>CAWCZX010000008.1:0-120588 GCA_963800145.1 uncultured Acidobacteriaceae bacterium | reverse complement strand
CTTCAGGCAGGAAAACCTCAAACGTCGTCCCCGTGCGAGTGGCGCGGTCTGATGAGCGAAAGCGGATGGTTCCTTCATGTTTCGCGACCAGAGCCTTTGAGACCCACAATCCCAGACCCGATCCCTTCAATTCCTTTGTTGTAAAAAAAGGATCAAAGAGCTTTTCTCTGATCTGTGCAGGAATGCCCGGTCCCCTGTCGTGGATGGCAACGCGTGCGCCTTTGCGCCCGGCACGATGGATGGATCTGACTCGGATGGAAACTTCTGAACCGGGCGGTGATGCTTCGGCCGCGTTCCGAACAAGATTTCCGAACACCTGGGTCAACTGGCCTGGGAAGCCGCAAACGGTCACGGCGGGTTGCGCATTGCACACGAGGCGTACTCCGCGTAGCACAGCGGGCTTTTCAAACAGGGATATCACTTCGGCGATGAGCGCTCCTACATCCACCGGAACTGGATGTTGTGAATCCCGGTGAAAAGCAAGCGACTGCCTGGTGATGCGCGCGATTCGCGCCAACTCTGCATTTCCCCGAGCAAGAAAATCCTGAGCCTCGTCGAGCGTTGAGGACGAGCCCGCAAGGTAAATCAGATTCGTGAGCGCCTCGAGGGGATTGTTGATCTCGTGAGCGATTGCGTTGGCCAGTTTCCCTGTTGCGGCAAGCTTCTCTGCCGTAAGCAAAGCATACTCGGCGAGTTTGCGGTCGGTGACATCAGTCAGGATCAGGACCTTCTCCCGATCCGCAGATCCGACGATAGGACTGACCGAGAGTTGCACTGTCTTTTTGGCAATATTGAATTCAGCACAATAGCGCTGCCCGCTTTGCCTGATTGGATCGGCCGTCCCTAAAAGGTCCTCAAGAAATAACGCAGCGTCTGTGCCTGCGCGCATTGAAACCTTTGATCCACAAATCTCTGCGAAGGCGCGGTTCCACCGGATGAGACAGCCCCGCTCATCAATCAAGGCTAGTCCTTCAGACAAGGCATCGAACGCCGATTGCCACTTCTCCGCGGCTTTGCGCGCCACGGCCTCGGCGGTGCGCAGGCGCATGAGAGCGCGCACCGTTGACACCAGCACCATGCGGTCGATCGGATGTGTGAGATATCCATCCGCCCCGGCCTCAAGCGCGCGGACTCTATCGTCGTTGGAGACAAACGAAGCCGAAATCTGAAGAACCGAGACAGAAGCGGTTCGAGGATCATGTTTGATTCGCCTGCATACCTCATAACCGGAGATGTCGGGCAATCGTACGTCCAGGACAACGACATCGGGCAAAGTCTGCGCGACCTCAAGGGCTCCATAGCCGCTGCCAGTTTCGGTGCAATCGAAGCCCGCCCCATCCAGAACGCGCATCAGAACGTATCGGTTCTCCTCCCGATCATCGGCAATCAGCACACGTGGACGAAGCACCTCAGGCATTGTGCTCCCTAACCGCAGGTTCGGGAGCCAGACCCGCAGACTTAATCCAGTCGAGGAACGGCTGTGCCGAGAGCCGCGTGGCGACGTCTTCTTTGCGAATGATCCTGGCCTGCAGTGAGTCCAGCTGCGCCTTTTCAGCATCAGTCAGAATCTTCGACGTGTAGATCAGTACAGGGAGGGCCCTGGTCTCTGGCTGTGTCCTTAAGTGCCGCAGGATCTCGAACCCGCTAATATCAGGCATCAACAGATCGAGAATCAGCGCATCCGGCATACTTTCGTTGAGAAGCGATATGGCAGCGGAGCCACTTGATGCCTCGCAGATGTCTATCCATGGCTGGTTGAGAAGATCGCGCAGTATATAGCGCGCAACCTCATTGTCATCGACCAGGAGAATGCGCTTTGTACCGGTATGCGCGGTGAGACGCCGAAGCTCGTGGAGAAGTGTCGTGCGATCCACTGGCTTCGGCAGAAACAGGTTCGCCCCACCGGCGATGGCCATCTGTCCTTCCTCATGCACGCTTGTTGCAATCAGCGGCAACTCGGGGAGCCGATCGCGAAGACGAGCGATAAAGCCCCATGATTGGTCGTCTCCAATATAGACATCTGCTACAACTGCGGCGGGGAGATGACGAGCCGTCCAGACCTCTGCCTGCGCAACGCTGGAAGCGAGAATCGGCTGAAACTCTGAATTGCGCAAATACGATTCGAATAAGTGGGCAGTCTCGAGATCGTCTTCGAGAAACAAGATGGGTGCACGATGGAATTCCGGCGCAGGGAGCGCAGCGGAGTCTTCCGCCTGGATTGCCTCTCCAACATAGATCGCGGGGATTCTTACAAAGAATGTTGAGCCCCTGCCGAGTTCGCTCTCAAGCCAGATTCTGCCGCCCAGCAGCATCGCCAGGTTGCGACACAGCGGGAGTCCCAGCCCGGTGCCACGATACTTTTCCTGAAGAGGGTTCTCTACTTGGCTGAACTCCCTGAAAATCGTCTCGTGATGTTCGCTTGCAATACCAATGCCAGTGTCTTCCACGGTGAACAGCACGTCCCGACTCTCCACCATCTTGGCTGAGACCGTCACTTTACCGTTCGGCGTAAATTTCAACGCGTTTGAGATCAAGTTTCTGAGTATTTGCGATATCTTGCCTTCATCGGTGCGTAACAACGGGAGTTCAGGGGCATCCTCAAAAACAAGATCAACCGAATTATTGTCGGCGAGCAGAGGCTTGAGCATGCCTTTAAGTGCACTGAAGAGGTCACGGACTTCGAATTGCTTTGACCGGATGCGGATCTTGCCGGCTTCAACCTTTGCCAGATCGAGCAAATCGTTGACCATCTCCTGCAGATCGCGCGCCGAGGATTCAATATATCGGACTTGCTTGATCTGTTCGCTGGTCAGGTCCCCGTCGATCCGATCCATAAGCAGCCGTGAGAGTGAGATGATCGAGTTCAGAGGAGTGCGAAACTCATGGGAGACATTGGAAAGAAATTTCGTCTTCAGTTCAGAAGCCCGGCGTAAATAGTCGGCACGCTCATCCAGTTCCGCATAGAGCGCAACGACGCCGCGGTTTGTGTCTTCCAACTCGCGGTTCAGGAGCTCCAATTCTTCCTGGCGGGAACGCAATTCCTGAAGCGTCTTCAGCAATTCCTGATTCTGTTGTTCAAGCTCTTCGTAAGGCCCTTCCGGCACGCGGGACTGCATCTTGCGACTCAGATCGCGTGCGGTACGCTGTGTCCACGTGTCTTGATGATGCGGGATGCGCTTGGCCATGCGAACAGTGGTGCCCATGGACGAAGTTTCGACCTGAAACTCATCCATCAACCGCCGCGTACCAATCAGGCCCATCCCAAGGCCCGTCTCCGATCTGTAGCGGCCCTCGAGAATCTCGTCCAGGTTATGAATGCCCGATCCCGCATCGGAGACAATCACCTCGAGGCGCTGAGGTGGTTCCAGATCCAGCGAAAAAGTTACTTTCCCATTCCGAGCGTAGCGAAAAGCATTCCTGGCAATCTCGGACGTAGCAGTCGCCAGCCGGATCTGGTCTTGGTTATCGAGTCCAAGCTCTGCGGCCACCTCGCGGGCGCGCTGCCGTGTCTGCACAACGTCTCTTTCAGTCATTAAGGCGAAATGGATAATGGGGAACGACATAATTCACGCTGCTTTTACTACAACTACACTTGCATCATCGCGTTCACGGCGAAAGTCGCGGAGCAATGCGCCTCCGATCACTGCGGGGTGGCGGGCGACCAGCCCCGCGTAAGATGAGAGATCCCACTTGGAATGCAGCCCGTCCGAGTGCAGCACGAGCATCGCATCGGAGGGCCAGTCAGCGCGGAATTCCTGGATCTTCGGCGCCGTCATTCCCAGTGTGCCGTTGTGCGAGACAAGGCTGTGCGATGTGCCGCCAGCGATCAACACACCGGAGATATTTCCCACTCCGGCGTATTTCACGATCTGCTCCTTTGGCCTGATCTCGGCTATCGCCGCTACCGCACCGCGCGTTTTGCGCAGCGCATCGTGCATATAACTCAATATTTCTCCCGGGGGCAACATCGTATGCCGCTGAAATGTCGTAATTGCTTCCTGAGCAGCCTCAGCCGCTCCCCAACCGTGCCCCAGTCCGTCGGCGAGTAAAGTCAGCGTGCGCTCTGAGGTTTGATGACAGCACCATGCATCACCGCAGAGGCGCTCCCCGGGGTACGGCACGGCGAGCCCGGCAATCTGCAGCATCTGCCTTGGAGCCGCCTTTCCCAGCTCGATCAATACGATGGTGCCGCTCCGCCCGGTAAAAATTTCGAGCTTGGTGGCCATTCTCTTCATGGCTCCCAATCCCCCGCCCATGGTCCCGGTCGTCGAATAGCCATCGCTCATCGCGTCCGCAAGATTTGCGATTCCCTCGCCTCTATCGATAGCCAGAATGCGCGCCAGAGCGGAGCCGCCTGCCGAGCTTCCAGCAAGAATTACCTGCCCGCCTCCGCCGTGTACCAGAACATTTCGAGAAGCCTCCGTAGCCAGCAACGCGAGTTCACCTGACTGTGTCTCGTCAAAACCAAGCCGGTGCGCCGCTGTCAATGCCGTCCGCCGTGCCTCGCCCACTGAGCTCGCATCCGTCACGGCCACCCATTCAGTGAAATCTATTTCCATCGCGCCACGATGATCCTTGTCCCCTTACCGACTTCTGATTCGATGCTGAAATCATTAACGAGGCGTTTGCTTCCACCCAGCCCCAGCCCCATGCCCGAACCGGTCGTAAACCCGTCTTTCAGGGCTTGGTCAATGTCCGGAATGCCCGGTCCTTTATCTTCGAAGATCAGTCGAAGGCCCGATTTGGCTCCATTGGCCAACGACTCAATCGTCATCTCGCCGCCCTTGCCGTGATCAAGCGCATTGCGCGCCAACTCGCTTGCGGCAGTTACCAATTTGGTTTGATCCACCAGGCTGAAACGCAGCTCAACAGCCCACTGCCTGACTTTCTGACGGGCAAGCACGACATCGTTCGAATTCTTCAGCGGCAGCAGTTCACGCCTCAGGATGTTCATCATCCGATCCAGACTGCCTTCCTGGAATCGCTCCAAAGAGCAATTCCATTCCCGCTTCCACGCTCAGCGCGGTGCGTACTCCAGGCAGCGACATGCCTAACTCAACAAGCGTGATGGCAACCGCCGGTTGCATCCCAACCACCACCGTATCCGCTCCCAGAACCCGCGACATTCCGGCGATGTTCGCCAGCATCCTCCCGATGAATGAATCGACGATTTCAAGCGACGAGATATCGATGAGCACTCCGGTAGATCCCCATTCGCAGATGCGTTCGGTCACGTCGTCCTGCAACTGGAGAGCCAGCTTGTCGTGCATGTCGACCTGAATCGTGATCAGCAGGAGAGAACCCATGCGCAGAATAGGAATTCGTTCCATTACTCCTCCCGCTTCGCAAACAAGCTGCTGATCGGGCTGACAGGTGCTGAAAGCTCGCGAACAACCTTTCGCCCGCTCCGCTGAAGTGCCAGGGCAAAAGCATCGGAGAGTTTGGCTTTCGTGATCACGTCCTCAAGGTTGATGCCAAGATGCACGATGGTTTGCGCGATCTGCGGCCGCACTCCGCTGATAATGCACTCCGCACCCATCAGCCGTGCCGCAGTAATTGTTTTCAGCAAATGTTGCGCAACCAGCGTGTCCACCGTCGGAACGCCCGTGATGTCGATGATGGCGTATTTCGAATTGGTCGCTACAACCGTCTGCAACAGACTCTCCATGACAACCTGGGTCCGCGCACTGTCGAGAGTGCCAATAATCGGAAGAGCCAGAATGCCTTCCCATAGCTTGACCACCGGCGTTGAAAGCTCGAGAAGCTCCTCCTGCTGACGCGAGATCAGTTCCTCCCGCACGGCCATAAAAGCATCCGTCGTAAACAGCGCGAGACGGTCGAGAAGCTGCGTAGCGATCCAGATCGCATCGAATAGCTGATCCTGGCTGTCGGATAGCTTTCGGCGAAGAGCTGAAAAGAGCGGCCGCTTCAGCGATAGCACAAACATTGCCACATCTGCCGATGAGAATCCCTGGCGAGCTCTCGACGATGAGATTTCTTGCAGCAGGTCACGTGCCGTATTCCAGCCGCCAGAAGTCAGATCCTCTGGTCCACTGCTTCTGACACCCGTAACCACGGCGCTTAAGAGCGCGCGGCATTGCTCCTCCAATTCCATCTTGCCGATCAGATCAGCCCGCTGCACGGAATTTGCCATGTCCCTGATCCACTCAGATCGAATCTGGTCTTGATTCTGAGTGATAATCTCAGCTAACTCATTCATTTTGCTCTCCTTACGAGCTCCTTCCAAAACACATTTAGAGGGCGTGGTTCAGGCGTAAGAGCGCCGAGGCCGCATGCTGGCGTTGGAGATTTAGATGCAGAAACCTTGTATGGAGAAAAAAGAAATACCGGACAAATCAGGACGCCGTTGGTTTCAGGTTGCCCAACGCTTCCCGAAAGGCCTCCGGCCCTTCCCATTTGGCGACGTAGCATTTGACCTTGAAGAGATTGCACATTTCCCGCTGATCATTTCCGAGTACCGACCACACAATGACCGGAATCTCGGACAGCCGAGGTGTTGAGTGCCAATATCGCAGCAGTTCGTAACCACTGTCGTATCCCAAGTCGAGGTCCAGGACGATCCCGTCGGGCAGCGGACCTTCCCCGTTCAGACCCTTTTCCAAATACGCTCTGGCAGCACCGACTGAGGTCCGGGCTTCTACTTCGGTGATGCCCATCGAATGCGCGGTATCCGCCGCAAATTGAAGATCTTTCGGCTGATCTTCAACCACCAGAAGACGTCGAGCGCTAGTCATTGGTTTACTCCGGGTTACAAAGTGAAGGCAGTGTATCTTATAACCGTCAACGCGTAAAGAGACCTGCATTTCGGGTCAAGCGGCGTTTTCATGGCGTGATCCATGGTTGGACCGCTGGCCTCCGCACGTCGGAGACAGAGCCGCAAATCAAATTGGGGCAACCCGAGCCTTCCCCGTTCCATCATCAGCCGCCTCATAGCGACTCAGGAAAGTAGGTTCCTATTTCTGCAGATTGGCTGTTTCCAGCCTGCCTCCGCGAATCCACTCCAGTATTGTCCGGTACTGATCGCTCGATTCATTCCCACGCCAACGCTGACCGCCATTGTGTGTGGCCAGGTAGTCGCCGACGTTCCCGGCGCTGTCTGTGGGTCGAGTGGGTTTGATCACCAGCAAGCTCTTGTCCGGCTCCGTGATGTTCACAACGCGCATCGCGTATTTGTAGTTTTCCTTGCTGTCCTGGTCAGAGAAGACACCTTCGGCATTGGGCGGCGCCAGTTTGAAGATCACGTGACTCGCGTGGCAGAAAACGCACGCCTTTCCATCGGGGCCAGGCTTTGCCAGAATGGGCTCGATCTTGGTGACAAAGTAGCGGAAGTCGAGCACCTCACCCGGCTGCACATCGCGCAGTGCTTCGCTCAAATCTTTACCCTGCAGCACACTGGTTGAGATGAGCTTGAGGCGCGGGTTGCTGGAACTCTGCAACTTGCTCATTGCGGCTCGGAAATCGGGCCGTTTTTCTACGCCATTCACTTTGCGCAGCGTATCCAGCGCCGCGGCACTCACATTCGCATCTGGGTTGAGCAGGCTGGCCATCACCGTTTCCACCACGATCGGATACTCCAGCGGCTCTTTGATCTTCAACGACGCGGCATGTCGATTCAGGTAGTCCTGATCCTGCGACACCGCGCCCCCTGCAACGCCCAGGCGCCTTTTTAGAAACTGCGGATTGCTGGCCTCTTCCATCAGGATGCTCAGCGCGGAAGTATTCAAGTCGGCAAACGCGTCCTTCACCGCCGGTGCGGATTGAGGATCGCTGAGGAAGTGTTCAAAGCAAACCCGCAAAGCAGCGCGCTGCACGTCGGGGTTAAAGGAATGCAGCCCCGCCAGTACCTGTTCCTGGAGCTTCGGTTCGTGCATGAGGCTCGTGAATGAAGAAGCGGCGTCGAGGATTTCCGCATAGTTCTTTGGCCGCGGCTTTTGCTCAAGCATCGTCCGCAGTTCGTCCTGGACGCTTGTCTCTTGTTCCCACGCGGAGCTCTGGGGTAACGCAGCGAGCAGCGGCAACACCACCGCCTGGCTATCCGGGTTTCCCTGTTTGAGAATCTCGACAACCTTTTCTACAAGTTTGGGATCAGGTGCTGCCGGTGTATCAAGGTTGAGGATACCGCGTTGGCCGCCCTCGTAGACGTAACGGACTGTCTGGCGCACGTCAGTATTCGTATCTTCTGAAAGGTTGAGAGCTGCAAGAGTGAATCGCGCGTCGCCCGCCTCACTCAGCGTGCTGCCCGCCTTCAACACTTCGATTTTCATTGAGTCGTCGGCGCCATTGAGGCAATCGAGCAGAGCGTCCTCCAGTTCTGGGCCGGAGCTCTTGAAGAAGTGAATCAGATCGCTGTCGTTGCCAATGCGTGTCTGGAAGAATCCGTTGTGCACGTCATATTTGAAATCGACAGTCTCGCGATACGGCGAATACTCATATCCCGGACGATGCAGGTCGGGCACGCCCGTTATGTATTTGGTAAGGACCGCGGGCAGACCGATCGATACGGTATCCGCCTTGAGTGCCGGCAAGGCATAGTGACGAATATGGAAATCCCAAAGTGCGTTCAGGATGCCATCACGGCCCAGGGGAGTTCCTTCGCGCAGCACCTTGGCAAGCACCTGTGCCTGGTCGCGGGCCACTGCTTCATATCCTGCGTTGATGCGGTCCTTATCCTCATCCTTCGAACTAGCCCGCACCCATGCCGAGAGATATCCCGTGTTCTCGTCCAATAGGTCGTAGATGCTCTCCTGCAAGCCGCGACGAACCATCGGATCAGTTTCCGTGTTCAATCGGGTTGCGAGCGCTTCCAGCGTGCCGCGACGCACGTCCGGTTTGTCCACCTGCCAGTAGTACCAGCGCCACACGCCTCCCGCTGCTTCAAATCGAACGTACGGTACAGGATCGTTAAGGTCGCGTTCCAGCGCAGCCAGCAATTGTGGATCATCGGTCAGGTCCCGGAAATGCTGATTAAAGACGCGCGCAGCACCCCAGCGAGTGCGCGCATCGGGCGACCCCAAAGCGGCGGCCAACAGCTTGCGCCCTTCCGGCGCGGCATCCTGCCGCCGCGACAACACCATCCGGATCGCGTAGGCAGAGGACGTTTGCACCATCTTTGTCGGATCGCCCAACGCCTTGATGAGAACCGGCAGTGCGCCCGGATCGGCCATGTGTCCCAGAGCGCGAGCCGCGGCTTCGCGTGCAAGCGGCTGGTCGCTCGCGGCAAGGATTGCTCGAATCTGGCGCAGTTGAGGCTCGGGCGCCAGGTCCCAATACTGGTCGAGTTGCTGCAGAAGCAGCGGCAGATCATTCTTCGCCAGAGTCTTCGCAGGAAGAGGGTACGCCGCATCCCAATCCTTTTCCTTGGTGGTTCCGGGGTACAACGTTGACAGTGCCATCACAGCAAACTGCGTCGCGCGAAATGGCGTATTGAAGCCCTGGTAAACGGGGTCGCCTTCCCAACTGCCTTCAGGCCGCTGCGCCGCCAGCATGGCTTTCACGGCACGGTTGAGATGCTCATCAGTTTCAGGCCGCCTCCCGGCCTCGGCCAGTGCCAGGACCGCGTTGTACGAGATAAAGTCCGCCGCCTTTGCTTTCTTGTCGAAGGGATACGGCCACCCTCCTTCGGGTGTCTCATACTCGTATAGCTTGTCGATAAGGGTCGCGATTTGCGGGGCATATTTCTCGCGGTTGATCTCAGAGAGAAACATGATCTTCCAACTCATGTCGATCATGTTTTTCGGCTCATAGGGAACCGCCAATTGCTCCACATGGTCGCGCTCGGTGAGCCAATCCTGCATGTGAGTCTCGTTGTAAGCCAGATCAAAAGTGTGCCAACTCTGCGTTGCGATTTCAAAGGGACTCACGTCGGGTTCGCAGCCGTCCGCCTCATCTCCCGGCATCACGGTCACACCCTTGTAATGGATTTTGAGGAACCTCGCGTAAGGCAAATCGAAATTCTTGCGTGGAGGATCGTGGGTCACGTTCTGCTCAAAAGCATGCGCGATCAGGGGCAGCCTGCTGGCCTCAGTGCGCGCGGTGTAAATGATGCGTACCCAGTTGGTATTGGGTTCTCCGTACAAAGGCCGGGTGTTGTTGTAAATGCGATCGAGAATAAACTCGAGTCCCGCGCGCTGCGTCGGGGCATAGCCGTTCTGCACGGCCTTTAAGTAACCTCGCGTGGTGAATTGCGAGGGATGGCAGGCGATGCATAGCTGAGTTTCAGAGTGCTGCATGGTGGTGCGCAGAGCAATCGCGCCTCGCCGCGGCGTGTTCGAAAGCCAGGAGTCGCCCATGTTGATCAGGAAATCCATGCCTGCGCGCACTGCCTCGTGCGGGTCCTTGTTCGGCGGCACGCTGTATTCGTAGGTGTGCAACTGGTAAGCCGGGTGATCGGCGGCTACCCGCACGTAGTACTCCTGCCCCGGTTGAAGGATGCGAGTGCGGAATTTGTAAAGTCCCGGATAATTCTGGGTCGCTTCAACCTGGTAAACAAACTCGCCGTCGTTGAAGGGGACCACGTCCGGCTGGCCGTCTGAGTCTTTGCCCAGTTGAAAGATATCTACATCGAGAGGTACATCGCGATCCGTCACGTTCAACACGAAGTAGACCAGCTTCGGCTGTTTTTCGCGGAAGGTGAACCTGAACCACTGGAAGCCTTTGACCATGGCGTCATAGGCATCCTCGCTCTTTGAGGGAGCATACGGTCTTTCATCGTCGCTGCCAAAGATCGTCTGACCCAGTTCAAAGGGCTGCGCGACTTGCCACGTGCCATTCGGTGCAGCCGCGATGACGCCGCGATCGAGACGCGGGATACTGCCAGGCGCGACGGCCGAAGACTGCAAAATCCTGTTCAGGCTTGCGGAGATCTCGGGAACGTGAACTGCCGAAGCTGAGGAGAGATCGACAGAAACCGGGCCTGCCGATCGAGGCCGCAGCGTGAGATAGAGATCGAGGTCAGCCGCGTGCAGCCATTTGGATTCGACCTCTCCTTGTGCGTCCTTCACCGTGACGTGGACGGCATCGTTTCCTTGAAGTTGCGCAGGGTCTTTCACGCCCAGGCTCAGCGCGTAAAGCGTGCCTGCACGCGCGGCTCCTAATTGGATACTCCGCACCGAAGGCGCCGCTGTTTGATTGGCGTGCACGGATCGCCCGATGTGAATGGTCGCGCAGAAAATCCAGGCAGCAATTGACATCGGAACAATCGCCCAACTGGCAAGACGTCGACTTCTCGGCGTGAACCCCATGTTTTGACCTCGTCGTCTTTCGGGAAAGCTTTTGAAGCGCTCAAAACTTCTATCAAATATCAAGACAGAAACTATATATCGATTGGGGTAACGAGGCGCAAACGTTTTTCTGATCTCCCGCAACGCTGATCGGATAAAGGCGGCGAATGCCACTCAATAAAGGGCCTTTCTCTCTCCCTTGGCCAAGGCCGGCTCTTTCGGTCAAACAGATGCATTGACACATCTCAAGCTCGACGGCTAGTATTCTGCTCGAAATGAGACGTCTCATTTTTCCCCTTGATGTACAAGACTTTAGGGTTGTTCCCTGGCACGCCGGCAGCTTCGAATGATCCGGCGTGACACATTCATCCCCTGCTTTTTGTTGACGTCATTCAAACCTGGTTTATAGAGCAGATATTTTCTGAGTCAGGAACGGAACACAGGAACAGACGGTTCCCTCTGTTATTTGCAGCTTGAGCCGAGGGCCGGAACGAACGCAACCATCTCAGGTCGGGGCAATTTGTTGGCAGAGGGAGCACTCATTCATGGGTTTCAGGAAAGTTCCGATCAAGGCACGCAAGTCACGGATTGTATCGTCTCTTTGCATTCTGGCTTGCGCGCTGGCGTGTCTCAGTCCAGCGCGTGGACAAACCCCCTCAGAGTGGCTCACCAGCAGCGGAGATCCGGCGCGCGATGCCTGGCAGCGGTCCGGAACAACCATCACCCCCGCGAACGCGGCGAGAATCACGCTGCTCTGGAAGGTCAAAGTTGCCAACAAGACCATGGGAATGCAGTCGTTTCGAGAGCCCTTGATCGTCACCGGGGTGAAGACGTCGGACGGCTCTCATACACTGGCGATCCTGGCGGGGGCCGCAAACGACGTCTACGCGATCGACGCAGAAAGTGGGCAAATCAGCTGGCAGACGAAGCTGAAGTGGGCCTCCGAAAAGCCGGAGGAACAAGGTGAAGGCGAAGGCTTCATCTGCACCAATGCAATGGCCGCCACACCGGTCATTTCACCCATCGACGCTCCGGTCCGGCGCTTATATGTGCTCTCAAGCGACGGATACCTTCACGCCATGGACCTGTCGACTGGCGCCGAGAGTGACCCGCCGATTCAGGTCCTGCCTCTGCCTTACGGCAAAGCTTATGGGCTCAACCTTGTCAACAATGTTGTTTATACAGTCACCGGCCAGGGCTGCGGAGGCAATCCCAACGTCCTCTATGCGGTCGATCTCAACAACAAAAAGGTGACCCGCTCTTCCCCGTCCCAGGGCGGCATTTGGGGCACGGCAGGTCCGGCGGTAGGGTCCGACGGAACCGTCTACTTCGAGACAGGGGATGGCCCGTACGATGCTGCGACAGGAAAGCTTGCGACAACCTTTCAGGCATACACCTTCTCGAATGACCAACTCACCCTGAAGGACTACTACACCCCGAGCAACTACAAATGGCTTTCGCGAAGAGACCTGGATATGAACGATACGCCGGTCGTCTTTCCGTATAAGGGGCGGGATCTCGTGGCAGGTTCAGGCAAGGAAGGCCGACTCTTTCTGCTCGACAGCAAATCCCTCGGCGGAGCCGACCATATGACACCGCTCTTTCGAAGCGAGTTGTTGTCGAACAAGAACGTAAATTTTCAGACAGAGGGTACGTGGGGGAGTCTCGCCAGTTGGCAAGAAAAAGACGGTACCCGCTGGGTGCTGGGGCCGACTGGCGGAGTTGCCGCGGTGAAGTTTCCGAAGTCCTATGGGCCCACGCCGCATGGCGGAATCATCGCGCTGAAGCTTGTCGAGAAGGCTGGCAAGCCTGAATTGGAACCAGCTTGGTTATCGCGTGACATGATCACCTCAGAACCGCCGGTCATTTCCAACGGCGTGGTATTCGTGCTGGCGGCTGGGGAGTTTACGGGCCAGGCTAACGATGACGTGGGCGGGCTGTTCAACGCGCAGGAGCGCATTCAACGTTCGGTTCCAGCCAAGCTCTATGCCCTTGATGCCCTCACCGGCAAGGAACTCTATTCGAGCGGTGATCAGGTCACCTCGTTTCTTCACCAGGCCGGCCTTTCCGTTGCCGCCAACAGAATCTTCTTCGGAACATTTGACGGAACGATTTATTGCTTCGGTCTCAAGTGAAAGGTCATGCCCTCATTCTGAGGCTTACGAGTTTCGGCAGTTCAGCGGTTTAACCAACGAGGGGCCTGGACGTGAAGAAAAGACTTGTGCGGAACGCGATGGGGCTGATCGGTGCCACGGCCATTCTCTGCGCGACCATCGCTGTAGCCCAGGAAGATGACCGGGGTGACTGGAGTTTGACCGGCGCGGACGCGGGGCAGAGTGGCTGGCAGAAAGACGAGCAGATTCTCACGCCGGAAAGCGCCGCCTCGAATTTCAAATTCCTTTGGAAGATCAAGCTCGGCGAGCCGTCGAATTCCGGCCGGTCTTTCAGTGAACCGCTCCTTGCAGGCCGCCTGATCAACGCGCAAGGCTTCAAGGACATTGTTTATTGGGGCTCGGGCGACACCTTGTACGCCGTTGACTCCGAACTTGGATCGTTGATCTGGAAGAAGCAGTTCGCCTCTCCCGCTGCGAGCGCTGCGCCGGGATGCGGCGTATCCAGCCTGGGCATCTTGATGGAGCCGCCAATTGTCATCCACTTCCGTCGCAGGCGCGCTCCCGGAACCCCAAGACCTCCCGTGCCGCAAGCGGCTGAGCCCTCCGAGCGTCGGCTCGGCGTCGCACCCGGTGGTGGATACTTCGGGTTGAAAGGTATCTATGTCCTTACTCCGGATGGCATGCTCCACGAACAGGTGATGACCACCGGCGTCGATTTCGCACCTCCCGTGAAATTTCTGCCTGCAGCCAATGCAAGCGCGTACGGCTTGAACTTCGCTGAAAATACCATCTTCACCGCAACGGGCCGCGGCTGCAGTGGCGTACCCAACGGAGTGTGGGCCGTCGACCTGACTTCCGCCGAATATCCAGTCGCAACCTATACGACGCAGCCGGTGCGCCCGCTCGCCTTGACCGGACCTGTGATCACTCCCGAAGGTTCGGCGATTCTTGTCACCGGTCCCGAAAGCGCCACGCATTCTGATTCGAACGCAGATGTCCACGCCGGCAGTGTGGTAGCGCTGGCAAAGGATATGAAAGTCGAGGATTGGTACGCGCCTGAAAAGGCGATGGCCAGCTATGAGAGTGTTTCTCCAGCGACTGTTACTTACAAGGAAAAACAATTTGTAGTTGCTCCTGGGCAGGATGGAACCCTGGCTCTCCTCGACGCGGCATCGCTTGGCGGAGCAGATCACCACACTCCGCTCTTCCAAACGCCTCCCATCTCCAAGCCCGGTGAGAAGCACGGATGGGATGGATTCGCGAGTTGGCAGGATAAGGAAGGCACAACCTGGGTATTCGCTTCCATCTCGTCGGGAGTGTATCTGCATGAAAGCGCCATCAAGATGAATGGGCCAACCCCGCATGGTGCCGTCGTCGCATTTCGCATCGACGAAGCGAATGGAAAGCCAGGTCTGACTCCTGTGTGGGTGTCCCAGGACATGCTCAATCCTGCTCCACCGCGTATTGCCAACGGCGTTGTAATTGCTCTCGCAGGTGGAAACGCCGCGACCCACGCCAAACTGTATGCGCTGAACGCAGCAACCGGTGCGGAGCTTTATTCCAGCAAGGACCAGATTCCCACATATACCCGGTTGTCAGGTGTTTCCCTGGGCGACGGCCATGCATTCTTCACCGATCATGACAACGTGCTCTATTCGTTCGGGATCGGCATGGAGCACTAACAAAACGGGCCTTGGGCTCTAAGCATCGTTCTCAAAAAGCATCAAGATCGACCGTTGAGGAGAACACCAATGTTAAATCGCGCAGCTGTTCAGCAAGCCGTCAGTGCCAGTGCCGGAGTGCTCCGGTTAGAGCCATCCTGGGTGCCCCGCTCCTTCATGGTTCCGGGGCGGAGATTGAAGCTTCATCCGGATGATATCTATGCATTCGGCGCGCAAAGGGGTGGGATCAACGAGCGCTGGTTCTCCTCGACGACGAAGGCATCCAATGGCCCGGCAACCACTCCGGATGAAGGCCTCAGCTATGTTCATCCTGATGCGGGCAGCAAATTCCTGCTGAAAGAAGCCGTCGAATGTGCCGGCGATATCCTGCTTGGCGCCGATGTTATGGAGCGCGAAGGCGGCTGGAACCTCCTCTGCAAATTCTTTGACAACCTTGGCCCGATCCCGCACCACATGCATCAGAGCGACGAGTTCGCCAAGCGGGTGGGACAAAAAGGCAAGCCCGAAGCTTACTACTTCCCGCCGCAATACAACCAGCTCAGCAACAACTTTCCCCACACCTACATGGGTCTCGAGCCCGGTACCACAAAAGACGATATCCGACGCTGCCTTGAAAAATGGGATCAGGGAGACAACGGAATTCTTTTCCACGCCCGCGCGTATCGTCTTGAACCCGGCAGCGGATGGCAAATCGATCCCGGCATCCTGCACGCGCCCGGTTCTCTTGTGACCTATGAGCCCCAGGTCAACAGCGATGTGTTTGCGATGTTCCAGTCGGAAGTGGACGGCCGTCTCGTCGATTGGAGCTTGATGACCAAGGACGTGCCGCCCGAGTTCCATCACGACCTCGATTACCTCATCAGCATGCTCGATTGGGAAGCCAACGTAAACCCCGAGTTTGCCAAGACCAACAAGCGACACCCAATCCCCGTTCGCCCGATCGAAGATATGGAAGAGTGTGGCTATCGCGAGAAATGGATTACCTACGGAGGCAAGTACTACTCCGCGAAGGAACTGACTGTTCTGCCCGAGCGTACCGTAACCATCAAAGACGCGGCTGCGTACGGGTTGATTCTCACCCAGGGGTACGGCACCTTCGGCGGCCTCTCGGTATCGACGCCATCCATGATTCGCTTTGGCGAACTTACCGAGGACGAGTTGTTCGTGACAGCCTCAGCGGCACATGAGGGGGTACGCATCGAGAACCCGAGCAGCACCGACCCGCTCGTGATCCTGAAGCATTTTGGCCCCGGAAATCCGGACGCAGAATCTCTGCGCAGAGATCGCTGAAAAGGGGAGGCTATGAGCAATTCGAAGCACAAGTTCCCTGCCCTGCACAACGCGATGTGGCCCGGTATTGTCGGCAAAGGCTCCGCCTCGGAACCTGCCATCGATCTCGACGTCATGCTCGATCTGACCGCGGCCGCCGAAGTAGACGGAACGCGATTCGACGGCGTCGACCTGTTCCTGTCGCTGCCCCACACAGACATCGACTCAACCGATAACGAACTCAAACAGCTCGCAGATAAGCTGGCCGCGCATAACCTCGTAGCCGGATCGTTGGTCGCCCCAGTATGGCCTCCCGTCGGAGGTGGATCGGCGATGGGATCGAAGGAGGAGCGCGATCGCTTTCTCACCCAGGTTCGCAAAGCCTGCGCCATCGGGCAAAAGCTTCGGGATCTTGGCATTCGCAATTACGGCGTGGTCCGCATTGATTCCGCCGCGAGCCCGGCGGACTGGGCTGAAAATCCCGAACAGAATACGCAGCGCATCGCCGAGACGTTTCGCGAGGCATGCGTTATTGCCGAGGGATATGGCGAACGGCTTGCTGCGGAAGGCGAAATCTGCTGGGGTGGCATGCACGGTTGGAAACACATGGTCGAACTTCTGGAAATGGTAGACCGCCCCAGCACGCTTGGCTTTCAGGCGGACATGGCGCACACCATGCTCTACACACTTGGCTATAACTCGCCCGAAAGCAGGCTACTCCCTGCCGATTATGATTGGTCGGATTCGAGCGTCCTGACCGATGCGCTTCGCCAGGTTGCCGATGCATTGCGTCCCTGGACCCTCGACTTCCACGTAGCTCAAAACGACGGTACGGTGAAGGGCTCCGGCTCACACGATAAGACCGGACGCCATTGCCCACCCGACGATCCCAACGGCAAGATGGATATCGTCAAAACGGCTGGCCTTTGGATGCGCGATAAGGATGGCACTCCGACACGCGCCTATGAACATGTCTGCTGGGACGGCTGTATGTTCCCGAATGCGATGATGACCTCGCCCGACACATGGGTCAAGATTCTCGGAACGATGATCAAGGTGCGCGATGCGCATGGATGGGATTGACAGACGGAGACGATAGCTGTGTCGAACAAGAAAGAACTGAACATTGGAATGGTCGGCTACGGCTTCATGGGGCGCACCCATTCAAACGCTTACCTGCAAGCCCCGCGCTTTTTTGATTTGCCCTATCGCCCGGTATTGAAGGCGGTTTGCGCGCGCAATGCGGAGCGCGTTAAAGGATTTGCAGAGAACTGGGGCTACCAATCAGTTGAGGCGGATTGGCAGGCAATGGTAGCCCGCAAGGATATCGACCTGATCGATATCGCCAGCCCCAACGACACGCACGCTGAGATTGCAATTGCTGCCGCCAAAGCCGGAAAGATGGTCCTCTGCGAAAAGCCTCTCGGTCGCACTGCGGAAGAAGCCAGGGCAATGGTCAACGCAGTTGAGTCGGCGAACGTCCCGAACATGGTCTGGTATAACTACCGGCGCGTTCCTGCCGTAATGATGCTGAAACAACTGCTTGACGAGGACCGTTTCGGCCGCATCTTTCATTATCGTTCCCAGTTCCTGCAGGATTGGACAATCTCACGAGACCTGCCTCAGGGCGGCGAGGGCCTTTGGCGACTGGATAGCTCTGTAGCTGGAAGCGGAGTCACTGGAGATCTGCTCGCTCACAACATTGATATGGCGTTATGGCTCAATGGCCCCATCACTGAGGTCTCGGCCATGACTGAGACGTTTATCAAAGAACGGAAACACAGCCTCACCGGTCAGGTTGAGCCTGTCAAGATTGACGATGCCAGCGCGTTCCTTTGCCGATTTCAAAACGGCTCCATAGCACTCTTCGAAGCTACCCGGTACGCGCGAGGACATAAAGCGCTCTTCACGCTCGAGATCAACGGCGAGCGCGCCTCAGCTTCGTGGGATCTTCATGATCTGCACCGGCTCAATTACTTTGACCATCGCGATGAAGGCGAACTACGCGGCTGGAAAAGCATTCACATCACCGATGGCGACCATCCGTACATGAAGCATTGGTGGGTTCCCGGCCTCCAAATCGGATACGAACACACGTTCATTCACCAGATCGCCGATTTTCTGTTGGCGCTTGGGGGTGGCCGTGCTGCAGCCCCAACGTTCAAAGATGGGTTGGCGACGGAGTATGTGACGGACGCCGTCTTGAAATCCGCAAAGACAAAACAGTGGGAAACCATACCGGCCGCATGACAGGCAGTTACAGCGTGCCGAAAAGAGGAAACATGAAATCTGCATCTGATCGACACAATCGAGTTGCACTGAGAATCTCCGCTGCCTCGCTTCTCTCGGTGCTAACTGCGGCCCTATGGCTTTCCCCGTCTGATGTTGCCGCACAACAGGCGACACCCGCGACTCCCGCGCATCGCCCTCCGCCATCCTTCCACTTTGTGCAGCCGGAGCCAATCGATTTCGACGATCATGACGGCTGGACCCAGATCTTCGATGGCAAGACCCTCAACAATTGGGACGGGGATACGGATGTCTGGCACGTGGAAGACGGCGCGATTGTAGGTGAATCAACTCCCGAACACCCTTCCGGCACCACGAATATCATATGGCGCGGCGGAGAACCTGCGAACTTCGAATTGAAGTTGGAGATGAAGCTTGAAGGAACCGGCGCGAACGGTGGAGTGCAATATCGCAGCTTCCACGTCGATCCGCATTTCGAACCGCTCCCCGCAGACCTGGCCCCGGAGCAACGCGAGCGAAGACAGCGGCAGCAGGATCTCGATCGCAAGCATGCCAAGTGGAACGTTGGCGGGTACCAGGCCGATTTCGACTTCAATAACAAATACACAGGCCAGTTGTACGAGCAGAATTCTCCGCGGGGCATCATCGCATGGCGTGGTCAGGTTGTGGCCACCGAGCCGGACAAGAAGCCAATCCTCCTGGCCACGCTCGGTAGTTCCGACGAATTGAAATCCTTCATCAAACCCGGCGAGTGGAACCAGGTGGAGATTATCGCTGACGGAAATACTCTGACCCACATCATCAACGGGCACGTCATGTCTGTTCTCGTGGATACGGACCCGAAGTTCAGCCAGTCAAAGGGATTGATCGCGGTTGAAATTGAGGGGCCCGGCAATGTCAAAATCTCACACCGCAACATCTGGTTGAAAGAGCTTCCATGAGGCCCGCGTAGCCGCGCAAACGGGGCGCCTTTTGATTTGCAAACCACTCAACATCCGAATTCCTGGACGCGATCATGGACGTAGTCACATTTAGAGGCCGTCAAGCGGCCAAGTTGGAAAACGACTTTTTGCGTGTAACCGTTCTTCATGAGGGCGGTCACATCGCTGAGGTTTTTGATAAGCGCGCCGGCGTCAGTCCTCTTTGGATTCCGTACTGGACTTCAATCGAGCCATCCACCTTCAAGCCTCATCTGCATGATCAGTTTGGGACCGGCCCCGAGGCGAAGTTGTTGGCTGGCATCATGGGCCACAATCTATGCCTCGATTTGTTTGGAGGGCCGTCCGAAGAGGAAGCTCGGGCCGGGCTCACCGTCCATGGCGAGGCATCCGTTGATCGATACGACATCACGGAATCCCCTTTCGAGTTGGTTCTGAAACTGACGCTTCCGCTCGCCCAGCTCAAGCTATCACGATCGCTTCAACTTCATGGGCAGCATGTTCGAATTCACGAGGTAGTCGAAAATCTCGGTGCCATGGATCGTCCCCTTGCATGGACGCAGCATGCCACGCTTGGTCCGCCGTTTCTCGATCCAGCCACTACACAATTTCGCGCTTCCCTCAGCCGGTCCGTCGTCACGGTATCGGATCCAGGATCCGCTTCTTACCTGAAGCCAGGAGCCGAGTTTGTATGGCCCATGGCCCCTCGTTCCGATGGCAACATGGCGGATCTGCGTCAGATGAATGCGACGGCTCCCGCGAGTGGTTATACCGCACATCTCGCAGACATGCAAAGCGATCATGCATGGTTCGTCGCATTCTCGCCGCAATTCCGGCTTGCGTTTGGTTATATCTGGAGGCGATTGGATTTCCCGTGGCTGGGCATTTGGGAAGAAAATTGCAGCCGTCAAAGTCCTCCCTGGAACGGTAGAACCATAACGCGCGGGATGGAATTCGGCGTATCGCCGTTTCCCGAAACGCGGCGAGAAATGATTAGTCGGAACCGGCCGCTAGGTGCGCCTGCTTACAAATGGATCACCGCTCGCGGACGCCTGGAAGCTGAGTTTTGGATCACCAGCGAGATCGCGAATGCCGTACCGGAATCCCTTGCGTGGCCCCAGATCTAAAACAAGCCAACCTAGAAGACCAGGTGATCCTTATTCGCATCGATCTTTTTTACGTCCACATTCGGAACGCTTTTCATTTCTTCAATCGACTTGAAGCCTTTGACCTTGTCGCGATAGACAATAATCGCTTTTGCATCGTCTACGCTGATCCCCAAAATGTCGGCGAGCTGCTTGTCACTGGCCATATTGACAAACACTTTTTGGACGGCCGAGGGAGGAAAGTTGGCGGTCAAATAGTCCGCAATGTCGCTGTAATCGTCGTCCGTGCCCTTAGCTCCCAGCCTTGCCATCTTGGTGATCGTGTTCTCCCAGCCCACCCGGTTTTGCCCGTAAGCAAGGATGATATTCGGCGAATGGCATTTGACGCACACGCGCATCACCGCTTCTCTTCCGTCGCCAGGCGGGAACTCCGAGTGCAACGGAGAATGGTCTGTGGTCGCGCTCGGACCTGCGGTCTGAGCCTCGCTTTGCCCGGCCGACACACATGTCTGCGGACACACTGCGAGACCAATGACGCCTACACTTGCAGAAATAAGAATCAATGAATACAAACTGCGAAAGAGAAACTGTTTGTTCATGCCGCCCTTCACAATTGTTCCTTGTACTATCTAGTATGACGTAAGCAGGCCTTCCCAAGAGGCGTGCGAATCTTGTGCGAGGTGCCCTGGCAACCTCGCTGCCAGCGTCTCGCGCGATCCGATTCTGGGTGTGGAGTCTAGCTAGTTCAACTTCTTGATCCAGATGTTGCGCACCGATACTTTGGTGGGTACACCTTCAATTTCGATTCCAATTAGTCCCGATTTGTTGTTCGATGAGTTGGGATCGTCATCGACGTACACCGCCATCAACTGGCCGTTGATCACGTGAATGAAGGTGCCGCCCCGGGCCATGATCAGGTACTGGTTCCAGTCATTTGTTTTGATGTAGCCTCCGAGGGCATCGCGATTCCCTATGTTACCTAAAAGCTTCGGATAACCTCCCGGGGACGACTCGACGACTTGCCCACGCCAGGCGATGATGCCCAGCGGTGTGTTCTCAGAGTAGAACTGCCCGGACCACTCGGATTGTTTTGGAGTTACCGGAAACCAGAAATCCGCCTGCGGACCCGTCATCATCCATCTCAAGTCGGGAATCTTCTGCCCTGGCGGCGGCTGCCTTCTCCACGGTAATCCGGTCTGACTCCGATACTGGATCCCGCTGCCTCCCCCATTTTCAACTTTGATCTCCAGCTTCAAATCGAAGTCCTTCGACTCAAACCCGTGAAATGAAATATAGCTGTTGGCGAGGGGCTTTTCTTTCGTCGATTCGCCCACAATGGCGCCGTCTTCGACGTGCCATGTATTGGGATCACCGTCCCAGTCCTTCAGGCTGGTCCCGTCGAAAATCTGCACGTAGCCTTGATGGTCATCGAAATCAAGTGGTTCAGGCTCGTAGAAGCCATAGTCTCGTTTGATCCGTTTGTCGGGTTGGGCGGTTGCGGTCGAAGCGGACTGATCTTTGGCACTTGCTTCTTTCGAGGACGCCGGTTGGGCTGGCTTCTCCGCGCTCGACGCGGTGCTTCCGGCTAGACCAATCGCTACAACAGCGAGAATGCAGAACTTCCAGTTCGTCCGAACCTGAATCTGCTTGATCATCATCTTGCAACTTCCCCCCTTTGCAATGAAAGATCACCGCTATTTCCCTTTGGGTTTTGACGCAGCATGGCACAGCTTTTAAAAAAACCCATCCAGCACTGGGATTGAGACGTCTCAAATGCAAAGCCAATCTATGAGTTTTGAGAGGCGGCTGTCAATTCATTTGTGTTGCTTTCCCGGCACAATTCCGCTAACGTCATTCGCACTGTACAGTTTGGTGCAATGGTTACACAGAGAGAGCTTGCAAAACTCGCCGGAGTCTCCGCCGGAACAGTCTCGAATGTGATCAGCGGTTCGGCGCGGGTCAGTGACGAAGCTCGTCGCAGGGTGCTGGATGCAATCCGAGTCCTGAAGTATCAGCCGAACCTCATCGCTCGCAGCCTTAGAACGAATCGTACCCACACTCTCGGCATCGTGGTTCCCGATCTTACAATTCCCTTCTTCCCCAAGATTGTGCGCGGTGCAGAGGCCGCCGCCAGGGAGCGTGGCCATTTTCTCATCGTGCTCGATTCGCAGCGGAGCCATGATCTCGAGATCGACATGATGGCCCTGCTGCGACAACGCGTTGACGGCATCTTGCTCATCTCGGCCGGAGATCACAAGTGGTCGGCAGAGAGCGCAGCGGCGGTCGCGTCTGGGCCTCCGGTCGTCTGCGTGGATCGCCTGCCGGAAGGGCTACATACAGATTCTGTATGCGTCGACGACAGCGGCGCGGCGGAGCTGGGGATCAAGCATCTGTTATCCCTCGGGCATCGGCAGATTGCCATCATCACCGGACCGCTCACGCTCCGCAATGAGCAGGAAAGGCTGCGTGGTTATCGACGCGCTCTGAAGAAGGCCGGAGTGGCTGTGTTGCCATCGCTGGTCTGGTCCGCGAGCTTTGAGATGACCGATATTCATGCCGCTTGCCAACGCGGCCTGCTGCGCCAGAAACCAAAGCCCACCGCGCTCTTCGCCACCAATGGAGTTACCGGTATGTGCGCGCTCATGAGTCTATATTCGCTGGGCTTTACCACTCCGGAAAGCCTGGCATTTGTCACTTTCGACGAACTGATCGCGGAAGACTTCTTTCAGCCGCGCATCACTTCTGTCGTACAGCCCACTTTCGATATCGGACATAAGGCCGTGGAAGTGCTCTTTGAGCGGTTTGAACGCGGTGGCACAGCTGCCGTCTCAAGAGTGCGCCTGCCGGCTACTCTGGTTGTCCGCGATTCCTCACGCCGCCGAATCCGGTGAGGCGAGAACGCGACAAAAGGACCGCGCCCACCGACACATAGGCTGAAGAGTAAGAAATCCCACAGTTTTGCTGCCGACTTCCCGTGAGAATTCTGGCGCCATACCTGTCACTTTTGACAATTACATCGTCAGGCCTTCGGAGCGACTATCGCGTAAGGGACGCCTCGGCTGAAAGGCAGGTGGCAATATGGAAGACATCATTCTCCGCATCCTCAAGATTTCTATCCCCCTCTCCATATTTGCCATCATGTTCGGCCTTGGGCTTAGCGTCGAAGCGAGCCTCTTGGCGCCGTTTAAAGAGCGGCGCATGCTGATATTGCGGTCTCTCGCGGTGGTTCTCCTGTTGGTCCCTTTGGCCGTGCTTGGCATCATCCTCTTGATGAAGCCTGCACCAGCCGTCGCGATCGGGCTGGCAATTCTCGTGGCCTCACCGGCAGCGCCGTTACAGCTCGTCAGGGTTACAAGCAAAGGTGGAAATCTCCCCTACATGTGCTGCCTTCACTTGTGCCTCGCGCTCCTCGCTCTCATTACTGTGCCCATCACGCTGAAATTGTTCTCATTGGCGCTGGGATTTCCAATCGATGCCGGTGTGCTCGCGGTGGCTAAAGTGGTTGGAATAACGGTCCTCGCTCCGGTCGGCATTGGCATACTGATCCGCACGTACATCCCGAGGGTCGCCGAGGCAATTCAGCCAACTTTTTCCAAGGCCGGCAAAGCTGTCCTTCTCATATCGGCCCTTTTCGTGATAGCGGCGACCTATCGCGATCTGTTCAAGATGGAACCGTGGTCTTATTTTGTTATGGCCGTGGTTGTATGCGTGTCCCTGGGTATCGGTCACCTGCTCGGCCGCGGCGACGATGAAGAGCGAACCACCCTTGCGATGGAATCCGCATCGCGCGGCCTCGGATTGGCCCTCATGATTGCGACCTTACATTTCAGACCCGACCAGGCCTTGCCCGTGCTGCTGCCATATTTCGTCGTGTTCACGGTAATCAGCGCGATCTATCTGCGGTGGCGCAAAAGGAGCTCACTTCACACAAGTCCAAGGATCTCCGCAACGACCCAGCCTCTTCATCACTGAACATGCTCCCGACGAGCCACAAGGGCTCCGGTTAATCCTCTTCGAGGCGAAACGATATGACCCTGCCAAACTTTCCACAAGTCGACATGTTCTCCGCTGGCATCAACGCTCTGTATGGGGCGCTTGTCGCCCGCGAGCCGTCACACTATCGCGGGTACACTGTCGCGGGAATACTCATCATGGCCTTCTTCGGAGGTATCGGCGGCGGTATCACGCGTGACGTGCTGCTCAGCGAAATCCCCTCGCCGATCAAGGACCCGTACTACCTGCTCACGTGCGTTCTAATGGGTATTCTTGGGCTAGCGATTTATCGTTACGCCGCGACGAAGGAGGAGCGGTTCCGCAGGAGAACGTTAGCCTATTTCAAGTCTTTCTCGCTGCCATGGTTTGCCGTCTTGGGCGCGCATAAGGCGCTCGACCACAACCTTGGTATCTGGGGCGCCATCCTTATTGGGGTAATTGCCACAAACGCAGGCGGAGTCCTCATCGACCTGTTCTCCGGGGTTACACCGGAAATATGCAGGCCTTCAGAGCAACTTGTCACGGCATCGGTACTGGCGTCCACGGTCTACACGCTCCTCGCGGTGCGAGAGATAAAGAGTCTCACCTTCTTCCCCGTTACCCTGATCGCGGTGGGGGTTACGTTCCTCTTTCGTATTCTTGCTGTCCGGGAGCATTGGCCGTCGCTGGTGCCAGCCTGCGCGCCCACCGGAGGCCCGGTTACGCCGGCCACCCAAGGCCCGATCACGCATGGGTAGCGCATTCTGATTCCTGATTCCCTCGGGATTCACAGATCCCAGGTCGGGCAACAAGCTCGGCCCTGAGTGAAGTATGCGGCTCCGACAACGCCGGCTAGGGGTTGCATGAGTCTCATTGGAGCAGCGCCAAAAATAACGTCGGAGCTAGGATACGAGACTCACTCAGATTCGGATTGGCAGTTGCGTTGGCGATATGTCTGCTTCGGGCGCTCTCCGGCCAGGACCTTTCGCCAAGGGCCTATATCATCACACCTCTCCATGCCAATGCAGTCACACTGACTAGGTGCTTCTACTCAGTACGAGCTTAGAAGGCGTAGAAAGCCCGACGACCGAAGAGACGAATTCCCGCCTCGGAGGCACCGCCGCAGTCCCGATCTCCAAGCACCAATCTCTGAAATTCAGCTACAGCAATGGCACCTACATCCGATTTGGGGGCAACTATCAGAATGTTGCTGCCGCATGGCAATACTCATGGATGGGAAGGCCTAAATAGCATGACCATTCGCGCATTATCGGCTTTAGCTTCCCGCGTGTTACGGACTCGCAATGCTCCATGTAAGTTATAGATTACATATAACCTTCGAAACTCCTATGAACACTCAATCGATGCTTTCCTAATGTCTGTTTTATCCCAAGGAATCTTCATTGGCAATGTGCGCGACAATTTGGCAATGGGGCAGTTTGAATCCACAGGGGGCTAAATCCCGGCAAGATACGCAATGAAGAGGACGGTCAACATTCCATCCATGATTCCAATGACCGTCATAGCGACTGTTCGCTTCAGGGGTCCGAAGAAGATTAGCGCAACGATGACAATCTTTTCGATGATTGCGGCGGTCAAGATCGGAACACGCGATGCAGGGACGTAGGCGCTATATGCGGTCAGTGCGCAGACCACGAAGAGGAGTGTTCCCCAATGTCGAACAAGGAGCATCGTCAGACCATCTGAACTCCTCACACCGAACACTAACTGCAGAGTCGTTCGAGGCGCGAAGAGTCCAGCAAGGCTGCCTGCGGCCGTCCCGATGCCTGAAATTATGAGTATCCATTCCATCGATGATGCCAGCATTTATCCTGTCCCTTCCTTGAGACGTAATGCGCCGTAATCATAGTACGGCCTAACCACTCAATCAAATGCAAAGATCATGATTTGGCCAAAAAGCTTATGTACAGGCCGTGCAAGATGCGATTGGCATGTGGACGGGATTCTAATTACCGCCTTTTCTATTTGGTTCGCAGATTGGAATAAGCGAAGGAACCGAGCGGGGCCAAAGCGTGGGAACGATGCAAACGGTCAGATCACTTGTGGATTAAACTGACGCACCACCGACAATTTCAGTGAGCCCCTGTCAAAAGTGCCAGTATTCACTCCTCCATACGTCTGTTGAACTGCTGGATGTGCACCAAGTGCCCCCGTGTGAATTCCCAACTTCAACACATACAACCGAGAAATGGAGTAAATCATGGCTACAAAGCAACCGAACATCCTGATCCTCTGGGGTGATGACATTGGCACGTGGAACATCAGCGCCTTCAGCAATGGCATGATGGGCTACCGAACCCCGAATATCGACCGCGTCGCCAACGAAGGCGTTAAGTTCACCGACTACTACGGGCAGCAGAGCTGCACCGCAGGTCGGGCAGCCTTCATTACCGGGCAGAACCCACTCCGCACCGGCTTGACCAAAGTCGGAATGCCCGGCGCTCCTGTCGGACTTCAGCCTGAAGACCCGACTATCGCCGACCTGCTCAGGCCGCTCGGCTACGCGACCGGTCAGTTTGGTAAAAACCATCTCGGCGATCGAAATGAATACCTGCCAACCGTCCACGGATTCGACGAGTTCTTCGGCAACCTCTATCACCTTAATGCGGAAGAAGAGCCGGAACTTCCCGACTACCCCAAGGATCCCGCGTTCCTTGAGAGATTTGGACCCCGAGGCGTACTGCACTGCTATGCATCGGACAAGGACGATCCGACCGTTCAGCCGCGGTGGGGAAAAGTAGGCAAACAGGTAATCAAGGACACAGGCCCGTTGACCAAGAAACGCATGGAAACCGTCGATGAGGAGATTACCTCCGAGGCTCTCGGCTGGATGGAAAAGCAGGCTAAAGCCAACAAGCCTTTCTTCCTTTGGTACAACTCCACGGCCTGCCACTTCCGCACCCACCTCGCCGACAAGAATCGTGGCAAGAGCGGCCAGGACGATTACAGCGATCGGATGGTCACCCACGACGAGCAAATTGGGCAGATGCTCAACAAACTCGATGAACTCGGCATCGCCGACAACACATTCGTGATGTATTCCACCGACAACGGTCCCGAGAACGACACCTGGCCGGATGGCGCCAACACGCCGTTCCGCAGTCAAAAGGACACAAACTGGGAAGGCGCGTGGCGCGTTCCGGCGTTTCTGCGCTGGCCCGGCAAGATCAAGGCAGGCACGACCCTGAACGGCATCGTCAGCCACCAGGACATGCTGCCGACCCTACTGGCAATTGCGGGCGAACCGAACATAAACGATAAGCTCTTGAAGGGATACAAGGCTGGAGACAAGACCTTCAAAGTCTGTATCGACGGAATTAACCAGTTACCCTACATCACAGGTGTGGTCAAGGAAAGCCCCAGAGATCACTTCTTCTATGTCAGCGATGACGGCGGCGTCATGGCACTTCGACACGGCGACTATAAGCTCGTGTTTGAACAGCAGCTTTCTCTCTCAACGAACGTCTGGTCAGACCCCTTCGTGAAGCTGCGCCTTCCGCACATATTCAACTTGCGACGCGATCCGTTTGAGCGCGCCGACTTCAACTCCAACGTCTACTGGGATTGGTGCATCAACCACGTCTTCATGCTTTATGGAGCGCAGGCGATTGTGGCGGCCCAGATCGACAACTACGTGAAGTTCCCGCCTCGCCAAAAGGCGGCCTCATTCAACCTTGACTCGGTGATGGCGCAACTCGCCCCGGCGATCAAGGCATATGCGGAAAAGCAAAAGGAAGCAGCAGGCAAACCGCAGGCCGTCGAGCAAGGCGAATTGGTCCACAAATAGGGGCGCAAGGAACCTCAAGAAAGGAGGTCGAAAGGCCTCCTTTTTTGAGGAAATCGATAAAAGACACACTCACAGTCAGACTTCCCCGTAGTCAACGACACCGGGAAAGTCTTGAGCGAGAAGCGTGCTATGAAGACAGAACACTTTGGCCAGACTGCAGATGCACCGGGCAGTTCGCAGCATGCCGGCATGACTTGGATACCCGGCGGGACGTTCCGCATGGGTTCCGAAGACTTCTATTCGGAAGAGCGTCCGGTTCACGAGGTGAGCGTGGATGGCTTCTGGATGGATTGCTACGAGGTCACCAATGAAGAGTTTGCAAAGTTCGTAGAGGCGACTGGCTACACGACGATCGCTGAGCGACCGCCCAATCCTCTGGACTTCCCCGGCGCCCCTCCCGAAAATCTCGTGCCCGGCTCGATGCTGTTTCACAAAACTCCTGGTCCGGTCGACTTACACAATTACTTCAGTTGGTGGGCCTGGGTGCCGGGAACGAGTTGGCGCCATCCGCTGGGGCCGCAATCCACGCTGGATAATCTCGCTCAACACCCTGTGGTTCATGTTGCCTACGAGGATGCCGAAGCCTACGCACACTGGGCAGGGAAAGAGCTTCCGACAGAAGCCGAGTGGGAATTTGCCGCGCGTGGTGGGCTCGATGGAAAGAAGTACACGTGGGGCAATGAGCACACTCCCGGTGGCCAGATATTGGCTAACAGTTGGCAGGGAGAGTTTCCCTGGCAGAACCTGGCTCTCGACGGCTACGAGGGAACTTCCCCGGTTGGATCCTTCCCGCCCAACGGTTACGGCTTGTACGACATGGCAGGCAACGTCTGGGAATGGACTTGCGATTGGTTCGTGCAGCGCCATGCTGACGAGGCGGCAGGGGCGTGCTGCGGCCCTGCAGTCAACCCGCGAATTGTTTCGCCCGACAAGAGTTTCGACGCCGCGCAGGCGCAATTTCGCATTCCGCGCAAGGTTGTCAAAGGCGGCTCACACTTGTGTGCGCCGAACTACTGCTTGCGTTATCGTCCGGCGGCCCGGCAGCCGCAGATGGTCGACACCAGCATGAATCACATAGGATTCCGCTGTATTACACACTGAGTTGAGTAGATATGATTCAGCCCAAGACTTCGGTATTGATTTCCGATTCGCCACTCTCGGCAAAGTCCGAATCGACGACATCGAAAAAACAGTGGGAAGAGTGGCTGGAGATCACCGCTACCCTGCTGCTCGCTTGTGCCACAGTAGGATCGGCCTGGTCGGCCTACCAGTCCAAGCGCTGGGGCGGCGTGCAGATGTTCAACATGGCTGCGGCCAACAGAGCCCAATCAGACGCAGTGCGCCTTTCCAACAAGGCATCCCAGCTCACCTCCATCGACATCAACGTGTTTCTGCAGTGGGCAAATGCGGTCAGCTCCCATCAGAAGCAGTTTGCAGATTTCATCCTGCAGCGTTTCCGCCCGGAGATGAAGGTTGCGGTGGATGCTTGGATCGCTACGCGGCCCCTCAAAAACCCAAACGCTCCAGCTTCGCCATTTGCTATGAAGGAATACTCGTTGAGCGCGCAGCGGCAGGCTGATCAGATGAGTCAGCTCGCCCTGCAAAAACTGAACGAAGCCAAAGCCGCCAACGCTCACGCAGATGATTACGTGATGCTGACGGTACTGTTTGCCTCTGCATTGTTCTTTGGTGGTATCGGAACCAAGATGAAGCTGCGCATCCTGAGAGTTATTTTGCTTTCATTGGGAATCGCCGTTTTCGCAGTTACGGCCGCTCTTCTTATCTGGATGCCAATTGCTCACGAACTTAACTAACCAAGGCAAACGAACATACCCCGATCATTCTCCCAAGCGCCTTGTTTTATTCAGACGTCCAGGGGAATTACCAATACATCTTCGTCAACGGCCTAGTGAATGCTTATCTGCCCTCCGTGATTGATTTCGTTGGCAAGTGGGGAGTCGATCGGGCGCGGAATGCCAAGCCCCTGCCGATCTTCCTTCAAGGCTTCCAATCTCTCTTCTGTTTCCGAATACGAACGGGCGATCGTAGCCTTCAAACGGGCATCCCAGCAAAGAAGAGCCTGGCGCCGTTCTTCGGGCACAGCTCGGATGAGGTCGGCAACCAGCGCATTCATGCGCCGCATGACCTGCACGCTGGTCACGCCATAGAAGCAAATCTCATCGAACGCCAGGCGCACGAGATCTTCCCATGAGGGAAATGGAACCATCAGCCTCAACTTGCCGTCGCTGTCGCGAAACGCTCCGATTTCCAAGTGGCGCTGGCCCAGGCGCAGCAGAAGGTCTTCGATCTGATCAAGCACTTGTACCGCCGTTGTTGGATCGTTGACTGCCGGCGATAGTGCCCTGATTGCGATGTCCACCAGCAGACGAATCGCGTATTTCGGATCTTGTTCGAATGTCCTTCCCGCACCTAATTCAATCCCGTTCCTCAACTCCCGCTCAACAATCGGCTTCTGAACACCATGGACGCGCAACATTGGCGTCAGCTCTACTACCGTATCGCCGACCGCCGCACTCAGCTCGATGATTCCACCGGATTTCTTGGCCAGGTTTGTCAAAGCTGCTATATCGACAGCCTGTATCGAACGCGGCTTTCCGTGATAAATCAATGTCTGGCTGCAAGGCAATGCCCGCAGATCCTCCCATTCATTCGTCTCGGACCTGGATTTCAAAGGTGGATACAGCTTCGTGATCACCCTGCGTCCTTGATTACCGGTGAAAATCAACATACTGTTGATCTGAAGCAAACCAATTCTTTGGACTAAAGCGATGAACATGGCTACGCTCGCCAACAATAAACCGACTACCAGCCAAAGGCTGACAAATGGCACTTTACCCGAGTTGTTGCGATTTACCTCTGCGAGCGCCGCAATCGCGTAGAGAAAAGTAGCGGTAAATGTTCCAAGAGCATGCCACATCACTGGATCGCGCTCGATCCATGACACCAAGCGCGGGGAATACGCCGTAGCACTGAACTGCACCATCACAAACGCCAGGGAAAATACAATGCCGGTGAGGGCAATCATGCCGGTGGCGATCGCGGAATAAATCGCCATTGCCGTGGAAGCGCTCATCGCGGAGACGAGATGTGGAGCGATGCGGGTCTCTAGTCTCGGCAATGTCAACCCAGCGACGACTGCAGCGAACGAGTACAACGCAGGTATTCCCCATCCACTCGCTCGATGTATGTAACTCTTAAAAGACATGCTGACTCCCTCATGTGCCGCAGAGGCCAAACCGCTCGGATGTCTTATTGAAGTTTGAGGGCTTCACGACCCAGAGCTCACTATGGCATCAGCATCGAACGAGCCTGAACTGCCTTCCTTGGGAAGAGTGCGGCCTGCACTATTTCTGCGCGTCGTCAAACAAAAGCCGCTGCGGGAGATTCTTGACCCCATCCGCATCGATGTTGATGATGCGATCAAATAGCTCGTCGGGCCATTTGTCATAAGGTGCCGGTTGTCCTAGTGCTTTGATCAGCTCGGGCATTTTGCCGTGGTGCCAGCAGATCAAAACCGTTTTACCATCGAACTTTTTCTTTTGCAATTCCTTCGCAAATTTCTTGATGTCCTGATCGGCATACTCCGTGCTGACATCGAGCCGCAGTTTGTCTGCCGTAGGCCTGATTGTCTCGTAAGGGCGAGCAGAGTTCTTGGTGGACGTCGACGCAAAGATGAAATCCGGTTTCACTATTTTGGGGAGCAACTTTGCCAGGCCGAGGGCGCGCATCTCTCCGCGTAGCGCCAAGTGTGGCTTTCTGGACGCAGGTTTCTCTGCGTGCCGAACAATAACGATTCTTTTCGGTCCCATGCTCATTTGAACCTCAACACCAACAAATACATGACAACATCCCTCGGAAATGTAATCACCTACATTTAGAGCCACTCCGCTCACTCTGTAACCTGTCAGTTGTGCCAGTGAAAGACACGCAAACAAAGAAAATGCAAAGAACGACTGTAACAAATGACAGTTGTACGCTGATCCTTCCCATGGCTTACTTGTGGACGAATGCGAGTTTTATCTGTCTTCACCAGGCGGCGCTTCATTCCGTTGTCGCAAAACGCACGCAGACGCAAATAGAACATGAACCTCAGGAGTGGGAGAATGTCTAAAGTCAGACCAACCATTGGCACGGACGGGCATCCGCTCCCAATTCTGCCGCCGGAACGTGACGGTCGCGTCTGGGCGAAGCTCGTGCGCATCATGTTCTACACGCCCGGATTCCTTGCCATGTTGCTACTCAAGGCCGGCGAACCCGGCGCCTTTGGCATCTCGGTGGAACTGCTGATGTTGTCCAGCGCGGCCGCCATAGTAGGCGGAATTTACATCGGCACCCAGTCGTCGGGTGAGGGCGCCGATCGTTCGTCGCGGATCGGCAACTGGAGCGGAGCACTGGTGCTGGAACTGCTCGCGGTGGTGCCCTTGTTGTCCGCGATTCCGGTGTTGTTCCATGAACTCGCACACAGTAGGCTGCTGCACGAGATGGCCCCTGGGTCTGTTGACGTCTTCTTGGGTGCCTCTGAGCTGCTTCCGATGGTGGCGATCTTGCCTTTCATGCTCTACCAACTCGCCGGCTTCGGCACGCTGGATTATATCGTGTCGAAACCTTTGAATTGGGCCATCAACATTGGAATTCTCAGCTTGATCATTGGCAGCTATATCGCCAATCGCGAGGGAGATTATCACACGGAAAGGAGGCTTGCCTCGATCCTGGTTGTTGGCATGGCAATTACCGTTTTCTACGGAATACTCAAACTGAAGCAGATGCAGACGACCTACGACGCGCTATGTCCCACGAAAGATTCAAAAGTGGTAAGTCTAAACGCTCCGGTCGCCGAAAGTAGCTCTCGAGAAGGGCTGCGGGCGTGAAGAATTCCATGCAGGGATCATTGAGGTGGGGATGTGCGACGTCGAACGCTCCCAAGAACCTCTCCGGTTTTGCTCCCTTGGTTCACCCCGACAGGCAGGCCCTTGTCCTTAATTAGCTGTTGCAGCTTTGCATACTTCAGTTCGCTCTCACCAGGCTCAACCTTTGCGGATATCTCGAGAATTTTGCCGCCTGGCCATTCCCAAAACTCCAGCGCAAGTTTGCGGAACGGCGACTGAACTTTCGTTTCCCAGCTCGTCGACTTAATGGCGATGACTTTCCTCACGCTTGCCCAATCAATCGGGGCATTCGCCTCTCGTAAAATCGCCTTTTGTCGCTGGCTAAGTAGTCTGAAAATATCGGCACCCATTTCAGGCACACGCGACGTCCTGTAATTGCGTTTGACTGAGAGATCAGTGTCTTCACCGTCTCCAGTCCGATTGATCTCACATGGAAACTGGCCGCGGAGTTGCGATACATCGACCTGCTTGTTGACCTCCGGCATGCGTATCTTTACGGTGAGATCGTTTTGTGCGCCCTGCCTCACACGCACAATCACACCGATTTTCTCCAGATCATGCGCATCGGTGTCGAAGAAATAAACTTGACCCGTTGTCTGTTTCTCAAAATTGAGAGCTGTGATCGCAGTTTGGACGGTGGACGGAACAAGGGAAAGTTTGATCTCTTCCGAGCACCATTCCTCCGCACGCAAAGCGCATCCGAGCGACAGAACAGTACCGATAAGGACTAATGCGCGTTTCCAATCTGGCCACATACGATAGATCTGGATTCTTTCCAACGTTCAAGTTACTCCGAGATGCACGCATTGGCAGACTGTCACTAATGACAGTTCCGAAGCTATGGCAATCCGAGTGAACTGTTCTTTGAAACTGCCGATTACTTCCTCCATGCCGATGATCGGCGGCGAACAGGTCGACGTGAGTCGGGGACTCCGCAGGTTTGAGCAGCTTACCGAGGATTGCGCTTTCTCATGGGCTGCCATCACGGAATATCTTCACCGGTTGATCGGAGGGCTTATGTACGGACAAGCAGGAGCCGCAAAGGTAATCATTCGTGCTGCTCTTTTGATGGGCTTATTGATGGCAAGTAGCCTTGCTGTGTTCGCGGGAGGCAAGAATGAAACGATTGACGCCACGGCGTGGGGCACGGGCACCCAAGCCGGGCAGAATATCGGCGTGACGTTGAATATCTATCAGTATTCGACACCAGCGGACAGACAGATTCTGGTGCAGGCGTACGAAAAGGGCCAGAATCAAACCCTCGTAAACGCGCTACAGCGGATGAAGGCCGTGGGCCACGTCGAAATCACTGGCACACTCGGATATGACTGCTCCTTTATCAGGATGGTTCCGACGCCGACGGGACGAAAGATTGTCTTTTTGACCAATCGCGAGATTAGATTCGGAGAGACCTTCTTTGACACTCAGTCTCAATCCTTCAATCTCACCGCCGGCATTATCGAGATCAACGACCAGGACAAGAGCAAGAGCTCAGGCGTCTTGTATCCTGCGGCACAACTCACTATCGACAAACAGGGCGATTTGCAATGGGATTTGAATCAGAACTCATGGAGACTGGGCGACATCATCGATTGGGCCGGAACGGCTGGCGTCAATTAGTCCGGCGCGGTCGGTTGTACGAGGTCATTCAAAAATGATTTTCAGTGACGCAATTGAACCAGCCCATTTGCTAAGCGGGCCTCAACTTCGGATCGTGATGCGCATTCTAAAAGCTCATCGAGTTTTTGCTGGTTATGTGAGCTTCGCGATCTTGGATGCTCATAGGGTCTCCCAACCCTAGTTCGTCTCGGCGCTCACTACGCAGCAAAACACAAATCCGGTCGATCTGAAACCTGGAGGGAAAAATGGCACAAATCGATAGCAACCAAAGTTCGGTTGTCGCAGTCTACCCGCAGCACACCGATGCAGAAAACGCAATCAAGTTGCTTAAGGAAGGTAAGTTCAATATCAAACAGCTCGCGATTGTGGGTCAGGGATACCACACAGAGGATCAGGTGATGGGCTACTACACCACCGGCGACCGGATGAAACACTGGGGAAGAAACGGTGCATTTTGGGGTGGACTTTGGGGCTTGCTCATGGGATCCGCTCTCTTCCTGATACCTGGCGTCGGGCCGGTCATGGTGGCGGGGACGGCCGTCGCATGGATTGTGGGTGCTTTGGAAGGTGCAGTCGTTGTCGGAGGTCTTAGTGCACTCGGAGCCGGGCTATACAGCATCGGAATTCCCAAGAATAGCGCCCTGAAGTATGAGAGCTCTGTCAAGGCGGGCAAGTTTCTGCTCATTGCCCACGGAACAGCTCAAGAAGCGGAAGTGGCGCGCCAAATTCTGGCAAGCTCTTCGGCAGCAGAAGAAATCAATGTTCACCAACCCGTGCATTCCTATGAGGCGGCTTAGCAACCTCGAAGCTCCCGGGACAGCGATCGGCGACTGACGATGATTTGGAGCATGCATATGATCGCAAGAATCGCAAATGGAACTTTATCGACACTGCTCAGCTTCATTCTGGTCACAGCCCCACCTGAGATCATGTATGGATTCCAATCCGCCTCGGGTTCTGCGAATGATGACTCCGGGAATCCTACGGACCCTGCACCGATGAGTGCGAGCGAACTTCAAGCATTGGTCGCACCGATCGCGTTGTATCCGGATTCCTTGGTGGCCCAGATTCTCGGGGCGTCCACCTTCCCTGACCAGGTGGCAGTCGCCGAATACTGGCTGCAACAAAACCAGAACCTTGCGGGGAGCGCCCTCATGCAGGCCGTCAACAACCAATCGTGGGACCCGAGCGTGAAGGCGCTCACACAGTTTCCCTCGGTGCTCGACAACCTGGCGAAGAATCTTAGTTGGACTTCCTCGCTGGGAGAGGCATATCACAACCAGTCGGCCGATGTAATGGCAGCCATCCAGGTCTTGCGTGCCCAAGCCAAATCCAAAGGCAATCTCAAGTCCAGTTCCCAGATCACGGTCGTGCAACAAACTCCACAGACGATCGTTATTCAGTCGGCGAACCCTGAGGTCGTCTACGTCCCACAGTACAATCCTGCCGTGATTTACGGCTACCCCTATGTGGTTCCCGGTTATGTCGCGCCAGTCTATTCCACGGGTGACATGGTAGCCGCCAGCATGCTTTCATTTGGGGCCGGAATCGCAGTCGGTGCGATGATGAGCGGCGGGTGTTGCAGCTGGGGTTATAGCAGTTGGAACTGCGGCTGGCACGGAACTGCAGTTGTTTATCACGGCGGAGCATACTACGGCAACTCCGCATGGCACGGCGGTTACTACAACGGCGGCTATCACAATAGCTATGGCTATAACAACGCCTATAACCATAACTACAACAATGCCTATAACCACTCGAATAACTACAACAATCACTCAAACAATGGGAACAGTTACAGAGGTGGCGGCAATACCTATAACAATGTGAACGTGAATAAGCAGGGCGCTCAGAACTTCAGCGCCAATCATTCATCCGCCTCCAATTCCTGGGCTCAACATGATGATTCGAGCCTTGGCAAATCAACTGCTTTCAGTGGAATGGGTGGGAGATCCGGCGGAATTGGAAATTCCGGCGGTTGGTCCTCGAGGGCCGAGAGCGGCCGCGGATTCGGAAGTATGCAGGCCAGCGGATTCGGCGGCGGCCGCTTCGGCGGCGGCGGCTTTGGTGGCGGCGGATTCCGTGGTGGCGGCGGAAGGCGCTGAGGTTCGACCGGCAAAGGTTGGCAGTAAACAAATAAACGCTTATTCGGAGGAATGTGTATGTCACCCCGAGTTCGGACGCTCTTGTTTGTGATGTTATGCGGTCTTATTCTTTCGCTGGGCTCGTGTAAGAACTCGGAGAAGTCCGAGACGGGCCAGAAGTCTAAGACGGTTCAAAAGACCTTTGCGTCACCAGCGGACGCGGGCGCCGCCTTCGTTGAGGCCGCGAAGGCTGGCGACCAGAGCGCATTACTCGCGATCTTCGGCCCAGATGCCAAGGTTGTCCTGTTCTCCGGGGACGATGTGAAAGACAAGGACGCTTTGCAAGGCTTTGTTACTGCATATAACCAGATGCATCGATGGGGCAAGATCAAGGCGCAGGCCCAGATTCTGTATACCGGGGCAACCAATTTCCCTTTCCCAATTCCTCTAGGTCAGAACTCCTCTGGTCAGTGGTACTTCGACACTGCTGCAGGTAAGGACGCGATCCTGGCTCGTCGCATCGGGAAGGGCGAGTTGACGGCAATCGCGGCCTGCGGTGCTCTTGCTGATGCTGAGTGGGAATACTTCAGCCAAGCTCGCGGTAGCGAAAAAGTCAAGCAGTTTGCTCAGAGACTTGTCAGCGACAAAGGCGAAGAGAACGGATTGTACTGGCAGGTTCCAGAAGGCCAGACTCCGAGTCCTCTGGGCGACCTCGGTGACTTCGCGAAAACCGCGGGCTATACCAATGAAGGCAACAAGCCTCAGCCGTTCAATGGCTATTACTACGCGATACTCACCAAACAAGGAGACAAAGCACCGGGCGGTGCGATGGATTACATTGCGAACGGAAAAATGACTGGGGGATTCGCCGTTCTCGCCTATCCCGCGGAATACAGGAATTCCGGAATCATGACGTTCATCGTGGGCAAGGACGGTACAGTCTACCAAAAGGATTTAGGCGAAAAGACCACCGATCTGGCCGCCGCCATGTCGGAATACAATCCCGGCGACGGCTGGGAGAAAGTATTCGGTGGAGAAGGAAGCAATCCGGCAGAATTCGCAAAAGCTTCCCCCGTGGAAACAACTCGCTAAGAGCCAACCGCTCTCGGCGGCAATTGAAAATGTGGATTGTGAGAGTCCGAGTTGAAGGCTGGCAGAAGGGCTGATCTTTATGCTTGGTTTTAGTCTGGACATATGGGACTATCTTGCCTTCCTCGTTATTCTCCTTGCGATTGGTGCTGGCCTCGCTGTGGCTGTGTTCATCCTAGGTTTGCCGGGACGAATCGCCATTGCTCGCAAGCACCCTGACGCAGACGCAATCAACGTGATGGGCTGGTTGGGATTCATGGCCGTTGTGCCGTGGATGCAGGCGTTCATGTGGGCTTTTAAGCCCACCGACGTCGTGGACATTCGCTACTTCCCTAAACAAGAGCAGCAGTATACCGACGAAATGCTCGCGCAAATGAAGGGAAAGACGACGATAGAAAAAAAGCCGGAGGCGGAGGAACCGAGATCTGAAGCAGCGAAAGGACTGCAAACAATCGGGAGAGCGTCATGATAATAGCCCTTCTCATCACGTTCATATTCCTCCTGTTTGTCTGGCTGGTCTTCTTTCAATTCAAGTGGCTTAAGTTCACCAAGACATGGGGAATCATCAGCGCCTTCTTCGCGGCTCATATTTTCCTTATTTTCATTGTCGGGCTTCGTTTCGTTACACCCTACTCGACGAATGCAAAAGTCGTTCAATACACAATTCAATTGGTCCCGCGCCTCCCGGAACCAACTCTCGTGACCGCAGTGCTTGTTAAACCGGATGTCCAGGTGAAAAAGGGAGAACCGCTGTTCCAGTTTGACCGTCGTCCCTATGAGTACCAGGTCAGCCAACTGGAGGCACAACTTGAGGTCGCCAGGGCTACCGCGATGTCTGCCAAGTGCAAGGTGGAACAGTTGCAGGCAGGACTCGCTGGAGCCAAACAAGATGTGCGGATGTACAAAGCCGATCTTGAGGGCGCCGAACAGAAAGTAGTCAAGTCGAAAAGCGAACTGGAATATGCGAAGTTCCAGCAAAAGCTCTCCCAGGGTTTGGCGCAACAAGGCGCTGGTCCTGAAGAAGATGCTCAGAAGTGGAACGCGCAGATGAATGCGACCGAAGCCTCTGTATTGGAAGCCACAGCCGAAGCAGAACGCTCCCGCCTCAAGTACGAGTCACAATGGGAAGGAGTGAACACAAGCGTGGCCACTGCGACCGCCGAGTTGAAGGAGAGCGAGGCCGCCGAAAAGCAAGCGGTCGCGACCATAAACAACGTGAACGCTCAACTGGCTCTGGCACGCTATTACCTGGACAACACCCTGATGCTCGCGCCGGCGGATGGCCACATCGTTAATCTCCAAGTTCGACCGGGCATGGTTGCGGGTATCCTTCGTGTCGGCGGGATCGCCTCATTCATTGTTGATAGTGACCGTTACCTGCTCGCCAACTTCACCCAGGAAAACCTCAAGTACGTGAGGATCGGCCAACCCGTTGAGGTCGCGGTTGACCTATACCCAGGCCAGATTTTTGCAGGGAAAGTGGACAGCGTCTGGTGGGCTAGCGGCGAAGGACAGTACCTCCCGAGCGACATCCTTCCAACGTTCGATCCTGCAACCCCCAAGCAGCCGCAATTAGACTTTGCGGTAAAAATTAATCTTAATAATCCCTCTGAGGTTGTGCTCCCAATCGGTGCGCAGGCCGCGGCCGCTATTTACACGAGTGGTGGTGGTTTCGCCGCGCTTCGAAAAATCGCGATCCGCATTCACACCTGGTTCAACTGGCTATATCCAATGCCTTTCTGATCAAAGGCGCCGCGATGAACTCAGCTGCGAGCAATCATCACCGAGTGACGCCAATAAGGATCTGGGTGGCGGGACGGATCGTCGTGGCAACAGTGGGAATCAGCATGTGCGGCTGTGCACTTCACAAGCCGCCGTCTCTTCCTGCGACGGTTGGTCAGGCGCTACCCAAAGCAACGCCGCTACCCCCTGCGTGGGGTGCTGCCCTGAATAGCGAAAATGTCACGGGAGACTGGGTGAAGTCCTTCAAAGATCCCGGCCTCGAAGGAGTCGTCTCCGATGCCATCGCAAACAACCTCGACCTGCGCCAGGCTGCAGCACGGGTAGAGGAAGCGCGTGAGAGCGTTATTGTCGTGGGCTCAAAATTGAAACCCCAGGTCGGCACAAGCTTCGCCGAAGCAACGACCCGCTCGAAGCGCATGAATTCGTACGAGCAAAACCAGAGCAACATGGAGCTTGCGACGGTCTCCTGGGAATTAGATGTTTGGGGGCGGCTACGCGCTCAACGCGCCGCAGCCCAGGAAAACTACGAAGCGATCGCAAGCGATTACGCCTTTGCACGGCAATCATTGGCTGCAACCACGGCCAAGAGTTGGTATCAGGCCATCGAAACTCGTCAACTCCTCGCACTCACACAACAGAGCGTCAATGACTATGCGAAGCTGCTCGAGTTGGTGAAAGTGAGAAGGGCGGCGGGCAGAGTTGGAGACCTCGACGTGGCGGAAGCGAATTATCAGCTCAGTGAAGCCCAAAGCCAGTTAGTCGTTGCGCAAGGCCTCTACAGTGAGGCGCGGCGCAACCTGGAGCTACTCATTGGGCGATATCCGGCAGCCGAATTGGCAGTAGCGGAAGCGTTTTCTCCTTTGCCGCCTCCGATCGCAAACGGACTGCCTTCGTCGCTGCTGGAGAGACGCCCCGACATCGTTTCCGCGGAACACCGGGTGTTGGCCGCGTTCCGAACCGAGGAGGCTGCGAAGCTGGCCCTGCTGCCTAGCTTCTCGCTAACCCTCGAGGGTGGGCGTTTGAGCGACCCCCTACTCTCCGTACTGGATCTCAACCCCTGGCTGATTCACAGCGCCGTTGGAATGTTGGTGCCGATCTACGAGGGCGGAGCGCTGCGAGCAAAGATCAAGATCGCTACCGCGCAGGAAGAGGAGGCCGTGGCATATTTTGGTGGCGTCGCCCTGCAGGCATTTGACGAAGTGGAAGTCACGTTAACGAACGAGCGGTTGCTGGCTCAACGCCTGCCGCTCATGGAAAACGCAGTTCGTGATCACATTGAAGCCGTCAGGGTAGCCAACCTGAGGTACAGAGCGGGCACTGTAGATTTTTTATCTGTCTTGCAGTTGGAGGAGGGCCAGATCCAGAGTCAGCAAGAACTCATCGAACTGCGAAACACCCAGCTTGCCAATCGCATCAACCTGCATCTTGTCCTGGGTGGCACTTTCGATAATTCGCCCGCCACCGCATTGCCCGTTGCAACATTTGTGACGAAACATTAGCGCGGAATGCGGAATGACTGCTCGCGGCACGCAACGATTGTTTCACTTGCAAATCGATGATCGGCCATCCAGCCGGCGCGATCTAGCCAGTTTCTTGTCCTTGCTGAGCTCACTGTCAATTGTGACAGTAGATGCCCTCCTGACGACGGGGCATTGTGATTCCTAAGGCTGCGTACTCGCAAATGTGGTTCGTAGTCTCGCATGGTAGACCGCCATCAACCGATAGATAACAAACACGCAAATATGTCAACAGCGCCACGAGGAACGAGCAGGTGGCACACCGTCAGGGGAAGGAAGGCAAAGGTTATGAATCGAAACAAAACAGCATTCATCTCGACACTGTCGCTGGCGACTGTTCTGCTGCTCGTTGGCGTTGCAACTGCACAAAATCAGCAGCTGAAAGGCGTAATCGACGGACGAAATGGCTCCACGATGACTGTGCAAACGCAGGATTCGGGTAATGTGGTCGTCGCACTCAACGACGGCACCCAGGTTGAAGACGTATCCGGCGTGTTTCATGCCCGCCGGAAACAGATGGGCGTTACCGTTCTGGAGCCCGGTCTGCAAGTACAGGTCGAAGGGAGTTACAACGGCCAGAATCAGCTCGTGGCAAACACGATTAAGTTCAATGGCAAGGATCTTCAAACTGCCACCGACATTCAAGCTGGTGTCACTCCTGTAGAACAGCAGGAACAGGTGGAGCAGCAGAAGCAGGCGGCGCAGGAAGTGCAAATCGTGCAACAGCAGGAGGCCATGGCGCAGCAGCAGCAGGAGATGGCTGCAGCACAGGCTAAGATTGCCGCCAACAAAGCGGCCATAGCCGCCGTGAACAAGCGATTTGGTGAACTGGCTGATTACAACATCTGGGATGAGGTCACCGTTTACTTCGGCAACGATAAGGTCACGGTTGACCCCCAATACGACGCACAATTGATGTCGCTGTGCCAGAAAGCCAAGACGGTCAATGGCTACGTGATTCAGGTAAAGGGCTATGCGTCGGCCGTGGGCTCTGCTGCTCTTAATCAGAAGCTGAGCGAAGAGCGAGCGGCCAATGTAACTGACTTTCTGGACCAGCAGTGCCGGATTCCGCTGACCAACGTATTGGCTCCGGGCGCCATGGGGGTCAGCAGGCAGGTAGCTCCTGACACCACGTCGGAGGGCCAGGCAGAAAACCGGCGGGTTGTTGTCAGGGTACTGCAGAACAAAGGCATCGCTGGCACATAAAGATATCTGCCGGCTCCGCTGCGGTTCGCCCAGGTGCACTCCCCGCATGTCGAAACCTCATCTAGCCGCTCGCTTGGTCTAGGAAAAACAATCAAAAGGATCCGTGGTATGGCGCCATGGATGGCGGTGCTTTGGCCTGCATCTTGCTCTCCGCCGCACCTGCGCGACGGCACAGGTCGTAGACCATCCCCGGAATCACAGCCGCCAAGGGCTGTTTGGAGCCTGCTCCTCTAAGCCGGCTCCGAGGCGCCTGCCCTCATCAACGGCCTTTTTTTGCTATCGTGGCGAGACGCCGACTCCCTGGCTCGATGCAATTTCTCCCGCAATTCGACGACGATACGTATAATCCACGTACTGGAGAAGGCGAGCCATGTGTTTCTCAGCAACTGCGAACTTTGTCGGAAGCGGAGTTCTTGGAGTCGCGGGCGTAGTCACCTTGGCGAAGGTGAAGCATCGGCGCGAATTGCTTTTCGCAGCGCTTCCCTTGCTTTTCGCGATTCATCAGTTTATCGAAGGATTTGTTTGGCTCGGATTGGATGGTACACTCTCACCTACCGTGACCCACAATATGGGCGCGGCATACATGTTGTATGCGCAGGGGCTTTTACCTTTTCTATTACCTTTGGGTGTGCTGTTCTTCGAGCCTGATGGCAGAAGTCGCAGACGCATGCTGCCTTTCCTCGTCATCGGCGTTGCAACGGGACTCTACATATTATGGGCATTGGCAGCATACCCAACTCAGATTTATATCAGAGACAATAGCATTGTCTATATCAACCAGGCCACAAACAATACGGTTGTCGCGATCTTGTATCTCGTCGCCACTTGCGGTTCGCTATTCTTCTCGAAGGTCAGAGCGATGGTAATCTTCGGCACAGCGAACTTGGCGATTCTGCTAGTTGTCACCGCTGTGAAGCGGTACGCGTTTACCTCGGTGTGGTGCGCGTATGCGGCCATCGCAAGTGTGATCGTCCTTGTCTACTTCTGGAAAACCAGCGGAAAGAGACCCCTTCTCTACGCTCGATCTTCTTGGGGGTAGTTGGATGTCCTGACAAGTCGCGCGCTCCAGCGACACTTCAACGAAGTGCCGGCACAGCCGCATCGGTCATCGGTTCGGTAACGCGACAAGCGCCATGTATGCATACCGAATCGATGCCCCGGATTCGAGCCATGGTTCGCGCGGCTTAGCCGGACGGCCCGTGAGATCAAACCTAAGACGGGAGAATCTCCTTATGCGGATCACTTAGCTTCTCAGTCTTTTCACCTGTCATCCGATATCTGAACATCACCGAGGCTCGTTGATTTGTGCGTAAGTATCGTGGAGAAAGCATCTCGATCGTGAGCGTGACTGCAAAAACTAAGAAAACAAGAGAATTCAGAACCCACATCTCGACTCCAGCTGCGATCTGATCACGCAGGGGTGTCAACGAACTGATCCGCTCCGCCTGGGCATACGAGGGATAAAGCACACGTCCAGAAAAAGCCAACGTCGCCGAAAGAATCGTGTTCACAATGTCAGCGCTGAGCAGGTAGGGTATCACCGTCCAGCGGGCCCAGCGGGATCGGCTTGGCCAGGGTTCGAGCACAACCCACCAGAATGCGATAGACGTCAGAAAAAAGCAGAGGTGTTCCAAATCGTGGATCCGCTCGGAGTGAAAGGTCAGTTCGAAAGCCGCAGGCACATGCCATCCCAGGTAGGCGATGTTCATACCCAGCCACGCCACGGCTGGATGAGTAAGAAATCTGCCAATGCGATCGAACCACTGCCTCCGGAACAGCGGCGCAAGCACCACACGAATCACCCACTGAGGAAGACCACGCAGCAGCGGCACCGCGGGCGCACCCAAAACGAGCAAAGGCGGTGCAACCGACATCAGGATGAAATGCTGCATCATATGCACCGAGAGAAGAAAGTCATCGAGTGCATCGATCGGTGACGCCAGGGCGATCCACAGAGACAACAATCCGCAAATGAAAGCAACAGCGCGCCATGCAGGCAATTCGCAGGGCCGCGTCCTGCTGCCTGCGCGCCAACCACGCAGATAGAGGATCGCCAATACCGACAGCCCGATGAACGGTATTAGTGGGAACGACCACGCGCGCAGCAGACCTTCCCGCAGCGATCCGTCCACAAGCCCGGCATCGAATAGGTTGAGGCAGAGAGACATCTTTAACCTCAGTGCGCGCTCTCTATTTCACTTTTGTCTGACCGCCCCCGCGCTCAACAGTTGAATTCTGCGGGACGCTTCCCTGCTCCACTACTTGACGGGACACATCGCTGGCAACAGGCTCATAATTGGGGTGCAGAGTTTCGAGAAAACGTACAAGAGCCGTTGTCTCTGCGGGCGACAACGCACTTCCGTAGGCGGGCATGTTGCCGCCACCCAGCAGCACCTGGCGAATCAACTGATCCTCGGTCAATCGAGTGGCAACGCTGTCGAGGGCCGGCCCTCGCTGACCGCCCAGACCTCCGATTGAGTGACAGTTGCGGCATTGTTTCTCCTGAAAGACGTTTGCGCCCTGTCGTTCGAGCGGTGTCCGATTGCGCAGAAATTCGATCGGAACCACGGCGCCGCTCCACGCGTTCATCTGTGGACTCCACGGAGTGTACGTTCCTAGATGCGTCAAAACTCCCCAACACGTCGCAATGAACATCAGCGAGAATACGGCGACGGGCCGGCGCCACCAACTCTTCTCGCCCACACCGGCGACCAGGGGAAGCGCAATCAGTATGGCGACTGCAACGGGCGGCGCGATCAGGAGGAACGGAGTTTCGAGGTCTGGCGGAAGGTAGGAAAGAAGAGTGTAAATCCACAAGAAGAAAAAGTCCGGCTTGGGAACAGTGGCGATGATTGTTGGATCCGGAACACCCTTGGGACCGTAGGGCCCGAACATCGCAGCACAGAAGGCCACAGCAAAAAGAACAGCAGCGGAGAAGACCAGGTCCTTCCACACCGCGCCCGGTACAAACGGAATTCCATCTTTGTGGGCGAGTTCGTTGTATTCCTGAACGTAGGTCTCGCGGCGCACAATGCGGCCAGGCATCGGCCATTCGTTGATGCCGAGCTTCAATACCATCCAGACATGCAGCCCAGTGAAGACAAGTAGCGCACCGGGGATGATGAAGACGTGGAGCGCGAAGAACCTCGTCAGCGTTGCGCCATCGATGATGGGGCCTCCGAGCAAGGTATGGACCAACTGGCCGCCGATAAACGGGACGCGGCCGATGATCGAAACGCCGATACCCAAGCCCCAGTAGGCGTCCTGATCAAAACGCAGCACCTGCCCGGTAAACGCCATGCCCAGCGTCATCAGCAACATGAACACGCCCAGAATCCAGGTAAGCTCTCGCGGAAATTTATAAGCGCCAAAAATGAACACCTGGGACATGTGGATCAGAACCACTGCGACCATGAAGTTCGATCCCCAGCCGTGCATGGCGCGCAGAAACCATCCCAGCGGCAGCTCGTGGTTCATGACTTGCAGCGAATTCCATGCAGTCGCCGCGGAAGGCGTATACACAAGAGCCAGCATGATGCCCGTAACAATCTGGAGGATGAGCAGCGCCAGGCTCGCGCTGCCGAAAACATACCACCAGCTGGCCGTGCTCTTCGGTACTGGATGAAGAGCGGCTTCCTTGATTGGTCCCTCGAGTTGAAGGCGTCGTTCTAGCCAATCGTAGAGGCGTCTGTACCAGGGCATGATTCGATCCTCGATACGAGATTAGGAACGCCGGAGCCGTTCGCGGGCGGGCACGGCAATGCGCGAGCTTGATTCTGCAACGTTGGGATTTGGCCGGCGTCGATCATCAGCTTGCCGTCTTCCACCTTTGTGGCGTAGGTAAAAAGCCCGCGCTCCGGGGGGCCCGACGCGCGGCTTCCGTCTGCGTAGTAAACACCGCCGTGACAAGGACACATGAAAAGCTGCGATTCGGAGAACCACCGCACCGGACAGCCCAGGTGAGCGCAGTTGATCGCAAAAACTGTGTATTGGCCCGGAGACGTACATCGCACATACGCAGGAAGGTCCGCGGTCTGTCCATCCCACGGATCGGCAAAGGGATTGCGGAAGGAAACCAGCTTGGTTTCTCCCGGAGAGAAGTCGGCAGTATTGCCAATCGCGATCCAGCGAAGATATTCCCTGCGCCGGATGATAGGTCCGAGCACAAATCCCACCACAGGCACTGCGATCGCCAGTGCTACGACCACATTGAGTGCAATGCCCACATTCATCAGAAATGCCCTTCGGGTCACGCGCTCCGTTTCAAGGCGTTGTGCCTGTTCCTCGGTACTCGGCGGCGGTAGCATTTCATCCATAACGTCTCCTGTGAACAAGCGCCTGATTGTCAGTGTCCGTTCGGTCCGGTCGCTCGCGGTTGCGCTTCACCCGGAAGTTGCGACATAGGTTTTACATTCGGATAAGGTTGACCGGGAGTTGCAGGCCTCTGTGCAATCAACCACGCACTTACATCCGCAATCTCCTGGTCGGTCATCGGGCGTCCGGGAATGTGACCGCGCCAGTCGGGCTCGCCAATGTCGGGCCGGCCGGCAATGATCGTCGTACGCACTGTTTGCTCATCAATCAGCGCCAGAAACGATCCATCCAGAATTGACCCTGCACTCCCTGGATGCCGCGCCGTGGTTCCATGGCAACGAGCGCATGCCGCCGAGTATACCGCCTGTCCTTTCGCGATATCACCGGGTTGAGTGGCCTTGTAAGGCGGCGGAGTGGCTCCTTCGAAGGGGTTCGGTTTTGCCCATCGCTCACGGATGCCTTGCAGAATTGCCTCTATCTGCGTGTCGGTTAAATCACCACCTGCGCGTTTGTCGAAAGCAGGCATCAACGTGCCTTTCCTTCCATTCGAGATCACCTCGCGCAACGAGGCGTCATCAATCAAGGCCTCATATTCGGGATTTGCAAGGTTCGCGGCCGCCCCATTCTGACCGTTGGCACCGTGACAGCCAGCGCAATTCTCTCCATACAATGTGTCGAACGACATCACCGCCTCCGGTCTCGGCACCTCAGCTCCCGGCCTCGGCCGACCGGGAAGGTCGCAGCCCATAAGCGATAGCGCTGCGAACCCGAGAGTGCCGGCGGCGATGCACCGCGCATTCATTCCTTTCCTTCTCTCCCTTGTCCCTCGGGGCCATGCGGCTCTTCTCCATGGGGTTCCCGATACAGCCCCGGAGTTTCTACACCAAGCCGCATCGCCAGCGGGACCTGCCCCAGCCGCTTGATCTTTCCGATTTTTGTAACGGTGTATCCGGCAACCAGACCGAACAGCACTTGTGATGCCGCGAATGACCACCAGTCGATGTGATCGGCAAAAAATGGGTTCACGATGCCCAATACGCTGTGTAAGAGTCCGGTCCAAATGACCGGGGCAATGATGCCGCCCAGCAACACCGGACGCTTGGGCCAAATAGGAAGCATCGCCCCATACAGCAGACCAACGAGCAGGGTCGTCGCGCCCTGAATGATGTTGGCCGTGATGAACGCGCCCAGCCGGAAATGTCTCATCGCTTCAACGCTCGGGTTTACCCAGCCCCCTACACCGGCTCCGCCCAGCAGATTCACAACATACCAGATGCTGTGGTAACGCAAAATGCCGTAGATTTCCGCCGGAATCACCATGGCGATTCCGCCGGCGATGCCGCCCTTGATACCGGCAGAAATTGGAAAAGTCTGCAAGGGCAATTGCGCGCGATGCGTCTCGTCCACATGGATCCGTGCGACCTTTTCCCTCAGCGATACAAGAACGACAAACTCTTCTGTGACCTCCACGTCTTCGTGCGCCTCGTGAGGCAACACATCGCGAAACCAGCCGATGCCGGAAACGATTGCGATCAAACAACCAAGAATCCCGATTGCGATATTCGTCACCAGAGCGGCAAAGACCAGCGTCAGGCCCAACGCCAGAAGGAACGGCCACGCCGTCGACGCGGGCAAATGGATTGCATGGACTTCCGTCTCACCGGTGTGAGGATTCGAAGCAACCGGATCGCGAGGTTCAGTCATCGCCCCACCAGGTACACCACGGTAAAGACAACCACCCATACGCCATCGACGAAGTGCCAGTACATCGCCAGCACTTTCACCCGCTCAGCGTGTTCTGGATGAACCCTGCGCGTCAATGAGAACACAAGCACGATCAGCATCATCAGCAACCCAACCACAACGTGGGTGGCGTGCAATCCGACCAGCGAGTAAAACGTGGTGCCAAATAGATTCGTGCTGATAGTGAGGTGATTCTGAAAGATGAGCTTGTGCCATTCGACGCCCGTGTCGGTGAGAAAGATCATTCCCAGCAGCACGGTGACGCCCCACCAAAGCGTAAAAGCCTTCATCTTTGAATGCTCAATCGCGCGCTCCGCCAGCCAGATAAAAAAACTGCTTGAAAGCAGGCAGACCGTGCCGAAGGTCGGCACCTCCAGCACCTGCTGCGGCGTAGGGCCGGTCACATCGCGGCCGATGTAGTAGAGGTAAGCAACCACAAAGATGCTGAAGATCGCGGATTCCGCAGTGATCAGGCAGGCCATCGCGACAACGCCACGCGAGGGCAGACTCCACGCTTCACCATGGTCGATGTGGTCTAAAGAAATCGTGCTCATCTTCTCACCGGCCTATTCATAGGGTCCGTCTGGGTCTTCCGGGTGCTTCAGGTCCCAGAGCGGACGTCGGCTCATCACCTCAGGATCAACCGCGAAGTTATACACCGGAGGCGGCGACGGTGTTGACCACTCAAGCGTCCACGCATCCCACGGATCAGGGCCCGCAGTCTCGCCGTGGAAATAGGAGTGGACCAGGTTATAGACGAAGATCAACGTGGCGACGGCCTGCAGCGCGGCGCCAACCGAAATAATCTGGTTCATCGTCGTCCAGCCTCGATCCGGTTCATAGGTGAAGATTTGTCTTGGCATCCCCAGCAGGCCCGGAAAATGCATCACGTCGAAGGTCATATGAAAGCCGATGACCATTAGCCAGAAATGCCATTTTCCAAGGCGCTCATCCAGCATCCGCCCCGTCATCTTGGGATACCAGTAATAGAACGCGGCGAAGATCATGAAGAGAATGGCGCCAACCAGCACGTAATGAAAGTGCGCGACGACAAAATAGGAATTGTGCAGCTGCCAATTCCAAGCCGACACAGAGAGCATGATGCCGGTGAGTCCCGCAATCACCCACTGGAACAGAAAGGCAACCGAAAACAGCATGGGGGTCTCGAATCGCAGCTTGCCGCCCCAGATCGTCGCCAGCCAATTGAAAGTCTTGATGCCCGTCGGGATAGACACCACCATTGTTGAAAGCGTGAAAAAGGCGTTGCCAAACGATGTCATACCGATGGTGAACATGTGATGCGCCCACACCGTGAGGCTCACAAAGCCAATGCCCACCGACGCGGCCATCATTGCCGGATAACCGAAGATCGCCTTGCGTGAAAACACGGGGATGATCTCGTTCGCAAATCCGAAGGCCGGCAGTACCAGTACATACACCTCGGGATGACCGAAAATCCAGAAAAAGTGAGCCCATAAAATCGCCGAACCGCCGGCTTGTGTATCGAAAAAGTGACCACCAAGATAGCGATCGATCAGCAGCATCGCTTGGGCTGCGGTCAACGGGCTCACCGCAAGCAGCACGAGAAAAGAGGTTGTCACATAAAGCCAGGGCAACAGCGGCATGCGCATCAGGGTCATGCCCTTGCACCGCATGCAGAACGCCGTCGCGATGATATTGATTGAGGTGCCGATGCTGCCGATCCCACTGGCGAAGATCGCAATCGCCCAGTAATCGACCGTGTGCCCGGGTGAGAACGCCCGTTCCGTCAAAGGCGCATAGGCAAACCAGGCGACGTCGGGTGCAGAACCGGTGCCAAACAGTCCGACTCCGCCAATAAAGCTGTAATAGAGCAGCATCCCGGCGAAGGCGCTTATCCAAAAGCTGAATGCGTTCAGCCGCGGGAACGCCATATCCCGCGCACCAATCATCAACGGGACGAGATAATTACCGAAGCCGAAAAGGATCGGCATTCCCACCAGAAAGACCATGGTCGTTCCGTGCATCGTAAACAGACGGTTAAACGTGCCCGGACTAACAAAGGTGTTATGCGGCACGAATAGCTGTATGCGAATCAGCAGTACCTCGATGCCCCCAACCAGAAGAAACACCAACGCAAGTCCGATGTAAAGCATTCCAAGCTTCTTGTGGTCGACCGTAACAACCCAGCTATGAAGTGTTTCGAGGTAGGTGCCCCGGCTGGCGGTTGCAGGCGTTCGGTCCAGTCCCGCTTCCAGGCCGCCACCCGCAACTGGAATAATCGGTGTATCCATCAGCTTCTCCGGCCACTGCTACTTCAGCGTAAGAAGATACGCAGTGATCTGCGCGTTCTCTCGGTCGGTCAAATGCATGTTAGGCATCAGTGACCCTGGCTTGATCTTGTCCGGGTCACTGATCCAGGCATTGAGATTGTCGGGCGTATTCGATATTGTCCCGGCAGCCAGGGTTGAACGACTCATGAGGTGCGTCAGATCAGGGCCATAACGGCCATCCGCTACAGTACCCGCAACTGTATGGCAATTGATGCATGCCTGGTGCTCGAATACCAGTTGCCCATCGTGCGCATTCCTATCCTGAGGCAAGGTGGCCGAATCGTATGCTGTGTTTATTCGAGTTCCAGGTGAATTGGGCGGCAAGTGCCTCTGCCCTCCAGCATCCCCTGGGTTCGGTTGAACCTCACCCGCGGCTTGCCGGTCTTGGATTTCAGGCTGTGTCCGCTGTTGTTCAGCAATCCAGCTCTTGAATTGCTCCGGCCCGTCAACGTATACCCGCAGTAGCATCTTCGCGTGTTCCGTCCCGCAGAATTGAGCACACTGCCCCAAATACAAGCCAGGCTTTTGAGGGTCAATCCACATCTCGTTTACCCGGTTTGGCAACAGGTCGGTCTTGCCCGCAAGTTGCGGCACCCAAAAGCTGTGCATCACGTCTGCCGAGGTCAATCTCATAAACGTGGGGCGGGGCGACTCCGCGCTACTGAGCGGGACATGCAACTCATTCGCGGTGACTACGTTGTACCGTGGATAGCGAAACTCCCACCAGAACTGATGGCCCACAACTGTCACATCGAGCGCCGAGTCGGGCTTGTGCACATCCTGGATCGAGAAAAGAACGCGGGCCGTTCCGAGAAAGAGTACGACCAGGGTCAGAAGCGGAATAATTGTCCAGGCAAGTTCGATCTGGATGCTTCCAAACACCTGGGGAGGCTCTGTTGGGTCATCGGGCCGTGCCCGGAAGCGCACCAGCGCGTAAACCAGCAGGCAACTCACGCCAAAAAAAATCGTTCCGGTAATTGCTAGGACAAAAAGCGATAGCCCATACACTTCCTTCGCCGGCGTAGATAGCGAGGAAAAGATCGAGGTGGACGGAGACGCTGCAGCTTGAATGCGAGCGTAATGCAACACTCCCGCGGCTGCCACGAGTTGACCGACAGAGAAAGGCGATTTCACTTAGATCTCTTTTCTGTCTTTGTCCTAAAACTGGGAAGATGCGCGCCACCACTCTTCGAGTTGTCCAGGTCGTCTCAATTTTGAGTGCGAGGGCTTTGCGGGCGCGCTCTTTCAAAGATATCGAAGGGCAAACGCTGAATTGACGGCGTCGCCCGAAGCGGCAGCGGCAGCGGTTTAACCGAATATCGGGTTGTGCGGGGTTGGGAGATTCAGGGTCGTTCGCTAAGTTCAACATATGAATTCCCTTATAGGGAGTGTAAGTGGGCGACCGCTTCAATCCATATTTTGATTAGCGATGATGAGCACATCCTATGTGAAGATGTACACTCGTGACGGGAGAAACCGATTGTGCAGAAATACCGCCGGAAAGAACGCACTTGTGTGACTGCGGTGCGCCTTGATTTCGAGACGAAAGGATTCACGTACCAAAAGTGGGGTGGTACACAACGCTGTAAGAGGGGCGACTGGATCGTAAACAACAAGTCAGAGGCATACACCATTGATGCGGAAACGTTCCAGCGCACCTACCGCATGGTGTCTCCCGGATTGTATGAAAAGATTGGTTCAGTTTGGGCAGAGGCGGCATCAGAGGCGGGCTCGATTCAGACCAAGGAAGGATCCACAGCCTATTCCAAAGGCGACTATCTTGTGTTTAATGATCCCGACCGGAAAGATGGCTACGCAATGAGCCCCGCCAGATTCCACGAACTGTATGAGTCTGAACGATAACGAATTTCTCCAGTGGGATCGCTTCAGCCGAATCAGGCTCTTAATCACGTGAGTTGGAGATCGCTCCTCGCTTCGAATTGATCATCCGGAGGTGATTCCGTGCCGCGTCCAATCTGCTTCATGATCATGCCTTACAACAAGAAGCCGACGAATGCGCAAGCGGGCTCTCAAGCCCCCGATAAGGTAGATTTCGACCGCCTGTGGGAAGCTGCACTCCGTCCGGCGATCGACAAGGCCGGATACGAGCCAATCCGCGCGAACGAGGATATCGGGGCCCTCATCATCAATGAAATGATTGAACGGCTGGCGATATCAGATCTGGTGATTGCTGACCTCTCCATCCCCAACGGAAATGTCTACTATGAGGTGGGCATCCGTCACGCCGCTCAACGGCAGGGTTGCCTGCTTACCGCAGCCGACTGGGCGAAACCGCTCTTCGATACTGCACAGATGCGGCACATCCGCTACCCGCTACCCGCCGAATCGATTTCCGACGAAACGGCGGCCGAGATCATCGACACCATTAGCGCTGCCGTTCCACTCATGGCCAGCGGCGAATCCCCTTTCTACCAGGTATTTCCAAAATACCCCGATTACGACCCAGCGCGCGCGACTTCGTTTCGGAAGACCCTGGAGGACCTCTCTCTTTTTCAAGCGCAAATCATTGCGGCACGTTCCGCGACTGACAGTGAAGACCGCCGCGCACGCGCTCTGGCCTTACGCGATGAGTTCCACACTGGCGGCCCCATCCAGAAGGCTGTCGCAGTCGAGCTCCTCTATACATTGCGGGATTGCACAGATTGGCAGACGGTGCTCGAGTTCATTGATGGACTTCCCGCAGACCTTCAAAGTTCTCCGCTGGTGATCGAGCAGAGGGCTCTTGCCCTGTCGAATTCGGGCGACCACGACACCGCGATCGGCGCGTTGAGAGAGCTGATCAATTCGCAAGGAGACACATCAGAGCGCCGCGGCCTGCTTGGCGGAAGGTATAGAAGGAAATGGAATAAATCAGGGAATCCGCTTGATCTCGATCGCGCTATCGCGGAATATGATGCGGGCATGAAACTGGACCTCAACGACTACTTCCCTTCCTCAAATCTTGCCCGCCTCTACCGAACACGCAACCGTAAAGGGGATCAAGAGAAAGCTGTTGCCTCGGCAGCCGTGGCAATGACAGCTTGTGAACGCGCACGAAGTCGCAACACAAACGATGAGTGGCTCAATCCCACTCTCCTTGGAGCCGCTTTCGATGCGGGAGACGCGGAGAAGGCGCAGGAGCTGGCCAACCTGGTGATGCTGGATGGGCCAGCGGTTTGGAAACTGGACTCGACGCTTGGTACATGCCGGATCGCTGCACAGCTCTATGAAGAACCGCGGCGCGGCGAACTTCTGGCGATCATTTCGAGCCTCGAGGCCATGCTGCCCCCAAAAGTAAAGCCCCAGGCTCTAGAGAATGCGAAATGATCCCGTCGTGAGTTACTTCGGATAAACTGGAGGTTCACCTCAATCCAGAAAGCTTCCAAATTGCTCCTTGCTCACTTTCTTTCCGGCAGCTGCGCCGACCTCTGCAAGTTTCAGGATATTTTCAGGAGTTGCGAGATCCATGCGGAGTAGATCCTCTAATTTGAAGTCGCGAATGCCAAGCTGCTCCAAGCCGCCCTGAGTCAATTCCGGATTATAACGAGCATATAGAAAGGCTCTTCCCAACCCCTCGCTAAGTGGCCTGATGGGCAATGCTTGCCTTTCATCAAAGGTTAGATATTTCCCCCCCGGTTGTTTGACGCGGGGGATCATGTCACCGACTTCGCGGTCGATCACGTTTCCAAAAGTGCAGCGCCCGACGGTTCGACAACTGACATCCTGGTCGACCTCCGCCCCGTACATTAGCGCAGAGATCAATCCCGGTATTTGAACAGGAATCGACTGATCTGGGGTTTGAAAAGTCGGTCCAGTCTTGGGCGCGGATCCCGTACCTACTGAAATCATCAACATCTTATCCTCGCCCGTAGGCCATTCCAGGCAATACTCGGGGGCAGTTGCCATCCGATAAAGGAGAAAGGCCGGGTTGTTATAGGGCGTTACTCCGCCGTCGACAAATACAAAGCTCTTAGTTTCGTCTTTCGGATCCCAGCGTAAAACCTCCGGCGGAAAATAGATCGGAGCGGCGGTGCTGGCCCGAACGAGTTGCCAGAGCGGTATCTGAAGATTGCAATATGGCAACGCATCGTGATTGTAGACGGCGGCCTTGTTGCTGCTGATGGGCCATGGAGAGTCGGTCGTCCAGTTCCGCGTGACGATCAGCAGCAGGGGCTTGATGTCCTTTGATCCAAGAGTAGTATCCGCACCGGAGGCATCTTTACCAAATGTGAACTTCAGCTGTTTCTGCAGCGGATCACTGGTATAGAGGCTCTTGTAGCGTTGCAGTAGAAACCGTTGTTCAAACATCTGCGGCCCGAAGCTCGTATAGAATTCCTGTAGCTCAGCGACAGACATTCCTTTGGCGAGCCCGGCAGCAATGATTGCTCCGGTACTGGTTCCGGCGATGTAGTCGAAGTACTCACCGAGCGGGCGTCCCACGAGCTTTTCAATAGAAGCCAGGACGCCAAGCGTAAGCACTCCCCGAATTCCTCCGCCATCGAGCGAAAGAAGCTTCTTGCGACCGTCATTACTCTCCGTCATCTGAAATCCTCCAACTCTTCCCCAGTGCCTGATATTCCCGCGAGCACCGAATTCAGCAAGAACGCTGCGCCAGGCCGAAGCTTGCGCGCAGATGATCTATAACACGCCGGCATACTTTTTCAAAGGACGCGTCTTCAGTCCGAAGCGCAGGAGCGTCCCCCTTACCTGATAAGAGGACAATTGGCGTCCGCCAAGATGTGGCGATGCAGGCCTTGAACCGCAGGCAGTCGTACCACAGAATTCCTTTGGTACGAATATGTCTGGCATGTTAAGACCTAGAGCCATGAACAATCGCCTTGTCTCAGACATTTCACCGGGCGGCGAGACGGCAATGGCCTACAACGCTTTCATGTCGTACAGTCACGCCGCCGATGCGCGCTTTGCGCCTTTTCTTCAGCGCGCAATCCAGGGGTTTGCGAAGCCGTGGTACAAGCTTCGATCTGTCCGCATCTTCCGCGATGAAACTGGCCTCACTCTCACACCCGAACTTTGGCCCGACATTCAACGGGCGATGAACTCGTGCCAATTCTTTATTCTCCTCGCATCGCCTGAAGCCGCCGCCTCCGAATGGGTATCAAAGGAGATCGAACACTGGCTTGCATTGAGGCGTGTTGCTCCCCTGATTGTTATCACCAGCGGAAAAGTCGAATGGGACGAGCAAACAGCCGATTTCAACTGGTTAGAAACCACAGCCGTTCCGAGAACATTAGCGGGCGCATACGCACAAGAGCCGCTCTACTTGGATGCGACGGCAGTCAAATCCTCTGAACTCTCCGACCGCAATACTAAACTCCGCAGCGCCGCCGCACAGATTTACGCTCGGTTAACAAACCGAAGCCTCGACGAAGTAATTGGGGCCGACGTCCGGCAGAATCGACGAAACAGATTGACGGCGGGGACCGCGGTCGTCACACTCGCGACTCTGGGCACTCTGTATCTCCTCCAGAGAGCAGAGACCCACCGACAGGAGCTCATCGCATCAACCCGCCGCAAATTGGATGTCGCGAGGAGCCTGGCGCTCGAATCGCTGTCGCGCAACGGAGGACCCGATGCGGTGAATATAAGCGAGAACGACGCCGGACGTGCGGCTATGTTGGCGGTTGAATCCGTGAGTCTCATGCAGACCCTGGAAGGAAATGATGCACTCCGGGCTCACATCGAGGTAACCCCAGGCAGGGACGGAGAGCGCGCGCTGCCGGCCGAGGCGGAAGCAGCCGTGTTGAGTCGCGATGGGAACTCGGTTGCAGCTCGTTTCGAAGATGGAAAGATCTCCATCTTCCCGGCTACCGGTATCGAAGCAGGAATGCCACTTCAAACAACCCTGAAGTCCGAAAGAATGGTGCTCACGGATCATGGGATTCTTTTTGGCATTTCACCGGAACGGCTGGCTCAGCTTCAAACCGGAACAGCGTGGGACACAAATGTTCCTGATACGACCGGGCTGCAGGTTTCCTCGGATGGCGGTTACTACGCGACTTCTGTAATAGCCTCACGCGACTCCGAAGCCAGTGTCTCGATTTTTCGAATTGGCAAACCTGAACCATTGTGGCGGTGGACTGTAGGACGTCCCATGTCGCTGCCGATCGCCTTCTCGAAGAATGGTAAATTTTTGGCCTTTGTCGACGACGCCAAAGTTGCCGTCGCTGATGTTGCAACAGGCACAGTACGCGACACCGTTGACACAGGACTGGTCGAGATTACAGCATTGGCAGTCGATGACAGTGGTGAAGCCGTGCTCGTGCTCGGTTGGGAACCCGACCCCCGATACATTATTCAGAAAAACTTCGTTGTTCGGTCGTTTCCAACAACCGGGACTTCGACGTTTCGCCCGATCTACTACCGGGGCGAGTCGAGCCTGGGCATTCGCGGCCTGGCGATCGATCAGAAATCCGGCCTTGTTGCTGTTGGAGGTGGATCGCTCGGCTGGATCAAAGTCTTCGACTTCTTTACTACCAAGACGGTTGCGGTAATTCGTCAAGATGACATGATGGACTGGACGATGACCGCGACAGGAGAGACTGCGGCCGTCATCACGGCGGGCCGGACTCGTATTGAACGACATATCATTCGGCGCGAGCCCGCAGAGGCTGCCGCTGCGCAGGTCATCGTCGAGGCGGATATCGGGCCTCACGCCGCAGTGAGTCGAAACGGAGATACACTCGCCGTCGCAGGTACTCGCCGTGACGACACCTCTTTTCTTTCTGTTATCGATCTGACATCGGGGAAGCACACTTTCGAGCGAAATCTTCCGCAGCCCCCAGAGAGACTGCTCCTCAGCCCGACCGCCGGATATGTTGCGGTCTGGACGAACGCGTCGAGCGCCCAAATCATATCCATATCCTCCGGAGAGATCGTATGGACGGCCACGCGGCCCACAGATACAGAAGATGAGGCGTCGACCCTCCACCTTGCTTTCAGTCCGGATGGCAGGCAAGTGGCATGGGGCCGGAGTGGGGAGGGTGTATTCGTCGAGGACTTAGTCGCACATCAACGAAGATCCGCGTCCGGACCTGTGCCCGGGCTTCTGGCAGTCGCTGTTTCTCCCGGGGGCCGCATGGCGGCGTGGAGCTTTGGTCAGGCTAAGACTGCGGCTAACGATCGAACGATCTCGGTAGCGGTGGTGGTTCAGTCCGCAGCAGATCGGTCAGTCGAGAATCTATCAAGGTTTGTTGCGCAACCTGTCGACGGCCGGATGAGTGCAACCCTCGCGTTTGACCCATTGGGCGAGCAACTGGCAACTGGCGTTTCCCATGGCCTGCTGGAGATATTCGACTTGCGCCACAAGCGCTCGACCATGTCGTTCTTTAATGAGGGTGCGTTGGACTCAATCGAATTCAATGACGATGGGCAGTATCTGCTCACGAGGGGTAGCGGCCGCATGGCGAACGGATCCGAACAGCCCGAGGCGGCGGTTTGGAGCCTCGCCGATGGCCGTCGGATATGGCGCAATTTGACGACGGATGAGATCGATGGTTTTGCCATGACTCCAAAAGCCGGCCCGGTCATCATCGCGCAGAATACGAGCCTCCGCCGAACTGGCTACTTAGGAATTGTGGTTGATCAACTATATTGGCAAGTATCTGACATAGTCAGAATTGCCTGCGAGAGGATCCGCTATCGGCCGACGCAGGACGAGCATCATGATTTTCTGCCGGACCCGGGCAATACCCCCTGTCAATCGGGTCCATGAGCAGCATGAAGTGGCCCGGGGTCCGAAGAGCAATCCCGGTAAGATTTGCTGATGTCCAAGGGGGCCGCATCATCGCCATCATAAGGCCACCGCGTACCGCTGGGTAGAAGAAGTAGGGCATGAAGAGGCTTCCTGTAATCGATTGACTTCAATCGTCTAAGGCGCCGGTTGCGGGGTCAGTCCATACACGTCGACGCCTCCGTTATAGTTGGGGACGTAGATTTGACCGCCATCGACGATGGGCGGGTTGAATTTGTTGAACTCAAACTGAATATTCCATTGCTGCGAGTCCCAGAGGACGGGAATGGTCTTGCTGCCGTCTGGATTGGTGACCCAGTTGTCAGGGTCGTAGACAAGAAGGCGGCCGCTGGTGACGGTGGTATTGGCATCGCCATAGGGAACAGTGCAGAAGAGCAGCGCGGTGCCGGGCGTCGATCCGTTGCTGGACATGGAGCAGAAGCCGCCTGGCATCCCCCCTGGGGTATTCGTAATATTCGGCGATGCAAATTCGTTGCCCTGCGCGAGGTAGGTAAGCGCTCCGGAGGGCGCGACGGACCAGGCGTGGAGCTGGCTGTTCTCGCCCCAGGCGAAGAGGACCTGGCCGCGTGTGGGGCTCATGTATTGCACCGGCGTCATGTGCATGTGGCGCGTTTTGCCCCAAGGGAAAAAGTTCAGCGTGGTGGGATCGGTGGGACAGGCGTCGACGGGGCCGGGGTCTTCGGTGAGCCAGACGGGTGCTGTGGCGAGTTTGGCGCAGTTGGTTTTGGCATTGGCAAAGTCGGTGGGCATCGTGTTGCCGAGATTTGCAATTCTTGTGACGTACGCGATTCCGTCCTTTCCGCTCACGATGTAGAAGCCGTAGCTCTCGAGGAGCGCACCCTGCGCGGAACCAAGGTCTTCGTCCCACCACGCTCCGGGTGTGGCGATGCGCGGATAGACGAGTTGGACAGCTTTGCCCTGGGCATTCTTTGTCTTCACAATGCGTGCGTTCTTCATGGAGGGAGCCATGGCGGCGTTGACGGGGCGTACGGCTTCAGACGGCGCGCTGATGCCCGCGGGTTTGATTGCCGCCGGTGACGTCGGGCCGGGATAGCCGCCGGGCGAGCGTGCTGTATCGCTGTAGGGCGTGAACCAACTGACGATTTTAAGAGAAGCGGGCGTCTGGCCGGAGGGCGGCGTGTAGTGGATTTTGAGGATCGATTCGGCGAAGTCGTTGACGCCGTCGAAGGAGCCGTTGCCGGTGACCGCGTAGAGATAGCCTTGCGAATCGGCGGCGAGACCCTGGCCACCCATCCAGATGCCGCCGCCGAATCCCTGCGTGGTGGGTACCGCCGCGGTAATGTGGTTCGTGGCAACGTCGTAGGCGAGGACCCAGCCCGCGGCGCCGGTGCCGAGTTCCTGAATGGTCCCGGAGGCGAAGAAGATGGTCTTGCGGCCGTTGATGTTCGTCATGACCAGCGAGCTGCGCTGCTTGCGCATGTAGGCCGACCAAGTCTGCGAGCCATTGGAGCCATCGATGAGGACAGGTGCAACGGCCTGGGTTCCATCCTTCACGTTGAGGACGTACATATAGTGTTTGCCGTTTTGCGGCGTGCCGTCGGGCGAGACCCAGGCGACGAGGTAGACGAGAGATGTGTCAGGATCGACAACGCCGGTGGAGAGGACGCCCCACTTGTCGTTGATCTGGTAGCAGTCGATGGTTTGATTGGGCCCGGGGCACATGGCACCGGGGCCGTTGGGGCCGAGCGAGTCGCTGCCGGTGATGGGCGTGCCGAGGGGCGGAGTTTGCCAGAGTGCGGCGCCGGTAGTGGCGTCGACACCCCGGACGATGTTGGCCATCGAGGGCAGGATCATGATGTCGTGCGTGGAGCCGTCGGCCAACGCGACGCCGGGCAGGATGAGAGGCTGAGATTCTATGCCGCGGGCGTCGCCGAAGACCGGGATGGTGGTGATGCGAGCGATGCCTCTGGCTTTGACGTTGGCCTGGGTGAGGACGGTCTCCTTCTGGTTCCATCCGGAGCGGTGGTTGTCCCATGCGCGCGTGAGGAGCGGGGCCATGGTGGACTGCGCGGACGCGGATGCGGTGAAGGCAAGGAATGAGAGCAGTGCGATATGGGTCTTCATGGATCCTCCCTTGGGGTGTGGATGATCCGGTGTGACGGATTCTTTCTCTGGTGCTGGGTTGGAATGGAACCTGAGGAGCGAAGATGTTTCACGTTAGCACGGGCCGGTTGGGAAGGCAATGCGAGTGCTGGGGCGAAGGTGATGCCGGCAAGCTTGGCGGCCTCATCGTTCCTCCGAAAAGAGTTCGCACACAAATATCCAGCTTCTACCGGGGTAAATCTTCGTCACCAGTCGTTCCGCAGTCACCCATAAGGTAGACCGTTCTAAAAGCTAGACGGCGTTGGGGCTCACTAATGTTATTTGAGAATAGCTGTCGGCCAATGACCCACCACTCAATGTCAGATTGGCCGGGGTATAGGTAAGGGCATACTGAATTCGGACGGCTACGCTGTTGGCTATCTTCGCCTTGGGGTCGATGGGACGGAGATGCTGTGGGCCGTCCTGTGGCGCCCAGGATTCGTTGATGGCATCGAGGGCGTATTCGGCGGGCAAGGTGCCGTATTGAGCAGCGACTGTGGGGTCGACGGTAAGACCGAGGGATTGAGCTTTGGCGAGCATGTAGCCCATGGTGATGTCGCAGAGGCGAGTGGCTGCGTCTACCCCTCCTGCTTGCGGGACACCACCTCCTACATCGCTATGGCAGCCGGAGAACCAGACTTGTTCAATTGTCTGATCGGCGGCCGGGGTGGAAGTCCAGAGAGTTGCCGGGAACTGTGGGCGGACTTCATCAATGGCAAGGCACTGATAGGCGTTTTTGACGTCGGGGTGCAGGCCAGTGTCGAGGAAGCCATACTGACTTTCTTCGACGCCACCGAAGATCGCGGGGATCCCGAGAGACCCAACGGTGTCCCAGACGCCGACCATGCGGATGATGGCGTCGGCGAATCCGCACGCACCAAGGCTTGCGAGGATAGTGGCGCGATTGACTGGGTCGCGATAGGCAGCGAACGCTTGGGAAACGCAGTTGTCGGTAAAGGAGCCAGAGGGCAATCCGCAGTTGGCGATCATGCCGGCGAGCGAGCGGGCGGTATAGGCTCCGCGGCTGAAGCCGAAGAGGAAGATTTCGTCGCCGACTTCGTAGACGTGGGCAATCTTGGTATAACCGTCCATGATTTTCTGGAACAGTCCCTCGCCGAAGGCGCCCTGGAGGACACGACTGATGCCAGAGGCGTCGGCGCCCACCCCGTCGTCGTAGAAGGTGACCTGGTCGGAGGTGACAAGGAGCGCTTTGTAGAGGCGGTAGACATTGGTGTTGTTGAGGGGAGTTTGCCAGGTGCCGTCAGCACAGTAGACGATCCGTTTGGACATGCGACGCCTCCGTTGATTTCGATTTCTTGTACCATACGCCTGCTATACGCCGGAGGTGAAGAATTTCCGGCAGAGGAAGCGAAACTATCTTGACAATGGCATCGACTGGGGTATCCTATGCCGCAATGCATAGCAAACTGGATTTATGCTTTTCACGGGCTCTTGGCCGGGTAAGTTGTTATAAGACCCACATCGTCGTGCGATGCGGAACTGTAGCGCTGGCGGCGCTCTTGTGCCTGTTAGCAAGCGGATGCATGGCGTCGCTACAAAAGCACACTACTGCGCTGTCCACGGCGACAGCTCCGGTGGTGGACGGGGCGGCAGCGGCGTATCATTCGGCGAACACAATCCACGAGAGGAGGACGGATTATGACGCGATCGCGGATTTCGATAAGACGGATCCGGTCTATAACCCGCGTATTGTTCATCCGCTGCTCACTGACGAAAGTATCGAAGTTCGACTGGCGGTTCTAAAGGCATTTCAATGCTATGTCCAGACGCTGGTGGAGATCACGAACGGGCTGGAGTCTCCTGCACTGGACGATGCTTCGAAATCGGTGGGGACCAGTCTAGCCAATCTCGGCAATACATTGGTGCCTGCCGGTTCAGCAAGTATTGCCACTTCTTCAACTTCGTCCGAACCGGCACTTACTATTTCGCAGGGGACGCAGAACGCTTTGTCTACAGGAGCTAATGCGCTGGGCCAGTTCCTGGTGTACCGGGCGATCAAGAAGGATTTGCCCCAGAAGGTCAAGGATATGGATCCGCACGTACAAGCGCTGTGCAAACTGCTGGCGGATGAGGTGGACCTCCTTCATGACGCTGAAACCAAGGACTTCGACAGCATCATCGATCGGGAAACGCTATATCTTCGCGACCCTGCCAGCAAGCTCAGCTCAGAGGAGCGCCGGGAGGCAATCATGAGACTACCGGAACTTGCGCGCGAGCAGCGGGCGGCTGACTTGCAGTTGACGCAACTGAAGACGGAGATCGTAAAACTGGCGCTGACGCATCACGCACTGGCTGCGGATGCGCAAGGGAACAATCCGGAGTCGCTGACGAGCAAGCTGGGCGAGTTGGAGGCTGCTGGAAAGAACCTGGGCAAGTTCTACTCGACGCTTCCTACAGACTAGCCGGTCATAAACCGGGCAGCACACTCGCAGACCCATGAATCTATGAGCCAATGGAATGGAGAAACACTTTGAGCACACCTATACCTACCGCACCTACGATTCCGCTTTCGCCGGATGTGAGAACAGCATACGAAGATCTCTATGCCAAGAACCAGGCCGCAATTGAGAACACAGCGGATTTCGAACTCCTGAAGGCGCTGAATGCGAGTCAGTTGGACATCGGCGGCCTTCTGTCGGCAGACGATCAATATCGGCTGAATTCAGATTCTGCCCAGTTTCAAGCCATGCTGACGCAGATCAACGCCACGAATGACGGCCTGAAGGCGCTCCAAACCAAGATCGCCGGCATCGCAGGTGGAGTTGCGAAGTTTGGGGCAGTGGTGGGTGCTATCGCTAAGGTGCTTTCTCTGATTCCTGGCGTATGAGGATAGTTGAGACGTACTGGTGGAGCGATCGTTCTAGGTGGAGTCAAAATTGCATTCGGCGATGCGACAAGTAAGCGAGACCTGCCAAGACAGCTCGGTTATTACTTAATAAACGAAGTTACTGGCAACGAAGCAGATATCTTCTCCTGCTTCGATATTGATTCCAGATTCGGCGACTCAGTTCCGTAGTAAGCACCAACTGCGTTTGCCGCTGGCATGCAGGACAGTCACAAAAATTAGCATTTGAATGTGGTTGCATTCTTTGAAAGCGGGAGCATAATTACGCATACGTGACCCGCAATCTCGAATGGAGAAACCAATGCCTGCAGTGGACTGGAAGTCTGCAATTCGGTATGCCGAGCTCGTCACCATGGCCTACAAAGTGGCTCCGAATGCCCAATACACCAATGACATCGTCGGCGCGATCGGCCAGGCCGGCTATACGTTCATTGATGCCTTCTATGGCAATGAACTGGCTACGGATGTCTCGCCCCATGCAGGCGAGACGGTAACCTATGGTTATCTTGCTAAGTCTGGCAGCGGAGAGATGGTTGCGGTCATCCGTGGAACAGAGACCATCAACGAGTGGTTGCATGACTTCGCTTTTCTGTTCGTACCTAACCCGATTCATGCAGGTGGCGGAATGACCGAGGATGGCTTCACCACAATCTATCGGTCGCTGCGGTTAGGCGCCGACCCCAATTCGCCTGCCGCAATCTCAGCGATTTCAAGTCTGGTGAAGGCCGGTGGAATATCGAGCATTACTGTCACCGGGCATAGCTTGGGAGCCGCGCTTGCGACCTTGCTCACACTGGATGTTGGGCTGAACAGCGGTGTTGCGCAAACGACGTGCTATACCTTTGCGAGCCCTCGAGTGGGTGAGCAACTCTTTCAGCACACATACGATTCGGTAGTTCCCGACAGCTATCGAATCTACAATCGGCCGGACGTCGTCCCGCAAACCCCGGTGTACCCATACGAACACGTCGGCTATGATGTGGAATTGGTACCGGTGTTCAATTCGCTCGACGCAACATGCGCCTGCTGGCACAGTATCGATACTTACCTTTGGCTAATGGACCAGCAAGCAGGAGGTAACACACTTAAAGTCGATGCAGAATGCCAGGGATCAGCTTACCCTGGTCCGAAATAAGACTGGGGTGGGGATCGCGGGCACGACAGGGAGAAAAAGTCTATATCCCAGGGAATCCCAGTATTGGCTGGATGTTGCAGTCGATTCGCCAGTTACCTTTCGAAGGCCTACATGGTTTTCAGATACTCGAGCAGAGACCGTTTCTGCTGAGGATTCAATGTTGTGCCCCATAGATGCCCTTGATTGCTGTTGCCTGCGAGCTGTGTGTCAAAGCGAAATCCGCTGCGTGCCGCGTCATCTCCGGTGGAAACAAAACCAAGATTCTCCGGATCCAGAACGTCATAACCTCGATAGAACACCTTTGGGCGATCCGCAGGGTCTTTGAGCAAATCCGCAATTGTCGGAACCGAACCGTTATGCAGGTAAGGTCCGCGAAGCCAAAGACCTTCGAGTGAGACATTCACGTACCCATCCTGTTTGTCAAAATGGGAGAACTTCCAGCTATATCCCTTGGCGTAGTCGTTATACGCGGTCGCCGAGGCCGAGGTCCACATATCGATACGGTGCCTGTCGGTATTGAGCATCGGATTCTCTACAGATTCCACCTTTCCGGTGCGCGCACCTCCGGCAGCGTGGCAAACCGCGCACTCCTGATCGAAAATGCTTTTGCCTTGAGCCGCCAGTTGCTGGTCGACCGGAAATGGAAAAGGCGAAGGCTGCGCGTGAAGCATGAAGTCGCGGATTCTCTTCAGACTTGATTCCGAATCCGATTTCTTCCAGTCGCGATCTACCCAGCTCAATGGCGTTCCATCTCCGATTGCCGAACTGATGAGCACCTCTTGCAGCGTAGTGTTCAAGCCATCCCAGTGAAAGGCATACCCCTGGTGGGCGGCTAGATTCCACACGGGCATCATGTCGGAGTTGCCGATCGTGCCATCGACCGGTTGATTCAGCACGCGGTATTTCACCGGATTAAACGGGTCAATGCGGCCATTTCCCCAGCGAGGCAAGTTGCGCATCCAACCGTATTGGTTGATCGCTCTCTCCTGAAACTGAAGGGTCGCTTTTGTGAAGGGAATAAGCGCAAAGCGATAAGTAAGCTTCTCCACCGGAGAGAGCTGGTAATTGCGTTCGATCTCGGCCATGATCGTTGTCCCGTTGAATCGCGGATCATCCGCGCATGCGAATAGGAAGCGGAGATAGTCCTGGGGGCTGGTTGTGTTGCTTGGACCCGCGGGCACCACGACTGGCTTGTCGGCGGCACTCTTGCGGTAGGTGGCCGTATGACAAAACGCGCAATTAATACCGACTCTGTCGATCCCGACTCGTTGCTTTGAAAATCCAACGGGCAACTCATGCCCCTCCTGGGAAACAATGCCAAGCGATGCATATCCGCCGGGGGCCGGGAGCTTATCCGGAAAAACACGGGGAAGCACCAACCATATCCAGTAGGGAACCCCGGCGGTGGCTTCGGTACCGATCGAACCGTAGAGGAAATGTTCTTCGGCGGTGCCGAAGTACTGGGGCGGCGATTGGCGGAAGAACTGCTCGTAGGTCAGTACCGCCGCAAAGATCAAAACCAGCAGAGCCACGGCGAGCAAGCCGGCGTGGACCCGCCGAAAACTCCAGAAAATCCTATTCGACTTTGCGTTCTCCGGGTGCGCCTTCATCTCGCGCACTGCAAGGGCAAGCAGTGCCGCCTCCGGAAGAAAGAATGCCAGGTCAAACAATCCAAGCTGAATGTAGTCCCGATTGAAGATGCCGAAAAACACCACCCCCGCCAGACGCGCAAGCACGCTGAGCCATGCCACCGGCAGGTAGCGAAGCGGGCCCAGCGCAGCGGGTACATAAAAGGCGCTCAAGAGCAGAAGCAGGAGCGCAGCGAATTGGGGCCACATCAGTGGCATGGCCAACGGCAATGCGAAGAGCGCAAGGATAGGCCCAGGCATCAACAGCGTGGGGATTGCCAAAAGGCAATTGGCAACGATGCCCACCCACACCACTCGACTGAACCACACCGCATATCTGTTCAATGCGCACGTCCTATTTTCAGAAATTCGCAGAAGCCACTACAGCGTTTTCAGATATTCAAGCAAGTCCTGTTTCTGGTCGCTGGGCAAATCGGTTCCGTATAGATGTCCGCCGTTTCCGTTTCCGGGAATTGTCGTGTCGTAAGTGGATCCATTGGCTCGGGCTGCCGCGGTGTCGGAGACGAATCCCACTTTATGCTCGTCATAAACGTCGTATCCGCGCGCGAACAGTTTCGGCCGCTCCGCGGTCGGATTGAGCAAATCGGCAAGGGTGGGAACCGATCCGTTATGCAGATATGGGGCGCGAGCCCAAATCCCATCCAAAGGCACGTTTGCATATCCGTTCGTCTTGGAGAAATGCTGGAAGCGGTGCACGCTCCCTGGAAACAGAAGCGCCTGGTTGGTGGCCAGGGTGTAAGTAAAGGAGTTGAGACGATATGGGTCAGTTCCTATCGACGCAATGTCTTCGACAGTTCCCGTCTTGCTGCCGGTGAAACTGTGGCACTGCGCACACTGCGCGTCAAAGACCGCTTTTCCGCGAGCACTTCGGGCGGCATCGATTGAGAAAGGATATCTGGGTGGAGGCAATATCAGGATCCAATCGTGAACGCGCTGAATGGCCGCATAGTCCACGGTGACCGGGGTTACGCCGGCACCGAGCGCTGCACTGAGATTCCGCTCGTCCAGAGATGTGTTGTTCCCGTCCCAGTGCAGGTGCATCCCCTCGCGTGGCTGCTGGTTCCAAAGTGAAGGAAAATCCGCGGCGCCAATGAGCTCTGAGCGCGGTAACTGGGTGAGGTCCCAGTTGAATTGGATGGCTTTGTAGGGATTGAAGGTATCTACACGCCCTCGCCCCCATTGCGGGAGGGTTGGGTCGGCAAGGAGTGGGCTGATCCGATTGCGCAACGAGAGTGTCTCCAGCTTCGTACGCTGGATCACGAACAAATAAAGCAACAATCGCTGCATGAGGCTTACATGGGTTCCCGACTCCTCGGCCTTGGCAATCACATTGCCCGCAGTAAGCCTGTCATCCAGTGAACACGCCTGCTCGAATTGAAAAAAGCCTTCGAGGTTCAGCTGATGAGCGGGCATGCCCAGGACGATCTGAGGCGCGCTCTCAGTGGATGTCCGCACCGTGCCGGTGTGGCAGGCAGCGCAGTTGACGCCGACCTGATCGAGTCCCAAACGCCTTCTGCGCGATATGCCGATCGGAAGTTCGTGTCCAGGTTCAAAGATCAGCCCGAGCGATCGATATCCGCCGGGCAGCTTATCGGGGCAGATTGCAGGAAGCGTCTTGAAAATAAGATACGGCGGAAGCACTCCTCCCACCGGGGTGAACACGGAGCCCCCCGTCTCGCTGCCGATAGATCCGTATTTGAAATGTTCGCGGATGTCTTCGTAGGCGACGGGGCGGTCGGCAAGAAAATAACTGAGCAGCGCTACAGCAACGACCACCACCGCGAATACAACGGCCAGCAGGAGAATGCGCCTGAAACGATGCTGATATCGATCGACCGGACTTGAATATACACGATCGACGAGATCTCCTTCAGCGGTGCGGATGATGGTTTCGTCGCTCATGCCCGTACATCCTGACCGACCCGCTTATGATCCAAAAATGGCTCCGGCTGGAAGACTTCCATGATTTTTGCCACCATGGCGGCATGGTCGCCATCGAATCGGCGTTCGTCATAGCAACCCAGGGGATTGGCGATCGCATTGACCAGGCAGCGATTGCAGAAGCTGCATGGACGGTCAGGCAGGTCCCTGCCCGATCGCAGCACATGGGGCAGATCGCGATTGGCTACCAGTGGCCGCGCCATGGAGACTGCATCCGTATATCCCTCGGTGATCACGCGACGGATGACGCGGGCATCCTGGTATCCACCAGTATTGATAATCGGAACGCTCACATTCTGCTTCACGGCCTTGCAATACTCGGAACTCACTGCTTCAATGGGATGATTCTTTTTGGTGCGTTCCCAAAACGCCGAGAATATCGGGCGAAGCAAGCGGAAATGAAACATGGTGTAGTTGAAATAGCCGCGAACTCCGCTGGAAATCATCGTCCCGTACCACCAGTTGAGTTCGTCGGGTGGAAATCCGCCCGGCGGCAGCAGCGGGTGCGGAAAAATGCTCCCAATAGACACATGAATGGCATCCACCCCCGCCTCTTCCGCCCACTTCGCCACTTGAATGCCTTCCTCCAGGGTGTTTCCTTTCTTCTCCCATGGATAGAGGGCATTCGCAAAATCCACGGCATTCAACTTCGCCTGCAAATGAAAGTCGTCTCCGACCTCACTGCGGATCGCCGCAATGATTTCCAACAGAAACGCAGCCCGGTTGCGCAGGCTACCGCCGTATTCGTCTTTCCTGTCGTTGATGGCAGAACTGAGAAACTGCGTGATGAGATAGCCATGCGAAGCATGAAGTTCGACGCCATCCAATCCAGCTTCGCGTGCGCGCCTGGCGCCATTGGCAAAATCCTGGATGGTTTCCCGGATTTGCTTCAGAGTCATCGCCTCACAGAGCAGGCCATGAAAGGTATCCATTTTGCTTGTCGATGAGAGAGCCTTGGTTCTAAAGTTTTCTATCCCGGGATTATCGCGCTGCCGGCCGGAGTGGCTGAGTTGCAAGATGTACTTGCAATCATGCCTGTGAACTGCTTCGCCGACGGCGCGCCAAAACGGAACCTTGTCATCTGAATCGATCATCGCGTAATTGGGCATGATGCGCCCGCGCGGGCTCACCGGAACGAAAGAGGAGATGATCGCTCCCACGCCGCCCTTGGCGAACGATTCCTCCCAGTTGATCCGAGTCTGCGTTCCGGTGCCGTTGTAATTGTCGAAGCGTCCGGAGATATTCGACCGAAACAGCCGGTTTTTCACACGTAGATTACGGAATTGCAACGGTTGAAAGATGACATTGTCTTCCATGGGAAGACCGTCCTTTCTAGAAGGTCTTCATATATTCGATCAAGGCACGCTTCTGATCGTCCGGCAAGTCAGTGCCGAAGGTGTGCCCGTGGTCCTCGATCATATCCGGCGACTGGCTGAGTTTCAGCAAATCCGGAACCATCGCCCTCAGGTCGCTGTCGTACTGTCCGTTATTCTCAAGAGCGTGCACCAGCCGTACCAGCCTGTCTGGATTGCCCAGCAGGCGTTTGATCTCGACGATCACTTCCGGTGTCATTGTGGCTTTGAAGACATTGATGTTGGCCAACAGGTCGACTGGAGTGCCCGCGGGAACCCGAATCTGGATGTCGCGGATATTCAGGACAGAATCCGTTCCTGTAACCCTGATCGATTTTTTGCCCAGGCGTTTCTCGGGCCAGAGGAGCTTCTCCGCGGCATCTTCGTATGCCGTCATTCTCCCTTTCACCGAAGGGTCGCCGGTAAAAACACCGAGTGAGTTATTCAGGAAGAATGGTGCGGTTGCCCACACATTGATCAGGGATGGCGTGCGATAGTATCCGCCGTGATCGATAGGAAAGGCGAGCGTCTCGCCGTCAGCAAACGGATTCTGCACCGTCATTGTTCCTGGCGGCGGCAGTTCCTTGAAGGTCTTTGAGGAGAAGTTCTGCCATATGTGCCCATCGATCGGGTTTGTACCCATGGCACGTTTCGCGTTGGTCCCAATCGCCAGCTTTGGATCGGAAGAAACCAGCGGATAGCGATCGTCGTCGGAAAGGAAATTCTTGTCGAGGAAATCAGGCGACATGACGAGCTGCACCCATGCCGGCTTAGCCGCATCGGAGTGTTTATCCAGCCCATTGTTCACCTCCGGTGGAACCTTGCTGGAGTGGCACCGTGCGCAGTTTTCGGCAAAAGCACGCTTGCCCGAATCCAGCACCGCGGGAGTTGCAGTCATGTACGCTGCGCCGCCCGGCGCATTTTTCAATGGATAGGGCTGATTTGCATCAAGAAAGTTCGCTGCATTGGCCATGCGCGCCGACGTGAGCTGCCAGTCCACGCACTCCTTTTGTGCCTTGTTTAGATCGAAAGGATGCTGCGTCGTTGGAACCGCCGGCATCGGCAGCAACGGCAGTGGTCTCAGCGCTCCGGTGAAGGAGTCTTCAAGGCTGTAGCGATAGTCGGGGCAGCTGCCGATGTTGATGTACACGCGTAGCGCGGCGTCTGCGGGCCCCATCGAGTCCGATCCATCCTTGAGAATGTGGGGAACCGCCTGCGTGGTGCCGTCGTTCATCACCTCAAGATGTTTGGGGCGCGCCGAGAGGATGTACCAGATCGAGTTGATCGCGTTGGGATTGTTGATGAAGTCGGTGCTGATACGGCTGGTGTCAGAAGTACCCGGAGGCTGCGTGTCGTAAACCCAGTAGATGAAATTACCCTGCGTCAGCCGGCCCTTGAACATCTCTCCTTCGCGGAGGAACTGGTTGCCGAACGCGGGCGCAAGATTCTCCCATTGCGGGTTCTCGGGATCCGCGGGTGGGTTGTCTGGATTGAATGCAATGTGGCAGAGGCCGCAGGTCAACCCCGCTACATAGGGTGGCTCGATACGAGAGTCACGATTGAGATATTTCTTAGCATCCCACTTGGTCGGGTCAAAGTCAGGATTGGGAAAGAGGCGAAGCCCCATAATGCCGCTGGAGTAGGGATCCCGACAGTGATCGAGCATCAAGCCGTATGCATCGGGCGAGCTCGCTTTGGTGCAGCCGGGATCGTTGATCACGCCCAGTTTCGCAAAGCGTTGGTCTCTTGGCGTGCCGGTAATGTAGTCCATGAGGTTTACGTCGATCGGCAACTCCAACAAGTTACTCAACGTCCAGAGCCGTTTCTCAGCCATGCGCCAGAAGCGCGAGTTGCCTCGTGCGTTTTCCGGACTGCCGTCTTTTCGTAACGGATCTCCGCCTGTCCACAGGTACCAGGTGCACGCACCTGCCTGCTGTTCCGGCGTCAGGTAATAGCCGTAGTGTTCCGGGAGTTCGCCTGGGATGCCGTCGCATGTGTTGGTGTAGTTCGCGAAGCGCGCGTTAGGATCGGGATAATGTTCCGTTTGTTTGGAGGTTGGGCATCCGACACAAAGCGAGCAAATGATCCCAAAGATGCCTGTCAGAATCAATTGGCTAGGTCGACGGCGCTGTTCGTTCACTGTCTTGTGCCTCGTTTCCGTTTTTGCTTTCCAAGACCTCATACTCTTGATGAGTCTTAGTTCCCTGAATCTCCGAATGAAGAAATCGGGGCCGCAGCAAAGAGTACGAAAGGGAGGAGAACAAAAAGGGGAAAGTGGAAACGTCGAGCGAGTGTCCCAAAATACAATCTCGAAGTCAAGGAGAAAGTTTCTGTCGCAAAGTGACAATGCTCGACTCGCAGCAACGGTTTCAGCGAATGATCAGATCGAGCTTAAACGACAAAAACATCAACTCTTCGCCTATCCTGTCGACAACGTCATCACACAGCGAGTCTGCGACGATAAGTCCGTGGCAAGTTTGGCTTTGCGATATTGTCAATTGACAAGATGAGGCATTCAGCGCTGATTACCATATACATTTTCGTTAATAGCAAAGCAGTACTTCCCTTGCTGAACTCAATGCTATGAGTCGAACCCCTTCGGATTGCAGGGTCGGATGGCTTCCTCCTATCCATATACACGGCGTAAGCCTGAGCAAGGTTCGTATCAAGTGGTTCTTGGCATAGTCCCTGCCGTTATTACCAGGCGCGAACTCCGCCCCATTCTTCGCCTCGAGCGCACTTTCCAAATGGTCCGCAATCGCCACACGGTGGCGCTTTTCGGCACTCTGACGCAACAAGATTATTTGTTGCGGCTCGGAGGGCAAGCACGATAGACTTGGCCCTCGCAGATTACCCAGGTTAGGTTCAACCAGCTACGCAGGAGGGAACTATTCATGGGCAAGAAGATTGTTTTGTGTGCTGATGGCACCTGGAATACGCCTCACGGACCCACTGAGTTACCGAACGACACAAACGTTCGGAAAATATATTTGCTCTTGGCGGATGATCCCTCGCAGTTGAAATACTACGACAGTGGCGTCGGGACAGATGGTACCCCATTCGAACACTTCTTTGGTGGCACGATGGGAGAAGGCCTCTTTCAGAAGGTTCAAGACGGCTACGAGTTTCTCTCTTATGTTTGGGACCCCGGAGATGAGATCTTCATCTTCGGCTTCAGCCGGGGAGCATACACAGCGCGCAGTCTAGGTGGGATGATCGCTCTGTTCGGTGTTCCAAACAAGAACCTCGACAATCAAACCGTTCGCAGCATTTTTTGCGCATACCGTTTGACAGACCACGCGCAGCGTCTAGCAGCCAAAGCGTCTCTGGCCGCGCAATATGATCTGATCGATGTTCGTGTTCGAATGGTCGGCGTGTGGGACACGGTTGGAGCGCTTGGAATACCAGGACACCTCTTCGGTAACTTTGAGCAGGCAAAGTATGGATTCCTTGATACGACGTTGAATCCATGCATCCAGAATGCGTACCATGCAGTTTCGATTGATGAACGGCGGGCCTCCTTTTTGCCGACCCTCTGGACGGGGCCAGACGGCACACCGCGTGCCAACGACTCGCAGCTACAGCAGGTGTGGTTTGCCGGCGTGCATTGCGATGTTGGGGGCAGTTACGCCGAAAACCAGCTGTCGAACATCACTCTCAGATGGATGGTGGACAATGCCAAAGCCTGCGGTCTTGTGTTTGACGAAGCCGCCCTCGCCACTTGTCTGGGCCCAAAACCATTCAACCCCCTCGGGCCGGCCCACGACGAATGGAAGCTGATTCCCTGGGGGTTACCGCAATACCGCACCGTGCCGGCTAATGCGGTCATGGCAAATACCGTCAAGCTGCGACTTGCCGGGCTACCCGAGTATCGGCCTCTGAATCTTGTCAGGCAATCCGCCGATAGCTACCAACTGTTTAATGTGATTCCGGACGACGAGCTTTAATGACGGTCTTCAGAATGTTCCGAAGAAGGCTGACCTCGCAGACCTCCCTGAGGCCTGCCACACTTTCATGATCTCGTAAACGATCGTGGTTCCGTAGGTCACGGCGATCCATACCAGGACTGCCTCGATCGGAAGCCCGGCCCATGCCCCTATGGAGATTCCCATCATCTCCTTCTGTTGGTATCCCCACCATTGATAGGGCACGGCTAGAGTGGCTTCCCAGAAAAGACTGATGAGCAGGATCATGAATATCGTCAGACTAAACGCACGCCAGTTGATGAATTGTCGTGCTGTTGGGAAAAGGCTCGCCGAGGGGACCATGCCGCCGATAACAAGCACCGTAAAGTAACCTGGAAAACCTTCCGGAGAGTGCGAAAACTGCTTCTTATATAGAATCGCGATCGCAATCAACGCCAAACCGACAATCAATGAAGCTGGGTGAAACTTGAGAAGCCTGACAATTTGTCGCTCTGCGTCGTTGCAATCTGTGAAATTGTATTCTGCCAGCCAATATTCATCGAGCCAGACATAGATCAGAAGGACGGCAAGAAAACCCGTGAAGTAGAAGATGTATTCTTCCACCGGCACCCCGCCGCCGATAGCCGGCGCGCCAATCCCCAGCGTTGCTCCAGAGTTCTTGAATTCAAAAAAACTGTGAGCCAGAAAAAAATCCAGCCCAAAGCCGATCGGCACCAGAATCCAGAGCGTTCGCCAGAATGCGCGTTTCGGTATCCGCACCTGTTCGCTTGGAAGGAACCAACCGCCGATCACCAGAATCGGAATGATGAACAACAATAAGCTCCAGCTATAGCCGAACGGCGTGGGATTGGAACTGGAAAGAAATATGGCCGCCGGATCGCGCACGGTGTGCAATGTGATGCCAACTGGAACGGCAACAATTGCGAGCATGGCTGCGACGATCCATGCGCTCAGCTTCGGGCTCTGAGAATCGCCGTGCATTGGTTGAAACCTCCGCTGAAATTGGCCACGATTGGTAAATCGGAATTCTCGTCGTATCGCAAGTCTGAATCTGGACCGACTTTTACGCGTTAGCTGCCAACGCCCGGAAACAAATGTCAAAGCCCATGAGAAACTATGCGGACTGTGTTGATCCATCACCGCCTTCAAATAACTCTGCCTCTGCCTGGCGGCGACGGAGCAGTCCAGCAACAACGGCGCCGCCAGCGTGATCCCACATATCGAATTGGGCCGCTGCATTTGCAAAATCGCCTGCATTCAAGTCACGAAGCATCGTCGATCCTCTAAAGGCTCCGGCTCCCAGGTTGAAGACGAAATCGACAAGTGCATCAAACTCTTCCTGTGTGAGCTTGACCGCCACTAGGGTATTAACACAGTCGGCCGCGCTGCTCACGTCCTTTGCCAGCAAAGCCTGCGCCTCGTCACTGGTAATGATCAAGCCTGCCGTAACATCAGGTCCAGTGTGACCGTAACCGATTGTCCAGACACCGACTTGATCCTGATATGCGGTGAGACTGCATCCTTCAAACTGTTCGGTCAAAGACAGGCCCTTCGTGCTGTACGTGAGGTTATTCACGCCCATAAACCGTATTCCTCCGCGCAATTCGGTGAACCGCAATTGATCGAGATATTAGCACAATGAGAATCGGTGTTCCCGAGTGGCATGATCGATTGCTCTCCTACGATCACGAGTGAGTCGCGAAGTACGGATCTGCAGCCTTTCGACAGCCTGATCGGCGTCCCCAGCATCTTTGCGTTGGCGTACTATGCACCGATTGAGTCTATCTCAAAGTCTCTGATTGAACTGCGGCGAGCTGCAAGCGTAAACTTTTGGCGCGGTAATGGTTTTCCCGGGCAAGTGTCATCTCTTCGATGACTTGCGTCCGTAGGTCGGGAGGTTTGCTCTGCGTTCCATTTTCATCAATTACCGGAGAAACGATTCGGAAGGCGAGGCAGGCCGGCTGTTTGATGACCTGACGTCGCAGTTCAGTGATAAGTCGGTATTCATGGATGTGGCTGCAATTGAACCCGGACGTGACTTTAGGAAGGCGATCGACCAGAGCGTAGCTAATTGCAACGCCCTTCTGGCAATTATCGGGCTGGACTGGTTGGAAACGAAGGATGCCACAGGAGGACGCCGTCTCGATGACCCAAACGACTTTGTCCGGATTGAGCTGGCTTCGGCGCTTAGGCGTGACATCCCGGTGATTCCTGTGCTCGTGCGGGGGGCGAAGATGCCGCGCGTAGAACAACTGCCCGAGGACTTGAAAGAACTGGCTTACAGGAATGCTGTCGAGCTAACTCATCCGCGTTGGAAGTCGGATGTCCAGGTACTGATCCGGGCTCTGCAGCCATTTATGGATGAGCCATCAGGAAGTAGTGCCGATGGGGAGAAAGGGCCGGGGGAGGGCCCACCGGCGACACAGGCCTCAGAGCACGAAAACAAAGTTGCGGCGGTTGCCTCTACAATCGACCCGCAAACGATGGATCGCATCAGCAAGGCACTGGCAGCATACATCGGGCCAATCGCGGAAGTTTTTGTCAGGCGGGCGGCGAAACGCTGCTCCTCAACGAAGGAACTTTGCGCCATGGTCGCGCAGGAGATCGAATTCGAGTCAGACCGCGTAAGGTTTTTGAGATCGTGCCAGAACTAGGGCCAGCCTTGCTTACTCCTCCTCAAACATCTTGAGAGCCTTAGCCAGGCTGACCGCCATCCGGTTGAACGAAGACGCCACCGTTGCAATCTCGTCTCTTCCTTCGATATTGACCGGAGGCACATTCTTCTCGCCACGGCTAATGCGATCGGCGGTATCCGAGACGATCCTCAGGGGACGAATGACAAACCAGTAAACGCCCGCGTCGAGCGCCACAAGGGCCACGAGCATCGTCAGTGCCAGAAAGAACAGTAGCCGGTGATACGCGCGGTCCGCATTGGCCAACGGTACCGACAAGGGCACTGAGACGATTTGCGCCCCTACAATCGCATCTTCCTTCCACCCAAAGCCGTTGGCCGAGCCGTAGACGGTAATCATCGCCTTGGGCGCCGCCGCGGGTGTACTGTGGCACTCCAGGCATTCCCTTGTTGCCTTGATCGGATTGGCAAGATAAAGCGCAGGCCCCATTGGCGTGTTTCGCTGGCCGGACTTTTCATGCTCATCGCGGTGATCGCGCAGCCAGTCAATGATGTCAACCTCCCAGCCCGTGGCGCGATCTTCAGGATTGGTCGGATTCAATGCCGCTTCTTTATACGCGTAGTCGGGGTATTCTTTCCGCAGTTTGGCGAAGGTTGTTGTCGCGCCGTAGAAAGGGATCGTCTCCGGCAGAAAGCGCACGCGGTGTCGGGGATTCTCCTGGAGCAAGGGTGAAATCTCGACAGCGGTGTAGTCGCGCACCGCCCGGGCGCTAGCCATCATCAGCCGCTCTTGATCGAGAACTTCGTCCCGCGCATTCCCTATGAGGTACGAGTGGGCGAGCTGCGAGATCAGGAATCCGCCGGCCCCAAATACGACGAGAAAGATCAGATTGAACTTGCCCAGAAGTTTCATGGATGCCTTCTTAATCCATCTTTTGACAGATTCAGGAAAGGTGATTGTTGGGCACAGTTATAGCACCCCCGAGGAGAATGAGACAGCACATTCCATCAGTTGACAGCGGTGTCGCTTACACAAAGCCACGCGGTTGGATTCAGGCAAATGTGAACCGAGCATCGTGGAAATTCAAGTATTTGTCTCTTAGGGTGAAGTATGAATACGGTGAGTTACCGTCGCTCTTCACATTGGTTGACCACCGATTTACCTGCGGCTTCATGTTGCAGGCTGTTCAAAGCGTAAAACCCGACCTGGTGTCGGCAGCACAAGGATCATCCGGCGGCGAGTCTATGATCGAGAGAAGGCGCTTACGGAGTGTTTGATATGCGTTCAAATTCAGACCGGCGACCGTTTGGACCGCGATCCGAATATGAGTTTTGGACTTGAACGTTCAGCTTTTTTCCGGCCTGGACAACCGTTACTTGCGCCACGCGGCTAGAATCCGTCGCCTCGCCGCTGGCCGGTAACTTGGCGAAATCCCATATCGCCACAACCTTGTCTCCTCCAACTATGGATGCCATCTGCGTTCCCCAGTCGCATTTATGGCAGAGTCCCCAACCGTGAATTCTGATCGCGCCATTCTCGAGAGAAACCTTCAACCTGGCAAGTTCATTCTGTTTCTTGGGGGGTGAGGGGTCTTCCGATGTTCCAGTCATCGCGTTCGCTCCGTCGATCACCCATGTGCCGACCAACTGATAGGCCCAATTAGGGGTCGCGGTGCCAGCCGCGGTGCCCGCGGCCTGACTTTGCGTCGCTACCGGAGCGGTTGCAATGGGTGTCGGCGTCGTACCGTCAGTATGGCGCAGCATGAAGTACGCACCAATGCCAACGGCCACAATCAACGCGGCCAGCGCTCCTGCAATCAATGGCATCTTTGAGCTCCTGGCCGGCGCTGTCGGCTCCGTAAGAGCATTCGCTGGAGGCAGTTGCACAGCTACGGTAGCATGTACTGGTTCGCTACTTGCAGCACTCGACGATGCGGCATATTGCGACAGCGCTTTGGTGAGCAGCTGGACGTCCGAGTTCCATCGAGTGTGCGTGATCTCGACACTATTCCGATATGCCAGGTCCTTTAGGTTGTCAGGCAGCTGGTCCGGTCTTGGCATCTTCGCCTCGTGCACGAGCACCGGAATAACCGCTATATTACGTGCCAGTGCCGACGCAACTTCCAAGCGCACAAAATCGTTCACATCATCCAGGCGGCGCTGGCCGGAGCCGTTCGTGATGGTCGTCCATCCGGGACCAATCATCGCCAGGAGGACTCCGCAGGTAGCCACGTTCTCATCGATGGCCTTGCGGAAATCAATGCCTGGATTGATGCCCGCGACGTCCATGAAAACGGACCCTTCGCCGAAGGTTCTCACCAGGTCATCGAACAACCGTCCTGCTTCGCCTTCCGTATCATCCCTGCGATAACTGATAAAGATTGCGCGATTCACCTAACCCCCGTCTAAACCTACAAATCAAAGCAGTCCTACACCGAAGCCAGAATAGGCGCAATTTCTTCATTCGACAACATCGAAGTAGAGCCTCATCTTTGACTTTCTCTTTGATTGACTCCGTCCTTGCGCGATAGTCTCAACGACTCGAACAGGTTTTCCGGTAGGCACTGGTTCCGAAGTAGGTATTCCATTCTTTTGGCGTGAGGTCGCGATTCGCGATACGACATGCGCGACTGACCCAGTCTTCGAAATCCACTTTCCATAGAACGACGGAATCATCCTCGCCGACAGAAGCCAACGTCCCTTTTCCCGGCTCAAAAGTAATCGAATTGATGGCCGCTGGTTGCAGGCCAAGGGTACCGATCAGTTCGTGAGTTGGCACGTCCCAAAGGCAAATATCGCCGTCCGCGCCGGCGGAAACCAGGACTTTTCCATCAGGCCTGAACGCGACACTCGAAACAGCCTGGGTATGACCGTAGAGCACCGGCGAAAGTGGCCGCCAATCTTTGACATTCCAGAGCGTCACCGAATGACCGGGCGAACTTGTGGCCAGCATGGCGCCGTCCGAATTGAAGACTGCGCCAGCCGGCATCAATTCGAAGCTCTCGCCTTGAAGGGGAGTGCCAAGCGTTCTGATGAGTTGGCCCGGACGGCCATTCTTCCAGATCGAGATCACGAGATTGTTCCCGGCAGAAGCCAACAAATCCCCGTCTGGGCTGAAGGCGAGCGACCAAATACGGTCTTTCTGCGACGTAACAGGCGGCCCAAGTTGTTTTCGGGTGGCGAGATCCCAAAAGACCAGTTCTGCGTCTCCACCCGCAACGACGGTTTTTGCATCAGGACTGCAGGCCAGGCTCCAGACCGGAGATCGAAGCGCCTTCAAGGGCGGTCCTAAAGCCGTGCGAGAGGAAACATCCCAGAAAATGACTGTACCATCCATGCTTCCAGAGACCAGGATTTTGCCGTCGGGCGCAAATGCCAGGCTGCTCACCTGGCGTTGGTGACCAGAGAGCGCCGGTCCGCTCTGTTGACCACTGGAAACATCCCACAGAACGACGTCACCAAATTCGCCGCCCGACGCGAGCAAACGGCCGTCGGGACTAAATGCAACGTTCGATGAGCCGCTTCCAATCGCCTTGATGCGATGGCCCAATGGCGGGTCCTCGTTCAAGTTCAGAAGGATGACTCGCTCCTTGTCGAGGGCCAGCGCTTTCAAATCGCCATCGGGACTCAAGAAAATGGAAGAGACGGATGCGCCAAAGCCGTTGATCAAGGTAGCTGACGGTTTCAAATTCTCCAGGTCCCATTGAATGATGGTTCCGTCGAGACTTCCCGAGAGCAGGCTATCTCCGTCGCGCGTAAAGAGCAGACTGGACACGGCCTGAGAATGACCGGCGAGTGTGCCGATGGATTTTCGCTTTGCCACATCCCAAAGAATGATCGATTTATCTTCCGACCCGGTGGCCACCATGCTGCCGTCGGAACTGAATGCAAGTGATGAGACGTTCTTGCGATGGCCGGTGAGAGGCTTTGTGATCACCCGATGCGCGCGAAGGTCATAGAAGACAAGATCCCCATATTGCGCAACCGCGAGGAGAGAATCGTCTGGACTGAATGCGAAGTTGGCCCCTGGGATAGGATCTCCGACTAACCGATGAGTGGCGAGATTCCACAACAACACCACAGACGGTCGGCCGCCATAAGCTTCGGTACTTGCGGCCAGCAGAGTCCCTTTCGATGAAAAGGCGACGTGGACAAAGTCTTTGTCCGCACGGAACGGCGCGCCCACGGGCTGGTGGGATTTCGTGTCCCAGACCATGACTGATCCGCTTGAAGCAGAGGCGAATTGAGAACCATCCGGATTGAACGCCACGCCGACGAGTCCCTTTGGACACGGAATTGGTTGACCGATTCCATGATGGCTGGTGGCGTTCCACAACACGATGCGATCATCCCAGCCGGCGGAGAGAATGGATACGCCATCAGGACTGAAGACCGCTTTCGTTACGGAATCCGTATGGCCCCATAAAAATGTTTCGGCCTTCGGTACGCGCTGAATCGCCGTGAGCAACGACCGTTTGGATTCGACCGTATCCGCAATCCTGCCCGATTCGATGCTCAGGAGCAGGGCAAGCGACCGGTCATCCACGTGCGAGATGGCCTCTGAAGCCAGCGCTCGCGATGCCGCGATCTTCTGGCGTTCGTGCGCCATATTCACGCCGATTCCGGCGATAAGTCCGAGGATCACAATGAATAGAGCTGCGGCCCATGCGATGCGTTCCGTTCTGCGATGGGCACGAATATCTTCGCCGTCCAAATCATCCTTCGCTCGACCCATCAATGGCGCCGCTATATCCAGGAGTGCGTCTCGGTAAGCAGGATCCGAGTCGGCATATTGGTTCGCTGCTTTCGCTGCGCGAAAATCGGCATACAACGGTTCAGAGGAGAATGCGCCCTTCAGGTTAGGAGGGACGGCATTTGTTTTCTTCCAATCAAAGTCTCCCGCGCGGTTGTCCCAGACAATCACCCCGTCGGTTAAACAAATAATTAACTTGTCGGCGGTCCGGTTCTGCAGCCACCAGTGGACTTCTTGTTGCACCCAGGTTGAATTTGCGGACGCAGGGGACGCCAGCAGGAGGAAATGCTCAGTCTGGCCGAGAGCCTCCTCAATCGTTGGCCAGAGAGCCGGATTTGCGGAAAGGCTGGTTTTATCCAGGAAGATCCGCATCGTCCGAAGCCGATACCAAGGCTTGGCAATGCGACTGAGCGATCTCTGAAGCGACACGGCTAATCGCGCATCGGATTTGTGATGATATGACACAAAAGCCCGATATCTGAACTCGGTCAACGTGGCCTCCCGATATCCATTGCCCGGCGATTCGACATCGCACGAAAACAGCTCATTCCGCTTACATGCACCGCAAGCCGGTCGGTTCGAACCAGGATTACAATCCCTCCCACTTGCACCGAACCGAACCGGAAACCTACTTTCCCCGACGCGCAGGCTGTTCGTTCCAACCGCACCGTGCTAGCGTATCGTTGACTGCAGGAAAGTCCTGCATCCGGAGATTTCCAATGTCAACAACCACTTTGTCGGCTGCAGACCAGCCCCTTTATGACATCGTGAACGGACCCGCATCCGAGACGATCACCGACGTGATCGCACGCATGAAAGCTATTGACGGAAACCTCGCCGTGAATGATGGCCTCAAGTGGTTCAACCGTCTCTATCTCATGGTCACCGATCAGGTCGATCTCAATCCTCCCGGCGGGGCGTGGCAGAGCCCGGTCTGGCTTTCTCGGCTGGATGTCATCTTCGCCGGCTTTTACTTCGAAGCTGTCGCAGATTTCCTGGGCGGAACCTCCGTGCCCTCGGCATGGAGCGCACTCTTTGAGGCACGCCACAACGAAGATGTTGATCGCATCCAGTTTGCTTTGGCGGGCATGAACGCACATATCAACCATGACCTCGCGCTGGCGTTGCTGGCAACCGACGCCGAATTGAACGTGATTCCCTCTCCGGGTGGCCCCGAATTCGCTGACTACCAGTCCGTCAACACTCTGCTCAATTCCGTTATGCCTTCCGCACTGACCATGCTGGCCACAGACACTCTTGGAGTCATTGCACAGGACACCGGTAAGATCGGTCGCCTCCTCGCTTTTTGGGATATCTGCAGCGCACGTAACCTCGCCTGGGATTTTGCCGACCACTTGCGCGCTCTCGCAGGACCGTCTCGCGCCGTCGCACTCAGCACACAAGACGCAATGACGGGCGCCCTTGGCCGCTCCATCCTCGCGGCCACATAAACGCGATGCCATCAGCACTGAAGAAAGCGGTCCCAACGACACGGCGAGTGTCGAGGCATTTTCAGAATTGGTCCCTCATGAAATACGACGGCAGGAATAGTCCAGAGAGAAATCCGGTGGCAAGGAAATAGGCGACTATCACTCCTGCAAGTACATGAGAATTGGCAGAGTCCGCCGCTCCGAGAGCTGGCCCGACGCCACGACAAAGTCCCTCAAAATACTGATTCGCGCTGTCAAGTTTCGCAAGAGTAAAGCCGGTGATTACCTTGCCTAGCGTTGCTGCGGAGTCGGCCAGCAAAGTTTTGCCGTGATTGATGGGCTGAGCTACTTGTTGGGCACTTGGCGTTGGCGGGCTACCATTAGTTCCCACGCCAACTTGCGCGACGGCCGCTTGGGCAGTTTGTTGCGCAACACCTTGGGGATAACCAAATAATAGTCCAAAGAAACCGCCGATCATCAAACATGATCCGGCGAGCAAAACTGCTATTTGCCAATGGGAACAAGCAAGGATCGTAGCCACGAAACCGATCGTGACAAAACAAACAGAATCGAACGCAATCACATAGCGGACGTCGTCGCTTTTGCTCTCACCCCTGAAAAAGAATGTCTTGTTGGCACCATATAAAAGGACAGCAGCCGCGATCAAGACCGCCGATGTTTCAAAATCTAGCTGTATGCCGAGTTGATGATGAAAGGTGAATATGAGAATTAGCAGCACCAGGACGATTATGAGGGCTGTCCATTCCCACTTATTCAAACTGGTCTTAGCGGCATTCGTCGAGATTGCGGCGCTCGAGGTTGGAGCTGGAGTTACCGGGGTCTGTGCAGGAACTGGCGTGCCAAGCCCATCGTTCTGATTGTCATCAGCCATTTCGTCCTCTTTCCCCAAAAGATAATGCGTGCAGACATCCTGCCACGAAAAAGGATACATGGGAAGGAGAAAGTGCTCTGAACAGTCCTGGCGCGCTTGCGGCACTCGTTGAAGATCAACGCAAACCGGTCGCAAATCCAATCGAATCCGAAGCTGCCTGGGTCAAGTGACCTAAGACCCCACTTACACTCGTAAATTAATCATGGGATTGAAGTTCCAACAGTTTGACATAGCGGTTGTGAGGCGCAAGCGCTACTGTTTATGAGCCGCCAATTCCGCGCTCGTATTTGAACCGCTTGACTACGGACCAAAGGTGGTTATACTGAGGCGTCGATCTACTACGATCAATCACAATTCACAATTAGCTTCTAGGGGTTCGGGGCATCAATCGGATCGAACGTATCCCCCCTCGGGAGGAATATGTGAAAGCATACCGCTTCTTCGCCAGCTACGCGCATGCTGATATGGAGAGCGATCCCTTGTTGGTCGACTTCTGCAACGAGCTCGCATCAACGGTGCGGAGGATCATGTCCTCGAACGAAGAATACTTCTTTGACTCGAAGAACATTCCTCCCGGGGCGGAGTGGCCCAGGACTCTGGAAGACGCTCTCCAGACAGTTCGATCCATGCTTTGTTTCTACTCGCCTAAGTACTTCAATTCCCCCGATTGTGGGAGAGAGATGAAGGCATTCCGCTTACGGCTTCACAAATTCAGAGAAGCTAATCCCGGCAAGGAAGGCTTCGGGCCGCTGGGGTTGCTTTGGGAAAGTGAAATTGACATCAAGTCTTTGATCCCGCCGCAGCTTCAGGATCTCCAATACAACCTTCCCCATTGGGATGGCGGCGATGTAACGCGGACAGATCAACTTCGTAAGAGATTGAGCGGGTTTGGCCTGCGCTACATTTTGCAAAGAGCAAGTGCAGGGCAGAACCAGGACAAAGTCGATCGCGTGGATATCATTAACTACTATGCCCAGCACATCAAGAAGATTACGCAGTCGTGTGATCTATCGGCATACGCTTTCGAGGGAGAATACAAGCAACTGCAACCTGAATTTCCAGCCGAGCGAGGAAGCAATGCTCCGGCCGCGCACGCTCTAAGCGGTTACGGTCTGGGTCCAAAATTTGTTAAAGTCCTGTTTTTGGTAGGGAAAGCAAACGAGATTTCAAGAATCGAATACGGGCGCAATTTACGTTACTACGATGAACATGACGAACGTCTTTGGAAGCCTTTTCTCCCTGGTCTCGAAGAAGAGATTGTTATCCTCGTAAACAGGGCTATCACATCGGAGAAAGCCATTGCAGAGTCAATCGTGTGTCCCACGATTCCAGACGAGTCCAAACTTACAGACGTGCTTAGGCAAGTTAAAGCTAATAACAATGTGCTGGTCGTCATCGTCGATCCATGGTCCTCTTATATTCCCGAATTCCGCCCCAGCTTGGGGGTTATCAACGAGCGCCGTTTGATCAACCTTGCTTTGTTTCTACCTTGGAATGATGAAGACGAAGAGACACACAAACATGCTTCGGAGCTCATGGAGCGTCTCAACACTTCATTCGAAGATCTGCAGGAAGGCCTGCAACTCGAAGAAATGATCTACCACTCTCCCGACGAACTGGAAAGGCAGCTCCGCGCGAAGATTGTGCTCATTCAAAGCAAGATTGTTGCAAGGGCCGCGAAAACCGGAAGCATTCGCCCACTACCGGGAGGCACCCCCCTGCCGACCTTCAGCGTCGCGCCCCGGTGATTCATATGAATGCGAAACCTTCGGCATCGACGAATTGCCGCATTGTCACATTTTATTCTTACAAGGGTGGAACAGGCCGTTCAATGATGCTCGCCAATGTCGCATGGATACTGGCGACGAACGGGCATCGAGTTCTGACCATCGATTGGGATCTTGAGGCTCCGGGTCTGCACCGTTACTTCCATCCTTTTCTTAAAGATAAGTCGATGAGTTTGACAGACGGTCTGATCGATGCGCTTACAGAATATGTCTCGGCTGCCGTTTCGGTTGCCGAAGGTGCTTCGGAAGATCGGCCGATAAGTCGGGATGCGGCCGCTAGATCGAATGCGAAGAAAAGTCCATCGGAGGATCGAAATTGGTATAAAGCTTACGCCAACTTGAATCGGTTCGCCGTCCCTGTCGACTGGAGCTTCCCCGACAAGGGCAAGCTGGATCTAATTGGAGCCGGTCGTCAGGGGCCGTCCTATGGTTCAAAAGTGAACCTCTTTGATTGGCAGCAGTTTTACTACCATTTTGCCGGAGGGGCATTCCTCGAAGCGGCATGCGAATTTCTTCGCGAAGAATACGATTACGTCTTAATCGACAGTCGTACCGGCGTGAGCGATACCTCGGGCATTTGCACCATGCAACTCCCGGATGCGTTGGTTGTCTGCTTCACGCTAAACAATCAGAGTATCGAAGGCGCGCTCGCAGTCACTTCGGCATCGCGCGACTACCGCCTGAAGAAGCGTGATGCCGAGCCGCTTACGATTTTTCCAGTGCCGACCCGCGTTGAGCAGAACGAGTCTGACCGCGTAGAACTTGGACGGGAGCTTGCGCGCTTGCGCTTTCGTCCGTTTGTGCCGCTAAACGGAGAGGTCAACCCCGTTGATATTGAGAAAGCATTGCAACTGTACTGGGGAAACGTAGAGGTCCCTTATGTACCCAAGTATGCATATGAAGAGCTTCTAGCCTGTTTCAGTGATACACCGCATCTGAAAAGCTCCGTGCTCGCGGCCGCAGAACAGATCACATCTTTGATTTGTGGAACAGCAACCGAACTGGTTGCTCCAAGCAACGATGATCGCATTTCGGTTCTGCAACAGTTCGCTCGGAAGCCTCCCATCGTCACGACAGCAGAAGAGTTCTTCTTGGGTTTATCGAATTCCGACCAGAACCTGGCACGCCGAGTCTTTGTGAGGATGGTGCAGCCAAGCACAACGAAGAGCGTGAATGCCTCTGATTCTCCTTGCGTGAGCAGCCGCGACGACTTTGCTGCTGGCGACCAGCCGTTTCTTGACCGTATGACTGAAGCGCGACTGGTAACAAAAAGCACTCAGGACCATAAGGAGATTTTTACTCTCGCAGATTTCCGGTTGATCACGGCTTGGCAGCGACTGGCGACCTGGATCGATAGCGACCGTGAGTTTCTTGTATGGATCAAGCAGTTAAACCAACTTCGCTCGACTTGGGCTGAGACACGCGATCCGGATGACCTCCTTACTGGCACCATTCTCATAACGGCCTCGAGGTGGCTTGATCAGCGACGCGAAAGCATGATCCCTCAGGAGATCGAGTTCATCGAAGAGAGCAAGGCAGCGGACGAACGGGTGCGCCGGTCAGTTGCAATTAGTAACCAAAGCGCTGCTGTGGGGCGAAAGCTTCAGAATGCGCAATGGGAACTTGACCGTCAGGAAATAAGCGAGAAGACGCGAGAAATCGGTGAAATCAACTCAAGGCTTGGGCGCGCGACGAAGCATCGCAATCTGCTGGTTGGAGTATCCCTGGCATTTGCATTTATCTTGATCGGGTTGATAGTGGTTTGGTACCTGCATTCAAAATCGACACAGGTTGGCTCCAAGGCTCCAGAGCCTGCGAATTCAAGTTCGGGGTCGAGAACCCCAAGTGCAAACGACGACCGCATGGTGGCTGAAGCTCGGCGCCAGCAGGCTAATATCCTTGTGAGTCTTGGTATATCGACCTACAATTCGGCAAGCAAGCTGAACGCGGTCGAGGGCGTTCAGCAAATTGACGAGAAAATTTCAACTTCCACAAACCCGGATGAGATTCTTGCACTCAAGGCGGCAAGGATCAACTACATCCGCAGTTCGGATTCGCTCATCGGATCATCGGCAGGTTGGACTCGATATTTGTGTGCGCATAACTCATTTGTTATTGCCGCCTCCGCGCAGCCAGAGCAAGCTGCCAAAGAACTCAAACGCTGGAAATCAAGTTATCCGCTCTCCGAACTCGGAGTAGGCACTCCAAGTAACCCGAAGCTTCCGATAATTATCGACTTCTTTCTAACTTGCGATGGTGCGCTAAAGGAAGCGGCTTCAGTCAGAAAGAAATACGGCGCGCCGTACGGGTGGACTCCAACCGCCGGTTGGTACAACGATCTTCCGGCTTGCTCTGCGTGTCCCTTCCGTCCGCTCAATGAAGCGCCGTCAGCAATGGCAACGAAGTGAGATTAACCCCGGCAGAGCTGGGAACTTCATTATGTGAGCCGCTCAAACCGGCAACGACGGCTTCGGCTTGGTTGCCGCGAAGTTTCAGGAGGTACCCGTCCAAGCTCCCCTAACCTGTCTTTCGCAACACCCACCCCAATGTTAAGGAGACTCTATGTCCGTCAATCAAGTTGGCCTGGTCGATATGACCGGAAAGATCGATGTGGATCTCGTCCACTCCGCCGCCATCGCGCTCAACCTTCAGGTCACCCGCGATTTGCCCCAGTTTTGGCCGGTCTCGGCGACCGTTATGTACCTTCCTAACCCCAAGAAAATCCCGGCTGGGGTCTGGCCCGTTCAACTCGTCAAGACCCTTCCGCCCGACGAAGGCGGTTTCCACTCCGACAAGCACAAGCAGCCTTATTCCAAGGTCATTGCCTCCCCGGACGATCCGACCTGGACGGTCGACGCCAGCCACGAGATACTCGAAATGCTCGTCGACCCCTACGGAAATCGCATGCAGTCCTCTGTCGCCATCGAGATCGTCGGAGGGCAAATTCAAGACGGCACCGGCCAGTATGGCTACCTCGTTGAAGCCTGCGATCCATGCGAAGACAACAAGTATGCCTATACCATCAACGGCATCGCCGTCTCCGACTTCATCACGCCGCACTTCTACGACCCAATCGCCACTCCCGGCACGCGCTACAGCTTCACTGGAGCGATCAAAGGCCCACGCCAGATCCTCCCTGGCGGATACATCTCCTGGGTCAACACCCAGAAGGATGAGTGGCAGCAGCTACTGTGGGTCGACCCCTCCAAGCCGCCGACCATCAAGAATATTGGCACCGCTGACAGCAGGAAGAGTCTTCGCGAATGGATCGATAGTCGCGCAGCGGCAAAGAGCATTACCAGGGAAAGCCGCAAAGTCGACTCGCCTGAGACCAAGGCGCTCTTTGAGTACTCCGCCAAACGTATTGTCGCAATGGACCGCCTCTCCGTCGCGAAGGCGAAGCTCTATAAGTAAGCTTGAAACTTGGAACTAAGCGCATAGCGTTGGATGAGCTCTGCAATGCCATTTCCGAGGGCGGATTTCTGGAGGTAATTGACGCTTTCTGCCGGCCTTCGGCAATGCTGGATTCGCTGCGTCAGGCGACCAAGCCATAGTTACGGATGAGATGAGTGCGGCAGTTAGGAGAATCACTTGGGCGGGGCGGGTCGTTTCTCTCACTCTGAGTGGGCAGTCGAGCCGGCACCCATTTCAAGGCACCTTCGTGATCTATCGGCCGAGTCTTTGCCGGCCATCATGGTTTCCGCCGAACCGGGTCGGAGTGTTTCCACTGTTCCCCGATCCGCAGGTACGGCGGCGGGGAATTCTCCGGGATTTGCACCAACCGCTCGCCAAAATGCTTCCGACCGACTGTTCGATCTGCTTTCCGAACCAAACACTGAGCCGCATTTGTTACCATCCTCGGGACTGCAAGATCCACAGGAGTGCCATGACCTATTTGACAAATCGTCGCAGCTTCCTCATCGCAGGGGGACTTACCGCGCTCGCCGCCACCAGAGTTTTCGGGGCGAATGACAGACTTCGGATCGGTGTGATCGGCGCTGGAGGTCGCATGCGACAACTGCTTAACTCCGCCGAGAATACGGGTGTCCCATTCGAGATCGTGTCGGTGAGCGATGTGTACACGCCACATCGCGAAGAGGTAAAGACGCGGCCGAGCGCGACGACCGCAACGACGAATCTGGATTACAGCAATGTGTTGGACGACAAGAGCATCGATGCAGTGATCATCGCGACCCCCGACCATTGGCATGTTCGCATCGCAGTAGCGGCGCTAAACGCGGGCAAAGACGTATATCTGGAAAAGCCGGTGACGCATACCCTCGAAGAGGGTGAAGCGCTCGGGAAGAGCGTTCGATCAAGCCGACAAATCCTGCAGTGCGGAATGCAGCAGAGGAGCTGGCCCCACTTTCGCAACGCGGTAGATCTCATCCAGGGCGGTGCGCTCGGTCAGGTAACACAGGTGCGTACCTATTGGTGGCAGAACTACGGCTCGAATTGGGTGCCGAAGCCGGTTGATGTGGCGCAGCTTGACTGGAAACAGTGGCTCGGCGGAGCACCAGATCAGCCGTTCACCCTGGAGAAGTACAACCGCTGGCGGTGGTTCTGGAATTTCGGCGGCGGGGCCATGACGGACTTGTTCACACATTGGATCGACGTCGCGCAATGGGCGATGAAAGCGGATCAGCCAACGACGGCGCTGATGCTGGGTGATAAATACGTGTTCAAGGAATGGGAGTGCCCGGACACCGTCCAGGCGGCCTTCCGCTATCCCGGTTTTGATGTGGTTTACGAGGGCATGATGAGCTCGTCGATCGACGATGGCGGACTCGAGTTTCGAGGCACGGATGCGACGCTGAAGATCACCCGTGCGGGAATGAGTATCTTTCGCGAGAATGTGAAGGCCGATCGAAATCCGGTACTGAAAGAAGAGAGCTTCGAGGACGGAACAACGCCGCACATGAGGAACTTCTTCGATTGCATCAAGTCGCGCAAGGAGCCGAACGCGCCCGTCGAGACGGGTATCGCTGCTGCGAGAGCTGGGCATATCGGAAACCTGGCGTACCATCGCGGAGGCATGACCCCGTGGCCTGCGAAGTGAGAATCAGCCGGTGATAGTTCCCTGTTGACGCCTTCGGCAAGGGCCAAGTTGGGTTGCATGGCTCGGCCCGCCACGACTTGTTCTCTATAATGTCTGCATGCTTGAGGCGGAACTATTTGCCTTCCTCGAGAATACAGCTGATGCGGTCTTCGTCATCAGAGACACGGGCGAAATATGCTTTTGGAATCATTCCGCCGAAACATTGTTCGGATTCTCTGCAGAGGAAGTAATTGGTAAGACGTGCTCCACGGTGCTGCATGGTGTAGGGGCATTGGGGACGCAGGTTTGCCTTGAGCGATGTTCAGCATTCCAATGTGCCAAGAGAGGTACACATACACCGAACTTCGATCTGAATGTAGTTACTCGAAACACAAAGCGGATTTGGGTTAACATTTCGTCGATAATTTTTTCAAATCGGCGGACAGCCCATACGCTTCTCGTTCACATAGCCCGCGATATCAGTGGCCAGAAGCACCGGGAAGAGCTATTTCAACAGATCGTGGGAATCTCGCGAGAGATTTCAGCATTGGAAGATGCCGTCACCGGAACTGCACCAGTTGCTCCATTATCGGTGCAGGAGCTTGAAATCCTCAGAATGTTCGCGGCAGGGACTACCGCTTCCCGAATTGCAAAAAACCTCGGGATTAGTCCACAGACTTTGCGAAACCACCTGCACCACATCAATCAAAAGCTCAGGACACACAACCGGCTTGAGGCAGTGATGCACGCCTTACAGCGACGACTCATTTGATTCTCTAGGTCTCGATGATCAAAGCTATTTTGAATTTAGGTATCTCAGCATGTCCTTGATGGAAGCATCGACAGATTCAACAAACGACCCGAACAACATGCCGACGCACACACCTAGCAACCCTCCGAGTATCGTTCCGTCAATCGCGCCTAAATCTCGCGAAGGACCAGAGAAAACAAACCCGACGACTCCGCCGAATGCCGCAGATACTAGCGCGCCACCGGTTGCGGCATAGAGATCGCAGTCGTCGGTTGTGTACTGCCGTCTCAACAACTGACAGATAGCACCTCTTCCCAGCCACTGAAGACTTTGATCGGCAATATCCCAAATACCAGGTGTCAACCCATTCATGTTGCCCCTTTCTGCTTTAAGGCACGAAGCAGTGAGCTAGGCTGGGTCGCGCCTAAATGCAAGATAGTATTCATTCATCTTTTGATAAATAGGAGGTTTGTAACTTGCTGGAGTACAAGCATTCCATGGCACTCACGGGGATCAACCCTTTGCGGAGCGAGTGTATCGATTGCGGTGCGCGCGCCCCTGTTTACCTGTGGAGGCGATCCATGCCGAAGGCGCTCACCGAGAATTTTCGCCAAGTCCCAATCGTCGATCTTGAGGCCAATGCCTTTCAGCGAGTCCCTGGTCGTGTCGAGGTCACTGATTGAATTAGATAGTTATCTGCACAGGCATGCCCATCATTTTCACGTTTTGCTTACCAGCACTGGCAGATCATCTCTTTGCTCGCCGGTGACGGGAATATTTTACATCGTGATACGATATTAGTGTCAGGTGTCGCAAACATGATTCCCGGCGGCCAGGACGCTTTATCTGGAACACGCTGCAGAGAGATTTCGACTGCGGGATACCGGCAGCTTGCCGAGTTCCGCTATCGCATCAGCCAATTCCTGCATTTAAGTGAAGAAGCCGCTCGGTCGAAGGGCATCGAACCGCAGCAGCACCAAGTCCTCTTAGCCATAAAGGGACTGCCTGAGGGAAGTCGTCCCACCGTCAGGACGCTTTCAGAAAGACTCTGCCTCCGCCATCACAGTACCGTGGAACTTATTGATCGCCTGGCGGAGCAGCGAGCCGTAACACGTCGACACAGCGACCAGGACCGTCGCGAAGTACTTATCGAACTAACTCCACACGGTGAAGAATTGCTGCATCAGCTCTCCGTTCTGCTCTGGCAAGAGTTGAGAGTTTCCGGTCCCGTTCTCTCTGAATCGCTTTTGACCGTGCTGACGCACTCGGCAGGGCGGGAAAGGAGTCAGCATGGCTCAGCTGGCGCAAACCAGACGGCATAAGTCGACCTTGAAAGATCTGGGCGACTTTACAACAACAATTCGCGTCGTGCCGATTATGCTGATGGCGATCGTCATTGGCGCGATTGGAGCATACGTTGCGTGGTTTTTGCTCAAATTGATCGGCCTCTTTACTAATATCTTTTACTACCAGCGGCTCAGCACGGGGTTTGCTTCGCCCGTGGGCAACCAACTCGGCGTTTATGCAATTGCTGTGCCCGTCGTTGGGTCGTTAATCGTCGGGTTCATGGCGCGCTATGGATCTGAACAAATCAGGGGACACGGAATTCCCGAAGCAATCGAATCGATCTTAATGAATGGAAGTCGGATCCGCCCGCGGTTAGCCATCCTGAAGCCACTCTCAGCGGCCATCTCCATAGGTTCCGGAGGGCCATTCGGCGCCGAAGGGCCGATCATCATGACCGGCGGGGCTTTCGGATCGATCTTCGCGCAACTCTTCCATTTCACCAGCATGGAACGTCGCACGTTGCTGGTTGCAGGAGCGGCAGCGGGCATGTCGGCGACATTTGCGGCTCCGCTCTCCTCCGTACTCATCGGTGTCGAGCTTTTATTGTTCGAATGGAAGCCTCGCAGCGCGATTCCCGTAGCCCTGGCAAGCGCCACAGCGTGCGCGGTGAGGCGATATTTGCTGGGGTTGGGGCCACTCTTCCCTGTTCCCCCTCATCCCGTCTACATCGGTCCGGTGGGCCTTGGCGGGTGCGTCGTAGCGGGGATTGCCGCCGGGGCCCTGTCAGCGCTACTGACGCTCGGGGTCTACGCAGCAGAGGATCTTTTCAAACGGCTGCCAATTCATTGGATGTGGTGGCCGGCGATCGGCGGCGTGTTCGTAGGATTAGGAGGATTCATTTTCCCGCAAGCCCTTGGCGTGGGATACGACACAATCGGAAAGCTCCTGCAGGGAAATGTCCCGCTCAGCATCTTTGCGGGAGTTCTGTTAGTTAAATCCGCAATCTGGATGATTTCGCTGGGCTCCGGAACCTCGGGCGGCGTTCTTGCGCCTTTGTTGATGATGGGAGCGGCTCTGGGCGGCATTGAGAGTCTGATTCTCCCTCATTTCGGCGTGGGGTTCTGGCCACTGGTCAGTATGGGCGCAATTCTCGGCGGAACGATGCGTTCGCCTTTTACAGGCATCGTCTTTGCCATTGAGTTGACTCATGACCTGAATATGCTGCTGCCGCTTTTGGTCGCATGTTTCCTCGCTCATGCCTTCACCGTGCTTACGCTCAAACGCTCCATTCTCACCGAAAAGATCTCCCGTCGCGGCTATCATTTGAGTCGCGAATACGGGCTTGATCCGCTTGAGATCCTATTCGTGAGGGAAGTGATGCGTACAAACATAGTTGCTCTGCCTTATGACGGAACTCTTCATGAAGCGCAGGAACTCCTTCACCATGATCGCCGTCCACGAGGCCAATATCTTTTCCCTGTCGTGGACTCCGAGAGAGCGTTGCGCGGCGTGGTCACTCGGAAGCAGATATTGAACTCGCTCGACCAAGGCGCTGGCAACGAACGAGCAACAAGGATCTCGGATATCGCATCTACTGAGCCGATTGTGGCTTTTGCCGATGAGCCTCTCGGCGTCGTCGTGCGTCGGATGGCGGAGTCGGGCCTGACCCGTTTTCCGGTCTTGGATCCGCAAGAGGACCGACGGCTTGTGGGCATGATCTCGCTCAATGATCTGCTCGGCGCAAGAATCCAAAATCTTGCGGACGAGCGGTCTCGCGAGAGAGTGCTGCGGATTCGCATGCCTTCCGGACGCCAGGCAAAATGACTTCAGATCGCAGATGGGGAAGAAACTGCATGAGGACCCTGCGGGATGAGCCGCGCTGGTCTAGGTGACACGGCAGTTTGTGGCAAGGTTTGGATTGCCGACCGAGGGTCGCATTGTGGGAAGTCGGAAGAACCTATTGTTTCGCCGCCTTCATATCCTGTCCCGCTTGATGCACGACCAACCCATTGACCTTTCCCGTCCCGTCCTTCACAAACTCAATTGCCAGATCGGCGTTTTCCAGAAAGAACGACGTGTTCGACTCCGCCACCAGTGCAAACTTAGGCTGTCCGGTCCCCTGCGCCGCTAGATGCCCATCTTCCAGCGTCACCGCAACGATGAAGTTTGGTGCCAGCGCATAACTCCCCGGATAATCACTCAGTGCCTTCGCATCCACCATCACCTTCTTCCGCTCGATTCTTGCTTCGTCCCAATGTTCCTTCTCCAGGCCACCTTCAATGCGCAGCATGTCAAAGTGGTTCCAGGTATAGGTCTTGGTGGGATCGGAAGGATCTCTGTCTGCTACGTTCCACATCATCAGGACGTAGGGTCCGTCGGCCAGGGTTAACACCGGACCAAACTTCCACTTGGACTTGATCTCCTGGCGATTACCGTCAACCATACCGTTCATGAACTTCTTAAAGCCTTCTCGGCCCTGGGGAACGTTGGGATTGTGCTGAATGTAGCCTGGGTCCATGGTCTTGTCGGCGAGTTCGAGATGTCCGTATTGCAGCATGTCTTTGAATTCTTCCGTGGCCAGGCCGATGTTGCGCTGTTCCTGCGCGGATAGCTTGCCGGTGTTCCAGGTGGACGGTGCCGGAGCAGTGGACGGAACGAAGTCGGGCGAGCCGGAGACTCTCTTCTCCGAGTCCCAGTGCTCTTGTATCTTGCCGTTCTGAATGCGAAGGACATCGAAGCTATCGTAGTGATATGTTCTCGATGGGTCGTGCGGGTCCTTCGACTCATCCTCGAAGACCAGCCAGACAAAGTCGCCCTTGGCGCCTTCGACGACCGGAGGGTGCGTCAGATGTTCAGGCATCGGGTTGGTCGGAGGAACGCCGCTGAACAACTTGATGAACGCAGCGCGGCCGGTGGGAACGTTGGGATTGTGCTGGATGTAGTCCTCGGCTAGATATTTTTCGCCCAATTCAGTGTGGTGGGCCTCGATCACTTCCCGCCACAATTTCAACACCATATCCAGGTTCTGCTGTTCGGTCGCGGTCATGGGCGCGGTCTGCGGAGTGGTAGGAGGGTTGATCGAATTGCCGGACTGAGCGAGCACCGGTGAGACAATGGCTATTGTAATCAATGCACCGATAAGCGATTTCAGATTCACAGGTTTCCTTTGGACCGTTCCGTAGGTGAGGTCCGGTCAACCAGAACGAAGCACTTCTTCAGCCAAACCACTCAAAACTCAAGTCACTCATTCATAAACAAATTCAGCTCGAGTGTGACGATCTGCAACGCGATCTATGTCCGAAAACAGAACACGCTATCCAAAAACGACCAGTCAATATCGATCGTCTGCTCTTCCACCTGGCTGGATACAACCGTCGCGATTAGTTTCTGAACTGATCCTGACACGGTATTGATAGAAGTGGCAATGGAAGCATCTGAGCCGTGTCGGCCCCATTGTTAGTTGGCGACTAGCGCCGTGCAAATGGCTTGCCGCGTATTGATGAGTAGACTTCATCGAAAACGCTCAGGCTATTGATATCCGCCGTCCCGCCAACCGTTACCGGATCGTTGAGATAGAGAACCTTGTTTCCCGCATTGGTGAAGCACGGCCAGGTGGGAAGGCCAGGCCCATTTGGATCGCCTGACTTCGCAAAATTTACCCAATAGCTGGACATTTCCTCGGCCACCTTTCGATCCGCGGCACTCCAGTGCCAGGGCTCCTGGTCCAAATGGTCGAAGACATACCACAGCTCGGCGAAGTGGCTCGCACCCCAACCTTCGTATATTGAGCCCGCCGGGAAAGGCGGCTGCTGTCGAAATGAGTAGTAATAGACAGGACTCTTCCCCGTTCCGTCTTGCAGCCTTGCCCAGGCCCACATGTCCCATCCGAAGCGGAGGTCGCGCTCGAGGCCTAGCCGAGCCTGCTGCGCTTCGACGTCGGTTGCGTGGGGATAGGCTGCCAAAAGTGAAGGCGGCAATGGGCCATAGCTTTGCGCAATATCGTTCGAATAGGTCGCAGCCGTCACATGGGTAACATCCACCAGCGCACGCGCCTCCGCGACATTCGAACCCAGGAGCAGCGGGACATCATTTTGCTGCCCCGAGTTGAAAGCTTCATAAGGCGAAAGAGGGAGCACATAGGGTTCAATGACTGGATGGACGATGCCGCCGGCATTGCCGGCAAGCCGAGTCGCAGGCAACAGGCGTAACTCCTTGAGCGTGGTTGCTCCCAGCGATGCCTCATACTTTTCTCCGTCTCGCTCAGCATTTGCCAGCAGGTATTTTGGCGCAAGCTGGAGCGGCTCAAACAGACCCCCGCTCTCTCCGATGGCGCGCTGAAACAAGCCCTTCGCAAGCGGTGAGGACATCAGGATACTCACAGATATTGATCCGGAGGATTGACCGGCAATGGTCACGCACTTTGGGTCACCCCCAAATGCGGAAATGTTTCTCTTCACCCATTCAAGTGCGGCGATCTGATCCATTAGGCCGTAGTTCCCTGATGAGTGCTGCGGAGATTCGCGAGTGAGCTCTGGCAGAGCAAGAAAGCCAAGCGGGCCAAGCCGATACGCAATGCTGACCACGATTACGCCCTTGTCTGCGAGTCGGTCGCCCCAATACAACGGCATCGACGCCGACCCGTTGATGTAACCCCCACCATAGATCCAGACGATCACCGGCAGGTGCTCCCGAGCCTGCTTCGCCGGCGTCCAGATGTTGAGGTAGAGGCAATCCTCACTGACCGCAGGAGGAGTCTCGCCCGGCATAGAAACCCCCGTTTGCATGCACGCCGGAGCAAACGCATTCGCCTTTCGCACATCGGTCCAGGGCGAAACACGCGCCGGTGCGCGCCATCGCAGATCGCCTGTTGGCGGGGCAGCGAATGGCACGCCTTTGTAGACGCTCAATCCGTTTTCGTATACTCCGGATATCGCGCCGGACTCTGTCCAGGCCTCCGGACCATGTGTTGGCAGTGTGGCGGAGAACGATGGTAAAGTTGCGGCGAGAATAAGGGCTTTGATCGAAACCGCTCCGATTGAAACCTTGGAAGAGCAAATTCTCATATAGAGCTCCCGGGCCAACTAGTTGGCTCCGACACCGTCACTGTCAGAGAGCCACTTCGCCGGCTGACCGCGGAGCGAAGAGGAAAAACCGGTCACAATGAATCGAAACAGGACGATTCAGGGAAGACGAATCGATTTGTAGACTACTTGCTGAGAAGTACGGTTTACACTCTGCGTTTGTTCCTTCAACTAAGCAAAGTCCACGCGGTATGCGCGTTCGTGTCCCGCAAAAATCCGATCTCCAGCTATTCGCGAAGCTCCTTACAGGAGTTGATTTTTTCGTCGTGCGACGTCAACAAAGAGCTGAGGACCTCACATGAATGAAAGTGGCAAAATGCTGATTCGCGTCGGTATCGCTGGGGCAACGGGATGGACAGGCAGTCTGCTGGCGCGGACAATTCTCTCCTCCCAGGAGTTCCAACTGACGGGTGCAATTGCCCGGAAGGCCGCCGGGCAAGACATTGGGCTTTTTCTCGGTTTACCTTCAGCGGGTGTTTCTATCGCCCCCGACCTCGATACGGCGCTCGAACGAGATTTTGATGTGCTTGTGGACTACACATCGGCAGACTCAGTGAAGGGGCGAGCCATGCGGGCTATTGAGCGAGGACTGAGAGTTGTAATCGGTTCCTCTGGACTGACTGCACGCGATTACACCGAGATCGATCAGGTAGCTCGATCCCGGGGCGTAGGGGTGATTGCGGCCGGTAATTTTTCGTTGACCGCTGCACTCGCGAAGCACTTTTCACTGTTTGCCGCTCGGTATATGCCAACATGGGAGATCATCGACTATGCCGGCGCCAGCAAGATCGATGCCCCGAGCGGCACAACTCGAGAGTTGGCCGAAGAGATGGCGGAGATCGCCGCCAATCGTCTAGAAGTGCCTGTCGGTCAGACACATGGTTTACCTGAGGCGCGCGGAGCAGTGATCAGCGGAATTCCGGTACATTCCATTCGCTTGCCCGGCTACGTGATCGCGTTTGAGACGCTCTTTGGCTTGCCGGACGAACGCCTGACCATCCGCCATGACGCCGGATCCGGAGCCGCACCCTATGTCTCAGGTACCTTACTCGCGATTCGTGAAGTCATGAAGACCGCCGGCCTTATTCGGGGGCTAGACAAACTGCTCTTCCCCGAGGGATTTGGGAGATAGAGACGCAGGGCGGTTCCGTCATGTCAGCTCCGAAAACTGCCAACGATTCGCCCGCTATAACGTTCCGATACCTGCTGCTGTCATTTCTGACAGTATGATCACGCTTCCTCACGTGCTAGTCTGCCCTCTCAAAATTGGGGCGAGCCTTTGCCCTCTCATCGCCGGAACGCTCGATATCGGAAAAGTTGTGGCCGCGCAAGCCGGTGTCGCAGTTTGATGGGATGCGTCTTCCCGTTTAGCGGGCATAGTTTCGGTTGATTCGGAGACTGCTGTGCAAGAGCCGAGTCCCCCACGCCGTCAACGTCGAAGGCACCGTTCATCTCGTGAGAAGAAGTAAGGCCTTTCAATCTGTTAAGGATTGTGGCCTGAAAAGAACAAGAGTGACCTGACGAACTCATCCAAAGACGGAGGAAAGTCCATGAGTCTTCCGGCAAGGAATCCAGTACTCCCTCAGACTCGTGCGACATTGGAGCCGTCCGGTTCTCCGGGCGGTCAGAGTGCGCTGGAGAGCGCCGAGTCAACGGTGAGGAATTTTTCTATCGTCGTGGGCGGACCCGTCTACGACTTGCTGCTTCGTTTCCGCCTCGTACGCGAAAGCTTGCCGAACATAATGGGCAGGATTCACGCCGTGGTAGTGCTGACTTGGGCGCCGCTTCTACTGCTTTCACTCAAGGATGGACTCGCTTTCGGCCACCAGGTAAGAGTTCCATTCCTTTACGACTTTTCGATGTACGGACGATTTCTGCTTGGTTTGCCGCTCTTGCTGCTGGCGGAGGTTGTGATCGACCCCGCGGTCCGGCAAGCGGTTGGAGAATTCGTCGAAGCCGGCCTTGTGAAGGATCACGAGTTAGCGCGTTTCGAGAACGTCTTGCGGGGAGTGCAACACTTGAGAGACTCGTGGATTCCTGATGTCATATTGTTTGTCTTAGCCTTCTTCCCCGTATTCTTATGGCAGCATGAGTGGACAACCGGTGCGCTTTCGAGTTGGCATACCACGGCGAAGGGGCTGACCCCAGCGGGATGGTGGTTTGCGATATTTAGCGCCCCGTTGCTCCGCTTCATCATCTATCGTTGGTGTTTTCGCTACATGATCTGGGGGGCACTCCTGTGGCGGATTAGCCGGCTGGATTTGACGCTCATGCCTACCCATCCGGATCATGCCGCGGGACTCAACTTTCTCGCAATGGCCCAAAAACATTTCGGAATCCTGTTATGCGCCTTGGGTTGTGCATTTGCCGGCCGCATTGCCAACGGTATGCTGTTCGAAAAAGCGCCGTTGAGCTCTTTCGAATCCGTGATGCTGGGATATGTTGTTATGTCGCTGATCGTGGGTTTGTTGCCCCTCACTCTGCTGGCACCCAAGTTGAAGAAGGTGCGGAGTGCGGGCCTGCTCGCGTACGGCAGGTTTGCTAACACTTACACTCAATCGTTCGACCAAAAATGGGTGCACTGCATCCAGCCACCCTCAGAGCCCTTGCTGGGAACGGGCGACATCCAATCTCTTGCCGACTTGGGAAACAGCTTCGCCTTCATCGAGGGCATGAGGATCGCTCCCATTTCTAGGAGACTTGCTCTACAAATCGCTGGCCAATCCGCCATTCCACTCATTCCGCTTATTGTCTTTGGCACCCCGGCTCCAGAGCTGATACGCGCGGTAATGAAGATGGTCGTATAGGGAGGAGAGCTTCGCCGTCAATTGTTTAGTTCAGCATGCGTTGTTGGCGGGCTGCGTCAACCGGGTGAAAGCCGATGCATGCAGCAGTCTCTTTGCCGCCACTACGCCTCCCGACGGAAAAGTTCCTATCGATACACTAGGCGCGGCTCAGGCGGTTGCGCGCAATGCTGCCTACAGGCCGGAGAGACTGTTCGCGTTGCTCGATGCGCTTTATCCCGTGCCCGGGGGAAGAACTTTGCGTCCAACCCCGTTCTTGGCCTATCTCAGTTCGGCCCCCTCTGCCTGGGTTATGCCGCTGAAGTTCACTGGCGGAGGTCTAAGCGGCCCTGGCAAGATCATGTTCGACAGCGAGGGGAATGAGTGGAGCGGTGCCAACTTCATCGTGGGCGGTCAGTCCCGAGATGCGCTGTGGGATGGCAACCTTGTGAAGTTCGCACCAAACGGTCAACCACTCTCTCCTTCGCCCACAGGTTTTTCCGGCGGTGGATTGGAAGGTCCTGGCTTCGGCACAGCCATCGACGCAAACGACAATGTGTGGGTCACAAGTACGAATGGCAAGACTATTTCTTTGTTCGATAAGAATGGAAAACCGCTGGAGCGGCGCCGTTGTGCATTGAAGCATGCGCGGCAGCGGAGGCAGCGTGCCAACTCTGTGTGCTTGGGCCTTCGCATCAGTGAGGGCCTTGCACTCCTGTGGGCTGACGTGGATTGGTTAGGCTCGCGGCTGAGTGTCCGGCGCGGCATTGTGAATCAGATTGTGGGCGACGTGAAGACGCAAGGGTCAGCGAAGACATTCAACCTTGCGGGTGAATTGCTGGAGCGCTTGAAGTCCTGGAAAATGCGTTTCCCAATTCTCGGGAGCTGACGACTGGATTTTTGCAAGTCCGTTCAAACCCGGCCGACTTCCCTACTCATGCACGGGCATACGGCAAGAGCTAGAGCGCGCATCGAAAGCTGCCGGAATCGGACACATCCGTTCACACGCTTTCCGGCACACATACCGCTCTTGGCTGGAGCTGTGAAAACGCCGATTGCCGTGCAACAGAATATGATGCGGCACACAGACATCCGCACGACCATGAACGTCTATGTGGTCACGGATGAGATGAGCACAGCGGGCTTGAGGGTAGCTGAGCTTGCATTCCAGCGTAAAAGGAGCGCAAGCAGAGCGCGCGTCCAACTAAGTTGTTGATTCGATGGTGGACGCGGTAGGAATCGAACCTACAACCTGTCGGTTAAGAGAGCAATAAACGACGTAATATCAGCGACTTACGCGGAACGGCTGGCAGCCTAAAGTATTGAAAAGAAACGACGAGGAACGATGGGGAATTTTTGTTGTGGGGGTTGATGTGGGGTTGATTCAGACCTCGCAATCCAGAAAACGCAGCAATTATAAGTTGACCCAAGTGGCTAGAGCGCGCTCTTATGGATGGTTCCACTCGAATGAGCGAGATCGCCTATGAAAGTGAAGTCGCTGTTCGCAATGGTTGTACTGGCCCTGACGCTCTCGGGCATCGCCTATGGAGCGTTTCGCCTATACGAGAGGCATCTTTCCAACGGTCTGAGACGCACCTTGCTCGCAGCGGCAGACGCGACCGCCTCAAATGCAGACATTCATGCGTATCTCCGCCGCGCACGACTTCAGATTCGTACAGAGCGAGATGCGGAAGTATTCGGAAAGTTGGCGACGGCAGTACAACTTTCTGACTCCGCTCGCCAACACGAGCGACTGAATCTGCAAAACTTAAGCGGCAATGCAAATCAGCTTGAAAACTCCCCCTGCATGCAGATGGGCCGACTCACCATGAAGGAGATGATGTCTCCACGAGGGCACGCTCTCACCGAGAAGTGTAGTCTGCAGAATGTCGCAGATAAGGCGGAACTGGATTCAGCAAAGGCACAAGACGCTACTGACCAGAAGAATCGGGAACGAGCCCAAGCACTTTTCAGGGAATTCCGGAACGACCTTGGACTCCCACCGATTGAGAAGCAGTAGATTGTGGTTCCCGAAGAATGGAGCACCCCGAACGGTAGAATTATTCGTAACTGACTCAGAAGCAAAGGGGAGCTATGGGGACGGGATACATAATGCAACGTCCGCTCGGCTATCTTCGAGAGCGCGAATACCAAAACCTGACGAAAGCTAGCCTAGATAGGTTGTATCCCGAAGTGAATGTGCAATGGCATCCGTTCATTGGCGGGGGGCGAAATATCTATGCTCCAGTAATCGACATTGCGGTCGGCCCGTTTGCAATAGAAGCAAGGTTTGGACAGAGATATACGGAAATGCTCATCCAAACCGAGGATTTCATTCAGTCCCTCATCGAATGCCACAACCAGAATGTCGAAGATGTGGAGGAGAGAGCATCCTTCGAGGCTATCCTCTTTTTCAACCAGAATGCTCGGTGTCTACTCTGCATAGAAATTGAAGAAAGTGGCTCTCGTAAGCATTGCTTGGGAAATCTTGTCAATGCTTCGGCTCTGGGCAGGATCGGGCTGTTGATCGCTCGTTCGGAGAAGATGCTAAGGACTTTCGTGCGCCAACGTGTTTACTTGCGTTTCCTTAAAGCCGTGGAGAAAAACTCCTTTAGGACTGACAACGCGCTTGTGCTAGCAGCTGAACAGTTCGACGAATGCCTCCGACGCGCCGGTGCCGGTTAAGAAGCTAGAGAAATTGCCCCAGTTTTCGATGGCGGTCGGGTACCCGGTCACGGAGATCCGGCTGCTCTGTGCACATACCCTTTGATTGATCCAATCTGAACGGGGTTAGCTTGCGGCGTCCTCCGCCGAAAACGGAAGCTCTAGCCGTGTTCTCCTTTAAGGTCAGGCGAGGCCTTGTCGGCTCGTCTCTGCTTCATTAGTGATGAAGCCTTTGCTTTTCGCCAACTTAGCAATTCAACCACAGCAGGATCACCCGGCCATCTCTCCTTTAACAGCTTTGTCGCCAATCTTCGAATCGACTTATTAGCATCAGACCGAGCTGAACAGACTTTGGTTTCAGGATCAAGCCACTCCGCAATCTCAGGAGCAGCTGCCTCAAGAAGGGCCACCAACTGATCATGATAGCCCGGAAGAGCGCTGGTTAGCGGCGTCGTGTCTTCCAGCTCGCGGTACCAAGCATCTGCAAAGTGCGCGACTGCTTCTTTGGCGCTTTTTCTCGAGCGCCCGGCTGTAATCGGTGAATGAGAACCTTGAGCCCCGTCCCAACAGAATCCTTAGCAAGATTCTTTGTTTCATCCCCGGCGAAGTCACGTATCGCCTTCGCTACTTTTGCTGAACTCAGAATGGCTGCAATTGTGATTGGATGCATGCGCGGAGTATAGACCAGCATCGTCCTGATTAACGCGTGCGCTGCTTTAGGACATGTTCCCCGCAGGGATCTGTGACGAAGAGTTTCCGAGCAACAGCCACCTGATTCTTTCCTGTGTTCATATCACCAAGTGTCATCGCGTCACGGAATGGCTACAGGGCACATTGCTCAATTACTTACGATCTAAGAGGATGACGAGTGGTGTACCATTGCCGGACCGCGCATTGTGTTCGCCCTTGTGCTGGCGTAAAAAGGTTATGTGCATCCGATAGAGACCTATCTCGAAAAGCTCGCGGAAATTCGCGCGTCCGGTCACGCTACAGACGAGACCTCCTATTATCCGGCCATCGAAGCTCTGCTTGCCGAAATCGGCAAGGGACTGAAGCCGCGCGTTGCGCCAGTTTTGCAGCTCAAGAATCGAGGAGCGGGCCTGCCGGACGGCGGATTATTCACACAGGACCAGCTCAGAAGGAATGCGAAGCCGGATGATTTCACTGTTCAGCCACCAAACCGAGGCGCGGTCGAGGTGAAGGGCCTGGGCGAAGAGTTGGACGATACCATCCAATCTGACCAGATAGCTAAGTATCTCCGAGCATATGGTCAGGTGCTACTGACCAATTACCGCGAATTTCGAATCATCATTGTCGGGAAGGACGGCAAGCCGCGCGCGCTGGAAACCCTCACGCTCGCCAAATCTGAGGCAGCGTTTTGGGCGGTTGCCGCTCATCCGCACAAGGCATCCGGTGTTTTCTCCCGGTCTCTCGAAGAATTTCTTAAGCGCGCGTTGATCAGCGCCGTTCCGATCCAAGCTCCCGATGTGCTCGCCAGCTTTCTTGCCTCCTATGCCCGCGAGGCGCTGGCAAAGATTGAACCGCGCTCATCCCTAAAGGAGCTCGGCGACGTGCGTAGCGCATTGGAAGAGGCGCTTGGACTGAAGTTTGAGGACGAGAAGGGCGAGCATTTCTTCCGCAGCACACTGGTGCAAACACTCTTTTACGGCCTGTTCTCCGCATGGGTGCTCTGGTCGCTTGACCCTGACCGCCGCAAAGGAGACCAATTCGAGTGGCGGCTTGCGGTCTGGTCGCTTCAGGTCCCTATGATTCGCGCCCTCTATGAGCGGCTCGTTATTCCGGCCCATGTGCGCTCTCTAGGGCTTGAGGAACTGCTCAACCTTACCGGTGAGGTGCTGAATCGTGTGAACTCGGCTGCCTTCTTTCAACGTTTCGAAGAGAACACCGCCGTTCAATACTTTTATGAGCCGTTCCTTGAAGCGTTCGATCCTGAATTGCGGAAGCAACTCGGGGTCTGGTACACGCCGCGCGAAATCGTCCGATACATGGTCGAACGGGTTGATCGCGTATTGCGGTCCGAGCTTGGAATCGCGTCCGGGCTGGCGGACTCAAACGTGTACGTTCTGGACCCAGCGTGCGGCACGGGTACGTACATCGTGGAGGTGCTGGAGCGCATTCACAAGACCCTGGTAGAGGAGCGCGGCGAAGATGCTCTCACCCCTCACCACCTCAAGCACGCAGCGCGGGAGCGTGTCTTCGGATTCGAGATTTTGCCCGCGCCATTTGTGATATCGCACTTGCAGATTGGCACGTTCCTGCAACGTGCCCATGCCCCTCTGGGGACCGATTCGCAAGGGTCTCGCGAACGCGCTGGGGTGTTCCTTACAAATGCACTTACAGGCTGGGAGCCACCAGACAAATTGAAAGCCCGGTTGCCGTTCGAGGAGTTTCAAGAAGAGCGTGACCGCGCAGAGACGGTGAAACGTGAGACGCCGATTCTCGTGGTGCTTGGTAATCCTCCCTACAATGCATTCGCCGGAGTGAGTCCTACTGAAGAGGAAGGATTGGTAGAACCATACAAAGAAGGGCTCATCAAAACGTGGGGCATCAAGAAATTCAATCTCGATGATCTATATGTCCGCTTCTTTCGCTTGGCTGAGCGGCGCATTGCAGAGAAAGGTCACCGTGGGGTGGTCTGTTATATCTCCAACTTTTCTTATCTCACAGAGCCGTCGTATGTGGTCATGCGTGACAGGCTCCTGCACGGCTTCGATGCCCTTTGGATCGATTGTCTGAATGGGGACAGCCGCGAAACGGGAAAGCTGACGCCAGAGGGCAAACCCGATCCGAGTATCTTTTCTACTGATAGCAATCCAGAGGGCATTCGTGTAGGAACTGCGATTGGCCTAATGGTGCGGAAAACACCCGAGAAGGGCGCATCCTCCGTTGCCTTCCGCGAGTTCTGGGGAACACGGAAGCGCGAAGAGTTGTTGGAGAGCTTACAGGATGAGGAGTTTGACTCCCGGTACATTGCTGCAACGCCCACTCCAGAGAACCGCTATTCATTTCTCCCGCAAGAGTTGAATTCCGATTACAACGAATGGCCGAAGATTGTTGACCTCTGTGCGGAGCCTCCGAGCAACGGCCTCATGGAGAAGCGTGGCGGGGCATTGATTGATATGGATCGTTCGGCGCTTGAATCGCGGATGCGCCTGTACCATGACAAGGGCCTGGATTGGGACGCCTATCGCCTGGTATCCTCTACTCTCACTGGTAGCTGGGCAGGATTCGATCCCAAAAAGGCGCGGGCACGCGCTGTAGATGATGGGTTCCATTCAAACCACATTGTCCGCTATGCCGTGCGTCCGTTTGATACCCGCTGGTGTTACTATTCGCCTGTCTCGATTTGGAACAGATCGCGCCCGCCTTTATGGGCGCAACTCTTCGAGGGGAACGCATTCCTGTTGACTCGGATGCGGTCCTCAGCCTCTCCTGAAGGGTTTCCAATCAGCTATAGCAGGCAGCTTTCTGATGATCACTATTTCATTCCGGATGGTGTTGCGGTTCCGTTCTCTCTAAGACACGCGCCTCCACTGAAGACCCAGAAAGGTAGGTCCTCGCGCGGCAGCCATACAGGGCTGTTCCGAGACCAGCCTGTAACCGGGAACCTTTCAGAGTTGGCAACAAGGTTCCTGCGCTCAATTGGTACGGAAGGCACAAGAGAAGGCTCTACATTACTTTGGCTGCATATTCTCGCCATCGGCGACAGCCCCGCATATCTCGAAGATAACGCCGACGGCATCCAGGGGGACTGGCCGCGCATCCCGCTCCCATCCTCTCTCCAGCAATTCAGATCTTCCGCAGCTCTGGGAGAGCGGGTGGCAGCGCTGCTCGATACGGAGCGAGCCGTCTTGGGCGTGACGGCGGGAACGCTGCGCCCGGAATTGCGGGGTGTTGCCGCTCTCACTCGCATCGACGGCAAGTCGCTGGAACCTGGAGAAGACTTCAAAGTGACAGCGGGCTGGGGTCATGCAGGAAAAGGCGGCGTGACCATGCCGGGACGGGGCAGGCTAGTGCACCGCGAAAGGTCCAAGAAAGAACACGCGGAACTGATGCAGGGAATTGCCGCTCTAGGCCTTCAAGAAGCTGCGGTGATTGCCTGTCTCGGCTCCGCTGTCGTGGATATATACCTGAACGAACTTTGCGCATGGGCCAATGTGCCGGAGAAAGCCTGGGAACTGTACATAGGCGGCTATCAGGTAATGAAGAAGTGGTTAAGTTACCGCGAATACGGCTTCCTGAACCGTCCCCTCACCTTGGCTGAAGTGGAAGAGGTACAGGCAATGGCGCGGCGATTGACAGCGCTATGCCTGCTTCAGCAGGAACTCGATGCAAATTACCTCGCGGTCAAGAGGGACACTTGGCATGGTGAGTCGGAAGAGGCCTTTGCGAATTCTGTAACGACGGCGTGATCAGGGCCTTTTTGTGCGCGCCGCTTTCAGCGAAAAGGAGGGGGCAGGCGTGGATTTCGAAATCAGCAAAAAGGACTTCACAGCGGTACTCAGGCAGATGTTGCAAGGCCGCAAGGCCGATTCCGCCGATGTGGTGGACATGACGGCGGAGCGTTCCACACTCATTGTGGTGGTGACGGGCAGGAGCGTCGAGGTTCCCATCGAAGCGCAGGAGCGCGGCAGCTTCAGCATTCCCATCGGCGTGCTCTTCAAAATGAAGCGAATCAGTGGAACGTATGACGAAGCTAAATTCCGCATTCGCATTTCGGAAGGCAAGTTCCGTTTGCAGGGCATGTCCACTTCTCATCCGGACATAAAGGCGAGACCTATTGCTCGCCGTGTAATTGACATTCCGGAAGACGCCCTCCCGCGCGACATCCTCTCTCTTCCGGTGATCTTTAGCGTGGATGAGATTGAAGACTGCGGGTTGCATGTCAGGCTGTTGGAAGCGCAAAAGAAGATGGCAGACGACCTGAATAGCGCTTATGAAACGCTGCGCCCGTATGGTTTCAACCGGAACGAACTCAGCACAATGGCAAAGGTGAAGATCAAAGATCATGCCGATGCGATGAAGCGTGTTCTTTTCGAAGGGGAATAGCAGCGCCGTCACATTCGCTGCGCAATGATTCACCGCAGTGGGCATTCAATCACCTCGGCCGGATGCTCCTTTGGGTGCAGCCATGTTGGGTTATTCGTTCGGCGGCCCAGGACCATCTGAGAGATACCTCAGCACAGACCTGAAATCAATTTCGCCGATGTTCCCTCGATCATCCCAGGCACGCTGAACCGTCGCTTCGCTTACGCCAAACTTTTTCGCTGCACTCTTCTTGGCTTGTTCAAGCGTGTAGCCTGTCGTGTGTCGTTGGCCGACGTGCGCAATGATCTTCGCTTTTGATTGCAAGTCAAGACTTGGACGTCCGGTGGGTATTGCAGGAAGGTCCTCGTCGGCGCGCTTTGATAGCTCCTTAAGTCCATGGCGAATTATCTGCGGTAGATACTTGAAGCCCCCGAATATGAACATCCTTTCGATCAAGGATGGTTCCGGCAACTCGTCGAGCAATGTGCTGAGTTGTTCTCTTGATTGCATAGGGTCGACGCGTTTTTGCAAGAAAGCCAGCAGTTTGGAAAACTGCTGCATTCCCTGGTCATAGTTCTCTGCGCCGACGCGCATCATGCATTGTTCAAACTCCAGAATTACCTTATCCCGCAATTCAGCTTTCACAGAACACGCCTCTTGATTGAGCAAAAGAATTTCTCAGAACTCAGACAATTCTGCGACGCCCATTCTCAGAATAGATTCAATTATCTCGCATGCGTATGCGTTTAATGAGATTAGTAGCAAAAGAGTGCTGCACTTTCACTTGTATGGGGGATGTGATGTCGGTTTGCAAAATCTGCGGCGGAACGTCTGACTTCGCAATCAACTCTCTGATTTCAACCAAAAGGCTACGCCCGAGGTCGCAGAAGTGTTCGCATTCAGTCCACTTCTGCAAGAAGTGTATCCAGGCAATCTGCGACGCCAGTGTGCCTCAAGTGCTTGTCGGTCTTATCGAATCGCTTGGCGTGGCATATTCAGCGCTTACCTCTGAATGCTGCAAGGATTCCGATGCGGTTGGTCGCAAATGAAAAGTTTGGGAGGCGTGATGCGGTGCGTCGAAGAAATCCGGGCAGACGGGGTCGCGCCCGTTCCGGTGGCTGATGCGTGCCTACACTCACAGCAAACGGCAGCCGAAAGCTGCCTGCCTCCCACCCACAACGCTGTGCGCTGCGCATTAGGGCGTGTTTACAGCATCGCTGGAGGATTCATGGAACCAGAGTACCGGCAAGATGCGCAGTGGCTGCCTATCAGCCTAAAAACGCGCAGGGGTGTGGGGGCTGGCCCCCACCACATCGCCCGCATCGCGCGCGTTCTTTACTTAGTTCACCGTACTACAAGAGCAATCGTAACAACCGAGAAAGGAAAGTCGCTCAATGCCGCATGAATCAAGGAGCAAACACAAAACCAAGCTCGGGAGCGGAACCGCTATAGCGGTATTTGGTTTTCTCCCAAATGGACGAAAACGGCTCTGCGGTGCCTGGACGCTGTATGGAAACAGGCGCACGCAAGAAATCCGCATCCCGAGAGCGAACGCTGTGAAGAATTCCAGGAAGTTCGTTCGCCTCCGGTGCAAGTGCTGGTCCTGTTCTCTGTGTGGGCCACGGAAAGCGCATCGCTATCGCGCGCAAATCATCCGGGCAGTGGCCCGCTTCAAGATGCCTCGGATGCTCACGTTGACACTGGACGCGCGCAAGATTGCAACCGGACCCGAGTTGGAAACCTATTTGGAACATTTCGAGGCGCACAGGTCTTCGAAGACGGCGTGCCATTGCCTTACATGCGAAAAGATTCAAGTCAGGTCAATCGCGCACATACGGAAGTGCTGGAGCAAGCTTCGTGTGTACTTGCTTCGCCGATACGGAGCAGCGCCGAAATATGTTGCCGTATTGGAGTTCCAAAAAACGACCGGGCTGGCACACCTCCACATCGTAATCGACCATTGGATCGATCAAGCCTGGGCGAAGGAAACGTGGCAGGCGTTGGGCGGCGGTCAGCACGTCGACATTCGACAAATCGATGCACACCGAGTAGCACCGTACTTGTCGAAATATCTCTCGAAAGAAATGCTCCTGAGCGCACCTCCGGGAATGCGCCGAGTGACCACGTCACGGTCGGTAAAAACTCAACGATAAGAAACAGTCGGAATACATCTGGGGCGTATCCAGGTCACCGATCGATCGGTTCTATTTCGTCTTCAGGGAATTCGCAAATGAAGAGGTTCGCAGCGAGGGTGAGCTGGAGTCGTTCACCACGCGAGAGTGAACGATGCAACGTGCAACACTTCCGCTCCACTTTCTCGCAGGGGCGCATCGAGCGCGAAGGGGCGCAAATGGGGGAACGTGCAAAGACTCAGTCCCTCATCTCGCAACTGTGAAGGTTTCACTGTACCGCAGGTGAACGTGCAGTGCTCTTTCGCTGGGGGCGCATTGGGGCGAACGGGCGCAAATGGGGGGACGTGCAATGACTTAGCCCCACATTTCGCAACCGGGCAGAGTTTCACGGTACCGCAGGTGAACGTGCAGTGCTTTTTCGCTGGGGGCGCATTGGAACGAGTCGGCGCAAGTGAGGTAACGTGCAATGACTTAGCCCCACATCTCGCGACGGTGCAGGATTTCACGGACCACAGGTGAACGTGCGGTGCTTTTTAGCGGGGGCGCATTGGGGCAAACGGGTGCAAATGAGGGGACGTGCAATGACTTAGCTCCTCTTTACGCGAAGGGACGAGGTTTCACGATATTGCAGGCGAACGTGCGGTACCGCTGCCCATTTTTTCGGCGGGGAACATTCGGGAATTCAGAGCTCAAATGGGGCGCGCGTTCAAGGTTCAGGACACCACTGGGGATGTATGGCTTCGAATGAAAGGAATTGCGAAATGGCTACGGCTGCGGATGAAAAATTCGAACCGCTTTTAACGGCAGAAGAGGCAGCGACGCATCTGCGAATTCATCCAAAGACCCTTCAGAAGCTGGCGCGTTCGGGCCAAGTCCCTTGCATACGGTTCGGGAAGTATTGGCGCTTCCATTTGTCCACGCTTGACGAATGGGTACGCTCACTTGAGAATCGTTGCAGCCAGCCGTTCTGCGTGAAGCGATAGGGAGACCACCTTGAAATTCACGTGATCGGTATCAACAAGGAAGTCTACGAAAAGTGCGGCGTAAATCTGGAGCTGTAGTTTGGGAATACCGGTATCGGGACCACGCCGAGCCCGGGAGCCCCATGCGCCAAAAAACGCTCAGTGCACTTGAATATCCCACGGAGTCAAAGGTTCGCCTCCGGCTGCAAGAGGACCTGCTCCGAATCAACAACCCTGAAGCTTTCAGAGCGCACAACAACCCAACCTTTGGATTGGTCATTGACCGATTCTCAAAGGAGGAGCGCCTGGAGGAAATCGTCAAGCAGCCAACAGGGGCGGCCAGCATCATGGACGGCTTTTCCTGGAGCACCGCAGCCGGGTACCGCAGCTACCTAAAGGAGCACATTCGGCCTAGGTGGGAACACGTACCGCTCGTAAACATCAAGGCACTTGAAATCCTCGATTGGGTGAAATCCTTGCCCTTGTCGCCTAAGACACGGGCATATGTCAGAGCTCTCATGCATCTGCTCTTCGAACGTGCGATGCTTTGGGGTCTGATGGACGTTCAACGCAACCCGGTGGAGCTTGTCAAGCTTAGGGGTTCGAGCAAGCGGCTAAAGAAGCCGCAAATACTCACTCCTGGGCAGTCTCAGGCTTTGGTTTCCAAGTTGCACGAACCTTACCGGACGATGGTCATTGTCGCGATGTGTACCGGAATGCGGGTATCAGAAGTCTTGGCACTTCGTTGGGAGCACATCGACTTCAAGGCCGGAGCAATGTTGGTTCAACAGGGCGTCGTCAATGGACGCATCGGCAAAGTAAAGACCGAGGCATCGAACGATGACATCCCTCTCGATCCTACGTTCGCGGAAATCTTGCTCGGTTGGAAAGGGGACCAATCGACGGGGCTTGTATTCCCTTCCCCCTTTACGGGCGGCTGCTACTACGCAGGCGTCATTCAGCAGCAGATTCTCAAGCCCGCTTTTGAAAAAATCGGCGTTTCGGGTGCGGGGCTCGGGTGGCACGTCTTCAGACACACCTATCGTTCTCTACTGGACGAGACAGGTGCCCCGGTTGGCGTGCAGCAGAAACTCATGCGGCACAGCAACGTCGCTACCACCATGAACGTGTACGGCAACGCGAGTTTGAAAGCCAAGCAGCAGGCGAACTCGAAGGTTGTGCAGATGGTGATAGCGAGAGAAATGCCCGAAGCAATCGCGGTTTAACCGAATGTGGGGTTGTGTGGGGTTCGTAAAATTGGCGCGTTCTCTAAGTTATTGATTCTATGGTGGACGCGGTAGGAATCGAACCTACAACCTGTCGGTTAAGAGCCGAATGCTCTGCCAGTTGAGCTACGCGTCCAGGTAATCCTGAGGAACCCTGCATGAGATCCAACTGCGGGGTATAGGAACAGGAAAAGTCCTCACTGTCCTTGAAAAATATAGCACATGCGGAACGGGATTCCAAAGGCGCGCGATACAGAACTGAGAAGGCTTAGAAGGTGAAGGCCACTCCGCCGCGGATACCGCGCTGCTCTTGCGAGAAGATGAGCAAAGAGCCGTCGCTCAATACGTAAGGACGATAGCCCTCCGCGAGCAGATTTCTAACATCGAGCATGGCTTCGATGCCTCCCGAGCCATCGCGTCTCGCGCAGATCCGCTGCCGGAGATGCAGATTCAGGTAGGGTTCAACACCGTTCGTTGCAAAAGGCGCAGACTGCGTCATCGAGTCGCTCGGGCTGCCAGCGATAACTTGCACGCCACCGCGTGCCCGTTCCCTCAAGCGTGCCCGATAAGGCAATCGTGTAGCTTTGCACGCGCCGAGGGTGGGCCTGGCTCAATACCTGTGCCAGTGGCACAGGATGAGTGAGCGCCGACATCACCAGGGTCTCTCCATTTGCATAGCTGACGCGGAGACGGCTCCCGCCGGGAAGACGGTGCTCCGCCGTGGCCATCATGCCTACCGATCCAAAATTAGGACCGGAGGTGCGCATAAGACCGCTCATACTATCGAAGAGCATATTGTCATTCATCGTGGGCGCGTGGCCCATGGCAAAGTGCTCTGCCGCCTCGAGGACCGGATTCCGCATATGGTCGGAATAGACGACGACAGCCGTACCTGATGACTCTGTCCACCTCTCCCAACTGATCTCCTGGTGCAGCCCGCCCGCGACAGAAAGCTTGCCGCTGCGCATTGAAAGCGCAGGTAAATAGAACGCCGCTTCGGACTCATCCGCACTCGATGTTGGGGGAAGATCCGTGGTCATCTGGTACCGAACCGTGGAGTCTCCGCTCCGCCAACCGGCGGAAGCAAAGGGCAGAGACGCTACAACCGTATTGGGGGAATCTTGTTCGAAGCGCGCCACCACCTGCTCGGAGCCGGCTTCCGCTTCGAATTCGTCGCCCAGATTCATCGTTTCCCAAGAGCGAACCGCAGCCTCTTCGAGACCCGCGACGCCGGGACCTTCTTCTATTTCGGGATGCAGGGAGACGGCAGCTACGGACTGCACGGAACCGGCATAGCCCAGATCCTGACGGAAACCAAGCATCGATTCCATGCGTCCGTCGGTGTCTGGAGCAAAATCGACCCGTGCAAGCAACTCGCGGCTGTTGGAGGGAGTGTTTTCAACCGATGCAGTAATGCGCTCTCCGCTCTCGCCAAACGTTCCTTCTTCTCCCGTGGCCATCAGGCGCGCTTTCAGCTTCGGCCGTCCGCCCGAGCCGTCAGAGACTAAGACCAGCGGCCCATCTTCAAGCCAGCGGAGCAGCGGCCGATTGGCAGCAGAGCGCAGCGTCCATGCCCAATCGTCCTTTGGGGCATTGGAGGCGCGCGGCTCAGCCGGCAGCCATTGCATCACCTCATAGAGAGTGTTCAGGGTAAGATTGACGACCGTGCTGCTGCGGACCCGCACATTTTCCCGTAGCGAGGGCAGGAACGACATGCTCATTGCCTTCACTGCATAGCGCCCGGGCACGATTTGCGGAATGGAGAATCGCCCTTCGCTGTCGGTGTATACGATGTTGAGGACACTCAGGTCGGGGCGCAGTAGCTGAACGACCGCTCCGATCTGCGGCACACCCGCCGAATCGCGCACTACTCCCGATACCGATCCGGGGGACGCTCCGTAGAGCGAACACCCCCCCAGGGTAATCAGCGCGATGACTAAGGCGAGATGGGACCTGCGCATCATCACTCGAATTGGTGACCTGGTGGCGTCGCTGGCAAATCCCTTCCTGAACCATTTCGCGCTGGCTTGCCGATCTGCGGCCGGAATGCCACTCTGCGCTTTGTACATTCTATTGCACGACAAAAGGGGCCGACTGCGCAATCACTTGTTTTGAGATTTCGTCGTTTACTTTGATCAGCACCTTGTACTTGCCTGGCTGGAGTCCGGCGACCGGGAGGCTCTTTTGCACCGTCATCTGGTCACTGTGTACCCCTAACTCCTTTGAATCGAGCTGTTTCTCGAAGATCACGTTGCCGTTTGTCGCATCAATAATCTGGTAGCTTACCTGGGCTTCGTTGCTCTTGGTCGCCTCGTCGATGCCCAGGTTGTACACCTGCATCCAGAAGTTGAGTTCCTGGTCGCGAGAGAAACTGACCGGTGTGGCGGGATTGGCGCTGACCCGCGGCCGGATAAACGTGTTGCCGATCACGAAGCTCCCGCTGCCGATCGAGTGGGAATCCACCGGATTCATCTTGTCGGCCAGGATCAGGCTGGATGTCGCGAGCTTCTCATCGTGAAACTCGGGCACTTCGATCGCGCGACCGTAAATGCCGATATGGTCCGGGTTATTCACATCCTTGATTGCAATATCGAGACGGTACAGTCCCGGAACCAGGGGCAGAGCCTTCCAATAGACCTTTTGTCCATCCAACGCCTTTTGAAGCAACTCGGCGGGCTCCTCAACTTGAACCGTGTCTTCGAAGGTCTGCACCGTCTTATGCGTGATGGTGGTGACCTTGCCCAGAATGTTAACGACGCCTGTTGACACGCCATCTTTGGTCACAAAGGTGACATCACGATTCCTGATCTGCAACGTAATCGGTACCAGCACGGTGTTGTCCGTCACCTTGACGAAGTCCGTCCGGACATCAAACGGAAAAATGGGTCCGTTGATCAGCTTGTGCTCCGAGATGAAATTATCCAGATCCTTGAACTTGACCGGAGGCGGCGCGAAAACCTTCGCAGCCAGCTCGATGCGGTCAAATTCCTTCCCCTGCTCTCCAGAGGACAGCGGACCGGTGCCTAGATTCTCAAATCCGCCCTTGAATCGATCCGCCTTCTTTGCCTGTCCCATTTGTTCCCACTGCGTCAGGCCCATGCCGGGTACATGCTGCAAAGCATCCTTTTCGCCGCGGTCGATGGTGAAGTGGTAGTCGCCGCACATGCACGTATCAACAAATTCGAGATCGACGTTTTCGCCAATTCCTTCGAGATACCGATAGTGCCAGGTCTCGAACGGGAAGGTGGACGTTTCGCCGCCGCCCTCGTCCATCGGCCTCTGGTAGCTTCCGCCTGATGGGTGGCTCTCGATGGAGTCGGGGGGACCAAAAGCGATGTAAATATGCCCACGGTCGGTCTTCCAACCCGGCTTGCCGGCGGCATAATGCTCATTCGCATAAGCGATGCGGCGATAATGCTCTTCGCGGAACTCGTTGTCGGGCGAGTCGGGATTGGGATTGCGGCGAAGCCAAAACTGCTCGATAAAGGCTTCGCGCTCTTCATCGTTGCTGAGATTCTTGAAGGCTTTCCGCTCTTCATCGGAAATAATGTAGGCAACGTCCTGGTCCAGCCAGGTCTTATAGGCGCCTTTCAACTCCTGGCGAACAGCCTTTTGAGCCTCAAATCTCTCTTTGTCGCTGCGCGGGCGCTTCAGCGGGTCGACTTCCTGATCCGAGTCCGCGGTCGCCGGGGCCTGAGCGGATTGACCGGATTGGTCAGACTGTTGGGCCAAAAGGCCCGTGGAGGGAACAAAAGCCAGGCCGCAAATTAGCGCGACGTATAGAACGGTGCGACCATTAAGCATCATTGCCGTGGAGTACTCCTACGATGCCTTATTTTACGAGTCCAGACCGGGCGGAGCAAGGCCTCGCGCTACACTTACCCGGCCGTTGGACGTGGAGATACTCGAAAGGTAACCGAGAACGGCACTCGGCCTCTCATCCGGCTCGCCCTTTGGACCTGTTTCCCGAAACCGGCTTTGAGACCCTGCAGGCCTTTCAAACGTCTTAGGAATCAGGGATAAGAAACAATTAACTTGCGGAACTGGCTTCCATCATTCAACCGCATTTCTGTGCATGAACCCGGAGCTTTCAGTTTCCGGATAACCGTCGAAGGCCGGGCCGGAACACATCCGGTGAAGCGCTCTGAAGCAATTTCGCAATCATCGGGAACCCAATGCGCGATAATTGCGTAGACTGACATTGGGGAAAACTGGAGCAACCAGTAAATGAAAAAGATACTTCTGATTGTTCTCGCCGTCATTGTAGTTGCCGGGCTCGTGGGCTTCATGGTCTATAAACAGCAGTCCGGTTACACCAAGGTATTGACCGCCAAAATCAACCGGCAGGATTTGGCCACGGTTGTCAGCGGTACCGGCCAGATCAAGCCAAAGACCTTTGCCAACCTCGGAGCCACCGCCATGGGCCGGGTCACCCACCTGTTCGTCAAGGAGGGGGATCACGTAAAGAAAGGCCAACTCGTTGCCACAGTCGAGAATGTGCAGCAGGAGGCAATGGTTTCGGGTCAGGAAGCCGCCATTGCGGCGGCCAACACCGATATCGCGGGGTATATCGCAGCAGAGAAGACCCAGGAAGCCAACGTAGAGCACGCGCAGGCCGACCTCGAACAAAAGAAACTCGATTGGGATCGGGCTCAGGGCCTCTACAAGGCCGGTATCCTGGCCAAACAGGATTACGACGCCAAGAAGGCAGCCTATGACACCGACGTGGCTTCAGTGGCTCAGGCTGTGGCGAGCGTCAACCAGGCCAGGGCCAACACCGCATCTGCCCGCGGACATCTGCGGACCCAGGAAGCCAACCTGCGCAGCGACAAGAACGTGCTCGCCCTCACCGAGGCCACTGCGCCCTTCGACGGAATCGTCACCAACGAGCCGGTCCGCGAAGGCGAGACGGTGGTCGAAGGCATCCAGAACACTGAGGGTTCCACCTTCATGACCATTGCGGATATGAGCGTGATCACCGCCGAAGTCAAGGTGGACGAGACCGACATCGTCAATGTTCAGATCGGTCAGCCTGCCGATGTAAGCGTCGACGCCATTCCCAACAAGGTCTTCAAGGGACACGTAACCCTGGTCGGCGACCAGGCGTTGTTGCGCTCCACTGGCGTCGCTACCTCGCAATCGACAACGGGAACGGAAGAAGCCAAGGATTTCAAGGTCGTAGTCACACTCGACAGTCCCAACGATGAGCTGCGTCCTGGCCTCTCCACCACCGCGAAGATCACAACCGCCAAGAAAGCAAACGTGCTGGCGCTGCCCATTCAGGCCCTGACCATGTACACGCCCCCTCCGCCCGGAAGCAAGGGTAATGTGGAGGCAGCTTCCTTGACCACGAACGGCCCGAAAGTCGCTCCAATCCAGGGTGTATTTGTCATGGAGAAGGATCCGCACGGGAGGCAGCGGGCCAGGTTCGTCAAGGTCACCACGGGCATCACCGGCGCAACGGACATCGAAGTCCTCTCCGGAGTCAAAGACGGTGACGAGATCGTAATCGGGCCCTACAAAACCTTGCGGATTCTCAAAGACGGCGCGTTGCTGAAGAGAGAGACTCAGGTTCAGACCGTGCCCGCTCCAGCAAGCTCCTAAGCCGCCCGCAGTTCAGGCGGAAGCAGGGGGCCAGCCGCGCGTTGAGCTTGCCTCGCACCGGGCAACCGGACTTTTACCATCAGGCAAAGGATGAGATTCGGATGGCTCTGAATAGCATGATGACCGAATTGGAAACGCAACAGGTGTCGGCGCCGCCCAGAAGTGATGTGATCGTCGTCGAGGACCTTTGGCGCACATATGACATGGGCTCGGAGCAGCAGGTGCAGGCGCTGCGAGGCGTCTCCCTGCGCATCAAGCATAACGAGTATGTGGCCATCATGGGCCCGTCCGGCTCGGGCAAGTCAACTCTGATGAACCTGATCGGCTGCCTCGACACGCCTTCAAAGGGTCGCTACTGGCTCAATGGCCAATTGGTCAGCGATCTCGATGACGACGAACTGGCCCGCATCCGTAATAAGGAAATCGGCTTCGTCTTCCAAACCTTCAATCTGCTCGCGCGCGCCAGTTCGCTGCATAACGTGGAGCTGCCCCTCATCTACAACGGAACTCCAGCGGCTGCGCGCATCGAGAGGGCCAAGGAATCGCTGACCAACGTTGGCCTCGAAAACCGCATGTACCACAAGCCCAATGAACTCTCCGGCGGCCAGCGGCAACGCGTGGCCATCGCAAGGGCGCTCGTCAACAGCCCGTCGATCATCCTGGCCGACGAGCCGACGGGCAACCTCGACTCGAAAACGGGCCTTGAAATCATGGCGCTTTTTGACCAGCTTCACTCCAAGGGCAACACCATCGTGCTCGTCACACACGAGCCCGACATCGCAGAATACGCGCACCGCGTGGTGCATATTCGCGACGGCCAGATCTTCTCCGACGAGCCGTCAAAGCGCTTTCGCAAGAACGTGGGGGTCGTCTAAAAAGCACAAACTCTTTTGAGCATCCGGGCCGGAGAGACTTACGTCTCTTCGGCTCATGTTTTTGTGCCCGTGGTCGATGAAAATGTTGACGGCCCGTGTGGAAAGTACGGGACCGTGGAGGCCAGCCACGTTGCTTTCCATGGGTACTTCCTCTCAATCGCCGCTGCAGCCTTCCGCCTCAGATTTCAGGCTGCTGGAACCGGGGTCGTCGCTCGCATCATCGGTCGTAGGGATCAATGCCGCGTGGCGCAAGCTTCTTTTCCAGGCTGAAATGGTTGCGCCGCATCTGCAGGTGGCCGCGGTTGAAGGCGAGCATGGATCCGGCAAGCAGACCCTGGCCCGCTATCTACACGCCCGCTCTCCGCTGGCTCGGTCGGTGTTTCAGAGCTACGATGCGCGCCAATGGCTCGTCATCGACTCAGATCCAGCCACGCTCGACGGGTTCATTTATCTGGATCGCGCTGATCTGCTCGGGCCTCCCGGACAGACATTGCTTTTGGCCGTCGTGAAACGGCTCCAGAACCGGCCGCCGGGCCACGCCGCCCTCATGGTTTCTTCCCAATCCCCCTTGCGACAGATGGTGGAACAAGGACTGCTGATGCCGGATCTTGCCTTCCGCCTCACCGCCGTTTGCTTCGCTGTTCCCCCGCTGCGACAGCGCAAAGAAGATCTCGCTTCCCTCGCACAGGCGCTGCTCGATCGCATATGCGCGCGCTATAAGCAGCGCTCGGCGTCCCTCGGTCCCGGCGTGCTCACCCGGCTCTTGCAGCACACCTGGCCCGGCAACATTCGCGAACTCTCCAGTACTCTCGAGGCGGCGCTGCTGGATGCCGAGTATGGCGTGATCCGCACCGAAAACCTGCCTATCCTCTCGCAAGCGGAACTCTGCCCTGATCGCCAACCCACCCGCCGCACCGAAAGCTTGCTTCTCGACGCAGTCGTCCGCCACCACGTCCAATACGTCCTCGACCTGAACCGCGGCAACAAACTCCGCGCCGCTCGCCAGTTGGGCATCAGCCGCTCCACCCTCTACCGCATCCTCGCCAACGAACCGGCGTCTTAGTCCCTATTCCCTGTCTCCCTGTTTCCCTGTTCTACACTCATCACCAGAGGTCCATCTCGTTGAGAAAATTGCGCCCCGTCGCTCTGGCCGCCTGCTCTATCCTGCTCCTTGCCGTGCCGTCCTCGCTCCGCGCGCAAAAGCTGCCTCTCTCCACTACCCCTGCAGGCCCTGCATCCCTCCAAGACCGGCGCGCCGCACTCAATGGCCTATTTCATGAATACTGGGAATCCTATCTCGAGCACTCGCCCGAATTCGCCTCCGTCATTGGCGACAAGCGCTTCAACGACCGCATCTCTGACTATTCCGTGAACGCGGAGAATGAATGGCTCGCCACGGAGCAGAATTATCTGATGCGCCTGGCCGCGATCGACCCTGCCGGCTTGACTGATCAGGAGAAGACAAGCCGCGAGTTGCTGATGCGCAAGTTTGCCGACGATCAGGAAGCGGCGGAATTCAAGGAATGGGAGATGCCTGTCGATCAATTAGGCGGCATCTATTCCGAATATCCGCAGCTCGTTGACGAGCTCAGCTTCACCACGGTCAAGGACTACGATGACTGGATCGCCCGTCTGCATGCAATCCCCAAAGCCTTCGACCAGGTCATGACAAACATGTCCATCGGCATCGACGATCAGCGCGTGCCGCCAAAATACCTTCTCGAAAAGACCCTTGTAGAGGTGCAGCAACTCGCCAACCAGAAACCCGAAGACTCGCCACTGGCTGCGCCGCTCAAGCAGTTCCCTTCCACCATCTCGGCCGACGATCAGGCCCGCATCAAAGACGAGACACTAGCCGCGATTACCAAACAGGTATTGCCGGCTTACATGCGCTTCGCGCACTTTCTTCAGGTGAGCTACATTCCCGCCGGCCGTTCCGATCCAGGCATCTCCGCATTGCCCGACGGCGCCAGGTACTATCAGTT
>CAWCZX010000007.1:0-4356 GCA_963800145.1 uncultured Acidobacteriaceae bacterium | reverse complement strand
AGTAAGTGGAGCCATAATGACTCGGTTCGGCAGGTAGATCGCCAATCTCAATTGGGTCTAGCAGAGAAGCCATGAAGGTAATCCCTCAAAGAAGCGTTATGTTGGTTTGGACGTGTTGGGTCATCAAATACGTGCCTGGTTCAGTATTCCAGTGGCGTAACCAAACTCGCGTGGTCGCTCACCTGTTAGTTTCCTGCGGGCTCGAATTGGCATCCAGCCACGCAAGTGAAGCACGTATGCTTCCGGTTGCCAACGCGATCGACGAATCAGAAGCACCATAGTAGAGGTTGATGGTATCTCCATCATCACCGATGGTCTGACCGCATGGGAACACAACATCCTTGACATCGCCGCCGCGCTCGTAAGGCGCTTCAGGACCGAACATCCAGGAGTCGCCGCGCTGAAGGCAGATTTCTGGCCGCTTCAAATCGAATAGCGCGAGGCCAAGACGATAGATGCTTCCTGAGGCCGTTTGGCGAACGCCGTGATAAATAGTCAACCAGCCCTTGGCTGTCTCGATTGGCGGAGAGCAGAGCCCAATCTTGTTCGCATCCCACCAACCGCCGCGGCGCGCCTCGAGGATGATCTTGTGGCCACCCCAGTGGCGCAGATCTGGCGAGTAAGAGATCCACATGTGCGCTCCCAGTGTAGTAACAGGTCGATGAATCAACGCCCAGAGCCCGCCGATCCTATTCGGCAGCAAGGCTGCGTCTTTGTCTTCCGGTTGCGCAATAACACCATACCGTTCAAAGGTCTTGAAGTCCTTGGTCAGTGCCAGAGAGACGCCGGGGCCGCCGCGCGAAAAGGATGTGTAGACGATGGCGTATTGCTTCAGTTCCGGCACGTAAGTGATACGTGGATCTTCGATACCCCAAAGCTCCTCAGGATATTCGCGAGGATTGGCGGGCATGGTCGGTTGCGCGTCGATGCGCCAGTTATCGATGCCATTTGCCGACCGCGCAACGCATAAGTGGGATAGCCCTCGTCGATCTTCAACGCGGCAAAGCAGCAGCGTCTCCCCGTCTGGCAGCTTAACGGCTGCCGCGTTGAAAACGCTGTTGATCGGATAGGGCCAGTGGTTCTGAGTCAGTATCGGGTTGCCTTCATAGCGATTGAAGAGGGGAAGTCCCGTATGTGACTCCACATGCATCTCGGGGGAACCACAGTCTGCGGATACAACAGGTAAGCCATTGGTAGTCAAGAATTGTTGCTCATTTCGAGGTGCCGTTCCTGTGCGTTTGTCACTTTGGCCTTATGCATTTCCAACAAGGCCATCAGGAATGAGAGCGTTGACTCTGCACCCTGGTTCTCATTTATGCGATCCGGATGCAGACCGTCTCGGCAGCCGCCTGTAGTTGAGTCGTAGAGCGGCAACCGCAGGTCGTTCTTTCCGAGGAACCAACGGAAGACCCGCTGTGCCTCGTCAAACCATAGTCCTTCTTCTGTAAGGCTGTATACCTCAAGACAGGCCGAGATGGTGGCGCAAGCCTCCACTGGTTGCTGATCGAAGCGCGCCTTTTCATTTCCTTCGACGAAAAACCCGTTGGATCCAATGGGAACAAAAATCTCCGCATCATCGCGATGCTGCTGCGCGACAAGCCACTTGAGGGAATCCATCCCAGCCTCGATCATCCTTTGATTCTTGCTCCGCCATCCTGCCAGGATGAGCGCCTGCGACAATCTCGCATTCGAGTAAGAGAGACTTCTCTCAAACCAGCGCCAGGTCGAAGAGCGAGTCCGCTCATAGATGTCAAGCAAACGATTTGCCAGCGCATTACGGGCACCCTGCACGGCACGGTCTCCTGGAATCCAGTCCAAATAAGCCTGCATGCCCAGAATGCAAAAGGCCCATGCACGCGGGCTTGTAAATGTAAGCGTCGCCGGAACGGCGGCTTCAAACAGTCGCCCTGCCGCCCCTCTCAAGCCTGAGTTGCGCGATCGACCGAGCACAGTTCCCAATGCCCACAATGCGCGTCCATGACTGTCGTCTGAACCTGTATCTTCAAGCCATTTACGGTCGTAGCTGAGAAAGTTTCTGAATCTCCCGGCGACAGGATTGAATGCGAGCCATAGGAAAGCGAGGTAACGGTGAGAGAGACTGGTAAATAGACATTCGTCCTCGATTTCGGGCAGTTCATGCAACAGCGTGCAAACGACGAGCGCACGCGCATTGTCGTCAGTGGTGTAGCCTTCGCTGGTGTTGGGAACGCTGAAGATTGCGTGCTGAAGGATTCCGGTATCGTCCGACAAACGTAACATGTGATCCGGATTCACTGCTGGTAGAGAGTCGCTTGCGTCGGTTGCAATATCGTTTTTCTGCGCGGCCCTAGGATGCAAGGTGCGTTCAAACCTCGCACGCTGGAAACTCGCCATGTATTTCTGTGCCGTCTTCTGCCAGATGGTCTCGCGTGAGTGTAGATAGGCCCGTTTGCGCATCGCATGCCGTTGTCCATCGTTGTCCAGAAGATGGAGTACCGCTTCAGCAATAGAATCGGGATTCTCGAAGGGCACAATCACACCGCGGCCCTGTGCCAGTAATTCCTTTGCGTGCCAATATGGAGTTGAGATGATCGCCTTCCCTGCTCCCAGAGCGATTGCGAGAGTGCCGGATACGATCTGCGCCTCTTGGCGATAGGGCGTAATGTAAATGTCAGCCGCGCCCACATGTTCCACGAGTTCCTCTGCGCTCACAAACCGGTTCACGAGAATCAGATTCGGTCCAACTCCGAGTTCTTCGGCCAGAGCCAGCAACCCTTCACGGTATCTCTCCCCTTCGCTTCTGCGGACATGGGGGTGGGTCACGCCCGATACGACGTAAACCACATTGGGATGCGTTGCCAGAATCGCGGGCAGCGCTCGAATTACGTTCTCGATTCCCTTGTTCGGCGACAGCAAACCGAACGTGAGCAAGACGGACTTTCCCTCCGCGCCGAAGCGGTCTTTGAAGAAATTGGGATCCATAAACTGGAAGTCGGGGACGCCGTGCGGAATGATGTCGATCTTGCCAGCTGGAATTGAATAGATATCGCGGAGAAACTGCGCGGCCTGTTCACTCATGACCACCAAGCGGTCGGAGAGACGCGCGATTTCTTCCAGGACGATTCGTTGATCGGGATTTGGATCGCGGAGGACAGTGTGGAGCGTGGTAACAACAGGCATTTTCAACTTGCTAAGCAGCGTAAGTATGTACCTGCCCACAACGCCCCCGTAAATTCCGTATTCATGTTGAACACAGACGAGGTCATTGCCATTGAAATTGAGAAACTCTGCGGCTCGCTCATAGGAAGTCTCATCTTCCTGGTCAAGTTCAATGCGGACTTGGCTGGGATAGTCGTATGCCGAATCCGGATCATTCACAGGGATGGCAAACAGTCGATGGCCCCCAAATTCCGAAGCAAGAGCGGCGCATAGGTCAGTCGTGAAAGTCGCGATGCCACACTGACGCGGCAGATAGTTTCCTACAAAGGCAATTCGTGTGGGCAGCGGCAGGCTGCAACTGGCCGATAAAGCCGGAAAGGGAGCAAATGGCTGTGCGCTTTCGGGAAGGGGGTCATCGAGAATTGCATCCAGGGGATCCATCCTGCCTACTTTCGATTTGGATCTGACAGGTTCTTGTCAGCAATTGGGAAACTTCAAAGATTTAAGGCGCCGGTGTGAAACTGTTTCAGACGCCAATCTCGTGCAAGGCTAGAAAAGCTTCCAGCAAAACGCGGGGATTGAATTGTCCCTTATACACGGGAGGCGGCTCGCGCTTCAAGCCAAGTAACGAGTAGACTGCCGTCTGCGCGGAACGAATGGAGTACTCAACCGTGAACACCACATCGTCGGAAAGTTCACAGTACTGTCCGACGAAGGCCAGATTCTTTGAACCGTCCGGCCTGACCATGGCTCGATCGCCCTTGCTCCGGGGAAGGAACTGGCTGGTGATGAAGGGCATCATGCACGGGATGCAGGTGCAGGTTTCGAGAATCCCAGCGCCATGCTCCTGGAGGCGCAAGTGGCCGATGATCTCCGTCATGATCTCCCGTCCCGTGCACGCCGACATGGGCTTCTTCACAAAATTGCCGGGTATGTCGATGAACAGTCCATAGCCCCAGAAGACCTCGACTCCCTCTGGCTGGCCAATGAAATGTGGTTGATGGGGCAACACGATCGATGCCAGCCAACTGGACTCCGGGAAAGTGATGAGTCCGCCTTCTCCAGGTACGTTGCCCGTCAAATCCCGGATCAGTTCGAAGAACGTGCGGTCGTGAACTGTGGTCGTAAAGGACATCCACTTCGATTGCTCAATGTGATCGGCAAAGTTGGAGGGATGCCCGAACTGCGTCTGGCCGGCCGCGATCTTCTCCCAAAGAG
>CAWCZX010000006.1:0-384772 GCA_963800145.1 uncultured Acidobacteriaceae bacterium | reverse complement strand
GGAGTTTCACAAGTAACGGATCTTCCACCCGATCGGATTCCTCGATGTTTCTAACACGTAATTACCCCATCTTCGGCTCCCTCACGGTCACTACTCTGAGCAGTCGCACCAGACCACGGCGGTTCTGGAGGCAAGGACCGGAGCATCCCTGCTAAAACGCGCCTTCAATGCGGTGGCTGGGTCAGGTGCGGGCCGGTATTCGCCCAACTTGGTGTAATGCATGCGCAGCCAGTCGTTCAAGGCATTCTGGAATGGGATGTCTTCTTTGCTAACCGGACCGATCACATCCACAACTTTTCCGTGGAAGATTGCAGGTTGGGTTTGAAAATCACCAGTTACCGGCACCTTGTACCCGCGAGACCGATACACGTCTTCGCCTAAACAGGTTCCTGGCCCTTCTCCGGTTTCGGGATCAGGTGGGTGATGACATAAGTGAGGTAGGGAATGCAACTTTCGAAGATTGTAATCAGACAAGCACTGTCTAGCCCGGTGAGAAGAATAGGAGGATAGCAAAGCGCCCTGAGGATGCGCAGTATTGCATTTCCATCATGCGCAGAGTAGCTAATGAGGAGGCACGTGGTATTCCTGAAGCCAGGTGGAGCGTCATTGGCCGCGGGTACCACCCATGTCGTAGGCGACGCCAAAAGTAAAGCCTCGCGGATTGAGGGCATGATGGTTGAAGAAGTCGGGCCAGAATTGATATTCGTAATTCGCGCGCACCGAAAGATTCCGGAAGGCGCGGTAGTCCAGTCCTCCGGCCGGGGCATACAGTGTCCGGGTGTCATGTTTATAGTTTGGAACGTCCGTTAAGGTGAAATCGATGCTGCCGTAGCCTAAAAGGAACTTCGCATATGGATTGAAATTGTGAAGGTGACGCCATGTGTAGATCGCCCCGCCACTGGCGGTGTCCATCCGGAGATTCGGCACACCTCCTGTGCGGTCATAGTTAAGATCACGCGCCTCCACTTCGATTCCGAGCCCGTTCAGATACGACGGCCCCTGGTAAAAGTTCCAATCGAGCCATAAGGACGGTCCTGAAAGACGGCCGCTCCAGTCCGTAGCATAATTGGAATAGCCGACACCAACCGTGAGCGGTATGCCTGGCGCCTTGGCCTCCGGAGCAACCTGGGCCATTGTCGCGATTGCCGTACTGACAACGACTGCTGCCAGAAGCAACTTCCTGTACATTGAAATCCTCCTTTGATTTCTGCGTTGCAAGAGTTCGTCGAGCACCAATCGTTGCTCGCGATCAGAATTCCTTTCCTTGCATTGCGTATCCACGTCGGACTGGATCGTCGGCGAGTCACGATACGCACGCAGTCAAACTCTGAGAGTCACATAAGGGAAGCAGTTGTCATTCTGAGAGTATACTTACGTCCATCGACTAAATTGCAAAGAATGAATCGTTAAAGCCTGCAGAGGTTACTTAGGTTTTGACTATTTTTGAACATAGTTAAAGAATGAGCCAAGCGATATGAGATCGAAGACATTCCTGTCAGTTGGTCATGAGCTCGGTGAGACGAGTCTTCCGTCCTGGTTGACCCTACCCTAACGCGAGATTTCATCTCTTTTAAAATATGGCCAGGACGCGCGGCATTCGAAGAGTACATGTTCAATCTCCAGGCGTCCCCGATCTGCCCCTTGGCAGTCTGCATCTCAGTGGCGCACGCCATCTCCACGGATAACTTTAAAGAACGTGATGCTGATGATCTGGAGATCGAGCCTGAAAGATCGACGCTGTAGGTACTCATAGTCGAACTGCACCTTGGCGGGGATGGGTAAATCATCCCGGCCGTTCACCTGCGCCCATCCGGTCAATCCAGGCATCAACATATGAATTCCTCTCTGAGTGCGAAGAGCAACCAAGTCGTCTTGATTGAACAGTGCGGGGCGTGGGCCCACGAAACTCAGATCGCCCACAAGAATACTGAATAACTGAGGCAACTCGTCGAAGCTCGTTCGGCGTAGAAAACTGCCGATGGGAGTCAGATGGATCGCAGGATCCGATAGAAGGTGAGTGGCAAGTTGTGGAGTGCCAACCCGCATACTTCTAAACTTCGGCATGCGGAAGATCCGGTTGTTCCTCCCCACTCGATTGGACCAATGGAGAATTGGGCCGTCCGATGTTGCCTTGATCAGTACCGCGAGGATTAAGAGTAGCGGCGATGTGAGCAATATGAGCGGCAAGGCTAATATCACATCGAAGGCTCGCTTTACCCATGACATCAGAAGATCCTCAACGCAACCGCTTACTCCCGGCTGCAGACTTGGAAAGGAAAGATGGACGCGGGCAGAACAGGTTTCGCAGTCAGGATTTATTTCAATCCCAGTTCCTCACGATCGAGGAGGAAAGGACGTGGCGAGTATCCGAAGTCTTGCACGGCAGAGAGATGATCAAAGCATAGGTCTCGGTCCATTCGCGTTGCCATCTCTGGCCTCAAATGCTTGAATCTCGGCGACAGCCTGGCAAAACGGATCGTCAGCCTGAAAAGAGATTCTGGGACCGAAACAATCTTGGCTCGCCTATCCATTGCGCAAAATATTCTTTCCACCATTTGACGATATGTGAGTGTTTCTCCGCCGCTGAGATTGTAGGTCCGATTGACGGATGCCAAGGAGTCCGCAGCCAGGATGCAGGCCTGCGCCAAGTCTGCGCTATGGACCGGCTGGCGAAGCCCGATCCCTCTTCCAAGGATCGGGAACACACCGAAACGCCTTGCGATCCGGGCAATGTCGCTGACATTGCGGTCCCGGCCGCCACCGTAAATCAGCGTCGGACGAAAAATGGTGTACGGGATTCCAAGTCGCTCGCAGGTGTTTGCCACCGCGGCCTCGGAGCGTGCTAAAGACTCCGCAACTTTCCGCTCGGCTGGACTGCTGGAATCAGCTTTGGTAAGGCGGCTTGTGGAACTGAAGGCAATGATTCGTTGCACGCCGTTCTCCAGGAACTGTTCGATCCGATCCGGCAACAGCCATATGGAGGCTACGTGGAAGAGAATGTGCGCCGAGAAGCGTGGCAAGGGATTGGGTCCAGCCAGGTCGCACTCGTGCCACTCCCATGCGGAAACGGCCTCCCGCGGCGCTTCACCACGGCCTATTGCGTGAACGGCTTTTCCCTGGGCGAGGAGTTTCTCGACAAGGTGAAATCCAACAGGGCTGCTTGCCCCGGTGACGGCGCATGCTTGAGCGCCGGATAACTCAGTGAATTTCATGTGCGAGGCACTCTGGCCGGACAGTGACTTATCCGGACAAACTCCGTTCACCTTTCGTCATCAATTCAAGGTACTTCACATCAATCAGCATCGGGTACCACAGGGCCTGAAGAAAGTGATAAGCGAATGCGGCCCGACCATCCAGAAAACCGCCAGTCAGTACAAATCGGTAGAAGAAATAAAAAAATGGTCTCACAATTGGCGGTAGGCGATTCCAGACTGTGTGACGCAACCAGCGCTTGAGTTGCGCCTGGCTGCCGAACAGCCGTGCGTCCATTTCTCTCTGCTCAGACCCGAATCTGTTGTTAAACAACTCCAGGGCCTCAAGCGTGGCATAGCCGTTGTGTTTTGATATCCACTCTGATACGCCTTTGCGATCCTCATGCATCAAGTCATTGCGCAAACGGCCCGTAGTGCCCTCGACGATCAAATGCTCGTTCACCGTGCGATCCTCGCAGCACCCCTTGCCGGCTCGGAACAACCTCAATATCCAAGATGGGTAATAGCCGCGGCGTATCCACCGTCCCATCCACAGCAGGCGCCGGTTGACGTAGAACCCGTTTTCCACGGGTGACGTCGCGATAAGCGCCGAGATTTCTCGTTTAAGAGCATCAGTGAGCCATTCATCGGCATCCAGGAAAAACACCCACTCGCAACGGAGTTCCAAACAGCGAAGCGCGTAGTTACGCTGTTTTGAGAAATTCTCGAATCGATTCTGTGCAATCTCGCAGTCGTATCGGCGGGCAATTTCCAGCGTTCGGTCCCCGCTGAACGAATCGAGAATAACGATTTGGTTGGCCCATGTAGAAACGGAATCCAGTGCCTGAGCGATGTTGGCTTCTTCGTTATAGGTTAGGATGATGACCGTCAGCGTCGAAGGAGCAGGCTGACGACTGGCGATAGTATCGGCGCTGGATAGGTCAGTCAATTCACCACCGGGAAACCGGAAAATTCTGATCCAAAAAGTAGATGCATGCCTCCGCAGCCCCCAAAAAAGGTTGATCGTAAGAACCTATCGCAGAGTTCTGCGCAAAAAACTGCGGTATTAGTCAGATATACTGAGTCTCTTTCCGTCAATGCCGGGTGACAGTGCGACTTCGAATTGCCTGAGAATTATTTCAGGACAATACTTCGTTTCCGCAGCGTGCCTCGCTCTTGCACCCATTTCAGAAAGGCGTTTACGGCAGTCCTTGGCTTGAAGAATCGCCTTGACTGCGTCATCAACTGCGCCTGGCTCGACCACCCACCCAATATCCTCCTCGCGAACAACCTTGGCCACCTCCGAAGATTCCGAGACCAGTGCGATCACAGGCTTGCCAGACGCCATCAGGTTATAAGTCCGGCTGGGCACAGCCAACCCCAGCATTCCGGGAACGAGAGACAGAATCGCGACGTCACAAGCATTAAGAAACTCGCTTTGGGCGCTTCTTGGACGGGGAGGGAGGATGCTGATGTTCTTCGAGCCGCGCGCCACCATTTGATCAAGAATCTTTTGTTTCACGCCGGAACCGATAAATATAAAATGCATATCCTCGTCGTTTTCAAGAGCTTCAATTGCTGCAGCAAGGGTCTCGATGCCGTGAGGATGTCCCATGTTCCCCGCATACAACAACACAAATTTTTGGGTGAGACCCAATTCCAATATCAGCAGGTTGCTATCCCTCGGTGCAGGTCGAACCTGTTCGCAATCGGACCAAAGCGGAATCACCTGGATGCCTTCGCTGGTTCCAGTGCCGCGGGATTGCGCGAGGTGTTCACACATGTCGCGCCCGATGCAAATAATTTGATCGGCGCGGCGCAGGACAGCCTGGCTGATTCTGTGGAGCAACCTGTAGGAGACGGCATTGGGCGAGGTCACGCCGCAAGCCGCCATGATATCCGGATAAACATCGTGAACCACGAGTGAGAAGCGAGCGCGCAAGATGAAGGAAAGGAGCGCCGCGAGTATGGGGACCGATGGCGGATTGGTGACCGCCAGGATTGAATCGCCTTGCTTGATGCGAAAAAGCGCGACAATAAACATCGACAGTGTGATCGACGCCATTCGCAATAGTCGACTCAGAATCGAGCGCTGGTGAAGAACCAACGACGGACACCTTGAAATCTTGACCCCGCGATGAGTCTCGTTGCGCGGAGCTTTCACTCCTGCCCGAGAATAGGCCGGTTGAGCGCACAACACAGACACTGGCTGTCTCGACGCAAGATGTTCCGCAATCTGGGTAATGTAGTACCCGGTTCCAGTCTCTTCCGGATAGTACACTTCGCTAAAGATCCACAGCATGCGATTAATTTGTTTCTTTCTGCCAGGCTATGTTCAGAGCTCGATCCCTTGGAAGCGAGAAGGGAAGTCCATTGGGACAGGGGCATAGCACCCAATGCAGCATCGAAGAAGTTAAGGCGACCTATCCCTTGCGAATGCTCATCCTTTGCGCCAAACCACGCGATTTACATAGCCCGTATAGCTGAGAATGATCCGGACTACCTTCTCGGATACATTGGGTATGTTGTAGTCTTCCACCATTCGCAGGGCCCTTTGCTCACCTCCAGGCTGTTTTTCAAGCACCGTCATCGCATCCAGAACGCACTGAGGATCGAGGCCCGTCATCATCACAGCCCCTTCTTCCATGCCTTCAGGGCGCTCGTGCGCGTCACGGATGTTCAGCGCACGGAAGTTGAGGATCGACGATTCTTCGGTGATCGTGCCACTGTCCGATAACGTTGCCCGTGCCTTCATCATCAAATGAACGTAATCGGACAGGCCCATGGCCTTCACCAAACGAATGTGTTTAGAGAAGGTCACTCCCTCTGCGTCAATCCGTTTTTGTGTTCGGGGATGTACGGAGACGACGACGGGTAATTGATACTTTGATGCGATACTCTCCAGGGTCCTTGCCAGGTTTTCAAATTGGCGCGGGGAGTCGATGTTCTCTTCGCGATGTGCACTCACCATGAAATAACCATCTTCAATCAACCCAAGCCGTGTTAGCGCATCGGACCGATCGATCTTCTCGCGATAATAGGTTAGTACCTCGTACATGGGACTGCCGGTCTTTATGATGCGATCGGGAGCAATTCCTTCGCGCAGCAAGTATTCACGGGAAATATCGCTATAGGGCAAATTGATGTCGCTGATATGATCGACGATCTTGCGGTTGATCTCCTCTGGTACCCTTTCGTCGAAGCACCGATTTCCGGCTTCCATGTGAAAGACCGGAATCTTCAATCGTTTCGCTGCAAGCGCGGCGAGGCAACTGTTTGTATCTCCGAGGATCAGTACTGCGTCGGGTTGAACCTCAGCAAGAAGTGCACTTGATTTGGAGATCACCAGGGCAATCGTCTCGGCGGGGTTCTTTCCGGCCGCTTGCAGAAAGTAATCCGGGCGGCGAATCTCAAGATCCTCGAAGAATACCTGGTTCAGTTCATAGTCGTAGTTCTGGCCGGTGTGAATGAGTATATGTTCCGTATAACGGTCCAACGCTGCAATCACCCGCGACAATCGAATGATTTCCGGGCGGGTGCCCAGAATAGTTGCGACTTTCATGCTTTCTCCAGCAACACAGGCTTGCCTTGGACCTCAAAATCGACGGGAAGATAGTAGGTGTCCGGGCAATTCGGATCGAATATTTCGCTTGACCAGAATAGGGTGACCATCTCGCCCGCTCCAACGTTAGTTATGGAGTGCGTAAACCCGGGAGGAATGTCAATCACCTGGTATGCGCTGCCGGTTACGGGATACTCTTCCACGGGGCCACCTTCGATGGCTCTCATCCGAATCAGGCCATCGCCTTCTACTACGAAAAACTTCTCAGCCTTGGTGTGGTGATAGTGATTCCCTCGAGTAACTCCCGGCTTTGTTCTCGATACAAATACCTGCCCGATACTCTTCTGTTTGATAAATTCCGCCAGACTGCCGCGGGCATCGGACTTGATATCCAAATTGTGCTCGCGTGCTTCTCGAGGAATATACGACAGATAGGTTGCATACAGAGCCCGGTTGAACCAGTCAGAAAAGTCCGGAAGGGTCAGCGTGCTTCTCATCTCATGGAACGCCTGGATTCTACCAGCGAGATCACCGAGCAGGATTCGGTAGACCGGGATCTGCGCGGCAGCGTCTTGTGCGCCGCCGTGCTTATCGATCTCCGTAAGGAACGCTGCGACAACATCGTCCACGTAGCTCAACTCCATTTCCCGCGCAGGGTCGGAGATTGCGATCGGCAGGTCGTTCGCTATGTTATGACAAAAGGTTGCGGTGACTGAGTTGTAGTTGGGCCGGCACCACTTTCCGAACAGGTTCTTAAGCCGGTAGATTCGAATGATGGCCCCGGTGAGCGAAGCAAATTGCCGCAGCGCGACCTCAGCCTTTGCCTTGCTTGCCCCGTAGGGATTTTCTAGTTCGGCCTGAATTGATGAAGTGAAGACGATTTTCGGGGAGCGGCTGTTGGCCCGAAGAAAATTACAAATCTGCTCTGTCAATCCGGTATTGCCGGTCTCGAATTCGACTGGATTCTGAGGCCGGTTTACGCCCGCGAGATGAAAGATAATGTCGGCCTCAAGCAGCAGTTTGTCTAGAGATTCGGCCGAGTCCTCCCGACGGAGAATCGTGATCTCGCAATCCTTGCGTTCACGCAACTGAGCAACAAGATTGCGGCCAAGGAACCCTCCTCCGCCGGTGATTAAAACCCTGGTCACGCCAGCACCGCCTTGCCCCTCATGGCATCCTGCACGCATTGCAGCTTCAGCAGCAAGTTCATCATCCCATCCACATCCAGGCGTTCGGTGTTGTGGGAATTGTAGTCCATGGCCTCGGAAACGGCAGTTTGTCCTTTGCTGAAGAAGCTGGAATAGTTTAAGTCCCGGGCGTCGGCCGGTACTCGATAGTAGTCGCCAAGGTCCTCGGCTTGTGCCATCTCTTCACGGTTCAAAAGCGTCTCATAGAGCTTTTCACCGTGCCGCGTACCGATAATCCGAACCTCATTCTCCGCATTCAGGAGCCGGAGCAACGCCTTCGCCAGAGTGTCGATGGTTGCCGACGGAGCCTTCTGGACAAAAATGTCCCCAGGCGTCCCATGCCTGAAGGCATAGAGCACCAGGTCTATGGCTCCTTCAATTGTCATCATGAAACGGGTCATATTTGGATCAGTCAGGGTGAGTGGTTCCCCAGCAAGGATCTGATTCAAGAACAGTGGGATCACCGATCCTCGGGAAGCCATAACGTTTCCATATCGTGTTCCGCAGAATATCGTCGAGCCGTCCCGAAACATTCGTGCCTTAGCCACCATGCACTTTTCCATCAAAGCTTTGGACATTCCCATTGCATTCACTGGATATACGGCTTTGTCAGTGCTCAACACAATCACCTTGCCGACATCGAAAGCAAGCGCCGCCTTCATTACGTTCTCAGCGCCCAGCGTGTTTGTCTGCAAGGCCTCCATGGGAAAGAACTCGCACGACGGAACCTGTTTCAATGCCGCCGCATGGAACACGAAGTCCACGCCATGCATTGCCTGGTGGACGCTTTCGTAGTTGCGCACATCGCCGATGTAAAACTTCACCGCGGCGCTCTTCAGTCGCCCCCGCATGTCATCCTGCTTCTTCTCATCCCGGCTGAAAATTCGGATCTCGCCCACTCCAATCTTGGCAGCCATGTCGACCACGGCGTTGCCAAACGTACCCGTACCGCCGGTGATCAGGAGTGTCTTCCCACTTAGTGCGTCTAAGTCCGTCTCGTTGGTCATGCATGACTCCGCAAAACGTATTGAATTCGAGCGTTCACTTATATTCAAGGAAGCGAGTGAACTGCTCGCCTCCTATGGTCGTCCCAAGTACGGTCTTAGCCCATCGCCGCGCCCAGGGCGTTCCGGCAGGCGCCAAGAGAGGGTTATCAGCCCAATATCGTTGGTCAGAGGCGCCAATGAGCCACTCATTCATCGGAACACTAAACCCCGTCTTAGGACGATTGATAACATCTGCAGGCATCGGGTTCGCGGGTGACTTTGCGAGCATCGCTTTGCCCGCTCCGTTGGGAAGAGAAGGAAGAAAGGGTTTCAGAGCCGCAAGTAAGGCAGCGTCGACCAGAGGAGTTCGCAACTCCAGGGAATGGTGCATACTGGCCCAATCGCTGTCGCGTAGCAACTGGTTTCGCAAATAGAGCGTCGAATCCAACAGACAGACCCCGGCCTCGTCATTCACTGCGTTTGCCCTGGTCATGCCAGGCGGCGATCCGCCCAATTTCGCCAACCCTTCTGTTGCCATTTCTTTTCCTATCAGAATCGGCAATTCGTGTGGCAGGAAAAGACTGCGTCTTAGAAAGTAGGCTCCTTCAAGAGATCCCATAAACTTCAAGGCGCCGTTGAACTTAGGCTGAGAACGACGCTTGGCCAAATAAGCGGAGGGTTTTTGCAGCAACTGGACTGCGCCAGGAATGGATGCAATTGCCTTGCCCCACTTCACTTCGCGGGAAATCTTCGCCATATATGTATATCCGCGGAATAGTTCATCGCCGCCTACGCCGGAGAGGGCCACCTTGTATCCGCGTTCCGCGGCCGCCTTGGAGGCAAACCAAGTATTGACACCGTCGATTGAGGGTTGATCCATGCCATAGAGAATGTGTGGAGTGTCCTCTTCAAATTCGGCGCGTGTCACTTTTCGCACATGGTGTCGCAGGCCGAAGTGTTTGGCAACCGCGCTGGCAGCCGTTGTTTCGTCCTCCTTCATTGAAGAGAATTCGTCAAATGCGACGGTAATACCTTCTACCTGCGCGCCCAATTGTGATGCCAGGCCGGCGATTGTTCCGGAGTCGATGCCTCCGGAAAGAAAGACGCAGACAGGGACGTCGGACACAAGGTGAGCGCGCACGGAGTCCGTCACCGCCTCCCGTAGACAATTCTGCAGGTCTCCGGTCTCCTTCCGAGATTCATCGCGCCAGTTGGTCCGAATATCATTCCAGCAAATAGCCTTTGGCGATTCACTGGCTCGCATGCGCAGCCAGTGCCCAGCGGGCAGCGCGAACACGCCACGATACAGTGTCCACGGTTCAGGCACACTGCCCCACAAATAGAATCCTGCCACTCCGGCTGCTTCGCAAGAGGGAGAAACAAGTTCAGAGGCGAGCAATGCCTTGACCTGCGATGCGAAAACCAGGCCGTTCTCCGTTTGCGCATAATACAGGGGCTTGATTCCGTAGGGATCGCGGGCCAGAAATAACTCGCGGGAGCGAACATCCCAAATTGCGAAGGCGAACATACCACGCAGTCGCGGAAGCATTCGCTCCCCTTCGCGGGCAAACAATGCTAACAAGACTTCAGTGTCGGACGTTGTGCGAAAGGTTACTCCTCTCGCTTCCAGTTCGCTTCGCAGTTCGCGAAAATTATAAATCTCTCCATTAAACGCAATGGCGTAGTTTCCGTCGATTGCGAGCATAGGCTGATCCGACCGTGAATCCAAATCGAGAATGGCGAGACGCCTGTGACCCAAAACAACGCCCTTATTTGTCCATATGCCGTCGGCATCGGGTCCTCGCTTGCGCATTCGATCAACCATCCGACGGACGGCGTCAATAGAGGGTGGATCGGTCACATTTGAAGTGGAGATATATCCTGCAATTCCGCACATACTGACTTTCCTCACGAGTACCGTCGACTTTTTGCTTCGAGGCCCGGAGTCTTGTCGATTAGGGGAGGGGGCTTCAATATTGGAATCTCGACTCGACTTACATTGTTTCTAAAGATTCAGGGTGCCGATGTGGATCACTCGTTAAGATGTCCGAACGCTTTGATAAGCGCCATTCATCTGGAGTGTTTTGCGAAAGACTATAGGGGCCTTGAGACGTTAATCCTCGTCCCGGCTATTGCTTTCTCGAAAAGCGCGCGGTTCGCGTCGACGATCCCGGGATCAGCTGCACGCTTCTTCGCGAACTCCATCGCTTTAGCTCTCATTGGGCCATACGATTCTTCATCGGCAGCGACGCATTGCTGCAGAATCGCCCTGAAGTGGTCCGTATTGTCGATCGGAACATCCCAACCCACCCCGGCACTTTGCAATTCTCGCCACGGCGTTTGATCGCTGATTAGAACCGGACAACCGGCACCGAGAGCCTCACAAATCACATGACCGTAGTTCTCCCCAAGAGTAGGAAACAAGAACAGATCATAGCTGGTAAATACTCCGAAAACTCTGTCGTGTGCGACTTCTCCGCAGTATTTCACGTGAATATTGTGGGGCAGGCTGCTTATCTCCTTCTTGCATTCGCTCCAATACTCGGAATCTTCAATGGGACCATAAATGTCGAAAGCTACATCACCGGAGACTCCTTGGAGCATCCTTAGCGCGCAGAGCACATTCTTTTTCGGTGAAATTCTTGAAATGAACACAACGCGCAGGTGACCGACAGCCTTCAGCGCTCTCGTATTCCCGTCCGTCTGAGATTGCTGTTTAAGACTTTGTAGGGTTTGGGAGTTAGAATCTTGCGATATGACCGGTGCAATATTGATGGTTCCTACTCCTCCAAACCAACTTAGTGTATTGGCCGCCTCCAACTCGGATGATTCGTGCCAAATAACACCGCGATAGAGGCCAAGCCATCGTGACAACCTGAGGTACCACATTTTCCTCCCCATTTTTAGCTGAAGGGCACCTGGGGAAAACTCGCCGCGCGGCGCTATTACTAGGGACCCTGGATGAATCAAGCCGAGTCGCCGTAAAAAGATGGCGAGCATCGAGAAACGGCGCGAAAAAATGCCATTTAAGTAGAGAACGGCGCTGTGATCCACGGAGCGCAGAAGAGCAATCAATTTGAGGATGCCCAGCCATCCAGGCGCGAGGTACATCACATCCGCATTGCCAACCCGAATCCATCGATTCGCGGATATCCCCGGATACGGCAACTCGTCGCCAAGGTCACGGTCCATGGTAATTACCTTGAAATCAAATTCGTTCCCGAGCGCTGAAACCAGGTTGGAAATGCTTCGGATTGGTCCGCCGACCTTGAACCCGGGCAGGTAATGACCCAGAAGGATGAACACCTCCTTCTTCATTTGTCCAGAATCCGGCATGGCGACCCGATAGCGGCCCGACAGCTTCTCCGTCTTAAGCGGCTCAGTCGACTCTGGCATTTGCCCATGCTCCCCCTACCGTTGCCTCGATGAATTGTTCCAGGATCTTTTGGTGGTTGTAATCCCTGTAGATCTGGTCGTGCAACTCTGCTGGTGAATGCTCCTGTAACTTACCCTTCAGAAATTGGCGAAGCAAGCTAGCAATATCAACTGCCTTCGCGGATTTTGCCATCCACGAGGAATCGAAGGCACGGATGATCTCCGGAATCGCTCCGACCGGCGTCGCCAAGACAGGACGCCCCGCGGACAAGGCCTCAAGAGCGATGATTCCGAAGCATTCCAATTCAGCGGTCGGCAATACGAAAGCGTCGCAAGCCGCGTACGCATAAGGCAGGACCTCGTCCTCAACGCGCCCAAGAAACGTTACGGAATCGCTGAGCCCAAGAGTGCGCGCTTGATCCTCAAGTTCACGGCGCAAAGGGCCATCCCCTCCGATGATCAAGTGAAACTTGAGCCCGTCTTGCAGCAGAAGATTGCAAGCTGCGAGCAACCGGTCCAATCCCATGCGCGAAACCAATCGTCGCAATGTAAACAGTACCGGGACATCGGTCCGCCACCCGAGTTGAGCTTTAACGCACGCCCGATCCTTCACGGGTGCAAAACGTGCGGTGTCCACCCACCCTGGCACCAATCGCAACTTCTTACCGAGTTCTTTTCCGTGGACTTTAAGAATGCAGTCAATTGTGTAATGGGAGAGTGCGGTAACTACATTCGATCGGCGAAGGCACTCTGCCTCAAAGTGGTTGATCATTGGCAATCCAACCGGCGCTGTGACTCGGTGCCAAAAACTTTTCTTCTTCCATACAATAGCCATCTCCATCTTCGCCGGGGAATGGATGGTGTAACTCGAATGGGCCGATTCTCCATAGAGGTTTAGTGCTGCCAAGCCGGCCAATGGAATGTGCCCATGGATCGCATCCACCTGCGGCAAGTACCGCTTAAGCACAGCGGTTGCGGCGCGCTGGTGGCCCGACGCTCGGGCCGGATTCCAGAGGTCAACAGAAGTTGGGAAATAGCGGAGATACCTGATTCCATCTCTCTCTTCAAATTCCGGCAGCGACTGATCCCCGTGCGCAATCATCCACACATCGTGTCCACGACGCGCAAGCTCCACTGCTTCATCAAAGGCCAGCTTCGATGAGCCTCCTGGGCAATCATGGAAATGGCCTATCGATGCAATAAGGATTTTCATAATGTCGTCGTCACGATTCGTCTCAAACTTGGGGAGAATAGGGCAGGCGATTAGTATTTTCCGCGGCAGTAGGCGATCGGCCGTAAATCAGATATGCGGTGATCACCACCAGGATGCCCAGCTGAACGGTTCCTGCGATAAGGCCTGTGAAGTCATCTTCAAGATTCAGCAATTGCGACAGCATGATCACGTAGATGAAGAGGCCCTTTTCGTCGGTACTTCTTCCTCCAACCCAGTTCATGTAGATCTGCACGCAAGCTCCCCAAATAAGCATTCCGATCGCAACGCCCCAAGTTCCATACACAGAATAGAGATCGCCGATGGGCGTGGGGGCCGATGACGATGAGCTTGGGTGGCCAAGTAGAACGCTCAGACGCACGCCTTTGTTTAGAATAGGCTTTGATTTCCATAGGAATCTGGGCACAAGCGGATAAAATGGCGCCATCCACAGTTTCTCGTCACCTTGCAGCATCGACGGCACGGGCAAACTGCTGACGTCGCGAACATAGCTAAGATAAGACAATCGTGAAGTAGCGGCCCCAATATTCTCGTTTCGAGCCGTCGCACTCCTCGACCCGAAACTCAAAAACGCATCGTCAAAGGATTTCACAAGGGTTTGCTGCAGGCCGTTGACGGTATTGAACTGGGCGCTATATCCAACGTTCAAATTCCCCCTGAATGCCTCCACAAACGGATAAACGATCAGGATGAAAAACACTGGCAATAGAATTGCGGTTCGGGGTATTCGCCTTTTGCAAATACCATATACAAGAATAACGGTAATGATTGGAGTCACAACCTGCGACTTCATCCCTGAGAGGGCGCCGAGGCCGACCGAAATTAGAATTGAGAGCCAGAAGATAACCGTCATGGCGCGATCAGCGGATGGCTTGCCAAGCACCTCGATGGCGGAGACCACCAGCGCATAACTCAGCAGGTTCGCTACGAAAGCAATCCATGGGAGAACTCCAGAAAAAGAGGTCCGCAATCCCGGGTCAGTCGTGTACCCAAAGAGGCCCAATCTCCAGAGCAAAGCATTTCCCATGATTCCCAGCACCAGCAGCATCACGCTGAAAAACAGCACGCGGCTTGGCGTATACCCAAAACTTGGTGCGTACCGAAGTCCGCTCTCTTTCATGAGCACCAAACTCCCCAACCAGAATGCGGCGAACGCGACCAGCACGAGGAACATAGCAAGGTTATAAGAACCATCCAGGCTATCGGCGCCTGTGATGAACTGCCACTCCGGGAAGACAACAAAAGCCACCAGGGCTTCGAATGTAACAAGAACCGGAATGCTCGTCCACGCCATCTTCTGCAGGCCGTGCAGGCTGAGATAAGCCATCGCGAGGATGACAAAGCAACCCACCGTTGCATCGAATGTGACGGATTCGGAGCTCCCGCCGCGCAATTGAGAGAAGAACCACCATATTCCGGATGGCACACTGATTGCCAGCAGAGCCAGAGGAACCAAAGCGGTGGGCCTTTGGAACTCAGTGCGTGGCGCGGCGAAATTTCGGACTTCAGCTTTCATGGGTTCGGGTTCGCAAATGGATCTTATGAACTGAAAAAAGCCCCGAGGCAGTCTCTATAAGAGCTCGCCCTCCATCCAGGAATTGGTAATCTATCGGCCAGGGCTGCCGTGCTTCGTCTTTCACCAGAGCCTCGAAACCTAGAAAGTCGTTGATCTCGTGTGGGGCGGCGCTTCATTACTGCAGATATTTACTATCACGTCGCTCTCTCGCGAATCAGAAGAACCTAAGCTTGAAGGTGCCTCGTCGCCAGGAATCTTCGACCGAGCCGAATTTGCCAACCGCTTTCCAAGGCGCATCGCCGGTTCTTCGATAAAGATGCAAAACAAATGCGACAAAATCAGAGTGATAACTAGATAGAGGCACGCCAGCATCCAAAGCGGGATGCGGCCATAGAGAAGAATGAGAAGACCGAAAATGACGGTACCGTGCACAAGATAGAGGCTGTAAGATACCCGTCCCAGATATTCAGGCAGTGGTAGTCGCAACCAATTTCTTGCGATACTGTTCTCCGCGAGGATCATAATGCCACAGGCTCCGGGTATCGATAGTTCGTCGTGCGGGAAATAGAACAAGACAACGCTGGACGCCGCAAATGCAATTCGCGAGGGAAAAGCGACTGCGTTGAGTAGATTCTCGCAACCGCAGCACGCTCCTTCGCAAGTATGGCTCCTAGAACAAAACATGACCCAAAAGCCACTGTCTTAGAGACCTCAAGCCAGCCCCACCCATCTTTGAACAGATGGATGCCCGCGTACCCGATGACCTCGATGGCGAATGCGAGCAAAAGCGCAGTTTTGACCGAAAGGGACCGGAGGCAGGCGCATATGAATGGCATCAATCTCGACATTTCCATTTCGTATCGGAGAGACCAAAACGCGATGTTTATCTTTCCGGAGGTGTCGATCGTGAGGAACTGTGATCCGAGTAGACGTAAGGTCAGTGGGGAATGCCAGGTGACGTAGAACCAACTAGTGAGTGGCAGGCGTGAGCCAATGAGGCGCCCACCGACTAAAAGCGCGAAACACACGGCGAAGCCATAGGGAACATAAAGCCGAAAGAAGCGGCGGATCAGGTATTGCGGGTAGGCCCACTGCCTGCCCCGCCAGAATGGCAACGAAAGCACATACCCGCTGAGAACAAAGAACAGGATCACAGAAACGTGCCCGTTAAACACTGGGGTTAAAAACCATCTTGGACTTGCGACGGTAAATGGGGCTCGAAGATGACAGAAAATTACAACACAGGCCGCAAGTCCGCGGAGCGAGTCCAACTCTACGATTCGACTTTCGGACGATCTCTGTTGAAGCGCTTCCTCAATACTTCTCATTGATTTTCCAATGCGATGCGCGTTCCGCCAAAGATAAGGCCCAAGCGCTCAGTCTGAGAAGCCAGTGAGCCATCACAAGCATGACGAGAAAGCTGATGGTGTAAGCGACGACGAAACGACCGCAGCCCCGATGTATCCATAACGTGGAACGAGAAAATAGAGTCCAACGGCGGTCACCACCATACTGATCCCCTCCGCGATCGAAGGGAGGCCAGGCCAGCCCAGCGCGCTTGCGCCGTTGTAAAGAACCTGACCCAACCCAATCATCAGTGCGCCGGGCAGTAGGATCCGGCAGGCAAGGATAGAACCGTCATACGCCGATCCAAATACAAGACGGATCAGAAACGGCGAAAGAACATAAAGCGAGATGCAACAGAGCAGGAGCCATACAAGCGACGCCCGAAAGGAACGCCCGATCGTGGATGTAGCGTCTTCGCGTCCCTGACTTGAACCCCTGGAAAAAGTGACGATTCCGGCCGCCTGTGGAAAGACGGTTACTGCAGTTGAGAGCGTCACCGCTACCGCATAGAAGCCCAGTTGCTGCGGCGGCACGAACAGCGAGAGCATGAGTTGATCAACCCGTTGGTTGAACTGGCTGGACAGATTTGTGGCGTGCGTTCGCCAGCCAAAGTTGAGAAGGGACGGGATCGCCTTTGAGTTTGCAGCTAAGTCATGGCTTCAGTTTACGCCAAACCATCGTCGAGCCGACGACAAGAGCAATAACATAAGCGGTAACCTGGGAATAGATCACATGAGTCAGATCAGCGCGATGCGCAAATGATATGCCGATAAGTCCCGCAAAGTACGTGAGCGGGACGAGTATGCGGATGAAATTGAAACGCACCAAGTCTTGTTTGCCCTGAAAGAGATTCCCGGTATAGACACCAAGGATGAGAGCTGGAGTACTCAGCAAAAACATGATCCCCAAATGCGGAACGTTGGTAGGGTACTTAGCCAAGACAAGAGGAATGACTAACAGCCCCACTGCGATTGACAATAAGCTCTGGACAAGACCAATCGTTGTCGCCGCTGTTGCCAACTCGGAGACACCGTAGGTCCGGCGCCCCAGGTGGAACACTATTGCCTGGTTAATCCCAACGCTAAGGATGAGATCCACAACGGCCATATAATGATGGCGGCATATTCGCCGCGTCCAACAGGCCCCAGCATCCTCGCGGACAAGACTTGCCGTCAGGATTCCGAGCCCGAGGGTGAGGCCTTGCACCAGCATCGTCGAGCCGTAGTGCTTCACGAAGGTCGGTTTGCTCTCGGTCGGCGAATCAAGGGGAGTTGTCTCGGATGCCAACATTGATCCTTTGAAAGACTGGAAGATTCCGAATAGCCCTAATGGGCCTGGTGCTAAATCTCGCGGCCATTCACAGAAAAGGGAGGTACACGGTGATTAGTCTTTCTTTCACTGACTCCACATTTCTCAAATAGATCGTATTCGATCCCCAAAATTCTTGGATTCGAGCGCGATGAGGATCCGCTTGAAAGGCGCGTATGTGAAAGGTGCAAATCCGTATTCTGTTAAGCAATCGTGAACGGCTTGTTCGTTTGGGTTCAAGTGCTTGCCTCCCCCGTTCATTTCAACGATCAGGCCGAGCAAAGACGTGCGCTGCAGTGCGACCGGTGCGCCAGCCAAAACCTCTGATTCCCACCCTTCGACGTCTAGTTTGATCAGCGTTGGATTCTCGTCCCCGAGATCTCATCGAGCGATCGCACAGAAACGTCGATGGTAGGACCATCGAACCCTGAATCAGTGACCACGTGATTGCAGGTATCGATGTCCTTAGTAAAACGAAGCGTCCCATTAGCGCGCCCAAGACCGACGTTGCAGCTTTTCACGCGATCAGCAATATCATTCACGCGCAAATTAACGCTGAGTTTTGCGAAGGTCTGCGGAATCGGCTCGATCGACACCGTGTACGCCCCGACAACGCCGGATGCGAGAACCGTGTAAACGCCCACGTTGGCGCCGACATCCACGAAGACATCTGCGGGGCGAAGGAGGTGCAAAAGAAATGCGCAATCGAAAAACTCATTTAGGCCGGTGTAGATATTCCCGGTGGCGCCAGTCATTCCGGAAGTCACGATTAGCTGCGTGCCATTGACAAGTGGCACCAGGCTTGGCCCAAGTGCGAGCCGACTACTAATCTGCCACCGTGCGTATCGGCTTGAGGGCGGTCCATTTCCGCTTCGGCGAATCATTCAAAGGGTGGCTCAGGATGTAGCGAAGCGTGCCGATAGGTATTCTCATAAGGGACACTTCTGCTTTCGAGGTTCTACTTCCGGCAACCCATCTTCTTCAGTTTTCCTGCGACATCCTTCATCTGCCCCGCAGCGACTTTGGCATCTTGCAGATTTGCTATCCTTACCGCGGCTTCCGACATGGAGCGGTACAAAAGCTCATCCCGATAAACGCGCTCAATGCAGTTCGCGAACGCGTCGATATCGCCCCACGGATACACCAATGCATTTATTCCGGGCCGAGCACAATCGCTTGGGCCTATACATCCGATCAAATCGCTCAGAATCGCCGGGCATCCTAAAGTCCCCGCTTCCGGCACTGTCTGGCCTTTTGGCTCGTAACTGGACATCAGTGTCACGACCTGCGAGGCGGCGTAATACTTTGCTATCGTGCTTTGGTTGATGAATCCCGCCAGCACGACGTTCGTCGTCTTGTGTTTCGCGACATAAGCCTCCAGAATTGGGCGCTGCACGCCTTCGCCGACAAACAGTCCCCAGACCTTCAACCCTTTCTGGGCGCAGCGATGGACAGCCTCAAGCAGGTGCAATGGGCACTTTACGGGACTTAACTTTCCCGCAAACATTACCACGAAGGCATCGTCCGGAATCCCATGATGCTTTCGAATTTCTCGCCGTGCTGCCGCAGGATCACCCACGGAAGACAACAATCGATCACAATCGATGGGCATCGCTCGCTCGAACACTCGTTCCTGAGGAATACCATATCGAAGGTGGTAGGTGCGATTGTTGTCCCCGCTGGCAAGTGCACCATCCAAGTGCCGATAGAATTGTTTTACAACTATAGCCTTCGCTGCGCGCTTCCAGAGCGGCCGCTTGGCTGCCCCATTCGAATCGGAATACAGCACCGCCGGAACGCCGTTGCGGTTGCACCATCTCACCGCCCTCCAGACAGTTGGATAAGCGTACGAGGTGATTTCTACGATCTGCGGGCGGAACCTTTCAAACGCGTCGCCCACATTGGGATTATCTATCGTCCACCAGCTACGTGAGTTAGTTTCACGCCGGACCTCCAGGAATTCTGATTCGTACCCGTCGAGCATTGGTATATCCCACCTCACTTCGGTCCGAAAATCTTTGTCATAGTAAGTCTCATTTCCCCATTTTCGGCAGAAAAATACCTTCAACGTCACTCCAGGCGTCGCCGCCAATGCCCGGTAGTAGGGTGCGAAATACTGGATCGGATGGGTCACGATGATCGCGATCCGAGCGGAGATCTCCGCGGAGTGGTTTGGTTTCGATTCTGCTTCTCCGGCAGAAACTGCATTTCGCCCCATATTATTGATGTTCATGCTGGGCTGGTGATATTGGCTTGCGGGCTTCGTTTGGCAAGAAATACGAGTGATTTGCCGTCTTCAGCGCATCGCGAAGGACCTATTGTGAGCCCGCAGCGTTCAACGTTTGCCACAAAACCTTCGACCTGATCCGCGTTGCCGTGAACTTCGCAGGCGAGGGCTCTTGTCATCGCGAGCAATTTGCTGTTTCTATTCAGCAGCTTGAACTCCCCACCCTCAATGTCGCATTTTATAAAATCAATTTGTGGGAATTTCGCCCGTTCCAATAACTGCTCCTCGGTGAGGCGTTCAGCATCTGTGTAGTTTGCGTCGCCTGCCATCCGCTCGCATGAGTCACCGAGGACGGCTCGGATCAGGGTCGTTCGAGCCAGATGGCCGGGATTCAAGCCAACCGATTTGGTGAATACCCGGTTTAACGAGGAGCTGGGCTCCACAGCGATTACGTGAAGTGTCGAATCCATTGCTAGCGCCATATTCGTAAAATTGCCCATGTTGGCGCCCAGATCCAATACGGTGCCATGGGGTTCGAAGTTCAGCCAGCTAGCTCCTAGATATACATCGCGCACATACATCTCGCGGATTCCTGCAATGCATCCCGGCCCTGTGATCTCGAATTCGCATTTGTATCTCTTGAGGGTCACTTTGAACGGGCCCTCTCCCATTGCTTGGTCAGCGAGCCCCAGGTTACCCGACCTCAAGATTCCCAAGAGATGCAAATGAATATAAAAAAGCCAACGTAGGGCGACCAAAGGGCCGCAAACGCGAACTAATCCGCGGAAGTCGTGATACAGCTTGGCTAATTTTCTCACTGGAGTCTCTGTGAGGCAGGCGACCTTTAATAGACCGTCGCAGAGTAAATTGCGGCAGAAGCGGCCGCACTCAAGACAGCCTGGCTATTGGTCACGATAGATTTCATCGTGCTCGTCGGCACGAACAACACATCTGTTGCATGCAGTTGCACGTCTGCGCGTTTTCCCTGGCTGATTTTCTTGAAAGGCAGTGCTATGTCGACTTCTGTCCCATCTGCATTTTTGCGCAGGAGATAAATTGTACCGGTTGAAGCCGCGATGGACGTTCCGCTGGCCAGCGAGATGGCCTGCAAAACATTGAGCGTCCCATCTTCCTGCATGATGTATCCGCCGGGCCGGCCAACGGCTCCCAGAACATAAATGACACCCGCCCGCTTCACCTGCACGGTGTCGCCAGGATCCACGAAAACATCAGCCACGGTTCTTGGATCCGTATCTTTCGCGTAGTGTACGAGGAGTGGCTTAGCATCCGCACTTCCACGCGTGATTGACACCTGATTGCCGGCCAGGGTGGGTCCGCCGGCAAGCGACAGGACGTCCACGAGCTTGCGAGGGACCAGCAATGGATATTTGCCGGGGCTCGCCACTTCTCCAATGATGGTGACTTGCGGTGCGGTATATTCGAGAACGCTCAAATCGACCTGGGGATCCTTGAGAATCTGCCCACTCAGCAGTCTCATCTTAATTTGGTCTCTCGCTTCGGAGGCGGTTTCACCGGCCACATGAACCGATCCCAGGATCGGCAGCGCAATATTGCCATCCTGATCGACGCGGAAAGATCCCTGGAAATCCGAATCGTCCAGCACGTTCAGCCCGATCAGAAAACCGGGAGCAAGCTTGAGCTGCGCAAAATCCTCCGGCACAACACCTAACCCGGCGCTGTGCATTCCCGAAGGAGTATCGGAATGGACTGGACCGTGAGATCCACTCGGAAGGCCCGGCATTTGCTGCTGCATGCTGATTTGAGCGAAGCCCGCCGCCTGGATCACAACCAGAAGTACGATCGTATAAAGAGGTGCGTGGAAAAGCTTATGCGTCATCTTCTTTTTCACCCCCGTATTGAGCGCCATAGATCTCATACTCATATCCGTAGCCATATCCGGCGCCCGCTTTGCTCATTCGATTCACCACGAATCCAATTACCGGTATTTGATTGCGTTCAATAAGGTGAGTTGCGCGGGCCAATTGGGGCCTGGTAATGACCCCCGCCTGAGCGACCCAAAGCACAGCGTCCGCTTTCGTCGAGATGGTGACAGCATCAGTCACAACAAGCGCTGGCGGGCTATCGATCAGGATGATGTCATAGCGTGCTTTGAGACATTTCAGGAGTTCGTCAAAAGCTGATGATCCCAGAATCTCTGACGGCATGGGCGGTCGCGGGCCCGCAGGCAGAACATCCAGTGTCGGCACATACAACCCACGAAGAATGGCATCTTCGCTTGAACATGAGCCGGACAGCACATTGCTCAGACCAACGTCGGCTGGAAAATCCATCTTGTGCTTCAGTTTGGGCCGGCGCATATCGGCTTCGATAATGAGGACCTTCTTATTATGTTGTGCAAATGCGACGGCCAGGTTCGCCGTCACCGTGGTCTTGCCTTCCCCCGGGGTACATCCAGTAACCAGCAGGACCTTCAGTCCTCCACCGCCGCGGGAAAGCATAATTGAAGTGCGTAGCACGCGGAAGGCTTCTGAAGGCACGGAGTCGGGACGTTCCAGCATCCAGACCGATGTGGCCGTTTCCTCGGGGATTGCGGTCCGCATGCCCGTGAGTCTTTGTGCCTCATGCGTCAAACGTGCACCATAGGTCCGGCCTCTTTCTCCAAAAATCGGGATGACCCCGATCACCGGCTTGCCGGTAATTTCCTCCACCTCTAACGGATCAGTTACGGTTCGATCCAACGTATCGACGGCAAACGCGGAGGAAAGGCCAACGAATATCCCAAACAACAATCCCATGGCAAGGTTGGACTCACCCTTCGGAAGGATGGGGGTAGATTCTGCACGGGCAGGATCTACGATCGTGATATTCGTCGCTTTGAGCCCGGCGGCAACGTTCGCTTCCTGCAGCTTTGTATACAGGTCCTCATATAGCTTCTTCCGCGAGTAAGCTTCCTGGCTCAAGACGGCGAATTGCACTGTCTTCTCATTGAGCTTGCTTGCCGCCGCTTGTTGTTCCTCGAAACGGCCGCGAATCTCGTTTTCGGTCCGTTGCGCCAGCTCAAAATCGGCCTGAGCACGTTTCACGATCTCCTGCAGCTCTTGCTGAACCTGTTCGTTCACGGCACGGAGTTCGGTTTGCATTTCCTTGAGGTGGCGGTTGTTTACCCCGTATGTGGCCGAAGCATCGGCGATACTGACCTTGAGCGCGTTCTGATGCTCTCTTAGCTGTTGAAGATTCGAGAGCCCGCCACCTTGCGTGAGCACCATGGAATTGCTTTGCACCGCCAAAGGATCTTTCCCGAGCCCAAGAACCACATCATCGTTGCTGGTCTGCACGAGCCGGTAGATCGCTTCCTTCTCAATGCGATTGGTTTCGGCTGCTGTCAGATCGGCATTCAGCTCATCGAGCTTTTGAATAACGACGCTATGGATTTGTCCTTCTCCAGCGGTGGCGTCGCTTCCGGCTCCAGCAGGCATCAGGTTCAAGCTGATGATTCCGCTCTCCTTTTCAAAATCAGTGAGCTTCTTCTCGGAATCTTCAACGTTTGTCTTGAGTTCCGACAGTTGCTTCGTCAGCCAATCCGAGGCCTCGCTTGTCGCGTTGTAGTGAGATTGAAGGTATTGCTGTTTGTAGCTATCAATGATTGCATTCGCGATTATTGCCGCCTGCTGTGGATCGTGGCTCTCATAAACGACCTGAATCAACCGCGTGCCGCGAATTGGATTCACTCTCAGGTTTTTCTCGAAAGTCCCTAGAAGCCGGCTCCGAGTCGCGGGAGAAGCGTCTTCAACCGACAACTCCTTGCCTGGCGGGGGATCGTCCGTCTTACCTCCTTTCGGGGCGAAGGGCGCCACCTTGGCCAGCCCGAGATGTTGGATCACGGCAAGAGCCAGCGAGTTTCCCCGAAGGATCGCTGTCTCCGTCTGTTGATCTATGAGTAGGTCATCGTCACCGTCACCCAGCTGCCCAGACAACATTCCTCCAAGCCCGAGGTCCATGGAAGCTTCGCCGCTCTTGTTCAACTCGATGGTTGCGGTAGCCTCGTACACAGGTATCGTCGTCTTGGTAATGATGAACGCGAGAGTTTCACAGACCAGAATGGACACGATAATCCATTTCATGCGCCTGCTTACAACGCGCAGGAGTCCTGGCAAGCCATGAAGCTGGGTGAACTTTTGCGTATCATGCGGCAGTAACAAACCGCCCAGCTTTTCGTTTGCCCCGCCGGAAGCCTCGAAATTATTCACGCTTTGTCCTTGGAGATTCCGCAACTGATCTGACTGCGAGACTCATTTTGAGCATGTGTGAGTGGAACGGCATGGCGCTGTTCGCGACAGTTGCCGGTCAATGAATAACTTTGGTCTGAGGATGACCGCGTGAACGGCACATCGAGACGGAACATGGACTAGATTCTCGTGACCTGAGTGCCAGGTCGGTCAGGCCATGTTTGGATATATTTCGCCCGGTCGGTGTGGCTTTGCATGTACTTGACCATTCTCAGGAATGGGCGCCAGTTCAGCCAGTACTGTGTCGCGAATCGCACGTGCCGAGGATCCAGCATCCATGTATTCGGCAAGGGTCGAGGCGTCAGGCAACGCCGCTTCGCGAAGTTGAGCGCTCGGGGTGTAGTCAGGAATCATAACCTGCAGGAGCTCAATCAGCCGTGCCTCGTCCCTTTGTTCAACGATTTGTGCCAATTCCTGCAAATGTGTCAAGAGTTGAGCACTATCTAAACTCGACGGACTGGAATACCTTCTTATCTTGGCATGAAGAGTCGGCAGCAGAGACTCGGTATGCAGGTTCAATTCTTCAAACAGCTTCTCCCCAGGGCGCAGGCCCGTAAATTGAATCTTGATGTCCCTCTCGGGCTTCAGGCCCGACAACAAGATCAGGTTCATGGCAAGATCCACAATTTTGACGGGCTCACCCATGTCCAGCAGGAACACGTCTCCACCTTTGCCGATGGAGAACGCCTGCAGCACCAGCTGGGCGGCCTCAGGGATCGTCATGAAATAGCGGCGCATTTCGGGATGGGTGACGGTTACTGGTCCGCCGGCCGCAATCTGTTCCTTGAAGATGGGAACGACGCTTCCATTGCTGCCGAGCACATTGCCGAAACGAACCGCAACAAACCTTGTCTCGCTCCGGGTTTGAAGTGCTCGGATTACGAGTTCGGAGATTCGCTTGGTCGCGCCCATCATGCTCGTTGGGCGCACCGCCTTATCGGTGGATATCATCACAAAATCTTCCACGCCATGGCGGATTGCGGCCAGAGCCGTCTGCCAGGTTCCGAAAATATTGTTCTGGACGGCTGCGAAGATGTGCCTCTCCATGAGTGGAACATGCTTGTATGCGGCTGCGTGGTAGAGAATCGAGGGCGCGTAATGTTGCATCACGCGGTTCAGGTGTTCCGTTACGGTAACATCTCCAAGTTCGGGGTGAAATGCCAGGGACGGAAAGCTAGTACGCAGCTCACGATCGATCTGGAAGAGTGGAGTCTCAGCCTGGTCAAATCCGATTAGAGCAATGGGCCGAAACGGGCAATCTGCCGGCACAACTCCGATCCGATGGAACCTGCAGCACCAGTCACCAACACGACTTTCCCCTGGATGCGCTCCCGTATGTGGTCCTGGTCCAGTTGGACTGATTGTCTGCCCAACAAATCTTCGACCGCGATATTTCGGATCTGTCCGCCAAGTTTCTTGTCCTGGATGAGATCTCCTAAGCTCGGCACCATCTTGTATTCAAGTCCGGCTTCAGAGGCCAGCTTCAGAATTCGAACCATCTGCGGTCCTGTGGCAGACGGGATTGCGATCAGCACTCGTTTGGCGGTATGTCTTTTGGCCAAGGCTTTGAGTGATTCCCCGGTTCCCAAAACCCGCTTGCCGTCGAGAATCAACCCGACTTTGCTCGGATCGTCATCGATGATGCCCACGACATCGCACATTAACGCGCGGTTTTGCCGGACTTCCCACAGTAGCTGTAGTCCTGCAGCGCCGGCGCCGTAGATGAGGGTCCGAGTTCCTTCGCCTTCTGCCCAACGGTTGCTCTTGGCGGCAGCCGCTGCGCGACCGACAAACCTTCCTCCCAGAAGAAGAAAAGTGGAGATGATCCATTCGAGGATGTAGAGGGAACGCGGAATTCCCCACGGGCCCAGCAATAGAATCAGCGCGGCTCCTCCCAGAACCGAGCCCGCTGAGTTGGCGATCCCAATGCGCTGTGCATCATAAATTGAGGTATAACGCCAATAACCCCGATTCACCGAACCAATAGCGAAGGCCATTGTCTTCGCGACTGCCCATACGATAAGAGCGACTACGAACGAATGGTGGTACTTGGCAGGGACTGCGCCATCGAACCGCAGCTCAAACGCTAATAGCCCTGCAAGAATAAATGAGATCAAATCTTTCAACAAAGCCAGTATTCGCCATCGAATCCGTTCTATCGCAGAGCGTCGTGCCGGCAATGAAGTCGGGGACATGCCTTCCTCCTGGATCTATTCCGTGTTGGTTCGTCAAGGCGGTCGAACGTCGGATTTGAGAAGTGCTTCACAAAACAGGTCGGGGGCAAAGAACGGCAGTTAAATGCTAACTTGGATGTTTACTTACTCAAGTGTTTTCACAATCGGTCTCGGCGAGGCGGGAAGTCTCGGGCTCAATACATCCAGCCAAAACTTGCTGTACACGTGGACTGCATCCCGCCTGTCGACGAGCGACGGGCCATTTACTTCGGTGAGCTTTGAGAGTTGCGGATGAATTAGCACCATGGCCATTAATGAGGCTGCAAGAAGGGTGGGATCCACCTCCACCACTTCGCCCTTTTCAACACTGGATGCTAAGTATCGACTGATTTCAGAAAACAGGGGGGAAATAAGATCTCGGCAAAGTGCTTCTCCTTTGCCTTGGAGTTCCAGGACAGCAACTGCGATCAGCCTTAAGACTTCCGGCTTGTACTTGACGGTATCTGTGAGCAGTTCCAAGATCTGAGGAAGAACCACTTCCGGAACGTCGCCGGCTCTTATTCCTTCCAACAGATCGCGGCGGGGCTTTAGTGCGGCAGCGTTGGAACGGAGAGCCGACCAGAATATATCTTCTTTGTGTTCGAAGTGGCGAAACAGGGTATTTTCGCTTACCTCGGCCAGGCGCGCGATTTCGCGCGTGCTGGTGCCGTGATATCCCTGGCGCGCAAACAACATCGCAGCTGCCGCTACGATTTTTTCGGTTCGCACCGAGTTTCTAAGAGACATAGGCTTCCGTCCTCGCCGCAGGTCGTCACATCGAGAGAATGATTGATTGTCATCCGGTCTTTAAGGAATGGTCTTGTCGTTCCTGATGTCTTCCCCGGGGAGGATCTTAGGGTCTTGCTTCACTGCCCACGAGAAGCGCTGGCGTCAGGCCAGCACGGTTCCAATGTATCCGCATCGACCTCGACTGCCGCGTGCTGATGAATCAAAACCGAGGGTTAGAACAAGCCGCAGGGAGTGCTCTGGAGAAGAATCTGACAGATTTGGAAGCCTCTCGCCCATGAATTCCAGGGCGAAGACCGGGGAAGGTCACGATTACCCTCACACGTCAAAGTTCATCTGACTGCGCAAGGCTCCGCCATGCTGACTTAGCAGACCATTTGGGCTAAGCCGGTCACTGTTTCCACAAATCAGCATTTGACTAACAGGCAATCATTGAATCGCGCAAAAGTAATAGAGATTGATTACTAATGCGCAAGAGGGATACAAATTGATGCAAGAGACGAGGGAAGTCGACAGGATCAGAAAACCATTTTCCCGCCTCATGCAAGAGTAAGCGCCCACAGCGGATTTGGGAAGCGTCAATTTGCGTCAAACACGGGCTAGGAGGTTAAAGTTTAGAGACCTCACCGGCGAATTTGCTCAAACCCCACCTTGGGAGAGAGCCACGCTATTTGAAATCTAAAGGCAGTGTCCCGTTGGTCTCAAAGATCGGTCTCGTTGCCATTCTGGCCAGGAGAAAGACTAGATCGCCGTCGATTGAAACGCGTCCTCTCCCTTTCTCGTTCATCAGGAAAACGGAGGAAAAGTGAAGACCCACTTGCCGAAGCGCCTACGCAGGCACTCACTGACATATGAATCGTTGTTCGTATTGTTTACACTTTTACCAAGGTCAATTTCTCGAGCAGTAAGGGTAACCTGGCCAGCGTCTTCGTTTGGGTATAATACGGGTACTCCCCCAAGGATTTGGAATGGCGGAATATTTGTTCAGCATAGTGATTCCAAAGGGGATCGACCAGAACCCATTCCCCGTCCACTCCAAACCTTCGAGGGCCAAAGCTTCCCTGGCTTGAAATACTGTTCGCCGACGGGTCGGAGCCTCCACTCGAACTGGATGCGATCAAATTCACGATTCTCTTTCGAGGCGAAAGGAATTAGACGGACCGCGGATCACGAGGTACGAGAGTCGTTTAGCGGGGTTCGCCAGGCGATTGGGACGCGAACTTTTTTTCTACAATGACCTGGAGTGATCTCCAGCAGTGATTGCCGACCGCGCAGGCTTTGAGAGGCACTTTTGCCATGAGCTCGATCTTGTACCATCCCGATTCAGGTTGAATGACATGCCCAATACGCACAGCCTTGCGAGACTCAATGTACAAGGAATGAAGCGGGTCTTTCGGGCGCATCCCCTAACCCGCGGGATGTATAGATCATTGGCCTACACTTGGTGCTGGGCAAAGATTCTCTTGTATCAAAAGCTCTTCGGTCGATATTTTACGTCAAAATATTTCGATCATCTTTTCTCGACCACGCCGGACCCGTGGGGTTTTCGCGATGGAGCAATTGCCGAAGAGCGTCGAAGGTTGATCATCGGGCTGTTGAGTCGAAGGCGGTATTCTCGCCTTCTTGAAATTGGATGTGCCGAGGGTTGGATGACGTCTATGTTAGCGAATTTGGCGGATGAACTTGTCTCGGTGGATCTATCCATGGTTGCCCTGGAGCGCGCCAGAGAACAATGCAGTGAATTGCGCAACGTCACCTTCGAGAAAATGGATCTCGCCATCGATCCGCTTCCTGATGGCTTGTTTGATTGCATTCTATGCGCCGGCGTACTTGTCTACTTGCCGATGGATGTGCAGCAAATTGTATGCCGGAAAATGGTCGCAAGTCTTCCATCCGGCGGCGAACTCTTGCTGGAGCATTCTCGTAAGGCATTTCCGGGTGAGGTTGCTGGGCTCGAAGTGCATTCGCTGTATCGAAGGAATCCTGAGCTGAGCGAGATTCACAATCACGACGAAGACGAATATGCGATCTCGTTATTTTGCAGGGTGGCTCCGTGAGTCGCAAGATTCCGATTCTCCTTTACCATCGGGTTGGCGAACGTGATGGCTCTTTCATGGACCAATATACGGTGACACCCGAGTCATTTCGAATGCAGATGGAATGGATCCATCGGCATGATTGGACGCCTACTACACTAGAGAATGTCTTAAGGGAAAAGATCGAGGGAGTCCCGGATCATGCCTTAGTGATCACGTTCGACGACGGCTTCGCATCGAATCGAGTTTATGCGTGGCCCATTCTCGACAATTATCATTTCCCTTCAGCAACTTTCCTTGTCGCAAACCGGCTGGGTTCTCGGAACTTATGGGACGGGCCAGGAAAGGATATTTACTCGCTAATTTCACACGAGGATCTCTCGGAAGCGAATCCTAAACTTATGCAATTTCATTCGCACAGTTTGACTCATCCAAGACTTCCCCTTCTCGGGCGCGATGCTCTGCGAAAGGAAATTGAAGAATCGAGAGATTCGATCTTGTCTTATGGCGCCTCAGGATCGTTTTTCGCATACCCCTATGGGGAGTGGAATCGCCAAGTAATGGAACGAGTGCGCGAAGCTGGCTATTCGGGAGCATGTACGTGCATCGAAGGACTGAATTCTGAAGGCACAGACCCGTTTCTCCTACGCCGTGTAGAAATCAAAGACGTCGACTTGGGGTGGAGGTTTTGGCTAAAGTTGAAAACTGGCCATGATTTATTTAGGCACAGTGACCGTGTCAACAAATTGAGCGAATGGCTGCGCCGACGAACTCTAGTCGTCTCGGGGAATTGAATCAATTGACTAAACAGATTCAACGAGTCAGTACATCGGTCGTGATCGCTAGCCGAGATCGACCGCTCGAACTCGACAAATGCCTGCAATCTGTCCGCCGGGCAATAGCGCCCGGGGACGAGATCATTGTGGTCGACAGCGCGTCCGTTTACCCGGAATTGGTTCGCGAGGCGGCTACAAAATCCGGGGCAAAGCTGTTTCGCCTGGAAAGAACGGGTGCCGCACGGGCGCGAAATTGGGGAATTCGCCAAGCAAAGGGAGAGATTATCGCTCTTACTGATGACGACGCATTGGTAGATCCCGAATGGCTGGACGCACTCGCGAAAGGGTTTTCAGATCCAGCCGTAAGCGCTGTGATCGGGCCAGTTTTCGAACTGAAGGCTGAACCGGCACGCCTGCTTCATCCCTCTGCGGCTTTCGATGCCGCGATTGAGCGTATCAGTTTCAGTCGATCCGATCCCTATTGGTTCGATAAAGTGCGTCACGGAGCAATCGGATTTGGCGCAAATCTTGCAGTTCGTCGCTCCGTTTTTCAAAGCCACGGTCTATTTCGCGAAAGCCTCGGAGCAGGAGCACCCATTTGTGGTGATGAGAACTACTTCTTGTTGGCGCTGATCGAAAATCGGGGAATTGTAGTCAATGAACCAAGCGCACGAGTTTTCCATCCGCGCCAGACCGACGAGCGACTTCTCAAAATACGTAATGACCGCCTCGCGTATTTGCTTTATGTTTTATTGACAAGACCCCATCTTCGATTGCCATTGATTACCAAGGCACTAAGAAGAGTGAGTCAGCGAGATCGCCGCGCGGCTTTGCCAGCCTCCCCCTTGTCAAGTATCTTCCGGGAACTTGTAAGTGCGCCAATGCTCTTGCTGCGCGCCCTCAGCATCGATCGCAGCGAAAATGGACGAGGAACATCGCCTTGAGAGCTTGTTCCTCGGCAATGATCCAAAAAATGACAGGATCCGCTGCCAGAACAGCCGATTCGTAAATGCTTCCTGCGTCGCCAACGACAGATCACTTGAGGGCCAAAATGCAATCGGACGTTGTCATCGTCGGTGGAGGTGTAACGGGCCTGGGAACGGCGATCCGGTTGAAGGTCGATGCATGTTTGTATGAAAAGGAAAAGCAACTGGGCGGCTGCCTTCGTTCGGACTACAAATCTGGATACACAATTGATCGCACAGGTCATCTAATGCATTTCCGTGATGAATATGTGCAAAGCGTGATCGATCGTCTCTCTATTGATTGGATTCACTTCAGTCGAAAATCCGAGATATTCATTCAGAACCGTCGTGTACCCTATCCAATTCAGTATCATCTCCACGCGCTCCCTATGGAGACCCGTTTAGATTGCTTGATGAGTTATCTCGACACTCTTGACAAGCAGCCCTCACTGCAGGATTCCTTTGAAAAATGGAGTCGTTCGTCGTTCGGCGACCGGCTGCACGAATTGTTCTTTGCTCCATACAATTCAAAGTTATGGCAGGCTGACCTGAATAGCTTCAATGCCGAATGGGCGCAAAGATTTGTCGCAATGCCTGATCGAGAGCTTATTGTGCGCGGAACTCTCGACTGTCACCGCAATGAGACCTTCGGGTACAACGCAACATTCAGCTACCCGAGAAAGGGTGGCTCCCAAGCAATTGTTGATGCATTAGCTGCCGAAACTTCCATCCCGATCCGTACCAATCGTGAATTGGTGGCCATCGATCCTTTGGCGCGGCTCTGCGAATTTGCGGATGGCAGTTCAGTGCGCTACCGTTCCCTTGTCACCTCTCTTCCTCTTCCACGATTGTTGCGTATGGTACATAACGCGGACCCCAAGATCCTTGAGATTTCGAATCGACTTCGTCATAACAGTCTCTTGTATTTTGTGTTCGGATATGAGTCCTTCGGCGAGAGCCTTTCCCAACACTGGATTTATTTTCCGGAGCCTCAATTCTTGATGTATCGGGTCGGCGTACTCAGCAACTACTCTCCAGAAGTGGCGCCGCTTGGCTCCACTCTCCTTTGCGTTGAGATCGCCTTTCCAGGTGAGTCAGCGAGGTATGTAGATCCTGAGCCATTGCGGCACCGTGTGCTTGCGGATCTTCGATCCACCGGCATTGTACGACCAAATTGGTCGAAGAATTTTGAGCATCATGGAATTATCGATTGTGCATATGTAATCTTCGACCAGGCACGCCGGGATGCCCTGCCCAAGACTCTTGTCTACCTGAGAGGATTTGGAATCCACAGTGTGGGACGTTATGGATCATGGGGGTACGGGTCGGTTGGCGACGCCTTGATTGAAGGACGTGATTGTGCTGACGCTATTAACCTGGAATTCCGCGCTTCATCGGCAAGCGCATAGTCTCGCGTTCACGTAGGCGGAATGTTCGCTTGAAACCACAATTCATTCAAGCCAGCTAAGCATATAGACTCAACCCGCAAGCAAACCAAGATGCCGAAGAACTCTTGTTAATCGCGATCGCACGCGAACCCGTGAACGGATCCAATCCAGCGGGTTCTTGCCGAGCGCGGCGCGAAATTCGACGTCCAACAGAGTATCGCCCGGTTGAACCATGGTGCGCTTGAGCAACAGTGGATCTGTATGTAGGTCGTTTAACCCCTCCTCGCAGGTGAACGCGAGCGCGAAGACTCCTTGCACAGATTTTCGAACTCTTTCATCAAGGAACCCGTGTGGATATGCGAATGATAGCGGTCTGAGACCAGCTTTGATCAGGTCCTCTTTCGAACCCCTAACCTCGTCCGCGATTGCTTGGTCTGAAGCGGCGGTGAGGTCGGGGTGCGTGCGCGTGTGTGCCCCAATTTCAACTCCGTGCGCATTCCAGTACTGAATTTGCTCCATTGTCATCACCGGGAGACCGTCCCAGGCGGTCAAGCCTCCTACCCGTCCAGTGATCACGAAGACCACGCTGTGAAAGCCAAACTGCTCCAGTACCGGGAAGGCGTAGGTGGCGCAGTCCGCATACGCATCGTCAAAGGTAAACATGACGGGCTTCTCGGGAAGAGGCTCGGCGGTTGTGCACCACGCAAGCCATTGTGTCGGTGTTATTGCGGTATATCCTCGCCAACGGAGCCATCGCACCTGGCGCCGGAACTGTGCCGGTGTGATAGTAAGAGCCAGATGACCTGTTCCGGGCTTCGGGTTCCCGATGTGATGATAAAGCAGCACCGCGAGGCGTCGTTCGGACGAGATTTTCGATCGATCCTCAGCCAATTGCGCGACCTCGGCTGAAATCCACTATACCGAATGATCTCGCGGCTCACCAAGGGCAAGGAATCCTGCGCGAGTGCCTTCTGAGAGTTCGCCACCATGATTTCCCAAGTGAGGGAGGCAAAAGCGATTCAGTTCGGCGCTCGTCCGCCAAATCGTCTGATTTCCGGGTCGGAACAGGCAGCGAAGAGTGGTACATTAGCGACAGTTCAGAGGCCTACTTAACGCTTGGAGTTCCACGTCTTGCAATCGGATGGTTTGGTTTCTATCGTTATCGTCGCCCACAATAACTGGCCCGATTTGGAACTTGCGATTCAAAGCGCACTACACCAGTCTTATACAAAGATAGAGGTCATAGTTGTCGATAATTCGTCGAGAGATGCAACCGAGCAAGAGGTTCCGAAGATATTTGGAAACCGAATCAGGTATGTGAGACAACCCAACACGGGCGAGGGTGGTGGAAGAAATGCGGGCATGCGCCTGGCCGCTGGGGAATTCGTCCAATTCCTGGACGGAGACGACTTTTTGGCGCCCGACAAGATCGAGAAGCAAGTTGCAGTTCTCAACTCGGCACCGGCCGTTGACGTAGTATATGGCGACGCGCGCCAGTTTCAATCGGCTGCCGGTCTTGCATCTTGGGAAGACTGGGATGGTCAGGATTACCCGGATATATTGGCTACGCTTTTGTCACCGAATGGAAATGGGTGCGGGTTCGTAATACACAGCCTGATCTTCCGTCGACGGGCACTGGAACTCGTAGGCCCTTGGATTGAGAATCAAGCAATCTCTGATGGAGCGGTGACAACAAATATGGCTGACCAGGACTATTGGCTGCGCACCGCCTGGGCAGGTTGCCGATTTCGCTATTGTCCAGGTTCGCTTTGTTTCTATCGGAAACGATCTGGCCAGTTAAGCTCAAATTTCCGCGATGTGACCCGCGGAATGGAGTCCGTCCTCACGCGGGCTCGAGAATATATCACCCGGGAACCGTACCGAGCCTTAGCTTCCCAACGACTCGCTCGGATTCTTTTCTACTCGGCAGTTTCGGAAAAGGATTCGAATGTTAGGGCGTCCATAGAAAAACTGAGAAAAGCACGAGAAGTGAGCCCTGGCCTGGTTACGTTTCCCGCATTTGCAATGGGTGCGTTCCTGATTGCTACCCGCATTGGTCCTTTCGTTTGCAGCGAACGGTTAAGGCCAATTAGGCAGTTCGGCGCAATATTACTCGGGATGAGAAAGTGAGAACGATACTCTCGGCGCAGCCCTCAGGTTTGGCAAGGGACTCTCCTCTCGAATCCTCAAGAAAGCGACCTGGCTATGACAAGTGACGACTATCGAGGCAGGCAGAAAGTCTGCGATCTCGAGGTCAGTTTCGCGCTGGGGCTCATGCCAGCCATTTGAGGGTGTGTCACGAAAACGACTCTTGATCATTTAGCCTTCACCGCCCTGACGCCAATGATCAGTGGGAAGGCATCGTCGTTTATTGCTAACTCTTTGTGCGACAGTTCTTCGTATGCCATTCCTTGGAGGAATGCGATGCAAGTCAGCAAACTGCCGTAACTTCTTACCGTCGTATTCTCCGCACCAAACGACTTTGCGAAAAGCCTCGCGCACGATGGCACAGTCATGCGCCAGCAGTCTTCGTTGGCCTCCGCGGCTATCCGGCTGACGGATGGCACGGTTGCAAGAAGCACACCGCCGGGTCGAAGGAGACGATATGCATTTCCGATCGCTGATTCTATGTCGAATATCAAATGAAGAGTCTGGGTGAGAATGAAGCAATCAAAGGTCGCAGGCGGTATTTGATCGGCCATCGAAAGGTCGGCGATAAGAGTTGCCTCCTTGTTCGATGGGTCGATGTCCAGAACATCAGATTTCGTTACACCAGTGCCATACCGGTTCGTGTACTCGGAGTCGGCGACCTCTAAAGTTCGGCCGGCAATATCTCGTCGATGTACTTCGAGGAATCTTTCGATGTAGTAGCGGTCGACAGGTGTCCCACGGTCGAATCCCCAGCTGGCACTCAACGGAGAACTGCGGCGAAAGATGCCGGGCAGCGCAGGTCGTCTGACGCGTCGAGCCCACTGGCGGATGGTCATGCTTGTCCTCGTGTTTTCATCTTGGAAAATCAATTCATCACATTACATCAAAAGTAACTCACGAGCACTCCTTTGCGCAGAAAATGGATAAGACTTGTTTGTCCTCAAGCGAAACAGGGCATTTACATTTATTCATTTGGTGTCCTCCGCAACGAGTTCGAACTGTGAATGTTCCGAAGAGCTCCAGGATCGTCGCCGCCCGGGTTGTTTGTTCAGCGAGCTCATCTGCCGAAAGAAGTCGCTGGCGGTATAAAACCCAGCCGTGCTTCCCTCGCTCACAACGGGAGTGATCTCAGTGCTCTTGGGCGGTATAGCATAATGCCGTAGATGGTTAATTGTATTCCGCAGGTTCTTTTCCTTCATGCAAAATACTGACCCATTTCCCGAGCGGCAAAACGAGTCGGAAACCGCCGACTACGTCGCCCGATTCGGAGCGAATGAGCGATATCAACTAGTAAGCCAAGGGGTGCTCCACTATGCCGGCCAAATTGCAGGGGTCCTTTCGAGCATTGTGCTTGTGCCGCTCATGATGCTTGGGCTGGGGCCGGAAGCATACGGCTTCTGGATTGTTGCGCTCGCAGCACCGGGCTTTGCTGCTGGCCTCGACAATACGCTGTATCTCGCAATTACTCGAGAAACCGCTTTGCACCACAAGACGGCCCAGATTTCCGATGAATCAACTTGCTCATTCCTATCGGCATGCTGCGGCGCTTATATCGTCTTTGGCCTGCTATGCGCATTCTTCATCGTGACATCAGGCAGAGTGATAACGCAGCATTTGCACTTGAGCCCCTCCCTCCGAATTGCCGCCCCAACTGTGTTCGCCGCAGTGGCATTAGCCTTCGCTGCCGGGCGTGTGGTCGTATTTGCGAATGCCGTGTTGGCTGGATTTCAGCGATTTGGCACGATAAACGCAATTTCCGTAGGCGTTATGATTCTTCGCTTCCTCGGGTTTGCCTTTTTGCTCGAGATCCATGGTTCGTTAGGTTCGATCGCGATTTGCTATGCGCTATCAGCGGTTCTAGAGTGCTTCGTTGCGCTTGGGTTTGCTTATCGCCTCGGCGCAGTACGTGCGAATCGGTCGTTGTTTCAGTGGCGTCTCCTTCGTCACGCAGGGAAGTTCGGCCTAGCCAGTTTTCTGACCACGATCCTCCAGAATTTATTCTGGTTTAGTCCGCCCATTTTGCTCGGGTTTTTCACAGGCAGCACCAGTGCCACTACATCGCTGTATGCAGGCCAGCGCCCTTGTTTCATTGTGTCTGAACTCAATTGGCGAGGCGCCGAAGTCCTCTTCTCCGCCTCAGCCGCAAAGGTGCAGCAAAAAGGAAATGAGGCCTATTCCGAGCTCATGGCATTCGGAACAAGGTGCGTTCTGGCTGCTGCCATGCCTCTCTGCATCGGTTTGCTCATTCTCGCGCCAGCGCTGGTGCATGTATGGTTGCCAATCGCACGGCCGGAAACCGGAACGGTCATGCAGTTGACTTCGATTGGAGTAATAGCGGACGCACTTTGGGTCGGACCACTCCATGTTCTCTGGGGGCGGGGCATGGCACGCCGTGTACTTGCTGTTACTGCGGGAATGGCCGCATCTGTTCTTCTTTTGAATGTCCTGCTGATTCCGAGATTTGGAGTCGTCGGTGCCGCAACGGCATTTATGATTTCGGCTTGGGTCGGGGCGATCATAACGATGGTGAATGCCGCGCGCGAAACGGGCTCTTCGTGGCTTAAGTTTCTAGTTTCGTCATTTTCCGACCTGGCGATTCCTACTGTATCTCTTACGGCATTTACGCTGGCTGCTGCTGCGCTTCTCCGCGAGCATCCGCGGTCGTTGCTTGCTGTTGCCGGCATTGGCGGGGGAATTGTGTATGCTATGCTTTTTTGGATGCTGCAACGGGGTCGAAAGAGCCGGATCAGTTCCTTATTGTGGTTTTCCGGAAAGTGGAGGCGATCGTAAGGCTCGTACAGAGCGGAATCAGGAATTCCTATGCCCCGCAATTATTCGGCCGCGAGTATACCTAAGAAAGCCAAGAAAAGTGATCGCTGCGGATATGATTCACTAGTTTCGGAGAAAACTCCCCCAACATACATTCTCCCCGTAGCACTTTCTACTTTTCAATCGTGCCGCGCGGATAGGAGAATCGCACGCAGAGCTGGCTGTTATGCATCAAGTCAAAGGTCTTGTATCAGTTTCCATTCCGTTCCTTAACAGCGAACGCTTTCTCGCCGAAGCGATCGAAAGCGTGCTCAATCAGACCTACAGCCTTTGGGAATTGTTCCTCGTGGATGACGGTTCAAGTGACGGTAGCACCGCCATTGCTCGCGATTATGCCGCAAGCCTGCCTACAAAAATCCACTATCTGGAGCATCCAGGCCATCGCAACTGCGGTTTACCAAGCTCACGAAACCTCGGCGCGCGCACCGGCACTGGCGAATATCTCGCCTTTCTAGATTCGGACGATGTATGGATGCCGCATAAGTTGGAACAGCAGGTTTCTCTGATGGATGCCCATCCAGAGGCTGGTTTGCTCTATGGACTCAGTGAGTACTGGCACGATTGGGACGTGAGTCGCAAAGATGGGAAACACAATGAAGTTCCGCCGCTTGCTCCGGGAGGACAGCTCTATTATCCGCCGGTCTTGTTAACATCCTGCTATCCATTGGGAACCTGCGGATCTCCCTGCCCATCAAGCTTTATGCTGCGTCGAAGCGCGTTTGACCAAGTCGGCGGGTTCGAGGAACACTTCAGTGCAAGAACCTATCAGCTCTATGAAGATCAAGCTATTCTGGCCAAGTTCTATCTGAGTGTCCCGGTGTTTGTCGGCGAAGGCTGCTGGGACAGATACCGCTGTCACCCTTCTTCCATGGGTCAAATGATCGGCGGCACAATCCGAGAGGAATCCGAACGGCGATTCTACTTCCGATGGTTACAACAATATCTCCGGGAACAATCCATCCGAGATCCGAAAATATGGATGGCGGTCCGGAAGCAGGCTTGGGCGTATTGGTTCCCTTTGCCGGCACGCGCCGCGAGGCTCTTACGCCGGATTGGTACTAAGCTTGGTCGATAGGTGCCATTGAATCGGTCCGATCCACGCGCTCAGCATCATGGCGGAAGCCGGCGACCTGCGCAGTCATAGGTCGGCCTTGCGAGGTTGATTGGATTTTGGCTGGGCGCCTGATTCCGAGAATCGGATATCGTTTTTCGCCGCGCCGATCCCGAAATTGGACATTTGCAGGCCGCGACGCGCTATGCTTAGTCGAATTCGTATGCCAATACATAGTCGCGAAGTTCGTCTCGCCAGCCGGCCCAAAGGGGAACCGACCCTCGATGATTTCTCCTTTGCAACCGTTGAGGTTCCTGATCCCGGTCCCGGCGAGGTCCTGGTCCGCAACATTTGCATGTCTGTCGATCCCTACATGCGCGGACGGATGAATGAAGGCAAGTCGTACGTGCCGCCGTTTCAAATAGGCCGGCCCATGGAGGGCGGAGCCGTAGGAGAGGTTGTCGCCTCGCGGGATGAAACGTTGCCTGTGGGGGCGACTGTTCAAAGCTTCTGTGGATGGCGCGATGCCTTTGTAGCACCAGCGTCAAGCCTGCAGATGGTTGACACAACTCTGGCACCACCCTCTGCTTACCTTGGCATCCTGGGCGTCACCGGCCTGACCGCCTGGGTCGGATTATTTCGGATTGCAAAGTTAGAGAAAGGGGAAACCGTTTTTATCTCTGCGGGGGCTGGCGGCGTTGGCACCGCCGCATGCCAGCTTGCCAAAATGCACGGATGCCGCGTGATTGCCAGCGCAGGGACTGAAGCCAAGGTAGCTTTTCTGCGCGAGGAACTCCATGTCGATTACGCCTTCGACTATCGGGATGGCAAGCCTCTGGAGCACTTGAAGAAGGGCGCTCCCGACGGCATTCAAGTCTATTTCGATAACACGGGCGGTCCCCAACTTGAAGCTGCGCTCTATGTCCTGAATTCCTATGGCAGGGTCGCGTTATGCGGCGGAATCGCCAGCTACAACACGCCGGCACCAGGCCCGCGCAATCTAGCTCTTGCAATTGGGAAACGTCTGCGGCTGGAGGGGTTTATTGTTTCGGATCACATGAAAGAAAGACCCGCTTTTTACTCCGAAGCGATACCCGCACTGCAATCCGGAGAACTGAAAAGCCACGAGACGTTCGTGAAGGGACTCGACGCGGCGCCTGCAGCTTTGCTCGATCTGCTGCACCCCGGCGCCCAAAACATTGGAAAATTGATTGTGAAGCTCGGTGATTGATGGTGATTGATGAGGACGTCGAATCCGCGAAGGATCGCGTTGCTCATTGAGAATTTGAAATTCCAGAAGCGGAGGCCAGATGAAGCGTTGCTGTTTCCTTGTTCGGATCGCATGGCTGGTTGGAATCACCGCGACGACGCTCTCTGCCGCGCACGCAGAGCAACCGGCGCCGACGCCGCGCACCGCCGATGTGAAGCCGGGGAGCGGCGATGTAATCCTGCTCGACGCATGGTTCAACAGCCAGAAGCGGCCGGACGCGTCGGGAAAGCTCGTCTACTTTCATTACAAATGGAACGATCAGAGCAATGATGGCTACTCCCTTTTCGGTCAGATCTTCCGTGACGATGGTGCGCAGACCGAGACGCTCTATACCGCTCCGACTGCTGCGGAGCTGCGCAAGGCACAGGTCTACATCATCGTCTCGCCCGACGTTCCTGTGAAGAACCCGCATCCGCACTACATGCAGCCGAAAGACGCCGCGCAGATTGCAAAATGGGTAAAGTCAGGCGGGGTATTAATGATCATGGAGAACGATCCCGCCAACGCCGATCTCGACCACATCAATCCATTGGCAGAGCGTTTTGGCATCCATTTCAACAGCATGCTGCGCAAACACGTCGTGGGAAGCGACTGGGCAATGGGCAAAATCGTGGTGAATGGCGGCGGTCCCATCTTTCACGATCCGCATACTCTCTACATGAAAGATGTCTGCACCATCTCGGTGAAATCGCCGGCTGTGGCTCAGCTTACCGATAGTGGCGACATCCTGATGGCCACGGCGAAGTATGGCAAGGGCACAGTGTATGCGAATGTCGACCCATGGCTCTACAACGAATATACCGACGGTAAGAAGCTGCCTGCCACTTACGACAATTATGAGGGCGGGAAAGAATTGGTCCGCTGGATTCTCGCGCAGGTTCCGCGCTGATGGTGCAAGTGAATCGGAATGGAATTTGAATTGGTCTGAGGAAGATCTGGGTTGAAGAATTTTAACTCCGTGCGCCGAGATTTCTTGCGCACTGGCGGGATTGGTGCGGTGGCTGCCGCGATTCCAATGGTTTCATTTCAGGCCTCGGCGCAAGAAAGTGCGCGGACAGTACAAAAATAAACGGCGCAACCATCTTTGGCAGCGCCGTTTATTTCTTACTGAAACCGTCTCTAGAGTTTTCTTCAAATGCGTTCTAGAAATGGCTCCAAAGCGACTGGTTATAAACCTCGTGGTGGTACTGCACCTCAGAGCCCTTAACGAAAGTACCCAACTCGCGCGGAGACCGGTTGGCGGCTGCCTGTTTCAGGTCGACATAGCGACCCTGCACGTCGGAGCCCAGGATCTTCGCAATCCAGCTTGATTCCTTGAAGTCATCAATCGCCGCCTGGATGTGGTCGGGCAGGTAACGTCCGCCTGCGCGCAGGTTGTCCGCGGTGGCGATTTCTCCGTCTATCCCGGTTTTGAAGATTCCGTAAAGCGTCAGATATGGGTTGGCATCCGGCGCCACGGCGCGCACCTCGGTCCGCATGGACCGGTGATTGCCGATGGGCACACGGACCATCGCGCCGCGGTCGGTAGCGGAGGCACGAATCTGGTTGGGAGCCTCGAAGTGAGGGTCCAGCCGCCGATACGCGTTCACGCTCGAGTTAAAGATCAAACACAAGTCGAGCGCATGGCTGAGAATGCGGTCAAGGAAACTCCAGCCAAACTTCGAGAGCTGTTCTTCTCCCTTTTCATCCCAGAAAAGGTTGGTCTTGCCCTTGGAAACCGAAACGTTGGTGTGCATGCCGCTGCCGTTCACACCCACCACCGGCTTGGGCAGGAAGCTTGCCGTAAAGCCCATATTGTTGGCGATCTGGCGAGTCAACAGCTTATAAAGCTGGATCTGATCGGCCGCCGCCACAACTTCAGAGTATCCGTAGTTGATTTCAAACTGGCTGGGTGCGACTTCAGGATGGTCTTTCTCGTTCTGGAAACCCATCGCGCGCTGCACTTCAGCGGCGGTGTCGATGAACTGACGCAGCGGATCAAGGGGTAGAACGTGATAGTACCCGCCTGTGTTGATGAATTCAAACTTGCCGGTTTCATGATATTTGCGTTCTGCGTCTTTGCCGGCGAAGAGGAAGCCCTCAATCTCGTTGGCCGCATTGAGCGTGTAGCCTTTTTCCTTGTACAGCGAGTCGGAGTAATTCTTCAGCACCCCGCGCAAATCCCCGGAATAAAGCGTGCCGTCCTTGTCAATGACAATGCCAAACACCAGCACTTTGCCGTTGCCGAAAACATCCGCCGGCACCCAGTAGAAGGCGCTCCAGTCGATGCCGAGACGCAGATCGCTCTCTTTCTGCGCCGTAAATCCGCGAATTGAGGATCCATCGAAGGTCAGGTTTTCATAAGCGCCGAGCAAGAACTTCTTGTCGTAATCCAGTAGGTGAAGCCGGCCTTCCAGATCGCTGAACAGCACCGTCACGGCCTTGATCCGCTTCTCGTCGGTCAGATATTTCAGCCGCTTCTCGCGAATTTCATCTACGGCCACCCTGTTCGCTCGGTCAGACTTTGCTTGCAGGTTCAGTTCTTCAAGCTCGTCATACGGGAGGGCCAGAAAGTTACGGAACTCGGTAGACATGGATCTCCTTTTTGGGCATGAAATGTGACACCCAAAGAATAACCTACCATCGCCGCGAACAGGTCAGTGCGAGATCGATTCGGACGCGGGAGTGTTCGCTAATGGGTGTCTCTATCCCCGGCTCGCCGCGGGGTCTGCGCCTGGCAGCTGCCAACTGCGCACGTCCCGAGTACGCCGCTTAGGCGGACGTTAGACTCCCTGCTCTCCGGCTGGAGGTTTTCAACTTCGTAGAAAATCCTAGATTCCAGCTTATAAAGATTCCGTGAAGATTTTGAAGGTTAGCCGGCGACGGGAGCACCCGTCACCGGCCAATTTGCGAATGCCGGAATTCAAGCCGTGACCAACTCCTCCTTGCCGACCGTCGCGATTGTCTTCAGAATCCGCGACACGATTTGGTACGGATCGGCTTCGGAGTTCGGACGGCGATCTTCAAGGTATCCCTTGTAACCGTTCTTGATGAAGTTCACAGGGAGCCGGATTGAAGCGCCGCGATCGGAGAGGCCATAACTGAACTTGTCAATCGCCTGCGTTTCGTGAAGGCCGGTCAGGCGCAAATGGTTGTCCGGGCCGTACACCTCAATGTGCGCAGCGATATTGTTTTCAAACGCCTTCATGAGGGAATCGAAATACTCTTTGCCACCCACATCACGCAGGTGCTTCGTAGAAAAGTTCGTATGCATGCCCGAACCGTTCCAGTCGCCCTTGATCGGTTTGCAATGCAAGACAACATCCACCTCATATTTTTCGCAGAGGCGCATCATCAGGTAGCGGGCGGTCCAAAGATCATCCGCTGCCTTGGCCGATCCCTTGGCGAAGATCTGAAACTCCCATTGCCCCTTCGCAACTTCGGCGTTGATGCCTTCATGATTGATGCCGGCAAAAAGGCAGAGTTCCAGGTGCTCTTCGACGATCGTACGGGCCAGACTGCCCATGTATTTGTAACCGACACCGCAGTAATACGGGCCCTGGGGCGTGGTGGGATGGCCATCTTTTGGGAAGCCAAGAGGACGTCCTTCTTTGTAGAGAAAATACTCCTGCTCAAAGCCTACCCACAGGTCGGGATCATTCTCAATCGTGGCGCGGTAGTTGGTGGAATGTGGTGTGCCGTCCGGGTGCATCACTTCGCTCAGAACGACATAAGCGTCCTTGCGGCTTCCATCCGGATACAGGGCCACGGGTTTTAGAATGCAGTCGGACTTGCTGCCTTCCGCCTGCATCGTGGAGCTGCCATCGAATCCCCAAAGGGGTAGATCGGCAAGGGTAGGTGGCTTCTCAAATGATTTCAATTGAGTTTTGCCGCGAAGTTCAGGAATGGGCTTCTTGCCATCCAGCCAGATGTACTCCAATTTGTACTTTGTCATGGGTCTTCCTTTGCGGGAAAGAGATGCGGGACTAAGTCAAATCGTAGGGCTTTGGGCATAAAGAACCCGTGAGGATTTTGAAGTGCTTGATGGTGTTTATTGGGATAGTTACCGATGGCGTGCTATCAGCATCATCAACAGCAGAATCACGACCGGGATCAGGGCCAGGGCAGAGTAATAAAGAATCTGGCGTGGCAGGTGCGCCTTGCGCTTTTGCCAGTCGCGCAACTCGGGCCGGTCTTCGACCCCCACTTGGTCCAGGTGCTTCAAATCGTTGGCAAAATCATGCGCGCTGGCATACCGATTCTTGGGATCACGTTCCAAGGCTCGATACAGCACCTCCTGCAACTGTGGGGAGATGGACGGGTCGGCAACCGAGGGAGGGGTGGGATAGTTCAGCAGGCGATCGTTCATCGCTTCCATGGGCGATGAACCGGAGAAGGGCTGCTTGCCCGTCAGCATTTCATAGAGAATGATTCCCAGGGCGTAGATATCGGATCGCCCATCGCCGCGTTTGCCTTTTATCTGTTCGGGTGAAATGTAGTCGGCGGTTCCCAGCGTTGCCGTGAAGTTGGCGTAGGTCAGCCGTCGCGCGCCCGCGTCGCCCGCAATTCCAAAGTCGATCAGCTTGACGTTGTCCTGGGCATCCACCATGATGTTTTCCGGTTTCAGGTCGCGGTGGATCACGCCGTTCTCGTGGATGTATTCAAGACCTTCCAGTACGGAGATGGCGATGCGAATTGCCCGGTCCTGAGAAATTTTACCCTCGTCCAGGATCTGCCGCAGCAGGCGCCCGTCGCACCATTCCATCACCATGTAAATGCGCGAGCGCTTTTCGCCGCCATAGACACGCATCACCATGGGATGGTTCAGTTTTTCGCCAATCGCTGCCTCGCGTTGAAAGCGATCGAAGAGGATGGGGTCAGCTTCCATGTCGGGATGCGGGATTTTCAGCGCCACAATGCGGTTGTCGCGCGTATCCACGGCGCGAAAAATGGATGCCATGCCGCTCCGAGCCACAGGAGCCTCAATGCGGTACGAGTCGATCTGCGCGCCCGCTTCTATGCTGTCAAGAAAACCCATCGTGGGGTCAAACTCCGTAGGCTAGTTTCCTCTACTCTAAAGCGAAAAGCTTCCGAAATCGCAATGGTTGCGTAAGTTCTTTTGTTTAAGGGGAATCTCTCATCAGGAAGGCAGCCGGTACGGCCGTCCGCGATACATGCCCACCTGTTCAACTGAGCGTACCCGAATCACCTGCGCCGTGGTATTGTCGCCGCCATCGATCTCAACCGCCCGCGCAACCAGTTCGCGCGCAATTTCGTCCATGCTCTTCGACTGCGAGACGATTTCCGCAAGAATCTGGCTTTGCATCTCGTCGTGCAAGCCGTCGGTGCACAAGACCAGCACGTCGCCTGGCTGTAAGGTCAGCGCTGTTGTGTCGGGAGAGACAAACATCTCCGGACCAAGCGAGCGAATCAGCACGTGGCGCGAGTCGGACGATGCGATATCGCCGGTAGATATCAGGCCCATTTTCCTTTGCTCGTTCACCCACGTATGGTCCTGGGTGATCTGCTTGGCCTTTCCGTTGCGCACCAGGTAGCAGCGCGAGTCGCCCACGTGCGACACAATCGCCTGGTCGTGCCGCAGCGCGCAGGCCACCAGCGTCGTGGCCATCTTTTTCCCCCTGTACTCCGGGGAAAGAGTGCGATCGTGCACGGCGGAGTTGGCAAACTGGATCAGCCGCGGCAACAGGCTGATGAGCATCGCGCCCGACTGGGCCTTCTCGAATTCCTCGGTAAGCACCGAAACGGCTGTGGACGAGGCCACCTCGCCGAGATCCATGCCGCCCACTCCGTCGGCGACCGCGAACAGGTAGCCGTGAGATCGGGCCTGGTGACGCGAATTAGGAATGAAGATTCCCATCGCGTCTTCATTGTTGGTTCGAACTTTGCCAGGATCACTGGCCTGGCCGAAGGTCACATCCAGCATGCGCGCTGCCGCCTAAGAGTCCTTCCGCCCGCCGTAACGGGCCGCAAGAAAGTCATCTCGATTCTGGAACATTCGTCTTGAAAAAACCACTGGGTGGTTTGTCGGCGCCGTTTCCGGTGAAGAAACGTTGCCGACATACCACCCAGTTTCTGCGGTTAGGTTTACAGTGAGCTCTTAACAGCTTGCTTGGATTCGAGGAGGATCGTTTTGCCCTTTGACTTGGAGGACCGAAGGAAGTAGATGGCTCCGTAGAGGCCCCACACCGCCGAGATACCCAGCGCAGTGAGGGGCTCCATTTTGGTTCCTAGATTAAAGAATGGGCCGGCCACATAGAAGCCCATGCACACCAGGTTCGCCAACAAGCCGAAGCCTGGAATCAACGTGTGCTTCAGGAAGTTGTGGTCGGGCCGGCTGTGATACGCGACGATGCAGAGCAGGCAGCTCAGCGCATAAAGAATGAACGTTCCGAAGTTCGAGGTCAGCGTAATGGCCAACAACGAGTTTGGAAGTGCTGCCATCTTGTCGTGAGTTGTATAGCCAAAGCTTGAGAAGATGCCATGCGGCAAGGCTGCGATCGTTGCGTCGGTGGGAGCGCCCGCGTCCCCGAAGGCCAACGAACACGCAACAACACCGATGACCGCGGAGATAATTGCCAGGGTCCAGATGGCCTTCCGCGGCGACAGAGAACCTGCATGCAGAATGCCGAAGTGCTCTGGAGCCTCGTCGTCCTTGCCCATGGCATAGGTGACGCGCGCCCCGGTGTTCATGCAGCTCAGCGTGGTGCCAATCAGCGCGAGGAACACCGTGATCGCCTCGGCGAACATGAAGTACTTGCCGTGGCCCTGGCCAAGGAGCCAGTCCCCGACAATGATCATCATGTCACCGATGGGCGCCGCGGAACCTGCCGCGGTCTGCATCGTATACCCCGAATTGAGGAAGTAGTTTGCGCAGAAATACTCAAACAAGTAGCAGACCAGGCCCTGAATGAGCAGAGACGCAATCACTGCGATGGGAATATGCTTGGTCGGGTTTTTGGCCTCGCCTCCCATTGCCGTGACCGATTCAAATCCAACCAGGATCAGAATTGCCACCGTCGCCTGGATGAAAACCCAACTCCATTTGTGAGGCGAAATTACCGATGCGGCCGACGTGTGGGAAAGGAAGTTGCCGGTCGAGTCCGTCTCAGGGTAGGTGATGACGTAAGGAACCGGCTTGCCGGCTGAATCGAGCAGCGGCATGGGTGTACCGCTCGCATCGCGTATGGTTGCCCCGGTTTTGTCGGTAGCAAACTGATAGGTATAGGTGGCGAGTGACTGCGAGTCGTACTGGAAGGCCGTCGGGCCGGTTGCGCCCGTCGGATGGTTGGCGCGATAGCCAATCGCCAGCACGCTGAAGACGACCAGTGCCGAGATCTGGATGACGTTGATCGCCAGGTTTACAGCCGTGGATGCGCCGGCGCCCTTGGCCGCAATCCACGCCACGAAGAACGAGAACACGACGGCAATCACCGCCATGAACAAGGGTCCGGGGTTTGATCCGCTGATGAAGCCCGGATAGAAGAAACCGACGATGTACCCTACGAAAATTCCGGTTACGGCCACCATCACACCGGGATAGACCCAGTAATAAAGGTGCGAACCCCAGCCCACGATGAATTTGGCGATGCGCGCATACCTGAAGGCTTTGTTCTTCGAAAGCAGTGCCTGTTCGGCGTAGTAGTAGCTCGACCCGGTGCCGGGATAAAGTTTTGAGATCTCGGCGTAGGAGACGGCGGTGGCCAGGCAAAGCAACAGTGAAAGGAAGATGCCAAGCCACATGGCAGGCGCGGTAGACGGTTGGCCGGCCACACCGGTCGTAGCCTGGATGAAGAACGTGAGCCATAGAAAGGCGCCGGGGGCGATAAGTGCCATTGCGTTGCTGGTCAGCCCGGTAAGGCCCAGGGTGGCCTGCATTTGGGGTGCTTTTTGATCTGCCATGAGCATTCTCCTGGAAAGTTGAAGTTCGTCTGGCTGCTCCCGGAGGGTTGTTCCGGGGTCTTCGTTTGGCTCGCCCGTCTCCGATGCTCCGTCCGGGCCAATCTCATTGCGCTTCCTGGGTTAACTGAATGCTAAGTTCGCTGTTATGAGGATGGAATGAAGAAACCCTCTGCGATCTCCGATTGAGCGTTGACCGCGCTAAGTCTGTTGCACTTGTGTGAAGATCGGCACTTCGCCGCCCGCGGAACTACGCTTCGATTCGGCTATTTTTCGGTAATGTTGTTGCCAAAGATGAAGCCGAATTCAAGCGCACCCCGGAATTGGTCAGCATCCGTTCCCGTGTTGCCAAAGACATTTCCCGGCGTGTAGCTCGATGCATGCACCCACGCGAGATCGCCGCGAACGTACATGCCTCCCTTTTGGTAAGTTGGCGTGGCGGTGAAAGTGGTGCCTGCGCTGCCAGCACCAAAGCCCAACAGATTGACCGATCCGTCGGTTGCACTTCCCGAACTCGCGAGATATTCGACGCGCGCCGGAAGCGAGAAACCTTTCTTAAAGGCGTAACTGACGTTGAGCGCGCCGCCCGTTGCCGATGTGGCCTTGGCGACGCCTACCGTCGGGTTGGTCGGCAGGTTGCCATACTGGAAGTACGGCGAAACGATCCAGGGGCCCTTGGTGTACGTATAGATCACTGCGTGCATGTAGCCGTTGTTCTGTATCGGAGTAGCCGCCGTTTCGAAGACGGTCTGTCCGAGGTTCCCCATCCCGTCGTACACCAGGGTGTGAGGCCCCTTGGTAAAGGTCACCGAGCCCGAGAGCCACGAGTAGCGGTTGGAATAGTAACCGTCGTTCCAACTGAACGAGGCGCTCAGATATTTATTCAGGGTTTGATTCACCTGGATGCCACGATTGATGGCGTTTTCCTGGTTCCAAACGATGCCGCGCTCAATGTTGAAGTTCTGATACGTAAACGTGGATTCGGCGCCCATCAGCGTGGGAAGAGATCCGACAAGGAACTGGGTCGTCTTTCCGACCGGCAGCTTCAGGTAGGCGACTGGAACGGGCCCGTAGAAATTGGTCATGGTAGTTTGGGCGCTAGCAAACGGCACTGAAAGTGCCTGCATGGTATAGACGCCCGCCTGGATGTAGTACTGAACTTTCCCGTCGGCCTTTTGAATGAAAATCTCCCCGTTGCTCAGGGTGGCCTGCGCACTGTCGTCTCCCGGCACGTGATTGTTCTGGAACTGCGAGAAACCGGTCACGATGCCGTTGACGGAGAGCTTGCCCAATGGTCCGGCATCGACGGTCGCCGGCGGCAGCCATTGCAGCGGACCGGTGAGAACGAATGTGGAAAGCGGTGTTGGCGCCGCCGGTGCCGCGTCCGGTGCAGGGGCAGGTGTGGCGGCAGGTGTTGCGGCGGGTGTCGCCGGGGCCTGTGCGAAGGCCGCTAGAGCGATAGCCAAAGTTGCACCGGTAATAGACTGCAGAATGCGATTTCGGTTGAGGTACATCGGCGCTCTTCCTCCTATAAAAATGAATTGTGAATGATGCGGATCGTCAACTCGAAGCGGGCGGAAATCACCCGTTTCCAATTCACTCCATCGTGGCCAACCCTCTGGTTGCCAAGGCAGCCATGGCGTATGGAGGCCCTGATTCAAGGAGCTTTGCGATCTTCACTGCTCTCTCTGATTTGGTCCGGTCATTGCCGGTTGTCCCTAGTAATGCAAACGACACATAAGGAACAAATGAGGATTAAAAAAAGAAATACTTATGGAGCTCGCAGGGTGGCAACTGCCATCCCGGTGGTTGGTAATAGTGGGCTCGGCAAAAGCACTCTTGCCGCTCTTACAGCGAGGAGCATAAGAAAAACATGGGGATGCTGTTAAAATTCATGTTCTAAAAACACCTAGTCTGAAACCACCGCCCTCGGGCGAGAGCTTTCATGGTTTTTCGCTTTTTCTTCGTGTTACGATGTTGAGGTGATTTTTGACGGCCAAGATCCCGTTGGACCCCGATCCAGAGCAGGCTATTACAAGATTCTCCCTGCACCATTTGCTCTACCACTCCGCCAGAGAGAAGTTCGGCTTGAGTGCTCGAATCGTCGTCCGTCTTTTCGCGAAGGTGACGGATGCCTACCAGAAAGACAAAATGGTCGTTCGTCGATTGGGGAAGCATGGAGCCGGCGCCTACGATGCGCGCATCCTCTCGTTCCGCGAGGGTGGTTACAAGGCCAACGCTGATTACAACGCGGCTCTGAACATCAGAGGCCGGGGCAATCGTCAACTGGCCAATCGCAGCGGCGGATTCTATTCACCGGCAGCAAGCTACCAGCTTTCAGCTGGTAGTCGTTGACTCACGATTTTCACGCGGCAGGGAACTGAACGGCTCATCGGCACCCTGAGATTGCGATATCCACCTGCTTCGCTCGATAGGAAGGATCCGAGCTTGTCTGGTACCTACATCCCGGTACGTGCCTCCCTGAGCACTCGCCGCATGCGCGGATCCGGGCCACAGGCGCTTCTGTTTTCGCTGGAGTGCGCGCTTGGGATGGTCTCCGTCTTTCTCGTGGTCACGTTTGCGCATTGGTTCCAGTGGCTCCTGCCCGTTTCATCCCTGCTTTGCCTGATGATCGTGGTCCCGGTCGCCCTTTGGTGTGGATTCTGGCAGGCGGTCGTCGTTTCCTTCTCCGCGTCGGCGGCGCAAACCTATTTCACGACCCGTCAGCCCTCGTTCAATTCGGTAACGGATGCTGCTAACTCCGTCGCTCTGCTTGCCTTCGTGCTGACTGCGCTGGTAGTTAGCCGGCTTTCCGCGCGTGTAACCGAGCACGCCAAGGAGTCAGACTCCTGGGGCGGCCAGATGCACGACCTCTACGAGTTCACGCGCCGCACATTGCAAATGAACCTCCATGTAGAACCGGGCGCGCAATTGGCTGAACTGGTGCACGAAATCTTCGCTCTGGAGGCGGTGGTTGTCTTCGATGCCGATCTGCACGAAACCTATCAAGCCGGCTTTTGGAATGACGATCCTCAGGAACTGGCCCAGAATGTCTATTACTTCGAGACCTCGGACGACGATCAGGACACCGGCATCGGGCGTCGCGTCGTCCGCCTGGGCACCGTCCCGGTCGGCAGCCTGGTGGTTCGCGGAGACACCAGCCCCCTCACCAATAACGCCATAGCCTCGCTGATCGCCATCACCTTCGACCGCTACCGAGCCTTTGCCAACGAGAGCCGCATTGAGACCGAGCGCCGTACGGAGCAGTTGCGTTCCACCGTCCTCGATAGCCTGGCTCACGCATACAAGACACCGCTCACCGCCATCCGCGCCGCCTCCACGGGCCTCGGCGAGATGGGTCACCTTTCACCGGCGCAGGCCGAACTCGTATCTCTCATCGACGAACAAGCGGGCCTGCTCAACGAACTCACCGCCCGCCTGCTCACGACCGCGCGGCTCGATGCCGGCGAAGTCGCCATCCACGCCGTTCAGGTGGGCGTGGGGCCGTTGATTGATGAAGTGGTAGCCAGCCTCAGAGATCGCCTGGCCAGCATGAAGGTCGTCGTCGACCTGCCCGAAGACTCGCTCGTTCTTTGCTGCGATCGGCAGCTTATGATCATGCTTCTCACGCAATACATTGACAATGCCTGCAAATACTCCATCTTCGGCACCACCATTACCATCCGCGCCGTCCATGCAAAATCTGAAGTCATCTTTTCCGTGCACAGCTTTGGCCCCGTCATTCCCATCGCCGACCGCGAGCGCATCTTCGACCGTTACTATCGCTCCTCCACCTCGTCCAATCGCGCCGCAGGCACCGGAATCGGCCTCTCCGTCGCTAAGCGGGTGGCAATGATTCATGGTGGATATGTCTGGGTCACCAGCGACCAGGATGAGGGAACAACGTTCTACGCGGCAATTCCAGCCCCGGTACAAAAGAGGAAATCTGAATGAGCCAATCTGCCATTCGCGTTCTGATCGTCGACGACGAACCTGCCATCCGCAGAGCCCTGCGGCCTTCGCTGATTGAGCTCGGTTTCCAGGTCGCTGAAGCGTCACGCGGCGAAGAGGCCCTGCAACTGCTCCACGCCGGAAACATCGACGTCGTCCTTCTTGACATCAATATGCCCGGCATCGGCGGTATTGAAACCCTGCGCCGCATCCGCGCCTTCGCACCCCGGCTGCCCGTACTCATGGTCACCGTCCGCGATGGCGAAGAAGAAAAAGTGGAAGCGCTTGAACAGGGCGCCGACGACTACGTCACCAAGCCTTTCAGCATTCGCGAACTCATCGCGCGCGTGCGCACTGCCCATCGCCGCGTTCACGCCCCGGTTCGCGCCGAGGATGCTCCCATCGAGATCGGCGAAATTCGCCTTACCCCGGCGCGTCGCAGCGTTACGCGGCGTGGACAGCCGATTCACCTGACGCGCAAGGAGTACGACATTCTTCACTGCCTCATGAGCCGTGCCGGACGGGTTGTGACCTATGCCAAGCTGCTCACCGCTGTGTGGGGCGCCGATTGTCGCGAAGAGGTCGAGTATCTGCGCACTTTTGTCCGCCAGCTCCGCAAGAAAATTGAGGATGACCCTTCCAATCCCACTTACCTGCTCACTGATGTGTATGTGGGCTACCGCTTTGCCGACGCGCAGATGCTGCAGGACGGGGCTCCAGAGCCATCCCCTGAACCGGCCTCTGAACCCTCCGCCCCCGAGACCGTACCGGAAAACGCAACTTAAACGAGAAGCTGCGGTTCGACCAGGATCTCTGTGGTCCGCAACTTCCGAATCGAGGCTCAGTAGCGTACCATTAAGTCTTTAGGAGCACTGAATGCGGCTGTTGTCGAGTCTGCCGGGTTGGCCGCCTCAAGGAGGCGCCGGACCATTCGATACCCGCAAAGAAGTCTTTGCGAGTTCCCCGGAATTGGTGACCGTAAAGAGTGTCGACAGGATCGTGAATACGCGCATCGACATAACCTGCATATTCCGCAAAGAAGTCGTGACCTTCCGATTCTTCGCGGCAAGCAAGGGAATGGCCGAAACCGTCGCCGATGTTATCCGGCGCAACGCGGGCCAAAACTTGCGCGATATGGCCATCCTCCAGGTTGACGACAGCGAATAGGGACCGTCACCGAATTCCCCCAATTCCACAAACCCACATCGAGATAAAGGGTGGTTGCCCATCCTGGCCTAGTTACCCCAACCAGGGATTCGCCGCCCAAAACAAGTTCCATCAGTTCCAATCAAACAAGCCTGGTCTCGCTCACCCGGGAACTGAAGAATTTCCTATTCCGTCCGAAGCGCTTGCACGGGGTCGATCGAGGCGGCGCGGCGAGCGGGAATAATGGTCGCGATCAAGCCGGAGACCGCGAGCAAAGCGCAGACGGACAAGATCGTACCTGGGTCGTGCTGGCCGACACCAAAGAGAAATGCCTGAAGGACGCGCATGGCGAACCACGAAACACCGAGCCCGGAGACGAGACCCAGCGCAAGCAGGAGCGCGGCCTTCTTGAGCACAAGCTGCATCACCTCAATCCGCTGCGCGCCGAGAGCCATGCGGATGCCGATTTCGCGCGTGCGGCGGCTGACGGAATAGGCCATGAGGCCATAAAGGCCGACCAGGGCAAGGAACAGCGCGATAGCGGCGAAGACGGTGAGCAGCGAGGTCTGAAAGCGACGCTGCGCGCTGGCCACAGACTCCAGCTCGCCCATGGTTTGAATTTCGCCGGTGGCCAGGTTGGGATCGATGGCGTGCACGGTCGAGCGAATCTCTGCGGCGAGGGCTTTGGGTGGAAGCGTAGAGCGGACGGCGATGTATCCACCTCCGAACTCCATGTCGGGATTATAGATTTGCGGCTCGGCCGGTTCTTCCAGACTGTTGTGGCGCACGTCGCCGATGACACCGACAACGGTGTTCCATCGAGTGTGGTCATCCTGTCTGCTGACACGGCCACCGATGGGGTTGCGACCGGCAAAATACTTTCTGGCGAAACTCTGATTGACGATGCAGGTATGCGCCTCGGGCTTTTCGTCGGTGGTGAACAGCCGTCCGGCGATAAGTGGAATGCTCATCGCTGAAAAATAATCAGGCGTTACCCAACGCGCTTCAGCCAATTGAGTTTTGTCGTTTGGATATCCATCCACCGCGAACATCCTCAGGTCTTCGGAGTTACTGAGGGGCAGGTCGCTGACGGCTCCAACTGCCTCTACGCCGGGCAACGCTTGCAGCCTGGCGAAGAGATTTCGGAAGAATTCGACGGCCTGTGGGTGGCTATAGCGCGGATCGGGCCCAATGTTCAGAGTGACGGTGGATTGCGAGAAGCCGGTGTCGACCGACTCGACGTTGACGTAGCTGCGAATGAGCAGGCCGGCTGAAGCGAGCAGCACCACGACGAGCGCCGACTCGACGACGATGAGTACGCTTTGAACTCGGGTATGCGCGCCGGCCACGCTGCGGTTGCCGGTCGTGGCGAGAAAGTCCGTCAGATTGACTCGCGACACTGCCAATGCGGGCAGAATGCCGGTGAGCACGCTGGTCAGCAGAGACACGGTGACGGTGAAGAGCAGGACGCGCGTATCCAGAGAGGCTTCGCGGAGGCGCGGAATGTTGCCGGGATCGAGGAGAGGCAGCAGGCGCAGAAAGGCGAACGCCAGACCGATGCCGATGGCTCCTGCAGCAACGCCGATGAGGAGCGCCTCGGTGAGCAGTTGGCGGATAATACGGCTGCGTCCCGCCCCGAGTGCGACGCGTACGCCGAGTTCGCGCATGCGGCTGGCGGCACGGGCGAGGAGTAGATTGGCGGCGTTGCCGCAGGCGATCAATAGCACGATGGATACGGCGCAAAGCAGCAGCCACAAGAGAGAACGCACATGGCCCACCGTGCTGTCAACGAAGTTCTTTACAGAAGCGCCCCAGCCGCGCACTTGGGGATCGTGCAGTTTGTCGAGTCGAACCATGATGGCGGTCATCTCCGCCTCCGCCTGGGCGATGGAGACGCCGGGCTTGAGACGAGAGACGACGTTGTAGCTGGCGTTGTCGCGGTCGGCCAGTTCGTGAGGGGTAAGGGCGAGCGGGATCCAGACCTGCGTGGTTTTGTATTGCGCTTCGCCGTAGGGAATATCAGAGAAATGCGGATACTCGAAACCTTGCGATAAGACGCCGACGATTTGGTAGTTCTTGCCGTCGAGCAATAGCGAACGATGAAGAATATCCGCAGCGGATGCGAACATGGACTGCCAGAGGGCATGGCTGATGACGACGACTTTTTCGTGGCCCGGTTGATTGTCGTCGGGAGTGATGGCTCTGCCGAGTTCAGGAGCGGACTGGAAAGTTCGAAAGAAATCGCCATCGACTCGGGCCGCGCTGACGCGTTCTGCCGTGCCCTGCGAAGCCAGACTCAAGACCGACTGACCGAAGGCGGTCATATCTTGAAAAGAGTGACTTTCCTTCTTCAAGTCGTAGAAGTCGGCGTAAGTGGGGCTGAAGACTTCGACTGGCAGTTTGAACTGCCGATTGGGCGTGTAGAGATAGACCAGCCGGCTTGGATCCCCGTAAGGCAAGGAGCGGAGGAGGACCGCATTTACCAGGCTGAAGATAGCCGTGCACGCGCCGATGCCGAGGGCAAGCGTGAGTACCGCGGTTATGGTGAAGCCGGGGCTCTTGCTTAATGTGCGCAGGCCATAGCGCAGGTCCTGGATTGTTTGTTCGATCCAAAACAGAGAGCGTTCGTCGCGATGTGCCTGTTTTGCCTGCTCCACGCCGCCGTATGCGCGTCGCGCTGCTAGCCTTGCTTCTTCTGGTGACATGCCATGGCGTTCGAAGTCGTCGGCGAGGAGGGTGAGGTGCGATGCGACTTCGCGGGCAAGGTCCTCTTCGGCGCGCTTGTTGGCAAGGAGACTGCGCAACCGTGCGATGATTCTTCTCCAATGCGCCATGGTTACTGTTCCTCCGCCAGCAGTTTTTCAACCACGCCGGACATCTGGCGCCAGCGTTTGGTTTCCTCATCGAGCGCCTTCAACCCCGCCTTGGTGATGGCGTAATACTTTGCTTCGCGACCGTTTTCCGTCTTGCCCCAGGAGCCGCGGGTCCAGCCGCGCTGCTCAATCCGGACGAGAGCGGGATAAATGGTGCCTTGGTTGAGATTCAAGGCGTCCTCCGAGACCTGCTGGAGCCTGTTGGCAATGCCATAGGCATGCTGCGGGCCCATGGTGGCAAGGGTGCGAAGGATCATGAGGTCGAGAGTGCCTTGCAGGATCTGGATAGGCATTTTCTTCACTTGGCACTCAGGTGAACATGGTTTTCACTTGGATGTCAAGTGGACACCGGCGGTCACGAACTTCGAGGCGTGGCTAACCCGGTGATTGGGGATGATTGGAGGAACTGGAAGCGGTTACGCATGGGCGAAAAGATTTGTCTCTTCCAGAGAAATAGGCGAAGCATATAATCCTGGCGGGATAAGCACACGCAGCCTGTGAATCCTTCTAACAAGGAGAATCCACGATGATGAGTCTTCGCAGAAGCCTTTCCATCCTGCCGATAGTCTTCGCCTGTGCCCTGACGCTTTCCGCTCAATCGAGCAACCCATTCGACGGCAAGTGGGTATTCAATGCAGAGAAGTCAATATTCAGCCCCGGTCCGTTTCCCAAAAGTGAGACGTTGACGTTCGCTGGTGACACGATGACGGTCGAAGGTGTCGGCCCTCAAGGGCAGCCCTTCGTGTTCTCCTTCACGTCGGTGCCAGGTAAGGCTGTTCCCGTAAATGGTGGACACGATCTAACTGTAGAAACGAAGCAATCGGGGAACACTCTGGTGCATATGTGGAGCGATCATAGCGGCACTTCGTATGGCAGCGGCGAAATTTCAACAGACGGCAAGACCATGCGGTACGTGCTGATAGGGACCCGTTGGGGAAATCATGTTTACGAGGTGAGCGTGTTCGATAAGCAGTAACTTCGAATCCTGATTCGACCGCCCGGTTGTCCTTCCTACCGATCACTCAGTCCATGACAACCAACTCCGGTTTCAGGAGGCTTCGGGTCGACCGGATGGATCCTTGTTCGCTGGGTGGTTAGCCCGGAATCCCGCGGCCTGTCAAGGCCCGCTTCCCAATCTGCGCACCTAAACCACTGAAAACAAAGTCCGCACAGAACGCCGTATTTTGCAGATTGATACCCCACATCGCGTTACCCTGAAAACATTCTAAGAAAAACTGCAGCGCCGCCGACCCCAAGCCGTTTGAACCTCCTTCTTCGTGTTGGGCACGATGAAAGAGACAGTTCTTCGCCTTCCGTTCACTCCGAGCAAACACGCCCAAATGCGCATAATAGTGCGATAAAACGCACTCAAATGCGACCAAATTGAAGCAAAATCACCTGTGCCAAATGCGTAAACTCTAACAATCCAGGCAGGTTGGATCGAACCCACATGCAAAAATCAAAAGCGGCTGTGAAACTGTAAAACTGTGCAGTCCATCGCCATCGCTCAGAGCATGCTGATCCAAATTCAAGAGCCGGGCTCGACGAAAGCATCAAGAACCCACCGTGCACTTACCTACTCGTCGTAGTGCAGAAGGCTGAACACGTCGAACTCCTTGAACCGGTCGCGCCCCTTCAGGAAATCCAGTTCCACCGCAAAGGCCAATCCGGCAATTTCGCCGCCAAGCTGCTTCACCAGCTTTACCGTGGCTTCCATGGTGCCGCCTGTGGCCAGCAGATCGTCCACCAGCACCACGCGTTGCCCCGGTCTGATCGCATCCATGTGAATCTCGAGCGCGTCGGACCCATACTCCAGGTCATAGGTCACGCGGGCCACAGGTGCGGGAAGCTTCCGCGGCTTGCGCACCGGAACAAATCCCGCATTCAGACGGTAGGCCAGCGCCGGCCCGAAGATGAATCCCCGCGCCTCAATACCCAGCACCAGGTCGATCTTGCGCTCAATATAATGTGCCGCCAGCGCGTCGATCAGCTTGGCAAAGCCGGTCTTGTCTTTCAGCAGCGTCGTAATGTCGTAAAACAGAATCCCTGGCTTGGGAAAATCAGGCACTGTGCGCACCAGCGCTTTGAGGGCTTCCACATCGATGGGCTTGAATGCTTCAGACATACGTCCGCTTGCTCCTGACTTGAGGCAGAAATAGATTTGCGGGAAGGGAACAGGTGGGTCTGAGGTTCGTCTTCCCTACAGATTATAGAGGAGCAGGGCCAGAGAGCAGTGGTCAGGATCATGATCGATGATCATGCGATGGCAGGGAACCGAACCGGGATGACGAGAAGGATCGGAGCTGAAAACGCTGGTTGCAAATCTTTGAGGTTCCCAAAGTCACGAGGGGCAAGCGGGCATGTCCAATCACTGTTCAATGCTCACCGGCCACTGAACCCTGATCACTGACCCCGCATTCACCACGCGCCTTCAATCCGAAACGCGTCCAGGCCTGCGGCTTCGCGGTCCTCGAGGTAGTGCTCAATGACGTGATCCACGCGGCTGCCGCGCGGCCCGCGGCGCAGGCTTGCACGCAACTCGGCCAGATCGGCCGAGTTGCCCGACGCCACTACCTCCACGTCGCCGTCTTCGGTGTTGCGCACCCATCCGCGCAGGTCAAGTTCGCTGGCCTCGCGGTGGACATACCACCGGAAACCAACTCCCTGCACGCGCCCTTTGATCAGAAAATGCAGAACCATCGTTGAGAACCATCGTCAGTCTTTCAGATGCAGTTGCCGCGCGCAACTCGGAACGGACCGCCCGCTATAGAGGATTCGAATGCGACCAGTGACAAAAGATTGGATCTTATTTTTCCGCCAGCAACTCTCTCAACTTGCGCAGTGCCTGCGCGATCTCTGCCCGGTCTGTCTCGGTGGCTCGTTCGAGCGCCCTCTCCAGAGGCCCCCGGGTGAGCACCGGAATTCGCTCCCGGACGAACTGCATCACCTCGGCTGTGGGAAAAATCAGGCTGATGCGTCCATCTTTCGGATCTGCCCTGCGCTCAATCATCCCACGCTTCTGCAGCCGATCGACAATACCACTCACCGTGGAATGCGCGAGGCTTATTTCGCGGCTCAGATCCCGCAGGCTGATTCCTTCGTTGCGCACCACGACCTGCATCACGGCCCGCTGCGGCAGGGTTGTTTCTCCCTTCGCAACTTCGGCTGCCAAAGGGCTGCGGAGCGCCCGGCGAATATTACTCAAGTCCCGCTCGATCTGTTCCGCCTGCACTGCGATCGTGGCCGGCCCCTGAATACCCTTGCATTCGTTCATGTACGTCCTTTGAGCTTGACTTACAGTACACCGGGGATCAGCGCTTTCACTCGCTGCCGGTATCGAGGATACGCGGCCGGGAATGCCTCCATCATCAGCTTCTCTTCCTGGCTCATCTTTACCATCAGGGCAAGCAGGATGACGAATACCCCGATCACGCATCGCCATTCGCCTACATTCATGCCGGTGCCCACCACAGCGGCCATCAAGCCGGTATAGATCGGGTGCCGTGTCAGCGCATAAGGGCCCTTCGTTACCAGCTCATGACCTGCTTTCACAGTTGCCCGGCCGCTCCAGTTTCCGCCCAGCATCAGGCGCGCCCAAACCGCAAACAGGCACCCGGCAATAGTCAGCGCCAAGCCGGTCAGTTTCACTTGTTCCGAGTCCGGCACAAATCGAGCCGCCATCCAGCCGCCCTCAAACCAGTGGCTGCCCAACAAAGCAAACCCTAAAAAGGCCAGCACGAGGTGAAACGCCCTTGGGCCCGACAGTTGGGAACGGACCACCGGCTTGGTAAAGGCCAACCCCACCAACCACACGATCGCCAGGGCTGCCCACGTGTACTGAATTCCCGAATCCACATTCAGGCTCATCCTCAACCTCCGTCGCATACGATACGTCGTATACGACATATATTTGCCTGAGAAGATCCCGCTGTCAAGCACTTTCTTGCGTCGGCCCATCAATTCGCAGACACTTGAGACGGAGGAATCGATTGACGCAAACCTGGGATCCGCAAGCTTACGGCAAGAACGGCGCGTTCGTTCACGAACTTGCCGGAGGTGTACTGGAGTGGTTGTCTGCCCAACCGGGCGAGCACATACTCGACCTCGGCTGCGGCGACGGGCAACTGACCCAGCGGATTGGCGCTACGGGCGCCGTTGTGCGAGGCGTCGACGCATCACCGGAAATGGCTGCCTCGGCCCGATCGCGGGGCATAGCGGTCGATGAATCTTCTGCGGCTTCGCTGCCCTATGCAAGTGCGACATTCGATGCGGTCTTCTCCAATGCAGCTTTGCACTGGATGCGCGATCAGGATGCTGTTTTGGCCGAGGTCAAGCGAGTTCTGAAGCCTGCCGGCCGCTTTGTGGCAGAGATGGGCGGCCACGGAAACATTGCCGCCATACGAGTGGCATTAATGGCCGTGCTTGCCCGCCACGGTTTCGGTGATCGCGAAGAAGGCGTCAACTACTATCCAACCGCCAACGCCTATGCGCAACGTCTCGCTCGTCATGGTTTCAAAGTGGAGCAGATAACGCTCATTCCGCGCCCGACGCCGCTTGCGGAGAGCGGAATGGCTGGATGGCTGCGCACCTTCCGCCGCGGGGTGCTCGAAAGCCTGCCGCGAGAGATGCGCGATACTGTTGTGAATGAATCAGCGGAGCTTCTCGCGCCGGCACTCCGCGACGAAGAAGGGAACTGGATCGCAGACTACGTGCGCCTGCGCTTTATCGCGCGCGTCTGAACGCAAGTACGCCGAAGTCTCTGCGCCCCGTGCGCTTTCAACGAATTCGCGGAATCGCCTGGGCGGACGGCTTTTCGATGCTCCGTTAATTCCTAGCTCTCAGTTGCTTCCAGCACCTTGGTTCTGAAAAGCAGGCCGGCGACAATTCCGCCGATGCTCGGAACAAGCAGGAAGAGCCAAACCTGCGACATCGCCTGTCCACCTACCAGTAGAGCCGGTCCCAGGCTTCGCGCGGGATTCACGCTTGTGCCGGTAATGTGGATGCCGGTGATGTGAATCGCCACCAGCGTGATGCCGATGGCCAAGCCGGCAAAGCCCGTCGGCGCAGCCTTCTGCGTGGAGCCGAGGATGACGATGACGAAGATGAGAGTGGCTACGAATTCAAAGATGATCGCCGAAGTTGTGTTGTAACCGCCTTGGTAGCCGGGCCCCCAGCCATCCTGGCCCAGCCCGCTGACGGCAATGTTGTAACCGCCGCTGACCCCGCTGGCAATCAAATAGACGACCCACGCAGCGACAGTTGCGCCTACAAACTGCCCTATCCAGTAACCGATCATGTCTTTCAATGTCATCCGTCCGGCCGTCCATACCCCCAGGCTCACCGCTGGGTTGATATGGCATCCAGAGATGGGGCCAATCCCGTATGCGGCGGCAATCAGACCAAGTCCGAAAGCAAACGCAATGCCCAAAATCCCCACCTTGTCGCCGGCCACGACCGCCGTTCCAACACCGAAGAGCACAAGTATGAAAGTGCCCACCAATTCTGCCAGATATTTCTTCATAATCCCCTCCATTGTCCTGATTCGTCGTTGCGCCCCAGGCGCGAGGGTCTGCATTTGCACTTTGCGATTACGCTCCACCGCCGCGAGAAAGACGGGACCATATTGCCGGGCCCCTGGAAAAGGCGTCCAAAGGTCAAGCTGATGCGCAGGGAGTGTGCCAGAATCTGGAGATACGAGTCAAGAGAAAGCTGTTGCGCCGCTCTGCATCTTATTCAACCAGGTGCTGGATTCTCTTAAAAGGTTCGCGCAACCGGCCACCCTGGAAAGCGTCTAATCACGTAACACCCATGCCTGCGCTCTCTTCCCCGGGCGCTCACTTGGAAATGGATGATGCTGCACAAGCTCGAACGCCGTCCCGAACTCGACGCCCTGCGCGGGCTCTTTCTCGTCTGGATGACGCTGACGCATCTTCCTACGCGCTTCAGCGACTTCGTGAATCAACCCATCGGCTTCGTGTCTTCGGCTGAGGGATTTGTATTCATCTCGGCGCTTCTTGTCGGCCGTCTCTATATTCGCGAGTTGGTTCAGAATCCAGCCAATGTCCGTGCCCGGCTCTGGAAGCGCTCATTCAAGATCTACAGCTATCACCTGCTGATGCTCACGCTTGCTTTCACTGTGGTCGCGGCCTTTGCGGTCCACACCCACAAGGCGGCGATTACCAATCTTCTCAACTTTTATCTGGCGCATCCCTTCGTGGCTATCGCTGGATCGGTGCTGCTGATCTATTGCCCGCCCCTGCTCGACATTCTGCCGATGTATGTTACATTTCTCTTCTTTACGCCGATGCTTCTGTCGGCCGCGGTGCGCTTCGGCTGGCGTTGGATTCTCGCTGCCAGCGCCCTGATCTGGCTATTGGCGCAATTCGGCCTGCGCGACCTGGTTCATAACTGGATCGTGCACCTCACTCACCTGAGAATCCCGCTCCAGGAGTCAGGTGCTTTCAATCTGTTTGCCTGGCAGGCAGTCTGGACGGTCGGTCTTTGGCTCGGCGCCAGATCCGCTACAGAAACGGTGCTTTTCCGCAAAGTACCCTCCTGGGCTGTGGCCACTGCCGGCGCAGCCTGCCTTTTCTTCGTCGGAATTCGTTACGGCTGGTTGGGACCGCACCTCACGATTCAGGCGCTCGGCCTGCAACTGGACAAGTGGCAAATCGGTCCTATGCGCGTGCTCAACCTCATTGCTTTCACGGTCGTTGTTTACTGGCTTCGAAAATACCTGTTGCGCCTGGTTGCCATTGAACCGTTTCTCACTCTCGGCAAAGCGTCGCTTCGCGTTTTCTGTGCTCACATCTTTTTCGTCTTTGTAGGACTCGCGCTGCTTTACGGCGATTTCAACTCCGACGGTCTCGATCAGTTGCATGGTCCGCTTGCCATCGCGCTTCTCGCCGTCACATTCACCGCGCTGCTTTTGGTGGCATGGGATGAGGTGCGGAAGAAGCATGCCAGGCAAGTACCTGGTAACGGGCAAGAGACCCAGCGAGCTTCTCCCAAGCCTGGAGTCGTTCTGCGTTCTGAGGTTCCGGTATCGGCGGATAACCTTCCGCATACCCCGGTATGTTGTGCCTTTGGAGAAAGAACAACAGGCATTGCACCGGCCGTCGACCGAGCCAACATCGTGCAATGAAGTCTCTTAGGAGACGTCCCTCGCGCATTTTTCGCGCGATTTCGGCTTTCATTCTGTGAGCCAAATTCATCAAACGTTTGCAATCTATTTGCCTCGCTGCATTAGTCTGTTAATGATTCCGTGTGGCCTGCGCAACTTGTAGATTAACGGCCGCCGGGCGAGGGCAGACCGGTTGAGCCAAACCGTATTTGTGCTGGAAGACGACACTGATATTTCGCGGCTGGTGCAACATCACCTTGAAGCAGCAGGCTTCGCCACGCGGTTGTTTCAGACTCCCGTTAACCTGATTCCGGATGCCGAACGGCAGCCTCCATCGCTTTTTCTTCTGGACATTATGGTTCCGGGAGGCGACGGCCTGGATGTGTGCCGCAGGCTCCGCGCCAATCCCGCCCTCTCCACCGTCCCAATCATTTTTCTGACTGCGCGCGCCGCAGAAAATGACCGTGTTCTGGGACTAGAGTTGGGAGCCGACGATTACATCACGAAGCCTTTTGCGACGCGCGAGCTCGTGGCCCGCGTCAAGGCGGTCTTGCGCCGCTTCGAGAGGCCAACGTCGCCCACGGTCATCAGTTTTGAAGAAGTAATCATCGACGCAAACGCCATGCAGTTGAAGGTGCGTGGCGAGCTGACCACCACCACAGCCACCGAGTTTCGGCTCCTTGACTATCTGGCGCGGCATCCCGGCCGGGTGTTCAGCCGCGACCATCTGTTGGATGCGGTGTGGGGCGATGCGCGCTTTGTCACCCCGCGTTCAGTGGATGTCTATGTGCGCCGTATCCGTGAGAAAATCGAAGTCGACCCGGAAAACCCGCGTTATCTTAAGACTGTACGCGGGGCCGGTTATCGCTTTGAGATTCCCAAGGGTGAGTGAGAGTCGGGATCGTTTGTGTGCAGACTTCGAGTGAGGGAATTCGTCGACGCTGAAAGCTAACCAACCGAGCAGTGAACGGTTGACTTTGACCCGAAGCATTTCTTGAGTCGCGTTCTCCCTTGGCTGAAGCTGGATTCATTTGATTGCTTCTGTGCATGGCAACGCCGTGCCCATCAAAGAAGCATTTCTGCGAGCAACAGCCCGATAGGGAACTCAACTGCCGGATGATAGGAGCAGGTCCTGAATTGACCCGCAAAGTATTCTCAAAGCTGCTGGGGCTGTTCGTCCTCCTCCTTCTCTTCCAGACGGTGGCGATGGAGCTCATTCTTCGCCGCTTCATCGAGCATCTTCCTCCTGATAATTTCCATCGTCTGGGCGATGAGGCGCTTTGGTCCGGGCTGATTGCCCTGGGTGTCGCCCTGCCGCTGGCCGCGTGGGCCGCCGGCAATGTATCGACTCGGCTTCAACGCGTGGTGGCTTTTGCGCGACGCATCTCGCAGGGCGACCTGAGCGCTCGTCTTGATGTCGACGGTGGCGACGAACTTTCCGCAATGGAAGCCGCTCTGAATCAAACTGCCGAACGCCTCGGCCAGAACTTTGCTGAAATCGAAAGCCGCCGGCACGAACTGGCCACCATGCTCGATTCCATGCAGGAGGCGGTCGTCGCCGTCACGCGCGAGGGACAGGTGCGCTGGTCGAACGCGGTCATGCAGCGCATTGCCGGTACCCAGATTCGGGTTGGTCGTCCTCTTGTCCATTCTGTGCGTGACCCCGAATTCTTGACCTGCGTGCGCAGCGCACTTGAGGCGGGCGAAGTTACTTTCGGCCGCTCCAGCTCACTTGCGCCGGGAAGGACCTTCGAGATCAATGCGGCGCCGTTACCCTCCGGCGGAGCATTGGCCGTGCTGCACGACGTGACGCGCGTCGAGGCTGCCGAGAAATCCCGCCGCGATTTCATCGCCAACGTGAGCCATGAATTGCGCACTCCGCTTACTTCCATCCAGGGCTACGTGGAGACGCTTGTCGAAGATCCGGCGCCCAACGCAGCCACGACGCGGGAGTTTCTTGGGGTCATCCTCAAGAATGCCAGCCGCATGAGCCGTCTTACGGAAGACCTGCTCGCGCTGGCCGGCGTGGAAAGCCCCGATTACCGGCTCGCTGCGCAGCCCATCCGCGCGAGCGCCTTGGTCAAGGATGCCATCGACTCGCTCGGCGGCATGGTGGTCGACTCCGATGTCGAACTGCAGCCGGCCGGTGCGCCCGAGGCGCTGGTGATGGCCGATCCCGACGCCATGAACCAGGTCTTCGGCAATTTGATCGAAAACGCGCTGAAATACGGCAAGGCAGGCAAGAGGGTTTGCGTGGGCGCACGCCCGCTGGAAGACGAGGTCGAGTTCTTTGTCCAGGATTTTGGTCCCGGCATTGCATCAGAACACCTTGAGCGGATCTTCGAGCGATTCTATCGCGTGGATAAGGCGCGCTCGCGCGAATCCGGCGGCACAGGCCTGGGCCTGGCTATCGTGAAACATATCGTGCAGGCGCATGGCGGCCGTATCTGGGCCGAAAGCGAGATCGGCGCCGGCGCGGCCTTCCACTTCACCTTGCCCCTTGCCCCGCGCACTCCCCGGACAGATGAACCCGTACTGTCTGCCGTCAAAACCAGCGCCAAAGTATAAGAACCATAAAGCTTGGCCTCAATTCAAATCCCCGTAACATTGCGCGCAGAGAATAGTTAACGGCAGTGATCCTGCACGGGAGACTTCAAGTGAAGAAAGCATTGATTGCAATTGTCTTGCTAGTTTTGGCCCTGAGCACCGCTCAGTCCCAGACATTGACGGGGGCGGGCGCGACTTTCCCCTATCCGATCTATTCCAAATGGTTCAGCGAATATAGTTCGGCTCATCCCGGCGTCCAGATCAACTATCAGTCGATCGGTTCCGGAGGCGGTATCAAGCAGTTTTGCTCAGGCCTGGTTGATTTCGGCGCTTCTGATATGCCGATGACCGACGAGATGATCAGCACCTGCAAAGTCAAGCTCATTCACATACCGACAGTGCTCGGTGCGGTTGTTCCCGTCTTCAATGTGCCCGGCGTCAGCGATCTGCGACTCAGCGGCGACGTTTTAGCCGACATTTACCTCGGCAAAATTCCCAGCTGGAATGATCCACGCATTGCCAAAGACAACCCCGGGGCTAAGCTGCCCGACCAGAAGATCATTGTGGTGCACCGGTCGGACGGTTCCGGCACCAGCTTCATCTATACCGATTACCTCAGCAAAGTGAGCAAAGAGTGGGCCGATGGGCCGGGTAAAGGCACCTCGCCCAGTTGGCCTGTAGGCGTTGGCGGCAAAGGCAACGAAGGCGTTGCCGGACTGGTGCGCCAATTGCCCGGCGCTATCGGCTATGTCGAACTGATCTATGCTTTGCAGAACAAGATCACATTTGGCGCAATCAAGAACGCCGCGGGTAATTGGATTACCGCCTCCATTCCCGGCGTCACTGAGGCGGCAGCCAGCATCAAGCAGATGCCTGCCGACTTCCGCGTTTCCATCACCAATGCGCCCGGAGCGCAGGCTTATCCCATCTCCAGCTTCACCTACCTGCTGATTCCGACCGATCCGGGTAGCGATCCGGCAAAGCGGAAGACGCTTAAGGACATGTTGAGCTGGATTGACAAGTCCGGTGAAGGTGAGGTTTCAGCGCTTTCTTATGCTCCACTGCCTGAGGCCGTAGCGCAGAAGGAACTGCAGGCCGTCTACGCTCTTAGGTAACCCAGGAAAATAAGCCTGAAAAAGCAGAAGCGGGTCCGGCATCCAATTGCCGGGCCCGTTTTGCTCGTGCGATTCACATTTCCTGAACTGTTGCTGAGAGTAGAATTCCATGCGGGAAATCCTCTTACGCAAGGACGTCATGAATGCGAGTTTCACTTGCGCTCTGCATCAGCTTCTGTTTGCTTCCGCCTTCCGCTCTCTTAGCACCCGCTCAATCCACTCCCACTCCCTATGATCAGGTCAATCCCATCATCGGCACCGATGGCGACGGCAACACGTTTCCCGGCGCAAGTCTCCCGTTCGGGATGATCCAGTGGAGTCCGGACACCAATACCCAGGCCTGGTATATTCACCACCAAAAACAGATCTACGGTTTCAGCCTAACCCACATCAGCGGCGCCGGTTGTCCGCTGTATGGCGATTTCGCCGTGCTGCCTACCATGAGCACGCTGACGTCCAGCCCCGCCACTGGCCTCAGCCCCTATGCCGCACAACTGGATCACACGAATGAAGTTGCGCATCCCGGCTATTACGCTGTGACCCTTGGAAACGGCATACGCGTCGAAATTACTGTCGCAGATCGTGCCGGCATCGCTCGATTCATCTTCCCCGATGGCGCAGCAGCGCGCCTCCTTATCAATGCCGGAAGCAGCGCCAATACCCACACGTCCCAAGCCCATTCGCAGCGTGACAGCGAATCCTACGGCAACAGCATAGAACTCAAAAGCGCAGACTCCTTTGCCGGTTCGGTTGCAGCGGGAGGCTTCTGCGGAACTGACTCGCACTACAAGCTCTACGTGGTCGGCCGATTCAGCAAGCCATACAAGTCTTCGTCATTTTGGCAGGACGACTCGATCCTCACCGCGGGCAAATCCGCGCAAGGCAAGCACACCGGCGCCTGGGTCGATTTCGGCGGCGAGCGGGAAGTCATGCTCAAGGTTGGCATCTCATTTGTAAGCGAAGCCGGAGCGATGAAGAATCTGCAGAAAGAGATTCCCGCGTGGGACTTCGATCAGGTTCACGCTAAAGCGCGTACTGCGTGGAGCGACCTGCTCGACCGCACCGCGGTGGAAGGCGGCACTGCGGACCAGCGCATTATCTTCTATACCGGCTTCTACCACTCATTCCTTTCGCCAAATCTCTTCAGCGATGAAGACGGCCAATATATGGGCTTTGATGACAAGGTCCATTCACTCGCAGGTTCGAAACAGTCAGCTCAATATGCCAACTTCTCTGACTGGGATATCTATCGCAACACTGTCCAGCTTCAGGCGCTTTTCGAGCCAGGGCGCGAATCCGACATGATGCAGTCGCTCGTCAACGATGCCGCGCAGAGCGGATGGTATCCGCGCTGGCCTGCTGCCAACGACGTCACCTACGTCATGGGCGGGGATTCACCCGTGATTCTGCTCTCGTCCGCTTACGCCTTCGGCGCGCGGAACTTCGACCTCGAAACGGCCCTCAAGTACATGATCAAAGCAGGCGCAGAATCCGGCATCGGGCCGCACAACATTTCTGAGCGACCCTTTCTGGCCGACTACCTCAAGTTAGGCTATGTTCCTGCTGAAAAGGACTCCATCGACGCCTCGCGTACCCTCGAATTCGCAAGTGACGATTTCGCGATCGCGCAATTTGCACGGAACCTCGGCCACCAATCCGAGTACCGGTCCTTCCTCAAGCAATCAGAGAACTGGAAGAATCTTCTTGACCCCGATACCCGCTGGATCCGTCCGCGCAATAGTGACGGAACATGGCTCGCCGGTTTCGACCCCGAGCGCTCGCTTCCCAAGCGTCCAGACGCCCCCGTCTCCACCGATCAATACGGCTTTGAAGAAGGCAATACCTACCAGTACAGCTTTATGATTCCTTTTGACTATCGGGAACTCATCCGCGCTATGGGTGGCGATGCGATGGTCGAACCGCGGCTCGACAAGTTCTTTTCCAAACTCATTTGCTGGGGCGAGCCATGCTTCAACATGGCCAACGAGCCCGATTTCGTGACGCCCTATACGTACGTATTCGCGGGCATGCCATGGAAGACGCAGGACGTGATCACTCGCATCGAACAGCAGACTTTCAAGGTCGCGCCCGATGGCATCCCTGGTAACGACGACCTGGGTGCCACTTCAGGCGTCTACGTGTGGAATGCTCTGGGCTTCTATCCCGCTGTGCCAGGCGTCGGCGGCCTGGTGCTCGGAACACCTATGTTCGATAAGGCAACTCTCCGCCTGGGGGGTGGAAGAACACTCGTCATCACAAGGCAGGGAAATGGAATCTACGTGCAAAGCGTTTCACTCAATGGAGCGGCTTATGCCAACTCATGGCTCCCGCTGAGCAAATTTCACCCAGGAACTACCCAACTCCATTTCGATATGGATGAGACGCCCAATAAGCAGCGGGGCAGCGCCACTGTCGATCGTCCGCCATCCTTCCGCTAAGAGCGCCTGCGCAATTGGATCGGAGGCTCGGACTTGGTCTTCCTCGCTACGTGAGAAGGCTGTGGTTGGAAGGTCTGCGTAGAGATCCGCGGCGCTGGGGTAGTACTATCCTTGCCCGTTTTCCTGAATTAGCCGGTCAACCAATACCTCAAGCTGCTCTCCGGTCCGGGGTAGAACAAATGCTCCGGCGGCAACATCCCAGTCGAGCTTGAAGCTGGTGGAGAGCGCGGAAATCCAGATTTGCCGCACCGGTGTGTTCGGCGTAATCACAAACTTGACCGCCGGCTCTTCGAACAGAACGTTCAGGACTCCGTTCTGTTCCTCAACCTCAAATCCTGCGCCGTCTTCTTCCTCGCGCAGAATGAGGTGCCGTTTCAGTGACTCCAGCGCTGTTTCCGCTACCCGCCGAAACTCCAATTCATCCTGCATGGCCCCAGTGTAGCAAGCGGGCCCAACGGGCTGTTGGCGGCTGGAGATTTGCCCGCCGTTATAAGATGTGGCCAGAATTTGCTAAAAAAAGTTGATGTTCCATGCCGTTTTGCCGATATACGAAGTGCAGGCAGCCCGCGATTGAGGCGTGCAACTATGGAGATCGGTCCCGTTAACGGCATTCGCGCCATCTCACTTCTAAGTGTGCAGAGACATGAGAATGACGCGCGGCCAATCTTCGAGATTGATGCTTCCGCCAAGGCCGATGAGGAGACTTATTCATCGAACCGACAAACACCCGATAGAGGATTAGAAGGCGAGGAGTTCGATTCACCACCGGAAGAAGAGGTCAATAGTCCCCTGGAAGCCCTCCCCACAGCGTCCAAGCCCGGCACCGGCGTCAACCTTTTTGCGTGACCGCGGCAATTGGAGCATTTTGCGCGGGAGTACTGCAACTGCCTAGAATATAGTTGAAGAAAACCGAGTTAAATGACTAATAATAAAGCACAAATAAAAAGTTAGAATGATGAATGTAAAGAAATCCTCTTGCACGTATACCCTCGCCGGTGTAATTTACTAACTAGTTAGTTAACTATGACCCAGCCGTCTGCCACCACTTCTTCTGATCGTTCCGCCGAGACCCGCGCACGGATCCTGGATGCTGCCCTTACCGAGTTCAGTACCAATGGTTTGGCAGGTGCACGGATGGACCGGATTGCGGCCACTGCCGGGGTCAATAAGGCTCTTCTTTACTACTACTACGAAAGCAAGGAGAACCTCTACAGCGCTGCCCTCGAGATGATCGCCGGCAAGATTCGCGATCGGTCAATGGCCGTTTTCTTGAGTGCGGCCACCCCGGGTGAGCGGTTGTTGAGAACCGCCCTTGATCACTTCGACCGTATCCTCGCGCAGCAAGAGTTTCAAAGCCTCATGCAGCAAGAAATGATGCGCCTTCACAAAGGTGAATCAGGCGCTTTGCCCATCCTGGTCAAACGCGTTTTCGCACCGATGCAAACCATGTTTCAGGCGACTGTACGCGAAGGCATCTGCTCTGGAGAGCTGATTGACGTGGACTGGTTCCAAATCCCGCTCGCCGCCTTGGGCGCGAACGTCTTTTATTTCCTCAGCGCTCCGATCTGGCGGCTGGTCATGCCGATTGAACCCTTCGCGCCCGATGTGCTCGCGGCGCGGAGAAAGGCCCTGGTTGAGTTTCTCGGGCAGGCAGTTTTCCAAGATCGACAGGTGGGGGCCAAGTTGGCTGCGCGTGTACTGGCTGACACACCGATGCCTGAATTGAAGCGAGATCCATTGCTGTTTGGGAGGAACGATGAACGCACGAAATAGAGTTTTCATGATCCTGGGCCTGCTCACCGTGGGATCACTCATCTGGTATTTACTTACCGCGCGTCCACCGAGCGAACTCAAGTTGATCGGGACCGTGGACGCCAATGAAATTCTGGTGAGCGCCAAGATCCCTGGCCGCATTCAAGATTTGACCGTTGAAGAAGGCCAGGAAGTTCAGCAGGGGCAGCTCATCGCAGTCATCGAAAGTGCCGATCTGGAGGCAGCGCGAGAGGCCGCCGAGGCCACCGTCTCCAGCGACAGGTTCAAATTAGGTGAAACGGTTGAGACCGAGCGCCAGAACCAAGGGGAGGTGACCAGTGCCACCGCTAATGCGGAGGCGCAGGTGCGCATGGCACAGGCTTCGTTGGCCCAGGCCCAAGCGAATCTCGCGCATCAGCAGGCCGACACCTTGCGCATTGTTCAATTGGCCAAACAGGGCATCATGAGCGAGCAGGCCAAGGACGACGCGGTCACCAGCTTGCAGGCGGATCAGGCGGCCTTGCAAACGGCGCGCGAGAACGTATCCGCGGCTGCGGCCAGCTTGCGCCAGGCTCATGCCCACGAATTGCTCGCCGCTGCCTCAGCCCACACAGTGGCCTCTACCCGCGGACAGGTCCAGAATGCCAAATTCCTCGCCGACCAGGCTGGCGTCGAACTCGGCTACGCAAAGGTGTTCGCGCCTGTAACCGGCAAAGTCAACGTGCTGGCAGCCCGCCAGGGTGAGGTGTTGGCCGCGGGTGGAACCATCGCCACTGTCATGGACTTGACGCAGACCTGGGTCTACGCGCCGCTGCCTGAAACGCAGGCGGACAGCGTGAAGCTGGGTGACAGTCTTCGCGTCGTCATGCCCAGCGGCGCAACTATACAAGGCAAGGTCATCGCTAAAGCTTCCGAGGCGGATTTCGCCACCCAGCGCGACATCAATGGTGGACGTAAACGCGACATTGAAACTGTCCAGATCAAGCTGCTCATCCCTAACCCCGAAGAGCGCTTCGTCCCTGGCATGACCGCGGAAGTGTTCATCCCCAAGAGCAAGCTGGTGAAACAATGACGCGACCCATCTCTCAATCGGAAAGTAAAACGGCCCATGGCCGCAAGCTGGTGAAGCAATGAGTGCGCCCGCGAATCATTCGAACAGAAAGCTCGACGGCACCCGGTCTCCAGCGGTGAATGGAACAGGCCAAGCCGACTTGCAGGCGGCCATCGCCGTTGAAAACATTGTCAAGCGTTACGGCGACTTCGAAGCCGTCAAGGGCGTGAGCTTTTCTGTTGCGGATGGCGAAATCTTCGGCCTGCTCGGCCCAAACGGAGCCGGCAAAAGCACCCTGATCCGCATGATGACCACGCTCATCCCGGTGACGAGCGGAAAGGCAATCGTGGCAGGCCACGATGTGAGCAAAGACTCCGACGAAGTGCGCCGCATGATTGGCGTAATTCCCCAGGCGCTGACTAGTGATCAAGACCTTACGGTTGAAGAAAACCTCAGCATCTATGCGAAGCTTTACAGCGTTCCGAGGGCTGAGCGCGAAAAGAACATCACGGAAGTGCTGGAGGCGGTCGACCTCTCAAAATGGCGCAGCGCGCAAACCAAGACGCTCTCTGGCGGAATGCGGCGCCGTCTCGAAATCGCTCGCGGCCTGGTGCACGATCCGCGCATCTTTTTCCTCGACGAGCCCACCACCGGTCTCGACCCCGTATCGCGCATCGCGGTGTGGGAGATGCTGAATAATCTCAAGAAGTCCCGCAATCTCACCATGCTTCTGACCACGCACTACATGGAAGAGGCCGATCGCCTCTGCGACCGTATCGCCATTGTCGATCACGGAAAGCTGGTGGCCCTCGGCACGCCCATCGAACTCAAGCAGAGCGTTCCCGGCTCCAACGTTGTCGAGGTGCAGTTCAACCGCGAAGATCCGGAGTGGCCTGCGCGCCTCGCGAAACTCAGCGGTGTGACGGATGTGCAATCGCAGTCGGCGGGCGTTTACCGCGTCTTGACTTCAAACGGCTCGCGAACCACCACCGAGCTTGTCGAAATGGCTGCATCGCTCGGCGAAACTCTCACTTCGCTTTCTGTCCAGAACACTTCGCTTGACGATGTCTTCGTTCACTACACCGGCCGCCAACTGCGCGATGAACAGGTCAAGTCCGTCTTCATGATGCCGCCCCGGCCAGGAGCACAGCCATGAACAGAATGCTCGCCATTGTAGAGCGCGAGATGCGCAAGTTCTTCCGTTCGCCGGTTCTCATGATCATGTCGATGATGCTGCCCATCGTACAGCTTGTGATCCTCGGCCACGCGCTCGGAGGCCACATCCAAGGCGCGCATGTCGCTGTTGTCGACGAGGATCACGGGCCGCAGGCCGTCAAGGTTCACGAGGCCTTCGACGCGGTCGCCGTCAATATTGCCACTTTCACGACCATCCCATACAACGACGAGTTCCAGGCGCGGGAAGACGTGCGCACCGGCAAAGTCGATGCGGCCGTGATCATCCCGCCACAGTTCAGTCGGCGGGTCTACGCCAAGGACGATGCTCGCATCGGCCTCGTCGTCGACAACACCGATCAGATTATGAGCGGATCCATCGAGTCGGAGATGCAGTCCCTGGTCGACGCGCTCAATCAGCCCGTCATCCCTGATCGCATCGTCAAGAACATCGCCCTCCGCATCGTCGAGATCTACCCATTCGTCGAGTACATGAAGTACCTGCTCGCCGGATCGATTGCGCTGGCCATGTACATTTCCGTGATGATCGGCGGCGGCATGCTCTACATCGACGACAAGGCCCGCGGTGTCCACGAGGGCTATCTCGTCACGCCGATCTCGAAGCTTGAACTCGTCATGGGCCTCAATATCGCCGGAGCGATCAAGGCGGTGCTTGCCGGCATTTCACTTACCGTGATCGGCTCGCTCATGGCCGGCCTCGGCACCATCTTTAACCCGATGGCCGACCTCGAACTTCTCCTGCTGATCCTCGGAACATCGATTGCCTTCAACGGCATGATGTTCCTCATGATGGTGCGCGTCGATGATCCTCTCGTCCCTCGCGCCATGTTCGGCGTGCTCAATACGTTGCTCTTCTTCCCATCGGGCGCCATCTCGCCCATCGCACAGTTTCCTGCCTGGCTTCGCGCCATCGCCGCTGTTGACCCCTTTACCTACGCCATCCACGGCTTTAAAGCCATCCTGCTCAAGGACGGTGGATTTGTGGCCATTCAATATGACCTGCTTTTCCTGTTCGTTTTCGGCATCGGCACGCTTCTGATCGCCACTCCGCTTTTCAAACGGACACTTTGATGAGGAGACTCGACTTGCAAGTGGGGGCTCGCTCAGAAGACGGAAGGTTTTATTTGGAGAAACCTGGCAAAGACTCGGCAACGATCTGAAGCGATGTGCGAATTGAGTTTCCGGCCGCCAAGCAACCTAGTCCGGAATGCAAAGAGGCGGTCCATTCCTTGTGGGAGGGTGGGCCGCCTCTGCGCGTTCTGCCTTCGAAGTCCGGACTGAATTGCGCACCCGGCTGAATGTCTGAAGTTTCGATCATGAACTTCCGTGTTATAAAGATTGAATGAGGGCGGCATGAAGATGACAAATGAGACGAATTATCGTGTAGCCGGCGTATGTGGCCTGCTCTCCATCATTCTGTTTTCCATTGAGATACCTCTATACGCCGCACGAGGTCCGATGCCGTCAAGGGACGCCTCCAGTCTGGTTGCCTATGCCACGGAACACGCGACTAACATGTTGATTGTTGTGCTCCTCGACATTCTGATCTGCAGCATGCTGCTGCTCTTCCTGGCCGGCTTTCGCCGCCTCATTCGCGAAGCACAGCCCTCGTCCATGTGGCTGGCCACGCAGGTGTTTGGTGCTGGAGTGGTCTACACTGCTTTTACCCTTTATGCCGACCTGCTGCAGGGCGTCATTGCTTTCAACGCGCTCTCGGGCGACCCGGACCCCTCGCTTATTCGCGCCTTTCTTTCCAGCCGGTACCCGGTCTTCGGCGCCATGACTCTGATTTTCAGCGCCGTACTGCTCTCCGCAGCCAGCTATGTGGCGCACGCCAGCCGGGCGTTTCCAGCCATTACAACCTGGATCGGATATTGTGGTGCTGTGCTGTGCCTCGGTTTGGTGCCCTTTGCCATCGCTGGCGGACCCAATCCGACATTGCTTGATATGGTCCATCTGGACGCTATTGGCAAGATTGCCATTGTGCCGGTGTCCTTCTGGATGATCGCGATCGCTATCGCAATGTTCCGCACGGAGAGCCGGCAACCAGAAGCACACTAATCTTCAGACAGCCACGTCTCCGACCTTAGAGTTTGCTTCGATTGCCGCAGAAATGCCTCCGATTGAAGCGGCCTCGTCGCTCGAATGAGAAGGTCGAGGGCCTTTCAAGAGTCCTTCAGATCTACGCGAGCTGATTCCGATTCACCTGCAGCCAAAGAATCTTCGAATTCTCCAGATAAAATCGCTCGACGCGCCCGCGCCTTTTCGGATATACCTTCCGCACCGTGGAAACTGCAACTCAAGCCCCGGTGAAAGAGGAGGTTAGTTTCATGCTAGGAGAGCAAATTGGCGAAACAAGAGGCAAGAGGCTTGTCAGGCGGGTCATTTCCACAGAACCGCCCACTGCTGAAGTGTCGTTTGAAGACAGCGGCCACATATTAGGTATTCCGACCTCCGGAATGGGTACCTATACATCGATCATCGGAGCCGACGGCTCGCTTCATGGCGACGGCCAGGGGCTGACGATGACGGCGGATGGTGATGCCTTCACCTGGAAGGGAACTGGAAACGGCAAATTCGGGCCAGGTGGATCCATCAGTTACCGTGGAATGCTCTTTTTGCGAACCGCATCGCAAAAGCTGGCGCGCCTAAACAATGCGTGCGTGGCCTTCGAATACGACGTTGATCCCTCCGGCAGCACGGTCTCGAAGATGTGGGAATGGAAGTAGTTCAATCATCCTTGCGCTCGGCGTAGAACCCGATTCATCTCCGGGCTCTCGGGTGGCTGCGCCGGGCGATCTGCCTCATCCGCAGCGGTTGATGAGACCGACCGGCCTGTCCCAAAACTTCAGTTCTTTCGAAGGCGCATTTATGCTCTGGATTCGTTTCGCGGAGATCACGATTGGAGCCGGCGTTGCCTCGTCGCTTACTGACTGGTTCTTCGCCGGCGACTGGATTCATCGACGTTTCACGTATCCCGAAGTCTGGCGCAAAGGGGCCGAATCGAAGGCGGTCGCCCTCACCAGTCCACTTCCGTTTCTCACCTGCGGCGCATTTGCATTTCTTGCGGCAAGGCTCGGTGTTCAATCCGTGGAGGCTGCGCTGAAATTGGCTCTTGCGGTATGGGTTATCGGCCCACTGCCCTTGATCCTGACGAACGCAGCATTTATCAAGCTGCATCGTGTGTTTGTTGCATCTTACGCGGCCGGCTGGCTTGTCAAACTTGCCATTGCAGGCGTCGCGGTCGGCTTGTTCCTTCATTGACCAAGATGGCCAAATCGGAGATCGCTCGGACTCGCCGTGCGGCGCTAGCCTTCAGCCGAAACCGCCTCGTCCATCAACTCATCCGCGACAACCACCTCGCTAAAAGGCAGAAACACTGAGAAGGCAGTTCCGCTCCGCCCCGCGCGCTGCGTGCTCCACACGCGAACGGCGCCGTGATGTCGATTTACCAACTCCGTCACAACCCACATGCCCAGCCCGGTTCCAGTTTCTGGCTTGGTGGTAAAAAACGGCTCATCGATGCGCCGCATCGTGTCCCGGTCCATTCCAGCGCCCGAGTCGCAGAATGTAATGCGCATTCCTCGCCTCGCCTCATTTCGCCAGTCGCGGGAACTCCGCAATCGGATGCTGAGCCGGCCGCCCCGAGGCATGGCTTCGATCGCATTCGACACCAAATTGGCGAAAACCTGTTGCGCTTCGTTCGGCATGCAGGCGATGCTCTGCTCTTGCACCACCTTCACCCTCACCGTAATCTGCGAGGCCATCAGCTTAGGTCGGAACATGACCAGCACCGACTCCACAAGTTCTGAAAGCAAGGTCGATTTCGGCGCACCATCCTGGCGATGAAACTTCAGCGTCTGCCGCGCGATCATCGACACGCGCATCAACTCATCCATAGCCTGGTTTCCCCGGTCCCGCGCCTCTTCAATCGTGTCGGCCGTAGTGATCAGGTAAAGCAGGTTCGCCACCGCTTCCAGCGGATTATTGATCTCGTGAGCCACCGAGGCGGCCAGTCGTCCGGCCACTGCCAGTTTTTCCGCGCGAAGCATTGCCTCTTCGGCCTTTTTACGATGTGTTGCGTCTGAGATTACACCGACAAGGCGCGTTATCTTTCCCTCGTTATCGCGTTGGCACTTGCCTTGTGATTCAAGCCAATGAACCGATCCGTCAGGCCAAACCACGCGATACTGCTTGTGATAGTCGGCCCCGTAGTCACGCGTCTTGTGCACGGCCTCCATTACGGCAGACCGATCGTCCGGGTGTACGAATTCCAGCCACTCCTCCGGTGTCGTTGTCAAATAATGTTCAGGATTGCGGCCCACCATTCGATACAACTCATCGGACCGGTGTACAACGCCGTTCTCCAGATCCCAGACCCACAGTCCCATCCCATTGGCCTGCAATGCAAGTTGCAGCAGTTCGTCCCGATCCCGCGACTCTTCGATGGCCCGGGCTCGCTCCTCGGCAATCCGGCGGTCGATGTTCGCCCGGGTTAGCCGTTCCCGCAATTCCATCAAATTCAGCAGGGACCGCTGCTCGGCAAGGCGCCGAATGGCCCATCCCATCAGGATCGAAACCAGCAGAAACATGGCCATCCGGCCCGCTTCGCGGGCATCTCCAATGGAGAATCGCACCTGAGACTTGGTAAGAAATTGATCCACGAGTATAACGTCGGTGAGAGCGCAGCAGACACCGCCGATCATTCCCAGGAACCATGCGCTCAGAATGACAGTGGGGAAGGCCACAAGCATTGGAAATGCGCGTAAGGGGCTGATCGAATAGGTCAGGGCCACCGCTGCACAGGCTGCACTGCAGCCCAGCAAAGCGCGGACCGGCCAAATCCATCCTTCAATGGCTGTGGCACTAGGGAGTCTCATCGTGCTCATGTGCATGCTCGCTTAGGCCGAAGTTGCATCGTACGCAAAAGGAGCGGCCATCTCGGGTTTTCCGGTAAATCGAGTCTGCCTGAGAATCCAAGATTACACAGAAGATAAGCGCAAAGGCAAGGCCATGCAAGGGGCGGTGAATCGCCCTCTTCTTTTTGTCCTTGCAACTGTCTGTAAATGCTCGCCGCATCCACAAGGTCAGAGCCTCATTGCCCAGCCCGGACGCCGAGAGTAGATTGGGTGTGAGGCTTGGTTATGAAGCTTCCCCACTCGTTCTTCCGTGCGGTCATCCTGTTGACCGTTTTCCCTGCGCAGAACCTGATAACTCGAGCGCAAAAGCAGCCATCTGATGTTCCCACATTTCAGCTCAATTCATCCTTGGTCTTTCTAGATGTTACTGTGCTCGACAAGAAGGGAAATCCTGTAGTTACTGGACTGACCAAGGATGATTTCACCATTACCGAGGACAGGAAACCACAGCGCATCTTCTCCTTTGAAGGGCCGGACGTTCATCAGATCGCCGATGCAGAAGAAAATCATATAACTGGAAAAGCCCCGTTGAATATCATCGTGCTCGATCTCCTGGACTCGGAGTTCCAGGACTTCGCGTATATCCGTTATGAATTGCGGCAATTCCTTATGGCGCAACCGGCCCAACTTGCCGATCCAGCGGAGTTGATGGTTGTCGGCAATCAGTCGCTCGAGATGCTGCAAGGCTACACACGCAGCAGGGCTGATCTGCTTGACGCGCTCGATCATTTGCCGGCCGTGCTGCCCTACAAAAAGATGCTGCCGTCCTTTTATTGGGAACGCTTCGCGCAATCGATCGATGCTTTGCAGCAAATTGCTTTGCAAAACAAGGGCGTCCCCGGACGCAAGAACATCGTGTGGGTAGGCCATGGCGGTCCCAACATCTTTCTGAATACGGCTGATCTGACCGGATCCGATGTAGAAAGGCTGAAGCAGTATGTGCACGACACGACCAACTTGCTCGTCAATTCGAGGATCAGTCTTTTCGTTATCTATCCTGACCTGAAGATTCACGGCAACGTAATGCCCATCAGCGCCGGGTATTCGGACGTGGATTTGGGCGACGGTGATCCATTCTCCGGCGACGTCAACTTCGGAGTCTTTGTGAATGAATCCGGAGGCAAGCTCTTCTTCAACCGCAACGATGTTGATATGGAAATCAAGCGGTCAGAAGAAATGGGAGCGAACTACTACACATTGACCTATCAACCCCAGGAACAGAACGCCAATGCAGACGGGAAGTTCCGGCGGATTCGAGTAACCCTGCGCAATCCGAGCCTCCGGGCCGTGACCAAGGCAGGCTACTTTGCGCCGACAAAGAATCAAAAAAACGATCCTGGGCAGCGGACCTTGATCAACCTCCTTGAGGCCGCCGAATCAACAATCCCATTCAATGGATTGCATGTGGACCTGACCGGGGTTGTGAGGCATCCGGATGCACTGACCGTAGAGGTGGCTCTCCAATTGAAATCGAAAAACCTGAACTGGCTGCCGGAAAGCGAGAAAACGAACTCAGCCAATCTCGCGATCGCAGCGGTCAGCCTGAATGGCGATGAAAAAGTTGTGGCGTCGAGGTTACAGAACTTCACTTTATCCGCAGACGCTGGACAAGCGCCCCAAGCTACCGGGATCGTTTCCCGATTTAGAATCACGCTCCCGGTCCCGCGCAAGACGAAACGTGTGCGCATAGTGGTTGATAACGTTGACGGCGGGCGGATGGGATCGGTCGATCTTACTCGGAAGGCGATTGACGCAGCGCCTGCCGCCCCCACTTCCGAGCCACATTTGGCTCCGACCGGACCGAACTACATGCCTGCGGCAAAGTAGGCTGAGACAGTAGCGCTTCCGGTAAGCGCAGTGAACGATTCAATTCCGCTTCTCCTGATCAAGGCGGCGTTTCGGCCCAATCGATGCTGAGTCTCCAAGGCTGCCTTCCCCCTACCCAACTGCACCTTCTACAATGAATCGAGACATCACCTAACGAGGGAACCCAACCATGCCGCTCTCCGGAGAAGCCATCCGCCTCATGAACCTGATTGACGACGTTGCAGTAACCCTGCGCCGGGTACTGGCCACTGTCCCCACGCTGACCGTTGAAGAGCGCGTCCGAGTTGCCGAGCATCTCGAGAAGGCAAGACCGAACGCAGAGGACGTAGCCCAAGCCCTGGCCCTGAAGTAAAACTTCGTTGCTCACCGTCGCCATTATCGGAGCGGGCCCGCTGGGCCGCTGGCTCGCCCTTGCCGCCGCACGGGCTGGTTACTGCGTTCTCCTCGAGGATGTGATGCCCGCCAATCTGCACCACGCCCAGGAATACATCCGCCAGCAGCTTAGCCCCCACCAGCTATCGGAAATGCTTCTTACTTGGGATGGCGAAGGTGCGGACCTTAAGGGGGCTGGCTTCAGGGCGCACGCCAACTCCACCTTGGAAATGGGGCCTGCGGCCTCTGGGGCGCATCTCTCGAAGAATTCAACGGTGGCCTTCGTCTCCACGATTGAAGACGCCGTCCGCAACGCCGATCTCGCCATCGATTGCGTCCCCGATGAATTGGAGTCCAAGCTCGAAATCCTGTGGCTCCTCGACCGAATGGCCCCGCCGCGCACCGTGCTGGCTACCCCCACCACGCGCCTGTCGATCGCCGATCTTGCTGCCTGTACCTACCGTGCCGGCAAGTGCGTCGCCATCGCCGCGGAAGCGCGAGATTTGACGGCCAGGGACCCAGACGGCAGCGATTCCGAAATCCTCCTTCGCACTACACCGCAGACCACGCTCGAGACGATTGCCTTGGTCGAGACTTTCTGGCAGAACCTGGGATTCGCTCCGAAATTTGAGCCCGAAGCCTTCGTTCCTCATGCCTAGCCGGACGAGCTTACTGACCCGCTCCCAGTACCTGCTCGTAATACTTCAGATATTGCGGCAACACCAGGCTCGCGCAAAACCGTGCCCGTGCCGTCTTTCGTGCCTCGTCGCGCATTGCCTCAAGCCGGTCGCGATCCGCCAACAAAGCGATTGCACCCGCCGCCATGCCCTCTACATCTCCTACCCGATAGAGAAGTCCTGTCACTCCGTCGTCAATCAGCTCCGGTACGCCACCGACGCGCGTGGCAATGGCCGGAACCTTGCACGCCATCGCTTCGAGCGCCGCCAGGCCGAATGACTCCAGCTCGCTTGGCATGAGCATGAGGTCGGCCAATGGAAGCAGTTCGCTAACCCTGTCCTGCTTGCCCAGAAAATGGACCTTGTCATTGATTTGCAAATCGTGCGCCAGCCACTCGGCGGCCGACCGATCTGGGCCGTCGCCGATCAGAACCAGTTGCGCCGGAACCTCTTTCACCACCAGCGCAAACACCTTGACCACGTCCACCACCCGCTTGACTGGCCTGAAATTCGAGAGATGCATCAGGATCGATTCGCCCGGCTTTGCGAACCGCTTGCGTGCCTCGGCCCGAATCGTCTCGTCCTTGATCGGCATGTAGACATCGCAGTTCACGAAGTTGGGAATCACCTCAATGGGTCGCGTCACCTCGAAGTCTTCGAGGGTCTTTTGCTTCAGATAGCTTGAAATGCTGGTGACGCCGTCGCTCTCCTGGATGGAATAGCGCGTAATCGGCAAATAACTTCGATCGAGACCCACAAGAGTGATGTCCGTGCCGTGCAGCGTGGTCACAAACGGCAGACGCCTCCCCTTTGCGGCCAGCATTTGACGCGCCAGCAATGCGCTCACCGAGTGCGGAATGGCGTAGTGCACATGCAGTAGATCAAGCGAACAGAACTCAGCAACCTCGGCCATCCGCGACGCAAGCGCCAGATCGTACGGCGGAAATTCGAAGAGGGGGTAGCTCGAGACCGGAACCTCGTGATAGTAAATGCCGCCATCGCGCCCGTTGAGCCGAAACGGCTGTGAATAGGAGATGAAATGAACCTCGTGCCCCGCCGCGGCCAGCTCGATGCCCAGCTCCGTTGCAACCACGCCCGATCCGCCGTAGGTGGGATAACAGGTAATTCCAATCCGCATGACGCCTCTTTCACATTGTCTTCTTGTCTTCTTGAATTTGGACGTTCCCGGGGGAAGGGAAGATGCAATAGCCACATTAAGCATTGATGGCAGGCGGACCGGTCTCGCCCAGATCCGCGAACGAAATGAGGTCCACCGCTGGAAACTCCTTGATTGCCTGTAAAGCTTTGCGCTCGATCTCCCGCGAGTCGCGCAGTCGTGTGCGGATGTTCGCCAGATCGGCGTCATTGTAGCCGGGGTGCGTCACCAGTTCCCACGTTCCCGAAGGAAGTTTCTCCAACAAGGAGCGGACAGCGGCCGCATCCAGCATTCCCGTGCCGGCAACAGAGATCGTTCCATTCGTGGTCATCACATTTTCCTTGTCGATCAATCGGCGGAATACTGGCCCCAGTTGCCGCAGAGCCAGGACCTCGGCGTCGCGTAACCAGGGACTTCGCGGCGTTGCGCGTACAGCCCACTCCGGCTCAAACGGATTGCGTACGGCATGAATGCCTGCGTTTCTCGCCGCCCGCAATACCGCTCGCAGCACAGGGGGAAACATGTGCGTGTGCTTATGTGAGTCGATATGTGTGAGGCGTACGCCGCGGCTTTGGAGCAAACCTATCTGGGCCGCGGCTTCAGCTTCGATTTCTGCCACACGAATGCGGCCGGTAAAGAGACGCATCAAAAACGAGGTCAAACTTGCCGGAAAGCGACCCGTGGCTGAGTCAACCAACGTGGGAACTTTGCCTGGTGGCAGCACCGGCTCGCCATCCACCAGGAGCACATGGCAGCCCACCCCCAGCGATGGAGTCGCGCGCGCCAGTTCAATTGCTTCATCCGTTGCGGATGCCTTCGCCATGAGGGTCGCGCTGGTCAGCACCCCGGCCAGATGCAGCTCGAGAATTGCGCGGTTGACTCCGGCCGTGAGCCCGAAGTCGTCGGCGTTCACAATCAGACGGCTCACCGGCCAAGTTTATCAACCTGGAGCGTGTTCACCCGGAAATCCCGCGCACTGTTATGATGGAAAGAGATCACCACGGCCTCCCGTCATTCATCGCGGGATCCTCAGAGAGCGCGTTGTTGATGGGGTGTGAGGGCGGTTAGCTCAGTTGGTTAGAGCGGGTGCCTTACAAGCACTAGGTCGGGGGTTCGAGTCCCTCACTGCCCACCATAATCGATTTTCACCCCTTTAAGATTAGCAAAATGACACTGAAACCAGCATGAGTAAAGGGGACTCATGCGTTTGGAGTATTTTCCATATATTCCGGACCTTTCCCTTCTGTAGGGCACCTTCTTCCATTTTCAGGTATAAAACGGGAGGCACCGTACAAAAGCAAACCCCGCACGGAAGTGAGAGGTCTCGACTCAACTCAACCTGTGAGTCGACGGCAGAGCGGGTCTTAAAAAATCTTCAAATGTCGAATCCAGATAGCGATTGTCCTCATCAACACTTGTGATGACGAGATCGCGCTGGCATTAATCGTGGATTTTGGCAAATGCGAGTAATGAGTTACAGACTGTCTCTCTGTGCCTCCATATTCTCCGCCTGTTTGGTTAATCCGGTAATCGGACAGCAAATCGCTGCACCCGATCCCCAACCTGGAGAAATAAGCGGCACAGTCACCGATGTGAATGACGACATTGTTCCCGGCGCCAATGTCATTCTTGAAAGTACTGCCCCCGGGGATAGGCGCTCCATAGTGTCGGGCGATAACGGGTCCTTTGCCTTCGACGGTTTGAGGCCCGGAGTTCCATATCATGTCACGATCAGCGCCGATGGTTTTGTCACTTGGACTTCGCCTGCCATCATGGTCCGACCAGGCCAATATCTATTTCTGACTGGCAGCGAACTCACGATCGCGGGAGCAGCCACATCGGTGACGGTATATTCCTCCTCCGAGCAGATAGCAGCCGAACAAGTCAAGATCGAGGAGAGACAGCGTGTCTTCGGAGTCGTTCCCAATTTCTATGTTGTCTATAACCACGACGCGACGCCACTTACGACGAAACTAAAATTCAGGCTGGCATTGAGAGCCAGCACCGACCCAGTATTCTTTGCCGCGAACGCTCTCGTCGCCGGTGCGCAACAGGCAGGAAATACCCCTAACTACGGTCAGGGGGCAAAGGGCTACGGTCAGCGTTTCGGGGCTTCATATGCGAACGGTTTCACCGACATCATGGTGGGCGAGGCTATACTGCCCTCACTTCTGCATCAGGATCCGCGCTACTTCTATCGGGGAACTGGGACAAAGAGATCTCGAGTTTTTCATGCTCTCTCGAGCCCGTTCATATGTAAGGGCGACAACGGGAAGTGGGAGCCAAACTACTCCAGCGTTGGGGGAGACTTAGCAGCAGGCGCTATCTCAAATACATACTATCCTCAATCGAATCGTGGCGCGGGGATTGTGTTCGAGAATGCGTTGATCACAACAGGTGGCAGGATGGCCAATGGGCTGGTGCAGGAATTCATCCTGCGGAGATTCACGCCGAGCGCAAGAGATCAAGCTCAGTGAGCTAAAAGCGTCTGTGAATGGTCAATTGCATTTGGAGTGCGGCGGAGTAGGTGACGAATCCGACAAGGCCTCAGGTGAATCTGAGTAATGTCGTGGAGAGGCGAAGATGGCTCTTGCTTCTGTAGCAATTTGCATCGTGGTTCTGTTCGCGGCCGTGCTGATGAAACGCGCCCGGGATCGACGTGAATTCGAGCAGCACACTATCACGCCGGAAGCACTGCATGCGTTATTGGCCTCAAATCGCGACGTGCTAGTTGTGGACGTTCGTCAGCCTTTGGATTTGTTGGGCGACTCCGTAATTATCCCCGGCTCTACGAGGCTTGCCCCGCGAGAAGTGCAAGAGAATCCCTCCCTTCTTCCAAAAGACAGAGACCTTGTCGTTTATTGCACGTGCCCGAGCGATAAGACTAGCCGCGCTGTCTTGCATCGAGCTCTGGCCTTTGGGTTCTTCCGAATGACATTCCTGAAAGGCGGACTGGACGGCTGGAAAGCGAGAGGTTACCCAGTCGAACCTTACGAAAAGTCTTTCCATCTTGACTCAGATCAGAACAACCACTTAGCAACTACGGGTTGACGGATTTCTTTCGATTGGTGCTCAGAATCGGCGGTTTGCAGTCTCAATTACCGGTCTAACAGCGGGTCTTGGCATCGACCACTTATAAATCTACTCGTCCATTCTCCACGTTCTTTCCCGCTTTGTTGTTATAGGTAAGAAATGCGCTCCAAGATCAGGGAAGACTGCTGATGTTATCGCACCTGGATGAATCCGGCCTTTGATGCGGGTCATCAAAGATATGCTATGTGGCTTTCTTCTCGAGTGTCCTCTGTTTGGCGAGTTATTTTGTGTCTGCTGTTTCTGCCAGGACTAAGATCCTATGCTGATGCGACCTTGTTGATTGAAGCTCCGATCAACTTTCTTGGCCATGTGAGCTCGACGGGCCATGCGGCGCTGCTAGTCGACGATCTGTGCTCGGATGACCACATCCATATGCGTTGGTGCAGAGCGGACGAAGATGGCGCCGTCATTAGTCGATACAAGGGGATCGACGGATACGACTGGGTGGCGATGCCTCCGGGGCCTTACATGTTCTCTGTCGACTCCGCCGATGAGATTCCCGCGACGGCCAGTATTGCTTATGTCGAGCGCCTGCGCGCGGAGTATCGGACAAATCATCCCGGAAGCTTCGTACACGACCCTCCGGAAGACGGTTGGATTCAACTTCTCGGAGCATCCTATCGTCGGCGGATCATCTGTGTTCACCTGCATACGACCGCAGCTCAGGATGAGCGGCTCATGCAGTGGTTGAATCGTCGGTCGAATAAGACGCACTTCAATTTCTTCTTCTCGAATTGCGCCGACTTCGCCCGCCAGATGCTGGACGTCCTCTTCCCTCGCGTAGTCCGTCGTAACTTCGTCTTTGACTTCGGGATGACGACGCCAAAGCAACTGGAGTCGAGCCTGCACCATTACGGACTGCGGCATCCGGAGTTGGGGTATGGAGTGTATGAACTGCCGCAGGTGCCGGGGAACATCCCGCGGAGCGGGCGTCTATATGGGGTGACAGAGTCGCTCGTGAAATCGAAACCCTATCTTCTTCCCGTGGCGGTTCTCGATCCAATCGGGATCGGCAGCGTCGCCGCGCTGGGGATCGCGGACCACAGATATACAGTGAGGGAGACAGCAAGGGTTCAGGACGGCTACTTCTTTCCTTCGCGGAACATCGTGGTGGCAGCCGGTCGGTAGCAATAGCGTCGCGTAGATCGTAGCCATGCTCCGCTCAAGCCGTGGGGTCCGGTGACTTTCACTGCCGCCGGCGCTGCTGGCTGTGGTCACCGTTGTGTCCAGTCTCGTTCCGTCAATGCCCCGTCAAATGTGAATCCGATCGAGTCTCTCCGATCGAGCCATATCCCAAGCCCGTACAATCAGGAAGTCTGGCCTTCGAGGCTTGATCAATTTCCAAGGGGTGAAGATGAGCGACATCAGAAAACCTGTTGAAAGCCCTCTGGAAAAACAAACGATTCGCAAGATCACATGGCGACTGATTCCGTTCCTGATGCTGCTCTATTTCGTAGCATTTCTCGACAGGATCAACGTAGGATTCGCGGCCCTGACGATGAACAAGGATGTGGGCCTGACGCCGCAGATGTTCGGCCTTGGATCGGGCATCTTCTTTCTTGGCTACTTTGTGTTTGAAGTGCCCTCGACAATCATTCTGCACAAAGTGGGAGCGCGTTTCTGGATTGGGCGGGTGATGATCACCTGGGGTACTGTCTCAATCGTAATGGCGTTCACTCGAGGCCCGATCGCTTTTTATCTTCTCAGATTTCTGCTCGGCCTGGCGGAAGCAGGTTTTTTCCCGGGAGTCATTCTGTACCTCAGCTACTGGTTTCCCTCGAACCATCGCTCAACGGTGACTGCGATGTTTATGGCAGCAGCGCCGGCCGCCGGGCTCATCGGCTCGCCCATCTCAGGTGCCCTGATGCAACTGAATGGTCTCCTGAATTTGAGGGGATGGCAGTGGCTTTTCATCGCCGAAGGCTTCCCCGCGCTGATGCTGGGGCTGATCGCCTTCCACTTTCTCAGCGATCGTCCTGCGGACGCCGGATGGCTCAGAGCGGAAGAGCGCAACTGGCTCTCGCATGCGATCGCACAAGAACAAGCCGACATAAAGGATCCGCGCAGCCATAGCACCTTGCGTGCTTTGGCCGATTGGAGGGTCCTGGCGCTTTCCCTGGCATACTTTGGCACCTCTGCAGGCCTCTACACCATCGGCTTCTGGGCCCCTCTCATCGTCAAGGGTCTTGGCTTTTCCGTCATGAATGTGGGTTTCCTGGTTGCCATCCCGAACCTGATTGCGGTCATCGGAATGGTAATCTGGTCACGCCACTCGGACCGCACTGGAGAGCGTTATTGGCATGCCGCGATTGCATGCGTGATCGGGGCCGTGGGAATGGCTGTTGCCGCTCGCGCAGGCTCGTCTGCGATCCTTGCAATCACTGGACTGTCACTGACTGCATTCGGGGTGAGCGCTGCGAAACCGCCTCTTTGGAGTTTGCCAACGACTTTCTTTGCCGGTACTGCGGCCGCTGCGTCCATCGGGCTCATCAACTCCCTCGGCACCTTGGGCGGATTCGCGGGACCTTACATGATTGGCTCGACCAATGAGACCGGCGGGGACTTCAGTCGCGGCCTTTACCTGGTTGGCGGTACGCTGGTCGTGTCCGCGGTGACCATCGTTGCCATGCGATTCGCGCGCAAACCAATGCTGCCCCAGGATTGTCAAATAGGAAAGGCGTTCTAACATGCCCGATGTCAGCGGGAAAGTCGGTACATCCAGAGATCAAGCGAATCGAAGTTACAAAATAGCCGTCATCCCAGGCGACGGAATCGGGAAGGAGGTCGTTCCCGAGGGCGTGCGTGTGCTTGAGGCCGCTGCCATGAATTACGGTTTCAAACTCCAGCTTGACGAGTTTGACTTCGCCTCCTGCGACTACTATCTGAAGCACAACAAGATGCTGCCGGACGACTGGAAGAACCAGATCGGCCACCACGACGCGATCTTTTTCGGCGCCGTAGGCTGGCCCGAAACGGTTCCGGATCATATCTCGCTCTGGGGATCTTTGATCCAGTTCCGCCGCGAATTCGATCAGTACGTGAACCTGAGGCCGGTTCGGCTCATGCCTGGCGTCCCCTGCCCACTCGCCGGCCGCATTCCTGGCGACATCGATTTCTTTGTGGTTCGCGAGAACACCGAGGGCGAGTACTCCTCGATTGGCGGCAAAATTTTCGCCGGAACCGATCGCGAGATTGTCATCCAGGAAACCGTGATGACCCGAGTAGGCGTCGATCGCATCTTAAACTTCGCATTCAATCTCGCGAATAGGCGCGAAAAGAGACACCTGACTTCCGCCACCAAGTCCAACGGAATCTCCATCACCATGCCCTACTGGGACGAGCGCGTGCTCGAGATGAGCAAAGCCTTTCCCGCCGTAACCTGGGACAAATACCATATCGACATTCTTACCGCGCACTTTGTGCTCAACCCCGACCGCTTCGACGTCGTCGTAGCCTCAAACCTCTTCGGCGACATCCTCTCCGATCTCGGGCCGGCCTGTGCCGGTACCATTGGCATCGCTCCCTCTGCGAACATCAATCCTGAACGCCGCTACCCGTCTCTCTTCGAGCCCGTCCATGGCTCCGCGCCCGACATCGCCGGGAAGGGAATCGCGAATCCCATTGGGCAGATCTGGTCGGCCGCAATGATGCTTGATCACCTCGGCGAAGCTGAAGCCGCAGCAGCCATCCTCAAGGCCATCGAGGTTACCTTGATAGACAAATCACGATGCACTCGTGACGTAGGCGGCAACGCTGACACCTCAACGGCAGGAAAATCTATCGCCAACGCGCTCGCCTCGATTCGCGCGTAGTTTTAGCCCGCTGTGCATTCAATTGAGCAGAGTCCCCAGCCGCCCATAGGCTGGCATACGGATTTGAACGCGCCAATCTGGGATGAGTAAAGTAGATGGGGCGGACAAGCAGTGCATTGTGGAATGGGACAAACTCACAACAAGGATGTATTCGACGGTGAAACGGCGAGCGTGAACTGATGCCTGCTGGCCTATGAACCGCAGGCGCACTATCCTTTGTGTATGAATAAATACGAAGTGTTCTTGGACGCTCCGCTGAATGCAGTACCCGTGCGAGGATTTCTGCACCGCCCGACCGGCCCAAGTAGAGGTTGCCTTGTATTCACGCACGGCGCAGGAGCGAACTGCGAGTCTCCTCTTCTCGTGGCGCTGGCGGGTGCGTTCTGCGAATCTGGCTTGACCGTCCTCCGCTGCGATTTGCCCTTTCGCCAGTTGCGACCGCACGGCCCCCCACCTCGTGGCAGTGCGGAACGTGATCAACAGGGACTCAGCGCGGCAATTGCGACAATGCGGCGCCAAACTTCCGGGCGCATGTTCCTGGGCGGACATTCGTATGGAGGGAGACAAGCGTCGATGCTCGCTGCGGCTGAGCCCGATCTCGTCGATCGTCTCCTGCTGCTTTCATTCCCGCTTCACCCGCCGCAACGACCCGATGAGTTGCGGACCGCACACTTTCCGAAACTCCAGACCCCTGCGATGTTTGTTCACGGCATGCAGGATGGTTTTGGATCGATCGACGAGATGACTGTCGCACTGAAGCTCATTCCGGCGCGAACCGCGCTGCTTCCGATTGCGGGTGCTGGTCACGAACTCTTAACGAAACGGAATCGTGACGAATTGCCAAAGATGGTTGTGGAGTCATTCCAGTTATTCGCCCAATATCTGCCTACTTGAAACACGTAACCTGTCGATCGCCCTCATCAAAAGTGAATATAGTGACATCAAATACAACTTGAGTGAGATCGGGCAACGCCCTGTGGTTCCCAGCGCTCCAGCGTGTAACAATTTCGCAAGCAACCTTCGCGACTGATCCTATCGGTCAGCATGTCCAACTCAGCCCTGGTTTGAAGGACGCTCAGGCCTTATGCGAAATAGAACGGTCCGACCCATGATTTCGCTTGAAGCCCTTCAATAGAGAGGTTTGTTGAGCAGCGCGCAGTAGACGTTCCCGAACGTCTCAGGCTCAGAACAGCCCACCAAGAATCTCCCAAGATTCGTCGCTCTAATCCGAGAGCTCGAGGGAGCGACTGTCTCTGAGCAGTGTTATGAAGTGTCCGCAACACTCGTTCGCGTCGGCGACCTGCTGGCGTCGGTGAACATTTGCGGACCACTTCAGGCAGCACAAATATTTCTGTAAAGGAATTTTCGATGAAGCTGAACCGGAATCTCTTCTGCGTTTGCCTGGTGCTCGCGGCGGCAACGGTCCCCGGCGCCCTTGCGCAAACTGTTATCACCAGCCCGACCAATGGCGAACAAGTGTCTTCTCCTTTCACTCTCAACATGACGGCCAGTACCTGCTCCTCCCAGCCAGTCAGTGCGGTTGGATATTCCCTCGATAACAGCAGTAGTACATCGAGCTGGCCTGCGCAATATATCAACGGCCCGGTGGCCGCACCCAGTGGATGGCATACACTCCACGTGAAGGTCTGGAATGATGCGGGCGGAGTTTGCGTAACCGACGTTTCGATCGATGTAGGTGCCACTCCCGCAGCCAGCTCGTCCGGCGGGGCCGGCTCAGTTGTCCCGTCGAATGCAGTCAAGATCAGCAGCATCCAGTCGCTGGGAAACTGGACCGCCATTCATGACGGCGGAACGCCCGGTTCTTCAAGCGGCACGATGAGCCTGACGAGTTCCCCTTCGCTGACCGGAACGTCCAGGCTCTTCGCAAACCAGTTCAACGATTTCGGGGGAGAGCGCTACTTCGTTCAGTTCGATGACAACGCAACGTCGCAGAATTTCTTTTACGACGTCTGGGTCTACATCGCCGGTTCCTCAAGTGGATTCTCCAATCTCGAGTTCGATCTGGACCAGACAATGCCTGACGGCCAGACCGTCGTCATGGGTTTCCAGTGCGACAGCTGGATTCAACGATGGGACTATGCGGTCAACGGGGGCTCACCGACGAGTCCGAACGATACCTGGCTTCATTCCTATGCTCCATGCAACGTGCCCAGCTGGGGAGCCAACCAATGGCACCACGTTCAGATTTACTTCTCGCACAACGAGTCCGGTTGGGTCACTTACCATTCGGTGTGGCTCGACGGGGCGGAGCAAGACCTGAATTTTACCGTTTTCTCTGGATACGCCCTCGGATGGGGTCCGGCAGTCGGAACCAATTTCCAGATTGACGGAAACAGCAGTGGAACCACTTGGGGGAATGTCTACCTTGATGAAATGACCGTCTATCGCTGGTGAAGTGAAGGAGGGCGACTCGGCGGAGTGGCCGCAAAGACAGGCACCCATCTCGAAACACTTCGCCGCTCTCGGTGCTCTCCGGAGACCCAGGCTGAAAACCGTGGTCGTCGACGAAAGACCCAACTAGGCGCAAGCTGGCTTCCCACTTAGGGCCGAGCTAATCGGTTCTTTTGGAAATGCGTCGCCACGGGCAGCTTGAGTGCAATCCTAAGCGGAAAATGCTGGCGCTCTCGACATATGCGGCATCGCGAAGGATACCTCAAAAGAAACAGAAACCAAATGTCCGATACTCGGAAACGTGACCTTCGCAGTTCCCGCAATCCGCAATATGAGCACATTGGGTGAATGTCGCCCATGTCAAAATTCCAATCTCCAACGGGTCGGTTGTTGGTTTGCGATCAGCGCGAAAGTCTGACGATTGGCGATTCTGAAGGCCATTTTCGCGCAAGATAGAGCCTTCGATAAGACTCCATGAATGGGCCGCGTGCATAGCCGCCAAGGCATGTGCAACAGACAGTCTTGAGGAAGGTGACAAACCAGACTTCCTCTATTTTGATTTGGGGGAGCCCTAGGAATTGGAAGGGAGCCGATAATCGGCGGAGAAAGCCGAGTGGGATCATATTCCCATAAGGATGTTGGGAACGCAACAAGAAAGGGCAGCTTTTTAGTCAAATAGGAGGTCTTCGCCGGAAAACCGGTATTGCCAGTTCTGTTTCCAAAGGCCAAATTCTTCGCAATGGGGCCCAGCCTTGCTCTCCCGCCTCGCACTCTGGTGACCGGATGATCCGAGTAGCGAGATGTGGCTATCTAATCCTTCGGTCGCTTCAATCTCGTCGATCTTCATTCTCAGTTTCGCGATTTGTCGCTGCAGTCAAGAACGCCGAACGCGAAGGGGCCACACAGCTGACCAACGTTTCAAGGTTCTTATCCTTCGCCAAATCTTGATCTATTTTCGCCCTATCTTCGCTTACAATCAACTGCATGGCCGGCGATCTACTGGAGTCTCCACACGCAGCACTGCGCAAGATCGTCCATGTGGACATGGACGCGTTCTATGCGTCTGTTGAGCAGCGTGACGATCCGGCACTTCGAGGAAAGCCGGTTGTTGTCGCCTGGAAAGGCAAGCGGTCTGTCGTCTGCGCGGCTTCCTATGAAGCGAGGAAGTTCGGAGTTCGCTCTGCGATGCCTGCCGTCACTGCGGAGCGGCTATGTCCGCAAGCTATCTTCCTTCCGCCTGACTTTACTCGCTACAAGGCTGTGTCTCGCGCGGTGCGAGAAATCTTTCAGCGCCATACGGACTTGATCGAACCCCTGTCACTCGACGAAGCCTATCTCGATGTCACCGAGAACAAGACGGGTCTGCCCACCGCAACGAAAGTTGCAATTGCGATCCGTCGGCAAATTCGTGAAGAGCTTTCTCTTACCGCTTCTGCGGGCGTCGCTCCGAACAAGTTCCTCGCCAAGATTGCATCCGACTGGCGCAAGCCTGACGGTCTCTTCATTATTCAACCGAAGGACGTCGATACTTTCCTGCAGCCGCTCCCCGTTTGCCGCATTCCGGGTGTAGGCAAAGTCACCGAGGCTCGCCTGAAACAGACTGGAATTCAGACCGTTGGAGATTTGCGGGCGTTCGAACTGGGTACGCTCGAAACGCTGTTTCGACGCTATGGTGTCCGCCTCTACGAACTCGCCCGTGGCATCGACCACAGTCCAGTTACACCGGACCGGCCAACAAAATCCATCTCTGCCGAAGACACATTCGAGCAGGACATTCCCCTGTCCGAAACCGAAGATCTGATTCGGCGTCTTGCCGAGAGAGTCTGGTTGGCATCACGCCGGGAGTCACGCTGCGCGCGAACCGTAGTGCTCAAACTGAAGACGAAAGAGTTCAACATCCATACACGCAGCTATACGCCTCCAATTCCTCCGACCACGTGCGAGGAGTTGACGGCGATAGCACTGTCTCTGCGTGAGCGAGTTGATCTTGGACCGGAAAGGCTCTTTCGCCTCGTCGGGGTTGGATTGGCTAACTTCGGAGGATCCCAAAATCGTCCCTCCCTTGATATGCCTGAATCCGGACAATGAGGGGCGCCGTCGGACATGCGTAAATAAGGAAACCTTTGGGAAAAACAATTCTTGAACTCTCCCAAACAATGCAGGAGCCTATCGCAAGAACCTCAGGCTTCCGGGGGTAGCGCGCGCCTTCCCATTGGTCGGGCGATTTTGTCAGTCTCGAGAAAGAACAGCCACGAGTGATCCTGCGCAAGCACCTCTTCCAGTTCCGGCTCGCTCAATACCATGCATGCGGTCGAGAGCGCGTCGGATTCAGCCGCAGTATCGGCCAGGGCCCAGGCACGGTTTTGCCGCGGGGCGGGCCGACCTGTGCGCGGATCGAAGATGTGGTTTCCCTTCACCGCCAGCCCTGAGCCGCTCAATGAAGTGTGTGTTAGAAAGAATCGCTGCGGTGCGTGGTCATCACCCAGGCCGCAGGACCAACCGGCGGCCTCCTTCGGCGGACCGCCCGCCAGAATGCTGCTGCCGCCCGCAACCAGCAAAAACGAGGGGCAATCCCAGTTACGCAGCAGCTCCGCCATCCGGTCGAGCGCAAACCCTTTGCCGATAGCGCCCAGATCGAATTGCAGCTGCCCACTCTCGCACTGAATGGAAAGCTCCTCCGGCAGCAAACGCCACTGCGGCAAAGAAGCTTGCGTTTGCATAGCAGCCGCCGTGACAGAAAACGCGCCGAACGTGGCCAGCTCCATCTTCTTTGCAATTTCAAGGCAGGCAAAGGCCGGCTCGCTTAAGCGCATTTTTTCACCCGGCGCGAGCTGAGCGATCTGAGCTATGTCGCTGTTGGAGCGAAATCGGCTTAAATGCGATTCCAGTTTGTCCAGAAGATCGAGTGCGGCCTGCGCAGCCTGCGCGGCATAAGCTCTCTCTTCATCGGCGATGCGCACCTCAAAGTATGTCGCCATGGCGCGATGATTGAATTGGTGGATGTCAGCCATGTGATTTCATTTTGGTGCGGGCGACCATAAAATGGATCAGCACGCCGGGCCGCACTCCGAAAAATTCCGGGCGAAAATCCTTCAGTTGTTCCGCGTATTGGTCCGCAGCTTCGGTGGAGGTGATGTAAAAATCCGCTTTTCCCGGTTGCTGACCCGGCTGCCAGAATCCGACTTGGGAAACGTGCCGCAGATACCAGGGCAATGGCCAGGGATCGGCGGCAATCACGGCGATGCGCGGCGCTGCGATTGCATCCTGGTGCGCCAGCCTCTCGATCTCCGCAGGCAGCCCGAGCAAATCTTCCGAGGTGTGGGCATAGGCATACGGATTGGCCTCATCGGCAGGATGGACAAAGACGCGCTGCCGCGTATCGTGGGCGATCAGCGCGGCGGCGACAGCGCCCACCAGAATGCAAGTGGCGCGAATCGCAATGCGATGAGCGGGAAGCTTCGCCGCCATGCGCCAAAGCGACTCGACCGCCAGGCCGGCGAACAGCGCGATCGGCAAGCCAGAAATTCAGGGCCAGCCACGGCGTCTTGTAGGGAATCAGGCTGTAGAGCGACGGCAAGGAGAAGGGCATAGAACGCCAGAAAGCGATAAGGCGAAGGGCTCGCGCTTTCTCACGGTCTCAAAGAAACCGATGCAGGCCAGAGCGCAGATAACATTCCGCCCGACCAGCCGCCGGTGAGAAGCTGGAGCGTAATACCAGAAGGGCTTCTGGTGGCCTTCGACCGCCCGCGCGCGCAAGGAAATTGGGGACTGCCTGAAACAGCGCGGGCAGCGCTTTCCAGTTACTGCCAAACCAGGTGAACAGCACCACGCTCAGCAGCAGGAAGACGGCAGCCGCAACCAGAGTCGCCTTGGGCCGCCGCGGGCCAGCGCTATTTTTTCCGCGCAGATTCAGGCGCCAGAAAACGAATGCCGGCGGCGGCCAGCGCGAAAAAGTGAAGAACGGCGGTCTCCTTGCTGGCCAGCATCAGCGCAGCGCAGGCGCCAGCCAGCGCGGCCTGCCCAGTGGAGTGCGTTTGGCAAGCACGCCATCCGGTCAGAATCAGTCCAAACGTGGCGGCGACAAAAATGGACTCATGAATGAAATATCGGTCGTAATAGACGGGCAGAGGAGCGACGGCAAACAGCAGCGCGGCGATGAGGCAGGGCACGAAGCCGAACATTTCGACCGCCGCGCCAAAAAGCAGAATCGTGACCGTTCCGGCCAGGACCGTTGTCGAGGCGCAGCTCCGATTCCGTCAGGTCAGAAAATGTTCTTGCACCCTGCATTCTGGCCAGTGGCAGGGCAAGTGCGGCCAGCGCCGGACCGTGCCGGTCCTGCGGATCGTAGGTGAACGGTTGACCCGCCAGCAATTGGCCAACGATGTATGCGTTGACGGCTTCATCGGTGTGCATGGGCCGCGCGCCCAGTTGGGGCAGGCGTAGAAGAAGTGCGAGAAGCGCGACAAGAAGAAAGGCAGCCCAGAGTGCCCATCGCCTGGGCTGGGCTGAATTTTGCATTTCGAGCGATGCCGCCCGATCATCGAGAACAACCCGGGAAAGGCTGGCAGGCAGGTCGGAATTCTGCCGCTCCGCATCACCAGAGCGGCAAATTGGCAGTATCAGGCGGCCGGCTTGCCCCACACTTCAACCTCGATGTAGTGGTTCAATTTGTTGGTTGTGTTCCCGTTGCTGTAAAGACGGACATAGCGGCCCTTCACGCCCTTGGCATCGATCAGCTTGCCCTGGTACGTCTCGATGTAATTCAGATTCTTGCCTGCGCCCAGGCCCAGTTCGTTGTGAAAAGTCATTGTTGAATATGGTCGTCACGCCGGACTTGAACATGGGATCATCGGAGACCTGCACCACAACATCGCGATACACGCGCGCCTGCGAATGAAAATGCCAAACGAGGACCGCATAAATGTTGGCTTTCCTCGCCAGATCGATCTGCACCCATTGTTTGCCGGGCCCAAGTTCGACCCAGGAGCCTTCGTCGCCGTCCTTGTCTCCGTCGTCGATCATATCCAGCGTTCCAACATCGGGATTGTTGTCGCTTGATGTGACCTTCTTGTTCTTGGCGAGATTGATGGTGCCGGCGGGAACGTAAAAATCCGGGCGCTTGCCTCTCATTGGCGGGCTCAAGATTGGGCACATTGAGGGGCGCCGGCGTCCCACAAACAGAGGCGGCGGCAATTGGGTCTTCAGAACAACCTGGTTCTGCGCGAGCGCAGCGGTAGCGACAAGCAGTACAGGCAGAACGGGCAAATTCCTGGAAAGGATTCTCATCATCGTCTCAAGCTCTCACTTCCTCGGCAGTGATGACAATTCTCGTCTGCGCGGCAACGGCTTCGTTGGCTTTATGAATCGACGTATTCGCTGGTGAAAGCTTCATCGCCGGGGCAATTCAATTTTGCCGTGCCGCGGATGGTGTTGAAAAAGTTCTCCAGGTGCGGTTGATGCGGCGGCTTATTGAAGAACACCGGAATTTCATACTCCGCCAGTTGCGCCGTTTCGCGCACGTCCACTTTCGCGGCGTCGTCTGCGGAGACAGCCTTGGCGCGGACATAGCCCTTCTGAGCCAGATCGTCCCATGAAACTGCAGTGGCGCGAGCCTCGCGGTAAATCGCGCAAATCGACGGATCTTCCGACATCTTGATGGTGCCGTCGTCGCCCATGAACATTTCAAAATAGCCGCCGCCGGCGCTGGTGGTCGTCTGCACCTGGTAGAACGCGCGCGCCACGCCCTGGGCCAACGGATACTCGTAAATGACCATCGCGTTGTCATACCAGTCGTGGTTCTTGTAGTAATCCAGGCCGCCGCTGGCCATCACCGACTTTGGCGGCGTGCCCATCCACCAGTTGAAAATGTCGATCTGGTGCGCGCCGAGATCCGACAACGGCCCGCCGCCGAGCCCTTTATACCAGCGCCAGTTGCGGAACTGGTGCATGTCTTTGTAGCCGTATTTGGCCAGCATGCTTGCGGGCATCTCGTATTTCTTGGGCCAGCCGAAGTCTTCCTTCACCGCGCGGTTCCATTGCCCCTGCGCTGCCGTCAGCCGGCCGCAGAACTGCGCCTCATGCAGCAGGCGGTTCAGGGTGAAAAGGTAGCGCGGGTTGCTGCGTCGCTGATGACCGATCTGCAACAGCTTTCCGGTTTCGCGCATGGTCTTCACCATGGAGCGCGCTCCGTCGATGGTGTTGCTCATCATCTTTTCGCAGTACACATGCAGTCCGGCTTTCAGGCAGGTGTTGGTCATCGGCGCATGCCAGAAATCCGGCGTGGCAATCACAACCGCCTGCAGGTCTTTTTCCTTGGCAAGCAGGTCCTCATAATTCTCGTAAGCGCGGACCTCGTTGCCGATCTTCTGCAGGTAGCGTCGCGCCCTCGCTGAGGTGGTAATCCCAGATATCGCAGAGCGCCACAAGCCTGACGCCCTCGATATTCAGAAGGGATTCCAGCAGTACCTTGCCTTCCTCGCCGTAACCAATGAGGGCGACATTGATGGTGTTCAGCGAAGATTTGTGGACAGCAGCTGTTTGTTGGCCGGAATCGGACTTGCAGCCGTTCAACAGCATGCCGGCGCCCGCGACTGCGGTTGCGCTGATGAATTCTCGACGGTTCAGGAACGGGTTTACCATTTTTTGAGGACCGCAAATCTGTTGTGTTCGGCGAGCAACAAAGCCCCCGCGACCAGGCCGATATGGATGCCCAGATAGGCCACGCCGTCCGTGCTGATCGATCAGAACCAGGCCGACCGTCAGCGCGATATAAAGCAGCCGCCTGGGCAAGCAGCGACAGGCGAGTGCCCAGCCCGATCAGGAGCATGATTCCGGTCAGAATAAATGCCGGGCCAAGCATGTGGTCGAAAGCCACCAAAGCGAATTTCGGAAACAGCGGCTCATGAGCGAACTTGTCTCGGAACGCGGCGGGGATTCCCGCGTAATTGGCCAGCGCATAGGACTTGATGTTCACGTTGACCATCACGCCGCTCGCATCCGGCTGGCCGGTCGAAGGATCGATCAGCGGCATCGCAACAGATTGATAGGCGGCAGTATTTTTCAATGCCGATAAACAGGGAGCGCACGGCAAGCCAAAGGCGCAAGATCAGAAAGGCATAGGTAAAATCCCAAATGAACTTTGCGGCCCGGGCCCGGTTTTGTTTCAGTTGAATCAGTCATGTCTCGCCAGTCGATTCCAAGGTTGAATGGCAACGGTTCTAAGAAGCTTCCGCAATCAACCGGCGGAAACGCGAAAAACGGCTAAGGCGAAAAAGTCCTTAGCTCATCTTCCAAGGCGCCCGGTATTCGCGGGTCATCAGCTTGCTGGCTTCGGGATCACCGATGATCATTTCTTCCTTCACGTCCCAGCGGATTTTTCTTCCGGTCAGCATGGAGATCAGGCAAAGGTGTCCGGGAATCGCCGAGTGATGCCCAACTTCCACGGGCGTAACGGTTCGTTGACGGGTTCTGATGCAGTCCAGAAAATTCTGCTGGTGATTGGAAGAAGTATATAGCTTTACCTTGCGCAGTTCCCTGGGCAATGTTTTGCCCTGCTTCCAGGCGGGATTCGAGGCGTCGAACCCCTCACGATCCACCCATACCCAGCCTTCGGTGCCAATCCATTTCACGCCGCCTTTGATGTCGGGGTAGCCTCCGGCGATGGTCATTGTGATGCCCTGCGGATATTTCAATTCAAACCGATACGTTGGCGCGGTGTTCCAAACCGCGGTGGCTGGCGGCAATTCGCCGCTGCCTTCAACTTCCGACGGACCGGATTCATCGAATCCCAGACCCCAGTGCGCAATGTCGCAATGATGGCCGATCCAGTCCAGAAGCTCCCCAGCCGCCGGTGTTGTAATTCCAGCGCCAGGACTTATGCGAGCGTGCCCTGATGTAAGGCTCCATCCTGGATGGACCGATCCATGTTTGATAATCCAACTCCGCTGGAGGATCCGACACCAGCAGATTCCAGGCCTTCGTGCCGGGCAGGACCTGCTCCAGACTGGCGACGTTTTCGCCCTGGGCGGCCAGCTTGGCCAGGGCCTCCTTTTGTACGCCGTCAAAATCCGAGTTGCCGCCGGGCAGGCCGACTTCGACATGGGTCACCGTGCCGATCAGCCCGTTTCGGACGATTTCCGCGGCTTTATGAAAGGTGGGAACGGAGCGCTGCCATGAGCCCATCTGCCAGATAATGCTGTTCTCCTGCACTGCGCGAACGATGGATTGCTGTTCGGCGATGGTGTGCGCGAGGGGTTTTTCAGCGTAGATGTCTTTTCTTGCGGCGCGCGGCTTCGGTGGCAACGATCTCATGCCAATGATCGGGCACGGCGATCATCACGGCATCGATGTCGTCGCGGGCCAGCAGTTCCCGGTAATCGTGGTAGCCCTTGCAATCCTGGTTCCCGTAGTAGTCGTTCACCATCTTGACCGCGGCCTGCAGATGATTTGCGTCGATATCGCATGCCGCGACCACCTGGCAGTCCTGCGACGCCAGGAAGGCCTGCGTATTGCCCGGCCCCTGCCAGCCCATGCCGATCACGCCTAGATTGATGCTGTTGTTGGCTGAGGCTCCCGAACTCTGCGCGCCGAAGGCGGGAAGAACCGCAGGAAGGATCGCGGCCGATCCGGCAGCCTTTAGAAAGTTGCGGCGATTGAACGGACGAAGTCTGGCTGGGTTGTCAGAACGAAATTCTTGGGACATGATCCACTTGAATACCACTTTACCGAGTGCGGTGGCAAACGCACTTTTGGAGTCCACAGCTCTAATTTGCGCCAGTTAATGACGAAAATCGGAACGGAGTGAAGCCTCGCGTGTGGGGATTGGGCGATCACAAACGAGGTTGTGATTCTTCAAAAAAGGCTTTCCATCCGGCAGCACGACACAGTTGTCTGACCGTAAGATGCAGCGTCCGACCCCCCAAAAAACATTCACTTTTCCTATTGAAAGTGCTAGGTTGTCCGAATAGGAATAGAGGGAATTCGCACTTCTGGAGTCGGCATGTCCTCTCAAACGTTGCCCGCACAGGCTATGCAGCTTTTCCATCATCTTTTTGAGGAAGCGTCGCTGGGGATCGCAGTGGAGGATCTGGATGGGAAGATCTTGCTCGCCAACCCGGCGCTTTGCTCCATGTTGGGATACCAGGAAGCTGAACTGTGCGCCATGAGTTGTTCCGAATTTGCTAATCCCGAAGATTCGCAAGACGATTGGGCTCTCTTTCAACAACTCCGTGCAGGAGTCATCGACCAGTATTCGCTCGAAAAGCGATATGAAAGGAAGGATGGCGCTCAGCTCTGGGGACGTCTGAATGTCTCTCTTTTCAAGGACCGCGATGGAGGGTTGGCGCCGCTGGTCTTCGCTTTTGTAGAGGACATAACTGAGCGCAAGCGGGCGGAAGAGGCACTCCGCGAGAGCGACGAACGTTTTCATTTGGCGGCTCAAGCCGCAAAAATGTATGCGTTCGAGTGGGACGTTGCAACCGACGTGGTCGTGCGATCCAAGGAATTCGTGGAGGTCCTTGGTTGTGGCGATCCGGAGAGACAGCTTACTCGTCTGCAACTTATAGGCGACGTTCATCCAGACGACCGCGCTTCGCTTGCCCGGTGCGCCGACCAGCCTACTCTACAGAATCCGACTACGAAGATGAGCTACCGCGTGTTGCGTCCTGACGGTTCGGCGGTTTGGGTGGAGAAATGCGCTCGGGCGATCTTCGACGAGCATGGAAAGGTAATACGGATGATTGGAATGGTGGCGGACATTACGGAACGCAAACGGGCGGAACAGGGGGTGCGAGAAAGTGAGGAGCGCTTTCGCCGGGTCGCCAATAGCGCTCCGGTGATGATCTGGATGTCAGATCCCGACATGCTCTGCACCTACTTCAACCAGCCCTGGCTCGAATTTACCGGTAGGCCGATTGAGTCGGAGTTAGGAGACGGCTGGGCGCAAGGAGTTCACCCTGAGGACCTTAGAGGCTGCTTGGATGCCTTCAAAAATGCGTTCGATCAGCGCGAATCCTTCAAGATTGAATATCGGCTGCGGCGGCATGACGGAGAATATTGTTGGATCTTAGACACCGGCGTGCCGAGATTTAACCCAGACGGCTCTTTTGCTGGTTATATCGGCTCTTGTCTCGACGTGACCGATCGCAAGCTGGCCGAAGCGGCGCTCGCAAGCGTGAACGGTAAGTTGATTGAGGCACAGGAACAGGAGCGGGCCCGGATCGGCAGAGAGCTTCATGACGACATCGGTCAACGAGTCGCTCTTTTGGCAATCCAGTTACAACAACTTGAGGGAAGCCCTCTCGACCTGCCCGAAGTCCGGGGGCGTATCGCTGAACTCCAAAAGCAGACCTTCGAGATAGCCGCCGATGTTCAATCCTTATCCCACGAACTGCATTTATCAAAACTGCAATATCTCGGTATTAGTGCGGCGATGAAAAGCTTCTGCCAGGAATTCGCCAGACAACAGAAGGTGGAAGTTGACTTCCAAGCCGACGACCAGTTCGAGACTTTGCCACCTGACGTTTCACTTTGCTTCTTCCGAGTTTTGCAAGAAGCCCTCCATAATGCGGCTAAACACAGTGGGACGCAACACTTTGAAGTGCGGTTATGGAGAACATCAGAGGTTCATCTCACGGTGAGTGACTTCGGCAAGGGTTTCGATCCCGAAACGGCAAAGGGCAAGGGGCTCGGTCTCATCAGCATGGAGGAGCGACTGAAACTGCTGAACGGGACTTTTTCAATTGAGTCTCAACCGCAGCGCGGTACCAAGGTCCACGCTCGCGTTCCTTTCAGTTCAGAGAAGGACTCTTTCCGTTCGGTCGGATAAGGTACGCAGGTCGGACCTTTCTGCGAACTTGAAAAGCAGGTTGTGCTGTGCGACCTGTACTCGCCTCAGGAATATACACGAGCACCCTGAACCTCCGATCGTGAGCCGCCGCGTGCCAAGCAACCTATACCGGGTCCTCGGCAACTAACCTTATGCCATGAGCAACTTGCGATGAAGCCGCGCGAGTTCAAAGTCAATTTTGGAGTTCTCCCATGAACAAGAAGCAATTGATTGAAACAGCGAAAGCTCTTGTCGGCAGCGAGAAAGGCCTTTTGGCGATGGACGAAAGCATTCCCACCTGCAACAAGCGATTTGCTCAGCTGGGAATTCCACAGACAGTCGAAATGCGGCGCGCCTATCGGGAGATGATCGTGACGACGCCCCGGCTGGGTGAAAGCATCAGCGGCGCGATTCTGTCTGACGAGACGATTCGGCAGCAGACAAGGCGCGGCGTGCCTATGGTGAAAGAGCTCACCGATGCCGGAATTGTTCCTGGCATCAAGGTTGATGAGGGCGCCAAGGCAATGGCGTCGTTTCCCGGCGAAAAAGTCACCGAAGGTCTGGATGGATTGCGCGATCGCTTTGCCGAGTATTCAGGCATGGGTGCGCGCTTTGCCAAATGGCGCGCGGTGATCACGATCGGCGAGGGGATTCCGACGTGGGGCTGCATCTACGCCAATGCACATGCTTTGGCCCGTTATGCCGCGCTTTGCCAGGAAGCAAATCTGCTTCCCATTGTCGAGCCGGAAGTGCTGATGGACGGCAATCACACCCTGGAGCAGTGTTTTGAAGTCACGGAAAAGGTGCAGCGCGCGGTGTTCAGTGAACTCATTGTCCAGCGGATTCTGTTGGAGGGAATGATATTGAAACCGAACATGGTGGTTTCCGGTAAGGACTCCCCCCAACAGGCAACGGTAGATGAAGTTGCCGATGCCACGGTAACTTGCCTGTTGCGAACCGCGCCCGCTGCCGTTCCGGCCGTTGCATTTCTGTCGGGAGGCCAATCGGGGGAGCAAGCCGCGGCACATTTAAATTCAATGAACGTCCGATACAAATCGCGGACGCCCTGGGTCTTGACTTTCTCGTTTGCCCGCGCCATTCAGCAGCCGGCGATGGAAATCTGGAAGGGCGATGACGCGAAGGTGCCGGCAGCGCAAAGAGCTTTGAATCAAAGCGCAAGCATTGCTCGAGCCGCGCGCCGAGGGCAATTCGAACCTGCTATGGTGACAGGATGAAGAAGGCTCTAGGTCGCCACGAGCATAGCTGCTCGTGCTGACGATCCGAGCCCGAAGGCACCGCGATAAGGGTGCACACATCATCAAGGCAGGGACGGTATCTAGATGGCCACAAAACAATCCGACGCATTGGTGCTCTTTGGAGTGACCGGCGATCTGGCTCACAAAATGATCTTTCCGGCGCTCTATGCCATGGTGAAGCACGGCGCTCTCACTGCTCCCGTGATTGGCGTTGCACTGCCTAAATTGAGCATGGCGAGATTGCACAAACGCATTACCGACGGCATTGAGCGGTCGGGTGGAGTTGATAACAAAAAGGCCCTGCGGCATCTTCTTTCTTTGTTCCAGTATGTGAGCGGAGACTATAAGGACGCCAATACCTATGCGCTCATTCGCAGCGCACTGGGCAACGCGCGGCGTCCGGCGCATTACCTGGCGATACCACCTTCCCTCTTCGAAAGCGTCATCGAAGGACTTGCGGCCACCGGCCTGAATCGCAACGGGCGGGTTATTGTCGAAAAGCCGTTCGGACGGGATTTGGCATCTGCTCGTGACCTCAACCGGGTTGCGCGGTCCGCTTTTCCTGAAGATTCGATCTTCCGCATCGATCACTTCCTGGGAAAGGAAGCGATCATGAACATTCTTTATTTCCGCTTCGCCAACTCCTTTCTGGAGCCGATCTGGAACCGCAACTATGTGGATAGCGTCCAGATCACCTTGTCGGAGAACTTCGGGATCGGGAAACGCGGCAAGTTTTACGAAACGGCCGGCTGCCTGCGCGACGTGATCGAAAACCATCTATTTCAGATTGTCGCGCTTCTCGCCATGGAGCCTCCCGCAGGGCGCGATTACGGTGCCGTGCAGACGGAGAAGGCAAAGATTTTCAAAGCCATGCGCCCACTCAAGCCCAGTGACATGGTCCGCGGGCAATATGCCGGCTATCGCGAAGAGCCCGACGTTGCCAGGAATTCCGACGTGGAGACGTTTTGCGCTTTGCGGCTTTTTATCGACTCGTGGCGCTGGCAGGGCGTGCCATTTTATCTGCGTGCCGGCAAGTATTTGCCAGACACCGCGACCGAAGTTCTGGTGCAGTTGAAAGCAGCGCCACAAAGGCTCTTTGCCGACTCCGCCCCCGCAGGCGACAGGTCGAATTACCTGCGTTTCCGGCTCTCGCCCGACTCTTCCGTGGCTCTTGCTGCGCGAGTCAAACGCGCCGGTCAGGAATTCATCGGCGAACAGCGTGAACTCTACCTTTCAGAAGAGCAGCCGGGGGAAGAAACGCCGTACGAACGGCTGTTGGGTGACGCGATGAGAGGCGACGGGGCGCTGTTCACGCGGGAAGATGCGGTTGAGGCTGCCTGGGCGGTGGTGGACCCGGTGCTTAAGAACCATCCCCGCGCGCTCCGCTACCAACGCGGGACTTGGGGACCCAAGATGGCCGATCGGCTTACCGCGGCCCACGGGGGCTGGCACAATCCGAGCGCGAAGGATTCCTCTCCGTGTTGAAAATCCAGAACTCCTGACCCGGGCATGACTCGGCCTTGCAAGAGCGGCGATCCCCGGTCGATTCAAGGTGTTCTTCCCTTGAAGGGCATCGTGGAGCAGTCGTCTCGCATCTCACTACAACGTAGCTCCTTGACTGCAATCGGGGGTTCCACCGTCGCTGATCGGAGCGCTAAGTTCACCGGGTTTTGCAGCGATTGACGGCCGAAGTATTTCAATCGACGACTACAACAATTCTCAACGAGGTGAAATCAGATGAAGAGGGCGTTTTTTACGGTGGCTTCCCTGGGTCTAATTGCCCTGTTTGCCTCCGCTTGGCCAGACATTCGCCGCTACATGCGAATTCGAGCGATGTGACAATCTGACGGGGTCTTTTCAGATCAGCAATTTCATCGGGGAACAGAAACAGGCTTACGGCAAATGCTTGACTGCGCCGGTTTCGGAGCCGAATATAGTCGGGCCACTTTTCCGTTGCGGCGACGCTCCGAAAGGAAATTCTTCCCCTCATGGAACCTGCTGGCCGTTCGCTGAAGAACACTGTGCCCATTTCGGAGATCGACGTTTTGTGGATCACGGGAGGGCTGAGTTGCGATGGAGATACGATCGCAATGACGGCAGCCACACAGCCGAGCATTGAGGATATTGTTCTCGGCGCGCTTCCGTGGATTCCCAAAGTCAACTTCCATAACCCATTTCTCGCTTTAGAAAACGGAGATGAGTTTCTAAGGCCCTTTCACCTGGCGGCGGCGGGATCACCCAGACCTTTCATCCTCGTGCTGGAGGGATCGGTGCCGGATGAGACCAACAAGGCGGATGGCTACTGGGCGTCATTCGGTACGGACTCGTCCACGGGCCAGCCGATTACGACGTGTGAGTGGCTCGACAAACTGGCACCGAAAGCCTGGGCGGTTATAGCAGCGGGGACCTGTGCAACGTATGGCGGGATTCACGCGATGGAGGGTAACCCGACCGGATGCATGGGCCTGCCCGATTATCTTGGCTGGAAATGGCGCTCCGGAGGGGACATTCCGATTGTTTGCGTGCCTGGCTGCCCGGTTCAGCCGGACAATTTTATGGAAACGCTGCTTTATCTGCTGTACATGGCGGCAGGGCGCGCTCCAATGATCCCCCTGGATGAAGCTCTGCGACCAACCTGGCTTTTTGGGAGCACATTGCATGAGGGATGCGACCGCGGCGGCTATTACGAGCAGGCCCAGTTTGCCGATGAATACGGGTCGCCGTTGTGCATCGTGAAGCTCGGCTGCTGGGGACCGGTGGTGCAGTGCAACGTGGGCAAGCGTGGCTGGATGGGCGGCATCGGCGGATGCCCCAATATAGGCGGCATCTGTATCGGGTGCACGATGCCTGGGTTTCCTGACAAGTTCATGCCCTTTATGAATCAACCACCCGGTTCACTTCTCTCGTCGGCTGCCGTTCAAACGTACGGGCGAGCTATTCAGGCACTAAGAAGATTCACCCAGTCTTCACTGAACAAGGAGCCGATTTGGCGGCGCAGGCAGGCCATCGGAAAGGCGGATCAGACCGGGATGACTATTTGAGCAAGTAACCGCGGGGTCAACAGCAAGAAATTCAAGCACGGGACGTTTGGAGTGAAAAATGTCTTCGTTTGCACACACCATGCAGAGTGAGAAAGAGAGCAGCAGTTGGCGAACTGAAACGAGCGGTAGTTTGCCCGGTCTTGCCGAAGCCGAATCCATTCTCCTCGATCTCGCGCAAGTGTTCTTTGCCTCGCCTGCCGATCAGGGCATTGGGCCGCGTTCGCTGACTGGAAAAGGCCGGGTGGAGGCGCCGGATGCACAGGCGCTCAACCTCGAAGCCAAGTATCGGGCTCTACTGGAGCAGATACCGGCAGTTGTTTTTATGGCTTACCTTGATCGCGGCATTAGCGAGGCCTACGTGAGTCCCCAGATTGAAGCCGCACTCGGCTACTCCAGCGAGGAATGGCTCGAAGATCCGGTCCGCTGGTATGAGCATATTCACCCAGAAGATAAACAACGCTGGAGCCTCGAGGCGGCGGAGATGTTCCTCTCAGGTAAACCGCTGCGTTCAGCCTACCGGGTGATCGCTCGCGATGGCCGTGTGATCTGGTTTCAATGCGACGCCAGAATGATGCGGCGCGAAGACGGCCGTCCCTGGTTCATTCACGGCGTGGCTTTTGATATATCAGATCTGAAGCGAATCGAGGAAGAACGGCAGGAAGAGCGCAACTTCATTTCGGCGATTCTCGACACCGTGGGCGCGCTGGTTGTGGTTCTCGATGATGAGGGGCGCATCTTGCGATTCAACCCGGCGTGTGAAATAACCAGCGGTTACTCGATGGAAGAGGTCCAAGGGAAGTATTTCTGGGACTTGCTTTCGTTGCCGGAAGAGGCTGATCGTTTCAAGTCCGTGTTCGAAGTGCTCCGCACGGATCTATTGCCTCAGAGTCATCAGACGACCTGGGTCACACGCCGCGGAGACGAGCGGCTGATTGCCTGGACCAGCACGCTTTTGCCGGGAAGCGGCGCAAACACCGGGTACATTATCGCCACGGGCATCGATATCACTGAACGGAAGCAACTGGAAAAAGCCATCCTGGACATCAGCGCACGCGAACAGCGCCGAATCGGTCAGGACCTGCACGACGGTCTTGGCCAGCATCTGACCGGAATCGCGTTCATGGCCAAAGTGCACGAGGCAAAGCTTGCGGAAAAGAGCAGCCCTGAGGCCGAAGACGCCGCTAAGATCGTTCGACTCGTAAATCAGGCCATTCACAAGACGCGCGAACTGGCGAGAGGTTTGCATCCGGTTTTATCGGATTCGCAGGGCTTGATGTCTGCGCTTCAGTTGTGGGCGGCAGAGACTGAAAATCTATTTGGAGTGACGTGCCGATTCCAATGCGATTCGCCTGTCCTGATCTACGACGACAGTGCAGCCGCGCATCTCTACCACATTGCCCAGGAGGCCGTGAACAATGCCATCAAGCATGGAGAGCCGCAACGGATTCTAATTCGGTTGACAGCCGAACAGGGCAGGGGCAGATTGGTAATCAAGGACGACGGATCGGGCATTACAGAAGGAGCCGTCAATTCCCGCGGCATGGGATTGCACATCATGAAATATAGGTCCGGCATGATTGGCGGCGCATTGGAGATACGGCCGGACACGCCGCGGGGAACCATCGTGACCTGCACGTTTCAGGTTAAAGAGGTTGAGTGAGTATGCGCGTCGCGGAAATCACCAAGACGGAAAACGTAACGCGAAACGAGAAGAAGACCGTGTTTGTTGTCGACGACCATCCGCTTTTGCGGCAGGGGCTGGCCATGCTGATCAACCGCGAGCCGGATTTGACTGTTTGCGGCGAGGCTGAAGAAGCTCCTGCGGCCATGAAAGCGATTTCCGCCGCAAGACCGGACATATTGATCGTGGACATTTCGCTGAACGGTCCCGATGGGTTGGACCTACTGAAGAATCTGCGTTCCCTATATCCCGACCTGCCGGTGCTTATTCTCTCCATGCACGATGAATCCATTTATGCGGAGCGAGCTTTGCGGGCCCGCGCCAACGGCTACATCATGAAACAGGAAGCGACTGAGAAAGTTCTTGTTGCCGTACGCCGCATTCTTGATGGCGGGATTTACCTCAGCAGTCGCATGTCCAACAAGTTGCTGCAACAGTATCTGACTGGTCAGACGGCCGAAACCGATTCCCGCATGGCTGCCCTCTCAGACCGGGAACTGGAGGTCTTCCGGCTCATTGGGGATGGCCTCGGCACGCGCCAGATCGCCGACGCGCTGCATCTCAGCATGAAAACGGTGGAGTCCTACCAGGCGCACCTGAAAGAGAAGCTTTCGCTGCGCACGGGCCGCGAACTGATGCAACACGCCATCCAGTGGACACTGAGCGAAAAATCCTCCTAAGTTGATTCTCTTAACCCTGAGACACCGTCCGGCGATGTTCCCGAGTGGCCCGACTCGCCGCATCACTGATGGACTCAGCCTCCAGACCCGGGTTAGCTGTTCCATAGGGGATCCCCTGATGGCCCGCGCAGTAGTTCATATCCAGCTAAATAGGGGCCCAGCCTGCTTGCGAACCCTGTTGCCATTCTGTTGCCATACGTGAGTCGGCGGAGAAGCGGTCGAGGAGGTCTGTCGCCGGTAGCTTGAGACGTCACAAACACTTAGAACGCCCCGAATCGAATTGACTTTCGAAGATGCCGGAGGGTGTGCGGTGCTTTTGTGCGCAATGTTTTGGTCCCTTACCGTTCAAGGACGCGAGAGGAGAATCCAGCATGGCAGCGGAGACAGTGCCTTACGGCAGAAAAACTCAAAAGAAACCGGCGGTCGCGGAAGTCCACATTCTCTGGATCACGGCAGGCCTGGGATGCGATGGAGATTCAGTGTCCATCACAGCGGCGACGCAGCCAAGCATTGAGGATGTGCTCATGGGCGCTATTCCGGGCCTGCCCAAGGTGCACCTCCACAATCCGGTGCTCGCATACGAGACGGGCGATGACTTCATGAAGTTCTGGTACATGGCAGAACAAGGAAAACTCGATCCGTTCGTTTTGGTAGTTGAGGGCTCCATTCCCAATGAAAAGATCAAGAAAGAGGGCTACTGGGCCGCGATGGGAACCGATCCGCATACTCGCCAACCAATCACGACGAATGAGTGGATCGACCGGCTGTCTCCAAAGGCTCTTGCGGTGATCGCCTGTGGTACATGCGCCACGTATGGGGGCATTCACGCCATGGAAGGGAACCCCACCGGAGCCATGGGCTTGGCTGACTACCTCGGCTGGGACTGGAAGTCAAAAGCGGGCCTGCCCATTGTCAATGTTCCCGGCTGCCCTGTGCAGCCGGATAACTTCATGGAGACAGTTCTCTATCTGCTTTACCAGGTAGCCGGCCTCGCTCCGATGATTCCTCTTGACGATAATCTGCGGCCGACATGGCTCTTCGGAAAAACGGTTCATGAGGGCTGCGACCGCGCCGGGTATTACGAACAGGGCGACTTTGCCACCTCCTACAGTTCACCGAAGTGCATCGTGAAGCTTGGCTGCTGGGGACCCGTTGTGAATTGCAACGTTCCCAAACGTGGTTGGATGGCCGGCATTGGCGGCTGCCCTAATGTGGGCGGCATCTGCATCGGCTGCACCATGCCCGGTTTCCCCGATAAGTTTATGCCCTTCATGGACGAGCCTCCTGGCGCGAGAGTCTCCACCGCTACCATCGGTACCTACGGCAAAGCCATCCGTTCTCTGCGCTCTCTGACCAATGCCACCGTGAACAAGGAGCCCAAGTGGCGTAATCCGCGCCCCGTGCTTACATCGGGCTATCGCGCAAACTACTAACCGGAAACAGAAAAAGGAGCCACCGATATGGGCACCATCGTTGCTGAGCAGAAACATTCGCCTGAAAAGAGCGGCCAGTTAGTGGAAATGAATTGGGATCCGATTACCAGGATTGTGGGCAGTCTTGGAATCTTCACGAAGATTGACTTTGGGAAGCGCCGCGTGGCAGAGTGCCACAGCACATCTTCGATCTTTCGCGGCTACAGCATCTTCATGAAGGGCAAAGATCCGCGCGATGCCCATTTCATCACCAGCCGCATCTGCGGCATCTGCGGCGACAATCACGCTACGTGCGCCACCTACGCCCAAAACATGGCCTTCGGCGTAAAGCCTCCCCCAATGGCCGAATGGATCGTCAACCTTGGCGAGGCGGCCGAATACATGTTCGACCACAATATTTTTCAGGACAATCTGGTCGGCGTTGATTTTTGCGAACAGATGGTCAAGGAGACGAATCCGGGCGTTTGGGAGAAAGCGCAGAAGACCGAATCTCCGCATGCGAATCTCCATGGATATCGCACCATCGCGGATATCATGAAGGCCTTGAATCCCTTCACAGGAGCCTTCTATCTCGAAGCGTTGCAGATGAGCCGCATGACGCGCGAGATGTTCTGCCTGATGGAAGGACGCCATGTGCATCCCTCAACGCTCTACCCCGGCGGCGTTGGCACCGTGCCCACGGTTCAGCTCTTCACCGACTACATTGTCCGGCTGATGAAGTATGTCGAGTTCATGAAGAAAGTCGTACCGTTGCATGATGACCTGTTCGACTTCTTCTATGAGGCTCTTCCTGGTTACGAAGAGGTTGGAAAGCGGCGGATTCTTCTCGGCTGCTGGGGATCTTTCAATAACCCTGACGTGTGCGATTACACCTACGAGAGAATGACCGACTGGGGTCGCGCGATGTTTGTAACGCCCGGCGTGGTCGTGGATGGCCAGCTTGTGACGACGGACCTGGTTGACATCAACCTGAACATCCGCATTCTGCTCGGCAGTTCCTATTACGATGATTGGCAGAACGCGGAGACTTTTGTGAAAAAGGATCCTTTGGGCAATCCCGTGGATCAGCGTCATCCGTGGAATCAGAGCACATTCCCCAAGCCGCAGAAGCGTGACTTCAAAGAGAAATACACTTGGGTCATGTCGCCGCGCTGGTTTGACAAGAGGACCGGCGAACACTTGGCGCTGGATACTGGTGGCGGTCCCATCGCGCGCTTCTGGGCGACCGCGTTGGCGGGCATTGTCGACTTTGGCTATATCAAGTCCACAGGCCACAGTGTGAAGATCTATCTTCCCAAGACCATGTCGCTTCCCGAGGTTGAGCTCGAGTGGAAGATTCCGAAATGGAGCAACGCCATTGAGCGGGATCGCGCCCGGACTTACTTCCAGGCCTATGCCGCTGCCGCCGCGTTGCACTTTGCCGAGCAAGCACTCAGCGAGTTGCATGCGGGGAGGACCAAGACATGGAACGAATTCAAGGTCCCGGAAGAGGCCATCGGATGCGGTTTCCACGAAGCGGTCCGCGGTGTGTTGTCGCATCATGTGGTCATCAAGAATCACAAGATTGCAAACTACCACCCGTATCCTCCAACTCCGTGGAACGCGAACCCGCGCGATATCTATGGCACCCCGGGGCCCTATGAAGATGCGGTGCAGAACACGCCGATCTTTGAGGAGAATGGTCCGGAAAACTTCAAGGGCATCGACATCATGCGTGCGGTCAGGAGCTTTGATCCTTGTCTACCCTGCGGCGTGCATATGTATCTGGGCAATGGGAAAGTGCTGGAGACCCATCACTCCCCAATGTTCGGGTTGCAACCTTGACAGCCGCTCGGTTCTCCGCGAGAACTGAGTAGCCTTTGCAAACCGGTAAACGGGGGGAATTGCGGCCACGCGTCGGAGCGTGGCCGCAAAGATGAGGAGCTACGTGGCGGGTACAGAAGCGTTTCGTGAGAAAATCCGGCGTCTTGGGGAATTGGTCGCAGGACTCGATGCAACGCCGGGGGACAAGAATGCGGCCGCCCGGGAACTTGTCCAGCTTCTTCTGGATGTTCACGGCACCGCGTTGCATCGAATGATGGAGATTGTCTTTGACAGCGGGCCCGGAGGCGAGGCGATCCTTCTGAAAGCCGGGGAGGATCCGATCGTCCGGCATTTGCTTCTTCTTCATTCGCTCCATCCCGAGGACCTCGACAGCCGGGTGATGAAAGCGCTTGAAGCCGCGAGGCCTAAACTGCGCAAATACCAAAGCGAAGTGGAACTGGTCAGCCTTTCGGACGGCGTAGTCCAGGTAAAGGTCAGCACCTCTGGGCATGCCTGCGGTTCAACTGCCGGCACTGCGAAGTCGTTGGTTGAAGAGTGCATCTACGATCAGGCACCTGACGTGGAATCTTTGCAGTTTATTGAACCGGACGAGGTGCCATCAACTGGCTTCGTGTCCGTCGATCAGCTCTTGAAAAATCCGATATTGGCATCGCCAATGGCTGAACGCGACGTAGAAGTGTGCGGTGCCGATTGATTCCGCAAGATACTTGCATCGAGAGAGCCTGACTATGTCGCCCATTGCGCCGTCGTTAGATCAGTCGTTTGCCGCACTGCGAAGATTCGCTCGCCCGCGTCTTCCTGTCGAGCGTTGCGAGTTGTGTAGCGCGGCATTGGGGCAGGAGCATCCACATTTGCTTGAATTGGCCAACCGGCAGATTGTTTGCGCCTGTGAAGCATGTTCCCTGCTTTTCGACGGGCCCAATAGCGGGAAATATCGCCGTGTTTCTCGGCGCGCCTGGTTTTTGCCCGATTTGAAGATTGACGACGCCCAATGGGATTCGCTCCTGATCCCCATCAACATGGCCTTTTTTTTCTATTCTTCCGTACAAGGCAGAATGGTCACTTTGTATCCAAGCCCTGCCGGAGCAGTGGAGTCGCTTCTTCCCGCTGACGCCTGGAGTGAGATCACTCGAGAGAATCCAGTTCTGAGTGAACTGGAACAGGACGTCGAAGCATTGCTCGTGAACCGAATCGGCCACGCACGCGGGGCTTCTCGGGCTGAATACTATTTCGCCCCGATGGACCAATGCTTCCGGCTGGTGGGCCTGATCCGGATGAACTGGAAGGGCCTGTCGGGAGGAAATGAAGTGTGGGAGGAAATTGGGCGCTTTTTCTCGGCGTTGAAGACGCATGCGGACGTAGTGAGAGGAGAACAACGTGCCTGAGCTGAGCTTCAGCGTTGAAGAAGCGGCCCCTGTTCCTTATGGTGCCGCACCATCGCTTGCTTTCAAGCTTCGTATTTCGAATGCGGTGGCCGACGAGGCGATCCATACGATTGCGTTACGCTGCCAGATACAGATTGAGGCTACGCGCCGGCGATACACGCCCATAGAACAGAGAAGGATGCTCGACTTATTTGGCGAACCGGAACGCTGGAGCCAAACTCTTCGGAGCCTGCTATGGACTCACGCGAGTGTCGTCGTGCCTGGCTTTAAGGGATCGACAACAGTTGATCTTCAGGTGCCCTGTACGTTCGACTTCAACGTGGCGGCCACAAAGTATTTTGAAGGCCTCACAGATGGGGACATTCCCCTTCGCCTTATGTTCAGCGGTACTGTCTTCTATGCCGACGAGGACGGCGTACTTCAGGTGGCGCCTATCTCATGGGAGCAGGAGGCGACATTCAAGCTCTCTCAAAAAGTATGGCGGGAGATGATGGATTCCTACTACCCCAATACCGCTTGGTTGGGCCTGCGCCGGGACGTGTTTGAGCGCTTGTATCAGTACAAGGTGCAACATGGAATTCCCTCCTGGGAACAAGCTCTCGAAAGTGTGTTGCCCGTTGAGGAGACGGTGGGCTCATGAACCTGGAAAGGGTCGAAAAGATTGCAGAGGCCGTTCTTTTTGAGGGCTACATGCTTTACCCTTACCGCGCCTCTGCCGTGAAGAACCAGCAGCGCTGGAATTTTGGGGTGCTCTGCCCGCGATCGTACAGCGAGCAACAGAATGGCTCAGATGCATGGATGATGCAAACTGAATGTCTTCTCGAATCTAGCGCGTCCACTCGACTCAATGTAGAAATCAGATTCCTGCAGATCGTCAATCGCTCTATCGGGAAACTTGCAAAGCCAATTTCCGATCTACCGCAAGATGGAGATACCGAGTTTGAATTAGTCGACAAATTGCAGGTAGGTAGCCAGACATACACACCATGGCAGGAAGCGATCGAGCGGAAAAAGCGATTGCCGGTCTTGAATACACTAACATCGATATTTCATCTGAACTCCCGGTTCAAGTTCAAGTCGGACCGCGAACTGGAACCGATTCGCAACCAGGATGGACTGATTGCGGGCGTCATCATTCGCGAGTGGCGAACTGTGACCGGGTCGGTCGATGTCAAGCTGAGTCCATCGCGCGACGGTCTGTCCAAGTTGACGGTGCGCCTCTACAACCTCACGCCCGGTGGAACAACGCAGTCCGATTTGCGCAGTGATGCACTTATGCATTCCCTTGTATCCGCACATAGCATTCTCGGCGTGGAAGGTGGCGCATTTGTTTCGCTGCTTGACCCTCCTGACGATTTCAAGGAATTGGCGGCAGAATGTAAGCAGGTCGGAACCTGGCCTGTGTTGGTTGGAGATGATAGTGCGCGAGACATGATGCTTTCTTCTCCCATTATTCTTTATGACTATCCGCAGATAGCTCCTGAGAGCCCAGGCAGCCTCTTTGACGGAACCGAGATTGACGAAATCCTGTCGCTGCGCATTCTTACGATGACAGACGCAGAGAAAGATGAGATGCGGCAATCGGACGAACGCAGCCGCGCAATTCTGGAACGGACCGAGAACATGCCGCCCGAGCAGTTCATGAAGCTTCATGGTGTACTGCGTGGTCTGCGGACTTTGAGCGAGGAGACGCCATGAACGAATGGGAGTGGCAATTACTCGAAGACAAAACGCCATTGGATCGCATCCTGATTCAAGGAGTCGAAGTAAGGACAGGGGATCGCGTCCGACTGTTTCCTCGAAAGGGTGGAGATATCCTTGACATCGCGTTGCGCGGGCAAATCGCAACCATCGAAAGCATTGAGCAGGATTACGAAGGCAAGTCGCACGTGTCGGTCGTGCTCGACGATGACCCAGGGCGCGATTTGGGCTTGCTGCGGCAACCGGGTCATCGGTTCTTCTTTGATGCTTCGGAAGTGGAACCTCTTCGAGGGCAAGAGCAACAGCAGAAGGCAATCACCCAGAAGCCCCGCATTCTGATCGCCGGCATCGGAAACATCTTTTGTGGCGACGACGGGTTCGGAGTCGAAGTGGCTCGTCGTCTTTCCAACAGCAGTTTTTCGTCTGATGTCCGGGTTGCAGACTTCGGCATAAGAGGCCTTGATTTGGCCTATGCGTTGCAGGATGGATATGATGCCACGATCTTGATTGATGCTTTTCCTCATGGGGAAGCTCCTGGGACGGTCTATGTCGTGGAGCCGGATCTGAGTGATCCGGCTGCGACAACGAAGCAGCCGAATTTCATTGAGCCGCACGCCATGAATCCAGTGAATGTACTTCGCACGGCGGTTGCGATGAATGGCCACTTGAAGCGTGTCCTGCTCGTCGGGTGTGAGCCTGAAAGTCTCGGCGGAGATGAAGGGAAGATGGGCTTGAGCGCCGCTGTAGACGCGGCTGTCCCTGAGGCAGAGAGAGTAGTTGCTGGGCTCGTCGACCGACTACTGAATGAAATGCAATCGAAACCATCGAAGTGAACTTTGCCAACGAAAGGAGAAATGAAATGGACATGGAACTGCTTGAACCAGCCGCCAACGAATTAACAAGCGATAAGAGCACGCTTTATTTACTAGGAGGCGTAGCCATGGTGGTTTTTGGCGCGGGATTGATTCTTTCCAATCCCGTTGTGCGCCAGTACATGTCTCGGCTTGGAATTGGAAATCTGGCACAGGCTGCAATTCCCGATGTGGAGCGGTATTTCAGGCTTCGAGCGATGTAATCAGCGGGTTTGAATCGCGGAGCCAGCGGGACTCTTGACTTTTGCGGTATTTGAAAGGAGTGCATGACCCAGGTTGAACGAAATCATCGAGGAGAAACATCAGAGGATCGCGCGTCATGCTTTACGGTCGATGGCCGCGCAAGCCGCTTCACGGTGCAGGCGTTCGCGACGGGCCTACTTTCGGCCATGGGTCATCATCCAACGATTGGCGTTCGCGATTTGGCCGGTGAGGTAAAGTTCGAACCCGAGCAAGAGCACGCGGGAGGGTTGAGGTTGTCAATCAAGTCCTCATCACTCAGCGTAGAGAATGACGTGAGCGACAAAGATCGTCGTGAGATGGAGCGGCTCATGAATCAGGAGGTTCTGGAAACGGCTAAGTTCCCAGAGATCACTTATGAGGCATCCGATATCTCCATCAAGAGTATGGGAGGAGCGCTCTTCTCCGCTTCGCTCAACGGAACTTTGAACCTGCACGGAGTCAGCCGCAACCTGACGATCCCCGCTCGCGTCGCGCTGCTGGGTGACATGTTCCGGGCATCTGGCGATTTTACATTGAGCCAATCCGACTTCGGCATAAAGCCAGTATCGGTGGCCGGCGGCGCGCTCAAGTTAAAGGATGAACTGAAAGTCTCATTTGAGATTGTGGCTCGGAAAGAAGATTGAGCTTTCTTTCGGATCGGTCGTCGGATAACTTGTCTAATCCTTTTGTTTCTTGTCTAACTCCGAAACGGCGCGCCGGGCTCACCGGGCGCATCTTCTTTCGGAGCCATCGGCATGTTTCGCAGGCGCATTCCTCTAGCCGCAAAGATTGCATTGCCCACAGCGGGCGCAACTCCTACAATTCCGGTTTCGCCGGCTCCAGCCGAGGGCAGATCCTTTCGATCTATCAGCACAACTTCGATCTGCGGAGTGTCTCTGAAGCGCGGAAGGCGGTAATCGGCGAAAAGAGGGTTCAGAATACGCCCGTTGGCAAACAGGATCTGTTCGAAAAGCGCGCCTCCGATGGCCTGAACCATGGCACCCATGATCTGGTTTCGCAAGCCGTCGGGATTTATGATCGCGCCCGATTCCCAGGCTTGAACCAGCCGAACGATGCGCACTTTCCGGGCCGGATCGATTTCCACTTCGGCGCAAGTTGCGATGTAACCACCCTTGTCGGTTCCGCCAGCGATTCCAAATCCACGGTCGGGCGTTGATTTTGTTCGCCCCCAACCGAAACTGTCGGCAGCTTTTTGAAGTACAGCGCGCAGTCGCGGATCGGTTAGATTCTTCAAGCGAAACTCGAGTGGATCGAGGTTGGCCGCGTGTGCCATCGCATCCATGTGAGACTCGCGCGCGAAGTGATTAGCTGTGGATGCGAGCCCGCGATAAGAACCCTGACGTAAAGGCGATTTTGCCGGATGATACTGGATGAGCTGGTTTGGAACCGCGTACGGCGTGCCGATTGCCGCGGGGCCCGAATTGTAGTTGTGGTGTTCCCAGGAGGCCAGTGTTCCATCATGGCGCATGCCCGCTTTGATCTCAATCAGGCCTGCGGGGCGAGCGTAAGCCCAGGTGAATTCTTCGCGACGCGTCCACTCCACCTTCACTGGCTTGCCGACTCTCTTCGCCAGGCGCGCAGCCTCAATCGCTGCCTCGCCCGTATGCTTGCCGCCATAGCCGCTTCCCATGTCAGGTTGGATCACGCGCACCTGCGCGGGTGAGAGGTGAAACTCCTGCATGAGTTGATCGCGCACGCCAAACGGACGCTGGGTTCCGGTCCACACGGTCAGCTTGTCGCCGTTCCATTCAGCCACGGCGGCGCGCGGCTCAAGAGGGGCATGCGCGATGTACTGCACGGTGTATCTATCTTCCAGTTTCAAGTCGGCGGCGGCGAAGGCTTGCGCCACAGAACCGGTCACATGCTCCGGACCTTCATCCTGGCCGCTTTCGGGATTGCTCTTCAAGTAATCGAAGAGACCCTGATTTGATGGCTGTGCCGGGACACTCCATTTTGCCTTGATTGCCAACAGTGCCTGTTGCGCGGCGTAGGCGTCGGGCGCAGCCACTGCAATGAAATCACCGTCGCGCACGACCTTAACACCGTCGAGCTTTTCCGCAGCGCTGGTATCGAGCGAGTCAAGTGTTGCATTGAAACCGTCGGGCCGCAGCACTGCGCCAAACATCATGTCAGGGCGGATGATGTCGGAGGGATACTTGTGTTTCCCGGTAACAAAGTCGCGGCCATCGGCTTTGGGAACGGGGGTTCCAGCGATCTTCCATTCGTTGGCTGGAGTCAGGTGCTCTTCGCCGGAGACAATCTTCACAAGCTTTTCGCCGCGAGTGAGTCCGAGATAGGTGAACGACCGCGAGGTCTGGGGATCGGTTATCTTGCCGTCTGCTGCGACTAAGGTGGATGAAGCGATATTCCAATGCTGAGCGGCCATCTCAATGAGCATCTCGCGCGCGGCCGCAGCCATTATGCGAAGTTGCGGACCCATGGTGGGAGTCGTGCGGCTGCCAAACGTGCCCATATCCCATGGGACGAGGTCGGTGTCGCCCATGACCATCGTGATGGAGTCAAATGGCACCCGCAACTCCTCGGCGACCTGTTGCGCCAGGGAGGTGCGGATATTCTGCCCCACTTCAACCTTGCCGGTAAACACTTTTACCTGGCCATCTTCAGTGATGTGCAGCCATGCGCTCACGTCTTTTGGAAGCTCATGACCGCCAAATGTCCTGCCTGATTCTTGCGCCCAGGCGGCATTGTGAGTGAAACAAATAAGCAGTCCGCCGCCGAGTACCTTGATAAAGTCGCGTCGATCTATCTGGAGTTTCCTCGATTGTCCATCGAGTTCAGCGCCGCTATTCTCGAATACCTGCATGTCTCCATCGAGGCGGTTCATCGGCTGGCTCCTTGTTCCGGCTGTTGCGCAGCCCGCCTGACCGCCGCAAGGATGCGCGGATAAGTGCCACAGCGGCAGACGTTTCCGTTCATTGCTTCAACGATCTGCTGTTCGGTGGGGGTACGCTTCTGATTGAGCAGAGAGGTGGCATTGAGAATCATTCCCGAAGTGCAATATCCGCACTGGAATGCGCCCTCATCGAGAAACGCCTGCTGCACGGGACTCAGCGTGCCGTTGCGCTCAAGGCCTTCGATGGTGATGATCTTCACGGTAGCGGCCGAACCCACGTTAACGAGGCAGGAACGGGTTGCTTGCCCATCCACCAGAACGGTGCAGGCTCCGCATTGCCCTTCGCCGCAACCGTACTTGGTCCCGGTCAGATTGAGCCGATTGCGCAAAACAGAAAGAAGAGATTCATCAGCAGGAGCGTTCACAGATAGTTGAGCGCCATTGATGTTTAGAGTAAACTCGCTCATCGCAAACCCCCGTCGACAGCCAGATGCAGATTGGCTGACTAAGTTCAGGATAGCGCAGCCAAGTTGTTGCGGCACCCCGGTTGAGCCAGGGTGTAGAGTTATACGCATGAGCGTCTATTGCGCCGTAGGCAACGTCGAAACCGACCTTTCTTCATTGCAGTTAAGAGAGCTGCTTTGCGGGAGCCTTGCGAAGCTTGGGCCGCGCAATCGCGTGCTCGCCGTGCCGCCGGATATCACGCGACTGCACTCACAGGCGGGCGCGCTCACGCACATGGCGTGGGAGCATTTTGGCGACCGGCTCAAGGCCGTGCTGCCTGCGCTGGGCACCCACTCGCCGTTGCAGCCCGCGCAACTCAAGCACATGTTTGGCGACATGCCGCAGGATCTCTTTCGCGTTCATAACTGGCGCACTGATGTGGAGACACTGGGCGAGGTCCCGCCGGAGTTTATTCACGAGCAATCGGAAGGCAAGCTCAATTTTGCATGGCCCGCGCAGGTGAATCGCCTCATCTCGGAAGGCGGATTCGACTTGATTCTCTCCATCGGCCAGGTGGTGCCGCACGAAGTGATCGGCATGGCCAACTACAACAAGAACATTCTGATCGGCACGGGCGGGCGCGACAGCATCAATCGCAGCCACTTTCTGGGGGCTGTCTATGGCATGGAGCGCATCATGGGGCGCGCGGACAACCCGGTGCGAGCCGTGCTTAATTACGCGTCGGATCACTTCCTCAAAGACATACCGATCGTGTACGTGCTCACCGTGGTGGGGCGCAAAGCTGACGGCGATCTGGCGGTGCGCGGCCTCTTTATCGGCGACGACGCGGAGTGTTTCTACCGTGCTGCTGAACTCAGCATGAAAGTCAATTTCGAGTTAGTCGACAAACCTATTCGCAAGGCTGTGGTTTATCTTGACCCGCATGAATTTCATTCCACGTGGTTGGGCAACAAGGCCGTGTATCGGACGCGCATGGCCCTCGCAGATGGCGGTGAGCTTATCGTCCTAGCCCCGGCAGTAAAGGAGTTTGGCGAAGACAAGACAATCGACGCATTGATCCGCAAATACGGTTATCGAGGTACTCCGGCAACTCTGGCCGCGGTGAATGCCAATCCGGATCTAGCGAAGGAACTTGGTGCCGCCTCGCACTTGATTCATGCTTCTTCTGAAGGCCGGTTCAACATCACCTGGTGTCCGGGACACCTTTCGAAAGAAGAGGTGGAAGGTGTGGGATTCAAGTATTGCGATCTGGCTGCAATGCTCAAGAAGTACGATCCCGCGAAGCTTGCCCACGGATATAACCATGTGGACGGCGAAGAGATCTTTTTCATTGCTAATCCGGGCCTCGGCTTGTGGGCGCATAAGTCGCGGCTGGTGGATGCAACGCACGAGCCGGCTGGAGCGGCAACCCGGTGAAGTCATTGTTTAGCTGCATGGTTTCCCAGGTCCCAAAATAGGGACCTGGGAAACTCAGGAGGCGGCGAAGAACAACCGCAGATCCTTCGACTCGCCGCACTCGCTCAGGATGACAACGTTGATGCGGGACGAGACTCCAGTTACACAAGTCCCAATTCGCGGAGCAGAAAAGCATAGTCGAGAGCTATCTCTTTGAGATAGTCATAACGTCCGCTGGCGCCGCCGTGGCCTGCCTGCATGTTGGTGACAAGCAGCAGACGCTCGTCATCCTTCTTGAGGGTGCGGAGCTTGGCCACATACTTTGCCGGTTCCCAATACATCACCTGGCTGTCATAGAGCGAAGTCTTGACTAACATGGCCGGATAACTCGCGGGCTTCAGATTGTCATACGGCGAGTAACTCAGCATGTATTTAAAATAATTCTCTTCGTTGGGATTGCCCCACTCCTCATACTCCGGGACGGTCAGAGGCAGGGAAGCGTCAAGCATTGTGTTCATTACATCGACAAACGGAACGTGCGACACGACGGCTCGAAAGAGATCCGGACGCAGGTTAACCACAGCACCCATGAGTAAACCGCCGGCGGAGCCGCCTTCGATGGCAACGCGCGCCGGATCGCCGTAGCCCGCGGCCGTAAGATGCTCAACCGCAGCAATAAAGTCAGTGAAAGTATTGCGCTTGACCAGCATTTTGCCTGCATCGTGCCATGGCTTGCCAAGGTCGCCTCCACCGCGAATGTGCGCATAAGCCATGACCACGCCGCGATCGAGCAGGGAGAGCCGGTTCGAGTTGAAGCCGAGCGGGAGTGAGTAGCCATAGGAGCCGTACGCGTAAACATAAAGCGGATTCTTTCCCGGCTCGCGCTTGTCTTTGCGATACACCAATGAAACCGGCACCTCGACGCCATCGGTCGCGGTCGCGAGGACGCGCTCGCTGGCGTACAAGTTACGATCAAAGCCGCCGGGAACTTCAACCTGTTTCAACAGCGTGGAGCCGGCTGAGGCGAGATCGAACTCGTAGACCGAACTTGGCGTGACCAAGGATTGATAGGCATAGCGATAACTGGCGGTTTCAAAGATGCGATTGATGTGAGGATGCGCGCTGTAAGCCGGTTCGGGGAAGGCAATTTCGCCGGCCGGTGCTGCGGCAGGGCCTTCGCCGGCAAAGCGCCACATGCGCAGTCGAGGCAATCCGTCTTCGCGCTCGCAGGCCACAAAGAAATCGGCGAACAGGTCTACATCTTCAAGCATCACGTCGTCGCGATGGGCGATCAATTCATGCCAGGATTCGCGCCCCGGCGCATCCACGGGCGCTGTGACCAGCCTGAAGTTGCGGCCGCGATCATTGGTGCGGATGAACCAGCGTCCGTAGCGGTGATCCACTGAGTATTCATGCTCATCTTCGCGGGCGGAAATGAGCGTGAATGCCCGATAAGGCTCTAATGCAGACAGCACATGGCTCTCGGTGGTGATGTGGCTGGCCGACTCGAGAATAAGAAACTTGCCGTCACGCGTGCGCCCCACGCCGACGTTGAAGCGCTCATCGTCGTCCTGATAAATCAGCACGTCGTCGGTGTGTGAGGAGCCGAGTTTGTGACGCCAAAGCTGGTATTGCCGCTTCTGTTCCTCATCTTCCACGGTGTAGAACAGCGTCTGGTTATCGGCGGCCCAGGTGATGGAGCCAACGCGCTGGACTTCACCGGGAAGTGTTTCGCCGGTGAGCAGGTCCTTGATGTGCAGCGTGTATTGACGGAAGCCGGTGGTGTCGGTGGTGTAGGCCAGCCAGCGACCGTCGTCGGTAATGTCGGTAGACCCGATGGAAAAAAAAGCGTGGCCCTCAGCCAGGAGGTTGCCGTCGAGGATCACGTGTTCCGGGCCTTCGCCGCCGGGGCCCGCAAGTTTTGCCTCTCTGCGGCAGAAGATCGCGTACTGCTTCCCCTCTTCGGTGCGCGACAGGTACCACCAGTCGCCGTCGCGGAAGGGAACCGACACGTCGGTCTGCTTGATGTGGCTGAGCATCTCTTTGTAAAGCTCATCGCGCAGGCTCGCCAGCGGAGCCATTTCGGCCTCGGCGTAGGCGTTTTCAGCCTCGAGGTAGGCGGTGACTTCGGGATTTTCCTTGTCGCGGAGCCAGGCGTAGTCGTCGATGAGGACGGTCCCGTGAAGCTGAACTTCAGTGTGTTGGCTGTGGGCGGTGGGGGGTCGATTCTCGCTCATTTCCTTCTCAGTGTAGTGCGCTCAGAGGCTGGGCTGAAAATCAGTTCCGAGGAGGCTGGGAGCCGCACGATTCTCGCAGGGCTCCCGACCCTTGAGTGGTGATGCGTATATCAGAGGGATTCCGCACCAATGTAGGATGGCGGGTCGTCGGAGGGATCGCTCGGCGGTTCCACCCACTCCGGCTCGTTTAATAAGTCCGGTGGGAGGCTTTGAAACTTCCGGGCCCGCTGGCGGGCCGGGGGTGCGTTTTCGATCAGGGCGACCAGGAATTTGGCACAGGTTATATCGCCCTCGAGGGTGAGTGCGAAAAGTTTTTCGGCGATTTCCTCGCCATTTTTACGGATGGTTTTGAGAGCGGCCTTGCGCAGGTTCCTGAGCGGGTCGGCTTTTCCACGAGTGCGGGGTGTTTCTCCGCATGAGGGGTATTGGTCGTATGCCATATGCTGGACCTTTCTCGCTCCACATGTCCCACAGTTTCACAGCCTCACAGCCTCTTTTGAGAGATCGAAGGAATTGTTTCTCCATCTCCTTCATCGGAAAGACCTTAGCCTTTTCGCGGAGGTGATTTTGCTTCGATTTGGTGGCATTTGAGTGCGTTTTAGTGCACTTTTATGCGCATTCGGTCTCATTTGCTGCGGTGAACGGAAGGCTGAAGAACTGTCTTTTTCAGTCGCTTGCCCAAACCCGTGGAGCGATGTTGAAACGGCTTGGGCTCGGCGGAGTTGCGGTTTTGCTTTGAGTGTCTTCAGGGTAACGCGATGTGGGGAATCAATCTGCAATTGGGAGATGGACACGGCGGCTTTGTTTTGAGGGGTTTGGGCGGGGCGAGTGAGAAATGGGGCTTGACAGGGCGCTGACGAGTTTCGAGGTCATCGGATTCTTCAGTGCCGGCTGTGAAGTTCGGGTAGACGGGCTTCTGAGGTTTCCCAGGTCCTAAAAAAGAGGGACCTGGGGCACGCGGCACCCGGCTTGGGCCGGTGAGCAATCTATTTTCGGGAACTCGATGGGCCATGGGATTATGAATTGTTCCCCACTGCGCGGCGAGGAGCGGGCCATGCAGACCTTGATTCAGGATCTTCATTACTCACTGCGGCAACTGATCAGGACGCCGCGATTCACGCTGACGGCGGTGATCTCGCTGGCGCTCGGCATTGGGGCGACGACGGCGGTTTTCAGCGTGATCTACGCGGCGCTGGTGAACCCTTATCCCTATCCGGGAGCCGACCGGATTGTTCGCCTCAGTGCGACGAGTAAAACAGAAGCCAATGCTGAGGTCGATTTGAGCGGCGCGCAGGTGCTGCGGCTGGAGCAGGTTCCGGTGGTCAAGAGCGTCCTGGCGATGGATTACCATCCGATGACGCTCACAGGGCATGAGTTTCCGGAGAATGTCGACGAGATCGGCCTGATTTCGACCGGCTTCGATGACCTGGGATTGCCGCCGCTGCTGGGTCGCGGCATTGCGCCTTCGGACGCTCCGGCAGGGCAGGACCCGCAGCCCGTGGTCGTACTCTCGTACAAATTCTGGCAGAAACATTTTTTCGGTAATCCGGCGGTGCTGGGGAAGACGCTTCAACTGGACCATAAGAGCTACACCATTGTGGGAGTGGCTGCGCCGCGGTTCATCTGGTACTCGGCGGACGTCTATCTTCCGCTGAAGCTGACGCAGGAAACAGCGACGAGGTTGATGGTGGACATGCGCCTGAGGCCTGGTGTGACTCTCGACGGCGCTGACGCAGCGCTGCAGCCCCTGCTTGAACAATTTGCGAAGGAACAGCCGAAGCAGTTCCCTGAGCACTTCAATGTGCAGGTGGAAGGCCTGAATGCATGGGTTGTGCGGAGGATGGGCAAGACGTTGTACCTGCTGTTTGGGGCGGTGGCGTTGTTGCTGGCCATTGGCTGCGGAAACGTCTCGATCCTATTGCTGGCGCGCGGCGCTGACGCGGCAGCATGAACTTGCGGTGCGATCGGCGCTGGGAGCAAAGCGGCGCCGGATTGTGCGCCAATTGCTGACTGAATCGCTGTTACTGGCGGGTATCGGGGCGGGGCTTGGGGTGGGAATGGCGTATGGCATTCTCGCGGGTATTCGACTGTTGCTGCCTCGGTATGCTTTTGCGCCGGAGGTCGTGATTCGTATTAATTTGCCGGTTCTTTTGTTCAGTGTTGCGGTGGCAATGGTGACTGGAATTGCTTTTGGGCTATGGCCTGCGCTGCAACTCTCAAAGCCCCAGATCAGCCAGATGGCGCAGTCGGGAACGCGGCGCGTGCTGGGAAGCGCAGGCGGACGCAGAACGCAGGACGCATTGATCTCCGCGCAGATTGCGCTGACGCTGCTGCTGCTGAGCGCGGCGGGTTCGGCCATCGAGGGGTTCAGCACGGTTGCTGCATGAACCGCTCGGTTATGACCCGCACAATGTGATGTCGGTGGGCGTACCGATTGAGGAGAATTCGTATACGACGTGGGCCGCGCGCGCAGCCTATTTTGAACAACTGCGCAGCAAGGTTGCGGAGACGCCTGGGGTGACGATGGCGGCGATCTCGAGTAACGCAACTCCGCCGCACAATGGATGGGTTACCAAATTCGAGATTATGGGCAAGGCGGCGATGGAAGATCAGATGGCGTCAGTGAACTTTGTAAGCCCCGGATATTTTTCGATACTGCGCATTCCTCTGTTGCAGGGAAGGGTGTGGGACGAGACCGAGAATCACAACGGCGCGCTGGTGGCGGTGATTAATCGGACCATGGCGCAACGGTATTTCCCCAAGGGCGATGCGCTCGGGCATTCGGTTAAAACGCCGATGATTGAGGAACGGCCGCCGGAGGAATTGTCAGTACCTCATTTTGCGGAGTCGTGGGTGCCGATTGTGGGTGTGGTGGAGGACGCACGCAATGATGGGCTGCGGAATCCGGTGAAGCCGGCGATTTATGTGCCATATACCCTGCACATGTCCAGGGGAACGCAGATTCTGGTGAGGTCTCAGGCGTCACCTGTCACGCTGGTGCGATCCGTTCGGCAGCAGTTGGCCGCGGTCAATCCCAATCAGCAGGCCTATGGCGAGATGGACGATCTTGAGACATGGATTGCCGATGAACCGGAGTGGCAGCAGGAGCACCTGGTGTCGTGGATCTTTGGGGCGTTTGCGGTGCTGGCGCTGGCGCTCGCGGCGATTGGGCTGTACAGCGTGGTGTCGTATACGGTGGCGCAAAGGACGAACGAGTTTGGGATTCGCATCGCTTTGGGTGCACAGCGTGGGCATGTGTTGCGGATCGTCTTCGCGTCGACACTGACAAGCGTTGGAGGCGGGATCTTAACCGGACTGGTGCTGACTTTGGCGTTGAACCGTGTGATTGCGCAATGGGTTGAGGGGAATTCGAACGATCCTGTCATTTTGTTTGAGGGGATCGCACTGCTGGTGCTTGTGTCGGGAATGGCCTGCGCGCTACCGGCGATTCGGGCGGCTCATGTGAATCCCATGACGGCGCTGCGCTGGGAGTAGGCGATTTCGCGGGGGTGTCGGGGATTACTCGGACCGCCCTCAACCGGCTCGAGACGGACTGCGCGACGAGCGGGAACCGATAGAGCAAGAAGCGCGACCAGGGTGAGGAGAATCGGGACAGCGCTGAAGAACGTTGGTCCCGGGCTTGGACGCCGAAAAGAAAGCCAGCAGGTAATGAACCTGACGTAACGCGTCCACAGGAAATCCACATCCGCCGGCAAGAAATTGCGGCGTATGATTTACGGAGGTTGGGCCGGTGTTAGCTATTTCGCAGGACTCGGGCGGATCTTGCGGGAGGGCGACAAACACTCGAAAAACGCAAAAATTACATGCCCGGGAAGAGGGTCGAGGCCGTTATGCGCCCTCTCACTCGGGGAGAATCGCAGAGTGGTTCGTTACACGGAGGCAGATGGAATTTTAAAAAACGACGAGCAACTAGACTCTGAGAGTCGGGTTTGCATCTCATGAAGGGTGCCAATTGCAAACATCATCAACGCGGATTCTTGTGGTCGAAGACTCTAAGCCTTTTCGGAAGTATATTTCTTCGACGCTCGGTGAAAAAAAGGAACTACAGATTGTCGGCGAGATCGCGGACGGGTTGGAAGCCGTTGAGAGAGCCGAAGAACTGAAACCCGACTTAATCATGCTCGACATCGGGCTTCCATCGCTCAATGGAATTGACGCGGCTCGACGAATCCGCGAGGTCTCCCCGCAATCCAAGATACTCTTTCTCAGCCAAGAATCTTCTGCCGCTATAGCGCAAAAAGGTCTCGACCTGGGGGCTTTGGGCTACGTGGTGAAAACACATGCCGGTAATGAACTCCTGATTGCTGTGGAAACTGTCATCCGAGGCCAACAGTTTCTCAGTCGTGGGCTCGAGGGTCGAGTGGCGTCCATCACCTATAGAATCGACGCGGACAAAAAACTTATTCATACCAAGTGCATCGGGCTTGTTACGGTCGACCAAGTTGTCGATCATTTTCGGGAATTGGAGCAAGACCCGATGTGTCCGGATCATCTTGACGTGTTTCTGGATCTTCGCGAAACAACTTCTTTGCCATTAGATGGGCAGCTCGCTGCTGTTAGTGATGCGATAGCGAGGATTCAGAAGAAAGTTGCGTTCCGCATTTGTGCCATTGTGACCGGTGGAGATGAGCTTTTCGCCAGGATGAGGATACTTGAAGGCTTGACACAGCAGTCTTTTCGTAAAATCACTGTGTTCCGAGTAGCCGCTGACGCAGAGCAATGGCTCACATTGCAGAGAATGTCGTATCAGTGATCGGCGTCAACTTCCAGTTGGTTCTCGTTTCCCAATGCTTGCCCCTGAGTCGCTTGCCGAAGGAAGAGGCGCAGTATCGAGAACTGGTCGCCGAGCGCCCAGATTCCTGCATCCAGCGTCACGAGACTACCCGGAATAATCCCAGCTCACCACGGTGACCGCGAAGGGCTGGAGTGTGATTTTGCCGTTCGAAGGGAAAACGCGGCGCGCCGGACCTTCTCCAGACTGCAAATCCACAGTCAACGCCGTGGCACTTCCAGAATCGGGCAGCGGAACGTCGGTGACGAGATTGCGCTTGTTCACCAGGAGCAACTTGTGTCCGGCAGGGGTAATGAAGGCTTGCGCCTCCAGGTCGGTGGCGTTGGGAACGGTCAGGTCGGTCTCCACCATCTTGTCGCCGGGATGGAATGTGTCCCTGAGCAGCTTTAAAACCCAGAATCGCGCATTGGGCTGGTTGGTTGTCCAGTCCATCATGCTTACGCTGGGATATTGCGTGGGGAATCCCACAAGTTGCGATTCGCCGACGACATCAATCTGCAAACGGGCAAGCTCCACGTAGAGATATGCGTACATTGCACCGGACAAATTCCAGTAGGCCGCGGGTGGAGTGACTCCGACTGCGGGAGGAGCGTCAGTGGGCAAAATCGAGCCCAGCTCGTCGATATCGGTCTTGGTGCTGGGCGAAAGGTTCTTTCGAATGGTTTCGATGATGCGAACCGTACCGAGAAACTCATCCGCCTGCTGAAAGAAGGAGTATTGCCAATCGGTGATCGTGCCCTGGGGTGGTGGACCGGCATAGAAGTGGTAGGAGATGTAGTCGAGAGGGATATCGGTCTTGTGATTCGCCGGGTTGAGAAAATATTGAATGAATTCCAGATTGCTTGAATTACCCAGAGCCATCCCCACGAACTTGGTATCGGGACTGGCGCTGCGAACGCCCTCGACGATGGCATCATATCGCTTGACGTAGTCTTCCGGGGTCGTGCTGTGCTCAAAATCGACCTCGTTCAGCACTTCCCACAGAGGAAACTGGTAGTGGTAGCCGGACTCGTGCCACACTCCGTTCTCATCGGTGAAACCACCGTCAACATACCAGCTCGCCAGCCGGTTATAGTAGTCGGCCAGATCCTGGCAGGTGGGGTCGCGCAATTCGGTGCCTTGCTCGTAATTCCACATCACCTGGTTGGGGTCATTGGGGTAGACGACCGGTGCGTCGGTCACGAACATCCACTGCGGGATGGTGCTGAAATCCATCACGGTTGGATGTCCCTCAGTGGCGGTCATGAATTCCTTCACCAACGGATCGATAAGGCTGAAGTCCCACGATGTCGCCTGCGGAGTCGGAGGTTGCAGTTCGGCGACGGCCAGTTTGGGATAAGGAAGCCAGCCCTGAAAACGCATGTAGTCGGGCCTCAGTTCGCTCACGGCCTTAAAGGCAGCAGCGCCCAGCGGCTGGCCCGGCCGCAAGGGTGGGTTCACCACCACCTGGAGCGTTGTGATCGTGTTCGTCGTAACCGTAGTCGTATTCCAGTGAATGACCAATCCCGTTTCGGTGGATGGGACAGCACCACCGCACCCCGCGAGCCCCAGCAGGCAACCAAGCACCACAAACGTCAAGCCGGTGACATTCGTCAAGCCGGCAGCGCCGCTGCGGGGTTTCCAATCCTGAAGTTGCGAAGAACCAACCATTCGTATTCGCTCGTATTCAATGTTGGCGCCGACTGGGCTGGAGAGCTTTTCTGCAGATCCCAACTCAGACAACTCGGATTTTGAACCAGTGTCACTCAAAGTATCTGGACTCTTGGAGCAAGTGGTGGAAGACACAGTGGAAGCAGAAATATGGCGCCACCTTGTGGAGTTTGATGCCGCTTCTTCACCTCATAACTTCCTGGAGGTCGCGGCGCGTACCCAAAGATGGTGTCAAGGGGTGTTGTTTGCCTGCCCGGAATAACTCCGAAGCCGATTGCTGCCGCCTTTGCACTACCGCACGAGGATTCACTCATCCGTCTCGAAGTCCCGAAAGCAATGGATCGGTGGTGGGCGGCGGGAACTCCGGAGCGTCGGAGTGCGTACAATTAAGTGCGATGAAAGCTTTTCAGCGCGCACAGGTTGTAGGGCTCCAGCTGCTTGCGGTGAGCCTGTTTTGTTATTTCGGTTCTGCCGTCCTGGCGGAGCAGGTCAAAGACCTTCCCAAACCCACCGATTATGTCAGCGATATTGCCCATGTGCTGTCGCCGCAGGCAGTTGCACAGCTCGACAGCATCTGCAGCCAGCTCGACCACTCCAAGGCCAATGCGCAGATTGCGATCGTTACGGTTCGCAACCTGAATGGCGACGATCCGGCCGATTTTGCGAACGAGCTGGAAGACGCGTGGAAGATCGGGCGCAAGGGATCGGATCGCGGCGTACTGTTCCTGCTGGCCGTTGATGACCACAAATACAGGATCGACGTGGGCTACGGGCTCGAGGGAATTCTAAATGACGCCAAGATCGGCGACATCGGGCGGGCGATGGTGCCCTATCTGCGCTCCGGAGATTATGACAGCGCGGTGCTTTTCGCAGTTGGGCAACTCGCGCAGGTCATTGCCACGGATGCCGGGGTGACGCTGAACAACGCGGAGACGCCGCAGCCTGAGAGACAGAGGTCGAGGGATAGTTTTCCGATTCCGATTCTCCTTTTCCTGGCTTTCCTGGTCATTGGAATCATTGTTCGTGTAGTGCATGCAATTGGCGCTTTTCTTGGTTTGTGGCCTCACTGGCCTCGTCGAGTGGGAATGGGGGGCGGAGGGTTCTACATGGGCGGCGGCGGATTTGGCGGTGGTGGCTTTGGCGGCGGTGGTGGAGGGTCTGGTGGAGGAGGATTCGGGGGCTTCGGCGGCGGCAGTTTTGGCGGCGGCGGGGCTGGAGGAAGCTGGTAGAGAGCAGGGAACAGGAATAGGGAATAGGGAAAAGGGAACGAGACTAGGGACGATGGAAAGGGGTCCGCGAAGGCGGACCGGAGGAGAAAAGGAACTGTATGCATCGTGGACTTTGGATTGGTCTTGGCGTGATCGGCGTTCTGATTCTGGCGGTTCTCATGGTGTTTGGCAGCTATGTGAGCGCGAAGAATCAGATGGTAGCGAACGAACAGAATGTGAAGGCCGCGTGGTCTGAGGTGGATGTGCAAATGGAGCGGCGGGCCGACCTGATTCCCAACCTGGTGGAGACCGTGAAGGGTTTTACCAAGGAAGAGAGCACGGTGTTTGGCGATATCGCGAACGCGCGCGCGGGGATGTTGAATGCGCAGGGGCCGGCGGCGAAGATCGCAGCCAATGGCCAGCTGGATTCTGCCTTGGGACGCTTGTTGCTGCTGACGGAAAACTATCCGCAATTGCGGTCGAGCGATCAGTTCATGCGCCTGCAGGACGAGCTGGCGGGCACGGAAAACCGGATCAGCGTGGCGCGCAAACGGTACAACGACGCGCTGCAGAACTACAACACGTTTGTGCTGCAGTTCCCCAACAGCATCTGGGCGGGCATCGCCGGGTTCAAGCAGAACACTGACTATTTCACGGCCAGTCCGGCGGCACAACAGGTACCGAATGTGAAGTTCTGAAGGGTGGGTTTTCAGGTTGAAGGTTTAGTTTTCCCAGGTCTCAGAAACGAGACCTGGGGCACCTGGCTTCGCACGTCGATCCGATGACGGCATTGCGGTGCAACTGAAGCTCGGAAGCAGCGACCCGTCCGGAAGAACTTCGCTCGGAGAATCAATTGTTGGTTTCATGCCACGCGCTCGTTGAGCCACGATCCAACCAAGGTCTCAGGGTTCCGGTCGGCTTGTGGCCGATCCGGAAGTAAGCCGAGCGGCAACCGCAGATCCTTCGTCGCTGGGCTCCTCAGGATGACAACACGCGGGAGGTGACGGCATGACAACGCGCGGGTGCGGGCTTCGGTGACATGCGCCGCCGAAGTTTTGGGCGCCACCTGCGCAAAAAGGCCACCCCTGACGGGATGGCCTTTTTTCAACATTGTTGGTTGCGGAGTCGCTGGTTATTTGAAGGAGGCGATGGCGCTGGCCTCGTCGTCGTAGATGTCGAAGACGGTGTACAGCTTGGTCAGTTGCAGCACGTCCTTGACCTTCTTTGTCAGGCTCAGCAGTTTCAACGAGGCGCCCTGGTTTCTTGAGGTGGTGTAGGCGCTGACCAGTTCGCCCAAGCCGGAGCTATCGATGTAGTTGACGTCTCCCAGGTTGAGCAGGATGTTCTTTTGACCTTTGCCGATGAGGTCGCGAATCGCTTCGCGCAACTGCACGCTGCCCTCGCCCAGAGTGATCCGCCCGCTGCAGTCCAGAACGGTAACGCCGTCCACTTCACGGGAAGCAATAGTAAGAGCCACGGAAATTCCTCCTTATTGATCAATACGGTTATAGCACCTTTGCCTGCGGTAGAGGAGGGGAAGTAAAAACCTTCCCGAGCAACGGGCTGCGACGGTCGGGAGCGCCCGTCCCCTGAGAGTGCCTGCCCAAGTACCTACGTTTTTTCGGTTGCCGGCGCCAGATGCTTGACGAGCGTCAATTCCGTTCCGGGATGCAGTTGACGAAAGTGTACCTCATCCATGAAAGATCGGATGAGGAAGATGCCGCGGCCGGTGCCGCGCAGAAGGTTTTCCGGAGCCAGCGGATCAGGCAGCGTGTCGGGATCGAGCCCCTTGCCCTGATCAGCGATGGAGATCACTAGCGATTTGCCGGTGTTTTCAAAGCTGGCCGTGATTTGCTTAGAGGGGTCATAGTCGTTGCCGTGGAGCACGGCGTTTACCGCCGCTTCCCGCACGGCCATCGTGAGTCGAAATCGCTCGTCCTCATCAAGGCCGGCGTCTGCAGCCAGCTTCTCGGCGGCGGCTTCCACCTCACTGACGCTCTCCATTGTCGAGCTGAGCGAGAACCTCAGCGGTCCTGTTCTGGATTTATCCAAAGATATCTCTCCGCCTCTGCCGGAACAGGAATGGAGCGTTCTAGCGTTAGAGGAACCTTGCAGGAAGTTTCATGGCTGGAGCGGCTTGTGTCAAGCGGCGAGCCCAATTCAGAGGCTGAGAGTGCATCGGCGGAGTCGGATCTTGAGTTCGCGCTCATTGATTGAGATGACATGGAAAGCTTCGCTCCAATCCATTCTGAAAAGGGTAGGGACTTTTGACAACCCAGGTGGCCGGTGGCGCGGTGTCAGCACGTTGGTGTGGGGGCCCGGCCCATGCTGAGGCGCAAGCGCCGATCAACAGAGTTCCTACGACCGAGTGCAGTGCGGGTGTTTTCACTTGATGGGTCAAGATTAGACCTGCCAGGCTGGTGCCCGGAAATCTTGTGAAAGAATCAGAGTCGGATTCGCCTTCAGCGCAACCTCATCTTCAGGGGAATAGACTCACCTCATGCAGCCTCGCACCACCGCCCGCGTCAGTCTGACTGCGCTGCTCGGCACACCGGTGACCGACTCGCAAGGGCAACTGCGCGGCCGGCTCAAGGACATTGCCGTTGCTACCGGACCCGATGCGGGGAAGGTGGTTGGCCTGGTGCTGAAGACGCGCGACGGGCTCGCGATCGTGCCTTCGCAGGACGTGATGGAAACCCCGGCCGGCACGCTGGAACTGCGGTCTTCAGGCGCGCTGGTTCCTCTGCAGGATCAGGGCAATTATCTCTACCTGCAGCAGGACCTGGTGGATCGCCAGATCATCGATATTCATGGCCGCAAGGTTGTGCGCGTGAACGACGTGGACCTGGAGTGGATGGGCCAGGGAGCGGCGCACCTGCTTCGTGTTGCCGAGGTCGAGGTAGGGCTGCGCGGAGCTTTTCGCAGAGTGTTCAAGGGGATGCTGCCGCGCGCGAAACTTGAAACCCTCTCCCGCAAGTTCAAAGACCGGGGCATTCCGTGGCATTTTGTCGATGTGATCGAGGTGGACCCGGCACGGCGGGTGAAGCTACGTATCGAGCACGAGCGGCTGGCGCAGATGCATCCTTCGGACCTGGCCGAGATTCTGGAAGACCTGGCGCCCGCGGAGCGCGAAGCGGTGTTCACGTCTCTCGATGAGGAAGTGGCGGCCGAGACCCTTGAAGAGGTGGAACCGAAGCTGCAAAAGGCTCTGCTGGAAAAACTCGACGAAGAGCGTATCGCCGACATCGTCGAAGAGATGGACCCCGCCGCGGCCGCCGATTTGCTTGCGGAGCTGCCCGAAGAGCAGTCGGATGCCATCCTTGAAGAGATGGAGCCGGAAGAGCGGCAGGAAGTCTCTGAGTTGCTCGAGTTCGACGAGCACTCCGCCGCAGGCTCGATGACCACGGATTTTGTCTACCTCGGCTTGAATGCTACGGTGGCGCAGGCTGTGCAGGCCCTGCGCAGTTTCGATGGCGACCCAGAGAGCGTGACGGAGATTTATCTGCTCGACGAGAAACGCGTGCTGCGGGGAATGATTCCGTTGGCCCGGCTGGTGATGGCGCAACCGGAGGCGCGGCTCCAGGTGCTGACTGAACCGCGCGTGCTTTCGTGTCCGGCTGACATGCACCAGAATGATCTGGCGGAGATGTTCGATAAGTACAACCTGCACGCGCTGCCGGTGGTAGACACGCAAAACCGGATGGTTGGCGTGGTGCAGGCGGATCATGTAATCAGCTTTTTGCGCGAAAAGTTATAAACTCGCGAAAAAACCCTGTTACTCTTCTTCGCAAATCAGACTCTGTAGACATTCTGGCCCAAGAGCGATTGAGGATTCCCAGGTCCTGCCAAGATCTGGGGCACCCGCGGGCTTTCGGGCTCCCATAAAGTGGTGGGTGTTTCTTTCCCAAAGTCTTCCGCCGCGGTGGATGAGACCTGGGGCACTCGACCGAAAAGCATCCACCGGAATCACGGGGCCTCGCATGGAGGAAATATGCCGCAGGAGATGAAGGGCATTGTGCCCCCGCCGTATCGCATCCCGGAGAGGAGCGCAGAGCGGCGCAACACCCGGCCGCCGGTCAAGACGCCGCTGCTGATTACGCTATTCACCTGGCTTTGTTTCTTCCGTTCAGGCGTGTATCTCGTGTTTGCACTGATTGTGGGCCTTTCGCCGGATTCGAGTGCGACAGCCTATCTGTCGACGCACTTCGTTTCCAACCCCAAGCTCATCTCGCCGGAAGCTGCGTTCTACATCTCCGCGGTCATCTACGGAGTTGTCGGATGGAGATGGTACTGCCGGGATTGGCGGGCGCGGTGGTTGGCGATGTTCATCGCAGGCGCAAGCGTGGCGCTCAACATCATTGAGCTGCTTGCCGATCGCGCATCGGGTATGAATACGCTCACAGCCCCGGGCCACGAAGCGGCGCTGATTGTCGCTTCGGCATTTAACCTGCTGATTTGCCTTTATTTGGCCTTTTATCCAGGGATGGACCAGGCTTTCCGGGAGACGCCTTGGGACTAGTAGTGGCCTCGACCATACAGAGCATTATTCAAAACAAATCAAGAAAGTTAATTTTTATGCTTGCAATTTTAAATAAACTTTATTACAGTTCCCTCAGTGATTGAGAAACGCTGAGGTTCCCAAGAATGGCTCAAGAAAGCAAACCCTCTTCTGACTGGCAATCCGGCTGGCAAGACCTGCTCCGCATCGCTCAGGGCTCTCCGCTGGTGATCGAGCGGGTGCGCATCCCGGAAAAGCAGATTGCCATTGAAGGCGAATTCATGTTGCCGGAACTGGCCCGGCTCGGCCTGGAAGACCAGGTCTTTATCACCGCGTTTCTGCGCTCCCACGGCTCAATCAAGGAGATGGAGCAGGTTTTCGGGGTGAGCTACCCGACGATCAAGGCGCGCCTGAACCGGATTGCCGGGCAACTGCAATTCGTCGACACCAACCCGTCTCCATCCAGCGCGGAGGTGCTGGAGCGGCTGAAGAGCGGCGAGATCGACGCCGCTGAGGCGATCCGCGCGCTGGAGGCTCTGCAATGACTCCGAACATAGCCATCGTTCACGTGCAGAATCCGCACTGGCGGGGAATTCGGTTGTGGGTTCCGCTGTTTCTGTTGTGGATTCCGCTGGTGGTGTTGTCACCGCTGATTTTTCTGGTTGTGCTGGGCGTATGCCTGGCCGGCCAAATCAACCCCTGGCGCGCTATCGCGGCCTTCTGGGCCATTTCGTGCAGCCTGCCGGGGACCGATGTCCGCGTATGCGCGGACGGGAACCGGGTTACGGTTCGCATCTTGTGAGGTTGACCATGAACAACGAGCGCCGCGCGATTTTATCTCTCATCGCCATGGGCCGCATCACTCCGCGCGAGGCAGAGCGGCTGCTGGCCTGCTGGCCCGACAGCAGCGAAACCGCCTGGGTGGTGGGCGCCTGCGCCGTGATTGCGGCAGGCATGGGGCTGACACATGTACACGAAATGGCCCATGCGCACCAACTCCTGGAGAGGTTTACGGACTTCTTCAAAACAATATTGCCGATGGCTGGCGCGTCTACCAGTCAAACTTTGTCATTTCTGACACGCATTGCAGGAGGAGCGTTATGAACGAGAATCGTCGTCAAATTCTGGAGATGCTGGCCGCAGGAAGAATTACCACGGATGAAGCCGAACGGCTGCTGGCCGCTCTTGAACCGGAGACTCGCACCACGAGCGAGTTTTCAAGCAAGGGCAATGGGGCGAATGGGGTTGGACCCGCGTCTGTGAAGAATCTTGTGAAGTATCTGCGCGTGCTGGTGGAAGCCGACCAGGAGATGACCGGCTTGAAAGGCCCGACCACGGTGAATGTGCGCGTGCCGCTGCAATTGCTGCGAGCGGGCGTTCGGTTGGCCAGTCTGATTCCTGCGCAGGCGCATGACCAGCTCGACGAGGCATTGAGCCGGCATGGCGTGCCGTCTGACGCTTTCGCAGATCAAGCCGGAGAACCTGGAAGAGCTGATCGACCACCTGAAAGATCTGACCGTGGATGTCGACGGCAAAGGCGGGAACACGACCAAGGTGCGGGTGTTTTGCGAGTAAGACAGAGAACAGAGAACAGGGATCAGGGATCAGAGCTCAGGGATCAGGGAAAACGGAGGATACACGATGACTACGATTGCAATGCGCAAACCGCATGCGGACCGCGGCATGGAAGGGATGGTCGCGAAGTGGTATGCGTCGAATACGGCTGAGATGCTGAAGGAATATGTCGATCTGGCGCGCAGAATTTCGCAGGAGATTCCGCAGGGCAGCGCGGTGCTTGAGGTCGCGCCGGGGCCCGGCTACTTTTGCATTGAATTGGCAAAGCTCGGTTCCTACTCGATTACCGGCCTCGACATCAGTCACACGTTCGTGAAGATGGCCGCGAAGAAGGCGGCACAGGCAGGCGTCAAGGTGGACTTCAAACAAGGGTCGGCGTCGAAGATGCCACTGCAGAGCAACAGTTTTGATTTCCTGTTGTGCAGGGCAGCTTTTAAGAACTTTGCCGATCCCGTTGGCGCGTTACAGGAGATGAGCCGCGTGCTGCGGCCGGGCGGGCGCGGCCTGATTATCGATCTCAAGCGGGACGCTTCACCGGACGAAGTGAGCCGTGAGGTGGATGGCATGGGATTGTCCACGATGAACAGGATCCTGACAAAGCTTGCGTTTAAGACAATGCTGATCAAAAGCGCTTACACGAAACAAGAGTTTCAGCGGATGCTGGCGCAGGCGCAATTCAGCAGCGTGGACATACGGGAAGAAAAGATCGGCTTTGAGATCTCGATGACGAAGTAGTTTCTGGTGTTTTTTGGCAGCAGCCACGAGCCATTCAGAAATGTTGCATAAATAGCAATTTGCGGGAGGGCGGTGATTCGGCCCAGGCGCACAGTCAAAAGCGACCCGGTACTGGCTCGTGATTTCGATCAGCTTTCGGGCTTGTACCACTCCGGGGAGGCGCCAACCGCAGTTTCAATCTCATTCACGAGAGTACGGTCCAGCTCAGCGACCAGGGCGCCGAGGTTTTCCACGATCTTCCGCCAATTTTCGGCATCGCCAATTGGATACTGGGCCTGTGCAACAGCTCTCGCTGTCGGCGGAATAGACACAGTTGCCTTCCAGCCCATTCCCCACACCTTGTAGATGGCCAGCATTCTGTGACTCCAGGTGCCAACATCCACGTAGACCTCGACTGTGAAATTCGCAGCCGTACGGCGCTGCAGAGTAAAGCTTCCCGAACCTCCTCGGCAGCTATAGCCCATGGGCTTGAAGACGCGGTCCAGTTGGGGTTTCTTCGGCCCGGCATTGGTGACCGATTGCAGCTCGTGAGGGATCTCTGCTTGACCCGGCAGGTCGTGGGGCAATCGCGCCTGCAGCACGATTTCGGGAATGCGCTCGCGATAGCTCTTGGCGATTTCATGCACAGCGACGGCAGCTTCGGGGTTGGAACTCGCAATCGCCACGCCGGTGGACAATCGAACAGCCGGAACCGGGCCGGGCAACGGATTTTCCGCGAGCGGGGCTTGCACAGTCTTTCGGGCCTTGCCGCAAGCCGCCATCACCGTTGCTACTGCTTTAGCCGGCGTCGGCAGCTTCCGATCTCCGGGCGCCGCCTCAATTACCGTACACGCAGAGAGAGAACGATTGCGCCCATTGACCCACCAGCTATCAATGATCGACACGCCTGTGCGTATTCCAGGCGGTGAGGTGACTGTCGGAACAAGTTCACCGAATTCCGGCGCATGAAAATGAAAAGCGGCATTGCTGAACGGGTAGGAGCGAGGAACTCCGGCGGCAATGGCTTGGAGCGTTGAGTATGGCACCGGCTCAAGCGTTCCAGCGGTGTCTGGCTGGTTTGTTATCCGTCGTGCACCAATGAGGGCGGCAACCCGCGGATCTGTTTGTGTCAGGAATCGTTCCAGTTCTGGATGGCGCTTGAGCACCCGATCAACAGCAGAAACGCCACCCAGAAGACCATCACCCAGGCTGAACCGGATTGCCGGCTCGCCCAGCCCCGCATCCAAAAATCCCTGGTGAACCCGGTTCATCATTTCCACCAGCGGCTCTTTACGGGTGGCGGCAAAAGTCGTGATCAGGGCTACCCGCATAGGCGTGACACCAAGAACAAGTCTGAAGTTGGGAATCTGCATAGATTTGAACACATACCTTCCAGTTCCGTCACGAAGGCAGCCGCGATCTAAAGGCTCGGAGAGCAGCGATCTGAATGTGGGCGAATCGGTAGCGACTCCGAAAAGCAACCGCGGATCCCCTTCGGCAGGCTCAGAGCAAGTTTTCGGCTGCAATCGCCGCGGCGACCTTCGCTCAAGACGAAAGCGCTTTGTGGTTCGGTTTAGTTGGTTTGTGAGCGGCCATCGAAATCGCAGTCATCGGCGCAGGGGCTTCTGCATGGGGACGACCTGTACGGTAACGTCGCGGACTTCCGAGAGAAAGCGGTTGAGTACGGAGCCGCGGAGAAGGATATCCCAGCGTGAGCGGACCGACTGGCCGAAGATGACGTGGGAGATGCTTTCCTGTTGCGCAAAGCGGATGAGGGCATCGGAGACGTTCTTGTCGTGCAGGATGATGACCTGGGCGCCGAGGTCACGGGCCATGCGCTCGTAATCCTCCAGGCGATGGAAGGCTTCCGGGTCGCCGTGGCCCTTGTCGTCATCGGGACGGATCACGTACACCGCGTACCAGTCGGTCGCCATGCGACCGGCCACGCGGGCGCCTACGCGCAGCAGGCGCTCAGTGCCGGGGCGGGTGCTGAGGCAGACCATCACCTTCTCGGGAATCGGCGCCTGCTCGAGGCCCTGGGTGCGGCGGTATTCCGAGGCGCGCTTGCCCACCTGCTCGGCCGTGGTGCGCAGCGAAAGTTCGCGCAGCAAATTCAAATTGCCCTTGCGGAAGAAATTGGCGAGGGACTGCTCCACCTTTTCGGGCGCGTAGATTTTGCCTTCGCGCAGGCGCGAGCGCAGTTCTTCTACAGTCACGTCGACGTTGACCACTTCGTCTGCCCGCTTGAGGAAATTGTCGGGAACGGTCTCGCGGATGACGGTGTTGGCGGAGCGATTGACGGCGTCGTTGAGGGTTTCAAGGTGCTGGATATTGACGGCCGTCATGACGTTGATGCCGGCGTCGAGCAGTTCCAACACGTCTTCATAGCGCTTGCGATTTTTACTGCCCGGAACGTTGGTGTGAGCCAGTTCGTCCACGATCACCGTGTCGGGGTGACGGGCGAGGATGGCGTCGACATCCATCTCTTTGAGCTCGACGCCGCGATAGGGAATCACGCGCAGAGGGACGCTTTCGAGGTCGCGAATCTGGTCCTTTGTTTCCTGGCGGCCGTGTGGCTCAATGAGCCCAATCACCACGTCGACGCCCTGCTTGCGCTTGAGGTGGGCGTCGTTGAGCATGTGGTAGGTTTTGCCGACGCCGGGAGCTGCTCCAATGTAGACGCGAAGCCGAGCGGGTTCCTGCTGCCTTTCGAGCTGTATTTCAGCCATCGGCTAACCCACCTCGACCGGGTGGTGAATGGTTTCTACAACGGCGACAGGCAGGGTGAAACGAAACGTGGTTCCGTGTCCCAAGCGGCTTTCGACGGCGATCTGGCCGCCGAGCGACTCGACCAGGCGCCGGACCAGAGCGAGACCCATGCCGGTGCCGGCATCGGAGAAGGCGTTGAAGCGGTCGAAGATATTGGCCAGGCGGTCGGCCTCAATGCCACGCCCTGAATCGCGCACGGTGAATTGAACAAAACTCTTGATCTCTTCGGCGGCAAGCAGGATTTCACCGTCCGGCGGGGTGTAGCGAATGGCGTTTGACAGCAGATTGTCAAAGATGGAGCGAAGCGCACGGCGGTCGGCATTGACAACCGAGAGATCGGCGAAGGCGCTGACCTCGACACGGATATGCTTCTGGGCAGCCTGGTCGCAATAGCGATCGCGCGCCTCATTGAGCAGAGGGAGGGGACGGATTGGTTCAAGATGCAGCTCGCGTTTCCCGGTATCAAGCTCAGCCACGTCAATCAGGTCGGACATGAGGTCGTTGAGCTTTTCGGATTCGCTGCTGGCGGCGGCCACGAGTTCGGATTGCAGCGGCTTCAGATCGCCTCCGAAGCCCTGTCCGAGCGCATAGAGGCCACGGCGCAGTTGCAGCAGCGGACCGCGCAGCTTTTGGCTGGCGACGGTGATGAATTGGGTTTTGAAGCGGTCGGTATCCTGCAGGGAGGTGACGTCTTCGAGCGTGGTGACGGTGCCCAGGAGGCGGCCATCGGAGTCGCGCATGGGGGTGGTGCGCAGGCGATAGCTGCGTTCCTTGTTGCCGATGCGCATGGGCAGGGTCGCCGCTTCGCCTTCGGTGGCCACGGCTTTTTGCATGGCGATGGCGTCGCGGATGGCACTGAGGATCTTCTCGCCGCCGGGGGTGTTGCTGAGCGCCATGCGGTCAGTGGCAGCAGACTCGCCGAGTACCTCGGCCGCGGCCTGATTCAACTTGAGGATGTGGCCCTTGCTGTCGGTGACGATGATTGGCTCAAAGATGGATTGGAGGACGGCGTCGGAGAGCTGAAACTCCATTTGCTTGCGGCCGGCTTCGGAGTCGCGCAGATCGCGCATCCTGACGGCGATGCGGTTTAACTCGCTGGCGATGACGCCGAAATCATCGCGGCTGCTCCATTCGGTGCGGTGATCGAGATTGCCCTGGGCGATCTTCTTTGCGTCGCGGGCCAGGGTCTGGATGGGGAGCAGAACCATAAGGATGGTGCTTAGGGCAACCAGGACCGCCAGAAACGCAAAGCCGATGGCGATGGAGGCATCTCCCGCGGACTCCAGCTCATGTCGGCAAGCGAGCGCCAGCCCGACCGTTGTGGCGGCCAAGAGAACACAGCCGAGGATCAGGCGTTGAGCAAGATTAAGCATGTACCGGACTCCGCGCCGGCAAAATCAGAGAAGTGCTTGAACCATTCTCGCGGAAATTGCCTCATCGCGCAAAATGGCAGCCTGGAAAAATGGTCAGGGAACTCGGCAGACAGAAAGAGTGTCGTTGTGCCACGAGCAGGGCAGGCCCGCGGGTTGCGGATAATTGACCAGCACCCAGTTGACGCCGAACTCTGTTTTGAGCCTCTCATAGTCGGCGAGTTTGAATTTGTCCCATTCGGCTTGCGCGGCCACCTGGTGCTCCCACGTTGGGCCGAGTTCGGGGACCTGCGTCACCATCGCAGTGTCTTTGATGGCGTCGGCAAGCTGGCTGCGTTCGGCCAGTGCGCGGAAGCTGTGAGAATCTTCCCCGGGCGCTTCAAGGTAGCGCGGGTCGAGGGCGAAATAGGCATCGGCGGGCGTATTGATGCGAATCCACGCGAAGGCCTGGAGCCAGGGATTCGAGGTGCGCATTCCGGGCAGTTCAAGGTGTTCGCTCGAGGGGAACAATTCGCGCTGCGCGGCAAACATGCCGGTGTTGATGAGAAGGAGAAAGACAGCCCAGCGCCAGACGCTGGCTTTGAGCAGGAACTTGCCGAGGAGGCATCCGCCGAGGAGCGCCATAAAGCAATAGATCAACTGAAGAAAGCGCATGGGCTGGAGCGGGGTGAGGCGGACGAGGGATGGCGATCCCAGCATAACCATGGCCACGGCCTGCTGAAACACGCCGTATGCGAAGACGGCTAGCGCAAAGCGGGCGAGATTGGTTTCGCCGCGTTTTTGGGCAATGCGCCACAACAGCCAGAAGAGGAACAGAGGCGCCAGGGCGCCGAGCCACTCATACCAGGTCCATTGATAGAGAAAAAGATATCTCCGCGTCTGGAGCGCCTGGCGCCAGATGGGGGTTGGGGATTCGAAGATCCACCCCAGGGGCACTGCGGCGGCCAGCGAACTGCGCAAAGAACGCAACCATACATGAACCGGATCGAGCAGGGCAATGGTGAGAAAGAAGCAAAAAGAGATGCCAAACGCGGCCATGATGGGGTGCAGCACAAAGCTCAACATCAGCAACGGAACCGCCTGCAAACGCTGGCCCGCCATGATTCTGAATACGGCGAGCAGGATGAGGGCGGTGGCCAGATTGCGAGGATGCAGATGCTGGTCAGCCAAATAGAGCGCGGTGCCTGAGACAGGAAGCGTGAACATGGCAGCAAAGAGGGCAACACCGGCCCACTGTGCGCGCGCTTGGGGAAACAGGGTACGCGCGATGCCCCAGCAGCCGAGAATCATCAACACGATCGATGCAAACTGCCAGAGCAACTCTGTGGCCGCCACAGGGATGTGGGTTAATTGGACGAACCCGGCAACCCATTTATCGAACAGCGTGGCCTGGAGTTGAACGCGGAAAAACTCTGAATCGTGCGGATAAAGAGCGGGGTTCATATCGCTCTTCACGGCGGTGAGATACACGCCGTCGTCCTCGATGCCGGGGTGATAGCCCATCACCACGAAGCCGAAGATAGAGAACGCGAGGACGAGAAAAATATTACGTTTGCGAAGTATCTCCACCCTGTTCAGCCTTTACATTCCAAATCGAAATCCGCGCACCACGGAGAGTTTGCGAACCGCTTGTGCCTCGGGGTGGAGGGAACCAAGCATACCCTTTGCGTAAACTGTAAACCGCTCGTGCCTCCCCAAAGGCAAGCCAACGCGGCTCTGCTGCCGGGCGCAGGAGAAGTTTGAATGGTTGTCGGCAAACTATAATCCGAATTGTAGAGGACAGATGGACGCTTGTCTGCAACCAAGCGTAACTGCACTGGACTAAAGTTTTGGCGGGGCGATTGTCGCATATCTTAGTATTTAGACGTCCAGCGGCAGATTTAGACGACATGGAGTCGTGGTATGAAGCTACGAACAATGCGGTTGGTCGATTATTGGATCGGCATACCCTTGTGTTTCCTGTTCACGCTCGTGGTACGCCTGATGGGCACGCCCAAGGGGCCGGATAAGCCGCGCCGCGTACTTTTCATCGAGCTTTCGGAGATGGGAAGCACCATCATCGCCAACCCGGCTCTGCAAAAGGCGAAGGACGCCTTAGGGGCCGAGATCTTCTTCCTGATCTTTGCACGGAACGTGGAGAGTCTCCGCCTGATGCCCACGGTTCCCGAGTCCAATATCGTCACCATTCGAGAAACGGGCGTGATGGTTCTTGTGCTCGATTCGCTGCGATTTCTTCGCTGGGCGCGCAAGGCCAAGATCGATACGGTCGTGGACCTGGAGCTCTTTTCGCGCTACTCGGGGCTGCTGACGGGGCTCTCTGGAGCCAAGCGGCGAGTGGGATTTCACAAATTCCGCGCAGAGGGCCTGTATCGAGGCGAGATGCTGACGCATCGCGTGAGCCACAACTCGAATATTCACATGGCGAAGAACTTCATCTGCATGGTCAACGCGCTGCTCGCTACCGAACCGCAGGTGCCCTATTCGAAGACATACATTTCAGACGATGAGATCCGCGTGCCGATCCAGCCGGTCTCAGAGGAGGCCCTGGAGTATGTGCGGGGACTCGTCCGGCAGGTGTACCCCGAGTATCGGACGGATTACCACCGCGTTGTGCTGATCAACCCCAACAGCTCGGAACTGCTGCCGCAGCGGCGATGGGACCGGGAAAACTTCAATGCACTCGCAGCCATGGTGGTCGAGGAGTGGGAGGACGTGCTGGTGCTGATCACCGGCTCTCCTGCGGAGCGCGAAGAGGCTCTGGGCATGCAGCAGAAGGTGAATCATCCGCGCTATCGCAGCTTTGCGGGAATGCACAAACTGCCGGCGATTACGGCTCTCTACAATGTTGCAACGGTGCTGGTGACGAACGACAGCGGGCCAGGGCACTTTTCCGCGATTACGCCGATTCGCTCCATCGTGCTCTTCGGACCGGAGACGCCGCGGCTTTACGGCAGCCTTGGGAACACGGAGTCGATCACGGCGGAGCTTGCCTGCTCACCATGCGTCACCGTGGCCAATCAAAAGAACTCGGCGTGCAATGACGCAGTCTGCATGCGCATGATCACGCCGGAGAGGGTGATGGAGTCAGTTAGGGCGGTGCTGAACGGGACAGCCTCGCAGCGCGAGATGGTGCAGATTACGGGGGCTCGGAGCTAGAGCGCCGGAAGCACGATTCGCAACAGCAGGAAGTCGGGGTGCCCCAGTCGCGGGGGACCGAAACCCTAAGTCGGAACCGAACGGTTCCACTTTTGCTTCCTCCGACTCCTTTGGCATCGACTTTCTTCAGCCTGGATGAGATGAGAAGATCGCCCTGGTTCCTGGGAGGGTTGACATTGGCAGGTCCATCGGTACGATGACCTTTAGGTCATAATCTAGGCTGGTACTGGAGATGGGACCTAAAGTATTCCTGAGTTATTCATCCGAAGATAAGACCGTCGCGGATCGCGTCTGCAGTGCTCTCGAAGCAGCAGACATCCCGTGCTGGATCGCCCCTCGAAATATCCTGCCCGGTGTGGACTATCCGAGAGCGATCGTGGAAGCAATTACTTCCGCGCAGGTTTTGGTTCTGATCTTGACTCCGCGGGCCGCTGCCTCGCCTCACATACTCAGTGAAGTAGGTCATGCGTTCAACAACAAAAAGCGAATCATACCGTTTCGACTCTCCAATGACCCACTGCCCGAAGATCTCGAATATTTCTTGTCTATGACGCAGTGGCTGGACGCCATTGATGGCTGTACTGACGAGAATATCAAGCGATTAACAGAAGCGATATTGGACCCACAAGCCTGCAGGGGTGACCGGCGTGCGATTAAAGCGCGTGGGTGGCGAGCAATGATGGTTGGTGCATTTGTGTTGACGGCTTTGCTCATTGGCGGGGCGGTATATCAGCGATGGATGAAGTCACATACCACCGCGCCGCCTATCGCCAAACCGGACGGTTCGGTAGCTCGGGACACCAAGCCACAGTTAAAAACCTGGCTCAACGCAATTGATAATGAAAAGTACGTATGGATCGAGCCCGGAAGCTTCACGATGGGATGCTCACCGAGCGACAGCGAGTGTAGTGATGATGAGAAGCCAGCGCACCCAGTAGACATCGAAAAAGGATTTTGGCTTGGCCAAACTGAGGCGACGGTTGGGGCCTACAAGAAATTCGCCGCCGAGCACAAGCTAAACCTCCCGGCGGGCGACATAAATCTTCCCATGACCGGATTGACATGGGCAAAGGCGAAACAGTATTGCGCCGCGATCGGTGGCCGGTTGCCGACGGAAGCGGAATGGGAATTCGCGGCGCGTGCCGGAAGCTCACAAGCCTATTATGGAATGCCCTCAAAGGTATCCTGGTTCGCCGAGAACAGTGGAGACGCGCCGCATCCCGTGGGAGGCAAGCTGCCAAATGCCTTTGGGCTTTACGACATGCTTGGAAATGCCAGGGAGTGGGTTTTGGATCGCTACTACAATAAATACGATTTTGATTCTCCCGCGACCGGTCCTGACGTTGACCAGCCGCTGGCTTCCAACGCGACGGCTGTGGTGCGTGGAGGGTTCTGGGGTAGTGACGCCAAGTCTATTCGCGTCTCTCACCGGGCCGAGCAAGAGCCCAATGCGAAGGATGACACCGTTGGTTTCCGTTGCGCGGTTGACCGTCCTTGAATCTCGATTGTGTTTGCGAATCCCCGAAGCCGAATTTGAAACCACTTGGCCCTCAGCCGCACTCGACTGACCCGTAAATCGGGAAGGACGACAAAAGTTCCTTCTGGTGTGGTGGTCGATCCGGAAGTGATCCCGGTTTCAGGCTGCTTCGAGTAGAGATGTTCGAAAGACGCGGACATTGAAAAGCCGCTGCGTGCCGGGTTAGTCCGTTGATGAATCTTGTTCTGCTCTGAGGCGGATTTCGATTGTTTTGAGAGCGACGGCGATTCCTCCGAAGATGAGTGCAATCGAGATGGCATCGATCTCTCCGATGAATCTCTCCGCATGAGCGAATATGCTCAGCAGGTGCGTGCCGATCAAAAACAACAAGCCGGTGAGCGTTATCAGGATCGCCGTAGTACTGCACAGCAGCAGGAGAATATCTGGTGCCGATCTCGTCGAGACGGCCATTCTGAGGCCTCCTGAGGGATTGGAGTGCCTCTTACGCTACACCCGCGGTCCTATAGTCAGATGACTTTCTGGTAACCAGCCTATTACTTATGATTTCCCTCTTTGGATTGCGATGGCTTTTACGGTCAGCCACGTGCTGGCAGCTTGGCAGCGCGAAGTCCCTAGACTTTCGCAGCGATAAGCGTCGGTTCTTAGAAGATTAGTTACAGCGCCGGAAGAAGTGTTCGCAGCAGCAGGAAGCCGGCAACGCCGAGGAAGAAGACCAGCGCCATGCGGATGCCGGGTTCGCGGTTGACTTCGGGCACCAGGTCGCTGGCACCGACGTAGAGCGCCACACCGGCGGAAACGGGCAGGCCATAGGGCATCCAATGCGGCGCGAGCTCGATGACCAGAACCCCGGCTAACGTGGCGACCGCAAGAGCAACCGCGGAATAGAAGGCTGCGGCGCGGCTGCGTCCGCTGGCCAGCATCACAGAGGCCATGGTGAACCCTTCAGGCGCCTTGTGCAGCAGGATGGCGAGAAAGATCAGCCATCCGAGGGCATTCGAGACCACAAAGCCTGAGCCGATGGCCACGCCGTCGAAGAGTGCGTGCACGCTAAGGCCGCCCAGCACCGAGTAGCCGGTGCGCTTGGAGATGAACTCATCATGATGCGTCTCTTCGCCGTAGTGGAAGTGGGCGTTGATGGTGTGCTCGAGCAAGTGCACGACGCAATAGCCGGTCATGATGAGAATCGGGCCCAGGATCGGATTAAGGCGGAGACTTTCCGGGGTCATCTCCAGCAGGGCGGTGGCGAGAAGAAAGCCGGCGCCGAGCGCAACGAAGTAGCGCAGGTAGCGCTCGATACCGTGGGCGCGCACCAGAACCAGGCCGCCTGCCACGTCGGCCAGCGCGGCCACCAAACCGAGGAGGATAGAGAGCCTGAGCATGCGGGCTTACCCGCTGTGCCGGATGTGCATTACGTCGCCATCGTGCACAACGTATTCCTTTCCTTCGAGGCGCAAGGTGCCCTGGGCGCGTGCTGCGGCTTCTGAACCGGCGGCAAGCAGACTGTCCCAGCGAATGGTTTCAGCGCGGATAAAGTGGTGCTCGAGGTCGGAGTGGATGGCGCCGGCGGCCTGCGGAGCTTTCGAGCCGGCAGGAACAGTCCAGGCGCGGCACTCATCTTCGCCGGCAGTGAAGAAGCTGATCAGGCCCAGCAACTCATAGCTCTTGCGGATGAGCCGCACCAGCCCGCTCTCGTGAAGGCCGTAGCTTGAGAGGAAGTCGGCGGCTTCGGCTTCGTCCATTTCGGCCAGCTCAGCTTCGACTTTTCCACAGATGGCGGTGGCCCCGGCATTGGGGCGGTGGGCCACTTCATCGAGCTTGAAGCGGCTGACGGCGGAGTCGAGGTCGTCGCCGAGCGTGGAGCTCTCGCCGATGTTAATGGCATACAAAACAGGCTTTTGCGAGAGAAACATAAAGCCTTTGATGAGTTTCTTTTCCTCGTTGGTCATCTCCAGTTCGCGGAGCGGCTGCTCTTTTTCGAGAGCCTCTTTTGAGCGGATGCAAGAGAGCTTGTTCGCGTTCGAGATCGCTGGTGCGGCCCTTTTTCAGATCCTTCTCGACGCGTTCAAGGCGCTTTTCCACCTGGGTCAGGTCGCTGATCATGAGGTCGAATTCAACGTTCTTGATGTCGCGCAGGGGATCGATGGGACCGACGTGGGGAATGGAGTCGTCCTCGAAGGCGCGCAGTACGTGGATCAGCGCATCGACGTTGCGGAGACTGGTGAGGAACGCGGTTTCCTTGAGGGCTTCCTGCCCGATGGCGGCGACGTCGACGAATTCAACCGAGGCAAAGGTGGTCTTGCGCGGGGAGTAGAGGGCGGACAGCTTCTCCAGACGCTCGTCGGGTACGCGCGCCACGCCAATATGGGCCTCACGCGGATTGGAGAAGCCGCGTTCTTCCAATTTTGCCTTGGTGAGGATTTTGAACAGCGATGTTTTGCCCACCTGAGGCAGGCCGATGATGCCAGTTTTCATGAGCTTTCCGTTGGGGTCCGTACAAGATGAACAGCGCGAGGGGACCTCTTCGATGATACAGGAGCAGGAACAGGGATCAGGGATGCGGTGTCAGGAGGCAGGCTCGGCGGCTTAGTGAACCTGCGTCATGATGACGCCCAGGATGTCCATTAACCAATGCGCGACGATGAGAGGAGCCAGACGGCGCGTGCGCAGGTAAATCAGCATGAGCACGAGCACTCCTGGAATAAACGCGAAGAGGCGGAAGAGAAGATATTTCCAATCGGCGACGAAGGGCAAGACGGAATGCTGCGCGGCCCAGAGTAAGCCGACCACGACGGCGGCAATCCACGTGCGGCCGGTGAGAGCCTGAAGGCGCGTGAGGGCATAGCCCTGGAAGGTGACCTCCTCGGTTGTCGAAGAGATGACCCACCACACAATCAAGCTGTAGATAAATGCCCAGATGGGCAGGGAATGCAATTGCGTGAGGTAGACGGACCGGGCCTTATCGAGCGATCCATAGAGCAGCCGCTGCGCGAGGATGCCGCCGCCGAGAAAGAGAGGGCAGATGAGGAGAAAGATGCCCAGCCCGATGAAGAGGTCGCGGCCGTGATGCAAACGGATGGGGCCAATGAGGTCGCGCAGCCGGATCCCTTCGCGGCGGGTGAAGAAACGGAGGCCGACGAGGCAGCCGAGGTCGACAAGGGTGCCGTAGACGCTCCACCACTGGCCAGCTAGATGCATTGGAGCCGGGCGATGCATGGCAAACAAGAAAAGCGAGATGAGGGATTGGATGGTGAGGAAGAGGAGCGGGCGGGCGACGACCAGCAATAGAGGGCCGGCCCACGAGACGCGTCCGGCGGCGATGCGGGACTGGATGGATTCAAGGGAGTTTGGCAGCGCAGGGATAACCCGGATGTTTTCGGTTGTATTCGGCATCGGAGGCTACCTTTGCCGAGCCATCGTACTCCGATGCGGGCGAGATGGCTGTGACGAGGGGGTCTTTGTTGATTGAGACGGCGGGTGCGGGTCCGCTTGTTCTTCGCCGCGGCATGGAAGCGGTTATGCGCGCGATGTTTCTGCGTGCGCCACGAGAACGACTGTTGCAAGGCCGAAGAGCAGGATGGCTTCTTCGACGTGTTCGCTGCGGTTATGGAGTTGGTTGAAATGGATGCGGCTTGGGTTGTCGAGGGGGGCGGCGTCAATGGCTCCGCCGGCGGCGATGCGATCGCGCTCCATGGAAGGAATGATGACGAACTGCGAGTACGCAGTGCAGGCCAGCATGAGCACAACCAGGATCATAGGAGCCATGACGGCACGCGACTTGTAGATTCCCCAGGCTGGGGCGAGGGCCAGCAAGGCCAGGACGACGACACCGGAGATCATGCCCATGCGATGGAGAATGCGCAGCAACTCGCCAACGATGCTGCCCGCCGCGTGAGTGTCACCGACGAGAGTGCCGAAGGTGATGGCGGCAACGACGGGAAAAAGATCTCCGCGCCCAGCCAGACGACGAGCGCGAGATAGAGCAGGGTGCGGAGGAGAGTCTTCATCAGGGAAAGAATACAGGAATAGGGACCAGGAAACAGGCCCGGGGACTAGAGATCAAGCTGATTTGCCGATCGCTTGTTCCTCACTGGAGGTTGCCGTAGACGGAAGGGCGGCCGATGAGGCGCTTGATGCGCTCCTGAATCGGTGGGTGAGTCGAAAAAAGATTGGCAAAGACTTGGCCGGAGATCAGCGGCTGCACAATGAACAAGTGCGCATTGTTGGGTGAAGCCACGAGAGGAACCTGGCGGCTGACGGCGGAGATTTTTTCGAGCGCGCTGGCCAGGGCGTAGGGATTTCCGGTGAGGTGTGCGCCGGTGGCGTCAGCCTCGAATTCGCGCGTACGGGATACCCATAGCTGAATGAGCATGGCGGCAATGGGCGCAAGGATCAGCATGAAAAGCGCGCCAATGCCACCGCCTTGACGATCGCGGCTGTTGCCACCGCCCCCGCCGAATGCGCCGAACCAGAAGCCCATGCGGGCGAGGATGGTGATCGCTCCGGCAAGCGTTGCGGCGATGGAACTGGTGAGGATGTCGCGATTGCGCACGTGGCCTAATTCGTGCGCGAGAACTCCCTCGAGTTCCTCATCGTTGAGCAGCTTCAGAATGCCGTGGGTGACGGCGACGGAGGCGTGCTGCGGATTGCGGCCGGTGGCAAAGGCGTTGGGCGACTCCGTGGGAATGACGTAGATCCTGGGCATAGGCAGGCCGGCCTTACCGGTGAGTCGCTCGACCACTTCATAGGCGCGGGGGAGCTCTTCGCGGGTGACGGGCCTTGCGCCGTACATTGCGAGGGCGATCTTGTCGGAATAGAAGTAACTGAAAAAGTTGGTGGCTGCGGCGATGAAAAAGGCGATCAGGGCGCCGTTAGTGCCGCCGAAATACTCCCCGGCCAGCACCAGGAGCAGAGTGAGCGCGGTGAGCAGGAAAGTCGTCTTCAAGGTGTTCATCGTGAAAGCTTCTAGCCTCTAGCTGCTAGCTCCTAGCTTGTCTATTGGACGCGGCAGAGGTGCGGAAGGACCACAATCTTGGTAGCGCGGCGCTTTCCCATTCGAAACGCGACTCTTGTTCAAAAGTTTGCGTTTCAAATGGGTCAGGCGGAGATTACATACCAGATTTGCTATCCGGAGGGCTATGCGTTCCGTTTCAGGGCGCGCTTTAGCACGATTTCAAGGGCGGTTTTGGATTCGGAGTACTCCGCCGGCGAGAGGGTGCCGGAAAGCTTTTCGCTTTCCAAAGCGAAGAGCTCTTCTTTCAGTGCATTGAGGAGTGCTGTGTTTTTGGCCGCGGGAGTTGATGGGGATGCATAGACCGGCGCGGCCGGTGTGCCGGGTTCATAGACCGCGGGACCACCTGCCACTGCGGGCACGGGCTTACGCAGCAGGAAGGCGGCTGCGGTCGCCATCAGCAGCGCCAGGGCGCCGAGGATCCACCACTTGTATTTGCTGAGCGGGTCGGGGGTGTTGATGGGAACGCCGATGCCGCCGCCCGGCTGATTGCCGGGGGCAGCGGTTGCCGCCTGGGCGCCGTTGTCGGCTTGTTGCTCGCGGGGCATCGAGCCGGTGCCGGAGATGGTGAACTCGACGGGCTTGCCGGGGACAGCGTTCTTGGCGACATAGGTCTGGACATTGGGGTCTTCGGGCACGGACTGGAAGGCCGATCCAGTGCCGGCGGCGAAGGTCATGCTCTTGGGCAGCAGGACCCCGATGCTCTGGGTGGGCAACATCACTTGCGGACGGAAGGTGAATTTGCCGTCGCTGTAAGGGAGCGTGTACTCGACCTGAAAGAGCGTGTTCTTGTCGCCCTCGTCGGGCTGAATGGGGAAGTTGAAAGCGTAGTGGCCCTTTTCGCCTGTGGGATCGAGCTTGACGCTGGTGGGCAGACCGGTGGGACGCTGCGCGGCGACACCGGCGACGGTCGCTTCGGGGGGAAGCGCGATCTCAAAGGTGCGCGGACTCCACTCGGTGCGGGGCGGCATGCTGGTGTTATGGACGAAGAAGCGCTCGGTGACACGGAGCTGGCCATTGTCGCTTTCGATTTCGAAGACATCTGCCTCGACGAAGACGCCTTCAACCTTGGCAGCAACGTCATACACGGGGATATCGCCAGGGGCGCCGCCCTGGGGCGCGGCAATAAAGTAGCCGGCGCCTTGATGGGTGACGCGGATCAGGTAAGGACCGCTGCCGGGCGCGCTCAAGGAATAATGGCCCGCGCCATTGGTGGTGGCGTGCGCCACTTCGCTCATGCCGGCCTGCACGTCGACGAGCACGACGGGATCGCCCGCGGCGGGCTTGCCGGTGGTTTTATCGGTGACCGTGCCGGTGAGGGTAGCGGCTTGCGCCAGTGCGGTCGCTAGAAAAAAGATAAGCGCCGCGGAGTTCAAAACGAACTTGATCGATCTCATGATTTTGGCGAATTCCTGTGGGTGTTGCATGTGAATGTGTGAGTTGCAAAGCGAAAAACAACCGCAGGTCCTTCGACTCGCTACGCTCGCTCAGGATGACAGCATTTATAGGAGTCACGCATGCTGTAGGTGCTCGATTTCAGCGAGCAACAGTGCAGTTTCGTTTTCAAGTTGCGAGCGCTGCGCAACAAAGTCTTCTTCAGGATACTTGCCGGCGCGAAACTCGAAGTTCAGGTCGCGCAGGTTTTCGTAGAGCTGCTCTTTGCGCTCCATGAGGTAGTCGAGTCGGGTTTTCTGGCGCTGGCTGGCGAAGACATTTTCAGGCCAGAAGGTGTAAACGCCGAGCGCCAAGGCGAGCATGATGCCGGCGATAAATCCCTGCATCTCAGTCATAGGTCAAAAACCTCCGTCGGAGTCCGCACCGGTTTCGCGGCGGACTTTCGCGCGCAGTGCATCCATCTCGGGGTCTGCAGCAAGCGCGGTGGTCTGTGTTTTGCCGATGGACCACTGACGCACCAGCAGGATGGTTCCCAGGAGCGCGGCGGCGAAGACGGCGAAGGGCGCGACCCACGCGACCAGGTCGAAGCCCTGTGTAGTGGGAGCGGCGCGCACCGTGGCTCCATATTTAGCCGCAAAGCTGGAGAGAATCTGATCGTCGGTTGCGCCGGTTTGAATGGCTGCAGTCAATTCGGCGAGCTCTGTTCCGCGCGAAGGGCAACCCGCGTGGTCGCATTCGCCGAGAACTTGCGCGCATCCGCACTGGCACATCAGGCGGTGATTCAGATCGTTGACGCGTGAACCATTGTCGCTGGCGCCGACTGAAAAGCAGACGGCTACAGCGAGCAAGAGTGCTTGCGCGGATTTCAGCAAGAAGATCACTCGTGGGCTTGTTGCTTTCCCAGGTCCCAAAATCGGGACCCGGGGCACCCATTTTCTCGTCGATTCAAGCGCTCTGAGGTGGAGACTCTTTGATTTCATCAGTCGCCTCCCTTTAGGGCCGGCTCAGGTGTCGCTGTTCGCGCGGCGGGCACGCGGAGGGAAGCGGTGGCTGGAGTGAGGCTGGGCACGAGGGCTACGAAGGTGCCGAAGACGATGAAGACGACGCCGGCCCAGATCCAACTGACGAGTGGATTGAGGAAAGCCTTGATGATGGGAACGCCGGTATCGGGATTCGTGCCTTCATACACAACGTACAAGTCCCAACTGGGAACAGAGTGAATGGCCACCATGGTCTGCGGCTGATCACTGGCCAGGTAGACGCGCTTTTCGGGTGTCATCTGGAACTCTTTCTTTCCATTCCTGTAGACATCGAGCAGCGCGTATTCGGAGTTGTAGTTGAGGTTTGAATCCTGCGTGGCCCCGACTTGCAGCAGGGTATACGGGCCGATCTGCAGGCTGTCGTTCAGGGCCAGTTCTTTTTCTTCGCTGCGGTTGAAGGCCGCGCCGGCGAGGCCGATGACGACGATGACGACGCCGATATGGATCATGTATCCGCCATAGCGGCGGGTGTTGCGGCGAATCAAAAGATACATTGCGGCAAAGAGATTGCGATGAGTCTGCCGGGCGATGACGCCGGCGCCGCGGAAAAACTCAGAGAGGATGGCGGCGAGCACTCCGGCGGCGATGGCGAAGGCCACCAGCGCATAGAAGTTGCCGTTATTGAAGGCTCCGTCCTTCCAGGGGCGCACGCCGACGGCGAGACAGACAATCACGGTGCCCCAAAGAGCAATGGACGGCACGATGAAGTTGCGGCGAATGGAGCGGAGCGAAGTGGCACGCCATGGCAGCAGCGGACCGACTCCGGTGAGGAAAAGCAGAAACAGGCCGATGGGAATGGCGACACGGTTATAGAACGGCGGGCCCACAGTCACCTTGGTGCCCTGGACATATTCGCTCAGGATGGGGAACAGCGTTCCCCAGAGGATGACGAAGCAGGCTGCGAGCAGAACCAGATTATTGAAAAGGAAGCTGGACTCGCGGCTAACGAGAGATTCGAGGTGATGTTCGCCCTTGAGGTGATTGCGTTGCAGGATGTAAGTGAAGATGCAGACCGCAAGCACGAATCCCATGAAAACTGAGAACCAGGTGCCGATGGAGGATTGGGCGAATGCGTGCACCGAACTGACGAGTCCTGCGCGGGTGAGCAGCGTGCCGAGAAGGGTGAGCAGGAATGTGGAGAAGATGAGCCAGACGTTCCAGCTTTTCATCATGCCTTTCTTCTCCTGCATCATGACGGAGTGGAGAAAAGCAGTGCCGGTAAGCCAGGGCATGAAGCTTGCGTTTTCGACCGGGTCCCATCCCCAGTAGCCGCCCCAGCCGAGCACGGCATAGGCCCAGTGCATGCCGAGGAAGATGCCGCAGGTGAGGAAAAGCCAGGTGACCATGGTCCAGCCGCGCGTGATCTTGATCCACTTTTCACCGGGGTAGCGCATCATGAGAGCGCCGAGCGCGAAAGCGAAGGGAACCGAGAAGCCCACGTAGCCGAGGTAAAGCATCGGAGGGTGAATCACCATCTCGGGATATTGGAGAAGGGGATTGAGGCCGTTGCCGTCGTCGGGGATCGCGCCTTTCAACAAGGCGAAGGGCGGAGCCGCAAAGTTGACGACTGTGAGAAAGAAGACCTGTATCCCCGCGAGAATGGTGCCCGCATAGGCATAGAGCTTCACGTCATGCTTGTGGGTGAGGCGCAGGACAAAACCGTACATTCCCAGCAGCCATGCCCAGAGGAGCAATGAGCCTTCCTGGCCGCTCCACAAGGCTGAGAACTTGTAGGCACCGGGCAAGGCGCGATTCGAATGCTCAAGGATGTAGGTGATTGAGAAATCGTTGGTAAAGACGGCGTAAACCAACGCAAACGCGGCCGCGGTGACGGCGATAAAGCCGGCAATTCCGGCCCGGCGCGCCGTATCCGCCAAGCGCTCAGGCGAGATGGCCGCTGGTTGGCCGGTGGCAATGAGCCGCAACGCTACAACTCCGGCGAACAGGTTGTAGGCGGCCAACGCCAACGCAATGAGTAAGGCAAAACTTCCAAAGGCTGCCATCAGATCTCCAACATGATTCTCGCATGCAGGCCGGCTGGGTTAAGGGGTGCCGACGAGGTCATTGTCAACCATGATAGGACTTTGAAATGTGATTTACCTCACACTACGGATGGAGAGTTGGATCGGACGAAACTTGCGACTCGGCACGAGATGGGCGGTCAGGCAGATGTCAGGGAGGTTTTGTGGTGGGATTGGCCGAGCATCTGGCTGGCAGCCGAGAGCACTTGTTCCGAAGTGCTGGGGCCGGAAAGAAAGCGCACATTCCGGGTCGCGTAGTCGGCGGAGGGTTCGCTGAGACTGCCCAGCACCAGCACCGGCACTGCAGGCAGCCGGTCGTGCAACTCCGCTACGAAAGCTGGTCCGCCTACACCGGGCATGTGCAGACAGCAGATGACCAAACCAAGGTCGACGGCAAAATTGGGTTGTTCGATCAGACAAAGCGCTTCGGCCGCATCGGCGACGCGCTGCACATTCTGGAACCGCTTCTGAAGGGAAGACACGCGTGCGAACGCCTGCAAGGGGTCGTTCTCCACAACGAGGATTGTCGCCATGTTCCCCTGCAATCTGGCCCAAGGCCCCGCCGGCCCGCGTTTCTCTTTTGGCTAGCTGCGTGCATTCGATGAACTAAATCGACTTAGGGTTGCCTGATTCGCATCGGGAAGATCCTGGCAATGCGGATTACCTTATCCGAAGAGGAATTCCTTTTCGCGCAGTTCCTTAATGCTGTCGCGAATCCGGGCAGCCTTTTCGAACTCGAACTTGCGTGCAGCTTCGCGCATCTCGACCTCGAGCTTGGCGATATAGGTATCCACCTCGGCCTGAGAGGCGAAGTCCGGCAGGCTTTCCGCCGCCTCTTCGGCGATTTCGCCATATTCTGCTTTAAGAATCTGCGCTAATCCCATGTCAACGTTGCTGATAATTGACTGCGGCGTAATATCGTTCTCCTCATTGTAAGTACGCTGAATGACGCGGCGGCGGTCGGTCTCGCCGATGGCATTGCGCATGGAGTCGGTCATGCGATCTGCATACAGAATGGCGCGGCCTTCAAGGTGACGGGCGGCGCGGCCCATGGTCTGGATGAGGGAGCCGGTAGAGCGGAGAAAGCCTTCCTTGTCGGCGTCGAGGATGGCGACGAGGGAGACTTCCGGGAGGTCGAGGCCTTCGCGGAGAAGGTTGATGCCGATGAGGGCATCGTATTCGCCCCGCCGCAAGCCGGCGAGCAGCTTCACTCGTTCCAGGGTTTCGATCTCGGAGTGCATGTAGCGGCAGCGGACGCCGACCTCGGTGTAGTAGCCGGCGAGATCCTCTGCCATGCGCTTGGTCAGCGTCGTGACGAGCACGCGCTCGTTGCGCTTGGCGCGGTCACGAATCTCGGCTAACAGGTCGTCGATCTGGCCCTTTACGGGACGAATCTCAACTTCAGGATCAACTAATCCGGTGGGCCGAATGACTTGTTCAACCACTACGCCGGCGGAGCGGGTGAGCTCGTAGGGGCCGGGTGTGGCGGAGACGTAAATGGTCTGGTGGATGCGGTTCTCGAACTCCTCAAACTTGAGGGGGCGGTTGTCCATTGCCGAGGGCAGGCGGAATCCATAGTCGACGAGATTCTGCTTGCGGCTGCGGTCGCCGAACCACATGCCGTGGACCTGCGGGATGGTTGCGTGGCTCTCATCGACGAAGAGGAGGAAGTCGCGGGGGAAGTAGTCGAGCAGGGTCGGCGGCGGCTCGCCGGGAAGTCGGCCGGAGAAGTGGCGCGAGTAGTTCTCAATGCCGTGGCAGTAGCCCATGGACTTGATCATCTCCAGGTCGAAGCGGGTGCGCTGATGGACGCGCTGGGCCTCGACCATGCGGCCCTGGGACTCGAGTTCGGCGACCCATGAGTTGAGCTCGGTGACGATGGAGTCGATGGCCTCGGCGCGGCGCTCGGGCTGGACCACGTAATGGCTCTTGGGATAGATGGGCAGGCGCGAATACTTCTGCTTGACGGTGCCGAAGAGCGGATCAATTTGTGAAAGTGTCTCGATCTCATCGCCGAAGAGCTCGATGCGATAGGCTGCTTCGTCGTAGGTGGGGAAGACTTCGATCACGTCTCCTCTTACGCGAAAAGTCCCGCGGCGGAAGTCGCTGTCGTTGCGCTCGTAGAGGATTTCGACGAGGCGGCGCGTGATGTCCTGGCGGCTGATCTTCTGGCCTTTTTCAAGCAGCAGCAACATGCCGTAGTAGGCTTCCGGCGAGCCCAGGCCGTAGATGCAGCTGACGGAGCTGACAATGATGGCGTCGCGGCGCTCGAAGAGAGAGCGCGTGGCGGAGAGGCGGAGCTTGTCGAGCTCCTCGTTGATGGTCGCTTCCTTCTCTATATAGAGGTCGCCGGCGGGAATGTAGGCCTCGGGCTGGTAGTAGTCGTAATAACTGACGAAGTATTCGACGGCGTTGCCGGGAAAGAACTGCTTGAACTCGTGATAGAGCTGCGCGGCGAGGGTCTTGTTGTGGGCGAGGATCAGCGCGGGGCGGTTGGACTGCTCGATCACCTTGGCCATGGTGAAGGTCTTGCCCGAACCGGTGACGCCGAGCAGGACCTGGTGCTTTTCGCCGGCGCCGAGGCCCTGTACCAGTTCGTCGATGGCGCGGGGCTGGTCGCCGCGCGGCTTGTAGCTGGTGACGAGCTGAAAGTCCATGATGGGATTATACGCGAAGAGCGAAGATCAGGCGAAGATCGCCCAGCCTCGCTGCATTTGTAACGGCGATGGGCTTGGTCGGTTCTTCAAAGCAGATGAAGACGCCCATCTCCGCTTTCTCGCGGTCGAGCACTCCAACGAGGTCGCGGACCTGGGGAACGGAGACTCCGCCCGCTTTAACTGAGAAAATAATCTGCTTCGACTTGCCGGATTCGTCGTCGTGGAAGTAGAGACGTCCATCGATGCCGCGGTCGGCGCCTTTCTTCTGATCGGCGGGACGTGCGCCGACCTGACCCAGCGCCCACCATTGGAACTGGTATTTGTCTTCCTCGGCGAGAGACGCGGCTCCTTCATAGTCGGTAGGCTCGCCGATTACGTCGTAGGTGGATTTGATTTCAGGGCCGAAAGCGTCGGTGAGGCGAGTCTTGATCAACCCGATGGCTAGGTGAGTGATATCGATGCCGATCCAGCGTCGATTGAGACGCTGTGCAACTTGGATGGTGGTGCCGCACCCGCAGAAGGGATCGAGGATAACGTCGCCTTCGTTGGAACTAGCTTTGATGATGCGTTCGAGGAGGGCTTCGGGTTTTTGCGTTGGGTAACCTAGACGCTCAAGGGCCATTGCATGGATAACGGGTATGTCGTCCCAGATGTTTGTGACTTGCATCCCTGGCATTTCGTCGAGATACCGCTTCAGAAGTATGCGGCCGTCTTTTGACTTTGGAAAATATAGCCTTCCCTCGCTATCGAGTTTTTCCATTCTCTCTTTGGAAATTGCCCAGCCGTTTGAGTGCGGCTTGTAACCTTTGTACTCGTATTTGAGATTAGGGCGATCACTTCGGATTCCGGAGGTTGTCGGTTCTGTACAGCCGCCCCTTCTCGTCGACGCGATAGTAGTTCTCCTTAACGTAGTCCTCGGAGTAAGGCACGTATTGAATGTTGTATGTGTACCCGGAACTTGATTTCACGTAGAAGAGGAGATCATCGTTAACCGCGCCATAGTTCCTGGAAGCATTGCTGTGGCTACTGGTCCTCTTCCAGACGATGTTGCTTCGGAAGTTCACGGGCCCGAACACCGCTGCTGAATCAGGTTTGTGGTTTCCCACCCTGGCCGCAAAAAAGCGCGGCCAGGATGGGGCACCCGGCGGTTTCGCTCATGAGAAATTCGCCTATGAATATTGTGCGCGGGATGGAGGTAACTATATGCAAGAAGCCTTCAGCAAACCCTGAAACGCGAATGCCTCTCGTTCCCGAGAGGCGTTCGCGCCACAGCAGGGGAAGCCGTTGGATGTTTCTTCTCCAGGTGGAGTTTGAACTGTTCCGAGAGGTGGATGATCTGATCGTGCGAATCCGAAGCCGCAGGGCCATTGGGCGGCGTCGATTCGTGGCAAAGAGAGCAGAATCCCGAAACGGGAAACATATTGCCATCGAGCGAGATGACCAATTCTGGCCTCATAAGTAATCATAGCTCCGATCCTTACTTTGGTACCGTGACACGCGTCACCTGAATTATTGTGCCAAGAGTATCGAGCCGCCCTCATCTCCCGAGAGCTATTCAGTCGCCGGGGGCAACAGGGGTTTTCAGCGGCGAGGATGGGGCTCCCGGCGCTGTGCGTTCGAATTTGATGATGACCCTCCTACGGGTTTCTTCTGCGTCGGATGGGGGCGCGGGCCAGTCGTCCAAATTCAGCGGATACAGAGTTTTCAAGCTCGGCGATCCGCGCATGGAGAATGCGTTTCAGCCCGGGCAGTCCCGGCCTGTCGTGGTCGGGAATTGTCTCCAACTTGGCAAGGATGTTGCGAAGCGAAATGAGCAAATCGCGGGACGAGTAGTTGTTCATCGCACGGACCTCAGAAAGGTCGCCCGTACGGGCCCCAGAACAAGAGTGCTCCACACTGGAAACGGTCGTCTGTCCCGTAGCGGACAGAAGAGGCGTCGCGTTCTGACTCGTACAGCCGGGGCGCCAAGAGCCTGCGCGGGACACAGGCGCGGGGCAGACGGCGGGCTGGATTAGGTTTGTGGTTTCCCACCCAAGCAGAGCTTGGATGGGGCACCCAGAATCAGGGCGAGGCTAGCGTTGGGCACCTGGTAGCCGGTGGAGCCCTTTGACCGGCTCGGGACTGGCTCGGGGCGGCTGGTTTAGAAGTTCGGTGGGCGTTGATCGGCGACCGCGAAGGCTTTTTCCATGGCCATTCCGGCTTCGATGAGAGTCCCTTCGTCGAAAAGGCGGCCCACGAGGGTGATGCCGTGGGGGACCCGGCGCGGCGGATTGAATTTTGGTAGCGGATGCTGCGGGTCAGGGGCCCAGTCGCTGCGGGCTTCAGAGACTTCAACGAAGCCGGCGCGCAGCGTGAGCGATGGATGGCCGGTGAAGTTGGTAATCACCAGATTTTCATCGCGCAGAGAGGGCACGAGAAGGAGATCGACGCTGGACATGACGCGCGCCATCTCCTGGGCGACCTTGCGGCGAAGGCGGTCGGTCTGCACGAAGTCCACGGCGGAGAGAAAGCGCGACTGGCGGAAGACGTTGGGCCACGCGTCGGGGACCTGGGCCTTCAATTCGTCGACGCGATGGCTGAGGGTCAGTTCTTCAAAGGCCGCAGCAGCCTCGGCGAAGAGAATGACGTTGAGTGAATCGTAAGGCCAGTCGGGTAGCGAAACTTCGACAGGCTTCATGCCGAGCTTTGAAATCGTTGCGAGGGCGGCGCGGTCGACGGCGGTCGCAGGTGGCTCTTTCATCCAGGCAGGAAAATAGCCGACGCGCAGACCGGCGACGTTTTTGCCGGCGTTGAAGGCGAGTTTGCTGGGAACGCTTGCGAGGTCGCCCGGATCGGGCCCGGAGATGGCGTTGAGGACGAGCATGGTGTCTTCGACACTGCGCGCCATGGGGCCGAGTTTGTCGAGGGACCAGCAGAGGGTCATTGCCCCGGTACGGGGGACGCGTCCGAAGGTAGGGCGGAGGCCGGTGACGCCGCAGCGCATGGAGGGGCTGACGATGCTGCCCTGGGTTTCGCTGCCGATGGCGAAGGCGACGAGACCCGCAGCAGTGGCGGAGCCGGGGCCGGCGCTGGAGCCGGATGATCCTTCTTCAAGGAGCCAGGGGTTCATGGTCTGGCCACCAAACCAGATGTCGTTGAGCGCGAGTGCGCCCATGCTGAGCTTGGCGATGAGTACAGCTCCGGCGGCGTTGAGACGCTCGACGACGGCGCTATTTTTTGTAGGAACGCGGCCCCTATAGGGCTCTGCGCCGTAGGTGGTGGGAATGCCCGCGGTATCGAGGAGGTCTTTCGCGCCCCATGGAATGCCGTGAAGCGGTCCGCGGTAGTGGCCGGCAGCGATTTCGGCGTCGGCCTGACGGGCCTGGGCGAGAGCGTGTTCGCGGGTGAGGGTGATGACACAGTGGAGCTTGGGGATCGAGGCGCTCGATGCGGCGAATGTAGATCTCAGTCAGGCGCGTGGAGGTAAGTTGGCGGCTCTCGATCCAGCGGGAAAGCTGGGCGACGGATGCGAAGGCGATGTCTTCTTCAGCGGCAGGAAGCGGGGCATGGGGATCGGCGCTGCGCATGAATGTGTCGGCAGCGGGCTTGCCGGTGACAATGCCGGGAAGAGACGGATCCCACAGAGTGGCGGGGGCGAGGTCGGGCTCGAGCGCGAGCTTGCGCGGGCCGACGCGGCGTTCGTAAACAGGCGCCATCTGCATGCGCCAGTTGCCGGCGGCCTGGGCGAGATCGGCGGGGGTCATCTCGATTTGAACCAGCTTTTCGGCTTCGGCGAAGGTGGCTGCAGAGACTGCGGGGCCGACTGGCTGGGAAGTTCCGAAGGCAGGCGGAGCGCCGGGGGGTAGGGTCTGGCTCTGGGAGTCCGGTGCTTGCAGTGCGGAGCCGGGAATGGCAGTGGCGAGCAACCCCAGAGAACCGAGGGCGACAAAGTCTCTTCGCGATGTGGACATTTCTTCCTTCAGCGGTGCGTAGTGACGCGGGTCAATGCAGGTTTAGGGAAACTATACTATCCGGATTTCATGTGTTCTGTGCGGAGGCTGCCCCGAACTGTGAAGGCATTGATGCGGAGAGCAAATACAACCGCAGGTCTTTCGACTCCGCTTCGCTGCATTCAAGATGACAACCTCTCGGTAGGGGGGCGAGGTGACTGCTGATTTGTGGAAATGGGTGAGTGACGGACGGCGTATTTGCTGGAAATGGCATGCAGGGGCGAGTTGGATTTGTCCCAACCGGCTGTGACCCGTAGAATCAGCTTTGAGCCGCAAACGGGGTCTGGATGATTGCTGCCCAGGCCGATGCGGCCCCAGGTACCGATGAGCGAACATGTGACAGGGAGTTCCCCGGAGGTGCAGGCGGTATCGCCTGCGTGGAGCAGAATCGAGAGGGCGCGCCATCCCCAGCGGCCGTACCCTATGGACTTTATCGAACGAATCTTCACCGACTTCAGCGAGATTCACGGCGATCGTGCCTTCGGCGACGATGAAGCCGTGGCGTGCGGCATGGCGCGGCTGGGCGACAACGAGGTGCTGGTGATTGGCAACCGCAAGGGCGGGAGCACCAAGGAGCGCGTACGGCGCAACTTTGGCATGCCCCATCCTGAGGGCTACCGCAAGGCGCTGCGCTGCATGAAAATCGCGGAGAAGTTTGGGCGGCCGGTGATCAGCCTGATTGATTTGCCGGGAGCCTATCCCGGTCTGGGCGCGGAAGAGCGCGGGCAGGCGGAGGCGATTGCGCGGAACATTCGCGAGATGGCGCGGCTGCGCGTGCCGACGATTTCAGTGATCAGCGGCGAGGGCGGATCGGGCGGGGCACTGGCTCTGGCGGTGAGCGACCGGGTGCTGATCCTGGAGAACGCGCTCTATTTTGTGATCACACCGGAATCGTGCGCGGCGATCATGTGGCGCGATGCAGCGCAGAAGCAACTGGCCGCCGAAGCGATGCGTATCTCTGCGCCGGAGGTTTCATCGCTGGGTTGCGTGGACGAGATCATTTCAGAACCGCCGGGCGGTGTGCATATGGACCACGAGACGGGCGCAGGCCTGCTGGGCACCGCGCTGCAGAGGCATCTGGCCGAATTGAAGAGCGTTTCAATCGATGCCCTGGTTGCCGCCCGCCAGGAGAAGTTCCGCAAAATAGCGCAGTTTTATACGGAAGGCTAGCTCTGTTGGCGCATTGGCTTCTGCATCTGGTCGGCGGTACCTGCGACGTTCATCCGGCGACAAAGGGCCCGTGCGGGCGAGCGCCCAGTAGCGCTGCCGGGGGCGGCCGATGAGTACGCCTCGCTTTGTGGGCGGACGGTTGCGCGCGTACCTTGAGTTTGTCGCGGCGGTTATCTATTACTTCATGGCCCGCTCGGTGGCGCATCGCAGCGCGGCAGGACTGGCAAGCGATGCGTGGATGCCGCTGGCTGAACAGGGAATCCTGCTGTTTCTGCTGGTGCTGGGCTATGCGGCTTTTGGATTGGTGCTCGATCGCCAGAAACATCCGATCAGCGAGCAGGGATTGCCGCGCAGGTCCGGCTGGACGCACGAAGCTGGAACAGGCCTCGCGATTGGGTGGGCCGCCGCTGTGGTTTGCGTGCTGCCCCTGATGGTGGCCGGAGGCATCGCCATTGTGCTGGTTTTGCAGCCGTCGGCATGGGGCTGGCTGCTGACCGACGCGGTATTTTTCGCAGTGGCCGCGCTGGTGGAAGAAGTGGCCTTTCGCGGCTACGGATTTCAGCGCTTTGCAGAAGCGGTAGGGCCGGCAGGGGCGTCGCTGGGCTTTGCGGTTTTTTATGCCATTGTGCAGGCATTGCAACCCGGCTCGAATCGCGCGAGTATTGCAGTTTCAGCAGTGTTCGCGCTGGTGCTCTCGATGGCCTATCTGCGGACTCGGGCGCTTTGGCTGAGCTGGGGTCTGAACTTTGGATGGAAGGCCAGCCGGGCATTGATTTTCGGTCTCACGGTGAGCGGAGTCAGCAGCCATTCGTCGGTGGTCGAGGGCAATCCGATGGGGCCATTCTGGATCACGGGCGGCGGCTATGGCCTCGATGGGAGCTGGGTTTCGTTCTTTGTTCTGCTGGCCATAATGCCAGTGGTCTACCGTGTCACTCGCGATCTAGACTTTCGCTACAATGCGCCTGTGATTGTTGCGGGTGGAATTCCGGTCGATCTGGACGCGGCGGCGAAGCGCCAGCACGAGTCGGCCATGGGTTCCACCGAGGCGTCAATTCCTTCGCTTGTGCAGATACTACCCGTAAGCGCACCGCCTGCATCCAAGGCGGAAGACGGGGGTGCGCCGGATTTTCCGGCGGATTCTCATTGAGATCACAAGCGGGTGTGGCCGCATCGAGCCAGCGCCGCTTGAATCGAGAGTTGACCTTTCTGCTTGAACGGAACTATTGTTTGCTCATCGCATGAAGCTGCCATGGGAGGTTCCCATGAAAAGGTCGTTTCCAGTCCAGAGCCAAAGCCAAGAGGCCCGTCGAAGCGCTCGGTTCTTAACCCGTCCAGGTCGACTGGCGGCGCTCGGCTCGCTGGCGGTGCTGTTGTCGGGGGCTTGCGCTTCGGCACAGGTCATCACGATTGACACGCACGGCAATGCGACGACCGGGTCCTCGGGAACGGTGGACCGGCGCTATCAGCAGATCACCCCCACGCACGTTCCGCTTCAACAAACCCCATTGGATACCAAGACTCGCCTGGACCTGATCCGTTTTCTAGAGGCGGACCAGGGATTTGCGATGCGTCCGATTCCTCGCGGACATAAGGGTCTGACATTGGTGGCGAACGGCGAGATGGAACCGGCTGGAGAACCTTACCTGAATATGGTGACGACCAACGGGCTGAGCGCCAAGCCGGGGGATCGCCTGGTGGTGTCGGATGTGAAGTTTGAGAAATCGAGGATCATCTTCGAGATCAACGGCGGACCGGATGCGAAGCATCGCTTTCTGCGCCATGTCCAAATCGGCATGGATCCCAATATGACGAACCCTGTCGTGCAGGATGACGGTCAGGGGGGCCCGACAGGAGCCAGGCTGACGCTCACGTTCCAGCATGAAGTTCCCAATATGACCGGGAAAGACGTAGAGGCACTGCTGGCGCCCTTGATCTCATTTGAGGTGAAGACGCCGATCCAGGCGTTCGTTGACACGCTGCCGCCGAAGCTGAAGCAGGCGATTCTGGATCACCACGTGATGGTCGGTATGAGCACGGACATGGTGCTCTTCGCCAAAGGACACCCGGATACCAAGATCCGCGAGATGGAAGGGCAAATGCCCGTCGAGATATGGGTCTACGGCAAGCCGCCCGAAGATGTGGACTTTGTGAGAATCAACGGCAATCGCGTGATTGGAGTGGAAGTGGCCGCGGTGGGCAAGCCGCTGGAGACTTTTACCCAGGACGAAGTGGCTGGGTTGATGCGGACCGACGGCACTCCGTTGGCCCCACCCGCCAGCACGCATACCATTCAGATGGGCGATGTTCAGCGCAATCCGGACACCCAGGCACCGGCACGCGCCGCCCAGCTTGCGCGCGCCGGGCGAAACGTTGCCGGCGGATAATAGCTCATCCAATGCGCGAGTTGGGGTAATGAAGCCGGTGCAGTTCCCGAAGCAGAAGACGGATGACGATTCGGGTGCGGCGTCGGATGGCCAGGCTCCCGCGAAACCGGCGGGGCAGACAACGGCGGATTCGAAGCCGTCGGGGAGTGCGCAACCGGATTCATCGCAGCAGCCACCAGCGCCTAAGCCGGCGACGGATGGCAATCAGCCGCAATAGGGCAGCCCGACTCCTTCCGATCCGGTGCGGCGTCCGACCGCAGGATTCATGTAAACTCGGAGAAGCGAGTCCTGCTGCCTCCGTGCCATCCAGTTGCAGTGTGAGGTGAGTGGAAGACCGCGCCGTTGAAGCCGCGCGTGGAATTTTCGTGCGTGAGTGCAGAGACACCCCCGAGAAGGAGAAACAAAAGAACCGATGGCCAAAATTGCCAAAACAGGTGATCGCAAGAAGGTAATGGACACGACCAAGTCGACCGACTGTCCCAAGTGCAGCAAACCGACTCGCATCGTGAAGCGCGTGAAGGACCGCGAACGAGGCATCCCGGGCGGAGTGTATATCTCCTGCTCTGCGTGTGATTTCTACGAGAAACTTTAAGCTTTAGTTGAGTTTCAGATTGTGGTGAGGCCCGGCAGGTTGCCGGGCTTTGCTGCGTTCAGGGTCAGGGAACGAGCGCCCCGGCCATCTCTTTCAGGATGGCTTCGGCAGCTTCCGCGGGATTGGGCGCAGCGGTGATGGGGCGGCCGACGACGAGGTAGCTGGCCCCATCCCGTAGCGCCGAGGCTGGCGTGGCGACGCGCTTCTGATCGCCGACACCGGCTCCAGCAGGGCGAATTCCGGGAATGACCAACACGCCTTGAGGACCGGTGAGAGTGCGCAGGGTCGCGACTTCCTGGGGCGAGCAGACGAAGCCGCGAATTCCAGCGTCGAGGCCCATGCGGGCGAGCAGTTCGACTTGCTCTGCGGGCGAACGATCGAGACCGACTGCGCTGACCTGTGCCGTGTCCATGCTGGTGAGGACGGTGACGGCCAGCAGCTCAGGCGGGTTGGCAACGCCATCGAGGGCAGCGCGAGCGGCCGCCAGCATGGCGGGGCCTCCGGACGCGTGCAGAGTGACCATGCGCGCACCGAGAGAGGCGGCCGAGCGCACCGCGCCTGCAACCGTGTTGGGGATGTCATGAAGTTTGAGGTCGAGGAAAACGGAGTATCCACGCGCCAGCAAAGGCTCAAGGACGCCGGGACCTGCGGCGATGAAGAGTTCGAGCCCGACCTTGAACCATTGGCAGGTATTCTCAAGGCGGTTAACAAGCTCAGTGGCCGCGTTCGCAGTGGGCACGTCCAGCGCAACAATCAGTCGTTGGCGAGCCGGCTCCAGGGGGTCTAAAACGGTGGGGCGTGAAGGGGCGAGGGAGGGATTCAGCCGCTCCAGATTGGGCATACCTGAATGCTAACGCATTTGTGGATTTTTTGTGCTCAAGCCTCTGCCAGTTTTGGTTCGGCGCCTTTGGATGATACCCCAGCCTGAAACAGTGCGAGGAGAAACCTGCAAAGATAGGCATAAGGACAAGGAGACAGCGGTTGAAAACGGGGAGATTCCTGGTACGGCTTTGCGGATGTGCGGCGATTCTGCTGGGGGCGACGGTTGCGGGTTGGGGCTCAGAGGTGCATACCAACCCCCTGAATCGCGATCCGCTGGTGCAGGAGGCTTACGCACACTTCTACAACCTGGATTACCCAGGCGCCGTCCAGCGATTTGAGCGGTTCCATGCGGCGCATCCGGGAGACCCGCAGGCCACGGCGCTTCTGTTGAATGCGGAACTGTTTCAGGAACTCTATCGTCTCGATCTGCTGGATACGACGTTTTACGCGAATGATGGGTTCCTGACGGGGCGTCATGCGACGCAGGAAGATCCGAAGATCCGGGACAGGATTCTGGGGCTCTCCGACGAAGCCATTAACGAGGCAGACGTGCGGCTGGCCAAGAATTCCAGGGATGTGGACGCGCTGTATGCGCGAGGTTGGTCGCGCAGCCTGAGATGTACATACCTGGCCATGGTCGAAAGAGGATTTGGCGGCGCGTTCCGGCAGGCGTCAAAGGCAAGGGACGACGAGTCGCACGTTTTGCAACTGGATCCGGATTATATCGATGCCAAGCTGGTGGTGGGGGTCTATGAGTACACAGTGGGTGCGTTGCCATGGCCGTTCAAGCTATTGATCGGGGTTGCCGGTATTACCGGATCGAAGAGCAAAGGGTTAGAGATGCTGCATGATGACGGCGTCCGCGGAGTGACAACGAGCGTGGAAGCCCGCACCGTAACCGCTCTTTTCCTGCGCCGTGAGGGCCGCTACAACGAGGCGATTCAGGTGGTGCAAACTCTGATGAAGCAGTACCCGCGCGATTATCTTTTCAGCCTGGAGGAAGCCAACCTCCGCAAAGATGCAGGACAAGGGATGGCTGCGGTTGATGCTTATCGGAAGATTTTGGCGGAGAATGCGAAGCCGGGATACTTTGCGGAGGCGCGATTGGAGTTAACCTATTTCGGACTGGGCGATGCGTTGCGCGGTCAGAGGCATTATGGCGAGGCGGCGCAGGCGTATGAACAGGCAGCGCGGACAAAGAACGTGGGCGCGGAACTGAAAATCCGGTCGTTTCTGGGGGCAGGCGAATGCCGGGACCTGAACGGCGAACGCCAGCAGGCGCTGAACGACTACCAGGCCGCGATTACAGCGGGTCCAGGTACATCACGGGCTGACACGGCCAAGAAGTACCTGCATAATCCGTATCGAGGCAATTAGGGGCGCGGCGCAGTGCGCGAAAGGGAACTGAAACCGGCTCAATCTCGTATATTTAGCAAGGAAAAAGGGGGGCGGTCATGGCCTTGTATTGTCATCGGTGTGGAACGGCATTGCCGGCAGGGGCGCGTTTCTGCTCAAGCTGCGGAACAGTGGTGGCCGCTACTGCGCCGATGCCGGGCAGACCGCTCGTTCGCCCGCGTGTGGGCAGGCAGATTGCGGGAGTCTGCCTGGCGCTGGCGCAGTCGTACGGCTGGGACGTGACAGTGGTGCGCATTCTGACCGTGCTGGGCTTCTTCTGCTCCGGCGGGCTGGTGGGCGTGGGGTATCTTGCGGGCTGGATCGGGATTCCCGAGGAGCCGCTGGGAGCGCCGGGCGCGTATCCTCCGAATCTATGAAGGGTGCATTTGAGTCGAATGGCGCGCGGCTGAATTATCGCGAGAGCGGCGATGGGATGCCGGTTGTTTTTCTGCATCCTACGCCGGTTGACCACGAATATTGGCAGCCGCTGGTGGATGAGCTGAGCGGCGTATGGGCCATTGTCCCCGACCTGCGAGGACACGGAGATTCGGAACTGGGCACAGATTTGCCCGTGGGTGGATTTGCGCAGGTTCCCGATGCGCCGGTTCTGACAATGGGGCAACTTGCGGCCGATGCTCTGGCTCTGATAGATCATCTTGAGCTGGACGAGGCGGTGTTTGCCGGGTGCTCCATTGGCGGCTATGTGCTGATGGAGTTGTGGAGGCGTGCGCCAGGGCGGATGCGGGGACTGGCATTGGTGTGCTCGAAGCCGCAGCCCGACGCCGAAGTGAACCGGGAGAAGCGCGCCCCAACGATTGCGCTGGCGCGAGCGGGTGAGACGAGCGCTCTCTTCGATGGCATGGCGCAAAGCGTGATTGGCTCGACGTCACGGGCGCGGCGTCCGCAGATTGTGGCGGAAATGCGGGCTCGGATGACGGTAACGCCCGAGGCGCTGGTCGCCGTGCAGGCAGGACTGGCTACGCGGCCGGATTCCGTTCCCACGGTGAGCACCATTCAGGTCCCTGTGCTGGCGATTGCGGGAGGCGAAGATGCAACCACGACGCCGGTGGAGATGGAAGCCTACAAAGCTGCGCCGGGAGGATGCGAATTTCATCTGCTGCCAGATGCCGGACACTTTGCCGCGTATGAGCAGCCGCAAAAGGTGGCTCGGCTGATGGCGGAGTGGCTACGGCTCGTCGGCAACTGAAGGCGTGCAGCGTAGACCGGCGGCGAAATGCGATAGGCTCGAAGGAGCACATCTCCCATTGGAAAGCCTATCTTGAGCACAACTTCGATTCCTTCACCACGACCGTTTCTTTATCCACAGCCAAAGAGCGCCTTGCATTGCGGCAAGGTTTCGCTTGAAACGCTGGCGCGGAAGTTCGGCACGCCGCTCTACGTCTATTCCGCTGACCAGATTGTGGAGCGGCTGGAGATGTTTCAACAGGCGTTCGCGGGGCGGGATCACCTGGTCTGCTACGCGGTGAAGGCCAACTCGGCGCTGGCGATTTTGAAGCTGCTGGCGGATCGTGGCGCGGGTTTCGATATTGTTTCCGGCGGCGAACTGGAGCGGGTGATTGCGGCTGCCCCGGAGGCTGTGGGACGGGTTGTGTTCTCAGGCGTGGGCAAGACAGCGGCGGAGATTGACCGCGCTCTTGCGGCGGGAATTCTTGAGTTCAACGTGGAGAGCGAAGCGGAGCTGGAGTTGCTGGCCGCGCGCGCTCGGAAGCTGAAGACAAAGGCGCGCTTTGCGTTGCGCGTGAACCCCGATGTGTTTGCCGAGACGCATCCTTATATTTCCACCGGACTGCGCGAGCACAAGTTCGGCATCGACATTCGCCAGGCACTTAGGATTTACAAGAGCGCTGCCGGGAACCGCTGGCTTGAGGCGCATGGCATCAGCGTGCACATCGGTTCGCAGATTCGCTCGGCAGAGCCGTTTGGGGCGGCGATGGAGCGGGTAACACAAACTGGTAAGGCAACTGCGAGTGCGGGCATTACGCTGAAATCCATCGATGCGGGCGGCGGCCTGGGCATTGACTATCACGGTGGCAGTTTCGACGCGGCCGCGAAGGTGCGCGAATACGCGGCGGCAGTGGAGCAGGCTCTGGCTGGCTTTGATGGGACGGCTGCTGCTGGAGCCGGGGCGGTTCCTGGTGGCGCAGGCCGGGGCGCTGCTGGCGCGGGTGCTGCAGGTGAAGCGCAACGGCACAAAAACATTTGTGATTACCGACGCGGCCATGAACGACCTGATCCGGCCGGCGCTCTACCAGGCGCACCATGAGATTGTGCCGGTGCGGCGGCGCGGCGGAAAAGCGCGGCCGGTGGATGTGGTGGGGCCGGTGTGCGAGACGGGGGACTTTTTTGCGCGCGACCGGCAACTGCAGCCAGTGAAGCCTGGGGACCTGATCGCGCTGCTCGATGCGGGCGCGTATGGCATGGCGCAGAGCTCGAACTACAACACGCGGGTGCGTCCGGCGGAAGTGCTGGTGGAGGGCGCGAAGGCGCGTCTGATTCGCCGGCGCGAGACGATGGCAGACCTTTTAGCGCCGGAGATGCTGAACTCCTGACCATCTGATCAAAGAGAGTTCTGCAACTCCGACGGGTTGCGGGCCGTCCTGATAAGGTATTCCGCGGAGGATTTCGAATGCAGATTCGTACGCAAGTGTTGTGTGCTTTGGCAGGAGTGGGAATGTTGCTCGGGTTATCCGGGGTTGCGCGGGCCGATTCGCTGACGGTGAAAACCGAACAGGGCAAAGTCGCAGGCAAGACCATCAACGACGGCAAGGTGAGAGCGTTTCTAGGACTGCCGTACGCAGCGCCGCCGGTTGGCGACCTGCGCTGGAAGGCGCCCCAGGCGCCGGCGAAGTGGAAGGGCAAGCGCGATGCGACGAAGTTTGGCGCGCACTGTGCACAGGGACACGTTTTTGACGACATGATTTTCCAGGATGCGGGTCCGAGCGAGGACTGCCTTTTTCTGAATGTCTATACGCCGGCCGGCGCGAAAGATAAGAGCAAGCTGCCGGTGATGTTCTGGATTCATGGCGGCGGGTATTCGGGCGGGGCCAGTTCGGAGCCGCGGCATAACGGTGATTTTCTCCCCTTGAAGGGTGTGGTCCTGGTCACGATCAACTATCGGCTGGGCGTGTTCGGATTTCTGGTGACAAAAGAGCTGGCCAAAGAGGCTGACGGTTCGGCAGGGAACTACGGCCTGTTGGATATGGTGGCCGCGCTGCAGTGGGTGAAGGGCAACATCAAGAACTTCGGCGGCGATCCAAATAACGTGACGATCTTCGGCGAGAGCGCCGGGTCCTTTGCAGTGAGCACGCTGATGGCTTCGCCGATGGCGCAGGGGCTGTTCCAAAAGGCGATTGGCGAAAGCGGTGCGGCGTTCCCGAGCGCCATCAATCTGGGCGGCGAAACGGTGGCAGACCGGGCCAAGACCGATGGCGCGTGGGTGGATACGCTCGGCGTCAAATCGCTTGCCGAACTGAGCGCCTTGCCAACCGACAAGATCCTTGAAGCGACCAAAAGCAAGGGGGCCATCGGCTTTGCACCGGTTCTCGACGGCCGGCTGCTGACCGAGCCGGTGCCGGAAACCTATGCTGCGGGCAAGCAGGCTCATGTGCCGCTGCTGGCTGGATGGAACGCAGACGAGGGAAGCTTTTTTGCGATGCGGGGCATGACCGCAGCGCAATGGAAGCCGATGGCCGATCAATTATTCAAGGATCGCGCCCCGGAATTTCTCAAGCTCTATCCGGGCGACACGGATGAACAGGCGCTGCGCTCGGCCATTGATTATGGAAGCGACGCGTTCATCGCTTTCGGCACATGGAAGTGGATGGAAGCGCATCGCAAGACCGGGGATTCACCGGTGTATCGGTATCACTTCGAACTGGCAGCGCCACCGAGCAAATACCATCCGGGATCGTTTGCCTTCCATTCCGATGACATCGAGTACGTATTCGGCACGCTGGCGACGAGGCCCGGCGCGGTGTGGCGCCCTGAGGACTGGAAGCTCAGCGACGAGATGATGAGCTACTGGACAAACTTTGCCAAGACAGGCGATCCCAATGGTCCGGGATTGGCTGAATGGCCGAAGTATGGCACGGAGAACGAACTGATTCACCTGAACGCGCCCACCACGTTTGGGCCGAGCGCGGTGCGCGCCCGGTATGAGTTCCTGCTGGAAGGCATTCCGCCGATGCACATGTGAGAGCGGAAAGTTGCGATGCAAACCCAAAAGAGCCGCCCGAGGGCGGCTCTTTTGTTCAGCCTAAGCTGGACTTGCTTAGTACATCCCGTCCATGCCGCCGCCGTGTCCGCCGCCAGCCGGAGCCGCCTTGGCTTCGGGGATCTCGACCACCAGAGCTTCGGTGGTGAGAAGGAGACCGGCGATCGAAGCCGCGTTCTGCAGAGCGGTGCGGGTCACCTTGGTGGGGTCGATGACGCCGGCCTTCACCAGGTTCTCGAAGACGCCCGTGGCTGCGTTGTAGCCGAAGTGCGGGTCCTTTGACTCAAGAACCTTGGCCACAACCACCGCGCCCTCTTCGCCTGCGTTGGCGACGATCTGGCGCAGCGGCTCTTCGAGCGAACGGAGCACAATCTGTGCACCGATCTTCTCGTCGGCTTCGAGCGTCTTGATCAGCGCGGCAACTGCAGGAATGGCACGGACCAGGGCCACGCCGCCGCCGGGGACGATGCCTTCTTCGACTGCTGCGCGAGTGGCGTGCAACGCATCTTCGACACGAGCCTTCTTTTCCTTCAACTCGGTCTCGGTGGCTGCACCGACCTTGATGATGGCAACGCCGCCCACCAGCTTGGCCAGCCGCTCCTGGAGCTTTTCCTTGTCGTAGTCAGAGGTGGTCTTCTCGATCTGCGAACGGATCTCCTTGACGCGGCCTTCGATCTCAGAGGGCTTGCCGGCGCCGTCGACGATGGTGGTGTTGTCCTTGTCGATGGTGATGCGCTTGGCCTTGCCGAGGTCCTCGAGCTTGACGCTCTCGAGCTTGATGCCGAGATCCTCAGTGATGGCCTTGCCGCCGGTGAGAACGGCGATGTCGCCCAGGATCGCCTTGCGACGATCGCCGAAGCCGGGAGCCTTGACGGCTGCCACGTTCAGCGTGCCGCGCAGCTTGTTTACAACGAGGGTGGCCAGGGCTTCGCCCTCGACATCCTCAGCGATAATCAGGAGCGGCTTGCCGCCGCGGGCAACTTGCTCGAGCAGGGGAAGCAGGTCCTTCATGGCGCTGATCTTCTTTTCGTAGATCAGGATGTAGGGCTCGTCGAGAACAACTTCGAGACGCTCCGCGTCGGTGACGAAGTAGGGGCTGAGATAGCCGCGGTCAAACTGCATGCCGTCGACGGTCTCAAGGCCAGTGTGCATGGTCTTGGACTCTTCAATGGTGATGACGCCGTCCTTGCCCACAACCTTGACTGCGTGAGCAATGATGTCGCCGATCTCCTGGTCGCCGTTGGCCGAGATCGCGCCCACCTGGGCCACGGAACCCTCGTCCACGGGCTTTGACAGCTTGCCAAGGGCGCCGCCCTCGGTCCACTTGCCGTCCTTGTCGCGTGTGCCGATGATGGTCGTCACGGCCTTGTCGATGCCGCGCTTGAGAGCTGTCGGGTTGGCGCCCGCGGCCACAGTCTTGACGCCTTCGCGGAAGATGGCCTGGGCCAACACAGTTGCTGTGGTCGTGCCGTCGCCGGCGACGTCCGAGGTCTTGGAGGCAACCTCACGCACAAGCTGCGCGCCCACGTTTTCCAGCGGGTCCTTGAGGTCGATCTCCTTGGCTACGGTCACGCCGTCCTTGGTGATGGTGGGCGAGCCGAATTTCTTCTCAATTACGACGTTCCGGCCCTTGGGTCCGAGCGTCGCCTTGACAGCGTCTGCCAGCGTGTTGACGCCGCGCAGAATTGCCTGACGGGAATCTTCACCGTGCAAAATTTGCTTTGCCATATCTTGAATTCTCCGAATTCAGCTTCTAGCTGCTAGCCTCTAGCTCTCAGCCCAAAGCCCGTGTTTTGAAATGCCAATAGGATTTGTCAGCGTTGCAAAAAGCTAGAAGCTGAAAGCTAGTAGCTGGCAGCTGACCTACTTCTTCACGATGCCGAGGACTTCTTCCTCGCGCATGATGAGAAACTCCTCACCGTCGATCTTGATCTCGGTGCCGGAGTACTTGCCGAAGAGGACCTTGTCGCCCGCCTTGACGTCGAGAGGGAAGACCTTGCCTTCGTCGTTGGATTTGCCTTTGCCGACGGAAATCACTTCGCCTTCCTGCGGCTTCTCTTTGGCACTGTCGGGGATGATGATGCCCCCACGAACCGTTTCGCCCTCTTCGACGCGGCGGACGAGGATACGGTCATGGAGGGGAGTGAAGGTCGTTTTTACAGAAGTTGCTGCCATTGCTTTGATTCTCCTTAACACGCAGAAAGGGTTGAGCCCCGGCCGCGGTTTTTGAGTGGTTTTTGAGAAAAAAGCTACGATACAACAGGGAACAGGGAGCCTTGAAGGGAGCAGCGAACCCTAGGTTGAGCAGTTTCGCCGCCAGTGTGCTAGCACTCTCGCCTTCCAATTGCTAAAGATAGGGAACGCCGCCCAGAGTTGTCAAGGGGTAAATTGTTAAAATATGAGCAGAAAGCACTCAGATTTTACTAGTCGCCGTCTGTAAGGCCAATTCGGGGACGATTTCACTCCTTTGCGCGACGTCTCCCCAAAACCAGCCAGTGGAGCACCCTATTCCTGCGTATGGTTCGGGTTCCAGATAACTCAGCGGCCATTTTTAGCGTCTGTTCTGATGTGACTCGTACGCGATGGCACAGGATGCAAACGGGTATTCCTTCCAGGATTGGAAATGGGTTGCCTTGCGCATAAGTCGACAAGCCCAAAAACATCCGAACCGTGCCCCTTTGTTTGCTGCACTGCATGCAAGACTTGTTGCCCACCAAACCAAAAACGACACGATGATATCGGCGGATAACTGAAACGGGGGCGTCAGAGCGCTTTATGCCTCTTTTCGCAAGGAGCTTCTGTCCGTTCGACTGTGGAAAAACTCACCAGAAGTGAGGATGGCGAAGCCATGAGCGAAAGTGCACAAGTGTTGGATGCATCGCCTCGTTCCAGCCGCCCAACGGATCTCGCGGCCGACCGGCATTGGTTTGCGGTGTATGCGACTTGCCGGCATGAAAAACGGATCGCGCAACACTTTGAGCAGCGAGAAATCGAGTGCTATTTACCCCTCTATCGGACACAACGCCGATGGAAGGACAGGTCGAGCGTGACATTGGACCTGCCGTTGTTTCCCGGTTATCTCTTCGTGCGGATCGATCGTCCAAGACGGGTGACCGTTCTTCAGGTTCCCGGAGTGTTGTCGTTGATCGGGGCCATGGGTTCGCAATTCAATCCTTTGCCGGAGTTTGAAATCGAAGCTCTGCGCAACGGGCTCGATCCACTTCGCGCAGAGCCTCATCCGCTGCTTCTGACGGGACAGCGAGTGCGTATCTGCAAAGGTGCGCTGGCCGGGATCGAAGGCATCGTAGTACGCAAGAAGAATAATCTGCGGGTTGTTCTTACTCTCGATCTGATCATGCAATCAATCTCGCTGGAAGTGGACGAAGACGATCTGGAGCCGGTGGAGTTTTCTCCCCAGATGCACACGTGGAGAGACAAGGGGCAGCGCATCGGGGACTATCCCTGGAACCTGAAAAGTCAGCCCAGGGCTCGATGGGGCAACGTGTCTGATTGTTAAATACCAGATTCACTAACGATAACTAGTCGATCTCACAAGAAACTCGAACATTACTTACACATTGCAAACACCCCGCAGTCAAGTTGCCGGGTTCACTGCCTACAGCAAGTGCCCTTGAGACACGATGCAAGCTATGAATAACAAGCCATTGAGGTGTTGGGAATGCCAGGGAAAAGCGCTCTGACAGCCGTAGAGGCTGTTGGCCCGGAGTGGAATGAGCAAGCGAATGACGGCACGACGGCACATGAAGGAATTGCGCTTTGCGCGCCAAATCGATCATCGGCACAGCTGACATCCGCGATCCTGCGAGCTTCATCACTGCGTTATGTACTGGTGAAACGCGCACTGGATATCGCCCTCTCCTGCCTGCTGCTGGTGGCTCTCTTTCCTCTGGGATTGTTGATCGCTTTACTGGTGGTGCTGACGTCGCGCGGTCCAGTTTTCTATCGGCAGGAGAGAATCGGCCGGTTCGGTGTTCCATTCCAGATCATCAAATTCCGTTCGATGTACAGCGCCGGTCACAAGGCCGACGTGTTGGAATTTATGCCGGCGCACCGAAACGGCCGGGGAGCATGCGCGGTGGTGAAGAGGCCGGTTGATCCTCGCGTGACACCAGTGGGGCGTTTGATACGGAAGCTTAGCCTCGATGAATTGCCGCAGCTGTTCAATGTAATTGCGGGGGATATGTCGCTTGTCGGCCCGAGGCCGATTATCGAGGCGGAGCGTCCCATTTATGGTCACTACCTGGTTTATTACGACCTGGTTTCGCCGGGAATTACGGGGCTTTGGCAAGTCTCCGGCCGCAGCGATGTTGGCTACGAGGGGCGGATCCTGCTTGATCGGGATTATGCAAGCGGATGGAGTTGCCTGCTCGATATCAGGATTCTGGCGCGAACCATTCCTGCTGTGATTACGATGCGGGGCGCCTATTAAGCCCTGCTCTGCGGCGATTCCAATCGCCATTAACTCAACTGTTGCGCCACATCAAAACTAACTGATCCCATTGCGAAAGAAAGAATGACTAGACGCTCGCCGCTCTTGATGGCTGTAGCTTGCGCGTTGGCTACGGCATGTTTGTTTGCGCAATCGACTCAGACTCCACTTAACCCCGGCAATCCCGGGATTGGATCACCGGAAACCTCAGATTGCACTTTTGGCTCAGACTGCCTTTCGCTTGACAGGAATTCTGGTCAGCAGATCGACACGGGCGGGGGTACATCGCCACTTTTGTATCCGGGTTTGAGCTCTCGAAGCTCAGAAACTTCAGGCTCGGTATATCGCGACAATGGCGGGCTCTTTGACCGAGGCGAAGCGTCACGGCAACGGCGCGTAAACCCGATGAAGCAGCAGCCGCTGACGGAGTTTCAGATGCTGGTTGCCGGCTCTGTCGGGCGTATCGTGCCGATCTATGGCGAAGATCTTTTTCTTGACGTACCGGACACATTTGCTCCCGTCGAGCGGATTCCCGTAACGCCAAATTATGTTATCGGGCCGGGAGACGAGTTACTGATCAGAACCTGGGGACAGTTAAGTCAGAACCTTCATCTTGTGGTGGACCGAACCGGGTCGGTATACCTGCCGCAGGTGGGCGAGGCTCATGTAGCAGGCCTGCAGTTTGCGGAGCTTCAGAGCTTTCTCAAAACCCAATACGATCGCGTTTACCGGAATTTTGACCTGAATGTGAACTTGGGCCAGCTTCGCTCCATTCAGGTTTTCGTCACGGGAGAGGCACGCCAGCCGGGGAGTTACACGATCAGTTCTCTGAGCACGCTGGTCAATGCGATTTTTTCCTGCGGGGGACCGGCATCCCATGGGTCTCTTCGCCACATACGACTCAAGCGAGGTGGGACGGTCGTCACCGATTTTGATTTGTACGATCTTCTTTTAAGGGGCGATAAATCCAATGACGTGCCGCTCCAAACGGGCGATGTAATTTATTTCCCGCCTATCGGCCCTCAGGTCGCAGTTGTGGGCAGCGTGCAAGTGCCGGCCATTTACGAGTTGCGGGGAAACGAGACCGTTGCAGACGCAATTGCATTAGCGGGTGGAACCTCGGCGCTTGCGGACACCTCGTCTCTCGAAATTGAGCGCACCGAAATCCAGCCGACCGGGAACATGGCTCGAGTTGCCGTGGACATCAAAATGGATCCGTCCGGTCTTACGGCGCGGCTTGTGAACGCTGACCTGATCCGCGTCCAGACCCATGCCCCGAGCTTTGCCTGGACCGTGACTCTGCGGGGTAATGTGGCGAGTCCCGGACGGTTCGCATGGCACGCGGGCATGCATGTACGCGACCTGATACCGAATAAGGAGTCGCTCTTAACCCCGGGTTACTGGTTGCGCCGACAGGAACTTGGCCTGCCCGTTGCGAGTTTTCAGCCGATATTGCCGCCGCTTGTTCAGCGGCGGCCTGCATCGTCTTCACAAACGGGGCAGGAAACCACGCGACCAGTTGCCACGCCGCAGGATGTGCAGACGCTCAACAGCGGACTATTTCCTCAATTAACAGAGGGGGTGCCGACGGATGTTGCACCTCCCAGCGGCACGACGCCGCAATATTCTTCTCTCGCCGCTTCGACCGACGAGAACCCATCAGCCGCGACGAACTCTGCGGCAAAGCCCGTCGCGGACTCATCGGGGTCGAGCGTTCCTCCCGCCACTCTGGGCGTGGGGGCGCGCCTGATTACGGCGCCTCACTTCCCCATCCAAACGCAAGTGGTGAGAACGTCGCCGGACATCGATTGGAGCTATGCCGTTGTGGAACGGATTGACTCCAAAACCCTCACAACGCGGCTCATTCCCTTCAATCTGGGCGCTGTAGTTATTGATCACGACGCCAGTGCCGATCCCAGTCTCGAGCCCGGGGATGTAATCACGATTTTTTCCGATGCCGATATCCGCGTACCTCGGTCCCAGCAGACAAAGTATGTTCGCCTTGAAGGCGAATTTGTACATGCTGGAGTTTATAGCGCGCTTCCAGGTGAGACCCTCCGTCAACTCGTGGTTCGAGCCGGAGGACTCACACCGCAGGCGTATCTTTATGGGTCGCAGTTCAGCAGGGAGAGTACTCGCCGCGAGCAACAGCAGCGACTCGATGAGTATGTTGCGGCTCTCTCCTACGAGATAGAACTGGCGGCTTCGAACAAATCCACGTCCGTGGTTAGCGCGCAGGAGGCAGCCACAACGGGTGCTTCGGTTGCCAGCCAGCGGGAACTGGTAAACAACCTTCGCCAGGCTCGCGCAACGGGCCGGATCGTACTTCACATTGCGCCGTTTCATTCCGGCGTCTATTCGCTTCCCGATCTTCCACTTGAAGACGGGGACCGGTTCATTGTTCCCCCGATGCCCTCAACCGTGGGAATCGTCGGCGCTGTGTATGACCCAAATTCGTTTGTATATTCGGCACATTTTGATGCGGGTGCTTATCTGCGCAATTCCGGCGGCCCAACGCGAAACGCTGACCGTCGCCAAATCTTCATCATTCGCGCCGATGGCTCCGTGGTAAGCCGTCAATACCTGAGTCATACTTTGTGGACGAATAGCGAATTCGAGCGCCAACCGATGTATCCCGGCGACACGATCGTTGTGCCTCAAGCGATCAACAAAACCTCAGTCCTCCGCGGTCTCACGGACTGGTCGGCGGTATTCTCCCAGTTTGCGCTCGGCGCAGCAGCAATTCAGGTCATCAAATAGATGCTTCTTCAACTGCGACCTGAAAAGTTCAGTAGACAAACCAGCCCCGAGAAAGGGATGCCGCTTTCCTTCCGCACCAGGGAGCGCTACCTATGAAGAACTTACATCTTGATCACGCGCCGGAAGATCTCCCGGCAGAGAGACTTCTGCCGAGTGAGTTGAGAATGCAGGAAGAGGAGTTCACTTTTCTTGATGTAATCTTGGCCCTGGTGCGGCGCAAGAGATTCATACTTCTTTTCACCGCGGTTTGCACGGTGTTAGCCGCGGTCGTGTCGTTTGTGCTTCCCAAGCAATATACCGCCATCGTCACAATCCTTCCCCCGCAACAGAATTCCTCTTTAAGTGGAACGCTCGCAATGCAACTTGCCGGGCTCAGCTCACTAAGTGGCATGGCGGGCGGCGGATTCGGCTTGAAGAATATGAATGACATGTATGTAGCGATGCTCAAGAGCACATCGGTCGAAGATGCGGTGATACAGCGTTTCAACCTACTCCACGAATATGACAAGAAATATTATGTAGACGCGAGAAAATCGTTGGAGCGCCATACGGAGATTGATGGATCGAATAAAGACGGACTTATCCGTCTCTCGTTCGAGAACCCGAACCCACAGCGGGCGGCGGAAATAGCGAATGGTTATGTGGATCAATTTCGTACGCTCTCACAGCAGCTGGCGATCAGCGAAGCATCACAACGAAGGCTGATCTTCGAGGGGCAATTGGAGAAGACCAACAAGGATCTTGCCAATGCAGAAGAAGCATTGAAGACCACGGAATTGAGTACGGGGATGGTTCAGGTCGACAGCCAGGCTCGGGCCCTGATTGAGTCCGCAGCCCGGCTTCGCGCAGAGGTGACGGCTAAAGAGGTGCAGATTGACGCGATGCGCACGTATGCCGCCGCCGACAATCCCGCGCTGGCCGAGGCCCAACAGGAATTAGACGGGCTGCGAGCCCAGTTTGCAAAGCTTGTTGGTTCCCATGGTTCCGCTGAGGATGATGTGTTCCTTCCCAAAGGGCAGATACCGGAGGCAGGACTTGAGTACATTCGAAAGCTGCGCGACGTTAAATACTATGAAGCGATTTTTGATATCCTCGCACGGCAACTTGAACTAGCGAAACTCGATGAAGCGAAGGAAGGCGCATTCATTCAGGTGGTGGATCCCGCAGCACCGCCGGAGCGAAAATCGTTTCCAAAGCGAATTCTGATAACCCTTGCGGCTGCCGCTGGAGCGTTCTCCCTGGCGATCATGATCGTCTTATTCCAGACAGGCTTAAATAGGTTACGAAGCGATCCAAGTAAAAGAGAAAAGCTATTCCTTATCAATCAAGCTCTAGGGCGACAGACACACGATGTTACTCATGACAACGAAAGCTCTGATGTCCGCAATGGCAAGAGAAAAGTTGTGGGCCATTCGCAAAGCCTGTAGCGCAATCATAATTTCTGAATCGGATGCGCCTGTGGTGAAAAGGCGGAGTCCGCTTTTCACCACTCGTCGAGTCGATGCTCACTGAGACAGGCACATCTTCGCGGTCGCTCGGCAGTCTCTGGTCGATCTTATGGAGCGGTCTGCGGAAAATTCCGCACTTTATCGGTCTTGACCGGGCGATAGCCTTCACGGTTCTGGGGCGCGTGATACAGGGGTTGGGCAGTGTTGGAACGGTATTACTTATCGTTCACTATCTCACCGCCGAACAGCAGGGCTACTATTACACGCTCTGGAGCCTGGTCGCTCTGGAGAGTGTTTTTGAACTGGGTTTCTCGTTCGTCATACTCCAGATCGCCGCGCACGAACGGGCCCACCTGCATTTCCAGCCTGACGGATCCATTACCGGAAGTGCCGTCGCGCATTATCGCCTCGCATCTGCATTGCAGAGGGCGGTGCGCTGGTATACATCCGCTTCACTTGTAATGGGTGCAGTTTTATTGGTCGGTGGAATGCATTTCTTTGCGCTTCGCCATGAAGCTGGTCTTCAGGCGCCCTGGGTCTGGCCCCTTCGCATGACAGTGGCCGCCTGCGCGATTACTTTTGCAGTTGGCCCGGTGTTGTCGTTTTTGGAGGGTTGCGGGCAAGTATCCTCGGTTGCGCGAATGCGCTTCTTCCAATCGATGGTGAGCACTGGCGCCGCATGGATCGCGATGTTCAGTCATCACGGGCTCTATGCCCCCGCGATGGTCCTGATGGGCCAGGGCGCTTCAGGGATGGTGCTGGTGTATTCGCGTCGTGCTTTGCTTCTGCCGTTGATGAGACTTCGCGTTGGGAATCTTGGAATCAGTTGGCGGCGCGAAGTTTGGCCATTCCAGTGGAAGATTGCGGTGAGCTGGCTCTGCGACTATTTCATTTTTCAGTTGTTCACCCCGGTCCTGTTCGCCTTCAAAGGGCCGGTCGAAGCGGGGCGCATGGGTCTTTCGATGAGCGTAGTAACACAGTTGAGCGCGATCATGCTCGCCTGGATGACAACCAAAGCGGCGCCTTTCGGCAGCATGATTGCGCGCAAAGAGATTGGAAAGCTGGACAGCCTGTTCTTTCGCTCTCTTCGACAATCACTCTCCTTGTTTGCCGCGAGCGGGTTTCTGCTGCTGGTTGGAGTCATTATTGCTCCGCTGCTGATGCCGCGGCTCAGTCAAAGGGTCGTAAGCTGGCCCGTGTTTCTCCTACTTTTACTGACTGCGTTGGGCAGCCACGTAGTTCAGAGTGAGGCAATCTACTTGCGGGCCCATAAGATCGAGCCATTTCTCCTGCAATCGATTTTGATTGCTTCCGCGATAGGAGCGAGCGTCGTTTTCCTGGCACACAGTGCGGGCGCACTGGGGGTAGCGCTTGCGTATTTTCTGGTGCTGGGGATCGGCGGGAGCATTTCCGCCACTGTAATTTTTATTACCAAACGAGCCAAATGGGCGTATTCGGAAACTGTATGAATCCTCAAACGGTTTCGAGTGCATCTGTTCCCGGTATTTCGGTTGTATTGTGCACTTATAACGGCGGGCGCTACTTAGGGGAGCAGCTTGAAAGCATTGCAGAACAGACCAGGCTGCCGGCTGAGCTCGTTGCCTGCGATGACTGCTCTACTGACAATACTGTTTGTATCTTGAAGGAGTTTTCCGCACGAGCCCCATTCCTTGTACGCATCTTTCGAAATACCAAGAGGCTGGGATCGACCTGCAACTTCGATCAGGGCATCCGGCTCGCTCAAGAGGAGTTCATTTCACTGTGCGACCAGGACGACAGGTGGGTACCGAACAAGCTGGAGAAATTATCCGACATTCTGATCCGAAATCCGCTTCTCGGCGGAGTATTCTCGGATGCCGTGCTCATCGACGGGGATTCCAAGCCGATAGGCATCAATCTTTTCGAAAAGCATAAATTTTCTGCTGCCAAACAGAGGGCTTTTGTTGCCAACCCATCCACGATCCTGCTGAAGCACGACGTGGTGACTGGCTCAACTCTTATGTTTAGAGCGGCGATGCGGCGCTACTTTTCTGTGATTCCGCTATCGTGGGTGCATGATGGCTGGCTCACCTGGATCATCGCGTTGCATTCGCATTTGGACCTTACATCGGAGCCGCTGACGGCCTATCGCATCCACGCGGGGCAGCAAATCGGCATCGGCCCTTCGCACGCAGCAAGACGAACACTGCTGCAAGCGGAGACGCGGAGGCAGCACTACGGCAGAGTGGCACAGCAATTCCATGATCTGCTGCTTCACCTGATGTCCGCGGACAAAAAGGAATACGGCCAGCTGGCCGACGAGATCAGACGGAAGATTTGTTTTCTTCAGAAGCAATCGATGTTATCCCATCGCAGAGCTATTCGGTTCCTTCAGATGTTCCGGATGCTGCCGGACTATGCGCGCTACACGCGCGGGCTGGGGTCGTTTCGCAACGATCTTTTACTGGATTAGAGGAGTCTAGTGGATCAATCGCCGCAACAATACAACTGGGGCGCGTTGTATCGTGCTCGAGCAATACCGAGTCCTTCAGCTCTCTGGATGGAGTTGGCAAGAAGGAACCCAAGACACACGCTTGTGCAAGGAGTCATCGGCGGCAGCGTCCCGCTTTATTGCAACCCGATTGTACTGTTCCTGCTGAATTGGCTGATGATGCTGGCGTGCCTCAGCTTTCACGTCACTTATGTGAGCTATCCTCACGCTGGTCTTCCGCTGGCGCTCTTCGCTCTTTCCACTGCTTCGCTGCTGCTTGGCTATGTTGTATCGCGGATGTTACTTAGGAGACCGGGCGAGCGCAGCCGATCAGAAGGCTATGTGCTTGATGTTACGCGCATGGTCCATTTGAATACCCTTTTCTGTGCGGCAGCCCTTCTCATCATTCTTTTTAACTGGGCGACGCTGGGACCTCCACCAGCCATTGGAGACCCAACGTCTTATCTTACGTACGGGCGATTCAGACAGGTTCTTTTTCCATTGCTCACCCTGGTGACGGTGAATGCGTCACTCGATCCTTCACGGATGAGACGCTATTTCTTCGCGGCGTTCGGACTTCTTGGGTTAGCTGTCTATATTACGCGCGGTCTGATGGTGGTTACGCTGCTGGAGGCTTTTTTTGTCTTCTCACTCACAACGAAAATGAACAGGAAAAAACTCTATGGGCTCGCGATCTGCTGTGTCGCGTTCCTTATTACAGGAGCAACGTTGATCGGCAATTTGCGGACTGCGCATGCTCTTTTTCTTGACTTCCTGCAGATTCGAGAGAAGTATTTCGATTGGCCGATGGCGTCTCTGTGGCTGACGTCTTACGTCTCCATTCCCCTTTCGAATCTTTGCTGGATTCTCGATACGTCGCATTATCACGGGCCGACACTTGCTTTTCTGTATCCTCTTCTTCCTTCATTTGCCGCGCCTACCGACCCGCACCTCGCGATACACAACGATCTGCGGATCATTGATGGAGCGAGCACTTACCTTGCCGTATATGCGCTTGACTTCTCCTACTTTGGGGTCTATCTCGCGAACCTGTTGCTTGGTGTCGGAGCCGGATGGTTGATGGAGCGAGGACTTCCGCGGCAGATTTTGGTGTCCTCGATTTTCTTGACATGCATGTCTCTGATTTGCTTCAGCGACATGTTTTCACCTCTTTCCACGATCATTCAGGTCATCATTCAGAGTTCAGTTCAACGGAGTTGCTTCCGCTGGGAGAGACAGGGAGCATTTGAGAGGCGTGAGTAGATGCGTTCAATTCGAGCGGCGTTTTCAGAGACAGCACAGCCGCTGAGGGCAACCGCCGTCATTGTGCTCTATCGCACGGCACCCAATAAGTCGGAGAGCGTCCGCACTCTATTGAATGCACGGCGAAGCTTTCCTTCGAGCGCGGGGAAAATCGAAATTGTAGTTTGGGATAACAGCCCTCAGGAACAGAACAATAATTGTGTTCCTGAAGGCGTGTTTTATGTTCACGATCCGCGCAATGCAGGACTCGCGAACGCCTACAACCGTGCAGTGGAGATCGCTACAGAGCATCAATCGGATTGGCTCATTACTCTCGACCAGGACACAAGCCTTCCTCAGAATTACTTGCTGAAAATGGCGGAAGCAGCGCAACTGTCGAGAGGGCACTCGGGCATCGGGGCCGTGGTTCCTCAGATTGTGTCGGATGGAAAACGTCTTTCGCCCAATGTGTTTCTTCTTGGAGCGGTGCCGTATTGGTATCGGCGCAGTGCCTCAGGAGTGTTCAGGAGACCGGTGTTCGCCTTCAACTCCGGTGCGATGGTTCGGATGGATGCATTGCGGCAGGTTGGCGGATATACGCCATGGTTCTGGCTCGACAATAGCGACACGCAACTATTTAGAGAACTGCATCGACACGGCAAGCGGGTGTACATCGCCGGAGAGGTCCAGGTGCAACACGAGTTCTCGCTGAAGAACATAAAGCAACGAATGACTTCGGAACGATATGAGCACGCGCTGCTGTCGGAGTCCGCCTTCTGGGATTTGAACATGAACCGGCTGGCAGGGTGGGAACGAACTGCGAGGCTCGTGATGCGATTGGGTAAGCAATGGGTTCGGCGGGATCCAACCGAGTTGAGGCAGATTACACGCAATGCCGCGATGGCGCGCCTTTTTACTTCGCGTTCGAGAAGGATTGAGAAGTGGAGAGAATCAGTAAGGGAGCGTTTTGGGACAACCCTTGTGTCATCCATGCTTCCGCCGCGACGCATGAAGGTATCGGTATGCATGGCCGCCTACAACGGGGAGAGATACATCGGCGCGCAACTGCGGTCAATCCTGCCCCAGTTGAAGCAAGACGACGAAGTCGTGATTGTGGATGATGGTTCGCAAGACACGACGCGCGAACGAATCACAGAACTGAACGATCCGCGGATTCGCCTTCTTCGCCATACAACGAACGTTGGAGTGATTCAAACGTTCGAGGACGCTCTGCGCAGCGCAACAGGGGACGTTCTGTTTCTTTGCGATGACGATGACGTATGGGCGGAAAATAAGGTCGAACGGTTCCTCGAAGCGTTTGAAAATCATCCGGACGCGCAGATCGTGATCAGCCGGGCACGCTTGATTGACGACCTCGGGAGAGAACTTGGCGATTCGCGCTGGAACCGCGAGGGCAAATTTGTGCCCGGGTTCTGGCAAAACGTGCTCATGAATCACTACCAGGGGTCGGCGATGGCGATCCGCGCGTCGCTGTTGGGGAAGGTCCTTCCGCTGCCGGATCGAAAGTCGTTTATGCACGATGCGTGGATTGGAACCCGGAATGCATTGCTGGGTGGAAAAACAGTCTTCATCGATGACGATCTATTACTTTATCGCAGGCATACGCACAATGCGAGCCGCCCGAAGTCAATGCTGCAAAAGCTTCGCAGCCGGCTCGATCTGCTCATCGCTCACGTGTCGTATGCATTGCATCAGACAACGCCGTAGCTGCAATCCGCAGCGAGAAAGGGAACGACAACGGCAAGAATTTCAGGGGAGCATGGTTCCGCCAAGATACGAAATTGAGAACAGCATAGCGTCCAACCGGCGGGAACCGCGGGTCGCGCTGGTTATACCGACTTATAATGCGGGGCGACATTGGGAACTTCTTTGCGATGGGATTCGCAAACAGAGCATGGCCCCGCAGGAAGTTATCATCATTGACTCGTCTTCACCGGACGAGACTGCACGGCGTGCAATCAACGCCGGGTTCACGGTGCTCGAGATTGACCGCAACGATTTCAACCACGGAAGAACCCGGCAGGCGGGCGCCGAGCTTGCCTGGAATGCGGAGATCGTAATTTATCTGACGCAGGATGCGATCCCGCGCGACCGGGAGACGTTCAGGAATATTGTGGCCGTCTTTGACGATCCGACAATCGGTGCAGCATACGGGCGGCAAATGCCGCGGCAGTCGGCCAGTTCCCTGGAAGCGCATGCGCGTCTCTTCAATTACCCCGGAGAATCGCGCATACGGACGTGGGAAAGCAGGCGCACTTTGGGGTTCAAGTCGATCTTTCTCTCTAATTCGTTTGCTGCATATCGGCGCTCGGCACTTATGAGTGTCGGCGGATTTCCACCAGACGTGATTTTTGGAGAGGATACCGTAGTTGCGGCGCAATTGCATCGCGCGGGGTGGAAGACGGCCTACGTTGCGGAAGCCGTGGTCCACCATTCGCATTTCTACTCCATTCGAGAGGAATTTGAGCGTTATTTCGACATTGGCGTATTGCATGCTCGAGAGCACTGGCTGGTTGAGGAATTCGGCACGGCCGAGAGCGAAGGGATGCGCTTTGCGCTATCGGAACTTCGTTTCTTGATGAAGAATGATGTGCTGTCTATTCCTTCTTCGGTGATTCGTACGCTGAGCAAGTATGCGGGATATCAGGCGGGCCGACGAGAGAAGCAGATGGCGTTATGGCTTAAACGCCACCTGGGACGCAACAAGGAGTATTGGATTCGCTCTTCAAGAGAGCAATTGCCGCAGTGAGGAGGAAGGACGCCTTGCCATCAAAAGTGGGCGGCTCGGTTCCGATCCCGTCGCGAGGGATTCGGCGGTACTTATTCAGCTCTTTTGCTTTCTAAACTGTCTATGGATGGCGGCTGCCTGAATAAACCACAGGACGCCGAATAAGCCAACGGACAAGCGAACAAATGGGGCCAGCGATTCGATGTTCGGTCGCCAGAAATTTGGATTAAAAGACTCCGCCGTGAAGAACGCTCCCAGCCCATAGCAAACGATGAGACGAATTTGATTTTGAAGTCTTCTCATTCGAGTATCTTCTCAGGCCGGGACAACGATAAGGGGCCTCAATCTCAAACATTACCATTACCGATTGGATAGATGAATTGACTTGCTAAGCGAATTGCCGTTTGATAGAAGTGCGATAAGCAGTGCGATCTGCAGACCGATAGCGAGGAGATGCACATGAGCGCCATAATTCCCCAAGCGCAACCGCTAGCCCAATTGGATCAATGGGATGATTTCGTTGAAGGCCGTTACCGTGAGGGCAAGTCGGAAGCGGAATTTCGCGTCTACGATGCCGCTGCGACGCCGGGTGTCGCCGAGTTCTACCGGTTGAACCATGAAGGGCAGACGGTCGCCTACGTGCTTGGGAAAGAGAAGGAGTACTTCGCGCTCAACAAAGGGTTGAAGACGATTTGGGAAGCGGCGGAGTTTCTGAACACGCTGGTGGACGACAGCGATCCGGATACCGATCTGACCCAGATTGAACACTTGATGCAGACCTCGGAGGCGATCCGCCGGGATGGACATCCGCGGTGGATGATTCTGACGGGGTTTCTGCACGATTTGGGAAAGTGTCTTTGCCTGTATGGGGAGCCGCAATGGGGCGTGGTGGGCGATACGTTTCCAGTGGGGTGCGCGTGGTCCGATGCGATCGTGTTTCCGGAGTATTTTGCGAAGAATCCGGACAAGCAGGTGCCCGAGTACCAGACCAAGTATGGGATTTATGAGCCAAACTGCGGGCTTGAGAACGTGCATATGTCCTTCGGACATGACGGCTACATTGCGGAGGTGATGAAGCCTTACCTACAGGTTGAGGCGCTTTATATGTTGCGCTTCCATTCGTTCTATCCGTGGCATCGTCATGGGGCGTATGACCACCTGGCAAATGAACAGGACCGGGCGATGCTGCAGTGGGTGCTGAAGTTCAATCAGTACGATCTGTATTCGAAGGGGCATGCCAAGCCGGATGTGAAGCAACTGAAGCCTTATTACGATGAGCTTTTTGCGGAGTTTCTGCCGGAAAAGATTGCCTGGTAGCAAGTTTAAGACGAAAAAAACCAATGGCCGCCGGAGGGGTACCTCGGCGGCCATTGGTTTTTTTTCGGGCAGGAGGTTTGCGGTCAGTTCCCGGTCTGGAACTTCTCCTGGGTAGCTAGCCAGGTACTGAGCTGAGGCTCCTGCAGCTTGCGCAGCTCGATGCAGCCGTTAATGCGCTCGATGGCGTGTTTCAGGGTTGCGTCGGAGGCGGCGACCTTGTGGGCGGAGAAGAAGCTTTGTACGCTTTCCCGCCCTGACTCGGAGCAGAAACTGCCGGCCGACGCCACGAGGTAACTGCCCATATCTGTGGTCAATTGAGCTTGTACTTTGTCCCAGTGGCTTTGGATGAATTTCCAAGCCTGGTCGCGGGATTCCCCGATTTCGAGGGCAATGGCGAGCTGAATTGCGACATCCTGATTGCGCACTTTGCCTGAAACGTCGTAATTGAGAGCCCGCTCGATCAAGGCAGGGTCTTCGAACTGGGCGAGCAGGCGGAGAGCGCCAATCTGGAACCCGGGATTGCTTGAGGTTTCGTAAATCTTCTGCAACTGATCAAAGAAAGCGGGGTCGCCGTTGCGTGCGGCAATGGACAGTGCGGTGTGCCCGAGCGTGGCATCGACGGAGGCCGGATCAGTGACATACTTTTCCGCGATGTCATGGGCCTGGGAGAGGACGAGCGGGTCTTTGCCGTAATAGCCCAGAACCTCGAAAAGGTGAGCGCGCAACTCGCGTTTGTCGGGCGAATCGGAGTCACTGGGCGGGCCAAGCCTGGCGTATTCCGGCCCAAACGTGTCACGAATCCACGCGGAGAGAGCAGCTTTTTCATTTGGAGTGGCGGCGGCGCGTTCATAGGTTGCGTTCACTCCACTAAGAGCGGCTGAGATGACCTCGGCGTTGGGATCGGCTTTGACGGCGGCGACCAGATCGAGGTAATTGCCGACGGAGGTCTTGTTGGCGCGCACTTGCGCCCATTGGTCGCCGATGAGGCTGATGCGCTCGGTGGGCACAAGGCCTGATTCGATATGCGCCACCAGGTTGGCGTAGATGCTGGGGGGATAAGCACTGCGGTAATAGCCCGCGCCGCCGGCGTTGGCGAAGAAGAGAGAGCCGGCAGGGATTTTGAGGCTGGATTCAGAAGGCGTGAGAAGCTGGCAGGTCTGGCTTTCGACGACCGATTCTGAACCCTGCGGCAAAGCCTCGCCGGTCTTAAAGCAAACAGGGAGAGTCCACTTTTGCGCGGAGTTGGGCGAGATGCTCGGGGTCAGAAAGAAGCGCTTCTGATCCACCGGAATCTTCCCGTTGGCGAGTTCGCCGAAGGTGAGCAACGGGACGCCTGGCTGGGCGACCAGCGAATCCATGATCTTGTCGACCGGCTTGTGGCTGGCCGCGGTTTCGGCATTCCAGAAGTCCTCGGCGGTTGCATTGCCATAGAGGTGCGCGGAGAGATAGGCATGCACGCCCCTGCGGAAGGTCTCGGGGCCGAGGTAATTCTCGACTGAGAGCAAAACTTCGCCGGCCTTGTCGTAGGCGATGCCATCGAACGCTTCATTGATTTCAGCGGGCGTATCAGCTTTGGCGCGAATGGGGCGCGTGGTGGGCGCTGCGTCGATATTAAGGGTGCCATCTTCATCCAAGGCGACGGATTGCGGGATGTTCCACTCGGGGTGCATGACGGCGACGGATTTGTTCTCCATCCATGTGGCGAAGCCCTCATTCAACCAAACGTTGTTCCACCACTGCATGGTGACCAGGTCGCCGAACCACTGGTGAGCCATTTCATGGGCAATCACCAGGTCGACTTCCCTCCTGGCAGCGACGGAGGCCGTTTTGGGCTCGAGGAGAAACGCGGTTTCACGGAATGTAATGGCGCCGAAGTTCTCCATGGCGCCGGCCTCGAAATCGGGGATGGCGATAAGGTCGAGCTTCTTGAGCGGGTAGGGAATGCCGAAGTAGGTGTTGTAGTAGTGGAGCACAGATTTTGCAACTTCAAGCCCGTAGGGGGTAAGGGCTACCTTGTCCGGTGTGGCGCAGGAACGGATCACGACACCGTCTGATTCGCCCTTGGTGCATTGAAAGTCTCCGACCAGAAAGGCCACGAGATAGGAGGACATTTTCGGTGTGGTGAGGAACTTGAGCGTGTGCTTATCGGCGCCGGGGCCGGGTGTGTCAGAGACGATGGGGCCGTTGGAAATGGCAGTGTCGCCGGCGTCAACTACAAGAGTGACGGCGTAGGTGGCTTTGAAGGCCGGTTCGTCGAAGGATGGAAAGGCGCGGCGCGCGTCGGTTGGCTCGAATTGCGTGACGGCATAGTTGCGGTGATCGCCCTTGGAGAGATAGAAGCCGCGCAACTCGTTATTCAGAATGCCGGTGTAGTGGATGTGCAGAGTTGCATCGCCCGCGGCCAGCGTTTCAGGGACGGTAAAGGTGGCCTGTTGCCTGTCGTTGTCGAGCGTCACTTTGGCGGTTTGCTCTTTGCCGGATGCCGTAATAGTGACGGATTGGAATGCGATCTCAGCGGCGTTGAGGGTGATGGTGCTGGCCGGCTCTTTCAGGGTTACGTCGATGGATTCATCGCCAGTGAAGGTCGCGGCTTTGAGGTCGGGCGCGAGGGTGAGCGTGTAGTGCTGGGGAATGACCGTTGTGGGGAGGCGCTGGGCGCGGAGTGATTGTGCGGAAATCGATACAAGACATGCAATTGCGGCTGCGGCGGCAAAGGCCGAGCGCAATGAGGGAGAGCCGGAACTGAATTTCATTTAATCCTCTTGAGGTCGCGTGGAGACTTAAGACGCGGTCTCGTAGCGTTTTCTAAGCATTGGGGGGCTTTGATTGCACTAACAGGCGCCCCAGATCATTGCAAACCTTACATGACAATTGTAGGCCAGCGAATGGCATGGAGAAGGTACGTTGCTGGTTCGGGACAAGTTCCAAGACCAGTGAGAGTTTGCTTAGTCTAAGTCTATTCCGAAGTTGCCCTATTGCATCGGCCCGGCCATGCGCTTAAGCGCTGTCATCCTGAGCGACCGGAAGAAGCTGAAGGATCTGCGGTTGCACCGGTGCCGCTCGCTTGCGGATGCTTCTTGGGTAGAAGGGAATCGAGCAGGAGCAGGCAGGCGCCGGTGACGATGGAACTGTCGGCTACATTGAAGTCGGGCCAGTGATAGGAGAAGATGTGAACTTCAATGAAGTCGACGACAGAGCCGTAGACGATGCGGTCATGGACATTGCCGAGCGCGCCGGCGAAAATGAGGGCCAATGCGACGGTCGCGACGTTGAAGCGATCACCGAGCCGCACCAGGGCGACGAGAACTGCGAGCGCCGCAAAGAGCGAGAAGGCGATCAGGCTCCAGCGAACGGCGTTGGGCGAGGCCGAGTCGGCAAAGAGGGAGAAAGCCGCACCCTCGTTGGTCCAATGAGTGATGCGAAGAAAATGAGGAATGACGGGAATCGCTTCGCCCATTGGGATGCGCGCGGCGACCAGCGTCTTGCTCAGGCGGTCGGCAAGAATCACCAGCGCCGAGATAAGCAGCAGCCAGGGTAAGCGTCGTGGCAGGTGGAAGCTCACTGAGCAGCCTCCCTGGTTTCGGCATGCGGCGGGGCGATGCCCATCTCCGTCAGCGCCTCATGGCAGCGGGTGCAGACGTCTTTCCAGATGCCGTAGTTGGACACCTTGGGCATGAAGTTCCAGCAGCGCGCGCACTTGTGGCCGCTGGCGGGAAGGGCGACGACGGTGAATGCCGCCGGGTCGGATGCAGGGCCTTCGGTGACAGTGACTCCTGAGACGTTGATGATCTCCTTGAGTCCCACGGCGTGCGAGCGCAGCAGGACAAGCAACTCACCGGATGCAGCGATTTCGATGTCGGCCTCGAGGCCTTTGCCAATGCGTTTATCCTGGCGAGCCGCTTCAAGGACGCGAAGAGCTTCATCGCGGACGGCGAAGATTTGCTTCCACTCATCCAGAAGCGGCGCGGGATCTTCGGAGTAGATCTCTTCCGGTTTCGGGAACAGCGCAAGGTGGACGCTGGCTTCGCGGCCTTCAACGACGGGTAGATATTCCCATACCTCGTCCGCAGTGAACGTGAAGATCGGCGCCACCAGGCGGACGAGCGCCTCTGTGATTTGCCACAGGACGGTTTGGGCAGAGCGTCGGGCCTGGCTCGAGGGCGCGAAGGTATACATGCGGTCCTTGAGCATGTCGAGGTAGAAAGAGCTGAGGTCGACGATCGCAAACTCGTTGACGGCCTGGTAGACGCGATGAAACTCGAATGCCTCATACCAGGCAAGGATTTTCTCGGTGAGGTCGCGGGTGCGGGCAAGCATGTAGCGATCGATCGGTAAGAGGTCTGCCTCGGAAACGCGGTCGCGGGCCGGGTCAAATCCGTGCAGGTTGCCGAGAAGGAAACGAAAGGTGTTGCGCACCTTGCGGTAAAGGTCGGCACAGCGCTGCATCAGGTTTTCGCTGGCGGCCATGTCTTCGCGGAAATCGATTGACGCTACCCAGAGACGGACGATTTCTCCGCCGAGGCGTTCGGCGATATCCACGGGATCGACACCGTTGCCGAGCGACTTTGACATGGCGCGGCCCTGCTCATCCAGGGTCCACCCGGCGGTGGCAACGTTTGAGTAGGGCGCACGGCCGCGCAGCGCCACCGAGGTGAGCAGCGAGGAGTGGAACCAACCGCGGTGCTGGTCGCCGCCCTCAAGATAGAGGCACGGGGTGCCCTCATCGTTTTCGAATCCCTTGTATGGCTCCTTGAGTTCAGGATCGGACTCGAGGACCGCGAACCAACTGACCCCGGAGTCGAACCACACGTCGAGAATGTCGGTTTCCTTGCGAAACTTTGTTCCTCCGCAGTGGCTGCACGCAGTGTCGGCGGGCAAGAGCACTTCATTCGCGGTGGTATGCCAGGCTTCGATGCCTTCGCGCTGAAAGAGATTGACGATCTTGCGATTGAGCGCGGGATCGATGATCGGCTTCTGACAGTTTTCGCAGAGGAAGACGGCGATAGGCACACCCCAGATGCGCTGGCGGCTGATGCACCAGTCGGGCCGGGTGGCGATCATGTTGGTGATGCGTTCTTTGCCCCATGCCGGATCCCAGGCGACCTTGTCGATCTCTTCGATGGCCAACTGGCGGTAGGTGGTTTCAGTTCGATCGGCGCGCAACACCGGGGTTTCAAGGCCGATGAACCACTGCTCCGTGGCGCGGTAGATGACCGGGTTGTGGCAGCGCCAGCAGTGAGGATAGGAGTGCTCGAGGTCAGAGGAGGCAAGCAGCGCGCGCCGCTCCTCCAGCATGGCGACGATGATGGGGTTGGCAGCCCAGACCTTGAGTCCCTCAAACGGTGGAGGGGTGGCATACGGCCACGCCGCTGTGTCCACAAAGATGCGGCCCGCCGCATCAACCCGGCAGGACTGATCAAGGTTGTAACGCAGGCCGGTATAGAAGTCGTCGGCGCCGTGGGAGGGTGCGGTGTGAACGGCTCCGGTTCCCTGGTCGGCAGTGACGTAGCTGGCGAGGACCCCGAGGACGGTGCGTTCAAGAAACGGGTGCTTGAAGGTGACGCGCTCGAGTTTTGCGCCTTTGAAACGGGCCAGCTCCACGGTCTCGCCTAATTTGCAGGCGGCGATGACAGCGGGGGCCAGTTCGGCGGCGACGATGTAGACCGGGCCAGGTTTGTCAGGAGAATCGCCGGTGGCAGCGAGCGCAACATAGTCGAAGTCGGGATGAAAAGCGACCGCCATCGACGCGGGAAGCGTCCAGGGAGTGGTGGTCCAGATGATGGTGTAGACTTCGCGCCCGGCGAGGGCAGCATCGGCGAGCGCAGGATCAATCGCCGCGGGGTCAGAGGTCAGCTGATAGCGGACGTACACCGAAGGACTGGTGTGCATCTCGTACTCGACTTCGGCTTCTGCCAGGGCGGTGCGGTCGTGAATGCACCAGTAGACGGGCTTGAGGCCGCGATAGACGAAGCCCTTCTCAAGGAATCCGTAAAAAGCTTCAAGGGTGTGGGCTTCGTAGTCCCGGGACATCGTCTTGTAGGGGTTGTCCCAGCGGCCGAAGACGCCGATGCGGATAAATTGAGAGGTTTGGAGGTCAATATATTTTTGCGCGTAGGCCCGGCATGCATCCAACACCGCAGGAGCAGGCATCTCAAGCTTCTTACGGCCTAGTTGTTCATCGACCTTGATCTCGATGGGCAGGCCGTGGCAATCAAAGCCGGGGACGTAGGGAGCATCGAATCCGGCCATGGTTTTGGACTTGACGACGAAATCCTTGAGACCCTTGTTGAGCGCGTGTCCGAGGTGAATGGGCCCATTGGCATAGGGAGGGCCGTCGTGCAGAAGATAGACAGGACGCCCCTCGCCCGCCTCACGCAGCCTCTCATAGAGTCGAAGCGAGGCCCAGTGGGCCAGTCGAACTGGTTCATTCTGAGGCAGATTGGCCTTCATGGGGAAGGCAGTTTTTGGCAAGGTCAGTGTCGCCTTCAACTCCGGCGCTGGAGACATCGTCACTCCTGGGATCATTCGAACTTGTTCAATGGTTAGTGTAAATGTTGAGGAAAGAATTTTCCGGTAACAAGTAGAGGTGGCTATCGTCTATTGTTTATGAGAACCCCGGCTTCCGGATTCTATGAGACTCTGGATGGCACAAAGCAAGACCAGCAAGGCACAAGCCTGCAGACAAGCGAGGGCAGTGTCGAGCATAATGGAGAGATGGACCTGGAAGCGAACGGGCTCCCGGCGGAGCAAGCGCAGCCAACAGGGCCAGCAGCAAATATGGGAAACGATCTACTGACCCAACCAGAGCCGGAAACAGAAGCTGCCGTGCCCTCGCCAGCGGGGCACGAACTCGACGCTTTTCTGGGGAAAGCGTTCGAGGAGAGGCCCCTGTGGACAGATCTCTACGAGAACATCCGGGACTTCTTCTTCCCCCCCAAACTGCCGCCACTGCAATTGACATCGACTCCGATCCCGGTGCCGGACCGGATGGCGGTGCCGCGAAATCCTGTTGCCATCGGGATCTCGACAACGATCAACATCGGCATTCTCCTGTTCGCCATTTGGCTGGGCATCAAGACAGTCGTCAATATTGTGAAGCCGCCGGTAACGGCAACCAATATTGATGTGGGGAACTTCGACCTGAAAGCGCCCAAGGCCGGTAAGGCCGCGGGTGGTGGCGGCGGTGGCGGCGCCCACGATATTGTCGATCCCACCAAGGGCAAGCTACCCCCACGTATGAAGGACCCCATCACGCCTCCCATGATTCCGGTGCTGGATAAGCCCAAGCTGGAGGTGCCCTCGGCCATCAATGTGCAAGAGAATATTCAACTGCCCGACAACCCGAACTTGCCAAACATCGGCGTGATCAAGTCACCGAATGTGGCGCTGGCATCAAACGGCCAGGGCGGCGGGAGCGGTATGGGAACGGGCTACGGTGGAGGACTGGGTTCGGGTACAGGCAACGGATTTGGGCCGGGACGCGGCGGAAACACGGGCGGCGGCCTTTACCAGATTGGCGGGGGAGTTTCGGCCCCGGTGCCGATCTTCCAGCCGGAGGCGGAGTTCAGCGACGAAGCGCGCCGCGCAAAATATCAGGGTGTTTGCCTGATCTCGCTGATCGTGGACGCGCAGGGAAATCCGCAAAACCCGCGTGTGATTCGCGCACTGGGTATGGGGTTGGATGAGAAGGCCCTTGAAGCGGTGCGGAAATACAAGTTCAAGCCGGCGATGAAGGATGGCAGAACGCCAGTGCCTGTCATGATCACCATCGAGGTGAACTTCCGCCTGTACTAGGCAAAGGTTCTTGAGCGAGGGTGGGGCGCATCATGCGCTTCGCCCTTGATTTTTTTTTGGTGTCAATCCTTTTTTCCCGACGCCAACACCCAAGCCTCTGAAACTGCACGTCCTAATCGCTGCTTCTTTTTGCAGTCTATTTCCCCGAACCCGCTAGACTAGAGGCTTCCAGTGCATCTTCGAACCTTGAGCCTCTTCGCTCCCCAGTCTTCACTCCCCAGTCTTGATGAGCCGGCCGGATGTTTGCGCACTCAAATATGCCTGAATGGCACCAAATCGCACCTGAATGCATAGCAAAAACCACCAAAAGCAACCAAAATTTGCCTTCCGCAATACACCTAAGCTTATCTTTTACAATGAGATGCCAGACAGTGCCAGCCGCGAAATGCATTTTAAAGCTGTGAAACTGTGAAGCTGGAAAACTGTGAAGCTCCGCACCGCCTCAAATTCAAATAGCCGCATTCTTACGAGTCGGAATCAATCGATTTACTTCACCGCATCCGGCTGCTCCGCTGTGTTAATCTTCGTTGTCTTCGATCAAAGGGGATGGCGATGCAGATGCGGCTTGGACGATGGGCGGCGGGACTGGTGTTGGCAGCGGGTCTGGTGAGAATGGTTTGGGCGCAGACGGACTATCCGTTTCGCGATACGAAGCTGAGCGATGACCAACGGATCGCCGACCTGTTGGGCCGCCTGACCATTGAAGAGAAGATCGACCTGATGTCGGACCACCCGAAGTTTCCGCGCCTTGGACTTGTATTCTCCGGGCAGGTGGAGGGGCTGCACGGTCTGGCGCTGGGCGGACCCGGCGGTTGGGGCGGACAAGGCAGGCAGCCGTTGCCCACCACCACCTTTCCGCAAGAGAAGGGACTGGGCGCGACGTGGGATCCCGAGTTGCTGAAGAAGATTGCATCGCTGGAGGGCTATGAGGCTCGCTACGACTATCAGAATCCTGTGTTTGACCGGGGCGGGGTGGTGGTGCGCGCTCCTAATGCCGACTTGAGCCGCGACCCGCGCTGGGGCCGCACCGAAGAGTCGTATGGCGAAGACCCCTACCTGGTGGGAACGCTGACCGTGGCCTTTGCGCAAGGTTTGCAGGGGCCTGATCCGAAGCACTGGCAGGCGGCCTCGCTGATGAAGCATTTTCTGGCCAATGAGAACGAGAACGGCCGGGCCCACACGTCGTCCGACTTCGATGAGCGGCTGTTTCGCGAGTACTACTCCGTGCCGTTCCGGATGGGATTTGAGCAAGGCGGCTCGCGCGCGGTGATGGCCGCCTACAACTCGTGGAACGGCACGCCTATGATGATTCATCCCGTGCTGAAAGACGTGATGATCAAGGAGTGGGGCAACGACGGGCTCATCTGCACCGACGGCGGCGCGCTGGGGCTGCTGATCACGGCGCACAAGAGTTTTCCTGACAAGGAACATGGCGCGGCAGCGGCGGTGAAGGCGGGCATCAACCACTTTCTCGATACCTACAAGGACGATCTGGCGAAGGCGCTCAAGGACGGCCTGGTGACCGAGGCGGACATGGACGCTTCGCTGAAGAATCTGCTTGAACGTGTATCTCAAGCTTGGCGAGATGGACCCGCCGGGAGTGGACCCTTACGCGAAGATTGGCAGAGAGAGCGATGGAGCGCGCGCCGCCGTGGGAGCGCCTGTCGAGCAGGGCATTGGCGCGCACCGGCCACCGACGAGTCGATTGTGCTGCTGAAGAATGAAGGCAACACGCTGCCGCTGGATCGAACGAAGCTGAAGACCATTGCGGTGATCGGGCCGTGGATCGACCAGGTGCTGCTGGATTGGTACAGCGGAACGCCGCCGTACTCGGTGAGCATCGCTCGATGGAATTCGCGAGGCTGCCGGGCGCGGCGTCAAGGTGCTGTTTGCCGATGGGTCCGATCCGGCGGAAGCCGCGGCGCTGGCCGCGCAAGGCGGATGTGGCGATCGTGGTGGTGGGCAACCATCCCGAATGCAACGGAGGCTGGGATCAGTGCCCGACGCCTTCAAACGGCAAAGAAGACGTAGATCGCAAGACGATCGTGCTGGAGCAGGAGTAGCTGGTGAAGCAGGTTTTCGCGGCGAATCCACATACAATCGAGGTGCTGCGGTCGAGCTTTCCCTATGCCATTATCTGGAGCCAGCAGAACCTGCCGGCGATTGTGCACATGGTGCATAACAGCCAGGAAGAAGGCCACGGGCTGGCCGATGTGCTGTTTGGCGACTACTCGCCGGCCGGGCGTCTGACGCAGACCTGGCCCACCGGCGATGCGCAGTTGCTGCCCATGATGGACTACAACCTGCTGCATGGGCGGACCTATCTCTACAGCAAGGACAAGCCGCTCTACGCCTTTGGCTATGGGCTCAGTTACACGACGTTTGCGTACGAAGGGCTGAGCCTGAGCGCGCCAACCATGGGTGCCGATGGCGACGTGCAAGTGACGGTGAAGGTGAAGAACACGGGCAAGCGCGCCAGCGATGAAGTGGTCGCAGATGTACGTGCAGCATCTGGGCTCGGCGGTCGAGCGGCCGCAGATTGGAGTTGAAGGGGTTCAAGCGCGTGCGGATTGAGGCCGGGCGCGGAGCGGGATGTGACGTTGCCGCTTAAGGCGCGCGACCTGGCGTATTGGGATGCGCCTGACCACGCCTGGAGGGTGGAGAAGGAGCAGGTGCGGGTGCTGGCGGGAGGATCCAGTGACAAACTGCCGGTGCAGGCCGTTGTGGAAGTGACGGAGAGCAGGGAGTTCAAGCCGTAAGAGTGGTTGCCAAGAGAGCGATGTCCTGGCAAACCACTTTGATCCTCTAGCCCTGTGAAATCATGCTCCTTTCCACAGGCGGTTCGGGATAGATGAGCTGTCCTTTTCTGACCTTCAAAAAGGGGGTCAGAAGATGCCTTGCTGTCACAGTACGGCTCATAATATCCCGCACAATCCATCCCTTCTTGGTCAATGCGTCGCCAATAAGGGAGCGGTGGCAGCGCCACGGGACCGCTTCTGCGCACATGATCGCGGTTTCTCTCGCCTTTGCGATTTTTATGAGCGATTCCAATCCTTCTGAAAACTCCGGGGTTGCCATGTAATCCGCGAATCCTCGGAATGAAGTATTGCGCCAGCCGAGATTCGGTGAGTCCTTTCTTGCATGGCGTAATCCGCCGAGTTCTTTAATGTGGGTGTAGCTTATATGTCTCTGCTGCAAGGAATGCTCCAGCACATCGGCATTAAACTGAGGATTGTGACGCGACCGAGGTATTGATCTGACATCGACAATTTCCCTGACGCCATGGGCGCGTATTAATTCCACAAATTCATCAATCGATCTTGTCGAATGACCGACAGTAAAGATACAGGGTTTTTTCATATCTTCACCTCTTTCCTGAGCGGCCCTGAAGCAATGCGCTGCTCTGAAACATCAAAGGGTACCTGAAAATCGATCGATTGAGGGCCGTAATTTCTAGTTGGGCAAGGATGCCAAGTTGCTAAAATCCCTTGAGAGTGGAGTTGCAGTTGTGTTTTCAGGAACAACGCCGATGGATCTGGATCCGACAAACATGGCCCAGGCAGCAGGCAAATTACCTGCCCTCGCGCAGCCAGTCTCCGCGCCGCTTACCCGCGCCGCGATCTTTTTGGTCGCGACCCTCAACGCGGGTTCGGAGCATCGCGCCACAATGCGCTCGTTCTGCGGCGACCTGGCCGCGCTGATACGCGCGGTAAATTTTCGTGACCTGGAAGGAGGACTTTCCTGCGTCGTCGGGTTTGGATCGGACGCATGGGACCGCCTCTTCGGGCCGCCGCGGCCGGCAGAACTGCACCCGTTCCGGGAGATTCGTGCTGGAACGCGCCATGCGGTGTCCACGCCGGGGGACGTCCTTTTCCACATCCGCGCCAAGCGTATGGATCTGTGCTTCGAGCTTGCCACCCAGTTTATGGCACGAATCAAGAGTGCCGTGTCACCCGTGGACGAAGTGCAAGGCTTCCGGTACTTCGACGACCGTGATCTCCTGGGCTTCGTCGACGGGACGGAGAACCCGATGGGTGCGGCCATTACCGACGCCGTGCTCATCGGCGAGGAGGATGCCTCGTTCGTCGCCGGTAGCTACGTCATCGTGCAGAAATATATCCACGACCTTGACGCGTGGAATGCGCTCTCCACGGAAACGCAGGAACGCATCATCGGCCGCCAAAAGCTGTCGGATATCGAATTGGACGATTCCGTTAAACCCACTTCAGCGCATAACGCGCTCACTACAATCGTTGAGGATGGGAAAGAGATCAAGATCCTGCGCGACAATATGCCTTTCGGCCGACCCGGCCAGGATGAATTTGGTACCTACTTCATCGGATACAGCCGTTCGCCCCACACCATCGAGCAGATGCTCGACAATATGTTCATCGGCCGGCCGCCCGGCAACTACGACCGCCTGCTCGATTTCAGTCGCGCTGTCACCGGGAACCTGTTCTTCGTACCGTCGGCTACATTTCTGGAGAACTTGACCGAAGACCAACCTGTAATTGCGGAACCCCCTGCGCCAGCGGCCGCACCCACTCCATCCATCTCATCGGTGCGCGACGGTTCGCTGGGCATCGGTTCACTTAAAGGAGACATGCAACATGAATAATCTCCATCGCGAGCTTGCTCCCATTTCCGATTCGGCATGGGCTCAGATCGAAGAGGAAACATCGCGCACGCTCAAGCGCTACCTTGCCGGACGGCGCGTTGTCGACGTGCAGGCACCGGCAGGCACCGGCCTTTCCGCAGTGGGCACCGGCCACCTGCGGACGATCACCGCGCCGGCGGATGGCATTATCGCGAGGCAGCGCGAGGTAAAAGCGCTGGTCGAACTGCGTGTTCCGTTCGAACTCGATCGCCAGTCGATTGACGACGTTGATCGTGGCGCGAACGACGCGGATTGGCAACCGGCGAAGGATGCTGCGCGACAGATCGCTTTTGCCGAGGACGCCGCCATATTCGAGGGCTATGCCGCCGCCGGAATTGGGGGCATCCGCGAAGGGACGAGTAACCCGATCATGACGCTGCCGGCCGACGTGCGGGAGTATCCCGATGCCATTGCACATAGTTTGAGCCAGTTGCGTCTGGTCGGTGTCAACGGCCCTTACTCAGTGCTGCTCGGCGCCGACGCCTACACCGCACTTGCCGAGACCAGCGACCATGGATATCCCGTGCTGGAGCACGTCAAGCGGCTTGTGAAGGATCAAATCATCTGGGCGCCCGCGATTGCCGGCGCTTTCGTCCTGACCACGCGCGGCGGCGATTTCGACCTTCACATCGGCCAGGATGTCTCCATCGGTTATCTGAGCCATACGGATGACGCCGTCCGGTTGTATCTGCAGGAGACGTTCACCTTCCTTCTTCTGACTAGCGAGGCCGCTGTGGCGCTAGCCGCTCCAGCAAAGGAGAAGCAGACTTGATTCAGACTTCTCGTCATCGATACGAAGGGCTGACCACTGGATCGAGCACAAGGGGCATTGAGCTCTAAAATGCCCGAGCTGGCGTCTACAGACTGATGGGCGGCAACGGGATCTAGCCGCAACTTCAGGGATTCAAAAACTTGAGGAGCTCCTGTTCATCTTTGCTACTGAGAGAGGCGCGCACGCGCATATGGCGAACTATTGTCCCCGAGATTTGCGGGGGAAACCCTTGCGGTGCCTGGTGACAGCGAGAACAGTTCTGCTCGAACACCCGCTCGCCTCCACTCGGTTCTGCGCTGTGTTCTGATGCAGGCTTGTTTTGTTTGGTGGCAGTGGGCGCCGCCGCCGCCGATAGTCTTTCAGTTCGCGTGAAGACCGCCAGGAAGAAGAACAGGGCGAGGCAGCCTGCGGGGTATTTCCAGTTACGCATCATTTTCCTTTCCACGTTGGAAACAGAAAGTGGTAGACAATGCCGGTCTGCCAAATATTGCGGTTTCCGGTTGACGAGAATTCGCGGGAATAGCTCGTATTGATTCGCACATCGTGGGGCAAGTGGTAGTCAAGGCCAAAATCAGCAAGTTGCGTGTCGGCGAAGGGCAAACCGTCGCTTGGGTCGGGGCTATTGCGAAATGTTTGTTGCATGCGGAAGGCCGGCTCTAGCCGGCCCAGAGCGCTTTCGGCTCCGCCAAAATGCGAGAGGCGGAAATCGGTCTCGGCCCAATATCCCTGTGAATGAGGGCCGTGTGCGTACTCCGAACGAAACCTGAACGGGATACCGATGGGCTCCCACCAGAGATAAGCGCCCGCGTAGTTTGCCTGTGTGCCTTGCAGCAGACGGCCATAGGATGCGCCGATCTCTACGCCAGGTTTGGGAAAATAGATGCCGCTTCTTCCTCCGCTGGAACGTGCCGAGTCGAATTGCTGGTTCGTGCTTGTAGTGGAGAAGTATGCAGCATAGTCGACTGAGAATTGCGGTCTCGATACGGCAGACCCTCGCAACATTCCTCCAACACTGGATCCAGTCTGCATTGTTCCCAAAGGAAAGATCAGCGGAGCGTTCTGGAAATTGCCAATCCAGAGAGGAGTGAGACGCTCGTTGTAAGTTCCGAAAGGAGTGAGGAATTCTCCTGCCACGAGTGTCAGATGAGAGGAGGCAATGACATCCGCCTGCAAGTACGTCAAACCCAGAAAGGGAGAACTGGTGTAGCCTGGGCGATCTGCTCCTTTTGGAAAAAATGATTCAAGCAGGGTTGCGCGGCTTTCCACAAGCACGTGGGTGCCGATCGGTGCAGCGAGCACAGGCTGGAGGATTGGAATGTAGGTTGTGTTTCCCCCGTTGGTGCTGGTGACGAAACCGGTGCTACCAGAAATCAGCGGGATCTCCTGCGCACACGCAGGAGATGCGACCGACAATTCCCCGATAAGTAGTGCAATTGAGATGCCCATCAGGCCGGCGCGGAGAGTCAGAAAGGAACACATTGGCCAATCTTGTTCCTTAACTCGGAGCAGCGTGTCAGAGTGCCGTCTTGTGATTGTAAGGGCATTGTCATTCCCTCACGGGGCGATCGCGACGTTCGCGACGTGCGTCATAATCATCGCGAAACCACAGATGCGTCGGGCGGATTTCAACGCCTTGCCGGCGTCCGTTGTTTCGCGACAAATCCATGACAATCTCCTTACACACGCATGACACCCCCCATTCCACTGATTGCTAAGTTGAAACAGTGTCACGCTGCAATTGCGCATCTGCCATACCGTATCGCTCAGTTTGATCGTGACGGGTTAGGAGATGTTCAAGCTGCAAAGGGAATGTTCGTGTCACGGGGCAAACAGTTGATGAGGTTTGGATATGGGTCTCGTTTTTATCTTTGCCATACTGGGCAGCTTTCTAAGTTTCAACTCGGGAGCGCGGGCCGAAGTGCTAACCCGCCATGTTGAAGTGATTGCGAAGAGATTTGCATTCGAACCGTCGAATATCACACTCAAGAAAGGTCAACCTGTAGACCTCGTTCTGAAGAGCATGGACGTGGCACATGGCCTGCGCTTTCGTGAATTGAATGTCGAGGTGAAAGTAGGCAAGGGCGGAACAAGCGAGACCCATTTTATCCCGACCGGAACCGGCACGTTTGTGGGCCATTGCTCTGTTTTTTGCGGAGCCGGGCATGGCTCCATGACACTGACGCTGCACGTGGTGGATTGAGCATGCGTTGCATAAGCCATCTTGCTCTGATCATTCTGTTGCCTGCTGCCATAGGATGCAAGGCAAACAAGCCGGGTCAAGGCGAAACAGAATTAATTGAGAGTGCGAAGCACCACCTCCTCATAGGGAACAGGCAGCAGAAGAATCCCCTGGCTGCCACCGCAGAGACGGTCGCGGATGGCAAGGAGGCATTTTCCCACTATTGCGTCGCTTGCCATGGAATGGACGGCCAGAACACCGGCGTCCCTTTCGCGGATCGCATGTCGCCGCCGGTGCCATCTCTCGCTTCGCGTCCGATACAGGACTACACCGACGGCCAGTTGAAGTGGATCATCGACTACGGAATTGGGCCTTCTGGCATGCCGGGGTCGAAAGGCATATTGAGCGACGACGAGATTTGGTCGATCGTCGTGTACCTGCGCCACCTGCCGCCGCTTGGCAGCCAGGGCGAACCTGAAATGTACAGTCACTAAGCCAATGACCGTTATTGACACCCATTTCGCGAAAAGCTTGGCCAGCCGCTCTCAGCGATTGAAGGCAGCAGTGTTGGCCAGCTTCAATGAACCTGGGGATGTAATCGAGAAGCGATTCGCTGAGTTTACCTTGAGCGATTGGCAACGCATCCTGTTCTGGCTCGATATCAACGGGCTTGCGCTGTACCTGCTGAATCGGGTTACTTGCCTCGGACTTGAAAGTTGCTTTCCTGAACCCATTCGGATGAGATTGGAAAAGAACCTGAGGGAGAATTGCGAACGCACTGCGGAACTCTTCAAAGAAGCAGCTGCAATCAGCCGGGGGATGGAATTGCGTGGAATCTCCTTTGCCCTTCTAAAAGGGATCACACTTGCCACGGAATCGGTGCCGGACTGCACTCTGCGCTTGCAAACGGATTTAGATTTCCTGGTGGCGGCGTGCGACGCAGATACGGCCCAACTCGTACTTCAAGATTTTGGGTATTCGCTTCATGCGGTCAGCGGAAGGACTCTCGAGTTCAAGGCGGGATCGCTCGGCGCGCCGGACATTCGCAATCTCTACCGGGTTCATTCGCTGCGTGCGCTCGAATTGCACTTGCTGCCAAGGACGGAGAAAAGCACGAATGCGAATCGCGACATCCTTGCACGAGCATGTGCCCGTCGCTTTCACGGACTCAGGATTCCCGCGTTGTCCCCCGCAGATATTTTTGTACAGCAGGGGCTGCATCTCTTCAAGCATCTTTGCGGCGAACATACGCGCGCATCCTGGGTTCTTGAGTTCTGGCGGCACATTCAGGTTCGGCGAGGTGACATTGAGTTTTGGAGCGAGGTTCAAAGTGTTGCGGCGGCTGAACCGCAGGCCTGCATTGCTTTGGGAGCTAGCACCCTCTTGACGACGCTCATCTTCGGGGAGTCTGCGCCAGAGCCTCTGACGCAATGGACAACAGACCGGCTCCCGCTCGCAGTGCGGCTTTGGGTTGAAACATATGGTTGCCGCGTGTTGCTGGCAGGATCAACCGGGAACAAACTTTACCTGATTCTGCGACAGCAACTTCCGCAGCGCGGTGAAACCAGAACGAATGTGCGGCGACTTGTTTTTCCTTTGCATATGCCCCCGAGGATAACGCATGGTGAGCCCGGCGAGAAGCTCGTGGCGCGGCTCGGGCGATACCGCTTCGAAATCTCTTACGTGTTCGCGCGAATGTCATTTCACTTAGTTGAAGGTCTACGGTACGCAATCGAATCTTCGCGTTGGCAGCGGCGATTGGCAGAGGCGATAAGGTGATTCAAATCCGCAATGGGATCCACGCAAGGGTTGGCTTTCAAAACTGCATGCGATTGAGTTTGATGTTCGTGGTGTGCATTGGATTCGATACCGTGACTGCGGCTCAGACGCCTTCAGCTTGGCCGTATTCTCCTGAAGCGGCATCGGATTCAACGGTTCGCGCTTCCGGTACGGGATCGGATTCGGCGACAGCAGATAGAAACGACTCGAGCCTCGTTTTGTCGGCATCTCAGATTCTATCCATCATGCAGCAAAATCCGGAGGTGGTCATCGAACTGAAGTCCTTACTTGCTGACGCGTCTCAACAAAAGGGAGTCCCTCTGCAGCCGGACGCAGTCACAGACGAGATGCTTTACAGCCAGATCGCGTCCGACAGGGATCTACGGGCAAGTATCACGGCTTTCTTACGCGCACGAGGCTATATCTCCGCAACCGAAATGCAGCAAGCCGAATCGTCGGCCGATCATCCTGGAGGTGAATTCGCGCGCAGTCAATCGGAAGCGCAATTAAACGCTACCCTCCCCCAGGGTCGGCTATCCAATCAACCATTGTTGCGGGCGGGCTCGGTAAGCGGCGGACTTACCCTGCCGAATGAAGACCGGGTTCCAGAGTTTCCTAGGGAGGAAGCAGTGGTTCCCAGGCAGCAGGCCCGCGATGAGAAGCCGCCCCGCACAAGCACCGACGAACCACAGGTGCTCCATCGCCCCGCGCCTTACAATCTGCAGTCGCTCCGCGATCTCTATGTTCAGATCCCCACAAATGCAGAACCGTTGAGGCGATTTGGCTCGGATGTGTTTGTGAATCGCGATGCGGCCGGCTCAACCCGTGCTGGTTCGTCCTCCAGTGTGCCACCGCTGGAGATTCCGGTGAGGCCGGACTATGTTGTTGGTCCGGGTGACAATCTCACCATCGACCTGTGGGGCGGCGTGACGGAAACGTTGAATCGTGCGATTGATCGCGACGGCCGCATCATGCTCCCGGAAACCGGCGAGGTTCAAGTGGCTGGTCTCAAGCTGGAGAACGCGGAAGAGGTCATCCAAGGTGCGCTGAAGCCTCAGTTCAGAAACGCACATGTTGCGGTGACAGTTTCCCGTTTGCGAACAGTGCGTATTTATGTCGTAGGCGACGTGCAGCGCCCGGGGGCTTACGACATCAGTTCGCTTTCATCCCCGTTGAGCGCCCTCTATGCCGCCGGAGGTCCTACCGCCGTCGGTTCGCTGCGTGCTCTGCGGCATTTCCGGGATGGAAAGCTGATTGGAGAGATGGATCTTTACGACTTTCTGCTGCATGGCGTTCAAAGCCGCGACGATCGCCTTGTTGGCGGAGATACGTTGCTCGTGCCGGCAGCAGGCCCGCAAGTGGCCATCTACGGAGCGGTGAAACGACCGGCGATTTATGAGCTGCTCCACGAAAGCAGCCTCGCTGCGGTGCTTGAGGAAGCGGGCGGAGTGACCGTAGCGGCGGCGCTTGGGCATATCACGATTGAACGGATCGACGCGAATCAAAGGCGCCAGACGGTTAGCCTGGACACCACATCTTCACAGAATCCCGATGCTGAACTCGCAGCCATCGCGGCCTTCCAAGTTAAGGACGGTGATCGCATCCGGGTTGCGCCCATCTTCCCGCACAGCGAGAGCGTGATCTACCTTGAAGGGCATGTGAGTCGGCCGGGACGGCTTGCGTACCACGACGGCATGCGGCTGAATGATGTGCTGCAAAGCTATCAGGACTTGCTGCCGGAGCCTGCGGCGCGGGGAGAAATCGTGCGCCTCGTGCCACCCGACCTCCATGTCGAGACCATCGACTTCAATGTGCCGGATGCATTGATCGGCAACGTAAACCCTCCGCTCAATCCATTCGACACCATCCGTGTTTTTGGGAGATACGAGCAGGATCCGCCCGGCGTGACAGTGCGGGGAGAGGTGATGCGCCCCGGCACCTACGCGCTATCAAAAGGCATGACCGCCGCGCAACTGGTTCGAATAGCGGGCGGTTTCAAACGGGATGCGTTGCTTACCGCCGCTGATCTAATCAGTTACCAGGTGGTGAACGGCGACAAGGTTGTGAGCGAGCGCCGAGACTTGCGCATCGGAGATGCGGTTCTGAAAGAAGATCGTGAAGACGATGCTGTGCTCAAACCCGGAGACGTTCTGACGGTGCACCAGCTCAACGGGTGGGATGATATTGGCGCAACCATCATTGTCGAGGGGGAGATTGCGCATCCGGGCAGCTATGGCTTTGAAGTGGGTGAGCATCTAAGCGACGTGCTGCGACGGGCCGGAGGTTTCCGGGAAACCGCTTATCCAGAGGGCGCAGTACTTACGCGCCCTGAAGTTCAGACGCTCGAAGAGAAGAGTCGCGAGGAATTAATTCGTCAAATTGAGACCAGTTCCGCGGCGGCGCGCCTCTCTCCAAACGTCGCATCCGGGGATCAATCGTCAACTTTACAACTCATACAACAACAGCAGGAACAAGTTCTGTCGCGGTTGCGGAGTCAGCCAGCCAGCGGGCGCCTGGTGATTCATGTCAGTGCGGATATCAACAGTTGGGCTGGGACCGCCGCTGATATTGAAGTGCGAAGCGGTGATCGCTTGCGTATACCGAAGAGGCCCGGTTTTGTGCTTATCACGGGACAGGTCTATAACTCTTCGGCTATCACCTTCGTCCCGCAACGGAAAGCAAGCTGGTATCTGCAACGTGCGGGCGGAGCCACCGAGATCGCAAATCGCAAACAGATATTCATCATTCGCGCCAACGGATCAGTGATCGGCCGAAGTTCAGGCAGTTGGTCCGACCACGACGTTCTCGCAACCCGGCTCGATCCCGGCGACGTGATCGTGGTGCCGCAGAAGATTGTGGGTGCTTCTCTTCTGTGGCGAAACCTGATCAGCACGGCGCAGATAGCGGCTTCCATCGCGATCACTGCGGCCGTTGCAGGACTGTAGGTGCAAGATGCCAGCCGAGACTAGAGACGTTCCAACTGGGTCAAAGCCGCTCCAGTCATCGGGCTATACCGGGAATGATGAAGTGCCGCCAAACTGGGTTGCGAATTTATCCGTGCTTTGGGGTTACCGGCGGCTTTTGGTTCGCGTGGCGGTTATCGCGCTTCTTGTCAGCCTGCTCATCGCGTTCCTTATTCCCAAACGTTACCAATCCACGGCCCGCATCATGCCTCCCGAGAGTTCGAATGCGAGCGCTGCAATGTTTGCCGCAATGGCGGGTCACGGGCTTGACGGCGTAGGCGGCCTGCTCGCAAGCCTGCTTGGCGGAAGAACGAGCGGCGCTCTTTATGTGGACCTGCTGCGAAGCGGAACCGTGGTCGGCCACCTGATAGATCGATTCGAGCTTCAGCGCGCTTATCACAAACGGTATCGCATCGACACGGCCAAATATCTGGCGCGTCACACCACGATCGTCGATGACAAAAAGAGTGGGGTCATTACCATCACGGTTACGGATACAGATCCCCGGCGCGCGCGTGATCTGGCTCAAGGGTATTTGGACGAATTGAATTTACTGGTTAACCGAACCAGCACTTCGTCGGCGCGCCGGGAACGGATATTCATTGAGCAACGGCTGCATGCGGTCCGGGCTGATCTGGACCACGCTGAGCAGGCTATGAGCGATTTCTCAAGCACGCATGCGACCATCGACATTCGAGAACAAACGCATGCCATGGTAGATGCGGGAGCGAAGCTTCAGGGGGAGCTGATCGCGACGCAAGGCGAGTTGGACTCACTGCGGCAGATTTATGGGGATGGCAACGTCCGGGTCCGGGCCGCCGAGGCACGCGCCGATGATCTGAAGCGCGAACTGGTAAAGCTGGGTGGAACATCCGCCGAACTTCCCGCATCAGGTGAATCCCAAGTCGGCACGACAGGATCGGCCGGCGATGGCGATGACGCGCTTTATCCGCCGCTGCGTCAACTTCCGCGCCTGGCTGTTCCTTACGCTGACCTCTACCGTAATGTGCGCGTGCAAGAAACAGTCTATGAATTGCTGACTCAGCAATACGAGATCGCCAGAATTCAGGAAGCGAAAGATATTCCAGTCGTCAATGTGATCGACGCACCGGGGATTCCGGAAAAGAAATCCTTCCCGCCCCGCCTTCTGGTGGCGCTGGCGCTCACTACATTCGTTGTCATTATGACGGCTGTTCTGCTGCTCTTCAATAGGCAATGGGAGAGCGTGAGCGTGACAGATTCGCGCAGAATGCTTGCCGCTGAAGTCTTCGAAACGCTGCAGGATGGGATGCGCCGGCATTTTCGTTTTGTAGGGAGAGCCCAATGATCGGCGGAGATTTGTTAGCCCCGGGAGTCGGGGGAGTAACGTCTCATAGTGAGCTCTCCGCTCTCAGTGGACGTGATGCAGTGCAGCCCTTGCTTCTCATTCCGTTTGCCGTTGGATTCTATTTCTCATTTCGAACGATGATTGCGCTGATTGCTGTGCGTTTGTTCCTGCTGGAGCCGCGGATGGGAGTGGCAGCCAGCCTGGCCATCGAGTTGTTGTTGCTCCTCATCACCTCTTTTCAGGCGATCGGGCCTGTCGTTCGACCGCTTGGTTGGCTCTTTGGGCTGTCGACCTTTCGATGGGTGCTTGTTTTCCTCGCGTTTGCAGGGTGCAGCCTGGTGTGGAGCGGAACGGTATCGGTATCTGCGTCGTTCCTCTATTGGTGCGGTTTGGTGAGCGACGTGACACTCGTGGTCATACTGCTTCGTGTCGAATCTGTCGAGTCGGTCGCACATTCCATGATGGCGGGATTTATTTGGGCCACCTGTTTTCTCGCGTTAGTTGCGTGGATGATGCCGGTTGAAGCCGATCTCCGGCTTGGCGATCTCGATTATTTCAATACAAACCAGATTGGCAATCTCTGCGCATTCGCGATTTTCCAGGCTCAATATCTGATGTCCGGCAAAAACGGGAAGTGGAAACCCGCCATTCTCCTCCTGATCATCACGCTCGTCCGCAGCCTGAGTAAAACCACCTTGATTGCTTTCGCAGTCAGTGAAGCTTATTTCGTTGCTCGAGACAGATCGATCAGTGTGAAAGCCAAGCTGCGCATCGCAGCAACGACGATCGTTGTCGTCCTCATTTTTTGGGGCCTGTATCAGTCGTACTACACCGTCTATACCACGGCCGGCAACCAGGCACAGACGCTGACGGGGCGATTGGCGATCTGGAGCTATAGCCTGGACGCGGCGCTTGAGAAGCCCTGGATTGGAAATGGCTTCGACTCGATGTGGAAAGTCTTCCCACCATTTGGCGTTGATCAATTTGAAGCGAGACATGCGGAGAATGAATTGCTGCAGCAGTTCTTCGCATACGGGGCAGTCGGTGTGGTTATGTTATGCGGTCTATATGGCAGTTTCTTTCGAACCGTTCGCAGGCTTCCGCGAGGGCCTACGAAGACCATCATCGTAAGCTTTCTGCTTTTCATCTTGATCCGCGGCCTCGCCGAGGCAGAACCATTCGACCTGCTGCTACCGTTGTGGGCCTTAACCCTTTTCAGCTCGATCGTGGCCAGCACGCTGCCTTCGGATCATCCCGGGGCCCTCCTGTGCAACGTGAAAGCAAATGCTGCCGAGGTGATTTGCCCATCGTCAAGGAGGGCGACACAATGAAAATTGTTGTTGCCGCCCTGTCAACACCAGAGCATTTGAATGGCGTCTCCCGGCACGCGGCCAATGTCGTTCGAGGTCTGCTGACGCGACCTGAGGTCTCAGAGATTCACATGCTGGTCGGCGCATGGCAACGGCAGGGATACGCAGAAGCTGTAGCCCGGGATGATTCACGCCTCCATATTCATGAAATAAATATTGGGCGGGGAATGATAAGTCGCAATTTGTGGTACTACAGTGAGCTACCGCAAATCGCCGTGCAACTCGATGCAGATGTTGTCCATCTTGGATACCCTGTGCCGGTATCAGCTGGTGCTTTTCGCTGCCCGGTTGTTATGAGCTTGCACGATCTCTATCCGTATGACATACCGGGAAACTTCGGCTTTCTGAAAGGCATCTTTCACCGGCACGTACTTCGGCAATGCCTCCGGTCAGCCGACGCTATCGCCTGCGTCTCCGAATGCACCCGTGAACGCCTGAGACATTGGATGGGGGAGGAATTTGCGAGCCGGGCGGTCACCATCCTGAATGGCGTTGATCCGGTATCGGTGGCTTGCGCCAGAAGTCCCAAGGCGTTGCGCACGCGTCACCCGTTTATTCTTTGCGTGGCGCAGCATCGTCGTAACAAGAATGTCTCCCTGGCGCTTAAAGTCTTCGACCGCGTGCTGCGATCGAGAACGGTTTCCTCCCAAACGGTTCTTGTGATCGTCGGCGTTCCCGGTCCGGAAACGGTGTCGATCAGGCGCCAGATTCGCAAGTGTCGACTCGAAAGTCAGGTGATTCTTTTGAGCGGAATTACCGATTCTGAATTGCACTGGTGTTATCGGAATTGTGATGTGTTGCTCGCGCCTTCAATTGTCGAAGGCTTCGGTCTGCCGGTTGCTGAGGGGCTGCTCGCAGGCTGCAAAGTTGTGTGTTCCGATATCCCTGCTTTCCGCGAAGTTGGGAGGGAGGCATGCCGGTATGTTGCCCTCGGGCACGGGGAATTGGACGGATTTGCAAACGCGGTTCGCGAAGCGCTAGGCGCGCCCTGCCAAGCGCCTTGTTCAATGCCGTGGCTCGGAATCGATGCAACCGCGGAAAGGTATATTGCCCTATATCGGCGCCTGCTTCCAAACTCCGTCAGCTCGGAGTTTGGCGCGTTGCGGAGTCCACCGATTGGACCCAGCGGGGTATAAACTCCCTTGTATCTTCGGGGTGTGGCCGACCATCTAAGTTACGGTGATAGCCCAAATTGTCACCAGTTTGTCATTTCTGGCCAGATTCTTGCCGGCCAGGATCGGATTCGAGGGAGAATAGACAGATGGCAAAGGACCTGGAGTTTCCTACCGCGGAGATGGAGGGCGTTGCACCGCCTCCTCGCATGGGTACAATTTTGGTCGTCGAAGATGACCCCCGAATGCAGAAAGTGCTCCAGCGCTTATTTGCGAGTGAGCAGTATAACGTCATCACAGCAGGTGACGGCCAGACAGGGCTCGCGATGTTTCGCGCGCAGCATCCGCTGGCGGTGATACTTGACCTCATTCTGCCTGAGATTTCCGGACGCGAACTTTGCCAAAACATGAAAGCGATCTCAAATCATACGCCCGTGATCGTGCTCAGCGCAGTGGCCGAAGTCGTTGATAAAGTATTGCTTCTGGAGCTTGGCGCTGATGACTATGTAACCAAGCCGTTCAGCCCTCGCGAGCTGATGGCGCGTGTCCAGGCTGCAATCCGGCGGCATCGTCGACCCGCAGCGGCACTCACGTATCGCTTTGCGGACTGCGAACTCGATTTCGAAAAGATGACGGCCATGCGGGGAGCAGTTCCCGTCTTGCTGACCTCGCATGAGTTCCGCCTCCTGAAATTCTTTACCGAAAATGCAGAGCGGGTGCTCAGCCGCGAAGAGCTTCTCAACGAAGTCTGGGGCTACGAGTGCTATCCCACGACTCGCACCGTCGACAACCAGATTCTCAAACTCCGCCAAAAGCTCGAACGTGACCCGTCAACCCCGCGGCATTTTTTGACGATCTACGGCGCAGGGTACAAATTTGTCCCATGACCCGATAGAGCCCGAAAGCAAGACTCTAAGCTCCATTCCAGCGGCGTTCCATTCGTGGGAGCATCGGGGCATACGGACGCGCGTACTGCTGATTACCGCGACAGCGATCATCATTGCAAGTGCCACGTTTGTCAGTCTGCTGACCATTCGCCACCGGTTGCAAGAGGTGGTGATGGCAAACCTTTCCGCAGATCTATTGCGCTCAATCGCCACTTTCGAAGACATGCAGGCGCAACGAATGAGCGCGCTTGATCGCGAAAATTCACTGCTTGCCGATCTGCCCAGCCTGAAAGCCTTGATGACCACGAGTGACGAACGAACGATTCAAGATGGGGCAATCGAGTTCTGGAAGGTCGGCGGTAACGATCTCTTCGCGCTTGCGAACAGGGACGGGCACATCGTTGCGGCGTATGCCGGCGGAAGACCAGCGACCTCAACCTTGCGGACCGATCTGGAGCCATTGCTGAGCGGGTCTCCTCGCCCTTACGTTATTAGCGAGAATCGCCTGATTGCCTGTTCGGTAAAGCCGCTCTACTTCGGTAGTCAGGCAGAGGGGACAATCCTCGGATACGTGATCAGCGGATTCTCGATCGACCAGGGCGCTGTTGGGCAACTTAGCCGCGCGACCGGAGTTGATGCGATCTTTAAAACGAGGCAGCGCATACTGGTCAGTTCGCTGGCCTCTGCTGTGAATGGAACTCTGGACGCGAATCAGATTTCCGCATCACAAGGCCGGTCCGAGGCAATTACCGTCAATATAGGGGAAGAACGCTATCTGGCGGTCGCCAGGGATCTTTCTTCCGCTGCTTCGGCGCCGCTTGAGTTGATTGAGCTAAAGTCTCTCGATCAGGAAGAACGTTCAATTCACCAGATCGATCGATTGGTCTTGCTGGCTGGATTGGTCGCTCTCATGCTTGGTACCGGGCTGATGACTGTTCTTTCTCGCGCCGTGACACGGCCTCTGGAAGACCTTAATGCTGGAGTGCGTGCATTTGCGGCTGGGGACAGCTCTCACATACTGCCCTATCGCGGCACAGTGGAAGTGCGTGAGCTGAGCACAGCCTTTGCGGCCATGCGGCGAGAGATAATTCAGGCGAATCAGGCATTGCTTGAATCGGAACGTCTGGCAACTATCGGACGCATGGCAAGCTCCGTTTCACACGATCTGCGCCACTATCTCGCCGCAATCTATGCAAATTCCGAGTTTCTCGCGTCGGGGCGCTTGTCGGATGAAGAGCGCGCGGAAATCCTAACGGATATCCACTCCGCAGTAGATGGCACAACGGAGTTGCTGGAGTCGTTGCTCATCTTTAGCAGGAGCGGGCCCGGAATTCGGCGTTCACATCAGCTTGTCGCAACCCTGGTGGATCGCGCAGTGGCGATGGTTCGCTCGCATCCAGATGCGGCGAAAGTCGAATTCGATGTGCGCAATCACAATCCAGCGGAAACGACGGCGATTGTGGATGGTAAGCAAATTGAGCGCGCGATATATAACTTGCTGTTGAATGCATGTCAGGCTGTTCGTGCAGGGGACGATCGGGCACGAATCGTCGTTACGCTCGAGGTTCGGCCAACAGAGATCATTTGTGAAGTGGCGGACAATGGCGATGGTGTTCCCGAGCATATTCGGAGCACGCTCTTTGAGCCATTTGTCAGTGAAGGCAAGCAAAAGGGAACTGGTCTTGGACTGACTCTCTCTCAGTGCATTGCCAGGGAGCATGGCGGTGACGTCATTCTGGTTAGCAGCCGCCAAGGAGAAACCATTTTCCGGTTGTCGCTTTCGCGTGGCTTCCTCGATGCGTCGGCGTCGACTTCGGAGGACCGAACGAGGGTGAGAACTGTATGAGACAGAACTCCTCCACATCTACCCAACTGTTAATCAATGCGAGTGGCATATCTGGCTCCCTCATTTTGTTTTGCGTTATAGCCGCATGTTGTTGCGGTCGTGAAGCAGTTGCGCAAAGCGACATTGCGCAACGCGTCCAGCAGTTGACGGACGCGATGAACCGGGTCCAGTCACAAATGGAAGAATCCAGGCGCCAATTAGATGAAATGCGTCGAGAGCTTGCCGATCTTCGAAAACAGATGGGTGCCAGCGAGCCTTCGTCTCCGGCATCGGCGGAATCGTCGGCGGGGGCGCTTGCGGCTGAGGTCGAGGAACTGAAAGAGCGCCAGGCCGTGCATGAGTCACAGATCGCCACTCAGGAGCAGACCAAGGTAGAAAGCGACTCGAAATACCCTGTCAAGCTGAGTGGGCTGATTATCATGAATGGGTTCGTAAATACCTCGATGGTGGACTCGGCGCCAACGCCGGCGGTCGCCCTTGCCGGCTCTGGAAGCACGGGAGCGTCGGTACGGCAGACAATTCTTGGACTGGACGCACGTGGTCCGCACCTGTTTGGCGCTCGATCCCACGGTGATTTGAGGATTGACTTTGATGCCAGCGTGCCTGCTGCAAACGGATATGCAGGAGGTTATGGAATCGATTTGGCCCGGTTGCGTACTGCACACGCCGCGCTGGAGTGGAGCCATACGCAGGCCTTCTTTGAGCTTGACCGTCCGATTATCAGCCCGAATTCGCCGGAGTCCTTGACGGCGCTCGCTGAGCCTGCACTTGCCTGGTCGGGAAATCTATGGAATTGGAATCCGCAACTCGGGGTAACTCACGATCTGTCGCTTTCACCTGCTCAAAGCCTGCGCACCCAATTTGCCCTGATCGATGTTGCCGACGCGCCCACCACTCGAAGTCCGATTACAACTACCGGTGTGCTTATCGCACCGACAACAGCGGAAGAGAGCCGTTGGCCAGGAGTCGAGGCCCGCGTCGCACTGCTTGGCGCTCAAAACGAGAGAGGCAGCGAGATCGGCGTTGGTGGATTCTTCGCACCGCATCTCGCTCCTGGGGGAACACGCTTTGACTCGTGGGCAGGAACACTCGACTTTCGCTTCCAACTGCCGGCGCGTATGGAGCTGAAAGGCAGTTTCTATCGCGGTCTCGGACTCGGCGGCCTTGGGGGTGGGGCTTACAAAGATTATGTCTATCAGTCGACTGGATACGAGTCCTATTTCCTTACACTCGATGATGTCGGCGGATGGACGCAGTGGAAACAACGTGCCGGCGAAAGATTGGAATTCAACGAGGCTTTTGGAGTGGATGAGGTCCCCGCAGGTCAGCTTCGCCCATTTTCATCTCCGGTCTACACCGTGTACCAGAACCTTGCGCGCAATCGTACCTTTACAGGAAACGTGATTTATCGCCCCAGCGCCTACCTCCTCTTTTCGCTTGAATACCGGCGAATTGAATCTTCTCCTGTCAACGCGCCAACGAATGCGAGCAACGTAATTGGAGTGGCAGCCGGGTACAAATTCTGAATATGTCGACGAGGCAGAATCATCATCGAAATCGCTTCTTGCTTGGCGCTTTCGTTGTTGCGTCGATGCTCGCTCCAGCACAGAACGAGATTCGTCCGGCGCGAGTCGATGTGCACATGCTGCTCGGGAAGGCTCCGCACCATCCACATGATCGTTTGCCCCCTGCAGTCTTGTGGCTAAACCCATTACCGGGCACTCCGCAAGAGCCTTTTCGGTCGAAGGGCCGCTATACCTTACTTCAGAAGAACAGGATGTTCATTCCGCATTTATTGGTGGTCCCGGTTGGCAGCGTCGTACTTTTTCCGAATGCCGACCCTTTTTTTCATAACGTATTTTCTTTGTTCAACGGCAAGCGCTTCGATCTCGGACTCTATGAGGCAGGTTCGACGAAAACAGTAGATTTTTCGCGTGAAGGCGTTTCTTATATTTTCTGCAATATTCATCCGGAGATGAGCGCCGTGGTTCTGGCGCTTTCAACTCCACTGTATTCTGTTGCCGATGCTTCCGGTTCATTCCTGATTCGAGATGTCCCGATGGGCGATTACGAAATGCACGTGTGGGTCGAAGGGTTCACGCAACCCGCCCTGGATCGTCTGTCGCGCCGTGTACATCTGGCTGCTGACTCGGGAGACCTGGGCGTACTCGACACCTCGGGAGTTGAACGGCGGCCGACGGGCCACTTGAACAAATTTGGCCAGCCGTACGATGAAGACTCGAAGCCGCCTTATTAAACGCTACTTCTCCGTGCGATCTTAGTGAACTCGCACGCGTTGGAAGCCGTGCTGACTTCGATAGGCTGGGGCATCGGCGTATATGTTTTCAATCCGGTGAGTTGCAGAGCGATGCGCCACAGAAACAAAGGATTGTTGCGAAAATAGCGCCACCAGAGACGTCGCGGCTCCTGGATGAGTCTATGCAGCCACTGCAGGCCGGCCTGCTTGACCCATACCGGAGAGTCCTGAATCCGTCCGGTGTGGAAGTCGAATGCCGCGCCCACGGCAAACATTAGCCGTGTATTGAGTCTCGGCAAATAGCAGCGCATGAATTTCTCCTGCTTAGGTGTGCTGATGCCGACCCAAAAGAAATCGGGTTTGCAGTGTTCGACTTGCGCAATTAGCTCCTCCTCTTCGTGATCCGTGAGATCCCGGAACGGTGGTGTGTAGGTGCCGACGATCTGGGTCCACGGAAATCGACCACGAAGAGCGGCCGCAAGTTGATCCGCCACTCCTTCATTTCCCCCATAGAGGAAATGTCTGCACTCCGCGAACGCCAGACGGCGAAACACCTCGAGCATCAAATCGGGGCCCGCCACACGCTGCATTCGGTCATGTCCCTGCAGCTTTCCAACCCAAACCACAGGCATGCCATCCGGCACCGCGATCGCCGCTTCGGCGAAAACTGCTGCAAGCGCAGGGTTGCCCTGTGCCTCCATCACACTATGCACTCCAATTGCGCAAACGTAACCTTTGCGGCCGCTTCTGAGTGTCTCGGCTATGCGACACATGGCGCGCTCCATATCGAGTGCTTCCACTAGAATGCCAAGAATGTTCGCACAGGGATAGCGATCCACAAGGGGCGAGACGGCGGTCGTCCAGAGCGGGCGCTCTGGTGACGCCGATCCAGTGGCAACTGCAGAGTCGGTGCTCATTTCACGCCTTCTCCCAGACAGCTAGCGGAGCCGAGGTATCTGAATATGCAGGAAGGTTGCGAAAGAGGATCGCACCCAGCGGAATGTAGACGAGTAGCGTGACAGGTCCGTAAAACATCCGTGCCATCGCTATTCCGTACACTCCGTAGCGCGGAATCAGAAGAGCAATGACAAAAATCATCAACATACCACCCGAAAGATTGAACAAAGTTACAGTGCGCACACGGCCCATAGCGAGCAGAGCATACGATCCGGTGACACTCAATCCAGCCAGTGCCATACTCCAGGTTATGAGTGGAAGGAGCGGTTCGCCGGCGCGGGCCACCGTCGCGCCGCCCAAGGATTTGAGTAATGCTGCTCCAAAGATGAGGAGGACTGCGGTGCCGATCGAGACCACCAGGAGGTTGGCGCCGAATGCGAGGACAACAACTCGCCTCAGTGTCACTGTTGTTTTGTCCGCTCTCCGCGCGGATAGATATGGAAATAGGAAGTGCAATCCAGAGGCGGCCAGTCCATAAATCGGCTGAGTCATTTGCACGCAAAGCGCATACGAAGCTACCGCCGAAGCACCCATGGAGACACCTGTAATCAGGCGGTCGAATTGCCCAAACAGGAGTCCTGCGACAGCCTGTATCCAGGTGAAGATTCCGAAGCTGATCAGGGCCTTCGTGGCTGTGCGGTCGAAAGATGGCCAGATAGATCGCGCTTGCAACAACTGTTTGAGGTGAATAATTTGCAACTGCAAGCCAACCATTGTCACAAGCATCGTCGCTACCATTACGCTGATGACACCGAGGCCGGCAGCGGGTAGCGCCGCCACCATCACCAGTGTGAGAAGTCGACCAATTAAGCTGATTCGCACGGCTTGGCCATATCGTTCGAAGCCTCTTTGAGTACTTATGCATACGCTCTCGATTGACCGGAGGAGCATCAGCATGCCGGCAATGATCAGCGACCACATGCACTCGAAGCGCAAGCTTGCGTTGGACGAGGCGATGTGATTCGCCGCAACGGGTGCGAAAAGCAATGAGATGAGCATCATTCCAGAGCCGAGGGCAAAATGGATACCCATCGTGCTGCGCACAGTAAGCAAAGGACTGCAGCGATGGCCGCCGCAGCGCGAGAGCGCAACAAAGTGGATATTTGCGTCTCCGAACCCTGAGGCAACGATTGAACCTGTGCTTACCGCCGCAGTCGCCACTACCCAAACTCCATACTGCGCAATTCCCATGGTCCGCAGTGCTATCGGAGCCACTATCAGCATACCCACCGGAAATGTCAGATAGTCGAGAATTCCAAATGCTGCGTTCGATGCGTGGCTGTTGATCGCTGTCTTGTGTCGCACGGTGTGTACCATTGACTCTCAACGTAGCGATTGCTGGCATTGCGCGTGTCAGATGACAGTCAGACGAATGTCATTGCTTTGTCAAAAATGGAGGGCGATTCTCATAATCTTCGCCGACCATACGCGGCTCTCGATAAGCACACCACTTGGCACTTATATCTCGGGTCCGGCATGGGAAATTGCAATAAGTGGAGGCACATGTTTCTTTTTGGACAGTGAATTTCCGAAAAGTAACACCGAGAGAATTGCTGCTAATACTGCGATTCCACTGTTGCCGAAGAGGACTGCCGGATAGCCTAGCCGAACAATGCAACTCCCGGTGATCGCTACGGTACCTGCCTGGCAGAGCGCTCCGGAGATGTTTTGAATCGCCGAGGCGATAGTGCGCTCTTCTTCCGGGATGTGATCCATGAGGAAGCTGTAAATCCCCGGGCTGCTCATCCATTGCAACCCCGTATAACCGAGGTAGCAAGCCACCGATAGAGGCAGGGCGTGCAGATTTCCCATGCAGAAGAGCGCAACGGCAGTCGCCACCTGGGCACATGCGATTCCGGCGACCGTTCCGATCCTGCGATAGAGAAAGGGTGCTGATAGAACCGCTACAAACTGTACCAGCTGGGATGCTGAAAAGATGACTCCGATATGCCGCAGGGGAATGCCGAGATGTTGCTGCAGGTATACCGCCGCGAAGGGAGGGAACGAGCCCGTCACTATGGTCCAGATGATGAATGGCGGCAGAAACAAGAATAGAAAAGGATGGAAGATGCGAATGCGGCGCGTTCCTGCGTGATCGGCCGCTTCGAGTCGAAAGCTGAGGATAGGTATGAGACCGAGAAGGACGACTCCACATGCAAGCAGGAGGACGATGCGGATATTTCCTACGATCGAGCCGGCGTGCCTTGCCCTTAGAAGGAGTTCGGGCAGATACCCACCTGCGAGTCCGGCGAGTGTTCCCAGCCCAATCCCGGTAGCGAAAGTGACACTGAAGCCAGCCGCTCGGTTCTTCTCATTCGTCAACTTAGCAACCATCGGAGAAAAGCAGATCGGCCAACTACAGAGGGCCACCCCGGTGAGGAACGCCAGCCCAATCTGGGCAGCAGGCCAAAGCATGAATGTTCGGAGAACGCAAGTAAGTGGGGCAGCGCTAAAGCAGAAGAGGATGAGCTTTTGCAGGCCGAATCGTCTTACAAGAATTATTACCGGAACGGTTCCCGCGACGTTGCCCAACGTAAGGGCTCCGGTAATAAGCCCCAGAGACTTCTCGTTAAAATGCAAGTCTGTGAGATACAGGTTAAAAAGAAAGAAGAACAGTCCGAATCCAAAATCGAAGAAGAAAGCGGCCGCGAAGAATTTCCAAAAACTGGGGTTGAACTGCAAGGCAAAAGATCGCACCACGGCAATCACATCGCTCTCATGGAGAGTAGGGCTCTTTGCTGCTGCGCCCATTTGCATCGGCACTATTGCCCCTCCCTCGCCAACTTGCTGAGCCGTTCAACTGCCCAGTCGAGATCGGTATAGAAAAGTTCGAATGCTTCGGACTCCAGCAACTGATCAATCATGCCCTCCTGGGCAGCGCGCATTTCCGATATGGCGCACAATCGCTGAAGGATGAAGTTCCTGGCTACAATATTCGGAACTGTGGCCAATTCTTGCCGTGTGCCTGCCATGCGATTCAAAAACACGACATGGCGAACGTTCGCAGTGTTGGCGGTCGCAAGTCCACGCAGGGATTTTGCTGGGACTTCAATCGAGGGCTTTCCGGTTTGCGCGCGCTGGATGGTTGGACGTCCACGCAATTCCGGAAAGATGGCTTCGGCAGAAGGGCGGAAGCGAAATAGCTTGCAGTTTCCCACGGCCAGAAGGTCCCGGCGACCATTGACGAGGTAGCTTCCATCGTCCGTGATATACGTCCATCCGGCTCTCGCGCAGGCATAGGAGAGCGTCGACTTGCCAGCTCCTGAGTCTCCACAAAGAAGAACGCCGCATCCTTCAAGCGCAACGCAAGCTGCGTGTACAGGAGTGGTGTACAGGTTTGCGATCTGGCACAGCGCGCTCGCCTCAAGGAAGAAATAGCGAAGGTAGCTTGGATAGGGGAGCACATCTCGCGTGATCCAGATATATGAAAAGCCCTGCGAAAGATCCGAAATTGCGAAGTTCTCTACGTTTGAAATGTTAGAGCAGAGATGTCGTCGAATGCGGCAGGCCGGAGCCGGTGGGCATCCGCCGGAGGGCCCTCCCGTTACGCCAACTTCCATCTGAATCGGCGGGGTGTCGAATAGCTTGCTTGAACTGCCCCAGCTCTCGCTTGCTGCTGCGATTACTTCTTCTGAGTTGGTCGAGATCTCAAGAGGAAAGCCGAGAGGATAGAACTTCATGTGAATCGGCAGGTCCGTTCGAGCGAGCACCGGATCGGCAAAAACGATCGGTTCCGTGAAGCTCTCTTTCCGTTCAATTGAAAGGATATCCAACGGTCGCGGAAGAGCCGTCAATGTTGTCGTCATTCAGAAAACCTCTCAGCGTGTCAGAATTGATACTTCAAAGCGAATTGAATGATGCGCGGATTATTGGATTTTGAGGTGATCTTCCCAAAGGTTGGCTCGAAGCTGACTGTGTTATTGGGGTTGGCGAAGTTTGGGGTATTGGTGAGGTTGAAGAACTCCGTCCTAAAATGAATGCTTTGTGATTCAACGGTCGGAATTGTGCGCTCCAACGCCATGTCGATGTTGCGCTGGCCGGGCCCGCGGACCATGCCTACCCCGCTGTTTCCAAAGTCGGTGTCCGCAGGGCTCGTACCATTTGGAGCTTCCGGTGCAGAGGTAAATACGGCCGAATTCAGATAGTGTCCCAAGACGCGCGAATTGAGTGAGCCCGATGTCGAAGCTCGTGCACCGCTCAATTGAGCGCGATTCTCGAACGGAAAGTTTCCATAGACCGAGCCGGCGTTCTGGTCGATGATCGTGATCGGAGTACCCGATTGCGCAGTGAGAATTCCCGACGCCTGCCAGCCGGCTATCGTGCGCCGTATGAGACCGGGCATCGAGCCGAAGGCGGGCGTGTTGTAAGTCAGACTCAACACCGCCCGGTGCGTCCGGTCAAAGTCAGTTGGCCCGTATGATTGACGAGGGTTGGCCTGGTTATTGGTCAACAGCCATAATTCGAAGACTTGATTTCCGGCTGAGCCGCTAGTCTCGTCGAGGTTTCTAGACCATGTGTAACTTCCGAGAAACTCAAACCCGCGGCTGAATCGCTTGGTAATACTGCTCTGCAACGAGTTGTAATTTGAGTTAAACCGGGTTTCAGAGGAAAGAGAACCTGGGCTGACACCGCTAAATGGCAAACGCTGAATCACGTTGGCCGCGGAATTCGTGGTTTCTCCGTTTACAGGGTTTGTCGGACTGGCAAGCAACGCTTGATTGAACTCGAGGGTTCCAGCGACGTGCATCGTTCTCGTCCCGACGTAGCCAACTTCAAGCAAGTAGTCGCGCGCAATCTCAATTTGCGTGTTGAGGTTATATTCCTGGGTGTAGGGATCAGTAATGTTCCTCGAAACCCCCGAGATACTTGGACCTCCGCCGGGAATGCGTTGTGTAAAGATAGGGTAGCTAGTTGGGTTAGGCAGGAGAGGGGTGAAAGGCGCCTGGAGTGTCGCCTCACCGTTCGCAGCCCCGAAAGCGAATTGAAATGTAGAGAATGGCTCCTGCGAAACCAAACTCTCTGCCAATCCTCCAGACAGCCTGTCAAAATAGATTCCGTATCCGCCGCGCAGCAAGACTGTTGGACGCTGTGAGAGGCGAAGCGCGAAGCCGAGGCGCGGAGAGACGTCAGCGTAATTTGTTGGCCAAAGACCGGGGATGGAAGACTTGAGGACCCCAGGAGGCACAGGACCGGTGAAGTTGGACGGTACGACAAATCCGCTAAGCGTGCCGGTGGCTGGCGCTGAGAGAGTGGCGATGTTTGGGTCGAAAGTTACCAGTCTTCCTTTGATGTCGGATGGCGGCCCGAAAATCTCATAACGCAAGCCTGCGTTAACGGTGAGACGAGGCATGAGTTTGATATCGTCCTGGAAGAAAGTTGCAAAGTCTGTATAGCGTTCGTCCTTACGGAACAGACCTGAACTACCGTTACTCGTGGTTACGTTGCTGCTTCCAGCAGGGCTGTCGTTTTGCGCGGCGCTTTCGCCGAGCAGAAAGTCACTGAAAGTGCGGATATCCAAGAGCCCATCGGTCGAGAATGGCGCGTCGACTTCGACTTGGTGGCGCTTCGCTTCAGCGCCCATCCGCATGGATTGTTTACCGTGCGTGATTGAAAGTGTGTCTTGCCAGATGAAGCTGTTGGTTACCTGCGCCTGGGAGGGCGTTCCGGCATCGCCCACTGTGAAAAGCCCATCCACAGTGATTCCGGGGGCGGCTATCCTGGCCCCGGAAGTGCCGGTTGGGGATTGTGTACCCAGGTCGGATGCCTGGATGGGATTTGAAACGGCAGAGATGCCATCAAAGCGCATAAAGCCGAAGCGGGCAACGTTCACCACATTGGAGTTGACTACATGCGTGTCCGCCAGAACCAACATCGCATTCTGGTCGAGCTCGTTAGTGGGCCAGCCGGGCACTGTCGCCGCATTCGGTGAGAACGGAAACAATGTGGGAGCTCGCGAGTAAAAGAACTTTCCGGAGATCTGATTCTTGCGGGTAACTACTTGATCGAGATCCACCGTGTACTGGTCTTCGTTGTAGGAAATTGGAGGCGCGAAGGTCGATTCACCAATGGGAAGTTGGGTAGGATCTGTGACAGGGAGGTTGATCTGGGGGCTGGGGACCGCATATTGCCCGTTGGGTAACTTGAAGTTGAGCAGTGCCAACGCCACTGGATTGATATTTGATCCATTGCATGCCACCTGTGTTCCGCCGGCAAAAGTCGGATAAGCGCAGAATTGCGCTCCTAGTGTTGCTGGCGATCGATCCTGTGTAAGTTGAGGCAAGATCGCCGTAGTCTCGCCGCCGACACCATTGCTGGACCGAAGTCCCTGATACGCGCCAAAGAAAAACGCCTTATTGCGCCAGATAGGGCCGCCCAAAGCGGCTCCGAATTGATTCTGCTTGAGGATGGGCCGCGGTTGATTGGTGAGCTTCGAAAAGAAATCGTTGGCATTGAATACGTCGTTACGCAAAAATTCCCAAAGGGTTCCATGGAACTGGTTAGTTCCTGTCATGCTGATCACATCGATGTTGGCACCGGTGCCGCGGCCATAGGTTGCGTCGTAGTTTCCGGTCTGCACCTTAAATTCCTGAATCGTGTCGGGTGCAGGCACAGCGACGCCCACCTCCTCGCCATCGGCCGCTGCGGAGTTCTGTGCAAGATTGTTCGCATCAACGCCGTTGAACTGGACGTTGTTTGCGGTTGTCTTGTTTCCATTTGCCGTCACATCCTGCGTTCCCCGTCCGGGTGTGGTGGCGTCGGGCAAACCAACCACGACCCCAGGGGAAAGAGACAGAATCTGGGTATAATTGCGGTTTGCGAGCGGCAGTGCTTCGATCGCATCCTGGTCGACCGCTCGTCCTAGCGCGGAACTTTGCGTCTGCGCCATCTCGGTGTCCGCTGTAACCTCCACGGTGACTCCGGCCTTTGCGATCGTCAGGTGAAATTCGAGTGTGCTCGTTTCGCTGACGACGACCGGAACAGAATGTGCGTCTTTTTCCTCGAAGCCGGCGACCTTGACGGCCAATGAATACGAGCCTGGGATGAGAAGCGGAACAGTAAACCCACCCGATGCGCCGGTAGCCACCGTTCTAGACGCGTGCGTAGCCTCGTTTTCGACGGATACCTGAGCATTTGAAACTATGCGCCCGGAAGGATCGAACACAGTTCCGTGGATTGCACCTGTTCCGGGTGTCTGCGCACTGGATGAAATTGCAAACAGAAAAAGCAATCCAAACAGCGACGAAGCATGACGTAGAGATTTGTGAATCATGATGCTCGTTACCTCGATGGAGTTTCCTGATCGCAGTCAGATTACCGAGGGGGGCCGCTGCGGGTTGTCACGTGCATGTCTTTCCTTTGTCAATTTGGCCGATCGATTCGACGGGAAGAATCGGGGATGTAAAGTTCAAGGCTCGGATCACTCTTTGGAATGCATCGACGGCACAAGGATGAACGTCTACAGACCTGTTCCGCGCAAAACAGCTCCGAACGTTCGGAACAAGATCTTGATGTCGAGCCAGAGGCTCCAGTTCTCGACATATGCTGTATCGAGCGCAATGTAGCTCGCAAACGACGGATTTCGGCGAGACTCAACTTGCCATAATCCCGTAAGGCCAGGCAGGACCGCAAGGCGAATCAAGTGCTCCGGCGCGTACAGCTCCACCTCCGAGGCAAGAGGAGGGCGCGGCCCGACCAGGCTCATCTCACCGCGAAGAACATTCAGTAGCTGCGGAAGTTCATCCAGACTGTGCTTGCGAAGAAAGACGCCGATGCGCGTGACTCGCGGGTCATTTGAAAGCTTGAAGAGAATTGTGTCACGCTCGTTGAGCGGTACAAGTCGCGCCTTGAGAGAATCGGCGTCCTCGACCATCGTTCTGAATTTGAAGCAAGGAAAGGCATAACCATCTTTTCCAATACGTTCCGAGATGTAAAAGATCGGCCCGGGATTATCAAAGTAAATCAGGATCGCGAGCAAGGCCATAAGTGGTAGGAGCGACACGAGCACCACGAATCCGCACGTGATGTCGACAAAGCGTTTTAAAACCCACGCCGACTTGTGAGGCCCGAGAAGATGGAAACGATCTGTGGCAATCGTGGACATGAGTTTGAGAGTGCCCAGGTGACTTTCACCTGCAATCCTGAAGGATCCCTTGATGTGTCAAGGTAGCGCTCCACAGCTCACTGAGTGTCAGCACGCTGCATTCTCTTTGTCAGCGGATTGTCATGAGTTGTTCAGGAGGCGAGGGGCGAAGCGACTTTTGTTTGTCGCTCGTCGCCCGGATAGAGTTATTGCATTTGAGTGACATTTTATTGACCTCCGTCTAGCCAAAGCGACCCTATACTCTCTTCATTCAGGTTTCCAGGAAGCGCGATGAAGCTGACATTCGAGAGCCTTTGCGATTACGTATTCATACATTTTCGCCGGCGTCGTATGAGGCAGTTCTTCGCGCTTTTCGGTCCTTCGGCCGAAGTCCGCGTGCTGGACATTGGCGGCACCCCGCAAACCTGGAGCAACGAATCTGGAAGCCATGCTCCGTTTTTTGTCACTATGATCAATATCCGCCGCCATAGAGTGCCCGTGACCGACCGTTTTCGGGCTATTCAGGGCGACGCAACACAACTTCCATTCGGCGATAAAACGTTTGACATCGTGTTTTCAAACTCGGTCATCGAGCACGTCGGGGCTTGGGAGAAGCAGCAGGCGTTCGCAAGAGAAGCACGCCGTGTGGGATGCAAGCTTTGGGTCCAAACGCCTGCGCGGAGTTTTCCGATCGAGCCCCACCTTCTCACTCCGTTCATCCAGTACCTGCCTAAGGCTGTTCAGCACCGCATCGTCCGGTGGACCCCGAGGGGACTGCTGACACCTGATGTAGTCCATGGAATTGTCGACGAAGTGCGACTCCTTAGTTATCGAGAGGTCAAGGAACTGTTTCCGGACTGCCAAATCCTGAAGGAACGATTCTTCTTCTTCACGAAGAGCTACATTGTTGTACGGAACTGAGATCGATATTTCATAAAAGTGTAACTGGTTCCTGGCTCTTGCTGTGCCGGTATCGCAGCTTTGAATCGCATCAACAAAATGTGGATCCGCCGCCGATCTTGTGACGATGCAATGACAGGAACCTGACAACCTCTGGTGGATGCGGGTACTACCTTTTTTTTAGTTGACAGCCCAAAGGGCCGGATAGCATGAGCCCGGACCCTGCAGGTATTCATGCCGAAGAGAAGCGTGGAGTTGAAGATGAACTTGAATGGACCACGAACGGTAGTTTGCGGGGCGGGCGGTTTTATCGGCGGGCATCTCGTGAAGCATCTTCGGGCTCGCGGAGATCGTGTGATTCGAGCGGTTGACATCAAGCCGCTTGAAGATTGGTGCCAGATAGCAGATGGAGTGGAGAACATTTCGCTTGACCTGAAGCGGATGCAGAACTGCGTGATTGCCACGAGAGATGCCGAGCATGTATATCAGCTTGCCGCCGAAATGGGTGGTATGGGATTCATTGAGAACAACAAGGCGCTCTGCATGCTCAATGTCCTGACAAGTACGAACATGCTGCTGGCTGCCCGTGAACAAGGAGTGAGGCGGTACTTCTACGCGTCGTCAGCCTGTGTTTATAACGCACAGAAGCAGAGCAGTCCCGATGTAGTTGCCCTCAAGGAGTCCGATGCCTATCCGGCGCTGCCGGAGGATGGCTATGGCTGGGAGAAGCTGTTCAGTGAACGGATGTGCCATCACTTCGAAGAAGAATTCGGCATGATCTGCCGCGTTGCCCGGTATCACAACGTGTATGGGCCGCTCGGGGCCTGGAAGGGTGGGAGGGAAAAGGCGCCCGCTGCGATTTGCCGGAAGGTTTGCGCGGCCAAGAAATCCGGCGTTCACGAAATCAATATCTGGGGAGATGGTGAACAGACACGGAGCTTCATGTTCATTGACGACTGCATAGAGGGAACGGAGAAGATCATGAATAGCGATATCGACACGCCCATCAATCTCGGCTCAAGTGAACTTGTCACGATCAATCAACTGGTCGACATTGCAGAAGATCTTGCAGGGATTCGACTCAAGCGCACCTATGATCTCAATGCTCCGAGGGGTGTCAACGGTCGAAACAGTGATAACTCTATGATCCAAAACCGGCTTGGATGGCAACCTTCAATCCGGCTTCGGGATGGACTCGAGATGACCTACCGCTGGATAGAGGAGCAGATGGAGAAAGAGGCGGTAAAGGAGAATCTCCGACTCATGGAAGCGCTGCCAGTTTGATTGGATCGGAATTGGCGGATTTGTCCAGATACCCCATTAATGCCCTATGAAGTATAGATAACCCATTGTTTATAAAGTTGTTAGTGTTTGTGCGGCCTGCCAATCCAAATTGTACAAAGGGCGGTACTGGGCAAAGAAAACACGAAGATGCTACGATCGCGCATGGGCTTCCCCGCCGAAATTTCCTGGGCACATCCCATCGTTGCGGAATGGTTCGTCACGCGATTCTGCACTCCGACCGAACCGCAGGTTCACGGATGGCCGAGTGTTCTCCTTGGTAAACCTACGCTCATTTCTGCTCCGACCGGTTCGGGAAAAACACTGGCGGCGTTTCTCGTGTGCATCGACCGGTTATTTCGCAAGGCGATCGACGGGGCTCTTGCGCCAACGACGCAGGTTATTTACGTCTCACCGTTGAAGGCGCTTTCCAATGACATTCAGAAGAATCTCGAGGAGCCTCTCAGAGAAATTCAGCAGTTGGCGTTCGAACGCGGTTATTTTTCGATGGAAATCCGCGCGGGCGTGCGTACAGGCGACACGCTGCAAAAGGATCGCGCGGCAATGCTCCGCAACCCACCGCACATTTTGGTCACGACGCCGGAATCCCTCTATATCCTTCTCACCGCCAAACGCAGCCGTGAGCACCTTCATCGTGTGGAGACGGTCATCGTGGATGAGATTCACGCAGTGGCCGATGACAAGCGAGGTGCTCACCTTGCTCTTTCGCTCGAGCGTCTCGATGCACTGGTCTGCGGCGAAAACCGGCTTTCGCCAGGATCGTTCATCACCGGACTGGTTGTTGCTCCACAACGCATCGGGCTCTCCGCAACACAGAATCCTATCGAACTTGTTGCCAATTTTCTCATTGGGACAAGCCCCGGCCGCGAGCCAGCCACGATCGTGCAAGTGGGACAGAAACGATCGATGGATATCGCAATCGAAGTCCCCTCCGACGAGTTGACCTCGGTGACTTCTCACCAAATGTGGGAAGAGATATTCGACAAACTTGCAGCCTATACCGAGAGCCATCGATCAACGCTGGTCTTTGTGAATACAAGAAGGCTTGTCGAACGAGTATCCTTCGCGCTTGGGGAGCGGCTTGGCGTTGAGCACGTGGCGGCGCACCATGGATCGCTCTCGCGAACCTTGCGCCTGGATGCGGAGCGGCGCCTGAAGCGCGGTGAAATCAAGATCCTGGTGGCGACAGCCTCGCTCGAGCTCGGGATTGATATTGGCAATGTAGATCTGGTGTGCCAGATTGCCAGCACCCGAGCCATCTCGGTCGCCTTGCAGCGCGTCGGGCGGGCAGGGCATTGGCGCGGCGCAATACCCAAGGGGCGGCTGTTCGCAACCACGCGCGATGATCTGCTGGAGCAGGCGGCACTGATTCGGCAGATGCGCTCCGGCGAGCTAGACCTGCTAGAGATTCCGCCGCAGCCTATCGATGTGCTGATGCAGCAGATCGTGGCGGCGTGCGGCGCCGAGTCGTGGGACAAGACTTCTCTTTTCGATGTCCTGCGTCGGGCATATCCCTACAGGAACTTAACGTGGGAACAGTTCGAGGAAGTCGTAGCGATCCTCTGTAATGGGATCGCATCGAGCCGCGGCCGATATGGCGCATATCTTCTGCACGATGGCATCCACGGCCAGCTGCATCCCCGTCGTGGCGCGCGGATGATTGCGATTTCGAATGGCGGGGCAATTCCAGATACTGCTTTGTTCAACGTAATTCTGGAACCCGACGGCGTTCAGATTGCCACGCTCGACGAGCACTTCGCCGTCGATTCAAGTCCCGGCGACATCATTCTCCTGGGAAATGCAAGCTGGCGCGTGCAGCGCATCGAAGCCGCCGGACAGGTTCACGTTGAAGACGCACACGGGGCGCCGCCCAACGTGCCGTTCTGGACCGGAGAGGCACCGCAGCGAACCGATGTGCTCTCGGCCGGGGTAAGCGATCTGCGTAGTCAAATCTCTGAACGTACGCCGGGTGTCTCGCCCGAGTTCATTTCGGCGGCGCAACCGGACGTATTGTCAGCCGTGGCGTGGTTGATGGAGGAGTGCGGCGTGTGCAAGTGGGGCGCGCAGCAACTTATCTCGTATGTTGTTGCCGGGCGCGCGGTGCTGGGCGCCGTCCCAACCAAGACCACCATCATTGCCGAGCGCTTCTTCGACGAGGGTGGCGGGATGCAGCTCATTCTTCACGCACCGTTTGGAGGACGTATCAACAAGGCGTGGGGATTGGCGCTTCGCAAACGCTTCTGTCGAGGATTCAACTTTGAGTTGCAAGCCGCTGCCACCGATAACGGAATCAACATTTCGCTTGCTGAACAGCACAGTTTTCCGTTGTCGGATGTTTTTCAATTCCTCACGGAAGTGACAACCCGGTCCCTGCTTGAGCAGGCTTCACTGGCTGCGCCTGTGTTCAAGACGCGCTGGCGTTGGGCTGCCGGAAGAGGTCTCCAACTGTTGCGAAACTCGAAAGGAAAGCGGATTGCTCCGCAGATTCAGCGCACCCGGTCGGAGGATCTGCTGGCAAGTGTTTTCCCTCAAGCCGCTGCGTGTTTTGAGAACATCGAAGGCGACATTCAGATTCCGGACCATCCGCTTGTGCGCGAGGTGATGAGCGACGTGTTGCAGGAGGCCATGGACCTAGAAGGGCTGTTGGCCATTATCCGCGGGATTAAGGACGGGAGCATACGGTGTCTTGCGGTCGATACGCCGGTGCCGTCGCAGTTCGCCCACGAGTTGCTGAATGCAAACCCGTACGCATTTCTCGACGAAGCCGGACTAGAAGAACGCCGGACTCGTGCCGTGTCGATTAAGACCGGTATACCGGCAAGTGTGCTTGATCTGCCGGGAAAGCTGGACCCTGCGGCAATCGAGACCGTGCGCAACGAGTGCTGGCCCGATATACGCGACCATCACGAATTGCATGATCTGCTGATGAGCCTGATGATCCTGCCCGTTTCAGTAACCGCGCAGGATCGTGCTCGACATTGGGCAGCGTTTTACGAACACCTGGTACGTGATGGGAGGGCGAAAACCTTAGAACACGAAGGCCTGCGATGCTGGATCGCGACGGAGCGGCATTCCTTTGTACAGGCACTATGGTCAGGATCGAGGGATCACAAGGGTGCACGAGACGAGGCCTTGAGGAAATGCGTTCAAGGATGGATTCAGATAGCCGGGCCGATGACCGCCAGGCAGTTTGCGCGCGATCTATCTCTGGATGCCTCGTCCGTCTATCAGCAATTCGTCGCTTCCGAATCGCAGGGTCTGCTGATGCGCGGGACCTTCGAACATCTCCCTGCGGTTGACGAAGCCGACATCGAATGGTGTGAGCGTCGCATCCTTCAGCGGATTCACAAACTCACTATAGGTACGCGAAGGAAGCAAGTGGATCCGGTCTCACCCGCCGCGTTCATGCGATGGTTGCTAGGGTGGCAGCATCTCGCGCCTCAGACTCAGGTTTCAGGTGAAGAAGGTCTGCTCGAAGTTCTGACCAAGCTCGAGGGATTCGAGGCGCCGGCTCTTGAGTGGGAGAAGGCGATTCTGCCTTCTCGCGTTGCTGAATACGATCCACGCTGGCTCGATCGACTCTGCCTGTCTGGAGCAGTCGCCTGGGGGCGGGTATCGCCCCATCCGGCATTCAATCTAAGCAACGGTGACGGACCGCGGCGGGTGATTCCCACCAACGCCGCGCCAATTACTTTTTATCTCCGCGACTCTGCAGCTTGGCTGAAGCTTGCCCTGAAAGATCAAGGCGTCGAGCCTGCAAAGCTGCGACAGGCACTCACGCCCAATGCCTTGAAGACGTGGGAGTTCCTGAGTGAGAAAGGGGCATGCTTTGCCGAGGATGTTCAGCGGTTTTTGGGCCTGAGTGCGATAGAGGTGCGATACGCTTTGTGGGAACTTGCGGCAGCCGGACTTGCAGCGGCTGACGGCTTCGACCAGTTGCGCGCTATGATTGATCCCGGACGCCGCGCTCGCGCGAACCTGCCCTACAGGAAACAGAGGAGTGCCGCCGGACGGTGGTCGTTGTTCAATAAGAACTTTCAGAATCCTGCTGATGCTCTTGAACAAGCGCGCTTCGAAGATGAGGCTGTTGAATCGGCGGCGCGCATGCTGTTGTCCCGATACGGAGTCGTCTTCCGCGATCTGGTGGCCTCTGAGACAAATATTCCTCGCTGGGGCTCGTTGCTGCGAATGTTTCGGCGTCTGGAAGATCGGGCTGAAGTTCGCGGCGGTCGTTTCGTCAGCGGGTTCGGCGGCGAGCAATTTGCACTACCCCACGTGATAGACAGTTTGCGAACAGGCAACGACCATCAGGATCATCTCTCGGTGACGATCGCTGGTGCTGATCCCATGAACTTGGTCGGGGTGCTCGTCTCAGGTGAACGCGTGCATGCTGTGCCGGGGAGGTCCTTCGTCTTCTCAACTGAGAAGGTCGAGAAGTCCAGCCTGCAAACTCCCATCGCGACTTATCCTCTGCGACAACGAACCTATCCAGTGCGCTCCGCCACGGAAAAGCTGGACTATCAAAGCCGTCAAGTGCGCCTGTTCGGAGCGGACTAGAGTTTTCGCGAATGGCAACAATTCAGAGCCCAGCTACCGCGGATGAGTCAGTGCGTCATCCGAGTTCGGACGCTCGCGGGATCAAGAATAACCCGGTTCCGACGACAATGACCCCGATGACTCGCGCGACGCGGTCGCCTGCTGGTTGCGAGACGTTCGGCTGTGATCGCGCTGGTGACAAGGGTCATGGCGCGCAGATCCATGACGCCGGCAAACGAGGAGGGTCGCCGTGAGATTGGCGCAACTCAAGCCGGAATGGAGTCCAAAGCGCAAGCCTTGGCGCCAGGCGGCGCCGGCATCGGCGGACAGCGTGCGGCCTCGTCCCGGCGCCTCACGGCAGCAGACAAGGTGATATGCCTTCCGCGAAGTGAATTGGAACGCGCCGGCCAAGCTTACAACCACTGCAACCGTAAACGGAACGGCGCGTGCCATTGCTGGTAGGTCCATCGCGTCATTCGCAGTTGCATCCTTTCGCATCTTCGTCTTGTCTTCGAGTCGCGGCTCCTTCAGGGTCGGTTAAGATATCGACCCACAGCGGGTCAGGCGTGGATTCGGCATCGTAGTTGTCGTGCCAGTTCCACCACTTGTACGGCGGGGTCTGGGGGTAACCCTTTGGCGAATCCTCCCAGTTTTCCTGGCGGCCGAGCGGCGTGAGGTCGAGGTAACTCCAGGTAGTCCCCATCGCCTCGTCGCCACGGTTGTTGATGAAGTACGTTCGGTACACCTTGTCGCCTTCACGGAAGAACACGTTGTGGCCGTGCCATTGATCGACGCCGAAGTCCGCATCGAAGCTGTCGGTCATGGTGTACCAGGGCATTTCCCAGCCCATCCGCGCCTTCACGCGCACGATGTCCGCCTGCGGCGCGCGCGAGGCGTAGGCGAGAGTGGTGTCGCGGACGTTCAGATGGGCCAGGTGGGCGACCTGATCGGCGCCCAGGGAACAGCCACGGCAGGCATGGTCGGGCCAGCCGAAAACCCCCGGTTCGAAGAAGGCGCGATAGACGATCAACTGCCTGCGGCCCTCGAACAAGTCCAGCAAACTAACCTTGCCCTTGGGGCCGTCGAACTCGTAGTTCTTGTCCACGGCCATCCAAGGCATCCGCCGGCGTTCGGCGGCCAGCGCGTCACGAGATCGGGTGAAGGCCTTCTCTTTCATGAGAAGCTGCTGGCGCGCAGCCTCCCACTCCTGCTGCGACACGATCGGGGGCGTGTTCATCTCGCGATGCTCGTTCCCGAGGGTTCCGGTTTGTGCATTGTGTGCCGACATCGTCTTTTTGTCTCCTAATTGAATTCAACCTTCGTCTCGTCCTTAGTATGACCGGGTGATTGGTGGTCATGTACAAATATTGATGCAAGTCTGGCATTGGACGGAGAGTGACGAGTGTGGCGGGATTTCCAGAGATTCTCTTATCAAGGCCGCGGCGAAGGCCCTTGCGGCGGGTGAACCTTTCGGTGCGTTGAAGCGCTTGGCCTCCGCGACGATGCACCTGCGCTAGCGCTTCGCTGTATTGCGATGGCACGACTCGGAATTTGTTCGGGCGAAGGGAACTCCTTCGAAAGGCGATGCGCGTTTTCAGTCCGGAGGAATCCGTGGCACGCGCGAGGTGCAGCGTCGCCTGAGCCGAGTGAAGAATTTGGGAAGTTGCTGTGCTGTCTCTGCTGCATCCAACTGCGGTAGTTGGTGGTATACGTATTCCCGGAGGAAGTTCTACGAAATTGGACGGCCCTAGGCGGAGGGGAAGAGTCCGCCTCTCTTCCAGATACCGGAAAAGGACTTGGCAGGCAGATGGGATAAGGATGAAAACGAGAATCAATTTTGTACTGATGTTCACATGGGCGCTTACCGTAATGGGCGCCACGTTGACGATGGCGCAACAGGCCGGAACGAGATCCAACGATCCCTTGCCCAGGCCTAAAGGCCCTTGTGACATTTACGCCGCCGCAGGCGACCCCTGCGTGGCCGCCCACAGCACGACACGCGCGCTCTTCGCCTCCTACAACGGCCCGCTCTACCAAGTCCTGCGCCAGTCAGACGGCAAGACATTGGACATCGGCGTCGTTCAGCCCGTCGCGTCGCCGGTCCCGGATGCGGGTGGATACGCCGACGCACCAGCGCAGGATGCGTTCTGCGCGAACACCTACTGCTGGATCACCACCATCTACGACCAATCTCCGAAGCACAATGACCTTACCCAAGCACCCCGCGGTGGATTCAGCGGCCCGGCCATGGGCGGGTTTAACAATTTGCCGTTGGCGGACATGGCGCCGATTACCATCATGGGCCATAAGGCTTACGGCGTTTTTATTGAGCCGGGCATGGGCCTCCGCGAAGATGACGCGAAGGGCACTGCAGTCGATGACCAGGCGGAGGGGCAGTACTGGGTTGTTAACGGCCTGCACTTCAACTCCGGCTGCTGCTTCGACTACGGCAACGCCGAGATCGACAGCCGCGATGATGACAACGGCACCATGGAGACCGCCTATTTCGGCAACGCCGCTCCCTGGTACAGCGGAAGTGGCCACGGCCCGTGGATCATGACCGATCAGGAGAACAACCTGGTCGGCTGCGTGAACCGGGACGGATCGAAAGGCTGTCCGAATCTGCCGAGCATCACCTGGCGATTCGTCACCGCTGTGGCGAAGGGAGAACCGCATCACTGGACTTCGATGGGAGGCGACGCGCAAAACGGCTCTCTTTCGGTTATGTTCGATGGACCGCGCGTCAATTCCACATATGACCCGATGCGCAAACAAGGGGCCATCCTGTTGGGCAACGGCGGCGACAACAGCAACTCCTCACAGGGCACATTCTATGAAGGCGCGATGACGGCCGCTGGCACCTTTCCGAGCGATGCCACCGATCAATTGGTACAGGCCAACGTCGTGGCTGCCCAATACAACGTAGCGGGGCTGACCATGGCGCCAGCATCGTCGCCCGCCACTCCACCAGTGACTGCAGACCTTCTCACCGGACTCGTCGCAAGACACCACATTGATGTTCACCAACTCCACAGGGGCGCCCGCAGCGAACCTCACGTTGAGCATTTCCGTACCCGGCAAGCAATGGTCCTCCTTCGCTCAGGGCACTACGGAGACGTCGAAGATGTTTGCTGACCCGGTCGCGCCGGGTGCGAGCGTGAGCGCGACCTTCAAGGTCACCTCGGGGCCAGCACCCTTCAACGGTGACCTGGTTGGTAACGCTTCGTGGTCGAATCCGACTAGCGGTGCAAGAGCAATCCGAAACGACGGCCGAGAAAGTGCGAAATGTCAGCCCGATCAAGATCAACGAGTTTCGCATCAGCTCCGGTTCTCCGACGAACGCAACAGACTCATTCATCGAACTCTATAACGCCGGCGCTCAGAGCGTCGACATCTCCAACTGGAGCCTGACCGAACACCCAACTCAACAGGCCATCTTTTCGACCGTGAAGATCCCGGTCGGGACAAAGCTCACGGCTGGCGGCTTCTATCTGCTTGGCCTCTCCAACTCCGGGCTGGCGGTTCCCGCGCGTGCAGGCGATAGCACCATCAGCGTCAGGAGCACGACCGGTATGTCGGTCGGCGACACGGTCAACATTGACAACGGCTCCGACGCGGAGATCCGCAAGATCGCAAGGATCGGGACAGCGGCCAGCAACCATACGACAGTGTGGCAACCACTCCCCGACGGTCCGGTCATTACCATCCCCGTCGGCTCGAGCAATGTGCCTGTCACGAGTATTTCGGGCTTCGCAGTCGGCGAAAAGATTGCGCTGGGCTACGGCGCCACTTATCCCTCTGTCGCACGAGGCATGGAGAAGTACGAAGTGGCCACGGTTACCGCGGTTGGCAAGCCGGGCACGCAGGCTTTCCTGGCTGTGGACGCTCCCGCCGGCGCCACCAACATTCAGGTAACGTCTGCCGCTGACATCTCGGTCGGCGACAAGATCAGGTTGGACATCGACAGCATCGGCCATGGGATCGAGACGGTCACGGTCACGAGGGTCGGCACGCAGGCGAACCGAACTAATCTTTCGTCGAATGCGAGCGTCGGCGCGACCAAGATCAAAGTGCGCAACGTGAGCGGCTTCGCGGTGGGCGATAAAATCACCATTGGCACTCCCGCAAGCCATCAAATTGTCACCATTACCGCAGTCGGTACCTCGGGTCCCAACGGCACTGGTATTGACTTCACACCCGCTCTCGATACGACGCACACCGACGCTGAGTTGGTGGTCGCTCCGGGTACGGGCCTTGACCTGGCTTCTCCGCTCAAGTTCAACCACGCGGCCAACCTCCCTTTCAGCGATCGAGGAACTGGGATCAGATTCCAGCCGGCGACAGCTTTTACTCACTCGAGCAATGAACCTGTGCAGGCGCTCGGCACCGGCATCACACTCGATAGCCCACTGGCCAAGAGCCACGCGATCGAGTCAGTTGTGCGTGACGCTGCAGTTACGGCCGCGGGCTACCAGGGAACACCGGCGCCCAACCAGTGGTTCGGAGGCCCCGAGTTCATCACCAACGACGTCGCCTTTGGAAGGTTCAATGTCTCCTTCAGGGAAGGAAGCATGGTGCTTCGGGACGTATCCGGCCTGGTGGTCGACAGCCTCAACTACGGCGGCATGGTTGACCCATGGGCCGGCGAGGGATATCAGGGTGCCTCCGGATCAGGGCAGAGTGGCTGCCACACGCCTGCGCCCGGCGAAGCCATGGGCTTCGGACCTTTCTCTGCGGCCGCCGAGGGTACCAATACGAGCGCGGGCCGATTCCCGGACGGCGCGGATACCGACAGCAACTGCAACGACTTCCTGACGCAGGCCGCGGCCACGCTCTCGGCCCCTTCGGCCGCCGGTGCGACCAATGTCAAGGTCACCAGCGTGGAGGGCTTCGACGCAGGCCGGAAGATCATGATCGATACGGGCGCGAACCTCGAGACAGCCGTCATCGCGACCGTTGGCACAGCAGGCTCCACGAGTGTGGCCACCGCTACCGGCTTGGGCGCGACCGTCATCCCTGTCCCGAACGCGATTGGCTTTCGTGATGGCCAGACCATCACCATCGACACCGGCGCAGACTCTGAGACCGCAGTCATCTCCTCTGTCAGAAGATTCGGCGGCACCACAATTGCCGTTACCGGGCCGCTGACTCACGCGCACGCGGCGGGTGTACAGGTCTCCGGCACCGGGATCACCCTCAGCGCTGTATTAACCCGGGCGCATGCCAGCGGGGCGCCGGTTTTCGACAATATACCCACACCCGGTGCGCCCAACCGTTATTATCGGAGCACTCATTGAGGGGTCTGTGGAATTTAATTGGACTGCACCACTGCGACAGAGGGATGGACCGGGCGCAATATTGCCCTCACAATTTGCATTGCGGACCATGACCCCGAAGCAAAGCCCAATCTCAGGAAGTTCAAACAGCCAAGGATGCGCCTGCTGCCCGGTCCCGGTGATGATCGCATCGAAATGCCGCGACGGAGACATCTCATTTAGGGAAGATCTCTGGCACCGTCGGCCAGCGCGCGAAAGCTGTGCTTGCCGGCGCGCCGCGGGCGATGACAATCGCGGTTCCGTTTATTGGGGAAACTCTTTGCCAGACTGCTCCGCTAACATGCATGGCAAGGTTCGGGATTCACTATCCTCGCGCACCCCAACAGATACATGTCGGGCATCGGCGGACTCTAGCCGAGTTCAGGGGCCAATCGACCGCGATGATTCGAAGTCCAGAACGAACAAAAGACGATTCAGCGCTGGTTCCTCGACAAATCCTTGGCTCGCTTCCTTTGCTGATATGCGGCGACTTTGCGCTTATTGCCACAGATGTTCATACTGCACCATCGACGTGAGCTTTTTTTGCTCGTGTCAAAGAAGTGAACGACACACGATTCGCATTTGCGAATGCGAGAAGCTTCAGCGTTCGCAAGAAGATCTGCAGTGGCATCGATAATCGGAGCCCAGAGGTCAGAGGGCTTACGAAGCTCGAATGACACCTCCCGAATCACCTTCCGATCTCGCTTGCGAAGCGAAGTACGGAGAGGATACTGAATCAAGAGAGAATTTATTTCCGCGAGGAACGCGTCGGTCGGCTGCGATCCGTCCTCTATCCGAACAACGGCCTCCCTCAATCGTTCTCTGAATGCGATGAGCTGTTCCAGAAAGGCAGCTGCCTGGGTTGAATTGCGCCAGCTGCGTATTGCGGCTTTAGCCTTGGCCGAACTCACCATTCCGGACGCAATCAACCATCTTTCGAGAGCGCTCACATCTGGAAGGAGTTCCGTAGGACCGTCTGCCAGGACCGGCTTTGTATTCAAGCAAATCCAGAATTGGATAGTTCGCCACGAACAGGAACCCGTCGATCCATTCGTTCACCCCTCCAGAAGCTTGCATGAACCTCCTCTACAAAAATACTTCAGAATAATGTTAACACCATTAATGCATCTTTTATAGGTGTCATCTAATCTCACTTTCAGTAAGCGGAATCTCTAAGGTTCAGGAGGGAATCACCATGACAACGTTTCAACACGCGACCGTACACGGCCTCAAGGTCTTCTATCGCGAAGCAGGCTCAAAGGCTTCTCCAACCATCGTGCTGCTGCACGGTTTCCCAAGTTCGTCGCATATGTTCCGCGACCTCATCCCGCAGCTGGCCGACAAATTTCATCTGATTGCGCCGGACTATGTTGGCTTCGGCTACAGCGATGCGCCGGATGCGGACAAGTTCGATTACACATTCGACAATCTCGCCGCTTCTACCGAGGAGCTGCTCTTCGGCGTTCTCGGCCTGAAGAAATTCAGCATCTACGTTCAGGACTACGGCGCACCGGTGGGCTATCGTATCGCCTCGAAGCACCCGGACGCGATCGAAGGCATCGTGGTGCAGAACGGGAATGCCTACGCAGAGGGCATCGGCCCAGCCTTCGACCCCATGAAGCCGTTCTGGAAGAATCGCAATGCAGAGACCGAGAAGCCCGTGCGAGAACTGCTCAGTAAGAAAACCACCGTCTTCCAATACACCCACGGGACAAAAGACGTTTCGCGGATCAATCCGGACTCATACACCATGGATCAACACTTCCTGGATCGCCCAGGCAACGACGCCATCCAGTTGAACCTGCTTCACAACTACCAATCGAATCTCGCACTCTACAACGGATGGCATGAATTCTTTCGCGACAAGCAGCCGAAGACGCTGATCGTGTGGGGAAAGAACGATCCTTTCTTCACCGTCGAAGGTGCGCAAGCCTATCTGCGCGATATTCCAAAAGCGGAGCTGCACTTACTCGATACCGGGCACTTCGCTCTTGAAGACTCCAGCGAGTTCATCGCGCAACAAATCGTGAAGTTCTTTGCCTGAGGCGAAGGGAAGCCTCTTCCTCTCGTCCATTTTCGGTTACTGAAAAGGAGAAGCCTATGAAGTTTCCAAAGAACGCCACAGTTGTTGTGGTCCACGGAGCTTGGGCTGACGGTTCGAGCTGGCATGCAATCGTGGGCCTGCTTGAGAGTCGCGGCTTGAAGGTGATTGCCGCGCCGATTCCTCTCACCTCCCTGAGCGACGATGCAGCTGCGCTGAAACGAACGATTGCGCGAACCCAAGGCCCGGTGATCGTTGCGGGGCATGCCTACGCCGGAGCGGTTATCGCCACGGCTAACGACGAGCGCGTAAAGGCTTTGGTCTATGTCGCAGCGTTGGCGCCGGACGAAGGAGAGACTGTCGCTCAGGTCTTTTACAGAGATGAACCTCATCCAAAAGCTCCGCAACTTGCGCCGGATACGGACGGCTTTATCTGGATGCCGGACGACGCGTTTGCCGGCGCCTTTGCCCAGAACGCCACGGATGAGCAGATTGCCTTATCCAAAGCTGTGCAGCGGCCAATCTCGGTGAAGAGCATACAGGAACCAGCCCCCGCACCGGTCTGGAAGTCAAAGCCAACTTGGTACCTGCTTGCAGAACAGGACCGAATGATTAATCCGAAAACGCAGCACTTCATGGCGGAACGCATGAAGGCGACAGTAAGGCGTTTCGCGGTTGATCACACTCCGTTGCTCACGGCGCCGGAGAAGGTTGCGGACGTCATTCTTGAGGCCGCGCAAGCGACTCTTGCCTGAGACGGGATGGGAAGGTTTCTAAAACAATTAAACGCGAGTTGCACGCTATCGCTGTAAAGGAGGAACACTATGAAGAATGCGGTTGCGATTGTGAGCGGAGCTAGCCAGGGTATCGGTCGTTCGACCGCGATCAGACTGGCTCGAGACTTCTCTGCCGTGGTACTGGTTGCGCGCGATGAAAAGTCGCTTAAGGAGGTTGCCGCTGCGGTCCGGCAGGCCGGAGCCGAACCGGTTTCTCTTGCGCTCGATTTGAGTCAGGTTGAAGCGGCCGAAACTGTAGTCAACACCGCACTGGAGCGTTTCGGACGAATCGACGCACTCTTGAATATCGCCGGTGCGGTGCCGCAGATCGATCTCTTCGAGATGACGGACGAGCAGTGGCGTGCTGGCATGGAGTTGAAACTGCACGGTGCTCGCCGTCTGACGATTCGGGCATGGGATGCCCTGAAACAGTCCAAGGGTTCCGTGGTTTTCATGTCGGGGAGCGCCTCGCTCGATCCGAAACCTGCGTTCGCAGCTGTTGCAGCGACCAATGCCGCCATTACGGCGCTCGCGAAAGCTTTCGCAGAGCGAGGTATCCAGGACGGTATTCAAGTGAACAGCATCGTTCCCGGTGCGGTGATGACTGGACGGCGGCGCTCCTTCCTGGAGAAATGGGCACCGGCACACAATATGACGGTGGAAGAGGCGATTAAGAGATTCCCTGAGGAGGCAGGAATCAGCCGTTATGGGCAACCAGAAGAAATCGCAGAACTCCTCGGATTCATGGTCTCTCCGGCTGCGAAGTGGATGACCGGTTCATCGATCCGGATGGACGGTGGTGAGGTTAAAGGCATCTGAATCGAGTGTGCGGCCTCCGCGGTTTCGCACAAATAAGGAACGAGCAACGCCTTAGTCTTCAGAAGCTGATTGCGCGATTTGCGATGTCGTGTGCCGATCGGTGTGCAGGAAGTGTGCCGAGAAAATGAAGGGCTACAGAGTTGGAGACGGGCCAGGAAAGTCGCCGTGCAACTCTCCGCAAGTACAGCAGAGCCGGCGAGATGTTTCGAATCAATGTTCCGGCGGGACTTGGCCTATAGCTGACGTCTGAAGGTGTTTCCAAATCGTCAAGGCTATCCAGATGACAGATTCAGCGGGAAAAGTGTATCAAGATTCTTGGTAAGTTATTGATTTAATGGTGCGCCCGGAGAGATTCGAACTCCCGGCCTTCTGGTTCGTAGCCAGACGCTCTATCCAGCTGAGCTACGGGCGCACACAGGTGATTCCCAGCGGAACCTTTGACAGATTAACAGGGTTTGGATAGTGGTGCAATTGATCACCCCACGGACTAAGACCTGTCGTTCGGGACCCGGATGCCAGCCCCACGAACGCCGGGACGATCATCCACGAGTTCGTCAGGCTGCCGGAGCCGGCTCGGGCTGCGGCGGAACGAGCGACAGCTCATCTTCGATGTCGAGACCGGCCTGGCGCACCAGCTTAGCGACGGCAGCTGCGTTGAGACGAGTGGCGTCGTACTCCACGCGCACGGTGTGGGCAGCATGATCGAAGAGGAGGCGGCGAATGCCATAGACTTCGCGGGTGTCGGCCAGCGCGAAGATTGCAGCCTCAGTCGGGGGCGTGATGTAACGAAAGAGAATGTCCACCGTGGTCATACAAGCGATGATAACAAGAGGCGCACCTTAGAGGCTCTTGAGATATTGGCGAATCTCGGGGTCTGACCAGTCTGTTGCGCCGACGAATTTGCGGCGGATGACGCCGTTGCGATCGATGATGTAGGTTTCAGGCCACATGTCGGTGTGGAAAAGGGCGGGAGTGGCCTGTTTGGGATCACGGACGGTGATGAAGTCGACGTGACGGCGGCGAATGAAGCTGGAGTAAGAGTCAGGGTCCTCATCGATGCTGACGCCCAGGACGATCAGATTCGGGTCATCGTGGTGGAGTTGAAGCAAGGAGGGAAGCTCCTCGATGCAGGGCGCGCACTGGCTCCACCAAAAGTTCAGGAGCACGACTTGGCCGCGGTAGTTGGCCAGATGGACGGAAGTAGTTCCGTCGGAGACGGTAAAGTCGGGCGCCCGTTGGTAAAGCTGGGCAGGATGTGCACCTCGATTGCAGCCTGGAAACAGAGCGAGAGGCAGCAAGGACAAGCACGAGAGCCGACGAAGTAACCGCATATCCCTATAATACGGAGCGAAAGGGCAACGCGTCATGGGAACCGATAAGCCCGAGACGGAGGAAAGGCCGGGCCAAAAGGCATGGAGGCCGGTGCTGGGGCTTTCAACTGAGCCGGGTGAGCCTCTGGCCGTGCCGGGCCGGGCAGGTACGGTGTACGACCAGCCGGAGCCGGGCGAGTTGATGGAACTCACGGTGATTGTCCCTGCGCGGAATGAGGAGGAATGCCTGGGGGCGTGCCTGCAATCGCTCGTTGCGCAGTCGGAGGAGATCTTCAAGCTTGGGCGTGACTGGGAATTGATTGTGGTAGACGACCATTCAACCGATCGCACGGGTGAGATCGCGCGTAGCTTTGCCGGGGTCACGGTGATGCAGGCGGACAAGTTGGAGCCGGGGTGGACGGGAAAGGCGAACGCGATGTGGACGGCGGCGCGGAAGGCACGCGGGCGGTGGCTGCTGTTTACCGATGCGGATACCATCCATGAGCCGGGGAACCTGCACCGGGCGATGCATGAGGCCGAACGGCACAAGGTGGGCATGCTGAGCTATTCGCCGCGGCAGATTGTGAGCGGGTTGGCTCAGCGGACGCTGATGCCGCTGGTTTTCAGCGAACTGGCGCTGGCGTATCCACCGGCCAAAGTGTCTGATCCAAATGCGCGGGTCGCGGCTGCCAATGGGCAGTTTCTGCTGGTGGAACGAGAGGCTTATCGCAAGCTCGGAGGGCACGCCGCGGTGGCGGACCGAGTGCTGGAGGATGTGGAATTGGCCTTTCTGGCCAAACGGCGCAAGGTCGGGCTGCGGTTTCGCTATGCCGAGGACGCGGTGGCGACACGGATGTACCGGACCACCGCGGCAATGATGGAGGGCTGGACGAAGAACCTGGCGCTGCTGTTCAACAACGCGCTGGCGACGGCGCTCTGGCGGGCGCTGGATATCTTCCTGCTGGTGGGGCTGCCGTGGCTGGCAATTGAATTGTGGAGCGCGCGGTTTGCAGTGCATTCGCTGGAATGGCTAGCTGCCGGATGGGTGCTTCTGTTGCTCTGGGTGCGCAACCTGATCCGGTTCTACTGGCGAGTTGCGAAATCGAATTTTCCAGTTGTGGACTGCGCCTTGTCTCCGCTGGGATTGCCGCTGTTCGTGTGGCTGCTGTACCGAAGCTGGTTTCAGCACCGGATCCTGAAACGGGTAAGCTGGAAAGGTAGAACCTACGCGAGCTAGTTGGAGATGGGCTCGCTGTTTCAACCAGCCGATTTTAATATTGTGCAAGGCGCAGCGAATTAGATGAAGCATTTCAAGCATTTGCGGCATCTTCTTAACGAGGGAAATGAATGATCGAACTGACGCGGCGGGCGACCTTTTCCGCTTCGCACTATTACTGGAACGACGCTTGGACCGCCGAGAAGAATGAGCAGGTGTTTGGGCGCTGCGCGAATCGCAATGGGCACGGGCACAACTACACGCTGGAAGTCACAGTGGCCGGCGAGCCTGACCCGGTGACGGGGTTCGTAGTGGATTTGAAGTGGCTGAAGGACGTGATGGAGAAAGAAGTGCTCGGCGCTTACGACCATCGCCATCTGAACCTGGAAGTTCCCGAGTTTGCCAAGGCAATTCCGACGACAGAAAACATTGCCATTGCGGCGTGGAAGCGACTGGAGCCAAGGATTGCGGGAATGGGTGGGGCGCGTCTGAGCCGCGTGAGGATCTATGAGACGCCGGAGATTTTTGCCGAATATCGAGGCGAGCCATGAGAGCCTACTTCGGGCGGCGATATCAGATGAGCGCGAGCCATCGGCTGCATACGGATTCATTAACAGCTGAGGAAAACCAGGCGGCGTATGGAAAGTGCAATAACCCACATGGCCATGGGCACAACTATGTGGTGGAGGTGCTGGTGGGCGGAAAAGTGAATCCGGAGACCGGGATGGTCTTGGATATGGCGGCGCTGGATGAAGTGCTGCAAACAAAGGTGTTGGAGCGATTTGACCATACCAATCTGAATCTTGACCCACTCTTTCTGAATCAAGTGCCGACAACGGAGAATCTTTGTAGGGCGGTTTTTGGATTGCTGAAGGACACATTACCGTCGGGAGAACTGGAGTATGTGCGAGTGGAAGAGACGGAGAATAACTTCTTCGAGTACCGTGGCGAATGATTTAGGGAAGTTTTTGAAGTGCAGCAAAGGAACCGAAGAAAAGACTCGGTTTTTTTAAATTCTCAGTCACCGCAGCGATTTCCGCTCAGGACGACGGCAGAAAAGTGAAGACGCTCGGTTCCCGTGGGCGGAGGAGAGGTAGAATGGCACACCCGATCGCAGTGAGCAAGCCCGTCGCAAGGGACGGGGGTCGATGAAGGGCTGAGCGAGTTCAGCACACAGGAGATGTACCGCGAGATTCTGAGCCGGCTGGGCGAAGATCCGAACCGGGACGGCCTGCTGGCGACGCCCGCCCGGGTTGAGAAGTCGATGGCATTTTTGACCAAGGGCTACGACGAGGACCCCACCAAGATCCTGCGTGGCGCGCTGTTTGACGTGGACTACGACGAGATGGTGATCGTGAAAGACATCGAGATGTTCTCGCTTTGCGAGCATCACATGCTGCCCTTTTTCGGCAAGGTGCACGTGGCCTATATTCCTAAAGGGAAAGTGATCGGGCTGAGCAAGATTCCGCGGCTTGTGGATATGTTTGCGCGACGGCTGCAGGTGCAGGAGCGGCTGACGCGGCAGATTGCCGATGCGATTCAGGACGCGATTGCACCGCAGGGCGTGGGGGTGGTGATCGAGGCGCGGCACCTGTGCATGATGATGCGGGGCATCGAAAAGCAGCACTCTTCGACGGTGACGTCGGCGATGGTGGGCTGCTTCCGACAAAAGGAGACGCGCGCGGAGTTCCTGTCGCTGGTGCGGCAGCCGGGGGCCGGAGCACTGTGAAGGCCATTCCGCTCAGCTAAAGTAGATAAGTGAACGGACTTCTAGTCATCGATAAGCCGGGCGGCATGACCAGCCACGACGTGGTGAACCGGCTGCGCAAGATCACGGGCGAGCGTTCGATTGGGCATCTGGGCACGCTGGACCCCATGGCTACCGGGGTTCTGCCGCTTCTGACTGGGCAAATTTACGCGGCTGGCGCAGTATTTCTCTTCCGCTGAGAAGTGCTATACCGGAACGATCCGCTTCGGATTCGCGACCGACACCTATGACGCCGAGGGCGAGCGTCGTCGGGTGACGTGACGACCCGGCATTGACGCTGGACCAGGTTCGCGCAGCGGCGGGGCGCTTCAATGGCGAGATGGAGCAGATGCCGCCGCCTTTCTCCGCAAAAAAGTTGCGGGAACCCCGGCTTACAAACTGGCGCGCGAAGGCAAGCCGGTGGAACTGAAGCCGGCGACGATCCGTATTTCCTGCTTTGAGATTGTTGCGCTGGAGGGGGCCGAAGCCAGCTTCGAAATGAGCATCAGCGCAGGCGGATACGTGCGCTCGGTAGCGCATGAGCTGGGTCAGGATCTGGGCTGCGGAGCGCATTTGAGCAGCTTGCGGCGCACGCAGGCGGGAGTATTTACGCTGACGGATGCGCACACGCTGGAGGAGTTGGAATCGCTGGCGGGAAACATCGAAGGCGCTGGAGAGCGATGTGCGTGCATCCGCGCAGCCTGCTGCCGGAGATGCCCTCGGTACCGGCGATGAGCTGGCGCTGGGACGGCTGCGCAATGGAGCGCAGGCGAATCTGCCGGAGTTTTCTCGGGCGTCCGCTGGTGAAGGTTTTTGCCGGACAACGGGATTTGGTGGGGATTGCGAAACGAGTGGCGGGAACGCTGTTTCAGCCGGTGGTGGTGCTGGGGTGAAGTAGCAGGGATCAGAGATCAGGGATCAGTTTGCTTTGTGCACGAATTGAAGTTTTTCTGCAGAAATGCTAATGGCGGAATTTGCTGATCACTGGCGAATGACCCCTGAGCTCTATTTCTTCAGCAGCGGCTTGAGTGCGGGGAGCAGCGTTTCCGCAACGATCTGGGAGCCTTTGGCAGTGGGGTGGATGCCGTCGGGCTGGATGGTGTTGGGAACATTGACCAGGTCTTTGTAGATCATGGGAACAAAAGCCGCGTGATGTTTGGCGGCAAGGTCGCGGAAGACCTGATCGAAGGATGGATGTAGTCGGGGCCGTAGTTGGGAGGCAGGGTGATGCCGGCGAGCAGAATCTTGATGTGCGCGGTTTCGAGAGTGGTCAGCACGGTATCGAGATTGCGGCGGGTCTGGTCGAGAGGCAAGCCGCGGAGGCCATCGTTGCCGCCGAATTCGACGATGACGATGGCGGGATGCAGGAGCAAGATGGAGTGAGCTCTGGCGACGGCATCCTTGGTGGTGGCGCCGCTGGTGCCCTGTTCACGACCTTGTAGTGGTAGCCGTGAGCAGTCGAGTTCGGTTGCAGGCAGTCTGGGATAGGCCTGGCCGGTCTGAAGGCCGTAGCCGGCGGTGATGCTGTCGCCAAAGCAGACCAGGAGGGGCTGGTTCGGCGGCCCTAAGTGAACCGGTCAGCAGAACAGAGGCAGAGTGAAACGATAAGGGTGCGGCGAACGTCCACAAGAACAGTGTATCTGCGCGAGCAGGGAGGACAGCCAGGCGATGGATTGCAGAGATGCGGAGGTTGGCGGGTGATTGAAGTTCGGGACGTGAGGAAGTGGATTCAGAACGGCTCGCGGCGGGTGGAGATTCTGAAAGGGATCTCTCTCAGCATTCCGGCCGGGCAGTTTGTGGCCATTGTGGGCGCGAGCGGCAGCGGCAAGAGCACGCTGCTGGGGCTGCTGGCAGGGCTGGATACGCCCAGCGCGGGCGAGATCTGGCTGGATGGATCGCCGATTCACAACCTTGCCGAAGCGGAACTGGCCGCGGTGCGCGGGCGCAAGATTGGGTTTGTCTTCCAGTCCTATCAACTGATCCAGACGCTGACGGCGCTGGAAAATGTGCTGCTGCCATTTGAATTGAATGTGGAAGGCAACGGGCTGAAGCAGGCGCGGCATCTGCTCGATGCGGTGGGGCTGGGCGAGCGCATGGATCATTATCCGGTGCAGCTCTCCGGCGGCGAACAGCAGCGGGTCGCGCTGGCGCGAGCCTTTGTGGTGGATCCGCCGATCGTGATGGCCGATGAGCCGACGGGCAATCTGGACTCCGCCAACGGGAGGTTGGTGCTGGACCTGCTGCTGGAGCGCAACAGTAAAGCGGGCACCACGCTGGTGCTGGTAACGCACGATGCGGAGATAGCAAGCCGAGCGGACCGGAAGATTGTGTTGAAGGACGGAATGGTGGTGGAAGACACGCTGCCGTCCGACGGATCGTTGGCAGTTGCGGAATTGGAGCGAGCGCGCAAATGGCTAAACGTGCGCTGAGTTGGAAGCGAGCGGCGGCGATCGGCTGGCGGGATCTGAAATCCGCACCAGGCAAATTTGGTTTTGTGGTGTTGTCGGTCGCCGTGGGAGTAGCGGCTTTGGTCGGCGTGCGGGGATTCAGTGAGAGCTTCAAGCAAACACTCACGACGGAAGCGCGTTCACTGATGGCCGGAGACCTAAGCGCGCGTATTTTCCGCGAGACGACGCCCACAGAGTCGAAACAGATTGCAGGATTGCTGAATAAGATTCCCGGAGCCCAGTCCACCTGGGTAACTGAGACCGTCTCGATGGGGTCGGTGCCTCCGGATCCGGTTCCGTTGCTGGTTTCTCTGAAGGCTGTGGACCCTGCCCAGTATCCGTTCTATGGTACGGCTGAGCTTGAGCCGAATATACCGCTGCGACAAGCGCTGGAAGGCGATTCGGCAGTAGTGGCCGATGAGTTTCTGATCCGTCTGAATGCGCATGTGGGCGATACGTTGCGTTTGGGCGGGAGAAATTTCAAGATCACCGCGGTGCTGAAACAGGAACCCGATCGCATGTCGGCAGGGGCTGGGTTGGGGCCGCGGGTGATGATTTCAAATGCCGCACTGGACAGGACTGGACTATTAGCTCCGGGGAGTCGCGCCAGCCATCGATTGCTGCTGAAGTTGCCGGAGAAAGTGGACCAGGCGACGGTGCGAAAGCAGATTGAGGATGCGCTGCCGGATGCGCAGGTGATGGACTTCAAGGAAGGCAATCCGGCGCTGAGTCAGGGACTGGAGAACGCGACAGCTATCCTGAGTTTGATTTGCCTGGTAGCCATGGTGCTGGGCGCGATTGGGGTGGCGATGGCGATGCACGCACACCTTGAGCAACGCATGGACATGCTTGCAATTTTGAAGGCGGTGGGCGCGCGTTCGGCGGATTTACTGCGCATTTTCTTATTGCAAACGCTGGGCCTGGGCTTGGCCGGAGGAGTGCTCGGCGTGGCTGCCGGCGTGGGCGTGATGGCGGCGCTGCCAGCAGTTTTTGGCAAGCTGTTGCCGGTGCACACGGTACTTGGGTTTCCTTGGCGGTCGGTTGCGGCAGGCTTGGGAACCGGCCTGCTGACTACGCTTCTTTTCTGTTTGCCGCCGCTGCTGGATGTGCGGGCGATCAGGCCGGTGCTGGTGTTGCGACGGCTGGTGGAGCAAGGGCCAAGCGGGCTCCGCGAATGGATCGCACAGTGGTGGGCGCGTCGTGTACAACTGGGGCTTTCGGTATTGGTTGTGCTGGCATTGGGCGGAATTGCCTGGGCGTTGTCGGACTCAGTGAAAGTGGGCGGTTGGTTTGCGCTGCTGTTTGCAATCGCCCTTGTGGTTTTGTTGCTGCTGGCGGCGGTGGCGCTGCGGACCTTGCGTTTCATCCTGAATCGCGTCCGGTTGCGTCTGCCTTCGTCGTTGCGGCATGGGCTCGCGAATCTGTACCGGCCGGGAAACCAATCGGCCGCGGTGCTGGCCGCGTTGGGAACAGGCGTGATGTTGATTCTGGCGGTGTATCTGATGCAGGGATCGCTGTTGCGAGATTTGCGCGAGACAGCTTCACCAAAGCTGCCAAACGTGTTTCTGATTGATGTGACGACGGATGAAGTTGCGGGGGTGAAGGAGTTCTTTCAGCATCAGCCTGGAGTCACGCAGCCGCTTGACCTGATGCCGGTGGTGGCGGGAAGGTTTGTGTCGTTGAATGGGCAGCCCGTGGACCAGATGAAGGAGCAGCATTTTCCGCGCCGGTTGCTGGAGAATGCTGAGCTGACGTGGTCTGATGCTGCACCGGCAGGCGACAAGATAACGCAAGGGAAGTGGTGGACAGGCGAGGACGCAGCGGAGCTAGCGGTTGGCGAGGGCGCGGCCAAGCGACTGCATCTTGGCGTAGGCTCGGCCGTGGAATTGGAAGTGGGCGGGAGAGCGCGGACACTGAAAGTCGCGGCCTTATATCGCGCCGATGGCGAACACCTGGGTGCGCGCGTGCAATTTGTGCTGCCTTCGGGGCAACTGAAAGGCGAGACGGCGACCTGGTATGGCGGCGCGCATATCGACAGCAGGCAGATTGCGGCGATGGAGCGTTCGCTGTTTGCATCGTATCCAACCGTAACCGTGATCAACATTGCCGACGTGCTGGACAGAATTGAAAGCGTCGTGAATCAGATTACATTCGTTGTACGGTTTCTAGCGGGTTTTTCGATTCTGGCCGGGCTCATGATCTTGGCATCAAGCATTGCGAGCGCGCGGTTCCGGCGCATGCGTGAAGCCGTTGTGCTGAAGACACTGGGCGCAACGCGGATGCGGATTGTGCGAACGTTCAGCGTGGAGTTTAGTGTGCTGGGATTGCTGGCGGGTTCAGTGGGCGTCGTATTTGCGAACCTTCTGACGCGCGTGCTGCTGCACCGGCTTGAAGTGAGTTACCACATTGACTGGTACGCCGCGCTTGTTGCGCTTGGGGGTACAGCGATCCTAGCAACGGCTACGGGATGGATTGCGAGCAACAGGATTCTGGGGTTGCGACCCCTTGAAGTGTTGCGCGAAGAGTGAGTTCTTGCCTTTTCAACTCGAATATCGCGTGAAGTTGGGAATCGCTAGAAGTGGATCTGGGGTGAATAGCAGGTTTGACCGGCCAGGGTTTAGCCCCTTATGATAATCGAGTTGGCCATTCGCGCCCGGCGCTCTGCCGTGAGCTGGCCCTGGCTGCAAGTTAGCCACATTCGCGTTTACTGCCCGTTCGTTCAACGGTAGGACAGCTGCCTCTGGAGCAGCATATCGGGGTTCGAATCCCTGACGGGCAGCCACTAACGTGAACCGAGTGCAGAATGAAATCATGCGAGACTTCAACGCATTGTTTTGTCCAAAGTCTTCGACAAACGATAGCTTCGCCGGGACGTGGATAGCGCTTTCGGATAACCGAGGAATAAACCGCGAAGCCGGGAATGTCCTACCACGCAATCAGGGATTCCCCGGAGTGCAAACAGGCGAAACCGGGATTGGCCGAGGTTGCCAACGGGCTATGATGTGTTTTATTGCATAAAGTACAGAGTTGGGGGCCCTCGTTGTCTTCGATCCGCGTTCTCATCGTCGATGACTTCGAACTTTGGCGTCTACAGATTTGTCGGCTCCTCAAGGTCAAGTCCACACTAATAGTCATCGGCGAAGCTGCGGATGGATTGGAAGCAGTTCAGAAGGCGAACGATTTGAAGCCGGACTTAATTGTGTTGGACATCGGGCTTCCAAAGCTGAATGGAATCGAAGCTGCCAAGCGGATACTGAAGCTGTCACCCTATTCCAAAATCATCTTCCTGAGTCAAAACCAAGATCCTGCGATTGCGCAGGCAGCATTGGACACGGGTGCTCTGGGCTACGTTCATAAGGCAAGCGCCGATGCCGAACTGGTCAACGCAATCGATGTGGTTTTGCGAAGAGGGCAATATGTCAGCAGCTGCATAAAAAGCGGGGACTGAATTCCAAGGTCACGGTTCCGTTCGGTCGTCTCGAGTCAGCAGGCTCAACTCAGTTTTCGGCACAGCGAATTCTGCTACACCACACTCCACACAGACAACGACCTCGGGAAATACCCACGCGACGGGTTCCTCAGAAGCCCTTCCTCCGGGAAAATGAATCGCGACCTCTGCCGTGAACTTACGCTGATTTCCATATCCACACGTTTTGCACATTTCACCACCCCCGGCGAAATAATTTGGGCCTAAACGTGGTCAGATTCTACCGAGATTTGAATCAAAGTGTGTGTACGTTTCATTACGTACCCGCCATTTTATCCGCTGCTGCAACCTTACCTAGTAAGGATGCATGGAAACTATATCGCACAAGTCTGGAAGTGCTTTAAAAACCGGGTAAATACGGCGACATTTGCGACGTTGCAATGAAATTCGGATCGTGGGGGTGCCGAAGCAGATCATTGGTGCTTCCCAACGACGATCAGCTCTGCCTGGGCTGCCTTGCTCATTCCATTGATTGCATTTGAATTACTGGCACTGAAGTTGTACTTGAAACATCCCGGCGTCTTTGCCACCACAGGAACCGATTTTTCGCTGCCGCCGGCGATGATGCCGGGCGGCTCAAACGGGGAAGACTCTCCAAGATCAATAAGGAATCCAGTGTTCTTGGCAGTGGATTGCCACCTGACTGTCGTTCCGGTCTTGACGCAGAAAACATCGTTCCCCTTCGCATTTGGAATGTCAGGAGTAACAGAAGACGAGTATGTTGTCCGCTTGACGTAGACGTTACATGGGGCAGAGGCTGTTCCACACGTGTTATCAGCGTTGCACAGACTCTCCGGGTTCGCTTGCGAGCAAGCGCTTGTGCTGTTCCCTTTCTGGTTCTCCGCGGCTGTGGCAAAGCTGGCGACGAGCAGGAAGCCCAGGGGCAGCAGGACGCGACGAATAGTAAAGCGACGCTGAATCATCATAAGCACCTCATTTCGAGATGCGGACGAAGAGAAATCCGTCCGCTAATTTACGCCGGCCGTTCCCTTCCAATCGACAAGATCGACAAGCTTCCAAGCGTTCTGATTGAGATCAATGGTCAATTCTCCCTCTTGATTGATTGACAATTGGGCCGCCGGATACAGGAAGCCTGTGCTTTTGTTCTTGTCCTGATCGTTTATGTCGAGTTCGCCCCCGGACAAGTCGAACGACTGTGTTGAAGAGTCTGACCAAGCTTCACCAAACCTGATTGGACGGTTGGTTATGAAGCGGATTCTCCTGCCGGTCGGGGTGGGAATCACCTTAATGAAACTGACATCACTGCCGAGCGTTCCCGTGACGCTCATACGGCCCACAGCTTTCATCTTTTGCAGAGCATTCACCAACCCTCTGTTCGAGCCCTTCTGAAACGCCTGGAGGAGGAGTTGTTTATCCTCCGGTGTCGAAAGCTCATAAATGATTAGTGTGACGCCGATATTCTGGCCTATTTGGGTGCCCGTACCCAAGGCGGTGGCGTCGATGGTTTCATTCTTGTCCCGGGAAAAACCGGGGACGCTCGCCAGCACCAGCAAACCGGCTAAGAAAAAAGCGCTGAACGCGGCCTTCCATAGGCCGGGCTTTGTTCTCATATCGATCTCCTTCGCGGCTGCATGTTTGGCAGCGATTCTTTTGCGGTTTGATGACCACCGCAACCGTTAAGCGGAGCAAAGTTACAATTCCCGGCTGAGTCGTTCGATCGGGCACGAGTCGCAACTCGGCGTCACGGAATCATTCCGCACTGGATCAGTTTGTCGACCACCTGATCCGCAACAATGCCGACAAATTCATGGCGCATCTGTGGATCGGTGCGCAGCATCTCCATGGCTTTCTGCTCTGCCGCCGAAGGCGGTTGTCTTTGCGCCTTCTGTTGCATTAGTTGCTGACAGGAGGACGACTGGTATTTCGCGACTACTTTGTTGGCGACCTCGTCCAGGACCGGATGTTGGGCGGTGGCGAAAGTCACGTAGAACAGCGTGATCAGGAGCGGATATAGGTGAGAACGCTTGATCATGATTCTTTCTCCTCGTCTCGTATTTGATACAACTAAGTCATAGCTGCTAACGGGAACAAATGCAGACGCACGCAACCCGCCTAAAGTCCGCGTTTTAGTGAGGACTTTAGCGATCAACCAAGACAATCTGCGGGCGAGCACCTCGCGGAGGAGAAAGACTTACCGCTCGATGACTTTCATTTGGCATCGACGCAAGATTCGTTCTGCCACAGCCTGCTGCGGACCCGCTTCAGCGCTGCCCCTGAGTTAACCTCTGAATTTGTAACTCTTCAACTGTCAGAATAGGCAGTGTATCGGCAGCTGTTTTGGGCTTTGACCTCATACAACTTAGACACTACCGGATGCTTAGAAAACGGCAAACAATGAAGGCAGTGTCCAACTTGGCGACAAAAAAATGGTTGCGACCAGGATCACCGCTGAGGGCGGAAAAGTGCCGGTCTACTTCGCTGCGGGTGTCCAGGTGACTCCGAACACGATTCCGGACAACGCGAGATTGGCAGATGCATCCGCAGGGCCACTCTCTTCGATAATCGAAATACAGATAACGATACCCACCCTGCAAAGTCATATTTGGCTTGAGCTTGTAAGCGAGAAGGCCAACAACTTGATATTCAATTTGAGAAGCAGCCCCCCATCCGCCAACGTCCCCCGCGATCGTTGTCGCGATCTTCGGGGACAGGGCGCCTTCGACTCTTCCGCCTACCAGTGGGTCCACCCAATTCTGGGACCTCGAAAAATTCAGTCCGAGTAGGGACGGACTGAAATTGACACTCTCCCCGAAGTACCAGTAACGAATACCCGTCAGGAAGTCGGCCTTAAGCGCTTTCCCGTCGAAAACGCGAAAGCCAACCTTGGGAGTGAGGATGAAGATATTCCCTGTAAGGTTCGCTGACGTGGCCAGCAAGGCCGGCGGAAACGGGATGCCTTTGTCGGCCCCAAGTCTCAGATAGAGCAGGTCGATTGGCGCCAATATCCGCTTGCGGCGAATCTCGGCAGTCCCCAACAATCCAAATCGAGCATGATCGAGAAGTTGGCTCGGGGTCACGCTGAAGCCGACCTGGCGTCCCAATGCGCCCACTGTACCGTGTATCCAAGGGAACCAGAGATAAGGGCTCACCGAGAGCTGCCATTGGCTGCTGCTGGAAGTCCCGCCTCGCGTGGTGCCAGAGGCGGAAGGGTCCGAGTGGTCAGTGGCCGATAACGCGCTGTCGGTCGCATAGGGTGGAGCGGGTGTCGAATTTACAGCGGTGACCGGCGGATCATAGACCACGCCGGAATCGAGGCGAACCGGAATCGGTCCAACTTGGCCCTCTTGCTGCGCAAGCGACGCTGATCCGCAGCCCAGCATGAGAGATGCACACATGAATGCCGAAGTTAGGATTTTCATTGCTTCCTTTCGAATCGGCGTGAGTTTTTCGCCAATTTGTCAGAGCAAAACCCGAGATGATCTGGCCCCGCTGCGGCTCACACCCTCCGCGTCCCTCGTTCGTCTTTGTCTGTCATCGCAAGCGAACGCATTCCTGAGGTGAATCGCACATCCAAATGCTACGAAACAGCGTTGCGGATGAGTACTGTCAAAGGTGACAGGCTAGCGATCGACCAAATTGTCAAACTGCACATTTCGGACGAGTCAACTAAGACGTTTCCTTCCTACCTACCTCTTCTGACAGTTACGCGCTCACGGGGGTACTTATAGATTTGCTCGCTGGGTCAGTACGTCTGGTCAAAGGTGGTGTCTGCCGCCCGATGTCGGGTACAACGATGGAAACTACACTCTAAGAAACCCATAGGCGTTAACGACTTGCCTGACATATTCGACCGCGGCTTTCCTTCGCAGATTCCGTCCAGTGCGATTACTACGCTGTCGATGACCAATCTGGCCGGGCAACATATGTTCGCTTCTGGACAACTCAGAGCCAGCGTCGCAATGAGCAAGCCCTTCCAACCCAGCGACGGGAAGCGCATTCTCGAGGGTTGACGAGAAATGGGTGCGATACGATGTCCTACTTGTACACGTTAGCTGCGGCGTTGCTTCTCGCTGGCGTTTGCGTCGTCGGCGGCAAGCTGCGTGCCCGATTGCATCAACGTAGGTGGATCTCCGTTGCTGCCGGGGTATCCGTTGCTACAGTCTTCATTGACCTACTGCCGGGAATCTCTGAGAAGCAAGCAAGATTCTCTGCCAATGCCCCGGCTAGCGCGGCCCTTTTCCATGAGCAGGCCATCTATCTCGCCGCCATGCTCGGATTTATCCTCTTTTACGGATTGGAATACATGGTGGCGTCGTCGCCTTCCGGCGAAAAGGTGAATGGCCTCGTCACGTTTTCATTGCGAATCGCGGCATTCGCGGCGTACAGCAGCTTCATTGCCTATGTTCTCGTCGACAACACCTGGAACGATCTTCAGTCCCTGTCGCTTTACTCTCTGGCAATGGCGCTTCACTTGCTTCTTGTCAATCACTCCCTTGCTGAGCAGGATCGTGAGCGATACGAATATTGGGGACGATGGATCCTGGGGCTGGCGGTAATGGCAGGCTGGGTTGTCGGAAGCATTGCGCCGGTACCGGAGCTATGGCTGGCCAGGGTTACGGGATTCGTCTCTGGCGGCGTGATCATGAATAGCCTGGTGGTCGAATTGCCCGAGGGGCGCGGAGGACGCTTCTGGTATTTTGTTCTGTCCGCCGCGTTATACGCCTTCGTGCTGATTCGGGTTCTAGGCTGACGGTCAAGAATCCTTTGGGATACCGGTTGGATCATGGCTATTGCGGCGTGCACTGTCAGCTTTGACAGCTATATTGACCACACGATGGTTATAAATTAAGTTCTTTGCAGAGTGTGAAATCGACGGGCAGTGTAACGACGGGAAAGACCGAAGAGACTCTTTGACGAGGAGAACATTTATGAAGAAGGTTGGATTCGGGGTAGTTCTATTTTCCGTGTTTGCGGTTGCCGCTTCAGGCCAGAGTAAAGAGCAAGGTCGAGTGGAGAATGCAGGAGATGTAATACAACAGATTCTGAATATTCCGGAGGATATTCCGCAAGACGTTCTCGACAAAGCGGACTGCATCGTTGTTTTGCCTTCGGTAGTCAAATTCGCCATCGGAATTGGTGGGAGTTACGGTCGCGGCGTGATGACCTGTCGTAGTGGCAAAGCGTTTCAAGGCGCTTGGAGCGCTCCAACCATGATGGCGCTAGAAGGGGGTAGCTTGGGTTTGCAGTTGGGGGGCCAGGCGACAGACTTTGTATTACTGTTAATGACTCCGAAATCTGCGGATAACATTCTCACCAGCAAGGTCAAACTGGGAGGTGACGCCTCGGCTGCGGCGGGGCCGGTGGGACGAAATGCTTCCGCGGAGACCGATATAACTATGCGGGCCGAGATTCTTTCCTATTCCCGTGCCCGGGGGCTGTTTGCTGGAATCTCTCTCGCTGGCTCGACCCTTCGACCGGACAACGATGCCAACAAGAAACTGTACGGAAAAGAAGTGGATGCGAAGGACATAGTGTTCAACGGCGCGGTGGCAGCGCCGCCATCGGCACATTTGTTGCTCGCTACGCTGGACAAGAAGTCTCCTACCAACAAATCGAAGAGCTAGTTGTAAAGAGGGGTTGCCAGGATGAAGGGATTCGTTTCTGGCGGGGGATCAAACGGATTCGGCCTGTCTGAAGACGCACCTGCGCTTGCGGGTCTCCTGGATACACAGGGTTTCCTTCGTCCTGGTGGCCCTTTTCTTCATGCGGATTTGAGTACTGGTTGGTCAGCGGCCTGTGTTTCAATATCCGAGGTTTCGAGCAAGGCGTGCACGTCCCTTTCGCGGGAAGAATAAGTCTCAGAGAGATGGATAGTTAGCGAGGGGAGGGCAATCTGAACTCCACTCGATTCGACACACTCCATCATGTGGAGTTGCAGTCCTTCCTGGATTTCGAGGAACTGGCTCCAGTCCCGGGCCAAAACGTAGGCAAAGACCTCCACGTCAAGAGAAGAGGGACCGAAACGAAGAAAACGCACCCGGATCGAGCTGGGTTCGACGTGCGTGTTTTCCTGCAGCAAGTTGCGAATGCCAGCGAGGAGGGCATTTATCTGCGGCACGCTGGTGTCGTAGCGCAGTCGGAGGATGGGGTGAAGCCAGAACTTTTCCCGGGCAGAGAGATTCTCGACGCTCATGTTTGCCATCTGTCCGTTGGGAACACTGACTACCGTCCGATCGACAGTTCGGAGTCGGGTCGAGCGAAGGCCGATCTCTTCGACTGTTCCCGTCGTGTCGCCCACCTTCAAGGTGTCTCCTACGCGCACCGCCTGATCGAGAATCAGGGAGACGCCGCCAAGCACGTTTTCGAGCGTCTTCTGCGCAGCGAGTGCCACCGCGATGCCACCGACTCCAAGCCCAGCCAGGGCCGCGGTCGGGTTCACCCCGAAGTAATAAAGGGAAACCAACACGCCGGCGAAGATGATCAGCAGATCGACGACCCAGCGGGCGAGCCGCAGTATCGAAGTGGCTCCCGGAAGGTTGCGGCTTTGGAAGGACCGACTGACGTATGCTTCGCTCCAGCTGGCGAATTGAATCAAGAGCCATACGCTGGCGGAAATAGTGATGACTGCCGAGATAGTGACCCAGAATTGCCGTGCCAACAACGGAAGACTGACCTCCGAAATCAGCCAGCGGATGGCCCAAGCTAGAAGGAGCAGGCGAACGGCAATGGGTAAAGATTCGGGGATGGGCAAACCGGGCTTCCAGTGCAGGCGCCTGTGTAGCCAGCTAGCCAGGCGGCGGACGAGAGGGTTCGGAAGAGCCGTGAGGAAATAGAAGAGAGGCATCCCCACGACAACGGCCAGCCATTCAAACAGAGGAATTCCCGCGAATCGAGCATTCACGAGGATCCCAGGGAGAATTCTCTCCACCGGCACGGCATTAATTTCGTCATACAGGTCCGGAATGGCTTCGAGAGTCTTTTTGGAAAAAAGCCAAATGAACCGGGAATCCCCACGATCCACGCGTTCGACGAATACGTCCAGCTTGCTTCCGTCGCTGCTGATGGATCCCACGAGCTCTTGCCCGGCGTCCAATGGATCTGCGAGGGAGCCCTCGGGATTGTCGCTGAGCTGATTGAGTCTTGGAGGTAGGCGACGATCGAGGACTACGAAGAGCTTGTGGGCAAGAACTTCGGCAGCATCCCCACGAAGCTGAGTATTCAGATAGCGGGCGGCGAGCTCATAATCGCCATTCCGAGCGGCAATCAGGAACGCCAGGACCGTTCCTTTTGGTGTGCTACGGCCGAGAGCGTCTTTCTGAATCTCAGGTTGAGATGAAGTTGGCGCAGCTGTCGGAATGCCATGCTGCGCCCCAACAGGGCAACAAAACAGACCGACCAGCGAAAGGAAGCAGGTGCCAATGCTTAGACAAGGCCTACTGTTTCGGGAAAAAGCGACTCGCGACGGAAGCCCGTTATAGCGATTCAAACAATGTCCTCCTTCCAAAGACCTCGCGAAAATTGGACATGAGCATGCGTCGCTGTGTGGAACAGAGTTCTGCCCATCAACCCAGGCCCTTATAAACTTCAACAGACATCCAGACAGGTTGTGAACTGTCAGTATCGACAGTTGCTTAAGGACATAGCGGCGTGGGCCTCATCGTCGAAACCCTGTGTCACAGCAAAAGGATATTTCCTATGAGAGTGACCAGAAGAACGGTTCCGAGCAAAAGGATCGCGACGGCCATCTGGAAATTTGGGTTAGTGAGGACACTCTCTTTCCTGCCCATCCGCTTCAATGTTCGGGAATACTGAGCAATCATGACAAGCAGAGGTATGGTTCCCACCACGAGCAAAAAGCCCCCGATATTTCTTGGCGTATGAACCCGCATGATAACTTTGATGGGAGAATTCTCCTGAACATACTTCAGGATGTTGAATATCGTGAACCCAAAGCCGATCAGTGCCATCGATGTGCGCACTCCAGCCAGCATGGTTCGGTCAGCGGCCAGCACTGTCCGTTCTATGGCCAGCTTGTCGGCCAGTTTTAGTTCTTGTTTGAATTCGTTTTCTTCGCTTATTTCATTTAAAGTCCCGCGTTTTTCTGCGTCGATCATTTGCTCCTCCGCCCCCTCATACCTCAGTTGGGCCATCCTATCCAGGTGTACAGATGCCGCCGTTGTAGGTGAATTTCAAAGACTGGTGATCGGGTTCGCGGCGGTGACTCCGAGCCGTGAGTATTCTTGTTCACTAAGCGGCTTTTCTGTTCCTTCCATTGGCTTGGACTTCTTCCATTTGAGGGGAGTTGAAAGCTCTGACACAAAGGGTAGCTCCCGACGGCTTTAAGGGTACCTGTCACTTCTGCCAGTTGGTCGATGATGGGGAGAATCTTCAAACGTCTACAGCAACCTGTCATCCGAGTTGCCCCGCACAAAGGTGGCTATGACATTGATTCACGATTTGCCGAAGCGACACAGTGCGGAACAAGAACAGACCTGGTGATGCCGATTGATGATTTCACTTGCATGATTCTGCATAAACTCGACGTACCGAAACTTTGGAGAGAAAAAATTGTGGCGCAGACGCCGGACGGTATCGCCGAACCTGGCTTCCAAAGTAATTTCAATTGGCCGTCCGACTCCCGTGAACATCCGGTGATCTGCGGTGGCTCAGGTTCTGAATCACAACGAGGTCAGAATGCATGGTGCGGCATCGGGCCGCCGATCGCTGGTAGCTCTTTGCCACTGTCACATCTGCCAGTAGTCGTATCTAACGCCGGACGTTAAGTTTAGCTGTTCGGTCTGACGCGGCCGAAAATCGAGAGGGATGCATGGGCGGAGAGTTGGTTGTGAATTGGACGCGACGGCAGTTTGTCGCGAGGTTCGCAGCGGCCGGTGTGTTGGTCGGAAACGGGCTGCCGACGTTCGCGCAGTCAGAGTTGGGCGGGGAAGCATCAATTCGAGAGCTGATGGCAGGCAACGAGCGGTTCATTGCGGGGAAGATTACATCGTTTGCCGAAGACCTGAAAATCTTGAAAGAGAAGACGGTTCTTAAGCAAGAACCATTCGCGGCCGTGTTGTCCTGTGCCGACTCACGGGTTCCTGTCGAAATCCTCTTTGACCAGACCATTGGACACCTGTTTGTTGCGCGCGTGGCAGGCAATATTGTGACTCCGGAAATCATGGCCAGCATGGAGTATGCGGTCGCGGTGCTTGGAGTGAAGGCAATCCTGGTAATGGGACACACTAACTGTGGAGCGATCAGCGCCGCGGTTTCGGCAAAAGAGGTTCCGGGACAGATCAGCGTTTTGTATCAATACTTGATGCCGGGAATCAAGGGAGCGCAGGGAGACGTTCAGCGGGCCGTGAGGATGAATGCTTCTTATCAGGCACAGGTGCTTAAGGCAAGCTCGCCCGTGATTGCGAAGGCAATCACCGACGATGGAGTGAAGGTTATCAGTGGAACCTACGATCTCGCGAGTGGAAGAGTCGTGCTGGGTGATTGAGGGAAGCGCTGATATGAGCTCCAGTCTAATGGCAACCCAGTTTGTTACTGGCGGACTTAACAAAATGGCCCGCGGAGATTGATCCAGCTTGGACTTTTGACTCGAGATTGGCTGCAACAGGATTATTTCAGAACCCGTCGCAGGGTGAGCGCGGCTCGAGAACAGTCCAATCAGCTCTGCCTGTTTTATTTTGGAGGCTTTCGATGCAACGCCGACCCGGCATAAGGTCTGTATCTCTTCTGATTGGTCTTCTTCTCCTACCGACGTTCGCGCCGATTTTGGCAGCCCAGACCGCGGTCGCTTCGCAGCAACAAGGGCCGCCGCCCCCGACACCGGAAGAGCTAGACCAGTTGCTTGCCCCGATTGCGCTATATCCTGACTCGCTGCTTGCCCAGATTACAACGGCATCGACTAACCCGCAGGAGATCCTGGACGTCACGAATTGGCTCGCGAAAAACCCGAGTCTCACCGGCCCAGCACTTACCGACGCCGCACAGAAACAGGGATATGATCCCGCCTTTCTTGCCCTGGTCACCTTCCCGGATGTGCTGCAGATGATGGCGGACCACATCGACGAGTACGCAGCGATTGGGCAGGCTGTGACTGCGGACCAGGCAAGCGTATCTGATTCGATCCAGCGTTTGCGCGCACAGGCTTATGCGTCGGGAGCCTTGCGGAGCAATGAACAACAGAGGGTTGAAGTACAGCAGGTTTCCAGTCAACCCATCTATGTCATTCAACCCGCAAATCCGGAGGTCGTCTATGTGCCGCAATATGACCCTACCGTGGTCTATGTTGCGCCGAGTAGCGGCACCGTTGTGGCGTCGTCGTTAATCACTTTCGGTATAGGGATCGGGATCTCGGCCTTGGTCTACAGTAACCAGCCCTGGGGATGGGCAGGCTGGGGATGGGGTTGGGGAAACCGCGTGGTTTACTACAATCGGAGCCCCTGGGGCGGGGCTTGGGTCGGCGGCTATCGTCCGCCTGTTGTCTGGTACCGCCCGCGACCTGTGCATTATTCGCATTACCCGGGATATCGGGGAAACTGGGGTTATCGACCACCCAATTATCGGCCTCCATATGCCACCCAACGACCGGTCTACCGCGCGCCCGGATATCATCCGGCAAACCCGGGCTATCGACCGCCGGCTAATGGAAAACAGCCGAGCACTTTGCCAGCTCGGCCGGTCACTCGACCTCCAGTCACTGGAAACAATCCAACCACTCAGCCGTTGAAGCCAACGGCTCGTCCCGCTGGAAATGGATACCAGCCCGGGAGCCAGCCGGCGAAGCCAGCTACTCGTCCCGCTGGAAATGGATACCAGCCAGGTACTCAGCCAGCGAAGCCGACGACTCGACCGGCGGGCAGTGGAAATCAGTCAGGTGCCCAGCAAGCGAAGCCGGCGACTCGACCGGCTGGCAGTGGAAATCAGTCAGGCGGTCAGCCAGCGAAGCCAGCCAATCGGCCCGCTGGAGGTGGAAAACGGCCAAGCACTCAGCCAGTGAAGCCAGCGGCTCGACCCTCTGGAAGCGGAAATCAATAGCTACTCAGCTGCTAAGCCGATCAATCCTTGGGTTGGATCGAAGGATTAAGCGCACAATACTCACACCTAAACCCACACCTAAATATCAAATTCTTCCCATGAGATGAGTTCCGGCGCATATTGCATAGTCCCCGGATGTTGCAATCCCCGCAACGACCCTTTAAGGAGCAGTGCGGGAGCACAAAGAAAGCCGACCATAATTAAGTAAGGCCACTGGCTCTTTTGCATCGGGAGCTTCATTCGCATTTCCTTTCCGAAACTTGGCCGGTGAAGCGACACAAGTCACCCGGATCCAGGGCCAATATTGCGGGACATCGTATCTGGAGCCTCGTCGAACGATGGATTTCAGCATCGAACTCCACCATTGTGACAAGCGTCGCGTGGAAAACAACTGGAACATTTGCTAGGCATTTCAGATTCTTTCTAGGAGTCCAACGCGTCACTTGCGGTTGTCAATTTCGGGTCTGACGAGATTGTTGTAAGAGCGACGGCTAGTGACGATTCCTTTGCCCATCGAACAGCAGTAGAACGTCGCACATATCGTTTTCTCAGCACATCAACGCATATTTGCGATTTGCGGTCACAACACAATGTTGAGCGCTACCTGTCGAATAATCGTGCTACGTTACCTACGAGCAGGGCCGATACAGATCAATTGCAAGCAGAGCTATGGTCTACAGTTTTGGGTCCAGCATCTTCTAAGACATCGGCCCTGACCGCACTGCTTGTCTCCGGATGAATGAAGTGTTGAATCCTCAGGGTCACGCAAGCTGGGCGGTGAAGCCGGATTCCAATTGCAAGATGGGCATTTATGTTCGCCATTGCCATCTGCTGCAACATGCTCATTGGTTATGCCATCCCCGGACCCATGCAGAATCCACAGTTTTTCTTGCTCTAACCCTGGTTATGTCCCTCTCCTTCTTTCCTTACTGCGGACATCGACACGCCGCGTGGCGGTATGATCCGGTTACATCCGCAAAATCCGATAAGTCAAGCCCAAACTCTTCGTCCACAGGGCGAAAGCGTAAGGTGGGTATATGCGCCATGCCCTTCCGTGGCCTGGGAGGCAATGATGCTGAACTGCACGAGACACACGGGGCGTGCTCTAAAACAATCATCTAAGTCTATTAGTTCTTCCAGTGGCGACTCCAGTCTGTCTTCTATTACGGTGAAAGTGTCAACATCGGGAGATGCTCCCTGTAATGCCTTTCTTTGGATAAGAGATGAGGCTACCCGCACCTGAGATTGCTTGATTAGTTGGGTGGCCCCACTACAAGTATTGGGGATGACTGGCACTGTAGCGACAGGTTTGGAATTACCATGCTCGTTGGCGAAGACCTCCCTCAAATAATCGCGTTCCGTGTTGCCTGGCTGATTATGGTTGGGCTTGCGCTTTGTTGCGAAACTGGTAGCGCACAGGGCACGCAGCAAGTGCAATTTCTACCGGAGGTTGACGCATATTTGAAGCTCAGTCCAGATATCCGGATAAGTGTTCAAGCGAAAGACACGAGGGAGGGCGGGGATTCTACTCAGGCCGAAGTAGGTCCCAGCATCGAGATCTATATGAAGCCTCTGGTCAAGCTCAAAGAAATCACCCGTTTTGATCTTGACGATTCTAAAGCGCGTCCACTTATCCTGGCAATCGGCTATCGCTATTTGTCCTCACCCACTTCGGATTCCACGAGTCGCATGCGACTCGATGCGACTCCGCATCTCCCAATAAAGGCCAGGTTGCTGTTGACTGACAGAAATCGCGGAGATCTCGACTGGAGCGGCGGTAAGTTCACGTGGCGTTATCGGAACATGGTGTCACTCGAGCGAACGCTGACGATTCGCTCATACCATCCCATACCTTATGCGAGCGCTGAGATCTACTACGAGAGCCAATACGGAAAGGTTAGCACGACCGAACTCTACGTGGGCTCTCGTTTCCCGATTGGGAAACACTTCGAGCTTACACCTTATTATGAACATCAAAACAATACTGGGAAGAAAACGAATAGTCAGTTGCATGGTGTGGGACTTATATTAGATATCTATGCTTCCAGGTGAACCATATCATATCCAATATTGAGGCTCCCGGTGGCAGCGCAGCATCGGGTATACGACGATCATTATTTGCGCAGCCTTGATAACGTCGGAATTGACATTGTTGTTCAGATCCGAACAGATTCTGGATGAGAAACAAAGACGCGACCCTTCAGCGCACTACGAATTGCAATAACCAGATCCGTCGACAGACGCGGTTTGGTGACGTAGCCCATTGCGCCTGCGCCCAATGCCGCGGCAATGAATTCCGCATCTTCGTGAATGGATAAGAAGATGATTTTCGCCCGGCACTGGGTCCTCGTGATACTTCTTGCAGCCTCGAATCCGTTAAGGTGTGGCATCGCAATATCGGTCACAAAGACGTCTGGGTCCAAAGCAAGGACGGCGCTAAGAGCCTCCGCTCCATTCTCCACCACCTTAATAACTTCGAAGTCGTCATCGAGCAATGATCGAATCGTTCTGATCACCTCTTGATTGTGATCGGCCAAAACAACCTTAATCTTCTTCATGGCGATCCCTTCATTGCCCGATTTCCGAGACAATTACACCTGCAGAGTGAATCGTCGGCAACTGTCATCTGGGACAGGACAAAATATGGGATTGTGTAGGTCTTTTCGTCACGCGGCCGAGATCATTCCGTGCCTCATCGCATATTTAACGAGGTCCGCGTTGGTTGTAATAGTTAACTCCTCCATGATTCGGTATTTGTGGAACCGCACAGTGCGATGGGCAATTTGCAGTGTGTAGGCGATCTCTTTCATGGAACGCCCCTCCGCAATCATTTGGAGAATTTCGCATTGCCGCCCAGTGAGTTGCTTGGGACGTTGCAGTGCTCTTGGATCCCGGATGAAACTTGCTTCCATTGCGCGTCTGATCTCTGGGGCCACGTACGAGATTCCCTTCACTGCGTCCTGGATTGCCTGCAACAATTCGTCGGGTCTCGATGTTTTTAGCAGATAGGCAGATGCCCCGGCCCGAAATGCCTCCGCGGCAACGTAGGAATCAGATTCCATTGTCAGGAAAATCAGCTTTAAGGTTGACATCTTCTTCTTTAACTCTCGCGCCGCATCAAGGCCGTTGAGTAGCGGCATGCCCACATCCAAGAGCACAACATCGGGTTTGATTTCGGTAGCCGCTTTTAGTAGAGCAAGACCGTCCTCAACACTTCCTACGACTTCGTAGCGAGGTTGCAGCAATTTCACCAGGGCCGCACAGAACATCGTGTGATCGTCGGCCAGCAAGATCGTTATTTTTCCCATATCATCCTCCCTTGAATCCTATGCTGGTGTTCTTGTTCTGGCAGCTGTAGAGACTTTCATTGCGGCCACCAGCGGCACGCAGACTCGAATCCTTGTCCCGCAATTCACCTTCGAGTCAATAGCGAATAGCCCGTGAAGCAGATGAACTCTTTCCTGCATGCTCACCAGGCCCAATCCCTCATTCCGCTCTGCTTCCTCGACGTCGAACCCCACACCCTTGTCACTGATCTCAAGCTGGATTTCATCTGGCGTCCCGCGCAGGGCCACCGAGAAGTGGTTGACGCCACTATGCTTCTGGGCATTGTGCAAGGCCTCTTGCGTAATTCGGAAGAGTGACAGAGAGATATCACGAGGCAAAAAGTCCGGTACATCTTCGTCGGTAAACACGACGTTCACGTCGTGTTGCTGACAGAATTCGCGACAGAGACTTCTCAGTGCGGGTACAACACCCAAATACTCCAATTTTGAGGAATGGAGTTGGTGCGATATTGCCTGAACATCAGTGGCGATGTCTGAACAGTGTTGCCGAATCTCCTCAACTTTCGGATTGATCCAGCCGTTTGAATCAATTGACTCCAGACTTACTTGTTCCAATTCCATCGATAGGAGAGCAAGCCTCTGGCAGATATCGTCATGAAGGTCTCTGGCGATTCGGCTGCGTTCTTCTTCCTGCGCCTCAATCAGTCTGCCGCCGATATTTTCCGTAGCCTCTTGCGTCCGATCCTGTTCGGGGCCACTACACCTAGCTAAAGGACGATCCGCATTGCTCCGCGGCGCCGCGACATGGAAGGTCTGCGCCCGTTGTAGCAGTAATCCAACGATCAGTAGTGCTTGAACGAGGATTACGAGAAACCCTGCGACAGCCCATGTTACGGAGTGTGATTCCTGCGACAAGAGATAAAAAAGACTGCCAAAGCCCTGAGGGAGAGATGTGTCATATATCAGCATCCGGTCGGACGAAAGTTTCGCTAATACGCGAAGCAGAGGTTCGCTGAGGGACATTGAGTGGGGAAGTGCTCCGAAACGTCCAGCCTGAAGATGCGCGGCATGTGACCGTGAGGACACCAGTATATGTGGCTGTATTGTTTGCCTGGGAGCCTCCCGATCATCCTGAGCGTATTGATCTGCCAAGTTATGTGGAACCAGAGGCGGACTCGAAGCCACAATAGAAGCGACGAGTGCAAGAGGCGCGCACAGAGCAAAAGTAAGAAACATAAGTACCCAAGAGTTTCGAGTCGCCATATGCTTGGCATTGAAGCAATTGCGGTCTTGACGCCGATTCCCTGGCATAGGCCCTCGGCCCAGATAGCGCTTGTTCGCCAAGTCAACCGACAGCTCGCCCGCGAACGGTTGTCAATGCAACTCCAAAACTAACCCACGGATTCAAATTGAGAATCTAGCATTAGTCGTAGTCGATCACGTCAAAATATGAGGAACTCGCACTGCAAGAGCGGTTGCCGGTCCTTGGGTTCAAAAGACTCGACGGTCGCCGACGACGCTGCCGTGCCGTTTTCCATTGCAACTATGGGGCACGATGTATTATGCCGCTCTAGCCAACTGTGACAGTTGCTATCGCACCGGATGAGAATCGTGGCGTGGTCTAGCAAATTACCAGTCATTTGTCTCCCAGAAGGCCCAGTAGAACTTGTCATGCCTATCTTCTAGTGTTGGATGAGAAAACAGGGAAGGAGAAAAGTGTGTGGATTATGAAATCCAACGATCGCGGCAAGATACTTGCTCTTCTTGGCTTGAGCGACGCGAGTGTCGATCAACTCAACAGAGTTGCCGATGAGAGAATCAGCTCTCACTCATAGGAATTTCTTTATTGGCGCACGCGACTCCAGGAACCTATCCGAGCGGCGGGACGAAACGATCGGCGAAAGTTGCCTCTTAAAAGCAGGCTTGGTGTACTTATTACGTCGACTTTATGATCTCATCCGGAAAACTCAATTGGGGTTGAGCATCTCTCAATCTCTCTGTAAAGTTATCATCTGCATATCCGCCACCATTCCGGCAACCGCGCAGCAAACCGTCGTGATGATACCGGCACCGGGAGACACGAGCGGTAGTCTGGTTGTCGCTCCTGACACGCAGCCTGGAAGCATAAGCGGGACTGTGAGCAACGTGAAGAATGAGATCGTTCCTAGCGCTACCGTCGTTCTTGAAGGACCAGCCCCCGGAGACCGTCGCACCATTGTGACGAAGGAAAACGGGTCTTTTGAATTCAGTGGCCTGAGCCCAGGAGTCCCATATCATGTCGCAATTAGCGCTGCTGGCTTTGTGAGTTGGACTTCTCCGCCTCTTGTGCTAAATCCTGGCCAATTCCTATTTCTTACGAGCAGCAAACTCGAGATTGCTGGGGGAATAAGCTCGGTGACGGTGTATTCTTCCGCTGAACAGATAGCCGTTGAGCAGATCAAGGTCGAGGAGACGCAGCGGGTGTTCGGGATTGTTCCGAACTTCTATGTCGTATATGATCACGACGCGGTACCCCTGACAACCAAGTTGAAGTACAAGCTTGCCTTCCGAACTTCCGTCGATCCTGTGACCTTTGTTGGGGCAGCTATTTTGGCTGGGATTAATCAAGCAGGAGACACTCCGGACTACGTCGAGGGAGCCAAGGGGTACGGCCAACGCTTGGGCGCCGTCTATACCGATAGCACCGTAGATATCATGTTCGGCGGAGCGATCTTTCCGTCTCTATTCCACCAGGACCCACGCTACTTTTATCAGGGAACGGGATCGACGAAGTCTCGTGTCTTCCATGCTCTCTCCAGCCCATTTATCTGCAAGGGAGATAGCGGACGATGGCAGCCAAATTACTCAAGTATAGGTGGCGATCTCACCACTGGAGCCATCTCTAACCTCTATTATCCGACTACGAATCGCGGACCGGGACTAGTCTTTGGAGGTGCCCTCATCAGCACTGGCGGACGTATGGTCAACGGCCTGATACAAGAGTTCATACTACGCAGGTTCACGCCAAGTGCAAGAAATAATAGTCCGTGATACTGAAGGTGTCGCCGGGCAGAAGATCCTATTGTGACTTTATTTACGGCGACTGACTTGATAAGAAAGTATTGGCCCAGTGGTAAGCCTTGACGCGTAGCTGGCCGTCGCGGGCAAGGGTGGGCAAGCTGACCGCGCTTGAGAGAAGCCAGGTTCGTTTGCCTCGCAAGCACGCGCACTGATCCTCATTGTAAGATGCCTTTCGTGAAGAAACGCCTCTCTTAGTTCGTCGGTCATCTGCACCCTTTCGCTTCACGAGGTCTCTCACTTCCGCTCTGTCCTGCTGCACCCGGGCCACTTTGCCGGGAACCGGTGGGATGGCATGTTCTTGCTAGAACTGTCTGATAAGCGGTCTAAGATGAATCCGCCCTGAAGTGTCCATCGGCGTCCCTGTCCTAAGTGACAGTAGCCATGACGTCGCGCCTGGACAAAGATGACAGTGAGTTCAGAGGGGGGAGTGGCACGCTTATGAGGACTGTGACGAAACTGAAAACCGAAAAGATTGCTTTGCTGACCCTGCTGCTTACGTCCCTGGCGTCCGCGAGTGCGATCGGCCAACAGGTTTCGGTCAACTACAACAAGACTCAAGATTTCTCGCAGTATCGCACATATGCATGGGGTTCCAACAATGCAAACCAGATTAAGAATTCAATCCTGGCGCAGGAAGCCCAGCAAGACATCAATTCGGCGCTACAAGGGAAGGGTCTGCAACTTGTTCAGGAAGCGCAGAATCCTGACCTGATTGTCACCGCCAACGGCGGACTGCAAAGGCAGACCTCTTACAGCGCCTGGGGCATGCGCGGAATCGGTGGCGGAATGGGTAGTATCACCCCGCAACAGAGCGTGGTTGGAAACTTGATCGTTGACCTGTACGACGCGAAGACACAATCTTTGTTATGGCGAGGGATCGCTCAAGGTACGTTGAACAACAACGGGAACAAGAACACGCAGTTAGTGCAAAGAGCCGTCCAGAAGATGTTCAAACAGTATCCTTAGGCCTCGCTTACAGATGATTGAGCGTCTACCGACCCCTGGCAGTGACAGCCGACCCGCGCTGTAACCTTCGAATTAGTGGTTTAAGAAGAGGACGATGGCTATAGAAACCGTAGTTGCGCGCGTGTGGGAGAACCTAATCCTACGCATCTCTGGTCCGATGAAGTTTCGTCTCGTTTTGCAGCCCGCCATGGCGATCTACTTCGGTATCCGCAACGGATTGCAAGACGCCAAGGAGCAAAAACCGGCCTATTTCTGGGCCCTCTTCACCGATCCCGGAGAACGCAGCGCTATGCTGCAGAGCGGCTGGAAGTCGGTAGGTAAAGTGTTCCTTCTCGCGATCGTGATCGACGTAATTTATCAATTAATTGAGCAACGGTGGATTTATCCGGGCGAGGCCGTGCTGGTTGCGATCCTTCTAGCGATCGTGCCCTACCTGCTGGTTCGCGGACCTGTTAATCGAATCGCACGGCGATCTCACAAAATCGTGAAGGAACGAATTGTAGGGGATTAGACACGGATGCCACACATGCCTCAACCGCGAAGCAAAGAAAGTTGTTCGTACCCTGCCAAAGACGAACTCGCTCTGGGAAGCGCGCAGATGGTTGACGAACGTACGATGATGGGATCGATCCGGCGCATAACACAACGAACAACGGAAGTTTTGGGAACGAATTGCAGCTCTATGGCAGCGCCGGACAGAAATCGAGGAGCGCGATCGTGGGCTGGTTGTCGCCTCAATCAGAGAGAGAAGGTGGGACAGTGGTTCCTATGACCGACAATTCAGTGCCAATTGACTCTCCTCCATGCTTCCACCTATTGGCGAAGCCGAGCGGGTCCACCTGCAATATTGACTGCAAGTATTGTTTCTTCCTTTCGAAAGAGGCGCTGTACCCAAATGATAAGCAGCGGATGTCCGAGGCGACACTCGAGACCTACATTCGGCAACTGCTGGAATCGCATCGCACTCCCACGGTGACGGTGGCATGGCAGGGCGGCGAGCCGACGCTCATGAAGCTAGATTTCTTCAAGCATTCCATTGACCTTGTTGAGAAACACCGGCGTCCCGGCCAGGTTGTACAACATACCTTTCAGACCAACGGCATTCTTCTCGATGACAAGTGGTGCGAGTTCTTTAAGGAGAACAAGTTCCTGGTTGGACTCAGTGTCGATGGACCACGCGAGATCCACGACGCAAACCGCGTCGACCGTGGTGGACAAGGCACATTCGATCGAGTGATGAAGGGCTGGCAGCTGTTGCGCAAGCATCGGGTAGATTTCAATATCCTGTGTACGGTCAATTCCTCCAACGAGTACCACGGCCGTGCCGTGTATCGCTTTTTTCGCGACGAACTCGGTGCAGAGTGGGTGCAATTCATCCCTATCGTGGAACGCGCGACAGCGGAGACGATCCAGATCGCCAATCTCGGGTGGAGCGAGCAGCCCGGCAGCAAACGTCTACTTTACACGCAAAACGGCAGTCTTGTTACAAAACGCTCCGTGGGCGGTGAACAATATGGCCGCTTCCTGGTCGAGATCTTTGAGGAGTGGGTGCGTCACGACGTTGGCCGGGTTTACGTTCAGCTCTTCGATGTGACACTGGAGGCCTATTTCGGCCGCCATCTGCTATGCATTCACGCACCAACATGTGGCTATGGGCCGGCACTCGAACACAACGGCGATCTCTACTCATGCGATCATTTCGTCGAGCCTCGCTATCGGCTTGGCAACATCCACGAGAGCCATATGCTGAAGCTCATCTCCTCCCCCGAGCAGCGAAAGTTTGGGAATGACAAGCGAGACTCGCTTACCGCGCAGTGCCGGGATTGCGAGGTCAGGCCGCTTTGCAATGGCGGGTGTCCGAAGGACCGGTTCATGCTCTCGCGCGACGGAGAGCCAGGGCAGAACTATCTCTGTTCGGGTCTCAAATTGTTTTTCTCGCATACTCGACCAGCGATGCAGACAATGGCGCGACTGCTGCAGCAGCGCCGGCCGCCCTCTGACGTTATGGCATTGACATTGGCAGAGGATCGCAAGCGGCCGCGTAATCAGCCATGTCCTTGTGGGAGTGGCCTGAAGTTCCACTCATGCCATGGCAACAATGAACCGGGGTCGCCCTTTAGCGGGGTAAGTTTCCCAGCGGGCGCACAGCCGGAGGGACTCGTCCCGGCTGCGCACCGCCCATCGATATCGCAAACAGTAGCCGAACAGGAGTAGCACGCACGATCTAACAGTTAATAGTACTTCGGCGGCTTTTCGGTAAGAGGAAACGAGAACCACTTAAGGAGACCAATGAAAAGCACAATCGCACTAATACAAAACGGAGTTCAGAGGAGGCTCGCTCTGGGCATGACGGCGCTGTTGTTCCGTGGCGCTGTCGCCCTGGTCGGCTCTCTCGCACTTAGTGGAATCGTTACGGGTCAAGAGCTCCCATCCGTTTCGGCCCCTGGGTTGAAGCTGCCTCCCCTTCCCGAAATACAACATCTGAAAGCAAGTCCAACGGCTCCTTACATAGCCCTTGGCGGCATTCCTACGCAGTTGAGCGAGAATTCCGCTGTTGCCGTCCACGAGGGCTTCGTCGAAAGTGCGATTCCGCACCGGGGTCGAATCATCACGCTGAAGGAGGCAAAGGAAACAGCGGCCGCCGCTCCCAACCCGATGGCCCGTCTGGGCCAGCTTCAGGTTGAAGTTGCCAAGCAGAGCCGGCTGGGTACGCTATCCACCTTCTTCCCCCAAATAGGGTCCACGTTCGACAACCTCCACTTTAACAAGTTCATGGGACAGGAAATTCAGGTTACTCGTCCGATTGCGGGCGTAACTAGAACGATTGGGGTACCGCTGTTGGGGAAGGATTCAACGCTCGTTGCGGTGAATGCGACGCAACCGATTACCCCTCTTCTTGCACTTCACCAGCTTTACAAGATTGGCGTTGCAGACGAACGTATCGCGATGGCCAAAGCGGGAATGCCCGTTTCAGCGGTTGCCGCCAACGTTGAAAAAAGCTATTACCAGTTATTGGTCGCTCAACAGTGGCTCGTCCTTGCCAAGCTCCGTTCAAGAGTGATTGAGAACAAGTGGCTGTTGGCAAGCAATTCGGCAATGACGGCGGGATCGGCTCTCGACGACGAAGGAATGATTGAAGCGACGAGAGAAGTGGCAGTCAAAACTTCCCAAGTAAAAGAATTGACGGCTTCACTCAATGACATCCTCGGTTGGCCGCCTGATACACCATTGGAGTTAGTTCCCCCCGACCCCGGATACGAAGACGTTAACGAGACTGAGGCCACAGAAAGAGCGTTGGAGGCGAATCCAGAGGTGGTTGAGGCAGAGCAGAACGTGGTAAAGGCTCGGGCTGGCGTCGCGTTACAGAAGTTGGCTTATGGTCCAGTCGTCGCAGCTTTGGGCGGATTCGTATATAACGGCAGCACGCTGCCCCTGCTGCCGAATGACTTTACTTATATAGGAGTACTGGGGACCTATAACCTCTTCGACTTCGGTAAGCGGGAGCACGCAGTCAAAGGGGCGAAGGTGCAGGCTGAAATGGCGGGCATCGCCCTGCAGATGACGAAGGCCAAGGTGGCGGGAGCAATTCGGGCGAGCGCGCTTCAATTGGAGACTCTTAGACTGCGCAGCGAACTCGCCCACCGCTTAGCTTCGGCCATCCAGATGCAAAAGGCGAGTCAAGTGGAAAACGGCGCGGAAATAGCGGCGGAAAAGAAAGCGAAAATTGATGCAGAGATGTTTCAGGCCGATCTCGATTATCGCGACGCATTGGGCAAGTTCAAAACTTTGATTGGCGAAAAGTAAATCCCTTATCCCTTTAAAAGAGAGATCGGGAGATTTCCCTTTTGAAGAAAGAGGCCGAGTGTATGTCCGAGTCATTAGTAAACAGACATCCAGGGACGAGGATAAAATGGACGTATCTGCTAAGGACAGCAAAGGTTGCCTTGGAAGGCCTGATCGTCTTTTTCCTGGCAATTTTGGTGCTACTGGCACAAGATACGCCCATTGGCCCGGAGGGTACTGCAGTGGCAACGGAGGCAACGCCGGCCGCAGCAGCAAATACCGATGCACTGAGAAATGCGGCACAGAATCCCGTCGCCAACCTCATCAGTGTTCCGGTTCAAGAAAACTGGAACTTTGGCATCGGCCCGGCCAATCGCGTCCAAAATGTTTTGAACATCCAGCCGGTGATTCCAATCGGAGTGTCGAAAGACTGGAACCTCATCACGCGCTGGATTACCCCGGTCATCTTCCAACCGCTTCCAGTGCCCCAGCCACCGGGGCCGCCCGTGCAGCAGACCGGGGTCTACGGCTTGGGAGATTTGAATCCTTCGTTCTTCCTCTCGCCGAAGAAAAGCAAGGTCATATGGGGCGTCGGGCCGACGTTTGTGTTTCCTACTGCCACTAATACGACTTTTCTCGGACAGGGGAAACTCAGCATGGGGCCGTCGATCGTCGCGCTCGTGCAGCCCACACATTTTACGATTGGGTTTCTCGCAAACAACTATTGGTCTGTTGCCGGCCACTCAAATCTCAACAAACCCGCGGTAAACCAGTTCCTCCTGCAGTGGTTCGTCAACTACAACATGAAGAAGGGCTGGTATCTCACCAGCGGACCGATTATCACCGCCAACTGGAGGGCAACAAGTGGTAGTGTGTGGACGACGCCCTTCGGGGGAGGGGCGGGAAGAATCATGAAACTCGGGTTCCAGCCAGTGAACCTGACTGCGCAGTTTTATGGCAACGCCGTCTATCCGCCTGGAAGCTCGCCTTGGACTATGAAGTTACAAATTGCGTTTCTTTTTCCCAGGTTGACCAAGCAGCAAGAGAAGATGTTGCTGGAGCAAAGACTGAAACAGATGGATCAGGAGCCCGCTCGCAATTGAAATGGGTGCATTCGCATTCTCTGAGCTGGCGATGGATGGCTCATTGGCAGTGGGCGGATTGTGGTATCTGCTGCGAAGCCGAACCTTGAAACAAGTGCAAAATGGCACAAGAAATCCAAGACTTTTACGACCGCTATCCCTATCCGCCGCCGGTCAATAGCCTTGATCAATATCGTCGCCTCTGGCAAGATCCGCACAGGCGCCGCGCGGACCATCATCTCTTCTGGCCTCACAGGTCGTTTCGAGAAGACCATTCCATTCTCATTGCCGGGTGTGGGACATCGCAAGCCGCAAAGTATGCTTTACGTTGGCCACGGGCTCAGATCACCGGCATCGACCTAAGCGCGACGAGCGTGCAATATACGGTCGAACTCAAGCGCAGATACGGCTTGGACAATCTTCAGGTTTACCAACTTCCGATCGATCGAGTGACAGATCTCGCGCAGACGTTCGATCAGATTGTTTGCACCGGGGTTCTTCATCATCTTTCGGACCCAGACGTTGGGCTCGCGGCTTTGCGCGATGTGCTCAAACTGGATGGAGCCATGCATCTCATGGTTTACGCGCCCTATGGACGAACCGGCATTTATATGCTGCAGGAGTTCTGCAGGCGTTTGCATATCCATCCCACCGATGCGGACATTCGAAAGTTGGCCGCGGCGCTCAATGCATTGCCGCACGGACACCCATTAGAACACCTCTTGAACGAGGTGTTGGATTTCCGGCACGGAGCGGCACTCGCCGACGCCCTTCTGCACCCGCAGGACCGAGCATATTCTGTCCCACAATTTTTCGATTTTGTCCGACGGGGACGACTGACGTTCGGTCGATGGATAAGACAAGCGCCGTACTCCGCTCGCTGCGGCGTTATGGCGCAGATTCCGCAGAGCTCCCAAGTGGCCGCACTCCATCTGGAAGAACAGTTCGCTGTTGTCGAACTCTTTCGCGGCACGATGGTTCGTCACAGCGCAGTTGTGTATCGGAACGATAGATCCGAAGCCGCCCAGCCAGTCAAGTTTTCTGGAGACGGATGGCCCGGGTTCGTACCCATTCGAATGTCGGATACGATCTGTGTTCAGGAGCCGCGCTCTGCGAACGCTGAATCCGCGCTGATAAATCAAAATCACACCTACAGAGATCTCCTACTTGCAATCAGCTCAGCGGAGAAAGATATGTTTGACGCTATCAACGGGGACCGAACGATTATCGACATCGCACGAGCAGCACTGCCAAACTCCCCGGAAGAATTGCGACTGGAGGTAACACGCACCTTCTTTGAACGGCTTTGGTGGCACGATCAAGTCGTGTTCGACACGTCTGGCACGCAAGGTACGAAGGCGATGAGTCTGTCCCGCGCAGCAGAAATGAGCCGCGTGTGAGGCGGGATGGCCTATGATCTCTTCCACAGTCACTCCATGGAGCTCCGATTGGGTATGGAGTCTGCCTCTCACAGTTGTTACGGTGGTCTTCCACGCCTTTGGCCTAGGGCTGCTCAACCGGGGAATGACCTTCATCCTGAAGCGCGCTCCGAAATCAGGCCTCACCATTCTACAGTCCGTGTGCATCGTCGGGGGTACTGCGCTTTGCGCCACACTACTGCACAGTTTTGAAGGATTCATGTGGGCCATCGCCTACCTTTTCCTTGGCGCAATGGCCGACTGGAGAGACGCGACGCTCTATTCGCTGAGCGCAATGACAACTTACGGGCACTCCGGCAACCTGCTGGCCCGATGGCAACTTATGGGATCACTCGAGGCGTTGAATGGATGGATCGTTTTCGGGCTCACCACAGCTTTCCTGTTTACCGTGATCCAGGAGGTCTGGTCCCACCGGAACGGTACCTTCTAGTGCGCGTTATGTGCTCAAGCCTAGAACGGTCCATGGCGGAGCAGAACACCGTAAAACGTGATACAGCCAATCAGGATAACGAGAATCGCTACCACAAAAGAGAGGGACCACACATGCTGCGCCCGGTCTCTGCCAATCTTGTTTAGAAATCTGCGATGCTGCCAGGCTGCGACCACCAATGCCAGGGTACCTAGCGCGATAAGGGTCATTCCAAAGTTGCGTGGAGCCTGCGGACGCTGGATGTTACCGGTGGCAAGTTCCTCGGGCATGTATTGGAAAAACTTATAGATGCTGAATCCGAATCCGATCATGGAAAGGGCGGTTCGGATCCACGCCATAAGAGTTCTTTCCGCTGCGATAGTCGTGCGCTGAAAGGCCAGATCGGTACGCACTTCTGCAAGAACCGTCCCGCTATCTTTCTTTCCGGCATCAACCATAGATGAAACGCTCGTAAGACCACCACTTTCATCAGACAACTTATTCGGATGTTACGGAGCCAGATCCGACAAAACAACTGCCACATCCGACAGGGAGGGGGTGGAGATCGCTGGCGCGCGGGCTCCGAATATTAGATCGCAAGCCCGCATGGCAGGATCACGTGTCCACGATGCGTAACACCAACCGTCACCTTGGTTCCACGATTCCTAGTAAGTGATTTCGACACTCCGGCAACTGTGAAGTCTAGGGAATATAGCTGTCACTTTTGCCAGTATGCGCTGCGTCTCCGCTTCGCTAACCTTTGCTTAATTAACTCTCGCGGCAAAGCCCCTGCGAGATGAGAAGACGCTACCTCGTCCCGGCAGTTCGTGGTGAGTCAAGCAAGTGGCGTTAAAGGCGGTCTCAAACCTCAACCTACAAGGAGAAAAAACATGCGGATACCATTTGTTCTAGGAGAGCTACTCTTGGTTTCAGTCAGCTACGCCATGGCTCAAGACAACCCAACGGCGGTTAACACGTCGGCCACCGACTCGGCGACCACAACCACCTCTACCCAAAAAGTTGCGCCTCGCGGATACCCGAAGATCGAAATGTCACCGGGCTTCATGTTCATCCACAACACGCTTAACTTCAACAACACATTCGTGATCCAGAATCCAATCGCAGGTGGCGCACCCATAGTCGCTAACGGGAACAACTCCTTCAACTGCGCTGGCGGCGGCGGAACATTTCAGTACAACGTAAGCAGCATGCTTGCCGTAGCGGCTGATCTGGGCGGCTGCAGATTCTTTGGTAACACACTCGGACTGAGTAACGTGATCACTGGGAATCAGTTCACCTATCTGTTTGGGCCCAAACTTACCTTTCGGAGCAGCAGCCGCTTTACTCCGTTTGCGGACCTCAGCTTCGGCGGAGACCGCCTCTCAGTATCATGCAATAGCGGCACGACAAACGCCAACATCGCATGTCTAACTGCGACCGGCGCAAACACGTACTCGAAGAACGCTTTCGCCCTGAACGTTGGCGGAGGTATTGACATCAGGTTGAGCAACAAGTTCTCCATTCGTCCCGTTCAGGCCGACTATCTCTACACCCGGTTTGGCAATAACTGTTCACTCGCGGTCTGCAGCAACAACAACAATCAGAATGCCTTTCGACTGAAGAGTGGGATCGTAATGGCATGGGGTGGTACATACGAGCCCCAGTGACGACAATGTCGTGCCGGAGAGATTGAATCGCAGAGCAATGCTTGCGATGGCCCGGTGCTGAATCAGCTCTTTCGCCGAACTACCGTGCGAACTCGAAATAATGGGAATGAGTGGCAAGATGGGCTTGCCGCCGAGGCTGTGTGGATTTGGAGGCGGTTTTCCAAATCTGCGCAGCCTAATTCCTTTTCAGTGTCGTCATTTTGTCTGAACTCTGCATCGGTTCTTCCTTCATAGAGGCGGCGTTGCTTGACACAGCTAGAGACCTTCCGTTCGTCGAATCCGACGAAAGCCACCCGCCGTTTTTCCGAACGCACTATTGGGTTTCTCGGGGCGGATATTTCACGATTTTGAATACGGAAGCGGACCTGTTACAGAACTCACCCCGACTTCGGCTACTGGCACTTTTCGTGAATCATTCTCACATTCACGAAGAACACCCTTCGGTACATATTTTCTCAGATACCTCATCGCCAGCATAACCACTACCACATCGTCTGTCTGACCGATGATTGGAATGAAATTAGGGATGAGCTGGATCGGACTGACGAGATAGAGGAGAGCGAACCCTGCGACCAGCTTTGCGTGCCATGGCACTTCGGGGTGTACGAGAGTCCGCCGGATAATCCTAAACTCTCTAAGCAGGCGCTTAATTGAAGTCATCAGTGCCGATGTTTTCTGCGCTAGCTCCTGGGCTCCTGGTCCTTCCTGCTTGGCGTCCCTCATTGCGCACTGCGTCCGCAGATCTGAGTCGATTGCCTTCGTTATCGGCTGGGTTTGAGCGTGCACAGGAAACATAGATCAATGCCTCGTTCCAGAAGCTCCGTAACAGCCACCCCACGAAGGCGTCGAGGGGAGTGAAACGAAGCGCGGGGACGCCGGGGAAATACCGAGGAGACGCGGGAAGAGAAATCGATCCAGCCAAGCCGAACATACAAACATCATTTCCTCGCTCGATGCGCTCCAGGTTATGAACGACTGGTTCTTTCGTTTCTCGATCCCTGACCTTCGTGATGCTACCTCCGGCATGGTCGTCGCACACCTGTCATAAGTGCCAGTTCCCAAATGGCGGCAAGCCAATTGCACTCACATGACAGGGGCCAGTGGGGCAGAGACAACCTTTCGACTGAAGAGGCAACGGATGAATTACTTTCTACTTCACACAAATTACCCGATCTTGTTTCTTTCGATATTTGCCCGTCAGCTCTGGATTCCGGTTCCGGCCATTCTGTTTTTGATTTCTGGAGGCGCGCTTATCGGGACCGGCAAGCTCACCTTCAGTGCAGTTATGTTGGCGGTCCTCGCGGGCTCCCTGCTGGGAGATTTGGTCTGGTTCGAAGCCGGGCGTCTCGGTGGGAAACGAGTGCTGAGTTTGCTGAGTACCTTGACGCCAAACCCCAGCTACTTCATTCGGCATTCGAAAACGACTTTCGCCGACCGAGGTCTCTTTGTTTTGTTAGTGGCAAAATTTGTTCCGGGGCTGGACGGCATCGCACCTCCGCTTGCCGGCATGTCAAGGGCGTCTTTAGGACGCTTCTTGTTCTATGATGCTTGCGGCAGTGCGTTCTGGGCCGGAACATATATTAGTGTCGGGTTTATCTTTGCCGCAGAACTCAACAAGATGGGACCGTATCTCTCGAGTTTTGCAAATACGCTCATTTTGACGCTCGGCGCACCTTTGCTGTGCGTTTTAATGTGGAAGCTGTGGCAGTTGATGCAGATGATTCGATTGCTTCGGCCCTTGAAAATCACCCCTGAACAGTTGAAAACACGGTTGGACTCGGGCGAAAAGATTGGGGTAATTGATCTTCTGCGCTTTGAGGACGATCCACAAGACTCGCATGTAATTACCGGCGCATGGCGAGTGGATCCGCGGGAAATGCGGCGCAAGAGGCGCATCGTGACGCCACTGAACCTCGACTTGGTACTGTACTGTGACTCAAAGAACACTTTTGTAAGTGCGCGGGTCGCTGTGATGCTCCGCAAGCGCGGGGTCCGACGCATCCGCGTCCTGGAAGGCGGGCTGTCTGCATGGAGGAATCTTGGTTTTCCGATGAGTATTACGCATGCCGACCCGTTGGCGGAGATGGAGCGGCTCGGCATCAAGATGGATCCACCGCTACGCGGGCGTCGGGCCAAGGTAGCACTCACTCCCGGCCAGAGCCAGAATGAAGAATCCTGAGTTTCTTTCCCGGACGGTCTAATAGTGACTCATTTCTCATCGGCGGTTCGTGCTACGAGCTGAATCTGCGTCGATCATGCGAAGTGGCGGGGAGGCGAATAAACGACCTTGCAGGACGTTTCGGATTGCGGGAATCAAGTCAATGAAGATTCTGGTCTTTAGAACGTACCCACGAGCTCCTACCCGAACTGCAGCAGTGACCAGAGCTTCATCCTCGTGCATGGTAAGAAATAGGACCTTTGCTCGCGAACCCAACTTGTTAAGGTAGCGGGCGGTTTCAATCCCGTTGAGCACAGGCATGGATATGTCGAGGACGATGACGTCGGGATCCAAACACAGGGCAGCTTCGATTGCCTCTTCCCCGTTCTGGGCTGTTCCCACAACTTCGCCTTCACTTTCCAAAAGCTGAACGATGTGCTCGCGTATCTTGCAGTGATCGTCAGCCAAGAGCATCCGCGGGCGTTCCATATTCGACTTAAACCCGGAGGATGCGATTGAGTTGCCCATTGTTAAGCCTGCACAGGATGTAATGCCTTTCAAATATGAGGACCCCGATTGTTGCAGCTGAGAGCTGCGCACCCTGATTGGACGGGTAGATGGGACAGAGCAAAAATTGGTTGCCCGGCGGTCCAGGCCCGAAGGTGTCGACCCCTCATCTTCGAGCCCTGATATGTGTTCGCAGCCTTTCTCGTGTGACAGAGAGAAACGTTACGCAGCAGGATCCAGACATGTCCCAGATTTCCACGCAGGCAATCCTATGAATCTAACCTGCTCAAGTCCTTCGCCGGATATTTCGCTCAATGGTCTGCCGGCTTGGGCTCGATTTCTGACTTGAGAGGCACACGTGCATAGATCTTGGTTCCGGCCTGAGGTTGGGAGTCGATAATCAGCGTTCCATTTACGAATCTCAGTCGCTCCTCCATGCTGATGAGTCCCAGCCCCGGGCTCGTCTTTGCCGCTTCGATGTCAAAGCCCGAGCCGGAATCGGCAACTGTAAGATGGATTTCATCCGACGTTTCCCAAAGTCGAACTTCAAATCGCCTTACTCCACTGTGTTTCGCCGCATTGTCTATAGCTTGTTGCGCTACTCGGAATAAGCAGAGGGAGATGTCGCGCGAAAGTGCTGTTCGCAAATCGTCGGTCATAAAATGAATCTCCACTTTATGCTTTGCTGCGAATTCACGGCAGAAGCCACCGATTGCAGCGGAAATATCAAGATAATCCATTCTGGATGAGTGCAACTCGTGCGACAAGGACTGAGTACCGGTCGCGATTCCCGTGGCTTGCTTCCGAAGTTCGGCAATTCGGCTGAGGAGTTCAGACGGAATACCGGGGCTTTGTTGGAGTTTTGCTAAATCTATGTTTAATAGCGCAAGGCGCTGCCCAATGTCGTCGTGAAGCTCTCTGGCGATCCGGCTGCGTTCCTGCTCCTGTGCCTGAATCAATCTGCCGCCGACGCTCGCCAGAGAGGCCTCGACGAGCATCCTCTGTGTGATGTCAAAAAACGCGACAACGGCTCCAATAACTTCCTGCCCAATCAACTGTGGGTAGCACCAGTATTCGGCAGGGAAACTGGTTCCATTCGCTCGCCATAGAACGCCATCGTCCGCGTGAACTCTGGCTCCGGTTCGCGTGGCGCTGCAAATCCGACATTCCGCCCGAGGGATCACCTTTCCGGCTTCTCCAGGAGATTGATGAAGCAAGACATGCATATCCTGGGCGAGAAGATCGTCAGCACGTTGATGTCCAAGAACGCGAAGGCAGGCTGGATTGCAAAATGTGCAGCGGCCTTCGAGGTCAGTTCCATAGATGGGCTCGGCGGTCGAGTCAAGAATCAGCCGGAATTTCCTCTCACTTTCGTACCTTGCCTGTTCCGCCTGCCACCTGTCGTGGATGTCTTGAACCGAGCCGTGAAGCCCGATCACCTGGCCATCTGTATCGAGCAGTGGTTCGCCGCAGGCTGCGACCCATTTTGTAGTGGACCCGGGGATGATTGCCTCCAGATCGAGTTCGTAGGGCCTTCCACTGCGTAAAGATTCTTCGACAGCGCGCTGAAGCCGTTCCCAACTCTCAGGCATGTAGACGCTACCGTGTTCCTTGTAGTTGGGTACGGGCAAGCTGGAATCGCGGCCCAGGATGCGGTAAAGCTCTTCTGACCAGGTCACCCTGTCAATCCTTGCATCCCAGCGCCAGCTTCCAACCCTCGCAAAACGCTGAGCTTCTTTGAGTTCCTCGTCCTTTTGAGTCAGCGTTTTCTCAACCCTCTTGCGCTCAGTCATATCGCGAACGACGGCGATAACGTAGGCACGTTCCAACTCAACCCGCTTCAGGCTCGTTTCCACTGGATACGTCGATCCGTCTTTTCGCCGGTGCAGGCTCTCAAAGGACACAAACCCTGATTGATCCAGCTGTTCCTGAACTCGAATTACAGAAGCCTCATCGATAGCCGAATCGACATCGAAAACAGTGAGATTCAAAAGCTCGTCCCGGGTGTAGTCCAGTTGGCGGCAACACGTATCGTTCACGTCGAGGAAGCGAAATGTTTCTGGATCGACAACCTCAATCCTGTCGTTGGACTGATCCATCAGTGTTCGGAACAGGCGTAGCGATTCTTCGGCCTGTTTCCGTTCAGTAATGTCCACCGCCATGCCTAGCATGCGCTCTGGATTGCCATTAGTTTGATAATGAAACTGTCCCGCGGAAGCGACCCAACGCACGGTCCCGTCCCGCCGGATGACCCTAAACTCGGCCTGGTACGGCTTACCGCTTTCCCTGGCATCTGCGAACGCGTTCGCTACCAAGCGTCGGTCTTCTGGATGCACGTAATGATAAAAATCCTCCGATTGCCCGGCAAATTTGTCTGGTCGGATTCCGGATATGGTCTCCAGGTCTCCGAACCAGGAAAGGCGTCCCGTCTTGATTTCCAGTTCCCATCCCACGCCTTTACCGGATTCCATTGCCAGCTGAAGCCGATTGTTCACTACGCCGAGCTGCGAAATCAGTTCGTCCTTGGCGAGATACTCCTTAATAAATGCGATACCGGCGAGACACACGATTGCCGCGGCCGCAACCAGGAGGCGGAAAACACGCATATCCGCCGTCTTATCCCTTTGGAATACCTCCCACGCAATTGGAACAAAAATCAAGACAACTCCGAGCATTACCCAAGCCGACAGCCTCAACTCGATGTTGGCATCGAATCGAACCGTTCTTGCTTCATGTCCATCTAAATCCCATGCTTTTAGGGGTATCCACACGAACCAACACACAGAGGCGGTCAGGCCGAGGCCATAGAGCTTTCCGCTGCTGTACCCTCCAGAGTCAATTGCAACGTTGGCAACGGCGGAGCTTAACGCATACAAAACAGACGCTCCTAACAAATGGCGATATATAACCTTCCAAGGAGCCTGAACGCGCAGGCTCAAAATGCCGGTTGCCAAAATCAGAGCCAGATTTTCAAGCAGATAGAGCGTGTCAAATCGCAAGGCGTAGGTAGAGGCGCTTGAGCCAAAGTACTGATATGGAAAGACGATGTACACATAAAGGAATCCCCAGAAAAACAATAAGAGAAGCGCATTCAGGTTCGCTCGATACATGGTGTGCCCGGAATCAATCCGACTTGGCAAAGTTGCCACGGCCGCCAAGAGCCACACAATGTGCAGAAATAAAACTGGATCGGCGATCGAGTCGTTGGGGACCTCCGTGTGGGGGCCATACTCGTAATACAGAAAAATCCACTGGTCCAGAGTCCAGAGGCTATAGGCGACTGCGAGAAAGACCCAGAACGCTCGGCGTCCCAGCGAGCTCCGAATTGCGTTGCGGATGGCGAGACAGGTTGCCAAGACCAGGAGAATAAGATAACTGATCGCACCGTATGAAGACAGATATGAGCCCGGTTTGATGGCGAGTAAAAGGATGGCTCTGACCACTACCAGTCCGATCAGGGCGGTTGGCCAAAAGGGAAAACTCAGCCGAATTCCGGGTTTCGACAGGAGTTTGGTCGTCATGATTTCACCGGCCGACAAAGCGTAGATCCACCCAGCAAAGCCAACAACACATAACAGTCACATTTGACGAACCGCAAAGGCCTGATAATGCATCCTTGCGGACAACAAATCCTAAGTCAAAAACTCTTTCTAATCAATCCGAAAATGGCTCAATTTGGGTAAAAGTATTACGCGCGCAAAGGGTAAACGTGCCTATTGCTAGAAGCTAGCCTGAAATCCTGAACTCCGATTAGCGGCTCCTTCGGGTCATTTATGGAGGAAACCACGAAGAGGGTGCGAGCAGAGGCGCCAGGAAAGGTGAGACAAGTGAGAAGGGCCGAGGAGCGACATCACTTCAGTGACTTGAGCAAGGTTCCTTGTACCTCCCTTGTGGTATTCCCCCGCCGCGTTCCGGAAGGTAAAGTTCGGACAAAGAGGAAAGTCATGTTCGCAGCGGGGGGGAGCCATTAACAGCAACAAGCACAATCGGGCTCCCAAGCCCCGTCTGAAGTCGGCCAACAATGATACGGGGCCAAGTGGGTCATTACTTCGAGTTCTTGTAGTAGAAGATTACGAGCCGTTTAGTCGGTACGTCTGTTCAACGTTGGGCAAAAGACCGGGACTACAGGTCGTTTGCGAGGTGTCGGACGGACTAGATGCGATTCAGAAAGCCGAAGAACTGCTACCGGACTTGGTCGTACTCGACGTCGGGTTGCCGACTCTGAACGGGATCGAAGCAGCTCGACGCATCCGCAAGCTTTCTCCCAAATCCAAACTTCTTTTTTTGAGTCAAGAATCCTCAGCCGACATTGTGCAGCAAGCGTTCAGTTCAGGTGCCATGGGTTATGTCGTTAAATTACACGCTGAAAGTGAGTTACTGGTAGCTGTCGAAGCTGTGTTGCGGGGCGAAAAGTTTATCAGCCCGACATTGGTGGATTTCGCCTGTTAGTGGCAAAGCTCTCGCACGCATCGATAAGCCGATCGTCCACCACCCTTCAGTGAATTGCCCGCCTTCATAGGATTCACCGGTCATCCCAGCCAAACCCACGGCCTTCGGCAGATAGAGAACGCAAAATCCAAGGTGAAGAGTTCTGTTCGAGGGCGGCCGATATGCCTGTGTGCCGGGGCGAGCCGATGAGGCGGCTCGCCGCGGGGTGATATCGGCACGTGGCGGGCTTGAATGAACGTGACAATCAACCTGTGGCAGGACCCACACGTCGAAGCCTCATTCATTCCTCATGCGTACAAGAATTAGACGACAGAGTCGGGAGAGGAAAACTGGTAAGACTGCTAGAGGACGCCAAAAAAGCGCCTCATAATGCGGAGAATTAACTCGAGTTGCAGGTTCTTAATAAGGTCCTTTGAGCCCGGATCTGTTCCTTCGATACGGACTTAGTCGACGGGCTTGGGTGTGCTGAGTTCAAAGGGCAGATCACTGGCTCTCCGCCGATCAATACGCAACTGGCAATTTTCTGTTACCTCCCTGACAGAGTTGATAGTTGTTGCAGGTTTTCGAGTCGACTATGGTTGTCTTTCGCAATGCCGTTTTGTCGTCGCGCCCCAAGCGCAGCGAAATGTGGGGTCCTGCTTTTGAAGAGATTCTTTGACTGCCAAGTCACGACGCAGCCCGACAAGCATGCCGACAATTCAAGAGGGAGAGAAGATGAACAATCTGAGTTTGTTATCACGAGCGATCATTCTATGTGGGGTCTACACTCTTGTTTTCACCTCGGCGCTCGCACAGGATACGAGCTCAACCAGCATCCAGCACGGGACACCGTCTGTTGAAACGAAGGTGCGAAATGCCAAGGTTGTCTATGTCGAGGGTAACGATCTAGTTCTGAAGTTGGAAGATGGCACGACCGAGCACCTGGTTGTTCCTGACAGTGACGTATTCAATATCGATGGCAAAGATGTAACCATCCGCGACCTGCGACCAGGCAGCGTTCTGACGCAGACGATTACGACAACGACCACTCCGCGCTATGTCAACACGATCAGAGTCATAAAGGGGAAGGTGTGGCATGCAAGCCCGCCGACCTCAGTCATCGTCCGTATGGACGACGGCAATAATCAGTTGTTCAAAATACCCCGCGACGCTAAGTTTACCGTCAATGGCCAAACCAAGACTGCGTTCGAGCTGCGAAAGGGGATGGTCTTCGAAGCGACGATTGTTACCGATGATACACATATGCTCGTAGAGGAGAACAAGACAATGGTCGGACAGGCGCCGAAGCCGCCATCGCCGCGGTTGGTCGGTGTGCTGTTAATTCAAGGACCGGCTCCCTCTGCCGAACCTCAGCCTAGTGCTGCGCCTCCTCCAGCAGCCGACCAAGCTTCGGCGGCACTTCCGTCAACTGGCAGTCCTTTGCCTCTTATTGGCCTGTCTGGCTTGATTCTTCTCGCGATCTATATGGGCCTTAGAGCGGTGCGACGCAAGAACAACACATTGTGAGATCGTCGGTGCATGCTCCACAATCCGCAAATACCTTTCCGGACCGATCGATGATGAAACGGTGAGTGTAGCGGGCAAAGATTCTGCATGTGTGCCTGCCACTCAGTAAGCCGGCAACTTCCCATTCAACCAGCGGGGATTCAAGAATAGATCCGCACAGGAGCGTTTACCATGGTGGAGCGTCAACGGGCTTCCAATACTAAGTGCTATTCTCGACGCGACCCGACTTTGAGGTGCTTGCGGGAGTGGACCGAAAGTCTTCTGCTTGCCCTGGGTCTCGCGCTACTCGCCGCATACAGCGCAGCCCGTATCGACCAACTCCTCGGCGCTCGCGCCGCAATCAGGGACTTCTACATCCTCAGCGCCGGTGAAAAGGTTGCGAGCCAGCAGGTTAAAGAGAGAACCGATTCAAGGACGTCATTGGTCCTTCCGACAGTCAATTCACAGCGTTGGGATAAGCATCGGATTGCGCAATACCTGCAGAGCACAACCATGCCATTGGGGGCACCCGTGGCGGTCCTTCGAATTCCGAAGATTCACCTTGAAGCAGCTGTTCTTGATGGGACTGATAGTCTGACCTTGAACCGTGCCGTTGGTCGGATTGCCGGCACGGCGCGACCGGGGGAACAGGGAAACATTGGCTTAGCCGGTCACCGCGACGGATTTTTTCGCGGACTCGAAGATGTGGTCGTCGGAGACCAAATTGAGTTGCGGAGTCTGAAGGGCACGGATCGATACATCGTCGATCAAATTCGGATTGTGATGCCCAACCAGACAGACGTACTTGCCCCGAGTCCGATTCCTTCCCTAACACTTGTGACCTGTTATCCTTTCCACATCCTTGGTAGTGCACCGAAGCGCTACGTCGTCTCAGCTTCTCTAGAACAGAGAGGTCAATAGTCCGAAGGCGGAGTTCCGATCGAGTTAAAATCAGCGGAGTCAATCTAGACAACTCAGGGATAATGAACGCCTTTTGACAGTGCGCAGGTTGGCAGAATCTTGCCCCGAAGACTATAAAGGCGGAGATCTGTTGCGCCTCGAGGAATTCAGTCATGCACGAAACAGAAAAGGTAGCATTCCTCTTCCCCGTTGAAAGTCAAAGATGAGATGGAATGAAGCTTGATTTATTCGCGGCGCAAATGTAACTAATGTACATTTCGGTCAACTCGCTACGTTGTTGTGGCGGGGCTATGAAGATCGACAGCAACCCGAGAACAGAGAAAACAAACCAGTGCACACGGCGATAAGAAGGGGGGCCGGCCAAAGCTAAGACGGCATCGTCTCTTTTCATTTGTCGGGATCGGCTCGTCTGCCTTGGGAGATTGTAGCCATGCGAACGCCTGCTGAGGACCCTGCCGAAAGCCGCAGGCATGGCTTCGTTATCGTGCAACACTGTGATTCAGTCACGAGAAGAGTCGGCTCCCGGAAATCCTTTCCCAATTCACCTCTATGCCCGTGATGGAGGCGGAAGAAGGGATGCTGGTGAAGCCAGATTCCATTTACACATTCCTCCGAACAAGAAAAAGTCCTTAACCGGTCAGGTTCTGCATTTAGAACCGAGACGGAACTCCGAATCGCACTCCATGCCCCATCGATTTCTTCTTTTTGCTGCTCGCGGTGGGGCAAAGGAACCGGGCGGTCAGCATTATTCTCTCCGGCACAGAGTCAGACGGCACGGCTGGAATGCTGGCGATCAAGGCCGAAGGGGGAGTCACCTTTGCGCAGGACTCGAATTCCGCGAAGCACTATGAGATGCCACGAAGCTCCATTGCCGCCGGAGCAGTGGACATCGTTTTACCACCGGAAGAGATCGCTCGGAATCTGTCATGCATCAACGGCCATCCTTCTCCGACGCTCATCGAAGAATCTGACGAAATTGCTCCTCGCGAAGTGAATGTCGCCTCTTTCAAGTGCTTCGCTTGCTCAACAAATCGTTTGGCGTGGATTTGTCGGTTTACAAGTCTTCGGTGGTCCAGCGTCGCATTCACCGCCGGATAGCCTGGCTCGAAAAAAGGCCGGAAGAATTGCAAGCTCTTTAACATCGATATGTTCATCGGGATCACTGAGTTTTTCAGGGACCCATGCATGTTCAAGGCACTGGTGAGGGCTACCGGGAAAGGCAACAAAGAGGGTGCCCGGACGCTTGGATCCGTCGAAGGCGCCGTAAAGATTCATGTCGGGCATCTTTTTAAGAAGTTGGGGGTAGCTGGATGACCCGGAAGCTATTCGCCAGGCCAGGGAGCGTGGGATCGTCCATCTGAAAGCTTGTCAAGGTCGCAACATATCTCCTTTACGACGCCGATCATCCAACCTGGTTTACCCTCAAGCTGGTGGAGATCAGAAATATGACTTCAGGCATATGGCAATCTATCCGCGTTGAGACATTGATATTTTCCTGAAGTATGTGGTAGTTTCGATGAACGTAGCTAGTAGCTGACCCTGCTAATGTTTGCTATACGCGATTATGCTTTCGTCCAGTGGGGTCGCACGAAATATCGAGCAGCCGCGCTCCGAAACACCGCTCATGGATTTCCAACTCGCGGTGGCGGGGTTCGTAAATCGTTTTTACGGGGGGACCAAATGAGAATTGAGAAGCCAGCCGCTCGCATTGTCATTGCCGATGATCATCAACTTTTTGCGGACGCGTGTAAGGCTCTGATAGAGCCTGAATTTCAGGTAGTCGGAATTGTGACGGACGGTCGAAAACTGATCGCCGCGGCCACCGAACTCAAACCGGATTTAATCATCCTCGATATCTATATGCCACACCTGAATGGGCTTGACGCTGCGGCACAAGTGAAGCAAAAAGTGCCTGGAGTCAAGCTGCTGTTCCTGACCATGACCATGGAAGCCGATGTAGCTGCTGAGGCGTTCCGTAGGGGCGCTTCTGCCTACATCCTTAAGCAGTCAGCCGGAGACGAACTACTGCTTGCTATCCGCAAGGTCCTTCAAGGCGCATCCTACCTGTCGCCGCTGGTTGCGAAAGAAACGGTAATGTTCCTTCTGAATCAAGGTGAAGTGTTTAGCGAGACGAAGCATATCACCGCAAGGCAAAGTGAGATTCTGCAGTTGCTTGCGGAAGGATTGTCAATGAAAGAAGTGGCAAATGTTATCGATATCAAGCCGGGCACTGTCGCATTCCACAAGTATCGGATGATGGAAATGTTAAATCTGAAGACAAATGCGGAACTTATCGAATATGCAATCAAGCGCCACATGAGGCCGAGTGTAAACTCACCGACAGTGGAGAAAGCTTAGCGATACTGAGCTGCCATCGTATCGCAGTCGATTCTCATTCCAATCAATGGATTGCGCCCGAGACGACACCATCTCTGCCATTCCGGTTGAACGGCCATTCATTTTTTGCAATTTTCCCCGCCCCATTATCGTCGGAACCTCGGAAGCTGATGCAGGGGGGCGCGTCCGGCTTTAAGCCCATCTTCTTGAGCGATCTGTAGTCTGCCTTTTCACTTGCGCTTCTGGTTGTGCGGTGTCGATGGCAGGAAAGAAGACCTCGACGATTTGAATCGGTGGCGAGGCGCAGGCCGTCGGCCGGCAACAATCGCAGTTGTTAATATGTCGTTTCAAGTTATGAGCAGCTCCGGCTTCGACCAGCCGCAAGAGGGCGCCAGTTTTCCCATTCATCGTGCCTGTCAGAAGTGACAGTTACAAAGAGGGAGACCCCGCGATAGCTTGGTGTTTTATCGGGCGCGTGGCTTAACCGTTGGTGTGCAGGGGCGAACATGATTGCAATGAAAAAGCTATTATCATCTGTGTTATCTTTCCTTCTGCTGATTGGAACCACACCTCAGAAAGATGAAGCTCAACAAAGTGGGGCATCCGAGTATTCGGGTCAAGGTGCACCGCTTACCACGGAAGAGTTGTGCCAACTGGCTGCTCCCATCGCACTGTATCCAGACGCTTTGGTAGCCCAGATTCTGGGGGCTGCCAGCTTTCCAGACCAAGTTGCTTCCGCCGCGGGTTGGCTTCAGCAGAACAGCCATCTCACAGGCGGGAACCTGATGGAAGCCGTTAATGGACAACCGTGGGAACCAAGCGTAAAGGCGATCACACAGTTTCCCTCGGTACTCGACAACATGGCAAAGAACCTGAGTTGGACCTCTGCCTTAGGTGAGGCGTATACCACACAGGGCGCTGAAGTTATGTCGGCCATCCAGGAGTTGCGCGCGAAAGCGCAAGCAGCAGGAAATTTGAAATCAAGCTCGCAGATCACGGTCGTGCAACAATCGCCGCAAGTCATTGTGATTCAGTCTGCGAATCCGCAGGTCGTTTATGTTCCCGTTTACAACCCGGCGGTGGTTTATGGATATCCCTACGTGGTGCCGGGATACAGCACGGCAGCCGTGGTGACGACCGCCGCGGTTTCGTTCGGGGTCGGAATTGCGGTTGGGGCGATGATGAGCGGTGGGTGTTGCAGTTGGGGATATAGCAGTTGGAACTGTGGCTGGCACGGCAGTGCGACTGTGGTGTATCGCGGTGGAGCTTACTACGGAAACACTGCCTGGCGCGGCGCAAGTGTATATGGCGCCAACGGCGTTGCACGTTATGGTTCAAGCTACAACGCATCCACCGGGACTTATGCACGTGGAGCGACGGTTTCAAACGGCTACGGCAGCGCGAGTGCAGGGAGGGCTTACAATCCTTCAACCGGAACTTATGCACGCGGCGCGTCCGCGTCGAACGCTTACGGCTCCGCCGGCGCAGCTCAGGCGTACAACCCCAGAACCGGGGCATATGGCGCGACGGCCCAAGGGTCCAATGCCTATGGGAGTTATGGGGCCTCGACGGTTTCGAAGAACGGAAACACCGCATACAGCCAGCATCAAACAACCTCTCAAGGAACCACCGGGTCGGTGAAGACGTCGAACGGTGCCTCCGCTTATGGGGCGTCGGGTAAGTACAACAGCGCCGCCGTTGGTCAGACTGCAAATGGTAACAAATACGCAACCGCGAACGGTAACACCTACAAGAACACGGGCGGTGGTTGGCAGAACACAAGCGGAAGTTCAAGCAAATATGGCACCTTAAATTCGGCTAATTCAAAAGGATGGGGACAACAGGACAGGAGCAGCGGGTCATCGGCTTTCAACAGTGGAGGCGGAGGTTGGCAAAGCAGGGCGGCCAGTGCTCGTGGGTCGGCAAGCCGCGGCGGCGGTGGCGGCTGGGGCGGTCGCAGATGAGCATAACCGCACCACTAAACGGGTGGCAACACCCCGTTCTTAAAGAAAATAATTATTAAGGCTTCTTACAGTTCAAAATCTTGGAGGACCGTCATGTCGCTTGAAATTTGCAAAGTCGCCCCGTCAAAAAAGAGGGCATTTTTGATGCTGGCCCTAGCTCTTATCTTGACGGCGTGCAATAAATCCGAGAAACCTTCGCTAACACTCTTTGCTTCGCCGGACGAGGCCGGCAATGGTCTGCTGGAAGCAGCAAAATCAGGAGATCATGATGCACTGCTGGGAATCTTCGGTGCAGGTTCCAAAGGAGTGATCTTCTCAGGTGATGCCGTCCAGGACAAGGTCACTGCCGACAGATTCGTAGCTGCTTATGGAGAGATGCACCGTTGGCGCAGGATGCCTGATGGCTCCCAGATCCTCCTCGTAGGGGCTGACAATTTTGCCTTCCCGATCCCTCTGAAAAAGGATGGCGGCGGGCGATGGTACTTCGACACCGCCGCAGGAAAGGATGAGATTCTAAATCGTCGAATTGGCCGAAACGAACTGGCCGTGATTGATATTTGTAGAGCACTTGCCGATGCGCAGGCCGACTACTTCAAAGAGCGTCACGCTGACGGAGGCAGCCGCCAATACGCGAAGAAGTTCATTAGCGACACCGGCAAGCAAAATGGTTTGTACTGGGAACCGGCCGGGGGGCGGCCTTCGAGCCCGCTTGGACCACTCGTGGCGTTCGCAACTACTGAGGGCTATAGCGCAAAGCCTAATTCGCACGCGGCTTTTCATGGATACTACTTCAGAATGCTAACCAAGCAAGGCACTCATGCGCCGGGCGGCGCAAAGAACTACGTCGTCGACGGAAAAATGACCGGCGGCTTCGCCTTCGTCGCATATCCAGCTGAATACGGCAATTCAGGTGTGATGACTTTCCTAATAAATCAGGACGGCCTGCTGTACCAAAGAGACTTAGGGAGGGGTACAACCGATACGGCAATGGCAATAAGCGAGTTCGATCCGGATACAGCTTGGAGCCCGGTAAAGGAATCGGACCAAGAATGACCCATCTAGAGTTTGTGACCACTCGATCCCGAATACGCATCGATAAGAATCTTCGAAGCATTTGGTTCGTTGCAAGCACTTCCAACTGAGGGCAGCTTCCTAATCCACCCATCGCCGCGATCGAGGTCAAGCCGTCTGAAGTTGCGAGTCACGAAGCGGCGGAGGGAAAAGCAGACGATGTGCATTCGCGCTGTCATTCTAAGCTGTGCACTCTTGTTCTGCTCGCGCCTCTTAGCACGGAACGCTACTGACGTAGTTGTAATGACAAATGGCGACCGCATAACCTGTGAGATTAAGGGGCTCAGCGGTGGCGTGCTATCGGTTAAAGTGAGCTATATTCAGGGAACAATCGGCCTACAGTGGTCTAAAGTGGCTCATCTGGAAAGCAATCAATTATTCCTGGTGCAAACTGAGGACGGAACTATTTACAACGGTACGCTGTCGGCAGTCGCATCATCCGGCGAACAACCGGTTAGAATTCGAATCGCAATTCAAACCGAGAAGACGGTGGAGATCCCGCAATCGCGCCTCGTAAAACTCGACCAATCGGCAGATAGATTCTGGCGACGATTCAACGGCACGATTAATACTGGTGTCCTCTACTCCAAAGGCAATGAGTCAACTCAGTACAACATATCGTCGCTGTTGGAATACAAGAGAGACCATTGGTCGGGTCAAGCAATGTTCAACTCCACTTTCGCATCTAGTAACGGGGCTAATGTCTCCACAAGAAATGAGACAGATCTAAGCTGCATGCGGTTTCTGCGATGGAACAAGTGGTTCTATTCTGGGACGGGGTCCTTCCTGCAAAGCTCGGTGCAGGGAATCGGGTTACAAACCACCCTCGGTGGAGGGATAGGTCGCTACCTGCGGAATACCAATCACACGAGCCTCTATATCCTTGGCGGAGTTGGTTGGCAGAATACTCAATATGAGACTGACACCGTTATACAAGGAGCCCAGAACAATGTTGTGGCCCTTATATCAGCTGAACTCAAAGCTTTTAGCTTTAAAAAGACAAATTTAGATGTCTCTGTTACGGTCTTCCCGGGGATCTCAGATCCCGGTCGCGTTCGTGTAAGTACGGAAGCGTCTTATTACATCAAGCTCTATGGCGATTTATCATGGAATTTCTCGTTTTATGGCAATTGGTATAACCAAGCGCCCGTGTCACTGTCCGGCAGTGACTATGGAACGAGTTCCGGGATTAGTTGGACATTCGGCAACAAATAGGGATCGCATTTCTTCATGGACGATGATCCTATTTGTTTAGGGGCCGCGTCGTGCATCCGCCAACGAGTTTCGATGTCGTTTCGTTCGACCAAAGTGAGTTTCACGTGCGTAGCACTTTTGCAGTATGAAAGCCCTTAGTTTTGCCAATTCTCCGTGAACATGTTGGTCGCTAAGCTTGAGTCATCTACAGGTTTAGTCCCGCGCCCGGTTTTAATGCGCCTGTCGCGAACGATTGGCTTGACAAACGGCACACAAATGAGGAGGACAGTCCGATGAAATTAATTCGCAGTTACGTGACACGCATATCGTCGCAAGCAGTTTCTGGGGTGCTGCTTGCAGGGATGCTTTCAGCAACGGTTGTGAGTGCTCAGCAGTTCACGGCCGGAGATAAAGGAAAGGTAAAAGGCGAGATTGTTTCTCGAAATGGCAATGAGGTAAAGGTGCAGGACGCCAAGAGCGGGGATCTGGCAATTGTACTGGTCACCGACGACACCTATGTACTGCGCGACAAGGGTTCGGCATTACTCCGCCGCCAGCAGAACATGGACGTGACAGCGATGGTACCGGGACTGACGATCACGGTTGATGGCGTGGGTAATGCAAGCGGTCAACTGGTAGCGAGAAAGATCAACTTCTCGCCGGACGACTTCGCAATTGCAGTGGCGCAGCAACAGCAGATCATCGGCAATGGGGCCGCAGCCAGTGCAGCTCAGAAAACAGCCAACCAAGGTGTGACCGCAGCAGGGGCAGCCCAAACTTCAGCCGATCAGGCGCAATCTTCAGCGAGCCAAGCGAATGCAACAGCCGTAGCGGCCGGAAGCGCCGCGGCCGCGAGTATCGGTGCTGTGCAATTGGTCAACAAACGTGTATCGGACCTAGACGATTACAAGACTGTTAGCCAAGCGGTTATCTACTATCCCACAGGCAAGTCGACGCTGGATGATGCCGGCAAAGCAGATCTTGACAAGCTTGCTGCTCTCGCTTTGTCGACCGATGGTTATCTAATTGAAATCGCCGGCTATGCCTCTAAGCCGGGAACGAAGGACTTCAATCAGCAACTCAGCGAGGATCGGGCTAATACAGTCGCAAATTATCTTCGAAACACGGGGAACATTCCCATTCGACGGATCGTCGCGCCAGCCGGCTATGGAGCTACTCATCCCGACGCCGTTAATGAGGGCGCGAAGGGGCGTGAGCTAAATCAACGTGTCGAGGTCAAACTTATCGTGAACAAGGGAATTCAGAAAGACCTCTAGTGTTATCTGGCCACTCCAGATTTAGATTTAGCACGGCGCGTTGCCATAACAGTTTACGAAACCGGGCAGCAACCCGCCGTGCTCTTTCTGGCGCAACTAAAGGGTAACCTCGGAAGAAGCCTCGAGAATGGACCAAGAGGAACAGAAGGCTTCTGTGGCTTTTAGCAAAACCTGGCGAGAGCGAAGACCTGATCTCAAAAACGAGGATGGAGAGGGAGAAAACCGGGTAACCATAAGTGTCCGTCGTAGATGCTACGGCCAGTTACTTCGAAAGGAGTGTAATAATCCGGAACGCCGCGAAATTCCACCTTTCACCTAAGATGAAAAAGACACTCAGAGATTACTTTGATTCACGAGAAGCACAACAGTTGATTGATGATGTTCATCGTGAAGTAAACGAACTCCGCGCGAGCAAAGGACTTCCTCCCTGGAACTTCAGTGAATCGGACCCCAAGGATGATCGCGGGTGTCAACAATCCCCCTTTATATCAAGATGTGGCTTGAGCCGTGGACCACACACTTACCTTGGATCAAGAGTTCTAGTCCCTGCGCGGATCGAACTAATCTCCGCTGAATAACTTTGTCGAACCCGCTCTAAAGCGTCATTCTATTTTAGCAACGCTTCCCGATCCTAGCGTGGCCCCATTAAAGAGGTGCTGTCAAGTGGGTCAACTATATATATAAATCGCAATATAGACGACGGTTTTCTTACGATTCCAGAGGTTGTGAGCGCGACATGCAGCGTGCTCAGATAGCTGCCTCAAGTGACAGTTCCGCTCGAGATTAACACTAGATAACATCGACGTAAGTTGCGGAAAGGTCAATGTAGTTCAATGGCTTGAGCGGGGTGGCCAGCGATCTACAAGAAGAGATCCGAGTCCCTTCGTGGAGGTAGGTCATGTTGACAGCAGATCAGAGTAGGTACGCTCGGAACGATATGCCACATTCGACGTTAACTATGTGCCATTGTCTTGTAGGCTGCAAGAGGTATCTCTTTGCGGTCATAGTGCTGATGCTGGGTGCACAGGCGCAGGCACAGACTTCCCGCCTTGATGAGCTCATGCGAGAAAAGGTTTCTATTACGGTTCCCCGAGATCAAGTGCCCATCGCTGAAGACGAGGCTGTTTTATCGCGATTGTTACTTAACGAAATCGAGAATATTCACTACGGGACGATTGACCTGAAAATCAGGAAACAGATCAAGAAGCTTTGCGAAAAAGTGGCAAAAGAGCAGATGCAATATGGGAGCAATCCGGATTTGATGAATGATTTTCATGCTCGACGTTGAGCTTGATCTGATCCGCACCGGCGGCCATTGGATTGTTATTGACGCCAACCGCGAACTCGGCGGCCCTGACCATGCAGGAACGTCATAGCATTGCAAAAGAAGTCGTGCGATGTCTTCCTGCCCTCCTACTCGTGAGATGTTAGCTCATCCCGAAACCTATAGAGAGGATCCGTGGATCATGTAGAACATCGCTCGTTTGCGAGTACGCCATTGCGACAGATGAGTGCTGTAAGCCATGTGGTTGCGTGCTCGGTCGATCGAAAAGGAACCACTTAATTGCGAAGAACCACGCTTGATCTCTCTACTGCGCCAGTGCGGATTCGATTGCAGCGGTAACCTCTGGGGATTCGGGAGTGACCGCCGGTTCAAACCGTGCCACGGGATTGCCTTTCCGATCAAACAGAAATTTTGTGAAGTTCCACTTGATGTCTCCACCGATCTTGGGATTTGCGGTCTTGTCGGTAAGGAAGACATAGAGCGGCGTCTTATCCGTGCCCAGCACCGACACCTTCGACATCATCGGGAAACTGACGTTGTATTTTGTGCTGCAGAATTTCTTGATCTCTTCGTTTGTTCCTGGCTCCTGGGCTGCAAAGTTGTTCGCGGGGATACCAACGATGACTAGACCCCGGTCTTTGTACTTCTCGTAGAGAGACTCGAGACCTGTGTATTGCGGAGTGAATCCGCATTTACTTGCAACGTTGACCAACAGGAGAACTTTGCCGTGATAACTCTTCAGGCTGACCGGTTGGCCATCGATGGACTTCATCGTGAAGCTATAGACCGTCTTTGCCGATGCAGCCACATTGCCCGCAGCCACGCAAAACATCAGAATGAACGCTAGTCTACGCATGATCTCCTCCAGAGTGCAATCGATTGGGTTGCCGGTTGCTCGTTCGCCATAGGGAAATGGCATTGAGTTATCGCTTGTCTTCTGCGCTCCTGGCGCAATCTTATGTGACGCGTTTGTCGCTCATGGTTCCTCGCTGGACTTCAAGCTCCGAGAGCATCGCTCACGATTGTTTGCGCTTCCTCAAGAATACGCCGGAGATGATCCGGTCCCTTGAAGCTTTCCGCGTAGATCTTGTAGATATCCTCAGTCCCCGAAGGTCGCGCCGCGAACCAACCGCTTTCAGCACCAACTTTCAATCCGCCGATTGGAGCACCGTTCCCCGGCGCGCGGGTAAGGATTTGCTTGATGGGCTCGCCGGCAAGTTCTTTGGAACGAACCTGCTCGGGTGAGAGCTTTCCCAGAATTTCCTTTTGCTCTCGCGTGGCAGCGGCCTCGACGCGATCGTAAAAAGGCTCGCCGAACTCGCTGGTGAGTTCCTTGTAGATTTCGCCTGGATCGCGTTTCAGGCGAGCCGTGATCTCTGCCGACAGCAGGGCTGGGATGATTCCGTCCTTATCCGTCGTCCATACCGCGCCGTTTCGCCGCGCAAAAGACGCACCGGCACTCTCTTCACCGCCGAAGCCCAGCGAGCCATCGAGCAGCCCATCTACAAACCATTTGAACCCGACGGGGACCTCGTAGAGTTTCCTTCCCAACTTGGCGGCAACGCGGTCGATCATCTGGCTGCTGACCAAGGTCTTGCCCACCGCTGCGCTCGGATGCCAGTTCGGCCGGTGCTGAAAAAGGTAGAAGATGGCAACGGAGAGGTAGTGGTTGGGCGGCATGAGCCCCGTGCTCTTGGTGACAATTCCGTGCCGGTCGTGATCCGGATCGCAGGCGAAAGCGATGTCGAATTGATCCTTGAGGTGGATCAAGCTTTGCATCGCGTACGGCGAGGATGGGTCCATACGAATCTGGCCATCCCAATCCACTGTCATAAAGCGGAAGGTCGGATCCACAGTCTCGTTGACAACGGTGAGATTCAGTTCATACTGCTCGGCAATTCGGGGCCAGTAGTGAACGCCGGCGCCGCCCAGAGGGTCGACTCCGAGGTTAATCCCGGAATTTCGAATCGCCAACATGTCGATCACGTTACCGAGATCGGGAATGTACGCGTTTTGGTAGTCGTGCCGGTGGGTCGTTGGGGCGTGCAGGGCGTTCTCGACGGAAACTCGTTTCACTCCTTGGAGGCCATTCTCAAGAAATTCGTTTGCTTTTGCTCCGATCCAACCTGTAGCCACTGAATCTGCGGGGCCGCCATTCGGAGGATTGTATTTGAACCCGCCATCGCGCGGCGGATTATGCGAGGGTGTGATCACGATGCCATCGGCAAGGCCCGTCGTTCGCCCTTTGTTGTAGGTCAGAATGGCGTGAGAAATCACTGGAGTTGGCGTGTAATCATCGCCCTCCGCGATCATGACTTCAACTCCATTTGCTGCCAACACTTCAAGCGCGGTGGCGTGTGCTGGAACCGAAAGCGCGTGCGTGTCCATGCCGAGGAAGAGCGGCCCATCCGTTTTCTGTTGCTCCCGGTAGAGACAAATAGCCTGAGTGATCGCAAGGATATGCTGCTCGTTGAAGGCCTTGTCGAATGACGATCCGCGATGCCCAGAGGTGCCGAAGGAAACTCGTTGCTCCGGCACCGATGGGTCGGGGACCTCGGTGTAATAAGCCGTAATGAGGCTGGGGACATTCACCAGCATGGAATTTTCAGCCGGTTTTCCTGCATATGGGCTTATTTTCATTGTTTTTTATCTACCTCTCAGTTTCCAGCAGACGCCGGAAGCATTCAAATCTTGACTCCGCAAAGATGAACATTCAGGCCCATCTCGTGGAACATTGTTGCTTTCACTGCCAATGCCCGGTCAGCCTCTTCGCGGTCGGAGCATAGGCCACATTGATGTGATTGGAAGGATGACGGGCCATGAACTGATTCTGGTCGACGCCATGCAACAGCACGTGCATGATGGGCCACTGCGGAGTAACTTCCTTCCAACGCCGGTTGGTCTCTGCTTCAGGCAATGAGATCGCGGTAGCGCGTCCCAAGTCGACGTTCAGGCTGCCGCCCTCAACATACACACGGCTCCAGACTACTTCGCCGGGCTTGCACACGCCCTTGAGGGTGCCGCCGCCAAGACGGAAGTACATCGATGGCTGTCGCTCACTGACCGCTCCTTTGTAGCCGCCGACCAGGTGCGAGGCCGGCACGGCGCCTGAAATCTGGAAGAGCCATACAAACTCGTCGATTCCATCGGCCGTGTATTGTTCGCCCCATCGCACATCGTGCAAAGTCGTGGCCGGGTTCAGCCCCATTGCTGTCCAGACGCGGTTGGTCACCACTGCATCCACGCCCACGCACTCATCGACTTCATTGAAATGCGGCAGCGGCTTTCCAGCATAGAGTTCACGGCCATCGCGGCCGAAGGCAGGCGGACGCTCAACATTGTTCAGCAGGCCCTCGACGAGGTCGGAAGCGGGCACAAGGTCCTTCAGACCTTGCTGATACTGAATGCCGACGGCATCGCAACCAAAATCATCGGCAATCCGCAAAGCGGCAATATACATCCTGCACTGATCGAGAATCTGCGCGTCGGTCAGGTCCTCGGCCTCGTTGGGGCCGGTGATGAATCGCATGCCGCTCTTGTCGAGCCAGTCACGCACCTCTTGTGCTTCTTCCAAGGTGACTTCGCGCATCGCGGCATAGAGTGCCGACTGACTGAGGCGTTCCTTGTAGATGCCCGCTGGATTCATAAGGGAATCCTCAACGATGGCATTCATCATGCCCATGCAACCTTCATCGAAGACGCCCAGAATCGCCTTCTTGCTCTGCAACTGGCTTGCCAGAGCGCTTCCAAGGGTCCGCTCGGCATCACCCACTCTCTCGGGGTCAAACTCATGCACGTGCGAGATATCGTGGACAACAACCTTATCTTTAATCCACTGGCGAAGGCCATTTTTGAAGAATGGGTCCTTGAAATCCTTGCTCCACAGCGTACTGAAGGGAATCCCGGCCTTGCGCAGGCATCCATTCAGATTCAGCATTCCCACCAGGCCGGGCCACTGGCCGGACCAATTTGCAACGGTAAGAATCGGGCCGCGATGTGTAACAAGTCCTGCCCACAGATGGCCGCTGTATTGCCAAACGGCTTCGGCGACTACAAGAGGAGCGTCGGGATCGATCTTTTCGAACACATCCATGCCCATGCGCTGGCCGGAGATAAAGCCGTGCTTCAAAGCCGGGTTGTACGCATGCGCTCTGCGGAGCTTGATCCCTTCTTCAAGAAAGGCTTCGGTCAGCATCCGTTCAAGGGCTGCCTGGGCCGGCCAGCAAACCTGGTTGGCAGATAGGCGAAGATCTCCATTGGCAACCAGAATGGCCTCGTCACTTGCAACAGGCGACGGCTTCAAAACTTCAGGAATTGCATAAGATGACATATGACTTTCCTCACTTTTCTCGATTCGCTTTTCATCATTTAACCCAGCCCTCGCGGGTCAAACTCTCCCGGTTGCGGCCAAGGGCAACTAGACTTTTGTAGCGATCAAATGCTTCCTGCCATGTGCTGCCGTGCGCAGGAGAATAGGACTGACAATGCAGGGACTGCTTCACAGCGGCTCTGCCATCGCAGAGATTCTTCAAGTGACCGGTCGCCACGGCCTGAGCCAGCGCATTGCCCAGCGCTGCCGCCTCTACCGGGCCGGCAATGACTTCGCGGCCACAAGCGTTTGCAATCATCTGGCATAAGAAGTGGTTCAGGCATCCGCCGCCCACGATGCGTACTGTGCTGAGATCACGACTCGTTATTCTCTGCAGGTCCTCAATCACTTCGCAATAGGCAAAGCTCAGACTTTCAAAGATGCATCGAGCGACCTCGCCGACAGTTTGCGGGACAGGCTGTCGGCTTTGCGCACAATAGAGTTGAATGGCCGCGCACATGTCCGTTGGGGCTCGCAGTTCGCTGGCCGACGGATCGATGAAGGAACGGAAGTGCGCAGCCTTCGAAGCTGCTTCTTCCAGATCAGCCCAAGCGTAATGCGCACCTGTTTCGTTCCAAATCCGCATGCACTCCTGAAGAATCCATAAGCCGGTCAGATTTCTCAGGAGAAGGACGCCACCTTCTGCCGATCCTTCGTTGGTAAATCCGAGGTGGAAGAACTCGTCTGACAAATTGGGCTCGTCCGCTGCAACGCCCATCAGGCTCCATGTTCCGCTGCTGAGAAGGACACTGCGATCATCGAGATCGGGAATCGCGGCCACAGCGCTTGCAGTATCGTGGGAGGCTACTGCGACGGAGGGAAATCCGCTTGAGAAGCCGCAATCGGCCTGAACGCCAGGCAACAGGTTTCCTAGCACGGTCCCGGGCAGGACAACTTCCTTGAAGATTCGCGGGGGCAAGTTCAAGCTGGCGATCATCTCCCGCGACCAGCAACGCGCTCGCAGGTCGTAAAGCTGGGTCGTGGTCGCCTCTGTATACTCGACCCTCTTTTCTCCGCTGAGCAGAAACTGAAAGAGGTCTGGAATCATGAGGAGGCTCTGTGCGGAGAGCAGTTGGGGGTCCGCTTGAAGCGCCATGCTGGCCAATTGAAAGCTAGTGTTGATCTCCATGGTCTGCACGCCTGTAGCGCGAAAGAGATCGTGGGCACTTACAACGGCCTGAAGTGTGTCGGGAAGACCCCTGGTACGAGCATCCCGGTAGTGATAGGGATTCCCCAAGAGCCGATCCCGGTCGTCCAAAAGGCAATAGTCGACGCCCCACGCATCCACGCCGATGCCTGCCGGGACGGAGTTTTGGAGGGTTCTGAATTTCTTGAGGCCGTTCTGAATTTCGGACCAGATCCGTAACACGTCCCAATGCATGGAGCAGCCGAAACGCACGCCGCCATTCGGGAATCGGTGAACCTCCTGCAGCTTGAAGCGATTGCCATTCCAGCAGCAGTCCATCACGCGGCCGCTTGATGCGCCGATATCAACTGCCAGAAAGCTAATGTTCGCGCTCATGTTTGTGTATCCAGAACTCTTAGACTTTGCGCCGAGCCCGATTATACTAGCGCACGCTAACGCCCTTCCTGGACGGTGGAAAAGATTGTGAATTGCCATTGTGGTGTCGTGCAGCCGTCACGGCTTAGTGCGTGATTGCAATTGCCATCTCCACATTCTGCTGAGTCGTGTTGTGCGCCGCCTTTTCTCTAGTTGTCGCTCCCTATAGATAGTGTTATTCCTTGCCCGGTGGTATCGCGAAATTGGATGGGATTTTCGACATAGAATTGGGATAACGGCTGTTGGCCGGAGATCGCATTAATCGAAACTGAGAGCGGACGACCTGTTTCCCTGAGGTGTCCGACGCAGAGGACTTGAAAAAGATGACAAACGTTACGCTCGCAAAAGAAGAGCTCTCGCTCGAAGAGAAACTTGATCGATTCGCCGAGGTTGCGGTTCACGTTGGTCTCGGCCTCCAACCGGGGCAGGAACTTGTGATGACCGCTCCTTTAGAGGCTCTGCAGCTCGTAAGACGCATCACGGAGCAGGCCTATCGCGCAGGAGCCTCACTGGTGACGACCCTCTATAGCGACGATGAAGCGGCCCTGATGCGCTATCGTTTGGCGCCGAATGCGAGCTTTGACCACGCCGCGAGTTGGCTTTACGACGGAATGGGATCTGCGTTCAAGAGCGGTGCGGCACGGCTTGCCATTGCCGGCGCAAATCCGCAGCTGCTTTCGAGCGAAGATCCGGACCGGGTAGGTCGTGCAAATCGAGCCATTTCAAAAGCTTATCGGCGTGCTCTCGAGATGATTACGCGCCACGAAATCAACTGGACAATTGTTGCGAGCGCAACGCCTGCATGGGCTTCTGCAGTGTTTCCGGACGACCCGCCAGATGAGGCTCTGGCCAAGCTGTGGAATGCCATCTTCGCGATTTCACGAGTCGACGGGGACGATCCTGTCGGGGTGTGGAAGATGCATGATGCCAATCTGCACAAGCGAGCGGCCTACCTGAACCAAAAGCGTTATTCTGCATTGCAATATCGGGGCCCCGGCACCGACTTTCGTCTGGGGCTCGCAGATGACCATCTTTGGCTCGGGGGCGGTACGACGGCAGGGAACGGTTTCTATTGCATTCCCAATCTGCCCACGGAAGAAGTTTTCACCACTCCGCACAAAGATCGCGCGGACGGCACTGTGAGGGCCAGCAAACCACTCTCGTACCAGGGCACCATGATCGAAGGGATCCAGGTGCGTTTTGAGCAAGGACGCATCGTGGATGCACGGGCTACTCGAGGGCAGGAGGTGCTTGAGAATCTGATCGGCACCGATGATGGCGCGCGGCGGTTAGGTGAAGTGGCGCTGGTACCACATTCCTCTCCAATCGCACAGAGCGGCCTCCTCTTCTTTAATACGCTGTTTGATGAAAATGCCGCGTCTCACATTGCGCTAGGGCAAGCTTACACAGCCTGCCTGCGCGGTGGAGACAAGCTCAGCCCGGAACAACTTGCGGCCAAGGGCGCCAACGACAGCCTGATCCATGTGGACTGGATGATTGGCTCGGATAAGCTTGACATCGACGGGATCACCGCTTCAGACATCGCCGAGCCATTGATGCGCAAGGGCGAATGGGTATAAGCCAGAAAAACTGGGCCTGAGACAGACCCAGTTCCCGGCAGGATGAATCGCTTCTGTTCAGCGCTGAACCCGGCGCAGAACCACGGATATGCTCGGCGGCAGGCGCAACGAAGGACCTCTGGATGGATCCGATCCATCCGGAGGGGGTCCAACCGCCGGGCGTGACCCAGCGGGCTCCTCAACGTGCGGCATCCGGAAGGGGTTTTCGACCTTTCGTTGAAGTTCGATCTGATCGCCTTTCACCGTGCCTGAATACGCACTATTTCCAGCTTTGAACTCGACATGATCGCCTGTCACTTTGCCCTCAGTGACGGGAGTGGGCACATCGCTTCCCCCGAAGAAGCTGAAGCCAGTACCTTCCACATTTCCCGTGAGATTCCCGCCCTCCTGCCGCAGAAAGTAGACCGAGTTGCTGCTTGCCAATACCGCCATCAAACCGGAGGCACCGCCGCTTTCCGGTACCGGTCTCCACAGCCCAGTAATCCCGGAACCCGCCGGAACTTCACGTTCCCAAGCCGCCACCTGGGGACGAAGTGTCGTCGTTTTTGCGGCGATCGTAACTTGAGCCTGCTCAAGTCCGGGAGACGTGGCTTCGACGGTGATGTTGCCGCCCGTCTTCGATGCCTGAACGAGGGCCATGCAGTAACCGGAGAAGGCTTTCCGCGATGTGCCCTTGTCGGATTGCTGGTCGGTCGGATCGCCATTGCCAACGCCGATCAGTTTTCCTCCACCGGAGACCGCGAAGGTCACTTGGTTATCCGTGATTGGCACCACGCGGCCTTGAGCGTCGTGGACTTCAACGGAAAACATGGCCACATCTTCACCATCCGCGGAGACTTCCGTGCGGTCTGCATTCATCGCCAGCGTTGCAGGGGATCCAGTGGTTTCCCGCTTCGCTGTCATGACCACCTTGTCCCCTTTGAAACCTTTTGCTTCAATGGTTCCCGGAGCATATTTGACGTTCCAAGCCACATGCGAATCTTTCTTTATATCTTTCGCACCGAGGCTCTCGCCATTCAGGAATAGTTCGACCTTGTCGAGGTTTGAATAGACCCAGACAGCGATCTCTTTGCCTTCCATTCCTGGCCAATTCCAGTGCGGGAAAACGTGCAGAACCGGTTTGTCGGTCCACCATGATTGGTAGTAGTAGAACGAGTCCTTGGGGAACCCGCATGTATCGATAATTCCGTATTGCGAACTGATGTTGGGCCATCCGTTCGGCGAAGGTTCACCGCGGTAGTCGAAACCTGTCCACACAAATCCCCCCGAGAGCCACGGTCGTGAGTTACAGAAACTCCACCAGCCTTCGGCCGAGGCACGGCCCGTAGTGGTGTAGGGATCATAGGAACCCACATAGCCTTTGTCGGGATCGGTGATGTAAATGCCGCGCGTACCCACGGCGCTGACAGTTTCAGTGCCTATCACCGGTCTGTCGGGATGGGCCTTGTGGAAAGCCTCGGCGCCCGGGTCCATGTAGTTGTATCCGACGACGTCGCACTCCGCCAGGCCACCGGTTCCGATGGCCCGGGTGGGAGCAATCGAGACTGGTCGCGAACCATCGTGCTCGGTTGCCACAGCTTTCATCGCAGAGAGAATAAGCACCCCCCTATCTGTATTCGCCTGACCCTCTTCGTTCCCCATGGACCACATGAAGACGCTGGGATGATTGCGATCCCGGCGCACCAGATTCGCGAATTGCTCCAAGCCTTCCGGATTGGAAGACATCATGCGCGTCTCATCGAACACCAGCATCCCCAACTCATCGCAGGCGTCGAGCAGTTCGGGTGTGGGAGGGTTGTGTGACGTGCGTAATGAGTTGCAGCCCATCTCCTGCAATTTGCGAATACGGTAGTACTGCACAGCGTCAGGCAGGGCAGCACCGAGGCCGGCATGATCCTGGTGATTGCAAGTGCCTTTCAGTTTGACAGGCTTGTCATTGAGAAAGAAACCATTCTCCGGATCGAACCTGATCGAGCGAATGCCAAAGGGAGTCTCGTAGCGATCGACGACATCGCCGCCGGTTCTCACCTCCGTCACAAGCTTGTAAAGGTTCCTCTCCTCGAGAGACCATAACTTGGGGTTCTTAACCACCATCTCCTGCCGGTAGGTTTGTTCCCCATTTTCCGAAATAGAGATGGGAGATGACGCAGTTTTTGCAACGGCATTGCCGGAGGGATCAAGCACCGTGGAGACAACACGCGCATTCTGCGCGCCCTTCCCGTGATTATTCACATCCGTTCGGATCGACAGCGCTGCTTGGCCGGACCGCACCTTTGTGTCGACGAACGTCCCCCACTTCTTGACGTGGACGGGTGCCGTTTTCACAAGCCAGACGTGGCGATAAATTCCGGCCCCCTCATAGAACCAGCCATCGCTCGATGTGGCATCCACGCGGACGAGTAGAACATTCCTTCCACCTGGGTTGGCGAAATCGGTAACATCGCAACTGAACGGATCGTATCCACCGCTGTGGCGGCCGATATAAAAGCCGTTGAAGACCACCATCGTTTCCCGATATGAGCCGTCGAACTCGAGAGTGATTCGTTTGCCCGCGTCTTCGGCGGGAAGTTCCAGGACGCGGCGATACCAGCCGATACTCGTTTCCGGGTACGTCCGGCCCAATGGATAGAAACCCTTACTTGAAAGTGCGGGGTCGTTCTTGAAGGGCAGCTCGACGGCCCAATCGTGGGGCAAATTCACGGCCTTCCAGTCGCCGTCGTCAAACGCAATGCTTCCAGCCGGAAGGAAGTTGCCCGTCTTCTGGAAGTTCCCGGTGCGCCCGCTTCCGAATTCGAAGTCCTTCGCTGGATCATCGGCATTCCCAAAGTGGAAGCGCCATCCGAAATCGAGGAGAAGCCGTTCGCGTCCTGCGCCTTGTGATGGAGATTCGCGTGGGGCATTTGCAGTGAGCGGGCCAGAACCCTCCTGGACGGATTCGATCGCGAGGGCCATTGGGCCCATTCCCTGGGTTGCTGCAGCTACGGCTGGCGCTAGCAAGCTCGTCTTTAAAAGATCACGGCGTGAAAAGCTTTTCATTTCTCCTCCGACACGAAAAAGTCACAAGCAGAAAATCCAGGGAATGACATTCGCCCCGATTTTGGTCTGGCTTTCGAAACGACGGCAGTATACGCCCGCGGGTTATCCCGGGCATACTTTCAGCTCGAAGCGCTCAACTGCGGCGGCTCGACGAAAGGCGATTGAGGGAGCACAATTCGATACCCAAAATTTCTCCGACATTGATTTACTCTGTAACGTTTCCGCCGGCTGCCTGGATAAGCTGTTTCAACGGCGCCACAACGGTGAATCGCACCAACATCTTCTGTTTCTCAATGACATCGATCTGAGCAAAAGCCGATTTCTTCCACCCGGAGGGCAGATCGGTCGGAGTATGGAGATAATCAATCGCCTCGGCGCCGATGGCTCCCAATTGTGCCAATTGCTGCGCGAGGGGATCATATTCCGCCAGTCTAGGTGACCGGTGCATCAGGAGAGCCAAGGCGGGGGCAGTTTGTTGCCAGCTTCGAAACTGCTGTTCAAGACAAGCTTTGCGGCGCTCGTGTTGCGGCGCATCGGCGAGGAGCTCTTGAACGGATTGCTCAAACTGGTGTCGCGACGGCGGGTCGGGCGCAACAGTGTCTACCAGCCCATCGAGAGGCGTCAGTTGATCGGTGTGTTGCAAATGGTAGCGTTCACCGAAGCTGACCGGTTCGAGTACGGAAGCAAGAATCCGAAATTCAGGTGAAGACATGTTTCCGGCGAGCTGGCGCTGCATGCGCTGGGGGCCAGAGATCTGCTGAAGCCCAAGGGCATCGAGGCGAAGCGACATGATCTGCAGACGCCGATACATGTCGGGAATGTCTCGAACGGTGCCGGGCGACCAGAACCGCTCCGCGATGGCCGCGGTGCGAGGCCACATACGGGAATCGATGGTTTGGGGCGAAATCTGCTCTCCCCACATGCAAACTTCTCCACCCAGGATGAGTTTTTGCTGGCTTGGAGTAAGGGTCGAACCGGCAGGGATCGGATCAGCAAGATAGTGATCGGCCGCACTTTTCATTGCGTCAAGATAATAGGGCGCGGAGAGGATTCCCTGATAGCCCGCGGTAGCTCCGCGATCAAGAGATTCGACACCGCGCCACGACTGCACAACGATGTCTGTCGGCAGGCCTGGAGCGAGGATTTCATCCCATCCGACCATGTGCTTGTGATATTTCGTCAAGATCTTGAGCAGTCGCTGATTAAAGTAGACTTGCAATCCCGCAGGATCATTGATGTTCTGGGCATGCATGAAGGCGCGAATTTGCGGATTGGCCAGCCATTGCTTGCCGTTGCTCTCATCGCCGCCGATATGCATGTAGGCATCGGGGAAGAGACCGGCCATCTCTCCCAGGAATGCATCGAGAAACTTGTAGGTGTTCTCACGCGTAGGGTCGATGGCAGCGTCGTGAATTCCAAAGCTGCGCTGCACCGTGTACGGGCCGGGGGCGCTCGCGAGGTCAGGGTAAGCGACGAACCAGCTGGTGGTGTGGCCGGGCATGTCGAATTCCGGCACCACGCGAATTCCGCGTGCGCGAGCGTATGCCACGACCTCACGTATCTGCGCCTGTGTGTAGAAGAGTCCATCCGAGCCCAACTTCTGCAATTGGGGAAAACGAAGGCTCTCGACGCGGAAGCCTTGATCTTCAGTCAAGTGCCAGTGAAATACATTCAGCTTGACCGATTCCATCCCGTCCAGAGTGCGTAGAATGACCGGGACCGGTTGAAAGTGGCGCCCGCAATCGATCATTAGACCCCGCCAGCGGAATCGTGGCGTGTCGGAGATGGTGACCGCAGGCAAAACGTAACCGCCGGGCTGACTCTGCACTAATTGAAGCAGAGTTTGCAAGCCATGCATCGCGCCCAAATCGGTCGCTGCGCTCAAGGCAATATAACCTGGGCGCACCACGAGAGTGTATGACTCGTCTTCGTCGAGCGACTGCACCGGTTCAGCGGAGTGATCTACTTTGATTTCGAATGTTGCCGCGCCCGACGCATTTGCGAAGCTCTCGCTGAGTTCCACTCCTGTTATATCTTCCAACTGCGTGATCGCGCGCGCGGCGGCTTGCTCCAAAACATCGTCATGCGCGCCCGTGAACCCCACCGTCATGGAGGTGTCGATCTGAAAGCTGCCTGGTTGCACCGAAAGAGAGGACGGTTCCGGCATGAGCGTGTTATGGAATTCCAGCGGCTGTGCCGATGCTGAGCTTGTGCATGCGAGAGGCCCGAGCAGGAGCAACGCCTTGAGCGCGGAATGGCATTTAGCGCGCACGATTGCAGAAGCAACACTGCGTAATCCCGAAGACTTTGTGGTGTGAGACAGCGCCCGGGCCCGAGTGACATTCCTGGTTTCCATGACTTCTCCCAAATTGCTGTCGTTTTATCGAAGAAACGTGATGATTGCCGGGCTTGGCACCGGCGTGTACTGGCCTGTAAAGGTCAATAAACCTGTACTCCGATCGATCCGGAAAGATGTGATACAGTCGCTGCGCTGATTGCACGAGTAGAGGAAATTTCCGGTTGGGTCGATCCTGAAGTGTCGAGGATAGTCTCCCATCGTGGATGTTTCACCGATGAGGTTGAGCGTGCCATTCGCGGCAATGGAACAAACGGAGATCGAATCATGCAGTCGATTGGCGGAGTAAAGAAATCTTCCGTCCGGTGATATCTGGATCTCCGAAGCGAAGCTCGATCCGGAAAAGGCCGCAGGAAGTGCGGAAATTGCTTGCTGCATGGTCAAAGTTCCGGTGTCAGGATCGTAATGAAAGAACGCAATTGTGGAAGCCTCTTCCTGAAGGGAATAGAACCAATGGCCGTTGGGATGGAAGACGAAATGACGAGGGCCGTCTCCAGAGGGAAGGGAAACGACCGGCGTGCCCTCGGAAGCGGTCAACTTGCCGGTTGCCGCGTTGAACCGGTAGACGTAAATCCTGTCCTGTCCCAGATCAGTTGAGAGGACGAATTTATTATGGGGGTCCGCGGCAATCATGTGTGCATGCGGAACATCGTGGCCGCTGATGGCAAAACTGCCCCTTGGGGCGTCCGTGGCATGTTTGACTCCCACGGAGCCATTGTCTTGATGGGTATCAACTGCGGAGCCCAAAGAGCCTCCTGCGAGAATCGGCAACACGGTAATGCTTCCACCAATATAGTTCGCCACGAACACGAAGTGCCCAGAGGCATCAATGCTCATATGGGCCGGTCCTGCAGCGGCCGAACTCATCGTATTCAAGGCGGTCAAACTGCCGCTGGTCCCGTCGATGGCGAATGCGCTGACGGAGCCGTCAGTGCCGTCATAATCCGCAATTTCATTGATCGCATAGAGATATTTACGTGAAGGATGAATGCTGATCCATGAAGGGTTTCGCGCCCTTGCAACGAGGGTCGGTTGAGATAACTCGCCATTGGTCGGATTCATTTCCAACAAATAGATACCTTCCCCATGGGCATCGCCGTCAACCGCACTTGTATAAGTGCCGACGTAAGCCAGGGTTTTCCCAGTCTTGGATACAGGTGAAGGGTTCTGGGCTGCTGCTGCGAAGGCCGACTGTGCGACCGCGAGCCCTGCTGTGCCCTTCAAAAAACTTCGACGCGACCAAGTCTGCAAGATGGTTCTGTATGTCATTTCATTCATCCCCACTAACTTCCACTTCAGAATTTTCGTGTTGATACAGATTTCCTTATCCGACTTATCAAATGGCATACCAGAACGCGGCAGTCAAACCAAGCGCTGTGACCGAGATAATAGTTTCACAGATTGACCACGTCTTGATCGTCTGTCCGACGCTCATATTGAAATACTCCTTTACCAGCCAGAATCCACCGTCATTCACGTGCGAGAAGATAAGCGAACCGGCTCCGGTGGCGATGGCCAGCAACTCGGGATGAACGCCCGAACTGTGCAAAGCGATTGGAGCTACGATGCCTGCTGCAGTTGTCATGGCAACGGTCGAGGAACCAGTGGCAAGACGCATGAGCGCGGCAAGAAGCCACGCCAGCATTAGTAAGGGCACGTGGCTTTGCGTCGCGGCCACAATGATAGCGCTCGACACGCCGCTGTCGAGTAATACACGCCCGAACCCTCCACCTGCGCCCACCAGGAGGGTGATGGTGGCAGTGGGGGCAAGGCACTCGTTGCTGAAGCGCAGAATGGTCTCACGCGAGAAGCCCCTCATCGTGCCCAAGGTGACAAAGCTGACAAGCGCACCGATCAGCAGAGCGAGATCGTCATTGCCAACGAGCCGCAAGCTGTTATTCAAGGCGCTGCCGGGAGCGGACACAGCGTCAGCCCAACTGCCGACGAGCATCAGAATGACCGGGAGCAAGATGGTGAGGATACTGATCCAGAAGCCGGGCAGAGCGCGCGTCCCATCGTGACCTGCAATCTGGGCGGCCATTGGATTCTCTATCTTCAGTTGCACATGAGGAGCGATGAGTTTGGCGTATAACGGTCCGGCGATGATTGCGGTGGGGATGCCGATCAGCAATGCGTAAAAGATCGTCTTGCCCACATCTGCCTTGTAGATTGTGACCGCAAGCATTGCCGCAGGATGAGGGGGTACCAGTCCGTGGACCACGGAGAGTCCAGCTACCATGGGTAAACCCACCAGGACCAGCGATGTTCCGGTGCGCCGCGCAACGGTGAACGCCACAGGAATCAGCAACACAAAACCGACTTCGAAGAAAGCGGGAAGCCCCACTAGCATTCCGATGAAAACCATCGCCCAGGGAACATTCTTTTCTCCAAAAAGCCGAATCAGAGTATTGGCAATCTGGTCAGCAGCTCCGGATTCGGCCATCATCTTGCCTAACATCGTTCCCAGGGCCACGATGATTGCGATATGCCCCAGCGTCCCACCGACGCCTGCCTCAAAGGAATGAATCACCGAAGGAAACGGCATGCCTGCGACGATCGCCAGCGAAAGGGAGACGACAAATAAGGTGATCACCGGATTCAGCTTGACTACGGCAATCAGCAAGATTAGACCGATCACCGCGACGAGGGCCGAGAAAAGCAGAAATACGCTGTGATGATCGATCATGGGCATAAGCGAGATGCTGCTCCATTGACAGAGGCCGGGCAGAAGAATGCAGAAGCAACGCAGAGGTTCGCAGTCAAGCCGCTGGACTTTTGTAGGCTACACAATCGGTCTGGACCTTGCAATCGATTGCCAGATTGGATAAAACGCTGAGACGGCAAGAAATGCTCGCCAAAGAGACACTTTGAAGACCGAATGCTCGTCTTGCTGCCTCTCGCGTTCTGTCTAGCAGAGTGGTTACTGGATCCAGGAGGTCTTGGCGCGCGGTAGAAATCTTCCTGCGCGCTTTCCGGTTGCTCCCTCGGCGGTATAGGAGAGATGGCCGTTGACCCAAACGCCGGCGATTCCATCAGCAGCGCGGATCGGATCGGAAAAAGTGGCTGTGTCAATGATCGATTCCGGATCGAAGAGTACCAGATCGGCCGCAAATCCTTTGCGGATGAGACCGCGCCCGGCAAGCCCGAATCGCTGCGCGGGCATTCCGGTCATCTTCCGAACCGCTTCTGCAAGCGAGAAGAGTCCTTCCTTGCGGCTGTAATGTCCCAGCACGCGGGGAAAGGTGCCCCAAAGGCGCGGATGCGGCCGCGGATCGTTGGGCAGGCCATCTGAGCCGATCATGGTTGCAGGATGGGACAGGATCCGACGCATATCTTCCTCTGACATGGAGTGATAGATCGCTCCGGCAGGTCGCAGTTGTCGAGCCGCCTCAAGTTGGTTTACGCCCCAAAGCGCTGCAATCTGCGCGAGTGTTTGTCCGGCAATCTCCGGGTGCGGGCCGCTCCAGGTGATCACGATGTGGACGCGCTCATCAACCTGTCGTAGGTCGAGCGTGCTTGAGCTGGCTGCATACGGATAGCAGTCGCAGCCAAGATCCTGCGAACGCTGGGCTGCCTCCAGGACCTCCAACACTTCATTGCTACGGCCCCAATTGGCGATGCCGGCACATTTCAGATGGGAAATGATAACCGGTACATGGCTGAGACGCCCGATATCAAAGGACTCTTGCATCGCGTCAAGAACTCCCTCAGCTTCAGTGCGCATGTGTGTGGTATAGACGGCGCCTGCGGCTGTCAGCGGTTCGGCCAGAGCAAGAACCTCTTCAGTGGTTGCGGCGTTTGCCGACAGATACGCGAGACCTGAGCTCAAGCCCAGCGCGCCACTGTCAAGAGCGTCTTGCAGTTGTCTGCGCATCGCCTCGATTTCAGCGTATGTTGCGGAGCGGTCAAGCTGGCCAAGATGGTTATTGCGCAGGGCCGTATGACCGATAAGCGCTCCAACATTCACCGCCGGTTGTGCGGCGCTGATAGCCGCAACATATGCGGCAAGGGTCGGATAGCGGAACGACTCCGCGTCACCGAGCAGATTCATCGGGTCAGGCGGTTCACCGCGCAATTTGACTGGGGATGCGCTGATGCCGCAATTGCCGACGATTACTGTGGTGACGCCCTGCGAAAGTTTCGGAAGCATCGCTGGCGTTCGGATCACTGCCAGGTCGTCATGGGTGTGGACGTCGATGAAGCCAGGAGCCAGGATAAGGCCATCTGCTTCCACCGTTTTCTGCGCGTGGAATTTGAGAGAGGAATCGATTGCGGTAATTCTTCCGTCGCAAAGAGCGACATCTGCGGGCTCAGGTGCATTGCCTGTCCCGTCCAGAACTCTCGCATTTCGGATGAGCGTATCGCAACTCAACATTTTGGAGTTTTCAGAATATACGCTTTATCCGCCGCATGCACGTGGCAAGGTGAGTGAGCGATGCTAAAGGTTGTGTGCGATGAGATGAGCGTGCTTAATGGAAATCGTGGGAGTGGATTTCGGCGCTGGTAATATCGAGAGGCGCGATGCGCTGGGCTTTTACGTGGATTACGCCGTCCTGGTTCTGGAGAGGCCCTTCGATGCGCAGAAACCGGCTGCGCGTGACGACCACACGGTCACGCTCGAAAATGTCAGGTGTAATGATCACATTGGCAATCCCCGTTTCGTCTTCGAGCGAGAGGAAAACGAAGCCCTTTGCTGTGCCTGGCCGCTGGCGCGCGATGACGCAACCGGCAATGCGCACAAATCGATTATTGCTGCAGTGCGCGAGATCGACGGCAGAGTGAATGCCCTGAGCGCGCAAGGCAGCACGATGGTAGGCCATTGGGTGCGGACCCGTAGTGAGCCCCATACCCGCGTAGTCAGACGCGATACGCTCGTCAGTATTCATTTGCCTTAGCGGATTATGCGGACAAATTTCATTGCGGCCATCTTCGATTCCGCGCAACAGCGGCCCAACGGGCCTGCCTGCTTGCTCTACCTGCCAGAGTGCATCGCGACGATGCGCCACATCGTCAATCGAATTCAGTGCGCCGATGCGTGCCAGCGTGACTAGCTCCTTGCGATTCAGTGCGGGGACCCGCGCACTGAGTTTGTTGACCGAAGTGAAAGCGCCATCTCGATTACGCGCGGCGAGCAGCGCTTCTGCTGAAGATTTCCGCAGGCCTTTGGCATAGTTCATTCCGACGCGCATTGAGAGCGATCCATCCGGCTCTGCTTCCACTGTGCAGAGCCATTCGGACCGTTGCACATCGATAGGACGTACCTGCAAGCCATGGCGCTGCGCATCCTTTATTAGCACCGCGGGTGTATAGAATCCCATGGGCTGGTTATTAAGCATCGCGCAGGTGAAGGCCGCCAGATGATGCACCTTGAGATAAGCCGATGCGTAGGCAATCAATGCGAAGCTTGCCGCGTGCGACTCAGGAAATCCGTACATGGCAAATGAAGAGATACCCTGCACAATGTTGTCCTGCGCCTCAGCGCCAATGCCATTGTGCGTCATGCCCGCGCGCAGGCGGCCTTCCAGGTCTTTCATCCTCTGCATGGAGCGGCGCATGCCCACCGCGCGCCGCAACTCCTCTGCCTCTGCGCCTGTAAAACTTGCAACAGTCATCGCCATGCGGAGCAGCTGCTCCTGAAAAAGCGGGACGCCAAGCGTTCGCTTCAACACCGGCTCCAGCAATGGGTGTGGATAGCTGACCTGCTCCTTGCCCTGACGGCGGCGCATGTAGGGGTGCATCATTTTGCCGACAATGGGGCCGGGCCGGATAATCGCAACCTGCACAACAAGGTCGTAAAAACGCGTAGGCGCGTTGTGCGGAATGGAAGCCATCTGCGCGCGGCTTTCCACCTGAAACATACCCACTGTATCGGCCTGTCGTAGCGTTTCGTAGACTATCGGGTCTTCAGGCAGCGCAGCCAGGTCCACGTCTTGACCATAGTGGCGCGGAATCATCTCAATCGAATCTTTGAGCACAGCCATCATGCCGAGGCCCAGCAGGTCCACTTTGATGAGGCCGAGATCGGCGCAATCTTCCTTATCCCACTGCACAACCGTGCGGCTTGGCATGGAAGCGCGCTCAATGGGAACGACGTGATTCAAGAGCCCGGCACAGATGACCATGCCGCCAGAGTGTTGACCAAGATGTCGAGGCAGGTCCTGCAGGCGCATGCAAAGATCGAGATAGTGGGCGATGCGCGGATGGCGAATATCAAACCCGGCCTGCTCGAAGTGGCAAGCCATCGTATCGTTTGCGCCGCGCCACTCCCAATGGCCCACGAGGCTTGAGAGTCGTGCGAGTTGCTCCTCCTCAAAACCCAGCGCCTTACCCACTTCACGTGCCGCTGAACGCCCGCGATAGGTGATGACATTGGCGGTCATCGCCGCGCCTAATGCGCCATACCGTTCATACACGTATTGGATTACCTGTTCGCGCTGGTCGCCCGAAGGCAGGTCGAGATCAATGTCGGGCCATTCACCGCGGTTCTCGCTCAAGAAACGCTCAAACAAGAGTTCCATGCCGACGGCATCGACTGCCGTGATTTCAAGCGCGTAGCAAACAGCGGAGTTAGCCGCTGAGCCGCGGCCTTGAACAAGAAACCCATTCTTTTGGCAATGGCGGATGATATCCCAGACGATGAGAAAGTATCCGGCAAAGCCGAGCTTGGCAATGAGCGCTAACTCGTGTTGCACCTGTGTGCGGGCCTTATCGAGCAGATGGCGCTTGGCTGGAGAACCATAACGTTTACAGACACCTTCCTCGACGCGCTTAGCAAGAAAACTGTCCATCGTTTCCCCATCGGGAACGGGATAATGGGGAAATCTATAGCCAAGATTGTCGAGCGTGAATTCGAGACGTTCGCTCACGATGCGCGTGTTGGCAATCGCTTCGGGAATATCGGGAAAGAGAATCGCCATTTCGCCCGCCGTGCGCAGATGCCTCGCGGAGTTGGCAGCAAGCAATCGGCCGGCAAGGTCGAGCGTCGTGTGATGACGGATCGACGTGAACAGATCGAGCAATTCGCGATCATTGGTAGTTGCATAGCGAACGCCATTGGTGGCTACGACTGGCAGGCTTAGTTCAGATGCAAGATTCAACAAGGATTGATTGCGGCATTCCTCTTCGCGCTGCTGGTGCCGTTGCAGTTCCAAGATAGAGATTGGCGCGGCCGTAGATCGAAACGAGACGGTCGATAATCTTGCGCGCGCCCGCTGGTCCGTCCTGCGCAAGTGCCGAAGCTAACGGCCCCTCATCGCCGCCAGTTAAGCAGATCAGCCCCGCCGAGAATTCCTCCAGATCTTCAATCTTGGCAGCACCTTCAGCCTTCGTTGCTTCACGCATCTTGAAGCGCGTGATGAGCTGGCAGAGATTCTGGTAACCGGTTTGCGATGCGCAAAGCAGCAAAATGCGCGGCGGCTCATGTGGGAATTGATGCGGCAACCACGACGGCGGTGTGAGGCTTCTGCCGAAGGATGAAACAGCAATTTCTGCGCCGATGTGTGCTTTGATTCCGTACCGCTTTGCGGCCGTATGGAAACGCGCAACGCCATACAGGCCATTCCGGTCAGCCAGTGCCATCGCGGGCATTTCAAGCTCAACGGCACGCTCAATCAGAGTCTCAGGCTGCGACGCCCCAGCAAGAAAACTGAAAGCGCTGGCAGCGTGCAGTTCGACGTATTCGCGGACATCAGTCGTAATACGCCTCCAGCCGCCACTCATTCACTCTCCGGTCCTGAACCAGAAGGCAGGCGATTGACCTGCCATCGCTGCCAGAAGCCAGCACATCCCATTCTTCAGCGTCCCACTGGTCTTTGGACCACCAGGAGCCGCTGCTGCGCCACGGCCCTAATGCCTCCAGGACATCGAAGAGGTTATCCCGGGCGCGGAATGAAGCCGGCTTAGTCGCGTGCAGCACAACGTGAACGGGCATAGGGGGCCTGACGCGCCGCAGCGCAATCCTCGGGCTCACTTGTACAGTTGCGGATACCTTGCCACTGACCGAAAAACCTTCCATGCGGAAGCTGCCTGCGCGATGTGTATCCTCCAGCACCGGTGAGCCCACACGATTCTCGCCCACGAGAGCTTTCAGCCGCTGCAACGTGATATCCAGCTGTGAGGAGTCCGGCGTCTGAGGTGCAAAGAGTCCTAGCTGCATTTTTGGGGATTGCCCGGCCTCCGCATGGAGCGTGACCGCAACTACGGCGGCGGGTGGGGGATGCGCGCCGATCTCAAGTTGCAGCAGCTTCAACAGAAACTTTCGGTCGGTTGTGGGAAGAGCCGGACAGATCGTACTTTGATGGAAACCTCCTCCATCCAGCTTCATGTTCAATGAGAGTGACGCCAACGACTGCGCCCGGCCGGCAGCGCGCGCGCTCAGGCAGTCGATCATGCGCGCGCCGATAAAGAGCAACGATTCCAACTGCTCTACAGGCGTCTCAAATTCGCAGAATTCCTGCAAGGAAAATAACGGCTCCCGGGGTTGAAAGATGTGCTTTGCCATGCCGCTCGCTCGTTCATGCCAGGTGTGGGCTTGCGCGCCGAGACGCGTGACCAGTTCTGTTTCAGGCAGAGCAGCTAGTTCACCCAGTGTACGAATACCCCAGAGTGCGAATGTCTCCTCGTGTTCTTCAGTTAGATTCAGCGTGGAAACAGGCAGCTTGGCCAAGGCACTCGCCTCGTCCCCTTCGGGAATCACTGCGACTCCACGCGTTGCAGCAGCCGTCATGCATGCTGCTTCGTAATTTGCACTCACCGCAATAGAGGTGCGGAAGCCGGCGGTAGCAAGCGCCGCGCGTAACCTCTCTGCCAGGCATTCCGAAGGGCCGAAGAGACGTTCTGTGCCAGAGATGTCCAGTACGCAGCCGAACGCCGTTACTTCAGCGATTTCCTCAATACGTGGAGAAAACATCGCGGCGCATTCCAGTAGCGCACCGCTTGCCGATATCTCGACTTCGGTGGAGCGAGGTAGAAGCAGCAACCCATTGATGCCTTCCGCCTCGAGGCGTGTCATGCCCAGGACCGCGCCGCGTAAGCGCGCATGCCGATTGAGGGCACAGACTGTCTGCTGTGGAGCCCGGCCATCGAGCACGGCAACCGGCTGCGATTGCAGATCAGTTCGCAGAGCGCAGTAGTGCCTGCGCGGGAAACTCCGCTGCATGAATGCAGGCATAGAGTTCACTGCTCACGCACGCATCTCCGCTTCCCACGCCGCACGTGCAGACCACGTGGAGGCTGGAGGCTTGCGCATTCCGGTCAGTATGGATGTAGTCGACGAAGCGACTCGTCCCTTGCGCGCCTCAAACGTAAAACTGCGCAGCGCAGTTTCTCCGGTGATTTTCGCATGCAAGGGGGAGCACTCCAGCACCAGCGCTGCACTCGATTGCGCATACGCGACTTTTCCCAACACCACCAGGCTGCATCGAGTGCGGTTGGCCGCCTGCCGAAACCGGAACCAGGTCGCCAGAGGAATGCGCATGCCATGTTCCGGTTCCGTATCACCCAGGTCAAGTACGATGGCCGCAAATCCGCCAGCCTGCAACAGCAGATCCGTCGCGCGCAATGCCTGATCGAGGCGCGTCCACGGCTTAGATTTCAATGCAGCCGATTTTGACAATGTCAGAGTACGGGCTTGAACTGAGACATTTTTGCATCGCACCCAGAGCAAGTGCCGCAGGCTCACACCATTTGCTGCCGCCGACTCCGGATCTAGGGCATCCTCTGAATCCACCCAGGCGCATGATTGTTCCTCCGCGCTTCGCTGCGCTAGAAAGGCCAGGGCCAAGCTCGTCCGACCTGAAGAATGAGGCCCTGTCAGTTCGCTGATCGCACCGATCGGTAGTCCGCCACCCAAGAGAGCGTCTATTGGGGAAACACCCGTCGCGGCAAAGTCGCGAATCACGCGCGGCATGGGCGTCAGTGCCGCTGGGAAGCGGTCCTGGAGTGCATGCTCGATCTCGATGCGAAGTGCGGTAGCGGAGAGCATAAGGAAGAAGGCGATATTCGCCTTATGTTCGCCTATAGATTCATACAGACGCTTCCGTTTGTCAACATGTGGGTAAGGTCATATTTCTTACTTCCGCTGAATGAGGTAGTTAACTCTGCGATGTTTAAGCAGTGCTCGATAGCTCCGTTAGGGCGCAATCCAATCGAGAGCGTAGACATCCTGTGTACCTGTGTCGCGGAGCAGCAGTGGCGAGTCATCGGGCGCGAGTGAAAGTGAGCCTCCGCCTTGGCCGGTGGCTACGAAATTCTTAAGATCGAGCACGCGCTCAACTCGATGGTCCTTGATTTCGATTCTCAGCACCGCACCTTTGCCTGTCCCATCCAAAACGTAGATATATTTACCATCATTTGACCAGGTAGGCCAACCGAAAGATCCTTTGGCAATATCGGTCCATTTCAGGGTTTTAAAGTCAAACAATCGAAGAGAACTCGAATCGCTGGTCAGCGCGGCAATGGTCTGGCCATCGGGCGACCACCTCGGCGAAAAGAGCCCGTGCGAGTCGGGCAGCGAAGTAATTTTCTGGGTTTGCAGATCATATATGTGGATTGCCGGCGCACCGTCGGAGACGGATGCGTCGTTGGCATCTCCTGCGTAAGCGACTTTGCTCCCGTCTGCTGACCAGGTTGGGTCCTGTTGGTTGTGCGTGTCGTTGGGCATCAGCTCGCGAGGGGTTCCACCATCGGAGGAGATCACATAAGTACGGCCCGGCCGCGTTGAGCTTAGGGGAAAATCAAAAAAGAGAATTGTTTTGCTGTCCGGAGACCAGCGAGGCAATACGGCGTGCACGGGTGGAAAGGTCAATTGCACACGCTCGCTTCCATCCGCCTTGCTCTTCCAAAGTGTGCCCTCGGGGTAGGACACAAAGGCGACCCATTGCCCATCCTTTGAGAAGGCAAGAAACTCGGCTGATGTGTTGGAAAGAAAGGGCGTGAACAGATGAGATTTCAGGTCGAAACGCTCTAATTCGCCGCGATAGGTTTGACCGACAACAAACAACTTCTTGCCGTCTTTGCTGAATATCGGTGAGTGAAGCGACATAGGACTTGAAGTCAATTGAACAGGCTGCACGTCTGGGCGGAGGATTCCAGGTTTCTGCGAAAGTGCCCAGATCTGCCCTTGCGACTGAAAAATGAAGTATTTTCCATCCGCAGACCATTTGCCGCAGCACTCGTCGGGAGGATTATGCCAGCCGGGCAGAACGCGATGCGGATTGGATCCGTCGGCGGCAACTTCCCACAGAAGGTGCGGACCAATCTCGGTTCCGGCAACCCCGTTTTGTGGAAAGTCCGAAGTGCCAAATCGCAGTCGCTTTCCATCGGGAGACCAAGCCATGTCAGTTACCAGGGTTTTCATTGTGAGAAGTTTGCGAGGCTCCGTCCCATCTCCGTTTGCCAGGAAGATATTGCCAGCACTCGTATAAGCCATCAACTTGCCGTCCGGGGTCCAGGTTGCGACCTCTCCAGCGGAATCTCCCAGGCGTCGCGGAGATCCTCCCATGATCGGCAAACTCCAAAATGGCCCACTCACGGGGTAGCCCGTTCCATCCAAGACCAGAAACTGCGAGCCATCGGGTGACAGACCCACGGGCACCATGTTAAGTGATGGCATTGGAATATTGATCTGCTGGCCACCTGAAATCTCAATGGCCGCAACATCCTGCACACCTGAATTGATGAGTGTCAGATAAAGTCTTGAACCATCCGTGCCGATCAGCGACTTCTGCAGCCCGTCATGCGTGAGCTGAACATAGTTGGCGACTTGAGGTGCGGGCGCAGACCGCATCCAGAGATAGGCTAATACTCCAAGCCCCAGAACTACTGCCAGGATTGTTCCCACCACCATCGTTCGCACATGGTGGGACTCCTTTTCTGCGAGCGCCTGCACAGGTAGCGTGAGAAGCGTCGTATCCGACAGCGCATCGAGTGCAAAGGCAAGATCGGAGGCCGACTGGAAGCGTTGTTCCGGGTTCTTCTCCAGACCGCGGTGCACAACTCTCTGCAGTGCCGGTGGTGTGTTTGCGGCCGACTGCGAGATCCAGGGAGGATCTTCATTCAGTATCGCGGTCATTGTTTCGACCGATGTCTGCTTTTGAAAGGCCCGTTTTCCCGTGAGCATCTCATAGAGAATTGCACTGAATGAGAAAATGTCGGATCGATGGTCGGCGACTTGTCCCCGCACCTGTTCAGGAGACATGTAGCCCGCAGTTCCCATTACGATGCCAGCCAGGGTCTCCTCCGGGTCCGCACCGTTTGGCCTGGCCGAAGAGTCTTTCGCTGACGCCATTCGGGCCAATCCAAAGTCGAGAATCTTCACCTGTCCGTCTCTGGATACGAACAGATTCTCCGGTTTTAGATCGCGATGAACAATTCCTTTTTCGTGTGCGGCGGCAAGGCCTCGCGCGATCTGGACTCCGTAGTCGATCACCTTGCGCAAAGGCAGAGGACCCCTTTTGAGCCGCTCGCGCAGAGTCTCACCTTCTAGCAACTCCGACACAAGGTAGGGATCACCCTCGAAGGTCCCCATTTGGTATACCACGAGGATGTTGGGGTGATTCAATGCCGCGGCTGCTCGTGCTTCCTGTTCGAATCGGCGCAACCTGTCAGGATCGGAGGAAGAAAAATCGTGCAGAACCTTGATCGCAACCTCACGGTTCAGGCGCGAATCTCGTGCGCGATAAACCTCGCCCATGCCACCCGCGCCAAGCGGAGAAAGGATCTCGTATTGGTCGAGAATGGTACGCGGGCTAAGCGACATTTGCCTGATTATACATTTCTTAATGAGCACCGGGAGGCTGGCTCTGATAGCCGATCCGGCAATTTCGCGATCGTAAGAAAAGAGGGATTCACGGGGTCAAATCAGCGCCGGAAATGAGCTTTGGGAAGCTCATCGTATGTAGACAGAAGATCAGCGGCGAGTGGACAGCCCGTGCAATTCGGCTGTCGTCCGCAATGCGCCTTTCCGAGACCAACTGTGAGAGCATGAAATTCATTAAACAGAAGGGCGCGTGTTTCCGACGGATCGGCAGCGAAAGCTTCTTGGGTGAGCTGAACCAGAGACGCATAGCCCGCTTTGTTGCGGCCGGGCGCCGGCGAGATGAGCCGATGGCGTTCGACGATACGGAGAAGATATTCGTCCGCCACAGGGACAGGGTGGTTGAGCGCATAGAGCAGGATGGCATCGGCGGTCTCGGGGCCAACGCCGGGCAAAGCGATCAGCCTCTCGCGCAAAGTGGGGGTGGGTGTCGCGGCCAGTGCCTTAAGAGAGCCGCCAAATTCGGCCTCGAGCATGGCGACAAACGCTTTAAGTGCCAGCGCTTTGCGAGTGGGAAAGCCGGAAGGGCGAATGAGTTCCTGCAATCGTTCAACCGCAAGCGATCGAAGGCCCTCGAAGGTCATAGCTCCCGCTTCGCGGAGGTTGGCGAGAGACCGCTCGACTGCTTTCCAGGCGGTATTCTGCGTCAAATAAGCGCCGATCACAACTTGAAACGCCGTCTCTGCCGGCCACCAGTGCTGCGGACCATAGACCCGGGCGAGCTCATCATGCATGCGGCGCAGACGTTTGGCAGGGCTAAGCCGCTGAGGTGCTTTCACCGAAGCGGGTCCTGTTGCGGCGGGGACTGCAGCTGGATTTTCCACTCGAGGATACGGGCGCGCGCAGCGGCTGCCTCAGCTTCGGGTACATGACCCGCAGATTGCAAAGAAATGGAGAGCGCAGTATGCGCCAGCGGGTCTGACGGTGTGAGCGCTGTAAGCGCGAGAGCGGCGGCGATGGATTGTTCCAGATGGCCAGCGTCTCGCAAGGCGCGAATAAGGCCGTGATGGGCCTCATAATACTCAGGGTCGACGCCAATGGCCGCGCGAAAAGCCTGCGTCGCTTGCCCAGGCGAGCCGGCGGCGAGCAGGTCGAGCCCGCGCTGCGAGAGGGATTCGGCACTAGAGGCGCTGGTCTGGACCATGGCTATCCTTAGGATAAAGCAAGGCGGTACAGCTGGCAGGGAGGCTGAAATGAAGAGTCACACCGAATACCTGGTGTTCGAGACGAAGAAGCGGCGCGAGATGGTGCACATCACCCCGGAAATCGAACGGATTGTGAGCCGTAGCGGGGTCAAGGATGGATTGTGTTTTGTTTCGCCAATGCACATCACCGCTGCGGTGTACGTGAACGATCTGGAGAGCGGGCTCATTGAGGATATTGGGAAGTGGCTGGAGGAACTAGCCCCTGCGCGGCCGGACTACAAACACCACCAGACGGGCGAAGACAATGGGGACGCCCATCTGAAGTCTCTGCTGCTGCACCATGAAACCACTTTGCCGGTGACGAACGGACGGCTGGATTTGGGAACCTGGCAGCGGGTCTTCTACGCCGAGTTCGATGGCCAGCGCCGCAAGCGGGTGATTGTGAAAGTTCTGGGAGTGGAAAACGATTCGCAGGGCTGATGAGGCTCGAGTGGGTTGTGTGCAAGGACGCGGGTGTGCAACGGCGAGAGATACTCGTTCAATTAGTGGTCTTCGGTGATCTTGCGCCAGGGGCCCGAGGGTGTGGACTCGGGTGTAGCGAAGTTGAGTCGGGATCGAGGCATCACGACCAGGTCGACGCGGCGATTTTCGGCTCGCCCCTCTGCAGTTTGATTGCTGGCGATCGGATGGAACTCCGCATAACCGGCGGCCGAGAGGCGGCTGGGTGGGATTGCATTGAGGTCGATGAAGATATGGGCGATCTGCGTCGCGCGGGCAGCGGAGAGTTCCCAGTTGGAATCGAATTCGGCATTGTGGATGGGAACATTGTCGGTGTGGCCTTCGATGCGGATGTCATACGGCGTGCGCCCCAGTGAATCGGCGATTCTTCGCAGCGTGCCTAGCGTGTCGGGGCGGGGATCTGCGGAAGCGGAATTGAAAAAACCTGCTTCACGCAAACTGATTATCAGGCCATCCCGACCCATCCTGATCGTGACATTGCGCTGCCCGATCTGACTGGAGAGACTCTGTTCCAACTGACGGCGCAGCGAGTCCAGATCGTCCCTGACTGTGGCCGAAGATACGAAGTTCTCGGTATCGACAGGGAATTCGTGCCGTTCTGCGGCGGATTGAGCTTGCGAGTTTTCGGATGCAGGCACAGAGGTATTGGGGAGGATACTCAGGGCGTTCAACGCGGTGTCAACGGCAGCGGAGACTTGCGCCGCCTTTTTCTCGTCAGCCTTGGCAAATGCGAACAGAACAACAAAAAAGGCAAAAAGAAGCGTGATAAAGTCGGCGTAGGAAACCAGCCAGCGGTCGTGGCTTACACGAGTGCGATGGACGCGGCGATTCATGCAGCACGTTCCATGGCCGGCTTTTCAGAGCTGTTGAGAAACCCGGACAGTTTAACCTCGAGCATGCGCGGATTCATACCTTCCAGGATCGAGATGACTCCTTCGAGCATCATCTCGCGGCGCAAGTAATCTTCGCGCAGCTGAATGCGCATTTTGCCGGCGAAGGGGAGAAAGAAAAGGTTGGCTACACCCACTCCATAGATCGTGGCGACAAAAGCGACGGCAATGCCGCGGCCGACCTCTTGGATATTGTCGAGATGCTGCATGACCTGAATGAGGCCCAGCACCGCACCAAGGATGCCGATTGTGGGCGAGAATCCGCCCGCAGATTCAAAAACCGATGGAAGGCGGTCTTCCATCTCGGCTGTTGAATCGAGACTGACGCGCATAATTTTGCGGAGTTCGGCAGGTTCGGTTCCATCGACCGCCAGCATGATGGCCTGTTTGAGAAACGGATCCTGAACGGTTCTGAGATCGGCGTCGAGCGCCACAACGCCATTGCGCCTCGCCTTGTTTGCGAAAGCGACCAGCAACCGGATGAGTTGGTCGTCTTGCTTGCGCGGTGCTGCAAAAACGTGCGCAAGATTGCGGAATGCGGCAATAACTGTGGGAAGCGGAAACTGCAGGAGTACCGCGCCCATGGTGCCGCCAAACACGATGAGGGCCGCCGTCGGCTGCAGGATCTGGCCCAGATTGCCACCTTCGATCAGAAGCCCTGCCACGATACCTGAGACCGCCAGAAGAACTCCGCCGATACTGCCTTTATCCATCGAATGCTCCTCGGCAAACAGAAATCGAGAGCCTCATCTCAATCCTCGGTATTTAGAGCTGGGTCACGTTACGGTGCCTTTTCTAGCGGAATAGATTGGTCCGGCATTTCCTGATCCGGTACATTGAGGCTGGTCAGCGACACGACGCGCGGCAGATCGTCGAACGCTGACAGCCGCCGGGCTACGGTCGCCAAAAGCCGCGCGCGATAGGCCAGTACGCGCTCCACAACCTCGCCAAGCTCCTCGCGCACGATCAACTTCTCTCCGTTGATCAGGGTGAGCATGGTGTCCGGCGATGCCTCGGCAGTCTTGATCAGGTCGCTATTCAAAACCATGGAGCTGCCGTTGAGACGAGTGAGTTCGATCATGAGGAAACCTGCATTTCGAAAGCTTATCCATGCTTATCGTCCGGCGCGGCCAAAGGATGATTGGAAGTCGAATTGCTGGCGGCTGTGCGAAAAATCATAAAGTGTTTTCGAGGAGCGCCGATGAAGGCTGTGTGAAACGTGGTTCCTTCCGCAAGGTGACCCGGAGCAGGCCAGCGAACATTCTGGGGCTCGTCCCCGGTCAGGCACCCGAAGCAGGGAACCGAGATTAACTCAACACAAAAGGAGAATTTCCATGGCTTTGGGTGTCCTGAATAACATCTCTGCAATTATGGCGCAAAATAACCTGAGTAATACTCAGGCTTCTCTTTCCAAAACTCTTCAACAGTTGTCCTCAGGATCGCGCATCAACTCCGGTGCAGACGACGCAGCCGGCCTTTCACTGGCTAATGGCCTCCAGGCCTCCTCTACCGCTCTAACGCAGTCTGCAGAAAATGCTTCTGAAGGCGTTGACTTCCTGCAGGTCGCGGATGGCGCTCTTTCGCAGGTCACAAGTCTGCTCAATCGCGCAATCACTCTGGCGACTGAAGCTTCCAACGGCACGCTGAACAGCTCGCAGGTAACGGCGGCCGACTCGGAGTATCAGAAGATCCTGACTGAGACCGACACAATCAACAACAACACGGAATACAACGGTATTAATACATTCGCGACCAACGCTGCCTTTACTGTGGCCAACTCGAGCGATGCAATCACCATCGGGACGGGTGCTGCTCCCACGACGGATGACATCAAGGTGACCTACGCGGACGGCTCTTCCCAGTTAATCGGCAACAACACCGATACGAACGCAGCAGACACAAAGTTGAAGGTGGGAGCCACGTTGGGCGATCTGGCAAAGGCTATCAACGCTGGTTCCGGAACCGCCGTCGCGAGCGTGCAGAACAATCAACTGGTTCTCACTGGTGGCGCCAAATTGTCTCTCGGATCGGTTTCGTCTCTGACGGACGCTGTTACCGTTGCCGCCAAGAGCACCACTTTGGCAGTCGGTAGTTCTGCTGATTCATTCACCACAACGGCCGCGGCCCTCACCGTTTCTTACAATGGCGTAGCAACTAATGTTGCGGCTGCTGTGGGCCAATCCATGTCCACGTTGTTGACCGCAATTAATGCCGCAGGGACCACTTCCGGCGCAACCTCACCTGTAGCGAGCCTCAGCGGAAATACTATCGTCATGGCGTCGGGCTCCTCCATTGGAGGCACTCTTACCGAAGCGGCTGCGACCCCAAACTCAGGGACGAACGCTAGCGTAGCCATTTTTACGTCGGACGGTACGATTTCCAAATCGTATAACAATCTGGCGTCGGACATGGTGGACGCAAACACCAGCGCGCTTTCGCTCTCCGGCACAAAGCTTACGGATACTACCAGTGCTCAAAATGCACTTACAGCCATCAACGAAGCGATCACGGCGGTTGCTGCAGATCGTGGCACCATCGGCGCCAACATCAACACTTTGACAGCTGTTGGCAACGTTATGACCACACAGTCCACCAATACTTTGGCGGCAGAAAACGACGTTACGGCCACCGATTACGGTCAGGCGACTTCGGACATGTCGAAGTACCAGATCCTGAGCCAGACCGGCATCGCCGCACTGTCGCAGGCCAACCAATCGCAGCAATTAATCACCAAGTTGCTCCAGTAAGTCGGGAGCAGAAACGTTGAATACCAGCCGAACGGGGAAGGCAGCGCAACGGCGGCCTTCCCCGTTTTGCATGATTTGCGACTTGCGCGCATTTGGGATTTCCTAATTCTTCCCATTGCGCTTTGGTCATTGATCTGATGTTCGATGCTGCAGGAGAAACTGCGTGGGTACAGTCGGGTTGAATTTCGGTTCCGCAACCAGTGGCCAGGGATTTGATGTAACCACCACCGTGGCCCAGATTGTCACCAATCTCCAAGCTGTTGAGACGCCGTGGAAGACGCAGTTGACGGCGCTCACGAGCAAGGACACAACTCTCACCAGCCTGGGGACGCAGATATCCACGCTATCAACCGATCTGCAAAACCTGACCGATTTCAGCGGCACGATGGCCTATAAGACGGGATCCAGTTCCGATACGAATGTGCTGACCTTGTCCTCAGCCAGCGCGGCCGCCGTGGCCGGCACGCATACGATCTCCGTGCAGAACCTGGCGCAGACTTCGAGCGCTGCGTCGGATGCCGTAAGCAGCACGGACACCCTGACCGGCGGCATCACCTTCAAGGTAGGAGACGGAGATTGGCAAACCGTTAACGTGGGCGATGGTTCCACGGCGACGACGCTTTCGGGATTATCAGCTGCCCTAAATAATGCCGACCTGGGCGTGACTGCGAGTGTGTTGACCAATGCAGACGGTACACAAAGACTTTCGCTGGTGAGCCAGACCAGTGGCTCCGCAGGACAGATTACGATTGCCGACGCGACGAGCGACGCGGCCAGCCCCACCACACTAGCTGACTCGACAACGCCCGACAAGAATACCGGCCTGGGGCTGGCGACGATTCAAACAGGAACTGACGCCACGATTACCGTGGATGGAGTGCCTGGAATCACCAGCGCTTCAAATACTGTCACGAACGCCATTCCGGGCGTGACGTTTCAGTTGCTATCGACGGGCACTGCGAGTTCCGATGGAACGCCCGAAACGGTGCAGGTGGTGATCGACAACGATACGTCAAGCATCGAAACTGCAATCAACACGTTCGTGACGGATTACAACACAACGATGCAGGCGATCAACGCGCAGGAAGGGAAGGATTCGTCCGGTAATCCGGAACCGCTTTACGGGACTTCCATCCTGGCCGAGTTGCAGGAAGGACTTCAGTCGGCGGTGAGTTCATCTTTCGGAACCAACACGATTAACTCTCTAATCTCTCTCGGCATCACGGCAAATGCGAGTGCAGACGGCACGATTAGTCTCGATGCGGATACGTTGAGCAACGCGCTGAATACGAACTTTAACCAGGTTGTCTCCCTCTTCCAGGATTCGGGCAGCTTTGGCTCAACTTTCACAGACACGTTGAACGGTCTGGGAAATAGCAGCGCCGATGGAGGCGCGATCAGCCTGGCACTCAGTGAAGACAGCAGCCAGGAGACCACGTTGAACGACAATGTCTCGAATCAGGAGGCGCTGATTGCCACGCAAAAAACGAACCTCACGACGGAATTGAACACCGCCAACCAGGTTCTTCAGTCGATTCCACAGATGATTCAGCAGGTCAATGAGATGTACAGCGCGATCACAGGATACAACTCCAACACCAACGGATAAGGAGCATCAGCGATGAACCCGTATCAGACCTGCGCGCTTGAGGGAGCCTCGGGCGTCGAACTGACTGTTGCACTCTACGACGGCATCATTCGTTTTATGTATAGGGCGATCGACGCAGTAGAGGCCAAGGACGCGGACCAGCGGCGTGTTGCGGTCAAGCGCGCGATGGATATCATTATTTATCTTCAAGCGACGCTGAAGATGGATATCGGGGGAAAGCCGGCGGAGGCGCTTGCGGAATTTTACACGGCGATGTTTGCGTTGATGCTTCAGGGCTCGCAGGCAAACTCCCGCGAGAAATTCGAGCAGGTGATCACTTTTGTGAGGAATGTTCGAGATGCCTGGAGACAGGCATCCAGGGATCCGGTGGCCACTGCGGCGATCCCCCGGGTCGCCGACTTTCTCTCTACGCGCAACCCGACGGGGCTTGATCGTGCCGATTTCGGTATGGGATCGGCTCCCGAGTCGACTTGGAGCGCTTGAGCAATCATTCAGAGCAGGGGCTCGGCGCTTAGCTTGATGGGAGCTGGGTGAATCGGTGAGCCTATCCTGCGACGGTGAGTTCTTCTTCCAGTTGCTGTTTTTGGTACAGCCCCGCGTAGTAACCGTCAAGGGCTAGTAGTTCTTCGTGCCGGCCGATCTCGACGATTCTGCCATTGGCCAGCACAGCAATCTGGTCGGCGTTGCGCACCGTAGACACGCGATGCGAAATCAGAATCGTGGTAGCGGTCGAAGTGTAATTGCGCAGACCGCCCAGGATGCGTTCTTCAGTGTAGGTATCCACGCTTGCCAGCGCATCGTCGAGGATGAGAATTGCGGGGCGGCGCAGCAATGCGCGGGCAATGGCGGCGCGTTGTTTTTGGCCCCCAGAAAGAGTAACTCCGCGCTCGCCCACCATGGTCTCGAAGCCTTGCGGGAACTCCTCGAACTCGCGCAGGATGTGCGCAGCCTCGGCGGCCTGAAGCAAATCTTCCGCGCTGGCACGCGGTGCACCGAAAGCCAGGTTTTCTCGAATGGTTTCGCTGAAGAGGAACGTTTCCTGGGGAACCATGCCGATGTTACGGCGCAGCACGGCCAGAGGATAGTCGCGCACCGGCCGGCCATCTATCAGAAGGCTTCCTTCGGGTGCTTCAAAAAGTCGCGAGATAAGGTTCACCAACGTGGACTTGCCCGAACCTGTGGGGCCGACAATCGCCAGGCTTGAACCAGATGGAATACGCAGCGAGACGTCGCGCAGTACGGGAGTGTCGCCATAACTGAAATTGAGGTTGCGGAACTCGATATCGCCCTGAAGGACGGATTCCGCAGGAATGGCAGGATCGGCGGCGCTGTCGTCGATCGACGGCTTGGCGCGAAGCAGTTCGTCGATGCGCTTTACCGAAGCTGTACCACGCTGGAACAGGTTGACCACCCAACCGACCGCAATGATGGGCCAGATGAGCAGAACCATGTAGGTGTTGAAGGCCACAAAATCACCAACCGTGATGCGATGCGAGATGACTTCGTGTCCACCCACCAGCAGGGTAATGATCATTGAGACCCCGAGAATGAACTCGAGCGTGGGCCACAACATGCCCATCAATTGGACCAGGCGCTGGGCGCGGTTGATGTACTTGCGGTTGGCCTGCTCAAAAAGATTCATCTGGGACTCTTCGCGGGCAAAGGCACGAACCAGGCGAGCCCCTGAGTAGTTCTCCTGGGCCTGCGAAGAGATTTCAGAGAAGCTCTCTTGAATTCGCTCGAACCGGTCATGAATCTTGCGTCCGAAGTACTGGACGAGGATGCTGGCGAGGGGCATTGGCGCCCAGGCGACCAGGGTCAGCCAAGGGCTGATGCGCAAAAGGAAGAACAAGGCGCCTACGGTGAAAAAGACGGTATTGGCGCTGTACATCAGCGCCGGACCCAATAGCATGCGCACGGCATTCAGGTCGTTGGTGAGGCGGGCCATGATATCGCCAGTGCGATAGTGCTGGTAGAAACCGGAATCCTGCTGTTCGAGTTGGCGGAAGAGATCGTTGCGCATGTCGAACTCGATCTCGCGCGAGATGCCGATCAGAATCCAGCGTTGTGCATAGAGAAAGATGCCCTTCACGAGCGCGATCGCGACCAGCAATCCGGCGAAGATGAGAATCTGGCGGCGTGTGATGCCGTGCTCGAGACCATCGATGGCCCTCTGCAAAACCTGCGGAAAGAGCACCCAGACGGCATTTGTGGCGATGCAGGAGAGCAAGCCCCAGACGTACCCCCACCGGTAGCGGCGCATGTAACCGAAGAGTGGGGCGAGGTCCCGAAACATGGTTTTATTGTACCGGGGAGCCCGGGGAGGGAGGTGCAAAGGAATTGTGCCCCTCCGGCATCAGGAAAATTACCGGAAGTCTGCTAAGTGGGAGTCCTTAAGAGCAGGTACCCGCCAACAAGGCCAAAAAGGACATCTGCGGACCACGCGGCGAGGGGTGCGGGCAAATAATTCACATTCCCCATTGCGCCGAATAAGCCGTCGATGACCCAGTAGGCCAGGGCCACGGAGATGGCCACGGCGATCCCGGTGAGCGATCCGCGGCGTCCCATGGAGAGTGCAAAGGGAATCGCCAATACCGCCATGACGATAGCGATGAGCGGGTAGGCGAGCTTATGCCAGAGTGCGACCCGCAGGCGCATGGTGTCAAAGCCGCTCTGGCGCAGGTCGCTTATGTATCGTCGGAGTTGCCCGAAGTTCATTTCCTGCGATTGCTTGTTTTCTTTGGCGAAGTAGCCAGGCTCCTCATGAATCTCTGCAAACGCGGTGTTTCTGAACTCCTGGTATCGAGTCACATTTGCGCCGTCAAGATCGCGATCCCACCCGTTTTGGAAGACCCAGGAACCGGAATCATCGTTCCAATAGACGCGGGCGGCAAAGATGCGCCGTGTAAGCGAGAATGTGGACGGATTGAACTCAAACACGGAGAGATTCGCGAATTCCTTTCGATCGGGATCGAAGAATTGATAGTAGAAGATGCGGCCCGGTTCGCCAGGTCGCGGCTGGCCGAAGATCCAGTTATGTTCCGGGTGAAGGAAGGTCTGGGGCGGACGGCCTTTAATGGTGCTGCGAAGGGCCTCCTGCCGGCGGTTGGCCTGAGGCAGATAGAACTGGTCAAACAGAAAGAGGCAGATCGCAAGCACGGCCGAGATGGAGACAATGGGAACCACCAGACGGTAGAGGCTGATCCCTGTGGCTTTCATGGCGATGATTTCGCTGTTGCGGTTGAGAACTCCGAACGTGACCAGGACAGCGATGAGCACGGCAAGCGGAGCAATCTGGTAGAGCATGCTGGGGGTGAGATTGATCAAATAATCGCCCACAGTAGTGAGCGGGATGTGATTACGCAGGATATCGCCGACGAGCTCGAAAAAGGTGAAAACCAGCATGAGCATCACAAAGCCAGCCAGTACGAGAAACAACATGAGAAGAAACTCGCGGATGACGTACTCGTCTATGATGCGGGGAAAAACGCCGCGTGGGGCGTTGCGCGCCGAACGGGGCTGCAGTTTGTCGAGCAGACCGGAGAGATGCAGATCATTGTGCCTGGAGGCGAATTTCAGTTTGGGCATGTGAGCGGCCCACCCGGCGATCGCGCTGAGGACCCTGCCGCCGCTGGCCATCTGCCAAAGCAGGAAGATGCCGGCCGCAGCGAAAAGCAGGTTGGCCAGCCATACGGCGAGAAAGGCAGGGAGCTTATCCTGGCGGCCAAGGGCAATGCCGGTGTAGGAAAGAACGTAATAGAGCACGACAAGCAGAAGAGTGAAGACAAAACCGGAGCTCTTTCCGCCGCGCCGCGAGATGACTCCTAACGGAACGCCCACAAGCATGAGCACGAGGCAGGCCACGGGATAAGAGAAACGCGAATGCAGTTCGAGGAGGAACCGCTTGCCTTCGGGGCCGTGGATGCGCTGTTCGAGGATTCCCATGGGCAACGCATAAATAGCGGTATCGAGGCGACCCAGATGTACATCACTCTGCTGACTCAATGCCAAGGGCAGATCGGTGCTGGTGAAGGCGGAGACGTTGTATTTTTGCGAGTCCCCGGGAACGGTCTGATGCTCCGCGCCATCCCGCAGCCGCATGAGCAATTCCTGAGAAGAGTCATTCACAACGGTTGCCGAAGTGGCTGTTGTGATGAGAGGGTTTGCCGGATCGGTAACGTCGGCCATGAAGACTTCGCGCCAGTTCGAAGCGCCTGCTCCGCCGCGCACATCCTGCACGTAAAGGACGCGATTGCGAAAGTCCTCATAAAAGACGCGCGGTTGGATTTCATAAGAGGCCTGCGAAGTTTCGAGAGCCTGCTGCATGGCCAGGATGGCCTGGTTGGCTCGCGGGGCGACATAGAGCGAGTTCACCAGTCCAAGGATCGTGCCGCCGATTGCCACAATGGAAGCGACGCGAACAAAGTAGCCGATGCCCAGTCCCGATGCGCGCATGGCGATGATTTCGCTGTCGGCTGCCAGGCGGCCGAGGCCGAGCAGAATGCCTACCAACACCGCCATGGGAATGGTGACCTTGAACGTGTTGGGTATGGTGAAGAGAAATATCTCCGCCACATTGACCCATGTGGAGCTGTTGCGCACCACCATTTCAAGGATGTGCGGAAGATCGCGCATGAACAGGATGAAAGTGAAAATCACGCATCCGATGAGCGTGTGGGAGAGAATCTCGCCGAGAATGTAGCGGGTAAGGATGCGCACGGGAAAGCTCTTAAAGTAGTTTATCGTGCCGGGTGCCAGCGAGGGCTCCGGGTTGCCAGCGGCGAAGACGGAGGCTGTTTGCCAACACGCTGACCGAGCTGAGAGCCATGGCAGCGGCAGCCACCCATGGACTGAGCAGAATGTGAAAAGAGGGGTACAGCAGCCCCGCGGCGACGGGAATTCCCACGACGTTATAAGCCGCTGCCCAAAGCAGGTTTTCCTGCATAACCAGCACGGTAGCGCGGGCCAGATCAATCGCGGCTGGAATGGAAGAAGGCTGAGCGCGCAGCAGGAGGACATCGCCCGCCTCCTGGGCGAGATCGGCTCCCGAACCCATGGCAATGCCTGCGTCGGCCTGGGCCAGTGCGCCCGCGTCGTTGATGCCGTCGCCCACCATTGCCACGTGGAGACCACTCTGCTGCAGCGAGCGAACGCGCGCCAGCTTGGCACCGGGGTCAAGCCCTGTTTCCACCTCATCGATGCCGACCTGGTCCGCAATGGGAGCGGCGGCGGCGGCCGAATCACCGGTTAGCATGAGGACTCGAAGACCCGCACCGCGGAGGGATGCAACGGCAGCTGCGGCGTCTGGGCGCAATGCGTCGCGTGCATCAAAACAGCCGGCGGGCTGGTTGTTCAGGGCGATCCAGAGCCGGGTGAATCCAGGTTTTGCGGGTGCGATGCTGTCGGGCAGGCGGATTGCAAGGTCACGAAACAGCGCCTCGTTTCCCAGGACGCAGTCAAAGCCCTCGACATTGGCCGTGAGACCGCGGCCAGGTAAGACCAGAACGTCTTTGGCTGGCCGCCATTCAATTTGCCTTGCTCGGGCTGCATCAACGATGGCGTGAGCCAAAGGGTGATTCGACTGCTCCTCGGCGGCGGCGGCAAAACGCAGCAGATCAGTCTCTTTGTACCCGATGATGGGGCGAACCGCGGACAACACCGGATGACCCACAGTGAGGGTGCCGGTCTTGTCCAGTACGACGGTATCCAGGTGGGCAACGCGCTCCAGAGCTTCTCCGCCCTTGAAGAGAATCCCCATCTGCGCTCCGCGACCAACGGCCACCGTGAGGGCGGCAGGTACTGCGAGTCCCATGGCACATGGACAGGCGATGACCAGCACAGCGACGGTGCTGGCCAAAGCCAATTGCAGGGAGTGAGTTGTGTAGTACCAGCCTAGGAACGTGAGAGCCGCAAGCAGCAGCACCGTGGGTACAAAGATGGCGCTGGCTCGGTCCGCCATCCGCTCCAGAGGCGCCCGTGAGCTCTGCGCTTGTTCAACCATGCGGGTGATCTGTGCGAGAACAGTGTCTTCGCCGAGAGATTGCGCGCGGCAGACCACCGCTCCGTCATAGTTGAGCGAACCTGCCAAAACTCGCTCGCCAGGCTCTCGCGGAAGAGGCTCCGACTCGCCGGTCAGCATGGATTCGTCCACGGTCGTCTGGCCCTCGAGAATCTCAGCATCGACAGGGAACCGCTCGCCAGGAAGGACGAGCACGCTATCGCCCGGGTGAATCTCAGCCAGGGGTACCTCTTCTTGCACGCCGCCGCGGATGCGGCGGGCGGTTACGGGACGGAGGCGGCTGAGGGAATCGAGAGCAGCCAGGGCGCGGCGCTTTGCTCTCGTTTCGAGCGCCTTGCCGAGCAGAAGGAAGCCAAGAATCAGCAGGACCGCATCAAAGTAAACCTGACGGTCGGCAGCGGGCCAGATCGTAGCGTAAGCGGAGTAGGCAAAGGCCACCCCTGTGCCGAGGCTCACCAGCGTGTTCATGTTGGTGGCGCCATGGCGCAAGCTCCGCGCCGCGCTGACGAAGATGCTGCGGCCGGCCCACACAACGATCACTGCAGTCAGCCCCAGCAGCATCCTCCGAATCACGTCGGGTGGAATCGCATAGACCCAGGGGAGGACCCGCATCAGCACGTGGTCGATGGGCCCCATCTGGCTGTCAAGGGGCATGGCCAGCAGCATGGCCGCCACACCGGCTATGATCGTGGCCCAGGCTTTGTACTCTGACTTTGCAGTGGAGGCGCCCTCCGGTGATTGGGTGTGATCCCCTGCGCGGGGAAGAACACTGTCGTAGCCGGCGGCCCTGATCGCCTCAACGAGTGCCTGGGGTGCGGCCACGGCAGGATCGAATACGATGCTGGCGCGATGAGCCATTAGATCGACGCGCGCGGACTCGACTCCAGCGGTTGAACGAAGAGCAGCTTCAACGTGATGTTGGCAGGCCGCACAGCTCATGCCCATGACGGGCAGTGTGAGCGATTCTGTTGTGGGTGTTTCCATCGAAGAGTTTAAGGTTCCAAACGAGCTGTGTATCCGGCCTTGGCCAGAGAGGCAATTGCGAGATCGACCGGTGCCTGGTCCGCGAGTGCACTGAGCCGTGCCGCGCCCAGCCTCACTTCCTTTATTTCTATTCCACGAGTTGAGGTCAGGGCCTGCTCCACGCGGCGAATGCACGAACCGCAATGCATGCCGTCGATCTGCAGTGTGAACTCAGCCATCATGTCCTCCTGGTTGATTTGATGATACGCCGCATAAAACGATGCTGAAGCCTCGGTTCGCCGGGGTACCAAGAGGGACACGCTTGCGCAACTGCCGGGCGAGCGCACTATCGTAGATTGAGCTCGATGCAAAGGGAGAATGATGGCGAGAGAGTTTCCCCAAGCTCCAATGGTGGGTATAGGCGCGGTGATCGTGGAGCAAGGGCGAGTGCTGCTGGTGCGCCGCGGCCACGAGCCTTTGAAGGGCCATTGGTCGTTGCCCGGCGGCGTACTGGAGGTGGGCGAGTCCCTGCACGCGGGCCTTGTGCGCGAAGTGAAAGAGGAGACCGGCCTGACGGTCGAGCCAATCGAGTTGATTGAGTTGCTCGATCGCATTCATCGAGAAGGAGAACGTGTTCGATACCATTACGTGATTGCAGACTATCTTTGCCGGGTAGCAGGGGGCTCATTGCAAGCGGCTTCCGATGCTGATGAAGTACGTTGGGTGGAACGATCCCAGTGGAACAGCCACAGCGCGCTTGTGCTCGATCCGGTGACGATGCGCGTGATCGAAAACGGCTGGCAATTGGCGCATGGGCGGCTGAAAAAGGAGTTGGATCGCGAGTGAAACGAACCCGGAAAGCTTTGTGGTTTGCGGGCGGGTTATTGGCGCTGCTGGCGGTTGCAGTATGTTTTTGGGCGCGTCCGGTTAGCTACTATGACAGGTTCAACGAACTGCAACTGTATTTTTCTGGCGCGGAAAGCCTTTCGACGACTGTTTCCGGCTACCGGGTTCATTACTACGCAATGGGGCCGAAGACGGGACCGGTTGTGGTGCTGGTGCATGGGCTTGGCGGTCGGGCGGAAGACTGGGAGAACCTTGCGCCATACCTGGTGAAGGCCGGATACCTCGTCTATCTTCCCGATCTGCCGGGATATGGACATAGCGAGCGTCCCCGCAATTTTTCGTACTCAGTGCAAGACGAGGCGGCGATTGTTGTAGGCTTCCTGGACGCGTTGGCTTTAAAGCAAGTTGATCTCGGCGGCTGGTCGATGGGCGGATGGATTGTGCAGCTTGTGGCTGCCGAGCACCCGGAGCGCGTGCGGCGTCTGATGCTCTTTGACAGTGCCGGAGTGTACGCGAAGCCTGCGTGGGATACGCGGCTGTTTACGCCGGCAAATCCCGAGGAGCTAAGGCAGTTCTACGCGCTGCTGATGCCCAATCCGCCGAATCTTCCGGGCTTTGTGGCGGCGGACATACTGCGCAGCGTGAAGAGCAATGCGTGGATCATCAATAAGGCCATGAATTCAATGCTGACGGGACGAGACGTGACCGACAAGCTGCTGCCGGAGTTAAAGATGCCGGTGCTGATTGTGTGGGGTAAGCAAGATCAGATCACGCCACTGAGCGAGGGCGAGACGATGCACAACCTTGTGCCCCAGTCGGAGTTGGATGTGATCCCCGGATGTGGCCACCTGGCTCCGGGGCAGTGCGCAGCGGAGATCGGACCGACGGTTGCGCAGTTCTTGAAGCGATAGAAGAAAGGGGACGGAGTTCCAACTCCGTCCCCTTTTGTTTGAGCGGCAATTCCACTACAAGGTTAGAAACTCAATCGCGCGCTGAGTTGGATTTCTCTGCCCGGTGTGGCGATTTCGGTGATGCTGCCAAAGCTTGACGTGTTGACGAACCTGTTAGGTGTTCCGAGGTTGGTGTGGTTGAGGGCGTTGAAGAACTCGGCGCGGGCTTCCAACCGGGATCTTTCGCCCAAGCCGATTTCACGCACGACTCCCAAATCCATGGTCTGCAAGCCGGGACCATAAACCGAGTTGCGGCCCACATTGCCGAAGGAATAGGCAGGCGGTGCCGCAAAGGCGGCGGGGTTGAACCATGTGGTCGAATTGCGAGTGCCCGAAGCAAATACCTTTGCACCGGTAACATTGGCGCGGATGGGATTCTCGCCGACCACGGTTCCGGCATTGGCGGTGTCTCCAAAAACCGAGATGGTGAGGGGGAATCCGGTTTGTGCCTGGTACTCGATGGACCCGCGCCAATCGCGGGTGAGGGACTGAGCGAAGTGGCTGGTGCCAAAGGCGCGCGACGTGTAGACCGCGCTGAGAGCGAAGCGGTGTCGGATGTCGCAGGCGGGACCTTTTTCCGCATTCAAATCGTTGTCGTTTTGCGGAATGGCGGCCTCGAACATGGGGGAGCGAAAGTCCGGAGCGTTCTCGAGCGATTTCGCGAAAGTGTAATTGGCGAGGAAACTGAGCCCGTTCGAGTAGCGACGGCGCGCGTTTACATAGCCTGCATCATACCAGCTCTGGGACGAGTTCTCGAGCAGGTTTATGGTGCTGACGGGGAAAGTGGTGCTGGCGACGGTGACGCCTGAGGGGAAGACAGAGTTAGGAACGAAGCTGATTTTGGGGAAGGGACGACGCGGCTGGATAAGGCCCGCGCCGGGAAGGGCGTTGTTGATGAGGTGGGAACGCTGGAGATGAAAGCCGCCGGCGCCGAGGTAGCCGGCCTCGAGGGTGGTTTGAGCGCCGAGCTGCTTTTCGAGCGAGGCACTCCACTGCTGAATGTATTGCGGCGGCGCGTGCAGTTGAAGCGCGGTAAAGCTGACGGCAGTTGTGCCGAGGACGGGCTGGGCGGGGAAGTTGAGGTTGAGCACAGGATTGCTGGGGGTGTAGGGATCGGCCTGCGAGGTCTCAGGGAAGACGTAGGGCACGTTGTGGCGCTGGTTGCACCAGGTGTTCATATCCACCGGCGTATAGAAGATGCCATAGGCGAGATGAGCCACGAGGCCAAGTTTCGGAAGGTTCTGTGCGAGGCCGAGGCGCGGTGCGAAGTTGGTGTGGTTGGGATACATGAGTCCGCGCGGATAACCGTTCTGCCCGCCGATGAAGACCTTGGGGATACCGCTGCTCAAATCCAGATTGCTGTTGGTGTAACGGATGTCCGTAAGCGGGCTCATGAACTCATAGCGCACGCCGTAGGTGAGGGTCGTGGTCGAGGTGATGCGCCATGCATCCTGCGCGAAGCCGTCGGCGTACCACTGGCGGAGGTCCATCTGTGGAACGCCGGCCTGGCCCTGGCGAGCGACAGGCATGCCGAGAAGGAAGCTGGCGATACCGGAGCCGGTGCTGCCGTCGTTGAGGGCATATTGGGTGGTATAGCCGTTGGTGTACTGGTAGTAGCCGCGATTCTGGAAGAAGCCCCACATGGGCCAGATGAACCACTGATAGGCCCCGCCGAATTTGGCGCTGTGGCGACCGATCTGCCAGTTGAGGGAATCGCGCCCTTCGATCACAGTGTCCCAGGCATGCATGGGGGTGGCGAGGTAGTTGTCGCCAAAGGCCGAGTAGCCCTGCACGGTGAAGTAAGGTGCGCCCCAGGCCGCGGGTCCACCGTAACCGGTACCGACAATGCCGAGCTGGTCGACGATGTCATTCTTGTTGGCGCTCTCGGTGGTGTGCGACATGACGAGACGCGAAATGGCCGCCGAAGCCGAGTTCACGAGATTTGCGCGAATGACTCGAGTCCAGGCGAGGATGCCCTGCTGCGAAAAGTTGTCGTGATACATGCCGAAGCCGGGAAGGCCTTCAGGCATGAAGCCGTATTCGCTGCCCGCGGAATAGTGGAAGAAGGCTGTATCGCCATTGGCGAAGCTGTGGTCAACGCGCACGGTTCCCTGGTCGTCGGTCATGTGCTCATTGCGTTCATCGAGATAATTGTTGGCATCGTTGCCTGCGCCGATTACGGTGGGCTGGCCCATCATGGTCATGTTGCCCATATTCATGGTGTTGGGTAGCGGCGTGTATTGGGAGAGCATGATTGTTGCGGCCTGGGTGAGCCGTCCGGGCGGGATCACGTTGGGCACGCCGTTATAGGAGAACTGCTGACGAATGATCTGCGGATTGGATGCGCTGACGGGGAGGCTGGGATTGTAGCTGGGGTTGGGCTGCGCGGTGGTGGGATCGTAGATGTTGACGCCGCTCTGGCTGAAGTCGCCGGAGACTTCAGCGGCGGTGGGCACGGTGTCAACCATCGCGTCTGTCTCCACGTGGCGGAGGGCTTCGTAGTTAACGAAGAAGAAGGTCTTGCCCGTATGCCAGACCGGGCCGCCGAGCGAAGCGCCAAAGTTGTTCTGCACCAGGAAATTTCCGTTGCCCATCTCGTTGAAGGAGTGGGCATCCATGTCGCCGTTGCGCAGGAATTCGTAGACGGTGCCGTGGAGTTGGCTGGAGCCGGAGCGGGTGACGATGTTGATCTGGCCGCCACCGGCGCCGCCCATGTCGGCGGAGTAACTGCCGGTTTCAACCTGAAACTCCTGCACCGCATCGGGCGAAGCGCTGAAGTTCTGCGTGCTGAAGGTGGGGTCCGTGTTGGTGGCGCCGTCGAGAAGGAAGTAGTTCGCATTGGGGCGACTGCCGCCGATGCTGACGGCAGATCGCTGACCGGGACGCCAATAGAGGGCATTCATGTCGCCCGTGGCAGCGCCGTGGCTGATGTGAGCGCCGGGGACGGTGAGCACAAGGTCAATCAGCATGCGGCCGTTCAGGGGGAGGGACTCGACGGCACGCTGATCGACAACCTCGCCTACGCTTGCGTCCTGGGTCTTGAGAAGTTCGCCGGACGCTTTGACGGTGACAGTCTGGGACTCGGCGCCAAGGCGCAGCTGGAGGTCGAGAGTAGCTTGCTGGCCGACCTCGAGATCAATGTTCTGCGTAGTTTGCTGAAACCCTGGGCTATCGACTGTGAGCGCGTAGGTGCCCGGTTGCAAGCCTGCAATTTGGTAGAGTCCCGTTGCGTTCGTGACCACTTCGCGTTCTGCGCCGGTTTCGTCGGCTTTGAGGCGGACACGGGCGCCGACGATGGGGCGGTGTTGCGGATCCAAGACGGAGCCGCGGACGACAGCGTAGTTGCTTTGTGCGCGGGCTGTGATGAGGGCGACGGCGAGGCAAAGTGCTACGCAGACGATTCTTCGGGACATGGCTCTCCTTGCAAGGAAGACAAAGTAGGAGTGCTTGAGCGGGCGCATACACTGTGCGTCCGCCGACCTCTTGCGCGTCTCCGTGAATCCGCGATGTTGCTGGATTCACAGTGGGTGACGCGATTATCTGGGGTCCAGTGTGGGCTTCGCGGGGGTCGCCAGTCTCCCGCCCATCGATGGGGGAGAAACTCGTCCTTTTGATGGAGAGGGCAGGAAAAACGGCGCTGCGGAGCTGCACAGGGGCTGTGTTGTTGGTTGTGCATCCGTGAAGCTGTGAGGCGCACGGCTTCACGGATGCGGAGTGGATTGCAACTTAGACGCCAATCACGTCGCAAAGCTCCTTGACGGCCGCGGCGCTTTTCTTCAATGCTGCGTCCTCTTCCGGAGTGAGCTTGATTTCGATGATCTTTTCGAGGCCGGCTGCGCCCAGCTTGCAGGGAACGCCGATGTAGAAGCCGTCGATGCCGTACTCGCCTTGCAGGAATACGGCGCAGGGAAGGATCTTCTTCTTGTCCTTGAGGATGGCTTCGACCATTTCAGTGACGGCGGCCGATGGGGCATAGTATGCGCTGCCCGTCTTGAGATACTTAACGATTTCAGCACCACCATCGCGGGTGCGCTGGATGAGAGATTCGAGACGATCAGGAGCAATGAGTTCGGTGATGGGGATGCCAGCTACGGTGGAATAACGAGCGAGCGGCACCATGGTGTCGCCGTGGCCGCCGAGCACGAACGCGGTGACGTTTTCGACGCTGACGTTGAGTTCTTCGGCAATGAAGGTGCGGAAGCGGGCCGAGTCAAGAACGCCGGCCATGCCGATGACGCGCTCGCGATTGAAGCCGGCCTGGCGATAGGCGGCCTGGGCCATGGCGTCGAGTGGATTGGAAACAATGATGAGGATGCACTCAGGTGACTGGGCGACGACTTTCGCGACCACGTCGGACATGATTTTGAAATTGGTGTGGAGCAGGTCGTCACGGCTCATGCCCGGTTTGCGCGGGATTCCGGCAGTGACGACGACGATGTCGGAGTTGGCGGTCGCGGCGTAGTCGTTGGCGCCGATCACGTGCACGTCGCGCTTTTCGATGGGCATGGCTTCGAGCAGATCGAGCGCTTTGCCCTGAGGGATGCCTTCGACCACGTCGACGAGTACCACGTCGGCCAGTTCCTTGGCGGCGATCCAATGCGCGGTGGTCGCGCCGACGTTACCGGCACCTACAATGCTGACTTTCTTCCTCATACGTTAGCTCCTTGAAGCGTGCCTCAGGGGCTCAGGCCCCGTTGCCTTAAGTGGATTTTTGCGGCACGGCTAAAGCCGTGCCCTGTTAAAAGCTTGTAGAGATTTGTGCTATCCCACCCATGCGACAAAAACAAAGACGTCGCATGGATGGGGCACCCATTTCCTGTTGCGCGAAAAAACTGAACACTTAACTCTGACAACCTCGTTACATGTTGCCGATGATGCGGGTGGCAAATTCGCTGGTGCCGACCTTGGTGGCGCCGGCAAGCTGGCGCTCAAAGTCGTAGGTCACGAACTTTTGCTGGATGGTCTTCTCCATTGAGTTCTCGATCAGGCGGGCTGCTTCTTTCCACCCAAGGAAGTCGAGCATCATGACGCCGGAGAGGATGACCGAGCCGGGGTTGATGACGTCCTTATCGGCGTATTTGGGAGCGGTGCCATGGGTGGCTTCGAAGACTGCGAAACCGTCACCGATGTTGGCTCCGGGAGCTATGCCGAGGCCTCCGACTTGCGCTGCGGCTGCGTCGGAGATGTAGTCGCCGTTCAGGTTTGAAGTGGCGAGGACACTGTAATCAGCAGGGCGGATGATGATCTGCTGAAAGATGGAATCGGCAATGCGATCGTTGATGAGCACCTTCGATTTCCATGCGCCGTTGCCGTGCGTTTTGCCGATGGAATCGAGGACGCCCTTGATTTCAGCGTAGAGCTCGTCGCGGAATTTCTGATTGCCGAATTCAAGGCCGGGCTCGATGAGCGCGGCGTTTTGCTCGATGGTGAGGCTGGGATTGGCTTCGAGGTTGCCGAGGATCCAGCTTTCGCGCTCGGTGACGGTCTGGGCGCGGAACTCCTCGATGGCGACTTCATAGCCCCATTCGCGAAAGGCGCCTTCAGTGAACTTCTGGATGTTGCCCTTGTGGACCAGGGTGACGGTCTTGCGTCCCGTTTCGAGGGCCTGGCGAATGGCGTAGCGGACCAGGCGCTTGGTACCGAAGATGGAGATGGGCTTGATGCCTACACCGGAGTCGGAGCGTACTTTCTTCTTGGTGCCTTTGAGCAGGTCGTCGTTGAGGAACTCGATAAGACGGGCGGCATCGGCCGAGCCTTCTTTGAACTCGATGCCTGCGTACACGTCTTCAGTGTTCTCGCGGAAGATGACGATGTCGAGCTTCTCGGGGTGCTTCACGGGGCTGGGCACACCCTGGTAATACTTCACCGGGCGAACGCAGGCGTAGAGGTCGAGAATCTGGCGCAGGGCGACGTTGAGGGAACGAATGCCTCCGCCAATGGGCGTGGTGAGCGGCCCTTTGATGGAGACGCGCAGGTCGCGTGCGGCGGCGACGGACTCGTCGGGCAGCCAGGTGTTGAACTGGCGGAAGGCCTTTTCGCCAGCATAGATCTCGAACCACTTGATGGAGCGCCTGCCGCCGTAGGCCTTCTGGACCGCGGCATCAAAGACGCGCTGCGAGGCTTTCCAGATGTCGCGACCCGTGCCGTCGCCTTCAATGAAGGGGATGATGGGATTGTCTGGAATTTGGTACTGGCCGTTGCTGTACTGGATGGCTGCGCCATCAGAGGGCAATTCAAGCCCGTTGTAGGTCTTTTGCATGGATTTTTGGATTATCCCTTTCCTTACTACATTTGCAGACCGGGGTCTGGATCGGCAAATGTGATTTGGCGTTCAGGCGATGGCTTCGCGCGGAACCGCCGGCTTTCGGTGGGGCTTCCGTTTTTGCACGGTTTCACAGTTTCACAGCCCATTTTCTTTAAGAGAGCGGCTGCGCAGAAGCTATGTCTCTCAGCAGGAGCAGGTTAGCCGATTTCGGGGGATGGAAAATGCTGCTTTTTGATGCTTTTTACTATCAGATTTCGGCCCATTTGGTGGCTTTTTGCTGGTTTTTACTGGGGCAGAATGTGTGCCAGTGGACGGCGGTTGTTCTCAAGGTGTCTAGCAAGTCGCCTTCATTCATTTGGGCGAAGACAAGGCGAACACGTTGCGAGGCCTCTATCTCATTACAATGATTATGTTTATGAGCATTTATGGCGAATACGTGGCGAAGGCAAACTGTGCTAATTCGCGGTTGAACTTGCATTCATTTTCTTGGGCACGACTGAAACTCGTGCCCTTTTAACAAAGCGCGATTCTCTTTCGCAGCCTCTAAGGTTGTGCCGCAGGCTCACAGGATTTCTCCGATGCTGGATTCGGCGGGATTTCAGTTCTGTTCTCAGTGTGCGCCGAATGGAGAAATAACATGCAAAAATCTTTATTCGAAATGGAAACTACGGGTACTCTGCCGAAGACCGGTGCATGACGAACCCGCAAGAAGGCAGCCGGCACAAAGCCGGTTCTCACGCACACGCTGAAAGCCCTGGCTGATTGGGCTGGTCTTGTTAGTCGTCAAACTAAGTTCCCCGGGGAAGAAGAAGCAGTAAGGAATCTTCGGATGGGGATAAGTTAGAACCAGAATAAGACAATTATGAGTTACAGATGACAAGGGTGCTGTTTCTTTTAAGATAGTCGACCTTATAAGTCATACGGACCATCTATCTATAGGCGCCGCGAACCCACGCTGCTTCCTTTAAGATGCGATCTTGCGGATGGGGGTTGTTCCCCCGGGGGCTGTGCATGCAGCTTCCGGCTCGCGGCCCAGTCAGTCAACCTCGTCCATGACAACAGCATCCAAACCACTCGATGTCCGACTGCGATGAATGAACGGCAGCGGGATCTTAAGGAGCCAGTTGATCTCTAAAGACACATAACTCAAAGGAGTGAAAAATGAAACGTATTGCGATGTTCGTGGGCTTGGGAGTATCCCTTTGCCTGCCATCGTTAGTGAATGCCCAGACCCAGACCGCTCCAACATATCAATCGGACCGATACAGCATGAATCATGGAGAGGTGGGAGTATATGGCGACTATCTTCGATTTGGTTCAAGTAAATCGGCAACCAACTTCGTAGGTGTGGATGCTTTGGGGGGATTCAACGTCCATCCTGATCTCACTCTCGAAGCAGAGATGAGTTACGACTTCGCGCGTAACTTCACCACGACAACCAGCAACGGAGTCACCAGCACGACGGTGAAGAGCAGCGTGCGCCCGATTACCGGACTTTTCGGTCCGAAGCTGCAATTCGGCAGGGGCGGCCCGTTCCGCGCCTTTGTGACCGGGAAGGTCGGCTTTATCGATTTCAGCTTCAACAATTCCGGAGTGGTTTCGGGTAACACCTTTGCCAATTCAGTTGCGGGCGTGGGCGGACCTGGAACGCACCTGGCTCTTTATCCGGGAGGCGGCATCGAGGCATTCGCCGGATCATTTGGTTTGCGACTCGAAGCGGGCGACGAGATTTACCTGAACAATGGGACCTACAACAATCTGCGCGTTGCATTTGGCCCAACCTTCCGGTTCTAGGTGGTGGCTGGTGGTACGATCTAAGTTCCCCGCAGACGAATGCTGTCTGCGGGGATTTCTTTTTACCCAGTCATCCGATCGGGAAGCCGGATCTAAGCGGTGGCGGGCTCGAGGACGCCGGTGCGGGTGACGGAGATGACGCTGATGTCGTCTTCCTGGCCGAAGGATTGGGCAGCGGCGGCGATTTCAGCGGCGGTGATTACCGAGTTCAACAGCTTGTGAACGCGTTCAAATCCGAATAGGTTGCCGTTTGCGTCGGTGGCTTCAACGATGCCGTCGGAGAGGAGGACGAGCTTGTCGTTTTCCTTGAGGCGGAAACGGGTCAAAGTGAAATCGGGGCGCTCGATCATGCCGAGGGGCAGCGCACCCTCGACGGGCAGTTGTTCGCCGTTAAGGTAGGGCGGCATGTGTCCGGCGTTGGCGAGGGTGACCTGGCCGTCTGCGGCGATGCGCAGGACGAGGCAGGTGGCCTGGGAGTCGCCGCGGCCGAGGAGTCGCTGGTTGAGCGCGTCGAGCATGACGAGGGGATTGGAATCGAACTGGGCGACGGTGCGGATGGCTCCGACAAGGAGCGCGACCAGCATGCCGGCCTTGAGGCCCTTGCCGGTGACGTCGCCGGCAACGATGAGCAGGCTGCCATCGCCGGGGTGAGGAATGATCTGAAAGAAGTCTCCGCCGACTTCGCGCGCGGGGTGATACTCGCTCTCGATGAGAAGGCCGGGAAGGGTGGTGTGCGCTTCCGGCAGGATGACTTGCTGTACTTCCTGTGCCTGTTTGAAATCGAGCGCCATGCGGCGCTGGCGGCGGACCGAGAGCAAAAGACGGCGCATGAGGAGAAGAGCAAGAACCGCAACGAGCAACAGACTGGCGAGCTGGCGGGTGGTGATCTGGACTCCAAAGGGAAACCAGAATTCGAGGATGTGCGCAAACTGGAGTTCGGTGTAGAACTCGGAGACTCCAGCAAGAAGCACCGGGGGCAGCACGATCCAGCCTTCGAGGCCCTGGGTGCGGATTCCTTCAACGACGGTGAAAACCAAGAGGACTGCCACGCAGAGACGCAGGAGTAGGGCCGCGACAAAAAACACGTGGCTGGAGGAAGGCGACATGATGGAGACAAACAGATTTTGACCAAAGCAGTTGCAGATGATCAGGAGCACGACGAGGACAGGAAGCAAGCGCGGAACCCAGGTAAGGCGACGCGACTGAAACCAGACACGCCAGACCATCACCCATCCGGCGAGGAAGAGGGCATTGAAGATGACCTGACGCACCACCAGCAAGGTGTTTGCCGGAACCCAGAGGGTCCAGATGCCGATGATGCCCATGGTGCGATCGATGCCGATGAGGAGCAGCAGAGCGCCGATCCAAAGATAGACGCGGTCAGAGCGGTCAAAGAGGACGAGACTGAATGCCACCAATCCGAGCATGGAAAAGACAATGGCTTCGATGAAGGACCCGATATACGCGCGCTCCAACTCATTCCGCTGCATCTGATGCTGGGCGGTCACGGCGCCGGCCTCGCCGAGGAGAGGTGCAGTATGGATCCCGCCGGCACCATTGAACTGGAGCAGGGTGTTGGGGAGCATGTAAAAGCGAAATGCGAGTAGGCGCGTGGACTGGCCGGCGCTTGCGCCCGCTGAGGGTGGAAGCGGAAACATCATCGGTTGCGTGTAGTAGATTTTTGGCGGGTTGGCGGCGAACTCGCCAAAGGCGCCGGTGAGGGTTCCGTTGTTGAAGAATTGGTAGGCATCGTCGACATCGGCGGGACCGGCCAGAGCCAGTTTGGTATCCGGTGGAGTGTTGATGCGCACGCGGATGCGATACCAAGCATAACCCCAGTAGCCGGGGTGTCCGAGAGCGGTCCATCCGGGCACAAAGTTGGAGATTCCTGAGACTGGATCGAAGGAACCGCTCTTGGGGGTGAGGTCGACGTTCTCCCATGCGGAGTCGTCGAAGCCCGGCTCGGCCCAGAGTGGGTTGCCTGTCTGTGGATCGATGGGCGAGTCGCCAACATGGAATTTCCACGGGCCATTGAGTGGGACTACGGAATCCCCGAGGGTGACGGGCGCGGCGCTGTCTGCTTTGGGCAACGCAGTTCTTGGGGACGGCGCCGACTGGGCCGCGGAAAAGGCGCCAAAGATGCAAAGCGTGAAACAGGTAAGTGAGACCTGCAAACGTAATGCCATTCATTGACCTCTTGCGATGGGAAAGCCTTGCTGGAACTATACGCAATCCGCGACGCGGGGGGAATGGTCAATGTGGATCGTGGAATTGGGGATTGAGCGGGGGCCCAATGAGTTCTTCATCGCACAAGCACGCGCCGGGCTAGAATGGGCGCATGAAAAGAATGCGTTCTCTTCTGCTGCCAGCCGTGAGACTCGCAATCATCGCTCTCTGCGTCGGCGGACCCGTCGTCCGGGCCCAGATGATGGACCATTCCGGACCGACAGTGCCATCGACCGAGTTGACGATCGTGGGACTCGATGGCAAATCGATCACGCTCACCCCTGAAGCAATCGCCGCAATGCCGCATAAGACCGTGTCTGTTTTCAATTCTCACACCAAGGCCAACGAGAAGTACTCAGGTGTTCCTTTGTCGGATTTGCTGAACAAGGCAGGCGTACCGCTGGGAGAGAAAGTGAGAGGGAGACTCTTCATGGTTGCCGTCATTGCGGAGGGAACCGACAAATACAGCGTGCTGTATGCGCTGGCTGAAGTTGACCCGTCGATTCACTCTGGAGACGTTATCGTGGCGGACACCATGGATGACCAGAAGCTGGGGAAAGACGGAATGTTCAAGATGGTCTCAACGGAAGAAAAGCGCCCGGCTCGTTGGGTCAGGAACCTGGATAAGATTTCTGTGATCGAGGTAAATCCTTCACCCAAGGCACAGTAGGCGGCTAAACACCCACAAGAACGTGAGATGCCTTCACAACCGCGCTCACTTCATCGCCTTGCTTGAGTTCGAGAGCCTTGACGCTCGCCTTGGTTATCGAGGCAATGAGCGTGGTTCCACCCGGCAAGCGAATGCCGACTTCACTGTTCACGGCCCCATCCTGCAATGCAGATACACTGCCGGCCAGGATGTTACGGGCGCTCAGCCTGGCATTTTCGAGGTTTTTCCCAACCATGACCTCCGATGCCTTGATAATCGCGAACGCAGAGTTCCCAGCCTTTAATCCAAGGGAATCGACGCTGGAATTGGTGATGATCGCGACGACGGTCTCACCTCCACCAAGGGTCAGGCTAACTTCCGCGTTGACCGCTCCCTTCGTAACGTTTGCGACGGTTCCGGGAAGGACATTGCGAGCGCTGAGTTTCATTTCCGACCACCTCCAGCAAAGCCTGACAAGTGCGAGAATCTTTCTCGAACAGGACAGGATATCTGAAAAGTCACTCCGCTAGAAGTGGAAGCGGTAGCGCAAGTCGGCGGAGACGATGCGGGGGTCGTTGAAGTGAAATCCGCCTATGGTAATGGAGTTATCGAGGAGCACGCGGTGATTTGTCACGTTGAGCACGTTGGCGGTGAGACTCCAGTTCTCACCAAAGCTGTGTCCTGCAGAAACGTCGAAGGTGGTATGGACCGGCAGGTAGTTTCCGTTATAGGGGCCTACGCCTGCGCCGGCGAGGCCATTGTGAAATCCTGAGCCGTAATACACATTGGTTGCGAACCATGTTTTGAGCGGCAGGTTCGCGGTGAATCCCGTGTTAAGCGTGTTGCGCTGATCGTGGTCGACGGGGGTGTAGTCGGGGCCAAGGTCGCAGGCGGGGTCAGTGGGAATGCTGCAGGCAAAACCGCCGATGATGTTGCCCCGCTGTTCGGCGATCTGGTTGGAGTAGGCGAGATAGAACTGCCCGCGGTGCGCCAACCGCGGAGAACGCACCGTCATCTCCCAGGCGCGTACCAGTGCGCCGTCAACAGCGATGGGGAAGTAGATGTTGGATTCGCCGACATTGGAGTGATCGAGGAAGTTGTTGACTCGATTCTTGAAGTTGTCTACGTCGAGGACCCAGCCCTTCCAGGGGATCTGGACACCAAACTGGTGTTCCTCATCGCGTTCCGACGGCAAGGGAACGAAGGCGTTTTCTCCCTGCTGGCTGGTGACGTAATCGAGGAATGAGCTGGAAACGGTTTCGACGGGCGCAGGCTGAAAGTAGTGGCCATAGAAGCCGCGGAAAACCCAGTGCAGACGGGGGATTTCAAGGGTGGCGCCGATGCGGGGATAGGCGGCGTTTTCAGTGTAGCCGCCGTGGTAGTTGGAGATACGCATGCCGCCGAGCAGGGTGATGTAGCGGTTGACCTGGAGGTGGTCAGAGAAGCTGAACTCGACCAACCCCGCGTTGGTTGAGGATGTTGTATTGGGCACGGTGTTGGCGGAGTAGCTTTGGTCGTTGACGACCAGGCCGTAAAGATCGTGTTCGGATTGATAGAAGGAATAGAGGGCGGCGGAGAAGCTGTTGGGGCCGAGATCGGCGCGGACATCGGCCTGGGCGCCCGCATAATTCGAGGCCTGATGCCATGTGGTAGCCACGGGCGTGTCAGCGGAGGTCGAGTCGTAGTCGGCCTGGTTGAAGTGATAGAAGGGCGCAACCTCAAACAGGGACTTCGGCGAGAGCGTGTGGACCCAGTTCAGTATGGCGAAGGAGTCGCGCTCGGTTTGGCCGTCGCGCAAGCCAAAGGAACTGTAGTAGCCGGAGGTCGATTCATAGTCGTCCGGGTTGGGGTCAAAGGGAATCTGAAAGAAGTCCTGGCGATATTGCGTATCGAGCCGCAGCTGGTCTTTGGGAGTCTGGTTGCGGATCACCGACAGAAAGGCGCTTTGGGAGTTGGTGGCATCGTGATTGATGGCGGCGATGGGTGTGGCCAGGCCGTAGTCGGAACGGGAGCCGGTGAGGCTTGCGTACCAGGCGGTTTTAGCGGAGTGATCTCCGAGTGCGAGCTGGGCTTCGCCGGTGTAGAGATTGCCGGCCGACAGTAACAGTTCCGCGTCACGGTTGAACTCGAATCCATTGCGGGGCAGAACATTGAAGACGCCGTATGTGCGATCGCCAACATCGGCAGTGTAACTGCCACGCTGTGTCTCCAACTGGTCAATGTCCTTGGGGTCGATCTGGGGCCCGACGTTGGAGGCGATTTTGGTGTTAGGGATAGAAACGCCGTCGATGAGCCAACTGGTCTGGTGGCCACCACGCATATGCAACATGTCGTGGGTCATATAGGCGCCGGGGACGTAGTCGGTGATCATCTCCATGCCGAGGGTGCGGCTTGCGCCGGGTGTCTGGGCGATTTCCTGTTGCGTGATCAGCGTGGTGGGGGTGACGGAAACGGAGGTAGACGTTGTCTCTCCCGATGCTGTCACAAGGACGGATTCCAACGCCTGCGCGATTGGCATCGCCAGGTGCAAAACGGGATGGGTGCCCGAGGCCAGAGTGATGATCTGGGAGACTGTGGCAAAGCCGGGGGCTGTGACTTGAAGCCGGTAAACGCCAATGGGGGCCTCCGAAACTTCGAACTGCCCGTTGGCTCCGGTTGTCGCGTGCAGGACAAAGGCCGAATCGGCGGCCTGAAGAGTGATCTGCGCGCCGGGAATGGGGCGGTGCTGCGGATCGTGGACCACGCCATGCACGGTCGCGAAAACGGTGGCCATGGCAGGGATGCAGGCGGTCCAAAGCAGGGCGGTGGCGAACACGGAATAGCGACGCATGACGACAACCTCCGGGGAAACGGTGCTGAATGGGCTAGGTCCTATGCATGACGCGAGGAGCAGCCTTGACGTTGCCTGGAATCGTCGAGGGCAGGCCGGAATGGTCAGAGACGAATTGTCCTGCAGACCTGGATACCTGTTCAGTCGGGGAAATGGACTGACGCTTCGTTCAAGAAGAACGAGGCTCTCAACGTATTTTCGTTTTCAACCGAGGAGAGGAAGCGGAGGGTCACGGCCGGCGTGGGTGCGGAACTGGCTGCGGCGCGCGGCGATTTGATCCTCATCGGCGGCATGGGCCAGTGCAAGGAAGACGGGAAGACTTGCCGGTGAAGAAGCCAGGGCGTGAACCGGCGCCAGGATTGCGATTGCGTCGCCGGGAAAGAACGGGCAATGCGCAGGCGCGGCGAGAGTCGGCGTGCCGGATGCGACTTGAAGTGCCCGTGCCGGCGCGGCGTCAGACATGGCACAATGGTGCGCTCCATGGCGGCGGCAGCAGGGAGGCAGGCGCGCATCGTCGCTTATATCGAGAGTGGCCGAAAGCGGCCCCAGCCCGAAGAGGAGAACGAGGAAGATGGAGAGCGCGCGCCGCATCTGGGGTCGATATTACACGAGTAATGGATTGGGAAGGCAAACCGGAGAATTGACGCGGCGCTCAGGTATCATCGACGTATCGCGCAAATATATCGCCTGATTAGAGGAACACCTGGTGCCTGAAGAGAACGCAACCGTATTGAAGACTGAGATTCCCATGCAGGACAGGCGCAATCGGCGGCCACTGCGCATCGCGCTTTTTGGATTTGGGACGGTGGGCAGTTCGGTGGCACGGATTCTAGTGGAGTCGAAGCCGAAGGGGCTGGAACTGACACATGTATTCAACCGCGGAGTGGCGCGCAAGCGCGTGGATTGGACGCCCTCGAAGGTGATATGGAGCGAGGACGCGGATGCGGTGCTGGCGTCGGACGTGGATGTGATTGTCGAGCTGGCCGGCGGGCTGGATCCGGCGGGAAGCTGGGTGCGGCGAGCACTGGAAGCAGGCAAGAGCGTGGTGACGGCGAACAAGAAATTGATTGCCTATCACGGCGTGGAGTTGGAGCGGCTGGCGGCGGCGAAGGGCGGCCATATGAAATATGGCGCTGCTGTGGCGGGCGGGATTCCAGTGATTCCGGGTCTCGAGCAGGGAATGGCGGGCGACCGGATCGAGCGGATGGAAGGGATTTTGAATGGCACGTGCAACTTCATCCTGAGCAGGATGGAGGCCGGCGAAGAGTATGCGACGGTGCTGGCCACGGCACAGGAAAAGGGCTATGCCGAGGCCGATCCAACCGAGGATGTGGGCGGATTTGATGCGCGCGCGAAGCTGGCCATTTTGATGCGGCTGGCGCTGCGGGTAGTGGTGGATCCGGAAGAGATTGTGCCGCAGCCGATCACGGCAGTGACCGCAGTGGACTTCAGTTATGCGCGGGATCTGGGTTGCACGATCCGGCAAGTGGCGCGGGCCGAGGAACGCGACGGCATGGTGGCGGCGACGGTGGGCCCCATGCTGGTGGATCAGCGGTCGCCGATGGCGTGGTCTCGCGGCACGGAGAACATGGTGATTCTGACCGGGCGGTATGGCGGGGATGTTGTGTTTTCAGGACACGGCGCGGGCGGGCATCCGACGGCGGTGGCGGTGGTGAGCGACCTGCTGGCGCTGGCGCACGGATCGCGGCGGGTGGAGATTCCTTCGGTTCCGGCGCGGATCGGCGGAGAATTTGAGGTTCCGCATTACATCCGCTTTCTGGTGATGGACCGGCCGGGGATTGTGGCAGAGATTACAGGCGCGCTGGCGAAGGAGCGGATCAACATTCGCGCCATTGTGCAGAAGGCAGGGTACCCGGCACATGCGCTGCCGTTTGTCGTGACGGTAGAGCCGTGCAAGTCCTCGGCGATGAAGCGGGCACTGGAAAGCATTCGCCAGATGGATTGCCTGCTGGAGAAGCCGCTGGATTTGCAGATGCTGGAGTAGTAACAAGAGACAGGGTTAGGGATCAGGGAACTTGGGCGGAGGTTTCAGGTGATTGACTCGATCTATCGGTGTGAGATTTGCGGTACCGAGAGTGAAAACCCGGTGCGGTGGATCGTGATCCAATGCAGCAATACGCAATTGACGGTTTTCAAGTGGACCAAGGAAGCCGCGGACGCACCCCATGCGCGGCACTATTGCGGCGAAGCGCATGCACAGGTCTATCTGAGCCGGTGGTTTGAGTCGTTCTGTAGTTGAGGATGCATTGCGAGAAGCGTTCCCCAGAGGCCTTTTGAGCCCCTGGAGAATCAATTTTTAACCCGCCGATCGCATTGCTTGTCCTCGGTGCTCGTCACACCCTATCAGTAATCGTTATTAGGGATAAGTCGAGCCTTCTGGAGCCCCGAGGTCAAAGCGGTGAAGATATCGGTCAGAGAAAGAGTCGTATAAACCGGCGAATTGCACGTCCCGGCTCCGGTCGCGGTGCTGTCAGTGAAGAAATCACCATAGTTGCCCGTGGACCATCCGCTCGACATCTCTTGCATCGCCTGGCACGGTGTAATATTTGTGCCTTGCGGGTTGGTCTTTTTGTTATACACATCCGACGCACATCCTGTGGTCGGTGAGCCATAGGCAATCGTGTACACCGTGGTGTTGGGCAACCCTTGCGCATACTGCGCCGCAGCCACGGCTTGGGCGCACTGATCCTGCGACGATCCGTAAGCAGAACCGTTGTTTCCTGCATTCGAATTGCCGGTGCTTGAAATCACTGAGCTATCCGCGTCGCCGTCACTGAGGATGATGAGCGCATTGAGCGAGCCGGGATTAGCCGCCTGTTGCGCGACAAGTGAGGAAGCCGCCGCATAGATCGCCCCGGCATAATAGGTTCCGTCGCCGCCCGGCGTCTGCATCCCTGAGCATGGATGATAGTTTCTGCCCGTGCCCGTACCGACTCCGCCGCCGGTCGCGATAACCAGGGGATCACTGGTGTTGAATGAGCCGCCAGTCTGGTTGGTAGAACTCCAGGCACTGTTATAGCCGGAGATCTGGTAGGTCCCCGCCGACCCTGTAGGCGCCGACCAGGTTGCTCCCTGTGCGGGCGTGGTATACGGCACGATCGTGGGGTTGGAAGTGGGGCAGGTGGTATCGTTGGAGGCCGTGCTGGCCGTCACCGGAGGGAACGTGAACAGGCTTACCGAATCGTATGGCGTGCAGCTTGTGCCAGTCGCCCCCGGAGCGCAGGGGCTCAGGAGGTTGAGCATGGTCTGAACGCCTGCCAACGCACAGGCGATTCTTGTTGCATTGCAGGAAGGGTCGTTGTCGGTGCTTCCCATCGAGGCGGTGGTATCCACCACCATGGCCACGTTGTATTGTGCGGGCATCGCGCCATGCACTGCAGCGGTCGAGAGGGAGGACATGGTGAGGTTCTGGACCGCACTCGGCCCCAGAATTCTGATAAACAAGGTCGGAACTGTGACCGTCTGCTTAACCTGAATTGCATTGGCGGCCAAGGCACCCGTGCAGGGAACCATGAGGGTAGTCGTCACAAAAGGAACGCAGGAATAATGTACGTAGTTAATCGTCGCGCCGGTCAGGTTGCTATTTGCGTTGGCGCCGCCGGATTGCGAACTGTACGCGTCCACTGCCGCGGTAACAGTTGTCTGGGTCGCCCCCGGCTGGGCCATCGCGTAGGCACCCGCAAGAGTCGCTGCATCAGTTGAAGCCTGCAATTCGCGATAGCAAACATAGGCGTGGCCGAGATCCAGTGTCAGGCCTGCGAACCCGATGAACACAACCATCAACATCGCCATCCACGGGAGCACCTGACCGCTTTGCCCCTTCAACGCCCGAAGAAACAAGGATCTGCATCCATTCTTCACTGGATAACCTCCGTGACTTGAGTTCCAAGACTACATCCGGGGAAAGTGTATCCGTAGACTGCAAGAGTGCATGTATAGGAGGCTGCGACCGTCGCCGTTCCTCCTGCCGACATCGTAGTTCCGGCGCAAGCTGCAGCAGTCGATCCCCCGCTGATGGTCGTCGGGGTTCCATTGAGCGTGACAGTGATCGTAAGGCCCGATGTAGCTAACCCAGGCGAGACGGACGCGTAGATCTTCGAGGCGGTTTCCTGGCACGGGTCGGAATCTCCTCGCGCAACTGCCAGGGCGCGACCGCCATCGCTCACAGCCTCAGCCAGCATCAACTTCTGATATAGCGCGATAGAAAACGTGAAAATTCCTGTGATCAAAATCAATACAACGGGCAGAGTCACTGCGAATTCCACGAGCGCCCCTCCCTCGCTGCCTGAACCAAAGAGGGCTCGCACCCGCGCGAGCAAGGATTTTTTCTTGCCACGAATTTCCGCTGAGTTCGAGGTCTGGCCCGTTCGCATCGCGCCGGACGACTCCTGCGCATATTCGCTTTTGGGAACGATCATTGTTGTCACCCCGTGCATCGTTTGCGGCCACACCCCAACCGTTCAAGCGCGGTCATCAGCGAATCTTCAGCGAAGAATAAACGTCAGGGGAGCCTAGGACACTGATAATACTTCACAAGATGGAACTTACAATCACCCATTTGAATCATAGGCAACACCTCTGGTAACCAAGCCCTATGTTACGTATGGTCAATAGCTTGCAGGCGTTTCCTGCCCTCCAGCTCCCGATAAGGCCGAAACTTACTCCCGGGCCAGGTCATTGAAGGGTCGCAGTTCAGGAAAAGCACGAAGGCAGAGGGTGCGGAGCGCCGCACCGGCCGGCATTTTGGCTGGCCCATGCGCGGCACGGTTGCGGGCCGGCAGGCGCACAGGTTGATTTGAGGCGTTCGAATCGTTCTGCAGTTGCGGAGGTGAGTTAGGAAGTGGACCCAATTGGCGCAGGACCGGTGGATTCGCGGACGACGAGTTCAGGGGCCATTACGATCTCTGCGGGGTGGCCATTTTCGCGGCTCCCGATGCGCTCGAGAAGCACCTGCGCTCCGCGCCTTCCCATCTCGGCCAGCGGCTGTCGCACCGTGGTGAGCGAGGGGGTGTAGTAGGCGGCCGAGAGAATGTCGTCGAATCCCACCACGGAGACGTCACCGGGGACGGACAGACCAGCCTCTTTGAGGGCGCGAATGGCGCCGATGGCGGCGATGTCGTTGAAGCAGAAGATGGCGGTGAAATCGCGCGCTTTTTCGAGCAGGGCTTGCATGGGCTTATAGCCGATTTCAGGAGCCATGGGGTGATATCCGGCCTTCATTGACCAGCCCGCCGCGTCGATGCGAATGACGTGAGCGGGATCGATGCGAAGGCCCATCTCGCGGCCTACCTGCTGGATGCTTTCCCAACGATATTCGGAATCGGGAATGGCTCTGGGACCACGCATGAAGGCGATGCGACGATGGCCGAGTTCGTAGAGGTGAACAAGGGCCTTTTCGACGGCGCTGTGGTGATCGAGAACGATGTTTGTCACGTTCTGAACCACGCTGTGAGCAGAGATCGCCACGACCGGAACCGGGACGGCGATCTGATCGGCAGGGGTATTCAGCAGAAGAAAGCCGTCGACCGCCCGCTCAACGAGCATGCGCGGATACTGCTCGATCAGTTCGTGCTTCCAGTCATGGCAAGCGGTGAAGTAGAAGTAATGGGCGCTGGTCAACTCCTCGACCACGCCGCTCATGACACGGGTGAAATAGCCTTCGCTCAAATCGGGCGCCAGAACGCCAACGCTCATGGAACGACTTTGGCGCAGGGAGCGGGCAAAGTAATTGGGACGGTAATTCAGGCGCTGCGCGGCTTCGGTGACGCGATCGCGCGTCTCCTGGGGGATGGATTTGGCGGACGGAGAGTTATTGAGGACGAGGGAGACCGTGGTCTGCGAGAGCTCAAGGTGCTCGGCGAGCATGCGCAGATTCACGTGGCCGGATGGCGTCGAACTTTTTGTATTTGCCATGATGGAGTTGTAACACGTTTTTGATGATCGCGGGAAACGATTTACCTGCAAGTATATCGATTTTCTTGATGCCGGTGTTTAGAGGCGGACGGCGCCGCCCCTGACGAAAGAAAGTCGATGCGGTTGAAGGGGTACGCGGTTGTTAGACGGTCAGGGATCATTCCAGGAAATCTCGAACTTCTGGCACATTCCGGGGTTCTCCTTTAGACAATCCATGCCCCAAAAAAAACCGCAGATCCCTTTCGACTTCGCCCAGGGCAGGCTTTTCGACTCCCTACGCTACGCTTCGGCCGCTCGGGATGACAATGTCGAAACTATTCGGCGTGAATGTGGTTGGCGCCGGGCTTGAGGGGGTAGACCTTTCCGTGAAGAACGAAGGTTCCGGCAAGTTTGCCGGGAAGGGTGATGTTTGCGTCGAGTGCTGCGCCCTGGCGGTGGTACTCAAGGGCGATGGCGCCCTCGGGATGCGGAAAACTGGCGGTGATGGCGTCGAGGGTCCCGAGGTGGGGAGCGATGCGAACGGTGGCGAATCCGGGGCTGGCTGGCTCGATGCCTGCGACGAGAGTCAGCAGATCGTAGATGGGATGCGCAGACCAGGCATGGGAGTCGGAGCGGGTATCGCCGGGAATCTCAGGCCAGGTGCTGAAGTGAAGCGGAAGAAGCTTGCGCCAGGGATCGAGGGATTTCAGGTAGTCATCCGCCAGGCCGGCGTGATCGAGTGCGCGGGCGAGGTAGAAGCGGAAGTAATAGGAGGCGCTGAGGATGCCGTTGGGGGTGGTGCCGGGCTCGATGGACAAGCATCTGTTGCAGCACGGCTTGCTGGTGGTCTTTGGGGACGACATCGTAGAGCACGCGCGAGAATGTTGGCTTGCTGGCTGAAGACTTTCTGGTCAGGGTTGTCAGCGATGAGTCCGCGCGAGGCGTTCCAGCACTTGTCATGGATACCGGAGCGGACGTGGGCGGCGCGGGTGTGATCGCGAGTGGCAAAGAGCGGATCGCCGAGAGCTTTCTCAAGATCGGCGGCATCATCGAGTGCGCCAAGGTATTCGAGGGTGGTGATGCAGGATTCGCCGTGGGAGTCGTAGGTGGGTGTTTCGCCTGAGGATACCCAGTCAATGAAGCTCCACCAGGGCAGAGTGCCGAGAAGGCCGTCGGGCTGCTCGTGCGTGCCGAACCAGCCGAGCACGCCACGAGTGCCGGGGAGGGATGCGCGCACCGGCTCGGGATCGGGACGGTACATCCAGTAGTCGTGGAGCATGCCGATCCAGAGGAGCGAAAAAGTGGGGATGGTTTGCGGCAGGGAACTGGGATAGCGGCTGCGGGTGAGCCCGTCGGGCGAGCGCGAGTCGTTGAATGCATTCAGGGCCTGCAGACCGAGGCGGTCGTCGTCGGCCACGGAGTAGGAGATGAGCGCCTGGATGCGGGTGTCGCCGACGTATTGAAGCTGCTCGTAGTAGGGCGTGTCCATGTAGGTTTCATGGGCATCGTCGCGGGCAGTGCGCCAGCTGATTTCCCATATTTTGGCGAGGTCGGGATCGGCGGACTGGAACGCGGCGCGTTCTTGAAATGGATAGGCGGTGAAGTTGGCTGTGAGGGAGTCGAGGGTGAGCGGGTCATCTGCGGTGGTGATTTCGAGGTCGAGATAACGCCAGGTGCGCCACCAGAGGGGCTCGAAGGTGCGATTGGGGCCGCCGTCGGGAAGAAAACTGTCATTGAGGCCGAGGGCGGTGCGGTCGTCGACGGCGTTGCGGTCGCCTTTATGGCCGGCCTTGTCGTAGAGGGCTTCGGAGTAAGTGAGGCGGATGTGCGCGCCTTTGCCGCCGGAGACGGTGAGCTGGGGGTAGGCGGTGGTGAGGGTTTTGCGGTCGAGCAGAATGTGGACGTGGCTGCCGGCCGGGACGGTGACCGAGGCGGCGGGAAAGGTTTTGAGGTTGTCGTTGTCGGCGCGGACGGTCTCTCCGGGGCTGGTGGGCGCGAACTCCATGTGAGGGAGCTCGTCGGGAATCAGGCCCCAGAAGTTGTCGCCGGTGGTGTCTGCTGAATGTGCTTTGCCGGTGCCTGGAAAGATGCTGTCGCGCATGGGAGAAGCGGCGGGGACCCAGGAGGAGCCGGCATCGGATGGGGAATTCCAATTCCAGTCATAGCGGGAGGCGTCAATTTCCTCTCCGGGGCCGGAGGCGAAGTATTCCTTGATCGTGACGGTGGAGCGGTCAAGGGCGGTGTGGCCCGGCTCTATCTCGACCGTCCAGCCTTCCGGTGTACTGATGGAAGTGTCGCCAGTTTTTTCGCTTTCGAGGAGGAAAGCAGTGCGGTCAGACATTTGTGCCACCGGAGCATAGATACCGAAGTTCCATACAGTTGCGGTAATTAGATTAGGTCCTACATGAAGAAAGGGAGCCAGGTCAAAGCGTTCATAGCGCCAATGAGGCAGGTCACCGCGCGCCGGGCCATCGCCCACACGGCTGCCGTTCACGAAAAGGATGAAGCGGTTGTCGGCGCTGACGCGGACTGGGTAGCTGGCCGGGACCGTCGCGAGGTCGAGGGAGCGGCGAAAGTGCAGAACCAGGGGCTCGCGCAGCGGCGCTGTGGGATGGGTAATCCACGAGGCTTTCCAGTCGCGGTGGGCTGAGTCGGGCTGGATGGAGGTTTGGCCGTGAAGCGTGAGAGAGGCAAGTGTAAAGGCTAAAATCGCAAAGATTGGTCGCATGGGTTGGGTCGGTCACTTTCCAGTTCCCAAGCTTAACGGAAAAAATTGAAACCAATGGGGAAATTGTTTCGGCCACGGTCGGAAATCCGGATCCGGACCTGCGTTGTGACGGGCTGCGGCTGGTTATCTAATTCAGGATTCCTGGAGGAAATAGCGCATGGAATGGGTTCGAACAGCGAGCCGACGAATTTCCACCATCTAAAACCCGTGGGCGCGGCGAATTCACTCGATATTCGCACTCTATACGCTTGATTTTGCGGCCTTGTAACCTTCTATTCATGTTGGCCGGTTAGCCTACTGTTGGTGATATCAAACGTGCCAGAGATCCGCATCTCTCAGCCTCACACTCAGCTCGAGCCGTCAATTTCCCCAGGTCAGCCACCCGCAAGGACATCGCCGCCTGAAGTCTCGGCGGTCCGCAAGTTTCTGATGGCGCGGGGAAATTCCGCGCTGGCCGACCGGGCATTTCACTGGTTAATGGTGCTGTGCGGTCTGACGATTTTTGCGATCGTCGCGCTGATTGCCTGGCGGCTGGTTGTGAGTTCGGATTTGTCGTGGCACAAGTTTGGCTTCCGCTTCTTCTACCAGGTCTTCAAGAATCCCGAGACGAATGGGCCGATGTACTGGGACCCGGTGAATGAGCAATTCAGCGCGTTGCCTTTCATATACGGCACGCTGGTATCTTCGTTCCTGGCGCTGTTGATTGCGGTGCCGCTGGCACTTGGCCTGGCAATTTTTCTTACCGAGATGTGTCCGCGTGGATTGCGCGGACCGCTGGCCTTTATTACGGAATTGCTGGCGGCAATTCCCAGCATCGTCTACGGCGTGTGGGCGATGTATGTGCTGGTACCGCTGCTTAGAGAGCATGTGAATCCGCTGCTGGTCGGCGCACTGGGCTGGACGGGTTTATTCGCTGACGACAACCCAACGGGACTGGGCTATTTTTCGGCGGGTGTGATTCTGGCGATCATGATTTTGCCCATCATCTCCTCTCTTACGCGCGAAGTGATGACTGCCGTACCTCATTCGCAGCGCGAGGCGGTGCTGGCGCTGGGGGCAACACGCTGGGAGATGATTCGCGTGGGCGTGCTGCGCAATGCACGGATCGGCATCGTGGGCGGGATCATCCTGGGGCTGGGGCGAGCCTTGGGCGAGACCATGGCAGCCACAATGGTGATCGGTAATACGCCGGAGATTCATAAATCGCTGCTCTCGAACGGCGGTACGATGGCCTCTGTGATTGCCAATGAATTCACCGAGGCGGTGAGCGACATGCATCGCAGCGCGCTGATCGAGATAGGTCTTGCGTTGTTTATTGTGACGATCATCGTGAACGGTCTGGCCCAGGTATTGGTATGGGCTGTAACCCGGGGAACGCCGGCGCAAGTTCGCTGAGGAGATTCTGTTGAGCGTGGAGGCATTCAAACTCCGATCCCAACTGCGGGGAATGGCGGATAGCATGGTGACGATGTTGTCGATTCTGGCAACGGTCGCCGTGGTGACGCCCCTGGTGGCCATTTTTGCGTACCTGGTTTATAAAGGCGCGAGTTCGTTGAATCTCGCATTTTTTACACAGGTTCCGAAGCCGGTGGGCGAGTCGGGCGGCGGCATGGCGAATGCCATTGTTGGTTCCGGAGTGCTGCTGGCAGTGGCCAGCGTGATCGGCATACCGCTTGGAATTGGGGGCGGCATTTTTCTGGCGGAGTTTGGGCGGGGAACCAAACTGGCCAACGCGGTGCGATTTACCGCCGATGTTCTGAATGGGGTTCCTTCGATTGTAATGGGGCTTGCAGCGTACTCGCTGGTGGTGGTGCCGCAACACGGGTTCTCAGCGTTTTCGGCTGGGGTGGCACTGGCGATCATGATGATTCCCACGGTGTGCAGGACCACGGAAGAGATGCTGCTGATGGTGCCTCACGCGGTACGCGAGGCAGCGCTGGGATTGGGTGTGCCCAACTGGCGTTCGGTGCTCTCGATCACGGTGAAGACAGCCTCGCCCGGCATCATTACCGGCTGCATGCTGGCGTTTGCGCGCGTGGCGGGTGAGACGGCGCCGCTGATCTTCACGGCGCTGGGTAATCCGTTTATGAGCACGAGCCTCAACCATCCGATTGAAGCGCTGCCATTGCAGATCTATGTCTACGCACTTTCTCCATACGACGATTGGCACCGCCTGGCATGGGCAGGTTCGCTGGTATTGATCGTATTGATTGTGCTGGCTGTGTCGCTGGTGCGCTGGGTGACCAGTCGCGGCGTATTGAAAGGGACTAGTTAGGGCCTGTTAACAGTAATGGTCTTGTCAATGGGCCTAGAAGGCATTTCTTCTTGAGAAAGCCTTTTTACGGTCTCGCGATGTTGCGATTTCGTGTTGAGATCGCAACTTGAGAGTTGCGGCTGCTGTGGACTGAACAAGGAGAAATGCGCAAGTGGGCGTCGGCATCGAGGTTACCAACCTGAATGCGTGGTACGGGACTAACCACACACTGCAGGACATCAATCTGAACATCCCGGCCAATCACGCCACGGCGTTGATCGGCCCATCGGGCTGCGGCAAGAGCACCTTTGTACGTTGCCTGAACCGGATGCATGAAACCAATCCGATCGCGCGGGTGACGGGAACTGTACGGATCGGCGACCTGGACATCTACAGCGATGCCAAGCCGGTGCAGATTCGGCGGCGCGTGGGTATGGTGTTTCAGCGGCCAAATCCGTTTCCCACCATGTCGATCTACGACAATGTGGCATCGGGATTGAAGCTCAACGGGTATAGCAATCGGCGTTCGCTGGATGAGATTGTGGAGAAGTCGCTGAAGAACTCGGCGCTGTGGGACGAAGTGAAGGACGACCTGAGAAAGAAATCAGGCGCCAGCCTTTCCGGGGGACAGCAGCAGCGGCTATGCATCGCGCGCGCATTGGCCGTTGACCCAGAGGTGTTGCTGATGGATGAGCCGGCCTCGGCGCTGGATCCCGTTTCTACTTCGAAAATTGAAGATCTTATTTTTCAGCTCAAATCGCAGTACACTATCGTGATTGTGACGCACAACATGCAGCAGGCGGCGCGCGTGGCCGAGAAGACGGGGTTCTTCTTGAATGGGCGCATGGTGGAGTTCGACTCGACGCATAAAATCTTCACCAACCCCAGCGACAAGCGCACTGAGGATTACATCACAGGCAGGTTCGGATGACACGCATACGTTTTCAACAAAGCCTCGATGAACTGAAGGAGAACCTGCTGGTGATGGCGGGACTGGCGGAACAGGCCATCCAGCGGGCGATTGAGGCGTATCGTGTGCGCGATCTGTCGATCTGCGACCTGGTGAGCCGCAGCGAAAATGCCATCAACCGCCTGGAGCGCGATATCGACCAATCGGCATTGGATTTGCTGGCGATGGAGCAGCCGATGGCGATTGATTTGCGGTTCATCCTGAGCGTGATCAAAATCAACGCCGACCTGGAGCGCGTGGGCGACGCAGCCAAGAGCATCAGCGACCGCGTGCGCAGCATGGAGCAGATGGCGGTGGCGGATTTGCCCGTGGACATTCCGCGCATGGCCACGCTGGCCACGGAGATGGTGAGGAAGAGCCTGCAGGCGTTTATCGAGGCCGATGCTGAGACTGCGCGGGGTGTGCTCACGATGGACGACGCCGTGGATACGATGAATCGGGCGGCCTACAAAGCTTTGACGAAGGTGATGGAGGAGCAGAGCCACATTGCACCGCAAGCCCTGAATGCGCTGATGATCTCACGTTCTCTGGAACGCGTGGCCGATCACGCCACGAATATCGCGGAAGACGTGATCTTCTGGGTGCAGGGGGACGATGTGCGCCACCACAAGAGCCTGGTTGCGCAAAAGGATGGGAAGAACGTCAGCTGAGGACGCGAATTCTTGCTGAGAATTCGGTCGCCCCTGCGGGCTCTTTCGGGTAAGGTTGCAGCTTTCCCAGGACGTTGTCCCGGGGTGATTTTCAATGCTCCCTCGTGGAGTGGAACGTCGAACAGCCGGCGAGAAGGATTTTCACCGGCTTGAGTCGGTTGAACGAACTCGCACCCTTCATTTGACGTCCACCTTCAAACTGACCTACTGCTGATTCCAAATCCAATCCGATCACTGCGGTAGTCTTGAGCGGAGATGATTGTTCGCGGAATGGATGCGAATGAGGCAAAACTCGGCGAGGTCCGTCCGGAGGAAGCATATTCCGCGCGGCTGAACGAGTTGCATCTGGCACATGCCGCTGAAGAGAAACGTGAGCGCTTGTTGGGGTATGCCAAGGTGGCTCTTGGTCTCGCGACGGTTTTGTGCGCGGCCTCGTTCATTCATCGGGTGGTCGTGCTTGAGTTTTTGCTAATTCCAGTTGCGCTTTTCATCTTTATGGCTGTTCTGCATGAGCGAGTGCTGAAGTCGATTGGGCTTCGCGGGCGGGCCATCCAGTTTTATGAACGAGGATTAGAACGAATCCAGGATCGGTGGGCAGGGACGGGTGAAACCGGGGAGCGTTTTCTTGATCCCATACATCCTTATGCGCGCGATCTCGATTTGTTCGGCAAGGCTTCGCTTTTCGAGTTGCTCTGCACGGCACGCACACGTGCAGGCGAAGAGACGCTGGCGGCGTGGCTGCTGGTCGCGGCAAGTGTCGATGAAGTTGTTGCACGGCAGAGCGCCCTTCTCGATTTGAAAGAACGCGTGAAGTTTCGGGAGAGACTGTTTTCGCTTGGCGAGACGGTGCGCCTTGGTGTTCACCCGGAGGCGCTTTCGGTGTGGGGAGAGCGCGGGCCGATTTTCACGGCGCGCTCAACGCGCATCGTGACTTCGACATTGCCGCTGTTATGGATTCTGAGCCTGGTGTGCTGGGGCATCTGGGATCTGGGCGCTGTTGCTGCAGCGATGACGATTTTGAATCTGGCCTGGGCGCACCGGATTTATGAGCGCCTGGACAGAGCGTCGGATGGGCTGGAGCAGGCAACAGAGGATCTGGAATTGCTGGCTGGAGTTCTTGCGCTGGCAGAGCACGAACACTTTGGATCTCCGAAGTTGATGGCGTTGCAGGCTGCGCTGAAGTTAGATGGAACGTTGCCTTCGTTGGCAATTCGGAAACTTGCCGGGATTGTGGAGTACCTCAAGTCGCGGCGTAATCCGTTTGGTCGATTGCTGGATGTGCTGATCTTCTGGAGCGCCCAACTGGTGTTTGCGGCCGAACGGTGGCAGCAGGAGTTTGGCCCGCAGATACGCGGCTGGCTCGAAACGGTGGGAGAGATTGAAGCGCTCACCGCGCTTGCAGGATACGCGTATGAACACGGGGAGGATGTGTTTCCGGAATTCGCTGCGCATGCGGCGGCGGGAATTGCTCCGTTGTTTGATGCGGTGGGACTTGCGCATCCGCTGTTGCCCACGTCTAAAGCGGTGCGGAACGATGTGAAGCTGGGCGATGGGCTGCAGCTCATGATTCTGAGCGGGCCGAATATGGCGGGGAAGAGCACGTTCATTCGGAGCATAGGTGTAAATGCGGTGCTGGCGCAATGCGGGGCTCCGGTGCGGGCCAGGAGACTGAGACTTTCGCCGCTCCAGGTGGCTGCATCGATTTGCATTCTGGATTCGCTTTCAGGAGGCGTGTCGAGATTTTACGCGGAGATCCACAGAGTCAAACAGGTATTTGATCTGACGAGCGGGGCGGTTCCGGTTCTATTTCTGCTGGATGAGTTGCTTTCGGGAACGAACTCGCACGATCGGCTGGTGGGGACGCAGTTTGTAGTGCGGAGTCTGACGGAACGAGGAGCAATCGGGATTGTGAGCACGCATGATCTCGCGTTGACCAAGATTCCCGAAACGATGGGAGAAGGGGCGGCTAATTTTCATTTTGAAGATCGGTTTGAAGATGGCAAGTTGATCTTCGACTACAAGGTGAAGCCGGGAGTGGTGAAGACGAGCAACGCTCTTGAACTGATGCGGTCGATTGGGTTGGGCGTGAGGAGTTCAGACAGCTAGATCTCTGACCGCGTGATTTCGTGCTTTGAGTTCATACTTTCCCAGGTCCCAAACTCGGAACCTGGGGCACCCCTAGTTAGTGCAACAACAAGCGGTCAGAGACCTAGACTTCCCACCAATCCAGCAGGAGCATGCGCGGGTAGTAGAGGGCGGCACGGGTGGGTGTGTCGTTGCCGTAGAGATTGCGAACCACCTCGGCATAGGATTCAAGCTGGGGAGCGAACAGCTTTCGGAACTCGGGCAAGGATGCGGAAGCAAAAAGAGGATCCGCCTGAGTGGTTTTGTAGTCGACGATCCACCAGGCATCGTTGCCTTCGGAAAGCGGATCGAATCCTGCGCGAAAGATGCGATCGACGCGAACGGTGCGCACGCCGCCTGCGACGACGCCGGCCCATGATGCCTCGCTTGCGGCATCCGCATGCGGCGACAAAATCCACTGAGCGAGCGGATCTTCTGAGGCTTTGAGCGCAAAGTCGAGGGCCCTGGCGGCTATGGACCCTGCTTGAGTTGGAGGCACTCCCGCGGCGCGAACCTGGGCGGCGACGGTGGGTTGCAGCCGGGCAATAGCAGTGCGGGCGGTGGGCCAGTCGTGCGTGGTGCGGAGGCGTGCGAGTTCTTCAAGGAGCCTGTGTACCGCATTGCCCAGGGCGCGCGAGAGAATGCCGCCCTCGTGGCGGGTGTAGGGATCTAAGTCGCCCAGGCCGACAAGGCGGCTGCCCGTGGAGGCGCCTATGCCGATAGCAACGGGGAGCTCAAAGTTCGTCGGAAGACGGCGCAGAATCGCGGGCTTGGCTGGGGAAGGCATGACGAGCAAATTGCTTTCGCCCGAGGCCGCAATGGTGGTGATGAGCTGATCCTCGGCAGGCTTCGGGGCGGTGCGGGATGATTTCCATTCTTCAAAGCGCGCGTTGACTTCGTCTTCAAACGCCGGCCATGCGGTTGCGAGGAGACTGTTTTTCGGCTCTACAAGGCTGAGGCTTCCGTTTTCGTCTTTGAAAGCGGGGCGCGCGAAGAGATGAAGTTCTTCACGGGCGCGGGTGGCGGCGACGTAGAGAATGCGGCGCATCTCTTCGGATTCGCGATCGCGCCGAACGCGGTCGACCCAGACTCTGACCTTGCTTCGTTCTTCGCCTTTGGATTGCAGCGGCGCCACAAGGAATTCGGTGATGTCACCGGAATTGTCAGGCTGCTCGAGACCGCGTTCGAGCCATGAGAGCAGTTGGCCCGTGCTGCGGCCGCCGGTGGCTTGCAGTTCGGGGACGATGACGAGCTCGAATTCGAGGCCCTTGGACTTATGGATGGTCATCAACTGTACGCCGCACTCACTGCTTGCCGCGGGATCGGGCAGGGCAGTCAGTTTTTCGAGGGCTACATCGAGGACAGGGCTGAGCAAGTCCTCCTGACCCTCAGGCAGACTGTCGAGACAGCTCCAGAGAAGATCGAGGTTGGCGAGCGCAGTTGCGTCGACGCAGCTTGCGCCGCCCAGGGTGAGCCAGACCTGTTGTAGCCAGGTACCAAGCGACGCCGTGGGCAACGCTGCGCGCAAAGCAGGCACGAACTCGATGGCATTCAAGACACGGGTAGCGGCGCGCCGACCATCCTCGCTCAAGAGATCAAGCCGCTCTGCGAGCAACTTTGGAACGGGGCGGATGAGAAGGCTATCATCGTCGGCGCTGACAAGCTTGTGGAGGTCGTCGAGCGCAAGTGCGCACCATGGCGCGCGCAGTACGCCCAGCCAGGCGACGCGGTCTTGAGGATTGAGCAGTGCGCGACCCAGCGCCAGCGCATCGAGAACCTCGGGGCGGTCTCTTAGCTGCTCGAGTTCGACCGCGCGGAATGGAATCTGCGCATCGCGCAGTGCGGCTGCGATGGGCTCGAGGGCTGTGCGAGCGCGGCCCAGGACGGCGATGCGGTACTTGCGGTCTTCGCCTCGAGAGCGGGCGAGTCGGGCTTCGTTGATCTGGTCCTGCTTGCCACCAATGAGGGCAACAATCTGCCGGATCTGGGCGGAATGAGCCGCTTCCGTTTCGATCACGTGTTGAGGATCCGCGGCAGTGCCGGGCCGGGTTTGGGGAGCGAATTCCAGGTGCAGACCGAAGTGGGGACGAGGAACTTGCGGGTTTTCGCGTGCGGGAACTGAATGGGCAAAACTCATGGTGCTGGAATCGTTTGGCGACAGAACTTCATCGAACACTTCATTGAATTGGCGGACGAGCGCGGGCGTGGTGCGGAAGTTGGCTGCGAGCGGCGCGAAGTCGAAGATCAAAGGATCGTTGTTGTCTGGAATTTCCAGCCCAATTCTTTTGACGCGGGGAAAGAGTTCGGCGTCGGCGTCACGAAAAGAATAGATGGACTGCATCGGATCGCCGACGACGAAGCAGGTGCGGCCGACCCGCTCGGGCCATGCAGCGATGAGGCGTGAGAGGAGCTGATGCTGGCGGCGGCTGGTGTCTTGAAATTCGTCGACGAGCAAGTGGCGGATACCGTCGGCAACCGCCAGCGTCGCTTCGCTGGGAATGCCTCCATCGCCTTCGAGAACATGCAGGGCGATCTGAGCTACCTCAATGAAGTCGACGGCGCCTGTTTCGGCAAAGACGGCGCGCAGTTCGCCTGCCGCGTGGCGCAGTAGAGTGAAGCAGGACTGCACGATCCGCCAATCTTCTTCGGTGTAGCGGGCCGGGGGAAGATCGCGGACTGCTGCGAGTGCATCTTCGAGGCCATCAACGTGATGGAGGGCTTGAATCAGACTCGCATGGCGCAGCTTTTCAACTTTGCGATCAGCCGGAAATCCCTGGCTCTTGTTGACCCGCTGGCGGAACGAGCCATCTTTGACGAGCAGCAAGTCTGCTACACAAAGAAAGGCGCGGCGGCCTTCTTCAAGCTCTTCATGATTGGTGAATGGGCCGGCGGGAAAATCGGCTAGCTCGGCAAGACTCCGTTGAAGCGTGCCGCCGCTCTGCTCGCAAGCATAGCGCGAGAGAAGATGCGCTTCATTTTGCGCCCCAGGGACTTGCCCGAGCAGCGCGTCGAGATGGGTGACAGACTCGCGCACAGCGTTGGCAAAGGGCCGCTCAAGGCGCTCGCGCAAGGCAGCCCAGTCAGGTTCGCGCTCGAGAACAAACTCGTGCATCCATTGGTCGCGGTGACCGAGCATTTCCACGAGCAGGTTTTCCATCTCCTGCCAGCCGTTATCGCGCCACAGGAGCAAGGTCTCAATGGCAGCGGTGAGTGCGGGGTCGTCTCCGCCAATGCTTTCGAGAGTGCGGCGGGCAGCACGGCGATAGAGCTCCGTTGGTTGATTATGGATGCCCAACTCTCCGCCGAGTTGGGTGAGCAATGGCTGTTGCAGAGCGAGATCGCGGCAGAAAGAATCGATGGTCGAGATGCGGAGCTGCGTGGGCAGATCGAGGAGCTGCCAGCCAAGTGCCTGGGAGTGTTGGAGAGCGCGGCGGGCCAGAGTCTGCATGGAGAACTCGTCGGCTAAAGGATCGGGTGACTGGGCGGCGGCTCTTTCTAATTCTGAAAGAATGCGGTGGCGCATCTCGGCGGCAGCCGCATTGGTGAAGGTAATGGCGACAATCTGGCCGGGCTCATCGACCTCGGCGAGCAAACGTAAAAAGCGGCGTGTAAGCAGGTCGGTTTTTCCTGAGCCAGCAGGGGCCTGCACGAGGATAGAGCGGGACGGATCGAGGGCGCGTTCACGTTGCGCCTGATCGGGAGGGGCGGGCCGGATGGCTGTGGAATTACTCATCGGCAAGCTCCTCGCACTCGTCGCACTCGTTTTGGGCCTGGAGGACGTCTTGCCTCTCCAGAATGCGGCAAAGCGCTTGCAGATCACAGCGATCACAGGGCCGGGGATTGTCGCGCGGGTTTACGTCGGCGCGACCGGCGAGAAAATCCGTGGCGAGCTGCTCGATGCATTCTTTCCAATCGATAAGCTGCTCTGCGGTGAGCGCGGCCTTGATGAGAGAGCTGTTGCCGTTGAGCCCGGCGAAGAGAGTGGCGCCAGCATTGCCAACGTGTCCCGCGAACTCCTGATCGCCGGGGCGGATTTTGGCGAAGACGAGACCGCCCAGAACCTGATCGCGGTCAAGGGCGAAGCCGGCGTAGAGAGGCAGTTGCACGTCGTCGGGGCGGGGAAGCTGCCACGACTTTGATGAAACGTGGCCGCTCTTGTAATCGATGACCAGCAAGGAGCCGTCGTTGAGGCGGTCGATGCGGTCAAGACGAACCTTAAAGGTGAGGCCGGCAAGGCTGATGGTGCGGTCGGCTTCGGTTTCTGCGACGGTGAAGGGGAACCGCGCAGCTTCATATTGAAGCCATTCCGTGACGAGGCGGGTGAGGCGCAGTCCTTCCAGTTCCAAATAGCGCTGCGGCATGCGGTCGCGGGCACCGGCAGGCATTTTGTCGCGCAGAACGGTCTGTACGTGACCATCGACGAAGGCGGCCAGGTCGGTGAGGTTTCGCAGGTCATTGAGAGAGCGGAAGCCTTTCGGCGGCCCATCCCAAATCGCGTGAAGGACGGCGTGGAGCAACTGACCGCGTTGAGCAGCGGTCAGCCCGGCCTCTGCCGGTCGCCATCCCTGAGCGGCGAGGCGCGCGGTAGCAAATGCCTTGAACGGGCATTGCGACTGCGCGGTGAGTACGCTTGCTCCGCTATGAATAGCTCCGGGCGAGAAGGGAACGCGGCTTTCGTCTTCAACGCGTACTGTGATGGGCGCTTGAAGGATAGACGGGATCAAATCAGAGGGCAGCGGCTGCGGCGTCCCGGCAAGTTGGGAGATGAGGCGGGAAGGGCGCGTTTCACCGTCCTTCTTCTGGCCCGCGCAACTGAAATGGATCAGGGGGGCGGCAGTCAGAAGGCGCGATGTGATGGCTTGTGCAAGTTCCCAGTCGTGACGCGGCGAGGCGTGGGGCATGGCCGATTCGCGCTGGATTTGAATTGGCAGTAAGGGATGCGCGCTCCCGGCAGGAGGCCAAGTGTCCTCGTCTGCGCCGAGGAACCAGATGGCGTCGGCGGTGAGCCCGGCCGACTCGGCGGGTCCGGCAATTTGAATGGGCGCATTGGTGGATTCGGGAGCGAAAAGAGTCTCTTCGAGGGTGCGGTCAAGGGAAGCAAGGAAATCCATCCAGGAGATGCGACGACCGTCGAAGCCGAGCGAGCCACAGGTGTCGATGGCCTGCTGCCAGCGGCGCAGGGCTTGAAACTCGTCGCTGGAGAGGCGCCGTTCGCCTGGCAGGGCAACCTGGTCGAGGAGCGGGGGAATGAGAGCGGCCCAGTCGAGGGGGCTCTGGCGAGTGCCACCGGAATTCTTGAGATGGCGGCGAGCCATGGAGATGCGCTGAGTCCAGGCGCCGGGAAGAGCATTGGAATTTTGACGCTGGTCGACAAAAGCCTGCAGTGTCCATTCGGGCCGTTCGAGGGAGTGCCTACGTAACGCGCGCATGTGCGCTTGCAGGGCGGCAGATTCTTGTGGGCTGACAGTTGAGAATCCTGTTGAGAGCAGCCAGTCCACTTCCTTCTCCTGAAGCGAGCCGTCGAGCCAGCGCAACAACAGATGAGCGCTGTGGACGAGAGGCACCTGGCTGAGCGGGATTCCAAGAGAAAACTCGAAGAGCGGCGGAGTGCCGGGTGGATCGAAGCGAAGAAAAGCGCGCTCAATTTCACCTCGACGGGAGGCGATGTCCTGAGTCACGACGAGCAAGCGGGCGTGCGGATCGGCGGCAAGCTGATGCCGGCACCAAAGGGCGCAGGCGTGCAGTTCGGTCTGCTCGTCGGGGGATTTGTAGAAGTGCGGCTCAATGGCAGGTGCCCCCTCAGCGGGCTCCTGCCATGCTCCCCAGGCGTCAAACAGATTTTTCTGAATGGGCAGCAGACGGTCGAAACCGGCAGCAAGGAGAGATGGGCGGCTGGTTGGATCGGCCTGCAAGATCGGAATCAGTTCGAGGGGCGTACGGCTTGGGCTGACGAGACTGCTGTCGCGGCAAAGCTTGTCGAACGCGGAGAGCCAACCGCTGAATGCACCTGCATCCTGATCCCAGCCGATGCGCGATGTCTCGCGCAGATAACGTGGCGCATAGGAACAAAGCAACTCGTGCGCGCGCATGGCCATGGCAGCGAGGCGGTGACGAGGACCTTCCAGTATGGCGGCAAGATGCCTTTCATTGCCAACGATATCAGCCCAGAGGGACTGCTCCTGTGTCGAGTTCAGCAGCATGCGGCCATCGACGGCGCGTTCTTCCCATGCGGAGCGGACGAAGCTTGTCCAGTCGAGGATTGCAGGAGCGGGCCATGCCGAAAGCCCCTCGGCGCGGCGGCGCTGGTGGAACGCCAAGCGAAGCGCGCGCGCGGCACGGTCGCTGGCGGTAATGACAAGGCCCCCGTCGTGAAGCCAACAATCAATCTCAGCTCCCGGCAGAGCCCTCATTTCTGCGTTATACGCCGCCCGGACGGGGAACGCCATTGAGGAAAACGGGACGGCTCGGCCGGAAACATTCAGAACCAGCGAGTTAACGCCGCTTTGCGGCATAGCAAGTGAGAAGGCAGCCACACGGGCTGTACCCCTTCTGATACCGCGACCAGGAAGATTTGTGATTTTCCAGGTCTCAAAATCGAGGTCTTCTACAGCCACCCAAGTTCATAGGGAAGATTGCAAAGCGCCGGTTGCGGACTACCAAGAATCCGAACAGTTCAAGCTGAAGCCAGTAGTGTTCAAACCGGACCTGCCAGCGGAAAAAGGGAGGCCGGCAGCCGGTTGTAAACTGGGGTGTGATTCGCCGATTCCTTGTTTCCTCATTGTTTTTTGTTGTTGCGCTGACCGGATGTCATTCAGGCCGGAACGATTCCGCACAGACGTCGGGAGACCCGAACGTGAAGGTGTACCACCTGCGCGGCAAGGTGATCTCAACCGATGCCAGTCACGGCATCGTGGTATTGGATCATGAGGCCATTCCTGGATTTATGGACGCGATGACGATGCCCTACCAGCTCAAGGATGCGAGTATTGTCAGCGAACTGCATCCGGGCGACGTGATTACCGCGGATGTGCTGGTGTCGAAGAGCGCCGAGCAGACAGTGTTGCTGGATCATATTGTCGTGGTGGCGCAGGGAAAGCCCGATTACAAACCAGCGGTCATTTATCATGTGCCCGCGCCGGGCGATGAGGTTCCGGATTTCGCACTGCGAAATGAAGACGGGCGCATGATTCATCTGCGCCAGTTTCGGGGCAAGCAACTGCTGATCACTTTCATCTATACGCGCTGCCCGCTGCCCAATTTTTGCCCGCTGGTGACGCACAATTTTGCAGTCATCGAGAAGCAACTGGCGGCGAACCCCGGGTTGTACGCGAAGACTCATCTGCTCTGCGTCAGCTTCGACCCGGAACACGATACTCCAGAAAGGCTGCGAGCCTATGGCGCGGAGTACATTGGGAGCGACGCGAAGAACGCCTTTGCGCATTGGGATTTTGCTGTACCGCAGAAGACGGTGCTGACGGAGATGGCAAAGTACTTTGATGTGGGCATTACGGCGGGTGAGGATGACACGATTACGCACACGCTTTCGACCACGCTGATTGGCGCGGATGGCAAGGTGGTGCATTTCTATCCCGGGAATGAATGGACGCCGGAACAGGTGATGGCGGACGTGAAACAGGTGGCCGCAGGCGCCTGAAGGGCAACAGGACGAGAGATCTCATCCCTTTTGACGGAAAGAGTGACCGATGAACTACGGATTGAATATTCGCGCGGATGGAGAACTGGACTTTCTCTCTTTAGGAGCGCTGGTGTATCGCCTCGACCCCGGCATCATACCTTTTCGCAAGGCGGCGGAGTGCAAGATTCATGTCAGCGGCGGCGAGTACAACGTGGCTGCGAATTTGTCGGATTGTTTTGGCCTGAGGAGCGGGATTGTGAGCGCCATGGCCGACTATCCGATCGGCGACCTGATTGCCGAGCGAGTGCGGGCCATGGGCGTGAAGCCGATTTACAAGCACTTCAAGCACAACGGCGTGACCGGGCCCAACATGGCGACTGTTTACAGCGACCGCGGCTTTGGGGTGCGTGCGCCTGTAGTTTTCTACAATCGGGCGAACGAAGCGGCGGCGCAACTGAACCCTGGGGATTTCGATTGGAAAGCGATTTTTGCAGGAGGCGTGCGTTGGGTGCATAGCGGCGGAATTTTTGCAGCGCTTTCCCGCTCCACGGCAGAGGTGGCTGCGGAGATGATGAAGGCCGCAAAGGCCGCCGGTGCTGTGACCTCATTCGATCTGAATTTTCGCGAGAAGCTGTGGAAGATCCATGGCGGCGATGAGCATGCGGTGGAGACGATCGGCAAGATTGTTGAGAACGTGGATGTGCTGGTTGGCAACGAAGAAGATTTGCAGAAGGGGCTCGGCATTCCGGGGCCGGAGGTCGCAGCCAAGTCGAAGCTCGACCCCAGTGTCTTCTTCGGGATGATCGACGAGGTCACCAAGAAACATCCCAATGTAAAGGTCGTTGCGACGACGCTGCGGGAAGTGCACTCAACGAATCGGCATAGCTGGAGCGCGGTGGCCTGGATCGACGGCAAAACCTATGCCGCGCCTACCGCTGAGCTCGACGTGCTGGACCGCGTGGGAGGCGGCGACGGTTTCGCAGCGGGCTTTATTTATGGCCTTTTGACCGGCGAGGCGCCCGAAGAAGCCGTGAAGCTGGGGTGGGCGCATGGAGCACTGCTGACCACTTTTCCCGGCGACACAACCATGGCCACGCTCGACCAAGTGCGGGCGTTCGCGAAGGGCGGTTCGGCCCGCATTCAGCGGTAGGCCAACGATATACGGCCAGATTATGCATCGACTGGCGACAAGGTTCATCCAAGCTACTGGTATCCTTGCCGTGTGTTCAGAGAGAGGTCTCGTGTGGCAAAGGTAACACTGGTGTTTGCGGTTCTTTTGATTGCTCTTGGTTTAGTGGGGTTTCTGGGCACTGGGAGTCAGCATCCTACCGCGCTGATTCCAACGTGGTTTGGCCTGGCACTGGGACTCTTTGGATGGATGGCGATGAGCCCCAGCGAGAAACGGCGCAAGCTCTTCATGCACATCAACGTGACGATTGGCTTGCTGGGCTTTTTAGGCGCCGGTGCGAGAGCCGTGCAAAGCTACATTCATGCTTCGTCCGCAGGCGTTGCACCGGACGCGATTGCACTGGCTTCGCAGATCACGATGGCAGGCCTTCTTCTCATCTACATGATCCTCTGTATACGGTCATTCATTGCAGCACGGAGTTCGGGGAAGGTTTAAGAGATGAGTACAATGCGCGGCGGAGGGATGGGGATGGGCATGCGCGCTGAGCGCACGCCGCAAGGGCGTAGTGCTCGGGCGGGCCAGGCGGACCTGCCGAAGCGGAAGCCTGACCTGAAGAAGCTATGGCCGCAGATTCGCGCGCTGGTGACGCCGCGCCTCGGTCTGCTATTCGCAGGCCTGGGCCTGATGGTGATCAATCGCGTGGCGGGGCTGGTGTTGCCTTATACGGCGAAGCCGCTGCTGGATACGGTGCTCTCGCCACTGCACCCGCGCCCGGATTTGTTGCCGAAGATTATTGCGCTGGTATTTTCGGCGATGGTGGTGCAGGCGATCACTTCTTTTTCACTGACGCAACTGCTCTCAAAGGCCGGCCAGAGGCTGATTGCCGAGATGCGTCGCCAGGTACAAAGGCATGTCGGGCTGCTCTCGGTGGCCTACTACGACGAGAATCGTACGGGCACACTCGTGGCGCGCATCATGAGCGACGTGGAAGGGGTGCGCAACCTTGTGGGCACCGGGCTTGTCGAGTTTGTGGGTGGCCTTTTCACGGCTTCGCTGGCGTTTGTTTATCTGTTGCACCGCAGTGTTACGGTGACGTTGACTGTCTTCGCAGTGGTGGGCGGGTTCGTGTTCGTTTTGCAATACGCCTTCAAGATTATTCGCCCCATATTCCGCGAGAGGGCCAAGATCAACGCCGAGGTCACGGGCCGGCTGACGGAGTCGCTGGGCGGGGTACGCGTGATCAAGGGTTACCACGCGGAGGACCGTGAGCATGGCGTCTTTGCTGAAGGAGTAGAGCGGCTGCTGACCAACGTAATGAAGTCGCTGACCATGACCAGCGTGCTCGGTTCGGCCTCGACCACGGTGCTGGGATTGGTTTCCGCGCTGGTGATGTGGCTGGGCGGTCATAGCGTGTTGAATCACACTTGGACGGTAGGCGACTACTTCAGTTACAACATGTTTCTCGCTTTCATGATCGCGCCGGTCTTCCAGATTGTGAACATTGGCACACAATTGACCGAAGCATTTGCCGGTCTTGACCGGACGAGTGAGATCATGGCCGAGCTCGAAGAAAACAAGGTCGCCGGGCGAGATGTGCCGATGCCGCCGATTCAGGGCACAGTGCAATTTGAAGATGTTGAGTTTGCCTACGAGACCGATAAACCGGTACTGCATGGCATCAGCTTTTTGGCGGAACCGGGAACGGTCACGGCGCTGGTGGGCTCCTCGGGATCAGGGAAGTCGACGATCATCAGTCTGTTGTGCGCCTTCCACACGCCAACCAAAGGACGAGTGCTTGTGGATGGTGTGGACCTTGCGAAGGTGGACCTGCATACGTTCCGCTCGCAATTGGGCGTAGTTTTGCAGGACTCGTTTCTCTTTGATGGCACGATTCGCGAGAACATCATGTTTTCGCGACCCGACGCGACGGAGGAACAGTTTCTGTTTGCCTGCCGCACGGCACGCGTGGACGAGTTTGCAGAGCGCTTTCCTGATGCGTACGACACCATCGTGGGCGAGCGCGGCGTAAAGCTCTCTGGAGGGCAGAGGCAGCGCTTGTCCATCGCGAGAGCGTTGCTGGCCGAGCCGCGCATTCTGATTCTCGACGAGGCGACGAGTTCCCTGGACTCCGAATCGGAAGCGATGATTCAGGCGGGACTGAACCAGTTGATGAAGGGGCGCACGACATTCGTGATTGCGCACCGGCTCTCCACGATTCGCCGAGCCGACCAGATTCTCGTAGTAGAGAACGGACTGATCGTTGAGCGTGGCAACCACGCCGAGCTGTTTGCGCTGGGTGGCCGCTACTACGATCTCTACACTCGCCAGCACGGGTTGGAGGCGAACCTGTTTCTTGCGCCGGGTGAAGGAGATGTGGTTCCGGCTTGAGGGCATCGGATTGCCTCGAAGAACGGCGCGAACACTGATGACCCTGGCGCAAGGCGAACTCAGCAACTCGAAATGGGGATCGGTGGGCTGGTATCGGATTTTCGATATGCCCGGGACGCAATAAGGGGCGCACGAGGCTCAATCTCGAGGCAAGCAGGCTGCTCCGATTCTTGACCCGCATCCCATATTCTGAGAAACTCAAGAGGTAATCAGCACGCGAAACAGAGGACCAATATGCGAGACGCCGCTCCCCAAGGCACCTATAAAGTTCAAGCACTGGACAGGGCATTTGCTGTTCTCGATTTGCTCGGAGAGAGTGAGACGCCCCTTGGATTGGCGCAGGTCGCCTCTTCGCTGCAACTGCACAAAAGCACTGCGCACCGCTTTCTGATGGTGCTGGAACGCCACCATATGGTGGAGCGCACCAGCGGCGGCAAGTTTCGCCTAGGACTTCGGTTGTTCGATTTCGGCAACAGGGCCATTGAGCAGTATGATTTGCGCGATCGCGCGCAGCCGCACTTGCGTCGATTGGTTTCAGAGACTGAAGAGACTGCGCATCTATGCATTCTGGAACAGGCGCGCGTTATCTACATTGACAAGATCGAGCCAGCGCACTCTGTCCGGATGATTACGCGTATCGGGTCGAGCAACCCGGTACATTGCACGTCGGTGGGGAAGGCGATGCTCGCCTTTCTGCCGGAAGAGCGGATGAACGACATCGTGCGAAGGACCCGGTTTGAGCGTTTCACCAGCCGCACCATTTCTACCCCGGAAGCGTTGCGCGCGGAGATCGAAAAGACCCGGCGGCGCGGATATGCCGTGGATGATGAAGAGTTGGAGGAAGGCCTGCGCTGCATTGCCGTGCCCCTGCTCGATTCGCAGCGTATGCCGGTGGCTGCGATCAGCGTTTCGGGCCCATCCTTCCGTGTGACCGCGCAGAAGCTCCCTTCCATTGCCAACCATCTGCTGCATTGCGTGCGGGGTATCTCGCAGGATATGGGTTTCAGTTCGATGGGACGCCGGAGCCGTGCGGCCTGGAGTGCCTGAGAAGGCAATGACGGCCTTTTCTCGACAAGGAAAGACATTTTGGCGAAGGCGTTTACGCTAAGAATGTTTGTTACAATTGAATGGCGGAACGGTGACAGTTTCGTGGATGGCAGGTGGGTTGCCTGCACGAAAAGTATTCTTGATTTTCCACTTTGCAGGTAGTTGAAATTGCAAAGGGGGACGTAGCTCAGTTGGTTAGAGCGCTGCCCTGTCACGGCAGAGGTCGCGGGTTCGAGCCCCGTCGTCCCCGCCATACAAAGCAAAGCACTTAAGCTTGTATGGCTCCTAAAGTGACAATCCACAATCCGATCCACAATTCACTGCACTAGACGACTTCTAAGTCCTACCGCGCTTAGGAATGCGCCTTGTGCTGCCTGCTTTTCGTCGCGGTCATCCTGCGTGTAGAGGTTCATGGTCGTGCGGATATCGCTATGCCGCAACATCCCCTGTACCGTCTTCGGATCAACCTTCCCCTTGTTCACCAGCCAGGTACTTAAGCTGTGCCGCAGGTTGTGAAGACCGAAGCGTTGCCCCTTCGCAAGAACGACGCCAGCGCTTACTGCCGCTGGCCGCAGATGGTCCTGAACGAAAACCGACGCCGAGAGAGGCACCTTGCCGTCCTTGACCAGCGACGGAAAGACGAAATCGTTGACTTTCGAATATGGACTCTGCGCGCGCCACCCCTTCAGATATTCCGCCAGCACCGGATGCATCGGCACATAGCCGTTCGAGGCCTCCGTCTTGGTCTCGCCGTCCTGCCCCTTGGCCCATCGTTTCGATATGCGGATTTGCCCGTCGCTCCAGAGGATGTCCGACCAGCGCAACGAAACGATCTCAGATGCGCGAAGCGCCGTGGCGGCGCAGGTCAAGACCAGTGTGTAATGCAGCGGGTTCGTCAGCTTATTGAGGATGGCGAGGGTTTGAGGCGGCGTGATGACGACTGCCTTGTAAAGGGACCGCGACCGCGTCTCGACATGCTGCACCGGATTCTTGTCGACGCGCTCATGAAGGATGCCGACCTTATAGACCCGGTGCATGATGCCGCGGATCTTCGAGACCGTCGTCCAGGCCAGTCCGTTAACGACGTGAAGCGACTTCAGCCAACGCTGAATTTCCAGCGGCCCGATATCGCCAGCGAGTTCGTTGCCCCAGCGGGCAATGAGGTAATCCCGGACGTAATGTTCGACGATCGGGATGGTGTTCACCGATTTCGGGCGCACTGCATCGGCGCCAAAATCGGCCTTCAAATAATATTCCGCAAGGGCGTCGAAGCGGATGCGAGTACCAGATTCTTCACTATTGATTCGAACGAGCAGCCCAAGCCTGTCCACCTCGCGCCATGCCGCCTTCTCAGTCGGAAAATCCCTGAGAAGGCCGACAGGCAAGGTGTTTTCTTTGCGGCTACCGTCCGAACCGTTGAGCCTGTACCGAAGCATCCAAACATCTCCGCTCTTGCGGAACACAAGTCTGAGTGATCCCCTCTGATATGCCATAACGTCTCATTTCAGTAGGGAACGCCTAATGATTGGATGATACGCTCGCTCACTTTCCGGCGGTCGTCGCTGAACTCCATCGCCTTTCCGACCGATGGCAGCGGCGAGTTCCGAAAGACGGAAGACCCATGTTTTGCGCAACTCGCCAGTCCCAATCGGATACGCCCCGATAATCCCGCGACGGGCTAGTTCAATGAGAAAACGTCTGCTAATTCCGATAAACTTGGCGGCTTCCTGAGCGGATACGAACGGTTCGGGCGCCATGACAATTCCTCCGTTAAGTGGGCTCGCAGCCCCTGCTCCAGTGTGCGATTTGCATTCCTCTGTCCGGATGTGAGGCCTGTAGTCACCTCTCTTGGGATTTGTTTAGGCGGAATTCGAATTTCGGTCAAATCTGGCAGCTTTCTATATCCCTGCGCTTCGCACGAATTTGACCAAATCTCAATACTGCAGAACTATTGTTCCGGATGTCGCTCTGGAACGGCGGGTGAACGTAGCTAGAGTCGGGGATTTGAAGGTGTCTAAATTTGACCGGGTTTGTAACCGCGATAGTGTATGCCCCGAGAAGAAACTACGGGCTTCATCAAATCATGGCTTGAGCGAAGAGTGAACGGAATGCGAATCACGAAGGAAGAAGTTGTCGCGGGTCATTCTGCAATGCGGGTGCGTGGGTTTCTCAGGAGGTTTGAGCGTGGTTTTTTCACGCTCTCTGCTGCTGAGGGCTTTATGCAACTCAAATCACGGCAGGCGGCAGAGTTTATCAACGATATGGTCGCGCTCGAACTCATAGAGCCTACAATGCCCTTTCGGGATAAAGGAGCCTTCCAGGTTGCGACGCGAGGTCATGCATTCGCGAATGCAACCGCTGCGAAGCCAATTTCTAGAGGAACAGCAGAACGGGTCCTAAGAGAGTTCATGGATCGCGTGAATGCTGTAAACACTTCGAAAGAATATGCATTTAAAGTTAAGAGCGCCGTTTTGTTTGGCAGCATGCTGTCATGTGCGGATAGGTTGGGTGATGTTGATGTCGCCATTGATTTGCAGCGTCGTATCTCGGATTCCGCCAGATTTAAACGGCAGTGTGACCGTCGTCGGCATTTGGCGGAAGAACAGGGAAGAGCATTCTCTACTGCAATTGACTGGGCAACATGGCCTAAAAAAGAAGTTGTGCTACAGCTAAAGGCGCGCTCTCGTAGCCTGAGCCTGCATGGATTCGATCAATTGATGGGGATAGAAAATCTTCGCTATCGCATACTTGTTGGGGACGCCAGCTTGATAGCCAGCCAGATTCCTACTGGATGTGCCGTATGAAGATATTGTGCCTTAGAATGATGGCTTTGGCTCCTGGATAGCCCATCAAAAGAAGGTAGGAAGGCCAGAGCATTCGGCTGTTAACCGAAGGGTTGTAGGTTCGAGTCCTACCTGAGGAGCCAATAAAATCAACAACTTAGAGCAGTAGAAAGCAGCAGAAAGACACGAAATTGGCCCGATTGTAGTCAATTTTGTCGTCACTCACTTTCAAAACCGGTGCTAACCCATAGCAACCGATCTTAGTTGTGGTTCCCCTCGATAGATCGACTCCAAACCTCCAGCCTCACGTCCTGAACCACGCCTTCGCGTGGCATCGGGACTCTCTGAAATTTGATCGAATTTTGCCTTCGCCTGAACCTTCAGTCGCGCGCCCACACAGGCGCGCTCACCGACAGGACAGGAGTCCCGAATGGCAACTTATCAGAGAGGAAAGTATTGGTGGTACCGGTTTCGCTTCGCCGGCGAGCGAATCGATGAACCGACAAAATCGACATCGCGAACCGTCGCGAAAGACGCTGAGCGGCAACACCGGAAAACACTCGAAGCTGGCTACAACAACTTTAAAGAGGTTCGGCAGAACCGTGTCCGGATTCTTGAGGAGATTATCGACGAATATCTCACGGGCTATCGGCTCCGCTACCGGTCGGCCACTTTTGCCGAGTATGCGCTTGGACACGTCAGCCGTCTTCTCGGCACGAAGATCGTCGCCGACATCACCGAGATTTCGGTTCTTCGTTACCAGGAGGACCGGCTGCGTGAGAAGGCAGCGCCAAAGTCGATCAATGAAGAGGTCCGGTTTCTTCTGAAGATGCTGGGCGACCCCGGCGAGGTGATCCGAGCGCACCTGAAGAAGACCAGGCAGCTCAAGCTGGCCGTTCACAAAAGCATCGGCAAAGCCTTCGACAACGAAGAAACGGAGAGTCTCGCAGCCAAAGCAAAGAGCTCACACAGCCCCCATATGTACCCGGCGTTCATGCTCGCCCGCAACGGAGGTCTGCGAGATACCGAGATCAAGACGCTCACCTGGGGCCAGATCAACCTCGTCGCGAAAACTGTCCAGGTAGGTAGAGCAAAGAGCGAAGCCGGAGAAGGGCGAATCGTTCCTATGAACTCCGAGGTCTACCAGGCGCTCACCGACCATCGCGCATGGTATTGCAAGCGGTTTGGCGAGATCAGCGACGAGTGGTACGTCTTCCCCTGGGGTAAACCCAGGCCCTCGGATCCGGCGCGGCACATTACCTCATTCAAAACGGCCTGGAAGACCACCCGCAACAACGCAAAAGTGAAAGGCCGGTGGCACGATAACCGGCACACGCTCATCACAGAACTGGCCGAAAGTGGCGCCGGCGACGAAACCATCATGGAGATCGCCGGGCACGTCGATCGTCAGATGCTTCGTCATTACAGCCATATCCGGATGAAGGCGAAGCGGGAGGCGGTGGAGTCCGTAATCGCCTCTCGAAAGGGAAACTC
>CAWCZX010000005.1:0-477073 GCA_963800145.1 uncultured Acidobacteriaceae bacterium | reverse complement strand
GAGGGAGAGGGATTCGAACCCCCGGTACCCTTTCAGGCACAACGGTTTTCAAGACCGCCGGTATCAACCGCTCACCCATCCCTCCGCAGGCGGACGAGGCTCCATATCGTTAGTCTATCGCACGTGTTGCTCTTCCCAAACAATCGGATCCGCTGCGGAGTTACCGTTCAAGAACAGGGGCGACTCGAACCCCGTCTCTTCCGGGTGGAGTGCACCGGCTCGCCGAGTAATCTGTCTGAGGTATTTCTGCCGATATCACGATCTACAAGCGATTCGAAGGCGGTTGATACGGTGCCTGAATCTTATGCTCCGCATAGGTTTCTGCAACTCGGGTAAGAGCAAGGGTTCGAAACGCATCAAAGCCCCTCAAAACACATCGAATAAAAGGCCGCGGGTGTTACAACATGAAGTGCATGGTCAAGCGAACGAAATCAGGATCCGATCCGCAGCCGGGACAGCCCATCAGTCTGCGCACCCTGGGGGAGTATCTGAACCTTGTCGCCGGCGACAATTTCGCTGGTGCTTAACAATGCGCCTGGGGTGCGGTCGATTCCTCAGGAAACGCGCGACCGCGTGACCCAGGCGGCGGCCAAGTTCGACTATCGACCCAGCTTTTATGCGCGATCGCTGCGCAAGCGGCAAACCTTTACCAGTCGGCGTGCTGGTTCCTGAGCTGAGCGACAACTATGCTACCCAGGTGCTCGCGGGGGTGGAGGAACTCCTTCTCGAGGAAGGGTATTTCTATCTGACAGCCAGCCACCGGCGCAAACCCGATCTGATCGAAGAGTATCCGCGTCTGCTGATGGACCGGTCAGTCGAAGGCTTCGTCCTCATCGACACGATCCTGGAGAAAAGCCTGAACCTGCCTGTGGTGGTCGTTGCCGGGCACCGCAAGATTGAGGGCGTCACCAACGTGGTGCTGGATCAGCGGCGAGCCGCAGAACTCGCACTGCGGCATCTATATCAGCTGGGACATCGAAAGATTGCCTTCATGCGCGGCGGAAGCCACAGTTCCGACGCGGATGATCGCTGGGAATGCCTCATGGCAGTTGCGCGAGAACTGAAGCTGGCACTTCCGCCAGAGCTTGCCGTGCAACTGCACCTGCGGGTCTCTACTCCCGAGCTGGGCTATGAGCCCGCCAATGAGCTGATCCAGCGCGGGGCCGATTTCACAGCGATGGTCTGCTACAACGATATCGCCGCCATCGGCGCGATTCGCGCCCTCATGGATCATGGCATGCAAGTGCCGGCCGATGTTTCGGTAGTGGGCTTTGACGATATCCAAGGCGCAGCATTCCACAACCCCAGTCTGACCACGATTCGCCAGCCGCTCACGCAAATGGGCAGGGTATCCGCGCGGATTCTGCTGCAGCGAATTCGAGGGCAGGCGACCTTCCCGGATATGGTCCCAATTCACCCGGAACTCGTTATTCGCGAGTCGACCTGCCCGCCGAATCCAAGGCGCGCCCGCGGGAAGCGGAGCTGAAGTTTCGATGCAGTCAAACAACAGGAACTCCAACGGGCAAACTTTGGCCGTGCTGCATCCAGCCTTTGCGCTCACAGGCGTTCTCCATGCAATTGGCGGACCTCTGTTGCCGTCATTGGCTTCCACTTTTCACTTGAAAGACAGCCAGTCTGGCTTGCTGTTTTTGTTTTACTTCGCGGGCACCTCCCTCGGGGCTTTCTTTTGCCGAACGAATTATGCGCGCTCCATGGCGCTTGGTTTTCTGGCAATGGCCGCTTGCTGCCTTGGAGTTGCGGTGGCCAACCTGGCGTTCTTGCCGCCACTGTTTCTCTTGCTAGGCATCAGTGTCGGGGTGCCCATGTCGGGTGTCAGTCTATTTGCGGGACGGAACTTCGGAAGCCGTTGTGCACCCCTGCTGACGTTTCTCAACTTCAGTTGGAGCGTCGGTGCGCTGGCAGCGCCGCTCCTCGCGGCGCAGGTCCTGCTCCATCACAGTTACCGTGCCGCATACATCGTGCTGGCCGCGGCGAGCGCTGTGGCCGCGCTGGCGTGCTGGTTCCTGATTCAGGACGCGCCTGAAATCGCGCGCGCGACGACCGGGGCTCAAGCCTTCCCCAATTTGAAGCTCATTATCGTGTTCGCAATCGCAGCATTTCTTGAGGTGGGTGTGGAGAATACCGCGGCCGCGTGGCTGTCAACCTATGCTCTTCGCATGGCCCGCGATGGTGTTGTGTTGGCCGCTGCTTCGTCATCATTCTACTGGGTTGGGTTTCTGTCGTCGCGAGGGTTGTCGTCTCTTGTATTGCTGCGTACCGACCCAATACGCGTCTTTCGCGTCGCTGTAACAGTGGCGCTACTGGCGGCAGTGCTTCTGGCCGCTCTTCCTTCGATCGCCGGACGCAATGCGGCAATGTTCCTACTCGGGGCGGCCCTTGCACCTATTTTCCCTCTGGTGATTGCGGGCTTCTTTGCACGCGCTCGCCATACCTCCGATTCGCGCTGGGTGCTAGCTACAGCAGGATTCGGCGGTTCGGTATTGCCATGGCTTGCGGGTTGGATATCCACCCATTCGGGAAGTCTGCGCGTAGGGATCCTCATTATCCCAGCAGCAATGCTCCTGATGATCTTCGTGTTGCCGGCTATGAGCGAGGCACGCCCTCTGGTTGCTGCGGAATAATTGTGTCACTGCAGTACCTGCAGTTCAACGCCCGAGGCTGCATCCTTCTCGCGAAAAACCTGCTCGGTTGCTTTCTGGAACTGCTCAGGAGTCGCGGATGGTATGTCGGCGAAGACTTGCGGATTGCGATCGGTGAGCGGGAACCATGAACTTTGCACCTGGACCATGATGCGATGGCCGCGGCGAAACGTGTGAAAAAGGTCGGGCATCTCGAAATTAATCGCGGTCTTCATGCCGGGAACAAGCGGTTCCGGTTTTTCCCAACTGTTACGGAACTTGGCGCGGAACGGCTCGCCGCGAAGTAACTGCTCATAGCCGCCCATGTGCAGCGGCGGTGCATCCGTGATCCGCTTGTTGCCGTGCGGAGTGTCGTCAGCGTCGGGATAATCCTCTGGATAGACGTCGATCAGCTTTACATCGAAATCGGAATCCGTGCCGGAACTCGCTACCTTCAGTTTGGGCGAAATGGGGCCTGCGATGGTCAGGTCTTCCTGGAGTGGATCGGTCTCGTAGACCAGCACGTCGGTCCGGTAGCTGGCGAAGCGCTGGTCGTCCACCATGTACCGCTGCGGCACGGTGTCTGTTGTGTAGCCCACAAATGGCACGGGATGATTTGGATCGCTTACATACTCGTCCGCACCTTTGGCATCGGTTGGCGGGTCAAAACTCAGCTTCCCGTTGGCATGGAAATAAAGTGTCTTTGATGTGACCGTTTTGGGTGGCCAGGTGTCGAAGGTGCGCCAGACATTGGTCCCGGTTTCGAAGACGACGGCTTTTGGTGGAGTTACACCGTGGCCCTTCAGATAATGTTCAAAAAAGGGAAACTGGATGTTAGTGCGGAAGTATTCACCCGTCTTGGCGTCAAACTGTACATCGCCCAGGTGCTCGCCATCGCCGCGTGCCCAACCGCCATGCACCCACGGTCCTTCCACAAGAGTCGCAGGCGTTTCCGGATTGAACTTGTTGATCGCGTAGAAGGTGCGGTAGGGGCCCATCAGGTCTTCGGCGTCATACCATCCTCCCACCACGAGGACCGCGCAGCGCACATTTTTCATGTGCTGGGATAGGTCGCGTGCTTGCCAATATGCGTCGTAAGTGTCGTGCTTGAATTGGTCGTTGAAGAGCCAGTTAGAACCTTTCAAGTAGATCTTATCGAGGTTGGCGATGTTACCGGCACCCAAATAGAACTTGTAACTGTCTGGAGTGCCAAAGTTGAAAGGGACTGCGGGCTTGGGAGTTTGCGGGCTCTGTTTGCGGATGGAAGGAGACATAGAAGCCGAAGTTCGCCGAAAGCATGAACGCCCCGCCGTGATACGTGTCATCGCCCAGGAAGAGGTTGGTCATGGGCGCCTGCGGACTGGCCGCAACAAGCGCAGGGTGCGAGTCGATGATGGAAGCAGACGTGTAGAAACCGGGATAGGAGATGCCCCAGATTCCAACTTTCCCATTGTTATTTGCCACGTTTTTCAGGAGGAAATCGATGGTGTCGGAAGTGTCGGAAGAGTCGTCCACATCTTGCGGGGATTTCTTTACATCGATGTGCGGCCGCATCTCAACAAAATCGCCCTCACTCATCCAACGCCCGCGCACGTCCTGATATACGAAGATGTAGCCCGATTTCTCGAACTCTTCTGAAGGGCCGAGATGCTTTGGATACTGATCTTCGCCATACGGAGCCACGCTATACGGCGTGCGGTCCATGAGAAATGGGTAAGGGCCGCCGGCTGCATCTTTGGGTACGTAGACCGACGTGAACAGGCGTTTACCGTCTCGCATAGGAATGCGGAACTCATACTTGGTATAGTGCGCGCGGACGTAATCTTCCTCGGTTGCCTGAGAAGCAGTTTGCTGAGCCTGAAGGTCGATGATCGGTACGGCAAGAAGAGTCAGAATGACGAACATGAAGTGCGGCAGTTTAAGCATGGGGGACCGGATTCTCCTGAAAATCAAGAGTAAACCAGCCGAGTGGCCGGTGATCAGGATCGACAGGCATGTTGGCGCTGATCACCTATTCACCGCTCACCCCGGTCTTCACTATTCCGCTTCGTTCTTCGGCTCTACCGGAGCTTTTTCCGGTATGGTGAGAGGCTTGGTAATGTCGTCCAGATAATCAGGCGTCCCGTCGACCCGTTCGAGTGCTGGGTAGCGCTCGCCGCCGTGGTAATCAATTTCGGCAGTGTGGACGAAAGAATCGGCCTGCACGATCAGGTGCATCGGCTCTGTGCTTCCCTTGGCCTTGCGGATCGCGTCCCGCAACACGTCGTTGGAGAAGATTTGTCCGTCCACGGCGATGATCTTTTCGCCGGGAGCCAACCGAGCTTTGTCGGCCGGGCCATTCCACAACACATCACCAATGCGGCCATCGCTCCCGATGCGAAGACCAATGGAGTACCAGCAATCCAAGCCGCCGGGGCGACGTCCGCCGGCAGTCGCCAATAAGCTTTCAGAAGAGTTGGGCTTATCTTTGTACACTAACTTGTATCCGCCCTGTTCAATCCCGGCCATATCGGCGCGCAGATTGATCTTGTCCACACGATCATGGAGGAAGGCAGCCCAGTCATACGGCACAACCTGGTTCAAATCCGCTACCAACTCGTCGAAAGTGTACGGAACAATGAGTGGACCCGTGTTGCCACCCCTACCCAGGAAGATCTTTTCAAAGTCATCCAGCGACTTCTTGTTGCGGGTCATCTTGCGGATGAGTGTGTCGGCGTCCAGCCACAGGACCTCACCTTCGAAGTAGTAGTCCTGACCGCGTCTCCAGTTGGACCATGCCGGGGCATTCTCGCGCAAAATGCTTGCGGCAACGGCGGTGTCTTCCGTGGGCCGCCAGTCTCGTCCGGGAGTGTAGTCCAGTTCAGCGGCTGTGAGTGCAAGAATGTCGCGGTACTGCGCCTGGGTCTTCAGGCCTGATCGCGCTGCCAGCACGTTGCCCAGGTATTCAGTCATACCCTCGTAAACCCACAAGAGTGCGCCATGCTGCGGGGTCGCGAAGTCCGGCTGGTAGAGGCCGACAGGACGCCGGTATTTACCGTTCCACGAATGCGTGAATTCGTGCGACAGCAGGTCCGACTCGCGCAACTCATGGGCGTCATCGGCGAAACCTTTTTCGCCCACTCCATTGTCAGAGGACTGGCCGTGCTCAAGCCCTTCGCCGCCCGCAACGTCAGAAAGCGTCAGCAGGAAGTGATAGACGTTGTAATGATGTGAGGCATAAAGCGCATCGGCTTCGCGGACGAGGTTGGCTGCGTCGGCCAGCACAGCGGGGCGCAGATTTGCATCTTCGGGATAGTCTGAAGCGACATCGAGATAGTGCTTTGGCGTAATGGTGGGCGCCAACGGATACTCACGAAAATATTGTCCGGTAATGATGGGCGAGTCCTGAAGCTGCTCCACCGTTGTAGCAGCAAAGTGAGTAGTAGCTCCGGCTGCGGGAACCGGATAAGGCCCGGAGCCGATGGGCGTGAGCGCTGTGCCGATGCCCCAGCCTGCCGGCACAATGATCGATGGCTGAATGGGAATGTCGTGTACCGGCGTGTTTGCCGGATAGAGCAACAGCTTCTCCCATTCAAGCACCGCCAGTTTTTGCGAGATGCGCCGCGTGACAATGCAGTCCAGATGGACATGCAGCGTCGTCACGCCGTCGGGAATCGCCAGGTGAAACTCGTAGAGGTTCACATCATCCCGTCTCCAGGGCAGAGGCTTACCGTTTGCTGTGAAGACCACCCCGGTAATATCGTTTGCCGGACCGGCAGGCATGTGGGTGCCGGGAATCCATTCCGGGGTGATCAGCGCCAGCGGGCCCGGGCTCACGGGTAGTTCGATTTCCGCATGGTATAGCTTGCGCGGCGCATCCGAAAGATCGGCTGTAATCTCGATAGGCGCTTTTTGAGCCACTACTTGGGTGAGGGAGCAGGCTACAAGCAAGCCGGTAAGTGAAATGAAAGGGTAGCGGCGCAACTTGGACATCGTTCGAGAAATCTCCTGAGGAATTCAGGGTATCGCAAACCACCGTCTGGAGCGATGATTTGCCCAATTCTTCCACATCCAGAGGCCAGGAAGTCCCATTTAATTGCGCGCGCGTGAGTTCGTCGCGTTAACCTATATTTACAAGCTCACAGACAGCCAGGCGCGAAATAGATCAGTTTCACTTTCGCCTTCATTCCGTTTTTCGCAGATTCACCGGACACAGCGCCGGCATCATGCCATGAAGTGGCGATGAGGTGCGTTCTTCAAACAGAATCAATCACGCAAGGTTGTATCTTGTTTCGCCGGGAAGGAGACCCATGTCGACTGAATATCGCAATTTCCTTGCGCTCCCCTACGAGGAGCTGGAAGAACTCAACCTGCAGGCCAAGAAGGACCGCCTCGACCGTGTGGCGGCCGATGAGATCCGCGAAAAGCGGCTAAAGTATCTGGCCGACGAGAAGCGGATCAAGGCCGTGACGGTGCTTTTTTCTGATCTCGAAGGCCGCCTGCACCTGCTTGACTATGACAAGAAGTTTCTGCTGGGCGCCTATGAGAACCTGACCTTTGATGGCTCCTCCATTCGTGGCTTCACGGCACAAAAAGAGAGCGATCTGCGCCTTGGCATTGACTGGAGCGCCTTCTACTGGGTGCCTGCCGACGTATTCGGCAATGGTAAAGTGCTGGTATTCGGCATCGTGATCGACAAAGACGGCTCGCCCTACTCTGGCGATCTGCGCGGCGTGCTCAAGAATTATGCCGACAAGCTCTACGCCGAAAAGAAATACACGCTCAACGCGGCTACTGAGATCGAGGGCTTCCTTTTCGCCGGCAAGGATGCGGAGAGCAAGTATCACGAGACCGGCAAATTCGAATTCGTGAACACCGGCGGCTATTACCATTCGCTTCCGCTCGATCCGCTGCGCCAATTCATCGACACCGCAGCCGAAGTGCAGCGCGCCATGGGGTTCCAGAACGAGAAGGACCACCCCGAAGTCGCGCCGAGCCAGTTCGAGATCAACTATGGCTACAGTGAAGTGGTGGCCGCCGCTGACCAGATTCAGCTTTACAAGCTGCTTTGCCGCCAAATCGCCAACAACTACGGCTATACGGCATGCTTCCTTCCCAAGCCGGTCGCAGGCGTTAACGGCAGCGGCATGCACACCAACGTCTCTGTTTCGCAAGGCAAGACAAATCTTTTCTGGGACGAGAAGGGCGAAGAGCAGCTCTCCACCTTCGGCTGGGATTTTCTTGACCGCATTCTGACCCGTGCGCTGGATCTTTGCCTCATCTTCAATTCGAGCGTGAACGCCTACCGACGGCTCGACCCGCACTTCGAGGCGCCCAACCAGATTCGTGCGTCGGCTGTCGATCGCGGCGCCATGATTCGCGTGCCCATCGGCAACTCGCGCTCGATGCGCACTGAGGTACGCGCCGTGGCTCCCGATGCCAATCCGTACCTGTGCGATGTACTCCATCTTCAAGACCGGCGTCGACGGCGAGATCGCCAAGGTGGATAACCTGCGCGAAGGTGGGCGCTACCTGCCCGACAACATCTACAAGGCCATCGAGGACTTCAAGGACCTCGAAGTGGATCGCGGAGATCATCGGATCCGATGTTCAGGGCCGGTATGCCGAACTGAAAGAAGCTGCCGCCAACCGCTGTCCGCGTGATCTGGGAACCATCGTCAAGGGCTGCGAGGTGCAGTTCCACCACGCGGTCTACAACCAGTCGCTGTGGAATTTGTTCTAGAGCGAGCGAGAAGCCTCGTTTGCAATGCAAATCTGGGCGGCGTGGCCTCAACGGCTCGTCGCCCTGCTCCCTTTTGGGGTGTCTGCCCCTGGGTGAGGCTCAGGAGCAGGGCGTCGAATCATGGCTTCCTGATTGTGCCTTTATGCCCCGCGTGTTAAAAGCTAAAGAACAGGGTACAGCGGAATGGGCTCGAGAGGCAGGAGCGGGAAGTGCAGCGCATCTGCCCTGGAGGGCGCAGTTCATCCATTGCAGAACCTGAATCCGGGACAAAGGACTTCCAATCCCTCATGAGCGCCGGCCATCCAGTGGAATTGGAAACGCTTTACGGAGACTATCCGCTCGATCAGGCATTCGACGAGATGCGCGAGCCCGGCGGCGAAGTTGCGCCCGCATTACCAGGCGCTGGCCGAGACGCTGGCGCGCCTGCCGCACGATGAGCTGCAGCGCCGCAAGCAGTCGGCCGAGTCTTTCGTTTCTCACCCAGGGCATCACCTTCACTGTCTACGGACGCGACGAAGGCACGGAGCGCATCTTTCCTTATGACCTGCTGCCGCGGCTGGTTACGGCGCAGGAGTGGGACCGGATTGAGCGCGGACTGACGCAGCGCATCACCGCGCTGAATCTCTTTCTGCGCGATGTCTACTTCGACGCCAAGATCCTGAACGACCGCGTGGTGCCGCGCGAACTGGTCTACAGTTGCAAGCACTACCGGCGCCAGATGCGGGGCTTGCAGGTGCCGCGCAATGTCTACATCGCGGTGGTGGGCTCTGACCTGCTGCGGCTGAACTACGGCGAGTTTGTGGTGCTCGAAGATAACCTGCGCGTGCCCTCCGGCGTGAGCTACATGCTCACCAATCGCAGGGTGATGAAGCGGACCTTTCCGCAGCTCTTTCACAGTTACGGCGTGCGGCCCATCGAGCATTACCCGCAACTGCTGCTGGCTACGCTTCGTTCGCTGGCCCCGGAGGGACGGCCGGAGCCGAACATCGTGCTGCTTACGCCGGGCGTGTTCAACTCCGCCTACTTTGAGCACACCTATCTTGCGCGGCAAATGGGCATCGATCTGGTTGAAGGCCGCGACCTGGTCACCCACGACAACATCGTTTACATGCGCACCACCGACGGGCTCAAGCGCGTGGATGTGATCTACCGCCGCGTGGACGACGATTTCAGCGATCCGCTGATCTTCCGCTCCGACTCGTCGCTGGGCTGCGCGGGGCTGTTCAACGCATATCGAGCCGGAAACGTGACGGTGACCAACGCCTTCGGCACCGGCCTGGCCGACGACAAGGCGGTCTACGCCTATGTGCCGCGCATCATCCGCTACTACCTCGACGAAGATCCGATTCTGCCCAACGTGGAGACCTACCTGCTGACCGAGGAGAAAGAGCGCCAGCATGTGCTGGCCAATCTGGACAAGCTGGTGGTGAAAGCTGTGGGCGAGAGCGGCGGCTACGGCATGTTGATCGGCCCCCAATCGACCGCGCAACAGCGCGAGGAGTTTGCCCGGCAGATTGAGGCCAATCCGCGCAACTACATTGCCCAGCCGACGCTGGATTTTTCGCGCGCTCCCTGCCTGATCGGCAATCATCTGGAGCCGCGCCACGTGGATCTGCGGCCGTACATTCTTTTTGGCGACAAGGTCAACATTGTGCCCGGCGGCCTGACCCGCGTAGCTCTGGAAAAAGGATCGCTGGTGGTGAATTCCTCACAGGGCGGCGGAAGCAAGGACACATGGGTTCTGGAATAGCAAGTCCATAGCGGATATTCGGGAGAGTACGACGATGCTTTCGCGCGTTGCCGACAGTCTGTACTGGATGAGCCGCTATCTGGAGCGGGCCGAGAACACCGTGCGCCAGTTGGACGTGACCATGAGCCTGATGCTCGACACCGGCGGCGCGAGCGCGGAGACGCGCTGGCAGCGCCTGGTGGCCTCGCTGGGCAAGCCTGCAGGCCTGGAGTGGAACGGCGCTCTGGAAGCGATGGCGCGGACACCTGATCTTTGACAGCCTCCACCATGCGTCTGTCACTTTTTGCGTCAACGGGGCGCGCGAAAATGCCCGCCAGGTGCGCGAAGAAATTTCCACCGAGCAGTGGCAGCGTCTCAACCGCCTCTATCACCAGATGCACTCGCCGCATGCGCAAACCCAGTTCCGCTCCAACATCAACGACGTTTGGTTTCTGTGGTGGATGGCATTCATCTCTTCAAGGGCGTCAGCGATACGACCATGATTCACGGCCAGGGATGGCAGTTTATCCGCCTCGGCCGCTATCTTGAGCGCGCCTACGCCACAGCCACGCTGCTGGAGGTCTTCCAACCCGATCTGTTCGGATCCGCGGAACGGGAATCCTCGGGATACCAGTACCTTGAGCTGGTTGGGCTGCTGCGCTGTTGCACCTCCTTTGAAGCGTATTGCCAGGTCTACACAGCCGATCTCACTCCCGATCGCATTCTGGAATTTCTTCTTCTCAATCGCGACTTTCCTCACGCCATCCGCTATTCAGTGGACGGCATTCGCCAGGCGATTGAATCCATCCAGCGCACCGGCGGTCGACGCCCGCCTGACGAGTTGACCGCCGGCATCGGACGGCTGCATGCCATGCTGGGCTACACCACGATCGGCGAAATTCTGGCCGGCGACGCGGCAGCCTTTCTGCACACCATCCGCGAGCAATGCATGCGCATTCACGAGCTCATCTACCGCTACTACGTCCAATATTCCATTCAGTCCGCGCTGCACAATTTAGATGACGGGAAAAGCATGAACTTTTATTCCATCCGGCACCTGACGCGCTTCCGCTATTCGCAGCCCATCAGCGAGAGCATCATGGAGACGCGCATGCACCCGCGCTCCGACTCCAACCAGCACTGCCTCACTTTTTCGCTTTCGGTCAGCCCGCGTTGCCGCGTCTTCAGCTATCGCGATCACCTGGGCAACAATGTGCAGCACTTCGATATTCCCGGCGAGCACAACCAACTGGTGATCGTCGCCGAGTCGGTGGTGGAGCAGCAGGTCGCTGCCCGATGTGCCGGCTTTTCTTTCGCCCGATGCGTGGGGCGCTCTCGATGAGCCTGGTCGACTCCGGCGACTACTGGGAGATGCTGCTCCCTAGCACATTTGCCGTGGAAACACCGGCACTGACTCTGCTGGCTTAGCAGATGGGCGTGACCCGCCGCGACGATCCCTTGATGCTGGTGCAGGAACTGAACCAGCGGCTCTTCGATTACTTCGAATATGTGCCCCGCGCACACGCGCGTCGATTCGCCCATCGATGAGGCTATCGTCAGCGGCAAGGGCGTTTGCCAGGACTTCGCCCACACCATGATCGCCTTGTTGCGCCATGTGCGGATTCCGGCACGCTATGTTTCCGGCTACCTGTACCGCAGCCGCGAGGACCACGACCGCTCAACGCCGGACGCCACGCACGCCTGGGTGGATGTCTTGCTGCCGCATCTGGGCTGGGTGGGCTTCGACCCCACCAACAACCTGGTCGCGCACCACCGGCACATCCGCACGGCCGTTGGCAGCGACTACGCCGATGTGCCTCCCACTCATGGGATTTTCCGCGGCAAGACCGATAGCGAGCTTTACGTTGCCGTGCATGTTGAGGCCAGTGAACAACCGCCGGCCCTGGATCGCAAGTTGCCCATACCGGACGACTGGAGCGTGCTGGTTGAGCGCGCGCAGCAGCCTCCGGAGCCATCCAACCGCTCATCGATCTGCAGCAAATGCAGCAGCAGCAATAGGCTCATACGAGCGAATTGCTCAATTCACATTTCGGACCTGAACTGCAATCCTGCGCAATTCCGGCAAGACGCGGCCCAGCGAGACGGGCTCCGCATTGCGGCTGCCCAGTGCGAAATAGAGGTCGCGATAAAGCCGGTAGAGCTGCTCGTAAACGGCAGCAGCCTGCGGTTCAGGCTCGACCGTTCGCAACGGAAGGCATACGGCGGCTTGCGCCTCTTCAATCGTCTTGAATGCCCCAGCCGCAAGAAGCGCCATGATGCCGGAACCGAGGCTCGTCGGAATGCCTGCGGGCACCAGCACCGGCTTGTTGAGTACGTTGGCGTAAACGCGGTTCAGCACCTCGCTCTTTTGCGGGATTCCCCCAGCGTTAATCACACGATCAACCCGCACTCCGTGCTCTGCCATGCGTTCCAGAATGATGCGGGTATGGAAGGCCGTACCCTCAATCGCCGCAAATAACTCGTCCTGCGCGGTGTGGACGAGGTTCCACCCCAATGTGACTCCACCCAGTTCTGGATTCACCAGCACGGTGCGATCGCCGTTATCCCAACTCAGGCGCAACAGGCCGGTTTGACCCGCCTTATAGGCATCGAGTCCCTCTGACAAGGCTGCTACCGTTGTTTGCGCGCGTCGAGCGACGGCATCAAAAATGTCTCCCGTAGCCGAAAGGCCCGCTTCAATCCCTGTATAGGCGGGATGCACGCTTCCCGGCACCACGCCGCAGACTCCCGGCACCAATTCCGCTTTCCGGGCCATGGCAATGATGCAGGTGGAGGTGCCGACCACGTTCACCGCATCGCCCTCGCGAATGTTGGAGCCGATCGCATCCCAGTGCGCGTCGAAGGCGCCTACAGGAATGGGAATCCCTGCACGCAGGCCAAGCTTTTCAGCCCACTCCGGCGCCAGGTGTCCGGCGAGATGATCGCTGGTCAGGAATTCTCCTCCGATCTTGGCTCGTACGCCGGCAAACAGGGGGTCGACGGCCACCAGAAAATCTTCCGGCGGCAGCCCATCCCACTTGGGATTCCACATCCACTTGTGGCCCATCGCGCACACACTGCGCTTCAACTGGCTCACGGTTTTGACGCCGCTTAAAGTGGCTGCGGCCATGTCGCAATGTTCAAGAGCAGTGACAAAGCGCGCGCGCTTTTCCGGATTGTGCCGCAGCCAGTGGAGCAGTTTCGCAAAGCCCCATTCGTGGGAATAGACCCCTCCGCACCACTCGATGCCCTCGAATCCCAGCTCGTGCGCCTTTTGAGTAATTTCCTGGGCTTCGGCGTGGGCGCGATGGTCGCACCACAGGTAGTACTCGTCCAGGGGCTCCAGACCTTCCCCCACGGGAATCACGCTGGAGCCAGTTGTATCGAGAGCGATAGCCTCAATTGAGCTGCCATCGATGCCCGTGATGCGAAGAGCTTCGCGGGTCGCCACTGCCAGGGCTGTCATTTGATCAGCATGAGATTGTGTGGCGAAGTCGGGATCTTCGCGGCGACGGTGCAGGGGATAGGAAGCAGATGCGGTTCCAATGGGGCCGCTCTTGCTGTCCACCAACGTCACGCGCACACTTAGTGTGCCGAAATCTACCCCAGCGACGACGGTCATGGGAGAATCCCTCCAGTAAACGCTTTCTTGCTCGCACACTAGAGTACACCACCCAGGCTTCAACACAGCAAATCCGCGATTGATTATGGCGCGCGACGCTTGTCCGGCACGCTCGCCTTCGCCTCACTCGACAACGCGTCCGGCGGCCCATTCACCACCCGTGCCCCGTGCAGATTCTGAAGAGTGCCTTCCTGATTCTTTACAAGAATGGAAATTCGCCGGTTCGAGGGATCGAACGGGTTGTTCTTCACGCGCAATAGCTGGTCAGCATAGGCGCGCACCTGCGTCACCTGGTCGGAACGAACACCATCTTGCTGCAAGAGGCGTCGCGCAGAGTTGGCCCGATCGGCCGAGAGCTCCCAGTTTGTGTAGCTTGCATCACTCGAGTATTGCGTGGCATCTGTGTGCCCCTCGATCAGCAGATTATTGGGCAGGGTCTTCAACTCCCCTGCCAGCAGCGCCAGCAACTCTTGCCCATTGTCGCTTAACCGGGCACTGCCGCTCTGATAGAAGGTGCCGTTCTTGTCTTCAATCAATTCAATGCGCAATCCCTCCGGCGTCACGGTGATCTCAATCTGTTTTGAAAGCTTGACCAGTTCCTTCCTAGCCTGAATCTCCTGCTCGAGCTTCTCTTTGAGCTTCTGCATGTCGTCGCTTTTGGTGGTCGTCACGGCCACGCCATTGCCAGACATGGTGGTACCCAGCATGTTGGCCGTTCCTTTCGGGTCATTGAAGTATCCAGCGACAGCCTTCTTGACCTTGTCGCTCGAACCCATGAGCCAGAGCACGATGAACAGCGCCATCATTGCCGTCACAAAATCGGCGTAAGCAACCTTCCACGCTCCGCCATGATGTCCGCCGTGCCCTCCCTTTTTCTTGATGATGATGATTGGCTGAGCCCGATTCGGCGCCATCTTCCAACTCTCTTTCTTAAGAGCGGCTGTTCTTATGCGGCCGCTGCCGGTTCTACGGCGGCCGGTGCATGGCTCTTGCAACTCTTTTCCATCTCGTCGAAGCTAGGCCGCACATGCGCGGGAATCGCGCGCCTCCCCATCTCGATGGCAATCATGGGTGCGGAGCCCTTGAGAAACGAAAGCAGCAGCACGCGCAGTACATGCAAATAGCTGTTGTGGTCGTCGGCTGTCTTGCTCATGTTCGAACTCAGCGGCCCAGCCACCCCGTAGCACAGCAGGATGCCTAGAAAGGTTCCCACCAGCGCCGCCGCCACTTTGTGGCCAATCTCTTCCGGCGGGCCACCAAGCGCACCCATCGTGATCACTACTCCCAGCACTGCCGCCACGATGCCGAGGCCCGGCAACGCGTCCGCCACCGTTGAGAGCGCGCTGATGGGCTGCATTGAATCGTTGTGGTGCACTTCCATATCGAGTTCCATCATCTGATCCATATCAAACGGCTCGACGCCTCCGGTGATGGCCATTCGCAACGTGTCGCACACAAAATCGCGAACATGATGATCCGCGAGAAAGTCAGGATAGTTTTTGAAGATCGCGCTTTCGGCAGGCTTTTCCACGTCCATCTCCACGCTCAAGAGCCCCTCCTTACGCACTTTGTTCAGAAACTGATACATCATTTTCAGCGTGTTCAGGTAACGCTCCTTGCCGAACTTGGAACCGCCCAGGACACCCTTCAAGCCGCCGAGAATGCCCTTCAAGATATGTGTAGGATTCGCAACAAGAAGTGTGCCCGTGGCCGCCCCCGCAATGATCAGCAGTTCAGCCGGCTGAATGAGCACTTCGATGTGCCCCTTTTCCATGAGGAAGCCGCCAATGACTGCGGCAAACACCAGCAGAATGCCTACAATGGCGAACATGAATGCCTCCCCGGCGCGAGAGAGATGTGGTTGCCTCCCTCGTGGACGCTGCAGTGCATTGCCGACTGTGCCCGCGCCAGTAGTTGGGCCAGGGTCTCGTCCGATTCAGCTTGGGCCGCTCCGATGCTTACGGTGAGCGAAACGCGGTCGCCCCACCAGCGAAAATCCGTCGTCCGGGACAGTCCCGCAAGAGCCTGCCCGTGGGCCGCGAGTGTTTCGGCAGTTCGCTCATGCGAAATGACAAGGAATTCGTCTTCGCCCCATCGTCCGATTTGCTCTGTCGGCCGCAACCCGTGCAAGAGGGTACGCTCTATTTTTTCCAGCATTGCGTCGCAAGCTCGAACTCCGTGGGTCTTGCGCAAATCATGGGCCTGATCGACGCTAATCCACAAGACGCCGAACGGTAAGCTTCCGCGAGAAAAGTCTTCATGCTCCGATGCGAGCCTGTCTTCCAACTCAGTCTGGCTGGACTCCACCCCGGAATTCTCGCCGCAGTCGCCCCGCGGCAGCGCATCCAGATTTTCCGCAGGATGAAAGACAACGGCTGTCCCAATGCGACCACCGAGGCCGTCTCGGAGAGCCAGAACACGCACCAGTACTGGCAATTCATGGCCCAAACTGTGGCGCACGCGAACCAGCGATCCGTGTCCCGGATGCGTTTCCGCGTCAGTCTCCTGCACCCACTGCCGCGCCCCTCCTACGATCAGGTCTTCCAAAGTCTCTCTGACGGACCGTCCCAACAGGTGGGCGCTTAAATGACCGGTGATCGCTTCCGCCGCGCGGTTCCAGAACTTTAGCTGACCTTCGAAATCGGCAAATGCAATGCCATCCGGGAGACAATCCAGAGCGGCCTCGAGCAGTTCGATGCGATCCTTCATTCCAGCCCTCACTCGATACATCGGCAAGGTGAGGGCCAACTTCACCGAATGGTGAGCCGGAAGAAATATTGGATTTTATTTATCAACTCTGGATAAGGGTCACTTGCCGTGTAAATCAGGCTTCTTGGAATCGGATAGATTACCCATTGGAATTCGCACAATAAAACGAGTCTTGCCCGGCTCCGATTCGACATCGATTTTTCCGCCGAACTTCTGCGTCACAATCCGGTGCACAATCTCGAGGCCGAGACCGGTGCCGGAGCCCTGCGCCTTTGTCGTAAAAAACGCCTCGAAGATGCGCGGAAGCACTTCCGGGGGAATTCCTGCGCCGTGATCCGTGATGCTGACTGCCAGCCAACCGGCCTCCGCCGCCGTTTCTGTCCAGGTTGCAATCTCGATTTGGGATTCCGGCGGCGAGGCGTCCACCGCATTATCGATCAGGTTGGTCCAAACCTGGCTCAAGGCCGAACCACGCGTCTGAATGACGGATGGCGCTGCCGCAAAGTGTTTTTCCACCTCGATCTGCTTGATGCGCAATTTGTGTCCAAGAATGGTGAGTGTGCTCTGCAGGCTGTCGTGCACATCCAGTTCCTTGTTCGACGAGCGCTCGTCATAGGCGAATTTCTTCACCGCCATCGCAAGGTCCGAGATGCGCGTGATGCTTTCCTCGATGGCGCAAACAAGAGATACGCTCGAAACGAGCGCCCCCAGCCAATTGAGTGCGTCGGAGAAGGCATCCGCTTCGAAATACTCCCTTGCGCAGCTCAGTTCATGCTTGCTGAAGCCCATGCCCACCAGCGCCGGCGCAATTGTGTACGCATTTTCCACGCCGGAGGTGGTGAGCCAATCGGCCATCGCTTCTTCTGCATCCCCTTGCTCAAGACTGCTCATCGCGGCAAGGCGACAACCTTGCAGGGCATGTTCCAGGAGACCTTTCATGCAATCAAGCTGGTCGGGAGTTTTGGGCCGCGTGCCGTTGCGCAGGCTCAACTGCTGCAGCTTGAGCAAGTTCTCTCGCAATTGAGCAGCAGATCGTTTGGCTGCTGAGCCAGGATTATGAAGCTCATGCATCAACCCGGCAGCGAGAGTGCCCAGCGAAACCAGTTTTTCGCGATGCAGCGCCTCTACTTGATATGCCTGCATACGTTGGGCCATGTCGGCCAGCACCACTTTGCGCGCGGTTGGGCAGCAAGCAAGCAGCGCCCAGAATTGTTCGCTCGCGAAACGCACCAGCAGACTGTCTTGAGCGGCCGTGACGAGGAAAAGGATATGCGACTTGCCCGTCAGCAGAGGTGCTTCGCCAAAGCCGTCTCCCTCGCTGGCAATTCCGACAAGAGTACGAGTTCCATCGGCCTCAAGCCGCTCAGCACGAATCTCACCATGCAGAACCAGCCAATAGAATTCAGCGGCCGCTCCCGGCTCGACTATCACAGAGCCTGCCGGAACAGTCACGCGATCGACTCGATCCAAGCCAGGGAGTTGGTTAAGGTCTGTACCTGCGAACGGGCGCGTGGCGCTCAATTCCGCAGCAACCGCCGTCAGCGGGACCGATTCAATCACCAATGATTTCTTGCCGTCGATCATTGCCCCTTTTTCTGCTTTCACCTAAAACCCAGCTAAATACTGATGCGCAAACTGGACAGCAATAGACCCCTCGCCTACAGCCGAAGCCACACGCTTCACTGACCCATGACGCACATCCCCAGCCACGAATACCCCGGGCACGCTGGTCTCCAGCAGAAACGGCTCGCGCTGCTCCCGCCAGCTTTCGGGCAGTTTGCCTTCACGGCGCAAGTCCGGCCCAGCCAGCACAAAACCCTGCTCATCGCGCAACACACCGGCTGGCAGCCACTCGACAACCGGGTGTGCGCCGATGAAAACAAACAACGATGACGCCTTCACACAAGACTCACCCTCGGGACCTCGCAACCGCAGGCATTCCAGGTGCTCCTCACCTTCGGCTTCGATCACCTGCGTGCAGGCCTCTAACACAATATTGGATGTCCGCTCAATCTCATCGATTAAGTATTTCGACATGGTGGCGGACAGGCTCGGCCCCCGCACCAGCATGGTTACCTTGTTTGCGTATTTGGCAAAATGCAGCGCCGCCTGCCCGGCGGAGTTGGCGCCGCCGACCACGAACACATCTTCGTCCTTGCAGGAAGCAGCCTCGACCAGGGCAGCGCCGTAATAGATGCCCCGCCCTGCGAGCCGGGCCGCCCCCGGGATGTCGAGCTTGCGATACTGCACTCCGGGGGCTAAAAGAACTACGTGGCTCGCCACTTCGCGTCCGTCGGCCAGTTGTACAAAGCGGTACTGCCCATCGATGCGCAGGCCCGTGGCGCGCTGGGTCAGGAATTCCGCCCCGAATCGCGATGCCTGGATGTGCGCGCGCCGTCCCAGGTCTTCGCCCGTAATGCCGGTGGGGAATCCGAGGTAGTTTTCAATGCGCGAGGTGGAGCCCGCCTGGCCACCAGGAGCTTCGGGCTCGATGATGAGCGTGCGCAGTCCCTCGCTGGCCCCGTAAACGGCGGCCGCGAGCCCCGCTGGGCCGGCGCCCACGACGGCTATGTCGTAGAACTCCTGTGTCGCCTGTGTGCTCAGTCCGACTTTCGCAGCCAAGGTATCCGGGTCGGCTTCCACCAGCATGCTGCCATCAGGGAAGAGCACCAGCGGCAGCTGCTCTGCATTCAAGTTGCGCTCCTCCAGCAGCTTTACGGCTTCTTCGTTCCCGGCAATATCAAGCCAACGGTACGGCACATGGTTCCGCGACAGGAAAGTGCGCAGCGTATGGTCGTTCAGCGACCACCGGCTCCCGATTACACGGAGACCCTCGAACGGAGCCCGATAACCGGCCTTCCAATCGTCGAGAAGGTCAGTCAGTACGGGATAGAGCTTCTCTTCGGGGGGGTCCCACGGCTTGTTGAGGTAGTAGTGAATGCGAGCCGCGTTGATGGCGCGGATCGCTGCTTCGGTATCCGCATAGGCCGTCAGCAGAACTCTCCGCGCGTCGGGATAGAGCTCGCGTGAGCGCTCAAGAAAATCGACCCCCGTCATGCCAGGCATGCGCTGATCGCTCAGAAGCAGCGCCACAGGCTCCTGGCGCTCTTTCAACTGTGCCAAAGTATCCAGAGCCGCCCGGCCGCTGGCCGCCCGCATCACTCGGTAGACAGCTCCGTACTGCCGGCGCAGATCTTGAACAACCGCTTCCAGCACGCTTACGTCGTCGTCCACTGCCAATAAGATCGGCCTCGCCATATGTCCTAGTCTAGGGCATCGTTGTCCCTGAGACTTTATCAAACTAACGAAGCGATAAGAGCATAAACAGTAAATACAATGCCACGAAGGTTGCAGGATTCTTGTGACGCTTTTCTCATTTGGGCTGTAAGCTGTTTGCAGGTGACGTTACCTTAGGGTAGGTCTCTTTTGACTGAATGATGACGAAAGGCATGGGAATTGCCTGTCATTCGGAAAACCGGACGGTCTGATGCAAATTTTTGCGATTGTGCCGGTTGGGGGCTATGGGCCAAGGGTTGCTATTTGATATTGAACCGTAATAGCCGGGCAGGTCGGATCGCGCTTTTCTGCTTCCGGTTATTCGGCGACGGATGGGGCACGCGACATGAATAAAGTGATTCTTGCCGACTCGCAGGCAATTTTCAGGGCCGGTACCGCCAAGGTGCTGGCCATGGACGAGGATTTGCGCATTATTGCTCAATGCTCGGATCTGGATCGAATGCTGCATGCAATTGCCACGTTTCCAGGCGCCATTGTCGTATTGGCGGCTTCGCTGCGGCCCGATATGAAACATCTTCGCTCGTTGCTCGAGTCAACGGGTAGCCGCGGCATCGTGATCGCAGAAAACAACGAGATGGCCGGCGCTTTTCTTCAGCAGGGATTCCGTGGTGTCGTTTTTCGCAACGTAACCGGCCCCTCCCTGGTGGAGTGCGTCCGGCGTGTCGCAGCCGGCGACACCTGGGCCCCACCCCAGCTGATGATGCCGGAGTCGCCTGAAGATGACATGGTGGGGGCCCGCGTTCGCGATCGGCTCACGCCGAAAGAAATGCGGATCGTAGCCCTGATTGTGCAGGGCTGCAAGAACCGCGAAATTGCCCTCCGCCTCAAGACGACCGAGCAGGTCATCAAGAACTATCTGCGCTCGATCTATGACAAGACCGGGGTCAGCGACCGTCTGGAACTCGCACTCTTCACCATCCACCACCGGGTGCTGGCGCAGGCCGCCGCCGAGGTGGGCAGCAAGCTCGAAGCCGAGGAACAGGCGGGTTCCCCCGCTGTGGCATGAGGCGACTCTGAATTACAGTTTCTCCGCAACACTCTTGGCCTGGGTAAAGAGCAGCAGGTAATCCGGACCACCGGCTTTCGAATCGGTGCCGCTCATGTTAAACCCGCCAAACGGGTGCGCTCCCACCATGGCCCCAGTGCCCTTGCGATTGAAGTAAAGATTGCCCACGTGATACTCGCGACGGGCATAGTCGAGCTGTTCGCGATCGTCGGTGTAGAGAGCTCCGGTCAGGCCATATTCCGTATTGTTGGCCACTTTGATGCCCTCGGTGAAGCCATCCACCTTGATAACCGCGAGCACCGGCCCAAATATCTCTTCCTGGGCAATCACTGCATCCGGCCTAACGTCGGCAAACACGGTCGGCTCAAGGAAGTAGCCGCCCTCCGCAGTTTCAATCGCGTTTCCGCCCGAAATAAGCCGACCTTCTTTTTTCCCAGTCTCAATGTAGCCGAGAATTGAAGCAAGTGCGGCTTTATTGACCACGGGACCCATACTTCGGTTGACGACCGGATTGCCCACGGTCAGCTGCGCGACCCGTTCGCGCAGGCGCTCGACAAAAGCGTCGTAAATCGGGGCTTCGATAATTGCCCGCGAGCAGGCGGAGCATTTTTGCCCGCTGAAACCGAACGCGGAGGCTACGACACCCTCAACGGCATCGTCCAGCTCGGCATCGGCGCACACCACGATCGAGTTCTTGCCGCCCATTTCCAGGATGGTCCGCTTGATCCAGATTTGACCCGGCTGCGTTTTGGCGGCCCGCTCGTGAATCTCAAGGCCCACGGACTTGGAACCAGTGAAGGCGATGAAACGGGTCTTGGGGTGCTCAACGATTGCATTGCCGAACGTGGCGCCCGAGCCGGGGCAGAAATTGACCACTCCGCCCGGCATTCCAACTTCCTCGAGCACTTCAACAAACTTGGCGGCGATCGTCGGCGAATCGCTGGAAGGTTTCAGAATCACGGTGTTGCCGGTAACAATCGAGGCTGCCGTCATCCCCGCCATGATGGCGAACGGAAAGTTCCACGGGGGAATCACCGCGCCCACGCCCAACGGGATGTAAAGCAGCTCATTCCGCTCGCCCGGAAGTTGAATCGGCGTTGTGGCACCGGCGAGCCGCAGCGCTTCGCGCGCGTAGAACTCAAGGAAATCGATGGTCTCGCCGACATCGGCATCGGCCTCGGCCCAGTTCTTGCCCACTTCATAGGTGAGCCACGCGCAGAACTCGAATTTACGCTCCCGGATGATTTCGGCTGCCCCCAGTAGAAGGGAAGTCCTTGTCTGGACGTCGGTTCTGCTCCAGAACTCGAAGGCGTCAAGGGCGGCTTGCATCGCCTGCTCGGCATGTTCTGCGCCAGCCTTCTGATGGATCCCGACGACTTGTGCCGGCTTCGACGGGTTCAAGGAGCGGATCTTAGCGGCTGTTTTGAGGTGCTGGCCACCGATAATCAGGTCGTATTCCAGGCCGAGTTTGGTCCCAACCAACTCCAATGCATTCTGCATGGAGCGGGCGTTCTCGGGATTCTTGAAGTTGATGAAAGGCTCGTTTGCGAACGTGCCTTTTGGGGAGCGCGGCTGAATCGAAGTTGGAAGCGTGAGAGTAGCCATAACACCTCCAGTTTAGTCGAGATTCTGGAGCGGTGACGAAGGCTAAGACGGCCAGAAGCGGAAAAACAAGCCTTCCTCAAAGTATGCTGAAACGCGCCGAAACTATGCCCGGCAATCGGGGTCTTCATAGAGCGGTCTTTTTCTGGCGGAACCTGGGTTACCCGGTGCGTCCACGGAAAAGGCGACGACAAAGTGCAAGGACCGTGCACCGCGAGTTCGGGTACGAACTCGCGGTGCAAAATCTATCAATCGCCTTTGACGAACGTATTCGGGCTTTGTGAGGGAAGATGCAACTCCCAATTATCTTGCGCGAATCTCGCCCAGCAAGCTTCACCCACCTACCCGATGAGTCGCCCCGCGTCACGTTAGACGGCGAGTTCGTGTCCCGAGCTATTGGTTTACGGTTCAGTTCAGCCGTTATTTTTTCTGTGGCGTTGTTTCTCGTTTCGTGGGGTTCGCTGCGCGCCATGGCGCAGCAGGATCCGGCGCAGGATTGGCCGCCCGACGATGCCTACAACGGGCAATACGCGCCCGCGCCGCAGCCTGGCTATAACCAGTCCCCTTACGCGCAACCCCAATACGGGCAGCCACAATATGGCCCCGGAGCCGGCTACGGCCAGCCGCAATACGGGCAGCCCCAATATGCACCGCGGTACACGCAGATCCCGCAATATGGCTACGCGCAACCTGGATTCGCGGGAAATCAGGGGTATCCGCAGCAACCTTATCAAGGCGCAGATCAGCCCTACCAGCAGCAGGGATTTGGCCAGGGTCAACCCTTGAGCGCCGACCAACTGGAGCAAATGGTTGCGCCCATAGCGCTCTATCCGGACACCTTGATCGCGCAGATATTGGCCGCTTCAACCTATCCGGCCCAAGTGGCGGCAGCCGATCAGTGGGTACGATCGATGGGTAATGCGCCGCCGGAACAGATTGCGGCCGGGGCGAGCGCGCAGACGAGTTGGGACCCGAGCATCAAGGCGTTGACGGCGTTTCCGCAGGTGCTGGCGATGCTGGACCGCAACCTGCAATGGACTACCAGCCTTGGCAACGCCTATTACAACCAGCCGCAGGATGTGCTGCAGACGATCCAGGTGATGCGCGAGCGCGCAGAAAGCGCCGGCAATCTGCAGAGCACGCCGCAGGCTGAGGTAAGCAACAACCAGGGCTACATCGATATCGCGCCTCCCAATCCGCAAATGATGTATGTGCCGACATACAACCCGTGGGCCGTCTATGGGCAGCCGGTGCAACCGTATCCCGGGTTTTCGCTGATGGGCGCGATTGGTGCAATCGGCTCATTCCTTGGCTCTTCGCCGGTGCAATATGGGGCGGGAATCGCCATGTCGGCGTTCATGGGTACTCCCTTCGGATTGCTGGGATGGGGGATCGACTGGCTAGCTCACGCCATCCTATTCAATCACGGCGACTACTTTACCCACAGCAACTCGGTCGCCGATTGGGGCTTTCCCCGGGGCGGACCCCGGGCTTATCCTGGACGGCCGGAAATGGGCCGCGGCATCGACCGTTCCGGGTGGTCGCATGAGGGTTACAACCGCGCAGGTAGTGGCTACAACAGGGGTTACGGCCAAGGATTCGGCGAGTCGCGCTACGGCGATGCGAGGACCGCGGAGGGCTTCAATCATGGCTTCCCATCGCGGGGAGCTGTCTATGGCAGACCCGCGCTTCCGCAAGGTGGCTACAACCGGTTCGAGCAGCCCAACAGAGGAACACAACAGATTGCAAGGCAAGGATTCGCAGGAGGTTATGGGTCGGACCCGTATGGCAGGGGCAATTCGTACGGCAGAGGGGAAAGCATGTTCGGGGGCAGATCGGCGCCATCGTATGGTGCTCCTTCACGGTCGTATGTGTCGCCACAGACCAACTATCAGCGCGGAGATTTTGGCGGGCGAGGCTTTGACAGGTCGCAGAGTTATGCCGGCAAGTCCCAGAATTCAGGCGGGTTCCACCTGTTTGGAGGCGGTCACCCGTCGAACAGTTTCGGTGGTGGCGGCTTTAAGGCGCCGAAGGCGAGTCATTTCGGCGGGGGCGGTTTCAAGGCACCGAAGGCAAGCCATTTCGGCGGCGGACACTCCGGCGGCGGAGGGCATGGCGGCGGCCACGGCGGAGGCCACCATCACTAAGTCTTCATGTCCCGTGTCGTATTTCATGGGAACCCTCTCCCCCCACCCTCTATAGCTAAATCCTCTATTTAAATAAGTTGGGGGAGAGGGGGCGGCGCAAAGGTTTACGGGTAGCTTTTGGCTTCCAGCGGCCCACGGCTCGCTGACGGGCAGATGAACATGCTCGAGCGGGATGACGTAACCGATGACGCAAAACCTGTAATGATTCCGGGTCCGTTCCAGAGCGTGCTCGAAGATCGCCCGTGCCGAGGGCGTGCCGAGCTTGGGTTGGCGTCGATAGCAGCTGAAGGTCACGAAGTGCAGATCCTTCGCGAGACCTGGGGCCCCCGTTTTTGGTCTGACCGCGGCCACCCTCCCGATTCACCGCGTCGATTCTAGCGCGTTTCTGTCAGTGCTTCGGTGGCTTTGCTCATCTGGGCGGTGCGTTCGAGCTTGTCCCAGTTGAAGGGCTTGCCGTCGATGGCGCGTACCAGGGTCTTGAAGAGGACAACGGAGAAGACCTGGCGGTAGGCGAAGCGCTGCAGCCAGATGTGGAAGAGGAGCCATCCGTCGCCTTTGTTGGCGGGGTGGCGGCGCTCGAGCGAGAAGGCGATGGCCGAGGTTACGAAGTCGATGAGCAGGAAGGCGCCGAAGTAGGCGAGAAGCTTTTGCAGGCTGGCCATGGAGGCCGCTTCAGGGTGGTAGTGGCGATCGATGAAGTAGTGGACGATGCCGGCAAAGAACATGAGATCGATGAAGGGCGAAACCAGCGGCAGCAGCATCTGGAAGATGAGGATGTTGGGCAGGGCGAAGAGGCCCATGGCCTTGTTGCGCACGAAGGCGGCGCGGTGTTTCCACACCGACTGCAGAATGCCGAAGGACCAGCGGAAGCGCTGCCGCATGAGACCGCGTGCGTCAATGGGCGCTTCAGTGAAGGCCAGCGCGCGATCCTCATAGATGACCTTGTACTTCTGCTCGAGCAGATTCATGGTGAGGTCGGCGTCTTCAGCGACGGTGTTGAGGGGATAGCAACCGGCCTTTTTGACGGGCGCGGTGCGCCATGCGCCGATGGCTCCGGGGACCACGGTGACAACGTTGAAGAGGTCGAGGGCGCGGCGTTCGAAGTTTTGACTGGTGATGTATTCGAGGGCCTGCCAGCGGGTCCAGAGATTGACGCGGTTGCCGACTTTGGCGTTGCCGGCGACGGCGCCGATGGTGGGGTCAGCGAAGTGGGGGATGAGCCTGGAGATGGCGTCGGCGGCGATCACAGTGTCTGCGTCGATGCCGACATAGAACTCCTCGTCCAACTGATCGAGCGCAAAGTTGAGCGCTGCGGCTTTGCCTCCGTTGGGCTTGGTAATGACGCGGACACGGCCGGCTGCGATCTCAGCGCGATAGGCGGTGCGCGCGACGTCGAAGGTGTCGTCGGTCGATCCGTCGTCGATGACGATGACGTGGAGGTCTTCGTAGTCAGAGTGGAGCACCGAGCGGACAGTGCGGACGATGACCTTCTCCTCGTTGTAGGCGGGGATGAGGACGGCGATGCGGGGCTGGAAATCGGGCGAGGCTTCGTTTCGAGGGCTGCGCAGGCGATCAATGATGGCGAAGATGCCAACCAGCACAAGGCGCGCGCTCATCAACACGTCGCCGACGAAGAAGATGAAGACGATGAACTGGCCGATCATGGCGAGCGTGGAAAATGCGATGGAGTCAGGGACGGCGCGCACGGATTGCCAGAAGTTAAGCCGGGGCATGACTTCCGCGGTGGTCTTGCCCATGAGCGCAGAGACGGGAACAATGGTATAGCCGTGAGCGCGCAGGGTGTCAATGACCACGGGCAGCGCGGCCACGGTGGTGCTGCGATTGCCCCCGCCGTCGTGGAACAGGATGATGGAGCCCTGGAACTGCGGACGGGTCTTCATTTTGATCAACTGATCGAGGACCGACTGCGCAATCTCCTGCGGGGTTTTGCGGACGCGCTCATCCCAGTCGTTGGTGTCGATCTTATTGCCGACGATGATGAAGCCGTCGTTCTGTATACGCACGACAGGGGCAGCCTGATCGTCGGTGTCCGGCTCCTCATCAATATCGTAGGGAGGGCGGAAGTAAAGCGGCTGCACGCCGAGCTTGCTGGCGAAGAGGCGCTCGGTTAGCTTGACTTCGAGGTCGAGGCGATTGGGAGAGATTTCGCTGATGCTGGGATGCGTGTAGGTGTGGTTGCCGATCTCGTTGCCTTCGCGCAGAACACGGCGCATCAGGCCGATGTTCTGCTGAGCCTCTTCACCGATCATCAGGAAGGTTCCGGTTACGCCCTTTTGCTTGAGGATGTCGAGGACTTTGGGCGTCCATTGGGGATCGGGCCCGTCGTCGAATGAGAGAGCGACCTGGTTGGGATGGTAGCCGTAATACTGCACGGTGTAGGTGTGCGGATACACATCCATGTGCTCATCAATGATGAGCTTCTTGCGCGGGTCGGGCTCGTCGGTGTCGATTTCGACGGTACGCTTGCCGGGCTGAGGCTGGCCGGTGACATAGATGATGTCGCCGGTGCCCTCGGTGTTGACGTCGTGGCCGGGTTGCATGGAGCCGAGGGCCTGAAGAGAGTCGGGGCTGCTGGGCTTATCCCACACGTTCCACATGGAGCTGTCTTCAGAGCCGAGGCGCCAGAGGGCGAAAGTCTCCATGCCGAGCGCGCGTGCTCCGCGCATTTCATCGAGCAGGGTGACGCCGTCGAGAAACCAGACGACATGGCGCTGGTTGGAATCCTCATCGATGTATTCGTAATGCGGATTCAGGGAGTTGTAATCGAGGTCAAGATCAGCATCGGCGTCGGCGGCGCGCTGCCATGCCTCGGAGACGGAGAGGTCTTCCGTATCGATCACCGTGGCCTTGGCGGGCTTCGCGTTGTGGCGCCTGGGAGGCGGGGGGATGGACATGGTCCAGTCATAGCCGTAGTTGCCTACCGCGCAGATGAGCTTCTTGATCGGCACGACTTTCATCACGCGGCGCAGGTTGGCGAGGAACCAATCCTGGCTGGCAATGGGGCCCGGACCGCTCTCGAGCTCGTGCTGATCGTAGTTCATGAGGACGATGCCGTCGGAGTTGGCGGCGATTTTTGCCAGGTCGGCGTCGGGAGTGGAGGCCGCGGCGGTGACGTAGAGACGCAGATTGAGCGGATGCAGGTCGGAGTAAAGCTGCCGGATAAAGTCGAGATAGGCCGGGGTGGCGTCATCGTCAAGACTCTCGATGTCCAGGGAGAGGCCGCGGTAAACGGGAAATGCGGTGAGGAAACGAACGATCTGCTGGCGCAGGACCGCGCTTTTTACCGGATCTTTCAGGATGTCGCCGACGCCGTTGTCCCAGCTTTGCTTGTGAACGTCGTAGTTGTTGAGGTGGGGAAAGATTTCAGTGTCTTCATGGGCTTGCTGGATGACCCGCTTGATCTTGTTGAGATCGTCGGGATCGTGGACCGTGGTGCCTTCGATGACCGGGTATTCGACGATGTTGTCGGTGGTCATGGCCATTAGCGTTCCCCGCGGCGAGTTCACGTGGAGCCACTCGGGGAAGACCATGTCGATCTGGTGGACGTGGGCCTTGAAGGAGGAGTAGCTGGCCGGATCATCAGGGGCATAGTAGGCCGCGCGCACGCCTTCACCGGTGTTGAAGGGAATGTCGGAGGGCTTGCGGGTGGTCTTGCGGTGCGGGGCGCGGAGGGTTTTGGCGCCGTGGACCTGCGGATCGCGAAGGGCCCTGTAATTGTGTTTGGGAGCGGGCAGCAGCAATTCAGGCAGGCGCTGATTGCGCATTACATTGAAGATAAAGCCGACCAACACCAATGTGGTGAGCAAGGCGGTGATGTCAAAGATGCGGCGCAGGCGCTTCCAGCGCTTGCGTTGGGGATCGAAGAATATTTGTCTATCCGGCATGCTCAGTAGTGTTACGTATTGTTTTCCAGGCGCTTTTCAGAGATGTCTCCACGCGCGCAGGAACCGTGGAAACCGACTAACCTATACAGTACGAATCGTATGGAAGCTGAACCTCTGAGTCAATCGACGGAGCTGCGCGCCACGCCTCGGCGTGCGGCGGCGCGCGTGTCTGTTGTGATGGCGCTGGCGGCCGGAGGGCTGCTGCGCGCATGGATGCTCAGTAAGTTCTTTGAAGCCAACGGCGACACATTGGTTTATGGCGGTATAGCCAAAAACCTTCTTTCCCTTGGACGTTTTGCGCTGACATTGGGCTCAGGCGAAGTGTTTCCCACGCTCATACGGCTGCCGGGCTATCCGGTGTTTCTCGCAGGGTGTTTTCGTCTCTTCGGGATTGACAACTATGGCGCGGTGGCGTGGGTGCAGATTGTGCTGGAGTTGGCTGGATGCCTGCTGCTGTCTGATTTTGCCCGCCTCATAGCGCCGCCAGAGCTAAAGGCTGGTGCGGCGCAGGCTACGCTGTGGCTGGCCGCCTTGTGCCCGTTTACGGCTGTCTACGCGATTACGCCGCTGACCGAGGGGCCAACGCTGTTTGCACTCGCTTTGGCCTTGTGGGCGGCAGCGCGATTTCAGGAAAGGCCGGGGTGGGGATCGGCACTCTGGTTCACGTTTGCAGTGACCTTTGCGGCGCTGCTGCGGCCGGATGGAGCGCTGGCAGCGGTGGCGCTGGCTCCTGCGCTGCTGGCGGGCGTGCGCAAGGGCGGGGCGGGGACGTCAGTGGCGCGGTCGCGCATTGTGCGCATCGCACTGGTTTGTGCGCTCTTGGCGCTGACGCCTTTCGCTGTATGGACGGTGAGGAACTGGCGGGTATTTCACGTGTTTGAACCGCTGGTTCCCGCCTCGGCTACCGATCCGGGGGACCCGGTGTATTCCGGATTCGATGATTGGGTGAAGACTTGGTGCCTGGATTTCGTGTGCACCTACCAGGTGTACTGGAACGTGCCGGGAGATACGCTGGACATCGGCAAAGTCGCGGGCCGCGCCTTCGATACGCCGGCAGAGCGCAAGGAGACTGCAGCGCTCTTTGACGCGTACAACGACAACGGTTTCAATATGACGCCGCAGATCGACGAAGGCTTTGCGCGATTGGCTCGGGAGCGCGTTGCGGGGCACACGCTGCGCAGCCACGTGGGTCTGCCGCTGGGCCGCGTCGCGGATATGTGGCTGAGGCCGCGAGTGGAGAATCTGCCCATTGATCTGGACTGGTGGGTGTATGCGCATCACCATGTGGAGACGCGCTTCAGCTGGGCGTATGCGGGGCTGAATGCGTTTTATCTTTTGCTGGGAGTTGCGGGATTGTGTCTGCGGCCGCGAATGTGGACGTGGATGCTGGTGTACATGCTGTTGCGCAGCGCGATGCTGCTGACCGTGCCGGCGCCGGAAGCGCGCTATACGCTGGAGTGCTTTCCGATGCTGTTTGCGCTGGGCGGAGTTGCAGTGAGCGCGATGAAGCACGGAATAGCGAATAGGGATTAGATACGCTGCGCCAAAAGGTATGGGGAGAAAGAGAAGAGTGTTCAAGAACAATTGTCATCCTGAGGCGAGCCGAAGGATCACAACGCGCGGTAGGAGGGCAGCGCAGGGAATCCGGTCGCATGGTGTGGACCCCCTCGGCCTTTAGCGGTCAATGAACTGGGTTTTGCTGTCGGTTTTGAGCTTGAATGCATCGGCGGGCAGGGGCTGATTGACCCTGATGTTGAAGTAGCGACATACGCGGGACTGGCCCTGGCCTTCATCGAAGACCTGCTTCAGGCTGACGCCGCGCGCGGGGTCAACCCAGATGGTGACCTTGGGGAGATTCTTGAGTACGGCGGGATCTTTGGCGACCAATTCGAGCTTATCGGTTTTGATCCCGTCGATGGTTTCCTGGCCATCGTAGGTGATGTTCCATTTGTCCGCGAGCTCTTTGCCGCTGGCTCCGAAGCCGAGCAGGAGATAGCCTTCAAACTGCTTCGCCCTCTTAAACCGGGTCACCTGGTCGACCAGGGGCTCAAACAGTTCGAGGGCACCGTCGGCGTACATGTAGACCTTGGGCACCGGCTTTCCGTTCACTTCATTGATATGGGCCGCCATTTTGAAGGATTTGCCATCGCGCACGTAGTCGGCGGTGCCTTTCTGGACGTCGGTATCGGGAATGGGCTCGGTTTGAATGGAATCAAACTCGAAGTCGGCGGCTGTGGAGCGGAATCGAGCGGCGGCGAGGTCAAGCTGGCGCAACACAGACTGGAGGTCGTCGGCGGCAAACAGGGCGCGGCCCGGCAAGAGCAGCATTGCCAGTGAAGCGAGAACAACGATATTTCTTTTCACGGACATAGACTTCCTTACTGGTTGGATGCGATGAGGCAGTGAATGGACGGATTCTTTGTGGCGGCAAATCCGTTAAGCCTGTCCTGTTGAGCCTTTTACGGGCGGGCGCTGCATCGTGTACCGGGCCTTGGAATTGCGGTTCTGGGTACATTGCCGCCGGCATCCTGCCTAGCGATGTGCCCAGATCCGCCAGACAGGGTTGCCTTGCGCGTCCGTACCCGTCTCCCAGCGCTGCACGAAAACTGCGTCACCGGTCACGGGTTCGATGGCCGCGCGCAGCACTTTTCTCACTTCGCGCTCAGAGGCGCCGGGAGGAATATTCACGTCGGCGGCCTGTACGGAGACGATGACGCCGCGTCCGTCGTTGCCGACGACCTGGATGGGATGCTGCGGCGCGGGGGCGCGGGATGGTTTGTCGCCGTAGTTCCAAAGTTGGGGCGTGATGAAAATGAACAGCAGAATCAGGGTGACCATCACGTCGTAGTGAACATTGCCGCGGGGATAGGTCCAGTAGAAATAGCTTTTCAGAATCTTGTTCATTGCGCCCTTACTTTGTGATGCGTTCAATGCCGCCCATGTAGGGCCGCAGCGCCGCGGGAATGACGACCGAGCCGTCAGCCTGCTGGTAGTTCTCGAGAATCGCGAGCCAGGTGCGGCCCACGGCCAGGCCGCTGCCGTTGAGCGTGTGGACAAACTCGGTTTTGGTCTTGGGGCCTGAGGGTTTGAAGCGGATGTTGGCGCGGCGCGCCTGAAAGGCCTCGTAGTTGGAGCAGGAAGAGATTTCCCGGTAGAGCTGCTGGCCGGGAAGCCAGACCTCAAGGTCGTAGGTCTTGGCGGAGGCGAAGCCGGTATCGCCGGTGGAGAGAAGTACGCGGCGGTAGGGCAGGTTGAGCGCTTCCAGAATTTCTTCGGCGTCGTGGGTGAGGCGCTCGTGCTCGGCGTCGGACTCTTCGGGGCGGGTGAACTTAACCAGTTCAACTTTTTGAAACTGGTGCTGGCGAATGATGCCGCGCGTGTCTTTTCCCGCGGCTCCAGCCTCGGCGCGAAAGCAAGGCGTGTAGGCGGTGAGGCGAATGGGCAGGCGGGCTTCATCGAGGATTTCGTCGCGATAGAGATTGGTGACGGGGACCTCGGCGGTGGGGATGAGCCAGTGGTCGTTGTCTCTGAATTCGCCGCGGCTGACCGCTTCGGCGTCAGCATCGGAGCAGCGGAAAAGGTCTTCAGCGAACTTGGGCAACTGGCCGGTTCCGAACAGGCTCTTGCTGTTGACCATGAAGGGCGGCAGGACCTCGGTGTAGCCATGCTTCCCCGTATGCAGGTCAAGCATGAAGCTGATGAGGGCACGTTCGAGACGCGCGCCTGCACCCATATAGACGGCGAACCGCGCGCCGGAAAGCTTGGTGGCGCGTTCGAGATCGAGGATGCCGAGTTGCTCGCCAAGTTCCCAGTGGGACTTGGCTTCGAAGTCGAAGCTGGGTTTCGTGCCCCAGGTTTTTACGGTGACGTTGTCGGCTTCGGACGTGCCGAAGGGGACTTCGTCGCGCGTGAGATTGGGAATGCCGGCGAGGGCGAGACGCATCTGCTCGTCGAGAGCGGAAGCGGTTTTATCAAACTCGTCGAGCCGGACCTTGAGGGCGCGGGTCTCTTCCATGAGCGCAGCCGCGTCCTGGCCCGCTTTTTTACGTGTGCCGACCTGCTGGCTGAGTTCGTTGCGGAGAGCCTTGAGTCTTTCTGCCTGTGTGATGGCTTCGCGGCGCCTCTGGTCGAGGGCGCGAAAATCGCCCAGCAGGATGACGGGGTCGGCGCCACGAGCACGCAGTTTTTCTTCTACCTGTTCCAGGTTGGAACGGACAAAATTCAGGTCAAGCATTGCTACTAGTTTAACTGACTGGTTTCAAAAGCAGCCGGTCAGAGTGGCTACGAGACCTCTTGTTTTTGCTCGGCCGAGTTGGCCTGACCCTCAATGATCTGGTCCTGCCAGCCGGGGAGTTTCTGGCTGCCCGTGATGAGGCGCGCATCGCTGGTGAAGGTGAAGTAGGTCCAGATCCACGCCGCGAAAACGGAGACCCGGTTACGGAAGCCGATGAGAAAAAAGATGTGCACAACAAGCCAGGCGACCCACGCGACCAGGCCGCTTAAATGCGCTTTGAAGGGCCACTCGACTTTGGCGACGGCGGCCAGGCGACCGATGGTGGCCATGTCGCCCTTATCGAAATAGCGGAAGGCGGGGCGCGACTTTTGCGCGAGATCGGCGGCAATCATCTTGCCGACGTGATCGCCCATCTGCATGGCGGGCTGGGCTACACCGGGCACCTGGTGGCCGTCTTGCTCGAAGTGGGCGAGATCGCCGAGAACGAAGACTTCGGGCAGGCCGGGAGGATTGAGCCGATCGTCGACGAGGACGCAACCGCGCCGATCGACCGGGGCGCCCAGCATCTTGCCGAGGGGCGACGCCTGCACACCGGCGGCCCACAGGGTAACCGCGGTCTGAATGTGCTGGCCGTTTGCTTCGACCCAGCCGGGCCCGACTGCGGTCACGTTGGTGTTGGTGCGAACCTCAACGCCGAGTCGCGCCAGTTCGGCCTCGGCCTTGGCTGACAAGTCGGGCGGGTAGGCGGCGAGCAGCCGGGGGCCGGAATCCATCAGGATTACGTGGGCGTCAGCGGGATTGATGTGGCGGAAATCGTGCCGCATGAAGAGCTGGGAGATGTCGCGAATGGCGCCGGCCAACTCGACGCCGGTGGGGCCGCCGCCGATGATGCAAAAGTTAAGCGGAGGATGCCATCCGCGTTCTTGCTTTGCCCGCTCGGCGAGTTCAAAGGCGAGAAGAACGCGCCGGCGAATTTCAAGGGCATCTTCAATCGATTTGAGGCCCGGCGCCAGCGGCGCCCAGTCGTCGTGTCCGAAATAGGAATGGGCCGACCCCGTGGCCAACACCAGGTAGTCATAGGGCAGGTTGGTGCCGGAAGCCAGCGCCACATGGCGTGCTTGCACGTCAATACCGACCACCTCGTCCATGAGCACCTCGGTGTTCTGCTGGCGGCGCAGAATGGTGCGGATGGGCTGGGCGATGTTGGCCGGAGAAAGCACGGCCAGCGCTACTTGATATAGAAGAGGCTGGAACGTGTGGTGATTGCTGCGGTCCAGGACTGTGACGTCCACGGGCAGGTCACCCACGCTCTTAGCCGCGTTGAGGCCACCGAAGCCGCCGCCGACAATGACGACGCGGGGCCGCCGGGACGGGGATTTGGAACGAATCGGTGCGGTCAGTTTACTCATCGCGCTCTCCGTTTTTGATGCCGGAGAGCGCCAATAGGTGACAGTGGCTTTTGCGCCGGGCTCAGGGGTGCTGTTCGATGGCGATGCTGAGGGTGCTGGAGTTGCCGGTGGCGGCTACGCCGATGAGGGTGGTCGGCGTGCCGGGCAATGAGGCGGGGCTGAATGCGACGGTGCCGTCGACTGCCGACACTGCGGAAGAGGATTGGGTTGCGAGAAGCTCAGACGACCCACAGCGGCCGCGGGGAGGGCATGGCGGAGCCCACGCGTAGAGGGATTGATAAAACATGACGGTGCCGCCGGCCATCGGATTGCCGTTCATGTCGCGGAGGCGGAGAACGATCTGGCTCGGTGTTCCGGTGACGGCCATGCTTTGCGCAGTGCCCGAGACTGCCTGAAGCCAGGCATATTCGGGGCGCGCGCCGAGGACGGTAAAGTTGGCGCAGTTGCTGGTGCCGTTGACACATGCGGTTGCGGTGGACTGCTGGCCTTCAGGTAGCGGCCCCACTGTAAGGGACTGGGCGGCGAGGCCGCTCGCGTTGGAGATCGCGGTGGCGGCGCCGAGGACGGCGATGCCTGGGGCGGGCTGCCAGGCTACCGACTGCCCGCCCACGGGCGCGCCGTTGTTGAGCACGAGAGCCTGGGTGGTCCAGGTGAAGATTGAACCGGCGGCGACGGAAAGGTTGGGGGTGAGCGCGGTGAGAAGAGGGGCGGCTCCTGCGGTGAAGTGTGCCTGGACGCTGGCTCCGTTGGTTAAAGAAGCAACGACGACGGCGGGGCTGGTATTGGTGGCGGTGACGGACATAGTGGCGAGGCCGTCGCCTGTTGCGGTGACCGCGCAGATGGACAACCCGCAGCCGAGCGTGGCCGCTCCGCTGGCGACGGTGTAGGTAACGGTGACGCCGGCTGCGGGGGCCATGGAAGGGCCGAAGGCCGTGACGGTGAAGGGAAGAGGGACTCCGATGGGGACGGTGTTTTGAGGCGCGGTGTCCAGGGTGAGCGAGTCTCCGGTGCCTGAGTCATAGCTGACTCCGCTGGAGATGATGGAGGCTGCGTAAAAGATGGGCAGGTCGTCCACTTCGATATCCACCGAGCCGGTAACGCCGGCGGAGGCGGGGGGCGCGATGGCGGTGATCTCATTGGGCGAGAGGCTGGTGACGAGAGCCGGGTGGCCGCCGACCAGGACCGTATCGGAGGGGCGAAATCCCATGCCCTGGATCACGATGGGTCCGCCAGCGGCGGGAAGGCGCGCGGGGAAGACGGTATCGGCATAGAGCACCCAGCCCATGTAGGCGTAGTCGGGACGGCCGTCGCCGCGCATGTCGGCGACGCCGAGGCGGACGACGTCGTCGGACGAAGCGCAGACGCGCAGCCAACTTTCGCCGGTGGCCCAGCCGTTCAACCCCGGCGCCCAACCGACGGAAGGCGCGCCGACCGGGTCGAAGGCGTCCCATACGCCGAGTGCAAGCAGGGCCTTGGTTTCGGCAGGATCGCCCTTTTCATCGAGCGCCTGCGTGACCACGGTGAAGGAGTGCCCGGCGCGCACGGGAAACACAAACCAGTCTGTCTGGCCCACCTGGCTCAATCGGCCGAGCCATTGGCCGCTGCCTGCAAGCTTGCGCGGCGAGGCGTGCGGTGGCGATGGCGTCCTGGTAGCCGCCGACGGCGGAGTCGGCGATGTTCACGGTGAGTGTCTGCGACGCTCCGGCGGCCATGGCGGGGACCGTCACAACGGGCATGGTGCCGGAGGGAGACGGCGTGCCATCTACATAAGGGCCAACGGACTCCGCTTCCATGTAGATAGGGTTAATGGGCTCAAACGTGACCTGATAACCGGCCGTGGCCATGCCGGGAGGCAGGGGCATGAAGCGGAGATCGAAGAAGCCTTGCAAGGATGCATCGTTGGAGCCCCAGTGGGTGAGCAGGTTGCCGTCTGCATCGTCGAAGCCGGTGACCGGGTTGCCGCGGTTGCCGCTGAAGTACGCACCTGAGACGAAGGTAACTGTGTACTGATAAAGCGGGTTTCCGTTCGCGTCGAGAGGGCGCGCCACGACGTTGACACCCTGCATGCCGGTGCCGCTGCGGAAGGTGATGGTCCCCTGAATTGACACGGTGTTGGGGGCAGTGAGCAGCTTGCCGGGAAAATTGGCGAGATTGGCAGCGGAGACGGGATAGATGCGGTTGAGCGCGGCGATGTCATCGAGGCGCAGCAAGGAGGGGTCGGGAATGCAGACGCCGCCTCCCGACGAGCAGAGGCCGCTGATGGGCTGCATCACAGGCCATCCTAAAAGGCCGTTGGCTTCGCCGTTGGAGAGCGCGCCGGGGTTGACCTGGGCATAGTCGAGGCCGAGAACGCGGCCGAAAGCGCGCTCCAGCTCGATAGCTCATCATGGTGAGTTGATCGGGCGTGGCTGCGCAGAGGCCGTTGAGAAGAATGATCGCGTGGGCGATGGTGGCGTCCGGCTGGATGTTATCGAGCCATGTCATCACGCCGTTGTTCTGGCAGCTTGTGGGGTCGGCGGCGCCGGCGCCGAAGATGGCGTTGGTCACTGTTCCGTCGGCGTCGTAGATGATGCCGAGCGGATAGTTGGCGGCGGAGGGCGTGACGTCGGCAGGCTGGGCGATGACGGTGCTGGCGGCGATGATGTTGGAGCCGTTCACGTCTTCGTTGAGCTGGCCCGCGTCGGCCAGCGAGACGGCGGCGGTGGGAACGGCGCTCCACAGAGCAGCAGCGGCATCGACCATGGCGGTGGCCTGCTGGTTTGAGATTTGGCTGTTGAGCGGTCCCTGATCGACGTAATAGTTCACCTGGCCGCCGGCCCAATGGATGGGTTGACCAAGCACCGCGGGGTTGAAGTAGCTGACCCCGGCGACGAATTTGGGACCGCCCGCGAGGAGGTCCGGCGGGGCGAGGGCGACGAGGAGCAGGCAGGCTGCAAGGGACAGCCGAGGGGCACGAACGGAGACAGACACGGCAGGCTGAGGCAACTCCACGGCCATTCTTCGCCTTGGACTATGAGCGGTTTCCAATGAGGAAACGCTTAGCGGAAGCGAGATCCGAAAAAGCAATATGGAACGCAGAGGGCGAAGAGTACCTGAGTGCGGAGAGCGAGATCGACGAGATTACTTTAGTTCCAGCAAAAATCCTATTCTCAGCTAAAATAAGCCAGTTACCTGACTCGATTTGAGGTAGATCAGGTGTTACCTTCGGCGGGTTGCGCGGTCCGTTGGGCCGGTTTCAAGCCAGGAGCGAAGTGCGGTTACGAAGTGCGGTTTCAGGGAGGACACCATCGCTACTCGACTTCGAATGGGTGATTTGCTGGTTCGGGCGAAGCTTGTCACAGAAGAGGACATAACCAAGGCGCTTGAGCGGCTCACGGAGAAAGGTGGCCGGCTCGGTGACAACCTGGTGGCTCTCGGCGCGATTACGCGGGAGAAGCTGGACTCTTTCCTGCATCGCATTCCGCGCGAACCTGCGGACATCAAGTCCATAGGGATTGATGAAGTCGACTTGATGGGCCTGTTGCTGAAACTCATCTACCGCGATCGCCTGGAGACAACTCGGCAGTTTGTCGACGCGATCAAGCTGCCATACCACATCGTGCTCGAACTGGTGCAGATGGCCGTGAATCGGCAACTGCTGCAGAACCTTGGATCGCGCTATGCCGACAACCCGATCGATCTGAGCTACTCGTTTACCGAGGAAGGGAGACGCTGGACGCTGGATGCGCTTTCGCGCCTGCACTACACGGGTCCCGCGCCGGTGACGCTGGAAGAATTCAACGACCAGGTCAGCCTGCAGAAGCTCACCAACGAACTGATCACGGTAGATCGCCTGCGCAAGGGTTTGAGCGACCTGACCTTCGATGAAACCATTGTCGAACAGGTGGGGCCGGCCTTGAACTCGGGCAGGGCGATTCTGCTGTACGGGCCACCGGGAAATGGAAAGACCTCGACCGCGCTGCGGATTACGAGCATCTTTCACGACGTGATTTATGTGCCGTATGCGGTGGTGGTCGAGGGACAGATCATCCGCGTGCACGATCCGAGTATTCATACGGAGCTGAACCGGACGGAGATGAGTGATGACGCCGGCATCTCGGTGGTGCGTCGCGAGGATTACGATGCGCGCTGGGTTCCTTGCAGAAGGCCATTCGTGGTAACGGGCGGCGAGTTGACGTTGGAGATGCTGGATCTGCGGTACGACGAGACAGGACATTACTACGAAGCGCCGCTGCACGTGAAGGCGCTGGGCGGCACCTTTATCATCGATGATTTTGGCCGCCAGCTGGTCAGCCCGACGAACCTGCTGAACCGCTGGATCGTGCCGCTTGAAAGTCGCATCGATTATCTAAAGCTGCACACCGGCAAGAGCTTCAGCATTCCTTTTGAGGAACTGATTATTTTTTCAACCAACCTGGCGCCGGAGGACCTGATGGATCCGGCGTTTCTGCGGCGTCTGCCCTACAAGATCGAAGTGGGAGCGCCGAGCTACGAGAATTTCAAAACCATCTTCACCAAGGAAAGCGAAAAGCAGGGGATGCCGTTGGGAGACGATGTCTTCAACTACATCGTGCACAAGCTTACCCACGAGAAGCAGATGGAATTTGCAGCCTACATGCCGCGCTTCGTGGTTGACCAGGTAGTGGCGACCTGCCGATTCATGGGCCAGACGTCGCACTATGAGCCGCGCTATATCGATTACGCCCTCGACAATCTGCGGGTGAAGAGCAGTTCCACAGCGAAGAAGGGCGCCAAAACCTCCGCGCGCATTGCTGACCAAGAACCGGTTGCCGTTTAACGCGTGCAGCCAGCTTGGCGCGGGCCGGGAAATCCGGTCCGCAGTCCGTCAGAGCTCCGGATAAAAATCAAAAAACGCATCCAGGCTCTGCTTGAGCTGCTTCTCGATCTCCTCGCGTGAACCTTCGAGCACATGCATGGTGACGTGGGCCTCGTGCCCGTTGGCCAGCTTGAGCGTGGCATCGTGAATCTCTTTCACTTCGCCCTCGGGGAGCAGCCGCATTCCGTAGACTAGAGTTAGATTGGCCATACGCATCATCTTAAAGAAAGGCGCGGGCGCCTGCAGGGAGCCGCGATGGGACAGCGTGCATTGGGCACCATGAGTCGGCGAGACTGGTTGAAAGGGGCGACCGCGGTTTGGGCGATGGCCCAGGGCGGTTGGGGTGGAATCAAGGGTCTCGCGGCGGAGCTGCCGCATGGCAGGCCGGCCAAAGCTGAGCGGCATTTTACAAGCGCGGCGGTGGAAGCGCTAATTCCCCGAGTGCAGGGTGGAATGGGCGACCAGGCACTGGCCACGATTTTTGAAAACTGCTTTCCCAACACGCTGGACACAACGGTGTATCCGGGGAGCTTCGAAGGCAAGCCGGACACGTATATTGTGACCGGCGACATCGATGCGATGTGGCTGCGCGACTCCTCGGCGCAGGTGTGGCCCTATGTGCCGCTGGCGAAGGAGGACGCGCCCCTGCGAGAGCTGCTGGAAGGCGCAATTCGCCGGCAGGCGCGCATGATTCTGCTCGACCCGTATGCGAATGCGTTTATGCGCGATGCGACGGCGGCTCCGCTGAGTTGGGCGGTCAACGACAAGACAGAGCATCGGCCAGGGGTGGGCGAGCGCAAGTGGGAGGTAGATTCGCTCTGCTATCCCATTCGGCTGGCGCACGGATACTGGCAGGCGACCGGAGACACGCGGCCATTCGACGCGCTGTGGAAAGAAGCGGCGTGGACCATTGTGCGCACATTCCGCACCCAGCAGCGCAAGCAGGGACGAGGGCCGTATTCGTTTCAGCGCGAGTCGGCGATACCCAGCGACACGCTGCCTCTGGGCGGGTTTGGGAATCCGGCGCGGCCGGTGGGCATGATCTTCTCGATGTTCCGCCCTTCGGACGATGCATGCATTTATCCGCTGTTTGTTCCCGCCAACCTGTTTGCGGTGGCGAGCCTGCGCCAGTTGGCGGCCTTGGCCACGCACGCACTGGACGATGCAAAACTGGCGGCCGAAGCGGACGCGCTGGCAACGGAAGTGGAGCATGCGCTCGCAGCAGCATGGGAAGACGCACCACGCAGAATTCGGCGACATCTGGGCCTATGAAGTGGATGGCTACGGCAACGCGCTGATGATGGACGACGCGGACGCGCCGGGTCTGTTGAACCTGCCCTATCTCGAATGCTGCGGCATCGACGATGCGATTTACCGGCGGACGCGGCGATTCGTGCTCAGCGAGGCAAATCCGTATTTCTGCCGCGGCAAGGCGGGCGAAGGCGTGGGCAGTCCTCATGCGGGGCTGAACATGATCTGGCCCATGTCGATCGTGTATCGCGCGCTGACCACGACCGATGAACAGGAGATCCGGCAGTGCCTGCGTGTTCTTCGCGACACGACCGCAGGCACCGGGTTCATGCACGAATCATTTTAGAAAGACGATGCAGCCAACTTTACGCGCCCCTGGTTCGCCTGGGCCAACACGCTGTTTGGCGAGATGGTGGTCAAGTTGGCTGCGGAGCGGCCCCGGTTGCTGGCGGCCACGCTGGGCTAATCCGGCAGTCGTGCGAGCGACGGCTTGAATCCGAATCGCAATTGAACCATCTAGAATCAGGGCAGGACGACAGGCAGGACGAACCGAATGAACGAAACTCGCGACACCGTAATTCTGGGCTCCGGCTGCGCCGGGCATACTGCAGCCATCTACACTGCGCGCGCCGGGCTGAATCCGCTGGTGCTCGAGGGGCATGAGCCGGGCGGCCAGCTCTCCATCACCACGATGGTGGAGAATTTTCCCGGCTGGCCGGAGGGCATCCAGGGGCCCGAACTGATTGAAAACATGAAGAAGCAGGCGGCACGGTTCGGCGCGAGCTACCAGCTCGCTCACCTGAACACGGTGGACCTGAAGGTCGCATCCCTTCCAGCTGGATACTTCGGCGGGCGAGATCCACACGCGCACGCTGATTATTGCTTCAGGCGCCAGCGCGCGCTGGCTGGGACTGCCCAGCGAGCAGGCGCTGATCGGTCACGGTGTTTCGAGTTGCGCCACGTGCGACGGGTTCTTCTTCCGCGGGAAGCCGATTGCGGTGGTAGGCGGCGGCGACTCCGCCATGGAGGAGGCGCTGTTCCTGACGCGCTTTGCAACGAAGGTGACGCTGCTGCACCGCCGGGAGGCGTTTCGCGCTTCGAAGATCATGCTGGAGCGGGCGATGGCGCACCCGAATATCGAGTTGCGCACCAACACGGTGATCGAAGAAGTGCTGGGCGTGGATGAGAAAGAAGTGAGGGGACTGCGCCTGCGCGACGTTACCACGGGCACCACCAGCACGCTGGATATCGACGGCCTGTTTCTGGGCATCGGCCACGAGCCCAACGCCAAGATGTTCAAAGGGCAGATCGACCTGGACGAGGACGGGTACATCCGCACCCGGGACAACGTGTTCACCACGCATAACGGTGCGCTGGTTCAGGGCGTGTATGCCTGCGGCGACGTGCAGGACAGGCGCTATCGCCAGGCGATTACGGCCGCGGGCACCGGCTGCATGGCAGCGCTGGAGGCGGAGAAATATCTTGAGGAGCACGGGCGCTGAGGCGGTCACGGCATGCGGACAGGAGCGCGATGACAGCGCTGGCTGAAAATCTGGAGCGGCTGGAAGCGGAGATCGAGTCTGCCTGCAAAAGGGTAGGGCGGACACGGAACGAGATCGAGCTGATGGCTGTAACGAAGACTTATCCGGCTTCGACGATTGCGGAAGCGGCTGAGCTGGGGCTCCGGCTTTTCGGTGAAAACCGCGTGCAGGAGTTTGCGGCAAAAGCGGCCGAGTTGGAGCCGCTGCGAAACCCCGCTTCAGGTGCGGCCGAATCTTCGTCAGGCCCGGTACGCGTGGATCTGATCGGACATCTGCAGTCAAACAAAACGCATCGTGCGGTGGAACTGTTTGACGGCGTCGACTCGCTGGACTCCGTGCACCTGGCGGAGCGGCTGAACGAGGCTGCGCGCAAACTCGGCAAACGGCTGCCGGTGCTGATCGAAGTGAAGCTGAGTCCGGAGGAGACGAAGAGCGGGGTCGCACCTGAGTCTTCCGATGCGGCTGAGTTGTTGGAAGTTCTTCCAGGGCTTCTGCATCTTGAAGTGCGCGGGCTCATGACCATTGCGCCGTGGGGCGTGGCCGAAGATGTGACGCGGGCGTGCTTCCGCAGCTTGCGTGAGTGGCGAGACAAGTGGGCCGCGGCCCATCCCGCGTTGAGTCTCGATGTGCTGTCGATGGGAATGAGCGGGGATTTTGCGCTGGCGATTGAAGAAGGCGCGACGCGGATTCGCATCGGCACGGCACTGTTTGGGAAGCGCGCGCCCTACATGGGTCCAGCCGAATGAGCGATGGAATGCTGCGCGAGGTCGCAGGCGGGGTAACGCTTGCTGTACGTGCGCAGCCGGGCGCGAAGAAGACGGCGATTGCGGGGATTTATGGGGAAGGCGCGTCGGCGCAGTTGAAGATTGCGGTGCAGGCACCGCCTGTCGAAGGACGGGCAAATGAGGCGCTGATTCACTTTCTGGCGGAGACGTTCGGGGTTCCGAAGCGATCTGTGGATTTGGTCGGCGGGGAGCTATCGCGGAGCAAGGTGTTTGTGGTGAAGGGAATCACTTTTGCCCAGGCGGAAGCGCACCTCCGAGGCTGGATCTAGCGAGCCTCTAATGGTCTTCAACTCCCAATAAAAATACAACGGGAAAGGCAACCGCCGATCCTTCGACTCGTCCGCCGCGGCCGACTTGCTCAGGATGACAAACTTTGTTTCGGGTTAGCTTTGTTTGGGGTTAGCGGTTTGGTGCTGCGAAGGCAGCGCACAGGACTTCTTCAGGTTCGGGGCGGACGCGGAAATCGGCATGGGCCTCGGCGAAGGTGATCTTCCGATCTCTTGCGACGACGTATGTTGCGGGCAACGGTAAACGCCAGCTTTTCTCGCCATTCACGAAGGGGATGTTAACGAGGATGGAAAGATAGTAGTTGCGGTGGTACTCGGGTACGGTGTAGACGAGGCCGAACTGCTCGGCGACCGCGTTGTTGGTGTCGATGAGAACCGGGAAAGGCAAGCCGTGCTGGCCGGCCATGAAGTCGCTCTGCCGGGCAGTTTGCGGGCCGATGGCCACCATGAGTGCGCCGCGCTCGCGAAGCTGGCCGTAGAGGTCACGCCAGGTCTCGAGCTCCGTCATGCAATAGGGGCACCAGCGGCCGCGAAAAAACTTGATGACCAACGGGCCGAGAGCGAGCAGATCGGCCGAGCGGACGAGCTTGCCGTTGGCGTCCTTGAGGGCGAAGTCGGGAGCGGCGGCGCCGACGGGAAGAATCTGTTCTTCGATGCGGGTGGCGAAGAGCTCTTCGACGGCGCGCTCCCCGACGGCGAGGCGGTCGGCCTGCACCAGGTGCCGGGTGTTGGCGGTGATCTCGTCGAGTTGGTCCTGGAGTGTGGTCATGATTGTGCCTCGGTCAGAGTCTTGCAGGCGTACGGTACCCGTTACAAAAGCAACGGCAGGTTCTTCGACTTCCCTCAGGGTCGCTCAGAATGACGTCTCAATTTCAAACCTCAACGCTATCGTCCGAATTTTTGTTTGCCCATGCCCATGGCGCCCATGCCGCCGCGCATCATGTTTGCTGGCCAGGCCGCCTTTGCCCATCTGCTTGAACATTTTGGCCATCTGGGCGTATTGGCGGAGGAGCTGGTTGACGTCCTGCACCGTTGTCCCGCTGCCGGCGGCGATGCGCTTGCGGCGGCTGCCGTTGATGATTTCGTGGTTGCGGCGCTCCTTGGGGGTCATGGAGTTGATGATGGCTTCGAGGCGCGTGAACTGCTTTTCGTCGACGTTCTTCGAGGCCTGCTGGATGCCGGCGAAGGGGCCGACGGAGGGGAGCATTTTGAGGATGGATCTCCATGGAGCCCATCTTCTTGATCTGGCGAAGCTGGTCGCGGAAGTCTTCGAGCGAGAAGCCGTCGCCGAGGAGGGCTTTCTTGGCGAACTCCTCGGACTTTTTGCGGTCGAGGGTGGATTCGGCCTTCTCGATGAGCGACATCATGTCGCCCATGCCGAGGATGCGGCCGACGATGCGATCGGGATGGAAGGGCTCGAAGGCGTCGGGCTTTTCGCCGATGCCGATGAACTTGATGGGCTGGCCGGTGACGTGGCGGATGGAGAGGGCCGCGCCGCCGCGGGCGTCGCCGTCCATCTTGGTGAGGATGACGCCGGTGAGGCCGAGGCGGTTGTGGAAGTCCTGGGCGGAGTTGACGGCGTCCTGGCCGGTCATGGCGTCGGCGATGAAGAGGATCTCGCTGGGGTTGAGGAGCTTTTTGAGCCGCTCCATTTCGTCCATGAGGTCTTCGTCGATGTGGAGGCGGCCGGCGGTGTCGACGATGAGCGTGTCGCAGCCCATGATTGCGGGCTTCGCGGCGGGCTTCCTTGGCGAGGCGGTCGACCAGCGCGGAACCGGCGGGCTCGCCTTTCTGGTCGCCTTCGTAGAGTTGGGCGTCGATGGATTTGGCGACGACTTTGAGCTGCTCGCGGGCGGCGGGGCGGTAGACGTCGACCGAGACGAGCATGGGGCGGTGGCCGCCCTTCTTGAGCCAGGCGGCGAGCTTGCCGCTGGTGGTGGTTTTGCCGGAGCCCTGCAGGCCGGCCATGAGGATGACGGTGGGCGGCTGCGAGGCGAATTTGAAGCGGGCCGTGTCTTTGCCGAGGAGTGTCGATGAGTTCGTCGCGGACGATCTTGATGACCTGCTCGGAGGGCGAGAGGGCGGTGAGCACTTCGGTTCCGACGGCCTTGACGCGGATGTGCTCGATGAGGTCGCGGACGACGTTGAGGTTGACGTCGGCTTCGAGCAGGGCGACGCGGATTTCGCGCAGGGCTTCGGCGATGTTTTCTTCAGTGAGGGTGCCCTGGCCGCGGAGGGTCTTGAAGGCGCGCTGGAGTTTGTCTGTGAGGTTTTCAAACATAGGTCAATCTCAAGTGTATCGCGGAGAAGGAGAGCGGTGGCGCATGAGGAAAAGGGCTGTGGCTGAATCAGCCAAGTGGCGAAGGAGGCGATGGTTTGATGCCCCGCATGTAGAGCGTTCCTGTTTTCCTGTATTCGATATCCAGGCTGGGATCGAAAGACCGTCGGACGACCCGGCTGAAACCGGACTTTTCGAGTGCTCGTCGCAGAGTTTCCTCATCCCACGCATACTTGTGTTCGGTGCCCTGGCGAAAATGGTAGTTGATGTGGTCCAGCTGCGTTTCACAATTCTCGGGATGCCATTTGGGGGCAAACGTCCAGTAGTCATCATCGGGAATGCCGTAGGCGCGAAGAGGCCATTCGGAGTCGGGCACACCGACATCAAATACTCCGCCAGGCTCAAGAACGCGCAGCGATTCGGACAGGATATGCGGCACTTCATCTGAAACTTCAAAGTGCTCGAACACATGCTCGCTGTAGATGTGCGCAACGCAGCTGTCGGGGAAGGGCCAGGGTTCGCGCAGATCGAGCTGGAGATCAGCATTTGAGTCGAAGAGATCGATATTCTGCCAGCCCGGTTTGTGATTCGGTCCGCACCCGAGGTTGAGCTTCAGCGGCAGATGCTGGAGAAATCGGCGGGCTTTTCTCGCGGACGACCAATGGCGCCAATTGATGCCCCACTCCACCCCGACTTGACGGAAGGAGTTCCGCAAAGCACGAGTCGTATTCGACTTGACATATTTTTTGAAACTACTCACGCTCTCGTTCCCCCGGGCTTGAATGAGTTCCGGCCCACCGGTGATGGTCTGAAACGGAACTCCAGGTTTTTCTCTCGGTTACGAGTCACTATAACCCAAGGTCATGCGCGTGGAGTCCTTTCTTTGCACCCGAGGACTCCCATTGTCGCGAACGCGCGGTTTATTCCCCCGGTTCGACGAGGAATTGTTCGAGTTTGCCGTCGGGGTATGTGTAGGTTGTGAGGATGAGGCGACGTGTTGGATACACGATGCTGAAGGCGCGGAAGATCATGCCGCCACGTAAGGACTCGTGAGTCTGACGGAACGTGAGAGGCTCCCCGAGGGGGCCCAGGCTGTCGCGAAAGTCGGATACGGCCTGGGCGGAAAAATAATCATTCAGATTCGGCGCCAGCAGGCTGCGGTCGACGTGGCCCTTCTGTAAGTCGCGATAGAGGTCAATCGCCTGTTTCTCGGCGTCAGACTGACCGCCTGCTCCAGCCACGGTGGCGGCGGCCAGGTGTGCGATCTCCTCGGCCCCGCCTGCCATGTGATTTGTAAGCACAACAACGGCGACGCCATCATCGATCCACACGTCGTTCTGCGAGACAAAGCCGGTTACCTCGCCACCGTGCTCGATGGTCCGATGGCCGTCGCGGTTTTCAATCTGGACACCGAGGCCATAGTGCGTGGGCTTGCCATCCAGCGTCTTTACCTGGGTGAACATTTCGTTGTAGCTCTCGGGCGTCAGGATGGTGCGCGCGATCAGGCTCTGGTCCCAGAGGGCAAGATCGTGCGCGGTCATGGCCAATTCGCCGGCAGCGAACATCCAGCCGCGGCCTTCCTTCGGCGCGGCGCGCAATGGCCCGAGCGCATTCCTGATGTATGACGTAGCATCTGCCTGGGTCAGCTTCTCTTCGTCGGAGTTCCAAACCGACTTCATCCCCAGGGGACGGAAGATGTGTTCGCCGAGGAAATCCATCAGCTTTTCTCCGCTGACTTTTTCCACGATGAGGCCGGCGATGACGTAGTTGGTATTTGAGTATTGCCATTGGGCGCCGGGATCGAAATCCAACGGTTTTTTTGCCCAGGTGTCAATGATCTGTTGCGCGGTCTCCGGCTTCTCCATCGGAGTCATGAGGTAATCTTCGGGCCAGTAGTCCTGATAGCCCGAGGTGTGGGAGAGGATTTCGCGGATCGTCACTTCTTTGCCGCGCGTCAGACCCGGCACATACTTGCCTACGGGATCATTGAGATGAAGCTTGCCCTGCTGCTGCAGCAGCAGAATCGCCGTGGCAGTGAACTGCTTGGAGATCGAACCGATCGAGTAGCGCATGTCGGGCGTGGCGGAGATCGGCGGGTCGATGTGCGCCATGCCGTAGGCGTTGGTATAGACCAGCTTCCCGCCCTTGACCACGGCGACCGAGGCTGAAGGAACCCCACGCTGCTCAAGCACCTGCGTGGCGATTTGATCGATTCTCCCTTTGAGCACAGGGTCGATGGTGTCTACGGTCTGCGCCTGCGCGGACAGCGAAACTGCGGCAATTGAAATGAGGCAAACTAACTCGATGGCACGCGTCTTCACAGCGGAAACCCTCCGGAGATTACGGAACCAAGTCTACAGGCGGAGGGCGGGATCCCAACTGAGGCCGATGCGGTAGGCTGGTTCAGGCAGATGTGCAAAGCAGACACTTCGAAAGGAGACGACGCGCGAATGGACCGTCTGATTGAGGGGCACAAGAGGTTTCTGGCCGAGGTATTTCCTGGACGGCGGAGCCAGTTTCACCTGTTGGCGGAGTCACAGGCGCCGCAGTGGCTCTTCATCACCTGCTCCGACTCGCGCGTGCTGCCGGATTTGTTTTTAGGCACGGGTCCCGGCGATATGTTCATTACGCGCAACGCCGGTAATGTGGTGCCCGTTACCGCAAATGATGTGGACGGTTGCACAGCAACGATCGAATATGCGGTGGAAGTGCTGAAAGTGAAACAGGCGATTCTTTGCGGGCACTCCGACTGTGGCGCAATGAAGGCAGCGCTGGCCGGTACGGGCCTCGAGAATCTGCCCAAGGCGAGCCGCTGGCTGCATCACGTGGGTGCGGCCTTCAGCTATCGCCAGCCGCTGAATCCGAACGAGGGCGCCAGTGCCGAACTCGCATCGCTGATCCGCGGCAATGTGGTCGCGCAACTATTGAATTTGAAGGCGCAACCCTCGGTAACTCGGGCGATGGAGGCGGGAAGGCTTACGGTGCATGGATGGTATTACGACATTCTCACCGGCGGAATCGAGCAGTACGACGAGGAAGTGAAGCGATTCCTGCCGCTGCTTGGGTAAGCAGTATGGGTAATTTTGAAAATAAGGACGACAAAGATATGGGCTGCGTAGCGGATTCTGGAGAAGGAATCGGGCGCAGCCCTTATTAGCTCCGCGCAGCCGTCATTGCGGAGGATTGGCTACTCCCGATGGATTGGCAGGAGCCGGGGGCTGCGGAGGTGCAGTTTGTGAAAACGGCTGTGCTCCCCCCGTCGACGGCGGAGTTTGCGATTGCGCCCCGGGAGCGCTTTGCTGGATGCCGATGGAGGAACCTGAAACCACTAACTGCACGCGCCGGTTCTGCGCCCTTCCTGAGTTAGTGGAGTTATCGGCGATGGGGTTGCTCTCGCCATAACCGGCGGCGGAGATGTTAGTGTCCGGGACTCCCTGGGACGCGAGATAATCCCGCACACTGTCGGCGCGCTCCCCAGATAGCTTATCGTTATATTCCTCGGTGCCGATGTTGTCTGTATAGCCCTCCACCTGGAGCTTTAGGTTGGGATAGGCGAGCAGGATTCCGGAAACCTTGGCCAGTTTTTCGCGCGCTTCAGGTTTGAGTGTGTAGCGATCGAAATCGAAGAGGACATCGGACATGTTGACGATAAGTCCGCGTGCTGTCTCGGTGGTCTGGAGCACTTGGTTCAATTGTTGTTTGAGACGCTCACGTTCCTGCTCTGCCTGCTGTGCCATTTGCTGGGCGCTCTGCTCGGCCGCCTGCTGGGCGTCATGCGCCTTTTGTGCACGGGCTTCCGCTTCGGCGGCCTGGGCTTGCGCTTGCGCCGCTTCAGCCTGCGCACGCTCGCGCTGCGCGGCCTGCTGATCGGCTGCTAATTGCGCTTGCTGAGCGGTCTGCTCGGCAGCGATGCGGGCCTGTTGCTGAGCTGCCTCATCCTCCGCCTTGATTTTGCGAATGGTGATGATGCGCGCATCTTCGGCGGCCTGCACTGCTTCACGCGCGTAGGTAATGGTCTGCTTGCGGTCCTTTTTGTGGAGGTCAGTATCCTGCGCGTTCTGGAGAGCGGTTTTGGCAGTGGCCATGGAGTCGGCAGCGTATTTTTCAGCGCCGGCAGAGTCGGCGATCTGGACCGCATTCACAGCTTCGTAGAGTTCGAGCGGCGATCTCTCATCGCGGGTAATGGGATTGAGAACGGCGTGGCGTCCGGCGATTTGTTCGTACGATCCGCGGGGCAGAAGCGAATAGTGGGCGTTTATCTGCTCGAGAACACCTTGCGTTTTGTCGTTGAGCACGTAGTTTTGCATAACGACAACGTCGCTGGGCATGGTGACTGCGAAATACGGTTCCGCAGTTACGATCAGACCGAATGCCTGCAGGTTGGTTGTAACGGTGAGATGGTCGCTGTTCTTTGATCCTGTTGGAAGTACTTCGCCGAGATTGACGGGGCGGCCTTCAGGGGTGATGGCCCAGAGCACATAGGTGAGATATTCGACGCCGAAGCTATTCGCGGGAGTCAATCCTTCGAGGTCGGCGTCGATGACTGTTCGGCCGAGCTTGCTGTCCACCTTTGCGGAGCCTTTGGCCTCGGGAAGAAGGCTCGTTCCTTGAAAGCCAATCTTCGTGGAACCGCTGCGATGAAAGTAATTGATTGCCGGAATCTCACGCGAAACCACTTCAATCTTGTAAAGCGGCTCGCCGTTCATGGTTCCGACCTGCCCGGTTGGTTCGGTGTTTTGCGGATTCGGATTTGTAGTGGGATTCCTATCTTGCGCGGGCGCCAGGACCGATGCGACGAGTAACACGACTAAGTAGTTGTATTTGCAAAATCTCATAATTGACTCCCGATTTGTAATTGCGCAAAACTCATTTTGCGCGAGTTGACGGACTGCGGACTTACTCGCGACAATGGATGCTTGCCGCACGCGTTGAGTTGCACCGATGCAATTGCAGACCCGGTTCGCCGGCCACATTTGGTGTACGTATCGGGGCGCGCGGAAGCGAATGGACATGCGGCCGCGAAGAGATTTCGGATTGTGGGAGCGGTCTATTTACGGCTGTCGCGGGCGGCCTTGATGTAATCGTGCGAAGTCTCGATGTGGGCCGCCTGGGTAGCGAGCATCTGGCGCACGGGCAAGGGGAGAAACTCCTTCATCGCGTCTGAATAGACCTTCTTGGCGGTATCTTCGCCCTCCTCAGCGGTTTCAAGAAGGGTGTGATCTCCGAGGCCCAACTTGGCCTTGAGGTCGGCCCACTTGCGATGCAGCATTCCGCCTGTCGAGCCACTTTCTTTCACGTCGTGAACGCCCTCCTGGTGAAGGACATTCTCAAGGTCGCCGCGGAAACGCGCGCGCTTGAGCGACTCGGCGAGGAAATAGCGCTTCAGTGTTTCATCTTGTAGATGGTCTCCGATCTCTTGAAACCGCTCCTGACAGTCAATCAGGACCTCGATGACATTGCGCAATGTAGATTCGGTCTCCTTGAGATCCTGCGATGGATTCGACATAAGATTCCTTTCTGTATGAAAGAGGAAGTAGTGAGTGAGGGAAGTGCGGGGCAGAGTCCGGTGACTGCCATTGCGATTCTCCTTCGTCACCGGCAAGGTGAGGGAAATCGCGAAAACCCCAGCGCCTCTGCCCTGGCTTGAGACGACATGGCCGCCGCAGCGAACCGAGCCGTTCCAAAGGTATAGAGGCTTGCGAGGGCGATGCGGTTGCCTTGGGAAGAGAGCGCGGGATTGCAATTAAATCGTAGCGATGTTTGCCGTAGGGGGTGAGGCGACTCACTGCATTGTCATTTCCGGCGATGGATCGCGACCGCGAAGGGAGGATTAGTGCGCCCCTGGCGGTGGAGCGGCGTGTTTGATGGGCTTTTTGAAGAGCCAGACGGCTGCGGCGCAAAAGAAGGCAAGGACGGCGGTCCAGCGGAAGACGTCGACGTAGGCCATGAGCGCGGATTGCTGCTGCATCATGCCGTAGAGCAGGCCCATGGAACCGGGGCGGCCCTGGGCGCGTCCGAGCTGGTGACCAAGATAGCCGGCGATGGCGGCCGAGCGCTGTTGCAGGATGAAATTCGAAGCTCCCAAGTTGGCGCCGAGTTCATTTTGGTGCAGGGCGGCTCGACGGATGAGGGCGGTGGTGGCCATCGCGATGCCGATCGATCCGCCAATGTTGCGCAACATGTTGAAGAGGCCGGTGGCGTTGCCCATTTCTTCACGGGGGATAGTGGAGGTGCTCATGGTGGCAAGGGGCACGAACACGAAGCTCAGGGCAAACCCGGTAAGCATGATGGGGAAAAGCAGGGTATAGGGGCCGATGTCCAGGTTGACCATGCCGAAAATGAACGAGCAGACGCCAAAGCCGATAAATCCGGCGCTGAGCAGCTTGCGATTGTCGATGCGGGAGCCGAGGATGCCGATGACGGGCGAGCCGATAAATGAGCCGATGCCGCGCGGGCCGACGACCAGGCCGGCGCTGAATGCCGTGTAGCCGAGCACTTCCTGGTAATACAGCGGCAGGATGGCGATGGTGATGTAGATGCACATGCCGAGCAGAGCGATGAGGAAGCATCCGGTTCGGAAGTTGCGATCCTTGAGCACGTGCAGATCGACGAGGCCCTTGGGATTGGACCAGGAGCGCCACACCCATGCGATGAAGGCGAAGATAAGGGCGGCCACGGCCCAGCGAACCCAGATAGCACCGAACCAATCGTCTTCCTGGCCCTTGTCGAGCACGATTTGCAGGCAGCCAGTCCACACCACGAGGAGGCCGAAGCCGATGTTGTCGAAGGGGCTTACCTTGGCGTTCTTGATGTAAGGCGGGTCATGGACAAAGCGGCTGATCAGAATCACGGCGAGAATTCCGACCGGAATGTTGATGTAGAAGGCATAGCGCCAGCTGAAAGTGTCGGTAAGCCAGCCGCCGAGGGTGGGGCCAAGGACCGGGGCGACGACGATCCCTAGACCATAGGCAGCCATAGACATGGAGCGTTTGGCCGGCGGGAAGCTCTCAAGCAGGATGGATTGCGACAGCGGTTGCAATGCGCCACCCCCCGCACCCTGCAGTACGCGGGCCAGCAGAATCACGGAGAGCGAAGGGGCGGCTCCACAGAAAAACGAGGCAATGGTGAAGATGGTGACGCAGATGAGCAGGAACCGCTTGCGTCCGAAGCGGCGGGCGAACCAGTTGGAGGCGGGCAGAATGACGGCGTTGGCGACCAGGTAGCTGGTAAGAACCCAGGTGGCTTCAGAGTTGGAAGCTGAGAGGGAGCCAGCGATGTAAGGGAGGGCTACCGAAGCGATCGCGGTGTCGAGCACCTCCATGAAGGTGGGCAGCATGACCGAGACGGTGACCAGCCATGGGTTGACGCCCTGGGTGAGGGGGTAGCGGGCGGCTTGGGCCTGGGCGGTGGTCATTGTGGCCGGAACATTCGAGGGTAAATGATCCGGTGCGTAGCAGGCAGTGACGGGCGCCGCACGGCAGGACGGCCGGTTGTGCAGGGCGGATTTGGAAGGGAGGATGACGTGGGGAGGGTTTATAAGGGGACCATCAACAAAAGTTGACACTATCTCACTCAATGATGCATCTTATAGAGGTCAAGTCAGAAATTCTAAAGGCAGGCAGGAATCCAACATGGCAAAGATTATCGGAATCGATCTGGGAACGACTAACTCGTGCGTCGCGGTCATGGAAGGCGGCGAACCCAAAGTTATTCCAAATGAAGAGGGTTCGCGGACTACGCCGTCGGTGGTCGCGTTCACAAAGACCGGCGAGCGCCTGGTAGGGCAGGTCGCCAAGCGGCAGGCCATCACAAACCCGGAGAACACGATTTTTTCGATCAAGCGGTTCATGGGACGCCGTTACGACGAAGTAACGGATGAAATGAAGATGGTTCCGTTCAAGGTTGTCCGGCAGGGCGATCACGTTGCCGTTGTGGCGCAGGGCAAGGAGTACACGCCCCAGGAAATCTCGGCCATGATTCTGCAGAAGTTGAAGAAGAGTGCGGAATCCTACCTTGGCGAGTCAGTCAACGATGCGGTGATCACGGTGCCGGCCTACTTCAACGACGCACAGCGCCAGGCCACCAAGGATGCGGGCAAGATTGCCGGGCTGGACGTAAAGCGCATTGTGAACGAGCCGACAGCGGCGGCGTTGGCCTATGGGCTGGACAAGAAGAAGGACGAGACCATCGCCGTGTACGACTTTGGCGGCGGCACATTCGATATTTCAATTCTGGAAGTGGGCGAAGGCGTCATCGAGGTGAAATCGACCAACGGCGATACGCACCTGGGTGGCGACAACCTTGACCAGCGCATCGTCGACTGGCTCATCGCGGAGTTCAAGCAGGAGTTTGGACTGGACCTGGCGTCGAAGGGCAATGAGATGGCTTTGCAGCGCCTGAAGGATGCTGCGGAAAAGGCCAAGATCGAGCTCTCGACGACCGTCGAGACGGAGATCAACCTGCCTTTTATCACCGCCGATGCCAGCGGGCCAAAGCACCTGGTGCGGAAGCTGACGCGGGCCAAACTGGAGCAGTTGGTGGGCGATTTGCTGGAGCGTTCGCTGGAACCGTGCAAGAAGGCGGTTGCCGATGCGGGAATTAGTTTCAGCGACATCGACGAAGTGGTGTTGGTGGGCGGCCAGACGCGCATGCCCAAGATTCAGGAGCTGGTGAAGGGCCTCTTCGGCAAGGAGCCGCACCGGGGCGTGAACCCTGATGAAGTGGTGGCCATCGGCGCTGCGATTCAGGCCGGTGTGCTGGCAGGCGAAGTAAAGGACCTGTTGCTGCTGGACGTAACACCGCTGACCCTGGCGATCGAGACACTGGGCGGAGTTGCGACACCGATGATTCCGCGCAATACGACCATTCCGACCAAGAAGACAGAGACATTTTCGACGGCTTCGGACTCGCAGACCGAGGTTGAGGTACACGTACTGCAGGGCGAGCGTCCCATGGCGGCAGCCAACCGCACGCTGGGTAAGTTCAAGCTGGCCGGAATTCCACCGGCGCCGCGCGGAGTACCGCAGATCGAGGTCACTTTCGACATCGACGCCAACGGCATTTTGAACGTGACGGCGAAAGACAACGCGACGGGCAAGGACACGCGCATCACTATCAGTTCGAGCTCCGGCTTGAGCAAGGATGAGGTGGAGCGCATGGCCAAGGATGCCGAGGCCCATGCCGCGGAAGACAAGGAGAAGCGCGAGGAGATCGAGGCGCGCAACTCGCTGGACGGTCTGGTCTATAACATCGAAAAGATGTTGAAGGATTCGGGCGAAAAGGTGCAGGCCGCGGACAAGACCGACGTCGAGACGGCACTGGCCGATGCGAAAAAGACCCTGGAAGGCACACCAAGCGCGGCAGACCTGAAGGCTGCACACGAGCGGCTGACCCACGCCAGCCACAAACTGGCTGAGGTGCTTTACAAGGCCAATTCAGCGCAGGCCTCCGGCGCGCCGGGCGGGCCATCGTCGCAAGGCGATGGAGCGGCTGACGGGCAGAAGAAGGACGAAGGCGTGATCGACGCGGAGTATGTGGACGTGGACGACAAAAAGTAGGCACCTGCGGTGCGGCCCGCGCAGCCGTTCCGGGGAAGCTCTCAGGGGTGGGCGACGAGAGCGTCGTCCACCCCAACTTGTCTTGCGCAGTCTTCGTGAGGCCAGGCAAAGGGGCGCATCGGGAACCTGGAAGATTGCATGCATGAATGGGACAAAGCAACCGTAAGATGATTTGAGAATAAGAAAACGCCAATGGCCACGACTCAAAACAAGGATTATTACGCACTGTTGGGCGTGAAAAAGACGGCTACGCCTGATGAGATTCGCAAGGCGTTCAGGAAAGCTGCGCGCAAATATCACCCCGACGTGAACCCTGGGGACAAGAAGGCGGAGGAGAAGTTCAAGGAAATCTCCGAAGCCAACGATATTCTGAGCGATGAGAAGAAGCGCAAGGTCTACGACCAACTGGGATTCTATTCCGACCAGATCGACCCTGCGCAGGCCGAGGCTTATGCGCGTCAGCAGGGCGCGGGCGGGCGATCGCCGGTGGATTTTGACGGGTTTGATTTTTCAGGTTTCCAAAGCGGCCCTGGACAGCGCCCAAGCCACGAAGGGGACCATGGGGGTTCTTCGTCCTGGGGCAGCTTCAAAGACATTTTTTCCGGCATCTTCAACGGGGCGCAGCAGCCGCAACGGGCACGCGGGCCGCAGCCGGGGACGGACCTCGAATACCAGGCCACGGTGGACTTTTGGACGGCAATTCGCGGTGGGCAGGCACGGATGCAGATTAGCCACCTTGAGACGTGTCCGACCTGCCACGGGAAGGCGCAGACCGGCGGACCGACCACCTGCACTGAGTGCAATGGAACGGGGCAGGTGACGCAGATGGGTGGGCGCATGAAGTTCAATATTCCCTGCCCACGCTGCGAAGGGACGGGTCGGACTTCAAATGACTGCTCCACATGCAACGGTGAAGGAGTCGTGAGCCGGACGGAGACGGTGGAGTTTCGCATCAAGCCGGGGACGCGGGACGGACAGCGTATTCGCCTGCAGGGCAAGGGCAACGCGGGGCTCAACGGCGGCCCGCCTGGAGATTTGTTTGTGATTGTGCGCACTGGAACGAATCCGGTATTTACGCGATCGGGCGACGACATCCTGGTAACGGTTCCGGTCACTGTGCCCGAGGCATCGCTGGGCGCCAAGGTGGATGTGCCGACGATTGACGGGCGCGCGCAATTGAAGATTCCTCCCGGAACGCAAGGCGGACAGAAGTTGCGCATGCGGGGTCGGGGTGTGGAAAGCGCATCGCATCCTGGCCAGCGCGGCGATGAGATTGTGACGATTGATGTGGTGATCCCCTCGCTGCAGGACGAGCGCAGCCGCGAGATCATGCGCGAGCTGGCCAAGCTGAACAATCAGGATCCGCGGGTGGAACTGTTCAATAAACTGGGATGAGACGAGGGCAGGGATCATGGATTCAGCGAGTCGAAATTTGTAACCTGATTTCGGAAAGCGAGCAATGACCGCAAAACGAAAGTCTAAGGGCGCTTACATGATTTCGGCGGTGGCCGAAATGTACGAAATTCACCCCCAGACGCTTCGGCTCTATGAGCGCGAAGGACTGTTGAAGCCGTCGCGCACCGAGGGCAATACGCGGCTTTACACAGACGAGGACCTGGAACGGCTGGAGTTCATCCTGAACCTGGCGCGCGATCTGGGTGTAAACATCGCCGGTATCGCCATCATTCTGCAGATGCGGGAGCGCATGGAAGAGATGAACCGCCAGATGCAAAGCTTTGTTGAGTATGTGCGGTCTGAGATGCTGACGCGCTTCCAGCAGGCGGCGCCCGGGTCTGGGGCGATTGTGCCCCTGCGCCGGTCGGCAGAGATGCCCAAAGCGGTGTCGCCCCGCAAGCAGTAGTCCGCTTGTAAATCTCGTTACATCAGGCCAGTTCCCGCTCTGCCATACAGCACCCCGATTCACCGTCGCGCATGATGAGCGCGGGCAGGTATTCTTACACCTGCACCATGCACATCCTTCTTTTCATCCTTATCATCGCGGTCTTTGGCCTTGTCACGTCTACGGTATTTACCGGGATGACGCTGGCGGCGGTTCCGCGCTATTTGCGAGAGCGGCGGGAAGCGTTGGTGCAGTTGAAGACCGGGCCTGAGTTTACGCCGCCATTGACCCTCTTGAAGCCGCTGCATGGCACAGAGCCGGACCTTGAGGAGCATCTGGCCAGCTTTTTTGAGCAGGATTATCCGGAGTACGAGGTCCTGTTTTGTGCCCGGACGGATGATGATGCCGGCCTGGTGACGGCGCGGCAGGTGGCAAAGCGGTACCCGGCAATTCCGGCGCGTTTCTTCTGGACCGGGGAGCCGCCCTACATTAATGCGAAGGCTGCGTCGATGGAACTGATGGAGGAGGAGGCACGCTACGACATTCTCGTCATCAGTGACAGCGATGTGCGCGTGACACCGGATTATCTGCGCTCAGTGGCCCTGCCTTTTGTGTACGAGAACGTGGGAGGAATGACCTGCCTCTACCGCGGCGTAGCGGCAGAGGGCGGGTTGTGGGCGCGGCTCGAAGCAGTGGGCATGAGCGTGGAGATGACTTCGGGAGTGCTGGTGGCACGCATGCTGGAGGGAATGCAGTTCACCCTGGGGCCGACCATGGCGTTCCGCCGCGAAGCGATTCACAGGATGGGGGGCTTCGGCGTGACGGCCGACTACTGCTCAGACGATTTTGTGCTGGGGAACGAGATCTGGAAGCAGGGCCAGAAAATCGTGCTGAGTCATCATGTGATCGATCACATGGTGATCAACGCAAGCCTGGCTGCGTCCTTGAATCACCAGGTGCGGTGGATGAAGTCGACACGTTTTTCGCGGCCCAGGGGGCACATTGGGACTGCGCTGACTTACAGCGTGCCGTTCGGGCTGCTCGGATGGGCGACCGCGACGGCGATGGGGCATCCGTTTTGGGGGTTGGGGCTTCTGGGTTGGAGTCTTGTGACACGGCTGGCGCTGGCCATTGCAGTGGGCAGGATGGTGGTGCGCGATACAAGCTGGTTCGGGCTGCTGGTGCTGTATCCGATTCGGGATGTGATGGGAATTGGATGTTGGGTGGCCAGCTACTTCTCAAGCCACATCGTATGGCGGGGGCGGCTGTTTCAACTGCTGCCCGGAGGCAAGATGCGGGCTGCGGAGTAGAGAGTGTGCCCACGCATAAACGAGGGAGCCCAGTCGATTGCGCGGCCTGATTTTGAAGATCCGGGGCATGTGGCTCCGCATTCAGCAATTGAATAAGTCGCTTTCACACTCTGCTGGGGTCCTTCATTTTTCTTCCAAGGTGAGCGCATAAATGTCCTCGCCGCTGATGTCGCGAAGCAACAACGGTGCGTCCGTGGGATCGAGGCCCATCCAACGCCCGAACGTTCCCCCTGCGACTTGAACATTGCTCAAATCGACAACGCGCTCTGCCGCGCCATCTCTGGCGCGAACCCGAATTACGTCCCGATCATCCCCCGCCAAGGCCAAGAAGTAAATGAACTGGCTATCCGACGACCACTCGGGGTAATTAACAGAGATGCCTTTGTACGGCAACGCGGCCCAACGTTGCGTTTGGATGTCGAAGAGGCTGAGATCGGCGCTCCCTGGCAGGGCCGGTAGGGCAGCAAGGTATCGGCCGTTTGGCGACCAACGCGGCGACCACATGCCAGCCGATCCAGTGACTTTTTCAACCCGGCCCGTCTTCATGTCGAGGATACTTATAGAAAATCCCTTTGGATCCGCTGTTATGGCCCCCGATTCAAAGACGATCTTATTCCCGTCCGGCGACCAGTTTGGATCAATCAACCACGCCGATCACTTTGCCGTCATTGAGCCTTGGTAGGCAAAAAGATCGGCCGTTCCGGTCGCGATGTGGGCGATTTTGGAACTGGTCGCTGGGTCACCGAATCGCAAGGAAGTGGGCACCACCATCGGCAGGCGACGGCTACGGCAGCGGCCGATCGGTCCAGAGGGCTTTGTCGGCGATGGATTGAACGGGGTACAGGCGGCCGGCGAGGAGTTGCTCGACTTTGGGCTGGTTGGTGTCCTGAGCGAAGATCCACTTGCGCTCACCTTTGCCCCAGAGACTCGAAAGCTGGTCCTCGGTGAGGAAGACCTTGGGCGCGTCGGGATAGCAGGATCCCCATAGCAGAGTTGTCCCGTTGCCGTGTTGCGAGCATTGCTCTCCTACCACAAGGCCAGGCTTGCGCAGGAAATCATGGGTATAGAAGACCACCGAGGACGCGTCCGACGGATCGCCATAGATGATGAAGGTGTCGGCGGGCGAGCCGTCGCGGAGGATGGTGTCGGCGAGCTGTTTTGAGCTGAGCATGGGCTCAAAGCGGGCAAAGGCGATGTGCGCTGCGACGAGAAACATTGCGGAGGTAAGAGCGACGCTGATGGTGGCCTCGACGTGTCTGCCTCTGACGCGAAGCAGCAAGCCGAGGGCGGGGCCGAAGAGCAAGATGATTGCAGCCGAGATGGCGGGCAGGCGCAGCGCGGCAAACGACGGGCCGGTCAGATCGAATAAGTGAGACATCGACAGGGTGTAGCCGCTCACATCGCGATGGGCAAGCAACGTCCCGATATCGGAGACATAGGGCAGGCTGCGCGAGGTCCACAGGCCCCAGCAGAGAGTGGCCGCGGCCAACACGCCGGCCACCGTAAAAACAGTTTGCGCTCCGGTCAACCATGCAGCGGAGAGGCGCGGGCGATCGCTGTCTGCGGTGCGGCTCTCTTCGATTTCGGCGACAACGCCGGCGATCAGCATCAGCAGCGGCGGCCATGCGGGAAAGGTGTAGTACTCCTGGTTGGTCGAGAGAGAGAAGAACAGCAACGTAAAGGCAGAAAACAGGCTCAGCAGCCAGATGGTACGCACGCGAAATTTGAGGCGAGAAACGTAAGTGGCGACGTCTTCGCGAGCGGCATAGTCAAGGTAGAAATCGACGGTCTGGCCGGCATCGCGGTGCAGGTGCTGCAGCCAGCTATGCCGTGTCTTCCAGGCAACGACCAGGGCGGCCGGCAGAAAGAGGCTCCAGGGAAAGAGCCAGACCAGGTGGAGCAGCCAGTAGGCAGCGAAGGGGAGCCGGTTGTAATCGTGCGGGTAGCGCTGGCCGAGGAAACGCAGGAAGTGTTCGTTGACGAAGTAGAAATACCAGAACCCGTGGACATTGCCGAGCGTGGGGTGATTGCCGATGGGGTGGCCCTGATCGGGATTGGCGAGGCCGGCGAGAATGTGCCAGGGAGCGGCAATGGCGAGATAGAGCAGGAATCCGGTAAACGGCTTGAACTGGCGCCAGCGCCGCCATTGGCCGCTCAGCAGCAGCAGGGGAATTGCCGCGCCGGCAAAGAAGACGGGCGCGATCAGCCCCTTGGTGAGCGTGGCCAGGGCCAGCGCGGCCCACATGACGTAGAAGCGGGCCGGGCGCTTCGACTCCATGCCGGTAAGAAAGCAATAGAGGGCGAGCAGCAACAGAAAGCTGAGAATCGCCTCGGGAATGGAGAAGCGGGTAAATAGAAACGGACCGATCGCGGTGAGGATTCCGAGCGCAGCATAGAGGCCGGCGCGGCGTCCCCAGGCGCGTGCTGCCCAAAGCCAGGCAATCCATGCGCAACCGAGCAAGGCAAGAGCATTGGGCAGGTGGGTGGCAAAGACATTCTGGCCGAAGACACGATAGAGGCCGGCGTCGATCCAGTAAGGCAGGGGCGGCTTCTCAAGATAACGAATGCCGTCGACTTTCGCGGTGACGAGGTCGCCGGTTTCGGCCATATGCTGCGCGATCTGTGCGTGGGAGGCGTCCGCATCGTCGAGCAAGGGCGGGGTGAAGAGCGAGGCAAACTGAACGGCGACAAAGATTGTCACCAGGAGCATCCAGGCGACCAGTGTGGAAGGCGCCTGCTGCTGTAGTGGAATGGATTTTGATTCAGTCGTCCTTGTCACCTGGGCCAAAGTTCCGATCTTCGAATCAGCCGCGGCGGATTCCGCCGGGGGCAAAGTGGTTATGTGGTCCTGAACAACAGGTTTTTTTACCGTGGGTCGGCAAGAGGCCTATCCGCGGGGAGCGTTTCCGATCGCCTCACCCAATTCTGAGCCGTTTCCCTGCGCGTAGCAGGGGGCGACCCTCCTGGGACAGACTCTCATGGACCCTCTCTGAGTTGTGGCGGTGTCGAATCGCTTTCAGGGTCAAGGATACCAGCCGGGAAGACACGGCGTTGCAGCTTGCAAGACATCGCGCTACTGGTGCGCGCAAATTATGACGGAAGCAGGCGCAGGGTGCAAAATGGGAGAGCGATGGTTAAGTTTCGATGAATTTCATTCCTTCTCTTCCGCACGAGCAGCCAACCTTGACCGGCAAATCAGAATTAAGACGGCAACTTGCGACCTGGCTCGGGTTGTTGTCAAAGTGCGGCCAAAAGCCAAGTCGAAGACGCGTGCATGGCCTGCGCGTGGCCACGCTCCGCCTGCAGGCAAGGATGGATCATTGGCTACAGGGACAAGGGGCAGGCGGACCGGAGGAGCGGGCGGTAAAGCGCTGGAACCGGCAGGCTGAAAAGCTGCGCCGCGCTCTGAGCACGGTGCGCGAGACGGACGTTTATCTTGGAAAAATCGAGGGGCTGCGCAGTTCGGTTTCCGAGCCGGCGCACGGTTCATCCCGATTGACGCGCATGTGCCTGCGGCAGATCGATGCAGTGGAAGACCGCATGAAACGGGATCGCAAAGAGGCGGCGAGAAAAGCTGTAGACGAGATCAAGCGCCGTATGGGGCGTTTTGAACGACTGAGCAGCGAACTGGAAGCAGAGCTCAGGGACGCAGTCGATGGGCGCGCGAATTCTGAAGCAGGCGGGGTGGGGGAGATGATTGCCGGCTTGCTGACGGAATCCTCCAATCTAAATGCCGAAAATCTGCACGAGTTTCGCAAGCGGGTCAAGAATGTGCGCTACGTGGCGGAGATTGCAGGCACCGGGAGTGCGCGGGCGACCCGGCAGTTGGCGGCTCTCCGACGAATGCAATCGGCCGCAGGTGTGTGGCACGATTGGCAGACGCTGGCAAAAAGGGCAAGCCGCACGCTTCGCGGCCGCAACAAAGAGGGCGGCCTCGGAGAATTGCTGGAGACACTGGCCGGTGAATCCCTGCAGAAGGCTCTCGAGGTTTGCCGGCGCACCTCAGGGCGACTGGCGAAAGAGCGCGCAGGGACCGAGACGTCTCTGAAGACGAACCCGCCGAAACGTCCGGTTCGGAGCGAAGAGCCAATCGCAGCCTTGGACGTGAAGCGCACCGCCTGATTCGCGGTGTGAATCGGAACCCTACCCCAAGCACCCTTCTTTGATCTGCCACGGGTCACCTCAAGGGGCAGCGCGGTCGTGTATCTTGACCCCAGAACCAGAATTCGTCTACCAGGAGCACGCGCGACACAGCTATGCCTACCTTTGCCGCCATCGATATCGGATCCAACTCCTGCAGGCTAAAGATTGCGAAAGTAGTGGCGCACCAGTTGAAGACGCTGCACGAAGACCGGGAGGTGACCCGGCTCGGAGCCAGTGTCTTCGATTCGGGGCTGGTATCTCCAGAAGCGATGGCGGCCACGCTCAGGGCGCTCAAACGCTTTCAGCGAGCGGTGCAGTTGCACGGGGTGGACCGGATGCGCGTGGTGGCGACAGCGGCTATGCGCGATGCCCGCAATGCTCCGGCCTTTCAGGCGTGGGTGAAGGCCGAGACCGGCTGGAATATGGAGATCATTTCCGGGCTCGAAGAGGGTCGGCTGATTCATCGAGGCCTGATGAGTGCGGAGGCCGGAGTGGGTGGCCGGGTGCTGCTGGTGGACCTGGGCGGCGGCAGTTGCGAGATTACGCTCAGCGAACATAAGCGCATCAAGGAGACAATCAGCGTACAACTGGGCGCGGTGCGGCTGACCGAGGAGTTTCTGCACGCCGATCCCCCGTCTCGTGAGGACCTGACGCAGATGAGGCGTTTGATTGCCCGCGAACTGAGGCGGGCGCATCGCCGGATTCAGCCTGGAAGTGTGACGATGGTGATTGCCACTTCCGGCACTGCGGCGGCGCTCACTGAAGCGCTCGCTTTCGCCGGCAAGATGCGCAGGCCGGCACGCAAGACAGGGCAGAAGGCACCGTCCGGGCGGGCGCTCTCGACCCTGACGGCGGAAATAGCCCCGACAGAGGAAGTTCGCAAGCTGGCGGCGAAGATCTCCAAGATGACGCTGCCCGATCGCGAAGCGGTGCCGGGCATTGGCCCGCGACGGGCCGAGATTATCGTGGCCGGCGCGCAGGTATTCGCGGAGCTGCTCGAGAGCTTTGGGCTGCCAGGCTTTCGTTACTCGCCGCTGGGACTGCGCGACGGGATCCTGTCCCAGATGCTGGCGGAGCAGGATGCGCGCGCGGCCGGGCACCGGGAATTCGAGCATGAACGGTGGCAGAGCGTGCTGGCGACAGCGAGACGCTACGGCGTTGATCCGCGCCAGGCTGAGCCGGTGCGCGCTCATGCCATACAGCTTTTTCAGGAGTTGAAGAGCCTCCACGAACTGCCTGCGGACTATGAAAGCTGGCTGGCGTCCGCCGCGATGCTTCGCGATACGGGCAAGTTCATCAACCACCAGGGACACCATCGGCACACGCAGTACATCATCTCCAGCTCAGAAATGTACGGTTATACGCAGGTGCAGCGGACGGTGGTTTCAGCCATCGCGCGCTATCAGGGCAAGAGCCGCCCGCAGCCGGGCGACCGCGCATTGCGCAACATTCCCACCGAGGAGCACAAGAACGTGCAGCGGGCCGTGGTGCTGCTACGGCTAGCCGTGGCACTGAACCAGGACCGTGCGAGCGATGTGCTGCGGGTGGCGGCCAAGGTGTATCCGAAGCGAGTTTACCTGGAGCTGCGACAGGGAAGGACCGGCGCGGAACTCGAGCTCTGGTCGCTGCGCAAGGAAGCGGTCTATTTCCGCGAGGTCTTCGGACGCGAGCTCTTTGCCACGCTGGCATAGATCCAACGCGCCATGCGCGGATCGATAAGCCACTGCAACAGGGGAGGATGGCGCTCCATGTCGATGCGCGCCACTGAACCCTTGCGCATGCGCACTCCCGCTCCGCCATTGCCGGTGATGATGCGGCCGAGAAACTTGAAGAGATTGGGATTGTGGCCTACCAGCAGCACACCTTCGCGGTCGGCATACTTCTCCAACAACTGCTGAAAAGCGAGGTAGTCCGCCTCGGGGCGCAGTGCCGGGCTAATCTCGACCTTGGCTTCGTATCCCATCTCAGTACCCACAAACTGGGCGGTCTGCAGGGCGCGTTTCAGGGGGCTTGAGGCAATGACGTCCACCTGCACCTTGAGGGCGCTCAGGACGCGTGCCATCAGCATGCACTGCTCTTTTCCTTCTTTGATGAGTCCCCGCTTGGCATCAAGAATGGGATTATCCCGGGAAATTCCGGCATTGGCGTGGCGCATGAGATAGAGGTTCATCGAGATCAGTCAGGGGTGCGGATGGGAAGGTCTGACGGCTCCTTGCTGATCGATTTTAACACGCTGGTAACATCCTGCGGTTATCCCCGGATGGGCGTAACGTGCCTAGGGAGTGTCGATTCGCCGTATAATCACGCCACAGAGACCAGGTCGGTAGCAAAGTAAGCCCAAGGGAGAATAACGCGTTCTTTTGATTTCGCAACACAAGCGCCTATGGACACCAGGAAATATTCTGTATACAACGAGGCCAGGGAAAGCTTCCTCAGCACGGGTGTCACTGTTGTCGATACGACTCTTGAGCCACTTAAGCTCTTAAGAGTCATGATCGAAGGCCTTGCTCTAAACGCCGACACAGGCATCTGGCTGACGCCGCTCGCAGAAATTCCCAGGGTGCCTAGACTCTCACCTTTCGACCTGATCTATCTGGATACAGAAGGCCGGGTGGTGCAAGGATCTGAGTTGCTCCCGGGGGTTGATTTCCCGGTTTTCAAGGAACGGGCTGCGAGCGCGCTGGTCATGCCTCTGAAGACCATGTCCTCATCGAATACCTGCCCCGGCGATCAACTCACCATGGAGGTCGTCGAAGAGGCGGAAATCGAGCCCGAGGCGACTCCCGACACAAACGCCACCGCTCCCGAAAAGCAGGAAACAGAGAGTGTGCCTGAGAGTTCCAGGAAATTGAGTACTGCTGGACTTTTGCGAACGGACGATGTTTTCAGGCCGCGACAGAACGCGATTGAATGGCTGGATGAGCCGGAAGAAGAAGAGGAGGAAGAGGAAGAGGGAGTATTTGCGGAACCGGCAGCCGCCGGAAATGGGGTGGTGAACGCTCCGTTCGTGGACGCGCAAGAAGAGACGGAAGACTCCCCAGAGCGATTTCCGATTGCAGCGACTCCGGCTGCTATCGAAGTACCACCGGTGGAGCAAACCTCCGGCAATGGCACGCATGCCAAGTCCGGGCCGGGAAGTCGAGACGGCCATGAAGACGCGGTGCAGCGGGCCGACAAGAACGGAAAGCCCCAAGAAGCGCCTGCGGAGAAGCAAGATCCGTTGAATGTCCCGCTTATCAGCGTAAGCAATGAGGCGGAGAAGCAACCGGAGCGAACTCCATTTTCAAATCCCTCAGCTGGGGTCGGGCAGAGAGGGGAATCGCTGGCGGGAAGAGTCTCGGAGGTGGGCGGAGTCGCGCCAGCCGAAGCCGATGAGGACTTGAAGACGCAACATGCCGCAATTCAGCGTTTCATCGAGGAGGCTAAAGCCCACACGCAGGAAAAGACATCGGGGATCACACGGGCGCTGCGGTGGCTTTACCCCGATGCCGGAGCGCCCACGGATCGTCGCCGGTCTATTCGACGACCTTCATCGGAACTAATGGCGTATTACACCGAAGAAGGCCTCCAAGAAGGGCTGGACGTGGGTAATATCAGCTCGACCGGAGTTTACCTTGTGACTGACGCACGCTGGCCGCCCGGTGAACTCATTCCGCTCACATTGCAAAGGAAAGGTCCACTTGAGCAAAGTTCCGGCAAGCGGATCCGCGTGCAGGCAGGTCCGGCGCGGTGGGGAAAAGACGGCATCGGGCTGTATTTTGTCTTTCCCACGGGCATGGATTTAAGGCTTTGGGAACGCCGGCTTCATAGAGACATCGCCGAGACTGAGCCGGAATATATTCTGAGGGAGTTTCGAACCGCTCGAGCGCTGGGATTCGTGCGTAGAATCTGCGCACCCGTGGTGGAGGAAGTCGGGCGGCTGGTTCAAAGAGAACTCAGCAACTACAGAGCCGCCAGCGCGATAGAGGTTGCCCTCAAAGCAGAAGCGCTTCTTGCGTCGAGGCCGGATGCAGATAGGATGATGGCTCATCCCGAGATCGTAATGCGCATCATTGAACTGGGGTCCTGGGCGGACGCCGATCTTTTGCAGCGATTCTGGGCGGGGTTGTTAGCGGCGTCCTGCTCGATTGAAGGTCAGGACAAATCGAACTCGGTCTACATTGACTTACTCAGCGTACTTACTCTTGTTCATATCCGTATTCTGTCAGGCGCCTGCGCGCGCGCAACGAAGGTGACGTCAAATCAAGGGGGCGTCTCCATTTATCCAGTTTATTGCACGGCAGACGAGATATGTAAGATAGCCTGCACCAACGACTTTACAAAGATTCATCGAGCGATCGCGGTTCTGTCTGATCTTGGATTGCTTGAGAAAAGCGCCCACTCATCTTTCGTTTCTTATAGCGAGAAAGCCAAGACCACCCCCACCAAACTCGGGCTGGAGATGTGTGCACGCTGCGGCGGGGTCCGCGGCGAGGTTTAGATGGCGGCGGGAAAGAATCTTCAGCCAAATTACTAAAATCGAGCCTCCAGGGTTGGGGGGACCAGGCGAAAATTGCCGGGTTGGCGAATTTTGGTGCGGAAAATTTTCGTACGATGAGGTACGCTAGTCTCACTTTGCAAGGCGGGAGGGCCTTAAGTGAGCGGTCCTGGCTTGACCCGACTTCCCCCTTCGGTCAGCCGCCCCGCGGCATTCTATCGTTCCGCAAGGATCGAAATAGAAATGCGAACAGCCCAAGGAGAGCCAGCCGGCAATGATGCGGCTTTCCGTGAATGAGGGCACGTGGATACGAAGAGATACTGCGTCTATAACAGGACCACGGGAAGCTTCCTCAGTGTGGGAGCCTCTGTTGTCGACACCGAGCTTGAGCCGGTGTCGGCCCAGCAGATGATGGTCGACGTCGAGAAACTGACGACCGAATCGAGCTTCTGGCTGAAGCCCTTCAGGGCTGTTCCGGTGGCACGGATCCTGTGCCCTTTTGACATGGTCTTTCTTGACGAAGATCTTCAGGTTATTCACGCGGTTGAGTTATCTCCCGCAGTCGAGATACCGCCATTTGAAGATCAGGCTGCAAGCGCTCTGGTTCTGCCGCTGCATGCCGCTTACTCATCGCGCACTTATCCCGGTGACCAGCTCATTATTTGCGAGGCTGAGGAGTTAGTGCGCCACCTGGCCCGTGTTCCTGCTGCGGCAACCCCCTCTCCAGCTTTGCGGAACGCGAAAAGTTACCCAGAGCCGCCACGAAGTTCAGGGCCCGTTCTGGTGGTCGAGCCGGCAGAGAAGCGGAAAACCATGGGTGCGGCCCAGGGGATTCAGCCTGCAGGTGGCAAAGAGAAGGCCGATGTTTACGGTGCGGAAGAAAAGAAAAGGCTGGAGTTTCAGGCTGATGAGATCGATGCGGTGATATCCCAGGTGCGGAGCTGGGCCGGGGAGGCGCCGCGTACGCAGACGCCTCTTTCAATTGCGCCGACGGCTGCGCCGGCCAGGAAGAACAGGGAGTCCGCGCCAGCGGAGACCAATGGCAATGGCGGTTTGGCGCAGGGTGCGTCATTTGCTACTCCGATACGAAAGCAAACCGCGACCCTGAGCTGGGAAGAAAGCGAAACGATCGAAAACCAGGTCCAGGAGCCCAGAGAAGGGGTAGAGTTTCAGCCCGGAGAAGTGGAATCCGTGGTATCGCAGGTGCTGCGCTGGGCGGAGGAAACGGGGCGGCCTCTCATGCGCACCCCGATTGCAGCCGCTCCGCTTTCACCAGCCGTAGCGAGTGCTCCTTCCGGCGCGGAAGGGAGTCGGATGGAGAGTGGTCTCCTCGATTCGGTCTCGGATGATCGACCCGGTCGACAGCAGTCTGCAATCCATCGCGTTGAGGAGACGGAGAGATCGAATGGGCGACCCGGGGGTTCCTGGTTTGCGGGGTTCCTGCGCTGGGCTGATGAATTGTTGAATCCGCTTTTAGGCGGGGGTGTCAGAGCCTCAGGTGGCCGCCTCTCAAAGAGCCGCGCGTCGGCGGCGGATCGCAGGTCGATACGGTCGTTGCTGGGTATTCACGTAAAGCGATTGCAGGCCGCCACTGAACAGCTCAATTCGAATGGGAAGAATCGGGCCGCCCCCAAGCACAGGGATTCGCTGAAAACTCGATTTTTGCGTTGGCTCGATGCGGACAATCCAACCCCGGACATTGAAATTCCTGGTGATCGGCGCCGTTCCAGACGACATCCCGTGCCGGGGCTGGTCGCCTATTACTGGACCGGGGGCACGCCGCAAGCCCACCCGATCGGGGACATCAGCAGCACCGGGTTTTATCTCCTGACCAAGGAACGGTGGGTGCCTGAGACCCTGATTCGGATGACGCTTCAGAGACCGGGACCCAAAGGAGACAAGGCGGAAGAGGCGATCTCAGTGATATCGAAGGTAGTGCGCTGGGACGAGGAAGGCGTGGGCTATGAATTCGTCGCCTCAAAAGCGCTGGAGATGAGCGCTGAACCCGTCGATCGTCCCAACGAAGCGCGGCAACGGCTCTACTAGGGCCCGCTAACACTACTGGGGCGGTGGCGCCGGGAGCCAATTTTTCTCAGTTCCAGGAATGAGGAGTGACGCATACCGGGTGTCTGCCGGCTACGATTGACGACGAAATGAGGAAAATTGGCCCCGGCCCGAAGGGTTGCGGCGAAAATCCGGCCATACTTCATTCTCGTCCTCGACGGTGGTGCCTCGCTGCCTTCGGACTCGGCTTCACCTGGCCGAATTTTCGCTCGCAACGCCATCCACCCCAGTGGTGTTAACAGGCCCTAGATTAAGCGCCAGGCGAATCGACTTCGCGTGGACCTAACTCCCACAATTCGCTGATCAGAAGACCGCCCAGCAATTCACGCTGCCGAATCAGGTTAAAGCCGACCTGCGTCAGGGCGGCGCGATGGTTTGGGAGCCGCCTGACTGAGAGTCCGGTAAGCAGACCGAAGGCGAGATAGAGCACTGCAATCAGGGGCCGGGCGAGCAGCCTTCCAAACCAGCCCCTGGGCACAGCGAATTCAGAGATGAGCCAGCGCGCTGAGGGGGTCATGCGGCCGCGCAGCTTTTCTGCCAGGGCGGCAACCTCGTCCGAGGTCAGGCAATCGAGAAAAAAGTGGGTCACGATGAGGTCGTACGAAGGGCTGGGCGGCTCGAACCGGCGGACGTCTGCGAGGTGGAGACGCACGCGGCCGGTGAGGGTGCCTGCGTTGCGGGCTAGGGCCTCAAGCATGGCGCGGCTGACATCGACTGCGTCGATCTGGACAGCGGGATTCTGTCTGAGAAAGCGCGCCGTGAAACGGCCATCGCCATCGCCGAGGATCAGGGCGTTGCGACAGGTGCCGAGTTCGCCGAGGAATACGCAGCGACAGCGCCACAGCCAAGGGCCAAAGCTGGCTAACTCCATCCATTTATACGCGCGCGCGAGAGGGTTGAAGTTTGGCGGGGGCTTCATCGCGCCAGTTGGTTTCATCGTGCCCGGATTCATCGAGCAAGGAGAAACAGCGGGGTGAGCAGCACCAGATCGGCTGCAGCGCGAAGAGCCAGCGGGGTCAACCGACCGCGCAGACGATCGAGCATCACCAGCAAGAGCGCGCTGGCCGATCCTGTAATAAGGAGAGCGGTGACTTGAGGTCGTATTGCGAAAAAAAAGACGGCCAGAGAGAGGCCTGCAAGCGCGAGAAGGCTGCCGCAGATGGAGATACAGGCGGAGATCCTGTCGGATTCCCAGCGCTCGATTGCGCTGCAGTTGAGCCAGGCGAGCAGAGCGAAGAATATGGAGGCCGCGAGAAGCGGACCAAGGGATCGGGGCGCGGCAACACGCGATAGAACAGGGAACGCGCAGCCCGCGGTAAACAGTGCGCCGACCAGAAGCTCTTTGGAAAATATCGAGCAGGCCCAGGCAAATGTGCGGCGGGATGAATGGACACTTGAGAAGTATGCAAGTGCGGCGACTGCCAACACCGAGTTGTGTTCGCGAACTGCGGCGGGCATCAGGCCGACGATGATGGCGACCGATGCGCAGGCGGCGACGAGCGCCAATGGGGCAAGGGTGCGACGATGACGCCAGTGAAAGAAATGCCGTTCGCGCAGTCGATCGACATTGCCCGAGCGCAGAGCAGTACGTGCGTCGAGCAGACGATCGCCAATATAAACGGCCCAGGTGCCAAGCGCGAGCAGCAAAGGGACCCATAAAGGCAGTCGAACCCCTGCGCCCCATGCGAAAGCAAGCGACCAAGCCACAGCGACGGTCGGAGCATCGAGGCTGGCCAGATGCCACAGGCGCAATGGCTGGGGTGCGTCAAACTGACGCACCCTTGCGTTTGCGCGGACACACGCTGAAGTCTTGCATGGGCGAGTCTGCGAGTTGAAGCGCCATTGTCCTAATTTTAAATTCAACGAACTGAATGCCCTGTTGCACTGTGAGACAAATCCTTTTCATGCGCCGGAGATGCTTTGATCGACAAGAGACTGCAGCTTCGCATGTACTTCGGCTGCGCCTATGAAGAAGGGCGTCCTGAGACATTGCAGCGTGAGTTGCCGGGCATCGGGCGAGTAGTTCCAGGCGACTTCAACGCCGTATTTTGAGGCGGTTCCACTGTTGCCCGCGATGCTGATGCCGGAAGCTTCAGCTTTCGAAATCAAGACGGCGTACTGCTCGGGGGCGAAGTTGGAAAAAACCAGCGGCGGGTTCTGCGGCATGGCAGTACTCCCGGTATGTTGGATGATCTTCCGTTGCCGGAGTGGCGCCGAACTGATTGTCCGCAGTGTTGATTTCCGCGCCTTCTTTGAACCAAGAGCTTAACGACAAGACGGTAGCCGGCGAATGCAGCGTAGTGAAGCGCTATCGCTCCGACCTCGTCCTTCTTGTTAATGAGTTCCGGATGGCCTTGAATCACGGCTCGAACGACTTCCTCTGCGCCCTGTTTCGCCGCGCCGATCAGCTTCTCGAAGTCACTCATCGGACCACCGTGCCGAGGCGACCATCCTGCCTATGACCCGCCAATGGAGTCGTGGCATGCGGCCGAAGGCGCCGATCGATTGGCCAACACTGCGCCTTGTGTTTTGTTGTCTGCGGCGGGCGCACTCTGCACATTGTCGAGGAGCTTAACCAGGCGCGCGAAGCCTTGCTCGCGGGCCGTCTTGTTTCCCGGTACGGTGTTGGTTGGATCTTCCCCGGCGCGCATGAAGCCGTGGCCGGCGCCGTCGTATGTAACCGGCTCATAAGTCTTGCCGGCGGCCTTCATGGCAGCCACCGTGTCCGGAACAGTGGCACCGATTCGAGCATCGTTTCCGGCGTAAAAGCCGTAAACGGGAGCTGTGATGGAAGTGACTTCCGCGGGACCCGGTCCATAGAACACGAAGGCGGCGGAAAGGTCTTTGCGGTGGGTGGCGAAGGCAAATGACTTGCCTCCACCCCAGCAGAATCCGACGACCGCGATCTTGCCGTTGCCGGCTGGAAGGTGCTTTCCATAATCGGCAGCCGCATCCAGGTCAGCGTTTACGACGTTCGGATCAAGTCCTGAAACAGCTTTGATCGTCGCGTCCTGGCTGGGAAACTCGCTGGAGCCCCCTCCGTTGGGACCGAAGCCGGAGAGCAGATCGGGCGCGACAACGATGAACCCTTGGGCGGCAAGTTCATCGGCCATCTCTTTGGCCCAGTCGGAGAGACCGAAGATCTCATGAATGAGAATAACGACGGTCGCTTTGTGCTTGACCTCAGGGTAGACAACGAAAGCCTGGACGGTGCGGTTATCGTGCTTCAGAGCGACATATTCGTGGTGGCGAGGGGACGCGTCGAGCCGTGCCTTTGCCCAATCCTGGGCGTGGCTGGAGATGGCAGCGAGTGGAAGCAACAAGACTGCAGCGAATTGGACAAGGCGGGGAATCGAAACTGTCATGCCGAGGAGTCTAGCTAGAACCGGCAACGATTCGCAAGAGCCTGATTTCAGACGGGCATGAGTTTTTCAACAAGCCTTGCGCGTGGGTGGCAAAGTTGTCAGTCGGCGGCGCGGTCTTTTTTCCTTGCAGGTTTTTCGCTCGGCTTGGCGGGCGCGTCCGGTTTCGCTGGCCCACGCGGTTTGGCTGCTGTTTGCGTTTTGGCCACACCGGTCGGAGGAATTGCGCTCAGGTCTACTTTGCCTTCGGCCAGCTTCATGAGGAATTCCTGGCTGGAAAACTCGGGAGCGTCCTTGAGCACCTTCGACGCGCGCAGGTAGTTGCCATCGGGCTGCTGCAGACGGGCCTCGACCGTGTCGGCGAGATAGGCGGGCAGGATTTCATCGTGAATGCGAGCCAGGGCGGCGGCGTCGCGGACAGGGAAAGCCACTTCGCAGCGCTCGAAGAGATTGCGCGGCATCCAGTCGGCTGAGCCGAGGTAAATTTCGTCGTCGCCCCCGTTGGCGAAGTGGAAGATACGCGAATGCTCAAGAAACCGGCCCACAATGGAGCGGACATGAATGCGGTCTGATAAACCCTTCACCTCGGGGCGCAGGATGCAGAGGCCGCGAACGATCAGATCGATATCGACACCAGCCTGCGAGGCCTGATAGAGCGCCTCGATCACGCTGGGTTCGAGCAGGGAATTCATCTTTGCGACGATGTGCGCGGGGCGTCCGGCGCGGGCGTGTTCGGTTTCGCGGCGAATGAGGCCCAGGAAACTCTCAGCCATAGTCAGAGGCGCGACCAGCAGAGGCCGGTAATCATCCACTTCGGCATGCGCGGTGAGGTAGTTGAAGACCATGTGGACACGCTCGGTGATCTGAGGGTCGCTGGTGAGCACGCTCAAATCAGTGTAGAAACGTGCGGTGACGGGGTTGTAGTTGCCGGTGCCCAGATGACAATAGCGGCGGGTTACGCCGTCCTCGTCGCGGCGGACCAGCAGGGCTAGCTTGCAATGGGTTTTGAGGCCGACGACTCCGTGAAATACCTGCACGCCGGCGTCTTCCATGCTGCGTGCCCAGCGGATGTTGGAGGCCTCGTCGAAGCGCGCCATCAGCTCGACCACCAGGGTGGCTTCCTTGGTGGCCGCGGCTTCGATGAGCGCCTGGAACATGGGCGAGTCCTGGCTGGTGCGGTAGAGGGTCTGCTTGATGGTGACGACGGCCGGATCTTCGGCGCCTTGCTGGATAAAGTCCACCACGGTGTCGTAGGCGTCGTAGGGATGGTGGAGCAGGACGTCGTGCTGGCGCAGTTCCTCGAAGATGTTGGCGGCCTTGCGGCTGAGATGGAACGGCTTGGGCGTGAAGGGTGGGAACTTGAGTTCGGGCCGCTGGACATCGCCGTAGAGGAACATGAGCCGCGATAGATTTACGGGGCCGTCATTGAGGAAGACCTGGTCTTCTTCGAGCTCGAAATTGACGCGGAGACGCTCGATGATCTCGGGATCGGCCCCGGTTTCGATTTCGAGACGCACGGCATCGCCTTTGCGGCGGTTGTGCAACTCTACGCGGATGGTTTCCAGCAGCGAGCGCGCTTCTTCCTCCTCAAAGTAGAGGTTGGAATTGCGGGTGACGCGGAATGCGGCTCGGGAAAGGACTTCGTAACCGCGGTACATGCCGCCCAGGTGCTGCGCGATCAGGTCATGAAGCAGGATGTAATCGTAGGTGCCATCCGAAGAGGGCAGGCGGACAAACCGTGGCAGCGCGCGGGGAACCGTGACGACCCCAAGCACCTGCGGGCCCGAACTGCGCCGCTTCGCCCGCAGCAGCAGCGCCAGGCAGAGGGCCTTGTTCAGAACTCGCGGAAAAGGGTGGGCCGGGTCGATGGCGATGGGGGTGAGCAGCGGATCGACTTCCCGTTGAAAATAGCCCTGCGCGTAGGAACGGGCCTCTTCGTTCAGCTCGTCCCACTCCAGCAGACGGACACCCTGTTTGCATAGTTCCGGGAGCAAGTAAGTGTTCCAACAGCGGTATTGAGCGTCGACAAAGCTGTGGATATCGGCCGTAAGGATCGCCAAAGATTCTTCAGGGCGAAGGCCGTCGTAGCCCGGTTCGCGGTAGCCGTCTTCAATGCGCTGCATGAGGCCGGCCTGTCGAACTTCGACGTACTCATCGAGGTTGTTTCCGGTGATGGCAAGAAACTTGACGCGCTCCAGCAGTGGATTGTCAGGGTCCTCGGCTTCCTCGAGAACACGTCGATTGAACTGCATCCACGAGTAGTCTCTGCCGTTGAAGAGGTTCTGCTTCTGTTTCGATCTAGCCATGCACGCGTCCCATGCGCTGTGTTGGCCAGTCTATCGCGTTTCGCGGTCCCGCTGCACGCCCGCGTCTTCGGCCACCGGAAAGCGGGTCACGCTGTTGATAAAGAAGGCTGAGGTGGTGGAGGCGGGCAGGCCCCGTGGCGCCGATTCCGATGCTTGCTGATGATCGGAATGGCGCCCCTGGCGCTCGACTCAGTTTAGTTTTTGTTACTCGCGCTTTCTTTAGGGTTCCCAGCTACCTGGAGGTCATTCTCAACGGAGAAGACGTCTGGAGTGAGATTTGCCTGCATCGTCGCGATATCCGCGTCACCTTGGCTGTCAACGACGCCCGTCAAAATGACGTGGCCGTTGTTCACGATGATGTGAATGGCATGGTAGCCAATCGGCGGATCCTGGGTGATGCCGCCGGCCGCCATGGCAACGGATGGACCTTCACCCTCGTAGGCAGGGCCGCTGGTGTATTTGCGCAAAGTCGGCTGGCCATAAATGCGGCGGTAAACCTGCATGCGGATGCGATCATCCATGGGCGAAGCGGGCAGCACCTGGATCTGGTTATTCACAGATTCCACGCCTTCAATGCTCTTGACCGTTTTCTCCGCTTCGGACTTCAGGACAGGACGGGAGGCGTATCCCTGCAGGATGACTGTCCGTCCCTGGAGGGAGAAGCGAAGCGAATCGAAGACATCGTAATCGGGCAGGCTCAACAGCCTGTTGCGAACCTCTTTCACGATCCTCATTGAATCAGGCTGAGACCAGGTGTTGGTATTGTATTGCTGTTCCACGCCGTTCTGCTTGGCTTGGCTGTTCTGCTGAGCTCGGCTCAAGCAGGGTGCCACCAGAATCGCGGCGCAAACGCACAGCACGGGAACTCTGTTTTTCATGTTGCGGGTCCTCCAATCGAATTAACTGCACTTAGTCGGATGCCGTGCCGGGCTACGGAGTATGCATGGCGAGGAGTGAATCTGCTCGGGGGTTGATTCAACGGAAAGGTTGTGTACACCGCGGATGTCCACATTGACCCGCGACGGCTGCCGGGTTGAGGATAGAAGTTGGGGTAGCAGGCCACATTCCCCACGAGAGAGGAGTCTTTCTCATGCCTCAGGAACCCACCTCTTCGCACGACAGCCTGATTCCCGCCCCGCCGATCCCGGCCGGGGCCGAAGTTTTTTCGCAGAAAATTCATGTCCTGCTGGACGGCCAGCCCAAGGACGAAGCGACGGTGAACAAGGCCTTTGAAGGGCTTGACGCCGTGTTCGATGCGATTGCTGCCGGACTTTATAATTTGGCCTCGATGCTGGTCGGTGAGGGTGAAGAGAGTGTCCGCCTGGTGGAAAATACGATTGCCACGGCGGAGATTTCTCCGGGCAGCGATGCGGGGCAAGCGCGCATGAGCAGCCGGCGGTCCTTATGCTCTGCGGCTATCAGAATCCTTGAGCGGGAAACCCCTGGTGCTTTGGCCGCTCCAAGGCAACTGGAGCGGGTGAGCACCTGCATTGGGGACGATGACCTCGACGCGGCCGCAGTTACAGGTGAGGAACTCCAGACGATGATGGCAGGGCCCGACCGGGACCGGGTGCGTAACTGGCTGGCAAGCCTTTCGACGGAGACGCGTGTCATTTTTGTGCTGCGTGCCGTCGCAGGATTCAGCTCGACGGAGACGGCCGCGATGCTGGCCGCCAACGGCGGTCGAGATGCAGCCGGCTGGACCGCGGATGCCGTACGCGAGCTCTTCCGGCAAGGGCTGTGCTCGCTGGCCTCGCAGCTGATTCATGCCACGACCGCCAGGTGATCCGGTCGCTTTGGAAGCGTGTCCCAGGGTGAAGGAAACGCCTGCGCCCGGACGGTTCAACGTATTTGCTTGTATCCGGCACTACGTGGGTCTTGCTGTTTGTTCGTTACACTAGATTTAAGAACCCGGCTGCCCGGAAATGGCATCTAAGATGCAAACACCTTTTGGGCAGAAATTTTCTGCCGTGGCCTGAAACGATCATTGAATGTCTTCACGAGAGTCAAAGAACCATTCGATCCTTTACTTGGTCTGTGCCGTGCTGGCGGTCGGCTTTTTGTTGCACACGCCATGTCGGCTGAACGCTCAGCAAGCGCCGCCCCAGGCTCCCGGCGTGTCGAGCGCGCCGAACGCTTCCAGCTTTCAGGGCAGCGTGGTTGCCGGCGAAGTCTCCGCGCAGCCGCTTGATTTGTCGCTCGACGACGCCATCGAACGCGGGCTCAAAAATAACCTGGGCGTGATTCTGAACGGTACCCAGACGGCAACGGCCCGGGCGCAGCGGCTGAGCCAGTTACAGGAGCTGCTGCCATCGGTCAACTTCTCCGCCGAGGAGGCAGTGATGCAGACCGATCTTGCCGCGGAGGGACTGCGGATTCCGGGGTTTCCTACGATTATCGGACCATACGGCTTCACCGATCTGCGCGCCTCGCTGAACTGGTCGCTGGTGGATGTGAAGTCGCTGCGAGCGTATCTTGCGTCACGCCATGATTTCAGGGCGGCGCAGCTCACGGCCCAGGATGCGCAAGACATGGTCGTGCTGACGGTGGGCAATGCCTACTTTCTGGTTCTTGCCGATGAGACGCGGGTATCCAGCGTGGAAGCCCAAGTGGCAACAGCGAAGGTCTCGCTGGACCAGGCAATCGCCAACCATCAGGCCGGAACCGCTCCGCTGCTGGACGAACTGCGCGCGCGCGTCGATTATCAGTCGCTGGAGCAGCAGTTAATTGTGGCGAGCAATGGGCTGGAAAAAGATAAGCTGGCGCTGGCCCGCACCATCGGCCTCCCGTTGGCGCAGAAGTTCAACCTGAGCGACAAAGTGCCGTATGCGGCATTCGACCAGCTTGACGTGGACGCGGCGGTGCACGAGGCACACCTGGAGCGCAAAGATCTGGCGGCGATGATCGAGAAGACCAAAGCTGCCGTGGAGCAGCGCAAAGCAGCCACGGCCGACCGGCTGCCGACGGTGAAATTTGAAGGTGACTACGGCGTCATCGGGGTGAATGTGCGCGATTCGCATGGAACCGGAGACGCGCAGGGTACGCTGAGCGTTCCGCTCTTCAAGGAATATGAGTTGCGCGGCGAGGCCCAAATCGCGCAATCGCAACTTGATACGCAGAGGGCGCAGGAGAGCGATTTGAACGCCCAAGTGGATGCCGACGTGCGCGACGCTTTACTGGATATTGCCTCAGCCCAGCAGCAGGTTCAGGTAGCGCAATCGACGGTGGAACTGGCCAAGGAAGCACTCAGCGAGGCGCAGGAGCGCTATGCCAATGGCGTAAGCGACAATCTGGCCGTGAGCCAGGCGCAGCAGTCCGTGGCGCAGGCTAACGACCAATACGTGGCCAGCCTCTACCGGGATAACGCAGCCAAACTTAGTCTGGCGCGTGCCCTGGGAGCGGCGCAGAATTACAAGAAGTACTTGGGAGGAAAGTAGACGTGGCGGAATCAACTTCAACGGTAACCCAACCCGAGACGGACGAGAGCACCGAAATCGAGCGCCCGCGTTCGCGCCGCACGGGTATTGTGCTCATCGTCATTGTGGTCCTGATACTGGTTGCAGTTGGTCTCTGGTGGCGGTCCACCTTTACTGAGGACACGGACGACGCGCAGATCAACGGCCACTTGATTCAGGTCAGCTCGCGCATCACGGGCCAGGTGATCAAAGTGGACGTTAACGAAAACCAATGGGTGAATGCCGGAGACGAGATCTGCGAACTGGATCCCCGGGATTTCCAGATTGCGGTGGAGAATGCGCAGGCCGCTCTGGCCAGTGCAGAAGCAAATGCGGCCTCCGCGCGGGTGAACGTCCCCATCACGACCGTCAACACGGGCAGCAATTTGTCCTCTGCCGGGGCCGATGTGAGCGGAGCGCGCGCTCAAGTGGAGCAGGCCGAGCAGCAACTGGACGCCGCCAAGGCTCGGGTGGCGCAGGCCCAGGCCAACGCTACCAAGGCGCAGTCAGACCTGGCACGCTATCGGCCGCTGGTCGAGAAGGATGTGATCAGCAAGCTGCAATTTGACGCGGCCGTGGCCGCCGCCGCCGCTGACGACGCCGCGCTGGCAGACGCGCGCGCCAGCCAGAAAGCCGCCGCCGACGGTGTGCGCGTAGCCCGTCAGCGCGAGATGCAGTCGCAGGCCTTGTTGAAGTACGCCGAGACGGGGCCGCAGCAGGTGGCCGCACAGAACGCCAAAGCCCGCCAGGCAGAAGCGCAGGTCAAAGAGGCGCAGGCCCAGCTCGATCAGGCCAAGCTCAACCTGAGCTATACCAGAATCGTGGCGCCGGTGGCAGGTATTATCACGCGCAAGAGCGTGGAACTCGAACAGAACGTATCCGTCGGCCAAAACCTGCTCACCCTGGTCTCATTGCAGGATATTTGGGTCACTGCCAATTTCAAGGAGACGCAGTTGCGGCACATGAGGGAGGGACAGCCGGTGAAGATTCATGTGGATGCGACGGGTAAGGAATACGACGGAAAGGTGACGCAGATTGGTGGCGCGACCGGATCGGTCTTGTCGCTTTTCCCACCGGAGAATGCGACGGGCAACTACGTCAAGGTGGTGCAGCGCCTTCCGGTGCGCATCGACTTTAGTGACCTAAAAGACGAAGATGCCAACCACCTGCTGCGACCAGGATTGTCGGTCGAGCCCAAAGTTCGGGTAAAGTGAAGGGTGCCTGCTTGAATTTTGGCTTCAGGCCTTCCGCGTTAAACGTACTACGGAGATATGAGTCAGAACGGTGAAACCACTTCGCTGGTCTGCAGGGGTTTCACGGCCCATGTCGGCGACTTCATCAAGCCCGGCAGCGGGCTTGAGTACCTTGACGACCTTTTCGACATGCTCACGTTGAAGGCGAAGTTGCTCAAACTCTCGAATCACCTTCGTGAGTTCCGAGGACGCCTCGTCATATGCAGCCTTGAACGGATTTCCTTGCGTGTCGTTGTTCATTGATATCCCCACTCCCGCATTCTAGGGGAACTCAAGAGCCGATTGTCATCCCACGATCGTCTCATCGAGCTACAACCTTGTCGCAAGGCGGTTCACCCATTGGTTCCGGTCGAAGCGTGACTTGGTTGCAGCATTCGTGTGACTTGCGGATTGCGCAACGAACACGGCGCGAGAGCGGTTCCGTATAGACTGTTGGCGAACCCAGATGAAAGATTCCATCCACGTTTCGAAAGAGAACTACCTCAAGGCGATTCTTGAGGCCGAGGCGGAAGGACACCAGGTGATTCCGGCTATGCTGGCCCATTGGCTCGAAGTATCGCCGCCGGCGGTCACAATGGCCCTGAAGCGGCTGAAACGCGATGGCTTTGCGGAAGTGGGCGAGGATGGTATCGTGCGCCTGACCGCCGCAGGCCGCGAGACTGCCTACCGCACGGCGCTGCGCCATCACCTGATCGAGCGCATGTTGAGCGAGGTTTTCGGCATGGAGTGGTATGAGATCCACGAGGAGGCCGAGCGCCTGGAGCACGCCGTTTCGCCGGCTTTCGAAGCCAAGCTGAGAGAGAAACTGGGCGAGAGCGGCGCATGCCCCCATGGGAATGCGGTGCTGCCCGAAAGTCCCGCGCAGCGGAAAAAGCGCGGAGAGTTGCCCTTGTCTGAAGCGGCTGAAGGGCAAAGTTACACCGTGACGAGCCTGCAGGAGAGGGATCCGAAGTTACTCAAGTTTCTGCATCATATGGGGATCGGACCCAGCCGGAGCCTGCGCGTGGTGAGCCAGAATTACGACCAAACCGTTTCGATTGAGCTACCTGGGGGCTCGTCCATTCTAGGCAGGCCGGCAGCGGAGGCGGTCTGGCTGCGCCCCTCAGCGGCCGATCGTAATTAAAAATAAGTTAATTAATTAACTGCGATTAATAGCTTGTGGCATACTAAGGATGAGGCAGGCCCCGTCGCGGTCGCTTCGCTTTTTTCCGATGTCCACTGAATCAGCAACAAGTGTCGTCCGGCTGCCAGCGCCCTCTCTTCCGGAGGTGCATTCGAGCGTCAGCGTCTCGCGCTCGCCGTTTTACTGGCGGCGGTTGCTGGGCTTTCTGGGACCGGGATTCCTGATTTCAGTGGGGTACATGGACCCCGGAAACTGGGCCACGGATATCGCGGGCGGTTCGCGCTTCGGATACACCTTGTTGTTCGTCATCATGGCGTCCAATTTGATGGCGATCCTGCTGCAGAGTCTGAGCCTCAAGCTCGGCGTGGCCACGGAGCGCGACCTGGCGCAGTTGTGCCATGAGAGCTACGGCCCGAAGGCAAGTTTTTTGTTGTGGATCGGCGCGGAGATCGCCATTGCCGCCTGCGATCTGGCCGAGGTGATCGGCTCGGCAATCGCGCTCGAACTTCTTTTCCATATCCCCCTGTTTTATGGCGTGTTAATTACCGGGCTGGATGTGTTGCTGATCCTGCTGCTGCAGCGCTGGGGCTTCCGCTACGTCGAGGCGCTGGTGATCACGCTGATCGGGACGATCATCGCAATGTTCGGCGTGCAGATGTTTCTGTCCAAGCCGGAGTATTGGCCGATACTCCGCAATCTCTTCATCCCATCGCCCGCGATCGTTACCAATCCCGACATGCTGTATATCGCCATTGGGATGCTGGGCGCGACAGTGATGCCGCACAACCTGTACCTGCATTCGTCGATTGTGCAGAGCCGCCGCTACCAGCGCACGCCGCAGGGGAAGCGGGAAGCGATTCACATGGCCAACATGGACTCGGCGCTCGCGCTGACCCTGGCGCTGTTTGTGAACGCGGCAATTTTGATTGTGGCGGCGGCGGTGTTTTACCGCAGCGGACACTACGACGTCGCGGCGATTCAGGACGCCTATAAGCTTCTGAGCCCGCTTTTGGGCGCGACCGGGGCGAGCACGCTCTTTGCGGTGGCGCTGCTGGCCTCCGGCCAGAACTCATCGATTACCGGGACGCTGGCTGGGCAGGTGGTGATGGAGGGTTTTATCAATATCCGGCTGTCGCCTTGGCTGCGGCGGCTGATCACACGCGGTCTAGCCATCATCCCTACCATCATCGTGGTCGCGATCACAGGAGAGCGCGGGACGGAAAAACTGCTGATCCTCAGCCAGGTGATCTTGTCGTTGCAACTCAGTTTCGCTGTGATTCCGCTTGTCATTTTCACCGGCAGCCGCAAGAAGATGGGGGAGTTTGTGAATGCTCCCTGGCTAAAGGGGCTGGCTTGGTCTACTGCCATTCTCATCGCCGCGCTGAATGCGTGGCTGCTGGTTGAGACAGCAATGGGAAGGGTTTAGAGCAGGGAATAGCCAATAGGGATCAGGGAACAGGGGCGGGCTAAGGGTTCCGCTCGATCTGAACGCAGCGCGCTGATCAGCGCGATTCTCCGGAGACACAGCATGACCAGAAACCGAAAGATCATGCATATCTTTCTGATTTTTTTGTTGTTAACCGTACTTAATGACAAAAGGTTAGATGCGCAAAGTGGAACCTCGGGTGCAATCTCGGGGACGGTGACGGATGCAACTGGGGCGACGCTGAGCGATGCGGCGGTGAAGGCTTCCGATCTGGAAACGAAGGCCGTGCGTCAGGGGAAGTCGAATGCCGAGGGACGGTTTCTCTTTTCGCAACTGAACCCCGGAAGATATGCGGTGACGGTTGGCGCGCCGGGGTTTGCCGGGCAGACCTCGCAGCCTGTCTCAGTGGAGGTGGGGCGCACGGTGACACTGAATTTCCGCCTCGTGGTGTCGTCGGCAGCGCAGACGGTGGAAGTCTCGGCCAACCAGGAGCTTTCGAGCCTGGAGAATCCGAATACCACTACGACGTTAGAGTCGAAGACGATCGCGAGTCTACCCAACCCGGGCCAGGACCTGACCTATATTGTTCAGTTTTCGCCGGGAGCCTTGATGAATACGGCCGGGTCTTCGAATGATGCTAAAGCCCCGGGCGGCTATGGCAACGTCGAATTCAACGGGCTACCGGCGACATCGAACGGATACATTCTCGACGGTTATGACACCAACGATCCGTGGCTTGGACTGAACATTGGATTGTCGACGAACCTTGTGATCGGGCTGGATGCGGTGGAGCAGGCAACCGTCAACACGAATTCCTATGGAGTGGACAAGGGGCGGTACGGTGCTTCACAGGTGAACTACTTCACCAAGTCCGGCACCAACAAATTTCACGGTGATATCTACGAGTTGTGGAACGGGTCGCTGCTGAATGCAGAGAATTACTTTCTTCATGCGAACGACACGCCGGGCGATACCGCGAAGAAACCGCGGTCGACTGTAAACGAGTTCGGCGGGAGCGTGGGTGGTCCGATTTTGCGAGACAGGCTGTTCTTCTTCTTGCACATGGAGGGGATTCGTATCGCACTGCCGTTGGTGACGCAGGCGGTTGTGCCTTCGCCGGGTTATCAGCAGTATGTGCTGAGCCAGTTACCGTTAGGCGGAGTGGACCCGACAACGGGATCTGTGTTGCCGGCCGAGCCTGAGGAGGTGAGCCTGTATCAGTCGATGTTCGGCCTCTACCGCAACACGGCGGGAACGCCGGTGGCGGTGAGTTCGTGCCCGCTGGATGGCAATGGGGTGATGTTGCCCGGCACGCAAACCAGCGGCAATCTTTTTGACGGAAGCGGGTGCGCAAACCAGCGGCAGGAGTCGCTGAACAACAGCGACAGCGAGAACTTAATTGTAGTGAAGATCGATCACACCATCGATGCGAACAACAGCGCCTGGTACCGGTTTCAACAGGACACGGGATTGCAGGCCGCTTATACGGATCCAATCAATTCGATGTTCAATTCATATTCGCCGCAGCCGCAACGAACGCTCGTGGCGGGTTACATACACGTTTTCCGCTCGAGTCTTGTCAACCAGTTCAATCCCGGGGCAAGCTGGTATTCCAGTATCTTCGAGCCAAACAACTTTGCCCAGGTGCAGCAGACATTTCCAATTGTGCTAGCCGCGGGCAGCGCCAATGCGCCGTTCACGACGGTTGGCGGCAACGACAACACCTATCCCCAAGGGCGCAAGGCGACGCAATGGCAGATCAACGACAACCTGGATTGGACGCGCGGCAAACACAACTATCGATTCGGCGTTAATACGCGGCGCATCGATGTGAGCGACTATGACCTCGGCGAAGGGACAGTGCCGACCGCGGTTTACAACGACCTGGCGCAGTTCACCTACGGCGCAGCTTACACAGAGAGCCGAACGTTTCCGATTGCGCTGAAAGAGCGAGTCGCGGCAGGGAATCTTGAGCTGTATGCGATGGACACATATAAGCCCACAACGCACGCCACGCTCACGGCAGGACTGCGGGCCTCGTGGAATACGAATCCCGTAAACCAGCAGCGGTTGTTTGCGCGTCCTCCGCAATCGTTTCTTGATTTGTCTCACAACTTCAATCAGCCGCTCGACCAGGTGATTGAGACCAACGTGCGCGGCTTGTTCCCGTCCACGCCGATGATCGCGTGGCAGCCGCGTGTTTCGATGGCGTATGAGCTCACGCACGGGATGGTTGTCCACCTTGGCTTCGGTGTCTTCAACGACATCATTCCGGCGCAGATTGCGGATTTGGCGGCGACGAACGCTCCGTATGCGCCGACGTTTGTGGGCGGCATGGGCGGTCAGGTAGGCGGCGTGGCGATTGCGCCCGGCGTGACGAATAGCGCGGACGATGCGACGGCGAATGCGAACCGGAATTTTCAGGCAGTTTTCAGCGCGGGATCGGCGCCGTGCGCGGGCATTGCAGCGAACGCGGCGACATGTCCTCTGGCGGTCAGTTTGAATTCGTTCCCGACGGGTACGCTGAAGGCGCCGTACTACTATCAATACAATTTCGGGATTGAGCAGCAATTGGGAGCGCATGGATCGGCGCGGGTTGATTATGTGGGTACACGCGGCGTGCATGAGCCCTACCAGGTGGAGTTGAACGGCTACCAGACGGTGTGCGATGGCTGTTTCGCGCCTTATCCCTACCTGCGGCCGATTGACCAACGATTTGGCAGCGTGAACGAATTTCGCACGGATGCGAACAGTAGCTATTCCGGTTTGCAGGCGAGCGTGACGGAGCAGACACGCGGGCTCACTCTGCGCGGCAACTATACGCTGAGCCATTGTCTCGATGAGGTGTCGAACGGCGGGTTGCTTTCGTTTTCGTCGCAAGGGATTCTGTCTCCCTTGCCGGGCGACCTTAGCCATAGTTATGGGAACTGCGACTACGATGTGCGGCACAACATCTCAGCATTCGCTCTCTACGAGATTCCGTTTTCGTCGCCTCATAGGTTGCTGCAGGCGGCGTTGGGTGGATGGTCGTTTTCAGAGACGGCGTTTTTTCATACCGGGCTTCCTTTCACAGTGTTGAGCGAGCCCTATACTGCGGGCAGCAACGGGGTGTTTCAGGCAAGCGGGCCGGAGTTTGCGCGGAGAGTGCCGGGCGTGCCCGCCTACCGGAAGAGTGCATATGACGGCGTGACCGTGGCGGGGACGAGGCAGTGGCTGAATCCTGCGGCCTTTGTGTCGGTGGTCGATCCCACTACAGGAGCATGCACCGGTGGCGACTCGGCGGCTCACTGCCAGTTTGGCGATTCAGGGCGCAACATGGTGCGCGGACCGCACTTCACGGATTCGGATATCTACGTGACGAGGAGGTTTCGGCTTTTTGAGGGGACATCGTTGCGATTTGACGTACAGATGTTTAACGCCTTCAATCATCCGACTTTCGCATTGCCTGGTAATGTCGAAGCAGGCGTGCCCGGCAAATCGATTCCGGCCAAGTTTGGCACGCTGGAAAGCACCATCTCGCCGCCGACTGGACTGTTGGGGGTGGGTCTGGGCGGAGACAGCTCGCCGCGGATGATTGCATTCCAGGCCCGGATCGAGTTCTGACCGAGTAAACCTGGGTGATGGGTTTCCCCTGATCTGTCAACCATCTCCCATTTCGCTTTCCCTCCACCTCCCTCATTCCATTGCGAATAGGATTCGCTGCGATTTGCAGAGTATTGCCCTGCATGGCGCACACTGGAAGAGAGAAGAAATCCGCGCAAATCCGGAATCCGAGTAAAGCGGAACCGGAACCGAAGAAAAAATAGCTAAATTCGCTTTCGCTAATAGTTCGCCCAATCATCATCTAAATAACACAAAATAAAGTAGATATCATCATCTAAAAAGGTTCCCTTTTCGTTCGCCCGATGGCGCGGAACGGTGAACGTGACCGTTTTGATGCTGAATCTCGAAGTGTTCGAGCAGGGCACTGCAAACTCGGCCAGTTTCCTTCGCGTTTACCATCACCCCAGGACTCCGACGGCTCATGCAATACCATGGTTGCCATGAAGGTTCTTTCCGCAGCCGAAATGCAGGCGTGCGACCGGGCGACGATGGAGAAGTTCGGGGTGCCGTCGCTGGTGCTGATGCGCAATGCGGCGGCGGCTGTCACAGTGTTTGCGCGCGACCAGTTTCCCCGGGCGCGTCGGGTGACGGTCCTTTGCGGACGGGGCAATAATGGCGGCGACGGGATGATGGCCGCGCGGCTGTTCGCGGCCTCCGGGCTTGAAGTGACGACGGTGCTGCTGGGTTCGCCGGCGGGGCTGACGGGCGATGCGTCCGCTGCCTGGCGCGAGCTGACCAATACAGCGCACGGGCTGATCCACGTGATCGACAAGCCGGAAGAACTGGCGCAGTACAACCGGGCGCTGGAGACGGACCTGATCGTAGATGCGGTGCTGGGGACGGGGTTCAAGCCGCCAATTAAAGATCTGGCGCTGGCAGCTCTGGATTGGATCAAGGCGAGTAAAGCCCCGGTGCTGGCTGTGGACCTGCCTTCGGGGTGGCCAGCCGATGAGACCCGGCCGACGGTGGAGGGGCCGGTTTTTCCTGCCGATGCTGTCGTGACCTTTACGGCGCCCAAGCCGGCTCATGTTTTTGGGCAACTGACGCGGCGCTGGGACCAGCCGATTGTGGTGACGCCGATTGGTTCGCCGGAAGAGGCGATTGTTTCATCGCTTGGACTGGAATGGGGAGGCGTGTCGCATGCGCTGGTCGAGACGCCGCGCGCAGCGACCGCGAATAAGGGCAACTTTGGGCACGTGCTGGTCGTGGGCGGCTCTTTTGGAAGCTCGGGCGGCAAATCCGGCGCTCCCGCGATGAGCGCTCTGGCGGCTCTTCGGGCTGGCGCGGGTCTGGTCACGGCGGCGGTGCCCGCGCCGGCTCTTCCTCTTGTCGCGGCAATTACGCCGGAGTTGATGACCTGGCCCCTGGCATCGACGGCAACCGGTCAAATCGCGGAGGACAATCTTGCGCCGGCAAAGTTGAATGCGATCACGGCGGGGAAGACGGTGCTGGCCGTGGGCCCGGGGATGGGACAAAGCCCCGACACGATCAAATTCACTATGGGCTTGCTCTCGGCGACCAGGATGCCGGCGGTTATCGACGCGGACGCGCTGAACATACTCGCTTCGAAACCGGCGCATCTGGAGAAGCTGGCCACGATTGCCAGGGCGGGCCGGGTGATGGTGCTGACACCGCATCCGGGCGAGATGGGACGCCTGGCGGGGATCTCGATTGCCGAAGTGCAAGCCGACCGAATGAAAGTGGCCCGCGATTTTGCCCAGCGCATCGGCGTGACGCTGGTGCTGAAGGGCTGGCGCACGCTCGTCGCTCATCCAGATGGGCGCGTTGCCGTGAACACAACCGGGAATCCCGGAATGGCGAAGGGCGGTAGCGGAGATCTGTTGACGGGGCTGGTGGCGGGCATTCTGGCGCAGTATCCGGATGAGTCTGCGCGCGCAGTGGAGGCTGCTGTCTATCTGCACGGGTTGACCGCAGACCTGGCGGTCCGAAAGGTCGATGAACACACATTGCTGGCCACCGATTGCCTCGCGCAGCTTTCGAGGGCATTCCGTTTTCGGGCTTTGCGCTTTTCCTCGGGTGGCCGAAACGGTTATGTTTGGTTGCAGGGGCTGCCGGAGTTGTCGCCGGCCACGGGCTCCGATGAGGCAAGAGAATGAGCAAGGAAGCCCCAATCGCCGAAGGCAGGATTCACGAATTCACCACCCACAGTGGTGCGGACACAATTGAAGTGGGGCGCAAGCTGGCCCGCCTGTTGAAGCCTCCGCAACTGCTCGTTCTGCGGGGCGATCTGGGTACCGGCAAGACCACGCTGGTGAAAGGCATTGCGCAGGCGCTGGACGCCGCCGAGCCCGACGAAGTGACAAGTCCCACCTTCACCCTGATTCACGAATACGATGGCGCGCTCGATGGCAAGCCGATGAAGCTTTTTCATCTGGATGTGTACCGCCTTGAGGGCGAGCGGCAACTGGAGACGCTGGGGTTGGATGAATTGCTTACGCCCGACGCGCTGGTGCTGGTGGAGTGGGGCGAGAAGTTCAAGACCATTCGCAAGAAGGCGACGGGAGAGATTGCGATCAGCTCCGCGGGCGGAGATGCGCGGAAGATCACGGTGACGCTGAAAGACTAGCCACCACCTGCGGCCACCTGCGGTGGGGCCAACGCGGCTTGCGCCGGACCAAAGGTCTTGCGACGGGTAAGGCCGCATCAAGTTATGAATCGAATTCCGTTCGAGAAAGTGCAGGAGACGCTGGCTGGCGTGCTGCGGAAGCTTGGCTTCTCGGTCGAGCGCGCGCAGACGTGCGCCCGTCTTTTTGCGGAGACTACGTGCGACGGAGTGTACACGCACGGGGTGAGCCGGTTCCCGCGCTTTGTTGCGATGGTGCGCAATGGCAGCATCGACGTAAACGCAGTGCCAATACGCGTGGCTGGCTTTGGTGCGGTGGAGCGGTGGGACGGGCAGCGCGGCCCGGGCAATCTGAACGCGCTTGCATGCATGGACCGCGCGATGACGCTGAGCCGCGAACACGGCGTGGGTTGGGTGAGCCTCGGCCACACCAATCACTGGATGCGCGGGGGAACATACGGATGGCAGGCTGCCGAGGCAGGACTGATCGGTATCTGCTGGACCAACACCATGCCGAATCTTCCCCCGTGGGGTGCTGTTGAACCATGCGTCGGCAATAACCCGCTTGTGTTTGCGGTGCCGCGCGCTGGCGGACCGGTGGTGCTGGACATGGCGCTGTCGCAGTTTTCCTACGGAGCTTTGGAAAGCTACAGAAAGCGGGGTGAGCTGTTGCCCGTCGATGGGGGATTCGACGCTGATGGCAACCTGACGCGCAACCCCGCCGCGATCGAGAAGTCGCAGCGCTCGTTGCCGATCGGGTATTGGAAAGGCTCGGGGCTTTCAATCGTTCTGGACTTGATTGCGGCCATGACATCGCTGGGCAGAGCGACTCACCAGCTTTCGGCAGACCCTCTTTTCGAGGCGGACGTCTCGCAGGTCTTCTTGGCCGTCAAACCAGATGTGCTCGGCCCAGCGGACGTGCAGTCACGCATTGCCGATGAGATCGTGGCGTCGGTGCACGGTTGCGAGCCGGCGAAAGAGGGAGCTACTGTGCGCTATCCAGGAGAGAAGACTTTGCAGACGCGCGCGCAGAACCGCAGGCTTGGCCTGCCTGTGGGTGAGGCATTGTGGGCTGAGATTGCGGCGATGTAGTTCTCGTCAGCCCACGATCAGCATTACTTTAGGTTTCTATACTGAGACCGGGGCGCAGGATATACTTTGGCGCACGGGGGCAAGTTTCATGCTTTCATTTCACGCCAGGTTGAGCGTTGCGTTTCTGCTGGGATCAAGCATGCTCCTTGCTCAGCAGCCTGCAAGTGGAACTTCGCAGCATCCCGTACAAGCGACGGCGACGAAGCGGCACCCTTCCAACAAGACCAACTCAACGCCTGCCGCGGTGCGGGTCGATGTGATCAACGGCGCAGAAAAGCGCACGCAGGTCTTTCACCAGGAAGAGTCGAACGCTACCAATGACAAAAAGCCGGTCGGCAACGCGAACAACCACTCTTCCAGACAGAAAGGCGAGCCTCCTTTGACGTCGGTTGAGATCTTCAACGGAGCAACCGTCTACACCAAGACCTTCAACGAGAGTACCGACGAGACAAGCGCGCAACGGGCTCAGCGAATGAATGCGAAGCCGGTCGTGATCGGGGTATCAAACGGCGGAACGACCAGCAGGAACGGGAGACTGCAACCGGTGGTCACCGGGGTTGCTTCGAGTGAATCGAATAACGGAGCCGGGAACAAACAGCCCGTTGTAGTGGGGATTGCATCGAGCGGAGCCGAGAGTGGAAAGGCGCTGGTGCAGTCGGTTCAGACTGGAGGCGCGCCCCACTCGTCGAAGCGGCAGCCTTATCGAGGCCCCACGTCCAATCCATAACATTATGAGTGGAGGCCGCGATGGGAACCTCCCGAGTCACGCATTCTCATTCCGAGAGAGACGATGTCTGTCGCGGATCGTGTTCCCCGACTCCGGCACTTCCGCGACAGGTCGCATGGCTGCAATGGATCACTCTGGGGTGGATGACGCTGGAGTGTGGGGGTTCGCTCTACGCGGCGGCAAGGGCGCATAGCGTTGCGCTCGCGGCGTTCGGATCAGACAGCTTCGTAGAACTGCTTTCGGCCGGCGTAGTTCTGTTGCAGTTTCTGCCCCGGTTCACGCTCAAGAAGACTCATGCCAAGAAAGCAGCGGCAATTCTGCTGTTTGTGCTGGCGGGTATTGTTGTGTGCATCGCGGTGCTTGGATTCCGTACGAAAGTGGAGACGAGTCTGCTGGGCATTGCCATCACAGCTCTGGCTCTTGTGTTGATGCCTTTGCTGGCCTGGCTGAAGCGCAGGCAGGCACGCGCGCTGAACAATCCGGCACTTGCCGCGGATGCAACCCAATCGGCAACCTGCGCGTACCTGGCGGCGGTAACGCTGGCGGGCCTCGCGATCAACGCAGTGTGGCACGTGGCCTGGGTGGATTCGGCGGCGGCGCTGGCGGCTGTGCCCGTTCTGATTGTGGAAGGCCGTCGGACGTGGCGCGGCGACGGGTGCGGGTGCTGTTAGTCAGGGCATTGAATTCGCCGACAGAGGCAACGAATAAACCCTGATGACGCATAAGAACGCTCAATTACTTTGAGACGCGGGGACTCCAGCCTGGGACTGTTCAAAGATGCTGACCAGATTAGACAGGCGGCCCGGGTCCACATCGCTGACTGCAACAACCTGAAGATCGCTGGTGCTGAATTCGTCGACATGGAATCCGGCGCGGTCTGCTGATTGGCGATCGGATGTCTTGGTATTCGTTCTCGCTTGCACAAAGACAGAGACTCGATGCTTGCCGATGCTGTAGAGAAGGAGCGCGGCTGGCTGGCCGTGGAGGTAAGTCAGGTTCGCTCCTTCCAGCTTTGTGTCGCTGGGCAGAGTCTCCGGCAGATTGAAGCTGAAAGGGATTCTTCCCTGGAACCAGGGTTTTACCGTGTGCCTGTCGGAAGAAAGCACTTGTGGCGGCAAGTTCGCTGCCAGCGTGGCAACGTGCTGGTCGCAGGCCTCGGTTACGATGCCGGCAAACTCTGAAGAAGCAATCGCCTGTCGTTGCGCGTTGCGTTGGAGTGCCACAACACTTCCCAGGATCAGCAACAGGACAAACGCGGTTGCCCAACCGGCAAAACCGAGTCCGAGCAAAGGCCGATGCGTGCGGCGTACTGGCGAGAGCGATGCGGAAGCATCATCCTGGTGCGCGAGATGCGCCAGCCGAGTCTGCAGTTGCGATGGCAGTGCGTAGCGTTGACCGGCCCTTGCGGCGGCCGACTTGAGCAAGCTTTGATAAAGGGCATTTGAGGTACAGGAAGGGCACGCAGCGAGATGCTCATTAGTGCTCGCGAGTTGATTTGCCGACAGCTCGCCGTCGGCCAGCGCGCATAGAAATTCGTGTGACAAATGATCGCTCATGCGCGGAACTCCCTGGACAATGAGTTTGAGTTCTGCAGCGTTTCACGCAGTGCTGCGCGTGCGCGGGCGACACGAGACATGACGGTGCCGATGGGGACATCAAGGATGACGGCGATCTCTCGATATTTCATCTCTTCCACGTCGCAGAGGAGGATCACTTCGAGCAGAGGCGATGGCAACTTTTCCATCGCAGCTTGCAATGCGGCTCGATCGCCGAGCTGAATCAGATTCACCTCTGGTGTCTGGCGATCGATTGCGCTCTCGGGGTGCAGGGCCGCGCCTGAATTGCCGTCTTCCAATTCATCTTCGAGCGCGACCGTGCGCATGGCCGCGAGCCCCGTGCGCGAAGTCAGATATGTGTTTCTGAGGATGCGGAAGATCCAAGCCTTGAAGTTGCTGCCGGGCTCAAAGGAGGAGAATCCGCGAAGTGCTTTCAGAAATGTCTCCTGCACCAGGTCCTCCGCATCGGTAGCGTTGCGGGAGAGCCAGAAGGCCACGTTGTAAAGCGAACGAAGCAGGGGGAGAGCCAGATCCTCAAACGTCGAGGCCGGTGGGCCGTTCTCGCGAACCGTTCGCTTGAATGACAACAGCGTCATTGAGTAGGAACTATACCTTCTTCTCTCTGAAGATGAGAACTGGCATGGGGTAAGAATATTCCCGACCTTCGGGAATAAATTGCGAGACCGCCGGTTTGCATCCATGGAGGGTTTCCCCATGAAACCAGAGAATCAACAAACTCACGCGCATCCGCAGGGTCAACCCGGCGACGGTTACGAAGCAGCAGAGCAAACCGCAGAACAAGGTTTACAGGAGGGCGATGGAATTGACCGGCGCAACTTTTTGAGTTGCATGGCCTGGGCAGGCACTGGGCTTTTGTGGACCATGGCTGGTGGAGTCCCCACGTCCAGGCTCTTTGCCGCAACCGCTGGTGCGAGGGGTACGAATGCGGCACATGCAGAGGGCAACGGTGGATTCAGCTTTGTCCAAATCAGTGACAGCCACATCGGGTTCAACAAGGCGGCTAACCAGGATGTAACGGGAACGCTGAAGCTGGCGCTCGACAAGATCAATGGATTGCCAGGCGAACCGGATCTTCTGCTGCACACCGGCGACATCACCCACTCGTCCAAGCCGGCTGAATTTGACACGGCGCAGCAACTTATCAAGGGTGTTCGAGCTGGCGGAACTTTCTATGTTCCGGGCGAGCACGATATAGCCACCGACGACGGCCAAATGTATCTGGAGCGATTCGGCAAGGGCACGCAGGGCAGGGGGTGGTACAGCTTTACTCATAAGGGTGTGCACTTCATCGGTCTCAACAACTGCCAGCAAGTGGACGCCATGGGCAAAATGGGCGACGATCAGCTGAAATGGCTGAAGGCAGACCTCGCCTCGCTCTCGGCATCGACGCCGATTGTGATCTTTGCGCATATTCCGCTGTGGATGGTGTATCCGCAATGGGGTTGGGGCACGCCTGACGCGGCAGAAGCGCTCACGTATCTGAAGCGATTTGGTTCGGTGACGGTGCTGAACGGTCACATTCACCAGGTGGTGCAGAAGGTGGAGGGAAACGTTGCCTTCCATACGGCGACTTCAACCGCATTCCCCCAGCCTGCGCCGGGTACTGCGCCGCACGCCGGTCCCATGGTGGTTCCCGCAGGCAAGCTGAAGAGCGTTCTGGGCATCACGGAAGTTAAGTATGTGGGGCGACACAGCCATCTGGCGATCGTGGATTCGTCGCTGGAGGAGAGGTCGTGAGGCGAGTCGGCGCTGCATTGCTTTGCGGCGGAGTTGTTTTGGCGGCGTCGCTGCTGCTGGCCCGCGTTCACCCTTTTGGGGACGCGGGACTGTATGCCGCGCAGGGTTCAAAGACACCGATCTTGAACCACGGCCAGGTCCCCGAAGCGGTGCGCGCGGTGCTGGTGAAGAAGTGCGCGGACTGCCACTCCGACCAGGCGCACGCACCCTTTTATGGGCACTTTGCACCGGCTTCTTGGCTGATGGAGCGGGACATTGAGAAGGCGCGTGCGGCGATGAATCTTTCGGCGTGGGATGGGCACACCTCGGTTCAGCAGCAGACGCTGGCGGCAAAGATTGTGCAGGAAACCAAGTCGCGTAAAATGCCGCCGGTGCAGTATCGGATGATTCACTGGAATGCGCGGATCACGGATGCGGATGTGAAGGAGTTCGGCCAGTGGGCGCATAGTGCGCAGGGCGCGGAAGCAGGGTCGGAGACTGCCGGGGAAGGCGATCCGGCGCGGGGCAAGGCGCTTTTTGAGAAGCGCTGCACTGGATGCCATGCGCTGGCGCAGAACCACGAGGGTCCGCATTTGCAAGGGGTCTATGGGCGGATTTCCGGAACGGTCCCGGGGTTTGCTTATTCGGCGGCGCTGAAGAAGGCGGGGATTGTCTGGGATCAAAAGTCGCTGGAGAGATGGCTTACCGATCCCGACGCGTTCATTCCGGGGAATGACATGGATTTTCTGGTTTCGAAGACGCAGGAGCGGCTGGATTTGATCAGCTATTTGAAGCAAAGCTCTGGCAAGTAGCGATTCCGGGAATTTCCTTTGCGCCGAGCCCAGCTTCCTCTAATAGCCCATGATGTTGTAGCCGCAGTCGACGTAGAGGATTTCGCCGGTGATGGCGCTGGAGAGGTCGCTGGCTAAAAACAAGGCTGCGCCGCCGACTTCAAGCTGGTCGACGTTGCGGTGCAGGGGAGCGCGGTCGGCGTGGGATTTCATCATTTCGCCGAGGGCGCCGACGCCGCGGGCGGCCAGTGTCTTGATGGGACCGGCGGAGATGGCGTTCACGCGAATGTTTCGCGGCCCGAGGTTCCAGGCAAGATAGCGAACCGTGCACTCCAGTGAGGCCTTGGCTACCGCCATCACGTTGTAGTTGGGGACGACTTTTTCAGCGGCGTAATAGCTGAGGGTCATGATGCTGCCGCTTTCGGTCATCAGCGGAGCGGCGGCGCGGGTGACGGCGATCAGAGAGTAGACGCTGACGTCCTGGGCGATGCGGAAGCCTTCGCGGCTGGTGTTGATGAACTCGCCGCGGAGTTCTTCGGCGGGCGCGTAGGCCACGGCATGGACGAGGATTTCGAGCTTGCCGTATTTTTCCTTGAGCGCGGCAAAGAGGGTGTCGATCTCCTGGTCGATGGAGACGTCGCACTGGAAGCCGCTGGCGCCGGGGAGTTCGTCGATGAGGCTCTGGGCCTCGAGCTTCATGCGGTCGTTCTGATAGCAGATGGCCAGGGTAGCGCCGGCGGCGTGGAGTTTTTGGGCGATGCCCCAGGCGATGGAACGCTTGTTGGCCAGCCCGAAGACCACGGCCGTCTTACCCGCCAAATCGATCATGCTTTTCCTTTTCCTCGATGGTCCGTGCTCAATGTTTGTCTGGAGAATTCCCGAGCCCACCGCATTTTAGAATATCAGCCGGAGCGCGAGACTCAGCCGCCGAGGTCGACCAGCTCGACCTTGCCGACGGGGCGGCCGAGGAAACGTGAGCCGAGGCGCTCGAACTTTTCAACGGAGTCGGTGGCGAAGAACCGGACGATTGGATCGGTTGATTTAGGGTTTGGCGGAGCACCGAGGTCGCGACACAGATGCATAACGAGTTTGTCGGCGGTGGATTCGGCGGAGTCGATGATCCTCATGCCTCGGGGGATAACGCGCTCTATAAGCGGCCTGAGCAGAGGATAGTGGGTGCACCCGAGCACCAGCGTGTCCGGCTTGAGACCCTGGGCTGCGGCTTCGGAGATGAGTTCGTCGAAATAGATGCGGATGACTTCGGCCGTGACAGCTACCTGCGGTGGGGCAGTCGTGGCTTGCGCCGTCGAAGGTCCAATGACGGACGCGGAGAAGGCTGGCGGGTCGGTCCAGCCTTCTTCAACCAGCGGAACGAGAAGGGGACAGGCTTTCTCAAGAGCGCGCAGGCCCTGCGCGCTGCAAGCTGCGGCGTATGCGTGGCTTTGTACGGTGGCGTCGGTGGCGATAACGAGGACGTCGCCAGTCTTCGAGGCTTTTCGGGCGGCCTCAGCGCCGGGCTCGATCACGCCGAGGACCGAGACGGAAGATGGAACCGCCTCCTGGATGGCGTCGAGGGCCAGGGCGCTGGCGGTGTTGCAGGCAATGACGAGGAACTCGGCGCCTTGTTCCTCGACCAGAAATCGGGCGCTCTGGGCGGCGTAGCGGGCGATGGTGCGGCGGGACTTGGAGCCGTAGGGGAGTCGGGCGGTGTCGCCGATAAAGGCAAAGCGGGCCTGTGGCGCGCGGGCTATAAGGGCGCGCAGCACGGTGAGGCCGCCAAAGCCGGAATCGAAGACGCCGATGGTGGGGGTTGGGCTGCCGGCGGATGCGCTCACGGATTGGATCCTTGCTTTGTGGGCTGGCTGGGACTCACGCTTTGGCTAGTGGCCCCGGTTGGGATGGCGTCGGAGGTGAGGTAGGTGCGGGTCAGGTCAGCGTGGCCGGCAAGGGTGGCTGCATCTGGCCGTCGACCAGGAAGCGGACCTGGGTCACGCTGGGCAGGTTGGCGTGAAGGGTGCCGCAAATGGAGAGCACGGTGAGGGTTTCGGTTTCAAGGCCGGAGGGGTGGCTCGCAGCGAATGCACTGGTCAGGTTGACCACTGCCAGTTGAGCGCCGGGGACCTGGGAATCCTTAGGGCCGGGAACGGGAAGCAGGAAGACCTGCCCTATACCGGCTGCGCCGCCGGAGACGGGATGGGCGGCGCCGGGAGCAGCGTAGAGATCCAGCAGCTTGCCCAGGAGGACGCGGGCGCGGGCGCCGGGGTCGGGAGGCAGGGGCAGTGTGCGGGCCTGGGTCAGCAGGGTTCCGTCTGTGTCGTTGGCCACCAGCAGCGTGGCCTGCTCGGCGGGCGCAACTTCAGGAGCCTGCGTGGGTGCGGTATTCTCGCCAACCAGGAGACGCTGGTGAGCGCGCTCGCGCAACCGCCAGAGCAATGCGCCCATGGCCACCGAGGCCAACAGCAGAATGACGAAGAGGACCCTCTGATAGCGGGGAATCACGGCTGTCGAGCCTCCGGGTGCCCGGATCGGTGCGCCATTCGAGCAGCGCGGCGGCGAGCGTGGCAGCGATGCGCGCCTGGTAATCGGGATCGTCCGGCTCGGCAGTAACTTTGCCGTCGGGCGCCCGCTCAGGCGCAATCTCAATCGGCGACTGCCGGGCAGGTCATGCTATCCACTGCGATCAACGCGGTTCGGCCCAGGGTGACGGTCATATTGGCCTGAAGCAGTGCGGAGTTGAGCGCGCCGGCCAATGCCAGGCTTTGCGTTACCCAAGCCGCCTGCGCGGTTTTCCAGGCGCTAAAGCGGGTGGGCTGAATGGGAGCAAGCGAGGAGGCAAAGAGATGAATGCCCGCGCCGCTCTCGGTGGCGTGAAGGTTAAGGCAGGCCTGGGCGTTGGCGTGGTTGGCGATTGCCGCGCGCCTGTCGGGATCGATCGTCACATCCGATTCCCGAGTGGTGAACACAGGAATTCCGCGTGCGGCCAGCAAAGAGCGCAGTCGGACGCTCAGGGCCAGGGTGACGGCTTTTTCTGATTGGCCGCTGGCGAGTCGAGCACCTGCGTCATCGCCGCCGTGGGCAGCATCGAGCACCACGACAAACCGGGCTGCGGGAGCGGGCTGAGGTTGTTGCGCCGCAACCTGCAGAGTCATCAATATGGTCGCTGCAACTGACCCAATCGCCGGGACTGTGGAATGACGCAGGAGGGCCATCTTACTCCAGCGCATAGATGGTGAGACCACTGAGCAGCTTGGGAAAGAAATCAGTGGATTTTTGCGGCATCACCGAGCCGGCAAAGGCCACTTCCCGCAACTGATTCATGGTGACGGGATTGGTAAGGAACGTAATATCCGCTTCGCCGCGGCGCACCTGCTCCACGGCTTCGCCCGCATCGCGCAGGTAGCGGATGTTGGTCTGCTCACGCACTTTTTCAGCATCCAGACCCAGTAACCGGTCAAGCACTATGGTGTGCAGGCAACTCAAATCAAGCTTGCGCTGGTGCTCCGGCAAACTTGCGAGCGCCGCGGCGACCGCATCAGGTTTTGCGCGCAACAGCAGCGCCCCCTGGCGGGTGATTGCCACAAAGCCGGTGCCCTGCTGCCTGCTGAGGGTTTCAACGTAATTTGCCGGGTCAGCTTCGGGCAGCTTTTCAACCATGAAGAACTCTTCGGCGGCACGGGAGAATGCGGCCGCATCAAAGCCCGCGAGATCGTGGACGACGCGATGCGTGGGCAGAATGACCAGACCGTCGGAATCCATGTTGACGAAGGTCATCATCACCGCCGCTTCAGGGAACGCGGGGTGGGGCAATTCGTTGGTGCTGTGCCAGGCACGGCCGACCGAAGACGGCGTGTGTTCACGGGAGTAATTGAGCGCGGTCTCATAGCGGTGGTGGCCGTCGGCAATAATGAGCTTCTTGTCGGCCATGGCGGCGATCAGCAGGCGGATGGCCGCCGGATCCTCCACGCGCCAAAGGCGGTGCAGTACGCCGTATTCATCCGTGACCTCAGCTTCGGCGGGGCCATTCTTGTCATAGAGAATCTTCTCCACGCTGCGGGCGGGGTCGGAGTAGAGCATGAAAATCTGGCCGAAGTGAGCGCGCGTGGCTTTCAGCAGATTGAGGCGGTCGCTCTTGGGCTTCGAGAGGGTATATTCGTGGCGAAAGACCACCTGCTCGGCGTAGTCGTGGAGTTTTCCCAGGGCGATAAAACCGCGGCGCTCCTTCAACTCGCCGGTTCCCGGGACTCGGAACTGCTGCGAGTACGCAAAGATACAGGGATTCTTCTCCTGCACCAGGATGCCTTGTTCCCGCCAGGCGCTGAAATCTCGCGCCGCTCGTGAGTAGACGCTTTCACCCCTCCCAGCGTCAAAGAGTTCAGGTAGGCCAAGAATGATCCGGACCAGGTTGTATGGGCTGCGCTGGTAGTAGGCCTGCTGCATAGCGGGGGAGATTTTGTCGTATGGCTGGGTCACCACGTCACTAAGCTGTACGACTGAAGAGTTATAGCGCCAGGCACGAAATGGGTAGATGCTAGCCATGCAGAAGGTCTTGCTCCCTGGTTTTAGACAGCGGAATCTTGCACGTGAAGCCCTCCTAGGTTCCGGTCGGGTATTCCAGTGCACTTAGGCTCGATTGTATCCTAGGAGGCGCAGCGATCCGGTCGTGGTCCAACCGCTGCGAAGTGATGACAATGCGATGACATGCCCGGAAGCCTGCACCGTGTAAACCATGCTAATATCGCCATCAATCTCAGGTATCTCAGGATGAGAACCCAACCCGATCGGCGCAATACCCCAAGAGCCACGCGCTGGCTCCGAGGCTCGTTTGGATTTGTGCTGTTGACGGGCCTGTCAACAGCGTTTTTCTGCCTTTCCAACGCCCAGGCTCAGGACGATCCGCTCAACAAAGTGCATGTGACGCCGCCCCCTGCGTCGGCGCCGGCGACGGGAGCCCCCAAGGGTGCCGAAGCTCCGGCCGTCACCGGTCCCGCGGCGTTGAAGGCACGTCCTGGTTCGTTCATCCGAATGAATGTCGATATGGTTCTGGTTCCGGTGACGGTAACGGATCCGATGAATCGTCTGGTCACGGGGCTGGAGAAAGCTGATTTTCAGGTCTACGAAAATAATGGTGAACAGAAAATAGCCAGTTTTGCCAGCGAAGATGCACCGGTATCCATCGGGATTATTTTCGATCTCTCCGGCTCCATGACATCCAAGCTGATTCGCGCACGCGAATCGATTCTGCAGTTCATCAAGACCGCCAATCCTGAAGATGAATTTTTTGTCATCGGGTTCAACGACCGGCCGGAACTCATCGAGGACTTTACCAGTTCAGTCGAGGACATCGAGGCGAGGCTGGCCACGGTGCGCAGCGGGCATCGCACGGCGCTGCTGGACGCGATTTACTATGGCGTCGAGAAGATGAAGGAAGCCAAGCATCAGCGGAAGGCGTTGCTGGTGGTATCAGACGGCGGCGACAATCGTTCCCGCTACACCGAAGGCGAGGTGCGCGGGCAGGTGAGAGAGTCCGACACCGAGATTTATTCCATCGGCATCTTCGATCCCTACGCCGCCACACCCGAAGAACGGACCGGCCCGCAGTTGCTCAACGATCTCTCGGAGGAGACCGGCGGGCGGCTTTACCGCGTCGATGATCTCTCGGAGATGGGCGACATTGCCGAGAAGATTTCCACCGAACTTCGCAACCAATATGTGATTGGCTACACGCCCAAGGACCTGAACCGCGACGGCAAGTGGCGTAAAGTGAAGGTGAAGCTCAATCCTCCGTCGGGATTGCCTCCACTGACTGTCCATGCACGAACCGGCTACTATGCGCCTTTGCAATAACGCGGTCTTCCTACTCCTTTTCTTAGCATCAGCGCTATCGCTCGGGGCGCAACAAAAGCCCGCAGAGAAAGCGCCTGCCCAGGCTCCGTCCCTTACGGTGGACCACGATCCGGTGCGCTCGCCTGACGCCGAAACGCCAACTCCAGCCAGCACTGCCGCGCCTTTACGCAAGGAGGGTGAGGGATACATTCTTCGCACGGATGTGGAGGAAGTGGCGCTGAATTGCACGGTGCTCGAGGGCGACCGGGTGATCCAGCACCTGAAGAGGGACGATTTTCAGGTCTTTGAAGACGGAGTGAAACAGAACATCATCAGTTTCCAGCACACCGATTTGCCGGTCTCGATTGGGCTGGTGGTGGATAACTCGGGGTCCATGTCGAGGAAGCGGCCCGCAGTCAACAAGAGCGCGCTGGATCTGATCTCGGCCTCCAATCCCCAGGATGAAGCGTTCGTTGTGAACTTTTCCGACGAGGCATTCATCGACCAGGACTTCACATCCGATGTAAACAAGTTGCGCGACGGACTATCGCACATCGAGTCGCGGGGCGGCACGGCGCTGTACGACGCGATCGTGGCCTCGGCGGACAAACTGGTGGCGGACGCCAAGCGGCCCAAGCAGGTGCTCATCGTGATCACCGACGGTGAAGATAACGCCTCGACATTGACGATGGAGCAGACGATTCGGCGCGTGCAGCAACTCTCCGGTCCGGTGATTTACACGATCGGGCTGCTGTTTGGCGACGAGATGACCCACTCCGAGGTGCGGCACGCCCGGCGCGCCCTGGAGATGCTTTCGAACGAGACAGGCGGCATGGCATTTTTCCCCAAGTCCATGGAGCAGGTGGACCAGATCGCCGCCGAGGTTGCGCGCGATATTCGCAACCAGTACACCATCGGCTATCACTCCACCAAGCCCACAACCGAGCCGGGCTTCCGCCGCGTGCTGGTGACGGCTGAAGAGCAGGGAATGGGCAAGCTGACGGTGAGGACGCGCACCGGATATTACCCGGTGACCCGCGTGCCAAAGAAGTCTGGCGGTCCAGAGAAGAAGTAGCAGACCGCCTTCTCACGATAAGCTAATACCTGGAACCCTGAATCCAGGAGCTACGCTTTTCCATGTCCCTATATAAGTACTCGACCCTTGCCGTGCATGCCGGGCAGCATCCCGACCCGCTGACCGGTGCCGTGAATGTGCCCCTTTACCTTTCATCCACCTTTGAACTGACCGGTATCGGAACAGACAGGGGCTGGGACTACTCGCGTGCCGGCAATCCCACGCGCGACCGGCTTGAAACGGCGCTGGCGGCGCTTGAGGGCGGCGTAAGCGGCCACGCATTTGCCAGTGGCATGGCGGCCATCTCCGGACTGGTGGCGATGCTGCACGCCGGCGACCATATGCTCTGCACGCGGCATGCCTACGGCGGAACGTTGCGCCTCTTCGACAAGATTGTGAGCCATTACGGCATTGAGGTCGAATACGTTGACACCGACAAGCTCGATGCGGTGGCCGCGGCCATACGGCCCAATACGAAATTGATTCATGTGGAGACGCCCACCAATCCGCTTATGGTGCTGAGCGACATTGCTGCGATCAGCAAGCTGGCGCACGTCAACGGTGCGGAAGTGAGCGTGGACAATACCTTCATGTCGCCGGCGCTGCAAAGCCCGCTGGAACTGGGCGCGGACATTGTGATGCATTCCACGACCAAATTCCTGAATGGCCATTCCGATGGAATTGGCGGGGCGCTGATCGGCTCAACGCCAGAGCACAAGGAGCGTTTCGGGTTTGTGCAGAAGGCGGCCGGGGGGATCATGTCGCCATTCGAATGCTACCTCGTGCTGCGCGGTATCCGGACGATGCCCTTGCGCATGAAGGCTCACGAAGAAAACGGCCGCGCTGTGGCGGATTATCTTTCCACCCATCCTAAGGTAAGCGGACTGAACTATCCCGGGTTAAAGTGCCATCCGCAGCATGGGCTGGCCTTGCGGCAGCAGAAGGGATTCGGCTCGATGATGAGCATGGATCTGGGGTCGCGAGCGGCCGCGGGGCGGTTCCTGGGGGCGATCAAACTATTTTTGAATGCGGAGTCGCTGGGCGGCGTGGAGTCTCTTGCGTCGCATTCGGCCACAACGACTCATGGCTCGATGACCGATCCGGAACGCGCGGCGGTGGGCATTACCGAGGGGCGGGTTCGGCTCTCGATGGGCATCGAGGACAAGGAAGACCTGATCGCTGATCTGGACCAGGCGCTCGCAGCGGTATAGGAAAGGGAAATGGCGCGGCTCATGCTCGTGCTCGGTATCGATACCTGCGGGCCTACCGGCTCAGTGGCGCTGGGCCAGCTTGCCGGTCCGGCACTGGAGCATCTCGGCCAGACGGAACTTGCGGGGCGCAGCTATTCGGCCACGCTGGTGGCGGCGGTCGCAGAGCTGTTGTCCCGGATGGGCTTTCAACTGAAAGATGTGGGCGCAATTGTCATCGTCAACGGGCCGGGGAGCTTTACCGGCGTGAGAGTGGGATTGAGCGCCGTCAAAGGTCTGGCCGAACCATCTTCCATTCCGGTGCTGGCGATCTCGCGGCTTGAGGTGCTTGCGAACAAGTGCAGGCTGTCGTCTGCGGCCTTGGATGCTCATCGGCATGAGGTTTTTTTGCGGCTGGGCGAAGAAGCTGGGGAAACTCGGGAAATCTTGGCGGGAGCATTGGAGCTTGCCGCTGTCGATCGCCCACCGGCGCGGATCGCCATTTGTGACGATTCAGCTGCGGTGTTGCTGAGCGCGGCGTGGCCGAGCGCGGAGGTGGTTCGAGTTGCCGCTCCCACGGCGGCAGATGCGCTGGAGCTTGCGGCACCGCGTGTGCTGTGCGGGAAGTTCGCAGACCTTGCGCTGCTGGACGGCCACTACCTGCGCCGATCAGATGCGGAGATATTTGGCGAAGCGCCGGCCAAAGGGCGGGCGATGGCATGAATCCCGCAGTGCAGGAGTTCCGCATTCGCCGCATGACGGTCGCCGATCTGGACCAGGTGATCGAAATTGCTCAGAGCCTCAAACAGGCGCCCCAATGGCCTCGGAAAGTTTACGAAGCTGCAGTGGGCGGTGAAACCACTCCGAAGCGCATCGCCCTTGTGGCGCATGACCCAGCACTCGGAACTGTGATCGGCCTTGCCGTTGCCAGTTTTACGCCTCCGGAGGCTGAGCTGGAAACGATCGTGGTCGCGACCGCATTTCAGCGGCTCGGGATAGCGCGGAAGCTGATCACAGCGTTGGCGGCTGAGCTTCTTGAGCGAGGGATCCGCGATCTGCTGCTCGAAGTCCGCGTTTCAAATCGGGCGGCCCAGACCCTGTACGGGTCACTTGGATTCATTGAGGCGGGTTGGCGGCCAGGCTACTATGCTGAGCCCGTTGAAGATGCCTTGGTGATGCGTCTGAAGCTGGATTGAGCGGGGGTAGCCGAAGCGGGCGCTTTTGGTTGTGATTGGGATCACGGCCTTCGAGACGAGTGCCAAAAATCCACAGACCCGATCAAATTATCTGTTCTTCGCTCTTGCCGATTGTCGCGCCGGGGAGCTATATGTAAATGTTCAGTAAAAAACGGAGGTGCTTGATGGATGAGATCCAGGATTCCACGCTGAGCGAAGAGATACACCGCCTGCAAGCCGAACATCGCCGCTACGCTCAGCGATTGGACGAGTTGATTCAAAAGCCCTACCTCTCTGAGGATGAACAACTCGAGGAAGTACGGCTCAAAAAGCTGAAACTCCACGCCAAGGATCTGATCTTCGCGCTTCAACACCGACCTGCGGTGATGGCGTAGTTTTTCAGATTTTTGACGGATGCGGACGCTTGAAGGATCGGCGGCGAAAGCCACTGTCGCAGGTGACTGTGTCACTGACGCCGTTCGGCGAGCGATTCAACCGTATAATCGTTAGGGACAATGGTTCGTGACGGTTACATATACGGTTTAAGCCTCCTGGCGGTCGCAGCGGTGCTGGCATGGGCCACTCATACGTGGATGTGGCCAATCATCCCCTTGTTGCTGGCGGCTTTTTTCCTATGGTTTTTCCGCGATCCGGAACGCCAGATTCCTGCAGGCGAAGGTCTGATAGTATCCCCCGGCGATGGACTCGTTACGGAAACGGTCACAATTTCGACTCCCTCCGGACCAAAGCAGCGTATCAGTATCTTTCTCAGTGTGTTTGATGTCCATGTAAACCGCTCGCCCATCAGCGGCGTTCTCAGTGCGGTTCACTATCAAAAGGGTCAATATCTGAATGCCATGAACCCGGCCTCGGCGGACCGCAACGAGCAGAATGTCGTGACGGTGCGCGGTGCGGAGTTTGAGGTAACTTTCAAGCAGATTGCCGGGCTCCTGGCGCGGCGGATCGTTTTCACCAAGCGTCAAGGCGATGTGGTGGAGCGCGGAGAGCGTGTGGGGCTCATCAAATTCGGCTCGCGCGTAGATGTGTTGCTGCCCGCCGACGCCGAATTGCGCGTGAAAAAGGGCCAACGGGTGCGCGGCGGTGCAAGCGTGCTAGCCGAAATGCCGGAGTTGGAGATGGCGATGGCTGCGACGACGGCCAGCGGGGTGAGCGCATACAGTGGAGAGCGCCGCGGAGAACGCTTGTGAATCACCGCGACCCGGTCCAGGCGAGAGCCAACGCCAAGGCAAGGCTGCGCCGCGGTATGTTCCTGCTGCCCTCGCTCTTCACGATGGGCAATATCGGGGCCGGCTTTTTTGCCATTACCGAGACGATCAAGGCCATTAGCGGTGATGCACAAACGCATCTGAATTGGGCGGCGCTTGCCATCCTTTTGGCGATTCCCTTTGATTCGTTGGATGGGCGCATCGCCCGGATGACCAACACCACAAGCGAATTTGGCAAGGAGCTGGATTCGCTGGCCGACGCCATCACGTTTGGGGTGGCGCCCAGCCTGCTGGCGCTGATCTGGGGATTTCACTTTCTACCTGATTCGATCGACCCGCAATTACGGACCGACTTGCAGCATGCGGGGGCGTTCGTCTGTTTTCTGTTTCTGATCGGCGGCGTGTCGCGGCTGGCTCGGTTCAACATCAGCCACGATGCGCAACCGCGCAATCCGGGACGGCCTGACCGCAAGTATTTCGTGGGGATGCCCATTCCAGCGGCTGCGGGGCTGCTGGCGTCTACAGTGCACCTCTGCTATGGAATTCCTGTGCAAGCCTGGTGGGTCGCGATTCCATGGATGGTTCTGGTGGGGCTCGCCGGATTCCTGATGGTCAGTACCTGGCGGTTCTGGTCGGGCAAGGAGATCAACTTCTCGCGAAGCCATCCGTTCCAGATCCTGTTTCTTCTTTCGATCGTGATTTATGTAATGGCGCGGTTCTCGCACGTTGTTTTTTTCGGAATTGGACTGGTTTACATGTTCTCTGGGATCTGGGCGCGCGCAGCATATTCGTGGTCGCGCCGACGCCGCCGGCGACCATCGGGTGGCCTGGCTGAATCTAAGGAAAGAGGGGCGGAACCTGACCCACTGCGACATGGGTAGATTGGCCTCATTGAATTAGCTTTTACCCGCCACACCCAAGCGGGGCGTGTCCGCGGCTGCCGATTGGCGGAATCTCGCAGTCGGTGAGCGGTATTAGGCCGGCTGGTTGAAGTTTTCCCAAGCACGAAAGGATGCCCGTGTACAAAATCGCGATTGCCGGTGCCAGCACTTTGCTGGGCAAAGAGGTGAAAGATGCCCTCTCCGATTCGACTCTCGCTGCGGCGAGCTTTGTCCTGCTGGACGAAGGTCAGGGCTTGGGGCAGTTGGATCAGGTTGGCGACGAGGTGACCTTTGTCCAGCCGATCGGTCCGGATGCGTTCGATCATGCTGACTTTACTTTTTTTTGTGGATCCGAGGAACTAACTCTCAGGCATTGGCGGCAGGCGCTCAGGGCGGGTTCGACGGTGTTGGATCTTTCCGGCGCGCTCGACCAGGAGCCGGGGGTGCTGGTGCGGGCGCCGTGGATTGGGATGGAAGCGGCGAGCGCTGACTTGTTCACACCCGCAGTCGTTCCCGCTCACTCTGCAGCGTTGGCCCTTGCGCTGGTGATGGAGCGGCTGCAGCAGGCCGTGCGGGTGCGCTTTGCCGCTGCGACGCTGCTGGTTCCGGCGAGCGAATTCGGACGCGCCGCCATGGACGAGCTGCACCAGCAAACGGTGAACCTACTCAGCTTTCAGGGACTGCCGCGGGCGGTTTATGACGCGCAGGTTGCCTATAATCTGCTGGCAGGATTTGGCGAGAACGCTACCGCAAATCTTGTTGCGCAGGAAGCGCGGGTGCGTCGACACTATGCCGCACTTGCCGGGAATCGTTGGCCTCCAGTTTCGCTGCAGGCGATTCATGCTCCGGTTTTTCATGGCCACACATTTTCCATCGCCGTGGAGTTGGAGAGGCCGGTGGAGATTTCGATTCTTGAGGATGCTCTGAGTGGCGACCACGTGGATCTGGTCCTGGAGGACACGGACTCGCCGTCGAACCTGGCAGCTACTGGACAGAATGATGTGTCAATTCGCATGCGTCCCGAGCCGGGGTCACGAAACCCATCAGAGACATCGCGGCTGTGGCTTTGGGCTGCATCCGACAACCTGCGTTTGTACGCGCTGAATGCCGTGGAATGCGCCCTGGACCTGAGACGTCTTAGACCGCAGGGAACGGTGCAATAAAGCTGGAAATCCTAATGCGCGCCATAACGAGACCAAAGCTGCTCGATGTAGCTGTCGGTCATGCCGGCGATGTAGTCGGCGACCGTCCGCGCCAGGCCTTCGGTAGGAATCTGGGCCTGGTGATCGTCGGGGAGCAGACTCGGGTCGTCCATAAGTGAGGCAAAAAGGCCCTCGACGACATAGGTGGCGTGTTGGTGCGCCTCTTCCATGCCGGCGGAATTGTAGAAGTTAACGTAAAGAAACTCCTTGGCGGCTGCACGCTCTGATTCCATGGCCGGGCTCAAGGCGGCCAGCCTTTCCGGCGCGTTGCGGACTTCGTCGAGCGACGTAGCGCCGATTGCCGCCACGCGGGCGCGCACCTCATTCATCAGGTCGGTTACCAGGGCATTGAGGATGCGCTTGAGCGCCTCGTAGGCGGTTAGCTTCGGTGCAGCAGCGGGATAGTCGACGAGCACAGAGTCGTGAAAACGACGGAACAGCGGCACACCATCGCGGACCTGCGCAAGAGTGAGAATGCCGGAATCGAGCCCATCGTCGAGGTCGGCAGTCAGATAGGCGATTTCGTCGGCGAGGTCGATGAGCTGCGCTTCGAGCGGCGGACGCTGGTCAAGGAAGTATTCGGCGAGCTCGGGATGATCGGGCGCAGAATAATCACGGGAATGTTTGACAATGCCTTCGCGCACGCCGAGGGTGAGGTTCAGGCCGCGAAAGGCCGCATACCGCTCCTCGAACCAGGTGACGATGCGCAAGGCGTGCAAATTGTGGTCGAAGCCCAATCCCTCGGCGCGGAGGGCGTGGTCCAACGCCTTTTCGCCCGCGTGGCCAAATGGGGGATGGCCGATGTCATGCGCCAGCGCGAGAGCCTCGGCGAGAGCCGTATTGAGGCCGAGAGCGTGCGCGAGGGTGCGCGAGATTTGGGTCACTTCCAGCGTGTGAGTAAGGCGGCTGCGGAAGTGGTCGCTGGGCGGATCGCCTGGCAGGCGGGTGAAGACCTGTGTCTTGCCGGCGAGGCGACGAAAGGCGCGCGCATGCAGAATTCGTGCGGCGTCGCGGGCAAACGGAGTTCGGTAGGGATGGGGCGGCTCGGCAAACCTGCGGCGCGCAAGTCCTCCACTTTCGTCAGCGGCGATTCCGGGGGCCAGCGGGTCAAGCGGCTTTGATTCCAACGTCATCAATGAGCGAACCGTTCAATTCAGGTTACACCGCAGTCCGTAGCGCACGGCCGCAAGTCGAGGACTCCGCGAGACAGATGCATTGCATTTGAATCGCAGAGCCCAGGCAATGTGCGTGCGCTGAATCACGATACATGGAGCGATGCGGTGTTATAAAGTTGCACATACAGCGGAATTGGACAACGCACGCGAAACGGGAGTACCATCCAGCCGGACTTTTCGGGGGATACGGACATAAACGTATTTCTTTGCGCGTCCCAGAAACTTCTCACTTCAGGACCTGGAGGCAAGTATGAAAACAATTACACGGGTTGCATTGGCAGTGCTGGCGACGTCGATTGCATTCACATCGGGGTGCAAGTATCACTCGGTGAAAGAGGTCTATTATCTGATCGCGTCCAACATGAACCTGCCCTATTGGCAGACGGCCGTGGCAGGATTCAACCGGGCCGCAGCGGTGTACGATGTGACCGCAAAGGTCGCGGGCCCAGAGACCTTCGATGCTCAGGCCGAACTTGCTGAACTGCAAAAGGCCGTTGCCGCGAAGCCGGCGGGCATCCTCATTTCGGTTTCTGATGCTTCTGTCCTCCAGCCGGGCATCAATGCGGCCATCGAAGCGGGGGTTCCAGTGATCACCTTCGACTCCGACGCGGCAGGCAGCAAGAGGCTATTTTTTATCGGAACGAACAACCTGGAGGCTGGACGCCTGGGCGGTCGCCGGCTGATTCAGAAGCTCGGCGGCAAGGGCAATGTGATCTTCTTCACGCTGGTTGGACAGCCCAACACGGAAGAGCGCCTGAAGGGGTTCAAAGACGTGCTTGCGACACGCCCTGACGTCCATATCGTGGATGTGATCGACATCAAGGGAGACGCGCGCGTGGCGTTCGACAGGACGCAGGAGTTGCTGGCTCAGACAGGTCCCAAAAAGATCGATGCTTTTGTCTGCCTCGAGGCTTCCGCAGGCAAGCAGGTGGCTGAGGTAGTGAAGCGCGCGAACGCCACAGACCGGGTTGTGATCGCATGGGATGCGGACCAGGGCACTCTTGATGCCATCAAGGCTGGAACAATCGACTCGACCATTGCACAAAAGCCGTGGACCATGGCCTACACCGGGCTGAAGGCTCTTGATGAGATTTTCCATAACCCGCCCTCGCAACTCAGCAAGGACTACAGCGATGATCCGTTCTCGCCGTATCCGGTATTTGTCGACACCGGTACGACGCTGGTAGACAAGATCAATATCGACACGTATACGGCCGCGGCGGCGCAAGCCAAGTAAGCAAGACTCGAGCGCGGCGCGGCTTCAACTCGAAGTCCGCCGTTCTCGAAGAGCGAGGCGTGAGGGAAACGCTTCTACCAAGCTGCGCACGGCCGACAGGATGATGCGCGGTCTGGAATGGGATTCACCCGTGTAGTCGGTTTTTCGGGGACGGACACTGAAACGGCGGCCTCTCGTAATAGAGCTGGCCGCCGTTTTAGCGTTCAGAATCAATCTGTCAGGATGTGGGCTATTCCGACTTGGGCGGCCCGGTAATGCTTTCTTCCTTGGCCAGTTTTACGCGGGCGCTTTCCAGCTTGTGCTGCAGCTTGGCCAACTCAGCGGGCTCTACGTCGGCAGTTGAAGACTTGGAGAACTCTGCCAGCGAAAGCTCCCATTGTGTGGCGGCCAGGCGGATGCGGCCGGTTTTCTCGTAAAGGTCGCCGAGATGATCGTGGACGGTGGGGTCGGTCTGATCGCGTTCGACGGCCTGGCGCAGATTTTCCTCGGCGAGCTCATATTGTCCGAGCTTGAAATAGGCCCAGCCGAGAGAATCGAGATACGCGCCGTTCATCGGCTCCTGCTCCACCGCTTTACGAATCAATTTGAGCGCTTCAGGAAGCTTGATACCCTTGTCGGCCAGCATGTAACCGAGGTAGTTCGCCACCATGGCATTGGAAGGATCGAGATCCAGGGCCTGGCGGAAATACTGTTCGGCTGGGTCATAGCGCTTTTGCCGCTCGGCGAGCGCTCCGCGCAGAAAGAGCAGGTAGACCCGGTCATCCTTTTTGGTGGTTAGCTCGTCAGCCTTGTTCAGCGCTTCCTCGCCATCCTTCCAGCGGCGCAGGCGAGTGTCGATCTGGGCCAGGGTCAGCCAAACTACGCGGTCCTTGTCGCTGTTGGTCAGCAGCCCCTTCGCCATTGCCACGCCTTCGTCGGCTTTTCCATCGTCGGCCAATTCGCCAGCCAGCATGAGCTTCAGATCGGAGTTCTTTGGATTGGCGGCAACCGCCTTTTGCGAAACATCAATGGCCTTGTCGAACATTTTGGCGTCGCGATAGGTGTCAACCTGGCCTTGGTAGCCGCGCAGCGCCTGGTCGCCGCCCAGATCAATCATCTTCTGGTAGGTGGCAATGGCCTGGTCCACCTTGTTCTGCTCGTGATAGAGCGCGCCCAGGCGCTCAAGGAAGATGCCGCGATTGTTCTTTTCCTCGTCGGTATAAGCCCCATTCGCGTGAGATGTCAGGTCGACCATGTGCTCGTAGACCTGTGTGGCCTCGTCGTAGCGGCCCAACACGTCCAACAGAAGGCCTTCGTTATAGCCCGCTTCGAGCGAGTCGGGATCCTTTTTGAGAGCTTTCTTGATGGTCGTCAGCGCATCTTCATACTTTCCCTGGCGGCGTTGAATCTCGCCGATATGGATCAGCGTGCTCGTGTCATCGGGATCGACATCTGATAGATCGCGATATTCCTTTAGAGCCGCTTCGAGTTGGTCATCGTTGAGGAGGGCTTGGGCAAGGGCGCCCATGGTGCGCGTCTCCCCCGGCTCGAGATCGGCGGCGCGCCGGTAAGCGGCAATCGCATCTTTGGGCCGCTTCAACTGTTCGTAAGCCGCTCCTAGGGCGAACTCCATCTTGGTCGTGCGGTCCGATTCCGGAACAGCCTCAATCACTTTTGCAGCATGCTCGACATCGCCGCTCTCGGCGTAGAGGCGGGCAAGGTTTAGTACCACATCTTCTGAGTCCGGATCGAGGCTCTGCGCTGTCTTGAACTGGTTTTCGGCTTTCTGGGGCTCGTGCTTGACGGTATAAAGCTGGCCCAGAACCATGCGGTCCTCAACGTCCTTCGGCTCAATCGAAATAATCTTTTCGTACTCGGCGATGGCCTGGTCGAGCGCATTCCCGCTGGGCGACGAAGAAGAGACGGCGTTCTGCGCTTCGCTTAACTGGCGCAGGTAAATCCGCCCCAGAAGCTTGTGTGCGTCAATGTTGTCGGGAACGGTCTTCAGCAGGCCGCGAGCGGTGGCCTCGGCCTCGTGCACTTTGCCGGTGCGAAAGTAGAGTTCGGCCAGCGCATCATTCAGTTCTGCGGAGCCGGGATCGGCGTTGAGCGCGTCCTTGTATTCCTCAACCGCGTGCGTTACATACTCAGGTTTCCCCGAGGTGGCGGCTTCCTCCTCGTAGATTTCGGCCATGGACGCGTGGAAATACGACTTAGCCCGATCGGCCTTCGAGCCGGGATCGGCTGCCGGTTTGGAGGGCACGGCGCTGCCGGAGGCTGGCTTTGCAGGGGCGCTTTGGGCGCGGACAGTCGATGTGGGCAGCAAAACGATCGATGCGGCGGCAAACGAAAGCCAGAGGGGCAGCAAACTAGGTTTTAAATTCTTCATTCTTGAGGATTCCATGCCTTTCGGGGCCGGGTGCTGTGGATAATCTCGTCCCGGGTGCAGAAGGCTCCGCGGGCAGGTGGCCGGGCCTGCCTACCTTCTTTAGAGACGATTTTACCTGTGTTTGGTCGCAGACGCGCGCCAGAATGAGGGCATTTTCGCGCAGACAAATAAGCCAAACCCCAGGATGAGGCACTTGTGGGCGATGAATCGCGGTGCCGAACCCATTCTCGACCGTTCCAAAAGCGCACTTGAATCTCAGTGCCGGAAATGGCGGATACCGGTGAAGACCATTGCAATCCCCAGCTTATCGGCAGCGGCAATCACGTCCTCGTCCTTCACCGAACCTCCCGGCTGAATGACCGCGGTGGCTCCCGCCTGGGCAACCGCTTCCAGACCATCGGGGAAAGGAAAGAAGGCGTCCGAGGCCGCTACCGTACCTTGGAGGGGCAAAATGGCCTTTTGCGCGCCAAATCGGGCAGCGTCTACTCGGCTCATCTGCCCCGCGCCGATGCCCACGGTCTGGCCGTCGCGAGCATACACAATGGCGTTCGATTTGACGTGCTTGCATATGCGCCAGGCAAACAGCAGGCTGCGCAACTCTTCGGCGGTAGGCGGCCGCCACGTGACCACCTTCAACTCGCCCTCGGTGATCCTTGCTGTGTCGGCATCCTGCAAAAGCAAACCTCCCGAGACGTGCTTGACCACTGGGCGGGGCGGAGCGGAGTGAACTTCGACGAGGCGCAGGTTCTTCTTGGCCGCGAAGCGCTCGCGAGCTTCCGGTGTGAAGGACGGGGCGGCGATGGCCTCAACAAATAGCTTGCTGATTTCGGCAGCGGCTTCGCCATCTACTGGTCTATTGATGCCGATAACGGAGCCGAATGCCGAGACCGGGTCAGCGGCCAACGCCTTGGTGTAGGCCTCAAGGATGCTTGTGCCCGTGGCTGCTCCACAGGGATTAGTGTGCTTGATGATGGCAACCATTGGCTCGTCAAACTCCTGCGTCAGTTCCCAGCAGGCCTCCAGATCCACAAGGTTGTTGAAGCTGAGTTCTTTGCCCTGGAGTTGGTGAGCGCCGGCGACACCGAGCCCGCTGCCGTCGGAATAAAGTGCGGCACGCTGGTGTGGATTCTCGCCATAGCGCAAAGTCTGGGCGAGCGGCAAGTTGATGCGCAGGGTGGTGGGGAGGGCGGTGGGGTCTGGAGAAGCAGAGGCTTCGGGCGCGGGGGCCGCATCGCCATGGGCTGCAATCTGATCAAGCGTATTGGCGATGGCCGTGTCATATGCGGAGGTAAGTGAGAAGGCCTGCCGGGCCAGCCTCCAGCGCGTTTCCCGGCTCAGGGCGCCTTGTGCGCTTTTCATCTCCTGGATGAGATCCGGGTAATCCGACACGCGAGTCACGATGGCCACGTCTTCAAAGTTTTTGGCGGCGGAGCGAACCATCGATGGGCCGCCGATGTCGATATTTTCGATCAGATGCCCGAAAGCAACGCCAGGTTGAGAGGCTGTCTTTTCAAAGGCGTAGAGATTGACCACGACCATATCGATGGGCTGAATGCCGTGCGCCGCGACTGCTGCCTCATGCTCCTCGTTTCCGCGGATGTAGAGCAGCCCGCCATGGACCTTTGGATGCAATGTCTTGACGCGACCGTCGAGCATCTCGGGAAAGCCGGTGAGGTCACTGATGTCCTGAACCCCCAATCCCGCCTCGCGCAATGTACGCGCCGTCCCGCCGGTAGAAACCAGTTCCACGCCGAAGCTTGCCAGCGCCCTGGCGAGGTCAACCAAACCCGTCTTGTCTGTCACGCTCAGCAGCGCGCGCCGAATCCGCTTTTCCGCACTCACAGTTGTCGTTCTCCTTCGGTCTATGCGCCGGTCCAGCCAAGTGTCTGCCAGCGGCGAAGACCACTCAACAGACTACAATGATCGGCTGCCTCGTCCTTGTGATGAGCGATTCGCGATCTGACCGCATATTGGTACAAGGCTCACGCTGCGACCTATCCCTGGATGTTACGCACAGCCTCGGTTCGACAAATGCATTACGATAAACTTATGGGAAGCTATCCCTCCGCCACTCCACCGCCGGATCAGAGACATGTGCGTGGGTATGAGAGCTCTCCGTCGCCGGGTCAAATCTCAATGCGTGGAGAAACGGGGTTGGAACCGGAGATACTGCCGCCCGGTTCCGGCTATACGGTGCAGCAGCCGGTACGCCGGCGACAAGGTCCATCTTGGCTCAGATCGCCTTCCACTTACATTCTGGTTGGCATCAACTGCCTGGTTTACCTGGCCATGGTGGCGCATAAGGTAAGTCCCACGAGTCCTACGATCGACCAACTGATGCAATGGGGCGCAGACCGGGCCGGCGAAATACTTATTGGCGGCCAGTGGTGGCGCATCGTCACTGCCATGTTTGTGCATGTGGGTTTTCTTCACATCGCTCTGAATATGTGGTGCCTTTGGAATCTGGCCTTGCTGGCCGAGCCGCTGATGGGCTCAGTGGGTGTGGTCGCGGTGTATATCCTTACTGGCGCCGCCGGCAACCTGCTATCGACGTTTGTGAGTTGGTGGTGGTACTCCGGCGACTGGGCAAAGTATCACGACCTGGGGGTGTTTCCAGCAGGAGCGGGCGCTTCCGGGGCGGTCTTTGGTATTGCCGGAGCATTAATTGTGCTGCTCAAATCTCCGCGCCTGCCGGTGCCGCCTTATGAACTGCGCAAGCTGCGGAAGTCAGTGATTTATTTCGCGGCGATCAACCTGATCATCGGTTTTTCAATCAGTTTCGGCACCCGGATGATCGGCTCCGGAATCAGTATCGATAACATGGCCCACCTCGGCGGCTTCACATGCGGACTGCTGTTTGCCGCACCCATGGTGCCGCGGCTTGGCTCGCCGCGTCCGCTGTTTCAGTCGCGCCTCCGCATTGCAATCACGGTGGTTGTAAGCGCGCTGGTGCTTTTCGGGGTTTTCCTCGCGCATTTTGCGGGGTAAGGCCAGGATCGCCTGAGAACTCCGGTCTGGGCAAAAATGTTTTCTTGAACGCGAGCCGCTCATTCCAACACCTGGAGGGAATCCATGAAACGCCGCGAATTCATCAAGCAAGCAGCCATCACCGCCGCCGTGGCATCCGCCAGTCAGATGCACGCGTCGGCGAAAACGCCTTCTGATCCCATTGCGCGCCGCACCCTGGGCAAGACAGGCGAGGAACTGTCCATCATCGGCTTTGGCGGTATTGTGGTGATGGACGAGACCAGCGGCGAAGCGTCGAACATTGTGGCCGAGGCCGTGGACCGCGGAATCAACTATTTCGACGTTGCTCCTAGTTATGGGAACGCGCAGGAGCGGCTGGGACCCGCGCTGGCGCCTTACCGCAAGAATTGTTTTCTTGCCTGCAAGACCGAAGGTCGGATGAAAGACGACTCGCGAAAGCAGCTTGAAGAGTCGCTGCGCCTGCTCAAAACCGATCATGTCGATCTTTACCAGTTCCACGCGCTGACCAAAATGGCGGAACTGGACAAGGTGTTGGGGCCAGGCGGCGCGATGGAAACCATGGAAGCGGCGAAGAAGGAAGGGAAGATCCGCTACATCGGCTTCTCAGTGCATTCGGCGGAAACAGCGGTGGCGGCGATGGACCGCTACAACTTCGATACGGTTCTGTTTCCCCTCAACTGGGTACTGGTGACGCAGGCCGGCTTTGGTCCACAGATTCTGAAGAAGGCGCAGGAGAAGAAGATGGGCATCCTGTGCCTGAAGAGCATGGCGAAAACAGTATGGCCAGCGGACGAGAAGCAACAACATCCCGAGCCCAAGTGCTGGTATCAGCCGGCAGAGTTTCCGAAGGAGGCGTCAATGGGCCTGCGCTGGACGCTGGGCCATCCCATCACGGCGGCTATCCCGCCGGGAGACGAGCGCTATTTTCGCCTGGCGATGGACGTGGCTCAAACCTACAAACCGCTTGAACAGCACGAAGAACAGGCTCTGCTGAGCGGCGGCCACGGCGTAGAGCCAATCTTCCATTTGGGAAACGACGTTTAGACCGACTTAACAAGACTGGCGGAAAAGGATCGCTACCGGACCACGGCCGTGGCGGCAAACTTTTTGACCATGGCGAGCAACAGCTTGCGGTCGCTCTCATTGAGGTTGGTGGAGTAGCGGCGAATCTGGGTAAGGAATCGCAACTCCTCATCGGTGAGCCGTTGCGTGTTGAACTGGTGGCCTACCGAATCTTCCGCAAAGAATTGCGCGAGGGGCAGGTCGAGCGCCACGGCAATCTTCGACAGCGTATCCAGCGAAGGAATAGTGTGGCCGTTTTCAACGCGAGAGAGGTAGCAGCGCAACAGGCCGGTCTTTTTCTCGATATCGCCTTGCGACAGGCCTTTCTGCAGCCGATGCGCACGAATCGTAGTGCCGATCTTCATCATGGGAGCGTCCTGATTTCTTACCACCGGGGTTACTTCCTCGGTAGCAACCAGAAGGTTATTGGCTCAAGAGTTAACACGCATCCCGGGAGAATGCAAGGGAAATGATGGCGAATGCAGCATCCGTGTTACTGCATAGATTGCATCGAATGCGGGGCGGGGATGCATGCATACCTCAGAGCTGTTTCATCATGTACTCGAGCGCTTCCACCGGATTGTCATTGTAGGGCGCGCAGGGTTTAAAGCCCATCTCCAGGTATAAGCTGTGAGCGGCAGCCATGGAAGCGGGCGCGGTGTCGAGATAGATGGCCCGGTATCCAGCCTTCGCAGCGCGATCGAGCGCGCTGTGCATGAGAGCCCTTCCTAATCGAAGGCCGCGAGCGATAGGGCGAACCCACAGGCGTTTCAATTCGCAGGCATAGGGCGCGACTGCGGCCAAACTGCGCCAGGCGACAAAACCGGCTGGTACGCGGTTCACACGGGCTATCAGGCAGCCGCCGCGCTGTTCCTGATAACTGAGAGGTAGACGGGCGGCCTCTTTTTGCAGAGTGCCAAAACAGAAGCGAGCGGCACCGGGCTGCGCGATGACGAACCGGCCGTACTCGAGCAGGAGCTCCCGCGCTTCTGCCAGAGTCGAGTCGGGTGAGGATTCGGAAACCTCCTCAATTCCAATGCTTTGTATTTGCGTCTCGGAGCCAGCCATACCTGAGTCTACATTGACTTCGAAAAGCGAGAGGCGTAAACCTTCGCGGTCAGTCACTCGTCTGAATGAGTACGAGCGCGAAATCCGCTGGGAGAACTGATGCGACGAGCGGCCACACGATGGACAGTTGCGGCAAGTGTCTTTGTGGCTGCCATTTCAGCATTGGGACAGAGTGCCGCACCTCTCGCCATGCCTACCTCGTCGACTCCTGCGGGTGTTGCCGGCAATCAATCAAAGCCTTCTGACGCGGTAGCCGGCGGCAAGCTGCACGGCGTAGTCAAAAGCGGCAATATCCCGCTGCCCGGCGTAACCGTGACTGCGCAGAACACTCTCACCGGCAAACGCTACTCCACCACGACCGACATCACGGGCGCTTGGTCGATGTCCATTCCGCAAAATGGCCGCTATGTCGTTCGTACCCAGTTCGCGGCTTTTGCCGCCGGCGCTCAGGAAGCTCTGCTGAATGCAGCCACTCATGATCAAACGGTGAATTTTGCATTGATGCTCGCCTCACGAGCGGCCGCGCAGGCGCAGCAACAGGAGGGGCAAAGTTCGCAGGCGGAGCAGGCCTTGCGACAACTCGCAGGCAACGCTGCACAGAACCTGAACCTGGCAAGCGCTTTGGAGTCGGGGATCGATACGCAGAGCGGCGCCGCGGGCGTGAGTGGCGCAGCATTGCCGTCAATCGCCGGCAATTCCGACTTCAGCGAAGATTCTGTGGCCATCAGTGGGCGCGCGGGTGCGGTAAGCCCACTGGCCGGCGTGGACATGGACCGGCTGCGGGATGCGATGGAGACGCTGCGCGCGCAGAGCGGTGCGAACGGCGGGCGCGCCGGGAACTTCGCCAGTGGTGGCGGACTGTTTGGCGGTGGCGGTTTCGGAGGGCCGGGCGGTTTCGGCGGCGGCCCTGGAGGGGGCGGCTTTGGGGGAGGGGGTGGATTCGGCGGTGGAGGCGGGATGCGCAACTTTCGCGGCTTCAATCCCGGCCAGCCACACGGCGCAATCTTTTGGACAGGCAGCAATTCCGCTCTGAACGCAGAGCCATTTTCTCTTCGCGGTCAACCGCAGGAGCAGCCTGAATCCGGCTCCAACCGTTTCGGATTGACCTTCATCAGTTCGCCTTACATTCCTGGCCTGACCAAGCCGAGCGGCAAGGACACCATGTTTCTTTCGTTCTCAGGGACGCGCAGTTCAAGCCCACTGGACGAATACGCGACGGTGCCGACCGATGCGGAGCGAGGCGGCGACTTTTCTGCTGCGGGTCTTCCATCAATTTACGATCCCACCACTCTGCAACAGTTCACTTCAAACGGGAAAACTAACGTGATTCCATCCACGCGCATCGTGCCACAGGCGACGGCGCTGTTGAACTATTTTCCCGAGCCCAACCTTCCCGGAACGGTGCAGAATTATCATCTGCTGTCGACGGCGCAATCGAACACGACACAGGGCGGAGTCCGGTATATGCGCGGCCTCGGGTCGAATGCATCGCCGTTTGGGCTTGGCGGCCGCGGAGGAGGTGGTGGCGGGCGCAGGGCGCAGCAGAACCAGGGACTACGCCAAAGCATCAACTTCAATTACAACTGGAGCCACACGGCCTCAGACAACGTAAACATCTTCCCGCAATTGGGCGGCAAAACCTCCTCTGGTTCGAATTCCGTCCAAGGCGGCTACACTGTCGGCTATCACAAGTTGACCAGCATCTCCAACGTCGGATGGAATCGTGTCAACAGCCAGGCGACGAACTATTTTACCAATGGTCCCGACATTGCGACGGAGATCGGTATCCTCGGACCGGATGGCAGCCCGCTCAATTCGAGCGCGTTGAACTACGGTCTTCCCAATGTCAAACTCAGCAATATACAGGGGCTCACCGAACAGCAGCCGAATTTCTCCGTGACGCAAACCATCTCGGTTTCTCAAACCCTAAGTTGGATTCACGGCAAGCACAATCTACGCTTCGGCGGTGACTATCGGCGCGTTCATCACGACTATTTGGCCAGCCCGAACGCGACCGGAAGCTTTACATTTTCCGGTCTGTTTACTGAAGACGCAAACCAGGACGGCGCCACCGGTTCGCCCATTGCGGACCTTCTGCTGGGTTTGCCGCAGCAGACCACACTGAACTCAGCCGTGAGCAAGAGTTACCTGCGCGACAATGTTTTCGATGTTTATGCCCAGGATGATTGGCGGGTGCTGCCCCAACTGACTTTGCTCTACGGAGTGCGCTACGAGTTCTTTGCGCCTTATACCGAGAAGTATGGTCACCTGGCCGTGGTGGATACGAACCCCTCAGAGGGGTTCACCGGCACGACGGAGGTACAGGCGGGAGGGATCGGGGCCTTTAGTGGCAAGCTGCCGGATTCGCTGGTTTTCCCGTTTCGAACAGCATTTGCGCCGCGGTTGGGCTTGGCCCTGCGACTGCCAAAACAAACCGTAGTGCGCGCAGGCTTTGGAATGAACTATACCGTTGGTCTGTATGGCTCGTTTGCGACGACCATGGCGCATCAACCACCTTTTACGAACGAGCAGACTAACCAGGAAACCACGTTGAACGGCGAGCCAACATCGGAATGCGCACGAACTGTGGCTGCCAGCTGCCTTACGCTGGAGCAGGGATTTCCCGCACCGAACACGACGGGCAATTATGCTCTCGATCCGCACTATCAACTGCCATACGTCGAAGTTTGGAATCTCGATGTGCAAAAGACATTGCCGTGGGGCATCGTAATGAATCTCGGCTACAACGGGTCAAAGGGCAATCATCTTGACATCACCAGCGCACCGCGGGCCACGGCCAGCAGCCCCGGCACCAACCCCACCAACCTGGTTTTCACTTATGACCAGGCCGTGGCATTCTCAAAATTCACGGCAGGAACCCTGCGCGTGAACAAGCGACTCTCCAGCGGTATTGCGCTTGGCGCCAATTACCAGTATTCCCACCTGATCGACAACGCAGGCTCCGAAGGCGGTAGCGAAGGTGTGGGTGCGCAGAACTGGCAGGATCTGAATGCCGAGGAGGGAAATGGCAACATCGATCAGCGACACAAAGTAAGCGGGACCTATCTGTACGAATTGCCTTTCGGCCAGGATAAACGGTGGTTCACCGTGGGCAAGGCATCTCATATTCTTGAGGGATTCTCAGCCTCCGGCACCTTTACCTTCGCAACAGGAACGCCGATCAGTCCGTATTATGCAGCCGAAATATCGAGCGTTGCGTGCGGCACAGCGGGAACGCTTCGCCCCGATCTTGTGCCGGGTGCCTCAGCCACCGCCGGAGGGGGATCGCTGAAGCGCTGGTTTAATCCCAGCGCATTTCAGGCGCCTGGGGCCAGTTCCAGCTTTCCATGCGGTGTCTTTGGCAACTCGGCCCGGAACTCGATTACAGGGCCGGGAACTATCCAGAACAACATGTCTCTGTCGAAGACGATGCAACTGGGCGAAACGCGCAGCATGGAGATACGCGCCACCATCGATAACGTCTTCAACACCGTGCAATACTCCGGCGTGGACACCAACGTTGCTTCGCCGAGCTTTGGGCAAGTTACCTCGGCAGGATCGATGCGATCGTTCCAGTTTATAGGCAGGTTCAGATTCTAGGCAGGGAGTTAGTGAGTTAGTCAGCAAGATATAGGGTTGGGAAGGAATCGGATGACTGGTTTGCTGCGCAGAATGGTTGCGGGATGGGCGGGGCTGGCGCTGATGGTGCCGGGCGCGCCCCTCGTGCACGCGCAGGACCCAGGGCAAAGATCCGGTGGGCAGGTTTCCTCAACGCCGCAGGGCGGTTTCGTGTTGAAGGAAAACGCCGAACTGGTGCTGACCAACGTGGTGGTGCGCGACGCGAAGACCGGGGAGTTTGTGCGCGGACTCAAGCAGAGCGATTTCAGGATTTACGAGAACGGCAAGCCGCAGCAAATCGCCACATTCGACTTTCAAAGCGTGGACATGGCCACGCCGCTGAATGAAGCTACGGTGAGCGGGCTGGCAGCCGGCGCCACTGGACCTGGGACGAAAGCTGTCGTCGTCGCGCGGCCTGAAGACTTGCGCAATCACCGGCTGATCGTCATGTTCTTCGACCTGACTTCGATGCAGCCTGAGGATCTTGACCGCAGCGTTGAGGCGGCGCAGGCATTTCTGCGCGCTAAAATGCAGGCCGCCGATCTTGTGGCGCTCGTCTCATTGGGTGACACGCTCAAGGTGGACCAGGACTTTACCGCCGACAAGGATGCATTGATTAACGAGGTTGGAGCTTACAACGGCACCGAAGGGCAGGGCTTTGCGCAAGGAGCCAACTCGAATTCGAACCAGGTGGAAGATACGACCGGATACACACCGGATGAAAGTGAATACAACGACATCAACACTGACCGCGAGTTGTTCGCGCTACGAGCCGTCTCGAAATCGCTGGAAAGGATTACTGAGAAAAAATCGCTGCTCTACTTTTCGGGCGGGATTTCGCGCGATGGAATCGAGAACCAGGCTTCATTGCGGGCGGCCATTAACTCGGCTGTGCGCGCCAACATATCCATTTACAGCGTGGATACGCGCGGCCTGCAGGCGATTTCGCCGCTGGGCGATGCTTCCACCGGCAGCCTGCGCGGGTCAGGCGCCTATAACGGCGGCGCACTGACGAATAACATGAACGCCAACTTCGCCACGCAAGAGGTGATGGCAACACTTAGTTCGGACACAGGCGGCAAGGCCTTCTTTGACTCCAATGACTTCGCTCCGGCGTTTGCGCAGGTGCAGCGGGACACGTCGGCCTACTACGCAATTGGTTTCCACTCTACGGATCTTGCTCGGGACGGTAAATATCGCAAGCTGACCATCAAGATGAATCGTCCGGGCGTGAAGATCGAATACCGGCCCGGCTATTATGCGCCGGCGGACTTCAGACACTCGGGGCGCGAAGACCGCGAACGCGAATTGGACGAGGAACTGGCCAGCGACCTGCCCGCCACGGATTTGGCGATGTATCTCGATGCCATGTACTTCCGCTCCGACGACAATCGCTTCTATGTGCCCGTATCGATTATCGTGCCGGGCTCGCAGATTCCATTCATCAAAGGCGGCGATAAGGATAAGGCGACGCTGGACATCATTGGCGAAGTGATCGACGAGGTCAAGCGGCCCATCGGCAACGCACGCGAGACGGTGAAGCTGAATCTGGACCCCTCGCTGCAGGCGCGGCAAAAGAACATTCAATACACCACAAGCTTCAACCTTCCGGCGGGCAAATATCACTTGAAATTCGTGGTGCGCGAAAATCAAACCGGCCGAATGGGATCGTTTGAGGCGGATATCGTGTTGCCCGAAATGAAGAAGATGCCGCTCAAGATGAGTTCGATCCTGCTGGCCTCACAACGCCGGACAGTCAAGAAAGATTCACCCCTGGTGCGTGACGGCGAAGAGTATGTGCCCAACATCAGCCACGTCTTTCGCACGGATCAGCATCTTTATCTGCTTTATGAGGTGTATGACCCCTCGCGCGAGAAAATCGGGGACAACCGCCCTAAAGGAACCAAGCCCGGCATCAATCTCTTGAGCAGCCTCGAACTCATCCAGGGATCGGTGAAGGTCTACGAAACCCCGCTGGTTCAGGCCCGGGCGATCAACGTGGAAGGGCGCGATGCGGTGTCGATTGGACTCGACGTCCCGTTGGCCGGTCTAAAACCCGGTTCCTATGTGGGTCAGTTGAATGTCATCGACGATGCGGGCGGAAGTTTTGCCTTTCCGCGATTTGCGGTGCTGGTGCGAGAGCCTGCTTCGCCCTCCCCTGCTACGGTGCCGGCGGCGGCTAGTGTCGAACCGAATTCCCCCTCCGGGAAAGAGTAACCGCGCATTCTCATCAGCCCCTAGAATGTGCAGAGGCGGGCGGATCGCGGTATGGAGAGGAACGACACAGGAAAAGTTGCAGTCATCACAGGCGCCACGGGGGGCATCGGCTCGGCAATTGCGAAGTCCCTCTCGAAGGCGGGGTATTCGCTCGTTCTTACCGCCCCATCCATGGAGAAGCTGACCGCTCTCGGATCCCAGCTTGATGGACCATGCACAGTCGTTGCCGGGAACCTGCTTGAAGAATGTATGCCGAAGACACTACTGGCTGCCGCAGTTGAGCGGTTCGGCCACTGCGATGTGTGTTTCAATAATGGCGGCTTGCTTGAGGCGGGGACGATTGAGACCATCGACGTCGAACGGGTCTGCAACATGGTGCGCGTGAATGTCGAAGGAGCATTTCGGATTGCATACACCTTTCTGAAACACTTCAGCGAGCAGGGCCACGGCCATCTTGTGAACACCTCGAGCATCCTGGGCAAGAAAGTGCGGCCGACGGTGGGCGCTTACGCTGCGACCAAATACGCGATCGAAGCGCTATCAGAGGCGTTGCGCATGGAATTGAGCAAGACGGACGTCCAAATCTCCTGCATTGAGCCTGGCCTGGTGCGGACTGGCTTGCACGACAGATGGGAGGTACCTCCGGCGGAGATGCTGGGGATCGCGGAGCCACTGGAGCCGGATGACATCGCGCGCATGGTCCTGTTCATCCTTGAGCAGCCCGCCCACGTGCGGATTCCGCAGCTAATGATCCTGCCTAAGGGACACGTAATTTAGAGCGGGTCAGTTTCCGCTGGATTCTTGCCGAGGTCGGCCTCGTCGTAGGGGCAATGACGGCAGCCCGAGCGGCAGCAATAGCCGCGCTTCAGGTGATAGACCGCGGTGAATACGAGATTCGGCCCGTCGTAATAATAATCTTCCGGTTCCAGGGCAGGCGTCGTCTCTGTATCGTCGGCTGGCTGTTTCCCATCCATTCTTCTATTCTCGGGGATTTGCCCAGTCGCTGTCGCGTTTAATATCGAGTTATGACATTGACCGCACAGGATCGCGCGCGCCGCATCAAGATCATTCTCTTCGACGTCGATGGTGTTCTGACCGACGGCACCATCTGGCTGGTTCCGGCGCCGAGTCCAACTTCAAGCAGTGCCGAAACGCAAACTCACCTCTCTCAGCATGAGGGGAAGGTCGGATTCGGCGTTCATTCCTCCACCATGATGGAGGCCAAGGGCTACAGTGCGCACGATGGCACTGCTATCTCGCTGGCGCGGCTCGGCGGGATGAAGTGCGGGGTTATCACCAAACGGGTCAGTGAAACGGTAGCCACACGCGCTCGCGACCTCAAGCTCGAATTTGTTTACATGGGCCAAGCTTTCAAAATGCAGCCTGTCCGCGAAATCATGAAGAAGGAAGGCGTAACGCTGGACGAGATTGCATATGTCGGTGACGACGTGATTGATCTTCCGGTGATGCGCCAATGCGGCTTTGCGGTCGCAGTGGCCAATGCGCGCGCACAGGTGAAGGCCGAAGCGCACTATGTCACGCCTAACCGAGGCGGCTATGGCGCGGGTCGCGATGCGGTTGAGTTTATCCTTGCAGCAAAAGGCCTGCTCGACAAGGTGATTGCAGAATACATCGATGAGCGGAACCCCATTTCACCGTCGATGGACATTGGCAAAGGCGGGAATCTCGAATAACGCTCTTTCCACAAGGGTCAACCCGCATGCACCAGGCTGAATGCGAGAATGGCGAGCACGATCAGGCTTACCAATTCATACAATCGATCTCGCTCGAGATGGAAGCCGATGACCGCCATGGTCACTCGGGCAACGGGTGTTGCGATCAAAAGGAGCAGTCCGAACTGAATCAATCCCTCGCTCTGAAGGTGCGCCGCGGATCGCACGATACCGTGCACGGTGCGAAGGCTCTCCGATTCAACTGAAAATGTTCGATAGCTGACTTTGTCGGAGTGGTTCAGTGCGAGGTATAACGCGCCCCCAACCGACACAATCGCCGCCGCGAGCAACACGCCGGCTCGCAGCAAATTGCCAATGATGGTTTCAAGGCGGAGGTCGTCCATCTCAGTTATACCTTTCCCGTGATGCCGCTCACGATCATTTCAATCGCCAGCAGCAGGATCACGACGGCAAAGACAATCCTCAACGTTCGTACCGGTGCATGCACGAGGACTTTCGTTCCGAGAAAAGCTCCGCCAAGTACGCCCAACATCACGGGCATTGCCACTCGTGGATCGATGTATCCACGGCTGAGGTAGACGCCGGCGCTGGCCGCGGCGGTGACGCCGATCATGAAGTTGCTGGTCGTGGTGGATACTTTGAAGGGAATCTTCATGGCGCGGTCCATGGCGATGACCTTTACCGCGCCGGAGCCAATCCCAAGCAGTCCTGAGAGCGCACCCGCGCCGAACATCAGTCCAAATCCCGCAGGAACATTGCGCACACCATAGTCCTGACGGCGTTCGTTCACGGGATAGGTGCTTCCAAGCCTCAGACGATTGGCAAGGGTGTCTGACTCTACCGGTGTCCCTGAATCCGGCGTCGAATTAAAAACAGACTGATATGCAGACTGAATCAGCACCAGTCCAAAGATAATTGCGATTGCATGGGTGCCAATGTAAACCGTAAGAAAGGCGCCAAGAAGCGCTCCCAGGGTCGTGGCAATCTCAAGCAACATGCCGATGCGAATATTGGAATAGCCCTCCTTCACGTAGGCAGCCGCCGCGCCGGATGAAGTAGCAATCACAGAGACAAGCGATGCGCCAATGGCGTACTTGATGTCGACGCCCAGCGCAAGCGCCAATGCGGGTACCACCACGACGCCGCCTCCAAGGCCGGTGAGTGAGCCAAGGAAGCCAGCGATTGTCGACATGGCCCAAACCACGAGCGTGAAAACCAGGACAGTCATCAAGAATCATTCATCCAGCGGAAGAAGAGAGTAAATGCGGATCTTCGAGGCAGTTCACGGCCCAAAACAGGGCACCCAATCATTTTACTTTTTATTTAGTCACTTGCGCCGCGCCGTTGGATGTAGTGATGCCTGTATCGAATTCGAAAGGCTGCGGCGCGAGCTACGTACCCATGCGCAGGCTGCGTGCAGAAACGTGGATCTCGAGAAGTATGGCGTGCGGCCGAAGCATGCGGCTATCACACAGACCGCTCAATCTTCATGACGGAGGCTCAGCTCACCTTCTCTTAGAGTAAGAATTCTTCGAAGGTTCGCTGATGATTTCCGCCTCGGCATTCTCCGCTGTGAAATCAGGCCACTTTGAGTTACGTTGTAGGCTGACCGACACGGAAATTCGCAACAAGCGGCAAGTGATCCGAGGCAAGAAGGGCCTTTCGCGTCCGGCAAAGCCAAGTATCCTCGAGTTCCAGCGGAGGGTCGTAGTAGCAATGGTCAAGGCTCAGAAACGGTAGCATTCCTGGGAAAGTGCGGGGGATTCGCCGAGCATGTTGCTTCCGCAAACTCTTGAAGCTGTCGAGAAGAAGCTTGGTTGTCAGCCCTTGCGTCCATTCGTTGAAGTCGCCCAGAACAATTCGTGGCGAATCGAGTTCCGCCTGGCCGAGAATCTGCGGCCCCAACAGCTTTTTGGCCTGATAGCGGCGCTCCATGAAGCCCGTTCCCAGGTGGACGTTGAATACGTGCAGCGCTTCGCCGTTTCCAATTTCGATTTCGGTTTGCAACACGCCGCGCTCTTCGCGGCCTTTTCGCGGCCGGGTCAGATCGTAATTTCGCCAACTCCGAAGCGGCAGGCGAGTCAATGTCATATTTCCATACACGCCGCCACGAAGCGGCCGATTGGCTCCAAAGGCCCAGACATACTCGGGGAATGCGCGCGCGATCTCTCCAGCCTGGTCGAATTTGTGGGGGCGCGTGCGGAGGTTGCCGGGAGCATCCACAACTTCTTGAAGGCACATAATATCGGCATCGAGATCGCGAATAACGGAAATGATACGTTTCGGCGAGATCTTCTGATCGAAGCCACGACACTTATGAACATTGTAGGTGGCGATGCGGAATCCGAGTGATCCTGTCATCATTGTTGTCGCTCAAATACCCAACCCAGCAACTCTGTTGCCCGCTCAGACACTGGCCTATGGCGCCACGCATCCAATGATATTCTTCGACTTTCCTGGAGGTCAGTCAGCATATCCTGTTCCAGCCGCGTAGCGACGGCGGCATCTTTCACTGCGAGATTAACCTCGTCGTTGATGCCGAAGGAGCGGTTATCGAAGTTAGTTGAGCCCACGACAGACCACAATGCATCGATGCACAATACCTTGGCGTGGATCATCGAAGGATGATACTCGTAAACTTCCGCGCCAGCCTTCAAAAGCGGTCCATACCCGCCGCGGCTGGTGCTGCGCGTGACCAGATGATCGCTCTTGCGGCCGGGAACGAGAATGCGGACCTTCACGCCTCTCTCCACAGCGTTGCACAATTCCTGCATCAAGCCCTTGTCGGGCAGGAAGTACGGTGTGGTAATCGAAATGCTCTTCTGCGCGGAGGCGAGGAGGAGTTGAAATAGCACGCGCGCGCGGGTCGATCCGCCAATTGTCGGTGTGCTGTTAATTACCAAGGCGATGGTTGGATGCGTACAACTGATTTCAGGGAAATATGCGTTGCCGACCAGAAGCTCGCCACTGGCCGTCAGCCAGTTTTCTGCAAAGGTCGCCTGGAGATTGGGTACCGCTTCGCCCTCGACACGCACCATTGTGTCGCGCCATCGGGGCTTGCCATGGGCTCCGCTGTACCATTGATCCGCAACCCCGGCTCCGCCGATGAATCCGACCGTGCCATCTACGATCAGCAACTCGCGGTGCGTTCGGTTATCAAGGCGCGTCAGGCGGTACCAGGTGATCCCGTTATACCAACGCACCTTTCCGCCCGCTTCAAGCAGCGATCGAAAATACGACTTCGTCACACTTGCGGCGCCGAAAGCGTCAAGCACTATGTTTACCCGCACGCCGGCCCGCGCCCGCTCAGCCATGGCTTCAATGTAAAGCGAGCTTATTTGGCCTCTCTGAAAGACGTAGGCTTCCAGGTTGATACTCTGTTTTGCGGCACGGATGGCATCCAATTCGGCGGGATAAAAGCACGGCCCATTTGGGAGGACCTTTATGATTCCAGTGCGATTCACCTGGGCATCCACAAGCGATTCAAGCAGGTTGAGAAATTTAGAGGTGTCGTTCGGGGGTAGTTCTTCCGCGCCAGCGATTGTGTATCGCGGCATCGGGGCAAAGATACCAGCAAGCAAGACCACTGCCATGAAAGCCAGGGCTATCCCGCCCAGCGCAACGAGGCTGGTAGGAACAGACACTGACAGCAGATACATGAACACGAGAGGCGGCCTTTCGCGTGGATACCTTACCGCGATTCGCAGGGGAACATTGGGCTTTCTCCTGCGTTTCGTCTGAATTTTAGATGCGGACACGCAGCCTGCCGTTCGAAAGCAATCCCGGCTTGCACTGCAGCGATATTAGGAAGCGATTTCACGGCTTGGGAAGTACGCGGGCTCTCGATTCTGAATCCTACATCCATACGGGTTAAACCCATGACGCGAGGGAGCTTTCATGAGATTTGTAAGGCCCTTATTACAATTCATATTTCATCTTGGATATTTTGGCCCATTGGTTATGGGGGTGTTTGATTCTTCCTTCCTTGTGCTCCCGTTCGGCAACGATCTGGTCGTGGTTGGACTCGTGGCACAAAATCACACAGGATTTCCCTGGTATGTTCTTTCGGCTGCCTGCGGATCGACTTTGGGAGCACTTTTGCTGGCGCTCGTCGCACGAAAGCTGGGCGAAGAGGGGATCCAGAAATTCGCAGGCAAGAAGCGTTACGAGAAGTTGAAGAGTCGCATAGGCAGCCATTCCGGAGCGGCAATTGGCCTCGCGGGCTTGGCGCCGCCTCCTTTTCCATTCACCACGGTCATTGCCGGCGCCGCCGCTTTGAACTATCCGCTCTGGCGCCTTCTGGCCATCAATTTCTTCGCGCGTGCCGTTCGCTTTACATTGCTTTCGATCCTGGCAATCAAGTTTGGGCGCCAGATTCTAAACATTGCGAACTCCGCGCTTTTCGAGTGGGGAATGGCCATGTTTATCGCACTCTGTTTGATTGCAAGCGCTCTCTCCATCGTTCATTGGCTCAGTAAACCTCGCTAGACGGAACTCACTATATTGGGGGTGGGGCTTTCGAAATTTGCGCAATGGGAGCATACTGCTCCCATATCCAGTCTGTGCGGGGCGGGTCATCCGATACAGCGTCTTCCCCTGGATCACGCCGACGGGACTTCAGCTATGAGAGCTGATGCAAGTTCGCTTGCACCGGATTGCCTTTGCCGCACGTCTACTGTAGATACGGCCGACTCGCGGCAAGAGGGCGGCCTATAGGAGCCAATCGATGCCTGCCGCTCACCCTCTTCCCCAGAATTTGGGGGAACTGCGCACCAACAATTTGTATTCCGAAGCTGCTCTCAAGCGGCGGACCATCAAAGACGAGATGCGCGGCAACCTGATTGCCCGCCTTCAGGCTCGCGAAACGCTCTTTCCGGGAATTGTCGGGTATGAGGACACAGTGGTTCCGCAGATTGTGAATGCGATCTTATCAAAACAGAATTTCATCCTGCTTGGATTACGAGGACAGGCCAAGAGCCGCATTTTGCGTGCGCTGACCGCGCTTTTGGATGAGCGCATGCCCTATGTGGCCGGTTGTGAGATCCGCGACAATCCTTACGCGCCGCTCTGCAAGCGATGCCGCGACCTGATCGCAGATCGGGGAGACGCCACTCCCATCGCGTACGTGACGCGCGACGAGCGCTACGTGGAGAAGCTCGCAACTCCCGACGTTACTGTTGCCGACCTGATTGGTGACCTCGATCCCATCAAGGCCGCTCGTGGAGGACAGGATCTTTCGAGCGAGCTGACCATGCATTATGGCCTGCTGCCCCGCGCCAATCGCGGCATCTTCGCGGTGAACGAACTGCCGGACCTAGCCGGCAAAATCCAAGTGGCTTTGTTCAACATCATGCAGGAAGGGGATGTGCAGATCAAGGGCTACCCGGTGCGCCTGGCGCTGGATCTAGCCCTAGTTTTCACCGCCAATCCCGAGGATTACACGGCGCGCGGAAAGATCGTTACACCGCTCAAGGATCGCATCGGATCAGAGATTCGGACGCACTACCCGGAGACACTCGAAGAGGGGATGGCCATCACCGCGCAGGAAGCTTGGGCTGCACGTGGCGCTTCGGCGATCGAGATTCCACAATATGTGCGTGAAGTTGTGGAGCAGGTCGCTTTCTCGGCCCGCGAAGACAAGAAGGTCGACAAGCGTAGCGGCGTGAGCCAGCGGCTGCCGATTGCCACGATGGAACTAGTTGTTTCCAACGCCGAACGGCGCGCATTGATGAACGGCGAATCGATTGCATTGCCTCGCGTCAGCGACATTTACGCAGCCCTGCCCGGCATTACCGGCAAGCTTGAGCTTGAATACGAAGGAGAGATGCGGGGAGCAGACACAGTTGTGCATGAGCTCATCCTTACAGCAGTTGGGAAGATATACGATCGCTATTTTGCCGGCGTGAATACCGAGCAGATTGAACTATGGTTCAACCTAGGCGGGACGGTGAAGCTTGATGACAACCAGCCTGCAGCCTCCGCTCTTGCGGACCTGACAGAAATTCAAGGGTTATTCGAGAGGCTATCGCCGCTGGCGGTGAAGGCAACCGACGCTCCACCGAAAGTGGTTGCCGCGGCGGAGTTTCTGTTGGAAGGCCTGGTCGCACATCGCAGGCTCAGCCGCAACGAAGAGCACGGATTTGCCGCGCAGGAGAAACCACGCAAGCAAGAGCGCGCGGAACCGGAACTCGATTATGAAGACTGGCGCCAGACGCAGACAAGGCGTCCGCGACGCGGCGGCTTGAACTGACGTTCGCATCTTTCTGCGGGCAGTTTTCGTTCATGCGGATTCCGGTACGACGGAAACGCGATCGAACCGGGGGGATTGTCGTATGAAGCGCGTTCGTTATTCAAAATATACGGGCGACCTTGCCTCTGAAATGGACATGGAAGCCCTGCTGCAGGCGATGTCAGATTACCTGCTCGACTCAGGCTTTCGCGATCCCTACGCGCGCTTTCAGGAGTTCGATCACAACCTCGACGATCTGCGCGAAGCGCTGCGGCGTGTCTTGGAGGCGGGCGACTTTTTCGACGAAATGATGCAGAAGAAGCTCGACCAACTGTCTACCGAAGGCAAGCTGGATGAATTGATTGAGAAACTGCTCAAGCGCATGGAGCGGGAGAACTTTATCTCTATGCCCACGGACCCAAGGGACCCGACCCGCGCCTCACAAATGGGCGGGCAGATAGGCGACGTGCAAGGCGAAGTACGTTTTGAGGTGACCGACAAGAGTCTCGATTTTCTGGGATTCAAGACCTTGCGCGATCTGCTCAGTTCGCTCGGGAAGTCAAGCTACGGCCGTCATGATACGCGTTACTGGGCTACGGGCATTGAGACCAGTGGCGCGTCGCAACGCTATCAGTTCGGTGACACGCTGAACCTCGATACCACCACGACGCTGAGCTCGGCCATCGCGCGCGAGGGAATAAAGCTGCCGCTAAATCTTGAATATGACGACCTGCACGTGCATCAGAGTGACTATCAAAGTTCGTGCGCGACGGTGGTCATGCTCGACTGTTCGCACTCCATGATTCTCTATGGCGAAGACCGATTTACACCGGCCAAGCGAGTTGCGATGGCGCTCTCGCACCTGATCCGCACGCAATATCCGGGCGACTCACTTTCGCTGGTGTTGTTTCACGATTCGGCTGAAGAGATGCCGGTGTCACAGATCGCGCGCGTCAAGGTCGGCCCCTGGTACACCAACACGCGCGAAGGGTTGCGCGTTGCGCAGCGTATCCTTGCCCGCCAGCGCAAAGACATGAAGCAGATCGTGATGATCACCGACGGCAAGCCCTCGGCGCTGACCCTTCCCGATGGCAGGATTTACAAAAACGCTTATGGTCTCGATCCTCTCGTCGTAAGTGAGACGCTGGAAGAGGTTGCACGATGCAAGCGATCCAACGTGATGATCAATACTTTCATGCTCGCGTCTGATTTCGGATTGGTGCAATTTGTGCACAAAGTCTCAGAAATGTGCCGTGGCAAGGCCTATTTCACGACCCCCGATACGCTGGGCGAATATCTTCTGATGGATTACATGCAGCGGAAGTCAAAGACGATTCACTAAGAGGACTTACGCGAGCGCCTGCTTTTATCGAGAGAGCACTATAGTATTCAGGGAAGATCCGTTAACTCCGTTTCCCGTTGCTCTCTTCGCCGATGGCAGGAAGTTTGATTGTTATGGTCGCGCCTCCGCCCCTGCGGTTGAAGGCAGCCAACTCTGCCTTGTGCAGCCGCACCGCCCGTTCCGCAATGGCAAGTCCCACGCCAAAGCCGCCTGTATTCGGACTGCGGGCGTGGTCCACACGATAGAACGGTCGAAATATTGATTGCAACTCATTCTCTGGAATTCCGGGTCCACGATCATTCACCTCAATCTGTGCCTGACGGCTTCCAAGCGAACCGGTTCGCTTCAAATTGATCTCGACCTCAGTTCCGCAGTCGGTGTAGCGGATTGCATTGCGAACGACGTTCTCAATGGCGCGGTATAGCAACTCCTCGTTGCCTAGAATGCTGCATTGATCGTCTGCGTGAAAGATCACTGAACATTGCCTCTGCCGTGCTTCGTACTCCGCGTCGGGAATGATGCGCTCAATCAGACGGTTCAAAGACAGGGGCTTTAGGTTTTCAACTTTCTCAAGCGCTTCCATCGAAGACAGGGTGAGTAGTTGTCCGATCAGTTGATTGAGCCGTCCCGTTTCGCGCTCGATGCGGTCCAGATGCGGGGTGGTGGCCGGATCCGCATCTTCGCGGGCCAGCTCGAGTGCAACGCTAAGGCGGGCCAATGGCGAGCGCAGCTCATGCGATACATCTCTCAGCAACAGCTTTTGCGCATCCACAAGCGACTCCAACCGCTCCGCCATGTGATTGAAGTCGCGAATCAGGGCATCGATTTCGTCGCCCGCAAACATGCGTGCTTGCCATAGGGGCCATTCCACGCGGGCATTCAATTTTCCCATGGCCAGCTCGCGAGCAGTTTTCCGGAGCCGCACTACCGGACGGGTAAAGAGCAATACAAGCACAAACGTGGTGAGGCCGCCGATGACAATCGCCACAGGAAGCTGCGGAAATGAGAAATGCAGCAAATCCTGATACCAATTGTTGTCTCTGGGCACATGCGGCCGGCTTAGTAGGAAAACGTATTGCTTCCCGCTTGCAGAAGTGACCGGAACGTTCCAGATGAATTGCTGGCCAACCTGGCTCCCGGCGATGCGGGTGGGCATTGCGAAGTTTTTGCCTTTGTCTTGCGAAGCTCCCAGTTTGCAGACATCCCGGCCGGTGGAATCTTCAAGGGCGATGCTTTGGGAAAGGCCTGAACCGTATGCATGCAGCGCCTCGCAGCCTCCCGTTTCGTAACTGGCAGCGGCTTGTATTGCGTCATTTTTCAGGCTGCTGTCGAGGGCGTCGAATAGGACGTCGGGACCATCGAAATGATGGCGTACGATTAGCGCGGTCGATATGACAAAAATCAGACTTTGAGCAATCCAGAAGATGACAAAGACCTTGAGAAAAAGGCCGCGCATGGTTCAGTCCTTTACCGTGGACGAGTCGAAATGGACAGCGAGCTGATATCCGACTCCACGAATTGTTTTAACTGGATCTTCAGACGAACCGCTCCCGGCGAGCTTTCGCCGCAGCCGGCTGACGTGCATATCGAGGCTGCGGTCAAACGGATGAAAGCTCCGCCCGAGCACGTTCTCCGATATCTCCTCGCGCGAAACCACCTTACCGGGTGAGCGCATCAGGGCCTCCAGCAGTGCGAATTCGACGTCCGTCAGCTCCAATTTTTTCCCATTCTGCGAAGCGGCGCGTGCAGCGCGGTTGAGTTCCAGGCCATCAACTCGCAAGAGCTCTTGTTCCTGCTTCATCTCGAGGCCGGCGCTTCGGCGCAGAATCGCGCGCACTCTCGCCAGCAGTTCACGTGGATTGAATGGCTTCGAGAGGTAGTCATCTGCTCCAATCTCCAACCCCACGATGCGGTCTACATCTTCGCCGCGGGCGGTCAAGAGCAGAACACTGACGCGAGACGCGGACCGTAGACGGCGCAACACTTCGAAGCCATCCAGACCAGGGAGCATGACGTCGAGTAAGACCAGCGCAAACTGCTTGTCGAGGGCAGCCTTGAGGCCAGTATCGCCACGATGCACGGCGGTAATTCGAAACCCATACCGTCCCAGGTATTCGGTCAGCATTGAACAAAGTTCAACGTCATCGTCAATGAGAAGGATGTCGTCCACGTGTATCTTCTTGTCTCGTACCAATACCGGACCCCGGCTAAGCGTTCGAAGTCTGCAGGATGTCCTCGCATTCAGCCTACGCCTTTCCCTCCAAAGAAAGTCGATGGAAATGTAACAAATGGTCACGGGGAACGCGACAGTTTGTTACAGAGATTTACCCATTGTGACCGCATGCGGGTGCGATCCAAGGTCTTCTAGATAGGACAGCTCGTGTTGACGTCGAAAGGACCACCATGAAAAAGCAGGCCATTCTGAGCATGATTTGCGGAGTGCTTATTATCTGGGGCGCAGCGGCGGTAGCTGCCCAGGCGCAAACGGGCAACATTCACGGAACCGTCACCGATCCTTCGGGAGCAGTCATTCCCTCGTCCAGCATCACGCTCAGCAACAAGGATGGCTTTTCCAAGTCGACGACCAGCGGTGGGGATGGCACGTACGTGCTCGACCATCTGGCGCCGGGGCGCTATGCCCTCTCCGCCTCTGCGACGGGCTTTGCCCCGCTGGATGCGCTGGAGGTGCTGGTTTATAGCGATAAGACAACGGTTCAGAACATCGCGTTGAAGATCCCTGTCGAAACGCAACAGGTAACCGTCAGCGAGCAGGGCGTGGGCGTCGACACCAGCGCGGACAATAATGCCAGTTCCCTGGTGATTAAGGGCAAGGACCTTGACGCCCTCTCTGACGATCCGGATGAGTTACAGAGTGAGTTGAGTGCCCTCGCCGGGCCATCGGCAGGGCCCAATGGCGGACAAATCTACATTGACGGTTTTACCGGCGGGCAGCTACCGCCGAAGTCCTCGATCCGCGAGATTCGCATCAACCAGAATCCCTTCTCCGCGCAGTATGACAAGCTTGGTTACGGACGAATCGAGATTCTGACCAAGCCGGGAACGGATAAGTTTCACGGCAGTTTCATGATGAACGGCAATGACTCTGCTTTCAATTCGCTCAATCCATTTGTGACCAGCGAGCCCTCTTATTACTCAACCTTCATGATGGGCAATGCCGGTGGCGCGTTAAACAAGACCGGCTCATGGTTCGCCAGTATCTTTCGCCGCGACAATCAATCCAATTCGATTGTGAATGCGGAACTGCTCGACTCCAGCGGCGACCCTTATAACTACACAGTGGCAGTCGCGAATCCACAATCGCGGCTCGATGTCAGTCCGCGTCTCGACTTTCAGCTGGGGACCAATAACACACTTACGGTTCGCTACATGTTTGATCGGCAGGTGGAAACTAACAGCGGCGTTTCGCAATTCGCCCTGGAAAGCCAGGCCTACAATGTGTCGAATCAGGAAAACACGCTTCAACTGAGCGACACGCAAATTATCAACGATCACGTGGTAAACGAGACTCGTTTTCAATACATCCGCGACCGCGACAACCAGGTTGCGCAGAGCAGCGATCCCACTATCACGGTGCAGGGAGCTTTTACGGGTGGCGGAAGCAACATGGGGGTCGTGCGCGACAACCAGGACCGCTATGAGCTACAGAACTCGACCATCGTGAGCAAGGGCGCGCATTCCCTCAATTTTGGCGCGCGGCTCCGTCTCACGCGAGATGCCAGTTACGCAATCTCGGGCTTCAACGGGCAGTATATTTATTCGTCACTCGCCGCCTATAAGGCGAATACTCCCAGCGAGTACGATGTGACAACCGGAACAGGATCGGCAAACGTCAACTACTTTGACGCCGGTGTCTTTTATCAGGACGACTTCAAGGTACGTCCGAATCTGACTGTAAGCTACGGGCTTCGCTACGAATCGCAGAATGGAATTGGCGACCATGATGATTGGGCGCCTCGACTCTCGTTTGCCTGGGCACCCGGCGGCCATGGAACGGCTCAGGCGAAGACAGTGATTCGCGGGGGGTATGGGTGGTTCTTCGATCGCTTCGCTGAAACCAATCTGCTGCAGGCGGTCCGCAATAATGGAATCAATCAACAGCAGTATGTGGTCAAGAATCCCACTTTCTACCAGAATGCGCCTTCATCGACCCAGCTGGCATCGGGTAGCGTGGCAGCGCCAACGATCTATGAGGTTGCACCAAACCTCAAGGCCGCCGTCAACATGCAGACAGCGTTCGGAGTCGAGCATCAGTTCGGCAAGGTGGCGACCATCGCCGCTACGTATATCAACTCGCACGGAGTACACCAGTATTTAAGCGACAATATTAACGCGTATCAGCCGGATACTTACGATGCAACCACCGGCACGGGCGCACGGCCCAATGGCGTGAATGAGAATATTTACCAGTTCCAGTCCGGCGGCATTTATAACCAGAATCAGGTGATGCTGAATTACACCGTGCGCGCGAAACGCATTTCACTCTTTGGTTTCTACATGATGAACTTCGCGAATGCGGATACATCGGGCGCCACTTATTTCCCATCCGACCAGTTCGATCCGCGTGCTGACTATGGCCGTGCCAACTTCGACGTACGCAACCGCTTTTTGCTAGGCGGAAATCTTCAGGCTCCTTATGGATTCTCATTGAGCCCCATGCTGGTGACGAATTCAGGGCAGCCTTTCAACATCACCGTTGGCCAGGACCTGAACGGCGACAACCAATTCAACGACCGGCCTGCCTTTGCAACCGCTGCCAGCACACAGACGCTAGAGACAAGCTATGGCAACTTCGACCTTGACCCGACATGGAACCAAAGCCGCATTCCGTATAACTACGGTACCGGGCCAGGCCAATTCAGCATGAACATGAGGGTGAGCAAGTCAATCGGCATCGGACCCAAAGTTACAGGAACATCTGGGGCCGCGTTCGGTGGGCCAGGAGGCCCAGGCGGAGGTGGACCGCCTCCGGGAGGTGGCCCAGGCGGTGGCGGACCTCCAGGCGGCGGCCTTGGACCCGGCGGATTGAGCAGGAGCGGAGGCCCACCCCGACTCGATCAGGCGACGGCACGGCGTTATTCGCTCAACTTCACGGCGATGGGGAGAAACATTTTCAACAGTGTGAACTTGGCGCAGCCTGTTGGCGTGCTCGAATCGCCTGTGTTTGGCAAATCCAATGCACTCTCCGGAGGATTCTTCTCGTCCCCTGCATCCAATCGCAGCATCGATCTGCAAGTCTCGTTTAACTTTTAACGAGTGACGTAAGCGGAATCGTAGCGGATTTCAATTTGGATCAGCGAATCGTTAAGGATGATGTGGCTCAGCCTGCACAACGGCCAGGGTGCATATGCACCTTGGCCGCTTGCCGGAAGACCAGGCGCTAGGTGTTCTATCTGTTGAAGCGTGAGTCACTTTCGGGTTAAAGGCTCTCCGACGTTATATATCTGGAATTCGCGAATCGCGGCCGCGTCCGTGCTGGATATAATGTTCAACCGAACGCGGTTGGCGGTAACCGGCGGAAACTGATCGATCTTCTCGTGCCCGATGGACTGGGCCCCAGCAACGGTCTTCCATTTATTCCCGCTCCAAACATCGATCGAATACTTCTGAATGCGTTGGCCGTCGTTGAGCCACTCCATGGTGAGAGTGCGATTGAAAGTGATTGGCTTGGGAAAGCTGACCTCGAGGGTGAAATGATGGGAGCCGGCGGGCGCATTCCAAAACGTGTCCGGGTTGCCGTCAAGCGCAGCGGACACCTCGGCGGGCTCCGCTGTGTGCAACAATGCGAGGTTGTGAGCATTGCGCTCGCGGATTGCTTTGCCGAACTCCTCAAGGCGGGCGACATCGCTGTCCGGTAGCAGGCCGCGGCGGTCCGGCGCCAGGCCCAGCATCAACTGCGCGCCACGACCCACAGTTTCATCGTAAGTAGTCAACAACTCGTCGAGGCTCTTAAGCGAGGTTTCATCGTTGGGATGCCAAAACCAGTGATTGCTGCGCAGGGGAGTGTCGGCTTCAACCGGGCGCCAGCGCAGATAGCCATGCCGATCGATGACGTTCCAGTTCTCGTAGGGCACGCGGCCGCCCTCGGTGCCGACCCAGCGGATATCGCCGTATTCGAACAGTCCGGTGTCAGCAAAAACCAGGGTGTTGGGCTGGTAGGTGCGCAGTGTTTCGATGATCCTCTTAAAGTCGTAGACGTGCCCCGCACTGCCCGCACCATCAAGCCAGAATTCCACCAGGTCGCCGTAGTTCTGCGCCAATTCAGAGAGTTCCGCAAGGTAGTACTCGTCATAGCTCGCGGAGTCTTTGTATCTGGGTTCATGACGGTCCCACGGCGAAAGATAGACGCCAAACTTGAGACCATATTTGTGCGCGGCGCGGGCAACATCGCCCACCACATCGCCTTTGCCGCCTTTCCACGGGCTTGATTTGACACTGTAATTGGTTTGCTCCGTCGGCCAGAGGCAGAAGCCGTCATGATGCTTCGCCACCAGCACCACATATTTTGCTCCGGAGTCGCGAATGGCCTTCATCCACTGGTCGGGGTTGAATTCCGTCGGATTGAAGATCGAAGGATCAGCCGTGCCATCGCCCCACTCCCGATCGAGATAAGTGTTGGTCGAGAAGTGAATGAGAACGCCAAACTCCATGTCCTGCCAGGCAACCTGTTGCGGAGAGGGCTTGATTTCAGAAAAGCTTTGTGACCCCACGATGGGTGAGGTCAGTGAAAAAGCAAATCCAGCGCCCAACAATAAATTGCGAAATGAATTCACGATTAAATCTCCTGTGGGGCACGTTCATTCTGGGGTAATGAGGTGTTGTGGTGACGCGCAACCCACAGTGCTCCTGCTGGCGGGTCTGCAGCAGTATCCAAAAACACGATACCGGGATAGCTCTGACGCAAGCTGGCATGCATGGCCTCACGGACAAAGGCAACACGTTCGAGAATGCTTCCGGCCATGGCGACCGCGGGAGGTTCGAACGTCTCTTGAGAACCCGGCTCCATATCGCGGATGCGCTCAATAAGAAGGCTGGCGAGGTAGGCCAGATCGTAGCCGCCCTGTTCCAGAACCTCTTTGGCAACAAGATCGCCGTGCTCCGCGGATTCAACCACCAGCGGGGCTAGCGTTGAGAAGTTGGGCGCGGGGTTTGCGTTGGCGAATGCGATAAGTTCCCCAATCGACGCAAGATTCCAATGCGCCTGTGCGACATCAATCAGGCGGGTGGGACGCTGCTGGTCGATGGCCAGAAAGCCGCGACGCAGGCCTTCCAGCCCGATAAAGTGTCCTGAGCCCTGGTCGGCCATCGCGGGACCCCAGCCACCGGTCGTGACAATGGCGCCAGTTGCGGTACGGCCTGCGACATTGGAACCCGTGCCGGCAAGGACGACGATGCCGCGCTTGTCAAAGAATGCAGCATCGAGGGCAATTTCCACGTCGCCGATCAGAATCAGTTCTCCGCCGACGTGGCGCGCAAAGGCATTGCGCAGCCAGTCGACAACCAGCGGAACAGTGTTGCCGGCCGTGCCGATGCAGCATCGAGTGACGGACTGCATTGAGATGCCGGTCGCGGCAGTAAGCCGGCGCAGCGCGTCGGTGAGGTTGGCCTCCACGGTCTCCTCGCTGGCCTTCATGCGCTTGATGGTTCCCGTGCGCACCCTGCCCAGCACACTGGTTTCATCGCCGAGTAGAAATTCGGACTTGGTGCCTCCGGCGTCTACGCCGAGAAAGTACGGCATGTCTTCCGCCTTCCTGACGGTTTTTGAATCCGCCTCAGTGCCGCTGAGGGAGGAACGTCCAGATCGCGGGGTCCTCTTCTCCGAGCACCCAGGAGCAGAAGCCCTGAATTTTCTTCTGCTGGATCAATTCGTAGCGGTCTTTGAACGTGTGCAGGTCGGTGAAGAAGATCCATTCGCGCATCTGGTCGCGAGTGAAGTAGAACCAGGCGCTATGATCCTCCGCGTCCCATTGGATTTTTCCGTTGTAGGCCTCAGCAAGCTGCAAGGCATTGGGTGTGCCAATGTAATCGGCGGTTGGGTTGGGCTTCTCTACGCCGGTCGTGGTGTCTTTCATGGGCGCGCCGGTATACCAGTGATAGCCGTAAAGAGGAATGCCCAGCGAAAGCTTCTCCTTGGGCACCGTGTCGAGAGCATAGTTGAGATTGTCAACCGTCCATTGCCAACCTGCAACGGGGCCAGGCATGGTCCACCGCGTGTGCTGATCGTAGGTCATCAAGCAGAGTAGGTCGACGTATTTGGCAATGGCGGCGATGTCGTATGCGCCGCGCCAGTCGGTGTAAATCCACTTGGCAAACGCGCCCTGACCCGGATAGCCCGGAGCATTCGGCACCGTAGCGATGCTTAGTTGCAGCCCTGCTCCATGCAGGGCCTCAGCCGAAACCTTCACTACCGCCGTCAGTAGATCACGATCAGTCCAGTCAACATTCTCGAAGTCGAACTGAAAACCGGTGTAGCCATGCAGCTTGCACTCGCGAATCATCGCCGCGTTCATCTCGGCTTGCGCAGAGGAACTGGTGGCCAGCGCATGGAAATTCTTCTTATTGAAAAGCGCGATAATTGGCATGACAGGCAGCTTTTCATCCTGGGCTCGTTTGAGCACGGTGGGATCGGGAGCGCCGGTGACCAATCCGTTCTCGTCCACCTGGTACCACGTCGGCACCAGCAAATCGATCTGCATGGAGTGCGCAAGAAACGAACGGATTGAGTCCGGCGAACTGGTCAGGTAGAACAACGCTATCGGCCGTGCTTGCAGGTATGGGGCCGCCGCGAAAACAACAAGAAGTAGAAGAAGGAGTCGTCTCATAATTCTCCAATCGCAAGCTGCCGAGGATGACTTGGACAGTGTGTGGAATCTAAGGCTGTTGATTCTCAGCAAGAAAATCGCGGACTCGGGCCGAGACAGCCTCCGCGTCACAATTCAATATCAGATGGGCACAGGCTCCGTCCGAAATGTACACCGGCGCGTGAAGCGCTTCAGCCCAGTCGAGAGCCGGCTGAGGATTGACAAGATGGTCGTTCGCATTGACGATCACGAGAAACTTTGCCTTGGTCGACCGCGCCGCATTGGCCAGAGATTGATTGCCGATCACATCCTGCGTCATAATCGCGCGTAACTGCCATAGCCGGTCATTCGCGTCCAGCGGTTGCGGAGCTTCGGCCTGCTCGAAAAAATCCTCCAACTTGTCGCGGGGCGTCGCTTCATTGCGGTATTCGGGCGTGGTCACCACGAGGTTGCCAAAAAGATTAGCCAACTTCAGCGGTGGCTCGGTGGCGTAGTTGCCATTCTGGTAGCCGGGATCGTCGAGAATCGTTTCAACCATAATTCGTTTCACCTGCAGGTCGTAACTGGTGAGCCGCGGAGTGCCGAGAATGGGCACAGCAAGGTCAAGAAACCCAGGATGCGCGACCGCCCATACAAAAGTCTGTTCGCCGCCCATTGAGAGCCCAACCACGGCACGCAAATGGTGCAAACCAAGCACCTCGGTCACTGCGCGATACTCAGCCTCCACCACATCGCGCATGGTGAACGCAGGAAAAGCAACTCCATGCTGGATATTGCTGTTCGAAGGCGAGGATGAGATGCCGTTGCCCAGCGCATCGATGGCGATGCCGAAGAAACGGCCAGTGTCTACCAGGTGCCCCCGCGAGTTTTGATCGCCAAAGAATGCCGCCAGTTCGGCAGACCGCCCGTAAAGCCACGTCGGCATCAGCACCGCATTGTCACGCGCCGCATTCAGCGTACCGAAGGTTCGGTAGCCAACACGGCAGTGCTCGATCACCTGGCCGCTCTCGAGTTTGCACCGGCCTAACTCAGCGAATCGCTGATCTCCTTCTGCTGCGCGCGCCGGTATGGCCAAGGCCGCTGCGAACGCAGCCAACACGCCCCAGGCCGAAACCGTGACAGCAAATCGATCGCGGCGAATCAGCCATACATTCTTCGAGGCATGAAATGGAACCGACCTCATGCGGCTCATACTGCAAGCACCTGGACGCCGTTGGCTTTGAAGCCAGCGAGTGCATCCGAGGTGATCCCGGCATCGGTAATCAGGATGTCGATATCGGTCACCTGGCAGATCAGCGCCGGGCTTATCATGGCAATCTTGCTGGAATCGGCCACCACGACAACTTGCTTGGCTTGTCGCACCATGGCTCGAAAGACAGCCGCCTCATCGGGCTCGATGGTGGTGGCGCCGCGCAACACATCCACGCCGCATGCGCCGATGAAGGCCTTATCAAGAAAGACTCCGCTGAGTGTTTCCATAGCGGCCGGGCCGGTGAGTGAGAACGCGCCCGCCCAGCGCATCATTCCACCGGTGAGGGTCACGTTCAGGGCGGCCTGGTTGCTCAACTCCATGCCAATGTTCACGGCATTGGTGATGATGTGGATGCCATTGCGATGACGAATGCATCGCGCTACCTGGGTTGTGGTGGTGCCTGCAGTGAAGCCGACGGTTTCATGTTCACGAATCAATTCCGCCGCAGCTATGCCGATGCGGCGCTTCTCCTCGGCAAAGCGCCCTTCGCGCTCGGAATAAGTCGAGTCGAAGCGAAAAGGCTCGTACTCCATCTGGCCCGCGAGCTTGGCGCCTCCGTGGGTGCGGTGCACCAGCCCGCCCTGCTCCAGCCGTGTCAGATCACGACGCACGCTGGCTGCCGACGTATCAAGAAGCGCCGCCAACTCATCCACAGAGCTGTTGCCGTGACGCAGCAGTTCTTGGAGAATTCTTTTCGCGCGTTGATCTGTCTTTGTCGACATGGGAGAGCGGCTTTACAGCTATTGATCTCTTAATACTTTAACTTCGGAACGCGGGTCATGCGACTCTTTTTGTCGTGACGGGCATATTGAAACTGCTGTTTAGCCGAGACGCGCAGCACTCCGTTCTGTGGGCACGGTCTCAAGCATTTGCACCAGGGCACGTACGTTCTCTTCCCGCACCGTAAAGCGCCGGTATTCACGGCCATGAATGTCGCCCATTGCCATCCCCGGCTTGCGGAAGCGGACCGGGCTGGGGAATGCGGTTCTGGGCTTGAATGGAATTCAGTTGCTCCGGTGTTCTCGGCAATGGCCACAATCTTCTCTGCCGTGATGCCGCCGCCGGCCATGATGGCGATGCGCCCATTGGCTGCCTCGACCATGCGGGCAATCTGGCGGATGCCACGAGTGGCATCCGGCGCGCCGCCAGAAGTCAGAATGCGGCTCGCGCCCGTCGCAACCACATCCTCCATGGCTGCCGACAGATCGGGCGTCATGTCGATTGCGCGATGGAACGTCACGGGAAGCGGCCGAGCCAATTCCACCAGCTTTTGCGTGCGGAGCACATCGACGCAGCCCTGTTCATCCAGCAGGCCCAGCACAATGCCATTCGCGCCCAGGTGGCGCGCATGGGCGATTTCCTCCCGCATCACCTCGAATTCGAGACTGGGTGTAGCAGAAGTCGCCACCGCGGGGGCGAATCATAACAAACAGATTGATGGCGATACGGCCGCGGACGGAGGCGATGAGCCCCGCGCCGGGAGTTATGCCACCTTCGAGCAAATCGCTGCAGAGTTCCACACGTGCAGCGCCTCCGCGCTCAGCGGCAATGGCTGACTCCACAGAATCGATACACACTTCGAGGACCATGATGGCTGAGTCTCAATCCCTACAAAGGTCGACCTCCCTCTGAATTCGTAGCGTCAGTCGAGGGGCCGGCGATTGAAGAAAATTCCCGCAGGAACGGCTGCCGTTACCATATAGCGATCGCGGCAGCCCGTTGGTTAAAAAGTGTACTTCGCTGAAAACTGCAAATGGCGCTCAGTGGAACGAGTGCCCTGGAGAGAGACGTTACCGAAGTTGCCATCGGTGATGCCGCTGTCCGGGTTGCCGTAGCTCACGATGTTGAATGCGTTGAACGCGTCGAAACGGAACCCTACCGATTGTGATTCAGTAATGTGGAAATCCTTGAAGGCCGACATATCCGCGTTGAAGTAGCCAGGACTGCGCAAGGAACCGTTGTGCGAGGTGCCGAACGCATTCAGGGCAGGGACACCGAAGGCGCAATCATTGCCAAGCGAGTTGACCGTGCTTCCGGCTGTGGTGCAGGGGGTTGCCGAGGGACCGGTGCCATACCAATGGGCAAGTGAGCGATGGGCCACATTGGCTTTTAGATACTGGTTGGCGCGGTTGGTTCCATAGCTCTGCACGTTGGAAGAGCCGGCGGTGAGCGTCTCCGGGAAGCCGGAATAAGAGACGACCGCAGTGGAGACTTTCCAGCCGCCGATCACTTCATCCAGCATGCGGCTTGTCGAGGACAAGTATTCTTTTCCGCGGCCGAGGGGCAGGGCATAGACGCCGGTGGCGGAAACGTCATGCTTAATGTCGTATCCGGCCGGGCCCATGTCCGCAGCGGAGTTGTAGTAGTTCTGGAAGGCACCGCTGTAACCGGCGACATTGAGGCTATAGTTGCCAAAGCTGTTCGTCATAGCCTTGCCGTAGGTGTAGTTGAAGGTGAATTCGAGGCCATGGTTGAGGCGCTGGCGGAGCACTGCCTGGAGCGCGTTGTAGTTCATCTTGGCGCGCGACTCAGTGATCAGCAGCGAGTTTGAGCCCACACTGACCGCCGGGTTGGCGTTTACGCCGATGTACTGGTTGTTGTAGAAGGGTGCCGAAGTGGGATCGTTGGGCGTCAACCACTGGTTGACATTGCCGTAATCCTCAATGTGCTGACCCGTTTCTCCCACGTAACCGGCCTGCAGCGAAGTGGTCTGCGTCAGCGCGTATTCCACAGTGAGGTTATAGTCCTGCACATACGCCGGTTGGATGTCCTGCGGATACACGTTGTAGGTACCGCCGTACTGGGTGGTGCCCCCGGTAAAGCCCTCCTCCGCGGTGCGAGGCGTGGTTACAGCGCCAGGAGCGGGCGAGTTGACCGACACATTGACAGCCTGGATGAAAGGCGTGATCGAGGTGAGACGCTGGTTGTACGAATTGCCTTCATAGAAGCTGCTGGGGCCGTAGCCACCGCGTACCACGGTGCGGTCGTTGATTTGATAGGCGAACCCCAGAATGCGGCATGATCTGCCTGTAGTTGTAGTTGTAGCAGCCGCGGTTGCTGCAGATTCCCGGCTCCAGTTGCGGCGCCTGAGGGCACGCGGTCGGCATAAAGCAACTGGCCGGTGGCCAGATTGATGTTGCCGGTTTTGTTGTTCTGTTCGACCCAGGGTTCGTCAATCTCGTAGCGGACGCCGAATGTCAAGGTCAGGCTGGGGCTCACCTTGAAACTGTCTTGCGTATATCCAGCCGTGCGCCACTGGCGCTGTCCGACGTTCACGAAGCCGAGCGTAGCTCCAGCCGACTGCACGCGGTCCAGAACAAAGTCCGCGCCGCCCCATCCTGAGCCATTGGGCTGCGCGGGATCAGCAGTGAAGGCGCCTGTGTAGTTCTCCTGGCCAAGATAACCGTAGTTATTGCCTGTGGGGTAGTTGTTCTGATAACGGCGCGCTTCAATGCCCATGCTGAGGTAGTGCCGGCCGTGCTGCCAGGTGAGGTTGTCGATGTAGCTGTATGTGTTGTCGATAATGCTTCCCCCGTTGTATGCCGGATTGCCCAATCCGCTGAGGTCGCTGTTGAGGCTCTGGTAGGTGAAGCCGTTGTAAGCCTGGTTGGCGAAGTTGATGCTCACCTTCGAATCCCCTGAGGTTCCAAAGACGCCAGTCGGATCCTGGGGCAAGCCCTCGCTCCACTTGGTGCGCGTAAATCCGACACGCGCCGAGTTGACCAGAGACGGCGAGAAGGTATGGACCCAATTGGAGCCGACAATCCAGGTGGGAAACAGATTGATTCCCGGGAAACTGATGGCCAGAACCGGGGTTGAGCCGTCATAAGCGGTGGATATGGAATAGAATCCGGTGATCTTGTCGCTTGCGCGAGGGTCGTACTCGATCTTTGCATCACCCTGGTCGTTGGCATGGTAGCTGCGCGATTTGGCCTGGTAATTGTTGGATGCGACTCCATCAGTCGGCGTGGCGTTGGGGAGCGGATAGATCTTGGGGTTAGCAAAGAGATACTTCGCTACCGGGTTGTTGATGGGTACATTCTCGTTGTTGACGTAGGGTGCGAAGTTGTTCAGGGGGTCGTAGAGCTGGATGGGGTTGGCGAAGCCGGTGAGCAGGGCCGAGAAGTCTCCGTTGCGCATGGCCTGGGTCATCACGCTGGCCGAACCGGTTCCACCCTTGTGCTGGCGCGATCCCAGGTAGTCGCCAAAAAAGAACAACTTGTTATGCAAGATGGGCCCGCCCACTGTTCCCCCGAATTGCGCGAAAGAATACGGGTTGATTGGGATGCCTGACTGATTGTTCGAGTAGGAGTTGGCGTCCATCCGGTAGTCCTGGACGTAGCCGTAGGCAGAACCGTGGAAATGGTTGGTCCCGCTCTTCAGCACGCTTACAACGCCAGCGCCATTCACATTGCCGTAGTCGGCAGGAGAATTCGCGGTAAGGACCTGGATCTCCTGGAGCGCCTCGGGCGCGGGGCTGTACGAGATCAGGTTATTGAAGGTCTCGTTCATGTCGATGCCGTCCAGCGTGTAGTTGTTCGCCTGGGCGCGGTTGCCGTTGAAATTAGGCGTGTCGGAGTTATAGGTACTACGCTCGAAGCTGGTCATGCCACTAGTTCCATAAGTGGTCACAGCGCCGGGGACATAGAGAGTCAACGCCGAGAAATCGAGCCCGTTCAAGGGAAAATTCTGAATCGTATTCGCGGTGAAGGTACTTTCAATTGTGGGGTCGGTGGTGTCGAGGATGGGGGCCGCAGCCGATACGCTGACCGTTGTAGTCGAACTTCCCACTGTCAGCTTGACGTTGAAGTTTGCAGTCTGCAAAACCTCAAGGACAAATGGGGGCAGCGTTTCGGTATTGAATCCAGCCTTGTCGACCGTCACCTGGTAGTGACCAATGGGCAAAAACTCGATGTGAAACACACCGGTCGAATTCGTGGTGGTCGGAGTTACTACACCAGTGTCGAGGTTGTGGGCCGTCACCGCAGCATCAGGAACAACTGCTCCACTGGAATCCGTGACTTCACCGGTAATCGATCCAGTGACGGTCTGGCCTGTGGCTATGGAGATGCACATCAGCATCAGGACTGTGCATCCAAATACAATCCGAAGGAAATTCGTTTTCATTGGAGCCTCGCATAATTGTTGCGTCTGATTCGTCTGTTTTCGGCATCGGAATGCTGGGTATCAACTCCACGCCGATAGGAGTCTGATCCTTCAACGCTCTGTCCAGCGGAGGCAGTAGAAACAGGCTCGCGCCGTAGTACGATTCGCGATTGATTGCTGCGCCTTCCTTCGCTGAGGACTTAGGTTTAGCTCGTCCGAATCGAATCGACCCGCCACAACCGTGCATGCTGGTCGATTTGAATTTCTGAATCGCGATTCGAGCTGAAGTCAATGTGAGCAGAATATTAGCGTTAATTCGATCAAACAATCAAGAAAAATCGCTGAATGGAGAATTTATCCGCCCCGGGTCGCAATTAAGCGAACAAAAAGCAAATTTAGGAGGTGGAAGACGAATCGCGAATCATGGATGCATATTGAGCTTGCTGGTGTGTAGCTTTTCGCAAGCTTCAGAACACAACACCGACACCCGCGAGGAGGCTGCGCGATCCGCCGGAGGACACGCAGAAGCAACTCGCCGCCTTAAGAAAACCTTAATTCAGATTTGTTCGCCGTCTAAATTTGAATCGTCGCTAACGGATGGAGATTGGCTCTTCTTTTGAATGGAGTAAGCTGGGAGCGAATCGCTATCCAATGCATCCCTGCGTTCCTATTCCGGCGCATTTGGGTAGCGCATCACATCGGAGACACACAAACAATGATGCGAGCATGGAGACTTTTTCTTGTGGCCATAGTTGGCCTTTTTTGTGTTGGCGGAACCGCATATGCCCAAAACGCACTTGACCCGTTGAAGAAGGGCTTTGAAGATCCACCTAGCTCCGCGCGCCCACGCGTTTGGTGGCACTGGATGAACGGGAATATCACCCAGGAAGGCATCAAGCTGGACCTTGAGTGGATGCACCGGGTGGGAATTGCGGGGTTTCAGAACTTTGATGCGGCGCTTCGGACGCCACAGGTTGTCGACAAGCGGCTCGTGTATATGACGCCGGATTGGAAAGCTGCTTTCAAATACGCTATCAATCTCGGTGATCAATTTGGAATGGAAATGGCAATTGCCGGTTCTCCTGGGTGGAGCGAAAGCGGTGGACCCTGGGTACCGCCATCCCATGCCATGAAGAAGTACGTTTGGAGCGAGACGGTCATTGATGGCGGGCAGCGGTTCACAGGGACGCTTCCCCACCCGCCGGCCAAAACGGGTGCCTTCCAGAACATGGGCATCGCGAGACGAATCGAGGGAACCCCGCAGGAAGCGCCTCCGCAGTTTTACGCAGATGCCGCAGTGGTAGCGTTTCGAGTCCCTTCCGGCGAAGGGAGCGATGCGTCGCAGCCGAAGATCACATCAAGCGGGGATGGTCTCGATGCCGCGATGTTAAGCGACGGCGATCTGGAGAAGACAACGAAGGTTCCAGTTCCTGCGGCAGGATCGTTGTCATGGATACAGTTCGAGTACCCGTCTCCGCAGACAATTTGCTCGGTCACGTTTGTCACCAAAGACCCCAATATGAACGAGGCGCGTCTCACTGGAGTTGGAGCCCCTGAGAAAACATTGGAGGCGAGCGACGACGGGCAAACCTTCCATAAGGTGGTCGTCCTGACAGGGGACCGAGCGCCGGAGAATACCATTTCATTCGCGCCCGTAACGGCACGGTATTTTCGGGTGACCTTCAATCGGAATCCGCCGCCTCCTCCACCCGCGTGGGCCGAGGGACTGAATCCCGCCGCATTCGGAGCCAGTGCGTCTTCAGCGCCTATGTTCTATGCGGTGGCTGAGCTGGTTCTTCATCCGGAGCCGAGGGTGAGCCATTTTGAAGCAAAAGCAGCTTTTGTGCCAGAGTTAGATCTCTATCAATATGCGACTCCCAAGGTGGACCCCTCAGCGGCGATCAAGAAGTCCGAGGTGATTGACCTTACTTCGAAGATGCAGCCGGACGGGACGCTGGACTGGACACCCCCGGATGGCAAATGGATGGTTTTGCGCTTCGGCTACTCGCTGCTCGGAATCACAAATCATCCCGCGACTCCCGAGGCGACTGGGCTTGAGGTAGACAAGCTCAACCACCTTTTCGTAAAGGACTACTTCGACAAGTATCTCGATAGCTATAAAGACACGGTCGGTGCGGATGAAATGGGCAAGAAAGGTATCCGCTATGTGATCAACGACAGTTGGGAGGCGGGGTCGCAAAATTGGACTGACGATATGCTGGTCCAGTTCAAAAAACTGCGAGGGTACGATGCGACACCCTGGTTGCCGGTTCTGACTGGCCGCATCGTAGATAGCGCTGCGGACAGTGATCGCTTTCTCTGGGACTTCCGCAAGACGATCGCTGACCTGATCGCCAACGAGCACTATAAGCAACTGGAGGAAACTCTCCACGAGCGGGGTATGGGACACTACGGCGAATCGCACGAATCAGGGCGGGCTTTCGTCGCCGACGGCATGGAAGTGAAGAAGTTTAACGAAGTGCCGATGAGCGCGATGTGGACGCAACGGCCGGGCGTCAATCATGTGCAATATGGCTACAATGCAGACGATCGGGAGTCGGCATCCGTAGCCCATATCTATGGCCAGAACCTTGCGGCGGCGGAATCGATGACGGCGGCAGCGGCGCCCTGGGCATGGTCGCCTGCAACTCTGAAGCCGACCGCGGACCAGGAACTGCTGAACGGGATCAACCGCATTGTTGTTCATGAATCCGCGCACCAGCCGCTGATTGGGAAAGCGCCCGGGCTGACACTTGGGCCGTTCGGGCAATGGTTCAACCGCAACGAGACATGGGCCGAACAGGCTGGTCCATGGGTTGACTATTTGGCTCGGTCAAGCTACATGCTGCAGCAAGGGCACTTTGGCGCGGACCTGGTGTATTTCTACGGAGAAGACTCGAACCTGACGGCAATCTTCCAGCACAGCGCTCCGGATATTCCAGCCGGCTTCGGATTCGACTATATCAATGCGGACGCATTGATCCACGAGTTAAGCGTTGCGAATGGCCTAATTGTGACCAAGAGCGGGATGCAATACAAGGTATTGGGACTTGATCCCTACAGCCGCCATATGTCATTGCCGGTTTTGCGCGCGATCCATGCACTGGTGGAAAATGGCGCCGTGGTCGCAGGACCGAAGCCGACAGACGATCCGAGCCTGGCCGACGATCAGGCAGAGTTCGAGAAGCTTTCTTCAGAATTGTTTGGAGATGGCAGCGGCGTTCACAAAGTGGGAAAAGGGACGGTGTATACCGGCGAAGGACTGAGTGAGGTTTTCGCCGCACTGAACCTGAAGCCAGATTTTGATTACTCGAAGCACGGCGCCGATTCTGACGTGGAATTTGCTCATCGCAAGCTGATCAATGGCGATATCTATTTTGTCGATAATCGGAGCGATCACGACGAATCCATTGATGCCACGTTTCGAGTGGCAGGGAAGCAACCGGAGTTGTGGTATGCCGAAACGGCTGTAACGGAACCGGCATCCTTCACAGCGGCTGACGGGCGTACAACGATTCCACTTCACCTTGAACCATGGGGCACCGTATTTGTTGTCTTTCGCAAGCCGACCTCCGCAACCTCTCGCACTGTGCCGGAAGTGACGGAGACAAAAGTGACTACCATCGATGGACCATGGAACATAAGCTTCCAAGCCGGGCGCGGGGCCCCGAATTCCATCACGATCGATCAACTTTCAGACTGGAGTCAAAGCAGTGATCCGGGAGTGAAATACTTCTCCGGCGTTGGAACGTACTCGAAGACGGTGCAGGCTCCAACCGAATGGTTCGGTAAGGGAGCGCGGTTGTGGATCGACTTGGGCGATGTCAAGAATCTTGCGGTGGTGACAGTCAACGGCAAGAACCTTGGAGAGACATGGCATGCGCCTTATCGGGTGGATGCGACCTCCGCTCTTAAACCCGGATCAAACGAGATCAAGATCGAAGTGGTCAACGCATGGGTAAACAGGCTGATCGGGGATGAGCAGCCGGGAGCCACGAAGTACACCTTCGCCGACGTGAAGCCGTATAAGGCAAGCTCTCCGCTGCTTCCATCCGGACTCCTTGGGCCGGTTACCGTGCTTCGGGATGAGGTCCACTGACCGACATGGTCGCAGATCGTGTACCGGTTGATCGAGACGATCAAGGCAATCGGGCTGAGAGCTATTCCCAGCGTGGTTGAATCTTCGATATGGGGAGGGACTTACCCGGTCGGCCCAGATCGTCAATGTACTGCTGCAGTCTCTTTGGCTTCTTCAGCGCTGGGGCGGCGCATTAGAAAAGGAAGGGGTATCAGGAACAAGATCAAGAAGCCCAGGACCCAGAAGGAACTCGCGAAGCTCAGCACATTCGATTGCAGGTTGACCTGTGCCGAAAGCTGCGCCAACGCGCGATGCGTCGCTTCAGCCTGACTGGCACCCATTGCAATGAAGTTCTGCGTCATGCCCTGGAGTTGCTGCTCGAAGAAGGGGTTGGCGTGGTTGGTGTGGGCGGTAAGAGCAGTGCGGTGTACCTGGTCTTGTCGCGCGATGAAATTATTGAGCAGCGAGATTCCGATCCCGCCACCCAGGTTGCGAACGAAGTTGCTGATGCCGGAGACCTGGTTGAATTTGTTGCGGGGTACGCCCACGTAATTGAGTGTACTGATCGGAATGAAGATGAGCGGTATCCCGATGACCTGAATGACCCGGTAGCTCACCATCGTTCCAAAGCTCACTCCGTAATAAACATTGCTCGCATGAAAGAGCCCAAAAGCAGTGAGAGCGAAACCGGAAGCGATGATGACTCGCGGGTCGAACTTCATCGCCAGGATTCCTGCGACCGGCATCATGAACGCCAGTACGATGGCGCCGGGCGAAAGGGCCATGCCTGCCTGTTGTGCGGTGTAGCCAAGATCGTTTTGAAGAAACTGAGGCAACAGGATGGTGCTGCCATTCAGCACCATGCCGAGAACAAAGCTGAAGGTGACGGCAGTGGCGAAGTTTCGCTTGCTGAGCAGCCGCAGGTCCATGATCGGGTTTTCGTGCGTGAGTTCCCGAATCACCAGCAGCACCAGCGCAACGATGGCAATAATCAGGCTCACGAGAATCGCGTTGGATGCGAACCAGTCGCTTTCCTGGCCCTTGTCAAGCACGAATTGCAGAAAGCCCACGCCGACTACGATGAGGGCGATCCCGGCATAGTCCACGCGAAAATTGGACTTCGCCAGGTTGCGCAGATACGCAGGGTCGAACACGATCCGCTGCGTCAGGACCAAGGAAAGAATCCCGATGGGCACGTTGATCAGGAAGATCCAGTGCCAGCTGTAGTTGTCCGTAATCCATCCGCCCAATGTTGGTCCGATTGCCGGCGCGACGAGGATAGCCACACCATACATGGCAAATCCCATCGCGCGCTGCTTGGCTGAAAAGGTGTCTGCCAGGATGGCTTGTTCCGTAGGCTGCAGGCCTCCTCCGCCGGCCCCCTGCAGAATGCGGAACAAGATCAGCATCGGCAGACTCGGAGCCAACGCACAAAGGAAGGAGCTGATGGTGAAGATGGTGACGCATGTCATATAGAAACGTTTGCGGCCCACCAAGTTCGAAAGCCAGCCGCTCATGGGCAACACAACCGCACTTGACACCAGGTAACTGGTAATGACCCACGTACTCTCTTCCGGACTGGCGCCGAGCGTCCCCGCAATATGAGGCAACGCCACATTCGCGATGGAGGAGTCAAGCACTTCCATGAACGTGGCCAGAGTTACCGTCATGGCAACGACCCAGGGATTGATCAGCGGAGGACCAACGGCGGCCGTATTGGGATTCGTGATTTTGTTTTCGCGAGTCATCATCAGTCCAGCCGCACAGTGGGTTCGACTGACATCCCCGGGCGTAATTTGTCCAGATCCTTCTGCCCGGCGTTAAAGCGGATTCGGACAGGGAGACGTTGAACGACCTTTACGTAGTTTCCAGTGGCGTTCTCGGGAGGCAGAACACTGGTGCGTGAACCGGTGACCGCCGGCATACTTTCCACAGTGCCGTCAAACGTGCCGCGCAACGCATCCACGTGGATTCGAACGTGTTCGCCCGGGTGCATCCGCGCCAATTGGGTTTCCTTGAAGTTCGCCGTGACCCACAGATCGTCCGTCTGCACAATCATGAAAAGTTGCTGGCCTCGGGAGATGCGGGCGCCCACTTCGGCACTTCGCTGTGTGACCACGCCTGCCACCGGCGCTTCGATTCGGCAGTAGCTGAGGTTCAGCCGGCTTTGTTCGACGGCTGCCTGTGTCGCTTCTTCGTTGGCCTTCTGGCTTTTGATGTCGGCTTCGCGGATGGCCAACTGCAGTGGGGCGCTGTTCCGGGTCTGCTCAAGTCTGCTGCGCTGTTCAGCCAGTTGCGCCACGCGTTGCTCGACGGTCTTCTGAGACGAAGCCACGGCAGCTTGATTCTCAAGCACGGTCTGAGCCTGTGCCGAGGCGGTAGATCTGGCATGTTCATAGTCGACCCGCGCCACCAATTGCTGATTGAAGAGAGATTGGTTGCGCGCATAGTCAGCCTGATCCCGATCGTTCATGGCCTGAGACTCACTCAGTTTTGCCTTGGCACTTTCCAGATCGTGCTGCGCCGCGGCAAGGGCAGCCTCGGATACGGTAACCTCGGCGAGTCGTGACGCCAAATCGCCGCGATTGCTGATGACCATCATCGGGAGGTTGGGATGCGATGCGCCGAGCTGTGCAATGGCCTGGTCGTGCTGCGCTTGCGCCTGTTCGAGCGCTACACGGTCATCATTTGGGTCCAGTTCCACCAACAGCGCTCCGTCTTCGACGCGCTGATTGTCGTCAACATAGACCGCCTTGATGGTGCCATCAATGCGAGCCGCAATCGGGTTCAAGTGGCCGTCGACCTGCGCATCATCTGTGTTTTCGAAGCCTCGCGAGTAGAAATACCAGCCGATCGCCGCGCCCAGCATCACCAGCAGGATGATCCCGGCTAGATAAGGGTTCACGCGACGGCGAGGTGTAACCGGTTTCGCAGCGCCGGCCTCGAACCGATTTTCGGAAGATGGTGGGGCCGCAGCTTCGGGCTCTGTCTCCATATCGACGATCATTGCGATCTCCCGTATTTTCTATTTACATACATACGTGTATGTATTAATATCAATTCAACGATAGAATTTGTCAAGAGGAAATCTCCATGGCCGTCATGACTCGACTTGGAAAATCGAAGCACCAGGTACGAACCGAGGAGACACAGGCCAAGATCCTGGATGCGGCCGAGGCTGTCTTTTCAGAGCAAGGCTTTGAAAAGACGCAGCTTGAAGAGGTGGCTGCGCGCGCAGGCTTCACCCGTGGCGCAATCTATGCTCATTACGCCAGTAAGGAGGATCTCTTTCTTTCGCTCATGGAGCAGCGCGTCCTCACCAAGTTCATTCGCATTCGTCTTGCTATCGAAGCCGAACCTGTGATCAGCAAGCGGCCGGGAATCTTCAAGGACTGGATCGCTGCGCAAACAGGCGATCACACGTGGGGTACGTTGATGCTGGAGTTCAAACTGTACGCACTGCGCCGCCCGGAATCGCGAGAGAAGCTTTTACGTATGTACGACCTGATGGCCAAATCATCGGGGACCGACTTTATTGAATTGCTCTTCGGCCCGAATCTGGACAAGGCTATGCGGGCGGCAGCGGAGCGTCGTCTGGTAATTCTGGGAGCCATTTTGAGTGCGGTCAACCTGGAAAGCCACTTCCGGCCAAAGTTGCTGCCCAAGCAGCATTTGCAGACGGTCTTTGACGAACTGTACAAGGCTCTGATCCACATCTGAAGGATTCATGTGCCAAATCCGCGCTCGTCCTTGAATTATCGGCCGAATTGAAAATCGGCCTTAGAATCATGGAATGAGTTACGAGAATATCTGTTTTGAAACCGACGAATGCATCGCCCTGGTCACCTTAAACCGGCCGCAACGGCGGAATGCCTTGTCGCTTGCGCTCATGCAGGAGATGATCGACTGCCTCAGTGAGATCGGGAGCCGGAGTGATCTCCGCGTCGTAATTCTCGCGGCAAATGGCAAAGTCTTTTCCTCCGGTCACGACCTTTCGGAGATGGTGGGTCGCGACAGGAACGGCTACCACAATCTCTTCGACGTCTGCACACAGTTGATGGAAAAGCTGCAATCGATTCCGCAGCCGGTGATCGCCGAGGTACAAGGTATCGCCACAGCTGCTGGATGCCAGTTGGTTGCCACCTGCGACCTGGCCATTGCTTCTGAAGACGCCGCATTCGCCACACCAGGAGTGAGGATCGGGTTGTTCTGCACCACGCCGATGGTCGCTCTGAGCCGGGTGGTCGGGCGCAAACGTGCTCTTGAAATGCTGCTCACGGGCGAACTCATCGATGCGAACACGGCCGCGGATTGGGGCCTGGTGAATCGAGTCGTGGGCGCAACCCATTTACGAGCGGAAACGCTGAAACTCGCTGGCCGCATCGCCGAGGCGAGTGGCTCGGTCGTGGCCTTGGGGAAGCAGGCGTACTATGCCCAAATTGATCTCGATCAAGTGAAGGCATATGGCTACGCGAAAGAAGTGATGAGCACGAACGCACTTGCCCTTGATGCGCAGGAAGGCATTGCAGCTTTCCTTGAGAAACGAACTCCGCGCTGGACAGAGCAATAAGCGATTTGATATTCACTTCTCGGCCCCAGGTTTTGCGTGATTCGGAGAACGGCCCATGGAAAGGTATTTCGCATGAGCAAGAGAATAGCTTCCGTTTCCGCGCAGACCATTTCCTGCGAACAGGCGGCCAGCTTTGTCAGGTCAGGCATGTGGCTCGATTACGGTACGGGACTCGGCCAGCCCGACGTGTTCGATATAGCCCTCGCCGCCCGGGGGGAGTCGCTCCAAAACGTCAAGATCCGCTCCTGCCTCTCGATGAGGCCGCGCGCAGTGGCGGAGGGCGATCCGCAGGGCAATCACTTTTTCCTGTTTAGCTGGCACTTCTCCGGCTACGACCGCAAAAGGCACGATGCCGGGCGCTGCAATTACATGCCCCTCAACCTTGGCGAGGTGCCGGACTACTATCGCCGCTTTCTTGCCCCCGTGGACATCGCCATTCTCAAGACCTGCCCGATGGACGCCAACGGCTACTTCAACTTCAGTGCCGCCAATCTTTGGCATCGCGCTGTGATTGAGCGCGCAAAGTTGGTTATTGTCGAAGTAAGCAAGAGCCTCCCGTATGTCTACGGAGAAGACAACGGAGTTCATGTCAGCGAGGTCGATTACATTGTCGAAGGCGACGACCAGCCTGCGCCGGAGCTGCCCAATCCACAACCCACTGAGGTTGACCGGGCTGTAGCGCGCAGAATTGCAGCCGAGATTGAGGATGGTTCGTGCCTCCAGGTCGGCATCGGCGGCATGCCGAACGCGGTGTGCGCATTACTGCTTGAAAGCGGCGTCCGCAATCTTGGCATACACACCGAAATGTTGACCGATGGGATCGCGGAACTCTACAACACGGGCCGAATTACGGGCGCCCGCAAGAAGCTTGACCCGGGCAAGATCGTTTACACGTTCGCACTCGGTTCGAAATGCATGTACGCAACGGCCGACCGTAACACAGACTTCACCTGCAATCCGGTGGATTACACAAACGCCCCGCACATCATCATGCAGAATGACCGTGTGGTCTCGATCAACAACACGACTCAGATCGATCTGCAAGGACAGGCTGCTTCTGAATCGGACGGGCACCGCCATATCAGCGGCACGGGCGGTCAACTGCAATTCGTGCGCGGAGCCTATGCGTCGAAAGGAGGAAAATCATTCATTTGCATGGCTTCGACCTTCGAGAGAAACGGGGAGCGCCGCAGTCGGATTGTCCTCAACCTGACGCCCGGCAACATCGTCACCACTCCGCGTTCCGATGTGATGTATCTCGTTACTGAATACGGCATCGTCAATCTGAAAGGAAGATCGGTCGCGGAGCGCGCCATGGCGATCATCTCCATCGCCCATCCGGACTTCCGCGAGCGTCTTGAGTGTGAGGCCTACCAGCACCGTCTGATTCCGCGCGGTGTTTCGTTCTAACTTCCCATCATTGATCACTGGAATGAGCGGTATGACCGCGCGAAATAGATATTGCACACTGGCGTTGGATATTCCGGGGCCTTCATGCGAAGGATTCCAGGCGCTGCTATCCTGCATCCATGAAGCAGAGGATCATCACGAGTTTCATAGCGCTCCTCGTTCCCCTGACAGGATGCCATTCCAGTCCGCAGACCGCTTCTGGGTCGGCGAGTCCCGGACCCGAAGGCGCGACAGTACCCATCGGTGGGAGAATCGCCGCCTCAGGATCCGGTTTCGACTTTTATCTGCTCAATCTCTCCTGGTCGCCGGAATATTGCTACGCACATTCCGCCGCCGCTGAGTGCGCGGCGCATGCCGGGTTCGTACTCCACGGCTTGTGGCCCGAGAACGCCGATGGAACCTATCCCGAAAACTGCTCAAGCGTTTCAGGACCCGCTGACCCAAATCAATACAAGGACATCTATCCTGACTTGGGTTTGCTCGAACACGAGTGGCAGACGCACGGTACCTGCTCCGGTCTGGATCCCGACGCATTCTTCCAAGCCGCGCGCTCAGCCTTTCGCGCCGTGATCATCCCACCCACCCTCAGCACCCTCACGTCCCAGATATCGCTTCCCCCGGATGAGATCATCGACCTCTTCACTGCGAGTAACCGTGCAATTCCGAGCTCAAGCTTCGCCATAACCTGCGGCCACAACTATCTGACAGCCGTTGAGGTTTGCCTGGATAAGAATCTTCATCCGACCCCGTGTGCGGGCATCCGTTCCTGTCGAGCAAATACTGTTCGCATCCCGGCACCGTAATTACCGGTCCGCCTCTATCGAGCGATACCCCATGTCACAACGGGAGATCTGAGCGCGTCCCCTCGCAAGCCTTCGAATTATTCAGAACTCTTCGGGCTCGTCTTTCTGAAGTCAAACGTTGCCAGGTTCATCTGGCCGCCCGAGACGATGTGGACGGTGAGAACATTCCTGCCTGTTCCCAGGTGAGCCTTGACGATGTTGCGAGCAATGTTCCAGTGATGCCATTGACGCCATGGGATGGGGTCTGCAGCGTTGTAGGTGGAAACAATGACCAGGGGGCCGGAAGCGGGCGTGCCGTTGACATCAAGCGAAATGGAGCCGCCGCGGTTCGAGGTATAGAGCAGGTCAGCAGAGTAGTCGCCTGCCTGGGCCACATCAACCGTAACGTTGAACCACTCACCGGGCTCAGTCCATCCAACGTAGAGCAGATTCGCGGGAGGCTTGACATTCTCGAAGGGGTTGTCGTCGATTTGCGGGTCGAGGCCGAACTTGGTGTAGGAGGTGTCGACGCCCTCGTGCATGCGGAACTCGTGAAGGTATGACCCGTCGGCGGGATTGAGCGCGCCGCTGCCGTTGTTCTTGGCGTCAGAGTCGTGATATGCGACGCCTTCGCCGCCCAGGTCGTAATAGGCGCAGAAGACTTTGCCGGGAATCTTCTGCGCGCCGCCCTTGTACTGAGCGTCGTAGTAGGGATTTCCCTTGTATTGGGCTGGGGTGTTCGTGGTTTGCGCTGAAAGAGGGTTAAGGAGGAGAAGGGAGAGCGACAGGGCACTGACGGCATGAAGAGTGGTTTTCAAGAGATGGTTTCTCCGGTGAAGGGTGTCGTTGGGATGGTACGCCTTCTGGAGGGCGACAGTGAGCCTCCGCCTGGCATCCTCGTTTTGCTTTGGGCATGTTAGGCCCTATCAGCTTGCGCAGTAACTCCGACGCAGCCCACGACGCAGGATTCGCGTATTCGTAAATCCACACCACGACGCTGCGGGTGCGAGTAAGGCCATCCAGCGGAAAAATTAGAGCGGAAGCACTAGAATTGCGGGAATGAGCGGGCTGTTTGGCGTGAATCGCAGGGAATTTGTGGCGGCGACGGGTGCAGAACCTTGCATCAGCATTAACCGAAAGCCGTGCGGGAATTAACCTCAGATCGGATTGACATACCTTTGATTAAGCTGATATCAACGCTACCAGTCCACTGGACGCGGGCACCCTGGTGCGTCTGCCGACAAGGAGAATTCTCGCGATGTTTACCCCAAAAGGAAAGTTCAGCTGGTACGAAATTATGACCAGCGATACGAAAGCCACAGGCAAGTTTTACTCGGACGTTGTGGGCTGGACGACCCAGGAGATGCCCGCTACGGACGGTTTCCCGTATACCACCTTCAACCTCGGCAACGTTGGAATCGCGGGCATGTTGCACATGTCCGGACACAGCGGCTGGATCGGTTACATAGCGGTCGATGATGTCGATGCTCACATCGAAAAGATTGTCGAAGCCGGCGGCAAACTATGGAAACCCGCCACGGATGTTCCCGGAATGCTCCGCTTCGCCGTCTTGTCTGACCCGCAGGGTGCTGCCATCGTGGTTTTTACTTCCAACCCGAGCATGCCCTCACCGCAACGCCCCGCACCACCGACCCCCGGCACCATCGGCTGGCACGAACTCTACACAACCGACCTTGAAGCCGGATTCGACTTCTATAACAAGCTCTTCGGCTGGACGAAGGTCAACGATATGGACATGGGGCCCATGGGCATCTATCGCATCTTCGATGAAGGCGACCACAAGGAAATGGGCGACGGCGGGATGATGATCAAAGCGCCGCAAATACCGGTCTCGTGTTGGAACTTCTACTTCAATGTCGACTCGATCAAGGCGGCTGTCAGGCGTGTTGAATCCGGCGGCGGGAAGATAATGAATGGTCCGATACAGGTGCCTGGAGGGGGCTGGATCATCAATGGTCAGGACCCTCAGGGAGCCATGTTCTCTCTTGTCAGTAACAAGGAATGAGCGAAATTCGCTTGTTCTAACAAGACCGGACCATCAGCCTGGTTGGGCATGGTCCGGTTTTTGTCGGTACTGGCTTTGCGACCGTAGCGGTGCGAGCGCCGTTTTCTTAGGTCACATGGATCATGCGGAGTCTCCGTTCGGAGGCCCATTCATTGCTCGATCACTCTGAAATCGCGTCAGGGAATAAACCCCGATCCTTCTTATCTCTTCTTGTCCAAGCCGCTCGCGCAATCCTCGTCAGCTAAGCGTACACTCGCGATCGATCCTTCATGCGCATGACCTGCGCGGGCCTTTTTAATAGCGGAGGCCGAGCTTCATCGGGAAATCCTCTTCGCCGTCTTCGAGCGCGGGCATATTGCAGTGTTCCCGGATAATCGTGCGATGTCGGCTGCGGAGTGCCAGGTGGGCCGTTGCAATCGCCGCCGCAGCAATCACAAGATGCTCCACATTCATCTCGATCCACGGTTCCACGATAATCGGAAGCGAGGCCGCACCGGGTACGAACGCAATGTACTTGAGCAGTGATGCGGCGAAATTGGGCTGTTCTCTGGCTGGCTCGCCAGTGAAGGCCACAATCTTGACGTTCAGGAACAAGACGTCCGTGAGCAGCAGGCACATGCCTGCGGCAATCAGCAACAAGCTTGCTGTCGCCGGCAAAGTGAGAAGTTGCGCAGGAGCGATGATCCGGAATACGGCACAGGCCCCAAAGGTGATGACGAGCGCCCACACCAGCACCCAGACCTTGGCGGCCAGTAATTCCTCCATTGCCGTCTGGAATTCTGGAGGTCTGCCGTGGACAATACGAAAGACCCAGCTTCCCTGCTGATTGCCAGGAGAAATCAGTGCCATGCGCAGTCCGGCGATTGTCCAGAATGCCACAATTCCAATCGCGGCGCAGATGCCGTCGGGTGAGATATTCAAGCGCGGCTGTCCGAGCACAACAGTCACGCGAACAATAGCAGCGACAACGACCGAGAGTCCGACGCCCCCAAAGAGAACAAGATAGATGCGATAGCGCTGCACGCGCAGCAGGCTTTGACTGATGAAGTGAAAGACTGCGCGGCGAACCGGATGTCGGATCAGCGTGGCATGGAGAATCTTATGCAGCGGCACCGAAGCCCATCTCCGTTTGGTGCGCGTTCCGGCTCCTTCCACGAGTTGGCGTACCCTTCGCGTGTAGGCGATCGGATAGGCAAGCGCGGCCAAACCGGCCGTCACCAGCAGGGCGATGCCTCCGGCTTCCGCGAGCCTGGTATAGATAGGCAGTGCGGACGGGCCTTCCATGAGGCGTTGGTAGATGCCCAGAAACCAGAACGGCGGAAACCAGAACGCATAACGGCTTCCGGATTGGAGCAACACGGGAACTGCGTCGGAAAGCACTGGGAACAGGAGGAGGAGTATCAACAGAACGCTGATGGAAAGTCCCTGGATAAGAAGAGAAAGTTTACGGAATAGCCGTTCGCCGAGAACTGAAAGAAGGACGCCTTGCAGAGCCAGGATGAACAGCGCCGCATACAGGCCGCCGCCGGTCACGGCCAGGAGGTGACCGGCGAAGAAGCGCACAATATTTGGCGGATCGATGGCAGAGGGAAGAACCAGAGGCGCCAGAACATTTGCATCGAATAAGAAACCGACGACGAGAATCGCGATGGCGGCGACGCGTGCCAGAAAAAGTCTGCGATTCACGACTGGCAACGTCGTCAGAACAAATATATCGAGCAGGTCGGGAAAGAAAAGGTCCCATTCGAACAACGTTGCAATGCCCATCGCAACGAACGAATAGAGGACAAAGAAGAGATGATGATTCACCTGCAGCCAATAAGGCGGTGGGCCCACATGAGGGCCACGTCCCGGCGGCCATCCAGCAAAAGGGTGATACACGGGCCATAAATACAACGCAACCACGAATTCTGGAAGTCCGACTGTAAATGCGATCAGAACCAACCGTGCCTCCGCGTCGCCGTCGGGCGAGGCGGTTTCGTGATTGAAGAATCGCTCGAGAAAATGGCGCACTAGGAGCGAAAACTGACTGCGCTCGGGGTGCACCTGGCCTAATGCCGCTTGGGCGTTCAACGGGAGCGTTTCGGGCTCCGACATCATGAAGAGCCGCTGAAATTCCTCACGAATGGCCAATGCGCATCACCTCGACCATCTGCTCCGCGATACTGCGGGTATCCTGCTGCTGCACCAGTTGCGCAAATACGCTATCGAGATTCGGCAGTCTCATCAATTGCGCAAGATCTGATGGCCTCGCGTCGGCCAGTATCCTGCCCTTCGCAATGACGATCACGCGATTGCAAATTTGTTCCACAACCTCGAGTACGTGCGAGATATAGATGACGGCCTTGCCTTGCGCTGCGAGCAACTCGAGCAGATCCTTGAATAGGCGAGCTGAAACCACATCGAGGCCGGAGAGCGGCTCGTCGAAGATGAGAAGCTTGGGATTGTGGAGCAGGGCCGCCGCGATCAGTACACGCTGGCGCATCCCCTTCGAGTAGGAAGAGATGGGCGAGTATTGCCAGGACTCAAGACTCAACAGTCTCAACAAGCTTGTTGCCTTGGCTTCAATGAGCGATTCACCCAACCCGCGTAGCCTCCCCACAAGTTGCAGATATTCCAGCCCGGAGAGGTAACTGTAGAGATGTGCCTCTTCGGGGACATAGCCGAGAACGCTGCGAAACGCGACCATGTCATTGCGAATGTCATCGCCTTCGAAGAACACATGTCCTTCGTTCGGCCGTAGCATGCCGGTAATGATTTTGACTGTCGTCGACTTGCCCGCGCCGTTCGGACCGAGGAAGCCGACGATCTCGCCGGCGGACACCTTGAAGCTGACATCCTCAATGGCGGGAATGGTGCGGAAGCTCCTGCAAAGGTTCTGTACATCAAGCATGACGCCGGCCTCCGATGCACCGCCACATACCCTATGTAGCTTTCAGCATACCTGCTTGTCAAGTAGATTGCTACATAGGTAAAATGCGCCATGGCCTCAGAGGCGAACCTTTCGCACACGGCGGCGATGATCCTTCAGGCAGTGGACGCAGGATTTGTCTACGGCTTCAGCATCATGGAGATGACGGGTCTCCCAAGTGGCACCGTCTATCCCGCCATGCGGCGGCTAGAGCGAGACGAGCTGATCCGCTCACATTGGGAGAAGCAGTCGATTGCCGATGCGGAGCAAAGACCAGCCAGGAAATACTACAAGTTGACGACGGCGGGAAAGACAACGCTGGAAGCATCTCGCAAACGCTATCCTTTGCTCGAACGCCTGATTCCGTCAGAGGAAGTGAAGTCTTTATGACGCCTCCGTTTGTGCTCGCGCTTCGCGCCTTTGATGTGAGCCTGCTGCGTGGCGCATCGTTGCTGGTGCCGGGCAAACAGCGTGCGGAATGGTGGCGGGAATGGCGATCGGAGCTGTGGCACGTACGGAGGGAATGCTCCCCCGGCGGTACTGTTTCGTTGCAAGCGGAACGGGAGGTTACAGCGTTTTGCCTCGGGGCGTTCCCAGACGCGCTCTGTCTTGGCCGACGCTCCTGGCGAATGGGGAGCGTCTTTGCCGTATCGCCCGGATCGCCGGGACGGTGTCTTCTCTGGCTCAGCCTTGCGCTGGTCGCCAGCTATACAGTGGCGCTTCTGTCGCCCGGCGCGCGTACAGAGATTCACCCCTCTCTCTACCACGTCAGGCCGGGCCTGATGCTAATCCAGGACGCTCGATATAACAATGATTCGGCAGCGACCATCTCCATTGAGCAGCTTCGAACCTGGGAGGGGCGATGGCAAAAGTACTTCGATGACTTTGCGTTCTATCGGATCACGCAAGAAAGAGTATCGACTGCGACAGCCACCGGTACCAGATGGAACGTGGCCTGCGCCAGCTCGAACCTCTTCGCCCTGTTAGGTCTCTCCGTGCGAGATTTCAGAGCCGAAACTGAGGGCGAGCCCAACGTTCCGGCCATCGTCCTTAGCGATGAAGCCTGGAGCCGAGAATTCGGTAGAAACCCCCATGCTCTCGGAAGCTTGATGAAAGTCGGCGAGCATACCGCCAGGGTCGTGGGGGTGCTGTCGGAGGGAGCATGGAGGTTGCCGGGGCAGCCTGATGCGTGGCTGCTCCAGCCTGACTCCGAAATCGCCTCCGGTGGTTTGGGGTATGCCGTGGCTCATCTAACCAACCCGGGGCAGTCCGAGATGTGGACCTCACGGGTGCACATTACTGCGTACAATCTAGACGATTCGATAGACGATCTGTGGGGCGTGGCGTTCGAAGAGAGGACGCGAGGGCCTCGGGACACATTTTGGTTCACGGTTCTGCTCGCACTCCTGTCGCTTCCGGCGATTACATCTGTATCGATGGGAGAAGCGGGCTACAGTCTCCACAAGCCTTCCTGGAGAAGTAAGCTTTGCCGGTGGCTTTTTATGAGCGCCAAAATCGTCCTGCTCTTGCCGATCGTTTACTTTTCTTCGATCGATATCTCGTATTGGCACACCACGCATTATTCGAACGCATCGGAGTACGCCCAGTTGATCAGTTCCTTTTCAATGTGCCTGTTTGGCTTGCGGTGGGCATTATTGGATCAGCGTCAACGTTGTCCAGTATGCCTCAGGCGGGTTACGAACCCGGCGCGAGTGGGCCACGCATCCAGGACTTTCCTGGCCTGGTACGGAATGGAGCTGATCTGTACGGAGGGGCATACTCTGCTTCATGTGCCTGGAATGCCGACCAGCTGGTTCAGTGCCCAGCGCTGGCTATACCTCGATACATCGTGGGAATTCCTGTTCGCCAGCTCAAGTGTGGGATGAGCGTTGAAGGATTAAGCGCGTAAGGCCAGAACTCAATTGACCGCCATGGAATGACTCGGCGTGTCGACACGTCGGCTTCAAGCAATCTTCACCTTCGCTTGCGATTCAGTGGACGCCGGTGTGTTTTCGGCGAACGTATCCCGTTGCTGAGTTTGTTAAAAGGCACCGACCTACGATCAGGTCCATAATTTGCGATTGCCACCACTGATCTTGAGCGTTTCCTCAAGCGCTTCGAAAGCCGCTTTCCATCGATTTGCACCTGGCTGGGGAATGGGAGGTCGCGACACCGTGAACGGACCTGCGGGCGGCCGGGGCTCACACCCAAGCCCGATAGAACAAGAAAGATTTACCAACCGGTGACAAAGGTATGACAATTCCGAGTCGCGATTGGGCATACGATCGCCACGGCGGGTCAGAGAAGGCAGCGCACAAGGTTACTCCCCCGAGGGTTCGACCTTTCCTGCGCCGCTGACTTTCCCAAGGAGATATGAGTATGCAGATTCGCAGGACCGCAGTCGCCGCTTGCCTCGGCGTGCTTCTTCTCATGCTTTCGGCCTCGGCCGAAGCACAATATCGCCTCACAAACTTGGTTTCGAATCAAGTCGGCCAAGCCCCGACCATCGATCCGCTGCTGGCCAATCCCTGGGGATTAGCTCGCAGCGCCGCGAGCCCCTGGTGGATCGCCGATAACGACACCGGCTGGTCAACCCTCTATACAGCAACCGGAACAGAAGAGTCGCTCAAGGTTTTGACTCCCACTGCCGGAAACGGGCCTTCTTCGCCGACAGGTCTAAACGGCCCCGGCACGCCGACTGGAATCGTGTTCAACGGATCGTCGACGGATTTCCAGGTTCAGGGCGCGCCGTCGAGTTTCATTTTTGCCACACTGGATGGCACCATCAGCGCATGGGCGCCGGGGGTGAACAAGAACCAATCGATCATCGTGGTCGACAACTCGGCCAGCAAAGCGATGTACACGGGCTTGGCCATCACCAGCAAACCCTCGGGGAACTTTCTCTACGCGGCGGACAACACCAATAATCATGTGGATATGTTCGACGGCACCTTCACACTGGTGAAGTCATTCGGTGATCCGGCGATCCCATCAACCTTCTCAGTCTTCGGCATTCAGGACATCAATGGCCTGGTTTACGTCACGTACGCCGTACCAAACATCGGTGCCGGAGGCTACGTCGACGTTTTCAAGGAAGACGGCACCTTCGTGAAGACGCTGATTCAAGGAGATCGACTCAACCAGGCTTGGGGTGTCGCCGCTGCTCCGCCTAATTTTGGCCCCCTGAGCAATACTCTGCTGGTTTCGAACAACTCCGTCCACGGCACCATCAATGCGTTCGATCCGATTACGGGGAGGTTTGTCGGCACGATAAGAGACGAGCACGGGAACAAGATTGTTCTCAATAACCTCTGGGGAATTGCCTTCGGCGGAGGAACCACGGCAAACGGAGCGCTGAACGAGTTGTTCGTCACCGTGGGTCAGGGGATTGGCACCGCCGAATTGGCCGGCACCTTTGCAAAAATCGTCTTCAATCCATGATCGACGAAAATCACGAGAGGCAGACGTGATCCGGGTCGCCTGAAACAGGCGGCCTTTCTGCTCTGAGCTAAGCCAACTTACGCACCGGCAAGATAGAGTCCATGTAAGCCAGCGACGATAATCACAGTCCTATTCAGAGGGTTTTGTCAGAATTCTCGCCGTCGAGCCGAAACGATGGAAGGCTCGGAACGTTATCTCATTCAGGTCCGTCTCGTGACGGCCTTTCTTCAGGAAGACTTGCGCTCCTACTGGCATTAGGTAGTCATGGCCGCCGATGGAAACATAATCGTAATCCTCGCTCACTGAGGTTGCGTGGATGGGAAACTTCTCAGGCACATCGTCCGCTATTTCCGTGATACGCCGCACGTTGTGCGTCCTGCTGTCGATATAAACCAGGCCGTGATAGCCCACCGTAATCACCTCCAATGGACCCGTTCGGAGGTACAGATTCGAGTTTTCCCGAGCGATGCGGTAGTTGAACACCTGTACCGTCCTGTCACCCAGCACCGCGGTCTCCTTCCATGCGATTTCCGCTTTCGACAGGGGCCTGAACAGGCCAGAAATTACTCCGCCAAAGACCCCGGCGGACGAAACCCCTACCTCGCTATCCATGTCCTCAATGTAGCTCTTGCGACCATTTCGTTCGGCTTCAAGAAAACTCCAATCCTCCACATGATCTAAATAGGTGAGCACGCCCGATATTTTATCCTTGTGCTTCCATGTTTTTGCGCCATCCAAACTTACCGACCTGTTGGTAACTTGTTCGCACAGGAAGTTAGGCAGCGAATCCCTGTAATCCATTGCGAACCGCGTCGCATCCGCAATAATCGACTTGAGTTCGTCGGCACGAGGACGCTGAACAGGATTGATAGGAAAGGTGATCGCCAGCGGGCCCATGGGGCGAGCGGCGTCTCCCAGGTCCGATGAATCTGTCGCAGCATCCGCGTCTGGCGCTTGCACTCCGGTCACCGTAAAGGATGTCTCGGCCTCCGCCGTCTTTCCGCCCTGGCTCAGCATCACCTTCACTTGATATCTGCCGTTCTTCGGCGGATCGATCGAAAAGCTGCTCAGGTAAGAAGCATACCCGGTTGCGTTTACTTGCTCGGCGCTCATCGGAGCGCTGCCGAGAGGTTTTCCTTCCCGGACCACCTCGATCGCCAACCTGGCCTTTTCAGCCGCGCGCGGGTCAACGTGGGCGGCGAAGAATATTGAAACGTCGGTGGCGCCTGGCGGCAACGCCCCGGAGAGATTTGGCGTTACCCGATTGGCCCCTTGACGAAGCAACTCGCCAGGGTCTTTCTCGGGACCAAGCGGATCGGTCCTACGCACCAGAACGATCCTGCTCAGTGAGGGCGTTCCCGCGTCCCCAGGAATCTCGAAGGCAATGCGCTGCGCCCCAGCCGTGCCTCTATTGACATCCATGATCGCCGCTTCCAAAACGTACGCACCCGGAGAAGCCGCAAAGTGACGCTGCAACGTAACCGCTTCGGTGCTTTTCATACCAGGATTGCTGAGTGTGAAGCGCTCCGGAACGTCCGCGCTGAAATGCTTGACGAGTTCGCCGTCCTGGTTCCTGATGTTTGCAATCATCGAAAGATGCGCTGTGTAGGTCGGAGTGTTGGAGTCCTTTCGAAGCTCCAGGCTTGTCAGCGGAACCTCGATCACCAGCGTGTTCGCCCCCTCCTCGGAATGGTCATCCATCGTCAGCACTGCTGCGCGAAAGGCCAGTTCCACGGGCAATGGCGTTTGCTTCAGCACCTTCGACAGTGGTATCTCGAATGGCCGCGGACGCCTCCCGTCTTCTGTACGCGGAGGCAATGCAAAATAGCCCATCTGTGTGCGTATCTTCAGCCCTGCCCGCAATGGCTTCACCACAACCCGGTGGAATCTTCCGTCATATTCCTTGATGGGTGGAAGATAGGATGCTTCGTAATAGGTGGTCATATCTCCGATCAGTTGTTCCACTGACTTCACCAGGCGATCTCCGGAAATGTAACCGCCGCCTGTCTGCTCAGCCATATACTGCGTATCCACAACATCGCTCTTCTCAAGGTTCGCCTCTATATTCAGTCGCGTTGGATTGTAACCAACCGGTGTGCCGGCGTACCCAGAACCGTCGGCGATGACAGGACTCATCACAGCCGTCTGCGGCCTCGCCTTGACGGAACTCATATCCACCACATAAATGCAGACCCTGGCACGATCGGCTGTTCCGATGATTGATTCAATCGCCGCTTGTGCATGGGAGTCGATCTGCTTATCCTCCATTGAAGAGAAGTAGAGAATGGCCTTTCTCAGAGCGATCTCCTGCTGCGCCTGGGTCAGGGCCAACAAGCCCGCCAACGAAGTCCGGATATGTTCATCCCGGGCGATCGGGCCAGAACTTCTGAGCGCACCATAGAGCGTCTCCGCTAGCAGGCGTTCATGCGCCGTCGCTCTCTTCCCGGTTCTATCCACGCCGGCTAAGGCAACGGAGATCAGCTCTTTTTCCGCAGCGCTTGCTGCGCTGCCGCTGCCCGGCATTTCGGGTTCCGTGGCGGCATTGATAGCCTCGCCGAGGGCATTGCGATCGGATGTGAAACCGTGGTGAAGACGAAGCCGCCCCTCGATGCTGAACACCGAAAATGCGAAGCCGCTCTGAGGAGTCATCCTGAGAATCTTGGCCGCGGCATCGCGCTCGTCCTTCATTAGGGCCGTGCTCGATTGCTGTTCCACTCCACGCCCAGCGCCTGGCCGATCGAAGACCAGCGTGATCAGATGCTCGCTCTGCTTTTCCCCGCTCACCAGACGAAGACTGTTGAGCGTTATCGGATTACCGTCGTCGCTGATAGCCAACTCTTCAGGTTTTAGGTCGACGACGGGCTTGCCTCTCTTGTCCTGAACCACGAGATCGAGCAGGACTGCATCGTCAGCTACGGATGAGGCAACGGCAGGTCGTTCTGCGGTTTGCAGCGCCAGGCCGATGGCTCGGGAAGCCATTAAAGCAACAGCCAATAACGAATTCCAGGTGATTGCCATGATTCATGGCTCCCCTACCTCGCGGGTGTCGCCAGAGGCCCCGACTCCGCCAGCCCGTTGTAAAGGTGGTCTTGTAGAAACTTCGCCCATTTCGGCGCATTGGGTTTGAGGTCTGAGTATCAGCAGCGGAGGCGTTGCAGTCGGTACGCCTCCGTCTTCAGGGAATAAGAACGGAGATCGTCAATTTCCGCCGGAGTTTGCGATGCCCTTGTTCACCAGCAGCTTGATCTCGGCCCTGCGATTTTCGCTCCGTCCGGAAGGCGTCTCGTTGGAGTCTGCGGGATTGGTTTCACCCATTGCGCCAGGCGTGACGATGCGACCAACTGGAACGCTACACTCCTGAAGGAGATAGGCGACCACTGCTTGTGCGCGTTCCTTGCTCAGCAATTGATTGCTGGCGGCGGTGCCCACCGAGTCGGCAAACGCCGCCACCTGGATCACGTAGCCCTTTTGGTAGGCAAGGGACTTCTTTGCTAAATCCGCAAGTGCATTTCGGTCCTCCCCAGAAATGCTGTAATCCCCGGTGGCAAAGTACACGGTATGTTCGCCCTTCACCACAAAGTCACCCAACTCGGAGAAGCGTTTTTGGGTCGAAGCCGCCACTTCGTCAATGCTCGCTTGGTTGGCTGCGATATCTTGCTTAGCCGCCGCGATAGCCGCCTGATTGGCCGCCTGGTTGGCGGCAATTTCGGCATCGGTCGCCTCCTTGTTGGCTTGGTAGGCGGCCATGTTCGAGGCCTGCTGCTGAGCGGTGGGGTTCAAACCGGCCTGGATCACTTTGGCTAAGCTGAGATCGTCTTGATCGAAGGTTATCGTTTCCGCCGTCACCTGATTTTGATCACCCGTTCCCTCGAACTTTAGCCTGAGTCCCGGTATCAGGACCTCTGGCCCCACTTGCTTCTTCCGGGCACCAAGCCCTATCGGGTGTTGCACTTTTGTATCAGGCGTGACAGTCACGGTTGTTGTTCCCTCATCAGTTTCCACGGTCAAGGCCTCTCCAGAGCGGAGGGTAATGACTCCTTTGCCTTTTACTTTATCGGCGGCAAAGGCCGATCCCAGACTTAAGAGGCACACAGCTAAGAGAGTCGCCGAAATACCAATTCTTCTGCCGGTCATAAATCCACCCCCAATCTCATGCGTTCAGCACGAGCCGTTCGACACTTGCAGACTGCCTAGCGAGAGATGTTATTGGGGGAGGCAGCCGCACGGAACTGGCAAGAGAGACAGGGGATAAACATTCAGGACGCGGGTGAAGACGCTGATGATGGCAGGAAGCGCTGTCTCGATGGCGATACTTGTGATCATCGCATCGCGGGCTATCAATTTCTTCGGCAACTTACAAGGCATAGCTTCGCTGCACCCATGCCCCCTTTGTCGGTAACCTGCCCGAAATACCGAAAACCGGTAATTTCTCTCACATCCAGCGCTGGATGAACGCGTCGGCCGATTCAGGATTTGTTGAGCGTTGTTCGAAAGAGCGCGGTTCGATCCCGTCTAACCGGCTCCGCCGCCGGGGTCGAATCTGGCAGTCTCGCTAGAGAGGACGACTGGTAGTTTTGATAGTATCCTCGCGGTTACCCGTTTCCCTATTATCGAGCCTGAGCTGGACTAGGCCGAATCGCTCTCATCCGTCATCTGGACCTTAGATTCATGACACGCCCCCTGTCTTTGCTGCTCCTCCATGTTCTGCTGTGCCTGGGAGCGCTGCCCAGCTTCGGACAGAGTGTTTCAGCCGAAATCCAGGGAACAATAAAAGATCCAAGTGGTGCCGTTATAGTCGGCGCCGACGTCACCGCGACTAATGTGGAAACTGGTGTGGCGAGATCAACGGTGACTGATGACGCCGGCACTTATCATGTCAACGGTTTATCTGCGGGCAGTTACCAATTCAGGATCGAACACGCAGGTTTCAAGGTCAAAAAACTAACCGACATAACTCTGCTGGTGAACCAGGCAGCGGTATTGGACGCCACCCTCGAAGTTGGCTCTACCAATGAGGAAGTCACGATTGTGGGGGAAACGCCGCTGGTTGAAACTACGAAGGCCCAGATGAGCAACGTGGTCACTGCGACCGGCTTAAGCGAGCTTCCGTTGAACGGTCGTGACTTATTCCAATTGACAGAGTTGCAGACAGGCGTTGTGCCTTCGACCAATGGGGGAACAAGTCTCTGGAGCGAAGGCAACATGTCCAAGGCTTCGGCGCAGGGTGCACGGCCCACAATGAACAACGTCACGCTCGATGGCGGTGACATCAACGACCCGGGCTACAATGTCCCACCGGGTGGGCCCGCCGGGGCACAGTTGGGAGTGGAGGCGGTTCGCGAGTTCCGCGTGGTCCTGAACACCTACAGTGCAGAATACGGTCGCAATGGTGGTGCTAATGTCCAATTTGCTACCAAATCGGGAACTAACAGCCTGCACGGTTCGGTCTTCGAGTTCTTCCGAAACGCCGCGCTAGACGCCGCTAATTACTTCGATACTTTCAGCAAGCCCGCTTACGAACGCAATCAGTTCGGCGCCTCGCTTGGAGGACCGATCGTCCGGGATCACACGTTCTTCTTTGTCAACTACGAAGGGCTGCGCGAACGGAAGGGTATCACGACCAACATTTCCGTACCCGACGATAACGCCCGCCAAGGATTGCTTCCTTCGGTCAATGGCAGCGGCTTGGTGAACGTAGGGGTCAATCCGACCAGCGCTCTCTTCATTGATCTATATCCGCGACCAAACGGGCCTGAGCTCATCAGCGCTGGCGTCCCCAGCGGATTGGCGCTCTTTACCAGTTCGGAAGTGCAGTCTGTACGGGAGGACTACGCAGTACTGCGGATCGATCAAAACATCGGAAACAAGAACCAGATCTTTGGTCGATATGTGTTCGATGACGGCGTGGGCATTTTTCCTTTTCAAAGCACAGCGATTCCCGGATTTCCTGGCAAACGACCGATGCGCAACCAATATTTCATGCTTAGTTGGCAGAGGGCGATCACAAACAACCTGTTCAACGAAGCCAAGTTCAACTTCAATCGCACTCGCTATCTCGCCGAAGTTGATAATACATATCCTCTCTCAATCTCTCTGGTCCCAGGTCGGGCTTTGGGGGTGATTTCGATTGGAGGATTGCCCGCGCTGGGCAACAACCTTGTTTATCCCCTCGGTTCCACTTCGAATACCTTCGAGGGTATCGACAATCTGAGTTGGGAACATGAACGCCATAGCCTGAAGTTTGGGATTGACGCAAGGCGGATTCAAGTCAACGGTCCTTTCGACTTTGGCACCAATGGGGAGTATTCGTTCACGGGCTCAGCTGCGAGCACTACCAGCAACCCCACGTTCGAGTCATTCCTCCGTGGAATCCCAACCTTCTACATTGGAACCGATCCTGCGCTGAGCGATTCCGACCGCGGCTTTCGTCAGACCTGTCTAGGACTCTATGCGCAGGACGACTGGCGTATCAGTTCCAATCTGACCTTGAATCTGGGACTTCGTTGGGAGTATTCAAGCATTCCCACGGAAGCAGAAGGGCGCATCTCGAACTTCCATGACGTATTCACGGACGAGGCCCCAACGGTCGGTCCTCTCTGGTCCAGTGTTCCCTTGGATCTATGGTCGCCACGTTTGGGATTCGCGTGGAGCCCGTCTCGTGATGCGAAGGTAGTTTTCCGCGGAGGGTTCGGGATTATGCGCGACCAGATTTACTCGAACCTATATTTTGATGTACGTTTTTACCGGCCATTTTTTGGGGCACTTATCTCGGAGTCTCCCAAGTTTCTCGCACCGCCATCCAGCATCGCGGCTCTGGGAGGATCAACCTCGCCGGTCGGGGTTTTTGGGATCACCTTCAATCCGAAGTTTCCGTATTATGAGCAATGGAGCCTCAACCTTCAGCGACAACTGGGACGTGAGACGGTGCTCCAGACTGCCTACGTCGGTTCCCACGGCTTGCACCTGCCGCGAGCTGGCGAAGCGAATCCCTTTGAACCGGCGCTGGGACACAACCTAAATCCCAACTTCGGCTCAACTCCTCAAATAGTCACCGATGCGACCTCGAACTACAATTCGCTACAAATCGGCCTACAAAGGCGGTTCGTGAAAGGACTGTCATTCCAGGGATCCTACACATACTCCCACTCGATCGATACTGCGAGCGGACCCTTCCCCAGCGACTGGGTTTCAGAGCCTGGAGTATCGCAGAATTTTTTCGACCTGAGCGCCGATCGTGGCAATTCAGCTTTTGACCGACGCAATATTTTCATCGGCAACTTGCTTTATGACTTACCGTTCGGACCTGGACAGCGCTGGGGTCGCGGTGAACGGGGCGCCGCCGGGAAGTTAGTAGGGGGATGGCGCGTGGGCATAATTGGTCAACTGTTGTCAGGCGCCCCCTTTACCCCCGTTCTCGGTTTCAATAACTCACTAACAGCCTCTTCGTTTCCAGCAGATCGCCCGGATATCAAACCTGGAGTGAATCCCTGCAATGCTGTGACCGGCAACGTCAACCAGTGGTTCGATCCGACTATCTTTGCCTTGCCTAACACACCGGATGCCGCTGGCAATATCTTTGGGGATGCGGGCAGGAATAGCCTCTGCGGTCCATCGCTGAAGGAGTTCGATTTTTCCCTGATCAAGCACATGCAACTAATTGAGCGCGCGAGCCTGGAATTTCGCTCAGAGTTATTTAACATCTTCAACCACCCTAACTTCGCTGTGCCCGACAACACTCAGGGTCCTAACGGTACGGGTGGCAATGGGGACGCAATCTTCATTGGAAGGGCTAGTGGTTGCAATCCAGCAACTGACTCACTTGGATGCGGCATCCTGGCAGGCAACGCTGGCCGTATTTTCAGTACCGTCACCAGTGCGCGGCAGATCCAGTTCGCGCTAAAGGTGATATTTTGAAAAAAGCCGATAACTTCACACTCTGATGACTCACACCCGAGTTTCTCATTCGGCTTATCAGAGGAACCAACCAATGGAGCGAGCGCAGCAAAATCAGGCCGATTCTCGGTATGTTGGCAGCGATGGATTGCATCCGATCGTTTTCGGCGAGATGGCCCGGCTGATTGAGTCATTCGACTGGTCAGGATCTCCTCTTGGTCCTTCAGCGCAGTGGCCGCAAAGTCTGAAGACGGTTCTGAACGTCTGCCTGCGCTCGTGTTTTCAGCTCGCGATTTATTGGGGGCCGGAACTGATTTTCCTTTACAACGACGCGGAGCGCGAAGTAATCGGCTCAATGCATCCCTATGCGCTCGGGAAACCTGCACGCGAAGTTCTCGTGGACATGTGGGAGACGGTTGGACCGATGTTGCAGGATGTACTCAAAAGTGGCGTGTCGACTTGGTCGGTCGATCAACCATTAATGATCGATCGCTATGGATTGGTGGAAGAAGCATTTTTTACGTGGTCGTATAGCCCCATTCCAGATGACGATGGGGATATAGGTGGTGTGCTGCTGGTAACGGAGGAAACCACCCAAAGAGTTTTGGCCGAGCGGCGGCTGCGTGAAGCGGCAGAGCGTGAACGGAAGCTGAGAGCTGAAGCCGATTCGCAACGTGCCCTGCTCGAGACAGTGTTAAACCAGATGGGTGCAGGGGTCGTCATCGCCGCCGCCCCCTCCGGCGAAGTAGTTCTGGCCAACAATCAGGCAAAGCAGATATTGCAACGGTCTGTTGGGGAACTCCGCAGTGTTGAAGAATATTCTCAATACAAGTTGTTCCGGCTGGATGGGCGAGCATACGGCATACAAGAACATCCTCTTGTCCGCTCGATTCTGCAGGGCGAAGTTGTGGTAGGCGAAGAATTGAGGTACGTGCGCCCGGATGGTACATTTCGCGTGTTGTTCACTAACTCAGCGCCCGTCCGGGACGAAACAGGAGCCATAGTTGCGAGCGTTGTTACCTTTCAGGACATTACCGATCTGCGGCTGGCGCAGGAAGAGTTGCTGCGCCAGAGTAATGATGTCATTCATGACTTAGCGGGCAAACTGATCACAGCACAAGAAGAGGAACGCAAGAGCATCGCCCGCGATCTGCATGACGACGTTGCTCAGCGAATCGCGCTGCTCAGCATTAAAATACACAACTTGCACCGGAGCCTCCCTGCGGGAATCGGCACATGGGAAGAATTAGCCGATATCCAGAAGGAGATAGATCAGGCCTCCGAGGGCGTCCGGCTGATTTCTCATCAATTGCACAGTTCCAAATTGATCCTCGGGCTGCCTCGCGCGTTGGAGGGCTACTGCCGCGAGTTTTCGCAACAACGAGGAATCAAAGTGGAATTCACGCAAGAGGGTCGCACGGTCCCACTCCGCGAGCCGATACCTCTAGTCATGTTCCGCGTGTTGCAGGAGGCACTCCATAACGTGGCCCGGCACAGCGGAGCAGCTCACGCCGAGGTGTCTTTACTTTGGGAGGGAGATGTAATCAGACTCCGAGTTAAAGATCGCGGAAAGGGCTTCGATCCGACGCAGATCTCCGATGGGCTCGGTCTAGTTAGCATGCGCGAGCGCCTGCGACTTGTAGACGGAAAGATCAAGGTCTCCTCGGCCCCGGGGCTAGGCACCGAAATCGAAGTTGCGGCGCCAGTTGCACCTCCTTATTCGAGCGCAAAGGCACTTGCTTAGGAGAGAGTACGCAGCGGCGGAACAACTGAGATTCTTTGCCGCACTTAAACACCTTAGCATCTCAGAATCGTGCTCGCGGACGTGGTGTCAGGTCATAGGACGGAGGTTTTCTGGATACAGGCAATTATCGACAACGCGTGCTCAAACAACTAGCTGATGCCCTGGGACTACGGAAACTGACATCTCCGGCTATCGGAAGAGCGATTGAACCGTTTGGCGAGACGAAGGGCTCCGTCAAATCCATGCAGGAAATGTTGCGTCACGCTCGCAGACCTGGAACGACAGATCGATACATGCAGGTCATCGCGAAAGCGTGACTAACTAACGTGACTAACTATTATGATCGAATCGGTCCATCGAGAGCTGCGGAAGCCGAGTTCGTCTCTCAGGCAGTAACAGCCTTCAGGCCCACTTGGTCCAGTGCGAATGACGGTCTCACGGCGGCGCACATGGCCCTCAGAATTGACACCCAACCGGATGAGGGCTGGGAAAATCATTTCCTCGTAAGATAGGCTGACCTTGGGAAGGTTATTTGGTGGACCTGATCGGGATCGAACCGATGACCTCTTCCATGCCATGGAAGCGCGCTCCCAGCTGCGCCACAGGCCCACGTGCTGCGGGATATAACTCTCTTATTGTCTCCGCTTGCGCTTCATTCGTCAAACTGGCGCGGGCGTATGTTTTGCAGCGCGGGCCGGGTGGATTGGGTCTAAGGCACGAGAGGCGGGATTATGAAAGCTGCGGTGGTGAATGTGTTGGGCGAGGCGCCGAAGTATCAATCATTTGCCGATCCGGTAGCACGGGACGGCGAGGCGCTGATTAAGGTGCGTGCCACGGGACTGCATCAGCTGGTGAGGGCGCGGGCGAGCGGAGCACATTACTCGAGCGAAGGCGTGGTTCCGATGGTGCCGGGAGTGGACGGGGTGGGCACGCTGGAGGACGGGCGCCGGGTCTACTTTGGGTTTCCGCGGGCGCCGTTCGGATCGATGGCGGAGTGGACAGTGGCGCCGAAGGGAATTCTTCTTCCTTTGCCGGATGGGATTGAGGATGCGCAGGCCGCGGCGATCGCGAACCCGGGCATGTCCGGCTGGGTAGCTTTGAAGATACGCGCCGGCCTGAAGGCTGGAGAGACCGTTTTGATTCTGGGCGCGACTGGTGTGGCCGGACAACTGGCGATCCAGACGGCGCGGCTCCTTGGGGCCAAGCGCGTAATTGGCGTGGGACGAAATGTGGAGGCGATTGCCGCGGCCGAATTGGATGCGGTGATTGCGCTGGGCGACGACGAGAAAGCAGTGAAAGAAGCATTTGCGGCGGAGGCGGCGCGAGGAATCGATGTGGTGATCGATTACCTGTGGGGAAGGCCGACGGAACTGCTGTTGGAAGCGCTGGCAACCGGGTTTGACGAGGCGCGGACGCAGCAAACACGGCTGGTGGAGGTGGGATCGATGGCCGGCAGAACGATCACGCTACAGGGGGCGATTCTGCGGAGCATTGACCTGAGGATGATGGGAAGCGGGTTTGGTGCAGCGTCGCTGAAGTCGATCCTGGGAGCGATTGGGGAACTGCTTACTGCGACGGCGGAGGGGAAGCTGAAGGTTGACGTGGAGGCGGCGCCGCTCAAGGAGGTGGAGTCAGTCTGGAACCGCCTGGAAAGAGGACGCCGTATCGTCTTTACGGTATAAGTTGCGCAAGAACTTGAAGATGGAGGAATAAATAGCCGTGACCGGGAACACTTTGGGGGTGTCGCGGTGTCTAAGACAATAGACAGCGCGGAACATTCGGTCATCAACCAATGCCCCGTCTCCCGCGCACGAGTGGCGGCATCGGATTCCGGGCGCATAAAGGCCCAACAGGATGCTCGCGATACGCAGCGTGCAGTTGGCCATGTGCCATCTGTTTGCAAATTGCGGTAAGGTGGGAGGACACTGAATTGCAGGCGGACCTCACCATGGGCAATCTTGCCAGCGCGCTTACGCTCCAGTCCGATGAGGCGGCTCTTATCGCAGAATTGCGAGCCGGCTCGGAGGAGGCGTTTTCGTGGCTTATCGCGCGCTACCACCAGCCAATCTACTCGTTGCTTGCTCGAACGATGTACGACCGAACAGACGCCGCCGATCTGACTCAGGACGTGTTCGTGAAGGTTTTCAGGGGCGTGGGCAATTTCCACGGGGAATCGTCTCTGCGCACCTGGATTTACCGGATCGCTTTGCGCGAGGCCTCAAACCAGCGGCGCTGGTGGATGCGCCATAAGCAGCAGGAAGTTCCTATCGAGCAGGAAATGACGGAGAGAAATCCGGGAACTCCGTTGCGTTTGAAGGATACGCTTGTTGATTCCGCCGAGTCGCCGTTTGACATGGTGGTACATGCTGAGAACCGGGCGAGGGTTGAGGCGGCATTGAGCCAGGTGCCGGAACCTTTTCGGACCACGATGATTCTGCGCGATATCGAGGGGTTCGTCTACGAGGAAGTTGCAGAGATGCAGGGCGTCAGTCTGGGGACAGTGAAGTCGCGGCTGGTAAGGGGGCGTGCCTATTTAAAGGCGGTTTTGACGGTTGCCCCTCAGACCGCGCAATCCCACTCGCGCAATGAATTTGAAATGTCCCTTGGAGAGGAGGCGCAATGAGCAGCTGCAGCGATATGCAAGCGAAGTTTTCGGAATACCTCGACGGCCGGCTGACCGGAATTGAGATGCAACGCATCGGCGCGCATCTCGACAGGTGCCGCAAATGTGCCGGGGAATGGCTGTCTCTCAAGCAAAATCAGGCGTCGCTCTCGGCCCTGGGGCCGGTTGCTGCGCCAGAAGATCTGCTCCTGCGCATCCGTGTCGCAGTAAGCCGCGAACGAGCACGCAGCCGCAAGAGCCCTCTCGAGGGTTGGGGCCTGGCTTGGAAAAATACGGTTGGACCTTTTCTGCTGCAGGCTGGCGCCGGGTTTGCAAGCGCGGTCCTGTTGCTGGGAACGGTTACGGTGTTGGTGGGCATGTTTACCCAGCCCGAGGTGGCGCAGGCCAAGGGAGATGAGCCGCTCGGCGACGCGACTGCTCCGCGCCTGCTCTACCTCTCCAGTGGATCGGGCAGCAGCGATGAGATGGGCGCGATTTCTGGCCCGGTCGTAGTCGAGGCGTATGTGAACAGCGAGGGCTATGTCTACGACTACCGCATCGTCTCCGGTCCCTCCGATACTGCCACTCGGAACCAGGTAGAGAACCTGCTGGTGCTCAGCAAGTTTGCGCCCGCCCGCTTCTTCGGCCAGCCTGTTCGAGGCTTGGCGGTGCTTTCCTTTTCCGGCGTTTCGGTCCGTGGGTAGGATTACCCTCACATTCCTCCCGTTTGACCCTGCCATCGCGTCTAACTAGACTTGCAAGCAGGGTTATCTGATGTCGTCTGAAACATTCCGATTTTCCGTCGTCGCAGCCTTTTTATGCCTGCTGGCCGGTTTTTCTCCTGCTGCAACCCGCGGCCAATCGTCCGACAGCAGCTCCGCCGGCGGACAGCAAGGCTCTTCCAGCTCTTCTTCGAGTGGTTTTCAGGAAAAAGCCCCTTCGCTCGTCGATCCTGCCGGTCCAACCATCTCGTTGGTCAGCTCCGAGCCGGTTTTTGTCATGGCCGCGGCGCTGAACGCGTGCGGATACGATGAAGGCCTCGACGAGAGCGCGCCAGTGCGACAGAGGGTTCGCGAGGAGATCAACCAGACTCTTGCCAAGAGCGAAGACGCTCGGGCCGCGCGCGACAAGGTTTGTCTCTTCATCGCCCAGCATCGAATGACCGGCACCGAAAAAGACATATCCCAGTACATCTCACTGGCGCTCTACCTCAGTCCTCCTCCGGCACTTGAAACCACCGTGGACCTGCCCGAGATGCCGCCCGATTCCACCCAGGTAGTCGAAATTGCTCCTTTGCTGCGCAATTTCGCCGCAGCCATCGATCTGAATGGGATTTGGCTGACGGTGCATCGAATTTATGACGAGGAGACGGACCAGTTGCACGATCCTCTGTCGCAGATGATCGTAAATACAAACCTGTATCTCAAGATGCCAGCCTCCACTTACGACGGAAGGCGTTTTGTTGTCGTCATGGAGCCCATGCTTTCTCCCAAGCTTGTGAATGCCCGAATCTACGGTACGGACTACGTGGTCGTAGTTTCGCCGGTAGACGGGAAGATTCCCATGAGCGACGTGCGTCACACCTACCTTCACTACCTGATCGAACCGCTACTTTATGCGCGATCCAATGCAATCGACCGCATGCAGCCAATCCTGAAGGAGGTTCGTGACGCTCCTCTCGATTTCCGCTATCGTTCCGATTCCGTAGCTCTGACCGTGGAGTGTCTCATCAAGGCAATTGAAGCGCGCACCATGGATACCGGTGTTCCGGTCTACAAGGTTCCGGTCGGGGTTGAACGATCGGATCTGCCGCGCTATGAGCACGAGCGCCAGGTCTACCAGCAGAAGGTGGATGCGATTCGCTGGGCGGCAGTGCGCCACGACATGACACAGGGATTCGTGTTGACACAATACTTTTATGAGCAGTTGATTTCATTCGAGAAAGATCCGGCAAGCCTGCGCGACACCATTGGCGAGATGGTGTACGGCATGGATGTGGACCAGCAGGTTCATCGCGCTCGCGATGTTGACTTTGACAAGCAGGCCGACGGAGATGTGCTGCAGCGCAGCAAGCCGCGCACCCCGACGGGCCTCGACCTGGCGGAGGCCCGGCTGGAAGCAGGCGACTTTGCCACTGCGAGTGCAATGGCGCGCCAGGCGCTCACGGTGCATTCCGATACTCTTGAGGCCGTTGACAATGCCGCTCGCGCTAACTTCATCCTGGCCCGGGCTGCCATTCTCTCCGGCCACCCGGAAGAGGCAATCGACCGATTCCAGAAAACGCTGGCAACCAGCAAAGAGCCGCGCCAGTTGGCCTGGTCGCACATCTACCTGGGCCGCATGCTCGATCTGGATTGCAAGCGGGATGCAGCCGTCGCGGAATACAAGGAAGCTTTGGCCAATCGCGATGGGGCGCAGGATACCCGACTGGCCGCCGAACGCGGCGTGAAGGCAGCCTACTCCGTTCGCGGTCACAGTTGTGAAGATGCGGACGAAGAGCCATCCGGCGCTGCTCCGCCAGGTGATAGCCAGCAAGGAACACCGAAGCCGCAATAACTTTCCGGATCGCTGCGGATGGGTTTGACGTGGAGTCTAATAAACCTAGGGCTGGTTGCTGCATGTCTTCGATTGCAGGAACATCTGCGGATCTACCAAACGACAAAGGGGTTGAGGCGCAAGTGGAAGCAGTTCTGGCTGAACTGGAGGCCGCACTCGGGCATGGCTTTGCCACTCGCGAGCTGCTGGTGCGCGCACTCACTCACCGTTCGCTGGCCAACCAGCTCGCGCTTGAAGAGTCCAAGGACGGACGCCAGGCGGGAGGGGATAACGAACGTCTCGAGTTTTTGGGTGACGCTGTCCTTGGCTTGGTTGTGGGTGAAGCTTTGTTTCTCCTTCATCCGGAGTGGAGCGAGGGTGAACTCACCCGTGTTCGCGCTCAGTTAGTGAGCCGCCAGCACATGGCGGAGGTAGCTGCCGCCATAGGGCTGGGCAATCACCTGCGCCTCAGCCGCGGAGAAGACCGGAGCGGGCTGCGGCACAAAAGTACGGTGCTGTCGAACACTATGGAAGCAGTAATTGGCGCCCTGTTCCTGGATGGCGGATTGAAGCCCGCAAGAGCGTTTGTCCAGAGCTATGTGATCGGAGACGCCGTGGAGCAGCTAGCCCAGGAATTGCTCTCCGGAGCGGCGCTGGGCAACTACAAATCAGCGCTCCAGGAGCATTTGCAGGCGGCTCGCGCCGGTACTCCGGTGTACAAAGTGAAAAGCGAAAGCGGCCCCGATCATCGCAAACGCTTTCTGGTCGAGGTTCGGTTAAAACCTGCCGACGGAGAACCGGGAAGACCGTTGGCGCGCGGTACGGGCAGCACAAAAAAGCACGCTGAACAGGACGCAGCACGGCGCGCGCTAGCTCACATCAAACTGGCCGCCTCCCGCAAAGGCGGTTTGGTGAGTGGCAAAGAGGAGGGAGAAGCAGCGGAATGAGCTCCCCCGCCCAGGTAGCGAGCCCCTCCCCAAGGAGGCTATCGCTCCTATGGATGCATCTGCCCACGGTGCCGGAGGCCCTTGCCTCTTTGCTGCGTACCATCGTGGTCGCGTTGTTCCTGTTGACCTTCGTGCTTCAACCCTTTCTCATTCCCTCTGAAAGCATGGAGCGCACTCTTTTGGTTGGTGATTTTCTCCTCGTCAACAAGCAAATCTTTGCGCCCACTGAAGGAGCATGGAGCCCGGTCCGTTGGTTAATGCCTTATCGCAATATTGAGCGTGGCGATATCGTCGTCTTTCACCATCCCGACCCTCCCTACCTGGTCAAGCGGGTCGTAGGCGTTCCCGGCGACAGGATTCGCATCGTGGACGATCGGGTCACGGTGAACGGCAAGGCGCTGGATGAGCCCTACGCGGCGTTTGAACCCGTTACACCGAACCCTTTTCTCGAAAATTTTCCAACCCGGGTCTACACTGACCCGAACATCGATCCCATCTGGTGGAGCCAGTTGCAGAGCCTTACCCGCAACGGCGAATTGGTCGTCCCCGAAGGCGAGTACTTCATGCTGGGCGACAACCGCAACCACAGCAAGGACTCTCGCTTCTGGGGTTTCGTGCCGAGGCAGGCCATTGTTGCTCGGCCACTGGTCATTTACTTCTCGGTTCGACGTCCTTCGTCCACCGATGTGCAACAAGCCGCGGATGATAAACTCGACCACGATAGGGAACTCTCGGCACGCCTCGCGGATTTTGCGCGCTGGAAGCGCATTTTTCAGGTGGTGCATTGAGAGGAACCGAAGATCGGACCAGCCCTCAAGCCATCTGAGCAAAGAGCTATAGGATGACCAAGAAAAACACGTTGCCAGCCCAAGCACTGCCCGCGGTTGAGCCCGATCTCATTGAAGAGAAAGTGGAAGAAACGCCGTTCGAAGCTATCGCCAGCGTTTGTACCGTTCTGGTCGTCGGCCTGTTCATCCTCACTTTCCTGGCCCAGAACTTCGTTATTCCTTCCGGCTCGATGGAGAATACCCTGCTGGTCGGCGACCACCTAGTGGTTGATCGAGTCACACTCGCTCCGCCCGCCAGGTGGATGCCACTCGTCTACTATCGTGAGCCTCGGCGTGGCGATGTAGTCGTTTTCCTCAAGCCCGGCAATCCCGACATGTTTCTGGTCAAGAGGCTCATCGGTGTTCCTGGGGACCATCTGCATATGGTCAACGGAATTGTCTACATCAATGGCGTAGCCCAGAATCAGCCTCACGCGCAGCCCACCACGCCAGACAACTATCGACCCTATCTCGACGATTTTCCATCCGTTTCGATGACCCCCGATCTCGGCGCGACTGAAACATGGAGCGTAGCCATGCCCCAATATGTTCAGGATGGAGACCTCGTTGTCCCGCCCGGCAAATTCTTCATGATGGGTGACAACCGGCACAACAGCCTGGACTCCCGTTACTGGGGCTTCGTGCCCAGGGAAAATATCGTGGGCCGCCCACTCTTCAACTACTGGTCATTCGTGACGCCTGAGGATCAGTATCAGGAGGAAGGGCTCGGCAACAGCCTGGCCTGGATGGGCCATGTGGTGTTCCACTTCTTCACCGACACGCGGTGGAAACGGACGCTGCACGTCATCCATTGATGCCGGGGACCGGACACCATGACGGAAGTGGCGCAACGCCCGCAGCGTGAACGAAAGAAACTATGGCTGGCCCTCTCGGCTGTAGTGGCCATCCTGCTCGTTCTGCTGGTCCCGCCGCTGATCAGCATTGGCCGCTACAAGAGCCGCATCACGCAACTTGTTTCAGTGTCGCTGGGCCGCCCGGTGCGCCTTTCGTCGGTAGAATTGAGGCTTCTGCCGCGGCCGGGCTTCGTGCTTACGGATCTGACGGTCGAAGAAGACGATGCCTTCGGCGCTGAACCGGTGCTCCACGCCAGCACTGTCACCGCCGGCATCCGGCTCCTCTCGTTATGGCGAGGGCGGCTTGAGATCAGCCGCATCAGCGTTGACGAAGCAAGCCTCAACCTGGTCCGCAACCGCGACGGCCGCTGGAATCTTGACCCTCTCTTTCGTACCGCAGCCGCGAGATCCAGCGTCGCTGGACTCGCGGGCGTGCCGCCCTTGCCGTACCTTGAGGCGACCAACTCCCGCGTCAACATCAAGAACGGCCTTGAAAAGCTGCCGTATTCTCTCGTTAATGCCGACCTGTCGTTTTGGCAGGAGAACCCAGGCGACTGGCGCGTGCGCCTGCGCGGTCAACCTGCGCGAACCGACGTAAGCCTCGACCTTGCCGACACCGGGATCGTGCAGATGGAAGCGACCATGCGTCGCGCTTCCGATTTGCACCAGATGCCGATTCACCTCGACCTTCAATGGCGCGAAGCGCAACTCGGTCAGCTTAGCCGGCTCATGACGGGTTCGGACGCCGGCTGGCGCGGCGACCTTACGGGCGAATTGCATCTCGACGGCACTGCGGAATCGGCCCAGGTGAAGACTCGACTCAGCGCTACGGGCGTGCACCGCGCCGAGTTTGCCCCCACCGAGCCACTGGATTTCGATGCGAACTGCGCTTTGAGCTACCACTATTCCAGCAACGGTATTGAAAACCTCGCCTGCGACTCACCTCTTGGACAAGGCCATATCAGGATGCTCGGCGCTTTGCCGGGAAACACTCCACCGCGCATCTCGGTCGAGCTTCAGCGCATTCCTGTCCAAGCTGGCCTGGATGCACTGCGCACCCTGCGCAGCGGGCTCGATGAAAACCTGGAAGCCAAAGGGACCGTCAGTGGCAAGATCGCCTACGATCCCACCTCTGAACCGAAAATTACGCTCCAGCCACTATCGAGCCGCCGACGGGGCCGCCCAGCGAAGGCTGGTCCTGCTGAAACCGCCGTGCTCTTCGGAAGCCTCGCGATCGAAGGATTCAGTTTGAGCGGAAGCGACCTCAGCCAGCCTTTTTCGATCCCGAAGATTACGCTCGCTCCGTCAATAGTTCAGCCAGGGCAACCGCAGGCACTCGCAGCCGCCTTATCGCTCCCGGCCGGCGGAATCACCCCCCTGGCGATCGACGTCCAACTGGCGCTGAGCGGGTACCAGGTCACCGTTCGCGGACCGGCTTCGCTGTCGCGCATTCGGGATCTGGCGCATGTGGCGGGCATTGCCAATCCTGCTCCGCTGGATTCTCTCGCCGGAGAGCCGGCAACCCTCGACATGAGTGCTCAAGGCCCTTGGCTGCCTACTATCAATGCGCCTCTCCTGCAGACCGCGACAAACCGTCAACAGCCTGACACCGTTTCGAGTCCAATTCCAGGCGTTTTCGATTCCGCATCAGACCGCTTGAGTGGCACTGTAACCCTGCACAACGCCAACTGGAAGACGAGTGCCTTATCGGGCCACGTAGAGATTTCCCAGGCAACGCTCCAATTAGGGAGCGATGCGATCGTTTGGGATCCGGTGGTGTTCTCGTATGGCCCGGTGAAGGGAACTGCCAGTTTGAGGCAGCCTCTGGCGTGTGAATCAGATCAACCCTGCCCGCCGCAACTCAAGGTGCATTTCGCTGAGTTGGACGCCGCCAAACTCCAAGCCGCTCTTCTCGGAGCACAGAAGCCCGACACCCTGCTCTCTACGTTAATTGCGCGGCTTACGCCATCCCAGGCGCCGGCTTGGCCGCGCATTGATGGCGCTGTGACGGCCGATGCGCTCATTCTGGGGCCGGTTACGCTTCAGGACGTCTCTGCCACGCTGCGCCTTGAGCCTGCTCAGGCGGAAATCACCACCTTCGATGCCCGGCTTCTGGGTGGCCAGGTTCACGCCACCGGCACGCTGGCCAGCGGCGAAAAGCCCTCCTACACGGTAGAAGGCACCTTTGACCAGCTCTCGGGCCCTGCTGTATGCCAATTGCTTGCAGTTCAGTGTCTGGGCGGCTCCCTCGATGGCCAAGGGAAGGTTGCGCTCTCCGGCTTCACTGACAAGGACCTGGCAGCCTCCGCTGTGGGAACGCTGCACTTCGATTGGATGCACGGCTCGGTTGCCACCGGTCCTGACGTCCTGGCTCCAACGGCGTTGACTCGATTCAGCCGCTGGGCAGCCGACGCCGATATCGCCAAGGGCGCCGTCACTCTCAAACAGAACCAGGTCCAGCAGGGCTCACGCAAGTCGGCAGTCGATGCAACTATTACTTTTGGAGATCCGCCCAAAATCAGCTTTGCTGCTCCCAAACCGGATCAGACCGCAAAGCGGTAACCCGGAGTCTGTCCCCCGTTAGAATCGAAATCATGGCTTTATCCCTGTCTTCTGCCCAGGTTCAAATCCGCTGCAAGGGCGTTCTCTTCGATATGGACGGCATCCTCATCTCCTCCATTGCATCTGTCGAGCGCAGTTGGGCGAAGTGGGCCACCCTGCGCGGTGTGGATCCCGAGCACGCCAGCAAGATTGCGCATGGGCGCCGCGCCATCGAGACGATCGCCGAGTTGCGCCCAGACCTGGACAGCGAGGCAGAACTGAAATTGATCGAAGACATTGAAGTGGCAGACGGTAAAGGGTTGACCGTGCTCCCAGGTGTGTTGGAATTGCTGGCAGCTCTACCGAAAGGATCCTGGACCGTGGTTACGAGCGCTACCGACAGGTTAGCGTACGCGCGCATGGCTGACGCCGGCATCCCAGTGCCGGAACGAATCGTGACAGCCGGATTTGTGACCTGCGGCAAACCCCATCCCGAGCCGTTTCTGGCCGGGGCCCGTCTGCTCGGCGTCGCGCCGGAAGAGTGCGTTGTCTTTGAGGACTCATCTTCGGGCGTCATGGCGGGCCGCGCAGCAGGATGCACGGTGGTGGCGACAACCTTTTCACATCCCGTTGAGTCGCTGGATGCCGCTCACTACCTGGTGAAAGACCTGACTGGTGTCAAAGTGATTAAGGCGCTCTCCGGCCAGGGACTGTCTCTTGTCTTCCCTCAACTCGCTGTCTGTGGCCAGATCTCTGATCTCTGACCATTGGCCGCTCTCTCCGCTGGGTTTCTTACTCGCTAGCCTCGACCCGCCTCCCGTGAGGTTCCTGCAGCGGACGAGAAGCCACTGGGAACATACCCGTAAAAGCGAGCAACTGCTCGCGGCTGATGGTCACCGGCTCTTCAAAGACAAACCAGCGCACGCCTTCGGTACAAGGCGGGGTCGACAGCGAACCCATGTAGGTCCAATAACCAGGGTCTCCCGGCAGCAGGCCTCCCGGGTTCACCATGTCCGTCACCTTTGCGGTCGACCGCGCGATAGTGGGCATGTGCTCCCAGAGGGTCGCCACGACGGCATTCGGTGCGCCTCTGTCCTCTGCCAGCCTTACCTCAATCACGGCCATTTTGCCGTCTGCGCTCTTGTGGATCAGGTGGACGCCCATTTCGGTGAGCTTGCCCTTCACTGCCGTTTCGCTGGGGCGATTGAACTCCAGATGATCGAGTTCGTAACGCACGCCACCGGCCAGAATGTAGCTGCCCGGATCCACATGGACCACGATGGTCCGGCCGTCATTCTCCACCGTCACCGGTCCGGCGATGTAGTGGAACTCGATGGGCTTGAGAGCCTTGTTCAAGTGCGCATTGTGAATGTCGATGGGTGATTGCTCGTGGCCCTTGGAACACGACGTATTCGCGGGGCCAAGTTTGCCCCAGTTCAGGGGGCCATTCTTGCCCTGGTACTCCCATTGTCTGGTTGTCTGCCCTGCGGCTATCGCGGTCACGCCAAGAAAAAGTGCGGCGAGCACAAAAATGCGCATCTATTATCTCCTTGCTGATAATAAGGGCCTTGGCCCCGAAGCATTCTATTTCATCGACGCAGGCGCAAACAAAAAGAACGGGATGCTTTGCAGAAGGAGTTCGGCGGAGTTCTGACTTTGGCAATTTGTCCCGCGGTCATTCGGGCAGGAGCTTTCGTCGCACAGTCTCACAGCTTCACAGCTTCACAACTCCAAATTCATGTTTGCTTCAGTCCGGCGCGAGCGTAACCCATGCCGGAAGTGCAGTTTAGCTGTTTTTGGAGGGGCAGATTTGCCTGTTTTTGCTTGGATTTGATGGCGTTTCAGGTGCATTTTGAGGGCATTTGCTGTGCTTTTGCCCGGCGATTGAAGTCGGTCATCCCTCGGGAAATCCATGGCGACGAGAAGACGAGGATATTTCTTTCGCTTCGAGAACGGATGGGCCTGTCTATTTCGGATGTTTTCAGTGTAGTCCGGTGCAAGGATATTGGACGCAAAGTACGACGCTGGTCATTGCCTTATCTTGCAGAGACTTGGGAGACGCGGCAACCAAAAAGGTATTGACATCGCGATTGAGGGCGGGAAGAGCGATGGAGGCTTGAGAAGGGTTGCGGCTCAGTTCCGGCTCGACGTGTGCCTCGGCGATTGCCGATCACCGCGTCCGCCGGCCCGCCAATCTTAAGCGGTGCCGCTTTCCCGGACGGGCGACACGGGAAGAACGATTTCTACGCTCAATCCGCGAGGCGCTGCGTTTTCGGCACGAATAGTTCCCCCGTGGATCCGCACGACTCGGTCAGCGATGGCCAAACCGAGGCCGGTGCCGCCAGACTTTCGATCACGTGCGTCTGCGATGCGGTAGAACGGCTGGAATATGTTCTTCAGTTCAGACTCGGGAACACCGGGGCCATGGTCGCGAACGACCAGGCGAATCTTCGCCCCGCTGGCGGAACTTTCAGGCTCCATGCGAACTTCGACCGAGGTCCCGCTGTCGGTGTAACGAATCGCATTGCGTATCACATTTTCGATGGCACTGTGCAGGAGTTCCGCATTGCCCCGCACGATACATTTCTCAGCCGAGGTGAGCCTGATGACACCCTTCGGCTCCTTAGACTCAAATTCGGCATCACGGGCGACCTGCGATAGAACGTCTGCCAGGTCGAGATCCATCATCGGCACCTGTGGAGCAGACATATCCAGCTTTGCGATGGTGAGCAGGCGTCCGATCAGCTCATCCAGAATGCGGATGTCCTCCTCCATCTGCTCGAAAGCTGGATCATCACCTTTTCTTTGGCGGCCCAGGTCGAGCGCGACATTGAGTCGCGCCAGCGGCGACCGCAACTCGTGAGAGACATCGGAAATGAGCTGCCGCTGCCGCGAAATGAGTTCCTCGATTCTGGAAGCCATTGCGTTGAAATCGCGAACGAGGTCCCCAATTTCGTCCTGGCGTTGTACTAATCCAGAAGTGGTTCGTGCGCTCAAATCGCCGGCCGCAAGCTTTTGCGACATTTCCCGAAGACCCAGAATCGGAGCGGTGAGATAGCGGGTGAGGAGTGAACAGATCAATCCGGAGACGAGAAGAGCCACACCCCATTGCAATACGATTGCAGAGCGGTCAATACCAAGAGCCGCGCGAGGACCGGCCGGAAGTTCGCTTGCATAGATGTATTCGCGGCCGCTTTGCCCTTTGAGAGGTAATGCGACCCGTGCAATGCCATATTTCATGCTGAAATCGGAGGACCGGGATGCCTCCACACGGGACGTCATGTCCTGGAAAGAGCCGCAGTCGCTACCGGCAATTACGCTTCCGGTGGAGTCGAAGAGGCAAGACGTCATGTGGGTTTCGTGCTCGATTCGGGCGAGGTAAGCCGATGTTGAGCCGATGCCATTCCGCTCAGCCGTCTCCACCACAATCATTCCGGAGTAGCGGGCAGTGTCGATCAGCGTTGTGTGCCATCGCGAAGGTACACTCCGCGGTTCAACGATGAAGGTGAGGATGAGCGCGACGCCCGTGGCAATGACGGTTGCCCAAAACCAAAAGAAGATTTTAAGGAAAAGGCTAGGCATGATCGGCGTCCTTTGCATTCGGTCGCGGTGCGAACAGATATCCGCTGCCGCGAACAGCCTTGATCCGCTGGCCGTCTTGCGGAACACCAAGTTTCCTGCGCAGGTTGCTGACGTGGACATCGATGACGCGATCGAAGGGTCCGAGCTTTCTGCCCAGAACCGACTCAGTGAGTTGCTCACGCGAGAGTACGCGGCCCGGCTCGCGCATGAATACTTCAAGCAAAGCGAATTCCACGCTCGTCAAATTGAGCGGCGCGTCTTCTAACCACACCTCGCGCACGGCTGGATCGATGCGCAGATCGCCGACAACCAGGGGTCCGCCAGAGGCCTCGGTTCGACCGGTTCGCCGCAGGATGGCGCGGATGCGAGCGATGAGTTCCCGCGGGTTGAAAGGCTTGGGAAGATAGTCGTCCGCTCCCATCTCCAGGCCCAGGATTCGGTCCGAGTCTTCGCCCCGCGCTGTCAGAATCAGCACTGGGACGGGCGAGACTTTGCGGAGCCGCCGCAGCACATCGAGGCCGCTCATACCCGGCAACATGAGATCGAGCACCACGAGGGCATATTCCATCGAGAGGGCGCACTCCAGCCCGCGCGATCCGTCGTGCACCGTGTCCATGCTGAAGCCTTCGGTTGCCAAACGTTCAGCAAGAAGCTTGCAGAGTTGAACATCATCGTCGACCAGGAGAACTCGGTCCACTCTCTTCCTCACTCGCCTCCGACCCGATACTAGACGATCCGACTGCCGGCGAGATCGGTCTTTACTCAACTTTACTTTGCTTAACCAACCTATACCGCACGCGCCTCCACCCGATGCTGAAATCGAAACGTGGTCAATAGGTTCAACATGGCCTGCCGCGTAAGTGAAAGATACCCAAACATTCGGAATGGAGGAAAACTATGAAGAGGATCACATCACTTGTGGTTAAGTCGCTGGCCACGTTTCTGATTGGTAGCGGATCGCTCGCAATGAACCTGCAAGCACAGAGCGAGGCGATCACAGTCAGCGTTCCGTTTCCATTCACCGTGGGCACGCAAAGCATTGAGCCCGGAATCTACCAATTCAGCCTGCTATCCAGTCAATTCCTGCTCTCGGTGCTCAATGTGAAGACCGGGGATATGGAGATTTTTAGTGTGCATCCAGAGCAACTGCGCGCAGTCGAGCAACAGGGACGGGTGGTCTTCAGCAACTCCGAAGGATGCAGCGCACTGAGCCAGATCTATTTTCCAGGCGCTCTCACCTTCAGTGAAATCGACCAGAGGCACTGTGCCGCGAGAACCGAGGCAAAGAGATTCCCGACGGGCGATCCAAACGCCGTAGCCCGACGCTGAGGGCCCTCGAGGACAGGCTGGAGGCGATGATGAGCACTCCAGCCATTTCCACAGGCAGCAACTTCGACTTTCGATCTGTGCACCTGCACTGACTCACAAAGAGCCTTTACGAAACTTTATGCGGCTTAACAAAACTTTATCGCACGCACTGGGAGCAGTGCTCGAATGAAATTGCGAGCAGAAAAGGAACCTTTGTTATGAAGCGAGTCGCAATCTGGTCATGCGTCGCAGTATTGCTGGGAGTGACTGCCGTGGCTGTTGCCAGGGCTAACGTGCGGGGATGGCATGGGTGCCCTGGCCACCGATGGGGCCACTTTGGCGCCATGGGATTTGTGGCGCACGAATTGAATCTGACCGATGTGCAGAAGCAGCAGATTCGTTCGATGTGGCAGGCAGAGCGCCCCGCCGTATCCGGGCTGGTTCAGGAGTTCTCTGCGGAGAGCAAAGAAATGGATCAGGCCACGGCGAATGGCAATCTCGACGAAAGCAAAGTACAAGAGATTGCCACGCGGCAGGGCGTAACTCTGTCAAAGCTCCTGGTGGAGAAAGAACATTTCAAAACGAAGATTTATGCATCCGTTTTGAATCCCGAGCAGCGGACCAAGGCCGACAAGCTGCAGTCCCAATGGCATGAACGACTGGATCATATCGGCAAGGGAATGGAATAGAGCGATGAAAACGAAACTCACAATGCTTTCTAAGTTAACGGTGGCTGGATTGATCGGCGCAGCGGTCGCGATTTGGACGCAATGGCTCTCCGGCGACCCCGCCTATACCAGATTCCCCCCGGGTCCCGTTTTCTTTATTGTTGTAGCAGGGATCATTGTTTTGGGAGCACGCTGGTGGTGGACGCCCTTGATTGGCGCGCTGATCGCGCTGCTGGTCACCTCTGGCTGGTTCGTTCGGTTGCCCGCGGCAATTCTTCGCCTGACTCATCCAGGTTCCGTCGGCAAATTCGCTGCGGGGATATGGATTGGGTCAATGCTTCTAATTGTCGCGCTTGTGGTGACAGATGTGGCTGGTCTGGCCGCCACTGTTCAGAACTATCGGCACAGTGGAAGTGCGACTGACAGTGCAAAGATGGTTTGTCGGCTTTTCGGCGGGATATTTGTTCTGATGGGAATATTGGTGATCGTGAGCGGAGTCCATGTCGATAAATATCACAACCTGATGCACCTGATTTGGGGATCTCTCGCGGTGGGCGCAAGCTTCATGGGGTTGACGATTTCAAAGCGTTTCTGCATTGGATCGGGCGTGTTCTATCTTGCACTCGCGATCCTCGGACTCCTGATCGGCAACCCATCGACGAACAGAGCATGGTATCTGGGGCCTATGGTGTTAAACACCGGAGACCATATCTTTCACCTGGTGCTCGGTTCTCTCTTCCTCGGCGTGGGACTTGTCTCTGGCCGGCGGTGGAGGCCTCGCGATGTCCTGCTCTCAGGAAATTGAGTCTTGCTTTGTTTCCGGGATTCCAGCTCTTGCCCAAAAAGTCGGGGCGCTGCACAAAAATCTTCGCATTGCCAAGAAAAGCAGAGTTTTCAGGCAAAGGCACGGGGATCCTTCGCAGAAAGGATCCCCGGCGGTTAAGCGAATTGCGGCTGCGTTACTTGGCCGGGACCGCAACCTCGGCCTGACGGGCCAGTGCGGCCGCCTTGTCCGTTGCTTCCCAGGTGAACTCCGGCTCCGTGCGCCCGAAATGCCCATAGGCCGCCGTCTTCTGGTAGATGGGCCGACGCAGGTTCAAGCTCTCGATGATGCCCTTCGGCGTCAGCGAGAAGTTCTTCCGCACCAGCTTTGTCAGTTCACTTGAACTCAGCTTGCCCGTTCCGAACGTGTCCACCAGTACGCTCACCGGCTCAGCCACGCCGATGGCATAGGCCAGTTGCACCTCGGCCTTGTCCGCCAGTCCGGCCGCCACGATGTTCTTGGCGATGTAGCGCGCCACATAAGCGGCTGAGCGATCCACTTTGGTCGGGTCCTTGCCGCTGAAAGCGCCGCCGCCATGCCGGCCGGCGCCGCCGTAGGTGTCCACAATAATCTTGCGCCCGGTGAGGCCGGTGTCGCCCATGGGGCCGCCGATCACGAACCGTCCGGTCGGATTGATGTGATATTTGGTGTGCTCATCGAGCCACGCGGCAGGGAGCACGGCCTGGATCACATGCTTGAGAACATCGGCGTGCAATTCCTCGTTGCTCACGCTTTCGGCATGCTGGCTGCTGATCACCACGGCATCGACGCGTGCAGGTTTGCCGTTTTCGTCGTATTCCACAGTCACCTGGCTCTTGCCGTCGGGACGCAGATAGGGCAGCTTGCCGTTCTTGCGCACCTCTGTGAGCCGCCGGCAGAGCTTGTGGGCCAGCGAGATGGGCGCCGGCATCAACTCGGGAGTCTCATTCGAAGCGTAGCCGAACATCATGCCCTGGTCGCCTGCGCCGCCGGTGTCAACCCCCTGCGCAATATCGCCCGACTGCTTGTTAATGGTTGAAATCACCGCGCAGGTGTTCGAGTCGAACCCGTAGAGCGCGTTGTTGTAGCCGATTGACGCTACCACGCCCCGCACCAGACTCTGGAAATCGACATATGCCTTGGTTGTGATTTCGCCCGCGATGACCACCAGGCCGGTGGCCGTCAATGTCTCGGCCGCGACGCGGCTGTAAGGGTCCTGTTCGAGGCAGGCGTCCAAAATCGCGTCGGAGACCTGGTCGGCAATCTTGTCAGGGTGACCTTCGGTTACGGACTCAGAGGTAAACAAGAAACGGTCGCTCAAATTCGCATTCCTCCCCATTCAAGGGATTTCAGATTGTGGCTGCCGCCATGGTTGCTTCTGGTTGTGCCGGCGCGGAGGGAGCCATATGGACTCTCCTGCATCGGGGAGACAAGCCCGCACCCGCGGGCCTTAGCCTTGAGGGTGTATCCAACCATGATAATTGGGCGGAACAGCCGCGGCAAAGCCAACTCTGCGAACGGGTGATAGCGGCTCCCAAGGGGCGCTATGGCCCGGTTGAACCGCATAGGCGCAGAAAGCCACTTGCGCAGCGGCTTTACGATCGAGGATTGCGGTCTTCAGCTCTTGAATAAAGGAATTCCATGCACGACAAATGCATGCGCCTTGGCAGACGCGGCATGAATCGGAAGCAGAGTGCTCCACCATCCCGCGCGCACACCAAAATACCGCACTGTGAGGAACGCCCCCACGGACACCAGCACCAACAGCACAATGGCTCCTGCCCAGCGAAGGCGAAGTTCTGCCGCCTCGCGGCGACGGATGCGGTCCTGACCCACATTTGAGGCAAACGTCATCCAGCCTTGATCGTCTTCAAGCGTCTGGCCCTGGTCCGCGTATGCCCGCACAAATCTGTCGGTCCAGTCGCGCGCGTCCAGGCCCACCGCTCCCACATAGCCCCGCACAATCCCCTTGCTGAGGATGCCGCCCGGAAGCAGGCGAAATCTTTCCTGTTCCAGTGCAACAAGATGGCGTTGACTGATCTTGGTAACCGCGGTGATATCTTCAAGCGCAATACCGCGAGATACACGTTCAGCGCGAAGATCTTCTCCAAAACTGCCCATAAGTAACCTAAAACCGGGTACTGCCCGGGGGGATTTCCACAACCACATTAAACCGCATTATTCCGCCCGTCAAAGAGATTTTCCGGCTCGCCCTTTGTTTTCTTGCACCTGAAGTAACGTCGGCCGCGGTCGCCTGGGTCAAAATTTAAACCCCAGATTTCCTCCACGAAAGTGATGCTTGGCACACAAGATGCACGTTGGCAGCTTGTCCGGTTGTTCGCGGGTGCTTTGCTTATTGTAGCCATAATCTCTCTGTCTGCGCTGATACGCTACAAGAAAGGGCGCATGATTTTGCCGCCCCCCAGGGAGCCGCACCCAGCAATGAACAAGCTCGTAATTGCCAATTTGCTGCACCGCCCGCTGCGTTCCATCATCAGCATTCTGGCGGTGGCCATTGAAGTCGTGATGATCCTGTCTATCGTTGCCATCTTTATGGGTATGCTCGACAGCCAGAGGGAGCGCACCAACGGCATCGGAGCGGACATCGTTGTCACACCGTCGAATGCCAGCTTTATGAACGGGGTTGGCGGCGCGCCCATGTCGGCCAAACTCGTTGAAGTCTTTCGCCGGCTTCCGCACGTCACCGTGGCCTCGCCGGTGATCACCAACTTCTCCATGTCCGGCTCCGTCGAGATCCTCTATGGTATCGATTACCCCAGCTACAATGCCCTGAAGCCCTTCGTCTTTCTCTCCGGTGGACCTTTCGGGGGGCCTTTCGATGTCATCATCGACGATGTCTTTGCCAGGGAGGGCCATGGCCACCATGTGGGCGAAACCATCCCAATCCTGAATAATCACCCCTTCCGCATCTGCGGTATCGTCGAAAGCGGCAAGGGCGGCCGCAAGCTAATACCCATCGACACCATGGGTACCCTGACAGGCTCGGAAGGCAAAGCTTCGGAGTTTTACCTCAAGACAGACAATGCCGCCAATGACAATCTGGTGATCAAGGAAATCCACAGCACGCCGGGGCTCCAAGACTACCGGACCCTGACCATGTCTGACCTGATCGCCCTCTACACTCCATCGCACTTTCCGGGTTTTGACCTGGCCCTGCGGGTGGTGATCTCGATCGCTGTGATTGTCGGCTTCCTTGTGATCTTCCAGTCGATGTATACCGCTGTGCTTGAGCGCACTCGCGAAATCGGCATTCTCAAGTCGCTGGGTTCGTCCAAGCTGACGATCGTGAGCGTCGTTTTGCGTGAGACCAGCGTGCTGGCCATTGTCGGCGTGATGGTCGGCATCGCGGCTACCTATGGGGTGAAAGAACTGCTCCACATCAAGTTTTCCACTTTCAGCTTCGAGCTGACCCCCGCCTGGTTCGGATGGGGATCGCTGATCGCCTTCGCCGGAGCGCTCCTGGGAGCCCTGTATCCGGCCTGGATGGCGGCTCGTAAAGACCCCATCGACGCCCTGGCCTACGAATAAAGGCTCTGAGCGGCAATTTGCGGGTCGTCTGAGACCAACAAAGTCAGACTTGCGCGTCTGAGGCATGGTCAATTCCTCGCGCAAAAGGGACTCTGCAGCGTGCCTGGAAAATTTCCTGTTGACATCTTCTCATCGGTTCGTGCTAGCTTACCGTTAGTGGACGCTTACCTACAAGCCGGGCTCGATGCATTGGGCGACGCAACCCGCATGGCGATCTTTCAGAAGCTCGCCAACGGGCCAATCGCCGTGAACGAGCTGGCGCAGACTCTGCCGGTGAGCCGTCCGGCTGTATCGCAACACCTGCGGGTCCTCAAGAACGTGGGGCTGGTGGTCGATAGCAAGTCCGGAACGCGTCGGCTCTACCAGTTGGATCCGGACGGAGTGGCGCGGTTGCGCGCCCACTTCGACCTGATGTGGAGCAAAGCGCTGAGCGCTTTTCAGGTTGCCGCGGAAAAACCGCAATTGGGAGAGAAACATGGCAAACAGCGTGGAAGAAGGCGTCGTACGTAAGACGGTGCGTGTGCGAGCGCCGATCGAGCGGGCGTTCAGCGTCTTCGTGGAACAGATGGAGACGTGGTGGCCGGCCACTCATCACATTGGCGACACTCCCTTCGAGGCGATTTTTGTGGAACCACGCGTGGGCGGCCGATGGTACGAGAGAAACGTCGAAGGCAAGCTGACCGACTGGGGCAAGGTGCTGGCGTGGGATCCTCCCCATCGAGTCACTTTCTCGTGGCATGTCGGCCCGGGACACGATCAACCGGAGTGGCAATGCGATCCTGATCCGGCCAAGGCAAGCGAAGTCGAGATTCGCTTCACAGCCGAAGGGCCTGCCGCCACGCTTGTCGAACTGGAGCACAGCAAACTGGAGCGACACGGCGAAGGCTACGAGCAGTTGCGCGCCCTCTTCGATGGGCCGGGCGCCTGGGGCCATATTCTGGGGCTGTTCGCCAAGACAGCGGAAGGAGACGCGTCTCGATGAACTCCACACTCTTTCTTCGTATCGCAGCGGTGCTGACGTTCATTCATGCAGTTCTGCACACCATCGGCGGAGTATTTGGCAACATAGGGCCTGGCCCGGCCTCGGTTGCGGTGGCAGCGATGAAGAGCAATGAATTTCTGCTGATGGGGCACATGCGCAGCTTTTGGGACTTCTACCACGGTCTCGGACTGGGGGTCACGATCTCCCTGACATCGGAGGCCGTACTCTTCTGGCAACTTGGCTCCCTGGCAAAGAACGAGGCTCAGCGATTGAGGCCGATCATGGCGACGTTTGGGGTTGCGTATGCCGTGCTTGCCGTCAACTCGTACACCTACTTCTTTCTCGGGCCGGTGATCGCTGAGATCATGATTGTGGCCTGCCTTGGGCTGGCGATTCTTACTGCGCGTCCTCAAGCAGTCCATTATTCCGGGGTCGCACAGCGGGCGTGATTTGAAAATGCCGGAAGTTTTCCTTCACTTGTCGGGCTGCGCACAGCGCAGCCCCGACAGGCGAACTAAGCCGCTGACATCTCTAAAGAGTGCCCGTTCGGGAAAGAGCGTCCGTTTGGGCTGAATTCCCGCAATCCTTCCATAGCCTCGCTGCGGTTTTGGGCTCCCTCCGCCGCGATCCCCGCGCTCTGCCGCGAGCGATAGGCCCCCTCCGCCGGGGTAGCTCTCCCCTCACAGCGGTATACTTGAGGTCAACTCCTTCTCAGCTTTTTCTACTCAAGCACTGGCCGTGCGGGGAAACCGTAATTGTCAAAGCACTCCATTCGCTGGTTTTACATTCTCTGGCTTGCGCTGATCTGCGGATTCGCCGCCTTGCACGCCGTGCATCTGTCCGCCGATTTTCCAAACCACACACCATGGTTCGGGGATTGGGCCAAGTATACCGATGAGGGTTGGTACGGCAATGCCGCCATCCGCGCGCACCTCTTCGGCAATTGGTACTTGCCCGGCGACTTCAATCCCGCACCCGCTGTTCCTGTCTGGCCATTCCTCGAGTGGCTGCTATTTTTCTTTACCGGTGTCTCGATCTCTGCAGCCCGCGGACTGGCTGTGGCGTTTTTCTTTGTCAATTTGTTGCTGTGCTATCTCTTGTTGCGAGCGCGCGGCCCGCGTTGGGTGGCGCTGCTGGCCCTCACCCTTCTGGTAACCAGCCCTTTCCTTTATTGCTTCAGCCGGCTGGCGATACTGGAACCGATGCTGACGGCGTTCACGCTGGCGGCTCTGAATCTGGCTGTCAGATTGCCACGATTGCGACGGCCGATGTTGGCTTCGGTCGTTATCGGGCTGCTGTTCACCCTGATGATGCTTACCAAGACGACAGCGCTTTTTCTGCTGCCTGCGCTCGGTTCGGCCATTTTGCAGGCACTTTGGAACAGCCCGAAGCTGGCCATCCGCTGCGCCGCATCCGCTGCCGGAACAAGCGCTGTTACCTTTAGCCTTTGGATGGCGCTTGTGGTGCGGTCCGGCCATTTCGCCGATTACAGGTATCTGTTCTACATCAATACTTATCCCAAGCCTGCAAATGTGAACTGGCCGTTGATGAGTTTGTGGTGGTCATTTCACGGAGGGTTGTGGGTGGATCACATCCTGATTCCCCTGGCGGGCCTGGTGACGGTGGGTGGGCTTTTGACATGGGGTATTGCCGGGGCGTTCACAGCCAGGCCTTCGTCCGCGGGGGCATGGGGCAAGAGGTTGTGCGCAGACCCGGCATTTGGCGCGTCGATATTGGCTGCGGCCGGCTATATCCTCTTTATGACCTGGCAGAACCATCCTCAACCCCGCTATTTTGCGGTGGTGGCGGTCTTTTGTTTCCTGATCGTGGCGAAAGGGGCTGGAGCGCTGCTGGAGGGGTCAGGTGTGCCGCGACAACTGGGTTGGGCCGTCGTAGCGATTGCCGCATCGGCCGCGATCGTCAATGCGGCGTGGACTCTGAGCTACGCGACGCATCCGGAGTACACCTATGTTTCTGCGGCCCGTGAACTGACGAACTACATCGATCAGCATCCGAACGGCAAGCGGCTCCTGGTCTCAATAAGCGGAGACGAAATCACATTGGCGACGCACCTGCCCACCCTCTGTGACGACTTTGGCACCGAGGAACTTCCCGCCAAACTGGCCCATTATCAACCTGGCTGGTACGCTGCCTGGAACGACCTCGACCCTGGCACACTCGCGGACCTGCATACGCACTATTCGCTCGAACAGGTGGCCAGCTTTCATGCTTTCGACGACCCGGAGCGCAATGTGCTGGTGCTCTTTAAGCTGCACCCTCTCCCAAACGGCAGGGTTCGCGATCAGCATGACGAAAGTCTGCAGACTCCTCTGCCGGGCGACAACTTCGACGTGCCGATCGAATGAACCACAACCCATGTTGGGCTGTCGACTGAGCCCGCCTCGGAAACGATCAGAAGCTGAAGCGGCTGCCGACTGTCGGAGCAAGGTTGTTGTCGGAGTTATAGGGGACGCCAGGTCCATGAGGAATGGCGATGCCAAGACCGCCGCTCACGAAGGAATACGCAACTCCAGCAAAAGTGTCGAAACGCTTGGTGAAGTGATGATCCAAATAGAGCGACCCTTCGTTGAGGGTGCCCGCGCAGGAGGCGCGGAATCCGGCTGCGACCGAGCAGGCCGGCGGTCTACGGAAGTCATTCTGCCGCTGTTGATACCAGGCGAAAGTGACATCGGTTTTGCGGTCGTAGGTGTACTTTGCGCCCGTCCACCATATCTGCACCAACTTCTCAGAATCAAGGTTGTTGTCTTCGACCCCGCTCATGAAATATCCGCCCTGGTCCGAGGCGCCAACGCCCAGCGGATTCGCGGGGTTATTCTGCCAGATGTATTCGTAGCCGGCAAAAACCTTGAACGAGTCCGATGAATACTTGGCCGCGGCCATCATTGCGTTGTTGTCGGTCACGATGCCATATACGGTGCCGGTCGTTCCGATCAGATTGGCCCCGATGATGGGGTTTGTATTGATGCTGTTGGTAGTCGACTGATATGGCTGCGTCAGACTCTGAGGCCCCAACAAGGGGTTTAATACGCTGATCGCCTGGTTGTAATGCTGGAAGACGAGGTCGGCAGAGTACTTGCCGTCTTTTCCGCCGAGGTCGAATCCATAGGCGTTGTTGTGCGCCTCTTCCGCCGTACAGGTGGCGGCAGTCCAGGTGGAGGAGGCCGAGTAGCAGCCGGCAGAACCATCGGCGAATTTATACATCGCGCCGAAATGGACCGGGCCATCGGTGAGGCGATACTTCAGGGCGTCGTCCCAACGGCTGTCCTCCGTGTCGCCGCCGCCGGCCATTGTGCCGTTGTACCCGATGTACGAAAAGGCATAGCTGCCGCCGGCCGGATCGTAAAGGAGCATTGCATCGGTGCCTAGAGAGCGCTGACGGCCGAAGGTCAGCGCGCCGATATGCTCGGACGATACACCGCCATAGATCTCGTCATTGAAGGGTTGGCCCGCGCGCGCGCCATCGATAGCGATCGAATAGCTGGCCCTGGGAAGGCCGTTGTTGATGATGTCGGTTTCTGACGCGTTGGCGAGCAGGCCGGACTGCGGATTGATGCCACTTGAAGCGTTGAACACAACGGACCAGCCAGGTAGAAATTCTTCCTTGCCCCTGATGCCCAGACCCGTCTGCTGCAGGTTGTTCGGTGCGATGAGGAATCGATGTTGATAGCCGTTTCGGTTAATCAGAGATTCGCCTTCATAGTTATAGCCGTTTTCCGGTAGGCCGTGGCTGACCCAGCCGACGCCGGCATCATACGTACCGTACAGCGTGATACCGTGCCAAGTCAGCGCGCAATCGGTGGTGGCGAACTCGTGGCCGCTCGCGCAGGCGTCGGGGGCCTTCGGCCGATCTTTCCCGAATGCCAGCGTCGATGGGAAGAAGAGAGCCGCCGCCACAAAAACCAACCTCGACTTGTTCACATTTCCTCCAAAATAGAATGTTTGAGGCATCGCACTGGCCAAGTTACCCAGTGTGGCCCGCAGGTTCCTTGTTGCCGTGGCGCGCGCTTGCCAGACGGCGATAAAACCAGCGTCCTCAACGTGGAGAAGGGTAGAGGTAGCCGGCAAAAGTGCGAAAGAGAGTGCGACGGCGGAGAGAATGCGATGGGGGAAATCTCAAGGCTTCTCCTGAAATCAATACGAATTCAGGTTGATTCTATCTAAAAATTTGCCATAAATCGAATCAAATCATTCGAGAAACGAGGAAATAGGAGGAATTCTTCTGTTGTTGCGATGGATCCCTATGTCAAGGCCGCGCAATCATGACTTCTGTCGCCTTGATGAGCGCAAAAGCTGCGTCTCCAGGCTTGAGGTCCAGCTCGTGGACCGCGTCGGCGGTGATGATTGCTGTGACGCGTTGACCGCCGACCGCGAGCACCACCTTGGCGAGCAGGCCTTCGACTGTGACTTCGACCACCGAGCCCAGCAACTGGTTCCGTCCGCTGATTCGCGGAGAAGACTTTTGGGCTACAGGCAGGAATTCCTCCAGCGCATCGATGGGAATGCGGTGATGGCCACCTGGCGTCTTGACGGTGCGGATGCGTCCGGCGAGGATCCAGTGTTTGACGGCGGGGTAGCTGATCCCCAGTTTTTCCGCTGCCTGGCGCGGGGTAAGCAACTTGGGTGAGTTCATCAACTTTCGAGAATCTCCTTTGTTCAGAGCTCGTGTCCAGCTTGGCAAACCTGCTGGATGAGCGCGCATTTCCAAATTCCAGCCATCTGATCTTAACCCTGTGACTGCAATCACTCGACAGGGCCCAACCCGGATGATACGCTTCCCGTGGCTTTTCCCCGTGCTTCAGAAGTCGCGTTTTTCGGGGTCGTTTGTACTACGCATGGAACCAGTACCACGGCTTCAAACCTTTTGTTGGGAGGATATGTGACTGCAACGTCTTGGGTGTACTTTTTTATGGGTGTGAGCGTATTTTCGCTCCTTGTGGCTTTTCTATTCGCACGCCGGGTCATCGGCGCGGACCAGGGGATGCCGGAATTAAAGGGAATAGCTTCAGCAATCATGGGGGGCGCTAAGGGATTTCTCAAGCGTCAATACCGGACCATGGCGGCCCTGCTGGGCCTGCTGTTTCCCACGTTCGCATTCGCGCAGCCGGAGCACACCGGCGGGGGCGAAGCCAACCTGATGCTTCCGGATCTGTCGACCGTGAATTTTCTCGGCATGAACGGACATGCCCTTCTGATGATCGGATTGCTCTTCTGCGCTGCCGGCTTGTTGTTCGGACTGATTATCTATGTGCAGTTGAAGAACCTGCCGGTGCATCACTCGATGCGCGAAATCTCCGAAATGATTTACGAGACGTGCAAAACGTACCTGGTGACGCAAGGCAAGTTCATTCTTCTGCTGTGGATTTTCATCGCGGTCATTATCTCGCTTTACTTCGGCGTTCTGGCGCCGGTACCGGGAAAATCGGTTGCGCTCACGCTGCCGATCATCTTGCTGTTTTCGCTGATCGGCATCGCGGGCAGCTACGGGGTGGCGTGGTTCGGAATTCGCGTCAACACATTTGCGAATTCACGGACGGCGTTCGCGGGATTACGCGGCAAGCCGTATCCAATCATGGCCATTCCGCTGAAGGCCGGCATGAGCATCGGCATGTTGCTGATCTCGGTCGAACTGCTGATCATGCTCTTTATCCTTTTGTTCATCCCGCGCGATTATGCGGGCCCGTGCTTCATCGGCTTCGCGATTGGCGAATCGCTGGGTGCCGCGGCCCTGCGTATTGCGGGCGGCATCTTCACCAAGATCGCCGACATCGGCGCCGACCTGATGAAGATCGTATTCAAGATCAAGGAAGACGATGCGCGCAACCCGGGCGTGATCGCAGACTGTACGGGTGACAACGCGGGCGACTCCGTTGGCCCGAGCGCCGATGGCTTTGAAACCTACGGCGTGACCGGCGTTGCCTTGATCACATTCATTTTGCTGGCAGTCAAGGATCCCACGACGCAAGTGCAACTGCTGGTGTGGATCTTCGTCATGCGCGTGGCCATGCTGGTCTCGAGCGCCGGCGCGTACTTCCTGAATGGCGCAATCGCGAAGGCGAAATACGGGAACTCCGACGAAATGGACTTTGAAACACCACTGACCTCGCTGGTGTGGATCACCTCCATCATTTCTATCGGCCTGACCTTCATCGTCTCCTACTTCATGATCCCCACTCTGGGTGACGGAACGCTCTGGTGGAAGCTGGCTTGCATCATTTCGTGCGGAACCCTCGCGGGCGCGATCATACCCGAACTGGTCAAGGTGTTCACTTCAACCAAGTCGAGCCACGTGAAAGAAGTCGTCACATCCGCGCAGGAAGGCGGAGCTTCGCTGGGGATTTTGTCGGGATTTGTGGCCGGCAATTTTTCGGCTTACTGGCTGGGACTTAGCATGGTCGCGCTGATGTCAATGGGCTACTACTTCAGTACGGGCCAGTCGATGGCGGACCTGATGCTGGCACCTGCCGTCTTCGCGTTTGGCCTGGTAGCCTTCGGCTTCCTGGGCATGGGGCCGGTGACGATTGCAGTCGATTCCTACGGGCCGGTTACCGACAATGCCCAGTCAGTCTACGAATTGTCGCTGATCGAAAATGTTCCCGGCATCGAAGCTGAATTGAAGAAGGACTTCAACATCGACGTGAAGTTCGAACGCGCAAAGCATTTGCTGGAGGCCAACGATGGAGCCGGTAACACATTCAAGGCTTCGGCAAAGCCGGTACTGATCGGCACGGCCGTGGTGGGTGCAACCACGATGATCTTCTCGATCATCATGGCCCTGACCGGCGGACTGACACATGACGTAGAGAACCTCTCTCTGCTGCATGCGCCATTCTTGCTCGGGCTGATCACCGGCGGGGCGATGATCTTCTGGTTTACTGGAGCTTCAACCCAGGCAGTGACCACAGGCGCTTACCGCGCGGTCGAGTTCATCAAGGCGAACATCAAATTGGATGGTGTGGAGAAAGCATCGGTCAGTGACAGCAAGAAGGTGGTGGAAATCTGCACCAAGTACGCGCAGAAGGGAATGCTCAACATCTTTCTCGCTGTCTTCTTCGCAACGCTTGCATTCGCGTTCTTTGAGCCGTTCTTCTTTATCGGCTATCTGATCTCGATTGCGATCTTCGGCCTGTACCAAGCGATCTTCATGGCGAATGCCGGCGGCGCCTGGGACAATGCGAAGAAAGTTGTAGAGGTCGACATGAAACAGAAAGGGACACCTCTGCACGACGCAACCGTAATCGGAGACACTGTCGGCGATCCGTTCAAAGACACTTCGTCGGTGGCATTGAACCCGGTGATCAAGTTCACGACGTTGTTCGGATTACTTGCTGTCGAGCTTGCGGTTACGCTCGCTTCGAACAACCCGATGCTGACCCACGTGCTGGCAGTCGCGTTCTTCGTGGTGTCGGTTTTCTTCGTGCACAAATCGTTCTACGGAATGAGGATTGACACCAAGGCAAGGGACTGATTGCGGTCTGGCAAATCGAAGAAAACGTCGCCTGAAACCGGGCGACGTTTTCTAGAGACGAGACCGTCTCCATTCGGCAATACCTGACTGGCGGAAAACCCTAAGCACGGCGGCCTCTCGCAAGATTGTGAGATGCCGCCGTGTTGGCTTGAGCGCGAAACTTCGTAATCAGGCCTTCGCGGCTGCGATCTCCACCAGGCTTCGCAGTTGATTCCCGCGTTTGTCGAAGTTGGCAGGGTTCAGCCACGTCTCGAAGGCTTGCTTGCGGGCAGGCCACTCGTGGTCGAGCATCGAGAACCAAGCCGTGTCGCGGTTGCGATCTTTAGCAACCATGTGCTGACGGAAGATGCCTTCGAAGGTGAAGCCCAGGCGCTGTGCTGCGCGCCGGCTGGGATCATTCTGCGCGTTGCACTTCCACTCGTAACGGCGGTAGCCCAGGTCTTCGAAGGCATGGCGAGCCATCAGGTACATCGCCTCCGTCGCGGCTCGTGTTCGCTGCAGAGCGGGCGAAAAAAGCACGTTGCCTACCTCGATCACGCCGTGTGTCGGATTGATGCGCATGTAGCTGGCGTGGCCTGCGGCCAATCCCGTTCTTGTTGGAACAATCGCGAACAACATTGCGCGTTCGCCCTCTTGCCAACGTTCCAGGTGGTCCATCATTGCGGCCGCGCTGGTCTCAGGGCCAGCGGCGAGCCATGTCCAGAGTTCGTCGTGGCCCTTGACCGCCTCAAACAGCGCTTTACTGTGTCGGGATGCTTCCAGCGGCTCAAGGGTGACATAGCGGCCGCCCAATATGATCGGCTGGGGAAGCGAAACCGGCTTCCAGTTCAATAGCTTTGCGGTATCGGGCACGAAATCAGCCTATCAGGACCGTGAGCATTCCGACCGTTGCCGCCCAACCGGATTAACGTCCCAATTCTCCACAATTCGCACAGCTCGGACGGTCTTTTGCACCGTTTCAGAGGGCTTGCTGGCGCCCCAACTGGGGAATAGTCTCATAGAAGGTGGGACGCTTGGCGGTGAGGCAACGCGTTTGCACCGGATTTGGGGCAATGCGAGGCCCTAAAACCCGCGTCCGGTAAGGCCGTTTGAGCTTTCCACAGGCCGAGTGGCCGAATTTGGAAGCCAGTGCCCGCAAATGTGAGCAAAATACAAGATGTTGTGGTTTGCGGTTGACATGCACCACAGACAGCGGTATTTTTTCAACTGCGGCTGTAAACGGACTGTAATGTAACCCGGCGGAAAAACCCACCGGCAGACCGTTGAACGACCAAATAATCGTGGTGTCTTGCAAACTCCCGTTTCCCGTCTGCTTTCAAAGACTTCACCCGCTTGAATCCAGGCAGAACTGCGCTGGAAAAGGCATGGCACTACAGATTTTCCGATTGAAAGGATCAAAATGAACGAGGCCAACCTTCAAACCTCTGCCGCTTCCCTCCAGGCGCCTTACAGCCAGAGTGGACTGACGATTACCCGGCGCTTTTCCAACGAAGCCGTCTCTCCGTACGACGAGGTGCAGTGGGAACGGCGCACGGCGCTGATTACCGACAGCAAGGGCAACACGATCTTTGAGCAGAAGGACGTGGAGGTGCCGCTCGACTGGTCGATGACGGCCACCAACATTGTGGCTTCAAAATACCTGCACGGGCAGATGGATACGCCGGAGCGGGAAACCGGCGTGCGGCAACTGGTGGGACGCGTCACAGAGACCATCCGCGACTGGGGCATCAGGGGCGGCTACTTCGCATCGGAGCAGGACGCGGCCGCTTTTCATGACGAACTGGCGCATATGCTGCTGACGCAGAAGGTGGCCTTTAACTCGCCGGTGTGGTTCAACGTGGGTTGCGACCGGCTGGAGCCAAACTCCGACGGCCAGAACTGGCACTGGGATCCAGCGACGGGCGGCGTCCGCTTTGCCGCGACCGGCTACCGGAATCCGCAGTGCTCGGCCTGCTTTATCAATTCGGTCGAGGATTCGCTGGACTCCATTCTGACTTTGGCCAAGACCGAGGGGATGCTGTTCAAGTGGGGATCGGGAACGGGCACAAATCTGTCGTCGATCCGCGGCTCACAGGAGACGCTTTCGGGCGGTGGACAGGCTTCCGGTCCCTTGAGCTTCATGCGCGGGTTCGACGCCTTTGCCGGGGTTATCAAGTCCGGCGGCAAGACACGCCGCGCTGCCAAGATGGTTATCCTGAACGCCGACCATCCCGACATCATGGAGTTTATCGACTGCAAAGCCAAGGAAGAGGCCAAGGCATTCACGCTGATCAAGGCGGGGTACGATGGCTCGGGTCCTGATTCGGAAGCGTATTCGTCGATCTTCTTCCAGAATGCCAACAACTCGGTGCGTGTCAGCGACGAGTTCATGCGCGCCTACGAGAGCGATGGCGACTACACAACCTACTCGGTCAAAGGCCATGAGCCGGTAAAGACCTACAAGGCACGCGAGATCATGCGCAAAATCGCCGAAGCCACATGGCTGTGCGGCGATCCCGGCCTGCAGTTCGACACCACCATCAATCGGTGGCACACGAGCAAGAACACGGCGCGCATCAATGCCTCCAATCCTTGTTCGGAGTACATGTTCCTCGACAACTCAGCCTGCAACCTGGCCAGCTTCAACTTGATGAAGTTTGTAACTCCGACAGGCACCTTCGACATTCCGGCCTATCGGCATGCGATTTCCGTGATCATTACGGCTATGGAGATTCTTGTAGATAACTCCGGCTATCCAACGGAGGCCATCGCGAAGAACTCGCATGACTATCGTCCGCTGGGCCTGGGCTATGCCAACCTGGGCGCGCTTTTGATGGCGATGGGTCTGCCCTACGATTCGACAGCCGGTCGCGATATGGCCGGCGTTCTCACGGCGATTATGTGCGGCCAGGCGTATCTGCAATCAGCCGTTGTGGCGGCTCAATGCCCGCAGATCGCATCGGCTACTCCGCTGACTGCGGGCGTTGAGCGGCAAGGTGGTGCTTGCCCCGGCTTTTATGTGAATCGCGAGCCTTTCCTTGACGTGATCCGCATGCACCGCGCTGAAGTAAACAACATCGGCAAGTCGCGCGTGAGCGGCGAGCCTTTCAATGTGCCGCAGCTTGACGCGCTCATTGATGCCAGCCGCGAATGCTGGGACATGGCGCTCATCTATGGCGAGCGCTATGGCTATCGCAACTCGCAGACCACGGTGCTTGCGCCCACAGGCACCATCGGCTTCATGATGGATTGCGACACCACCGGCATCGAGCCTGACCTTGCGCTGGTCAAATACAAGAAGCTGGTTGGCGGCGGGATGATCAAGATCGTCAACAACACCGTACCAGCGGCCCTTTTCAAGCTGGGTTACAACAACGACCAGGTGAATGCGATTGTGAGCTACATTGACGCGACCGGCACCATCGAAGGTGCGCCGGGCATCAAGCCGGAGCATCTTGCCGTGTTCGATTGCAGCTTCAAGCCCGCCAAGGGAACCCGCTCCATTCAGTACATGGGCCATATCAAGATGATGTCGGCTGCGCAACCGTTCTTGTCCGGAGCCATCTCAAAGACGGTGAATCTGCCTCACGAAGCGACTGTGGAAGATGTGGCCGAGGCCTACGCCGAAAGCTGGCGTCAGGGCATCAAGGCGGTGGCCATTTATCGTGACGGCTCCAAGGGTACGCAGCCGCTCAATACCAGCATGGATGCAAAACGCGAACCCTCGGCGCTGGATGCTGCAGGAACCCGCATATTGGCACAGCTGGCGGCCGGCCACGCTGCGTCGGATGCGGACGTAAAAACCCTGGAAACGAAGATTGGCGAAAAGCTCGAAGTGACGGCGAAGCAAGTGATCACGGCCGCCGCCGCGTTCCAGAAGGTACTCGATGAAATGGCCAAGGCCATGGCTGCACCCCTGCAGAAGCCAGCCTCACTCTTCGAGCAGGAGACGGTACAGGATCTGAATGCGCCTCCACGCGCAGTGCGCCATCGCCTGCCCGAGGAACGCGCCTCGATCACGCACAAGTTCTCCATCGCGGGACACGAGGGCTACATCACCGTGGGTCTCTATCCCACAGGGCAGCCGGGTGAAATCTTCATCAAGATGGCCAAGGAGGGTTCGACTGTCTCCGGCTTGATGGATGCATTCGCAACCTCAATCTCGCTGGCTCTGCAGCATGGTGTGCCGCTCAGGGTGCTGTGCGAGAAATTTGCGCACACCCGTTTTGAGCCGTCTGGCTGGACCGGCAATGAGCAGATCGGCTATGCAAAGAGCCTCATGGATTACATCTTCCGCTGGCTCAATCTGCGCTTCCTCTCCGGCACGCAGTTGATGCTGTTCGCGGGACTGGCGCCACAGGCGGCGCAGTTACCTGCTTCACCCACGCTGATCCCAGAGCCGGAACCGGAGGAAGAAGGCAGCATCTCCGCAAGTCAATTATCCAGACTTGCCGAAGAAGTCGCACGAAGACTGGCAGGGCAGGGAATGGGCAGCACATCGGCGCCCGGCGGTGGCATCGCTCCGGAGATTCAGGCTTCTGGCACCGCGGCAGCCAGCCCGACGCACGGACCGGCCATGCAAGACCGCGGGATTTACCACACGGCCGATGCCATGCGCGAAATGTATGACATGGGCGATGCGCCAAGCTGCGGCACATGTGGCGCCATCATGGTCCGCAACGGGAGTTGCTATCGCTGCATGAGCTGCGGCTCAACCTCAGGTTGTTCATAGCAGCATTAACTTACTTTTACAAGGGAGTAGAGGAGGGATCTCTGCTCCCTTGTTTGTTGTTCGGAGTTGAATGGAAACGATAAGAACTCTTACTTTTTCTTAGCCGGCATAATTCTGCAGCATTCTCGTTGATAGAGAATCATCTGGTCTCTGTGCGCGCCGCCGTGCATGAGTAAGGACTGCATACGCGGAGTATGCGGCAGAAAGTGTCCCATAGCAGGTTAGAACTGTCGCTAACTCTTGTGCCGGCCCGAAGAAGGCGCATGAACACTGCGTTGCCTTGGAATATTGCGATTCGCTCGACCTAGTTCGGCCGCGTAAACATTGGGACAATACTGCAATTGCGAAACAGCATCTAAAACCTTCGCCCTTCTGTCACTGGATACGTTGTCAGCACCATTGATCACGCGCGATACCGTTGCCGCCGAAACGCCTGCCAGTCTGGCAACGTCATTTACCGTCGCTCGGTGGACGTTCGATTTCTCAAATCCACTCATCATGATCTCGCTGCAACTCCATTGGCAAAACGCGTCCCTGCCTCACTCGTCATTCGCTCGGCTGGCAGCAGCAGGATCTGCTGTTTTATTCGCCGCGCTTGGCCGGTTTTCTTTCCTGACCGTTACAAGCTGCCTCACCATTTCATCGCTCTTGTCCTTTTCTCCCAGCCCGGCATAAGCTTTGGCGAGCAGAAAGTATGCTTCTTCAGAACGTGGATTGTATTGGATCGCCGCACTGAGGTGACTCACCGCGTCTGCCGGGCGATGTGCTTCAAGCAGTATTCTTCCCAATTCGCACTGTGCCGGTGCATAGTGGTCGTCGGCCGCCAAGGCTTGATTGAGCACTTGCTCCTCGCCGGACTCATCCTGTTTTGACCGCAATATGAGTGCAAGTTGAAAGTAGGTTCGCGGCTGATCGGGGGCCAGATCGATTGCCATGCGATACTCGGCGATAGCGCGATCTGCATCGTTTTGTCTCGCAAGAACATTCCCGAGAAGGTAGTGCGCCTGATATGACCGTGCATCAAGAGAAATGGCACGCTCGAGATCATCGCGAGCAGCGGGGTACATAGATGCGTCAAATTCGCTTTCGGCTAAGGTGATTAGAAATTCCGGCGAGTTCCCATAAATGCCTCGCTCGCTTCCAAGAAGGCGGTTGACTTCCGGATATCTTCCCTGCAATTGCAAAGCGTTTGCGAGCAGCAGCAGGGTGTGCACGGATGGATATGACTTGTAGTCGGCTGTGGCGACCGTCTGTGCGGCCACAAGCTGGTGTGCTGCAAGATACACCACAACGGCCATTTCCATTTCCTGTTGCGGCGTCTTCGCAGTTGCGTGAAAATGGTCCAGTGCCTTTGCAGCTTTGTCCTTCTGCCCGCCAGCCAGGTATTCACGAGCCAGCGAGGCCGCGATGCTGTTGTTGGATGGCCATACTGAATGAGCTCTCAGCAACAATTCTGTCGCTTTGGGCACAGCGCCTTCCCCTTCGAAAGCCGCTGCGAGCAAAAGACTGACCCGAGCGTCGCAATCCATGCCGGAAAGTGGTTGCAGAATCGCGGCGCTATCCTGGTAGCGAGTTTGAACCATCAAGTCGCTGGCCTTGCCTAGCACAGCTTCCAAATCAACCGCTGGCGGGCACTTCCTATTGGTTGATTGAACCCGGGGCGCGAGTTCGCCGCGTTGCTCCTGTGCCGCTGATGCCGCTGTCAGCCAGCCAGGCAGGCTGACAGCGGCAAGAACAGCAATGAGAGAAAGTTTCCCGGTTAGTGTCATACACAGAAGGTTATGCGATTAGAAAGCGAATCGCAGGCTGAGTTGAATTTCACGCGCCGCGTAAGCGCTTGAAACCATGCCGAAATTGCTGGCAAGATCATAAGTGCTCACGCCTTGAAAATTGACGCGATTGAAAGCATTGAAGAAGTCTGCACGGAACGTCAGGTCCCTCTGCTCGCCGAACTTCCATCCTTTGTAACCCGACAGGTCATAATCCTGGTACCCCGGATTCTGAACCGTGTGCGTTCCAGAATCGCCTTGAACTCCCACAGCACTCAGGTTTACGACATTCTGGATATTGAAATAGGGTCCAAGCCTACCGTGCCTTCCCAAGCCTCCATGCAGGGAGTGATTATTGATTGGACCTGTGACATCGGGCAATCCGCCGTCAAAGAATCCGATGTTTTGCTGGCTTCCTAAGGTTGTCCAGGGGCCTGTACGCAGCGCAGCGATACCGGCAAATTTCCAGCCTCCGACGAGCGCATCTGTGAGCCCACCCTTGTTCAGGAATGTCTTGCCGCTCCCAAACGGCAGCTCATAGATCCCATTCGCGTTGAAGATATCGTTGATGTCCGTGGTGCAGTGGCTGTAGTCGAGGTGCATGTTGACGTGCCAGGCAAACTCATCCTGGTAAGGCGTGCCCAGGCATTTGGACCATGTGTAGTTTGCCATCACCGAGAAACCCGAACTGAATCGCTTCTCGACGCGCCCAACCAGGGCATGATAGTTCGAGGTCCCCGTCAATTGATTCTCCTGTACCCCGCTGTAACACCCCACCGGGCTCGTGGGTGTACCGCACGTGGCATAGAGGGACGCAACTCCGTTTGTGTTGAGCGGATCGATTTCGTTTCGCTCTTCGTAATGGCGCTCGGAGGTTCCGACGTAAGCAACTTCGAAGAGCCAGTTCTTGATGGTGTGATCGATGGTCAGGTCCCACTCATAAGCATAAGGCGTCGGGGCGTTCGGCTGGATGAAGGAGACTGTTGGGCCACCTCCGGTGAAGTTGCCGTTGGTCATCGCGGGTTGGAACATTCCAGGAAGACCGTGCGTGCCATCCAGATTGAAGGCCAGAGACGCGCCAACAGCAGGGTTGTTGAAGCTGTCCACCTCATAGAGCTTGGTGGTATCCACTTCCACTTCATACTGGTTGATATTCGGCTGCAGGTAGTACATCCCGAAACCGCCCTTGACATCGGTATTGATCCTCTCAGAGGGGACCCAGTTGAAGCCAAACCGCGGAGCGAAGTTCGTATAGACCGGCTTGACCATGTTTCTGCCCAGCCCAAGGACGCTGGTGTCGGGATACGTGAGGTCCTGGCCGGTGGCAATGTCGAAACTGCCAACGCGATTGTGGGCCTCGACGGGCGGTGAACGATGCTCCCAGCGCAATCCGTAATTCAGGGCGAGTTTGCGATTGACCTTGAAGTTGTCCTGGACGAAATAGGACTGATACCACATGCTCAGGTTCATAGTGGGATCGCCGAGCGCGGTCCTCGTTGTATTCGGGACGCCCATCAACAGATCGGCCACCGGATCCCCGCTATAGACGCCGTTAAAGCCGATGGAGGTAGCCGACCAGTCCTCATAGAGATACATCGGCTCGTAGCGGATGTCGACGCCGCCCGTCAGTTGATGCCGACCTTTCTGGAACATCAACGACTCGGTCCACATATTCAAACCTTCTCTGACCAGGTCGGTCGCGTTTGTAGAGCCGGGATTGCCATATCCAGATACACCGATACTGGGAGGGCCGTCGGATCCGGGCTGGTCATCCTCACCGACCAGGCCGAGGGGGTTGGCATCGGCAGGATCGTATCCATCGCCACGCTGCAGTCCGACCGCAGTGTGACTCCAGCCATAGCGCACGTTGTTAATGAGACGAGGGGAGAAGATGTGAGTCCATCCGACCGCCAGATTCTTGGGGCTCGATGGATAGATTTGCTCATTAGCAAGGGTCATGCCAGGAGTCGTCACAGTTTGATAGTTGCCCGTGTAGCGAACAAAGGCGTTGTCCCTGGCTGAAATCGAGTAATCGAATCGGCCGCTGAACTGATTCCAATTGTCCACCGTGGACGCGACGTTGAAGTAGTTGGCGGTGCCGTTGTTGTAGGAACCGTTGGGCGCCGGATACAAGGCCAATATCTTCTGCCCAATCGTGCTGAAGAGTGAACTCGGGACCTGATTGCCCGGCAGTATTGCGTAGCCGGTCGGGGTACTTGGATCGAGCACATAAGGATTGTAGAGTTGCTGCGGGTCAGCACTGAAGTCGCCCGCAATCTGGCTGGCATTCGGAACCAGGTTATAGAGGTCGTTCGGCTGGATCTGACGAAAGCCTTCATAGTTGCCGAAGAAGAACATCTTGTTCCTCTTTATCGGTCCTCCGACGCTTGCTCCAAACTGGTTCTGGTGAAAGGCAGGCGCGGCGCCTACATCGAAATAGTTGCGGGCGTCGAAGTCGTTGTTGCGGAGGAACTCGTAGGCAGTTCCATGGAACTGATTTGTGCCAGATTTTGTAACCACATTGACAAATGCCCCGCCAGATCCAAACTGAGATGGCGCGCCGGAATTCATGACGAGGAACTCCTGCACCATATCAGGGTCGGGAAGTATGCCTGCGGCACCGTACCAGGCATTGCGGGTTTCGATGCCATCGTAAAGGTAACTGTTATCGTCCTCCCTCAAGCCGCTCACGTCGATGGCCACCGTTCCGGCGGCACTCCATGAGGAAGCAGGGGATGAGATGCCCGAAACACCTGCGACCGGCACGACGCCGGCGGAAAGCTGCGCCAATTGCAGATAGTCGCGGCCATTCAGAGGCATATCGTTGATTTGTCGACTCTCGATGAGTTGCTCATCGTGGGAGGCTTCTGTATCCAGAAGCAGGGCTGCCGCGCTAACTGAGACGGTCTGTTCGGCCTGGCCGACGGCCAAAGCGATATTTTGCTGAAACAGTTGACCGACAATCAAAGTAAACGGCTGAATGTGCTGCGTCGCAAATCCGGTTTTAGACACCTCCATCGTGTAGCTGCCCGGTGGCAGATTGGTAATGTGGTACGCGCCCAGACTGTCCGTCACCGCACGATAGGCAATACCGGTTGCGGTGTTCGTTATCGCGACGCTTGCACCAATCACGATCGCGCCGGTTGAGTCTGTCACGGTGCCGTTGACCTGACTTGTGGTGACCTGTGCGTAACCGAGAGATGAGCTCGAAACGATCACGATGGCGAGCGACACCGCGAAGGCGACTCTTCTCATGTGTCCGCTGAGAAGACTCTGCCACGATTTCCCTTGCCAGAACCGTTGCTTCATGTGACACCTCCTGAAAATGAACGATCACTCGTTTGTCTTACGTTTTTTTGTCTTACGTTTGACCGCCTTTCAAATTGCTGTAAACATTTACAATGCGGCTTTCTACGCTGCGATTCGACGTCGAAATGCTAGCTTGAGCTATTCAAGACACACAATAGGCCGAGAGACCTTAATTCGGATGGGTCAATTGACCTACCACCGGGGACGCAACGCGTCGAGCTAGTATGGTCGTGGAAACGATCCTCTGAAGACGGGACAACGGTAGGCCGCTTGGTCGGTCGCAATGGACGCCCCCTGAGCTAGGGGTGAGGATGACAGCACCATGCAATTGGTTGCCCGATACATGGAATCGATCGCGTCGAATTAATGGAGTGCTGGCGCCACCAAGAGCCGTCACTGCACGAGAAGAAGCAGGGGCTTACATAGGTACCAGACGTTTGAATTGTGTGGGGAGTAGAACCTTGAATTTGCCCCGTGTAACGCCGACACGACTGTTGTTGATCGGACTCGCTTTGGTGGGCTTGGTCTCAGCGGCATGGGCATGGCTGCAAAGGCAGCGGGTTGAGAGCATTGTTCCCGCGCATACATATCGATTGCAGGCCGACAGCATCAATGAATGGACACGCTTTGGCGGCAGCTGGGAGATTAGCGACGGAGCTGTGAGATCCGATTCCTACGAGAGAGGCGCCAAGCTTCTTGCTGGTTCAAGACACTGGAGCAACTACACGGTCAACACCGATATCCAGTTCAACGGTCCCGCCGCAGATATGGGCGTTGTTATCCGGACCAATGATGAAACAGAAGGAGTCGATTCATACAACGGCTACTTCGTTGGTCTTCGAAGCCTGGACGGGACCCTTGTCATGGGGCGCGCTGACTATGCATGGATAGAAGTGCTTCCCGTAACAATGCCAGGGGGCATACATCCTTTCAACTCGTATCGACTGCGAGTCACAGCCTATGGATGCAATATCGCGGCGTCGGTAACAAACCTGAAGACGAATCAAACGGCATGGATTGCATTCGAAGAGCACTTTTGCGTCAAGAGCGGTCGTTTCGGATTGCGAACATTAAATGCCAATGCAACGTGGCGCAATATCAGCATAGAGCCTTCTTCATGGAACGATTATGACGAACTGGCTAAGCATGCCGCCCTGGTGCAACATCCGATCATCGTCAACGGCCCGCCGTGGTGGACGCCGTGGCATGTGGGAATGTTATTCATCTGTGTTTTAGCTCTTTCCCTGCTGATCCAGCTTGCCTACTTTCGTTTCAAAAACTGGGAAACAAATAAGATTAACCGCGAGCGAGAACGGCTGGCTCATGAAATTCACGACACCATGGCGCAAGGCTTTGCCGGAGTCGGGTACCAAATTCAAGGCATCAGGCGAAGCATAGTGCGTGGCGACCACATTGACTCGCGCACGATTGCCGACCAACTCAGCGTTGCCTATCAACTGGTTCGCAGTTGCCATGAGGAAGCCAGCAGAACTCTTGCTGTGCTCGGGTCGGTTTCGCCAACGATACAGAACAACCTGCTGAGAGAACTGGCTGAAACGACACGTAAGACTGCCGGGAACAAGATAAAGACAACTGCGGAACTGCGTGGTAGCCCTATCCCTCTTGATCTGCGGCTTGCCGATGCTCTGTTGCACATCGGCCGGGAAGCGATTGCCAATGCCTTGAGCCACGGGGATCCGACCGTCTTGAAGATCACGTTGAGTTACACGGACGATAGTGTGGAGCTTGCCGTGGAAGACAACGGAAGCGGATTCGAATTTTTGCAAGAGACCGCAGGATTTGGAATCCTCGGGATGCAAAAGCGCGCCTTCAGCGTGGGCAGCACATTGCATATAAAAAGCACTCCGGGGCAGGGGACACATGTACGCGTGAGGGCCAAGCTGCAGAACACAAGGTTTCGAGATCGATTTCTAACGATGCTAAAGCGCGGGTTCAAAGAAATCCCATCGAATCCTAGCTAACACTCACGCATTATTGTTTGGCACGATCGGTCGATCGCGCCAATATGGGGATCGCCGCAGGCGCCCATCTACTCCGACAATCGGATAAGCCCTCGGCGGACCGCCGTTGTAACCGCCTCAGTCCGGTCATTAACGCTGAGCTTGGCCAGGCAACTGGCAACGTGATTTCGGGCCGTTTTTGAACTGATGAAGAGGCGCTCAGCGATCCCCTTGTTAGTCAGCCCGCTCGCTACGAGTTTCAGCACCTCGAGTTCGCGCTGGGTCAGTTCCTCGCGGGCAATTGTCTCCATCAGGCGGGCGGCGATGTTTGGCGGCACACAGCGCTGGTTCTCGTTCACCATCTCCACGGCGTGAACAATCTCTTCCTGCGGGGTATTCTTGAGCAAGTATCCCATCGCCCCTGCCTGCAGCGCCCGGAGTATGTACTCGTCTTCTTCGTAATTGGTCAGCACCAGAATGCGTAGGTTCGAATGAATGCGGCGCAGTTCGGTGATCGCCGCGGCACCTTCCATCTCAGGCATACGCAGATCCATGAGGACAACATCCGGCCGGAGTTTCTGGACCTCCGCCATGGCTTCTTTCGCGGAGCCCGCCATGCCCGTCACCGAGATGTTCTCCTCGCTCTCGAGCATGGTCCGCAATCCGAGCCGGACCACAGGGTGGTCATCCACGATCAGCACTTTGATCGTCTTGGCTGGGTCCGCCATATCAGTACTGTATTCGCGGTCCCTGTTTTTGGTCCAGCAACCTGAGCGCTCTTCTCAACCCAATTAAACGAAGGCAGTACTGCGATACAAGATCGGGGTAACCTCCAACTACCGCAACAACGCCGTAGCCGCCCATAGGATGGGGGCCTGCCCGTGATAATCGCCGGTTCTCCGCATGCGCTCAAGGTAATACTCCAGATCGTCCTTCTTCGAGGTACCTTCACAAACGCTTGTCACATCGCTGTTCTGGTCGATGTATCCGGTAACCGCGATCCACGCTTTTCTGGCGGCGGGCCCATAGATGGAAGGATCGAGCCAGCCGTTCTTCACTCCGGTAATCAAGGCAAAGGTGAACATCGCGGATCCGGAACTCTCCGGCCACGCTTCGTCGTGATCGATCAGTTGCCGCCACATACCATCCTTTCCCTGGTAGCTGAGCAGGGCAGCCATCATCGTCTTGTAGCCGCGCATGATGCGAGCCCGCTGCGGATGATCGGCCGGAAGATCACGCAGCATCTCCGCCATTCCGGCAGCAACCCAACCATCTCCCCGCCCCCAGAAAAACGGCACGTCGGGAGCATGGTAGAAAAGCCCGTTCGGCTGTTGGAGCTTATCCAGATAAGAGACCATCTCCTGCGCGTCCCGATCCAGGTAGGATTTGTTTCCTGTCGCCCGATAAGCTTCTAGCTGAAGAATAGTCAGCATATACATGTCATCGATCCAATAACGGGTTTCCGACGACAGGCCGTCCGGCTGTGGGTTCTCCCATTGACGGTCAGCAAACTGCTTTCCGTAGTCTAAGTATTTTTTGTCCTTTGTCTGGATGCCAATTTCCAGGGGAACGACACCGAATATTTCGTCATCCACATGTCTGCGTGTGCCGATCAGACTGGTCTCGGACCCGCCCGGAAGCAATGGATCGAAGCGCTTGATGAGCCTGTCTCTTAAATCCGAATCTGAAGTCAGTTTTGCGAAAGTCAGCGCCCCATACCAGGTGCCAACCTCTCCATAAAAGATCGTCGAATGCTGGTGAGGACTGGTGATGAAGTGTTCCGCGAGTTTTTTCCCAACTTCTTGTGGAGACCTTCCCGCCGGCCAATTGCTGAAGTAGTCCTGCTGTGCCCACGCTGCGCCAGGCCAAATGGATAACAATAATGCAAAGACCGCGATCTTCATTCGAGAATTCATCGTGTCTTAGCTCCTCATCCTCTTATTAAGGGCTGATACCCCGATTCGTTGAGTAATGCGCCGGTCTCAGATTGATTCGTAAGATTGTGTTTCAGACTTAGACCATATGGTGCTTACAGCACCTTGTCGTCGATGGTGCTAAGGTTTGTATCTGCCGCGGCCCTGCTCCAGCCGATGCGCAAGTCTTTAACGTCGTGTAATGCGAATGCACCCTCGGCTCCGCGTGGCGCCGAGATAGCGAAGAAATCAGCGCGGGTGACATCGTTCAGATAGAATGCTGGCCGTGCGTCTGGGGCAGTGTTCGCAATCTCCACGTGGCTCATCTCCACGTTACGCACGTGACGCAAGAAAAAGCCGGTGGCCGGCATAGGGCCAAATCTGCCCGGGTCCGGATAGCCGTTCTCAAGCTCAGGCGGCTGCACCTTCGCATCTTCGGCTGTCGCCCCGCCCGCGGTCTCGATGTAAATGTTGGAAAGCTTGATGTCTTCGATGAAGTAACCCGGAATACCAGTCAGTATGGAACTTTGTCTTTGCGGCGCGTTGAAGCAGGCGAGATTGCTAATGACTATGCGCTTCAAAGTTCCCACCTTCGTACTTTCTTTGGGACCGCGCAGTCGGGCGCCGAGACGCATGAAGAGTGGTGGCGAGGAGAGGTCGCGCATGGTGGTATTGGTGATGGCAAAGTCTTCAAGCAACGCCCCGTCGACCGATTCGAGCGCGTACCCCTGACAACCTTCGAAGACACAATTGGAGATCGTCACGTTGATGAAGCCGCCGTTCGATTCCGTGCCACACTTGATCCGGCCGGTCCGTGGAACATGAAAGTCGGGTGCGAATTTCTTGAAAGTGCCGTCCAGCACAGAGCCGAGTTCGTAATAGCCAGTCACCCAGCAATTTGTGATGGTGAGGTTTCTGGTTGGCCGTGCATAGCCGAGAGCAAAACTCGATTTCGGACAGATGCCGTCATCCCAAGGTGAGTTGACGGTGCAGTTAGACACACGGACATTCTGACAGCAGTCGATATCGATGCCATCGCGATCGGTGTCGATCTTGAGGTTGTCGATCGTCAAGTTGTCGACGCCGGTAAGAAGCAGACCAAAATGACCAGCTTTGAGAATCGAAAAATCACGCAAGAGTACGTTGTGACAATTCTTGAGCGCAATGACCTTGTTCCCCACGCCGGCTTGCTCAGCAACGAACGGCGCGCCATCTCCTCTTCGTCCTCTGCCATTTGAAAGACCTTTGCCCCAGATGAGTCCTGGTCCAGTGATGCTGAAGTCGTGGATACCTTCGCCCCATAGCAGGGAATTGTGCCAATGATTATGGCCGTAGTCCTGAAACGCATCCCACTCTGTATTTGGCTCAGCAGTATCATAAACGCCGCCGTTGTAGCCGGTCTGTTGGCCTGGCAGAGGCGAATCGGCCGCCAGGATGGTGCTGCCCTGGTCCAGAACGATGTGGACCTGGTTCTTCAAGTGGATTGAAAAGCAGAGATAAGTTCCAGCTGGAAATAGAACGACGCCACCGCCGGCAGCGGCTGCCGCTTCAATGGAGCGATTGATGGCATCGGTGTCCAGGGTCTTGCCGTCTCCCTTGGCGCCATACTTACGCACATCAAAGATTCCGAGCGAGGCTTCTGGGGCAATGCTGGCGCCCTGCTGAGCCAAGGCCGCGGATGAAGCAATAGGCATCGCGGCAGCCACGACTCCCATGCCTCCGGTGCGAATAAAATCCCGGCGCAACGCGTTGAAACGCTCCATTCCGATATCCTCCTAGAACGACTTGGTGATCATTTCCCTGAATTGCGTCCGCAAGGCATCGATTAGACATGAAGATCCTAATCTCTTGCAATCACAGCGAGGTTCATGCAGTTGCGGCGAATTGATGCCGATCGACGGTGAAAGGAAATTGCCTGTACCGAGTACAGTCTGGCTTTAGCTCTTGGATTACAACCGAAATCTGTCTTGGAGTTCAACCGCGCGCGTACCGATTTTGGGGTAAACCGCAGCCTTGCTGGCGCGCAGGAACAGGCTTCGACGCTGGTAGAGTGCTGGCAGGAGTCCTCTTTGGAAGCTGCTGACCATCGCCCCGCATGGAAGACGCTTCTCGCGTTCGCGATTATTTATTTCGTCTGGGGATCGACGTTTCTGGCGATTCGCATCGGCGTGCACGAAGTTCCGCCGTTTCTTTTTGCGGCGATGCGATTCCTGGTTGCGGGCCTTGTCTTGTATGGCTGGATGATTGCACATGGCGAGCGCTCCCCGGGCAGGCGCCAATGGATGTCGGCATTCATCATGGCTCTGCTGATTTTTGTCTTCGACTACGGACTGTTGTTCTGGGCTGAACAGCGCGTGCCATCCGGAATTGCCGCAGTCATGTTGGCGACCATTCCAGTGTTCATGGCCCTTTCAGAAATCGTTTTCCTAAGAACCCAGAGGATGACTGTTCGGCTTGCGTTGGCGCTCTTAATTGGGATGGGGGGCGTTGCGGTACTGATGAGCCGCTCGTTGAACCTTGGAGGAGCGCCGATCGAACCGGCCGGCGCCCTGGCGCTGATTTTTGCGTCCATGAGCTGGTCGATTGCCTCAGTACTTTCGCGCAAGCTCCCGCTACCGGCGTCGAAAGTGATGAGCTCGGGGGCCCAGATGCTCGCTGGAGGAATATTGCTGACAGTTGTCGCGGGCGCTCTGGGAGAAACACGCGAGTTTCGACCGGGGGGTGTTTCGTCTGCGGCTTGGTTCTCGCTGATCTATCTGATAGTTGCGGGCTCGATCGTAGGTTTTACGGCGTATGTGTGGCTCATCCATCATGAATCACCAACCAAGGTCGGGACATATGCCTACGTCAATCCGGTTGTCGCGGTGCTGGTCGGATTTTTTCTGGGAGGCGAGACGCTTGGTTTGAGAACGATTCTTGGGACCATGTTCGTTCTTATCAGCGTCGTATTGATCACAGGGATTCCCGTTAGAGAGCGAACGGCGAAACCCGCAGAAAGGGAAGAGGCTTAGTCAAGTCGCGTGTGGCTGGCCGCGCTCTTTGCCATCAGGCTGCATTACCCAGCGTGAATATTGTTCAAAATCGAAACAATTCTGCGGGGGCATCGTGAGCCGGATATTGGCCAGAAAGTGCTTGACACGCGCCCCGATTAGGCGTAATTCCTGAGAATAGGCACGATTCCTCCTCCTTCTTCGGTTTCGCTCTACAGCGAATCTGAATTACAACACGACCGGTTCTTAACCAGCGTGAGCCTTCTCAAGATCGATGCCTGAGGCTCGAAACAACAACAAACGATGCTGCTTGGCTCGTTGCGTTTGGCGAGGGCGGCATATGGGCCCCTACGGGTGCGCCCGCCTTGAATCTTGAAACACATTCATTCGCCTGGAATCTCAACATCTACCTCCAGGGGAAACTGCGAAAGCCCACAACCATGAATGGAGTTGCTAATGGGCCTACCCACAAAATTCGATACGAAGCATCAGCCACTTGTCAGTCAACACTCAGCACGGTCAATGCGACGCGCCATCAAGGTGGACTTTTCGGCGCTACAACCAGAAGGCACCGCTCCAAAGATGACTTTTGCGCAGGACTTTCTTCTGGAGCACTCCGTTTCTGGAATGCACGTCATGAAGATTGGAGTTTCAGGCGCCCCGCTCTCAGCAAATGAACGGTCCGAGTCATGTCAACAGTTTGGATTTCCTTCTTAATTCCGATCGTGGCGTTATGAAGTTGCAGTGCTCCTTTGTTGCCCCCAAACCCGCGTCGATCGTCCAAGAGCGTAAATTTACCGAATGATTGCTCATTACTTCTCGCGGATATGGGAGAAGGTGGGGCAATCTTTCGAAAGCAGCTTCGGCCAAAATAGTAACTCGAAGTACTTTACGAGGCACGAAAGCAGGAGAAAAAGTATAAGTGCGGCTTTGTTATCTGGATGTGAACTCAAGTCAACAAGGACCGGCAACACACTGTGCAAGGAATCCTCAAAATGGAGCGGCGTGCAACGTGTCCGCAGGTCTAGTGGAAGACCGGAGGAGGTATACATGAGTTGCCCAATCTGTGGGAATCTCCAACGAGACTATGAGAACAAGCTTGGCGAGTATATTGCGGCTCGCTCCTCGGTGGTGTACGGAATGAGCAGGAAACTCGCGGCGAAGAAGAATGTCGAAATGGAACGCGCGCGGTACGAGTTGGAAGAACACCAGATCGTCTGCGCGCCCGCCCTCAGGTCTCATGCCCTTATCCCGGTGCGTGACCTTTCGGCAAGCCTGACAAAACTTGTTGCGTAGCCAGGCGTCGTCTCTCATCGGGTCATCCCAAACGGCGTTCGCTCAAAGATCTGCATCCGGCCGGCCTGCCCGTCCTTTCCCGGTCCCAGTTAGTTCGCAATAAAGCCGGTTTGCATTCAAAGACCTCACATGTCTTAATCCTGCTAGTCCTTCAGGGTGACGACCTGAGCGTCGCGCTGCGCTTTGATCACGAGTTCCGCTGCCAGCAGGCATCCAGCCTGGTCTTGCGCCACGTGGGTGCGGTTCACGACGTCCGCCACAAACTGTGGACCGAACGGCAGCGGCATCTGGTTGCAATCGATATATCTGGCCTGCTTGCTGTCAACGATGAAGAGATTGTTTCCCTGGTGCTTGACCGCGACATCAGTATATTTGCGGATCTCGATATATCCGTCGGTGCCCAGAATGAATAGCCGCCCATCTCCCCACGTGCCTAGCCCATCGGGTGTGAACCAGTCGAGCCGCACATAGCCCAGCCCGCGATCTCCGCGCAGCACCATGTCGCCGAAGTCCTGAAACCGTGGATGATCCGGATGCCGCACATTGGCAATCTGAGATTCCACTACTTCAGCCTGCTTCGTTCCCGTGTAGAAGAGAAACTGATCTACCTGGTGGGAGCCGATATCGCAGAGAATGCCTCCGTATTGGTCGGGGTTCCAGAACCAATCCGGGCGTCCTGCTCCGCCGCCGGCATCGCCGTGCCCCTGAATGACCTGGTGCGGCGCGATGTTGATGGTCTGAATCACTTTGCCGATGGCGCCCTGCTGAACCAGTTCTCCGGCGTACACAGCTGCTTTCACCTCCAGCCGCTCGCTATAGAGAATGCCGTAAATTCTTTTGGTCTCAGCGATGGTCTTGCGCACCGCTGCAAGTTGCTCCAGGGTCGTGACGCCGGGCTTGTCGGACAAGTAGTCCTTTCCGTTCTTCATCACGCGCACGCCGAGCGGAGCTCGCTCATTCGCGATCTGAGAACTGAGCACCAGTTGCACCGAAGGATCGTTCAGGATTTCATCCTGCGTCTTCACCATCTTCACGTTGGGAAAGCGCCGCGTGAAAGCCGCGACCTTGTCTTCTTCGCCGCCCCAGGCTGCAACCAGTTCGCCCCCGCCGCGCTGAATCGCCCCAACCATGCCATAGATGTGGTCGTGGCTCATGCCGCACACTGCGAACTTGATGTGGTACTGCGGCACGTCCACGGCTTGTGCGGGAAGCACCGTCTCCTTGACCACCCCGCCACCAAAAGCCATAGCTCCCTGGGGCAAACCAGCCATCACCGCAACCGAACCCATCGATCCCACCCGCTTCAGAAAGTCTCGCCGGTCCCGAAAGCTGTTGTTCATCTGCTTCTCCGTATCCACTCTAAAAAATGGAGTGACAAGTGCGCGGTTCCGCACGAGCCCTGCCCAGTGTTGCATAGGATACGACGGATGCGATGACCGGAAGTTGAACCGTGGCTGAAGCTTGCCGATTTGCGTCGGGCGTCCCCGGGCTGCAATCATCGCGGCGAAGCTTTTTTTAGAGGACGCCGGACATGAATAGAATTGCATCTGTACTCTTCATCCTCGCTGCGGCAACATCGTTGACTGCTTTGGCCCAAAAGCCTGCGTGGGAACCCGCCCCGGGCCATCTGACATTGCCGCTCTGGCCCAATGCAGCGCCCGGAGCACCGGCAAATTCGCCCGCCGAGGTGGACACCACCACGGCGAAGGACCCGCTGATAGCGGGCAGGCCCATCATTCGCCTTGGCAACGTCTCCAAGCCCACTCTCACGCTCTACCCTCCCAAAGGCGAGAACACCGGAGCTGCCGTAGTGGTCTTCCCCGGTGGAGGCTACCGGATTCTGGCTATCGATCTGGAAGGCACGGAGGTGTGCGATTGGCTTAACACCATTGGAGTCAATTGCGTGTTGGTCAAATACCGTGTGCCGGATTCGGGGCCCTATCCCAAATCATCGGCTGCCTTGCAAGACGCACAGCGCGCAGTAGGCATGGTGCGGCAGCATGCGGCAGAATGGCACATCGATCCAAATCGAATCGGTGTACTGGGCTTCTCGGCCGGCGCGCACCTGGCTGCGGCGCTCAGCACGCACTATGTCACACGCCTATACGATCCAGTTGATGAAGCAGACAAGCTGGATTGCCGTCCGGACTTCGCAGTGATTGTTTATCCCGGCTATCTGGCACTGGCTGAGCAGAATTTCGCCCCCAATCCGGAAATCCATCCAAACGCCGATACGCCTTCTTCCTTCATCGTGCAGGCCGAGGACGATCCGGTGCACGTAGAAAATGCAGTGGTCTATTTCATGGCTCTCAAGAACGCCAAAGTTCCGGCCGAGCTACACATTTACGCGCAAGGCGGGCATGGCTACGGGTTGCGTCGCACCGAGTTGCCTGTAACGACATGGCCGCAGCGAGTAGAGGACTGGCTGCACACGATCACGGTGCTGCCCTCACGGCAAGCCAGGTAGCCCGGACAACAGGCGCTAAAATCAACGCCATGCTGCTTGCCATTCTTACCGTCTCCGACCGCTGCTCCCAGGGGCAGGCAATCGATACTGCCGGCCCGGCCGTCGTTTCCCTGCTTCGTCAGAACTGGCCTGAAGCGGAAGTCCGGACAGCGCTGGTTCCGGACGATGAGGAGAAGATCATCTCCCATTTGGAGCAGTGGAGTAATCAGGGAGCGGCCCTCGTGCTTACCGTGGGCGGCAGCGGCCTTGGACCGCGTGATCATACGCCAGAGGCGACGCGTCATGTAATAGAGCGCGAAGCGCCCGGTTTGGCCGAAGCCATGCGGGCCATGGGAGCGGAGCGCAATCCCTTTGCGTGGCTCTCTCGGGGCATTGCCGGACTCAAGGGCAACACGCTGATCATCAATCTTCCCGGAAGCCGCCGGGGGGCAGAAGAGAGTCTGAGCTCGATTCTCGCATTAGTGCGGCACGGTCTCGAAGTCGCAGCCGGAAGCCAATCGCATCCCTAAATCGGATTACTTAGAGAGTTGCGATTGGTTCGCGGATCTCCACTCTCTCAGAATTCGGGAAACGCTTTCCAATTTCCGCATCAATTCTCAACTTCCCAAGCTGCAGCCGGGTCGCAGGTTGCCTCCAAATAGTGGTAAAAAAGCGTGATCCCCTAAGATTCGCTCGAATCTGCAGTTGAGAAACAGGCAGAAACCGCTAGAATCAGAGTACGTGAGCGGCGTTAGGAACAACACGCCGGGCCGACGGCCTGGAACGATCAGCATTCGCGATGTGGCTCGACGCGCAGGCGTGTCCATCGCAACGGTTTCACGCGCGGTCAACCACATTCCGACGGTGAACGCCGAGTTGGCCCGGCGGGTCTGGGAAGCCATTGAAGAAGTGGGCTATCTGCCCAATACCCAGGCTCGTGCCCTTGTCTCAGGGCGCAGCCGCATGCTGGGGCTCATCGTTTCAGAGATTACCAACCCTTTCTTTCCCGAGCTTGTTCAGGAGTTTGAAAACCTGGCCGTAGAGCAAGGCTATGAAGTGCTGATCGGGTCCACCAACTACGAACCGGCCCGGACGGAATCGCTGATCCGCCGTATGCTGCAGCGCAATGTCGATGGAGTTGCGGTGATGACCTTCGGCATCGAGGAAGAGCTTGTTCAGAAGCTCGTGGAGCGTGAGTTTCCGCTGGTGTTCGTGGATGCCGGACCAGACTTGCCCAACATCCGGGTGCTCAAGGTTGATTACGGTGAGGGAATTCGCCAAGGGGTGCAGCACCTGGCAGCTTTAGGCCATCGGCACATCGTTTTCATCAGTGGTCCGTTGCGCCTGCGTTCCGCCGTGGCACGCCGCGACGCTTTCCTCAAGTCGATGGCTGAGCTGGGTCTCACGGTTCCGGCCGAACACCTGGTTGAAGGCCAACACACCATGGAAGGCGGCATAGGCGCCATGGAACGGATCCTGGCGCTCGATAAGCTGCCCACGGGCATCATGTGCTCCAACGACATGACCGCCATCGGCGTCCTTCACGCGCTCTACCGGACACCCCACAAGGTACCTTCAGATATCTCTGTGGTGGGATTTGACGACATCCATCTCGCCCAGTTCATGCTGCCTCCGCTCACCACGGTGCAAATGTCCTGCAGGGATCTTGCGCACGCAGCCGTGGAGGGACTCCGCGCAGGAATCGAGCCGGATTACGTGGATTCCCGCAAGAAAGAGTGGCGTATTCCCACTCATCTTGTGGTTCGCCAGTCCTCTACGTTTCCGCGCGGCAGTTTGCCTGCCCTGGTCAATAGCGCCGCGGAAAAACGAGGCTGACCGCCGGTTTGGCTTGAGCTTCGCCGCGTCGTGGGCTCCTGCGCGCGCTGCTCATTCTCCTATCCCTCCTGAAAAGGAAACCTTTCCGATTAACAATTTGAATGGCTGCCGCGCCGTGTTTTGTAACTCTCGGTGGCCCAATCGTGTCTAATAGCTGCGAACAAGTTTTCCCCAACGCGAGGTTACGCTATGCTCATCGGCAAACCGTCCGATATTCCTTCTTCGGACATTACCTCAAAGAAGGACTATTTGAACCGCCGCAGCTTTATGCGCGGCGCGGTAGCTACGGGCGTGGCGGCCCTGGGAGCTGAGAGGCTGGCCAACGTCTTCTCACCGCGCACACGTGCTTGGGCCGACACACGGCTGCAAACCGTGAAGAGCCCTTTGAGCACGACCGGCGAGGAGTTGACCAGCTACCAGGACATCACCCACTACAACAACTTTTACGAGTTTGGGGTGGACAAGGATCAGCCCGCGAAGAATGCCGGAGTGCTGCCCACGCGTCCATGGACTGTTAAGGTCGACGGATTGGTGAAGCAACCGAAGACCTTCGACATTGACGCTCTGCTTAAGCTGCGCCCGCTGGAGGATCGCGTTTACCGCCATCGCTGCGTCGAGGCGTGGAGCATGGTGATTCCCTGGGTGGGTTATTCGCTCTCGGAGTTTATCAAGGAATGCGACCCGCTGCCCAAAGCCAAATATGTGCAGTTCCTCTCGTACTACGACAAGCACGTGGAGAAGTGGGCCACGGAGGATGCCACGATTTTCTGGCCCTACTCTGAGGGGCTGCGCATGGATGAAGCCATGAACCCACTGACCCTGCTGACGTTTGGCCTTTACGGCGAAACACTGCCCAACCAGGATGGCGCGCCGGTGCGCATCGTGGTGCCATGGAAGTACGGCTACAAGTCGGCCAAATCCATCGTGACGGTGCGTTTTGTTGAGAAGCAGCCCGCGACCACCTGGAACGACCAGGCGCCGAGCGCATACGGTTTCTACTCCAACGTGAACCCCGACGTGGACAATGTTCCCTGGAGCCAGAAAACCGAGCGTCGTATCGGTCTGCCCTTCTACCAGCAGCGCCGCAATACGATTCTGTTCAACGGATATGGCGAACAGGTCGCATCGCTTTATAACGGGATGAATTTGAAGAAGTACTACTAGGGCAGGGGTCGGGGATCAGGGGGCAGGGATCAGTAAACGAAACACGGATCAGTAAACAGGGGCAGAGAACAGGGAACACAGAGATCAGTGAACTGCTGCGGCATCAACTCTCGAAACCAAATATGAAACGATCGACGCTCATCGCGCTTAAGACACTCATCTGGCTGGCATGCCTTTGGCCTGTGGCCCGGTTGGTGTGGGGTGCAGTGACCAATAATCTCGGGCCTGATCCCACGGCTACTATCACTTTCGCCACAGGCCATGCGACGCTGCGCCTGCTCGTGATCTCGCTGGCTATTTCGCCGTTGAGAAAGCTCATCCCGCAACTGAGTTGGCTGATCAAATTCCGGCGTCTGCTCGGTCTCTTCGCCTTCTTCTACGCGACGCTTCACCTGATGACATGGATCGCACTTTATACAAACTTTGATTTGAACACCATGGCGACCGACATTGCCAAGCGCCGATTCATCACCATGGGCATGGCCGCGTGGCTGCTCTTGTTGCCGCTGGCCGCCACGTCCACCAACTGGTCCATTCGCAAGCTGGGCGGCAAGAACTGGAACCGCCTCCACATGCTTGTTTATGTGGCCGCGATCTGCGGTGTCATCCACTACTGGTGGCAATTAAAGCCGGGCGTGCTCACGCCGCTGGCGATCACGATTGTGCTCACAATACTGCTGCTTGCGCGGCCCGTGCTGGCGTGGACTCGACGCAATAAGACACGCGCTGCCGCCACACGGCAAAACGTTCCGACTGTTTAGCGAATCCCGATGGTGTAGTGGGTGAACAATTCCCTCAGGGGCTAAAGCCCCGGATTTAATGCACCCTTACGGCACGGCTGAAGCCATGCCCTTTCAAAACTGCTGTACGCCCACAGAGGAACTGCTCGCGTTCCTGGCTTACGGTCCCTTAGTCCTCGACCAGAACTGTTTCGTCTTCGGGCAAATCGAAGGGGAGCAGCGTTTGCGCTACAGGCTGGTAGCTCTTGCGATGCAGCGGCGTGGGACCCAGGCGCGCGAGAGCCGCGAGATGTTGACGCGAGCAGTAGCCTTTATGACTCGCCAGGCCGTAGCCAGGAAACTGCGCGTCCAACTCGACGAGCAGGCGGTCGCGGTAGACCTTGGCCAGGACGCTGGCGGCGGCGATAGAAAAGCTTGTGGCGTCGCCTTGAATCACGGCCTGCTGAGGGCAGTTCCAGTCGATGGTATCGAGGCCGTCGATGAGCAGGTAGTCGGGGCTTTGCGCCAGTTGCTCCACGGCAAGGCGCATGGCCAGCAGTGAAGCCCGGCGAATGTTGATGCGATCGATGGTCTCGGCATCTACGGCGGCGATGGCCCATGCGGCGGCCCTGGCGCGAATTTCCAAATCAAATTCCTCGCGCATTTTCTCCGACAGCATTTTCGAATCGGTCAGGCCTTTGAGGCGGAAACCGGGCGCGAGAATCACGGCAGCGGCCACCACCGGGCCGAACATCGGGCCGCGGCCAACTTCGTCCAGCCCAGCAATGCGGAGCGCGCCAAGCTTGCGCGCGGCTTTCTCGAGCTTCCATCCGCAGATCGGAGCTTTGGCCATGTCTCCCAGTATAAGAACAGAGCGGCAGAATGCGGCCGGTGGATATTGAGGGCCCTAATTGCAATGGTGCGGCGGCGATCTGTGCTGTTTGCTCGCGTAAACGCCTGGGTTGAATTCTGTTAGCGATGAGCCGCGGTGGAGGAGCGGGTCTGGGCAACCGCGCCGTCACTGAACCTTCGCACCGGATGTTGGCGTCGATTCCCTGGCATTGGGGCTTGACGCACGATCTTGCCGCCCGTTCTGTCTTCCCTTCAATTGATCCTGGCCGTTGGTCAGCCACTCCAGATTGAAGCGGGCGAAAGAAATCTTGCCAAAGTAATTCTCGACGCCGTTGGAGGTGGTCCCGCCTTCATACACGATGGCGATGGTTCCATCGGGAAGAACAGCCATGCTCGAGTATCCGCTTCGCCCCTTCTCGATCAGCCGGGACACCGGCCAAGTTTGGCCTTCGTCGTAACTGATCCTCACGGTCGTATCCAGGCGGTCTTTGAGACTAGCTGGGTCGGCGAACAGCAGGCGGTCTTTCGAGGAGCCATCCCTTTTTCGGGTATAGCGGATCAGACTGGCCTGACAGCCCTCCCAGTTCCCCGGTTCGATCAACGCTTTGTCGGTCCAAGGCGTACCCCAGGTTTCACCGCCGTCTTTGCTCAGGGCAACCACGCGGTGACCGCCGTGGCGGATATTGAGCATGAGAGTGCCATTCGCCAGTTCGACTACCTGCGTTTCGGTGTAATGGCCGGCTACTTTGCCTCCCGACTTCCAGGTCCTTCCGTGGTCATCACTGAAAATGACTCCATCATAGGTGGCGGCGACGAGTCTTCCGTTCTGCATCTGAATGCCGATGCCAGGGCCGAGCTCCTTCAGCCCGGTGCCGGAAGAAATGTCAGTGGGGGATGACCAGGTTGCGCCTTCATCGTGGCTCTTCATCAGCCAGATGTGTGCTGGGAGGTCCTTGTACGGTTGCGGGTAATAGTTCACGAGAAGGATGATGGTTCCGTCGCGCTTGTCGATGATCGGCACCGGGTTCATGTAGGCTTCTCCAGCCTTGGTGGCGAGAAGGACCTGCATCGGTTGCCAAATCACCTTTGTGCCCCACGCCCGGATATCTGCGGCCTTTGAGCCAAGACTCCGCTTGAGGACGAGGTTGGTGGGCGTGCCATCGACATAACTATCCCGGCGTCCTTCGCAGAAGACCAGAATGGTTCCGTTGGAGGTGGCGATGATGGATGGGATGCGATAGGTGTTGATGCCGTCGTGGCCAGCGACGAAGAGAGGCGACTGCTCGAACTGAGGTGAGGCAGCCCGGAGTGCGAGCGGGGCCGCGAGCAGTAAGGCGAGCACCAGGATCCGCGCGGATTTGCTCACGCGTGGCGTTCTGATCGCGTTTGATCTCGAGCGGTGGACCATCATCATCACGAATAGTTCATCGGCCCGGGGCTACACAATGGCAGAGGCATTCCTTGCGACAGATGAAAAGGGAATAAGGGCATCGCTTCCCAGTAATGGTTGGATGCCTGTCGCGCAAGCAGAGTTACGGGCGCGCTTCGTAAACGATGTTGAAGGGGGTCTCGGTGGCGCGGCGGAAGCGCGTGAAGCCAGCCTTCGACACAACTTCTCGAATGCGCGACTCACCCGCCTGTGCTCCCAGGCAGAGGCCCACTTCCTGAGAGCGGGAACAGGGTGTGCAAAGCAGCGTGGAGAACGAGTAGTAAACGCGGCCCACCGGATTGAGGTTGTCCTTGAGTTCGTCGTTGGCGAAGGGTTCCACGATCATCCAGGTTCCGTCGTCGGCCAGCGAATCGCGCACGTGCGCCGCAGCTCCGACCGGGTCGCCCATATCGTGCAGGCAGTCGAATACAGCAACAAAATCGTAGTCTCTGCCCGGAAAATCCTTGGCCCTTGAAACATCAAATTTGACTCGGTTATCGACGCCTTCGCGCTTTGCGGAGTCATTCGCCGCGTCGATGGATTTGTCGTGATAATCGAACCCATAGAAGCGCGATTGGGGAAAGGCCTTCGCCATGAGTATCGTGGATGCACCTTTGCCACAGCCAACGTCAGCCACTTTCCCGCCCGCTTCAAGCTTCTCCTTCACACCCTGCAACGCCGGGATCCATGAACTGACAAGGTTGGCGGCATAGCCGGGGCGAAAGAACTTTTCGCATCCGTGGTAAACCCCATCTTCATGCTCGTGCCAGCCCATCCCCGCCCCGGTCCGAAACGAGTCCGCTATTCGCGGCACCGCGGCAAGGGAGCCAAGGGCCAGCTCAAACGCGCCGGGAAGGTAGGCCGGACTGTCTTCGTTGGCCAAGGTAAACGCCTGTTCGGCGTTCAAGCTGAACTTGTTTGTCTTTTCGTCGTAATCTATATAGCCCCCGGCGGCTTGCGAGGCCAGCCACTCGCGGAGATAACGCTCGTCCGTCCCGGTCTTCGCGGCCAGTTCGGCGGAGCTCATCGGGCCGCCTGCCAATGCTTTATACAAACCGAGCCGTTCTCCAATTACGACCATTCCGGTGTGGACGGCTGCCCCGAGATCGGTCACAAAACGGCCAACGAACTGGTTCAGCTTGTTCAGGTCAAGCGCGGGAAGTGTAGACGTGCTCATGGAAGGCCTCCTGTCTCTCGGTTTTGGGGTGCCTCTCGGGTAGGGGTATGGGAAAGAGGAAGTTTCTGAATGGCGTCAGATACGCGCGAGGCACTTCTGGGTTGGCAGAGTACCCCCGCGCCACACCGGTGTCAAGATGGAAGAAAACGCTATGCGGTAAATCGAAGAAAAATACCGCAAAGTTGCGGGGCAACTCGGCACCGGACTCAGGGTTCTTAGATAGAATCGGTTTCAATGAGGACTGCTTCGATACGCGCGGAGTGGGAAGGGCAGCTGATCGACGGCCGGTTTGCGCTCCTGGAATGGCTGGGCGGCACCGATGATCGCGGCGTCTTCCTAACGGTATTGCAGGGGATTCAGAAGGCCAGCATCAAGTTGATTCCGGCTGAGGGCTCCGAAGCCGATTCCTACATTGCCCAATGGGAGGCGGCAAAGAAGCTGTCGCATCCCTACCTGATCGCGGTGCTTGAGACTGGCCGTTTTGCTTTTGCAGGCACTGATCTGGTGTATGTGGTCACGGAATATGCTGAAAAGTCCCTATCGCAAGTTGTCGCAGAGAGGGCGCTTAGCCCTGGCGATGCGAGAGGCGCGTTCGATCCGGTTTTGGATGCGCTGTCGTATCTGCATGAGAAGGGTTTTGTACACGGCCACGTGAAACCCTCGAATATTCTGATGGTTGCCGACCAGTGGAAGCTTTCAGGTGACGATTTGCTGGTCGCGGGCGAATTTCCCGAGCTGGCATGGATTCCGGGCAGCTACGATGCGCCGGAAGCGATGTACGGTTCGATCACCGCGGCGATGGACGTCTGGTCAGTAGGAATGACCCTGGCGGAAGCTCTCACACAGGATCCAATTGCTCGGGACTGGGCGGGTAAGGGCAGCACTAAAAGCGAGCCGGTGGTACCAGGACTGCCACGACCCTTTGGCGAAATTGTAAGGGGATGTCTTCGGACAGACCCAGCGCAACGGTGCACGACCGAAGAGGTCAGGTCTCTGCTGCAACGCGCCTGGACTTCTCCGACGGTTGTGGAGGCGATTTCGGCTGGAGCCGGGTTGGCACGGATGGAGGCAGAGCAGATGCGGTTGATGGCGGAACCGGCGCAAGCCGCACCGAAGCCAAATTCGACCGCGGCGGAGCCAAATCCGCCAGCCGAACCGCCCATGTCCGCCGCGACGCAGCCAAGGTGGGCGGAGGAAGAGCCCGCTTCACCGGTTGAACTGCCCAGGGCTGCCTCGACGCAGCCGAGGTGGGTGGAGGAAGAGCCCGCTCCGCCGGTCGAATTGCCCAAGGCTGCCTCGACGCAGCCAAGGTGGGTGGAGGAAGAGCCTGCTCCGACGTTGGGAGGGGAGAAGAGGCGGGAGAGAGAGGAACGTTTCCAAGAGCGGGAACCCGCAGATTTTGACCGGAGTCCGACTTTGTTTGCGGACATTGAAGAAGCGAATCTCACCGGATTTCCAAAGATCCCGCTGGTCATTGGGGTGCTGGTCTTTCTGGCCTTGGCCGGAGTTTTTCTGGTGAAGACCGGAAAGATTCCGTGGCCGCTCTGGCCTCAGAATGCTCCCGCGGCGAGCCAGTCCGCGCCCCACCCGCAATCGCCCGCGACCCCGCCGAACAGCACCGAAAGCAGGCTACCAACGGGGGAGGCTCCGCCGCAATCAGAAGGGGCCGCGCCCGCTGGGGGCGAAAGTGCGCCTCAGACAAACCAGGCTGCGCCAGAAAAGCAACAGCCCGGCTCCACAGCCGCGACGCAAACGCAGGGGGCGACACCCGAAACGCGAACCGGGGGTTCGACGAAGAGCGAACACGACAATGCGCCGGCGACGGGCCAGTCCGCACCGCAGGAGCAGCCCTCGCCGAGCGAAGCGCGGAGTGCGCCGGCGAGAAGCCCGGCAGCACTGGAGCCTAAAGCTCCGGAGACTCATCCAGGCCGAGCTAGCGCGGAGGGCGGAGTTGCGGACCGAGTATTGCCAACAGTACCGGAGACTGCGCGACAGAGCATGCACGGGCCGCGCGAGGCCGTCGTTCAAGTTTTTGTGGATCAAAACGGCAGAGTTTCGAATGCCGCTTATGTCTCGTCGGGTCCGGGCAATTATTTTGCGCGGACCGCAATGCGCGCTGCGCGGGAGTGGAAGTTCAGTCCGCCGATCCGTGGTGGACATCCACAACCAAGCGTGTGGGTATTGCGATTCAATTTCATGCCGGGCAAAGCCGAGGTCAGCGCCACCGCAGAGCGGCGTTAGCCTCCGGGGAAAGTCGTTGCGCCTGAGTGCCGGCCATCTGAAAACTCGCAAACGAATCTCTGCCAGATCGGCGAGCCACCGCTGTATCTTCGATCGACCTGTCGATGTGCCCTTCTTACGAGTACGCGGCTGACAGTTGATCGTCGTGAATCCCGCGCATCCGAGAAAACTATGCGATGCTGAAGGGGCTCCGGAGTTGCGTTCTTTTAGCTTCCGTGGCTGGGGCCCAGAATCTCTGATGACAGACGCAACGGTCAGGCTGCGTCCGCAGGCGGGACTTCCAATTCGAAAGGCGTTGGCCTTTGCCTTATGGGCGGTGCTGGGACTGCACGCAGTTCTGCTGGTCGTTCTGCGCACTCATGCGGTCACGGCATCCAGACTGTGCACGGCAGGCGTGGCCGCAGTGGCTACGTTGTGCGCACTCTGGCGCGCCCGGCAGCTTTCTCCGCGAGAGCGATCAACCTGGCTGTGGGCCGCGGCGGGCGTCTTCCTCTGGGCGCTGGCCCACACGATTGAGACCTTCATCGGAACTTCGGCTGAAGCCAGCAATCTTGGCGTCGACCGATCCGACTATATCTATGTGATCGCCGCATTTCCGCTGCTGATGGCCTTCTCCACAACGCGGGAAACCGAATCTATTCGAACCATTTTTTATTTGAAATGGATGCAGATTGGACTGGCATTCGTTCTGACCTATTACTGCCTCTATGGTATGTCACGGTCTGCCGAGGGCGCGGCCACGGTGATGGGACGGATCTACGCGGTGGTTTGCGTGTTGCTGGCCCTGATGGCCGGAATGCGGTTGTTTGTGTGGGAAACATTTGAAGAGCGACGAAGTCTTCGCACGATTTGCATTTTTCTCTGGACCTATCTGCCCATCGAGATCGGGATGGACTACGCCACCCTGCACTGGGACCTGCGCGCCGGAACGATACCCGATCTGCTATGGAGTGTTCCCTTCATCGTGACGGGCTGGCTGACACTGACCATGCCGATCGACGAGCCACGAGAGCGCTCGCGCAATGCCTTTCGGCGCAGCCGGCTTCTCGTGGAGACGCTTTGCCCGATGCTGATTACTACGGGGATCTTTGCCCTGGCGGCATCGGTGACAAGCCAGCACCCGGTGCTTGGGCTATCGGCGATCTTTGTGCTTCTGGTTATTCAGGGCCTGCAAAGCGGAGTGCTGCAACTGAATTATCTGACCGGGCAGTCGCAGTTGCTGGAACGCGAGCGGGATCTGCAGAACGCGAACGAGGCTCTCAAGGAATTGTCGCAACTGGATCCGCTCACCTCGATTCCCAACCGGCGTCGGTTTGACATTGCGCTCGATGAGACATGGCGAACTGCGGTGCGTAAGAAGCATTCAATCGCTCTTTTGATCATCGACATTGATTTCTTCAAGGGCGTGAATGACCTGCATGGTCATCCCTATGGCGACCAGTGCATCGTTACGGTGGCTCAACTGCTCGACCATCAGGCCGGTCGTCCGTATGATTTGCTGGCTCGCTACGGCGGAGATGAGTTTCTTCTGCTCCTGCCGGATACGGGCGCCAACGGAGCCGCTACGGTTGGTGACCGCATCCACGCGGCCGTGCGTGCCATGAATCTCGAGAATCGCGCTTCACCATTTGAAGGTCGGCTAACGGTGAGCATTGGCATTGGCGTCGTAGATGCGAAGGCGGGCGTTGCGGCGGACGTGCTAGTCGATATCACGGACAATGCGCTTTACGAGGCGAAGCGCCTGGGCCGGAATCAGACCTTCATCCAGAGGCTTTGAAGAAACTCGGGTTCGGGATTCGGGGAGTGGTGGCGTGGGCCGCCTCGGCGTCAAGGAAAGACCGGATTGTTCTTGTACGGAATAGAAGTATGCGATATTATAAATGACTGAGTACGCGCTCAAGTATCGAAAGAACGGACTGGAGCTCGCCGGGTGTCTCGGCCCAGGAGTGATGGAAAACGGAGGGCGATTCTTGAAGCGGCGCTGCGCGTGTTTGCGGAGCGCGGGGTGGGAAATACGCCCACATTGGCGATTTCAGAAGCGGCAGGAGTGGCCGAGGGCTCGCTGTTCACCTACTTCAAGACCAAGGCTGAGTTGATTAACGAGCTCTACCGCGAGATGCGCCGGGAGTTCGACCTCGAGTTAATTGATTTCCCTAGAGACGCGGACGCACAGACCCGCCTGCGCTATATATGGGACAAATTTGTGAGCCTGGGAATCAGCCAGCCGCAGAGGCTGACAGTCATACGGCAGATTCGCGCATCGGGCAAGCTGCTGAAGGAAAACGAGCAGGCAGGCGCGATGATTCTGGAGACGCTGGGCGCCACCCGGGATGCCGTGACGGGAGGCGGGTTGCACGAAGCTCCACTGGAGTTTATGGTGCTGCAGCTCAGGGCCCATGCGGAGGCCACGATCGAATTCATTCTCGCTCATCCCGAGCAAGAGGCCGAATGCCGGGAGATGGGTTTCACCCTGATATGGAAAGGGCTTACGGGCTAAATTTCTCTGCTTCTAAATGAGCACGAAGTCATTCATACAATTAGATTGGCAGGAGATATGAAGGAGAAAGTGCAATAAACCGCCGAACGAATACTTCCCCAACTTCCCTACACACCTGGACTGCCGCAGACATCCCCTCATTGGGGGGAAAGCTGGCTGTTGTCACAGGCGCAACCAGCGGGGTCGGCTTTGAAACCGCGATGGCCCTTGCAAGAGCAGGCGCGGACGTGGTCCTTGCCGGCCGCAACGAAACGGACGCGCGGGAGGCACTGGCAGCCATTCGACCCTTGGCGCCAGGCTCACTGGTGCGATTTGAGAAGCTGGATCTGGCGAGCCTTGCCTCGGTGGAAGACTTTGCCGGCCGGCTTACGACCATGGATCGCCCTGTGGACATCCTGGTTAACAACGCGGCGGTGATGGCGCTGCCCTGGCGTCGCACCACGGCCGACGGCTTCGAGATGCAATTCGGCACCAATTACCTGAGCCACTTTGCGCTGACGGCGCGGTTGATGCCGTTGGTCCGCCGCGGGATGGACCCGCGCATAGTGCAGGTGAGCGGTCTCACGCATCGCATGGGGACGATCCACCTGGACGACTTGCAGCTTGAGCGCAACTACACACCCCTGAGGGCCTACAGCCAGTCGAAGCTCGCCATGCTGATCTTTGCGCTGGAACTGCATCGCCGAAGCGACACCGGGGCTTGGGGTCTGATGAGCATGGCAGCGCATCCGGGCTATGCGCGCACCAAGATGTTCGCAAAAGGCGCCGGGACAGGGAGTGCGATTTACAAGTTTCACCGGGTTTTCGGAAGCTGGCTTAGCCATTCCGCTGCGGCTGGGTCGCTTCCGATCCTGTACGCCGCTACCGCACCGAAGGCGCGGCCGGGAGAGTATTACGGTCCGATGGGCGCTTTGGAACTGATGGGGCCGCTGGGAGTGGCGCTGGTCGGCAAAAAGGCACTGGACCTGAATGTGGCAGCGCGGCTATGGAAAGCCTCGGAGCAGTTGACCGGCGTGGAATGGCCGCCGGCCTATGCGGCGCCCTCCAAGCATCCATGGCCCTTTTCGAAGCGCTAGCTCGCCGCAGCATTCGCGCGCCTTATCTGAATCCCGCGAGGTGGCAGTGCCTCAAAATGGATGCCAGTTGGATTAGGTCTCTTCTCTAGTCCGCGGGCGTCGCAGCCGGCGTGGGAACGGGCCGATGTTTGGCGCGCAGATAGGCGATGATCTGTGCGACCTCCTGGTCGGTCAGCGAGTCGGCAAAGGGCGGCATCTTCTGTCCGCCATTAAGAATCTGGTTGGTGATCTTGGCGGGAGTCCAAATCTTGTCCTTGTGAATATCTGCCAGCGGCGGAGCTTTCTTCGTGCCTTCGAGGGCGGCTCCATGGCAGTGGGCGCATCCCTTACCGCGATAGAGAACCGCGCCGGCCATTTCATCCGCCGGGGTACTGGAATCTGCGAGCGCCTGCATGGGGAGAACTGCAATTGAAGCCAGGAAGCAAGTCGTGGCGAGGCCGATTGCGCGTCGGATAGGGATCTTCACGGATTTCATTTTCGCATTGCCGGGCGATCCAGTGCTCAACCTTCCAGCGGAGGGAGCGTCGGAGTAATCTGGCTAAAATGGCGAGTGCCGACTATCCATATGCCAGTCAGCTTCGGATCGAATTGGGCCTGCGCAACCGGCGCTATGCGGCGAGGCGGGCCCATGTACAGAGCTACGGCAATCCGCCGGTGATTGTGTATGCGCCAGAGCACCCCACAGACGAAGACCTGTCCGCAGGGCCCCCGGAACCCTCCCGGAGCGACAGGGTGATTGTCGGAATTCCACGTGGTGGCCTGCGGCATGGGAACTTCTTCGACCAGGCGTACGCGGCGATTGTAGCGCAGCCCCTGTGGATGCGACGCTTCGACAAAGTGCATACGCAGGGAGCGCGTTCGCTGCCTCGGCCTTCGCCGGATTCTGGACGGCGTTGGCGGGAACTGGATTCGTCGATGAGTTCCGACGCGCTGCTCATGAATGTGTTCTGCACACCGGGGGTGACGGAATCGGCGCCAGTGCAGGCCATGCTGGGCGTGCAAGGCTGCGTACCGGACTTTGGCTGGAGAGCGCGGGTACCGCTTCGCAACGGGCGATTCGACCGTACGGAAGTGGACATGCGGCTCGGTGGGCTGCTGGTAGAGGCGAAGCTGACCGAATCGGATTTTCAGACATGCAAGGCCGCGGTGGCGGAGAGCTATCGCGATTTTGGCGAGGTGTTTGACACGGAGCTGTTGCCGCGGGTCGCCTTGCCGGTGGGGAGACGCAGGGAAGCAGTGGAATATCCCGAGGATTATTCGCAGGAGGGGGAAAGCCTTGTCAACCTGACAGAAGCGGACGGGGTCAACGCGCCCGCACCGTCGCTCCCGGTTGGGCTTCTGCTCGACGCAGAAAAAGCTGAGGCGGGCTATGCGAGCTATCAACTGATCCGCAATGTGTTGGCAGCTTGGGCGCAGGGGTGCAGCTTTTGTGTGATCCATGACGCGCGCCGGCCAGACCTGAGCGAGTCCTGGTTCCAGGTGATGGCTGCGGTGAAGCCGGCTGAGATGCGGGTGCGGCTGAAGGTACTGACATGGCAGGAACTCGCGGCGGTGCTGCCGGAAGACCTGCAGGGGTTTCTCGACGTGAAGTATGGGATTGTCAGGCCGGGCAGGATGGTATCGCCGGTCGCCGCAGGAGATTCCTGGTAGGCGGCAACGTCAACGCCTGCATTAGGGGCAAACCAGAACTGTCAAGCGCTCGTGAGACTTGCGGGTGATTGCCTGAAGGTACGGTTCGGAGAGGCCAGGAAGGTAATCTCTTTCTGATTACTTTTGGCTTCAAGGGAAAGACGAAAAAGGTTCCCAGCGGCGACACCGAAGGCATATTGCGGTTCCAATCGGGTGAGCGGATTCTCGTGTCACCGACCACGCACGGAGTGTGCGCGGGTTGTTGTTCCCAAAGACCAGATGCGGGCTGTTCTCGTATCCCCGTGGTCCGATCCGGAATCGATGAGCCTGAATGCGGAGAGGACTCACATGAAGTCGCCAATTATCCGAAGGATATTCCACCTCGGGAAGATTCTTGCGTCTGATGATGGCAGCGATCTGGTTGAGTTTGTCCTGATCTTTACTTTGGTCGCCTTGGGTGTCACATCCAGCATGGCCGTGGCAGCCGGCAGCATGAGCAAGGCTTTCGAGCATGCGGCCAATCGACTCTCGATTTCCCTGGCCCAATCCGATCCCCAAGGTTCGTCCGGTGGTGGCGGTGGCGGCGGTGGCAGCGCCGGCGGCAGCGGGGGTGGACAGGGCAGCGGTGGAGACGCCGGCTCCAGTGGCGGTGGCGGCCAAGCCGGGAATGGTGGTGACCCCGGAGGCGGTGGTGGCAGCCTTGGCGGAAGCGGCGGACAGGGTTCTGGCAACGGGGGCAACTCCGGCGGTGGCGGCGGAGGTCAAGCTGGAAACGGCGGGGGTGGTCAGGGCGATGGCGGTGGGGGCAGCGGCGGAGTTGGCGGCGGTGGAAGTGGTGGGAGTGGCGGCAGTGGTGGGCAAATCCATGGGGGAAGTGGAAACGGTAACGGCAATGGCGGCGGGAACGGCAACGGGAATGGCAATGGCAGCGGGAACGGGAACGGCGACGGGAACGGCAACCAGGCGAATGGCCACTGATTGCACCGTGCCCCGGTAGGAATCGCCCGCTTCGCTCGACCGGGCTTGGTTGTCTTGTACTTTCCGCAAGGGCCGAATCGTACTGCCACGCAGGACCGCTGAGCAGCCCCATCACGCCAATCATTCATCGTCGGCGATCCGCCGAATTCCTGATCATCGAAGATTAACGCCAACGGTTCTCTCATCGGAACCGAAGCCCATCAGGTATTAGTTATCGCTGACTTTGACGCTGGTCGCATTCGATGGCGATTGTTGAAGCGCTGAAGGGGCGATTGCGTGTTTTTCGTTTCGACGCGCTATTGAAGATAAAGATCAGACCGCGCGATACGCTCTTATCCCCTCCTTTCTAAGTGAAGACACAGCGCGATGGCGGCCCGGAGTGAGACCCGGCATCGGTGGCTTCGTGATTGCCGCTGCAGTCGCAGCCCCTCGAGTGCGATCATGCTGTTCCGCTGCACATCTGTTTCGAGCTTGCCTTCGCTCGATGAATGAGTACCGGACCGAACACCGAAGAAAAATGAGATGCGCGGAGTTTCCGCCGGCGCTTGTTGCGCGCGCGAGATTCAGCACCACGCGCATATTGGCATGTTGCATTGGCCCGGACGAATCCGCAGGCGGCCATAGGCTCAGTGCGGCATACTTGCGAATTCGTTGCGACGGACGGACCAATGAGAACGGCTCGTGTGAAGTATTGCACGATGTGTGATCCGAGGCCCCGACAGGAAGGTGCCCAGGAACTTCATGCAAGAGCGCACTGCGCTCGGCGGAAGCGCGGACTCCCGAATCAATTCGAAAAAAACGACTTACACCAAAATGGTACGGCACCCCTCCATCGGGGGATTGAGCCTAACTCCGCTGTAGCTCAAATTGGATGGAGTCTCTCTTGAAGCAGCTGCCCGCGATCGCATACGCACTTTCCCATTTCTAGATGCGCCGCCTGCTCCTCCTTCTCACCGGCCCCGGAATTTGAATAGCTTCTTGAGACGTTAGCGAAAGAGCGTATATATGAAGAGTTTTGCAAGTCTGTTTGCTTCGGCATTGGTTGCCTGCCTCGCTTTCACGGGGTGTGGTGGCGGCGGTTCGAATTCGTTGTCTTCTTCGAGCAACTCAACCACCCCAACCCTCTCTTCAATCAGTGTCACGGGTCCAGCAAATGTGGTTCCGGCTGGTTCGACGCTGCAATTGTCGGCCGTTGGAACCTATAGCGACGGCACGCATACAACGCTGAGTACTCAAGTGACCTGGAATGCCTCGGCAACCAACCTTGTGACGGTGGATGGCACCGGCCTGGTAACCGCCCTGAAGGCGGGACCGGTGACGATCACCGCGAGCATGAACAACATCTCGGGATCGATGGCTGTCACGGTGGGTTCGGCGACATTGACCTCCATCGCGGTGACCGGCCCGTCAACCGCGCCGGAGGCGGGGACGACTGAGCAGTTGACCGCAGACGGCATCTATTCCGACAGCAGCAGCCAGACGTTGACCTCACAGGTAACCTGGCAAAGTTCCGACAGCACGGTTGCGACCATCAGCCCAGCGGGGCTGTTGACCGCCATTAATGCGGGTCCCGTGGTCATGACGGCCAGTGTGGGAACAGTCCAGGGCACGATGTCCTTCGTTGTGGCCGTGGCAAGCGGCGGCAGTGGTGGTAGTGGCGGCGGCAGTGGCGGTACTGGTGGTTCTGGCGGTGGCGGCACCGGCGGTAGCGGAGGTGGGTCTGGTGGTAGCGGCGGTGGGGGCTCCGGCGGCGGTGGTGGTAGTACGGGAGGCGGAGGAGGCTCGCCGACTCTCTCCTCGATTACCGTCATCCCTTCTGCTTTCACGGTTGCTTCAGGGCAAGCGAAACAGCTCTCGGCGCTGGGTGTGTATAGCGACGGCACCACGCAGGATATGACCACCCAGGTGGCATGGACTTCAAACCCGATTAACTTTGTAAGCGTCGGCGCGAGCGGTTTGGCGACTGGCGTATCGCCAGGCTCTTCGACCATCACGGCTACATTGGGATCGATTAGCGGCACGGCTACGGGGACCGTCAACGCTATCGTGCTGAATTCGATTACGGTGGCGCCTTCTTCGGCTTCCGTGGCGATCGGCCAGACGCAATCATTTACGGCGAACGGAGTCTTTTCCGACGGCAGCTCGACCGACATGACAGATAGTGTGAGATGGAGTTCGAGCGCGACCAACTTCGCCACAATCAACACGACGGGGCTTGCGACGGGCGTCGCGGCAGGCTCCGCACCAATCGTCGCCACATCCGGCGCAGTCACCGGATCGGCATCCCTTACCGTGACCCCCGCAGTTCTCTCGTCAATTGATATTTCCCCGGATGGTCAGTCGATCCCAATCGGCGGACAATATCAACTAACACTGACGGGCACCTACAGCGACAGCACAACGCAGGACATCGCGAATGCCACGTGGTCGTCCTCCGATCCAAGTACGGCGTCGGTGGATCCCAGCACGGGCATTGTGACGGGCGTTGCGAACAGTAACGGCAACCCGGTGACAATCACCGCGGTCGCCGGTGGATTTGCCAACACGACGACTGTGTACGTGACGTCCGCGGTGATCGATTCGATTGAACTGACGCCTGCAACTGCATCCATCGCCAAGGGCACGACGCAGCAGTACTCCGTGAACGCCATCTATACCGACGGCACCATTCAGCCGCTTTCAGCAGGGCTCACATGGAGTTCGTCGACACCCGCTGCCGCAGGCGTGAACGCAAGCGGACTGGCAACAGCAATCGGCGCCGGCCAGACCACGATCACGGTCACGTGCGGTTCGGTTTCCGGAACGGCGCTTCTGACAGTGACGCCGGCAACGCTGACGTCAATCGTTGTGACTCCGGCGCTGCCTGTGGTGGGCATCAACGGCAACGTGCAATTCATCGCCACCGGCGTGTTCAGCGACAGCAGCACGCAGGACCTGACGACAGTGGCGACCTGGGGTTCTTCCGCATCATCGGTTGCCCTGATCGACAACTCCGGGCTGGCAGACGCGCTAGCCAGGGGCACGAGCAACATCACCGCGAGCTATGAGGATGTAAGCGGATCAGCGACTCTGACCGCAACCACGGCGACGCTCGTCTCCATCAACATCACTCCTGCGAACCCGGTTGTGCCCCCGCATGCCAAGATCCAATTGGCGGCGATCGGCACATTCAGCGACGGCTCCACTGCGCAGCTTTCCGGAGTGTCGTGGCACACGACCTCCGCACGCTATGCAATGGTCTCGGGCAGCGGCGTAGTGCGCACCAAAAAAGCCACGAAGAATGCAGTGACGGTTTACGCGAAGCTGAACGGGATTACGGGTCAGACATCGCTCACCATCACATCCATGTCGGTGGCATCACTGAGTCTCACGCCACCCAATCCAACCATTGCGGTGGGCACGGTGCAGGCATTCAGCCTGATCGGAACCTTCAGTGACGGCGTCACGACCGTGGACCTGACCAAGTCGGCGCAGTGGGGAACTTCGAACTACAAGGACGCGGTCATCAACCGCTCCGGCACTGCGACGGGACGTGCGGCCGGATCGGTTACGATCTCTGGATCCTATGGAAGCCTTGCCGCTGCCACGACGACGCTGACGGTGTCGAATGCCACGATTCAGAGCATTGCCATAACCCCGGCGTCGCCCACCGTGATCCTCGGCGCACCGCAGCAGTTTGCGGCCATTGGCACATTCACTGACGGTTCCACGCAGAACATCACGACCATCTCGGAGTGGAGTTCTTCTGCTCCGGGGGTGGCTGTGGTCAACCAAAGTGGGATGGCGGCCAGCGCGTCGCACGGGCAAACTACGATCAGTGCCCGATACAACAGTGTTTCGGGAAACACGGCTTTGAACGTGAACTAGATTTTGACTTCCGGTCCAACCGGATAATTGAGAGAACCAAGGGAAGTTGGACAATCAAGGCTCGCCGCTACCTCGGCGAGCCTTGATTTTTTGCGTCAGGTCCGCCGGTGCGAATCGCCGGAAGAAAGCAGAAAGGTCCAGTGAGTTAGCGCCGCATTGCGGCTCGGTAAGTCGACTATATTTCTCATTTGGGCGAAGGGAAAGGGAACACACTGCCTGGCATATATCTCATTATAAATGTTATATTTATGCGCGCAAATGGCGAAAACTTGACGAAGGCAAACTAGGCTAATTTGCGGTTAAAACCGAATTCATTTTGCGCTTGACTTAGGCTGGTACCCCTTACAGAGCGTTATATTTTCGCCGCATCGATTGTTATGCGGTGGGCTCACAGGATTTCTCCGGATTCGGCCGGATTTTATTTCTGTTCCAAGTGTGCGCCGACCGGAGAAATAACATGCAAAAATTTCGATCGCAATGGAACCTCCGTACCCTGCAAAAAACCGGTTGCATGGAGAACCAGCAAGTCAGCAAGTCGACAAGATTCGGATCTCGCAGACCTTCTGGCCCGAAACTATTTTGAGGGTCCTGCGGCATGACTAAAGACGCGCCCTGATACGAGATATGAGTTCACCCGCATCCCTGAAAATGAATGACGAGTTCAGACCCCTGCGTGGCATATGTGAGTTATTGGCGGCCTTCTGGAGATGAAAGGGATCGGTTAGAATCCGGCGCCGGGGATGTAGTGGTATTCGATTTTGGCGGGGTGCTTGACAGGGTCGCCAGTGAGGTCGTGCGTGTGCCAGACGACGCTTTCGGCCGCGACTTCAGGATGCTTGGCGAGGAACTCAAGCGCATAGACGCTGGCGGGCGGATCGTCTTTCTGGTCCGCGAACTTGGCGGACTCGATTGCGGATTTCTCTTTCTCGCCTAAACGGCGATAGATGATGGCGAGCGAGTAGTGGGCGGCGAGGTCGTCGGGATCGATGGCCTGAAGCTTTTCGTATTCTGCGCGCGCGGCCGCGTAGTTGTGGGCCTGGAAGTAGCTGAAGCCGAGTTCACGAAGGCCATCTTTGGAGCGGGGATACTTCTGAAGCATGGCTTCAAAGTCGGCGATCGCTTCTTTGACCTGGCCGGCATTGCGCTCGACGAGGGCGCGATAGTAGAGGGCGCGCGGATCGCCGGGGAGAAGGCTCAGCGCTTTTTCGAGATGGGGCTTCGCGTCGTTGTAGCGCTCCCACGAAATCTCAACGATGGCCATATTGGTGTAGGCATCGGCGTAGTCGGGGCGAAGAGCAGCGACATGCTCGAAGGCTTTGACTGCGTCTTCGTATTGCAGAGCGTCCAGGAGGGCGATGCCGTAGTTGTTCCACCTCAACCAGGGCTGCATCGGGGGCTGCGCGCCCGGCGAGCGCTTCGTTTCATCCTGCGGGGATGAAGGGTCTGGAGTGTTCACGCCGATGTGCAGGGTGCGGGTGTCGCTCGCAATGTCGATGATGGGTTCGGGGTATTGCTTCGCGTCCATCGCGTAGTCGATGAAGTGCTGATCGAAGCGGCGGTAGCGCACGGTGGCAGTGATGCTGAACTGACCGATGATTTCTTTGGGCAGACGGAAGCGGTAACGCACCAGTTGCGAGCGTCCGGACTGGAGCGCGTTGTTGTAGGCGAGAACGCGGTTGTGCCAGATCTGGTGAATGTCGTTGAGTTCGCCTTTTGTGTTGATGAGGCGATTGGTGAAGGAGTGCGCGGAGGGGTCGAGTTGGCCGTCGGGCTTGAGGAATCCGCTTTCGGTGAGGACTTTGCCGGAACCGTCTTTCACGGTGAAGTCGACCCAGGCCTCGTAGAAGTCTCGCTGCTCGGGGATAAAGGAATGGGCGATGCCCTTGTTCTGAATGACGACATCGGCGATGAGGGTTGCGCCGGGCGAGAGCGAGAAGCTGGTCAGGCCAAGTGGAGCGATCTGCGGGGAGCTGGAGACATTGTCGTTCGATGATGCGGCTTCTTTCGGGGGCGACTGTCGCCTTCGAGGGCAAAGATGTCGACGTTGAGAACGCCTTTGCCGTCGGGGCCGTTCTTGAGGAAGTCGACGAGTTTAGTCGCCTGTTCATCGAACTTGTAGTAGGCGGCGTTGAGACTGTTGCCGCCAAGCCAGCGATGACTGGCGAGCTGATCGTTTTTGGCGCCGGGATCCTGCGCACCGGGCGCAAGCGGCTCGCGCGGCATGTGGCATGTCTGGCAAGTGGAGACGGCGTCTTTGCGATAGAACGGGAGCGGGGATTGTTTGGTGAAGCTGGCGCCCTGCCACTCATCGTAGACAGTGAAGGCGCGGAGCCATTTGTAATCGTCGAGGGTGCGTGGGATGGCGGCTTTGTGGCAAGCGGCGCAGAATTCGGCCGTCTTGTAGAGCGGGCGCATGACGGCCTTGGAGTGCCGGTCGAGATGAGCCAGGATGTCGGCGTCGGAGACAGGGCCGGTGACGGGCGCACCGTTTTCATCGACGAGGACGGCGGGAGTTCCCATGACATAGCTGCCGGTGCCAGTGGTGTCGGTGGAGAGGATGGAGTGGCAGGTGGAGCAGGTGATGCCCTCATCTTCAAAGGGGCGCTTCTTCGGCATTCCCTGGGTCAGATCGCCGGAGAGCAGGGCGACGGGGTTGTGGCAGCCTTCACAGTGACGCGAGAACTGCACGCCCTTTTCGTCGATGAGCATGTTGACGTTCTTGAGATACCAGGGTTGGCGGAAGCTGTTTGAATGAACCGACTCGCGCCATTGGCGGTATGCCTCCTGATGACAATGCCCGCAGTATTTGGCGGTGTAGAAATTGCGCGGATTGAGGAACTGGCCGTTGAAGGAGGTGGCGTTGGAGGGGAGGAACGGTGTTTCTTTGCCAAAGGCGTAGTTGTAGCGAGAGGCGACTGACTGGTGGAACGGGGACAGCACCCCGGTGATGGGAAGATGGGTCGCGTAGTCGGCGATCGGCTGGTCGGGAGCCGTCGCCGGTATTGGCGGAGCCGTCGCTGCCGACGAGGCGGCTGACGAGGAAGCAGCCGGAGTCGAAGCCGGAACGGGGTCCGTGGCGGCGCGAACAACCCAGGTGACAGTGAGCCACAACGCCGCGAGTACGACAGCGAATAGCCGGCGGCGCATCGGGGAAGTGAACACGACCGAGTGATCTCCAGATTGAAAGGCTACAACACCACGGCGACGTACTGAGGAGAGCCGCACAACACTAAAACGATAGCAGGGACCTGGGATAGACTGTCCTCCATCGAAGGATGGAGGGGACGAACGCATGGCCTGCGGCGCCAGGCCGGAAGGGGCCTGGCGTGAGTTTCAGGCGGCGAGTGCCGGAATCGCAGCCAGCAGTTCATAACGTGGGATAAATGGGGAAAAAAGAAGGCTGACCCGTGTGTTCTAGCGCACATCCACTTAGCCAAATCGAGGCACAAACTGGTACTTTGGTCTTGTGGGTTCCACTGAACAGATGGCTTCAAATCCTTATTTTTCTCTTGCCGTTCTTTTTGTGTTCGCCCTCGGCTTTGGCTTAACTCCACTGGCGCTGGCGTGGCTGTGGGGAAAGGCATATTCACCAGCCAAGCCGAACGCACTGAAGAATGCCATCTACGAATGCGGGCTGGAATCGAAGGGCGATGCGTGGGTCCAGTTCCGCTCAGCCTATTATCTGTATGCCATCATTTTTCTGATTTTTGACGTGGAGGCGGTTTTTCTGCTGCCGTTTGCGGTCGCCTTCACCGGGCTGGGGATCGCCGCCTGCCTCGCGATGCTGGTGTTTATTTTGTTGTTGATAGAGGGATTGGCGTGGGCCTGGGCGAAGGGCGTCCTGACATGGGCGTGAGGCCGCCGAAGACTGCCAGCCTCGAGCCACTGGCGTTTAGCTGCCAGCTGTCGCGGGGCCGGAATCGGTGAGGAAGTAGCTAGAAGCTAGAGGCGAAGAGATAAAGGCTCAATTCGAGCGGAGCAAAATTATGGCTGTAGACGAGAGTTTGAAGATCGAACTGGGCAAGCAGGGCGTCTTCGTCACGACTCTCCAGGAGCTCTATAACTGGGGTCGGAGGAGTTCCGTGTGGCCCATGCAGTTCGGGCTGGCGTGCTGCGCGATTGAGATGATCGCGACCACGATGGCGCGGTATGACCTGGCCCGGTTTGGAGCAGAGGTGTTTCGGCCGTCGCCGCGGCAGGCCGACATGATGATCATCTCCGGCACTGTGACCAAGAAGATGGCGCCGCAGGTGGTCCGGCTCTATAACCAGATGGCGGAGCCGCGGTACGTGATTGCGATGGGCGCGTGCGCCATTTCAGGCGGTCCGTTCAAGCAGGGGTACAACGTGCTGAAGGGGATCGATCGCTACATTCCCGTGGATGTGCACATCCCGGGATGCCCGCCGCGGCCCGAGGCGCTGCTGCAGGCCTTTATCACCTTGCAGAAGAAGATTGATGCCCAGCCGCTGACGGGCGAGGGAAGACCGCGCCATCTGGATGAAAACGCGCCTGGCGAGTTTCCCGTGCCGGTTCAGGGCGAGCATGATTTGGAACCGCCGGCGAACAAGAATGTGTGGACGGTGCCGGTGGTGATCAAGTGACAGGCATCAGTGATCAGGGGCCAGTGATCAGAAAAGACCAGGATTCGGGTGGGAGCTTGGATTGAAGACGGTTGAGGAGATCAAGGCGGCGATTGAGGCAGCTGTGCCGGGTGCAGGGGTGGAGCTTGTGATGAACCCCGGGCCGGCGGCGCAGCACTCGCTACGGCTTCGGCCGGAGAGCGCTCTCGATGTGGCGCAGTTCTTGCGCGATGATCCCGAGATGGCGCTCGATTTTCTATCCAACGTGACCGGAGTGGATTATCTGGACAAAGAGATAGCGGAAAAAGTTAAAGTGACGCGTCAGGTCTTGAAAACCGTCGATGGCGTGGAGCAGATGGTCGAGGAGGCATCGGAGGAGACGCGAAAACGCGTCGAGCCGGGCTACCTCGAAGTGGTTTACCACCTGTTTTCGGTAGCGAAGAAGCATGGGCCTGTGGTGCTACGGATGCGGACCCAGAACCGGAGCGACAAGGTGGAACTGCCGTCGTTCACTCCCATCTGGCGATCGGCGGAGTTTCAGGAGCGCGAGGTTTTCGACTTGTTTGGGGTTGTGTTCAAAGGACACCCGGACCTGCGCCGGATTTTGATGTGGGATGGGTTCAAGGACTTCCCGATGCGGCGCGACTACGTGGAGCCGGACGACTTTGAGTATGAGCCGACAGCGCACGACGAAGTGTTGGCACGAGCGCAGGGGCATAGGGACCGGGAACAGGGATCAAGGGCCGAATGAGCTTATCGGAAACCAGGACGGAAAAGGTGGAGGGCTGGAATCGCCCGCCGGTGATTGAGCCGGAGGGAGAAGGCGAGCTGCTCGAGCTGGCCATGGGTCCGCACCACCCGTCGACGCACGGTGTCTTCCGTATGGACCTGGCGCTGGACGGAGAGCGGGTGATCCGGCTAAAGCCCGTCTTCGGCTACCTGCACCGTAATCATGAACAGCTCGGGGAGCGGCAGAGTTATCTGGCCTCGATGCCGTATACCGACCGGCTGGACTATATCTGTCCGCTGACCAACAACTGGGCGTATGCGCTGGCAGTAGAGAAGCTGGCGGGGCAGGCGGTTCCGGAACGCGCCGAATATCTACGGGTGATCCTGGCGGAACTTACGCGGGTGCAAAATCATGCCTCGGCGATCGGGTTTCTGCTGCAGGAGATGGGCGCTAGCGGCACGCCGCTCATGTACGCCTTCCGCGAGCGGGAAAAGATTCTTGACCTATTTGAATCGCTGACCGGTGCGCGCATGATGTGCAATTACATGCGCTTTGGAGGCTGCCGCGTAGACGCGACGCCGGCGTGGCTGGATGCAACACGCAAAGTGGTGACGGCGCTTCCGGCGTTTGTGGATGAGTTCGAAACGTTTCTGCGCACAAATGAAATTCTGATGGCGCGCACGCAAGGAGTCGGCGTTCTGCGGCCGGAGTTGGCTGTGAATGCCGGCGTGACCGGCCCGATGTTGCGGGCTTCGGGCGTGAACTACGACATTCGCAAGGTGGATCACTACGGAATCTATGACCGCTTCAAGTTCCGCGTGCCACTGGGCGATCATTGGGACATTTACGACCGCTACATGATCCGCATGCTGGAGATTCGCGAGTCGATCGGGATTCTTGAACAGGCCCTGAAAGAGATTCCCGCGGGACCGGTGATGGATGCGAAGGCGAAGATTCGCGGCTTCCGGCCGAAACCGGGCGAAGCGTATGGCCGGATTGAAGCGCCGAAGGGCGAGCTCGGTTTCTATCTGATCAGCGATGGAAGTCCGAATCCGTATCGCTACCGGGTGCGCCCGCCGAGCCTGATCAACCTGACGGTGCTTGAGGATATGTGCCTGGGACAGAACGTTGCGGATGTGGTGTTGATATTTGGAAGTGTGGATATCGTGCTGGGAGAGGTAGATCGATAGCTGTTCGCTATCAGCTTTCAGCTATCAGTCGTTTGGGATTGGTTGAGAGCAGGGTTCCCAACCTGACCGCAAGAGACAAAGGCGCGGCCAGGATGGAGCACCCAAAGCTGATGGCTGAAAGCTGGAAGCTGAATCCGGAGGATTGCATTGCTGGGTGAGGGGATACTGAAGGGACTGGCGGAGACGGCGAAAAATTTTGCCGGCAGCTTTGTCTCGAAGGAACGGTTAACGACGGTGCAGTATCCGGAGGAGAGGGCTCCTGCATTCGAGGCCGCGCGCGTCTTTCCGTTCCTGGTGTATGACGGGGGCGATTGGGAGGCCGGGTTGCGCTGCGTTGCCTGCCAGATCTGCGAAAAGGAGTGCCCGCCAAAGTGCATTTACATAGAGAAGAGCAAAGACAAGAAGCCGGATTATGTGGGCAAGCTGCAGATTTATCCCGCGCGTTTCGATATTGATATCTCGGTCTGCATGAGCTGCCAGATCTGTGTCGAGGTGTGCCCGTTCGAGGCAATCAAGATGGATACGAATTTCGAGTTGGCGACCGATGACCGCTTTGGCGGGCTGCTCGAAGACCGAGAAAAGTTGGCTAAATCGAACGAGTATTACCACAGCATTCATCCCACCGAAGCGGCGGAAGTGGATGCGCGTTTGGCCGAGGAGAAAGCCAAGGTCGAGGCGAAGGCCAAGGCCGCGGCCGAAGCTGCTGCAGCAAAAGCCGCTGCGGCGGCTGCCAAGCCCGCAGAAGCGGCCGCACCTGCGACGACGCCCGCGTCTGCACCTGCGTCCGTGTCCGCACCCGAATCGCCAATGGCTGCACCGAAGCCTGGCGGAGGGGGAGAGTAAGTGATGCTCGACAAGCTCGACCAGATTTTCGTTCTCCTCAAAGATTGGCTGGTTGGATTTTTGCCTTTAGGCTGGCAGGGAATAGCGGGTGTGCTGCTGTGCGTGGTGGCCATTATCGCCGTGTATCCCACGCTTTTTGCGCTGGCGGTGCTGATGGAGCGCAAGGGCCTCGGACGCATGCAAAATCGCTATGGCCCGAATCGCGTGGGGCCGTTTGGGATTTTCCAACCCATCGCCGACGGCATCAAATCGCTGACCAAGGAAGACATTGTTCCGTTTCGCGCGGATGCGGTAGTGCACTTTCTGGCGCCGGTGGTGCTGGTGGTTGCCGTCTTCATGATGTTCGCTGTGGTGCCCATGGGCCGCAACATGGTGCTGGTGAATCTGGATACCAGCCTGTTGTTCTTCTTCGCGATGGGGGCGTCGACGGAGCTCTCGATATTCATGGCGGGGTGGTCGAGCCGCAACAAATATTCGCTGCTGGGCGCGATGCGCGCGGTGGCACAGATGATCAGCTACGAGGTGCCCCTGCTGCTTTCGAGCCTGGTGGTGGTGATGATGACCGGTTCGCTTTCACTGGTGAGTATCGTGGAGGCGCAGGACCACTACACGGGGATCTTTCCTCACTGGTTTGTGTTTACGCCGTGGGGATTCGCGGGTTTTGCGATCTTTGTGATTGCGTCGACGGCAGAGACAAATCGTTCGCCCTTCGATTTGCCAGAAGGCGAGTCGGAATTGGTGGCGGGATATTTCACGGAGTACTCGGGCTTTAAATTTGCGCTGTTCTTCCTGGGCGAGTACGTGGAGATGTTTGCCATCGCGGGGTTGGGCACCACATTGTTTCTGGGCGGATGGGCGGCGCCGTTCACGTTTCTGAACTGGCTGCCGTCGTGGTTCTGGTATTTCGCCAAAGTAGAGATTTGGATTTGCGCATTCATCTGGGTGCGGGGAACGCTGCCGCGGTTGAGGCAGGACCAGTTGATGAATTTTGCATGGAAGTTTGTATTGCCGATGACGCTGATCAACCTGATGGTGGCGGCGCTTTGGCGGTTCATGGGCGAGGGCTGGCTGCGCTGGGCGGTGTGTTCGGCGATTGTCATGGCAGTGTTTGTTGTGATGGGCCGCGTGGGAATGCGCCGGGAGCGGTTTGGGCCGAGGAGTTACCGCTATGCGGAGTGAAAAGCGAAAGACAACCGCAGGTCCTTCGACTCCGCTGCGCTTCGCTCAGGATGACAGCTGTTTTTTATTGTGTGATTTTGTGAGCGGCTCGACGGAAAGGCATGGGCGCCGATGAGTTTTGTGTTTTATGTTCTGGCGGCGCTGACGGTGGCCGGGGGGCTGGCGACAGTGCTGCTGAAAAATCTGGTGCACTGCGCGCTGGCGTTAACGATTGCGTTCGCGGGGCTGGCGCTGCTGTTTCTGCAATTGGACGCGCAGTTTGCAGGGTTCGCGCAGATCCTGGTGTACATCGGTGCAGTGGCAATTCTTGTGGTGTTTGCGATTCTGCTGACGCACGGGCCGGAGGATCCAAAAGAAGGCGGCGTCTTCAGCCGCACATGGCTGGCGGGGCTGTTGGTGGCAGCGGCAGTGTTTGCGGTGATGGCCTGGGCGGTGCTCGCGAGCATGCCGGGGCTTCCCTATGAGAGCGCGGCGCCGCAGGTGACGGTGATGCAGATTGGGAATGCGCTGATGGGGCGCTATGTGCTGCCGCTGGAGATTGTGGCGCTGCTGCTGACGGCGGCACTGATTGGCGCGGTGATTGTGGCCATGCACGAGAAAGAAGGGGCCAAGTGAATCCGCTGGCGGGATATTTGCTGGTGGCCGCATTGCTGTTTGCCATCGGGCTGGCCGGGGCGCTCACGCGGCGCAATGCCATTCTTGTTTTGATCGGCATCGAGCTGATGCTGAACGCGGCGAACCTGAATCTGATTGCGTTCTGGCGTTATGGGCCGCATCCCGAGGCGCTGACGGGGATGATGTTTGCGATTTTTTCAATTGCCGTGGCAGCGGCTGAGGCGGCTGTGGGACTGGGGTTGGTGATTCAAATTCATCGCCACGCGAAGACCACGGATCTCGACGAGATGAACAGGATGAAGGGGTGAGCCGATGCTGATGCAAGAAGGGGTCACGGCCGCTTTCAATCCCCAAAATATCGGGCCCGTTTCGACAATTGTGCGGATGCTGTGGCTGATTCCGGCGGTGCCGGTTGTCGCGTCGGGCGTGATTGCGCTGATGAAGCAGCCGCTTCGGAAGCCGGCGGCAGGGCTGGCGATCGGGTCGCTTGGTATTTCGCTGCTGTTGTCGCTGGTTGCGTTTGGGCATGTCGTTGCTGGATGGGCGCATGGCGTGGCTGTGCGCGAGACGGTGAATTTTACCTGGATTCAGGTGGGCACGGCGCAAGTAGATTTAGGCTGGGTCCTCGATCCGCTGGCGGCGGTGATGCTGGTGATGGTCAGCTTCGTGGGGCTGCTGATCTTCATCTACTCCGTCGGCTACATGGAGCACGATGAGAACTTCACGCGCTTCTTCTGCTTCCTCGCGCTGTTTGCAGGGGCGATGCTGGGCGTAGTGATTTCGAATAGCCTGCTGCTGCTGTTCATGAACTGGGAACTGGTCGGACTTACCTCTTATTTATTGATCGGGTTCTGGTATCAAAAGCCTTCGGCTGCTGCGGCGGCGAAGAAAGCCTTCCTGACAACGCGCATCGGCGATGTGTTTTTTCTGCTGGGAATCGTCTGGCTGTTTGCACAGACGGGCACGCTCCTCTTTTATGACGGCGGCGCAGGGTCAATGGAACCGCTGGCCCTGCATGGGCTGTTGGCTGTGCCGGCTGCATGGGGACTGACGGCCGCGACCGCAATCGGGCTGCTGATCTTTGCCGGAGCGGCGGGGAAGAGCGGACAGCTTCCGCTGCATGTGTGGCTGCCGGATGCGATGGAAGGTCCAACACCGGTGTCGGCGCTGATTCACGCGGCAACGATGGTGGCCGCGGGCGTGTATCTGATTGCACGCGTGTATCCGCTGATGCAGGCCGGGATGCTTTCGGGCGGGACGACGCCAGCGCTGATGGTTGTGACCTGGGTTGGTTCGCTGACGGCGGTGTTTGCGGCGCTGATCGCGGTGGCGCAGAACGACATCAAGCGCATTCTTGCCTATTCGACCGTATCGCAACTCGGCTACATGATGGCCGGCCTGGGAATGGGCGGCGTCGCGGTGGGCATGTTCCACCTGATTACGCACGCGTTTTTCAAGTCGCTGCTGTTCATGGGCGCGGGTTCGGTGATTCATGGCACGCACGAAGAGCAGGATGTTCGGCGGATGGGCGGGCTGCGCAAGTTCATGCCGGTCACGTTCCTGACATATGCGATCGGCATGCTGGCGTTGTGCGGGTTTCCGCTGCTGTTTTCCGGGTTCTGGAGCAAGGACGGAATTCTTGAGGCGGCGAAGCTTGCGAGCACAACCAGGATCGGCGCGGGGCCGTTTTATCTTCTCGTCTTCGGAGCACTGCTGACGGCGTTCTATATGACGCGGCAGGTGAGCTACGTGTTTTTCGGGACGTGGCGTGGACATGGACATCCGCATGAAAGCCCACGCATCATGACTGCGCCGCTCGCGATGCTGGCATTCTTTGCGATTGCGTTGGGGGCGATCGGAACACCAGCGTGGGCGTGGTTCAAGGGATTCCTGGGCAACGAGTCGGTGCACTTCAACCTGGCGGCCTTTGGCGAGCCGGGACTGATCACGCTGATGGGGATCTCGTCGCTGGTCGTGTTTGCGGGGTTGGGTTTGGGCTGGTGGCTCTACGGAGACAAGTCGCCCGCGCCTGAAGAGCCGGATGCACTGGAGAAGGCGCTTCCGCCGGTCTGGGCTGTGCTGCGCGACAAGTTTTATGTCGATGAATTTTATGGCGCGACGGTGATTGCGTTTTACGAGTGGTGGGCCAAGGTTGCGGACTGGATGGACCGCCGCATATGGGGTGGCCTGGTGAGCGGCGTGGCATGGGGCTTCCGCGGATGGGCGCAGTTGAACCGGTTGCTCGATGTGCACTGGGTTGACGGCGGCTTTGACAAGAGCTGCGAAGAACTGGCCTCGGGTGGCGGGCTGCTGGCGCGGGTACAAACCGGGCGGGTGCAGACGTATCTGCGGCTGCTGGCGCTGGCAGTGGTGGTGCTGGCCGCGATACTGATCTGGAGCGGCCTCAAATGACCGAAATGCAGAGCGGAATTCCTCTGTTGACGCTGTTGACTGTGCTGCCCCTGGTGGGAGCGGCGATCGCACTCTTTTCAGGCCGGCATGCACGCAACGTGGCCATTGTTGACGGCGTTGGCGGGGCTGGCGCTCGCGCTGGTTGTGTGGACGAAGTTGCCCACTGATGGAAGCATCGGCCTGGTGGAGCGCGCGGCGTGGGCGCCATCGCTGGGCATTGAGTATCACCTGGGCGTGGACGGGCTGGGCGCGCTGATGCTGGTGCTGTCGGCCATTGTGACGCTGATGTCGGTGGATGCGGCGCACCGGGCTCATCATCAGCCGGGACTTTTTTTTGCGCTCGTGCTGACGTTGGAGTCGGGGCTCTTCGGATCGTTTACGGCGCTGAATTTCTTTCATTGGTTCCTGTTCTGGGAACTAAGCCTGATTCCAGCGTTCTTTCTAATCAAGTTGTGGGGTGGGCCTAAGCGCGGGCCGGCTGCAACCCAGTTCTTCGTCTACACCATGGCTGGATCGGTCGCGTTGCTGGTGGCATTTTTGGCGGTGTTTCTCTCCACCGGCAACATGGATTTTGGACAACTGGCTCAGATGGCTTCGTCGGGCGCGCTGGAGCCGGCGGTCACGGCGCATCTGGGAGCGACCGTGCTGGGTGGGCCGGTGATGCGATGGCTGGCGATCGGGGTATTGGCGGGGTTCGCTGTGAAGGTGCCGCTGATTCCGTTTCACACCTGGCTGCCCGCGGCTTACGCTGAGGCGCCTTCGCCGGTGACGATGCTGCTGACCGGCGCCATGTCGAAGATGGGCGTGTATGGATTGCTGCGCATCGCGTTGCCGATCTTCGGGCACCAGATCGCGCAGATGCGCACGCCGCTGCTGGTGCTGGCGGTGGCGACCGTGGTGATGGGCGCGTGGGCGGCGGCGGCGCAGAAGGATTTGAAGCGCGTGTTTGCCTACTCCTCTGTGAATCACCTGGGCTATTGCATGCTGGGCATTTTTGCGCTGGCGATTCCGGCGGCAGACGCGGCGATGCAGGCCAGCCAGGCGGCGGCACTGAACGGCGTGATCCTGCAAATGTTCAACCACGGCATCACGGCAGCGGCGCTGTTCTGGTTTGTGGCCATGATCCAGGAGCGGAGCGGCGGGCATCGCGGCATCGACGACTTTGGCGGACTGCGTAAGCCTGCGCCGGTGTTCGCGGGCCTGATGGGAATTGTGCTTTTCTCGTCGCTGGGACTTCCGGGTTTGAACGGATTTGTGGGTGAGTTTCTAATCTTCCGCGGCGTCTTTCCCCTGGCGTGGGTGGCGGCGACGGTTTCAATTCTTGGTTTGCTGGTGACGGCGGCAGTGATTCTGACGGTGATCCAGAAGGTATTCACGGGGCCGGTGCAGGAAAAGTGGGCCAGCTTCCCTGATATGCATGGCGGCGAACGGTTGGCGATGGCTCCGGTGATCGGACTCATGCTGCTGATCGGCTTGATGCCCCAACTGATCGTGGGCACCGTGAACCCAACGGTCGAGTACCTGCTGGCGCACTGGAGATTTTAAGTAATGTTAGCGTGGACGATCTATCTCTCGTTTGCCGGTGCGCTGGTGCAGGCTCTGCTGCCCAAGGGCAATGCCGCGCTGTCGCGCTGGCTGGCGCTCGCGGTATCGGTCGCCGGGCTGGTGTTGGCGGTGCTGGGCTTCGCGGCGGGCGCGCCGAATCACTATGCCTTGAAGACCATTGTCGACGTGCCGTGGGTTCCGTCGATGGGGATTCACTTCGTGCTGGCGGCGGACGGAATCAGCCTGGTGCTGGTGCTGCTGACAGGGCTGGCGGCGGTAGCAGGCGTGCTGTTCAGCTGGAACATCGAAGTGCGCACCAATGAGTTCTTCGCGTTTTACCTGGCGCTGATTGGCGGCGTCTACGGCGTCTTTCTCAGCTTCGATTTATTTTTGCTGTTTGTGTTTTACGAAATTGCGATCGTACCGAAGTACTTCCTGATTTCGATCTGGGGCTCGACGCGGCGCGAATACGGAGCGATGAAACTGGCGCTTTACTCCTTCGTGGGCTCGGCAATGGTGCTGATCGGACTGCTGGCCGCTTATGCCACGTCGGGCAGCCACTCGACGGGGCTTGTCGACTTGGCACATGCCGGGCTGCCGGTGAGCTTTCAAATGTGGTGCTTCCCGCTGGTGTTCACGGGGTTTGCGATTTTGGCAGGCATGTGGCCGTTTCACACCTGGGCGCCGACAGGCCACGTGGCAGCGCCGACCGCCGCTTCAATGCTGCTGGCGGGCGTGGTGATGAAGTTGGGCGCGTATGGCTGCTTGCGGGTGGCGATGTCGCTGTTTCCGCATGGCATGGACCCGTGGGGATTTTCGTTCATCGGCCTTGGCTCGTGGCGCGATGTGTTCGCGCTGCTGGCGGTGATCGGAATTGTGTATGGGGCGTTGGTGGCGCTGGTGCAGACGGACTTCAAATTTGTCATCGGCTACTCGAGCGTAAGTCACATGGGGTTTGTGCTGCTGGGCCTGATGACGCTGAACCAGATCGGCATGACGGGCGCGGTACTGCAGATGTTTTCGCACGGCATCATCGCGGGATTGCTCTTCGCGATTGTGGGACGCATTGTATACGAGCGAACGCATACGCGGCAGTTGGCTGAACTGGAGACGATGCACCTGTCAAAACGGATGCCGTTTGCGGCGTGGGCGTTTGTGATTGCGGGAATGGCGTCAATGGGGCTGCCGGGCTTCTCAGGGTTTGTGGCCGAATTGCAAGTGCTGGTCGGCGCGTGGATCGCGAAACCATGGTGGACGTTAGCGGCAGGCGTCGGGATCGTGGTGGGCGTGGCATACACATGGCGCGCGCTGCAGAAAGCCTTCTTCAGCGATGTGCTGCCGAGTGTGCACGTGATGGAACAGGAGCATGAGCACCATTTCGCCGCAATCACATGGCCTGAGGTTACAGGCGTGGTGCTGCTGGCGGGCGCGAGCCTGGTGGTAGGGCTTTACCCGCGTGTTCTGCTGGATGCGATTGAGCCGGCCGTGAAGGCGCTGCTTGCGGGAGGGATGCAATGAACTACGCAGAGCTCTTCCGCCTGACATTGCCGGAGACGGCCCTTGAAGTTGCGGCGCTTGTAGTATTGCTCGTGGATCTGGGCCTGCTGCGCAAGTCTGCATTGCATGTGCGCGCGGCGGTGGCTGCAATGCTCGGCGTGATTGGATGCGGAGCGGCGATCCTTGCCCTTCCCATCCAGATGCAGGGCGGGCTCGGCTATGCGGGGAGCGACGACCTGCTGCTTGCGGTGGGCGGATCGACGGCGGTAGCGCAAGTTGGAATCCTGGTGCTGACAGCGCTGACGCTTTTCCTGCTGATTGACTCGAACTTTACGCGGCATGTGGGCGAGTTTGTGGCCGTGGTGCTGATGGCCGCAACCGGCGGACTGGTGATTGCGGCGGCGCAGGATCTGCTGGTGATTTTCATTGGGCTTGAACTGCTGAGTCTTGGGCTCTATATCCTCACGGCGTTTGCGAAGCGATCGGGCAAGAGCGCCGAAGCGGCAATCAAGTACTACCTGTTTGGCGGCATGTCGGCAGCGTTTTTGTTGTTCGGGTTCAGCTATCTTTACGGGATTGCAGGATCGACGAACCTGCACCGGATCATGTTGGCCATGTACGGGCCGAACGCGTTCCATGCGGCTCCGCTGGTCTATGTCGCCGCGGTGATGATTGCGGCAGGGTTGGGTTTCAAGGTGGCCGCGGCGCCGTTTCATCTGTGGGCGCCGGATACCTATGAAGGCGCGCCCTCATCCGGTGCGGCTTTCATCGCTTCAGTGTCGAAAGTGGCGAGCTTTGCGCTGCTGATTTCGATTGGCACCGCGGCTTGGCATGTTTTCGATGGCTCGCATCTTATCGCCCAGGCTGAGGTGCAGGTTCGCCTCACGCCTGCGCCGCCGGTCTACCTGGGCTTTCGTTGGGTCTGGACACTGATCCTCGTGATTCTCGCAGCGGCATCGATGGTGCTGGGAAACCTGGCGGCGCTGGCACAGTCGAGCGTGCGAAGATTGCTGGCCTACTCGGCGATTGCGCATGCCGGTTACATTTTGCTGGGCCTGGCATTCTTGTCGTACTCGCCGCGGAGCGCGCAGGCGATTCTCTATTACATCCTCACCTACGGTCTGACAACGGTTGGCGCGTTCGGTGCCGTGGGCGTGGTGGAGCGCGCGACGGGGAGCGACCGGATGGAGGCGTTTCTCGGACTGCACAAGCGCAATCCAATGCTGGCGGCGGTGCTGCTCGTGCTGTTTCTGTCGCTGGCGGGGATTCCGCCGCTGGTGGGCTTCTGGGCCAAGTTCAACTTGTTTGCCGCGGTGCTGGGGGTCTATCCCACAGGGGCCGGGCTGGGGCTCGTGATTCTCGCGGTAGCCATGAGCGCCGTGTCGCTCTATTACTATCTGCAGGTGCTGAAGCGGGTGTATGTGATGGAAGCCGTCGATGAGGCGCCGATTGCGGCGCATCCGGCGACGCTGGGAGTGCTGCTTGTGGTGGCCGCAGCGGTGGTGGTGTTGGGGTGCTTCCCGGCACTGCTGCAGGAGTGGATTGCAGGATTCTATCCGGGGATGTAGGCGAGACTTTGTCGCGCTTTATCCTGCGCTGACTTGGGAGTGTGGTTTCCCGCTAGACGCAAAAACCCAGGTCCCACCACTTTCTCGCTTTCCCAGGTCCCAAAATCGGGACCTGGGGCACCCATTCATTGATCTAAACGGAACTATCCGCGGAGGAAGTCTTTGGCTTCCTGAATGAGGACGTCGCGGCTTACGTCGGAGATGGCGTTGGTGAGTGGAATCTCTTTGGGGCAGACTTCGACGCAGTTTTGCGCGTAGCCGCACTCCTGAATACCGCCGTCGCCGGCGAGGGCGCGGAGGCGTTCTTCTTTGAGAACCTTGCCGGTGGGGTGGTTATTGAAGAGCTTGACCTGGGCGATGGTTGCCGCGCCGACGAAGCCCGTCAAGTCATTGAACTGCGGGCAGACTTCCATGCAGCAGCAGCAACTGATGCAGTTGGATAGCGGGTAATTGGCTTCTTGCTCCTGCGGGAAGACGCGCGGGCCGGAGCCGAGGTCGTAGGTGCCGTCGAGAGGGACCCAGGCTTTGACGGCCTTGAGATTTTCAAAGAGCACGGAGCGGTCGACCTGCAGATCGCGGACCAGCGGGAACTTTGAAAGCGGCTCGACGCGGATGGGCTGCTCGAAATGTTCGACGAGCGCGGAACACGCCATGCGGGCTTTGCCATTGATGCGCATGGCGCATGATCCGCAGATTTCTTCGAGGCAATTCGAGTCGTAGGTGATCGGCGTGGTGGGACGGCCGTCGGAGGTCACGGGATTGGTGGCGATCTCCATCATGGCGGAGATGACGTTCATGCCGGGACGCCAGTTAAGTTCGAACTTCTCCCACACAGCGGGCGCATCAGGGCTGGCCTGGCGCTTGATTTCGAATTGCACGGTCTTGGGTGCCATGTTTCCCTCAGGGTCTATTTCGCCGCGTCGTAGCGGCGCGCGCGCGGCTTGATGAACTGCGTGTCGACATCTTCAAACTCAAAACGCGGGCCGGACGGATCACCAGTAAAGCCGGCCTTTGTGGTCTTCAAAAATTGTTCGTCGTTGCGGTCGGGAAAGTCAGGCTTGTAGTGCGCGCCGCGGGATTCATCTCGCAGAATTGCACCCTGGACGACTACCCGTGATAGTTCGAGCATGTTGTAAAGCTGTCGGGCAAAGGCGAAGCTGGTGTTGGCCCACTGGCTCTTGTCGCTCAGGTTCACCTGCTTGTAGCGGTCGAGCAGCTCGACGATTTTTTCATCTGCCTGCTTGAGTCCCTTGTTGTAGCGGATGACGGTGGCGTGCTTAGTCATGGCTTCGCCGAGTTCGCGCCAAAGCTTGAAAGGATTCTCAGTGCCCTGGTTGTGGAGCAGCTTGTTGTTGATCTCGGCCTGGCGGGTGATCTCAGCGGCGTGGCCGCCATCGCCTTCCGTCGCAGGAAGGTTCTTCGCGTATGTGAGCGCGTTGGGTCCGGCCTGAAATCCGCCGAAGATGCAACTGACGAGCGAATTGGCTCCGAGGCGATTGGCGCCGTGGTACTGGTACTCGCACTCGCCGCACGCGAAGATGCCGGGGACGTTGGTCATCTGGTTGAAGTCGACCCAGAGGCCGCCCATGGTGTAGTGCATGCCGGGGAAAATCTTCATGGGCACATCGTGCGGATCATCGCCCACGAATTTTTCGTAGATGTCGAGGATGCCCCCGAGTTTGCGATCCAGCGTGGCGCGGTCGATGTGGGTCAGGTCGAGGTAGACCATGGGCTGGTCGTCGATGCCCAGGTGGTACTCGTAGACGACACGGTGAATGGCGCGGGTCGCCACGTCGCGGGGAACGAGGTTGCCGTATTTCGGATACCACTCTTCGAGGAAGTACCAGCGCTCAGACTCGGGAATCTGCTTGAACGGCCGCTTATCGCCGACGGTGCGCGGCACCCAGACACGGCCGCCCTCGCCGCGAGCCGACTCGGACATGAGGCGCAGCTTGTCTTCGCCGGGGATGGAGGTGGGGTGAACCTGGATGAATTCGCCATTGGCGTAGAAGGCGCCCTGCTGAAAGATGGCCGACTGCGCCGAGCCGGTACAGACCACAGAGTTGGTGCTCTTGCCGAAGATGGCCCCAATGCCGCCGGTGGCGAGGATGACGGCGTCGGCAGGGAAGGAGCGAAGCTCCATGGTGCGCAGGTCGAGGGCAGTGATGCCGCGCGCGTGGCCTTTGGAGTCGATGACAGCGGAAAGAAATTCCCATCCCTCATACTTCGTCACTTTGCCGTCGGACTCGTGGCGGCGGACCTGCTCGTCAAGCGCGTAGAGAAGCTGCTGGCCTGTTGTGGCTCCGGCAAAGGCGGTGCGGTTGTAGAGCGTGCCGCCGAAACGACGAAAGTCGAGAAGGCCTTCAGGGGTGCGATTGAAGGGTACGCCCATGCGATCGAGCAGGTCGATGATGCCGGGTGCGGCTTCGCACATGGCTTTCACCGGCGTCTGGTTGGCGAGAAAGTCGCCGCCATAAATGGTGTCGTCAAAGTGCTTCCAGGTGGTGTCGCCTTCGCCCTTCAGATTCTTGGCGGCGTTGATGCCGCCCTGTGCGCAGACCGAGTGGGAGCGCTTGACCGGGACGATGGAAAAGAGGTCAACGGTGCCGCCTGCTTCGGCGATCTTGATTACGGCTGCGAGCCCTGCGAGCCCTCCGCCAACCACGATGATGCGGGGTGATGCCATGAACGAACTTCCTTTCCGAGGAAAGCATGGAAAAAGCTTCTAGCTGCCAGCTTCTAGCTGAAGACCACTCAGGTCGAGCGAATGTATGCCGGATGGAGCGAAAGATTGCGAGACGGCAGGCGGCGGGTTGTCAGGTGCGTCAGGGTATTTGCCGCCAACGAAGGCCCAGATACTGGCAATCCCCATGACCGCGAGCACGATGCCGAGTGCGGCACAGACATAACCGAAGCGCTTGCGTGCGGTGACTCCGGGAGTGATGCCCCACTTGGCGGCGAAGAGCCAGATGCCGTACGCGAAGTGCCAGCACACCGCGATCATGGCAATCACGTAGATAGCGAGCATCCAGGGGCTCGCCAGCTCATGCTGCACCTTGGCGAAAGCGGCATAAGGGTGTTCCGGCAGGCTGATGCCCATGAAGCGCTGGCGGAGGACATGCTGCACGATGTAAGCGAAGGCGATAAGACCGGTATAACGCTGGGCCACATACATCCAATTGCCCGACCAGGGGTAATAGATCACGTTGGATTTGCCGCGGAGCCAGATGTATACGCCGTAGATGCCGTGATAGAGGATGGGCAGGAAGATGAACACCCACTCGAGCACACGAACGAGGGGCAAGCTGTTGAGGAACTTGACCTGCGCTCCGTAAGCGGCTGGCCCTTTAAGCGCCTCGAAGTTCGAGAGAAGGTGCTCCAGAAGGAAAGCTCCGATTGGAATAACGCCCAACAGAGAATGCAGCTTGTGCCAGAAAAAGGAGTGTCCCTTCCCGGCGCGCAGCGGCTGGACGCCCGGATGCAGGGCGGGCGTGGATGGATGTTGAGCAGTTGCCATGCGAGTTGCGGCTCCTAGGAGGCTGTGGGTCGAGGCTTTCCGCCTTGAGTAGAAGAGGCTTAAATCGTCGAGTACCTATAGCATTATTCGATTCTGGCGTTCAGAGCGTCAAGGCAGACGGGTTCGGAATTGCGACGGGGTCAATATCGATTCAACTTTCAGACGATGAGAAGGGGTAACAAGGCCTCGAGGGCACGGCCTCGGTGGCTGAGCGAAAGCTTGGCTTCGAGATCGAGTTCAGCCATGCTGCGGTCGATCTGAGGAAGATAAAAGAGAGGATCGTAGCCAAAGCCACCGGTGCCGCGCGGGGCCTCCAGGATCAGACCTTCGACGGTGCCTTCAGCGGTCTGAATAAGATGGCCATCGCGGGCGGCGACCAGGACGCAGCGGTAACGGGCCGTCCGCTGGGCGGTGGGGATGGTGGCGAGGCGCTGCAGAAGCAGCATGTTGTTCCACACATCGGTGTTGTCGTTGGCGTCGGGAGAGTCGACGAGTCCGGCGTCGGCGGCAAAACGAGCAGAGCGCACGCCGGGGGCGCCGCCAAGGGCGTCCACTTCCAGGCCCGAATCATCGGCCAGGATGAGTTCACCGGGAACGTGGCGGGAGTAGTGGGCCGCCTTGATCATGGCGTTGGCGGCAAAAGTGGCGCCATCCTCTTCGGGGACCGGAATGGATTCGATGCCAGGCACGAGGTCAAGAGCGACCGAATAGGCTTCGGCAGCGGTGCGGAAATCACGCAGCTTGCCCTGACTGGTGGTGGCTACATAGAGGCGGGAGCCCATGGATAGAGTGTAACGGGCGAAAGCGGACTGGATTACGGGAATGCAGGGGTGGACCTCGCGGAGAAGCGAGTTGGCCTTTGACAAAGCCATGGGGCCTTGCATAAGGTTCTAGCCTGAAACTTTTTCATTTGGGAAAAGAATCAAGCAAAAGCGGTGAGTCTTTCGCGTGCAGGCAGACGGTCCACGATCGCTGTGGGCAGGGGGCGGACGGTGCGCCGTTTTTTCGATTTCTCGGGAATCCCAACGGTTTCGGGAGTGCAGATTCGTGCTGCACAATGGGCAGGTTCAATCGAATTGAATTGAGGGAGAAAGCTATGGGGCAGGGTGTCAAAAAGATTGCGTGTGGATTGGTGCTGATGATGGCGACCGTGGGGACATTGGAGGCACGGGCAGCGGCAGGACCGGGGGAATTGCGCGTGGACAATCTGAAGACGCCTTTGGGGATGGACGACCCCGCGCCGAGCTTCTCATGGCAGTTGCAGGACCCGGCGCAAGGCGCGAAGCAGACCGCATATGAGGTTCAGGTGGCCTCGAGCGCAGACATGCTGCGTAAGGGCCAAGCCGACGTGTGGGACAGCGGGCGAGTTGAAGGCGCGCAGTCGATGAATGTGAAGTACGGCGGCCCGGCGGTTGAGGCGAGCAAGCGCTATTTCTGGCGGGTGAAGGTATGGGACGCCGCAGGCAAGGCGTATCCGGAGAGCGAGATTGGGTGGTGGGAGACGGGGCTGCTCAATCAAGATGCGTGGCATGCAGGATGGATCGGCTACGAGACGGCGGAGGAAGCCGCGGTGCGGAATGCACCGGCGATGTGGATCACGAGCCCGGATGCGAAGGCGCTGGCGGCAGAAAAGGGAACAACGCAGCAGCTTGCCTACCGCGCAACGGTCAACCTTGAGAAGCCGGTGCGCCATGCAACCTTGTATGCGACGGGACAGGACACCGTATCAGCGTGGGTGAATGGCGCGCAGGTGCTTGCGGCGAATCCGTTTCCGCCTTACAAGCAGATGCCGTGGAAGAAATTTGTGAGTGCGGACGTAACGGACAAGCTCGGCAGCGGCGCCAACGCCATCGCCATTCAAGCGGTGCATTACCTTGATAATCCCAACGGGATGTCGATCGAGGACGCGCCACCATTAATCGCGACGCTGGTGGTGGAGTACGCGGACGGAACGACGGCGGCTTTTGCGAGCGACACGTCCTTCAAGAGCGCGATTCATGCGGCGGAAGGGTGGCAGCAGAAGAGCTTTGATGATTCGGGTTGGAAAGCGGCGGTCGAATGGGCGCCGAATCCGGGATCGGACGCGGCGCCGCTGGGGCATCCGTGGATTCCCGACTCGGTGAAATCGCTGCGGCACGCGTTTGAGGTGAACAGCCCGGTAAAGTCGGCACGGCTTTACTCGACGGCATTGGGCACTTATGAGATTTTTCTCAACGGCAAGCGCGTGAGCGAAGATGTGATGGCGCCGGGATGGACGGATTACCGCGAGCGCGTGATGTATCAGACCTATGACGTGACCGCGCTGCTGGGGCAGGGGAAGAATGCGATCGGCGCTCTGCTGGCGCCGGGTTGGTACGAGACGCCGCTGGAGTGGTTCCAGCAGCCGAATAACTATGGCGACACGCCGCCGGCGCTGCGGGCGCAGTTGCGCATTGAGCACGCGGACGGCAGCGTGGAGTGGGTCACGACGGGCAGTGATTGGCAGGCCGAATACGTCTTACATTCTGCACTCAGAGTTATATGACGGCGAAAGCCAGGATGCGCGGCGCAGGCAGCCGGGGTGGGATACAGCGCAATTCGATGCGAGCAAATGGAAGAACGCAATTGCGATTCAGCCCAAGCCGGCGATGATCGAGGCGCAGCAGTATCAGCCGATTCGCGTGGAGCGGACTTTGCCAGCGGTGGCGCTGACGCAACCGAAGCCGGGCGTTTATGTATACGACTTCGGTCAGAACCAGGCAGGCGTGGAGCATGTGCGCGTCGAGGGACCTGCGGGCACGAAAGTGCGGCTGCGGTTTGCTGAAATCCTGAATGCGGACGGAACGGTCTACCTGGATAACATGCGGACGGCGAAGGTGACGGATTATTTCACGCTCAGCGGCAAAGGCGTGGAGGAGTTTACGCCGCAATTTACCTATCATGGCTATCGCTATGCTGAGCTGACGGGTCTGCCCACGGCACCGGGCAAGGATGCTGTGACGGCAGTGGTGTTTCATACAGATGCGCCGTTTGCCGCAAAGCTTACCGCGGGCAACCAGATCATCAACAAGCTGTGGAGCAACATCCTGTGGGGCCAGCGCGCGAATTTCATGAGCGTGCCGACGGATTGCCCACAGCGCGATGAGCGGCTCGGATGGATGGCCGATGCGCAGGTCTTCTGGCGTACGGCGAGTTACAACATGAATCTCGCGGCGTTTACGCGCAAGTATACGGCTGACATACGCGGGACGCAGGCAGGAACGCCAATTTACGGAATCTATGCGCCTGGCACGGCCAAGGAAAACATGGGAACCGGCGCCGGATGGAGCGATGCGGGTGTGATTATTCCGTGGACCTCGTGGCTGCAGAACGGCGATACGAAGGTCGTCGAGCAGAACTGGGACGCAATGGAGAAATATCTTGCGGCCATCGATGCGGCCAATCCCGATGGATTGTGGAAGAACCTGTCGGGAACTCCATTTGGCGACTGGCTTTCGCCGGAAGGCAAGACCGACCAGACCCTGATTGCCACGGCTTCCTGGGCCTACAACGTGACGTTGATGCGCGAGATGGCCCATGCTACAGGACGCACAGCGGACGAGCAGAAATATGCGGAGCAATTTGAGAAGATTCGCGCCGCGTTTGCCAAGCAATTTGTGCACGACGACGGATACGTTGCCGGCGCAGACAATAGCCCTTCACCGTTTGGGCAAATCAACAATCCCGATGCGAAGAGCAAGGGCGGTGACACGCAGACCGGGTACGTGCTGGCGCTGCATATGAATCTTGTGCCGGAAGAACAGCGCGCGGCTGTAGCGGCAAAGCTCGTTGCCAAGATAGAAGGCAATCACGGGCTGCTGTCCACGGGTTTTCTAGGCACTCCCTATCTGTTGGAGGAACTGACCAAGACGGGTCATGCAGACCTGGCTTACAAGCTGCTTTTGAACACTGCGTATCCTTCCTGGGGTTACCTGGTCGAGCATGGGGCAACGACGACGTGGGAGCGCTGGAACGGCGACCAGATGAAGGGCGACCCGAGCATGAACTCCTATAACCACTATGCATATGGCGCGGTAGCCGACTGGATTTATCGGTATGCAGCGGGCGTGGACGCGACGCCACTCGATGCGGGCTTCCATACAGTGGTTCTGCACCCGGTATTCGATGCGCGGCTGGGCAGCGTGAATTTCAGTTATCCCTCGGGCTACGGAGTGATCAAGTCAAGCTGGATACTCAAAGGCACGACCGCGGATTGGAGCGTGACGATTCCTGCAAACACAACGGGATGGCTTGAACTCAGTGCGGAAAGCGCAGCTCGGTATAAGTTGCAGGGAACGCCATTGCCGGAAAGCAAGTTAGCAAGACCAGTAACTCTGGATGGGAAGAGCGGCTATGAGTTAGCGGCGGGGAGTTACGACTTTTCAGTTGAAGTGAAGTAAAGGACCAACGTCAGGACAAGCAGATTGGGTAGGACCTGCGAGGATTGAGTGCGCGGGGGATTGAAATAAGGAGAAAGAATGTCGATCATCGCGGGGATTGGGTGGCACGTGATTGGGGCGGGTATGGCGGCGTCGTTTTATGCGCCGATTGAGAAAGTAAAGAAGTGGTCGTGGGAAACGACCTGGGCAATCGCAGGCCTCTTCTCGTGGATTTTGCTGCCGATCAGCGTGAGCCTTATTCTGCTGCCGGATTTTCAGGGGTTTTATGCGTCGATGGGTCCGCACCTGCTGTTGAAGGTGGCGCTCTTTGGCGCCATGTGGGGCGTCGGGAACGTGAGTTACGGCCTGACCATGCGGCACCTGGGCATGTCGCTGGGCATCGGCGTGGCCATTGGCGTGACGCTCATCGTGGGCACACTGGTGCCACCGTTGATGCACGGGCAGGCGGCGATGCTGTTCACGACGAGGAGTGGATTGCTGACGATGGCGGGCATCCTGGTAGCGTTGATCGGGGTGTCGATTGTTTCGTATGCCGGGCATCAAAAAGAGGTGCAACTGCAAGGCGAGCTTCAGGAATTCAATTTGACGTTGGGACTGCTGCTGGCCGTGATGTGCGGGATTTTCTCATCGGGCATGTCGTTTGCGATTGACGCGGCGAAACCGATGGAGGCCGCGGCGCTGCACCTTGGCGTGAATCCGCTGTATGCGGCACTGCCGAGCTACGTAATCATCATGGGCGGCGGAGCGGTCATCAACCTGAGCTATTGCTTTATCCGGCTGGCGGCGCTCAAGAGGCTTTCGCTTCGCGCCGATTTGAGTCAGCCGCGAGAGACGCTGATGAAGAATGGAGCGCTGGCCGCGACGGGCGGAATCATGTGGTATTTGCAATTCTTCTTCTATGCATGGGGCGCGGCGAATATTCCGCAACATCTATCGTTCGTGAACTGGATGTTGCATATGAGTATCTACGTATTGTGCGGCGGAATCGTCGGGCTTGCGCTGGGCGAGTGGAAGGGTGTTGGCGGCAGGCCGTTGCGGCTGCTGTGGGCGGGCATGCTGGTGATTATCGCGGCGGCCAACCTGGTGGGACTGGGGATGGCGTCCTAGGACCAGGGAACAGGGAACAGGGAACAAAGACAGACAACAATGCCGGAGCGAAAGCTCCGGCATTGTTGTCTGCGGGGATGGAGGGCGTCCCACCCTTTCGCATAAAGCGCGGAAGGATGGGGACTCCAATGTTGGTGCAAATTTAGAACGACTCGACGGTTTGGTTGAGGCGCAGGTCGCGCGAGGATGCGCCAATGCTGAGCGTGCGCTTGCCTGTTGCTGTGACCCACTTGGTATCGGCCGTGGACCAGTACTGCAACTGGCGCAGCGGAACGTGAAGGGTGACGGTCCGGGTTGCGCCCGGATCGAGGTGAACGCGGTCGAAAGCGACAAGAGCGCGCACCGGGAATTGGACTCCTGCAGGGACGTCGCCGGGTGCGCCGAGATAGGCTTGCGGAACTTCGTCGCCGGCTAAGCTGCCGGTGTTCTTGATGCTGACCTGGACGTAGAGGCCGCCATCAGAGGCTCTTTCGACCTTAAGGTTGGAGTAGTCGAAGGTGGTGTAGCTGAGGCCGTGGCCAAAGGCAAAGAGCGGATCGATCTTCTCCTTGTCGAACCAGCGGTAGCCTACGTTAACGCCTTCGCTGTAGGTGGTCTTGCCGTCGACGCCCTTATGCGACCGCTCGGGATGCTTGGGATCGGTGGCGGGATAGTCCGCGAGGCTCTTGCCCCAAGTGACAGGCAGGCGGCCTGCGGGACTCGTTTTGCCCAGCAACAGATTGGCGGTAGCTATGCCGCCCTCATCGCCCGGCCACCACATTTCCAGAACTGCCTTGACCTTGTCGACCCAGGGCAGGGCGACGGGCTGGCTGGTGTTGAGCACGACGATCGTGTTGGGGTTTACCGCAGCGATTTCATCGACGAGCTTGTTCTGATCGCCGGGCAAGCCGAAGACGGGCTCGAGACGCGTCCAAAGGAAGACCACGGCCACCTTGGCGTTCTTCGCGGCAGCAATGGCGGCGTCATGGTCGGCCTGGCGCTGCTCGGGGGTGTACCAGTTGAGGCGTACCTGGACTGGAGAGCCAGAAGAGTCGGGACTGGTTTTGATTTCGATAGCATGCGGGCCGGCGGTGAGTTGAACGGCGCGCCGCACATTGTCGAGACCGTCGGGTGTGGGCACTACATTGTCCTGGTTGGCTTGCAGGATGTCGCCGTGAACGCCACCCTGGAAGGCGCCGGTTGCGGCCAGTCGCTTGCCATCGATCGAGATGCTGGCGTTGGTGCCGAGGGCCTGGAGATAGATCCAGTATTCGCCGTCGTGAGGCGGAGTGAGAGTGCCTTTCCAACTTACGATCGAGTTAGGAGGCAGAGCATTTTCGCCGGTGAAGTTGAGTTGAGCATCGGTTTGCGTGTTGCCTGAAACGGTACGCTGCAGGCCGGGCTGGCCGTCGTGACTGAGTGCGCTGGCGGGAACGGTTGAACCGGCCATATCGTCGTTCACGGCGAACTGGATATCGGAGTTGCCGGAGATCTGTTTCATCGCGGCGAGCGGGCCTAGCTGGCGCCACGGCAAGCCGACAGAACGCTCACCGTTGATGCCGATGGAGTCGACCTGCCCGGCAGTGGGGCCGATAAGGACGACCGAATCAAGATCGGAGGGCTTGAGGGGCAATGCGCCGCCTTCATTCTTAAGGAGCACGGCAGCATCTTCGCCGGTCTTCTCGATGATTCTGGCGTTGGCATCGATGTCCTGGGCAGTTACGTCGTGCTTCTGCTGGCCGTCCATGTAGCCGAAGTTGACGATTTCATAGAGCACGCGGCCGGCGGCGCGGGTGACGGCGGCTTCGTTCACGGTGCCGTCCTTGAGCGCCTGGGTCATTTTTTCGGGATTGAGCTTGACGCCGAAGTCGCCGAAGCCTTCGCGTGCCGGGGCAGGCTCTTCGGGTATGTGACTGCCGAACATGGCCATCATGTCGTCCATCATGTGCGGCGGCGGAGGAGGAGGCACGGGCTGCGCATCAAAGAAGGAGGGGATGGAGAAGCCACCGCCCTTCTTGGACGGCTCGCCAGGCATTTCCATATCGAGGCCGGCGTTGATGAAGTTGACCGCGTGAACGGCGCCCCAGTCGGACGTTACGAAGCCCTTGAAACCGATCTGATCGCGCAGAATTTTCGTCAGCGTGTCGGGATTGCCGCAGGCGAAGGTGCCGTTAATGCGGTTGTATGAGCACATGATGGACGAGACGCCGGCTTTGACCGCGGCATCGAAGGGGGCGACGTAGACTTCGTGGAGGGTCTGGTCGTCAACGACAGTGCTGCCGCTGTTGGAGTCGTAGCCGACGTAGTGCTTGACCTGGGCCATGACATGCTGCGCTTGAATGCCCTTGATTTCAGCAGCGCCGATTTGACCGGTAAGGTAGGGGTCTTCGCCAAAGGTGTTGTAGCCGCGGCCGAACTCGAGGTCGCGGTCGATGTTGACGAAGGGCTGCAGCGCGACATCGATGCCGAGGGCGCGCGCTTCGCGTCCGATGACCACGCCGTTCAGTTCGGCGTCGTGGGTGCTGAAAGTAGCGGCGACGCCCATGGTGGCCGTTTCACCTTGGGATGGATGCCGCGTGAGCACGCCCGGAGGGCCGTCGGCAAAGCGCAGACCCGGAATGCCGAGACGCGGAACGCCGGCGAGATAGCCTGCCTGTCCCTGGTAGACGGCTGGGTCTTCCTGTGTGCCGTGGATGAGCGTGAGTTTTTCCTGGAGCGTCATCTGGCTGAGCAGTTTGTCGACCCGGGCGTCGCCTGTAACCACCGGCACAGTCTGCGCCAGCGCAAGAGTTGCGCATAACGCGAGAGCTGCGGTTCCCAGCACGGCGCACCTGACTGTGCGCGATGCGAATTCTAATGACATCAGACTGAAAGACTTCACGTGTATTGGCCCCCTGACCGTGTCGGTACCGATCCAGCAATCGCGAGAACTCGCTGAAGCGCGCGGCATGCAGCCACCGATTCAGTGCTTGAGTTCTCAATGCAATGCTGATCGCAAGCAGTGTAATTCACCCGACTATAGTTCTGCTGAGCTGCGAGGCGGACGAAGCGGGAAGGAACGGGATCCGTTTTCAGGCGGGAAGGGGTAACTCCGCATCGAGGCCCGTGGCGATAAGGTCCTGGCGCAGACGATCGACGGTCGTGAACAAAATTGCCGGCATGCCGAGAGCATGTGCGGCATCGATGTTGACCTGTTTGTCGTCGATAAAGAGGGTTTCATCAGGGCGGGTGCCGAGCTTTTGCAATGTATGGAGATAGATGGCGGGATCGGGTTTGGCCATGTGGAGCTGATAGCTCCAGACTAGGACGTCGAAGCGGGGCAGCCAGTCGAATTCGCGCTTCATATTGGCGAGCACGGAGTCGCCCATATTGGAGAGGATTGCGGTGAGAATGCCGTGCTGCTTGAGCTCAAGTTGCCACGCGAGCATGGCGGGATTCTGGGTGGTCCACATGCGGGCATCATGGCGGTTCAGCTCCTCGATGTCGGCCTGCCCGAGGTTTAGCTTGGCGTCGCGCACCATGTTTTGCCAAAACATGATGCCGGTGAGCTTGCCCTCGTCGTAGGCATGGCGGTCGGCCCAGTAGAGGCTCTCGAAGCGGTCGACAGGCAGGCCGGTCAGGCGGACCATAGCGGCGTGTGCTTCCTGATCGGGTTGTCCGGTTAAAACCATTCCGTAATCGAAGATGACCGCGCGCAGAGCCAATGTTCCTCCATTGGACGCCCGTGTATGGTGGAGTGGGACGCCTGTTTCTATTGTGCACGACCCACTTGGCGGGCACTAAGTCACACGGGCATTTTGGCGGGAGAGAGATGCGCTTTTCGCAGCGAACGAATTGGAATACAGAGGAAAGCGATCTGGCGAAGGCACATCGACGGCGTGTGCAAGCAGGGTTGCCGATTGCCGACCTGACCGCTTCGAATCCAACCCGATGCGGCTTTCAATATGACCCTGGGATTTTGGCGGCGCTGAATGATGAGCGGGCTCTCGATTACAATCCGCAGCCGCGGGGACTGCCGGCGGCGCGCGAGGCGGTTTGCGCTTACTATGCCGGACACGGGGTCGCGGTTGAGCTCGAACAGATTGTGCTGACCACGAGCACCAGTGAGGCGTATAGCTTTCTCTTTCGGCTGCTATGCGATCCAGGGGACGAGGTGCTGGTTCCGCAGCCGGGTTATCCGCTTTTCGACTACCTTGCGGGGTTGGACGATGTACGGCTGAAGGCCGCGCCGCTGGTTTACGACTACGGCTGGCAGATCGACCCGGAGGGATTTCGGCAGGCCATTACGCCCGCGACACGGGTTATTGTGCTGGTGCATCCGAACAACCCGACGGGGCACTTTACCAAGGCATGGGAGGCGGAAGAGTTGGCGCAGTTGTGCCGGGAGTTTGGGCTTTCACTGATCGTGGATGAGGTGTTCCTGGACTATGGTTTCGGTGACTTTGGGTTTGGCGAGGTGCCGGGGAGTTTTGCGGCGGGACTGGAGGGTGTGCCGGTCTTTGTGGTCAGCGGCCTGAGCAAGATTGCCGGCCTGCCCCAGATGAAGGCGGCCTGGATCGTCGCGACCGGTCCGGAGCGCGCCTTGGCCCTGGAGCGGCTGGAGGTGATTGCGGATACCTTTCTGTCGATGAACGCACCGACGCAATGGGCCTTGCCGCGGTGGCTCGCTGGCCGAGGGGTAATCCAGGGGCAGATCCGGGCGCGCGTGGCGGCCAACCTGGCGGAGCTGGATCGGCAATTAGCCAGGCATCCGGCAGTCCGGAGGCTGGAAGTGGAAGGCGGCTGGTATGCCGTGCTGCGGATTCCGGCAGTGCAGCCGGACGAAAAGACGGCGCTGGAGCTGTTGGAGCGCGGAGTTTGGCTGCACCCAGGCTACTTCTTCGGGATGGAGGAGTCGGGTTGGTTGGTGACCAGTCTGCTCGCACCGGAACACGAATTCAGTACGGGAGTAACCCATCTTGTTGCCTTTTTGGGAACGCATCAAGGTGGTAACAAAAATGTAGTTTCGCTTTAAGTCATGCCTTAACTATCCCCTATAAATGATTGATTATTGATGGGTTAGTGTCGCATTACCGGGGTTCATTGCGAGTGCAGAAAAGGATTAGCGCGACGCTCCTCGCCAATCGTTGTAGCGGGGCCATGTCCGGGAATTACGCGCGTTTCATCTGGCAGCGTGAGCAGACGGGTATGGATGGAGTCGATGATCTGGCCATAGTCGCCGCCCGGCAAGTCGGTTCGACCAATGCTGCGAGCAAATAACGTGTCGCCCGCGATCACCATCTTGAGCGCCACGAAATGGAGGCAGACCGAGCCCTGTGTGTGCCCGGGCGTGTGAAGCACGTGGGCAGGATAGGCGGGAAGGCCGACCCGCAGGCCATCGGCGAGGCTTTCATCGGGAGGCGCAGTCTCAGGGGGTGCAACACCAAGCCACGCGGCCTGAGCCGCCATCATCTCGAGCAGTGGCAGATCGTTTTCGTTCAGGAGAATAGGAGCGCCGGTAAGACGCTTGAGGCGGAGCGCTCCGCCTACGTGGTCTATATGCGCATGGGTTACAAGGATTTGTTTAACTTTCAGACCTAACTCGTTGATACGGGAGTTAATGCGGCTCACTTCATCGCCCGGATCGATGACGATGGCCTCGCCAGTCGCCTCATCACCGAGGAGGGTGCAATTGCACTGCAGCGGGCCGACGGGAAAGGTTTCAAGGATCATGCAGCTATTTTAGTGCGGGTCGAGGTCGCAATTAGTGCGCAAAAAGAAAAGGCAGACCGAATAGGCCTGCCCGATGGGTGTACGCGCCCGTTTGCGGACTATTTGCCGGGCTTGGCTGGAGCGGAGGCGGGTGCTGTGGTCGTGTTGTCGAGCACCGAGCGCCCGTGTTGGCCGCGCACGTAGAGGATGGTCAGCGAGAGCGAAGTGCACATGAAGATAATGGCCGACCAGGTGGTGAGCCGGGTGAGCACGTTGGCTGCGGCGCGGGGGCCAAAGGCGGTCTGCGAACCCTGGCCTCCAAAGGCGCCTGCCAGATCGGCTGACCGGCCCTGCTGCAGGAGGACGACTCCGATCAGAAAGAGGCACACGATGACGTGAAGCGTGACGACGAAGTAAAAGAGAATCTGCATTTGCTTTAACTGCTTTCTGTGTCTGCGCGTTGGTGCCGGCGCGAAATCTTTGGTGCGGAGGAGGGGACTTGAACCCCTATGCCTTGTGGGCGCCAGCACCTCAAGCTGGTGCGTCTGCCAATTTCGCCACCTCCGCAATGGTGAACCTTACAAGTATAACAAAGCCGCAGGAGCCGGGGTCACGGGATGGGGGTCGTAATTGTGCGACGGATCAATGGCTGGAAGTCCCGCCCCCTGGTTGACTCTCTGCCGCCGCAGCCATTCGGGAGCGCAAACGCTTTTCGTCGTCAGCGCTCCAGTATTTGCAGTCCAGTCGGATGAAGACCGAAGTGTAAGGGATTGTCATTCGGGTCTTCAAAACAAGGACATGAAATTGCCGGCCGGCGTCAGCGATGTCGGCGATGATCTGATCGTGTGGGCGCGATTCGATGGGAAAGGGATGGAGAAGGGTACCGATTTGAGCGCGGTAAGCCGAGGCGCCGGGTGCGTCAGCGTCCGGAACAAAGGGCAGCTCGGAGTCCATGTAAATGAGGGGGCGCACGTGAATCGACGCGTCAATCTGGGCGAGAACGGTGCGGACCACTTCCAACTGGTCTGCATTCGTCTCGATCGTTTCAACTCCAGGAGAAGTTTGCAAGGGATAGGCCGAGTCGACGATGAGGACCCAATTCCTGTGGCCGAGCAAGGGCATCGCCTGCGCAACACGGGTTTGCCACGCCGGTGACGCGGCGGGCGGGGCAGCATAGGTGAAAAGAGCAGCGGGCAAAAGAATGAGAAGGGCGAGATACCTGCGCATGAGATGCTCCGAGAAACCTCGTGAACTGAACTATTGATGACGCCTAGAACAGTACACGCATTCAGTCGGCTGAGTAAATCGCGGGATCGATCGAGGTGTCACGGAATCAGGCGCTCCATCCATGCGGCGAGCGATTGTTGGTCGGATGTTCCGGCAGCGTGGGCGTCGTGGACATTGCGTCGCTCTTGCGGCTCGCGATTCTGGCTGATTTTGAACTTGCCTTCGATGCGAGCAATCGGAATGCGAAATCCAACGATGCCGGCCAACAGGGTGCGGCGAAAGCCCTCGGGAAGATTGTGCCATTGTTCGGCATAGGCAGGTTCGTTCTGCGCGATCAGGCCTTTGAGCAGGGCTTCTTTGCCAGGCTCATCTTCGACCAGTTGCATGATGCCGTAGGCGTGCACTGCGACGTAGTTCCAGGTAGGAACAGACAGCGGATCGGTATAGAACGTGGGCGAGACGTAGCTGTGAGGGCCGGGAAACACGACCAGGGTCTCGCGGCCGGCAAGGGATTGCCAATGGCGATTGGCGCGGGCAAAATGGCCCTCGATGAGGCCGTGTTCGCCTTCGTCTTTCACCACCAGCGGCAGGTGCGTGGCGACCGGCGTTCCTTCGGACTCCGCGTCGGACTGCATGCCGAAGAGGATGGCGAAGGAATAGGAACGCATGGCTTCGATGAGCGTGGCGCGATCGGCGATCCGGTTGAACTTCGGAATGTACATGACGCTCCGATTAAATGAACTGGTAGAGATTCGCGGTCTCCCACCCTCGCCTCAAAAACAAGAACGTGGCGAAGATGGGGCACCCGGTTGTTGCGTTGAACCAGCGTGGGCTACTGAATGCGCTCGAAGCGGAATCCGGCTTCACGCAAGGCGTGACTGATGGCAGTGATGTGTGTCGAGCCGCGAGTTTCAAGCGTGACATCAATGACCGTTTCACCAAGGCTAACGCCGTAGTAGGCACGGTTGTGGACCGTCTCGACAATGTTGGCGCGCTCGCGGGCGAGGATCTGGGTGAGATTGAGCAGCGCGCCGGGGCGGTCTTGCAGATAGACTCGAACGCGGAGCAGTCGGCCGTCCTTGACCAGGCCGCGCTCGATGATCTTGGCCAGCAAACTGACGTCGATGTTGCCTCCGCAAACCAGCACAACCGTGCGGCGATGGCGCAGATTCGTTTTGGATTGGACGACAGCGGCCAGCGCGGCGGCGCCCGCTCCTTCGGCCAGCGTCTTCTCCTGTTCGAGCAGCATGAGGATGGCGCTCGCGATTTCCTCGTCGTCAACGGTGACGATTTCATCCACATAACGAGAGACGAGAGGCAAGGTCACGTCACCGGCGCGTCGAACCGCGATGCCGTCAGCGATGGTCGCCTCAGGGCCGATGGTGACCGGCGCGCCTGCCTCGCGGGCCCGCAGCATGGAAGGAAGCTTTTCCGACTCGACGCCGACCACGCGGATTTTGGGATTGGTCTCTTTGAGTGCACAAGCGATGCCGCTGATGAGACCACCGCCGCCAATGGGCACCACAACCGCTTCGATATCGGGAACCTGTTCGAGGAGTTCAAGCCCGATGGTGCCCTGACCGGCAATGACCGCGGGGTCGTCGAAGGGATGAATGAAGGTGCGACCTTCTTCGATGCGGCGGCGCATCGCTTCGTCGCAGGCCTCGTCGTAGCTTGCGCCGTGAAGGATGACCTCAGCGCCGTAGCTGCGCGTTGCGGCTACTTTGACGAGCGGAGTCGCCAACGGCATGACAATCTGCGCGCGAATGCCGCGAGCAGCGGCGTGAAAGGCGACTCCCTGCGCATGATTCCCGGCGCTGGCTGCAATCACGCCACGCTTGCGCTCGGATTCGCTGAGAGTGAGTAGCTTGTTGAGCGCGCCCCGCTCCTTGAAGGAACCGGTGCGCTGAAGGTTCTCGAGTTTCAGGTGCAGCGGCAGGCCCGTGAGCTCGGAGAGATGGTGAGAGAGATGGCAGGGCGAGATATGAATCGCCTCTCCGATGCGGGCGCGCGCTGTCTGAATGCTGGAGAGAGTGACGGATTCCAAAAGAACCTCCTCGATCAATAAAGGGACAGAAATAGAAAAGCCACCATCCGCGCTCGCGGGTAGTGGCCTGTGTACTGCTGACTGCTAAATCTTTTGCTTCAGGCTCTTCTTTCCCCGCACTTACTGTGGGCCCTAATTCGAGTGGGAGGAATCGGCGCGAAGACACAACACATCATCGGGAAGGAGTTCGTGCTGGGCGTCTTTGTGTGCATGTCTTTGACTGAAGTAAAACAGAGCGGCGGGGACAGCGTCAAGGGATGATGAAGCGCTCTGCCTCTTCCACAACTTCCTCGACGTCCCCTTCTTTTTCTTTAGCGATTGCACGGAGGTTGTATTGGAAGTAGGCGAACGAGAAGAGGAGGGTAAGAAACCAATTGAGGCGAAGGCCGATGGGTTCGCGGCGATTGTAGTGCGCCAGTAATTCTTCTCTCACTTCGAAAATGACGACGATCCACAAAATCCAGGAAAAGAGGAAGCCGGTGATAAAGGAAGCAAGAGCCCAATACAGTGAAATGGATTTGCGATCGATCTTACGTATCCAGACGCACAGGTAAATCGGCCACGCCGCCGCGACCAGGTTGATGAGAAAATCGCGGATGAAATGGGGCGCCAGCATGAACACCAGCGCTTCAGCGACGCCGACGGTCAGCAACAAGACGGCCCAATGCAGGCGAGGCGGAGAGGGGTAGAGGGTGCTAAAGCTGGAGCTCAGTGGGGCCGCTATTCGCCGCATTGTCATCCAACACACCTCAACGCTAAAAGATAGCACAGACCTGCTGCGAAGCAGTATGAGCCCTGCAGGGGCTCATAGTACAAAAGAGACCCCCAAATCGATGTTGCGCCCAGCGGTCCAGAGCCAGGATCGACAAGGGTTTACCCCGCTCTGCATTGCCCGCGCGCCCTCAAAAGATCGCAGTAAGTCCTGCGAACGAATCAAGTTCGACCAAATGCTGTCCAAAGGGCGCAGCGTCTACTTCTGCGTGCTCCAGCACCCACGTGTCCTTGTGAAAAAGAAAGACGGCATGCAGGCCTGCCGCAAGCGCGGGGTTGATGTCGCTCTTAGGGCTGTTTCCGATCATCCAGCTGGTGTGCGGCGAAAGCTCTTGCCGGGCGATGACTGCCCGATAAGTCGCGGGGTCCTTCTCCGCAACGATCTCAACTCCGGCAAAGTGCGGTGCGAGTCCTGAGCGCGCCAGCTTGTCTGCTTGTTCTGCATGATTGCCCTTGGTCATGAGGATAAGCCGGTGGCGCGAGGCGAGCTCGACCAGAGTCTCATCCACGCCGGGGAGCAGTTCGATTTCTTGCGCTGCAATGGATTGCGCGAAGCTCTCAATGCGAAGACGTTTCTCCTCGGTAAACGGATCGGGGCTGAGCCGCTGAAAACACGCGATCAATGAACGAGTGAAGCTGGTGAGCCCGTAGCCATGGTCAAGAATGGTTTCTCTCTCGACGGCGTTGAGAGTCTTGCGCACCTCGGCCGGCGAATACGCGTGGTGATTCAGATAGCCGATGAAGGCGGCGATGGCGCGCTCGAAGTAAACGTTGTTTTCCCAGAGCGTATCGTCGGCGTCGATGAGCAGCGTCTGTCCGGGCGGAAATTTCGGCATGAATTTCATAGTAACGAACATCGCGACGCGGCAGCAGCGCGCGATGAAGAAGTGTGCGCCTTACGCGTCCAGAAAAGGGGAGGCGCGTGACGCGGAGCGGGAAGGTTTCTGATCTGGCTAGAGCCGCAATATGAAGGCGGTATGAAAATTAGAGCCTCGTCTTCGTGCAAGCGACTGAAACTAAGGTAACGGAAAATATTCATTGACAATCGCATTGAATGCGCGCTAAAGTTGTGGCGGTCACTCTTGACCTAAAGGAGATCAATCATGCGCACTATATTTGTCGCCAGTTGTTTCCTCTCCACCGTGCTGCTCAATGCCCAGACAGCAACGCCGGGCCAGAGTGCGACGCTGGAGGCTCGCAACGGTTCCCCCAACGCGCTGTCGGCGCTTGCCGCAGCCCCACCAGCGACCGATGTTTCCGCATCGACGCATTCACACCAAGTTACCACCGGAGTGATTGCACCGAAGCTGATCAAAGAATCGAAGATCACAGTAGCAACTACCGATTTCTATACCCAGGATCTGGCGAGCCAGTTCGTTCTGCTGCATCTTCTGGTAGACGAAAACGGCAAACCGCAGAATGTGCAAGTCATCAAATCGGCTAACCCACAAGTGGATTCGCGCGTGCTGGCCGCGGTGCGCGACTATCGCTTTTCTCCCGCAACCCTTGACCATCAGACCATTCCCCTGCAACTGGATCTGAGAATCAACTTCGAGCCCCGCTAACCGCCTCCACAACTCAGAATCAAAGTGACAAGCAACCACCATCTGGGAGGCCTACTGGAATTGTGCGCTTTCTCCAGGAGCCCGGAATTTTCAGCAGTCCTCCCGGAAACCTTTGAATTGCGTGTCGCGCCAGATAATTGGCAAGTCGGCGTTTGCTAGCGGGCGACGTAGACGGTCGCGTTGCCGATCGCTTGCCGGTCAAACCACTCTTCGACGCCGAAAGCAGCCTCAACGCCGCCAAGCAGCAGCCAGCCCCCGCGAAACATGGTGCCGTGGAGCTCCTTCAAGATGTTCTTCTTCGTTTGGGCGTCGAAGTAGATCATGACGTTACGGCAGAAGACCAGGTCGAATGGCCCCAGCGAGCGCATGCTTGCGCGCAGATCAATGGTTTCAAAGGTGACCAGCCTGCGCACCGCTTCGCTGAGTTGCCAATCCACGCCCACTTGCCTGAAGTGCTTAACCAGCATGGCCGCCGGTAAACCTCGGTTGACCTCGATCTGCTGATACTTGCCGGACTGCGCGCGTTCCAATACCTGCGATGAAAAATCGGTGCCGAGTATCTGGGCGTTCCACTTATCCAGGCCGAGAGCGATGAGCATCATCGCTAGACTGTAAGCCTCCTGCCCGGTCGAAGCCGCAGCAGACCAGAACCGCACTTTCTTCGTTTGCTGGCGCTCCTCCATGAGGCGCGGCAGCAGGACAGACCGTATCGCGTCGTATTGCGCAGGGTCGCGGAAGAAGTAGGTTTCGTTGGTCGTCATCGCCTCTACCACCTGACGGCCCACCTCGCCTGCGCACGGCGCCTGCAGCAATGTGCACAAGTCATTAATCGTGTCGAGGCCGAGTTGACGGACGATGGGCGCAAGACGGCTTTCGAATAAGTAGTGCTTATTCTCTTCGAGCACGATCCCGACCTTGGAGTAGACATGCTGCTGAAGAAACCTGTAATTCTCGGGGCGGATCTCTGCGATTAACGGCTGGCTTGGCATCCCATTCACCTTATGCACGGTCGGCTCTGCGCAATATTTCCGGCACAATCTGGTCCAGCGGCAACACGCGGTCGGCAAGGCCCGCATTCACCACCGCTCCGGGCATGCCCCAAACCACGCTCGAAGCTTCGTCCTGGGCCAGGATGCTTGCTCCCCGCGCCCTGAGGATCTCGGCCCCGTGCAATCCGTCGTGGCCCATGCCGGTGAGGATGACGGCAATCACCGCACCGCCGTATGTCTCGGCAATCGACGAGAACAGCGCATCGACGGCCGGACGGCAAAAATTCTGCGGCGGCGATTGATCGAGGCGCACCTGCACCGCGACGCCGACGAGGCCGACCTTCAGATGAAAGTCTCCGCGGGCAATCAAGATCCTGCCGCCATTGACGCGCGCGCCATGGCTTGCTTCTTCAACCGGCAGCCGGCACGAAGTATGGAGGCGTTCGGCAAGCAATCGCGTGAAAAGAGGCGGCATGTGCTGCACGATCAAAACCGGCAGTTGAAAGTCCGCGGGCAGCTGCGGCAGGATTGCGGCCAGCGCGGTTGGGCCGCCGGTCGAGACGCCGATTACGACAACCCTGGGTTGCACCCGGACGCCTTGCCAAACGGGCATCATTCGCGACAGAAACGGCGCTCCCGCAATCTGCGCCGTCGCGATTGTTGCGCTCCGACTCTGCGCCGGCATGTGGTAGAACTGTTTGAGTTTTGGTATCAGCTCTTCGCGCAGGTGAGCCATCGACCGGTCTAGCGAACCTTCATTCGAAGCCTTGGTCACATAGTCATCTGCCCCCAGAGTCAATGCCTCCAGCGTCACTGCGGCGCCGCGCTCGGTCAGCGTGCTGAACATGATGACGCGCAGATGAGGATATTCACGCCGAACGCGCCGTAATGTTTCGAGGCCATCCATCTCCGGCATCTCGATGTCCAGCGTGAGCACATCGGGATTGAGTTGTGGAATCCGCTGCAAGGCGATTAAGCCGTTCGCTGCAACGCCCACTACTTCAAGCTCCCGATCCTCCTCCAGAGCATGCGTGATCAGTCGCCGGATGACGACCGAGTCGTCCACTACCAGCACTCGAATTCGCTCTCCCGGTTGGAGTATTCGCTTGTTCACCGCGGCCATGTCGTGCTCCTCAAATATGGATGCCTGTCAGCTCGATCTTTCCCACGAGGATGTCTTTGGTGAACGGCTTCATCACGTACTCATTGGCGCCCGCGTCCAACGCCTCCCCGATATGGTCCAGCTCAGTTTGGGCAGTCACCATGACCACCACCATTGAGGAGAATTCCGGGGCCTGGCGCAATCGCTTGAGCAATTCCAGCCCATTCATCTCCGGCATGTCCCAATCCAGCAGAATGAGTGAGACCTCTGCTTTCTCCGCCTCGATCACCTCCAACGCTTCTCTTCCGTTTGCCGCTTCGAGAATCTCGAATCCGATTTCCCTCAAGGTCTTCGCAAGAATCGTTCGAATGGTCCTTGAGTCGTCTACAACCAGCGCTTTCGGCATCACTTCACCCACTATCTTTAGTCGAGCGATGAGGCGCGACCGGGCGGATCTACCGCCGCCAGGTCGCCTCTCATAACCGTCGATTCGATCAGAACGTGAATCTCGAAACGACTTTCTGCAACTGGGCCGCCATGTGGCTCAGTTCCTGCGATGCCTTCTGTGTATCGCTGGCGCCCTGCGTGGTATTCTTCGCCGCCAGGGCAACGCCGCCGATGTTTCTGGAGATGTCGCCTACCCCTTTGGCTGCTTCTGCAACGCTGTGGCCGATTTCATTGGTAGTCGCCGTTTGTTCTTCGACGGCGGACGCAATGCTGTTGGAAATGTCGTTAATCTGATTGATGATCGTACTGATCTCTTCGATCGCCTTGACAGCGCCCTTGGTGTCGCCCTGGATCGCTTCGATCTTCTGACCAATCTCTTCGGTGGCCTTGGCTGTCTGCTTGGCCAGTTCCTTCACTTCGTTGGCCACCACCGCGAAGCCTTTGCCCGCCTCCCCGGCGCGCGCAGCCTCAATGGTGGCGTTGAGCGCCAGCAGGTTGGTCTGTTGCGCAATCGAGGTAATCACCTTGATCACGTTGCCAATTTCCTGGCTGGACTCGCCAAGTTTCTTGACGGTTTCGTTGGTGGAATGCGCGACGCTGACGGCGTTTTTGGCGACCCGCGCCGACTCATTGGCATTCTTCGAGATTTCGCGGATGGAAGACTGCATCTGCTCGGAGGCTGAGGCAACCGACGCAACATTCGCCGAGACCTGTTCGCTGGCCGCCGACACGACGTTGGCCTGCGTTGCGGTCTCTTCTGCGTTGCCCGCCATTTGCTGACTGACTGCCGTCAGCTCTTCTGAGGACGATGCCAGAGCCGTCGCGTTTTGTGCCGTAACTTTCAGCGGCTCGACAACCATTTCAAGGGTTTTGTTGATGCCTTCGACGATCTTGCGATAATCGCCCGTATGTCGGGTCGCGTCAGCGCGCGTGCCGAGCTTGCCTTCACCCGCCGACTTGACCAGTAAATCGGTGTCGGCAATCAGGCCGTTGATATTGGTCTTGAGCAGCAGCAGGAACTCGTGAATCTGGTCTTGATCGGAGGCCTTCGCCATGTTGGCCGACATATCGCCGTTGGCAACTTTGGTAACGTAGGCAATCAGTTCAGTCAACCAGCCATGAACGCCGTTGATGGAATCCTTCATCTTGGCGTGGTCACCTTTGCAGGCGATCTCAACCTTCTCGCGAAGGTTTCCGCCGCGGATCAGCGAGAGCACGCGATTGCCTTCGCCGATGGGCAGCAGGATGGCGTCGAGCATTTCATTTACGCCCTTCACGATGCCCGCGTACGCGCCCTGGAACTGGTCGGGTTTGCCGCGCTCAGAGAGTAACCCATCGCGCGATGCCTCCGTGAGCCTTCCAAGCTCCTTCTGGAGTGTTTGCAGCACCCCGGCTACCTGATTGACAGCCTGTTTCATCTTCTCGTGGTCGCCCTTGTAGGTTTCCGCGATCAGTTCGTCGATCTTTCCGTTGGAGATTTGGGCGAGAATGCGGTTGCCTTCGCCGATGGGCAGCAGGATGGCGTCGAGCATCTCATTCACGCCTTCGAGAATGCGGCGGTAATCGCCATGATGGCGGGCAGCATCGGCGCGCGTTGCCAGTTTGCCATCCTGTGATGCCTTGATCAGCAGATCGGTTTCGCTCACCAGAGCCTTGATGTTGTCGATGCAGGCGTTGAGGTTGTTCTTGATCTCGTTGAAGTCGCCGTTATAGTTGTCGGTGATTCTGGGCGGAATGTCGCCCTTGGAGATGCGGTCGACATACTCGGCCGAGACATTCAACGGGCCGATCACTGCGTCCAGCGTGGCGTTCACGCCTTCGACGATCGTGCGGTAATCGCCCAGGTGCTTGCCGGCCTCGGCTCGTACACCCAGCTTGCCTTCGACGGCAGCCTTGGAGAGCACGCCGGCATCTGCGACCAGCGCATTCACGGCGTCGATGCAGGCGTTGAGGTTGTTTTTGATCTCGTTGAAGTCGCCGCTGTAGCTGTCGGTAATCCTCGGCGGAATGTCTCCCTTCGAGATGCGGTCTATATATTCGGCTGACACATTCAATGGCCCGATCACCGCGTCCAGCGTAGCGTTTACGCCTTCCACCACCCTGCGGAATTCGCCATTGTGTCTTGAAGCGTCGGCGCGAACTCCCAACTTGCCTTCAACCGCGGCTTTGGACAGAATGGCAGTGTCTTTGACCAGCGCATCGATCGATAGCATGGCCTGAATGGCAGCGGGAACGAGTTTATCGTTCTCCGAGCGTTTGCCTGTACTCTGCAGAATGTCCAGCTGTTGTTTATAGTCCGCCCGCGCGAGGCTCTCGAATGCTTCGACCGAATGGATGACATGTTCCTCAATGACGTTGGTTGCCTCTGCGACCTCCGCAAAGATTCCCTGGTAAGATCCTTGCACTCTGACAGAGCAATCATTCAATGCCAGCCGCTTCAAAACTGCATTCGCTTCCTGGAGACCACCGAAGCCATCAATGCAAGCATTCAGGCTGCTCTTGATCATGTTGAAATCACCCTTGTAGTCTGTGGTGATCTTTTGCGGGACGTCACCTCGTGAGAATTGGTCCATGTAATCGGCCGCCACGTGAAGTGGGCTGATGAGGGCGTCGAGGATGCTGTTCACACCTTCAAGCAGCTTGCGATCGTTGCCCCTGAACTCCTCGGTGCGCGCGCGTTCTGTAAGAAGGCCCTCCTGCGAGGCTTGAACCAGGCGAAGGATTTCTCCATGGAGGCGGCTGTCCGTTTTTGTAGTTGAGGGAATGGCTCTCTTCGTGGTCCAATACGGCGGCGCCGGCGGACGTGTTCCGATTGGGACGAATCCCATGGCCGTTACTGTCTTGTCTTGCCATTGTCTTTCTCCTTGTTCTCCTGTTTCCGTTACTGCGCCGCCACCGGCGTTTGAAATTCTTCACTTGCATTTGCGAACAGTCGAGCGTGACCGAACATCCCTTCACGCTGCCAATGCGCCGCTCTCCACTTTTCGAAACAATTGCCCGTCGGGAATCACGCGCTCAAACAGCTGCGCGACTTCTCCAGGCATCTCCTGCGTCTGCTCGGTGGCGAAAAGCCCGCCGGGCCCGAGCGCCCTGTGAAACATCCGCAGCACCTCGATTCGCTGCTGCGACTGAAAGTGGAGGAGCACGTTCTTGCAGATCACCAACGAATAACCGTGCCCGATTTCCTTGAATGACAGAAGGTCGTGCCGTTGATAAGCCACCCGCCTTCGCACTTTCTCGATCACGCGATAACAGCCGTTCTCGCCATCGGGTTCAAAATACTTGTCGAGGATGCCGGCAGGCAGCCGCGACAATTCGTTACACGGGTACATCGCTGCCTCGACCACCTGCGCGAACTGGCCCGTACTCTCCACATCCGTCGCCTCAATGCGGAGATTGTTGAAATGCGAAATGCCCCATCCGCTCAGCAAACAGAATCGCCATCGTATAGGGCTCCTGCCCCTGCGCCACACCGGCATCCCAGATGCGCGGATGATTGCGCCCTGCCAAAGCGGGAAGGCTGTGTTCCACAACACGCTCCAGAATGTGCTGATCCCGAAAAAAGAACGTGAATGCCAATCTCATTGCTCCTTTGCAACGCGGCCTGATGGCCGTGCAAGCATTGTGCTGAAGCAGTACGTTGCAGGATCTACGCCGCCCGGCCGACGGCGAGGTCCACGGTTCGCTCCGTATCGAGAACGAGAAGCAGCCGGTCCTTCAGCTTGTAGACACCGCGGATGATTTCGCGCGCAGCTGGATCGAGGTTCTCCGGCGGCCGTTCGTAAGTGGCCGCATCCATGTCCAGCACGTCTCCTATCTCGTCGACCAGGAGACTTACAGCACCGTCGTCAGTGCGGACTACCATGTTGGTCGGCATCTGGTCTCCGGCGCGAGGCGGCAACTTGAGGCGTCGCCGCAGATCGATCGCGGTCACGATCTGTCCGCGCAAGTTGATCAACCCCTCGATTACATCGGGCGCTTTTGGCACGTGCGTCATTTGCTGAAAGCGCAATACTTCCTGCACGCGTAGAACATCCACGCCGAAAAACAGGTCGGCCACGTAAAACGTTGAGAACTGTCCGCTGGTTTGCGTCTGGTCGGATTTCGTCATTGCGGTGTCGGTCATCGCTTATCTCCCCTCTCCTACGCAGACTGCCGCCAATTCGGTGGAAGCAGGCATCGACGCCAGCCGCGCCACCGACTCGAGCATGCCTTCGCGGTCAAACTTTGCCTGGCAATCCTGAAACCCCGCCTTCTTCGTTGCTGGGGCTTGCAATTGCACGTTCGATTCAGCCAGGGCGAGCAACGGTATCCGTTCCCACTCGGCGCGCCTTCGCATGGCGGCAAGCAGAACGGCACTGCCGTCGTGCGGCAGATCCAGCGCCGTCACCACGACGTCCGCCGGTTGCTGCTCCAGGGCACGAATTGCTTCGTCCTCATTCGCGGCTTCCACGACCCGGTAGCCCGCCATGTCAAGACCGCTGCGGATCAAGCCCCGCGAGAATGCAGAGGCTTCCACGACAAGGATCATCTTGCCCGTTGCCGGACCGCTCGCGCCCTGGAACCAGGCCTCTGTGGCCGCGTTAATCACCTGGTTCAGATCGAGGAAGTCCGTGACGCGCTTACCGACCACGCCCGAGCCGAGCAAGCCCTTGCGGCCTGACTTCTGGCGGATCGTGACCACATCTTCAGCGACGTCAAGAATCTGATCGACCACCACGCCCACGCTGTGGTCGCCGTCGTTGAACACAATCACCTGCAGCGGATCGGCTGCGACTTCCGGATCAGGAGCGCCGGGCTCGAGCACCGTGCGAAGGGGCACGAGCGGAAGAATGCGATTCCTGTACTGCACTACCTCGCATCCGCCGGCATGTTCGATCACATTGCACGGAAACTCTTCCAGCCTCGCGACCAGCGAGAGCGGAACGGCCAGGCGATCGAAGGACCCGGCGCGGAACAGAAGCAACCGCTGTTGCTCCATCCCCGTTTGCGTTTTCTGTTCAGCAGCCCCGCGAGCCTGCTCGCGCGACTCGGTGAGCACCCCGGCACTTTGGCCGATGCCAAGTACATCGAGAATCAGCGCCACTCTGCCGTCGCCCATAATGGTGGCTCCGGCGTAAACGGTGATCCCTTTGAGTTGCTTGCCCAGAGGCTTCACCACGATCTCTTGTGTATCGTTGATGCCGTCGACGATGAGGCCAAACTGGCGGTCCTCTGCCTGCAAAACCACCATGCTGACTGCTTCGGCCCGCTTGGCCGAGTTGAGTCCCAGCACTTCATTCAAGTAAGCGACCGGCAACAAGCTTCCACGCCGGCGGTAAACGGGCGTCCCATGCACGTGCTCAATGCGCTTTTCAGAGGAATCGCCTTCGAGCCTGACCAACTCGAGCAGACTGACCTGGGGAATGACGAACCGTTCTCCTCCGCTCGTAATTACGAGGCCGGGAATAATCGCGAGAGTAAGCGGAATCTTTAGCTTGACGGTGGTGCCTTCACCGGGGCGGCTGAATACATCAACCACGCCGCCGATCTTCTCGATGTTGGACTTCACCACGTCCATGCCAACTCCGCGGCCAGAGACGTTGGTTATGACTTGGGCTGTCGAAAATCCGGGCAGGAAGATCAGGTTCAGTACTTCGCGATCGCTCAGCTTCTCCACTTGTTCTGAACGCAGCAGCCCTTTTTCGATGGCCTTCTGTTTCACCCGGGCAACGTCAATGCCCGCGCCGTCGTCGCCGATTTCAATGTTGACTTGACCGCCTTCGTGATAGGCGCGCAGTGAGAGCCGGCCTTGCGCTGGCTTGCCGGTCTGTACGCGGATCTCCGGCGTCTCGATGCCGTGGTCGCACGCGTTGCGGACCAGGTGTACGAGCGGATCTTTGATGGCCTCAATGATCGTCCGGTCCAGTTCCGTATCGGCGCCATCCATCTCCAGGCGAATCTGCTTGCCGAGGGACACTGCCATGTCGCGCAGCACGCGCGGCAACGTGTTCCAGACCATGCGGATGGGTTGCATGCGCGTCTTCATCACGCCCTCCTGCAACTCGCTGGTGATGAGGTTGAGGCGCTGCGAAGTGGCGTTGAGAGCTGCATCTTCCCGCTCAGTGTTGAATTGGAGGATCTGGTTGCGAGTCAGCACCAGCTCGCCGACCAGGTCCATCAGCTTGTCCAGCAGCCCCACGCCGACGCGTATATTGGCATCGGCTACGGCGGACGACTTCATGCCGTTCTCTTCGGCCTTCGGCTTCTCCAGTGTCTCGCTGGCGTCTTTCACGTCCTCAGGCTCAGGCAGAGAAGACGGCGCTCCATCTGGGCTGTGCTGGCTCTCCGGCTCCGACGGCGACTTCGCCGCCAGGCGCAGCCGCTCGGTAATCTCATCGAAACTGTCCGGTCCCTCATCTCCGCTGGCTTCGATTGAGGCCAACACCTTGCGGGTGGCGTCGACGGTCTCAAGAATCAGTGAGATCAGCGAAGGCGTGAGTTCGCGCTTGCCGTCGCGCAACTGGCTCAGCAGGCTCTCGGCTTCATGGGTGATCTTCTCCAGCGTAGAGAACGCAAAGAAGCCGCAGGTTCCCTTGATGGTGTGAATGGTGCGAAAGATGCTGGCCAGCAGCGCGGTATCCTGCGGCCGCTTCTCAAGTTCAACCAGCTCCTGATCCAGGCGTGAGAGGTTTTCATGACTCTCCACCAGAAACTCACGAATCACATCCTGATCTTGCATCGAGTGTTCTCCACGGGCCAGAGGGCTTCCGGTCTGACACAGAACGCGACGCAAACGGTCTACCGCGAACCCGTTGTTCTCGCGGTGGAGGGCAGGGCAGCGCTCACACTGTTCTCCTTATCGGCGTTAGAAGGGAAACTGTGATCGACCGAGGATCATCAAGTGTCTAAGTGGGAATAGGGAGCGAGAGGGTATGGCGAATTGGGAATCCAGCGGCGCGGAGAGGCATAGCCCGGGGACCGCAGAAGCCTCGCCCCTCCGGCGATTGTTTTGGGCTCTGGAGATTGAAAGGGATAGTGCATTTGTTGCTGGCTTGGCAGACCCTTGCCATTACTCCGGTTTCATCAAGGGGCGCTCTTCACGGAGCATTCGCGTGTATGCCGCGCAAAGACGGTTATAGTGGTGGTAGTCAGATACTGGAAAGACTGTGAATCTACCCAACTCCATCACGATGAGCCGGATCGTCATGATTCCGCTGCTTTTGTGGATCCTGTCGCCGCATTTCCCCTGGCGCGGCGACCACGGGGAGCAGGAGATCCTGGCTTCGATCCTGTTTATCCTGGCCTCGATTACCGACGGGCTCGATGGCTACCTTGCGCGCAAGCGCAGCCAGATCACCACGATCGGCATGCTGCTTGACCCCATCGCCGACAAAATCATGGTGACCGGCGCGCTTATCGCCCTGGTCTCATACAACCCTGATGTAGTCAAGGTATGGATCGCCGTGGTCATCATCGGCCGCGAATTCCTCATCTCCGGCCTGCGCTCCATCGCCTCTTCCGAGGGGTTCACCATCCAGGCCAGCGATCTCGGCAAGCTTAAGACGGTTTTGCAAATCATCACCGTGGTTTCCGCGATCCTGGCTCATCATTGGGAACAGTGGCAATTCGGCGATCTCATCATTCCCGTTCAGTGGATCGCCATCGCCGCTATCTATTTCACCGTGGCCGTTTCGATTATTTCCGCCATCGACTATTTTGTCGGGTTCTGGAAACAGATCGACCATGCCTCAAAAGATCGACGCAAAACCTTCGTTCTAACGCGCCGCAAAAGCGAAAGCACTCACAGCGCTCACTGACTGCAGGACGCAAAAAAGCCCCGGTTACACCGGGGCTTTTAAGTGTTTGCTGAAGGTGGAGCTAAACCAGCAAGGGAACCGGCTGCTGAACCGAAACTGTGCTGGCGATCGGGGCCGTTGCTGCTGCGGGCTCCGCCGCAACTTGCTGGGGCTGCACATGCGCCCCGCGCGTCAACCGATGCACAAAGTGATAAGGCGGCCACGGTCCTGACAGCTGCATATGGCACTCGCGCATCAACGCGCTGGTCGAGGCAAACTTGTTTTGGTACCGCTCCACAAACTTGCGTTCGATCAGATGAGCGATGTCCAGCACCATCTTCCCGCTCTCCGTCAGCCGGCAACTTATTTCCTCGTCCAGCGGCATAAACAACCGATGCATCTGGAAACTCACTGCCCGGGCCCGCGTCTGGCGCTCGCGTTGGCGCGCAGCGTTTTCCCGCAGGTTAGAGAGATACTCACGGCCTACGCCTTCGGCCGGTTGGTGTTTGCCGTTTTCGCGCCCGCAGCAATCATCCACAAAGATCTTGAGATGCATCTCGGTTTTGCCGCGCAGCTTGTCGATATTTGACAGAAACTGGCGCTGGTTTGACCGAATGGATTTGCGCAGGCTTTCGTCGTCGCCAAAGACCGTCCCGAAGCGGAAAGGAAGCACTGTGGAATGCTGGAAGCAATCCGCAATCACCCGCGCATGGTCCACGCCGGACTTCTGGCTTAGGCCTTCTGCGGGGTTGTGCTCGCTGACCACGACGGCCAGGTCGCTGGCCGGATAGAGAAAGACCTGGTTGCCGCTGACTCCGAGAACGGATTCCAACGGAATAGGTTTGCGATGACGGGCCAATTCAGGAAAAGCTTGTTTTTCACTGATGCAGTAGGCATACCATGCCATGGTCAGGAACTCCGTGTGCTGGCGGCTTTACGCCGCTCGTTAGTGAAGCTCGTGTGAACTTGAGAGCAACTGCATTCTGTGCGGGAGCAATTAATACCCGGTTGAACTAGCAGAAATACTAGCCCCATAAAAATACGACTGGCAATGTCTTGCATCACGAAGTTTGTAAAAGAGAGCAAAGGAAGCTCGATTAGATTTCACTTAATCAATCTCGATTTCAATAGAATGAAAATCGCCCGATTATGGCACAATCCGGCCCCAAGGAGGACTTTGCGCTGCCCCTCCTCTTGTCGACTCCTGCGGAAATCCTGAACTTTCGCGTTTTAGGGCAGAATCCGCTGTACCCGCAGCAAAAGCACCACATTCAGCACAATCGACGCGGTCAGTAGCACGAGTCCCACCCAGGCGAACAGGGTCACTTTTTTGCGCAGGCTGTTCAGATCCTCAACCATTTCCTGCTGCCCCAGTGAAATCCGGTCGGCGGCTTCTTTCACCAGGTCCACCTGGTCGCCCACCCGCTTCAGAAGCGCGCCCTGTTCAGCGGAGCCTTTGCGCAGGTCGGCAAGCTCTCCGTGCATCTTGCCCAGAGCGTTTTCAATGGGCGTCAAATCCGGCGGGTGGCTCTGGAACGAAGGCGCCAGCATGTTCGATACAACGGTGGCGACATTCCCTTCCAGCAATGGCAGCATCTTTTGCAGTACCGGCAACGCCATGCGTACGGCTCCAAGAGAACGCTGAAACGCGGTCGGCTTGTCGGTTTGCGCGGCGGGTTTGCGCGGTGGGGTCATTGCTCGCCCTGCGGGGGCTGGATTGGGAGGGCGCGGGCCGTTCGAGGTGGAGTACGGTGGCTCTTCGTTGCGCCGGGAAGCCACTGGTTCCGGCGGCCGGGTCGGCGTCTTGGCTGGACTCAGGACCCGTGGATTCAGTTCGTCGGCGCCCGATTGGTCTGCATTGCTCATGCGCTACCTTCCTCTCTCACTATAAGGGAAAGCCGCCGCATGCCGGCTAACCCAGCGGAGGTAAATCCGCGTTCTGCGGATTACGCAAGACGCCTGGATGAGTGTTCAGGATGCGGCGAACCGCATGGTGGCACTACCTAACCGGCTGATTGCATGGTCGCGTATCCTCATTTCAGGAGAATCGCGTGAAACCAGTTCTCGTCCATGCGTTGCGCGACTTGCAACGCAATGTCCTGGCCGGCCTCATCATCATCGGTCCGCTGTTTGTCACCTGGCTGGTCTTCAGCTTTGTGTTGGGCAGCCTGGCGAAGGCCGGTTTGCCCCTGGTTCGACTGGTGGAGGTAGTTTTCCCGCTCGATTGGCTCGCCCAATCGTGGCTGCAATCGGTGCTGGCCATTGCCCTCACGCTGGCGGTGCTCTATGTGCTGGGCCGTCTTACCTCCCAGGTACTGGGTCGCCAGGTTTTCAACCTGTTCGAGGCCGCGCTCGAGCGCTTGCCGATTGTCGCGAAAGTCTACACTTCAGTGCGCCAGTTGCTCGACAGCATGCTTTCAAAAAAGGAGTCGAGTCAACGCGTCGTATTGGTCGACTTCCCCATCCCCGGCCAAAAGAGCATCGGCTTTCTTACCCGCGTGCTCACCGACTCGTCGACAGGCCAGGAGCTAGCCGCGGTCCTGCTGCCCAACGCCATCAATCCAACTTCGGCTTTTCTGCAGGTGATGCCGCTGGAGCGGGTTACCGAGACCGATCTGACCATGGAACAGGCCATGAGCATGATTATGACCGGCGGAGCGGTGGGGCCTGAGACGATTCGCTTTACGCAGCCCGTCAGCCTGCCCGAAGCCAAGCTGTAGCTCCCTCACTCAGCCATTTCAGCAGCGCTGTCAGCCTTCAGCTCTTCCTCGGCGTGTTCGCTCTCGCGCGCCACGTTGCGCAGGCTGATGTGGTCAACTTGCGCCCAAATGAGTCCCACCGGCACGATGCTCAAAAACGTGACCAGCAGAATCGTAGCAGCGCATGCCGTTGCAGCCTCCGGCGTGACACCAAAGAAACTGGAGATGACGGCGGCCACCAGTCCGATCTGGGTAAACCAGCCCACCACCGGCAACTGGACGACGCTCGCTCCGCCGCTGGCTACCATCAACAGTACGCACTTGGCTAACGTCATCGACGCCAACGGCGGGCTGGCGACAAAGGCTTGCGTCGTCTCCAGGTAGGAGATCGCAATCAGCACCCACATGGCCACCGAAAGCGAGGCTACCGCTGCAAAATCGGAGAAGGACCGCATGGTATCGAGACCCGCGCGGAAAGTGCGAATTTTGTCTCCGACGGCCCGGCCCAGTTTCTCAGAGAACACGCTGAAAGCTCTCTCGAGAAACGCTGCAACCACGCCCCCTGAGAGCCGTACGATTACCAGGAAAAGCGCGCCGGCGACGGTGAGGATCATTCCCCAGTAGCCGGATTTCTTTACGACTTCTGCGTGGGGCATCGCGCCGGTATGACCGAACCAGGCGGACAGCAGAATGGCAGAAGAAAAAATCAGTGCCATGGTACCGGCGTCAAAAAGCCGCTCAACAATATACACCGCGATTTGGGAACTGAGCGGCTGGCCGGTTTTCTTCGCTACCAGGTAAGGTCGCATCGGATCGGCTACTCGTCCAATCAGCGCCACGGCGGTGAAGCCCATTACCTGTGTGCCGATGAGCGAAAAGGGCGGCACCTTCTTGTTGTGGCGCATCAGCAGTGCCCAGCGCACTGAGCGAAATATGTAGGCAAGATAGATGCAGCCGGCTCCAATCACAATCTTGCGCCAGTCAGCCAGGGCCAACTGGGAACGGAACGCGGCGAAATCAAAGTGAATCCGGTCGTGGGCCCAGATCACGAGCGCCACTGCGAATGCCAGGACCACCAACCCCACAATAAGGCGGTTTCTCTTCAAGCTATCTCCGTTCCAGTCGATACAGATTCATTCTATGGCCCGGCTCTATTTGGGAGGATGCCTCTATTGGGCTATTGGAGACTGCGGTGCGCCCTTGGGGATGCCGATGGACCCGGCCCGCGCCAAACCAGCGCGGTGTACTTGCGCGCCAAGCGGCGCCGGCTCGCCGTGGCGAGCCCGCACGCGGCGATTGAACTCATGAATGACTCGCGCCACATAGACCCGCGTCTCGTGGTAGGGCGGAATGCCGTGGTAGCGGTCCACTGCCGCCGGACCCGCGTTGTAAGCGGCCAAAGCCAGCGCCAGGTTGTCGTGGTAGCGGGTCAGCAGCGCATCCAGGTAGATCGCGCCGCCGCGCACATTCTCGCCCGGTTTGAAACTGTCGTCCACGCCCAGGCCGGCGGCCGTAGAGGGCATTAGTTGCATCAGCCCGCGCGCCCCAGCTCGGCTTACGGCGCGTACATTGCCGTTGCTTTCCGCCTTCACCACGCTGGCCAGCAGGTCCACATCAAGGTTGTGCCGGTGGCCGGCCTGGGCCAACATCTCTTCGAGATCCGCTGGGCTTAGTTGCGCGCTGGCGCCAGTATCGCCGGCTGGGGATTGTGCCGCGCCAGGAACTGGCTCTACAACCCGCTCAAAGCCCGAAATCTCATCGGGGCGCAGTTCGATGTAGTTGGCATCGCCCGCGTTCAGGTAGAGCCGCACGCGGCCCTCCACCTGCGCGTGATGGTCGCAGCGCAAGGCAAACCCGTTGCTCAGCGTCGCCTGCTCCGCCGCCCATGCCGATGGCACAAGCGCAGCCGCAACCAACATCGCCAGGAGCTCCGCCGCAATCAAGAGTTGTCTGCCGATCCGCAATCGCCTCTCCAGCCTGCCTCGCTTGCTTGTCTCTACGGTCACACTCTAGCAGAAGCTCTTCGTGTCACTGCTGCCTCCAGCACCACCGCGACGCCGTCCTCGTCGTTCGGCGGAGCCTGCTTCCATCCCCGCATTTTTGCCATCGTCCGCAGGTCCTGCGCGGCGTTGCCCATCAGGATGCTTTGCCCGGCCCACTCCAGCATGTCCACGTCGTTCCAGTTGTCGCCGATGGCCATCGTTTCCTTGCGATCCACGCCCAGGCGCATGGCCAGCCGTTCCAGTGCCCAGCCCTTGGAGACTCCTTGCGGCAGCAAGTCCAATATCGACAAATCGCGCGCCGGATACTCCGTCCGCACACTTTCGCATTGGCCGCTCCATTCGCTCGCCTTCAGCGCCTTTTCCGCCTGCCTCATCTTGCTCAGCCCGCCTGCCACCATGCCCTGGATCGGATCGTCTCCGTCCACCAGTGCCCGCTCCAGTGGCTTTACTACTTCAATTGCGCCCCGGTTCGACTCGACCCACAACGCAATTCGTCCATTTGCCTGCTCCAGGTCTTCCAGCACCAGCTCGCCGTGACCCGGGCGGTCAAAGGTAAAAACCAGCGCCCCAAATGGCCTCAGCAGCCCGCAAATCCCGCGCGCCACGCTGGATTCAAGATGCGACCGGTCCAGCGAATCCCCGCCCAGAGTGCGCGTCACTGCTCCATTCGACGTAATCAGAGGCATGTCCGCTCGCAGCCCCAGGCCTTCGAGCAGCGGAACGGTGTAGGCCGTACGTCGCCCCGTCGCAATCGCGACGATAATCCCTGCCTCTTGTGCAGCCTTGAGCGCCGTTGCGTTGCGCGGGCTGATGGTTCCGGAAAAGGTCGGCAGCAGGGTGCCGTCCATATCGATTGCCACCAGGCGCACGGGGGGATGCATCCCTCCAGTGTACCGGCCACCACCTGTAGCGGGGCTAGCGTTGCATCCGGGGCTGACCACTCGTTACCTTATGAGCATGGAGAGAATCTGCAGCCAATGCCATGCCGTGCTTGACAAAGACACCAAAGCGGACTGGTGTCCCGCCTGCGGTGGCGCATTGATTGAGCGCGCGCTCCTTCCGGCTCTCGACCCGCCCCGTGCTTCCGCCGTTGAAGTCGATCACCGCGGCATCGTCCTGCCTCGCCGCCACGCCCTGGGCGGCATCATCACCCCTCAATAGCAACTCGGCGATCGAAGGATTGCCTCTCTCGAACGGAGCTACTCGCAGCGCGATCAGAACCGCCGCCGCTACTCGTAGCGCAGCGCTTCTGCGGGCAGAATTCGTGCAGCGGCGTAGGAAGGGTAGACCGTAGCCAGCAGCGAAATCCCAATCGAAACGGCCGACACGATCACCCCATCCAGCGGGCGTGGCGCAAAGGGCAGCGTGTCAATGGAGTACACGTCAGGTGACAGAGGAATGTGATAGTGGCTGCCGGCCCATGCGGCCAGGTAGCCGAGCACGAGTCCAATCGCCGTCCCAACCAGGCTGATCAGCAGTCCTTGCATCAGGAAGATCCGCCGCACCTGGCTTGGCTCGACGCCGAAGCTCATCAGCACGGCAATGTCGCGCGTCTTCTCCATCACCATCATGGTCAGCGCGATCAGAATGTTCAATGCGGCCACAATCACGATCAACGCGATGATGATGAACGTGACCACCTGCTCCAGCTTGAGCGCCTTGAAAAGCTCCCGATTCTGCTCGATCCAGTTGGTGGTCATATAGCCTTTGCCGGCAGCCTGCTCGATCGCCTTACCTACTTCGAGAGCGCGGTTCGGGTCGTCGATCTTGAAACTGATCACGGTGATCAGGTCCGGCTCATCGAACAGATGCTGCGCATCCACCAGCCGCATATAGCCCATTTGCGTGTCGTACTGGTAGAAGCCCGAGTGAAAGGTTCCCGCCAGCCGAAAGTGGACATACTTGGGGATAATGCCGAATGGCGTCAATTCTCCCTGCGGGCTGATCAACGTCACCGCGTCGCCCACCGATGCACCAAGGGTCTCAGCCAGATCACTGCCAAGAATGATGGCCGGCAGATCTGAATCCGCGTCCCTGCTTTGCGGCTCCAGCGCGCTGACCGATCCCGGTGTGGCCACCTTCAGCAAGTCGCTTACGCCCATCTCATCGTTGGGCTGGATGCCTTCCACCATTGCGCCGCCGTCGCGAGCGCCGCGGGCCACCAGCACCTGTTCGTAGAGCCCCGGCGACGCCGCAACAACGTGCGGCACCTTGCGCAGCTTTTCGAGCAGTGGTTGCCAGTTGCGAATGCCTTTCGCTTCTACAGGCATTAACTGGACGTGGGCGCTTGATCCAAGTAACTTGTCCTGCAGGTCGCGCCGCATTCCATTGGTGATGGCCAGGGCAATAATCAGCGCCGCCACACCTGCCGCGACACCTGCAACAGAGATCGTGGTCACCACACCCACCACGGCCTGCCGCCGCTTGGCCTTCAGGTAACGCGCCGCCACAAAAAGTTCAAATCGCATGAGCTTCCGGCTCCTTACTTTGCCGCGGAGCCAAACACTGTCTTCGCCACGCCCACATTCTCATACCTGTCGTAAACGCGCACCGTCAGCAGGTGCTCGCCGCCTTCGCCTTTCAAGGCTGACGCTGGAAGGTGAAGGTCATATCGCTCATGCTTCGAGTCGGAGAGTTCACCTACCGGCGCAACAAACTGCCACGGTCCCGCATCCAGCGAGTATTCCGCGTGCGCGATCGGCGAAGTCGCATCCTCTGCGTCGAACGTCGCATGGACCTCCCTCGGACACGGAGCTTTCGCACAGGATGCTGCTTCTTCGATGGCCGTAAGCGCTGTGACGGCTGGCGGCGTCGTGTCCACCTCGAAGCGGTCACTTACCTTGGCGCTCGTCAACACATTGCCCGGTGCGTGCGAAGGCGCATCGGAAGCCACAACTTTTACCTCGTATCCGCCATCGGGAATCTGTGTCGCGTCAAAGCTGTAGGCCTTGTCGGTGATCTTGTCTTTCAGCAGTCGCCACGTATGTTCGCCATCGCCGCGCAGGTAAAGCGCATAGATCAGGTCATCGCCGTTCTCGTCGTGCGCAGCCCAGCGAACAGTGATGCTGGTGCGATCTTTCATTGCGGTGATCGGCTGGGTCGACCCCGACTCATCCGTCGTGATGGTGTTCTGGTTCGGAGAAGGGAACGCAATGCTGATCGTAGGCTGCGGTACCTGTTGGCCCAGCGAAGTTACGCGCGCACCCGGCACAACCACCAGGTCGTCGATCACCGGCGCCGCGTTCATGGGCAGATAATTTACCGCTACACTGCCCACGCTTCCGTCGGCCTGCAGTACCGCTTTCCATTGCAGAAAACGACCCGCCGGCGAAGCCACCGAGCCATCTTTCACCGGCTGCCATTCGCTCCATCCGCGAATGGGCTGTTCCACGTTGCCTGAGCGAGTCCACAAGTCATATCCCGACGATCCCGGTTCCACTTCCACGCGGCCAAAACGTGCCAGTGCGCCGGCGTCCAGCACATCGCTGGCGTACTCGTGCTTCTCAGCCGTGCACAGGCACACCAGCTTGCCTGTATTGCCCGTGCCAATCAAGACGCTGCTCTTTGCATCAGTCTCCGTTGTTGCCAGACTCAGACCCTGCTGCGCATCCAGATGCGCCACGTCTGCATAGGTGCCATCCTCTTGTATGCGGAAGATGTGTCCGCGATTCCCGCTCAGTGCCAGCAGTCCGTCCGGCTGCGCGGCCATCGCATACACCACGTCGTCCTTGCCGGACCAGATCTTGCGCGGGGCCTGTCCTTCCTGCAGAGCGTAAATCTCGCTTCCATCGGGAAGGGAAGTGCTCGAGTTCGCAGCCTGCAGCGACGCGGGCTGCACAATTGTGAAGGTGATCGCGCCCACTCCCTGAATCGGCAGTGGCGGCAATGGGTTGTGCCCCTTCTCACCCACATCGGACGCATAAATTGTGCCGTCGGCGGCTACCGCGACAGACGTGACCTCCCGCCGCGGCGCTTCAAACAGCACATAGCCCTTGCCCTCGGGGCTGATGCGATACACGAGCCCCGACCCGTCTGCTCCAGCAATCAAGTTGCCTTTCGCATCCCACGCCAGCGCGCGAATATGCTGCTCATCGCTTTTGAAAAATTGCTCCGGCTGCGCGTTCGCCTTGCTTACATCAACGCGGTACACCGCGGCCGGACCGCCGGTCGCAATATAGAGCCGGCCTTCTTTGTCGAATGTCATGTCCCAGATGTAACGCGACTTCGTTTCACTCTTGTCGCCATCACTCTTGCTGCCATCCAGCTTTGACGCATCAAAGACCACCGTGGCATTTGACTCATCCTGCTTCGCGCTGGCCGCAGCATTCAGCTTGTACACCTTGCCACTGGGCAGCGTAGCCGCGTAGAGCGCGCCGTCGGGCCCCACCCGCACCACCTGCACGCTGAGGTCCTTGGTCTCGAACAGCGTGAACGGCTTCTCGTCCCTCTGTGTTCCGGTGCGCAACACCGTGGCCGGCGAGCCGGTTCCAAGGTAAGCCGTGCCGCTCTTATCCACTGCCACCGACCACACAAAGGTCGACGGCGTGGTGAGCTTTTCGCTTAACGACGGACCTTCGCGCAAACGGCCGTCGCTGCCGATCGCGACACCCTGCGGTGTGCCTTTTTCAAATTCCTCAAACCGGGACTGGGTCCACAAATGCGTGTTCTGCGCCGGCGACAACTGGGCCGTGGCGGCCAAAATAATCGCTGCAAACGCAGGCACAGCACACGCGGAGACAAGAGGGCGAGTCGGGCGGAAGAAAACAAACATGCTGCCGTGAGTCTACTAAAGTTGCCCACCGTATCGCAGGTTTGCGACGTCTTCAGAAGCTGCGCATCGCGGCGAAGTTTCGGTTCACGTCACGCTCCGCTGCGAAACTGGATAATCCTGCGCCGGTCGCGCTTTGACGGCCTGCGTTCAGGAAGCGGTGCGAACTCCTGCATCGCCTTGCGTTCTTCGGCGGCCTTTATGCGCGCATCCTTGCTCGCTTCGGTCTCGCGATAAAGCGTCTGCGCAACCGCCGCCGGCCCGCGCATCTCGCTCAACTGCAACACCTCGATCTGAAACTCGCCGCCTTCGTTTTTCACCCGCAGCCGGTCGCCCACGCGCACTTCGCGCGCCGGTTTGGCTTGGATGTCGTTGGAGTGGATGCGTCCGAGGTCGCAGGCTTTCGAAGCCAGCGCACGCGTTTTGAAAAAGCGCGCGGCCCACAGCCACTTGTCGATACGCACAGAGGCCATGACCTCATTTTAAGTTGAGAAGATCGGCTGCAGGGCAAACGCCAAAGCGCTCGTGAAGCGACTCAGGATTCCGATTCAACCTTCCAGATATATAGAAATTCGTTGTCGCTCGACGTGCCCACCGCGATTCCATGTTGTCGGGTCGCCCGGTTGAGGGCAGAGCGGATATTCACCTTCGAGTCCGGTAACGCAGACAAGGGAACTTTCAAGGCGCTGCCCACGGGCAACTGCTCGATGTCGCTTAAAAGTTGGGTGACGATCTGCTTGTGCTTCCCATCCCGGCCTTTCGGGACATCAAGCTGCAGAATCGACTCAAACTTCATTCCGGTCGGATTCGATTCAGAATTGGTCGCCATGGCTCTGCTCCACCTTTCGTGGCCTTGCACATCTTTCCAGGGGTTCCAAACGAGTTGCTAACGTACGCCAAAACTAGCCTAAAATTGTCCTAACGAAAAAAGGATACTGGCGTAATTCAATTTTTGCAACTGTTCTGAAGAAATACTTCGCTATCCCACGAAAATTCTAAAAATGCCCTAAATATCTCTATAACCCGCACATTGTAAGGAGTTTAGAAAGAGTCTCCCCGTATCGCAGAACTTCTGCTAGGGTCATAAAAGAGGTGAATTTTCGAGATGAAACCGAAGTCGAACTTCCCTACCATACCGATCAATGAGGTGCCGGTTTCCCGCTCAGAGACCGACAATAACTCTTACCGAACGGTCGTGCTGGTGGTTGACGATGAGTCCGTCATTGCCGACACGCTGGTTGAAATCCTGAACAGAAACGGCTATGCGGCAATGGCTGCCTACGACGCCGAAGGCGCTCTAGAAACCGCGCTCGTGATGCCGCCGGAACTGCTCATCACCGATGTTGTCTTGCCCGAGATGAACGGGATCGAATTAGCGATTACGGTGAGGCGCATCTTCCCCGATTGCAAGATTATTCTGTTCTCCGGGCAGGCCTCCACCTCCGGCCTTCTCGCCTCCGCTAATCAAGCGGGCCATCAATTCTCTCTGATCAATAAGCCTGTGCATCCCCGGGACCTTCTCGCTCGGGTCACAGAAATGTTCAAGACACGTCGCGATCAGGCGTCCACGCTCAGCGTCACGTAAGCGCGCATGCTTGGCGTGCGGGCGCGTTCTAAGCGGGATCGCGCGGCCCTGCTGCTGCAGCCACGGTGCGATCCAACCGGTCATGGGGTGTGCATTCCCGCTTCAGCTAACGCAAGGTGCGTAGAGAGCAGCTTCTGGATTTGTTATGATGCTGCCCTGATTGCGAGCCTTCCGCTCTTGCGTTTCTGAAAGGACAGTTCTTGAGCCCCACAAAGACCGTCACCGTCTTCGGCGAGCCAATTGAGATCCTCGTCTCGGGCGAAATGACTCATGGGCGTTCCACGACTCTCATTCAGACTTCGCCTCCAGGCGGCGGCCCACCGCCCCACGCCCATCGGAATGAAGACGAGATTTTCTATGTGCTTGAAGGCGACTACGAGTTCCTTCAGAACGGCGAGTGGAGCAAGGTTGAACCCGGACAGGCTGTTTGCGGAATGCGAGGCGCGTTTCACACCTTCCGCAATGCGGGTACAACCGAGGGCAGGGTGCTCATCTTCGTCGCCCCGGCCGGCATTGAAAACTATTTTGAAGAGATTGCGCCGCTCTCCATGCCCTGGGATCTAGCGCAGCTTCTTGACATCTCCGAGCGCTTCGGAATTTCATTCCAACTCTGAAAGCACGTTCTGGATTCAAAGAAGATAGATAAGTGCCCACTCGCTAGTTCGCCAGGACGGCGCGGTAGCGGACCTTGTTCTTCTTCACCTTCTCGATTGCCTCGTTGGCCTTGGCCATCGGGAAACTTTCAGTCTGCGCATGCACGCCATGGCGCGCGGCCACGTCCAGCATCTCGCGCAGCTGGTAAGGACTGCCCGTATTATTGCCGCTGATAGACCGCAGTCCTGAGATCAGCGGGAAGGCCTGCAAGGCGACCGGCGACGGCGGCACGCCTACAAAGCACAACGTGCCGGTAGGCCGCAGAGTCTGGATGTAAACGCCCCAATCCTGGTCAGCATTGATCGTGCTCAAAATGAAGTCCTGTGTGCCCGCCACTTCCTTCATGGCCTTTGACTCGCGGGTATTCACAAAATTGTGCGCACCCAATCCGCGCGCTTCATCTTCCTTTGCGGCGGAGGTGGAAAACGCAGTGACCTCCGCGCCGAAAACCCGCGCGAATTGAATGGCCAGATGTCCCAGCCCGCCGATGCCCACAATCCCGACCCTTGACGATGGGTTGATGCCGTGAGTGCGCATCGGATTGTAGACCGTGATCCCGGCGCATAGCAGCGGTGCGGCACGTTCGCTGTCAAGCGCTGCGGGAATCGGAATCACAAATCGTGCGTTAGCGCGAACGCGCTCAGCATAACCGCCGTGGCGATGAACACACGTGGCTACCGAGTTGGGACAAAGATTCTCCATCCCCCGCGTGCACCATTCGCACTGCCCGCAGGAATTTGCTTGCCAGCCCAGCCCCACGCGCTGGCCCTGCTTTAGCGAGCGCACCTCCGGCCCCATGGCCGTGACCGTGCCGATGACTTCATGGCCGGGAATAAATGGATATTGGCTGGTGCCCCAATCGTTCGAAATCAAATGAATGTCGCTATGACAGATGCCGCAATGAGTGACGCCGATCTCCACTTCCTGGGAGCCCAGTTGGCCTGGGTCGTAGCGAAATGGCAATAGCTCGGCTCCCGCCGCGTGTGCTGCAAGTCCTTGAATTTGACTCATTATCGTTCCTGAATTCCTCGCTGGGGATGGCAAAAAGACCTCTCCCAATGAATCCTGGGAGCCGGCCCAAAATGGGGCCCGGTTTATGCTGTGACAAATCTAGTTTAAACCGCCGCCGCCCTCAACATGCAGATTCAATATTTGAAAGCCCGACAGCACACCGCCGGCCGGCGCGTCGCCGCTCACCACCGCCGATTCTCCGTTCAGATTCACGTCCTGTGTGGTATGTAAGGTCTCCAGTGCATTGGCTACGGAAAGAGGCAGGCTGGACAGCGCCTGGCCCTCCATTTCTGCTTGCGGTTCCGGAGAAAGAATCGAGACATAAATGCGATCCACCGCATGCAGTCGGCGGTCTTGGGCCAGCACAGTCGCAAGGTTTGTTGAACGAGCCGAGACCCGGGGCGGGTCCATAGCGCGGTCCAACGTGCCGGCGTCTGATACAAGCAGTCGCAGATTGCCTGGACCCAGTCCGGCCGGCAGCTTGATCGGAATCCGGACATTGCGCTCCGGCTGTTGCCACGGGTGCAACGTGGCTTCCACCACAACGGTGTCGCCGGCGCGCACGATGTTTCCTGAAACAATGCGTGCCGTGTCAAGTTCCACCTGCAGGTTGCGGGGAACCGCGTCTACGTGCAGGTCGATCGACTGCACGTCGCCCTGTCGCGTTCCATTCGAATAGAGCTGGGCGAAGCGCTCGCCGGTCTGCAACGCCGCTGTCAGTTGCGCCGGAATCGCTCCGCCCGGTGCCCACAAATCGAGCGGCGAAGGCGGGTAGCCATTCAAGCTGATGCTGCCCGTGAGATGGTAGCTGGTTTCTGCTGTACTCTCGTTGGACTCCAGAAGCGAACTGTAAAGCGCCACCATCAACGCCTGCGGAGTCAGTGAAGGCAGATCGAGCACTTCGAAATTGAGCTTTCGCAGCTTGGGCGCATCCTTTGTCTCGACTCCCGCTTCTCGAATTGCGATGTGCACCGGAATCATGTGGGCCTTCGCACCCAGCACCCCGCGAATCGCAGCGTCGCGGTCCTGCGTGAAAGCGCCGATGGTGTCGCCCGTGTTGATGATCTTGAAGGCGTTCAATGGCGAAGCCAGCGTGGCCACCACGTCCGCCGTTGTCATCGGCAGCGAAACGGGACCTGCCTGCAAAATCGGATGACCGCATGCCAGCAGTTGCTTCGGATCGATATACGTGACGGTGCAGGTGGCGGAGATCTCAAGATCGCCGCGGATAAGTTGTGCACTCACTGCCGATCCCGGTACGACGCTTGCCATGGCTGCTGCCGACGCGGGTGTCGGACCGGGCGTTGTGTCCATTTCGCCCGGCTTTGAAGATCCTCCCACGCCCCCGGCGGCTACCATCTCCAAGCCCGTCCCCGCCATCTTTTCCTGCCATAATCGAATCGCCTCGGGCCGGAATCCGCTCATGACCAGCGGCGTTTCCATCGCTTGAAAAGTCATGCCATCCGCATTCACAGCGGGTTTGTTTGAGGCCGCCGTTTCGATCGTTTGCGCGGCGTCAATGGGTATGTCGCGCACCTCCAGCATCTGTTCGATCGGCGTGATGCCGGCAATCGGTTCCTTGCTGAACTGACCGATTCGATACGAAAGGGAACCGAGCAGCTTGTTCCCGATGTACACCGGGCTCCCGCTCATCCCGGCCACCACGCCCGTGTACTCCGGCTTGGCGCCGTGCAATCGCACCAGGATCATGTCATGGCCCGGCCCGCGCGCTCCCCGCAATACCCCCAGTATCTCCACTTCCATCGGCTCAGGTTTTGACCCCTCGAACACTGTCCAGGCAGTCCCCACCAAGCCGCGATGCACCTGCGCGAGCGGGTAGAACCCTCCCCCAGAGGGCGGAGGTCCAATTGTCACAGCAGTTGCCTCAGCCGCAAAAAGCGGGTGTGACATGGTGGCGCTGAGCGCAATCACCATCATTGCCGCGCAAAGCGAGGTTTCCTTCGGGCACAGTTTCACGTCTATAAGAGTACAACCGGCGGCACCGGCATTCCGAGTGTCTGAATTACTAGTCGGTCACCATGCAATGCACAGTTATGAGAGCTTCGAACCGGTTGTCCGTCAGAATCAATGCGAAATGCGGTTTGCCGCTGGCTACGGGTTATCCCGTATGCTGTCTTCACAGTTGAGGTAGTCATGTCCACGATGCGCCTTTCCCAATCCATTCTTCGCCGTTTGCCTGCTATGGCGGTTCTGACGGCGACCCTGACATATTCGACGTTGAATTGGGCTCAGAGCGAGCCCCAGCCGCAATCGCAGCCCCCTGCTCAGCCGCAGCAGGACCAGAATGCTCCGGCTGCTGGCGGCCCCGGCGCCGACTCCGGCGCCATCGCCTTGCCTAAGAAAAAAGAGAGCACCGAGCCGCCACCCCCTCCTGCCCCTGCCAGGCCCGAATTCAAAAACCCTGAGGGAGCTCCCAACTACTCCCTGCAGATCAACGTTCCTGAAGTCGACGTCGACGTGGGCGTGCTCCTCGAGAAGACAGGTCAATTCGTTCCCGGCCTCAAGCCCGAAAATTTCCGCGTGTATGAAAATGGCGTCGAACAGAAAGTGATCGGCTTCAAGCGTGTTGAGGCGCCGATCACGGCCCTGCTCCTGTTGGAATTCGCTTCAACCAACTACTACTTCGTCTATGACATGCGGAACGCAGCCTGGTCATTTGCACAGCAATTGAGGCCCCAGGACTACGTGGCCATGATGACCTTTGACATGCGCACGCAGATCGTCACGGACTTCACCCAGGACAAACGCCAGCTTTACAACGCGATCAACTCGCTCATCATGCCCGGGTTCAGCGAGCGCAATCTTTTCGACGCGCTCTATGAGGCTGAGGATCGGCTGACCCGCATCGAAGGCCACAAGTACATTATTCTCATCGCCTCAGGCCGCGATACCATGTCGAGATTGACGCTCGACAAAATCCTGCAGAAGGTCAAAAACACCCCCGATATAACCATCTTCGCCATCTCCACGGGCGGCGCCATACGGGCGATGACCGAGGGCGGTCCAGGAATGAGCGCGGCGATGCGCGACCTGGATTACCTGCAGGCTGACAATGAGATGAAGACCTTCGCGAAGATGACAGGCGGCATGTGGTTCAGTCCCCGCTTTGTTGCGGAGATGCCCGACATTTTCTCCTCAATCAACCAGGCCATCCGCTCCAAATACGAGTTGGTCTACCATCCCAGCGACCCCAAACAGGACGGTACCTATCGCAAACTGCGCGTGGAACTTGTGGACGACGAAGGACAACCTCTGCGAATGCAGGATGAAAAGCACAAGCAACTGAAGTATGAGGTGATTGCGCGAGACGGATACCGCGCCCGCCAGGAGGTTGAATAGCGGGAGAAAAGATCGAACTTTGCGCCCGGCAATTCCGGCCGGGCGCTAGGAAGTCATCTTCTATTACTTGAACTGGTTGAACACATCCACAATGTAATACCCGATCACGAATAGCGTCGCGATCGCAACCACCCACATCGCAGCCCGTAGAATCGGCTGGATCTTATTCACTTTGGCGATGATAGCTGCCTGGGCGGTCTTCTCGTGATTGAAGGAATCATCAAGAAAAATCTGGTCCTCTTCGTCCTTGGTCAGGCGCGAACGATAAAGAAAAAGGCCTGCCATGATGACAACCAGACCCGCCCACACCGACCACATGACGGGAACTATTTGCATAAACCACCTCCAGATGACGTTCTGGTCCCAATTGCCTGCGGGCCGTGATCAATCATCGCGGTCTCGTAAGTAGAGGGGCCCTACGGCTCACAATAATAGCCCTGAATCAATCCCCCGAAGGTGACAAGAATCACAGTCGTTTTTCCCTGGTAAACGGGCCTTTTAACCCCGTGCAATCTCTTTTTCCGTTTCGGACAACCCTGCGGAGAGGACAGGTAATTGAGATCAAGGCTTTTGCCCTGATTTCACCCTGCGAGTGGTTTTGGAGCGCCGGCCTGCCGCCTGCGACTTTCCCGCGCGGGTCGCATCCAATGAGACGACTCGGGGAATGGGCCTTGAATCTCATTGCGCGGGGCAGTACAGTTACAGTAACCGTAAGAATTCACAATTTCGGAGAATCCATGTCCACAACGACCGTCGCACCTGCACAGGAAACTGAAAAGAAGGCGCCTCTTACCCTTACCCCTCAGGCAATCGCCAAGGTGCGCGAGATCATGGCTACCCAGGATCCCCTTCCTGCCGGGCTGCGCATTGGCGTAGTGGGCGGCGGATGCTCAGGCTTCCAGTACTCGATGGCCTTTGAGAATCAGAGCGGCATGATGGATAAGGTGTTCAGCTTCGACGACCTCAAGGTCTTTGTCGATGCCACCTCCCTGATGTATCTGAACGGGTGCATCGTGGACTACGTCGAAACCCTTGAAGCGGCGGGATTCAAGTTTGAGAATCCCCAGGTCAAGTCGACCTGCGGCTGCGGCTCCTCTTTCAGCGTGTAACTTTTTCTCGATTTCAGACCGACAAAGGCCCGCTTCAACAGCGGGCCTTTCTTCGTTGGTGCATAAGAGTTTGTACTGGCGAATGGCGCGTCCTGGTTCGCGATCAGACCAGGGTGGGATGCGCCTCAGGGTTGCGGCGAGGGCGAGTTAGGATCCGTAGGAGCAGGTGGTGCAGGAGCGGGAGTGGTAGGAGCGGTGGGTGTGGTAGGAGAGGCTCCGCTCGAACCGAACCCCATGCCGCCCCCATTCGGTTGCGTACCGCCGGGTCCGGATGTGCCGCCGAACGGGTTGTTGGTTCCACCAGCCGGCTGGCCGATTGTCCCCGTATTACCGCCCGTCATCATCTGCTGGTCAGCGAGAGGGTTGTAGGTAAACTCCCACTCGTTGTAGTGGTTCTTTTTCTTGAAGACCTCGACGGATTGTTTGGGGCTGGCCGGCGAATAGCCAATGATTCCCGCTCCTCCAAACGTCGGCCCTGTCGGCCCACTATCGGTTCCTGAAGATGATCCTGACCCCGAATCCGTTCCGTTCCCACTGGATGTGCTGCCTGAGCCTGCAGCCCCGCTGTTCGCCGAGTTTGCCCCGGAAGAAGAGTTGGAGCTGCCCAAACTGAAAGTTGAGCCTGCGGAACTGGATCCTCCTCCGAAGCTCGACCCGCTGCTGCCTGAGTTTGATCCGCCGCCAAAGCTCGAACCGCCGCCGAACGGCGACCCGTTCCCGCCCGGGGTGTTGGTGCCGCTGAGCCCAGTTCCGCCACCTAGCCCGATCCCCCCCACGGTCGACCCAGCCAATGGCTGCCCGAAAAAGCCGTAGGCCGTCGGAAGCTTATTTTGCCCAAACTGAATCGGCTTCCAATCATCTTTTCCCGTGGTGGGGTCAAGATACCGCTTGCGCAGGAACCGGATATTGTTGGTCTTTACCAGCGCGTCGATGTTTGGCGGATATGCGTGGAATTTTCGATAATACAGCTGGATCGCGCGAATGTATTGCTTGCCGCGATGCATCGTCTCAACATCCCGGTCCCGCTGAATATCTTCTCGCACCCTGGGCAGCGCAATCGAGAGAGTGAGAACCAGCAGAAACAGCAGGAAAATCACCGCGACCAGCATGTACCCCTCTTCAGAAGATCGCCGCCGCGTTTTCGAATCTCCAACCATGTTCCTGATTCCTGACCTCTGATCCCTGACTAATTCGCCAACAAAGGCAGCGTCTGCGTGTTGTTGTAGCTCAGGTCGGTAATCTGCACGCTTCCCGGCATGATGACGACCACCTTGTAGCGGTGATCGACGATGTCTCCCGGCAGCGCCATGAAAATGTCGTCTCCGCGGACGAGGAATGCCTTCAGCGACTTATCTCCCGTCTCGCTGTAGCCGAAATATTTCAGGTCAATGGCTGGAGGTTGGGGCGGTCCCTGAGGTACATACACCGCCGGCACATCGCGCGCGCTCTTCACCGGAGCTTCAATGCGCACGGGCGCCGATTCTGCAGAAAAAATGTTTCTCCCCGTCCCTGCGTACACCACGTCTTCGCTCTCGGCCAGCTTGTCAAAATGCAGCGAGGGATCGATGCCCGCGTTCGTCAGTTTCTGAGCTTCCGGTCCAGCGGCCGCCGGCGCTTGCAGCGCAGCAACCTGGCGCGGGGCTGCCGTCCGCGCGGGAGTCGAACTGCCCCAGAACGTGCCCGAGAGTTCCCAGACGCCAATACCCACAATCAGCACCGCCAGCGCGATCAGCAGGTAGACCTGGCGCTTGTTTTCGATTCCCAATGCGATGGCCATCGCTATTCGCCCTCCGTTCCTGCAGGGGGGACCGAGGTGGACGGCTGGTCCTGCGTTTTGGGCAGCCCGCTGGGCACATCCTCCGGCCGCAGCCAGGTCGATACCCGCAGCCGCAGGTTCACCAGGCCGCCCTGTTGTCCCGTAAGGGTCATGGTCCGGATCACAAAAAATGTCGGGTCGCGCTCCAGCCCGTTCACAAAGTGCATGATCTGCGAATATTCGCCGCTGATCCCCGCGTCCATTGTGATCTCAGTCAGGTCGGGGCCGGCCGGGCCTTGCGCGTATTGCAGCCGCGAGAGCCGCACGCCCGTTTTTACTTCCAGGTCCCCGATGCGTGTTGCAATCGACGAGTAATTCGCAGGAATCCGCTGGTCATAAAACGCCAGCATCTGACTGCGCGACTCGGCTACGCGTTTGTCCAGCCCCCGCAGCGGAGCCGTCTCCATGTTCAGCGCCTTCAACTCAACTTGTTTCCCGGCGAGCGCGTCATTTGAACTGCTGTTGGTTGCTGTCCAGTCCAGCCCCAGCATCACCGCGAGTGCGGCCACCAGCAGCACCAGAACCGCCAGCCCCGCATAATGCCAGGTTAGCGGCGAGCTCAGCCTTTCACGCCAGGCAGAAGGATTGCTCATTGTGTGCCTCCAGCGCTCGGCTTCAGGGGAGATTTTGGCGTTGCCATACCCGTATAAGGAGGCCTGTGCGCGACTCTTCCCGCCTCCATTGCCCCCGGCGCAGAGGGTGCGGCGAGCAGGTTGTTCCGCTTCGGCAGACTTCTCTCTCTTTACTCTGAACTCGGCTGCCGTCACCGGGTTGTACTCCGCCTCGAGATCGAAGTTCACGCGGTTCGAGGCGCTCACCGGTTCCACACGCTCGCCCGGCGCGCCGCTCGATTCCGAGCTTTCATTCACGATCCGCGGATGAACAAACCGCTTCGAGTGCTCGAGGTTTGAGACCAGTTCGATGGCGCGGTCGCGCGGGCCGAGTACGCGCAGGTGCAGCGTGATGTGCCCGTCCTTGTCGCGAGCCGGTTCAATGCTTGTGACCTGCACGCCGCCCGGCAACACGGTTTCCAGGTCCTCCATCGCCAGCGTCCACGAGAATGCTTTCTCATCGAACAGCTTGTTCAGGTTCTCCGCCTGGGTCAGAACTTTCGCGTTATCCGGCTGCCGCATCATCGTCTGGTAACCCTGTCGTTCCTGGGTAATGCGTGCAATCTGCCCATCCAGCGAGTGATCGCGTGCGCGTGCCTCTTCGGCGCTCTGGTGCAAGGCCCGCAGGCCCAACACCAGGCCAATAGCCGCCACAGCGAGCACGCCCATAGCGATCCGAAGGCCCTTGAGAGTTGGCCCCAGGTCGGCGAAAGGCCGGGTAGCGAGATTGATTCCGATGCGCATTATCTTGCCCCTGCCAAAGCGCCGGCGATCCCGGCCACGCTTATATTGCCCATCGTTGTGGTTACGCCGGTGGTGGGCCGGGGCGTCAGTTCAACCACATTCAATTCGGGGTCCTTGATCCAGCGAGCAAAATCCTGCGCCGCGCCGATGCCCCCATAATGGAGTTGCCTCGCGCGGGTCGCGAGTTTGTCTTCAAAATAAGCTGCCGCCACGGCAATGTCGCGCTGCACCTCGGTGAGGCGCTGGACCGGGTCTTCCGGCAGGTCGAGTGTGCGATACAACAGCAAATCCTGATTGCTGGTGATCGAGGTGGTAAGAGACAGTCCGCTCAGGCAGGCCGCCAGCACCGGTTCCGTCGTCTCCAGCGCCGCCAGGGCCGCCAGGCTCGAGGGCAGCACCACGCCCGGCTCATAGCCCGCCGCGCGCACCGCGTTTTCATACTCCGCAAGAATCGGGCCGGGCAACACCGCCGCCAGCACCCTGCATTCCGTTTTGTCCTGCGAAAGTATCTGGTAGCTTACGCCCGCGTGCTCCACGTCGAAAGGAACCATCTTCCGCAGCCTGAAGCGCAGCACAGGCACAGCCTCTGCGGCATTCGCGGGAAGGGAATCGAAGTCCAGCACAAACACGCGCACCGACGTGTCCGGCACCACCAGGGTCACCGCGCGGGTTCGCGGAGAAACGTCGCCCAGGACGGCCCGCATCGCATCAGCCACCGCTCCGGGTGCGCGCAGATTCGGCTCGCCGATACCCGGCACCAAAGCGCCGGGGCGCAGCGGAGCAAAAGCATACACCGGAGGCTCATTCTTGCCCGGCAGCGCCGCCGCCAGCACACCCTCCGGCGTAATCTCCACCGCCGCCGGCGGACGTGCTCCGCCCTGCAGGCCCGATTTCGCTTTGTTCCACATCGCACTCATTCGTAGCCTCTAGCTGCCAGCTTCTAGCCTCTAGCTTAAAACCTTCAATCCCAGCCTCTAGAATCCAACCCCACTTGCTCATCGCCAGGATCCATGCACGAATTGCGAAACGAGCTAGCAGCTAAAAGCTGCTCTCATCTCGACGCCTCGATGAACGTGACCTTGTTGATCTCTTTCAGTGTGGTCAGCCCGCGCCGCACCCGATCCATCGCCGACTCGCGCAGGAACGACATGCCTTCTTTCTGCGCCAGCTTACGCACCTCGGAAGTGGGCTTCTTCTCCAGAATCAACTCGCGTATTGGATCGGTCAAATCAAGCAGTTCGTGAATCGCCGTGCGTCCGCGATACCCTGTTCCACCGCACTCGATGCACCCCGCGCCTTCACGGAATCCGAACCCGCGCCACTCCCCCAGGTCCATCCCGCTCGACAGCAGCATCTCGTCGCTGTAGGTCACCGTACGCGCGCAGTGCTCGCAGATCGTCCGCACCAGTCGCTGCGCCAATATGCAGTTCAACGCGGAAACAAAGTTATACGCCTCCACGCCCATGTTCAGGAACCGTCCCAGCACGTCCACCACGTTGTTGGCATGTACCGTCGTAAACACCAGGTGTCCGGTCAGCGCGGAGTTGATCGCAATCTGTGCTGTCTCCTGGTCGCGAATCTCGCCGACGAGAATCTTGTCCGGATCGTGGCGCAAAATGGACCTCAGTCCTCTTGCGAATGTAAGTCCCTTTTTCTCATTCACGGGAATCTGCGTGATGCCGCGAATCTGGTACTCCACCGGGTCTTCAATGGTGATGATCTTGTCTTCGTCGCTCTTGATTTCGTTCAGAGCCGCGTAAAGGGTCGTCGTCTTGCCCGATCCTGTCGGACCGGTCACCAGCACCATGCCATACGGCTCGCGAATGTAGCGCCGGAACCGCCGCAGATCCTCGTCCGCAAAACCGACCACGTCCAGTGTCAGGTTGCGGAACTTCTCGCTCATCGACTCTTTATCCAGTACGCGCAGCACGGCGTTCTCGCCATGCACCGTGGGCATGATGGAGACTCGGAAATCGATCAGCCTGCCCTTATAGCGCACCCGGAATCGCCCGTCTTGCGGAACTCTGCGTTCTGCGATATCAAGTTCGCTCATGATCTTTACGCGGCTCAGAATCGTGGTGTGATGCTCGCGCGCAATTGGCGCCATCGCTTCCTGCAGAACACCGTCAATGCGGTACTTCACATGCACCGAATCGTCGTAGCTCTCAATGTGAATATCGGAGGCACGCCGTTCCAGCGCCGTGAAAATCGTCGTGTCTACCAGGCGGATAATCGGGCTGATGTCCTCGTCGCTGGTCAGCTTCTCAATCGAAATGTTTTCGTCGGAGTTGTCGTCGCCCGTCAACACATCGAAGGTCAGGCCTTCGCTGGCTTCGTCCAGCACGCGCTGCGACTGCTCTGTCTTTTTCAGCAGGTCGGTGATCTGCGACAGCGTGGCCACGCGCGCAATGATGCGTGTCCCAGCAGCCCCGCAATCTCATCCAGCACCATCAGTCGCGACGGATCGCTGACCGCAATCACCAGCGCCTCGCCCTGCTGCTCAATCGGCACGAAGTTATAGCGGAACATCAACTCTACCGGCACCGTCCGCAGCAACTCGTGCTGAATCTTGAAGTTCTTCAGATCGACGAACTCCGCACGATAGCGCGAACGCCAGCGCCTCCGCCTGCGCGCGCTCCTCCGCACTGCCCGGGATCGGGCCGGCCGGAAGCGAAAGTACAGTCGTATCAGCCATGTCGATTTACCCCGGACTCTCCTGCGGCCGATTCCCCAGTGAAAAAATCGGCAGATAAAGCGAGATGAGAATGAAGACCACCACCACGCCCATCACAATCAGAATCGCCGGCTCAATCAGCGCCAGCGCTGCGGTCAGTGCCGTGGCCACGTCTTCTTCAAAGAATTCCGCCACCGAATTCAGCATCTGCGGCAGTGCGCCCGTCTGCTCGCCCACCGGATATCATCTCCGTCGCCAGATCCGGAATCACCTTCGTTCCGCTCAGCGAATCGGCCAGGCTCTTGCCTTCGCGTACCGTCCCGATCGACGAAATCACCGCCTTCGCTACCCGTCGCGACGAAATCGACCGTGCCGCCGTCTCCAGCGATGGCACCAGCGGCAATCCGCCCGTCAGCAGCGTCGAAAGTGTGCGCGAAAACAACGCCACCTGGTACTTCAGCCAGATCTTGCCAAACACCGGCAGCCCGATGCGAAACCCGTCCACCACGTCGCGGCCCTTTTCCGTGACTGAAAAACGGTAGAATCCAAACCGCCGCCCAGCAATCAATCGCCACCAGGCAATCCAAATAATGTTGCGCTGCGTCCACTTGCCAAACGTCAGCAGGCCAATCGTCATCGCGGGCAACTGCGATCCCATCTGGTCATACAGCTCCGCAAACTGCGGAATCACCACCGTGAACATGAAAATCATCAGCGCGCAACCAGCGTCAACAGCAGCGCAAGGATAAATCAGTGACGCCGTCAGCTTTTTGCGAAACGTCAGCGACACACGCTGAAAACTGACATAGCGCTCCAGCACCTCCAGCAGGTTGCCGCTGCGCTCGCCTGCCAGCAGCGTCGTCGTATAGATACTTGGAATCCCCGCCTGCGCCTCGAACGCCGACGATAGCGCTTCGCCCGTCTTGACCCGCTTCGAAACATCGTTCAACTGGGCGGCAAAATGGGCATCCTTCTGGATGCTCGCCAGCATGTTCAGCGACCCCAGAATCGGCAGCCCGGCGCGAATCAGCGTAAGAAACTGCTGGTTGAAAATCAGAAACTTTTCCAGCTTCACCTTGCGCCGCGCAAGCATCCGCCATCCCGCCGCGCGTACGCACCGAGAAGACGTGGTATCCCGCATGCGCAAACCGCGCACGCAGTTCGTCAGCAGTCGCGGCAGTCTGCACTTGCTCCTGCACACGGCCACGCTCGTCGGCCAACTTGATAACAAACTCTGCCATAAGTTAGGTTACCGGCAGGCGCTCGCCCCGTCCCCGGCATTCCTCGATCGCTTTCCTGTTCAAGGGTATATCAGTCTCGCTGCCTCCATAGACGCAAACTGACCTCCAACCGTTCACCCCTTGAACGGGCCAGCCCGCCAGTTAGCAAGGACCCCCATTTTGGGCATGGCAACTGAAAGAGCTCAACCGCCCCCGGGAATCTCCGCTCAACCTGTATCCTGTTTTCATTCCGATCCGCTGATGATTCGCCGCAAAGGAGTCCGTTTTGGCGCAACATATCGATGGGACGATACAAAATTGGCGACTCTTCACGAAACGCCTGCCCATCCTCCGCAAGCACTGGCGCCTACCCCTCGTAGCCGTCGCTTTCTTCGCCGTCGCCTCCATCTCAGCCCTCTTGCTTTCCGGCTTCTTCTCCGGTAGGCCAGCCGTCGTCCCGGCGCCCTATCCGCACGAGCTTGCCCAGGTCACCTTTGCCGTGGCCGGCGATGTGATCCCCCATGAAGCCGTCCGCGCCGCCGCGGCTGCCGCAGGGCCCCGATGCCCAGGGCTGGGCCGCCCTCTTCTCCGACGTTGCCGACGTCTTCCAGCTCCGCCGACTTCGGCTTCGTCAACATGGAAACCCCTGTCGCCCCAGCTCACTCCAAGGGCAGCAAGCCTTTCATGTTCGACGCCCCCGTCGCGCTGCCTGAGGCTCTCAAGGCCAGCGGCATCAAAATCGTCTCCTTCGCCAACAACCACGTCATGGACCAGGGCTGGCCCGGCTTTACCGAAACCCGCGAGCATCTGCGCGAAGCGGGCCTGCTCTTTGCCGGCTCCGGCGACACCGCCGCGCAATCCTGGCAGCCCGTCATCACCGAGGCCAACGGCATCAAGGTCGGCTGGCTTGGCATGACCCGCTGGCTCAACGGCAACCGCAACCCCGACGCGCCCGACCAGCCCCACGTGAACTTCTTCCCCTATCCCGGTGAATCGGGCGGAGCGCCCGGAGCCGACGAAGCCCAGGTCCTCGCCGCCGTCAAAGCCGCCCGCGCGCAATGCGACTTTCTCGTCGTCTCCATTCACTGGGGCATCGAGTACGCCACCGCACCCCGCCCCGAAGACGTCGATCTCGCTCACAAGATGCTCGACGCCGGAGCCTCGGTCGTCGTCGGCCACCATCCCCACGTCCTGCAGCCGGTCGAAACCTACCGCACCGCCGACGGCCGCAACACCGTCATCTTTTACTCGCTCGGCAACTTCCTCTCCAACCAGTCGCGCAGCTACGTCGACGGCCTCATGCCCGACAAGGACGGCGACCCTCGCGACGAAATGATCGGCGCTCTTCTCCGCCGTACGGCAGGACTACGGCCCCGCCGGCGTCCGCGTCGAACTCGGCCACGTCGGCATCTTGCCCGCGTGGGAAGAAAACAACCGCAACGACATCGCCAGCCGGCAAGACCAAGACGCCCGATCATCCGCCCCGTCCTCATCGATCGCGAAATCCCCAGGCTCCAGGCCCGTCTCGATGAGTTGAACAAGATTGCGAATCAGAATACGTCAGGCAGTAATGAGTCGAGCACCGCCGCCGATCCGCTTGCATCCGTAACGCCTCTGTCCGCCGAACAAAAGCAGGAATTTGTCGAAATCACCAACCAGTTGAAGTTGCTCGACGATCGCCGCCAGCAAATCCTCGCCCGCACCGGCGACGATTACGTCACCGACCCACCCAAACTGCCTGCCAAGCCGTAAAGAGCGCAACGATCAATGACCACTTTCGAGGGCTTTCAGCCAATTGGGCGCGTTGTCAGGAATTCCGTGAAAGCAATCGTAATTGGATAGTTGTTTGCCCGACTTCACATCGGCGAGGATGCATTGCAATCCGAAATGGAGAGGCCCCGATTCATAGGCAACTTGTTTGCCTTCGGCCCAGAACATCCAGTTCCAAACAAACGGATCACCCTCAATCTTGCGGATGATATGCCTGTTGCGCGCAATCACAAGAGTGAACGGGAATTTCTCGTCGGGCCGGTCAGGAGGCGGAAGCGGGCTGTTGAGAGTCCAACCCTCCAGCCCATCCGGCCCGTGCACGTGTTCCGATTCTGTGGGCTTGTCCCTATCCTCAGCAAACTGCGGAACCGCAACAGCAATCATCACAACGGCAATCAAAAACCTGAAACAGAACCCGGCTTTCATCACTCTCTGATTCCTGACCACCGACCGCTGATCACTGACCCCTGAATCAGTATCCGTTCGCCACCAGCCACATTTCGGTCAGTTCGATCTCCGGCTTCTTTTTCTCTTTCATCTCGGCATACGCCAGCTTCACCAGCACGTCCGCCTCGACATTCACCGGCGCGCCCAGCGCCAGCGTATGCAAGTTCGTCCGCCAATAGGTCAGCGGCAAAATCGCAATCGAAATCGTGTCGCCCTCGATCGCGGCAATGGTCAAACTGATTCCCTCAATCGCCACCGATCCCTTGTGCACCATCCATTGCCGCACCTCTTCAGGCACGCGTACTTTCAATGTCCAGTCGGTCGTCTTCTCATCGAAACTGGAACTCGCCCTCGGCACGACCGGCTCCAGCGCCGTCATCACGCCGGTCGCGTCCACGTGACCCTGCACGACATGCCCGCCAAGTGGACTCCCCGCCGCTGTCGGCAATTCCAGATTCACCTTCGCGCCCGGCTTCAGAGCACCCAGCGAAGTCCGGTCCAGCGTCTCCTGAGCAAGATCGGCGTGGAAGTAAGTCGGGTCCACATCCAGCGCCGTCAAACACACGCCAGAAACCGCCAGCGAATCGCCCTCGCGCAGCCGCCCTGCCACACCCGGCGCCTCCACTGTCAGCCGCCGCACACCGCCTGTGTCCTCAAGGCTGACCAGCGTTCCAGTCTGTTCAATAATTCCGGTAAACATGGTTCCATTCTAAGAGAACAAGGGACATTGACCACTGCTCACTGTCCACTGCCGCTTAGCCACTGCAAAATCTCCTGCATCACCCGCTCCGCCTGGTCTGTTTGAAACAGATACTGCGCGTGCGCCGACCCCTCCAGCACCACCAGCTTCTTCGGCTGCGGAGCTTTCTCATATTGCTCGCGAATCCCCGGCAGCCGCGGCCCGTCGCCGCTGGTGTCGTCGCGCGCCACAATAAACAGGCTGGGGGATTTCAGTTTGTCCGCTGGCTTGTTCGGAGCTGCGCCCAGCATCACGATGCGGTCAATTTCTCCCGGCCGCGCATCGATCGATGCATCTCCCGCGGCTGCGCCCCCCATGCTGCCGCCGACTATCGACACGCTCTTTGCGCCCGCCCTGTGCAGGTAGCGCACCGCTGCCAGCACATCCTGTTCCAGCGGCGCATCCATCGGTTCCCCCCTGTCGCCCGGCCCATGCGACTTGCCATAGCCGCGGAAGTCGATCGCCAGCACCTCAAATCCTGCTGCTTGCAGAGCGCGTGCCTGCACCGCCCAACTCTCCTTGTTGAAACGACCTCCGTGGGCCAGCACCACGGCCTTCTCGGCGGACCCGTAAAGATCAGCGAACACCACCCCGCCATCCTCGGTAGGAAACGAAATTGTTGTTTGCGCGGCCGCAAAGCACGCGGGGCACAAGGCAGCAATCAGGGCAAGAATCGAACGCATCCTGCCACTCTACTACGGGAAGGTTTTCTGGTGTGCTGTTGATTTCGAGGCGGATGCCGGTTTCTATTCCCTATTCTTTATTCCCTATTTCCTAGTCCCGAGTCCCTGACTCCTGCCTTCAGTCCGCCGCTTCTTCCGCAGCACCTTCGGGCATCACTGCGGGCGCGGTCAGCCTTCGATACGCAAAGAACAGGCTCGCCCGCCAGCGCAGAATCATCCCAAACGCCAGCACAAAAAACAGCGCCCCGGTCTGTTCCAGCGTAAGAATCGAGTCGAAGTATCCACGCGCCAGGTAGCGAACCGCAGCCAGCACAATCACTACCGCAAAAAACGCGCCCGAGCGCTTCATCATGATCAGGTCGCCCTCGCGCCGCAGGCTCGACGTGGCCAGCAGCGGCCAAGCCAGCACAATGGCACCCACCAGAAATGCCCCAATGGCCCACGTCAATGGGAATCGAAACGCCGGCACAACGAACATCGAGAACCCCGTCGCCATCCCCAGCGGCGGAATCACGATCTTCTTCAGCGTCATCGCGGTGCGGCCTTCGCGAACTCGCCATGCCAGCACGGCACAGAGCCCTGCGATAGAAACAACGGCCGTGAATGCGGTAGACGAACCGACCATGCAAAACCTCTTTAAAGTGGCCCAGGGCGGCCCCAGGAAGCCCCCATCAGCAGAACCCACATTCTATTGGACGCCTCGAAACCTCGAGTCGGCTCAAATCGCATTGCCCCGCCGGCGGCTAACTGGCCCCTGACCACCGATTCCTAACCGCTGACCCCTGGTCCCTGCTTCTCCGGCCACGGGTCCCTCAGCAACGAGCAAAGCCCCAGGTCATTCTCATACCGCTCCACTTCCACTTCGCCCATGCAAATTGCCTTCGTCATGCCGCGAAATGCGGGCACCGCGTCCGATCCCATAATCTGCGGCGACACAAACAGATGCACGCGATCCACCAGCCCGCCCGCCAGCAGAGCCGTATTCAACCGCGTGCCGGTCTCGGTCAGCAGCGTCAGAATGCCTTCCTCGCCGAGCTTATCCAATACCTTGCCCAGCGGAACGCGACCGGCTTCAGCCGGCAGCACTTCGACGCGTATGCCTTTGTTGCGTAACTCGGCGATGCGCGCCTCGTCCTTTGAAACCGTGAACACCACCACGTCGTTCTGCGCGCTCGCCACCATCTTTGAGTCCAGCGGCATGCGCAGCGCCGAGTCCAGCACCACGCGCAGCAGCGGCCGCCGCCTTCGCAGTCCGCTGCGGTCAGTCAGCATCGGGTCGTCGGCCAGAACCGTATCCACGCCGGTCATGGCGGCGTCCGCCTGCCAGCGCAACGGCTGCACCGCCGCTCGAGCCGTTTCACAGGTAATCCAATAGGGCGCATGCAACACATGCTGGCCTGCCGGCGGAGCGATCCTTCCATCCAGCGTCATCGCCACCTTCATCAGCACCAGCGGTCGCTTGTGCTGGCTCCAGCGCGCAAAGCCCTCGTTCAGCCGCCGGGCCTCTTTCTCACAGATACCTACTTCCGTCCGAAGGCCTGCTGCATGCAGTGCCTCCATACCATGCCCGGCCACAGCTGGATTGGGGTCGATCGTGGCCGCCACCACCCGTCCCAGCCCTGCCGCGATCAGCGCTTGGGTGCAGGGGCCGGTGCGTCCTGTGTGGTTGCAGGGCTCCAGCGTGACGTAGGCCGTGCCGCCCTTGAGCCTGTCTTCTTTTTGATAAGTGAGCGCGTGTTGCTGCGCTTCCTTCAGCGCCACAACCTCAGCGTGGTCCAACAGGTCGTACTCATGCCAGCCCTCCCCGATCACCTGCCCTGCGCGGTCCAGAATCACGCAGCCTACCGCCGGGTTGGGCGAACTCACGCCGATGCCGCGTCGCGCCAACTCCAGCGCCCGCCGCATCCAGTACCGGTCTTGCTCCGTTTCGTTCATACAAGTCAACTTGCCGCCAAATTAGGAAAGGCGTCGTTTTCTATTCCCTATTACCCAGTCCCTGTTTTCGCTACCCCAGCATTGCTTCCACAAAATCCCCTGCCGAAAACTCCAGCAGATCGCTCATCTGCTCGCCCACTCCCACAAACCGTACGGGTAAATTCAGCTCCCGCGCAATCGCCACCGCGATGCCGCCCTTTGCCGTCCCATCCAGCTTGGTCAGCACAATCCCCGTCACGCCCGCCGATTGGGTAAACAGCCGCGCCTGCTGCAATCCATTCTGCCCGGTGGTTGCGTCCATCACCAGCAGCACTTCGTGGGGAGCGCCGGGAACCAGCTTCGCCGCCGTCCGCCGCATCTTGTCCAGCTCGTCCATCAGGCCGGTCTTGGTGTGCAGCCGCCCCGCCGTATCCACAATCAGGTCGGCAATGTTGCGCGCTTTCGCGGCGCTTGCCGCGTCGTAGAGCACCGCCGCCGGATCGCCGCCCTGGCGTGTCTTGATCATCTCCACGCCGCTACGCCCAGCCCACACTTCCAACTGCTCAATGGCTGCCGCGCGAAATGTGTCTGCGGCACATAAAAGCACCGAGTGCCCCAGTCCCCGGTACCAGGCCGCGAGCTTGCCCGCCGACGTTGTTTTGCCCGTCCCGTTCACACCCACCAGAAACGTCACCTTGGGCGGTGTCGCCGGATCCGCAACCGCCTGTCGCGGGCCCTCGAGAATCCCCCGTAACTGCTCTTTCAGCAGGTCGCGCAGCTCCGAGCCGCCTTCAATCGCCCGCTTCCGCGCACGTTCCCGCAGCGAATCCAGTATCTCCGTCGTCGTCTGCACCCCGATATCGCTCGTTAGCAGCGCTGTTTCCAGGTCTTCCAGCGCGGACTCGTCCACCTCCCGGGTCAACGACACAATGTCGTTGATCCGCGATGAAAAAGACTCGCGCGTGCGCGTAACCGCCTGCTTCATCCGGCTGAAAAAGCCGCGCTTACCCGTCTCCTCCGGCTCGGGCTCCGGATTGTCGTTCTGACTTCCAAACAGCGTTGTGATCATGTGCCGGTCCAGATCTCAAGTTTAGAGCATGCGCCACACGCGCGTTCTGCAGCGCTATTCGCCGGCCCCAAGAGACCGCACTTCAACTTTGAAGAGCCCGACAGGCAGGAACCTGCCATGCGGTCCGTTTTCGCTTGCAAATTGCAACGCAGTTTTGGAGAATCTCCAAGCGGCCCTCGCAAGAGTCCTCCCTTCACGGGGAATCACCGAGGGAGAAAAGGAGAGCAATGAGCAGTGTGCGTGTCTTGGTCGGAACGCGCAAGGGTGCGTTCGTTTTGTCTTCAGACGGCAAGCGGAAAAAGTGGAAAGTCAGCGGCCCTCACTTTGCGGGCTGGGAAATCTATCACATGAAGGGTTCGCCGGTAGACCCGAACCGAATTTACGCCTCGCAGACCAGCGGCTGGTTCGGCCAGATCCTGCAGCGCTCCGACGACGGTGGCAAAACCTGGAACCCTCCGGGCGGCGAGTCCATGCCCACCCCCGGCCCCGAGCCCCCCAAGCCAAGCAACAAGTTTGCCTACGATACCTCTGCCGAAACCGGCAAGCCCCTCACCACCCACCAGTGGTACGACGGCACCCAGCATCCCTGGGAGTTCAAGCGTGTCTGGCATCTCGAGCCGTCCCTCACCGATCCGAACACGGTCTACGCGGGCATTGAAGACGCAGCCCTGTTCCGCTCGACCGACGGCGCCCAGTCCTGGCACGAACTGCCCGGCCTGCGTGGCCACGTCACCGGACCTGGCTGGCAGCCCGGCGCCGGGGGCATGTGCCTGCACACCGTCATCCTCGACCCCTCCAACCCCGACCGCATCTTCATCGCCATCTCCGCTGCAGGAGCCTTCCGGACCGACGACGGCGGCGCCACGTGGAAGCCCATTAATAAGGGACTCCACTCCCAATTCATTCCCGACCCCAACGCCGACGTAGGCCACTGCGTGCATCATGTAGCTATGCATCCCGCGCGCCCGGACGTGCTCTTTATGCAGAAGCACTGGGACGTGATGCGCTCTGACAATGCGGGTGACAACTGGCACGAGGTCAGCGGCAACCTGCCCACCGATTTCGGCTTCGTCATCGACGTGCACGCACATCAGCCCGATACCATCTACGTCGTGCCCATCAAGAGCGACTCGGAGCATTTTCCCATCGACGGCAAGCTGCAAGTCTTCCGCAGTCGTACCGGCGGCAATGAGTGGGAGGGGCTCAGCAAGGGCCTTCCGCAGAAGAACTGCTACGTCGACGTGCTCCGTGATGCCATGTCGGTTGATCGGCTCGACGACTGCGGCGTCTACTTCGGCACCACCGGCGGCCAGGTCTTCGTCTCGCCCGACGGCGGCGACTCCTGGTCCGCCATCGTCAACACCTTGCCCCCCGTGCTCTCCGTTGAGGTGCAAACGCTGCAATAACCTCAGACCTCGTGCCTCATAGGAAGGTTCATTCAGGCACGAACATGCGTGCCCCAGGTCCCGTTTTTGGGACTTGGGAACTTAAGAACGTGGCATGAAAATGGGTGCCCCATCCTGGCAGCGCTTTTTGCTGCCAGGGTGGGAAAGCACAAACCTTCAAAGTCTTTAGCTCTGAGGGAATGAATCATTGAGCAGCCAGATAACCCACGCCGTTCGCGTCCAACTCCCCTATCACCTGCGCAATCTCGCCAAGGTCGCCAACGAGATCACGCTCGAGGTCCCCGCGCCCGTAACCATCAATTCCGTGCTCGACACGCTCGAATCCCGCTACCCCATGCTGCGGGGAACCATTCGCGATCACGACACTCGTAAGCGCCGTCCTTTCCTTCGTTTCTTTGCCTGCGAAGAGGACCTCTCGCACGATTCCACCGACAACCCGTTGCCCGAAGCCGTAGCCAGTGGCAAGGAACCGCTCCTCATCATTGGCGCCATCGCCGGCGGCTCAGCCTAAATTCAAAACGCCCACCCTCGCGGCGTCTTTGTGGACGCCCCGAAAGTGGGCACAGAACCATTGCGTTGCGATCCACGGCCCTTCACTCTGAGCCCGACCGCTACCCCTTCTTCCCGAACTCGTTTGCCAGGTTGGGCCCGGCCTCTGCGTCCTCAATCACCGGGACAGTGTCGATTTCCAGCAGATCGGCCCACTTTGCGGCTCCGGCATGCAGCGCCGCAGCATTGTCGGTTTCGTAGAGTGCATAGCCGCCGCTGCAATCTACCCGGTGCCAGCGGCCCAGGAGCGTCACGCCCGGCGCCGGAGTGCCCTCACCGGCAAGAAATTTTTCCGCTGCCGTCTTCACCGATCCCGGTAACAAGGCCCAAGTCGACATGAATTTCATATGCTTTCTTCCTCCATTTCAGATTTTCTTCGGGGGGAACTACTCAGGGATTGTCGAAGAGCGCAAGTATAGCGCAGGCGGCCTCTGCAAATTGCGACATCAATCATGGGACCCCGGGGTAGCGCGGAATGAACCCTCAGGTCTGGATTTCCGGAACCGGGGAAGCACGAATCCCTCCGCGAAGCGCCGCCCGACGGCTGTCCCTATGCGAAGTGCTTTTTCAGCGGCTCCCAGTAATGATTCTTCCAGCCCCAGTCGAGATGATCGTAATCGCCGGCAGGGAAGCCGATGTGGTCAAAGGACAAATTTGTCTGGCCATCAGCCGGCTTCAACTCAAAGCGCACGATGGAGTACACGCCCGCATCCCAGTGCGAGGGGCGCCATGCCTGCACTATCCTTTGATTTGGGACAAGCTCGACGTTGCGCCCGACGATCTGTCCGTCAAACATCGAAAAGGGTCCGCCCTCCGTTGCGTCAATTGTCGCCGGCGTTCCCGAAAACAAGGCGAACTGCTTTGAGGTGAGGATGGTTTCGTAAAAGCGCTGCGGGCTGGCTTTGAAGTCGAGGTCGTAATGGATCGCGGTGCGCGCCTGGTTCGCCGATGTGCAGGGCGCTTCTTCCTTCGGCTGCTCCGTAGTTTGCGCTTTGCTGAACGAGCCTGCTGTCGCCGCTCCAAGAGTGGCGACCAGAACTCTGGTTGCGTGGCGGCGGGAGAAGAGACCGTGAGACAGGTGGGCTCTCGTGAACATGGGTGACCTCCGAACCGCGGGTGCGGTTGAATGATCGTGGTCAGAGATTATCGCAGCGCGCGTGTTTTTCCCGCATTGTTCTTGCAGAATAATTCTCACGCTGGCGCACAATAGAAATCAGTCACCAACCTCAACCGAGTCCACCGGAATTGAACGCTCAACGAGATCGCACCAGATGGCGCTGAATGGCGCCTTATTGCACATCAAATCCCATCAAATACCACCAAATTCATCGCCTTAAGTAAGTTAAACAGCACAGAATCAGCCACTTGCCAAACTGCAACAAAAAAACGCCTGTGAAACTGTGAACCTGTGAAACTGTAGGACGCGGGGAGAGCAGGAAGCGCCGCCCGGACAGCAGCCCCGGAATGGTCAGTCCTAGTGCTCGCCCTTGCCCGGCCGCAGCATCAGGTCCTTGATGGCTTCCAGCGGGTCCTTGCCTTCATCGAGAATCAGTTCCATCTGTTCTGTAATCGGCATCTCGATGCGGTGCCGCCGTGCCAGCCCCAGCGCTGCCCGCGTGGTGCGTACGCCCTCCGCCACCTTGCCGCCCAGGCTCTCCAGAATCTCCGGCAGCTTGCGCCCCTGCCCCAGGGCCTGACCTACGGTCCGGTTGCGGCTCAACGACCCGGTACAGGTCAGCACCAGGTCGCCCACGCCAGAGAGTCCTGCAAGTGTCTCGCGCCGCCCTCCGCAGGCCACAGCCAGCCGGGTGATTTCGGCGATGCCGCGGGTCATCAACGCCGCAGAGGAGTTGTATCCCAACCCCACGCCGGCTGCGATGCCGGAGGCGATAGCAATCACATTTTTAAGCGCCCCGCCCAACTCGACGCCGATCACGTCGGTCGAGGTATAGAGCCGCAGCGTCTCTGAAGAAAATTCCTGCTGAACGAGCGCGGCAATCTGGGGATCGCTGAAGGCCACTGTGACGGCCGTAGGTTGAGCCTGGGCCACCTCAATGGCAAAGCTGGGACCTGAAAATGCGCCGATCGAGAGCAGGATCCCGGCCGGTTCGAGAGTCTGCGAAATCACCTGGGTCATGCGCAGAAAGCTGCGATCCTCAACGCCCTTGGTTGCGCTCACGATGAACTGGCCGTTGTGCAGATGCCTCCTGAGACGCGCCAGCGTAGGGCGAAGGAACTCCGACGGAATGACGGAGACGACGATATCCGCTTCCGCAATAGAGGCATCCTCGTCGGTCACGGTAATCTCGGCAGGCAGCGGGAAGCCGGGGAGGAAGAGCTTGTTTTCGCCGGCGTCGTTAATCTGGCGAGCCTCATCGGCGCTGTGTGCCCAGAGGGTGAGGTCGTGCCCTCCGCGGCGATGCAGCGAGAGCGTGATGGCAGTTCCCCACGCTCCTGCACCAAGAATGGCAATGCGGCTCATGCGGGTTTTCCTTCGCGCGGAGGAGTGCCGATGCGGGATTCAGTGCCGGCAAAAAGACGGCGGATGTTCTGGTGGTGCTTGGCAATGATGAGCAGCGCGACGATTGCCTGCACGGCGATGAAGAATGTGGGCTTCTCGCCCCGGACGAGGAACCAGGCGAAGAACGGGAAACTGCCCGCGCCCAGGATGGATGCCAGTGAAACCAGCCGGCTCGCTGCGAGCGCCAGGGCAAAGACCGTGATGGCAGCCAGCGCGGCCAGCGGTGCCGCGACGAGGAAGACGCCGAACCCGGTAGCAACGCCCTTGCCGCCGCGGAAACGAAGCCAGATTGGGAACATGTGGCCCAGGACGGCGCAAAGAGCGGCCAGCGCCTCCACGCTGCGCAGCGGAGCAGTCGGTAGCAGGAGCGGGGCCAGCAACGCTCCGAGCCAGACCGCCGCACAACCTTTGAGCATGTCGAGGAGAAAAGTGGCTGCTCCCAGGCCTTTCGCACCTGAGCGCAGGACATTGGTGGCGCCAATATTGCCGCTTCCGATGGTGCGGATGTCCTGATGGCGAAAAACCCGCATGAGCAAATAGCCGGTGGGGATCGATCCGAGCAGATATGCGGCTACCGCGACCAGGAAACTTGCGAGGATCATAACGAAACCGAGTTTAGCAGGTACCGCTCGTGGTGAGGACTCCATTGCGCGCGCAATCAGCGCGGTGGCGGTGCAGGAATGAAATGCGTGGCCAGACACCGACTGTACGTTGCGAACCGGCCGCAATTCCTATCCAAAAATGAGCGCGCCAAAGAGCGGAGGGCCCGTGTATACTTCGTGACTCCCCGGCCCCCACATTGAATCTTTACTTGAAAGGCGAAAAAGTTATGCCCAGTTATCTCGTGCAAGCGTCCTACACCGTCGAAGCTCTCGCCGCAATGATGAAGAGCCCGCAGAACCGCACTGAAGTTGTGCGCAAAGCAATCGAGAAGCTTGGCGGCTCACTTACCGGTCTTTGGCTGTCGTTTGGAGACCAGGACGTTGTCTGCATCATTGATATGCCCGACAACATCAGTGCTGCGGCGCTCGCACTCGCCATCGCTTCAGGCGGCGCGCTCAAGAGCACCAAGACCACGCCGCTGCTTTCCGTGGAAGAAGGCATGACGGCGATGAAGAAGGCAGGAACCTCCGGCTACAAGCCCGTTACCGCGAAGAAGTAGAAGCGGCCGCTCTTACTCGCAAAAACATGCAGATCGCAGACGTCGTCAAAACTTCGCTGGCGGCGTCTTAATTCAATTTCAGTCGACCATCACTTCGCCGGGCACGATGGGGCGTGTGCGCGGGAGTGCGCCGTTGTAGGCTGCAAAGCCCATCGCAACCAGTGCCCCGACATAGACGGCCAGCTTGATCAGGCTGCCGGTGCGCGTCATGGGCAGCGTCTTCCACAGAACCAGCAGCAGGGTTTGCGCCGTGGTCACTGCCCACACAGAGCCGTAGAAATAGCGGCGCTCCGTGCCTTCATGCAGCGTTGACGAGCCAACGCGGGGCAGTTTGCCCGCCGCGCCCAGCGCCAGGATGATGACAAACAGCGGCAGGTATCCATACTGATAAAGCTGCTTCATATACCACACGCCGGTAATCGAAGCGATCACCAGCCCGGCCAGGTTGAGAAGCGCGAAGTTCAGCACGGCGTTCCACGCGAAGGTGTAGCACACCTTGCGGTAAAGGGGATTGGGCTTGTCCTCATCGAAGCGCAGGATGTAGGGCCGCGGCTCAACGCCGGGCAGTTGGGCTTTGAGACCGGCGATGCCAGTGCCGATCAGGACTGCGGCGAGCCATATCGAGTTGGCCCAGCCGAATCCGTGCGCAAAAAGGGAAAACGTCAAAGGCCCCGGCGCTAGAAAGAAAACCCAAATCCAGATGGGCCAATGCGCCAGCCGATAAATGCGCGTGTTGCGTTCGCGAATTTTTCGTGCCTGGGCATACTCCACCTTTCCGCTGTATCGCATGGGCCGAGTCTTGCAGAGACGACGGGAAAACGTCAATTCCGGCACTGGCTATGACAGCCGCCAAGGGTAGTCAAGGCCGCTCACACTTCAAGCAGAATGCCGGCAAGCATCGCGACACCGCACAATCCCCGAAAATCGTACTGGGGTTGCATCAAGGTAGCGGCGCCTGGGTCAATGCGGTGAAGGTTACAGGGTGGTGGTTCTGGAAAGGGGGAGGAGTCATCGGATATCCTTCTAGGACGTGGCCTTCCGGTTCAATTGTAGAGGAGCCGCCGCGGATACAGTTTGCGCAGGTCGCGAGTCTGCGAGAAGAGGCAAGGGATGCGTTTCGCGAATAAACTGCTCAGTCTGACGCTGGTATGCTTGCCTTGCCTGATCTGCACGGCGCAATCGCCTGCGAACGAGACCTCATCGCAAGCGGCGCCCGCGGTACAAAGCACCCCCGCACTGCCAGTACAGAGCGCCTCTGCTCCGCCGGTCTCTCCGTCAGGATTGATGCAGCCGGCGCTCGACACCGTACAGCACACCCTGGGCAACATCAATCTGGAGAAATGGAAGCGAGGCAACATCCGCGAAGAAGCCGGCGATAATATCGGCAAAATTCTCAAGGATTTGAAAGAAACTCTGCCACCTTTGTTGAATGATGCCGATGCCGGCCCGGGTGCGATTAGCAAGGCGCTCCCTGTCGCTCGCAACGTTGGCGCTGTCTATGACGTGCTTTTGCGCGTCGTTGAAGCAGCGCGAGTCTCAGCACCTTCCGAACAGATTTCCGCCCTTCAGAAGGCATTGATCAGCCTGGGGAATGCCCGGCACGCTTTTGATGTCCGCATGCAGGGAGAAGCGACGACGTTGGAAAAACAGGTGACCGATCTGCAGGCCACGGTGCAGAAACAAGCAAACTTCAAATGCCCCGCCACGCCCGCGCCGGTAGTGAAACCATGTGTCCCGCCGGCTCCGCATCCCAAGGCGAAGAAGAAGCCCACACCGCCCGCGGCAAAGACACCTCCGAAGCCGGCCACACCGGCAACCACAACTCCGAAGACGGGGCCATAAACCGCCCCACGCGACGCGCCGCTACATCAGTTTCCGTCGAATGAGGTCGAGTGCCTGCTGCGACGCCCAATGCCGGACGCGTTCGCGGTCGCCGCGAAAGGTGCGGTCGAACGAATCTGTCTTCTGCGCATCGGAAACCGCGAAATAGACGAGACCAACTGGCTTGTCTTCCGTTCCTCCGGTGGGACCCGCAATGCCTGTAACGCCCAACCCAAGGGTCGCCCCGGTGCGTTTGCGGATGCCTTCGGCGAGCGCAGATGCGACCTCTGACGAGACCGCTCCGTGCTTTGCGATCAGTTCGGGTGGGACATTGGCAAACGAGGTCTTCATCGGATCGGAGTAAACGACAGCCCCGCCCAGAAAGGAGCGCGAGCTGCCCGGGACGGATGTGATGCGCTGGGCCACCATGCCACCCGTGCAACTCTCCGCTACGGCCAACGTAGCCTGCCGCAGGCCGAGATAGTAGAGCACGATCTGCTCCAGCGATTCGCCCTCTGAGGAGTAAAGCCAGTCGTCGAGTGCCTCTTCCAGGCGGCCTGCAAGCTCGTCCACGCGCTGCTCGGCAGTTTCCTGGTTTGCCTTGCTGCAGATCAAGGTGAGCTGAATGTCGCCGGTGTGCGCCAAAATGGTGGTTTCAACATCGGGGTAAGTGGTGTAGATGGGGGCGAGCAGTTTGTCCGCCTGCGACTCGGGAATCATGGCCGCTTTGAGGGTGCGCCTCGCGATGTGGCGCGATGGCAAAATCTCTCGCAGGCGAGGCATGCATTCTTCATCAAAGATCGGCTGGCACTCGTGCGGCGGCCCCGGAATAAGCATGATCAGCTTGCGATATCCGTTGAAGCTGGTGTCGAGCCATTGGCCTGGCGCACTGCCGTTGGGATTGGTTAAGACCGTCGCGCCTTCAATCACGTCTGCCTGCTTCAGGTTGTTATCGGGCATCGGCATACGCCATGTAGCGGCGCGCACGTGGAGGGCGGCGACCTGTGTCGCCTCCCGGCGCAATGAGAGCGAGAGGGCTTCGGCAGCAGCCTCGCGGGTCAGGTCGTCCTCGGTGGGGCCCAGGCCGCCCATGAGAATAACGATGTCGACTCGGCCGAGCGCAGTGCGGAATGCCGAAACGAGGTCCTTGCGGCGATCGCCGACGATCGTCTTGAAGGCCACGGCTACCCCGATTTCGTTGAGCTTTTCAGTCAGATAGAGGGAATTGGTGTCCTGGCGGAACGGGGTCAGCATTTCAGACCCGACAGCGATGATTTCGGATTTCATAAGTGCAGCTTCTTGCTCCTGGCTTCTACGGCAATTCCTGAGTTTCTGTGTCCTTTGGTAGTTCTGTGCAAGGTCGCCGCTCCCTGATGGTCGCGTCAACATGAGTGCGGTGGTTCCGGGGTACAGCTACTCAGGAATTGCGACAGCGTCTAGCTTGAATAATGCAAAGTCGAACTGCGCTTCTGGCTTGGGCGCTCAAATTTCCGCACCGGACGGCCTGAAGCCGGGAGCCCACCTGCTACGAGCTAAAACAGACTAAGCCCTTCAACACCCAGGTCCACATCATAGACTGCTTCATTGGTCGTCAAAATGGTTGTACCGAGCGGAGAAAAGGCTACCCCAACGATATTGTTTCCGCTGACAACGAGGCTGGCCTCGCCGTTGGGAGTGACGCGCACCACGCCCTTGCGTCCGTGCAGACAGGCAGCGAGGTAAACATCACCCTCCTTCGAGAGCGCCAAGCCCTGGGGGCGTCCCAGACCGCGGTACCAGGGGCGGGATTCGCCGTGTGTGTCGATGGCCCAGATTGTGTCGTTGCTGCAGAGTGTGGGTCCGGTCACAAAGAGCGTGCCAGTCGCGTCAACGGCCAGGTGATAGGCCGAGACGCTGGGCTCGAGCGTGGCGTAGACGAAGATCTTGCGCTGGGGATCGATCTTGAAAATCGTGCCGCTGCGGTCACCCACAAAGAGGTTGCCGTGCGCGTCAAAGGCGGCGCCAGTGGCCACGCCCATACCCTCGGCATATAGAGTCGATTCGCCCGCCCCGTCCACGCGGTAGACGGTGCCCTCGGCACGCGAGGTGACAAAAAGGTCACCGTCGGGACTGAAGGCCAGGCCGGTCGCGTTGAGAATGCCGGTTACGAAGGGTGTTCCGCGCCCATCGGGACTCACCCGCACAACCGAGACGGGGGTTTGTTTGCCTCTAGGGCCGGAAATGGTCGCGTACACCATACCGGAACGGCTGACCGCCGGGCTAGTCACCGGATGCAAGCCATTGGAGAGTTCGTGAGCCACGCGAAGAGGCGCTCCGTTGCTTACTCCCTGCGGGGAACGGACTTCAATCAAGCCGGTGATGGCCTGCTCGGGAACGCGAAAGGACAGGCGGCTGTGCCGGCTCATCCGTACGTGGGCCGGGTGGCTGCCTACAACCACGGCGGGTGGACCGGAGGCATGCGGGCCGAGATAGGCGCCAGTCAGCTCAACTTCGCCCAATGGCAGCGCTGCCGCCGGCAGAATGTCGTCGATGCGCGGCTCGGGCAAGCTTGCCCCAGGCACGGGTTGGGAACGGGTACGAGGCATAGATCAAATCCAAATACGTAACAAAGAGGCTACACCCAAAGCATACAGCCCGGCCGCCACATCATCGAAGACGATGCCCCAGCCTTCGGGCAGATGCTCGAGCTGGCGCGCTGGGAAAGGCTTGGTGATATCAAACAGGCGAAAGAGAACAAGCGCGAGGAGCGCGTGCTTCCAGTCGGCAGGGCTGCCCAGCAGCGCAATCCACTGGCCGGCCACTTCGTCGATCACTACAAAGCCCGGGTCGTGCCGCCCGCTCTCGCGCGCAGCAATGGTGGCGGAGGGAACGCCGAGGGCGATCGACAGGGAAATGCCGGCGAGCAGAGCGATCAACAGGATTTGCGGAGCAGGATGGAACAGCCAGGCGTAGCCGCCCCACAGCAGCACTGCCGCTACCGAGCCCCAGGTACCGGGCCCCGGCTTACCTAAACCGGCGCCGAAGAAGGTAGCGACGGTCCACGCCCAAAACGTCTTGCGAGGGGCAGACACCGCCGGCGAGGTAACGTCCGGCAAAGGGCTACTCATCCTCGGAGCCCTTGTTGTGGCCGCCGGCCAGCCCGCCCAGGTCTTCCAGCACTTCGGGGTCAAGCACCGGTGAACTGATCTTGTAAACACCCATGGCCCACTTGCCAAGGTCGATCTTGCGGCAGCGGTCGCTGCAGAAAGGGAAGTCCTCGTCTTTCGGCCGGACCAGTGTGCCGCAAGTAGGGCAGCGGAGAACTTTCACGGATTTTTTTGATGGAGACATGAGTCGATTCCTTCGACGAACCTCCTATCCCTATTTTCTCACTGGGGGCGCGACGTTGCCCGGCCACATGTTTAGAGGCGCGCCAAGGTGTCATGGGTGGTCTGCTCCCGCTCATCCACGGCGAGAGAATCAGCACACTCTGCGAACGAATTGACCGATCAGTTTACAGCGGTCCCGAGAGGATCCGCGCCACGATGTCGTACTCGTGAGCTTCGGTGATTTTGGCTTTGTAGAAGCGGCCCGGCTCCAGCGTTTCAAGATCGCCGCAGTCGTTGATGTAGACCTTACCGTCGATCTCCGGCGCGTGAAACTGGGTGCGGCCTTCCCAGAGCAGCGCAGTTTCTTCGCTTTCGCCCTCTGCCAGAATGACCAGTTCGCGGCCAATCCACTGCTGCTTCGCGCGTTTGCTGATGGATTGCTGCAGCTTCATCAGCCGCCGCTTGCGAGCCTCGATGGTGCGTTTCGGGACTTTCGCTTCCAGCGAAAACGCGCCCGAGCCTTCTTCATCGGAGTAGTTGAAGACGCCCAGCCAGTCGAACTTCGCTTCGCCAATAAACTCCTCCAGAATTTGAAAATCCGAGGAGGATTCGCCGGGGAAGCCGACGATGAATGAAGTGCGCAAAGCGATGCCGGGTACAGCAGCGCGCACCTTGTCCAGAGTCTTCAGGAAAATATCGGCGCCGGCGCCGCGCTTCATCGTCTTCAGCACCTGCGGCGAAGCGTGCTGCAGCGGGACGTCGAGATATTTGCAGATATTGTCATGGCGCGCGATGGTGTCGAGCAGCCGGCCGGTGATGCGATTCGGATAGGCATAAAGGAAGCGTAGCCAGCGCAGTTCTTCGATTCCTGCCAGCGTATCGAGCAACGTCGCGAGGCCGTCTTTGATGCCGAGGTCTTCGCCGTAGCAGGTTGTGTCCTGGCCGATGAGCGTGATCTCCTCGACGCCGCGCGCGACAAGTTGTTGCGCTTCGGCAACTACCGACTCGAAACGGCGCGATCTGAATTTTCCGCGCAAGTTGGGGATGACGCAGAAGCTGCACGGGTGGTCGCAGCCTTCGGCAATCTTGATGTAGGCCGATGATTTGGGCGTAGTGAAAAAGCGAGGCGTAGTTTCGTCGTAGAGGTACGTCGGCAGCAGGTGATTCGCGCCATCCCAGTCGTCGCGGCGGAAGCGTCCCTTTTGCTCGCGCAAATCGCCCTCAGGCCTGAATGCTGTCGGTACGGCTTTGTGCGTGCCGGCCTGCGATTCCTGCCCCGCCCGTGTCTCCACGTGACCATTGCCCGTGATGATGTTGAAGAGAGACGGCGCCGCAGCTACCGGCGTCAGGCCTGCAGCTTCAAGAATGGATTCCAGTTCGCCGGTACCAACCACCGCGTCCACTTCGGGAATGTTTTTGCGAATCTCGTCGCGATAGCGCTCGACAAGGCAGCCTGCCACGATGAGTTTTTTGGCCGAGCCCGAGGTTTTGTGGCGGGCCATTTCAAGGATCGTGTCGACGGACTCCTGCTTGGCCGTATCGATAAAACTGCAAGTGTTTACAACCAGGATATCGGCCTCTTCGGGACGCCCGGTCAGCCGTGCGCCGGCGCGGTCCAGCAGTCCCATCATCACCTCGGAGTCAACAAGGTTTTTAGGGCAGCCTAACGAAATAAAGCCCACGGTTGGAGCCGTGGGTGGGGAAACTTTGCTCACATCTACATTGTACCGGGGAATCGATTTGCAGGTTGGGAACCAGGAGACTTGAACGCCCCAGGGGTGCCCGAAGTCGCGATGCTGCCCAAGTGGTAAAATCAGTCAGTGCCGGGTCCTACGCGACGTAATCCCGCCAATCCCGCCAGGTCCGGAAGGAAGCAACGGTAACGGGCTAGTACGGGCGCAGTAGGTCACCCGGTACTTTTTGTGTCAGGGATCAGTGATCAGGGGCCAGGGGTCGGATTCGAGGCCTGGGCACCTAGCGTCCACAGGTTCCGCAAGGAGAAAAAGCATTGACCCTCACCGTTCGTCCCGTGGTGGGCCGTCGCGCCAAGATTACCGCGCTCGGCACCTACGTTCCCCCCGATGTGCTGACCAACAAAGACCTCGAAAAGATGGTAGACACCAACGATCAGTGGATCGTGGAGCGGACGGGTATCCGCGAGCGGCACGTGCTTGCCAAGGGAAAGGGCGTTTCCGACATGTGCGTCGAGGCCGCAAAGAAGTGTCTGGCGGCCCGAGGCATTCAGCCCACCGAGGTCGAAGTCATCATCGTCGGCACCGTAACTCCGGACATGATGTTTCCCTCGACCGCATGCCTGGTGCAGGACAAAATCGGCGCCAAGGGTGCGTGGGGATTTGACGTCTCCGCAGGCTGCTCTGGATTTGTGTTTGCGTTGCAGGCAGGGGTCAAGCTTGTCGAGAGTGGAGCGCACTCGAAAGTCCTCGTCTGCGGAGCGGATGCAAATACGCGCATGACCGACTACACCGATCGCGCCACCTGTGTGTTGTTTGGCGATGGCGGCGGTGCAGTGTTACTGGAGCCGGCGGAGGAGGGCGAGATCGGATTCATCGACTACGTCAACGAGATTGACGGATCGGGTGGCGTGGCACTGAACCTCAAGGGTGGCGGAAGCCTCAATCCATCCACGCACGAAACCGTGGACAAGAAGATGCATTACATCCACCAGGATGGTCAGGCAGTGTATAAGTTTGCCGTGCGCAAGATGGCCGAGGCGACTTCGAAGGTGCTGGAGCGCAATGGCATCACCGGTGCGGACCTCGGCTGCTTCATTCCTCACCAGGCCAACAAGCGCATCATTACATCGACCGCAGACCGGTTGGGCCTGGCGCCGGATCGCGTGATTATCAATATCGATAAGTATGGGAATACGTCGGCGGGCACCATTCCGCTGGCCATGGAGACGGCCATTGAAGAGGGCAAACTGAACAAAGGCGACCTGGTACTGCTCGCAGCGGTGGGCGCGGGGTTCACGGTGGGGGCGGTACTGCTGCGGTGGGAGATCTGAGGGCAGCTATCAGCCGCTAGCTGTCAGCGTTCGGTTCTCCGTCGTGCCAACCTGAACGAGCCAAAGATTCAGTAGACACTTATTCCTCGAACTCCGAAAGCGTACGCCGCTTCCTGCATTCAGGAGTCATGGCTTACGAGTTCGGAAAGGGATAAATCATACGCGGGCAGCGCGCCACATTCCGCCGCCATGCGGAAAAAGACCTTCATTCCTTCAATGCATTCCTCGTCGAGGATGTAGTGAATGTTCGCGGTCAGATAAGAATGAATTGTCTCGGCGGTCAGCGGCAGCTTGCGCGACCACTCTGCAACCAGGGCATCGATATTACGGAGACCATGATCGCGGGACTGGATGAAGTCCTCGGCGACACTCTCATCCAAAAGGCTGCCCGGCGCAGCCGCCCAGACGGCGGAGATGAAGGGAAGGCCTGTGTGTGTATGCCACTCTTCGGCCAGATCGTGATAGATCAACTCTTCGCTGGTTCGCTCGAAGCGATTGGCGCGCTCCTCGAGAGCCAGTAGCGCCGGGTCGCCGATCACGATAGCGGCGTCGGCCCGATCGAGCATGGAATCGAGATCGGCGGCCATGGGCAGGAACGGCACGTCAGGGTTGCCCCATTTGTGGAAGAGAATACGTGAGTAAGCCAACGTGGTGCGGCTGGCCGTATCCGCCGCGACGCTGCGCAGATCTTTAATCGACCTTCCGGCGCGCCGAACCAGAAGCAGGGAGCGCACACATCCCTTTGAAGCGATGGTGCAGCCAGGCAGAATGCGAAGGCCCGGCGTGGAGGCCAGGGAGGCTATCGGCACGAGCCCAATGTCGGCGGCTCCCGACGCGAGGCGGTCGGCACATTCCGAGGGCAACATCCAGTCGATCTGGTAGCGCTCGGCGAGTGGGGCGTTGTGCGGTGGATGCTCAAAGTCCCACATTAATGGTGCGGGATTGAGGAAACGGATGGCAGCAATACGCGAACGGTGATGAGATAGCAAACTCACTGCTCTTTAGACTACCAACTCCGGGTTCAGGATGCCGGAAAAGCATCTGCCATGCCAACAGGGTTGCTTGACTTCCCGCGTGGCACGGGTTAGTGTGAGCCCAAATACCGAAGAGCGTGTTCGAAGTTACCTTCTAGAGGAAATGCCGGCGTCTGTTTGATGCATTGCGGCCATTGAAACAATGATTCTGCCTGATGAAAAGATGAGCGCGACAAGCGCAAGCATCGATGAGGAGCGCCTCGCGTGGCTGGCGTTGACACTGGCCCCGGGGCTTGGTCCAAAACGAATTCTGGATGCTGTGAAACTGCTGGAGACACCCAGCGAGATTTTCAGATTGCCTCTCACTTCTCTCGAATCGCTGCGGCTCCCCGCGCACGCGGCGCAGTTTATTTTCGATGGCAAGGCGCGGCAAGCGGCCGAAGAGGAGTGGGCGCGAGTATCCGCGCAGGGCGCAACAATCATCACCTTTGGCTGCCCTGAATACCCCGAAAGGCTGAAAGAGATCTATGACCCTCCTCCAGTGTTGTGGTTGCGCGGCGCAGCGGAGTTACTTGCGCGCCCGTCGATCGCCATCGTGGGAACACGGCATCCATCCCCCTATGGATCGGGAGTTGCGGAGATGCTGGCGCGGGATCTGGCAGTGCGACGCCTGTTGATTGTCAGCGGAATGGCGCGCGGAATTGATACCTGCGCGCACAAGGGCGCGCTCTCCGCACGCATGCCTACGGTCGCGGTGTGGGGCACAGGCATCGACGTGATTTATCCCAAGGAAAACAAGAAGCTTGCCGAGGATATTCTCGCCACGGGCGGCGCCATCGTGAGCGAAGTGCCGATGGGAACATTTCCCGCGCCGCAAAATTTTCCGCGCCGCAATCGCATTTTGAGTGGTCTCAGCGTGGCCGTACTGGTTGTAGAGGCGAGTGAGAATTCCGGAACTCGCGTAACCGCCCGGTGTGCCGCGGAACAGAATCGCGATTTGTATGCTGTGCCCGGCAACGTGACCAACAAGAACTCGTGGACGCCCAACACATTGATAAAGCAGGGCGCCAAGCTCGTTGCGACCTGGGAAGACGTCTGGGAAGATCTGCCTTCGCAGGTGCGCCTGGAGCTCGAGGCCGCAGGCGGAAATGAATCCAAACCGGAAGAAACATCATCACTACTGGCTGACCCGGTGCTGAGACCACAGGAAGTGATGGTACTCGACGTATTACGTGCCGACGATTCGCTGCAGATTGACGAGATCCTTGAAATTCTGGAGACGCAACTAACTTCGTCCGAAGTATTTACGGCGTTGTTTGAACTGGAGATCACGGGCCGCATTCGGCAATTGCCTGGCAAAAATTATGTGCGCACCCTGTGAGGTTTTTAGAGTTAAGCCTCTAATGCGATGCAGAGGATTCACGGAATTATTCGCACTTCCGCCCGCATTTGCGCGTAGTGTTGGAGAAGCGCCGGCCGGAAATAATTTGTTTGCGAGTGGAAACAGAAGCGCCTTCCGTGTTAGCTTCCAAGCTTCGTGGCTGATTTCTCTAGAATGAGATAACGGCTCGGCGCGCTGCGTAGCGTAGAAAATTTGGCCAGTACAAAAACGGAAAGACCTGCTCCCGAGTCCAACAGGCCGGGCAGCCGATTTGGTAATTAAGGATGGCAATGAGCAAATCACTCGTGATCGTCGAATCGCCCGCGAAGGCAAAGACGATCGAAAAATATCTGGGCAGCGGATTCGAAGTCCTGGCATCAGTCGGGCACATTATGGATCTGCCCAAAAACGAAATTGGCGTGGAGCTGGCGAATCGCACTTTCGAACCGACGCTGATTGTCTCTCCCGGCAAAGAGAAAGTAGTCGCGCAACTCAAGAAGGCCGCCGCCAAAGCTGACGACATCTATCTTGCGCCTGACCCTGACCGCGAAGGGGAGGCGATCGCCTATCACCTTGCCCTGCAGCTTGGCACCTCGGCCAAAGAGCGGAAAAAGATTCGTCGCGTCACCTTTAACGAGATCACAAAGAAGGCTGTGCAGGAAGCATTCAAGAATGCACGCGATGTGGACCAGAATCTCGTCGATGCGCAGCAGACGCGGCGTGTGCTCGACCGCCTGGTCGGCTACCAGATTTCTCCACTGTTGTGGGACAAGGTCCGTCGCGGACTTTCAGCGGGACGCGTGCAAACCGTGGCAGTGCGGCTGATTGTCGAACGCGAGCTCGAAATCAGTCAATTCAAGCCGGTGGAATATTGGACGCTCGACGCAATGCTCCATCCGGAGAAGCAGGCCAACGAGAGTTTCAAGGCACGCTTCGTCGGAATTGACGGAGAGCCGGCGCGGGTTGCGAACGGCGAGGACAAGGACGGGAAGTCGCAGTTCATTGCGAACTCGATTGCGGACAAAGACTCGATGGATGCGGTGGTCGCCGCGCTGGAGAAAGCGAAGTGGTCGGTTGCTTCTGTTCAATCAAGGGAACAGCAGAGAAAGCCGCTGGCGCCCTTCATCACCAGCCAGTTGCAGCGGGATGCATCGAGCAAACTCGGCTTCAATGTGCGGCGCACCATGGGCGTGGCACAGCGGCTTTACGAAGGCATTGACGTTGGTGCCGAAGGCACTGTCGGCTTGATCACGTACATGCGTACCGATTCGCCGCGCGTTGCGCCCGAGGCAAAGGTTGCGGCGCGAGAGTGGATCCTCAAACAATTGGGTCCGAAGTATCTGCCCGAAACACCCAATGAATACAGGGGCAAGAAGGACGCGCAGGATGCGCACGAGGCGATCCGGCCGACGGACGCTTCGCGCACTCCCGAATCGATTGCGCGTTACCTGAGCGACGAGCAATTGAAGCTCTATACGCTCATCTGGCGGCGCTTTGTGGCTTCGCAGATGACGCCTGCGATCTTCGACGTGACCACCGCAAAGATTGCCGCAGTCTCTTCGAGGACGGGCAAGACCTATGACTTTCGCGTGAGCGGATCGGTGGTGCGTTTTGACGGCTTCCTGAAGCTCTATGAAGTTGCCGAGGAGAAGAAGGACGAAGACGACGAGTCCGGCAACAAACTTCCCAATCTAGCCGGCGTCAACGCGCTAGAACTCGAGAAACTCGATCACGAGCAGCATTTTACCGAGCCGCCGCCGCGCTATAACGAAGCATCGCTGGTAAAAGAACTCGAAGAGCGGGGCATTGGGCGGCCTTCAACTTACGCATCAATCATCAGCACCATCCAGGACCGCGAGTACGTGGTGAAGCATGGTGGCTCGCGCGGCCGCTTTTATCCCACTGAAATCGGCGTCGTGGTGTGCAATCTTCTGGTCGAGAGCTTTCCCTACATCTTCGACACCAAGTACACAGCTCGCCTCGAAGAGGAACTGGACGACATCGAAGAGGGCAAGGAGAAATGGACCGACCTGCTCAACGGCTTCTACGGCTACTTTGAAGATGAGCTCAAAGATGCCAGCAAAAAGATGCGCGACATCAAGCGCATGGAGCAGGTGACGACCGAAACGTGCGATCTCTGCGGCTCGCCGCTCCTGTTGAAGTGGGGCAAATTCGGCAGCTTCTTTGCGTGCTCGGCATACAACAAGAAGGATCCGACGAGTTGTACGTTTACCAAGGAGAACACTGCGGCCAAGCCCGATCTCAACACGCCCGAGGCACAGGAAGCGGGCGAGACCGATGAGTACTGCGAGAACTGCGGCCGGGTGATGGTGCTGCGGCGCGGACCATTCGGCATGTTTATGGCCTGCCCCGGCTACAACGAAGATCCGCCCTGCAAGACTATTCGCAAGCTCAGCCAGAAGCAGCAGCAGAAACCGCCGCAACCCACCGGCGAAGATTGCCCGTTGTGTGGGAAGCCGCTGGTGCTGCGCCAGGGCGCGTATGGGGAGTTTGTCTCTTGCTCCGGCTACCCCAAGTGCAAGTATGTGAAGCAGAATCTGATCGAAGGAATGAAGTGCCCCAAGTGCGGCGAGGGCGATCTGGCGGAGCGCAAAGCGCGGCGGGGGAATATCTTCTGGGGATGCACCAACTATCCCAAGTGCGATTTCACGTCGAACTACAAACCAGTGGCGCAACCGTGTCCGCAGTGCGGCAGCCCCTACCTGGTCGAAAAGACGCTGCGCTCCGGCATCTATCTGGAATGCCCCAACAAGAAGAAGGCGGCTGAAGAAACAGGTGCGCCCAAGAAGCGCGCCAAAAAAGCAGCAGAACCGACGGCTGGCGCCATCGTTTGTGACTACTCAAAACGCATCGGCGATGCGCCGCCTCCGCCTACGGCCGAGACACATGGGCCGGTCAGAGAGAAAACGAACAACAAGAAAGAGCTGCAGCCGGCGTAATCAACATTGATGGGGTGCATGGACGTGATCATCCCGTTCGTGCACTTCCCGCTTCTGCTGAGCCTCTGCACGGTTCGGTCGAATCCGTTAGTATGGGGCATCGGAGAACTCCCATGGAACGTATGCTCGCCAGCCCCGCCGACGCCGAAATTATTCTCAAACTGTATCAACTGCGCACTGAAACAGTGATGCGCCAGGCCCGCGCCTGGATCACGGGAGAGTTCTGGCCGGAAACCGTCGACGAGTTCTTTGCCGTTTCGGTAAATCCCTCCGATCCGCATAATGCGTGGTTTCGACAGGTCATAACTTATTGGGAGATGGCGTCCGCCATGGTTTTGCACGGCGCGGTCTCGGCAGAGCTGTTTGTCGATTGCAATGCAGAGGGTTTCTTTCTGCTGGCCAAGTTCTCACACATTCTTGAGGGCATTCGGCAGAGAAATCCAACCTTCATGATCAAGACGTCCGAATTGGTGAACCGCTTCACGGCGGCCTCCGCCCGCTATGAAGCTGTGCTGAAGAACGTAGAGGCCCGCCGTCAGAGTTTGCGGCCGAGTCAACCAACCCCCGCTTAAATTTTCATCGGGCAAAACAATCGGAATTCTGTGACTTGCGTAATCCGGGATCGCGGGGGCATGATGAAGTTCGCCCCAAAGGCTCAAGGAGGTTCCAATTGAAAAAGATCTTCGCGTTTGTCGTCCTCGCAATCTCAGTTGGCGCAATTGCTGCAAGCGCTGCTGATTCCTCGCATATCAACGGCTGGATTTCCGACTCGATGTGCGGTGCCAAGCACGCAGGCTCGGGCGCGGCCTGTGTAAAGAAGTGCATCGAAGGCGGGATGGCCCCGGTGTTTGTAGATGAGGAGAAAAAGGCGGTCTGGACCATCGACAACCCCGACGCGGTGAAGGGGCATTATGGGGATCACGTCACCATCACAGCGACCGCGAATTCTGCCAATAAGAGCGTTCACATCGATTCCATCGCCGCGGCCAAGTAGATTCCTCGCCACTTCTAACCTGAAACCGATTCGCAAAGCCCCGCGATCTCTGCTAGTGTCTTATCGGTCGCTGTTTCGCCGGGAACATTATGTGCCCGGCGGAACAAGTGTGACGGATTCGACGGTAAAACTCATGGCACGAGCAATTTGGAGCGGCAAAGTGATTGCCGAAAGCGATACAACGGAGACAGTTGAAGGAAACGTCTACTTTCCCGAGACCAGCCTCAAGCGGGAGTTTTTTCGCCCAAGTTCAACCACATCCACCTGTCCGTGGAAGGGGCAGGCGCGCTATCTGAGTCTGCTCATTGATGGGCAGGACAATCCCGACGCCGCCTGGTACTATCCAGACCCCAAGCCGGCCGCGCGCAAGATCAAGGGATATGTGGCCTTCTGGCGGGGCGTGGAAGTCGAAAAATAGAAAAGTTCCCCATTATCCCGCGTGGAGTACGAATGCGCTTCAGCTCCCTCTTGCTTGCTCCAATATTTGTGCTTTCCATTGCCGGCTGCGCGCATCAACCCGTTTCCACAGCCCGGACAGCGGTCGCGCCCATCCTCACCGGCGATCCCGCGCATCCTGGCCAGACAAAAGGCTGGGTTGACACCAAGCTCTATTTTGGCCTTGGTCCTGCAGATCAACCCGATCAAGGCGTCAGCGAGGCACAGTGGCGTGAGTTTCTCGACAAGCAGGTGACGCCGCGCTTTCCAAACGGACTGAGCGTTTTGAATGTATTTGGCCAGTGGCAGGGAAAGAACGAATCCGCGCCCGAGCGCCTTCGCAGCAAGATGTTGATCATCGACTATCCCGATACCCAGGAGAACCGCGACAAGATTGAAGCGATTCGAGTGGCCTGGAAACAGAAGACCGGCGATCAATCGGTGATGCGGGTAACCGAGCCCGCTGAGGTTTCATTCTGAGTTTCAGAAGAGGCGGGCGTAGCTGAGCACATCCGACTTCTTTTGCGGTGCCAGGTTGGGGAAGGCAAAGTGCTCGCGACGGACCTCTTCCTGCTGGAATCCGCATTTTTCAAGCACGTGCGCTGAGGCTTTGTGTTCCAGGTGGCAGATGGCCTCAAGCCTTTGAACGCCAGTTTGCCGGGCCAGCTCGACCATCGCTTGCAGCGATTCGGTGGCAAAGCCCTGCTCCCATGCATCTTGCGCAAATACATAGCCGGTAATGGCGCGAGAAGTGTTCTTGAACGAGAGGCCAGTGCCGCCTAGCAGAGCGGGGGCCTGCCCGTCGCGTGCAAATACAAGGTAGGGACCTGCCGGCCAGCGAGCCCATTCTTCGTCGCTCCAGGTGAGAAATGCCTGGGTGTCGGCGACGCTGCGGTGCGTGGGCCAGCTCAGGTAGCGGGTGACAACGGGATCTGCCGCATAACGGCGAAAGATGGCCTCGGCATCGCCAGGGACAGGTTTGCGCAACAGCAGCCGTGTTGTCTCAATCACTTCTGGTGCCTTCATCGATTTGCCTGCGTTCAGGTAGCTTGCGGAAGGGGTTTACCAATCTCCCAGTGATGCCCGTAGGGATCGACGACACGGCCGATTCGCCAGCCATACGGCTGGTCCACCACAGGCCACAGGCCGTTTGCGCCGGCGGCTACGGCCCGGTCGAACACGGCATCCGGGTCCTCGACGACCATCACCATCCGCACCGTGCTTCCGCCCAAAGTCGCCGGGCTGAAATTCTGGTGTTCCGGGGTCTCGTCGGCAACCCAGAAATCCGATGCGCCCAGCGACAATTGCGCGACGACCGAGCCGTCCTCGCTGGTCGTGCGAAACATCTCAACTGCCCCAAACGCTGCCTTATAGAAGTCAATCGCGCGGGCTCCGTTGCGCACCCCGAGCAATGCGGCGATTGTGGTTTTCTTCTCCCCTGGAACTGCTGAGGATTCTGCCATTCGGAGTTCTCCATAAGTTTTTGCCGCAAGAGCAGACGCCGCCGCAAATGATCAATATGCCTGCAACTGATCCAGGGGCAAGCGGACTCGGAAGCAGGTAGAGCCCGGCTCGGAGCGCACGCTCAGATGGCCGCGGTGCTTGCGAACGATGCGCATCGCATTATCGAGCCCCAGCCCAAGACCCTGGCCAGGAGCTTTCGTTGTGAAAAACGGCTCAAAGATACGGTCCTGCAACTCCTCCGGAATTCCCGGACCGGCGTCCCAGATCTCCACCAGCAGCATCTCACCTTCCAGGCTGCACGTGAGTTTCAGAAGTCCGCGGTTTCCCATCGCATCGAGGGCGTTTTCAATCAAGGCCCACCATACCTGGTTTAATTCACTGCCATAGGCGCTGATGTGAGGAAGGCCGGGCTGGTAATCGCGCTCCACCATCACCTTGCTCATCCGCGACTGCAACATCTGTACCGTTGCATCGAGCCCGGCGGGCACATCCACTTCAAGGATCGGCGCGCGATCCATATAGGAGTAGGCCTTGACGGCGCTGATCAGGTCGAAGATGCGGTCAGTTGAATTCAGCAGGGTCTCAATCGACCGGGTAGCGCGCAGATAGCGGGCAAAGTACTGCACCACAACGCAGGTCTCTCTCGGCTCGAGAATTGCGCGCAGTGCGTCTAGATCGGCGACATTGACCGCCTGTTCGGCGAGCTGTGCTGCAACCTCCCATGCGCCTTCGCACGGCAGCTCTGCGAGCCAGGTGCGCAGCGATTCATCGCGGGCAATCAGCGCTCCGGCGTCCGGCGTCCCATGCTGTGGCGGTCGACTGAGGATGCGCTGCTCCCAGTCTTCGATGCCTCGAATTTGCTCCTCGTTCAGGCAGAGGTTCACCAGTTTGAAGCGGTTTTGGCGGTTGGCGCGAAGCTCCGTAACCAGGCTGGAGGCCGCTCTCTGTGCGGCTGAGGCTGGATTATTCAGCTCGTGAGACAGGTTGGCGGCAAGCTTGCCCAGGGCGGTCAGTTTTTCAGCCTGCTGCTCGATGCGGGTCACCTCGCGCACCCGGTCCAGCAGCGTCGAAACGACCCGCTGCGCCATTGTCGGAATGGCGGTGAGCATCTCCGGAAAGAGCGACTTGTGAATCAGAATGGCCCACACCGGAGTGACGGCAAAACCCTGACCGCCGTAGCTCTTCATTCGCGAGAAGGGAAGCAGTCCCGTCATTTGGCCGGTGCGGCCGATGAATAGCGCCATGGGCCCGCCGAGCTGCCGCCGCACATGAATCTCTCCCTTGAGGATGAGGAGCATTCGGTCGGCCGAGGCGCCCTCTTCGAAAAGAATGCTTCCGGCTTCGGCCACGACCTCCTCACAATGGTTGGCCAGCCACAGCCGGTCCTCATAAGGAAGGCCATGCAGCGGACCGATGCGTTCGATCGCTTCCGCGATCTCTTCGACGGGAGTGGGACAGGCGGGGGGCGTAACGCTGGGGGCAAGCATCCGGGACCTCCGGGGTGCAAATACAGGATATCCGATTCAGAACCGGAGTTTTGCAGAGATGATTGGGTGAACGAGCGACTCAAGTTTCTGACAGCTTGAGCAAATCACCTGGTGCAAGAAGAGCTAAGACTGAGTGATATGATGGGGCGGTTTGAATCCAGGGAGAAGGAAGCCACTTATGCTGAAAACCTTTTCATGTCTTATGGTGTTGCTTGCAATGTGTGTCGTCGTATCTGCAGAGTCCGCCGCCACCTTTGATCCCTCCACGAAGGTTTTCCGCCTCGATGGTGGAGGCGCAACCTACGTCTTCGGAGTGAATGAGCGTGGCGAGTTGCAGCAGCTCTACTGGGGCGGGGAGTTGGCGTCGTCAGATCATTTCCCCCAGGCCGTGCCAATGCCAGCCTGGGCGTCGTTCGACTCCTCCTACACGAATACTCCGCAGGAGTATGCGGGCTGGGGTGCGGGCCTGTTTCTCGAACCCGCGCTAAAGATCACATTCGCCGACGGGAACCGCGACCTGGTTTTGCACTATGACAGCCACACGATCACGGCGAATGGCGTTGACGTAGTCCTCAAGGACATCAAACGCAACATCCTGGTCACGCTGCACTATGCTATCGATCAGGACACTGGAATTCTTTCTCGCTCGGCAACCATCGAAAACCGCGAAGCACAGCCGGTCACCATCGAACAGGCGGCCGCGGCGGCGTGGGCACTGCCTCCGGCGCACTACACCCTGAATTACCTGACGGGCCGCTGGGCGGGCGAATGGACCCTGACTCAGGAAAAGCTCGATCCAGGTGAACGTGTCATCGAGAGCCGCCGCGGTTCCACCAGTCACCAGGCCAACCCGTGGTTTGCGATACAGTCCGGAAACTCCGACGAGAACCACGGCGAGGTATGGTTCGGCGCGCTGGCATGGAGCGGCTCCTGGCGCATCACGGTCGAGCAGGACCAGTTGGATGAAGTGCGCGTGACCGGCGGCTTCAATCCGTTCGACTTCGGCTATGTGCTGCATCCCGGCCAGTCGCTCGATACGCCCGTGTTTTACGGTGGCTATGCGGCCAATGGGCTCGGCGGCGCATCGCGCCTTCTTCACCACTTTGAGATTGCGCATATCCTGCCCCACCGGATCGGAACTGGCGAGAGTGCTGCGCCCAAGCCCAGACCGGTCATCTACAACTCATGGGAGGCCACCGAGTTCAACGTGGATGAGGCGGGGCAGATGGCATTGGCTGAGAAAGCGGCTGCCCTGGGAATTGACCGCTTTGTAATGGACGACGGCTGGTTCGGCCAGCGCAAGGATGACCACGCTGGCCTTGGCGACTGGTATGTGAACCCGCAGAAGTTCCCCCATGGCCTTAAACCGCTCATCGATAAGGTTCACGCGCTCGGCATGGATTTTGGCTTATGGGTCGAGCCGGAGATGGTCAATCCCGACTCGGACCTGTATCGCAAGCATCCTGATTGGGTGCTGAATTTCCCGGGACGACCGCGTTCGGAGCTGCGCAATCAACTCGTGTTAAACCTCGCTCGTCCAGATGTTCGAGCCTATGTTTTAGGATTCCTCGACAAGCTGGTGACCGAAAACGATATTGCATTTCTGAAATGGGATTACAACCGTAACTGGAGCGAGCCGGGGTGGGACCAGCTTCCGCCTGCAGAGCAGAAGAAAGTCTACGTCGAATTCACACGCAGCCTCTATGGCATCCTGGCGGAGCTGGAGCGCAGACATCCCAAGCTTGAGATTGAATCCTGCTCGGGCGGAGGCGGGCGCGTCGATCTCGGCATAATGAAATACACCGACGAAGTGTGGCCTTCAGATAATACCGATCCCTTCGACCGGCTCACGCAGCAGGATGGATTCACTTATGCCTACACGCCGCAAGTCATGATGGCGTGGGTTACGGACTCGCCGCATGACCTTGAGCACCAGGTACGCGTTACCTCAATCCCGTATCGGATGCTGAGCTCGATGCAGGGCTCGCTAGGCATCGGCGCCAACATCGCCAAGTGGAATGACGACGAAATGGCGACGGCCAAACGGCTCATCGCCGCCTACCATCAGGTGCAGCCGACCATCGTGCAGGGGGACCTCTACCGCCTTATTTCCCCGCGCAACGGCAGCGAATTCTCAGCTACCCAGACAGTTAATCATGACAAGAGCCAATCAGTGGTGTTCTTGTTCATCCACTCCACGCAAGAGGCCAGGCTCTTCCCGCGATTGAAGCTCAAGGGACTGGATCCCGCTGCTGAATACGCTCTGACGTCCATTGAAGGCAAAGCGCGAGCGGGAACACCCACCACGGCGAGCGGAGCATGGTGGATGAATCATGGACTCGACATGGACGAAGAATTCCGCGGAGATTTCCTGGCGGCGGCATTCCGGCTTGATCGGAAATAGCCGGAAATAGGCCCGGAGATGTCCGAGAGATAACCTGCGTGTGCGATGTCGAAGCGTTGAACCTGTGTTCGCTTGCGCGCGTAGTCTCTTGACAGAAGTTCAATAGAGCAGGTGCCCTTCACCGGGCAGGAGGCTTTGGGATGAGCCGTTGGATAATTGGAACGGTGTGCGCATATGTCTGCGCATTGGGCTGTGCGGCAAGCGTCGCAGATGTCCCGGACGAAGCGGCGATGAAGGCTCGGCTCGATCAGGTGGCCAACTCTTACACGGCCGGGAACGCCTTTATGGGCACAGTATTGGTGGTCGATGGTGATCGCGTTCTTCTCAACAAGGGATATGGCATGGCCGACCTGGAATGGAAGATTCCCGATGTGCCGGATGCCAAGTTCAGACTCGGGTCGCTCACCAAGCAGTTCACGGCAACGCTGGTGCTGTTGCTGCAGCAGGATGGCAAGCTGAACATCAATGATCCCGTCAGCAAGTATCTGCCGGATACGCCCAAGGCCTGGGACAAGATCACGCTGGCCGAATTGCTGGGCCATACATCGGGCATACCGAGCTTTACCAATATGAAGGAGTTCGGCGTGTGGAGAATGAGTCCACACACAACGGAAGAGGAACTCGCGCTCTTTCGCGACAAGCCTCTCGATTTCGAGCCCGGGAGCAAGTTCGCCTACAGCAACTCCAATTTTGAAGTGCTCGGTGCAGTCATCGAGAAGGTGAGCGGCAAGAAATACGGCGACCTGCTGCGCGAGCGCATTTTCGATCCTCTGGATATGAAAGATTCGGGGCTCGACACCGACGAACTCATTCTGCCCAATCGCGCAGAAGGATATATGCCCGGCCCCAACGGGCTTGTTCTGGCACGCTCCGAGTCCATGACGGTGCCTTGGGCCGCAGGCTCAATCTATTCGACTACGGGTGACCTGCTGAAATGGGAGCACGGCCTGTTTGGCGGCAAGGTATTGTCAGCGGACTCGCTCAAGCTGATGACCACGCCAGGCAAGGGAAATTATGGACTCGGAGTCTTTATTGCCGACAAGGACGGCGTCAAGCTAATCAGCCACGGTGGCGGCATCGAGGGCTTCAATACCAACCTGATGTACGCGCCGGACCGCCGTATCGCCGTGGTCGTTTTGAGCAATGTGAACGGTGGCGCGCCGGATATGATGGGCGATCAACTCTTCGACGTCGTGATGGGCAAGCCCGTTGTGCTGTCCAGCGAGCACAAGGCCGTACCGATCGCCAAAGGGGAGCTAGCCAAGTTCGTGGGCATCTACGATCTTGCGCCGACGTTTTCGCTCACCGTGGCTATTGCAGGCGACGGACTCACAGTGCAGGGAACGAATCAGCCCGCGCTGCCTGTGATGTATCTGGGCATCATCGGGGGCCATCCGCATTTCTTTGCGCCCCAGCCGAATGCCGAAATCGAGTTCGTTCCCGATGCAACCGGCGCGATCACATCGCTGGTCCTGCACCAGGGCGGGCAAAACATGCCGGCAAAACGGCACTGAGGGAAGAGCGAGGTTTATCGCCAGAGAAGAGGACTTTCGAGCCTCTTGGGGCAAAGTAACCGCAGGTCCCTCGACTTCGCCAGCTTCGATCAGGAAGACAAATCTTTGTGAGGCATGAGTTGATTGTGCCTCCAGCTAAAAGCTGAGAACTGATAGCTGGAGGCTGGTTTTTCCTACCGCGTCTTGGCCACTTCTTCGACGGTCACCGGATCGAGGAACGGCATCGAAGCGCGCAATTTCTTGCCGACAATCTCGACCGGGTGCTTCGCCTCCGCCTCACGAAAAGCCATGAACTCCTTGCGGCCGGAGTTCTGGTCGGCGAGGAAGCGCTTGGCAAATTCGCCGTCCTGAATCTCACCCAGAATCGCCTTCATCGCCTTGCGGCTCTCGGCATTGATCACGCGCGGACCGCTGACATAATCGCCCCACTCTGCGGTGTCAGAGATGCTGTAGCGCATGTAAGCCAGCCCGCCGCGATAGATGAGATCGACGATGAGCTTGAGTTCGTGCAGCACCTCGAAGTACGCGCTTTCGGGCTGATAGCCGGCCTCGACCAGCGTCTCATAGCCCGCCTTAATCAGCGCGCTGACGCCGCCGCAAAGCACGGCCTGCTCGCCGAAGAGATCCGTTTCAGTCTCCTCTTTGAAAGTCGTTTCGAGCACTCCGGCGCGGGTGCAGCCGATGCCCTTCAAATAACTGAGATTGAGTGCATGGGCTTTGCCGGTCGCGTCCTGGTGAATGGCGATGAGGCCGGGAATGCCGCCGCCTTCGATGAAGACTTCGCGCACGCGATGGCCGGGTCCTTTGGGGGCGGCCATGCCCACGTCAATGCCCGCCACCGGAACAATCGTTTTGAAGTGAATGTTGAACCCGTGCGCGAACAGCAGCATCTTGCCCGCGGTGAGATTGGGCGCGATCTCTTCGGCATAAAGCTTGGCCGCCGTCTGATCCGGAACCAGGACCATCACCACGTCGGCCCATTTGGTAGCCTCAGCTACGGTCGTGACTTCAAGTCCGGCCTTCTGTGCCTTCGCGATGGACTTGGAGTTGGCGGCGAGGCCTACTTTCACCTGAACCCCAGAGTCTTTCAGGTTAAGCGCATGGGCATGACCCTGGGAGCCGTAGCCGATGATGGCGACCTTCTTGGCTTGTATCAGCGTGAGGTCGGCGTCGTTATCGTAGTAAGTCTTAGCCATGATTTCTCGTTTTTTCCTTTGCTTTCGGGTTGAGAGATTCCGTGGGCCTGTGAAGTAAAGCTTCGCGCTTTACGCCTTGACGAATGTTGTGAGGCTGCGTCTCGCGCGTTCGCGGAGCTGGCAGTCGCGCAACTCATCTGCGAGTTCCTCGAGATGCGGTACCCCGTAAATTGAAAAATTTTCAAGCTCGGCGTCGGAGGAATAAAGATGGAGAGATGCCTGACCCAGCAGGCGGCTGCCCAGGGGCTTGCGCAGTTCAAAGTGGTCGATGCGGAACAGCTCGAGCGATTCCTGAACCTTCGACAACAGGCCGCGTTCAAGTTTGATTCGCTGTGTCGTGATGCGGTAGAAAACCTTGCGGCTCTTCATGTAGAAGGAGAACAAAATCAGCCCGCACCCTGCCAGGAAAAACAGGCATAGATACAGAATGTACTGATCCGAGCGCTCGATGTACCCGGCCTTCATGGCGTACCCGGCCAGTGCCGTTATGGCAATCACAATCAGAAACGGCATAAGTTGGCCGAGAGTGTAGATGAGCGCCGGGTGACCGACGAACAGGTCTCTTTCGGTCTCGACCTGCCTTGCCGCGTTGAACGTGGTCAGGTCGGTGTTGCAAAAACGGCACTTGATCGCGGCGGCCTTGATGGTCTCTCCACAAACCGGGCATGCTTTGCTGTCTGGGTCCATGATTCAATCCTTCCAGGTGAGAACACAATGCAAGCTTAGGCCTGAGGTAGCGGCGTTGAAAAGCCCTCTACTTCGTCGAGGGTGCTAGGCCGGCTCGATATCGGCCCTTTCTTCCGCGACGTCCGCAGATTCGTTCTCCTGCGCGGCCTTTTCGTCTGGTCCTGCGTCCATCGCCTTGAGGACGCTGGAGATGTGATGGCCGCGGCGCATGGTCATCTTGCCGCTGCGGCAGATTTCAAGAATGCGGCCTTCGTCTTCGCGAAGTACCTCAATCAGCCCTTCGATCTTGCTTTCGACCCCTGTCATTTCAATCATCAACGACTCTGAGGTCAAGTCGACGATCCGGGCGCGAAACACTTCAACGAGGTCGAAGATCTGAGAGCGGTTGCGCGGCGTGGCGGCCACCTTGATGAGCGCGAGTTCACGCGTGACGGACGGAGCTTTTGCGATATCATCCACATCCACAACATTTTCAAGCTTGAACAAGCTGGCGCGAATGCGATGCCCCGCTTCTGCCGAAGCTTCACAGACCAGCGTCAGCCGCGACAGCCCCACGCGCTCGCTGCGCCCGACGGTAAGCGAATTGATGTTGATGTTTAGACGGCGGAAGAGCGAAGCCACGCGCGTCAGCACGCCCGGCAAATCTTCAACATAAGCAACGAATGTGTGCAGCATAACGAGCCTCTAGCTTCTAGCCCCTAGCTTCTAGCTCAAAACTCCTTCGCTGGTATCTCCCCACGGATGGGCAATTACAAGCTAGAGGCTAAAAGCTGGCAGCTAGCAGCTGTCTTAAACGTCGTCTGGCGACTCGACCAGCGGATTCTTGCCGGGCCGCCGAATCATCTCGTGCAACGCGGAGCCGGCAGGAATCATCGGGTAAACCGAGTCTTCCTTTTCGACCAGGAAGTTGATGAGAAACGCGCCGGGCGCCGACCGCGCTTCGTTGACGGCTGCCTCGACCTCGGCACGCGTCCTGACGGCGCGGCCGGCAATGCCGTGCGCATCCGCCAGCTTCACAAAGTCGGGGCTCACTAGCGGCGTGGACTCGTAATTACGTTCGTAGAAAAACTCTTGCCACTGCCGCACCATGCCCAGGTAGCCGTTGTTGATGATGGCAATGTTGATCTTGATGTTTTCCTGGACGATTGTCGATAGCTCGGCAGCAGTCATCTGGAAACCACCATCACCGGCAATCACCCACACTTCCTTGTCCGGACAAGCGAACTTCGTTCCGATCGCCGCGGGCAGCGCAAAACCCATCGTGCCCAGGCCGCCGGAGGTGATCAGCGTGCGTGGATGTTCGTGGCGAAAATACTGAGCTTCCCACATTTGATGCTGCCCCACGTCGGTCACCACAATGGCGTCGCCGCCGGTGATGCGCCACAGGTCATGCATCACGTGCGCGGCATAAAGATGGCCGGAGTCGGGCAGGTTCTTGATATCGCGCACCGCAACTGCGCCCTTGCTGGATTCGATGGTCTTGATCCAGGCGCTTCCGTCACGGCCCGCGATGCGCGGCAGCAACTCTTCCAGCACCGCGCGCAGATCGCCCACCAGGGCCACATCCACTTTGATGTTTTTGTTGATCTCCGCAGGATCGACTTCGATATGAATCTTCTTCGCCTTGAGCGCGTAGGTCGAGGTCGAGCCCGTGACGCGATCATCGAAGCGCATGCCGCACGCGATCAGCAGGTCGGCTTCCTGAATCGCATGGTTCACCCATGCCTCGCCGTGCATGCCCATCATGCCCAGGTTCAGCGGGTGCGATGCCGGAAATCCCCCCAAACCCAGCAGCGTGAGAGCCACCGGAATCTGTGCGCGCTCGGCCAGTGTGCGAATCTGTTCCATCGCGTTCGATTCCGCGACGCCGTGGCCTGCGAGAATAATCGGCCTTTTCGCATTCCGGATCAGTTCGGCGGCCTGCGTCAGACCCTGGTCTTCAACCGACAACATTGGGTGCGGGCGATAGGCGCGGGGTTTGGCTGCTTCAAAGTCGAAGACAGCCGTGCCTTGTTGCGCATCCTTGGTAATGTCCACCAGCACCGGTCCAGGCCGCCCCGACTGCGCAATCTGGAAAGCATAGCGAATCGCGGGAGCAATGTCTTCCGCGCGATTGACGAGGAAGTTATGCTTGGTCACCGGCAGTGTAATGCCTGTGATGTCCACTTCCTGAAACGCGTCGGTGCCGAGCACTTTGCTTGAGACATTGCCGGTGATGCAGACCATGGGGATCGAATCCAGCATGGCTGTAGCGATGCCCGTGATCAGGTTTGTCGCCCCGGGGCCGCTGGTGGCAATGGCAACACCCACCTTACCTGACGCCCGCGCATAACCGTCGGCCATGTGCGCCGCGCCCTGCTCGTGACGCACAAGCACGTGATGGATGGGGAACTTGCGCAACGCGTCATAAACCGGCAGAATGGCTCCGCCCGGATAGCCGAAGACGTCCGTAACGCCCTCGCCTACCAGCGTGGCCCACACAATCTCGGCACCGGTTAGGCGTGTGGGCGTGGTGATGGGTGCGTCCGGTCCTTGCGTAGTTGCGTTGCTTCCCATGAGTGACTCCTTTTGAGCGTTAGCTGCTAGCTTCTAGCCTCTGGCTTCTGTTGTGCTGCATCGAGCGGTTTGCGTCTCTCAGAGACGGAGTGTTTGAAAATTTTGCCGGTGACCAAAAAACGGCTGAGTGGCCACCGAATGAGCTAGCTGCTAGAAGCTAGTGGCTAGGAGTTGCGTTTACGTTGTCGCTCCCAGCGAAGCGGAATTGACGCGATCCACATATTTGCGAAACACGCCTGCGGGCCAGCGCAGCGCGGGCGCTTTGAAGTTCTTGAGCCGCGCAGCCATCTCTTCCTCGCTGATCTCGAGTGTCAGCTTGCGGTTCGGAATGTCGAAGTGAATCGTGTCGCCTTCGCGCACAGCGGCGATCGGTCCACCGACGAATGCTTCGGGTGCGACGTGGCCCGCAGTGAAGCCGCGTGTCGCGCCGGAGAAGCGGCCGTCAGTCAGCAATGCCACGTGCGCGCTGAGTTCCGCATTGGACGAGATGGCGGCGGTCACCTGCAGCATCTCACGCATGCCGGGGCCACCCTTTGGACCTTCATAGCGAATCACGAGCACATCGCCTGGCTTGATCTGGCCCGATTGCACGGCTGCGAAACACGCTTCTTCGGTGTCAAAAACGCGTGCCGGGCCACGATGCTCAAGGCGATTGGCGGCCGCGATCTTCATCACGCAGCCTTCCGGGGCCAGGTTGCCTTTGAGGATGACGAGGCCGCCCGTCGGTTTGATCGGCTTTTCGAAAGTGTGGATGACCACCTGCCCCGGCGTCTCCTCGGCCAGCGCAGCCTCCTCAGCCAACGTGCGGCCGCTGATGGTAAGGGTCGAGCCATCCGCATAGCCTGCGTCGATGAGTCGTTGCGCAAGCAGACGCGAACCGCCTGCGGCCTGGTAGTCCGAGGCCACGTATTTGCCCGCTGGCGTGAGGTCGCAAATAAAAGGCGTGCGCTTGCTGATCGCGTCAAAATCATCGATCGAAAGCTCGATGCCCATCTCGCGTGCGATAGCCAAGAGGTGAAGCACGGCGTTGGTCGAACCGCCGCTTGCAGCCACGCTGGCGATGGTGTTCTCAATCGATTTGCGGGTAATGATCTGCGAAGGCCGCCGATTGGCTCGCACTGCGTCCATCAGAATGCGCCCGGCTTCGCGCGTGGCGGCGTGCTTATCCTTTGATGTGGCAGGAACGCCGGAAAGTTGAATCGGCGAAATGCCGAGAATTTCGCCCGACATAGCCATCGTATTGGCGGTGAACTGGCCGCCACACGCGCCCGCGCCGGGACAAGCATTGGCTTCGAGGGCCTCAAGACCTGCTTCATCAATGCGCCCGGCTGCGTAGGAGCCGATGCCCTCAAAGACATTTTGAATCGTGATGTCTATCTTCTCGCCATTGGGGCCGTTGAGTTTGCCGGGCGCGATCGAACCGCCATAAAGCATGAGTCCCGGAATATCGAGCCGGCACAGCGCCATGATGATGCCGGGCATGTTCTTATCGCAGCCGCCGATGCCGACCAGGCCATCGAAGAGATTGCCGCGCGCCACCAACTCGATGGAGTCGGCGATCACTTCGCGCGAAACCAGCGACGCTTTCATGCCTTGCGTGCCCATCGTGATGCCGTCAGAGATGGTCACCGTGTTGAACTCCATCGGCGTGCCGCCGGCCTCGCGAATCCCTTCTTTCAGAGCCTCGGCGATTTCGCGCAAATGCACGTTGCAGGTGCCAATCTCGGTCCAGGTGTTGGCGATGCCAATAATCGGCTTGTGGAGATCGTCTTTTGCAAACCCTGACCCGCGCAGGTACGAACGCGCGGCGGCTCGGCTCGGTCCTTCAGTCAACGGAATACTTTGACGCTTGCCTTCGATGGTCATTAGCTCTCTTCGTTCGCTATCCGCCAGCTTCTAGCCTCTAGCTTTTAGCCCGTTGTTACTGCTCGTGATTGTTTGCGCCTTCAATCGGCTGCTTTCTTGTCTCTGCACTTCGCAGTTGCAAGAGCTGAAGGCTTGAAGCTAGTAGCTAGAAGCTGTCATTTCGCCTTCAGCCACGCGGCGTTATCGTGTTTGGCTTCGAATGCGTCCAGTGATGCTTCATGCCGCAGCGTCAGACCGATATCGTCGAGTCCTTCAATCAGGCAAAACTTGCGGAAGGGATCGACCTCAAATGCTGCTTTGAATCCCTGGCTATCGGTCACGGTTTGATCTTCAAGCGAGACCGTGAGCTTGTAATTCGGAATTGTCTTAGCGTTGTTGAGCAGTTCGGCAACCTGTTCCTCGCTGAGCCGAACCAGCACGATGCCGTTCTTCCCTGCATTCGAGAAAAAGATGTCCGCAAACGTAGGCGCGATTACTGCACGGAAGCCGTAATCGCTGAGAGCCCAGGCAGCATGTTCGCGGCTTGATCCGCAGGCAAAGTTCTTGTTCGCGATGAGGATCCGTGCGCCCTTGTAACGTGGATCATTGAGTACGAACGACGGATCGGGATCGCCCGAAGCAGTGCGACGCCAGTCAAAGAAAAGAAAGTCGCCGTATCCGGTGCGCTCAATGCGCTTCAAAAACTGTTTGGGAATAATCTGGTCGGTGTCGACGTTGCTGCGGTCGAGCGGCGCGGCCAGTGCGGTCAGAGTGCGAAAGGGCTCCATCAGGCCTTCCCTCCATGCAGTACAGGCTCGCGAACGGGCCAGTTGCGAATGTCGACGAAGTGGCCGGCGATCGCGGCTGCCGCTGCCATCTCCGGTGAGACAAGGTGAGTGCGGCCGCCGCGTCCTTGGCGGCCCTCAAAGTTGCGGTTGCTGGTTGAGGCGCAGCGTTCGCCTGGCGAAAGAATGTCCGGGTTCATGCCCAGACACATCGAACAGCCAGGCTCGCGCCAGTCGAAACCAGCTTCGCGAAAAACGCGATCCAAGCCTTCCTGCTCCGCTGCTGCTTTCACCTGCTGCGACCCGGGAACCACCATCGCGCTTACATGAGTTGACACTTTGTAGCCAGCAGCGATGCGCGCAGCGGCGCGCAGGTCTTCAAGCCGGCCGTTGGTGCACGAGCCAATAAAGACGCGATCAATCTCGACATCCTGAATCGGCGTCCCGGCTTTCAGGTTCATGTATTCGAGTGCTCGCTCGAACGACTTGCGTTCCTGCTCGGTCGCAGCGGCAGCAGGGTCAGGTACAGATGCCGTGACCGGCGCGACCATGCCCGGACTCGTGCCCCAACTCACGTAGGGAACAAGAGCGGTTGCGTCGATGACGAGTTCGCGATCGAATTTGGCGCCGGGATCAGTGGGTAGTTTGCTCCACTCGCGCACTGCCTCGTCCCATGCTTCGCCCTTGGGTGCAAAGCGGCGGCCCTTGAGATACGCGAAAGTGGTTTCATCTGGAGCGATCAAGCCCGCGCGCGCACCGGCCTCGATGCTCATATTGCAGACCGTCATGCGCCCTTCCATTGAGAGTGCGCGAATCGCGGAGCCCGCGTATTCAATCACGCAGCCTGTGGCCCCGTCGGTGCCGATCTTGCCGATGATGGCGAGGATGATGTCCTTTGCCGTGACGCCAGTGGGCAACGCGCCTTCGACCGCGATGCGGAACGTCTTCGGCGTGGATTGCGGCAGCGTTTGTGTAGCCAATACGTGCTCCACTTCGCTGGTTCCGATGCCAAATGCAAGCGCGCCAAATGCACCGTGTGTGCTCGTGTGCGAGTCACCGCAGACAATTGTCATGCCCGGTTTGGTGATGCCCAATTCTGGACCGATGACGTGTACGATGCCTTGTTCGCGCGAGTTCACGTCGTAGAGCTCGACGCCGAAATCGGCGCAGTTCTTGCGCAGCGTGGCAATCTGCGTGGCCGCAATTTGGTCGACGATGTGAAGCCGACCTTCAATCGTGGTGGGCACGTTGTGGTCCACGGTGGCAATCGTGCGGTCGGGGCGACGCACCGTACGACCGGCCAGCCGCAGCCCTTCGAACGCCTGCGGCGATGTCACCTCGTGCACGAGTTGCAGGTCGATGTAGAGAACCGTGGGCTCGCCTTGCGGCTCGACCACAATGTGCTGCTTCCAGACCTTTTCAAATAATGTCCTAGGTTCTGAACTCATGAAACTCCTTGAATGAGCTGCGAGCTTCTAACCAGCCTCCAGCTTGGTCTTCTTCTTCGTGAATCCGAAAACTCCTCAATCCCAACGTCTCTGCGCCGTATTCAGCGATTCAAAAGCTAAAAGCTAGGAACTGACAGCTAGAAGCTGAGTCTTTACGGTTTCGCGCACCTTCGCGCCCATCTCTTTGGTTGACAGCACTGTGAATCCGGCTGCATTTCCGCGCGCAAGGTCGGGTGTGCGGAATCCTTGCTCGAGCACCTTGCGCACCGCCAATTCAATCGCGGCAGCTTCCGCTTCCAGGCCGCCAGAGTGGCGCAGAATCAGCGCCCCGGTGAGAATTGCGCCGAGCGGGTTGGCGAGTCCCTTGCCGGCGATGTCAGGCGCGGAACCGTGCACTGGCTCGTAGAGATTAACCTTGCCGCCGATCGTGGCTGAAGGCAACATGCCCAGCGATCCCGTAATGACGGCGGACTCGTCGGAGAGAATGTCGCCGAATAGATTTTCCGTTAGCACCACATCGTAGTTGCGTGGCTGATTCATCAGGTGCATCGACATCGCATCCACGTATTGATGCTCTACGGTCACGTCCGGGAACTCGGCTGCAACTTCATTCACTGTGGCCCTCCAAAGTTGCGACACTTCGAGTACATTGGCCTTGTCGACGCTCGTGAGTTTCTTGCGGCGCTTCTGCGCGAGTTGGAAGGCAATTCGGGCCACGCGTACCACTTCATCGCGTGTGTAACGCATGGTGTTCCAGGCCTCGCCGGTTTCGCGATTCCATTCGCGCGGCTTGCCGAAATAGAGCCCGCCCAACAGCTCGCGGACGAACAGAATGTCCGCACCTTCCACGATCTCAGGCCGCAAAGGGCTGTTGATGGCGAGTTCTTTGAACGCAAATGCGGGACGCAGATTGGCGAATCCGCCGAGCGCGGCGCGAATCTGCAGCAGGCCCGCCTCGGGTCGCTTGTCCGGGGGCAGGGAATTGAATTCGTTGCCGCCCACCGCGCCCAGAAACACGGCGTCGGAGTCAAGCGCGGCAGCCAGCGTGTCGCCCGGCAGCGGTGTGCCGTCATGCACAATCGCGACGCCGCCGATGCGCTTGCCATGAAAATCAATTGTGTGGCCGCCAAGGTTTGCCACTTCCTTCAGGACCGTGACCGCTTCATTGGTGACTTCAGGGCCTATGCCGTCGCCGGCGGTGACTAGAATCTTGAGTTTCATTTTCCCTCAGGGGCTAAAGCCCCGCCAATCTTGACGCACTTGCGGCACGACTGAAGTCGTGGCCTTTCAAAGCGCGCCAGCACGAATCATCGTCAATCGAGTTCGGAAACGGGCTCCGAACGTCGCTCGCGAATCTGGTCGGGAAGAAGTCCCACCAGGTCCTGGTCGTAAATGTTTTTCTTGCGGTCGGCCATCGCTACAAACCGATAGTAGGTTTGCTGTAACTCTTCGCGCGTGAGCACGAAGCCCAACTGCTCAAGCCGATGGCGCAGCGCAGCGCGACCGGAGTGCTTGCCTAAGACGAGGTGCGTCTTGGCTACTCCGACCAAAGCCGGCGTCATGATCTCGTAGCACAGCGGGTTAGCCAGCATGCCGTGCTGGTGAATGCCCGATTCGTGCGCAAATGCATTGGCGCCCACGATCGCCTTATTCGGCGAGGGCTTGAAGGTGATGATCTGCCCCAGCACTTCGCTGGTGGTATAAAGCTGGCCCAGTTTGATGCCGGTGGAGACGCCATAGTGGTCCCCGCGAACATAGAGTGCCGCGGCAATCTCTTCGAGAGCGGCATTGCCCGCCCGTTCCCCAATCCCGTTAATCGTGCATTCCACCTGCCGCGCGCCGGCTGAGATGGCGGCCAGCGAGTTGGCTACCGCGAGTCCCAGGTCGTCGTGGCAATGCGATGAGAGAATGATGCCCAACTCGTCGATGGCAGGAATGCGTTCGCGCACCTCGCGAAACATCTGCCCATATTCCTCTGGAGTTGAGTAGCCCACGGTATCGGGCATATTGATGGTGGTCGCGCCGGCCTCGACTGCCACGCGCACCATCTCAACCAGAAAATCGCGATCGGAGCGCGTCGCATCCTCGGGCGAAAACTCGACATCGTCGACATGTGTACGCGCCAGGCGAACCGACTGGCCCGTGAGGTCGAGCGCCTCCTGCCGGCCGATCTTCAGCTTGTATTCAAGATGCAGGTCGCTTGAAGCAAGAAAAACATGGATGCGGGCTCGGTCGGCAAACTGCACAGCGCGAGCAGCGATTTCAATATCTTCTGTTTTGGCCCGGGCCAGGGAGGCAATGCGCGGTTTGCGCACCGCCTGGGTAATGGTGGCGATCGCGGCAAAGTCACCTTCGGAGGCCATTGCAAAACCCGCTTCGATGATATCCACCCCAAGGTCTTCAAGGGCGTGAGCCATCGTCAGTTTTTCTTGCGTCGTCATACTGCAGCCAGGCGACTGTTCGCCATCGCGCAGCGTGGTGTCGAAGAAAGCAACGTGATTCGGGTGATCCAAAGTCATCGATTCGCCTGCCAAAGGAAACCTTTGCTAACAGTCTCATTTTCTCTCATTTGTGTGCTATAAGGCAAAGTTATTCTTGTTGGGGAGTCGATTACAATTGCTTATGGGGACAGAGAAAGCAGAGAAACAGAGAAAGCCAAACAGAGAAACAGAGAACGGCTGAGGGCGTGCTGCTATGGAATTGAGCCAATTGGAGACCTTTCTTGCGGTTGCGGAAGAGAGAAGCTTCTCCCGTGCGGCGCTTCGGCTGCACCGCACCCAGCCCGCGGTGAGCCAGGTGATTCGCAAGCTTGAAGCCGCGGTGGGCGAAACCCTCTTTGATCGCGCGGCGCGGGACGGGTCGCTGACCGCAGCCGGTGTGCTTCTGCGGGATTACGCGTTGCGCTTGCTGGCTTTGCGCCGCGAGGCCACCAGCGCACTCGACGAGTTGAAAAGCGTTGAGCGCGGGAGCCTGCAATTGGCCGCCAATGAATACACCTGCATGTACCTGTTGCCGGCCATCAACCAATTCAGACGCGAATTCCCGCACGTCAATGTCACCGTACATCGTATGCTGGCCAGCCGCATCCCGGAGGAACTGAACCTGCGCACATTCGAGATCGGCGTCGTGTCTTTCCGGCCCGATCCGGCCCAGTTTCGCACCATTGCCGTATATGGCGATAGCCTGGCCTTTATCGTCAGCCCAAGCCACCCCTTGGCCGGTGCGTCGCGTGTCTCCATAAACGATCTCGGACAACAAAACTTCATCGCTCATCACGTCACTTCGCCATTGCGCAGGAAAGTGATTGAAACCTTCCAGCGTTATCGCACGCCGTTGAACATGGGCATCGAACTGCCCACTATCGAGGCCATCAAGCGTTTTGTAGCAATGGGCGACGGGGTAGCGCTGGTGCCGCATTTGACGGTTGCGCGTGAGCTTGAAACGGGCGACCTGGTACGTGTTCCGGTCGACGAACTGGAGATGAAACGAGTACTGAGGCTGGTACACAGACGCCAGGGCACCCTTAGCTATGCCGCTCGCGCCTTCCTGCGCACTGTAAGGTCGTTGGCGCAAAAGCAGGGTCCGCCCTTTTACTACCATGTTGAGCGCGAAAGGGTCGGGTGAGTCTGCGCATCTCCCTCTTCACCAGATCAAGTCGGACGCCCTGAGGGTGATACGAATTGAAAGGCGCCACTTTGCGCTCCGATACGTCTAAAGACTTGGATCATTCCGAGTCAACCCCTTCAGCCTCGACCCGTTCCGGCCATTTACAATGCTGAGAGCGGGGCCCGGCACGAACCGGCGCACCGGAATCGACAAGCTCGTTGCCAGCCGGACGGTTGCGCAGTCGTGAGGTTCTACAGCGAATGAAGAAGATCGCCTTTATTGCATTTCTGTTGGCCGCAGGTGTGGCCGCGGGTCGCGCTCAAGAGAGCAGGCAAGACATCAGCCTCAGTGGAACGGCCCTTATTGAGCCGTTCATAGCCTCATCAACCGACGTCCAGGTCCATTCCACTACCGCGTATGGCGCATTGCTCAGCTACCGTTTCATGCTCACGCCCTCAAGCGCTCTCGAAGCTAATTACGGAATTACCTACCAGAACTCCCTCACCTTCTATGCCAATCCCAACAACTATCCTGTTTTGACCCGTACGCAGGAAGTTTCGGCCGCTTATGTGCGCAGCTTCGTCTTTCATAAGTTCAATCCGTTTGTTGAGGCCGGCCCTGGCGCCTTCATTTTTCTGCCTATTCGCAACTCCGGTACCAAGATCCTGGACGTGAAACAGCAGACAAGTGTCGGCGGCTTGTTCGGCGGCGGCATCGCCTATGAGATCAGCCCTAGCTTTGACATTCGGGCGGAGTATCGTGGGTTCGTCACCAAAGTGCCCACGTTCGGCAATACGCAATTTAATACCAACAGGTGGTATCAAATCTATAACCCAGCCATCGGCGTGGCCTACCACTTCTAAAACAGAACGATCGCTGCCACAGAGTGTGAAGGGGGTGGATTTAAATCCATCCCCTTTTTATATGCCGACATGTTGACGAGTTGAAATGCTAGCGTGCTTCAGGGTAGCGGCCCAGTTCCTTCACCATCGCGCAGTGCGGCCTGAGCGCATCCAGCGCGCGTCCGCCCTCTTCGGCCGATTGAATCTGGCAGTCCACATAGAAAATGTATTCCCACGGTTTGCCATGGACCGGCCGCGATTCGATCTTGGTCAGATTGGTGCCCAACACTGAGAGTTCTGAAAGCGCAGCGACCAGCGAGCCGGGATGATTCTCAACCGAGAATGCCAGGCTCATCTTGTTCGATTGGGGATCGGGAACCGCATCCCGCTTGCGACGAACCAGAAAAAAGCGAGTAAAGTTTTCCGGATTGTCTTCAATGCCGGCCGCAAGAATGGTTGCGCCATAGAAGTGCGCCGCCGCCTTGCTGGCGATCGCGGCCGCATGCCGGTCACGCAACGCAACCAGTTGCTTCACGCTGCCCGCCGTGTCGTAGAAGGCGAATGGCTCCATCCCGGCATGGGCGGCGAGGAAGCGCCGGCATTGCGCCAGGGCTACGGGATGCGAAAATACACGATCGATGTCGTCGAGAACTGCGCTTTCAAGCGCGATCAGATTGTGCCGGATGCGCAGCAGCGTTTCGCGCTCCACCGTTACGTCGTGCGTGAGCAACAAGTCGAAGTGCTCTGAGACCGAACCCGCCAGGCTGTTCTCAATGGGAACCACCGCGGCGTCCACGTCTCCATTTGACAGGGCGGCAAATACGTCGGCCGAAAGTGAATAGGGGCAAATCGACGCTTCGGCATCGAGCTTAAGAGCAGCTTCATGGCTGAATGCGCCGGGCTCGCCCTGTATCGCGACCTTCATTCCCTTGCCGCGCTTTCCAGCCCGTTTGTCTGCTGCCAGCTGTTGAGAAGCGTCCTTCGCGGACACTCCCCTGGGGCCATACCAAAGCGCAACGGCCGCTTCTTTCGGGATTTCGCCTGTAGACATCGTCGCTTACCTCCGCAGCCAAAGATCCGTGGCGACAAAGCCCAGAAAGACCATGGCGATGACGCCGTTCATGGTGAAGAATGCGGCGTTCAGCCGGCGCAGGTCGCCCGGCGAAACCAAGGAGTGCTCATAAGCCAGCAACAAGCCCACGGCCGCGACGCCAAGCCACCCTGCAGGGCCAAAGGCAAACAGCCAGCCGAACCAAACCAGCAGTCCGAGTACGCCCAGATGCATCAGGCGCGCCGCCCAGAAGGCTGCGGGTATACCCACCGCCTGGGGAAGGCTGTGCAGCCCGGCTGAGCGGTCATGATCATAATCCTGGCAAGCGTAGAGCACGTCGAATCCGCCTACCCAGAGTGTGACCGCGGCGGTGAGTACCAGGATCCGGACATCCAGGCTGCCCCGGACGGCGATCCACGCCGCGGTGGGCGCAAGCCCCAGGGCCAGGCCCAGCACCAGGTGCGACCAGCGCGTAACCCGTTTCATGTAGCTGTAGCCCAGCAGCACCAGAAGCACTAATGGCGACAGATAGAGGGTGAGCCGGTTCAGTTCAGCCGAAGCAACGACAAACCCCACGGCCATCAACACCGTAAAACCCAGCACAAATTGGCGCGACAACAGGCCGGCCGGAATAGCGCGGCTTCTGGTTCGGGGATTGGCGGCATCTAGTTCTGCGTCCGCCCATCGATTGAACGCCATGGCGCAGGAGCGGGCCGTAACCATGGCCACCAGAATCCAGGCCAGGGTGCGCCAACCCGGTACGCCGTGCGCCGCCAGAATCGTTGCGGTCAGGGCAAAAGGGAGAGCGAAGATGGAGTGCTCCCACTTGATCATCTCCAGCGTTGTGCGGGTTTTCTTCAGCAAGCCCATCGCGCCCTGTTCCATCTAGCAGTGTAACTGAGGGCGCGGGACACACCGGTCTCGCGAAATTGCAGCCTGGCAGGCTGATCACTTCAATTCTTTAGTGACATGAGCGGAGCGGAAACTATGCCGTGGCCTCGGCTTCTTCGACCGTGGCTACCAGCGGCAGAATGGTGCTCACCTTGGTGACGTCGAAGAGATCCATCACCCGGCTGTTCGCTCCGGAAACGATCAGTTTGAGGCCTTTGGTCTTGCAATGCACGTATTGATTCATCACCAGCCCCATCCCGGCCGAATCCATATAGGGCACCTGGCTCAGGTCGATGATGGTGACGCGCGGCGTCTGCCCCCCGCGCAATTGCGCCTGGAACTCGAACATATTGCGCAAAGTAAGAGGACCATTGAGATAGAAAATTGTGGTGTCCGGGGTGCTGCCTTCTTTGCTGTCGATGGTGAGTGGTCCGTCGGTGAGCATAGCGAGACAAGTGTAAGGAGCAAAACGGATTTTATGATTACAGTTGTGTGAATGTCACCCGCGTCTCCCCAAAAAAATGCCGGCCAACCCAGCGGTTGTCCGGCATCTGGAGACACCCCGAGCCGATCGTTTTATTTCTTCGATGACTCGGTAGGCTGGTTGGCCACTTGCAGGTAATTCTCCACACTGAAGACCCCGGGAACGCCATTAGCTCGGATGTATGCGGTTTCCTTGTCCGCCTGAGAATCCACCGTGCCGTAAAGCTTCACGTGCCCGTTCTGCACCGAGATCCGGATCGGCTTGGCTGGGTCGATGGCATATTTGTTCAGCGATGGGTACCCATAAATGGCGCGGGCCGTGGCCATGCGGGTTTGCCAGTCCATCATCGAAGTGGGATCGACTTCAATGTCGTCGATGACGCCTTTCACGCCCGGAGTGGTGGAGGCCAACGCGACGGCCGAATCTCGATCCGGGTAGTCGTGAGCGTGACCGCCGAGAGCCGCAATCCCGTCGTGAACCTGCAGTGTGATGGCGTTGAAAACGTTCCCGTAACCAACACGATCATAGGCCAGCGCTTCGCCCAGTTTCTGCTGGAGTTGCTGGTCGGAAACCGACGGACCCGCCACTTCAATGTCGTTGCGTACCGCCGTCACGCCCTTGACGCCGTTTACGCGCTTCTGGGCGTCTACCTTGTATTCATAAAGGCCCACGGTTCCCGCGAGGGTCGCAATCCCGTTGCCGTCCACGCTCACCTTTACGTCTTTAAACTGCGATTTCTTGAGCTTGGCCATGGCCGCGCTGTCTAGAGAATTGTTTTCCTGCCCCTGTGCAATCGGGTCAGATCTCCCGGTCGCCGCCCCAAGGCACATCGGGGGCAGGCTCAACAGGGCTCCGGTGAGCAGTACCGCGCCAATCGGGGACAAAGACTTGCAAATCGCTTTCATAGTTCCTCCTCTTTCCTCAAGTACGTTGACTGGAAGGTCCTCGGATGTCGTCTCCCGCAAACTTTCCGATCTTTCTAAACTTTCCGATCTCTACTGACACTGATTCACTGAGAGGGTTGCGGAGTTGCACCACAACGACAAGAGAAAACCAATATAGTCTTGGTATTGTCTTGGCGGGTTTTGCAACGACAAAAACCGCTCGCTGAAGGATCGGATTAGTGCAGTCGACGAATCCTCCGGCAACCCCTTGTAGGTAAAGCGCATCCCACGAGGTAGGTGTTTAGCACACCCCTGCCATCCACCGGAAAGTGCACGAGAGCGGCAAGGCACAACGGGCACGTCCGGAGGGAATTCATTTGCATCCCCAAACCCAGCTTGTCGAGAGAGATTCCGCCTCCGAACCCTCTGCGGCGACGGCTGATTGCGTTCATTCAGTTAATTTTTATGAAGACGATTTTGGGCTGCTTGAGAGTTTGAGCGAGTTTGTCGGAGCTGCGCTCGGTGCCGGAGGATCGGCCATTGTCATCGCCACAGGATCCCACCGTCGTGGCCTGACGAATAAGCTCAAAGAGTACGGAATCGACCTGCGGCCGGCAACCGAGAACAAACGCTTCATCGCTCTGGACGCAGAGGAAACGCTTGCCCGCTTCATGGTCGAAGAGTGGCCCGATGGGGAGCTGTTCCGCTCAGTCGTGGAGCCGGAACTGCTCGCAGCCCGGGCTGGTTTGGCGCGGGAGAAGGGCCCCGTGGTGGCCTTCGGAGAAATGGTGGCCCTGCTCTGGGCAGACGGCAAACGCGACGCCGCGATTCGGCTCGAGCAACTTTGGAATGAGCTGGCGCGCACCTGCTCATTCAGCCTGCGTTGCGCCTACCCGATTGGAACCTTTGGAACTGATCCCCAGGGTGAACTCTTCCGCAAAATATGCGCGGAGCACAGCAATGTGATTCCTACGGAAGGCTATACGTCGCTCGACAATGAAGGCGACCGGTTGCGCATGGTCAGCGCATTGCAGCAAAAGGCCCAGGTTGTGCGGGCTCTAGAAGAAGCGCGGATGCAAGAGATGACGCGGCGTGAACAGGTCGAAAGGGATCTCCGGCGCAGTGAAGACTTTGCCCGGCACGTGATTGAGAGCAGTATTGATAGCGTCAAAGTGCTCGACCTGGACGGGCGTCTCGCCTATATAAGTCCCCCGGGGTTAAAGGCGCTGGAAATCGAGGACATCAGCCAGTTTCTCGGGCGTCCATGGGTAGATTTCTGGAGGGAAGCGGACCGACCTCGCGCGACGGCCGCCCTGGAGACGGCGAAAGCAGGAGGAGTGGGGAGCTTTCAAGGGGATTGCCTCACACCTGCTGGGACGCAAAAGAGCTGGGATATACGCATCAGCCCGGCGCGGGGAGCCGACGGCAGTGTGGAGCAACTCATTGTTGTTTGTCGTGACACGACTGAGCTTAGGCTCGCCCAACAGGCGGCGATCCAGGCTGAGAAGCTGGCAACAGCCGGCCGACAGGCTGCCACCATCGCCCATGAAATCAACAATCCGCTCGAAGCGGTGACCAATTTCATCTATCTGGCCATGACAAATCCGGATGTGCCAGAAGTAGTTTGCCAGCAATTGGCAATTGCCGACCGCGAGCTAACCAGGGTCGCTGCCATTGCTCGCCAGACCCTCGGATTCTACAAAGACAACTCGAAGCACAGTTGGATTTCCGTTGCCGAACTGATCGATGACGTCTTGACCATTTACGACCGCAAGATGCGGAACAAGCACCTGGAGGTACGCATCCTCGTTGATCCCAAACTGACTGTGTATGCCAAGCACGGCGAGCTCAAGCAGGCGCTTTCCAACCTTGTTGCAAATGCGATCGATGCCTCTCACGACTGTGGAAAGCTGTGGCTGCGCGCGCAGGCTACAAAAAAGTGGTCAAGTGGAATGGAAGCGGGCGTTCGCATTACGCTTGCCGACAACGGCAGCGGCATGCCGCCGGAGGTACAGCGGCGAATCTTTGTGCCATTCTTTACCACCAAATCGGAAATTGGAACCGGGATCGGCTTGTGGGTCACCAAGTGCCTGGTTGAGCAGCAAGGTGGCTTTCTTCGGTTCCGCAGTCGACAGGGACAGAAAGCCGGGACCGTGATGAGCTTCTTTCTGCCCCAAACCCGCCATGAAAACAGAGCCGCGTCAACGCAGGGTTCATGATCCCGGCCAGGTTTCCGAAAAATCCCGACGCCCACCCGCTATTTGTATCGCCGAGTGATCTGAATGACCATTGAGAAAACATCTGACTCATCGCGGGTTACCAGCAGCGAAATATGGCGATTGATAGAGATCTCAGCCTGCAGCAACTGCTGCGCCGTCGTATCGACATCGGTGGCATAGGTGAAGGTGACATTCCTGCCCAATTGTTCCTGGACCGTGATGCGGGTCGTTGAGTTTCCGAGTACACCGAGGTAGTTCGGGTCTACCTTGACCGCCCCGGCGCCAAACAGTTTTTGCACTCGGCTGCTCACTGTCGCATTCAGCGCGCCGCCCAGCAATGCATCGGTCGTCGGATTTGAAGTCACTTGTTCCTGCTGTTGTGTGTAAATCCGCTCCTGGTCCTGCGTACGCCCCAGCGCCAGCAGAGCCACCACGTCGGCTTCCGGCAGTGGCGGGTCGCTGCGGTAAGTCACCGACATTCTGTCCGGAGAGCCGTGCAGGCCCAGAGTGATGTCGTAATCTTGTACGCGCGCGGTTGCGTTCAGATCGATGGAAGGCTCGATGCGGACAGGGTTGGTAAATGTGATCTCTCCGCGCTGCAGTTCATAGCGTGTTCCGGCGATTGTGGCGCTGCCTTCGATAATCGAGACGCGCCCCAGCAGCGACGGCGAAGCCAGGGTGCCGCGCAAATGCAGGTCAACGTCGCCCGCCAGCTTGGCATAAGCGTTCTGGAAGTTCAGTTGCGGGGACGAGACGATGTGCACGTCGAGACGAACGTGGTTTGAGGGAGCATCCGGTGGAACCACCGCCTGAACTTTGCTGGCCTGGCTCGCAAAGGCGGCAATATCCATATCCTGGCTTACCGTGAACCTCGTGATCAGCACGTTTCCGCTGAGCAGAAGACTGTTTTGCGTCCCCTGCAACTTGAACGTGGCATCGGCTAGTGAACTCACGCCTTGCGGATAGCGGATGCGAACGTCCTTGCCCGTCACCGACAAGTCGGCGAAGATACCGTGCTGGTAAGCCAGGTAGCCCGAGACGCTCAGCAGACCGCCCCCGGTCCTTGCCGTCAGCGACTTTACTTCAAGCCGGTTCTGATTGAACACCAGGGTTCCCTGCAATTGGCTAAGGCTGTTGGGCAGGTCTTCAAGGGCCAGCGAGGCATTTTGAAAGTCGATGCGCCCAGCCAGGTTGGGGTTCGCCAGGTTGCCGTGCGCCTCCACTTGGAACGTCGTGGTGCCACTCGCAGTCACGTCCGGATCCAGTGTCTCCGCAAGCTTTAGGTTGATGGAGCCGTTGGAAGCAAAATCCAGTTGCCGCTTGCCGGTGAGCATCAAACTCCCGTGCGCGCGCAGATCGGTCTCTTCGCCAGTCACATGCAGCGGGTCGAGAACGATGCGTGAATTGGCCAACGTGGCGTGGACGGCGCCTTCGCTGTGCAGATGCACCCCTTCGATCGTCACCGCAAGATCCTGCAACCGTGCATCGCCGCGCACTTGTTCCATGTGGGCTAGCGGCCCTTCCACGGTCACAGTGCCGGCCAGAGCGGACTCGCCTGTGAGTCCCTGCACGTTGGCCATTTTGAGCAGAGCGCCGATGTTGAACTGCGAAAACTCGAGCTTCGCCTCGGTAGCGTACTCGCCGCTCAGCGCCGTTTGACCATGAGCAGAGAGCGATGCGGATTCGAATCGAGTGGTCAGGTCGTAAGTGGCGATGCGATTCGCGGTGTGGGCGGCAATGTCGATGCTGCCCAATGGCTCATCGCTGATGGTCACGCCTGTCAGTGTGCCGTGTCCTTCCAGGCGAGGATCGTCCGGCGTACCGGACCCCTTCACCCAGAACCCAAGCTTTCCAGTGACGGCCAGACCCGCGTTGCGCACCCGTTGGATCTGGCTCACATCAACGCCGACTGCGGTGGCGTCGATGAGAAAACGGCGCGACTTGATGTCGTAGGTCCCCGAGGCCGACACCTTGCCCGCCTGGTCGTTCACGGTAATCGAGGCTAGTTGCAGCACATTTCCGGCAATCTTGCCCTGCGCGCGAATGCGAGAAATCGGCTCCCCGTACACGACACCGTTATTCAACTCGACCCAGCCGGAACCCTCCATTGCGTGGATAGGCCCGTCGGCCTGGATTTGTGCGTTGATCTGTCCAGTTACCGGCAAACTCCGCCCGATGAACGGCTGTAATTCTTCGACCGCGACTTTATCGGCATTGAGCCGCATATGGAGCAGGGAATCGGAATCGAAACTCGGAATCCCCACCCCCCTCGGCGGTGGCCCAGTCGCCGCCAATGATCCTTGAACGGTGACAGATGTTGCGCCCTTGCTCAATTGCCCGTGGGCTATGGTGATTAGGGTTGCCGAATAAGCGCCGGTCGCCTCCAGCGCGTCCCAATGCACTGATTGAGGAGCCTGCGCATTGCCATTACCCATCGTGGGCTCTTCGACCGCCAGATTGGTGGCCTTCAAAGTGCCCGCAATGTGGGGATCGGCGAGCGAACCAGACCACGTGCCATGGAAATCCGCCTGCCCGCCCAGCGATGCCGGCAGGGCGGAGGTCCCCGATTTCCCTCCGCGCTGCAGGCCCAGATCGCGCAGCACGCGGTCGAATTCGCCCAGGTCATGTGTATGAAGATCGACGGAAATCGACGATGGGCTGGTCAGTGGATAGGCACCGAGTTGTCCATGCGCCTGCACCTGGCTGGCTGGCAGGGAAACAAAAAGGGTTCGAAGGTCAACCCCACCGTTGCGCTGGAAATAAGTACCGTCAATCGTGCCGGTCGTTGGAACTTCTCCTGCGGGAAGGTGATTCGGCGGGCTCATGTCGAACTTCGCGGTCACTGCAAGCGTCCTCACGTCGCCATTGGTCCAGATGGCGATCGCAGGACCGTTCAATTGCGCGCCTAGGCCCAATCGCTGGAAGGGGCCCTGTCCGACGATATCGAGAACCGTATCGAGCGTAACGCCCTTGAATTCCGCAACCACTTTGCCGTCAACTGGAATGGTGACTGCAGCAATCGTGACGGGCGCCGTTGCCTTCACAGCCGGTTGCCTGCGGCCGAACGGAAGGTGTTTAACGGCTGGTGAAGGTCCGGTTGCTTGCATCTCAGCGGCTCCGGGAATAGGGGGCAGCCAGTGTTGCAGTGCGACCTGTCCCTCAAGCTGCCCCCCTTGGCGCAGGCGCGCAATTACCGATGAAATAACCAGTTGCTCCGGGTCGGCATGCACCCGCGCATCCAGCCTGACTCCCCTCGCCTCCACGCCCGGCGCGACGTAGGAACCGTTCTCTACATGAATCGGACCATCGACGCGAAACTCTCCCGCCCGTCCTTCTGCTGTCAGGTCGACGTGCGCGATGCCTTCCGGTGCGTTGGGGTAGCCTGTCGTAGGCTCCAGCAGACGCATGTCCAGATCGCCGTTGGCCTGTGCCTGCCATCGCGGATGGGCGAAATCAATCAGCGCGCCAGAGAGGTTCAAGGTGCGATCCGCCGCGCCCTTGCTGTGCGCCATGAGTGTGAACGAACGCAGATACGCCGCCGAGCGCGTCAGGTCGAGCGTGGCCTGCATGCGTCCTTCCACAGGCTTCGTCAACGGCTGCGCCACGTCGCCCCTGGAGAGGCTCAGATTGCGCGCGCCTGCATCAATCCGGTAGCTTTCCGGATCCTTTCCCTTGGGCGGAACATAAGCCAGCCGCACCGACACGTCATCGGCGGCCAGGTCGAGCCGTACGAGTCGATTCTGAAAATCGAAATTCGCGGCCCGGTTCTCATAGTGCAGTGTGCCTTGCTCAATCGCGACATGGCCTGCCTTGAGATCGAAAAGCGTATCGAGCACTGGCCGGCGCGGCTTGGTCGGCCTGAGGGGTTGCGGCTGGTTGGTTGAGCCGTCGGGGTAAACGATCAGGTGCAATGACGGGCGCACAATCTCAAGGTCACGGAGCAGGATGCGCGGGCTCCAGAAGCCCAACACGCTGAGCTGCCCATGCAACTGAGCTATTTCTGCGTAAGGCTCCTCGCCGGCCCCTTCACGGCCATGAATCACCAGACCGTCGGCTTCAACATTCAAGTCGAGCAGCCGCCAGTGGAACGAGGCGATCTCCACGCGCCCACCGAACGCGGCTTCGATCCGGGCAATAAGGCGCGTGCGGATCAGGTTTTCAAATTGAGCCGAGTTCGCCCAGAGGTAGAGTCCCGCGAGCACGATCAAGAGCACGGCTGTCCCGCCGGCGCCGATCCAAGCAATCCGACCCCAGACCATCCGCCGCAGAAGTCGCCGCCTGGGCGGCTTCTGCGTCTTAGGGTCCATCGGCCCGCGTTCGCTCATTGCGCCCTCGCTCCCTGCTCCGGCGTTGACGCGGTTTCGAGCTTCGGATCAAGCACCTCGACTTCACCCTGATTGCGCAGGTTGTCGAGCCACCCGCTGAAAAGTACATTCACCTGTTGCTGCAGCAGGATCTCCTCAATGCGCGGAGCCACCTGCTCCAGCGGAGGCGGCTTTTCTCCGGAGCCGTATTGCGGCACCAACATGTCCTGGTAATACGTCTGGATTTCCAGCTGGGAGATGCTGATTCCCTGGCGAAAACGCATCTCGATGAAGTGCAGAATCTCAAGTCGATTGAGCATATAGACGTCGACCTGCTCTTGCGTCAGATCGTGGTCCGCCAGAAACGTCTTCCATCCGGCATCCGTGGCGCAGTTCTCGCGAACGCACACCGGCAATTCCTTGCGTAGATCGTCAAGTCGCTCAGTAATCTCTTTGGCAGTTGGCTCGGTCGCCTGCGCATCCTCTTCGCGGATTTGCTGCCGAATGAGCGTGCGGCTGATCAGTCGCTGCAAGGCTCGCTGCGCTGTTTCCGGGCCGTTCCGTACCGAACTCGGCTCCAGAATTGAAATGTGCATCTCCTCGTCCAGATCGCTGGAAAGAATAGCTTGGTTGTTCACCACCGCCACCACGCGGTCAAGAACGACCGGATTCGATTCCGGCAATTGTGCCGACGCAGCCACGGATGCGGCCAGGCACACTGTCGCGCCCGCCCGCCAGACTTTGCCGGACGCGAGGAAGCGAAATGTTAGCCGTCTGCTCTTCAAAACGTCTGCCCCAGGCTGAAGAAAAAGTTGAAGTGTCCGGCGTGTCCGATATAGGGCGGAAGCGATGGACGCGAATAGTCCTCGTAAATCGGATAAACCGGCGGATTGAGGTTATAGCTGAAGTCGAGCCGGATCGGTCCAACCGGCGTGTGGTAGCGCATGCCGAGACCGGGGGCATGGGAGAAGTAGTTGAAGCTGCATTCGCCCTGCGGGCCGATCGAAGTGGTGGGGCCAGAGGGCACGTAGTTGCTGAGATTGTTCGTGACCAATGTCTTGCATGTGCTGATGTTCGGCTGGCGAACACGCAGGGCGCTGGCCCATGCATCGCTGGCGTTGCGAAACACGTTGCCCATGTCTTCAAACATCACAAAGCTGACCGAGTCGCCCAGCCACGGCAGCGTCGGGGGAGGCAGCCGCAACTCCGTGCTGTTGATCAACGCTCCTGCGCCGCCGATCGGAAAGCCAGTGTAGGCATCGCGCGGCCCAGCCGCATTGATTGAGAATCCGCGCAGAGACGTGGCGCCGCCTGCATAAATGCGCTCGGGAAGAGGAATCAGCTCATCCGACTCGGGCCCGTAGGCGCGCTCCTGCGCGTAACGCGAGTTGCGGGCGAGCACGAACTTGTTCTTGCTGAAGCCGTAGTAGCTTGAGTTCGACATGTCCAGCCGATTGAACTGTGCCTGGGAGCCGAAACCATGGTTCGAGACAAACTCCTGAAAACTGGTATAGGTGCCGCGATGAGAATCCAGAGCTGAGTCGCGCGTGTCGCGGATCCACGTCGCACCAGGTCCCCCCACACGCACCGCCGCTGCCAGTTCCGCGATTTCGGGTTGGCCGACCTGCAGGCTGTCCGCAGACACCTTCACGCGCCGGAAATCGAACTCGTAGATGAATTGATTGGCCCTTTGTCTACCAACACCGGGGGTGTTCAGGTTTTGCGTCAAACGCAGTCCGGCATCCAGTTTGGAGGCCACATACGTCGTCACATCCTGGCTGTTGGCATAGCCGCCCGTGAAGGTAAGGCCGAAGTTCCGATCGCCCAGGAAACGCGGATACTGGTAGACGAAGTTAATCTTCTGCTCCAGCAGTCCGTAGGTGCCTTGAATCGATGCTGACTGGTCTCGACCGAAGAGATCGTTGCGGGTGACAACCAAAAGCACCCGCGGGCTGATGCCGGTCTTGCCATTGGGATTGCAGCTGACTCCATTCGCGATCGCGCCGCGACAGTTGTTTTGCGGCGTACCCGTCTGCGTCTCGAAGCCAAGACCGTAGGTCAAAGTCCAGCGCCGCGCCTCCGTCAGTTGCACCAGCACCGTCTTGTGAGTTTCCTCGCCATTGGGATTCTGGACCGCAGTGTTGACCTCGTTGAATAAGGCGAAGTCGTAGAGGTTGCGCTGGGTTTCCAACAAGGCAGTCTGGTTCAGCGGTTCGCCTGGATGCAGCGCAATCGCCTTGGCCACCGTATCCGGGCGCGTGTAGTTCAATCCGGTCACAAGAACGCTGCGCACAAAGATCTGCGGCCCCTCGACGATGCGAAAAACAACATCCACTTTCTGGGGGTCCGACTTTTGAGGCTGCTCTTCGACATCGACGCGCGCCTGGTCAAAACCCATGTTCAGATAATCGGTCCTTAAAGTGTCCCTGTCTCCGGCCAGGTTTTGCTGCGAAAGCAACTGCCCCGGCGCCGTATTCAACAGTGGAATCAGCTTCGCGGTTTCCACGTGTTCATTGCCTTCCAGCAACAAGGTCCCCACCCGCTGCTGCTCTCCTTCGTCTATGTGATATTCGACCGCGAGCCCAGCTGATCGGGATGTGCCGGCGACCGCTTGCCCTTTCGCTTTGGGTGATTCCACCGCGTTCACGTTGGAGGTTACCTTCACCTTGGCAAAACCGTTGTTCTTATAGACGGTCTCCAGAGCGCTGACATCTGCCGCCACCAGCGCCTGGCTATAGACTCCGTTGTGGTCCGTCAGGTCGGCGTCGTGAACGCTCAGCAGGTCCTTGAGCGTGGCCGAATCGAAGTAGCGATTTCCCGAAACTGTTACTCGCTCAACGCGACGCCGTTGGCCGAGGGTTACGGTATAGACGATCTCCACTTCATTCGGCTGTGGCGTCAGCCGCTGATGATCGACTCTCGCATCGAAGTAGCCCTTCCGCTGGAAATAGTCACGCAACCGGCGATTACCCTCATTCAGAAGATCCTCGTCCACGCTCCCCTCTTCAAAGATGGGAATCAGGCGCTTCACGTCGTCTTGTTCAACGCTCGCGCCTTCCACCTGCACCTTCACGATCGGTCCTTGATTCGCCGAGAAGCGGAGATCCGATTTGTGCGTTTTCGGCACGTACACCTGCGACTCAAGCTTGATCTCGGCTTCCAGGCGGTCTCGCCTCTGATAGAGCTTCAAAATTCCGGAGAGCGCGCGGTTCACGGTGTCATGGTCCATCCGCTGACCGGATCGTAAATGGGCGTAGCGTCGAAACGCGGCCGTACTCATCCCGGGGTCGCCGGTCACCTCGACCAAGCCGACCCGGGCTTGCGGCCCCGAAGCCACTTGAAAGGAGATGTCGACCAGTTGATGGTCGGGACGGGAAGTAAGGTTATGGCTGATTGTCGGCTCGTGAAACCCGTTGTCTGCCAACGCCTGGCGCATCAATTCCAACGCACGATCGAGTTTAGCCTGGGTGAAACGCGTTCCCGCAGTAAGGCGGCTGGCCCGTTGAAGCTGCGCATTCATTGTCACGCCCTTGGCCCCGTTCACCGTGACGGTTCCGATAAACATGCGCGGTGCTCCCTTGAACACAAGGTCAATTCCATCTCCATCGCGCACGCCCTCCGCTTCGACGGATTCAAACAGCCCCGTTGCATACAACTGCCGAAGGCTCTTGGCGAGATTCTCCTGGGTCAGCGGATCGCCGACGGGCTGTGCAAGATGGTCGGGCAGCGGAGCAAGGCGGTCGGCCGCGACTCCTTCGAATGCCATTCGCCGCACAGGAAGGCCAATCCATTGGGCAAGAGTATCGTGATCGGCGCCGGGTTGTGATCGCTTCCCCTGCGTGTCAGCGACAGCAGCTTCGCCTCCGTTTGTGGCGCTTTGCGCTTGGGCCCTAACGCAAATATTGCCGCCGCTCATTAATAGAAGACAGCCTGTCAGCAGAACCCCTAATCCGTATCGATTGCTCAGCTGCCCAGACCGCCTTGACGTCAAACCTATATCTCCTTAAGAACAGTAGGAATAGCGCAACCTCGTGAGCAGGAACCGCATCAAATGATATATCCGGGTGCCCCCCGCCTCATTTTTACGCTGCACCTTATACTAACGAGGAACGAAGTTCAGCGCAGGACTACCGACTAGCAGAGCAACCAATCTCCCCACAAGGAAGCGCATGCCACGTTCGAGTTCCCCCAAGCAAGTGCCGATCGCCTCAGCCCGTGGGCCTGCCCAGCCGGCGGAGAATACGGCCAAGCCTCAGCCCGTCGCGTCCGGTTCGGCATCATCCGAATCTGATGTTCTGGCCCGTGCGCAGGCGGGAGATCATCACGCCTTCGCCCAACTTTACTCGCTCAACAAGAGACGCATCTATTCTCTATGCCTTCGCATGGTCAGCAACGTGGCGGAGGCCGAAGATCTCACCCAGGAGGCATTCCTTCAACTGCATCGGAAGATTGCCACTTTTCGCGGCGATTCCGCCTTCTCGACCTGGCTCCATCGTCTTGCCATCAACGTCGTTTTAATGCATCTGCGCAAGAAGGGTTTACCCTTGATGTCGCTGGATGAAGCTATGGAGCCTTCGTACGACGACGGACCCGGGCGCAGTTTCGGCGCTCCTGATCTCTCGTTGGCGGGCTCGATTGACCGGCTCGCCTTGGAGCGTGCGGTCGGCGACTTACCCGCCGGCTATCGCCTGGTCTTCGTTCTGCACGACATCGAAGGCTATGAACACAACGAAATTGCCAGTATGCTTGACTGTTCCATCGGCAACAGCAAGTCGCAGTTGCACAAGGCACGTCTAAAGCTGCGCGATGCGCTGCGCACATCTTTGCGAAGGGAAGGGCCGCAATGACCGGGGACCCCAACAATTTCAGCTGCCATGACTTCCAAAACCAGTTGGCAGATCTGATCGGCTCCGGCGTGGATGCTTCAATGCACCCGCACCTCCAGAGCTGCGAGCGCTGCCGTGCCTTGTTGGCTGATTTGGAGACAATTGCGGAAGCCGCGCGCCAATTGCTTCCCATCCAGCAGCCTAAAGAAGACCTCTGGGAGAGGATCGAGTCTGCCATCAAGAAGGACGAAGGCTCCTCCCATCCTGATTGACTTCAGAACAGACGACCCTCACCTTCCTCGTCCTTGAGCCGATAGAGAACAGGAGCATCCGGGTCGAGAGCCGCTCAATGCCGGTGCGATGCCCACGGCACAGGGCGGGGACTTGCCCTGTGCATATCCACCCGCTTCCGGGAACTCGGATTCCGGCGTGAGCGTACCAAAACTGTGTCTTCAAATGGAAAGGGCTAAACAAATTACCCTGGGGGAACAACACGCGAAAAGTGAGGTCACCACATTCTGAAACTTTTCGGTTTCTGCGTTGTCTAATTAAGAAAAGTTGATAAGAGGACACTCAATGGTGAATCAACCGTCAAATCCGTCCCTCCCTAACCATCCTGAGAGACAAAACTCCGGACCCCGTCGCGTCTCTATTCTGCCCGTTCGCGATACCGTCTTATTTCCCCATGCTGTTCTGCCGCTTACAGTTGGACGCGAAAGCTCCATTCAGTTGATCGAATCTCTGGGCGAAGAGCGCTCCATCGTTGTGACCGCGCAGTTGGATCCGCGGCTCGACGCACCCAAACCCGCTGATTTGCACGATGTCGGCACCTTGGCCACCGTGCACAAGATCGTGCGGATGCCCAATCAGAGCCGTTTTGTCTTTACTGAAGGCGTTGAGCGCGTGCGGATTCTGAGCTACGTTCAGACCGAACCCTATATGGTGGCTGAGGTTGAGACGCTGGCCGACATCGAACCTGAAACCACTTCAGGCACTGAAGCGCTGGTGCGCAACGTGATCGGCCAGTTCCAGCAGATTGTGGCGGAATCGCCGACGCTGTCGGACGAACTCCGCACCATCGCCGCGAATATCGAAGAACCGGGACGGCTGGTCGACTTTGTGGCTTCATCGCTGCCGTTCCTCACCACGGACGACAAGCAAAAGCTGCTGGAGACCCCATCTGTTCCCGGCCGTCTGGAGCAACTGACCAAGCATCTTGCCAAGGAAATCGAGGTGCAGCAGCTGCGCACCAAGATCCAGAGTGAAGTGCAGGACCAGGTGCAGCAGTCGCAGCGCGATTACTATCTTCGCGAGCAGATGAAGGCTATCCAGAAGGAACTCGGCGAGCAGGATGAGGGCCAGCGCGAGACCGACGAATTGCGCCAGAAGATTGAAGCCGCCGGGATGCCGGAGGACGTGAAGAAAGAGGCTCTGAAGGAGCTGTCGCGCCTGTCGCGCATGTCGCCGATGGCCGCCGACTACTCGCTCACCCGCAACTACATCGAGTGGCTTGCCGTGCTGCCGTGGGCCAAGAGCTCGGGGTCCAAGGTCGACATCAACAAGGCAAAGGAGATCCTCGACGAGGACCACTACGAGCTGAAAAAGGTGAAGGATCGCATCCTGGACTACCTCAGCGTGCTCGAGCTCAAGCCCGACATGAAGGGGCCGATCCTGTGCTTTGTTGGACCTCCCGGCGTGGGCAAAACCAGCCTGGGACGCTCCATTGCACGCGCCCTGGGTCGCAAGTTCCAGCGCATTTCGCTGGGCGGCATGCACGACGAGGCAGAGATTCGCGGGCACCGGCGTACGTACATCGGGGCCCTGCCGGGACAGATCATACAGAGTATCCGCCGCGCCGAAACCAACGACCCGGTGATCATGCTCGACGAAATTGACAAGCTGGGGCGCGATTTCCGGGGAGACCCGGCATCTGCCTTGCTCGAAACCCTGGACCCGGCGCAGAACAACACGTTCCGGGACAACTATCTCGACGTGCCGTTCGACCTGTCGAAGGTGCTGTTTATCTGCACCGCCAACATGCTCGATCCGGTTCCGCCGCCCCTGCTCGACCGCATGGAATTGATCCCCCTGCAGGGATACAGCGAAGAGGAGAAGGTGCACATTGCCAACCGCTACCTGGTTCCGCGGCAGATCAAGGAAAACGGGATTACTCCGGACCAGATCGAGTTTCCCGAGGCTGCGATACGGCACATTGTGCGCCACTACACCCGCGAAGCCGGCGTTCGCAAGCTGGAGCAGGTGATTGGCACCGTTGCCCGCAAGCAGGCACGCCGTGTCGTCGAGGGCAAGACCGAAAAGCTTGTCGTCACCCGCGAAGTGCTCAAGGACTTCCTCGGGAACATCCAGGTCCGTGTCGAAACCGAAGTGGCCGAGCGCGTCAAGCGTCCTGGCGTCGCCGTAGGCCTGGCCTGGACACCGGCGGGCGGCGACATCCTTTTCATCGAAGCCAACAAGATGAAGGGCAGTGGAGGCTTCAGAATGACGGGCCAGATTGGCGAGGTCATGCAGGAATCCATGCAGGCTGCGCTGACCTGGGTCCGCTCGAACGCCGACAAACTGGGCCTGAGCGAGGACTTCAACAAGGAGATAGACATCCACATTCACGTGCCGGCCGGAGCCATCCCCAAAGACGGTCCCTCGGCAGGCGTCACCATGGCCACGGTGCTTGCGTCGCTCTTGACCAACACGCCGGTCCGACCGCTTACCGCGATGACCGGTGAGATCACGCTTAGCGGCAATGTGCTGCCAGTTGGCGGCATCAAGGAGAAGTTCCTGGCCGCGCGCCGGGCTGGAGTGGAAACCATCATTCTGCCGGCCGAGAATCGCCAGGACGTCGAAGAGGACCTCACGGCTGAGATGATCTCAGGCGTCCAGATCCACTACGCCAACCGTATTGAAGATGTGCTGGCCGTGGCGTTGCCGATGTTGAATGCGCGTCCCGGCACCCCGCGTCTCGAAACGGATCGGGGAACTAGCGTCGCCGCGTAAGCGGGCTGCACTTGAATTGAAAAGGCCGGCATACTACTTGCCGGCCTTTTTTTGCGTTCCCATGACATAGGCAATCACCCTTTGCGAGCGAACGAGCTCACCACTGTCAGCACCACCAGATAATCTCGGTTACCAGGAGACCCGCGCCCGAACAAACAATTGCCAGCACGTCATACCCCGCCGCCTCGTTCATTAAACGATCCATCCCTGGCGGCACACTTTTGCCATTCCAGATCAGTGCGAAGCCCAGCCCGCACGAGCCCATTGAAAGGGCAAATAAGATCGCCAGGCCGATCAAGATCTTGGCGAAAGGAATGCGATCAACCGGTGGCTTGCTCATTTGCCTCCATTCACTCTTCAGCTGACTGTTCTTTTTGAGCTTGCCGCATCGCGCCCCTTAGCATGAGCAGGCCGATGAGAAAGTAGATACCCGCGGTCGCGCTGATGCATGCACTCATTCCGTAGCGGCCCGCGCCCATCGCAATCGCGATCGGCGCCAAACCCCCGCCCAGCCAGGCTAGAGAATTCATGGTTCCGACAGCAACGCCGCGCCGCTCAACCGGCACAAAATCGTGGAGCGACGCAAAGATATTCGCGTCGTACATCCCTTTGAAAAAACCGAAGCCGATCATGGCAAGAATCAAAATGAACAGCGAGGTGGTCCAGCCGGTAACAAACAGGAAGGGCACCCCGCAGAGCAGGCCTAGAGACTGTGTAAAAACGCGACCGCTAAGTTGCCACTTCCCGCCTCGTTTGACGAACGAATCCGCCAGAAAACCTCCCGAAACAACGCCCACTACCGAGGCGATCTGGATGTAGGCCGTTGCGTTGAGAGCCGCCATCGAAAGGCTCATGTGGAACTTCTGGTAGAGAAAGGTCGGCATCCAGGTTAGGAAGACCACCGCAACAAAATTTGCGGCGATGAAAACAATGATGAGAAGAACGACGATTCGATTGGTAAGAAGTTCTTTCAGATTATTGAGAAGATTCGCCGATGGGACAGGCTCAACTCTTCCGACAGGCGGAATAGTTTTGCAAAGCTGATCAGACATTCCTCTCTCGGGCTCGCGAAGCAGCGCCCACAACAACAGGGCAAGAAGAGCGCCGAGAATACCAAATAGCATGAAGGGCGATCGCCAACCGTAGTATTGGCCAACAGCGCCTGCAACAGCACCTCCGGCGATGGTTCCCGCATAGACGCTGGATTGGTGAATTGACATGGCGCGCGAGCGGGTATCGCCGTGGTAATCGCTGATGAGCGACATGGATGCGGGAAAGTAGAATGCCTCTCCCAATCCCCCGAGGGCGCGGCAAAGGACAAGCTGCCAGTAGCTATGCGAGAGTGCTGCGGCGGCGGTGACGATGGACCAGAAGAGCAATGCTCCCAGGACAATCGTCTTGCGCGAGAAGCGGTCGCAGAGCCAACCGGCAACCGGACCGAACAGGGCGTACATCCACATGAAGGATGAGCCAACAACACCCAGCTGCACGTCGGTGAGCGAGAACTGGCGGCTGATCAAAGGGAAAACAGAAAAGACGGTCTGGCGGTCGGCATAGTTGAAGAAGCAGACGAGCCAGAGCATTCCTACGACGAACCACTTATAGCGGCTGCCTGGCGTTGGCTCTATCGTCGCAGTGGCGTCTCGTGCGCGCGGGCTCATCTGGTGATCGTGCATTTGGGTGAGCACCAATACTATGGCAACTATAGACGCGAAGGAAACGCGATATTCTCAAGCAAGAAAGGCTGCCGTGCTTCAACGCATCCCATCGGTCTTGATGCTCGCCGTTGCTCTCCGTACCCACGCGCAAGAACCGCCTCGGGGACTCATCTTCCAGCCCGGCAGCGTTCCGTTTGCATCAAGTCATGCCTCAACCATTGTGGAGTTGAAGGGCGGTATGCTCATGGCGGCGTGGTTCGGCGGCACGGGAGAAGGCTTTCCGGACGTGGCAATATGGGGCTCGCGAGCCAGGGAGGGGGAATCGCCTGCCTGGTCGGCCCCGGTAGAGCTGGCACGAGAATCGGCGGTCCCATGCTGGAACCCTGTGCTCTTTCACACGAAAGATGGGCGGCTGTGGCTCTATTACAAATTTGGTCCTAGCCCGAGCACTTGGACGGCAGCCAGAAAATACAGCGACGACGAAGGCAAGACATGGTCGGCGCCCGAACACTTGCCGCCGGGGTTGGTTGGTCCAGTCCGCGCCAAGCCGCTTGTGCTGACGGATGGCACGATTGTCAGCGGGTCTTCAACAGAAGCGGATCACTCATGGACGGCATGGATTGAACGCAGCATCGACAATGGGAAGACCTGGACGCGAACCGGGCCAATTGTTCCTACCGCTGCCCCCATCAATCCGCGTGCCGGTGATCAAACGGCGGGGAATCCCTCTCCCATTCCGGGTTCGCACGAATGGAACGAGACCAGTGGCATCATCCAGCCTTCGGTGGTTTCATTGGGGGGAACGCACCTTCGCTTCTACGCGCGATCCACGGCCAATTTCGCGCGAATCGCGGTTGCCGACTCATTCGACAACGGCGTCACATGGACCGCGGCCCGGCTGATCGATGTTCCCAACCCCAACTCGGGCATTGATGCGGTAGCCCTCAAGGATGGCCGCGTGGTGCTGGTCTTCAACAACACCACCACGGGACGCACTCCTCTGAACCTCTCGGTCAGCAAGGATGGCGAGCACTTCAAGATGGTCGACACCCTCGAAGATCAGCCCGGGGAATACTCTTACCCCTCGATGATCCAGGGCGGCAATGGCGATCTTTACATCACCTACACATGGAACCGCAAGTCGATCCGTTTTGTTCATGTGCCCTTGACGCGGCTAGTCCGGCACAGCGCTCAATAAGTCTACGTGTATTCCGAAAGTGCTCTAGTTTCGCTTTTCGAAGAAGACGATATGCTGCAGGGGTAGGGTCTCCACTGTACGCACGCGCACTAACCCAACCGCATTCATTTCCTTCTCCAGCTGTTTCACTGACATCTTGTGCACTTCCTTAATCGGGACCGCAGGATCTTCCTTGCGGTACTCGACAAAGACCACACGTCCTCCCGGCTTCAGTGCTTCACGAACTCTCGTCATCACCTCAAATGGATAAGCCAACTCGTGATAAACATCCACCAGAAGCACAAGGTCTACGCCGGCTGCAGGCAAGTGAGGATCGGTCTCGGTGCCTTGCACGACTTCAACGTTCGCTGCTTTCAGCGTTGACGCACGGGCCCTCAGGGTATTGAGCATCGCCTCCTGGATCTCGACAGCCAACACCTTGCCTGTTTCGCCAACCTTTGGCGCCATTCGGAATGTGAAATAGCCGGAACCCGCGCCTAAGTCCGCAACAATCTCTCCGGGGCGAAGATCCAACGCCTCAAGCACCTGGGCAGGGTGTTCTTCTTCTTCGCGCTCACGCCGGTCCAGCCACTCGATGCCGCCTGGACCCATGACCTGGGCGATTTCACGCCCCATATAAAACTTTCCCGTACCATTTGGGTCATGACTCGCCCGGGTCTCGTAGAGCGGCCTTTGGGATGAATCCAGAGCCTGGCTTTTCGCCAGGGCAGCGTGGTCCAGAACACCGGGCAAGACCCCGCTGTTCTGCGAAAGCGAGCTTCGTGCGCCAGCCGCGACAAATGCCGCAACGAGAGTGAAAGCAAGAATGCAGCGCTTTAGATCGAAGATCACGACATCTCCCAGAAGTGGACACCGCTCTCTGTCAACAATAGCCTGAGTCGACAGTCCCCGCTGTCGCTCCATCGACCGATTTCCGCCTCCCGCGTCTAATCCTAAGGCGGTATGCTGCTTCTTATGATCCATCTACGTGTGCTGTCGTTTGGCGTGCTGAAGGACGCGCTCGGTCCCCATGATCTTCCAATCGAAATGCCCGACGGCGCGACCGTCGCAGACCTGCTTTTGGAACTGGGCAAGCGTCACGCCACTCCAAATCTGCGCGGCATCGCCGTCAGCGTGAATGCCGAGTACGCCACTGCCGCCCAGGTGTTGCACGACGGTGATGAGGTGGGTCTGCTGCCGCCTGTCTCCGGCGGTGCTCCGCACCCGGCGAGCGCCTCCAGCGGAAGCCCGATCGTCGTCACCCTCACCCGCGACCCCATCGACGCCCATTCGCTTGTCGCAGCCGCCAAATGCGGCGAAGATGGCGCTGTGGTTGTCTTCGACGGCATTGTGCGCAATAACTCCCGCGGCCGCCGTACCTTGCATCTGGACTATGAAGCCTACGAAGAGATGGCCGCAAAACAAATGAACGAGCTGGCACGCGAAGCCCTCACCCGCTTCGGCGTTCGGCATGTTGCCATCGTCCACAGCCTGGGCCGCCTGCTTGTGGGAGAAACCAGCGTCTTGATCGTGGTTGCTTCAGCCCACCGAGCCCAGGCCTACGAAGCCTCCCGCTGGCTGATCGACACCCTCAAGAAAACCGTGCCTATCTGGAAGAAGGAAACCTTTGTCGACGGTGCGGTGTGGGCGGACGGCGAGCCGTTTCCAGCAGGCCTTGGCGTGGAGGCGGCAGATGCCAATGCCTTTTGAAAGAATGCGGCGAATGGTCGTGCTTCGCGCCATCGCGCTTCGGCCTATCGCTCACTGGGTTGCTCTGCTGCTTCCGGCCTGTATGGCGACGAGCCTGGCCGCACAGGACGTCACTTTCCGCATGGATGTGAAGCTGGTCAACATGTTCGTCAACGTGACCGACCAGAATGGCGCCATTGTGGGTGGACTCACACGCGGCGATTTTGCCATATCTGAGGACGGCCGTCCGCAGCAGATCGCAGTCTTTGAGCGCCAGTCGGAACTGCCTCTCAACCTGACCCTGGCCATCGACACCAGTGGCAGCGTCTTCAAAGACCGGGCGCAGGAGCAGGATGCGGCCAAGCGATTCGTTCGTGCCCTGATGCGATCGCAGGACCAGATGAGTCTGATTGAATTTGCCACCGACGTCAGCGAACTCACCGCCTTCACCAACAAGCCCGCTCAAATCGACCATGGACTCGACAGGCTGCGTGGCGGCGATGCGACGGCCCTTTATGACGCGATCTACCTGGCTTCGCAGCGCCTCGGCAAGAAGGAAGGGCGCAAAGTCCTGGTGCTGATTTCAGATGGCGGCGATACAGCCGAAAACACCACCTACGCCCAGGCCGTTGAACAGGCGCTCCGCAATGAAGTCATGATCTACAGCATCATCGATGTCCCCATCGAGGCCAGCGCAGGCCGCGACACCGGGGGCGAGCACGCGCTCATCACCATGGCAGAACAGACCGGGGGCAAAAGCTTTTATGTCAGCGCCGGCGGCCTCGACAAGGCCTTTGCGCGCGTGAGCGATGACCTGCGCACACAATATGTGCTAGGCTACTACCCCCAGCACCAGGAGCCGGGCGTCAATTTTCATCGCGTGCAGGTTACTGTTCCGAGGGCTGCGACGCAGGCCTTTAACATTCGCTGCCGCACCGGCTACTACGCCGATTCCCCCGCCAAAAATCATTGAGCCGACGTTGGCGTTCGGATGTCTAGCCGAGCGCAACTTATTCTTTCGATCCCTTTTTCCCATTTGCATCTAAAATGGAGTGATGACTCCCCCATTGTCCTCTCGTCGCCGCTCCAAGACGCCTCCGCCCGGAGAGACTGGGCAGGAGGCACTCTATCTACGATCCCTGAGCGACCGTCAGATCAACGTTGTCATCAAGTTGAATGATGGTGAGACCGTTCGGGGCTGGATTGAATACTTCGACGACGGCATGCTGCGTCTGACTCGCGACGGCAAGCCGAATCTCTTCATCTACAAACATCAGATTCAAACCATCTCCGAGGCAGGCAAAAAACGAGGTGGCCGAACCGGCCTGTCTTCGCACGAGGCGTCCTCGTGAGCGTTGGTTCTTTCGCGGTCCGGGATTTTGTGTGGGTTCCTAAGGCTGCCGAGATCGCACGCGAGGCCGGAGCCATTTTGCGCGCATTCTTCGCCCAGGGCGTCGTCACCGAGTACAAGGGCGATGTGGACGTGGTAACGGTGGCCGACCGGGCGGCGGAAAAGCTGATCCGTGAGCGGCTGAGCCAAGTCTTTCCCGATCATGGTGTCTACGGCGAAGAAGGCACGCGCGACCGACTCGAACGCGAGTTCCGCTGGTATGTCGACCCGCTCGATGGAACCACGAACTTTGCGCACGGATTTCCCCAGTTTTGCGTTTCCCTGGGTCTTGAGCAGCGCCCAAAATCCCTCCAGCCGGATCAGGATGGAACCCTCGTCGCCGCCGTCATCTACGACCCGTTGCGCGATGAGCTCTTTACTGCTGAGAGGGGGCGCGGTGCTCAATTAAACGGCCGCCCGCTGCACGTTTCTCCCATCCGCGACCTGGCGGAAGCGCTTCTGGCTACGGGATTTCCCAGCCGCAAACGCCACTTGAGCCCCAACGTGCACTTCTATCAGGAATTCACGTTGCGTTCGCATGGCGTGCGGCGTGCCGGTTCCGCCGCGCTCGACCTGGCCTATGTGGCCGCAGGACGCCTGGAAGCTTTCTGGGAGTTCAATTTGAACCCCTGGGACACCGCAGCCGGCATTCTGCTGGTGGAAGAGGCCGGCGGTCGCGTCACCGACTTTTCTGGTAACCATTTCCAACTCAACAGCCGGGAGATACTCGCCTCGAACGGCCTCATTCATCAGGAATTGATTGGCCTCTTCAGCGACATGTTCGCCGGGCGCGATTTGACTCCGATCCCGACGCCCGCTGAGTTTGCCGCATACAGAGAGCAGTCCGATCTGCCCCCTGACCACTGATCCCTGACTCCAGCCGGGGGGTCCGGCCGACAGGTCCTCGTCGCTGGGGTGGCTCATCCCCGGACTCCTGATCGAGCTTCCCGCATAGCAGAACTCGGAGCGATCGCAGCCGAGTCAGCCGCGGGGGTCATATGCTACTATCACCCTCGAGAAGATACCTTCCCGGAGAACTGAAAGATGGCATACATCATCGCAGAACCATGTATCGGCACCAAGGACACCGCCTGTGTGGACGCCTGTCCCGTCGATTGCATCCACCCGAAGAAAGATGAAGCTGGCTTCGCCGAGACGGACCAATTGTTCATCGACCCGGTCGAGTGCATCGACTGCGGCGCTTGCGTTCCGGCGTGTCCTGTCTCCGCCATCTTTGCCCAGGATGACCTGCCGGAGAAATGGGCTCACTTTACCGAGAAGAACGCCACACACTTCGGCCGCTAGGCCTGCTCAAGTTGGTTTCGAGACGCGTCCGTCGCGGCTTGCCGCGGCGGACGTTTGCGTTTGAGGGGGCCGCGTCAACAACTTAGGGCTGCAATGCGATGATGGAAACGCATGGGCGTGCTTACCTCTGAAGCCGTGGTTTTGCGCACCTGGCCGGTGCACGAAGCCGACCTGATCGTCAGCCTCTTTACGCGCGACTACGGCCGGATTAAGGGCGTAGCCAAGTCAGCGCTGAAGAGCCGCAGGCGATTCGGCGGAGCGCTCGAGCCCATGACCGAGGCCCGCGCCTGGTTTGCCGAGCGTCCGGGGCAGGAACTTGTCCGGCTCGATCAGCTTGAACTGGTTCGCTCGCCGCTGTCGGCGCCCATTGATCACGCGCGCATGGCGGTATTGAGCTTCTTTGCCGAAGTTCTCGACGAGGCGCTTCCCGAGCATGATCCGCAGGAAACCGTCTTCCGCTTGCTGGTCTCGGTGCTGGAGCAGACCACGGTCGAACATCCCTGGATGCCGCTCACCTACTTTCAGCTTTGGATGACGCGGCTGATGGGCCTGCTGCCGGACGTCGCGCATTGCACCGCCTGCGGCGAGGTGCTGCATGCAGCAGAGGTTACGTTCAATAGCTATGCCGACGGATTGTTCTGTGCCGTGCATCGCAACGGCAACGCAAACGAGCTTTCAGCGGAGTCGTGGCAACTCGCCCAGCGCATGCTGCGCGCCCCGGTCGCGGTCTTTGCAGCCGAGCCATGGCCCCGCCGTCGCGGGCAGGATCTGCGGCGTTTCACCTTGCAGTCTCTCGAGCGCCATCTTGAACGGAAGCTGCGCACCGCCGAAGCACTCGAACGCCTGGGCTGGTAGCGATTACACCGGCTGATAAGATGGTCTTCAGTCCTATTAAGAGAGAGTTGCCTGTGTCTTCAACACTCGTTCCGACTTCCAGCAAGCCATCCGCATTAACCTTTCAGGAGTTATTGTTTCGCCTTCAAAGCTTTTGGGCGGATCGCGGTTGCGTGCTGCAGCAGCCCTACGACGTTGAAGTGGGCGCGGGCACCATGGCGCCGGAAACGTTCCTGCGCGTCCTCGGACCCAAGCCCTTCCGGGTGGGATATGCGCAACCTTCGCGCCGGCCCGCCGACGGTCGCTACGGCGAAAATCCCAACCGCCTCTTCAAGCACACGCAGTTTCAGCTGATCCTGAAGCCGCCGCCGGTCAACGTGCAGGAGCTTTATCTCGAATCCCTCTCGGCCATCGGCATCGACCTCAGCAAGCACGACCTCAAGTTCGAAGAAGATAACTGGGAGTGGCCCGCGGGCGGCGCGTGGGGCGTTGGCTGGCAGGTGATGCTCGACGGCCTCGAGATCACCCAGTTCACTTACTTTCAGCAATGCGGCGGGATGGATCTGGACCCCATTTGCGCCGAGCTCACCTACGGCATGGAGCGCATCGCTGCCTTTCTTGCAGGATAAGGACTCGATCTACGACATCGTGTGGGCTGTGCGACCCCGACACCGGCGCGCCGGTCACCTACGGCGAAGTCAGATTAGCCGAGGAGCTGCAGTTCTCGGTATATAACTTTGAGACCGCTGATGTCGCCAAGCTTTGGGAGCACTTTGCTCTCTACGAGGCCGAGGCGAAAAATCTGCTGGCGCAAGCCGATGCACTGTTCGCCAGCGAAACCTCCAGCGGGCTAGAGAAGCGACGCTTCCCGCTGCTGCCGACTTACGAGCTGGCCCTCAAATGCTCCAACCTGTTCAACATCCTCGATGCGCGCGGAGCCATCAGCGTGACCGAGCGCGTCGGCGTCATCGGTCGCATTCGAACCTTGGCCGTGGGCGTGGCCAAGGCGTATGCACTGCAACAGGCAGCCTGAAGAAGCGGAACACATCCCCAGCCGTCATCCTGGGCGAGCGAATCGAGTCGAAGGATCTGCGGTTTCAATCTTGACGATAGGTAAGAAAGAAAAAGGTATGGCTGATTTTTTATTAGAGATTGGGCTTGAAGAGATTCCGGCCCGCATGATTGCCGGAGCTGAAGCGGAGCTATGCCGCCGCATCAATGACCTGCTCACGCGCGAGCGGCTGCTTGCTCCGGACGCCAAACTCACAACATATTCCACGCCGCGCAGACTGGCCGTGCTGGTCGAGGGCGTTCTCGCCGCGCAGGCCGATACTGAGGAGCAGCTCACTGGTCCCTCGTGGAAGGTGGCATTCAAAGAAGGCGCGCCGACAGCAGCGGCCGAGGCCTTCGCCAAAAAGGCAGGCGTTGCCGTCGACGCGCTCGAAAAGGTGACTACCCCCAAAGGCGAATATGTAGGAGCGTCGATCAAGCGGAAGGGAATCGCCGCATCGCAGGTGCTCGCCGCGGAACTGCCGAAGGAAGTGACCGGCATCTATTGGGCGAAGAATATGTATTGGCGCCCAGGCAAGCCGGAGCGCTTCGTTCGCCCTGTCCGCTGGGTCGTTGCTCTCCTCGGCTCTGCCATTGTTCCCCTCGAAATCGCCGGGATCGCCGCCGGCAATGTGAGCCGCGGCCATCGCGTGATCCATGGCCCTGCGCCCGTCATCCTCGATCACGCAAACCGCTACAAAGAGACCCTTCGCGCAGCATTCGTCATGGTCGATGTGGCAGAGCGTCGTCACACGATTCGAAAGGCGCTCGACGCGGCCACACGCACCGTTCCCGGGGCGCGCTGGCGCGAAGACGAGCCTCTGGTCGAGACCGTGGTCCATCTCACCGAGTGGCCGTCCGTCATTCTCGGCGATTTCAATCGCGAATACCTTGCCCTTCCTGAAGAAGTGCTGGTCACGGTCATGCGCGACCATCAGAAGTATTTCGCCGTCGAGGACGCGAACGGCAAGCTAGCCCCGCATTTTCTCGCGGTGCTCAATACGCAGGTTGACGATGAGGGCGCGTCTATCATTCGCCACGGCAATGCCCGTGTGCTCACGGCGCGCTTCAAGGATGCTCGCTTCTTTTGGGACTTCGACCAGAAAACGCCGCTCGTTGACCGCGTCGAAAGCCTCAAGTCTGTTACCTTCCAAAAAGAGCTGGGCAGCTACTACGAGAAGACCACTTGGAACGATGGCGTTGCACTCAAATTGCACGATATTCTCAAATCCAAGGGCTTCACCTCCTATAGTTACGCAGCATTACAAAAAGCGACTGAGCTTGCCAAGACCGATCTCACAGCCGAGCTTGTAAAGGAATTCACCGAACTACAGGGCATCATCGGCGGCCTCTACGCGCGTGCGCAAGGCCTCGGCGAGCGCGTGGCTCTCGCAGTCTATGAACAGTACACGCCCGCATCAATGGAAGACGATATTCCCGTATCGGTCGAGGGCCAGCTATTAGGATTGACCGACCGCATTCAGACAATTATCGCGATGTTTAGCATTGGCAACGCGCCCACCGGATCCAAAGATCCTTTTGCGTTGCGCCGCGGTGCAAATGCGATCGTCAAGATTCTCGCCGAGTCGGAATTACCATTGACGCTCACTGAGGTTATGGACGCAAGCACATCAAAAGATGAATGGACGGGTCACAAACTGCAGATCTCAGCCTTCCTCCGCGAGCGTCTCCACTTCTATCTCAAAGACGTTCGCGGCTTTTCCTACGACGTCGTGAATGCGGTCCTCGCCGCAGGTGCTGACGACGTCCGTGACGCCATCGCCCGTGCCCAGGCCCTCTCAGCAGCACGCGAATCCGCTGACTTCGCTGCGATCTCCGCAGCTTTCAAACGCATCAAGAACATCCTGCGCCAGGCCGAAGAAAAGGGATTTGCCATCCAGGCAGGCACATCAGCGCCGCTCGCGCCCGAAGCGCAGCAACTCGCCGATGCCGCCGCCGCACTCGCGCCGCAGGTGGCAAAACTGCGCCAGCAGAGGGCCTACAGCGAAGCGCTGGCCCTGATCGCCACGCTGCGCCCTGTCGTCGACACCTTCTTCGACAAGGTCATGGTGCTCGACCCCGACCCGGAACTTCGCGGTGCTCATCTGGCGCTGATCGACGGAGTGCTGCGCGGCTTCTCCGGCATCGCCGATTTCAGCGAGATTGTCACGGCGTAAGCTCCAAGTTCTCATCGGATAAGGTCGCTCTCCCGCACCTTCGCATCCATTTGCGCGTCTACAATCTAGACAGATGGCTGACACCCTTTATCTAAGTCTGTGGTACCCGAACCTGCGTGTTGCTGCCATTCCTGACAAGCTGACCGCGGTGCTGGGCGAGTTTGCTGCGCATGGGGGCGAACCGAAGGTCTACGCCGCCACCGTCTGGCCGATGAACTGGAGCGAGACGCCTATTTTTCAACGGCTCTATGGCCGCGGGGAGCGCGGGGCAGAGCCGCGCCAGGCCGTCGAAGAGGCCCTCGAAATCCTCCACGACGACTATGCCTATGAGTTTCAAATTGGCTGGACCCTCTGGGAACTCGAGACCCCCGAGGGCCTCGACCCGCGATGGGTGCGCGAGCCGCGCCTGGTGCGAGTCACCGGCTTTGGGCCGCTCTTTGACGAAGGCTCCTACCAGCAGGAAGGCCACATCCGCATCGACTTCGGCTCCGACGTACCCTTTCTCGAAGAAGACCTCGAACTGGACTCCGTTGCAGCTCGTCATGTCGAGGAAAATGTGCGCCAGCTCGTCGAACTCACAGCGGCCATCGAGAAAGCCTCAGGAGCCACCGCGCGCCTGTTGTGGAGTGAACTGGGTGAAAGCCTCGCTCAGCGCCTTGCGGTCCGGCTCGGCAAGGGGAACTGAAGCGTGATCCTTACCATCGAGCGGATGCGTACCATGGTTCTCGCTGCGGGAGTACTGCTTGTCCTGGTTCTGGTTCTCTTTCTCACCATCGGTAAATTCAGAAATCCATTCAACCGCCGCGATCTTCCCAGCCGCCTCGGCATCGAGATCCAACAGGAGTCCAACGGCGTCACGTACACCCAGGCCCACGCCGGGCATACCCTGTTCAAGATTCACGCTTCCAAAGTCGTTCAGTTGAAGCAGGGCAATGCGCTTCTGCACGACGTACAAATTGAGCTCTACGGAGCCGATGGTAAGAGCGTGGACCGCATCTCCGGCAGCGAGTTTGAGTACGATGCCAAGGCCGGATTGGCCAAAGCCCCGGGTGCGGTGCAGATTACGGTCACGCGACCGGGGGTGGCGCCGGCAATCGCCCCCCAAAAGATGCAGAGTCAGCCGCTGGAGAACAAGATCAAAGCGCCGCCGCTGGCCGCGGACGCCGCGACCGCCGCATCCGGCGAGATCCACGTTGAAACCAGCGGGCTCACATTTAACTGGAAGAGCGGAGTGGCGACGACCGACCAGCATGTTGATTTTTCAATGGTGCAGGGGACCGGCAGCTCCATGGGAGCCTCATTTGACTCGCAAAATGGGCGGCTGGTGCTCGATCACGCGGTGCAATTGGACACCTACCGGGGTGCTCAGGCAGTCCGGGTGCAGGCCGCGCATGCTGAGTTGGAGCGCGACGACCAGCTTTGCCGACTGACCTCGGCCGTGGCCAGCTACTCCGGTGGCGAGGCGCGGGCAACAGCGGCCACGATTCAATTTCGAGATGATGGTTCGGCATCGCAGCTCGACGCAGTCAACGGTTTCACTCTTTCAACGTCAAGAGGCGGCCGCCTGACAGCACCCACCGGAACTCTCCAGTTCGACGAGCACAACCAGCCCCGACACGGGCACCTTGAGGGCGGCGTCACAATCGACTCCATTAACGAGGGCCGAAATGTGCATGGCACCGCGCCCACGATGAATATGGAATTCACCGCTGCCGGTGTGCTGCGCAGCGCCCATCTCGAGCGGGGAGTCAACATGGCCAGCGATGAGCAGACCAACTCGTCCCGCGGCATAGTGCGCATGCACCGCACTTGGGAATCGCAATTGGCGGACGTTGCGTTTCGCACCTCGGGCCATGGGCAATTGGAACTCGCCTCGATTCATGGCATAGGCCGGGTTCTAGTTACGGAAGAAGAGCAGCGCGCCAAGGGCCCCGCCATCCCCTCCCGCATGACGGCCGACGACGCAACGGGCATATTCGGAGCGGACTCCTCGCTGACCGAATTGACTGGGGTAGGCCACGCCGGCATCGAGCAGACTACATCGTCAGGTACCCGGCAGAGCACCAGCGGCGACCGTCTTGTGGCGCACTTCGCACCTGCTCAGGGCGCCGAGCCTAAATTGGAGGGCAAAAACCAGGGCGGCCCAGCGTTGTCTGCGCAGCTTCAGTCGGCCACTGTCGAGGGCAATGTCGTGCTCGTGCAGCAGCCCGTTGCCCAGCCGGGAGCGCCTGCGCCCTCAGTTCTGAGGGCGACAGCTGTGCAAGCTGACTATGAAGGCAAAGGGGAGTGGCTGCACTTGTCCGGCAGTCCGCACGTCGACGACGGTGGTCTACAGCTAGCGGCGGATAAAATCGACGTCTCACAGGCTTCCGGCGACGCCTTTGCGCACGGAAATGTGAAGGCGACGTGGTTTGGTGCAAGGGACGCCAACCCCGCCCAAGGATCGCACGGCGCGAACAACCGACAGGCAGCGACGCTGGGCGGAGACGGCCCTGCGCACGCCATCGCAAACGAGGCGCAATTGCACCAGGCCACTGGCGAGGCCACCTTTCGTGGCCAGGCGCGTCTCTGGCAGCAGGCCAACTCCGTTGCCGCTCCCCTGATCATTCTCGACCGGACGAAGCAAACTCTCGTGGCGCGTGCCACGTCTCCGACCGAGCCAGTGCGCGTGGTGCTGCTGAGCGCTATGAGCGCTGGAGGAGTGGCCCCGGAAAAGACGACGAGCAGGTCTTCCACACCCAGCGTCATCCGGGTCCGGGGCGGCGACCTTAAATACTCTGCCGCCGAGCACAAGGCAGTCTTGCAAGGCGGTGCTGTGGGCAATGTGACCGCCCAGACCGCAGACGCCATCACCGTGTCCAGCGAAGTGGACCTGGTTCTTTTGCCACCCGGCAATCATGCGGGCAAAGACGGCTCCGCGGCGCAGGTTGACCGCATGACGGCCCGCGGCCATGTGGTCGTCAGTTCGCAGGAACGCCGGGGAATCGGAGAGCAGCTCGTGTACACCGGCGAAACGGGCCAGTACGTGCTTACCGGAACGGCCGCCAATCCTCCACGACTCACTGATCCCTCGCGCGGAACCGTGACCGGCGATGCTTTGATTTTCAATAGCCGCGATGATAGCGTCAGTATCGAAGGCGATGGACGCAAAACCACGACGGAGACGACTGCGCCGAAATGACGGCGGAAGCGGGCTGGCAAACGCTCATGAAGGCTAGATGGAAAAACTGATCGCTGAGGGAATTGGCAAGACCTACAAGGGACGTCAAGTTGTCCGCGGAGTCGACCTGAATATCTCCCGCGGCGAGGTTGTGGGGCTGCTGGGGCCGAACGGCGCCGGCAAAACCACCAGTTTCTATATCATCGTCGGTCTCGTGATCCCTGAGACCGGGCGCGTGCTTGTCGACGACACCGACATTACGCGCGTGCCCATGTATCTGCGAGCCCGCACCTATGGCATCAGCTATCTCCCTCAGGAGCCGTCGGTATTTCGCAAACTTACGGTTGAAGAAAATATCCTCGCCGTGCTCGAGGCTCAGCCGCTCGACAACCGCGAACGCCGCACCCGGACCGACCGTCTCATTAACCAGCTCAACCTGGGACATATTCGCACCACGCGCGGCTACGCCCTCTCCGGAGGCGAAAGACGGCGCGTCGAGATAGCCCGCGCTCTCTGCATCCAGCCCAACTTCATCCTTCTCGATGAGCCTTTCAGCGGCATCGACCCCATCGCCGTCCTGGAACTGCAAAAGATCATCTTTGACCTCAAGGCCAGCGGCATCGGTGTGCTGATTACCGACCATAACGTCCGCGAGACCCTGAGCGTCACGGATCGGGCGTATATCATTGCAGAAGGGCGGATATTCTTTGCCGGGACACCGCACGAACTAGGAAACAACGTCGACGTGAGGCGGCTTTATCTGGGAGAAGGGTTTTCACTGGGCTGAGATGGGACCCGGGGGAAAATACTCTTCCAGAAGAATGCGGAACTCCCGTCCGGTCAATCCCTCAAAGGTTGAAGGCCGCGAATGCCGTTTCGGACATAAACTCTGGATGGACAGCCACCCAATCCGGGACAATAGTACCGGAGGGAGGCACACTTTGCTCTGGACCGTTTTTCCCATCCGATTACACTTGAACTAACACCAAACCGCAGTCCGAACGGGAATTGAGCCGCTGTTATGGCGCTGTTGCAGCCCAAATTGAGCTTGAAGGTCTCGCAACGCCAGGTCCTCACTCCGGGCCTGATGCAGATGGTGAGCGTTCTTGCGCTCAACAAGCTCGAATTGAAAGAGATGATCGACGCCGAGATGGTCGAGAATCCCGTCCTCGAGGAAATTGACGAAACGGTTCCGATGCTCGACGAGGTGGCAGGGCGCGTCGAGCGGCAGGAGAGGGAAGAACGGCTCGACCTCCATGAGCCCGTGACAACGGAGCCAGAAACCCCGCCCAAGGACCCCTTTAACGAAGTTGATTTCGGCTCCTATTTCCAGGAATACCTTGATCCCGGTTACCGCACCCAGCCCGAGTTTGAAGAGAGTGACAAACCCTCCTTCGAGAATTTCCTCTCCCAGCCGACCACACTCACCGATCACCTGGAGTGGCAGCTCGGCTCGCTGAAGCTAGAAACCAGTCTGCGCGAGGCAGCCGAATTCGTTATCGGCAACCTTGACGAAGATGGTTATCTAACTGTCGGCGATGAGGAACTGGCCGAGTCGTTCGCCCAGTTCCCCAAGGCTACACAACTCGACAAGGAGGCCACTCTAGATCTGGTAAAGCGCGCAATAGAGCTGGTGCAGCACCTTGACCCTGCCGGCGTGGCTGCGCGGGATCTGCGCGAGTGCCTGATGATCCAGATCGCCGCTCAGCAGCACGAGTTCGCGCAGGTCTATGCCCGGCGCACCTCCGAAGTCGAGGAAGAAGAAGACCCCAATCGCAGTTTCCAAGCCGAAGCCGAGGCCAAGCTCGAGGAGCGCCGGCGGAGCATTGAGATCGCGGCGCTGATCGTCGACCGCCATCTGCATATGGTGCAGAAGCGCGACATGAAAGACCTGGCGCGCGCAGCCCAGGTAACTGCCGTCGAGGCCCACGCTGGCGTCGAATTTATTCGCACCCTGGACCCGCGGCCGGGACGCCTTTATAACCGTGAAACGACGCGGTTGATTGAGCCCGACGTGGTGTTTACCAAGCGCGGCGGCGAATGGGTCGTCTCGATGAACGAGGAAGATCTGCCCAGCCTCCGTCTCAGCCAGAGCTACCGGCGCATGCTCGTAGCCGAAGGAACCGATAAAGAGGTCAAGGAATACGTCAAGGAGCGCTTTCGCTCCGCAATGCAACTGATGCGCAACATCGCCCAGCGGAAAAGCACGATTCTGCGCACCTGTGAAGTGATCGTGCGCCGTCAGCAGGACTTTCTCGAATTTGGCATAGAGGCTCTGCGCCCCATGATGATCAAGGAAGTCGCCGAGGAGATTGGGGTGCATCCCTCCACGGTTAGCCGCGCGGTGGCAAATAAATACGCTCACACGCCGCAGGGCGTCATCGAGCTGCGCTTTTTCTTCTCTGAGGGCTCCAATGGCCCGGAGGGCGCCGACACGCCTCTGCTTGTGCTTAAACGCAAAGTCCGCAAGTTGATCGAAGAAGAGGATGTCCGCCACCCTCTCACAGACGACCAGCTAACCGCGATGTTGCAGGCCCAGGGTATCCAGCTCACTCGCCGCACAGTGGCCAAGTATCGCGAAGACATGAACATACCCTCGACCCACCAGCGCCGTCGGCGCGAAGGATAAACCTGGCGATGTGCCAGATCGGGTAGCGATCTCGAAAGGTATACGCTTCAGCCCGTTCACAAACCGCTCCAGAATTCGTCGGGCTTCAGCTCCTGAGGCTTGGCTCTTTCAAACTGAAAGACCAGCCTGCATTATCGGACAGTATTCGATCCGGCACGAAATGCTATAGAATCCAAAGTTCTCCAGCTGTTCAGCCGGTTGGTCAAACAAGAGCGGAGGCTTACATGGATGTGGAGTTCACCGCCAGACAAGTAAATGTCCCCAAGTCGTTGCGCGCTCAGGCCGAAGAGGGCATGGAGCGCATCGCCCGCATTTTGGGCAAAACGGCCCACGCCAGCATCACGTTTCGCGCTCAAAGGCATGTGCAGATCGCGGAACTCACCATTAAAGCGCGACTGCAGACCATCGTTGCCGCAGGTGAGGCCGCCACTCTCGAATCGGCGCTGCGCCAAGCTCTCGCCCACGCCGAGTTGCAGGCCCAGCGCTACCGCGACCGCAACTACGAGCGCAAACGCCTGCCCAAAGAGGAGAAAGTGCTCACCGCGCCGCCCGTGTCTCGGCCCAAGACACGCGCATCGGAGCCTGAAGACGCGTCCGGCAATGGGAAACTGACTCGCGCCAAAGCACGTGCTTCCATTGCAGTCCATTCGTTTCCCACGCGCACCGCCGTCGTCGAGCCTCACGTCCTCAAGAGCGGCGAAGCCATCGCGATGAAGCCCATGACCATGGAGGAAGCGGTGAAGGACGCGGAGTTCCGCGACCGGGATCTTCTGATCTTCCGCAATCCTGCTGGGGACTTGTATGTGCTGCATCGCCGCCGCGACGGCCAGATGGAATTGGTGGAAATACCGTAGTTCGCTTTTCTGTTCCATCTGCGGCGCCTCACTTGACCTTGTTTCACTGGAATTCAACGCAATGTGTCAGTTCGGAGGGCGCGGGCTCCAGGCCCGTGTTCTCTTTCTGATCCATTCCTCACATCCTCAATGTGTCATCCGGTGTACGATGGGCGCATGACCGCATCAAATTCGGCGGCCCGTAAGCCCACCCGGCGATCGGCCGCCAAATCCTCCAAAGTAATCAAACGGCCGGCAAAGGAACTCGTCATAGTGACGGGAATCTCCGGTGCAGGGAAGGCCTCGGCCCTGAAGTCATTTGAGGACCTGGGTTACCACGCGGTCGATAACCTGCCGCTGGAACTTTTGACCGAGTTCGCGGGTCTGGTGGGCAAGTCCACTGAAATTGAGCGCGCAGTCATCGTTGTCGATATCCGGGAAGGACAAACGCTCGATCGACTTCCCGACATCCTCACCCAGGTCAAGCAAGTGCTGCCGACCCGCGTGGTTTTTCTCGACGCACAAGACGCGGTGCTGGTTCGGCGGTACTCCGAAACCCGGCGCCCGCATCCTCTGCGCCGGTCCGACACCGTCGAGCGGTCCATCGTGGAAGAGCGGCAACTTCTGGACCAGATCCGCAATGTAGCCGACACGCTGATTGACACCTCCAACTTCAACGTGCACGAGTTGCGTGCGCAGATTCAATCCCGATTCGGTCATGAAGATCAAACCAAGAAATTGCTTGTCTCTTGCCTGAGTTTCGGCTTCAAGAATGGGGTGCCACTCGACGCCGATCTTGTGTTTGATGTGCGTTTTCTCCCCAACCCCCATTTCGTACCGGAGTTCCGCAAAAAAACCGGCAAGGACGCCAAGGTTGCGGCTTTCGTACGCGGTTTCCCGCAGACCGAGGAGTTTCTGGGCAAGGTCACGGATCTTATGCTGTATCTGCTGCCGCACTATGTTGAGGAAGGCAAGAGTTATCTCACCGTGGGCTTCGGATGTACCGGCGGCCAGCACCGCAGCGTGATGATGGCCGAGGAGATGACCCGCCGCCTCCGCAAAGCAGGTTACAAGGTCAAAGCCTTGCACCGGGATATCCCGCTATAACTCGGAACTTAGTTCCAATCGTGCGGCCGTTTTTCGATCATTGTGCGCTCTTAACCGGAATGCCGCCCAGGCAATTCGCGTTGGCGTTGTACGTGTCCTGGGACATGCTGATCTGCCACACTTTCTCATTCAATCCAGTGGGACTTTCCGTGCTTGCGACTGGAGTGCTGTCCTTTGGATCGATGATGATCGTTACCTCCGCCAGTGCGGGGGTATTGCTGGTTGTAGTCCCGGCCTTGTCGACATAGTTGAAGCCCAATCTCTGCTCGGGCGTGAAAGCCTTTGTCCAAAGGAAATAAGGACAAGAACGTTCCCCCGACATGAGCGAAGCAGGCTTCGGAAAGGGTGCCACCGTGAACTGCTGTTCGAGCACGACCTTCGGCGCGTCCTGCCCGTAGGCAGGAATTGTTGAAAGGCTACCTAGAACGATCACTGGAACCAGGGCAAAAGCGAACGACAATTGGGACTTCATTTTTTCGACCTCCCATTATGCCTCTTACTCTGACTGTATAAAAAATACACCCCAAGGGTGATCATAGAAAAACGGAAAATCGAACTCCCTCGCAGTTCCTGATAAACAGAGGGCAGGTTCGACTCCTAGAGCGCCCCTCTTCGACTTAACGAGTCAGCATGCCGGGGGCGGCTCGCCCACCCTAACCTCGTCGGAAAAACGGGTTCCCCGTCCAGACTCGCCCGGGCGGGGATAGAGCCTTTACGGATGGGCCGGGAATTTTCACGGCCTCCGCGACTGCTCAATTCGCATGCGCTCCTGCCAGCGAAACCGCATCCGGTTCTGATTCCTGACGGTTGTAAACCGGAACGAGCCACTTCCGATATCTCTCCAGGCGTCCTCGCGTCGCGTCAAAGTACAACCGCTGCACCTCGCGTGTGATCGCGCCAATTGTCCCGTCTTTCACCAGCCGATGATCCACGCGAACCACCGGCGCAATCCCTACCGCTGTCCCTGTAAAGAACAATTCGTCGCATATATACAGTTCGCTGCGGTCGATCGGTCTTTCGGCAATCAGCAGCCCGAGTTCCTGTTCTGCGAGCCGCATCACCGTGTCGCGCGTAATCCCCTCCAGCACGTTTTCATGCACTGGCGGCGTGATCAACGTTCCCGTGCGGACCATGAAGATGTTGCATGTCGCCCCTTCAGCAACGTGCCCGCCTTCGTTCAACAGGATGGCCTCATCGAAGCCGCTTTGCCGCGCCTCGTCGCTGGCTAACGCGCTGTTGACATACGCGCCGCAAATCTTGGCCCGTGCCGGAATCGCATTATCCTCGATTCGCCGCCACGAACTCACGCCGGCGTGGAGCCCCTTTTCAGCGTGCAAATACTCACCAAACGGCAGCGCAATGATCGCAAAGGCGTCCTGGTCATCGCAACTCACGCCTACGCGCTCCGCGCTCTTGTAGGCCAGCGGTCTCACATAGACATTGGTCTCGAACCGGTTGCGCCGCATCAGTTCGATCGTGATGGCACAAAGCTCCTCGGCCGACAGGGGCACATCGATGCGCAGAATCCCGCAGTTCCGCTTCCAGCGCTCGTAGTGCTCCAACGGGCGCAGCACAAACAATTCCCGCGCAGCCTCGTCCCAATGCGCGCGAATCCCTTCAAACACGCCGGTTCCATAGTGAAGCGCATGCGTCAGAATTCCTACCCGCGCCTCGCCCAGCGGCATATACCGCCCGCCGAAGTACACAATCAGGTTCGGATCCGCTTCAGCCTTCATGACACACCTCGCTCGTCTTTTTGACCGACTCCTTATACAACTCGCGCCCCCGCGCCAGCGCCCGCTCATCCAGCGCCACCCAACGGGGATTCTTCACCAGCCGCCTTAGCGCAGCGTCGATGCTCGATTGTGGAAGCCCATTCGCAATCTCTAAAAGCGCGCCAAGCATCACCATGTTGGCCGCCCGCGCATCGCCCAGCTCATCGGCAATCCGCGTGAAGGGAAGCGCCAGCACTTGCACATCTTTCCGCGCACATTCTTCTGGAAACGTCTCGCCGTTATAGATGACCCATCCTCCCCTCTTCACGCTCAGGTCAAACTTCTTCAGCGACGGCTCATTCATTGCCACCAGAATATTGGGCACGGTCACCAGCGGGGAATCGATCGGCTCCCGCGAAAGCCGCACATGGCAATTCGAAGTGCCCGAGCGCATCTCCGGCCCATAAGACGGAAGCCACGAAACCTCCAGCCCCGCATCCAGTCCTGCCTCGGCCAGCACCTCGCCCAGCAGCAACACGCCTTGCCCGCCAAAGCCCGCAACCCGCACATGCAGGTCAATGTCACCTCGCGTACTGTCTGCAACTCCGCCTTCGTGCAAATCTTCATCCGAGACGCCAAGAATCTGCGGAATGCTCTCGAGCGCCGGCGCCGCCTCCGGCAATGGCCTCGCCTTCGCTTCTTTCGTGTGGTCCTTGAAAACCCCCAGCGGAAATGTCTTCTCCATCACATCGCGCACCCAATGCTGCGACTCCACCGGCGACAGCTTCCAGATCGTCGGACAAGGCGACAGCACCTCGATCAGCGAGAACCCAAGCCCCTGCACCTGGTTCTCCACCCCGCGCCGGATTGCCCGCGTTGCCTGCGCAATCTGCTTGTTATCACCGAGCCCCACGCGCTCGATATACACTGGCGCCTCGAGCGTCGCCAGCAATTCGCTCACGTGCAGCGGATAGCCTTCGTTCAATGCATTCCGCCCGTTGGGAGTCGTTGTACTCTTCTGACCCAGCAGCGTGGTCGGCGCATACTGCCCGCCCGTCATGCTGTAAATCGCGTTGTTGACAAAAATCACGGTGATGTTTTCGCCGCGATTGGCCGCATGCAAAATCTCCGCCGACCCGATGGCCGACAAGTCTCCATCCCCCTGGTAGCCAATCACAATACTTCCGGGCCGGCTGCGCTTCAGGCCCGTCGCCACCGCCGGAGCACGCCCGTGCGCGGCCTGCACATTGCCCACATCGAAGTAGTAATACGCGAACACCGAGCAGCCCACCGGGCTTACCAGGATGGTCCTGTTCTGAATCCCCAACTCATCAATCGCCCGGGCCAGCATTTTGTGAATCGTCCCGTGCCCGCAACCCGGGCAATAGTGGGTCTGGTGCTGCAATTCGTCTTTGCGTTCATAGCTTTCGTAGAACGCCTTCGGCTTGGCGTGCACCACTTCATATTCAGAAATCAATTCGCTAGACATGGGCCATCTGCTCCTCTTGCGGCTGCGTCGCTGTGATAGTCCGTCGCGATTGCCCGCCGTGGCGGGCGAATCCGCGCACAAACTCCAGCACCTCTTCATGCGACGGAACATTGCCGCCCATGCGGTTCAGCAACTCCACCGGCCGCGCTCCGTTCACTGCCAGCCGCACATCTTCAATCAACTGCCCGTTGCTCATCTCCACCACCACGAATACGCGTGCACGCGGGATCAACCTTTGAAAACTCAAAGTTGGAAATGGAAACAACGTAACGGGCCGCAGCAAGCCAACGTTGATTCCCTCGGCGCGTGCGTCCGCGGTCACAGCCTTCAGAATGCGCCCCACAATGCCATACCCGACGAGCACAATCTCCGCTCCATCCGTGTTCCAGTCTTCGGCCCGCGCTTCATGCTCCTGGGCGTGGCGATACTTCGCTTCGAGCTTGCGATTGTGCGCTTCCAGATCATCGATATCCATGTGCAGGGAGGTAATGAAATTGCCGCGCGACTCGGCTGTGCCTCTCACTGCCCACTCGGGAACATGCGCCTCGGTGGCGGCCTGTGCGAACTCCACCGGCTCCATCATCTGCCCCACAAATCCATCGGCGAGCAGCACCACCGGATTTCGATAACGGTCCGCAAGTTCAAACGCCAGTGCCGTCAGATCCCCCATCTCCTGCGCCGAATGCGGCGCCAGCACGATGGTCCGATAGTTGCCATTGCCGCCGCCTTTTACCACCTGGTGATAATCGCTCTGTTCTGAAGCGATATTTCCCAACCCCGGTCCGCCGCGGGTGATATCCGCGATCACGCAGGGCAACTCGGCTCCGGCCATATAGCTGATCCCTTCCTGCATCAGGCTGATGCCCGGCCCACTCGATGCCGTCATGCACCGCACGCCCGCCGATGATGCGCCATAGAGCATGTTCATCGCCGCGACTTCGCTCTCGGCCTGCAAAAACACCCCGCCCACCTGCGGAAGATAAAGCGCGGCTGCCTCGGCTATCTCGCTGGCCGGCGTAATGGGATACCCATAGAACGCGCGACATCCGGCAAGAATTGCACTTTTTACAATTGCTTCGTTCCCCTTGATTAATTGCTTACGCATTGGATCGCTCCCCCGCATTCCCTGTTTGAGTGTTCGCGTTCAAGCCGTCTGCATTCCAACTGCGCTTACCTTGGCCGCGCGATTCACGGCGCGCAGCACCGTGATCGCCCCTGGCTCGGGACACGCCATGAAGCAGATTCCGCACCCCGTGCAGCCTCTGCCCGCATACGTTGCCGTGCGATAGCCGTAATGATTCAGCCCATCACTCATGCCGATCACCTTCGGCGGACAGGCCTCCACGCACAAGCCGCACCCTTTGCATTCGTCGACATCCACCCGCAACAACCCCCGGTCCCTCTTCAGTACATCCATCTCGAATTCCTCCCCGCCGGCCGCCGCACCTCAGGCATACTCGGCGGCTGCCCCCTTGCGTTCCATGTAATGCGCCCGCACCGCAAAATTTTCCAGCTCTGCCTGGAACTGTGGGTCCGCAATCCCGATCAGTGCCTCAGCCCGTTCCCGAAGCGTCTTGCCGTGCAGGTAAGCGATGCCGTATTCGGTCACGACATAATGCACATCCGCGCGCGACGTCACCACGCCTGCGCCCGCGTCCAATACCGGCACAATCCGCGACAGTCGCCCGCTCTGCGCCGTCGAGGGCAGCGCGATAATCGGCACGCCGCCCTTCGAGCGCGCCGCTCCCCGAATGAAATCGAGTTGTCCGCCAAACCCGCTGTAGGGCTTTGTCCCGATCGAATCCGCGCAAACCTGTCCGGTCAGATCCACCTGCAGCGCCGAGTTGATGGCCACCATCTTTTCGTTTTGCGCCACCACAAAGGGATCGTTGGTATATGAGATCGACCGGAACTCGAAGCTGGGGTTCTCATCAATGAAATCGAACAGTCGTTGCGTGCCCAGGGCGAAGGCCGCCACCACCTTGCCGCGGTGCAGCGACTTTCGTTCTCCATTGATCACGCCCGACTCCATGAGTTCGATGATCCCGTCCGGGCACATCTCGGTGTGAATTCCCAAATCGTGCTTGTCGTTAAGGCACTTCAGCACCGCGTCTGAGATCCCGCCGATGCCCGTTTGCAGCGTGGCGCCGTCCGGAATCAACGACGCTACGTTGCGCGCCACTTCCAAATGCAACTCAGTCACCGCCTCCGCGCAGAGCTCCAGCAGCGGCCTCGACGTCTCCACAATCGAGGAAATCCGGCTCACATGAATGCACGTTTCGCCGTGCGTGCGCGGCATCCGCTCGTTCACTTCGGCAATCACCACCTTGGCGTAGCGCGCTGCCGTCAGCGTGCTGTCCACCGTCGTTCCCAGGCTTACGAACCCGTGCGCGTCCGGCGGCGAAACCTGCATCAGTACCACGTCCAGCGGCATTGCGCCGCTCTCAAACAGCCCTTCAATCTCGCTCAGGAAGACAGGCGTGTAGTCGGCGTGGCCCTCGGCCACGGCTTCGCGTGTGTTCGCACCCAGAAAAAGCCCGCGATGCCGAAAATGCCCCGCATACTCCGGGTTCGTATAGTCCGCGCTGCCCAGCGTCATCATATGAACGATCTCGACATCCAGCACATCTTCAGACTTCGCCACCAGCGCTTTCACCAGCGGAGCCGGCGTGCCGCATCCTGACTGGATCCATACCCTGTCGCCTGACCGCACTGCGGCCAAAGCCTGCGCGGCGCTCATCCGCTTGGCACGGTAGTCTTCGATCCATGTCATGGCCGCCTACCTCCGCTCATCTGTCTGTACCCGGCATTGGTCATTGATCCTTCGCTTTCGCCATTTCGGAATAGCTGGCTCTCAACTTTGCTCTATTGGTCAAAATCGTGCCTTCCTGGACACTGCATAAATTTCCCCGAAGGCCCGAAGTATGTTGCTCTTTGGAGGCGGGGGGTGACAGTGATAGGCATCACCCATTGAACTGGCGCGGTCTGGCGGCAGGGAAGAATCAGAAGGGGTTAAAGAGGGGACTCTTGCTAGGGCGTCCTCAGGAACAAAGATGCAAGTGGCTCATTTATATAGAACAATCACGATCAGGTCCCTGATCTTTAAGTGGGGCACTGCGCTTCAGCTTCGCAGCGCCTTCAGAACCTTGGCCGTGGTCACTACCTGGCCCACGTGCCGCTGCGTATGGTCGGCCACATGGATGAGCGCTCCGCCAATCGAGGTCGGCAACTGCTTGCGGCCCACTCCACGAAAAATATTGAAGTCGGCGCCAGCCAACGTCCGCACCCGCTCCGCCGCATTGGAGAACGAGGCCTCGACTTCGCCCAGCAGTTCTGCCAGGGTCTCCTCTCCGCTCTGCTCCGCCTTCAGCGCCGCCAATTGCTCCGCCGAAAGCTGTCCACCCTCGGCATACGTCAGGATGCGATCCGTCGCGCGCGCAATATGGCGCAAGTGAAAAGCCAGCGAAGTCAGCCCCAGCGGCCGAGAATGCACTTCGTCGTCCGTCAATCCCGCCGTCCACTTCGTCAGATCATCCAGTGCCAGGTCCAGCGCGTGCAGCACCGCGCGGCCTACCGCCGGAACGTCCGTGTAGGTTCCGCGCAGCCAGGGTTCAATATAAGGAACAGTTGTAGAAGTGCTCATGGGGAAATCTCCTGGTTGCCGCGGGCAACGAACTTCAAATCTTCGTAGTTCTTCAGTTGATCCACGGGGATGAAGGTCGATCCTGAAACTGCGGGATCGTTCACCATGACTCCGCCGCCATATTGCCGAACAAACCACCCATTCTGAGGATCGTCCAATTCGGCTGCTGCAAATTCGATCAGCGCCGGGTGCCCGTGGAACCACACACAGTCGCCGTTTCGAATCTCTTCGCCCGACAAGTACCGCAAGGAATCAGGCATGGTGTAACCCAATTGAGTTTCAACTTGCGCTCTTCACCCGCACCACCGTGATCTTCGCGAATCCCTCTTCAAACAGCGGCGCCTTCAGCTTGTCGGCCATCTTGCGCATGATATCTTCGCTCACTGAGCGGTCGCGCTGCCGGTTGCGGTCCAGGCACACCTCCAGCGGCACATCAAAAAACACCGCCTGAACTTCGTATCCGAAGCTCTTGGCCATCTTGATCCACTGCCGGCGCTCATGCACCGAAAGATTCGTCGCGTCCACGTAGTTCCACGGCATCCGCGCAATCAGCCTTGCCCGCAGCAGCGATCGCAACGTGGAAAAGACCAGCCCCTGGTAGCGCTGTTCCTCCACATCATCGAAGAGAATATTGCGCAGCAAGTCGCTCGATAGCGGCGTCACCCCGCGGCGGCGAAACCATGTAGTTTTACCCGAACCCGGCAGCCCGATGGCCAGAACCACATAGCCCTTGGGCGCCTGGGGCGAGCGATCCGCGGGCTGAGCCTCCGGCGGAGGCACAGACGGCAACTCCGGCTGCGTTTCCATCTCCAGCCGGCCCGTGTGCGCAGGCTCGTTCCACTCCTGCTTCACTGGTCGATCCTGTCTTGCCGGGCGCTCCTGCCGTACCGCGCGTTCCGGCTCGACGAGGCGGGCCGCTTGCGGTGTCCGCGGCTCACGCGTCTGCGAAGGCGGTGCCGGAGATTCGTCCGGATAGAGCGGCACCAGCGGTCTCGGCTGATTTGATGGGAGTTCCTGGCCAATTTTGCCTGTGGATTCCGAAGTATTAGGGGCGCGTCTTGAACGTCTTCTCATGCGGCTTTCAACACCTGCGTTGTAGTACCGGGATACCATACTTCCGCGGGGTGCCGCAAATGTTGTGCACTTCGTCACATACTGCCAGCCATCTCAAACGGCAGAATATCGATGACAGGGCTCGGGTCCGAAGCGCAAATCCACGAGTTTTCACTTCGACCCGTTGCCTGCAGTGTTACGATCAAGAGTTTGGTGGAATCGCGTGCTGAAGCGATTTTTCAGCCGAAGAACGCCACAACATAAAACCTCAGCCACATCCACTACGAAGGAGAACACGCATGGCAGTTAAGGTTGGCATCAACGGCTTCGGCCGGATTGGCCGCAACGTTTTGCGCGCCGCGCTCGGCAATAAGGAAATTGATTTTGTCGCCGTCAACGATTTGACCAGTCCGGCGACATTGGCGCATCTGCTCAAGTACGACTCGATTCTCGGCAACCTGCCCAACGAGATCACCGCCGGCGACGACTTCATCACCGTCGATGGCAAGAAGATCAAGGTGTGGGCCGAGCGTGACCCCGCCAAGCTGCCCTGGGCTGAAGTCGGAGCGCAGATCGTCATCGAATCCACCGGCCACTTTACCGATGCCACCAAGGCCAAGGCCCACCTCGGCGCGACCGTCAAGAAGGTCATCATCTCCGCGCCGGCCACCAACGAAGACATCACTCTCGTCCTCGGGGTCAACCAGGACAAGTACGACGCGGCCAAGCACAACGTCATCTCCAACGCCAGCTGCACCACCAACTGCCTGGCGCCCGTCGTCAAGGTTCTCATGGCTCACTGCGGCATCGTTAGCGGCATCATGACTACCATTCATAGCTACACTAACGACCAGGTCATCCTCGACTTTCCGCACAAGGATCTGCGTCGCGCCCGCGCAGCCGCCATCAACATGATCCCCAGCTCTACAGGCGCTGCCAAGGCCCTCAAACTGGTGATCCCAGAGACCGCAGGCAAGCTCGACGGCTTCTCTTTGCGCGTTCCGACCCCTAACGTCTCCATCGTCGACCTCACCTTCATCAGCGAGAAGCCGACCGACGTCAAGTCGATCAACGCTGCTCTGAAGGCTGCCGCTGACGGCGAACTGAAGGGCATCCTCGGCTACGACGAAAATCTGCTGGTCAGCTCCGATTTCAAGGGCAACCCGCTCTCGTCCATCGTCGACGCTCCTCTCACCAAGGTCATCGGCCAAAGCGTCAAGGTGCTGAGCTGGTACGACAACGAGTGGGGCTACTCGAACCGCGTTGTCGATCTCATCGGCTTCCTGACCAAGAAGGGCCTGTAAATTTAGCCGTCAGCTTTCAGTGGTCAGTGGTCAGCCAATCCGCATGGCTCGCGACTGACCGCTGATCACTTTCTATTGACCATTGTTCACTGATCACTGTCCACTGTTATGCGCCAGAACATTAGCGGCGGTTCACCCTACGAGCCCATCATCGGCTTCTCCCGTGCCGTGCGCGTGGGAAATTCCGTTCATCTTGCCGGCACAGGCCCGGTTGGCGCGGAGCAGGAAGACGCCGCAGGCCAGACCCGCCGCATCTTCGCCATTGCTGTCGTTGCCCTCGCTCAAGCCGGCGCGACACTCGACCACGTCGTGCGCACCCGCATGTACCTCACCCACGTAGAAGACTGGGAAGCTGTCGGTCGCGCACATGGGGAGTTTTTCTCCAGCATTCGCCCTGCCGCAACCATGGTTGTCGTCGCGGCGTTGCTCAATCCTGCATGGCGCATTGAAATTGAATTCGACGCCATAATTCCTGAGTCCGCCAGCACCGAGTAACTTGCTGCCAGTGAGTCCGACACTCTGATCACTGTCCACTGCACACCGTTCACTGTTCCCAAGGAAGACACCATGCCCAAGCTCTCCATTCGCGACATCGATCTGGCCAACAAGCGGGTCTTCATCCGCGTCGACTTCAACGTGCCCCTCACTGAAGATGGCGCCACCATCACCGACGACACCCGCATCATTGCCACACTGCCCACCATCGAATACGCCCTGCGCCACCGTGCGAAGGTCATCCTTGCGTCGCACCTCGGCCGCCCCAAGGGAAAGCCCAATCCCAAATACTCGCTGCGTCCCGTCGTCGTGCGTCTGCGCGCCCTCCTCGACAAACAACTCGGGGAATCCGTCAACGTCGCTTTCGCGCCCGATTGCATCGGCGAAATCGCGGGCGAAATGGCCCGTCAGCTTGAGTCAGGCCAGGTCCTGCTGCTTGAGAATCTCCGCTACCACCCCGAAGAAGAAGCCAACGATCCCGCCTTCTCCAAAGCGCTGGCCTCGCTGGCCGATGTTTATGTCAACGACGCTTTCGGGTCCGCGCACCGCGCCCACGCCTCAACCGAAGGCATCACGCACTACCTCAAACCCGCCGTCGCCGGCTTGCTGATGGAAAAGGAAATCACCTACCTCGGCAAGGCTCTTGAATCCCCCGAAAAACCCTTCGTTGCGATCATCGGCGGCTCGAAGATCTCCGGGAAAATCGACGTCATCGATAACCTCCTCGACAAGGTCGATACTCTCGTCATCGTGGGCGGCATGGCCTACACCTTCCAGCGCGCACTCGGCGTCAGCACCGGCAAGTCGCTCGTTGAAGAAGACAAGATCGACATGGCCAAAGCGGCGATCGACAAGGCAAAAGCCAACGGCGTCAACCTGCTGCTGCCCGTCGACAACGTCCTCGCCGACAACTTCGCGCCCGACGCCAAGACGCAGCCATGGGATACTTCGGTCAATTTCCCGGCCGACTGGCAAGGCCTCGACATCGGGCCCAAGTCTATTGCGGCCATTGAAGACGTGGTTTCGACCGCCCGCACCATCGTGTGGAACGGTCCCGCCGGCGTCTTCGAGTTTCCGCGCTTCGCCGTTGGCACCAACGCCATCGCCAAGGCGGTTGCAGCCAACAAGGCCGCCATCTCCATCATCGGCGGCGGCGACTCGGTTTCCGCCATCAACAAAGCGGGCTACGCCGACCAGGTCACCCATATCTCCACCGGCGGCGGCGCCAGCCTCGAGTTCTTAGAGGGCAAAAAACTTCCGGGAGTCGAAGCGCTGACAGAGAAACAGTGATTCGGGTTCAGGGGGAGTGGTCAGTTAAAGCCGTATCCAGAGCTTGTGCGCTGGATGCGGCTTTTCATCCGCAATCCTCAAGTCACTGCGAAAATGGGTGCCCCGTCCAAGCTCTGCTTGGGTGGGAAAGCACGAACCTCAACGTGCCATGGCCAAATCACATCACATCCCAGAGGATTAAACTCAAGACCGGAGCAATCGAACGCTTCAGCCGGAGAAATCCCTTGCCCTACTACACACGAGTCCTCTCCAAAGACGAAGAATTCCCGGCCTTCGACGAACTCGCGCAGTGGGTCCGCACCGAGCATCCTGACTACAAGCTGACCCTCGAAGAAGGCACCGAAGAAGAATGGGAATCCCTTCTCCTCTGCGGCAACGACGACGTCGAAGTCGCGCTGCTCGAACGCATCCCCGTCTTCGATTGTCAGGACGAGGAATTCGCCGAGGAGATTGATGATTGCAAACCCGAAACCGGCGTCGCCTGGCTCCGCGAATACCTGGAATCCGTAAAAACCATCTACGCCTTGCAGCACCTTCAAGGCGCCGACACAGAGGAAGGCGGGAACGTCCTCCACGGGCTGCGCTCGCACCTCTGGGAGCGCGGAGACGCGATCCTGCAGGCCGATAACGAAGGCTTCACCAACGAGGAAGGCTTTCACATCGTCTGGCAATTCTCCGATTCGGTATCAGGTCCTTGGAATATGGGAGTCCTTCAGGACGGCACCTGGTACCACTTCAAAATGGATCTCGGCGACCCCGATCACCGCGCCGCCTTCCTCAACGGCGAAGTGCCCGAGGACCTCACCGCCGTGCGCGTCTCGGGCTGATCTATGTTTTCAGCCAGAGGCGAAGAAAAAGAGAACAAATATGTCGAGGTGTATGTCATTATTTATCTGCTATATACAGTGCTTAATGGCGAACACAAAGCGAAAGTAATTTTGATCTTTTTTTCTGCCACGTGGCGCCGGAACAGGTAGATTCTTTCGATGTAAGTACGGCTGTGCTCATCATGTTTTCTATTGTGCGCGCAGGGAGGGTAATTATCTGCAATGGTCACCGGGAATTTGCGCAACGGGAAGAATGGAGACGGAAAGCAACACGGAATTGTGCTCTCCCACCCAAGTAGAGCTTGGATGGGGCACCGATTTTCGTGCTGCTTCTAAACCACGGACCCCTGACCGGTGACTCCTGACTCACGGAGGGACTGATCTTTGACCACTGAGCACTGATCCCTACCGCGGGACCCTGACCGCCGAACCCTGTTCCCTTGTCCCTGTGCCCTCCATCACCCGGTCCAACAAATCTATCCGATAAAATTGCCTCGAGGAACCCCATAACATGTCCCGTAAGAAACTGATTGCCGCCAATTGGAAGATGTACAAGACCCCTGTCGAGGCCAAGGCCTTTGTGGACGCTTTTTTACCCCTCGTCGCCGGCCACACGCGCGACGAAATCGCCCTGTTTCCGTCCCCGGTACTGCTGCCCACCGTGATTCCCGCCGCCAAGGGATCTAACGTTGCCGTGGGCGCGCAGAACATTCACTTTGCTGAAGAAGGCGCCTACACCGGCGAGACCTCCGTACGCCAGCTCATCGCCGTAGGGGGAACCCACACCCTCATCGGCCACTCCGAGCGCCGCCAGTACTTTGCCGAAACCGACGAAATCGTGAACAAGAAGCTCCACACAGCGCTCAAGCACGGCATCGTCCCCATTGTCTGCGTAGGTGAGGTTCTTGCCGAGCGCGAAGGCGGTAAGACTGAAAGCGTGCTCAAGACCCAGATTACCGGAGCATTCGTTGGCATCACGCCTGAAGCCGCGGCGCCCATCGTGGTCGCCTATGAGCCTGTGTGGGCGATCGGCACCGGCAAGACCGCCACGCCCGAGATGGCCGCCGATGCGCACAAGATGATCCGTGCCGAGGTGGCCAAGCTGCTCGGTTCCGCGATAGCCGCGAACATGCGTATTCTTTATGGCGGCAGCGTCAAGCCTGATAACGCCACCGCCCTCATGAGCAAGGAAGAGATTGACGGAGCCCTCGTCGGCGGCGCCAGCCTCAAGCCCGACTCCTTCGCGGCCATTGTGAAGTACTGATACTGACCAGAGCACGGAAGAAAGCACAAACCTCATCAGTACGCTTTGAATGTTCAGCACGAAAATGGGTGCGCCATCCTAACCGCGCTGTCTGCGGTTAGGGTAGGTAAGCACGGCCTCCTCCCTTTGCTGGAGGCCACGCTTATACCTGAACGGTTTTTTGCGCCCCCACGTATCATGGTTCATGGCCGGACGCACGAACGCCGCACCAGTCGAATTACCTGAGAGCCCTGCGGCGAAAACGCGCCAAGCGCCGCAGCGTGACCTCTACATCGACCGCCTCCGCGTGGTCATGACGGCGCTGGTCGTGCTGCACCACACTGCCATTACTTACGGTGCTCCAGGCGGCTGGTTCTGGAACGAACTTCATCCCTCGGCTTCGCCGGTCGGCCTTTTGCTCACGATGTTCGTCTCGACCAACCAGGCCTACTTCATGGGCTTCTTCTTCCTGCTGGCCGGGTACTTCACTCCTGCATCGCTCGAACGCAAAGGCTATGCGCGCTTCATTGGCGACCGATTCTTGCGCCTCGGCCTCCCGCTGCTTGCGTTCGGCCTGATTCTCGGACCCCTGACTGCGGCGATCGTCACGGCTTACGAAGGCCGCGGCTTCTGGACGGCGATCGATGCCCTCTGGCGGCGCAAAGAGTTCATCAATGGTCCGCTCTGGTTTGCGCAGGCGCTGCTCATGTTCAGCGTGGCCTATTGTCTCTGGCGTGCCTGGTTTGGCGCGCCTCTTAGCCAATCCCAGCGCAACTCCAAACCTGTACCCGGATTTCACTGGTGGCTAGTCAGTGCGCTCGGCGTCGGCGCCGCGGCTCTCGCCATTCGGCAGGTTGTTCCTGTCGGCGTGAACGTGATCGGCCTTCAACTGGGCTACTTCGCGGCCTACATCTTTCTCTTTGGCGTGGGAATCGTCGCATGGCGACACGACTGGCTCCGCCAACTGAGCTGGAAGCGCGCCCGGCCATGGGTGATCGGGCTTGTGGTCACCTGGCCCATCATGCCACTGGCCATCATCGCCGCCATCAAACTGAACGGTCCGGGGAAGTCGAATTTCTCCGGAGGCCTCACATGGCCGGCGATTGTCTATGCCTTCTGGGAGCCACTCGTCGCGTGGGGTCTCATCGCGGGGTGGCTGCTTTTCGCCCGTGCGTGCATGAACAAACCCTCCCAACTTTGGAGTTGGCTCAGCCGCCGTGCTTACGCGGTCTACATTATCCATCCGCCAGTTCTGGTCGGCATTGCACTCCTGCTGCACGGCTGGGCCGAGCCGGCACTGGCCAAATTCGCCGTTGTGGGATCATTGGCGTGTATCGCTACGTGGATCGCCGCCGATCCCTTCGTCCGGCTGCCCGGTGTGCGCCGCGTGGTGTAGGCGGCCGCCTTTGGCTCTCCTGGAGGGAAAGAAAAGCTACACCTTCGCCCGCAACTCGCCGTTCTCTACCGTCGCTTCGAACACCTCGGCTTTCAGATCCGGCTCCCCGTCCGCAACGCCGGTGCGCAGATCAAAGGAGTAGTTATGCCATGGGCACGTGATGCGGCCCTCTTCGACGATTCCTTCGCCGAGCGGTCCGCCTTCGTGGGGACAAACGCCGTCGAGCACGCTGATCTTCCCATCTGCATTCGCCACGCAAAAAGCCCGCCCCGCAGCGGTGAACTCGCGAGCCTCGCCCGACGCAGGCAGCTCGGATTGCGAACAGATGCGCACATATTCCGACATCTTGTTATCTCCCTCCGGCGAACAGGCTCCTTCGCCCGGTTGCGATCGTGCAATTAGCATAAAGGAGTGCGGGTCCACGCGCAGAAGGGTCCGCAGCTGAGTCATTGAATGTCAGGCAAGAAAACCCAAACCGCTCCGGTTCGCTCCGCCGTTTCCACAAATCCCCCAAAAGCGAGCGGTCCCTCTTCGCAGCATCCAACTGTGTCAGCGCGCTGGCTTGGCGCCGCCATCGCAGTGGTCCTTGTTGCCGCCGCATTCTGCGCCTGGGGCGCTCTCTGCCTGGTCGTCTGGCAAGGTAGCTGGCAGTTGCTTTATCATCCCGCCGCGGCGATAACACGCACGCCCGCCAGCGTGGGAATAGCTTTCAGCGACATCGGGTTCGCCGCTGATGAAGCCGGTGTTCCCCGGCTGCAGGGCTGGTGGATTCCCGCTGCGCCCGACGCGCGAAATAGCCGCTTCACCGCGATCTATCTGCACGGCGCAAACGGAAACCTCGGCGACTCAGTCGACGCACTCTCGCGGCTGCACAGTGTGGGGCTCAATGTGCTCGCCTTGGACTATCGCGGATACGGCAAAAGCCAGTTCATCCACCCCAGTGAAGCGCGTTGGCGAGAGGATGCCCAGTCGGCACTCCAATACCTCACTGCAACCCGCCATATTGCCCCACAAACCATCGTGCTGGTCGGCAATGGCCTTGGCGCCAATCTCGCTCTCGAAGTAGCCTCCGCGCATCCCGAGTTGGCAGGCGTGGTGCTCGATCAGCCTCTCCAGGCGCCCGCCAACGCGATCTTCAGCGACCCGCGAACGCATCTCGTGCCCGCCCACGCACTAATCAAAGATCGCTGGGACTCGTCCGCCGCCGCTTCGGAACTGCTCATTCCTTCACTCTGGTTTGATCAGGCAGGTGCCCATGCCTCGGACGAGAACAAGGAATTCAGCAAGGTCCCAGCATCAAGGATGCTGGTATGGCTTCCAGCCACTGGCGCCGACAAGGAGAAAGACTACATGAATGCGCTTGTCCGGTGGCTCGACGGCTTGCCCGGTCATCCGTGATAAAGTGCCGTCAGGAGCACCCTTGTTAGTCAAGAAAGCTGTGATTACAGCGGCTGCGCAATCGCAGCGCGAGTTACCTCTGCAGACCCTGATCGACGGAGAAGGCAACAAGAAGTCCCTTCTCTCAATTCTCATCGAGCAGTCGCTCGCGGCCGGAGTGGAAGAGATCGCGATTGTCGTCTGGCCTGGCGATGAATCGTCCTATGCACAAGCTGCCGGACTCCACGCTTCGTCGGTCCGGTTTATTCCGCAGCCGGAACCGCGCGGCTACGGCCACGCCATCCATTGCGCCCGCTCATTCACCAGCGGCGACCCCTTTCTGCACATGGTGGGCGACCACCTCTATATCAGTCACCCCGCAAAACCTTCCGCGCAACGCCTTGTCGAACTGGCCCAAAAGGAACGCTGCTCGGTCAGCGGTGTTCAGTCCACGCGCGAGAGTCTGCTGATCCGCTATGGCACTGTCGGCGGGCGACGCGTCCCGCCGCGCAGTGACCTGTATCGCGTCGAGACGGTCATTGAAAAGCCCACGCCCACTGAAGCGGAGCAGCGCCTGCTGATCCCCGGCATTCGTGCCGGACATTATCTCTGTTTTTTCGGCATCCACGTCTTCACGCCCGACCGTCATGGATATCCTCGATCGCCTGCTGGCGAAATCCACCGGCCGCAATGTCACGCTCGTGGACGCGCTCGCAGAACTCGCCCGGCACGAACAATACCTCGCCGTCGAAGACGAGGGCCGGCGCTACGATCTAGGGGCATCCGTATGGCCTATTGATCGCGCAACTCGCGCTGGCGCTGAATGGCCGCGACCGCGCCGAAGTGCTGGCGCAGATGATTGAACTCCTCGCCGACCGCGAACTGGCCGGAAACGGCGGAGGCTCGTCCTCGTGAGCCGTTTTACCGCCGTCATCACCGGCAGCGGCGATCAGCGCGATGTGTCGCTGGACGCGCTTTGCCGGGCCTCACCATCGACCAGCTCCTCGCCGAATGTCAGGCGCTTGAGAGATTCCGCCGCGACTGCGATAACCTCTACGAACGTGTCCGGGCGCTCTTCTTCCTTTACGCCATCCATCGCTTTCACATTCCGAACCTGGTGGCTGCGGCCTCGCCGGCGCTATTCCCTTTGCCGGCTTTGACAACCTGCTGGAGCGCCGCTTCGAAGAAGCCATCGAGGTCTTTCTCGCCGCGCAAGCACGAACACGGCCCCAGCGCCGCCATCTCCAGTGCGCTGGCCGCCAGCTATCGGGCGCTCGGCTTTCAGACGCTCGCCGACCAGGTGCGCCGCAGCGTGCGCAGCGTGCGCGGCAACCAGTGGATGTTCCGCACCGGTCACACCGACGACTATCCGCTGCGCCTCCGCCCGGAACTTCTTGCAGGCGATCCGGTTTTCCCGATCCTGCGCGAGTCGACGCCCGTCCGCATGGACCTCACGCACAGCGGCTGGAGCGATATTTTCTTCCTCGGCATGGATTTCCCCGAAGGCGCGCGCGTCATCAACGTTTCGATCGATCTCGCGGTGCGCGCGGTGATGCCGAGTCCACGCGACACGTCAAGGCACGCAGCCCAAGCCGCCGGTTGAAGCCTGGTTCCGCGTCATCGACCAGCCGGTCATTCGCCTGACCAGCGTCGATCTGCACGCTTCCGCCGATGTTTCTTCCATCGCCGAGGTCTTCGACTTTCCCCGCGACTACCTGGGGCTGCTCAAAGCGGGGGTGATCGCCAGCGGCATTGTTCCTCCGGGCATCGAAGGGGCAACCCAGCCGCTCGCCGCATCTGCTGGAGCGCCTCACCGGAAGGCCCGGGCTATGGCATCGAAATCGTCAGCAGCGTAAACGACATCCCCAAAGGCTCGCGCCTGGCGGTCTCCACCAGCCTTCTGGCCTGCATCATCGCCGTGTGCATGCGCGCAACCGGCCAGATCCGATTCGCTCACGGGAGGCATGGAAGAGCAGGACCGCCGGCTGGTGGCCGCGCGCGCCATTCTGGGCGAATGGCTGGGCGGAAGTGGCGGCGGCTGGCAGGATTCCGGCGGCGTGTGGCCCGGTATCAAGCTCATCCACGGCGTTCTGCGCGGCAGAAGGCGATCCGGAATTCGGCATCAGCCGCGGGCGCCTGCTGCCGGATCACAAGATTTTTACCGCGGCCGAAATCCCGCGCGAAGCCCGCGAGAAACTTCAACAGAGCCTGGTGCTGGTTCACGGCGGCATGGCGCAGGACGTCGGTCCCATTCTTGAGATGGTCACCGAGAAGTACCTGCTGCGCAGTGAAACCGAATGGCTCGGCCGCCGACAGGCGATCGGAATCCTCGAGGAGATCACCGGCCCATCTAGAGCGAGGTGACATCCGCGCATTCGGCGGCTCGCTTGCAGCGGAACTTCGAAGGCCCCTTGCAGGCCATCATTCCGTGGGCCGCCAACCTCTACACCAACACGCTGATTCGATCGCGCGCGCAAGGAATTCGGCGGCGATTTCTGGGGCTTCTGGATGCTTGGCGGCATGAGCGGCGGCGGCATGGGATTCCTCTTCAGCCCTGAGCGAAAGAGGCAGGCTCAGCAGCGCATGCAGGCCATCATGAGCGAGACCAAGCGACAGCATGGAACGCAGCGTGCCGTTTGCCATGGAGCCGGTGGTCTACGATTTCGCCATCAACGAGAAGGGAACGCAGGCGGCGTTGTATGCCGGCGACGATGCCCTGATGCCGGCGGGCTATTACACCCAGCAGGTTCCCGCCGCTCCTCCGCACCGAGATTCCCCGGCTGTCGCCCGCCCGCCGCGCTGAACTGGAGCGCTTCACCGCCGCATGCCGCCTCAAAGGCGGAATACGCGGGCATGATTCAAACCTTGTTTGATCACTTGCTGCCTGCCGCACAGGATGCCGAAGGAACCCAGGCACGAACCCTGCAGGCCCTCCTCGATCAGTACGGCTTTGACCGCCTGCAGCACGAACAGATTCGCCAGGATCTTCGTTCAGGCCGCATCGGTCTGGCCCAGAACCGCCTGCCCGCCACCAGCCTCATTGAAGATGCCGCGGCGGATCGCGTTGATGATCGTCAGCGTGCCATGCCGGTCTTGAAGCCCTCTCGGCGAGGGCGGCGTTGCCGTGGTGTCTCTGGCGGGAGGCGTGGGCACGCGCTGGACGCGCGGCGCCGGAGTCGTGAAGGCACTGAATCCTTTTTGCAAACTCGGCGGACACTATCGCAACTTCATCGAAGTCCACCTGGCCAAGAGTCTTCGCGTCAGCCAGGAATGCGGCACGCCGATTCCGCACGTCATCACCACCAGCTACCTCACGCACGAAGCGATCGCCGCTCACCTCGAATCAGAAAAAAACTATGGCTATCCGGGCCCGCTCCTGCTTTCCGCCGGGACGCACCATCGGCCTGCGCATGGTTCCCATGGAGCGCGATCTCCGCTTTGCCTGGGAGGAGATGCCGCAGCAGTTGCTGGACGCGCAGGCGCAGAAAGTGCGCGAAGGCCTGCACGCCGCGCTGATTCAGTGGGCGCAAAGCGCCGGCGAAGGCTCCGACTACACCGGCAATGTCCCCATGCAATGCCTGCACCCGGTGGGCCACTGGTATGAAGTAGCCAATCTGCTGCGCAACGGCACGCTCCAATCCCTTATCGAAATGCGCCCGCAATTGAATTACCTGATGGTGCACAATATCGATACCGTGGCCGCCGATGTCGACCCGGCTGTTCTCGGCCGCCACATCCATGGGGGTGCCGCACTCACGACCGAGGTGATCGCACGCCACCTCGAAGATCGCGGCGGCGGCCTGGCCCGCGTTGATGGCCGGGTGCGGCTGATCGAAGGTCTCGCGCTGCCCAGTGAAGAATTGGAGAGCCGCCTCAGCTACTACAACAGCGCGACCTATTGGATCGACATCGACCGTCTGCTCGCCGTGTTCGGTCTCACCCGCAGCAGTCTTTCCGATACGGCGCGCGTCGACGAGGCTGTTCGCAACATTGCCGCGCGCATGCCCACCTACATCACCCTCAAAGATGTAAAGAAGCGCTGGGGCAAAGGGCAGGAGGACATCTTCCCGGTGGCGCAATTTGAGAAACTCTGGGGCGATATGACAGCGCTCCCCGAGTTGGCTTGCCGCTTTATTGAGGTGCCGCGCGTGCGTGGGCAGCAGCTGAAGGAACCCGCTCAACTCGACGCCTGGTTGCGCGACGGCAGCGCCGCGTATGCCGAGTCCCTGTGCGCCTGGCGTGAAACGTCGGGTTGACCGACGAGTCTCCGCGCCAGGCTCCCTTGACAGACCAGAGCCCAAAGAATACTGATGGAGGTCGTCGGATCTTCGAAACTCAATCGATCGAGTGCGCATGACCGCTAGAGGCAGGCCCCCGGTGGTGCTCGTCGCTCTCAAAGGAAAACAGAATGAAGTGGAAAAGGCTCTTCCCGATTTTTGCGATGATGGTGCTCGTGATCTTCACTGCGATGACGATGTATAAGCCAGTTTCCGCTGCCGCGCCAAAACCCTCTTCGGTCGATGACGCCGGCGCGAAGAACGTGACGCCTCTCAAGATGGATCGCCTGGATCCATCAATCGATCGAATCGTACCGGCGGGCGCCACAATGGAGCGCGTAGCCACCGGATTTAAATGGCTCGAAGGTCCGATATGGGCCGATCACAGCCTCTACTTCGCCGACATTCCCGGCAATCGCATCTGCAAGTGGACCCCAGGCGCGGGCGTGAGCACGTTCCTTCAGCCAAGCGGTTACAAGGGGTCTGAACCGTATGGCGGCCCCGAGCCCGGATCGAACGGGATGACTCTCGACGCGCGAGGCCGACTGACGGTTGCCGGGCATGCGCAGCGCGACGTCTACAGGTTCGAATCGTTGAGTCCGACTGCCACGATCACCGTCCTTGCCGACTCCTACCAAGGCAAGAGACTCAACAGCCCCAACGATCTCGTTTACAAGTCCGACGGTTCACTTTACTTCACCGATCCGCCCTATGGATTGCGCTCGCAGAAAGACGACGACCCCGAAAAGCAACTCAAGGTAAACGGAGTTTATCGGCTCCCGCATGCGCTTGAGCAGAAGGCGGGTGCACCCCCTGACCGCTCCGCGCTGCAACTGCTGGTCACCGATCTCACCCGTCCCAATGGGATCGCTTTCTCTCCCGACGAGAAATATCTCTACGTCAACAATTCCGAACCGAAGAAGATTTGGATGCGCTATCGCGTGAAGTCCGATGGCAGTTTGACCGACGCGAAACTGCTGTACGATGCAACGGCGGATCCCCGTCCCGGTGCGCCCGATGGCATGAAGGTCGATGAGGAGGGAAACATCTACAGCGCAGGCCCCGGGGGGGTCTGGATATTCTCACCCGCAGGCAAACCGCTGGCGACCATCCTCTTTCCCGAAAAAGTGGCCAATTTGAACTGGGCTGGAGCGGATCGAAGAACGCTTTATATCGTCGCCAGCAGCAGCATTTATCGCGTACGTCTGAAAATACCGGGAGATCCCGTTATTCGAGCCGCATCAGGAACAAAGTGACGATGTGCCTCGGCGACCTGTCGAATTCGACCTCGCATGAATGTAGCGAACGATGCGATCAAAGGAGCTTTCCGGCAGCCAAATCCCGAATCAGTCCACGATCCGCCGTCAGAAAGTCATATTGCGGAAGATCTTCCAGCCGCACCCAGCGGAACTGCTGAAAGATCCTGTTTTCCAACTCTCCCGTGAACTCGTGCACGGCGAAAAACTGCAGGTCGACTGCCCCGCCATGACGATAGTTATGACGGATGTGGGTCACGCGGGCGCCAATGCTGGCCTTGATCCCTAGTTCTTCATCCAGTTCGCGGGCCAAGGCTTGCTCCGGACTCTCGCCCGGCTCGATCTTGCCCCCCGGAAACTCCCATTGCAACCCCATTGGCTGGTCAGGGCGCCGCTGGCAGATCAGCACCTCACCGCCGCGAACAATCAGCGCTGCCGCCACAAAACGCAGAGCGGGACCGGCAGGCCGGGAATTGGGATTCGTTTCTGTGTCTTCCACCCCTTCAGTGTAATCGCCCTGAAAGGGGTGCAAGCCGCGCGAAGAACTTCGAGTGAATTGTGTGACCTGAAAATCCGGGCGGGAAGGTTGTATTCGGTCGTGAATCCCAGCACTATTCGCCTGCTACGGCCGCTTCGACACCCTCGGCTGCCTGCGGCCGAAAATATCCCCAGCCCTTCTTCGCGGCCGCTTCAAGCAGCGCTGGCGAAGGGTTCACGGGAAACGCCCGCGCCGCGATTTCCAGCATCGCCAGGTCATGAATCGAATTGCCGAAAACCGCATCGGGACGCCCAAGCCCCGCGCGCACAAGCGCAGCCGCTTTCGCCTCATCGGTGGGCACGTCCAGCAGCTCGCTGGTGATGTTCCCGTCTACAACCTTGACCTCCGCAGCCAACACACGCTCTTCAGGAATGCCGCACTCGCGCACGCCTTCGGCCACCACCCATTTGTTGGTCGAACTCACAGCCCACAGCTCCACTCCAGCCTTGCGCAACACCTCTACGAGCGCCGCCATCTCGGCAAAAACACGTTGCTTCACAAACTCGCTATAGTATTGTGCCGCCGCAGCGCGCAACTCCTGCTCGCGCAACCCCGCGTACATTTGCACCATCTCGCCGCAGATTTGCACTTCGCTCACGCCGCCTGCCAGGTAAGCGCGATAGCGCGTGTCGATCCAATCGCTCGTAGAGCGCGACACCAGCCCCTGCTGAAGTGACCAGACCATGAAGCCGTATCCCGAGTCGCCGCTCCACAGTGTTCCATCGCAATCGAACACAGCATTCTTCGGATGACCGCTTACAACGAGCTCTTCAAATTCCCGTGCCGTCCACTTGCGGATTGAAGCCTGCGTAGATGTCAATTGTTCCTCAATTCTTCGTGAAGATGTCTCTTCTCTATTCTCTTCGAACCGGCCCCGTTTTGCACGCGAACGTTGGAACTACCGCCTAAGACCCTTAGCTGGCTGCTGCACTGCCTTTGTGAGTTGCTTTTTTAAAAAACTTTTCTCACGCAGTCGTCTAGCGCACGAGAAAAGGCATCCGCGTTTCGCAGTTCTGCGGACACGTCTGCGTAACGCGTCATTCTCTGTATCTTTACTGATTGCAGCGCGCACCCGGCGCGGTGAGAAAACACGAAAAGAATTGCCGGCATTGTGCTGATTTCGATTGAGCATCGATATTCGAGAAATTCTTATTCTTCGGTAACCATTCAGTTGCATTTTGCCTTGACGCTTTAGAGGTATTGTTCTACGTTCAAGGCAACACTGAGTTGCGAATCGAATAGATCTTTTACGAGACTGCTCCCAATGTCGCGCCTGCGACTTGTGTGCCCAGCCTTTCGGAGCAAGTTGGATCTTGCACGTCGAATGCGTGTGCTCGGAATCTCGCGTAAAGGCCATCTTCATGAAAGTTTCTCACTCTTCCACCCTGGCAATCCTTCTGTGCGCCATGCCCGCTCTAGCTAACGTCAATGTCATCAGTCCCGCCAGCGGAGCGATGGTAGCCTCGCCCTTCGGGATTTCAGCCACCGCCACGCCCTGCTCATCTCAGTCGATCACCGCCATGGGATGGTCGCTCGACAATAGCAGCAACACGGCCATCGTTGCGGGAGCGCAACTAAATGCCCAGGTCGGCGTCGGCAACGGCGCGCATACCATACATTTCAAGTCCTGGGGCGCGCAAGGTGCCGTGTGCGTGACCGATGTCGCGGTGAACGTGGTTCCACCAGCCACGGCTGCCGTTCCCCTGGCTTCAGCCGTGGTCGGCAGAATTCAGTCGCTCACCAACTGGGAGGCAGTCAGCGACAACGCCAGCGGCGCCGGGCAGGCTTGGGGTACCACGCAAATTATCGGCGCCCCGGCCGCAAGTGGCGCCGGACGTGAATTTGTGAGCCACTACTCCAACTACAGTGGCGAACGGTACTTTGTTTCTTTCGGTGCGGATGCCTTTGCCGACAACTTTCTTTACGACGCGTGGATTTACATTGCTGGATCCAGTGACATCGCCAATATCGAGATGGACATGAATCAGACCATGCCAAATGGGCAGACCGTGATTTACGGCGTCCAGTGCGACGGCTTCTCGAATACGTGGGACTACACCGTCAATGCAGGATCACCGTCGAAACCTAGTGATCAGTGGCGGCATTCCTATGCACCTTGCAATCCGCGTAATTGGTCTACGTACACCTGGCACCATGTTCAGATGATGTACTCTCGCGACAATTCCGGCAATGTGACCTACAAGACGATATGGATCGATAATGTTCAGAGCCCGATTTGGATCACCGTTCCTTCAGCCTTTGCACTTGGATGGAGCCCGGTTCTGTTGACGAACTTCCAGGTAGATGGACTCAGCGGAAGCGGGTCATCCACCGTGTACATGGACAACCTGACTGTCTATCGCTGGCAATAACTCCTGGGCCCCAGCATCGTTTGCATCCGACCGCTCTACACTGCTATACCTCCGTTGGGATGAGATCATCATTCCAACGGAGATATTTGCATGGAGCTTGAAAGAGTGGGGCGAACAGTTCTCTTGGCATTGCTTGCTTTCTTCGCATTTACTTTTGCTGTGCTGCCATGCGACGCTCAGTTTTCAGGCGGTGCGGTCTCGCCGGCAAGTGCATTTTCGATTCCGCAGTCCCAACTTATTCAGCCCGACGCCCTGAACCGCATGCTGCAAACAGGTGGAACCGACCGGCCCCTGGTGCTGCAGGTGGGCTCCCATGTCATGTATAGCCAGGCGCACATCCCAGGCTCATTTTTTGCCGGCCCTGGTTCTCAGTCCGACGGATTGAAATTGTTGGAGAGCATCGTCGCCAAGGTTCCGAAGAGCAGGTTTATCGTTCTCTACTGCGGCTGCTGCCCGTGGAATCGCTGTCCTAACGTGGGACCTGCTTACAAGAGATTGCATGAGATGGGATTCACCAACGTCAAGGTTCTCTATCTTGCGAACAACTTTGGCGACGATTGGCTCTACAAGGGGTATCGGGTTGAACAGGGCGAGTAGGCGCGCGGCCATGGAGGGCGGCGCAGACAAGCTCCCTTGGGCCCCAGTTCCGGAAGAGAACCCTCGAGCTTTTTCTAACCGTAACGCACGACCTGCTCGAAAAATGAGATTGCTTTTCTTAGTCTTAATTGCTGCCTCGCTCCACGCCGCGCCGGCGCCTCTTTCTCTTCTCCACAAGCCAGCGCCTTCTTTCATTCGCAATGACTTGAACGGCAATCGCGTGAACCTCCGAGACTACCGGGGCAAAGTGATCCTGCTCAACTTCTGGGCCACCTGGTGCGTTCCGTGCCGGCTGGAACTGCCCCGATTCGCCGAGTGGCAAAAGGAGTATGGCCCTGACGGCCTGCAAATCATTGCTGTATCAATGGACGATACCCCGATCGCCGTCCGCGCAATCGTCCGCAAGTTGAAGCCCGATTACCCCATCATCATGGGCGATGCACAGCTGGGAACCCGGTACGGCGGAGTTCTCGGCCTTCCTATCACATTCCTCATCGACCGCAACGGCCAGGTCTCCGCCCGTCTTCAGGGCGAAGCAGATCTGCCCGCAATGGAGAACAGGATTAAGGCGCTTCTCGCCCAACCATAGAGGAAGAAGCCCGCATCGTGGAGATGCACAATTTTGCCGGAGATAATTTCAAGCTCCATGTTGTTGCCGCATTTGATTCCTTGATGAACGTGGTTCGGTAACCTCTCCCCATCCGGCAGCGCAACTCGCAGGGCGCGGATAATCGAATGTGTGGATGTTCAAGGAAATCTGCCGATTTTGAAGGACTACCAGGCCTATTTGCGCGTGGAGAAAGGGCTACGCCCGCTCACCTGCCAGGCGTATCTCAGCGATCTCAACACGTTCGCCGAGTTCATTGAGACACGGCATGGCGTTCTGTTGACGGCGACGCAGCAGGACGTTGCGGCTTTTCTTGAGCATCTGCGCACGCACAGCATTCAGTCGCGCTCTTCGGCCCGCAAATTAAGCTGCCTTCGCGGCTTTTACAAGTGGCTGCTTCTCGATCGCCGCATCCACCACGATCCCACCGTCAACATTGAATCACCTAAATCGTGGAAGGTGTTGCCCAAATCGCTTGCCGAACCTGAAGTGACTGAAATGCTCGAGCGTGCAGCGCTGGCTGCCTCGCATCCCCAGGCGCGGGCGACGGCTTTGCGCGACAGTGCGATTCTCGAGCTGCTTTACGCGGGTGGCCTTCGCGTCTCCGAAGTTGCTTCGCTCTCCACCGGTGACCTGGCGCTCGATGCCGGACGCGTCCAGGTGAGAGGCAAGGGCGACAAAGAGCGCATCGTCCCTCTCGGCCGCACGGCCCTCTCAGCATTGGAAGCGTACCTGCGCGAAGGTCGTCCCCATCTTGCGAGGATCGGTACCGCACGCAAGTCCAGCTCGCCGCGGCCCGATTCTTCACAGTCAAACCCAGCGCGCCTCTTCCTCTCCCTGCGCGGAATGCCGTTGACCCGGCAATGGATCTGGCATCTTGTCAAAGCGGCAAATCGCGCCGCCAGTCCGCACCGCCTGCGTCACAGTTGCGCCACGCACATGGTGGAGCATGGTGCCGATCTGCGCAGCGTGCAGCTTCTTCTCGGTCACGCCGACATTTCCACTACGCAGATTTACACCTACCTGGCTCTCGGCCGACTTAAAGCGGTGCACCGCCAGCATCATCCGCGCGCAACCGCACGGCCCGCGCTAGAGGACGGTCCGAAGAATACAGCGCAAAGCGGAGGCTCTCCATCATTGGCGCAAGCCACAGGTTCGCGGGGAGCTGATCTCGATCGTCGCAATGGTCATGCGGAAAAGAAACCGAAGCACGGGCCACAGCTCGTGTCCCCTCGCTCAAAAACAAATGAGGACAAGCAATGAGTGCGACTTCTGCCGAACCCAAAATTTCCGCACTTGACCCGCTTGTAGCCGAGTTTCTGCGCATGCTTGCCAACGAGCGCGGTGCTTCTGTGCACACCTTGCGCGCCTACGCCCGCGAGTTGCGCGGATTCACAACCTATATCGAAGGGAGAAATGGAAAGCAACGAGTCGACGCCATTGAGCACACCCACATTCGCGCCTATCTCGGCACTCTCTATGAGCGCAATCTCGCAAAGGCTTCTGCCGCCCGGGCGCTCGCCGCTCTACGCAGTTGGTTCAAGTGGCTGGCGCGCACCGGCCGCGTCGAGCAGAATGTCGCATCGCTTGTCTCGACTCCGCGCCTGCCCAAGCATCTCCCGCGTGTGCCCTCCATCGAGCAGATGAACCGCATGGTGGACACCGTAAAAGAAGATGCGGCAAGCTGGCCCGCGCGCGACAAAGCCATCATGGAGCTGCTCTACGGTTGTGGCATTCGTAATGCGGAGCTCACAGGCCTTAATCTCGACGACATCCACTGGGCTAATGAAGCCATCCTGGTGCGCGGTAAGGGCCAGAAGGAGCGCTATGTGCCTCTTGGCGACGCTGCGGCAATGGCTCTGCGCCTTTACCTTGCCGAGCGCTCTGCGCTGCTTGTTGCAGCCGCAAATGGCCAGGGCCCAGTCACTCCGGCGCTGTTCCTCAATCTGCAATTGCGCGGACTCGATAAACCCGGCGGACAGGCGCGGCTGACCACCCGCAGTGTGGGCCGCATCGTCAAGCGCATTGCCATTCGCGGCGGCCTGTCGTCTGACGTGCATCCGCACACCCTGCGCCACGCCTTCGGTACTCATTTGCTGGAAGAAGGAGCCGATCTGCGCGCGATACAGGAGCTGCTCGGCCACGAGCGCCTTTCCACAACGCAACGCTATACCCAGCTCACGACCACGCAGCTAACCCAGGTCTATGACCGTACGCATCCGCGCGCGCGCTGATCCGTCTTCATGTTTTGAAAGGCACGACTTCGCAGGATGCTAAAAAAAGTCGCTACGAAGAAAAAACCCACGGCGGCGATTAAAGCCGTGCCCTTTCAAATAGCCGAGTTTTCCGAAGGCTGTTCAGGCTGCCGCAACCATACCTAGAAACTCGTCCTTCGGTTCGGAAACCACGTCAGCTGGATCGTCGTGTTCGTCACGGTGTTCAAGCTGGCTGGATAGACCGGCACGCCTGTCGGGTAGATGGGCGCCTTCCATTGCTCGAAGGTGAAGTTGCCATTGATCTCGAACTCCTTAGCGATGCGCTTGACCACCTGGAAGTTGACGTCGTTCAGCGTCGTGCCGCCGGGAACAAAGTCCTTCGCCACCTTTTGATTGCGCACGCTCAATTGGAGCCACTCATTCCCGCTCAGGTGATAGGTAAGCCAAGCCTGCCCGCCTTTGGCCTCTCGTCCCATCCAGTCCCCAATGAGGAGGCCATTGTTCGTGTATCCCTGTCTCTGGATCGTTTCGTAGTACATGAACTGCCCATGTATGCTGGTCGATTTCGGCGGATCCGTATTGACTCCCTCTACGCGCACATCCAGTTTGGGCACGCCGGGCACATGCGAAAGATACAAGCCAGGCCGAACCGCAGCGCGTCGCGGCGCATCGATCGGAGATACGTCGTCATGCACTTCCGAATCGGAATAGAGCGTCAGCCATTTTCGGACGAAGGGAAGCCTGTAGGAGAAGTCGAACGCGCCAAAACGGGCGCCGGGGTCATCGCGTGAAAGCTTGACAGCTTCACTCGGCGACGAAAAGCTGAAAAAGCTCTTCAAGAATGTGTGCAGCGTAACAGGCTCGTGGTCCCAGCCGCCCCAGATCACGCTGCGCTCAAATCCGAATTCCAGGTTCTCGGTCGGCCGAAAGCCGATCTTCTCAACGTGTATCCAAGGGTTGATCGGATAGGCGTGGCCCGTCAGAGGTCCGATCAGAAAGTCGTACCGGAATGGACCAGTCAAGTACGAAAGGCCAGGAATGTGCAGCGGTTCGATGCGGTTGATGCGGAATGAGTAGATGTTTTCGGCATTGTTGGAGTAGGCCATGCTCGCACCCATTCCAGGCCCCAACCAGGCGTCTTGCTTGCCGAACGAGATCTCGTGGTTCAGAAAATGGCCCGACACATAGGCTTCAATCACCCGTCCCCTGGCGGCAGTGGCAATGGGTCCAGCAGGAATCGTGGCCAGCTCGTTCAGGGGGATCGGTATGGTGGAGTTGAAATAGTAGGTCGTGCCGTCGATCGCCGCAAGCTCCGCAGCCAGCGCGGGAGAATAGCCGGCCGCCGAGGGAGCACCTTGAAACTCGCCGCGCGCATAAATCAGGAATCTGCCCGCTCCCGCATAACCGTTCGCGCCGGTGTAATTATTGAAACCATTCTGGTACGGGCGGCCGTAGTCATTCACAATCGTTTGTCCAAGATGGTAGCTGTCCTGCAAAGGCGTGCCGCTGATTGCACGCGCGACCGAGTAGACCGATTCCAACCGGACGGTACCCTGGTGCGGCCCGCACGGTCCCTGCGTGTCCTCTGTGAGTTCTTCGTTCAGGGACTCATAAATTCCTTGTGCCTCGTCGGTCGCGGGTCCCGGGTCTGCATCGTCGATGCGCGCGCCCGCCTGCTCAAGCATGTGGCTCACGCTGGCTCGTGTCCACGGACGCATACCAATAAACACAGTGTCGATGAACCCCAGCGAATAAAGCCGCAGCACAGCCGGATAGATCCAGCTATCGACCGGAATGTAGGGCGAATCCATCAACGACGGCTGGCAAACGGGCTGGGGCCGGCTGGTGTCGTCTCTCGCCTCCCCGCCTTGCGGCCCTCCGGGCATTTCGGCCGCGATGGGCGTTGCGGTCACAAACAGGATTCCTGCCAACGAAATTGCGAACCGCGCGGCAGGAGTCAAGGACCACCATATGGTCGCCTTCATAGTCCTCACTTTATCATTCGGATTTTCAGCCCTTTAACGCACAGGGCTCTCTTCCTTACTTGGATGCGGATCGGATAAGACCTTGGGCTATGGTTTGGACTAACGGTCCAAGAATCTGGTAGCTAGGTCCAATTCCCGGTTGAATGCCATGGCGATGTTCCGCCTCATTCCCGGGTTGAACAGTCCCTTACCGATAAGATAGGTTTCCATGGCATCGATGGGGTCGTTGCCCTCATTTTTCCTGCCCTTCGCCGTCTTGGCCCACTCATTGCTTCCCCGGCGCCTGCACTCGATGACCGTCGGTCCGCGGAGCCTGCGGGCACGGTCTATGGACTCGCTCGCCACCCGGTAGACAGCCACGGCGTCGCCGCCATCTACCGTGATTGCCGGCACGCTTCGATCTGTTGTCCTCGACGCTGCCTCTCTGAAGTCGTTTTGCCCCATCAGGCTCTCTCGCGCATCTCCGGCATCGTTGTGCCAGACGAAAACGATAGGCAGCTCGTGGAGTCCTGCATTGGTAAGCGCCTCGCGCCAGGATCCGATCGAGGTGGCCCCATCCCCGCAAGAGACCACGACAATTCTGCAATTATTGGCTGCCTTGTGGGCAGTGGCGGCGCGGCATGCGGCGTCGAGTCGAGCATCGAGATCCAAGTCCGGCTCAGTCCCGTTCGCCTTTGCATCGGATCGAAGTCTTGCCGGCAGATGCGCTCGTCCGTTTCCCTGGCTCGCCAGGCCCAAGAATATCCTGTCAAGTGCCATCCCCTTGATCACCGTCGAAACCAGGTCGCATCGGGAAGGGCTGAGCGTATCTTCCGCCAACAAGTCCACACCGACTCCAGCAACGGCAGCTTCGCGCCCCAGGCTGCCATCCAGGTCGCTTGCTAGAACGCCCTTCTGCTTCAAGAGTCCGGCACGCTCCGCAACCATTCGGCTTTTTACCATCGCGGCATAAAGTTCAATCAGCTTCCCGCTCGAAATCAGCGAGAAGCCATTCTGGCCCCCGGGGGCATTTGTAGGTTCGGCGGGTTTTTGCCTTGTATCCCTAGCGGTCATCATCACTGGCCTCACCTGCATTCCGATTGTAGTAGGACGCAAAGATCGAGCACCGCGTTCGCGTCAGCTATTTCGTCTGTCGTTCTGCGCTGCCTGCAAAGGCAGCCGTCCGAACTGGCGTGCGAATTAAACTTCTCGTTTACGTCGAGTAGTCCGCATTGATATGGATGTACTCGTGTGTCAGGTCGGTAGTCCAGAATACGCACGAACCTGTTCCCTGGTTGAGCTGAATTCTGATTGAGAATTCCCGCTGCTGCAGGTAAGCATGGGCCGCAGCTTCATCGAACTCGGCGGCGCGCCCACCGTCGCGGCAAATACGCAAATTGCCAAACCAGATATCGATCCGCTCCGGGTCAATCGCCGCGCCGGAGTAGCCAATCGCTGCCATCAGGCGTCCCCAGTTGGGATCGCAGCCAGCCCACGCCGTCTTTACCAGCGGCGAATGCGCAATCGCTTTTGCCGCCCTCAATGCGTCTGCATCATCGGCCGCTCCCTCGATGCGCAACTCCACTACGTGCGTAATGCCCTCGCCATCGGCTACGATCTGCCGCGCCAGCGACTTGCATACTTGCTTCAGGGCCTCGGCAAAAGGCAGATAGTAACTGGTACCCAGGTCCACCCCGCTTGCACCTGAGGCGAGCAACAGCACGGTATCATTCGTCGACGTGTCCCCGTCCACCGAAATCCGGTTGAAGCTGATCTCGCTTGCCTCTTGCAAATACCGGTTTAGCATCGAAGGCTCGATGGCCGCGTCGGTCATGATGTAGACCAGCATCGTCGCGTGGGGCACGAGTTGGGGGTGAATCATCCCTGAGCCCTTCGCTACGGCGGCGACGCGGACTTCTTTGTTGCGCCCGTCATCATCTTCGATCTCGAAGTGCAGAAATGCCGTCTTTTCCACCTTGTCGGTGGTCATGATCGCCTGCGCCACCTGTTGGAAATGAGCGGCTTCAGTCCCCAGTTTCGCAGCAAGTTCCGGCATCACTGCAATCAGCTTCTCCGCCGGCAACGGCACCCCGATGATTCCCGTCGAAGAAGCGAAGACCTCTGCCGGGGTGCAGCCAAATGTCTTTGCAGCCGCTGCACAAGTGGCCTGCGCCGCATCCAGCCCGGCCTTGCCGGCGGCGCAATTTGCGTTTCCCGCATTGATTGCAACCACGCGCACCCTTCCACCGGTGGCGCGCAGATGCTCCTTGTCCACTATGAGCGGAGCGGCAATGACGCGATTGGCGGTAAAAGCAGCCGCGGCGCTGGCCGGACTGTCGGCCACAATCAACGCGAAATCGGTGCGCCCACTTTGTTTCAGCCCTGCCGTGGTCGCACCAAAGCGGAAGCCCTTGGGAATGACAAATGATGAAATCTCGCTCATTGACTCTCGGGGTACCCGGCGAGGGGTCTACATCGCTGGGGTCATGGATTTAACTCATCTAAATCTAGCAGGTAAGGACCCGAATCCTTGAAAAACGGCACCCCAGATTCTTCAGTTCAGCGCCGCGCTGTTCCCGACACGGTCGTTTTGGTAATTCCGGTTTTCATTGCCATTGGTTCGGCCCCGTGCGATGGCGAAGATACCCAAAATGACTGAACTTATCGTCTCAACAAAATGCGGCTCGCCACCCGCATGGCCGCCGGGACGCATCCAATTCCGTATGATTCCCTCCGACCCAGGGTTCTATAAAGACCTGCTAGACCACATGAGTGACGGCGTGTACTTCGTCGACCGGGACCGGCGGATTCTTTATTGGAACGAAGGCGCCTATCGTCTCACCGGTTATAAGGCCGAAGAGGTCATCGGGCGCCTATGCCAGGATGAAATTCTTTGTCATCTCGACTACGACGGAAACCGGCTCTGCCATGAAGGCTGCCCGCTGTCGGCTTGCATTGAAGATGGCAGCCCGCGCGAAGCCAAAGTCTTCCTGCGCCACAAAATGGGCCGTCGGGTTCCCGTGTCGGTGCGGGTCCAACCCATTCGCGACGCCAATGGTCTCATCACGGGTGCCATCGAAATCTTCAGTGATGATACCGCCCAGAATGACGCGCGGCGCAGGACTGAGGCCATGCGGCGGATGGCGTTTCTCGACCACCTCACGCAGCTCCCCAATCGCCGCTTCATGGAGATGGCTCTGCAAACAACCCTCAACGAATTCCGGGTACACAAGAACCCTTTCGGCATCCTGGTCATCGATTTTGATCAGTTCAAGAAGGTCAATGACTCCTACGGCCACCTCTGCGGCGATCGCGTACTGCAGCAGGCTGCTCGAACGCTGGCGTCCTCTCTACGTCCTGCCGACGCCGTGGGCCGTTGGGGAGGAGACGAATTCGTCGCGATTGTCCGAGGAGTCACGATCGAGACCTTGCACGGCCTTGCAGACCGCTGTACCGCGATTGTCTCCCGCACCGCCATACCGGTCGGCGATGGGCGTCGAGTCTCCGTTGCTATCTCGATCGGTGCTTCCATGGCTCAGCCCGACGAAACGATAGAAGAGCTGGTTCATCGCGCAGATCAGTTGATGTACCAGAAAAAGATCCAACGTCGCCGCGTGGCCGATGCCGAATGAACTCTCCGCGTCTGAATGCGAGCCGGGAACATGACCATTCACAACTGGAACAATAAATTCAGCTCCCTGAGACTCGATCCGGAGACGGCCGTCTGTGCATTCGCGTCTTCCCGTTTCAGAGCCTTTTCGGAATACAAGCAGACTTTTTTAGCGCCGAGAAAGGCGGCTTTTTCTTGAGTAAAAAGCCATTTGAGTGCGTGGTTCCGGACTACACCAATTCCGAAAGTGCTCTAGTCGGATAGAGTGGAACCTGCGGACAGACTAATGAACGAAAACCATTCCGGTGAGCCGAGGCCACCAGAAATCGAAACAACGGAATTTCTCGCCCTTCGCCAGGTCAACGTGGCTCGCGGAGAGCGCGTCGTGCTTCATGACATCGACCTCACCATCCGCGCCGGCGAGCACGTAGCCATTCTCGGGCCCAACGGCTGCGGCAAATCCACGCTCATCCTTGCCATGACATGCCAGATTTATCCGATCGTCATGCCCGGGATGAGCATCCGCATCTTCGGCCGTGACCGTTGGGACCTGAGCCAACTGCGCCGTCACTTCGGCGTGGTCGGTGCAGGCCTCCTGGGCACTGACATGCCCGGTGAACGCACCGCCGTCACTACGGGCCTCGACGCGGTAATTGCCGGATTCTTTTCGGCTTCGACGCTCTGGCCCAATCTTCATGTCACGCCCGAGATGCGCGAACGGGCGCGCGAAGCCCTTGAACGCATAGAAGCCGCTCACCTGGCCGCACAGCTAGTCGGCGAAATGTCGGCCGGCGAGAAACGCCGTATTCTGATCGCACGGGCCCTGGTTCATCGGCCCCGCCAGCTTCTGCTCGACGAACCTTCCAACGCCCTCGACCTCGCTGCCCAGCGCGAATTGCGCGATACGCTGCGCCGCCTTGCCGCTGAAGGCACCGGCCTCGTCCTCGTCACCCATCATCTTGGCGACATCCTTCCGGAAATTGAGCGCGTGATTCTGATGAGCGCCGGGCGCATCGTCGCCGACGGCCCTCGCGAGCAACTGCTCACAGTGCCCCGCCTCAGCGAACTCTTCAACACCCCGGTCCGCATCGGCCGCGATGAAGAATGGTTGCACAGCTGGTAGAAGCAAGAAGCAGGCAGGGAAGAGAATTACAACGCAGCACCGATGAGTCACCGTTCCGGGTCAGACCCCTGGCTCAGCGCCATTGTTTACCGTCAAGTTTCAGTGCTCGCTCACGGCAGGTATGCAGGCCTTGTTAGCCACGTCATAGAAGTCCCGCGTCGTCCCTCGGTGCCCGTTGCATCGTGCGTAAAGCTGAAGTGCCATCGGCGAGGGAGTGATATTGGCCTCGTTCAACGCCAGGAAGTTTGTGGTCTTGAAACTTCGTTCCAGCAATCCCAGTTCGGTCATGTGTTCCAGGTCGCGCTCGATCCGGGTCAGATCGTGCCATCCCGTCGTCTTGATGATTTCTTCTCTCGTGCAGACCAATGGCAGCGAGGAAACCGATCCGTCTTCCGACTGCCTCTTCTCAGCTTTGCTGCATCCTGCGGCCAGCACGTGCACATGGGTTGCAGTGAGTTGGCTGAACACTTCAATCAGGGGCAGACTTGAATCGTCGCTCCCGTCCAGGGTGCAGGACGTGGCCAAGAGGCCCGACCACATGTGCTGGATCCATTCGTCGGCAGCCCAGGAACCGTCTTCCAATATGCGCACAACAAGCCGCGGCTGCGCGCGCATCCCTTCGGTATTCGGAAACGCGGCGAGCATCTCTTCCGCTTTGAGCAGAATTTCCACCGCACTTAGAGCTCTGATATTGCTGATGCCGCCGAAAAGCACGGACCTCACTTTTTCCGCCGCCCCCGGGCAGATGCGAGTGACGAATGCGATGGCTTCTGCCAGCCGGAACTCCCGGACCACATCATCCGGCTCGACCTCTTGTGGCGAGCAGTCCAGCAAGCTCTCCCAAAGTTGCCGATCCAGCTCAGTGGGCAGTAGAAACGATAGTCCCACCCCATCGTGGTCGCATCGAACTGCTTTGGCCGGCAGCGTGATCCGGCGCTCTGAACTTTCCTCCAGCGGTCCAGTTTTCTGCAAGGTGAGAGAAACGACAGTGCCGGGAGGCCAGCGTTCGTCCGTCAGCAAATAAACGCCTGTGGAACTGATGTTCCGAATCTGGTCCTGTTTCGGAGTTGGGCCGATGGAGTAATAGGCAGATAGGCCCGGCGCGGATCGCCGTTCAGATCGGCGGGGCACTGTCGACTCTTCTTTTCTGAACCAGCGATCGAATGGCTTCATTCTGCCACCCCGTTTCTAAACTTTGCAAAATCAACGGGACGCTATGCCCGGAATGCTTTGTTTTGAAATGGGCCCGACTTTTCGCGACAGGTAAACAGCACCGCCGGAAATGCTACGCGTCGAGAAGCTGTTTCTAATGTGCGCGGCATCACCATTGGGACACAATCGACTTGTCATCTGCAACTCAATCTTTGCGTTTGGCGGTAATTGAGTTGATTCGGGCTGGAGGGCGAACCCTGTTCGAGCAGAAATCCGCCGGGAAGTCGTCCAGCGATCCTGATGGGGTGTCAGGCGCCGTCGCGTCTGTGGGGTCCGGCCACCCCCCGCTTTGTGCTACCATTCCCGCAAATGGCCCGCTCCCCGGCCAATCACGGAGGTCAAAATGTCTCCCCTCTCCAGACGGGATTTGCTGAAAGCCGGAATTGTCGCCGGCGCGGTCGCCGGCGTCGGGAATCTTAACCTCACCGCCGAGCCCGATGCGGCCACAGCCTGGGTCCCTCTCGGACGTGCCAACGTGAAAGTCACGCGCCTTGCTTTTGGCACCGGGAGCTTTAGCGGCCAGGTGCAGCAGGAGCTCGGCCAGGAAGGATTTACGCGCCTGGTCCGCCACGCCTACGATCGCGGCATCCGCTTCTTCGAGACATCTGAATCCTACGGCCAGTCTCAGCAGATGCTGGGCGTGGCCCTCAAGGGTCTGCCGCGCGAGAGCTATCAACTCATGTCCAAAGTCACCACGGACACCGATGCGACTCCCGGCCAAAAACTGGACGAGTTGCGTCGCAACTGCAACACCGAATATTTCGACATCATGCTTCTTCATTGGCAGCACACGCCCACCTGGCCCACCGATACCGCCCACTGGCAGGACGCGATCCTTGAAGCCGAGTCGAAGAAAACCATTCGCAGCCACGGCGCCTCTGTCCATGGCCTGCCCGCGCTGCGCAAGGTCCCGGGCAACCAATGGCTCCAGGTTGCCATGGTCCGCATGAATCACAAGGGTGTTCGCATGGATTCCCCGCATCACGACAGCGGCGAGATTGGCGACGTGAACGAAGTGGTCGCGCATGTAAAGCAGGCGAAGCAGGAGGGCATGGGCGTTATCAGCATGAAACTCATCGGTGAGGGCGTTTTCAACCACGAGGATCGCCAGCGCGCCATGCGCTTCGCCTTCAAGAATGCGGGCGTCGACTGCGTGACTGTCGGCTACAAAAGCACCGCGGAGATCGACGAAGCCATCGACAACCTGAATCTGGCTTTCGCCTAAATCCTGCGCGTGGCCAGCGGACTCGCGGAGAGTTTTGCGCAATGTTGAACAAGCGTTTCAGCGCCAAGTTACAGAAGAGTCCCAGCAAAGGCGGTTGGACGTACGTGGTCTGGCCCGCGTCCGTCGAATTCTTCGGCACCCGCGGCCTGGTCAAGGTGCGAGGCACTATCGACGGAGTGCCGTTCCAAAGCTCATTCATGGCCATGGGAGATGGCACCCACAAGCTGCCGGTCAAATCCGAGATTCGGCGCTCGATCGGAAAAGATGTGGGCGCGATCGTCGAGGTCGTTTTGAAAGAACGGATCTCTGCCTGAGGAGTCTAAGTCCCTAGGTCAGGTCCCCTCTAGAGTGCGGTTTCCTTTTTGCACGACAATCACCCGGCGGACTAGACTCGTTCCGACAGCGAGGTGGTGCCTTATGCCGTACCGCAAAAGTCTCGCAGTTTCCCTATTGCTCGCGTCCTGCCTGGTTGCTTCCGGCAAAGACAAGAAAAAAGTTTTGCTCCCGGCCGATATTCTTCAGGCGCGGACTGTGCTGGTTGTGGTTGATCCCGGCGCCGGAATCGTCGCCGAGGCTCCCCTCGCCAACCCCACCGCCCGGGATGACGTGGAGAAGGCGTTAATGAGTTGGGGCCGCTTCAGTCTCGTCCCGAATGGGACGGACGCCGATCTCATCATTACAGTGCGCAAAGGCAACGGCAAAATCGCACAAACGACCATCGGCGGTGTTCCGGTCAATAACCGCCCGGTCATTATGCAGCCTACCGATTCAGGCGGCCGGATTGGCGCTCAAAACCCCGGCCCCACCATTGCGGGTGATCCCTCCAATCCATCATGGCCGTCTCAAGGTCCGCGCCCGCAGGAAGAGATTGGGCCGACCCAGGACATGTTTGTGGTGTATCGCGGCGGACGGGACAATCCTCTCGACTCTCCCCCGGTTTGGCGCTACTCCGCGAAAGATGCGCTGCGCTCTCACGATGTCCCTGCCGTCGAAGAGTTCCAAAAGCTGATTACGGAAGCCGAGAAACAGCAGGCGGCGAAGCCGTGAATTCCGCTGCTGATTTGACCTCCCCATAGCGGGAAGAGAACCGGAGCAGAAAAGTACATTGGAGGCGATGATGGCACCGTCAGAAGTTACGCAGACGAACAAGATCGACCAGGCCGCCTCGGTACTTTCCGTGTGGCCGCCTCTTCCCCAGAGCGCGTGGTCAGATACCTGCATCACCCTGCAACTCTGGATGCAGATCGTGGGCAAGATCCGCCTCACGCTCACGCCGCACATCAACCATTGCTGGAATGTCACCCTCTACCCGACCGTTCGCGGCCTCACCACTTCGCCCATGGCGCGCGGCACCCGCATTTTGCAGATCGACTTCGACTTCATCCAACACCGCCTCCTGGTCGAATCCGCCGACGGCGGACAAAGCATCATTCCCCTCCGGCCCATGACGGTGGCAGCCTTCTACCGGCAGGTCATGGACGCGTTCGACAGTCTTGGCGCACCGGTCAGCATCTGGCATATGCCGGCCGAAGTCGAGAACCCCATCCCATTCGATCAGGACGAGGTCCACAAATCCTACAACCCGGAATTCGTGCACCGCTTCTGGCAAATTCTGCTGCAGACTGAGCGCGTGTTCAGGGTCTTTCGCGGGCGTTTCATCGGCAAGGTGAGCCCGATTCACCTCTTCTGGGGAGCGCTCGATATGGCCTGCACGCGGTTTTCCGGCCGCACCGCGCCGGAGCACCCCAGCATGCCCGGCTTGCCCGATCGGGTCACGCGCGATGCCTATTCGCACGAGGTCAGCAGTTGCGGATTCTGGCCTGGCGCTCCGGGCATCGAGCCGTTCTTTTACAGCTACGCTTATCCTGAACCGCCCGGGTACCGGGACTATCCCATTGGGCCCGCAGAGGCTTCGTTCAATTCCGCGATGGGCGAGTTTGTGCTGCCTTATGACGTGGTGCGTCAGTCGGCCGATCCCGATGCCATGCTGCTTCAGTTCCTTCAGAGCACGTATGAAGCGGCCGCAAATTGCGCCCACTGGGATCGCGCCGCCCTCGAAGCCCAATCTGCTCCCGCCGAGCGATAGCGTCTACCTCTTGACTCCTCGCGCCCGCCGATTTAGCGTAACGGTACACGGGAAAGGAGGTTGATCCAGCGAATGCAGATTGAATGTTCTAGTTGTTTCATACGTGAGGTGACTGAGGCCTGAGGCCCTTGCGCCCCAGCCCCCAGATAAGACCCCGGCGGAGGTTTGCCGCCAACGGCTCTGGCACTCGCGAATGCGCGAAGGCCTCCAGTCCAATCCCAACAGTCCACCGGCAGCGGCCTGCGAACTTCGGTTCGCAGGCCGTTGTTGCATTTGCACGACACGTCCGCACTGCAAGATGAAACAGACAACAGGTCATTTTCACTTGACATTCAAGTGCAGATACGGCACGCTAAGCCGATGGGTTCACTTGGACGTCTAGTGAAGCGTGCTGAACGCCGACGCGAACCATAGGCGGAAGATTACGGCGCTGGTCGAAAAACTGCTGATGGAGGAGCGATAGCCGTGAAGCGTTGGAGACGAACGATTGCAAAGCTTTTCACAATTTTGCGAAACGATCGCGCGGAGCAGGACCTTACCCGGGAAATCGCTTCGCATCTTGCTTTGCTCGAAGATGAGCTTCAACGTCGCGGCATGACTCCCGATGAAGCGCAGATCGCCGCGCGCCAGGCCTTTAGCGGCATCGAACAAGTAAAGCAAGCGCATCGCGACGAACGTTCTGTCCTATGGCTCGAACAGACAAGCCAGGATCTGAAGCATGCCTGCCGCGCGCTTGCACGAAGCCCTGGCTTCACGTTGGTTGCGGTGATCACGCTGGCGCTGGGTATTGGCGTGAATACGACGATCTTCAGTGCTTACGATGCCGTCGCTCTCAAACCCCTTCCGGTCACGGACGCGAAGAGGGTGGTGCGCCTGGAGCGATGGCTCAAAAGCGGCTATCTCGGCGATCTGCAATACGAATTTTCCTATCCTGAGTATGTGTATTGCCGCGATCATCAAGACGTCTTTGCAAACCTTGTGGCGGCGAGTGGGCCGCTGCGTGTGCTGGCATCGATATCGGAAAGCAACCAGCAGGGCGCGAACACTTTAAGAACCATGCGCGGGCAAATCGTTTCAGGGAATTACTTTGGCGCGCTCGGAGTCAACGCGGCAATCGGTCGAACGTTTGGTCCGAACGAAGATGGGCCGTCTGGAGCAAATCCCGTTATTGTGCTGAGTTATGCCTTTTGGCAGCGAGGCTTCCAGGGAGACAGGCAGATTGTCGGGCACATCGTAAGGATCAACGGAACGGCGTTCACCGTTGTGGGAGTTGTTCCACAGCAGTTTACAGGGACTGCGTTGCTTCCCGTGGTTCCGGATTTCTGGGCTCCCATTTCGATGCAGACACAACTGGTCCCGGGTCAGAATTGGCGCAATCAGCCTGCGGACTACAGATTTCAAATTCTCGCGCGCTTGAGACCTGCGGCCGGGCTGAATGAAGCGCAAGGAGAAACAGACACACTGATCCATCAGTTCTCCACCACTTACAATCCGCGCGATCCCACGCTGTCGGTCACGTTGCAGCGGACGGCATTTTTCGGAAACACAGACGACGTTCGATTTCAGGCCGGAGTGGCCACCTTAATGTTGATCGTCGGAATGGTGCTGCTGGCGGCATGCGCAAACGTAGCCAACATGATGTTGGCTCGCGGGGCAGCGCGCCAAAGAGAGATCAGCGTGCGCATGGCGCTTGGAGCGAGCCGTAGCCGCGTGATCCGCCATCTGCTGACGGAGAGCATGCTGCTTTCGCTGGCGGGCGGCATGGCGGGCATCGCTCTTGCGATGCTGGCCAGCAAACTGCTCTGGGTCGCGATCCAGCAAATGCTCATGCGCATGCTCGGCGACGCATTCGTCTTCAGTTTGAACCTGAATCCGGACGCCAGGGTGCTGGCTTATGCCCTGGGCCTGTCGCTCGTAACTGGAATTGTATTTGGGCTTTCGCCCGCGATGCAGTTCGCCCGGCAAGACCTGACCACCGCCCTGAAAGACGAGGCCACATCCTTCGGTTGTCGCGTGGGTCGAGCGCGGCTGCGTGGCGTCCTGGTTGCGGGCCAAGTCGCAATATCCATGTTGTTGCTCACCAGCGCCGGCCTTTTGGTACGCGGGCTGATGCGATCCGAGACGGCCGATCCAGGATTTCAAACTCACGGTTTGTATTTGTTGTCAGCCGATTTCGGCGATAACCCTATAAAAGCTGCGGCCAGCTCTCGTCAGTTGTTTGATCGGCTCGCCTCCTTGCGAGAACTGAACAACGTCGCCACTGGATCAGCTCCGATGATGGGAACGTGGACGGCACCCATCGTCGTCAAAAAGTCCGATACCGCGGAAGGCGCGGTACATGGTCGAACGCTGGCAAGCTACGCGTCAGAAACCTACCTGCATACTTTGGGAATCAGCCTTCTTCGAGGTCGGAACTTTACCGGGCAAGAGGCTTCCTCGGGCGCACACGTTTCCGTCATCAGCGAATCGACGGCACGCCGCTTCTGGCCAGCCGAAGACCCCATCGGAAAGCATTTCCAACTCGATGAGCATTTTGATGGCAAGCTACTTGAATTCGAGGTGATCGGCGTCGTCAAAGATGTCCGGTTCTTCAATCTGACCAGGACCGATCCGGCACATGTTTACCTGGCGACAGACTCCGCAACGATTCTTCCCATCATGTTGAGCGTCAAGACCGATCCCCAAAGCGCCCTCGCCGCTGTGAGAAACACAGTGGGAGCCTATGACAAAGATCTCTTGCCCAGCCTTGCACTCTGGAATGTGGATACAATGCTGATCAACCCGCGCAGATCGATGTCACGGGCACTGGCAATCTTCGCTGCCATTCTGGCGCTGCTCGCACTCGCGCTTGCAGGCACGGGAATCTATGGGGTGATGGCCTACGCCATAAGTCAACGCACGCAGGAGATCGGCGTGCGCATGGCCCTTGGAGCCAGGCCGGCACATGTCCTGAAAGACGTAGCACTGCCGGGCCTGCGGCCTGTCGCTGCCGGAATGGTGATCGGCATCGCTGGCGGCGCAGGGATATCCGCGATCTTGCACAGTACCCTCGCCTCGCCCGAATCGAGCGACTTCCTTTACGGCGTGTCCTATTACGATCCTCTGACGTTTCTGGGCTTGTCGTGCTTCCTCATTGTGGTTGCTTTTCTCGCCAGCGTGATGCCGGCTCGTCATGCGCTCAGGGTGGATCCGATGATTGCGCTGCGCTACGAATAGACTTGCTAATAGCCCGGTTGTTGCGGAACCTGCGGATTGGTGGAGCACATTTCCCATCTGGGTTGACACTCTTCCCAAAGAGGTGGGATACTTGGGTCGAATGGCTACCCAAGAGAATAACGACGACCGCATTGCCTTATTGCAGGGCACGCTGGACCTGCTGATCCTGAAAACGCTGGTGTTTGGACCTTGCCATGGGCAGGGAGTGGCGCGATTGATCCAGCGTCAGTCAGAAGACGTATTTCTTGTTGACCACGGCTCACTTTATATCGCCCTGCAGAGGCTCGAAGACAAGAATTGGATTCGCGCCAAGTGGGGCGTCAGCGAGAACAACCGGAAGGCGCGGTTCTATTCGCTGACGCCGAAGGGGCGCGAACAGCTTGTGGAGAAGGCCGGCGAATGGAATCGCCTGGTGCGGGCGATGAGTTTGATCCTGGACTCTAGCAAGGGACGGCAAGCCGAGGGGGCATGAGCATGTTCCGACGCAAGCGAAGTGCAGACGATTTTGCAGAAGAGATCAAGACGCATCTTGAACTCGAAGCCGATGATCTGGAGCGCGAAGGGCTAAGCGAGGATCAGGCGCGGTGGAAGGCTCGTCGCGAGTTTGGCAGCGTTCGCGGAGCGCAGGAACGGTTCTACATCAAGAGCCGGTGGGTCAGTCTGGACAAGCTGTTGCGCGACCTGCGCTTCGGCTTACGCTCGTTGCGCCAGAGCCCGGGCTTTGCCGCTGCGGCGATCCTGACCCTGGCGCTGGGCATTGGCGCGAATACAGCGGTTTTCAGCGTGATGAATGCCGTGCTGCTGCGGTCGCTGCCGGTGTCCGATCCGGATCGCCTGGTTTATTTGCGCACCACCAACCCCCCACGCGGGACAGGCACCATCGATTCCAACCGGACGTTCTCCTATGCCGTGTACGATGCGCTCCGCAAGCAAGACGGCGCGCTTTCGCCCGTGATAGCTTATGTGCCCCTCTCGGGTGACAAGGTCCCGGTTCGCTACGGGGCGCAGCCGGAGGAGGCGGAAGGCGACATGGTGAGCGGCACATTCTTCTCCGGCCTGGGCGTGAATTTGCCGCTCGGACGCGGCTTCAGCGAAGAGGATGAGACTCGTCATGCATCGATCGCCGTACTCAGCTACAACTACTGGACGCGGCGGTTTGCACGAGATCCTGACGTGCTGGGAAAGACGCTGTATGTGAATGGCGTACCCGTGACGATTGTGGGTATTTCCGCGCAGGGGTTTGAAGGCGTAGAAGCGGGCAGGTCAACTGATTTCTGGATTCCCTTGCAGAACCGCCGCGAGTTGAATGCGTGGGGCAATCCTCTGGAAGACGGCAAGCTGTACGTTGCAAATCCGACGTGGTGGTGCCTGCAGTTAATTGGACGTCTCGCTCCCGGCGAAAGCCGAGCGCAGGCGGTGGCGCAGCTCCAGCCTGTATTTCAGACCGCGGCTTATGCGGGCCTCGGTTCCCCGATGCAGGATGAGAAGCCGCCGGTGCTCAGTCTGGCCGATGCCAAGAACTTCCCCGGATATGACCAGATGTACGGCAATCCGCTGCGCATCCTGATGGCGATGGTGGCTTCGGTACTGCTCATTGCACTGGCCAATGTTGTGATGCTTCTGATGGCGCGGAACGCGGCGCGGCAGCGCGAGTTCTCCGTGCGGCAGGCGCTCGGTGCGGGGCGGGGCGAGTTGTTGCGCCAGTTGCTCATCGAGAGTTTCATTCTTGTAACCGCAGGCGGCGCGCTGGCATGGGGCTTTGCAGAGTTGGCGACGCGGCTGCTGGGCAGATGGTCGCTGATTGAATCGAGCCTTGCGCCCGACAAGACCGTGCTCCTGTTCACGCTCGGCGTGCTGGTAGCTGCTGCGTTGCTTTTTGGCCTGGCCCCATTGCGCGTCGCGCTTGCCGGCAAAGCGGAGCTGGCGCTGAAGACTTCCGCAGCCACATCGAATTTGAACGCGGGAAAGTCGCGTGCTGCCAGGATCGCTGTCACTGTGCAGATGACGCTCTGCGTTGTGCTGCTGGTGGGCGCAGGCCTGCTGATTCGCACACTGAGCAACCTCGAAAACACTCCGCTTGGAATGAATGTCGACGGGCTGGTTCTCTTCGGCGTGAGACCAAATATCCCGTCGATTCCAGAGGGCCGGACCTTCTATCGGAACCTGCTCAACAAGCTCAGAGTCCTCCCCGGCGTAGAATCGGTGACCGTCATGGAAGAGCGGCTTGGTTCGGGCTGGTCCGACAACAGCGCCATGCAAGTGGACGGCAGGCTGCCCGACGTCGCCAACGGTTCATCGGGAACCGTCCGCAGCAATGTGGCGGGTCCTGACTTCTTCCGCACCCTGGGCGTACCTGTGCTTGCAGGCCGCGACTTTGCCGATTCGGACACCGCGATGTCGCCCCATGTGGGCATCATCAATGAACAGTTCGCACAACGCTTTCTGCCCAATCGAAACCCGCTCGGGCACACCATTGGAACCGACGACGGGCGGTACACGATGACCATCGTCGGCGTGGTCAAAGACCACAAATATCGCAGCATCGACGAGGACCCCATACCCATGGCCTGGTATGAGTACGCGCAGATTCCGATGGTCGGGCCGATGACCGTGGAGATGCGTGTGCATGGGGAACCAATGTCCATTATTCCCTCGGCTCGCAAAGCTCTGCAGCAGTTGGATCCCAACCTGCCGCTGATTCGGCCCATCACCCAGCGCGCGCAATTCGACACCACTATTTCGCAGCAGGTGCTGTTTGCGCGTCTCGCCGGGTTCTTTGGTTTTCTGGCGGTGGTCCTGGTGGCAACAGGACTCTACGGGACGATGGCCTATCGCGTCAGCATGAGAACGGCGGAGATCGGCGTGCGCATGGCCGTGGGAGCCCGGCGCGGTCAAGTGGTGTGGATGGTTTTGAAGGACAGCCTGTTGCTCGCGGCAATCGGCCTGGCAATGGGCATTCCGCTGGCCATGCTGGTCGGGCGCGCGTTGAGGTCGTCGCTCTATGGCGTGCAGCCGCTTGATGGAATGACCTACCTGCTGACAGTTGTGGCAGTGGCAGTGGTTGCGCTTGCCGCGAGTACGGTGCCCGCAGGCCGCGCCGCAAGTGTCGATCCCATGAGAGCGCTTCGCGCAGAATGAAGGCTCACGCCTAGATTGGCCCGAGAACACGACAGTTCTTTATGCGGGCCGTGAGCGATACGGCGCTCACGTAATCGCGCCAGTCAGCCGCAAAGGGCCGACGGCGTTAGCGGAAGCGACGAATTCTCAGGGTGTGACGGCCGGACAGATATAAGCCCATCACGTACACGGTGGCGCGATCCTTTGAGGAGAAGATGAGCTGCCGAATTCGAAGCAGTGGCGAACCGGTGGGGATATTCAACAACTTGGCGGTGCGGTGTTCGGCATGGGTCGCGTCGATCTCCTCGTCGGCATAGGCCAGTACAACGCCGCATTCTCGCTCGAGCGTAGCGAAGAGCGAAGTGCGATCGAGCGGTGCATCGATAACGGCAGGGTACTCTTCGGCAGACAGGTAGCAAACCTCCAACGCAACCGGTTCGTCGCCGGCCGAACGGACGCGCTCGACTCGCAATAGCGAACTTGTGGACGACAACCCGAGACGAGCCGCTATCTCCTGTTCTTGTTTCACGACACCCGAAGAGACAATCCTGGTATGAGCCTGCAATCCCAGACTCGCGATGTGCTCTGTGTAGCTGAGCAGCCGATTGAAATGAACCTGGGGTGGCGCGACAAAGGTTCCAGCACCGTGGCGCCGTTCGACGATTCCTTCCTGACTCAGACCGGAGAGAGCGTGGCGCGCTGTCATGAGGCTGACGCCGTGGATCCTGGCTAACTCTCTCTCGGAATCAACGACGTCGCCTGGTTTCAAATCTCCGGCGTCGATTTGTTGGCGGATAGCGCTTTGAATTCTCTTGTACGCCGGTTCGTCCTTGCGTACACGCACACTGATGGTAGCTTGCTTCATAAGTGTATTGGCGGTCTCCCAACGCTTGTCCCCATCGACGTTATTCACGATACCTCAATTCGGTCGTTTATCGAACAAAAATGAGCTATAGAGCTCTTTGATGCAAACACGAAGATACCTCAAGCGTCAAATTTGTGTCGACCTCAGATTCTCAGACAGCCAAAATCGGGTTCCACCGATGGGGCGAATCTGGCCGTACGTCCCTCAACATCGCGAAATCACTAGTAAATCTAGAAATTTTCAACTTGTATATTATTGATTCGACGCAGGTCGCTGACCTTTTCACAGGTTCCTGTCCCCGGTTTTCCAGTGATCCATAGCTTTTTCGCTTGACTTGCCATCTTGCAAGAGCTATATAGTACTTCATTGAACTGCAACAGTCTCTTCATCGACAGTTCAAGAGTCAACGAACCACAATTTAAGGAGAACCAGAGATGCGGAATACTCGGATGTTGCTGCTTGCAGTTGGCGTCCTCTGTTTCATGGTGTTAGGAACATCGCCAACTTCGTGGGCCCAGCAAGCTGCGGGCTCAATCACAGGCACGGTGGTGGATCCGTCCGGGTCCGCTGTATCGAACGCGACTGTAACAGTTACCAACGTGGCTCAAGGCACAAGCTGGACCACGAAAACGAGCGCCGCCGGTCTTTATGAATTCCCGCAGATTCCTGTGGGCTCGGTTCAAGTCAAGGCAGAGGCTCCTGGGTTTTCCGCGCAGGTGCGCAGTGCGTTCGACCTGGTTCTAAACCAGGTGGCGAAGGTGGATTTCAACCTGCGAGTGGGGAATGTGAGCGAAACCGTCACGGTTTCGGCGGCTGCTCCGATCCTGCAAACGGGTTCGACAGAGGTGGGCGCGCTGCTCGACTCTACTGCCGTTACCTCTCTTCCGTTGGCCACGCGCGACATCAACCAGCTGACTCTATTGACGCCGGGTGTAGTGAGTCCCAATATCTTTGCATTCGAGTCGTCGCAGACCACGTTCGGCACTGGCCGGGGATACGTAAACGGCGCACGCGAGCAGGACAACAACGCTTCGCTCGACGGCATGGATGTGAATCAGCCCGACAACAACGACGTTGCGTATGTGCCGAGCCCCGACGCGGTTGAGAACATGAATACCATCACCAGCAACGCCCCGGCCGACTATGGCAACTACATTGGCGGCGTGATCGTCGAGTCGCTCAAGTCGGGAACCAACAAGTTCCACGGAGATCTGTTCTGGTACGTCCGCAATAACGATTTGAACGCGAACACCTGGCAAGACAAGGCCAACGCGTTTCTGGTCGTTCCAGGAACGACCTCGGCGACCCTTCCGCGCCCTACGCTGCAATGGAACGAGTTTGGCGGCACAGTTGGCGGCCCCATCATCAAGGATAAGTTGTTTTTCTTTGTTGACCAGCAAACTGAGATTAACAACACGCCGAGGACGGCAAACACCAACAGCGTGATTCCAGCGGCATTTCTCGGCGGCGACCTTAGCGACCTTTGCACCAGTCAGGGCGCCACGTTTGTCAACGGCATTTGCTCAAATCCGGCATACCAGCTCTACAGCCCGACGTACCTCAGCGGGCCCAATGCCGGTCAGGTTGCTCCTTTGGGCGCACGCCAGCCGTTTGCGAATAACCAGGTACCGGTCAGCAGCAAGGTGGCCGGGGCCATTGTTGCTTCACCGCTCTTCGCCCAACAGGAAGAGAAGCCGACCTATTACACCAGTGGCTACGTTCACGCTTACCAGGGCGATGCGAAGATCGACTGGCAGGCATCGCAGAACGATCACATCATGGGCCGCTATTCGCAGATGTATACCATCAACACGAGCAGCAACGGCACGGATGTGTTGTCTCCAAACCTGACGCGAGAATATCCATTGAAGAATTTCGTGGTGGACTATGTCCGAACGATTACCCCTTCTCTCGTCAACGATGTTCGCGTGGGCGCTCAGATCTTTCCGGCAAATGACCAGGTCTATACCAACGCGACCAATGGAAACCTGCCGCAGCAATTCGGATTGCCAGGGGTTCAAGAGAGCATTCTTCCTTCAATGAGCTTCGGTTATCAAACGATCGGAAACTCCGATGGCGTCGAAATATTTCACGACACCACCTATGAAGCTGAAGATTCGCTGACCTGGACACATGGCAGACACACTTTCCACGGCGGATTTGAACTCTACCATTACATGATGAACGACGTATATGCAGGAAATCAGGGCGCAGCTGGTTCATTCACCTTTACGGGCCAGTACACGGGGAACGGGACAATTGGAAACGCGTTCGCCGACTTTCTGCTGGGACTGCCCGAGAATGTGCAACAGGGTGTACCTTTCAACTTCCACTTGCGCAATAGCTTGTTTGCAGGCTACGGGCAGGACAATTGGCAGTTGAGCCCGACCCTGACTTTGAACCTTGGCCTTCGCTATGAACTGACCACTCCGCGTGGCGACAAAACCGCCGGGAACAACGTGAATTTCGACCTGTTGACTGGAACACCTGAGATCGGAACGAATTACAAGACCTACACAGGAATTGATAACTTCCAACCTCGAATCGGATTTGCATGGCAGCCAAGCTGGAGCCGGGGGACGGTCTTGCGAGGCGCATACGATATCTCCACTTACATGGAGGGCAACGGCGTGAATAACATGGCCGTCGTCAATCCGCCCAACGTGGAACTGCACAACGAGCTGAACAACGCAGGGGCTGCGCTGCTCTATCCGGTTACAACTTTGGATCAGGGCTTCACTCCTTTCTCAGCGGCCTGCACCTCAGCGCAACTGATGGCCTTCTCTTCCGCATGCTTTGCCAGCGGGCAAGCTCACGCGACTAATCCAAATCTGCAGCCGGCGGTCGATCAACAGTGGAGCCTCTTTGTCGAGCATCAATTCAAGGCGAACACCACCGCGTCGATCGGATATGTGGGCAACAAGGATGACCACATGTCAGACATTTATCTCTACAACCAGAAGGAACTCAATTCTGCCGGGCAGGTTGTTCCGGGGCCCTATATGCAGCCGATCGTGAAAGCAGGCGCACAGGCGCGGTACAACGCTTCAGATGGTTTCTCGCGTTATAACGCGCTGGAAGTTACGCTCGCACAGAGAAATTACCATGGGCTGGATCTGCATGCCAGTTACACATGGTCTAAGTGCCTGGCTAACTCACTGGGGTACTTTGGATCGTATGGAGACGAAGAGGGGGCCGGGGAATCGCAGACCCAGGCCACACAGAACTTCTTCCAAAATGAGTATGATCCACGGGCCGACTACGGGCGCTGCACCATCGATGTTGCCTCAAACTTTGGCGCATACGGCGTGTACAGCCTCCCCTTCGGGAGGGGAAAGCAATTTGCAAACCACGTCAACCGAGCGGTGGACGAAGTGATCGGGGGCTGGCAGACCGCGATCGACGTCACGGTTCATTCTGGATTTGGAATAACTCCGTTTGCGGGAGCTTACATGGGCGACCAAAATCCGAACTCCGCTTCAACCTTGACTGGATCGTACCAACCGCGCCCGGATTGCGTGACCGGCGTTTCGGGCTCGCAAGGCATGCAAACAGTGCAGATCGGGGGAAGCATCGGGCGGACGAATCTTAACCCGGCGGCGGTTACAGAGGTTGCCGACGTGTCTGCAGGCGGAAGTTATGGGAACTGCTCGAATGGTGCGTTGCGTGGGCCCGGCCTGAAAACCGCCGATCTTAACCTGATCAAGCAATTCCCGGTGACCGAGAAAGTCAACATGGCATTCGCTGCACAGTTCATCAATCTGACGAACACGCCGATCTTCAGCGTTCCGGCAAGTTGGTGGGGACAGTACAGCTCATGTGGAGCTTGCAACGGCGTGCGCACGACTGGCTACTTCGGAGGAGGTGCTGGAACTGTGGGGCAATTTGGCTTGCTGGACGGGTCGAATCCCGGGCGTGAGATCGAACTCTCACTCAAGATGACCTTCTAAACGCCAACGCCGTCAGACTCAAGAGGCCTTCCGATCCGGGAGGCCTTTTTTGTGCACGGCATTGAATCGCAAGGACAGTGAGTAATTGGCGATTTTGCCCTCACCGGCCCAATCAACTCTCCAAGGTATACTCCCTTCACTGCAGTTGGCGCGTTTCGAGTCATTTCGAATGAAACGGTATTTTTGTACCTTCGTTGCCATGTTTCTTGGCGCGTCGAGTCTGACGAGCGCTCAGCTTGAAATGCACTCTGCGCAGCCAGAGACCCGAACCGTGGCGGTCTCCCCGGCCGAAAGGGACAGGGCCGAAGGACTTATCAACCTCGATGTCGTAGTCACCGACGCGACCGGAAATCCAGTATCCGGTCTGGGCGCGGCTGATTTCAGTCTGCTCGAAAACGGCCGACCGCAAAATATCCTTTCCTTTCAGGCCTTCGATGGCCGAGGGGCAGGGTCTGAGCCTCCCGTCAAAATCATTCTGCTGATCGATACGATTGAACTGGCCGCAGACCTGGGGCGCGACGAGCGCCTTGCAGTGGAGAATTACCTGCGTAAGGATGGAGGCCGTCTCGCGAACCCCGTATCGGTCTTTCAACTCAACGAGATTGGATTGTGGGCAGTTACTCATCCTTCCAACGACGGGGATATCCTAGCGCGAGAGATCGAACATAACGACTTCGCGTTGGTTCGCCATAATGTTGGGTGGCAAAAAACAGCGTCAAGCCCGGGACTGAAGGACACTCCCTCGGATTCGGCATTGAAAGCGCTCGGTCAGATTGCCACCGAAGAACGCAAGAGGCCGGGCAGAAAGTTGCTGTTGTGGGTTGGCCCCGGCTGGGGCATGGGGAGCGGCGCGTACGCAGAGGCGGCACAGGGATCACAGCCGGGTCTCGGCGCGGCACATGGATCGCCGCCGGTCTTCGGCGTGGTCTGGTGGTTCTCCGCCCTGCTGCGGGAAGCGCACCTCGTTCTCTACAGCTTTACCGTGGGAGAAACCGATCCGCGCGCGCAGCTCTATAAAGCCTACCTGGATGGAGTGAGGATCCCGCATAAAGCCAGCTTCATGAACGTGTATAGAAAAGTGCTCGCGGTCCAGAGTGGAGGCCGCGTCATGGACGAAAGCCTGGACGTGGTGCGGCAAATTGAGAGCTGCGTTCGGGACGCCGGCCCTTTCTACAGGATTTCCTTCGATCCGTTTCCCGCAGACCATCCCAATGAGTATCACGATTTGAAGGTCGTGGTTGACCGGCCGGGACTCGGCGCGCGCACCAATACCGGCTACTACGATCAACCGTATTACTCAGTTGATCCGATTCCTCAACCGAAGCGCATATCGATCGAACAACTAGATCAGTTGCTGGCCGCGTCGCGCGGAGAGTCAGACGCAGACCTGGCGAAGCAGCTCTCGAACCTTGCGCTCACGCAGCGGCTGAGCGAGCGCAGGCTCTCATTGCTGGACGCAGCTCCGGTCGGCAAACGCGCCAAGCAACAGCTCCGCATTCTCGCGGATTCGTCGGCCTTTCAAGATCCTCCGGCCGATGAGATTCCTACCGATGCGTCTCCGGATCAGAACGCGCAGCAGCATATGCTTTCCCTCGTGTCCGTGTACCTCAACTCGACAATCCGCAAGCTGCCCGATCTCTTCGCCACGCGAACCACCGTACGGTACCAGGAGACACCGATGTACCTGGAAGCCGGAACCAGCGTTAGCTATCAGCCGCTTCATGTCACCGACAGTTCCAGTACCACCGTGCGCTATCGCAACGGATATGAAATTGCCGAGGCAAAACTTCCCAAGCGAAAGCCCAATAATCCTGAATTGATTACCTATGGCGTCTTCGGGCCCGCTCTCGAAGGAGTGCTTGACGCAATCGATAAGAATAACGGGTTGACCTGGGTCCGCTGGGAACAAGGCGCCCGCGGTCGCGTGGCCGTCTTCCGTTACATCATTCCATCAGACAAGTCGCTGCGCCGAGTTTGGCTCTGCTGTCTTCCCGATGGAGACGGCAAAGAGACATTTCAGCGCTATGCGGGGTATCACGAAGAGATTGCCATCGATCCCGAAAGCGGAGCCATCCTGCGCCTTGAGTTCCGGCATGACCTCAAGTCCACGACTCCGATAGCCCAGTCTGACATTATGATCGAATACGGTTCGGTCGATATCGGCGGAAAGACCTATATCTGCCCGCTGAGAAGCGTTTCAATCATGCGAGCGCGGACGGTGCGGGTCCTCACCGATTGGGATGAAACATTCATGGCCTACGGACCGTACGTAACCATGCTGAACGACATCTCCTTCGATCGCTATCATGTGTTTCGATCCGAGTCTCATATGCTCACTGACTTCACTCCGAGCGAAAACTAGCGCGAACATCTTCTTTCTTCCGCGGAAATGCCGCTTCAGTTTTCCCGGAAAACCTTGCAATTGTCTGCCCCCCGCTGTCGTTCGCACTCCAACTTTCTTGAGCTTCTGTTGGTCTTCAGGGTCGAATGACTGCCCAATCGCATTAGAACCATTCCGCGGCGCGCTGAGTCTGCGGTAAACTTGCATCCGATGCGGGTTTTCGGGATCGATTGCGGGACTGAGATCACCGGCTATGGCGTGGTGGAGTTGGACGACTCGGGGCGGCAGCCTCGACTGGTCTGCAAGGCTCGCGGTGCGATCCGGCTACCGAAGACGAAACCACTCCCCGAACGGCTTGCGCAGGTTTTTCGCGAACTGGTCTCCGAATTGGAACGTTGGCAGCCGGAAGTTGTGGCCATCGAGGAGGTCTTCTACTCCGTGAATGCCAAGTCCGCATTGAAACTGGGACAGGTGCGTGGAGTGGCGCTGCTGGCGGCTGCACTGCAGGGGGTGCCGATCGCCGAATATGCCCCTTTGAAGATCAAATCAAGCGTAGTAGGATATGGACTGGCAAAAAAAGAGCAGGTTCAGTTCATGGTAGCCAGGTTGCTACAAATGAATGAGTTACCAGAGCCTCCCGACGCCGCAGATGCTTTGGCTGTCGCTATTTGCCACATTCATACCGCGCAGACGCTGCTGATGCAGGGGACAGTTGAATGAGGATATTGATGAGGGCGCTTCTCGTGGTCCTTTCTGCGGCGGTATTCTTCCTGCCGATCGATGCAGAACCCGGCCCCGTGCTGCAAGTTGATTTCTCCAACCCAGGACTCACCCCATCGAATTGGACCCTGGTGCTTCATCCGGACGGAAGCGGTCATTTTCACGCGGATCGTGGCAGCGCACCGGACGCAGCTGTGGAATCGATGGGGCCGATCGCCATCGATCAAGACGTGCAGCTCAGCCAGGAGTTCGCCGATCACGTCTTCGAAACCGTGCACCACCACAAGAATTTGAAAGAAGACTGCGAAAGCCACATGAAGGTGGCCTTCCAGGGATGGAAGAAAATCAGCTATACAGGCCCCGATGGCCAAGGGATCTGCCAATTCAATTACTCCAAAGACAAAGACATTCAGGCCCTCGGCGACTCGCTGGTATCTGTAGCTTCAACCCTGATCGAGGGCGCCCGCCTTCAACTCCTCCTCCAGCACGATCCGCTCGGACTCGATAAGGAGATGCAGTTCCTGGCCGAGGGTTCAGGTGACGGGAGATTACAGCAGGTGTGCGCCATCCGGGGAATTCTCGAGCGTCTCGAGGATGATCCGGCCGTAATGGAGCGAGTGCGAAAGCGCGCCCGGATGCTTTTGGCCAAGTCTGAGAAATAAATCCCCTTGCGGGCGAATTGGCGCGACTTTCCTTGTCCAGAAGGTGTCCAATGTATGTTGGTCTCCTTCAGGCGCGGATGAACGTCGAGGGTGGTGCGGTGAAAGGATGGGGCGCCATGAAAGACGTAGAGAAGAATTGGTTCAGCCCGGTATTGAGGGTATTGGGATTCGGATTGGCAGCAGTGGCGTTAGCATCGGTGCCGGGATTGATGGCCCAACAAGCCGGACCTGCGGCGCGAGCGGTGAGACTGAGCAACGTGGAGGGCCAGGTTCAACTCTCCCAGGGCAACACCGTGCTCGCGGCACAGGCGGTGGTCAATACGCCCCTGTTTGAGGGCACGGAAATCAAAACCTCCGAGGACGGGCGGGCGGAGATCCAATTCGAAGATGGCAGCATCGCGCGTGTTTCGCCAGACAGCTCTCTTACGCTTGGCGAACTGCGCCAGCAAGGGGATTCAACCGACACGCTGCTGGTGCTCGACAGTGGCCTGGGATACTTTGAACTGCAGGGTGATACGGCTACCGACCACATCCGTGTGCAATTCGATGGCAATACAGTGACAACCACCGGTTTTTCAGTTCTTCGTATCAACCTCGACAATCCTCCCGGCGAAGTGGCCATCTTCTCAGGAAACGCCCACCTGGAGGGAGGTAATACGATTGCGCTGGACCTCCACGGCGGCGAAAGCGTGAAGCTGAATGGGGTTGATCCGGGTAATTATGCGTTGAGCGAGGCGATTGAGCCGGATTCCTGGGACGCATGGAATTCTGATCGCGACCAGGCGTTAACGTCTCAGGAGGCGGACCGGACGGTAGCAACCAACAGCGTGCCGAACAGTAACAATCCCGCGTGGAGCGACCTGGATGCCAACGGCAATTGGTACAACGTTCCGGGCCAGGGGTACGTCTGGTCGCCTTATGAAGCGCAGAACGCAGGTTGGGACCCCTATGGCTGCGGAAGCTGGGTTTCGACCCCTGCCTACGGCTACGGTTGGGCTTCGTGCGAGCCCTGGGGCTTTATGCCCTATAACTCGGGCCTATGGAATTACTACGACGGATTCGGCTGGGGCTGGGAGCCCGGTTTTGGAGGTCCCTGGTGGGGCGGCGGTATCTGGGTTTCCAATATAGGGAATGCGCCGTTCCACTATCATCCGCCGATTCGGCCGCGGGGTGGGCCGGTCAGACCTGGAGGTGGCAACCTACCGATTCGGGCCGGCGGAAGGTACGAACCGAACCCGGTGATTGCCGTGAATCGCATGCGCTACACGGCGGCGGGTCCGCCGATAAGAGCAAAAGGCTCCCCGGTGACGGTGGCCGGGAACACGGTGCAGCCTCTTCGCCCGATTGCTTCGCGACCGACGTATACAGGAGAGTTCACAGGCGGGACTCGCCCTGGAACTAATCCGGGAACAGCGGGAGGCGTCCGCTACGGCTATATCCAAAGCCCGAATGCCGGCATTTACAGCCACCCGGCAAATGGCACTACGGCCGGCGGAGCAAGGTACCCCGCATATTATGGTGGCTATTACGGTCGCCCGTCTGCACCACCGAGTCGTGGCGGCAGTGGTGGCGGAGCTTCGGCCAGCCGCTCCTCCAGCGGAGGAGGCGGATCCTACGGCGGCGGTGCCGCGCACTCGTCCGGTGGCGGATTCAGCGGGGGCGGTGCTCCGAGTGCTGGTGGCGGGGGGGGCGCCTCGCACGGGGGCGGTGGTGGTGGCGGCGGTGGTGGTCACCACTAAACTTCGCTGGAGTTGATGATTGAATGGGCTGCTTCGACTATTGGAGCAGCCCCTTCTGTTTTCAGACAGTGCCACAGGATTGCAAATGCGTCGAGAGCCAAAGTTTCCGCGCGGGCTTTTGGGTCGATTCTCGCCGATGAAAGCGCGGTAGCGATCACCTCGGGAGCGAATCCGGCGGCGCGGAGGTTGTTGCTCAGTGTTTTTCGCTTCTGGGCAAACGCTTGCCGCAAAAACTGAAGAAATCCTGTTTCGTCCACTCCCAATTCCGCAATGCGAGGTGCAAACCGCCAGCGAAAGACAGTGGAGTGGACCTCCGGCGGAGGCGAGAACGCTTCGGGCGGGAGAGTGAATAGTCTCTCAACGGGCCCGTATAACTGCGCGGTTACCGAGAGCAAGCCATAGTCGCGGCATCCGGGGCTGGCGGCGACGCGGTCGGCTACTTCCCGCTGCACCATCAGCACGGCCCGATCGAGTACTGAATGATTGGCAGCGAGCTTGAGCAGGATTGGCGAAGTGATGTAGTAAGGCAAATTGCCCAACACGATCAAACGCTCACCTGCCGCGCCCGCAGCCGCAGCGAAGTCAAATTGCAGCACATCTTCATTGAAGACGGTGACATTCTCTGGTGGATTTGCGGCGCTGAGACTGGAGGCCAGCTTGGGGTCCAGCTCGATGGCCAGCAGATGACCGGCGCGGGCGGCAACGCTTCCGGTGATGACGCCTTTTCCGGGCCCGATTTCGACAACGGTGCGGCCGGCGCAGTCGCCCAACGCTGCGACGATGCGGCTGGCGGCCTGCGTGTCGTTGAGGAAGTTCTGACCGAGCTTAGGCTTGTTGGGCATTGACTCTTTCGATGGTAGACGAAGGCGATGAGGGGCGGATTGCTCTTGTTCCGTTTTGGAGAGCGTTCGATTCCCGTTACGTTTAGAGAGGAATCTTTCGATGTAGTGATTTAAATCACAGGAAGTGTTTTCGAACCGGGATAAAGTGGTCGTCGTTGATCCTTGCAAAGAAACGAGCGCCCCATGAGGAAAAAACCTGGAACGAATCGACAGATCGTTTATGAAATTGGCACGGCCTCTGAACACGTGCACCTGGACTTCACGGTTTACTACGAGCCGGCAGAGACATTCGATCTTATTGACGGCATCCCCGACCCAGTTCTCTTCTCCGATCTCGATCTCTTCCCCGACCTCGATTTTTATAGCTGCGGTCCCCAGCCAGAAGCAGCGGCAATACCTGAGACTTCACCGGTGGAGATCGACCGCAAGCCCATTGTTCATGCCGGGGGCAAAGTAAAAACAAGTATGGTTATGAGCGGTCCGAACACGTTCACCATCATGAGCGTTGTTAAAGAGATACATATCTACAGAGCGGACACCGCAGCTTAAAGAACCTTCTTTACGATCGCACATTCCCTCATGGGCTAAAGCCATACTTTGCGGCGCGGCTAAAAACCACGCTCTTTTATTACATGGCACCCGGTCGAACGATGATTGTCTGGCCGGCGAACCTTGAGGTGGCGCCCACTTTCAATCTTCGTTTTTTAGCACGGCCAGGTGCAGCGTCCTCCGCAGCGTGAAACCCAAGCCTTCATAGACTCGAATGGCCGGGTAATTGTCGGCAAAGGTGTGGAGGATGGGCGTTTTGCCGCGCTGCCGCATCTCCAGGATGACCCGAGCCATCAAGGCGCGAGCGTAGCCACGTCCGCGCGCATCGGGGTGAGTGCAGACGGCGCTCACTTCAACAAAATCGGGCAGATGCAGGCGCTGGCCGGCCATGGCAACGAGCCGGCCGGAATCGAAGATGCCGTAGAAGACTCCGAGTTCAATTGTGCGATTGCGAAATGGGCCGGGCTCGGTGAGCTCGGCCAATGCGACCATCTCCGGCACGTCGGCGGGAGTGAGCAGTCTGCTCGTCGCATTTGGCGGCATCGGAGCCGATTCCAGGCGCTCCGGGTTCAGGCAGATCATCTGATCCAGTGCGCCGTCCCGAATCAACGTCCATCCTGGGCGGGGGACGGGCGGTTCGGTGAGGAACAGGACCACGACGCCACCCGTGCCGGCCAGTTCACGAAGCGCCTCATAACTCGCATCGGACTGATTGGCGAGCCCGCTGAGTGGTCCGATGTCAGCCGGGTAGCGCCGTGCGCGTCCGTTGCCGAATGCAACTGTGCTGTGCTCTGTGTTGAGAGCGTTCCAGATGGGGTTATCGAGCGGCTTGACGTCCGGCATTGGTGATGGGATGAAGTAAGGCTGTCGAGAGATGCGGAATTCCTGAACCTTCAAAACGACAGGAAGCGCAGGAGTAAAAGGCCTACCGGGTTGCTTGGGACATTAAGGATCACAGGAAATACTCGAAGTCCGTCTCGACCTTCATCCTGCGGTGAATTTTGAGAATGTGGCCCGGCCTGATGGATGGATTCAGCTCCACGTAATTGCGCGGTCCATTCCACAGATATCTCTCGCCGCTTAGCAGGTCTTCGGCTTCGTAGGCCCGGTCCTGTGGAATCTCCAGGTCAGCCAGGGGCAGGGTCACGAAGCCGGTCTGGGTGTGGTGCGGATCGAGATTCACGACCATCACGAGCAGGTTGGAGCGGTCTTCTGATTCCTTGCTGTAGCAGAGAAGCTGGTCGTTGTCGATCGAGTGGAATTTGAGCGACCAGTCATTTTGCAGTGCGGGGTTGGTGTTGCGGATCTCGTTGACGCGGGCGATCAGAGGGCGCAGGCTGTCTGGCCGGTCGAGGTCCCATTGACGGATTTCGTACTTCTCCGAGTTCGAGATATTCTTCGCTGCCGTGGCGCACCGGGCGATTCTCCAGCAGTTCGAAAGCGGGACCGTAGATGCCGTAATTAGCGCCCAGCGTTGCCGCCAGCAGCAGGCGGATGTTGAAGGCCGGGCGGCCGCCGATCTGGAGAAATTCGGTGAGGATGTCGGGGGTGTTGGGCCATTGGTTGGGCCGGAAGAATTCGCGCACCGGCGTCTGGGTCAGCTCGGTGAGGTAGGCCGTGATTTCGGCCTTGCCGTTGCGCCACGGGAAGTAGGTATAGGACTGGCTGAATCCAAGCTTGGCGAGACGGTACATGATTTTGGGCCGCGTGAAGGCCTCGGCGAGAAAGAGGACTTCGAGGATGGTCGCGCTTGATTTCGGTGATGACCCATTCCCAGAAAGGAAAGGCCTTGGTGTGCGGATTGTCGACGCGGAAGATGGTGACGCCCTGGCCGATCCAGTAGAGGAAGACGCTCTTGAGCTCCTCCCACATGCCGGACCAGTCTTCGCTCTCGAAGTCGAAGGGATAAATGTCCTGATATTTCTTGGGAGGATTTTCGGCGTATTGGATGGTTCCGTCGGGGCGCTTGTGGAACCAGGCCTCGTGCTCGCGCACGTAGGGGTGATCGGGCGCGGCCTGGAAGGCGATGTCGAGCGCGACGGAGAGATCGAGTTTTTCGGCCTCTGCGACGAAGTGGCGGAAGTCTTCGGCGGTGCCGAGCTCGCTGTAGAATCTCCTTGTGGCCGCCCTCTTCCGAGCCGATGGCCCAGGGGCTGCCATGGTCGTCCGGGTTCAGCCTCGGGCTAGTTGTTGCGACCCTTGCGGAAGGTGTGGCCGATGGGATGAATGGGCGGGAGATAGACTACGTTGAAGCCCATCTCAGCGATGTAAGGCAGGCGCTTTTCGCAATCGGCGAAGGTGCCGTGCTGGCCGGGCTCTGCAATGAAGTGGAGCGGGGAAAGAGCTCGTACCAGGAGCTGAATCGCGCGCGCACGGGATCGACAACGATGGTGTATTCGCGGTCGGACTCGGTGGCGAAACGCTTGTCGGGGTAGCGCAGGACCAGTTCGTGCAACAGCGGGTCGGTGGCATGAATGCGCAGGGCGCTCGGCTCCTTGCCGGTGCGCAGAACTGACGCGCGCTCGCGAAGCAAGACCGCATCGGCGCCCGGTGCGCGTTCCGCGGCCTGCAGCGATCAAGTCGGCGCCAATCAGGTAGTCGACCGGGGCATCGCTTTCGGCCTTGATGCGTTTAAGCAGGTCGCGGTGCCAGGTCTCGAAATGATCGACCCATCCCTGCACCTTGAAGCCGTAGCGGCCCAGTTCTCCCACGCGGAACGACGCAGTCCAGCGGTCGTTGACCAGCGGGTGCATGGGGATTTCGGTCCAACCTTCGAAGCCTTCGCGATGAGCGAGCAGCGAGGCGGCGATGGCGTCGTGGCCGTCGGTGAAGATGTCGGCTTCAACGCGCACCTGATCGCCTATGGTGCGTTTGGCGGGGAAGCGCCCGCAGTCGACTGCGGGGGTGATTCCTTCAATCACGACGCGTTTGCGTCCCTCTGGAATTCTTGCCGGTTCCGAATTCTTCGCTGTCACCGATTCCGATTTCTTTCCTGACTTGGTAGCCACAGGTTCTTCCGCTTGAGCCATTGTTGATCCTCTTTATTTGGTCGAGCTCGATTTTCTCTGTTCGATGAGGCGCTCATACAAGGCGATTGTCTGGTGGGCAATTGCTGTCCAGCTAAAGATCTCTTCTACGCGACGGCGTCCTGCATCGCCGAAGCGCCGGCACTTTTCAGGATCCTTGAGCAGGTGATGGAGACGAACGGCAAGGTCTCGTGCGAACTTTTCCGGATCGAGCGGAAATCCGGTGACGGGATCCTGATCGAAGGGCACCAGGTAACCCGTTTCTCCATCGACGACAACCTCTTTGATGCCTCCTGTGGCGCTGGCAACAACCGGGGCGCGGCAGGCCATTGCCTCAAGGTTGATGATGCCGAAAGGCTCGTAGACAGACGGGCAGCAGAAGACGCGCGCGTGGCTGTAAAGCTGAATCGTCTCCTGCTTGGTGACCATCTTCTCGATCCAGACAATGCGCGGATGGTTCTGACGGGCACGTTCGACCTTCTCGCGCAATTCTGCGGCGATCTCCGGAGTATCGGGCGCTCCGGCGCAGAGCACAACCTGGGTCTCCGGAGGCAGATAGCGGATGGCGTCCACCAGATGCGTGACGCCCTTTTGGCGCGTGATACGGCCGACGAACAAAACGTAGGGGACGGCGGGATCCACGCCGTATTCGATGAGTGCTGCTGTGTCCGCCGTCTTCTGGTATTCGTTCAGATCGATGCCGTTGTAGATGACGTGGATTCGGCGGGGATTGACATCGGGGTAGGCGCGAAGGATGTCCGCCCTTGGTGCCGGCGGAAACGGCGATGATTGCATCGGCATCCAGAATCGCGGTGCGCTCCATCCAGGAACTCATGGCGTAGCCGCTGCCAAGCTGCTCGGCTTTCCAGGCACGCAACGGTTCCAGCGAATGCGTGGTCATCACGAACGGCATCGCCATAGAGCTTTTTGGCGAGGTAGCCGGCCATTGAAACGTACCAGGTGTGGGTGTGGACGACGTCGATTCCCTGGAGAGCCTTGATTTGCGTCAGGTTGAGGCTGAAGGCCTCGAGCGCGCCTTTGAATTTGCCCTCGGTCCCGTTGGAGATTTCGGCCCAGGGCTCTGCGCCGCGAACGTGCAGGTTGTCCTGATCCGACTGCTGTGGGCCCCAGCAATGTACCTCGACCTCGATCTGCTTTGCCAGTTCGCGGCTCAGGTAATCGACGTGAACGCCGGCGCCTCCGTACACCAGCGGTGGGTATTCGCGTGTGAATAGGCCGACTCGCAACGTTCTCGCCTCCTGCGATCTTATGCGACCGTCAAGTATATCTGACCAGCGCGTGAAGGCAGTTTAATCCTGTATGTTTCGAGTGCATTCTCATGCACGATAGCTGTCTTCAACCGGAATGGAAGCCCCGTAACGGCGCCGCACGAACCACAGTACGGGCAGGCCAAGCAGGATGAGAACCGTGCCGAGCAGCGAACCCTTGAGGTTTCCCGCATAGCTCCAGATGAGCACGGCAGCGGCGCACGCAACAAAGATGGCCGGAAGCATCGGGTAACCCCAGACGCGGTAGGGTCGGGGCGCATCGGGCCGTCTGCGGCGGTAAACGAAGACGGTGGTGGCAGTGAGCATGTAGAAGAGCCACTCGGCGAAGATGGCCAGTTCAAAGTGCTGCTGAAACTGGCTCAGAAAAAGCAGCAGAACGGTTGAGAGCAGTCCTTGCACAATCAGGGAGGTGGAAGGGGATTGAAAGCGAGGGTTGATGTGGGCAAACTGGCGAAAGAAGAGCCGGTCGCGCGCCGCGGCAAACGGGATGCGCGCGCCCGACATGACAGTTCCGTTGAGGGCGACGAAGATCGAGAGGGCCATAGCCGCAGCCACAAAGCCGGCTCCGCCGGGGCCGGCGACGACCGAAAGGGCCGCAACCGCGGGGCGCTCGCTGCCTGCGATCTGCGCGGCGGGAAGGATGTATTGGATAGCGGCGTTGGTGGCCATAAAGAGCACTCCCACGATGAGCAAGCCGCCGATGAGCGCGATCGGCAGGCTGCGTTCAGGGTGGCGCACCTCGCCGGCCACCATGGTGAGGTCGTTCCAGCCATCGTAGGCCCACAGGGTAGCGATCAGGGCAAGCATGAAGCCGCCAAATCCGCCCACTGCGTGGGGCAGACTTGTGGAGAAGTTGGCAAATGAGCCAGACGCTGAGGCGAAGCAAAAACCCGCGACGATCAGGATCAGGAGGCCTTTGAGAATGGTGAAGACCAGCTGGAAGTCACCGGCCTTTTTGATCCCCAGGTAATTGAGCCCTGTCATAAACCAGGTGACGGCGATGGCGAACACCTGTGACCACAGCAAAGGCAGCGGGCCGCCAACTCCGGGAACCGGTGTAGATAAGAAATGAAAAGCAGGGAAGAACTCGAGCGTGCGCGCCAGGCCGACGGTGACGGCGGCGATGGAGGCGGGCTTGGCCACGGCAAACCATGTCCACATGTAGAGGAAGGCGGGAATGTCTCCGTAGGCGCCGCGCAGGTAGACATATTCGCCGCCGGCGTAGGGCATCATGGCGCCGAGTTCCGCATAGGTCATGGCGCCAAACAGCGAGAGCAGGCCGCCGACGATCCACGCGAGGTACACCAGGGTGGAAGAGCCGGTGTCTTGCATCATTTCGCGTGGGACAAGAAAGATGCCGCTGCCGATAATCGTTCCGACGACGATGGCCGTGGCCTGGCTTGCTCCCAACACGCGGGGCAGGTCGGCGGAAGTTTGTTGTGCGCGCGCGGAAACGGTCTGCCTCATGCGGTGATGTGAGGGTAGCACGGGTAAAGGTCAAAATGTCTCGAGAGGGCTCTTCGCCATGGTGATAAGAGGGGCGCAGGCAACCCTCGTTGCGCAGTTCGGCTCTATTCAGTCTGAGGCCGGTATTCGTGTACAATTCAAAAATTCGAGCCCAAATCCCCTTCGGAGGTTACGAATGTACCTTGATGCAAAGCTGTTTGTCCGAGCTTTGATGGCGAGTGCTCTTGTTGCACTGATTGCCGTTCCTCAAAGCATCTTCGCGCAGGCGGCAGAACATGTGGTCAGTCCCGCAGACCTGCAGAAAGCAACAGTCGATGCTTCGCAGGTAAGACAGAAGAATCTCGACACGTTGAACAAGTTTTTCTCGTCCGCGGAGGCGCAGAAAGCTCTGGAATCAGCGCATGTGAACCCGGTGCAGGTGAAGACGGCTGTGACCGGCCTTAGTGACGAGGAACTGGCGCAACTGGCGGCCCGGGCCAACAAGGCGCAGACGGATTTTGCTGCAGGTTCGATAAGCGACCGTGACCTGTTAATCATTCTGGTAGCCATTGCTGCTTTGATCCTGATCATCGTCGCAGTGCATTGATCGCGATTCAAAAATGTTGCGTCACACCTTGATTGCCGGTGTCCTGATGCTGTCGTGCTGCGGCGTTTTGGTGGCAGCGGCTTTACCGGGTGTATGGCTCGACATCCCCTTCGTAAAGCAGGAGGGGGACGGATGCGGTGCTGCCAGTATTGCGATGGTGATGCAGTACTGGCAGCAGCAACAAAAGCGATCCTCAAATGCCAGTGCGGACTATGGACATATACAGCAAGCATTGCTTTCGCGCGCAGCGCATGGGATCTTTGCTTCTGCCATGGAACGGTATTTTCAAGAAAACGGATTCGCGACGTTTTCAGTTGATGGAAACCTGGGCATTCTACGTCATCACCTGGAGCAGGGGCGCCCCTTGATCGTTGCGCTTAACCCGGGTTGGCATCTGCCGCTGCACTATGTCGTGGTAGCCGGCGTGAATGACGAAGAACACGTCGTGCTCGTCAACGATCCTGCTCAGCGCAAACTGGTCAAAGAGGACGACTCCAGGTTCGAACAGGAATGGAAAGGTGCTGGTCATTGGACTCTGCTGGCGGTTCCCAAAGGAAGTGCGCATTGAAGGAACAGCCGGTTGCACGGTCCACGGCGCGACCAAGATTTGCCTGCTTCTTTTCATTCGGCCGAGGGCACGGAAGGGATTCTTCGCAAGAATTTCAAATCAAATGCCTATAACCAAAGCGCGCGGTGGCTCGAGGCAAAAATCGCGGCCGTTGCTTTGGTTCGTTCTTGCTTTTGCGCTTCTCTGCAATGGCTTGAGCATCGCCGCGGAGACTAGCCCGGCTGATGATTCCATCGTGCAATCAGCTCGCACGCTTATAGCGGAGCAACGCTGGCAAGACGTCGTCTCGTTGCTGAGCCCCTTGAAGGCGCACACTGCCGAGATGAATTTCTACCGTGGCACGGCGCTGGCAAGGTTAAACCGCTGGCCTGAGGCTGCGGCAGCGTTTGAGGCGGGACGCCGGCTCGCACCGGACGATCCGAAGTTTCCGGTCGAACTTGCGGGTATCGCTTTCAGGCAAAAGAATTATCCGCGCGCTGCCAATCTCTTGCAGACAGCGCTGAAAATATCCCCGCAGGACCACTATTCGAACGACTTTCTGGGGACCGTCTATTTCCTTGAGGGAAATCTCGAAGCATCGCTAAAGTACTGGAACCGCGTGGGCAAGCCGGAGATCGCGGCAATTCACGAGGACCCTTTGCCCCACATTTCCCCGGCCTTGCTCGATCGGGCATTCGCATTTTCGCCGAAGGAAATTTTGCAGTTGCCGGAGTTTCTTGACACAAACGTGCGCGTTCGCAGGCTCGGAGTCTTTCCGCAATATCAATTCGACTTGAACGCGCGGGAAGACGGCAAGTTCGATGTTGTGTTTCGCAGCCAGGAACTCGACGGATTTGGCAGCACAAAACTTGAAAAACTCTTCTTGCTCTTTCGCGGCCTGCCCTTCTCCAGCGTAAATCCTGAGTATTACGACTTGCATCATGAAGCGATCAACTTTGTGTCGATGTATCGCTGGGACGCACAGAAACGACGCGTCTTTGTCCAGTTCTCAAGCCCGTTCGAGCACGGCGCAAAATATCGCACCGACTTTGTTACCGACCTGCGCGATGAGAATTGGGTGATCAGGAAATCATTTACCGGTCCGGCTCCGCCACTTGCCAGCCTGAATTTTCGCCGCGAGCAGTTGGGCTTTTTCCTGAATTCATCTGCCAGTGGGCGCTGGAGTTGGTCCGGCGGAGCTGATGTTTCCCATCGCGATTTTCGTAGCGTGGTTCCGGGCGCAGTGCTTACACCGGAGTTGCTGGCCAAGGGCTATCAACTGGAACAGCGCGCCGATGTTGGAGCCACACTTCTGCAAATTCCGGAGCGCCGTTTTACGCTGGACGCAGGCATCTCATCGCAAGCAGCGCGCTTGTGGTCGCATCCCGCGCAAGCATTTGAAAAGGTGCAAGGCTCGCTGAGGTTGCACTGGTTTCCGCAGGCGAAGGGAGATGACTACGAGATGCGGCAAGAGGTGCGGACCGGGAAGACATTTGGGCAGATTCCATTTGACGAACTTCTCATGATGGGCTTGGACGAAGACCATGATCTGCCTATGCGCGCACATATCGCCACGCGCGACGGGCGCAAGGGAAGCGCCCCGCTGGGACGCAATTATTTTCTCTTCAATGGGGAGGTGGACAAAAACCTCTATGGCAATGGGATCGTTTCAGTGAAAGCCGGCCCATTTCTCGATACCGGGCAGATCACGGATCCCATCGAGGCCCTCGGCTCACATAAGTGGCTTTGCGATTTAGGCGCACAGGCGAAGCTGCGCGTGTTCGGTCGCGGAGTCGCATTTTCTTTCGGCAAGGACTTGCGTTCGGGCAATAACGCCTTCTACATAACCGTCTTAAAAGGCGGTGAGGAGAGCAGCCGGTAATCGCCGCTGTCTTCTCATTTGGTGTAGCTGGTTATTCCCTCACGAGTTTGCGGGCGATGGCTTGCCAGGCATCACTTGAATTTCATTCACAACATGTTGCACATTCGGAACTTTCCTAGCCAACTCTTCGGCTTCCTTCTTTTCTCGCGCAGATCTTACAGCACCTTTCAGATATAAAGTTCCGTTGGTGGCCGAGTACTGAATTGTTTGTTTGTCAAGGTTCTTGCTGGTTTGCAGAGAAGCTTTGAAACGGTTTTCTATGTCGTTGTCTAGTCTTGATTCGGTCGTTGCCTGCGTTATCATGCTTTGCAATCCAGCAGAATCTACCTGCAGTTTGTCGTCGATCGTATAGCTGGGAGCCGCATCTTTAGCCAACTGTTCAGCGCGTCCCTTCAGCTCAGGAGAATCTACGATCCCACTCAGCGTAATTACTCCTTTCTCGCGATTTTGTTTTACAACTACGCTGCTTAGGTCATGGCTATTGAGCGATTGATAGATCGCTGCTTTGTTGTCTGGGTGAGAGCCATTGAGGCAGCCAGCAATGGTTAAGGCGCCCGCTAGGATGGCTATCGGTCCTAGGAAGCTATGATGCGTTTCCCTGCGGTTCATAATTTATCTCCCAACTTGCGCTCACTCTAAGTGGGATGCGATCAACGAAGGCCCGGTTGTTCCCGGTTTGACAGTCGTGCAGACGGTGGAAGGGATGTTAATTCGCCGGCTGCGCTTCGTGAAAATGACGCCAGATTGTCTCCGCTGTTTTGCGTGGAACGACGGCAGCGAGCGATTCGGCCGTGGCCTGCTGTACGTCGCGCAGGCTGCCGAAATGCGTGAGCAGCCGCTGCCGGGTTTGCGTGCCCACGCCGGGAATATTCAGGAGTTCCGAGTCGCGATCACGCATGGCTCGCCGCTGGCGGTGATAGCCCACCGCAAAGCGGTGACTCTCGTCGCGAATGAGCTGGACGAGATGAAGCACAGGCGAGCGTCGGTCGAGCACGACGGGCTCGTCTTCATTGCCGTAGAGGTAGATCACTTCTTCCTTTTTTGCAATGGACGCCAATGGCTGCGACGTGAAGCCGAGCGACTCAAGCGCATCAGCTGCCGCATGGAGCTGGCCAAGGCCACCATCTATAAGCACCAGCGACGGCATTGGCTTGTCCTCCTCCTTGAGGCGGCGATAACGGCGGTGAACCACCTCGCGCATGGAAGCAAAATCGTCCACGCCGAGGACTGTCATCACCTTGAACTTGCGATACTCCTGCTTGTTCATCTTGCCGTCTTCCCACACCACCAGCGAGGCTACCGTTTCAGCGCCTTGGATGTGCGATATGTCGAAACACTCAATGCGGCGGGGCAACTCCGGAAGCATCAGTGCATCGGCGAGGGACTCCTGGATCGCTTTGCGCGAAGGCTCCAATACGCGGAACCGCTGCGTGTAGGATTGCTTCGCGTTCTGGCTGGCGAGATCGACCAGGGAGCGCTTTTCGCCCCTCTGTGGAACGACCAGCTCGATTCGGTGTCCGGTGCGTTCGCCCAGAAGCGCGGCTAATGTTTCGCGATCATCGAAGTCGACGGGGACAAGAATTGATCGCGGGACATACTGCTGATCGATGTAAAGCTGCTTAAGCAGAGCGGAGAAGACCGGTCCGGCGCGGAACGGGACTTTGCGTTCTGTCCGCTCCTCGGGGAGGGAATCAGGTTGAGATTCGTGGTCTCCCTGCGTCTCATCCAAAAGCGGGTGAAGGAATGGGGCGCCCGGCTCTTCGGCGGTCTCCAGTAACTCGGGCAGGTCTTCCCAGAAGAACTCACGCCGGTCGACGATCTTGCCGGCACGCACGTGAAAGAGGTTAACGGCCAGGCTGCCGTCTTCGAAGTGATAGCCGAATACATCGGCGTCGTCACTTTGTTCGGCGGTCGCGATGCGCTGCTTCTCCTGAAGCTGGTGGACAGTGGAGAGCTGATCGCGCAGACGGGCGGCGGCCTCGAATTGTTCGGCTTCCGCAGCAGATGCCATGCGGGCGGTGAGGGAACGCTCCAGTTCGGTATGGCGGCCTTCAAGGAAAAGCTGCGCGTCGCGGACAGCCTCGGCGTACCTTTCCGGCGTGGTCAGGCCCTCTACGCATGGGCCCAGGCAGCGGTGAATGTAGTACTGGAGGCATGCGCGCGGATGGTAACGCGACAGATCCACCTTGCAGCTTGGCAGAAGAAAACTGCGATGAATGAGTTCGACCACGCGGTAGGCAAGATTGCCAGGAAAGTAAGGACCGTAATAAGCCGAGCCGTCTTTGCGGAGGCGGCGCGTCACAAAAACCTTGGGAAAGCGGTCCGCAAGTGTCAGCTTTACGTAGGGGTACGTCTTGTCGTCGCGCAGCAGAATATTGAAGCGGGGCTTGCGCTGTTTGATGAGATTGTTTTCAAGGGCGAGGGCCTCATGCTCATTGGCGACGAGGATGTAGTCGATATCGACTGCCTCGCGCATCAGGGAGCCGGTTTTGGCGTTGGCTTGCGACGCCTCCAACAGGTAGGAGCGGACCCGCGAGCGCAGGTTTTTCGCCTTACCCACATAGATGACCTCTCCGTCCGCATTTTTGTAGAGGTAGACACCAGGCTGGGTGGGCAAAATTCGGATTTTTTCGTGGAGGTCCATGAAGAATTTGGGGCTGTCGAGCCTGTTCCTAGGATAACGGGAAGGCGGAGGAAGCTGTCTGTCGACCTGTCCGGGAACGCAATCCTTACCGGAGCAGGTAAGAATTACACGATCGAATTGTGCAAATTTGGCGCGCTTCTGAAAGATAAATCATTGTTTTTAAACAGGTTGGATTCGACCCAACCTTTGGCTAGCCAGGTGCATCTACGTTTTCGATACGAAAGAAGTTATCTGCCCTTGGTGTGGCTGCATGGCAACCCGGGGCCGATAGGAGGAAAGAGGCTATGGCGAACTATCGATTTGGCTTGTGGATGGGAACGACCGCTTTGGTGGTGTTGGGAGTGACGGGATGCGCGACCAAGAACTACGTGCGCACGCAGACAGCGCCGCTCGTGGAACATACCGATCAGCTGGAGGCCAAGACGGCGGCCAATGGTCGGGAGATCCAAGACGTCAATGATCGGGCACAATCGGGCATCAAGCAGGCGCAAGGGGCAGCCGATAATGCCACTCAGAATGCACAAAATGCGAGTAAGTCAGCCGACACGGCTGAAACTGCTGCGAACGACGCCGTGCATCGCGCCGACTCGCTCGACAGCGTAGTCAAGGGACTGGACAACTACAAGCAGATGGCCGATGTCACGGTGACCTTCGGGTTCGACAAGGCAGTTCTGACAGCGGACGACAAGCAGCAGTTGGACGGCTTCGCCGCGCAGCTTGGATCGTCCAAGAGCTACATTCTCGAAGTGACCGGCGGAACGGATTCGACGGGACCTGCACAATACAACTACGACCTGAGTCAGCGTCGCGCTGATGCGGTGGTGCAGTACCTGGCAGCGAAGTACAATGTTGCTCCGCGTCGCTTTTACCTGATCGGCATCGGCAAGGATCAGGAAGTGGCTCCCAACACGACGAGAGAGGGACGGGAGAAGAATCGGCGCGTCGAAGTCCAAATGCTCTCGAACATGAGCGGGGACCAGACGACCGCGTCCGCCCCTTCGGGAACGGGCAGGTAAAGTCACTCCAGAGCATCAAGAGCGGAGTCGTGGTTCGCGTATGCAGTAGGACAATCAGGCCGTCCGGATCCAAGGTCCGGATGGCCTGACCCGTTTGGCTTGGTGATTCTTCCAGCCGCTAGCTGGCCTCTTTGGGCTGCAGCGTAAGCCGAGCGGTGAGGACTACGAGAGCGGCCCAAAGCGCGTCCGCGCCGAGCAGATGCGCCACCTGCAGCCACACCGGCGCAAGCAGCACAACGTCCAGAACTCCCAAGACATATTGCGTGGCCAGCAGCAAAAGGACCAGGGCGGAAAGGCCGCGATTGTCCCATGCCGTGCTGCGTTGCGCTGCGCGCACAAGCAACCAAATGAGGAAAATGCTGGCGACGAAGGCGACGGTGGGATGCGTCCAGCGCCAGCGCACAAGCCAGCCGCTGGTGGAAGAGAAGTCCTGCACTAGCGCGGCTCCGAACGAGCTTGCCGGGAACAGGGTATCGCCCAGCGCAGCCAGTGAGCCGGTCACGCCCACGATCAGCACCACCACTACGGCGGCTGCGGCACCAAAAGGCGCGACCAGGCGAATGCTCCCGCGCATAAAACCTTGCTTCCGGGACAGCAAGTGCGCCGTCAATGTGAGCGCGGCCAGTAACAGCAGCGTGTTGGTCAGGTGCAGCGCGAGATAAGGCGGACGGAGTGGCGACTGGCTTTGCGCCGTCAATCCAAGTTTGACAAGAAATGCACCAAGGATCGCTTCGAGGAAAATGAAGACCACCGCGGCTACAGAGACGGCGCGTGCCAGATGTCCGCGGACGGTACCGGCAAACGTCCAGATCAGCAGACCAACGACGGCAAAGGTCGAGAGTCCGCTGGTGAGGCGATGCGTGAACTCGATGATCGTGTCTATCCGCGGCGAGTGCTGCATGACGGTGCCGTTGCAGAGCGGCCAATGGTCACCGCAGCCCGCTCCCGAGCCGGTTGCGCGCACCAGGGTGCCCCAAAGAATCACAGCGATGGAGTAAACCAGCACACCCCACGCGTATCGGCGCAGAGCGGGCGAGGGAAGCTGTTTTGTGTCGATGGAAAGGGCAGCGTGAGGCATTAATCAGGACTCCAACCCGAACCCTTCAGTGTAGAACAGTGGGCCGTCGCAGAAGGTCTCCACAATCTCCCGTCTCCGTGGGCCGTGATTCTTGCTTTCCCAGGTCCGAAAATCCGGACCTGGGGCACCCGCTATCGTTTTGACGACGGCGAGTCGCCAAGCAGGCGGACTACATGGTTAACGATCATCAGGTCTTCGGCTGGTGGAATCACGCGCACGACGACTGGCGATTTTTCTGCGGAGATGACGGCTTCGCCGCGGACGTTGTTGCGGACCGGATCGAGGATGATGCCCAACACGCCAAGCCCGGCGCAGATTTCGGCGCGCGAGGCAATGTCATTTTCACCGATACCGCCGGTGAAGACGAGCATGTCGAGTCCGCCCAATTCGGTGAAGTAGCTGCCGATCCATTTGGCGATGGTCCAGGTGAATTTATCCACGGCGAGACGCGCTTTGGCATTGCCCTGCTTGATGGCGTCGCGAAGATCGCGCATATCGTTCGAGAGTTCGCTCATTCCTAACAGGCCCGCCTTTTTGGCTGCGACTGTTTCCAACTGGTCCGCAGCCTTGGCAGCATTTTCAGTTTTCTCGGCGATCTTGCGCAGAATAAACAGCAGGACACCGGGGTCGATGTCACCGGTTCGAGTGCCGCTGATGATGCCGCCTGTTGGAGTGAGGCCCATCGACGTATCGAGACACTTCCCATTGCGAATGGCGGAGATCGACGCTCCATTCCCGAGGTGCGCCACGATCAGTTTTTCGGGCACGTTGGGTTGCAAATGATAGACGATTGACTCATAGGAGAGCCCGTGAGCGCCGAAACGCCGCACGCCCATCGCGACATATTCTTCGGGGATGGGCATGTGCGAGGCCACTTCAGGCATGGTGCGATGGAAGTAGGAATCCAGGCAAACGAAGTTGGGAACGCCGGGGAAAAGCCGAAGCGCTTCGCGCATGATGTAGACGGCGATGGGCGTGTGCAACGGAGCGAACGCGGTGTAGCGTTCCATTTCGTCGATGAGTGCGGGCGTGATGAGTTGGTTCTCAAGCACTGTCGGCCCCCCGCAAACCATGCGATGACCAATCGCCGCGGGGGCAGGGAAGTCAGCGGAGTGAAGTGCATCGGCGACCAAAGCAAAAGCCACGGCGCGCGTTGGTAGTGCGGGTGTCTGATCAACGAGTTTTTTGCCCTCGGCGTTCTTGATCCAGAACGTGCCGAGATCGGTGCCGATGCCGTCAACCGCTCCCTCGAAGAGCTTGCTGCGCCGGCCATCGCCAGCCTCATAGACTGAAAACTTGATGGAAGAAGAACCGCTGTTCAAAACCAGGACAGGCAAAGACGACATGAAGACGAACCTCTGAAAAGTTAGGGCTGAATGAATCAGCGGGTTAGTAAAGCAGTGAATCGGAGAGTTAGATCTGAGCCCAGCGCCAGTTGCGAATCTCGGGTAGGTCTTCTCCATTTTCGGTGACATACAAGCGATGACGCTGGATTTGCTCTGAATACCACTGCTGCGCGGCGTCGGCCTGGGACGCAAGGCGAGGCACGCGTGTAATTGCATCCATCGTCAACTGGAATCGGTCGATATTGTTCAGCACGCACATGTCAAAAGGCGTAGTGGTTGTGCCTTCTTCCTTGTAACCGCGCACGTGCAAGTTATCGTGGTAATGGCGGCGATAGGTGAGGCGATGAATCAGGTACGGATAGCCATGGAAAGCAAAGATGGTTGGAACGTCGGGTGGGAAGAGTTGATCAAACTCTTCGTCGGGTAGCCCGTGGGGGTGCTCCGACTGCGGCTGCATCGACATTAGATCCACCACATTGACCACGCGGATGCGCAAATCGGGAACTTTCGCGCGCAGCAGCATGACCGCAGCAAGAGTCTCCATAGTGGGAACGTCTCCACAGCAAGCCATCACTACTTCGGGGTTGCCTTCGTCGTTGGAGGCCCAATTCCAGGTGCCGAGGCCGACTGTGCAGTGAGCTACGGCTTCGTCCATGGTGAGCCACTGCGGCGCAGGCTGCTTGCCCGCTACGATCAAATTGATGTAATTTTTGCTGCGCAGACAATGGTCGGTCACGGAGAGCAACGTGTTGGCATCAGGCGGCAGATAGATGCGCACGACGTCGGCCTTCTTGTTGATCAGGAGATCGATGAAGCCGGGATCCTGGTGCGAGAATCCATTGTGATCTTGTCGCCACACCAACGACGAGAGCAGATAGTTGAGTGACGCAATGGGCTTGCGCCAGGGAATTCCCCGCGTGACCTTGAGCCATTTGGCGTGTTGGTTGACCATTGAATCGACGATGTGGATGAAAGCCTCATAGCAATTGAAGAAACCATGACGCCCGGTGAGCAGATAGCCTTCAAGCCATCCCTGGCACAAGTGCTCGCTCAGCACCTCCATCACATGACCCGTCTGCGAAAGATTCTCATCGACCGGCAGCACCTCGGCCATCCATTCCTTGCCGGTGCCGATTTCCACCTCTTCGAGGCGGTTTGAGGCTGTCTCGTCGGGGCCGAATACACGGAAGTTCTTGTGCTCCAGGTTTGCCTGCATCACGGCGTGCAGCCAATGACCAAGCACACGCGTAGATTCACCATCTGCCTGGCCAGGCCCCTCGACTTTGACGGCGAACTCGCGGAAATTGGGCAGGTTGAGCGGGTGCATCAGCAGACCGCCATTGGCGTGGGGGTTCATGCCCATGCGGAGCCGTCCCTTGGGCGCCAGATCAGCCAACTCCTCGAGGAATGCGCCCTTCTCGTCGAACAACTCCTCCGGCTTGTAGCTGCGCATCCACTCTTCCAACAAGAGCAGATGAGCAGGTTTTTCGCGCACGTCGCTGATGGGAACCTGGTGGGCGCGCCACGTATTTTCCACGGGCTTGCCATCGACGAACTTTGGGCCCGTCCAGCCTTTGGGGGTACGCATGATGAGCATCGGCCATGCAGGACGAGGGATTGCACCGCTGCCGGCTTCGCGCGCGGACTTCTGAATCGCAGCGATGCGATCGAAGATGGTTTCGAATATGGCGGCGGCCTTCTGGTGCATCGTTGCGGGGTCACTGCCCTCAATCGTGAAGGGTTCGTATCCGTAGCCGCGCATTAGATTTTCCAACTCGCCATGAGGAATACGAGCCAGCACGGTGGGATTGGCGATCTTGTAGCCGTTCAGGTGCAGGACAGGCAGCACCGCGCCATCGGTCGCAGGATTGAGGAACTTATTTGAATGCCAACTTGTTGCCAACGGTCCGGTTTCGGCCTCGCCGTCACCGACCACGCAGCCGACAATCAGATTTGGATTGTCGAAGGCTGCGCCGTATGCGTGGACCAAAGAGTAGCCGAGCTCGCCGCCCTCGTGAATTGATCCGGGTGTCTCCGGCGCCACGTGGCTGGGAATTCCATACGGCCAACTGAATTGGCGGAATAAACGCTTGATGCCATCTCGGTTCTGTTCAATGTACGGATAGATTTCGGTGTACGAGCCTTCGAGATAGGTGTTCGCAACAATTCCCGGACCGCCGTGTCCCGGACCGATGATGTAAATCATGTCGAGGTTGCGTTCGCGGATGATACGGTTCCAGTGAACGTAGAGAAAATTCAGACCGGGGGTTGTGCCCCAGTGGCCGAGCAGGCGCGGCTTCACGTCATCGATGGTGAGCGGACGCTCGAGCAATGGATTGTCTTTGAGGTATATCTGGCCGACGGAAAGGTAGTTTGCGGCACGCCAGTACGCGTTCATTTTCGCCAGCAGTTCGGGACTCAGAGGGCCGTCGGTCTTTGCTTCGGCCCGGGGATCTTCGGTCGTCGCTTTGCTCATGGGGCACCTCGATGGAGAGTTTCTAACCCTCCAGCGTAGCAGTCGTGTGTTAGATCGCGGGTGATTGAGGTCACGTGCACGCGAGACGGTGTTTCACGCCTTGGGACGCATGGAGAGCCTTTGCTTCTTGAGATGCCGCGCGGTGCGGAGCGATGCTTCAGAAGTAGCGTTTAAGTTTCAAAATCCGCGATTCAAAACCGTACCAGAGCACAGTGGCGGCGACGGTGGAAGCCGCCAGCCGGAAGGCGACGACAGCGAGATTGCCGGAGATGCCGTAGCGGTCCATCCTGAGGTCAAACCATCCGAAGTAAATGAAGATCATGATGTGGATCATGTAGAGGCCGTAACTGATGCGGCCATAGAACGCCAGCGGCCCACGTCGTAACGCAGCATTCATTGGATTGCGCGCGCCGGTTGAAGCAATGGCGGCCAGGACAGCGCCTGCAAAGCCTGTAGCGAGCGCGGAGTCAAGGAACGCTGTTCCGCCAGCGATGGTCGCTGCGGCGGCAATGCCGAGAAGTAAAGCGCCGAGGCCGATAAAGAGCCACGCGCGGCGCGTGAGTTGGATGGTGTAAAGCCCCAGCGCTAAGAGGCTTCCCAGGGCAATACCGTCGAGGTGAATCAGCGTGTGGGTGGGCGTTATCCATCTGAAATTCGCCAGTCGAAAGAGTGGAGATCCAATCAGAGCGCAGACGAGGACCGAGGCCAGCATCCACGGGCGGCGCAGGAAGCGCACCAGCGGCGCCCAGAGGAAGTAATACTGCTCCTCTATGGCCAGCGACCACGTGGGGCTGATCGCCGGAGGGAGCGCAAGGTGGAAAAGATTTTGCACAAAAAAAATGTAGGCGAGCCATGGAGCGGCTTTCACGGCGTTCCAGATAGTTGGTCCGATGAACCACGGGGCATTGAGGTAACAGACGACGAGCACCAGCACGTAAACCGGCCAGATGCGCAGCGCACGGCGTCCGTAGAAGTTGCGGAAGTAGCGCGGCTTGCTCCGCGCCTCCAGCAGAATTGATGTGATGAGAAAGCCGGAAAGAACAAAGAAGAGGTTGACGCCCGCCCATCCCCAGAGCGAGGCGTAGTAGAACCGCGTGCCGGCCAGGCGCGGGTGGCAGTGGTAGATGACTACGCCCAAAACCGCGAGGCCGCGTAGACCTTGCAGTTCGGGGATGAAAGACGGCAGCCAGGTTGGGCGTTGAATAGGCAAGTTAGCGAGTTAGCAGAGTTGGCGAAGTCGAAAAAATTTAGGATGGTGAATTCCCAGGTCTCAAAAGCGGGACTTGGGCATCCGGCGGGTCGGCGGAGTTAGCGGTGTTTGAAAAAATTCAACGATGGTGAATTCCGGGTCTCAAATGCGAGACCTGGGACACCCGGCAACTTCAACCCGCGGCCAATTGCTTGGCGCGTTCGGTGGCGCGCATTACGGCTTTGATGAGCGTGACGCGAAGGCCGCCTTCTTCCAATTCGAGAATGCCATCGATGGTGCAGCCGGCGGGCGTGGTGACAGCGTCTTTGAGCAGCGCGGGATGATAGCCGGTTTCAAGCACCATTTTGGCGGCTCCGAAGGTGGTTTGCGCAGCGAGCTGCGTGGCGGTTTCGCGCGGCAGGCCGACCTTCACACCTGCCTCGGCCAGCGCTTCGATGATGATGTAGATGTACGCGGGGCCCGACGCGGAGAGGCCGGTCACGGCGTCCATGTGTTTCTCGTCCACAACAACGGTGCGGCCTACAGTCTCAAATATGCGCTGCGCAAGTTCCATCTGCGACGGGGAGACGAAGCGTCCGCGGCAGAGGCCGGCGGCACCTGCGCCGAGTGCGGACGGGGTGTTGGGCATGGCGCGAATGACCGCGATATCGAGGCCCGTGGCTTCTTCAATGGTGCGGGTCTTGACCGAAGCGGCGAATGAGACGAGGGTCTTGGACTTGGTAAGCGCGGGGCGGATCTCAGCGATCAGGTCAGGCACCTGAAACGGCTTTACGCCGATGAGAATGAGGTCGGACTGGCTAGCCGCTTCGAGGTTGTTGGTGCTTACGTCGACGCCCCACTGCGTGCTCAGGGCCAGTGCGCGTTCGGCGTGGCCTACGGTGGCGTGAATCTGGTCAGGCGCGAAAAGGTTCTGTTTGAGAAATGCCTGCAAAAGGATGCCGCCCATTTTGCCTGCGCCCAGCACGGCTACGCGGATATGGGGCAATTGCGCGGGTACATCGGTGGCCTCAACGGCTATCTCCGCCATGTTTTTCCTTGTCTTAATTTGAGGGTGATGTTTCAGTTCCTAAGGATACGCGCTTCGCCTGTGCATTCGTCAGTTGCGTGCGAGACTGTCTCAAAGTTGGGGCATTTCTGCCTAAAAATGACGAGATTTGCCGGTTTTTAGTTGGATTTTAGTCGGCTTTTAGCGTGATTTGCTATGCCATTTTCTGTATTCCTGTAAGTTTGGATCGTTCGGGCTGATGAAAATAAGGGGGTTAAATATTGCGGTACAGTTATACAGTTTCACAGCTCGGTTTTAATGCGGGCGGATGATAGGGTCGGACGCCGGTTTCCAGGGTCTTTTTCTCTCAATCCCTACGGTAGGCGGTGTCTTTGGCGAGCGCGCCGAAAGCCGAATCCAGCTATGCGCGGCGTTTCACAAGGTCGGTGGTAGAGGAAGGTTGACCCCGCGAGCTATTACTTCCGCAGGAATCCGAAATTCGACACGGCTCCCGGAAATATGATTGGATGAATCGCATCATCGCGGCCGGCGTTGGGCGCCGTCTTGCAGGTGGACCGCTTTATAGCATCTTTGAAGTTCTTCGATGATCGCGTGCCGCGTTTCCTCAGGACGTCACGGGGACAGGCAGCGGCAACGCCCGCCAGGTTCATCGAAAGCAGCACGTGTTCGGCAGGCGCAGAATCATTCCACAAAGGTGAGGGCAATGACAAAATTGACGAGCTTTCAAGAGGACATTCGTCCGCTCTTCACTGAGCGAGACATACGCGCCATGAGTAAGGCTTTCAATCTGGCGAGTTATGACGACGTGAAGGCACACGCGGCCATCATCTACGATCGGATTCGAGCTATTGGTGGCGCCGTGATGCCGCCACCACCTCCGAGAGGAGAGGGCCCCTGGCCTCAAGCCCGCATTGAACTCTTCGCCCGGTGGATGGCGGAGGGGTACCAACCCTAGATTGCCTCAAGCCAAAGAATCCTGCTCTCTCTTGTGAAGAAGATGTAGGGCGGCAAGTGTTTTCATCCAGGGCGCTGCGCGTGGTTGGAAATGATGACGGAGAGGTTATCGCGCTGAGAGCTTTTAGACTGTGAGCGATGGGCGCGTTGGAAGAAGACAGAGGTTCCCAAATATGGTGGCGGGAAAGTGCATCAATTTGATTGAGGAAGCTCACAGGGGCTAAAAGGCACACGATCCTTTTTGGGCAAATTGCGGCACGGCAGACCGGGTGCGGAAAAGTTTCGGCGGGAACAAGAAGGCCATTGGAAACTTGAAGAAGCAACCGCAGATGACAATGCAGCGAGGATGACAATGCGGCGTGCACTACTGCGCCCTGATACAGGGCCTTGATTGGCTCCACTCTCTATTTCTCGGCGTGCGCTTTCTGGGCTGCAATCCATGCGTCGATGCGTTCGCTCAGCACATCGAGGGGCAGGGCGCCTGAGCCGAGAACCTGGTCGTGGAAGGCGCGGATGTCGAACTTGTCGCCAAGATCCGCTTTCGCTTTGTCGCGCAATTGCAGGATTCTTAATTGGCCAATCTTGTAGGCAAGGGCCTGACCAGGATTCGCGATATAGCGATCGACCTCGGCCTGAATGCTGGTGTCGTCGATGGCCGAGTGATCGTGAAAGTACTGCACCATCTGCTCGCGGGTCCAGTGGTCGGAGTGGACGCCGGTGTCGACGACAAGACGGATAGCGCGCCAGATATCACCCTGCAGGCGGCCGTAGTCCGAGTAGGGATCCTGATAGAAACCCACGTCCTTGCCGAGGCGTTCGGCGTAGAGGCCCCACCCTTCTCCGTAGGCCGTGTAGTGGCCGTATTTGCGGAACTCCGGGATACCCGTCAGCTCTTGTGCGATAGAGATCTGGAGGTGATGGCCGGGGATGCCTTCATGGTAGGCCATGTCTTCAACGATGTAGAGATTGCGGTCGGTGGCGTTGTAGGTATTGATGCGCAAGCGGCCGGGGCGGCTGCCGTCAGGCGCACCCGCCTCGTAGTAGGCAGGCGGCGCGTCCTTTGCAAGGTAGTCGGGCACCGCGGCTACTTCAAAGGGTGTTTTGGGAAGATGGCCGAAGAGTTGCGGAAGCTTGGCCTGCATGGGCTTGAGATCGTCACGAAAGGCATTGAGGAGAGCGTCGGCCGAAGCAGGATGCAGCTTGGGATTGGGCTTGAGGCTGGCCTGGAAACTCGCGAGATCCTTGAAGCCGAGCTTCTGCGCGATGATGAGCATCTCGGCTTCGTCCTTCTTCACTTCATCGAGTCCGATCTGGTGAATCTGCGCGGCGGTCAGGTCGGTGGTAGTGTCCTGATGAATCAGG
>CAWCZX010000004.1:0-4066 GCA_963800145.1 uncultured Acidobacteriaceae bacterium | reverse complement strand
ACCGCCGTCCATCCGCCATCGACGATGATGGCCTGGCCCGTCATGAAGCTTGAAGCTTCAGAAGCAAGGAACAGCAGCGCACCTGCGAGTTCGTGGGGGCGTCCTATCCGTTCCAGGCAAGTGAATCCCTTGAGCCGCTGCAAGAAGGGGTTATCCTGATCGACGGCATTTGCGCCCCCAGGATCTTCGGTGTTGGAGAACGGCCCTGGGAGAATTGCATTGGCGCGAATTCCATGTTGTCCCCAGAAGGAGGCAACGTATCGGGTAAAGCTGAGGAGCGCTGCTTTGGATGCAGAGTATCCAGGAGGGTTGATAAACTCTGTACCAGCATAGAGCTGTGGCCTTGGCGCAACGAGGGCATACATGGTGGATATGTTAATGATGCTGCCTGTGCCTTGCTGCTTCATTCGAGCCCCAAGTTTTTGCGTCGTCAGCGCCGCCCAGTAAACGCCCCCAGTCAAATTGCGCATCCAGGTCTCCATGGTTGCGTCTTCCAGGGAGCCTTCCGGCACATTGAAGCCAGTGCCCGGCCCCAATTCGTGGGCGTTGTTCACCAGCAAGTCAATTGACTTCTCTTCGATCGCGATTTGATCCAACACGCGGCCAAGCATTGAAATGTCATACATGTCGACACGGTGAATCGAAATGTTGCCTTCACCGAATTCTCTTTGCCATTCCTGCGCCTCGTGCTGCAGCCGTTCGGAACGCCCCAGTGCCACGACGCGGGCACCATTGGTCAGCAGAGCGCGAGCAAACGTCCGTCCCAGGAAGCCGGATGCCCCAGTGAGCACGGCGGTCTTGCCCGCGACCGAGAACAAGTTCGAACTCTTCAGTTCGGAAAATTCTAAAGGCAACTGCGGCCTCCGTCGATCACAAGATTGGCACCTGTCATGTAGGAGGACGCATCGGAGCAGAGGAAGAGAATTGCTCCCTGGTATTCGTCCTTCTCCGCCATTCTCCCCATGGGGATTAACTGCTTTATCCTGCTCAGGAAAATCTCTGGCTGATCATTGAACACGCCCCCTGGTGAGATGGCATTTACCCTGACATTCGCGCCACTCCAGTATGTCGCCAGGTAGCGTGTGAGTCCAAGAAGGCCCGTCTTCACTACGGAATATGTGACTGGCTTCACTGGCTGCTGATCCTCGGTCAACTCATCCACACGATACAGCCTCTGATCCGGTGCGATGATCGCGAGATCAGAAGCCACATTGACAATCACTCCCGATTTCCGCTTCGCCATCTCTGTTCCAAAAATACGACTACAGAGGAACGCTCCGGTCAGGCCCACGCGGATGTCTGCATCCCAGACTTTGAGCGGAAAGTTCTCGAGTCGCGACCATGCCATGTTGCCGTCTTCGACTTTCGGGTTGTTGGCCGCGTTGTTGATCAGGATGTCGATACGGCCGAATTTTTCAAGAATCTCTTGCCGTGCATCATTAAGCGAAGCTTCGCATGTAATATCACAGGACACGCCCAGAGACTCTGAACCATAGTTGTCTGTAAGCTGTCTTGCACGAGCTTCAGGGTTCGCCGATGCGAGGTCAATCAAAACGACATGAGCGCCCGCCAATGCGAGAATAACGCCGTGATGGTAGCCCAGCAACCCGGCACCACCGGTAATGATCGCGACCCTGCCATTCAGACCGAACAGCTCTGTCGTGCGGCTAGTTCTTGCGTCGCTCATTAGAAGTGCCTTTCAGTTCAGATTCTTCTTGTTTGGCCGCCGTCCATGATGTAACACCCGCCCGTCGCAAAGCCGGAAATCGGAGAAACCAGGTATGCTGCAAACTCCGCGATCTCTTCTGGCGTGCCGAATCGTTTTTGCGGTACCTCAGCTGAGATGTATTGTTCAACTTCTTCTCGACGATTTGAGAGATGCCGTTCCCACGATCCTTCGGGAAAGAGGACGTTTCCGGGGGCAAGGCAATTGACCCTGATCTTGTCTGCCGCCAGAACCCGCGAGAGATTCTTACTGTAATTGACAAGCGCGGCTTTGGCGGAACTGTATGGCAAGGGAGCCGGGGTCGTTTCCACAGCGGCAATGGACGCGACAAATAGAATGCTGCCGCCGCTCGCCTGCATATGCGGGATCACCGATTGCGCCAGGCGCACGCTGCCGAAGAAGTTATGGTTGAACGATCGCTCCCACTCGCCTTCGTCCAGCGGCCATCCCGGCTTGCCACGACCGCTGCCGAGGTTGGCGACCAGGATATCCGGACTTCCCCAAATCCCTTTCAGTTCGCTCAGCGCAGCATCAATCACGGGTGCTTGCGTGAAGTCTCCTTGGATGGCAAACACCTTGTCCTCATATTGCGCACCCAGTTGTTGCCTCGTCTCGCTCAGCGAAGCCTTATCGCGGCCCGTAACGCAAACCCGACAACCTTCGCGAAGCAGAGCAGAAGCAATGGCTCTGCCGATCCCTCTTGAGGAACCGGCGACGAACGCGACGCGGTCAGTCAGTTGAAGATCCATTTTCGTTATGTCCTATAGCGGCGAATGAAGGCGATCTGCTGTCTCGCCCAATTCACTTCGTCGCCATCTTGACCGCGTGCCGCCTGCAGAGTGAGTCCGCCCGAGTATCCGACCTGACGAATGCATGCAAAGACACCCTCAAAATCCGCGCTGCCAGTGCCCAATGGCTTGGTTTCGACGCCACCACCGAACTTCCGCAGGCGATCCTTAATGTGAATGCTGCCGATACGCTCTCCGTAGGCGGCGAACTCTTCACTAGCCTTATAGCCGAGACCGGAACTGTTTCCACTATCGTAGTTTACCTTGATCATTGCGTGAGGAACTCGCGCGAGAAAACGAGCGAATTCGGCAGGATTGAAATCGGCCTCCAAATGCATTTCGATACCGGTCTCTTCCGATACCGGAAGAGCTCGTTCCAAGACGCCGGCCACGATACACTGTTCTTCCTCGCTTTTGATTGCAGAGGCATCGACAAACGGTAAAACAATCCGCGACGCTCCGATGCTCTGTGCCCGGCGAAGTAACCAGTGCAATACCTGCTCACGCTGAACGCGCTCCTCACAAGTACATCGAATAAGCGGAAAGTCCATCAGCCAATCTGCGCAGATCGCAGGCGTCCCAATACCACAATCGGCCTTGAGTTTCATTAACTCCGAAACACCCGACTCCGTGGCAATGGGATTCACGGATGATCCGTAATGGTCGTAGATCCATTCAATATACCCAAGGCCTGCCTCGCGAGCCCGAGAGAATTCCTGTTGCCAGGAAAAGCGGGGAAAGGATTGGAAACGCCCATCTTCGGGAGGGCTGAGCCGTCCTTGCATGATTCCAATCAAGGCCTCCGGCATGTACTTATCCTTTTCCAGCGACGCCTCACTCCGGCAGCGGCGTCACAATCATGTTGGCCAAGAACTCCTCGCGCGAAAGGAATGGGAAGAGATCCTCGAGAGGTTTGGAAACGAATGAACCGTCCGGTTTCTGATAGGACTGCAGACGCGGTGCACGGATCTCGTCCTGAAGGACTCTCACATCACAGACGACAGGTCCCTCCATATCAAGCACCCTGCGAACATCAGCGTGAAGGTTCTCCTGGTTTTGGATGACCGCGGTTTTCAGGCCGAAAGCTGCTCCCACCTGACTAAGATCGGGTATCGTGATTCCAGTGCTGCTGTCGGCGCCAATGTTGGATTCACCAAAATAAGCCCTCTGCGACGCACGGATCGATGCATAACCGTCATTGTTCAGCACAAAGAATTTGATCGGCAGATGAAGCCGACGGATCGTCTCCAATTCCTGAATATTGAACATGAATCCCCCATCGCCATCTACTGCAATGACTTGCCGACCGGGGTTGGCAACCGCAACCGCGATCGCCATTGGAACCGCATAACCCATCGCACCAAGGCCCGCCGTGTGGTATAGGCGCTGTGAATGCAACGTTGGACAGGCGAGCAAGTAAATCTCGATGGCGGAACCGGAATTTCCAACCACCAATCTATCTTTGGCGCCGACCTCCGTTCCCACGACCTCAGCAAAATTAAACACCGACACCCGTCCGATGGGCTTGCGATGTTCTTCGGTCACCACCGAA
>CAWCZX010000003.1:0-3550305 GCA_963800145.1 uncultured Acidobacteriaceae bacterium | reverse complement strand
GAATAGAAGGAATTACGAACATGAATGAACCATCCTTGCTCACCTTCGGAAAGCAGCCGACTGTTAACCGTAACGCCCACCTCACAATTGGAGGGTTCGTTTTCCCCGGTCAGGACCAGATCGACTTCACCGGCCCTTTTGAAGTACTTTCGCGAATTCCTAACTCAACGTTCGTCGTGTTGGGCAAGACCCTCGAACCGATTCGCGACGTCAAAGGTCTTTTGCTTACCCCCATGAAGACCATCGCAGAAGCACCTCAACTTGACTTACTACTGGTTCCTGGTGGCCTAGGGCAACAGCAGATCATGAATGATGAGGAGATCATCGGCCTTATACAAAGACAAGCAGCCTCTGGAACGGCATGCTTTCTCCGTTTGCACAGGTGCACTCTTGTGTGGCGAAGCGGGTTTACTTTGCGGACGGCATGCCACGACTCATTGGGCAGCGAAAGAACTGTTGCCACTATACGGCGCCATCCCGACCGACGCCCGAGTCGTTATCGACGGCAACTATGTGAAATCAGCAGGCGTAACCGCCGGATTGGATGGCGCCCTGGAGATCGCGGCGCTTCTGAGAGGGCCGGAAGTGGCGGAGGAAATTCAACTCGAAATCGAGTATGCCCCTAATCCCCATTTTCACAGCGGTACGCCAGCGACAGCCTCGAAGTCAATCGTTGACGCATTTTATAGACAGTACGGCAATAATCGGGCGGATCGTAAAACGGAAGCAGAACGATTTGCAACGAAACTGGGCGTCAGCCGCAAACTTAGATAATAGCTATGCGGATGTTTACGGCTCGAAATCTCCGCCTGCGAGTTGCCGCGTTGAGTTGATCGCCGCTACGAAAAGATGATCCTCATCTTGTTAGCATTGCCGGAGACTGTGCGGGGTTCCGCAATCTTCGCTGAGGGAGGTAAGCTCATATTAGAGAAAGCGAAGTATTTGATGGAGATTATGCCCGAATGCATGCATCAGCCAAAACTGACTCGCACAAGCCAGGAACCGTCAATGGCAGATCGATCGCGATTCTCTGGGCGTTTCACCTGTCCGAGCCCTGGACCTGATTGGGCCAGGCGAAGTCTTCACGGAAGCAAATCGCTTGAAGGGCAACACTTTCTACCGGTTGACGTTTTTGTCCGGCGCTAAAGATACGACTATCCTTAGTCAGCTTGCCCTCCCATTCACCGCTGGTAACAGTTACCTGGATGTCGACTCGACGTTCGATACTTTATTGGTAGCTGGTGGGGACGGCGCTCAAGGACGAGTATACGATCCAGTTCTATTGGGCTGGGTCCAGCGGCAAGCCCTAGCTTGCCGCCGGTTTGGCTCTGTCTGTACGGGCGCCATGGTGCTTGCAGCAGCCGGTCTCCTAGACGGCAAACGTGCTACTACTCATTGGAATTGGTGTGATGAGCTTGCAGAGCGCTATCCACGAGTGACCATCGAACGGGATCCGATTTTCATCAAGGATGGCAACTGTTACACCAGCGCTGGGGTGACAGCCGGGATCGATCTCGCACTGGCACTCGTTGAGGAAGACCTGGGTCGCGAAGTCGCTTTACGTGCCGCTCAAATGATGGTCGTGTTTCTCAGACGCCCGGGTGGCCAATCGCAGTTCTCCGCTACACTCACTGCGCAGAAGGCTGAAAGAAACGCTTTGGCAGACTTACTGGCGTGGTTGCCGGAACACCTCACTTCGGACTTGTTCGTCAAAGCAATGGCTCGTATTGTAGCCATGAGCTCCCGCAATTTCTCTAGAGCATTCAAACAAGCGGTTGGGAGTACCCCCGCGCTACATTTAGAGGCGCTTCGGGTGGAGGCGGCGCGCCGACTACTAGAGACATCAACTCTGTCCCAAGCTGAGATTGCTGAACGCATAGGGGTGAACAATACAGAAACCTTGCGGCGGATCTTCGGCAGACACCTACATGTGACGCCCGGTGCATACCGCAAGAGTTTCGGCAAATGAGAGGTTGCATGTTTCCGGGTGACATCCCCCCAAATCAAGCATTGGCGATTTCGCGGCACGGAGAATTGTTCCGGAGGGGATGGCCACCCAGATCAGTCGGCACGTGAGAAGACAGACCCTCGGCTGAGTTCCGGCGATCAGCTCGAAACGATGCGGCTCGCCGGTCTTTCTCTCGCGATTAATTTAGCCCGGACCCACGTAAAAATCCCTAAGCACGATTATTGAACTGCGCAGCGAGTTTTTTCATTGCTGCATTTTCGCGGATCACTTCACCAGCCTCTCGACTGTGCAAAGCTATCTCTGCGGCGATGGAGCGACCGAGAATTCGCTGATCGATATTGCCAAACGGCCCAGGCACGAGCCTTCCCAACCAACCGACCCAGGCCGGGGTATGAGCGTTGCCGACAATGATGCCGGGGCGAAAGATGGCGAGGCGGGTAAAACCGATCTTGCGCACGGTGTCTTCCTTCATGCCCATTACGCGGACATAGCGAAACCGGCTGCGGGCCGTGCTTCCTACCGCGGAAAGCAGGCAAAACTGGGCGATTCCGGCGTCATGGCAGCCACGCGCAAAGGCGCCGACGACGCCGACTTCAAGTCGTTGCAATTCTTCTTCGCTCCAGCGCGCCGATCCAGAACCGACGCCCACACAGCTCACGGCGCTGGCGGGACCTTGGCTCAAAACTTCGCGGGCAAGGGCGGCAGTGCGCTCGGCAAAGTCAGCAGCGCCGGTATCAAGAACGACGTTGCGCACCCGCGATCGCGCCGCAATGGGCTTTCTGGTGACCATCACCACTTCCCGGCATTCCGGAATTGCCAGCAGTTCCGCGACGGCTGCGCCACCGACTTGCCCGGTACCACCGAGGATCATTGCGGCGAAATTCTGCTTCATAAATAGGACCTCTGCTTAGGTAAGGATGCGACAGCCAGATTGCCGGAACTTTTGATAATCTCCGTCAGCTCTCACGAAATTCCGCAACTTCGGAGAGCGCGCCGAATTTCACACGTGTCAGGCGCTCAGATTCTGCCCAAAGCCGCTTCGCAACCGCTTCGTCCAGCGCACTTTTCGGAATCGGCACTGCAGTCGGATATCCCTTCAGCTCCGCGAAGCCATCCGGGCCGTAATAGCCGCCGGCGACTGCCTCTGCAGCAACCGCCGCATACAGCGTTGGCAGAGCCCCGTGCGCCGCGTCTTGCGAAAGAAAAGGCTTCATCGTTGTGATCAGCATCTTCATTCCCAGCCGAAGATGATCCGCCTGCAGATTTGTTACCGCGTATCCAGGATGTGCGGCTGTGCTGAGAATGGGCGACCCGATGGCCTTCAGCCGCCGCTGCAATTCCTGCGAAAAAATCAGGTCGGCCAACTTGGATTGCGCATACGCCTGGAACATCGGCTTATAGACGCGCTCGCTCTGCAGATTGTCGAACTCAATCTTGCCTTGATTGCTTGCTGAACTCGACACCGTCACCACGCGCGAGCCCGCTATTTGTTTGATCGATGGAAGCAGCAGCACGGTCAAGGCAAACGGCCCAAGATAGTTCGTCGCAAACTGACGCTCAAACCCATCCCCAGTCACTTCACGCGTCGGCAGCGCCATTACGCCCGCGTTGTTGATCAGCAGGTCGAGCGATTGTCCGGGAAATCGTTCAATCACGCGGTTCGCGAAAGCGTGGATGGAAGCCTGCACGGCGAGGTCGAGTATCTCTGGGTGAACCTGCGCGTTCGGGACCTGCTCCAGGATGCGCGCGGCTGCATCGTCGGCCTTGGCCTGCGTCCTTGCGGGCAGAATGAGTTCGGCGCCCATGCGGGCCAGCGCCAACGCTGTCTCAAACCCGATGCCGCTGTTCGAACCCGTTATCACGGCCCTGCGCCCAACCTGCGAGGGAATATTCGCGGTAGTCCAATTCGTCTTCATGGGTCTAGTATTGAGCCAATAGTATCCTTTGGCAATAAGGCACCTTTTCTTCCCGTACACACCTTGAGGTAACTAATGAAGAAATCCGCGAAGGAATCGAGATTCAGTTGGGAACACATCAAAGATTTCTGCGAGACACTGACCGAAGCCGAAGATGCACTCACACGCGAGATGGTCTCCCGCATCTCAGACAAGTGGTCGCTCTGGACCATGAGCGTGATTGCCGAATATGGTCAGCCCATGCGCTTCTCCCGCATCATGGATCAGGTCGAAGGCATCAGCCAGAAGTCCCTGACCAAAACGCTCCGCGGACTGGAGCGCGACGGACTCATAACCCGCGAGGTCTTTGCCGAGGTTCCGCCCCGGGTTGAATACACCATCACGGCTCTCGGCTCCGAGATGCTCGACAACGTCGCGCCCCTCTGGCTCTGGGTGGCAAAGAGTGTCCAGCGCTTTCAGGACTGCCGAGCCACGTTCGATCGTCGCGAACCCCGGCCCGGCAAGAATAACTGAGGTTGCGGCGGCGAGCGCACGGAGGATCAGCGCGCGCTGATTGTTGCCAGGCTGACAGGTGCCGTGAAGTATTCCGGATTTGCTCGACCGGATGGCAGCCCCCCTTGATATCGAAGCGTTGGTAACTAAGAGGCTTCGCTGACCAAACAGGACAGCAGATCGGCATGAGCAACAATTCGCTTGGGGTTCAGAGATATGGCCGTCATTTCATGCAAACAGGCCAACCCGCTCACCGACGAGGAAGCGTAGGAAGGCTGAGAAACCTGATCCACAATCTGATCCACAAAAAGCTAGGTCTTATACGACTTCGGTGGTCTTAGGCGTTCCCCACGGGTTTGTAAGTCGTTGAAAAACCTCAGAGTGCAAGACTGTCACGGCAGAGGTCGCGGGTTCGAGCCCCGTCGTCCCCGCCATACATTCCAAAGATCTTAGAATCAATTAGCGACCCACAGTGACAACCAGATCAGGGTCCGATAAAGGTCCAATAAGCCCGCTACTGCCTGTTTGCCGGTATTTTTCTTCTACCTTCTGACCCAAGTTTGACACGATCATTCTCACAACCTTGCTCTGTGCTGCCCGCTTGTTGGAGTTGACTGCTGTGTGTAAACCCCCAGCGTGATTCGCGTGTCGCAAGAGCTCCTGAACGGTTTTGACATCCTCTCCGTTCGCCTTCAGCAATTCCGAAGAATGCCGGAATGTATGCCAGCCGATGTTCTTGTTGATGCCCATTGCTTTCGCAAGGGCTGAATATGCCGTTTCATGAGGTTGTCCGACCAATATGGCTGCTTTCCCCTCATGGTCTCGACCTCGTCACACGAAGTTCCAGGTTCTCAAAATCGACATCGCACCAGCGAAGAGCTAGCAGTTCGCTGACGCGAAGTCCAGTCGCTGCGTCGAGAAGAGCGAGTGTGCGCTTTCGGATGGCCAACTTGCTGAAAAGAAGTTGCAACTGCCCTAGTTCAAAATATCGAGCGTTCTCTCTCGCTTCGCGCCCTGACGCACGAGCTTAATTGGTTTTTCGGTCGTGCGGAGCTTGATCATCCCGAAATCAGCTCGCCAAGGGACCAGTCGCGCTCTGTAAATTCAAACGATGCAAGGTGCTGTATTCAAATCTTCCGGTAACGATTCCAGTCTTTTTCCAGAAGCTTTGCCATCCGCACAGCGGCGTCATGCAGCCACGCCCGCCTTCGCATTTTCAGGTCCTTCAAGATTTTCCTGGTTTGCCGCTTCGTTCCCAGATGTACGTTCGCCGCTTCAGAACCCATCGCCGTCAGGAGCACCTCTTCATCGCTGTGCTTCGGTAGGGTTTGAATATCGATCGGATTTGAGTCCGGAGACAACCGACGGATAAGCCACGACCCATCGACAACTTGGAATGGGTCGGAAGATCGAACTGCCGAACTTATCGCTCTTTCATACCATGGCTGGCTTTTCTCGACTTTGTCATTCAGCCATGCGCACGCTGAAGGAACCAGCAGCTTTGCTTCTCTCGCGATGCAACCGCCCTGCCATCTCGCGATGGCCACGAACCGCTCCTGGCCCAGGCTTCCCAGCCCGGCTTGCCGACGGACGACTTTGTAGTCAATGCCTCTTTCAGGCAAGGTTTTCTCAAGGGCCCGTTTGAGGTCTTTCGTGAGAGGCTTAGAAACGGCTGGTAGTCGGTTCAGTTTTTCCCAGAAGCCGGAAGGTGGTTTGAAGCTGTCCACGCCGAGCTTACCGAGCTTCTGCTCTCGTTCAGCAAGAACGACAGGTTGGCCGCCTTCACGGAGGCACTCCAAATATCCATCGAGAATAGCGTCACATCCATCTTTCAGCTTGATAGAAAGCCCTTCGGCATCAATCACGACCTTTACGCTGGCTGCCAGGCGGACGAGATCGTTGGTGTAGGCCAGGGGATAGGCTTCGTCGAAATCATCGACGCCCCAACAAAGACGGCCCTCGACATCTCGCCAAGTGCCAAAGCTGTTTACATGGAGATCACCGACTGCCAGAACTTTCGGCGCATGGCAGAGATCGGCGCATACGCAGGGCCACAATTGAGCCCACCTGTAGAATGTGCCTCTGAGAAATCCAAACGGACTTTCTCTCATCTCTTCATGCTTCAATCGAAGGTCTGACTGAAGAACGGTCGTACAACTGCGCATCCATGCTTCGTAGCTGGCAGTCGCATCTTTAATATTTTGGTCGTGCCCCACTTCTGCTCCGCCTGATTCGCGCTTGTCTCAATGGCTATGCCGTGGATTATGGTGAGACCATACCTAATCCCGTGCTATTTATTCGGGACTGGACTTCAAAAGGCCCCTTGCTTCGAAGTCCAGTCCAAGTTAGCTTGGTTCACGCGGCATGATGGGATGCGGTTTTCTTTCCAGATCCTTCGACTCCCTTGCTTCGATCTGCGGTGTCGGCAGCGGCAAGAACCTTCGCTGCTGAGGTCGCCGGGAATTTCATACGCCTTGCGTCCGGAAGCTTCGATCAGCTCAACCACTTCCTGAAATCGCGCGTAGCGAAAGCTGCTTCAACGTCATACTTCTTCTTGCCGAGTTCCTTCGCCTTGACGGGATCTGAGGTAACGAGCGCTGTGATCTCGGAATTGTCCGCGTGATCGAACCCTGGCATCATGTCTTCTTGCGCGATGTCACCGAGTCCCACGATTGCATATCGAATCTTGCGTTCCGATTCCATCCCAATCAGCTCTTTGATTCCCATAAATTACTCCTAATTCTGATCTGCGACGAAGCCGAGCCCCGTTCGGCCCACTTCACAGTCGGATGAGAGCGATGCCGGATTCGGGGTCGATTTTTTTCTGTAGATGTTTTGGACTTTCGGTGATAACGATTTCGCATGTCGGGCGAACAGTTGCTCTCAACAGGTGGCCTCCGTGAGCCGATCCGTCCTGTCGCCCTATCACGAGATGCGCATGAACCTGCGGCTCGCCGTCTTCCAGCGCGATATCTCCAATGAGCGAAAGTAGCTCGACCTGTTCCTGAAGCTTGACCGCGGTTTGATACTTCCTGGTCTCCCAGTTGAACCAGCCGACTTCGACGTCGCTCAGGGCGCCGATCGCCTTGAAACTGCTGCCCGCCAGTCTTTCTGCTTGAGAAACGGATTTGAGTGACGACAGAATCTCGTCGCCCGTATCAAGGACGACCACGAACGTCTTGGGATTTTCAGCAACCTGCCTGGAACGCATCACGCCCTCTCGACTCTTGGATGCCAATGCTGCGACATACGTTGATGGGCGCCCCTCGCGTGCTTTGCCTTATTGGTCATTTACGTCTGCATCAAACCCTCGCGAGCAAACATGCGTCCAAGTGTTTGTCCAGCTAGGTAGGACAAGCCTGTCTCGGAGATCACAAATGACCGATGCATCGGACATACTCGTAGAACGCCTGCTCGCCTGGGGAGTTGACACCATATTCGGTTTGCCGGGCGACGGTATCAATGGGGTCTTCGAGGCCCTCCGAAAGCAGAAGGAGCGGATTCGGTTCATTCATGTGAGGCATGAAGAGGCTGCCGCTTTTATGGCTTGTGCTTACGCGAAGTTCACGGGCCGGCTTGGGGTATGTATTGCCACCTCCGGTCCCGGGGGCATTCATCTTTTGAATGGCCTGTACGACGCGAAGATGGACCATGCGCCGGTACTTGCAATTACGGGCCTTCAGCATAGCGACTTGGTGGGTACTTTTACCCAACAGGACGTTGCTCTGGACAAACTGTTCATCGATGTCGCGGTCTATAACGAGCGCATCATGAGCGGAGCCCATATGGAGAGCGTTGCCGACCTCGCAATCCGTACGGCCTTGGCTTCTCGCGGTGTTGCCCACATCACCATTCCGGTGGATGTGCAGGTTCAGGAGATCAAGAAGGGGCGATCGGAACGGAACCCTATTCATCACACTTCAGCGATTCCCGCCTACTTTGACCAGCTTCCAGCACGGATCGAGCTGGAACATGCAGCAGACATTCTCGATCGTGGAAGGAAGATTGCGATACTGGCGGGTCAAGGTGCATTGCATGCCACACAGGAATTGGAAGAGCTGGCGGAGACCCTCGGCGCACCTGTCATCAAAGCTCTTCTGGGCAAAGCTGCTGTGCCTGACGATAGCCCCTACACTACTGGTGGCATTGGGTTGCTCGGGACAGAGCCCTCTCAGGATGCTATCGAGGGGTGTGACACGCTTCTGATGGTGGGAACATCCTTCCCTTATATTGAATTCCTGCCCGAACCGGGATCGATCAAGTGCGTGCAAATCGATATCGATCCGCAGCGCATCAGTCTTCGCCATCCAGTCGATGTCGGGCTTGTGGGGGACGCAAAGAATACCCTTCGCGCACTGCTTCCACTACTCAAGAAGCATGACAAAAGTTTTCTTGAGAAAGCTCAGAAGGCCAAGGTGGAGTGGCAAAAGCTCATGGAAGAACGCGGGACTCGTCCCGACAAGCCGATGAAGCCCCAGGTCGTGGGCTGGGAATTGGGCAAGCGTATCCCATCGAATGCCATCGTCACCTCCGACTCAGGTACGATCACGACCTGGTGGGCGCGTTATGTACCCGCGTTGCGCGGTCAAAAGCACAGTTGCTCCGGAAACCTAGCCACGATGGCGTGTGGGTTACCTTATGCGATAGCTGCGGCGGTCGCATATCCGGACCGGCCGGTCTTCTGCATCATCGGCGACGGCGGCCTGAGCATGCTGCTGGGCGAGTTAATCACTGTTGCAGCCTACAAACTGAACATCAAAATCATTGTGATTAAGAACAACACTCTTGGGCAGATCAAGTGGGAACAAATGGTCTTCCTCGGAAACCCTGAATATGCCTGCGATCTGTATCCTGCCGACTTTGTGATGATTGCGCGTGGCGCCGGAATTGAGGCTATCCAAATCGAAGATCCAGCGACTTGCGGAACGCAGCTCGATAGTATGGTTGGACGTCCGGGTCCAGTGCTGATCGAGGCCGTCGTCGATCAGTTCACACCTCCCATGCCGGCAAAGATCAAGGCGGGCCAAGCCCTGAAATTGGCTGAGGCTCTTGTTCGCGGCGAACCGAACCGTATGAAGATCGCGCTGACGAATGGGCGCGATAAAGTTCGTGAACTGGTGTAATTCGGCAATGAGGAGCCACCGTAAGTATGACAGCGTCGGACATTTCGGTGAGCAAGGTGGATGTTTCCGCCTATACGATACCGACCGATGCTGCCGAAGGCGATGGTACCTTGCTATGGGACTCTACGACGCTCATCATTTGCGAAGTTCACGCAGCAGGCGAGATCGGCCTTGGATACAGCTACGGCAATCAGGCCACCGCATTCGTGGCCGATTATCTGGCAGGTAAGTGTCTGCTGCATCGCTCGCCGCTCGACATTCCAGCTCTCCACACGTGCATGCTCCAACAGGTACGGAACGACGGTAGCCGCGGGATCGCATCGATGGCGATCTCCGCCCTTGATGTAGCCCTCTGGGATCTCAAAGCCAAGCTGTCAGATTCCTCGCTGGTCGATCTCCTTGGTGCTGCCAACACAAGCGTAGCTGCATATGGAAGTGGTGGATTCACAACCTACAGCAAGCAACAATTAGCTGCACAGTTGTCCGGCTGGGTCGAGGACGGCCTGAAGAGCGTAAAAATGAAGATCGGCGCAGAGCCGGCGGCAGACGTGGAGAGAGTTCGCACGGCACGCGAAGCGATCGGGCCATCCACGAATCTGTTTGTGGACGCCAATGGCGCTTACGACACGAGACAAGCCATCGCCTTTGCAGACAAGTTCGAAGAGCATAACATTACGTGGTTTGAAGAGCCTGTCACCTCCGACGATCTCGTTGGTCTCCGGCGTGTTCGCGATCGCGTTCCCGGTGCCATCGAGATTGCAGCCGGGGAGTATGGCTACGATTCTTTCTATTTTCGGCACATGCTCGAGGCAGAAGCGGTCGATGTCCTGCAACTCGATGCCACACGCTGCAAAGGCTTCACCGGCTTTCTCGAAGGAGCTGCCGTCGCAGCAAGTTTCGGAGTTCCAATCTCCGCCCACTGCGCACCGTCCCTGCACATGCACGCCGGTTGTGCGGTCTCAGCATTCCGGCATGTCGAGTACTTCCATGATCATGCAAGGATCGAATCGATGCTCTTCGAGGGATTTATTCCAGCAAAGGATGGGGAACTAATACCTGATCGATCACGGCTTGGTATGGGCCTGATCTTCAAACGCCCCGATGCGGAGCGGTTCCTTGCCTGGAGAAGCAAATGATCTTCGACCTCAGCCAACCGATTTTCAACAACGTACCTCAGTGGCCGAAGTTCCGGCCTTCTACGATGACAATCCCGCACGTCACGGCCATTGAATCGGCCAATGTCGAACGGCCGGAGTTGATGACCCACACCGGCACACACGTCGATGCACCCTTTCATTTCTTTCCAGATGCCGAGACCATCGATGCACTTCCGCTGGACCATTTTCATGCGTCATGTATAGCACTTGATCTGCAGTACAAAGAAGCCGGAAACGGTATTGTCGCAGCAGACTTTGAACCGTACTCCAGCAAGATTCGGACCGACAAGATCATGCTTCTGAAGACTGAATGGGCAGAAGGGCGCGCTCTCAACAAGGAGTTCCTCAATGCATGGCCCTATCTTTCGGGCGAGGGCGCGGAATGCCTTGTGTCGCGAGGAATTCACGGGGTGGGAATCGAAGGCCCCAGCATCGGTGGTTGGGATGATCCCGAGAAGGAGACCGCCGCCCACAGAGTCTTACTGTGCGCTAAGAAGCTGATCGCTGAAGATATTCGCGTGCCGGAAGCAATGCTGGATGACCATCCACGGCATTTTGCTGCGTTCCCCGTGCTGATCCAGGGCGCCGGGGGCACATGGACCCGGGCCGTTGCCTGGGATGAAGGGGAGATGGGATGACCTTCATCCTGACAGATGCACTAGAGCGGAGCGCAGATCGGAATCTGCCCGTTCCGTTATCGGCGGCTGTGACGAAGGCGCTTGAGCATTTACGAGAAGGGTGTTTTCAGCGCAGCCTCTGTCTGATCGTTGCCACCACCAGCGTTGCGAGCGGCCTTGAAGTTGGATATGAGCACTACAAAGGGAGCTACAGTAATCCGGTCATGTATACCCCGGTTGCCCTTAGCGGATTACTCGCAGGCGCAGGATTGTTGGGAACATTTAGCCGTGTGGCTGCATGTACCGTTCTTCGTTGGATTAGCGTCGCAACCCTCGCGGATGGAGTTATCGGATTCTTCTTCCACATTCGTGGAGTTGCCCGGAAACCTGGAGGCTGGAGTCTTCCAGTGACGAGCATCGTAATGGGGCCGCCGATCTTCGCGCCGCTGCTCTTTGGAACCAGCGCCTATCTGGGATTGATGGCCTCCTATCTTCGCCGCGAAGAGGACTTGGATCGGGCCGCGGGGAGGCTAAGCGAATTCATCGAGTCAGGAAACGCCGACTGGCGAACTGATCTTCGCTATGGAAGATTCCAGAAGCACCTCTCAGCCGTGACTATCCTATGGGCTTTCTTTAGCGGCTTTGAAGCTCTCTATTCCCATTACAAGACCAACTTTCGCTATAAGGCGCAGTGGACACCTGTACTGTTGGCGCCTTTGGTGATGGCCGCGGCCGCCGGAGCGATGAAAAGCCGCCGCGTTGCGAACACTGCTTTGCCGATCGTTTCCGCTTTGGCTCTGGCAGATGGGGCGGTCGGCTTCTACTATCATGCGCGCGGTATCGTTCGCAGGCCGGGAGGCGTGAAGAAGCCGCTGTATAACACGCTCTATGGGCCTCCCATTTTTGCTCCTCTTCTGTTCGCGGCGTGCGGCTTTCTCGGCCTCATGGCGAGCCTTCTCCGAAGGGAGAAGAGATGACAAAAAAGTCGTTTCCATTGCTTGCCACGGGAGGCGAACTCAAGGAGCTTGAACAGCCGGGCTATTACGTCGGCTACAGCACCGTGGCCCAGAAGAAAAGCTGGGAAGAAGCGACGCGAACGGTGGTCACCGATCGCGTCGCGAAAACTCCATCCATTCGTTTCTTCTCGCCGGAGGAAGCAACATTGCTGGGCGCAGTAATTGACCGAGTGATGCCACAAGACGACCGCGCGGAAGAACGCGCGATCCCGATTCTCCCCATTCTCGACGAACGCCTCTACAAGAATTCGCTCAACGGTTTTCGCTATGAGGAGATGCCGCCGGATCAGGAGGCTTACCGGCTTGCGGCGAAGGCCATTGAAGAGATGGCACACCAGCGCTTTGGGGAAAATTTTTCGGCTCTCACTGTGCATCGGCAAGAGCTGATCCTCAAATCGCTGCATGATGGAAAGCCTGAACCCCATAATGCCGTGTGGCAAAGGATGCCGGTACATCGCTTCTGGGCCATGCTCTTGGAAGATTGCGTGACGGCTTACTATTCGCATCCGTGGGCTTGGGACGAGATCGGCTTTGGGGGGCCTGCCTATCCCCGAGGATACATGCGGCTCGAGAACGGACTGCCGGAGCCGTGGGAAAAGGATGAACAGCGCTACGAGTGGAATGCACCGGTCGATTCACTGTCCCAGTTAGAGGACGAGGGCACTCCTCCTGAACAATCGCTTCACGGCCATGGAGGAAGCCACTAATGTCCCATCGTCTCGGCTCGATGCAGACGCTTCCATCGCCCATGCGTCGATTCAAAGAAAGTGACACCGTGGATTACTGCATCGTCGGTGTGGGAAGCGCCGGCGGTGTGTTAGTGCAGCGTTTGGCGCGGGCCGGTTTTCGCGTAGTTGGCCTTGAAGCCGGTCCCTTTTGGGATACCGAGAAGGATTGGGTTAGCGACGAAAAAGGCTCCCACGAACTCTATTGGAATGATCTTCGTATCACCGGCGGAACGCATCCTCTCGCGCTTGGTGCGAATAACAGCGGTAAAGGAGTCGGAGGAGGGTCCGTCCATTGGGCTGCCTTCGCGCCGCGCTTTCATCCCTCTGATTTTCGGGTCTACACGGAGGATAGCGTCGGCTTTGATTGGCCAATGTCCTATTGGGATTTGAAGCCTTATTACGAGTTGCTGGAGCGTGAAATTCCGGTCGCGGGACCTGCGTGGTTTCCATGGGGCGATCCTCATGGCCACCCTTATGGGCCTCATCCGCTGGGTGGCGTAGGCGATATACTCGTTCGCGGTTGCACGAAACTAGGTATTCGATCCGTTGCAGGCGGTCCCGTCGCAATTCTTTCCGCTTCACATGGTGACCGGCCTCATTGCATCTATCGCGGTTTCTGTCTCCAAGGGTGCAAGGTCGGAGCCAAAGCCAGCACACTGATTACCCACGTGCCAGATGCCATCTCTCACGGCGCAGAAATTCGGGCGCACGCGATGGCCTCGCGCATCAGTCTGCGCGACGACGGTCGGGCGGATGGAGTCGCCTACTTCGATCGTGAAGGAAAGGAACATTTCCAGCGAGCTCGTGCAGTCATCGTTTCGGGCTATGCCATCGAGACGCCGCGGTTGCTCCTCAACTCGGCATGTCCCGGCCATCGTCACGGATTAGCCAATTCGAGTGGGACACTTGGCAAATATCTCATGGCCCAGGCCGGGAACGTCGTAGTTGGGAAATTCGACGAGCTTATTCGTCTCTATAAAGCTCCCCCAGCACATGCTCTGAGCGAGGAGTTTTACGAGACCGACCCGCGGCGAGGCTTCGCCCGCGGCTTTGCTGTTCAGACAGTCGGACCGCTGCCAGTTGCGTTTGCGAAACAGATGGTCGCGGCTATGGGAGCCTGGGGATGGGGCATGCGCCAGGTCATGATGGATTACAACCATTGGGCGACCTTAGGAGTCTTGGGAGAGATTTTGCCTTGGGAAGACAATCGCGTTGAATTGGCGGAAGAGAAAGATCAGCATGGCCTGCCGGTTGCGAAGGTCACGTTCAATCTACATGACAACGATAAGAAGCTGATCGAGTTTGGGAAAAACAAGGTGATGGAGATCATGTGGGCTGCAGGAGCGAAACAGGTTGTGCAGGAATCACGGTTTGCTCACCTGGTCGGCGCTACGCGCATGGGAAGCGACCCGGCCACTTCGGTCGTCGACAAATTCGGCCGGACCCATGACATTCCGAATCTATTTGTGTGCGATGGGAGCATCCTGCCTACGCAGGGCTCGGCTAATCCTGGGCTTACGATACAAGCTCTTGCTGCAAGAACCGGGGATTACCTAATCAAACAAGGGGATGCCATCTTTTATTCCAATCGCCGGGAGCTGAATGAACCGGGGATTCGCTACGATCTTAGCCCGCCTTACACAACGTTCAAGGGGAATCCGCGAATCGCCTAGCGCTTGAGCAATCGCCTGGCACAGAGTGCCGCGCCCACCAGTCCGCATCCAAAAAGAAACCAGCCGCGATGTCTGGAAACTTCTGCTTCAAGGCTAAATGGACGAGAGCTTTTGTCGAACGGGCCATGGGCGCCAAATGTCGTTGAAACAGGATGCCAAACATTGTTCGGGCGATCCGGTGAGTCTGGTTCGTCGCGCTGTTGCGCTTTGTATCCCGTCTTGCCGAGATAGAAATCCAACAAGCCCGGAATGAACTTCTGTCCTATGATCGCCTTGACCGTGGATCCTCCAACCCAGTATTCGCGCCTTGGCGAGGATGTGAGCGCCGCGTGCAGGATCATTCTTGCACCAACCTCGGGATCGTAGATCGGAGGCACAGGCTGTGGCAGATTTGGAAGCCGGCTCATCACCCAGGTGAACTGTGGGGTATTCATTGCCGGCATGTGGACCACGATCGCTTTCACTTTGCTCTTGTCGTGAATGAGTTCGCAACGCAGCGAATCCGTGAAGCCGACAATGGCATGTTTCGACGCGCAATATGCGGATTGCAATGGTATGCTTCGTAAGGCCAGAGCCGATCCCACCTGGATGATTCGGCCTCGATCGTGCGGAAGCATACGCCTCAACGCGGCAAGCGTGCCGTGGACATAGCCCAGATAATTCACCTCGGTGACGCGGCGAAATTCAATCGCCTCCATCTCTTTCACCGGCGAGAATACGGAGACCATGGCATTGTTGACCCAGACGTCGATCGGCCCGAGGCGCTCTTCAAAGGACGCTGCGGCCGCCTCGACAGCTTGATCATCGCTCACGTCGGCTGCATATGTGGCTGCTGTTCCACCCAGCCGTTCCACTTCCGCCGCCGTCGCTTCGAGGGCCGGCAAGTCTCGCGAGATCACGCCGACCCTCGCGCCTGTCTTGGCGAATTCATGAGCGATGGCCCGACCTAGTCCTGCTGATGCCCCTGTAATGACCACAGTGAGATTGGGCTGTATCCCGATGGTCTCCATGTCAATAACCCTCCGAGAACTTTAGATGCAGACAAGGCTAAGCGAAATAGCATCTAACGCTTCGGAACTGTTCTGGATGTGCGAGGATAGCGCGCGTGCCCCTTGGAATCGAAGATTATGCGCTGATTGGAGATTGCGAGACAGCTGCGCTTGTAGGAAAGAACGGATCAATCGATTGGCTATGCTGGCCTGATTTCCCCTCTCCGGCCTGCTTCGCGGCGCTTATTGGAACCGAGCAAAATGGCAGGTGGTTACTCGCTCCGAAGAACACCTCCCAAAAAATCTCGCGACGGTATCGCGAGCATACGTTAATTCTTGAAACCCGTTTCGAAACCGCCACGGGCATTCTCCTAGTCTCGGATTTCATGCCGGTACGCGAGACCCACTCCGACGTTGTACGGATCGCACGGTGTTTGGAGGGAAGCGTAAAAGTTCAGATGGAGCTGTGTATCCGTTTTGATTATGGACGCACTATTCCATGGACAGGCGCCCGGGGACAGAATATGTGGGCGGCAGCCGCTGGCCCCGGTATCGCATATCTCCGCGCACAAGAAGAGATCCAAACAAAGGGCGATATCGCATCTGCCGAATTCATGCTGCGTCGAGGCCAACATCGTTCTTTTGTTCTGACTCATGTCGGCGCTCAAGAGCCACCGCCGCCGAGAATCAATGTCCAAAAGGCATTCAACCAAACAGAAAGCTTCTGGCGACAGTGGTGCTCCATGAACACGTATGACGGACCGTGGCAGGATGCCGTCGAGCGATCGCTCATTACCCTCAAAGCTCTCACTTATCGGCCCACCGGCGGAATCGTTGCGGCTCCCACGACTTCGTTACCAGAATATTTCGGCAAGGATCGAAACTGGGACTATCGCTACTGCTGGCTGCGCGACGCAGCCTTCACCCTGGAATCCCTACTCTCGGTTGGGTATCACGAGGAGGCTCGATCCTGGCAAAAATGGCTACTCCAGGCCGTTGGGAGCGATGCGCGATGCCTGCAGATCATGTACGGGATGCGCGGCGAACGGCATCTGCCGGAATGCGAACTCCCATGGTTGCAGGGATATCAAGGATCGCAGCCAGTCCGGATGGGAAATGGCGCATCGGAGCAAATGCAGCTGGACGTATACGGTGAAGTGGCGGATGCAATTGTGAGCATGAAACGGGCGGGATTGCACCTGGATGACCGCCTTCTTAATCTGCAAACAGAACTTACGGACAGCATCGCTTCGCTTTACCACCTTCCCGCATCTGGGCTGTGGGAGCGGCGCGATCAGGAGAAGCACTATACCTACTCGAAGGCAATGGCTTGGCTAGCTTTGCATCATGGGGTAGAAAGCACGAAGGGGAAAAAGGTTCTGGAATGGAAGGCGATACGAGACCGATTGCACCGTCAGATATGCTGGAGAGGTTTCAACCGCGAGCTCGGCTGCTTTGTGCAATCTTTCGACTCCGCGGTCCTCGACGCTTCTGTATTGCTGCTACCGATCTTCGGGTTTCTTCCATACAACGACGATCGTGTACGCGGTACGATGAATGTCATCGAGAAAAAACTCAGCAAAAATGGATTCATTTATCGCTTGTCACCCAGTTCCCGCAAGGATCGTGAATCAGCTTTTATCGCTTGTTCGTTTTGGATGGTTCAGAATCTCGCAGGGGCAGGGCGATTGAGAGACGCAGAAAGATTCTTTGAAAAGCTGATCGGCCATCGGAATGATGTGGGCCTACTCTCCGAAGAGTTCGACCCAGTTCATGGGCGATTTATGGGCAATTTCCCGCAGGCCCTTTCCCACATTGCACTTGTCAACGCGGCCAGGATGCTTTCCTCTCATCCAGCCCGCAGCTAAGTGACCTGCCGCCACTATTCCTTCGTAGACTTTCCTGTACCGCTCCACTCGGAGATCGAGGCGGCTAACGTTACGAGAAGCGTAGTCCGCAATCCAGCGGGATGACCGCATTTGCTGCGGGCCGCGCGAAAAACCGCCCTCTCCAACGGGTTGTTGGTTGGCCCGAAGCGATGACCTGAAGTTACTTCGTGATCGTGACGACCGGCGGCTTCCAGGTGCCGTCGAGGATGGGCTGGTCGGGCCACTTGAACGACTTGTTCTTCGTGCCGAGCGCGTAGCGCTTCAGCGTGTTCGGAGAGAAGAAGTGTGCCGGGTCGTACATCGTCAATGACCAAAGGCCCTTCACGGGTGGCAGTTGCCCTTTCGGGAACGTGACTGTATAGGACGACTTACCTACTAGTTGCTGCAACCGGGAGTCGTTATCGGTGTAGAAGTACATCGTCTCGTTGCGTTTGTTGTCGTAGGGATCGGCCTTCACCGCGCCCGTGCGGCGCTTGAAGGTTTCCCACCAGCATCGCAATCACGGTGCCGATTGCGCAGGCTGCGAGCTTGAGATGCCACTGGAGGTGTTTGCGTTCCCATACCTTCCGTATTTTCTGCATCGTTAGTCTCCCCTCGGCTTGACTTCATCCCAGATCAGGCAATCGCAGTGGCTGACGAGAAGCCGAATCTCTTTCAGCGAAGGAGTAGCCTTTCAGTCAGCTCTTTTTAATCCCCGGAAGGGGATCGCGCTTCAGAAGCGGGTGAGGTTCGCCCCCGGCGGATTCGGAAATTTTTGCAGCGTCTCCTTATATTCCTTGACTATTCCGAGTGCAGGTTCTCCGACCCAGGCGAAGAGTCCCGTGACATTGAGGTCCTCGTGCGGGTCCATCTCGATGTTGAACCACTTCGGGTAGCCAGCCATGGGAGAGTTGGCGGAGCCAGTGAAGCCGCCCACCCGTTGCGACCCAGCACCCGTCGGATGCATGTCGGTGAAGTAGATTCGCCACTGCTTCCAGCGCACCGCGGCCAAGTCCGGACCGATGAAGCTCAGCAAACCATCGCGCTTCCCAGTCTCGCTGTTTCCGAGCAGAACATCGGTCTGGTCAATCCCGTCGATAGGACGATCCGTTGGCATCTTTCCGCCAAAAATGGCGGCAAACGTCGGCAGGAAGTCCATGATCGAGAACATCGCATACGAAGTGGTGCCGGGCTTGATGTGTCCGGGCCAGCGCATGATGCAGCACGTGCGGATCGAACCTTCGGTAACGTCGCCCAGTTCGCCGCGAAAAGGTCCAGCGTTTCCCCAGTCCGGCGTACCCTGGTTGCCCATCTCACGCATCGTATCGGCGGTTGGGCCATTGTCAGAGGCGAATACTACGAGGGTGTTGTCGTCCACGCCGAGTTGCTTGATCGTGTCGAGTATCTGGCCGACGTGGTAGTCACCTTCCATCATCTTGTCGCCGTATTGGCCCGCCCGCGACTTGCCTGCGAACTGCTGCGATGGAAGATTAGGAGCATGCCCCATCGAAAAAGGTAGATAAAGAAAGAATGGCTTGGCTGCCGCCGTCTGCCGCTTCATGAAGTCGATTGACTTAGCCACCAGTTCGTTGTCGATCTCGGCCCTCACGGCGCGCGTGAAGGGCTTGACGTTGCTCAATTGCGCCCCGGCAACGGCTTCAACGATCTGCGGTCCTTTTGCCAGTAGCGCATCATGCGGCGCAAGGATACTGTGCGTCAGCTCAATCGTATCGACATAGGTAGCTGAGTCCCAGGTGAGGTCTGGCGGAATACCGTAGAACTCGTCGAAGCCGTGGGCCGTGGGAAGGCTTTCCGGCTCCTTGCCAAGGTGCCACTTACCAAAGATCGCGGTTGCGTAGCCTGCCTCTTTAAACATTTCTCCCATCGTGAACGTGCGCGAAGAGATACCGCTGCTGCCGGGCGCGATAATCAGCGACAGGCCATTGCGAATCGAATATTGTCCCGTCATCAGCGCCGCCCGCGACGGTGTACAGGCAGGCTCGACCAGATACTGGTCAAGCAGCAACCCCTCGCGGGCCATCTGATCGATCCGAGGGGTGGGGGCGCCTCGCAATTCACCACCGCCATATGGGCCCAGATCGCCGTAGCCGACGTTGTCGGCCAGAATGAACACTACGTTAGGTTTGTTTTTCATGGTTGCTCCGTTCAAGTAAATGCCGTTACTTCCTCGGGGCCAGGGCTACGTCGCAGCCACCACCCTCAAACTTCACCACATTTTTCCAAAATGGGGGAACTGCCACTTCTGACAGGGCGCTGGAAACAGCAGAGCTTCGGCATCCTACCCGCAGGTCAAGTTTCGGCAAGTTCACTTCTCAGTTGGCGAGCATGGCATGCGCTCATCCGCTAGGAGAGCTTAGTCCTTCAGAAGCTTCTGAATCTTCTAGCCAGCGGCCTTCCAGCTTTCGTATAGATGGACAGCCCCATGGCGGCCTGTATTGAATTCTCGCGCGGCAAGGAGCTACCGGTTTGGACCCTATGGCCGTTGCGGCGACTCCGGATGTAGAGCGGCAATCCGTACCTCGGGGGCGGCGGCCCGCGCAGCGCGCAGTTGGCAGTTCATTCCACGTTTTAGCAGGATGTCCGCTTATTTTCGCAATGTGGAAGCGCGAATAACGAGGCGAGGTGTAACCAACTCCGTCCTTGGGGCTTCCAAGGTCTTTGCGCCGACCAAGGAGAGCGCGAGTTCCGCAGAATGTTTGCCGATGGCGGAACTGTCCTGATCGATGGATGTGAGGGGAACGCGAAGGAAATCAGAGTAACGGACATTGCCACATCCCACCACTGCAATATTCGCCGGGATGCCCAAGCCGGCATCGAGAATTGCTCGCATCGCGCCCAGGGCAACGGGGTCATTGAAGCAGAAGACGCCGTCTGGTCGCGGTTCAGTGGCCAGCAGCTTTCTGGTTGCCTCATATCCGCCCGGTTCTCCACGATCATCGCCTGAGGATCCGATGGAGACGATGTGCTCCGGGAGGGGTACAAGCTGATGTGCGGCAAGAGCTCGTCGGTAGCCCTTGAGCCGTCCAAGTGCGGTGCTGGTTTCAGGACCGCGGATGTGAGCGATTCTTCGGCAGCCTTGTTCGATCAGGTGATTTGTTGCGAGCATGCCGACGGCTTCATCATCCACCCCCACAAAATTTGCCGTGAGGCCTTTAAATCGGCGATCGATGAGAACATAGGGAATTCGCCGCTCTTCGACGAGGCGAAAACTCTCCACGGTCGATTGCGCGGACGCGATGAGCAGGGCATCCACGCGACGGGCGAGCAACCCCTCAATCTCCTGTCGCTCCAACTCCGGATCCTCTTCCGACGAGGTGATCATCAAGCTGTAACCGTGGCCGCGAATCTCGGCTGAGATCGCTTTGGCCACATCGGCGAAGAAAGGATGAAGCAGGTCAGGAACAACGAGGCCAAGTGTCCAGGTTCGCCCGGTAATCAGGGCACGCGCGGCAAAATTCGGCTGATAGTGCAGCTCCTTCATGCGCTTCAGAACGCGCTTCCGGGTCTCCTCAGAGATATCGGAATGGCCGCGAAGGACCTTTGAAATCGTGACGGTCGATAAGCCCATGTCGCGCGCGATGTCTTTCAAGCGCACGGGTGCGCTTTTGCGGTTCTTCCGTTCCTCTTGCTTGCCGCCACTCGAACGCTTCATCGCGCACACGCTGAAATCAAGGTCGTTGGTTGCAGTATGCCGTCAGATGTTCGCTTCTGCAAGTTCGAATCTTCGACGACATGTTGAACCAGAGTCTAATTTTCTGCTGAGAATCTCGACCGACGCATCCAGCAGGCTTAAACAACTCGACTGTTGACACTCCGCAGGCTCAAGCATATGCTTCTCTGGTCAAAGTTATCGATAACTACCACAGACCAGGAGCCAGAGTGAGCAGCACAAGTCAGTCTGTTTCTAACCGGGTTGATCCCGCAGAAATTCCGCAGAGGAGGTTGTACACCGGGGCCACGATGCCGGCGATTGGCCTCGGGACCTTTGGTTCCGATCACGTCACGCCCAGCCAGGTGGCGGAGGCTGTGAGGGGCGCTGCAGCCGTTGGGTATCGTCACTTCGATTGCGCCTCAGTATATGGCAACGAGGCTGAAGTCGGCCGTTCGCTCGAGGCGATTGTAGCGGGCGGGCTCAAGCGCGAGGAGATCTGGGTGACCTCGAAGCTGTGGAACGACAAGCACGGCGAGGAAGACGTGATTGCTTCCTGCCGCAAGACGCTGGCGGACCTTCGCCTGGATTACCTTGATCTGTACCTGGTGCATTGGCCATTTCCGAATTTCCACCCGCCTGGGTGTGATGTGACCTCCCGCAGCGCCGATGCGCAGCCCTACATTCACGCCAACTACATGAAGACCTGGCGCATGATGGAGAAACTTGTCGACCTGGGATTGGTAAGGCATATTGGGACGTCGAACATGACGATTCCCAAGCTGAAGCTGGTACTGAGGGATGCGCGTATCAAGCCGGTGGTGAATGAAATGGAATTGCATCCCCACTTCCAGCAGCCGGAATTCTTCAAGTATGTGGTGGCGAGCGGCATTCAGCCTGTCGGCTATTGTCCGATCGGCTCGCCTGGGCGGCCAGAACGGGATCGAACTCCCGAAGACACGGCGCCGACAGAAGATCCGGTGATCGTAAAGATTGCTCAACGGCACGGAGTTCATCCGGCCGTGGTGTGCATCAAGTGGGCTGTGCAACGCGGGCAGACACCGATTCCATTTTCAACCAATCCGCGCAATTACCTTGCTAACCTTCGGGGTGCGGCCGGGGACCCGCTGACAGAGACAGAGATGCAGGAAATCGCAGGGATTGACCGGAACTGCCGCTTGATCAAGGGCCAGGTGTTCCTGTGGAAGGACGGACAAACCTGGGAAGATCTGTGGGACAAAAACGGGGAAATCACGCCTCCATAGGCGCCGCGAAGAGCAGCCAGTTGAATAGAGAAAGACGGAGAAGAACGAAATGAAGCAGACGATGACCGCGGCCTACCTGCCCGGGGACAGCACGGTTGAATTGCGTACCGCACAGGTGCCGGCGCCGGGCCATGGAGAAGTTCTGCTGCGAGTGAAGGCGTCTACGATCTGCGGTTCCGATATTCGCTGCATTTATCACGAGCATCTGGGAAAAGGACCTGAAAGGTATCAAGGAGTGATCGCAGGCCATGAGCCGTGCGGCCAGATCGTTGAAACCGGCGAGGGCTGCCGCCGTTTCAAGAGCGGTGACCGTGTGATCGTCTATCACATTTCAGGCTGCGGGGTGTGCAACGATTGCCGGCGCGGCTACATGATTTCGTGCACCAGTGAAAAGTATCGCCGTGCCTATGGATGGCAGCGCGATGGTGGGATGGCCGAGTACATGGTGGCCGAAGAGAAAGACCTCATCGCTCTTCCCGACGAGCTCTCTTATGCCGACGGCGCGCAAGTGGCCTGCGGATTCGGAACCGTTTATGAAGGACTGGAAAAGATCGGAATCAACGGCAATCACGCGGTGCTGATCACCGGGCTTGGCCCGGTTGGGCTGGCGACCGGTGCTCTCTGCCGCAAACTGGGTGCGAACAAGATCATTGGCATTGACGTGGTCCCGGAACGAATGAAAATCGCGCTGGATATGGGACTTTGCGATGCGGTTCTAACCTCGGGACCGGAGAATGTGGATGCAGTCAAGGCGCTGACCGGCGGCTACGGAGTAGAGCGCGCGGTAGATTGCTCGGCACATCATGCAGCTCGCGCCACGGCGATCCGCGCTACCCGCAAGTGGGGAAAGATTGTCTTCATCGGCGAAGGGGGAAAGGTCGAGATCAATCCATCGCCGGACATGATCCACGATCAAAAAACCTTGTATGGATCCTGGGTCACCTCGACTTGGCTGATGGAAGAACTGGTGGAGAGGCTGGTCCGCTGGAATCTTCATCCGGCCGATATTATTACGCACAGGTTTCCACTGGAACGGGCATCTGACGCATACGCGCTGATGGCCTCCGGCAAATGCGGCAAGGTTGCTGTTTGCCAGGATGAAGAACTGGTCTAGAGCCAACAGCGCGGGGTGAAACCAGGAGGAGTGACAAGGATGGCCGCTTCAAGGCAGACGGGAACTGTCGGATGGGCACAGAGGCTTGCGGAATGTCTGCCGCTCTATGGCCATCGCAACTGGATCGTCGTCGCTGATGCGGCTTATCCGGCACAAGCCGGACCGGGAATCGAAACCATCGTCGCCGACTCCAATCAAATTGCTACGGTGCGGAAGGTCCTGGATGCGATCGGCGCGTGCAAACACATTCGCGCCAATATCTATACGGACATGGAGATCGAGTTTGTCGCAGAGAGCGATGCGACGGATATTTCGGCATACCGGCGACAACTCGATAGCCTTCTCGCGGGAGCGAGCAGGAATCAGCTTCCGCACGAGGAGATCATTGCCAAGCTTGATCGCTCTTCAAAGATGTTTCGCATTCTGATTATCAAGACCGATATGATCATTCCCTATACCTCCGTCTTCTTTGAACTTGATTGCGGTTATTGGAATGCTGAGGCGGAAGGACGACTTCGCGATTCGATGAAAGTTTCGCAAGGAAGATGAAGAAAGCTTTGCTGAATTTCAGGGAATGGCCGGCCAGGAGTATCGCGGCGGGGCCAAAGGAAAAACAATGATGTCAGTTGTGAATGTGAATCACCCACGTGGAGCGTCTCGCAAGGACGGGATTTTTCCGGTCGGGCACATGCTGCCGTTCTCGCTAGTCACGTCTCTGTTCTTCATGTGGGGAGTGCCAAACAACCTCAACGACATATTGATCCGGCAATTCATGAAGTCGTTTGCCCTGACTCGCTTTGAAGCGGGGTTGGTTCAGTCCGCGTTCTATCTGGGGTATTTCCTGCTGGCGATTCCCGCGGCACTCATTATGCGGCGGTTCAGCTACAAGGTTGGAATTCTGGTTGGCCTGGCTCTCTACAGTACGGGAACTTTCCTGTTCTGGCCTGCCGCGATTGAAGGCAAATACCTCTATTTCCTGGGCGCGCTTTTCGTCATCGCAAGCGGTCTGTCTTTCCTTGAGACGGCTTCGAATCCATTTATTGCGCAACTCGGCGACCCGCACAGTTCCGAGAGACGGCTCAACTTTTCGCAGGCGTTCAATCCGCTGGGTTCGATCACCGGCGTGCTGATGGGTACTGTCTTCATCTTCTCAGGAGTGGAACTGACTCCATCGCAGATCAATGGGCTCAAGGCGCAGAATCTCTACGAAGCTTATCTGCGGTCTGAAACGCTACGCGTGGTGAGGCCTTATATGGCGCTCGGCATCGTGGCATTTGTGCTGGGGCTCATGATACTTCGCACGAAATTTCCAGCGATTCAGAGCGAACACGAGGCAGATGCGGGCGACCACGGACACTTTCGTGATCTACTCGGGCAACCGCATTTCCTGTTCGCAGTTATAGCGCAGTTTATGTATGTCGGAGCTCAAGTAGGAACCTGGAGCTACTTTATTCAGTATGTAGAAGAGGCAACCCATCAGCACGAGAAGGTTGCAGGATTCTTTCTCACAGGTACGCTGGTGGCTTTCGCCGTGGGGCGGTTCACATGTGCCTATCTCATGCGCTTCTTTGCGCCGCACAGGATGCTTGGGACGTTTGCTCTGATCAATATGGTGCTGGTGGGGATTGGCGTGATGTGGACGGGTTGGGTTGGACTGTGGGCAATCTTCCTTACCAGTTTCTTCATGTCGCTGATGTTCCCAACGATTTTCGCCCTCGGTATCAAGGGGCTCGGTACCGACACCAAGATCGGCGGATCGATCATCATCATGGCAATTATTGGCGGAGCAGTGTTGACGCCGGCGATGGGGCTTCTGTCAGAAGCAGGTCATGGAGTGGCGCTGGCTTACCTGGTTCCGTTGACAGGGTATCTGTTTGTCTGCGCGTACGGCTTTATCGGAGCAACATGGGGTTTGAAAGCCGATGCAGCTTGATTTTGACCGGTTCTTCCGGCAGGCGTTGCATAGAGGTTTCGCTGCACCTGCTCCGGTTATCCACAATCGATACAAAGCCGATTTCTGATTTTGCAAGGAGAGGGTCCGCATGCTACGGAGAGACTTTTGCAAGCTGATGGCAGCCGCCGCGGCTGCGAGAACGGTTCGCCTTGGGGCTCAATCGGATGGGACAGCAGACTCGCCCACGTTCCATGAGTTCAATACCTACTCTCAAGACTATGCGCAATTCTGCGCGACTCCGGCCGGCCAGAGACACTTCTATGCTCTGGAGAACGGCCAGTTTGTGAAGGAGAGCCTGGATGAGAAGGACTGGAAGCCGACGGAATGGGGCGAGGCTCCTGAGTTGCCCATCCCCGGCGGCTCGTGGGATGGAGTGCCCATGGCTTCTCCGATCCCTGATCTTGGCGGGGAGGGACCGTACAAGCCGACGTGGGATTCTCTGCTGCAATATGAGGCTCCGGAGTGGTATCAGGATGCCAAGTTCGGCATCTGGGCTCACTGGAGCCCGCAATGCGTGCCGGAAGCAGGGGACTGGTATGGGCGCAACATGTACATGGAGGGATCCGAGCAGTACAAATACCAGCTTGCACATTACGGGCCTCCTTCGAAGTATGGGTACAAGGAGCTTTGTCCGCAGTGGACGCTGCTGAACTGGGACCCCGATGCGCTGATCGAGCGATACAAAAAAGCAGGAGCCAAGCTGTTTATCGCGCTGGCCAACCATCATGATGGCTTCGACGCGTGGGACTCAAAGCATCAGCCATGGAACGCGGCGAGTCTTGGTCCGCATCGCGATGTTGTCGGCACCTGGGCGGAGGCAGCCCGCAAGCAGGATCTGCGATTCGGCGTTACGGTGCACCAGGCGCGGAACTGGTGGTGGTTCCAGACCTCGCACGGAGCGGATAAGGCAGGTCAGCTTGAAGGAGTGGCCTACGATGGCGATCTGACAGCAGCCGACGGCAAGGGCCAATGGTGGGAGGGGCTTGATCCGCAGCGGTTGTACGGACCGAAGCATCCGTTCAATGCGCTTCCAGATATTTCCTACGTTAAGAATTTCTACGATCGCACCCGTGACCTGATCGATCAGCACGACCCGGACCTTCTGTACTTCGACAATTCGTTGTTGCCGTTGGGGTGGGGTGGTATGAATATCGGATCGTATTTCTACAATCACAATCTGAAGACCCACGGCGGAAAGATGGAAGCGATCCTCAATATCAAAAATGTTCCGGATCGCCTGGCGAAGGCGGTAATCGCTGATTATGAACGCGGCCTGACGAGCGGCATTATGCAGTATCCGTGGCAGTCGGAAACTTGTATCGGCGATTGGCATTACAACCGTGCGTTGTACGACAAGGCCGGTGAGTATGGTGGCTATTTACCGCCTCGTGATGTGATTCATTGGCTCGTCGATACGGTCAGCAAGAATGGCACTTTCATTCTGAACATTCCGGGTAAGCCGGATGGCACGATCGACGCCAAGGAGATCGCTGTTCTCGATAAGATCACGGACTGGATGCAGGTGAATGGAGAGGCAATTTACGCTACGCGCCCGTGGAAGATATCGGGCGAAGGGCCGAATACGGTGAAGAGCGGGTCATTTGAAGGGAACAGCGTCAGCAAGCTCGGCGAAAAGGACATTCGGTTTACGCGCAACAAGGCCAACAACGTGATCTATGCGATCGTGCTTGGCTGGCCAACGGAACCAGTGCTGGTGAAGGCGTTGGGGGCGTCGGGGAGCAATAGCCCGGGGAAGGTCGGCCACGTTCAATTGCTCGGGACTGACGAAAGGGTTTCGTGGAAGCAGATGCCCGATGGTCTGCGCGTGGAACTGCCGAAGGGCTATCGCCCATCCACGGATTTTGCGGCAGCGCTGAAGGTGTCGATCAGCTAGCTGTCTTGAGTCATTTGGAACAGGCTGCCATTGAGGGCAGCCTATCCCGCGGGGATCATGCGGTGCGTACGGCCGGATAGCAGGTAAATTCCTCGTCTGCGACTTGCCAGTAGGGCATGAGCCTTTGGCCTGGATTGCCGCGCACCGTGAAGTGTAAAGGCGAGCCCTCAATCGGATCCAGGTAATTGGCGAGATGTTGCGCGTTATGCTCGGACTCAATGGAAAGCTCTACGGTTGAAGAGCCCACAGCGGCGAGAAGAATGGGGCCGTATTCGATGGAGTATTTTGTTTTGCCGGCGACCTGATCGGCTCCCGCATATCGCTTGACCCGAATTGCCGCCGGAAGCGTGAATTGGATCGTGTCGCCGTTTTTCCACTGTCGATTGATGGGGAGATATGTTCCCGGTTTGCCTGCGCCCGCGGGCTCGCCGTTGACCGATACTTTCATCTCCTCTGTCGCCCAGGAAGGCACGCGGATGCGGAGATTGGCGAGCGCAGCAGCGTCAGTTTTGATCGTGCAATGCACGGCATTCTCGAACGGAAAACGCGTCTTTACTGTCAATTCGAGCGCTTGTCCATCCTGCTGCCAGCGGATTGTCGATGGCTCGTAGAGATGCACGTATAAGCCATCCGGTGCGATGGAATAGATATGTTCCGGAAGCGACCCAAGCAGCCGCGTTCCCTGTCCTTCGCAGCAGGTGTTTTCGTGGGTAGCCTTCTCCTTCTTGCCTTCCATGATGGTGTGGTAGCGAAGGCCATTTCCTCCGTCCTGATTGGCAATTCCGATGTTATAGATGGACTTTTCAATTTCGGTTGCGTAGCGTTCATCTTCTGGATTTAACTGCTGGAAACGCTGGCTAAGGAAAACCCAGAAGGCACTCCCGCATAACTCACCGAGTTTCTGCTGAAGATAGTTGCTATCCGGCGGATCCTTCTCGAATTCGATGATGGAGATACTGCCGCCCGCCTGCTGCCAATGCGCGCGATAGAGTTCCCAGGCGCCGAGGACGGCATCGTGATAGAGCGGATCCCCGGTGATGAGATACATGTCGAGATAGGCCTCGAGGTTTGTCAGCAGATAGCAATGGGGCCGGTCGTAGGGATACTGCCAGACCTGCTCCTTCTCGCGCTTCGCGAGGCCTCGTAACCATGCGCTTTCCTGGTAGTAGCGCTGAATCACCTGGGCGTCGGCCGGTTTGCCGACTGGGCTTGCGCCTACGCGCGTATTCGCGACCATGCCCTGGCCGCCCTGGATCGCTCCGCGAAGCATATCCGGCAGAAAGGCCTGTTGGTTAAACCAATCGTAATAGCCGCGCAGCATGGGCAATGCCTTCGGGTTTCCACCGTAGGCCGCTTCGAGCAGGCCATGGGTGAGCCATGCTCGCGTATAGGCCGCGCGCTCGGAGTAGAAGATTGTGTCCTCAGGGTAGGCCATAATGTAACCGTTGGGCTGACGGCACTCTTCGATGCCGTCGACCACGGCATTCACACGCTGGCGCAGTTCAGGATGGTCGATCCAGCGCATCGAGTTGGCCGCGCCCATCAGGAATCTGCCTGCGTTAGAGCCGGCAAGATCCTCTTCCCAGAAGACCTGAGAGCCTGTGGGCTTGAAGTCCTTTACCTTTCCGGTGCGCTCGTAGAATTGGCGCAAGAGATCCTCGGTTGAATAGGTGGTCAACAGATACTCGATGTTGTTCTGCATCGCGGTTTGAAATAGACCGCCATTGAGAGTTACACCGGTCTTCGGCGCATGTGCCTTGAACTCCGCAGGTTTCCAAGTCGACGGATCGGTCACGGCATGGGGATTGTCGTAGCGGATGCCTTCTCCATCTTCGCGAGGCGGACGCGTCAATTGAGCAACGAGGTCGGTGTTTCCGTTTTCAGTATCGGCAGAGACCTTGCAACCAATGGCGACGTCGCGCCCGCCAGAGAGCACGGCTATCTTAGCCAGGGTGAGGGTGTAGTCGGGGCCATCTTTAAACTCGCCGCCGACGGGGGGCCCATCGGACGGAGCCACCTTGACCCCGCGAAGCCGCGTTGCGGTGAGCCGCACATAACGGCCATGGACCCCGTGCGCCTTGTATTGGGTGATGTTGTCGGATGGGTCAGGGAAATCCGAATGGGTGAAATCGCAAATGAGGGAAGGAGCGCCGAAACTCGAGTTTTCTGCCACTTCAATCCGGAAACGAAGTGGAAAACCTTCGCCGGCATAATATTGATCGCGCCCCGGATACATGCGTTCAGAAGCGGGAAACAATTGGATCGCTTGGAGAGGAAGGTTCTTGCCAAGGTCAATCTGTACCCAGGTCGTGCTATCCGGAGTGGCAACAATTTTGGAGCGGTAAGCCCGATAGGCCGTTGCCGGTGTTGCCGCCATTCTTAAGCCGGTCTTGTAGGGCGCCAACTCAACGGGTTCAGTGCTGGCAGAGGACGTCAGCGGCAGCGCACCGGTCATTGCGAGTCCGGCGCCGACATAGGTTGTTGTGAGAAGAAAGTCACGCCGAGTCAAGCTTGAAACCTGGTTCGGAAGCTGGTTAGCGTCTGGCAGCAAATTTGAATTGGACATAGACGACCTCACTTTGTGCTTTCATCTTGCGGTTAATGCGCGGGTGAGCCGCCGAACTGATCTGATATTAAATCCAGCGACTCATTTGCAATGGCACTTCCAAGCCCGAACGGATCACGTCGCCTTTGTATCGCTCTACTGGACCGCGATGGATGCAATACGCGGCCCAGGGTCACAGATGGCTGCAAAGTTCAACTCATTGTTCGCTCCGGTTCGATCGAGCAACGATTCTATCCAGATGGCGCCCAAATTGCCTCCGGTGGACGGGAAGGCGATTCGGGTTGCTGTTCGGCCATTCACCCGCAATGCGGCAAAGCGGGTCGTCTTTTCTGGGTTGGTGTAGGCAATGCGGATGCGGGACATTTGAGCGTGTGAAGCGACGCGCGTAAAACTGACGGGCTGATCTTTCTCTGCGGCGGCTCCGGATTGCGGGTTACGCGATGTGGTTGGCGTGTAGGTGGTCAGTTCGCCTTCGCTCCCGTGGATAATGACCATCACTGCGTCGAGGGATGGCACTGTAGCGGAGTAAGAGGAATTGAAGCTGCCCAGGTCCTTGCCCGACCAGACGTCTTTGATCGTGGCAGGCGAAGAATCAGGCAGGCCCAGGTCACTCCAGTTCACCTTGATCGAGGCAGGGTCACCGGTCCGGTTGAGCAGCAGCACGGCGCGCTCACCCGGCGTCGCGAGCGCCTTCGACCATACTTCGAGGCCATCGCCGTACGAGGCCACCTTGATGCCTTGCAGGCCGAGGGAATCCTGGTCGATCGCCAGCACGTCGGGATTGGTGAGTGTGGCAAGCGTAGAATCGCTCATCGTGGTGAGGTCCGCGCCCACCAACAGTGGAGCGGCCGAAATGGCCCACAGACTCATGTGAACCCGGTTCTGAGCGTCAGAAAGTCCCGGCATTCCAATCACCATCATGTCGGGATCGTTGTAAAAGCCGGTGTGCTCCGCCTCGGGATGAACGCCCTGATCGAAGTTGGAAAGAACGCCAGGAAAGCTGGCCAAGCGTCCGCTGAACTTGTGATGTGGCACGATGGGAGCGACGATATCACCGCTGGTGCGCCAGATATCCGCGGCGACGCCGCCCACGTTGGGCGCCCAGGTCCAGGGACTGTTGTTTCCCCATTCGCAGATGGAAAAGTAAAGTGGATGCCCTGTGGCGGCCTCAGCCAGGGCGATGGCCCTCGCAATCTCAGCGTATTGAACCGCAGGATCGAGTTTTTCCTTATCGCCGCCGCACCAGTCAACTTTCACGTAATCGAATCCCCACTTGGCGAATTGCAGAAAGTCCTGCTCGTAATGACCTTCGCTGCCGGCATGCTGATAGGCGGGGCCGAGGTCCGGATACATGCTGCACCCGGCGTATCCGGCGTCAGTGTAGATGCCGGCCTTGAGGCCCAATCCGTGAATATAGCGGACGATGTTGGCCATGTCGCCAGCGCGCTCGCCGGGAGCCAGTGCCGGCCAAGCCTTCGGATCCACAACGAAGCTGCCGTCTGCGTCGCGATCCCCGATCCACCAGCCCTCGTCGATGTTGACGTATCGATATCCGGCCTTCGCCATTCCGGTAGAGATCATGGCCTTTGCCTGATCCATCACGATCTGGGAATCAACGGTATTTGAAAAGCTGTTCCAGGAAGACCAGCCCATTGGAGGGAGCGGAATAGCAGCATTGGCTGGGGCGCTCTGTGCGATCAAATTTTTGCCCGCGCACAGCGTCGTTCCCGTGAATGCGACAAGCAGTGCCAGTGCGCCCGGTAATGTTCCCCGATGTAGAAATCCCCTCATTATCACTCCTCTTGCATGGACAACTGCCCAGTGCTTTGCCGGCTTACGGACAGTTCTTGCCTGTTCTTTTGATCACCGACCAATATACCCCTCCCAAGTTGCCTATGCTCGCGATCATTCTTCAGGCACTTTGTACCTCGGAGGCGGGTTTTCAACATTGAGGATGAATAATTTGACAAGCAAAGGCACAACGGGCAGGAGGGCCTGTTTTGAAAGGAGATCAGGACGGCTAAAAATCGAGAAGGGAGCAAAAAGCCACAGGAAAAGATGGGGAATCTCGCAGTTCCACCTGCCCGCCGGAGAAATGGATTGTTGCGACAGCTGGACCTTGGCAATCGAGACAAAGCTTCACTCACGACAGTTTTGTTTTACCGCCAGCGAGACTCTAGCTGAGCTATTCTCCGTTGGCTTATTTGCCGATCACGAGAATCTGGAAGGAGTGTGGAATCATGGGCGCGCGCGGTCCGCGCATCCAGGGCGGAGGCCCTCCCTGCGTGGGAGCGCCAGGAGGCGGAGCCACGGGTGCTGGTGGCTGTGCGGGCGCGGCGGGCACGGGGCCAAACTCCGCTGTAATGGTCAGGATCTGGTTCGTCTTTGTATCAAGGGTGAGAACCTTTGCCCGCATCGGCGTGGCGACCGTCTGTTCGACCGAAAAGCTGCTGGGCGATTCCTCTTTCACCACCGTCAGCGTGCCATCACCCTGCGAGCTGAAGGCCTCCATCGTAGCCGGGTTGAACGTGGCGCCATCTGACCCGTTGCCGATGGGGAGATCGGTGATGATATGCCCATCCGTAGCAGAAAGGATGATCATGTTTTGCTTCTCGCGGCAGGTGGCGAAGAGGATGCTGTTTTTCGCATCCAGGGCAAGACCGGCGCATCCACCACCCTTGCTCGAAAGGTCGTATTTGCCAATCATTTTCATCGCGTCGGCGTCGATGACCGCGATGGCTGCCTTGTCTTCAATGTCGACGTAGATCTTGCCGTGGCCGTCGGTGGCAGCCTGCTCCGGCGCGCCGCCGATGTTGATGGTGCCGAGAATCGAGCCATCTTTGTCGTCAAGGACGGTTATGTTGGGCTCAGAGTGGCTGAGGACGTAGAAATGATGATTGTAGGCGTCGTTCAGGTAGCCGTCGGGATTGCCCTGCACGTCGATTTTCTTCAAAACTGCGAAGGTTTGGGAATCGAACATCGTGACCGGTTTTGAAGTGGCGAACCCGTGCCCTGTCGAAGTGTCGACCGCTCCGCCGTGTGCGCTTGTACCGGGAATATCGCCAACCTGCGCCAGGCTGTCGAGATTAAAGACGCCGATGTGGCCCGAGGGTCCGGAGCGAGCTACATAGAGGTTACGGCCGTCGGAGTCGGCGGTGACGTAATCGAATCCGCCGTCGCCTCCGACAAGTTGGATCTTGAGCACCTTGTACGGGCCGCTGTCCTGGGCCTGGGTGACGCCCACAAACGCGAGCATAAAGGCGACGGTGGCAATAACGAGCGGCTTCCAGGACATGGTGATAGCTCCAATCAGGCAGATCGCGGATCTTCTGACGGCTACAACTCATGCGGCCAGATTTGATCTCTGCTTATTCTGCCATTCGAGCATACGCTCCGTAACCTGAAGACAACCTGAAGCTCAAGGCACAACGGTGCCGACCATCGAAATTGCTGGCCTGCGCCGTGGGACCGATTGCGCAGTGAGCCGTGGGGGAGGATGTGTCCGCGGCTCTAGATGTCCCTGCACCGCGACTCGGGCTGCCGTGAACCTTCTTTGCGGTGCCGCCGCTTCAAGTTCGGGAGAGCTCAGTCGATAAGCAGAAGCAGGAACAGGAGGCTCGCTTCAATGAAAAGGTATGCGTTTGTCGCGGTCATGGTGCTGGCATTCACGATTGTGGCCACGGCACAAATAACGTCACCGTCGACCGACGTCCTGGGTGCACATCTTAATTACGGTCGAGGATGCACGGCGTGCCACTCTCCGCATAGCGGGGCATCGGGCAACGGCAATGCCAGATCGGGCGTTTCTGCGTCCACCGTTACGGCTCTTTGGGGGGAGGATGTCAGCAGTTTGTATGGCAAGCCGATTGCAACCGACGGAGGCAAATTCGTAGAGGTTTTGCCGACCAGCATGTCGGCAACGACTCCTGACGTTGCAGGTATGATGACTTGCCTGAGCTGCCACGACGGAAACTATGCGTCGCAGGCCATGATGCAGAACCGGGTGTATGAATCGCTTCCTGTCACCTACGGAACCCATAATGCCGTTCCGACGCTGATTGGGAACGGCAGCACCGGCAACTACCTCAACGATCACCCCATGGGGCTGAGCGCAAAAGTCAATTGCGGAGGATCGGGCAATTGGGATTGTGCCCAGATCAACGGCGCGATCAGTATGAAAGGAGCGAATTCGAGCCGGTTTGTGAGCCATTATGGCTTCTTCGTCCAGCCGGGAAACTACAACAATACTGCCGTGGTGGTTTGCACTACCTGCCACGACCCGCATGTGATGAATGTGGTGACGATAACCGGCAACTCGACGTCGGGCCTGCCGGCCGGTACCTATGCGACGATGTTCTTCCTGCGCGCCCCATACAATCCGAACGACACGAACCCTATGTCGAACCAAACGGCGCAATTCTGCCGCCAGTGCCATGCTGACAAGTCGAACGAGATGAATGGGAGTACTGCGGGAACGGTGCTCTAGCGTTTAGAACGGGTCAGGGCTTACTTTGTTTCTTCGCTTCGGCGATCATCTGATTGACTTTGTCTTTGCCTTGGTAGGTGGGGTTGGCTGCGAGGAGCTTTTCCCAATCTGCCATTGCGCCCGAGCTGTCCTTTTTCCCTCGTAATTTCACGAGGCCGAGGTTAAAAAGAGTGTTTGGATTGGTGGGTTCATAGGCGAGTGCTTTATTGAATTCCGCAATGGCTTCATCGGCGTTTCCCATGTACCAGTACGCAGTCCCCAAATCGGTGCGGACTGCCGCGTCGGCGGGTCTGGCCTTGAGAGCGCGGCCGTAGTAGTCAACGGCGCTGGAATATTGTTGTGCGTCGTAATACAGGTTGCCAATGCCGGTCAGCAAATCCGGGTTACGGGGATCCGACTTGAGTTTTTCGAGCAAAGGCGCTGCCTGCTCGTCGGCGATTTCTTTCAATCGAGCAAGACTTGGCATCTGAGACGACTCGGCGACCGCCGAGTTCACAGGGGCCGAGACACCGGCGACAAGCCCGGGCCATGGGACCGCTGAACTCTGCGATCCACGAAGGAACCAGCCCCCGGCGATTCCCAGCAGCAGGCAGATGGCTGCCAGGGAATTGGACTGCACGTTTGTCCATTGCTCAATTGATATTCGATGCATGCCCGTCATTGCTTCGTGCTCCTTGAATTCCGTTTTGATCACTCAACATGGTCAGCACCGCGGCCATCAGTTGTTGCACGGTCGCTTTACGGTCGGCGCTGAGGTCCGGATTTGACTTCAATAATTGCTGCCAGGCGGCGAGGGCTCCCTTACCGTCTTGCTTTCCATGCAGCTTGATCATGCCGAGATCGAACAACGCATTGGCATCTTTCGGGTTGTAGCGTAATGCCTGATTGAGCTGTTTGATTGCCCCATCCGGATCGCCGCTGCGGTAGAGGCTGGAAGCCAACTTGGTGCGAAGGACAACATTCTTGGGGTCGGCCTGAACTGCCTTTCCGTAGTAGCCAGCAGCCTGTTCGAATTGGTGAGTGGTGTGGTAAATGGCTCCGACCTGACTCAGCAATGCGCTGTTGTGGGGATCGCTTTTCAACTTTTCAAGCAGTGGCGCCGCCTGCGTGTCGGCCATGTGCTTCATGTCTTCGAGGCTCGGCATGCGCCCGCCATTCATTGCCGCATGCGGTGAGCCGGCGATCGGCTTTGTCGGTTCACTTGCCGGCATGTCCCTGCTGGGCAGGGCACTGGTCTGGGTGGATGCCTGGCTGACAGTGGCTGAGGATGCCACCGAAGCCGGCGCTAGTTGTGTTCCCCGGAACAGATATCCGGCTGCCAGACCGACCGCCAGGGAGAGGCAAGCTTTGATACAGACCCTCAACCACGGCGAGGATGCGCTCTCGGTCGCTGCCGTGGTTGGTTTATTTATCATTCGGGCTCTCCAAGTCGGAATCACGGGTAAATCTGACCTTTTCGATCGCCGGCCTCGGACTGGAAACCCTCTAGATGGACCTTTTCCTGCCCGCCCGGAAGGTTCTGCGCCTAGCCAAGTGACTGGACCAAGGCAAAGGTGATCAAGGAACAGGAGAGCACTCCAAGTCACAAGGGAAAGTGATGTCGGTCACATGACGACATACCGCTCCGCCAAGTATGTAACAAATCCCACAGGAAGATAGCCGACTCCAGCCTGGAAGGTAAGGTTGAGCACACTTATGTTCGCTTGAAGGGCATATGACGTGACGATGGTCACATTAGAGGATTCAAATGCACTCTATTCTTCTGGAGACGATCGCCCGACGAGCATCTGTGAATCGCCGTACGCGAGTACGTTTATGGAGGCTTTACTCAATGAAACGCAATCTTTTTGTTCTGCTCATGATTTCGGTGGCCGCCAGCTTCGCGACCGCTCAGATGCAAGCACCGACCTCTGACGTCCTGGGTGCCCACCTTAACTATGGCCGCGGCTGCGCGGCCTGTCACGCACCGCACAGCGGCGCATTCGGAAACGGAATCAACAAATCGGGCGACACCACGACAGGCAACTCTATTCTTTGGGGTGAAGATGTCGGCGGTCTGCTCAACAAGCCGCTAGTATTCGGCGGAGTCACCGGCCAATCCGGTTATGCGGAAACCCTGCCTGCCGGCATGAATGCTACGACGCCTGATGTAAACGGCGTGCTCACCTGCCTCAGCTGCCACGACGGCAACTACGCAGAGGGCGCCATGATGAAGAATTCGGTCTACGAGAAGTTGCCTTCAACCTACGGAACTGGCGCCATCCCGACCCTGCTCGGAGCTGACGGCACGGGCAATTCAAACTACCTCAACGATCACCCGGTGGGGCTCAATGCCACAGTAAGCTGCGGTGGCCAATATAACTGGGACTGCAGCGAGACCGCTGGTGTAATCAGCATGACCGGTCCGAATTCCAGCCAGTTCGTCAAGAACTACGGCTTCTTTGTCAGCCTGACTGCCTACAACAACACCGCTGTTGTGACCTGCACGAGCTGTCACAACCAGCACTTGATGAACGTGGTCAACGTAACCACGAAGAACTCAGGCCTGCCTACTGGCATCTACGCGACCATGTTCTTCATTCGCGCCCCTTACAACCCGGGCAGCGGTACCGTGGGTAGCAACCAGACGGCGCAATTCTGCCGCCAGTGCCACGGTGGCGAAGCCAACGAGTCGAACGGCTCTTACGTGATTCCGACCACCTTCTAACCTCTATGCATAAGGGGAGGGAGGAACATTTCTCTCCCCTTCTTTTTCGATATTTGGATGGAAACCATGAGGTCAAAACTTTCAATTTGTGCTCTTCCCTTGCTCGTATTTGCAACAACCGGTGCACAAGTCGCTTCCCACGCCCCCACAGTTGTTACACAATCGCCCGCGCAGACGCAGTCCGCAACGGGCCCCAGCAACAAGCCTGTAGTGCGCGTGAACGGTTCAGTACTGACCGACATCGACCTGACCCGCGAGGAGTACGCAATTTTTCCCTACGCCCGTCAGCACGGCGGACTTCCCAAGGACCTGGCGCCGCAGATCCGCGATGGCGCTTTGAAGATGATCATCTTCGAGGAACTCGTTTATCAGGAAGCGCTGCGCCGCAACATGACCGTCCCGGCAGCCAAGATGCAGCGGGCGGAAACGGATTTTCGGAAGCAGTTCTCGACGCCGGAGCAATTCGACGCTCTTTTACAAAGCGAATTTCACGGATCACAGAAGCTATTAGGCGAAAAAATTCGCCGGTCGCTGTTGATCGATGCTTTGCTGAAGACCGAAGTTGAGAACAAAAGTGTGGTTTCTGCGGCTGAAGTCAGAGCGTTTTACGACAAGAACCCTGCCCGCTTTGAACATCCGGAGTCATTTACGTTCCAAACCATTTCTGTTCTTCCTCCGGCCAATGCCACACCCGACCAGCTGAAGGAGGCGCGCGTGCGTGCCACAAATGCGCTTCGCCAAGCGAAAGCGACGAAGACGGCGGAGGAGTTTGGATTGCTCGCGGAGAAGATTTCCGATGATGATTACCGGGTGATGATGGGCCAGCATAAGCCCCTTCCGGTGGACCAGATGGCGCCGCAGGTGGTGAAGGCGCTGCTAGGTATGCGACCGAATGACGTCAGCGATCTGATCCAGGTGGAGAATGCCTACACCATCGTTCGGCTGCAGGTACATACGCCGGCGGGCGAAGCGAAATTTGAAACCGTGAAAGCGCAATTAGTAAAGGATATGCAGCAGAACAAGAAAAACGAGCTTCGCATCGCGTTGGATAAGAAGCTGCGACAGAACGCAAAGATCGTAGAAATGTAAGGCGCTGCGGAAAAAGCCTGGAATCGACCCCAGGACGAAGCAGCAATAGATAAAGAAACACTGCGGTAAAGCTTGAGCCACGCCTGAACGGTGCAAGAGGTTGAAGCAGAAAGCTAAGGCCCTGAGAACTTGAGGACGAATCAGAGTGGCGCGTATTCTCCGAGCTACGGTGCTATTGCCGGCAGGGCTTCTGCTGGTGTCGTGGCCTGTCTCCGCACAGGTTCGGCTGGGCGAGGTCAGCGCTGACTCGAACGGCACCATCTCCACGGGCTACACGGCAACTTACGGGAATCTGACGGGCTCAAGCCACGGCTGGACGGTCGGCGGCGACGCTGCTCTCTCCGGCTCATTCTACAACCCGAATTTTCTGTCATTTAATGCATCGCTCTACCTGAATCAATCGCGCGCGAATTCCAACTTCCAATCCATCTCGAATGCCAGCGGGGCCAATGTCTCAGTCAACATCTTTGATGGCAGCCACTTTCCTGGCTCGATCACCTATTCCAAGGCTTACAACAGCGAAGGAAACTACGCTGTTCCGGGTCTCGCGAATTATGTGACCCATGGCAATAGTGATACGTTCGGCATCAACTGGAGCGAAAGCATTCCCGATGCGCCGAGCTTTTCAGCGGGTTTTCAGACGGGTACCAGCAACTATTCGGTCTACGGGACGAACGATGAAGGGGAGACTGCTTTTCATTCGCTCAACTTCCACTCGGCCTATCAAGCAGCGGGCTTTAACATGGGCGCGTACTACACCTTGGGCGGAAGTCATTCGCTGATCCCGCAAATAGTGGCTGGCGAGGCGACAACAGAATCGCATGGAGATAACAGCGGATTAGGATTCAATGCAACGCATAAGCTCCCCTTGAAGGGTACGTTCTCGGCTGGTGTCAACCGATCCTCATGGAACAGCGATTATCTGGGTTATAGTTCCACAGGGTCTATTGACACATTCAATAGTCTGGCAGCGATTCATCCGCTCAACAGGCTTTCGTTCTCGGCGTCACTGAACTACTCCGACAATTTGAGTGGAGAACTCATCGAGTCAGTCGCGGCTGCCGGCGGCGTAATTCCGGGACTCAACTCAAACGAGTCCTCAAATTCCCTGGACGTCTCGGGTGTGGCCAGCTACACTCCATTATCGAATCTGCAAACTAGTGGCTTCATCGAGCGCCGCAGCCAGTCCTTTCTGGGAGAGGATTATGCAGTTAATTCATTCGGTGGAAGCGCAACCTACGCGCACAAACTTCTTAATGGCAGCTTCAATTCCGCATTCAGTATGAGCGCGAATGAAGCGGACAAGACTGGCCAGGATACTTTGAGCTTTTCGACCAACGAAAACTATACCAGCGTCATTCTTGGCTGGCACGTGACCGGGTCTTTCGGTTATGCGCAGAATGCGCAGACCTTGCTGGTCACCTACATGAACTCGTTTTATAACTACTCTGGCAACATTAGGCGTCGCTGGGGACAATTCAATGTCAGTGCGGGCGGAGGTGGCGCGCGTACCGCGTTGACGCAGCAAGCCGGAACCACGAATAGCAGCCAGAGCTACAACGCCAGCACTGGCTACGGCCCCTGGGTTACAGTCACCGGTAGCTACACCAAAGCAAGTGGACAGGCGCTGGCAACGGGGTCGGGCCTCATACCAGTGCCCGTGCCTTCCCCTACACTGCCTTCAAACCTGGTGAGCCTTTTCGGTGGAACCAGTTACTCCGGTGGGTTTTCCAGTTCTCCCGTTAAGAAGCTCACCCTCACCGCTTCGTATTCCAGATCGGACAGCAACACTTCCAGCAGCATAATCACATCCGCGAATCAGAACGAACAATTCAACTCCCTCATCCAGTACCAATTCCGCAAGATGTACTTCACCAGCGGATACGCACGGCTGGAGCAGGGCTTCAGCGGAAGCGGCTCGCCACCAGAGACTATTTCGACCTATTACGCCGGGGTATCACGTTGGTTCAACTTCTTCTAATGGAAATGCGGCGGAAATGCCTGGGCGCAGCCCTGATCGCGGCTAGCGCCGCGATCCTGCTGGTGCCTGCGATTTGGGCATCACAAAAAGTTAAGACTCAGGCGGTGCCGGAGCAATGGGAGATGGCACTGGACGGTGGGCGCAAGCTGTCCTGGGAAAGGAGTTTCAACTCGGAATTTGAGGTTAGGCCGAACCGCGGCTTTTGGAACAAGCTGGTCGACGTAATCGCCGGCGCGCCCGATTACCGCTTTCTCGTTCGACCTTTCAGCATTGTCACGGATTCGCGGGGGCGGATCATTGTGACGGATCCAGGCGCGCAGGGCGTACATATCTTCGACTTCGTCCAGCGTAAGTACAAGTTTATCCAGCGGACCGGGAAAGGCAAGAACTCGATGCTGACCCCGCAATGTGTCGCTGTCGACAGCCAAGACAACATCTATGTAACCGATTCCGAAGCTGGTGTGATCTTTGTCTTCGAGCCCAGCGGCAAGTATCTCCGGTCGATCGGCAGCTTAAAAGGCGGGGAAGGCTACTTCAAACGGCCCACGGGAATTGCAGTGGACTCCGCGGAGCAGCGGATTTATGTGACTGACACGCTGCGCGACGAGGTGTTTGTCCTCGACATGCAGGGCAATGTGCTCAAGACCATTGGCAAGACGGGTGAGGCCGAGGGCGAGTTCAATCTGCCTACCGAGTTGCGGTTGAATGGGCCGAACCTGATGGTTGTCGATTCCATGAATTTCCGGGTGCAGGCGTTTGACCGCTCCGGGACGTTCCAGTTTGCCGTTGGAAAGATCGGCGACAGCGCAGGGGCGATGTTCAGGCCGAAAGCCGTGGCTGTGGACTCGGAAGGGCATCTTTACGTGGTGGATGCTTTGTGGGGCCTGGTGCAGGTATTCGACCGCAAAGGGGAACTGCTCTATTACTTTGGCACCCGGGGAACGCATGCAGGACAGTTTCAACTGCCGGCAGGATTATTTATCGACCGCGAAGACCGCGTTTTCGTGGTGGATTCATTTAATCGCCGCATCCAGGTCTTCCAATATGTTGGCTTGAAGGCTCCGGTCAGGGAAGGGGCAGAATGAGGCGCGGACTCATGCTAGTCGGGCTGATGATTTTGCTGGCCGCGAGCACCCTGTCTGCCCAGATTTCAGGCGATGTCCTGGGCATGCATAACCTGGGACCGGGTAGCACTTCGCCGATCACCGGCGCGCGTCCGGATGCCTGCGCTTATTGTCACGCACCGCACTCCGGGCTGAACACAGGCCTTTGGAACCAGAAACTGACGACGCAAGTCTACACGACTTATAGCAGCACCACCGCGAAGAACATTGGAACTCAGCCGCTGCTCGGCTCAGACAGTAATCAGTGCCTGAGTTGCCATGACGGTACCGTTGCGGTCGGGGCCACCGTGGCTTATGGACAGGTCACGATGCGTGGATCGATGAATTCACCAGATGTGTTCGGCAGCAACCTGCAATCGTCGCATCCGTTCAGTGTTGCTTTGCCCCTGAAAGACAACATCGATCTGGTCGCCTCATTGGCGGCGAATGGCCATACCGGTGATCCAACGGGGACCGTCAAGCTGATTCAGGGCAACGTCGAGTGCACGTCGTGCCACAATCCTCATATCCAGGCCAAGGACCTTGTATCGCAGAATTTTCTGGTGAAAGACAGTTCAAGCGGTCAACTTTGCCTGGCATGCCACGATCCCACACGCCAGATCGGCGGGCAGGTAAACCCGCTGGCGGATTGGTCTACGAGTGCGCACACCCTGTCGACCAGCAAAATCTCGCCACAGGCTGGTCTTGGAAGCTATTCAACGGTGGCAGCGACCGCCTGCATTTCGTGTCATACACCACATAATGCAAGTGGTCCAGCGCGCTTGTTGCGCGGTCAGAATGAACAGGATTGTATCGCCTGCCACAACGGTGGTCCCAACGTGTCGCCGATGGCGCAATACGCGGATGTCTTTGCGGAATACGCCACGCCCAAGGTCGGACATCCGATGCCTACCACCTCGGCCAATCCGCATGATGCCTCCGAGAATGCGCTGATGAACAACAACCGTCATGCGACCTGTGTGGATTGCCACAATGCACATGGGTCTGAGCCGGTGGGTGTTTTTCCTGTTGCTCCATTGATTCGCATTTCGCAGAAGGACGTTGTGGGCATCAATGCCAGCGACGGAACGAGCGTGCTTTCGCCTGCGATCAACCAATATGAGAACTGCCTGCGATGCCATGGCACCAGCGCGGGGAAACAAGTGCTGCCGATATACGGCTATTTCCCGGTGCGCGCGGTCTCTGCGGGAGATCCTCTCAACATCATCCCGCAGTTTGCCATCACGGCCACGTCAAGTCATCCCGTCATGCATGCCAGTAACAGTCCGTTTGCGCAACCAAGCCTGCTGATTAACATGCTCAACCTGGATGGCGTCACCCAAGGTCGCGCAATGGGTACCCAGATTTTTTGCACCGATTGCCACAACAGCGACGACAATCGCGAGTTCGGAGGCACCGGGTCAAACGGTCCCCATGGCTCCAAGTGGACCCACATTCTGGAGCGCCGTTACGAATTTAGCCAGGCAGCAGCTCCGGGCCTCGCAATCACGAACCTATTTCCCAATCCCGACTTGACTGTAGCTGGACCGTACGGCCTGTGTGGAAAATGCCATGATTTGGCGAACCAGATTGTGAAGAACACGAGTTGGAATCAGCACAGCAGCCACATCAATGCCGGCTTCAGTTGCTCCACTTGCCACACCGCGCACGGGAACGGCGCGGCGAGCGGGACCATCAGTGGTGAGCGACTCGTCAATTTTGATGTCAATGTTGTGGCACCCAACGGCGCCCTTCCCATCTCGTACAACCGCGGCGCGAATACCTGCACGCTGACGTGTCACCAAGTCGCGCACAATCCCGATGGCACGGTTACATCCGTCTTGCGCCGGGGTATCGGAGTGAATAAATGAGCGCAGCCCTAAGTCCATTTGTTGACGCGAAGGCGAATCTCAGGGAGCCTTCCTGGTTCGGAGGTCGTGTGAGACCGTGCAGATACTGCATCCTGATCAAGAAAGCGGTTGCCAGGCGCGGCCGCGGTCTCGGCATCCATGTATCAATCCTCTTTGCTTTGATTGGGTTGCTGAGTGCGCGCGCAGTTGCGGAGGTTCATCCCGTTCCGCTGGACAAAAACACGGATGCCGCCAAGTGCCTGGAGTGTCACGCGGATAAGACAAAAGGGAAGTCTGTTCATTCTGCCATGGCTGGGGGTTGTTTGAGCTGCCATGAGATCCGGGTGAACAAGGATGTTACCCGCGTCAAGCTGATCACAGCGACACCCTCATCGCTGTGCATCACGTGCCATGCGGACAAAAAAGCAACCGACATCAAGGGAACGGTGCATCCGCCCGCGGTTCGCGACTGTCTCACGTGCCACGATCCTCACTCGAGCGACAACAAGAATCAGCTTCTGAAACCCGTATCCGGCAGCGAGAAGGAAAACCTCTGCAGCAGTTGCCATAAGACCGGCTTGAACGTATCCGAGAAGGGAAGTCGCCATGCTGCGCTGGATATGGGGTGCGACACCTGCCACACCACTCACAAGACCGGTGCCGAGCCAACGATGGAGAACCGGTTCCATTTGACTAAATCGGCCCCGGCGCTTTGCCTCGACTGCCACGACCCGAAGGATGCAGACCTGCAAAAGGCTCACCAGAATCAGCCTTTCGCCACGGCAAATTGCCTGGAATGTCATGATCCGCATCAATCGGATTCGCCTAAACTGATGGCCAAGTTTATGCATGCGCCATTTGAAGCGAAGAGCTGCGATACCTGCCACGCACCCGCAAAAGACGGCAAGGTCGTGCTGACGCAGCCAGATGCCAAGTCGCTGTGCGTGACCTGCCACGACGACAAGGCCAAGCTGATTGAAACGGCAAAGGTGCCGCATCCTGGCGCGGCGGGCGATTGCACTGACTGCCACAGTCCACATGCCAGCAAGCAGCCCGGTTTGCCGAAGACCGACGCGGTCAGTATCTGCCTTGGATGTCACAGCGACATCGATGACCTGCGCAAAAAATCTGTGCATCACCAACCGGCCTTTGAGCAAGGGTGCTCAACCTGTCATACGCCGCACGGCGGCGACAACGATCACCTGCTGCGCGCCAAAGGGAATGCGCTTTGCCTGGAGTGCCACGGCCCCGACTCAGTGCCACAGCGAGATGATTCTGCGCACCTTCTCACAATTTTCAGCGGTACAGTCAGGTTGCCTGAGGACTACTACCAGAAGAACAAAGTTCCGATCCTGCCCTTGCGCTTTGGACTGGGGCACCCGATTGAGTATCACCCGGTTTCTGACGTGATGGACCCGACCGACCAAAGCAAGGTGAAGACGCCGCTCAGTTGTCTCTCCTGCCATCAGCCTCACGCCTCTGCCGAGGCCGATTTGCTGGTGAAGGACCAGGTCAACAATATGGCGTTTTGCGATAACTGCCATAAGAACAGACTCAATATGAAGCAGACTACTTCCCCCGGGAACTAAGTGGAGAATAAGATGTTTCGCTTCCTCTTCAATTCGAAGTACAACCGCAAGCTGCTCGCGATGCTCCTCCTGCTCGCGTTTAGTTTGGCTTTACCGTTCTCGGCCAATGCGGCCAAGAAAAAGAAGTCCGACACGACGGCACCGGAAGTTGGTCCGCGCAAATTTCCGTTTGATCCAACGAAGCTGGTGTGGCCAAACCCGCCCAACATTGCGCGCATACACTGGCTTGACTATTTCGCCGGGGCGAAAATCGACTATACCCCGGCCGCCAATGCCAAGGCCAAAGCATCGTGGATGGATCGTCTTGCGGGCGGGCAGGCCGAGACGGAGAAAATCAATCCAAAGACATTTCCATTCCAATTGATCGGGCCTTACGGTATTGCCATCGATTCCAAAGGCCTGGTATACGTTGCAGATCAAAGAGTCGGCGCCGTGTTCATCTTCAACACTGAGACCCACGACACACAGCTCATCCGTAACGGATTTGAAGGCCATTTCGGGTTGATCAATGGCCTCGCCATCGACGATGACGACAGGTTATTTGTCTCCGACGGCAAAATGCATCGAGTAACGATCTTCAATCCGAAGCATGAGGTGGAGAACCAGATCACAGAGGGACTGCAGGACCCGGTTGGCCTGGCTCTCGACACGGAGAACCGTTTTCTTTATGTCGTGGACACTCAGCAGGACCAGGTGATTGTTTATGACGCGGATTCTCTCAAGCTGCTGCGGCGTATCGGCACCGGCGGGAAGAACCATTTCCTCACATCGCCCGGCGATTTCGGCGCGCCACAGGGCGTGGCGCTGGACAAGGACGGCAATATCTATGTGAGTGACACTCTCAACAATCGTGTGGAGATTTTCGATGCCGACGGAACCTTCATCAGCCTGTTTGGCAAACATGGCGATGGCCCCGGATACCTCGCCCGGCCCAAGGGTATCGCGGTTGATAGCGATGGGCACATCTGGGTGGCCGACGAGATGGAAGACCGATTGCAGGTCTTCAATCGCGAGGGCCAGTTGCTGACCTATATCGGCACCGGGCACGGGGAACTGCCGGGACAATTCAAGACGCTGGTGGGAGTCGCCATCGACAAGCAGAATCGCGTATTCACCACCGAGCAAGAGCCGGGGCGCCTGCAGATGTTTCGCTATGTCACCGATGACGAAGCGGCGGCCGAAAAAACGAGGCGGGATGAGGAACTGAAGAAAGCTGTCGACAAGCGCCAGAAAGCCGCAGCGCCTGCGCCGGGCGCCAAGCCGGCTGAGGCGTCTCCGCAGAAACCTTTAGATGCGCCCGCTCCGAAAGCCGCGCCTGTTACAGCGGACAGCGCTCCGCCTAAACCGCAACAGTGAGGAACGAGTAAGGATCTCGACTGTTGGATTGACGAGATATGCGATATCGCTGGCAGAGCCGCGACTGCTCTTGAGCCAACGCAGATTCAATCGTCTATTTAGATTGAAGCGATTCGGTTTCTGCAACTCCGGCGGGACCGGCCTCGGCAATTGGCAGTGTGACCCGAAACTCCGTGCGACCTCTCTTCGACTCGACATCGATTGCGCCATCGTTATGGCGGACCAGGCGCCGGACAATATCAAGCCCAAGTCCAGTACTCTGCCCCATCGGCTTAGTCGTAAAAAACGGGTCGAAAATCCGCGCGAGATCCTGCGCCGAAATGCCCGCTCCATTGTCGATGATGCGAACGACCACGCGCTGATCTTCGCGGCTCGTGAGCACGTCGATGCGGCCACCGGCGGGCACTGCGTCCAGTGCGTTGTCGATCAGGTTTCCCCATATCTGGTTCAACTCAGCGGCGTAGCCGCGTACTTGTGGCAGATCGTTTTCCAACCCCACTGACACCTCCACCGATTTGTCACGCGCCTTCGAGTTCAGCACGGTCACCGTATTGCGCAGGCTGGTTGCCAGGTCCACCGACTGCGCCACCATGGCCTGGTCCATATTTGTGAAGCCCTTGATCGCCGTCACCAAGCCAGATATACGCATCGCCGCACCCTGGATGCCGGAAGCCAATCTGCGTACGGAACAACCCGCGGCTGCCCACCGCAGTACGGCGATCAATGCGGTTCCCGACACCACTGCTGCGAGTTGGTCGAGAGCCTCGAAAGTCACTTCGGTGTCTGCCAGCATCCCCGCGTTCGCAGTATCCAACCCATGTTTGGAAAGCCAATCGGCAATTGCCTCTTCTCGGTCCGACTGCTCGATGCACGACAGCACCTTTTCAGTCTGTTTGGCCACGCAGGAGGCAAGAATCGCATCGATGGCTGCCAATTCAGCGTCGCTCAGCTTCGCAGTGCCGAGCGCGCGCGCTGCCTCCTCGATGTCTTGCAGGCGGTCCTCAAGCAGCGAGGCACTGCGTTCAATTGCCGACGCCGGGTTATTCAGTTCGTGAGCCAGGCCCGCCGATAACTTGCCCAAAGAGATCATTTTCTCGTTGTGCAACTCACTCGAAGTGAATAGTCGCGCGCGATCGAGCATCGTGCGCACAAGGATCGAAGTGATCTCAAAGCATTCGTGGGTTAGCGCACGAAGATGCTCCCGATCGAGGGATAGAATCTCGGTGGGTTCCTGAGCAATCGCATCTCCCGGCGGGCTCACCAGGCGCGAGTAGGGCAACAATCCCGATACATCGCCCGTCCGCCACTCAATCATCTTTTGCGGTCCAGCGCCTCGATCAACCGACAGGCTCACATGCCCCGCGAGCACCACATAGAGGCCCTCGACGGGGACACCTTTGTGAGACAGCACCTCGCCGGCGCCAAGCCTGCGAAGAGACCCATGTGCTGCCAGCCATACCAGCTCTTCCCGGGGAGCCCCACCCAGTGTCTTGTGCTCTACCAACCGATCAATCAGATCGCTCGCTGTCATACTCGCGCTTTCCCTCGATTGGGCTTCAATGTTCTACATCAAGGTACCAGATCGAAAGCTCGATTCGGCGCGATTGACCCGACCATGGATCGGCCTTGATCCGGAAGAGACGCCACTCGTGCTGTGCGACGCAAGCCCTGATGAGGACTATGGGCGAGGAAGAAACTGCATAGAAACAATTACAGTTCCATCGGCCTCTCAGGCCAGATTGAGATTGTGCGTCTGAGATGGGGAGGGCCGTGTTTTTTTGCGATCCTGGCGCGAGGGGGTTGGGGCGTTGGGATTACTCCAGTCACAAAAAGCTCAAAACCCTGCTTCAGTCCGATGGGAAAGTCGGATGCAACGCAAATGCGCTCTTCGAGTTCCCCTGTTTTGCCGAGCTTATTTCGCGCAAGACCCTAAGTTTCGGATGCACTATTGACGTAGCCGATCCACGCTGGCAACAATCTCAGAGGCAATCTCTCCGATTGACTGATCTCCATCCACGTCAACGACTCGTCCGAGGAGACGGTAATGGTCAACAACCGGTGCTGACATCATTTCATATGCGCGTATGCGCTCAAGGAATACTTCCTCCGTATCGTCTGTTCGCTGCACGAGCGAGGCTCCGTCGCGATCGCATACGTTGTCGCTTTCCGGTGGATTGACGAAGATGTTGTAAGTAGCCTGGCAAATTGGGCAGGTCCTGCGACCGGCAATACGGCGCAGCAGTTTCTTGCGATCCATTCGGATGTAAACGGCGACTATCGAAGTTCCGTAACCTTGGGGAGCCTGGAAGGCATCCAGCCAAACAGCCTGGTCCAGTGTGCGCGGAAACCCGTCCAGAATATAACCATTGAAGGTGTCAGACTCTTGCAGGCGTGTTTCCACGATCTGACAAACGAGTGAATCCGGAACCAACTCCCCGCGCCTCATGATTTCTTGCGCAATACGGCCCAAAGATGTGCTTCGGGTGACATGAGAACGCAACACCTCGCCGGTTGAGATATGCGGAATTCCCCATAACTCCTCCATCTTTCTGGCTTGCGTTCCCTTACCCACGCCTGGAGCGCCCAGGAGAAGAATCCGCCCCGGACCAGTTCCAAAGCCAACCGGCCAAGCCGTTTCCACCGAATTCGCGTAAGAAATCCTGGTTTGATCGGCCATCCTGTATGAATTCCTCTCTCGTAGAAATCAGGCGAGGTTGCTGCAACCATTCATCCTGTCTCTGGTTATCTGATGTGAGTAAAAGACACCCGGCTTTAAAGCACAAGGGGCACTCGTCCGATTCGGGCGAGTGGACGGTAGGTCCTGGTGCCCCGATACAGGTCCGGACACCATCGACCTGGCACAATAAAGAGATGGGGTTAGGGGCAAACCAAGTTGCACGGGAACGTGCGGCGTTCCTCCGCCTTCTGTCGACCGAACTGGATCGATTCTCGGAAGTTTCGGCAAGAATGGTAAATATCACATTGAGCGCATCGCATTGGCGACATCGATGGGATCAGCTTACTTCTGCGCTTTCAAAAACTCGCGCACCAACGACGAGATTTCATCTGCTCTCGTATCGAGCGCGAAGTGCCCTGCGTCGAGCACATGGACTTGCGCAATCGGTACATCCTTGCGGTAGCGTTCCGGCTCGCCCAGATCGAATGAGAGGTCGTGCTTGCCCCAAATGACCAGCAGCCTTGGCTGCGTCTTCTGCATCCATGCCTGCCACTTTGGATAACCCTCGACATTGGTGCGGTAGTCATAGAAGAGATCGCTTTGAATCTGCGCCTGTCCCGGCGCGTTCAGAAAGGCGTACTCATCTGTCCATAGATCCGGGTCATAGAGCTCGATGTTCGGATCGTCACCGAGATGGCGAGTCTTGGTGGTTGCCAGCGACAGCAGATTTATGCGGAGCTTTTCCTCATTGGCGGGCCGGTCGGTCCAGAACGCGCGCCGTGTTGCCCAGTTCGCTCCGAGACCTTCGTTGTGAGCTACCGCATCCTGGACGATGAGAGACTGCACCCGCTCGGGATGTGCTAATGCCATGCGAAAGCCAACCGGGCCACCATAGTCCTGCATATAGAGCGTGAAACGTTTCAAACCCAACGCCTCGGTGAAATCTTCCATGACCGCGGAGATGTGGTCGAAGGTGTAGGCAAACTGCTTCGGGTCGGGCCAGTCACTGTGTCCGAAGCCGGGATAGTCCGGTGCCACTAGATGGTAGCTATCCGAAAGCCGCGTCAGCAACGGCTGAAACATCCGCGAGGAAGACGGAAGGCCGTGCAGTAAAAGGATGGTCGGAGCATCTTTCGGTCCTGTTTCTCGGTAGAAAATGGAGAGTCCATCGACCTGTTTGGTGCGGTAAAAAATAGGTGACTTCATAGGAGATTCCTTTCCGGGGCTTTGAGCCATTACAGACACCGCCAATGCCATGCAGGATACCTGCAGGCGTCGGGTCAAACGGGGCAATCTGAGAAGGCGCAACGTACGCATCGCTTATCTCTCTACGCGAGCCCCGAAGACCCGTGCCCGCTTTGTTTTCCGGTAACGTTGTGGGTAACCTCACATGGTGAGGACAACGCGGAACTCCGCTTTGCCGCTCAGCATGCGTGCATACGCCTCCGCGGCCTTTTCGAGCGGAAAGGTTTCAATCATCGGACGCACGCCGCTGAGTTCGGCAAAACGCAGCGTGTCCTCGGAATCGGCCGGGGTTCCTGCGGCCCAGCCCTGAATCGACTTGCTTCCACCGATAAGCTGGATCGGTGTGACCTCGATAGGATCGAAGGTCGCGCCGACCACGATGAGCTTGCCGTTCGGTCCAAGACCGTCGATCAGCTCGGACATCGCTTTCGAGTTGGGCGCCGTGGCGAGAATTACCTTTGCGCCGCCCAGCTTCTGCAATGCCTCCGCTGCGTTGGTCGCTTTGCTGTCGATGTACACGCTGGCCCCAAGCCTCTTTGCGACCGCTGCATCTTCTGACCCGCGTCCGATTGCCGCGACCTTATAACCAAATTTGTTTGCGAATTGAACTCCGAGGTGACCCAGGCCACCGATTCCCTGGACTGCAACCAGGTCGCCGGGGAAGGCACCACTGTGCCGCAGGGCATTGTAGGTCGTAATTCCGGCGCAGAGCAGGGGTGCGGCTTCTGCGTCTTTCAGACTATCCGGGATTGACACCAGTGCCTCGACGGGAGCGACCATGTATTGCTCGTATCCACCGTCATAGCTGATCCCCGCGATTTTCAGATTCCGGCAATTGCGAAAGTCTCCCCGCCGGCATTCGGGGCAAGTGTTATCCTGGCCGCCGTGCCAGCCGACACCGACCCGCTGTCCCTTCTTCCACGCAGAAACACCGGCGCCCACTTCATCGATGATGCCTGCCACCTCATGTCCTGGAACGCGAGGATATTGAATTCCAGGCCAGCCGCCCTCTACTGTAAGCACATCGCTGTGACAAACACCACAAGCCTGCACTTTGATCCGCACGTGTCCGGCACCCGGTTTGGGAATGTCGCGCTCAACGACCTGGAAGCCGGCTCCTGGCTTTGAAATCTGCGCGACTTTCATTGTTCCAACTGCGACCGTTGCTGTAGCCATAAAACCTCCTGTGTTTTCTGGTGAAAGTTGGAGTCCACTTAATCCTGGTTACTTACACCGCGACTTCGAAGACGAGTTCGAGTTCCACCGGCATCCCCAGGGGAAGACTGGCGACACCGATGACCAGGCGAACCGCTGTTTTCTCGATGCCGAAGATATCGCGAAATAGATCCGACACAGCGTCCGCGACCCTGGGCTGGTCGTAGAAGTCTCCGGAGGTTGCCATGAAAACTCCGAGCCGCACGACGCGGGTCACCCGGTCGAGCGTTCCCAAATGCTTTTTGGCGGCAGCCAAGGCGCTCAATGCCGCTGTGTATGCGGCGTCGCGTCCAGCTTCGGCGTCAAGCTCTTTTCCAAGCCGGCCAATATACTTCGGTTTGTGGTCCACGACAGGGAGCATCCCGCTCAAGAAGAGCAGGTTGCCGGTTTGCAGCGTCTCAACGTAGTTCCCGAAGGGCGTTGGCGCGGGTGGGAGTTGAATGCCGAGGTCCTGCAGCCTTTGATCGGCGCCATCTGGCGGACCTTTGGCGCCTACCACCGGCCCACATGCGCACCATCGTCCACATGCAGCACCTCCCCGGTTACGTGCTCGGCTTCAGTAAGATAAACAACAGCCTCTGCGATGTCCTTTGGTTCTGAGATCGTGCCCATCGGTGAGCGCGTCTTGAGCAAGTCGTTCGAAGTGTTCTTGTGCAACGGGGTATCGACGACCCCAGGCGCAACCGCGTTAAAGCGGATTTTGTTTTTCGCGTATTCGCTCGCGAGGCTGAGAGTAATCGTATCCAGTCCGCCCTTGGTCATCATGGGAATGGACGCTGGATTGCCTGCCATGGGGTTGTCTGCGAGCGCAGCTGTAATACTCGTCACGCTGCCACCGGTGCCCTGCTTCAGCATCTGCCTGACAGCGCGCTGGGTTATGAATACGAAACCTTCCAGGTTCGTGGAGACGAAGGCGCGAAGCTCGTCGGCGGTATAGTCCGTGAAAGGCTTGGCAGAGAAAATGCCGGCATTATTGATGACATGGTCGATAGAGCCGAACCTGTCGATCGCAGTCTGCGTGACCTTTTCGGCAGTCGCCGCCAGACCAATGTCCCCGCCCACGAGCACCAGGTTTGATGATGGGATCAGATCGCCATTGGAAACGTTGCGCGAGGTTGCAACGACTCTATATTCGCGATCCAGAAAGGCTCGGACAATGGCTGCTCCGATGCCCTGCGAGGCTCCGGTTACGATGACTGTCTTTTTGCCCTCCATACCAACTCCTCTCATTTGACATTGGTTTGGCCAGGCGAGTTGATGTCTTAAGACCGAGCCGCAAAATAGCCGCTACTGGTATGTCATACTCGCCGGTGTTCGCTTGATTGATGCGGTGAATCTCGCGATGCCCGAAAGACTATTGAATGTCGAAGAGCGTTTTCGGAAAGACCGCGGGGGGGGGGAATCTGTGCAGGGAGATCCATAAGATCCGAGACCGGCCCGGCTTGTTTGCGACTCGGATAATTCTGTCTCGGAGCTCCTCGCCGGCGAAAGTATCGCTTAGCCAAAGAAACTACTCAATAATGACCTCAAACGAATTCGATGTACACTCGCAATGATTATATTCAGAGATTGCGCAAAAGAATCTCGGAAAACCGCCTTGATTCAGACGAAACATGGCGTTGAGCGATTCAAGACGCGCCATGTCGCTGAATCGCCTGAACATGCATTTCACGGCACCTTATCTGAGCAGGCGTGCGGGGGCTCACTCGCATCCTGGATCGAAAAAGTGCGCGGGCTGTTCCAACCATGAAATTGCCTAAAGGGAATCAGGCGTTCCGAGAGCCTGATCGCCAAAGGCGGAGGCCGCGAAAAGTGCACATCACAAAGAGGCTTTATGGCAATGGGACGCGCTGCCGGAGCGCGTTTCTTACCAATTAATGAGTGTGAGGCTGCGGCGTTCTTGTTTGAACCACCACGAGGTCGACCCGCCGGTTCATTCTGCGCCCTTCTGGCGTGGAGTTATCCGCGACGGGGCGATATTGTCCGTAGCCCGAGGCCGAGAGTTTTTCCGGGTCGAAGCCGGCGTCATTCACGAGAAGGAGAAGTACAGCCATGGCTCGTGACGTAGACAACTCCCAATTCGAGTTGAATTGAGCAGTGTGAATTGGTTGATCGTCGGAGTGGCCTTCAATACGCAGTTCCAGGCCGGGGCGAGATAACACCTTCGCAATTCGCTTGATCTTCGTTGCGGCCCCTGGAAGCAGGACAGCCTGTCCACTATTGAAGAAACCAAGTTCCTTCAAACTGATGACGAACCCTTCCGGGGTGACTTGCAAAACCACTTCATGTCTTTCAAGCTCCTGACCCATCACAGCCTCGAGCTGCCGCCGCAGATCGATCATGTCAACTGGCGATCCAAGGGTCACACTGTTTTCTCGAGTATCTGCTGTCTGAACCCTCGATGTGTTGTCGAGAACATCCTTATCGACGGTAGGGTAGGCGCCACCACTGCCGCTTTCATCAGAGAAGGCACCGAGTGTTTGGAAGCCATTGTGGATTGCGCGGGAGAGCTTGCGTATGGATTGATTATCACGATACGTCGAAGCGAAAAGCACGACGAAGAAGGCAAAAAGCAAGGTGATGAAATCTGAATAAGAAAGCAACCATCGGTCGTGATTGACCGATTCTTCAACGCGTGCCTTTCGTCTCATCTTGAGGACACTTTCGCTATGCGGTGACGCGATGGTGTCCCAAGGAATCTGCCCAACTGCATCTCGAGGGCGCGTGGATTTACACCTTCGATTATTGAAAGCACCGCTTCAAGCATCATCTCCTGGATGACTTGCCTTTCGCGGATGCGGATCTTTAATTTTCCCGCCCAGGGAAGAAACAGGAGGTTTGCCGAAGCGACGCCATAGATCGTGGCAACAAAAGCTACCGCGATTCCCTTGCCAACTTCGTTAATGTCCTGCAGGTGTTGCATTACCTGAATAAGCCCCAGCACGGCGCCGATGATGCCGATTGTGGGAGAAAATCCGGCCGCGGCTTCGTACACCTTGGGAACGCGTTCTTCCTTTTCACCCCGATACTCGAGTTGCAACTCCATCATTTTTCGCAGCTCTTTGGCGCTCACTCCGTCGATCGCCAACATCAGGCTCTCCTTCAGGAATGGATCCTGTATCTTCGCCAACTCTGAATCAAGTGAAAGGATCCCCTCTTTCCGCGCCTTGTACGCGTACTTGAGCAGGTTCTGAACGATGGCGTCCGACTCAGATTCCGGGTTCATAAAAACGTCTTTAAGCTGAATGAGCGCCTGACGCACAACCGGCAGAGGAAACTGCACCATCACGGCCCCAATGGTGCCGCCAATCACGATGAGTGCGGCTGTTGGCTGCAGCACTTGGGCCAGCTTGCCGCCCTCCAGCAGCAAGCCAAACCCGATTCCGCACAGTGCAATCAGTATCCCGCCAACGGTGCTTCTATCCACTGTGGTCTCCAGCTGTTCCTGCGAGTGTGTCGATGGGCAGCTTTCCGCTCTCGCCTGGACTCCGATCGTCAGGAACCAAAGCTATCGGCAGATTCCGTGGACCTTTTCAGACGCAAATGCAAAGGGATCATGAAGTTTGGTGTTTGCCGGATGCCACTTTTGGGGCATACGCTTCACCTGAAGTCTGACCTTCTGACTATGGAATTTTGAAACGAATGGCCGATGAGTGGTCATGCATTCCATTAGGCCCGAATGTGTGCCTCCGCGGGTTCAAGACGAAGAGGCCAACCGATATACTGCTGCTCTCTTGCAAAAGGATGGTGACGTACTGCTCGACCCTCCTACGCCGCGGCCTTTCATGGAGCGCAGACGTCACCATACAATCGAAAATTCGTGGCAGGAGGCGATCGATTGCCTGCAAAGACACCTGGTCGGATTCGAGGCCGACAAAGTGCAACTCAGGCAATCGGAAGTGGAATACAAGGCGATCTTTGACGACGCACTCGTGGGAATCTTCCAAATCAGCCCGAATGGGCGGTTCTTGCGAATCAATCGCGCCATGGCTCAAATACTCGGGTATGAATCGCCCGAGCAGCTTCTGTCTGAGGACTCCCAGCAGGAATGCCCGATCGTAATTGACACGAGGGGCTGGGAAGAGTGGAAAGTTTCAGACAAAGAAGGAATGGTGCGATTTGGAATCGAGGTAGAGGTCCGGTGCCCCAATGGACAGTCAAAGTGGGTGAGCTTGAATGTGCGAGCAGTTCGAAATTCCAGCAGAATTGTCCGCTTCGAGGGAACGGCGGAGGACATTACCGCCTGGAAACTGGTTGAGGTTCGAAAGCATTTTCTTGCATATCACGACCAGCTTACCGGGCTGGCCAATCGCTCTCTCTTCGACGAGGAGCTGAATCGAGTGATCGCGATCGCGAGGGAAAGAAGATGCGAAGCCGCAGTCCTTCTTTTGAGAATAGAGAGGTTCAAAGTTTTCAACGATTCTCTCGGGGACTCATTTGGGGATCGCCTGCTCAAAGAAATCGCGGAAAGAATCAGGGAGGCGGCTGGTAAACGGAGCATCGTTGCGCGCGTTGCAGGCACCAAATTTGCAGTGATACTGCCTGAAGTTGATGGTGTTTGCAGGGTTCGCGCAGTCGTCGAAAGCATGTTGGCCAAGCTTGGCGCAGATTTCACCTTTCTCGGCCATTCCCTCAAGATGTGCTTTGATGCCGGTATCAGCATGTTCCCCCAACATGGCGAGGATGTAGAGACCTTGATGAAGAACGCAGGGGTAGCCATGTGTTTTGCGAGGGAAGATGGTCCAAGCAAGCTGCGATTCTTCACTGAAGAAATGAACGCCCAAATGCTGGAGCGCATGAACTTGGAGAACGATCTCCGTCTTGCGTTGACCAGGAGGGAACTCTTCCTGATGTACCAGCCACAGGTAGACCTGCGCACTGGGGTGGTGACTGGGTTGGAAGCCCTTCTGCGCTGGCAGCACCCCGAGATGGGACTTATTCCGCCGAGTAAGTTCATTGGGATTGCAGAGAGTTCAGGCCTGATCATTCCGATTGGCGAATGGGTCTTACGGACGGCTTGTACACAGGCTCGCCGATGGCAAGACGAAGGACTCCCACCTGTTTCTGTGGCAGTGAATGTGTCGGCTCTCCAGTTTCGCCAGCAAGGATTTCGCGACCTCGTCCGAAGCGTCCTCGAAGATTCCGGTTTGAATCCCAAGTATTTGGAATTGGAGTTGACGGAAAGCCTGCTTCTGACGAATGCCGACGTGATGTTTTCCATTATCCAGGAACTGAAGGAGATGGGAATCAGGCTGGCGATCGACGACTTTGGAACGGGTTATTCCAGCCTTGGGTATCTGAAGCAATTCAAGGTCAACCGTCTGAAAATCAGTCGCTCATTTGTCCAGGACGTTCCGGCGAATTCCGACGACGCCACGATTACCGCTGCAATTATCAGAATGGCAAAGGCTTTGAACCTTACCGTTCTTGCCGAGGGTGTGGAGAACGAAGCACAGCTGACATTTCTCCGGACAAAGAAATGCTACACAATCCAAGGTTTCTACTTCAGCAAGCCCCTTGCGGACGATCAGATAGCGCACTACTTGCGAAAGGGATTCAGTCAGCACGTTTGGCCGGCCCTGGAGTGAAGGGGTTTCAGTCGCCGCAATCATAACTTTGATTCGGCTCGAGCCGCGATTCATCTCAATGCGGTGCGAGCGGGCTGTTCTAGAAACTTCTTCGCAGAGTGCCGATAGACAGTGGATCACCCCGCGCGAGGCTGTGCGGCTAACGATTTGAGGGGTACGAAAGAGTTCAAGCGGTCGGTTTTCAAGAGGAAAAGCCCATGTTCTTAATTATCGGAATCGTTGTAGTTTTTGGCGCCGTGCTAGGCGGCTTCCTCATGGAAAAGGGCCCAATACTTGTTCTCATGCAGCCCTCCGAGTTTCTCATCATTGGGGGTGCCGCGCTTGGCGCGCTGCTCGCCGCGAACCCGCTGCACGTGTTGAAGAAGATCACGAGCGGATGCCTGCTGGTGCTGGGCGGATCGAAGTTGTCGAAGCAACGTTACACAGACACGCTCAAGATGATGTTCACGCTCTTCAACAAGGCGCGCAAGGAAGGCCTGGCCGGCATTGAGACCGATATCGAGGAGCCTGGGAAGAGCGGAGTATTTTCGAAATACCCGGCATTCCTGAGAAACCACCACATGCGAGATTTCGTTTGCGACACGATGCGGATGGCGATTACGGGCGGTGCGAGTGCATTTGACCTCGACCAGATGATGGATCTGGATATGGAAGTGCACCACGCAGCGGCGACGCAACCGGCTTCCGCCTTGGCCACAATGGCCGACTCCTTGCCAGGCATGGGAATCGTGGCCGCTGTTCTGGGGGTCGTGGTGACGATGAGCGCGCTCGGAGGACCTCCTGAAGAGATCGGCCACAAAGTAGCGGCGGCACTTGTAGGGACTTTTCTGGGCATTTTGCTGTGCTACGGCGCTGTCGGTCCGATGGCTGCGAACCTGACGAAGCTGATTGACGATGAACATGCCTACTATTACGTCCTGCGGGTTGCAATGATGTCGTTCATCAAGGGTATGTCTCCTCTCCTCACGATTGAATTGGCGCGTCGTGCGATTCCGGAACATGTGCGTCCGAGTTTTCAGGAAGTCGAAAAAGCGTGCCGCCAAAAGGATGAGCCAAGCGCGGTAGCTGCTGCTTAGCGGGGTTTTGAAAGGACAAATATCGTGGCGGAAGTACCCTCAATCATCATCAAAAAAAAGGCCCGTCATGGAGGTCACCATGGTGGAGCCTGGAAGGTGGCATACGCCGATTTCGTCACGGCGATGATGGCTCTCTTCATCGTTTTGTGGATGATGAATGCCAGCAAACAGGTTCAGGAAGCCGTCGGCGGGTACTTCAAAGACCCCCGAGGCCAGGCTAAAATGGTGGGCACCAATAAAAACGGTGCAGGGGAATTCGTCGTAATGAAAAAGGAAGACATGGAGAAGCTGAAAGAGCAGCTTCTCAAGTCGATCCATCACCTCGATCCATTGGACAAGCTCAAGAATCAGATCGAGATTACGATTACCCAAGAGGGGCTGCGAATCGAATTGATGGAGTCGGCCAAGGGGACTTTTTTTGAACTCGGAAGTGCCGCACCAACCCCAGCGCTTCGGGAACTTCTTCAAGTACTTTCCATGGAATTGGGAAAGCTTCCAAACAAGATATCGATTGAAGGGCACACGGATTCAAAACCTTATTCAGGCAACCGCCAGTACGACAATTGGGATCTATCGTCAGAACGTGCAAACGAAGCCAGGCGGTTGATGCAGAACGAAGGTGTGCGATCCGACCAGGTTTCACAAGTGCGTGGCTTTGCAGATCAGCGCCTGCGCTTGCCCAAACAACCGGAAGATCCATCGAATCGCAGGATCTCTATGATCGTTCAATACCTTGTGAGCGATGGCTCCGAAGTCGCGCCTCCCGACGCATTGACTCATTCGAGCGCGGTTAATACGAAGAACTAACTATCTAAAACTGGGTTGGATTCGTTTGAATACCATGCCACGGCTTAGCTGAGGAGCATCGGTCCTGGCCGCTTCTGGGACGCTGCCAAAAGTGTGACAAGATGGGCAATGACGTAGCGTTCCTCGTCACACTCAAAGAGGAACTTCAGCCCTTCGAAGTTGGCTTCAGAACGCATTACACGTACGCCCAATTCAACTGTCAAGCTCTGATAGCTCATAGACACCCTGCCGATTGAATCGGTTGGGAGGGGTAGATGCAATTCCAATCGCATTCCTTCCGTGCTGATCTCCCTGCACCGCCCGAGTTGCGTCGAACTCTCTGTCGTCAAGCGCGCTGGAATATCAACCGAGAATCGTGGAGCTCGATAATCAAACTTCTGCATGGTTCCCTTTGATCGCCGAGAATATGCGCCGCGATTTGCAGAGCATTTGGCGCGAAAGACTCTATCGGCACTTCTCTGGAAAATCTCAGAAGAAATTGCCAATTGCTGTGATGATATCCTTCCGGCTAAAAAATAGGACTAACCATTTGTGCTCGGCCGGTATGACAGTTCTGATTTGGACGAAGGGTTCGGCTTTGGGCTTTGTCTCTGTATGTGGAATGGTATTTGCAAATTTCTCGTAACAAGTGTGAGCTATGTCACATCCCTCGCACGAAAGTGAGGACAAGATGAGAGAAAGGATTTGTCTGCACGCAGCCTGTGCCGCTTTCTGAGGTCTCAAACAAGGGGAGCGGACGGAGCATCTTCGATCCGCGTTTATCTGCAATGTACTTATCAGTCAGGTATTTACGAAGAAGATTCGGGTAACTGCAACTTTACGGCCTCGCTATCTCTGCGAATCTATACTATGGGTAAGATCAAAGTCTCTAATTACTGAGGTTTACACGAACCTTCGCGAAAGACACTGGTGTGTCAATCACAACATTCCATTGAACCCAGCTTGGAGGCAACACATTGGACGAGTTGCACGCAATTGCTACGGAGATAAGTCAGGACACAACGAAAGCTGGGAACAAGCATCATGCAACACCTGGCAAGCCTACGCTGGAATTTGTTCCTTCCACGGGCCGGCGAATCCTGCTTGTCGAGAATGACACGTCTCTGACGAACTTTTTGACAGCAGAACTCCAGGCTGAGACGTTCATCGTCGATCAGATTCACGATGGTCCAGAAGCATTGTCCGCGCTCGAAGAGAGACGGAAGTATGACCTCCTCATCCTTGCGCTCAACCTGCCAAGCCTCGACGGGATCAGTCTCATACAGCGTTTGAGGCCGATCCAGCCTCGATTGCCTGTGCTCGTGCTCACGGCGCGGCGTCGGGTGGAGGATAAAGTTTTGGCCCTTCAAAGCGGTGCGGATGACTATCTTACCAAGCCCTTTTCGCTTGTCGAACTCCTGGCAAGAGTCCGCGCTCTCATGCGGCGAAATTCTGGCCTCATTTCGAACTGTTCGACGGTTGGCGATCTGACAATCTACCGTGATGAACGCCGAGTGGAACGGAATGGAAGGAGAATCGATCTGACTCCCCGTGAGTTCGCGATCCTTGAGGTGATGATGCGTAATCCCGGACGCCCGGTTTCTCGTATGACGCTGCTTGAAGAGGTTTGGAATACAGCGTCCGAGCCCACTACTAACATTGTGGATGTCTACATGAAGTATGTTCGTGACAAAGTCGATCTTCCTGGGGAGCCCAGGCTGACTCACACAATTCGCGGGTTTGGATATGAGTTGCGTAGTGCGTCATGAAAGAAGGCAGGGCAATTCGGCGGCATTCGCAGAAACAGATAAGGCAAAACACTTCCATGTCTGCAAACCCCTGATTGTAGATTCGGTCATCGAGCCCAGGGGCTTCTCGTCTTCGCCGCTTTGCCCATTGTTCCAACGTATCCTGTGAATTCATCAAAGGTTGGGAACTGGTAACTTATGGCCTCTTCTGTCATTCAAATTGAACGCTTTGAAAATCGATTTCCGATCGATGTTATTGTTGTGAGCCCCGACTCCAAACTCCGGCAGGGTCTCCATGAAAAGCTGGGCCTTCCACGGTGGAACCTGCACCACACGGCAGGGGGCGCGGAAGCGCTGGACCTAATGCGCAAGAAGGGCACTGACGATGGAATCCTCCTCGTGGATCCTAATTTGCCTGATTTGGAGCCGAGCGAGTTTCACGGGATCGTAAGAAGCCGGTTCCCCAATACGCAGGTTCTGATGCTGAATCCGGATACCGGACAGCTTCTCATCGAATGTGCATCACCAACCCCTGTCTCAAGAAGGCTGGCGGAACTGGTCAATTGCGGCGCAGCAGCCCGGAGCGGATCGATTCCAGACGTGGCTATCACGATTCCCCGGACGCACATCGAAGGGGCTGTGAGATTGCGCAATATGATCGGAGATTCTGCGCCCATGCATCGCGTCTACAGCCTGACGCGCATGGTTGCAGCTCGCAATACGACGGTGTTGATCACCGGCGAAAGCGGGACCGGAAAAGACCTGGTTGCCCAGGAGATTCACCTGATTAGTTCGCGAAGGAATCAGCCATTCGTGGTCGTAAACTGCTCTGCGATTCCTGAAACACTGTTGGAAGCGGAACTTTTCGGCTATACAAAGGGATCCTTCACTGGAGCGACCCAGTCCCGTATAGGGCGGATTCACGCTGCTCACGGGGGCACACTGTTCCTCGATGAAATCGGCGACATGCCGGTGTCAGTTCAAAGCAAAATCCTGCGATTTCTCGAGCAAGGCGAAGTCCAGCGCCTGGGAGGAAATGACAATCTCAAGGTAGACGTCAGAGTGGTTGCAGCCACGAATGCGGATTTGAAAAAACGCGTGACGCAGGAGCAATTTCGCGAAGATCTCTATTTCAGGCTGGCCGTGTTCCCCATTCATCTACCGCCGCTCCGCGATCGTCTAAGCGATTTGCCGGATCTGGCGCAGGCCTTCGTGACGAAGTTTCGCCCTGGGACATCGCTCACGAAGGATGCCCTTCACGTCTTGTCACAGCACAATTGGCCGGGCAACGTGCGTGAACTGAGAAACGCGATTGAGCGTGGAACAATCCTGGTGGGATCGGGTGACGAAATCCACCCTGAGCACATCGTTCTTTAGTTTCATTCCTCTTTTGGGCTGCCTGTGCCAGTTTGGCACTCGTCTTGCATGTGAGATAGGCAAATGCTGCCGAGTTCTCATGTGGTTCCAATGAATGGAGAAAGTGTCGACTGTTTGCGCAGTCCGCAGCTTCTTGCGGATGCCTTCTCTGAATTCATTTCTGCCTCCTCGCTGCTTGAAGAGTCTTATCGCGACCTTCAACAGGAAGTTGCGCACCTTGGGATAGAGCTCGCCGAGCGCAATGCTGCGCTGAGCAATAGCCTGGCTGAGAACGATCGTATTCGGGCAACCCTGCAGCAGGTGATCGATTCCATGCCTTGCGGGGTGCTCGTCTTAAACCAATGTGAGCAGATTGTCACCATCAATCCTGAAGCGCGCAGGCTGCTTGATCTGGATTGCGTGCATGTCAACACCCTGCGCGATCTTTCCAAGATCAGCCAGGTGAACTTCGAGTCGCTGGTGAGCGGGTCGAATGAGCAATTAGAAAATGAGGTTTGTGCCGTAACTGATGGAGTAAAGAGATGGCTCTCCATCAGCAACCGCAAGCTCTCCGGTTCCGCAGGGGCAGGCGACTTGACTGCCGGACCATCGCAGCTGCAAAGCATCTGGATACTTAGAGATATTACGGCGAATAAGCAGGCTGAGTTGGAGCGGGAAGCTGCGCGTCGCGCAACCGTTCTGGCAGAAATATCTACGATCCTCGCGCATGAAATTAGAAATCCGTTAGCCAGCATGGAGTTGTTCGCAGGTCTCATCGATCAAGACCGTGGGGAACCCTCCGAGTGGGTATCGAATCTGCGAGCTGGAATTCGCACGCTTTCGGGAACGGTAAACAACGTCCTCAGTATGAATGGCGCAAGCAACCCTCGTCTGGTCCCGGTGGATCTCAAGAGCTGCGTGCAAAGCGGAGTGGAGTTTGTACAACCTATCGCCGAGCAGGCCGGTGTGTTGTTGTCATTTCGCGCCGCAATGGACACGCCAGCAATCCAAGGCAACGAAGATGCGATCCGCCAGATCATCTTGAACCTGGCATGCAATGCGATCCGTCACACAGCGCCCGAAGGCACGATCAAAGTATCGACCCGCGGCTTGATTCGACAGCGAACCACGTTTGCGCTTGTCGAGGTCGCGGACAGTGGCTGCGGAATTCCAGATGAGCTCATTGAGCATCTTTTCGAGGCTGGATTCAGCTCCACCGGTGAAACACCAGGGCTTGGCCTCGCGGTTTGCAAACGGCTCATGACCCAACTCGGTGGAGAAATAAGAGTCTTCAGCCGGGTTAACAAGGGAAGCATATTTCAGTTGGAGTTTCCAACCTTATGACGAGTGAAACAGAGCTTTCGGTAATGGTGGTTGACGACGAACCTGGAATCCGTACGGCGTTGCGCGCGAATTTTCTCCGTCACGGATGGAGGGTTGAGACCGCCTCTTGCGTCCGCGATGCAATTCGCACTGTTCAGGATCGCGAGTTTGACCTGGTCGTCACAGACATTCGCATGCCAGATGGATCAGGTATGGAGGTCATGCGGGCGGCGCGCAAGGCATCGCCCGGAACCGCTGTGATCCTGCTGACAGCTTATGGCTCGGTGTCTGACGCCGTAAGTGCCATGCGCGATGGCGCACTGGATTATCTCACGAAACCGATTCCTTTTGACCGATTACAGGCAACCGCCGCCCAGGTCATGCAGCGCGCGAAACAATTACCAGTGGAGAATATCTATGCCACAGGTGACATCGTTGGCCGTTCACCCCTGCTGCTGCGTGCAATTCAGCGCGCCCGTGCCGCTGCAAGCACTGGAGCAGATGTCCTGATCGAAGCGGAGAGTGGGACGGGCAAGGAACTGCTTGCGCGATTCATCCATGATTCAAGCGACAGAAGCCGGAAGCCTTTCATCGCCGTAAACTGCGCAGCGGTACCCGAGGCTCTGCTGGAAAGCGAACTCTTCGGGCACGGGCGGGGTGCTTTCACCGGCGCAGTTGCAGCCAGGCCCGGGAAGTTCGAACTCGCAGACGGCGGTACGATTCTCCTCGACGAAATCGGAGAAATGCCGATCAATCTGCAGCCGAAACTTCTTCGGGCACTCCAGGAACGTGAATTTGAGCGGCTCGGTGAAGGACGGTCTGTACATGTCGATATCCGCGTCATTGCAACGACCAATGTTTCACTCGCCGCTATGGTAGAGCGCGGGCAGTTTCGAGCAGACCTTTATTACCGCCTCAACGTGATCCCGCTTTCGCTGCCACCACTGCGCGACAGGCGCGAAGACATTCCGATTCTTGCTCACTACTTTGCCGAAAAATTTTCGGCGCAACGAGATTCAGGTCCTCCCCGCCTTCATCCGGGCTTCCTTGAACGTCTGCAGTCGCACTCGTGGCCGGGTAACGTGAGAGAGCTTGCGAACTTCCTGCGGCGCGTATTGACCCTGAGCGGAACGCTAGAAATCGATGAGAGGTGCTTTGAGATGGAGTCTCATGGCCTTGTCGTCGCAACGCACACAATGGAGTCGGCAGTTCCGGTCGCGGCACCGGCTGGAACGCCAATTTGGAAGGTTGAAAAGTTACATCTTGAAAAGACGCTTGCCTTAACCGATGGAAATCGAACTCATGCCGCCGAGATGCTGGGTATCAGTTTAAGAACATTGCGTAACAAGATCCGTGAATACGGTCTTCCGCCAAGGAGGTTTGCATAACATGGCAACGACCCCGACGCTTCAACTGCTCCAGGGCTATCTCAAGGTCACAACAGATCGCCAACAACTGGTTGCGTCCAACATGGCAAACGTTGACACACCCGGCTATCACACCCAGGACATCAACTTCCAGGTTGCAATGCAAAGAGCGATGGACGAAAAAAACAACGTAAGCATGGTGCCCGTGTCGCAGGAGGTAGAGGGATTGCCGGAGCGCCCCGACGGAAACAATGTGAACGTCGATCGTGAAAGCTTGCTTCTAGCTCAAACACAACTCCAGTATCAGATGGGCGTGCAACTCATCAAGGCGGAATTTCATCGGCTACTTACTGCCATTAAGGACGGGAACTGATCATGAGCCTGTTTGACATGTTGAGCATCAGCGCATCCGCTCTCTCAGCCGAGCGGCAGAGAGCAGAAGTGACGTCTGCAAACCTTGCCAATGCGGAAACAACACACACAGATTCCGGTGGCCCCTATGTTCGCAAGGAAGTAGTTTTCAGTGCCTCAAATGCGTCGCCATTTCGTTCTGTATTCAACCGCATCGGCCGCTTTGCGCAGGCCCCATCCGGGACAGTTCAACTCACCCAGGTTGTGAATGACAATACCGCTCCAGTCATGCGTTACGAACCTGGGAATCCGGATGCGGACAAGAGTGGATTCGTGGCCTACCCCGCGATCAATCCAGTGAGCGAAATGGTCGATCTTATGGGTGCAGTACGTGCCTATCAATTGAACGCATCTGCAGTGGGTGCAGCCAAACAAATGATTCAGGAATCAATCGACATTCTTAAATCCTCGTAAACAGGGAGAGGGATGATGAGCAACGTCAGTCTAAATGGGATTCCGAGCGTGAACTTGCCTGATCTGCCTATGGGCGGAACGGGTGAAAGCGGAGGTCCAAGTTTCACCGATGTTTTGAAGAACGCTGTATACGGAGTGGATCAGCTACATAACGACGCGGCCGCCCAGGTAAGCAGTCTTCTGCAAGGCGGCGGTGCTGATGTAAACAACGTAATGATCGCAGTGGAGAAGGCGGATGTCTCCTTCCAACTCATGATGCAGGTCCGCAACAAGATCGTCAGCGCGTACCAGGATATCGAAAAAATGCAGTTTTAGGAATTGAGAACCCATGGCAGGCTTTAACGACCTAATCGATCAGGCGAAGAACTTCTGGGCCTCCCGCAATGGTCGCCAGAGGGGGTTTCTTCTTGGCGGAGCAGCGGCGACCGTGGCTTTGATCGCCGTGTTTGTCCGGCTTATAGGCACACCCGACTACAAGCCTCTCTTCACCGATCTTGAGCCCGCGGATGCGCAGACACTCGCTGCGCAACTGGATGCGCAGAATATTCCTCATCAGGTCAGTAGCGATGGAAAAACGATCAGCGTTCCGGCCGACAAGCTGGATGCCGCCCGCTTGCAGACTGCGTCTCAGGGGCAGCCTCACAGTGGGCGGATGGGGTTTGAGATCTTCGACAAAATGTCGTGGGGACAGACCGAGTTTGATGAAAAGGTCGCATATCAGCGTGCTCTTGAAGGTGAGTTGGAAAGGACTATCAAGACGCTCTCGGATGTTGACAGTGCCCGTGTCCACTTGGTGATGCCCACGGCGTCAGTCTTTCTGGATCACCAGCGAGATGCCAAAGCCTCGGTGATTCTGAAACTTCATCGCAGCGGTATCTCGAAGGACGCAGTACTGGCGATTTCGCGCCTTGTGTCCGGAGCAGTTGATGGGCTGAAGCCGGAGGACGTCTCAGTCATCGATGCAGACTCCGACAGGTCTCTCGTTGTGGGTCACGATGGAATGGACGCGGGTGAAGGTGAAGAAGCAAAGCTGACCGAGCGTCTGATTAGCACACTCCAGCCTGTGGTGGGTACAGACAAGATCCGTGCAACTGTAAATATTGACTACGACCAAGCTTCATCCGAGGAAAGCCAGGAGAAATACGACCCGACCGTAAGTGCATTGCTGAGCGATCAGAAATCCGAGGACCAGGCAGGCGGAGGAATGGCAACGGGCGGTGTTCCCGGAACCGCAAGTAACGTTCCAGTCGCAAAACAGGCAAAACCGGCCACTTCTTCTATACCAAACTCTTCGCAGTCATCCAAAACAGAGAGCGCGCAGTATGGCGTAAATAAGACGGTGCTCCACACCATCACGCCGGCTGGGCGAATTGAAAGAGTTTCTGCAGCCCTTCTTGTTGACGATGCGGTTGTGAGAAGTGAGCACAACGGTAGAGTCACATTTACCAAACAGAAGAGATCGCAAGCAGAACTGGAAGAAATTAGGGAATTGGCGGCAGCGGCGATCGGCTTCGATGCAAAGCGCGGTGATACTCTCAGCGTTCAGAATATGTCTTTCGAGGGCAATGCCGCCGAAGCTGATCTTCCTGCGGCGAATTGGGCCACACAAGTGCAAAAAACCGTATCTGACTACTCATCGATTTTCCGGCCTCTGTCGCTTCTGGTCTTGTTCATCCTTGCGTACTTGTTTGTTCTTCGCCCGGTGCAAAAGCACGCACTCAGTCCAACTGATCCTTTGGCACAGCATGTTCTGGCTGGGAGCAAGACGCCTTCGCTGGGTGCTGGAAGTGCGGGAGATGATTCACTTCGGGCCGCGCAACTAAAAGAACAGGCAATTGAACTTATCAAACAGAAGCCGTTGGTTTCAGCACGTGCAATGCAGACATGGATGAGTGAGGAGCCGTCATGAGTTCATTGGAACGCGCCCAAACCACCGGCCCGCGCAAAGCAGCCATTCTGCTCTCATTTCTTGGAGAGGATGCCGCCGCACCCATTCTGCGCAACCTGTCTGAAGATGATCTGGAGCGCATTACCGATGAGATTGCAAACCTCGCACGAGTGCCCATCAATATAACGATGCAGGTCCTTGAGGAATACCAGCAATTAATGGCCGCCCAGGAGTTCATTGCTGTCGGTGGAGAGGAAGTCGCGATGCGCCTCTTGGTCAAAGCCTTCGGAGAGACGGGAGCGAAGAACATCGTGCAGAGGCGGGCACGTGCTGACGACGCACCGTCGTTCAATGCGGAGGCACTCAAGCAGTCCGATCCACAGCAACTTGCAAGATTTCTCGGAGGCGAGCAGAGCCAAACGAAAGCCTTAATCCTTGGGCATCTCGACGCTAAGCAGGCTTCTGCATTGCTGATGAAACTCGAGCCCGAATCGCGCGCTGATTGTGTCAGGCGAATGGCAACGATGGGCAAATATCCACCGCAGGTTGCTGCAAAGATTTCTGCAGTGCTTCACCGCCGCTTGAGGTCCGTGGGGGACCAGAGCAAGCGTTCTGATACAGGGGTCAAGAGCCTGGCCGAAATGATGAATCGCCTGGAGCCCGCGGCAGCAAAGGAAATACTTGAGACGATAGAAGCGAGCGAACCGAGCCTGGCGATCAACATTCGTGACCTGATGTTTACATTCGAAGATTTTCTTGAAGTTCCAGAGCAGGACCTGCGCGAGCTAATCAACTCCATTGACAAAAAGACCCTGATGATAGCTCTCAAGGGTGCGAGTGAAGACTTGCGCAGCCATATCTTCCGCACCATGTCTTCGCGCGCGGTTGAGATGATGAAGGAGGACTCCGAAATGATGGGTCCCGTTCGCAGTAAAGAAGTTGCCAAAGCTCAAAGTGAGATTGTCTCCATCGCACGCAAACTTGAATCCGAAGGAAAAATTGTCTTGAAGAGCGAAGGAGAAGACGAATATGTCCTCTAGCGCGGGAATTTCGGGCGCGACGCCTGTTCCAGTGTCTGCCCTCCAATATCGCGACATTGCCGGACAGCCCAAGGGCAACTCTCAACAGCTGGAACAAACGCCTGGCTACCTAGACGAACCGAACTCGCCCCTGGCAGAAGAGCGCTTGCTGGAATTCAAGCTCGCCGCAAGGATCAAGCAGGAGCGCGCCGAGGCAGTGCGCGAGACCGAAGAAAGATTGCGGCAGGAACTCGAGCAAAAGTTAATCGCCGCGCGCGCCCCGATTGCCGCCGCAATCGCAGGATTCACCGAGCAAAGCAACGACTATTACGCGCGCATCGAGGCTGAAGTTGTCCAACTTGCACTGGCAATCGCCGCGAAGATTCTGCATCGCGAATCGCAGGTGGATTCGATGCTCGTGGCAACGCTGGTAAGGATGGCGATTGAGAAAATGCGTGAAGGATCTACGGTGATCGTCCGTGTCAGCATTGGAAGAGGCGCGAACTGGAAAGCCTATTTTGCAGAGCATTCCAGATTGGAACATGTCGAGGTCGTCGAGGACGCGAGTCTCAACGATCAAGATTGCCTGGTCGAGACTGAGCTGGGAAATGCACACTTTGGACTAGATAAACAATTGAAAGAAGTGGAGCAAGGATTCTTCGATCTACTCGCGCTGCGTCCGGTGAATCGATGAGGCGTTCTCTTCTGGCTCCTTATACCCATTATCTCGACACCGGCTCGACCCTGCGCTGGAGCGGTCGCATCAACCAGGTTGTTGGCAACCTGATTGAATCGGACGGCCCCTTCTGCTTTGTCGGGGAGTGCTGCGAAATCCTAGGAGAAGGTGGTCGAAGCTACTCGGGAGAGATTGTTGGGTTTCGAGGTTCAACAATGTTATCGATGGCTGCCGATCAACCCCAGGGTATCCGATTTGGCGATCGCATTGTGACTTGGGGCGCGCGCCCGTCAGTTCGCGTGGGCCCTAAGATGTTGGGCCGCGTACTTGACACGGCGGGGACTCCGTTAGATGGAAAGGGTGACTACCGCGCGATGCATTCCGTCATTATTGATGGTTCAGCTCCTCTGCCGCTTGAGCGCGTTCCAATCCGCGAGCCTCTGGGTTGCGGAATTCGCGCGATTGACGGGTTTTTGACGTGTGGAAGAGGGCAGCGTATCGGCATCTTTGGTGGAAGCGGCGTTGGCAAGAGCACGTTGATCGGGATGATGGCGCGTGGCACGTCGGCGGATATGACTGTGCTCGCACTTGTAGGTGAACGGGGACGCGAGGTTGGAGAGTTTCTCGAAGTTCTCGGGGACGAAGGACTTCGGCGTTCGGTAGTCATTGTGTCCACTTCCGACCAATCACCACTATTGCGACTGCGTGCAGCATTGGCGGCGACCGCAGTGGCCGAACATTTTGCGAGTCTCGGAAAGAATGTGCTCCTCATCGTAGATTCGCTGACGCGCTTTGCAATGGCACAAAGAGAGATTGGTCTCGCAGCGGGGGAACCACCGACGGCCAAGGGCTACACACCTTCAGTCTTGAACATGTTGGCGCGCCTCGTCGAGCGAGTGGGGAACTTTTCGCAGGGAAGCATCACCGCCTTCTATACCGTGCTGATGGAAGGAGACGATCAGCAGGATCCAGTAGTCGACACAGTACGCTCGCTACTCGATGGCCACGTCGTGTTGGACAGGAATCTCGCTCTTCGTACCCACTATCCGCCTATCTCAATTTTGGAGAGCGTGAGCCGACTGATGTCGAGCATGGTGTCAAAACCACACCTCGCAAAGGCCAATGCTCTCCGCTTGCTAATGGCGGCCTATGCCCGGTCTGAGGATCTGATTCGCATCGGCGCATATCAGAAGGGCACTGACCCGGTTCTTGATAACGCAATACAGAACCTACCGGCGCTCAACGAGTTCCTTCTTCAAAAGCCCGACTCTTTGTCTACCTTTCAAGATGCGGTTAAGCAATTGATGACGTTGAATAGTTGATTCATTTCGAATCAAACGGCCAGGAGTCCGATTTTTCGATGGCTTTCAAGTTCTCACTCGCGGCGGTTCTCCGGGTTAGAGAGAGTATCGAAAGGCGCGAAGAGCTTTCGCTTCAGCGAATTCAGTTCGAAATAGCGCGCATTCGACGGCGCATCGACGAACTGAACGACGAGATCACAGGGAAGCACAATGCGAGGAACGAATCAATGCGGCAGCCGGTGTATTCATATGAAGTGCAAGCCATTCTTCACGAAGTAAACGCTGCAATGGACATCAGGCAGGCGCTGCATGGTTCGCTCGGGTCGCTAGAGCTGGAGTGCGTGAAACAGATGAAGACTTACCAGAATGCCCATACCAATCGCAAGATGCTAACCGATATGCTGGTTCAGAAGCAGAACGAATACGAGCAAGAACAAGTCCGCACTCAGCAGAAATCCATCGATGAGATATTTGCATCCCGCTCTCAGCGAAACTAACAATTCCCAAAAATGTGAGATTCAAGTGCACCACAAGTGGCCTTGGTGCGCCTTTCAATCTTTTTGAGATATTGAGCGTTAAATCATCAGGAATAGGCACGCATTGCCTAGTTGACGCGGCAAGAGATGCCCATTTGAAGAACAGGAGGTCGGCGTGAAGATCTCTTCGAATTTATAAGTCATAGTGGAATCAGCAGTTTAATCTTCAGCATTCGCAACAGAAGTTATCTTCCTCGTTGGCCGAACGCGTGCAACTAGACAAGCGTGAGAATCGCGGCCAAATCGATGACTACTGAATCAACACCCTCGCGGCCCGGGGTTGCGCTGCAATCGAGTGTTCCGTTCGGTCCGATTCTGGCCAGCACTTCCTGGGCAAGCATTCGAGGCGTTAAGTCCAATGCCGAGGGTTCAGAGTCGCATTCCAATTCCAACGCAAATGAGCGCACGGACAAGAACGATAAGTCATCGACGTCGATGATCCAGGAGAATCCGAACACTTCGATAGCGACATTGACGACCCCAGCCGAGATGCCACCTAGTCAGAAACCCAACGATCCGGAAAAAGACTTGCAAGCCGACCTAGCGGCGTCGGCAAGTGAAGAGTCAATTGATACCAGCACCACTGTAGGAAAATCTGCCACGGAACAGAATGTCGATGATTCTCGGCAGAAGGCACCAGCAACTTTAAATGAAAGCGATTCGCCAGAGTTTCAGCTCAGTAAAGCGCAGCTGATCGAAAACTGTAGCGCGGGCGCAGAACAGCTCAATCCTTCATCCACCGCTCCAATTGCATCAGCATCCGGAGCGGCTATTGCCTCCACAGTAGTTTCCACAGTGGAGGGAATTGCACAGTTCGGCAATTTTGTTTCGAATGGCAATACGGCGAACCCTTCAACGATCGCCGGCAATGGCAACGCAAACCAGCAGGCTATTAAGTCTGCGCAAGGCAAGAACTCAGGCATGTTTCTCCCTGCCGATTCAAAGTCCACGATACTGGCGGGAACTGCTAAGCAAAACCTGGCTTCGGGCGGTGAGGCATCATTCAATGGCGGTCAATCCAGCGGTCAAGGTAGTCAACACCCCGAGGCCGGTTCCACCGCGCCGTTAGTGGCTCAGACTGCCGCATCAAACAGCGCGGCCCTCGCGATGTCGAGCAATATGACATCGCATGCGACCCCTCATCAAACGTCGTTCCCTGACTCTGTCCGGAATGACAACGGTGGGACTTCCTTGCCCACAGTCGCTTCTGGAAAGTTGTCATCAGATCAGTTGAACTCAGGCATGGCAACGGTACCTGGTGGCATCAATACCGCGCGCCTCATTCAGTCGATGAGCGAGTCGGAGATGTGCGTAGGAATGCATTCAGTCGAGTTTGGCGAGATCTCGGTGCGCACATCCGTTTCGCAACAACAGATGCTGGCCCAGATCTCCACCGAACACGTTGACCTCGGCGCAGCCATCTCAGCACATATTCCATCGATCCAGGAGAAGCTCGGCAACGACTATGGTTTGCATGCATCCATTCAGGTCAATCAAGGCGGAGCATCATTTTCAAATGAACGGGGACGGTCGTCGCAAAGAGAACAAAGGGCATCCGTTTTAACCCTCGAGCCTTTCAACTCGGGGGCGCCGGCTGAAATCGAAAGACTGACAGCGAGAGTGCCGAAAACATCAGGCGACGGTTATCGATTGGACATCAGGGCATAGAAAAAGTGAGACCACTCAACGAGGGGAACAGGAAATGAATATTCAAGGCTTCATTCCGGCAATTTCCGCACCGATTCAGGGTATGAGCGCCAGTGCGGCCAGACCGACTGCCAATGCAAGTACCACGTCGGGCACAACGACAGGGACTTCGTCCACCGACTTGCAAAGTACGTTTTTGAACCTTCTTGTTACAGAGCTGCAGAATCAGGATCCCACGTCTCCCGTCGATCCGACTGAGATGGTCAGCCAGATGGTTTCGCTCAACCAGCTCGATCAGCTCATTTCCATCAATCAAACTCTTGGGAATTTGACGTCCGTGTCGTCAACACCTTCCGGTGCAGCGCAAGGCTCTTCAGCGACCAACCAAAGCCCAGCCGCGCAGACAAATGGCACGAGCACGGCTGCTTCCAACCCAGTTTCATCTCTTGCAGCGCCCTTTATTCAGAGCGCATCAGAGATGCCGGCGACGGCAATTCCTTCGGCTCTGATGAATCTGTACAGCAGCTTCCACAATCCAGTTCAAACATCACTTCACACCAGGAGGTAGATAGATGTCGGCATTTTCAATTCCACTTTCAGGACTAGAGGCCAGCTCCGCGTCGTTGAATGTCGTTGCCAACAACTTGGCGAATCTCAATACGGATGGCTATAAGGACGAGACGCTCAACTTCGCGGATGTCTTCAACCAGATGCAGGGGATTTCGGGAAATGGGGATCCCATTCAATATGGATCTGGGGTGCAGGTCGGCGGCCAGAGCGCGAACTTCGCCAACGGAAGCGTCAGTTCGACGGGGATTCCCTCGAATATGGCGCTCCAAGGCAACGGTTTTTTTGTGGTTCAGGGCGCCGGTCAAACAAGCTATACACGCGCGGGCGATTTCACCGTCAATTCGCAGGGGCAACTCTGCACACCGCAGGGTCAGCTTGTGATGGGTTATCCCGCCGTCGATGGTGTGGTCTCTACCAGTTCGGCTCTCGCGCCAATCAATGTCAACACGGCGAGCAACATTCCAGGGGTTCCCAGTTCAAGCTTCCAAATGGAAACCAACTTGGACGCGTCGTCTGCCGTTGGCTCAACGTACAGCGCGCCCATCACAGTCTACGATTCCCTGGGTACCTCGCATGTGCTTACCGTGCAATACACGAACGCCGGCGCGAATTCCTGGAACTATAGCATCAGCGTTCCATCTGCGGATACAGGCGGCACGGGTACACCAACGCCTGTCGCGACAGGCACTCTGACCTTCAACTCGTCGGGGGTGCTGACATCACCAACGGCTCCGGTCACGGGCATTACGGTTTCCGGGCTGGCTGATGGCGCAGCTCCCATGAATCTCACCTGGAATCTTACTGACAGCAGCGGAAATCCGACTGTCACCCAGCAGAGCGCGACGAGTGCGACAAGTTCGACCGACCAGAACGGCTATGGTGTTGGAACGCTGAACGGTTATTCCGTACTCCCGGATGGCACAGTGCAGGGGCAGTTCAGTAACAGTCAGACCCTGGCACTGGGGCAAGTTGCAATTGCAAGCTTCGCGAATGTCCAGGGCCTTACACAAACTGGCGGTAACGACTATCAAGCCAGCTTTTCGTCAGGAGCTCCCGTGATCGGGCAGGCTGGCGTAGCCGGCAACGGGTCCATCACTGGTGGCTCCGTCGAGTTGTCGAACGTAAACCTATCCGCCGAGTTTGCGAACATGATTGTTGCGCAGCAGGGTTATGAAGCAAACGCGAAGGTACTAACAACGCTTGACCAGGTTTCGCAGGCCACGATCCAGCTGATTTCCTAAGTATTCAGAAGTGGAGAAGTTCTTAACTTACGATTAGAGACTTTCGCGATAAAAGCATTTGATCTCGCGGAAGCGTGCATCAGGTTGCCGGCTCTCATGGCTGTCTCACCAGCCATGGGGCCGCGCCGTCGGCGCATTCGCGCCCATAACTATCTCTAAATCAATGACCTGAGCGCTCTCGGGTCGTTCTGTAAATTCCGCTCAGCACGCTCCTCGTTCCGGCCCTTCGATTGCATTAGCTCTTATACAAACGCTTCATGATGGATTCTCCGAGCGGTCCGTTGCCAGTCCCCCAGGCCCGCAAACTGAGTCTGCCTGAGGCTTGGAGCGCGCGAAGACCCATGAGCAACGCAGTTCACAATATAAAAACAAACTCCGCGGAGCCGTTCGCTTCGGATTCGATTCCCAACGAAATCGATCCCCTCGACAGCTTGCCTTGGCTGCCGTGCACTCTTACTCTCGATGTGCCTGTCGTGCGGTTTACGGTTGGCGACCTTCTCGCCCTGACGAAAGGCTCAATCGTCGAAACCGGGTGCCATCACACCAGCGACGTGCCACTGCGCGTCAACAACCTTCTCATCGGCTGGACGGAATTCGAAGTAATCTGCGACCGTCTCGCCGTCCGTGTGACGGATCAGGCATGACGATAAAGGTTCGCATTCCACGTCCATTCTTTCAGAGGGCGCGTCCGACGCCAATTAACCGGCCGGCGCACCCGGCGGCTGAGCCGAGTCCGTTTATTGAGACGCTCATTCACCATGCCGACGATCAAAGAATCGATGCGCTCAGACATCAAAAAGTGCGGAGAGTGTCTCCGCCGATAAAGAGTTCCACACCGTCACCGCGCCCCGGTGCACTAAAACACATTTTCTTATGGCTTCGAGGAAAGTACGGTGTAGCTGCAATCAAACAGCTGCACGTGACTGAGACGGTTTCGCTTGGCGAGAAGCGCTTTGTCGCCATCATTCATGCGGATGGACACAAGTTCCTGATTGGGGGAGGCGCTTCTGGAGTATGCCTCCTAACGCAATTGAGTACACTGCCGCAATCTGCCGACGCTCTGCCTTCCATTGAGGAAATTACGGAGCGCTCTGCATGAGGTTGTCCCATGTCATTCGGGAAATCGCGATATTGATATCGCTGTTTGCTGCAGTCTGGACTCCAGCCAAGGCGCAGTGGGGACCGCGCGCACCCGAAGCAGAACTTCCCGCGCAAGGTGCATCGCCTGGTCCAGGGGATACAACGAGCGCACCCCTGGCGGATGGAGGGCTTTCCGGGGCGCGGGTGGTCGTCCCGAACACAGGAACTGCAAACCCACTCCCAACAGTTCCGAATGGTGGCGTATTGCAGATCCAGGGTATGCCGGGCGGATCCGTACCCTGGTCCATCGTCATCATGCTTACCGCATTGACGCTGATTCCGTCCGTCCTCATGTGCGTCACCCCCTTCGCCCGCCTTCTCATCGTGTTTCACTTCTTGCGCCAGGCGCTGGGGCTCCAATCCACTCCTTCCAATCAGACACTCATAGGGCTCTCGCTCACCCTCACGTTTTTCATCATGCAGCCTGTCGCGTTGCAGATCTATCAGAATGCGATCATTCCCGTGCAGGCTGGGCAGATTACTGCTACCGAGGCGTTGAGTCGCGGAGAAGAGCCGATGCGGAAATTTATGTGCCACTATGTGCGCGAAAAAGATGTCGCTTTATTTATCGAACTGGCCAAAGAACCGCGCCCCGCATCGGCCGATGATCTTTCATTGCGCGTATTGCTTCCCGCTTATATTTTGTCCGAACTGAAAGCCGGCTTTCAGATCGGAACGGTTCTGTTTCTTCCATTTTTGATTGTAGATATGGTCGTCGCCTCAATTACGACGTCCGTTGGAATGTTGCAATTGCCCCCCGTAGTCATCTCAACACCTCTCAAGTTGTTGCTCTTTCTGATGGTGGATGGATGGCATTTGTTGATTAGTTCACTTATGAGGAGTTTCAGTTAGCGCCATGGACGTCGATCAGGTCGTACTACTCGGACGCATGATGCTGCAGGAGGTGGTCATCCTCGCTGGGCCGATTCTGGCTGTCGCAATTATCGTCAGCCTGGTGGTCAATATTGCCCAGGTGCTGACCTCGATGCAGGACCAAACCGTTTCGACCGTCTCCCGCTTGCTTGCCACCGGCGCGGCGCTCTTTGTTGCGATGCCGTGGATGTGGCGTCATCTGGCGCACTTCACTTTAACAACGTTTTCCGACTTTAACGTCTACCTCAAATGATCGAAATTCCTCTATTAACGATCATCAGTGGACTGCTCACCATAAGTGTGCGGCTGACCGGGCTTATGCTCTTTGCGCCGTTCTTCGGCAGCGTTGTCATTCCGCCTCGTGTCAAGGCTATCTTTGTTTGCGCGTTAACACTGCTGCTCTTTCCAACTGTTGGCAAGGAAATTGCTCCGCATAGTCTCTCTGAATGGCCGCTGCTTGTCTTCACCGAGTTTCTGATCGGTGTTGGGATGGGGATCGCAACCAATATCGTCTTTGAGGCAGTTCAGCTCTCCGGCCAGGTCCTCGGCGTGCAAATGGGCTACTCGCTGGTCAACATCCTCGATCCGCAGACACAGGTGGACACAACAGTAATGGCCATGTTTTACCAGAGCATTGTCATGCTTCTCTTTCTTCAGATGGATGTGCACTATTGGTTGCTACGCGCAGTTGGTAATAGCTTCCTTTATTTGCCACCGGGGACAGCGCACTTGAGTAGCCTCTTTACATTGCAACTCTTAAAGACAGTTGGTGAGATGTTTGGTCTTGGTATCCAGATCGCAGCTCCGGTTCTGTCTGCGACGCTGGTTGCCGACATCGTACTCGGCTTGCTCGGTAAGGCTTCGCCACAGATGCCCCTCATGTTGCTGGGGCCTGCTGTGAAGAGCCTTCTCGGACTCACCATTTTGATCGCAACGTTGAAGTATTGGCCCGATCTTTTCCGCCACCTGTTCACAGATGCAGTGACAAACGGCGAACATTTATTGCATTTGGCTTCGTGAGAAACAATGGCTGACGCGAGTAAAACAGAACAGGCAACACCACAGCACCGGAAAAAGGCGAGGGAGCGGGGGCAGATCACCCGCTCGCGCGACCTTACCAGCGCGCTGTCCATGTCAGCCGTCGCGGGAGTCATGTATCTCCTGGGCCAGCAGGCCCTTCTACATTGGACACGCTTCTTTCGCACCACGCTTGAACTCGCTGCTTCCGATTCAATTGAGCCCAATGGCCCGCTTCTATTCTGGACAAGCGTAGAAGCGATTCGCTGGACCGTTCCAATTCTGCTGGCAGCCCTTGTAGTATCGGTTTTCGCGGGATTGGGGCAAGGCGGGTTTGTGTTCGCTCCAGAAGCCCTTGCATTGAAATTTGATCGGCTGAACCCTGCGAACAAACTGCAGCAGATGTTCTCAGTCGCTGGGCTCAGCCCAATTCTCAAATCCTTTCTACCTTTCATAGCCATTGCTTGGGTCGGAGTGGATTCAATACGGAGCCATTGGGCAAACATCCTGGCGAGTTCGTATGTTGACTCGCGGCATTTCGCCGGCCTTCTGGGTGCCATTCTTTTGGGAGTCGGCTGGAAGTCCGGTTTGATTCTTCTGCTTTGGGCGGGAGTGGACTACCTGCTGCTGTGGCGGAAAAGTGAAGGCGATCTCAAGATGAGCCGCCAGGACCTGAAGGATGAACTGAAGCAGTCGGAGGGTAGCCCTGAAAACAAGGCGAGGATTCGGAGACTACAGCGCTACTCCCGCCGCAAGCAGATGCTCAAGGCTGCCGAAACAGCGACCGTGGTCATCACGAATCCAACCCACTACGCGGTCGCCCTCCGTTATGAAGTCAATATGCCTGCTCCCATCGTTGTCGCAAAAGGGCTTGATATCCTGGCCGCAAAAATCAAGGAAATCGCTTGGAATCGTGACATTCCGGTAATGGAAAACAGGCCCCTCGCACAAGCCTTATACAAAAGCGCTGAAGTGGGAGACCCAATCCCTTCGGCGCTGTATCACGCGGTGGCTGAAATCCTCGTCCTCATCTATAAGGCCCAGGCTGAGGTCAGAAATCGTGATGCGCAAAGAAGAGCATTCGCCACACCAACCACCGAAGCGAGGCCGTTGTGACAAAAAGTTCCGGATTGCTTGAAACCCTTCGCAAGTACTCTGAGTGGGTCATTCCAACAGGGGCCGTTGCCCTTGTATTCGTGATGCTGGTTCCGTTACCTAGCATCGTTCTCGACCTTCTACTCACTCTTAGCATCACGCTTTCGGTCCTTGTACTTCTCACCGCAATTCAGGTTCTGCGTCCGGTTGAGTTCTCCGTATTTCCAAGCCTCATCCTCCTATTGACGTTGATGCGGCTGGCGCTCGACTTGGCCAGCACACGGCGCATCCTTCTGCACGGTAGTGAAGGTTCATCGGCCGCGGGTAAGGTCATTGAGGCCTTTGGGCAGTTTGTGGTGGGCGGCAACTACATTGTCGGATTTGTGATCTTTATTGCGCTCATTGCAATTCAGTACCTGGTGGTGAGTCATGGCGCAGTCCGCACAGCGGAGGTTACAGCCCGCTTTACCCTTGATGCCATGCCGGGCAAGCAGATGGCCATCGATTCCGATTTGAACACTGGCCTAATCAACGCAGATCAGGCTCGTCAGCGTCGCGAACAGGTTGCGAGAGAAGCGGAATTCTGCGGCTCAATGGACGGCGCGGCTCGATTTAGCCAAAGAGATTCATTGGCGACAATTCTGATCACGGTTATCAATATTGTTGCGGGATTTCTGATCGGTGTGTTCCAGCAGGGCGTTCCATTTCAGCAAGCCCTCAAGACCTACACGATCCTCACCGTCGGTGATGGGTTGGTTGCGATCATTCCTTCGCTGTTGGTTTCAGTCGCCGGTGGCATTGTGGTTACTCGCGCCGCTTCCACACATTCCCTGGGAACTGACATCGGAAAGCAGATGTTCCGCACCGCGCGCCCTCTATGGATCGTTGGCGGAGTCTTGCTGGCACTGGCGTTGATTCCGGGAATGCCTAAATTCTCGTTCATCGTGCTTGGCGCAGGCCTGATGTTTGCCGCTTCAAAGCTCAAGTTGGAAAGCGCAGCCGAAATCGCAGCCGGCGCCAAAGCGGCAACGAAGGCAGACAAAGCGGGAGTTCCTGCCATCGATCCGATGGACGCAGTATTGAAACTCGACGACTTGATGTTGGAAGTCGGTATCGGACTCGTTCCATTAGTCGATGCAAAGCAAGGTGGTCAGCTTCTTTCGCGCGTGCGCTCCCTACGAAAGACATTGGCGCAGAGTCTTGGTTTCCTGGTGCCGTCGATTCATATTACCGACAATCTCGCCCTCAGGGAACGGGAGTACGTTGTCTATCTTCGCGGTGTCGAAATTGCGCGGTGGGAGATGCGGCGTGACCGTCTTCTTGCTGTCAATTCGAATCCAAAACCTGATGACCTTCCGGGGCAAGAAACACGAGAGCCTGCATTCAACTCTCCGGCGCGATGGATTACTCCTGATCTCCAGGCCCAGGCCATTTCCGCTGGATACGCTGTAGTGGACCACACCTCGGTGCTGGCCGCTCATCTGTCGGAACTGATAAAACAGAACGCCCACGATCTGCTGACTCGTCACGAGACCAAACGTCTAGTAGACCGCCTCAACGAGTCACATCCCAAGCTGATTGATGAGCTGATTCCAAAACTTCTAACGCTCGGAGAAGTGCAAAAGGTGCTTCAGCTGCTCTTGAGAGAGCAGGTATCGATTCGGGATTTGGGGACGATTCTGGAGACACTTGTCGAGGCAGCAGCAACGAACAAGAACCCGGTGCTCCTGGTTGAAGCAGCACGGCATGCGCTCGGTCGCGCACTCATACGGCCGCTCCTCGATGAACAAGGAAGGCTGAGCGTGGTTACACTGGCCAGTTCTCTCGAAGAAGAGTGTGCGCGGACATCGACCCAAAACATGCACCCGCCAACCGGAGGAGCGATTCAGATCTCGGTGGCTCGCAGGGTACTTGACGGACTCCGCGCAATGTTAGGGGACCAGATTGCGATCGCGCCTCCCATCCTTCTATGCGCTTCTCCTGGCCGCTTCTACTTGCGGCGTGTTCTGGAACCTTTCATTCCAAAAATTGTCGTCATCTCGCCTTCGGAGATTCCTCCTATGACGCAGGTGATGTCGCTCGGATCGGTGCAATGAAAACACTTAAAGGGTACAAAGTTTGCGAGGCGACCAAATGACAAGAGCGGAAATGGCTTACAAGACGAGCGCGACGGACGCGGTAGATGGCAACGACCTGGTAATGCAGGAGCTGTCCCAGGTCTATTACATCGCCGCTAGAATCCGTGAACGGCTGCCTCAGCAGGTCGATTTGGAAGACCTAGTTAGTGCAGGTGTCATCGGTCTTATGGAAGCGGTTCGCAGTTTCGACAACTCTAAGAATGTGCAGTTTAAGACTTTTGCCAAGTTTCGCATTCGAGGAGCGATTCTCGATAGCTTGCGCGAATCGGATTGGGGCTCGCGTTACATGCGCAGAAGAGGGCGCGAGATTGCGGACGTCACGGCTAGGCTCGAGGTTCGGCTGGGGCGCCATCCCGTTGAGTCCGAAATAGCTGAAGAGATGCAAATAGATCTGCAGCAACTGCGCAAGATTGTCGCGCAGATCGATTCGCTTCATATTGCAGGTCAACAGATCGCTGTTTCGAATGACCGCACTGAGAAGTTAGATGTGATCGAATCGGCGCCCAGCATCGACGATCCTGATCCATTCGACCTGTGCCTGGAAGGCGAGATGAAGTCGCACCTGGCTGAGGCGATTTCAAAGCTCAGCGAAAGGGAGCAATTGATTCTGTCGCTTTACTACCGTGAAGAACTCACAATGAAGGAGATTGCGGAGGTAGTCGGCATTGCGCTTTCGCGTGTCTCGCAGATACGCCAGGCCACAATGGGCAAGCTGAAAGCTTCGCTGGCGCACCTTCAGAATCGCCCGACAGCGAACGAGATGGTGTTAGGAGGATACCTTGAAATCGCTTAGTACGGATGAAGCTACGACAACGAATTTCCGCGATCAGAAGCCAGGTTCTCAACAAGCGGCTTCCATATCGCGATCCATACATCGTTGCGACTTTCGCGCCGCGGGCCGTCTTTCGAACGAAGATGCCCGTGCGCTAACTGGAATTCACGAGACCTTTGCAGCGAATCTTTCGAGCGCTCTGGATATTTACCTCGGAACAAGTCTCGAAACGAAGTTGCAATCGCTCGATCGACTTTCAGTTAAAGAGCATGTCACGAGTATTTCTCAATTGAGTTACAACGTGGTGTTCTCTCTCAGTGCCATTCCTTGCACCATCGTCGTGGAATGCGATATGGATCTCGTCCTCCCGATGATCGAATTGCTCATGGGAGGAGAGGGGAGCATGCGCGACCCTGCGCGCGAACTCTCAGAAATAGACGAAGAGATCATGCAGTACGTGTTAATGCTCATTGTGCGTCAAGCCGAAGGTGCATGGCATTTGCCCGAACAGTCTCTGATCTCTGACCGCCGCGTTAAGTCCGCGTTGCTGAACCAGTTCTTCCCGGCCAACGAGAAGGTTACGGTTGTGAACTTCGAAGTAATGATCGCGGAAAAGCCGTCCTCGTTTCGACTGGTCTTCCCGACGGTGTTTGCCGGGTACCTGATGAAGCAGATGAAGCTTGACCAGCCGCAAAAGAAGGGCGCGATCCGCCACTTTCCAACACCTCCAATTCGTGAACGAATTCTCGACTGCGACATGGAGGTCGCAACCGAACTAACAGGGCTAAAGGTAACTGTGAGGGACCTGATTGCGCTTCAGCCTGGTTCGGTTTTAAAGCTTAGAGCTCCTGTACAGTCTCCGGCGATGCTGACATCCGGCGGTCATGGACTCTTTGAAGCGGTGCCTGTGCGCAACGGCTCGCAGAGGGCGGCACAACTCGGTCGTCGTGTGGCAACAACAGACTGGAAGAGAGGATAAGGACTATGGACAACAAGACGAAGAGGGAAGCTGCGCATTCATTTGCAGCGGCCTTCGCTGCATCGTTGACTGAATCGGTAACCACGGCAATTGGGGCCCCCTGGCCTCTGGAGGTCATGGACTGTCCGAATCCTCCCACCAGCAGGGACGTACCGATACATTTCCGCTTGACTCTGGATGGTGCCGTCCACGGGGAATGTTTCGTAGAGTTCTACGAGCCACAAGTGTCCAGTTTGGTTGCAACGATCAAGAAAGAGGGTGCCGAGCCTCTCACAGACGAGCATCGCGAGGTGGTGACAAGCATCATCGGCTCAGCGATGTCAGGCCTGGCCGAATCGCTCTCGCGAGATTTTGGAGCGACTTCGTGCAAGGTCGATCCCGTCGCAGGTCTGGCATTCGGTGGAATGTTGGTCGTATCTCTCACTGTCTCCGCCGATGACTCGGGCTCCCCGCTTCTTCTCTACTTTGACGGCCAGCTCCTTGAATCATTGGCGCATGCCTCAGGCGCCAAGCACTCGGGAGATACTGGAGAGCCCGCAGTTTATCCGATAAATCTGAAGCTCGTAATGGATGTTGAGCTCAATGTTTCTCTTCGGTTTGGCCAGCGGCAGTTGCCGCTCCGCGAAGTCCTGGAACTGGGTAGTGGCTCCGTGATCGAACTCGATCGAATGGTGGACGAACCTGTTGAACTGCTTCTTGATGGAAAGCTGATTGCGCGCGGCGAAGCAGTCATTGTTGACGGTAACTATGGCTTGCGTGTCACAGATATTCCGCGGCCTCTGGCTTCGAACTTTCTCAATTGATGTTGCGAGGATTAGAACAATGGGTCTATCGATAAAGTCTTTCGTCCCTGGCCTTGATCTCGGGTGGGACCGAATCCGTGCCACATGTGCCTATTCCAGGTGCCACAACAAGCAACTGATGAAATGCATACCGCATGCCCGTCCAGGAATTCGAGTGGGCCAGCTTTGGTATTGCAGCGTGGACTGCTTTGCCTTGGCTTCCCAAGCTCCGCTTGCACAGCTCTCTACGAGAAGGCTTCTCGAAATTCCACGGATCCCGCGTCTTTCCGTTGGTCTTGTCATGCTGCAGCGAAAGCATCTGACCGCCGACCAGTTTCAAACAGCACTGGCCCAAAGCCGTTGGTGCGGCGAAGAGCTAGAAGCGACTCTCATCCGCCTGGGCTTTACAGACGAGAAGCAAATCACAGCCGCCAGAGCCGCTCAATGGGGCTACCCTGTCCTCACTCAGGAGCACATAGGGCGCGAGGTTGCGGCGGAAATTCCTCGCGCTCTGCTCGAAAGCTGCGCCGCGGTGCCGCTGCATTATTCTGTTGTTGCAAAGCGGATACTTATGGGCTTTGCCTACCGGGTGGAGCACAGCTTTCTTGCAGCGGTGGAGCAAATGACAGGGTGTAGAGCGGAGCCATGTTTCGTTTGCCCAACCGACTTTAAGCAGCAAATGGAGCGGTTGACCGACGTGCCGGATTATCAGGAAGTCGTGGTAGATGACCCGGGTACGCCGGAGAAAATGGCGAGGACTTTAGGGCGTCAGGCGGTCGAAGTTGGCGCCGCCGAAGCCGGCTTTACACGATGCAAAAACTCACTATGGGTAAGGTTGTCGGGAAAACGCGGAAAAATCGATGTCATCTTTCAATTGAAGACTGCTGTCGAGACGGTTCAGGAAAGAAATTCTGAGGTTTTTGAAGAGACTGCTCTTGCTTTAGGGTAAAAAGATTCGCACTAGTTGCCGATATGTTGTGTGGCGGTGGCAAGGTGCTGAATAAAAGACTTTTTGAGATAGGATCCGGACGAAACACGCTATCCGATTCGCAGCTATTTGAGCGCGACCTTTTGCAACACCTCCCCGATGTTCCCGTGTTGCCGGAGACGCTTCTGTGCATGGAACTCCAGATTCATGAACCAGCCGTGAGTCTACGCGAATTCTCTCAATTGCTCATGGGCGACATCGGCGCCACGCTGCAGGTCTTCCGGCTGGCGGGAAACGAATACGGTTCCGCTTCGGGTCGCCCTAGCCGCATTGAAGATTGCATCTCGGACCTCGGATTGCAGGCATGCGTTGAAGTGGCCTCGAAACAGACAGTCACCTGTGATGCGCGGAAGGGCGCCATTGTAGATGCTTGGATTCATGCAAGGGCCGTTGCGAAGCATTGCAGTTTCTGGGCAGAAGAGACGTCTGGAACGATCAACCCCGAAGACGCATATCTGGTTGGTCTATTCCACGAACTCGGTCAATTGCCGGCGCTTCTTGGCTGGGATCAAAATGGGTTGTCTTTGGCCGATCAAGCCTATGTAGGCCTGTGGATGGCCGAGGAGTGGGCACTGCCTCGCTGCGTCAGGGAGTATTTCTGCGAGGGACAGACCTCGGGACCAATGGATCCGTGGTCGGCGATTGTGGACGTCGCGCATCAGCTGGTCAGCATGTCGATGCTCGAGAGCGCGTTGCAGAACCGCCTTCGTCCACCATCGTATTCGGTCGCATAGTTCAAATGCGCCGCTAAACGGGCAAATCTGCGACACCATTCAGGTTGCTTTCCGATGAGAACGGCACGATTCTCATCGAATCGAATCCTGCTTCACGACTGTTCTCATCAATAACTCATCAATTAGGCTTCTTTTGAGCGATTTGGACCACTATTTGGGCAAAAGTTGCCCGGCGAAGTGGCAACCGCCGTGCATTGTCCTAAGGAGGGGAACCCTCTATGGACAGCGGATACTACGCCGCATGCACAGCCCTGGTAGCTCGCACCCAGGCTTTGGACACGATTGCCAACAACCTGGCAAACGCAAGCACCATCGGCTTCCGAGCCGAACACAATGTGTTCAGCTCAGTGCTGGCCAGCGCTGAAGGCGCCTCGGGATCGGCGCTGAACCAGGCGATGAACAGCTATGGCATCCTGAGCGGGACCACGTTGGATCAAAGCCAGGGAGCTCTGCAAAAAACCGGCAATGATCTCGACCTCGGCATTGAAGGGCCCGGGTACTTCGTCGTGCAAACTGCCGACGGCCCTGTTTACACCCGCAACGGCGCATTCCAGGTATCCAGCCACGGACAGTTGATTACGTCGAGCGGCGACGCCGTCATGGGTAACATGGGGGTCATTTCGGTTCTGCCGGGAAAGGTCTCAATCAGCCCTGATGGCACCATTTCGTCAAACGGCGCGGTATCAGGAAAGCTGAAGGTCGTCGAATTCACTCCCGGTACCGAGATGACGAGCGCCGGCAATACCTATTACTCCGCGCCGGCAAAATCGGTAATCGCCGCGACCAATTCAAATGTTCGCCAGGGAATGCTGGAAAGCTCAAACGTGAATCCCATTGCCGGCATGGTCGAACTGGTTACAGCCCAACGCTCTGCTGAAATGATGCAGCGAGCGCTATCGATGTTCAATTCAGAAATTGACAAGACGGCAACCCAAGACCTGCCAAAGATCAGCTAAAGGAGACTAAATGTTTCACGCCCTCTATACCGCAGCGAGTGGAATGACCGCTCAGCAACTGAACCTCGATAACATTGCGAACAACCTGGCGAATTCAAGCACGTCCGGATTTCAGTCGCGTCGGGTGCAGTTTTCAGATCTCCTCTATCAGAACGATGTCATGCCCGGCGCCGCGGCCACACAACAAACGACCGTCGCATCCGGGTTGCAGATCGGTCTTGGCACTCGCCCCGGCAATACAGAAATTGTTCAACTGCAGGGCGATCTCAGCAGCACCGGCAATCCTCTCGATTTCGCAATCCAAGGGAGCGGATTCTTTCAGATTCTGATGCCGAACGGCCAGACGGGATACACGCGGGCCGGCTCTTTCCAAACCGATGCCCAGGGTAACCTTGTGACGGCCAACGGGGATGCCCTTCAGCCGGCCATCAACATCCCTACTGCCGCGACTAACATCACGGTGGGTCAAGACGGAACTGTGAGCGTGAGTTTGCCCGGACAAACGCAGGCGCAACAGGTCGGTGTAATTCAACTGGCGACGTTTGCAAATCCAGGAGGCTTGAACAGCATCGGCAACAATATGTATCTCCCAACCACGGCATCCGGCGATCCAGTGGTAGGCGCAGCGGGGGGCTCCGAAGGGTTGGGAACCATCCAGCAGGGGATGCTGGAACAATCCAACGTGAATGTTGTCGATGAGTTTGTGAACATGATCCTGGCGCAGCGCTCGTATGAGTCAAACTCGCGTGTGATCAAGGCCGCCGACGAGATGCTTCAACAGTTGAATCAACTGGCGCAGTGAGAAGGCTTCAAATGACGCAACAAAAGCTAATTCTGGCGTGTGCTCTTCTCGTTTTAACGGCGGTGCCCGCGTTTGCTGCATCCCGCCGCTTTCCGATCCGTACGGAATTGATTGCCTCGGCATTGACCGGAGTTGGAATCCAGGTCTTGCCGGAGCAAGTAACGCTCATGACCGATGTTGTCGCTACCACAAGCGCTCCAAGGTTGAGCATCCGATCGATGGAGAAATCGAGCGACCATGGGATCATTGTTCGCCTTGAATGTGCAATGCCGGAGGAATGCCTTCCTTTCTTTGTAAGCATTCATCCGGAAGACGGGAATGGTGACCAACAATCCAGTTCGAAGCCGAGCGCGTCACTGCAGTCCGTGCCGGCATTCAATAGTCGATCCAAAACATTCGCAGTTCGTTCAGGATCGCCCGCGACACTGCTGATTGACAGCGATCATGTGCACATTCGGGTCTCTGTCATCTGTCTCGAAAATGGCGCGACAGGTCAGAGAATTCGTGTAACCAGCACGGATCATCGGCAAACCTACACAGCAGAAGTAATTGACGGAACGCTGTTGAAAGGGACGCTGTGATGCGCTCAACCCGAAATGGCTTTGGCAAGAGGTTTCTGTGCTCAATGCTTCTTTCAAGCGCGCTCGCAGTGCCGAATGCGTACGCAGGAAGCAACAAGAAAAACAACCCTACGCAACTGAGGTCAGAATACATTGCCAAGCTTCGGGAACAGGATATTCCGCCTGTCGTCCGCACCGTCGGAAGTCTCTGGACGCCTGAGAGCGATATAAGCAGCCTCTCGGTCGACAACAAGGCGCGAAAGTTGAACGATACCGTAGTGATTCTTGTCGCGGTTCAAACTACAGCAGCGCAGAACGCGGACGTCAACAGTCAGCGCGCCTTCCAGACAAGCTCTGGAATCACTGGCCTGGCGGGAGATGTCAACACCAAAGGCGTGAACTCGCTGTTCAACGCCAACTCCAATACGTCTCTGAAAGGGTCGGGTGCAACCGATTCGAGCACTACATTTCAAACGAGCATGACGGCGCAAGTTATCGCGGTGCTGCCCAGCGGAAACCTGATCGTCGAAGCGCAGCGCAAAATCTTCATGAACAACCAGCACGAAGACGTGTTGGTACGCGGAGTCGTGCGACCTAATGACATCGGCCCAAACAATACTGTCTCTTCTGCCGCACTCAGCGACCTCGAAATCGAAATGAAGGGGAAGGGAATCATCGCGGACAGCACACGTCGACCGAACGTTATTACACGAGCGCTGCTATGGCTCACTGGATTCTGATCATGAAACTGGCATTCGAAATGTCGAAGTTGCGGCAAACGATGTTGACCTCCTGTGCGCTGGCATTTGGCGTTGCTACTTTTGTCCCTATGCTTGGCGCAGCCTCAGTCAATCCGAATCGCCAGGTCCTTGTCCGAGACATCACGAGCGTTGAGGGCGTCAGAAATAACATGCTCGTTGGTTATGGTCTGGTTGTCGGACTTAACCGCACCGGTGATACCCAGCAGACCTATTTCACTGTGCAGACATTGGCGAATGCCATGCAAAAGATGGGGGTCCTGATTACCCCGGGTACGGTTGAAGTCAAGAACGTTGCTGCCGTATTCGTCACCGCGTCGCTGCCGCCTTTTGCCCGACCGGGCGCCACACTTGATGTAACCGTTTCTTCAGTCGGCGATGCCAAGAGCCTTGTAGGTGGCGTGCTTCTGATGAGCGCTCTACACGGGCCCGACGGACAAGTCTACGCGGAAGCTCAAGGGCCACTTGTCATGGGAGGATACATGGCTGGCAGTGCCATCAACGGCAAGGAAGTCAATTCCACCACAGTGGGTTTGGTGCCGAATGGAGGAATCGTCGAGCGCGATACAGCCGTCGATTTGCACGCGTTCAAGTTGGTGTCGCTCCTTTTGCGTAATCCGGATTTCACCACCGCGAAGAGAATCGCTGACGCAGTGAATGAAAATTTTCACAAGGATATTGCGTCTGCCCTTGACAGCACGCGAGTCGATGTCAACGTGGCCGATGCGGGTGAATCCTCGGTTCCGGAATTGATTTCGCGTGTACAGAATCTCTCTCTCGAAGTGCAGACGCCGGCAAAGATCGTGATCAATGAGCGGACAGGCACCATCGTTCTAGGGGGCGACGTCAAGCTCACGCCCGTTTCCGTTATTCATGGCAGCTTATCGATTCAGGTCGTGACTACATACGAAGCAACTGCTGTGCCCACCGGGGCCCAGGGCGGCGATGGCAAGGGAAAAAACCGCGGCGACGACCGCTTACAGCCGTTACTAGTTCCGCAGACAAACGTGAACGTTAACGATGGGCCGGCCCAGACCATGCGGCTTGATCAGGGAGCAAATGTCGAAGAACTGGTCAACGGGCTTCATGCCATCGGTACCACTGCCCACGACGTCGTGGCGATCTTGCAGGCGATCAAGTCCGAAGGCGGATTGCAGGCCGAATTGGAGGTTCAGTAGATGGGAACCAACATTAGCCCCGTTTCGATCGCGGCGCAGTCGAGTCTTTTGCAGGCAAGAGAAGACCGCATGCTTGGCCAGATGCAGTCGCTGAAAAGCGAGCGGAGGCACGGACGGAAAGATTGAAAAGGGTGCCATGGAATTCGAATCGATGCTGTTGAGCACGTGGCTTCAACAAGCCGAGCAATCCATGGCCACCGTTCCGGGCGCCGAAGATGATGACGACGCTGCTGGACGCGATCAAATGATGAGTATGGGGGTGCAATCGCTGGCAAATTCCATGGCGGCATCCGGCGGTATCGGAATCGCCAAAATGGTCGCTAAAGCTATGCACGCACAGGTAGATAAGGCGGCAGAGAAGAGTTCCACGGCGGCCAAATCTACAGGAACTAAGTGAATAACGCTGAATTTTTGGTTTTTGGTTAAACTTTCAGGATTTAGGTGCCGATAGAGACACAGACCCAGATCAAGGAGTTGATATGAGAATCGACCTAACACAGCTGACATCGAGCCAGATCTCGAGCGACCCAAATGCAAAAAGGATTGGCAAACAGGATCCGCCGGTCACCGATCTAGTTGACGGAGGGGACCGAACGACTCTTACGTCTGACTCCAGCTCTGTGAAATCTCTCGTGAGTACTGCGATGAGCTCCCCTGCAATCAGACAAGGTCTGGTGGATGATCTCAAAAAGTCCGTGAACAGCGGAAACTACGGGATCGATTCGTCTGCGATTGCCACTTCGATGATAGACGAACACGCTTAGACTCCTCGTTCGCAGAGGAGTAGAGGCGTAGAAAGTTCCATGCATGATTGCGATGGACGTTCAGGACCGGAAGGCTGGGCTGGGAGAGCATCTCCAGCTCTTAAGGTCGCTTGCCTGCGAATTAGAACGGGCCATGGACGCGATCGCTCACAACTCCCTTCCAGAACTTGAAGACAGCGTTGCGAACCAGCAGGCGCTGAGCGCTCGCCTTGTGAAACTTGCCAATGGCTTGAGCAGAGACTTTAGAGAAACAACCGCGGCATCACTCGCTCACGTCGATCAAGACCTCATTCAACAGATCGGCTCTGCTTCCAATACACTGCAGAAATTGAATCAGCGATATTCTGCATTGATCCAGCATTCCAGCCGTTCAGTCGAATTGATGGTGTCGCTTTTCAGTTCATTTAAGGGACAATTCCAGGAGGGTTCTGCACCCAGGTCGAAACATCAGACCTGGTCTTGCCAGATCTAATTGCAATGGGCGGATTGAATACCTCACTTTTGATCGGCGTGCAAGCACTGGAAGCCTCGCAAGGCGCGCTTGCTGCCACCAGTAATAACATTTCCAACGCCAACACGCCGGGGTACACCCGCGAAGTCGTGGATTTCTCTGAGAACCAGCTGAACGATTCTGGAAACACAGTTTCAGGCGGCGGTGTGTCCTTGGACAACCTCCAAAGCGTTCGAGATGAGCTGCTCAATCTGCAGATTCAGAAGCAGACATCGTTGCAGAGCAGCGTTAACACACAATCCTCAAGTCTCCAGCAGATCCAGTCTTACTTCACAACCAATGGCGAGGACATAGCAAGTGCACTGACTGCGTTTTCGACCAGCCTGACTCAACTTTCAGCCACGTCCGGTAATTCAGCCACTCAACAGAACGTGCTCGTCAGCGGCCAAAATCTTGCACAGGCATTCAATACGACTGCCCAAGGCCTTACCGGCGCACAATCCGATGCCGACGGCCAGGTTACGCAGACTGTTGCCCAGATCAACTCGCTAACCGCGCAGATCGCGCAACTCAACGGTCAAGTTTCGCAGTTGACCGCGGCCGGCAAGGATGGCGGCACGGTGCAGGATCAGCGCGATGAACTGGTGCAGCAGCTTTCCGCGCTCACCGGTATCTCCGTCACTCAGAGCAACGGAGGTGAGACGATTACGACGGGCAATGGAACTCCTCTCGTGATGGGCTCACAGAGCTTCTCGTTGCAAACCACCTCCGGCAGCGACGGAATGCAGCATGTGCTGGACTCGAACGGAAATGACATCACTTCTTCAATTCAAGGCGGTCAACTGGGCGGAGCGATCCAAATACGCGATTCTGTCGTGCCCGGTCTGCTTTCGCAGCTAAACACGCTTGCCAGCCAGTTTGCCGCCGCGTTTAATGCCGCGCAGGCCCAAGGCTACGATTCAAACGGCAACGCCGGTCAGAATTTTTTTACGGTTCCGTCAGGCACTGCGGGAGCCGCTGCCGGTATCAGCGTTGCCATCACTGATCCATCTCTGATTGCAGTGAGTTCTGACGGCTCAGCAGGGAGCAACGGAAACGTGGCAAATCTCTCTGCTGCGTTGACGACAGCTCTGCCCTCTGGTCAAACAGCCGCCGGCGCTTACGCCAATATGGTCTTTCAAGTTGGTTCCGACACTTCGAATGCCTCGACTCAATCCACTGCCATCGGTCAAAACCTGTTGCAACTTACAAATCAGCAGGGCTCGATTTCCGGTGTGAGCATCGATGAGGAAACAACGAATTTAATCCGTTTTCAGACGGCGTACGAGGCTGCAGCCCGCATCGTAAGCACAATTCAAGCACTCAATACCGTAACCCTCGATATGGGCTCCACTCAGAGTTATTAACTGATATGCGCATAAATCCGACTTTCGTTCCAAACATTATCGCCGACTTGCAGCAGAGCCAGGCGACGCTCAACGTTGCTTTGCAACAGGTGGCCACCGGGAAGAGCGTAAGCGTGCCATCAGACAATCCCGAAGCCTCGGCCGACATGGTGCAAAACACCATCGAAACCGGAGAGGTTGATCAATACACGCAAAACGTCGTCGAGTGTGCTCGGATCTGTCCAATCGGCCGACTCGGCGCTGGGTTCCGTTGTTACCTCGCTCACGCAGGCGGTGTCTTATGGGACCGAGGGAGCCAACGGCACAACGAACGCCTCGAATCAGCAGGCTCTTGCGCAACAAGTGCAGGCCATTCTCGCCAGCGTGGTGGCCCAGGCCAACACGTCCTACCAGGGCGCGTACTTGTTCGGTGGTACAGCAAACACGAATCCGCCTTATACGGCCAATTCATCTTCTGCATCCGGCTACAGCTATAACGGAAACGCCGATACAAATTCGGTATCCGTAGGTGATCAGCTGAACGTCCAGGTCAACCTCCCCGGTAGTCAGATTTTCTCCAATTCGAGCAGCGATGTCCTCGGTTCTCTGAGTTCGCTTGTCACAGCACTGCAGAGCGGGAACTCCGCAAATATCGAGACCGCGACAAACGCTGTCTCTGCAGCCCTCAACTACGTCAGTCAGCAGCGCGTGTTCTATGGCAATGCCGAAGGACAGCTGAATTCTCAGGAAACTTATCTCCAACAGGAAACAGTCAGCCTCACCTCGCAACAGACATCTCTGGTTGGAGTTGATATGGCCACGGCCGCGACCAATTTGAGCACGGCGGAAACAGCAAACAATGCAGCGATGGCAGCTGCGGCGAAGGTTCTTCCCGACACACTCCTCAACTATTTGTCAACGCCATCCTAGGATCAGTTATCAAAGCCTTAGTCGGGGATTGGTCAGCGGAAACAAGCAGCAAAATGTAAATCTGCCAGGTCGAGCCCCATCGTTCTCGCCCTGGCAATTATTGTTGGATCCTGCTGCTGCAACTGCTGAATTCGGCAGGCTAAGCTGACCAGTTGCCGCTCCTTCGTTCGGATTGCTCCGCAAAGGCTTTGGGATAGTCCGCCGCATGTGCGGGAGGCAGGACTTCAGGTTTGGCAGGCTCGGTTCGAGCATCAATGTGTTGCCAATGCTCGCGAAGATCCAGGACCAATGCCATCTGCTCTTCAAGTATTTTGATGGATCTGGCGGCCTGGGCTTCAACCAATTTGCGGCGCAACGTCGAGTAGAAAGCGATCAGTTGTTGCGCCAGTTCGCCGTCACTTCCGCGGTGGGTCCAGTCTTCGAGATAACCGATCACGAGCATGGCGTGATCGACTTCCCGGCATCGCCGTTCCAGGTCGTTGTTGCGCTCGGCTTCCGCGGCCCTGCGCAAGTCACCTGCGAGTGTGTCGTAAAGGGAGATAAGTAAGCCAAAGCCACTTGCTCCCTCGGCTGCCGTTCTTCGATATGCGAGATCTGTGCGAGTCATCTTCTCTTCCAACTAGCCATTGGAGTTGTTGTTGTTCAGTCCCAGTTCGGTGTTGATTTGTTGCATCTCAGTCGGCAGTTGTTGCAGCAGAATCTCAGCCTGGCTGTACTCGCTTTGCAATTGTGTTTGAAGCGGCGTGATGTAATTCGTCTCAAAGTTGCTGATGTCGGTTTGCAGACCGCTTTCTTCGGTGCTGATGCTTTGAAGATCCACAGTGAATGCGCCATCCGCGGGGCTGATGTAGGTGGTCAGTTGCTGATCGAGACTATTGGCGAATCCGTTCAGAGCGCTCCCTTGAAAGAAGTTCTGCGCGTCGTTGAAATTGCTTTGCAGGGTATTGGTCAACGTTGCACTATCCAATGTCAGGGTGCCGTTGTCGTTGACCGAGATGCCCAGGGACGACAGGTTCGGTACCGTCGTGGTTCCGGATGCCGACGTGGCCGTGTAAGAAATCGCGGACTCGAGAGTCATCTGCAGGCTGCGCACGTCCGAATCGGTTGCCAACACACCTTCTCCCGTGCCGCTAAACGTGAATTGCGTGTTTAGATCCGAGATTGCCTTGTTGTAGTCCGTTACGAACTGGCTGATGGCCGTCGAAGCCTGGCTTGTATCGGGAGCAACCGTCAAGCTCACATTGGTTCCAGGGCTGGCGTTCAGTAGATTGAAGGTCACTCCGCCAACCGCACCGGTAACCGTGTTTGATGCGCTCGCGATCGTGATTCCATCTACGCTTAGAGAGGCGTTCTGACCGGTGACAGCCTGAGTAAAGCTCAAGCTTCCACCCGTCGCAGAACCAACCGTGAAGTTGGCGGCCTGGCCTGAAGTGTTGCTGACGATTGCGAGCCGAGCTCCGTTCGCATCGGAAATCACGCTTGCAGTAACCCCAAGGTTATCGCTGTTGATCGTGTTCGCCACGTCGTTGAGGGTGCTTGTCCCGGTTCCGGTTGAAATGGTGGTTACTGTGCCATTGGCTCCCGTGATAGTGAAGCTGCCGGCCGCCAATGCAGTCGTCGCGCTGGCAACTGCCCCCGAAGCCCACGAAGCGGTGCTGGCCAGACTGTTCACCACGACGGTGTGGTTCCCGGCTGCACTCCCCGAGGCTGCGGAAGCCGTAACGATGTTGGAATTGGAAGAACTCACTGTGCGTGCGGAAAGCGGTCCTGTGAGCGAATTCAGCGACTGCATGTCGTTATCGAGGTTGGTTGCATCGGTTTGAATCTGGGTCAAGGCCGTAGACTGACTCTCCAGCGTGGACTCCTGATTCTCCCATGCCGTCTCCGGCGCCCGGGCCGCGGTTATCGCTGAGTTCACCGCGGAGGTTACATCAATGCCTGTCGACGCGGATCCCGTCGCCGCTTGCAGAATCGAGCTGATATCGATGCCGGAGGTGGAAGTAGATGCGGACGACAATAGCGAATTCAAAGCCGATACTGAACTCATGGAACCTTGCCTGCTTTCAGACCCAGTTTGCAGCGCTGTACCCCAGGCCCTTGCAATTCAAAACGCAAAATAATATCGGCACTTTGGATGCTGCAAGTTCAGGTTTATAGAAATAAAAAAGGTGGCGCCTTTGAAGGGCGCCACCCGAGTCTTTGCAGTTCAGATTTGGTTACTGGAGGAGCTTCAGAACAGCCTGCTGGGCCTGGTTGGACTGCGACAGGGCTGCCATGCCGGTCTGCTCGAGAACGTTGTACTGCGTCATCTTCGCGACCGTCGAGCTGATGTCCGCGTTCTGAACGTTGTTCTGCGCGCTGGTCAGGTTCGTTACCTGTGTGTTTTCAACGTTTTCGGCGGCTGTCAGCTGGTTGACGGCGGCGCCGATTGTGCCTCGGCTTTGCGAGACCGTGTCGATCGCGCCAGTGATGGCAATTAACTCAGCGGCGGCAGTCGTGGGGCTAGTTAGGGCTGTTGCAAGCGACGACAACCCAAGTCCAGCAGCGGTGAGAGTGCCGGGCGCCACGTTCACCGTGGAGTTGCCGGTAGCAGTGCCATCACTGATGAAGGCGTTCACGCCGCCCGCAGTAAAGACCTTTGACCCATTGAAGTTGGTGGTCGAACCGATAGTCCCGATTTCCGTCAGGATCGAGGTGTACTCGGCTTGCGCTGCCGACGCTTGGTCGGGAGTGAGACCGCCGTTCGCGGCTTCCGTCGCTAAGGTAACTGCGCGGTTTAGAAGAGAGGTCACCTGGGAGAGCGCGCCATCGGCTGTCTGTGCGAAACCAATGCCGTTTGCGGCATTCTGGCTGGACTGTGTGAGGGCGGAGATGCTGGCACCTAAACCGGAGGCGATCGAAAGGCCGGCAGCGTCATCCGATCCGGAGTTGATCTTCAGACCGGTCGACAATTGCAACAGGGTGTTCTGAAGAGAGGCTTGGGTTGAGGACAGGGCGTTTTCTGCGCCCAACTGAGAAACGCTATTGAGTACGCTGATCATTGGTGTTGCTCCTTATATCGATTTCCGCCTGCACCGAACCAGTTCCGTCTTCAAAAGAGGTCCAGAATCGCTACTTGGAGCAGGTGGTTTGTTGTTGCGTGCACTCTATCGGCGCATGGTTTTGAAGATTCTAGTCGGACCTTTAAAAATTGTTTGTGGTTACTACAACTTAGGTGTGCAACCCGCCGGGCTAGTGCTTTTCCGAGCCATCCCGATCCGCTTTAAACAAAATATTTCTATTTTCCAAGGATTTCCCGAGCACTCAGTCTAATTGCTTCGCCACCTTTAACCACGCAGCCTTGGCATCGACCTCCGGAGTCTGCGCCTGAGTAAGGTAAGTCTGCTGTTCAATGACCTGCGAGTTTGTTGGGACGCTTTCCAGAGGATAGAACTGACATTTGTTGCGTTCATGTGCCGGTGAAGTCCTCGCATAGCTCGGGAAGTTGTGGAATCGCCCGCACGGATTTCGCCCGTCAGTCATCCGTGTGACTTGGGACTCCGAAAATCCAGCGGGCAGCTCTCAACGAGCGCCAAATCGCCGAGGTACTGGTCGGGCTTACTGGAGGGACAAGTTCACAGGATCCAGGAACCAGAGACGTTCTACAAGCGGAGCCAATTCGGCACGGGAAGCGAAATCAAACCAATGAGAGTGTTCAGGAAAATGTCTGCAAGAGAAAACGCAGTGAAGCATCTGCTTCACTGCGTTCATGGATGCCCAAATTCTAGAAGAGGAACTTTCCGCCAAACTGCCAGGTGCGCGGATCAGACGTGGAGGTCACCTGGCCAAAGTTGCCATCGGTAAATCCGGTGTCGATTCCATTGAACTCGGTGTGGTTGAAGGTGTTATAGGACTCAAACCGAAGCTGGAATCTTGGACCCTCGGCCGTGGTTAGCCGAACCTCTTTGAACAGGCTCAGGTTCCAGTTGAAGAGACCCGGGCCCACAATGGAGTCCTTTCCGGCAGTGCCAAAGCCCTGGTTGGTTCCTCCCGCCCACGGAGCGAGCGGGGCTGAGTAGGCACCAGTGTTGAACCATGCAAGCTGCTTCTTTGGATAGCTCCTGCTGCTGGCGTCGAAGTTCGGACGATTGGTTGTGCTGCCACCCAATCCCAATGTGTCCGGGGAATAGGTAACGTTGACGGGATTTCCACTCTGAGCCACCGTAACACCGGAAAACTGCCAGCCGCCTAGCAACATGCGCATGGCTGTATCCCGATCCTGGAACGAGGGGAGATCATAGATGTAGTTGGCGTTGAAAATATTCCGGCGATCGATGGTGCCGGAACCGCGGTCATAATTGGTGTTAAAGGGATCGGAGAGCTGCCCGCCCGAACCCTGCTGGGTTGTCGAGGTCAGGTCACCGCTTTGGATGTCAATCTCATGGCTATAGGTGTACGACAGTTGGAGAGTCAACCTATGACGGTTCTGCATGCGTAGACCCGCCTGGAACGAGTTATAGTTGCTGTTCGTCGTATTCTGTACCTGCGTAATGCCGGCAAACCCCTGGTAGATCCTGTAGAGGTTTGAGTTTGTTCCGCTGACGGTCGCCACCTTTTCCCGGTCCGCTACATCGGTAATCGGCAGGGTGTTAATTGCCCGCTCAACGTCCTGGTGCCAGGCGGTCATGCCGACGTACTGGACCTGAGCGACAACGGATGGAGCTATTTCGCGCTGTACACCCAGGCTGAATTGCTGCGTGGCCGGGGATGGGTAGGTATATTGCAGGGAGCTAAAGCCGCCAGGGAAGAACGGAGCCGTAGCAGTCTGCCCCGTTTTGTTGCTGGTATTCGGGTTCGAAAAGTAAACCGCGCTGACACTGGGCTGATATGCGTTCGGCGGGTTGACATCTGTACCGTAGATATCGTTGCCTTGTACGCGTTCGAAGAACAATCCATAGCCGCCGCGGATGACGGTTTTGTTGTTCCTGTCAACGTTGTAGGCAAAACCGACACGCGGCTGCCAGGTTCCGTAGTGATTCTGCACCAGGCCTCGCGGAAATCCATCCACGCCTGCCAACTGGACACCATTCAAATAGAACGGAACCGGTGCGCCAGCCGGCTGGCTGAAGCCTGGGCCGGCAGGATTCAAGGACCCGGTCGTAGGATCCGGAGATTGGGCGTTCGCGGCACTGAAATCGGTCGGAACGAAGTTGGATGTCCGATTGTTCTTTTCGTAGACGTGCGGCAGGCCATCGTAGCGGATACCGAGGTTCAGGGTAAGCCTCGGTCGAGCGTGCCAGTTGTCCATCGCATAAAAGGAATATGTGTTGTTCAGCCAGTGAAAGATCGACTGCTGGTTCAGTTGCTGGTAGGTGCTCACAAAGCCGAGCAGGAAGTTGGCATAGGCATCTCCCGAATAAGCCGATTGGCTGAAGGTATAGTCGCCCTGGGTGTCGGCCTGTTGCTCCTGGTTCTTATCGTTCCGCATGTAAGCGACCCCGAACTTCAACTGATGGTTTCCCTTGCTCCACGACAAATCATCGCGGGGCTGGTAGTTCAGATACGAGTTCCGCCATGGCCAGTAGTTCAGATTCCATTCGGTGTTTGGCGCACCGGAGAAGGTCACTGACGGCAAGCGATTCTCTGTGTTGTTGCCGCTGAAGATGCCCACGGCACTCCAACCGGAGGGTTGCTGATAAATACCGGCCGGCGTGATATTGATGGTGTTCCCGTTCACATTGATGGAAGTTTCATTGAGGATCGTGGGAGAAATGGTCTGGGTGAGCTTGATAACCGTCCCCCATGTCGGATTGTTGAATACGTTGCCGACCGTGACGTAGCTGTCACCATCCCACATGGAAGGAAAAATGGTCTGGTTCATCGAATCGTGAATCCAGTGACCCATCAGTTGAAGCTTGTCGCTCAAATGATGGTCGATGCGAACCACATCCTCGCGAACATATGTGGGCTGCTTCGGTGAGGCAATGTACTGTGTGCCGTTGGCAGTATTCGGCTTGGGAATCGCGCCGGTACCCATGAACAGGACAGCGTTGGGATCCAGCAGGTTGGCGGGAATGGTGTAGACACCGCCAGCGTTGGGAAATGGCTGTCCTGCAACCAGAGCATCCCCCTGGTAAACACCGAGTTTTGCAGGGTCACTTGTTTCCGGAACGATTAATGGATCTCCACTGAGCGGGGTATAGTTCAGGGGGCTCCCCGCCGTAGGGAAAGACGCGGCTGGGATTGTATTCGTAACGCTCGGATTGGCGCCCTGAATCAGCTTGCGCCACTCTTCGTTCACGAAAAAGAAAGTCTTGTTCTTGATAATCGGGCCGCCTATATTACCGCCAAAAATATTCAGACGAAGTTCCGGAGTGGGCACGTTCTCCTGCTTGAAGAAGTAGTACCCAGCATCAAAGGCGTCATTGCGGTTGAACTCCCACAATGTGCCGTGGAAGTTTTGCGTTCCGGATTTGAGAACCATCAACACGGTGCCGCCAGAGGCGATTCCGTAGTCGGGGGTGTAGTTGCTGGCGAGAGTTTGGAACTCGGCTAGCGCGTCAGGGCTGACAGCTACATCCAGCTTGCCCCCGCTTCCGCGGTCATAGACTTCACCACCGTCGATCATCCAATTGTTGTGGTCGTACCTCATGCCGTTGAAATTGATCTCTGCGCTGCTGCCTTGGGCGGAGACACCATTGAAGGAGGGCAGCGTATTGGTGACCCCGGTGCCCGCAGTGACCAGCGACATCACGCTGCGGCCATTTGTTGCCAGTTGCAGGATCTGCTCGCCGCTGATCAGCGAACTGACTTCGTTGGTATCGGTCTGCACTGCAAGCGCGTTCGAACTGACGGTAACGGACTCACTTACCGAACCCACTTGCAAAGACACATCGGCGCGGACGGTCGCCGCCACATCCATGACTATGCCTGTCTTGGTGAAGGTCTTAAATCCGGCTGCTACAGCTTTGAGGTTGTATGAACCGACGGCAAGTCCGGAAATCTCATAGAAGCCGGATCCGCTCGATTGTGTGGTGCGCACCGCACCCGTCGTTTCGTGAGTGACTGTTATCGTGACATTCGGTACCGCAGCTCCTGATTGATCAGTTACCTGGCCACTGATCGTCCCATTCTCCTGTGCAGTCGCAATTGCCAACGATCCCAGTAGAAGCATACAAATACCGCAGAGATTTCTCAGATCTCTCATCTTGCTCCTCCTATAGTCGACATGCGTTTTCCAAGCCGATCCAGACGCAGCCGTGCGCCGATATTATCGGGACTCGAAATGGCTCTGACAACTGACAGAATTGCCAGTCCACATGGAAATCGGCTTCGCCGCTCACGAATCAAGGGCGACTTGGAATGTATTTACTTTGTGACCTGGAAGGTTTGCAAGCCAAACTAACTAACTTCGTGTCAACACTGGCAGGCTCGCAAAACCTAACTAGTTTCGTGTCAACATCGGCGCTCAAGGGTGCGCCGTTTAGGCTGGTCAAAGCTTTATGCCGGTCAGCTTTATGCCGGTCAAACGCTTTATTTCTGACCTATCGAACATTTAGCTCCAACATTATCTCGCTTGTCAAGTCCGGCAACCCGATGTGGAGCGTTCCTAGCCGGCTTACCTCAGGCACCATTACTCCGAAGTAATCAGCATGCAGTCGGTAAGTGGCGAACGGCGTTATAACGAGATCTGCCAGAGCGGAAGCAGCGTGCAGCAGGATTTATCTCACGATTACCGGCGCCACTCCTGGACTGGTGGTTACATTTGCTTCTGACTCCACCACCCGCACGGACTTGCTTTTGCCCGTAACGCGAATTGAACCGATGCGTGACTGCCGGACCACAACACCATCTGCATCATCCAGGCGCAGCACCGGCTGGTCAGAACCGGGAACGGCTTCAATCCTCGTGCCATCGAGCAGCAGGTCCTGAACCTGGTTCGCTACAAGCCCATTCTGCCAGGAAGCCGTGTGCGGCTCTTCCCAGGCTATCTCCACATCGTTCATTGCGACATCACGCGCATATTGGAGCGTCATCGCCGCTGTCGTACTTTCATAGGGAGCGTCCGTTCCGTGAGACACAAACAGCCGCACGTGGTTAAGCCGAATTCCCTGGAGCCAACTGTCGGGATGACCCCGTAACATCGAGGTCCCCTGGCCGTGAGCGATTACATTGCTAATCGTCACATTGCGGATGATGCCTGCCGGGGGCTCGTTGTCGCGCTTTACGCCATCCACCTCACTGCGCCGCTTGACGTTGAAGTGAATCGGGTCACCATCGCCCCACCAGAACCAGTCAAAGCGGCGGGTGTCGATGGTGACGTTATCAATAACCACGTCTTCCACGATGCCACCATCGAACACCATGAAGGCCAGTCCGCGGTTTGAGTTGGTGATGATGACGTTGCTGATGGTGACGCGACGGACGGCATTACTGTTGCCGTCGCAAAACTTGATGGCGCTCGATGCCGACGAAAGCCGGCTATTGGTCACGGTCACGTTTTCTGTGGGCAAGGCGGGTCCCCACATGCTGGTCGAGTAGAAGACGATGGCGTCATCACCGGTCTCAATGGTGGAGTTGGAGATGCGCACATCCTGGCAGCCGTCCGGATCGATGCCATCGGCCCATACGGCTTCCTTCTGACTTGAGTAGATATACACTCCGTCGATTACCAGCCGCTTGCAGGCATACGGATTGATGGTCCAGCTTCGCGACCGCAAGAACTTTAAGCCCGCAATGCGCACATCCACACAACGCAAAAGCAGCACCATGCGAGGGTAGACAGTTTCCTTGCCAAAGCTCGTGGGAAACGACCGCATCAACGGCTTCCCGGTCGCCTCCATCTGGCGCTGATTCCCCAGGATGTAGGCATCCGTGATGGTGTTCAGACGCCACTCATAGGTCGCCTGGCCATCGAGCGTCCCTGCGCCTTCGAGCGCGATATCGTGCAGGTCTTCGCCATAAATCAGCGCCGCCCTCCTCGCGTCATCGTACTGGCTGGAATCGAGCGTGGCGTAAATCGTCGCGCCCGCCTCCACATAGAATCGCACTCCCGAACGCAGATGCAGCTCTCCCGACGTGTACTCCCCGGGGGGAACGTAAACCCGGCCTCCACCCGCTTTGCCACAGGCGTCGATGGCTTTCTGAAGCGCTGGCCGGGCATCGTCGCTCTTGTGGCCGGTTGCCCCGTAGTCCCTGACATTGAAGACGCGCTGCGCACTTGCCGTTTGACTGACGATTGCCATTGCCACTGCTACTGCGCATGGGAACAAGAGGCTTAGCCTGATCCGAATCATTCAGCTATCATGCACTAATCGCCGCAGACTCAACAAACGGATTGTGAGTGCTCCGGGCGGATCTCGATTTGCTCGCTGCGGTTGTTGATGGCAAATTAAAGGATTCAACTCCGATTCGCCTAAGACCGCCAACTTAGTGTCAGACCGCGATTGTGAGGATCGGATCTGGACTTATCGCGCCGAAAACCATGGCTAAGGTCCTTCGTGAACCGACACATTACTTATACTCGGCAGCAAATGATTCAGCCTCGCGATTCAACTCGCCCGCACTCGCGTTGCGCGAAAACAATATGACCCGGTAGCGAAACGTGACCGATTGATTCTTCCCAAGTGAGAAGTTAAATGCGGGCTGCTTTGGATCGAAGATGCTTCGTCCGAGAGGATTCGCGGCGAACAACCCATAGCCTCTCGCATGCCAATAGGTCGGATAGCCCGGATTCGCCGGGTGGTCAAAGATGGCAATGGTCACCTCGTGATTGTCTGAGTGTCCGGTGAGCGAGCACCAGCGGCCGCGTGTTGCCCAGGCGGCTTCTCCCTTGACACCCTCGCTGGTCAGGTACACACCGCTAGCGTCCGCTTTGTCGGCAGCATCTACTTTCGTTGGCCTTCCACTTGCGTCCATAAAGACGCCGCCCTTTTCATCCGGCGATTCGAGCCAGCGAGCGACGCGCATACCAAGCAGGCCTTCCTTGTCGTCGTTGAAGACGACGCGGTCGATAGCTTCGAGAGTTATCACTTGATCTATCACGCGAGCGTGACTACGGCGTATGAAGATATATCGCGTGGTTTGGTCGAGGATTGGCTGATTCTCTCCAGTGACCCAAGTCGACTCGACAACCAGTTCGCCACGCTCAGGGCCGCTTTTGGTGGATTCGAGTTTTTTGAATACAACGCTCCCCATTTTTGAGCGGTTTTCGGGCTTGATGGCATCGGAGTTGTTCCAGAAATCGAAGCCGTTGGCGTTGCCGTAGTTGAACCATAGGCCGGCGTGGTGGGGGTGATCGACACGTTCTCCCGGCCTCGGATCAAGCGGGTAGCCTCGCGTGACAGTGATTCCTTCATCGGTGGTGAGCGGATAGAGCACAGGCTTTTTGAGAGAGGTGGGCCAGATGTAGGAAGTAAATGGATCGCCGTCGATGGTGATGTCGACACGACGATGAGCTTCGTCAGCAACAACCTGGACGCCTTTGGCGGACGAGGCGGCAAAAACGGCAGCGTTGAAAAACATGACGGTGGCTAGGAGTCCGAAAACCGCCGAACTACGCATAGACCTTGCCTCCGACTATGACCTGCTGAGTTTTGTCGTCGAAGGTGACTTTCTGACCAGTCTGGATGGCGGCCACGTTCATGCAGAGGGCGATGGAATGGCTATAGCCAGCTTCAATGGGGGCGTTGGGCGTTTTGCGCGAACGCACACACTCCATCCAGTTGCGCATATTGGCAGATGTCTGAGGATCGCCGTGGGTGTCGGCATCGGTGGAGACAGACTCGGCTTTTTCGACGAGCGAAAAACTGGATAAGAGGTTGGGTTTCATTCCCATCTCGGCGGCTGAACGAGCGGTCAGCCCTCCGGCGGGAGTCACCGTTTGCTTGTCCATGTCGATCATGCCGCCGTTGGAGTAGTAAAGTTCCTTGACGCCGCCTGCGGAGTTGGTGAAGCGCGAGGTGTATTGAACCTGAAAGCCCTTTGAGGGGTCGTCGAGCGGACCATAATCGAAGACTGCGGTCATTGTGTCCCAGTTCTGACGGCCGTCCTTCCAAAGATAGATGCCGCCGTTGGCGACAACGCTGCGGGGATGAGGCAAACCGGTGAACCAATGAACGGTGTCGATCTGGTGGACCAGCCATTGATCCGGGATTCCAGATGAGTAAGGCCAGAACAGGCGGAACTCAAGATACTTGCGTGCATCGAAGGGCACCGCGGGCCGGTTGAGGAGATAACGCTTCCAGTCAGTGTCCTGCTCTTTAAGAAGCGGGACGACGTCGGGACGGCGCCATCTGCCTGGCTGATTCACGTTCCATGTCATCTCGACCATGACGATGTCGCCAAACGCTCCGGACTTAATGTATTCGGCGGCCTTTTGATAGCTGGGTGTGCTGCGGCGCTGGGTTCCGACCTGGACAATTTTGCCTGTTTCCTTGACGGCGGCAAGGAACTTGCGGGCGTCGTCCATGGTGTGGGCAGTGGGCTTTTCGACATAGGCATCTCGGCCGGCATGGACAGCTTCGATACCATGGAGCGCATGTTGAAAGTCGGCGGTGGCGATGAGAACGGCATCGATATCTTTGCGAGCATAGAGTTCGTCGTTGTTGCGAATCGGATCCACGGGGCTGCCGCTGAGCTTCTGAATGTAGGCCGCACCTTCTTCGCGGCGGCGATTCCAGATGTCGGAGACTGCGACAAACTCGAAGTTCATGTCTTTGGCATTTTGCAGGAAGGCGGGAATCAATGCGGTCTTCATGCGGTCGCCACAACCGACCGCGCCCACTTTGACGCGGTCGTTGGCGCCCAGGATGGCGGCATAGCTGGAGGCATTCCACGATACGGCAGTGGCGGCCAGCGCGGCGCTGCCTGCCTTCACAAACTCCCTGCGATTGCTGTTCTTGAATGCCATATTTCTCCTCGTTCAGTTGTGCTTCCAAGCCTCCGGCACGGAACACCCAGGGGGCGATCTTTCGCGCAGGCACTGACTTGTCCCGGCGAAGACAAATATAGATCAAGGATCGAACAAAAGGGAAAATGCCCTTTTCTTCAAGACGTGCAGATCCCCTTCTGCCGCTGGGTGAGATCCTTTCTCAAAGAACGCGAGATCGATGTAGATCGGCCGCGCGCGCTGCGGGAGAGTTGAATGTTCTTCGCAAGTATTTCGCGCCCTTTGTATTTACTCCATCCCCCCGGCCCACCCTTGTTTCGCGCCGGAGGAGACGGGACCAGTTAAAAGACGATCTTAAGGCTACCCTGGAAGACCCTCGCTTGGTTGAGGGGAGTTGACGTGGTCGATGAGACCTGGCCAAATGTTGACGACGTGAGGACCTGGTTCGCACCCAGCGAACCGAGGCCGAAATCCGGATGGTTCAGCACGTTGAAAGCTTCCAGACGGAAATCCATGGCCAGGGATTCGTGGATCGGGAATATCCGGGAGATCTGGGAGTCGAGCTGGAAATATGGAGGTGTCCTGAAGGCATTTCTGCTCACATTTCCATAGGTCCCGAGTTGGGCGCAACCATTGAGGTTTGACCCGCACGGAGCGGTAACCTGGGCAAATGCAGCCGGGTTAAGATATTCGCGGTTTGCTTCGCCGCTGGCTTTGTTGAATTTCACCTTATCGTAAGGGCTAACTCCCGGCACCAGATTGGGGCGATCGAGGTTCACATCGGTGAGCGAGTTATCCTGTCCCGAGGTCACATTGAGAGCAGCGCCGGACGTAATATGCATGAGCGGCGCGAGTTCCCAATTGTTGACGAGCAGCCGCCCGGCGCGGTTGAAGCGCTGAAAATTGCTCTTAGCAACGATCACCAGGTTTTCGACATTTTGATAATCGAAGCCACAGGGGCCATAGTCCAATCGGGGGTTGTTCGGATCTTCGACGGTCGTGCCGGCAAGGTCACCCTGGCCGTCGGCTTCGTCGAGGCATTTTGACCATGTCCAGTTTGCCAGCAGGCTAAAGGTGGATGAAAGTCGATGCTGAAGCGTAGCCACTAAGCCGTTGTAGTTGGCTGTGCCCTCGTCGCCGACAAGGGACGAGCTAGTGCTGCCGCCTCCGATCTGATTTCCCTGAATAGGATTGGCGATCGTGAGTGAAAAACGCGATGCCTCGTTCTTGGTAGTCGAGCAATTTGTTCCAGCCGCGCCGGGTTTCACAGCGGCTGGTCCGGTTGTAACAATTCCCGAGCAACCCGTACCGTTTGCTCCCCACACTCCGGGGATGAAGACTGCCGGGCTTAGCAATGTGCCCAAGGGATCGTGCCGAGTGGTATTCCCTATGTAGTCGAGTTGCGCTTGCCAGCCGTGTCCAAATTCATGCTGGGCACTGAGTGTCCACTGCATAGTGTAGGATGCGTGGAATTGCTCAGGCATCACAATGTACTGCGATTGAGGGAAGAATTGCGCTTGCGCTGGAGTAGGCACACTCGGCTGCGGAAAAGGACTTGTCGTGATGGATCCGACGGACCAGGGAGCGCTAAAGCTGAGTGGCCCGGATGAAGAAGTTTGCAAGTTGCTGATGGCAGTGGCGAAGGGTGGATTCTGCTGAACCCTCTGACCGGTGAAGAAGTTGGGTTGGTCATAAGCCAATTGGGCCCCTACGCGAACCACTGTTTTACCGTTGCCGGATGGATCGAATGAGGCCCCGACGTTGGGAGAAAACTGCCAGGGCGAACTTTGCGTAAATCCCCTGGGGACCCCCTTATCCCCATAAAACAAGATACCCGCGGGGGCGTTCGGATAGACGGTGCTAACGGTGTTGGACAAGAAGTCTGCCATGTTGAAGACACTGCCGCGGTTGAAGTAATCGACGGGCATGAAATTCGGCCCCCAGCGCAGGCCAGCAACGAGAGTCAGCCGTTTGGTGGCATGGTAGGTGTCTTGAAAGTAGAGGCTGGGAATCGGGCCACGCAGCGCGTTCTGCTGCTGTTTACTTTGTTGAAAGGCGCTCATGGTTCCCTGGAGAAAGTCCAGGCTCTGATCTCCGATGACGCTTCCTCCATTCGGTCCGCTGCCGCTGTATTCGCCGTTGAAGGTGAAGATGCCGTTGGATTCGTAGGCATTGCCGATGTTGAGTTCGTTTTGAACCCACTCCCCGCCGAAGGCAAGTTGGTGTTTGCCGTGCACCCAGGTGATGTCATCGTCGATGGCAAGGGTATTGTCGTTGAAATGAGAAACCGAATTTGTTCCGCCGCCGATATTGAATTTGCCTTCCGCCATTTGGAGGCCATTCTTCACGGCTTGATAGAGATCGACGCCGAGGGTAGTCGCGTTGATGTCATTGGCAGCATATCCGCGGTTGTTGACGCGCCTCATGATCGTGGCATGAGCCGCGTTCACAAGATTTGACGAGATGGTGTATGCCTCACCGAGCGTGAAGGACTGCACCCGTTCTATATTCCCGGATTGAGTGGTAATCAGGATGTTGGTTGGAGAAAAGAAAGCGGGAGCCTGATACCCGTCAACGAAGTACCGAGCGTAAAGATTGTTCTTTGGGTTGATGGTGAAGTCGACTCGCGAGACGAACTGGTTATCGAATAACTCGGATGGGATGGAATAGGAAACAAGTCCGCAGCCTTTTGTGTCGACATTCGGGTCGATGGTGGGCAGATACTTCTCCAGCGCGAGTGCCTGCGCATTGAACGTGGGAGAAGTTGGATAAATGTCGCCGGGCAATTTCGCGCCAGTGAGCGGGTCGACGAGTTGGACGAATTTACCAGATGCTTCGCAGTTGGGTCCGTCTGTGACCGAGAAATCCCCCGCCAAATTTGCGGCGGTGGGCACAAAGGCCTCAGTGCTCGCCTGTGATTGGTCAGCCTTCGTGTGCTGATATCCGGCGAATGCAAACATTTTGTCGCGTTTGATCGGGCCGCCAAACGTGCCACCATATTGATTCTGGTGCAGTGTGTCCTTTGACGTGGAATAGAAGTTGGTGGCATCGATGAAGTTGTTTCGGATGAATTCAAAGGCTGACCCGTGGAAAGAGTTGGTTCCGGAGCGGGTGACTACATTCACATAGCCACCAGTGTGCTGACCATCCTGTGCGCCGAGGACTGAGGATTCCACGCTAAACTGGCTGACTGCGTCGGGAAAAGGGAAGGGAAGGTTGCCATTTCCCATGTAGTCCTGATTGTCTCCACCATCAAGCCGCCAAAGGGTGGTATTCCCATTACCGCCCGCGACTGAGACCGAGATGGTTTGATAGGAGTATTTGCTCCCCGTAAAGTCGCCAGCGGGTGCGGAATTGGAGCCACCGGAAAGATTGATCAAAGCCGTCATCTGGCGGCCATTCAGCGGCATCTCGGTGACCGCTTCCTGGTCGATGGTTTGTTTGAAAGAGGCGTCCTCGGTCTGTAGCGAAAGGCCCTCGGCTTGAACCTCAACCCTGGCTGCCGTGGCACCCACAGAGAGGGTGGCATTGGTCGCGATGCTGCTGCCGACCTCAAGAACGATGCCGTTGATCACATCGGTTTTAAAGCCTGGAGCGGAGACTGACAAATCATAGGTGCCGATGGAGACCCCAGGAAATAAAAACACGCCGGCATTGTCGCTCAGGCTCCTGCGCACCACGCGAGTCGAATCATTTGTGAGAGTTACCGACGCCTTCGCGACAACGGCACCGGACGTATCGGTGACTGTCCCTTGAATGTTGCCGGTTCCGGCAATCTGCGAATTGCTCACGGTGGCGAACAGAAGCGCGGCCGCACAGCAGAAGATCGCATGGCGGATGACCATCCTATGTGCTTTGAAGAATGTACAACGCATTGAGCCTCCAAGTAGTAGATGCTGAATCCTGTCCCGGTGGGACATCGCTTATGATGACTCTTGACTGCCTGCCCCAGGGGAAACTCCAGAACGGAGTGGTCGGACCTCTTTGTTTTCCCGGAAATACTTGCAGATTCTTTCCAGAATTGTCAATAATTTAAATGAAAAGAAAGCAGGAGCGGATAGAATCGGGGAACGATGGAACCGGTGGTGGTCCGACCATATGGACCGGAGGCGGATTCGTCTTTCTGCTTAGGCTTAGGGTAGGCGGGCCTGCCCTTGCCCACTGGAGCTCCCGAAGATGTTATCCCCTGGGGCTCTGCCCATTACGACGTTCCTTCTTTGGCTAGCGCACTTGGCCGTGGCTGACAGGAAGCGAATCGCTTGAGGGCACAGACGACCTGAGCCAACCTCAACGCCGTTCAATTCTCTGAGGAACGAAGAGCTAAGAAGAGCTAAGAAAGATTGCATCTCTTGTCACGATGCGACAGGTCTTAGCCGCCCCTGTTTGTTCTTCAGGGCGCCCGAATTTGCTTTCCGGTCGGTGGGGCGTTCCATTCCCTGAGCGGTCTGAGCCATGCGCAGATGCTGCTCCATGAGCTTTGTCGCTTCTTCGGACTTTCGAGCACGAATGGCACGATAGATTTCTCGATGCATTTCCGCCGATTCGCGCAGATCAAGAGCGCGCTCCACCGTCTTGCGACGCTTGTCATACATGGATGAAGTGACGGTCTCCATGATTGCTGCAAGGATTGGATTCCCTGAGGCCTGTGCAATGATTCGGTGAAACAGCACGTCGTGAATGAGGTAATCTGCAGGGCTGGCCAGTGCGGCAAACATCTCGGCAACCTCTTCTGACATTGCCACGTGATGCTCTTCTCTTCCACGTTCGGCCGCGAGGGCGGCCAAACTGCATTCAAGAATGATGCGCGCTTCAAACATTTGCCAGGATTGAAAGCCATGCAGTGCGCCCATGATACTGAGAGACGCTTTTCCGAAATCGGGCGGCCCATCTGCTACAAAGGTTCCAACGCCATGTCGGATTTTCATGACGCCCATTGCAGCCAGATATCCAATTCCTGTGCGAAGACTGGCGCGGCTAATCTTAAGCGTCCGCGCAAGTTCACGCTCCGGTGGGATCTGGTCGCCAGGCTGCAGCGTACCATTTTCAATGAGGGAACGAACGTGGTTGACCACCTGCGTTGTTCGATGATGATTGGGCGAATCTTGCACAGTTTTCGGCATATCGGGCGTACACCCTCTTGCAATACGGAATTCTGGCGCACCACGAGATTAGCACCGAAGTTACCTTGTCGAATCGAAAAATCGCACCAAAACGCATTGAGGTGGCCACCTGTGAGCCGTGTATACCTGTGGTCGGACCTCTCCGATGCCAGAGCCGCGATGTCGATCAGTGGGCTCGGTCAATGTTCCGCGAACGACCGAGGACGATGCCAATCGTCGCGGGCACTTGCGTTGAAATGGGTCTCGGATCGGAGTTTATCCGCCTCAACGGAGCGAAACTTTCGCCCCTGCCAGACTGGTGATAGGTTGCCCGTCTTCGGCTTGCACGGTCACGCCTTCTCCGGTCACGTCGGCATACCCGATTGTCATTCCCTTATGGGCGCTGATCCTCACATTGTGCAGAACCACGTTGTAATCGGCGCTTCTGGAAGTCCCACGATCACTCCCGCCGATTCGCTTCCGGTGGCCGTAAGTTCTCAAGATGTGATGTCGTGAAAGTGTGGCGTCAACGCGTGTAGTGGGCTGCGCTCGCCTCTCCGTCAGGTGGCAACACACCTTGGGATAATACTCGCTGATGATCAGTGCGTTTTTCACGTTCTTCATCTCGATGTTGCGGAAAAGCAAATTGCCCACATCGTTGCCACGATCACGATTTGCTTTGATCGCGATGCCATTGTCGGTACCCTCGAAGTGGATTCGCTCAGCGCGGATGTTTTGGGCGCCGCCGGCAATCTCGCTGCCGATCGAAAGGCCGTGCCCGTGCAGGAAGGTGCAATCGGTAATGGTGATGTCGCGGCTTGGATCGTCCGGCCCAGGTGAATTTATTGGACCCGGACTTGATCGCGATATCGTCATCCCCACGTCGGCATAAAGATGATCGATTATAACATGTGACGAGGAAAAGGGATCGACGGCATCAGTATTAGGGGAGTGGGCCGGAGCCAGAACTCTGATGTTTCGAATGATTACATCGTCGGAGTAATAGGGAACCACCTGCCACATGGGCGAATTCTGAACGGTGACTCCCTCCACCAGGACATGCTTGCAATGATCGAAAATGATGAGTTTTGGCCGCGGATGCCCGTTCCCTAGAATGCCGTGATCTTTAATGCTGCGTGCCTCCAGCCACCAGCTTTCACCCGCTCCATCAATCACGCCATCACCCGTAATCGCGACATTTACGGCATGGATCGCACTCACAAGCGGTTGTAGATCGGGAAGATTAAACTCGTTCCGAGCTTTGTAATCCCCATGATCGGATGAGCCGAGCAGAACGGCGCCCTTGTCGAGTTGCAAGGTGACATTGCTCTTTAGTTCAATGGGGGCGCTCAGATAAGTGCCTGCGGCAAGACGGACTGTACCACCCCCTTGTCGTTCGCAGTCGTCGATTGCGGCCTGAATCGCAACTGTATCCTTTGTTTTCCCATCGCCCTTGGCGCCATCGGCGCGTGGATCGCAGCTGGCAGACGCATGGAGTACTCCTGTTAAAACAGCAACGAAAGCGGCCAGTAAAACCAGCACATAGCGGCGATGCCTGAGCAAGAGTCTCTTTCGCATCTTTGCAATTCCTCGCGGTCGAGTGGCTTCCTTGCCCACTCATCATACGCATAAAGCCACCTCTGGTCCTACCACTGCTGGAATCCCGTCCGTTGCCAAGATGAAGTGCGGATGCACTCGCTTAGACTTTGTCCGCCCCAGATACGCATACCGCGGCGGGCGCGGTATCGGCGTTTTCGCGAGGCACAACCTTCGATGAAACTTGTGACTTGGTGCGATCCGGTAAATTGGAGACAGAACGCATCCGGCGAATTAGTTGCCATCGGGAGTGATGCCAATGAAAGGGACAGAGGATCTTCGACCGCTCTATATCCAGGTCAACCCGCGAGACAATGTAGCCATCATTGTGAATGAAGGAGGACTGCCATCCGGCACAAAGTTCGACTGCGGCCTTGTATTGGTGGAGGCGGTACCCGAGGCGCACAAGGTTGCGCTGGAGGATTTAGGGTGCGGCACACCGATCGTAAGGTACGGCTCCGTAATTGGCTATGCCGAAGTAGCGATTGGGAAAGGAACCTGGGTTCATGAGGGCATGATGCGTTTGCCCGAGCCTCCGGCCCTCGATCGGTTGCCGACTTGCACCGCGGTCCCGGAGACGCTGTCGCCGCTCGACGGATATACCTTTGAAGGGTTTCTCAACGAGGATGGTTCGGTCGGGACGAGAAATATTCTCGGCATCACAACCACGGTTCAGTGTGTTGCTGCGACGGTAGATTACGCGGTGAAGCGGATCAAAACTGAGTTCCTGCCGCGCTATCCCAACGTCGACGATGTGATTGCGATCAATCACTCCTACGGCTGCGGCATCGCGATCGATGCCCCCGGAGCGGAGATCCCGATACGGACACTTCGAAATCTCAGCCTCAATCCGAACCTGGGCGGAGCACCGATGGTGGTTAGTCTCGGGTGCGAAAAGCTGCAACCGTCAAGGTTGATGCCATCCGGCACATTCCCGATTCTGGAGCGCAAGCCGTACGTCGTCCGGTTGCAGGACGAGCAGGGATTTGAAGGCATGGTCGGCGCCATCCTGGAGTTGGCTGAAGAAAGACTTCGGAGTCCTCAACGACAGAAGGCGCGTGACGCGGCCCGCGGCGGACCTGGTGGTCGGTTTGCAATGCGGGGGAAGCGATGCCTTCTCCGGAGTTACTGCCAACCCCGCACTCGGCTATGCGGCGGATCTGCTGGTGAGGGCAGGGGCGACCGTGATGTTCTCTGAGGTCACGGAGGTGCGGGACGCGATCCACTTGCTGACAGCACGCGCGGCGGATCAAGAAGTCGCGCAGCAGTTGATCGTACAGATGGACTGGTACGACAAGTATCTGCATGGAGGCGGAATGGATCGAAGTGCCAATCCGACGCCCGGAAACAAGAAGGGCGGCCTTACGAACATCGTGGAGAAGGCGCTTGGCTCGATTGCGAAGGCGGGCACCAGTTCTATTGCGGGCGTCTTCGGCCCTGGAGAACGAGTGACAAAGAAGGGGCTTATCTTCGCGGCCACACCGGCAAGTGATTTTGTCTGCGGCACCCTGCAACTGGCCGCATCGATGAACATGCATGTGTTTACGACGGGTCGCGGAACCCCGTATGGCCTGGCGATGGCGCCGGTAATCAAAGTAGCGTCACGGACTCCTCTGGCGAAACAATGGCCGGATCTGATCGATGTCGACGCGGGTGTGATCGCAACGGGCGACGCATCCATCAGCGAGGTGGGCGAACAGATCTTCCGGCTTATTCTCGAGGTTGCAAGCGGCCGCAAGCAAACATGGTCGGATCATTGGGGCCTGCACAACGACATGGTGTTGTTCAACCCCTCACCGATCACCTGAAACCAAAACGCTCATTTCTGCATCGAGCTATCTTCATAGCGATTGCGAGAGCGTCAGTCATTCACCGGAAGGCCGTTTGACCTCGGTGTGAGAAGCTTTTTCGACGAACGTAGCGATCGCGGAGTGATCGAGTTCTCCTTTGCCATCACCCATCAACGACAGCAGCATCTGCTGAACCAGTGCCGTGAGTGGCAGGAACACCCGGTTTGTTTCCGCGGTCTGGAGTGCATTGCGCAGGTCCTTTTGATGAAGCTGGATTTTGAATCCCGGTTTAAAGTTGCGTGCGATGAGCATGGGCCCCTTGGCGTTGAGAACGGCGCTGCCCGCGAGTCCACCCTTAACCGCATTCAAAACGGTCTCCGGATCGAGGCCGCATCGCGTGGCAAGGACAAATGCCTCGCCCATCGCGGCAATGTTGCATGCGACCATGATCTGGTTGGCCAGTTTGGTTACATTCCCCGCTCCCACAGCTCCGGTGTGCGTGACGGTGGAACCCATGCATTGGAGCAGCGGCTCCGCTTTGCGGAAGTTTTCGTCGCTGCCTCCGACCATGATTGCAAGCGTTCCATCGACGGCCTTCGGTTCGCCGCCGCTCACCGGAGCATCAAGGAAATCGACGCTTCTCGCAGTGCAGGCCGAAGCAATCCGTTGCGAGACCAGCGGATTGATCGAGCTCATATCGACGATCAACGAACCGGGCTTGCATCCTGCGAGAATTCCGTCGTCCCCCAACACGACCTCTTCCACTTGCGGCCCATCCGGCAGCATTGTGAAGATTACGGATGCCCGCAGACCCACATCGCGATTCGATGCTCCGCGCTCGGCCCCATCGGCGACACAGGCGTCCAGTTTCCTTGGATTACGGCCATATGCAATCACCGTGTGGCCGGCTTTGATGAGGTTCCTGATCATGGGGCGGCCCATGATGCCGAGTCCGACAAACCCTACGGTAGCCATTGTTGTTCTCCTATGTGCGGCAGCAACGCGCAAACCTGTGGATAGAGGCTCAGCTCTTCTGGAATCGGGCAGCGACGCGTTCTGCCCCGCGCGCCAGCAGGCCCACGTCGCTGCCTGTTGATATGAAATTGAACCCCAAATCAAAAAAGAAATCGACGTCTTCGATATCGCCGGCAAATATTCCCGCGGACTTCCCGGCTTTTCGGATTCGCACGACCGCATCTTTGATCGCCTCCTGAACTTCAGGATGCTTGGGATTGCCGAGATGACCAAAATCGGCAGCAAGATCGCTGGGACCGATGAAGAGGCCATCGACACCTTCGACGGCCGCGATCGCTTCAATCTCCAGGAGCGCCGTTCTGCTCTCCAACTGCACCAGTACGCAAGTGTCAAGGTGCGCGTTGCCGTGGTAGCCCTTGATACGCCCGAAGTCGTTGGCGCGCGGTCCCGATGCGACTCCGCGAATGCCAAGCGGAGGATAACGAGTCGCGGCCACTGCCTTGTGCGCCTCTTCGGCGTTCTGGACGAATGGAACGAGGAGAGATCGGGCACCTACATCGAGGGCGCGCTTGATGATCACGGCGTCATTCCACGGTACGCGGAAGACAGGTTCGGCTGTGCCTCCGCGCATGGCGTGCAATTGAGCGAGCAACGACGGAATGTCGTTCGGGGCATGTTCGCCGTCGATGACGATCCAGTCGAAGCCGGCGCCGGCGATGATCTCCGCTGCGATGGGGCTGGCGAGGCCGCTCCAGAGTCCAACTTGCCGTTTACCGATCGAAAGCGCCTGCTTGAAAGCGTTGCGGGGCAAATTGCCGGGCCAGTCGAGCATAAGATGATCTCCTCTGTTGATTCGAAACGCCAGAAGCGCAACTCTATGGTTGGCGAAGGAAAGGGCCCAGTCAACAGCGCCCGCATTCATTGGTTCCACAGCTCTTTAACTGCTCGCGGGCGGTGAAGAGGCTGTAAGCTCAAGGCGTTTGATCTCGCCGACAATCGGGCCATAGCTGACGATGGCGCAGAGTGCGGTGAAACTGACAAAAATCAGCGCATCGTCGAATGAACCCGTCTTCTCTACGAGGTATCCGATCACGATGGGTGTGACAATTCCGGCCATGTTGCCGAACAGGTTGAACAGGGCTCCATTGATACCAACCAAGCCCTTTGGCGACGTATCGGAGATGACGGTCCAGCCGAGCGCACCGATGCCCTTGCCGAAAAAAGCGATCGACATCAAAAGCAGCATGAGGCCTTGGGCATGCGCATAATTGCAGGCAATCATGGTCATTGAGAGCGCCATTCCCGCCATGATTGGCGTCTTGCGCGAGAAACTGAGGGAGTGCCCGTTGCGAAGAAGTCGATCGGAGATAACCCCGCCCAGAATTCCGCCGAACCCGCCGCAAAGACCCGGCACGGCGGCTGCAAATCCCACCTTGAGAATCGACATGTGACGCGCCTGGGCAAGATAGATTGGGAACCATGTGAGGAAGAACCAGGTCAGTGTATTTATACAATACTGACCGATGTAGACTCCTACCAGCATGCGATGACTCAACAACATTCTGACCGTTGACCAGCTCAGTGTATTGGTCCCCGAGTTAGCCATGCGCCCATAGTCGGTATTGACGAGCCCCCCGCCACGTTCGATGGTAGCGACTTCAGCAGGCGATATGCGCGGATGCTCTTTCACCCCGTAGATGTTGGTGAACCAGACTAATGTCAATGCGAATCCAAGTACACCCATGAACCAGAAGCAACTCTTCCAACCGTATTCTTGAATAATCCATCCGAAGATGGGGGCAAAGATCAGGAGCGCGAAATATTGCGCGGAGTTGAAGATCGCGGACGCCCGTCCTCGCTCCGCGGTGGGAAACCAGGAGGCGACGATCCGGCCGTTGCCTGGGAAGACGGGGGCCTGGGCAAGACCGGACAGCAACCTCAAGACGAAGATCGCGGTAAATGCTGCGCTTGCCGGGAGGTAACCGGCGAACCCTGTCAGAAAGGCGCAGATTGACCACAATAAAATGCTGATGCCATAGACTCTCTTCGATCCGAAGCGGTCGAGTAAACCGCCCGATGGCAATTGGCCGAGGACATAGGCCCAACTGAAGCCGGAAAAGAGATAGCCGATCCTGACGGGAGTCAGATTGATGGTCTTGCCCATCGCGGCCCCAGCAAGTGAGAGAGCTACCCTGTCACCGAAGCTGAAGCAGCTCACGACGAAGAGAATGGCGATGATGAGATATCTCACCCGGCTTTGTTCAGCTTCAGGCAATGTCGAGATCTCCGTCTTGCTTTGTGTCTTCGTCCTTGAAGCTTGATCAACTCCGCTTCGTTCGACGAGCCGATTTGGGCGAGTGGTTCGCGTTGAGATGCGATGAGAGGCCGGATAGGCACTCAAGTGGTGGAGTTTGCAGATTGGATCAGGCCCCGAATGTAGCCGTAGCAAAATGCAAAAGATTGCAGTGAGCTTGGATCGGCTTCAGCCAGCGGTACATGATCGGGCATGAGCATGTAGGGGTAGCCGATTTCCTTGTACACCTTGATTGCTTTCACAAAGTCGACATCGCCTTCATCCGGAAAGACCTCAACAAAGTCATCCCGGTGTCCACGAATGTTGCGGAAATGTACGTTGAAGATTTTTTTGCGCGTACCGAAGTAGCGGATGACATCGAAAATCTCGACGCCTGGACTCTGAAGATCTTCCGAGATAGTTCCCTGGCAGAAGTTAAGCCCGTGATAGGGGCTCTCCCGAATGGAGATGAATTTCTTGAGCCCGTCGATGGTACCGAGCACGCGATTGACGCCTTGGTAGCCCTGGGGCGGAACGCCTGGGTCTTGAGGATGGCAAGCCATGCGAATCTTGTACTCATTGGCCACCGGGATCACGCGGTCGAGAAAATACGTAATACGCTCCCAGAAGGCCTCGGAATCCACGTGACCAGCCTTTGTGAGCGGCGTTTCGGGATGGGCTTCGGCCAGTTTCCAGGTGGATAACATCGCATCGCCGCGGCCTGGGGTCCTTCCCGTCCGGAGCACGCCGAGGATGCTCATGTTGTATTTGATTGAGGGAATGCCGGCCTGAGCGCAGTTCCTGATGAATGTCTGCAAGGCTTCAATGTCGCGGTCGCGCTCCGGGCTCTGGGCAAGCATCACAGCCGGATGCTTTTCGCGATCTATATAACTCGATTCGAGAAATGGAGGCGCCGTGCAGTCGATTCTGATGCCATATTTGCCTGCCATATCGATCATGCGCGTCAGTTCATCCACAGTGGCGTAAAGACGGTCACCTTCGATTTGTGGATAGCCGCAGATATTCCGTACGCCGTAACGGGCGAGGTATTTGAGGTGGGTGTCGTTGGTCGGCGCGGTCTGGTCACCCAACTTCATTGAGCCAGGCTCTACGGCCGCTTCACCGCTTGTAGCTGCAGAGGCGACCCCTTGAGCGGCAACCAGCCCGGCTGCGCCGCCTGCTGCAAGGAACTCTCTTCGGTTCATGTGGTCATCCCTCAATCCAGAATGCTTCAAGAGCTCACTCTGATCTTTGTCTAAGCTATTATCTGTGACTACAAAGGTGAAGCCGGAAACCCGCTTTGAGAAAGAGGAAGATACTCTCCAGGTTTTTGGTGTCTGGTTGCACTATTTTCTAGCACACCGGGTTCGATTGGCCTGGCGAGAGCAACCCAGATTCAGATATAGAGACGGAAGTCCGGTAGGCGTTAGAGAGGATGGACGCCGGTTAATCCATAATGTAAAGTCACGAAGCGATGACCCCAGTCCTTCAACCAGATTCGACCGCTTCGCCAGGCCCGTGGCGTCCTCTCCGTAACCCGACATTTCGGGACCTTCTTGCATCGAATCTTGTCTCAGACGTCGGCACGTTCATGCAGAGTGTCGGCGCGGCCTGGTTGATGACTTCGCTTACCAGTAGTCCTCTCTATATCGCTCTGATTCAAACAGCAACCGCTCTGCCCTTTTTCCTCTTGGCGCTGCCTGCAGGCTCGCTCGGAGACATCTTCGATCGCCGAAAGCTGATTCTCAGCACGGAAATCTGGATGCTTGGGGTCGCGATTGTGTTGACTGCTGCAACAGTCTTCGGAGTGATGACGCCCTGGCTCTTACTGTTACTAACGCTCGGGCTGTCGATAGGAGACGCTGTCGAATCTCCATCATGGCGGGCGATATTCCCGGAGTTGGTAAACAAAGAGGATCTGCCTGCTGCGTTGGCCCTGAATGGAATCGAGTTCAACCTGGCCCGAGCGTTAGGTCCCGGGCTCGGAGGTTTCATTGTCGCTGCCGTAGGGGTAGGGGCTGCGTTTTCCTTCAATGCGTTGTCATTCCTGGGCGTAATTGCCGTTATCGCGCGGTGGAAGAGGCCCACCCGAAAGAGCACATTGCCATTGGAGACCTTTCGAGGAGCGACCTTTGCTGCCGTCCGCTATGTGCGGTACTCCCCCGGCATTCGCATACTTCTGTTTCGGTCTGCAGTTCTCATTTTCTTCACCAGTTCCTTTTGGGCGCTGTTGCCAATGGCAGCGAAGGATATAAGCAAGAGTCCAATTACGTATGGCTTTTTGCTTGGATTCTTCGGATTGGGCGCTGTCATGGGCGCCATGGTGCTGCAACGGACGCGCTCGAGGATTTCTTCCGAGACCTTGCTGTCTGCCGCCACGGCCACATTCGCAGGCATCGTCTTAAGCATGGCGCTGCTGCGCTCGCCGGTAATCCTCTGCTTCCTGATGCTTCTGGGCGGAGCTTCGTGGACTTCGGTCATGTCTCTTTTCAACATCATCGTGCAGGAACTTGCGCCCGATTGGGTTCGGGCAAGAGTGCTCGCCGTCTATCTCTTCGCATTTCAGGGAAGCGTTGCCTTTGGCAGCACCCTTTGGGGATATGTAGCGCTGCACACGGGTGTCCATAAAACCCTGGTGTTGGCCGCTATTGGAACCGGAGCGTGTTTATTCCTGCAATTTCTTTTCAGGTTGCCGGCTGTTCCGGCCAATCTCAGTACCTGGAATCATTGGGCCAAGCCAACGACATTTGAGGAACCTGACCCCGGAGAAGGGCCGGTCCTTGTCACGGTGAAGTACGTGATCGACCCATCGAAAGCTTCGGAGTTTCTCAGTGAAATCCACAAATACCAGAGGGTTCGTCGCCGGGACGGCGCGACAAGTTGGGGAGTCTTTGTCGATACAGAAGCTCCGGATACCTACCTGGAGAGCTTTCTGGTTGATTCCTGGGCCGAACACGAGCGACAACATGATCGCTTCACCGTTGCGGATCGTCAGATTGAAAATCAAGTGCTGGGCTACGCTATTCAGCCTGTCGAGGTCAAGCACTTCATCTATGCCCGGGAAGGGCGTTCACCTCTGCGGATCAACGAGGAGGACGGCGTTCGAACTAAGTACCAGTAAAACGCGATTCCCAATGAGTCCGAATCTTGCCCCGTGAGATTCGAGTTCCCCTTATCGGTGCGCACGCGTGTACACCGAGGAGTTGGGAGATGAGAAGCAATCCGATGAAAAACTCATTCTTGGCGGTTTCCCTGACAATCATGTTGGCACCATTGTCGGGTCGTCGCATTCTTGGGGGTTCACTGGTGGAAGCAGTGCTAAATCTCTAGAATTTGCGAATCATGTTGTCGGAACCCGATGATCCTAAGGCTCTATGCATCATTAGCTTTTAATTTCGACGGGTTAATAGGAATCGCTGGCGGAGAGAGTGGGATTCGAACCCACGTTAGAGTTTCCCCTAAACACGCTTTCCAAGCGTGCGCCTTCAGCCACTCGGCCATCTCTCCCACGGGCTGGTCTGACTACTTGAATCTACCATATTGGGCATCTGCGACCGAGTTGAGGAGATGACGTCTGCGAGCACCGTTAGACCGTTCTTCTTGGGGTCTGAAATCGTTTACTTTTCGCAGCTGCGTGGTTTATAGTTTCGCTTTGCTCGCCAAATGCCATTCGTTCGCTGCTCGGCGAGACTTTATCGAATGAGGACTTGAATGCCTGAGATCACTCGTCGCGACCTGCTCGGTTCCGGATTGGCTCTTTCGGCTACTTCTCTTTTGGCACGCTCGGCCTGGGCGCGGACCGCTGCCGCACTTTCGGGCTATCCAGTAGCGGCTTCGGCAGAGGCTTTGGCCGCGGTTGCGCCACGTGAGCACCTGCTATTTGATTTCGGGTGGAAGTTCTTCTTCGGCAATGGCGATGACCCGGCGCGCGATCTCAATTTCGGGATCGGTCAAAGTGATTTTTCCAAGACCGGCGATTTTGATTTTGCCAAGGCAAAGTTCGACGATTCCAAGTGGCGCACACTGAACCTGCCCCACGACTGGGGTGTCGAGCTGCCCTTTATCGATGACAGCGAGCAGGAGTCTCACGGGTTCAAACCGATTGGCCGGCGCTATCCATTGACCAGCGTGGGCTGGTACCGGCGCGAGTTTGAAATTCCGGCCAGCGATCAGGGGCGCCGCGTCTCGGTTGAATTCGACGGCGTTTTCCGCGACGTGCTGATCTTTGTGAACGGTTGCTTCGTTGGCCGCAATGACAACGGCTACGCGCCTTTCCAATTCGACCTGACGGATTTTCTTGCTGTCGGTGCGAAGAACTGCATCGTGGCGCGTGTGGATGCGAGCTTTGGCGATGGTTGGTTTTATGAGGGCGCCGGCATCTATCGCCACGCATGGCTCACCAAGACCGACCCGCTGCACCTGGGGAAGTGGGAGAGCACGGTGCATTCTAGCCTAAGCGGGAACTCCGCCACCACTCTGTCGCTGGGAACTGTCGTTCAGAACCAGGGAAAGCAGGACGAGAGCGCGAGGGTGACATGGCAAATCCTTGATGCTTCCGGCAAGACCGTAGCAACCGCCGAGACTCCGGTGCAGCCGATTGCCGTTGATGGCCTGGTTAGGTTTTCGGCAACGGCAAAGATTGCGGACGCAAAGCTTTGGTCAGTGGATGAGCCGAATCTCTATTCGGCGATTGTGACCGTCGAATCGGGCGGAAAGGCGCGCGATGCGGAGCGCGTAAGCTTTGGGGTGCGCACTGCGGTCTTCGATCCGGAGAGAGGCTTCTTCCTCAATGGCAAGTCGATCAAGATTCAGGGCACGTGTAACCACCAGGATCATGCCGGTGTGGGTGCGGCGCTGCCGGATAGCCTGCAGTGGTTCCGGGCGAGTGTTCTACGTGAAATGGGTTGCAACGCTGTGCGGACATCGCACAACATGCCCACGCCTGAATGGGTCGAGGCATGTGACCGCATGGGCCTGATGATGATGTGCGAGACCCGCCAGATGAGTTCGAACCCCGAAGGATTGGCACAACTCGAAGTGATGGTGAAACGCTTTCGCAACTCACCGTCCATCATTATCTGGTCCATCGGAAACGAGGAGTTTACGTTGCAGAGCGAGATGGCGGAGCAGGGCGCGAAGATTGCCAGCGCCATGGTCCAACGATGCCATGAACTCGACCCCACGCGCGCTGTCTCGGCCGCGGTCAACGGGGATAACAAGCAGGGCGTCTCGACTCCACTCGACATCATCGGATTCAACTACAACCTCAAGATGCCTGACGAGTATCACAAGGCAGAATCCGAAGCGCGCTCTCTTTGGGTCTGAAACTTCAAGTGCCATCTCAACTCGCGGCGTCTATACTACTGATCCACTGCGCAATACGGTCAACGCCTATAACTCCGTTGTCCCTTGGGGCGAGACAGCCGAAGAATGGTGGACATTCTATGGCACGCGCGAGTGGGAGGCGGGCGGCTTTGCCTGGACCGGCTTCGACTATCGCGGCGAGCCCACGCCTTACGGTTGGCCGTCGATCAATTCGCAGTTCGGCATTGTCGATATGTGCGGATTTCCAAAGGACACCTTCTACTACTACAAGGCATGGTGGGGCAAGGAGCCGATGCTTCATCTCTTTCCACACTGGAATTTTGAGGGCAGAGAAGGCGATGAGATTGCGGTCTGGGTGTACTCGAACCTGGATGAAGTCGAGCTGTTCCACAACGACAAGAGCCTCGGCAGCCAGAAAGTTCCGCAGCTTGGTCACGTGGAATGGAAGGTCAAGTACGAACCCGGCGCGATCGAAGCGCGCGGCAGCAAGGACGGCAAAGTTGTTCTCACGGAGAAGCGCGAGACTACCGGACCCGCGGTCGCTATCAAGCTGACCGCCGATCGCACCGAGATCAACGCCGACGGAGAAGATGTTGCAGTTCTGACCGTCGAGGCGCTGGATAAAGAAGGCCGTCTCGTGCCCACCGCCGACAATTTCATCGGGTTCAACGTCTCGGGTGAAGGCAAGCTCATCGGCGTTGGCAATGGCGATCCGAATTGCCAGGAAAGCGACAAGGATCCGAAGCGTTCGCTCTTCAATGGCCTCGCTCAAGTCATCGTGCAATCGACGAAGAGGCCGGGCGCGATCCACATTGAAGCCGTGAAGGAGGGCTGGGATGGCCCAGAACTGACCCCAGCCAAACTTTCGATCGCCACAAAACGAGTGGAGCTACGGCCAGCTGTTCCCGTCATCCACGACGAGGATTAAGCGGGCAACTCCGGCTTTATCGGCTGCGGAAAAGCTAAATCCGCAAGGATGCGGGGGGTTGAACCTTCGCGTAAAGCCAACACGTCAATGGGGGCTTCAGCCCCGTATGTGCGCATTCCTTCAATTCGATAAAGGATCCGGACTTTCTTCGCAAGCTGTTCTGCCCGCTGAGGAACACGTTTGGGCTGTGAATCTCCCAATAAATGTGACGCAGATCATTGCCCCTCGTCTATTCGCACGCCTACTATTTCCGCCGTGCCTCGGGGTTTTCAAGTGCGGCGCCAGTTTGGCTTGCTCGACTGCAGCCTGGCCAGAGTTGTGGCCGCGTCTTGCCTGGTCGCGATTTCGCTCACGGGCCGACCCATAACCGCTCAACATGTCCCGCCTTCCGCCAGTCAGACCACGGTCGTCCTGTTCGCCGAACGCCCTATGTCGGACACGCAATGGGCAGACCTTTTTTTCTCGATGCGCAGCGAACTGACGGACGGCGACGCAGAAATGCGACCGATCATGGGAACTGCTGAAATCATCCGCGGCGATCGACTTCAACCAGGCATCCGCGTGGAGACGGCCGTAGTCGTGTATCTGCACGGAGACTGCAGCCTCGACCCGCTGGTCAGAAGAGCCGCTTTCGGGGTGCCGCTCGGCTGGGTCCACCGTCGCCACGGCCGCATCGAGCCATTCGTCCACGTAGACTGCACACGAATCGGACAGGTGCTGGGGCCGCAGGTGCGAGGGATGAAAAGGGATCAGCGTATGCGGGTGATGGCCGGTGCCATCGCTCGGGTCACCCTTCACGAGTGGATCCACATTGCAACCCAGAGCACAGAACATGCCGAGAGCGGCGTCGCCAAGGCGCAGTTCGGTGTCGCTGATCTGATGGCCGGCGGCCGCTGACCATTCGCTTCCGCTGTCCCAAACGACAAGCTGCCTGCCACGTTGGCCGGGCTCGCATCTTCCGGGTAGATTGAGTAGATGGGCCATAGCCAGGCAAAGTGGAAACCCGAACTCCGCGCCATGATCACGCTCGCGGTCCCAGTGGTGCTGAGCGAATTGGGCTGGATGGCGCAGGGTGTGGTGGACACCATTATGGTTGGCCGGCTTGGCCCGGCTGCGATCGGTGCGGTCGCTCTTGGCAACGCCGTTTACTACACCCCGTCGCTCTTTGGCATTGGTCTGCTGCTCGGACTCGACACCTTGGTGGCCCAGGCTTATGGACGCCGGGACCACGACGAGTGCCACCGCTGGCTGGCGCAAGGGGTTTATCTCGCGTGCATTGTGACGCCGCCGCTGATGTTCCTCACTTTCGCGGCCAGCTTCGGCTTCGTGCGCTTCGGAATCAACGCGGCGGTAGCGGTGCCGGCAAGCTCCTATCTGCGCATTCTTACCTGGGGTACGCTGCCTCTCCTGCTCTATGGTGGAACGCGGCGTTATCTGCAAGGGGTGGGCCAGGTGCAGGTCATTACCGTCACCTATGTTCTGGCTAATTTGCTCAATTGGGGTGGCAACTGGGTGCTTGTCTACGGCAAGTGGGGATTCCCGGCACTCGGCGTTGATGGCTCCGCGATATCCACGTGCATCGCGCGTGTCAGCATGGCAATCGCGCTGCTTGGTTTCGCATGGCGCTACGAACGGCAGCGAGGTCATCCGCTCTTTCGCCACTGGGCGGGCCCGAGCCTTGAGAGGATGCGTCGGTTGCTAAGATTGGGCGCGCCCGCGGCAGGGCAGATCGTGTTAGAAGTAGGCGCATGGAACCTGGCCACAGTCTCCGCCGGCTGGCTGACGCCCGTTGCGCTGGCAACGCACAGCATCGCCCTCAACTATGCCAGCATGACGTATATGGTGCCTCTCGGCGTTTCCGCGGCAGCAGCTGTTTCTGTGGGACATGCCGTGGGCGCGGGCGATCTGGATCGTGCACGGCGCGCCGGCTGGCTTGCACTGGGATTGGGTACCAGCTTCATGCTGTGTGCGGCAATCGTGTTCCTGATGGCGCCAAAGCCTTTGATCGAACTGTATACGCGTGATCCGCGCGTGTTGGCCGTGGGCCCAGGGCTGCTGTGGCTGGCTGCGGCTTTCCAGATATTCGATGGCGTACAAACCGTGTGCACCGGTGCGCTACGCGGGCTGGGTGAGACGCGAATTCCGATGCTGGCAAACCTGGTGGGCTATTGGGTATTGGGACTCCCGCTAGGCCTGACCCTGTGTTTCGTGTTGCATTGGGGCATCTACGGCATGTGGATCGGGCTCACCCTGGCTCTGATCGTCATTTCGATTTCGCTGCTTGCGCGCTGGCGCAAGGATTCGGTCAAGCCGGCCCTCGTCGGTTGAGTGGGGAAGTGACGGCTCGCGCGGGAGTCCTGCTCCGGAAGACTTTACAATCAGTGCGGGAGCCAGCATGGAAAAGAAGTGGCAGTTCCCGCATCGGCGCTGGAATCCGCTGCGGAAGTCGTGGGTGTTAGTTTCGCCGCACCGGACGCAACGGCCGTGGCAAGGCGAAGTTGCGCAGAAGACCGCGCCTTCCGGAGTGGCTTACGATCCGCAGTGTTATCTATGCCCGGGGAACGCAGCGGGCGGGCGGGGCGGCCAATCCCGGCATACGAGTCGACGTTTACCTTTGTAAACGATTACGCCGCGCTTTTGCCGGATGCGCCGGCACCGACTGACCCGCCGGCATCGCCGCTCCTGCTGGCTCGAGCCTGCTCGAGGAATCTGCAAGGTGCTCTGCTTTCATCCCGACCACAGCCTGACGCTGGCGCGCATGACGCGCGTCGGAGATTCGGCGCGTGGTCGATGCGTGGACGAGAGAATACGAGCAGCTTGCCGGCGTCGAGTGGATCGAATACGTGCAGATATTCGAGAATCGTGGGGCCATGATGGGCGCGAGCAATCCGCATCCGCATGGGCAGATCTGGTCAACCGGCTTCGTGCCGGATGAGCCGGCAGCCGAGACTGCCGCTCAGTGCGAACATCTGGGCCGCACCGGGAACTGCCTGCTTTGCGACTACCTTGCGGCGGAACGAAGCGCGGGGGAGCGCGTGATTTTTGAGAACGACCACTTCGCGGCGCTGGTGCCCTGGTGGGCGGTGTGGCCGTTCGAAGTGCTTTTGGTTTCGCGACGTCATATGGGCGCGATGCCGCAGTTGACGGCCGACGAACGAGATGGACTGGCCGACGCATTGAAGCGGATCACGACCCGCTTCGACAATCTTTTCGAAACGAGTTTTCCCTACACCATGGGATTTCACCAGGCGCCGACGGAAGGTGCCGGGTTGGTCGCAGGGGCTTCGGAGAAGCATCCCGAGTGGCATTTCCACGCGCATTTTTATCCGCCCCTGCTGCGGTCGGCGACGGTGCGGAAGTTCATGGTAGGTTTTGAAATGCTGGGCATGCCGCAGAGAGACATTACCCCGGAGGATGCCGCTGAACGCTTGCGCAATTGCACGGAGCAGCATTTCTGGCCGAGGGAATGATCCAGCGTGGAAAGGTCCTCGACCCTTTGGTCGATGAGCCGGTTGCCGTGCCCTCCAGATACAATACTGGGATGGATTTCAGTACTCACCCTGGGCATCGGCAGCGGCTGAATACCCCGCAGGCAGGCGGACCCGCATGAAGGGTTTTTTCCGGCTCCTGCGGTATGGGCTGCCCTACTCGGTGCAATGGTTGCCCGGCGTACTGTTGCTGGCTGCGGTTGGTCTGCTTGACACCTTTCGCGTCCTGCTCTTCCAGCCCATCTTCGACCAGGTTTTGAGGCCAGACGCTCCCGAAGGCCCGATTCTGCTCGGCCTGCCGAAAAGCCCATGGCATTTTGACCTGAGAAATCTCATTCCCCAGTTCCTGCACATGCACAACGCATGGGTTGTTGTGGCCTTCGCGCTGGTAATTTCGACCCTAGCCAAAGGCCTCTGCGATTACCTGGGAACCTACCTGGTTAACTATGCCGGATTCGGCATGGTCACTGATCTGCGCAACCATCTATACGAAGCCACGTTGCGCCGCTCTGCAAGCTTCTTTCACAAGCACGCCACGGGGACCATCCTTTCCACCCTCATTAACGACGTGGACAAGGTGCAGACCGCGGTCAGTTCGGTCATCGGCGAGTTCCTGCAGCAGTTCTTCACCTTTCTTGTGGGAGTCGTGTTCGTTATAAGGCTGGGCGGATACCTCAGTTGGGCGCTCGTTTTGTTTATTCCCGTGGTCGTGACTTCGGCACGAAAGATCGGCAGAGAAGTCCGCACCCGCACCCGCACCGGCCAGGACAAACTCGCCGAGATTCAGAACATCCTGCATGAGACGGTCACGGGCAATCGCATCGTGAAGGCATTCAGCACCGAGTTGTGGGAAGTTTTGCGTTTCAAGAATGCCGCCAAGCGGCTCTTTCGAGCCAACCTGCGCAGCGTGCGCATCCAGTCGATCAGCTCGCCTCTGATGGATACCATTGGTGCGATCGCTATTGCAATGTTTCTGTTCATTGGACGCAACGAGATTCTTCACGGCCGCATGACCATGGGACTTTTCGCCACGTTCATCTTTCTGCTCTTCAGGCTCTACGATCCGGTGCGCAAGTTCGCCTACTTCTACAACAGCTTTCAACAGGCCATGGGCGCTTCGTCATCCATCTTCGCCTTCTTCGACGTGCAAGACGATGTGAAAGAACGCGCGCACGCGAAGGTGTTGCATGGCTTTGGCAAATCCCTCCGGTTTGACAACGTGGGCTTCTCCTACTCGACGGAGGAAGGCGAGCACCAGATTCTCCACAACATTGATCTCAGTGTGCACACGGGTGAGGTGCTGGCGCTGGTCGGACCGAGCGGCGCAGGCAAATCAACGTTGGTCAATCTGATTCCGCGGTTCTTCGATGTAACTTCAGGCCGCATTCTGATCGACGACAACGACCTGCGCCACCTGACTCTCACCTCGCTGCGGAGGCAAGTTGCCCAGGTGACGCAGGAGACCATCCTTTTCAACGACACAGTGCGCAACAATATTGCCTATGGCCAGCCTGAGGTGAAGGATGCGCTGGTAGAGCAGGCGGCACGAAACGCTCTTGCTCATGACTTCATTCTGCGCATGCCGCAGGGCTATGACACGGTCATCGGTGAAAAGGGATTTCGCCTTTCCGGCGGCGAACGCCAGCGGATCGCGATCGCTCGCGCAATTCTGAAAGACGCGCCGATTCTCATCCTCGATGAGGCCACGTCAGCCCTCGACTCGGAGAGCGAGTCCCTCGTCCAAACGGCCCTCGCTAACCTGATGCAAGGGCGTACTGTCGTAGTGATTGCGCACCGGCTGGGCACCATCCGCCGCGCAACGCGGATCGCCGTACTTGAAGATGGACGCATCACCGCCATTGGGACGCACGACGAGCTGCTCACGACATCGCCGACTTATCAGCGCTTGTATCAATTGCAATTCATGGACGTACCGGAACCTGTGTCGTTGGACCCGCTGGCGCAGTATCACTTGTTCGAACAGGCCGTCACTGGCGAAGCAAGAAAATAGGACATATGCCCATTTACTCGATGACCGGTTTTGCCCGCGCCCAGGTCCGCGTTCACGATCAGTTGGTTTACACACTGAGCGTGAAGAGCGTGAATCACCGGTTTCTCGATATTCAGCTGCGTCTGCCCTCGGGCCTGGACGCTCTGGAGATGGAGTTGCGGCGCGCGCTCAAGGAGAATCTGGTCCGCGGCCATGTTGAGCTTTCGCTCTCGGTCGATCGCTCCATCCAACAGAAGGCGGGTTACAATCGTGAGCTTGTCGACGGCTATCTTGCTGCGTTCAAGGCTGCGCGCGATGAGTTTGGACTTGCAGGTGAGCCTGATCTGAACGCCATATTGCGGATGCCCACTGCACTGCAAAGCGAGAACCGCGGCAATGGCGATGAAGATCTGGCTGCGCTGGCTGACAGTGTTCTGCAGCAGATTGGGCCGCTGCTTGAAGAGTTGAAAATGATGCGTGCCCGCGAAGGCGACGCGTTGACCGCCATCCTGCGCGCATCGCTCGACCGCCTTGCCGATGCCACGGAGGGCGTAGCCGGCCTGCGGCCTGAGGTAGAGAAGCGCTACCAGGAGCGCTTGACCCAGCGCCTGCTTGCCGCGACCGGAAACGAATTCAATCGCCAGCGGCTACTCGAAGAAGTTGCTGTGCTGGTGGACCGCAGCGACATCGCCGAGGAACTGCAGCGCATGACCACGCATATCAGCCATTTTCGCGAGCTGTTGTTGGGGAGCGGCGAGGTGGGCAAGAAGCTCGATTTTCTGCTCCAGGAGATGAATCGCGAGGCCAACACGCTGCTGTCAAAAACAGGCGGCCTGGGCGGGAAGGGCACTCGCATCACGGAATTGGGATTGGCCATGAAAGCGGAGATTGAAAAAGCGCGCGAACAGATTCAAAACGTGGAATAGGCGCGGCACGGAATTATCCGAACGACGAAAGGGAATACTGGAACGTGGCAGGAATCTTGTTCATCATTTCAGCTCCATCGGGCTCAGGCAAGAGCACACTGGTCAGCGAACTGCGCAAGCAGGTCACAGGCGTTGACTTCTCCATCTCATGGACGACGCGGCCACCACGCGGATCAGAGGAAAACGGACGGGAATACTACTTCACCAGCCGCGAGGAGTTTGAGCGCATGCGCAACGCCGGCATGTTCCTCGAGCACGCTGAGGTATTCGGCAACTATTACGGGACCGCGCGGCAGTCGCTCGATGATGCGCGGCGGCTGGGACACGATCTGTTGCTCGACATTGACGTACAAGGCGCCGCACAGGTGCGCAAGACGATGCCGGAAGCGGTCAGCATCTTCGTGATGCCACCGACCCCCAAAGTATTGCGGACCCGGTTGCGCAATCGCAGCCGGGCTGAGGGGGTGGTGCATGAGGCGGAATTGTACCGCCGGCTGAGCGAGGCCAGCAAAGAGATTGAGAATTATCGAGATTATAGTTATATTTTGGTCAACGACATCCTGGACAGAACAGTGGCGCAATTGGAGGCCATTGTGCTGGCCGAGAGATTCTACCGGAACGGCGAACCGATAGCGTACCGCTCAAGCAGAGTATTGGAAGTTGCCGCGGCCTGCCGGCAGTCCAATTCGCGAGAACGGCTCAAACCAGTGCTGGAGGCCTTCGGCATCGATGGCGGCTCCGGCCAGCAACAGCTTCCCTTTGGAGATGAACCCGATGACGATTGAGACCAAATTCGATTCGAACTACCGCAAGGTTCTTGTGGCAGCGCGGCGCGCCCGCCAGATTCAAAGCGGCTCCGCGGCTCTCGTAGCAAGCCACTCCACTAAGGCCTGCCGCATCGCGCAGGAAGAGGTCGAGGCCGGAAAGATCTCTTACGTCAAGACGGAAGGCCCGATTGTGAAGCCGCTGGTGGAAGACCGCGGAATTCCAATCCTCTCGCACTAGCTGTTCCAGGACTCACGGATTTGGACGCCCATGCTTGCGGCGTTTCTCTGCGGACTGGGTTTCGTCCAAGGGGTGACGGCGCAAAGGGTAAGCTCCAGCGGCAGGCTGCGCGATACGCGTCGTCAACTCAATCGGACTACAATCTCAATTATGAGAGTCACGGTCGGTGTCTCCGGCGGCATTGCCGCATACAAAGCGGCGGAACTGGTCCGCGCCCTGCAACAGCAGGCACTTGATGTTCACGTCGTGATGACGGAGGCGGCTTGCAAGTTTGTGCAGCCTCTGACGTTTGCCGCGCTCTCAGGCCACAAGGTCATCAGCAGCATGTGGGACGATGCGGGGTCGGGCGAAGGCTCCTACGAAACTTCGAATGAGCAGAATGGCATTGAGCATATTGCCGAAGCGCAGTGGCCCGATGCACTCGTCGTCGCGCCCGCGACCGCCAATATCCTGGCCAAACTTGCTCACGGGATCGCCGACGATTTTCTCACTACGATGTACTTGGCGACGCAGGCACCGGTGCTGGTGGCTCCTGCAATGAACGTGAACATGTGGGACCATCCCGCCACACAGGCTAATCTTGAAATCCTTCGCCAACGCGGCGTGCGCGTGATCGAGCCGGGCAGCGGCGACCTGGCCTGCGGCATGGTGGGCGCGGGGCGGATGGCCGAGCCTGAGGCAATAGCCGACGCGGTGCTGAACGCACTTGGCCGCCGTCACGATTTGGCGGGAGAAATTGTGCTGGTGACCGCCGGGGGAACGCGTGAGGCACTCGATCCGGTTCGCTACCTTGGCAATCGCTCCAGCGGAAAGATGGGTTATGCCATCGCCGATGCGGCGCAGAGCCGCGGAGCCAAGGTCATCCTGATCAGCGGGCCAACCGCACTGTATCCGCCATCGCATTGCGAACTGATCAAGGTGACCACCGCAGACCAGATGCGCGAGGCCGTGCTCGAACGGATGACCGATGCCACGCTCATCATCAAGGCTGCGGCGGTTGCCGACTACCGGCCCGTGATCGTCTCCGATCGCAAGTTGAAGCGTAGCGGACCTCTCACCCTGGAACTCGCGCCCACGGAGGACATTCTTGCCGAAGTGGTGCGTCGCCGGCGGCCGGGACAGCTCATCGTTGGCTTCGCTGCGGAGACTGACAACCTGATGGCCAACGGGCGCGCAAAGCTGCTATCCAAGGGCGCGGACGCCATCGTGGTGAACGATGTGTCAGGCGAGGGCTCGGGCATCGACGCCGACAACAACGCTGCCACGTTCCTCACTTCCTCGACGGCTATCGAGTTGCACGAGATGCCCAAGCGCAAGCTTGCCGACCGAGTCCTGGATGAAATTCTGACCCTCCGCCGGCCGCGTACACTGCTTGTCGAAACCGACCAGGAATCGGATCAACAGACGCCCCAGGACCAGGTGCTCCGCCACTCGGATTCACCCTCTACACGACGGCAGTTGATAGTGGAGTAGGCAGCTTGGCCCAGCAACTCGATCTAGCAACTCGCGAAGCCCTGATTGCCCGCGTGCGCTTCTATCGCGACCTCGGACTCACGGAGTTCTATCGCCGCCCGGTGGATCTAAGCGAGTATTTGGGCGAAGCGGGTGTTGCAACCTTGGACCACGATTCGAGTGCAGTTTCACAGTCAGATATTCAACAACGCTCCCCGGAGGACCAGCCCATTCCACCGCGCAAGCCCTTGTCCACAGCTCCAGAAATCAGCGCATCGGTCGCACTTGCCGACCGCGCGGCTGCACTCCAACTTATCCGAGAAGAGATCGGCGATTGTACACGCTGCGCGCTGCACAAGGGCCGCAACAAGCTGGTCTTTGCGGATGGTTCGCCGACCGCGCGCCTGATGTTTGTGGGCGAAGGGCCTGGCGCCGATGAGGATGCGCAGGGTCTGCCGTTCGTGGGCCGCGCTGGACAGTTGCTGAACAACATGATTGGCGCGATGGGTCTCAAGCGCGAAGAGGTCTACATCGCAAACGTGGTCAAGTGCAGGCCGCCGGGGAACCGTACACCTGAACCGGAAGAAGCGAATACCTGCTCGCCATTCCTCTTTCGCCAGATCGATGTGGTAAAGCCGGAAGTGATTGTTGCGCTGGGAGCCACTGCGGCAACGTACCTGCTGGGACAGCGCCAGCCGCTGGCCGGGCTGCGCGGACGCGTGCATTCGTTCCGCGGGACGAAGCTGATCGTGACCTATCATCCGGCGTACCTGCTGCGCGATCCGCGGCAGAAAAAGGAAGCCTGGGCGGACCTGCAGATTGCGATGCGGGAGCTGGGATTGAAGGCTCCGGGCAAAGGTTGAGGCTGCAGCGCTTGCGGAAATGTCGCTGAAACAGTTATTCCCGGTTAGGCGGTTAACCAACCGGAACGCCAGAGTTCTGGCCAAACAGCTCGGTGAGTGCATCGACGATCTGAAAGCTGAACCGACACGCAGCCGAAAAACTTCAAGCTCAAATCGATGAGTTGGAGGCACCTCGCGAAAGTCTCGATTAGTCTCACGGCGTATACTCTCAAAAACCTTCGAATGGTCTAAGTTTGAATCGCTGTTTCATCCGTGAAGAGTGAGCACTCATGTTCTTAACTCAACATACCCTTTCTCGTAGAACAGTAATCACGTTGTTTGCACTCCTCGGCGCTTGTATCGCCGCGACTTTGCCTTCTGGAGCACAAGCGCAGACCGCGCCGCCGACTTCTGGCGACTACTCAGGGACGCTGGGTCCTCTCCACCTTCGCCTGCATCTCAAAACGGACGCGTCGGGAACTCTCAGCGGAACGATCGACAGTCCCGATCAAGGCGCGAACGGGCTTGCCTGCGCGGATTTCAAGGTTCAGGGCGAAGCTCTGAGCTTCTCGGTTCCGATCGTGCATGGCACATGGAAAGGAACGGCCTCTGCCGACGCCAAAACCCTCACAGGCACATGGGACCAGGGCAACCCCATGCCGCTTGTGTTCACGCGCGATACATTTGCTGCCGCTGGGAAGCCCTCGCGGGTTGATGGCATCTGGCTGGGCAGCCTGCAAGCCGGTGGTGCGTCACTTCGAATTCAGGTGCATATCAAGAGCGATCAAAGCGGAAAGGAATATTGTTCCCTCGACAGCCTTGACCAGCATGCGATGGGACTCGATTGCGCCGCCGTGACGTTCAGCGGCGATGATCTCGGTTTCGACGTTCCGGCTGTCGTGGGGCACTACGCGGGCAAGCTCTCCACTGATGGAAATACGCTCACAGGCACCTGGAGCCAGAACAACATTTCCCTGCCTTTGGCGCTCACACGGCAGAAGGAAGAGATCGCCGCAAAGCCCATTCCGCCTCCCACATTCGATGCAGCGATGGCGCCGGTTCATGCGGCAGATCTCGAATCCGTGCTTGATCGCGACCTGGCTGTGGCATTGAGGTCTGGCGAACTTGCGCCTGCGACGGGGGCAGGGGTATCGATCGCTGTTGTGGATCATGGCGTGCGGCGATTCTTCAATTATGGTGTAGCCAAGCAGGATTCCATTTACGAGATCGGGTCAGTCACGAAGACTTTTACCGGCCTGATCCTTTCGCAGATGGTGGAACAGGGCAAGGTAAAGTTCGAAGATCCGGTGCGAGAACTGCTCCCGGCGGGGACGGTGCCGAAACCGGCTGCTTCTGAGATCACTTTGCTCGATATTGCAACGCAACACTCGGGACTGCCGCGGATGCCCGACAACTTCAAGCCCGCAGACGAGAACAATCCCTACGCCGATTATCACGCGGCAGACATGTATGCTTTTCTAGCCAAGCATGGTGTCCAACGACCTGACAAACCGACTTTCCTTTACAGCAATTATGGTTTTGGGCTGCTTGGTCAAGCGCTCTCGGTCCGTGGGGGAGAACCGTATTCGCAGCTTCTCAAAGATGAAGTGCTCGATCCGCTGGGAATGCATGATACGGCGATTGCGCTTTCGCCTGAGCAACGGGCGCGTTTTCTGTCCGGTCATACCGGAGACCATCGCCCGGCACATGCATGGGATCTTGATGCCTTCGCGGGAGCGGGCGCCATCCGATCCACTGCGTCGGACATGCTGATCTACCTCGAAGCGAATCTGCATCCCGAACAAGTCAAGCCTGCCAACGCGTCGGCTGCAGCCAGGACGATCTCCGCTGCAATCGTACAGGACCACGAACTTCGCGCCGATGCTCTTGGCGGGATGAATTCAACCCAGAAGATCGCGCTTGCATGGCTCTACAATCCTGCGACGGGCAATTTCTGGCACAACGGCGCCACCGGCGGATACAGCGCCTATGTCTTCTTCAATCCGAAGGGCGACTACGCCGCCGTCGTTTTGCTGAACGCCACCCTAGGGCCACAAGGTAGCTTCGCGGACCGCATTGGAGAGCACATCAGCGAGCGATTGGCGGGCAAACCTGCAATTTCACTTGGCGACTGACCCCATAGGTCTGACACCGTATTACCGTTCCTACCTGCGATCTCAACACGGAGTTCCGGTTGGATCGTGGCAATCCGTCAATTACTTAGTGGTCAACCCGGTCCTGACGGGAAAAGCCGGGGATTCCGGGCACCTTGCCAAAAAGTCGATAGTTGCCCAAAAACCTCTGACTTGCCCGAAAAGTTCTTGGAAACAGGAGTTTTTAGGCAAAGCCGTTTTTACCGGTCGGGATGACGAAGGTGCACGCTCGCCCGGTTGGAAGCCTATTCGCGGTGTTCGTTGGTTATTCCGTCGCTATCGAAGCGGGGAATGCCGAAGTGGCCGCGGAGGTGGAGCACGTCGACGGGATTGAGATTGCCTGCGACCGTGACTAGGGTCAGGCTCTTGGGAGTCTCGGCCAGCACAACGGCGCCGCGGACGTTCACGCCATCCATGACGACCCACACGTCGGTCGTGCCGGTGTGAAGTGATGTTCCGGAGCCCGTAGTCGATACGAGATGCTTCCATCCGCGCAAATGATAGGCGTTGCGAATCGAAGCGACCTCGCGCTCGTCGGGAATGCCGGCATCGCCGAAACGCATCAGGTGGACGCTCACGCCCTCGAGTTTGCGAATCACCTGGCGATCTTCCGGTTCGGAGTCGGGCACGAGTCCTGCGGCGAGGGAGAGCAGGTTTCGATCGAGTGTGAAATTTTCCTTAACGACCGCAAGGGCACTGAGGCGCTCGACCGCCGGGGGTGTCCACTCCAGAGGGACTGGGGAGAGGATTGGCGGCCCATCGGGCGCAGGGGAGTTGTAGGCCGATTGCGTGGGATCGGTTGGTGGCGGCGCTACGGGGTCCTGTGCGTGTGCAAGTCCGCAGGTGAGCCCGGCTGCGAGGGAGGCGAATCCGACGGACAGCTTCCAGTTCATGACTGCTTAAACGCGGAGCATAGGAAAAGGTTGCGGGCAAATTGCGGTAGAAAATTGCTAGTTGCAAGATGGCTGGATTCGCGTGGGCAGCACTGCGGGAATCGTCAACGACTATGTTGACCTTTTTGTGTATTTTCCGCGGCTGGGGAGCCGTATCCGGGACGATTCGATCGTTGAAGTACGCTTATGCGGAAAGATGCTTCTCTATGAAGTTCCGATGAAATGCGAAACCATCCTGTTGTCAACGGGCCAGATGCGATAAACTCATGCGGGAACGTTTAACGAAAACCACGATCGTCAACCTTATGGAGGGTACATAGAAATTGGGAAAAAGCATGGTCCCGAAGAAGCTGTTTTTCACCAAAGGTGTAGGCAAACATAAGGAGCGTTTGACCTCCTTTGAGCTGGCCCTTCGGGATGCAGGAATTGCATCGCAGAACCTGGTGCGCGTCTCTTCGATCTTTCCACCGCAGTGCAAAATGATTCCGCGCAAGGAAGGGCTCAAATACCTGAATCATGGCGAAGTGGTATTTGCGGTGATTGCGGAAAACTCGACGCGTGAGCCGCATCGGCTGGTGGTTGCCAGCATCGGCGTCGCCATTCCCGCCGACCGCGACACCTATGGCTACCTCAGCGAGCATCACAGCTTTGGCGAGACGGAAGACCAGGCAGGCGAATATGCCGAGGAACTGGCCGCCGAGATGCTGGCCACGACGCTGGATGTAGAATTTGACCCCGACAAGAGTTGGGACGAGAAGAAAGAGATCTATCGCATCTCCAACAAGATCGTGCGTACCAGCAACGTGACGCAGTCAGCCGTGGGCGATAAGCGCGGGCTGTGGACCACTACGATCGCGGCTGCCGTTCTGATTCTCGACGAAGACTGACGGCCCAACTTAGAGAGAAACCGGAGGCCAATTCCGCACCGCGGGGTTGGCCTTGCCGCGTAAGGAGAACCGGCGAATCAATGACAACGAATGCGCGCAAATACAACCTGGGCCTGGTGCAGATGCGGATGGGGCCCGATCCCGAGGCCAATCTTGCGTCGGCGGTGCGACACGTGCGAGAGGCGGCACGGCTTGGCGCCAACGTCGTGTGCCTGCCCGAGCTGTTTCGCGCACAGTACTTTTGCCAGAGGGAAGACATAAGGCTTTTCGACCTGGCAGAAGCGATACCGGGGCCCTCGACGACACGGCTGGGCGAAGTGGCCCGCGAAGCGCGCGTGGTGGTGATCGCTTCGCTGTTTGAGCGCCGGGCGCCGGGGCTCTATCACAACACGGCGGTGACGCTGAACGTAGATGGGACGATTGCGAGCGTGTATCGCAAGATGCATATTCCAGATGACCCGCTGTACTACGAGAAGTTCTATTTTGCGCCGGGCGATCTTGGGTTCAAGGCGGTGGACACGGCGTTTGGCCGCGTGGGCACGCTGGTGTGCTGGGACCAGTGGTATCCCGAAGGCGCACGGTTGACGGCATTGCAGGGGGCGGAGGTGCTGTTTTATCCCACTGCGATCGGCTGGCATCCGGCGGAGAAGGACGAGTTCGGCGCGGCGCAATATGACGCATGGCAGACGGTGCAGCGCGCTCACGCGATTGCCAACGGCGTTTATGTGGCGGCGGTGAACCGCGTGGGGCACGAGCGAGGCGATATTCTCGGCAACCGCGCGGAGGGCCCGGGGCTGGAGTTCTGGGGCGGCAGCTTTCTGGCTGATCCGTTTGGCCGCGTGCTGGCCAAAGCCTCGCACAATGCCGAAGAGATTGTGCTGGGCGAGGTTGACCTGGCGCTACTTGAAGATACGCGTCGCAACTGGCCGTTTTTGCGCGACCGCCGCATCGATGCATATGCGCCGATTACGCAGCGCTTTCTCGATCCAGTGAACTCGTGGTCAACGGATGGAGAACCCAAATAGCGATGGCTGATCGTGTTGCGCCAGGAACTCCGCACGAACTGGGTTACCGCATGCCGGCTGAGTGGGAAGCGCACCAGGCGACGTGGCTCGCGTGGCCGCACAATCCCGAAGACTGGCCGGGAAAATTTCAAGCGATCCCGTGGCTTTATGCGGAGATCGTGCGGCTGCTGGCTGCGCGCGAACGGGTGCATCTCGTTGTCGAGGATGCGAAGACAGAACAGCGGGTGCGGAGCATACTCAAGCGGGCGGGCGCAAATCTGGACCATGTCAGTTTTCATGCGTGGCCTATGGACCGCGGGTGGACGCGCGACTCGGGGCCGATCTTTATTCGCAACAGCCGGGGCGAAGTGGGCATCACGAACTGGCGCTTTAATGGCTGGGCCAAGTATGACGACTGGCGGCTGGACGACCAGTTGCCGGGACGCGTGGCGGAGCTGCTGGGATTTCCAACCTGGGAACCTGCAGTTGATGTGGATGGCGAGGCAAGACGGATTGTGCTGGAAGGTGGCTCGATCGACACGAACGGACAGGGGATTCTGCTGACGACCGAGGAGTGCCTGCTCAGTGAGGTGCAACAGCGCAATCCGGGCGTGGAACGCACGCAGATGGAGTCGGTCTTTCATGATTTTCTGGGAATCGACAAGGTCATCTGGCTGGGCTGCGGTGTGGCTGGCGACGACACACACGGACACGTGGACGACATCACTCGCTTTGTCGGGCCGGAGACCATAGTGACGGCTGTCGAGCCGGATGAGCGGGACCCGAACCACGCGCCGCTCAAGGAGAATCTGCAGCGCCTGAAGGCCGCGCGCACATTGGAAGGGAAGCAGTTTACGGTGGTGGAGCTGCCGCTGCCGAGGCCAGTGATATTTCGCGGGCAGAGGCTGCCCGCGAGCTATGCGAATTTCTATATCGCGAATGGCGTAGTGCTGATGCCCACGTTTCACGATCCCAACGACCGCGTGGCGCTGAATATTCTGGCAGAGGTTTTTCCGGGTCGGGAGGTGATTGGGATCCACGGAGTAGACCTTGTGTGGGGCCTGGGCACGCTGCACTGCATGACCCAACAGGAGCCGGAAGGTCACCCCACAGACGAAGACCTGTCTGCCGGGACCCCGACCAGCCACGCAACAGGCTGAGACCCGTCTGCGGGGACCCCGGGAGTTTAAGATCGGAAGCATGATCTCCGATGTGAAAGCGATGCAGGCAGCTCTCGACGAGGCGCGGCTGTGCGGAGAGTCCGGCGAGGTGCCGATCGGCGCTGTCGTGGTCCTGAATGGGGAATTGATTGCACGAGGACAGAACCGCGTGCTGCGCGACAACGATCCGACGGCGCATGCGGAGATCGTGGCTTTGCGCGCCGCCGCGACAAAACTGGGAAATTATCGACTGAACGGCTGCACTCTCTATGTCACGCTGGAACCTTGCGCAATGTGCGCCGGGTCGATGATTCATGCGCGGCTTGACCGGCTGGTTTTTGCTTCGCCGGATCCCAAAGCGGGCGCAGCGGGATCGGTGCTTTCGGTGCTGAATCATCCCCAACTGAATCACCTGATGGACGTGGGGCAGGGAATTCTGGGGGAGGAGTCGGCGGAGTTGCTGCGGAGTTTCTTCCGCGAGCGGCGCAGAACGTGAGGGCAGGAGTTGAACAGGCTGCGGATAGACTCACCTCAGCCGGGATTCGCAAGCGTCTCTGCCTGCTCCCTTCGATCTGCTATCCCCGATCTGTCAACTTCTGGTGAGCGCGCGGATGCGGTCGGCCTGCGTTGGCCACTTTTCGAATAGCTGGGCGTAACTGCCGCTGCGGTAATCCGCAAAATCAAACCCCGGAGTGACGGTGCATCCGAGGAGGGCCATCTGGCCGTTTCCGATGAGGCGGGTGCCTTGCCAGACGCCGGCGGGGACGACGAGTTGGACATGTTGCCCTGCCTGTAAATCCGATCCAAGAGTGAAAAGCGCGGAGCGCCCGGAGGGGTGGAGTTGCAGCATCTCGACCGGGTCGCCCAGGTAAAAATGGAAGATTTCGTCGGAGGAGAGGACGTGCATCTCTGAGAAGGTGCCGGGCTCGAGCAGGTAGTAAATTGCCGTGCCTTGAGGTCGCTCGCCGCGTGGGAGATCAACGGTTCCCGGCGAAGTGTAGGTGCGGCGGAACGAGCCGCCCTCGATGGGGTGAGGCTCGAGTCGGAGCAAACTTTTGATTTCTTCGGCGGTCATCGCAATCGATACTAGCAGCGCGGGCACAGTAAAATGGATGTATGAAAGTGCAAGTTTATACAGCTGCCTGGTGCCGGGATTGCCGGGCGGCAAAGCAGTTTCTCGACTCGCACGGCATCGAGTACACCGAGATTAACGTGGATGTTGACGTTGCTGCTTCGGCTGAACTGATAAGGCATGTGGGGAAGCGGGCGGTGCCGCAGCTTGTGATTGATGGCGAGTGGTTTCAGCCGTACAAGCCGGGGCGCGGGCTGCTTTACGACGAGTTGCACAAGCGATTTGGGATTGCTCATTCCTGAGCAGTTTTTCCTCGTACAATCAAAAGTTGGCATGGGTGCATCAAGATGGCCTGAGCCGGGAGCGCGCGCTTGATCGACCGCTACACACGCCGGGAGATGGGCCAGATCTGGACTGAAGAGAACAAGTATCGCTGCTGGCTCCGCGTGGAAGCGGCGGCCTCCGCTGTGCTGGCCGAGGACGGTATTATTCCCGTCGAGGCGGCGCAGGTGATCGAGACCAGGGCCACCTTCAACGTCGCGCGCATCCACGAAATTGAGGCGGAAGTTAAGCACGATGTAATTGCCTTCACCACGGCAGTGGCGGAGAGTCTCAACGCACAGGGCTTCGGCGATCGGTCGCGGTGGCTGCATTATGGATTGACGTCGAATGACGTTGTCGATACGGCGCAGGCGCTGCAAGTCAAAGAAGCATCCACACTGATTCGCGAGGGGCTGGAGTCGCTGCTGGGGGTGCTGAAGCGGCGGGCTCTGGAGTTCAAAAACACGCCGACGATCGGGCGGACGCACGGGATCCATGCGGAGCCGACCACGTTTGGGCTGAAGCTGTTGAACTGGTACGCGGAGATGAAGCGCAATCTCACCAGGTTTGATGCGGCGGCGGAAGACATGCGCGTGGGCAAGCTTTCCGGCGCAGTGGGAACGTTTGGGCATCTTAAGCCCGAGCATGAAGAGCGCATCTGCGCGCTCTTGGGGCTGAAGCCTGCGCCAGTGGCGACGCAGGTGATCCAGCGCGATCGGCACGCGGCATATATTTCGACGTTGGCGATATTGGGCAGCACACTGGACAAGATTGCAGTCGAGATTCGGCATTTGCAGCGGACCGAGGTGCGGGAGGCGCAGGAATATTTTTCAGAGAAACAAAAGGGCTCATCCGCCATGCCGCACAAGAAGAATCCCATCACCAGCGAACAGATCAGCGGGCTGGCGCGGGTGCTGCGCGGGAATGCCCAGGCGGCGTTTGAAAATGTCGCGCTGTGGCATGAGCGGGATATTTCGCATTCTTCGGTGGAGCGGGTGATTTTTCCCGACTCAACCATCCTTGCGGATTACCTGCTGGCGAAGACGGCCGACCTGATTGACCGGCTTCTGGTGTATCCCGAGCGGATGAAGAAGAACCTGGAAAGCACAGGCGGGTTGATCTTCAGCGGGCAGTTGTTGCTGGATCTGGCTGAGGCGGGAATGCTGCGAGAGGATGCGTACCGGCTGGTGCAGTCGCATGCCATGAGGGCGTGGAAAGAGGACCTGGTATTTCGCGAGGAAGTTGGGTGCGACCCGGCGATTGCAAAGCTGCTGAGCCCGGAGAAGCTGGCGCGGACATTTGATTATTCTCGGCAGTTGGGGAATGTAGACGCGATTTTCCGCCGGGTACTGGGAGACTAGGCAGGGATGAACCAGATTCCGGACGAAGCCGCCGAACGGGTACTGGGAACCATTCGCGAGGCCATCGATTTGGACGCACGGGATCAGCGAGCCGAGGCCTCTCGCGTGCTGAAGCAAATGGTCGACGAGTTTCCCGGGGCCTCGATCCTGCACAGCTACATGGGATGGATCCTGTCGCGCTGCGGGCAGCACCGGGAGGCGATTGAGCACGGTCGGGTAGCGGTCAAGTTGTCTCCGGAATCGGAGATGTCATCGATCATGCTGTTCCGGATACTGTGGAATGCGGGAGAGCGCGCGGAGGCTTTCAAAGAGATGAAGCGTCTGCAGCAGTATGGTCACTCCGAGGAATATGCGCGCATGATGCGGGAATGGAACGAAGGCAAGAAGGACGAAGGAACGACAGCGGAGATTCAATGACCAGCGGCAAATACGGAACCATGACCCTTACCGTAGCAATCACGGGCGCATCAGGGGTGGTGTTTGGTCGCGAACTATTGCATTCGCTGGAGAGGGATGAGCGCGTGGGGCGGGTGCATTTTGTGGCCTCTGAGAATTCTCTGCGGGTGATAGCAGAGGAACTGGGCGTCTCGGGACGCAACGGGTTATTGGAGAAGCTGCTGGGCGCTAAACCGAAGAAGATTGTGGAGTGCTCCGATGCAGATATCGGGGCCGCGATTGCGAGCGGGAGCCATCCTTCGAACGGAATGATTGTGCTCCCGTGCTCAATGGGAACGCTGGCGGCAATCGCGTTGGGGTTGGCTGACTCGCTGATTGCGCGGGCAGCCGATGTAACTCTGAAGGAGAGGCGGCCGCTGCTGCTTTGCGTGCGGGAGACGCCGTTCAACCGCATTCATCTGCGGAATATGACACTGGCGGCAGAGGCGGGGGCGACAATCTTTCCGGTCATTCCGGCCTTCTATAACAAGCCTGTCGATTCCGACGAGATGGCACGGCAGTTTGTGTGTCGGGTGCTGGCCCATATCGGTCTGCCGCAGCCGGGGGCGTACGTGTGGAAGGCGGAAGAGCAGTGAACGGTGATCAGTGGTCAGGGGTCAAAGACTCGGTGTCGACAATGCTGCAGTGGGGTTATGTGAGTTCATTTGACAGGGGATATGGATTGCAACGATACTGCCTTGTATGCCGAACTTTGGGAAACACGGGATTGAGGTCATGGCCATGTGCATGTGTATGCCATGCGGACCTGCCTGTGGGTCTCTGGAGCGGCGAATGCGCTAGGCGCAACCGATCTTGAAGTCAACGGCCCGGTCCTGAAGAGGATGCGGGCCGTTTCAGTTTTCTGAGAGTGTGTGCTTCCGCCCTTGCAACGGAGACAGTGTGTAGCGAGGATCGGCAGGATCCACTCAAGTAACGATGAGAGCTCAATAACCAGAATCCCGAAGGAGTCGACCATGTCCGAACCCAAGCAGCGCGAGTTTGCCACCCTTGCCGTGCACGCCGGCCAAACGCCTGACCCAGCCACGGGCGCGCGTGCCGTGCCGATCTACCAGACAACCTCCTACCTTTTTCAGGATGCCGACCATGCCGGGAGGCTCTTCGCACTGAAGGAATTCGGCAACATCTACACGCGCATCATGAATCCGACCACGGATGTGTTTGAGAAGCGAGTGGCAGCGCTGGAAGGCGGCGTGGCCGGGCTGGCGACCGCTTCGGGGCAGGCGGCCGAGACGCTGACGGTGACTACGCTGGCGGCGGGCGGAGACGAGATTGTTTCGACGACCTCGCTGTATGGCGGCACGTACAACTTGTTCCACTACACGCTGCCGCGGCTGGGGATTGCGGTGCGGTTTGTGGATGCGGACGATTTTGACGGGTTGCGCGCGGCGATCAACGGGAAGACCCGGGCGGTGTACGCAGAGACTTTGGGCAATCCGAAACTGGACGTAGTGGATATCGAAAAAATGGCGGGCATTGCCCATGAGAACGGGTTGCCGCTGATCATTGACAATACCTCGGCGTCGCCTGCGCTGGTGCGGCCCATCGAGTGGGGCGCGGATATCGTGGTCAATTCGGCGACCAAGTTTCTGGGCGGCCACGGAACGACCATCGGCGGCGTGATTGTGGATGCGGGCAAATTCGACTGGGCAGCTTCGGGGCGGTTCAAGGAATTCACTGAGCCGGATCCGTCGTATCACGGGCTCTCCTATACCCAGGCATTTGGACCGCTGGCGTTCATCCTGAAGGCGCGTGTGCAGGGGCTGCGGGATACCGGAGCAGCTCTGTCGCCGTTCAATGCGTTTCTGCTGCTGCAGGGAATTGAGACGCTGCACCTGCGCATGGAGCGGCACTCGCAGAATGCACTGGCGGTGGCCCGGCACCTGGAAGGACATCCCGGCGTGGAGTGGGTGAATTACCCGGGGCTGAAATCGAGCCGCTATGCGGCGCGGGCCCAGAAGTACTTGCCCACCGGGCAGGGGGCGCTGGTGACATTTGGCATCAAGGGCGGATACGAGGCGGGGAAGAAGCTGATTGATTCGCTGGAGCTTTTCTCGCTGGTGGCGAACATTGGCGATGCCAAGTCATTGGTGATTCACCCCGCGTCGACGACACACCAGCAGCTTTCGGTGGAGGAACAGGCCGGAACGGGGGTTACGCCGGAGATGGTGCGGCTCTCGGTGGGTATCGAGGATGTCCGCGACATCATTGCCGATCTAGACCGCGCAATTGAGAGCGCGAACGGCCATGCCTCAATAGGGAAGGCAGAGACAGCGGGTATTGCTGCACAATGAGTGTTATGACCGAGGGCCAATCCGGGGCTGGCGCGAGTCCGGCAGCAACGCGGGTGCTGGAACCGACGTACGAGGGTGATTTCGTGCTTGACCGGCGCCTGTTGCTGGAGAGCGGGCGCACGCTGGCCAATCCAACACTGCACTACGCGGTGTATGGGCGGCTGAACGCGGCCCGGGACAACGCGGTGCTGGTTTGTCACGCGCTTTCGGGTTCGGCGCTGGTCGGGTCGTGGTGGCCCGAGGTTTTTGGCCCCGGCGCCGTATTATCGCTTGACCATGATTTTGTGATCTGTATCAACATGCTGGGTTCCTGTTATGGCTCGACGGGGCCTGGATCAGTGAACCCGGAGACCGGGCAGCCGTATGGTCCCGATTTCCCCCTGATTTCAATTCGAGACAATGTAAAGGCACAGGCGCAGCTGCTGGATTCGTTAGGCATCCGGCGGCTGCGTTTGGTTTTGGGCGGCTCGATCGGGGGCATGCAAGCCTTGGAATGGGCGATTCACGACCCCGAACGGGTGGAACGAGGGCTAATCATTGCCGTGGCGCCCTTGTCGGCCATGGGGCTGGCACTCAATCATCTGCAACGACAGGCCATTCAGAACGATCCAGACTGGGCGGGGGGCAACTACCTGCCGCAGAAGCCGCCGCGGCAAGGGTTGGCTCTGGCGCGCCAGATTGGGATGTTGAGCTACAAATCCGCGCCGCTGTTTGAGGAGCGTTTTGGCCGGAATCCCAACCGCAACGGGGAGGATCCCTGGGCATTGGACCCCAACGGCGGCGGCCTGATTGGCGGCCGATTCGACATTGCCGGATATTTGGATCACCAGGGCCGGCGATTTATCGATCGATTTGACGCCAATGCGTATCTGGCCATCCTGCGCACCATGGACATCTGGAACCCGCTGAACGGGTGTGCTTCGCCACAGGAGGCGTTCGGGCGGATCAGGGCGCGGCTCAGCTTTGTAGGCATCAGCTCGGACTGGCTGTTTCCAGCGGATTCGGTCAAGGATTTTGCGTGTGCGATTCGCTCGGCAGGCGTGAATGCGGACTACCGGGAGATGACGAGCGCACATGGCCACGATGCATTCCTCGCCGAGCAGGTAGAACTTGTTCGATTACTGCAATAATGCATCTCACTGAATTAGCAAGGAAACACTTTTTGCATTATCGGTGTCTAACGCGTAAGGTTGTGCACCGGGGGCATGGGACCCTTCAGCCGAAACACTGTCGATTCAGGGGAAAACCGCAGCGCAATTAGCACGAAGTACAGGTGTGTTTTGGGGATGACCGACGGGGCTTTCGGCAATCCATGGTCAGATCGTGTTTTTGGTCAACAACTTCGCTTGTCACAAAGGGCAGAGCTTTCTATAATCCATCCAACACCGCATTGGACACCGTGGTAACGTTCTTCAGGGGACCATGGTGCTCAACTGACAAGGCAGAACGGTTGTACATTCCGAGTGCGGGTGCATTAGTATTTGACTTCCATTTTGGCAATTCCCAGGAGCACTGAATGAAGAAGATTGTCTTAGCAAGTGTGATGGCGCTGGCGAGCTTGAGCCTCGTGATCCCGCCCACACTGCGCGCGCAGGAGTCGGGCACGATTCAAATCAAGGATCCTGCCGAGTTCAATGCCTATCAAATGGCAATCACGCAGAGCGATCCGGCTGCCAAGGCATCGGCGCTCGAAAGCTTTCTACAGACCTACCCGCAGAGCGTAGTCAAGCAGGCTGTCCTGGACATGCTGGTGGACACATATCAGCAGTTGCGCGATCCGGACAAGACACTGAGCGCGGCCAGCCGGCTGCTCCAGGTCGATCCGAACGCGATGAAGGCCATCTATATTTCGGTCTTCATTAAAAAGAGTCAGTGCGCCAAATCAGTCAACGCGACAGGAAAAGCGTCGGATCCACAGCCGTGCGATGATGCAGCGGCATTGGGTAAAAAGGGTCTGGCGGTTCCCAAGCCGGCCGGCGTTTCCGACGACGAGTGGAAGAAGCAGACGGCCGCAACTTATCCTCTGTTTCATTCGGCAATTGCCCTGGACGACGCCGTGGTCAAGGAGGATTACAAGGGTGCAATCGACGAATACACGGCTTCGCTGAACCTGATGAGCGAGGATCAGTCCAAGTCGGCAGGGCTGGTGGATATGCTGCAGCTCGCGGACGTTTATACGAGGCCTGCCGTGAAGGATCTGCCGAAGGCGATCTGGTATTATGCGCGGGTTTGGAACTTTGCTCCTCCCGCCTACAAGGCCCAGATCGAGCCCAAGCTGGAGTATTACTACAAAAAGTTCCACGGCAGCTTGGACGGACTGAACGACATCAAGGCACAAGCCCAGACGACGACATTTCCTCCGTCGACTTATCAAATCGCCCCTGCGAAGAGTCCGGCAGAGCAGATTCACGATTTGCTCGCATCGACGCCGGATTTGAATACCCTGGCGCTGGCCGACAAGGAAACGGTGCTTGCCCTGGGAAGCAAGGAAGATGCGGACAAGCTGTGGGCGCTGCTGAAGGACAAGCTGACACCGGTTCCTGGAGTTGTGATCGAAGCCAACGCAACGGTGATCAAGGTCGCAGTAACCCAGGATGCGAAGGATTCCAAGACTCCGGACTTCATCGTGAACATGAAGAAGCCACTGGAAGACAAGGAAGTTCCGGCTGTGGGATTCGAGTTTGGCTTGCAGCCAGCGGCCGAACTGGACGGCACTTACGACAGCTTCACCCAGATTCCGGCTAACGGCAATACGCCCCCTTCCGTGCAGATCGTTCTTCGCGATGGATTCATCCAGCCGGAGAAGAAGAAAGCGGCTCCGGTGCATCATAAACCCGCCGCTGCCCATCACACGGCAGGATAGCCAGCGGGGTAATTGATTCCGGGCGGCAAGTTGAATCAGACTCGCTGCTCCGATTTCTAATTTCTGGGAAAGCCATTCAGGGCAGCCTGTCAAGGCTGCCCTTTTTGCGCGTTGCGATTCCGGACAGTGCAAATCCAGACAGTCCAAAATGGTAGTCTGATGGCAGCATGGTGCGATTTGGCCACTTCCTCATCCTGGTGACAGCCGTTGTTTCTGCGGCACTCGGCGTCTCTATTGCGGCGCAGTCGGCGGTAGACGCAGCGCCAGTGCGCCACGGCAAAAGCAGGTTGGTGCCTCCTGCGGTTTCTCCCGCACCCTTTTCGACCGACGTGTCAAATCGGGAGGCAGCGCTTTCGGTTGAATTTCGAACTGCCGCCCAAATGACTGAGAAAGACCGCAACACGGCGGCGGATGCGGAATCTTCGGTTGCGGAGCATGCGGGAGCGGATGGCTTCGCGTTTGCAGAAGGTAAGTGGAGCTATCAGCAGGTGGTATGTCCGGCGCTGCCGAACCATCTCTTCCTGCAGTACACGCGGAATAATGGCGTGGGCGATGTCACGATGTTTACGGCCTCGATTCCGCGAGACGGCGAAGGCCGGGTTCGGATTATCCCGATTCTTCGCAGAGGCTATTCGCTCTTCTCTCCAGCGCCGATCAACGCGCTGACCATTTCGGCGTTCAACCACATCCGCGGCGAAGAGCCGGACGGAACCTCTTCAAACTGGCTTGGAAACGGGCTTTGCTACGCCGCCCTGGCGGGGGCGCACCCCCAGGTTCCGAATCCCACCAAGGAATTGGACACTGACGGTCCAGCGCCTGCCTTGACGGCCGTGATGGACGTACAGGCTGCGGGTGGTGAAGTGATTCAATTTGCCGACATCGCGGCCAAACCGAAGCCGATGGAATGGACGATGACGTTCACGCAGAAGGGTAAATTGATCAGCGCAAAGCATTTTCCTGCGCCGATGTTCGCGGAGAAGCGGGTCCCGCAGGGTGCGCCGGAGCTGAAGACCCGGCCTGTACCGCAGGACGCCGAGAATTAGGGCAAAGCAGCTTACTCGCCGAGCATGATGCGCTCAATAGCGGTGGCTCGGCCGGTTGACGAATCGCAGGTGACGAGGGTGGCACAGATTTTGGGATTGCCCTTGGCTGCCTCAAACTTGCCGGGCATGCCAGTCAGGAATCGGTGCAGAACCAGGTCCCTTTCGACGCCAATGACGCTGTCGTAGGGACCGCTCATGCCGACGTCGGTCTGGTACGCCGTCCCATTCAACAGGAGACGCTCATCGGCGGTAGGAACGTGGGTGTGGGTGCCGAGCACCGCTGTCACCCGGCCATCGAGGTACCAGCCCATGGCCACTTTCTCGCTCGTGGCTTCGGCGTGGAAATCCACGAGGATGACTTTGGCAGTGATGGCCGCCAGAAGATCGTCGGCGGCATGGAAGGGGTCATTAGTTCCGCTCATGAAGACGCGGCCCATGAGGTCGATGACCGCATAGTCCACGCCGCTCTCCGTTGTGCCCTGAAAGACGCCGTAGCCGGGGAGGCCCGGGTAGAGGTTGGCGGGGCGGAGCACGCGGCGCGCGCGTGCCTGGCTCTCCGGCGGAACAGAACTCAGATAGTCAATCAACTCGCGCTTGTCCCAAACATGATTGCCGGTGGTCATCACGTCTGCGCCCAGATTGAAGAGGTCATCCGCTATCTGAGGGGTAACGCCGAATCCCCCCGCGGCATTTTCGACATTCATGATGAGCAACTCCACGTTATGCGCTTCGCATAAGTGGCCGATGTGCTCGTGCACAATTCTGCGCCCTGCGCTGCCGAAGATGTCGCCGACGAATAGAATTTTCAACGTGATTCAAGGCCTCAAGCGGTGCTGGCGGAGTTAGCGCGGTTCGCGGAGTTGGCGGAGTTAGGGATGCAACCCTTGATCCTAGCTCTTCGAGGTCTGATCCCTTTTCCCTGATGCCTGTTCCTTGGCTTCTGATCCCTGATCCCTGCCCCCTGCCCCCTGCTCTTTCCGCATCAGCGGAAATAGAATCACGTCGCGAATGGATTTTGAGCCGGTCAGGAGCATGGTGAGGCGGTCGATGCCAATGCCCTCGCCGCCGGTCGGGGGCAATCCGTAGGCCAGCGCCCGCACGTAGTCCTCGTCCATCTGGTGGGCTTCAAGGTCACCGCGATCGCGCTCCGAGATCTGCTGCTCGAAACGCTTGTGCTGTTCTACTGGATCGTTGAGCTCGCTGAAGGCATTGCCCAACTCGAATCCGCCAGCGAAGAACTCGAAACGCTCAACGTGTGCCGGGTCGTCAGGCTTGGCCTTGGAGAGGGGCGAGACTTCGACAGGGTAGTCGTAGATGATCGTGGGTTGAATGAGAAAAGGCTCAACAACCGCTTCAAACAGGTTGTAAACCGACTTGCCAATCGGGGCGCCCTTCATGGAGTCGTAGTAGACGGCAGTGATCGCGCCGTGGAGGGTCTTCAACTCTGACAAACGCTCTGGGGAAATTCGCGTGGTTTGTCCGGCAATCTTTTCCAGCGAGCCCATGGCTGCGTGCAGGCGCGCCTGAAGCACCTGCGGCGCCTCGAAGGACGTGAGTGCAGGTTTTGCGCCGGCCTCTTCAGGCCAGAACTCGCGGATGGCTTCGCGCATAGTGAGGCGGCGCCACTTGGCGAGGTCGATGGTGTGCCCATCGAACTCGGTCACGGTGCTTCCATTCACCTCGCGCGCTACAAACGCCATCAGCTCCTCGGTAATTTGCATCATGTCGTAGTAGTTGGCGTAGGCCTGGTAAAACTCGAGCATGGTGAATTCAGGATTGTGTTGGGTGCTCACGCCTTCATTGCGGAAGTTGCGATTGATCTCATAGACGCGATCGAGGCCGCCGACGACCAGTCGTTTCAGGTAAAGCTCCGGCGCGATGCGGAGGAAGAGATCAAGGTCAAGCGCATTGTGGTGGGTCCTGAAAGGCCGCGCGGCCGCGCCCCCGGCGATCTGCTGCATCATCGGGGTTTCCACTTCAAGATACTCGCGCTCATCGAAGAACTGGCGTAGCGCCCGCAGCACTTTGGCGCGCTTCACGAACACCGCGCGGCTGTCAAGATTGGCGAAGAGATCGACGTAGCGCTGCCGATAGCGCAGTTCCACGTCAGCGAGGCCATGGAACTTCTCCGGCAGGGCGAGCATGGCCTTGGAAAGGAAAGTCAGCCGCTCAACACGAACCGTCAATTCGCCCGTGTGTGTGCGAAAGAGATAGCCCGAGACGCCGATATGGTCGCCGAGATCGAGCAATTTATAAAGCGCAAAACCCTGCTCTCCGAGTGTATCGAGGCGGACATAGATCTGCAGGCGCTCGCCGCCCTGTTGCAGCGTGGCAAAGCCGGCTTTACCTTGGGCGCGGATAGCCATGATGCGGCCGGCAACGGCCACCGTGACACGATCGCTCTCGAGGGCCTCAGCGGTCGATTCGCCCCATTTGTCGCGAATGGCCGCAATAGTATGCGAGGCGGGGAACTGGTTGGGATAGGCCGCCTGTCCCAGCTTTTCGATCTCTGCAAGCTTTTCTCTGCGCAGGTCAAACAGACCGCGCTCAAACTCCGAATCAAACACTCTCGTTTCCTTCCGATTGTGGGCTCAGGCCAGCCCAAAGTGAAGTATACCCGCTGGTTCGACGACGCTGTATGCTTGAGATGAGCTTCGATGCCGTTCAGCGACCCCATCCCGGATCCCAAGCCTCAAACCAAGCTTGCCGCGGGAGTGAATAACCTGGTGCAGGCTGAAAAGTTGCTGCAGATCGCGCTCGTTCTGCCGTCTGCGACACTGATCGGCTGGGGTGCGGGGGCATGGGCAGACGGTCATTTCCACCAATCGTGGATTTCGATTGTCGGGATCATTTTTGGAAGCATCTCCGGAATGGTTTTCGTGATCCGCCAGGCATTCGATGCCGAGAAGCGCTCCGTATCCGGAAACGGTTCCGAAAAGGAAACTTCCAACCTGAAATGACGAGTCCGGAGACCCACCCAATCGTTGATCTTACCGATGAGGCCCTGCAAGCAATGCTGCAGCGAGCCTTGCGGAATACGCTGATTCTGGGCGTCTTTTCATCGGCCGCGGTGCTGATTGGCTCCAATTGGCGCAATGGTGCCATGCTGCTCACGGGCACGCTCATTTCAGCCGCGAGCATTCTTGAGTGGCGGCACCTGGTCAAGGTGGTGAACGCGAGGCTCGACAACCAGCGAACTCCTACGAGCGCCGCCGCCGTGGTGCTTTTCTTTGTGCTCAGGCTCACCATTTTTGCAGGGGTGATCTATGGTAGCCTGAAGTGTTTCCAGGGATCGGTAGTGGCGCTGCTGTGCGGCCTCGGTCTGGCGGCATTGGCGGTGGGCTGGGAAGTGATCCGGTTGCTCCGCGACTGACGAAGCTCAGTGACGAGAGCGTTGAATCCGGCCCGGAGACAGAAAGACTAAAGCATAGATGCAGGATTCTCTTGCAATTACCCGCTTTTTGAATCAGTTGTTCGGCGGCATCGTGGCTTCTGCGATGCATGCCGTGGGCTTGCCTGCCAATCCGGCCACGGCCATCAACGATACCACCGCGCTGGAAATCCTGGTGGTCGCAGGTCTGATCGCGTTCTTCATCGTGGTTCGGCTGTCGTTGTCGGTTGAGAAGCCGAAGGCGCCCCAGCAGATGGCCGAGATGATCCACGAGTTTATCGGCGGCCAGGGGGAGCAGATTATTGGCCACGGATACGAGCGTTTCCAGGCTTTTCTGACCTGCATTGCCTTGTTCGTCCTGCTGAATAATTTTCTGGGCCTGATCCCCGGTGTGGTCACGCCTACCAGCCAGCCCGTGGTTCCGCTGGGACTCGCTGTGCTGACATTCCTTTACTACAACTACCACGGGATCCGGACGCAGGGGCCGGTCGGGTATATCAAGCACTTTGCGGGACCGGTGTGGTGGATGTCCTGGCTGATTTTGCCGATTGAGGTTGTGTCACATCTGGCCCGCGTGCTTTCACTCACCATACGACTCTATGCCAATATGCTGGCGAGCGACTTGGTAACGCTGGTCTTCTTCTCGCTGATTCCGATCGCCATTCCTACCATCTTTCTGGGACTGCATTTTGCGGTCTCGATCATTCAGGCTTTCGTTTTCATGCTCCTGACCATGATTTATCTTTCACTGGCGACGGCGCACGATCACTAGCCGCTGCGTTTTCGCCGAGTTGAGAAAAAGGATTCCGCCGGAGAGTGCTTCCGCTTCGGACCAACGGATGGCTGCAAGCGTGAGGAGGCCAGCACGGTGAGCTTCAACCACCCACTGGCAGCCAATTCAAAGGGAAGATGGAGAAATATGCAGAAGCTTCAATATGTATTTATGGCGCTGGCGGCTCTTTGCTTCGCCATCCCAGCCTTCGCAGACGGCGGCTCGGGAGTAGTCAGTCTGGTGCCGATTGGCGCCGGAATCGGTATGGGACTCGCGGCCGGCTTGTGCGGTCTCGGTCAGGGCAAGGCCGTCGGTTCCGCGGTTGAAGCGCTGGCCCGCAACCCCGGTGCGCGCGCTGGCATCTTTACCTTCCTGGTGCTCGGCCTGGCTCTCATTGAGTCACTCACCCTGTTCACCCTGGTGATTGTGTTTGCCAAGGTGAAGTAGGCTTCTGGCAGTACGAGGCGGCTCCACTCGCGATGGGTGGGGCCGTTCTTCGTTTGTGGGTCGATCGGTTCTATCGGCTGGCCTTGCCGGAATCGGTGGGACCGGCACGCATCATCTGGATGGCCTGCATGTAACTGAGATCGACCGGGAGCGGCTCGAACTGAGTTTCCTGTTCCTCCGTGTCAAAACTCCTGGTCTTAAAGAGCACACGGCCGCTCATCACCATCTTGAGGTGCACGATCCGCCAGCGGCCGTTGACCACCTGGGCCTGTTCGATAAGGATCCACCCTCCCTTGTTCACTCGCCCGAGAATTCCCCAGCCAAAATCCACGTCCTGCTGCAACCGGCCCTCCAGGCGGACGATGTGCTCCTGGGCGGCATCGACCCAGATTTCGCCGGTCATGGCAGTGAGGATCTGTGTTTCCAGGTCAGGAGGATTGAAACCAGGATTGGGCCAGAAGCTGAATTTCTCCAGTTTTCCTGACGGCCCGACCTCATCGCCGACAAACTTGAAAAAGAATGCGCGGGGAAAAGCACTGAGCACTTTGATGGCGCGTGCGGCGTCCTGGTCCTCGCTCTGCTTCCGATGGCGTTGCCGGCTTGGATCGCTGAGCAGGGTTTGGAGACGAGCCTGTTCCTTTTGCTCGTCTGCCGGACTCAAAGGCCGGCCATTGGTCTCAAGCAGGAGCGCTACACCGCCATCCTTGGTTTCGTATATCTCCTTCGTAGAGCTGAACCGGGGGCTTGACTTCTGGAATCGGTAACGCATGGGATGCTGCGTATCCTTGGCCGCGTTAACCTCGAGAGCCAAGGCGCGCTCGACGGTGGCGATTTCGGGTGAATCTGCAGCCTGCGCCTGCGCAGCCGCAGCTATCGGCGTCAGAAGCAGAAGAGAGAAAACGCTGCGCACGAGCGATCGTCTATCGGCCATTCGCTGTCCATGCTGTTTCGCTTGGTCTCATGCAGCTATTAGACGCTTTGAACTCACTCTGGATTCTGGAATTGAAGTTAACGGGTCTGGTTGCGTATAGTTCGGGCAGGGCCTAGGCATTTTCGGGAATCGCAACGTCAGAGCGCAAAACGATGAACCGGTGGCATTCGCATAGGCGCCGGTGCTGCCATCGGCCGGCACTTTGTGTTCCCTGAAAATGCTCAAATGAATGCCTCGGAAGGAAATTGCATGGCAACGGAGAATGGTTCTGCTCGGATTGGCAAGACGGTCGTGATTCGCGGCGAACTGAAGGGCAGTGAAGACTTGATTATCGACGGGCAGGTGGAAGGGACAATCAGCCTTGCCGAAGGGCGGCTGACGATCGGGCCCGATGCGAACGTTGCCGCCGACCTCACAGCGAAAGAGGTTTTGATCCTTGGCCATGTCAAGGGCAACATCGTGGCGACGGGTCGCGTGGAACTGCGCGCCGGCAGTAACGTGGAGGGCGATGTGAGGGCTCTTCGCCTGGCTGTGGAGGACAATGCAATTTTTCGCGGCAAGGTCGACCTGACACAAGGTGCAAGAGTCGGGGAAAGTTCCGGCGATTAACGCGTACGAGGATTCTCTGGGGCGGGAGCGGAGCGGAAACAGACGAGTTGAAACGATGCCGTGGCGTTTGTGAGCGCGAAACTCCGCGCGGCGATGCGGCACTCGACTTGTCGCAATGTTACTTTTGCGATCATTTCACGCTGCAATCTGCTGGCCTCGTGCCAAGCTATTGGGGAGACTTCAGGGTGCTTCGCGGTTGGTTTGACAAGAAACTCGATAACAATGCCTCCACCTCCGGTCAGGGGTTTGGACCGAAGATCCCTCGACACTCAGGTGGATGGTCTGCACTGCGCAAGCGTCTGCAGGCGGAACCCGGTCTCAGGGTCATCGACGCGGGCGGCACCTCGCCCACCAATATCAATTACCTGACGAGTCTCGGGCACAGCATCTTTATGGCTGACCCGGTGACCGAAGCTGCAACGGGTAACTGGCAGACCGGCATTGATGAAGATGAAAGCCCGATTTGGAACATCGAGGGTTATCTCGACCAGACTCTCGAGCTTTCCGGGCGCACTTATGACGTGGTTCTCTTGTGGACGACATTGGATTACCTGCCTGAGCCATTCGTCGCGCCCGTGGTGGATCGTTTGTTCGCATCGATGAACCCAGGTGGACAGGTTCTCGCTTTTTTCCATACCCGCTCGCAGGGAGAAGAGACGGCTTACTGCCGATTTCATATTACGGAGGGGGACAGTGTCGAGATGCAACTGGCGCAGCCCTTTCCCATCAAGCGGGCCTTCACGAATCGCAGCATTCAAACACTGTTTTCGCGTTGGTCGGGGTTCAAGCAGTTCCTGGCGAAAGACAGCGTCTCCGAGGTCATCATCACGCGCTAAGCGCGAGATGGCCGAATCTTCCCCAAAAGCTAGAATACTCATGGAGGGAATATGACTTCCTTGAAGGGAACGCGCATCACGTGGTTGGGACATGCAACCGTCCTGGTTCAAACTGCGCGTGGAACCAATGTTCTGATTGACCCGTTCATCGCGCAAAATCCAAAGTATCCGAAGGGCTTCGAGTTACCGGCGAAGATTCAATATGTTTTGCTGACTCACGGGCATGGGGACCATATGTCGGACGCCGTCCCAGTAGCAACGAAACATGGCTCGACGGTCGTGGCCATCTATGAGTTAGCGGCCTATGTCGGAGAAAAGGGAGTGGCAAACACGATCGGGATGAATATTGGCGGCACAGTGCAGTTGGAGGATGTGGCGGCAACGATGGTGGAGGCGAAGCACTCGGCCGCCGCACAGGACGAGCAAGGATCGCATTATGTCGGAGTGGCGACAGGGTTTGTACTGAGCATTACGGACGGCCCCGTCTTGTATCACGCCGGAGATACGACCGTCTTTGGAGACATGAAGTTGATTGCGGAGTTATATCATCCGGAATTTGCCATGCTGCCGATTGGGGGCCATTACACAATGGGGCCAAAGGAGGCTGCACTGGCCACGCGGCTGCTCTCGGCAAAGACAGTTCTGCCTATACACTTCGGCACTTTTCCGCCGCTGAAGGGCACGCCGGAGGAACTGGCCGCCCTGGTCGACAAAGGTGTAGAAGTGGTGCGATGGAATCCCGGGCAAACTATTTGATGAAAGAGCGACTTCGAGAGCTACCGACAGGAAGGGCTGGCTTTTGGCCAGCCCTTCTTAATTGCCAGGCGCCACTTACTTTGAAGCGGCCGCCTTTTTCTGTTCTGCCCAACGCCGCTTGACGGCCTCTGCAATCCGCTTCCGCCCTTCCGGGGTAAGATTCCTCTTTTTCCTAATGACCTTTTTAGCTGCCGGGGCCGCAGCCTTCTTTGAACTCTTTGCATTGGTTCCAGCCAGGAGCGCCCGCGCCTGTTTCAGTTGGGCAATCTCGCGATCGATCTGTGCCAGTATTTCTGAAACTCCCACTGTTCCTCCTTGGACGTTCTTCTATGTGGACCGTGGTGTTCATGCAGCACGCTTCCGACAGGCGTCCACCCTGTCATTGCAACACGATACGCAACAACAAACTCATTTACAAACAAAAAACCACGAGTATTACCTGAAGGTAACGGATGACGGACAAGAGTAACCACTCCCCGCGAGCGCGGGTGACTATGATTTGGCTAATACGTTTGAATAAGTTTTACCTAGTAACTCCCCATCGCAACGAACTCGTTCGTCTTAGATAGCTGCGGAACCTGGCAAGTCGACATTAGAGAGCGCGAGGAGGCTTGGCGGGTTGTGAAGATTGGTCAGTTGGATGAATGGATGTGGATCCGACGGATGCGTCCTGACCCCCTATGCGTGGGCTGGGAGCCTCAGCGGAGCGAAAGTTACGCAGATCACGCAGAATCTCGACCTTCTCGCGGGCATACTGGCCGGCAAGCCGCGTGAGTGCGTAGGTGATGATGTCGCTGTGGTGCAGGTCCTGTACAGATGGATCGCGGCGCATGTTCAGCCATAGGCGGTGCACCAATTGAACGTCGTCCGGGCTCAATGCAGGGGCGTGGGGGCCAATGTAAAACACCTTGGTCTCGCCACTCGGACTGATGACAAAGAAGTTGAATTGTCGCTTGGGCTCGGGCAAAGCTTCCCAGGCCTGTCCGAGATGGAAAGCCTGGTCCTCGGCAGTCATGGAACTGGATAGTCCGGAGACGACTGAATCCACCTCCAGTGAGTTTGCACCTTGGGCCAGAGCCGCAAATACGTCACCGGCCGGAACCACGAGAAGCGAAACTTTTTTGCCGAAGCTCTCCGCCACTGAGACAGCCTTGGTGAAGAGCATCTGTTCGTGTTCACTAAAACTCTGCTGCTCGGCGCTCAGGTATTCGGGGCCACCGGCGCCCATCATCCGAACACTGATAACCACCACGTCGCGATCTTCAGTCTTGGTCCGGGCCAGTACCCATTTAAGCGCGACCGGATTGGCCGCGTCATGCATTGTGACCATGATCGCGCCGGGACGAATGGCCACCGACTCCCGGCTGATGGTGTCCTGATGCTCGAGTTGGAAGTGGTCCTTCATCTGGCGAGCAGTGAGGGCATGCTTGCGCAGATTCTGACGCTCGGAGATGCTGAAAATAATGAAAAAGGCGGCGGCGAACGTGATGCCGCTGACTGTGGCGACGGACTTGGTGAAGAGATTGACGACAGCCGTCGCGAGAAGCACCAGGAAGACAGAGATCAACCCCAGAGGGATCTCACGATTTCCGATGCGAAGATTTGGGGGAACTTTCCATCCGCGCTCGCCGTGGTACTTCCAGCGCAGAACCAGCATCGCAAGGCTGTTGAACGTGAACGACCAAATTACGCCAAAAGCATAGGCCTCGCCGAGGGTGATGACATTGCCCCGGGTCACCAGGATGGTGAACATCTGCAGGCCGAAGACAAGGTTTACGATGCGATGGCTGGTGCCGAAGCGCGGGTGAGGTTTGCGGAACCAATCAGTTAGAACGCCGTCCTCGGCAACCCGCATGAGAACGCCGGTAGACCCGATGATGGAAGTATTGATGGCGCCGGAGAGGATCAGGAACCCAACAATCACCACAAAGATGCGGAAGGCAATGCGCCAGAACATGGGGCCGACCATATACATGGCCAGACCGGCGATCAGGTTGTCTTGATAGATGTGGGTGCGCTGCCATGTAGGTATCAGCATGGAGGCCAGCAGCGTGGCGCCGCCTGTAAAAAGGAGGCTATAGATGGCAATGACGATGGCCGCGCGCTTTAGATTTTTCAGCTTGGGGTGTTCGATTTCACGGTTGACCTGAGCAAGGCTCTCCTCGCCGCTCATGGCAAGGATGGAATGGCCGAATGCCATGATAATGCCGAACAGGCCAAAAATGGGCAATCCCGTGTGCTTGAGGAAACCTAAAGCGTCGTCGCTGAATTTGAGGTTTGCCGGGGTGGGTGGCGGAGGAAGATGCACACCGGTCATGAATACCGAGTAACTTCCCCAAAGGAACAGGATGATTACCATCACGGTGGTAATCTGCATGACGCGCAAAGCCTTGTCGCTGGACTCCTCGATGCCCTTGACGTTTTCCCACCAGTAGTAAATTGTCACCGCAGCCGCGAAGACCGCGGAGGTGGAATTCATATTGAATTGGAAGGGATTGTTGTGTGCATCCATCAGAGCCGGCGGGAGCCAGTGACTCTGGGCTGCAACCGTCAAAAGCTCGTTCATCGCACCGGTAATATATTGGCCTGCCGAGACGCCTGAGATGGGTCCCGTGAGGATATAGTCGAACATCAGGGCCGAGACGCTTAACTTGGCGAATGTGCCGCCAAGGGCCTCTTTCACTACGCGATAGACGCCGCCGCGGGTGAACATCGAACAGCTTTCGACGTAGACGGCGCGCACCGCGAAACTGAACAGCATGATGCCGAGAATGAACCAGGGGGCAGCGGCACCGACTGCCTGTTCGGCGATGCCGCCGGCATAGAACGCCGAGGACCCAAGATCATTGAGGACAATGGCTGCCGCGCGCCAAAAGGAGATGAACGTGAGCATCACGGAGGATGCCACGATAAGCCGTACGCGGTCGGAAGGTGGGGCTATGGTCGTTCGAGTCGATGCCATCGCAAGTGTGCCGGCGCCATTGCCAGCCGTTCGAATCTTTCAACGAACGAAATTCCCGTCCGCCCTGGGCTGAGTCTAGTTCCGAATCAATTGATAGTCAATGAAAATCGGAGGTGGCCAGCGCTCGGAGAAACGGGCGATTATTCGTCGCCAAACAGCTCTTTACCGTCTTCAATAAAGCTGATGACGACGACGACGGCTGACCCAACGAGGCCGGTGAAAAACATCACTTCCAGCAGCCGAATACCTAGAATAGCCAGGATCATGCATCCGATTGTAGCTGGTTTTCTGCCATTTTCTTGAATGCGGAAGGGGAAAATCACCTCGACCCTTAAAGATGCAGCTGCTCCAGGCCGCTCTGCGTCCTTTTCGTCAATGGGGAAGGGCGGGAGAATTACGCCGTGAAGACGTGCCCGCAGCGAATGCTTTAGACTCGGCCCTGTATGCAGCGCTATTCGTGGAAGTTGTGGGCGGCAGCGGGATTTTCAGCCGGGCTGCTCGAGTTGCCGTTTCCGCTTGCCGGGCCGATGCCGCCATGGCGCAGCGTTTTTGCATGGTTTGCTCTGGTTCCATTGCTTTGGGCGCTTTTGTCGCGAGAGAGCGTGGATCGCCCCCGCGCATTGCGTCACGGATTCCTGCTGGCCTATATCTGCGGGGTGCTGTGGTACTGCGGCAACTGCTATTGGATCCGCGACACGATGATGCGGTATGGCGATATGCCGCCGTTGGCCCCGACATTGCTGCTGATCGGATTCAGCCTCGTGCTGGGGCTCTATTTCGGATTGTTTGGCCTGGGCGTGATGCTGGTGCGGCGGGCGACGGGAAGCACACGGATTGCCTTGGTGACGGCCCCGATTCTGTGGGCCGCGCTCGAACTTGCAGCGGCGCGGATCACCTCTGTGCCGTGGGATCAACTGGGCTACTCCCAGGTCGACAACGCGCTGGTAAACCAGCTTGCGCCATGGACAGGCGTGTATGGGATTAGCTTTGTCCTGGTCGCTGTGAATGCGCTGATTGCCGGTGGGTTGATGCTCCGCAGCGCCCGGAAGCGAATGGTTTCGGGCATTTCAGGTGCGGTATTGCTTGCAGTGGGGGCGGGGGGGATTTTAGTGCAGCCACCCCGGCTAGCTCCAAGCGCAACTGCTGTGTTGATCCAACCGAACCTCGATGTGGGGGGCGTAGGTCTTTGGGCGGGACCCGGCGAATGGGATCAGCATATGGCCGAATTTGCCAAACTGGCCGGTGAACAATGCAAGAGCTATATCGCGGGGATTCCGCAAACTGGCGCTGCGAGCGGGGAAGTCATTTGTCCGCCCTATGCGACACATCCCGATCTCGTAGTCTGGCCGGAATCGCCGGCGCCGTTCGAGGAGGATGAGCCGCGGTTTCAGCACGCGCTGGTGAGCATCGCTCGTGAGATGCAAGCGCCGCTGGTCGTCGGAAACATTGGCATGGATTACTCCGCAGAGAATCAGGCGTGGCGCGAATACAACTCCGCACTGGTGGTGGGAGCGGACGGCGCGCGGATCGGACGCTACGACAAGATTCACCTGGTTCCTTTCGGGGAGTATGTCCCGTTCCAGAAGCTGCTGTTTTTTGCACGCAAGCTGACGGGAAGAGTATCGGCGTTCGATCGTGGCGAAGAGCGCGAAGTTTTCCGGCTCAATGGGCATCGCTATGGGATATTCATCTGCTACGAAGCGGTCTTTGCTGACGAAGTGCGGCAATTTTCGCGGCTGGGCGCCGAGGTGCTGGTGAATATCAGCGACGACGGCTGGTACGGGGACACGAGCGCTCCCTGGCAGCATCTGAACATGGCGCGGATGAGGGCTATCGAGAATCGCCGCTGGCTGTTGCGGGATACCAATAACGGCGTTACGGCGTCGATTGATCCCTACGGGCGAGTCCGGCAGAGCATACCGCGGCACCAGACGGATGCGCTTCCGGCTGAATATGGTTTTCGAGACGACGTGACCTTCTATGCCGACCACGGCGACATGTTTGGGTGGCTCTGTGCCATACTTGCTATAGGGTTGGTGGGCTGGTCCGCCCGGACGAGTCTCCGCCTCAAAATTCATGGCAAAGCCAGGTCTTAAGAGCAAAGCATGTCATTGAACGATCTCGAATTCGCTTACGCTCCCGTGCGCGACCAAGTCCGCGACCTGCGGGAGTATCTTTGACCCTGCTCGGATTCGCAGGGAACTCGCCGACATAGAAAAGAAGCTGGGCGACCCGGCTATGTGGAACGACCCCAACGCCAGCAAACCGCTGATGCGCGACCGCAAACGCCTTGAGGCGATGGTGGCCGACGATGAGGAACTGGTGCGCCGCACGAGCGACGTCGAGGCCTACTTTGAATTGGCGCGCGAGGGCGAGGATGTGCTGGCCGAACTGGAAAGGGACATCAAGGCCCTGGCTGTGTTTGCCGAGGAACTGGAAGCGCGCACCATGCTCAACGGCGAGGCTGACCCGCTCAACGCCATCGTGACAGTGCACCCGGGTGCGGGTGGCACCGAGAGCCAGGACTGGGCGGAGATGCTGCTGCGCATGTACCTGCGCTGGGCCGAGCAGCAAGGTTTCAAAACAGAAATGAACGACTACCAGGACGGCGAAGAAGCGGGCATCAAATCCGCCACCTTCACCATCATGGGCGAGTATGCCTTCGGGCTGCTGGCGGGGGAAAGCGGTGTGCATCGGCTGGTGCGCATCTCGCCCTTCGACTCGGCCAAGCGACGGCACACGTCGTTTGCGTCGGTGTATGTTTCGCCGGAGATCGACGAGACAATTCATGTGGATTTGAAACTGGAAGACCTGCGCATCGATACGTACCGCTCCGGCGGCAAGGGCGGCCAGCACGTGAATACGACCGACTCGGCGGTCCGCATGACGCACTTGCCCACGGGCATCGTGGTGCAATGCCAGAATGAGCGCTCACAGCACAAGAATCGCGAAAAGGCGATGAAGATGTTGCGGTCGCGACTGTATGAATACGAGTTGGAAAAGAAGCGCGCGGTGAGCAAAAAGGTCGAAGACTCGAAGCTGGAGATCAACTTCGGTTCGCAGATACGGTCTTATGTTCTACAACCTTACCGGATCGCAAAAGATCATCGCACCAAGGTGGAAGTAGGTGATGTGGACAAGGTTCTGGATGGGTATCTTGAGCCATTTTTGCGCGGGTATCTACTGGCCAAGCGGCGAGGTACAGCGGTGGCAGCGGCGCCGGATGATGATTTGGAATAGGGAACAAGAAACAGAGGTCAGTGTTCAGGGCTCGGGGTTCCGGTTGAGGAAAAAGTGACGAGGGAATCATGAACAACCATCCTGGCGCCGGAGACTTGGGCAACGATCCGGCGGTGATCAATGAAATGCTGCGGACCGCGCGCACGATTGCGGTGGTGGGCATGAGCGACAAAACCTGGCGCGCGAGCCATCACATCGGGCGGTACCTGGCTGAGAATGGATATCGCGTTCTACCGGTGAACCCGGCGCTGAGCGAGGTGCTCGGGATGAAGTCCTTTCCAGACCTCGATGCGGCTCAGGCGGCTTCACAAGAGAAGACCGGCGCGGGAATCGACCTTGTGGATGTTTTTCGCGCTTCGAACAATGTTCCGGCGATTGTGGATGACGTGATCCGGCTGGGTGTTTCCTATTTATGGTTGCAGGATGGCGTGATTCACGAGGAGGCAGTTGCCCGTGCGCGCGCGGCCGGTGTCAAGTGCGTGCAGAACGACTGCATCTTTCGCGAGCACTCCCGTCTGACCGGGGATCATTGATTTTGCACATCGCGGGTACCGTTGACTCGACTTTGGCTTACCAGCGGTTGTAACTAATTTTGAGCGACCGAAGTCTCCATAGAAGTGTCGAACAAAAGAGCTACCTTGCACACCACGCGCGTTACACGTTTAGTCGCCGCATTGTATGTCCTGCTTGGTGCGGGCTTGCCTGCCCGGGCGGCGTCGAGCTCGGCCGATGCTGCGCACTTGCGTGTGGAACTCATGGTGCCGGCCAACAACCTTTACAGCAATGATGCGCTGAATCAGGCAGGGCTTTACTTCAAGCTGGAGCCAGGGTGGCACGTCTACTGGCAGAACCCCGGGGATGCGGGAGAGCCGCCGCATCTTCATTGGACTCTGCCGGACGGAATCACGGCGGGCCCACTCCAGTTTCCTGCGCCGAAGCGGGTGCCTCTTGGGCCTCTGATGGATTTCGGGTATGAAGATGAGGTCCTGTTCCCGTTCACGTTTCATGTGGCGGAGAGCGCCAAGCCGGGTCCTGCGGTGCTGCACGCGAAGGTCGACTGGCTGGTTTGCCGCGAGGTTTGCATCCCGGGAAAAGCCGAGCTGGAGTTGACCCGGACTGTGCAGAAGGGGCTCGCTGATCAGAGCGTGACTGTACCTCCGCTCTTCCAGCGATTCTTGAGCCAACTGCCCAAGCCGCTGCCGGGGAATGACCGCGCCGTGTTTCAGCCGACTCCTACAGGTTTTAGATTGGGCGTCGAAACCGGGCAGCGGGAGTCGAAGGCATCTTTCTTTCCAGAAGAGCAGGACATTCTCGACAATCCTGCGCCGCAGAGGGTTTCTGCGACGGCTAAGGGGCTTGTGCTCGAGTTGAAGAAGGATGCAAACCTCACTACAAATCCCCCGCATTTGAAGGGGGTTGTGGAGCTTTCGGGCGGAAGGGCGTATGAGGTGACCGCGCTGCCGGGGACGGTCGCGGCCGGTGCTCCGGCGATTTCATGGGCAAAGTTTGCGCGAACCACGGCGTTGGCCTTTCTGGGCGGTCTCCTGCTGAACCTGATGCCCTGCGTGTTTCCGGTGCTGTTCCTGAAGGGGCTGGCGCTGGTACGGTCGGGCAGCGAAGAGCGTCACAAATTGCGCGTGCATGGCCTCGTGTATGCCATGGGCATTCTGGTTTCGTTTTGGGCCCTGGTTGCCGCGCTGCTGGGATTGCGCGCTGCAGGGTCGAGCGTAGGCTGGGGATTCCAGTTTCAGTCGCCGGTGTTCTTGGAGTTGATGGCGGGACTGCTGTTTCTTCTAGGGCTATCGCTGGCCGGGCAATTTGAAATTGGATTGACCCTCACCAGCGCAGGCGGTTCGCTGGCTGCAAAACAGGGATATACAGGCAGTTTCTTCACTGGTGTGCTGGCGGTGGTGGTGGCTACGCCTTGCACCGCACCCTTCATGGGAGCGGCGGTCGGCTATGCGCTAGGTCAGCCGGCAGTGGTCACATTTGGGGTGTTTACCGCATTGGCGCTAGGCTTGGCCGCGCCCTACGTGGCCCTGACGCTGCAACCTGCATGGACGCGTCTGCTGCCGCGGCCCGGCGTGTGGATGGAGGTGCTGAAGCAGGCGATTTCCGTGCCCATTTTCATCACCGTCATCTGGCTGGCGTGGGTGCTGGCGCAGGCTTATGGTGCGGCGCTGCTGGGGTTGCTGCTCTGCAGCTTCCTGCTGCTGGCGATTGCTGGGTGGTTCCTGGGGCGCTGGCCGGCAAAGCGATGGGCCACGACTGTAGCGGTGCTGATTGTGCTGGCGGTGGTGGCGGTCAGTGTGCTGGCCCCAGGCGAACTGAAGGCTGCACCACAAAGTCAGGCCGGACCGCAGACGCACGGGAACTGGGAGCCGTGGTCGACGGATGCCGTGAGTCGGTTCCAAGCGCAAGGTCGTCCGGTGTTTGTGGACTTCACGGCAAGCTGGTGCCTGAGTTGCCAGGTGAATGAGCGGGTAGCGCTGTCGCGGCCCGAGGTGCAGAAAGCCTTTGCGGATGCGAATGTGGCGCTGCTGCGCGCAGACTGGACGCAGCATGACGATGCGATCACTCAGGCGCTCACGGAACTGGGACGGAGCGGGGTGCCAGCGTATGCGCTTTACACGCCGGGGCAGAGCAGTCCGCAGATGCTTCCCGAGGTGCTGACGCCCGGGATTGTGCTGGACGCGGTGGGGAAACTGCCGAAGACTGGGCGCTGAGTCAATCAGATCGCCGCATGAAACCGGCCAACGCGTGGCCGGATCAGGACGACGTAATCGATCGCGGCTAAGCGATCAAACTGCCCCCAGAATAAAATAAAGCAAGATGGCACGAGTATTAAGGTTGTCTCGCGGAAAATTAAGTGACTTGAACCGATTCGCGATGATCCGCGTTCCCATTGAATCAAGCTGGACGTCTAATGGGTCCCAAAAGAATGGCGGTATATGAGTTCCAAATCGGATAAAGCGGTCGTACTTCTAAGCGGAGGACTCGATTCGGCTACGGTGTTGGCCATTGCCCGGAGCCAGGGATACGACATACACGCTCTTTCGTTTTCTTATGGCCAACGCCATAGCTGGGAACTTCACGCAGCCAAGAAGGTGGCAGAAACACTGGGCGCAAGCCAGCATAAGATTTTGAATATCGATCTCCGGGCCTTTGGAGGATCCGCACTTACTGATGACTTCCCAGTGCCGAAAGGGCGTGGATTGGATGAGATGTCGCATGGGATTCCCGCAACATACGTGCCGGCGCGCAACACGATCTTTCTGTCACTTGCATTGGGGTGGGCCGAAGTGATTGGATGCAACGACATCTTTATCGGCGTGAACGCCCTGGACTACAGCGGCTATCCGGACTGTCGTCCGGAGTTCATTGAAGCCTTTGAACGCTTGGCTAATCTGGCAACGAAAGCGGGGGTGGAGGGTCATCAGCACCTTAAGATTCACACCCCGTTGATTACGCTTTCGAAGGCACAAATCATTCAACGCGGCATTGACCTCGGAGTGGACTATAGCATTACGAGTAGCTGTTATGACCCCGGAGAAAGCGGTGAGCCGTGCGGCGGATGTGATTCTTGCCTTCTCCGGCAGAAGGGGTTCCGCGAGAATGGAATTCCAGATCCATTGAAGTACCAGGAGATCGGTCAGTCCTCATCATGACCTACTCAGTCAAAGAGATTTTCTACACGCTTCAAGGCGAAGGTGCCCAAAGTGGAAGACCCGCGGTGTTCTGCCGTTTCGCAGGCTGCAATCTATGGAACGGCCGGGAAATCGACCGGATAAATGCCATTTGTAAGTTTTGCGATACCGACTTCCTTGGCACTGACGGGTCTGAGGGGGGGAAATACGATTCCGCACATGCTCTCGCTGATGTGATTGATCGGCAATGGCGTGAGCGATCTTCGAAGGGCAGAAAATTTGTGGTTTGTACTGGTGGCGAACCGATTCTGCAGCTCGATCCTCAACTGATCGAGGCGTTGCACTCGCGTGATTTCGAAGTAGCAGTTGAGACCAATGGAACTCTGCCGGCTCCGGATGGGATCGATTGGATTTGTGTGAGCCCCAAAGCGGGATCGGTTTTAGTGCAACAACGAGGAGATGAATTGAAGCTCGTGTACCCGCAACCTGGGGCTGAACCTCACCAGTTCGAGGATCTTCAATTCCGCCATTTCTTCCTGCAGCCGATGGACGGCCCGCTTCGCGCAGAAAACACGGATCTCGCGTTGCGTTATTGTCTCGATCACCCGGCTTGGCGACTGAGTCTTCAGACACATAAATTTCTGGGAATTCGCTAAGTGAAGTGCGAAAAGCGGTTCCAGCCGCGCTGTTCCAGCAGTATCGGAATGGACATCTTCTTACTTGGCATCCAAGTTGCGTAGCTTCGCGATCCGCTCTCCGGATTCCAAGATTATGGGTTGGAATGCTGAGAATCTGAAATCAACTACGAGGCCCACCAGGCGGATGCCACTTCGATCGATGGCGAATCAGCGAATCTTCCAAAAAACGGGAAATCTACAAATGATGAAGCTGATCGTTCAGCAGAGAGCGATAACTGCGACCTAGAGCTACCTTATTGCCTTTGTCCAGGATCACCACGGAATCGCCGTTGGCTTCCCTCCGTACTTCCTTCACATATTGCAGATTTACGATGAAGGAGCGATGCACGCGCAGAAATTCCCGAGGATCCAATCTTTCTTCCAAACGGGCCATCGTTTCCCGCAGAAGATGAGACTCGGTTGCAGTGCAAAGACGGACGTAATTGCCCTCGGCGCCGATCCAGCGAATGTCTGAGACCGGAAGAAAAAGGATGCGGCCACGCGATTTGAAGATGATGCGATTTGTGTAAACGCCGGCAGCCGGTCCGCCGCCATTCGCTGAGGTCGGCGCTTGTTCTCGGAACTGGGACTGCTCGCGCACTCGTTGAATGGCAGCGCGGAGCCTCTCGTGCGTAAAGGGCTTCAGGAGATAATCCACAGCATGCACTTCGAACGCGCGCACGGCATATTGGTCATACGCCGTCGTAAAGATGACGTGGGGCGGCGGCGTTTCCGTCTGGCTTGACAAAGCTCCCATCACATCGAAACCGTCCATCCCCGGCATCTGGATGTCGAGAAACAATAGCTCCGGCATAGCCGCCTGGACCAACTCGATGGTCTCCAGGGCGGTCGCCGATTCGCCGACGATCTCGACATCGCGGTCGTCGCGCAGCAACTGGCGCAATTTCTGACGCGCCAGAACTTCGTCGTCTGCTACTACAGCATGTATCATCAGTCACCAAACCTTGTGAGGCTTTCGACGAACTCCGCCGACAGCTGAAGAGGGAAGGAGATCGAAGTCTGCACCCGCGCTGGATCAAGCTCAATTATTGAAAACTCGCAGTTGTCCCCATAGTGCAAGCGTAATCGGTTCTTCACGTTGGCCAAGCCAACCCCGTATCCATTTGAGTGTTCTTCCAGGTCTGTTTTCAAGCCCACGCCGCTATTTATGATCACGGCTCTCATCCGTTCACCGTCCTTGCGCACCTCAATCGAAAGCGTTCCGCCGCGATCCAACTTCGAGAGCCCATGGGCATATGCGTTCTCCACGATCGGCTGCAGAATCATGGCGGGAACCAACGCATCATGCAGTTCCGGATCAACCGAAAGCGTCCGCGTCACGCGACCCAGATACCGCATATCTTGCATCGCCAGATAGGTCTCGGTGAACTCGATTTCTTCGTACAACGGGATCAGCTGAACGTCCCTTCGCTCGAGAGTCATACGAAGCAAGCTGCTCAATTGTTCCAGCAACGAGTCGGCGGCCTCGATGTCGCTTCGCATGAGGCTGGAAATGCTGTTCATGGTGTTAAACAGGAAGTGCGGATTCAGTTGCATCCGCAACGCCTCGATCTTCGCATTGGCCAGTTGCGTTTCAAGCTGAGCGGCTACAGTTTCTTTTTCGCGAAGCTGTTGATAATACCCGGTTCCGCGAAAGAAGAAGAACGCGCCCCAGAAGATGGCCATGCTCTCGGTTAGATCACCCTTGAAGTTGTAGGCAACTCGCGACCAATAGGGCATCGGCGCGTGGCTTTTAGAGTAGTGGGGAAAGAAGATGACCCAGATCATTTGTTCGATCAGGCAAGTTACAAGACTGACCGGCAAAACGATGGTCAACATCTGGACAACACTTGCATTTTGAATGAACGATCTAAAGCGCCGCCAAAGAACCCACGCCGTAATGCCCCACATGAAATACTGCAATCCCCATGCTTCGAAGAGCATCGCCGCACGGATGTCAAAGCCGGAATCGATGACATGGACCCACTCCTGCAAGGCAAACAAAGTTCCAAGCAGCGTAAATGCGGCAACGAAAACTACCGGGTGCATAAGGACCGACCGTCTGCGCGCTGCGTCAGCCCGCACCGTGTGATGCCGCGAGTCATTTGGCATTGACACTGGCCTCCGTCCCCTTCATCACCGACGACACGAATCGTGGGGTCATGGAATTGTCAGACGATTGTCAATTCCCGCGCGCAAAAAGTGACGGGATCCATTGAAAGGAAGAAATGTGAGGTCTACATGGGCCCAGGCTAAGACGACATCCGCAGCCCTCTAAGGGAACCGGTTCGAGGGTCTGTCAACACTAGTTCGGCTGCGCGGGGAGCATCTGCATTGTGTGGGTTCCGTTTTCGGGGTTTGTCAGGGCATAATCGGGAAATCCTGTCCGATTCTTGCCTGTCTTGTAGACGAATTCAAGCACAATATGGTGCTGTTGATACCAGTTCTCCGCCTGGGAATCGAGGGCGGTCGTTCGCTCTGGGCCTAAACTTGAAGAAAGCTTATGAATGTCGTTTCCGAGACGTTTCTTCGCATCCTCTCCACCTTGAAGCATGGCAACCCGGAAATGGTAATAAGCCGCGCCGCTATCTTGAAGGCCCGCTTGGCCATCGCGCGCGAGCACGCCAAGGACCACGGACGACTTCCAGGTGCCTGCACTCGCTGAATCATTCAGCAGCGTGATCGCCTCGTCCGCCGATTTCGAAAGGCCCGGATTCCGGGCCAGAAGCAACCCCAGGGAGTACATTGCAGGAACATATCCGGCCTCTGCAGACTTCCGAAAGAGGGTCGCGGCTTTGCGAAGGTCCTGCACGTGATCCGGACGATCGAAAAAAAGCAGACCCAGATTGTATTCCGCCTGCGGGTTATGCAGTTCAACACCCTTTACATACCATCGCTCGGCGGCGGCCGCATCGCGGGGAACCGCGGCCCCCTGATAGTACACGTCGCCAAGGTAGCAGTCGGCGAGACCGCTCTTGTGCTTTGCAGCTTCGCGGAAGAGTTGGATGGCTAGTTGCTCATTCTTCTTTACGCCGATTCCCCAGAAATAGAGGACGCCGAGATTCACATTGGCTGCAGCCACTCCGCCTGAAGCTGCGAGTTGATACCAATGCGCGGCAAGTTCCGGGTCTTTTGGCACACCCACGCCGGCGTCGTAGAAGTAACCGATCTGCATTTGCGCCTGGGGATCTCCTTGTTTGGCCGCCTTTTCGAACCAGTATGCTGATTGCTTGAAATCTCGCACCACCCCGCGGCCCGCGAGGTAGTCATTGGCGAGTTTAATCTCCTGTTCAACAGAGCGCGGTTCCGGCGCCGACCTGATCGTCGGTATGTCTGGCTCGCCGTTGGGGTTGGCAAGCACGTTTGATGCGAGGGCGAGAAAGCCCAGGAACGCAAATGCCGGGATGGCAAATTGCCGGTGATCGCTGATTCGCGTGCGCATCATGAGTTCACTCCTCTGTGAGATGGGGAAGTTTTCCGTGCGTCCGGACAGGCGCAACGGATACCTTGTAGACCGGCAGGAGTGAGGAAGGTTATTTGTTTGAATGGTTTGCGGCGCTCCTCCGTACCTGCGCCGAGTCATCACAAACCTACCGAGAGCCGTTCGTCACTCTTCAATAGCAATCCGTCACAAAGTCAAAAAATTGTGAGAAGGCCGCATTTGCCAGCAAAGTTCTCAAATTCCTCCCGGACTACTATCCTGTGAAACTTCTTGGGAAACCTGTTGATTCTGGCGGAAGGAAACTTTAGGTTCCCTGATGGGAATTCGCGCGCCGCGAGGGACACGGCTCGCAATAAGCCGCTATCCGAACTGTTCCTATTGCAGTCCCATAGGAAAAGTTTGATATATGTGGGACTCCAAAAGGAAGCATGGGAACAAGAATGAAGTCTGGCTCGGTACGCTGTCGCTAATGGTGCTCCGGACATTGGAAATGATGGGTCCGCAGCATGGCTATGGACTTGCCAGGAGGATCGAGCAAATCAACGGCGATCAGCTAGCTGTCAACTATGGGACTCTCTATCCCGCGCTTCTTAAGCTTGAGCAGGACGGCGGGCCATCCGCTCCGCCGGTTACCCAGTTTTCATTGGTGCATAGAGGCTTCCGAAGGAAGCATCTCACTGCGCAACGATCTTGATAGGTGCGCGCCAGAACGATGCTCTTAGCGTGGCCGGATCGAGCACTGTTATCTGGCACTCATATTCGCCGGGCGCGAGACGCTCGACATCGAAGCTGAAGCTGAGCGGTGTGGTTCCCAGGCTGCTTGACGCATTCGGATCGACAGCGATCGGCGGCGTCTCAAAAGCCTTCTTGCCCTCGGAGTACAAGCTCACGAACGCGATGAACGCGCGGTTGTCGCCGGAAGGCGCCTGCCGATACGCCTGCAGATAGACGTACATCTCACGGCCGGCGTGAAAGACGCGGGTCACGCTGGGAATCAGCTTCTGCCCACCCTGCACCAGCGGATTGACCGCCGCTTCCTTGCCGCGGTCCTTCGCCTTTCCAGCGTCATAGATTGCTTTCTTGAGATCGACGCGCTGGCTTGATAGAACCACCGAACTGATCGGCACGCGCTTCGCCTCTTTGTTGAGATTCGGGATAACGAACGTGGTCTGATAGGTGCCGATGCGTCCCGTCTCGTCGTCGCGCGCCAGAAACTTGATCGTGTATTTCCCCGGTAGCAGCGTGAAGCCCGTGTCATATTCGATCGGCCGACGCGCAAGCTCGGCGGCCGTGGCATCACTGAGCTTGATATTTACATGATCCCGGAGATTGGTTACCGTCGTGCCGCCGATCACGTCCTTGATCTCTCCCACAAAGTCGATCATTGTGTGCTCGGCCCCGCCGCGCTTCGCAAATGCCAGCTCGCGACCGGGAATCTTCACGACGATAGGAACGAAGTACTCCGCGCGATTCAGCTGAAAGTAGTCAATCTCCATCGCGACGGTCAGATCGGTGATTGGATCTTCGAGCATCAGCGCGTCCTCCAGTTGCCGCTCCTTGTCGACCGCGTTGAACTTGCCGAAAACCTTACTCGCGAAGTATCCCTGGCGGTAATCAAGCTTGGCCTCGAGGTCTTGCTTGAGCGAGATTCGCACTCGCCGGAACTTTCCATCCTGCGCTGTATTTGTCGAGTAGTAGCCGAGGATGTAGTAGTCCTCGATCGCTTGCTGCGCCTGCACAATTCCGCGTGTGAGCTCATTTGTATCGAACAGTGGTTTGCCGCCCGTGTCGCCGGCGAGTGCAAAAAGCGTGTCCTGCGAGAGCTGGAAGTTGCTTGCCGTTTCCTGGGCGGCGCTTCCGGTGTACATACCCGCATTGCCCTGTGAGCCCTGCGTTGCGTCGCCCAGGGGAGCCTCCGCCACGAGCCCTCGCGCATCGATCGGCCAAAAAGAGACACCCGCTTTGATGGCCGCATCGACCGTCGCGTGAAGTTGCGCCTGGTTATCGATGCCATTCAGGCGCAGTCCGCCGGCGAAATAGATCAGGGACTTCTTCTCGCTCAGGTGGCCGAGAATTCGTGCCGCGGTCTCGAGCGCAGACAGTTGCCGATCGGTGTTGAAAACATTGAATTCGCTGTCATCCTGGCCGAACGCCGCCCCTGTATCGGCGCTGCTGGCGTCGTCGACAGTCTCCGCCGATCCTTGGCCCTCGCCCACGATCATCGTCTCGAGAATGCTCAGCAGCCGATTACGATCGGAAGTGAAGTCCTGCAGGATGTCGACCGATCCGCCCTGGTATCGAAGAAGCGCGACTCGATCCGCCGTCGTCATCTGAGCGCGAATGAACTGCTGCGCTGCCGAGAGCGCCCTAAGCTGCTCGGCGGGCTGCATCGCCGTCATATCGAAATAGAGCGCCAGAAGTCGCCGGTCCTTATAGCGCTCGCTGCCCGCCGGTTCGGGTGCGATCTGCGTCCGCGAGAGTTGCCTGTAGAGCGTGATGTTTTCGTTGTCCCGCGTCAGCGCCGGCAGTGGCTTAGCTGTCTCGGCGAGATTCTGGCGTTCGCAAATCCGCGCCGTCTGCGGCACGCCGTTCTCGGTTATTTCAAAGTCATTTGCGGTCAGGCCTGGAATGAAGTTCCCGTGTTTGTCCTTCACAACCACCGGCTCAACGACCAGTTGCACGTTGACTGAGAACGTCGGCCCCTCCGGAGCATCGGCGGTCTTATTCGTGCCGATTTCCTGCGCCCAGGCGAGAGTCCCGCAAAGGCCAAGTACGAAGAAATGGCGCAGGCTTCGCATGGTCAGAATCTCAGCCTCACCGTGGTTTGCAAACTGCGCATCGCGTTCGCCGCAAGGGGTAGGCCAAACTGAGTGCTGTTCACTGTCGTGTTCCAGTTAGTGAACTCGGGATGATTGAGTATATTGGTTGCGTCGATCCGTGCATCGAGGAAGAACTTTCCCCCGGGCCTGAAGGTCCGCGCCAGCGAGCTGTTCAGGCTGAACTGCCTGGGCCCGGTGATCGAATCACGCCCCGCTGTGCCCCACTGCCCTGTCGCCGGAGGTGCAAAGGCCGCCTTGTTCAGATGCAGCCCACTGCTCGCTGCGTAGATTGCCGCTCCAGTACGATCGGGCCGAATCGTTCCGGTGTATCCGGCTCCGGGCACGGCGGCAAGATATACGGGGGTCTCTGGCAACCCGGAACCGGAGGTCAACTGCCCGGTCACGGTCCACTCCTTCAGCAAACGTCCCATCCAGCCGCCCATCAGGTCCCCTCCACGCAAACCCTCGCCGCTCGTGTATTGCCCCACCAGGCTCAACAGATGGCGTTGATCAAATGTGGAGAGCGCACGCTCCGCATGAAGATTTCGCCAGTTCTGCGCAATGGCCGCGGTGACCGGCGGGGCAATCTGCATTAGATTCTGATTCTGCTGCGACGTACTCACATATCCCTCCCCACCCAGAAACGAGTCGTCATCGAGTGACTTGGAATAGGTGTACAGTGCTGTCGCCGTAAAGCCGCTGCGCAGCCTGCGCCGCAGTTGCAACTGCCCGGACTCACGCGTGGAGTCTCCGCCCGAGGTACGGTACGCGAAACCCGAAGGACAGGATGGGCACGGATTGGCCGCACCGATCGGGTAGGTGTTGGGCAGGAACTCCTGCACTCCGCGTGTGCCCTTTACACCAAAATAGGTGAGGTTGGCTTGCAGAGCGCCGGGCAGATCGCGCTGGATGCCGAGATTCCACGTCTGCGCATAGCCCACGCGGAAGTTCGGGTCGATCGCGAAGGTGTCCGGTGTAATCCCTTCGCAGGGAACGAAGCCGCTCGCCAGCGTCAAAGGGCATGAAGCGCTGTTCTGCACGCTGAGGCTCTTGGACAGCGGCGCCTGCTGCGCCATTTGCAACATCGGATTCAGATAGACCGATGTATCGTGGTAGATGCCGTAGCCTGCGCGGACCACGAGAGTGGATCCGGAAACCGGGCGCCACGAGATGCCGACGCGGGGTTCGATGCCCAGACGGTCGGGCCTTACCAGCGACGCCGGATAGCGCTGGCCGGTCAACTGCCCAACAGGATCGCTACCCAGCACCGGAGCCACCGCAGTGAATCCTGGCGCCACATCGAGATTCACGAGGCGTCCGAAAAGCTCGGTCATCGGGGCGCCATACTCCCAGCGCCCGCCGGCGTTGATCGTGAGGTCCGGTTTGACCCGCCAATCGTCAGTCAAATAGAGATCGTAAACGGGCTGGCGCAGGTACTTGTCCGCGTTGCCAAATGCAATCGAACTCGTATCCGGCACGCCGATCAGATAATCCGCAAGGTCTGACCCGGTGCTCGCGACGTTGGCCGCTGATCCAGCCGTTGCAGCTCCCGTAAACGCGAAGGTGCCGCGTGGATCTTGCTGAAAATATTCGTTGTACTCCTGTTTGCGAAAATCGCCGCCTGCAGTAATGTAATGACGGCCGCGATTGATCATTGCGGAAATCGAGAATCCGTCCGTGCGGTTGCGATTGAACGCACTCTCAGCATCGCTCAGCGCCGCAAATCCACTCGAAAAGTTTAGTGCTGGCGGACCCCAGTCGGCCGGGTCCTGATCGTTGCCCGTGATCCCCGCCTCGCCCGAAATATTCTGGCGGTTCTCAAACTCGGGCCGGATCAGCGTCCGCAGCCGGCTGAAGTTGTAACCGGCGAAAACAAATAGCCGCGAACTAAATCGATGCGACCAGTTGACACTTGAATTAATTCCGAGAGTAGCTGTGTCGTCGACAAAGCTGAAGAGATTTGTGTTGCCTTGCCGTGTACTTTGCAAATTGAATCTCCCGTAAACTTCGTCCCTGCGCCCCAGCGTCTTGTCCAGCCGCAATTGCACCACGTCCTGGTGGCTGCTGTTCAGCACGGGGATCTGGTAGTTATACGGCAAACTGCCTGAGAGGTTTGGCAACGGATAAAGTCGCAAGAGCGCATTCGACTGCGGGTTTACGGGAACGATATTGTTGGCGAACGGCAGTCCTGTTGCGGGATTGTAGATCGTCACCGGCGCGCCGAATGCATTCAACAGACCGCTCAGGTCGCCGCTCCGCTCGGCTTGTGTCGGCACCAGCCCCGTCTCGGTTGCGGCATCGTGATTGCGCATACCCTGATATGCAAGGAAAAACGTCGGGCCGCGGGGCATCAGGTGCGGAATCTTCATCGGTCCGCCCACCGTGGCCACTCCGGTGATCCGGTCATAGGCAGGCTTCGGGGATGCGAGACCGCTGAGCGAATACGGCCGCGCATCGACAGCCGAGTTATCGAGAATGGCCGCAAACCCGCCGTTGTATAATCCCGTTCCTCCAGGTCTCCAGTTGCCGAAGGCTTGCTCAAGTGCATACTGCGACGTGGCCGCGTTGTTCACGTTGCCGTTGACGAGAAATCCATCGTCGGATTGCTCGCTCGATTGCGGCTCCGGCTTCGGAATCTCCGCGGGAATAATGGACGACTGCTGTGCCTCTGGCTTCCTCTCCGGAGTTGGTGTCTTGAGTCCGACCTTTGCCGCGGAGGTGATCTGAATCTGCTTACTCATCGCCAGCAACTTGTCGAGGGGCAGCAGGGTCAGTTCCCATTTCTTCGGCGGCAAACCGTGCGCAACGGTGATGTCGGCGTGGATGGCCACAAAGCCACTCATCGCGACTTCAATGGTCCATTTGCCATCCGACAGATTGTCAAATGTGTAGAACCCGCTCAAATCCGTCACTGTACTCTGCCTGTTCGCACCCTGCGTGACCGTCACGGTCGCACCCGGAACGCCGAGGGCATTGAAGGTGACTACGCCGCGAACCTCTGTGGCAAAGGCCAAGGCCGGAAAGCAGAGTGCCGCAAGGCACAAAACCAGGCAAAAGACCGGAAGCGTATGCCGATTCGCCATCAAGGTTTTCTCGCGTGTCGCCGGCCTGGACTCCAATGTCTTCTGCCGTTTCAATTCCCAACGTGGACAGTTAATTCTCCGAAGGCTTATCAATGTGATCGATCACGATCACGTCCACGGGGCCTTTCTCCGGCACCAGCTTGAGTCCAAGCTGTTCTTGAACGGCGGTGAAGATATCGGGTCCCGTGGTATCGGGCGGCGGAGGGGCATCCGCGCCGGGGTGGCCACCATCCGGTCCAGGCCCGGGTCCCATCCGCGGCGGCATGTTTTCCGGGGTGAAATGCAGCGTGTAATCGAAGTTCCCGGTAAGTCCCGTCTTGTCGATGATCGTTCTGCCCAACTGCGCAGATAGAGCATGGGCCAGCATGTCGACCTGTGCTCCTTTCGCCTCCAGATTTCCGGGGCTCATCATCACTCTCGGCATACTCCGGCCGCCGTTGCTGTCGGCTCCTTCGGCCTCCGCCGGCTTCAGCTTCGACCCTCCCTTGCTTAACTCGAGCACGTAGATCGGCATTTCGCGTGTCTCATGGTGGAACTTCAGGCTGAATCGATCTTGCAGCAGCGGCTGCAGCATCTCCATGCGTTGTTCGCGCTTGAGCTTGTCGAGCTTGGACGCGTCTTCGGGCGCAACCTTGGCCTCGATGTCGAATCGGTCGCTCTTAGCCCACGAAGGCGCGCCCAGGATGCGATCGTCCTCCACGTTGAATGCCTGGGTGAGCATCAGTTGCGGCGTCACACCTTCCATCGTGATGCCGTCAGGCTTGAAGTGCATCATGACTCTCATCTGGCCCGACTTGAACGGCTTGATTGAGGCCACGTCGAATTTGGGGATGTCGGCTGGTGCTTCCTGGGCTCGTGCCAACACGGCCGTCTGACCCGAGTGAAAAATTCCGATCGCTGTGGGTAAGGCAATTACTACGAAGCCCGCGGCGCCGAGCAGAATCCTGCGGCTCATTCCCAACTGTCGCGCAACTCCTTCGCTCATGATGCGGACAATACGCTTCTTCAAATCCGATCCGCTCACCCCCGCTGCACAGGGCAGCGGCGACTCCACGCAGTGCTTGCAGACACTGAGTATGCTTTCTGCATAGATCTCAGCTTCGTTGCCGCGCTCGAGAACCGACTCGTCGCATGCTCGTTCCCGTTCTTCCACGAGCCGTGTACCGACCCACCAAACCAGCGGGTGAAACCAGAACAGCGCCTCGACAATCATGTGCAGGGCGAATGTCAGATTGTCCCGCCGCTGCACGTGGCACATCTCGTGCTCCACGATCGCGTTTAATTGCGATTGGCTTGAGCCGGCTGGCGATTCCCTCAGGCAGCAGCAGCACCGGCCGGATCGTGCCAAAGATACCTGGCTCCATCAACGCGGTCGACACAAGCACCGGCACGGTCGCATGAATGTCGCACGGCGTCGCCGCTTGCGCAGCGATCCGGATCTGCCGCCAACTGTGCCACCACCGCAGTACGATCAGCAACGCGCCGCCTGCCCAGAGAGCCACCAGGAGAATCGGCCAGATGTGCATGCTTTGCGCTGGCGAACCCCCCAATGAACTTGACTGCTGGGCCGGCTCGAACGGTTGTGCCATCTGGGTTACAGCTATGGAAATGGCCGTCGTCTGAAATGGGGCTGCAGTATGAGGGCGAAGAATTTCTCCGATCGCCACGAAGAGGGAAAAGGGAACCAGGAATTTGATGGAAGCCACCATCCAAATCCAATAACGTACCGCGGCGCGATTTCTTCTCAGCACCAGCGCCAGCGCCCATGCCGCCAGAACGACGGCGGTCGATTGCCACAGGTGGTTCATCAAGAGCGAGACCCAGCTTTGGCGCGCAAATTCCACGATGGTCATGACCGTTTCTCCTTGGCTGAGAGTTCCTTGAGCACCTTTTCGGCTTCCTTGATGTCCGCCAGCGATACCTTTCCGGATTCGACAAGATGCGCCATCAAAGGCTGGCTGCTCCCGCCGAAGAAACCGAGTAACTCGTCGATCAGCCTTCGCTGCGCCGCATCGCGACTGACCGACGCCGCGAAGACGTGAAAGTTTCCAACCTTCTTTACGCGCCGCGCCACGCCCTTTGATTCCATGCGATAGACAGTGGTCTGAATCGTCGTGTACGCCGGTCTTCGTTTGGACGGGAACGACTCCTGTATCTCGCGGATCGATGCTTCGTCTTTGGCCCAGAGGGTCTCCATAATTTGAAATTCAAGCTTCGACAATCGCGGGGTCGACACAGGTTCCTCCTACGCTTATAGGAATGTCTACTACATGTGTATGTCCATGTCAAGACCGGTTCGTCACAAAACTTCGAACTGAGTTTCGGCCGGCGGCCAACTCGGAAAACCGGATCTGTGGCGGATGTTGCTCGAGGTGCCGACGCCGGATATCGTGATGGATGGTGGGGAAGTTGCCGAAGACTGGGCACTTGGTTCAAGCGGTAGGGTTAAGGGTGGCCGGTTGGTTGCGAACTTCCCCAGACCCTGCCCCGGCCGCCACCATTGCGAACGGACCTGGGCACGCGGCATCAACCTTACGCGCAGTGGCAGCGTCCAATTTGAAGTAAGTTAGAGAAAGCGCTTCGATCGTCTCAATTCCCCTGAGGAGATTGACTCTTATGGCGTCTCTGTTTCGTCCCGTTCAGTGGACGGCTCTCGCCGCCGCGTTACTCCCATTCTCTGTGGCCGCGCAAACCGCCCGCGTGGGTGCTCCGGCGCCCGCATTTACCGCAACTGATTCTCATGGCCAAAGCGAATCTCTCAGCCAATATCATGGCAAGTTCGTGGTCCTTGAGTGGCACAACCAGGGGTGCCCGTACACGCGCAAACACTATGAATCAGGAAACATGCAGGCATTGCAAAAGGAGTGGACTGGAAAAGGGGTAGTCTGGTTCACGGTGATCTCATCGGCACCGGGTGAGCAAGGGTATGTGACGCCCAGCCAGGAGAATGCTTATCTCTCGCAGGTGCACGCCGACCCAACCGCCGTTCTGATGGATCCAGGAGGCACGCTTGGGCGCCTCTACAACGCAAAGACGACACCGGACATGTACGTCATTGATCCGAGTGGAAAGCTGATCTATTCCGGTGCGATTGATGACCGGCCGACCACCGATGTATCCGATGTACACGGTGCGAACAACTACGTATCGGATGCGCTGACCGAGGCGATGGCGGGCAAGCCTGTGGCCAAGCCGTATACCAGGGCTTATGGCTGTTCGGTGAAGTATGCGCAGTGAGGTTTCGGCTGGGGTGGGCGGTTAGCCCACCCCGCAGCCGATGCGAACTGTTAGTGGGCGAAGACCGCCTTGGCGCGCTCCTCGACTTCCGACGGGGTTGGCGTGGATATGGTTTGGCCGATCGACCAGTGGAAGCCAAAAGGATCGGTTAACTGGCCATACCGGTCGCCCCAGAACTGATCGGCAAGGGGCATTTTCACCTTCGCCCCGGCAGCCATGGCCTTCTTCCAAGCGCCATCCGCGTCCTCAACTTGAAGGTGGAAGGTCACCGGGCAGCCGCCCAGTGCCTCCGGTGTCTCCGATTTTCCGCCCATGGAACCGGAGAAGTCGTCGCACAGCATAAGGTTGCCACCGTGAACGACTAGGTGGGCGTGCATTATTTTGTCGGTTCCGGGAGCGGGATGTCGCACCAATTCCTTTGCGCCAAAGGCGCGCTTGTAGAAGTCGATTGCCGCGGCGGCGTTGCTTACCACGATGTAGGGGGCAAAAGTTGGACGATCTTCCATGATGATCCTCCGGGGGAAGAATTTACGCGGAACGACTTTGAGGGCCCGCGCGAGGCGAGTCTACCACGCATTGATCAACGGCGATTGACACGATCTGCGAAAATTTCGGAGGCTCAAATGGGGTCATGCTTCGCCCCGTTTTCCGGTGCGGATTCGGCGGATATCTTCCATGCGTTGGGCGAGGAGTCTTTCGCCGCCTTCCGGGGTGGACTTGTAGTAACTGGGAATTCCTTCCGGCTGTTCGATAAGTGCTTTGGCGATTTCTCGTGAAGCCGGAATTCCTCCCGGCTACATGGGCGTTTTTCAGGACCGATCCAGATGCCATTCCATAAAGCACGCTGGATGAGCGCATTGGTCTATTCACGTCAACGCACAATGAAGACCCACCGGGCGGAGATTGGTTTCTGGCCTGTGAAATCCGGTTACCCTTCTCGCCAATTAATTGGAGGCCGCACACACGCCGAATTCGCGCAATTCGGGTCGAGACCGAACTGCGGCTTACAGTTCGCGAATCGCAGTCACAGGGTTTCGGCGCATCGCTCGATGTGCCGGAAGGTAGCATGCTACCAAAGACATTGTTCCCAGGAGCATGACGACGGTAGCAACGGTGACTGGATCGTTGGCTCCGATTCCGTACAACAGCCGGGCGATGACACGCGTCAGTCCCAATGCAAACGCCAGTCCCAGCGCCAGCCCAATGCCTGTGAGCCATAGTCCCTGCAACAGCACGAGTCTCAGCACGTCCACGCGTGACGCACCTAGAGCCATTCGTATTCCGATCTCGTGGGTTCGCATTTGGGTTCGATAGGCCACGACTCCGTAGATCCCGGTTATCGCAAGAACCAGGCCGATCAGCGCGAACATTCCCGCCAGGGTGCTCTCGATGACGGCGAAACTGCTCGCTATCTGGGTACTCTCCCGCATGGGACGCACATCGAAAACCGGCAGCCTGGTATCGATTTCATGGATGGCGTTCTCTACGGCCGGCGCCAGGTCGGCTGGGTTTCCCTCGGTCTTTACCTGCACGATCGTCTCGTACCCAGCCTGGAAAAGGTTCATATACACCATCGGTTCTGGCGCCTCATTCACAAATGTATGCGTCGAATTCCTCACAACGCCGACTACCGTGAATCGCCCGTCCCCCACCCTGAGTTTCTTTCCCAGCGGATCCTGTCCTGGCCAGTAGCGCCTCGCCGCGGTCTGATCCACGATGAGTACCCTCGGGGCCTTTTCATCGTCATCCGGCGTAAACTCGCGTCCTTCCAGAACGGGTATATTGAGGGATTCGAAATACCGCGGGCCCACCTCGGCATCCAGCACCATCAACGATTCATGGGGGCGCGGTACATACCCCTCCGGATAGGCATCCACCTTCTTCTGGTTCAGGGCCATCGGAATCCAGTCCGTAAGAGTTGCAACCTTCACGCCGGGCAACGCCGACACGCGATCGAGAATCTTGTGACGGATCGCCTGTTCCTCGTCGCGGCTGTAGCCGGCAATATTCACTCCCACCGTCGCGGTGAGAATATGGTCCTGCTCAAATCCGGGATTCGCGCCGGCGAGATTCCGCAGTGTCCGCAGAAATAGCCCGGAGCACAACAGGAGAGGAAGCGAAAGCGCGATTTGCGCCACCACCAGCGCGCTGAGCAATCTCCGGTTGCGTGAGCCGCCGGAGATACTTGCAGACTCTGCCTTGAGTACCTCAATGGCAGGCGCGTGCGACGAACGCCATGCGGGGAGCGCGCCGCACAGCAATCCGGCCAACAGGGAAAACACAGCAATCCCGATCACCACATTATGATCCATGCTGCCGTTCAGGTTGATGGGAGCCGCGCTCACAGGAAAGAACCAGGCAAATGTCTTCGATGTCCACGACGTTAACGCCAGTGCCACGACTCCTGCGACGATGGAAAGCACCATGCCCTCCAGCACCATCTGCCGCACCAGTTGCATGCGATTGGCCCCGAGCGACTGCCGGATCGCAAGCTCACGCCGCCGCGCTACAAACCGCACCAGCGTGAGCGTTGCCAGGTTCGCGCAGGTCAACAACAGCACCAGACAGGCGAAGGCCAGCAGAATGGGCAACGTTGCCGCCATGTATCCGTTGGCGCCGAACGGCGAGCGCCACATGGGATCGAGCGTGATCCGGTTCTCGCCCAGATGATCGTCCGGATACGCCGCGACAATATTGTGCATCACGGTGTCGAGATCCTGGGCTGCCTGGCCACGGCTCACCCCGGGCCGCAATCTTCCGATTACGTTCAGCCAGACCGGAGCACCACCACTGCGATGCGTCATTCGCCACGCATTCGTCCCGAGCGGATTCAACGTTATCCACAGATCGTCACGCAACCCGGGCATTGCTCCGACAAATCCCTGCGGCGCCACACCGATCACCGTCACAGGATGCCGGGCAACCTCAATCGACTTGCCCACGATTGCAGGCTCTGCGGCATAACGCGTCTTCCAGAGTGCGTAACCCAGAACCACGTTAGGAACGGCATCGGGACGCGTCTCCTCTTCAGCCACAAAGAAACGCCCCAGCGTCGGCTTGATGCCGAGCACATCGAAATAGTTCGCCGACACATTCGCAATATAGACACGCTCCGGCTGTGCGCCGCCCGTCAGCGTGATCCAATCGTGATGATAGGCAAGCAACCCGGCTAAGGTGTGGTTCTGCTCGCGCAGATCGCGATAGTCGAGATACGAGAAGGGCGGAGTCGGAGAGAAGTTTCGTTCCCCCCGCTGCAGGCTCACAAGCTCGCCCGTGTCTCGCGCGCCAGGAATCGGACGCAACATGGTGCCGTCGATCCAACTGAATACGGTGCTGTTGGCGCAGATCGCTATGGCCAGCATCGTGGTCGCGGTGATGGTAAAGCCGGGGCTCTTGCGCAATTGCCGCAGCGCATAGCGGACATCCCGGCTCAGTTGTTCGAGCCAGCCCTGGCCCCACATCTGGCGCGTCACATCTTGCGCCATAGGAATATTCCCAAATTCCCGCGCCGCCGCTTGTCGCGCCGTCTCTACCGTCTCGCCCCGCGCCACTCGATCTGCAATCGCCATCCGCAGGTGAGCATCGATCTCTTCCTGCAATTCGCGCTTGCGCCGCTGAAAACCGAAGCTCGGGAACCACTTCATGACTCACTCTCCTCCGGCTTGACGTACATCACCGACCCAATCGCTTCGACAATCCGCTCCCATCGGCCGAGATCCGAGGCCAACTGCTTTTTCCCCTTGGCCGTGATTCGGTAATATCGGGCTTTTTGCTTGCTCTCTGACTGCTTCCACTCAGACTGCACCCAGCTCTGACGCTCCAATCGATGGAGAGCCGGATACAGTGATCCGGTCTCCACCTGAAGCACGTCTCCGGATCGCAAACGTAAGGCCTGGACAATTCCGTATCCGTGCTGCGGTCCCCATTGCAGGGTCTGAAGAATAAGCATGTCGAGTGTTCCCTGCAGCAGCTCGATCCGGTTCTTATACTGGTCTTTTTCGCCCATAGATGTAGACACTCTACTCCTAATGGAAGTAGATTGTCTACTTCGTTTTGTATAGCGCACCGAGCAGCTTTGCCCACTTAGCAGATTTAAAAGTACGGCAGTTCTCGGGACGAAAGTTGGTGATTCTGCATTCGCGCTCAATCGCCAAAAATCACTCGTCGACGGCAGATCACTCCTCACTAGTCGGCCAGTGTTCGCCGATCCGCCCGGGCATGATCCTGGGTCGACGAGAACAGCCCGACGCCCTCATTGAGCCGAATCGTGTGCACAACTTGCACATTGTCGGCGGTTGAATGGTGGAAAGGAAAAGCCGCAGGTCAGGCTTTCGACTGCGATCGCCGCGGCGACCTTCGCTCAGGATGGCAGAGGTGTTTGCGCGCAGTGGAGTTGAGGACGGCCCGACTCGTGGAACAACGGGCCCTGCCACATCAATTCCCGCCGCGTTTGCCGGTCCTGATCCTTCTAATCTCTTCCATGCGCTGGGCGAGAAGCTTTTCTCGCCCTTCCTCGGTGGGCTTGTAGTAACTGCGGCCCTTGAGGGAGTCGGGCAGGCAGTCCATATCGGCGACGCGGCCGTCCTCATCGTGGGCGTAGAGGTAGCCCTTGCCGTAGTCCAGTTCCTTCATCAGGCGCGTGGGTGCATTGCGCAGGTGCAGCGGAACAGGCTCCTGGCGGGTGTGTTCAATCTCGGCCTGCACGGCGCTATAGGCCGTGTAGACCGAGTTCGACTTAGGAGCGAGGCAAAGATAGACGACAGCTTCGGCGAGCGCAAGATCGCCTTCGGGGGAGCCGAGAAAATCGATGGCTTCTTTGGCGGAAAGGCAGAGGTTAAGGGCTTCTGGCGCGGCCAGGCCGATGTCTTCGACGGCCATGCGGACCACGCGGCGCGCGAGGTAGAGCGGGTCTTCTCCAGCGGCAAACATGCGCGCCAGCCAGTAGAGCGCGGCGTCTGGGTCGCTGTTGCGCACGCTCTTGTGCAGTGCCGAAATAAGGTTGTAGTGCTCTTCGCCGGACTTGTCGTACATCAGCACGCGCTGCTGGACCGCTTCAATAGTCAGGGCGCGGTCGATGTGCTTTGTCTTCTCCTGGGCCAGTTGCGCGGCGACTTCGAGTGTGTTGTACGCGTTGCGGCAGTCGCCGCTGGAGTAGCTGGCGATCAGTTCGAGCGCATCGTCGTCGGCTGTAAGACCGAGCGAACCAAGTCCGCGCTCCTTGTCTTCAACCGCTCGCCTGAGCAGCGCAACAATGCGCTCCTCGCTGAGAGGTTGTAATACATAAACTCGGCAGCGGGAGAGCAGCGCCGAAATGATTTCAAACGAGGGATTTTCGGTAGTAGCGCCGATGAGACGGATCGTGCCTCGCTCGACGTAGGGCAGAAAGGCATCTTGCTGTGCCTTGTTGAAGCGGTGAATCTCGTCAACGAAGAGGATGGTGCGGGAATGATACTCGGCTGCCTGCGCCGCTGCGGCCATCACCTGCTTGATCTCCTTAATGCCACTCATGACGGCGGAGAACTCGATGAAACTGGCCTTGGTGGTTTCGGCAATGATCTTTGCGAGGGTCGTTTTGCCGACTCCGGGAGGGCCCCAGAAGATCATTGAGCCAGGGTCGTCGCGCTCGATCTGTACGCGCAGCGGTTTGCCGGGGCCGAGCAAGTGCTCCTGACCGCTGTATTCCTCCAATGTGCGCGGACGCATCCGCTCCGCCAGGGGCGCGGTGGGGAGCGGCGCATTGGACACGTGTCTTGGCCGATCAAGCTCGCCGTCGAACAGATTCATCGCCTGACCCCATGCGTGGCGACTGCGGCTCGCTGCCGCGATGCCTCGTAGAGAAGGACGGCAGTAGCGACCGCTGCGTTGAGGCTTTCGACACTGCCAGGGCACGGAATAGTGATGGTGCCGCCAGCCCGGGCCGCGATCTCTTCCGGGACGCCGTTGCCTTCATTGCCGATGAGCAAAGCGACGGGGCCGTCGAGGTCCACCCGATCAGCAGGCGCGGCGCCTCTCAGGGTCGTGGCAAAGACTTTTACGTTGGCCTCGCGCAGGCGGGTGAAACACTCATCCGCCGTGACCGTGAGTAGCGGAACCCGGAAAACGCTGCCGGCGGAGGCACGGACCGCCTTGGGATTCCATGGGCTGACCGTGCCCGGCAGGCTGAGAATGCCATTGGCGCCAAAAGCCTCGGCGGAGCGCAGGATCGTACCGAGGTTGCCGGGGTCCTGCAACCCGGCCAGTACAACCACCAGGGGGAACGACTTGCGATGATCGCCGAGCAGGTGGGTCCAGGTCCAGTCTGGCGGTTCAACCAGAGCTGCGATGGGCTGCGGCGTCTCGGTGGCGAGGGCCGAGGTCAGCAACTCCAGAGGCATAACGAACACATCGATCTCGGGCGCGAGAGCGAGGGGGTCAAGCAGGTGCTCCGCGCCTTTTGCGATAAAGACAGCGTCGAGACGAAGCCCAGCGCGCAGGGCCTCGTTCAGGAGGTTTGGGCCTTCGATTCCGACCAGCCCGGTTGCACCCTGTCCCCGGTCAGCAATGGCTCGACGCAGTTCTTTCAAGCGGCCGTTCTGCTTGCTCTGTACAATACGAAAAGGCATCTTCAGCGAACCATCTCGGCTCTAAGCAGATTCTATGCCGTTTTGCTCCGCCGCGAGTTTGCCTGCGATGGCGATCACTTGCCCGGTTCAGCGGGCTGTGATAGTTTCCGTCATTGTGGCCTATGCAATTGCGGCGTTTTTCAAGCTTCGTTGCTTCTTTGACCGAGTGGGGCGGGTGGGCCTCTCAGACTGAGGCGCCGTTGGCCCGGTCGGCTATGCAGTAACGCAGTAGCAGAAATGCCTTAGGGAACCGAGGTAGACCTTCTTGTCCGCGGAAATCTTGCGCGTCCATCCCGATGAACCCCAACCAGACCGGATTGAGTACATCGTCTCCTGTCTACGCAAAGGCGATGTCGTAGCCTTACCCACAGATACCTTCTACGGCCTGGCGGTCGACCCGGTAAATTTGCACGCGGTCGAGAGCATCTACCGCATCAAGACGCGCCAGAAGCACAAGCCGCTTTCGCTGTTGATTTCGGGACTGGCACAGGCGTACGAGCTTGCCCGCGACACGGATCCGATGCTGGATAAACTGGCAGATCGATTCTGGCCTGGCCCGCTCACCATCATTGTGCGCGCCGGCACCAAGCTGCCTCTGCGCTCTACGGCCAACACGGGCAACGTGGCGATTCGCGTTCCCGATTCGGCCATTGCGCGGGCGGTGGTGGAGCGGTTTGGTCTGCCGATTACGGCCACCTCGGCAAACCTGCAGGGGGCGGCGGACTGTACGCATGCGGCTTGCGTACGCGACCAAATCGGCGATCGCATTCCACTCATCATCGATGGCGGTCCTACGAGCCGCTCCCTGCCAACCACGATTGTCGATCTGACGTTGGGGCCACGCCGTTGGGAAATCCTGCGCGAAGGCGCAATTCCGACTCATGAAGTGGTTATGGTTTTGCAGCGGTAAGTTGTTCGCATGAAAGTGAAGGACAGTCCGGAACGGCGCAAATGGATCCTTCCCTCGGTTCTTCTGATCCTCCTCGTCCTCGCGGCGGCCAGCCTGGGCTGGTGCTACTGGGTCTACCTGCAGATTGAGCGTTACGCCTCCGAGGATCAGGCTGCTTCTGCCGACGCAATCGCGGTTTTTGGCGCAGCGGAATACGATGGGCGACCCTCCCCGGTCTACCGTGCCCGTCTGGACCACGCCGAAACTCTTTTCGGCCGCGGCATCGCTCCGTTGATCATTACTCTGGGCGGCGACGGCGGCGACCAGTTCTCTGAGGGGGGCGTGGGCCGAGAATACCTGATGGGTGAGGGTGTTCCTGAAACGGCGATCATCGCGGAAACCCAGAGCCGCGATACCGAGGAGTCCGCGCGGCGCATTGCCGTGATTGCGCGCACCAACGGCTTTCACCGCCTCGTCGTCGTTAGCGACGGAACGCATCTGTTCAGAATTCACGAAATCTGCGCCGCAGACGGTCTCAATGTGCTTACGTCTCCCCGGCCTCATGTGGCAGTCGAGGGCGGCGTCACAGAGACGGAGCCTATCGTGCACGAGATCCTGAGCTACACGGCCTGGCGGCTGGAGTGGAAATGAAAGGGAGCTACACAGCAGGTGGAAGCCTATGTATAGGCGAAACTGCTGGTATAGTGGCATAAAATTTGATTTACTTACGGAGTTATTTCGAACTTATTTGCTTAGACAAAACAGAAGCCCGGCTCGAGGAATGAAGTTACAAGACGCCTAAACAATTTGGAGCAGGGCCATTAAGGCAAGCGCGAAGGCTGCGGCGCTGGCGGTGGAAAGGAAGTTAACCATGTCGTTATTCAGCCAACCACGCCGCTCCAGCGTGGCGCCTAACAAGCTATCAAAGAACAACCCAAAGACGCCGCCCGCAAAACTGACTAGAAGTGTATATAAGTCGCCACGCATCGCATAAGTTCCGATAAGTGCGACAATTCCGGCAGCGGCTACTCCAGCGAGAGTTCCGCCGAAACTGATAGCACCGTCGGTGCCGGGCGCCGCCTTGCGCAATGTGGTGATCATACGCGGCGCGGAACTGAGCACTTGTCCCAGTTCGGAGGAGACGGTATCGGCCGCCGCCTCGGCAAACGCCGCGAGCCCGACAACAATGAGCGGCATGGGTACAACGGTGGGGCGCGCGAACCAGTTCGTATCCATCAGCAGGGACTGGAATAATCCATTTGACACAAGGGCGGCGACGCCGAGATTGGCAGCCACCTGCGATGCATCTCTTCCGCGGCGTTTTTCGGCGATGCCAAGGCGTTCTTTCTGCGCCCGGCCAAGCCGTGTAGCAAGGTGCGCGAGAAGGGATACGGCAAGGATCGGAAGCAGCGCCGTATGCCATGCCTCATAAGGGAAGGTCACGGTAGAAAACATGAGACTGGCGGTGATGACGAAACCTGTCGCGGCTCCAAAAGGAGTGGCGGCGCGCAGTTTGAGGACGATCAAGCCGAGCAGCAGACTCAGACCCGCTGTCCAAATGGCTACCTGTGGCATCTGCACGGCCCACCAGCGCAATTGGAGCACGGCGCTGGCGGCCACAAAGGGCACGACCAGAAGGAGCACGAGCTTGGACTGCCACTTCAGCTTCGTTTGGGCCACACTTCATCGTACCGTTCCGGTGAAGCGCGCGGAAGACGATGACGGAATGCCCCGAGTGAATCGGTTTACACTCATCTGCGCGGCAGTTTTTGTTTTATTTGAGTCACCCAGGGAGTTTTGATGAAAAGGCACTCAGTCATTCTGTTGCTCTTGGCAGCAAGCATGCTCGTCGCCGTCAGTTCACCGGCCCAAAACCCAGGGCAGCGTTTGGAACTCGACCGGAAGGGCGAAACCATCGTCCTCGAGCCCTATGCGCCGAACATCATTCGCGTGACGCTTAGCCTGAAAAAAGAACCGGCGTTGGCGGCTCCCGGCTACGGGCTGATCGCCTCGCCGGATTCGGCTGGATGGAGCGCGGATCAGACCGAGAAAGTCGACGAGTACAAGTCGTCGCAGTTGGTTGTCACGGTGGATCGTGAAGGGCCTGCTGGGCCTCCGCCTTTGAGGACCATGACCGATATCGGCAAATACTTCGGTGGATCTACGCCGGGCGCGCATATCACTTTGCGGACTCCCGAAGGTAAAAAGCTGTTGGAGTTGACGGGATGGTCGCAGGCGGTTCCGAATCACAAGGACGGCACAGCAGCGTTGTTGAACGACCGCCGACCCAGCGATCCGGAGTTTTACGTTGTAGGGGCGACTTTTGCTTCACCAGATGACGAGCACTACTACGGGCTCGGCGACAACCAGGAAGGATTTCTCGATCACCGCGGGCATGCAGTGAATTGCTGGCAAAACTACACGTCGCCTGCGGGTCCCACGTCGTGCGTGCCGTTTCTGGTAACGAACAAAGGGTATGGCCTGGTGTGGGACAACCCATCGAAGACGACCATCGAGCCAGGATTCAACGAGCAGACACGCTGGACTTCAGAAGTGGGAGACCGGGTGTCGTTTTTTGTTATCGCCGGGAAGACAGCGGACGAAATCTATGGAGGCTATCGGCTGCTGACCGGGCCAACGCCGATGCTGCCCAAGGCGGCTTATGGATACATCCAATGCAAACAGCGCTACGCAAGCCAGGCGGAAGTGATGGCGGTGGCTAATGGCTACCGGCAGCGGCATCTGCCGGCCGACGTGATCGTGGTGGACTGGTTCTATTACACAAAGATGGGGCAGATGGATTTCGATCCGCAGTTCTGGCCCGATCCTGCGGCCATGAATGAGCAACTGCACAAGATGGGCTTCCAGACCATGATCAGCGTCTGGCCGCGCTTTGTGCCGGACGACCGCTTCTATGCAGAAATACTGCAGAAAGGCTGGTTCATTCACCTCGCCGACGGCACGCCGATCGACGGATTGCCGTACGATCGCGCCGGATCTGATATCGACACCACCAACCCGGACGCGGCGAAGTGGTACTGGAATACGATTCGCGACAACATCATCAGCAAGGGCTTTGATTCACTCTGGGCGGACGAGACGGAGCCGGACCTGCCTCCGGATGGCGCTTATTTCCACATCGGACCAGGTACGCAATACTTCAATGTGTATCCGCTGCTGCACACGGCGGCGCTTTACAAAGGCTTTCGCGAAGATGAGCCGGGCCGGCGAGCGCTGATCCTCTCCCGTGACGCTTACCTTGGTGTGCAACGCAACGGCGCTATTGTCTGGTCGTCAGACATTTATCCAACGTGGGACACCTTTCGCCGCCAGATTCCCACGGGACTCGACTTCGCCGCTTCGGGGATCACGTACTGGTCAAACGACACGGGCGGGTGGCAGTATCTGCCCAGGGAACATCACCCTGCGCACACGCCGCTGATCGATCCCTCAGATGCCCGCGCGAATGTGGGCGGCTACGACGATTATCCGGAGCTTTATACGCGCTGGTTTCAGTACGCCACCTTCCTGCCTATCTTTCGCAGCCACGGCAGCAGGCGCTACAACGAGGTCTGGTCATATGGGAAGCAAGCCGAGCCGATTCTCGAGAAGTACTTGCGACTTCGCTATGAGTTGATGCCGTACATCTACTCGCTGGGGTACAAGACGTGGAAGACCGGGGCGCCGTTCCTGCGCGCGCTGCCGCTGGACTTTCCGGACGATCCCAAAGTTGCCGACCTGCGCGACGAGTACATGCTGGGGCCTGCGTTCCTGGTCGCTCCGGTGACGGAACAAGGCGCGACCAGCAGGAGAGTCTACTTGCCGGCAGGCGCGGATTGGTACAACTACTGGACCAACGAGCGTGTAAAAGGAGGGCAGACCATTTCGGTGGCTGCGCCAATCGACACGATTCCCTTATTTGTACGCGCCGGATCGATCGTTCCGCTGGGCGCGCCGATCGAGAGCACACAGCAAAAGCAGGCCATCGCAAAGGTACTCGTTTATCCCGGTGCCGACGCCAGTTTCACACTCTTCTCAGACGATGGCATGACGTATGCCTACGAGAAGGGCGCAGGAGAGATTACCCGGCTAGCCTGGGACGACGCGAAGCATCAGCTTACCCACGAAGGAGCCGTTGCGTGGAGCGGAGCCGACGGCGGAATCGTAAGCGTGATCGGCCAATAAAGACGAATGGGAAAGCCGGAGTTTTGATCGCAGGGGGCCTTTCCATTCCGAGCAAGCCCAACCCGGTCTCGCGGCGTCTAAAACACAGAAACGGTATGTCTAAGTGGGAATCGGCGGCGACGGACCGTCGGTTCCGGGGCCAGCATCCTGGGTGATCTCCGCGGAGGATTCGGGGGCATCGTGGGAGGCACGGGTCTCGGGCCGATCTCCGAGTTCGCTGATTTACAATCACGTAGTAAGCAGGAAAGAAGTGAATGAGTCTTTTTCCCATGAGTTCAGGCCAGACGCGTGTGCGGTTGGTTAAGGCGGGTGCGGGCTTTTTGGCTGCAGCCCTGGTTGCAGGCTGCGGAGCTGGATACCGTCCCGTGGTAACGCCCATCAATCCGAGTGGTCCGCCCCAACAGCCAACTTCGCTGGCGATAGTCGTTTCGTCCCCTTCGCCCACGTCGCCCGGCATCGCCACGATCCTCGATTACGCAGGCGATACCATCATGGCATTGGCGCCCATAGGACCGGGTCCGCTTGCTTTTACGGTGGACGGAACAGGCAGCACAGGTTATACGGTCAACAGCGATGGCACCTTGACCAACTTCCCGGTCTCAACTTCATTGCAGGAAAAGAACATCACCTATTCGACGTTGCCGACGAACTCACAGCCTTACGGGCTGTTTTCGCCCTCGGCTGGACTGTGGGCAGCGGACCTGAGTGGGAATATCGTCGATGTACTCACGGGAAGTCCCGAGACCTTCAAATTGGCCATTCCCGTGGCGCCGACTCCGACGCTGGTTGTGGGCTCCTCGGTCATCGGCCAGCGCAACTATTCGATTAGTCTGAACAGTTCCACAACAGCGCCGGCCGACGTCATCCCCTACGGCGTCGATTGCAACGTCGCCCCCGCCTTGGTTTCCCAGAACGGCGAGGCAGACGCGCTGGAAATCACAAGCTACACGGTTTCGGCGCGAATTCCTCTGGGCAAATGTCCGGTATACGGAGTGCAGAGCAACGACGGCAAGCGTCTGTTCATCCTGAATCGCGGAAGTGACACCATTTCGGTGATCAACGCCCAGAACAACACTCTGGACCAATGCACGCCCTTCACCAACCAGAATGGCCAGACGGTCACCTGCCATCCGACGCTTCCGCTCTCGACGACTGCTGTGGCGAACACGGGGATTACACCTCCTAACGGAACGGCTGGCATGGGCGCAATCGCGGGCCCTGTGTACGCAGAATTCAACCAGACAACGAGCCAGCTGGTGGTGGCAGACTATGACGGCGGGACGATCAGCGTGATCGATGTGAGCCTCGACGAATATGGCAATGACAGCCAGACGTTCGGGACCACCTTCACCATCAAGGTCGGTAACACGGCGACTCCGTTTCCTGCCGGCGTAACGGTTTTGTACGATGGCAGCCGTGCCTATACTGCCAACCAGGGGGATGACGGCGGCACGGGGAATGGTACAGTTACGGTGGTCAACCTGAGCAGCCATACGGTCGAGAAGACACTGGCTGTTGTCGGTCATCCGCGCACCGTGGTTTCCACCTCCAATTCGCTCTATGGCAAAGTGTATGTAGCGTCGCCCGACAGCACGTATGTGACTATCGTCCGAACCGATCAGGATATTGTGGACACGACAGTCCTGGTGCAAGGCAACGTGGTTGACGTAAGGACGAGCACTCAGAATGGGGTCAGCGGCAACGCCATCGTAAACAGTCGCCGCCCCGGCGCCGGCCAGCCATGCTACCTGCCGCCAAATCTGGAGCCCGCGCCTACCGGCACACAGACGGCGCTGCAAGTCTGCCAAACCTTACCCTGAGAGATGTTCTCTTTGATTTAACAAGGCCATTCTTCACGAAGAGAATGGCCTTCCTTTTTGCCGGAGTTCTGTTTCGATGAACACGGCGGCGACTGGACCCTTGATGGAAAAACCAACAGTGCGAGGCAAAACCCGAGTGGACCTGTTGCTGGTAGAGCGCGGGCTTGTTCCCAGTCGCGAGCGTGCTCGCGCATTGATCCTTGCCGGACGGGTTTTGGTGAGCGAGCAGAAGGTTGAAAAAGCGGGCGCACCGGTATCGGACGACGCTGTGATTCGCCTGCTGGGCGACGACATGCCGTATGTAAGCCGGGGCGGCTTTAAACTGGCGGGTGCGCTGGATCACTGGAAGATCGACGTTAAAGGCAGAGCGTGTCTTGATGTGGGAGCGTCTACCGGTGGATTTACCGATTGTCTGCTGCAGCGGGGCGCTGCACACGTGACCGCCATCGACACGGGGTTTGGGCAGATTGCCATGAAGCTGCGCAATGACCCGCGCGTGCGTCTCGTGGAGCGGACCAACGCACGGTTTCTGGCTCCCGGAGCGCTCGCGGAATCCGGGATGCCCGTTCTGACGCTACTGGTGATGGATGTTTCATTCATTTCGGCGACCCTTTTACTGGAGCCGGTGCTGGCGGCGGCGTCGGGGCTCAGCGAGGCGGTAATTCTCATCAAGCCCCAATTCGAAGTTGGACGCGGGAATGTGGGCAAGGGAGGAATTGTCCGTGATCCTGAGGCTCACCAACAGGCGATCGATAAGGTGATTGGTTGCATGAAATCTCTCAACTGGAAGGCGATCGAAACGATTCCGTCGCCCATCACGGGGGCAGAGGGCAACAAGGAATTCCTGCTGCATGCCCTTCGGGGAGAAACTCTTCTGGGCTGATCAGCAGGAATGGGTCCGGAAACGATTTCGGCCCCATCCGATACACTGGAGCCGCATGGATACTGTCGCCATTGTTTGCAAGCCAAAGAAGGAGGAACTTGTCAGGATCCTTCCGGATTTGGTGACATGGCTGCGCAAGCACGGATACGAGCCGCTTCTTGACTGCGAGGGCGGCGAATTTTGTCCGGTCGCGCCGATTGTGGATCGTGCAGAGATGCCCGAGCATGCGCCCGCGCTGGTGATCGTGCTTGGCGGTGACGGGACACTGCTCTCGGTGGCGCGCATTTTTGCCGCGACGGGCACGCCCATTCTGAGTGTGAATCTTGGATTCCTGGGCTTTCTGACGGAGATTCGCCTGGCTGACCTTTATGCAACCCTTGAGGGATGGTGCAACGGTTGCCATTCTCTGGACGCAAGGGCAATGCTCCATGCTGCCGTTTGGCGGGATGGGGCAGAGTTTTCAACATTCGAAGCATTGAACGAGGTGGTGGTTTCGAAGGGCGATATCGCGCGCATGGGCGACTTCGCGGTGGAACTGGACGGTAAGAGAGTGGCCCGGTTCCGCGCCGATGGCGTAATTGTTTCCACCCCGACAGGATCAACAGCCTACACGCTGGCGGCGAACGGGCCGATTCTTACGCCGGACGTAGATGCAATGGTGGTAACGCCGATTTGCCCGCATCTGCTCACGCTGCGTCCCATTGTCGTTCCCGGAGATGCACAGTTGACGGTGCGCGTTGAGAGCGCGTCGAATCAGACTCTTCTTACCGTCGATGGCCAGCAGGCGATTGAATTAAAGATGTGCGACGAGGTTCGTTGCCAGCGCTCCAACTACACCGTGAACCTTGTCCGGTTGAGCGAGAGCGGATTCTTTGAGGCGTTGCGGAGCAAGCTGAGCTGGGGCGAGCGCTAGGATTTGCAGCAGGGAAGTAACGAGCCTGCTCTACGGGGTTATCTCGGCAAGCAACACCTGTGCCTTCACAGCGAGGGTGTGGGCGCCATCCACGTCGCTGGAGGCAAGGGCCGCCTTGGCCTGTTTCAGAAATTCCCTGATTTGGGCTGCGGTCTTTTGCTCCTGGTCGTTCAGCTTGCGGTTAATCTCGCTCAATCCACGCTCGGTTGAGGCAATCGACGATTCTGTCTGGTGCTGCAGATCGGTGGGATCACCGGGAGAGAGCTGGCCGATCGCGCTGACCTCCGGGGTCGGGTTCGAGGCCTGCTCAGTATCTTTGGTTACCGGCTTCTTATTATGGTGGATCTTGGGTTTGGGAGTTTGCTCCTCAGGCGGCTGGGTCTGCGAAGTATTTTGCGGAGCAGTCGTCTGGCCGGGCACAGTGACCACGGGCGGCGGCAGCTCGGCAGGCGGCGGCGCGGGGTTAGGCGGCGCGGGATCCACAATGGGCGGAGCGAGGGGTTGGCTCGCGATTGGTTGCGGCTTGTGCATACATGCCGTCAACATGAACGGCAAGAGCCACGCAACGCCCCTGAGATGCGTCTTCATCCCACAAACCCTTCCATACTTTCCACATTCGACGGCTGAAGATGCCGGCGTCCCCATTCCGAGGCGGCGAGCGGAATTCGCAGAAGGAACTCCGTACCCCGGTCTACTCTTGATTGTACTTCCACGCTCCCATGATGCAATTGGAGAATGCGATATGTCATTGCGAGGCCGATGCCGCTGCCCTCGCTCTTGGTGGTGAAGTAGAGGTCGAAAATCTTGTCGCGGATCTCGTCAGGGATGCCGGTCCCTTCGTCTGCGATGCGCAGGACGGCTGTCTTCTTGTGCTCTTCAAGCACCACCCTTAGAATTCCGCCCCCCGGCATGGCCTGAGCCCCATTCTGAATCACGTTGAGAGCCGCCTGCTTGAGCAGATCGGCATCCACGTTGGCCACCAGAGGATTAGACGGAAACGACCCTTCAAGGGTCACATTGCGAGTAGAAAGTTCTTCCGCCGCCAGGGCCAGGACATCGCCGATGACTTGTCGCAGATCTTGTTCTCGCAATTGGAGTTCCACCGGGCGAGAAAAGTCCACCAGGGTCTGGACGACGCGGTCAAGACGATGAATTTCGGCATCGATGACCTCAAGGTGACGGGCCGCGGGTTCGTTGTTGGCGCCCAGCTTGTTTTTCAACAACTCGAGGTGCACGACGATGGCGTTAATGGGATTCTTGACCTCGTGGCCGACGCCGGAAGTCAGTCTTCCAATAGATGCCATACGGCGCGAAAGCTCCAGTTCGGACTCGATCTCCTGTACCGACTCAAGATCATGCAGGGTCACCAATGCGCCGAGTCCTTGGCGCGCGTTGTCGTCGTGTATGAAGTCGAGAGACGCCTGAATCCGGCGGCCCGTCTCGGTTTGAACCTCTTCCTGCACCAGGGTGATTCCAGCGTCGAATGCATCGCGAAGGGTGCGGCCGAGCACCGTGGAGCGCTCAAAGATTTCTCGCGCATGCAAACCGAGGATCTGCCCCCTCTCGACATGCAGGAATCGCCGTGCGGCTTCAGAGACGAGGACAGCTCGACCATCGGCTGTAAACAAAAGAATTCCGTCCTGCAGATTGCTGAGGAACTGGTCGAGGTTTTCTTTGAGCGCTGCAAAAACTTCCTCGACGTTGCGCATTCGCTGACCAATCATTTCGATCTTGGTAGAGACGCGCTGGGGGGTGTCCTGCAGGGGCGCTGTATCGGTTCCTCCAGCTTCCTCGCTGGCCGCAGTCCAGTAGTCAAGCTGCATGCTGATTTCTTCAAGCGGCCTGAGAGCGAGGTTACTGAGTAAAAAAGCCACGATCAGGGCGGTTCCCAAAGCAAAGCCCATGAGCGTGATCGCCTCTGCGAGCCATGGCGCATACACTGCGTGCAGCAGCGTCGTGCGCGCGCCTACATGCACTGTGGCGAACGGCTCTCCATTGCGGTCAAGAGGCAAGACCACATCGAAGACCCTCGGCGGACCAAAGACCTCCTGCATCAACTGAACAGGATTGGCGTTGAGCAGCTGACTGTAATTGGGGCGGACCGGAACCGGCTTGTCTTCTGTGCCGGGATTCGTGCTGATGAGGATCCGCGACTGGCTGTCGCCGATGTTGATGTCATACACGGTGAGCGAGTAGCGGTTCACTGAATCCAACACGGCCTTCAAGGCCTCATCGTTGCGAATCGCTTTGGCTTCAAGGTTGCGTAGTTCGGCGGGATTGTTGGGGTCGACTTTTTGGCCCTTGAGCCCGGCCTCGAGCGCATTTTGAAGGGCGAACCGAACCTGGTTGGCCACCATCTTGTTGTCCTCGTAGGACTCCTTGACGGCCGCATAAAGCAACTGGCTTACGTAGACAAGGGACAGCGCACCAGAGATGAGAAATACCAGGCTCGTGATCGCAAGGACGAGTTTGGTCTTGAGTCTCATCGCGAGCGCCCTAAGCCGGCTGGTCCTCGCGCGCCTGGCTGTATTCCTTCAGCTTGTTGTGCAGCGTCTTGAGGCTCACGCCAAGGATTTCGGCGGCACGCGTCTTGTTCTGCCCGGTCGATTCCAAGGTGCGCAGAATCAGAAGCCGTTCGGCCTCGCTGACGGTGGTGCCCACCCTCATGGGTAGCACGTTGGCATCGAAGACCGGCGTAGCTGGCGCTTGTCCCTTGCCGAAGCTGGGGGGCAGATGCGTCGAGTCCAGCGGAGCGCCGTCAGGACAGAGAATTACCGCCCTCTCGATGGTGTTGCGCAGCTCGCGGGCATTGCCTGGCCATTCATAGGCCATCATCCGATCAAGAATAGAAGGTCCGACACCGGAGACACGCCGGGCGTGCTTCTGATTCATCTCGCGCACCATGGCTTCGGCCATGGCGGGTAGGTCTTCGATGTGCTCGCGCAGGGGCGGCATATGGATATGGAATACGTTGAGCCGGTAGTAGAGGTCATTGCGGAGTGCGCCGCGTGCGACGGCTTCGTCGGGATCGCTGTTGGTAGCTGCCAGCACCCGAACGTCCACCTCCTGCTCGGTGCGAGCACCAAGGCGGCGAAGTTTCCGCTCCTCAAGAACGCGCAGCAATTTAGCCTGTGTGCCCACCGGCATGTCGCCGATCTCGTCCAGCAGAAGCGTGCCACCGGTGGCCAGCTCAAAGCAGCCGGCGCGCCGCTCGACCGCGCCGGTGAAGGAGCCCTTCTCATGGCCAAAAAGCTCGCTCTCAATAAGTGTCTCGGGCATGGCCGCGCAGTTCACCGCGACAAATGGACGCGGCTTGCGAGGACTCAGGTCATGAAGAGTCCGCGCCACCATTTCTTTGCCCGTACCGCTTTCGCCGGTGATGAGCACGGAGACGTTGGAAGGCGCAATCTGTTCGATCAAGCTGAAGATATCCCGCATGGCAGCGGAGCTGCCCACCATTGAACCGAGCACACCGGTTTCGCGCAGCCGCCGCCGTACAACTTCGAGTTCAATCGTGGTGGCGCGCTGCCGTGTGGCATTGGCGAGAATCGTGCGCAGGCGGGCAGCATCAACCGGCTTCTGCAGAAAATCGTATGCGCCGAGTTTCATGGCGTCCACGGCCACCTGAATCGAGCCTTGCGCGGTGAGCAGAACCACTGCCACGTTGGAATGGATCCCCGAGCCATCTTCGGCCAGTTTAGCTAGCAGGCCAATGCCGTCGAGGCGCGGCATCTTCAAGTCCGTAACCACGATGGCCGGTTCAAAGACGAGCGCCTTCTCCCAGCCCTCGACGCCATCGCGCGCCGTCTCGGTTCGGTATCCCCACCCCGAGATCAGTTCCGCTAGCCCCATAAGCGCATGGGGTTCATCTTCGACGATCAGGACCTTTACGTCGCTCTGCATTCTGCTTTCCAATACGATCTGTTCCGTTTATGCCTGGGCGCCGGTCAGGCTGTTTCTCCGCCACAACTTATCTTTCTACCACGCGACAACGCCGGTCTAACCTGCCTTTTCAGTTAGTTCTGCCCACCGGGCGTAGAGCCCATCGTTCTGGTGCTGTGCCTGATCGAGTTCCCCGAGCGCTTTCTGCAGTTCGAGTGCGTCGGTCGCAATCGCCGGGTTTTCGACGTGCTCGCGCGCCGCCGCCAGACGCGCATCCGATTCCTCAACCAACTGCTCAATGGCGGCGAACTCGCGCGCTTCCATATAGGAGAGCTTCTTTCTTTGGAGTGCGCCCGCGCCGGATGCAGGTTCCCTTTCACCGCGTGGATTGGACGGCGGCGTGTTCGAATCACTCTCCCGCTGCTCATCGAGCCATGTCTCCCACTGCGCATAATCGGCGAACCGCCCGGTGTGGCCCCTGCCGTCCAGGCCCACAACGGTTGAGGCAACACGATTGAGCAAATATCGATCGTGAGTCACGAGCACCAACGCACCCGGAAAATCGAGAAGATTCTCTTCGAGGATCTCGAGCGTCGGAATATCCAGGTCGTTTGTGGGTTCATCCAGGAGAAGGACATCCGCCGGCTCCAACATGAGCTTTGCAATGAGGACGCGGGCTCGTTCGCCGCCGCTCAGATTTCTGACGGGCTGGTTCAGCTGTTCGCCGGTAAAAAGGAATCGAGCGGCCCAACTGGCGACGTGTACGGTGCGGCCCTGATGAATGACCGCGTCGCCTTCGGGCGCCAGGGCGCGGCGGAGCGTCAGGCTCTCATCCAGTTCCCGCATCTGGCTGAAATAGACCAGCCGCAGCGCGTCGGCACGGCGGATGCTGCCTTCGGCGGGCTCGATTTCGCCGCGGAGCAGACGAAGCAGCGTCGTTTTTCCGCTCCCGTTGGGCCCAACCAGGCCGACTTTCATTCCGGCGGTCAGAATGAAGTTGAGGCCGCTGAAGATTCTTCGGCCGCCAATGTCGCATGCCACGTTGGTAAACTCAACGAGACGTTTCGTCTTTCGCTGGCTGGCAGCGAAGTCAATGCCGGCTGAACTGACGCTGGTGCGAGCGTCCATCGCGGCGAGCTGGCCGATCATGGCGTTGGCGGTATCGATGCGTGCCTTGGACTTTGTGGTGCGCGCCTTCGGTCCGCGGCGCAGCCATTCGATTTCGGTCCGCACCTGGTTGCGTAAGCTTTCCTGCTGGCGGCTTTGCGATTCGAGATAGGCCTGTCGCTCCTCAAGGAAGCGGCTGAAGTTGCCTTTCACGCGAAGCAGGCCATCGGCATACACGCGATTCAGTTCAATGATTTCGCTGGACGTCGATTCGAGAAAGTAGCGGTCGTGGCTTACGGTCACAGCGGCGAATTGAGACGAAGTGAGAAGTTCCTCCAGCCACTCAATCCCGGCCAGATCGAGGTGGTTCGTGGGCTCGTCGAGCAGCATCACAGCGGGGTCGCTGACCAGGGCCTCGGTGATGGCCAGCCGCTTGCGCCACCCGCCAGACAGCGCGGCTGCTTCGACGTCGAGGTCGACAAATCCAGCGCGGCCGGAAAGCTCTCGAAGCCTGCCCTCGCGTTCGCTTTCAAGCACATGAGCGGCCGCCAGAGCATTTTCAAGCACTTGCCGAATGGTGAGGGTGGCAGCAAATCGTGAATCCTGGGGCACATACGCGGCGCGGGCCCGCTTGCGCACCGCGAGTTCGCCGCTGTCCGGCTCGACCTGCCCGGCCAGAATGGCCAGAAGCGTGGACTTGCCCGCCCCATTGGGGCCGATCAGCCCGATGCGGGCTCCGTCGTCGACAGTTAGCGAAATGTCGCGGAACAGCGGAGTTGCGCCAAACTGCTTGGTCACGGATTGTGCATTGAGAATCGGCGGCATCGCTTCTTATAAGAGTACCGTCAGCGGGGCAAAGAAGCGAACTGGCAGGACGTGCAGATCTGCTGCCGATGCTCCAAGCTCAGAGAAAAGATAGGAGCCAAATCAGTTGTCCCGCAACGCAATCACGGGATCAACACGCGTTGCTCTGCGCGCAGGCATGACGCATGCGATGCCTGAGGCGAACAAGAATACGATCGAAATAATGCCCAGCACCGATGCATCGCGCATGCTGCTCTCTGTCCACCGCTGCACAGAATTGCTGAGGCCGACGCTAAGCAGGATTCCCAGAACCAAGCCGGCTCCGGTCGTGCGCGCCGTCGAAGCGAGGGTGAGAAACACGACGTTCCATTGAGGGGCCCCGAGCGCCATGCGGATACCGAATTCGCGGGTCCGCTGTTCCACCGAGTAGGCCACGACGCTTGAGATCCCAATTGCCGCCAGGCCAAGGGCAACGAACGAAAACACGCCGAACAAAGCCGCGATGAAGCGCTCATGCGACCAGACGAACATCGAGAAAAACTCATCCAGACTGGTGGCCTGAAAGATCGCCTGGTTCTGATTAAGAGAGCGGAAGTTCACGCTGATGGCATGAACGAGTGAAGTCGGATTGCCTGAGGTGCGAGCGAGGATCATAGCTTCTGGTGCGGTGATCGCCGATGCCGGAAGATACACTTCGGGCAGAGTGGGACGGTGTAGCCCATCGTTGCGCACATCGCCAACAACCCCGATGATCTGGAACGGATCGTTCAGATTTGGATCCTTGATGAATTCGCTGGGCAGCTCCGACAACCGGGTGGGAAGAATCATTCTTCCAATAGGATTGGCGCCGGCGAAGTAGCGATCCGCAAAAGCCTTGCTGACACATGCGAAGTGAGCGCCGCGCTTGACCTCCTCGCGCGTAAGGGTGCGTCCTTCCAGCATCGGGATGCGGAGAACTGAAAAATAGTCGGCGCTGATCAATGCGACATTGCTCTGCAGGCCTTTATCGAGACTGCTGCCCACCACCGAGATCGGCTGCAACCAACGGCCATTCGGCGGAGTTCCAGTGAGGGACATCGCGACGGACAGGACGCCCGGCGTCGCCTTGACTGTTTCAAGCAGGGCATCCTGATAGCTCACGCCGGCCTGCCAGGTGGTGAATGTCTTTTCAGGAAATACCAGCTGGAGCATCAGGATATTGTGGGTCTCAAAGCCAAGCTGGGAGGTGTAGGCTTGCAGGAAGTTGCGCATGGCGGCTCCTGCGCCGGCCAACATCAGCACGGTGAGCGCGATTTGCCCCACAATCAACGCCGCCCGAGTGCGCGCACCATACGATGTGGTGCTGCGAGTCCCTGAGGACTGCACCATCTGGCTGATATGTGGGCTCGAGAATTGCAGCGCTGGTGAGAGCCCCGCGAGAATCCCGATCAAGACCGAGACCACGGTGCTGAAGAGGAGCACTGGAACGTTGAGATGAATGACCACCTCGTGCGGTATGGAGTATTCCGGCAGCAGGCCGACAATAAAATGGATCGCAGCGTAGGCCAACGCCATACCGAGCGCGCCACCCGTTACGGACAACATCACTGATTCAGTGAGCAGTTGGCGAATGATGCGCAGTCGGGAAGCGCCCACCGCAAGACGTGTAGCCAGCTCCTGCAACCGAGCCGTGCCGCGAGCCAGCATCAGAATGGAAACATTGCCGCAACCGATAAGGAGCAAGAGCGCCACAGCGGCAAACAGGACTAACAGGGTGCCTTTGAACTGGCCGAGCAGCCAGTCATTCAGTGTCTCGACCTGGATTGTGTACCCATCCTTCGGCAGCATCTGCGGTTCCGCGTGACGAATTTGCTCAGCGATACCGGTTAACTCGCTTGCCGCAGCGGTGGTCGAGACCCCGGGTCTGAGCCGCACAAGCGTCTCGAAGCGCCGCTTGGGGTCCATGCCGGCAGGCATTGGCAAATAGACCTCGGAGTCATGCCACGTAAACCGCGGGCCGACGACGCCGATCACTGTGTACTTGTGCTGATTGAGCTCAAGCATTTTTCCGAGCACGTTGGGATCGGATGCAAAGTGCGACCGCCAGAACAGGTAACTGATCACGGCAACCGGCGGAGGGGCGACACCCTCGCGGGCTTCCGAGGCGGTGAAAACCCGGCCCATGAGCGGCGGGGCGCCGAGTACTTGAAAGCCGCTTCCAGAGATTTCGAGCACCTTGACCGACTGCGGAATCTCGCCATCCGTCGCCATCATGCTCTCATCATTCTGAGCGAGGGCGTCCTCGACGGATTTGGTTTGGCGGAGCTGGTCAAGTTCAGAAAGGGTGAAGGGGATTTCACCGCGGCCCTGCTTACTGTGGATGGTGATAAAGGCAAGTCGATCGGCGTCGCGATACGGGTATGGGTCGATCAGAACGCCGTAAAGAACGCTGTAGACGGCAGCGGTCGCGCCGATTCCCAGCGCCATCGATACAATCGCGGTCAGGGCGTAGACGCGGTGCCGGAGCAGTTGCCGGAAAGCAAAGGAGAGATCCTGGGAGAGCATCACGGGAAGACCTCCAGTCGCCAGATTGTCATCGCTGGTGCAGCAATTCAAATTCCGATTCTTCTTCCGTTAGCGCTATTCAGAATCAGCGACTTATCTGGACCCGCTGGTCGAGGAAGTGTACAAAATCGGGTACGAACGTTCAAAAATGGACATCGGCAGGACGACACCGGCAAATGAATTCAGTGCACTGGGCGCGATCTACAGGATGATTGGACAAGACTTGATGAACTTCGTCATACACGTCTGGCCCAGCTGATGCAAGTATCCGGGCTAAACTGGGAACATGCTGGACTACGAAATTTCGGCTGCCGAAACAGCAGAACTGCTTCGCGAAAGGAAGATCCGCCTTGTCGATGTGCGCGAGCCATGGGAGATCCAGACGGCGCGAATCGAGGGTAGCCTTTTGATACCGATGGGCGATGTGCCCGCGCGCGCTCATCAGGAACTCGATCCCGAAGAGCACCTGGTCGTGTTTTGCCATTCGGGTATCCGCTCGATGAACGTCACGGTGTGGTTGCGCAACCAGGGATTTGAGCAGGTGCAATCTCTGCGTGGCGGGATTGACGCGTGGTCCGTTGAAGTCGATCCAAAGGTCGCGCGCTATTAGCGGCCGAAAGAGTAATTCGCCTGGAACAAGCCGTTATCGACGCCCGGATTCGCAGCGGCGGTGTTGTTGTTCGAGAAGTGATGGTAGCGGTATTCCAAACTGACCGACTTTGTTCGGGAGCGATAGAGTTCGATTCCGATTCCACCGTCGAAGGTGAAGTTGAAAGAGCCTGAACTCGCCACTGGAACCCGTTGCGTGGTGTACATATATCCGCCGTGGCCAACGAGAAAAGGTTGCATCTTTTTGCGGGGAAGGATGTTCAATCGCAGGCCAAACGGCGACATGGCCTCGCCTTCGCTCCATCGACGACCGCATTGAGTCTCGTAGTTGAAAGTATAGACGACGCCATTGTATGTAGCGGTGCCCGTACCCGATGAGCCACGGCACGCGGCGTAAGGAATGACTGTAACGTCGATCGGCGGGAAGGGGCCGGGAGCGCTCCACGTCACGGTGAGGTGATCCGTGGGGTCGCCTTCAAGCACAAGCGGCATCAACTCCGCGTTGAACTGGAAGTTTACAAAATGATTCAGAATCAGCCGCCGGCTATAGCCGGCGCCGAACGCCAACAGCTTGCGGTCTTCCGCCGCGCCCAGAAGAATGTGACTGGAATCGTTTGAATATGCGGTGAAGAACGAAAAGCTATTGGTCCGCGCGAAGAATGAACTCTCTTTTCGCGTCTGCGCCGATGCAGCCGCCGCAATCAAAACGATCGATGCAACGATGAGGAGACTGTGTGTGCGACCGCGGGGAGAACCGCATCGTTGACTCGGCACTCTGGAGAGCCTTTCATGCGACCGGGTTGAGTGGAACGCCTATACTCTTCATTTGACTGCAAGAATCATTTTAGAGGAGCGCACTTCATGTCTTCATCTGCTGTTGCATTTGCCCAACAAAACCATTCACGATTTTTGCGTGAACTCAAGGATCTCCTGCGCATTCCATCCGTCTCGACTCTGCCCGAGCATAAGGGCGATTGCCGCCGCGCCGCCGAGATGCTCGTCGCGGAGCTCAAGCGCATCGGCATGGAGAATGTGCGGCTCATTGAGACCGAGGGCCACCCGCTCGTCTACGCCGACTGGCTGCACGCCGCCGGCAAGTCCACAGTGCTGGTCTATGGTCACTACGATGTTCAGCCGCCGGACCCGCTGGACGAGTGGCTTTCTCCTCCTTTTGAACCGACAGAGCGCAACGGCAACCTCTATGCCCGCGGCGCGGTCGACGACAAGGGCCAGGTTTGGGTGCAGATGAAGGCCCTGGAGTCTCTGCTGAACGGTGGGTCTCTGCCTCTGAATGTGAGGGTTCTGTTTGAAGGGGAAGAGGAAGTAGGCGGGGAGGGAATTGCGAATTTTGTGGCTTCAAAACCGCCTGAGTTGAAGGCCGATTTTGCGTTGATCTCTGATACTGAATTGTTCGCGCCCGGTCTGCCGACCTTATGCGTTGGCCTGCGCGGCATGATTTACACAGAGCTCGAAGTGCGCGGGGCGAAGACTGACTTGCACTCCGGTATGTACGGCGGTGCGGCGCCCAATCCATTTTTCGCCCTGGCGCAGATATTGGCGCGTCTCAAGGATGAAGACGGGCACATTCTCGATTCCGGGATTCTATGACGACATTATCCCGCCGAGCGCGGAGGAACTGGCCGCGTGGCGAAGCCTGCCTTTTGACGAAGAGCAATACCGCATTGCTGAGGTTGGGTCGAAACAACTGGTGGGCGAACCAGGGTTCAGCGTGCTGGAGCGTACATGGGCCCGGCCCACATTGGAAGTGCATGGCATTCCCGGCGGGTTTACCGGAGCGGGCGCCAAGACAGTGATTCCGGCCAAAGCGGTGGCCAAGGTTTCCATGCGCCTGGTTCCGGGCATGACGCCGGCCAAGGCGTTTGCTCAATACAAGAGCTATGCGGAGAAAATTGCGCCTGCGGGAGTAGACCTGGAGGTTCGCCTGATCCATTCCGGAGACCCTTGCCTGGTTCCGGTGGATAATCCGTACATTCAGGCGGCCACACGGGCTCTGCACGAGGTCTGGGGCAAAGATACGGTATTTATCCGCTCCGGCGGCTCCATTCCGATCGTGGGAGACTTTGCACGCCATCTCGGGCTTCCCAGCGTGATGATGGGTTTCGGACTTCCCGATGACAACCTGCACGCCCCCAACGAGAAATTCCACATCAGGAATTTTGAACTTGGCATCGAATCGATCATCCGGTTTATGGAGGAGACGGGGCGTTGATTGAGCCGGAACACGGCCCTGAGGCGGCAAAAGACGCGCAGACAGACGCCGTGGGGTTTGTTCTCGCCGGTGGACAGTCCACCCGCATGGGCGAAGACAAGGCCTTGATTCGATTGGCCGATGAGCCTCTGGTAGTCCGCGCGCTCGGGGTCTTGCGCGAAGCGGGACTGAACGCTTCGATTGCCGGCGCACGGAGCTCACTTACGGATTTCGCGCCGGTGATTCAGGATGCTCGCCCGGATCTAGGTCCATTGGCAGGAATCTGCTCCGCTTTGGTTTCAACGGCCGCCCAGTATGTGGCGTTTCTCCCCGTCGATCTCCCGCTTCTGCCCGCGTCGTTGGTGAAATTCCTGCTGCACCATGCGCGGGTCGCGGGCGGCGCTGTTACGTTGCCTTCGGTGGGCGGCTTCGCGCAAACCTTTCCCGCTGTTGTGGATCGGGCAGCTTTGCCTGCGCTCGAAGCGGCTCTCCGTGCAGGTCAAGGAGGTTGCTTTTCCGCCTTCAAGTCTGCGGCAGCTCAAACGGGCAGACCATTTTCGGTCGTTGCGGTGGAATTGCTGGTTCAATCCGGCCAGGTTGATCATCCAAAAGGTTTGCCCGCGGTCTTTTGGTTCAAGAATGTGAATACGCCCGAGGACTTGGAGCGGACGGAAGCTATTCTGACGCAATCTCATCGCGTAAGCTGAACGTACGAAGTGTCTGATAGCGAACCCATTCCGGAACTTTCCGAGATGCTTCCCGAGATCCTCGAGGAGACGCAGGAGGCGGCTGCTCTGAAGTCAGCCGATGAGCCGTCCGTACCCATGGTTTCGTTCAGCCATGTCTCCATGTCGTTTGGCGAACATAAGGTGCTCGACAACGTGAGCTTTACCGTGAACCGCGGAGAGACTCTCTGCATCCTGGGTCGAAGCGGTGTGGGCAAATCAGTGGCATTGCGCATCCTGATGGGCTTCTTGAAGCCGCAAGTGGGGTCAATTCGCGTTGAAGGTGAGGAGATCAACGGCCTCTCCGAGGAGGGCATGCAGGCCATTCGTAAGCGCGTGACCATGGTCTTTCAGAATGGCGCTTTGTTTGACTCGCTGACAGTGCGTGAGAACGTTGCCTTTCCGCTGCGCGAGCGCGGCGGCCTGGATGAAGAACAGATACAACAGATTGTCGAACGGCTGATCGGCCTGGTCGGGGCCGAGGATGTGCAGGATGAGTTGCCGGCCAGCCTCTCGACCGGGCGCCGCCGGGCCGTTGCGATTGCCCGCGCACTCGCCGCGCAGCCGGAAGTCGTGCTCTACGACGAGCCGACCACCATGGTTGACCCGATCATTGCCCGCCGCCTGGGAACCTTGATACAGCGGCTCAAGCACCAGCTTGGCTTTACCAGCATCGTCGTCACGCACGATATGCGTTTTGCAGAGCGTCTCGCCGATACCGTCCTGTTTCTTCACCAGGGCCGCGCTGCCTTTTTTGGCCCTCTCTCGGCGTTTATGGTGTCACCAGACCCCAACATTCAGCAGTTTCTGACCCTGGACGCGTACGTCATCCCCAACGTCTAAAAGCGAGAGCATTTGGTGGCGGGGATTAAACTGAAGAAGTGAAGATCGCACTGGCCCAGATCAATCCTACCGTCGGGGATTTCACTGGGAACCTTGAAAAAATCATCGCGGCCAGCAAACGAGCCGCTGCCCTGGGCGCGCGTCTGACCGTGTTCTCAGAGCTTGCCATCTGCGGATATCCGCCCGCCGATTTTCTTGAGAAGCCGAGCTTTCTTGCGCGCTGCCGGACGGCCGTCAATGAGTTGGCCGAGGCCACGAGCGGGTTTTCCTGCGCTGTGGCAGCGGGCGTGGCCCTGCCGGCGCCGGCGGACGCGGGCAAACCGGCCGTGAACGCGGCTGTTCTCGTGGACGGTGGCCAACTTCTGCTGGAACAGCATAAGCGGCTGCTGCCTTTCTACGACGTGTTTGATGAGCAGCGCTATTTCTCTCCGGCAAAGTCCCAGCGAGTCGTCGAACTGGACGGCGTTCGCCTCGCCATCACCATCTGCGAAGACGCCTGGAACGATAAGAATTACTGGCCGCGGCGACTCTACTCGGACGACCCGATCGAAGAGTTGATGCGGCAGAACCCGGCGATTCATATCAACCTGTCGTCATCGCCCTTTTGGCATTCGAAACGCGAGATTCGCCGCGAGATGCTGGCCGCCATGGCCCGGCGCGTCAAGGTTCCGGTGTTGATGTGCAACCAGGTGGGAGGCAACGACAGCCTGATCTTTGACGGCTCGTCGCTCGCGCTCGACGCACGCGGCGAGTTGATCGGACAGGCAGCCTCATTCGAAGAGGATTTGCTGCTCGTAGATCCATTTGAAGCTTCGCCGATTCCGGAACCACAAGCGGACGACACAGAGGCTGCGTATCGCGCCTTGGTGCTCGGAACCCGCGATTACGTCCGCAAATGCGGTTTTCGGAAGGTTCTCGTCGCTCTGAGCGGGGGTATCGATTCGGCAGTGGTGGCAGCGATCGCCAGGGAGGCACTGGGCTCCGAAAATGTGATTGGCGTTGGCATGCCCAGCCCGTATTCGTCCGCTGGCTCTATCGACGACAGCCGCAAGCTGGCTGTGAATCTTGGAATCCGATTCGAGATTATCCCCATCAGCGGGCTTTTCAAGGAATACACCGAGGCGCTCGGCCCGCTGTTCACAGGTTTGGCGCCTGACATCACCGAAGAGAATATTCAATCGCGGATTCGCGGAACGCTGCTGATGGCGCTTTCAAACAAATTTTCGGCACTGGTGCTCACCACGGGAAACAAGTCAGAGATGGCAGTGGGTTATTGCACGCTTTATGGCGACATGGTGGGAGCGCTGGCGGTGATCGGCGACCTGGTGAAGACGCGTGTATACGCTGTTTCAAACTGGCTGAATCGAGAGGGTGAGGTGATTCCCCAGTCGATCCTTGAGAAGCCGCCTTCCGCGGAACTGCGACCAGATCAAAGGGACACGGATTCGCTCCCTCCTTACGAGGTGCTTGACCCCATCATCGAGGCGTATGTAGAGCACTACAAAACCCCGGAGTGCATTGCAAAGGCACACGAATTGCCCCTTCAACTCGTCCAACAGGTGGTGCATCTTGTGGAGCGTTCGGAGTATAAGCGGCAGCAAGCTGCACCGGTTTTAAAGGTCACTTCCAAGTCGTTTGGCATGGGGCGCCGTTTCCCCATAGCCGTCAAGGTTCAGGTGTAAGCTAAAAAGGGTAGATTTTTCCGCCTTTGAGGAGATTCAGCTTGATTCGTCCGTCTGCACGTCTTTCCAGCGCGATTGCGCTGGGCGTTTTGTCCCTTTCCTTTTTCAAAGCCCCAGCCCAACAGCAAGTTCCTCCAGCGTCGGCTGAAGCGCCGGCAGCTCCAGCCCCTGCAGCACCGGTGTTTCCTAAGCCGGACCCAGCGAATTTTACCGCTACATCTCCTTCAAAGGATCAGGTTAACGCCTTCCTGCAGACCAGCTGGGGTTACGACGAGAATCGCATGTGGCAAGTGCAAGCCATCGAGAAGACGCCCGTGGAGGGAGTCAGCAAGGTCATTGTTTATGTTGGCGACAAGTCCGGCAAGCAGAAGCCGACTGGTCTCTTGTTCTTTGCCTTGCAGGATGGCAAGCACATCATTGCCGGAGACGAAATCATCCCCTTCGGTGAACATCCGTACGCTGACTACAGAACGGAGTTGCAGCAAAGCGCCGATGGACCTTATCGTGGCTCAGCGTCAAAGGACCTGGAACTTGTGGAGTTTGCCGATTTCCAGTGCCCCCATTGCAAAGACGCCCAGGCCAATATGGACAAGCTGGCCGTCGATTTTCCCAAGGCGCGCATCGTGTTTCAGAATTTCCCCTTGTCGAAACTTCATCCTGCTTCAGCAACCGCTGCATCCTACGGTGTGTGTGTAACCAAGTTGGGTGGCAGCACCGCTTTCTTCCAATTCGCGGGTGCCGTTTTTGATGCGCAGGAAGGGCTTGCAACGCCAGATGGCGCCACCCTCACTTTGAACAGCGCGGTTACGAAGGCCGGCCTCGACCCGGCGAAGGTGGCTGCGTGCGCAGCAACACCGGAAGTAGCCGCGCAAGTTGACGCGTCGGTCAAGCTGGCGCAAAGCCTCAACATTAACCAGACGCCCACGTTGATGGTGAATGGCCGCCAGGTGCCAATTGGCGGTGTGCCCTACGAGACCATCAAGCAGATCGTTGAGTTCCAGTCCAAACTGGATGGTGTGACCCCGTAGTTCGATTCGGACCGAAAAGAGTGCCCCCGCTCATGACTGCCCACGACGGGCGTCCTATGCGGGGGCATTTTTCTGCCTGCGCGCCGATTGGGTTGGACAGCAGTTTATTGGGCTTACCGGGCCTGGGCGCTTCGTTCCACGCGGAACATGGGCGAATGGCCAGATTCCTTGGGCCCGCGTACCAGGTGAGGCGTCATGATGATGAGCAGCGTTGCATAGTTCTTTTGGGTGTCGTTGGCAGTCAGGTTACTCAGCCCAGGAACCTCAGTGATGCCGGGCGTGCCGCTGAGGGCGCGGCTCTCGCTCCTGTCAAGTTCGCTGGCAACCACCACGGCAGACCCTTCTTTGATGGTCGCCACGCCGGAATAGGAGCGGTTGTTCAGAACCGGCACGTTATTAATTTGCTGTCCGGCAAGAGCAGTGATCTTCATGTCCAGCGTGAGGGCTACGTCGCCACTTCGCATCACCTTGGGGGTCGCTTTGAGGGTGAGCCCAAGATCCTGATATTGGATCTGGGGAATCGTGCTTCCCGCTCCTGAAATTGAAGAAAGCAGTGATTGAAGACTAGTGGAACTTCCGGCGGCGGTAAGTCCAGGGATACTGGAGGCCCCAATCCCGAGGCTCGAGTAGCTCGAGGTCAGGATGGGGTAACGTGTGCCCGCGCGCACCGTGCCCTCTTCGCCATCACCGAGCCGCAACTGAAAATCATCGAGTTCGCGGGAGTCGGACGAATTCAGGTTCAGGTTAAGGGTCGCCGGCTGGGGCGACAGACCGGAAAGCGTAGTCCCACCGCCGAACAACGCGATACCGTTCGAAAACAGGGAACTGGAAACCTGGCCGGATGCCAGCAAGATGCCGAGGATGGCCAAAGAATCGCCTGGAGCTGCGAGCCCTGAAGCGATAATCTGCTGCACCAGGGCCTGGTTGGCATTTAGGATTGCCTGCTCTTCTGAGTACACGTTGAAAGCCGTGATCTGTTGCGGCAATTGCGCGCCGGTGTTGCGCTGGTTGTTGTGGGCGATCTGGATCATTTTCACTTCGAGCAGCACCTGTGGGCGGCCACCCAGCAGATCGGTCAGTGTGGCGTTGAAAGCGCTGATGGTTTGCGATGGCGCTCGGACTGTAAGTGTGCCCGAAGTCGGATCAAGCGCCGCATGTTGCGCGTCGAAAACATTCTTTGCGACGTTGTCCACTTCCGTCATCTCCGCGGAACTGAGCCCAGAGAGATAGACGGTCTCCATTTCCAGACGGAGAAATTGCTCACGGTTCAGACGGGTATCCTTGGCCACCAACGCGCGATGCTCATCCAGTGGAACCCAGAACGAGTTCGTCACCAGACTCACCGCCTGTATCGCCTGTTTGAAAGTCACATCGTCCAGATCCAGCTTTGCCGTGGTGGCTGAAACGCTTTGGTCGACGGTTGCTTCAATTCCGTAGGCGCGGTAGACGGATTGGATGAGTTGCCGGGCATCTGTGTGCAGGTGGAAACTGTGCAGACCGTCCACCGGGGCCAATACAGGAGCTTCACCCAATTTGTCCGAGTCATCCGCGTACAGCGACCTTGACTGATCGGCCCCAATGTAATCGGCGAATTCCTGCAGATGTTCTGCAACCTGCGCGTTTTTGGGGTCAAGCTCCTGGGCCTGCTGCAACGCCGCTCGGGCGGCGCCGGAATCTCCACGAAGGCGAGCCTTGGCTGCCGATTGAATGAGTGCTGTCACCGAATGACTGCGCGCCACTTGTGCGGCCATCGAATAATCCCGATTTGCCGGATCCAAGATGGCAGCTTGTTCGTAATCGCGCATGGCAGGTTCAAACTGTTCTTTCTCGAAGAGCTTGGTGGCTTCAATGAAAAGCTTGGCGGCACGGCGCTGGTCCCGGTTGCTGGGACTCTTTTGTTGTTTTGTGGCTGAAGCAGGCGGCGCGTCTTGGGCCGCTCGCTGTGCCGCAGTCGTTGCGATTGCGCAAAACAGCATGACCGCTAGCGCAATGACCTGTCTGGTGGATTTGTTTTTCACGGCAAATCCCGCGAGGCGGTGAGGAGGTCCGCCAGCGAGGTTGCGCAAACCTCGGGTTGGTGTTCCAGCAACGCATCAAAAGTGGAGTGACCTGTCGCCACCGCAATCACTGCAAGTTGGTTGGCGTGCGCAGCGTCAATATCGCGCGGCGTATCGCCGACCACGCAGACGCTGGCTCCCACGCCGATGAGCTCACGCGCCTTGCGCGCGGCATTACCGACAAGCTCCGAGCGGATTGGAAAATGATCGCTGAATCCGCCAAAGCGAAACCACTCACGCAAACCGGCATCCTCAATCTTGATCCAGCCAATCATTTCGAGATTTCCAGTAGCCACACCGAGCAGCGCTCCGCGCTCGGCCAAGTGCCGCAGTGTTTCCTTCACTCCGGGCATCAACTCCAGTTTCATTTCTTGGCGCCGTTCGGCCACATGATCGCACATGCCTTCAAGGATGGCAGCAATCTGCGGCTCAAGGACGTCAGCAGGAATGCCTGCCTGGCTGCAGGCTTCGCGCAGGATCCCGGTATCGGTGTTGCCCTGGATGGCTACACCGGCCAGTGTGACCTCAAATCCGGTCACCCGCTTGATACTGGATGCAACCGAATCAAAATGGACGCGATCACGGCAGCGCAGAAGCGTGCCGTCGATATCGAAGAGATAGGCATCCTGCCGGTCCCAGGCAAACCCCGGCTGAATTGCAACACGCGATTTGTCTGTCGGTCGGGTTGTTTGCATGCTTCGGTTTGGAATGGTCAGCCTTGGCGGAAGCCCTGGCGCGCCGCTCCAAAAACAAGACGTTCGCCACGCGGCGGACGCTTGAGCCCGGCTCGAACTTCTGCAAGGCTCAGGTCCAATTCCGCCATGGTGCGGCTCAGCGTGTTGCGATGAATCCCCAGTTCCTCGGCCGCCTTGCACTGGTTTCCCCGGTGGGCCAACAGCACTTCGCGCAAATATTGCCTTTTGAACTCGCGCACCGCGTCTTCATAGCGGATGCCGCTGGAATGCATTTGTGTAACCAGGCTGTCCAGTTCTCGTCTCACATTAACCTCGTGCTCTATTAGCTTGCCACATCGGACCACGTTACGGCCCGGTAAATTCATACGCCATTTTTTCCGGGATGCATCCAGGTAGGCGACACCTTTTCCAAATGATTCAACTCTGCCCGAATGCGTTTCGCGAGAACATCCGGCGAGACATTTGCACCGAGGTCACAGGCGCCAAAGAAATACTTTGGCAACCGGGCTTGGGCAAGCAATGGGGAGCCAGGGAAGAAAGCCATGGTGATCAGAAGGCAGACTGTCACCAGCACAGCTCCCTGGAAGAAACCGAAGACAGCACCGGCCAGGCTGTCCAGGCAGCCCAGGCCGACTTTGTGAATAGCCTTGGAGAGAAGGGCGCCCAGGAGCCCCGCCAACAACATGACAACCAGGGCGATCAGCAGGAACCCGACGGTATCCGCGATCTCTTCAGAATGGACTACGGGCATGAGCGCTCTTCCAATTCGGCCATAATTCCATGCCCCCAGCACCAGGCCGAGCACCAGCCCACCCAATCCAAAGACTGAGCGAAGGAAGCCCTGCGCTATCCCGCCCAAAACGGCACCCACAAGAATCACCACGATGATCCAATCCACCATCGTCAACGTTGATGCGCTCAGGTCAGCCATTATTCGATTTCCCGTCCTGTCAGCCTGTGAAATGCTTCAAGATATTTTGCCAGGGTGCGTTCTACCACTTCGCAGGGAAGTCCGGGCGCAGGTGCTTGCTTGTTCCATTCGATGCTTTCCAGGTAGTCGCGCACGAACTGCTTGTCGAAGGAGGGTTGCGCACCGCCGGGCTTCCAGGCTGCGGCTTCCCAGAAACGGGAGGAGTCGGGCGTGAGGACTTCATCCGCAAGAAGTATGCCATCCGCCAGTCGTCCCAAATTCAAATTTGGTGTCGGCCAGGATCAGGCCGTGCTGCTCGGCGTGTTGCGCGGCTCGGCGATAAATGGCGAGTGTCAACCGGCGGAGCTCGGCAGCCGCATCTGCGCCCAGAAGCTTTTCAGTCGCTTCATAGGAGATGTTTTCGTCGTGTGCCCCATCTTGACTCTTGGTGGCTGGCGTGAAAATGGGCTCAGGCAGGCGTGATCCGTCCTGTAGGCCCTTTGGCAATGCGATGCCGCACACAGTTCCGCTGATCCTGTATTCTTTCCAGCCCGAACCCGCAAGATAGCCGCGCGCAACGCATTCCACGGGAAACATCTTTGCCCGTTTCACCAGCATGGAGCGGCCTTCCAGCTGGTCCGCATAAGGGCGAAGCGAAGCAGGGAACTCGGCAACGTCGGCGGTAATCAAGTGGTTGGGAACAAGATTCGAGAACAGGTCAAACCAGAAGAGAGAAATCTGCGTCAGAATCTTTCCTTTGCCGGGAATGCCTGTGCCCAGAACGTGATCGAATGCCGAGATTCGGTCGGTGGCTACCAGCAGTAAAGCATCGTCAACTGCATAAAGATCGCGCACTTTACCCCGGCCCAGCAGGGGTGTTGAACCTAAATCTGTTGTCAGGAGAGCGTTCACGAAAAGGTAGTCCCTCGGACTAAACTGAAACTCCGATTGTCCAGCGAGGGAAGCGCTTTGTCAATGCACCATGAATTGCGTGGAGTGCCCAGGATGGATGTGGAACCGAATCGGGATCAGAGATTCATGGGAGCGAAAGGGAGTGGGTCCATGTTTTGCACAATGCACTGTGATGGCCGTCACGGAAGGGTCCGCGCACATCGGCGAAACTCCAGTTGTCAACATGGTTCGGAGGGCGTGCAAGAAAGTCCTCTTTGAGCCGGGCGACACGAGGCAGCAGTGGAAAGGGGAAGCCGCCGCTAGTCTCGTTTGTATAGGGATCGCCAGTAGCCGCTCACTACCGACCTCCAGTGTCGGCTACTGGTCCCCGCTTTCTATCTTGTGAACTACAAGCGCCTCCGAAGAGACGTGATCCTTCGGAGGTGATTTTTTGTCTGAAAACGTATAGATTCACCCGATCTGAAAGCGCAACAACCCACACCACGAACTTTCGCTGGGCGCTGCCCGCCCTTTGCGCAGGAGAGCCCGGAGCTCTCGTCAGGCAGTTGCGCGCTGCTGCTCCTGTCCCCCAAGCCGCACACTTACAACTTTTGAAACTCCCGGTTCCTGCATGGTCACGCCGTAAATCATGTCGGCGGAATGCATCATGCGCTTGGAGTGGGTTACCAACAGAAACTGCGTTTCCTTGCTCAACGAGTGCAGCAGGTCGGCCAGGCGGCCCACGTTGGTCTCGTCCAGCGCAGCATCCACTTCATCGAGCACGCAGAACGGACTGGGCTGAAACTGGAAAATCCCCACCAGCAGAGCGAGAGCCGTCAGAGCCTTTTCACCGCCAGAGAGAAGCAGCACGTTCTGCAGTTTCTTTCCCGGCGGCGAAGCCACGATCTCGAGGCCGCTCTCGGCCTGGTTCTCCTCGTCGGTCAAGCGAAGGAATGCCTGCCCGCCGTGGAAGAGCCGGGTAAAGACCTGGGCGAAGTTCTCGTTTATGCGCGCGAAGGCCTCATCAAACTTGGTGCGCGAGATCTGGTCGATTTCCTTGATGGTCTCCTGCGTATTTTCGATCGACTCCATCAGGTCCTTGCGCTGGGTTTCAAGGAAGGTGTGGCGATCCGCGGTCTCCTTGTACTCCTCGAGCGCCATCATGTTCACAGGCCCCATCTGCTCGATGCGTTGACGTAGCGTGCGGCAGGTCTCCTCTTCGGCAGCCAGAGCCTCATCGGCAAGATGGACGATCTCCGCATCGCCGCGGAGCACAGACGCTTCCGCATTCGTCTCCGCCAGGCAACCGGCTTCAAGATGCTCCAGATCGGAACGAAGCTTGGCTACCCGGCTGGAACGCTCGGCGCGGTCTTCGCGCAACTGGTCGAGTCCTGCGCGCGCGGTCTTGAGGTCTGTTTCCATCGTTGCCAACTGCTGGCGCAGCGACTGCGCCTCGGCAGCCAGCTTTTGCGCATGGGTCAGGGCTTCTGCGCGAAGAGCTGTAAGTTCCTGTTCGCGCTTGGCCAGTTCAGCGCTCTCACGTATGCGCTGTCCGCGTTCAGCCTCTGCCGCGGCGCGCTGCTGTTCAATCACCAACACTCGGCGCTCAAGATCGGCGTGTAGCCGGTCGATGCGCTGGAACGCGGTCTCGGCACCCCGTCGCCGCTCTTCGAGGCCAGCCAGTTCAGCGGTGACGTGCGCCGCTTCCTGCTGTAGGCTTTCGCGTTGCTGGCGCAGGGTTGCCAAGCGTGATTGCTGCTCTTCAAGGGCTGACTCGGCCGTTGTGTGCTCGGCCTCAAGGCGTACAGCTTCTTCACGCTTTTGCTCAATGATGGCGTGTTTGGCTTCGCGCGCGTCCTTGTTGCGGGCAGCTTGCAAGGACCATTCCTGCAGGCGCCGCTCGATCCTTTGTGCCTCCGCCTCCATTTGCTTGAGCGCAGCGCCCTGGTTCGCGGTGTCGCTTTCGGCGATGCGCCGCTCTTCGCTGCGAGATTCGAGTTGAGCCGCCAGCTCCTCAATGTTCCGGGCCAGCGCCGCGGCTTCCATTTCAGCCTGGGCGAGGTTCTTTTCCAAACCAGACAGCCGGGCGTCGATCTCGCGCAACTCGCGCTTCAGCGCCAGGGGACCCTCGCTCGCCGGCTTGCCTCCCGTCACGGTTCCGTTGTGAAAGCACTCTCCGCCGAGTGTGAGGAAAAAGGCGTGCCGGTATTCGGCTGCCATTCTCTGCGCTTCTGCCGAATCGTCGACGATGTAGCCATTTTTGAGCTTGGGCAGAAGAGTCTCGAGCGACCGTCCAAACCCGTTCAAGACTCGGATCGCATCTTTCAAAGGCGAGATGCCGGGTCCGATGATTGTGTTGTCGCTCTCTTCGAAAAGACTGCGCTGTGCGGCATCATGAATCAGGAAGGTAGCGCGTCCATCAACACCTGACTTCAGCAACCGTACGCCCTCTTCGGCTGCTCCCCAGCTTTCAACGACCACGTAATTCAGTTCATCGCGCAGGAACTCGTCGACCACGCCTTCGTGTTCGCCGCTTACCTCAAGAAAATCGGCGAGTGTGCCTACAGGAGCCATATCCTGGCCCAGCGCACCGGGTTTCAGCAGGCGTCGCACCGTGTCGGTCGCGTAACTATGGTCGCGGATCAAGGCTTCGAGGGAATTGCGTCGCCCGGTCGCCGTGGCCTGGGCACTACGGAGTTGGTTTGCCTTGGCCCGCAGTGCGTCTTCTTCCGCGCGGCGCGCCTGCAAAGCCTCGCGCAACGCGGTGATCTCGCCTTCCAGCCGGCTGAGCGATTCCGAGGCGGACTCAAAGCGCAGCCTCGCCTGGCCACTTTGCACGCCCAGGTTCTCCAATTCGTGCCGAGCCTGCTCCAATTCAGCCGCGAGGCGCTCCGCTTCGCGCTCCAGCGATGCGAGGCTCTCCTCGGCCTGCGCCGTGCTGTTGCGCGCGTTGCCGGCCATGGTCAACACGTGCATTGCGTGGCGCCGATTGGCCTCCAACTCACGCTCTGCGGTGAAGACCTCTTCGGCTGCCGTTCGCGCCTCGTGCTGGCGCGCTTCCACCGTCTGCCGGAAAGCTTTTGCTTCGCTTGCTGCGGTCTCGAGGAACGTGTGCTGCTGAGCCCGCTCCTCGGCGATGCCGTTCAACTGGGTTCGCGTTTGTTCCAGCTCGCCGGCCGCTGCGGCCAAACGTGCCTCGAGTTCAGTCACGCGCTCGGCGTTGCTGCGCTCCCGCGCCGTGGCGCGCTCCAGTTCAACGGCAGCCTCGTTGGCTCGATTCTGCGCTTCCTGCCCTTCACGATCCAACCCGTAGCCACGCTCGGTAAGCGAGTGCTGGCCCGCTTCCATGGCTCCAATCTCTCCCGAACTGGCGGAGATCTGTTCGGTGAGATTGCGAATCTCTTGCTCCAGCCGGGCCTGGTCCGCATCCATCATGGCCATGCGGCTGGCCAGCACCACGCGCAGTCTTCCGCGCAACTCGTCGCGCACGGCGGCAAACCGTTCGGCCTTTGAAGCCTGGCGCTTCAGGCTGTTCATCTGCCGCGTAACTTCTTCAAAGATGTCATCGATGCGCGCCAGGTTCTGCCTGGAACTCTCCAATCGCAGTTCGGCGAGCCGCTTCTTGGTTTTGAATCGCGTGATTCCCGCTGCTTCCTCGATGATGGCGCGTCGATCATGAGGCTTCGAACTGAGCAGTTGCCCGATGCGTTCCTGCCCGATGATGGCGTAGCTCTCGGGTCCAAGACCGGTGCCCATGAAGATGTCCTGAATGTCGCGCAGGCGGCACAGCTTGCCATTGAGCAGATATTCGCTGTCGCCGGTGCGGAACAGCCGCCGTGTGATGACGATTTCGCCCTTTTGCGGGGTACGGTGGAATTTACGGCGGCGGATCTTGAGCACGACCGCCTGCGGGCCCTCGGCTGACTGCGATGCCGTCGATCCTTCCGCGGCATCTTCCTCTTCCACCTGCCCGGGCTGTTCCGCGGCCACAATCTCTTCTGCCTCGGCAGCTTGCTGGCGGCGATACTCGTTCTCGTCCCAATCCGTCGGGCCCTCGTGGTCTACCACCACTTCCGGCTCGACGGGCACCGGGCCTTCGTAGGCTTCGGGGTCCACCATGGTAAGCGTGACCTCGGCCATGCCCAGCGGTTTGCGCTCGCGCGTGCCGGCGAAGATCACGTCCTGCATGTGAGTGCCGCGGAGGGTCTTGGCACTTTGCTCACCCAGTACCCAACTGACCCCGTCGAGGATGTTGGACTTGCCGCACCCGTTCGGTCCCACCACAACGGCGATGCCGGTCCCCGGCACGGTGATTTCCGTGCGATCGCAAAAGCTCTTGAAGCCGAGGATGTGGACCTTTTTCAGTTTCAGCATGTTTACTCCAGGACGCGAGGGGATTTGAAGCGGCCGTGGCTGAACAAACACAGCTTTCGTGCGTGGCCGTCCGATATCTTCATTGTCCTTCGAATACAGACTCTAAGGAGCGGAGAAAGGGGGGTCAACGGGCGTAAGGGGTGTTTTTGTGGATAATAGGGTCCGGAATTCAGGTTCTTCGAGAATTGCAGGAATTTGTGCCGGAGTTTTGGGATTTCAAAGAGTTTTGTCCATCTTTTCCACAGGTGCAAACACACGCGGATCAGCCGGTTTTGAGGGCGGCATTCACTTCTTTGCGGATCACTTTCTCGAGAGCGCGCAAAGCCTGCGGGCGGGGAAATCCCGGGCGGCTGGCCAGGCGAATGGTGCGCGAAGAACCTCCAGTAAGGGGACGCAGCGCGATGCCGCGCTGGCCAAGCGACTCCGCCGCGAGGGCGGGAATCACGGTGGTGCCGTAGCCGGCCGCCACCAGATTGACGAGAGTCTCCAGGGTTGCCGCCTGCATTGTGCCCTGGAATCCTGTTCGCGGCCCATGTTTGGTTCCGCAAGCCGACAGCGCCTGGTTGGCCAGGCAATGGCCTTCGGCCAGCACCAGAAGTTCCTCGTGCAGGGCATCTTCCTTTACGGTTCGGGCCGCAGCCAGGCGGTGATTGAGAGGCAAAGCGGCGAGTAACGGTTCTGCAAACAGGTCAATCTCCGTGATTCCGGGCGCTTCGGTGGCCGTGGCAAGCAGAACGGCATCAAGCCGGTGGTTGCGTAACCCGTCGACCAGTGCGTGCGTCTGGTCTTCCCACAACTCGATGGTAAGGTCGGGATATGCCTGCCGGAGGGGATTCAAGATCAAAGGCATGAGATACGGCGCCAGGGTAGGAATCACACCAAGTTTCAGGGGACCCACCAACGGATCTCGGGCCGCGCGGGCTACCTCTTCCATCGCTCCGGCCTCACGCAGGGCGCGTTGCGCGTGGGTCAGGATTCGACTGCCCACCGGGGTGATCTCTACGCGCTTGTTGGTGCGCTCAAGAAGAGTGACGCCAAGCTGATCTTCAAGCTTGCGGATCTGGCTACTCAGGGTGGGCTGGCTGACGTTGCAGGCCTCGGCAGCGCGGCCGAAATGTCGGTGTTCGGCGACTGCAACGAAATAACGAAGGTCTTGGAGATTCATGCTAAATCCGAGAATCTTGCCTGATCTCATCATAGAGCAGAGGAATCGTGATCGTAGAAACAATTGATTTTACATATCGAAGCGCACAATCTAGGTTTAACGAGTAGGCGTATTATTGCACCGGATGTTCGAACGGCAGGGCCAACTCGATATCGAATTTCCATGACGGCCTGATGGAAAAAGACAAGAAATCCTCACACGCAAGCCAAGGAGATGTACTCATGTCGGACAGCACCACAAAGACTCCCGGACCACCGATAGTTGACGATCAGAACGTCATGTCAGGCGATGCAAAATGCCCATTTTCAAACGGCGCCCGCAAGCACAACCTGGCAGAAACGCCAACCAACGCGAGTTGGTGGCCGAATCAACTCGACCTGAAGCCCTTGAACCAGCACTCGCCGCTCTCCAATCCCACCGGCGAGGATTTCAACTACGCTGAAGAATTCAAGAGCCTGGACCTGGATGCCGTGATCAAGGATCTGCGTGAGCTGATGACGACTTCGCAGGAGTGGTGGCCGGCGGACTTCGGCCACTATGGGCCTTTCTTCATCCGTATGGCGTGGCATAGCGCAGGGACCTATCGCATCGCCGATGGCCGTGGCGGCGCGGGCGCCGGGGCGCAGCGATTTGCTCCGCTGAACAGCTGGCCGGACAACGTGAGCCTCGATAAGGCGCGGCGGTTGATCTGGCCGATCAAGCAGAAGTACGGCCGCAAGCTTTCCTGGGCCGACCTGATCATTCTCACCGGCAACGTCGCCTTGGAGTCGATGGGATTCAAGACCTTCGGTTTTGGCGGCGGGCGGGAGGACGTCTGGGAGCCGGATGAGAGCATTTACTGGGGATCGGAAGGGAAGTGGTTGGGAGACGAACGCTACAGCGGCAACCGTCAGCTCGAAAATCCTCTTGCCGCGGTCCAGATGGGCCTGATTTATGTGAATCCGGAAGGACCCAACGGTAATCCGGATCCGGTGGCTGCGGCAACCGATATTCGGGAGACATTTGCGCGCATGGCCATGAATGATGAGGAGACAGTTGCCCTGATCGCCGGTGGACATACGTTCGGCAAAACGCATGGCGCTGCCGATCCTATTAAATATGTGGGCAAGGAGCCAGAAGGCGCCCCAATCGAGGAGCAGGGACTGGGCTGGAGTAATAGCTTTGGCAGCGGCAAAGGCGGAGATACCATCAGCAGCGGCCTGGAAGTCACCTGGAGCACAACGCCAACCAGGTGGAGCAACAACTTTTTCGTCAACCTTTTCGGCTACGAGTGGGAACTGACCAAGAGTCCGGCCGGCGCGTACCAGTGGAAGCCCAAGGGTGATGCCGGCGCGGGCACTGTTCCCGACGCGCATGATCCTTCCAAGAGCCATCAGCCCATGATGCTTACCACCGATCTCTCGTTGCGGTTCGACCCGATCTACGAGAAGATTTCCCGCCGCTTTCTCGATCATCCGGACGAGTTCGCTGACGCTTTCTCCAGGGCCTGGTTCAAGCTGACGCACCGCGACATGGGGCCGATATCGCGGTATCTCGGCCCGCTCGTTCCCAAGGAGCCGCTGCTGTGGCAGGATCCCGTTCCCCCGTTGGATCATAAGCTGATCGAGGAGAAGGATATTGCGACCCTAAGGGCCAAGGTCCTCGCTTCCGGACTCTCCATCTCTCAACTGGTCACGACGGCCTGGGCTTCGGCTGCAACCTTCCGCGGCAGCGACAAGCGCGGCGGAGCAAACGGGGCTCGCATTCGCCTCGCTCCGCAGAAGGATTGGGAAGTTAACCAGCCCGCCGAATTGGCCAAGGTCCTTAAGACGCTGGAGGCGATCCGGAAGGATTTCAATGACTCGCAGTCCGGTGGAAAGAAGGTCTCGCTGGCTGACCTCATCGTTCTCGCCGGGTGCGCAGCGGTCAAAGAAGCTGCCAGGAAGGCGGGCCACGACGTGAAGGTTCCCTTCTCGCCAGGTCGCGTGGATGCGTCGCAGGAACAGACCGATGTGGATTCCTTCGCCGTTCTGGAACCGACTGCCGACGGGTTCCGCAACTACGTCCGCAAGGGACAAGAGGGATCGGCGGCTGAGCTGTTGGTGGATAAGGCGAACCTGCTGACTCTGACCGCTCCCGAGATGACGGTTCTGATCGGTGGCATGCGCGCGCTCAATGCAAACTACGGGCAGTCCGAACATGGCGTCTTCACCAAGCGCCCTGGAACACTGACCAATGATTTCTTCGTGAATCTTCTCGACATGAACACGAAGTGGCAGAAGTCTGCTACATCGGACGCTGTATTGGAAGGGCGCGATCGGGCCAGTGGCAATCTCAAGTGGACGGGTACTGTAGTCGATCTCGTCTTCGGTTCGAACTCTCAGCTCCGAGCCCTCGCGGAATTCTATGCGTGCGCCGACTCGCAGCAGGCGTTCGTTCGTGACTTTGTGGCGGCCTGGAGCAAGGTGATGAACCTTGATCGCTTCGACCTTCCCGCAAAAGCCGGTGTGCGGGCTGCATCGGCGAAGGCTGGGCGGCCGGTGGAAGAAGGCGTTCCGGCCGACTGAAGAAATGTAGAGCGGGCGGCTTCCCAAGCGGCTTCGGCAGGGACACGCGAGTGTTTCCCAGCCGGAGCCGTAGCTGCATGTGGGGCAGAATCACGGCGTTAGTCTCTCCCAATCCAGATGCACGGAGAGGGCAAAAGTGCGGCAGTCCGCCTGAATGGCTATTTGAGGGGATGGCGACTAGCACTATGGATTACTTTTGAGTGAGATTGATCACATGCGGCCCTTGAGACCGTCATATACTATCTGCAAATCACCGGGGATAGATCACGGTCGGCGCAGGCGCAAAGTACATGGGGTAACGGAAGCGCGTGTGTAAGAGATAGATCGGCCAATATTCGAAAAGCTGAAGGATTGCTGATGCCTGTACTCACCCAGAAACTAGAAACCTGGTCCGCGCTTGCCTTGCTGCGGGCCGTCCATATGCCGCTCAAGATTCCAGCCTGGTCCGTCGTTGCAATTGTGGCATTTGCCGGGCTGTACGGTTTTCTTTCCGGACGCGAGATGCCCCGTCACCACTACGTGCCTTATGTAGGCTATCCGCTGGTAATGGACACCACAACCGGCAAGGCTTGCTATGCCACCGCGCCCAAACCTGTGGATGAAGCGGCGAGTCAGGCCGCGGGCTACCCGGTGGATCGCGATGGGAACCGTGTAGACACAGATGCCACGAGCGATCTGAGCATCCCCATGTGCGGGAACTAGCAGGTAGCCGGCCTCGCGATATTCGTTCCTTACTTTGAGTAATTTGCTGGTTGCGCCTGTTCAGGGTGTGCGAAGGGCATTTTTCGGCAAAAATGCCAGATTAGTGGCTATTCTTAGCGCACTTTAGCAACGCATTCTTTATATTGCGGCGGATCCGGCAAATTGGACATCCAGCGCCGGCACTGTACGTTTTGCCAGTGTTACCAATCCTTCCGGTGAGTGTAATCTCCCTTCAAGCTTCGGCCGCTGATGGCCAATGGAGCCCAACGAGGAGATAACTATGTCCTGTTTTCGGGTCGCTATGTGCGCGGTACTGTTGCAGCTCGGACTTATCGGAGCGGCGCAGACAGTGATACGAGTCGCCCCACCCCCGCCCGTGCGCGGGGGGGTGGTTGGTGTCGCACCTGGACGCGGATATGTGTACGTTCCCGGATACCAGCGCTGGAACGGCTCAAGGTACGTGTGGATGACTGGAGTGTGGGTTCGGCCGCCGCGTCCCGGTGCCATTTGGGTACAACCCCGCTATGTCCATCGCGGAAACACCTGGGTTTTCTATAAAGGATACTGGCGATAGCAGTATCCAGCGACCCGCGGCGCCCTTCGGTCTCGAAAGATGCTGAGGCAGCGACTTACAACCGGGCTCTTCGGCGAATCGTTGGGTGCGGATTCGAACGGAACCCTTGCCGCCCTTCCGGTATTTGGGCTCTCCAGGGTGCTACGCGCCATACGTCCAGGATCCGAGTCGCCATCACAAGTCGGACAGTGGTTCGGCTCCAGCTCAAGAGCCAAATGCTCTTTATCAGAGACTAATCGCTTGGGGATGCGCTGCATTCTGACGATCGTTTGGGCGCGCGGATCAACAGAAGCAAAGATAACGTCGCGAAGAGCGGCATCAATCCTGCAATCAGAAAAGCAGGCCCATAGGAAAAGCGATCGACCAGCATCCCAACCGCAAAAGTGAAGGCGGCGCCGACCAGCCCGGCCACCAGTCCACTGAGTCCCGTCACTGTAGCCACAACATCCTGGGGAAAGAGGTCGGAGGGCAGTGTCAGGCCCATGGTCGACCAGCTCGCATATCCCCAAAGCGCAAAACAAATCAACCCCAGCGCGACATACACACTGTGCACGTTCGCTGCAGGAATGCCGGCAAGAATCGGCAAACAACTAAAGACACATACCCAGACACGCGCGCGCACTACGGAGACACCGCGTCGAACGCAATAGCCCGATATCAGGCCACCCGTAAAGTTACCCAGGTCCGCAGCGACAAACGGCATCCAGGCAAAAAGAGAGATTCGTTTCAAACTGAAACCACGCGCATCGCTCAGGTACTGTGGCAGCCAGAAAACGTAGAACCACCAGATCGGATCCGTGAGGGCACGGCCGAGAACAACACCCCACACATTGCGCTGCCGGGCTAGACTGAGCCAGCGACGCGGTCCGCGTTCCGTCGAAATCGAAGGGACTTCCTGGCCGGCACGAATCAACGAGACTTCTTCCGGCGTCACCGCTGGATGACGGTCCACGGGATGGTACACACGCAACCACAGGGCGAGCCAGACGAAGCCGAGCATTCCAGATAACACGAAGGCCCACCGCCAACCCAAAGCCAACGCAATCAATGGAATCGTGAGCGCGGCCAAGGCCCCTCCCACGCTGGAGCCGCTATCGAAGATCGCAACGGCAAAACTGCGCTCCTGGCTGGGGAACCACTCGGCAACCGTTTTGCTTGCGCCGGGCCAATTAAAACCTTCTCCAATCCCAAGTAGAAATCGAAACGATGCGAAGGCGAAAACGGAGGAGGCAAAGCCGGTAAGTATGTTGATGACAGACCAGAAGACCACGGCCAGCGCCAGTCCGAGCCGCGTTCCAACGGCGTCAAGAATCACTCCGCCGACCAGCCACGTGACTGCGTAAGAAATCTGGAATGCACCAAGAATTCTGGCCAGGTCAGTGTGCGACAGATGGTACTGCGCGGTAATCACCGGCGCCAGGACGGAGAAAGTTTGACGGCTGATGTAATTGATCACTGTTGAAAAGAAGAGCGTCCAAACGATCCACCACCGAACCCGTCCAGACCGGTGACGCTTCACGGACGTCGCGGTTTGCGGTCCGCCACTCGCGTGGTCTGCCGTTGGTCGCGCTCCACTCATTTGGTCTTCCCTTCGCGAGGTTGATGTTGGAATCAGAAATCAGCGTAGCCCAGATCTGATGCCAGGAAGATACGACACGGCCTTTGCGCAGCGAGAGCTCGATCAGGCGGTTTGAGCCACAACGGGATGATCGACGATCTGCTCTTTTTGAGGATCCCAGTACTGCTTCCTGCCGCTCCAGTACGCCTTGGCCGCCATAATGCACACCAGCGCATGTGAGAAGCCATGGTCGACCGTAGCGTTCGGCTGCGTGCGCGTCTGCATTGCGCGAAGCCAGTTCACCATGTGCCCAAGATCGTCGTCGTCCGGGCCTAATGAATTTGGCGGCGGAGCTCCCGGAGTGTTTACGATCTCTTCACTGTCTTTCGTCGGTCCGACGATCGGCAATTTGTTATAGAACGGCCCGGACTCGGGTGGATCGAACTCGTGCCTTCCTCCTTCACGCGTAACTATGAAGAGCGATGCACCCTCGCCACCGTAGTTCTCAATGGTCCCGTCGCGTCCATGAATGCGGGAAAAGCTCCGGTAGCTGTTACCAAAGATCGTCTTATAGGTGTAAAGAAATCCCTTCGGGTAAGTAATGGCGGCGACGCATGTATCGGGATTTTCTCTCCCATCCTTCCAGTTAAAAATTCCCCCGTTGGCAACGACGCTCTCCGGATAACTCTCATCGGTCCAGAGATGCACCAGGTCGCAGCCGTGGCTCAGCCACTGATCGAAGATTCCTGACGAAAAATCCTTATACAGACGAAACTCGAGATAGAGATGAGGATCGAATGGGCGAGAAGGCTTGCCCAGCAGCCACCGCTTCCAGTCGGTGTCTTCTTCTTGAAGCTGCGACTTTTTTCCATAGAGCCATTCCTTCCACTCCAGATTGACGTCCATCACCATTTCTTTACTGAGCCCGGTATCTTCCGGTTTGAATCTCCATCGCTCTTCGTTCACGTTCCATTCCTGCTCGATATGGACAATCTTGCCGATTCTCCCCGAGCGGATGATATCTCGTACGGCCAGGGGATACGGTTGACTGCGATGCTGCGTACCCACCTGGACGATCTGTTTGGATCGCTTGGCAACGTTGCGCGCGTCAAGGGCTTCTGAAAGCACGTTGGCAAAGGGCTTCTCCACGTAGCAATCCTTGCCCGCCTTAACCACCTCAATGCATAACTTCGCGTGTTGAAAATCCCCCGTAGCAATCATCACGCCGTCAATATCCGGGCGCGCCAGCATCTCTTCAGAGTATTTGTAGATCTGCGGTTCCAGGTTGAATACCCGCTTTACCTGGGCAGCCCGGTGCTCTCGCGCCATACTCCAGAGATCGCAGACCGCAACCGTTTCCACCGGCATCTGCTTTGACGCAAGTTGCACCATGTGCACATGCCCTTGACTGCGATCGCCGCATCCGAGTTGACCTATGCGAATGCGATCGTTTGCGCCGAGAACCCGCGCATACGATTGCGCACTCATGCCTGCCGCAAGCATCGTAACTCCTGCTTGTTTCACAAACGTCCGTCGGTCAATTTGCTCCTTGGCATCTTCAAACATTGCGCTCATCTCCTCTTACGGGGCCCTCGCCATTGGCGCGACTTTCGATCAGTTCGCCCCCCCGATCAACACTATTTCTCACCGGGAGTACTGTTCAGGATGTAGTTGTTCGGCCGATTCAACGTCCAGATAAATCGTTGCGTCCGGATGATTGCGGAGGATGGTCGCGGGACACTTCGTTGATATCGGCTCCTCAAAGGCGCGCCGCACAATGTCGGCCTTGCGCGGCCCGGGCACAGAAACGATCAGCTTAGGCACGCGCATGAGCGCCGGAATGGTAAGCGTAATCGCATACTCCGGAACCTGATCGACGCTCGCAAACCAACCTTCCGCAGTTTGTTGCTGCCTGCACATGGCGTCCAGACGCACAATTTTCGCGTCGAAATCATCATTGAAATCCGCGACCGGAGGATCGTTGAACGCGAGGTGACCGTTCTCTCCGATACCGAGTAGACATAACTTGGGGTCGGCCACACGGAGCTTCACGGCATAATCCCGCGCAACCAGTTCCGGATCGGATGCGTCACCTATGATTTCGAAGAATTCTTTCATGTGGACCTTGCGCGTCAATCTTTCGCGCATATAGCGGCGAAACGACGCCGGGTGATCCGCATCGATACCGACGTATTCATCCATGTGAAAGCCGGTAACTCGATTCCAGGGGAGATTCTCGATTCCTGTCAGTGCATTGAGGGTGTCCAACTGTGAGGCTCCCGTAGCAAAAATTGCGCTGAAGGATTCATGAGCCTGCCCCAACAGAACCAATGTGTCGGCCGCGGCCTTCGCAGCCGCAACGCCGGCCGCTTTACGGTCAGGATGAATCTCGACCTTCATCGTCCCAATTCGAAGGTGTTTCGGCTGAGCCTCTTCCATGATCACTTTTGCCTCCTCTCGTTTTGGAACACCGGGGAACGGATGAGACAGCGAGATAGGATCCCGTTCTGCGCTCGCTTCTTTTGACCTCTCACAATACCAATGCGCTGTTTCTCCAGAGCAAGGGAACACGCAAGGCAGAAAACGGCATTCAAATCCCGGTCTCGAGCCGGCGTGTTAAGGTTCCCACCGAGCATATCAAGAGCTGACCGGTTCTTGCTTCCAGCACTAAGGTTCGCGGCAGGTGCGATCTTTGGATTGCCGAATGTTTGGAAGACGAAATCGGGCTGAGCAACCGAATAAGACTTTTCGATCTCTCAGTTATTGGTGGGACGGCGCAGAAAGGTCAAAATTCAGATGCCTAGAAGATCTTCGAGGAGCCTCGCGAACCCTACCCTCCTCAAGCCGATCGACAAGCAGGACGGGATTCTGCAGGTGATTATAGAAACCCCCAAGGGGAGCCGAAACAAATTCGCCTTTGACGCCACGCAGAATATCTATATGGTCAAAAAGGTGCTGCCGGCGGGGATGGTTTTTCCGTATGACTTTGGCTTTCTCCCGAAAACTCTGGCTCCCGATGGCGACCCCATTGACGTACTACTTCTGATGGATGAGCCGGCTTTTCCGGGGATCGCGGTGCGGTCGCGCCTGATCGGGATCATTGAGGGCCAGCAGATTGACGGAAAGAAGAAGACCCGCAACGATCGCCTACTCGCCGTCGCCCAGGTGAACCACATGTACGCCAACATCAAGCGCCCTGGCGACCTGCCTAAAAAATTTCTGCACGAACTCGAAGAATTCTTCGTCAATTACCACCAGCTCGAGGGCAAGAAGTACGAGCTTCTCGGTATCCGTGGAGCCAACCACGCGTTGCGCATGATCAAACAGGCGCAGCGCGCCGCCTGAATTCGGCCGATTCGCTGGTGCACCTCAAGCACCAGAGCCGTGACTGCTGCCATTTCGGACTTTCCGGTGCGCAAATCCCCAGTCTCGGGATAGGCTTGGATGAACATCTTGCGAGCAGGAGGCTTCGTCGTGAAAACGCGATTGGTCATGGCATTGTTGGTGTTCGTTTTGAGCATACCCAGGTTGTTCGCCCAGGATCCCCTCGATGGGCTCTGGCAAGGCTACGACGGGGAGTGGAGACATGTTTCTCAGCAGTTGATCGCGCTGGCCGAAGCCACGCCGCCTGACAAGTTCGCGTGGCGACCGGCTCCGGGAGTGCGATCTACGAGCGAGGTCTACATGCACATCGTCTCGGCAAACTTCTATTTGCTCAGCGTTACCGGACCGAAAATGCCGCCTGACCTCAAAGAGGACGCCGAGAAAACCGTAACGTCCAAAGCAGAAGTCATTAGTTGGCTGAAGCGCTCGCTAGACGCTGTCAAGCAGGCCCATCAGGCAGAGAACCCGAAAGACCTTGATCGAAAAGTTCGGATTGCGGGCCGGGATGCCACGGCAGATGGCATGTACCTGCGGATCATCATTCATGCGAACGAGCACATGGGGCAGTTGGTGGCCTATGCGCGGATGACGGGCGTCGTGCCGCCCTGGTCAAAGTGAGGATCCAGCTCAGGAGCGACTCGCCAGGTATTCAACCTCGCCTGCAGGGGTCATTTGAACCGACTCGCGAAGGCTCAATACGGGGCAGCGCGCATGAGCGAGCACCCGGTAAATGGTACGGTCGCGGGTGAGATTCTGCAGCGCGGATCGCTCAGTGCTTCCGAGAACAATCAGGCTGGCCTGCAGCTCCGTTGCGGCAGCGAGAATTTCGATGGAAGGGTTGCCGTGCGCAACGCGCGCTTCCACCGGGGCGCTGCAGCAGGATTCGCTTGCACCTGTTTCTGCGGCAAGCGCGCGCAACTCATGCATGGCCGCCGAGTCGAGACCGGTAGCCAGGCCGTCGCGCCGCATATCGTCGATGTGGGGGAGCACGTGCAGCAGAACCAGCTTTGCGTTTTGGCTGGCGGCAATCTGGCAGGCAAGTGCCGCACTCGGGCGAGAGGTCTCTCTGAGTGTGGTGGCGTGCAAGACGACCTTCTGCCGGTCGCTGCTCCCCACCGCGAGATGAGCCTCGGGTCCCACGGTCATGACCGGGAGATTGACCGAGCGCAGCACTTGTTCTGCTACGGAACCGAGGAGCAGCTTGCTCATTTTGCTCCGGCTCCGGGTGCCAAGTAGTATACGATTTGCCTGGAACTGTCGAACAGAGGCTGCGATCTGTTGCGCAGCAATGCCTTCGCGCACCACGGCGTCACAGGCGATCTTTCTCTTGTGGGCCATTCCGCACCATGGCTCCAATATCTTTGCGGCCGAATCGAGGGCGCTGGCAGGATCGTAATAGGGCATCCCGACCGGATCAACCGCCATCCCCGCTGCTGTGGCCATCACGTGAAGCAGAATCAGACGCGCACCGGTTTCGGATGCCTCTTCAAACGCGAAGGGCATCAGCCTGTCGAGGTCGCAGAGATCGGTTGCGACCAGGATAACGGACGGATGCGTCCAACGATCCGTGCCTGAACCCGGCATGACGCCCACCTCATACCCGCAAGTGTGTTACGAATGCTTCGGCGCAGATGTGCCATAGAGCACCGGAAGGGGTGATTTGGATCACATCAACTGGGTCACAGACGTCAGAGCTTTGGCATGGTTCGCCTGGTCTTAATGCCGATCGAAAATTGCCCGATGATCAGGGGAGAGACCGAAGCCTCGGCCAGATCGGGAATTGGAGAAGGGACAATGCGGGCAGATCTCGACGAGAAGGGCATCGCGCATGCCAATTCCCAAATCTGGGAACAGATGCTGGCCATGAATCTGGTGGCCGCTGCGTCTTCAGAAGGATTCTGTATAGGTGAGGGCCACGTGCGAGGCTCGATCCAGCTTTCCGGGGCCTGGACCGGGCTGGTTGAAGTGCGCCTTGCAGCGGGACTCGCCAATCAGGCAACGGCGACGATGCTAATGCAATCCATTGAAAGCGTGTCTGAGGAGGACATCCTGGATGCGGCGAAAGAGATCGCCAACATGATCGCTGGGGTGATCAAGTCTTCGTTACCGCGCCCCTGTTCGATGGCGGTGCCGGAGTCTGCGAAGTCAAGCGAGAGATTCTGCTGTCCGGCAGCGACGGAGGATACATTGGCTGTGGCGTTTCAGCATCCGGCCGGCAATCTAATGGTGCGGGTCTGGGAACAGGTCTGCCGGTAAAGCTGTCCGAGCGTCAAAAGAACCTCCTTCGAGCCATGCTTGGAAGACATAAAGGGTGACTTTCGCATTTTCGACGCTTTTTCAACTGGTTCTTTTATCAGTTTCTTTATTGCATCTTTATTCGTTTTCCAACTATGTTGGGTAATGGAATACCACTCGCAGATTCCCCTCTTCTGTAAGTACCCCAAGAAAAAATAATCACCCGTGCGTTTGTACGCGCCTGCATTTCTGCAATTATTTCGACATTTTCAAGGCGCGAAACCGTACATATTTGACAAACATTCTGGAGGTTAGGCGCAATGCTCAATCGACACAGTCGAAGTGTATTCAACGTGTTGCTGTTGATGTTTGTGGCATTGTTTGCAATGCCGGTCATCAGCTTCGGACAGACATTCCGCGGTGGCATCAACGGCACCGTCACCGACCAATCGGGCGCAGTGTTGCCGGGAGCGACCGTCGAAGCCACGGCCACTGACACCGGGGTATCGCACAAAACGATCTCATCCAGCGCCGGGGCATACAGCTTTGAAGACATGCCGCTGGGTACCTATACCGTCACCGTCACGTCCTCGGGGTTTCAGCAGTCGATCATCTCCAAAGTTCCAGTCACGGCCGGCGTGATCTATACGCTGCCCGTGAAGTTGAGCGTTGCCGCTGCGGGCGCGACGGTGGAAGTGAACGCATCCGGACTCGCACTGGACACGACTTCAACCACGCAGACTACCGACATCTCTGAAGAGGTGGTGCAGAGCATACCGCTGAATGGGCGCGACTTCACCCAGATGATCGGCATGGCGCCTGGATTCGCAGGTTACGCGCTGGGCGGTTTCGGGTCAGTGAACGGGACGCGCGGAAACCAGGTGAACTGGCAGATCGACGGCGCGGACAACAATGACTGGTGGCACAACATCCCCGCCGTAAACCAGGGCGGCGTTGAGAATATTGCCGGCGTCACGCTGCCTATCGATTCGATTGCGGAATTCAGCTTGCAGACGCAGTCTTCCTCAGAGGTAGGCCGTAATCCGGGCGGAAGCGTCAATCTGGTGACGAAGTCCGGAACCAATAACATTCATGGCTCGATTTACTACTACGAGCGCAACCAGGCGCTGGCAGCCGGCAATCCATTCAACACGCTGGGCGAATTGCCGCTTGAGAACGTGCAATGGGGCGCTTCAATGGGCGGGCCATTCTGGAAGGATCATACGTTCTGGTTCACCAACTTTGAGAAGCAGAAGTTCAACATTGCAACCGGCGACACGGGATTCGAGCCGAATCAGTATTACCAGAATGCGGCTTTGGCCCTGCTTTCGGCGGCAAACGTCCCTGTCAATCCGGCCACTTCAAAGTTGATCAATATTCTCTGGCCGGCGAGCCTGCTCACAGGCACATCGCCGGGCGGAATCCAGAATGCAGCGCCGGAATTTGGCTACAGCTACAATGGTGTCGCCAAGGTCGACCATACATTCAATGCAAAGCAGAGTATTTACGGGCGCGCCTTCCTGGGGCAGGGAAACCAGACAGCGCCCGTGGGCACCACGGACATCAACCCGTACTTTTTCGAGATCGGCCCGATCCATGTGTATAACTACTCGGCCGGCCATAACTGGTCGATTACGCCGTCGATCAGCAACAGCATAACGGCGGGCGTAAATTACTTCCACCAGACGTTCTCTGACGCTAATACCAACTTCGCCGGCGTCGCCACGGCCGGGTTCATTACCGGTTCTCCTTTCGTGAACGCTCCCAATATCACGATTGGAAACGATTTTGAGCCGACAGGGAACACCCCGCCGGAAGGGCGCCAGGACATTACCGGTGCAATCGATGAGGCACTCAACTGGACGAAGGGCCGCCATGAGCTGCGCATGGGCGGAGAGTATCGGCGTGCCCAGGTGGACGAGTTCTACCATCGCCATGCCATCGGAACGTTCTCCTTCATCGGAGCCCAGGGACCGAACGGAGATGGTTCTGTGCCGTGGAACACCACCGATCCCGACGTTGCAGCATTGGCAGATTTCATGGCCGGCTATCTGACCAAGGGATCAATCGCAGTGGGTAATCCTGAGCGCACGGTCTTGTCGCATGGTTTCGACCTCTTTGCGCAGGACAGTTATCAAGTCACGACTCAATTGAACCTCAACTTCGGAGTTCGTTTCGACTACATGCAGCCGATGAACGACAGCAAGAAAGATCTATCGGTGTTCAGGCCGAATCTCACTCCGACGGGGATCGCCTTCCAGGGGCAGGACATCAGCCAGATTTACGGCAGCGATTGGAACAGCATCAGTCCGCGCATAGGCTTTGCATATCAGCCAAAGTTCGCACCCGGCGTCGTGATTCGCGGCGGCGGTGGCGTCTTCTTTGACACTCCCAATGCGAATCCATTCCTCGACAACCGTCCAGGCAACAGCGCTCCGAATGGACTTGAAGGCAATCCTGGCGGCTCGAGTCCGGTTTTCACAATCACTACAGGATCCACCACGATTGTTCCTGGTCAGGAGATTATTCCGACCGCGACCCTTGCTTGTTTACAGGCCAACCCCTGTGGTGTTTTCAGCGTTGCACCGAACTTCCGTTCGCCGTATAACGTCAACTTCAATCTGCAAATCGAAAAGAGCCTGGGTACCAAAGCCTTCGCGCAGATCGGCTATGTCGGCAGCCAGGGCAGAAAGCTGCTGAGCCTGCTCAATATCAATCAGCCGTACCTGGGCGGAGCGCCAGGCCCATTCAGCGGGGACTTTGGGGGGAACTACTACTCCGACATCAACCAGGTCGAAAGTATCGGGACCTCAAACTATAACTCCCTGCAGGCGATCTTCCGCACCACCAACTGGCACGGACTTAATTCGCAGGCCTCATATACGTGGGGCCATAACCTCGATGAAGTTACAGCTTACCGTGGCGCATTGCCACAGGACAGCTACAACTTCAAGAACAATGTCCCTGGAGATCCTGGCGACTACGGCAACTCAGACTTCGATACACGCAGCGCCTTCAAGGGCTTCTTGAACTACACAATTCCCTCGTTGTCGTCCTTCAAGTTGCTCACGGGTGGATGGGAACTGACCACTGCGTTCGCGTTCAATACCGGCCAGCCGATCACCATCTACGACGACAACGATACAAGCGGCACCAACGAGTTCACGCAGCGCGTCAACCAGATCGGCAATCCATTTTCGGGCATTTCGCACAGCATTCAGACCAACAGCAGCGGTGGAAAGTATGTGCAATGGCTCAACCCCAATGCATTTGAGACGCCGGCAGCCAACACCTGGGGCTCAATCGCCCGCAATAGTCTCTATGGCCCCGGATATGGCGATCTCGACTTTTCGGTCTTCAAGAATACGAAGTTCGATATCCACGATTTTCCCATCAACACCCAGTTCCGCGCGGAGATGTATAACTTGTTCAACCGCGTGAACCTGGCAAGCCCTGCCTGCACCCAACTCTGCAACGACTATTTCGGTTCAGGCTCAGGATTTGGGACCAGCGGATCGACGATCGGTTCGGGCAATTACTCTCCAGGCATCGGACCGGGCGAACCGTTCAACGTACAACTGGCGCTGAAAATTCTCTTCTAATCTGCCAGGCGCAACCCGGCTTCACGCAGAACACAACGGCGTTCGGAGCGCTCCGAACGCCGTCTATTTAGCTTGCAACCCGCAAAGGAAGAATGACATGGCACGACAATCCGCAGGTCTTCGTGTTCCCGAAGTTTTCCGCTTGCTCGGATTGCGATTTTTATAAATTTATGATTCCAAGATATCAACTGTAGAAAATACGAATAGGAACTTATGCAGAGCCGGCACTCCACTGCTGACAAATTGCTTGCCCTCGCGAACTGCGTCCACTGCTTCCAACAAGTCATCTCCGGCTTCACTCTTTAAGACGTAGCCACAGTTCCCCACGCGAAGAGCTTCTTGCACTACGTCAGGAGAAGATTCCAAGCTGACGAAGACTATCTTCGATTTTGGCGCGAGTTTTCGAATTTGTCGCGCAGCCGCGATTCCATTCAGCGCGGGAAGCCCGATGTCGAGGAGAATCAAATCCGGCTGGAGTTCTTCCGCTTGACAAACGGCATCGACTCCGTCGGCAGCTTCGCCAACAATTTGGAATGTTTCATTTTTCCCTAGCGTCGAACGTACAAATCGCCGGAACGGTTCGAAGTCGTCGACCACGAGGACCTTGACAGTTGATGTAAATGACACGATGCAGCACCTTCAAATCTTCCTCGACACACGCGCGTCGAGATAGAAAACATTGCCCTGGGAAAGGACGTAACTTGACGATAAGGGCGAAGGCACTGTCTTGTCGTTGCGCAGGCACAACTATAGAAAGAAGTTGATTCAGGAGCGGAAAGGGAAAATAAGCTAGGGCCTGCTAACACTATTGGGGCTGTGGCGTCGGGAGCCAATCTTTCTCAGTTCTAGGAATGAGGAGTGACGCATACCGGGTGTCTGCTAGCGACGATTGACGACGAAATGAGGAGAATTGGCCCCGGCCCGTAGGGTTTACAGGCCCTAATCAATCATAAGGGCCTCGGGAGCATGAAGAATGACCCGGCCTCGTTCCTTTGAGAGAATCCTTGAGCGGGCCCAATCACTCAGCATGTGACTGGCCGTAAAACGGCTGATGTTAGCCAATGCTCCGAGCTGATCGTTGGTCGCGCTGATCTCAATTCCATCGGGATGAATCTTGCCCGATTGGTCGGCGAGACTGAGCAAAGTATCCGCCAGCCTTTGCTGCGCATTTTTGGTAGTCAGACCAACATGTCGTTCCACATAGTTTCGCAAGTAGTTGAGTGCGAGCCGCAAACTATTCTCCGCAAGCAAAGGATGATGGGCCACCAACTTTCGTATGACGGAGTGCTCCCATACCAAAAGTTCACAGTCGGACGTTGCTTCTGCGCTTGCCATATAGGTAGATGCACTGTCGAGCAGCGCCATTAACCCCATCACATCTCCCGGCACAAGCCACGCAACCAGAACTGACTCACCCTCTTTGGTCAGGTGGTAGTACTGTGCCTGGCCGGAATCAAGGAGAAAGAAATGAGTAGCCGGGAGGCCGCCGGAGATGATCTGGCGCTTTGCGGGGATCGACCGGATCTGGGCCGCGGAGAGAACGGCTTGTGTGGCGGATTGCTCAAGGCCTGCTAAGAAAATGGAGGACTTCGCAGCGCCCAGGGTTGGCAAAGAATTGATCATCGGCGGACATACGTCATCGCCTTGATCTTCATCGCAGGAGCCAGGTTTGGGAACTGTCATTTGTGACAGCGTGCAATTGAAATCGAGCCCGAATGAAGAATGGCTGGTTTATTCGCAGTTTTAAAGGCCTCGCTCGAGGAGCGAGGCCTTCAGGTCAATGCCAATGCGGGGTTTAGGAAAGATGGGTGAAGGGATGGTCGGCGAGGCGGCGGGGCAGGGTTGGTGGAACCATGCCTGCTGTATTGCTGTTCATCACCTCGGTGAACGCTTTACGGAAGGCTGTCATTTCATCGTTGGTACCGACCGTGATGCGAAGCGAGTTGGGCCATGCCGGCCAGATGCGGCCGACGAACATTTCCTTTGCTGCAAGAGCGGCCTGCACCTGCTTGCCCGGACGGCGTACATCGAGCATGAAGCAATTACTCTCAGAGGGTGTGGTTGAATAGCCCTCGCTCTTGAGCCAGGCAAGTGTGTCGCTGCGAATGTCGGCGATCTTCTTCTTGCGGGTCGCTACCAGGTCCGTGTCAAGCAAGCTGGCTTTGGCGGCGGCCACGGCTGTAATGGGCAGCGAGTTTTGTCCACCCAATGGCGCGACCTTGGCGAGCAGGTCGGGCCGGCCGATGGCGAAGCCCATGCGGATCCCGGCCATTCCATAAAGCTTCGAGAAGGTGCGCAGAACGATAACGTTCTTGCCTTCCTTTACAAAATCCAGTGAACGCGGCGCATCGCAGAGGTGGATGTAAGCCTCGTCGATCAGCAGCACCGTGTCCTTGGGAGCATTGGCGACAGCGTACTCGATATCCGAGCGCGGAGTGCACGTGCCCGTAGGATTGTTGGGGTTGCAGATGTAGATTACCCCGGGATTCGACGAGGCGGCGAGCATGGCTTTGATGTCGTGCTTGGCTTCGCCCTTGGGATCGGCCAGCGGCACCTTGATCACCGAAGCGCCGCTGATCTGCGCCGCCCACATCGGTGCTTCATAGCCGGGATCGGCAATCACCAGCGGCTTGTCTTTGCTGGTGAACGCGAGCACCGTGTAGTGCAGTGGCTCCGTAGAACCAGCGAAGGGAATCACCGACTCGGGATCCAGGCCTTCCTGCTTTGCGAAGATTGCCGAAAGCTCATCTTCCATTGGGAACAGGTACCGGCCACCTCTGGGAACGATGTCGATTATGGCTTGGCGCGCAGCATCGCAAGGTCCCATCGGATTCTCATTGGCGTCGATATGAATGCCGATGTTGGGGTCAGCGAAATGGGGACGTGCGGCAAACGCAAGGCGCGGCTCGGTAAGCATGGGCATACTGGCAAGCGCGGAAGCGCCGGCAGCAAATCGGAAGAATGTGCGACGCGAAAAGCCACTACAAGCTGCGGGGTCCTGTGATGAATGCATGGGAAAGACTCCTTTGGGTGAGTATTGGCTGGGCATAGAGATGCTGGATGCGCTGGGAAGCGGCAAGGGGCAGGATAAGTCGCGTAAAGAAAGGGGGAAGTGGGGATCCCATATCTCAAGGTATCGTTGAAATGCCCTGAATACAAGCAGGAAATGCTGAGCCGCAGTTCTTCATGTCGACACGGAGAAACAGTGCTTCAAAGTGAGCCCAACCCAGTCGCGATAGGAGCGGGAACAGAGCGACGCAAGCAGGATTCTGTTACTGAAGACAAGGAGTGATTGATCCCGAAAGCGAGGAGGATTGTGAACACGATCGATGGACCGGAGTATTGTGGTACACTTCGTCGGGGTAAACGCTTTCTCGGTTGCGACTGCTGTCTGAGCTCGCCGTCTGATCGCTTAGAAGTACCGATGATGGGGCGATCCACAGTTTTTCCGATCTGAAGCGCTTTGTTGCTTGACAACCCGTGCAGTAAACCCATTTACTTAGGGCGAACGTCCCAGACCATCCTGGACGAAAGCACTCTCCGATCAGGTGATTGAATGCTCGAATTGGTCCCAGTTTCAACTCTTGCCGCCGGTTCAACTCATGCTCTCGGCATGGCTCTTGCGCTCAGTGCGCCATCCCTGGCGCACTTAAGCGCTCTCGACATCGCCGTGATCGCTATCTACTTTGTGATGGTCATCTGGATCGGCTTCTATTTGAAGGGCCAGGCAAACACCAGCGAAGAGTTTTTCATGGCTGGTCGCGAGATGACTGCGTGGATTGCGGGGTTAAGTTTCGTATCGGCCAACCTCGGGTCGTTGGAATTGATGGGTTGGGCCGGCTCGGCTTATCAGTACGGCATTCTGGCGGCGCACTGGTACTGGGTGGGCGCCATTCCCGCCATGCTTTTCCTCGGCATGGTGATGATGCCGTTTTACTACGTCTGCAAAACCCACTCGGTTCCGGGTTATTTGAAATTGCGCTATGGGCAGGGCGCGAGCATTGTCTCAGCGTTTTCGTTCGCCTTTATGACCGTGCTCATGAGCGGCGTGAACATGTTTGCCATGGCCGAAGTCATGAAGGTGGTGCTGGGCTGGGACCTGAACTTTTCGATCATCGTCTCTTCGCTGGCAGTGGCAGCATATGTGGCCCTGGGCGGTTTGCGCTCCGCCATATTCAATGAGGTCTTGCAATTTGTACTCATCTGGGGCGGTGCATTGCTGGTGCCGATTCTGGGCCTGGTCGAGGCCGGTGGATGGAACGGGTTTAAAGCCAAACTCGCGCAAAATATTGCCAAGGGCGCGATCACGCCGGGCGATTACACACATATGTGGCGCAGCCTGGGCCATTTTAACGACAACCCGATGGGCATTCACTGGACGGGGATCGTGTTCGGTCTTGGATTTGCCATCAGTTTCGGCTATTGGACGACCGACTTCCTTGTGGTGCAAAGGGTGCTTGCCGCCAATAATCTGCGCTCTGCGCGTATGGCTCCCGTAATCGGGTCATTCTTCAAGATGGCTGTGCCCTTTATCGTGATTCTGCCCGGCCTGCTGGGACTGGTTGTCCTGCAGAATCCCGACGGAAGCCTGATGCACTTGGTGGCACAAAACCTGGCCACTCCGCAGTCGGGATTGCACAGCTATAACGAAGTGTTGCCGCTCATGCTGGTTCGCTATTGCGCTCCTGGACTGCTGGGCCTGGGCATCACCGCGCTGATCGCGGGATTCATGAGTGGGATGGCCGGCAACGTCAGCGCTTTCTCCGCGGTGTGGACCTATGACATCTATCAGCCGCTAATCAAGAAGGACGCGCCCGACGAGCACTACGTGGCAGTTGGGCGCTGGGCAACGATCCTCGGCGTGGTGGTCTCCATCGGTACGGCCTACCTGGTCATGAGCGCGGCCGGCATTATGGATTACGTGCAGGCGCTGTTCAGCTTCTTCATATCGCCCCTGCTTGGCGTGGTTCTCGTCGGCATGTTCTGGAAGCGCGCAACCAAAGAAGGAGGATTCTGGGGACTGTTGCTTGGCACCCTGACCTCGATCAGCCTGTGGGCATGGGTCAAGTTCGATCCATCCGCGCTGCGTTTTGTGGCCATCTCGCCCTACGCGAAAGACATGGCTGAGAACATGTATCGCGCCTTGTGGTCTGTGATCGTCGCCATTCTCGTCAATGTCGTGGTCAGCCTCTTCACGAAGCCGAAGACGCTGGCGGAGTTGAACGGAGTGGTTTACGGAGCGACCAAACTGCCGACTGAAGAGCCGGTGCCGTTCTACAAGAACGAATGGTTTTGGACGATCATTGCGATCGTTCTGTTCTTCGCCCTAAACATCTACTTCTGGTAAGGAGACAGCGCATGCGTTCGGGACATATTTCTATCTGGTTCTTTATCGGGGTGCTTCTCACCGTTTATGGCGCAATGATCTTTGCCTCAGGGCTTCTCGATCTCGCCACGGGTCATATTCCGAACGTGGTTCTGGCGAACCTGCACGCGCCAGTGTGGTGGGGCGGTTTGCTGCTGGCTCTCGGCCTTTTTTATGGTATTCGTTTTCGCCCGGGCCGCAACGGTTAGGCAATAATTGCGGCAACAAGGAGCAGTGACAATGGCAGCGCAGCGAACAATGACGTTTGGCGTGGTGGTGGGCAACCGCGGATTCTTTCCAGATCACCTGGCCAAGACCGGTCGAGAAGAAATCATTTCCGTTCTTGAAGCCGCAGGTGCACGAGCGGTGGTATTGAGCCCTGAAGAATCTAAATATGGCGCCGTGGAAACGTACGCAGAGTCGCAGCGTTGCGCCGAGCTTTTCAAAAAGCACGCAGAGGAAATCGACGGCATTATTGTTACGCTGCCCAACTTTGGCGAAGAGCGCGGCATCGTCGACGCGATCCGGCTTTCCGGCCTGAAAGTTCCGGTGCTGGTGCAGGCCACCCCTGATCGTTCGGATGCAATGACAATCGCCACCCGGCGCGACAGCTTCTGCGGCAAGATGAGCGCGTGTAACAACATGATGCAGTACGGCATCAAGTATTCGCTGACCACGCTACACACCGAAAGCCTGACCTCCGAAGAATTCAAGGCCGACCTTGAATGGTTTTCCGCGGTTTGCCGCATTGTGAAGGGCTTGAAGAATCTGCGCATCGGCGCTATCGGCGCGCGTCCTACGGCCTTTAACACGGTGCGCTACTCCGAGCGCATCTTTGAGACCAGCGGTATCACGATTGAGACAATCGACTTGTCTGAAATCTTCGGACGCATCGCCCGCATGCCTGATACCGACGATGCTGCCCAGGCCAAGCTTGCTTCGATCAAGAAGTACGTCACAACGGCCGGGATCCCCGACGAAGCGCTGATGAAGATGTCCAAGCTGGGCGCGGTGATTGATGGCTGGATGAAGCAGGCTCACATCACCATCAGCGCAGTGCAATGCTGGACCTCGATGGAGGAGTTCTTTGGCGTCGTGCCCTGCACCATCATGAGCATGATGAGCAACGATCTGATTCCATCAGCCTGCGAAGTCGATGTGCCAGGCACGCTGAGCATGTATATGCTGGCCCTTGCCAGCCAGACACCTTCGGCCCTGCTTGACTGGAATAATAACTACGGCAGTCATCCTGACAAATGTGTTTGCTTCCATTGCTCCAATCTGCCCAAGCACTTCTTCCACGATGTGAAGATGGATTACCAGGAGATTATTGCGGGTACGGTCGGCAAGTTGAATACCTTCGGGACATGCGTAGGACGCGTGAAACCAGGGGCGATGAGCTTTGCGCGCTACTCCACCGACGATCGCCGCGGCGTCGTGCGCGGTTACACCGGCGCCGGCAAATTCACGGATGACCCGCTGGAAACGTTTGGCGGCGCGGGCGTGGCCGAGATTCCACAACTGCAGAAACTGCTGAAGTACATCTGCCGCGAAGGCTTTGAGCATCACGTGGCAGCCAACTTCAGCGATGTTTCCAAGGCCATTCACGAGGCCGCTCGCTACATGGGCTGGGAGAGCCATTACCATCCTGCGCTCGAAGACTGATAAAGGCAGGAAATAGGGACCGGGGAATAGGGAATAGAACCGCACGCTGAGCGGCTTGCCCGTTCGACATTTGCTGATCCCTACCCCTGTTCCCTGATCCCTGTATTTGCAGAAGGATACGCAATCATGAGTAAGAGAATTGGCAAAAGCCTGGTGGTCAACGGCATCCCACTGGTGACGGAAGCCGCGTGGAATGCGGAGTTGGATGCAAAGCATCAAAAACTGATTGAGTGGATGCGCGCGCAGCATCTTGCCGGCGTCCTGATTCGGCGCAATGAAAATGTGGCTTGGGTGACGGGTGGCGCGGTGGAGTTGCGCGTACTGACGCCCTGTGAAACCGGGGTCGCTTCGCTCCTGGTGACGGCCGAAGGCAAGCGCTACTACTTCACCACCGAGAATGAAGCACCTCGCTTGCACGACGAGGAGTTCGGGGCGCTGGATTTTGAGCCAGTTCTTTTTCCGTGGTACGCGGATGAGACGGTTGCTGCAGCGGAGAAATTGGCTGGCGGCCCTCTCGGTTCCGATACGCCGGGAGCGGGACTCACGCCGGTAAATCTCTATCCGCTGCGGGCCTCGCTGAGCGAAAGCGAAATTGCACGATACCGCTGGTTGGGTGCGGAGACGGCGGCGGCAACGGTCGAGGCTCTTCACCAGGTCGAGCCGGGGCTCAGCGAGTTCGATCTTGAAGCCATCACCGCCGCGGGGTTGCTTCGCCGCGGCATTCTGCCTTCGGTGTCTCTCTACGCGGTGGATGACCGTATCTTCAAATACAAACATGCAGTGGCGCGCGGAGCCCGCCTGAAGCAGTACGGGATGCTAAATCTTTGCTCGCGCAAATGGGGCCTCGCAATTTCCATCACGCGTTTTGTTTACTTCGGCGCTTTGCCGACAGAACTTGCGGCGCGCTTCAAGTCGGCGGCGCAGGTGAATGCCGCTTTGCTGGATGCAACGCGCGTGGGCGTAACCTCGGCAGAACTATTTCGCGTAGCGCAGGCGGCTTATGCAGCCGAAGGATTTCCGGGCGAAGAGCGATTCCATCACCAGGGCGGCCCAACCGGATACGGCGAGCGCGAGTGGGTAGCGACACCCACGGGCACCGAGACGGTGGTGAACGATCAGGCGTTCGCGTGGAATCCCAGCATTCGTGGCGGTAAAACCGAAGACACGGTACTGCTGCACGACGAAAGAATCGAATGGCTGACGGCTACACCGGAACTGCCCGTGATTGAGGCCAGCGCGAACGGCGCGGTTTATCCTGCGGCGGGTGTGCTGGTGAAGTGACAACCCCGATAGAGAAAACGAAACCGAACGGCTAACGGAGCACACACTCAGGCAACGTGTTCCGCGCGCACCTCTGTGGCCGTGAACAGCCGCAGAAACGGCGCGTCGGCTGCAGCGGTCTCGACGGCAGGACGTCCGTTGGCTTCTTCGCGTTCGACAATGCAGATCACAGCGACAACATTCATACCGGCTTCGCGAGCGGCTTCGATTGCGTTGATCGTTGAGGCGCCAGTGGTGCAGACGTCATCCACGATGACGACGCGGGCTCCTTCGCGGCAAAAGCCCTCGATGCGGCGGCCGGTGCCGTGAGCTTTCTCTGCTTTGCGCACGAGAAATCCGTGAAGGAGCGGCACGCCGGGGTTGGACTGCGCCCGCCATGCGCTGGCCGTGGCCACGTTGGAAACAATCGGATCGGCGCCCATCGTGAGACCGCCTACGGCCTCGGCGGCGATTCCATTCTCATTGAGTAGGTCGAGAATCGCCTCGCCGGTAAGACGGCCGCCTTCGGCATGCAAGGTGGTGGTGCGGCAGTCAATGTAATAGTCGCTGGTGCCCCCCGAAGAGAGCTTGAACTGGCCCAGCTTGAAGCTGGTGCGGGCGAGAATCGAGAGCAGTTGCTGGGCATGCGTTGCGGTGGTCATCACTGTGAATTGTAAAGGGAAAGGCCGGGATCAGTGGTCAGGAGTGGGTGGACAAAGGCTGTTGACGAGAACAAATAACACATTCAGAAAGCGGAATTTACATGTTGTCGAGATGTTTGAAGCCGCTCGTTCCCAGAAACATGAGGGAGAAGAGGAAGAAGTTGTAGCAGGCGTGGACCAGCACGCTGGCGGCGAGAGAGCGGGTTGAAAGGCGCGCCCAGCAGAGAACCAGGCTGACACAAACGAGCAGTAGAAAAGGCCCAAGCGAATACCCGGTCTGATCGCCATGCATCAGCGCAAACAGAACGCTGGTGATGATGGCCGCAATGATCATGGCGGGCATCGACCATTGCGGGTGGCCGTTTTCGTCCAACGGGTGAGGGGTCGTGCCCTCTGCTCTTTCGGCCAACCAGTCGAACGCGGTTGAAAGAGCCGGAAGAAGGAAGCCGCGGAAAGCAATCTCCTCAAAGAACGGGGCGAGCGTGACGCCGAAGGCAAAGAGCATCCACGCCGCACCAGGCATGCGAAAGATGCGGTCGATAGGCGTGTTGGCTGGTCCCGGCAACAACACTCCATTCACCAGTGCGAGGATAAAGCAGACCCCGGCCGCGCTGATGAGCCTTCCGCGATAATGAAGTGCCGTGGCTCCGCGCCACTGCAGGCCTGCAAAGAATCCTTTGCCCCAGAGAATGGGGAAGACAACCAGGCATCCCAAAAAAGTGAAAATGTAAAAGAGCCCCTCGGAGCCAAGAGTGAAGTGAATCTCGTTTGCAGCTTCGCTCAGAGTGGAAACGCCGAACAGATGCCAGTGGAGAGCCAGACGCGCCACGAGGCCGGCGCAAAACAAACCGCAAATCGCGATCAGGAAAAGAATGCCAAGATGGCCTGCGTTGGGGATGCGCTCAATCTTCGGCGTTGCGGGCCGAGACCAGTACTGGAAAAGAGGCGGATCGTAGCCGTCGCGCGTTTCATGACGCTCGAGCGCAGGGAGCGACTCGCGATCACCCTCGAGAGGGGCAAGAAACCGCCCTGGCTTTTCCGATGTCCATTCACCGGATGGCGGTTGGCTGGAAGAAGATTCATCCGCGGGTGTTGATGCGTCTCCCGTACGAAGCGGATCGTTCTCTGGATTGTCTTCGGGCCTTTGCTCCGGCTGGCTGCTCATGGGATCCCTGTCTTCTTGCGGCGTGGCCCTTTCGCAGTGGTTTTCTTCGCGGCTGAACGCCTTCCATTAGGAGAACGAGAAGGTGCTTGGTCTCCAAGATTTTCCGCGGATGAACGCGGGGCATCCTGTTCGGTGGACTCGCTTTCGCTCGCCGGCTCTTCGTCTGCATCAATGGCGGCAAGGTGGCCGTTGCTTGAGGCGTAGTAGCGCGTGAGGAACTGGCCGGTGTAGGAGCCGGGCGTGTGAGCGATCTTCGCCGGGCGACCCTCGCCGACCAGCCGGCCGCCTTCTTCGCCGCCCTCCGGGCCGAGATCAAGAACCCAGTCGGCATTGCGGATGACGTCGAGGTTGTGCTCGATGATGATGACGGAGTTGCCGAGGTCGGTGAGACGATGGAGCACCTCGAGCAGCTTGCGCACATCGTCAAAGTGCAGCCCGGTGGTGGGCTCATCAAGCAGGTAAAGGGTCCGACCCGTCTGGCGCTTTGAGAGTTCGCGGGCCAACTTCATCCGCTGCGCCTCGCCGCCCGATAGCGTAGTTGCGCTCTGGCCCAGATGCACGTAGCCGAGGCCCACATCGACGAGGGTTTGCAGCTTCTGGCGCACCTGCGGCACATCGATGAGGACGGTGAGTGCGTCCTCAATCGTGAGGTCGAGGATGTCGGCGATGGAGTAGCCGTGAAATTTTACGGCCAGGGTTTCCTGGTTGTAGCGGCGCCCGTTGCACACTTCGCACTGTACGTAAACGTCGGGCATGAAGTTCATCTCGATGCGACGCTGGCCGTCGCCCTGGCAGGCTTCACATCGGCCGCCGGAGACATTGAAACTGAAACGGCCCGGCTTGTAGCCGCGTTCGCGCGCCTCGGGCAGCATGGCAAAGAGGTCACGGATCGGCGAAAAGACCTGCGTGTACGTGGCCGGATTGGAGCGCGGCGTGCGGCCGATGGGCGACTGGTCAATGCGGATGACCTTGTCGATTTGCTCGGCGCCGGTGAGGGCTTCGTGCGCACCGGGTTCTTCGCGCGAGCCGTAGATGGCCTTGGCCAGGGAGCGGTAAAGGATGTCGTTGATCAGGGTGCTCTTGCCGCTGCCGCTGACGCCGGTTACAACGGTCATTACGCCAAGAGGAATGCGGATAGTGATGTCCTGCAGGTTGTGTTCGCGCGCGCCGGTGACAGTGAGCCATTTGCCGGTGAGAGGACGCGGCTTTGCGCGTTGCAGCATGGTGACGGCACCGGAAAGATAGCGGCCGGTCAGCGACTCAGGGCAGGCCATGATCTGCTCAGGCGTTCCTTCGGCGACCACGTTTCCGCCCAGGCGGCCGGCGCCGGGGCCGAGGTCGACCACGTAGTCGGCGTGGCGAATGGTGTCTTCATCGTGCTCGACAACCAGGACCGTGTTGCCCAGGTCGCGCAATTGTTCAAGGGCCTGGATGAGGCGGTTGTTGTCGCGCTGGTGAAGCCCGATGGAAGGCTCGTCGAGAACGTAGAGTACTCCGCGAAGGCGCGAGCCGATCTGGGTGGCGAGCCGGATGCGCTGGCCTTCTCCACCAGAGAGCGTGGCGGCGTTGCGATCGAGGGAAAGATAACTGAGACCGACCGCGCACAGGAATTCAAGACGCTCGACGATTTCGCGACGAATGCGCTCGGCAACCAGGGCCTCACGCGCCGTGAATGTCAGTTGGTAGGCAGCGGAGAGTGCGCGATTGAGCGGGAGTGAGGTGAAGTCGGCGATGGAGAGTCCGCCGATCTTGACCGCCAGCGATTCAGGGCGGAGACGCTTGCCGCGGCAAACTGGGCACGGCGTCGCGGACATGTAGCTCATCATGTATTCGCGATAGCCGTCACTATGCGCCTCATCGACGCTGTCGCGGAGGAAGCTGAGAATACCGTGGAAGCCGGTGCGCGGGGCCTCGCCTTTGGGGGGTCCGTAGACCAGGATATGCTGCTGCTTGGGCGGCAGATCTTCGAAAGGGGTTTTCAGGTCGATGTTATAGCGGTCCGCCGCCAGGTGGATGAGTCGAAGTAGATACTGCGAGGCAGAGCCGGGCCCAAGTCCGCCGTCGAGCAGCGGCTTACCCCAGTCGGTAATGACCTTGGCCGGGTCGAAATCATAGAGCGAACCGAGGCCGTGGCATTCCGGGCAGGCGCCGAACGTGGAGTTAAAAGAGAAACTGCGCGGTTCCAGTTTGGGCACGTCCAGGCCGCAGTCAGGGCACGCCATGGAGGACGAGAAGAGCTGCTCGTCGCCTCCGGTAAGGCCGACGAGAACCAGCCCATTGGCCAGTTGCAAAGCCTTGGTGACGGCCAGTTCGAGGCGCTTTTCTACCGAGGGCTTACTTGAGGCCGCGGTGGAAGTGGAGCTAAGCTTCGCGCTGTCCCCAACGCTGGAATCGCTTGAGGCACCCCCGGTTGCGGTCGGTGTTGGTTTCAGCAGGATTCGGTCGATGACGGCTTCGATGGTGTGGTTCTTGCGCCGATCCAGCGAAAGGGGTTCGGAAAGGTCTTGCACCTCGCCGTCGACCCTGGCGCGAAACCCTTGCTGATCAAGCTGATCCAGCAAATCCTTAAACTCACCCTTGCGGCCTCGGACGACCGGCGCCATGACGGTAACGCGCTCGCCGCGTCCAAGCTCCAGGATGCGCTGGACAATCTGCTCTGCCGTCTGACGAGTGATCGGCCGGCCGCAGTTTGGGCAGTGAGGTGTACCAATCGAGGCGTAAAGAAGGCGAAGATAGTCGTAGATCTCTGTGATGGTGCCGACGGTCGAACGGGGACTGCGGCTAGTGGTCTTTTGCTCAATCGAGATGGCCGGGCTGAGTCCTTCGATTGAATCGACATCGGGGCGCTCGATTTGATCGAGGAACTGCCGGGCATAGGCGGAGAGCGTTTCAACGTAACGGCGCTGGCCTTCGGCGTAGATGGTGTCAAAGGCAAGCGAGCTCTTCCCGGATCCGGAAAGACCGGTGACCACGGTGAGACTATTGCGGGGGATGCGCACACCGATGTCGCGCAAGTTGTGCTGGCGCGCCCCCCGCACCGAGATGTGAGTGATCGACATTGGGACGGTATTGAAGTAACGGGTGGTCTCGAGGATTATGGGAGACGATTCACAGTTTATTTGCTACCTGAGGGTATTCTATTGGTCAACAGAAACAGGGGTCAACGTACCCGGATTATCTGAGAGAATCGCACAGATAGTTCTTGCCTGTGCCTTTTTTAAGTGCAGATGGGTGTGCGCGAATTTGGGCGCTCTGGCAAGTAGTAAACTCGACTGAGGCAGATAAATATGGCGGATTTGTTGAATTTATTGATGTTGATTTGCGCGTCGGTGGGCTCGATGGCCTTTGGAGTACTCGCGGCTTATGGAATCTTCCGCGCGGCCTTCGCGCTGATGCGGCCGCAGAGACGGCCCGCGGTGAAGCGTACACCTGAGACTGCGAACGTTCTTTGAAGTCTCGCCCAGAAGGCCCAAACCGGCCCTGGGCTGTGCACGGAGTGCGCAGGTCTGAACCTTTAAACACAAATCCTCAAATTTAAATCTCATCCTTGATTTCGTCCCCTGGGGCCGGGCTATGTCGCGTGGGCTGCTTCTTGGAGAAAAGAGCAGAGAGGCTGGCCCAGGTCGCCTTCGATTCCCAATGTGCAAAGTTTGGGCAGGATGCGCGGGAGCATGCTGCGAGTGCCGGCACTCGATTGGATTCGGGATTGGCGATACGTGTGGGAGTGCAAATTCCCGTGGCTGGATGAAACGAGCTAATCGGCTACTTATCGATAGATATCTTCTAAGTTAGGTTGCGTGTAACTGTGAGTCAAATCACACATGCTTGTGATATAGCTCACGAATCTGAAGTCATATATCAATTGCCTGCTGTATTCATCGATGTTTTGTGGCGCTCTTGGCCTAAATGGTTCTCGTTACTTTTTGAATTAGTTACCAAAAAGAGTTATTGAGTTACCGATGGGCGATAAGTAATAGTATCTGTCGTCGAGTTTAGAACTTGTGGTACGGAAAGAAGAGCGACGTAAGCAGTGGATGACAGGTTAGGTCAGCTGCTGGCGCGCAGAAGGAATTTTTTCATGGCTTGCGAGCGAGAAGTCGATGCCAAGGCAAAATTGCGGGCGCGAGGCAACGCGCGGTTCCGACGGGCTTCATTGCGTAACATTTTCCGTTTCGTGGATGAAGGCGGGTCTCTGGTCGAGTTCGCTCTGGTTGCTCCACTGATGATGCTGCTCATGACGGGGATGTTTTCGTTCGGGATCCTCCTTAATAACTACATCATCTTGACGAACGCGGTAAACGCGGGTGCGAGGAGCATGGCGCTGGCTCGAAATCAGACAACGCCTGCTCTGGCCGGGACCGATCCGTGTAAATATGCCACCGGGATAGCCAACAACTCAGCGCCTCTCATCAACACACCCACATACGCGATTACATACTCAACGACTGGATCTTCGACGGTCACTGTGACGAACTACACAAACACATGTGCGGGTTTGACTCTGAATCCGGGCGATACGGTGCAAATGCAGGCGACACTTCCTTATTCGCTGGCAATCTACGGATGGCGGGCGACGTCGATCAACCTGGTAGGCCAGACCTCAGAACTTGTTCAGTGAGTCATGAGCAGGATTTCCGCTCGGGCTCAGGGAACGCCTCGCAGGAAGAGGAAGACTTATCGGGCGAACAACAAGGAGATGGTTCAATGCGGTACCTCAATAAAGAGTCCGGGAATAGCGATCGGACGTGTCGGATAGCGGGCTCAGCGGCCAGCCCTGAGAAATTCAATCATCACTCGATGAATTGCCGGTTTTTCTGCGACGAGAGTGGGCAGGTCTTGCCTTGGGCAATCCTGTTGATGCTGCTGTTTCTTGGAATGTCAGCGTTGGTGGTGGACGTCGGCCAGGGAGTGCTCGTCCAGAGAGAACTTCAGGCCTCGACCGATGCGGCGGCTCTGGCCGCGGCTGCGACGCTGCCCGCGGGCAATTACGTCACGGTAGCGCAGACCTACAGCGCCATGACGGGGAGCAAGAATACTTATGGAGGCTTTTCGGTAGGGACACCGGCCGTTACCGGATTGTGTCTGACGACCGTGGCGACCTGGGGTCTGCCGTGCACCTCGACCAGCCCGAATGCGGTCTCCGTGACGGAAACAGCGACCATCCCGACGTTTTTTGCCGGAATCATGGGAATGCATTTTCTGACCGTGACCGCAACCTCGACTGCTTCAAAAGGCTCCAAGCCCAAGCCCTACAATTTGGCCATCATTCTTGACACGACCCCGTCGATGGATACACCTGATCCGAAATGCAAGGTGAATGGCAAGACTCTGACACAACTGCAGTGCGCGGGCAATGCTTTTCAGGAATTCCTGGCGGGTTTCGACCCCTCGCTGGATAGCATCAGCCTGTTTACATTTCCCAATGTAACAACCACGACTGTCTCAAATGATTACGACTGCACCTCTGGCAATCCGACTGTCGGGCCATATACTTTCCCGTCTTCGACTGGAACGTCCTTCAATACGATGCCCTACTCAGTGACCACCGGGTCAGGAAACAATCAGACAACGACTACGGTTCAGGAAACCTACCAGGTGACGGGTTTCTCGACCGATTACCGCACCTCGGATTCGGCCACTATCTTGAATAACAACTCGAACCTCGCGAATGCGGTGGGTGGCAGCAACTGCCAGGGCATCCAGACCAGCTATGAGAATACCTATTACGCAGGGGCGATCTATGCAGCCCAGGGGGCACTGGCCGCCCAAGCGGCGGCGAACAAGGGAACAGAGAATGCGATCCTCTTCCTGAGCGATGGCAATGCCACGGCTAGGGTACAAACCGCAGGAGGCGCATTTTCTCCCGGCACCAACGATATGGTGTCCAGCAGCAGCCAGAGCACGTCATATGCCACCAATTCCGGCACCTATCCATCGTGGGTGGGTCAGTGTAGTCAGGGGGTCGACGCGGCGAACTATGCCAAGAGCCAGGGAACCGAATTTTACGTGATCGCATACGGGTCGCCGACGACTTCAGATTCCGGTGATTGCGCAAGCGACCGGAGCAGCTCGGCGACCCACAGAAACATCACTCCCTGCCAGGCGATGCAGCAGATGTCTTCGGGCACGTCCTATTTTTACTCTGACTACTTTGGAGGCAATAACGGCTGTGCGGCCGCCGGCGCGGCCTATGGGATCGGTGATTTGGCCGGCATCGTCGATGCCATACTGGGCCAGATGACAGGAGCGAGGCTGATTCCCAATAGCACGCCTTAGAGGACCAGGGAATAGGACCAGGGAACACAGCTAGATTGCCGGCCGGGGCGTTGCCCCGGCCGATCGTTTTTGTGCGCTTTCGCTATTGGAACCCATTCGATGGGCCAGTTCCGGCGGGGTTTTCTGCCGGCGGGGTCCGAAAGTCCGAAAGTCAAAGGTCGACTGCAAGATGTTGACTGTTCGTAATATAGGGCTTGGTTATAACAGGTGTTTATTGCGATTAATTAAGGTCTCCTGGGACGTGCCAAGCACAGAGGTCTTCGGGAGCCTCTCCCTTCTTGGCGCGTTCATCCTCGACGATGAAGGTCTCTACTGATTGGGCGGCGATGGTACGTTGGACGGCGTCGTTTGCTGCTGCTGTTGACGCTGCATCTCTTCAATTACCTGCTGGGGCGTGCGCACTGGGCCACCGGGAGCGCCCGGTCCAAAGCCTGGCCGCATGGCCGGGGGAACCGGCATAGGCTGAGGCTGATCATCCACTTCGTTGTCAGCGGCGGAATCGTCATCACCCTGGCCTTGAGACGGGGAAGCCGCCGTGGCGGGGGCCGTGCCGGACCGGCGCGCGCTGAGCACGATCTGAAGCGGTGCACCCTGGGCTTGATCTCCGATCATCAGAATGTTGTAGCCGGACCCTTGCAGAAGTTGAGAAAGCACATCGCGCAACGGCCCCGGACCGTATTCGCCGAAGACCCGCTCATCTGACCCGAAGCCATCCACTTTGGCGCCAGTGGCAGTAGCCACGTCGCCCAGGATTTGTTTCAGGCTTGAGTTCGCGGCGTTGATGCGCAGGCCGTGGCTGTCCCATGTGATGGTCGCGGGGGCAGGGTGGTCATTGATGGGCCAGTTCGGCGCGGCGGGCTCCGGTGCAGCGGCTGGAGGCGTCTTGGCGGCAATCGTGGCCGGATGTGCTGCGACGGAACGGGCCCGATGGTGTGCCTTAGCTTGCGGAGCAGTGGAAGAGGAGGGCGTTGACGGTGTTTGCGCATTCAGAAGAGTGCCGCCGAGCAGACCGCCGGCCACAAGCAATTCGAGAACGGGCGCGCAGGTCCGTAAACTCAGGAGGATGCGAGAACGGTGCCGGACAGATGTGCGCATAAATCGACTCCCGGGCCGACGAGAACTCTGCGGCGGCCTGACACGCCGAACTCTACTTTAACTAGACTAGCAGCATTCTGAAAACGCTCGATTACATTCGCCCCGGTTCGAAACTTTCACGTCGGCTTCGGCTCATAAACTGCACCTTTCCATTCAAACTTTTCGGTTGGCGGTTATGCTGAATTGCATCGAACGATGTGACACAAAGTCTATTTGTTGAGGGAGGGAATGCGATGGCCTCGATTTTGGGTCCTGGAACCAAGGCGCCGGGCTTTAGCCTGCATGTCACGCCGGACCAGAAACTCGCGCTCAGCGAACTTCGTGGCAACCCGGTCATTCTGGCCTTTTATCCCGCGGACTGGAGCCCGGTGTGCGGGGATCAGATGGCGCTGTATAACGAGATACTTCCTGAGTTTCAAAAGTTCAAAGCGGAACTTTTGGGTATCTCGGTGGATGGTGTCTGGTGCCACGCGGCTTTCGCACAAGATCGAAAGCTCCATTTTCCCTTGCTCTCTGACTTCGAGCCAAAGGGCGACGTGGCTCGAAAATATGGTGCCTATCGAGTAGAAGATGGTGTTTCCGAACGAGCATTATTTGTGCTCGACGGCGAAGGAACGATTACCTGGAGCTATTGCTCTCCGATCGCGGTGAATCCAGGCGCGGACGGCATTCTGGATGCACTTGAGAAACTGCCAAAAACAGGAGTGAGCCATGAGCCAACTGAAAATCCCGGTGGGACCGGAAGATCATAGCCAGGGTGGCGAGAATGCGGAACACACACTGGTGGAGTATGGGGACTACGAATGCTCTTATTGCGGACGCGCTTACCCGATTGTGAAACTGCTGCAGCGACATTTTGGAAAGAATCTGCGATTTGTTTTTCGAAACTTTCCCTTGACCCAGTTGCACCCTCGCGCCGAGTCAGCGGCCGAGTCTGCCGAGTTTGCCGCAAGCAAAGGGAAGTTCTGGGAGATGCACGATCTGCTGTATGAAAACCAGGCTCAATTGGGTGCTGCTCTTTATGAGGAACTTTCTGAGCAATTGGGCCTATCCGCACCCCAGTTGCGCGAAGCGCTGGCCACAAAAGAGTTTCTGCCGCGCGTGCGCGCCGATTTTGCAGGCGGCGTTCGGAGTGGGGTAAACGGGACGCCCACTTTCTTTATTAATGGCCTGCGCCATGATGGACCGTGGGATTTTGAGGATCTCCGCACAGCGATTGAAGAGGCACCGGTCCGGTCGCGTCAGTAGCCGAAGCAAAGTGCCTGCAAGAAACCCGCAGCGTAGGCGATTCCAATTCGATGTACTAGACTAACAGAGGCCCACGGACGCTCACAAAAGGCCTCGGGGGCAGAGAAGGATCGCGATCAATGTGTCTCTGCTGGAAGGATTGGATTGCGGCGCTGCTGCTGGCTGCACCGACGGTGAGCCTCGCGGCAAGCTGCACCACGCAATCGGAACTGCAACCACAAGACCGCGACGCGCTGGCATCTGCTGGCCAACGGCTTTCTATTGCAGTTTTGCAGCAGGATTACGGCACCCTGCAGGCGGCGCTGTTTCAGGGGGTGGCCCAGGACTGGAACGGAATTCACGGAGCTGTTGAGGATGGCGCGCCCCTGGTCAAGGGCGGCCAGGCTCAACTGCAGGATATTTATCTGCTGGACGCCTCCTCAGCAACCGCGGCGGCCGATACACAGTTTTTTTGCTCCAATGCAAGCGGTGCCTTGACGGTCACCCTCACCATGCATGCACTGCCGCCGGGGAAATATGCGGTGATACTGGCCGACGCGGCTGGGGCCCCGCAGGGCGGGCAAATGGGCATCATCCTGGTCTGGGACGCGACCGGAGCGACGCCTGGATGGAAGCTCGGCGGTCTGTCGCTGCGGCAGGGAATCATCGACGGGCATGACGGAGTTTGGTATTGGACACGGGCCCGCGGATTAGCGGAGGCAGGCGCTCCGTGGAGCGCTTTCTACAGCTATGACATGGCTCGCTATCTCTTGCTGCCTGTGGACTTCATCTCTTCGCCAAACATGGACAAGCTGCTGCATGAGCAGTCGGAGATCAAAGGTTCTCCCACGAATGCTTTCCCCTATTCAGTAACGGACGGTCCGCGCACCTGGAAGATCGAGTCGATTCGCGTGGATACCTCGCTGCATCAAGCCGACCTGGGTGTAACTTATGAGTCCCTGGGTATCTCTGACCCGGCGGCCGCGCGCACAGAGGCGGTCGCGGTGTTGAGCGCTTTGCTCAAGGCACACCCCAAGCTGAGAGAGAACTTCCACGGGCTCTGGGCCTTTGCCTCCAGGAATGGCAATATCACCCCGGTGATGGAATTGCCGATGGCGCAGATACCGTAAGACCAGTGATCAGAGGTCAGGCAGGAAGGGAAAGAAACTTGGAAACGCTGATTGATTTGCGATCAGATACTGTGACGCGACCCACGCCCGCGATGCGCGTGGCGATGGCCGCGGCTGAAGTGGGCGACGATGTCTATGGCGAGGACCCCACGGTCAATCTGCTCGAGAAGCGCGCGGCCGAGATCTTCGGGCGCGAGGCAGCGCTGTTTGTACCTACGGGCACCATGGGCAATCAGATCGGCATTCGCCTCCACACCCAGCCCGGCCAGGAAGTGATTTGCGAATCGCGCGCCCACATTCTCGATTGGGAGATGGCGACCACGGCGGTGTTTTCAGGATGCCTTGTGCGGGCAGTTGTTGCCGAGCGCGGCGTTCTGACATGGAAGCACATCGAACCGGCCATCGTCGGACGAGGAGCGTTCAGGGCCGCCACGGGACTTATCGAGCTTGAGAACACGGCGAATCTTGCAGGCGGCAGCGTGACGCCGCTCGCAGTGATGGAAGAGATTTGCGAGAACGCGAAAGACCGCAAGCTCCCGGTGCATCTGGATGGTGCACGCATCTTCAACGCGGCGACTGTGCTGGGCGTGGATGTCAAGACATTGACGCGCGGGGCCGATACGGTGATGTTTTGCCTGTCGAAAGGATTGTGCGCGCCGGTGGGTTCGATCCTGACCGGATCGGCGGAGCTGATGGAACGGGCGCGGATTTACCGCAAGGCTTTGGGCGGTGGCATGCGGCAGGTTGGTATTTTGGCCGCCGCCGGATTGATTGCATTGGAAGAGATGCCCGCGCGCCTGCAGGAAGACCATGCCAATGCGCGCCTGCTGGCCGAGACGCTTTCGCACATTGAAGGTGTGGGCATCGATCTGGATACGGTCGAAACCAATATCGTGGTCTTTAGACTGACCGGCGGAATGACGGCAGCAGATCTGGTGGCGCGATTGAAAGCACGCGGAATTCTTTTGAGCGCTGTCGGGCCGCAGGCAGTTCGTCTTGTCACTCACCATGACGTGGACCGCGCCGCTTGCGTGACGGCAGCCGAGGCTCTGACGGAAGAGATTGAAGTAGCCCAGACGGCGTGACCCGCCTGCTGAGCGCCCTGAGATTGTTGGCAACAACTTTCAGGCTTCAGCGAGGATTGTGCTGCGCTCCTGAAAATCCGCGTAGACGAACCCGTCCCGACGGACGATCTCTCCTGCCTCAAGACTCACCGGCGTCGTGAACATGGGACCGTTATAGACGCAGGTGTGAAACTCGCCTCGCTCTCCGCATCGGTCGATTTCCGGCGGAAGGTCGCGCAGCAATGACGCGTCGAATTCGCGGCCTGCAAAAGGCTCCGGCAATTGCTTTGTATCAATGCAAACCAGCTTTGCCCGCAGGCCACCGGCAATCATGTCGAGAGCCAGGGCGTCCGTCGGAATTTGCCAGAGCGGAAACAAAGGCTCCAGCCCCGTGGGCTTCAACTGGGCTTCGCGATAGGCGCGGACGTCCTCTAAAAAGAGATCGCCGAAGGCTATCGCATCGACATTCTCGCAAACGGCGCGTTCACATACTTCGGTCATGCGCTGCTCATAGATTTCATTCGAGCAGGGCCACGGCAGTGGGACGATCCACAAGGGCAATTGAGCGGCCGCGGCTTGTGCTTCCAGCACCGACCGGCGCGTGCCGTGCATGGCGACACGTTGGAACTCGACGTTCAACGTTGTAAGTAGTCCAACCAGTTCGATGCCAGGCTCTCGGCGCAATAAATGCAAAGCCCATGCACTATCTTTACCGCTGCTCCAGGACAATAAGACGCGCTTCATCTTGTCATCATAACCTTCAAAGCAAATGCCGACGTACTATAGTTACCTGTCGACTAAGTAAATTGATAGACACGCAACTATTTCTCTCAATTAGACGTTGATAAGATCATTCGGCCGGAAAGCTTGTAGATTCCGGATTCACAATCGAACCTCAGGAGGATTGATTCATCGTGAAAAAGATTGCACTCGCAGTTTTGCTTGCTTTGACACTGGCGCCCGCAGCATCGTTCGCGCAGGTTGGGGTTGTGGTTCGCGTGGGCCCTCCGGCTCCGATCGTTGAGCACTATGGGCCGCCTCCGCATCCGGGATTTGTGTGGATCGCCGGGTACCATCGCTGGGATGGCGCACGGTATGTGTGGGTTCCGGGCCGCTGGGATCGTCCGCCTCGTCCCCACGCGGTATGGGTTGCTCATCACTGGGTACATCGCCACGACGGCTGGGTGCTGGTCGAAGGACACTGGCGGTAAATCGAAATTTATTCCCGAAGAAAAAAGCGGGGCGCGTGCCCCGCTTTTCTTTGCCTCTTGCGCAGGTCGAGATCAGTCGGCCCACCGTAGGCGGTTAGCTGATTTCGAGCACGTCCTTGCTGGCGGCTGCAGCTTCTTCGGCGCGTTCCATGAGTCTTTGTGCGACGGTGTAGAATTCGGCAGCCTGCGGACTCTTGGGTCCGGCGAGTGCTACTGGCAGTCCGCGATCGCCGCCTTCACGAATGGCCGGCACGAGTTCAATCGATCCGAGGAATGGAATGTTGAACTGTTTCGCCGTGCGCTCGGCGCCGCCCTTTGAAAAGATGTCGATCTCCTGATGGCAATGTGGGCACGTGAAATGGCTCATGTTTTCGACGATACCCAGCACCTCGACGTTGACCTGCGCAAACATTTCGAGAGCCTTGCGCGCGTCCTGCAGGCTGACATCGCTTGGGGTGGAGACGACGACCGCGCCGGTGAGCGGCACCGTCTGCACCAGCGAGATGACCACGTCGCCTGTTCCGGGCGGCAAATCGACGATGAGGTAATCGAGCTCGCCCCAATCGACCTGCTGCAGGAATTGGCGGATGATCTGGTGGAGCATGGGGCCGCGCATGACAAGAGGCTTGTCGCCGGGCGAGATGTAGCCGATGGAGATGGTCTTGATCCCGTGCGTGTCATTGGGCTGGATCTGGTTGTCAGCGCTGACGCGCGGCTGCTGGGTTGAGCCCATCATGAGCGGAACGTTGGGCCCATAGATATCGGCGTCAATGAGCCCAACGCGCTGACCTAGTCGCGAGAGGGCGACGGCAAGGTTGACGGCCACTGTGGTTTTGCCCACTCCGCCCTTGCCGGAACCGATTGCGACGATTTTTGAAACGCCGGGCAGGGCTACCGGCGCGGGCGTGGCGTGAGAATGAGCCATGGTGTTTGATACTCCTTTTGAAATCGGTCTAGCGTGTTTACGAACTTGGGTTCGAGCCGTTGTTCTGTTCCGTGTGTGCGTGGCGCTCTTGCTTGCGGCGCGCTGACTCGGCCTCGCGATGCTCTCGGCGGCGTAGTGCATCGGCATAGCGACGCATCTCGTGAGGCGTCTCCGGAATAAGTTGAGGTACCTTCTGCCGTCGGCCATCCTTGTCGATGGCTACAAAGACAAGGTAGGCGCTGGCCACGTGAAGTGTCGTTCCGGTTTGCATGTTTTCTGCCCAAACTTTGACGCCCACTTCCATCGACGTGGAAAATGCGCGGTTGACGCTGGACTTGAGGGTGAGCAGATCTCCCAGGTGCACCGGCTGAATGAAATCGATGTGATCCATGGCCGCAGTGACGATGAAAGTGCGCGAGTGCCGGTAGGCGGCCATGGCGCCGGTGATATCAATGAAGTGCATCAGGCGGCCGCCTAGCAGATTGCCCAGGGTGTTGGTGTCGTTGGGCAGGATGATCTCAGTCATCTCCGACTGCGTGCTGGCAACCGTGCGGGCAATCGGATTTGTTTCAGTGGAACTCATCTCGTGCTTGCTCCAATCCTTGGCGTGCTCCTGCATTGCAGAAATCGTCCGCTAGAATGGACATGGCGGGGGCGCTGCAACAGGGGGCACTGTTCCAGTTTCGGCAATCCAGCCCAATTACGCAAATCCCTCAAGGCGCAGGCCGCCTGACTCGAGCGACATGGATAAAATCGCAGGACTAAAAGAGATTCTCGCGATGGACGCGAAGAACAGCTTCGCGCGCTACGGCATTGCCATGGAATTGGCCAACCGCGGCGAAACGGAGGCGGCGCTCAAGGAGTTTGACACCCTGCTCCAGAACGATCCTGACTACACGGCGGGGTACTTTATGGCGGCGCAAACCCTGGCCAACGCCGGGCGCACGCAAGAGGCCATCGGGCGTCTGAAGGCTGGCGTCAGTTGCGCTGCGCGGACCGGCAATCGCCATGCACTCAGCGAGATGCAGGGAATGCTCGATGAGCTCGATCGTTAAACCAGCGGGCTAAAGCTCGCGAGTATTCGAGCCAGTACAAGTCGGGTTTCCTGCGCTTAGTTTTGCAGCCTTTTAGAACAAATTCGCGTCTATAATATTGATATGCCGAAATATTCCATCGTCGTCCCTTTTCATAACGAAGAGGAGAACGTGACGGTTCTGTATGCGCGCCTGAAGCAGGTAATGGAGCAGGTGGGCGACAGTTTTGAGCTAGTTTTGGTGGACGATGGCTCCACTGACCGAACCTACAAATTGCTCGAAGAAATTGCCGCGGTCGATAGCCGCGTGCTGGTGGTAAAGCTGCGCCGGAATTTCGGACAGACCTCGGCGCTGGCCGCCGGATTCGACCACTCTTCCGGCGAATTCATCATGTCGATGGACGGCGACCTGCAGCATGACCCGAACGAGATTCCCAACTTTATTGAGAAGCTCGAAGAAGGATATGACGTGGTGTCGGGATGGCGCAAAGAGCGCATCGACAACTTTGTGATGCGGCGCATTCCTTCGCGCTGTGCCAATTGGCTGATGGCCAAGCTGTCGGGTGTGGACATTCACGATTTCGGCACCACCTTCAAGGCGTATCGCCGCGAAGTGATCACCAATATTCCGCTTTATGGCGAGATGCACCGCTTCATTCCCGCGCTGGCGAGTTGGTATGGCGCATCGATCTGCGAGATTCCGATCAGCAACGTGAACCGCGAGCGGGGCAAGAGCCATTATGGTATCGGGCGCACCTTCCGCGTGTTCTTCGACCTGCTGACGATCCGATTCCTGCTGAAATATATGAGTCGGCCGCTGCACTTCTTCGGAACCTTTGGCGCGTTGGGCATTCTGGGAGGCAGCATCACGTCGATGATGTTGCTGGTGATGAAGATCATGAATCCGCACATGAACGTGATGGATCAGCACGGACCGATGTTTGTGATTGCCGGTGTATCGATCCTGGCCGGGATACAGTTGCTTGCCATTGGACTGCTGGGTGAGTTGCAGGTCCGGCACTACTACACCTCCCAGCATCGGGTGCCCTATGCGATCGATCGTCTGGTTCGCCTGCGCTCCCCTGAAGAGTCGAGCATGTTGTCCCGGGACAAGGACCAATTTTAGAAACAGGAAACAGGGAACAGGAAATAGAAACAAACCGCCCCGTCCGGACTCGATCTGGACGGGGTTGGTGTTTTTGGGCGTTTCTCGCTGTGCGCCGGAGCAAGATCTTGTTGACAGAGCTCTTGCGGCAGCGCACCCTCAGGGTGCATCCTTGCCGATGACATGAAAGCGATCGAGATTCACGAAACAGGCGGCCCGGAGGTTTTGCAATTGGCCGAGTTGCCCATTCCCGAGCCGGGACCGGGGCAAGTGTTGATCCGCGTAGAAGCCGTCGGCGTCAACTTCATCGAAATCTATTTCCGCAAAGGCGTATACAAGGCGACGCTGCCGATCGTTCCGGGCAGCGAAGCCGCGGGAACGGTGGAGAAGTTGGGCCACGGCGTAACCGGGTTTGAGGAAGGCGACTCGGTGGCATCGGCGAGCGTGCTGGGCAGCTATGCGGAGTATGCCCTGGCCCCGGCGGCGCAACTCATCAAGGTTCCTTCCCGGGTGACTCCCGAACAGGCTGCGGCGGCGATGCTGCAGGGAATGACGGCGCACTATCTCGCCTACTCGACCTACGCTTTGAAGGCGGGAGATACAGCGCTGGTACACGCCGGCGCGGGCGGAGTCGGGTTGCTGCTCACCCAGATCGCTTCGCGGATGGGCGCGCACGTGATTACCACCGTATCGACCGCAGAGAAGGCGGAGCTTTCCCGCGAGGCCGGGGCGGAACAGGTGATTCTCTACACGGAGCAAGACTTTGAGGCAGAGGTAAAGCGGCTGACAGGCGGCAAGGGAGTGGATGTGGTCTACGACTCCGTGGGCAAGGCAACCTTTGAGGGTAGCCTGAACTGCCTGCGGCCGCGGGGCATGCTGGCGCTGTTTGGCGCGTCGAGCGGGCCGGTGCCGCCGTTTGATTTAATTCAGCTCGCCGGCAAGGGGTCGCTCTTCGTGACGCGGCCGACGCTTTGGCACTACGTTGCGACGCGGACGGAACTCGAATGGCGCGCGGGCAAGGTGCTGGACTGGGTGGCAACGGGCGAGTTGAAGGTGCGCACAGAGTTTATCTATCCGCTGGCAGAGGCGGCACAGGCGCAGACAGATCTTGAGGCGCGCAAGACGACAGGAAAGATACTTCTGGAACCGTGAAAAGCGGTCTTCGGCTGTCAGCTTCCAGCCTTCAGCTTGGCCTTCATTGGTTACGAAGCTGGAAGCCCACAGATCTTACGGTCGCGGTATTGGCAGCTGGGAGCCGGTGTCCTGAGTCTTAAATTCGCTAAACAAAAAGAGCTGTCATCCTGAGCGCGGTTTGGCGCGTTTTTTGCGTCAAACGGAGTCGAAGGACCTGCGGTGGGGACCCTCGGCCTATGCAACGAACTTTAGAATCACACACTAGAAGCTAGCGGCTTGGTGATGAAGGGAACGGGACAATGGCAATCATTTCTATCGCGCCGGATGATCAAGTATTCGTTCTAACCGGTGCCGGGATCAGCGCGGAGAGCGGGCTGCCCACGTTTCGCGCGGAAGACGGTCTTTGGGCGGGTTACCGTGTCGAAGACGTGTGTACGCCGGATGCGTGGCAGCGCGATCCGGCGGGTGTGTGGGCGTTCTACTCGGCGCGCCGTGCCGCGGGGCTGAAGGCCGAGCCAAATCCGGCGCACGTCGCGCTGGCGGAGATGGAGGCGCGGCTGGGCGACCGATTCTTTCTGTGCACGCAGAATGTGGATGATCTACACGAACGGGCGGGCTCAGCGCGGCTGGTGCATATGCATGGCGAGCTCACCAAGGCGCACTGCGAGAGGGAATGCGGACGCGAGCCGGTCGACGATAGGGCGATCTATAAAAACCTGGCGGAAGTGGGCCGCTGTGCCTGCGGTGGGCGGCTGCGGCCGCACATCGTCTTCTTCGGGGAGATTCCGCTCGAGATGGACCGGATTCAGGATGAGATTGCGAAGGCATCGTTGATGTTGGTAGTCGGCACTTCAGGGTCGGTGTATCCGGCGGCAAACTTTGTGCACTGGGCACGGCAGAAGGGTGCGCGCACCGTCTACGTGGGACCGGAACAGCCGCTGAATGCGCATGCTTTTACAAACGTGGTGGAAGGCAAGGCTGGGGAGACGTTGCCCGGGCTGTTTGAAATCGCTTCGTGAGTATCGCATTCGGACGCTCCACCAGACCGCTCAAACTTCACGAGGACACAATGCAAGAGTTTAAGGGCAAAGTCGCGGTCATCACCGGCGCGGCCAGCGGCATAGGACGTGGGATAGCCGAACGGTGTGTTCGAGAAGGAATGAAAGTAGCCCTGGCCGACATTGATGAAGATGATCTCGCCAAGGCTGAAACTGAATTGAAAACCGCGGGCGGATCGGTGCTTGCTGTGCGGACCGACGTCTCAAAACGGACTGACGTCGAGCTGCTGGCTCAAAAGGCGCTGGATGCGTTTGGCGCGGTACATTTGCTTTTCAACAATGCCGGGGTTGGCGCTGGCGGAGCACCCTGGGAGGCAACATGGAACGATTGGGAGTGGGTGATCGGGGTTAATTTATGGGGGGTGATCCATGGGGTCAAGGTGTTCACGCCCCTGATGCTGGCGCAGAATACGGAGTGCCATATCATCAATACGTCCTCCTCCGCTGGGTTGGTTGTCGGAGGTGGTTCCGCTCCTTACTCGGTGACGAAGCATGCCGTCGTAGCTCTCTCAGAAAGTCTGTACCTGGCGCTCGAACAACGGAACTCGCTCGTCAAAGTATCGGTTCTGTGTCCAGGGCTGGCGCGAACAAATATTGCTAATGCCGAGCGCAACAGACCTGCGGAACTGCATAATGAGCCGGTCCCGATGACCCCGGAAATGCAGGCCGGCCTGGCCGCGTTCAAGGCCGCCTTGGCGACAGGCATGTCTCCTGATCAAATCGCCGACCTGGTCTTCGACGCAATCAGGAAGGAGCAGTTCTATGTTCTTACCGACCCTGCATGGACCGAAGTGATCCAACTTCGAACCGACAAACTGCTTAGAATGGAAAATCCGCAAAGCCCGACCGCAACGATTGTGAAACTCATTAATCGCCGCGCCACTGAACGAAAAAACTAGGAATCGAAGCGGCAACTTATTGCGGCTCGGCCGTCATTTTGGCCGCGATTTGATGAATTCGCTGCGGCGGAAGCGCAGGGCGGTCCAGTCTTCGTCGATGGCGACGGCGCGTACGGTGTCGAAGCCCTCGGCCTTCAGTTGGTCCCAACCTGTGTCGCGGTTGAAATCGCACTTGTACTTTTTCGACGTGCCCTTTGGATAGGCGAACCAGACGATTGCATCGCCTTTCGCTCGTTTGGCGATCTGCGGGGCGAGCGCGCCTACTTCGGACTTTCGTGTAACAAAGGCCAGGAAAAAGTCGATCGAAGGGACCGATGCAACTTGGTGATGGATAGTCTTCACGGGGAGCTTCGCCATCTCCGGCTCAAAGCTCTCTGGCGCGTTGAGAACGACGATTTCCTGTTGGTCTTTGCGGTTCAGTTTCTCGAATACGGTTGCCATGGATTCTGATGATAGCCGGATCGCGGGAATAATCTGCAAAAGATTTTCAATGGTTGATGAAGTTTAATTCGATCATAAGAAGACGAACTAATAACGGAGGAAAGCGATGATCAAGAAAATTACTGTGCTGACAATCCTGATACTTACGCTCAGGACTTTAAGTTACGCACAAATGTCTTTCGGTCCTGAAAAGGGATGGCTGATCATCGACGGCGGACAAGAACCATTACTTCCCGCAATCACAAGCCGCTTCGTTGCTTTGGCTGGAGGGCCTGAGGCCAATATCGTTCTAGTGCCTACGGCGATGCACGGCAGCGACAAGGACGAGCAGGTTGAGATTTACAAAAAATGGATAGGAGCGAAGAACATCACGGTACTGGATACGAGTGATCGCGCTGTGGCTAACTCCGAGACATTCGTGGAACCGTTGCGTAAAGCTAAGGGCGTGTGGTTTACGGGCGGTACGCCGGAGTTCATCTCGAAGGCTTATGTAGGCACCTTAATGCAGCGAGAGCTTAATGCTCTGCTGGCACGAGGAGGAGTTGTTGGCGGAAGTTCTGCCGGCGCTTTTGTGCTGGGAGCCGTTGCCGTTGTTCCCTTTAAGAGAACCCCGTCCGGGCCGTTTGCTGAGGTACTGGAAGCATTCGGCTTTCTTCATAACATCTTCGTCATTCCCCACGTCATTCAAATGGACTGGGAAAATCGGATGAAGGACTACATGGCAGCACATCCGGGATTGCTTGGGATCGGGGTTGACGCGGGAGCTGCGTTAGTGGTCCACGGAAACCAATGCGAAGTGATTGGAGACAGCAAAGTTCTGCTTCCCAATGGCAGCGGTCCAGATGGCAAGGGTTACGATGTGCTCTCCGCGGGAACTCGATTCAACCTCGCCCAGGCCATGGAGACAGCGAAGGTCCGCCCGACCGCCGAACCGCCGGCAATCCAATACTTTCAACAAGCTTCAGCGGTTGTTGGCGCTGGCGTGAATGTATTCGGCACTTGGACTGGAAAAATGATTGATATGGATCCCAATCACACTGCCCATGCCCTCACAATCAATCTGAAAGCCGACCCATCGGACTTGCGCATGGGCAACAAGGTTACGGGTACCGTGACGGGCCCGCCGCATGGCGTCGAACAGCCCATCGCGAATGGGAGAATCGAAAAAGATGGGGTCTCGTGGGAAGTGAGTACTCAGCGGCCCGATGGCGGCACGGTTACATCCACGTATAAGGGCAAGATAAGAGGGAATCAAATGACCGGTACGATGACTTCGCCAAGCGGCACCTTATCCTTTACCGTCGCCAGGAAATAATCTGGCCGCGGCTGAAGCGAACACAATATCACTTAATATCCCTGTCGGCTGAGCCAACTACGATGTTCTCGCCAACAACTTTACCACTAAAGATAGGGAATCACTCGGCGGCTTTGGCCGCCAGGCCGGCGACAACGCCGAGGTTTTGCAGTAACTCGCAGGGCAGGTCGTGACGAGTTCCGAGATAGTCCGCGGAGTTATAAGAGAGCCAGACGTTTTCGCGGTCATCTTCCCACACAAGAATCTTGAGCGGCAGGTCGATGGCAATGCTGGGCGCTGCGACCATCAGGGGCGTGCCCGCGCGCGGATTGCCGAAGATCAGCAGCTTGGTGGGGCGCATGACCAGGCCGACTTTTGCAGCTTCTCCGCTGTGATCCACGAGCGCGAAAAGGGTCACTCCTTTCTCCTTGAGGATGGACTTGAGTTTTTCGATGATTTCGTCGATGGAGTGAAGGGTGGGGACGTCGATGATGCCGTTTCCGGTAATGGATGTCATGGGGATCTCCTTTGAGATGAGTGTGCGGTTCACCGGACCGAAACGAGATAGACCGACATTGCCAGGCCGACCGCAGCAAGCAGGAAGGCGACTGCAGCAGCCTGGGCGGTAGAGCGGGAGTCAAACGTTTCCCCGCGATCGAGTGCACGGACAAGGCGCAGGTGGTGCCATCCGGCAACCAGGTTGACGATCACTCCAACTCCGATGAGAGCGGTGCCGAACCAGAGCGAAGGCCCAAATGCCCGCTCGGAAGAATGGTTCTGGACGAGCCGGACTTCCTGCAGAAACAGGCCGAAGCGCGCGACCACAAAACCGAATCCCATCATCGCCAGTCCGGTACGCGTCCATGCAAGCAGGGTGCGCTCGGCCGCCAGGTAATCGCTGAGGCTGGCCTTCTGTCCGGCACTAGCGGTCTGATCCATATTTTCGCCTCCTTGGGGCTGGTGACAACGCTGATTTACGCAGTTTGGAGGAGTCAAGAACCACGCCGTCATTGTAGTTGAAGCACAGCTCTCTCGGCGTCCCGCGCATGGTCCTGTAAAGTTGAGGAAGAGATTCCATGATTCCTTTCTCGGGTTTGATGCGGCCCCAACTGTTTTGACGATCCCTCACAAATCGGATGCCGGGGTGAATGCGGAAGTGCCGGCGGAACTGCTGCAGTGGGTCTTTGGATTTGCGCGATTCAGGGCCAACCAGGAGGCGGTTTGCCGGGCGGCGATCGAAGGGCGCGACCTGCTGCTGGTGATGCCGACGGGGTCGGGGAAGATCTCTGTGCTACCAGTTGCCGGCGATTGCGCGTGGGGGAACGGCGCTGGTGATTTCGCCGCTGATTGCGCTGATGGAGGACCAGGCGGCGAAGCTGGCGGCGCTGGGGCTGCGTGTGGCGCGGATTCACTCCGGCCTGGAGCGCGGGGTGGCGCGGCAGGCTTGCGTGGATTACCTGCAGGGGACACTGCAGTTCCTGTTTATTGCGCCGGAGCGGCTGCGGGTGCCGGGGTTTGCCGAGATGCTGGCCAAGCGGCAAGCTGGCGCTGATTGCCATCGATGAAGCGCATTGCATTTCGCAATGGGGACACGACTTCAGACCGGACTACCGGATGCTGGGGCAGTATCTGCCCGGGCTGCGAGGCGGCGATAATCCTGCGCCGGTGCTTGCGCTCACGGCTACGGCGACGCCCACGGTGCAGGCGGACATATTGGCGCAATTAGGGATGGTGAAGCCGAAGCGCTTCATCCATGGATTTCGGCGGGAAAACCTGGGGATTGAGGTGGTGGAAGTTCCTGTGCCGATGCGGGCGGGGATTATCTGCAACCTGTTGGCTGCGCCGGAACGACGGCCCGCGATTGTGTATGCGACTTCGCGAAAGCAGGCGGAACGGCTGGCCGAGGAGCTGGCTCAATGCACTTCGAAGCGTTCTGCCTTGGGAGCGGAGCGTGCGGCGAAGAGCATTCCGGCGGCGGCATACCATGCGGGGCTGGACGCGGAAACACGGGAGCGGGTGCAGACGGCTTTCCAGGCGGGCGAACTGGAAGTTGTCGTGGCCACGATCGCTTTTGGTATGGGGATCGATAAGGCCGACATTCGGACGGTGATTCATGCCGGGCTGCCCGCGACGCTCGAGGGCTATTACCAGGAGATTGGGCGCGCAGGACGGGACGGGGCGCCGAGCCGCACGTTTCTGATGCACTCGCTATGCGGACCAGAGGACGCACGACTTCTTTCTGAATCGCGACTATCCGCCTGTTGGGCATCTGGAGCAGGTTTATCGGAGCCTCGCAGCAGAACCGCAATTGGTGGAGGCGATGCGCAGTTCCTCGAAAATGGATGAAGAAGAATTCGATAAGGCCTTGGAAAAGCTGGAGATTCATGGTGGCGCTCGGGTGGACTTCGGCGGCAACGTCACAGTTGGCGGTCGGGGTTGGAAGAAGACATATTCGGTGCAGGCGCAGTTCCGGGCAGAGCAGTTTGAGAAGGTATTGCGGTTTACCACATCGAGCGATTGCCGGATGGCGGCACTGGTGCGGCATTTCGGGGACGTAGCGGATGCGAACACGCCGTGCGGGGTGTGCGATGTGTGCGATCCGGCTGCGGCGGTGCTGAGGCTGTTTCGAAGAGCGACGGCGGTCGAGAGAGCGACTGGCGCAGGCAATTGTTGCCGAACTGCGCGGGGTGGACTACAAAGCTGCCGGGACTCTGCAGCGGAACGTAGACGCGCCGGGAAGTCTGAGTCGGGATGAGTTTGACGGCCTGCTGGATGCGATGGTGCCGCGCGAGACTGATCGAGATCGAAGAGGCGGAGTACGAGAAAGATGGAGAGGTGCGTCGGTTTCGCAAGGTTCGGCTGACGGACGCGGGACTGGAGATGCGGCCCGGCGGCTGTGCTGAACTCTTGATCAGCGACGGAGTGGTGGAAGAGTTCGTGGACCACGCAGGGAAACCTGCACCGGCGAAGAAGAGCAAGGCCGTGAGCAAAGGTGGCGCGGGAAAGCAGCCAGAAGCCGCACCTGCAGAGTTATCGGCTGAAGGGGAGGCTTTGGCGATGCGCTTGCGGGAGTGGCGTGCGGCAGAGGCCAAACGACTCCGAGTTCCGGCGTACGTGGTGATGCATGACAGGACCTTGACCGCCGTGGCACGGATACGGCCGGGAAATCCAAGACAGCTTCTCGAGATCGACGGAATCGGGCCGGCGAAAGTGGAGAAGTTTGGCCAGGCGATTCTAGGCTTGTGCCGTTGATTCTCGACTTGTGCCGGTTCGTCCCATAACAGTGAGTGACAACCCTCGTGAATGGGTGCCCCATCCAAGCTCTGCTTGGGTGGGAGAGCACGAAGCCAATCAGCCCTCATATTCACCACGAAAATCGGTGTCCCACCCTCGCGACGCCTTGTTCTTGTCGCTAGGGTGGGCCGGAGAATGCAATCCCTTACGCGACTCGTTCGATGGTGACCGACTCAAGGACAACCGGCGTTTTGGGCTTGTCCTGCGCGGCGCGAGGAACCTTGGAGATCTTGTCTGCGATGTCCTGGCCTTCGACGACTTCGCCAAAGATTGTGTGCTTGCCGGTGAGCCAGAGTGTAGGCGCGACCGTGATAAAAAACTGGCAGCCGTTGGTATTGGGGCCGGAATTCGCCATTGCCAACTTGCCAGGCTTGTCGAATTTGTGAGGCGAGCCCTTGGTCTCGTCTTCGAAACGGTAGCCGGGACCACCCATGCCAGTACCGGCAGGATCGCCGCCCTGGACCATAAAGTCCGGAATCACGCGATGGAAGATGGTGCCGTTGTAGAGCTTATTGGAGGACTTGGCGTGAGTGCTGGGGTGCGTCCACTCCTTCTTGCCTTCGGCGAGGTCGAGGAAGTTCTTGACGGTGATGGGCGCGTCAGACTCAAACAGTCGAACGGTGATCTTGCCCTCGGTGGTGTTGAATACGGCGTAGGTTCCTGATGTCAGTGCCATGTGAACTCCTTCGAAACGTTATTTGCAGTAATAGCGGAGTGAGCAAGCCGGCGAATTCGTCAGCGGCTCAAGGTTGCGGAGTGGGCAATGCGGCGGTCGGTGCCTGCGGAGCGGGCGCTGCTGGCTGCGGTTCACCGGCGGGTGCGGGTGGCAGAGCCTTGCCTTCGGGGACGATGGTCACTTTGTTCAGCATGACCGGCGTGAGCGGTTTATCGTTTCCGTCGCGCTGAACTCTCGCAATCGTCTTGACGACCTCTACGCTGGGATCATCGCACTGGCCGAAGATGGTGTAGTGTCCGTTGCCTGTTTCGTAGGGCGCCTCGGTGATGAAGAATTGGCTGCCATTCGTGTTAGGCCCCGAATTAGCCATTGCCAACCGGCCGGCTACGTCGAAGCCCAGATTGGGATCGAATTCATCATTGAATGTGTAGCCCGGATCGCCCATGCCAGTGCCCGTCGGATCGCCGCCCTGAATCATGAAATCAGGAATCACGCGGTGAAAGGTTGTGCCGTCGTAGAGCGGCTTGTGATGCTGCTTTTTCTTCGTGCCGGGATCGGTCCAATCCTTTGTGCCTTCGGCAAGGCCGATGAAGTTGGCGACCGCGTCCGGCGCTTGCCTTTGAAAAAACTGGCAGGTGATGCGGCCCATCGATGTGTCCATCACAACCATGGGCCCGTTAGGTTGAGTCATGGCCGCGGCGGTCGCCTGCGGGGCATCCGGAATCTCGGAGGACGGCTTGGTCGTGTCCTGGGCGAAAGCAATTGCAGCGAAAGCTGCTGCGAGTGCGGGAATCAAAAGGGAATGCTGAATTCTCATGCCATGTTTGAGGGTAAATCATGGGGCGCGGAGCCTGCCAGCATCAGGCGCCGACCTTGTATCGTAATTCCATGAGTGATTTCAGAATCAAGTTTCCCCTGGGGCGCATCGCGGTTTTTGTGTGTGCCTCGTGCTGCATTGCGATGCCGGTTCAGAACGTCTTGGCTCAAACGGACAAAGCGACTCCCGCGGAGAAGCCGGCGTCCACCGAAAAGCCTGCGGATAAGTTCGCGCTGCCTCCTTTGCCGCCCGAGGCGCACACCCAGCAGTCGATGGAACTGGACGGCAAGACGCTGCACTATACGGCGACTGTGGGTGCCTTGCCGGTGCGTGATAAGGATGGCAAGGTCGTCGGCCAGGTGGTGACGACCGCCTACACAATGGAAGGCAAGGACAGGCCAGTCACCTTTGCACTGAACGGCGGACCCGGTGCGTCGTCGGTGTATTTGAATTTCGGCGCCATCGGGCCAAAGCATTTGAACGTTGGCAATGAAGGCGACAGCCCGTCTGACCCACCCGTGCTCAGCGATAATCCCGGCACCTGGCTCGACTTCACCGACCTGGTATTCATTGATCCCATCGGGACGGGGTTCAGCCGCTCAGAGGTACCGGAAGCCGATGCCAAGAAGCTCTTCTACAGCACCACGCCGGATATCGAATATCTTTCGCGGGTGATCTACGACTGGCTGGTAAAGAACAGCCGGCTGGATTCAAGAAAGTATCTTGCCGGCGAGAGCTATGGCGGATTTCGCGGGCCGCGGATTACCTATTATCTGCAGTCGCAACTCGGTGTGGCCATGAACGGCGTGGTGCTGGTGTCGCCGTATTTGAATCCCATGATCGAGGATGATGGGAATCTTTCTCCCTTGCCGTGGATGCTGACCCTGCCGTCGATCACCGCCGCACACCTTGAGCGCGAGAAAAAGATGACGCCGGAGGCAATGGCCGACGTGATCGCCTATACGCGAGGAGACTACGCGGAAGCGCTGCTGAAGGGACGTTCCGATCCCGATGCAACCACCAAGATGATTCAACGCGTAACCGAGATGACGGGATTGGACCCACAGTTCGTCAAGTTTTCCGGTGGCCGTCTGGAGACGGGCGCGTATCTGCGCGAGGTTTATCGCGAAGAGGGAAAGCTTGCTTCTGTGTATGACTCAAACGTGACTTCCTACGATCCGTTTCCGTACTCGCCGCACCAGGAGGCCAACGATCCCATTCTGGCCGGCATCGTTGCGCCGGTCACAACGGCGATGGTGAATTTTGTTACGCAGACCGTGGGCTGGAAGGTGGACGCCCGCTATAACGCATTGTCAGGTGACGTGAATCGCCTGTGGGACGGCGGCGACGATTTGCGCAAAGGTTCCGTGCCTGAATTGCGCCAGGCAGTGGCCGCCGATCCCAAGCTGCGGGTGCTGATTGCGCATGGATGGAACGATCTGTCGTGCCCCTTCATGGGGTCGGTGCTCACGGTAGACCAGATGCCCGTCATGGGCGACCCGACCCGCGTCGCGGTGCATGAATATCCAGGCGGACACATGTTCTATACCCGGGAATCAAGCCGCCTTCCGCTCCGCCAGGATGTGATGGAGATGTACAGCAAACACTGACAACGAGGGAATATGGCCCGCGATCGCGGGAGCAGAGGCGCCGCTTTGCGTTTCACAAAACGACGCCTCCTGGGAGACTCGAAAGGGAAGCAGAATCACATAGTCTTTGCAGATGCCTGCCGCCAAAGCGTCCGAATTTGAACACTCTCTCTCAATTGTGAACGCAAGTTCGCGATCCTGAGGTTGCTAACCTGATGATTCCAAGCGGCTGGCACCGATAGCCCAGTGGTATGTTACATGCTGTAGCATTCTTGCAGGCCGAAGTGTGCGGAGGTTAGGCAATGAGAGTTCTGTGCAGGATATGGGTTATGCATTCCGCCAATTGCGCAAGACGCCGGGGTTCACCGTTACCGTGCTGCTCACGCTCGCGCTCGGCATCGGCGCCAACTCGGCCATCTTCACGCTGGTCAATGCCATCCTGCTCCATAACCTGCCGGTAACCGATCCCAAAACCCTCGTCCGCATCGGCGACAAAGACGACTGCTGCGTCAACGGCGGCTGGCACGACGACGGAGACTACTCGCTCTTTGCCACAGACACCTATTACATGTTCAAGAAGAGCCTGCCGGAGTTCGAAGAGCTGGCCGCGATGGAGTCCGGCTACGCTTGGCGGCCCATTACCGTCCGCCGCGCCGGACCTCAGACCGTAGCGAAATCCGTCATGGGAACCTTCGTCTCCGGCAACTACTTCCGCGTCTTTGGTCTTTCGCCGGCGGCGGGCCGGCTCTTTGTGGATGCCGACGACCAGAAGGGCGCGCCCATTACCGCCGTGATGAGCTATGACGCATGGCAGCAGGATTATGCAGGCGATCCGAGCGTGGTGGGAAGCACGTTTTACATCAATACCAAGCCGGCCACGATCATTGGCGTTGCGCCAAAGGGATTCTACGGGGACCGCATCGATACCAATCCGCCCAAGTACTTTCTTCCCATGAATTCGATGGATGGAGTCATCGGCGCACCGTACTTCACCGATCCCGACACGCAGTGGGCCTATATCATCGGCCGCGTCAAGCCGGGAACTTCCCTGCCGGCCCTCCAGGCCAAAGCCAGCACGCTGCTCAAGCAGCAGTTTGCGCCGCTCAAGACATTTACCGATCAGCGCGCCAAGAAGGTTCTTCCCCGCACCCATGTGGTGCTCACTCCCGGCGGCGGCGGTATCCAGAACATGCAGGACGGTTACAAGGACCACCTGAAGCTGCTGCAATGGATCGCCGCGCTGGTCCTTCTCGTCGCCTGCGCCAATATCGCCAACCTCCTGCTGGTGCGCGGCATGAGCCGGCGCGCGGAGCTCTCCATCCGCTCAGCACTTGGCGCGCAGCGCAGCCGGATTGTGCGCCAGCTTCTTACGGAAAGCATTCTTCTCTCGGGTATGGGCGGCCTGCTCGGCCTCGCCGTCTCCTATCTCGGAGCGCACGCGCTGCTGGCGCTCGCCTTTCCCAATCAGCAAAACATGCCGGTCACTGCTTCGCCGTCGCCGCTGGTCATCGGCTTTGCCTTTGCGCTTTCGCTGGTTACGGGCATCCTCTTTGGCCTTGCGCCGGCGCTGATGGCCGCGCGCACGCAGCCCGCTGAAGCCCTGCGCTCCAACGCGCGTACCACTGCCCACGGAGCATCCTTCCTGCAGCGCGCACTCGTTGTCCTGCAGGCCGCGCTCTCCCTCGTGCTGCTGGTTGCCGCGGGCCTCTTTGCGCAGAGCCTCAACAAGGCCGAGAACGTGAACATGAAACTGGATGCGACGAACCGCTACATCGCCCACATCAATCCGCAAGCGGCCGGCTACAAGAACACAGAGGTCGAGCCCCTCTACCAGACCATCGTGGACCGTTTCCACGCCATTCCCGGCGTTCTCAAGGTGGGCCTTGCCACTTACACGCCCAATGGAGGAGAACAATTGGGGATCTGGCGTAAAGGTTCAGGGCGAGCCGGACCTGAACAAAGGCGCATCCTGGGTGAAAGGCACCCCGGAGTACTTTGACTCCGTCGGCACCCACGTCGTGATGGGCCGCGGCTTCACCGTGCAGGACACGATGAATGCGCCGCCCGTTGCCGTCGTCAATCAGGAATTCGTCAAGCTGTTCTTCGGCAACCGCAACCCCATCGGCCATCGCTTTGGTTTTTCCGGTCCCGGCCAGGCTGGTATGGATGGAGCGCATGAAATCGTCGGCGTGGTGGAGGACACCACCTACACCAGCGTCTACTGGAAAAACCATGCGATGTATTTCCTCCCGCTTACACAGCCTTGCTGCAACGCGAACGACCCCACCTACACTCTCGACAAAGACCAATCCATGTACGCGGGAGCGATGGTTATCCAGACCAGCCGCCCTGTTCCCGGCTTTGAAAAGATCGTCGGCGACACCCTGGCGAGCATCAATCCCAACCTCACCATCGTAAAGTTCCAGACATTCCAGCAACAGATTGACGATCGGTTCATCGAGGAGCGGCTGATCGCGCGCCTAACTTCTCTCTTCGGCCTGCTGGCGCTTCTGCTCGCCGCCATCGGCCTTTATGGCGTCACGGCCTATACCGTAGTTCGCCGCACGCCGGAGATCGGCATCCGCATGGCTCTGGGAGCGGCGCGCAGTCGCGTCATCGCAACGGTCATGCGCGGAGTCATGCTGCAGGCCGCCGCTGGCCTCGCTATCGGCATCCCGGTGGCAATCTTCTGCGTGCGGTTCGTCAAGTCGCAGCTTTATGACATCACCAGCGTCAATGTGCCGGTCATGGCCATCGCCATCGGAGTGCTGGTGCTTGCGGCTGCCATTGCAGGCATCATTCCGGCCCGGCGCGCGGCCTCCATCGACCCCGTACGTGCCTTGCGCGTTGAATGAGCTGCGCTTCGACTGTCCGGCATGACTGAATATCAAGCATCAGCAAACGCCGATGAAGGGTGTGCTTCGCCAATCGACTTTTTGCGGGGCAAGGTAGCTAGCGCGGGCTCTGGGCGGCTTTGGCGAAGTGGAAGATGCAGTCGACCTCGTGCGTGCCAGGGTCGGCTTTGACGTCGTAGGTGGTGATGACGGTTTGCAGCCATGTCGTCATGGACTTGTCTTTCTTTTGAGCCAGCCCCGCAAACTTTGAGAGGTAGCTCTCGTCAAATGCGTCGCCGGGCGCCATCTTCCAGGCGAGCTTCAGTTTGGCGGCCATCGCGTCGGGGGCCCCATCGAATTTGACCGCGGCTAGCCGGTACTGCGAACCCGGAGCGATTTCGAGGCTGTAATTCACGATGTGAGCACCTTCATTAAAGGAAGGGTGTGGAACGATGGTGCAATCGAGATAGCCGTGAGCATGGTATGCGTCGCGCACAGCCAGGAGAAATAGATCGAGCGGCCGTCCAGAACCGGTCGCGTATTTCGACCTGATTTTCTCAACATCTGCGCGCGCGACCAGCGCGTCGGCCGGAAAGTCAATGGTTCCGAGTTTGTAGATCCCACCTTCCTTGATCGTTACCGTATAGGGAATATCGACAGACTCCTCCGAAACGATGGGAGGATCAACCTGGGCAACATCGACTTGCACGGCTGCGTAGCCCTGGTCTTGGTAGAGGTCTTCGAAAGCATGCTGAAGACCAATGGCTGTGTTTTCTGTATCGAAGCCGTTTCCGGTTTGGCCGCTGGCCAGGAGGCTCGCCTTGGCCTGCATCGCGGGTGAGATGCCGGCGAGCTGGATGCGGCCAATATGCACCGCTGGCGAGACGACTGTGAAGTTCATTGCCGTGAGCTTTTGCGGGCCTAGGCCGCTGGTCAAAGCGGCTTTCACCGTTGCCTTCACGCTTTTGGCCGCCAGCATCTCTTCGAATGTCTGGCGAATTCCTTCGAGCATGGCGCCGCTGGCTGGCAACAAGCCGTGATAAAGCGGGAAGCGCTCGTGAAGCTTGGCATCGAGTTCTTTGCCCGGAGTCAGAGGCACATTCTCCAGGTGCATCGGGAAAAGCTGGTTGGAAGGCGTCAAAGTGAAGAGCAGCCCCTTACTGTCCGAGGTAAACCTGACCTCTTTGAAGAGGCCCGTATCATTCAGTTCCTTGGCGTGAGCTCTCACTTCGCGGAAGTTCAGACGCGCGTCCGGCTTCAGCCCGGCTGCCGCTAGCAGCTCCTGTTGCGTGTATTGCGGTGCGCCTTGAAAGCGGATCACCTTGGGCGAAATTGTTTTCTGCGCGAGCAAGGGAACAGAGCAAAGCAGAAGGAAAGCCACACCGACTGCACCGGACAGTTTTGTCATGTTGCCCAAGATTAGCAAACGGAGGTCGGCGCGGCCAGCCGGGTTGGCAGACCGGAAAAGAATTCGGCCGTCAACACGGTCTTTCTTCAATGCGCGAGATCTCGGGATGATCAGGCAAGAAGGGAATTGCTTCCGATTCCAGATAGGTCCTGTAAGACGTCGACGTCCCGAACTCGCGTCCATTTGTCAACCCCAACCCGCCGCGTCTATGTTCCGCCGTTGCCCTCAACCCACTCAGAATCATTGACCTGCCGCGTAAAACAATCCCAACCCGATTTGCAGATCATTCTTCCTCCCCGGCGCACAATGGAATGAAGCAGAAAGTGCCGGCATTTCCGCCCGGCCAATCCCGGAGAACCGCCCATGACGAAGAACATCACCGTAACTGTCCCCGAGCAAACCTACCGCCAGGCCCGCGTCTGGGCCGCCGAGCGCGACACATCCCTCTCCGCCGTCGTCGCCTATCTCCTCGAAAGCCTCCCCGGCATCCATCGCGCCGCACGCGCTTTTCCCGCCGGGCATGCACCCGCTCCCAACCCGCAGACCGTCCCCGGCGACGCAGCGCCCGGCGCCTCCTCCGCGCCATTCCCTGAAAAAATGCGGTTGTGAAACTGTGAAACTGTAGTCCTACGGCGAACCGCCGCAATATCAGTCACCTGCCCGCAGAGACTCCACAGGAACACAGAAAATGTGTCGAGCAAATGCGGGCAAATGACGCTAAAACCTCCCTAAATGACCTACCAATTTCCACCAGAATCTCGCACTACCCTCAATGCGGTAACCGCAACACCACCATTGACTTCCTATCCATAGATAGCCTATATGTACATCAATGGCAAAGAAACCTGATCTCCTTCCCGGCACCCTTGACATGTTGATCCTGAAGACGCTGACGCGAGCGCCCCTGCACGGCTATGGCATCGCATTGTCCATCAAGAGGCTCTCCGACGATGTCTTGACGGTGGAAGAGGGATCGCTTTATCCGGCGCTTCAGAGGCTGTTGCTGCAGGGCTGGGTCAAGGCCGAGTGGAAGATGACTGACACCAACCGGCGCGCGCGGTTCTATACGCTCACCGCGATGGGGCGCAAACAACTGGGCCTGGAACTCTCGCAATTCGAGCAGATGATTGCAGCGATTGGCCGCGTATTGGGCGATACGCAGGAGGCTTGAATTGAATTCTCCCCAATTCATAAAGAGGCTTGCACTTCTGTTTCGGCGCAACCAGTTCCGGAGCGAGTTGGACGAAGAAATGGCGTTCCATCGCGCCGAAGTGGAGAAGGAATTTGCAACTGCGGGAATGTCTCCGGAGGCCGCGCGGTATGCCGCGGTGAAGCGGCTGGGCAATGCGACACGGCTGAAAGAGGAAAGCCACGGCGTGGTCGCATTTCGAGCGGAGACCGTGGCGCAGGACGTGCATTTTGCGCTGCGGCAGATGCGCAAGAATCCCGGATTTGCGGTGACGGCGATTGTGATTCTGGCGCTGGGGATGGGTGTGAGCGTGGCTATCTTCGGGTTTGTGGATGCGGCGCTGCTGGAGCCGTTGCCTTTTGCGAATCCGACGCGGGTGATGTCGGTGGACGAAAGCAGCGCGAATTTTCCCCATGCCAATCAATCCCGAGACGATTACGAGGATTGGAAGCGACTGAACAGGTCATTCAGTTCGCTTGAAGTTTATGGAGGAACCGGGTATCTGCTGCACATGGGATCGACCACAGAGCCGGTGCCCGCGGCGAGAGTGAGCGATGGATTCTTTCGAACGCTAGGCGTGAAACCGATGCTGGGGCGCGACTTTTTGCCGGGAGAAGATCAGCCGGGAAAGCCGAAAATCGCGATGCTGACCTACGGGACATGGGTGAAACGCTTTGGCTCGCGGCGCGATGTGATTGGGCAAGCGGTGAGCCTGAATGGGGATTCGTACACAATTGTTGGGGTGCTGCCGCGTGAGTTTGCGTTCGGGCCGCGTGGAAATGCAGAGTTCTGGACGCCGCTGCTGGACAAAAATGGCTGCGAGCAGCGCCGAAGCTGCCACAATCTTGATGGCATCGGCAGGTTGCGCGATGGAGTGACAATGCAGGCTGCGCAGGCGGATCTGCAGGCGATTGCGACGCAACTGGCTCGGCAGTATCCTGCCTCGAACCAGGGCCAAGGTGCCTCCGTCATTCCGCTGTCAGAGCTGATTGTCGGGAACGTGCGCCCGATTCTGCTGACTTTGCTCAGCGGTGCGGGTTTGCTGCTGCTGATTGCGTGCGTGAACGTGGCGAGCTTGCTGCTGGTTCGGTCCGAAGGCCGCAGGCGCGAGATTGCGGTCAGGGGCGCGCTGGGAGCGACTCGGGTACGGCTGGCGCGACAGTTTGTGACCGAGGGTTTGCTGCTGGCCGCCGGAGGATGCTTGGCGGGCCTTTGCGTCGGGGCATGGGTGATGGCGCTCATGTCGCGTATGATTCCCAAAGATACGGCGGCGTTTGTGCCGTTTCTGCGACTCGTTGGTTTGAACAGGCACACGGGTCTGTTTGCGGTTGCGATTGCAGTGCTTGCGGCGTTTTTGCTGGCTGCAACGCCTGTGCTGCGGCTCTCGTTCCAGGACATTCGCGATGGATTAACGGACGGAGATCGCGCGGCCGCTGGAAGACTCTGGCGGCGCATGGGAGCGAACCTGGTAGTCGTGGAGTTGGCGATTGCCATGGTGCTGCTGGTGGGCGCGGGGTTGCTGGGGCAGAGCTTTTATCGTCTGCTGCACGTAGAGAACGGTTTCGACACGACGCATCTCGCGACTGTGCAGGTGATGGCGCCGGACAAGATTTATGTGAAGGATGTTCAGCAGGTAGCCCTTTACCGGGAAATCGAACGGCGGTTTGCCGCGTTGCCGGGCGTGCAGGCAGTCGGCATCACTTCGGACTTGCCGGTGCAGTGCAACTGCGATACGGACTGGATACGAATCGTAGGCAAGCCTTTCCACGGGGAGCACAACGAGGTGAATGAGCGCGATGTGAGCGCGGACTACTTGACCACGTTGAAGGCAAGGCTGGTGCGGGGAAGGATGTTCCGCGACGATGAGGATCAATCCAAGCCGAACGTCATGCTCATCAACCAGGCGTTGGCGCGGAAATATTTTCCCGGTGAAGATCCCATCGGCAAAAAAGTGGGCAATGGCGACCTGGCGCCGAAGTCGATCCGCGAGATTATCGGGGTGGTGGCAGATGTGCGCGAAGGGACGCTCGATTCAGACATCTGGCCTGCGGAGTATGAGGACATCAACCAGGGGCCGCAGAACTATTTTGCTGTCGCGGTGCGCACAGAGCAGGATGAGAAGAGCGTGTTGCCGATGATGGTGAGCACCTTGCGCCAGATCGATCCAAACCTCGGCGTGTATGGCGAAATCACAATGACGGATCAGATCGAGGCTTCGCAGACGGCGCTACTGCATCGCTTTTCAACCTGGCTGGTCGGCGGGTTTGCGGCAATGGCGCTGGTGCTTGGAGTGGTGGGACTCTATGGCGTGATTGCGTATTCGGTGAGCCGGCGGACGCGGGAGATTGGCGTGCGGATGGCGCTGGGGGCGCAGCGGCGCGCGGTGTACAAGCTGGTGATGGGGCAGGCCGGGTGGCTTACTGTGACGGGTATCGGCATCGGCCTGGTTTGCTCGATAGGCGCGTCTCTTCTGATGCGGAAGATATTGTTTGGCGTGCAGGCTTGGGATGCGCCGACGCTGGCCGGAGTTGCCGTTGTGTTGGGATTGGCTTCGCTGGCAGCGAGCTTTTTGCCCGCGCGTCGAGCAGCTTCAGTGAACCCTACCGATGCGCTCAGGGCGGAATGACCAACCCCGCGGCGAAGACAACCGCAGATCCTTAGAATCGTCCGCGGCGGCACATCGGTTCAGGATGGCAGCATCATAACCCCATGGCGGAGTTGGGCGGTGATGAGGGTATGATTCACGGAAAGGGTTTCTCTGTTTCATCTGTGGAGGATTTTGATGGATTCGTGCCGCCTACGAACCTTGATGTGTGCCGCTGTTGTGTTGGCTGTGGTCGTTCCTGCTGCGCTGGCTGCGGAACCGATCTCGCTCACCGTCGATGCGACGAGAACGCAGCAGAAGTTCCTGCACGCCGAGGAAGTCATTCCGGTGCAGCCAGGGCCGCTGACGCTCTACTATCCAAAGTGGATTCCCGGCGAACACGGACCGGATGGGCCCATCACAAGCCTGACGGGCCTCAAGTTTGAGGCGGACGGCAAGGCGATTCCATGGAAACGCGACTTGCTCGATGTGTTCACCTTCCATTTGGACATTCCCGCAGGCGCGAGCCGGTTGGAGGCGCGGTACGACTTTATAGAGCCGGCAGGTTACTCGGCCACAGACAAGTTGATGGTTCTGGAATGGAATGACGTGGTGCTTTATCCGGCGGGGACTCCGGCGGACAAGCTGACATACCAAGCCAAGATTACCCTCCCGGGTGGCTGGAAATCTGGCACCCCTCTGCCGATTGAGAACCAGGCCGGAGCCGAAATTGCCTTCAAGGCGGTTTCGCTGGTGACGCTGGTTGATTCGCCCATTATCAGCGGCGAATATTATCGGGCGATTGACATTACGCCGCCAGGCGAGCCGATCCACCACGAAATCGACATGGCCGCCGACAGTGCAGCCGCGCTGAACATGAGCCCCGAGAACCAGAAGGAAATGGCCAGGCTGGTTGCCGAATCAGGAAAGCTCTTTGGGGCACGGCACTATCGGAGCTATCGCTTTCTGTTTGCGCTGAGCGACCACGTGGCACATTTCGGTCTGGAACACCACGAGTGCAATGACAGCCGCTTGCCTGAGCGCGTGTTACTTTCGCCCGAATCGGGTCTGGAAATGGGCGGGCTGCTGGCGCATGAGTTTGTACATTCGTGGAATGGCAAGTTTCGCCGGCCTGCCGATCTGACCACTCCAGATTACGAGACGCCGATGAAGACGGATCTGCTGTGGGGGTATGAGGGACTGACAGATTACCTGGGGCCGATGTTGGCCGCGCGCAGCGGTTTGTGGACACCGGAGCAATATCACGAACACCTGGCGAGTATCGCGGCCATGCTGGGACCTGGTCGGCCAGGGCGCACCTGGCGACCACTGCTTGACACAGCGGTTGGAGAGCCGGGGTTAGGGTTCGGCAGGGGCGGATGGTTGGATTGGCGCCGCGGAACGGACTACTACGATGAAGGCGACCTGATGTGGCTTGAAGTAGCCACCATCATCCATCGTGAGAGCCACGGCGCCAAATCGATCGATGATTTTTGCCAGTTGTTTCACGGCGGCCCCAACAATGGCCCCGAGGTGAAGACCTACACTTTTGAGGAATTGGTTGCCGCGCTGAATGCAATTGCGCCGTACGACTGGACCGCCTATTTCCATTCGAGGCTGGATTCAACTTCGCCGGATGCGCCAGTAGGAGGCATCGAAAATGGCGGGTGGAAAGTGATCTATAACGGCGAACCATCTAAATTCGTCAGACGACGCGACAGCCCCGGCGATGCCTATTCGATCGGTCTGCAGGTGGGGAGCGACGGGACAATCGGCGACGCGATTGTCGGAAGCCCGGCATTCAAGGCTGGGATCTCTTCAGGGATGAAAGTGATTGGTGTGAATGGCCGCATTTACACCGACGATCTGCTCCAGGATGCGATCAAGTCCGCGAAGGATGGCTCACAACCGATATCCCTGATGGTCGTGGTTGATGATTACATTCGCACATTCAATATCGACTACCACGGGGGCGAGCAGTATCCGCATCTGATGCGCGAGGAAGGGAAGCCGGATTATCTGGATGAGCTGATCAAGGCGCACGCGGGTAGCTAGATGGCTGAAGCCTGATCCCGGTTGCTAGACAGCGTCAGCGATTCGACGGGCTTTGATATCGCGTATCGGGGGCTGGCCGAAGAATCTGCTGTATTCCCGGTTGAATTGGCTGGCACTCTCATAGCCCACTTCGAAGGCCGCGCTGGCAGCATCCAGACCTTGATTGAGCATGCGTTCTCTGGCCACATGCAGCCGAAGCTGCTTCTGATATTGCAAGGGGCTCATCGCGGTGAGAGAGCGGAATTGATGGTGCAAGGTTGAGACGCCCATCCGCGCCATGGTCGCGAGTTCCTCAACACGTAGGGGCTTACTGTAGTTCGTCCTGAGCCACTCAACTGCTTTTGCCGTACGGTGACTTTGCTCGCCGAGCGTGGCAATCGCGCGGAGATGTTTTCCCTGCGGACTGCGAAGCAAGCGAAAAACAATTTCCCGCTGGATCAAGCCGCTGAGAAAAGGAATGTCCTGCGGCGTATCCAGTAGGTCTACGAGCCGGGAACATGCGTCCAGGAGTTCGAGTGAAGTGATGCCAACCGCCATGCCGCGAGCATCGGCCGATTCCTCGCGCAGATGGAACTCCTGCTGCGAGAGAATCTCCCGCACCGCCGGCATTTCGAGTTTGAGCAACAAGGCGAGTATCGGTTCTTTTTCAGTCGCCGCGATCACCTGGCTGACAACTGGCAGATCGATCGATGTCAGGAGGAAGTTTGAACCGTCGCATATGTAAGTCGTTTTGCCGACATTGATCCGCTTCTGTCCTTGGAGAAAGACGACCAGGCTGGGCTCGTACGCAGCCGAGGCGCAGGCGGTTGTCAAGGAACGGCGATAGAGGCGCAGACCTGGAATCTCAGTGGGCGTGTCCTCTTCGGCAACGGCCCGACTGGCAACCTTGCGGGCCAGCTCTCGCCGCATCTTTACTACGTTTTCATTTGCACTTGCGTCCTTCTGTTTCGCCGCTTGCACCCGCTTGACTCCTTAAAAATAAGTTAACGCTGAATTGAGGATACTGTGCACAAAAATGCATGCATCGACAGAAATAGGCAATAGATCGGCAGGATCAGGATACCGCCTGAAGGGCCTTCTTTCGTAGTCTGATTTCGGAGCGATCCGCTCGCCATCTTCTCAGGAATTCGAGGTAACTCCATGTATAAGTCGAAAGCCTATTCCGTTGCCAGCGCAACATCGCCGTTTTCTCCCACCACGATCGCGCGGCGCGATCCCGCCGAACACGACGTTCAGATCGAAATCCTTTATTGCGGCATCTGCCACTCCGATCTGCACCAGGCCCGCAATGAGTGGAAGGAAGTGATGCCCACTGTCTATCCCCTGGTTCCGGGCCATGAGATCGTGGGTCGGGTCACGAAGGTGGGTGCTGCAGTCACTAAATTCAAACCCGGCGACATTGCCGCTGTGGGCTGCATGGTCGATTCCGACGGCACATGCCCCGAATGCAAGGCGGGGCTCGAGCAGTTCTGCCCGAACATGACACTTACCTACAACTTTCCAGACAAGCACACTGGAGGTGTTACATACGGTGGATATTCCGACAGCATTGTTGTTAGCGAGCGCTTCGTGCTTCGCGTTCCGACTAACCTTGATCTTGCTGGAGCCGCACCCCTGCTGTGTGCCGGAATCACCACCTACTCACCGATGCGGCATTGGGGCGTGACCAAAGGCCAAAAGGTTGGCATCGTGGGACTTGGCGGATTGGGCCACATGGGCGTCAAGTTTGCGCACGCACTCGGCGCGCATGTCGTTGTGTTTACCACGTCTCCGAACAAGAAAGACGATGCACTCCGGCTCGGCGCCGATGAGGTTGTCATATCGCGCAATGCGGATGAGATGGCCAAGCACGCTGGCAGTATTGATTTCATTCTGGACGCAGTTGCCGCACAGCACGACATCAACGCGTACATCAACATGCTGCGCCGCGATGGCAACCTCACCATGGTTGGCGCGCCGGACAAGCCGCTTCCCGTCTCGGTCTTCGGGCTCATCATGGGGCGCCGCAGCCTCTCCGGCTCGCCGATTGGCGGCATCGCTGAAACCCAGGAGATGCTCGACTTCTGCGGCAAGCACAACATTACGGCTGACGTCGAGGTCATCCCCATCCAGAAAGTCAATGAAGCGTATGAGAGGCTCGTCAAGGCGGACGTGAAGTACCGCTTCTCAATCGATATGGCTTCGCTCAAATTGGATTAATGGCAAGACGGTGTATCGTCGCTTTGATACGAAAGAATTCGAGTTTCCAAACACTTTCAAATGGAAGGCAGGAGGCAATAATGCAGAAGAGGAAACTTGGAAAGAGCGGCCTTGAAGTGTCGGCCATTGGATTGGGCTGCATGAGGATGAGTGCCGGGCACGGCCCGGTGTCCGGAACCAGGGAAGACATGATTGCGGTCATGCGTGGCGCGGTCGAACGAGGCATTACCTTATTCGATACCGCACAGGTTTATGGACCCTTCGTGAATGAAGAGGTTGTCGGCGAAGGGCTCGCTCCTGTTCGTGACCAGGTTGTGATCGCGACCAAGTTCGGGTTCGCTCTCAATGCCCATGACAGGCCTTCCCCTGGTCTTGATAGCCGTCCGCGGTACATCAAAGAGAGCGTGGATGGATCGCTGCGGCGGCTTCGCGTGAACACCATCGATCTGCTCTATCAGCACCGCGTCGATCCTGAAGTGCCCATCGAAGATGTTGCAGGAGCAGTGAAAGACCTGATTCAGGAAGGCAAGGTAAAACACTTCGGCTTGTCTGAGGCAGGGGCAAATACCATCCGCAGAGCGCACGCCGTGCAGCCGGTGACTGCGGTGCAGAGCGAGTATTCCATCTGGTGGAGGCGCCCGGAGGAAGATGTGCTGCCAACTCTCGAGGAACTGGGAATTGGCTTTGTTCCGTATAGCCCCCTGGGCAGGGGTTTTCTTGCCGGGTCGATCACGGAAGACACGCAATTCCCCGAAGGGGATAACCGTGGCACCTATCCTCGTTTCTTCCCCGATGCCCGCAAAGCGAACCGTATTCTGGTGGACGTGTTGGCAGAGTTTGCAGCGAGGAGGAGCGCGACAACCGCTCAGATCGCGCTGGCGTGGCTGCTCGCACAGCGACCCTGGATCGTTCCCATTCCCGGCACAACGAAGCTCCATCGCCTGGAAGAGAACATTGGGGCGGTTGCGCTTGAACTGACGCATGAAGAACTGCGCGAGATCGACACTATCACTGCGAGTATCCCAGTGCAGGGCGAACGATATCCGGAGGCACTGGAGCGCATGACCAATCGCTAGCCGAATCGACATTCGGTTTTCAAGGAGCAAGCATGCCGCATATTGTCGTGAAATTGGTGCCGGGAAAATCAGAAGAGCAGAAGAGGCGTCTCGCCGAGCAGATCTCGAAAGATGTGGTGTCGATCTTGAACTCGGATGAAAAGTTGATTTCCGTGGCATTCGAAGAAGTGGAACCCCAGGACTGGACGGAAGCTGTGTACAAGCCGGACATTCAGGACAAGTGGGACAAAGTCTACAAGAAGCCTGGATATGAGCCGCGCTAACGAGGAGAGGTCACACATGGCCGAATGGCAAAAAGAGGAACTACTCAAGATTGCCGGGACCGATGACCTGCACATTGCACCGTTCCGCGAAGATGGAAAGACCTACGGAACGCCCACGTGGATATGGTCCATCGTCGTCGACGGGACGCTTTACGTTCGCGCCTACAACGGCCGGAGTTCCCGCTGGTACCAGGCGGCCTTGCGGCAAAAGGCCGGGCGCATCGTTGCCGCAGGGATGACGAAGGAAGTGACCTTTGAGCCGGTGGACGGACCGATCAACGACCGGATCGACGACGCTTATCAGGCGAAGTACAAGAGCAGCTCATACCTCAAGCCGATGATCGGCAAACGTGCGCGTTCCGCAACCATCAAGATCATGCCGCGCGCAACGAATGCCTGACCCTTCGATCTGTGACATGAATCTTCTAAATTGGTGCGAGCACATTCAAGGAGAATCGCAATGCAGAAGCGGAAGTTAGGAAAAAGCAAGTTCGAAGTTTCGGCTCTCGGGCTTGGTTGCATGGGAATGACGTTTTCGTACAAACCATTCCCTGAAAAGCAGGCGTCCATCGATCTGCTCCGTGCGGCAGTTGAGCGCGGCGTTACGTTCTTTGACACCGCCGAAGTCTATGGGCCATTCAACAATGAAGAATTGGTGGGCGAGGGCCTCGCACCTTTTCGCGGAAAGGTCGCCATCGCCACCAAGTTTGGCTTCGATATTAATCCCGATGGAAGCCATGGCCCGAAGGGCACAGACAGCAGCCCGGCGCGCATCAAGAAGGTTGCGGAAGCTTCGCTCAAGCGCCTCAAGATCGACGCGATCGATCTGTTTTATCAGCACCGCGTCGACCCCAAAGTTCCAATTGAAGATGTCGCTGGCGCCGTGAAGGAACTGATTGCCGAGGGCAAGGTCAAGCACTTTGGCTTGTCAGAAGCCGGTGCCAGGACCATCCGCCGCGCGCACGCCGTGCAGCCCGTGACGGCGCTGCAAAGCGAGTACTCGCTCTGGTACAGGGCGCCTGAAGAGGAGATCATGCCCACGCTTGAAGAGCTCGGCATCGGCTTCGTCCCCTTCAGCCCGCTCGGCAAAGGCTTCCTGACGGGAAAGATCGACGAGAACCAGACATTCGACAAGACCGACATACGCAGCAGCATCCCGCGGTTCACCCCTGAGGCCCGCAAGGCGAACCAGGCGCTGGTCGATCTCCTGGGCGCCATCGGCAAGGCCAGAAATGCAACACCAGCGCAGATCGCGCTAGCGTGGCTGCTTGCGCAGAAGCCGTGGATTGTTCCCATCCCAGGCACAACGAAGCTCCATCGTCTGGAAGAAAACATTGGCGCTGTTGACATCGAGCTTACTGCAGACGATCTTCAACAGATCGAAAGCGCCGCCGCGGAGATCAAGGTGCAAGGCGCGCGATATCCGGAACACATTGAGAAAATGACCGGCCTCTGATTGTCATCAGGTGCCGCCCACAAGAAAGAGGAAACAATGGAGATCAAGCGAGTCGGCTCTCAGCCTTCGGGCAAGGGGCCTTCAGATTGGTTCACAGGTACTGTGCGCGTAGACCCGCTATTTGCGGCTCCCGATCCCGCGCGTGCCGTTGGGGCAAGCGTGACCTTTGAACCTGGTGCGCGCACCGCATGGCATACACATCCGTTGGGTCAAACACTGATCGTCACGTCGGGCTGCGGACGGGCGCAGCGCTGGGGCGGACCGATCGAGGAGATTCGGCCCGGGGATGTGATCTGGTTCGCGCCAGGAGAGAAGCACTGGCACGGGGCGGCTCCGACAACGGCCATGACCCACTTTGCGATTCAGGAAAAGCTGGATGGCAAAACCGTCGACTGGCTGGAGCAAGTGAGCGACGAGCAATACGGCGCGTAAGTAACGCGAACCCGCCCTAAACCAGGTGGAGGAAGTTATTCGTGGCGAGGTGGGCGCCGGGGAAAACCAATTCATAATTATTGGCGCCGAGGGTTTTGTTCAAAACTTCGCCGAGGACCTGGCGGTAGTCGGTGGTAAGGGCGAGGTCGCGACCTTCGTTGAGTTGATGGTCGTCGAGACCGGGCCAGCGGCCATAGACCTTTCCACCTTTGACATTGCCGCCGAGGATAAACATGGCGTTGGCGTGGCCGTGGTCGGTTCCGCCGGTGCCGTTTTCGCGCGCCGTGCGGCCGAACTCCGACATGGTGACGAGGGTGACGTTTTCCGCGCTGTCGCCGAGGTCGCGCCAGAATGCAGCGATGGCAGCGGAGAAGTCGCGGAGACGGTTGGAGAGCTGGCCTTCTGCGCCGCCCTGGTTGTGATGGGTGTCCCAACCCTGAACGTCGGTGAAGGCGGCTTCCACGCCGAGGTTGGCCTTGAGCAACTGGGCGATCTGGCGCATGTTGTTGCCGAAATCCGACGCGGGATACTCGACGCCGGGCCCGGGGGTGTATTGCGCGGGGTTGGCTGCGCGCAGCATCTTGACCGCCTCAAAGGTTTCATCGCCGGCGGCGTGGAAGATGCGGTCGCCGCTGTCTCCATACATGGCTTCAAATGCGTTGGCGGCGGGTGACGGGGCCGGGCCACGTCCGCCTATCGCAAATCCATTGACGTTGTTCAACGCGATGGCGGGGATTTTGCCTGCGAGAGTAAGGGGCACGTCAGAACCAAGGGCCAGGGCGCGGAAGGCGGTATGCGGATCGCGGCGGCGAAGGTCTTCAGCTTGCAGAGCGCGGTTGAGCCATCCATCCTGGGTGGCTTTTATGCCCGGAGTGCCGGATTCCATGTAGTCCTGCGCGTCGAAGTGGGAGCGGGACATGTCAGGAGAGCCTGCAGCATGGACGACGGCGAGATGGCCCTGGTCATAGAGGGGCTTGAAGGGCGCAAGCGACGGATGGAGGCCGAAGAATCCATCGAGGTCGAGAACCTGGTTCTGCGGAATGGCGATACTTGGACGCATCGAGTAGTAGTTCTTCTCCCGATAGGGGACAACGATATTCAGACCGTCGGCGGCTCCACGCTGAAAGATGACGACTAGCCGGCGATTGGGCGCTGTTGTTGCGTTTTGGCCGAGAACGGAGCGCACGAGGAAGCCGGGGATTGCCGTGGTGCCTGCGAGGGCAAGAGCGCCTTTGTGGAGAAAGAAACGGCGGGATGTGTACATCGGTGTCTCCTTTATCGGCGCTGAAATTCCGGGGAACCTAACAACAGGCCGGCGAGGATCTGGTCTTGTTTTTCAACTGCTGAGACTTCTTGAACTCGGAACCGGGGCTTGGGTCGCGTTGCAAGGGGCTGGCCTGCGGCGCCGGCGTTCAAGTCCTGTGCGCTTTGTTGATCGAATTGCTGCAGCACCGCGGAACGCGTGGAATCGCTGACGCTACCCGATATGAGGGACGCCTCGAGTCGCATTTCTTCGGACTGCGGGGAAGGAGTCGTGAGGCTGACCGGCGAAACTGCGGGGTCCCTGCTTGAATCCGGCGCCGCTTCCCATGTGACGGTGATACCAGGGAGGTGGTTGGCCGCGAGGCCCAGGGCGAAATTCATGCGATCGACAAGAGCGCCGGTGCTGACCCATGTATCGGCTTGCCAGCTGTAGCCGTTTGGCGTGACACAGCCGTAGACCGGCATTCCCATCTGGCGGAGGGCATTCGCGACGGGACGCAGATTGTCGATGTTCGCGTTGCCGGCCCGTACTGCGGAGACGACGAATTCAAGAGGCGTCTTCACCTTGGCACGGTAGGTGTTGGCAGCCCAGAACTCGGGCGAGTGAAAGAGAGTCTTGAGGACTGCGGGGATGTCACCACCCGATGACATGTACGTGCGAGCCATGCGATCAACCAGGGCTTGCGGAGGATTGTCGCTGACGAAGCGGATGGCCAGTTCGCGGGAGATGAAGTGCGCAGTGGCTGGACGCGTCGCGAGGAAGTGGAGCAGCTCGCGGCCTTCTTCTTCCCCTTTGTCTTTGAATTTCTGGCCCATGACTTTCTTGGTGCCGGGCTCGTGGCGATTGGGATTGAATTGGAAGCTGCCGCCGCGTTCGGGGCGGTCGATGGTCCAGCCGGTAAGGATGCGTGCGACCTGGGTGACGTCGGCCTGGGTATAGCCACCGTTGACGCCGAGCGTATGCAGTTCCATCAACTCGCGAGCGTAATTTTCGTTGAGACCTTCAGGGGTCTTCTTCTTTGCGTCGGGACGGCGCCAGGCATTTTCCTTTGCGCGCTCCACTGCAACGGAGTCGGGGCCCACGCTCTCTGCATTGTCAAGATAGAGCAGCATTGCGGGACTGTGCGCGGTGGCTTCGAGAAGGTCTTCAAACTTGCCGAGAGCAAGCGGGCGAATCACGTCGCGCTCATAGCTGACGAGATAGTAGGGAGTGGCCTCGTTCTTGCGCAGATAGACGTTGAAGTGATTGAGCCAGAAGTCCGTCATCACTTCCTGAAGCTGCGCATTGGAATAGATGTCGCGGGTGAGACGCTGGGCGATGAGTTCTTCAACGACGAGGCGCTCGGGGCCTGCCAGGGCCTCGATCTGCTCCTTTTGAGCGGGCTCGAGACCGGCGGCCAGCTGAGCGCGTTGTGCGGGCCTTAGGGATTTGAGGAAGGCGTCGAGTTCCGGCTGGTGCATTTCCGCGAGGCGGGCCAGGCGCTGTTGGGGCGGAAGAGCGAGCACATCGCTGATCAGGGCCTCGTCGGCAGGAGGCTGGGCGAGGGCGGTGTTGGTGGCCGGCATAGCCATCTGGCTCTGCTCAGGCTCGGCGCCAGCGGCGGGCTCCTTGGCCATCGGCGTGGGGCTCTGAGCCTTTTCGGCGTCACCGACGTCCATGGCGATTTCACTGGCGATCGCAGAAGCGTTGGCCATTTGGGGATTCTGTTCGGTTGCCTTCTTAAGTTGCTGTTCTTGTTGGCGCGCCGTGACCCGCTCAATCTGGTTCTCATAGACCGCGTGGAGGAAGCCGCGCTCGGGTACGGGCCCGCGGCCGTTGATGGCCTGGCGAATGACCGCGTTGCTAGGCAGGCGCAAGAGAAGGTCCTGCGGGCTAAGTTGCATCGCAGGGTACTGGGCGAGGCGTGCGTCGAGGACAGACTCATCGATGCCGTTGGGGTGGAGTTGCTGGTCGAACCACCTGTCGAGGCCCATGGCGCGAACGGCTTCGAGGTCCCCTGGGCGCGGACCAAAGGTGAAGCGATTGAGGGCGTGGAGGATGCGGTCATCGCCGCGCAACTGGGTGGATTGGTATTCGGAGCGGACCTTGGGCCGTGGGGCGGGATCTGCCGGGGTGGTGGAAAGCGCCTGCGCGCTCCCCGGAACGGAAGAGCTGAGGAGGCTGAGGCAGAGGAGGGCGGTGATAGGCGCCTGGATGAACTGCATCGGTGGCTCTCCTGAATCGAGGGGAATGCCGGTAAACGTCAGCGCGGCGGAACTGCTTGTAGGACCAGACGCCATTTTAGATGGAAAGTTGTGGTAATGGAGGTAATTGACCGCCAGCGAGTAACGTTGTGTTCAGACAGTCGGCCTGGGAAGTTGCGATCGGTGTCAGCCTCTCCCTCATCCGCCTGCCCTTGGCTCTAATGTTGGGTCGGCCCCAGGTATTTATCGAGCCAATTGAGGCTTTCACGGACCCCGTCAGGGTGGGGAAACACGCCGTGACCGCCCTCATAGATAACCTGCTTCTTGTCCTTATCGGGCGTCCCGAGAATGCGGAAGAGCGGGAGCTGAGACGATTCCAATGGGAACGTTTCATCGTAACGCCCGGTCAACATCAATACGGGAATGGTCACATGGGGTGCGAAGTTGAACGAGTCAACCTCTGGAAGATCGTATCTGAGATGAAAACCTCCTGAAGACAGGATCATCACCCGGATTCGACTCTCGACCGCGGCCATTACTGAACCTTCGACCCCGCCCATGCTGCTGCCGAAGTAGGCAATCTTCGAAGAATCGATGTCCTTTCGGGTCTCAAGATAATCCAGTGATCGACCCAGGTCTTTTGACCACTCGATCACGTGGTCGCGAAAGAACGCAGGCGGCTTGCCGCCGGGAAACAACCCATCTCGCCGCTCATACGTGCCCTTGTAGATCGGGAACATCACCGCTCGGCCACTCTTCAGCAAGAATTCCAGGGAGTCGGATGATTCGACGCCGGACTCTTCGAAATTCTCATCGTAAAGCGAAAACGCACCGGGAAAGTATATGACCGTCTGGAACGGACCCGATCCGTGTTTTGGCAAGAAGAGGTAAGCGATCACGCGTTCGTGACCGTAGGCTGCGTCAAAGCTGATCTTTTCCCGCGTCCAACTTTCCGTCGTTTGCCTTTCTTCAATTCTCGGGTTCAGCGCCCCTTTGTCGTAAACATAAAGAGCAGCGTAGGCCTTGAATACGTTGGCTGCAGCGGGTTTCTCCCTTGAGAAATCGCGTGTGTTGGTCACAATCTTTGCTGCCGCATCCATGTTGGGAGCCGAGTCGAGTTTCACGCAACGAAATCCAAAGTTGGGGCGGCGATCCCAAGGGGATTGATCGTCTGTTTCCGGAAACATATAGGTGGGCTCGCCGAAACCCCCGCCAAGGATATAGTGCCTGCCATCGCGCCCCTCGTTAAGGCACCACTCTTTCACGTTGCCCGCCATGTCTGTCGTTCCATAGCCGCTCAGGCTGCCACTGCTGCCAACACGCTGGGTTCCCGCATGATGGAAATTGCTCCCGGCAGCGACGATTGAGGTGAAGTCCTCTGATTGTGAAGCCTGCGTCCAGTGGTAGACGGTAGGAAGACTCTTTCCGACAAACTCGGCGTAGGCCATTGCCTCGTACCATGAAACACCTGCCACCGGAAATTGTTCCGTGCCGTTCAGGTAACTTCCAGCCTCCCAAGTCGCGGGACCAGGACGCCCAGTCCCATCGTGAAGCGCTGCGATCGCTTCGTCCCAGCGTATTTGTTTCCCGTTCTTAATGAACGGCTGCTTCCAGAACTCTCGTCGCTGGTAGCCTCCTGCGTCGACGAATCTTTTGAACTTCTCATTGGTGACTTCATTTCGATCAATAAGGAAATCGCCTACCCTGACGAATGGCGCCATCTGGGACGGGGAAGCGAGGCCGGTGACCCCGCCGCTCACTGCGACCATCTCGGGCGGAATGCTTCCCGTGCGACGGAGATTCAATGTCCGGTCGAGGTACCATTTCATACCGGGGTCTGCTGGGCCGGGGGGCTCGTCGATGAAATATATGGGAGCGAAGCCTGGTTCAACGAGGCGCCAGAAGTAAACGTCCCTCGGTACGCGCTGTTTCTTCAATGGCGTCTTTCCGAGCGTCTCCCATGCATTTGGATCGCCGCCGTAGCGCCGAATTGAGACTTCGGCCCCAGATGGGACACTCGCAATGGAAACCTCTCCGGTCGCCTCTTTCCAAAGTTTATCGAGTGTTGGATCAGCTGGCAGGATGGCACGAGCTTCTTGTGTCAGCGTGGCGGCCTTCACATATTGTCCAGCTTCTATCGAACGTTCGATTTCGGGCACCGCCTGGTTTCTAGCCCACCGAACTCTGGAGACGTGATGAAAAGACCAGGCAGAGACGATTCCGAGCGTAACCAGAACAATCAATGCAGCCGGGATGACGCGTGATTGCTTGCTTCGACCGATCGGCGATTTTACGGCATCACTTGAAATCGGTGCAATGGCTCCAGCACCCGTCAAGTCAGAGGACTGGATGACGGCGGACAAGATCGCCACCGTCGAGAACTCTGGATCTTCTCCAATCTTGGTTGGGGTACGAATCTCCTCAATCGAAGCGGGGCGATCCTCACTGATTTCTACTTTGCAAATGAATCGGTAGCCGACGGTCGCAACGGTCGCGATGTATTGCGGCTCAAGGAAGTCGTCAGCCAGTAACTTTCGGAGCTTTGCGACCGCGCGCGTCAGGGAACTCTCTGTAACAGCGGCATCACCCCAGACGGCGTTCATCAGTTCTTCTTTTGTGACCAACCTCTGAGAGTTACGAAGCAGAAACAATAGAACACGAAATGCCTTCGGTTCAACTGCGGATAGCTCTCCAGCTATGACAATTGAGAACTCTCGCTCACGGACTTCGACGTTGCCGAATTTGAAAACGCACGACTTAGTCACCGTCATAAATTCGTCATGAATCCGTCAAGACAAATCTCCCGCCACACTTCAAAGTGGTCTCGACTCAAGAGGTCGATCAAACTCAAACACCTCTGGAGGTATGAGGATACTATGCAAACGATTGCGAAGCTATGCCTGAAATCGAGTAGTCTGGCGCTCGTTGGGGCGCTGCCCTTACTAGCCATGCAATGGATGACGATCCAGGTATCTGCACAGAAAATCGTCAGCTTTGACGCTCCGGGTGCGGACACCGTTGCAGACTCCTTCAACGGCACTTTTGCGAGCGGCGTTAACAACTTGGGGGTCATTGCCGGATACTACGTCGACGCGAACAATGTCTACCACGGGTTCCTGCGCAGTCCTGGCGGCGAAATCACCACATTCGATGCCCCCGGCGCGGACATCACCGACGCTTATGATGGGACGAGTCCTAGCAGCATCAACGATTTGGGGGTAGTCACCGGATCGTTCTATGACGCGAGCGGCTTCAGCCATGGTTTCCTGCGCAATCGAGAGGGGAAGTTTACGTCATTTGACGTTCCCGGCGTCGGCGGTTACGGCTCCACTCCCATAGCCATTAACATTGAAGGAGCCATCGTAGGGTATTACACCGACTCGAACTATGCGTTCCACGCTTTCCTGCGCAGTCCCTACGGGACGTTTACGACGTGGAGTGGTCCAGACGCCTGCACCGGCAACGGTTCGGAAGGGTGTTTTGGGTCGGGAGCCACCAACGTCAATTTATTTGGAACAATTGCGGGAGGGTTCGAAGACGACAGCGGTAACTTTGTTCACCATGGCCAGGTCCGCAACGCCAAGGGCGCGTTGACAACGTTTGACGTTCCCGGCGCGGGCACCGGCAGTTACCAAGGCACAGGTTGTCCCGGTTGTGCCCTTGGCCTCAATCAGTGGGGGGCGATTGCGGGGATTTACAGTGACGCGAACAGTGTGAATCACGGTTTCCTGCGCAGTCCCGACGGCAAGATTACGACGTTCGACGCTCCCGGAGCGGGGAATGGAATCTACCAAGGCACAGGCTGTCCCTCCGATTGTCCCGTAAGCCTCAACGATTGGGGAGCGATCACGGGAGTCTATCTTGACACGAACTATGTGTACCACGGCTATTTACGCAGTCCCGACGGTAAGATTGTTACGGTCGATCCTCTCGGCTCGGCCGATACCCTGCCTTACGGCATCAACGACTGGGGCGTAATCACGGGATATTATTACGACGCGAACTTCGTGGCCCACGGATTCGTTCGGACGCCCTAGCGGCCGGTCGAGGCATTCGGGCTGAGCATCCCGGTTCTGACTAGAGCTACCAGCACGCACGAAAAGAGCCAGAGTGTGCGTCAGCAGCCTTTTTTGCAGCGGGCCATGATGGCGGCGTGGAGGCGCTCGCGGAGATCCGAAGGCAGGTCGTAGATTTCGTGGGAACGATAGATTTGGATGGTTTTGCGGGTGGTGCTGAGGGTGACCTCACAGTGCTCGCAGCCACGCAGATGTTCCTGCAGGTCGGCGCGCATTTTGGTGGTTACCGTGTCGTCGATCAGATCGTCGAGCAATGCGAGAAACTCAGTGCAGGTCACTTTTCAACTCCCTTTTTCCTGCGAAAGTAACGGCTGAGTCGTTCGCGCAGTTGCAACCGGGCGCGCAGGAGGCGCGACTTGACGGCTGGTACGCTCAAACCGAGCGTTTCCGCGGTCTCCTCGGTGGAAAGACCTTCCACGTCGCGCAGAACAAAGACGATGCGAAATCCGGGGGGAAGCCCCTGAATGGTTTTGCGTAAAATTTCGGCGAGTTCTGACTGGGAATAGTTTTGCTCCGGATCCGGCGCCCAGTCGGCCAGGTCGCGTGGGACGCTCCCCTCCTCGGTCTCGATATCCTCGTCGATCGAAACCATTTTGCCGGTACGCCGCTTGCGCAGGCGCATCAGGCTCTCGTTTACCGCGATTCGAACCAGCCATGTGTAAAACTTCGAATTCCCTTGAAATTGGTCAAGCTTTTCGTACGCCTTCAGAAACGCGTCCTGCATGACGTCTTCTGCATCTTCGCGGTTTTGCGTAATATGCTGCGCAATCCGGAAGACCTGGCGGTCATACTTGCGGACGAGTTCGTCGTAGGCCGAGACATCACCACCACGGGCCCGTTCGACGAGGGCGACGTCGGGATGCTGCTCGTTTTCGCCTGCTATAGGTTGGATGGTCGACATGAGCGTTGGTTGCGGGGAATTCGTTTGGGTTCCGGTGAACATACGGCATTTCCAGGCTTACCAGGTCATACCTGGCTATGAGGAGGTTGCCGCTCCTTTTGGTTGCACCAATCTGGGACCGGAGAAATGCGGATTCGACCGGTCCCCAAACTATGAGTGTAATAGATGGCAGGGCGGTGGGCCAAGCTGGGCAGCGGCTAACGAAATGGTCCAAACAGGCGTCTGTCGCTTGAGGGGCACACGAGTAACGTGTCAAGACTGATTCCGGGCTGTCCAGCACGGAGAAACCAGCTTACATTAGGAACTATGAGGACCGCGATCCAGCCAATTTTCATAGCAGGTAGGCTCGCGATATGCGTGCTGGCGGGTTTGCTGGTTGCCGCGCCTGCGCTTGGGCGGTCCGCAGACGATACATCGCCCCAATCCCCTGTCTCCTCTTCAACGACTCATAAGACTCCGTCTACTTCTCACAAAGCCCCCGCTTCCAGGTCTCACCAGGGCAGCAAGAAGACGACTGCAGCCCGGTCGACGAGGACGGGGAAGGCGCGCAGCAGGACAGCGGCCCGGAGACGCCGGCGCCCGTCAGCGCGAGCACGGCGCATCAAGCTGGCGTTTGTGGCGTCGACTGAGTTGCGGCCCATGGCGCAGCAACTTGCCACGATGCGCACACCGGCTGCTTATGCGGGCGTGACGGCTTATGCCCACAGGAACACCGGGGAAGCGGCAGCCGCGGCGTACCTGGCGCTCGGTCATGCGTACATGCTTGACAGGCGCTATCCCGAAGCGGCGGCGAGCCTGCGCGATGCCAAGAAGAACGGGGACGTGCTCGCCGACTATGCGGATTTTCTGGCAGCCAAGGCCGAACATGAAGCGGGAAACGAAGCGGCAGCGGAGGCGCTGCTGCACGGCTTTGCGGAGCGACATCCGGACAGCATTTTTGATGCGCAGGCGCCGGAACTCGAGGCGGGTGTCCTGCTGGCGATGAACAACGCGGCCGGGGCGCAGCGTGCATTGGCCGCGGCGGCGGATGGACCGGCGGCAGCTCGTACCGGCTACCAACTGGCACGGGCGCAGGTCGCGGTTGCGCTGGGGAAGCCGGACGAAGCGGATGTCATTTTCAAACAGATTTTGCTGGAGCATTCCCTGACCCCGGAAGCAGAAATTGCGCGCACCCGGTTAATGGCGGAAGGCGCCGAGGCATCGTTGACGTCGACCGAACTGCGAATACTGGCAGACGCTTACTACAAGGCTCACCGGTACGCCGAAGCCAGTGAGCAATACCATGCGCTGGCAAGACGGGCGGGCCTGGATACACAGAGCCGTGATGCCTTCAATGTGGCGGCTGCAGACTGTGATCTGAGATTGAAGGTGTTGACTCCGGCGCAGGTGCAGGGGCTTCCCGACACGAATGACGACAACGGTGCGAGGCGGCTTTACCTGTTGATGGAATTGGCGCGGGATCGCAACGACACGGTGGACCAGCAGCGGATCGTGGCGCTGATGGAGACGCGGTTTCCACAGAGCGAGTGGCTGGCCGAGGCCCTTTTCTCCAGCGGGAATATGTATTTGCTGAGCCGCGATTATCCGAAGGCAGTGGAGTACTACAGCTATTTGGCCGTGCATTTTCCGCAAGACAAGCAGGCCGCGGCGGCGCACTGGCGCGCAGGCTGGCTGAGCTACCGGCAGGGTCTTTACGCCGATGCGGCACACCTCTTCGACGAGCAGATTCATCTTTATCCCGACGCAACTGAGACAGCGGCGGCACTCTACTGGCGCGCACGCCTGTATGAGCAGCAGGACAACAAGCCAGGGCTCGCGGCTGCCAATTATCGAACCATTGTAAGGGCATATCAGCATTATTTTTACGGACAGATGGCGCGGGCGCGGCTGGCGGCGCTGGGGACGACAATCCCGGCGCAGGAAGACGCGGATCTTGATCGTTTTAAGGCGCCCATCGTTCCTGTACTCGATGACAGCTTTCCGGATGACAGCGAGCATCTGGCGAAAGCGAAACTGCTGGCCAATGCGGGACTGAATGACTATATTCCGCAGGAGATTGCCGCGGACCCGGATTCGGGTTCGTGGAGCGCACTGGCTGAGGCTCAGATTTACGCTTCCGATGGCGACACGTTCCGCGCCCTGCGCTCGCTGAAAAAGGCGTTGCCTTATGCTGCGACCGCTTCAGTGGATGCCATTCCGCTGGTGTACTGGCGCATCCTTTTCCCGGAGCCATATTGGGAGACGATCAAGACCGAATCAGCAAAGAACAATCTCGATCCATATCTTGTGGCCTCCCTCATCCGGCAGGAGTCGGAGTTCAATCCCTCGGCAATCTCGTATGCGAACGCGTATGGGTTGATGCAACTGCTGCCCGCGGTGGGCAAGGCGATGGCACGCGAGGAGGGAATCAGCCATTTTGAGACTTTTCAGTTACTGAATCCCGAGATCAATATTCGCCTCGGAACGCGCTACCTGCGGCAGATGCTGGAGAGGTTTAGTGGCGTGCCCGAGTATGCGCTTGCAGCCTACAACGCAGGGGACAGCCGGGTAACGGATTGGGAAGGCGCCGGACCTTATCACGGAATGGATGAGTTTGTTGAGTCGATACCCTTCACGCAAACGCGTGAGTATGTGCAAGCGATTTTGCGGAACGTGGAAACCTATAAGGCCATCGATGCGGCTGCGGCGTCACGTCGCGGAGAAACTGCTGCGCGGTGATTGCGATTACCTTCTATGTAGAGAATGTACCCCGTTCGATACTGCCTGACTCCGATTCCGGTTGACGGGCCAACTCAGACCCAGAAAGACTACATCTGAACCAGGGAGGATGTGTCTCTGGTGAGCCATTCGCACTGCGCTTTGTTGCACCACGGAGCGGCGGGAACGATGGAACGCTGCTCGGTGACCTCGACCCTCAGGAGGGCAGGATGTCAACCGATTTGCAGTTCCTGGAAGAATGGATTCCCGAAAGAATGGATCCCGGCACGGTTTTCGTCCTGGAGAACCAGTCCAAGCTGGGTCATGCGCAGAACCCATACGTCGCAGTGATGTCGTGTCCGCGTTGCGGGACGATGGGGCTGATCACGCGACGCCAGCTCTGCGCCGGCGACACCATGATTTGCGGTGGCGAAGGCTGCTCGGCCGAGTACCGGCTGGATGGCGAAAATATCTGTTATCGCGACCCGCAATAGAAAACAAACTATTGGAGACAATGCGGCGTGGACGCACAGGTTCATTCCTGTGAGAAGGCGACGTGAAGTTCGAAATGTCATCTTTCCACTGCGGTCGCCGAAGCGACTTCTCTCAAGATGGCACCCGCGTTGCGTCGGCGTTTTCAGCATCCAGCGGATTGCGGCAGTTGTACCGCTTCCAAACTCCGAGGCAGAAAGAATCGGCGTGGACCCGAAAGTCCACGCCATTTGAGAGGAATTGCAGTTCGAGACTAGAACTCGATTCGTGCCGAAACCTGGCCAGTTCGGGCGCCGCCGAAATCTCCGGGGGGCCCATTCGACGATCCATTCTGGGTTCCAATGACTCCCGTGACAAGACCGAAGCTGGGCGAGCTGAGGTTCATGTTCGGATCGCCCAGATTGGTGTGGTTCAGAACGTTTGTAAACGAGCCTTCCATTTTGAACTTAATTCGTTCTGTAATGGAGAAGGCTTTGCTCATTCCGGTTGAAAGATTGACGAGGCCAGGACCTTCTACGGAGCCCACCTGGCTGTTGCCGAAGCGGCCAATCGGCAACGGGCTTGGGCTAAGCGGGGCGAGGGTCAAGGGGTTGAAGCCCGCGCCGGTTGTGCAGGGGTTGCCGACAGACCATGTTGGATCGCCGGGGCAGGCAAACGCAGCGGCGTTGGTCCAGTTGAAGCGATTTCTTCCTGCCGGATTGACGCTGATTCCTGGTACTACGTCAGCGTGCTGGTTGCGGTGTCCACCATCGAAGCTGCCTGTCCCATCGCCATACGAGCCGTTCAGGCCCGAGCCGGTTCCGGATGGATCGCCCTGTCCGCTGGGGAAATAGGGTGTTTCGTACGGGCCGGTTTGGACCGTAAGAATGGACGACAGCCGCCAGCCGCCGACGACCTCGTCGGCAATGCGCGACATGGAAGTGCCGAACATCTTGCCACGGCCGAAGGGCAGATCGTAGAGTGCCGTCGTGTTCCAGCGAAGCCTGCGGGAGCCGTAGACGTTGCCGAAATCGACATGCCGGTTGAGGATAGAGGACGAGCGATTACCGCCCCCCTCGCCGGCAAATCCCGTTCCGTACGGTCCTTCATTGTCGGCAAGATTTTTGGCCCACGTAAACCCTGAGTGGAATTCGAGACCCTGTTGCAGACGGTGGCTGCCTTCAACCTGCAACGAGTTGTAGCTGTCGTTCGCGCCGGTTGCACGCGTGTTGATGCGGCCCCAGTTGGGGAAAAGGCGGGAGCTGATGGGCGCGTTGAAGGCGGAAACGGTGGTGGAATATGGCAGCGTGTTCTCATCCGGAGCCCAGACCAACTGATGCGTTTCAGACCCGATGTAGGTGGCCCGCGCTGCATATCCGGAACCGAAGTCGTGATCTACGCTCAAGGACCACTGTTCCGTATAGGGGTCTTTCCAGTTGGTGCTGTTGGCGGTGCCAAAGTAGTCGGTGCCATAGCAGTTGGTGCAGCCAGCGCCCCCGGAACCGGGATCAATCTGGGGCCACTGGTAGCCAATAGCATGGGTGGCCGGGTTGTAGGTGTTGGAGAACTGCTGAGTATAAGCCTGCACCGTGCCGGTGAGCGAATAGAAGCTCGAGCCAAGCATGTTGATGTTGTACATGCCGGCGCCGCCGCGAATAGCCCACTTATCGTTACCAAACGGGCGCCAGGCGAAGCCGACACGCGGCATGAAACGAAGGCGGGGATACTTTTTGAGACCGGAGGGATATCCTGCCGTGTCGTTGCCCTGAACCTGCATGCATGGCGCGCCGTTGACCGCGGATGAGTTGGTTGCGTTCACGCCGTCGGCGTCGCATGCGTTAGCGCTGGCGAGGAAGCCCTGTGCGAGCAGGTCTTGTTTTCCCTGCGGATAAATTACCCGACCCGCCTTGGCTACGCTGGGATCGAAGTTCCCGATGTCGCCGTACTTGTCGTAATAGCCCGGATGCAACTCGTAACGGAGGCCGTAGGACAGGGTTAGACGCGGGTTAAGCCGCCACTCATCTTGACCATAGAAAGCGTAGTGCTCTGAGATACCATCGTTGTCCTGCTTCACCACATCATAGAAAGTTTGATCGGGTATGCCGAGCAGGAAGTCAGCGAAGTCCACACCGGTGAACATGCCTGTGCTGCCGCTGGTGTTGAACTGGTAAGTGCCGTAGTTATCAGAACCGTTGAAGCCCAGCGGAGTGATGGCTTCGAGTGACTGAATATCACCACCAAACTTGAGGGTGTGATTGCCCTTCGTCCAGATCAGCGTGTCGCTGTAGTCGTATGTGAAAGACTTGTTGAGGCCGGTCAGGCGATCGGCATTGAGGCTCTGGATGTTGTTGAAGTCCATCTCCGGGATGCCGTTGTAGAAGAGGTTTTGCAAACCGCTCCAGCCCTGCGTCGTGGTCCAGGCCAGACCGTTGAAGCTGTTGCTGCTTCCGGAGGTGTAGCGGGTAAACCCGAAGCCGGCCTCGTTGATGAGACTTGGCTTGATACTCCAGTTTGTATCGAACTTCAGAACACGGCTCTGACTGGTGTTCAATCCGGAGGGAACGAGAAGGATTTCGGGGCTGCTGATGGGGAAGTTCTTCCAGGTGAAGCGCCCCCAAACGAGAAATTTCTGGTTCGAGCCGAAGTATTGGTCGCCCCGCGCGTCGAACTGATCCGAGTGTCCGCTGTCATTGACGTTGGCCTGGTAGTTGGCCACGTTGTTATCGGTATAAGCGGTGGGATCGCCCACGTTCGGATCTGGGTAGAACTGTTTGAGGGTGTTCAAGGCAATCTGGCTGATGGAGCCGTTGGGGATCGTTGTTCCGTAGCTGCCGCCAGTATAGGGGTTCGTCAACCCCGTGAATCCGGCCGAGGTGTACTTCGAGAAGTCGCCCTGTTTCATCAATGTGCTGGGAACCTTTTCAAAGAGCGTCGTCTGCGCGGGATGCCGCCAGCCTTCGTAGGCTCCATAAAAGAATGTTTTGTTGTGGCCGTTATAGAGGTGAGGGAAGACGACCGGACCGCCGACACTACCACCGAATGTGTCACCGTGAACACTGGGCTTGGTGGTTGTAGTGGGGTAGGTGTAAGGAATCGCGTCGAACGCAGAATCCTGGTAGTACCAGAAACCGGAACCGTGCAGGCTGTTGGATCCGCCTTTCGTCGTTACGACCACCTGCGCCGGGTCGCCAAACTCGGCATTCGCCAGCACACCATCCGCGCGAATTTCTGCGATGGATTCGGTGGAAGGAAATGCGTCGCCGATAAAGCTCCCTCCCGACGCATTTTTCAGTGTGACGCCGTCCACCGTCACCTCGGTCTGATACGGCAGAGCGCCCTGCACCGAGATGCCGGAGCTGTCGTCCTGCACACCGGGCAGCGTACCAAGAATGGCCGAAGCGCTGGTGCCGGAGAAGCTGGCGCGCGTGTTCACGGGAAGGTTGGTGGCGTCGTCTGCGGTAAACGTGCCGCTGATAGTGGGTGAGTCGGTTTCGATAGCGCTCACTGAATCACCTGTGACCTGAACTGACTGCTGGACAGTTCCAACCGAGAGTTGGACGTCGACTCGGAGTTCCTGGCGTACTGCGAGAGTGACGCCGGAAGCTGCCCATTTTTCAAAGCCCGGAGCAACGACGCTGACGGAATAGATACCCGCCTTTACATCGAGGAAGCGGTAGTCGCCGACGCTGTTTGACGTCGCGGTGCGCGCGGTGCCCTCAGCGGTATTGGTTAGCGTAACGTTGGCGCCGGGCACGACCGCGCCACCTGGATCCCTGACGGACCCGACGACGGCCCCTTGCGTGGATTGTGCGCGGCCATGCATCGCGACCATCGCAAGCATGAGCAGCAGGCTGAGCGTTGCGATGGGCCGGCGCTGGAAGAGCTTCGTGGAGTTACCGGTGCATAGAAACATAGATCACTGTCTCCTCAAGGTGAAGCATGGGTGAAGCATGGTTGAGCTGAGCGGAAAAGCTGCGATCAGAAAAGGGGCCGAATGCAGGAAAAGCAGGGACGCAAACGACGTTCAATGCGGACGCCGGCAAAGAGCTGATTCAGCCGGACGACTGTCTCCGAGGGAAATCGGCGTAGACCGATATACCTCCTCGACCGGGAGACAAATCCGCCCTCGATTCACGAGGTTTCTTGCTGATTCTTTGAGTGATGCGACACGTTCAGACTACTGACTCCGTGTTACAAAGCGAATCGGAACATGTTAACAACCAGTTAAAAATCGAGGCACGGTTCTGGGGAAAACGTGAATTGAAATGTACCTTACGAGAGTCAATGCGTTAAGTCCAGTGCATTTTTCAATAAAATTTCCGGACTGCCTGCGCACGGTTTAGGCGTGTTGCGCAGTTTGAAGACCTGAACCTAAATCCTCAGTTAGTTAAGAAAGCTGAACGAGACCAGCGGATTTTCCGGTGCGGGGACGACAAATCCCGCGCCGCATCTGCCGCTAGTCGTCGTTCTTTGGCTTGCGCAGTTTTCCGGCAGATTTTTCCATCTCTTTCCGAATCGCATCGGCATCGTCGACGTCGCGCAATTCTGCAGCTTCTTCTTTTGTCTTGGGCCGGGCAGCGCGGGCTTTCGCCGGCACAAAGACGCGCGGGTCGGCTGGGCGGACGGTGAAGGGCTGAAGATGCGGCTGCGTATCGAAGATCCCGGTAATTTCGCCCGCCAGGGCATCCTCAAGATTCAGCGGACCGAGGCCGAGGAGTTCATCGATGGTGCGCGTGATGGAACCCATGCTCGTGTGTTCGTGGGAGACGGAGCCGGGCTTGACCCAGGGGCTGGCCACGAAGAGGATGCTGCGGTGCGCATCGACGTGATCCACGCCATTCTGCGCGTCGTCTTCCGTGACGAAGAAGGCAGAATCCTTCCAGATGGAGGTCTTCGACAGGAAGGCAACAATACGGCCCAGGGCGAGGTCGTTGTCGGCCACGTAAGAGGCACGATAGGGATACCCGTCGGTGGGGCGCGGATCGGCCGTGTGGTCATCGGGCAGGCGAATGACGATGAGTGCGGGCACCTTGCGGGCCGCGAGCTTCAACTTGAAATCGCGCTCGAATTCAACCACGCGGAACTGGTCGGGAATGCCGAGATTAAAGGTGGGGTAACGGCGGTCGCTGGCTTCAAAGATGGGGCGCAGCAAAGGCGCGTTGAGGAACAACCGCTGGCCCTCGGGCTCGGTGCCGGGGATTTCCGCGTTGCCCTCGATTTCAAGGCCCTCTCCGTAGTTGAAGAGCCCTTTGCCGCTGGCCGCGATGTGCTCCCAGAGCGAGCCGAACTGCGGTTCGTCTTCTGGCATTGGGGCGTCTGCTCCGCCGAAGAGGGCTCGGCGGCCGGGTTGCGCTGCGGTGGGAAAGTCGCGGCGACGACCGCCATAACCGGAGGTCCACGCAGTGTTGAAGAAGGGCGTGGGATTGATGCCGACGACCCAGCGATGGCCGTCTGCCGAGACGTCGGAGTCGACGAAGAAGTTGTCGCTCATGGCATATTGGCCAACCAGCGCATGGAGGTTTGGTGTGACCTTGAGGTGGGTCGCGGACTTCTCCTCGGCGGCCCAGCCATCAATCCCATAGCGGGCCAGGGTGGGGTCTCCATTGGCGCCGGCCACATCGCCGAGGACCTCATCGTAAGTACGGTTTTCGCGCACGACCAGGAAACAATGCTTGAGCCGGGGCAGCGGGGGATGGTTGGCAGTGGCTGCGGTGTTGCTCTTTATGACGGTCTGCGTGAGGGCTGCGGCTGCTGGCAGGGTTTCAAGTGAAATGACGCTGAGGCTGCCCAACTCCAGGGAGCCGATGTATGTGGGCATCTTGGGGTCGTGACCCTTGCCGGCGTTGGGGCCCGCGCCTTTGCCCTTGGTGTTGACCACGTAGAGAGTTTTGCCGTCGGGCGAGAACGCAAGGGCCGAAGGATTCCAACCCACGGGGATGTGTTCGATGACATCGAGAGTGGCGGCATTCAACACCCCGACTGCATCAATGCCGGATTCGGCGACGTAGATGCGCCCATCACGGACCGCGAGGCCGCTGGGCATGATGCCGCGCAGCGGACGACCTTCGGCGTCCTGGAATTGTGGCCCGGTGAAAGGAGAGAGAGTGGTGGATTGAGCCAGCACCTTGGTGCCGTCGGCGCTCACTCTCGCGATAGCATCATCATGCGCCAGCGAGACGTAGACTGCATCGCTCTCGGCCGCGATGCCTGTGGGAGCTGCTCCGCCTACGGTCTGGCCTTTCGCTTCGGTGATCTTGGCGCCGAGACGCAACTTCGCGGTTACCGCTGGATTCTCGCGGTCAGTTACGTCGTAGGTCCACAAGGAACTGCCACGGACAGAATTCTCATCGCCCAAGCCCGGAATCTGTTTGCCTTCGACGAGGGCGCCCTCGCGTGCAGCCTTTGAAGGATAGGCGAAAGGCGGAAAGTGCAGTCCGGTGTGGATGGGGTCTTTATCGTCAGCGCCGGGAACGGTCGAGTATTCGAAAAGCCCGGTGTTGGTGACGTAGAGGCGTGTGCCATCGGGTGAAAGAGCGAGACCGAAAGGATAAGAGCCGGTAGGGATCGAGGCGATGAGCTTCAGTGTTGGCGCGTCGAGAATCACAATGCGCCAGTTGCCCTGGTCGAGAGCATAGAGCGTTTTGCCGTCGTTGGAAACCACCAGCGTAGCCGCAAAGCTGCCGTTGACGTCCTCGCCCGCGAGAGGTCCGTCCAGGGAGACTTCGCCTGCGAGCCCCCAGTAGTCGGTGCGGTAGGCGCGGATTTTGCCGGAGTCGCCGGTGGCCTCGTAGAGCAGCGAGCCATCGGGCGAGTAAGCGACGCCCGCATGCACTTCAATGCCGGGATCGTTGTTTTCGCCGGCAGGGATGCGCCGCACTGCGGGCCTGATGTCGCTCGGCTGCTCAATCACATTCAGTGCGAAAGGAAAACCGATGGAGGGCACCGCGATTTGTCCGCCGTCTGGGCGCACGGCCAACGCGAATGGGTATGGAGCTAAAGGAATCCAGTTGCCGGCCGGATGAATCTCGCGGCCATTTGGCAACACTGCGGTCACGTTCATCTGGGCAGAGAGCGGAGTCGCGAACAAAAGCGCAGCACAAAAGCAGGCTATCCTTTGAAGAAGAGCGGGAATCATGACTTCAAGTATGCACGGACAAGATGAATTTCGGGTTCTGAAATCTCGGTTGAACCCGCTTCGTCTTTCGAGAAAGTTCTCGCGGCAAGGAGGCGCGTGCGCTTTACGACGCTGCGCAGGAGGCGTTTGCTGGCCGCCGGTGTGCCTAGACCTGGCAAAGTTGAGCGGCCCAGTGGCGAACAGACTCAGTGGTCAGCGGCTTGTCACTGCACTCGCCGGCTGCAAGCTGCACGGCGAAGTTACCGATGGTGGAACTCTCCGGTTCTCCTGCTTCAACTGGAAGTCCGGTACGGTCGGACGTGAGCGCGAGCAGGAGTTTGTTGCGGCTGCCACCGCCCAGCACATGGATGCGATCGAGCTTGCGGTCGAGCATCTCTTCAAGTTGACTGAGCGCTGTCGCATAGCGGCCTGCAAGGCTTTCGAAGATTAGGCGCGCAAAAAGGGGCTCGTTGCCCGCGACATCCGGAATCGGATCGAGCCCACGGAGTTTCAATTCCTGGTTGATGCGCTCGGGCATGTTGCCGTCGAGAAGCAGCGGTTCGGCATCCACGTCGATGATCGCCGGAGTCTTGCAGGCCGCGGCGGCTTCGACGAGATCTTCGATAGCCCAGGGGCGTCCTTGCTCGGCCCAACTATCCATGCATTGCTTGATCAGCCACATGCCATTGACGTTGGTATGGAAGCAGAATCCGCCTGAAGCAGCACCTTGGTTGGTGTAGCGCGCCTGCATTGCTTCAGGGCGGGTGATTGGGGATGGTGACAGCGTGCCTACCAGGGACCACGTGCCAGAACAAATATAGGCGGTGGAATCGAGATTCGACGGAATACCGGCAATGGCCGATGCCGTGTCATGGCATGCGGGCACGATGAGCTCCGTTTCCCGGAAGGCATCAAGCGCGGCGAGAGGTCCCTGCACGCGACCCACGACGGTTCCGGCAGGGACAATAGGCGGGGCAGCACTGATCGGGATGCCGAACAATTCAAAAAGATCGGGCGCCCAGTCGCCGGTCTGGAGATCGACGAGGCCCGTGTGAGTGGCGTTGGTGTATTCGGCAACGCGGCGGCCGCCGAGCCAGTGAAGCACGTACTCCGGAAAACAAACCCACGGCGCGCATACATCAACGCCGGACGCGGAATCGGCGAGTAGTTGATACAGCGTATTAATCCGCAATGGCTGGGCCCCGGTGCGACGAAAGAGGTCCTCCGGACTCGTGATTCCGTCAACGGTTTGCTTGGACACAACAGTGCGTTCATCGCGATAGCAGAAGGGGTCGGAGAGTGGCTTGCTGTCTGTCGCGAGACGGACGTAATCGACTGCCCAGCCATCGACCGCGATGGAGGCAATACCCTCGGGGGCAGCTTTGGCCGCTTGGCGCAATCCTTCTTCAAGACCGGCAAGAATGTCGCCCAAGGGCCAGTGCATCGAATTACCGCGATGCACTGGGCCGTTTGGGAAACGATGAATTAACTCGATGCACGGCTTGCCGCTGCTCCAGCGAAGCAGCGAAACGCGGCAACTCTCTCCGCCCAGGTCGATCGCGACCCTCGCACGTTGATCGGAAGGCCAGTCGTTCTGTGGGGTCACCGGAGAAATGCCTCGGTCAATCCGCCGTCGACAGGGATAAGGTGGCCGGTTGTGCAGTGAGACTTTGGCCCGGCCAGGAAGAGAATAGCCTCAGCGCAATCGGCTGGGTCGACAGTCTGTTGGGTAAGCGTGCGGGTGGCGTAGAAGTCGGCGAGGAGGCAGCGCATCTCTTCATCGCTGAGCGACTCGTCGAAAGGGATTTGGTACTTAGTGAGCGAAGCGCGTACCCGGTCGCGGGGGAACATGTTGGAGCCCTTGACAACAGTTGCCGGGCTGACGCCGTTGACGCGTACCTTGGGCGCCAGGCCCACGGCGAATTCGCGCACCAGGTGAGAGAGCGCCGCCTTGCTTACGTCGTAGGCTTCGCTGCCGCGTTTTGGTACGACGGCGTTGGCCGAACTGGTGAAGACGATGGAGCCATCGAGGCCTTGCTCGGCAAAGATTTCAGCAACTTCGTCGGCAAGAAGGTAGTTGGCTGTGATATTGACTTCGAGGGTGGCAGCCCACATGGCGTCGGAGATGGTGCCGTCGGGCGAGGACGGAAATAACGCCGCGGTGTTGATGAGAATATCGATGCCGCCAAAGGCCGACACGGTATCGCCCATGGTTTTGCGGATGGTATCGCGGTGGCGAATGTCCACCGCAGCGGAGGCGATGAATTCTGGAGACGTCAAAGCGTTGAGTTCGTCGGCAACGCGCGCAACGGCGTCTTTGTCGCGATCGGCCAGCATAACGTGCGCACCGCGTTCGGCGGCTTCGAGAGCCACTTCGCGACCTACGCCACTTCCGCCTCCGACAACCAGGACGATGCGCCGACTCAGTTCCTTCTCCGGCGGCTGGCGGCGGATCTTGGCTTCTTCCATGGCCCAGTATTCGATGCGGAATGCTTCAAGCGCAGGCAAGGCCACGTAGTTGCTGTGCACCTTGAAGCTCTTGGGGTCAATGCCTTCGCCGCACTGCGGGAGGGTACCGGCTACTTCGCCTTCGGAAAGGAGCGATGCTCCCTCCATGACGTGAATGGCGTTGGTGTAGAACTCTCCTGTGATGCGCGCCTCGGTCTTGTTCTTGCCGAAGCTGAACATACCGATGCCGGGAATCAGCACAACGGTGGGGCTGGCGTCGCGGAGGGCGGGCGAGTCTGGAGTGGCGAAAGAGTGATAGTAGGCGCGATATTGCTCACGATATTCATCGAGCGAGGTCTGGATCTGCGCTTTCAGCGTGTCGAGGGTCGCGTCTGCCGCCCAGGGCACAAACAAGGGCCTGATCTTTGTACGAATAAAGTGATCGGGGCAACTGGTTCCGAGGAAGGCCAGCTCTTTGGCGTTCGCGGAATTGACGAATTGCAGCACATCGGGAGAATCAGAGAAGTTCGCGATCCATCGATTTTGCACACTCACGCGGCCCCTTAGATAAGGGGCGATTTGAATGGCAAGCTCTTTGCGGTCTGCGCGCGCCGGGATCGCTTCACCACCGAAGCGGACCGGGCTCTTGGCATGACCCTGGATGAACTGACCAATCTGATCGATCACGGTAAGCGTGTTCATGTAGCACTCGCGTTGCGTTTGGCCCCAGGTGAAAAGGCCGTGACCGCCCAGTACGATGCCATCGCAGTCGGGATTCTCTTGAATGGCTTTGCGCATCATCAAGCCGAGTTCAAAACCGGGGCGCTGCCAGGGAATCCAAACGAGCGAATGATTGAATTCGCGATTGAACTCCTCCATCTTGGACTTGCCATTCGCTGAGGCCGCCAGGGCGATACCCCAATCGGGATGGAGGTGGTCGACGTGCGGGAAGGGAAGAAAGCCATGCAGCGGCGTGTCGATGGAGGCCGCGACTGGGTTGTTGCGGAAGGTGCAGAGCGGATACATCGCCACCATGTCATCTTCAAAGTCGACGCCCTTGTAGCTGCGCTCGGACGCGAGCAATTTGTCCTGATAGAGGGTGGCGAACCCGGTGCGCTTGATGCTTCCCAGATCGCCGCCGGAGCCCTTCACCCACAGCACTTCGACCCGCTCGCCGGTGAGCGGATCGGTCTGCATGATCTTCGAGCTGGTGTTGCCGCCGGCAAAGTTGGTTATGCGGAGATCGGAGCCGAGGAGGTTGGAACGGTAGCGCAAGAGTTCGGGCTCGTCGAGGGTAGCGGCAAGGTCGGCATCCCAGCGGTCTTCAAGATACTTAAGCACCGGGGAAGCGATCGTCGCGATCGTTGTCATTAACACCACCTGGGAGGGGAATTCCAAGACTCAAAAAAGATATCACATCGCAATCAATAGAAAAAGTATTTCCTATTCGAAAAGGATGCGCTGAGAGTTCTTGGTTGGCGGAGTGAATTGCAATGGAGGTTCTTCTGCGGATTCGAAAAGTCCCACGACTCCTACTGGGCGGACGCGAGGCTCTCTATGGAGTCCTCGTGTGCAGCATTGCCATCGAGCGTTTCCGGAGTGACAACGCGGTGGCGCACATAGTTGTAGGGCGGCACGGTATAACCGCGCAACAGCGCAATGCCCAACTGGATGAGGCGTGGTCCGTAACTTTCGACTTCGTGGGAGACGGACCCGATGATGGGACTCTTGCCGCTTCTCATCTCCTCGAGCACTTCCGGGATGCAATCCTGACCGACGATGGCAACGTCTTCTTCTCGCCCTGTCTGGCGAATCGCATCAAGGACGCCGAGGGCACTGGAGTCAGTCGCGGCGGCCACAAGGATGCGCTGGCCTTTGCGATGCGTGCGGAAAAACTCAATCGCTGCCAGACGGCTCGGCTCCCGCATGCCGCGGCCTTCGAGACGAACGCACCGGTCGGCGGGAAGTCCCTGAGGCGCTCGCGGATGCCCTCGAATGCACCCGTGATGCGGCTTTGCACAAAGCTGCCGGCCTCAGAGAATCCTACGCCCAGGACCCAGTCCGGCTTTCCTTTCCATTTGCGGAGCGCGTGCTGGCCCAGCAGCGAGCCAGCTTCAAACCCCACCTCGAAGTTGTCCACGCCAAAATAGGTGGAGTTGGGGTGGGGCACGTCGATGGCGACCATGGGAATTTCAGCTCTTTTGAAGATGTGGGCCACGCGCGGCGCGACTTCTTCCTCTACCTGAAATTCGAGCACCAGGTCGACGTGCTTGTGCACGAATTCCTCGGCGTTTCGGATGGCGACTTCGGCATCCTGACGATTATCGAGGGCAATCAATTCGACGCCGGCGGCCGCGGCGGCAGCGGTCACGCTCTCTGCCACGGCAACGGAAAAGGGCATTTCGCCGCTCTGCGCAGCAAACCCGAAACGCAGGCGGCGAGGGCGCGAAACCAGCCGATACTGGCCGCTCTGCGACTGGGCCACGTAACCGCGATGCACCAGCGTCTTGAGAATGCGATAGACGCTGGTCTTGGAAATATGTGTCTTCTGGAAGACGTCTTCCAGAGCGACTGGGGCGTTATTCTGCTCGAGCAATTCGATTACGTCGAGCGCCTTGGACAGAATAGGAATCAGGTATAGGCGTTTGATCTTCGTTTTGGGCAACCGTTCGTATCTCCTGCCGCAGTTTCAATAGCGAAACGCTGCGTACAAGCATAACCCTTTTTCAGGCGTAGCTGTTGACCGTGGAGGTGCGCCCACCGCGCTCGAAGGCTGATCCGGTCTACATAACCGCCTTCGCGAAGGGCCGCCAGCGGGGCGATAGGCAGTCCGCGCGCCTTGCGCCACTCGGCGCATAGCGGGCGCACATCGCGCCAGAAAGCGCCGCGGAAAAGCTCCTCGGCCGCCACAAGATCACACGAATCTGCTGGAGCCTGGCCAATTCTTCGCGATCGACGAGCGCGGCCTTAAGCCAGAGTTCCTGGGCGGTGACGACGGTTTGGACCGTGGCCTCGATCTTGCCCTTCAGGTTGTGGCTCTGGTCGATCATGAAGGCCACTGCGTTGGGCAGACCTTCTGACTGGGCGCTGTGGAGCTCGTGGAAGATGCGGAAGATCTGGTAGGGGTCGATGGAGCCGAGGGTGAGATCGTCGTCGGCATAGCGGCGATCGTTGAAGTGGAATCCGCCCAGCATGCCGGTGTGCAGCAGCCAGGCCACGATCTGCTCAATGTTCTGCGTGGAGTAATGATGGCCGGTATCGACCAGCACGCGAGCCTGGGGTCCGGCCTCGCGGGCCAGATGGGATGACATGCCCCAGTCGGCGATGTCGGTGTGGTAGAAGGCCGGCTCGAAGGGCTTGTATTCAATCAGCAGGCGCTGATTCGGGGCGAGGTGGTCGTGAGTCGTGCGCAGTGCCTCTTCGAGCCATCCGATGCGCTTGCGGATGCTTTGCGTGCCGGGATAATTGGAGCCGTCGGGCAGCCAAAGCGAAATATCGCGCGAATCCAGCAGCTTGGCGATCTCAATTGAATCGAGCATGTGGGCGATGGCCTAGCTCGCGAATCTCAGCCGAGGGGTTGCAAAGGGAGCCGAACTTGTATTCCTGGTCCTGAAAGAGATTGGGATTGATGGATCCGGCGCGGACGCCGAAGCGACGCTCGAGTTTCTGCACCTCGGGAACGTCGCCGATGCCCTTGGGCAGATCCCATAAGACGTGCAGAGCCATGGTGGGCGTGGCGCCGGTGAGGCGGTTGACCTCGGCCGCATCGGCGAATTTCTCCTCCAATGTGGTTGCGGCGCGCCGCCTGGACGAATTTGCCGAAGCGCGTGCCGGTGTTGGCGAATCCCCAGGAGGGAATCTCGATCTGGAACGAGTCCAGAGCCTGAACTGCCTGATCAAAAATCGCCGATTCAGAGTGATTCATGGTTACCTGCCTGGCTGGCGCCGGGCTGTTCTGACCCGGTCGCTGTCTCAATTACGTCGCGCACCAGGATCACGTTGAGAAAACGAGGTCCGTGTACGCCTTTGATGCGCGTCATTTCAATGTCTGCTGTGGCACTTGGTCCTGAGATATAGGTGGCGAGCGCGGGAGGCTCTGGGCACCGCGCGAAATACTCGGGCAGCGTTTCCACCACCTGGCTGGCGCGCAGGATGCAGAGGTGCCAGTCGGGAAGCAGCGTAATCACGCGTCTGCCTTCGCTGCCGGAGTGATGCAGCACGATGGTTCCCGAGTCGGCAATACCGGCGAAGGACGTCGTGACCACCCCCTCGCAGAGCTCGATCTCGGCGTGTTCAAGTCCGTGGTCGATCTTCCAATCAAAGCCTGCGGCGAGCCATGCGGAGGGCAGGCCCTCCGGGGCAACAAACCTGGTCCGGCGGCTGGATGCGAGGCAGGCCGCGATGGTGGCCGGCAGACGATCCGGCACGCACTCCACGACGTCGGCGTCGTATTCTCGGAGCCGCTCGATCATCAGCTGCAACCTTGCTGAGCTGCCAAGTGTGCCGCGGCGCGTATAAGGACGCTTCAGATCAGCGTACGCGGTTTTCGCTGCGTCCTTGGTCGCGGTTCGAATCCGGTTCAGAATGAGCTGGCGGGATGGAGTGGAGGTGCTCATCGCCCCTCCTTCGTCAGTACCAGGGAATCCGACTCTTCGGATATGTGGTGATCCTCATCTGCGTCGATTGTTCGGGCGAGGACCAGCCTGCGGAACCGCAGGGGACGACGGAGCCGCGCCCGCAGACCTGGTCTGCGGGGAGTGTGGTTCCTTGTCTCCCTTCGCCCCGAGCTGCCCACCACTCGCGAAAGGTCTCGTCGGGCAGGCCGCGCAGATCGCGTGTAACGGTCCAACGTGAGCCGAGGCTGGGCAGCCAGTGAATCCAGCCATCTTTGTCGGTGAGAAACCCCAATCCGATGCGGCCAAGGCGCTGCGCGACGCGGAAACGCCAGGCGCTTGCGAAAAGCAGGTTCGCGATTCTCATGCCGAGATACATGAGGTCGAAGACGCGTACAGGCTGTTTCCGCTCCAGGTTTACGACTTGGGCGCGCAGGTCAATCAGCACCTCGGGAATGTTGATCTTGACGGGGCAAACTTCGTAACAGGCGCCGCAAAGCGATGAGGCGTACGGCAAGGATTGCGCGTGCTCCATGTACATCAGTTGCGGAGTGAGAATGGCGCCGATGGGGCCGCCATAGACTGACCCGTAGGCATGTCCGCCGGTTTGGCGGTAAACCGGGCAAGTGTTGAGGCAGGCAGCGCAGCGGATGCACTTGAGCGTCTGCCGCTCCCGTGGACGAGCAAGGATCGAAGACCTGCCATTGTCGAGCAGAACGACGTGGAAGCGTTGTGGACCATCGCCTCGTGTGACACCAGTCCACAGTGATGTGTAGGGATTCATGCGCTCACCCGTCGCCGAGCGCGCCAGAACCTGCAGCATGACTTCGAGATCCTGGAAGCGGGGCAGCACCTTTTCGATGCCGGCCAGTGTAATCATGGCGCGGGGCAGCGTAAGGCACATACGGCCATTGCCCTCCGACTCAACGACGGAGACTGCACCGGTTTCTGCCACCAGGAAATTGGCTCCGCTGATGGCCGTGGGAACATTGAGAAACTTTTGCCGCAAATAGGTGCGTGCCGCAGCGGTCAGAGCCTGCGGATCGTCGCTCAGGTGAGGCAGTCCCATGCGCCGGGCAAAGATTTCGCGCACTTGGCTGCGGCTCACATGCAGGGCGGGCACAACAATGTGCGAGGGCTCGTCTTCGCCGAGCTGCAGGATGATTTCGGCCAGATCCGTCTCGAAGACTCCGATACCGGCTGATTCAAGGGCGGGGTTCAGGTCAATCTCGGCGGAGGTCATGGTTTTGATCTTGATGACTTCGCCGGCCTTCTCCTCGCGCAGAATATCGATAATGATCCGACGCGCCTCTGCCGCGTCCGATGCCCAATGAACAATGCCCCCGGCGGCGGTGCAACGGATCTCAAATTCTTCGAGATAGGAGTCTAGATTTTCAAGCACGTGGGCTCGAATGGCCGATGCCGCTGACCGCAGCTCCTGCCAGTCAGTCTTCTCCGCAACTAACCGGGCGCGCTTTGCCTGGATTACGTCGGTGGCGTGGGCCACATTCTTGCGCAGTTGTGCATTGCGCAAGATAGGGAGTGCCGCTTTAGGGAAGGGAGGCGCAAGGTGCGGATCGAGGACCGGGTGGTGGGCGGCTGCACGACTCATGCTGCCTCCTCTGCCGGAACGGACTCGGTGGCTGCGAGAATCTGCGCAAGATGAATGGTACGCATCCCTGCATATTGACGATGCATGGCGCCGCCCAGGTGCATCAGGCAGCTGTTATCGAGAGCGGTGCAATATTCGGCGCGAGTGGACAGTACGTCGCGCAGCTTGACAGCCATCATTGCCGAGGACACCTCGGAGTTCTTGATAGAAAAAGTTCCGCCGAAGCCGCAGCAACGGTCAAGATTCTCAAGAGGCGCAAGTTCCAGCCCGCGGACGTTGGCGAGCAACCTGAACGGCCGATCGCCCAGGTGCAGTGCGCGCAAACCATGACAACTGGCATGGTAGGTGACCCGATGAGGGAAGTAGGAGCCAACGTCTTCCACGCCGAGGCGATCGATAAGAAACTCGCTCAGCTCGTACACCCTGGGCAGGAGTGCTTTGAATTGCTTGCGAAGTTCTTCATTTCCCAGTTCCTCAAAGAGCTGCGGATACTGATCGCGCATCATCGCGACGCAGGAGGAGGAAGGAATGACGACGGTTTCAGTGTCCTTATAGATTTGAACGAAGCGCTTAGCCTGCGAGAACGCCTCTGCACGGAAACCGGTGTTGGCGTGCATCTGTCCGCAACATGTCTGCTGGGGGTGGAAATCAAGATCGACGCCCAATCGCTCAAGGAGCCGCACCACAGCCCGGCCGGTCTCGGGAAACAAAGTGTCGTTATAGCAGGTGATAAAGAGCGACGCGCGCATACCTTGCACCATTTTGGTAGAGCGACTCGAAAACGTATGGTATTCGATAGAGACACGAATTGTCTATTGCAATCGAGTTATCTTTTGACCTAAAGGAAGGGCCATGGCTGCTTCCGGCGGGTTTCCGGGTTAAAACGATTGAAAAACCTGCCAACCGAGCGGTTGGTGCCATAAAATGAGCCGGTTACTTTTTAATGGAGGCTTCATGCGGCGACTTGTTCAGCGCAGGTGGCGAGGGAGAACGTACGCCTTTGCATCCGCAATTCTTTCAATTTCCATAGCCATGGCGGGAGTCGTTGCTCACGGACAGAGTCCGGTCGACGAGAAGAAGATTGACGACCTGATCTCCAAAATGACGTTGGAAGAGAAGATTCATATGCTTTCGGGCGCCAGCATGATGTCGTCAGCCGGGGTAGAACGCTTGGGGATTCCGGGTTTTCGGATGAGCGACGGGCCGATGGGGGCTCATATTCCCCCGCCTTCGACCGCCTATGCAGCCGGAATCGGTCTGGCTGCCAGCTGGGACCGGGACCTGGCGAACCGCGTCGGGACACAGATTGGGCGCGATGCGCGCTCTCGCGGTGCGGCTTTTGTACTGGGGCCGGGCGTAAACATCTATCGTGCTCCGTTGAATGGGCGAAACTTTGAATATTTTGGCGAAGATCCGTTTCTTGCCGGGGAAATTGCGGTGGGATATATCGACGGGGTGCAGTCTCAGGGCGTGAGCGCGACCATCAAGCATTACGCCGCCAATAATTCGGAGTATTTCCGATTTACATCCGATTCCGTAGTGAGCGAGCGGGCCTTGAGAGAGATTTATTTGCCTGCATTCGAAGCGGCAGTGCGCAGGGCACACGTGGGCTCGATCATGGATTCCTATAACTTTTTGAACGGCGAACACGCCACGCAGAACTACCACCTCAACGTCGAAATCGCCAAGCAGCAATGGGGCTTTGACGGTGTAATGATGTCGGACTGGACGGCGACCCACGACGGCATCGCGGCGGCCAACGCCGGGCTCGATCTGGAGATGCCGTTCGGCATCTACATGAACGAGAAGACGCTGCTGCCGGCGGTTAAAGAGGGCAAAGTCAAGGAGTCTGTGATTGACGACAAGATTCGCCGCATCCTGCGCGTCGGCTATCGGTTCGGTTGGATGGAGAATGACCCGCTTGACGAAAGCATACCCCGCTACAACCAGGAGGGCAGGCGGGCGGCGCTCGAAGGAGCGCGCGAAGGGATTGTTCTGCTGAAGAATGATCACGACCTGCTGCCTCTAGACCCGGCCAAGGTGAAAACCATCGCGGTGATCGGCCCTGACGCTTTTCCGGGCATTCCAACGGCCGGAGGTAGCGGCCAGGTTCCAACGTTTTACGACGTAAGCGCTCTGAAAGGCATCAGCGACAGGCTGGGCTTGAATGCAACAGTTGTTTGGGATCAGGGCATTCCCAATCTCTCGGTCATGGCCATGCGCTCCGGGTTCAGGCTAAGCCCGGACAAGTCTGCGCCGGGGCTCACCGTCGATACCTTTGACAACCCCAACTTTACCGGGAAGCCGATTGCGACCCGTACCGAGATGACGTCGAATAGCGGACAGAACGCGTTGGACAACCCGGATATGGCGGAGATGATCAGCAGTGTCACAGCCGACCAGATCATGGCGTTCATGGGCGGGGAATCAGCACACTATTCGCGCTGGACCGGCTACTACACGGCGCGGACATCGGGCAATTTTGTTGTATTCGTAGACAACCAGAGCAAGTATCGGCTGATGGTCGACGACAAGCTGGCGATTGACCACACTGACATTCCCAAATCCGCTCTCGCGCAGACGACGATGGCTTTCACGCCCGGGCCGCACAAAGTGGTGCTTGAAATTCTGAGCCCGCCGCAGTTTGGCGCGGAGCAAGTCAAGATCGGGATCGTGGAGGAAGGGACATTTGTGCGCCAATCGGCCATCGATCTGGCGAAGAAGGCGGACGCAGTGATTGTCGCCGTCGGCTACAACCAGGACATCGAGACGGAAGGCGCGGATCGCGAGTTCCGACTGCCTCCGGGGCAAGATGAACTGATTGAGAAGATCGCCGCTGCCAATCCCAACACCGTCGTGACGATCACGTCAGGCGGAAGTGTCGATGCTGCGCCGTGGATCGATCACGTGCCGGCACTTCTTGAGAACTGGTATCCCGGTCAGGAGGGCGGTACGGCGCTTGCGGAAGCACTGGTGGGCGATGTGGACCCATCGGGACGCTTGCCTATCAGTTGGGAACGCAGCCTGAAAGACAACCCGTCGATTGACTACTACTACCCGACGCCCGGCACGCTGAAGATTCCTTATAAGGATGATATTTTTGTGGGCTACCGGGGCTACGAGCATAACGGAGTCAAGCCGCTTTTTCCGTTTGGTTACGGGCTCTCATACACCAGCTTCAAGTATACGAACCTTGAGATTCATCCGGCGGGGGGAGCGGGAGCTTACAACGTCAGCTTTGACATCAGCAATACGGGAAGCCGTGCCGGGGCGGATGTGGCGCAGGTCTATGTGAGCGAGGACCATCCGAGCGTGGCGCGTCCTCCTCAGGAGCTCAAGGGGTTTGCGCGCGTAGCACTCGATCCTGGCGAGACGCGCCGCGTGACGGTGCCGCTGGATGCTCGGTCATTCACCTGGTATGACACAACGGCTTCGTCATGGCATGCGGACGCAGGGTCTTTCACCATTCATGTCAGCCGGTCTTCTGAGGATCCGCAACTGGAGGGCAAGATCACGCTCGATCAGGCGATCTTATTGCCGGTCAAATAATTGCTTTTTTCGAGTCGGCGAAAAAGAAGGGGGAGAAGCCCAATCCTCCCCCTTTTCCAAGAGAAGTCACTGGATCTATTTGGAAAGGTTGTCTAGATCCAGGTTTAACTCGAGGACGTTGACCCGCGGTTCACCGAGTAAGCCGAACGTACGTCCGGCGGTGTGCTGCTCGATCAGTTGGCGGACGCGATCTTCTGTGAGTCCGCGTGCTTTGGCGACGCGAGGGGCTTGGTAGTTGGCGTTATCAGGGGTGATGTCGGGATCGAGGCCGGAACCGGAGGTCGTGACCATGTCGATGGGGACGGGTTTGCCTGGGTTGGCAGCCGCGAGCTTGTCGATATCGCCCTGAATACGGGTAACCAGTTTGGCGTTCGATTGGGCAAGGTTCGATCCGCCCGACGAGGTCGCGTCGTATCCGTTGCCGGCCGCAGACGGACGAGGATGGAAGTAGCGATCCGACGTGAAGCTCTGCGCCAGCAACTCCGAGCCGATCACCTGGCCATTTTTGAGGATCAGGCTGCCTGCCGCTTTATGCGGAAATACAACGCCGGCGATGCCGGTAACCACGAGCGGGTATCCGATGCCCAGCAGGATGGCGGTAACAAGTGTGAAGCGGATTGATGTGCCCCAAAGCGAATGCGAGGTGGCGACCGTTTGTGCGACTGTCGGGGTTGCAAGCGTGGATGTGGAATGCATTTTCGTGTCCTTCATGGGCAAGAGCCCCGTTGACGCCGGTTCATTTCAAAGAAGAATCGTTTACGCCAGGTGCATGGCGACCAACAGCATGTCGATGGCCTTGATCCCGATGAACGGTATGAGAATGCCGCCGACGCCGTAGATGAGCAGGTTGTTGCGCAGCAGAATATCTGCCGCCTTGGGTTCGTATTTCACGCCTTTGAGAGCCAGCGGGATGAGCGCAACAATAATCAGCGCGTTAAAAATGACTGCGGAGAGAATGGCCGATTCCGGCGAGTGCAGGAACATGATATTGAGCACGCCCAGCACTGGAAACACGCCCGCGAACATGGCGGGAATGATGGCGAAATATTTTGCCACGTCATTCGCGATGGAAAACGTCGTCAGCGCGCCGCGGGTCATGAGGAGCTGCTTGCCGATCTCGACAATCTCGATGAGCTTGGTGGGATTGGAATCGAGGTCCACCATGTTGCCCGCTTCCTTTGCGGCTTGCGTCCCGGAGTTCATGGCGACACCTACGTCGGCCTGGGCCAGCGCAGGCGCATCGTTGGTGCCGTCGCCGGTCATGGCGACCAGCTTGCCTTTGCCCTGTTCGCGCTTGATCAGATCCATCTTGTCTTTGGGCTTGGCTTCGGCGAGGAAATCGTCGACGCCAGCTTCACGCGCGATCACGGCGGCGGTGAGTGGGTTGTCGCCGGTGATCATGATGGTGCGAATACCCATGGCGCGCAGGCGGGCGAGTCGATCTTTCAGGCCGCCCTTCACGATGTCTTTTAGATGAATGACGCCAAGCGCGGTTGAGTTTTCGGCGACGACGAGTGGAGTTCCGCCGGCGCGGGCAATCTCTTCCACGTTATCGCGCACTTTCTTCGGCAGCGACGAGCCTTGTTCTTCAAGGAACCGCGCGATGGCATCGACCGATCCCTTGCGAATGCGTACGCCGGGCAAATTGACGCCACTCATGCGAGTCTGCGCGGTAAAGGGGACGAACTCGGCGTGGATGCCGGCGAGATCACGCCCGCGAAGGTTGTACTTCTCCTTGGCCAGCACGACGATAGAGCGCCCCTCGGGAGTCTCGTCGGAAAGCGACGAAAGTTGTGCTGCATCAGCGAGTCGCTCGGGAGTAACGTCGGGGGCAGTCATGAACTCTGTTGCCTGGCGATTGCCCAGGGTGATCGTGCCGGTCTTGTCGAGCAGCAGCGTATTCACGTCGCCTGCGGCTTCGACCGCGCGGCCGCTCATGGCCAGCACGTTGTACTGCACAAGGCGATCCATGCCGGCGATGCCAATGGCCGAAAGCAGCCCGCCGATGGTGGTGGGGATGAGGCAGACGAGCAGCGACACCAGGACAAACACCGTCTGCGGCGCCTTGGAGTACATCGCGAAGGGCTGCAGTGTGACCACTGCGAGAAGAAAGATGATGGTGAGGCCCGAAAGCAAAATGCTGAGCGCAATTTCGTTTGGCGTCTTCTGTCGCGTCGCGCCTTCGACCAGTGCGATCATGCGATCGAGGAACGTCTCGCCGGGATTCGAGGTGATGCGCACCTTGATCCAGTCGGACAGAACTTTTGTTCCGCCTGTTACGGCTGAACGATCGCCGCCGGCTTCGCGGATCACCGGAGCCGATTCGCCGGTGATGGCGGACTCGTCGACCGAGGCCACGCCTTCAATCACTTCGCCATCACCGGCTATGTAGTGGCCGGCTTTGACGTAGATGACGTCACCCGCGCGAAGAAGGCCGCTGGCCGTTTCTTCCAGGGCGCCGCTGGCGGTGTAGCGCATCGCGATGGTCTCGCCCTTGGCCTTGCGCAGGGTATCGGCCTGGGCCTTGCCGCGCCCTTCTGCCATGGCTTCGGCAAAGTTGGCGAAGAGCACCGTGAACCAGAGCCACAACGTGATCTGCAGGTTGAAGCCGAAGCCGGCGCGGTGATTGATGATGTTGTCAATGAGCAAACCGGAGGTGAGCACGCTGCCCACCTCGACCACAAACATCACCGGGTTCTTCACCATGACGCGTGGGTCCAGCTTGCGCACTGAATCGATAAGCGCCTGGCCCATGATTTGCGTATTCCAGAGACTCGTTTTTTCGACCATGACAGTTTGCTTTTTCCCTCAGAGGCTCAGCGCCCCGTATGTTCTTCGCTCATTTACAGCGTGTCTGAATACGCGCCTTTTCAATATCGCGTCTTCGGAATCTCCTTAGAAAACCTGTCCGGAATGCAGCAGCAGATGTTCCAAAATTGGTCCCAGGCTGAGTACCGGAAAGAACGTGAGTGCGCCGACGATTAGAATCACGCCGGTCAGCAGCACGGTAAAGAGTGACGTGTTCACCGGGAACGTTCCGGGCGAGGGCGGAATACTTTTCTTCATGGCCAGGTTGCCGGCCAGAGCGATTACTGGAATCATCATCAGAATGCGCCCGCAGAGCATGTCCCAACCCAGCGACACGTTGTACCACCAGGTGTTGGCGCTGAGACCCGCGAAGGCCGAGCCGTTGTTCCCCGCGCCGGAGGTGAAGGCGTAGAGGATTTCGGTGAGGCCGTGCGGACCGCCGTTGGTGAGTGCTGACAGCCCAACGTTGGGAAGGAGCACGAAGACGGCAGTGAGGGAGAGGATGATGAGAGGAAAGATGAGGATATACAACATCGACATCTTCACGTCATAAGACTCGATTTTTTTGCCCAGGTACTCGGGCGTGCGGCCAACCATGAGACCGGCGATAAAGACAGAGAGCACTACGAAGATGACGATGGCGTACAAGCCGGAACCAACTCCGCCGAAGACCAGTTCACCGAGCATGATGTTGGTGAGTACGACCATGCCGCCAAGCGGCGTAAAGCTGTCGTGGACTCCGTTGACCGCTCCGCAACTGGCGTCCGTAGTGATAGTGGCGAACAAGGAGCTTTCGGCAATTCCGTTACGGACTTCCTTGCCTTCCATGTTGCCGCCCGGTGCCGTCGCGGTACGGGCCTGCTCTGCGCCATGAATAAGTGGATGGGGCTGCGACTCTGCCCAGTAAACGGCAGTGAACCCTGCCGCAAAAAGGATGAACATTGCGGCCAGTACAGCCCAGCCGTGCCCCGGTGAGCCCGTCATGCGTCCAAGCGTGTAGGTGAGACCGGCGGGAATGATGAAGATGGACAGGATTTGCAGAAAGTTTGAAAACGGCGTGGGGTTTTCGTACGGATGCGCGCTGTTGGCATTGAAGAAGCCGCCGCCATTTGTTCCCAGCATCTTGATCGCTTCCTGCGAGGCCACCGGTCCTTGCGCAATAGTCTGCACCTGGGTTGGTTGTTCAACCGGATGTGCCGTAATGTAAGCGTGAAGATTCTGGGGGACACCTTGACCGATGAGTAAAAGCGCATAGATGAAGGACGCAGGTAGCAGAATGTAAAGCAGCGTGCGGGTCATGTCGACCCAGAAATTGCCGATGGTGGCGCTCGTGGTGCGCTTGATGCCGCGGATGAGGGCAACCGCCACGACGATTCCAATTGCCGCCGACCAGAAATTGTGCGTCGCCAGAGCAGCCATCTGGGTGAGATAGCTCATCGTGGTCTCTGGCGTGTACGACTGCCAGTTGGTGTTGGTGGTAAAGCTGGCCGCGGTGTTCCAGGCCAGGTCAGGACCAACTGCAACAATTTTCTGGGGATTGAAAGGGAAGTACGCCTGCAGGCGCTCGATGCCGTAAGTCAGCAACAGACTGACGGCGGAGAGGCCCAGCATGGCATAGGCGTATTCGCGCCAGTTCATTTCCTTTTCGGAACTGACGCCACAGAGCTTGTAGATGAGCCTCTCGAATGGGCGCAACACTGGATCGAGCCACGTGCGCTGTCCTTCAAGGACACGTGTCATGTAGATTCCTACCGGACGCACGGTCGCCAGAAGGACCAATGAGTAGAAGGCAAACTGCAACCAACCATTGGCGGACATATCAGAATTTCTCCGGGAAGAGCAGGGTAAGGGTCAGATAGCCCAGCAACAGAATGGAAACGATGAGAGCGGCGAGCGAGACGAGATCCATGGGCTACCTCAACTTCTGGCACGCCATGACGTAGAGAAACGCCAGGGCGAAGAAAATTGCCGTGAACAACAACATCACCACATCCTGCATTGCAGTCCTTTCAATCCAGGGAACTGCGCAATGATGCCCGCGTGCGAGCGCCCGTTCCCATGCTTGAATGATTCTGGCTTGTGCGTTGTTAGGTTGCGCGAAGGGATTTGTAAGGAAAAGATAAAGAAGGGGGCATCAGGGAGAAACGCTTGGTTCTTCTTTTGTTATTCTTCGGTTCCCGTCCAGCCCTCGGGAACAAACCGGTAGCCCACCCACGGCTCGGTCTGGATGTAATGCTTGCCTGTCTCGCTTTCAAGCTTCTTGCGCAACTGGCCCACAAACACGCGCAGATACTCCGGCTGGTGGGCCGACTGCGCGCCCCAAACGGCAGTCAGCAGGGTGCGATGGGTCATGACCTTGCCGGCGTGGCGGGCAAGGTGCAGGAGCAAATCGAATTCCTTTGGAGTCATGCGGACCGGCTTGCCCTGTACGGTAATTGTGTGAGCCGACTCGTCGATAATGAAATCGCCCTCTTCGATAGCCGCGGTGGCCCGTTCCGGAGCGCGGCGAAGGTGAGCCCGCACGCGGGCCAGCAATTCCTGGATGCCGAAGGGCTTGGTTACATAGTCGTCAGCGCCGGCGTCCAGTGCCTCGACCTTGGAGCGTTCGTGTTCTCGGACCGAGAGCACTATAACCGGTGTCGTGGACGTAGCGCGGATAGCACGGCAAACCTCAACTCCTGTCATGCCCGGCATCATCAGATCAGTGATCACGAGGTCCGGCTGCCACTCGCGAAAAAGACGGATACCTTCTTCGGGATCGTTTGCAGTGCGAGCGTCAAAACCTTGCGCGGAAAGTGCTGCACGCAGCACGCGCGTGATCTGCGGTTCATCGTCGATCACCAGAATTCTGCCAGGCATCATGATCCTCTTTCATCGGCAGATTACATCATGGGGCCGGGCGGGTATGATTCCGGATAGTGAGGAAGATGAAAGCGCTATCTGATTCACGACCGGTCTTTCACTGGACAATGGCCACGCTCACGGCTGTGGGCTTTACGGTTCTGCTGGTGTGGACCGGGGCCAATGCGACCACTGCCGGGATGGTCTTTCTGGTGCTTGTGGTGTGGTCCGCGGCGCAAGCGGGAATATGGCCCTCACTGTATGTTGCCGTTCTGTGCGCCGCGGCATTCGATTATTTTTTCCTGCTTCCTCTGCACACGATTCGCATTACGGGGATTCAACAGTGGGTGGCTATGATCTCCTTTCTGGCCAGTTGCGTCGTCGCGGGACGGCTGGCTGAGCGCGCACGCCGCCAGACGGCTGAGGCCGAGCAGCGACGTGAAGACGTGGAGCGACTCTACACGCTGAGCCAGGAGATGATGCTCCATGAGGAAGCTGCGGTCCTTGTCCGCGAACTGCCACGCATGATCCACCGGATTTTCACGTTGGATGCGGTTGTGTTGTATGTCCGCGACCAGGATCAACTCTACGCATCAAGCTCGGAGCTGCCGATGAGTATCCGGGCCAGCCTGGCAGCTTTGACGCAAACGCAGGGACCGACGACGGTGGTGCCCGAAGACATCACCGGGATGGCACTGATGGTAGGGATGAGGGCAGTCGGCGCGTTGGGCTGGCGTCCTGACATTCTTTCACGCGAACTGGCCACCGCCGTCAGCGCGCAGGTTGCGATTGCCCTCACGCGCGCATTGGCCATTGAGGCCTCGGCGCGGCTTGAGGCTGCTCGCGAAGGGGAGCGGCTGCGCACGGCGCTCATCGATTCCCTCACGCATGAACTGCGCACTCCGCTGACATCCATCCGGGCCGCAGCCACCACGCTGATTCAGGGCGAGGGGCTCGACGATGCAAGCCGGCTTGACCTGGCTTCGGTTGTCGACGAGGAGGCATCGCGGCTCGACAAACTGATCGGCGAGGCCGTCGAGATGGCCGAAATCGACGCCAATGTTATACAGGTTCGCCTGCTTCAGCAGCACACGCGCACGCTATTGGAACGTGCAGTGGAGCAGTCCCAATCGGCCTTGGCATCGCATCGTGTGGATATCGATGTTGAAGAGCCCGATACACCCGCGTGGTTCGATCCACGCTTGCTGGGCCGGGTATTGCGGCATCTGTTGGAGAATGCGGCCCGCTATTCGCCGCCAGGCAGCAGGATTGTTCTGCGCAGCAAGCGAACCCGGAATTGTCTGGAATTTGAGGTGCAAGACAACGGCCAGGGGATTGATCCCGTCGATCTGCCTCTGATTTTCGACAAGTTTTATCGCGGCAGGGAGAGCGCTACCAAAGGCAAAGGCACCGGTATGGGACTCGCCATTGCGCGTGCCATATTGCTTGCGCATGGCGGATCGATTGATGTGGAGAGCGGTCCGGGACACGGAGCGAAATTTCTCTTTTGGGTGCCGCTGGTGGAGAAGGAACCAGGTGGGAAAAGTGATTGACGTGAGACGAGACTCACTTCGGCTCGCTGCTCCAATCGCACACGATGTCTCTATGTGCCTCCGAGCTTTCAACGGCCCACTCGAGCAGACGCGCTACCCGCCACGCGTCGACAGACTGCACGGGAGGTTTCGCTTTGCCCAGCAGTGCATCGCGGACCCCTGCATAAAAGATCCGGTAGTCGCCGGGAATCGGCGCGACGGGACGAGTGATCATGCAATGGTCTACATCAACAGCTAGCGTGCCCCAGGCGGAGGGCGGATCTTCGCCCCATTTTGGATCGGCGATTCGCGTAACTTTGTTAAGCGCGGCCTCCTGCGGATCGACGCCCCACTTCCAGTAGTTGCCTTTCGTTCCGCGCAGATGAAAGCGCGGCCTCGCCAGCGACGACAGGCTGTTGGCCCCCAGGGTTACCAGGAATCGCGGATAGTGCAGACGAACTGTAAACGAGTCATTGGATCCGTCGCCATCGCGTTCGCGCAAGACTTCCGCTCCGACAGCCTCCGGCTTGCCGAAGAGAATGAGCGCCTGGTCGGCAATATGGGTTCCGAGGTCGAGCAGGGTGCCGCCGCCTTGTGCCGGGTCGTCCTTCCACGGGCGCCGGGCGGTACCAGGACTCCAGCGGTCAAAGCAGGATTGAAAGTGCACCAGCCGACCGAGAGGTTCCTCATGTAACAGATCCTGTATTGTCTGAAAATCGCTGTCCCACCGGCGGTTATGGAATGGAATGAAGAGCTTGCCGCGCGCCGCCGCAAGCCCGATCAGTTCCGCAATTTCGGCCGAAGTTACTGCGGCCGGCTTGTCGACAACTACGCTCTTGGCCGCCTCCAAAGCTTGTTGCGCCACTGCATAGTGGGTGCCGCTCGGGGTGGCCACCACGACCAGGTCGATCGAACTGTCGCCAAGCAGGGCATCCAGCGAGCGATACGTGGTGATGTCGGGATACCGTTGCGCAGCCTGGTCGGATCTGCGCTCCACTACGGCAGCCAATTGCAGCCCATCGACTGAGGAAACAAGGGGCGCATGAAAGACGCGCGCACCCATTCCAAATCCCACTAAGCCGACGCGAATCATCTGCCTCTCCTGAGGCGGGCAGCCTTGGCTGCGTCGCCCGATTAGCCCTCAAGTTTATACCGGGTTTCTGCGAGGTGATAGAGACGGCGCCATACCAATCTGTTCATGGTGACGACCATGAGGGAGATGAAGATGGTGGCGAGGAGCAGGATCGGAAAGCGGCCGTTGTCGGTGGCGGAACTGATCTCCGCGCCGAGGCCGATGGTCTGCAAGGTGCGGCCGGGCAAATGAGTGTACTCAGCGAACACCGATGCGTTCCAGGCGCCGCCGGAGGCGGTCACCATGCCGGTGATGAGGTAGGGAAAGATGCCGGGGAGGATGAGCCGGGTCCAACGCTGCCACCGCGTGAAGCGGTAGAGTGATGAGACTTCGCGCAGGTCCGAGGGGATGGACATGGCGCCGGCGATCACGTTGAAGAGAATGTACCACTGGGTGCCGAGAAGCATCAGCGCGATCGAGCCAATTCCGAGCCCGCCGCCGATTTTGACGAGTCCGATCAGGAGGATGGGGAAGAAAGCTGTTGCTGGGACAGAAGCGAGCACCTGCGCGACCGGCTGAACGATGCGGGCGAGTTTGGGATTGAAACCGATGGCTACCCCGACCGGAACGGTCCAGAGGGCCGAGATGAGAAGGGCTGCATTGACGCGGAGGAAGGTTGCGCCTGCACCTTTCAGGAGCAGCAACAGGTCCGGCCCGGTCACTGTGCTGAGCATCACGAAGGCTTGCATGGCTCCCCACGCTACGGCCGCAATGACCGGCACGGCCAACGCCCAGAGGACCGGAGACATTCCACGGCGCGCGGGGTTTTCGTCGATGGGATGGACGATGCGTGAGTCTTTTGTCGCAGCCAATCGGCGATAAATGGGCTCCTCGCATCGAGCAACAAAACGCCCCGGCGCTTCGCTCAGAAGCGATGAACGCCGCAGGAGTTCAAGCACGGGAGAGGTTACGCGGTCGGCGGATTCGACCTGCTCGAATTTGAACTTGTCGCTCCACGCGATGAGTGGGCGCCAAACAAGCTGATCGGTGGCGACGACGATGAAGATCACGACGGCGAAGCCAGCCACAAGGGCGCGCATGTCGCCGGATTCGGCCGCGGTCTGCAAGTAGCTGCCAAGGCCGGGCAACTGGAAATTGCGCGTGCCCATGGTGAACATCTCGCAAGCCATGAGGGCAAACCAACCGCCGGCGACGGAGACGATGGAGTTCCAAATCAGGCCGATGGTGGAATAGGGCATTTCAAGCTGCCAGAAGCGTTGCCACGCGGAGTAGCGATAGATGCGCGAAGCCTCAATCATCTCTCGCGGAATGCTCTTGAGCGAGGAATAGAAACTGAATGCGAGATTCCAAACCTGGCCGGTGAAGATAAGCAGGATGACGCCCAGTTCAATGCCCATCTGATGCCCGGGAATGAGTGCTACCATGGCGAACACGACCGGGGGCAGGAAGCTGAGCACCGGAATGGATTGGAGGATGTCGAGGACGGCGATCATCCACGCCTCAAAGCGAGGATTGTACGCAGCGATGTACCCGTACGTGACGGCGAAAGTGAGGCTGAGCAGGTAGGCGATGCCGATGCGCACCGTGGAGTAGAAGGCATAGGCAGGCAGGGCGCCGAGCGAGTGCGAGATCGGCACCACGGGAACAGGTTTCTGCAGCCAGTAAGCGCCGGTGCTGACCAGGGCGATGAAAAACGCCAGCGCGCAGGCGGCCACTCCGAGGTCGATAAGGAATGGCCAGGTCCGCGCGGTGACCAGCGATCGCGCAAGGGGATGGAGTTTCACTCGGCTTCCTCGTTGGCGGCAATCTCTTCGAGTGCGTCGGGCATGACGAAGCGACGGCGGCCCGCGTCAAAGTCGAACAGCTCGGCGTAGCGGCCCCAGTTGACGGCGGTCTCGATCTGGCGCTGCGACTCGTCATCGCTGAATTGCTCGTCAAGCATGTCGAGGAAGAAATCTTCGGGCACGGTGTGGTCGCTCTTGGCTTCGAGGGCGCGGCGAATCTGGCGCAACAAAAGCACATGTTCCACGGCCGCGTCACGGAACAGCTCTTTCTGGCGCAGAATCTCGGAGTTGGCAAACTCAGCACCGGTCTCCGTAATGGCTGCGTCGCCCTCTTCGATTTTGAGGAAGCCGAGCAATTGTGCCGCGTCGACGATGGGAAGCAGGTCATCGATTTCGAACGCCAGGTCGTCGGCCAGGCGGTAAATGTCGTCGCGTCCGCCCTTGTCGAGCAGCAACTCCAGCAATCCAGCCATGCCGCCGGGGCGCGCGTGGGGCAGCATCTGGTAACGCATCTGACGCTGGTCGCGAACACGGGGTCCGGCCTGCTGATCGGGCGCTTCGGCAGGCACCACGTCGGGCCGGGTGAGCACCTTGTAGATGTAGTCGACAAGTTGGGTAAATGCTTCGGACTTGCGGTCGCGAGGTTGGGGTAGCTGGACCTTGAAGTCGGTTCGAATGTGTCCCGGATTGCGGCCCAGAACAATGATCCGGTCTGCCAGAAGAACAGCTTCCTCGATGTTATGCGTGACGATAAAAACGGCTTTTGTGGGCATGGTCTTTTTGGCCCACAGCTCCAGGAGTTCGCTGCGCAGGTTCTCCGCCGTCAGGACGTCGAGCGCAGAGAAAGGCTCGTCCATAAAAAGCACTTCCGGCTCGACGACCAGGGCGCGCGCAAAACCCACACGCTGCCTCATGCCGCCGGAAAGCTCCTTGGGATAGGCTGCCTCAAAACCATCCAGGCCCACCGTATCCAACATCTTTATGCTGCGGTCGTGGCGTTCGGCGGCCGGCACCCCGCGGGCCTGCAGGGGAGCCTCCACATTTTCGAGCACCGTAAGCCAGGGAAAGAGCGCAAAGCTCTGAAACACGATTGAGACGTTAATATCGGCGTTGGCGATGGGCTTTTCGTGCCAGTAGACCTGTCCCGCAGTGGGTCGCGAAAGCCCTGTGAGCATGCGCAGCATGGTCGATTTGCCTGAGCCCGAAGGTCCCAGGAGCGCGACGATCTCGCCCGGCACAATGCTCAAGTCGGTAGCCGAAATCACCTGGATACGGTTCTCGCTGGGCTGGGCGTAGTACTTCTCAATCTTCTCGGCGCGAATGATTGCGTCTGCGGGTGGCTTCTCAGCGCCGTTCTGGATTGCGGCTTCCTGCATGCATAGTGCTCCGGTTGGGGCGTGTCGGTCGGGAACGACACATGTTCTGCAAGTGTATGACTTCTAAATGGATTTCAGATGAATTGTCAGTTTTTTGCCGCGGCTCTTCCTGGGACAGCGGATTTACCGAATCCGGCAAATCAGGGCCCGAGTTCCTGTTCCCAGATATCGTCGGATTGCCTGGGCAGAGCGTATCATGTTAAGAAAGCGTAACGCGTAATGCGCGAACCCGCTAAAGCAAAAGTCTCGCTTCGCGGAACATTGAACTCAACCGGAATTTGCGCTGTGAGATCAGGCGCTTAGGAGAGTATGTCCGAGAATCACCTCAAGCCCAAGGTCCTCGTAGTCGACGACGAACGGATCATAGCTGACACACTGGCAATGATCCTCAACCAGAGCGGATTTCAAGCCCGCGCTGTTTATTCCGGTGAAAAAGCGCTCGAGTTGGCCGCGACCTATGCACCCGACATGCTGATCACCGACGTCATCATGGCCGACCTGAACGGCATCGACGCAGCCATCAAGATTCGCGCTCTGCTGCCTGAAATCAAGATTCTGCTTTTCTCAGGCCAGGCGGCTACCGCCGATCTGCTTGAAAAGGCACGGGCCCAAGGTTACGAGTTTGAGATTCTGTCCAAGCCTGTCCATCCCCAGGACCTGCTCAGCAAGCTGCGGGGATAACTTCTGGTTCTTTGAAGCTTCAGGACCGTAGCTCGTGGCGGCCTTCGAGGGCGCGCGCCATGCTGACTTCGTCGGCGTATTCAATATCGCTCCCCGCAGGTACGCCAGTGGCAATGCGCGTGATCCTCACCGGAAAGGCTCGTAGCGTTCCGGCCAGCCAGTTGGCCGTTGCTTCGCCTTCCAGGGTGGGGCTCGTGGCCATGATCACTTCATCTACCTCACCGCGCTCGACCCGGGAAAGAAGCGTTCTTGCTCGCAGCTGCTCCGGACCCACGCCGTGAAGGGGCGAAAGGGTTCCGTGCAGCACGTGGTACACGCCGTTGAAGCCTCGTGTCCGTTCCACTGAATCGATGTTGGTAGGCTCCTCCACAACGCAGACAAGGCGTTGGTTGCGAGTGGGATTGGTGCAATAGACGCAGGGGTCGACGTCAGTCACATTGTTGCAGATGGAGCACAAGCGCAGGCTCGCTTTGAGCCCGTGCACCGCTTCAGCCAGTGCGGAAGCATCCTCGTCTGTGGAGCGCAAAATGTGGAAAGCAAACCGCTGGGCGGTCTTGGTCCCCACTCCCGGGAGCTTCTTCAATTCCTCAATGAGCCGGGCCATCGGCTCGGCATAGCGTGGCACGCGCGATCCTCCTCAAACGTGTTCTAAATGGCACTGTCATCCTGAGCGCAGTTTGGCGCGTTTTTTGCGCCTGACGGAGTCGAAGAACCTGCGGGTTCGGGACTTCAATTTAAGTTACGAGCTTTTGACACGCCACGCTACCGCGGCTGGGTGTCCCAGGGCTCGCTGTTGAGCCCTCGGAAACCACAAATGTGCTCGTTCGTAACACTACCGCCGTTCAGCCTTTCGCCAGGAGCAACGGAGCAACGCATCAACCAAATCCCGGCAGCTTGAGTCCGCCCAGCATTCCCTGCACGCTAGCCTGGATCGCTTCGTCTGCCTTGTGGCCTGCATCATTCATAGCAGCCACAACCAGGTCCTCCAGCATTTCCACGTCGGCCTGGCTTCCGCTAAGGCTCATTACCGCGGAAGGATCGATGTGCATCTTGAGGAGCTGCTTTTTCCCGTTCATTGTGACGGTGACGGCACCGCCGCCGCTTGATCCCTCCACTACGGTTTGAGCCAGCTTGCGCTGGACCTCCTCCTGCATCTGGTTGGCCTGGGAGAGCATCTCCCCCATCTTGAGTGGATTGATCATGGCTGTTTACCACCCCCTGAGGTGAACTGTCGTATTGCCGGGCCCGCCCGCGGCCTTGTTATTTGACGCGAAGGTCCACCACCCCGCGAACCTCTGCGTTGAAGATTTCCCGGGCACGCTGAACCAGTGGATGCGCCAGTGCAGCTTCTTCGACGCTGCCGGAGAGCGGCGCGGACCTGCTTGCGGCGATGGGACCGGTTCCTTCTCCCGGAACAACCAGGAACCTTGCGGGCGCACCCAACCTCAGCAGTTCCTGTCGGATGATTTTCTCTGCCGCGGCATTGACGGTCAGGCTGAGCATCTTCTTGCCCACGCCGGAAACCTCGATGCGCAAGCTGGAGCCTTCCTGACTCCACGATGCCGCGCCCAGCAACTGCGCAGCCGATGCATGGCCACCCGCCACGAGGGACGCCCTGACTGCTTCGCGCAGTGCGTCAACCACAGGGGCCGCTGCGGATTGGGGAGCTTTAGCCAACGAGCCCTCGATGAGCGACTCGGTGAAGCCAGGCACGGGGTCGGCTGACAACGCGAACGGAGTCGCCTCTCGAATCGGAGCGGGAGCGGGTTCGGGCATGTGCGCCGGGCGCTGCATCTCGGCGACCGCTGCGACAATTCTTGTTGGATGAGGGGCTGCATCCATTCTGGGACCGGAGTTCCAGCCACCATTCGCCGGACCAAAAGGCGAATACGACTCGGGTGGAGAGACTGGCGGCGTCGAAGCCGCGGGAACTGCCGCGGAGGCAGAAGACGAAGGCCTGACCGGATTGGATGTCGGGCGCGGGGTGGATGCGAGGGTGGCGCCGCGAACGCCTGAGCCACCCGCCACGCCGCTGAGCAATTCTTCAAGAGGGAGGAGGCGCTGCGCGTGAATCAGCTTCAGCATGCCCAGTTCAAGATGGAAGCGCTGCTCCTGACGGTAGTTCAGGTCATCAAAGGTTCTGAGCACGATTTGCAAATTGCGGGTCAGCTCTTCTTCGCTAAACAGAACTGCCGTGCGTGTGGCCCGCGCCCGTTCGTCGCCGGAAATCTGCAACAGCTCCGTTTGCTCACCGCCCAGCTTGGCCATGAGCGCGTTGCGCAGGTAGCGCACCATCTGGCGCGCGAGAGATGAGGGGCTGTGCCCGGCGTTGACCAGTATGTTCAACTGCTCCATCAACTCGGCGCTCTGGCCCTGGGCCACCGCTTCCAGCAGGCGCTCGAACACCGCGTTGGGCACGGAGCCCATCAACTCGCGAATCTGTGCAGCGGCCAGCACGGGGCGGCCACTCTCGACGGGGGCTGAAGCGATGGCCTGATCCATGATGGAGAGCGCATCGCGCATGGAGCCGTCGCCGGCCTCGGCCAACAGGGCCAGCGCGGCTTCCTCCGCTTCGACTTGCTCCTGCGCCGCGATCATCTTCAACTGCGCGAGAATGTCGTCGAACTTGACGGCGTGAAAGCTGAAGTGCTGGCAGCGCGAGCGGATGGTCTGCGGAATGTTTTCGGGCTCGGTTGTCGCCATCATGAAGATGACGTGCGACGGCGGCTCTTCAAGCGTCTTGAGCAGAGCATTGAAGGCCGCCTCGGTGATCTGGTGCGCTTCGTCGAGAATGTAAATCTTGTAGCGGTCGCGGGCAGGGGAGTAGCGGGCGGCGTCACGGAGTTCGCGAATCTCATCGATGCCGCGATTGGTGGCTGCGTCGATTTCAATCACATCGACGGCATTGCCCTGGCGCACTTCGATGCAGGAGTCGCAGACCCCGCAAGGCTCAGGCGTGGGGCGTTCCGGCGTTCCGATCGCAGTGCGGCAGTTCAACGCCATCGCCACAATGCGGGCGATGGTCGTTTTGCCGATGCCGCGATGGCCGCTGAAGATGTAGCCGTGCGCGATCCGGTTTTGCGAGAGGGCGTTCAGCAGGGTACGCGTGACGTGGTCCTGGCCGGCCACGTCGGCAAAGCGCTGCGGACGATATTTTCTCGCCAGAACCTGATAACCCATGTATGTACCTGCTCCTTCGGCCCAGCCCGGATCGAAGGCTGCCTAGGAGGGATTGTATCGTTTCGGACTGGGCACGATGTGGGTGGAAAACCTTCTGCGGCAAAGGCAGTGTCGTGTTGCAAATCGCTAGCTTGCGTCGAGATTCAGGCTGATGTCGTTGAGCCATTCGGCGATGAGATCTTCGTCGCCGGGATCCCAGACGTAGGCGTCATTGAGCAGTAGAATCGTGGCCCAGTAGACAAGATCGCGTTCTGTAATCAGTCCGAAGCGCTTTCGCTCAAGTGCTTCCGCTATGTGTTCGCGGGTGATCATAATTCCCGGCTCCGGGATGCGAAAGTGGCCGGTAGCGGTTCTGCGCTGGGACAAGCCGGCTGGAGCGTGCTGCTTTGAGGCGAAGTCGAACTCGAATACCCCGGTCAGCGATTGGCGCAATTCTTCGAGTCCGATGTCAAATGAGGCGAAGCGCCGCAGTACATCCAGTTGCGCTTCGGTGAGAGCCGGCAATTCAGGTTCCTGCGTCATGCTGTTTCGCTTTTCAGCGCCTTCCCTCGTTTGACCGTTTTCCCCTTACCGCGTCGCTTCTTCAAGGGTTTTTTGAGTGCTTTTTTGGCGACAGTCTTGCGGCGCCGAACCTCTTCGGGAGAGTACATCGTGCCCCGGCATTTTTTTGCGCCGCAATTGCAGGAGGCTTCATCGTCGCCGCCGTCATAGAGACAATAATCGTAGGTAATTTCCTCGCCCGCGGCAATGTTTTTGATGGCCTTGATCCAAACTCGTCCCTTCACTTCTTCAGTTTCGCAGTTGGGATTGCAGCTGTGGTTGATGAACATGGCCATGCAATGGCCGTCGATGACAATCGAGCCGTCTCCCAGTCCAAAAAGGTAAGTGATGGGCGACGCCTCGTAGGCGACGTCCGCCTCCTCTTTGCGCAGGCGGGGTCCGTCGTATTCGGCCACGCGGGTTCCTTTGCGGATCGCGGTGGTGGTGTAGCAGCCGGCGGCGTGAATCGCAGATGAGCGGATAATGAGTCCCATGCGTTTTTCGATGCCTTCTCTTGGTTGGATTGGGGTTGATTGAATGCCGTATGCACCGCATCGTACCATTGAAGAGGCCACCGAAGTGGCCGTGAGGTGAGCAGGACCAAAAGAATGAGACGAGTCCTTTCAATTGCGCTGGTTCTTGCATGCTGCTGGACGGCTTCACTCCGTCTCCAGGCGCAAAACCCTGCGAATGGCCAGACGCCGGGGTCATCGCAAGACAAGCAGGCGCCACCGACGGCTCCCAAGCCCTCTGCCAATGCACCCAAACCTGCCGCAGGCTCATCGAATCCTTTTCCTGAGGACATAAATTCAGTGCCGGTGATGCCCACAGGGAATTCACCAGCCGCGCCCGAACCGGGTTCAGACGTTGATTACGGAAACGTTCCGTTGCCCAGCGACGCAAACGATCCGGTGCGCAGTCCCGATGATCCGGCAGCGGCAGGTCCTCCAAGTGGCGTGGATTCCGGGTTCAGCAGCAGCGCTGCCGGCCTCGACGATGTGCTTAAGCCTCCCCCGGATACCCGCAAGGAAAATGAGAAGAAGGCTGATGCTGCCCCGAAAGAGGGTCCGAAGGAAGACGAGAACGTGGGCAGCTACTATCTAGAGTCGAAGAACTGGAAAGGCGCTCTCTCGCGCTTCGAGTCGGCGATGGTCCTGGACCCCGAGAATCCGGAAGTCTATTGGGGGTTGGCCGAAGCGCAACGCCACCTGGGCGACCTTGCCAGCGCCAAGGCGAACTATCTGAAGGTGATGGAATACGATCCCGACAGCCGGCACGGCAAGGACGCGAAAAAGATCCTCAAAGAGCCGGAGATCGCCAACGCTCGCGCGGTTTCAGCCAACTCCCCAGCGCAACATTAGCATTTCGTTCGGAGATCGAGAGTAGTTCGCGCTGCAACAATCAGCTTGTCATGTTGAGCGCAGCGAAGCAGAGTCGAAACATCTGCGGTGGTCTTTCCGAGCTCTCCAGCCACGAAAGTGCTCACTTCCGCATGGGCGGTCAACCACCCCCAACTCTGGGAACCAGTCGTAACAGTCTCTAAGCGACCTGTCAGAACTGTCAGTTGCGCATGCAACAGCCGGTTTGTAATCTCCTCTGTCGTCTCAAGGGTTCGCCTCGATGAAAATTTACTGGCTGTATAGTGTTCCGACCTGGCTCTCTGGCACTTTGACAATAGCCGCGTTCGTGGCCTTTGGTTTGGCCGGCCTCTACCTCACTCGCGGCTGGGTGCGACGCCTTGACAGCAATGAGAACCACGCCTACAACCACATAGTCGGTTTCTACATGGCGGGTGTCACTGTCTTGTATGCAGTTTGTGCGGGCCTGCTGGCCATTGGAGCCTGGGCTACTTATTCCGACGTGCAGGGAAAGGTCGACCATGAGGCCACTGCCCTTGGCGCTCTTTACCGCGACATCGGTGCGTACCCCGAACCTGCGCGCACCATCTTGGAGCAAGACCTGCGTATGTATACACGCCAAGTGATCGACGTGGGGTGGCCGATGCAACGGCGCGGAATTGTTCCAAATAACGCGAGCTCTGTGTTGAACGACTTTCAGAAAGACTTTATGGCATATGAACCTCAGGACGAGAGACAGAAAATCGTGGCCGAAGAAGCTTATAGAGATTTCAATGACCTGACTGAAAGCCGAAGAGCCCGGCTCAACAGCGTCACCAACGAAATGCCCGGCCCTCTGTGGACCTTGGTAATCGCAGGAGCTGCGATTTGCATCGCGGTTACCTGGTTCCTTCACCCGGAAAGTTTCGCCATGCACTTCTGGATGACGATATTGTTTTCAGGCTTGTTGGCCATGCTGATTTTTCTTATCGCAGTTCTGGATAATCCTTATAGAGGAAAGGTCAGCGTTTCTCCTGAACCTCTAGAGCGCGTCTATGATCAAGTCATGCAACCACCAAAATGAGGCTGAACCCGAACGGTCATTCAAAGCATTATTCTCGCGCGGTGAACGGGCCTTATAAATCGCCGGGCATCAATGCCGCGATGGACTCATCCCGCCAGCCAAGCGAAGGTTTCAAAGTTCCGAATGGTGGGCCAATCGTCAATTGCAAAGTGGTCAACACTCAAACAGTAATTGCCGGGCTGACGGTCACCCAAGCCGGAATGCACAAAGACTGCTGGCCCTCAGCAAAATCGACCTAGGACCGTGCCTCTGTTATCGCAGGCGGTTTCCAGGTTCCGTCGATGATGGACGGTGGGGTCTGCTTTGGCCAGTACAACCGCAGCATGGGAACGAATTTGGCTTTCGGCGCAGGCAGCCAGTTGGCTTCCTTCGCCTTGCCCGGGGAGTCGGCCTGAAGATATAGGTCGACCGAGCCGTCAGAATTCGTATCAAATTTGTTCCGCTGACTCACGGTGTAACGGTTGAGCGGGTTCGGCACAAAGAAGAAGTGTTTGTCATACATGGTGATTGACCAGAATCCGTCTACCGGCGGCATCTGGCCCTTCTCGAAGTGAAGGACATACTTCTTCGAAGCAGCGTCAAAGTCGTTCCCGCTTCCGTCCTTTTCTCCGGTTGGATATACGGCGTCCTGCGGACGATTAGCACCCAGACCAATGGCGGTTATGAGCGCCCGGTCCAGGTATTCTGTGCCGTAGTTGCCCGTCTTGGTAGTGAACATCCAGCCATTCACCGGCGCGACCTTCTTGAAGTACTCCATGATTTTTAATTGAGCCAGCTTCGGCACGGACTTGAGAGCTTCCTTGTCGAAAAACCCCAGTTTCCTCGGATCGAAGTCCTGACCCGGGACCACGCCGATGGTCCGCATCTTCGCGACGATAGGCGCGTCTTCTGCAGTGGGGGGATTCGTCTTCATCAGCTTGGCGAGATAATTGAAGTATTCGTCCACGCTCATCGCGTCCACCTGGTCGCGTACCGCCCTTTTCATGTCGAAGTTCGCGTCCACCTCGCCTGGTGGCGGCGTGTATGCCTTGCCATAGGAACTGAGCGGCACCAGTGAGAACTTGTCCTGGAGGGCGTGCACCTCGGCATAATCCTCCGGGGTGCCGGTACAGTAGATGCGGCCCAGGATCCAAACCAAGCCGGTAGGAGACTTGTACTCCGTGACTCCTGCCGGGAGGGTGCCGGACCATCCAGGGCCAGTGATGGCATACTTCTGTGCCTTACCGCCGGTGGTGCGCTTGCCGGGAACCTGGAAGACTTCCGTCCATCCGTCCAGCATCGGCATCAGGTAATAACGGTCGTGCATATCGGGTATGCTGAACACCCACGGCTCATTTGACACGTCGAGCCATGCAGTCGTGTAGAGCGTATCTGCGTTGGGAGCCGTAACGGCGTGATAATCCACGGCGGGATAGTTCCGCATCCTGACGAGCTGCCCAATGGGAGCGTGGCCGGCATCGGCCATCGCAACATTGGTCATCTGCTTGCGAGTCATGTCCATGGTGACCAGTGAATAGCCGTAGACATAGGCGTCGACCGCGTCGCTTATCGCCTCTTTTATGCCAGGCTCTTGTGCTTCTGAAATAGCTGATTTCATAGATTCCTCGGGGGACGTGCCCGAACCAACAAGGCGGACCCCTATATCTCTCGGGTCCACGCTAGTCTTGATCCGCCCGCAGGTTAACTGGCAGAAGTGCCAGCGCAATCTAGAAACAATCCAAGTGGCCGTATATTCGCCCTTCAGTGATCCTTGGCTCAGCTGTTGGCAACTGGCCAATGCACTTTTCCAAACCGCATAATGGCCAAATCGCAGGTTGTGGCTCCGAACAGGGCGGCAGCTAAGGAGTGGAACGGCATTGTGTAGCAGCATTCCATTCAATTCCCCATCCATGCATCCATTTGCCAGACATTTCCGGGTCGGGTCAGAAACCTTCCATGCGCAGATAGGCCGCGAGGATCTGATGCCCCCACAGTGCGCTGACAATTCCCCCAATGCAAAGAAACGTGCCGAGCGGAAGCTTGGTCGTGGCCCAGGCGCCCGCGGTACGGCCGGCTTTTGGAGAGAGTAGCAGGGCAAGTGCGGCGATGGTTCCGAGAAGAACGCCGATCGCAAAGGCTACCAATGTTCCGGGGAGCCCGAGCCATGCAGCGAGCAGCGCCATGAGCTTGGCATCGCCGAGACCGATACCTTCCTGGCGGCGAATGAGCCAATAAACCCAGCGGATGAGGAGAATGAAGCCACCGGCGATGAGAATGCTGATCAACGACCAAACGACCACACCCCAGATGCCGAATGGCACGTTCGCCATCGCACTGGTCAGCGGCAGGTCTGCAAGAGGGTCCCTCTTCACCAGAAAGGCGAACTTCAAGACGGAATAGGCAAATCCCAGTGCGATGCCCGGAAAGGTGAGCCTGTTGGGGAGCCAGAGATGCTCCGCGTCGAGAGCCGCCAAAGCCACAAGAAGCCAGAGCAGGAGAAGTGTGCAGAGTGTATTCGCCAGATCGTAGTAGACGAATGCAGTCGGCAATTGGGGATCGAGCGCCCGGTTCATGAATCGCCACGCGGAAATCGCCCACAGAATCGCAACAGCCAACTCCACCAGCGGATACCGCCAACCGATCCATACCTTGCAAGTGCGGCAGCGACCCCGCAGTACCAGCCAACTGAGCAGCGGGACATTCTCCCACCATGAAAGGGATCGCGCACAGTTGCGGCAATGCGAGCGTGGCTGAACGACACTCTCGTCATTCGGCCAGCGGCTCAGGCATACGTTGAGAAAGCTGCCGAATGCAAGGCCAAGCAGCCCTGCGAAGAGTGTGCCGAGAATGCGAATCATGCGCCTGTTGAGTATACGTGCGCGGAGACATCAGGCTGATCGACTGCGCTCCCAACTCATGTCCTTCGCCCCGCCACGGCGGGCACACGCTGCAGACTGTCAAAACTCCAAATGTCTCACCCAAGGGGTTCACCCCAATGCCAAGTCAACCCCCTCCCGCCCCACTTTCCCTCCACCTTCCTCATTCCAATGCGAATAGAAATCGCTGTCCTTTGCGTGTTATTTCTCCCTTCGGCGCACACTGAAAACAGATCGAATAATCCGGCCGAATCCGGCCATCGGAGAAATCCCATGAGCGACGAACTTGAAATCCAATCTGCTTTCAATACCGCCGAGGCGCCAGACCATCCCACTCACAATCCCGCCATCGCGTGCTGTTGCGAGGCCTACAACGCCCGCCTCAGAGCCGCCCGTGCCTCTCAGGAGCACATGAGCATGGCGCGCATCGAAGCCCGACAGGCCTACTGCCGCGCCATGCCACCGCTCTGCAGCTCCCAGAACATCAGCGACTTCGTCGCCTGCGTCGCCTATGGCATCTTGATTGAAGCCATCCGCGGCTCCGACGCGGCGCGCCTGCTCTCCGCCGCGCAGATCGCCAACCGCGTGAGACCATGCCAACCCGCGCATTAAGATCCGGTCGATACACCCTGCATGACGAAAAAATACATCAATTTACTTTCGTCCTGTCTTCGCCACTGCGTCATCTAAATATCGGCAATAGAAGGAGATAGGTTGACCAAAATATATTCTCTTTTCCTTCGCCAAATCGCAATTGGTGGTCTCCCCCCAAGTGGAGTTTGGATGGGGCACACAGATTTAGGCGAAGTTAGCATTGGGCGTTCGGCAGAAAGCGGAAGGACGCATGCACCGGGATCTTAAGGCCCGGCTATTGCCCTTTCGCGGTGTCTTTCTCTCTGGCTTCGCGCAGCTTGTCGTGGGCCAGTTTCTCGGCGGTCGTCAGCGCGTCGTCGGCCTTGACGGCAACGTCGGGAGTGACGCCGGTGCCTTCCCAGTCCTTCTGCGTGACAGGGTTGATTGGCCGGCCTTCGGGAACGCCGATCATGAAGTGGTCGTCGATGCGATGGCCGGATACCGGGTGCGCGCCGCCGCCGGTTGTTTCACCGACGAGTGTGGCGCGTTTTTGAGTCTTCAGGTCGTAGCAGAACTCCTCGCCGCCGGAGAAAGTGCGCTTTGACGTGAGCACAAAAACAGGCTGGCTGGCGAGTCGCGGACCGGGCAGATAGGGCAGTGTCCAGTACTGGGTCGTCTTATCGCCCTTGCGATAGTAAAGATCGTTGAGGTGCGTCGGCTCAGCGAAAAGATACGAAGCCACCATGTCCACCATTTTTGGATCGCCTCCGCCGTTGTCACGCATGTCGAAGATGAGGGCGTCGACGTGCGAGAGGAAGTTCATGGCGGCTACCACGGTGGGTCCGCACCAGTCAGGCGGCGCAAACATGTTGAACTTGACGTAGCCGATGTTGCCGGGCAGGATCTCGACCTTCTCCCATCCACAGTTTTGGCGGTCCATGTCTTTGTGGAACCGCGCTTCATCTTCAGGGGATGGACCGCCTCCTTCGTGCTCCGGCGGAATTTTGAAGGGCGCATAGTTTACGTGCAGATGCCGGTCGTGGGTCACGGCTTGCATGTCGTCGGTAAGCTTCGCTGCAAATTCACTGCCGTCGGTGATCTTGTCGTAGTCGCCCGCCTTTTCATGAGCGAGGACTGCATCGGCCATTTTTTGAGCGCCATCCGGATAGATGTAGTACTCCTTCAACTGGGCAATTGCTCCATCGATCACGCGCCCGCGCTCAGCCGCGTCGAGGGTAATGTCTTCCTCCTTGATGCCGGGAGGAATGGCGCGCAGACCAAGGTTTTCAACTTTGCCCGAGGCCGCATCTTTGACGGTGAGCGAGCCGAGGGCCACAGTTGAGCTGTTCTTTTCGCGCACGTGAAACCGGATGGAAAGCGGCTGGCTGCCGTCGATCGAAATCAGATCGAAACCACCGGTCTGATTGTGAAAGCCAATCATCTGATCGGCGTTTTCAGTCGGTTCGTAAGTCTTGATGTATGCGTCGACCTTTGTGCGGTCGCCACTGTTGAAGGCGTCGAGCCAGGCTGAGAGAGTGTGGCCGGCGGGTGTATCCGGAATCGTTGTGGTTTGAGCAAAGCTGGACGCAGCGCAAAAAAGAAGGAGCGCGAGGATTTTGCGAAACATAGGATCACCTCCGGCGACGTTGAGGTACAAACCACGGAAGATTTTGCGGCTTCAGGGGAATGAAGCGGATCCGACAGCGGTTAGACGGGGTTTGCCGTCGAACCTCATCCGCCGGTTAGAATGAAAACACATGGACGCCCCGCCTGCCAGTCCAAATCCAAAGGCATCTCCGGACAATTTGTTGACCGATCCGGCGCGATCGGCCGCCCTGTTTGAGCAATCGGTGGCCATTATGGCGCGATTGCGGGCACCCGGCGGTTGTCCCTGGGACCGTGAGCAATCCTTCGATAGCATCCGCAAATATACGCTGGAAGAGACCTACGAAGTGTTCGACGCCATCGAGCGCGGCGACTTTCCGCATCTTGCCGAGGAGTTGGGCGACCTGTTACTGCAAGTGCTCTTCTACGCGGAGATGGCGGCCAACGACGGCCACTTCACCATTGCTGATGTGCTGGATCACCTGAATCGGAAGCTGGTTCGGAGGCATCCTCACGTGTTTGGCGACGAGGCATCGCGCGCAGCCGGTAACCAGGCCAACGTGGATGCGGCGGTGGAGGGTTCATCGGCTGCTGTTCTGCGCAATTGGGAAGAGATCAAATCTGCCGAGAAAGCGCCGAGGGCACCCGTGAACCCTGAAGCATCTCAGGCGCCCTCGCGATTGGATTCGGTTCAGCGGGCCATGCCGGCGCTGGCAGAAGCGGCCAAGCTTGGCTCTAAAGCCGCCAAGTCAGGATTCGACTGGCCCGATTGGCGCGATCTGCTCCCCAAGATCGCAGAGGAGACCAGGGAACTGGAAACGGAAGCGGTCTCAGAAGATCCGGAGCGGAAACCCGCTGTGGAAGCCGAACTGGGCGACCTGCTTTTTACGGTGGTAAACCTCGGGCGTCACCTGGGCGTAGATGCTGAGATGGCCTTGCGCGGGTGCAATCTGCGCTTCCGTCAGCGTTTCAGCGAAATGGAAAAGGCATCGCCAAAGCCGCTTGAACAGCTCTCTCCCGACGAACTTGAAGCGCTCTGGGCTCGGGCTAAGCGGAAACTGAATTCCGCGCCTGCCGTGATTCGAACGGGCCGACCGGAGCAGCAGCCATGATCCTGATTCGCAACTGCGAGGGGTTGGATGAATTGGAGGCTTGCGTTCAGCTCCAACTGGAGACATGGGGTTATGACGATAGCGACGTGATCCCGCGCAAGGCATTTCTGGTGGGCCAGAAAATCGGAGGCCAGGTGATCGGCGCTTTCGACACGGACCTGCCGGGCGCATCTCCCAGTGGGCACCCGGAATCGATGGTCGGCTTCGCCATGTCTTTGCCTGGAGTGAAAACCGGGGACGGCGAGCCGCGATCTTATTTGCACTCCCACATGCTGGCCGTGCGCGATTCTTATCGCAACCTCGGCCTTGGCGCGCAACTCAAACTGGAACAGCGACGTGAAGCGCTTTCACGCAACATCCGGCTGATGGAATGGACCTTCGATCCACTCGAAATCAAGAACGCGCATCTAAATATCCACAAGCTCGGCGCGATTGCAAGGCGGTACTACATCGATTTTTATGGTGTATCCTCATCTCGACTACAAGGTGGGCTACCGACGGACCGGTTGGTGGCCGAGTGGAACCTTGACTCGCCGCGTTTGATGGCAATTCTTGAAGGCCGCCCAAGAGCCGCACTTAAGATTGAGGAACGTATTCTGGTCCCGTCTTCCATTTACGAATGGAAAGCTTCAGAGGCGGGCCGGGTGCGAGCCCTTGCCGTTCAGTTGGAGAACCGACGCAAGTTTCAACAGGCTTTTTCCCAGGGTCTGGCCGTTCTCGGATTCGTCCGGGACGCGGACGGAAATGGAATCTTCGAGCTGGGTTCCCTCCCCCAGACGGAGTTGCCTTGAGCACAGAACAGAATCAGTCAACGCACTTGATTGAAGCAACTTCTCTGCATTGCATATGGTCACCTACCGAGGAACCCGGAATTTATGAAAATTGATGGAATCATTCTTCGCGAATTACATCTTCCCCTCGTCCGCCCCTTTGAAACCAGCTTCGGTGTCACGCGCGATCGCAGAATTCTGTTGGCGGAGATCCGCTCAGAGGGCCTGACGGGCTGGGGCGAGTGCACCGCAGGGGAACACCCGTTCTTCTCCGGCGAATCAACTGACACGGCCTGGCAGGTTCTGGTGAACGAACTGGGCCCGATGCTGGCCAACGAGTCGCCGGAGCACGGCGGCGAGTGCCCGCGCATCTTTCACCAGGTTCGCGGCAATCCGATGGCCAAGGCCACGCTTGAAAACGCAATCTGGGACCTGGAAGCACAGCGTGAAGGCGTATCGCTTGCACAGCTTCTCGGCGGGGTGCGCGAGACGATCGCCTGCGGGGTTTCGCTGGGCATCCAGTCTTCAATTCCGGAGCTTCTCGCCATCATTGAAAAAGAACTCGCCGCCGGGTATCAGCGGATCAAGCTGAAATGCAAACCAGGCTGGGATGTGGAAGTCTTTGAGAAGGTGCGCAGCCGCTGGCCGGGGATCGCGTTGAGTTGCGATGCCAACTCGGCGTATCGCCTTCGCGATGCCGACCACCTGGTGAGCTTCGACGCCTTTGACCTGGTGATGATTGAACAGCCGCTGTGGGCCGACGATTTCTACTATCACTCGATGCTGCAGAATCGGCTGAGCACGCCAATCTGCCTTGACGAATCCATCCGCAACCGTCGCGACGCGCTGGCGGCGATTGCGATGGAGTCCTGCAAGATCATCAATATCAAGCTGGGACGCGTGGGCGGATTCTCCGAAGCCATCGCAGTGCACAATGCGACGCTGGAGCGCGGCATTCCGGTGTGGTGCGGCGGCATGCTGGAGTCGGGCATCGGGCGCGCGCACAACATTGCGCTCTCTTCGCTGGAGAACTTTACGCTGCCAGGCGACGTGTCCGCGTCGGCCCGCTATTGGCGTGAAGACATTATCGAGCCGGAAGTGACGGTGACGCCCGAAGGTGAGATTGCGATTCCAGACACGCCGGGTCGCGGCTACGAAGTGCGCGCAGATCTGATCGAACGGCTTACGGTGCGGAAGGAAGCAATTCGGGCGTTTGAACTGGTGGGGTAGCAGGCGAGGCGATCGTCGAATCGGAGATGCAAATCCGGGATGAATGATCCGCTCGAGATGGTCGTCGCGCTCGATTTGTGCGACGGCGAAGTTCAACTCGAATTCTCCGAGTTTGCGCAGCACCCCTACCACAAAGTGCCGACCTATTATTTTCGGATGATCTCAGCCGCTTGCGGAAAGGAAGCGGGCGCTATCAATTTGCGTGTCGCATCGACAGCGCATATTGAACGATATGCAGGCCACATTGGCTATAGCGTGCACGAGGAATATCGTGGACACCGCTATGCAGCTCGTTCTGTGACTCTGCTTTTGCCTTTCGCGCGCCGGCTCGGCCTCGATCCCTTGTGGATTACCTGCGACCCGGAAAACTTGGCTTCGCGACGGAGCCTTGAACTGACGGGTGCAGAGTTCATTGAGATCGTCGATGTGCCACTTGACTGTGGCATGCGGAAATACGGCGGAAAGACGCGGAAGTGCCGGTACCGGCTTTAATTCCTACGGCGAAAGAGAGGCGATCTACTTCCGACGGTGCGGAAGGAAGCAAATTTGCGCGTTTGATCTGGTAGCGTGAGGCGGTTCTGAACCGGGCGGGAACCGTATTTGGAGTGCTTGCGTACTGACATTCGGCGGGGCAACTTTGGCGTCGCATTCGCGTCTCATTCCTGAGAGGCGGTGCGTTCCCCAAATCCGCTGGAGGTTAACCAGGTGACTCCCCAGGAAGAACAGCTTCTTAACTCGCTTGTCGAGCGCGTAAACCAGACTCAATTGCAGGAAAAAGACCCTGATGCTGAAGCGTTGCTGAATCGGACGCTTGGCCGGAACCCCGATGCGCTCTACATGCTCGCTCAGACGGTTCTCGTGCAGAATATTGCGCTCGATCAGGCGAAAGCCCAGGTTGCTCAACTACAGCAGCAAGTGCAACAGGTGCGGCAACCTGCCCACGCCACCAGCTTTCTGGGCAGCTTGCTGGGCCATCGCGACCCTGAACCTGCGCCTCCACCCCCGTACCAGCCCGTGAATGCTCAATATGCGCAGCCCGCGCCGCCGCAGTATCCGCAGCCTGGGTACCAGGGAGGGCAGTATGTTCCGGTTCCAAGCGGCCAGCCCAGCTTCTTGCAGGGCGCAATGCAGACCGCTGCGGGCGTAGCCGCCGGAGCACTGGCTTTCGAAGGCGTGGAAGCGGTTCTCCACGGCTTGGGCGGGCATTCCGGTTACGGCTGGGGCTCGCCGGGCATGGGGATGGGCGGATTCGGGATGGGCGGCGGCGGTTTCGAACGGCCGGTCGAAGAGACCGTGGTCAACAACTACTACGATGAGCCCGGAGCCCATGGAGCGGAACACGGTGGATTCGAGCACGGCGCCACTGAGCAGCACTTCCACGAGTCGGGCGACCAACAGGGTGGCGCGCAACTCACGGATGCCAGCTACAACACTACGGGCGACGACCGCAATGAACTCGATGGCAACGATAACTCCGGGAATTTTGGCGATTCGTCGGGCTACGACAACTCCGGCACGGATGCGGGTTCGGGGTTCGATGACAATAGCGGCTTCGACGATGGCGGAGGGTTCGATGGCGGCGGCGACCAGCTTTAGAAAGGCTCGCTTTCTCTGAGTCCTGCGTCGGGGCAACGGCGGCCATTCATTGGATTACTGACTCGTGTGCCCCCAATCGAAGCGGCGGCCGAGGATGCCTTTGATGATCCAGTGATCCGTGGCCGCTGTGGGCCCGATGCCTACGCCGAAATTGATCTCCCACTTGGGAGACACGTTCAAATCGACGGCAGGGAAGAATTGCTGCTGCTGGTTATGCAGGCTTGCGATGTTGGTGATGCTGCCGTAGTCGGCGTAGTACTCCAGACCTCCGCTGATGACCTTGGTAAAGTCGTAGCTGATTTTGGCCGCGGGGGAAAAACCGATGCCGAGGTTCACATCGGGACCATGCCAGGTGCGTTCGAGCGCAGGGTTGATGGCCCAGTACCAACGACCCGCCTGCTTGTCGACGATGGGCCGGATCTCCCAGGTCCAGGTGTCTGCCGAGAAGAAAGCGCGCTGATAGCCGATTTCGGTTGAAAGGCTTACCCCCACGGGCCAGCGCCAGCTCTCAGGCACGCGCACGCGGGGGCGAATGTGGTCGCCCACCCACTGCACGCCCGTGCCGCTCTGCTCGCTGGTAAAGATGTAGAAACCTACCTCGGACCACTTGGTTAGACCCTGCGTAATTTCGACGGTCTCGTGCTCAGCGTGATTGGTGGGGGCCGCGCCGTCGACGAAATAGCGCTGGCCATCGGCCGTAAAATTCGAGTGCAATTCAACCATCGTGCTACGCGGAGGCACGGTGTCCGCGCCATACACCTGAATCTCGTAGTTGCCCTGAGCGCGAGCCACGCCAAGGCCAACGCCCATCAAAAGCAAGACAAGGGAAACGGTTTTCAAGCGTGCTCCTTTGAGGATTTTGTTGAGCTAAGTGAAACTTTAAATCAGCGGGAAAAAACATGTTGTGGAATGAAGCTGCATTTGTGGAACGAAACTGCTACGCGTAGCGAAACAGGGTCATGAAGCCCGAGTCCATATGGTCCTGTTGATGACAATGGAAGAGCGTGTCACCGGGGTTGTTGGCGATCAAGTCGGCTTCCACTACAGTTCCCGCTTCAACAATCACCACATCTTTTTCGACGCCGCTGGTCGCGGCGCCGCGAATTGAAACCAGTTCGAAGGCGTGCCGGTGAAGGTGCAAGGGGTGGTCGTCAGAACTTCGGTTGTCGAAGACCAGCCTGTGGCGTTGTCCCGCTCTCAAGATCACCGGATCGGTGTCCGGAAACGATTTGCCATTGATCATCCAGCGATCGAGTGCGCCGTGGCCCTGGAAGCGAGAGGTAAATACCAGTGGAACCGTGATGTCAGGCTTGTGGGACACAGGCACCGCATCGCCAAACGCACGATAATCCCATTGCAGTTTAGACGGCGGAGTCCACTGCGGCTTTCCTGACTTACCTGCGTATTCGAGGATGACGCCCATTCCCGCGTTGCGAAAACCGGCGCGGGCCTCGCCCATGATCCAGACACCGGGTGCATCCATGCTCACCACGGCGCTGATTCTTTCGGCCGGGCCCATACGCAATGCATCAACCTTGGCCTGCGTCGCGACTGGACGGCCATCGAGTGCGATCACCTGGAACGTGTGACCGGGCAGCACCAGCCAGTGCGCTTGGGTGGCGCTGGCATTCACGACATGGAAGAGTACCCGCTGGCCTTCCTTTACCGCGATTGGATCATTGTGGCCAAGCATGCGCCCGTTGATGGAAGAGGCGGCATAGTTCACCATCTCCGAGCCGTCATCACTGACCACAAAATACGGATCCCAGTCGTGCAGAGCAAGAAAGCATTCCTGGTCGTACGGAGCCGGGTTCACGCGCGGTTCCACAAGCAGAGGGCCGAATTGGCCGCTGTAGAGGCCGCGATTCAAGTCCCGATGAGCGGGAGCATGAGTGTGGTACCAGTGAAGGCCGGTCGGCCTGGGCGTGAAGGTGATCCGCGTCCCCGCCCCGGGGGCGATCATGGGCGAACCTTCTTCCATCGCGCCATCCACATCGACGGGGATCCACTGGCCGTGCCAGTGGACGATCTCAGGACGTCGAAGCTTGTTTACGATGTCAATCGTGACTGGCTTGCCTTCTGTCAGACGCAGGAGCTGGCCCGGAATTTGGCCGTTATAAGAGGCGGTGCGAACCTTCTTTCGGGGCCCCAGTTCCCAATCGATTTCGGCGATCTCTATGCGGTAATCGGCCGCATTGCCGGACGCCTGCGATTCCACGGTTTTTGATCGCCCATTGGCGAAATCCTTTCCAGGAAGCAGCATGGTTGCGGAAGCGAGCGAGGCGTCGCGGAGAAACCTGCGACGGGAGGTGCGATGGATTGAATGCGGGGGCTCAGATGACGGGCCCATCAGCCCCGGATCGGCGGTCGGCCTGTTCACTCCACCATTGTCGCCTTTTTGGGTCACGAGAGCGAAAGTCGACTCTGTCCGAGGTTGCCGAGCCTCACCCTGTCCGCCTGGTGCTGGTCCCGGTTAATAAGGCTCCCCAGTGATATACTCACAGGGTCGGGCGCAGGTCTGCGCCGACATCTTCACGATCACTGAGGTTTCCATGTCCGGCCATTCGAAATGGGCCACAATCAAGCACAAGAAGGGCGCGCTGGATGCCAAGCGCGGCAAGATATTCACCCGCCTGATCAGGGAAATCACCATTTCTGCCAAAAGTGGCGGCGGTGACCCCGACGGCAATCCCCGCCTGCGAACCGCGGTTCTAGCAGCCAAAGCAGAGAACATGCCCGCGGAAAACATCAAGCGGGCCATCCAGCGCGGCACGGGCGAGTTGGAGGGCGTCAACTACGAGGAGATCACGTTCGAGGGCTACGGCCCCGGCGGTGTGGCCATCATCGTGGAAGTGCTCACCGACAACCGAAACCGCACGGTAAGCGAGATCCGGCATGCGTTTTCGAAAAATGGCGGCAATCTCGGCGAAACAGGGTCGGTCCGGTTCATGTTCTCGAAAAAGGGTTTGATCGCCGTAGAAAAATCCGCGGCCACCGAAGAAAAGTTGATGGACATCGTGCTCGAGCATGGCGGAGAAGATTTGAGCGATGAAGGCGAGAACTGGGAAATTATTACGGACCCAGGCGCCTATGAAGGTGTTCTCAAGGCAGTCAAGGCTGCGGGCATTGCCACCGTGATGAACGAAGTGACCATGATCGCCTCCACCTATACGAAGCTCGAAGGCACTGCAGCCAATCAGATGATCCGGCTGCTCGAAGCGCTGGAAGACTTCGACGACACTCAAAACGTCTATTCGAATTTCGACATGGACGCCGAGCAGATGGAGCAGGTCGCCGGCTGATCCAGCATCGAATCGGGCACGAGAAGAGGCCGCCCGGATGTGGCGGCCTTTTTGTGGAACCTTGAACCAATGCGTCGCAGAAGGGGAGAACGTTGACGGGACCCGCTAAGCTCTTTTTTTTGATTTTCGCCGTGGCAGCAACAGTTGGCGCCCAGGTTCCCGATAGTCAGGGAGCAAACCCCGTGGCACAGGTTCGCCAGGCCAGAAGCTGGGAATATGGTCCCTTTGTCAACTGGGGCACCGGGGTGGGCGACCGTTCCGATTTCAAATTCTTTTGGGGCGGCTTTCAATTGGCCAAGCCGCTGTCCCCTGTGTTGCACGCGGGCATTCTTACCGGACAGTTCGAGCTTGGCGGAAACATCATGCCGCTTTGGCAGGCTTACACCCCGGCACCGCACGATCAGACTTTCGTCTATGACGGTGTGACCTACACCAGTCCCATTGGTGGCGGGACCTATACCGGCCTGAGCCTCACGCCGGTCATCTTCCGCTGGAACTTCCTTACCCATTCGCGGCGAATTCAGCCTTGGTTTCAAGCAGCCGGCGGCCTGGTTTATACCACGCACAAATTTCCTCCCGATGTACTTGTGCCTCACGGCACACCCGGCGGCACGTCGGTCTTCAACTTCTCACCCCAGGGCGGCGTTGGTATTCACTTCTTCACACGTCCTAAGCGATCAATTGATCTCGGGGTCAACGCCGTCCACATCTCCTCGGCCTCTTTGGGAGATCACAACCCAGGCGTTAACGCCAGCATCCAGGTACAGGTTGGATACACATTCTGGAAATAGCATGAAAGACCAGTTAGTCGAATGCGTTCCCAACTTCTCTGAAGGTAGAGACGTGCGCCGGGTCGAGGCCATTGTGGCCGCGATGCGTATGGACGGAGTGCATCTGCTGGACTGGACGATGGATGGTGATCACAACCGCTCGGTGGTCACGATCGCCGGAAGCCCTTCCGGCGTTGTCGAGTCGGCCGTGCGGGGAGCCGGGAAGGCGGCGGAGTTAATCGACCTCACGCGCCAGGAAGGGATTCACCCGCGTATCGGAGCGGCAGACGTGATTCCCTTTGTGCCCATCATTGGAGTCAAGCTGGAGCAGTGCGTCATGCTGGCACGCCAGGCGGGCCTCGAAATCTGGCGGCGCTTTGGCGTTCCAATTTATTTTTATGAAGCCGCTGCCGCGCGGCCCGACCGGGCCAACCTGGAAGACGTGCGTCGAGGGCAGTTCGAGGGGCTTCGCGATTCGGTTCGCAAGGAAGCGGCTCGCCGCCCCGATCTCGGCGGTCCGGGGCTTCATCCCACGGCCGGAGCCTGTGCCGTGGGGGCGCGGAAGTTCCTTGTCACCTATAACCTCTACTTCGACTCGACGGATGTCGCCCTGGTGCGCGCCATCGCTCGCGAGATTCGCGCGGCTTCCGGCGGGTTAAAGGGAGTGAAAGCCATGGGCCTGCTGGCTCATGGACGCGCCCAGCTTTCGATGAACATTACGGACTTTGAAGCGACCCCGATCTCGCAGGTCTACAGCGCCGTTTCGCGGCTTGCACTCCGCCACAAAGCAGCATTGGTTGAAGGGGAAGTGATTGGCCTTGTTCCTGAAGCCGCCTGTGAGCGGGAAAGCGAGTGGATGCGTCAATTAATTGGGTTCGATTCTCAGACCAAGATTCTGGAGCAGCGGCTCGCTGCTCCGCTTGCGTGGCCGGAACAATAGTACCCGCGCGAGGTAGACGCGATGAACTGCTTCGAATCTTGCCGCGGAGTAGAATAAATATGCAGAAATGGGAAAAATGCGGCGATCTGTGAGCGCATGCGGCAAGCAGTTTTGCCGCGGGTTGGATGCTCGAGCCTGACAAGCCCAGATTTATGTCGGCAACTCCAGCGGGCCGATTCCTGGGTGTAGCCGCAACGGCCGAAAAGGCGGTTGGCAGTATGGCATACAAACCGCTTAAGCGATAACCACATTCCCGGAGGATGATTTGTTGAGAAGACTTGTTGGACTTTTTATTGCAGGGACATTTCTGAGCCTCGTGCTGCCGGCTTATGCTGCGCAGCTGTCGGGAGACGCGCGAGCGGCCATTCCGCACGACCTGCAGCAACTGGTTGTGATTGACTACCGCGCCATGCAGAATTCCGACACGGCGATGGCGCTGCGCGATCGCGTCATGCCCCCCGATTTGAAGCAGTTCGACGACGCCCTGCGCAAATCCGGCATAAATGACAATCACGATGTGGATGACTTGGCTTTTGCGCTCTTCCGCGAAAAGGGGTCGACCGATCAGCTGGACACCGTCGGTATCGCACAGGGTCAGTTCTCGGTTGATGATCTTCTGGCCAATATGCGCAAACAGAAGGTGCGCCCCACGCTGGTTCGTACCAACCGCATCTATCCCATGGGACGGACCGGCATGGTGCTGTGCTTCGTGGACCCCTCCACCATGGTGTTTGGCAGCACTGAGGCCGTAAAGCAGGCCCTGGATGTGCGCGACGGACTTGCGCCGAGCATGTTGACCAATGGACCGATGATGGACGCGATGAAGTCCATCGATTACTCGCCCCTTTGGAGCATTCTTGATCAGAAGGGCACCCAGACGATGATGAAACAGATCCTGGGTGAAGCTGGATCAGTTGCAGATTTCGATTCGGTGCGCAAACGCCTGCAGGACTCCTGGTACGGGATGGACTTTCAGCATGGAGTCAAGTTTGACCTGACCATCTCAACTGGCGACTCGTTTGCAGCGGCAACTGTTTCTTCGTTACTGAATGCAGCCGTGCTCTATCGCAAAATGAGTGGCTCGGATGATGAGAAAGCGGCTCTCGCCGCAACCGATATCTCTTCCAGTGCGGGCCAGCTTTCAGTGCATTTCGCCACCACCGACACCGGATTTGACAGCCTGCTCAAGTCTTCGCTCTTCCAAAGCATGGTGCGCTGAGGAGCGAACTAGCCAGCGCGAGAAAGCACTCTCTCTACTACCGCCGCATTGGCGTTGCAGATGCGGTTGCGCCCGTTACGCTTCGCTGCGTACATCGCATCGTCCGCCATCTGAATGAGTACGGAGGAGTGCTGTCCCCGGGCGGGAGTCATGGTAGCGCACCCGACCGAGACAGTCAGGTATCCAAGCGGGTTGGCCGCTGTGAATCAACTTGCGACGGCGCAAAGCCGCACATATCTGCGCGGCCACTGCCATCGCGCCGCTGTTTGGCGTGTCGGGCAGCACGATGGCAAACTCTTCGCCGCCAAACCGAGCGACGAGATCGCCCGGCCGATTCACCACGTTCCTCGCGGCGGCGGAAATCTGCTTGAGGCAACTGTCTCCGCGAAGATGCCCATAAGTATCGTTGTATGACTTGAAGTGGTCGACATCCATGAGAAGGATGGAAAGCGGCTTACGATCACGCATGCCGCGGCGCCATTCGTTGCCCAGGTACTGGTCGAGCCGGCGACGGTTTGCCAGCAAAGTCAGTGGATCCGTCATGGCCAGTGTTTCCAAAACGCGATAGGCCTCCTGCAGTTTCTCCTCGGCCTCTTTGCGCGCGGATATATCGCGGATGATCGCCATCGCGCCCGAGTGGATGCCGCTTACCGGGTCAACGAATGCGCGTATGCTTCCTTCCACCCAGATGTAGCTCCCGCCCTTTTTCCGGATGCGATGCTCAATGATGACACCTTCGCCAGGACGCAGTTCCTTCACCGCCAGCTGCACCCTCAGTGCATCTTCCGGATGGATCATTTCCTTGAATCCCAGGTGTCTCGTCTCTTCGGAACTCCATCCAGTGATTCTTTCGAGCGCAGGAGAAGCAAAGCGGGGATAACCCAGCGAGCTAATAATCAGGATCGCGTCGCGCGAGTTTTCTGTGACCAGCTTGTGCAGGGCGACGATTTTCCTAAGCCGTTGTTCGATCGCTTTTTTGCGATCCAAAACGACAGAAATGCTGTAGAGCATGAACATGGCAGCAACGATGTAGATCTGCAACAGAACGAGGGGTTCCGCGGGTGCAAGTGATCTGAAGATGAGAAGAGGTCCACGTCCGAGAGCAGTGAATGAGGCGCCTGCAACAGAAACGAACAGGGCGCCGAACGCCGCCGACGCCATGCCCAGGCGCAGCAAGACCAGCACGAGCAGAGGATAAACCAGAAACAGCGCCAGGACGCGGCTCTGAGAGAAAGCCACAACTGTAATCAAGGCGAGCAGGCTCGGATAGAACCAATCATGTGGAACCTTCTTTGCGCCTCGCAGGTGGGTCCGCAAAACGGCCACGCACGCCGGGGCGGCCACGGCGGTTCCCAGGCCGTCTCCAATGACCCAGTCAAGAAAACAGGCCCCGACATTGCCATGGAAAAAGAAGGCGGCGAAAGGCGTAAATACCAAGCCCGCCGTAACCGGCCCGGCAACCATGGCGAAGAGAAAAAACCGCAGTTGATAATCCTTGGAGGTGAATTGCGGGAGCGTGGTGGATCGTCTTCGAAGAAGGAGAGCGCTGACCGTGACCTCAAGGATGTTGAGCGTTGAAAGAAAAAAGTTCAGCTTCCAATGTCCATTGACTGCTGAGGTGGCTGCAAACTGCGCGGCAAGCCCCACAGCCAAATAGGCGGGCCATCGCCATCGCGGAGCAAGCAAGATAAAGCCGAGCAGAACCCCGTTCGCAATCCAGAGCAGAAGGGGCAGGCTTTGTCTACTTTCCAGGGTGGCCACGAATCCTGCAGCGAAGGCGACGGCGAGGAAGCAGCCGCCCAGCCGCAACGCAAATTCATGGGTCCGCATCCAGCGCGAAATGCGTCGACCGTTCTCAGGTTTGGACCTTGCGCACACACTCGCTCCCGCTCAGCTTATCGGACGGAATTACGCAGAAGATCAGTTATTGCCCGCGGAGGATGTTGAGATTTATCAAGAACAATGTCGCCGCGAGGAGCTCCGCCTCGGGACTCCGCTGAGGATAACAGCAGTTATGAGGCGAACTTCGGTGGCAGAACACTAGCGCTTCGCGGTCAATTCGGGATGAAACTGTGCCTTGCCTCCAGGCAAGAGCTCAATCACAAGGCGGCCCTCCTGCCGTTCGAAGATATCCGGTCCGGTCATCTGCCGGACCTGGTGGCTTGCGGTCTCGGTGTACTGCACTTTGACCGGTCCGCTGAGGCGCACCTGAATGCGGTAGTGATAGTCGGCACCCGCAGCGAGAGTGTCAGCTCCGAAGCTGGCGCTCGGATAATCCACTTCGAGCAGTTCGATCGGTGCTCCCGTTCGGTTCTCCACTGTGACATCGATGTGGGGGGAGTGGCAGGCGGAGAGCAGCGCGAGCAACGGCAGCAGAATTGCCGTCCAACGCAGCGCGGGCAATTTCATTCCTCGCCCTCGTCGCTCTTCGGTATGTTTGCGTGCGCATCACGGGCGGCGATGTTCTTTTCCACACGATCCAACCGTTTCATCAACTCCGGCAGCCGCTGAAAGATTGCGACGGCCCGCAGCCAGATACGGTTGTCGAACCCGGGTGAGCCGGAGATCATCTTGCCGGGCGGAACGTCGTGCGATACAGCCGACTGCGCGGTCAGGATCACGCCGTCTCCCAGGCTGCAATGCCCGGCAACACCCGCCTGCCCGGCCAGAATGACGTTGTTGCCGATGACCGAGGAGCCCGCCAAGCCGACCTGCGCACAGAGCAGGGAGTCGTTTCCAACACGCGAGCCGTGGCCAACCTGAACGAGGTTATCGACCTTTGTTCCGCTTCCAATTTCGGTGACGCCTACGGTCGCGCGATCGATACAGGCGTTGGCCTGAACGTCTACCCGGTCGCCGAGCCGGACGGGGCCGGATTGGGGAATTTTTTCCCACTCGCCGGTGTCGTTCTTCGAAAAACCGAAACCGTCGGCACCGACAATTGCCCCGTTCTCAAGCGTTACGTGATCGCCCAGGATGCAGCCTTCGCGCACCACCGCGTGCGCATGGGCAAACAGATGGCTGCCGGCTGTAACCCCCGGGTAGAGGACTACGTGAGGCAACAAAGTGGCATAGGGACCGAGTTTGACCCCGGGACCGATGACAACGTAGGCTCCGATGTGCGCGTTTTCGCCAATCTGCGCGGTCGGGTCGATGTCCGCAGTGCGATGGATACCGGGAGCATAGGTTGGCGGCTGATAAAACATGCCCAACGCACGCGAGAAGGCGTGGTAAGGGTTCTTGATGCGCAGGGTTGGGGAGGGAATTTCGGGGAAATCCGGATCGACAAGGACAGCCGCTGCCTTTGTGGTTTTCGCCAGGCCCGAATAGCGGGGATTGGCTACGAACGTGATTTCGGCCGGGCCGGCCTCTTCAATTCCTTTGACACCTGATATTTCGACCTTAGCGTCTCCGCGCAGTTCCGCGCCCAGCCGGATTGCCAACTCGCCTAGCTTCATCGTTGAAATTGTACCGGACCGCGCTTGACCGCCTTCAATCGGCACCTACTCACCCTCGTTGGGGAAGAGCTCGGGCTGCGGCTCGGGTGGCGCGATCGAGGCGCCCCGCCGGCGGGAACCGGTGCCGATCAGGCCGACAACTTCAAGCGTCTGAATCGCCTTCTTCGGCACATAGATCCGTTGGGTATTCGAGCGGGTATCGGGAGGCGTCAGCATCAGGCCGGCACCCTCGACCAGGCTACGGTCATTGGCCACCAAACCTTCCAACTCATCCCCGTCGGTCAGGGTGAGCCGCAGCCACAACCCAGCCGTCCGAGGGCGGACGGAAAACCGCTTGTGCAGCAAACGCTCGGGGTTGGACTGGTCAGCGGAAGTGACAGAAAGTTCGCGCACAAAGCAGACCCATTTCACTGCGTCCCACCCGATCGTCAGCACCCTTCCAGTCTGATCGAGGATCTCCAGAGCCGCCATGTCCTGACCGAATCCGGCACCCGCGTAACCCGCCACCCAGTCCCTTGAGAACTTACGCACAATCACAGGTTTACGAAGGGATGCCATCGCTTTGGATTGTCGCACGGAGCAGGCGGGACGGACAGGCAAAAGCAACTTTAACGGTGCAGAAGGGCCTAGCCAACCGTAGCCTGTTGTGTTAATGTACTGGTTTGCAACCTCTGCCGTGTTGTGCCCTAAGCATAACACTGTCAGGTATTTGGCCTCGGTCAGAGGAGCGGAAGCAGGGGACGGAATGCCCGACTACATTTATCTTCTCGAGAGCCGACTCTCGGCCGATCAGCAAAACGCTCTCCGACAATTGCGTGAGGCCGCCCGCGAAGCGGAAATGATTCTCTTCCTCACCGGAGATGCGGTTCGTGATTTGACCAGCGGGCATGCCGTCCGCGATCTGGAAGTTGCAGTGCACGGAAATGCCCTCAAGCTTAAGAAACCGGTCGAAAAACTGGGCGGCAAAGTTTGGGGCGAGGACGAGTCGTCCCGGTCCCTCTACCTCTGTTTTCCCGGCACGGTTAGGGTGGACGTGATCAGTACCCATCGCACCGAATACCCAAAGCCGGGCAAGCCGGTCTTCCACGCTGCCTCCATTCAGGAAGATCTTCGCCGCCGGGATTTTACCGTCAACGCGATGGCCATCTCGCTCAACGAGGGGTCGTTTGGACTGCTGATGGATCCTCTGAATGGCGCGGCGGACATTGAGGCCCGGACTCTTCGCCTGGTGTCGAACTACGGTTTTCTCGAAGAGCCTTCCTTGATGATTCGCGCAACACGGTATCGCGCACGGCTGGGCTGGGATCTCGATCCGCGCACGCAAACCCGCTATGACAATGCCCGCGAAGAGGGAGTCATCGAATTCCTCTCGGCACATGCGCAGAGCCAGGAACTTGAGCAGATTGGTCATGAAGACGATGGTTTGAAAGTCCTGCAGGCACTCGAGGCAGAGGGGTGGATGAAGGTCCTGTATCCCGCATGGACCGCGGCCAAAGCCGATGACGAGAAGCTGAAGACGCTGCATGATCTGGCGGTTCAATTACAAATGCAGGGCGTTCATCCGGACATGTCCGCGGCGCAGATGCAATTGCTGACCGCGAAGCTCTCCTCAAAGGATCTGTCTGCTCTGAAAAAGCTCATGCTCCGCCCGGGATTTGTGGAGGAGTGGAACAGCCTGGATTCACTGGCGGCGGGGTTTCAAAAAGTCCTGCTCGCGAAGGAGAATCAGACCCCTTCGGCAACCTTCAAGCTATTCACGAGTTATGATCCGGAAGCGGTTCTATGGCTTGGATTTACGAGCAACGCAGCCAATGTTAAAGAGCGCTACGAGCAATTCCTCAAAGTCTGGCCAGAGGCCCGCCAGCGCATTCCCCATGTATTGATGCAGGAGATGCGCATTACTCCGGAACTGGCCACGTATCCGAACATTGTTCACCAGGTCTTTCTGGAGTTGATTGATGGACGGCTCACCACGCCGGAAGAGACTCGTGCATTCCTTGAGCCGCACTCGCCACCCGCCCCGCCACCCCAGGTCACTATCAAGCGGTCACGGGCCAAGCGCGGTGCGGAGGCCAAGGTCAAGGAGCGCTCGTACGACGATGAGGATGAAGAGGAAGATCTGGATGAGGAAGAAGACCTCGACGATATTGGCGGAGAAGATGAAGAAATCGATCTCGGGATTGTGATCCCGAAGCGCGATCTCGAGCCCGACCTTGCGGAGGAAGGCGAGGCTGAGGAAGAAGAAGCAGAGGAGGCTGAACCGGAGCCGATTAAAGCAGGGAAGAAGCAAGCAGCACAGAAGCCGTCTAAGAACACCGTGGCGGCACTTGAGGGAAATCCGGCGAAGCATAATCCCGCGCCGTCGGGGAAGAAATCGACCGGGGCCGATAAGACTCAACTAGCGGCCAAACCGAAGGAGGAGCCGAAGATCTCATCCAAGAAAGGGACCGCAAAGGCTGCGACGGTCAACTCGAAACCGGTCTCTGCGCCTCCGCCCAAGAAGTCACCCGCGCCAGTGCCGTCGAAGAGCGCTCACGTTGCCAAGCCAACAGCCAAGGCGCCGGTAAAGAGTTCCCGCAAAAGCTGTGATCAAGCAACCGGCAAAAACTTCTGCTAAGACTGCGTCCAAGTCGTCGTCCAAGAAACCAGCTTCGAATCATGCCTCGAAGGCGTCAACCACAAAGCACGCGCCGACCAAGAGCAAGCCGGCTGCTGTGCACAAGGGATCAAAGTCCGCAGGGAAGACCGCCAAAAAGCCGGCTGCCAAACCAGCAAAGAGGCGGTAGGTATCATTACTTGTAGATAATGTGGATCGACGTTTCCGTGATGGGGCAGGCCACGTGGACGATGGCTTGCCTGAAGCCCGGGGCAGAGAAGCCTACGTGGGGGTTGTTGGCAAAGCCAAAACCTTCTTTGGGCCAGCCGAACATATTTCTGTCAAGCTTATGGTTCTTGTTTTCGTCGTGAATGGCAACCACGCCATAGTCGCCAGGCGGAAGATTCTCCCACACCACCGTGGCCTTGCGTTCGCCTTGAGCGATGGGTGTGGGACCATGACGGAAAGACTTGCCTATATCTTCCGGCCAGCCCTCCGCTGAGGTATAGATCGCAGTACCCACCACGCCGATGGAGTTGCGCAGCCCGTCCACATGAATTCGCAGCGTGCATTCCTGGGCGGGAGGTGCAACCTGCGGCCCGGCTGACGCAGGCGCTGCCAGGCACATTAAGGCTGAGAAGAGGATGATGCGGTGAAGGCGCTTCATAAGTGACAAAGGTTACAGGCGGAGAATCAGCCCCCAAGACACGCGAAAGGCAATCGGTGCCAAATCGAACGTTGCATTGAGCCGCGACTAATATTGCCTGATTGGACTGCGGGTCCGCCGCTTGATGGAACACCGGACCCGCTGAAGCTTAGTAGCGTCCGCGTCCGCGCGAGCTTCCCCCGCCGGCGCCGCCACTGCCCTTGCGCGCCTGGTAGCAATCCCGGCAAAATACGGGCCGGTCGCCGCGCGGTTCAAAAGGCACTGTTGTGGGCTGGCCGCATCCCGAGCAGATCACAGGTGTTCCCTGTGCTGGAGCTGAACGGTAGCCGGAGCCTCCCCCCCCTTGGTCATTCTTCTTTGCCATACGGCAAGGCTTGCAACGCTTTGGGGTCGAATAACCGCGTTCCTGAAAGAACGCCTGATCAGCAGCGGTGAAGGTGAAGTCCTGCCCGCAATCGCTGCACGTAAGTTGAATATCTCCGGCCATGGGTCTCCTCGTGGTGATTGTACAACCCATTATGACTTTAGCCTATAAGGATTCTATTTAGAAAGAAAAACTTATGCTGCTATGTAAAAAGCCGTTCGCGCTATAGTGCGGGCGTCGCCCCATGCTTGACCGGGTTATAGTTGTTGATTGGTATATTGTCGCGGAGGATATTGCGCCGGACCCGCCCAGATCGATGACGGCATTCAATCCCGAATTCGAGGCTGATTGCATCCGCCGCATCCTTGCCGGCGAAAAGCATCTTTTTCATTCGCTTATCCATCCCTGTGAGCGACCCGTCTATTTTCTGCTCTACTCGCTTCTAAAAAACGAGGCAGAAGCTGAGGACGCAGCACAGGAAACCGCGATCAAGGCCTACACCAACCTCCATCTTTTCCGGGGCGACTCGCAATTCCGGACATGGGTGCTGTCGATTGCGCGCAATGAGGGTTTGGGCCGCTTGCGGAAGATGGGATCACGTCGGGAAGACTCCCTCGAAGCGGGTACCGACGAGCAGACTGGCGACTACACACCGGCCATCCTGACGAGCTGGCATGAAATCCCTGCTGAGGCACTTGAACGCAAGGAGTTGGGCGCGATCCTGCGCAAGGCCATCGACGATCTTCCTGAGATTTACCGTAACATTGTGCTCCTCAGGGACATCGAAGAAATGGATATCCGCGAGACAGCGACGGCCCTTGGCATCAGCGAGGGGGCGGTCAAGGTTCGGCTGCACCGGGCACGGGCTTTGCTGCAGCGGGAACTGGCTCCGCAATTGAAAGGGTTTGCGCCCAAACGCAAGGGATGGTTTGGAGGGCGCGCATGAGGATTGACTGCAAACACGTGTGGCAGCACATCTCGGCCTACATCGATGGGGATGTGGATGCGGTCCTGCGCGCCGATATCGACAGGCATTTGGATACCTGCGAAATCTGCTCCGCCGTTCTCGATTCGACACGCAACGTGGTTGTCCTTGTGGCAGATCATCGCGTCTTTGAATTGCCCACCGGCTTCAGCCAGCGGCTGCATGCCCGCCTGGATGAGGAACTAAGGTAGCGACCTGCTTTACCTCGGCTTCCGCGCCACGGCAAGCATGTGTGCACTTGCGGCCACCATGGATGGCTCCGATTCAAGGAAGCGCGCGGCGCGAAGCAGATTCTCTCTCCGCCCAAGGTCGGCAAGACGCTCGGCAATGTCGGGCAGAATCCACCCTGGCCCTTCGATTCCGTACAGTCCCATTATCTCGAGACCGCTGTCGGTCACCTCGGCGCGCAGGTCTTCGGGACGATGGAAATACGCGGTTGTAAAGTAGTCCAAGCGCCCCGCGACGTTGCGGTGCTGGCCATCCTTCACATCCTGCTCGACAATCGCCAGGAATGCGGGGTCTTCGAAGAGATCGCGGGCCATGCCATCCAGAACGGATGCCCATCGTGAAATTGCGGCAGCAAACAAGATGCCGCCGGGCCTCAGCACTCGGGCGGCCTCGGCCAGAGCGCGGGCACGCTCCTCGGCGAGGGGCAAATGATAGAGCGGGCCAAGCAGCAAAGCGATTTCCGCGCTCTCGTTCGCGAAGGCCAGTTTCCGTGCATCCCCTAATTGGCACGATGCGAGGGGTCTTGCGTTGCCAGAGCTGCGCTGCTGGGCCTGGTGAACGTGAAGCTCGACCGGGTCGATCAGGTGAACGGAGTATCCAGCTGCCGCAAGCCAGAGAGCATAGGCCCCGGCCGCACCTCCAACGTCAAACACCACAGCTGGCGGGTCGGGGATATGGCGCTGGATCAGTTCCCTGGTTCGCAGGCCTTCCAGCTGAAATGCGCCATGCTGAAGCCGGCTTTCCTCGGCGGTCGCCTGGTAAAACTCGGAAATTGCCGGATCAATCTCGGGGGCCGAGGAATCCATGATGAATCTTCTCCTTTGCAACCAGGCGCTGATCGCTGCTCGATTACGGGAAGCGGGAAGGGAACTCAGCCCTGTTTATCCATCGATGCGGCCTGGCGAATCGCCGCAGGAGCGGGCTGTTGCTGGCGTGCGCGGTTGGACAAGACGGCGTGGGTGCAGACCTCAATGACCACGAGGAGGAGCGTGGCTAACGCGAGTGTCACTTGGAGACGCTCGGAGCGCCGTTCTTTCGCGCTGATTTCGCGGCGACGCCATTGCGCCGAGGGTTGCGCCCGCAATCGCCAGATCCAGGCCAGCACCAATAGATTGATAACCGCACCCGCGCTTGCCAGGATCAGCATGGGGATACGGATGGCGTCCTGGTGAAATCGCACCACGGGCCCATAAATGGCCCCGGCAGCCAGGGCGGTGAGGCCAATCGCCACACGAATACCGCTGACCGTCAGAATCGCAGCGCAGATGCTTTGCAGCACCGCCGCGAGCAGGCTGCCAAAACCTAAAACACGCATTCCTCTGGAAGTTTCCAAGGGACCCCCCGAGCCCGGCGCCTCAGCGCCGAGGGCTCCGGCACAAACAGGGTACCGCACGGGCAGGGCGCCAATCCATCCCCGGCCCTGGTGCGTTCATCCCAAAGGAGGGGAAGGGCAAAGAAATTCATTTTCAGTCGCCCCCCTTTCCTTGTAACCTTTGGGCCGTGCGGGCACTCCTACTGTGCGTGACACGGAAAGTGCGGGATTGACCATCCAAGTCGGTCCTGCGTCGTCGCAACCGGCGGACCCCTTCCGCCCCAACCCCAAGCGAGGTCTAATCACATGAAGAACCAATTCAATGCAATGCTGCTGACGGCTGCTCTCTCCGGGCTGATTGGTGGAACCACCATCGCTGCTCACGCGGCCACGACGGCCTCGGCGAACGGCCCTTCAGTGAAGGCGGCCAAAGCCGGTTTACGCTATACCAACAACGCCCAAACGACCAAGCACTCCTGTAAAGGCAAGAACGACTGCAAGGGGCAGGGCGGCTGCAAGTCGAGCGACAACGGCTGCAAGGGCAAGAACAGCTGCAAGGGCAAAGGCGGCTGCGCAACCGATGGCTCCAAGATGCCCAAGTTCGTCTAACCAAAATCCGGATCGGCGGATGGCAGCTGTTTAGCGATCTTCCGCCGGTCCACTTCTCTTAGGTTCGGACATCAGATTTCTGGGCCTTGATCCCTGATCCCCCTCTTATGCCAGGAAATCGCTTCAACGCGTTTCAAGACCACGGTGTCGGAATCGGCCTTCGGATTCCGCACTACCAGCATATTTTTTCGCGCAAGCCGGTCGTGGACTGGTTCGAGATCATCTCTGAGAATTTCATGATCGATGCAGGCCGTCCTCTGGCCATGCTGGATCAGATTCTTGAACGCTATCGCGTCGTGCAGCACGGCGTCTCGATGTACTTCGGGTCAGTGACGGCGCCTGACCCCGAACACTTGCGCCGTCTGAAGCAGCTTGTCCGGAGGACAAATACTCCGTGGCTGAGCGATCACCTTTGCTGGGGCAGCGTGGACGGAACGTATACGCACGACCTGCTGCCGCTGCCTTATACATGGGAGGCAGTCGAGCGGACTGTCGAACGCGTTCGCATGGTGCAAGATTTTCTTGAGATCCCGGTAGCGGTCGAAAATGTGAGTAGTTACGCGGCCTTTACCGGTTCGCAGATGACCGAGTGGGAGTTCTTGACCGAAGTGGTGGAGCGCGCCGACTGCGGCATTCTGCTCGACGTGAACAACATTTATGTTTCCTCTGTGAATCACGAATTCGAGCCGATGGACTATGTGAATGCGGTGCCTGCGCATCGCGTGGCGCAGATTCATATTGCCGGGCACTCGCGCTATGAGAAGTACATTCTCGACACCCACGATCATCCGGTCATCGATCCGGTATGGCAGCTTTACGCGCGGGCCATTGAGCGCTGCGGACCCACACCCACTTTGCTCGAGTGGGATGACCATATCCCGAGTTTCGAAGAGGTCCACGCCGAAGCAAAGAAGGCGGAGCGCTTCCTTCATCGTCACGAAGGAGAACTGGCTGAGGTGGTGAAATGAATGCGCCCAGCTTGAGTCTCGCCGATCTGCAGCGTGAAATGGCAGCAGCCGTAATGCAGCCGCTGACTGCGGATGAGAATATGCGCGCCACAGGACCCGACGGCCGCCGAATGACTGCGGTGGCCGAGTCATTTATCGCACCAAACAGCCGGCTTAGCGCGTTTGAACGGCTGGAAATCTACAATCGGCAGTACTGGTTTCGCGTGCTGGGTGCATTCGCCGAAGACTTTCCGGGACTGCGTGCCGTAATCGGGACGCGTGCTTTTGAGGCTTTGTCTATTGCGTATCTGACCGCGCATCCCAGTCGCTCGTTCTCGCTGCGCAATCTGGGCTCGAAACTTGCTGACTGGCTGACCGCGAATCCGTTGGTCGCCGGCCGCCGTCATCGCCTGGCGCTTGACGTGGCTCGAATCGAGTGGGCATTCATCGAAACTTTTGACAGTGCCGAGCGCACGCCGCTTACCCTTGACCAGATTGCTACGCTCGATGCGGGTTCGCGCCTGGCCCTGCAGCCGCATTTGCAACTGATCGCGCTCAGTTATCCGGCAGACGACCTTGTCCTGGGGCTGCATCAGCGCGACAAGCGCCAGACCAGCGAAGCGGGTGTTCAGTTGGACGACGAGGCTGATCCAGCCCCGGCAAAGTTGCCTCGCCTGCGCCGCCGACCCACCTGGCTCGCCGCGCATCGTGTGGATTTCTCAGTATTCTATCTGCGGCTCAAACGCGAAGAGTTCCTCACTCTTGCGGCTATTCGGCAAGGCCTGGCGCTGGCCGACGCACTTGAGACCGGTTTTGTCGGATCGCGCATTCCCTCGCAGCGCCGTCTGCAGCTTGTTCAGCAATGGTTTGGCAACTGGGCCGAACTGGGCTGGATCTGCGCACCCGATCTGGAATCGCTTATCAAGGATTAAGAAGACAACGCTAGGAAAGCAAGAATGAAGAAGTTCGTCGATCTCTTAGGTTCCGCGTACGACCGATGCGTCTTGGTGCTGAAGCGACTGCAAAGTTCGTTGCTTCTGGCTATTCGTCTTTATTGGGGATGGCAATTCGCGCAAGATGGCTGGGGCAAGCTGACTCATCTCGAAAAAGTGACGAATTTCTTCACCAGCCTTAGCCTTCCGGCTCCCCACATGACCGCTTTGTGTGTCGCGCTGGTCGAATTAGTCGGTGGCATCCTTTTCGCGCTCGGGATCGCGTCGCGACTGACGTCGCTGGTGCTTTTTGTGAACATGACGATGGCCTACTTGAGCGTGCCGGACGATCGCGTCAACTTTTCACACATCCTTTCCAACCCCAGCGACTTTTACAACGCCACTCCCTACACGTATTGGTTTGCGGCACTGCTCATACTGATTCTCGGGCCGGGAAGTTTGGCGGTGGATACGCTGATCAAGCGGTGGGTTAAACCGAAAGCCGGAGAGTGACCTCAGGCGCGATTCTTGTTCGATGCGGCATGACTGGGTATCTCGCTCTGTCCGGGTTTTTCTCGAAAGGAGCGAGGAGCGACGCGCTTTAACCTTTGCCGGTGGAAATCTCTTGAGGTGGGTCAACGGAGTCCATGCGAATCGCCTACATGCTCACCTCGCTGGGGATGGGCGGAGCGGAGAAGCAAACTGTCGCGCTGGCCGAGCGCATGGCTGCACGTGGACATTCCGTGCTCCTTGTTGTGTTGCAAGAACGCCAGCAGGAACAATGGCCGACAGACCTTAACGTCGTCTACCTGAACATGCACAAGGCACCATTCAGCGCACTCGCGGGCCTCGAGCGTGCGCGCCGTTCTCTTCGCGCCTTCCGGCCCGACCTTGTCCACAGCCATACCTATCCGGCTAATATGGCCGCGCGCCTGCTACGGCTGACCGGCTCGGCACCCGCAGTCCTCTCCACAATTCACAATGTGTATGAAGGCCGTTGGCCCCGAATGCTCAGCTATCGCTTCACGGATTTTCTCAGTCTTCGCACGACTGCGGTGAGCGAGGTTGCAGCCCGGCGCTACATTCGACTGAAAGCGGTGCCGCAGCGCAAATGCACGGTCCTGACCAATGCCATCGACGCCGCCGAATTTGCACCCGATCCAGAGCGCCGGGCTATCACACGAAGCCAACTCGGTGCAGGAGACGATTTTATTTGGATTGCTGCTGGGCGTGTCGCGCCTGCCAAGGACTTTCCGAATCTGCTGCAGGCGTTTGAAGCAGTGCGTCGTTCAATTCCGCAAGCACAGCTTTGGATCGCGGGGGAAGCAATCGATGATGGTTTGAAGCCGATGAGTCACTTCTCCTTTGCGGGGAAGCACGGCACGATGGAAAACGTTCAATGGCTCGGTCTGCGGCGCGACATGCCTGCCTTGCTGGACGCTGCCGATGCGTTTGCTCTTGCCTCGGCGTGGGAAGGGATGCCGCTGGTTTTAGGCGAGGCGATGGCGATGGAGAAACCTATAGTCGCAACGGATGTTGGAGGCGTTCGCGAACTGGTGGATGATACCGGCACGCTGATCCCCGCCCAACATCCCGCCGCGCTCGCGGCGGCAATGCTGGCCCTGATGCGCATGCCGGTTGAAGCGCGACGGGCGCAAGGGCGTGCCGCACGCCGACGCATTACAACCAGCTTCAACATGAATGCACGCGCAGATGAGTGGGAGGCCTTTTACCGGTCCTTGCTCGCGCGATGACGGCTGAGACCGCGGCGCGAAGGTCGACGCCCACCATCCATGCAGACTTCAGCGTGATAACCTTATCAGCGAAATTTCCAAAATGCCTTTTCGTGTGGTGAAGCTATCTGCACGAAAGACCTTAGGAGAAGCGCAATGCGAAAAGCAATTGCCGCAGTCATCGTATATGCCTTGGTTGGAGCAGTCGGCGGTGTGGGCAGCATCCAGGGAGAGGCGCAGTCCAAGCATGCTGAGAACGCAGTGGTCGTTCTTGATCATGGCTGGCAGTTTCGCCAAGTCCCTACAGGGGGCGGCACAGACGACAATGGTTGGTTGCCAGCAACAGTCCCCGGCGATGTGCACCTCGACCTGCTCGCCAATAAGCAAATCCCCGATCCTTTCTACCGCGATAACGAATCCCGGCTGCAGTGGATTGAGAACGAGAGTTGGGAGTATCGGCTGAACTTCGATGTGACTCCGGAGTTGCTCGCTCGCGCCAACGTCGATCTTGTCTTCGACGGACTGGACGCAGTGGCGCAAGTTTATGTGAATGGCGCGCAGGTGCTGAATGCGGACAACAGTTTTCGCACCTGGCGTGTGCCCCTGAAAGCCAATCTGCATCCAGGCTCGAATCTGCTGCGAGTCGTCTTTCCGTCGCCAATCAAGGCCGCAGCACAAGTTGCCGCCACCGATCCATGGCAACCGCGGACAAAGACCGCAGAAAAGACTTACATTCGCAAAGCAGCATTTGAGTACGGGTGGGATTGGGGTCCGAAGTTTGTCACCAGCGGCATATGGCGTCCGGTGCGAATCGAAGCATGGGACAATGTGCGCATCGCCGGATTCGCCATCCGCCAGCGTGACGTCAGCAGGGAAGTCGCGCATCTCGACGCGGAGGTTGAGGTCGAAGCATCGAGCGCTGGACCGGCGAGAATCTCCGTGCAGTATTCCGACAACGGCAAGGCAGAGAATTTGTCATCGAACGCCATCCTGCATGCCGGCCAAAATGTGATAGATATTCCCATCGAGGTTCGAAAGCCGAAGCTCTGGTATCCGGCGGGGTACGGCGATCAGGCGCTCTACGAGTTCACCGCGCAAGTGGGCCCGGACAAAGCGATCAGCGATGAACGCAAAATCAAAACCGGTCTGCGCTCTATTGTTCTGCGCCGCGAACTTGATAAGTGGGGCCGGTCATTTGAGTTGGTCGTGAATGGCATCCCCGTTTTTGCCAAGGGGGCCGATGTGATCCCTTTCGACAGCTTTCCGAATCGCGTGACAACCGCCGACTACCGGCGCATTCTGCAATCTGCGCGCGATGCCAATATGAACATGATTCGTCACTGGGGCGGCGGCTATTACGAGACGGATGAGTTTTACCAGATATGTGACGAACTCGGGATTATGGTCTGGCAGGACTTTATGTTTGGCAATGACTGGCAGCCAGGCACCTACGCCTTCAAACAAAACATTGAAGCGGAAGCCGACGACCAGGTGCGCCGTCTGCGCAATCATCCGAGCATCGTCATCTGGAGCGGCAACAACGAAACCGAGGAGGCGCTCAACTGGGGTGATCGTGAAAAGCTGCCACTGGACGTGAAGTACCAGATGTGGCAGGACTATCTCACCGAGTTCAGTGGCATTCTCAACCGCGTGGTCGCGCGCCTTGAACCGGAGATCCCTTATTGGCCCAGTTCACCGAGCGCCGATTATGAAGAACTCAGCGACCACTATCAGAGCGGCGACACGCACATCTGGGATGTGTGGCACGGACGAGTGCCGTTCTCTACCTACGAGACGCATCACGGGCGCTTTGTGACGGAATATGGGTTCCAGTCGTTTCCGGAGATGAAGACCATTGAAGCATTCACGCAGCCTGAAGATCGGGTCAATATCTTTACGCCGGTGATGCTTGCGCACCAGAAGAACGACGAAGGCAATTCGATCATCCACGACTATCTGCTTAGGGACTATCCCGAGCCGAAGGATTTTGCGAGCTTCCTTTACGTGAGCCAGGTGTTGCAGGCGGAAGGCATCAAGATCGGCGCAGAGCATTTCCGCCGTAGCCGCCCCGAGACCATGGGCTCCATCTTCTGGCAGTTGAATGACTGCTGGCCTGTTGCATCGTGGTCATCGATTGACTACTACGGGCGATGGAAGGCACTGCAATACTACGCGCGCCGCTTCTATGCTCCGATTCTCGTTTCGCCGCATGTAGAGGAAGGCTCACTTAAGGTTTACATCGTCTCGGATAAGACCCCGGCACAACCAGCCACACTCCATGTACGACTCATGGATTTCGACGGCAAGGTGCTTCTCGAGGAGTCGCAACAGGTCGACGTAGATCCCCTTGCGAGCAAGGTCTATCTTGATTGGCCTCTTGTGAAATTGACGCAGGCAGGCGCGGCTGATACATCGCACGTTTTCGTCGTTGCCGAATTGACCGATGGAGGGACAGAGATTTCGCGCAATCTGACCTACCTGGCGCCGACAAAAGAAGTGCACCTCAAGCCGGCCAGGCTCTCCGTTGAAACGACCGGGGGGAACGGCATCTACAAAATCCGCATCACGTCGCCGGTATTGGCGCGCAGCGTGTATGTCTCTTTCGGCGACTTGGAGGTGCAGGTATCGGACAACTATTTCAACCTGCTGCCAGGCGAAACGCGAGAGCTTACAGCCAAAGGGACTTCCACCCTGGATACGCTCAAAGCGCAGATACGCGTCATTTCACTTACAGATGCTTTTGCGGTTGCGCCCCAGACAGCGATTGTTTCAGCCGCCAAATGAAGGCGCTGAAGCGAGAGGCCGGAACGATTGTCCCGGTCTTCGCTCCGTCGACAATCCCATTAAGCAATCGCTCACGGGCTAAAGCTCTGATTGATTTGGAGCATTTTCGGCACGACTAAGTCGTGCCCTCTCAAAACGAAAACATTGTCGTCAACCTGTAAGGCCGGAATCGTCTGTCCCGGCCGTCGGAATGCCTGGTTTTGCTTAAAACGACAAGACGGCCTGGAAGAAAACACGACGCGAGGCCGCGCCCTGGGAAAACATTTGGCCCGCGAGTGCTCTTGAGTGGCCGAAGAGCGCACCCGGCCCGTATCCGATTACATTCGTGCCGGTTGAGTCAAAGATCGGCGAAGACTGAATCGTCCCTGTAGGCGTGCCGTAGTTAACGTTGTTGAACAAGTTGAGTGCCTGAGCGCTAAACGTCAAGCTGTACCGGCGGCCGCTGCCCTGCGGGCCAAACATGCCGCGCGGGCCGCCTCCGCCTCCTCCGAACCCGCCAGGACCAAATCCGCCACCAGGGCCGCCGCCTCGGCCACCACCACCGGGGCCACCGCCAGGTCCACCGTTCGGCGGCCCGCTCTGGCCAGTGCCTTCAAGCCTCGGGCCCAGGCCAAAGGAGCGGCTGAGACGCAGATTCACGGCGACCGAGGCCGGACTGTTGCCAATGTTGATGGGCAGAAGGTCTTCGCCTGCGACAGGCTGTGCATCAAGACAGCCGAACTCGCTGGTTTGCACGTATTGCGGAGAATCTGTCGCGCACAGCGATGAATCGGCATAGGCCGGGCGGTCGTTTAGAAAGTTATCGCCGGTCAGATCCTTGCCAGAGACTACGTTATATGGCCGTCCAGAGCGGGCAACGATGAAGGGGTTGAACCGCAAAGCCCAGGGGCCTGTGTAGTTGCCCATCAGAAAGACCATGTTTCGCGAGACAAAGCTCGCACGGCCGTAATCCTGGTTCAAGTTGTACGCGTTGGAGACCGTTCCGCCTGCACCGTCGCTGTTCGCAAAGGAGAGAGTGTAGAAGCCGAAGACGCTTAACTTCGGCGAGATGCGAGTGTTGATGTTGGCGATCACCTGATTCTGCTTGTAAACCGCCTCAGGATAGTACTCGTCGATGATGCCCAGGGACGGGTTGGGCCGCACGCCGGTGAGTGTGGGGCTGCCGTATACATAGGTTCCGGGAACGTAAGCGTTCGAATCACGCGTCACCACCTGGTGCACGCCAAACGAGTGCAGGTAAGTAAAGGTAGCGGTCGTGGTCTTGGTCACCTGGCGCTCGAGGCTGGCGCCGAGTTGATGTGTGTAGGGCGCATGGAAATGAGGCGCGATCTGCACCGTTGTGCTAAGCGGCCCCGCCACGTATGGCTGCGGCGGGAGACATCCTGAAAAATCAATGTTGGTGAGGCTGGTTGCGTTCAGACAAGACGGCGATGACGTGGTTACCTGGACCTGGCCGGAGTTTGCGCTCTGCTCGGTGGCGGCAAGTACGTTCGCAATTTGGACACGATCGTAGAAGATGCCATAGCCCGCGCGCAGCACCGTCTTTGCCGCCTTGTTTCCGTGTGCATCCAGCGCATAAGCCATCGCCACGCGCGGCGCCCAGTCATTGTGATCGGCAATATGGTTTTGCGCCTCCCAGCGAATTCCACCGGAAAGGGTCAGGCGTGGCTTCAGCTTCCAGTCATCTTGAACGAACAAAGCGCCGTCGAAAACGTTGGCGACATAAGCGGCTTGCCCCGCGGAGACAGTCAATTTAACAAGATCGCCGCCCTGCGGGTTGCTGGCACTGCCCACGGAGTTGAGATTCTGGCCGTTGGCGAGTTTGGTCAGGGCATCTACATAGCCGCTTTGGGTGAAGACCAGCGAGCCGTTGCGATCGGTGTACGAAGTGTTCGCGTCCCGGTTGTCGCGCAGCCATGCGCCAAATTTGATGGCATGGTTGCGGATGCTCATGGTGGTAAAGTTCTGCAACTCCAAGTGGTCCTGGTGATCGTGCGAGGTCTCGCTTGCGGTGCCGCCGGCGGTGAAATTCCCGCTTACCGAAATGGTGGGATCTGTACTCGTCGGCGCATTCGAACTGAGAGCCCGCCGGTATTCCAGGCGCGTTTCATTCACCATATGGTCATTGACGATTTGCGCATCGCTCAACTGGATGGTGTGCTCCGTGGAGCGTGAACTGACCGACTGGGAGGGCAAGTCTGTGGCGTTGATGTCACCCGACTCCGCGTCGTAATAGAACTGATATCGAAGCGTGAGGGTATTCGATTGTCCGAGTTGCAGATCGATCCGCGGCGAAACATTGATGTGATTGTGAGGATTGGCCTCTGAACCCGAACATTGTCCCGTTGCGCTGAGATACACGCCATACCCGAAGTCGCAGCTGGGGGCGAATGCGGGCTGAAAATCGTAGACCTGCTCGTCGTGGTTATCGCGCTGCTCTACGCTTAGAAAGAAGGAGGCGGTCTTGCTCAAAGATCCGCTTACGGTTGCGTTGTATTGGAAACGATTGTAGGGAGGAATATTTTGCACGAACGGGTCGCCCGTGTTGAAGGCGCTGTCGTTGCCCATTAAGAAGACCTGCCCGTGCAGCTTGTCTGTGCCGGGTTTGGTAAGGATCTCGATGCGGCCGTATCCAAGCCGGTCAAATTCGGCTGAAAATGGGTTCTGGTTGATGCGAATCTCGCGAATGGCTGATTTCGGGGGCAATTGCCCGCCGGTGAATCCGTCGATATAAATCTGCCCGCCGTTGGGACCTGCCGAGGGGCCTGCCAGCGCCGTCAGCTCGTTGGAAAGTTCATCCGGATCGTCGGAAAGTGCATCCAGATCCTTACCTTTGATCACGATTGCGTTGGCATTTCCAGCGGCCTCCACATTCACGCTGGGAGACTCATCGGTGACCACCACATTTTGCTGTTCTACCTGGATGGCCATGGCAACATCGACCCGCTTGACCTGACCGGCCGCGAGGGTGAGTGGCTGCGATTGAAAAGAGGCAAACCCGGCATAATCAACCGTCACGATGTAGCTGCCGGGTGCCAGGCCTCGTACTTCAAAGGTGCCGCTCGCGTCGGCGGTCGCGCTGGCGACAGCACTAGCTGCCGGAGTGGTAACGGTGACCTTCGCCCCGGGAATCAAGGCGCCCGACGGGTCAGTCACGTGGCCGTGCAAGGTAGCCGTCGCCGGCGGAGCCTCAGTTTGAGCATGCGCGGCGACTATCGCCAACCCAAGGATCAACACAATTGCAAAGCGAACAAAGCAACGAACTTGCAAATACACTTCTTCCTCACTGATTTCTTATTCGGTGTCGTATGTGCCTACTGAGCTTCCGCTTCCCCTCCGCCGCCGCCCGATCCCATGCTCCAGTTCGAGAGCAGGTTCTTGCTGGCCTCGGGGGCTTCGAGCAAGGGTTCCACGCCTGTCAGAAGCGTGATGGCGGTGACGTCCCCGGCGTCTGCGGTGGATACCAGCATGACTGCCTCACCCTTTTTGAGGTCAGCGAACTGAATCACGGGGGCTCGGTTCAGGACCTGCTGCATATCGCCTCCCGACTGCCCGCGGCCAGCGCCGGCCCAACGTCCACTGCCGCCTGCCTGAGCGCCCGGAGAACCGGCGCCGCCCGGTGGTCCGTTCCCGCTGCGTTGTCCCGCGCCAGGGCCTGGCGCGCCACCCGGCGGCGCGGCGACGGTGCCCTTCAACCGCGCTGCAATCATGCGCGCCATCATCTCAGGAAGATTGTGCATCTGCGCATCCAGAGTGATGTGGATGGTGACTTGTTTCTTGGTCGCTAGATCTTTGACCACCAAGGTTGAACTCGCAGGGTCGAGAGAAGTCACCGTTCCGGCAATATTGCGAAAGCTGCCTGAGACCACTTCGGTTGCGTCGAGTTCCGTGCCGTCCGCATTTTTTGTGCCGCGAGCGCGCAACTGGTCGCCCACCTGGATCGCGCCCATTGGTGCGGGTTGCGCCAGATCGAAACGGACAGATGCCGGTGCATAACGTTTGAGTACCGTGGCCTTGGTCACATGCACTGTGACCATTTTCGCCGTTGGCCCGGCGCCGGTCGTCAGGACAATGTTGCTGGATGCGGGGTCAATGCTCTTAACCAGTCCACCGACGCCGTGCAACTGCCAGTCCTCACGGTCCTGTTGCTGTTTCTGGGCGACGTCTCCGCGCTTGATCGTAACGATCTGGGCAGCTTCAGGCATTTGGCCGGTCGCTTCGGTGTTCAGTTTCACCAGCACTCGGTCGCCTGTCTCCAGGTCCCCGAGTTGAATGGTCGCGGCGGCACTCAGATCCTTCTGTCCCGGCTCGACGCGCTTCAGAACTGCGGTTGAAGGAACCGTCACCTGACGCACGTTCCCGTCGTCAGTTTTCACAGTCATGGTTTCGCCGCTGATTGCGGTAACGGTGCCCACAAAGCGCGAAACTGCCTGCGCCATCAGCATCGGCACTGTCAGCGCGACCATGGTCAAAACGGCGAGTTGGGTGATTCGAGCGTGGCCGCAGATCAGTCTTTCTCTCTTCATAATTCCTATCTCCCGGGCGCACTGTGCGGGAATCCAGAATACCTACGTATCTATTTCGGTAGACGAGTCAGGCGCTCAAAAGGTTGAGGGCCCGTCCCACAGTGCAGTTAACGATAAAGATGCGGGCGTTTGACGAGGAACCCAATATTCTGAAGAAGCCAAGACGTTCAGCTCATCTTAAGATTTCATTCCGCGAGATATGCGTTTTCCAGAAACCGATAGCTGCCCGATGGTGTGGGGAGCACATGCGTCAAGCGCCGGTTGTGCACCACCACCGTATCGATATACCAAAGATTGATGGCAGGCAGGTCGCGCGCCAGGATTCCCTGCGCCTCGGCGTAGTCCGCGCGCCGCCTTGCATTATCGCCACTTGCCGCAGCGTCGTCGAGAAGACCGTCTATCCGCGGGTTGGAATAGTGGCCGCGGTTTGCGCCCTTGGGTGAAAAACTCTTCGAAGAGAACGAGTAGCTGAAAATATCGGGTTGCTCATTTCCGCCGACCCATCGCAGGGAGTACATTTGGAAGGCCCCGCGCGTGACATCCGCATAGAATGTGGCAAATTCATAGCTCCGCAAATCAAGAGCGATGCCCACCACGGCCAATTGCTGCTGCAATACTGCCGCCAGCAGGCGCACGTCTTCCGATGTACTCGTCTTCATCGTGATGTGCATACGGATGCCGTCGCGACCGCGCGGGTATCCGGCCTGATCAAGAAGATGGTCGGCCCTTGCCGGATCAAAGTCGTACAGCGGTCCAGCGCCGCTCCAGGCCCAGTGGTTGGGTGGCAACAAACTCGATGCAAGTTGCGCATGGCCGCCCAGCAGCGTCTTTATGATGAGCGGTCGGTTGACGGCGCAGGCAATCGCCTGGCGCACGCGCGCATCTTTGAGTTGCGGGTCACGCAAATTGAAGGCGAGATACTGAATTTCAGTTCCGGCTGTATCCTCCAGTTGCAAATTTGAACGTCTGGCAAGGACAGGAAGCGCGTCCATGGGCAGCGAATTGACAGCCACATCACCGGAGCCCTTCTCCAGTTCGAGCGACTCTGTAATGGAATCGGGCACCACGGCAAAACGTACACGCGCAATCCTGGGTATTATTGTCCAACTCAGCGGATTGCGCTCGATCATCACATCCTGGTCAATTTGCTGGCTCACAAATTGAAACGGCCCCGTGCCGATGGGATGCCGCCAAAATTCTCGCCCACTGCCCTCGGGAACGATGCCCATCGCTCCCGTCGAGAGATTTGTCAGCAGGAAGTTATCCGGGTGCTTCAAATGAAACACCACGGTTTGCGGGTCAGTGGCTTCGACGGTGTCGATAGATGCGTAGGCGTTGGCCTTGGGTGAAATGACCGTCCCGTCCCGAAGCGAGTTGATTGTCCAGGCGACATCGCGTGCGGTAAGCGGGCGCCCATCATGAAATCGCACACCTCGCCGCAGATGAAAAATGAGCGTCTGCGGATTGGGCGCCTCCCAGCTCTCGGCCAACGCCGGGCTGAATTGAAAGCTGGCGTTGCGCGTTACCAGTCCATCGAACAGAAGTTCGTCGATGCGCTGCGATTGTGCATCGATCCCGATGCGCGGGTCCAGATTTGCAGGACTGCTCTCGATGAGAAACACTACGGTTTGCAGATCTCTCGGCGCAGAGCGGCAACCGGTGAGCATCAAGAGCGCTGCCAGAGCAAGCAGCCTACGCATAGGTCACCTGTCCGAGAATGGCGGGCCGAGTTGCTCCGGTGGCGGCGGGCAGGTTGCCTGGCAAATGGTGCCAGGTCTGCCATGCGAGCAGTGCAAATGCCGCGGCTTCCTTCGCCTGCGCGGGCATCCCGAAATCCTCGATGGTGGCCAGCGCGCAGCCCATCGGCTCGAGACGCTGATTGAGCATCGCCATCAGCGCGGTGTTTCGCGCGCCGCCTCCTGAGACGATGTAATCAACGGCGTGGTTCTTCATCCTGGGAAGAACGAATTGGCTGTAACTTTGCGAGATGCTTTCTGCGGTGAACGCCGTTGCGGTGGCTAGCGCATCTTCCGGCTTATCGCTGTGTTGCTCGCATAGGTCAAGGAACTTTACTGCGTACTCACGGCCAAACTGCTCGCGACCGGCGGTGCGTGGTGGCTTCAGGCGGAAATAGGAAGCGCGTGACAACTGCGTGAGGACTGGTTGCAGCACCGTGCCGCGTGCAGCAATGGATCCGTTCCGGTCATACGACTTGCCAAAGAGTTGCTGCGCGAGCGCATCAATGACCATGTTGCCGGGGCCTGTGTCGAATGCGATGACCGCGTCGGCGGAGGCCCCTGCAGGGATCGCGGTGAGGTTTGCGATGCCACCGATGTTTTGCAGCACGCGCCCACGCTTCTGATCGGCAAACAGCACATAGTCAAGAAGCGGAACGAGCGGCGCTCCCTGACCGCCGACTACCATGTCTGCCGGACGAAAATTCGAAATCACGGGCACGCCGGTCGATGCCGCAATGATCGAGGCTTCGCCCGCTTGCCATGTGCAGGCAAAATTCCAGCCCAGGTAGGATGTCTTGCGCGGCTGGTGATAGAGAGTCTGTCCGTGGGATCCAATCAAGTCGAGTTTAACGCGATGCCGTTTTACCGTCGTGTTGACAGCCTCTGCGTAGGCGAGTCCCAGCCGCCAGTGCAGGCGCGCCAGCTCAGCCGTGGAAGTTCCGGTTGCATTCATCGCCTGCAGAATGGCGCGGCGCTGCGGGAGAGAGTAAGGAAAAGCCTCATGCGCCAATAATGTGATGCTGGGGCGGGCCGGGCCGATCCGCGGTTGCCGCGGCGCGATTCGGACAAGCGCCACATCAATCCCGTCGGCCGAGGTTCCGCTCATGACGCCGGCCACGATCATCGCACGCGTTTTCACGATGTTTCCGCCGGTGATACCGCTCGCCGGCTCACTTCTACTGCGTCCGCATCCACGGAGTTCACGCGGACCTTACCGTTTAAGCGGCCAACCTGTTCTCTTAATTTCTCAAATTGTTTTGCGGTCAGCAGGCGGTCAGCACCGCTCGCATATAAGCGAGCCCTCTTGCGCTCTGTATCACGCGCTCGCGCAATCAGCAAATTAAGAAACGCAGTCGACCTTTCGCCTTCTGTAATCAATGCCTCATAGGTGCGCAGAATCAGCTCAGCGCTATGGCAAATGCAGAGTAAGTCAGAACCTGCTCGGATCGCCGCAAGCGCAGCTTCTTCCACCGGAAGAACTTTCAAGATGCCACCCATCTCAAGATCATCGGAGAGAATGAGCCCCCGATAGCCAATACGCTTGCGCAGTACTGTTGAGACCCAGAATGGCGATGCGCTTGCGGGCATGTTCTTGCCAGGAGTCTGAGGGTAGGCCGCGTGATTCATCATCACCATCGGCATCGCAGCGTGCAGCTCACGATAAGGAACCAGGTCTTCGTCCCAAATCTGCTGAAAAGTGCGATGAATTTCCGGCGTTTCAAAATGCGTATCGCTTGATGCGCCGCCAAGTCCTGGAAAATGCTTTCCGCATCCAATGACTCCTTGTGCCGCAAGGCCCGCGAGAAAGGCGCGCGCATACTGGACTACTTCTGGAGCAGTCGCGCCCGGGGGACGCGAACCCATTACTCCCGCAGATTCAGGAAGCGCCAGATCCACCACCGGCGCGAGCGTTGTGTTGAAGCCGAATGCCTTCACCGCGCGCGCAATCAGCTCTCCGTGCTCGCGTGCCAGAGTAGCCTTCTTTGTCCTCTGCACGGCCGCACCCACAGCCTGCGCAGAGGGTAAGGGCATCAGCGCATCGCGCAGCCGGTTGACCGTGCCGCCTTCCACATCCACGCAACGGACACTATGCCGCGCGCCCAATCCGGTCGCCTCTTCCAGCAGCGTCTGGGTTTGTGTGGCATCAGCGATGTTGCGCCTGAAGAGGATCACTCCTCCCGGCCGCACCAGCCGCAGCCATGCGCGTTCCAGGCCGGTCAATTCTGTACCCGTGAGTCCAACCACCAAGAGACTTCCTGCTGCCTGGCGCAAACTCATCCTCATTGCGCACCTTGATTCCGGACTACTGTATTCCGATTCCTGATTGAGGCCATCATCCCTTCTCCTTCAATTCCTGTTGGAGCTCTTCCAGCAGATTCAACGCCTGCATAGGAGTGAGCGCATTCACATCCAGCGCTTCAATGCGGTCGACGATGCGTTGCGATAGAGGCGTAAAAATCGTCAACTGCACCGGCTCCGGAGCTGTCTCAACCTGAACGCTCTGGCGTTCCTGCTTCTCGTGCTGGCGAAGCACATGCTTGGCCCGGTCGATCACCGCCGATGGCAGGCCCGCCAGCCGCGCCACTTCGATGCCGTAACTCTTGCTGGCTGCGCCCGGCTCGATATGATGCAGAAAAACGATTCCACCGGCAGTCTCTTTCACGCCTACACGCAAATTTCGCACGCGTTTCAGCTTCTCCGCCAGTATGGTCAACTCATGATAGTGCGTGGCAAACAATGTGCGGGCGCCCGTCTCCGCATGCAGATACTCCACGGTCGCCCACGCCAGACTCAGGCCATCGAATGTCGCCGTGCCGCGGCCCATCTCATCCAGCAGAATCAGGGAGCGGCGTGTCGCGGTGTTGAGAATAGTCGCAGTCTCGGTCATCTCGACCATAAAGGTCGACCGGCCTCGCGCCACATTATCGCTGGCTCCGATGCGCGTGTAAATACGGTCGACCAGGCCGAGTCGCAAGCTCTGCGCTGGTACAAAGCAGCCCATTTGGGCCATCAGGACTAACATCGCCGCTTGGCGAAGGTAAGTACTCTTGCCGCCCATGTTAGGGCCCGTGATCAGCAACAAACTCGGGCCAGCGTCGCCCGCGTCGAGGTAGACGTCGTTGGCAATGAATCGTCCCTCGCGAGTATCTTCCATCCACTGCTCGATGACGGGATGACGCGCTGCGAAGGCTTCGAGCACCGGTTCCTCGGTGAGCGCAGGCCGCACATAACGGCGCAGGGCAGCCAGATGCGCAAAGTTTGCCAGGAGATCGACCTCGGCCACTACCGCCGAGGAGCGTCGAATGCGCCCGGTTGCCTCCAGAACCGCCTTTCGCAGGTCGGCAAAGATCCGCTTCTCAATTTCGATGGAGCGATCGTGCGCAGTCAGAATCTTTCGCTCATATTCCTTCAGCTCTGGCGTGGTAAACCGTTCTGCGTTGACGAGTGTCTGCTTGCGCTCGTAGTCAAGGGGAGCCATGGACAGGTTAGTCTTAGTTATCTCGATGTAATAGCCAAATACTGAGTTATACCGCACTTTCAGCGAACCTATCCCGGTTCTAACTCGCTCTCGCTCTTCAATCGCTGCAATCTGTTGTCGACCCGTCGTTGAGATGGTGCGCAATTCATCCAACTCGGGGTCGATCCCAGTTGCGATTACGCCGCCATCCACCAGCGTAAGCGGAGGTTCCGGCACAAGCGTCGTGGCAATTCGTGCCGTCACATCTTCCAGACCGTCCAGGCGTTGGGTCAACTCGCGCCACAGGGTCGACGACATGGCTTCGAGGGCAGTCTTCAGTCCGGGCAGACGCGCCAGACTCGCGGCCATGGCACGGACATCGCGTGGTCCGGCGGAGTCGAGAGAAAGGCGGGCCAGCAAACGTTCAAGGTCGAGGATGCCGATAAAAGCGCGACGCACCTCTTCGCGCTTCAGCAAATCTCCGTGCGCCTCCCCGACGGATTCATAGCGGGCTTCGAGAATTGCAGCATCGAGTAGCGGCCGCAGGATCGTGGCTCGCAGCAACCGCTTGCCCATGGGCGTCTGGCACGCGTCGAGGGTGTGGAAGAGCGTGGCCCGTTGGTCTTGTCCCACAAAGAGAGGTTCTACAAGTTCCAGGTTGCGCACGGTCACCTGATCCAATTCCAGCGCGGTCGAGTGCTCCTGAAACTTGAGCGAATCGATGTGCAATGCCTCGTTCTTTTGTGTCGTGCGCACATAATGGACCAAGGCTCCTGCGGCAATGGCAGCGGACTCATGGCCTACCAGCCCGAACCCTTCGAGCGACCGCACATTCATCTGGCGCTCTACCAGCGGAACCGCAAAATCCCGGGTCCAGACCCAGTCCTCCACGCGTGTTCGCGCCGGAATGCGATCGAGGGCCGCGGGCAGCTCAGCACTTGCCGCAAGCAGCACTTCGCTGGCCCCGGCGAGGAGAATTTCATCGATCGCCTGTTGCCTCGCCGCCGGGCCACGGAACTCTGCCGTCCTGAACTCTCCCGTTGAAACATCCAGTAGCGCGACCGCGCACAGCGCGCCTCCGTCCTTTTGCGCTGCCTCACAGTAGGCCGCCAGAAAATTGTTCTGTTCCTGACCGAGGGCCGCGTCGAGCGCGGTTCCCGGCGAAAGCACACGAGTCACCTCGCGCCTGACGATCTTCTTGGTGAGCTTCGGGTCCTCCATCTGATCGCAGATGGCAATGCGATAGCCCTTGCGCAGCAAGCGCGTCAGATAGCCTTCTACCGCGTGATAGGGAACTCCACACATAGGCTGGTTGCGCTCGCGATCCCGCGCCGTCAGCGTCAGTTGCAGCTCGCGGCTCACAACGACCGCATCGTCGTAAAAGAGCTCGTAGAAGTCCCCCATCCTGAAAAAAAGCAATGCATCGGGATTCTCGCGCTTGGCCGCGGTCCACTGCCGCATAAACGGAGTCAGCTCTGCGGGAGCTTTTTCGGGCGATGACGTTATCGCAGTCAGCTCCGTGGGTTCCTCACCCAATGGGGAGGACGGCGGAGCCGGAGGCTGGATGTGTTGCGTTGTCACGTTGGCTTTAAGACTACCGTGGCGGGACGGGGAAGCGGTAGCCTCATGCCCTCGATCTTCGCGTGCGTCCCGATGCGGGGCTCGCGGCGGTTGGGCGAGGGCGAAAATCGGTTGCCTTTAAGCCCCGAAAAGAAAGGGACTCGACCTAGTCAGGGGATGTACAATCGATGCGGCCATCGAGCCAGGACGCAGATTGCAGGCAGCTTCCCCCCATCCGGCCCAGAGCGCCAAAATCCAGTATTCCCCGAGGAGAATTCAAATGAAGAAAGTCGAGCGTTCCGTTGCGTGTGCGATGTTCCTCGCGGCGGCGTTGTCGGTTCCTGCATTGTCTTTTGCGCAAAGCCCGTTCGATGGAACCTGGCGCGTCAACATGAACCAGTCGAAGATCTCGCCCAAGCCAATCGGCTTTTATCTCAGCCAGGGATGGTATCACTGCACAACATGCAACCCGCAGTTTGACGCGCAGGCAGACGGCCAGGACCATGCTGTGGCGGGCCAGTCGTATGACACCGTCAGCGTGAAGGAAGTTGATGCTAACACCATCGCGATCACTACCAAAAAGGGCGGCAACGTCGACTCGGAGTCCACGCGAACCGTCTCGGCCAACGGCAAGACGCTAACGGTCAAGGTTACTTCCCATCCCATGAGCGGCGGTGACCCGGTGATTACCGAGGTTACGGCGACGCGCGTAGGAGTGGCGCCGGGAGGAGCGCAGGCAACTTCGGGTCAGTGGAAGATCGACAAGGTGAAACAGAGCGATAACGGACTCGTCACCACCTACAAGATGAATGGTGATGAACTCACCATGTCAGAACCCACCGGCGAAACCTACACCGCAAAACTCGATGGTTCGGACGCACCGGTCAAGGGAGCCTACAGCTATGACACCGTCTCCCTGAAGAAGATCAATGCGCGCAGCATTGAAGAGACGGACAAGCGGGGCGGCGAGGTGGTCGATGTTTCAACGATGACCGTTTCGGCCGATGGAAAGAAGATGACCATCGTCGATACGAATAAGAAGACGGACCGCACGTCAACCTACATCGCGACGAAACAGTAGTCCGTTCTCCGCAGGGGAGTCCGTTACCGAGTGCGAGTGCGCCTTGTAGTCTGCTGCAGGGACGACAAGGCGCACTATGCCCTGCGAGCCATGCACCCTGCGGCAGTAGAATTCTCCGGTACACGAATCACAATAAGAATATCCACAACCGGAGACGACCTATATGAAGACACGCCTGCTCGTAATAGGAATTCTGGGCGCATTTGCCTTTTTCACTGGCGATGGTTACCTCCAGGCAGCGGGCGGTCCGAAGCCACCCAACGCTAAGAAATTCGACGCGCTGGCCGACGCCGCTTTGGCCGCTATGAAGAAAAAAGCCGCAGAGCTTAACGTCACCGGGGTTGCCGTGGTCTCGTACGCGCAGGGCGATACCATCCAGGGGTGGACCTCGAAGATGGCGGTTGTCGGCCGCATGAAGGATGCTCCTTCCGCGACGGAAAAGGGCAACAATCTGCTCGGGATCGCGTATGCCAAGTCAGCGGAGATGGCGGACACACTGGAGAACAGCGGCACGGCCAAACGGCTGCCCATGACGGGCGAGTTCGGGTGGCAGGGTGGCGTGGTCGCACGGGTCAAAACCGGCTACGCGATTGTCGCCTTCAGTGGCGGCAAGTCGGAGGACGATGTTCAGGTTTCGCGGGCTGGCCTGGCCGTCCTGCAGCCTGTGCTCTGAAATCTCGTATAGCTCTGTTCCGGGGTGAGTTAACCGATGATGCGTCCGGGCCAACTTGGTGATTTGCATCACAGTATACTGGTGCTTAAGGCCTTAAGGTTGAAAACGGAATGCATCTTCTCTGGCTCCGAGTGGCGGCGATTCTCTACGCGGCGGCAAGTGTCGCCGTTTTCCCGGCCGTGTTGTATGGCGTAGACCGCTGGCGCAGTTGGTGCGTGCATCTGGCGGGTATCGCCTTCTTTTTCCACTTCGTTTCGGCGGTTGAGATGCTGGCTCAAGCGCATCGCTGGGTGCCGGTCGGGGCGCGCGAGGCGGAATCGCTGCTGGGCTTGGCCATCGCCGGTCTATTCTTCCTTGTTTGGTGGATCTACGGCGCCATCTCGCTTGGAATCTTTGCTTTGCCGGTCACGTTCTTTCTGGTCTTCGTGCCGTCGCTGGGGTTAGCGCACTACGTCTTTCCTTCTGCGGGCGTCAGGACGAGCTGGCTGATTGCCCACATCGCCGCGCTACTGGCCGCCTATGCCGCGCTCGGTTTCAGCCTTTTGGCTTCGGTACTGTACCTGGTGCAGGAACGCCGGCTGAAGGCCAAGATTCAGACCAAGAACGATTCATGGTGGGCCCCTCTGGACTGGCTGCCTCCGCTCGACACATTGGAGCGGATCGCGCATGCCATGCTCCTCTTCGGTTTTCCTTGCATGACGGTGGGCCTGATCATTGGTGCGGTTCTGGTCCAGGAGACTCCCCTTGGGGCTGCCTATTTTCTTGACCCCAAGGTGATTGCTTCGTTCGCCATGTGGGCGGTGTATGTTCTGCTGCTTTTTCTTCGGTATACGGCAGGATGGCGGGGCCGCAAGGCAGCGTATCTGTCCGGAGCCGTATTTGTCGTCATGCTGGCAGTTTGGGCCGCCAATCTGTTTAGCCACGTCCACAGGTTCGGTGCCCCATGACCCTGGCGCTGATCGGCATCAACCACAAGACCGCGCCTATCGAGCTGCGCGAGCGGATCGCGATCTCGCGGGAGGACTTGCCGGAAACTACGCGCGCGCTGGCCGCCGTGCCCGGGGTCGCCGAGTGCATGATCGTCTCCACCTGCAATCGGGTGGAGATATTGGCGGCTCTCGAGGGGCAGACGGCTGATCTGCCGGGATTTCTGCACAGGCAATTCGGCCTCGATCCAGCGCTGCTTGCACCCCACATCTACCAGCATCACGATCAAGACGCCGTGCGCCATCTCTTCCGTGTCGCGGCAAGCCTGGACTCGATGGTCGTGGGCGAGCCGCAAATTCTAGGCCAGGTGAAGGAAGCTTTCTCGGTTGCCCGTGCCAGCGGTACCGTTGGCGCTCATTTGGAGCACTTACTGCAGAGCGCTTTTGCCGCGGCCAAGCGGGTTCGCACTGAGACTGAAATTGGTTCCAATTCTGTCTCCATCGCTTCGGTGGCCGTGGAACTTGCACGCAAGATTTTTGGATCGCTGAACGGACGCACGGTTTTCCTGGTCGGCGCCGGGAAAATGAGCGAACTGGCTGCACGGCACCTCGTTCAACAGGGAGCAGGAGCCATTCTGGTAACCAACCGCACCCAGGAGCGCGCACGTCTGCTTGCCGAGCCCTTCAACGGCCGCGTGATCCCGTTTGAGCAACTCTATGAGGCGGCAAGCGAGGCGGACATCGTGATCAGCTCGACGGGCGCGCCGCACCCCATCTTTCGCCGAGAACACTGCCAGACCTTTATGCATCGGCGCCGCAATCGGCCCATGTTTTTCATCGATATCGCCGTACCACGCGATGTGGATCCAGCGGTCAACCAGCTTGAGGGCATCTTTGTTTACGACATCGATGATTTGCAAGCGGTGGCTGCTTCACACATGGCCGAACGCAGCCGCCAGGCGGGAGATGCGGAGGCCCTGATTGCCGCTGAGGTTGCGCGATTCCATGAGCGGCAGCGCACTGTCAATGTGGCTCCGGCCATTGTTGCTCTGCAACACCAGGCTGAGGAGATTCGGCAGACGGAATTGAGGCGCATGCAGGCAAAGCTGGGGACGCTCAGCGCGGAACAGACCGCGGCAGTCGAAGCGCTTACGCGAGGTATCGTGAACAAGTTTTTGCACCCGCACATGCAAGCGCTGAAGCAGGCAGCCCGCGAGAACGATTCTGCACGGGTTGAGGCATTGTGCGATTCGTGGTCGCTACCCGCAACTGTGGACAAGCATGAAGGAGAAAAACAGGCCGAAAGCGAATCCAATGCGGCGGCTCAGTCCAGCGACAAGAAGAGTGCCCGAATGGGCGAAACCAGCGCTGTGGGGGGCAAATGAAACTTCGCATCGGGAGCCGCGGCTCGCAGCTTGCGCTCTGGCAGACCAACCATATTGCCACTCTCTTGCGCGGGCAGGGGCACACAATAGAGATCGAAATTATCAAGACGACCGGCGACCGTCTGCAGGAAGTGACGTTTGCGCAGGTCGGATCGAAGGGCATGTTTACCAAGGAAATTGAGGAGGCGCTGGCAGAGGGGCGCGTTGACTTGGCCGTGCACTCGCTCAAGGATCTGCCCACCGAGTTGCCGGAGCCGTTTGCGCTTGCGGCCACACCCTCGCGTGTCGACCCGCGCGACGTTCTTGTGTCAGTGAAGTACGCGAGTCTGGCTGACCTGCCGCCAGGAGGGAAGGTAGGAACCAGCAGCCAGCGGCGCAAGGCGCAATTGAAGGCGCTGCGGCCCGACATCGAGGCCATTGAGTTTCGCGGAAACGTAGACACGCGGTTGCGCAAGCTGGCCGAGGGACAGGTGGACGCAATCCTGCTGGCGGCGGCCGGTCTCGACCGCCTTGAAAAGACGGAGTGGGTGCGCGAGCGCCTCGCACCGAATGAGTTTTGCCCCGCGGCGGGACAAGGTTCGTTGGGCATCGAAACCCGCAAGGAGGATGCAGCTACAATTGCTGCCGTCACGTTTCTTGACGACCCAGACACGCGGTTTGCTGTTTCGGTGGAACGGGCTGCGCTGGCTGCTTTGGGCGGTGGGTGCCAGGTGCCGATCGGGGTGTACGTACGGCCGTGTGCCACTCCCGGAGGAGAATCGATCAAGGACGAGCGCTGGGTCGAGATTCACGCGGTTGTCGCGGATCCCGAGACGGGCAGCACGGCGAGAATATTCAAGCGCGTACTGGAAGACCATAGCAAGGCATCTGTTATCGGAGGGTGGATTGCTGAGAAGCTCATCGAGGCGGGGGCGGGTCCGTTGCTCGAATCGGCCGCGCAGCCTTCGGCGGGAGCGTCAGCGTGAACCAGCCGCTGGCGGGGCGGCGTGTTCTGGTGACGCGCGCTGCAACGCAGGCAGGCAAGCTCAGCGAAGGGCTGCGGGCTCTGGGCGCGTCAGCAGTTGAAGTTCCAGTAATCGAAATCTGCCCGCCCATGAGCTATGAAGCTCTCGATGGTGCACTGCGGCGCGTGGACAATTACGACTGGTTGCTCTTCACAAGCATGAATGCTGTTGTGCCATTTCATGTTCGAGCGATGGATCTCGGAGTTTCTCTCTCGAATCTCAAGCCGCAGATTGCTGCCGTAGGAAAAGCAACTGCCCAGGCCCTCGAAATATTCGCGCATCTGAAAGTGGCGCTTACCCCGAGGGAGTATGTTGCCGAAAGCCTTGTCGCAGCACTGAAAGAGCAGATCGCCGGGAAGCGCGTTCTTCTAGTCCGGGCGGCCGTGGCTCGCGACGTCGTTCCAGACGGGCTCCGATCTGCCGGCGCGACCGTCGACGTCATCGATGCCTACCGGAATGTCATGCCCCTCGCCGCACCTGCACAGCTCTGCAAGGCACTCGTCGAAGGCATTGACGCGGCTACCTTCACCAGTTCCTCCAGCGTGACGCATCTTGCCGATGCCGCCAAAGACGCCGGTGTCTCCTTCCCGCTTAGGGACGTGGCAGCCGTTTCGATTGGGCCGATCACGAGCCAGACCCTCCGCGAATGCGGGTGGGTTCCAGCGGCGGAGGCAGATCCTCACGACATTCCTGGGTTGATCGCGGCGGTTCGTAGCCTGTTTTCCTAGACAGACGGGTTCAGCAGCGGACGATCTTGGGTGAATCGATGCTCCTGGTTGCATTCCTTGTATCCACGACCAGCTGGGCTTGTTCAACGATGAAGTTGTAGTCGTAGCTGGTATGGTCCGTCACAATGACCACGGCATCGTATTGAGCGAGGTTATCGAGTGGAGTGTTGGTCATATTGAGCGCGTAGTGGCGGCCTTGACCCACTTTGGGAAAGTATGGATCGTTATAGGCGACGACAGCGCCTTTTTCGCGTAGCAACTCAATGATCGTGAGGGAAGGGGACTCGCGCAGATCGTCGATGTCGCGCTTGTAGGCGAGACCGAGCACGAGCAGCTTGGATCCCTTGACGGATTTCGAATGATCGTTGAGTGCGCCGGCGATCTGCTCAATCACGAAGTAAGGCATGGCCGTGTTGACCTCGCCAGCCAGCTCAATGAATCGCGTGCGGAAATCGAACTGTTTGGCTTTCCATGAAAGGTAGAACGGGTCGATGGGGATGCAGTGGCCGCCGAGCCCGGGGCCGGGATAAAACGCCTGAAAACCGAAAGGTTTCGTTTTGGCCGCATTGATCACTTCGTGGATGTCGATGCCCATTCTCATGCAGAGCTGCTTGAGTTCATTGACCATGGCGATGTTCACGCAGCGGTAGATGTTTTCAAGCAGCTTGGTCATCTCAGCGACAGAAGGACTGCTGACAGGCACCACGCGGCGGAAAACGGTTCCGTAAAGCGCGGCAGCCAATTCGGAAGATGCAGGACCGCAGCCGCCGACAACCTTCGGAATATCGTGCCGAGCCACGCTGTCATTGCCCGGGTCTTCGCGTTCGGGCGAGAAAGCCACGTGGAAGCCCGCGGCATCGATCGTGCGCGCAACTTTCAGGCCCAGGGAATTGCCCTTCTCCAGCAGAGGCACAACGACCTCTTCGGTTGTTCCAGGGTAGGTGGTGCTTTCGAGGACGATGAGCTGCCCCTCATGGACGTGAGGCGCGATAGATTCCACGGTTCCTCTAACAAAGCTGAGGTCAGGTTCGTGATACTCGTTCAAAGGCGTGGGCACGCAGATGATGATGGCGTCCATACGAGCAATCTCGGAATAATCAGCCGTCGCGCGGAAACCGGCCTTTTGCGCCTCCTGGATCATTTCAGGCAGAATACGCACGATATAAGTGCCACCCTCATTGAGAGTGTTCACCTTGTCTTGTGCGACATCGAACCCGGTGACCTGAAAGCGCTCGCCGCTGAAGAGCAATGCCAACGGCAATCCGACGTATCCCATACCGACTATGCCAATGCGTGCTTGCCGAGTCGCAAGCTTCTGTTTCAGTGATTCCAAAGAATCTGTGGTGGCAATCATGTTTCGATTGTATTGCCTGAGGATTTTCAGAAACAAACCCAGGAGGTGACGAAGGTATTGGGAAGGAATTCGGGCGATGCCTGGCCGATTGGCAAACCGCGCGAACTGCGGGGCCAGGCGGTGCGGATAGTATTCTTCAGGTTGTAGATCGCGTGCGGGATGTCAGGCCGGCGCTTGGGAGGAAAGCTTCGTTGGCAAAGTATCTTGTGACGGGGGTGGCCGGTTTCATTGGGCGCTCGATTGCAGCAGCACTTCTGGCGCGCGGCGAAACGGTTCGCGGCATTGACAACTTTATTACCGGCAAACGCAGCAACCTGATCGGTCTCGAGGCCATGGAGTTTGTGGAGGGAGACCTGACTGATCCGGCCGACTGTGCGCGAGTTTGCCAAGGGGTCGACATCATCTTCCACGAAGCGGCGTTGGCGTCGGTTCCGCGCTCGGTGGCCGACCCGGCAGGAACCAACCTGCATTGCGTGACGGCAACGCTGAACCTGCTGGTGGCCGCCCGTGAGGCAGGGGTGAAACGGGTTGTGTATGCGGGATCTTCGTCCGCTTATGGTGATACACCCACCCTCCCCAAGGTTGAACCGATGCTGCCCAATCCCATCTCACCCTATGCTGTGGCCAAGTTGGCAGGCGAACACTACATGAGAGCTTTCAAGCGCGTGTATGGGCTGGAGACTGTGGTTTTTCGCTACTTCAACGTATTTGGGCCGTTCCAGGACCCTACCTCGCACTACTCAGGCGTGCTGGCTATTTTCTGCCGCAAGATGCTGGCAGGAGAACAGCCAACGATCTATGGTGATGGCGAGCAGAGCCGGGATTTTACATATATCGACAACGTTGTGCACGGCAACCTACTGGCTGCCACGGCGCCTGCCGAGAGGGTTGCAGGGCAGATGATGAATCTGGCCATGGGCACTCGATTCACTTTGAACGAAACCTTCAGGATTCTGTGTGAACTGACCGGATACAGCGGAGAACCTGCCTATTCCGCGCCACGAGCGGGAGATGTTCGCGACTCCCTTGCCGATGTGAGGCTATGCGGAGAGTTGCTCGGCTACAAGCCCGTCGTCGACTTCAGGGAAGGGCTGCGCAGAACCGTCGAGTGGTACCGATCTGGCGGCGGGCGGGAGCGCACATAACCGGTGGCCCAAGGAGGTCGGCCGATCTCCTTGTGTGATGTACCTCACGAACAATTTGAAGCATTTCTGGTGACACTAGGAATAATTGATCCGCAGTGGCCTTTTTCAGCGTGCACGCCGGGGTTCCCTGCAGGAAAGAAATTGGGACCGAGGGCCCTGAACGTTGCCGAACGCTCCCGCCGCTCAGCGTGATTTGCTACACCCTTCTGTCGCGACGTCGCGGAAGGTTGCAGGTCGACGCGATTCTTCTACGTCACTTCGCGAACTGTGGAGGGTGCTCGTCCACCGGCGGCGTTTTGTCGCGGGTGTGATTGGCGGCCTGTTGCTGGCGTGCCTGCTGTATTGCCTGATTGCTCCGAATCAGTATGAGGCCAACGCCCGGATCGCCCTGGACGCTGGCCCCGCCACCCCGCTCAGCCTCGACGGGGCAAGTAATGCAGCTTCGGGTGCATTTGCGTCGGGACAGACGCAACTTGAAACGCTTGCGAATGTGTTTCGCAGCGACCGCCTTGCCTGGAGGGTCATTTCGAGCGAAAAGCTATACCAGGCACCTGGTTTTATGGGGAGCTTCGGGCAGCGCTTTCCTGGGTTTCGCGTCGACGTACCGGGTCCGGATGCACAGGCTTATCTCCTGGAAAGATTTCAGCGACGGCTTACAGTTCAGACGTTGCCGCGCACGTTGATTCTTCAGATTCGATTCCGGTCGAAAGATCCGGCTCTCTCAGCCGCAGTCGTGAACGCGATGATCCGCGCTTATATCGAGCAGGACACCGAAGTGAGGATGCGGGCCACGGCGGATGCCACGGGCTGGTTGGGCGGCCAATTACAGGCTTTGAAAGTTCGGGTGGATGGCGATGATCGGCGGCTCATGGAGTTCCAGAAGCAACATGGGCTCGTCGACACGCCGGAGACGCTTGCAAACGGGCACCCGGGCGACGTTCAGAATGCGGCGGCGCTTCTGGAGATCGACGAACTCAGCAGAGAACTTGTCGCCGCCACCTCAGATCGCATATTGCGCGAGGCGGAGTATCGCGCCGCTTTGCGTGGGGACCCGGAGATGGTGCTCGCATCGGAGCCTCGGCTGCAGAATGAAAACGGCAACTCCGCAACCGGCTTGCTGCAGCATTTGCGAAGTCGCCGCAGCGACCTGGAACAGGAACAGACGCAACTCAGCATGGAGCATGGCACAAACTTTCCGCGAGTGGTGGAGATTCGGGGTGAACTAGAGAATATCGACAAGCAGATCAAGAGAGAAGACGCAAGGCTGGTTGAACGATTCCACGACGCCCTGAAAACGGCTGCCGATCGAGAGCAACTTGTGCGGCAGAGCCTGGCCCAAAGCACCAGCGCGGGCATGAAGCTGAATGAAGCTGAAACCGAGTATGCGGTGATGCGTCAGGAAGCGGACGGCAGTCGCGAACTCTACATGAAGGTGATGGAGAAGTCAGAGGAAGCGGGCCTGAGTGCCGGTATCCAAGGCGCAAGTATTTCTGTAGTCGACTACGCCCGTCAGCCGGTTAAGCCCGTCGCGCCGGATTTGCCTGTGTACATGGCCATTACACTTTTTGTCGCCATGTGGCTGGCAGTCGGTGGGGCCTTATTCCTCGAAGGGATTCGCTCCACGTCGCGCGAGTCCGCGGCGCTGGTGATTTTAATCTTTGCCGTGGCGGGCGCGGCGGCACATGCACAGGCGCCCACACCAAGTACGTCGGGTCTGCCTACGGGCGTGGCTCGCATTCCTCAATCAGCCGAGACGAAGAATCAGCCCAATGCGCATGAGGCGCCGGCGGTTTGGAGCAACCCACAGAGCGAAAGCCGGATAGTCGTTCCGGCGAGTTTGGTCTCTCAGTCGGCCATGCCCGCCCCGATTACTGCCGGAGACATGCTGGAGGTGAGCGAGTACCACACTCCAGAGTTTCATTCAATGGTGCGGGTATCTGACACGGGGACGGTGATGCTGCCGCTGGCGGGAGAGGTGCAAATCGGCGGAATGGACGAACGGACTGCGGCGCACACGATTGAAGCAGCATTGATTGGGCGAGGGATGCTGCTGCACCCACAGGTGACGGTGCTGGTGGCTGTTTACATGGGACAGGACGTGAGCGTGCTGGGCGAGGTGACGCGTCCGGGAGTCTACCCTTTCACCGCGCACCACAGGCTGCTCGATTTGATTTCAGCGGCGTCAGGCGTTGGCCCAAGCGCGGGCAGCCTGGTCACCATAGTTCATCGTGACGACCCCAGGACGCCGAACGCGGTGGTGCTGGATCCCACCGGCGTCGATACGGCCTCGGAGCACAATCCTGAACTTGAAGCGGGCGATACGGTGCAGGTGAGTCGCGCAGGACTGGTATACGTAATCGGCGATGTGATCCGCCCTGGAGGATTCCCGGTCGACCCCGTGCAGAGGCTGACAGTGGTGCAGGCTCTCACCCTGGCCTGGGGGCCGGCGCAGAATGCATCTCTGGGTAGAGCGTTGCTGATTCGGGAGCAGAAGGGCGGACGTACTCTTACAACTCTTAACCTGAAGCGCCTGCTCCGCGGGCAGGACCCCGACCTGCCGATTCAGGATCGCGACATCCTCTTCGTTCCCGACTCGACAGCCAAGAACTTATGGAATCGGACCATGGAGTCGGTGATTCAATCCGCCGCAGGCGTCAGCATCTATGCGGGTATGGTCTACTCGCAGAGGTTCTAGGGTGCGCCGCGCCGCCTGGTGCCTGTTGCTGTTGTTTGTGTTTGCCATTCCATGGGAGTACTCCCTGGAGTTGGGCGAACCGTTGGGCAACATCGCGCGCATTCTCGGACTTTTGTTGTTACTGGTTGCTATTCCTGCCGTTCTGCAGACCGGCAGGTTGCGCAATCCCAGCGCTTTGCAATGGCTGGTGCTGGGGTTGTATCTGTGGTTTTGTCTGAGCTACTTCTGGACGATCGAGCCGCTGGCAACGATCGAAAAGATGCGCGCGTATTTCCAGGAGATGATGATTGTCTGGCTGGTGTGGGAGTTCGCCGAGGGCGCGCACGATCTGCGTGCTCTATTGCGCGCCGCGTTGGCTGGTTCGTGGGTGCTCGCCATTCTGACCGTGGCCAATGTTGGTTCTCCTGACGCGATCGCTTCGGGCCAGATTCGCTTCGCAGCCATCGGACAGGATCCAAACGATGTTGCCCGTTTCCTCGACCTTGGATTTCCGGTTGCGGCTCTACTGAGCGGATGGGAGACTCGATGGCCGGGCAGGCTTCTGGCTCTCGGCTATTTTCCGCTTGGATTCGCCGCCGTGTTGCTGACCGCATCACGGAGTGGTTTTCTCGCAGCCGTTGTCGCGCTGACTGGTTGCGGTCTGCTGCTCTTTCGAAACCATGTGCGGATCACGCTTGCAGGAGCGGCCGCTCTACCCATCGTCGGAATCACGCTCTGGTATGCCACACCACACGAGACCCTGGAACGGCTCAGCACGATCGCAGACCAGCTGCTGCATGGCGATCTGAATCAGAGGCTGAACATCTGGGCAGCCGGGTGGAACGCGTTTGTGCAGGCGCCTGTTCTTGGGCACGGGGCAGGTTCCTTCGTGAGCGCGGCCGGACTTGCGCCCATCGATACGGCACACAACACAGCTCTTTCTCTTCTGGTGGAAGGTGGAACTTGTGCGCTGATGCTGGCAGCCGCCATTGTGGCCGTCTCGGCGCGATCAGCGTTGAGGACCCAGGGTTCAATGCGGATTGCGCTGCTCACCCTGCTTTCGGTTTGGATCGTCTCCTCGCTGGCCGGAACGGTCGCGGAGAGCCGCACAACATGGCTGCTTTTTGCCTTGATTGCGCTGGCCGACCGCGTTGCCGGCGATGAGGCGGAAGTCCTATCGAGCACTTTCTCTCCGCTGGAAAGTAGCAGTGCATTGAACGGTTATCCTGACGTGGTTCTTTAGGGCTATGGGCGCGAGAGCTGAATGGCTCGCCTCTGGCGGTGTAAACCGCCGCATTTTCAATGCAGCTGCAGCTGTGACGATCGCGGGTATTCTCGTCAAGCTGGTCGCCACTTTCAAGGAGGTAACGGTCGCAGGCGTCTATGGGCGGTCTGACGCGATGGACGCGTTTCTGGCCGCGGCACTGATTCCCGGGCTTCTGATCAATCTCATCTCGGAGTCGATGAACCAAGCCCTTGTTCCGACGCTGATTCGGGTGAGGGAACTGGAAGGCCACGATCGCGCTCAACAATTGCTGTCGAGTGCGATGCTTTGCACGACTCTGCTGCTCGCGGCGGCTGCGGGTGTGATGGGACTCTTCGTTCGCGCATTCTTTCCGCTGATTGCGTCGCATTTCCCGGCGGCCAAACTCGAGCTGTCCATCCATCTTTTTTACGCGTTGTTGCCCGTCGTTCTCCTCACAGGCATCGCAGCGAACTGTACGGCCGTCCTCAACACGTTTGATAGGTTCGCGCTGCCTGCGCTTGCGCCGGCGGTTACACCCCTGGCCATTCTTTTTTGCGCATCACTGCTCGGCGAACGCATGGGTATCTGGGCGATTGTGTACGGTACATTGGCGGGAGCGCTCATCCACGCAGCATGGGTGGCATGGATGATGAACGGGCGCGCGTACCGGTTTCGTCTCCGCTGGTACGGGATGACCGAGGCGGCACGCGAGGTTGCGCACCAGTACGGCGCCATGCTGTTAAGCAGCGTTGTAGCCTCGGGCGGTCTGCTGGTCGACCAGTCTATGGCCGCAATGCTCGCTGCGGGCAGCGTTTCAGCGCTTGTCTATGCCAACCGATTTGTCAGCGTGATCATCACGTTGCTGGCAGGGGCAGTATCCTCCGCGGTTGTTCCGTGTTTTTCGACGATGGTGGCACAAAAAGACTGGATCGGATGCCGTAAGGCGCTGCGCACCTGGGGATGGCTGACAGCATTGATTTCTACTCCCATCGCGCTGTCGCTTATCGCCGGGTCTCATTTGCTCATACGCATTGCCTTTCAGCGCGGGGCATTCGGCCCGGAGGACACTGCCGTAGTCACCCCAGTCCTGGCCATGTATGCGATTCAAATTCCTTTCTTCGTGTGCAGCCGGGTGTTTTATCGCTTTTTAGTAGCCATGCGCCGCACCGATCTGATTTTCTATTGTGGACTTTTGAACCTGGCGCTTGATATTCCGCTCAACCTGATCCTGATGCGCTGGATGGGTGTGGCGGGGTTGGCACTGGCCACCTCGCTGTGGACCGTCAGTACATTTTTGTTTCTCTGGTATTGGGCCCGCAGGCTTCTTCGTGAAAGGTCGGAGGCAGCGCAATGATTCCAAGGCCGGCACAATACCTGCTGCGCTTCGACGATCTATGCCCCACCATTTCGCGTCCCAAATGGGACCGATTTCTTCCGTTGATCGAGGAGTTCGGCGTTCGACCGATTCTTGCAGTCGTTCCTGACAATCGCGACCCCGGTCTGATTGTGTCGAGTCCTGATCCCGAGTTTTGGAGCCGAATGCGCACCATGGAAACAGCGGGAGCGACCATCGCGCTGCACGGATACCAGCATACCTGCGACAGCAAGGGAGGCGGACTGATTCCGTTGCACAGCCGGACGGAATTTGCAGGCGTGTCGCTGGAACTCCAGCGGGAACGGATTCATAAGGGGATCGAAACGCTGCGCACTTACGGACTCAACCCAAAGCTCTGGGTTGCGCCGCGCCATGGCTTCGACCGCAATACTCTGCGTGCGCTTCAGCAGGAAGGAATCGGCTACCTGTCGGACGGCTTTGCGCGGATTCCATTTAGACGGGGTGGGATCACCTGGATTCCTCAGCAGCTATGGAAGCCGGTTCGCAAGTCGGCGGGCTTGTGGACAATTTGCATTCATAGCAACTTTGCAGGCAAAAGGCTGTTGGAAGAGTTGCGAGCGTTCCTGCAGACCCATGCTTCCCAGTTCACTTCGTTTGAACGAGTGCAGACGGAATATCAGGCTGACTCGCTCGGTTTTAACGAGCGGATGTACGAGGCACTTTCCTTGTGGCGCATTCGGCTTTCCCGGCGCATGGCGCGAGGATAATCGCCGGCGGAGATTGACCTGGCGGAATCCCACCCAACGAGGCGTGGCCCCATCGGACGGGTGATGGGTTTTGTCCCAGGAGCGCACTATAGAGGCTTTCCCAGAGGTCCAGGACGCGCTCCAGGTCGTAACGGTCTGTCACCCACTTCCGCGCGCGATCGCCCATTTCTTTGCGTTCGTTCGGCGGCGTTTGTATCAGCCGGTTCATTGCGAGAGCCAATCCTCCAGCATTTCCGGCGGGCGCCAGAAAGCCGGTACTTTCGTGGACCACGATTTCGCAGCTGCCGGCCACATCTGTCGCTACGGCGGGCACGGCGCAGGCGGCAGCTTCCAACAACCCCATTGGGAGCCCCTCCCAGCGTGAGGAGAGTACGAATCCGTCAGCGGCCTGCATCCAGCGATGCAGGTCAGGCGCGAAACCGAGAAACTGAACTCGGTGGGTCAATCCAAGCTCGGCCACGAGACGCTGCAATTGGCCTTCGAGGTATCCTTCGCCGGCGATGATAAGGCGCGCCGGTGCGGGAATCTGCTGCATGGCCCGGAGGAGAGTCGGATAGTCCTTCACCGTTTCAAGCCTGCCGGAAGCGAGCCACATGAATTCATCGGCTAAACCAAGTTCGCGGCGCAGCGCATTGCGGAGAAGCGGATCGGGTTTCCATTTCTCGATGTCGATGCCGTTGGGAAGAACAGTGAGCCCCTGCCGAGAAACCAAGCGGGCCGCCACATACATGTCAGCTACCGACTCGCTCACGGCTGTGACCTTGTCGGGTAGCCAGCGACTCACGCGATAACCGAACCTTCGGCCGGGTGTGCCTGTCGCGGAGGTATGAATGGTGTCCAGGACTGCGCGAACCGGGGAGGCAAGCCGCGACCACCGCGCGAGCCAAACGGCGTGGGGCAAATGGGCGTGGACGATGTCAGGCCGCTCCCGACCCAGCCAGCGATGGAAGCGAATCCAGCCACGCGGATCAGCCAAGCCTTTCCGCATCTCCAGAGTGGAGAATTCGACTCCCTGGGCAGCCAGTTCGCCGGCTACCTGGCCCCCTGTTCCCGACAGGGCGATTATGCTGACGCGCCAACCGCGCCGGGAAAGACCTTTGGCCAGCAGGATGACCTGGCGCTCTGCGCCGCCAACGCGGTCAATAGTCGGAATCAGGAAGGAGATGGAACTCACGCGCAATTCTCAAGGAGAGTCGCATCGATCAGTTCTTCATAGAGAGGAATGGCACGATCAAGTCGGAACTCATTGATCCAGTCATGCCGGAAGCGCTCCCCTGGTCGCAACATTTCAAGAGCGGCAACCAACGACTCGGCGAGAGCACTCGCCGACACTTCACGCGCCACCCGAACACCTGGCTTGCCGTACAGAAGATCCACGATTCCGTCTGAAGCGGGAAGAGCAGCCAAGGGCAACCCGGCGGCAGCGGCTTCGAGAAGAGCATTGGGCAGGCCCTCGTTACGCGAGGAAATGACAAAAAGAGAAGCTCCCGCAAAATAAGCGGCAGGGGATTCAATGTGACCCGGAAAGCGCACCGCTGCGTCAATTCCCAGTTCACGACAACTCGCTTTGAGGGTGCTCTCTTCGGGCCCGGTGCCGGCGATCGTCATATCGGCGGAAGGGAATCGCAACTTGAGGATTGCGAGTGCCTGCAACAGCAAGTCGAATCCCTTCTGCGTTGAAAGCCGGCCAACCGCAAGCAGGTGCGGCCCTGGTCCGGTCCAATGATTTCGCGTGACCGCTGGTGCCCGCAGATGCTGAAGATCTACAGGGTTGGGTAAGACGGCCAGCTTGCGCGGAGAGATGCCTATCTCGTTGCGGAGGTCCTTTGCCATGGCGGGGCATTGGCAGATTACTCGATCGGCATGATGGTAGAGGAACCGGTACATCAGCGGCGTCCAAACAGGGAGGTTACCCGCGGCCAGGGAAGATGAAACGGTGCTATTTTGGCGGATCAGAACCCGCGTCCCTTGAGGGAAGAATGGGCGCAACAGCAAGACCAGAAAGTTGAGGTGCGCCATGCCGGAGAGGATGAGATCCGGGCGCAGCCGCCAAACCAAGCGCAGGAGTGCGAATGCACCCGAACGCACCCTGCGAGCGCCCAAGGCATGAACAGCAACCGATGGAGGAAGAGTTCGCACGCCGGGACTCTTTTGTGTAACCAGGCCGAGATGCAGATCGTATTTTTTGCCAGACAGGTTTTGCGCCAGGAGCAGAGTGACCTGTTCTGCGCCGCCTCCGCCGAGATGCGGGATCAGCAGTAGAATCCTGGGGCGTTGCGTCATGGGTCTTTTTGGTATGTCAAGAATGTACAGGAGAGCGTGCGCGGCAGAAGTGATGTGCCTCACATGCATAAATGTATCGAAGTGGTACATTTTCTTTGATTCCACCAACATTTGTGCATTGGCTCTGAGGATTTTCTTAAACAAAAGAAGGTGGGCTCAATTTATCGGGTTCGGTGCTAGTTGGGATCCTGAGTTGACTGACCCGGGCATCGATTTTCTGAACTTTGCTCTGGGAAGAGAACCAGCAACATGCAAGGAGTGCGGGCCCCGTCGATGCTCGGTTCCGAAAAGACTCTACACGCAGTCGATCTCTGCGGCTTATCGCCCGCCCCTCACATTGTGGTTGGAGTCACCAGCCATCAGACCTGCATGGTCCTGACAGGGCGCTTGAAAACACTGCGCGAAGCAGGCTTTCGAGTAACTCTCGTCTCCAGTCCGGGCGATCTCTTAGACCGCCTTGCTCAGCGGGAGGGCGTGGAGAGCTTCGCCGTTCCCATGAACCGCGGGATCACGCCCCTCGACGATCTTGTCTCTTTCATGCGGCTGTGGCGATTGTTGCGCAGACTCAAGCCCGACATATCCGAGTTCAGTACGCCCAAGGCAGGACTTTTGGGAAACCTGGCCGCGCGACTCGCCGGCGTGCCCAGGCGAGTTTACATGCTGCGCGGGTTGCGGCTTGAAACGGCAACTGGCTTGAAACGGCGAATTCTTCTGACAGCAGAACGGATATCCGCTCGCTGCGCGCATGTCGTGCTTTGCAACAGCGCGAGCCTCCGTGTAAAAGCGATTGCGCTTCGCGTGGCTCCCATTGGCAAGCTGCAGTTGCTTGGAACTGGTAGCAGTAATGGAGTCGATATAGAGCGTTTCTGTCCGGGCAGGAGTGATTTGCGTGAACGGCTCAATCTCCCGGCCAATGCGCCGGTGCTTGGCTTTGTGGGCCGACTGACGGAGGACAAAGGGCTGGCCGATCTGATTGACGCCTTCGATTTGATTCTGGAGTCGAAGCCGGGTGCATATCTCTTGCTGGTTGGCTGGTTCGATGCATCTGAGGATGCACTTAATGCGCAGTTGCGTGCGCGAATCGAGAACCATCCAAGGATTATCTGCACTGGATATCTGGAGAATACCGCCCCTTGTTACCGCGCCATGGACTTATTAGTTCTACCGACGTGGCGAGAGGGATTTCCGAATGTCGTACTCGAGGCTTCCGCAACGGGCATTCCCGTGATTACCACGCTCTCTACCGGGGCGCGAGACGCCGTGGTGCCGGAAGTGACAGGGCTTTTGATTCCGCCCGGCTATCCTGAAGCGATTTGCGAGGCAGTGCTCAAATTACTTCGAGATCCTGAGCGCTGCCGGCTCATGGGTGCGGCTGCGCGTTCCTGGGTTATTGAGCATTTTGTGAATGAACATATCCTGGGGTTGACTTGCGCGTTTTATAAAAGCTTGGTCAGGCCTCCATCGGACAAGGCTGCGCACCGGGCTGCGTCTATGGATTCGGTACTTCCGTTACCGTAATGGCCGGAGGATCCATCGTTTCGGGCGGGGCCTGCAGGGTGTGTGCACCGGCCTGGGAGGCGTGCAGCACATCGCCTGGCACGATGCCGAGAACAAGAGTGGCAGCCGCGGCAAACAGCAGCGCCGCTCCCACGGCGACGCCGACCTGCGGTGCAGTGGCTGGCGCATGGCCGTTGTGCTCGAGGGGCCGCTGAGCCGATGCAAAAGCAAAACGCAGATAATATGCTGCGGCCAGCCCTGAGTTCAACAGGCCGATGATGGCGAGCCATACCGCCCCCCCGCTGACGGCTGCCGAGAACGAATAGAATTTGCCAAAGAAGCCGCCGGTAAACGGGATTCCCACAAGGGAGACCAGGAAGAAGATTAGGAGCCCGCCCAACAGCGGGGATCGGTAGATGAGCCCGCGGAAGTCCTGGATCAGGGGCAGTTCTTCGTCATACCCGCTGGCCAGGGTTACCACGGCGAAGATGCCTACGTTCATGGCTGCATAGGCAGCAATGTAAAAGCTGGCGGCGGCGATTCCGGTGGAACCGAGACCGGCGAACGCAGCGAGCAAGTATCCGGCATGAGCGATGGAGGAATAGGCCAGCATGCGCTTCACGTTTTGCTGGCGGAGAGCGGCCAGGTTGCCCACAGTCATGGAGAGCACGGCAACGACCCAGAGCAGCGGCACCCATACAGAGCGCAGGGTCGGAAACATCTCGTAAGTGACGCGCAACAGAAGTGCGAAAGCAGCGGCTTTGGGCGCAGTAGAGAGAAGCGCAACGACCGGTGAAGGTGCGCCTTCGTAAACGTCGGGTGTCCACACGTGGAAGGGTGCGGCCGAGACTTTGAAGAGTATGCCCACGAGCATCAACGCTAGCGAAGCCAGAACCAGCGAAGAGTTTTGCGCAGTCGGCAGCTTTTGGGCAATTTCATAGATCTGCGTAGTTCCGGTGGCGCCAAAGACGAGGGCGATTCCGTACAACAGGAATGCGGTGGCAAAAGAGCCGAGGAGGAAGTATTTGATGGCGGCCTCGGGACTGCGGCCGGTTTCCTTGCGATAGCCAGCCAGAACATAGGTGGAAATAGAAGAAATTTCAAGAGCAATAAAGACCAGAAGCAATTCGACGGCGCTGGTGAGCAAGCACATGCCGACAGCGCCAAAGACAACTAGCGCATAGTACTCGCCCTGGTGATGGCTGTTCTCAGGGAGGGTATCCATAGCCAGCAGGAGAGCAACCAGTACGATACCGCAGATGAGAACGTGAAAGAAGACGGTGAAGGGGCTGGTTTCGACGGTCGCATAGAAACCCGTTCCAACCGGCAAGGAGAGTTGCCACAAACTTGCCCATAAGGCGAGGGTGGTTCCAATCGCAGCGACCCAACCAAGCCCGCGGCGGTGCATTCGGGGAGGCAGCGAGGCGTCAATCAGCATGATGAGGACGCCGGTAAGGGTAAGGACCACCTCCGGGAGGATGCGAAGGATGCTGGGAACAGGATTCACTGGCGCCCCTCCCCAACCATCGGCAGGCTTAACCCGGATTCAGGCAAGACGTTTGATCCTTTCACTGCAGGTGTGCCGATACGGTTCTCGATGGTGGGTATCCAAACGGAGGGCGCGAGCCCCATGACCAGCATCAGGACGGCGAGGGGCCAGAGGACGGCCAATTCACCGGCTCGAAGGTCTGTCGGCGGGGTTGACGCGGCTAGTTCGCTCTCGGGTCCGTAAAAGAGCCGCTGTACGAGCCACAGCATGTAGGCAGCGCCCAGGATCACTCCCAAGGCAGCAGCGATGGTCCAGCCACGACTGACTCCGGTAAAGGTGCTGGAGAGGATCAAGAATTCGCCCACAAACCCGTTGAGCATGGGCAGCCCGATCATGGCCAGCGCTGTGATCACGAAGAGCGTTGCGGTCTGCGGTATCTTGCTGGCAAGTCCTCCGTAGGAGGCAATCTGACTTGTGGCGTAACGAATCTCCAGCAAGGCGAGAAGAAGGAACAGAGCAGCATCGACAACGCCGTTATTGAGGATCTGGTAGACCGCGCCGTCCCAACCGGTGAAGGTGAGCCCGTAGATGCCCAGCGTGATGAGGCTCAAATGGCTGAGGAGTGCGAAAGCGAGGAGCCGCCAGAAGTCGCGTTGTACCAGGGCGAGGCACGCTCCATAAAGAATGCCGATGACGGCCAAAGCAATGAGGAGCGGCGCAATGGCGCGGGCCTGCGCTGGAAAGAGTTCGACGTGAAAGCGCAGCATGGAATAGAGACCCAGCTTGCCTGCAACCACCATGGCCATGGCGGCGGGCGCTTCACTGAAGGTGTCTGCAATCCAGCCATGGAGCGGAAAGACAGGAACTTTGACGGCGAACGCAAACAGAAACGCGAGCGCAATCCAGTAGAGTGGCCCGGCGGGAAGCGAACCGCTGGTGATGATCATTTGGAGATCAGAGAAGTTAAACGTGCCGGTGCGGGCGTACAGCCACAAGATGGCGACAAGCAAAGGTGCAGAAGGAATAAAGGTATACAAGAAAAACTTGATGGCTGCCTTCGGCCCATCTCTACGGCCGTACATCGCAATAAGAATCGCCATGGGAACCAGCGAGAGTTCCCAGAAGCCGTAGTAGACCATGAGGTCAAGGGAGACGAAGACGCCGAACATAGCGGTCTGCTGAACCAGGAAAAGCGCGTAAAAGATTTTGCGACGCTCTTTGATTGCGTTCCAACTGGCCACGACGCCTACCGGAGCGAGGAGGCCAACCAGCACCACCATCCATACGCTGAGACCGTCCACGCCCACGTGGTAAAAGATGGCGGGATTCTCTATCCATGGGCGATTTATCTCGTACTGGAATCCATGCTGCCCTAGAACAAAATGCGCCGGCAGATGCAAGGTGAGGCCAAAGCTGACGAGGGTTGTCAGAAGCGCCATCCATGCAGGCAGCTTACCGCGATCGGGTAGAATGGCAACCAAAACCGCGCCCGCCAGCGGGACCAGCAGGATCAACGTGAGAATTGAGTCGTTCAATGCCATCTCTTAATGCCCCGCCATCCCAAGGTGAACTCCAAAAAAGCCAGCCAGCACCATGTTCCAGGGAACCAGCACAAACAACAGCAACGCGGCAGCTCCGAGAGCCAGCCATCCCGCGTAGGAACGCAAATTGCCCGACTGCCACCGCTGGAGAACGGCGCCTGCCAAGGTAGCGATGCCGGCAAGCAGCCATGCCAGACCTCCCAGGACGGCGACGTCGATGACCCACTCCAAAACGAACTTGGAAAAGCCGATGAGCAGTTTGACCACGGCGAAGCCGTAAATCTCGTCGACGAAAAACTTGTTGACCAGAAGCTTGTAAGCCGGCGAAAACGCAGCGGCGAGCTGTTGGGGTCTCTCAGGCCGCTGGCGATAGAGGCGGTCAGCGATGAACCAGCCAAGAGCCGCGACCAAAACGGCAAGAAAGCTGAGGGCGATCTCAAGGCCAGTGCTGCCTCCTTCGACGGCATGTTCGCCGACGGAGGGCGCCAGAAAGGCGTTGAAGCGCTCGATGCCAATCCAGCCGCCGCAGACAGAGAGAAGGGCAAGAATCACGAGGGGCGCTCGCATTGACCATGGGCTCTCGTGAGGATGCGCATCGTGGGTGTGCGACTCACCGAAGAAAGTCATGTACCAAAGCCGGAACATGTAGAAGGCGGTCAGCAGCGCGGTAACGAGGCCGACGAACCAAAACGCCTTGCCGCTTGTGCCCTGCAAAAAGGCTGCATAGAGAATTGCGTCCTTCGAAAAGAACCCGGCGAACGGAAAGAATCCTGAGATAGCGAGAACCGCTGCGGTCATGGTCCAGAAGGTGACTGGCAGCGGGGTTCGAAGGCCGCCCATTTTGCGCATGTCCTGCTCGCCGCCGACGGCGTGAATTACGGAGCCGGCTGCGAGAAACAGGAGAGCCTTGAAGAAGGCGTGGGTCATGAGGTGGAAGATAGCCGCTGAATAAGCTGCCACACCGCAGCCGAGGAACATATAGCCAAGCTGTGAAATGGTCGAGTAAGCCAGCACGCGCTTGATGTCGTTTTGCACGAGGGCGATGGTGGCCGCGAACAGGGCAGTTGCTGCGCCGACAATTGCTACGACCAGAAGTGCGAATGGAGAGCGGTCAAAAAGGAAATGCGTGCGAGCAATCATGTAGACGCCCGCGGTGACCATGGTTGCCGCGTGGATCAGTGCAGAGACTGGAGTCGGGCCTTCCATCGCATCGGGCAGCCAGACATAGAGTGGTAACTGCGCGCTCTTGCCGGTTGCGCCAAGCAGTAGGCTGAGACAAATGGCGGTCAGGATGCCGCCAGTCCATGCCGGACTCGCGGCAAGTTTAGCGGCGATGTCGCTAAAGGTCAGGGTGCCAAAATTCGCCAGCAACAGGAACATGCCAATGAGGAAGCCAAAATCGCCGATACGATTGACGATGAATGCTTTCTTCCCGGCGTCGGCGGCTGATTTCTTCTGGAACCAGAAGCCGATGAGCAGATAGGATGCGAGGCCCACACCTTCCCAGCCAACAAACATCACCAGGGCGTTGCCTGCGAGCACCAGGAGGGTCATGAAGAAGAGGAAGAGATTCATGTAGCTGAAATAGCGCCAATAACCCGCGTCCTCGTCCATGTAGCCGACAGAATACACATGAATCAGAAAACCAACGCCCGTGACGATCAGGAGCATGACCAGTGAAAGATGATCGAGCACGAAGCTGAAATCGACATGGACCAGGCCGGCGTTGATCCATTGGCCATAGGCCTCGACATGGGGCAACGCGAGTCCGGAGGCTGACGCGATCGCGGCGTTCAAAACCACGCCGAATGCTCCAAGAGGAGCGAGCAGGGCAATCGCAGTCACTAGAAATTTCGGCAAGCGGCGGCCAAAAATTCCGTTGAGCACGAACCCGGCAAAGGGCAGCAGTGGAATCAACCAGAGATGGAGAGATTCGTTCATAGTTTCATCAGATCGATTCGGTCGACGGCCAGGGTGGCGCGGGCGCGAAAGACAGCGATGATGATGGCGAGGCCTACGGCGGCCTCGGCCGCAGCCACCATCATGACGAAGAAGACAAAGATTTGGCCTCTCACCGCATGCCACTGGTGGGCGAAGGTCACAAAAGAGAGGTTCACGGCGTTGAGCATCAACTCGATGGACATGAAGACCGTGATGAGGTTGCGTTTGATCAAGAAGCCGATAACGCCGAGCGAAAACAGCGCAGCGCTGAGGAGTAGATACCAGGAGAGCGGAACTTCCTGAGCAAAGAAGGAATTCACTTTCCGGCCGTCCTTTCTCCTTCAGTTTGCCGGGCCAGTGCGACCGCGCCAATGATGGCGATGAGGATCAGGACCGAGGTGACCTCAAAGGGCAACAGCAGCTTAGTGAAGAGCACGGTGCTCAGGTCCTGCGTAGAGGTGATGCCATCACTGAGAGTTGCAGAGCCCAACCCACGGGTGTGCAGGACCATGGTCGCAATCACTCCCAGGATGGCCACGACGGCGGGAAAGCCAACGATGGCTGCGGCGCGACTGCCCAGCGTGCGCTCTTCACGTCCCGCGTTGAGTAGCATGACTACGAAGACGAACAGCACCATGATGGCGCCGGCGTAGACAATGACCTGCGCAGCGGCCAGGAACTCAGCGCCGAGCAGGAGGTAGAGCACAGCGAGCGAAGTCATGACCACGATCAGCGAAAGGGCACTGCTGATGGGATGGCTCTGAAGCAGGAGGTTAATGGCTCCAGCAAGACAGAATCCGGCAAAGACGATAAAGAGAATCAGGTGCATCGTTCCGTCGTAGGTGAGCGGGGCCGCAAGCGAGCCAGCCGGTTGAGAGAAGGTACTTGGAGCAGAATTTGTCGCTCCGGAAATCCCTTCCGATTGTACTTGAGCGTGCCTCTTTCATTTTCGTTTAACGCGTCTCCCCGAAGCGCAGAGACGTTGAGGCTTTCGAACGCTCCTAACGATAGGCAAGCCAGAGGCTTGTCGCCACAATGTTCAGGATGGCCAGCGGCATCAGGTATCGCCATCCGTAGGTCATCAATTGGTCATAGCGGAAGCGCGGAAGCGTGCCGCGCACCCAGACGTACAGGAAAAGAAAACTGAAGACCTTGAGAACGAACCAAAAGATCGGCAGGAATGCCTGCAACAAAAAGTTCTGTGGAAAGCTGATCAAGTTGCCGAATGGGCTGGTCCATCCGCCAAGAAAGAGCAAAGTAGCCACGCAGCCCACGGTGATCATGTTGGCGTACTCGGCCATGAAAAACATCGCGAATTTCATCGAACTGTATTCGGTGTGATAGCCCGCGGTAAGTTCACTTTCAGCTTCGGGCAGATCGAATGGGGACCGGTTGGTTTCAGCGTAGGCTGCCATCAGGTAAATGAAGAAGGCAACGAACTGAAGTCCGCCGAAGAGATTCCAGGAGAGCATTCCCCGGTTTGCCTGGCTTTCAACAATGACGCGCAGGTTGAGCGATCCGGCACGCATCACCACGCCGACCAACGATAGTCCCAGCGCTAACTCGTAACTGATCAACTGCGCCGAAGCGCGCAGCGAGCCGAGAAGAGAATACTTGTTATTCGATGACCAGCCTGCGAGGGCAATGCCGTAGACGCCGATCGAGGTGATGCCCAAAACCACGAGCAGGCCGATATTGACGTCGGCAATTTGAAAGTAATGAAACCCTCCAGGGCCAGTGACGGCGGGGTTTCCGAAGGGGACGACACCGATTGAGATTAACGCACAGCTCAAAGCGAGGATCGGAGCGAGCAGATATAGCGGCTTGTAAACGCCGGTCGGGATGATGTCTTCTTTGAGAAAAGACTTTGCGCCGTCGACCAGCGGCTGCAGCAGGCCGAAAGGTCCGACACGGCTGGGTCCCCAGCGGTTCTGGATGCGTCCTACGAGCTTTCGCTCCAGCAGCACGGTGTAGGCAACGCCCATCAGCATCACCACAGTCACCACGACTACTTTGAGCAAGCTCCACAGAAAAAACTGCAATATTGTCACGAGTCTTCAGCCTCTCTTGCCAAGCTCTCCATCAGTCCGCTGCCGTTTCTGCCAGTTCATGCGCCTGATACTGCTCGAGTTCGTTCAGGGCCGGGCTATAGCGACTCAATGTCCCAGAGGTAAAAAGTCCATCGTGCGCAGGAAGTACGAGGGCAGGACCGGCGAGCGCGGAGAGCGGCACGAACCCCGGCTCGGTGGGCACGTCGTTGCCGCCGAAAAGATTCAGCCGATCCAGTTTGTAGCTGGGAACCAGTCGCTCAATTTCATCCAGCACAGCAAGGGGATCGAATGGGCTTAGTTTTGGCTCCAACCCATTAGCCGCGAGCCACACCGCGTGACGATCCGCTTCGCCGGATTGCGCCCCCCGTGACTGGCCTAGATCTCCGGTGACTCCGCCTTTGCCGAATGGGACGAGCGTCTTTACGTCCACCCCCATGGCGCCAGCGAGACGAACGAGAATTTCAAAATCTGACTTCACGCCAGCGTGGTCAGCCGCCTTCCGCGTCAGTTGCACATCGCCGAAGGTGTTGGTCACGGTGCCGCTTTTCTCGTACAGGCTGGCGGCTGGAAACACCACGTCGGCCAAAGCCGCCGTCTCAGTGAGAAAGATGTCCTGAACAACGACAAAGGTTTTGCGCAATATTGTTGGATCGATGTTCAGATTTGCCACCGGATTTGCACCGACCACCAGCAATGCGCCGAGACCCCCTTGAGCCGCGGCCTCGAACATCTCGGGCTGCGTCATTCCCGGCGCGGCGGGCATTCCCGGATACTCTGCGGCGAAGTCGCCCGGCGCATTCACCGGAACGTAGCCGGGAAGCAGATCGGGCAGGAGACCCATGTCGGCAGCGCCGCGAGAATTGGCGTGGTCGCCCAGGTAGGCAAAGCGCACATTGCCCTTTTGCAGACCCCAGTCAACGAGGGAAGCAATCTGAGCGCCGCGATACTCCTCTCCCAGAATCACGAGGAGAGATTCTTCAGCCAATAATGCATCACGGAAAGCTGCATTGCCCAGTGACGTAGCTTTGCCGCTGAGGTAGTCCGCGAGGGCAGGGTAGCCGTTGGCGGGGAGGCGGAGGACGGCTTTGGCTTGTCTCTCGAGCTTGATTGGAGTGGCATTCGCCACATAGAGCCGCGCCTTATTCAGCCGCACATTAGTACGCAGATTCCAAGCCAGCAACGGGTGCTCTTCAGTCGGATTGCCACCGATCAGCAGGACTGCGGGAGCCCTTGCGACGTCGCGAAGGCTGGCGGACTTGCCCGGGTGACCGGCCAGCGCATGGGCAAATCCTGGGTAGTCTGTTGTGCGCTCGTGATCGATGCCGTTGGTCTGCAGAACAGAGCGCGCGAACTTCTGCAGGAGGTAGTTCTCCTCGTTGGTGGTGTGATTGGAGCCGATGACGCCAATGGCTGAGCCGGATGCACTGTACGCGCGGCTATCGCGAATCTCCTTGAGCTTGTTGGCGGCAAAGCGTAGCGCGTGCTCCCACGTGGCCGGTTCGAGCTTGCCTTCGGCGTTGCGCACGAGAGGCTTGCTGAGGCGATCGGGATTCTCGACGAAATCGAAGCCGAAGCGTCCCTTGGCGCAGAGAAAATCACCGTTGATGCCACTCTTATCGCGATTATCGGCGCGAACAATCTGCGACCCATCGTTGGACTGACGGACTCCGAGGGTTACTTTGCATCCATCGCCGCAGTGGGTGCAGACGGTTGCAACGTGATGCATCTCCCATGGGCGCGTTTTGTAACGATAACTGCTGCTGGTGAGCGCCCCTACGGGGCAAATGTCAATGCACATGCCGCATTCTTCGCAGTCCAGTTGAGCGTCGCGATTGGGAACGATGACGGAACTGACGCCGCGGTTCTGCACACCGAGCGCCCAGACATCCATACCTTCGCCGCATATGCGAACGCAGCGGTAACAAAGGATGCAGCGAGGGCGGTCGTAGAAGACAGCAGGCGACCATTGCTGCTCGTCGCGGTGTTCCTTGGCCTCTTCGTAAAGGCTCTCGCCGGCGCCGTACTTGAAGGTCATGTCCTGCAATTCGCACTCGCCACCGGCATCGCAGACGGGACAGTCGAGCGGGTGATTGCCCAGCAGCAACTCAATGGTGGCCTTGCGGGCCTGTGCGATTTCAGGCGACTCGGTAACGAAGACCTGGCCCTCAGCGACGGTCGTGGTGCACGCGGTCTGCAGCTTGGGCACTTTCTCCTGGCGCACGACGCACATGCGGCAGGCGGCCTGAAGGCTGAGCCCCGGGTAATAGCAGAAGGCTGGAATCTCGATGCCCGCCTTGCGGCAGGCCTCAATGAGCAGGGTCCCCGCAGGTGCGGTCAGCTTCTTTCCATCGACTGTGAAGGTTACGTCTGCCATTCGTCTCCAGCGCCCCTTAGACCAAAGCCACTTCTACATGTTTGGCGAACGGGCAAGGCTTCCCGTTCAGGTGATCTTCAAACTCCTTGCGGAATTTCTTTACAAAGCCGATGGTCGGCATGGCCGCTGCGTCACCGAGCGGGCAGAATGTACGGCCCAACATGTTTTCGGCAAGATATTGAATGTTGTCGATGTCTTTTTCGGTGCCGAATCCCGCGTGGAAGCGCGTCAGGGATTTCTTCAGCCAGTCTGTTCCCTCGCGGCAGGGAATGCACCAGCCGCAGCTTTCGTGCTGATAAAAGCTGATGGTGCGGAGTGCGAACTCGACCATGCAGGTGTGGTCGTCGATGACCACAACACCACCGGAACCGAGCATCGAGCCAGCCTTGCCGACCTGATCGAAGTCCATGCCAAGGTTTTCGATCTCCTCGGGCAAGAGCACGGGAGTTGATGAGCCGCCGGGAACAATCGCCTTCAACTTGCGGCCACCGCGAATCCCGCCAGCGACTTCGTAAATCATCTTCTTGAGGTTGTAGCCCATGGGGAGCTCGTAGACGCCGGGGCGCTCCACGTGGCCGCTCAGGCAGAACAAACGCGTACCGCCGTTGCGCGGGGTACCCACTGCGGCGTAGGCTTCGCCACCCATATCAATGATGTGCGGTACGGTGGCGATGGTCTCGGCATTGTTGATGACGGTCGGGCCGCCATACAAGCCCACGACGGCAGGGAACGGCGGCTTGATGCGCGGGATTCCACGCTTGCCTTCGAGCGATTCCATGAGCGCCGACTCTTCGCCCACTTCATAAGCGCCTGCGCCGGTTTGCGTAATGATCTGAAATTCAGTTTCGGAGGCGAAGATGTTTTTGCCGAGGAAACCCTTGGCGTAGGCATCGGCCACAGCTTTCTCTACGATTTCGATGAGGTAGCGGTATTCGCCGCGGAGATAGATGAATCCCAGTTTTGCCCCAATGGCGAGGCCCGCAATAATCGTGCCCTCGATCACGGCGTGGGGATCGTGCAGGAAAATCAGATGATCTTTGCAGGTGCCGGGCTCGCTCTCATCGCCATTCACCAGCACATACTTCGGCTTGGAACTCTGCTTGGGAACGAACGACCATTTCATCCCGGTGGGAAACCCTGCGCCGCCACGTCCGCGCAGGTTGCTGGCTTTCATTTCGTTGATGATCCAGTCGGCGCCTTGCGAAAGGCATTTCTTCGCGGCCTCGTAACCGCCCAGCTCGATGTACTTTTCGATGTCGGCAGCGCCCTTGCCAAATCGGGCAGTTACGATTTTTACTTCATCGGGGTTTGAGACGAGTCTAGGCATGGGCGGACGTCCCTTCTGGCGCAGTCTTTCCGCGATATTCAGCGAGAAGATCCGAGACGTCTTCCGGATTCAGTTCATCGTGAAAGGCATAATTCACCTGGATGGCAGGCGCCCAGGAGCAGGCCCCGATGCACTCAACCTCTTCGAGAGAGAAAAGTCCGTCCTGCGTAATGCCCTTATGTCCGATTCCGAGTTCCTCCTGGAAACGGTCAAAAACGTCGTAGGCGCCGCGCAGCATGCAGCTGATATTGGTGCAGACCTGCACGTTGTACTTGCCAACCGGCTTGAAACGGAGCATCGAGTAATAGGAGGCTACGTTGCGGACGTCGAGTTCGGTGATGCCGATACGACTGGCGACCTCTGCAATCACGGCATCGGAGAGGTAGCCGATCTCGTCTTGCGCATAGAGGAGCATGGGCACAAGGGCCGAGCGCCTCATTGGATATTTCTGGACCAACGCATCGAAGCGGGCAGCCAACTGCGGCGAAAAGATGGTCATGGTCTCATCACTCATTGCATCAACTCCCGTGCCCACTTTTCTGCCGCCATGTCCAACTCTTCCTCGCGCCCATTGGAATTGCCCGATCGCAGCGTCCCGGCTTCAGTCAACTCAAGCTCTCCGCTTCTTCCATTTTCGCGCTGCCAGATCACCATCGCCCCATTTCGCCGCAAGTCCAGCCAGTTCTCCCCGTGCCGGACCGTGATCCGTTCCTCGCCCAACTCGACTGTTGCTTGTCGATCCCTGTTCAACCCATGCGCCGCGGTGTAGCTACGGAGCAAGGAAGCCATTGAAACCCAAAGCTCAGCGTAAACGTTCAACGCGAGATCACTCAAAATAACCCCGAATCAACCCCTCCAGGACGATCTCCGCGATATCCCTGGGCGCGAACCTGCCGCTGGGTTGTTTTCCGGTTTCAACCTTGCCGGCAATGGTCCCGGTCTGGGTGAAACCCACACAAAACTCCAACTTCTGGGGAGGAATCGGTACTTCCCCAATCTGCTCCATGATCATGTCCACCTGAATCATGGAGTTGGATTGATCAAAATCGACTTCACAAGATGAAGCCCTGCCGTAAGTCAGGCGAACCTGGGTATCGAACCGTTTTTGATCAATTGTGATTCCTCCGGATCGATGGCCGGTCAGCAGGCCGTGCCTTGCGAGCTCGGGATTCGCCTTCTGAAGTTCCTCGGCCAGAGCGATCTCGATGTTTTTGAAGAAAACGAGCGAAGCTTCATCTCTCTTCTGCTTTTCAGCCGCGGCGGTGAGTGCGGCATCCTGCTTTGCCTTTTCTTCCTTTGCAATCTTTCCGTAATCGATCATCGGCGAGTCTTCTCCGATAACTCTTCGAGCTGTGCCTGAATATCCGTCGTTACCAGGTGCTTCCACAACAGTTCCGCGATCAGCCGGGGACGGATCTTATCTTTATCCGGCATCCCTTCGAACCACAGCCAGCCGCACCTGGTGAAGTTAAACTCGTGCGGGCGATCGCGCTGCGGATGAAGAACAACTTCGATGACACCATAGTGGATGACGCCTTCGAACATGGCCGACTGCTTCGACACCTGAATGAACATCCAGCCCGGCGGATGATTCGCAAAGATCTCAACCTTGCTAAACCCTGACGAAAGCGTCAGCGTGGAAAGCTTGTGAACAGCGTCCCCGCGTTCGACCTCAAGCTTGATCCCCAGTGCGTCAAATGCTGAGCTGAAATTTCCGCTTTCGGGAGGAGTCGCCTTGTACTTTTCGGCCATCTCCAAATCCGACTCAAGATGGTGAATCACATTGTCGAGGAAACCGATGGCGATCTGCGAACGCTCATCGAGCGTCGAGGCATAAGGATCCTTTTCAATCGTATCTACCAGGTTCATCTGTCGATCTCTCCGAGCACAATATCAATTGACCCGACCACTGCGACGACATCGGCGAGCATTCTGCCTTGGCACATCGTTTCCAGGGCCTGAAGGGTGGCGAAGGACGGATTGCGCATATGCACCCTGTAAGGCTTAGCTGTGCCGTCGGAAACAACATAGTAGCCCATTTGGCCGCGCGGACTTTCGATGCCCTGATAAACCTCGCCCGCAGGCACCGCGAATCCCTCGGTCACGATTTTGAAGTGATGGATCAGGGCCTCCATTTGCGTCTTCATCTTCTCGCGATCGGGGAGGACGATCTTGGGCGCGTCGGCCTTTATCGCTCCTTCAGGCATTCCATCCAGCGCCTGCTGGATCATCTTCACGCTCTCGCGCATCTCGTCGAGGCGCACCAGATACCGCGCCCAGCAATCGCCATCGGTGGAGATTGGCACCTTGAACTTGAACTTCTCATAACCGGAGTAGGGCATATCGCGCCGCAGATCGAGATCTACTCCCGAGGCACGCATGGGAGGACCAGTCACGCCCAACGCAATTGCATCCGCTGCAGAGAGATAACCAACACCTTTCAAGCGATTGATGAAGATCGGATTGCCGGTGAGAAGGTTGGAATATTCGTCGATCTTCTCAGGGAATGTATTGATGAACGCCTGCACGCGATCGAAGAAACCAAGAGGGGGCTCCATGGCGAGGCCCCCGATCCGGAAGTAGCTGGTCATCATTCGCTGGCCGGCTATGGCCTCATAGAGCCGCAGGATGTCTTCACGTTCGCGGAAGGTGTAGAGGAAAACGGTGAGGGCGCCAATGTCCATGGCGTGAGTGCCGAGCCACACGAGATGCGAATTCAGCCGGGTCAACTCTGAGAGAAGGACGCGAATCCACTGCGCTTTTTCGGGAATTTCAAGCTCGAGCAGTTTCTCCACGGCCAGGCAGTAACAAAGGTTGTTGGCCATGGGGCTCAGGTAGTCAATGCGGTCAGTGAGCGGAACGACTTGCTGGTAGAACTTGGCTTCGCAGGTCTTTTCGATCCCGGTGTGAAGGTAGCCGATTTCGGGGTAAAGGCGGACGATGATCTCGCCATCAATCTCAAGCACCAGGCGAAGAACGCCGTGTGTGGAGGGGTGCTGCGGCCCCATGTTGAGGACCATGTGCTGATCTTTGGCGCCTTCAGCTACGGGAGCTTCAAGGATCGGGGTGCCGGAAACCTCAGTCATCAGCGGTATCCCTCCACAGGGTAATCCTTGCGCAGCGGATAACCTTTCCAATCATCCGGCATCATAATTCGGCGCAGGTTCGGATGTCCCGCGAAGCGGATTCCAAACAGATCGAAGACCTCCCGCTCGTAATAATTAGCCGAAGGCCAGACGGGTGAAATCGAGTCGACGGTGGGATCGACATCGTCGATCATGACTCGGAGACGGATGCGCTCTTTGAATTGATGGGACAGAATGTGGTAGCTAAGCTGGAAACGAGGCGATGAGGGGTACCAGTCGACTGCGGTCATATCCTCAAAAAAGTTGTATCCGGCTGCTTGCACAGTTGCCGCAGCCGCGCGAATCGCCTCCGGAGCAATAGTGAAGGTCAACTCACCCCGGTCGTATTTGGCTTCCGCCAGAGCGTTGGTATTCCAGGCTAGAATCGCTTTCAGCGCTGGATGATCGGGAAGGCCCTCGAGGACAGCTTCCTTGTTCGCCAATGTAATGCGCAGGGCGCCCATATCAGAGGTCCGCCTTGTCAATGCTCCAGTTCAGGATGCCTTTGCGCACGATGTAATAGAGCCCCACCGCCACGAAGCCGAGGTAGACCACCATCTCCCAAAAGCCAAACAGCCGGTTGCCGGTGATCGCCGGCAATTTGGTGTAGATGACTGCCCATGGCATCATGAAGACAGCCTCGACGTCGAATAGAATGAAGAGCATGGCCACCATATAAAAGCGCACGCTGAAGCGGCCACGCGCATCTCCCACGGCCTCGATGCCGCACTCATATGGGGCCAGTTTTACTGGATTGTTTCGATGCTGGCCGACATACCAGGAGCCCACAACCATAAAGGCTGCAAGTCCGAACGCGAACGCGATTTGCATCAGGAGCGGGAGATATTGCCAGTGATAAGGAATCATTGCAGCCTTGTCCCTTAAGAAACGCCGAAAAGTTTGCGCCGGTACATCGGGGCACACGGACCCCACTGCGACTGGTCGCTGGTTTGAGCTTAGGTTTTCAACCTCATCCCGTCAAGGCGATCCCCTCAGACGCATCACCTTACGGCGCATGGTGATCGGCACCGGACGCATCAGCTGGTTTCCGGTCATTGGGGCTTTAGAGGCAAAAGCCCACTTGATTTGTATAGGGCAGCGCGCACCACTTGAACTGTGCGCTACATCACTTCATTTCCCGAAATGGGGATTCATACTTCATCGTTTCAAGTTGAAGCACAGTACATCCGTCATCTCAAGAAGCTTGTAGATTGTGCCGAAGGAGGGGGTGAGGATGAACCTCATGGCAGCCTCCATCACTGAGCGCTTAGCTGGCGTTTACACGCCCGCTTCAGCTGTTCCCGCTGTACATCCCGATCGACCTCGACATATTACTTATAAGGCTGCCCGGGCTCTTGAGATCATTGGCCACGCCATTGAATACCTATCGGATGAGTATTTCCGCGATGAGTCGTTAGTTCTCTTGGACCGCGCACATCTGGAGGCGGTCCAGATATTGTTGTCTGTGAACCACGAAATCTATTTCGCGTGCCCGCCGGTTCTGACTCTTCGCGAACGTTGGCGCTTACTGTTGCATCTGCATGGGGATTAGTTTGGCGGCTGTTTACCCGGGGCCTCGCGTCGGTGGCAAGCAGCAATTGTGGTCGCATTGGGATGCTAGAGCACTTTCGGAATGCAAATAGATTTCTTGAGCGCCGTGGAGTGGGTGGCTTTTTTCGTGAGGAAAGGCCACTTGAGTGCGTAGTTCCGGACCACACCGATTCCGAAAGTGCTGTTAGTCTGATGCCGTGAACTATTCCAAATTCAGCGTATACGTGACGGGCGTCGTGTACATTCTCCTCGTTCTGCTGGTTGATCGAGGGTTGCTGTTTGGCGCTGGATTGCAATCGCCCGCCTCGGTTGAATCTGGCCCCACGTTTACCTTTTCTCAATTTTCGCCGGGGGTTCCCATTCGGTTTGTGGCTTATGGGGATACACGATTTACAAATCCCGCGGTCACCAACGGTGTCGATCCGCGCATCCGGAAATGGCTCGCGGAACGGGTTGCGGCAGAAAATCCGCAAGTGCTCCTCGTAACCGGCGATACGCCATTTACCGGCGCGAGCGCGGCAGACTGGCAGAATTTTCAAGACGAAACCGTCTCATGGCGCAGCGGTTCGATTCTGGTATTGCCGACGACGGGCAACCACGAAACCTATGGTGGTGAGCGGCAGGGCATCGCCAACTACCTCAAGAATTTCCCCGAGATTGAGGATCATCGCTATTACTCGGCACTGCTCGGGAATGTGGAAGTGATCTCGCTGGATTGCACCTCCGCTTCGGGGAGAGCGAGCGCGCAGGGCGACTGGTTTGCTACACAGCTGAGCCATGTGCCGCCGCAGGTACAGTTTCTGTTCATCCTCTATCACTTACCGTGGATGGCGGATAAGCAGTCGCAGGTATTTGTGAATCTGCCCAGCAGCGACGCGCTTGGACTTCGCAATATTCTGGAGGCTCATCTTGCAAAGTTGCGCGCCCGGGTCGTTGTGTTCAATGGGCATATTCACAACTATGAGCGCTTTGTGCGCAATGGCGTAGAGTATGTCATCACCGGCGGCGGGGGCGCGGAACCCTATCCTCTGCTTTTCCGAGGCCGTGCCGACCTCTACAAGGATCCCGGGTTTCCTGTATACAACTACCTCACAGTCGAGGTCAGCAAGCGTGAACTGCATGCCGTGATGTGGAAGGTGAAGGACCCGAAGGCCCCCGAACTCGGCGTCGAGCAAAAAGATCACTTCACGCTGTTGGCCCCGGGACGAAAGGCAGCTACAAAGTCGAGAGCGCCGGCGCAAAAGCGTTAATTGAACGCATCGACCGGGGATTGTGAAAGGCGTCGACTTATTGCCCTATGGCCAAAACTGCCAGCAGGATCAACCAAGCCAGGGACATAGCATGCCAATACCACGCTGTTGCGTCGACAGCGATTTGGCGGAGCTCCACACGCTTTAAACGGCCCAGAACGCACAAGCATACTGCCAGCGCCAAAAGGCCGAAAATCAAGTGCGCGGCGTGAAGCCCGGTGATGACGTAAAAGAAGTAGCTGGCCGGGGTCGACCAGCGGTCGAAGGCAAATCCCTGCGCGGTCAGTTGCTTCCAGGCGACCCATTGGCCGGTGAGAAAAAGTGAACCGAGGGCCAGAGTGGCTCCCACCCAGGGCAAAGTTCGATGCAGCGCAGGCCGGCCCAAGCCGAGCCATTCCTCCAGCACATCGATTTCCCGAAAAATATTGTGCCGCGCCAGTTCCATGGCCAGGCTGCTGAGCACAAGCACAGCCGTATTCAAGTACAAAATCGGCGGGAGCATGATGGGATGCCAATCGCCGATCTGTTCATGGGTGCGGAGGTCCATGTGGGTGCCCGCCTGGCGCGCAAAGAAAAGCACGACCAGCATGGCGAAAAACATCATGTCACCCGCGAGACCAAAAAACACAAAAAAGCGAATGCGGTTAAGAAGCTCGCGCGGGCCACGGTGTTCGCGCCTCCAATCGTCGTCGCCGCCACCGCCGCCGCCTCCAGTGGGGCGTCGGTCTACAGGTGGTTTACCGCCGATTCCTGGCTCTTTGCGTTCCGTTTCCGCAGGGGAATGCGTAAAGGTGGAGGGCATAGAAGGCCTCTGTGAAGATGAGATTACTCCCACTTAGGGTTGGACGCACTGGTTTTCGAAGATGTGGTCTTGCTTTGTGAAATTCGCTTTCAGAGGAACGTTTAAAGCTGCCTCAGACGAGAATTGAGGCCGATACAATCTGGACAAACGCTTTGTGTACCCGCCGGTCGGCCGAGAGTTCCGGGTGAAAGGTGGCAGCCATGATACCGCCTTGGCGTACGAGCACGGGGTAGCCTTCCCGGCGTGCCAGCACTTCGACTCCCTCTCCGGTCGCCACAATTCGTGGGGCGCGAATAAAGACCATTTCGAGCGGTCCCCCGGAGAGGCTGGTTTCAGCTGTCAGAATCGTGGAATCGATTTGGCGGCCGTAAGCATTGCGTTCCACAGTGGCATTGAGAACTTGGAGACTGCGTTGTGCCGGGTTGACGACCTCGCGCGCCAGCAAAATGGTTCCCGCACACGTCCCGAAGACAGGATGATGGGCACAGAACTCTTTCAGCGCATCAAAAAAATGATGCTTCTCGAGGAATTTAAGCATCGTGGTGGATTCGCCGCCGGGAAGGATGAGACCGTGGAGCCCGGCCAGTTGTTCAGCCTTGCGTACCTCGACAGACAACGCCCCTGCATCTGCCAGCGCATCAGCGTGCGCTGCATAATCGCCTTGAATGGCGAGGACACCGATGCGAGGGGTGAGGTTTTGTGTCAAGTTCTGTCCCCTGTGGAATAAGCAAACGGACTAAAGACTTCCACACAGAAGGGTTCTTTTATATTTCAAGTGACATCGTGGAATCGGGGAGCCCGTCCTTGCGCTTTTTCCTAGCGCAAGGATGGGAAGCCACAGAACTCGTGCGAGCGAATGGCGAGCGGAACGCCTGGACGGCCAGTCCTACCAGCCGCGGGTTTGGAGGAGCTGAGATTCATCGAGGGATGCCGCGGCGAGACCCTTCATGGTGCCGGTGACCTGTTCGGAGACCTCGGCCAAAATCTTGGGGTCATTGTAGTGGGTGGTCGCTGTCACGATGGCTTTGGCTCGAGAGACGGCTTCTTCGCGCTCCTTGGGGTCGTTCTCGACATCCAGCGGAGTCGCTCGCTCCTTCATGAAGATGCCTGAGCCCACGAAGATAGCCTCGGCGCCCAGCTGCATCATGAGAGCCGCATCGGCCGGTGTGGCAATGCCGCCTGCGGAGAAGTTCGGAACCGGCAGCTTGCCCGCCTGAGCCACCATGCGAATCAGTTCATACGGCGCCTGATGCTCTTTGGCGGCGGCGTAAAGTTCCTGTTCGGAAAGCACAGTCAGCGCTCGCATCTCGCGGGTAATCTGGCGCATGTGCTGTACGGCGTGGACCACGTCGCCGGTGCCCGCTTCGCCCTTGGTCCGGATCATGGCCGCACCTTCGGCGATGCGCCGCAAGGCTTCGCCCAAGTTACGCGCGCCGCAGACGAACGGCGTGGTAAAGGCATGTTTGTCAATGTGGTGGGCTTCGTCGGCGGGGGTGAGGACTTCGCTCTCGTCGATGAAGTCGACTCCGAGTTCCTGGAGGATCTGCGCTTCGGCGAAGTGCCCGATCCGGGCCTTGGCCATGACAGGGATCGAAACAGCCTGGATGATCTGTCGAATCAGACTGGGCTTGGCCATGCGGGCCACCCCACCTTCGGCGCGAATCATGGCCGGCACGCGCTCCAGGGCCATCACGGAGGTGGCGCCAGCCTCCTCGGCGATGCGGGCCTGCTCGACGTTCATCACGTCCATGATGACGCCCCCCTTGAGCATCTCCGCCAAGCCGATTTTCAAGCGCAAACCGGTGCTCGCAAGGGCCCTGTTTCCATTCACTTCTGCCATGTGTTTTCGACCTCGATCCGGGACCCGCCTGCGGGATAGATGTGTCCCGCGGAGCGTCACTCCGCCCCTCATTATCAGTACCAGTGTAGCAGCGATGCGACAGCATGGTTGAGTTTGAAGTGGTCGAACACGCTGGACCGCATTTCTTAACCCATTCCAATCTTTCTCACATCATTTTGGCCATCTTTCTGCTCGTTCACGGGGCACATGGCCACCACCCATCCACTGCCGGGGCAGGCAATTGATCAGATTCGAGGGTCGCATGCAGCGGGGCCCGCGGCAGCTTTGGGCGAAGACGCCCTGGTTCCGTCTCCGCGCAAGTTCGAGCCTGCGGTCATCACTTTTAATGCGTCGGTCGCACGACTGCCGATTGAGCTCGACGTGGCGATTCCGATCAAGTCTTTCAGGGTTCGGAATCTGTTGGCGCTGACGCGGGGGCAGGTGGTTGAAACGCAGTGGGCCGACGGAGCCGATATGCCGCTTGCGGCGAGCCAGGTGCAATTGGCCTGGAGCGAGTTCGAGGTCATCGACAAAAAGCTGGCTGTGCGGCTCACGCGGTTGGCCTGAGCGCGGTGAACCTGCGCATCGCGGACCTCGCGAGAAAGATGACCGTGCGAAAGAGACGAGAAAGATGAATTCGACAACCCGCGCAAACGAAATCACCGAAACCCCACTAACGGGCGGTCTTGCGCTTTGGCTTCTCGAACGATTCCGCCGAATTCCTCGAGCACAGCCCCGATTGGCGCTTCTGGAGCGCATTAGTGTGGCCCCGCGCCAAACCCTGGCCCTGGTTGAGGCGGACGGACGGCGATTTCTGGTGGCTACTTCGCCAGATGGGGCTCCGACCTTTTATGCGCTCGACGGCACCGCATTGCCGGGGCGAAACACTCGATCGGCCCACTCAGCGGGGAGGGTCTCGTGGTAGCGGTGTGGATCGCGGCGCGGGAAGCGACCGCAGCCTCCACGCCTGCTCTGCCAGACCTGAACGCGCACTTGCACTCCTCGGACTCGACGCCTTGGACCATCGTCTTTATGCTGACGCTGGTCACTCTGCTGCCGGCGATTCTGATGTGCATGACGCCTCTTGTGCGGCTGCTGGTGGTTTTTCATTTTTTGCGCCAAGCGCTCGGCACCCAAACTGCCCCATCCAATCCCACGCTGCTGGGCCTGGCCCTGATGATGACCTGGTTTCTGATGACGCCGGTGCTGACCCAGGTGGATCAAGTAGCCGTCGAGCCATACCGTGCGGGCCAGATTACAGGACTGGAGGCGATTGATGACGGAGCGCAGCCGGTAAAGCTCTTTATGCTGCGTTACGCACGGGAGAAGGACCTGGCCCTCTTTACCGCAGCCGGCCAGATTCCTCGTCCCGACAGGCCCGCCGATCTGCCCATGCGCGTTGTGATTCCCGCCTACATCCTTTCGGAGTTGAAGGCCGGCTTTGCCATCGGCGCAGTGCTGTTTCTTCCGTTTCTGCTGATTGACATGGTCACAGCGGCGATTACCACCTCGATCGGCATGTTCCAGCTGCCACCGGTGGTTGTTTCAACGCCTTTGAAGATTTTGCTGTTCGTGATGGTGGATGGCTGGAATCTGTTGGCAGGATCGCTGTTGAAGAGTTTCTAAGGAGTACCAATGACACCCGACATGGTTGCCGAACTGTTGCGCCAGTTGATGAAAGAAGCAATGATCCTGGCCGCGCCTGTGCTGATTGCAACGGTTCTCCTCAGCTTTGTGCTGAGCCTGGTTCAGACCCTGACAAGCCTGCAGGAGCAATCACTGACATCGGTACCGCGGCTGGCTGCCGTGGCCCTGATTCTGTTGGCTGGGATGCCCTGGTTTCTGAGTCGGATGGCGAGTTACACACGCCTGCTTCTGGGCGATTTGCACCGTTACGTGGGCTGAGAGACAGCTTCCAGCCTTCAGCTATCGGTTTTGCGGTTTTCGTGCTGAGGTGCTTGCCAAGGAGAAAAGCGATGAACAGCCGAACAGACAAACGGAGAAAAAGAGAAGTGAGCGGTTGGAAACAAGTAGCTGAAGGCTGAGAGCTGAAGGCTCAAGGCTGGGAGTCCGGGAATTGACAGAGTGGAACCACTTTTTAAGCGCAATGACCCTGGCCCTGGTGCGGGTGAGCGGAATGGTGGCTTTTGCGCCATTCTTCTCTTCGACCGCGCTGCCGATGCGAGCCAAAGCGGTGTTTACGCTGGCGGTGGCCTACCTGTTGGCACCGCTGATCGCCACGTTGCCCAATGCGCGCGTTGAAATTACTTTTTCCGCGCTGCTAGGCGAGGTCGCCATTGGACTGGTCTACGGACTCACTCTGGCGCTGTTGAACGAGATGCTGCTGTTTGCCGGGCAGATTGCGGGCCTGCAATTCAGCTTCTCCCTGGTCAATCTCCTCGATCCGGCCTCGGCCATCCAGACACCGCTGCTGGGCGAGCTGTTTCAACTCATGGGCACCCTGGTGATCCTGACGGCGGGGCTCGATCGCATCCTGCTGGCATCGATGGTGCGCAGCTTTCGCGTGGCGCCTCTGGGCAGTTTCGCAATGGCGCCCATGACAACGTTGGCGATTGTTCGCGCCGCCGGAGGCATTTTTCTGGCCGCCGTGCAGTTGGCGGCCCCGCTGCTGGCAGCCACTTTGCTGGTCGAGCTGGCCGTTGCCTTGATGGGCAAGCTGAGCCCCCAGCTTCCCGTCATGTCACTGACCGTGCCACTCAAGACGCTGACCGGGTTTGCGCTTCTTGCAGGCTCGCTGGCCTTATGGCCTCGCTTTATTGAGGCGCGCTTTGACGGCCTGCTGGATCTGGCCGAGCGGTTGATCGCGGCGCCCGCGGTTGGGCTGGGGAGATAGCCGATGCCTGGAGAGCGCACAGAACAGGCATCCCAACACCGCCGCGAGAAAGCGCGCAATGAGGGCGACCTGCTGCATAGCCGCGAATTGTCGGCGGCGGCAGGCATGCTTGCGGGAGTTATGGCCCTCGGACTCATCGGAGGAAGGGCGATCGAGGCCTGGCGAACCAGCTTTGCTGCTTTTCTCGAACTGGGCAGACCGGCACATTGGGAACCGGCAGAGCTCGAACCGACCTTGTACGCCGCGCGCAGGCTCTCTATCGCGATCCTGGGACCGGTCGTCATCATGATGGCGGCGGTGGCCGCGGCCACGCTGAGCGTTGGAATCCTGCAGACCGGGGGGCTGAGTTTCTATGCCGAGGCGGTGAGCCTGAAGTTCGACCGCATCAATCCTCTATCGAATATCAAGAACCTGTTTTCGTTGCGCGCTGCGGCCCGCCTTGGCAAATCCGTGATGCCGGCAGCGATTCTGGCCATATTTGCTGTGCAGAGGATCGCCCGGGAATTGACTGTGCCGCCCTTTTCGACGGCGCGTCTCGAACTTCTTGGTTCGGATGTATACGGGCTGCTGGTGGCGGCTGCGTGGCTGCTCTTTGCCTGGGCTGCCGTCGATTACGTGGTCGAATGGCGCAGCCGGGAATCGCGCCTCAAGATGAGCCGCGACGATATGCGCGATGAGTTCAAAGAGACCGAAGGCAGCCCTCAGATCCGAAGCCGCATTCGCGGATTGCAGCGCCAGATGCGTCGACGTCGCGTGAAAGCGGACGTCTCGCGGGCTGCCGTGGTGCTGACCAACCCAACCCACTATGCGATCGCTCTCGGCTTCGATTTTGGGACCATGGATGCGCCCAAAGTGCTCGCGAAAGGGCGCAATCTTCTGGCCGAAGAGATCAAAGTGGAAGCGCGCTGGGCGGGAGTGCCGATCATCGAAAATCCGCCTTTGGCGCGGTCTCTTTATCGCTCGGTCGAGGTGGGTCAGGCAATTCCGGTTGATCTTTACGCTGCAGTGGCGGCCATCCTGGCCTATCTCTACCGCCAGCGCGTGGAGGTCGAGCTGCGCGAGCGTCGTGCGCGCGACGTTGCAACCGGTGCCCAGACATGGGCGGGCGCGGCCCAACGCGCCGCCAGCACCATTGCCGTGATTCCGCCCTATGAAGGAGGTCTGGGATGAGCACCACCGCTCTCGCGGCCGCGCCGCTTCGCCCCTTGACCGTCTGGCACAAGCTGCGCGAATACGTCCTGCCACTTGCCGCCATCAGTGTGATCTTCGTCATGCTGATACCGCTGCCGGCCGCGGGTCTCGATTTTCTGCTGGCCCTCTCGATGGCTGCGTCGATTATTGTCTTTCTTTCCGCCGTGCAAATTCGCCGCGCCGTGGAACTCAGTGTCTTCCCAACCCTCTTGCTTCTTCTCACGCTCTTTCGTCTGTCGCTGAACATTGCCTCCAGCCGCCGCATTCTGCTGCACGGTTCGGAAGGCACATCGGCCGCTGGCAAAGTCATCGAGGCGTTTGGGCAGTTTGTTGTGGGCGGGAACTATGTGGTCGGCTTCGTGCTCTTTCTCGCCTTGATCGCGATCCAGTTCTTGGTGGTCTCGCATGGCGCGGTACGCACCGCCGAAGTCACGGCGCGCTTCACACTGGATGCCCTTCCGGGGAAGCAGATGGCTATCGACGCCGACATGAATGCGGGGTTGATTGACGAGGCTGAAGCCCGTCGGCGCCGCCAGGCAATCGCACGGGAGGCAGAATTCTACGGTGCCATGGATGGTGCCGCGCGCTTCAACCAGCGGGACTCGCTGGCCACCATCCTGATTACGGCGATCAATATCATTGCCGGTTTGCTGATTGGAACTCTGCAACAGGGCATCGACCTGAGCGAAGCGTTGCGCACCTACACCGTGCTCACGGTGGGCGACGGCCTGGTGACACTGATTCCGTCGTTGCTGGTTTCGATCGCCGGGGGCATTACGCTGACGCGTGCCAACTCGGCTGGCCTGTTAGGCGCCGAGATTCATCAGCAGCTGCTGGCCAAACCCGCCACGCTCTATCTTGCCAGCCTGGTGTCGGGAGCGATGTGCCTGATTCCGGGATTGCCGAAGATACCGTTCCTTCTCGTGTCCGGAGGGCTCTACTGGATCGGCCGGCGCATCGGCTCGGGGGCGCAATCGGCCACCGCGCTCGATGCAGGGCCCGCGGAGAAGAAAAAGGCGGAGCAGGCGCAAGGAATGGACCTGGCCGGGCTGCTGCGGCTGGAAGAGCTGACCCTGGAGATCGGTTTCCAGTTAATTCCGCTGGTGGACGAAAAGCACGGAGGCCCGCTACTGAACCGGGTTCGCTCGCTGCGCCGTCATCTCTCAGCGGAGATGGGTTTTCTGGTGCCTCCCGTGCACATCTCCGACAATCTGCGATTGAAGCCGCGGGAATATCTGTTTTCTCTGCGCGGCATCGAGATCGGGCGCTGGCAGACGGAGGGAGCGCAACTGCTGGCGGTCTCGGGCGATCCGGGCAGGCGTCCACTGTCCGGCAGGGAGACGCGGGAGCCGGCCTTCGGAGTGCCAGCCGTCTGGATTGCACCTGGCCTCGAAGACCAGGCCATCGCCGCCGGCTATTCGGTGGTCGATGCGGTCACCGTGATCACGACGCATTTGGGCGAACTCATCCGTCGCAACGCAGGAGAACTGCTGGGGCGAGCCGAGATCAAGCGGCTGATGGACGCGCTGAATGAAAGCCATCCCAAACTGATCGAGGAACTGGTGCCAAAGTTGCTTAGTCTCGGCGAGGTGGGGCGGGTACTCGAGCAGTTGTTGCGCGAGCGGGTTTCGATTCGCGATATGGGTGCAATCCTGGAGGCACTGCTCGAGGCTGCAGCAGTGAATAAGAGCCTGGTGTCGCTGGTTGAGGCGGCACGGCAAGCCCTGGGCAGAAGACTGGTTCAGCCGTTGCTCGATGGGGATGGCCAGTTGCCGGTCCTGCTGCTCGACCCGGCACTCGAAGAAGAGATTATCTCGACTCTGGCACCAGAAACCGGCCAACGGCTGCTCTCGGCCCTCGGGACGCCAGGTACTCCCATCGTGCGTCGTCTTCTCGATTCTGTGAACCAACTCATCGGAAGTTCCTCGGCAGCGGCCCTTCCCGTGCTCCTTTGCCCTAGTCCGGCGCGTTACCACGTCAAGCGTTGGCTCGAACCGGTGTTGCCCCGATTGGCGGTGGTGGCTGCGGGGGAGATTCCGCCAGAGATTCGCCTGCGCCCGGTGGGGACCGTGCGCTGATTGCGTTCGGATAAGGAGAACTGAGATGGGGAGCGAAGCCATGGGGACGGTGGGAAATCGGGGAACAGGACGCAAGGGAGCGGTGGCGTGCGGATATCCCCCCGCGGCAACGGCAACACCGGGGCTGACTGGCGACCAGGAGCGCCTCCTCCTCGAGCATCTTCCGGTCGTGCGTTTTCTTGCCCGGCGCATCCATGAGCGGCTTCCCCAGCATGTGGATATCGAAGATCTCGTTTCAGCCGGGGTGGTCGGGTTGATGGACGCATTCGCGAAGTTCGACCCAGGAAAGAAAGTGCAGTTCCGCAGTTATGCGCAGTTTCGCATCCGGGGCGCGATTCTCGACAGCCTGCGCACGCTCGACTGGAGCCCACGCGAACTGCGGCGAAAGGGTCGGGCTGTTGAGGAAGCCATCCATGTTGTGACGGCCCGGCTGGGCAGACCTCCCGGTGAAGGAGAGGTGGCCGAGGAACTGGGCGTGAGCCTGGACGAATACCAGCTGTTGTTGGGCGAGTTGAAGGGGCTGGAGATCGGCACACTGCACATCGAGCGCAATGAGGACTCGGGCGAAGAGGAGCTGGCTTATGTCCCGGGACGGCCGGACGAAGATCCTCTCTTTCGCTGTTTGCGGGGTGAAATGGAAGAGCGACTGGCGGACGCCATCTCACATCTGCCCGAGCGGGAACGGCTGGTGATGACCCTCTACTACTTCGAGGAGATGACCATGCGCGAGATCGGGCTGGCCCTGGGAGTGGTGGAGTCCAGAATTTCGCAGGTTCATGCTTCGGCGGTGATGCACCTGCGCGTTGCGCTCAAGGACCTGGCCACCGCGGGAGCATTCAGACCGGGCCGGACAAACAAGCGCACAGGTGCCACGGCGCTAAAGGATGCCTGATGCGCGAAGAGCCAATGGGGGTAAGGGCTGATGGAAAAGACACTCAAGCAGGATGAGATCGACGCCCTGTTTCAGGCGGCTCGGACCTCGACCGCAGACGCGGCGCGAGGTGAGCAGCGCATGCGCGTGATCCCGTACAACTTCTGCTCGGCGGGACAGATCTCCAACGAACAACTGCGCGCCATCAGCATGTTGAACGATCTATTCGCGCGCAATCTGACCCATAATCTCACCGCGTGGCTACGTAGCCGTTTTCAGGTCAACCTGGTTTCGGCCGAACAGATTCCGTTCAACGATTTCCTGCTGCGCATCCCGGAAATCAGCTACGTGGCTTCGGTACGCCTGGAGCCTCTGGGTGCGCTTTCAGTGATGCAGATTGACCTGGCCCTGGCCCCGCCCATCATTGATCTGGTCCTGGGCGGAGAGGGCCAGAACGGGCCGCAGCGCGAGTTGACGGACATTGAAGAGGCCATTCTGGCCAGCGTCGTCGAGATCATCTGCAGGGAGTTGACGGCGGCCTGGCAGCCCGTAGGCCTCAGTTTCAACTTTGAGCGCCGCCAAATGCAGACCCAGGTCGCGCGCATCATGTCGGTCAATGAAAAAACCTTGTGCCTGAGTTTCGAGATCCGCATGGCGCACAGTTCGGGTTTGCTGAACCTGGCATTTCCGGCTGTGGTGGCTAACACCATTCTGCGCCGCCTGACTTCCGAGTGGGGCCGGAGACGGCAGGCTTCGGAGACCAGATCCAGGATGGAGGCTTCGCTGCGGCGAATTCCTATGGGTGGCACTCTGCAATTGCCCCCGGTACGTCTGCCGGCCAGCGCGGTTGAAAACCTGCTGGAGGGCACCGTTCTGCGCCTCAACCTTTCTGCCACGTCACTGGCCGAGTGGCGCGTCGGAGGGCAGCGGCTTGCGGCTGCCGAGGCGGTGCGGCAAGGTGCGCATCGCGCCGCGCGCATGGCGGCCGCCGACTCAGGAGAGAACGCATGACGCGCTTCGTCGACTGCTGGGAATCGGTTGCCGCGGCTCTCTTTTCGCAGGCCCTGGCTGGAGAACCGCAACTGGTTGAGTTGCCGGCAGAGCCAATGGCACAAGGAGCCTTTGGCTTTGTCGTTACTGTGATGGGGGACGAGGAAGGTCAGTTCTCGGTGGTCCTCGACCCCGCACTTCTTGCTGCTTCGCTGACAGGCGACGGCATGGACCAGAAAGCTGGGTGGGGCGAACTTCTGCGCGAGGTGGCTGACGCTGCTGCCGGGGAATTGCTGGCCAAGACCGGGAAAACGTGTCGTGTGCAGAAAATTGAGGAGTTCACCGGCAAGTGCAATGCACCGGCTCGAGGCTTTCAGCTCAAGTCGGAGGCAGGCGTGTGGAACATTCATGTGCACGACGAATTGAAAGCACAAGAGGAGAAACCGCAACGGGCTGACGCGCAACGTCCTATTTCTGCTCCGTTATCCGGGCCGGCGCCTGATTCCGCTGCCCATGAGCCCACCGCAGGGTTGGGTCCTGGAATCGAGTTGTTGTTGGACGTGGAGTTGGAGGCCGCGCTGCGGTTCGGCTGCCGGGAGATGCCGCTGGGCGAGATTCTCGATATGGGCCCGGGCGACGTGGTTGAACTGGACCGCCAGGTGACCGACCCCGTGGACCTGATTGTAGGCGACAAGATTGTGGCGAGGGGTGAGGTCGTGCTGGTGAACGGAAATTTTGGATTGCGCGTGACCGAAGTGGCAACGCCGCGCAAACGCCTGGAGAGCATAAGATGCCTCTTCTGAGCCGGAGGATTCCAAGCACCGAGGCGGCTCCGAGCGGCCTGTCATCCTCGCTCGGCTGGGAGCCGTCAGACGCCGCACCGGATGGGTTCGGCGTGCCTCCGGCACCCGGGCTCTTCGAGACCTGTGCCAATCGTGGCTGCCGGTCTGGGTGGCTGCATCTTTGGCGCAGCCGCTCGGCTCCTGTCTTTGAGGGAGGTTGGTGCTGTTCGTTCGAATGCACGTGCGCACTCGTGGCATCTGCTGTGCAGCGCGAATCGGACGGACGGGGAGGGGTGCGGGATGGTCACCGTCACCGGATTCCGCTAGGCCTCATCATGTTGGAGCAGAACTGGATCACCCCCGCCCAGTTGCGCGAGGCGCTTGAAGCGCAGAGGCTGGCAGGGACGGGCCGGCTGGGTCACTGGCTGGTACGACAGCGCGCCGCGAGTGAACAGAGGGTGACCCGCGCTTTGGGCCTGCAGTGGAGTTGTCCCGTGTTGGCGCTTGAAAACCACGACGCCGCGGGGCTCGCCAGTGTAATGCCGCGCCTCTTTTTGGACGCTTTTGGGGCATTGCCGTTGCGTCTTGCTGCGCGCCGGCTTCTCTACCTTGGGTTCGAGGAGAGCCTTGACCCGGTGCTGGCCCTCGCCATGGAGCGGATGACGGGGCTTCGCGTTGAAAGCGGAATCGTGCAAGGCTCGCTTTTTTCCGCAGCTCACACGCGCATGCTCGGTGCGCAGTTTCCGCAAGTCGAGCTCGTCGAAGCTGTTTCGGAACCGGCGGCCGTTCTGGCGCTCAGCAAATCGATCGAACGGTTGCGGCCGGTCGCGTCGCGCCTGGTCAGAGTGCACGATTGCCTGTGGTTGCGGCTGTGGAGAAGTCCACAACATGGACCGCTGCCCGGGACGAATGCAGTCTCCGATGTGGTTTGTTCGATTGGCCAGATTGGGGAATGACGCATGGTGGGTTCCGGCGCGGGCACGAAGAGGGAGATTCAAGATGTCAGGCGGCCCGCCGATAGAAAGCACCAAAGGGGTTCTCGGCAATGAATGAAGTTCGGGCGTTGATTGTGGACGATTCGACGGTGATGCGCAAGATTGTGGAGCGTGCGCTTCGTCAGGCGGGCCTCGACACCTTGGTGGTGCATGAAGCCGCAAACGGCACCGAGGGGCTGGATATGTTGCGGACCAAAAAGGTGGACCTGATTCTCTCCGATATCAATATGCCTTCAATGGACGGGCTTGAATTCCTGCGCCAGCTCCGGGCGCAGAACCTGGCCCCCGGCGTGCCCGTGGTAATGATCACTACCGAGTCAAGCGAGGAACACGTGAAACAGGCCATTCTGGCAGGAGCACAGGGATATATCCGCAAGCCTTTCACAGCCGAACAAGTAAAAGAGCGGGTCCTGCCGCTGGTCTTTGCCGCATAAGGGTGAGGCGCCGATGTGCTTTTGAATGGAGTTCGAAGAGCCGCGATCGCCGGGACATGGCACGAGGGCGAAGAAGGGGAGGAGCGGGGAATGGCGCTGTCACTGCGGGAGTCTCTGCATCTGGTATCTGATCCGGAAAATCTCGATGCGAGTGTAGAAGAAGTCTTTCGGCTCATGCTGGGCGTGCAATGCGTTCGCGCAGAGGTCATCGAGGAAGAATCTGAGCCGGAGTCAGTGACCGCAGTGGTTGGGTTCGGCGGTTTATTGAGCGGTGCATGCGTCTTCCGCTGCGGCGCCCTGACTGCCATGAAGGTGGCCGCGCACATGACAGGGATGAATTTCACTGAGGTAGACGACACCGTCAAGGACGGAGTTGGCGAAATCTGCAACATGCTTGCCGGAGCCTGGAAAGGCAGGGTCCCCGATCTGTCTGCAAACTGCGGCCTGTCGGTCCCGGCTGTCATTACAGGCCGGGATTACCAATTGCACGTGCAGGCGCCTGAGTTCAAGCTGTATCACATTTACCGTTTCGAAGATGCCTGTTTCGCCGTGACCATTGTCTGCGACGGCCTGCAATAAGCGAGCAGGGTTGGAGCACTAAACTCTTCTCGGAAGAGCCTTACGCGCTGCGTAGAGTCTCTGAAGCTTTGTAGCTGCGGCCGCTCCTCAAATCTGATACCTCTCTAATACTTTCCGACCGGTTCCGGTCCTTTAGCTGCAAGAAACCCGTTGCGAAGGGGAACCGCGATGGACAGTGGATATTATGCGGCGATGACCGGACTGGAAGCGCGCAGCCAGGCGTTGGACACTGCGGCTGCCAATCTGGCTAATGCGCAGACACCCGGATTCCGCGCCGAGCGCGCATTCTTTCGCTCCGTGCTCATGGGACCCGATTCCGCAGACTCGCAGCTCAGCCAGGCTGTAAATAACTTTGGCTTGCTCGGCGGTGATCGACTCAGCCAGGCGCAGGGCGCTCTGCAACAGACCGGGAATCCGCTGGATCTGGCTATTGAAGGGCAGGGATTCTTTGCGGTCGAGACGCCCAGTGGCCAGCGCTATACGCGCGACGGCAGCTTTCATCGTTCCCAGAAAGGGCTGCTGGTGACGTCTGCGGATGAACCTGTGCTGTCCTCGACCCGCCAGCCCGTTGCGATCCCACCTGGGGATGTATCGGTCGGAGCAGACGGGGTGCTCTCGGTGGCAGGCGGGGCAGTCGCCACGATCGGTGTCTACGCATTTCCCGCAGCCATTCAACTGACGCCCGAAGGGGCGAACCGGTATCTCGCGCCGGAAGGGATCAAACCTGAATTGCAGAAGAACGCTGCGGTCCACCAGGGCGCAATTGAGGGTGCTAATCAGGATGTCGTGCAAGGCACGATGGATCTGATGATGATGCAGCGGCAGGCGGAGATGATGCAGAAGGCGCTCACCATCTTCCATACCGACTTCAATAAATTCGCCAGCGAGGACCTGCCCAAAGTGTAGCGACAGGGCCCGCCTGCGAGACGAGGAATTCGCGAAGAGGGAAACGAAGAGGGTAAACATGATTCGAGCACTGTATACGGCTGCCAGCGGTATGAGCGCGCAGCAGATGAACCTGGATACCATTGCGAACAATCTGGCTAACTCATCGACCACCGGGTTTCGTCAGCTGCGTTTGCAGTTTCAAGACATGGTCTATCAGAACCTGATTACGCCCGGCGCCGCGCAGAGCCAGTCGACCGTATCGGCAGGCTTGCAGATAGGGCTCGGCACCCGATCTGCGGCGACGGAGGCGATCATGACGCAGGGCTCGCTGAACCAAACGTCGAATCCGTTGGACGTGGCCATTGAAGGAAGCGGGTTCTTTCAGGTGCAGCGACCCGACGGCACCATCGCGTACACCCGCGCGGGCCAGTTTCATTTGAATAACCAGGGGACTGTTGTGACTACCGATGGCGATCCCGTTTTGCCCAACATCACCATTCCTTCCAACGCCACCGCGGTGACCATCACGCAATATGGCGTGGTCAACGCCACGCTTTCCGGCCAGCAAAATCCTTCACAGCTTGGGCAACTGCAGTTGGCGACCTTCCCCAACCCTGGTGGCCTGGAAAGCCTGGGCTCGAATCTGTTGCAGGCCACGCTAAGCTCAGGCGACCCGGTGCTGGGCAACCCCGGCGGAGCAGAAGGGCTGGGCACTTTGCAGCAAGGGTATCTTGAAAACTCGAATGTGGATGTGGTTACGGAATTTGTGCAGATGGTCCTGGCCCAGCGCGCTTACGAATCGAATTCAAAGGTCATCAAGGCGGCCGATGACATGTATTCGCAAGTCAACAACATGACTCGATGATGCAAGAGGATGGAATGAAGATCAAGCAGAGCGAAGAGTCGTCGGGGTTGCGATGGAAGTCCGTATTGGGATTTATGGTCTTTGCGACACTTTGCGCCACGCAAAGCAGTCTAGCCAATGCTCAGGGACGCGACGAGGGGTCTTCGGTTCGTGTGTTGGCCGAGATCGACGATGCCCAACTGGGGACTCGCTGGCTCCTGAGGAGCGACCCGGCTCATCCCGGAGGCCCGGGCGTGATGATGCTGTCTTTTTATGCGAAAAAGCCGCATTCAAACGCTTCCTTTAGTCTGGTTGCCGCGCATCCAGTGATTCGCGGAGGCGACAGGCTGATCGTCGAGGAGAGATCGCCAGTTGTAGAGGCACGGCTTGAAGCGATCGCGTTGGGATCCGCCACGGCGGGAAGCAGTTTTCGAGCGAGATTGAAGATAGGCGGCAAGATCGTGCGTGCTATCGCGCTTGGTTCAGGGCTCGCGAGCCTCGTGCCGGAGTCCGAGGCACTGAGATGACGGTGCAACAGAACCGGACTTGGACGATTTGTTTGCTCGCAGCATTGGCTTTGGCACTGCCGGCGCAGGCGGCAACAAATAAGCTGAAGGCCGCCGACACTGCGGCGAAGGTAACGCCGCCGGAGACGGCGCTTCGCACCTATATTGAGCGGGTACGAGCACAGCAGGCGGCTGAGGTGAAGACGCCGGGTTCAATCTGGAGCCCGGAAGGGCGCCTGGTGCGTCTCGGAACCGATGCGAAGGCCGTGAGGCTGCACGATGTGGTTTCGATTGTGGTCACGGAGAGCCTGGCGGCATCGACCGATGGGCAGGTAAAAAATACCCGAGCCTCGAACGCTAGTTCCAGCCTGACCGCGCTGTTCGGCGCTCTGAAGGCTTCGAACGCCATGCAGAATCTCCTCGGGCAGACTTCGTCGTCAGGGCTGACGGCACAGGGCCAGAGCACGACGAACTCCAGCCTCGCAACGACGTTTGGCGCTGAGGTTCTTGACGTGCTGCCGAATGGAATGCTGGTGGTGCAGGCTACGCGGCAGTTGACTTTTTCGCAGCAGACGCAACTGATCAAGCTGCGCGGGCTGGTTCGGCCCGAGGATGTGAGCGCGCAAAACCAGGTGCTCTCGACCGCGATGACCGATCTTGAACTGGAAGTGACAGGCAAGGGCATTGTCAACGATTCGACCTACCGTCAGAATCCACTGGTGCGCCTGCTTGAAAAACTGCTGGTGTTCTAGAGGCCGGGAACGAGGTTGAGAAGATGAGTTTGCAGATGCACCGAATAAAGACAGGAGCAGCGCGGCAATTTGTCCAAGCCCTTGGACGCTCGTTTACGCTGGCCTCGTACCTGGCGCTCGCCGCCGGAGCGGTGCGTGCTCAATCTTCACCGCAGTTAGCGCGCATCAAGGATGTGGCCTCGATTGAAGGAATTCGTGACAACCAGTTGGTCGGTTACGGCCTGGTCGTCGGATTGCGTGGCACCGGCGATAGCTCGCAGACGGTTTTTCCCGCGCAGACGCTCATCTCTGCGCTGGAGCGGATGGGCATCACTGTTCCTCAGACGGGTTCGAACAGTGCCAGCAATATGCAAGTCAAAAACATGGCCGCCGTCTTCGTGGTAGCTACGATGCCGCCCTTCAGCCGGCCGGGCTACCGGATCGATATCACGGCGTCGTCTGCCGGTGACGCGCGCTCGCTTGAAGGCGGCATTCTGCTGATGACGCCGCTGTACGGTCCTGATGGCAGAATCTATGCGCAAGCCCAGGGATCCCTGGTGCTGGGCGGTTACATGGCTTCGGCGGGAGGCAACACGCGCCAGGTGAACCATCCGACGACAGCGCGGATTCCGGGGGGCGCCCTGGTAGAGCAGGTGGTTCCGTTCGAACTGAAGCAGATGCACACGGTCAGCGTGGTGCTGAATGATGCTGATTTTCACACTGCCGAGCGCATGGCGTCTGCCATCGATAAGACTCTGAACGGCGCGCGAGCGCACGCCATCGACAGCCGCCGGGTCGATATTGCGATTATGCCAAATGAGGATGTCGCATCGCTTCTCGACACGGTAGAGTCGGTGCAGATTCAGGTCTTTCCCCGGGCGCGCGTGGTAGTGAACGAACGCACCGGGACGGTCGTGATCGGGGGCACGGTGCGCCTGCAGCCCGTGTCGATCCTGCATGGGGGACTGTCAGTGAATGTGATTTCGGAAACCAAGGTCTCGCAGCCAGGCCCGCTTTCCCCAGGAATGACGCAGGTTGTGGAACAAACGACGGTGCAGGCTGAGGATAAGCCAGTAAATCGGATCGAGCTGAAAGAAGGCGCCACGGTTGAAGACCTGGTCCAGGAACTGCAGCGCACCGGGGCCGGCGCACGGGACGTGATATCGATTCTGCAGGCGATGAAAGAGGCCGGAGCATTGGAAGCTGATCTTGAGGTGCTGTGATTCTGGAGGTACTGTGATCGAGGGAATTCAAGGGACGGCCGGCATGAGTGCGAACCCGGATGAAGCGCCGCCATCACGGATAGTTCATGCCGCGCACGAATTCGAGGCGCAGATGATGAAGGAATTGCTGAAGCCGATGACTGCTTCGGACGGCCTGACGGGAGAGGAATCCGACTCCACCTCGGGCTCCGGTGGAGCGATCGGGGAGTTTGCCTCCGAATCCCTGGGGCAGGCGCTGAGCGAGGCAGGCGGCCTGGGCATCGCCAGTAGCATTCTGCACAGTCTTTACCATTCAGGGAAAACTTCCCATTGCGAGCCGGTAACTGGAAATCGGGACAAAGTTACAACAGTGAGCAACGATAAATGACTAGAGTGATGCACAGTAGCGCCGATAAGCAGGGTAAGGAGAGAATCGCATGGACATTCGCAATAGTGTTGAAGGATTGAAAACGCTCCTCGGAGTGCAATCGGCAGGTTTGGAGCAAGCGCGACAGGTGAAGCCAGGTTCGGCTGCCGGACCGGCTACCCCGCCTCTTGTGGGCGACCACGCCACGTTGAGCAGTGCTGGAACGGAGGTTTCGCAGACCGCCGCTGAATCTGGCGTGCGGACGGATAAGGTAGTCGCGGTGCAGGCAGCGCTCGCCGCTGGGACATATAACGTGCCCAGTTCGGCAGTGGCCAGCAAAGTGGTGGACGCGATGCTGGGCGGCGGTCCAACCTCCGGTAATTGAGGCCCTGCTGTCGCGCAATGGGCAAGAGAATGGGATCGCAGAATGGGCAAAGATATCAGAACGAAGAATGAGGGTCCCAGGATGGGGGGCGCAGTGTGCATCCGTGTTTGAAAGAAATTGTCGTAGAGGCGTCGCAGGCCCTCGCTCGCCTGGATGCAGCTCGGCTGGAGGAGTTGGCTTTGTCGTGCCAAGCCTTCAATCGCATGCCGCCCGAACCGAATGAGCGCGCGGCGCGTGCGCAGGAGGCAGGCGAGGCGGCGCGGGAGATGGCAGTTTTGGGCCGCGTGCTGGAAGCGACGCGGGCAAACCTGAGAGTGATGAAGCGGCTGCAGGAACTGCGCGCAGGGCAGCTGGAATATGCGCCGCAGCAGCCCGCGGCATGGGCAGCCAAGGAAAGCAGTCATGGCGACAATTAACTCCGCATTCCTGATCATGTCGCAGGCTCTTGAAGCCGACCAGTCGGCGCTGAGTATTGTTGCCAATAACGTGGCCAATGCCAACACAACGGGCTACACCCGCGAGGTTCCCAACTGGCAGGAAAACCCGCCCGTTGAGATTAACGGTGTGTCGTATGGCGCAGGAGTGACGGAGACGGGCGCTACTTCGATACGCGATCGGGTGCTGGAACAGCGGCTTGCGCAGCAGCAACAGTTAGCCTCGTCTTCCGGCGCGCGCTTAACGGCATTGAATGCGATTCAGGCATTGTTCACGCCTGATTCAGGCTCATCGAGTTCAACTGCGGGAGATATCTCCAGCGACATCACCAGCTTCTTCAATTCATTTTCATCCCTGGAGGCGAATCCGACCGACAACGCACTGCGCCAGCAGGTGCTTTCGACGGCTTCGACGCTTTGCTGCGATGTCTCCAACACGGCGGCCGGGTTGAGTTCCCAAAGATCCGCGCTGGACCAGGAGGCCGCGGGGGTGACCAGCCAGGTGAATGCCTTGACCGGTTCGATCGCGCAACTGAATCAACAGATACAGGCCACATCGCCCAACAGCGATCCGGGCACACTTGAAGACCAGCGGCAACAGGACCTCTCACAGCTTTCGCAACTAATCGGCATCAATCAGGTAACAACAGAGAACAACGGGCTTTCCATAACCACGACCTCGGGACAGTTATTGGTTTCGGAAGGTTCAAGCTTTCAGCTAACCACCGGTTTGGCTGGAGGAGTAACGCGTTTTTTTGTTGGCACAACGGATTTGACTTCCGATTTGACCAGCGGAGGAGGCGAACTGGGCGGCTACCTTACGGCCCGCGACAACGATATTCCCGCCGCGCTTTCCGCGCTCGATCAAATCGCTTACAGCATCTCGACAGCCGTGAATGCCCAGAACAATGCAGGAACCGATCTGAATGATGTTGAAGGCACTGGGACCAATCAATCCGGCGTCACCGGAACAGGCCCGACTCCTCTCTACATCTTTAATCAACCAGCTGCATCGCCTCCAGCAACCGTTGCGGGTTGCGCGGCGAATATGACCGTCGTGATGACCGATCCGAGCGACATTGCGGCAGCAGCCTTGGGAAACCAGACGGGCGACAATTCAAATGCAAGAGCGATGTATAACCTGGCGAGTCAAACGATCTTGAATGGCCAAACGCCGACGAACTACTACTCGACATTTGTCAGCGAACTCGGATCGACGGTTGGCCAAGTACAGACAGAGAATACGGCGCAAGGCGCTTCGGTAACCCAGTTGCAGACGCAGCAGGATTCGCTCTCGGGCGTAAGTCTCAATGAAGAAGCGTCGGCGATGCAGCAGTTCGAGACTTGCTACCAGGCAGCATCGCAGGTCTTCAATATTCTGAACACGATTATGACTTCGGCATTGAACCTGGGCGTTGAGACGTCAGTTTCGTAAGGAACGCGCACCCCAAGCGCTGCCCAGCATGCAACGCGGGCGGATGGAGAAAAGGCAATGCGGGTGGACCCATTCTTTGTGTCGAACATGGTGCCTGCTCTGGACCAGACCCAGGTGACGGAACAGCAGTTGTCGAGCGAATTGTCGAGCGGAGTGCGCGTGACGTCATTGAGCGTGGATCCGGTGGCTTCCGGAGAAAACGTATTGCTGCTGAACCAGATTCAGAGAGACGACTCATTTACGCAAACCACGAGCTTGGTGCAGGGACGGCTGCAGGTAGGGGATTCCGCACTGGGCAGCGTGGTTTCGCAGCTAACGCAGGCCATTTCTCTGGCAACGGGCGCCAATAACGGCACCCTCAATTCGAGCCAGTTGCAGGCGATTGCGAACCAGCTTGCGGGTATTCGCGACGAGGTGACCTCGCTGGCGAACACGAGCTATCAAGGGCAGTACATCTTTGGCGGCGGACAGACATCGACGCCTCCGTTCTCCACATCGAACTTGACCACGCCAGGAACCACCACTTACAGCGGCGATGAGAACGTCAACTTGCTGCAAACGCCCAATGGGCAGACGATTCAGTTGAATATTCCGGGGGATCAGATCTTTACAGCCGCGGGCGCGAACAACGTACTGGGAACGTTGAACCGACTGGTTGCCGATTTTTCGTCCGGCGTTCCTGCGGCCACATCGGTCGCGGATACGCAATCGCTGACGACGGCCCTGAATTATGTTTCGCAGCAGCGGGTCACGCTAGACAACTCCATCACCCGGCTCACTTCGGCCTCGGATGCCGTGACCGACGAGAAGACGCAGTTGACGGTAGCCCAAACCAACCTGATGCAGGCGGACCTGGCCCAGGTTTCCACCCAGCTTTCGCTCTCCCAGACGCAGCAGACCGCGTTAGAAGACGTGATCTCGCAACTTGGATCTGGAAGCTTGTTTGACAAGCTGAATTGAGAAGAGGGTTAGAGCCGCCGGGTGAGGTAACCGAACTTAATGCCGCGCGGTACCCCACTCCCACCCGGATTCTGTGAACAAATCCGTTTGTTTCACGGGTTTACGGAGGCATGTATCGCGCCAAATTCCTCTAGGCAAAAGAGTTGTCCGCAGAGTCCTCTCAGCGAAGGCGTTAGAGGAGAGTTTGCCGCAAGCGATTAAAGCTACGTTATTTTCGTGAAAATTGTCAGAGGTTTCTTGATTTCCAAGCTCAAGGATAGTGACTTCAGGGAAATAGTACGCAACTATTCCGATGGGCAAAGGCGGGGCGATCGCGGAGAGACAAGGAGGAGTTGCGGCGGGGATGTTGCTCGGCGTGTATCTCGAACCGGTGTCGATCGAGACATTCGAGAGGGTCTGACGACGTTGTAGGCGCAGGTGTGGCGACTGGTCGAACGCTGATATGCTCAGGAGAGGATGACAACCTTGTTTGCCCCATTGCGCTTTATCTGGAATGCGACTCGCGGTCATCGGCTGATGCCCTGGCGAAGCGATTTTCTGCGATGGCGCGTTGAGACCTATTCGGGCAAGCCGGCGGAGACGCTGAGAGCCAGGGATGTGCTCGGTTTCATGTGGAACTCGCGCTGGGAACTGCTGAGTTTTCTCGCGTGGACCGGGCGGATGGAACGAGAGGCGCGCAAGCGTGTGTGAGGTGTCCGCTCGCAGCTCAGGGGCCGGACGGGCTTCGGAAAAACTCCTTGTCGAAAAGAAGAAATTTATCCAGCGGCTAAAGGCGCGCTTTATTTGTTGCGCTTGCGGCACGAATGAAGTCATGCCCTTTCAGGGGCCTACGCTTTTCCTCAGCCTGTTAAAGTCGTGGTTACAAGGGATGAGTGTTCGGCAGGCTGTGAAGTCGTTGATTTTTCGTCCAATATATTTATCAAGATCTGGAGTTTCCTTTCAAATGAATCTCGGCCTCTGTCGCATGGCAATGCGTGGGTTTGCGGTGGTTTTGCTCTCGGCGGGATTTGCTGGAGCGCAGCAACTGCCACCGCCGGAGCCTCCGAAGACCATGCCGAGCAGCGCGCAGAGTGGCACGCCGACGCTGCGCGTGACAACCAACGAAGTGCTGGTTCCGACGCTGGTAGAGAAGAAAGACGGCGGCATCCTTTATGGGCTGAAGCCGGCAGATTTTGTGCTTCAGGATAACGGTGTTCCACAAAAGATTCGCGTGCAGGAGGAGATGGATACGGCGCCCATCTCGCTGGTGGTTGCCGTGGAACAGGGCGGCGCGAGCGTGCTGGAATTTGGCAAGCTGGCCAAGCTTGGACCACTGCTCGATCTCTTTCTTGTGGATCCGCGCAGCCAGGCGGCACTGGTTGGGTTCGATTCCACCCCTCATCTGATTAGTGATTACACCCACTCCGGCGAGCAGCTAACTGAGGAGCTGCAGCATCTTGAGCCGGGCGACGGGGGCGCTTCCATTCTTGACACGGTCAGTTATGCGGTGGACCTGTTGCAGACGCAGCCCAAGGATTACCGGCGCGTGCTTCTGTTGATTAGCGAAGAACGTGATCACGGAAGCAGACACATGAAGCCCGTGCAGCTGATTCGCAAGATCGGTCAGTCGGATGTGTTGGTGCTGAGCGTGTCGTTTTCGCCGTCGCGCGCGGAACTGCTGCATGACTTGAAAGACAACGGAGACGATCGGACCATGAACATGGTTTCAGCGCTGGTGATGGCGGTGAAGGCGTTCAAGAAGAACGTGGCCAAGGAAGTGGCGGAGATGAGCGGCGGCGAATACACGACATTCACGGGCAACAAAAAGTTTGAACAGCGGGTGGTGGACGCGGCGAAGCACGTTCGCAATCGCTACCTGATTACATTTAGTCCGTCGGATCCAAGTCCGGGGCTGCACACGATTAGCGTGAAGACGACGCAGGACTATGGGGCCCGGATTGTGGCGCGAGCCGACTACTGGATGCAACAGGAGTAGTGCGGCCGGGCAATATTGAAGCTAGAGCTGATTGCAAATAGTCATCCAGTCCCCGGGATTGCATCCGCACAGGATTCCCGTGAACTTCCACAGCACGGATAAATCGATGCCCTCTCAAAACACGATCTAGGGAACCAGTCTAGGCAGCCTGCGTTTGTGCCAAGGCCCTCCTGCTGCGAGGCATTGCAAAACCTACTGCGATGATCCAGATGAATCCTGGGAAGCGGACTAGCGGAATCAGGAACAGAAGGCTGGGGATGATGAGATGAAATGCGCTGAGTTCTCCCGCGGCTGCGAGGAATAAGCCGAGAGCGACGATCCACCTGGGCAGGAGTTTCATGAATCCGGCGGAAACGGAAACGCCCGCCATGAGAAGCCCCATCGGAATTGAAAACCCAGGACCTCCAAAGGCGTAGGCAAGGTAATACAGGGCGAGAACGGAAGATGGAGTCTGGGCGACGACGGGATGGACCAATGTCCATGTGGTAAAGCTCGCTGCCATGCCATCAAAGACGACCATGAACCCTCCGAAGAGGGCAATGAAAGCTCCAGCGGCGCGCACACCGAGAAAGTGCAGCCGGCTAACGATCGTGGCGCTGAAGAGGCCTAGGCAGATGTTAGCTCCCAGCTGCAGAAATACACACGCCAATACTTTCGTCGCGTGAGTTTGGAAGTAAGGAACGATGACACTTGCAGGCTCCCACGGACCGGGCCAGTAGGGAAGGCCGGCGAACATCGTCACGGGGAAGAGTCCGGCGATGAAGAGCACTGTGTAGAGGATCGCGAGGAGCCAAAGAGGCGGTCCGGGATGTTTCGCTGGTGCGGTCGAGAACTGGTTTGATTGAGTGGTCATGGGCGTACTCCTCATAAGTGGGGCATTTCATCGATGCGAAGTGGCTGGCGCTCTTTCTGTATGAAGTTGAGGAACGCGTGTGCGGATCCAGATTTCAAAAGCGATCCAGTTGACGGAAAAGCCGATCCAGAATGCGATTCCGAAAAACTGGTTGGGGGTGAGATGCGTGCGGCTGCTGGTGGCAAAGAAGACGCCCATTACAGGCCGGGTTGTCGCGATGCCGAGAAGGATTGCGATGGCGCGCAACAGCCATCGTCTCTTCAAAGCCTGCTCTCCGCGACGGCTGTAAGCGTAAGCGCGAAGGAGAGAGAACAGGAAGAGGGAATTAAAGAACAAAACGGCAGAACGTTCCGTCCATCCACCGACAGGAAAAGTGCTCATCGCGTAAGCAGTCAATGCGACGATTCCGCCGAGGGGAAAGATCGCGCGTTCGGGCCACTGGAGATCAGCAAATCTGCTGAAGACGACGAAGGGCAATACCAGTACAAACGCCAGGGCAGGGAGGATGTGCGCCAGCGTAAGAGCCGTATGCGAGTCAAATGTGCTGTCGAGTGCGGCCAACTGCGGAGGAAGGTTGGGGGAGGGAAATGCCAACGCTAGGACTCGTCTGATTACGACGGCGACGGCAATTGCGATGCTTACCCAAAAGCCTATGCGCAGCCACAGGGAAGAGGCGTGATGTCTTGTCAGGGCGGTGGAATGCAGGTTCGCTTGGGATCCCATTTGCATCATCTCCGAACCGTACATTGACTATCATGCATTTCATTTGACAGTGTGTCAACTTAATTTGTAGACTTTAACAGAGATGATGGCAAACACAAGAGATGATGCGTGCAAGCGGCCCTATGACCTGCGCAAGCGGCAAGAGTTGACCGGCCAGAAACGGTCTGAGATTCTTGCTGCCGCGAGGGCCCAGTTGGCATCGAACGGGTTCCTGCACTTCACGATGGAATCACTTGCTCGCGAGAGCGGGGTGACACGCCAGACGATTCATAACCTGTTTGGTACCAAGGGCGGTGTGCTCGAGGCGCTCTTTGACGAGCTTGCGCTGGATGCCGGTCTGGAGCGAATGCGGGAGGTGATGCAGCAATCAGATCCTGAGGCGATGTTGACGGGCTTTGTGGAAGTGTTTACGAAGTTCTGGGCCAAGGATCGGATTCTGTTGAAGAGGATTCACGGTATTGCCGCGATCGATTCGGAGTTTGCATCGGCGGTGGAGGGAAGAAATCGCCGTCGGAAGATGGCTTCATCGCGGATTGCCGAACGACTGGCAAAGAGAAGCACGCGGAACGGCGAGGAGGAATCGAAACGGCGGGCTGCGGCGCTTTACGCGCTTACCTCATTTGAATTCTTCGATGCGCTTGCCGAAGTTTACGGGAACACCGACGAGGCGGCCACTTCGGTCTTCGAACTGGTGCAGAGAGCGTTTACTGCGGCACCATAGAGTTTCTTTCTGAAGGGATCAAAGGAGTTTAGCGCGAGCCCAAGGTGGCGGGAGCCTGCCCATCAGATTTCCTCGCACCGCGCATTCATGGTAATCTCACTATAGACACTTAAGAGTGGACCTGAGAAGACAAGAGGAGTAACACACGCCGTGCTGGCGACTGCTAAGAAAACAACCCTGATCGAACGCTTCCGCACCCACGATACGGACACCGGTTCGCCGGAAGTCCAGATCGCGATTCTGAGTGAGCGGATTGGCGAACTGACCGAGCACTTCAAAACTCACAAGAAGGACCACGCTTCCCGTCGTGGACTTTTGATGCTGGTCAGCAAGCGCCGCCGCCTGCTGGATTACCTGAAGACGCACGATTCCGATCGCTACCGCGACGTGATCGGCAAACTCGGTATCCGCAAGTAATCAGAAAGCAAACATTGACCCGGAAGCGCCCAGACCGGAAATTGGTCACGGCCCCCGTTCTACCCAGAACCTGGGGCCATGGTGTACCTGGCGAACCGTACCGGCTGCCAGGGCCTGCGCACAGCTATCGGCTGAGCGCGGCTCGATTGCCGCGTGAAGGACGCAGACCTTTCTGCAAGCTGGGAGAATCCGCTCCCTCGCGCACACCCCACTCTTTTGCGCGCGCACTGCAGGCTGCCTGTCCCTTCGCCACCTTTCCCGCCCCCTCCTGCGCCTTCCCGATCCAAGTATCCCAAGTGAAAAAAACGAAACGAGGACTCTATGTCTACGAAGCATGAAGTAGCTGTCGAGCTTGCCGGCGGCAAGCGGATGGTCTTTGAGACCGGCCGCATGGCCAAGCAAGCCTCAGGCGCCGCATTGGTAACTACGGGCGAGACCGTGGTTCTGGCCACTGCTGTTGCCTCCCCCGATCCCAGGGAAGGCATCGACTTCTTCCCCCTTACGGTCGATTACCGCGAGTACACGTATGCCGGCGGACGCATCCCCGGTGGATTCATCAAGCGCGAAGGCCGGCCCAGCGAGAAAGAGATTCTGACCGCGCGTCAAATCGATCGCCCTGTTCGGCCACTATTCCCCGAGGGCTTCCGCAACGAGACGCAGATTATTGCGCTGGTTTTTTCCGCGGACAAGGAGAACGATCCTGATGTGATTGGCATCAATGCCGCAGCTGCTGCGCTGGCTCTCTCCGATATTCCATTCAACGCCATTGTGGGTGCCGTGCGCGTAGGCCGGGTCGATGGCGAGTTCGTGATCAATCCCACGTATGCCGAGCGGGCCGCGACAACGGTGAACATCATGGTTGTCGGGCACAAGGACGGCATTGTGATGATTGAATCGGGCGCGAAGGAAGAGTCCGAAGAAGTGATTCTCGCGGCCATCGAATTCGCACACACCGAGATCAAGAAAATTGTCGCCGGCATTGAGGAGCTGGTGTCGAAGGCAGGGAAGCCGAAGCGCGCTTTCACGGCTCCCGAGTTTGACCAAGCCTATTACGATGAGCTCTACGCCAAGGTTGGCGAGCGGCTCAAGGATGCTCTCGACACAAAGACCCACGACAAGCTGGAAAGCCAGTCGCTGGTGAAGCAGATCAAGGACGAGTTGGCAGCCGGGCTTCCCGCCGACGATCCCTCGGCCAAGAAGAAGCTGGCCACCTACTACGAACATCTCCGTGAGCGGATCTTCCGCGAGCAGGTGACCAAGGACCGCGTCCGCCCCGATCGCCGCGCGTTTGACGAGATTCGCACCATCACCATCGAGACCAGTGTTCTGCCGCGTACGCATGGCTCGGCTCTGTTTACCCGGGGCGAGACTCAGGCCCTGGTTACAGCAACCCTGGGCACCGCGGATGACGGGCAGCGTTTGGAAAGCTATGAAGGCGAGAAGAAGAAAAACTTCATGCTGCACTACAACTTTCCGCCCTTTAGCGTTGGCGAAACGGGACGTATGGGCGGGACCGGACGGCGTGAAGTGGGACATGGAGCGCTCGCGGAACGCGCCATTGCGGCTGTTCTGCCCAGTGCTGAGGAGTCGCCCTACTCGATCCGCATCGTTTCAGACATCCTCGAATCCAACGGCTCTTCGTCCATGGCATCCGTCTGTGGCGCGAGCCTGGCACTCTATGATTCCGGTATCCAGCTCAAGGGCTCGGTAGCTGGCGTGGCGATGGGCCTGGTGAAGGAGGGCGATGACTACGCAATCCTTACCGACATTGCAGGCGCGGAAGATCACTATGGCGACATGGACTTCAAGGTGGCTGGCACCCGCAAAGGGATCACCGCACTCCAGATGGATATTAAGATCGGCGGCCTGACCCGCGAGATCCTGCAGCAGGCGATGGAACAGGCGCGGCGAGGCCGGATCTTCCTGCTCGACAAGATGGACGCCGTGCTCGACGGACCGCGCGTGGAACGCTCTCAGTATGCTCCGCGCATCGAAACCGTGCAGATTCCAACTGACAAGATTCGCGATCTGATCGGCAAAGGTGGCGCCACCATTCGTGGCATCATCGAGCAGACCGGCGCGAAGATTGATGTGGATGACACCGGTCGCGTGAGTGTCGCTTCTTCCGACGCCGATGGGCTGAAGAGGGCGTTGGCTATGATCAGCGATATTACGGCTGTTCCCGAAGTCGGGAAAGTTTACCTGGGCAAGGTCGTTCGCCTGGCCGAGTTTGGCGCATTTGTCGAGCTGTTTCCGGGCACCGACGGGCTGCTTCACATCTCCGAAATCGCCGAGCACCGCGTGAAGGAAGTGAAGGACGAGCTGCGTGAGGGCGACCAGGTGATGGTGAAGGTCCTGGCCATCGAAGGCAATCGCATCAAGCTCAGCCGCAAGGCACTCATCAAGGAGCAACGCGCCAAGCTCGCCCCGCCTGCGGCGGTCGAAGCGGAAGAGGTGGAGATCGATGCGTCGGAAACACCGGTTGCTCCGATCAAGCCCCGCAATGAGTTCGATGAGCGTCAGCCGAAATCGAATCAGAGCACGATCCTGATCGAGGGCGGCGAGGACTTTGACGAGGAAGAAGGCGGCGAAGAGTTCGACGAAGAGAATGAGCCGAACTTCAACCGCGTCGAGGGCGCCCCGGTGGCGGCGGGTCAGCCCGTTGTAGCAGGCAGCCGTCCGCCGAGCAACAATAACGATCGCCAGCGCAGAAGGCGGCGGCGTGGCGGACGCGGACCGCGTCCCGGCGGCGGCCAGGGTTAGAGCACTTTCTGAACACCAAAACAGAAGGCCCGGAGTTTACTCCGGGCCTTCTGTTTTGATATGGACGGAGCTAATCGGGAATGGTACGAAAACCGCCGCTGATGGCGCGGTCATCAAATTCCGGTATGGCAGAGCCTCTTTGGGCGGCAGATCGTTTGAGTTTCTTGGAATGATTCTTATCGGTGTACATGCGCAGGTCGGCCGCGATACATAGCTCTTCCATATTGGTTGCGTCGTCGGGAAAGACGGCAACGCCGATGCTGGCGCCGACCCACACGGTCTGTTCTTCCACTTTCAAAGGCTCGTTTAAAAGCTGCAACAGGAAGCCAGCTACCTGGTTGGCGTAGAGAGCACTGCCTGCATCTTCGAGAACGATGGAGAATTCGTCGCCACCGGTGCGGGCAACGGTGTCAGTGAGCCGGACGCGGCTGGTAAAAATCGTGCCCACCCGCTGCAGAAGCACATCGCCGGCGTGATGGCCCAGTGTATCGTTGACCTGTTTGAAGCGGTCGAGATCAACGACGAGGAGAGCTGCCTTCGAGCCAGTCCTGCGCGCGCGATCCAGGCTGGCGCCCAAACGGTCAAGAAAGAGTCGGCGATTCGGTAAGCCAGTCAGTTCATCGTGGAGGGCGAGGTACTTGTTGTGCTCAATCTGACCTTCAAGGAGCAACAGGATCATGCCGACCGCAACCACATATTTGGGGAGGTTCCAGACTTCGCTCTCGATGTGAACATTGGGCAGGAACGCGTGCATCCAGGGAGCGACGACAAACACGAAAGCCCATGCGAAGAATCCGGCGATGGTGATGAACGCACCGGCCGTCGATCTCCGGTAGGTAAACCAGAAGTGGACGCCGCATCCAAGGTAGACCGTAAATAGAACAGCGTTCAGTGCAAGGTCGGTTCCATTTGGCGACCGATGCTGAACGGCCAGGAGAAAAATGGAGAGAGCGCAATAGAGAACGACAACGATCCAACGCAGCGGGTGATGGAATTTACGAATTGAAACCAGGGCCAGGGCCAGGGGCACGGCACCGAAGAGTATCGCAGCGGGAGTCAAGGCCCAGTCGACCGCAGGGCTGGCATTGATGATGCAAACGTAAAGGGTGCTCGCTCCCAGCAGAGCAACCAGCATCCACTTGCTGGAGTTTTGCCGACGGTAGGGAACAGCGGCATACATGAAGACAACACCGGCGCCGGCGAGCGCGGCCAAGCCGACGTCTGCCGCCAGGATTCCCCAGAAGCCAGGAGCGGCGAGGAAAATGAAGGCAGCGAAATGGAGCGCGATCATGATCCAGCCCGTGAGCCACAGGCCGGAGAATGGCGTCTGTCCGCGTCGTGCCACGGACGCGAATGCGCAAGTCAAGAACGCCACTGCTGCCAGATCTGGAACCGTACTCCAATCCACTTGCTCCCCCGTGCCGCAAACCCTCTGAATTCATTTAAAATCGCGACTTCTGCAGTTGATATAGCTCTTTGGTCGCACCACATACTTCGAGGCAAACTTATGTAACGTGCGAACCGGCCAGATCGACTCGTAATTGACTGTATGACCCCTTCCGATATTTTGGTAGCAGAATCTGCCATCTCAACTAAACTTGCTGCGATGGCTGCCAGTCTGTATATCGTAGTCGAAGGCGAGGACCCGGGCTATGACATTTTCGTCAATGGCCATGCTTTGGCGCGCAATGAGGAAGCTCTCGAGAGGCTCGCGGCAACGTTGCAGGTGAGCCCGTTGCTGGAGTTCTTTTCCGCCGACGAGAACTCGATGTCTCTCTTGCTCGAGCAGGGAACGGGGAATCCGGAATGGGCGCGCAACCTGCCCCAACCTCAGTGGTTCGCGGCCCACGACGGGTTACAAACTGTCAGAGCGCTTGCCGACTTTCTCGCCGCGAAGCCAGCAGCCGTAGGCTCCGAGACATTCCCAATCCTCCTTGAACTTCGCGAATATGAGCGCGTGTTGAAAAAGACCGCCGAGCGCGGACTTCGCTGGCATCTGGCAGCGAGCTGGCACTGAGGTTCCAGGCAGAGAATCAGTCGGCAGCCGTTTCTTCTTCCTTCACCGGGAAGATGTTCCCCATACGCTGAATCTGTGCACCTACGCCTTGCAGCTTTTCTTCGAAGCGCTCATAGCCGCGGTCCATGTGATACACGCGATCAAGAATGGATTCGCCGTCGGCAACCAGTGCCGCCAAGACCAGCGAGGCCGAGGCCCTGAGGTCAGAGCACATCACTGCCGCGGCGGAGAGGCTGGCGGGGCCACGCACCGTCGCGGAACGCCCATCCACGCGGATATTGGCTCCCATGCGGACCATTTCCTGCACGTGCATGAAGCGGTTCTCGAAGATATTCTCCTTCACCAGGCTGACGCCTGCAGCTTGCGTTGCGAGAGCCATGTATTGCGCCTGCATATCGGTGGGGAACCCGGGATACTCCTCTGTTGAGATGTCGGCCGCGCGGAGACGGCCATCGGTACGCACGCGCACAGCGTCGGGGCCCAGGATATCGATTTTTGCTCCAGCCTCTTCCAGTTTTGCGATTACCGCGCCGAGGTGCTTTGGCTCGCAGCCGGCTACGAGCAGATCGCCGGCTGTAATCGCCCCGGCGATAAGAAACGTACCGGCCTCGATGCGATCGGGGTTGATGCGGTAGTTCGCTCCGTGGAGTCTGCTCACGCCCTGCACGCGGATCACGGAGGTACCGGCGCCGTGAATGTTTGCGCCCATCGAGGAAAGCAAAGAAGCGAGATCGGCGACCTCCGGTTCACGCGCGCAGTTCTCCATCACCGTCTCCCCGTCGGCCAGCACCGCAGCCATCAGAAGGTCCTCCGTACCAGTGACGGTAATCTTGTCAAAGACCAGGTGCGCGCCCTTGAGACGCGATGCGCGGGCTTCGAGATAGCCGTGCTCCTGCACGATCGTTGCGCCCATCTTCTCCAATCCCTTGATGTGCAGATCAATCGGGCGGCCGCCGATGGCACAGCCGCCGGGCATGGCCACACGCGCCATGCCGGCCCGCGCGACAAGGGGACCGAGCACGAGGGAACTGGCGCGCATGGTTTTCACGATTTCGTATTTGGCGACGGGATCGGAAAGCGTACGGCAATTGATCCTGATGCGGCCCGGAGCGATCACCTCAGTTGCTGCACCCATTGAAGCCAGCAGGCGCCTCTCGGTTTCGATGTCGCGCACCTTGGGTATGTTTTCGAGGATGACTTCATCTTCAGTCAAAATGGCGGCGGCCATGCAGGGCAGGGCAGAATTCTTGGCGCCGGACACGTGAATCGTGCCTACCAGCGGATTTCCGCCTCGAATAACGAATTTATCCATGAAAGTCGAAGTCCCTCAAGAAAATTCTAAATGGGGACTGCGGGCATGCGAGCACGGATGGGATTCAAGCGATCCGACCTTGGGATTTGACGAGGGCAGCTCATCTCCATTTGAGTCAAATCCGAGAATAGGGATCAGTTCGGGTCCATCAATTTCAGGAAAGGCGCGACACCACGGAGACTACCCAGCCGGTTGCACGAATCATCCATGGACTGGGATGTGGGAGATGCTTCACAGGCCTGGAATTCGAAACGAAGTGCGGATGTGTCGCGTCAAGCTGGCGCGATTCGGGGCGCGGGGGTCCGGCATTGACGGATATCAGTATTGCGCCCAGATACAGGGTTGCCAGCAGCGACGCGACAATCACGCCGGTTTTGGGTTCGAATCTCCGTTTCATAGTCATCGCGTTCCTCCAGTTTTTCTGGGGTGCAGCGCGTTTCTGACCCGATTTTGCGAGTCTTAGACGCTGAACCGAACTGATTCTATGAGAAATCGAATCGGCTCTCGATGCGGTCACAACGAGTAACGATATGTATGGATTTGTAGCGCGCCTCTGCATACGCAGCACGGGTTCATGCTGAGAAGTACCCGCAAAGTGCTTTAAGTTTGCTCCTCAGAGTTCGAGCACGTTGTCTTCGATCGCCAGGCGCACATTGCCGTCTGATTTAGCGAGTCGGCGGACGGCTTCCGGCTTGTCGACCTTGGCTTTGAGCATCACAAGAGCGACAGGCACACTGCGTCCGGCGCTCTTGATGGTTTCAACGGCGGTGGGCCGATCGATGCCACAGGCACTCATCAGGATGCGGATGCCGCGCTCAACCAGCTTGGAATTCTGCATGTGTACGTTGACCATCAGGTTTTCGTACACATAGCCCAGCCGCGTCATGGCTCCCGTGGTGATCATATTGAGAACCATCTTCTGGGCAGTGCCGGCCTTCATGCGCGTGGAACCGGAGACGACCTCCGGGCCGACTTCGGCAACGATGGCAATGTCGGCGGCCGCGGCCAGAGGAGTTTCGTGATTGCAGGTCACCGCGGCAGTGTGAGCTCCGCGAGCCCGGGCATAGGCGACGGCGGCTACAACGTATGGCGTACGACCTGAAGCGGAGAGTCCGATCACTACGTCCTTGCGAGTGGGGCGACGACGGGCGATATCCCGCTGTCCCAGCTCTTCTGAATCCTCGTTGACCTCAACTGCAGACGCCAACGCCTTGGGACCGCCGGCCATGATGTATTGAACCTGCCCCGGAGCCGTCGAGTAGGTAGGCGGACATTCGGAGGAGTCGAGTGCCGCGATACGCCCGCTGGAACCGGCACCGATGTAAATCAATCTTCCGCCATCTCGCAGACTACGAGCCACCTGGTCAATTACGGCTGCAATTTCGGGAATCGCTTTCTTGACAGCGGCGGCAACTTTGGCATCTTCGTGGTTGATGATCCGGGCGATTTCAATTGCGGACTTGGTATCGAACCCTTGCGAAGCCTCGTTCTGGCTTTCGGTTGTAAGTTGTTGGAGTAAGGAGACTTGATCTCTTTTTGGATTCTCTCTCCCTGGTGCGTCGGCCACTTCCTGAGTAGTCGTGCCTGTAAACATCAAATCAGCCCCCACAATTGATTGTAGACGTAAATTGGGCAAGCTCAAGAGAATAGTAGGACCGAGGGTGTCCAATTAGGTGACTATCGATTTACCGCTAAAAGTGACTCTCGCACGGCATCGTGAAAGGCGGGGCGCAGATTGCGAATCGCCTGATTTTGGCGATCGGGCCAAGTGCGGTTGGTAAGCAAGACCACCGCCACGGATGCATCCAGATCAATCCACAGCGAGCAGCCGCTGTAGCCCAAATGGCCGATGGAGTGAGGCGAGAAATGGCGTCCGGCTGAAGACTCGGGGGAGGGGGTATCCCATCCCAGCGCGCGTGAGCTTCCCTTGGGACCCTGGGGCTGGGCGAAGGTGTCTATTGTTTTGCTTTCGAATAGCTTGGGCGCATTGGTGCTTACTCCGGGGCCCCCAGCCGCCAGCACTTCACTCGCGAAGGTCAGCAAATCGGGCACGTTGGAGAACAATCCCGCATGGCCGGCTACGCCCTGCAGCAGGGAGGCGTTCTCATCCTGAACTTCGCCCTGAATGCGGCGGTGACGGAACGAGGTGTCCTCTTCGGTCGGCGGGATGGATGACCGGCAGCTTGCCGGCGGCGCGAACCCGGTTGACGCAAGGTTGAGGGGCAGCAGGATCTCTTTGCTTACCAAAGCAGAAAACTCTTCGCCAGTCAGGACTTCCAGTGCCTTGCCGAGCAGAATGAATCCTGGATCGGAGTATTCGGCGCGCATACCTGGCTCGGCCTCCAGGGGCAGTTGCAGGCCGGCGCGAAGAAGCGCGGCGGGTGTCGAGGCCGAGCGAAACAACTCAACATATCCGGGCAATCCGGAACTATGAGCCAGCAGGTGGCGAAGCTTTACATGATGGGCGCGCTCGCCAGAAGAACGTCCCACGACGAACCCCGGGAGCAATTCGCCCAGCGGCATGTCCAGATCCAGCAGACCTCTTTGATAGAGCAGCATGGACGCAGCGGTGGTTGCGCCAACCTTGGTGATACTAGCAATGTCGTACACCGTCTCAGGCGTGACGACGTTCGAATCGTCGTCGTAGGTGAAATGCCCAAGCGCGTCCTGGAGCGTCACGACGCCGCCCGCAAAGACGCCGAAGGCACAGCCCGGAAAAGTATGAGAGGCAATTGCACTGTTCAGAACGTCATACACAGGGGCAAACCGGCTCTTCACATGTGCTGGTGGCGAATTGAGTGCTGGCTCCATCATTGTCTTGCATCCTAACGCGAATCGGCGCGCCGCGGGAAAGGTGTAGGATTTTGGTGTCGCGGCCGGAATGGGCTACCTTGGGCATAAAGTGTTCGTCTATATAGATGATGGATGGGTAGGAGGAAAGAGATGCGCCTGCGGGTTGGGAAATCGACGGCTGCAATCGTGCTGGCCTTAATGACAGGAGCCTCTACTTCCATATTCGGCCAGAATCCTGCATCACCCGAAGGAGTGCCCGCCGCATCGGACCCAACGCCCGCTGCCAATTCTGCTGCAGTTTCCGGTGTTCCGGCTGCCATCGTGCCTCAAACTGCGCAGCCTGCGACTTCCCAAACACTTCAGGCGGAAAAGAAGACCTATACCGTTCCTGCCGGCACCAAGGTTTTGCTCCAGTTGCGCAGCGGCATCAATACAAGAAGCGCAAGGCCGGGCGATGGAGTTTATCTGGCTTCGACATTCCCAGTGGTGGTCGGCAACCGAGTGATGATTCCAGCGGGCGTCTATGTGCAAGGCGTAGTCGACAGGGTGGAGCGAGCCGGCCGCGTGAAAGGCAGGGCGCAGCTCGACCTGCATTTCACGTCCATCATTTTTCCGAACGGCTCGGTGGTGGAGATTCCGGGGGTGGTAAACAGCCTGCCCGGCGCGAGAAAACAATCGGTGAAAGACGATGGTGAGGGCACCATTGAGCAGGATGGCGACAAGGGCCGCAACGCAGGAAAAGTAGCAGCTGTCGCCATTCCAACGGGCGGAACGGTTGGATCCATCGGCGGTCTCGAATCGGGGCATCCGCTTGAAGGAGGAATTGCAGGCATCGGCGCCGGACTTGCGACGGCTGGCCTGGTCTCTTTGTTCACCCGCGGCGCCGATGTCAATATTGAGAATGGAACGCAGGTGGAAATGGTGCTGCAACGGCCGTTGATGCTGGAAGATGAGAATCTTGCGGGAGTGGGTGCCCCCGGGAGCGCGCCTGCCCTGGTGCCCTCTGCAAATCAGCCTCGGCCCATCGAAAAGCCAAACCGCGCCCGTGTATTGTGCCCGCCGGGAGGTCTCGGCTGCGAATAACTGGATTGTCGTGATTAAACTGAGATAAAGATGGAAATACCGGCTCAAGAAACCCAGATCCTGCAACCCGCAACGGCTGACACGGAGCTCGAAATCACGCAAACGGTGATTCCTGCCCTGTCGCCCCGAACAACGGGCAAGACAGGGGGCATGTTTGTTTGGCTGCGCGACCTCATTGTGTCCGCGGCCGTTTCGGTGCTCATCATCACCTTTCTTTATCAGCCGGTTCGCGTTGAAGGCACGAGCATGCTGCCGCGGCTGGAAGACCGCGACCGCCTTTTTATCAACAAGTTTGTCTACCACATTGAGTCGATTCAGCGCGGCGACGTGGTGGTTTTTCACTATCCTCTCGACCCGGAAAAGAGCTACATCAAGCGCGTGATTGCGCTGCCCGGCGATCGTCTGCGGATTGACCACGGTCAAGTCTGGGTGAATGGCGACCCCTTGCACGAGGCTTATGTACCGGAGAAGTACCGCGATAGGCGCTCAATGGCGGAGATGATTGTGCCGGACGACAGCTATTTCATGATGGGCGATCACCGCTCGATTTCTTCGGACAGCCGCGAATTCGGCCCCGTTGAGCGGGACCTGGTTTACGGCAAAGCTGTGTTTGTCTACTGGCCCGCAAAGGATGCCGGAGTAGTGCGGTAACAGACGTCTTTTCCACGGAAGACCGGCACCATCGAAACCTGCTAGAATCTATTGAATCCACTCCTCGGAGAGGCGATGCAGGCGATCCTAGCGCTCGAAGACGGGCGCATCTTCCGTGGCGAAGGCTATGGGCACCCCGGCGAATGCTCGGGCGAGGTTGTTTTTAATACTTCTCTTACCGGCTATCAGGAAATCGCAACCGATCCCTCCTATGCCGGTCAAATCGTCGTTCTCACAAATCCCCAAATTGGGAACTACGGCACCAACCAGGCAGACAACGAATCGGCTCGGCCTTTTATTGAGGGACTGATCGTCCGCGAGTTCTCGGCCGTTAGCTCCAACTGGCGCTCAGAACAAGTCACCGATGAGTACATGGAGCGGTACGCCGTTCCGGTGCTGGCGGAGATCGATACACGCGCGCTGGTAAGGCATTTGCGGACTCATGGCGTGATGCGGGGCGTGATTTCGACGGAGACTTTGGACGTCGATGCTCTGATCCAAAAGGCCAGAAAAATTCGGAAGATGGATGGGACCGATCTGGCGCGGGTAGTTTCGACCAAGTCCATCTATCACTTTGACGCGGACGACAGCCGGAATCAGTCGGGGGATAGCTTGCTGCCCGATGATCTCTACCAAAACCAGGAAGCGCGGAAGCGGCTCCATGTGGTTGCGTATGACTTCGGGATCAAGCAGAACATCCTGAGAATGCTGGCGCGCGAGGGTTGCCGGGTGTCAGTCGTTCCGGCAGAAACGACGGCGGACGACGTGCTGGGAATGAAGCCCGATGGAGTTTTTCTCTCCAATGGCCCGGGCGATCCGGAGCCGGTGGATTATGCCGTGAGGGCGATCCGCGACATGTTGGGGCGTGTGCCGGTGTTTGGCATCTGCCTTGGACATCAACTCTGCGGCCTGGCACTGGGGGGCAAGACATACAAGCTGAAATTTGGTCACCACGGCGGCAATCATCCAGTCAAGAACAACGCCACGGGCAAGGTGGAGATCACTGCGCACAACCACAACTTCGCCGTCGATCCTGACTCGATTAACGCAAACGAAGTGGACCTGACGCACGTCGACCTGAACGATCAGACACTCGAGGGTTTGCGGCACAGGACGCTGCCGTTGTTCAGCGTTCAGTATCATCCGGAGGCCGCTCCAGGACCGCATGATTCGCATTATCTGTTTCGCGACTTCCGCAAAATGATGGAGGAGTGGAAGGGATGAGGCAGCCCTGCGTGAACAAGGTTTTGGCGCGATCAGCGGGGCTTTGGCTCCGCTGTTTTTTGGGCCAGTTTTCGACTGGGCTGATGGTTTGGCTTGCGCTTTGCGGAGTGTCTCGTGCACAGATTGAGATTCAAGGCCCATTCCATCTGTCACACCTTGAGGGAGTCGTTGTGAACCAAAGTGGAATGCCCATCGAGCGTGCCGAGATCACCCTGGTGCAGGATGAAAAGATTGCCTACTCGACACGGACTGATGCGAACGGGCACTTTAAGTTCAAGAACGTCACCGGACGATATGTACTCCGGATGCATGTGCCTGGATATTCGATTGTCTCGCGGGAAGTCATCATTGGTTTCGAGATCGTGACTGCCCTGGAGGGGCACAGGCTCTATGTAATCCTCGGACCTGGAGCCTGCAGCGACGATTGTTCCTCTGTCTTCACCAGCAAAAGAGAATTTAACCAGGCACTGCACCGAATGACCGGGCACAACCGATAGGAATTAGTCAAAACGATGCCACGCAGAAATGACATACAGAAGATTTTGGTGATCGGCTCGGGGCCGATTGTGATTGGACAGTCGGCGGAGTTCGACTACAGCGGCACGCAGGCCTGCAAGGCTCTCAAGCAGGAGGGCTACGAGGTGGTGCTCGTGAATTCGAACCCCGCGACCATCATGACTGACCCCGATCTTGCAGACCGCACTTACATTGAGCCGCTGACGCGTGAATACGTCGAAGAGATTATTCGCATCGAGACGGAGATGCTCACTTCCAATCCGGCATCTGGGAAGTTCGCACTTCTGCCGACGGTTGGCGGGCAGACGGCGCTGAATCTGGCCGTGGATCTGGCTGACGCGGGAATTCTCGATCGCTACAACGTGGAACTGATCGGCGCAAAACTTGAGGCCATTAAAAAGGCCGAGGACCGGCTGCTGTTCAAAGATTCGATGCTGCGCATCGGGCTTGACGTCTCAAAATCCGCTTTGGTAAACAATCTGCGCGACGGGCTGGACTTCGCGAGTAAGTTGGGGTTTCCGGTCCTGATCCGGCCGAGCTTTACGCTTGGCGGCTCGGGTGGCGGTATCGCTTATAACCGAGAAGAATTGATGGAGATCCTGGCGCGTGGACTCGATTTGTCGCCCGTACACGAGTGCCTGATTGAAGAGAGCGTGCTGGGCTGGAAAGAGTACGAGCTTGAAGTGATGCGCGACCTGGCGGACAACGTCATCATTATCTGTTCGATTGAAAACTTTGACCCGATGGGAGTGCATACGGGCGACTCCATCACCGTGGCGCCGGCGCAGACGCTCACCGACCGCGAGTACCAGAAGATGCGCGATGCGGCGATCGCGGTGATGCGCGAGATTGGCGTGGAGACCGGCGGCTCGAATGTGCAGTTTGCGGTGAATCCCATCGACGGGCGGATGACGGTGATCGAGATGAACCCGCGGGTCTCGCGGTCTTCGGCGCTGGCTTCAAAGGCGACCGGGTTTCCGATCGCGAAGATTGCAGCGAAGCTCGCCGTGGGTTACACGCTCGACGAGATTCCGAACGACATCACGCGCAAGACTCCAGCCTGCTTTGAGCCGACTATCGATTACGTTGTGGTCAAGATTCCCAAGTGGCAGTTTGAGAAATTCCCCGGGGCCGACGACACGCTTGGGCCGCAGATGAAGTCGGTGGGGGAAGTAATGGCCATGGGGCGCACCTTCAAAGAAGCGCTGATGAAGGCGTGGCGCGCGCTTGAGACGGGCAAGAAAACGGGCGCGGAAATCCTGGAGCCCCGGCGGCTGACGCAAATGCTGGTGACGCCGAGGCCGGAGCGATTGGGTTATATCCGCTACGCCTTTGAGCGTGCGATGAGCGTGCGCGAAGTAGCACGGCTTACCGGCATGGATCCCTGGTTCCTGCATCAGATTCGCGAGGTGACACTGGCCCAGCAAAGCATAGCGCAGACGACACCGGAAGCGATGGGCGCGGAAGAACTCCGCAGGCTCAAGCGCCTTGGCCTCAGCGACGAACGCATCGCCACGGAGTGGAAGCTCGAGGGTCATGCAGGTATCCAGCGGGTGAGGGAACTGCGCGAAGGGATGGGAATCAAGCCCGTCTTCAAACTGGTGGACACCTGCGCTGCGGAATTTGAATCGATGACGCCGTATCTTTATTCAACCTACGACGAAGAAGACGAGGCGCCACCAACACAAAGGCCGAAGGTCATCATTCTTGGCTCAGGGCCAAATCGAATTGGGCAGGGAATCGAGTTCGATTATTGCTGCTGCCATGCGGCCTTCGCGCTGAAGGATGACGGTTACGAAACCATCATGGTCAACTGCAATCCGGAGACGGTGTCAACAGACTACGACACCAGCGACCGGCTCTACTTCGAGCCGTTGACGCTTGAAGATGTTCTCGCGGTATATAACCACGAGGCGCAATCGGGCGCGAAGATTGGCATGATTGTGCAGTTCGGGGGGCAGACTCCACTTAACCTTGCGCAGCGGCTGCGCGCGGCCGGCGTGCCGATTATCGGCACTTCACCGGAAAACATTGACCTTGCTGAAGACCGCAAACGATTTGGCAAGCTGCTTGAGGAACTTCAGATTCCGCAACCGGCGGGCGGCACCGCGACCAGCGTAGAAGAAGCGTTGGCAGTCGGAGAGCGTATCGGGTATCCGGTGCTGGTGCGGCCAAGCTACGTTCTCGGCGGGCGCGCGATGGTCATCGCCTATGATGCGGCTGCCGTAGCCCAATACATGCGGGCCGCGGTCGAGTACTCACAAGAGCGGCCTGTGCTGGTGGATCACTTTCTTGAGAATGCAGTCGAAGTGGACGTCGATGCCCTGTGCGATTCGGAAGATGTAATCATCGCCGGGATCATGCAGCACATCGAGGAGGCCGGTATTCACTCAGGTGACTCCAGTTGCGTGTTGCCCGCAGTCGACATTCGCGAAGAAACGCTCGACGTGCTCCGCACCTATACACGCAAACTGGCTTTGGCACTGAACGTGGTTGGGTTGGTCAACCTACAGTTCGCTATCCAGCGCGACGCTGCCGGCGACGACCATGTATACGTCATCGAGGTGAATCCCCGCGCATCGCGCACCGTGCCTTACGTGTCGAAAGCGACGGGCATTCCATTGGCCAAGATTGCGGCGCGACTGATGACCGGGCGCAAGCTGCGCGAACTGCTTCCGGATCAGGTTACATCACGAAAGGACCTGGAAACCGGCACGCATTATTACGTGAAATCGCCGGTTTTCCCATGGTCGAAGTTCGCAGGCGTCGATACGGTCCTGGGACCGGAGATGAAGTCCACCGGCGAGGTGATGGGCGTGGCGGCTACCTTTGGCGAAGCGTTTGCCAAGGCGCAGCTCTCGGCCGGACAAGTGCTGCCGACCGTCGGAACGGTTTTCTTCAGCGTAAACGACCACGACAAGCCCGCCGCGATCGAACTGGCTCGGCGCTATGTGCATCTCGGTTTCCACCTGGTGGCCACCGAGGGGACTGCCAATGTACTGGAACATGCAGGCCTCACGGTGGAACGCGTTTTCAAGGTAAAAGAGGGTCGGCCGAACGTCGTGGATCTGATTAAGGGTGACCGGATCCAACTCGTCATCAACACACCGCGCGGGCAAGATACGTTTTTTGACGAGAAGGCTATTCGACGTGCAGCGGTGCTGGCGCGCGTTCCTACCATTACGACAATTGCCGCCGCGCAGGCTGCGGTGGAGGGGATTGCCGCGATGCAGCGACACCACACAACCGTGTTTGCGCTGCAGAACCTGCATTCGGCGATCGGCGCGGAGTTGGCTTGAGGGGACCAGTGACGAAACTTTCAAGCTATTGCCAGTTGTAGAAGGCAATGTTACAGTCCATTAACAATACCTCTTTAGGCATGTTCGAGCAGAGTTGTAATTAATCTGGTTTCGACTTCTGGCAGCAGAATTCGGCCATGCGGGGCCGTTTAGACGCCCTAAGAACGAGGCTACTTAAATGGGGAAAGACAGTGGGGCCCTCTGGTCAAACAGGTTCGACGTCCAGATCGAACTATTTCTGAATCATGCTGTGGGACGACACCTGAGGTTTGAGCAAGCGGTTGTTGTGTGCCACGGGATCGCCCTTTTCAACAGTGTCGTGATTGTCTCGATCATCTGGTTTCTTCTCTTTGACCGCAATCGGCCCAATCGGCTGGGAAAAGATTTCGATCTGCTGCTGGGGTCCGCCTTTTTCTCTCTTTTCGCAACCTTGGCGGCTCGTGGCTTGGCGCTAAGCCTTCCATTCAGAGCCAGGCCCATCGCCGACACTTCAATCCAGTTCCGGGTCCCCGCCGATATATACCTGCCTGTGATGAAATGGAGCGCGTTTCCCAGCGACCATGCCACGTTGTTCTTTGGCCTGGCTGCGGGCATTTTTCTTGTGTCACGCAGGATGGGGTGGCTGGCAATTGGGTGGGTTTCTTTAGTCATCTGCCTGCCACTTATGTATATGGGTATTCACTGGCCAAGCGACATCCTCGCGGGTGCGGTACTTGGTGTGTCATGCACACAGTTTGCCAGAATCCCCGCCATTCGAGCATACATCAGACAGTCTGTTCCGCTTTGGCACCAGAATCATCCCCAAGTTTTCTATGCCGTGCTTTTCGTGTGGAGCTATGAAACGGCCTCTCTTTTCGACGATGTTCGTCACCTGCTGAAATTAGTTTCGCACTCCATTTAAGCTGGCCGATTGCCGGGGAGAGCGGTGCTGATCGTCGTTTCTGTCCCGGTTCGAGCAGGGAACTTACTTTGCTTTCGGGCCTACAATAGAAACATGTTGATCGAAGGTATGTTTGCTGCGCTGACTACTCCGTTTTATTCGGATGAGCGGGTTTATTTCCGTAAGATCGAAGCTAACGTCGCGCGCTACTCGCGGACTCTTCTGGCTGGGATGGTGGCGTTGGGGTCGACGGGCGAGGCGGTTGCACTGGACGACGCAGAGTCGCGCGAAGTGTTGCGGACTGTCGCCGACGCTGCGGCGCCTGAGAAAGTGTTGATCGCCGGAGTAGGACAGGAGAGCGTCAAGTCCACTGTGGAAATGGCAGAGGTCGCCGCTCAGTTCGGATTTGATGCAGTTCTGGTCCGGACCCCGACCTACTATTCGCCTCAAATGTCACCGGAATCGGTTCTCACGTATTACCGGAGCGTTGCAGACCGGTCGCCACTGCCGGTGATGCTTTACAACATTCCCCGGTTTGTTCCGTTCGATATCCCGGTGCCAATGGTTGCGGAGCTTGCACATCACCCGAACATCATCGGTATCAAGGATTCCAGTGGCAGCCTTGAAAGGATCAAGGCTACCATTGAGTCAACGCGGACTGCGCAACGTCGTGTTGTTACCGTAACTCCTATCTTTGAAGCAGTTACGGGGCGTATGCTCAAGAGCAACCTTAAAGAAAGCGGAGCAGCCACCATTGTATCGGCTAACGACCTAGGGGGCAGCGTCGCGCTCGCCGCGGTTCCACCGGCCGTTCCGCTCAAGACACGGACGAAGGAAATTGGCTTTCAGGTTCTTACCGGCTCGGCTTCGATTCTTTTGGATTCGCTTGAATTGGGCGCTGCGGGCGCAATCCTGGGCTTCGCCGCATGCGCGCCGCAGGCATGCCAGGAGGTTTATCTCGCCTGGAAAGATCACGACACGCAGCTCGCAGCAGAGAAGCAACGGCGTATTGCGGAGCCGAGTCGAAGGATCACCGGCGACCTCGGAATCAGCGGCGTGAAGTACGGGTGCGACTTCAACGGCTATTACGGTGGGCGCGCGCGGTTGCCGATTCTTCCAGTCGACGCAGACGAGAAGCGTGAGATCGAAGGACTGCTGGCTGACATTCGGAATTAGAGGACGTTCCGCCTATCCAAGCCGTCAAGAGTCTCTTTGGCAGGGATTTTCGATGAGACTGTTCTCACTTATCACGTCCGATAACATATATTCTGTATACTGAAGCTGCAAAGTGCACCGATCTAACTAGTTTTGAATGTGTACCTTGCCCAAGAGATGGGGGCTCTTCCCTGTACGACCTCACATCTTGTATCGTCCCATGTCCTCATCATTGAGCCCCTCGAGCCAGCCGCGCAGTTGTTCTGCAGTGGGACCTTCTGGCGGACCTGAGGTGTTCAGCTTTGCCGATTGCATCACTTCTTCTGCCACGTAGATCGGACAGTCGGCGCGCAACGCCAGAGCGATCGCGTCGGAAGGCCTGGCGTCGATTGTGATGGGCTCATTATCCTGGGTCAGCCATAGGGTTGCGAAAAAGGTATCGTCCTTAAGCTCATTAATAACAACTTTTTCCAGATGACTATTAAGGTGACGGATTAGATTTCTGGTAAGATCGTGGGTCATGGGACGAGGGGCGGCCATCTTCTCGATCTCAATGGCGATCGCGTTGGCTTCAAAGATACCGACCCAGATCGGCATGACGGTATCTGAAGCAACGTCCTTGAGGACGACGATGGGCATGTTGGTGGATGGATCCATCATCAGACCGCGTATCCGTACCTCGATATCCATGGGCTAACCCCTCCTTGACCCAAACCTGTTAGACGGCCTCGCCGACGAGGCTGTTCGGAAATGTACCGGAAATCTTTACCTGCACATAACTGCCGGGTGCAGGGGCAATAGGCCGCGCGTCGGTGAAGTTCACGGGCTTGTTCTGACTGCTGCGTCCAGAAATCTGCCCCCTCGCAGGGTTGGTTCCCTCTACCATTACTTCCATTACTTGTCCTAAATGCCTGGCATAATTATGCCTTTGAATCTCGCGCTGCCTGTCAAGCAGGACTTGAAGCCGGGTGGCTTTTTCGACGTCAGCAATCGAGTCGATCATGGTCAGAGCCGGGGTGTTGGGACGAGCCGAGTACTTGAATCCAAAGACGCAATCGTACTCGACTTCCCGCAGAAGGTCCATGGTCTGGATGAAATCCTCCGGAGTCTCACCGGGAAAACCCACAATGATGTCGGTCGAAATCGAGATCGACCTTTTGGCTGCCTTGATCCAGGCAATTCGCTCCAGGTACCAGTCGCGCGTGTATTCCCTTGCCATCATTTTCAGCACCCGCGACGAGCCGGACTGGACGGGCAAATGGACATGATCGCAGAGGGTTGGAACGGCGTCGATGACTTCCACGATATCGCGGGTAAAGTCGCGCGGATGGCTGGTGGTGAAGCGAACCCGACGGATGCCTGGCACCTCCCCGACGGCGGCCAGCAATTCGGCGAAGCTCAACTTCCCTTCCGGATCTCTGAAGCTGTTTACGTTTTGCCCCAGGAGCTGAATTTCGGTGTAACCTAGGTCGGCGATGCGGCGCGCTTCATGCAGCACGGACGATCCAGCACGGCTTCGTTCCTTGCCCCGCGTGTACGGCACCACGCAATACGCGCAAAACTTGTCGCAACCTTCGATGATGGTGATGTAGCCGCGATAGGGATTCTGGCGGGCCGTGAATTCGGTTTCGAATGTCTCCTCGGTCTGGCGATCGTCGAGACCAGTAATACGCGTCTCGCCGGATTCGAGCCGAGCCAGCATGTCGGGTAGCTTGCGATAGGAGGCGGACCCGGATACGAGAGACACATAGGGTGCCCGCTCGAAGATCTTCTCGCCTTCCTGCTGGGCGACACAACCGAGCACCCCAAATCGCTTGCCGGCCTTATGCAGCTTCTTGTAGTCGTTGAGGCGGTTGAAGACTTTTTGCTCGGCCTTATCGCGGATGGAGCATGTGTTGTAGAGGATAAGGGCGGCTTCTTCTTCCGTTTCCACCTGCCTATATCCCTGCTGCATGAGTGTGCCGATGACCTTTTCGGAGTCATGGGCATTCATCTGGCAGCCGAACGTCTCAAGAAAGAAGGTTTTTTCGGTCGCCATAGCAATTTTGAGTATAGAGCATTCTTAATATTGACTTCGTTTGTAGAAAACGGACCGCTCGCGGGTCCACCGTTCGTTTGCGGACAGCACAGGCCGAAAGTGGACAGCTTCGGCCGGTCCATCCAGGAGCAACTACGCGAAATCAGTCACTTGGGCGCCAAATCATCTGGCAGTTCACATGCTGGTAACCGTGTGCTGTTTCTCCCCGGAGGTACGTCCCGATGGCGATTGAGATCCAGGGCCTGGCGCCGCTGCTGCAGGTGTACGACATGCCCACTTCGATTCGCTTCTATCGCGACATGCTGGGCTTCACGGTGGTAACCACCTCACCCAGGCTCTCTGAGAATGCGGACAACGTGAACTGGGCGATGCTCCGGCTCAGCGACGCCACCCTAATGCTCAACACGGCATATGAGCCGGAGTACCGGCCGCCGGCTCCAGACCCGGAACGATTTGGTGGCCATTCAGATACCGGGCTTTTCTTTGGCTGCCCCGATGTTGAGGGCGCGTATCGACATCTAGTCGAAAAGGGCTTCCACATCGACGAACCCAAAGTTGCCCATTACGGAATGAAGCAGCTCTATCTGTCCGATCCGGATGGATATGGGCTGTGCTTCCAATGGAATGCCTGAGTTCAGTACTTTCAAGGAGCGCTTATGCGAACTGTGCTACAGGATCTGCGTTACTCCTTCCGGCAATTGATCAAGCTGCCGGGTTTTACGCTGACCGCCGTAATCTCGCTGGCCCTCGGCATTGGCGCTACCACCGCTGTGTTCAGCGTGGTCTATGCCATTCTGATGGATCCCTATCCGTACGCCGCGCCGGAGCGGATGATTCATATGCGCTTAGTGACGCCCTCGGGCGATCTGCGCGGATTCGGGGTGACCGGATCGCAATGGCAGCAGTTGCGCAAATCGCCTGTGGTTGAGGATACCTTTCTCGAAGATGACTGGAGCCTGACCGTCACCGGCAGCGACCTGCCCGAAGATGTGCAAGGGGTATATTTCACGTCGAACGGATTCAACTTCTTTGGTGTTCCACCCGCGTTGGGCCGCGGACTGCAGCCCTCTGATGCAATCGACGGCCAGGATCCCCAGCCAGTGGCTGTACTGAGCTATAAGTTCTGGCAGCGCCACTTCAACGGAGACCCGGCCATTTTAGGAAAGACGATCCAGCTGGTCCGCAAGAACTACACGGTTGTGGGCGTGGCGGCATCGCGATTCACGTGGGGAGACGGCGATGTCTACCTGCCACTGAAGGTGACCGGGGACCAAACGCGCTCCTACTATGCCGGAGTTCGTCTCAAACCGGGCGTGACGCATGCGCAGGCCGACGGTGCGCTGCAACCGCTGATTCGGCAATTTTCCAAGGAGACCCCGCATAACTTTCCGCTCGACTTTGTGCGCATGCATGTGGTGGGGCTGAATGAAGACTTCGTCAAACAACTGGGTGGAACCCTTTATCTCCTCTTTGGCGCTGTCGCGTTGCTGCTTCTGATCGGTTGTGGCAACGTGTCGATTCTAATGCTCGCGAGGGCCACAAGCCGGCAACACGAGTTTGCGGTACGCGCCGCGATCGGCGCCAGCCGAAAACGCATTATCCGGCAGCTGCTTACCGAAGCGTTGATGCTCTCACTGACGGGAGCCGCACTTGGCCTGGTGATAGCGTACAAGCTGGTTGCCGTGATCGTAGCCAATCTGCCCGAGTTTTCATTTCCACATGAAGCGGCAATTCAAATCAACGTGCCGGTTCTTCTGTTTTGCATTGTGGCCGCAGTGGGCACGGGAATTCTCTTCGGCCTGTCGCCTGCCTGGCAACTCTCGCACCCTGAAGTGAGCAGCATCATGCAGTCGAACACGCGCAAGATGACAACCAGCGTGAGCGGACGCAATGTGCACAACACACTGATCGGCGCGCAGATCGCGATGACGCTTGCTGATGATGGCCGGTGCAGGAGCTGCAATCGAGGGCTTTCTGCGCATGGCTCACACGGACCTCGGCTACGACCCGCACAATGTGATGTCGGTCGGGATTCCGATTCATGACGGGACATACAAGAGCTGGCCGGAGCGCGCGGCCTATTTTGAGAAGTTACATAACACGGTGGCAGAAGTTCCGGGAATCACGATGGCGGCAATCTCGAGCAATGCCACTCCTCCTTCGAATGGGTTCAAGACAAAGTTGGAGATTATCGGAAAACCTTCGAATGCCGAACAGCAATTCCAATTCAACATGGTGAGCCCAGAGTATTTCCCTGTGCTGCACATTCCGCTCGTGCAGGGGCGTATCTGGGATGAGGCGGAGAATCATCGCGGGGCGCCAGTGATCGTCATCAACCAAACGATGGCACGAAGGTATTTTCCCAACGGCGATGCCGTGGGTCATTCAATCAAGGTTCCGGAATTGGTCGCGAATCCGCCGTTCCTTCTTACCTCTCCGGGAAGCAGCGACGGCCTGCTCATCGTGGGCGTGGTGGGTGACAAGCTCGACGACGGTCTCTCCAATCCGATTCGCCCCGAGGCCTTCGTTCCCTACACGGTCGCTATGGGGATGTATACCCAGATCCTGGTGCGGTCCGAGGTTCCTCCACTGACATTGCTCCATGCGGTGCGTGCCAAAGTCAACGCGGTCGATCACGACCAGCAAACCAATAGCGATGTTCGCGACCTTGAGCATTGGATTTCGCGGATGCCGGAGTGGGCTCGCGGGCAACTGGTGGCGTGGCTCTTCGGAGCATTCGCGGGGCTAGCCCTGGCACTAGCTGCGGTGGGTTTGTACAGCGTGGTTTCTTACACGGTTGCACAGCGGACCAACGAATTCGGCATTCGCATCGCGCTGGGTGCGCAGAGGGGCCACGTGCTCAGCATTGTCTTTCGTTCCATGCTGGTCACGGTGGGTCTGGGCATATTGGTGGGCCTCGGACTCACGCTCGCGCTGAATAAAGTGATGGCGAACTGGGCGGCCGAGAGCACTCGCGATCCCCTGCTGCTGATCGCGGCGGCCGTTGCGTTAGGCCTGGTTGCAACTCTTGCCTGCCTGCTTCCAGCTCGTCGAGCTGCAGCAGTGAACCCCATGATCGCGATTCGCTATGAGTAGCGCTGCGCGGGTTCGAATGATTCGATGGACTCATCGCAACCCGGTATGCAGATAGGCCAGCAGCGCGGTCATCTGCTCCTGGGTAAAGCGGCCCGCGAAGGACGGCATCATGCCCTTGCCCGAGAGCACCACCCGCGCTACGCCGGCGTCAGTGGCAGGTGCTCCGCTGGGAAGAGTCGGGGTCTGAAAAATGCGACGGAGGTTGGGCGGAACTTTTTTGAGGGCGAGGTCGTTGTCTTCGTGGCAGTGGGCGCAGCGAACCATGTAGAGATGCTTCCCTGCCTCTTCCTGTTGGGTCAGAGCCGGCTGGTGGTGGCATCCATCGAGAGCCAATGGGGAAAAAAGAGAAAGCCAAGCCAGTGTCAGGGAGCCCGTGCTCGCCACAGCACTCGAGATTCGTCTCGTCATCAACTCTCATTCTAACGAGCCGAACGCTGGGATGAAGGGACGAATCGGTTCATCATTGAGCATCCGGATGAAGGAGCTGAACTCGTGAAGGTTCGTGTGGAAGAGCCCCACAAGATACTCTAACCAGGATGAAGACACACCATGAAAACCTCACCCCGATGGCTCACTCGGCTCAGAACCGCTGCTTCGGCTGCGGTCCGGCTAACCCGACTGGTCTCCATCTTGAGTTCATGCTGGCCCCGGACAACACGGTCGTATCTCTGGCAACCGTGCCGAACAGCTTCGAGGGTCCCGCAGGGTATCTGCACGGCGGCGTCATCGCTACGCTACTGGACGAGACTATGAGCAAGGCAGTGCGGGCTCGTGGACTGACCGCCATGACCCGCCATATGGAGGTTGATTATCGACGACCCGTTCCCACGGGAGCGCCCATTCGCATGGAAGGCCGCGTGGTGCGCAACGAAGGGCGCAAACACTGGACAGAAGCCAGAATCTTTGGCGCCGAAGATATCGTGCTGGCTTATAGCGTGGGTCTTTTCATTGAAGTCCAAAAAGGCGGACACGCAAAATAGATCGACTTCTTCTCCAACCCAAACACCACCGGCTGACAGACGCTGCGCGCCCATCAACCGGTATCGTCCGGCGTTTTTGCGTGTCTCTCGGTTGAACGAGTACCTAGTGAATCATGTTGATAGTCTCCTGGGTCACAGTGTCGAAGGTTGTGACGGCTTTCGAATTGGCCTCGAAGGCGCGCTGCGCGATTATCAGGTTGGAGAATTCGGCGGAGATGTTGACGTTTGAACCCTCCAGAGCGCCATCCTGCAAAGTGCCCAGACCAGCCGTCCCTGAAGTAGTGATCGAGGCCGTTCCGCTAGCGAGAGTGGTGGCGTAGTCGCCATCGCCCAGCATTTGCAATCCTTGAACGTTGGTCACATTGGCCAGCGCCAGTTGACCCACATTTTCTTTCTGACCGTTGGAATAGGTCGCCGTGACTGTGCCGTCGGATCCAATGTTGAAACTCTGATATTGGCCCGGCGCGTAGCCGTCTTGTAGTGTCGCTGAGACAGCCGAATCGGCATCAACCTGGCCGATTGTGGGAGTGCCACTGGGACCTAACAGATTCCAGTTCATGTTCAGGTCCGCCGCGCCGTCTGTCAGTCCGGTAAAGGTGAGAGGAATGGAGGCTACATCTCCAGCCGCATTGCCCACCGGGGTTGCCGCGACTGCCGCGGGTGTCAGTTGAGCGACTGAAGTGAGGACGCCATTCTGGTCAAATTGCATGGTGCCGGTCACAGGGACCGAAACTCCGGAGGTAAAGTCCGACGCCGGCAGAGCCGCTGAGTACCCCCATGTATTTATGCCAGTCTGGGTGTATGTGACCGTCGCGATATGCGGCGTGCCTAAAGAGTCATACACGGTAACCTGGGCCGGGAAGGTTGTGCCGCCCAGGGAGGTGGCATCAAGATTCGTGGTCATTTTCACGGTTGTGGTGGCTTGGGGCTGCTCTACCTGGCCCACTGGAATATTGATCGGCGCCAAGGGCGCATTTGTGTTGACCACGCCGTTGACGGCGGGATATCCCATCACATTCAAGCCATTGGCTGTGACTAGATTGCCGTTCGACGTGAGTGCAAAGTTTCCCGCACGGGAATACTCCTCTGCTCCACTGCCGCCGCTGACGACAAAAAAGCCACTGCCATTGAGGGCCACGTCGGTGGCGTTGCCGGTGGAATTGATGGAGCCCTGCGCATAATCAGTTTCGTTGGCCGAGACCTGCGTGCCTGCGCCTACCTGGATTGGGTCGCCTGAACCCGTAGAGCCAATCTGCTGATAGAAGAGATCGGAAAAGTTGGTGGATTGGGATTTGAAGGCCGTGGTGTTCATGTTGGATAAATCATTGGCAATAGTGTTCAGCGCGGTTGAATCGGCGTTGAGCCCAGTCAGAGGAATGGAGAAACTAGCCATCGAATTACTCCTCGTCATCTTCAGTGAGAGCGGGCCGTTTAGGCCTGCGGTGAATGAAACTCATATGGACCGCGAGCGAACTTGTCTATTCAAGATGCAAGATGACGCCCGCTCAAGGACTGGGCTACGCGTTGCGCTGCAGGATTTGCGTCCGGAATGCCGAGATTGCCAGGCGTACGGTGCGGGCCAATTGCATTCATCGTCTGGTTGGCCGCTGCAGCGACGTTTTGAACCTTGCTTTTTGCGTGATTAGCGGGGGAACTTGAACTCCTTACCGTGCCGCTTTCGCTGGCGGAAATTGCACCGACCCGGGATACGTGCCCCGTTGGCGCGGCGGTGCCCGTGCCACCGGTTGCGGAGGAAAGTGTCTGATTGATGTCGATGAGCTGCTCCAGGCTGTTCACGTTGACCAGCTGATTGATGTATTCGTTGGGGTCGGTATCCGCCGTCGGATCCTGGTTTTGCATTTCGGTGACCAGCAAGGTGAGAAAGTCATTTGCCGAGATGGTTGCCGAGTCGGTACTGGAGCTGTTGTCAGTGCCGCTGGTAGAGCTATCCATCGCGGTGGCGCCCGGAAGGCCCGCCGTTGAAAGGTGATTCCAGATTCCAGTCGCTGCTGCTGCCATTTCCCCTCCCTGTGTTTCACTCGTTTTGCAAATCACTGCGTTGGCTTTGCAATTGCGTCTTATTCAAGTTCACGCCATCACCGAAACGTAGACGCCTCCCGGCGGTCTTCCCGCCGTGTCCTCAGATGCGTTGGCGCCAATATGGTTGACCGCTGTTAAGGACGCGCGGTAACGATCTGGCTGACCGGAGTGTTCGCCCGCGCTACTTCCTTGTCTTGCACTTTGTTGGCTCCCCTGCTCAAAACCTTGCCCATTCGAACGGCTCTCTGGCGCAGACATGGTCAGCGTCTCCACCGGTGTTCGATGTTCCGTCAGATAGGCGTTCAAGCCAGAAAGATGGCCGCCGAGAATCTGTGCCGCATCCGCAGAGTTGGGAACCAAGCTTGCGTGTACTCCATTGATGTCCGCCTGGGCGCGCACTCCCACCCATCCAAGCGCGGGATCCTGATAGCCCGCCTCGGCCGCTCGCGCGCCGGCATGAATCCAGGCCGGTGTGGTCTCGCCGCGGGCTCCATCAAGAGTCACAAAGAGATCGCGAACGCTTGATGCCGTGCCATTGGTCGGCGACGACGCGGTTGCGGACACAGTATTTCCGAACGCGCCTGGCAGGGTTTGGATGCCCGCAGGATCTCGCATTGGCGAAAGCGCAGACTGCTCCTGCACAGAGGAATGATTGAAGGAACGCGTCGCCTCGATAGCCGCTGCGGGAAGAGCGCCCGTGCGCCCTGCCGGCTGCGCTGCTTGTTTCGAGGGTCCTCCTCCGGCAGAGGTTGTGCGGGGTTCTCTTGCCGTTGACGCAGTGATTGGAAACTCATTGTTCTGGTTGAATGAACCGGAAAGAGCCTCCGGATTTGGCGCGAGCAATTCCGGACGTGCCGTGGCAAGAGGTGTGGCGAAAGAGGCTTCCTGAGGTGTGGACGGCGGAGCCGCAGTCTCGAGAAACGCGCCGGAATGTGGGCCCTTCGCGGAAGCGAGGTCCGCAGATGTATCGATCGATTGAACGTGAGTAGAAATCGGCATCAATTGCGACTCATCGTTTTTCGTCCCACCGGCTTGCTCAATACCGGCCGCGCCTTTCATGATGATTTGTGATGTGTTGGTTTCGGGAACTGTTGGATGCGGGGCCGCTGAATCAAATGCTTGGCCAGTCCTTAGCTCGGTCAAGGATGAAGCGAACTGATTCTGGGTTGGAACCTTTGCCGGCTCCAGCGTCACCGGTGCGAAAGTGATCACGGGCAGAGCAGTTGTTGCAGGGTCAAGAACGGCACACGTCGGCTTCTTGTTCGATTCGGCGATCAGGTGCTTGCCAGCATGATCGGCTCGGCTGGCATCGCCGGCTTCCCGAGAGGGGCTTTGCGGTTGCGTCTTCTGAACTTGAATGACCAAACCTGGTCCCGTCATTCCGGAGATTGCCGGCAAGACGGACCCCGGTGCATCCGGGGAACGCGTAGCGCCTGAATTCGATTGATTCGTCGGGGAAGGCGCGTGCTGCGTAGATCCCGGCGCCTGTGCAGGACCTCCTGCCAGGGAGGGCGTTTGCATCGGGGCGCTCCCGACCGAGGCCGCGTTTGACATCGGCTTCTGTTCATCAAATTCGACAGCGGAGATTCCTGCAGAAGCCAGCACGGCCTTCCAGTTGGACTTGGGGTTCTGCGCAGTCCTGAGATCGCTCATCGACGTTAGGCTTTTTGAACCACCCGTCCCGTGCATGTTCTCCGATCCCAATGGCGATCCTCGCCGGGGAATTACATCTCCGGCCACGATCGCGATGCCTGCCCCTGTCGTCATGCAGGGAGTGAGAGCAGATCAAATGCCAACGGGCGCCTGACAAGGTTAGAACCTTGTCAGGAAAAGGCCGGCTGTTCCTGAATCAGGAAAACGTGCGTCTCTTCGAAACAAATTCCTCTCAAGTTTCATTTGGGTCGATTTTGGCTTTGGCAACCGTTTGCGCAGACGCGGATTCATCGCGCGCATCTTTCAATTGCCCCGCCTTCTGCTGCGCACGAAACTTGGCGGACTGGTACCAATTGTCCAGTTCCTGTTGGCCACGGCGGTTTGCTTTCAGAGCATCCTGAGCTTCCGTCTCGTGAATCAGGGTCTCGGCCTGACGACGCTCCACGCGCTGCAAGAAGAACTTCTGACGCAATTGCTTAACGACGAACTCGGTATGCTCGATCCGTGCTGAGATGACCTTCGATTGACGAACCGCGACACCCATCTCTTCGAGCCCGGCAAGCCGGTCCGGCAATTCTCCGGTTCGCGCGCTCGCTGAAACGAGCAGCCGGCCCCGGCTATCGCGCGCGGCAGCCGCTCTCAATGCGCTCCTGAGACGATTCAATTCCCCCAAAACGGACTCGAGCGCCAGCCGGCTGTCTTCTTCCTGCAACTTCCGTATTGAGAGCAGGCGATGCAAGGCGCGCGAGACGGCCACCGCCTAAATCTCCGCGGCCAGAGCCGCCAAACGCCTCTTGCAATCCGCAAAGGAAGCGTGCTCCGTGGAACTCTGGGTCATGAAGGCGCGCATTACCGAACGCGCGCGTAAAGCTCGGTCCAGATCCGGATCGGAGCCTGGCTTGTAGGCGCCGATGCGCACCAGATCTTCCGAGCGAGCATAAACGGCCATGAGGCGGCGCAGGAGAGAAGCCTGTTCACGATGCTGCGGCTCGGTGACCGACGGCATGAGCCGGCTGATCGAATCCAGTACCTCGACGGGCGGATACCAGCCTTCAGCGGCCAAGGCACGCGAGAGCACCACGTGACCATCAAGAAGCGAGCGCACTGCATCCACCAGGGGATCCTGCTGATCATCGCCCTCCATCAGCACCGTATAGAAGGCGGTAATTGATCCCACCTGAAACTGTCCCGCACGTTCCACCAATTTGGCCAGGCGCGTGAAGACGGACGGCGTATACCCTTTGGCGGTAGGGGGCTCTCCGGCAGCGAGACCAATCTCCCGCGCGGCCATTGCGAATCGGGTCAGCGAGTCGAGCACTAGAAGCACATGCTTCCCCTGGGCGGCAAAGTATTCAGCCATCGTCGCGGCCGCAAGTGGGGCGCGCATGCGCATCAACGGCGACTGGTCCGACGTGGAGACGACCACCACGGACCGGGCACGGCCTTCTTCACCCAGCGAATCGGTAAGAAACTCGCCCACTTCGCGGCCGCGTTCCCCCACCAGGCCGACGATGGTCACATCAGCCTCGGTGTTGCGGGTCATCATGCCGATCAGCGTGCTTTTGCCGACACCCGAGCCGCCAAAAATGCCCACGCGCTGGCCACGGCCGACTGTCAGCATCCCATCCAGAACCCGAATCCCGGTACCAAGAGGCGTACGAATGGCGACGCGGTCGAGCGGTGAGCGGACGGCCCCATCCAGAGGCAACGCCTGCACCGGCGTGATCGGAGGGCCGCCATCGATGGGCTCTCCCATTGCGTTGAACACCCGGCCCATCAGCGACGGGCCGACCTCGATCTCCGGACGCACGCCGAGCGCCGCGACCGCATCTCCATAGCGAACACCTTCCGTGCTCTCGACCGGCATCGACAGCACGTTTAACCCGCGGAAGCCGATTACCTCGGCCAGATGCGGCCGCCCGAACTGGTCCATGATCTCGCAGCACTCTCCGACAGAGGCCAGCGGCCCCGCCGACTCGATGGTCTGCCCCACTGACTCGACCACCTGTCCCCGCCATTGCCACGGCTGGCCGCGTCGCAGCCTGGCGCAATAACGGCCCAACAGCGCTGTCATCGCCGGGTCTCGAGGGTGCCTGCCGCCGCGGTTTCTGGGACCTCAGCTGCTTCACTGCTTTTGCGAGTTCGGTCAAAGAAACCGCGCTCGATCTCGCCTAGCTGCGCGCGAATGCCCAGGTCCACCGACCCCATTTTCGTCTCCAGCGCGCAGTCGCCTAACCGCATCCCTTCGCCGGGCACAACCTTGGGTTTCACGGACAGATTCGGCACGTGCGCGATCGCCTCGGTCCAGAGATCCAATTCCTGCGACGGAACACGAAGCAATACCTCGGTTGAATTCGACAGCTGTCCCAGCGCCACGCGGACCGCACCAGTCAGGAGCAGGGGATCCATTTGCGCTTCGCGCCTCAAAATGCGCGCCGCCACGGCAAGGGCTAGCTCCACGACTTCATGTTCCACCGCTTGCAGATAACGATCGCGCTCCTGGGTGAATGCATCAATCCACTCCGCAACCTGCTCGGCGCGCCGTTTTTCACCCGCAACAAAGGCCGCGGCATGCCACTCGCGCTCGGCCTGCCGACCCTCCTCGAGCCCACGCTCGCGCCCGGCTGCGAAAACTCGCCGTGATTCTTCGATCTCCCTCGCGTGGATTTCAGCGTCGAGGCCCCCGTTGAATCGGACGCGTGACGACGGCCGCGGAAATTCCGCGACAGCCCCGGAAGACATCGAGGCCACACCTTCCCATGATGGGTAATGCGGCTCGGGGCCGGCCGGGTATTCGAAAATCTCGACCAGTTGCTGCGCTGTTCCTTGCATCGCCATTCCTTTCCGTAGCAGGATCACAATGAGGGTTCAATACAGACGTCCTGCTGTGTCGTCTTTGACTCCTTCATGACGGCTGCATCCTGGTACCTCGCAGTTCAGGCCAGCATCTCGTCGCCCGTCTCAAGTTTGAGAATCACTTTGCCCTCGGATTCCAGCCGCCGGGCGAGATTGAGAATTTCCTGCTGGGCCTGTGCCACTTCGCGTGAGCGCACCGGGCCCAGCACTTCCATATCTTCCTTGAGCATCTCCACGGCCCTCGAACTCATCGCCTTGAATATCTGGGCTCGCAGTTCTTCGTTGGCTCCGCGCAGCGCAAGTGCGAGTTGCCGCTTGTCCACTCCGGAAACAATTTCGCGAATCGTCGCCGGCGGTACTGTAATCAGGTCTTCGAAGGTAAACATCAGGTTGCGGATGCCCAAGGCCAATTCCGGCTGGCTCTCCTCAATGCTCTCGAGAATCTTTTTCGATTCTTCGGCGTTGAGCCGATTGAGCAGATCAGCCACGGCCTTGAAGCCGGAGTAGCTCTTCCGCGCCGTATCGCCCACGCTTTCGAGGCGACGATGCAGAATGTGGGCTACTTTCTGCGCCATCTCCGGCGAGAACTGCCGCATCTCCGCGAGCCTCTGGATGGACACAACCCTGTGACTCTCGCTCAGGTTCTCGAGCACCATCGACGCCCGTTTCGGATCAAGGTGGGCCAGGACCAGGGCGATCGTTTGAGGATGTTCGGAGTCGAGCAACTTGCCCAACTGCTGCGGGTCGGTGCGCTGCAGCTTGGCCAGGTTGCCGTGCGCTTCTTCCTGCGAGCGGCGCACCAGCATCAGCAGATCGTCGGCGCGCTCTTTGCCGAAGGTCCCGACCAGCAGGCGACTGGCGTAGTCGAGTCCGCCGTGGACCATGAAATTCTGCGTCTCGAGCACCTCCCAGAACTCTTCGAGAACCTGGGAAGAAAGTTCCGGGGTGATCCCGCGCAGATCGGCGAGTTCCTCAGTCAGCCGCTGAACGTCCGCCTCGGGCAGAGCCCGAAGAATCTCTTTCGCCAGTTCTTCACCTACAGCCACCAGCACTATAGCGGCCTTGCGCACTCCGCTTAACGTGGAAGCCGGGCGCTGTCGCGTCTCCTCGATCTCTGATCCCAACTCCGCCAAGATCCTGTTCCCTTCAACTCCGATGGTCCGCTCTGCGAGTTCCCTGTTCTCTCAATGACCACACTTTGAATGTCTTCTCTAAGTGCCGGCCTTCAATCGGAATGGATCCAACTCTGCAACAAGCGCGAGCTTTGCGCGGGCTCGCGTTTCAGTTGACTGCTCACCTGTTCCAGAATCTCCTGCGCTCTGATGCGTTCCGGAGCGAGCGCGGCGGGCTCTGGTGGGTTAAGGGCCTGAGGTGCGGCTTTCTGGGCCGCCAATTCGCGTGGAACTCCTTTTGCCGGAAGCCCGGGTCCGGCACTCAGCGCCGCCTGCGCTATCTTGAGCGCCGGCCGTACGCCGAAAGCAAGCACCACCAGCAGGCCCGCCAACAGCGCGATGTACTTAACCAGCAGCGGGGAGTGCTCGGCGGAAGATAACAACTGCGCCGGCGCCGATGGAGCGGACGGTGGGGCGTTATCTTCGAAGGCCAGATCTTCGACGGTCAATACGTCCCCGCGGGTGGCGTCGAACCCCACAGCCGCTTGCGCCAATGCGGTCAGGTTGTGCAGATCATTTGGCGCCCACGGTTGCCACTGGGCCGATGTTCCCTTGGATGGTTGCCGCATCATGCGGTCATTCACCACGATGGCAGCCGTCATCCGCCGCACGCGGCCTGGATTTTGAACTACATGGCGCAGGGTCTTTGAGACGCCATAGGTTCCTGATTCGGTCTTCGATGTTTCAGGCGGCGTGGTCTGTTTGGGGTAGACCGGCAGCGCCTGCGTGTTCGGCGCATTGGACGCCGTCCCGGGCACCCCCGCTGCCACGGGTTGGCTGCCGGATGATTGCTCGGTGCGCTGCATCGACAAGATCGCCGACTGGTTGGGATCGTAGTTCTCCTGCGTCTCCTCGGTGCTGGCCTGGTCGTAGTCCAACGTGACAGAAGCGCGCACGTTGCCGGGGCCAGTGACCGGCTCGAGCGTCGAAACCAGCTTCTCTTCGAACTCCTGTTCGGCGCTCATGCGCAGAGCTTCCGGAGTCTTCGGACCCAGCGGCAGGTGGCCGGATGCGTCCACCAACACCACTCGGTCGGCGTTCAGGCCATCGACCGCCGAGGCCACCAGGTTCCGCACTGCATCGGCTTCGCCATCGGCAAGGGAGCCATGGCGCAGCTTCAGCACTACTGAGGCTTTGGCCGGGCGCTCCTCTTCACGAAACAGGGAGTTATGTTGGAGCACCAGGTGCACGCGCGCCGATTCAACATCGGTGAGCGTGCCGACCGTATGCTCCAGCTCGCCTTCGAGAGCGCGCTGATAATTTACCTGCTCGTCAAATTCGGATCCAACCCAGTTGGGCTTGTCAAAGAGCTCAAATCCTAGGCGCCCGCTGCGGATGCCGCCTTTTGCAGCGGTGGCCAGGCGCGCCTTGTCGAGTTGCGGCGCGGGAACCAGAAGTGCTGTCCCGTTCGCCGATACCTCAAAAGGAATCTGAGCCTGGGTCAAGGTGAGCCCGGTCTGGCGCGCATCGTCCGCGTCCAGCCCCGCATACAACGTGCGCCAGTCGGTGCGCAGACCGTACCAGAACAATCCACCCACCAGCGAGACTAGCAGCGCCGCGGCGACGAGCAACCCGTTGCGCTGGCCACCGGGCATGGATACCCACTGCAAGCGAACGCGAGCCCAGAGCGCTGAAATTCCGGAAGCCGCTTGCCCGTTTCCAGGTACCGCACTCCGCGCCAACTGTGTCCCCGCTGTGGCCATGCTCTCCGCATCCTGCCGCGTGCTTTAGAACTGCATCCCCATTACCGACTGATAGGCCTGCACTGCCTTGTTGCGGACAGCGAGCGCCAATTCAAAAGCCATATCGGCCTTCTGCGTGGCAATCATCGCCTGGTGTACATCGACGCCGGAACCTGTCATCATCCCATCCACGGTTGTGCGTGCCTGATTCTCGAGAGAACTGACCTGTCCGACAGCATCGGTCAACAAGCTGCTGAAAGGCATCGAGACTGCAGTCGAGTCGCCTCTGGAGGTCAAACCTTGGGAAAAGCTATCGGGATTCGAAACCGACGATGTCATAGCCGTCATCGCATTCGTTGCAACTTGCATTGGTCCTCCCGGTATTCGTCCGCCCGATTCCTCGCATCAAGCCATCCAAAATCAGGGCGGCCCACATTCTTCCGCATGATCCGCTTTCGCGGTATTCTCGATGTCGCCGAACTGAACAACTACGTCTTGGCAATCTCGAGTGCTGACGAGATCATGCTCTTCTCGGCCTGCACGGCAGAGCCATTCAGACCGTATGCACGCGTCGCCCCCATCAGGTCTACCATCTCTGTGAGCGGATTAATGTCGGGATAGGAGACAAAACCATCGGGGCCGGCATCCGGATGTCCAGGGTCGTAGCGCTTGAGCGGAGGGGCAGAGTCCTCGACAACCTGTGCAATGTGGACCCCCGCCCCCACACCACCCTGCGAACCCAGCACCCGGAGCGGGACTGGGCCGCTTGCAGCGTTTTGTTCTGAAGCGTCGCTCAGTGAATTTAGAAAAGCGGAATCGCCATGGTTCGCGGCAAACACCACCATGTGCCGTCGGTACGGTCCGCCGGATTCGGTGCGAGTGGTTTCCGCATTGGCCATATTGGTGGCCACAACTTCGGCGCGCATCCGTTCGGCCTGCATCGCCGAACCAGAAGTCTCCATCAGTCCAAAAAGATTCATTGCTGCCGCTCCTTCTCTTGATCCGATCGCCATCACTTGTCGGCGTGAATGGCGTCCATCACGCGCTGGTACTCCTGGCGAAGAAGAGCCACGCCAGTCTTGAATTTCAACTGCGCCTCGGCCAGGTTCAAGCTCTCACGATCCATGGAGACATCGTTGCCATCCGGCCGAGCAATCAGCCCCTCCACAGTTTTCACGCGCACGGGCCGGGCCCTCCCCCCGTTATCCACCGCGCCGAGCGCCTCGCGCATCTCAGCCTCGAAGTTCATGCCCAGAGCCTGGTATCCGGGAGTGTCAATGTTCGCCATGTTGGCTGCCGTCAGCTTCACTTCACTCACAGCAAGATCCATGTAGCGGGCAACCTGGTCGCTCAATCGGGTTTCGATCTCCATTCAAGCCTCCTCGTTCCGCTCGTTGGAGCAGGGTCAACACCTTGCCATCAAGATTCCCTCAGTTCGCCGTCAAACCAAAATCGATCTCCTGCGAAGTGAGTAGAGGCGCGTCTCCGGCAAGAATCTCTGCCCGCTCGAGCACATGCTCCAGTTCGCGCACATTGCCCGGCCAGGTGTGGGCAGCCAGTTTGGCGAGAGCGGCGGCATCAATGCGCTTCACAGGAGTATCCCGGCCCATCTTGTCGAGAAAATGCTCGACCAGAAGAGGCAGATCGTCCGCGTGTTCCGAGAGCGACGGAGTGCGAATGAGGAAAACGGCGAGACGGTAGTAAAGATCAGCCCGGAAATTGCCTGACTGCGTGTGCTCTGCAAGCGGCTGGTGCGTGGCGGCCACGAGCCGGACATTCACTTTCACGGATTCGTTGTCTCCCACCCGCTGCAGTTCGCCGCTCTCAACAAAGCGAAGCAGTTTAGACTGCAACGCCAGCGGCATCTCTCCGATCTCGTCGAGAAAGAGCGTACCCCCATCAGCGGATTCAATGCGTCCAATGCGGCCCTGCACGGCGCCAGTGAAGGCTCCGCGGGTGTGGCCGAAGAGTTCCGCTTCGAGCAGCGCCTCGGGGATGGCGGCGCAGTTGATGGCCACGAACGGCTTGCGGCTGCGCGGGGAAAGCCGGTGCAATGCTTCGGCGACAAGTTCTTTGCCTGACCCGGTCGGTCCTTCGATCAGCACAGGAGTAGAGCGCGGGGCAACCAGACGGATGCGGCGGCTGACTTCCAGCATGCAGGGTGCGTTTCCAACCAACTCGGGGAGGCGCTCGTTCGATGCGGATTGCACAGCGTTACCTCTTTCTAACGCGGAACTGCGTCGCATCGGCACGGGTAACGCCGGAATGAGAATGGGCCCCTTCTCCGTATTCACGATCGGAGTCACATGGGGTGCGTTATCCAGAGTCGGCGCCGTGTTCCAGGCGGCTGAATCGGTATCCTGGCTGCGGCGCAAGGCGTAGAGAAGTTCCTGCCGGTGCGGTCCGCGCGGGCTCTCCAGAGACGAACTTCCGCCCGCCGTCACCAGGTCCACATCGGGAAAGATCGATCGGAAATCCTTGAGAAACTCGCCGCGATCGAGATCAGGCAACCAGGAATCGACGATGACTGCTTCAGGTGCTGCTGATTCTGCTTCGGTCCACACCTCGGCACCGCTCGCAGCCTCGCGTACCTGCCAGCGAAGTCCGGTGAGAATCTCATTGAGCCGCTGGCGAAAGTTGCGATCGGCGCTTGCCACCAGCGCGGTACGCGGTCGAACGCGAACGGCACTCGGCAGAACTGGAACTGCGAAAGACTGCATTTTGAATCTCCTTTAACTCGTTGGCCCGGCATCTACCAGGCTTCTACTGCGGATTCCAGAGGAAACGTCGGAACCGCGGCCACGATCGGCGACAGGGCGGTTTCACACGCGATCTCGCTGCCGGACGGCACCACGTACCCGCGCCCGCGCACGGTTCGGATAAGCCTGCCCGGAGGCGGATCCTTGAGTTTGCGACGCAGGTAGTTCACATACACATCGACGATGTTGGTGGTCTGCGCCGGCTCCATCTTCCACACCGATTCGAGCAACTCGATTCGCGAAATACAATGGCCCCGGTTGAGCATCAGGTGCTCGAGCAGCGCGAACTCCTTGTTGGTGAGGTCAATTGGGCAGCCTGCGCGGGCGGCCGTGTGGTCAAGACGGCTGACTTCAAGATCGCCGGCCCGCAAGGTCAGCCGGGCATCTCGCCTGCGGCGCAACAGTGCCCGGCAACGGGCGCGTAGTTCATGAAGGCTGAAAGGCTTGAGCATCAGGTCGTCGGCTCCGTGATCCAGGCAGCGCACTCGTGTGTCGACTTCCTGACGTCCGGTCAGCACCAAGACTGGCAGATCGCCGTCGAGCAGGCGCACCTCATCGAGCACCTGTTCGCCATCCTTGATGGGCATATTCAAATCAAGGATGGTCAGGTCAGGCATCTCCGCGCGAAATGCTTCCACCGCCGCGGCTCCGTCGCAGGCCAACAGGACGATGTATCCCTCTGCTTCCAAGCTGCGCTTCAAAAACAGCCCCAGTGCCTTGTCGTCTTCAGCGATAAGTAATCTCATATAACCAGCCTCATAACGCCCTTTCCTCCATCACTTCTGGACATGGAAGCTGCCGCCCAACCCATTTGCGGCCCCAGACTTAAAACACGCTAACTTGCGGCACCTCTCCACCATGCTTTCCTGGAGAGAGGAACTCAAGGTGCGTGGAGAAATAGAAGAGGATTCGATTCCGTAAACGGGATCAACAGGAGGGTGGTCCCAAAAAGGGATGGTGATCTGGGTGAGCCATCAGGACGTCTCGCGAGGGCTTGGGGTGCCGAAAAGGGTTCGCGGCAGCTATGAGCCACGGAAAATGAAAAAAAAGAGGTGTTGCGATTCGCTTTTTATTCGCTATAATGCGCCCATGGCTGTCACGCGAAGGCAAAAAGAAGTTCTCGACTTTCTCGAGTCGTTTGTGGCTCGCAACGGGTATTCCCCGTCTTTTGAGGAGATTGCGCGCGGGATGGCGCTCAAGAGCCTGGCCACCGTCCATAAGCACATCACCAATCTTGAGAAGAAAGGGATGCTGGACCGCGTACACAATCGCAGCCGTTCGATTGATGTGCTGCCACCCGGCTCTCGCACCCGCGCAAGCGATCGGCTTCCGCTGGTCGGCCGGATCGCAGCGGGGCAGCCGGTAGAGGCCTCTGAAACTTCTGAGAGCATTTCTCTCCATGACGTAGTTGGTAACCGCGATGTGTTTGCACTGGAAGTCCGCGGCGACTCGATGCGCGACGAACATATCATCAACGGCGATTATGTGCTGGTGGAGCGAACCCGCACGGCGCGACAAGGAGAAATCGTCGTTGCCCTGGTGCATGGAGCCGAGACGACCCTGAAGCGCTTCTACAGTGAAGGACAGTTGGTGCGACTACAGCCGGCCAATATCGAGATGGAGCCGATTTACGTTCCCGCCGCCCAGGTGGCCATCCAGGGTCGCGTGCTTGGAGTGCTGCGGAAGTACCGCTAGGCGCGCATTAGCACCACGAAAAAGGCCCGGCGCGCCGCCGGACCTTTTCGTCACCCGCCAGATCTATCAGACTTGCTGCTCGATATCTCTTTACGCGAGCAAACGCTGAACTTTCTCTTCGATCACGTCCTGGGGAACGTAGCCAACGATCTGGTCGGCAACCTTGCCGCCCTTAAAGAGCAGCAGTGTCGGGATGCCGCGAATCCCGTAGCGTGATGGTGTTGCGCCATTTTCATCTACATTTACCTTCGTCACCTTAAGCTTGCCTGCGTAGGTCTCTGCCAATCCGTCGACAATGGGTGCGATGGCCTTGCACGGGCCGCACCATACCGCCCAAAAGTCCACGAGAACCGGCTGCTCGCTGCGCAGCACTTCCTGTTCAAACGTCGCATCGCTTACTTCCAATACACCTGCTCCAGCCATTTCGCTCCTTGCGGTCACTGTTTCACTCATTTCAGTTTATCCTCACCCGCGCCTCCATAAGATGCGCCGAGGCAGAAGAAAGTCGCATACGGGCGCTTAACCGTCAACATAAGTGCATGGTGCTCAGTTCGATAGGTGGTTGTGACTCCGCAGCACGGCCAAGATCTTCTCCAGGCAGCATGTTTGCCCTGCAAACAGAAGCGCCCGGGTCCCGTAAAGGGACCGCGGGCGCTAGAGCAGCCCTCCCCCAGAACTGCCCACCCAAGCGAATTTAGGGTTTCCCCATCCGAATAGCAAGCAAACTTAGGTAATGCTTGGAGTAATTCCAAGAGGGTGATTAACGAGAATGATACGCTCGACAAGTGGGGGGTTTACTTTATCGACAACGATATGTTTTATGTCGGTGATTCGGTTCAGAGATCGGAATCTCTTACGCTACGCAATCGGCTCGCTTGCTCCCTTATATTCGAAGCCGCAGACCTGAAGCTCGGGCTCCCCCACTCCAACAACCGCCCCGCAAATCGCGGCAGAGGCCGAGGTTACGGTTGCGTCTCCTTCAACGACGACTAGAACCGCAGGCCCGGCGCCGCTGAGGGCAACACCGAGAATGCCGTGGCTGCCCGCGAGTTGCAGCAGCGGCGGCAAAAGGGGGCAACTCGAAGCGCGATAGGGCTGGTGAATACGGTCATTCATGGCGATGCGCAACAGCTCTCCGCGCCCTTGGGCAAACGCCAAGCCTAGCATTGCTGCAGCCTGGATATTGATGACGGCATCGCTGCGAGGATAGGTATCCGGCAGCATAGCGCGAGCCTCGCTGGTGGCCAGAGGAGCGGGCGGAAGAACAACAATCGCGCGCCATTCGAGGGGAGGAACGACCCGCACGACATGGACGGTCCTTCCTTCGGACGCAGCAACGACGAATCCCCCCAGCCAGCAGGCTGCAGCATTGTCAGGGTGGCCCTCCAGCACACAAGCTTCCTCGAGCATCTGTTCCGGACTCCAGCCAAGGCGGCCGAAATGCACAGCCAACGTAATGGCCGCCAGCCGTCCAGCCGCCGACGAGCCGCATCCCATCCCCAGCGGAATTCCGTTCGCCATGCGAATAGCAAGGGGCGTAACGGGCCGATCATTCTCGCGCAGAATCCGATCGTAGGTATCGAGAATGAGATTGTTTTTCACGCGTGCGCACCGAGCGGCGTCCCGTCCGGTGGCGATAATGCTGAACTCCGAGGAGGGCTCCGCTTCAATTTCAAGATGAAAATTGAGAGCTATGGCCGCGGCGTCAAATCCGGGGCCGAGATTGGCCGAGGTGGCCGGCAACTTCAACCGCAGCCTGCCAGGGGCTCCCTTCAAAACGCAGCTCATCCGGCGCTGCCCTTCATCGCGGCCAGCACCGCCGCAGGAGTCGCCTCAACGGTAATTGCGTTCCGACGCAAAGCTTCAATCTCAGTCTCGTGGCCAGCTTTCTCTTGTTCGTTCAGCAATGTACCGCGATGAAAATCGATGGTGTAATCAGCGTCTTTGAGCGTGTGCCCTGTGAGCACGAGGACAACGGTTTCGCCGGAAGACACCTTGCCCTCGGCCCGCAACTTTTTCAATCCGGCGAGAGTGGTGGCAGAGGCAGGTTCGCATCCCAACCCTTCGGCGCCCAACTCCGCTTTGGCGATCGCGATCTCTGTCTCTGTCACGTCAAGACACCATCCTCCTGTGTCCTGCACAATCCGCGCCGCCTTGCGCCACGAGGCAGGATTGCCAATGCGAATTGCTGTGGCGCGGGTGTGCGCCTCGACCGGCTCCAACGCAGTTCCCTGGCTGCTGGCAAAGCTGCGCACGAGAGGGTTGGCGCCTTCAGCCTGGATGACCGAGATGCGCGGCATCCGTGATACAAGGCCCAACTCGCGCATTTCACGAAATCCCTTACCTAGCGCAGAACTGTTGGCCAAGTTGCCGCCGGGAACGATCAGGTGGTCGGGAACCGTCCAATCGAATGCTTCGGCAATCTCGAATGCTGGCGTCTTCTGCCCTTCAAGACGATAGGGATTCACGGAGTTCAGCAGGTAGATGCGCTCCTGGTTCACGATCTCGGTGAGCACTTTGACGCAGCCGTCGAAGTCGGCCTTCAATTGGCACGTGACTGCTCCGTAGTCCATGGCCTGCGATAGTTTGCCCCACGCGATCTTGCCTTCAGGAATCAGCACCAGGCTGCGAAGGCCGGCGCGTGCTGCGTATGCGGCCATGGCGGCTGACGTGTTCCCCGTGGATGCGCAGGCTACCCATTCGTATCCTCGCTCTTTGGCAACGGTGAGCGCCGCAGTCATGCCGGTGTCTTTGAAGGACCCGGTTGGGTTCATCCCTTGGTGTTTCGCGAAGAGTTGATCGATTCCAAGAGCCCTCGCGTTGCGCATCAGGCGATACAGGGGCGTGTTGCCCTCGCGCAGCGTGATCGCGTTGCCAAAGCTATCGAGAATGGGCAGCAGCTCACGGAACCGCCAGACTCCGGATTGATCCAACGACTCAGAGGAGCAGCGGCGTTCGCGCCAGAGCCATTTGAGGGCGCCCGGATTGGGCCGGTCGAGCCCTTTGCGCTGGCTCCAACCGGGGTACTCGACTTCAAACAAGTCACCGCATTGCGCGCAGCGAAAATCGGGCCGGGCGTCAGAGCCGGAGATGCGCTCGCCGCATCCGAAACAGCGTAACTGGTGCAGATTGTCGTTCATCCTTAGGTGATAGCCTACCAGAGACACGGGCGCGAGCTTTGACTAACCTGGGAGAGGGAAACGCAAATGACGAAATGGATTCCCGCGCTTTTTCTCGGACTGCTGTGCTTGCCGACTGCGCCTGCGCAATCGCCGCTGCGGGTGGCTGCGGCAGCCGACCTGGAACCCGTGCTGCCGCGGATTCTGGAACAGTTTCGACAGACGACCGGCATATCGGTTGAAGCCACCTATCAGGCCTCGGCCATGTTGACGACGCAGATTCAGAACGGCGCTCCGTTCGACCTTTTTCTTTCCGCCGACATGGGCTATCCCAAGCGCCTGATTGATGCGGGGCTGGCCGATGCGGCGGGATCGAGCGATTCCTCAACGCCTATTCTCTATGCGAAAGGAACGCTTGTGCTATGGACGCGTAAGGATTCTCCTTTGCCGCCTCCGACACTGGACCTGCTGCGCAATCCCGCATTGAAAAGGTTGGCCATCGCCAATCCTGATCGCGCGCCCTACGGCCGTGCGGCTGTCGCAGCGCTGACCAGCCTCAAGCTCTATGACGAACTGAAGCCTCGCATCGTGACCGCCGAGAATATTGCCCAGACGGCGCAGTTTGTCGACTCCGGCAATGCAGACGCGGGCCTCATTTCGCTGACGTCGGCGCTTACGCCTCGATTAGCGACGAGCGGAAACTATTTTGTAATGCCACGCGATCTCTATCCTCCCATCGAACAGGGCACAGTGATCGTGAGCCGCACAACACAACGCGCCGCAGCGCACAAACTGCTTGATTACCTACTATCCGCACCCGTGCAAGCTCAGCTCGCAAAAAGCGGCCTCACGCCGGTTCGCTAAGCACGATGGATTGGCAAGCGTTCGCCCTCACCCTCCGCCTTGCGGCAGTCACGACGGGCATCCTGCTGGCCGTTGCTGTTCCACTGGCGGCACTGCTGGTGATGGGCCGTGGACGATGGCTTGCCGGTCTCGAGGCTCTAGCCGCGCTTCCGCTGGTGCTGCCCCCCACGGTTCTCGGCTTTTTCCTGCTGGTCCTTCTGGGGCCGCGCACGGCTTTCGGGCGAGGCATCACTGCCCTGCTCGGTCATCCATTGGCCTTCTCGTTCGACGGGCTGGTGGTGGGCTCGGTCATCTACAGCTTACCTTTTGCCGTGCAGCCGTTGGTTGCGGGTTTCGCCGCGGTCGATCCCGCAATGCTTGATGCCGCCCGGCTGCTGGGCGCCGGTCCGGCGCGAGTCGTCTTCAGCATTCTGATTCCGCTTGCTCGCCGTTCGCTGCTGGCGGCTGCGGTCCTCAGCTTCTTACACACGGTCGGCGAGTTTGGCGTGGTGCTTATGCTGGGCGGCGATATTCCTGGCGCCACCCGCACGCTTTCGATCCTGCTCTATAACCAGGTTGAAAATTTCGACTACTCTGCCGCCAATCGCACCGCGGCCATTCTGCTCGGCCTGAGCGTAGCGGCACTGGCGGCGATTTACATCGGCAACCGTCCGCGCGGAGGCCGCCGTGCTTGAGTTGGCACTTGACGCTCGTCGTGGTGGATTCCACCTTCAACTGGAGTGCCGTCTTGCATCCGAGTGGACTGTGATATTCGGACCGTCGGGCGCGGGCAAAAGTACATTGCTGCGTTTGCTGGCCGGCCTGGATTGGCCGGATCGCGGGCAGATTGTGCTGGACGGGAAAATCTTGACCGACGCGGCGCAGAACATCTATCGCAAACCGGGCCGCCGGCAGACAGCACTTGTCGCACAGCAGCCTGCTCTCTTCCCTCACCTCAGCGTGACCGCGAACGTCGCATACGGGCTCACGCGCCTTGATCGCTCCGCGCGAAGCGCACACGTTGAAGAGATGCTGGAACTGGTGGACGCGAAGAGTCTTGGAGATCGCCGTCCGCGCGAGCTTTCCGGTGGCGAGGCGCAGCGTGTCGCACTGGCGCGGGCTCTGGCGCCCCTACCTCGCCTGTTGCTGCTTGACGAGCCCTTCTCCGCTCTTGACGGCGCAGCAAGCGATGCGCTGCTTTCACGACTACAGACTTGGCTCACCGAACACAGAGTGCAGACGGTGCTGGTCACGCACGACGCGACCGATGCATACGCCACCGGTGCCGAGGTTGCCCTGCTGCGCGAAGGCCGCTTGGCTGCGCTCGGACCCGCAGCGAAAGCCCTCGCCTTAGAGCGAGAACGAATTGTTCAAAGGCTGGGCAGTCGCGAAGAATGACTCTTCACGTCGAGAGCAATGCCTAAGGTCTTAGCACACGCTAGTTGGCGGCAATCACCACCACGGTTGCATCGTCCTGGAAATGGTTTCCGCAGAAACCAGAAACATGTGCGAGCAAGCGGCTGTTCAGTTCGCTCGCAGCGTGGGCGGAGTTTGCCCGCGCAAATTCCGCCACATTTTCTTCGCCAAACTCCTGCTCGTCCGGGTCTGATGCTTCCGTGATTCCATCTGTGAAGAGCAATAAACGGTCTCCGGGCCACAACTCAATCGTCGAATCTTCATAGGTCCACGAAGGGAAGACACCCAGAACGGCGCCGCCCTCTTTGAGCATGGTGGTCAGGCCGTGAGAGACGAGAACCGGGTAGGGGTTTCCGGCATTGCAGTATTGAAGTGTCCGCGCGTTGCCGTCAAGAACCCCATAGAAAAACGTGACGAACTTTCCAGTGGCAATGTTTTCATGGAGCAATGTATTCACTTTTCCGCATAACCAGGACGCGCTCTCGGATTCGCTTGCAAAGGCGTGCACGGCAGCCTGCACATTGGCCATCAAGAGGGCAGCCGACACTCCCTTGCCGACAACATCCGCTACGCAAATGCCCAGTTTATGTCCGCCCAATTTGAAGACGTCGTAGTAGTCGCCGCTGACCGCTCGAGCCGGACGCCAGATTCCTGCAACCTCGAATCGGGGCAACTGGGGAATTTCCTTCGGGAGTAGCGATTGCTGTATCTCCCGTGCGCGCTGCATTTCCTGCTCTTGCAATTCAAGCTGCGCGGTGCCGAGTTCTACCGAGCGCTGAAGTTCGATGTTTCTCCGCTCGAGCTTTTCTTTTGTTGTCTGATAAAGAAAGATCAGTGTGCTGGCGACAAATGTGATCAGTACCGGAAATTTCCATCCCGTTCTAAGCAAGTGTTCCAATGTTTGCGGCGTGGGCGGCGCAAGCATCCAAACGACCACCGACGAGACAACGTAAACGGGGATGAGGAGAAGGAGCAGGACGGGGAGAAAGAACAACCAATTGTAAGGAAATGGCTTCTCCGAATAGTACCTGTGCAACCTCTGCGTTATAGGCACAACAATATTTCCGATCACAATCGAATAAACCAGGATGGTGAGTGGATTGATCTCCTGTCCAATGGCCCAGAAGACGGCTCCGGCAATTGCGGAGATAGCGATGTAAACGATTTGTTGTCTCAGGAAACGTACTAGAGAAGACAGGTTTACCCGCATGCCGACACACTTTCAGAACCTCGCGGGGATACCAGAAATCTTACACCGAATGTGTAAGCCCTGCCGGTGGCGGTGGTTCTCACTAAACAGTGTCATCAAAAACCTGTCAACACCGGCTCCATCTCAAGCGAAATCATGAACCTGGATTCGATGGTGGACCTGATCTGGTTTGCGAGAACCAGAATCTCCGCGGCCGTGGCACCGCCGCGGTTTACGAGCGCCAACGTATGCCGCGATGAGATAGCAGCAGCTCCGAGTGAGTAGCCCCTGGCAAAACCTGCCTGTTCGATGAGCCATGCAGCAGGCACCTTTGCGCGTCGCGCGTTCTCTGGGCCAGGGCCGGCTGGAAAACGCGGAGGCTCCTTGCCGGTCGCCGATGCGATGTGCCGCAGTTGCTCTTCGGTCACCACCGGATTTTTGAAGAAACTGCCGGCGCTGCGGCAGTCCGGGTCGCCTTCGACCAGCAACATGCCCTTCGACTGACGGATGCGGCGCACCGCTGCTGCGACTTCGGGCAGGCTCGCCTCGGTGCCCTCAGAGAATGCCCGTTGCAGATCTCCATAGCGCAGCGTTGGGGCACCGCTCGAAACGAGCCGGTAATCCACGCGCGTCACGATGTAGCGCCCGCGGTCCACTGTATTGAAACGGCTGCGGCGATACGAGAATTCGCATTCTGCGGCCGTGAACTCGACGAACGCACGATCGCGCAGATCAAACGCGCGCACTCTATCTATGGTTGAGGCAACTTCCTGACCGTATGCGCCGACATTCTGCACCGGGGTCCCGCCCACCGTGCCCGGGATTCCGGCCAGGCACTCGATGCCCGCGCAGTTATCCTGCACGGTGCGCTCAACGAAGGTGTCCCAGTCCTCGCCTGCCGCAACGCGATAGAGTCTCCGCTCCGATTCTTCGATCAGGGACAAACCGAGCAAGCCTACCCGCAACACCAGGCCACTAAACCCCGCGTCTGAAACGAGCAGGTTGCTGCCACCGCCCAGCACGAAAAACGCAACCTTGCGATCGCGGGCCCACGTCGTCGCTTCGACAACTTCCTCTTCAGTGAGGGCCTCTACGAACCAGCGCGCCGGGCCGCCGATGCCAAAGGTCGTAAAGGGCGCCAGTAGCTTGTTTTCTTCAAGAAGCATCGGGATAAAGGCTACACTACTCGGTTTAACGATAGAATGGTTACAGGCAGCTATCTCTGCCGGAGGCGACAATGTATCCAGAATTGATGGTCATTCCCATGCGCGAGGAACTCGTTCGCGCCGGAATCACGGAAACCCCAACCGCTGAAGAAGTCGACGCCGCCCTGGCTAAGCCGGGCACAACCATGCTGGTCGTCAACTCCATTTGCGGTTGCGCAGCAGGTAAGATGCGCCCCGGCGTACGGATGGCGCTCGCCAATGCCGCCAATCAACCAGATCACAAGATCACCGTCTTCGCCGGCCAGGACCGCGAGGCCACTGAGCGCGCCCGCAGTTATTTTGAGGGCAACCCGCCCACTTCTCCAGCCATCGCGATTCTCCGCAATGGCAAGCTGGTTTACCTCATGCAGCGCTTTGTCATTGAACAGTCCACAGCCCCGCAGATCGCGGGCGAACTGGTCCGTGCCTTCGATGAGTTCTGCGCCAAGACTCCGGCCTAGACTTCACTCACATTCCTGCAACGCAAAGCGGCCTCCCATGCGGGAGGCCGCTTTGCTGGTTTGACTGCTTTGACCGATTAATCGCCTTTGGCTACAGGGGTCAACTTTTGCACCTTACTGTGTTTTATGGAATAGCTGAAGTAGATGATCAGGCCGATGAATAGCCAACCGATCATCACGGCCCATGTAATCATCGCCAGCCGGCTCATGAGATAGAGCGCAGAGATCATGCCCAGGATTGGCACCAGTGGCACGAGCGGCGTCTTGAATGGCCGCTTCATCTCAGGATGACGGACGCGCAGCACCCACACGCCTGCACACACGATCGTGAAAGCGAGCAGCGTGCCAATATTCACTAGCTGCGAAAGGTTTTCGATCGGCAAAAACGCGGGCATGATGGCTGCAAACGCACCGAAGACGATGGTCGTGATCCACGGGGTGCGGAATTTTGGATGAATCGCCGAAGCCCATTTTGGTAACAGACCGTCACGCGACATGGAGAAGAAGACGCGCGTCTGGCCCAACAGCATCACGAGCATGACAGTTGCCAGTCCGAAGACCGCACCGATCTTCACCAACATCGAGCCCCAACTTACGCCCGTTACATCGATGGCCAACGCCACCGGCGCCGCGACATTCAGAGTCTTGTAACTCACGAGGCCAGTAAGCACCAGCGAGACGAGGATATACAGGATGGTGCAGACGACCAGTGATCCGAGAATGCCGATGGGCATGTCTCGCTGGGGATTCTTCGCTTCCTGCGCTGCTGTGGAGACCGCGTCGAATCCGATGTAAGCGAAGAAGATCGAGGCCGCAGCCGTGGGGATGCCTCCCCAACCAAAGTTTCCGTGGCCATCGGGTGGCGGAACAAAGGGATGCCAGTTCAGCCTTGCCACTTCAGGGTGACGGAACAGGAAGTAGCCTCCGACCACCAAGAAAACACCCACGATGCCAAGCTTGATGATCACGATCGCAGAATTGAAGTTGGCCGATTCCTTGATGCCGATGACCAAAATGGCAGTGATCACAATGACAATCAGCATCGCGATCAGATTGAAGAATCCCGTGGCATGAGGCAGCCCTGCATCGCTAATTCCGGGAGGCAGCGACATTAGCGGCAGCCACTGGTGCTGATAGAAAACCAGCGTCGTGCCCGTCGTCGCCGTCAGCTGCGGAGGAATGTAAATATGCAATTGCTGCAAGAGGCTGTTGAAGTACCCTGCCCAACCCGAAGCAACCGTCGCCGCGCCAAAAGCGTACTCCAGGCAAAGGTCCCAGCCGATAATCCAGGCGACCAGTTCACCCAGCGTCGCATAGCCGTAGGTATATGCGGATCCGGCGATGGGAATGATGGAGGCAAACTCTGCATAGCAAAGGCCTGCAAACGCGCAGGTGAAACCGGCAAGCACAAAGCTCAGCGCCACGGCCGGGCCGGCGTGGAGCGCGGCCGCCTGTCCAGTCAGTACAAAGATGCCAGCGCCAATGACGGCGCCAATTCCGAGCGTGATCAGGTTCAGCGCGCCGAGCGAGCGCTTCAGAGTGTGTTCGCCCTGTTCACTGGCTTCTTGCGAGAGCATCGACATCGGTTTGATACGAAGCAGCCTGGACATGGATGAGGGACATCCTCCTCAGTGGTTGAAATTATTTCCCGAATGCAGCTGGCTCGCAGAGCGCCGTGACCAGAAGAGATACACCGGAATGCCGAGCAAAACAAGCACCAGGCCCGGCCAAGTGTATTGGGGCTTGTACCGCAATAATACGATACATATCCACGTGGCCATAGTGATGTAGAGCGCAGGCAGCACCGGATAACCAAGCGCCTTGTAGGGTCGCGGTGCATCAGGCCGTTTGAACCGCAGCACAAAGAGCCCGGCGATCGTAAGGATGTAAAACACCAACACCGCGAAGATAATGTAATCCAACAACTGGCTATAAGAGCCGGAAACACAAAGCACAATCGTCCAGCACGCCTGTACAAGCAGTCCGGCCGCCGGTGTGCGATAGCGCGGATGAAGCTTGCCGACTGATTTGAAGAAGAGCCCATCCTGGCTCATGGCATAGTAGACGCGGGCCCCGGCAAGCGACAGTCCATTAGCGCATCCAAAGGTGGAAATAAGAATGGCCGCCGCCATCAGCTGCGCCCCCCCGGAGTGAAAGATCGCTCCGAGTGCCGCCGTCGCGACACGATCTTCCGATGCAAACTGTATCCCGCGCGCCAACGCCGTGGCTCCGTGCGGATCGCCATGCATGGGAAGAACGAGCAGATAGCCGAACGAAGCCAGGCAGTATGCCATCAGGACGAAGCCTGTGCCCAGGATGAGCGAAAGGGGAATATTCCGGCGGGGATTCTTGACCTCTCCCGCCGTGAAGGTGATGTTGTTCCACGCATCAGCTGAGAACAGCGAACCGACCTGCACCACGGCGAGAATCACCAGCAGATTCACAAGCACGATGGGTCCGCCGATGCCCACCTGCACCGGGTGCATAGAACTCCATCCGGCATTCTTCCAGAACTCGCTCCAGCCGGGGCCAAAGTTTGCACTCCATGCAGTTTCATTCCGGCCCACTGTGAATGTAAGCAGTATCAGGGCCGCCAGAGACAATGCTTTGGCCGAAGTAAAAATGTTCTGGATCATCGCACCAAGACGCACGCCGAACACGTTTACGATCGCCAGCGAAATCACAATCAGGATGGCGGTCAGGTTGGCGGTATTGACCCCGATCTCCATGTTGCCCAGCACCATCGGTCCTATGGGAATCGCAGGCACATGCGCGATGTGCCATAGCCAATGCGTGGTCGAGACAGTTGGGAAAAATACGCCGAGAAACTTGCCGAACGCAACGCAGACCGCGGCTATGGTTCCTGTCTGGATGACAAGAAAGAGCGTCCATCCATAGAGAAAGCCCCAAAGCGGCCCAAGCGACTCGCGAAGGTAAACATATTGGCCGCCAGCTTTGGGCATCATGGCGGCCAGTTCGCCGTAGCTCAGTGCGCCGATAATCGTCATGACGGCCGTGACCACCCACGCGCCCATGAAAAGAGCCGCAGAGTTGGTTCCGCGCGCAATATCCGCGTCGACGAGAAAGATGCCGGAGCCGATCATGGAACCGGCGACGAGGGCAGTAGAACTGAACAGACCGAGGCTCTGCACCAAACCGGTTGAGTTGGCTGCTGGGGCGGATTTAGCGGCGGAAGTGGAGTCTAAGGTTTTCACCTTGCTCGGTTTTACTTGAATTAGATGCGATTGTCTTGTGTTTTCTAACTGCATCGAATCTGCCGCAGATTTCTGACCTTTAACGCAATTGTTTTGACCAACGAAGGAACTCGGCGGCCGGATCCGGAGAGCGGAAGATGGCAGCGGAGACGGCAACGACGCTTGCTCCCGCGTCAAGAACCGACTGCGCGGTCTCGAATGTGATCCCTGCGGCGGCCACCAATATGATGTCAGGGCCAGCCTGAGCGCGCAGGCGGCGAACTCCCTCGGGTCCGATGGGAGCTTTGTCCGTCTGTTTCGTCGTAGTTGGGAAAACCGGGCCGATTGCGAGGTAATCGACCGGCTCGTCAAGGATGCCGGGGAGAAGCGCATCGCTGCCGCCGAAGGTGCCTACAATTCGACTCGGGCCCAGAAGACCACGCGCCTCGGTCGGGGAGACGTCTCCAGCATCCACGTGAGCTCCATCAAACGCAGCTTCTGCAACGAGATCGGCCCGATCATCGAGAATCAGCTTTACATAATCGGCAGGGAGGGCTTCGCGGAGAGCCGCAGCATCCTCCAGCAACTCGGTATCGGTTCCGGTCTTGTTGCGATACTCAAGGAGGGTTACGCCTGCATCGGCCAACGAGGTTCCCAATTTCTGGAGGAAACCGGCGCGGCCTCTGGATGGAATGATCGACGAGTCGAGAATGGGATAGATCCTCGGGAATCTAAAAGACATATCCCCAGAGTAGTGGACAGGGAGGCTGGTTGTCAGTGCTGTGGAGCAACAACGCCATGCAATCACCGGAGCCTAAGGTCCCCGGGCTTCCCAACCTTCCGCGACGCAGCGACGCTCGCGAAATGGATGGAAAGCCCAGTCGATTTCCCAATTCGCAGCTATTCCTCACATTTCATCGGCAGACGGTCCATAGCAGCCGGGAACCTTCTGGTTGAGGAGTCGCAGGTATACCCCCAATTGTGCGCGATGATGGATGAGGTGGTTCAGCACCCATGTCCGCCACACCCCGTACTTGGAGTCATCGATCCAAGTTTGTTCGCCGGCCACGAACTTCCAATTCGAATCCCATTTTTCCGGGGTCATCTTAGCCAGGGCGGGCTTTACTTCGGCCACCTGCTTTTCAAAGCGTTCAATGAGAGCGGCCTTTGTGGCGGGGATGTCTGGCTTCATTTCCGGCGTCCATTCCAACTTGTCACGGGTCAGTGTGTGAAGGGCCCAATCCCCATTGGTGTCAGAAACATGCCCGGCCAATTGGCCAAGAGCCATGGATTTGGGGTGGGATTTGAAGCTGAAGTCGGCATCGTCCGGAATCGCAGCAAGAACCTTGCGTGTCGTGGCGGTCTCGCGATCGTACTCGGCGATGAGTTCCTTTTGAATATCCATGCGTGCAACCTCCGAGTTGCCAAGCCAGCATATCTGATTCGCGCACAAAAAGGCGAAGAAAAAGCGATAAAATCTGAATTGTTTTCCACAGATGGCAGAAACTGCGCTTCGTTAATCACCGCGATTTTCTGAAGAACTATCTCTTGGTAGCCTTATAAAACGTGTAGATGGCCGTGTAAGGGACCCGGACGGTCTTGCCTGCATCCTGGGAGGTTGCGCAGCCGGATTCGGGTGCAACGCCACCGTGAGTCTCGGTCCGCCGGATAAACGCAACATCGGCAAGAGAGCCTTTGGCTGTTCCCTCTTTGGCGCGCAACAGGAGCCAGGCAACAGACCCGGTCTCTGAGGCAACCTTGCTCGCAATAAGTTCCCCCTGAACCTGGCTACCGTCCTCCAGCTTCCAGGTAGGTCCGGCAAAGTGGCCTCCGACCGTCTTCCCGGACGCATCCAACAACTTTGCATCTGGAGCCTTCAGAGCCCACTTGGCTCCGCCCGGTGTATCGGTACAGGTGTAAATCTGGACTCCGTCTCCCAGTACCTGGAGGACAATGTGGGTTCCCGCGGGAAGATCAATTGACCCACCTGTCTGCTGGGCGTGCAGCGCCGGGATGGAAACCGCAGCCACAATGAGCGATAGGGCCAGAACTCGCATTCGCCGAGTGTAGCAAAAAAGACTATACGGGGACGCTGTTCAGCGAAGTGCAAATGCAATATAGGCACCGCCAATCGGCCCGTTGGGGTCTCGGCCACCACTCGACGCAATCACCACGAATTGCCGCCCATCCACCATGTATGTCGCTGGTGTCGCCATTCCGGCAAACGGCAGCACAGTTTGCCAGAGCAGCTTACCGGTGCGGGAGTCAAAGGCGTGGAAGATGCGGTCGTGAACCGTCGCGCCGATGAAAAGCACTCCTCCCGCCGTGACGATCGGGCCGCCATAGTTTTCAGAGCCTGTATTCTTGATTCCCTGGGTGACCAGTTCGGGGTACTCACCCAAAGGAATTTTCCACAGGTACTTACCTGTTTTGAGGTCGATGGCGCTCAACGTTCCCCATGGGGGATTGAAGGCCGGATAACCGTCGGGATCGAGGAACTTGCGATAGCCGGTGAAGTTGTAGCGGTCTTCCCCGCCTACATCGACGTTGTCTCGCGCGGTTGATCCGACGCCGAGAAATCGGAGCAAAGCCTCAAGCGCGCCGCCTTGCAATGCGGGCATGGGAGGCATTCTTCCCTTGCCGGAGTGGATTAGGTCGGTGGTCTGGGCCACCGAGAGACGGCTCCCCACGCCAATCAGCATGGGAAATGACGGAGGGTTCCCTTCCAGGTGATCTCCGTGGCAGATGGCGCAGCGGTCGTGGTAGACCGCAGCACCTGCGGCATCGGGCAGCGGTGGCACGGCTTTGCTTTGGGCCGGGACGGCGGTCAGCTCTTTATTGCTTTCAGGGGCAGCACCAGTGTGCAGATAGTCAAGCAGCTCGTTGAGTTGGCGCGGATCGATGTTGGGAAAGGCGGGCATCCGGCCCGTGCCGTTATGAATCGCTTGCTGGATCTTTTCTTCCGGGAGGCGATTGCCGATGCGGATCAACGATGGGAACGTAGGTGGCGATCCGGCCCGGTTGATCCCGTGACACACGGCACACTGGCTGCGGTAAAGCTGTTCGCCCGGACTGCCTCCTTGCGCCACGGGGACGAGGCCTCCAGTCCAGACCATCTCGTTCGCATTCACATAGAGGACATTCGCAACCGGATCGATGGCCGGGCCGCCCCACTCTGCGCCGCCGTCAAAGCCAGGAAAGACGACGGTCTGCTTGTCAAGCGCGAAGGGGAGGAATTGCCCGTCGCTGCGGAACTCGCGGAAGGCTTTCACCGCCCATTCATGCGCCTGGGGCGTGCGCGTGGTGAGCATGTCTTCAGTGAGGCGCTGGCGTGCGAAGGGCTCTGGCCAATCGGGCAACGGTTGAGTGGGCGATGCGGCCTCTCCGGGAACGGTGCTGGCCGGGTAGGGGTGCTCGTGGATGGGAAAGAGCGGTTGCCCGCTAATGCGATCGAAGAGGTAGAGGTAGCCTTGCTTGGTGGTTTGGGCTAGCGCTTCAATGCGTTTGCCATCGCGCATTATCGTAAAGAGCGCGGGTGGCGAAGGAAAATCGCGATCCCAAATATCGTGGTGCACACCCTGGAAATGCCAAAGCCGTTTGCCGGTGTCGGCGTCGAGCGCGAGCAGCGTGTTAGCGTACAGGTCGTCTCCCACGCGATCGCCGCCGTAGAAATCCATCACCGCTGAGCCGGTGGGCGCATAGAGAATGCCTCGCTCCACATCGAGTGACATGCCGGCCCAATTGTTGGCTGCGCCCGCGGTCTTCCACGCGTCTTTGGGCCAGGTTTCATAGCCTGGTTCGCCGGGCAATGGAATGGTGCGGAAGGTCCACCGAAGCTGGCCGGTGCGCACATCGTAGGCACGAATATAGCCGGGCGGCGCGGGATGCGTTTCAGGGTTGCGGCCGCCGACGATAATGAGGTCCTTGTAGAGAATGCCGGGCGTGGTGAGGGCGATGGACTGTGTCTCGTAGTCGCGGCCCAGATTCTTGCGCAGATCGACGCGGCCGTTTTCACCGAACGACGCGACCGGCGTGCCGGTTTCAGCGTCGAGACAGTAAAGGAAATTCATTACCCCTGCGAAGATGCGCGCTTGATTGCCCTGTTCGTCTCCAGCCCAGTAAGTGAGCCCGCGTGCAGGTTGCGTGCCGTCGATGCCCGAATCGAACTTCCACTTGAGCTGGCCGTTGGATGCATCGAGCGCAACAACCTTCTGCGAGGGTGTATAGGCAAAGAGGGTGTGGCCTACAATCAGCGGATTTGCCTGCAGGCCCCCTTTCTCTCCGCTGTCGAATCTCCAGGCCTGCTGAAGGCGGTGCACATTGGCGCGGTTGATCTGCTTGAGGCTTGAGTAATGATCGCCATCGGGTCCGCCGTTGTATGCGGCCCAGTCGTTTTGTTGCGCGGCCAACAGGCCGCAAACGGAGAAGGCGGCAATGCAGATGAGAATGGCTGAAGAAAGTAGTTTTTTGGAGAACATGCACGCCGCGGCCCCCTGGCTCGGGCCGGTTAAGAATACATGGCCGGAACGGCGATGCGCAGTCCTGTTTCGGGGGGAGCTGTTTGATGCCTGGTGCTTGCCAGGCCCTTCCCTGCGGCAGCAGACGGCGGATATTCATCGAATACTGGAATTAATTTCCTCCCGGGCAATGATTTGTGCAGAATGGTCTTCTGGCTTTCCCCAGGAGGTTATATGAAATTGCGCAAAGCGATCTGGCTTGTCGCTGGATCTGCCCTGATGCATTTGCCCGGGGCGATGGCGGTGGATGGCGCCCGAGGACGGTTCGACGGCAATTGGGACACGCACATGGCCTGTGAGGCTCACGGTGAAACGCCGGCATATGCATGGGACTTCACCAGCACCATCAAAGACAACAACTTTCACGGCACGCATGGGGAGGAAGGAGGGCCGGGATACCTGGTGATCGACGGTCCGATCGGGAGCGATGGCAGCGCAAAGCTGTCGGCCAAAGGCACGGTCACGAAGAACCATGCACACGGCGTATTTGCCATGAGGGGCAACAACTACAGCTACATCATCAAGGCCCAATTCACTGGTACCAAGGGCTCAGGCACACGCGATGAAGGCGCCGGAATTCTGGGCCGGTCCTGCACTTTCGACTTCACGAAGCAAGGTGATGATGCGCAGTCAAGCCCCGCGAACGGAAATTAGAGCAATTCCGCTGCGCAGGCGCTCAAGCTGACCTGCGGCGGTCGCGGCTTCGCGCAACTGCACGATGAGGATATTTGTGGTCGGGCACGCTGAGGAGCGTTCAGAGATGAGGCGTGTGTCGTGCCTCCACGGGTAATGTGGCTGGCTTCGGGAGACTCAATGGGTGTGTTATGGTTCCTGAATCCGCCCAATGTTCAGTCTTCGCGGGTATTCTTGTTGCTCTTCTTTGCGTCGCCTGTTTCTTTGTTTTCGTCTGAGCCGGTCGAATCGGCCATGTCGACTGTGCCTAAGGAATCGTTGACGACGCCATCGTCCGGTTTTTGCTTCTCTTCAATGAATGCACCGGGCTGCATATGGGTAGGCTTAAACTTTTCGCTCATTCGTGTCTCCTGTAGGTTGGATGCCGGAGGGACGAGGAGCGTCTTGGAAAGGGGCGTGGCCGCAGCCATAAGCGTTGCGCGAGCCAAAGCAAGAAAAACTCCGACTCCACGATTTTTCATAAAATCGCCTTCATTGGGCTAAGAGCTTTTGCCGTCGTTCGTCACACCATCTCTCCGCTTCGACCGTTGATGAAATGACCTCGCCAGTATCAGTGCGGCATTCGAAGTCCCTTGTGCAGACGTGTATGTGTGCTGATTCCTGCTCTCCGGGAGCAGAATCGCGATGCGAATTACGTAGGGTGAGCGAGGTGTTCTATCTTGAGTGGCGTTAGTGTGAGTGGTGCAGGCGGGCGATCGCATTCATGATCCTGAATACCCGCCACAGCAGGAAGGCCACTGTGAGTAGAAAACCGCCCATCCCGGCAAACAGACCCGATTTGAATTTGGGACCGGTAGCCTTCACATTTGCCGCGACTACGGATGGCGGAGCAGACCCAATCGAGAGTAGTTGTGAAACAGGCACCCAGTGGCCGGAATGCTGATCGCATCCGAGATCGGAGAGTGCTATTTTGCCGGCTGCCGCATTCTCGTTCAACTCCGCGAGCGAATAAGGTCCGAGTACCTGACCGAGGTGCTCCACCATATAAGGCATGTTATGGCTCTCTCTTTTGTTCTTAATCCGGGAGAATGACTCAGAACACCAGCATACAACTTGCGAAGTTGAAGGAAATTTTCGAGCGGGCGTCCTGCATAACGAATGGAATGATCAAACAAAAACGAGAGTACCTAACCGAGAACCTGGTGATGTTACTGAAATGTGCCGGAGGTAAGCCTGACTGGCCCACCCTGGCGCTCTTCCGGGAGCGGAGAGGATCACCGAACAGAGAATTCCAGCAACGGCTCTTCAGGCAAAGAGCCGCCGCCGTGAGCCCGTGGAGTGAGAAGTCGGACGAAGAGAGTCATGCACAGTGGAGGAGTGGCTTAGTGGTGCCCCCCGCCGCCGTGGCCTCCGCCATGGTAGCCGGGGAGGGCATGTTCGCCACCCACGCTATGATTGGCAGTACCCACATGGCCATGCCCATCCCGTGCCTCGTTTCCGTGGAAATGATTGAAAGGCTCTTCCCCGCGGCCGGGCAAAGGTCCACGATAACCATGACGAGGATCGTAACGATTGTCGACGTGGCCGTAAAAGCCGTGATGCCCGTGGAACCAAGGTCCCGCACCGATAAACAGTCCGCCTACGAACCAGTCCGGCCCATAGTAGCCGTAGGGCGCGCAGTCATAGGGAGGATAGTCGAAGTACCCATAAGGGCAAACTGGCGGCGCTCCAATACTCACAGCGATTTGAGGTGCGGCCAAGGGTGCACAGCTGAGAATAACCGTCGCGATAGCCGAGACAGCAAACGTCTTAACGATAGACATAGATTCCCCTCGGCTTGTTAGAGCAAGACAGGGGCATCGTGAGTTGCCTTCGGGTCACTTACTATTGTGCTGAATATCGTTGCGCGGCGCAGGTGCAGCGCGTCCTCAGTCGATGTTCTTGGCCAAAAAGCGCTCCATGAACTTGGTGTCAAAGTTGCCCGCGCGGAAGTCGGGGTCAGCGAAGATGGCCTGGTGAAGAGTGATGGAGGTCTCGATTCCCTGCACCACGAATTGTGAGAGCGCGCGCTCCATGCGGGCGATGGCTTCATCGCGGTCGACGCCGTGGACGATGAGCTTGGCAATCAGCGAGTCGTAGTAGGGTGGGACGACGCCCTCGGCATACTGCGCCGTATCAACGCGCACGCCGTTGCCGCCGGGGACGTTGAAGACCGTGATCTTGCCGGCGGAGGGGATGAATTTCTTGGGGTGTTCGGCGTTGATGCGGCATTCGATGGCATGACCGCGAATCTGGAGTTTTGCAGGCAGAATGGCGTCGAGGCGCTCGCCGTCTGCGATGCGCAGTTGCGCCTTCACCAAATCGATGCCTGTGATGGCCTCGGTCACCGGGTGTTCCACCTGGATGCGGGTGTTCATCTCGATGAAGTGAAGCTGCCGGTCCTCGTCCATCAGGAACTCAACGGTGCCTGCATTCTGGTACCCGATTTCAGTAAGGCAGCGGCATAGGGTGCGGCCAATCTCCTCGCGCATCTTCGGAGTGACCTGCAGAGACGGTGCTTCTTCGATGAGCTTCTGATGACGGCGCTGGATTGAACATTCACGCTCGAAGAGCGAAGCCACGTTACCATGTTCGTCGGCGAGAATCTGGAACTCGATGTGGCGGGGTTGCTCGATGAACTTCTCCATGTAGAGCTCGCCGTTGCCGAAGGCGTTGGCCGCTTCGGTAAATGCGGCATGGAATAGATTGGGCAGTTCATCCGTGGAGCGCACAATGCGCATGCCGCGGCCGCCTCCGCCGGCCTTGGCCTTGAGAATGACCGGGAAGCCGACCTTTGTGGCCCATTCCTGTGCTTCTTCAATGGTGGCGATAACGCCGTCAGAGCCGGGCAAGATGGGCACTTTTGCCCTCTTCATCGCCTGGCGCGCCTTCTCTTTTTCTCCCATGAGACGCGTAACTTCAGGCGGCGGTCCGATGAACTTGATGTTTGAGGCGCGACAGACTTCAGCAAAGTTGGCGTTCTCGCTCAGCAGGCCGTAGCCAGGATGAATGGCATCGACATTGGCGATTTCAGCAGCGGAAATAACGGCGGGGACGTTTAAATAGCTGTCGGCGGGACGCGGTGGGCCAATGCAGATGGCTTCATCGGCAAAGCGAACGTGGAGCGAGTTCCGGTCAGCTTCGCTGTAGACGGCGACGGTGCGGATGCCGAGTTCCCGGCATGCGTTCAAAACGCGCAGTGCGATTTCGCCACGATTGGCAACCAAGACCTTACTGAACATGCATGACCCTTTAATAGTGGAGTGCGCGTTGTGAGCGGTGCTAGCGGGGTTAGCCTTTCGGGTCAGTCAACACATTAGCATCGCTAACTCCGCTAGCTCCGCTAACCCGGCGCCTGCCGGCTAACTCCGCCGCCATCTTAATCGAGTCGAATAGAGAACAGCGGCTGCCCAAATTCGATTGGCTGGCCATTCGAGACGAGGCATTTGATTACTTCGCCGGAGGCATCGGATTCAATCTCGTTCATGAGCTTCATAGCTTCGACAATGCAGATGACCTGGCCCTTTTCGACACGGTCGCCCGACGAGACAAATGCCGGCGCTCCAGGAGAAGGAGAGCCGTAAAATGTGCCGACAATCGGCGATTTGACCATGTGAAGGCCGGTCGCTGCGTCTTCAGACGGAGCGGCGGCAGGCTCGATAGCTGCGGGCGGAGGCAGATGCGCGGGCACAGAAGGGACCGCCGCGGTTGCGGCCGGAGATGCTGCAGACTGACTGAACTTGAGGCGAATCTTCATATCGCCTCGGTCCAGATCGAACTCGGCTACCTGATAGTGCTTCAGGAACTCAATCAGCTGCTTAAGATCCTGGATATCCTGTGGTTTCATTCTTTCCTTTACCTACCCTCGAATGTGGGGCGGTTGAATCAAAGCTCGATGAGGGCTTTCGGTGCGGGCGTGAGCACCTGCCCTCCAGTTCGGGTGACGGCCACCATATCTTCGATGCGAATGCCAAATTGACCCGGCAAATAGATCCCCGGCTCGATAGTGACAACCATGCCGGTGAGTAGTCTTGCCGCCTGCCCGGCACCAATGCGCGGCGACTCGTGAATCTCCAGTCCAACCCCGTGGCCGGTGGAGTGAGAAAAAGCCTCTGCCAGACCCGCTTTGCGCAACACACCTCGCGCGGCCTCATCCACTTCGCCACAACTGACGTCTGCACTCACTGCGGCGACCGCGCACTCCTGGGCTTCGAGAACGGACTGGTAGGCATTTCTCTCCTTCGCCTTCGGAGTTCCAAGGTGCACAGTGCGTGTCATATCGGAACAATAACCCTTGAGGATAACACCGAAGTCGAGGGTCAGGAATCCTTTGCGGGGGAGCCGGCTTGCTGTGGCCCGTCCATGGGGAAGAGCCGACCGCACGCCGGAGGCTACGATGGTCTCAAAAGACATGCCCTCAGCGCCCATGAGTCGAGCCTGGTGCTCGAGTTCAGCCGCCACTTCAAATTCCGGCATTCCCGGGCGGATGAACCCAAGGATGTGGTCGAAGAGCGAACAGCCGACCAAGGCCGCTTCAATCATGAGAGTCAGCTCATCCTCGTCCTTGATCATGCGCAAGGGCTCAACAAGCGGTGCGGTGAGGGCAGAGAGGAACGTGCGACGGAAACGGGGCGGCAGTTCAGCGCGCCAGCGGGCAAGCTCGGCAATGGTTGTATGGGCGGGGTCAAAACCGGCAAATTCGATTCCCTGCTGCGCGGCCAGCCACTGCACCGCGCTGACAGCAGGAGAACCGGAGACGATCTCCACCCGTGCCCCGTTCACCTCTTCGACCGCTTGCGCCTTGTAGCGCCCGTCAGTAAACAGGTGGGCACCTCGACGGGTGATGGCGAGCGCCGCGCTGGAGCCGGTGAAGCCGCAGAGATAACGGAGATCGGGTAGATGCGTGACAAGGAGGCCAGGAAGGCCTGCCCGGCTCAATCGGCGGCGCAATTGGCCGATGCGACGTAGGTGGTCCATCGGGAAAGGTATATCACAGTGGTCACTGGCCAGCAGACAGTGGACATTGAGGAGTGGACAGTGGAACAACGAGCGACAATGCGTCACATATGGCCAGGTGAATGAAGGAGCATCTTCCTGACGACTGCCCCTGACAACTGAACACTATCCTTACATCGCTGGGCGGACGGGCTTCTTCTGATTGGGGTCGGCGTCGGCGGCGTGGAGTTCCGATTGGCGATCCATCCACTCGTCAAGGCGGGAGCGTTTAAAGCGCCAGCGGTTGCCAAGCTTGAACGCGGGAACGAATCCCTCGGAGGCATATTTGTAAAGCGTGTCGGGCGAGATGCCGAGATAGTCGGAGGCCTGGCGGATGTCCATGACCTCGCGTATTTCTGGAACTAGAAGATTAGAGCGGGCCGCGGAGTTACGCATTCTTCCACCTCCTGAAAGGCAGAACGCCCTCAGGCCAAGATGCCGGCAGAGGTGCCGGTACTCCTGTATATAACGCGGATTCACCCGTCGGTTCAAGGTTTTTCAGATATTTAAAGGAAATTCACGGTCTTTGAGTCGCGACCGGGAAGCCGTGGAACTGGACCACCTCGACGCGGCCCCAGCCCATGGGGTGGGTGGCCATGCCCGGCCCAAGGAATTGTGGAGGTGGAGCAGATGGTGCGGGGGCGGTGCGGCAGCCAGGTTCACGGACTTTAGATTCTCGACGCAGATGCTGGACAGCGCAGCGACCGGCCCCGAGAGGAAAATGGCGCCCCGGACCACCGGAGCGCCAGGTTCTTCCCTGATTTTGAACAAATCCTGAGATTAGTTCTGGTCTTCGCGGCGGTGCAGTGTCGGTTTATCATCGTCACCGCTGGTGTCGCTGCCTGCCTGGGTACTGCTGCCGGTGCCGTCGTCGGCTCCGGTGCTGGCGCGCCGCAGGGAGGGCTTCTTGCCGCCCTTGGTATCGAGCAGGCGACGCTTGTTCTCAATGCGCGCCAACCTGGCCTTCACGTCGCCAAATTCCGAGGTCGTCACCAGGTACTCATCCTTCGGAGGCAGGATGCGGGCAATCTCTTCCTGCGAATGAAGGATGCGGTCAGGTGTCTGTGGATGGTCAGAGAAGGCCTTGGCGACCAGTCCGGGTTTGCGCTTTTCAAGGGCCTGAATCTTTTCAAAGAAGCTGATAAAGGCCTGCGGGTCGTAGCCGGCGCGGTACATATATTGCACGCCGAGATAGTCGGCCTGCGCCTCGAACTCGCGGGAGAACATAAGGAAAGTCATAGGCACGGCAAATTGGGTGGCTTCATAAATGCCATAGCCGGTCCAACTGTAGCCGGTCATCATAATCAGCGGGATGGTGCCAAGCTGCGCGTAGTTCATGCGCGTCATTTCGCGAGCCGCATGATGGGCGCAGACGTGGGCGATCTCATGAGCCATCACGCCGGCGAGCTCCGCCTCTTCGTCGGCGTTCAGAATCAACCCGGAGTTGACGTAGAAGAACCCTCCGGGAAGTGCCATAGCGTTGATTTCGTCCGAATCGATGACCTTGATTGTGAAGGGCACCTTGCAGTCGGAGTTCTTTACAAGGTTCTGGCCGACACGGTTGACATACTCGGTAACCACGGGGTCAGTGATGAAATGAGTGCTTTTCTCAATCTGATCAGCGTAGGACTTGCCCATCTTGATTTCAGAGTCGGTGGAGTACCAGTTGCCCATGCCCCGACCGCCAATATTGCGATTGCCAACGGCGCTTACGTCTTCGACGCTGCCGGGCTTGACCTTGATCATTTCGCCGCCGACGGGCACAACCTTGTCAGGATCGACATCCTTGGCAGGAACATCCCCTTTGACCGGGGTTGTGCCGGGGGCAGGATCTTTGGAGTCAGGATCCTTCTTTGAAGGATCCTGCGATTTGCCAGCGGGAGCGGCCGCCGGGGGTGGAGTGTCGCCGGCAACCGGGGTCGTGCCCGGAGCAGGCTGAGCCGCCGGGGTATTCGCGGGTGTTGTCGCGGACGGGCTAGCCGGAGCGGAAGGTGTCGATTGTGCGTCGGGCTGATTCGGCGGAGTGCTCGATGGGGTCTGAGTGCTTGATGGGCTCGCCGGAGTAGTTGATTGGGCTCCAAGTGTGGTGACTACGGCCAGTGCCAAACCCGCCAGCATCCCTGCCTTGATACCGTTAAAAGCTGCGCTCATTACCGTACCTCCAGCTGGGACGCACCCGTCGCGGGATGGGTGGTTCCGCTTCGCTCCACTCATTAGACGCTAGTATTCACCCGGTTGGCAGCAGCCCGATAAAAAAAACGTTACCGGTTGGAAATGGCATCCGGTCGAGATACTGCGTCTATCTTCAATCTACTCTCCCGGCTCGCGGGACGTTCTTCTTGGAGCTTGCGCTTGTCTGAATTAGAGTGGTGAACACGCAGCAACAGGAGGGGATTTGGCTTGTAAGTTCCTGGTTCGTGAAGCTCTGGCAGCGATGGCTCTCGCGCTGTGCGCGGGCGGTCAACTGGCTGCGCAACAGGCACATTCGGCTCACTCACTCGCTGAAATGCTGTCGCCGCGTAAACACCTGCCTCCGGCGAAGGTGAACGCGCCTTCCACGCCCGCGGTCGTTTTCGATGCTTCGCACCTTGGATCCCCTGAAACCCTCGACAAAGATTGGAGAGTGGGAGTCACGGCCAACGCGGAGGCGGCCGACCCCAGTTTTGACGACTCAAAGTGGCCGGTGCTCAAACCGGGCGATTCGCTCGACAATCTCGATGACCTTGACCATCCCGAAGGCGATAATCCCGCTGACCATCCAGGGCCGCCCCCTGGGCACGGACGGCCCTTTGTCTGGTTTCGCATGCATTTGAAGCTCCCGGAGGGGCACGGACCGATCGCGCTGTTGATCGCGCTTCCCGTCTCGCAAAACACTACCATGCCGGGCAGCGGCGCGGGGCCAGGCGTGGATGTGTTCGCAAATGGGAGGCAGATCCATCCCGAAGGTCCCCACGGAGACGCGCCGAACCACTACCAGGAGATATCGCGCATTTACGATTTGGGCGTTCCTTCCCCCGATACCGACCTCGTCCTGGTTGCACGTACGATCTACATTCCCTTCGGCCTGAGCGCGTATACAAACTTCTTTGAGAGAGGAACGGTTCGGATCGGCAACCCGCCGGATCTGCAGCATGAACTTGAACTCTGGTCGACACACAGCCTGTTTGAACGCCTGCCGCGTCTGGTAAATGCCATCCTCTTCACGGTGCTCGCCCTTTTCTTGCTGGCTCTCTACTTCACGCAAAGAGGGCACGTCGAGTATCTCTGGCTGGCCCTCCACGAGTTGATCCAGGCGCCCATTGGGTTTGTCGATCTGGCAGGCAGTTCAGCGGAGCTCGATCAGATCTGGTATGCAGCTATCATCCTGCAGCTTGTCGTCATTTCGGCTTATCTGTACTTCGAGTTCCTGGTTGCCTTCCTGGCTCTTCCGCGGCGCTGGTATATCACGTTGCTCCGTTACTCCTCCCCGGTTCTTCTCCTTGTGGGGCCTGGAATGCTGTTGCTGGGGAGCCATAGCCGTCTCGCCTTGCTTGTAATGATCGTCGGCTTTCTGGGCAGCATACTGTGGATCACAGGTGGAATGCTTTTCATCTTTATGACCTTGATCGTGGCCACCATCCGGCGAAACTTCGAGGCAGGCATGCTGCTGATTCCCTTCGTGCTGACCATTGTGGGCATCGTCGAACCGATTCTCACTGGCGGTATGAGCGACTTTGGTGGGGGGCATCCGTACCATTCGCCGTTGACCATCCAGGCAGGCATGATCCCCATTCACTTTGCCTCGATCGCCGACTTTATCGGACTTCTGGCAATCGTGCTGATCATCTTTGTGCGCTTCCTGCGCATTCAGCATGATCAGGAACACGCCAACAGCGAACTGGCAGCGGCGCGCAGCGTGCAGGAACTGATGATTCCCCTGGAGAAGCTGGAAACCCCTGGCTACGAGGTGGACTCGGTCTACACCCCTGCCAACGAGGTAGGCGGCGACTTTTTCCATCTGCAGCCGACCAGCGACGGCGGATTGCTGGTAGTGATTGGCGACGTGGCCGGCAAGGGCCTGAAGGCGGCCATGAATGTCTCCATGCTGATGGGAGCCATTCGAGGGATTCCAGAAAGAAGCCCGGCCAAAATCCTGGAATCTCTGAATCGTGTTCTGGTGGGCAGCGACAGCCTGACCACCTGCGAGGCCATATGGTTTGGTCCCAATGGAGAGCTTGTGCTGGCCAGCGCGGGCCACCTGCCGCCTTATTTGAATAGCCAGGAGATTCTGCTGCCGGGCGGTCTGCCGCTGGGCGCAATTCCCGAGAACACCTATGACGAGGTGAGCCTCTATCTGCATCCTGGAGACCGTCTACTGCTGCTTTCCGATGGGGTGGTGGAGGCGCGGAAAGCTTCCGGCGAGCTGTTCGGATTTGAACGCGTACACAACCTGAGCAACCAGTCAGCGTTTTATATCGCCGACGCGGCCAAGGGGTTCGGGCAGGAAGACGACATTACGGTGCTGACGGTGCGCAGGCTGGCGGAGGTAATGGCGGCATAGGTGCCTTTGTGCGACGCACGCGAAACCGGCCGTCACGTAGTTATCTGGCACAGGCAGTTCCCCAACGTTTGCCGCAGGCAGTTATGGCTCGCGTTCATCAACCCCGACAATAGCTATTGGTCCAATCTGACGGCAGCGGATGATTGATCTTTGCAGTTAGTTGCCTCCGGGATCAGATTCGAAGGAAGAGCCGCTTGCGGTACATCCAATAAAGGATGAGCCAATAGATCAGCATCACTGTGATGCCGAGCATCAGGGGCTCCAGTCCGGCTCCAAATATACGGAATATCTGGTATCCAAGGTTGATATGCAGATTGTTGATGATGAAGTCTTCCCATAGGTGCGCGATCAGGTAGGCCGCGATGGAGTTCATGCCGACGACGACGAGCGGGATGGCCCACCGGCGATATTGCTTGACGTCGATGATCCAGGAAAACGCCGCGAGAAAGAAGAAACAGACTCCGCCGCTGAAGAGCGTCCAGCTTGGGGTCCAGATGCGCTTGACGATGGGGCAAATTCCGGTGACATGAAGAAGAACGGCCGCGACAGTAAGCACTGCTCCGGCGATCAAAAAGCGCTTGATGGGGATCTTTGGTGCGGCGGAGCGGAACCATTCACCGGCGCGGAGGCCAAGGAGAATGGTGCCCAGCGTCGGGATAAAGCTAAGGGTGAGATAGCCGCCTTCGTTGAACAGGAATCGGGAAGGGCGTGGGAGGAGGTTGAGGAACCAGACGTCGAATGCCTGACCGAGGTTGCTGTTTTTGTTCCAGTGGGAAGCGAAGCCGGTGAAGTTATGGTGCCAGTCCGCCGGAACTCCCACGGCAGCGTAATTGAAGCCCGGGCCGGGTGCGGGATAGAGAGCCCATGCCAGCCAATAGCCGAAGAGAAGGGCGCCGAATGCGGTCCACTGCCATCTTGGACGGCAATGGGCCAGAAGGAAGGCGAACGTGTATCCCAGGCCGATCTGGGTGAGGGTATCTTCAAAGGTGAAGTTCGTTTGGGTGCTGCCAGTGGAGCGCAGGAAGATGCCGAGCGCGATAAGGAGAAGGCTTCTCCAAATAGTGTGCGCCAGTTGATGACTGAAGCTCTGGCCTCTCTTGGTGCGGCTGTGGATGGAATATGGAAGCGCAACGCCGACCAGAAATGTGAATCCGGGCTGAATGGTGTCGTGAAGACCCATGCCTGCCCATTCCACGTGGGTCTGGTTGAAGGCGAGGACGCTCCAGAACCAGCTATTGGGAAAGGCGCGGGCGACTTTGGCGAAGCTCATGACTTCGCCCATCATGAGCAACATCACCATGCCGCGATAGGCATCGACAGCAACATTGCGCGGTGGCGTGGGTGCCGCAACCTGCCGAGCTGTAGGCGGCTTGACCGCATGAAGATCCGTGGCGATTGTGGCTTGCATTCAGTCCCTCATCGACTCATCAATGTGCGTTGTTGGAAGCTGAGCGCGCGCAGAAACCTGCTCCAGATCAGCAACCGTAAGGTAGCACAGGCGAATTGGTCACGGCCATATAAAAGCTCGGCTTTGCGGCAGGTCAAAGGTAGCTGAGTGCGGACGCTCAATTCTTTTCAACGGTGACCAATCTTTTGCGGGAAAAATAATCATGATTCGTCGTTAATACAACAAAATTGGATACATACCGCATCCAACCGGCATGGAACGCACGCTTCTTCCTGGTCAACCTTTACCTCTCGGAGCCACGCCATCCAATAAAGGTACAAACTTCGCTATCTTCTCCGAAGCTGCCACGCGGGTTGACGTGTGCCTTTTCGACCGAAATGGCAAGCAGACGAAGTGCATCCGTCTGTGCGAGGTGACAGCCTTTGTATGGCATGGTTTTATTGTCGGCATCAAACCGGGCCAGCTCTACGGCTACCGTATCGACGGGCCATGGGACCCGGAGCACGGCCATCGATTCAATTACAACAAGCTGCTGGTTGACCCCTATGCCAAGGCAATTTTCGGCCAAGTGGACTGGAAACAACCAATCTTCCCTTTCGACGTGTCTTCAGGAGACGACCTGAAGATGGATCTCCAGGACAACGCAGCCGGGGTTCCAAAATGCGTTGTGATCGATGGCAAATTCAATTGGGGCCCGGATACTCAATTGAATATTCCGCTCGCAGATTCGGTGATATATGAGGTGCACGTCAAGGGATTCAGCATTCGCAATCCTGCAATTCCCGAAAATCTGCGCGGCACCTATGCGGGTCTGGCGCATGAGTCCAGCATCGGCTACCTGAAAATGCTGGGCGTGACTGCCGTCGAGCTTCTCCCAATCCATCACTTTATTGATGAGGGGCACCTGGTTGCGGAAGGACTCACGGACTATTGGGGCTACAACACGCTTGGCTATTTCGCGCCGATGTCGCGCTATAGTTCGTCCGGTGACCGTGGCAGCCAGGTGCGCGAATTCAAGGAGATGGTGAAGTCGCTGCACAAGGCTGGGATCGAGGTGATCCTCGATGTTGTGTACAACCATACCTGTGAGGGAAACCAGCTAGGACCTATGCTGAGCTGGAAGGGAGTTTGTAACACGACTTACTACCGGCTGGTTCCCGACAACCCGCGCTACTACGTGGACTACACCGGCACAGGGAACACGCTCAACGTACGCAATCCCCAGGTCCTGAAAATGATCATGGACAGCCTGCGCTATTGGATCACGGAGATGCATGTGGATGGATTCCGCTTCGATCTGGCAGCGACCCTGGCGCGAGAGCTCCACGACGTGAGCAAGCTTTCCTCGTTCTTCGACACCATTCATCAGGACCCGACGCTGGCGGATGTAAAACTCATCGCGGAACCCTGGGATGTGGGCGAAGGAGGGTACCAGGTCGGGCAGTTTCCGGTTCTATGGGCGGAATGGAATGGCAAGTATCGCGACACGGTTCGTCGTTACTGGAAAGGCGATGGCGGGCAGCTCTCGGACTTTGCCTTTCGTCTGACCGGCTCGAGCGACCTTTACCAATTTGATGGCCGAAAGCCTTATGCGAGCATCAACTTCATCACCGCGCACGACGGGTTCACGCTGTGTGATCTGGTGAGTTACAACCAAAAGCATAACGAAGCGAACAAGGAAGATGACAAAGATGGGACCGACGATAACAACTCCTGGAACATGGGAGTTGAAGGCCCGACAGATGACCCCGAAATCAACGCGCTGCGGCAACGCCAGATACGCAATTTTCTGGCGACGCTGATGCTGTCGCAAGGCGTACCCATGATATCGGGCGGTGACGAGATAGCTCGAACCCAGCGAGGCAATAACAACTGCTATTGCCAGGATAACGAGCTCAGCTGGTACGACTGGAACCTGGATCAGCGGCGGATCCTGCTCCTTGATTTCACCAGAAAACTCGTCCATCTAAGGCTCGCTCATCCCAACCTGCACAGGAGGAAGTTTTTTCAGGATCGCGAGGTTCGCAGACAAGGGGGCGGCGTACTTTACACGGTGAAGGACGCCTCATGGTTCAACACCGATGGAAACGAGGTATCAGACGAGGCGTGGAGCGCTGCCTGGACGCGCGCAATCGCTTTGATGCTGAATGGTCAGACGCTTCAGATGATGGATGAAGAAGGCCGGTGGATCATCGACGACAGCTTTTTTATTCTCGTCAATGCTGCATCGGAAGGAGTGGAGTTCACCCTTCCTGCTTCCCCGAGCGGCAACAGTTGGACCCAGATCATCAACACGGAAAACATCGAAGATCCTTTTGCCAAGGAAGCAGTGGACTCCAAGATCATTCTGGGCGGCAGGTGTGTGAAGCTGCTAAGTGATGAATCGAATGAGAAAGTGAGTTCCTCATGATCTGGCAACCATTTGCGGAAGATTCACCCGCTTGAAAGATTCGACCTCCGCAGCAGTCAAATACCGGCAAGCGAACTGTACATCAAGAAGCCCCACCTTTTCAGGTGGGGCTTCTTTGATTTGCCGACCAGCAGGAAAAAGTTGGCCGCACCGCAGCCGCCTAGTCGTAGTATTCGAGGCCGAGGTGGGTTATGAGACCCTCTCCCATGATGTGGCGGAGGGTGTTCTTGAGTTTCATAGATTGGATGAAGAGATCGTGCTCAGGATAGAGACCGGCGGCGGTTTGAGGTGACTTGAGATAGAAACTCAACCACTCCTGAATGCCGATGGAGCGCAACGATGGCGTGCGCTTCGCCAGATCGAGAAAGAGCACCAGATCGAGCGCGATGGGCGCGGCCAGAATCGAATCGCGGCAAAGGAAATCCACCTTGATCTGCATCGGATAACCCAACCAGCCAAAAATGTCGATATTATCCCAACCCTCTTTGTTGTCACCGCGTGGTGGGTAATAGTTAATGCGGACCTTGTGGAAAATGTTCTTGTAAAGATCAGGGTATAGATCCGGCTGCAGGATGTATTCTAGCGAGCCAAGTTTGGACTCTTCCTTGGTCTTGAAGGACTCGGGATCATCGAGCACTTCGCCGTCGCGGTTTCCGAGAATGTTGGTGGAGTACCAGCCGGAGACGCCCAGCAAGCGCGCTTTAAAAGCCGGCGCGAGAACGGTCTTCATAAAGGTCTGGCCGGTCTTGAAATCCTTGCCGCAAATCGGCGCCGCGTTGCGCTTTGAGAGCTCGATCATGGCCGGTATGTCGACCGTGAGGTTCGGCGCTCCGTTGGCGAAAGGCACGCCCTCAGACAATGCTGCGTAGGCGTAGATCTGCGAGGGCGCAATGGCGATATCGTCGTTTTCAAGGCCCTTTTCGAAAGCCTCGATAGTCTCGTGAATGGGTGTGGGCTCAATAAAGATTTCAGTGGAGGCGCACCAGATCATCACTACGCGATCGACGGTTTTTTTGAATGCCTGAATATCGGCCCGAACCTGGTCGGCGAGGTCGCGCTTGTTCTTGCCCGTTTTGACGTGGGTGCCGTGTAGACGCTTGACATAGTACTGATCAAACACCGCCGGCAATGGCTTGACGGTCTCCAGGTAGGGTTTTAGCTGCGCGAGGATTTCCTTGTCGAGCACCTTGGCATGGGCCGCCGATTCGTAGACGTTGTCTTCGAAGATGTCCCAGCCGGTGAACACGATGTCGTCCAGCGTCGCCAATGGAACGAAGTCCTTGACCAAGGGCGAATTGTTGTCGGTGCGTTTGCCCAGGCGGATGGTTCCCATCTGCGTAAGCGAGCCAATCGGCTTGGCCAGTCCACGGCGGACGGCTTCGACTCCGGCGATGAATGTGGTGGCTACGGCCCCCAGGCCGACGACCATGACGCCAAGCTTGCCCGTCGCGGGCGCAACCCTCGATGCTTCAGCGGTCTTCTGGCCGCTCTGTTCTCCTGTTGCCATTCTTCTCCTACCCTTTCCTTGATTGCAGAATCAGCTCAAAATTGCATTTTCTGAGACGAAACAGTGTACGCCCGCGACTGAACCTTCAGTCTTCCCACGGCATCACGCGGACTCCGGTTGTCTTCCGTGTTTAAGGTGAGACCAGACAAACCAGACAATCCCGGCCACAAGCGCGATTTCGACAACGAGATGGAAACGATGGAATGCCTGCTCGAAGCGTGGGTCCGTGTGCCATTGTTCGCCCAATCTCATCCCCACGTAGGCGAGGCAGTAGCACCATGGCCACGAACCCACAAAGGTGTATATGTGAAAGCGAAGCTGCGGCATCTTCGCAATGCCCGCCGGGAACGCGATGAATGTGCGAACCACGGGAAGCAGACGGCCGAGTAGTACAGTGACCGACCCGTATTTCTGAAAAAAGAACGTCATGCGATCGAGGTCGTGATGGCTCATCAGGACCCATTTCCCATAACGCTCAACGAGCGGGCGGCCGCCTTTGGCGCCTATCCAATAGGCGATGACCGAGCCGAGATTGCAGCCGAGTGCGCCGGCGGTTGCGACCCAGAACAGGTTGAAATGGCCGAGATACACCAGGTAACCGGCGAACGGCATGATGATTTCGGAAGGCAGGGGAATGCACGCCGACTCAATGCCCATCAGGGCGGCGATGCCCGCGTAACCGCCCGATTGAATAACGTGCGTGACGAACTGCACGAGAAAAGCCAGAATTCTTTCGCTCATGGGGCTTGGTTAAGTATATAGGCTCATAGCGACGCCTTTCCGAGCGACGGAAGCGGGACCTTTCCTGGCCCTGGCGTTCGCTGGGCGGGGCCCGACCGTTGCCGCTGCTTCGGCTGCTAGGATGAGGGGTGTCGCAAGGAAGGCTCGAGGTGGCTTCGTTGGCCGATTTTCCCCCGGTTCCATTGACTCTTGAAGGTTCAAGCCTGCTGCATCAGTTTTTCCGATTTGACTGGTCCAAGTGGCGCTCCTGCGCGGAGGGCGAACGCGCCCGCATTGCGGGCGAAGCGACGGCGGCGTTGAAAAAGCTGGAGCGAAGCAGTGCGGATGCACCTGTGCGGACGGCACTCTATTCGCAGTTGGGGCACAAGGGCGATTTGATCCTGGTGCATTTTCGCGAGTCGTTCGAGACCCTCAACCAGGTTGAACTGGATCTGGCGCAGACCGAGTTGTACGACTACATGGATTTGCGCCATTCCTATGTCTCAGTCGTCGAGTTGGGGCTGTATGAATCGAGCCGGAAGACATATGAGGCCGCGTTTGCAAAGGGATTTGAAGCGCACACGCCGGAGTGGAATGCGGAAATTGCCGCCTCGCTGCAACGCGGCGCGGAGGCGATGAAGCCGCGGCTCTTCCCTGCCGTGCCGGAAACGAAGTACATGTGCTTTTATCCCATGGACCGCAAGCGCGGTGAGCAAGTGAACTGGTACAGCGTCCCATTTGCCGAGCGCCAGCGGATGATGCATCTGCACGGGTTGATTGGGCGGAGGTATGGCGATGTGGTGAAGCAGATCATCTCGGGGTCGATTGGGATGGACGACTGGGAGTGGGGCGTGGATTTGTTTGCCGAGGACCCGGTGGTGTTCAAAAAGCTAATCTACGAGATGCGATTCGATGAGGTCAGCGCGGTGTACGCTCTGTTCGGGCAGTTCTTTATCGGAATAAGGCTGCCAGTGGAGAATCTTGGGAGTTGGCTGAGCGGAAAACTGTAGAGCCACCATTCAATTCAGGACTGATGGGCATGAAGCAATCCAAATCCACAATAACGACTGCAAAAAAGAAGAGATCGAGCCTCACTCTTCACAATGCACCTGCCAAAGAACCGCCCGTGGCAAAACCCTCTTCGGCGCGTGGCGATCTTGCCCCGGAGCGTATAGCGGCCATTCTTAAAGCCCTTGACGAAGCCTATCCCGATGCGGTCTGCGCCCTCACGCATCGCACGCCGTGGGAACTGCTGGTGGCGACAATCCTCTCGGCGCAGACCACCGACGTGCGCGTGAATATGGTGACGACGGAGCTGTTCAAGCGCTTCCCTACCCCGGCGGCCATGGCCAAGGCTTCGCTGCCCGAACTTGAAGCCCTCATCCGCACCACGGGTTTTTATCATAACAAGGCAAAGTCGATTCAGGGCGCAGCGAAGAAAATTACCGACGAGTTTGGCGGCAAGGTTCCGGAGACGCTGGCGGAACTGATTACGGTTCCCGGTGCGGCGCGGAAGACGGCCAACGTGGTGCTGGGCGTTTCGTTCGGCAAGGCCGAAGGCGTGGTAGTAGACACGCATGTCTTTCGCATTGCGCATCGGCTGGGACTGGCCACGGGCGACACGCCGCAAAAGGTGGAGCAGGAGCTGATGAAGGTGCTGCCGCGGGATCATTGGATTCGCTTCTCGCACCAGGTGATTCATCTTGGACGGCAGGTGTGCATTGCGCGCAAGCCGAAGTGCCGCGAGTGCAACCTCGAGCAGCTGTGCCACTCGAAAGACAAGACCTGGCATTCCTAGTTTCCCTCGGGCCTCGGAATCGGGACCCAGTGTACCGGCGCCCAAGTAATTTTTGCATCCAAGCAAAGTGGGATGCCTCTCATTACTTCGTCGCAGGCAGCCGACTGTGCCGTCTCATTCCGCGACGACCCCGGCCATGATCGTGTATTGTGAGTTCGTTCGCTTATGGTCCTTATGACCTTGACGCTCGCTGAGCCGCAAAGCTTTTCCCTGTGGGAACGCATTCTGTTCGGCGCTTTGCTGGCGGCGTCGGGCGCGCTGTTCTGGCGGCGCTTCGCGCCTATCCTCGACAAAATTCTCAAATCGAAGAAGGACCCGGATTTCCATCTTTTCCCCATCGGGAAACGTCTATGGGATTTTGTCTGGGAGGTGATGTGCCAGGCAAAAGTCATCCGCCAACGGCCCCTTCCGGGCTTGGCGCATGCGTTCGTGTTCTGGGGTTTCTGCGCGTTTGCGCTTGTTACGCTGAACCATTGTGCGGTGGGCTTCGGCGCAGGATTTCTCAATCCCGCTGGGGAATTCGGCCAGTGGTATTTTGACTTTGCGGCCGCGTTTGCCATAGCTTGTGCGGTGGGGATTCTGGGGCTCTTTATTCGGCGGTTTCTGGTGCGGCCTCGCTGGCTGGGCGATAAGCTCTCCTGGGAGTCGGGCTTTATTGCGTTGCTAATTTTTCTGCTGATGGTGACGTACCTGGCGGCGTTCTTCGTGCCGGATTCAGGACTGGCAATCCGCGCGCTGTGGTGGACGCACACGCTCACACTACTCGTCTTCCTGCCCATCATTCCGCATACAAAGCATCTGCATTTAGTGTTGAGCCCAGCGACTGTGTTTCTGTCGCGCGGAGGCTTCAGCCATATTCCACCGTTGCATGGCGACGAGGACTTTGGGCTGGTGGCGGGCACGGATGTGACGCAACTTGTCAGCCTGCAGGCCTACTCCTGCGTGGAGTGCGGGCGCTGCAGCGAACATTGCCCGGCGACGAATACAGGAAAGCTGCTGAACCCGAAAGAAATCATTCTCGGCATGCGCGGGTATCTCAACGACTACGGGCCGGGATCGGCCGAGCCGCTGCTGGGCAAGTATGAGAGCCAGGAGGCCGTGTTTCAATGCACGACATGCGGCTCATGCGAATTTCAATGCCCGGTGGGTATTGAGCATCTACCCATTCTGATCGGCCTGCGACGGGGCGCTGTGAATACGGGCGCGTGGGACGACGATCACGGGGCGAAGCTGTTTCTGGCATTGGAGCGCGGGTCGAATGCGCTGGGGATCGAGCACGGCGGAGCGCGACAAGTTTATCCAGAAACAAACGCTGCCCATCTTCGATGGAACGCAGGAGTATTGCCTTTGGTTGGGTTGCATGGGTGGGTACGATCCCAAGGGGCGAGAGATTATTGCCGATTTTGCTCGCGTGATGAATTACCTTGGCACGAGTTATGGTGTGCTGCGCAAAGAGAAATGTACCGGCGACCCGGTGCGAAGGCTGGGCAACGATCTCCTCTTTCAGCAACTGGCGGAGGCGAACCTTGAGATGCTGGCGCAAAACAAGGTGAAGAAGATTGTGTCGATCTGCCCGCATTGCGTGCGCACGATTCAGGAAGATTGGAAGGAGTTTGGCCGGCCGCCGGAGATTGAGCATCATAGTGAGTTTATGGCGCGCTACGCGGACCGGCTCCCGAAGCAGAAGAGCGACGAGACCATTGTCTTTCACGATCCGTGTTATTTGGGGCGCTATCGCAATGTGTACGAGGAGCCGCGGCAGGTGGTGGAGATGGCCGGCACATTAGTGGAGGCGCCTCGCTCGCATGAGCGTAGCTTCTGCTGCGGGGCAGGCGGCGGGTTGGCATTCCTTGGCGAAGAGACAGGTGAGCGAGTGAGTCATGTTCGGGCAGCGGAGCTGGCAGCGACCGGCGCGACGACGGTGGGAACGGCGTGCCCCTTCTGCAATACGATGTTTCGCGACGCGCTGGCCGCGAAGGGCGATGGAGCTCCGCAGCTGTTGGACATTGCGCAGTTGACGGCACGGGGATTGCCACGGGGCTCAGCCAATTAGGATGGTTGTGAGTTTTGAACTATGAAAATCATTGTTGCGATCAAACAGGTACCGGAGCGGGACGCGCAGGTCCACATTGACTCGTCCGCCAAGTGGATTGAAGAAGGCGACATTCATTGGGCGCTGAATGAGTCGGATGCTTACGCACTGGAAGAGGCGCTGCAACTGAAGGAGAAGCACGGCGGCGAAGTGGTTGTGGTGAGCGCCGGGCCGGAGCGCGTGGGGTCGACGATCCGCGAGGCATTGGCGAAGGGAGCCGACCGCGCCATCCATATAGATATCGACGACCTCGGTCAGCGCGACGCGCTGGGGGTTGCGCGGCTGCTGGCTGCCGCTATGAAGCCGGAGAATCCTGACCTTGTGCTGACGGGATTGCAGTCAGACGATCTGGGCTACGGGCAGACGGGCGTCATTATGGCCGAGTTGCTGGGGCTGCCGCATGCTTCGCTCATCTTGCATGTAGAAAAGACCGATGGCAGGCTGACGGTGAAACGAGAATTGGAAGAAGGCTGGTTCCAAAATATAGAACTGCCGACGCCTGCTGTGCTGACGATTCAATCAGGCGGAAGCAAGCTGCGCTATGCCACGCTGATGGGCATCAAGCGTGCGAAGACCAAGGAGATGCGGCGTGTGTCGCCAAGCGAGTTGGGCGTTGAAGCATCGCCCGTGGTGGCGCTCGATCACATTTCATTGCCGCAGAAACAGAAGTCCACGCAGATGCTGGGCGGCTCGCCCAAGGAAGCTGCGGCAGCGCTCGTGGAGAAATTGAAGTTCGAGGTACGCGTGCTATGAGTGGCGTGTGGGTGGTGCTGGAAGAGCGGGGCGGCCGCATGAGCCGCATCAGTTGGGAAGCTGTGGCGGCTGCACAGCAACTGGGTACGCTTTTGGGAGTCACAGTGAACGCGGTGCTACCGGGCGCGCAAACGGAGACGCTGGCAAATGAAGCCGCGGCAAAAGCGCTGGGCAAGGTGGTGCGCATCGAGCATCCACTATTGGCTCACTACACACCGGACGGATTCACGCTGGCGCTGCAGCAGTTCATTGAAAAAGAGAAGCCGGAATACGTCGTCTTTCCACACACCTACCAGGTACGCGACTATGCTCCGGCGCTGGCAGCACGGATGGGTGAGGTGTTGATTGGCGATGTGGTGGGCATCACCGAAGGACCGGTATTCACACGGCAGTTGATGCAAGGGCGTTTGAATGGCGAATACCGGCATACGGGAAACGGCACGTGCTTTGCTTCGGTGCAGTCGGGAGCGTTTCGAGCGGAGAAGGCAGCAGCCGGCGCCGCGGCTGTAGAGAGTTTCACGCCAACCATTGAGGCAGCGCAGATTCGCACCAAGCCCGGCGATCCTTTCCGGGGCTCGGCGCAGACGGTTGATCTGGGCTCGGCGCAGCTTATCGTGAGCGTCGGACGCGGCATCAAAGATGCCGAAAACCTTCCGCTGGCGCAAGAATTGGCCGCTGCGCTGGGGGCGGAACTGGCAGCCTCGCGGCCCATCTGCGATAACGGATGGCTGCCAATCGAGCGCCAAGTGGGCAGCTCGGGACAGACCGTTTCACCCAAACTCTATCTGGCTGTGGGCATCTCCGGCGCGATCCAGCATCTGGTGGGGATGAAGGGCTCGCAGTGCGTGGTCGCCATCAACAAGGACCCGGATGCGCCCATCTTCGAGGTGGCCGATTATGGCATTGTGGGCGATCTGTTCGACGTGGTGCCGGCACTGACTGAAGCGGTGAAAGCCGCAAAGCAGTAAGATTTCAAGTACACCTCCAACCGTACTATCCCGGTGCAAGCGCGGTGTGCTCATTTGCGCCGTGACGGGTTGAGCCGCTATGGTTCGCAAGTTGCGGTGCGTGAGCACGCAGATAGGGGCAAGTTGCATGTTTCTTCCTGAAACGTATCAGGCAGCTCTTTTTTTGATGCTGATGAGTATGTTGTGCTGGGGATCGTGGGCCAACACATTGAAGCTGTGTCCACGCTTTCGGTTCCAGCTTTTTTACTGGGATTACGCGATGGGACTCATGCTTGCAGCGGTCGTGCTTGGGCTGACGGCAGGCAGCGAGGGCAGCTCAGGCCCGCAATTTCTCACTGACGTGATTCAATCGCCGTTGCATGCGGTGCTTTGGGCTGCCGCCGGGGGTGTGATCTTCAATGTGGCCAACCTGCTGCTCGTGGCGGCCATCGACGTGGCTGGGCTGGCCGTTGCTTTCCCGGTTGGAATCGGGCTGGCACTGATTGTGGGGTCAGTTTCAAGCTACCTGGTGTCTCCGGCCGCCAATCCTCTGCTGCTGTTCGGCGGAGTGGCACTGGTTGCAGTAGCCATTGTTACGGATGCTGCGGCTTATCGCAAACGCGAGGCATCCGCTAAGGCGACAACCACGCGCGGCATCGTGTTGAGCCTCATCGCAGGACTGCTGATGGGAAGTTTCTACCCGCTGGTCGCGCACGCAATGAAAGGCTCGCCCGGAGCTCCCGCGCCCGGTCCCTATGCCATTTCGTTCTTCTTCGCCATTGGCGTGCTGCTCTCCACGGTGCCGGCAAACCTGCTGTTGATGGCGAAGCCATTGGATGGCAAACCACCCGTGGCGGGCGGAGATTATTGGCGTGCACCGCTGGGCTGGCATATAGCGGGTCTGCTTGGTGGTGCCATCTGGTGTACGGGCGCGGTGGCGAACTTTGTGGCCTCGGGCGCGCACCTTGTAGGGCCGGCGGTGTCTTACTCCATCGGCCAGGGCGCTACGATGATTTCGGCATGTTGGGGAGTCTTTGTGTGGCATGAATTTGCCGGCGCCCCTCGATCCGCTCGGCATGCTGCTGGTGCTGATGTTTGTGTTTTTCGCGCTGGGACTGGGCGCAGTGGCGCTGGCCCCGCTGTATTGAGGATTGGATAATGAGTGGCAAGCAAAAGCCGATCGTCGTGGTCGGCAGCATCAACATGGACCTCGTTGCGCGGACTCCGACGATTCCGCTCGCCGGCCAGACTCTGATCGGAAAAGGTTTCACTACCACCCCTGGCGGCAAAGGCGCGAATCAGGCGGTGGCCGTGGCGCGGCTTGGGTATCCAGGTCGAAATGGTAGGAGCGGTCGGGACGGATGTTTTCGGCGAGGCGCTGATCGCCAATTTGACGGGTGCGGGCGTGGGTACCGAAGCAGTAGCGTGTTTGGAAGGACCGTCCGGGGTCGCGCCGATCCTGGTTTCCGACAGCGGCGAGAACAGCATCGTTGTTGTTCCGGGCGCGAACGGCAAAGTCGACTGCTGCTTTTATCGACCGGCATGCCGACATGATCCGCTCGGCAGGCATGGTGCTGTGCCAGTTGGAGCTGCCGCTAGAGACACTTCCTCACATCCTTGCGATCTGCGGCGAAGCTGGTGTACCGGTGATGCTCGATCCTGCTCCGGCCGCGTCATTGCCCGACGAGGTTTGGAGCCGACTGACCTGGTTCACTCCCAACGAGACTGAGGCGGCATTTTATCTCGGAAACAGAAGGGAGCCCGAAAGTGCGGCGAAAGAGTTGCTGGCGCGCGGTCTGAAAGGCGTGGTGCTGAAACGCGGGGCCGAAGGTGCCTACGTAAGCGTCGCCAACGGTGAATCGGCTTGGGTACCGGCATTCTCCGTCAAAGCTGTGGATACGGTGGGAGCAGGTGATTGCTTCAATGGAGCATTTGCGGTCGCTCTGCTCGAGGGACGCGATCCGTCGACGGCGGCACGGTTTGCCAGTGCGGCGGCTGCGATTTCCGTGACACGCCCAGGAGCCCAAGCGTCGATGCCATCAAGGGTCGAGGTGGATGCGTTTCTCGCTCGAAACCGTTAATCTCCAGTTGCATCCTCGCAGTTCAAATTGTCTTATTGGTGGAGTCAACAAGCCTGATGCGCCGCACAATCTGTTCCGTAATCCTCGTAGTCGCTTTCAGCCTTACCGCTGCGGCCCAGGATACGCAGTTTCCTGCCAGAGGGCAGCAGATCCCTCCGCCGCCATGCATGAACCTGCGAAATGCATGGGAGGGTTCCCAGTTAATCTGCCCACCATTCACACATGATCGCTGGCTCGCCGATCTCGAGCATTGGCGCGCGGAGCGCCGTATACGCACGACCTATGACCCATCGCGCTATGAATTGCCGGCGCTGCACTGGACCCAATCGAGCTTTATTCAGCCGCAGATGATGGTGCAGGACCGCTACTTTTACGACCCTGTAGCCGGCCGCTATACGGTGGATCGGTATCTCGACGATCTGGAAAAGCGCTACGGTGGCATCGATGCGGTGCTGGTGTGGGCCACTTATCCCAACATGGGCATGGACGATCGCAATCAACTGGAGATGGTCGAGTCCATGCCTGGCGGCGTTGAAGGCGTGCGGCAAATGGTCGCCGATTTCCATCGGCGGGGCGTGCGAGTGCTGTTCCCGATGATGATGTGGGATGAAGGAACGCATCAACCGGGGCAGCCGTGGCCAGAAGCGATTGCCGCTCTGATGAAGCAGATCGATGCCGACGGCATCAATGGCGATACTCAGGATGGCGTGCCTCTTGGATTTTCGCTGGCCGCGGACAAGACCGGGCATCCCCTCGCCTTTGAGCCGGAGGGCGGTCCCAGCGATGAAGCGTTGAGCTGGAACGTGATGACCTGGGGGCAATACACATTTGAACCCATCCCCATGGTGGACCGTTACAAATGGCTTGAGACGCGCCACATGGTCAACATCAGCGACCGGTGGGCGTTGGACAAGACTAACGACCTGCAATTCGCTTTCTTCAATGGCGAGGGCTGGGAGAGCTGGGAAAATATATGGGGCATCTGGAACGGAATCACTCCGCGCGATGCCGAAGCCACGCGGCGGATGGCAACTATCGAGCGTGGCGTTGCTCCATTTCTGGTCAGCGCGCAGTGGGAACCGCTGTATCCGATGCATAATTTCGGCGTCTATGCCAGCCGCTGGCCGGTGAAGAACGAGACAGTGTGGACGATTGTGAACCGCTCCGCCTATGACGTCGGCGGGCGGCAGATGGATGTGCCCTATACGCAGGGGATGCGGTATTTCGATCTCTACCACGGCGTCGAGTTGAAGCCGGATGTGCCTCCCGGATCGCAGGGAACGTTTGCCGTGTTGAGCTTTGATATGGAGGCCCACGGATACGGGGCAATTCTCGCCACGCAAAGCGAGCCAAGCGAGGCGGTCAAGACGCTGATGGGGCGTATGGCAACGATGACTCAAGTTCCACTCGCCCAGTTTTCTCATGAGTGGAAGGTGCTGGCGCAGAAGATTGTAGAGATCGCGCCGACGAAGCCCGCCGCCGAAGCCCCTGAGGGCATGGTCAAGGTTCCGGGCGGGGCGTTTGTCTTCGCCGTGCATGGCACCGAGATCGAAGGCGGCGCCGATCCGGGAGTCGATGTGCAGTATCCATGGGAGGATTCGCCGCGGCGTTTCCACGAACACAAAATGGAGATCAAGGCGTTCTTCATCGACAAGTTTCCCGTGACCAATGCGCAGTTCAAACAATTTCTTGATGACTCACACTATGCGCCGAAGGATACGCTCAACTTCTTGCGCGACTGGAAAAACGGGACCTATCCACGAGGCTGGGGAAAACGGCCCGTGACGTGGGTATCGCTCGAGGATGCCCGGGCTTATGCAACTTGGGCAGGAAAGCGCCTGCCGCATGAATGGGAATGGCAAATGGCATCGCAGGGACCGGATGGACGGGAATATCCTTGGGGCTTTGACTGGCAACCTGCCAACGTGCCGACGCCGGAGATAGGCCGTACGATGCGCAGCCCCGATCCCGTTGACGCGCATCCGCAAGGCGCGAGCCCCTACGGCGCAATGGACATGGTGGGCAACGTATGGCAATGGACCGACGAGTATACCGACGAGCACACGCGCGCAGCCATTGTGCGCGGCGGGGAATATTACCAACCGCAAGGCTCCATCTGGTATTTTCCGCAGGCCTACCGCAATGACGAGCACAGCAAGGTGTTGCTGATGGCGCCCTCGTACGACCGGTCTGGAGGAGTCGGATTTCGCTGCGTACGCGATGCGCAATGAGGCATCTAAGCACAGCAAGCGCAGGCGATAGATCCCCAAATTCAATGCAGAGGTGAAGGCATGGGTGAGACGGTAGTCACAAAGGCCACGGACGGCCACGAGCTTGATTTATATGTTGCCAGACCGAAGGGCGAACCGATTGCCGGGCTGGTAGTGATCCAGGAGATTTTCGGCGTGAACCGGCACATTCGGTCGGTTTCCGACGGTTATGCAAAAGAAGGATTTTTGGTCGCGGCGCCGGCACTGTTTGACCGCGTGGAGAGGGGCGTCGACCTGACCTACGAAGGCGCCGACGCTCAAAAAGGAATGGCGCTGATGCAGAAGATCGACCTCGACCAAGCATTGGTGGATGTAAATGCAGCGCTAACCTACGTGCGCGAAGAGACCGGCAAGAAATCGGGCGTGATCGGCTACTGCCTGGGCGGGCTGCTGGCGTGGCTCAGTGCGGCTCGTCTTCATCCCGATGCGGCTGTGGGGTACTATGCGGGGCGCATCGGCAACTATGCTGCGGAAACGCCCAAGGTTCCAGTACAACTACATTTTGGAAAGCTCGATACGCACATTCCGGCCGAACAGGTTGAGAAGGTGCATGCCGCACATCCCGAGGTGGAAATCCACTGGTATCACGGCGCGGGGCACGGCTTCAATTGCGACATGCGCGCAAGCTACAATCCGGAAGCATCCGCCTTGGCACGCAAGCGGGCGCTGGCATTTTTGAAAAAGCACCTGACATAGGATTTCGCCTGGGCCCGTCACGCAACTTCGTTTTCCAGAGTGCCGATGGGCTCAATGGTGATGCGGATTCGGTCGCCGGAGGCCAGCGTGAACGAACTCGGCGGCACGATGCCGGTGCCGGTCATCAGGAAGCATCCGTTGGGAAATGCGTTGTCGCGGAGCAGATACTCGACCAGCGTCTTCGGGTCGCGTTTTAACTCCGTAAGTGCCACTGAACCTGAAAACTCCATCCTGTCATGGCGCAGAATCTCGATAGAGATTTCAGTCGAATGCGGCAACGGACCCTGACTGACCAGGATGCCGGGGCCGAGAGCACAACTGCCGTTGTAGACCTTGGCTTGTGGCAGGTAGAGCGGATTCTCGCCTTCGATGTCGCGGGAACTCATATCGTTCCCGATGGTGTAGCCGGTAATTTTGCCTGCGGGACTCACCACCAACGTCAACTCGGGTTCTGGAACGGACCAGCGGGCATCCGCGCGAATCCTCACCTTTCCACCGGTGCCCACGGTGCGGCTGGCCGTCGATTTGAAGAAGAGCTCGGGCCGTTCCGCTGAATAAACGCGGTCGTAGAAGCTTCCTCCGCCGGCGTCTTTGGCTTCTTCCATGCGCGCTCCGCGGCTACGGAAATAGGTGACTCCGGCGGCCCATACTTCCTGCTGGCCGATGGGCGCGAGCAGTTCCGACGCATGGATTTCAGGCAATGGCGATTCGGTAACGACGCGGCTGTATAGAAACTCTGCCAGATCTTCGCGTGCCAGGAGTGAATCGAGCGTAAGTCGGCTGAGAGGGTAAAACTGACTGTCTTCCTCGACGAAACATCCGGCAGCGGTGCGGTAAAGCTTCACGGCGGCGGGGCCTCCTTGAGTTGCCTCCATGGTACACGGCAAAACGTAAGTTGAAAGATCGGGTGAGGACTGTCGCGCGAAACCCGGAAGATTTGGATTTGTGGTCTCACTCTTGAATCAGAAAACGATTCAAGGATGGGGCACCCGGCTATTCGCACCAGGCGTCGAACTTCCCTTCTCTTACGGCCGCAGCGAGCGCGTCCATGTCGGGGGCAAGGGTGCGGTCCTTGTCGAGATGCGGAACAATCGCACGCACTGCGGCGTGTGCGCGCCCGATCTCGCGACTGGGCCGGAGGGGTTTGCGGAACTCGACGCCCTGCGCCGCGCACATCAACTCGATGGCCACAACGCGCTCGGCGTTCTCCACGATCTGGCGCAGCTTGAGCGCTCCGGTCATGCCCATGGAGACGTGATCCTCTTTGCCGCCGTCGGTGGGAATGTTGCCCGTGGATGCCGGATGGGAGAGCACCTGGCACTCGCTGATGAGCGCGGCTGCAACGATCTGCGCCATCATGAAGCCGGAGGAAAGGCCAGGATCGGGTGAAAGAAACGCGGGCAGCCCTTCATTGATGTCGGGGTTGAGCAGGCGGTCGATGCGGCGCTCGGTAATGCCGGCCAGATCGGTCATCGCCAACGCTGCGTAATCGAATGCATAGGCCAGCGGGGCGCCGTGAAAATTCCCTCCCGACAGCACGGCGCCGCAGTTTTGTGTTTTGGTGGAACTTTCTGGAAATATGAGCGGGTTATCGGTCGCCGAGCCAGCTTCAATTTCAAGCACGCCGGCCACGTGAGCCAATGCGTCGCGCACCGCGCCATGGACCTGCGGCATGCAGCGCAGGCAATAAGCGTCCTGCACGCGTTTGTCGTGCTCGCGATGCGACTCGCGAATCTCGGAATCCTCGAGGAGGCGGACCAGGTGAGCTGCTGAGGCAATCTGGCCGGCATGGGGCCGCGCGGCATGAATGCGCGGATCGAAGGCCGCAGGGGTGCCCATCAGCGCCTCCAACGACATGGCGCCCGCAAGGTCGGCCAGTTGCGCTACGCGACGCGCGCGAGCCACGGCCAACGCGCCTACAGCAGTCATGGCCTGGGTGCCGTTGAGCAGGGCCAGGCCCTCTTTCGCAGCCAGTTGCATTGGCTGCAATCCAGCGCGGTGCAGGGCCTCGCTGCCGGATATGCGCTCACCGTGATAGAAGGCCTCGCCCTCTCCAATGACGACCAGCGCCAGGTGAGCCAACGGGGCGAGGTCTCCGCTTGCGCCCACTGAGCCTTTCTCTGGGATCACTGGATGTACGCCGGCATTGAGCAGAGCTACGAGCAACTCGAGTAGAGCGGGACGAACACCGCTGAATCCCTTCGCCAGTACATTGGCGCGCAACAGCAGCATCGCGCGTGATTCGCCTTCAGAAAGTGGCGAGCCCACTCCGCCGGCGTGGCTGCGCACGAGATTGAATTGCAACTCGGCGAGTTTTTCAGGCGGAATTCGCACGTCTGACAGCTTGCCGAAGCCGGTGTTGACGCCATAGACCGTCTGTCCTTCAGCCAAAATCTCTTCAATCAATTCCCTGCTTTGGGCGACGCGCCCGAGGGCCGCACGGGCAATTTCGACAGGGCCACCTGCGAGCGAGACAGCTTCAATCTCGGCCAACGTGAGGGGTTGGCCGTCAAGAACCACAGTATCCATGAGCCGATGTTAGGCCGCAAGAAGTCCATGGTACAGATTGGATCAACTTACATCTCGCCACTACGGCTTTAAATCAACTATACTTGCCAAACATGACAATGGATTCCACTATACTTCTCGACGGCTATGGGCGAAGACTCCTCGAAGAGTTGCAGGTGAATGCGCGGCTGAGCCTGGCTGAACTGGGCCGGCGCATCGGACTTTCTCCGACTGCGACGACGGAGCGGCTGAAGCAGATGGAGGAGCTGGGCATCCTGCGCGGCTACACCATCGAGATTGATCGCGAGGCGCTGGGCCTCGAAGTGATGGCTTTCATCCGCATGAGCTGCGGAGGCCAGAATTATCACCGGCTGCTCGAATACGTGCAGACTCTGGAGGAGGTGCGCGAGTGCCATCACCTGACAGGCGGCGACGATTTTCTGCTCAAGGTGACGACAACGAACATGGCCGATCTGGAGGCGCTGATCGAGGCGTTGCTCGCGTACGGCAATCCCGTGACGAGTCTTGTGCTCTCTTCGCCAGTTGAACATCGCAAATATGCTGTGACCGGCAAGCTGATCACCGTGACCAAGAAGCCTGCTCGTCATCGCTGAGCTTGTCCCATCTTGAGAAAGCCGATTTATAGTGGATGCGGGCGGTTTTCCCTCCAGGGCCGTCGCTTGTTCCTCAAATAACGGTGGATGCTCTGCGCTGCCGCTCAATCATCCCGCACGTCATCGAAGAAAGAGAGTTCCTCAAACATGGATCTGACTCGAAGAGATTTTGCCAAGCTCGGAGCGCTGGGACTGGCTGCCCGTTTTACACCTTCGCTCCGCGCCCAGACGAATGAGAAGAAGACGGGGTACGCCGTGATCGGGCTGGGCCGCATTGCCGGTCACTTTATGCCCGGCTCGCGCAGTACGTCCAATTCACAGATCACTGCACTGGTCAGCGGCCACCGCGACAAGGCCGAAAGGATTGCGGCACAGTACGGTATCCCGACGAGTTCGATCTACAGCTACGAGGATTTCGATCGCATCGCGGAGAACAAGGCTGTCGATGCGGTGTATGTGGCATTGCCCAACTCGATGCATGCCGAGTACACCATTCGCGCAGCAAAGGCCGGGAAGCACGTGCTGTGCGAAAAGCCGATGGCGACCAACGTGGCGGATTGCGAATCGATGATTGCGGCCTGCAAGGCGGCCAACGTGAAGCTGATGATCGCTTATCGCTGCCACTATGAGCCGACAAATCTGAAGGCCGTCAAACTGATTCGCGACGGCGCACTGGGCCAGGTGCAGGCGATCGAGAGTTCGTTCGGGTTCAACATTAATCCCGGCGAATGGCGTCTCAGCAAAACTTTGGCAGGCGGCGGCCCGTTATACGATGTCGGCATATATTCGCTGAATGCTTGCCGTTACCTGACCGGCGAGGAGCCGCAAGATATCGTGGCTTATGCTTCGGTAATAGACCATGACGGGCGGTTCAATGAAGTGGAAGAAAATGTTTCCTGGACAATGAGGTTCCCTTCGGGCATTGTGGCGAGCTGCAATACAACATATGGCGCGCCTATGGATGGATTCTTCCGCGTGCATGGGTCAAAGGGATGGCTGGAGGTGGACCAGGCCTTTGTGTACGAAGGCCTGCATCTGCGCGCCAACTTCTCCGGGACGCAATTGGATGAGCCGAATCCGGCGCGCGACCCTTCGCACTTCCAAGCCGAGGCGGAGCACTTTTCGCATTGCGTGCAGAACGGGCTGGAGCCCCAGTCGCCGGGCGAGGAAGGCCTGCGCGATTTGCGGTACATCACTCAGATCTACAAGTCGGCGGGGATCACGGTTTAGGGAGCAGGCTCAACCTCGGGCTCGAGGCCCAGAATTCTGCGATTTTTCTCCTCATCCGCGCCGGAGCCGGCAAAGTCGTCAAAGGCGCGGTCGGTCACGTGAATGATGTGGTTCGCGATGAAGATCGCGCCTTCGGTCGCGCCCGCCTTGGGATGCTTGAGGCAGCACTCCCACTCCAGCACCGCCCAGCCGGGATAATCGTACTGCGCCATTTTGCTGAAGATGGATTTGAAGTCTACCTGGCCATCGCCCAGCGACCGGAAGCGGCCCGGCCGGTCGATCCAGTCCTGATAGCCGCCGTAGACGCCGAGCGCCCGTTAGGCCGAAACTCGGCGTCTTTCACGTGGAATGCGCGCACGCGGTCATGATAGAAATCCAGAAACTCGAGGTAGTCGAGTTGCTGCAGAACCATGTGGCTGGGGTCGTAAAGGATATTGGCGCGTGGATGATCTTTGACAACGGCCAGAAAACGCTCGAAGGTGATGCCGTCGTGCAGATCTTCGCCAGGATGAAGCTCAAAGCAAACGTCGACCCCTTTTTCGTCGAATCTTTCAAGGATGGGCAGCCAGCGCCGGCCCAGTTCTTGAAATGCCTCGTCGATGAGTCCGGCAGGCCGCTGCGGCCAGGGATAGAAGAAAGGCCACGCAAGCGCGCCGGAAAACGTAGCGTGCGCATTGAGGCACAGTCTTTTGCTGGCGGCGGCAGCCCACTCCAGTTGCTGCACAGCCCATTCCTGACGGCCCTTTGGATCACCGAGGAGAGCAGACGGGGCGAAGCCCTCAAGCAGCACGTCATAGGCTGAGTGGCTGGCGACGAGCTGCCCTTGCAGATGAGTCGAAAGCTCGGTGAGCGAGAGGCCCGCGTCTTTGAGCACGCCAAGCACCGTGTCGCAATAGTCCTGGCTCTCCGCGGCAAGCTTCAGGTCGAACAGGCGTTTATCCCAACTTGGAATCTGAACGCCTACGAAACCCAATGTTGCCGCCCAATTCGCCATGCCTTCCAAAGAATTAAAAGGAGCAACATCCGCTGCAAACTGCGCGAGAAAAATTGCCGGGCCCTTGATCGTCTTCATCCTATTTTCCCCTGAGAAACTTAGTTGGGTTTAGAACTCAATCCAGTTTTTGCGCTGGCTGCTCTCGATGGCGCGGTCAATAAACCTCATTCCGCGCACTCCAGCTATGATACCGGGCAGAGTGGCCGGCAAAGGATCAGCTTGTCCATTCTTCCACGCGATCAGCGCATCGGCAAATTCGCGATAGAGCACCGCAAAAGCTTCGAGGTAACCTTCAGGGTGTCCGCCCGGCAACCGGGTTACAGCGCGCGCGTCCTCGCTCAAATAGCTTCCCGCGGCGTGGTGAATCTCCTCCGGCCCATCGAGCCACTTGAGCCGCAGGCGATTCGGGTCTTCCTGCTTCCAATCGAGCGAGCCCGTCTCTCCGTAGACGCGCAGGCGCAGCCCGTTGCCTTCGCCGGCCGCGATCTGCGAGGCCATCAACGCGCCGCCGGCGCCATTGTCCAACCGCAACAAGGCCGTGCAGTCATCGTCTACGCGTCGGCCCGGCACCACGGATAGCAAAGATGCGTTCAAGCTCGTGACTTTGAGGCCAGTAACATATTCGAGCAGGTGGAAAGCATGCACGCCGATGTCGCCGATGCATCCTCCGGGACCATTCTGCGCCGGGTCGGATCGCCAAGCAGCTTGTTTCTGACCCGTCGTTTCAATCGGCTGACTCAACCAACCCTGCAGATATTCGACAGCAATTTTGCGAATCTTGCCTAGCTGACCCTTCGCGCAGATGGCGCGCGCCTCGCGGACCAACGCGTAGCCCGCGTAGGTGTGGGTCAGACCGTAGGGCAGGCCTGAATTGGCTACGAGCTTCTCCAGTTCAACAACTTCGGCGTAGGTCGCCGTGGCCGGTTTGTCGCTCATAACGGGGAAGCCAGCCGCCATGGCTGCAGCCGCAACGGGCAGATGCAGATGATTCGGAGTGACGATGGCGACAAAGTCGATCGGGTCAGTGCGGTGGCGCTCCGCTTCCATCATTTCCTGGTAATTCGAGTAGGCGCGGGAGGGGTCGATCCGAAATGATTCGCCCGCAATCCGCGAGCGTTCAGGCGATTGCGAGAATGCGCCTGCCACCAGTTCGATCTTGCCGTCCAACTCGGCGGCGATGCGATGCACCGGCCCGATGAACGCTCCCGGGCCACCGCCCACCATTCCCATTCGAAGCTTGCGCTGCTGGCTCATTCTAAGTTCCTTCCAATGATTTTGATCTTGCTCCTACCAAACTAAAGGCACCAGGCGATACTTCACTTTTTCGTGGTATTCCCGATAACCGCGGAGATTTGCCGACAAGAACCTTTCTTCATCGAGCAATCGCCACGCAAGCGCCCCTGTCAACACGGCGTTCGCAAGCTCGCCCCACCACGAGCCGAGCGCCACCGGAATTCCGATTAGCATCAGCAGTGCGCCGGAGTACATGGGGTGGCGAACCACTGCATACGGACCGGTGGAGATCACCTTCTGCCCGGGTGCGACTTCGATGATGCCCGAAGTATAGGAGTTCGCTTTGAAAACGGCGAAGACCATCGCGAAACCCGCCACGATCAGAAAGTCCCCGAAAATCGTAGCCAAGGCCGGCACCGAAGACCATCTGAAGCGGTGATCGAGCGCGGATACAACAAAGACGGCGAGAAAAGCGACGAAGGTTATAGTCTGGATAATCTTTTGGGCTGGTTCTGTCTCGGCCTTTGCGCCAGCTTTCATGCGTCGCTCAAGCAGTGCCGGATCGTTCTTCGCGACATACACCGTGATGGCGATGCACGGCCCGAAAAACGCCAGCAGACATACCCATCCCTGCCAGTAATGGAATGTCCACACTGGAAGGAAGATGATCGCCATCAGCATGACAAGCATGCGCGCAATCCCCAAGATCGCTTTCCGGTTGAGTGTTCGCATCACGCGCCTCGGGTCTCCAGTTGTGCCCGCCGCAGCCCCGGGGCCAGCGTACGCAGCAGTAGCAGCGCCAAAAGATAGGCAAATGCAGAATAGAGAAACAGCGGAACATAGCTGTGCGTGAACTGCAGGATATGCCCTGCGACGGCCGCGAAGATGGCCCCGCCTAGCGCTCCGGCGACTTGTCCAAAGCTCACCACCGTTCCGACCATCTCGGCAGGAAACATATCGGAGGCGGTGGTAAAGATATTGGCCGACCAGCCCTGGTGAGCGGCCGCGGCGAGGCTCAGCAGACCCACGGCCGCCCATTCCGAGTGCAGGCCGCCCGCCAGCATGATGGGCACCACGAGGCATGCACAGGTCAGCATTGCGGCCAGTCGCGCGGATTTCAATTGCATACCCAACCGCACATAGCCGCGCGGCAGCCACCCGCCGCCGATGCTTCCTATGGTCGAAACGACATAGACCACGACCAACGGAGGTCCGATGTGCGACAGGTCAAGCTTGAAGCGTGAGTTGAAGTAAGACGGGAGCCAGAAAAGGTAGAACCACCAGACCGGATCGGTGAGGAATTTACCCAGCGCGAATCCCCATGTCTGGCGATAGCCAAGCAGCTTCCACCATGCGGGCTGCGGGACGGATAGCGGCACCACAACCTTGCAGTCCTCGTCCATCGATTGGGGCGGCTTGCGGTACCGGACCGACCACCACACGATCCAGATTGCACTGAATGTGCCAGTGACGAGAAATGAAGCGCGCCATCCGAAGTGCAGTGCTACCCACGGGACGACCAATGGAGCAACGATCGCGCCCACTCCCGCGCCGGAGTTGAAGATGCCTGTGGCCAGTGCGCGTTCCTTGGGAGGAAACCACTCGGCGGTCGCCTTGATCGCGGCAGGAAAGTTGCCGCTCTCCCCCAGTCCCAGAAAAAAACGCGCCACACCGAAGCCGAAGACCGAATTGACCAGCGCGTGACTCATCGCGGCGATGCTCCATACGCCGGTGATGAGGGGGTAGCCTCTGCGACAGCCGAGCCGGTCCACAAGACGCCCGGCAAAGATCACTCCGAGGGCGTAAGCAATCTGGAAGCAGTCCACGATATAGCCGTACTGAATTTCGTTCATCCGGATCGACGATTCAACCGTCGGCCAACCGTGAATAAACGGCACAAGGTGAAGGGTGCTTCCGGCCAGCACAGGTTTCAGGATAGACAGCACCTGACGATCCACATAGTTGATCGTGGTGGCCACAAAGAGCATGGCGCATATGGTCCAGCGCCCTGAAAGGGCGGGCGGCTCGGCCAGGGATTCCGCATGCTCGATTGCATGGCTCGGATTTTTCAAGATGCTCATCGGGCTACCAGTCACTCAACGTGCCATCGAGCTTGCGGTTGACGGGGAGATACGCTCGTTGATAAGGGTACTTACTCGCTAGCTTCTCATCCAAATCAACGCCAAGGCCCGGCGCATCGCCGGGATACATCATGCCGTCCTTGAATCTGTATTGGTGCGGGAAAACTTCGTCAGTCTCATCGGTGTGCGGCATGTGTTCCTGGATTCCGAAATTATGAATCGCTAAATCAAAATGCAATGCGGCGGCCATGCAAACGGGCGAAAGGTCAGTAGCTCCATGGCACCCTGTGCGCACGTGATATAACTCCGCAAAGTCAGCAACCTTCTTCATGGGAGTAAGTCCTCCACCATGCACGACGGTCATGCGGATGTAATCGATCCATTGGTTACGGATCAGGTCGTGCGCATCCCATATCGAGTTGAAGACTTCGCCCACTGCGATCGGCGTGGTGGTGTGGTCACGGATGATCTTGAATCCCTCCTGCAATTCCGCCGGCACGGGGTCTTCCATCCAGAACAGATGAAACGGCTCAAGTTCCCTGCCAAGCCGCGCGGCCTCAATGGGCGTCAGGCGGTGATGGCAATCGTGCAGCAAAGCTAACTCCTCGCCAAACGCCTCGCGCACCTTTGCAAACAGCTTTGGCACATGGCGCAAGTAGGGCTCGGTGGCCCAAGCATATTCAGAAGGCAAGCCACGCTCCGCTGGTTCGTATCGCCCCTGCCCTTTTGTAACCCCATAAGTCGTTGCGAGACCCGCAAATCCACTTTGCACGCGGATGGCCTTATAACCCTTTTCCTGGTGTCGGGCAACGTCCTCCAATGCATGATCGATATCATTCCCGTTGGCGTGAGCGTACACCAGCGCGCCCTCGCGGCTCTTGCCACCCAGCAAGTTATAGACCGGCGTATTCAGCGCCTTCCCTTTGATATCCCACAGGGCAATATCGATGGCTCCGATAGCCGCCATGGTCACTGGGCCGCGCCGCCAATATGGCCCGCGATATAGATATTGCCAGATATCTTCAGTTTGGGAAGGATCGCGACCAATGATACAGGGAATTACGTGGTCGGCAAGATAACTTGCTACTGCTAACTCGCGGCCATTGAGCGTAGCGTCTCCCAAGCCGTAGATGCCCTGGTCGGTTTCAATCTTCAGCGTGACAAAGTTGCGCCCCGGTGACGTGATGATGACGCTTGCCTTGGTAATCTTCATTGCGTCAGGCACTCCAGCAGTTCAAACATTTACGACAACATTTCGCGCGTCGCCCTTCAGAATTTTAGTTGCCAACCGCGCATGGAGCCTGATCCAAAGCTATTGGTTCACGCCGCTCGCCAGGAATCCGCCATCGACAGCGATAATCTCGCCAGTGACGAACGAAGCTGCCTCCGACGCGAGAAAAATGGCGGCGCCGGCCAGTTCTTTTGCTTCGCCGAATCGACGCATCGGTGTGCGCAGAATCAGTTCTTCACCGCGCGGTGTGCCCTGAATCAAAGACGCATTCAGCGGCGTGGGAAAAACTCCCGGCGCGAGCGCATTCACGTTGACGCCGGTTTGCGCCAACTCAATGGCGAGCACCTTGGTCAGCGAGGCCACCGCTGCTTTGCTCGCGGAATAAGCGGCTACACGATAGAAGCCGACAAACGAAGTAAGGGACGCAATGTTGATGATGCGTCCATACCCCGCCCGCATCATGGTGGACCCGAAGATCTGGCATGCCCGCAAAGTACCGTTCAGATTAATATCGATAACGCGCGACCAGTCAGTTTCGTCCACTTCAAGCGTTGCCGATTTGTGCGTAACGCCAGCCGCGTTCACCAGGATGTCCACCTTGCCGAACTGCTTGAGCACCGCATCATGCAGGGACTGGAGCGATTCGCGCTTTTGTACGTCGCTGGCCACGCGCATGGATTTTCGGCCAAGGGCCTCGATCTCCGCGGCCACCTTGTTCACCTGATCCTGCCTGCGCGAACTGGGCACCACATCTGCACCGGCGCCGGCGAGGCCCAATGCAATGGCATGCCCAAGTCCGGTGGTCCCCCCCGTCACCACGGCGACCCTGCCGCTCAAATCGAAAAGACTGTCGCTCATGAAACAAATCCCCCTGTGGTTCGTCTTCGCCGCCCTGCGGCACGTATTTGGAAACGGCCCCTCGCGCTTCCTGCCTGCCCCAAGAAATCTATCATGTGAGACGACTTACCCGGTGATCTGGCCGCGGGCCTCCGAGTGCGGCCCAATACGATAGAGTGTCAGAGAGCGATTTATTGAATTTATGGACGCGCTTCTGATTCCCGATTCGACACGCCGGTGGGATTGCGTAAGCCTGGGTGAAGTGATGTTGCGCTTCGATCCGGGAGAGGGCCGCATCCACACGACACGCCAATTTCAGGTGTGGGAGGGCGGCGGCGAGTATAACGTGGCGCGTGGCCTCCGTCGCTGCTTCAGCTTGCGCACCGCCATCGCCACCGCGCTCGCCGAGAACCCCGTCGGCCGACTGGCCGAAGACTTCATCCTGCAAGGCGGCGTCGACACTTCCCTGCTTAAATGGGTTCCATACGACGGCGTTGGCCGCGCGGTGCGCAACGGCCTCAACTTCGTCGAGCGTGGCTTCGGTGTTCGCCCGGCGGCGGGCTGCAGTGACCGCGGCCACACCGCGATCAGCCAAGTACGGCCCGGCGATTTCGACTGGCAGGCAATCTTTGGCTCATCCCATGGCTCGCGCTGGCTGCATACCGGCGGCATCTTCGCGGCGCTTTCGGCCTCCACGGCCGAGGTGGCGGCAGAAGCAATTGACGCTGCGCGCCTGCACGGTACGCCCGTTTCATATGACTTGAATTATCGGGATTCTCTGTGGAAATCGATCGGTGGCAAAACGAAGGCCCAGGAAGTGAACCGGGAACTGGTCCGCAAAGTCGACTTGCTGCTCGGCAATGAAGAGGATTTTTCCGCGATGCTGGGTGTCGAGATCAAAGGTGTGGGCGAGGATTTTGCGGAATTGCCCATTGCCGGCTACGAAGAGATGTTGCGCGAAGTGGCGGCGGCATATCCAAACCTGAAACTGATCGCCAGCACGTTGCGGACCGCGCACAGCGCAACCCGCAACGCCTGGGGTGCCATCGCACTCTATCAGGATCGGATTGTTCATGTGCCTCAGCGCGACATCGACATTCTCGATCGCGTGGGTGGCGGCGACAGCTTTGCATCAGGCCTCATCTACGGAATGCTCGCGGGCAAGCCGATTGAATGGGCAGTACGATGCGGCGTCGCTCACGGCGCGCTGGCCATGACCACAGCGGGCGACACCAGCATGGCCACCCTGGCCGAAGTTGAACGAGCCATCAAAGGCGGCTCGGCACGCATTGCACGGTAGAGGAAGATGATGCCGGAGACAACACAGGAAACCATCGAGCGAATCGGACTGATACCTGTTCTGCGAGCGCGGACAACAGCGCAAGCGCATGCCGTGGTAAAGGCCATGATAGCGGGCGGCGTCACCGTCGTTGAAGTCACGATGACCGTTCCAGGGGCGGTTGATTTGCTCCGAGAGCTGAAGCTTGAATATCCAGGGCTTCTTCTTGGTTCCGGCACCGTGACCACGGCCGAGGAGGCCGAAGCCACGATCGCAGCAGGGGCAGAGTTTGTGGTCAGCCCTAGCTTTCACCCGGCAGTTGTGACCGCAACGCACGCCCTGGGCAAGCTCTCGATTCCGGGGGCGCTCACCCCCACCGAAGTCATTACGGCGTGGCGTGCGGGCGCGGATTACGTGAAAATCTTTCCTTGTTCCGCAATGGGCGGCGCCAGTTATTTGAAGTCCTTGCTCGCGCCTTTCCCCGAATTGAAGCTGATCCCAACCGGCGGCGTGACCCTACAGACCGCGGAAAGCTTTCTTCGCGCCGGAGCCCGTGCCCTGGGCGTGGGCAGCGACCTGGTTAACCTGGCTGCGATCGATGACGGGCTTCCCGAAACGATCACTGAAACGGCACGCGCCTATTTGAAAGTACTGTCGCAAGTGCGCGCGCCGATGCCGTTGCTATCGTGATGATTCGGCGCGACTGAGTTAACCTACGATGCCACGTCGCTATCTTGAACCGACGCGAAATGAAGATCGAGCACAGTTGAGGTTTCCATGAGCGCGCAAGAAAAGTACGCCGCCTTTGGGTCCGATCGGAAGCAACCCTTCCGCCTCGATGGCCGCCATGCCCTGGTGACCGGCGGCGCCAGTGGAATCGGCGAAGCGACGGTGAAGGAACTGGTGCGCGCCGGCGCTGTTGTCTGGATCGCCGATATCAATATAGCCGCGGCTGAAGCATTGGCCGAATCGCTGCCCCTGGCGCAGGTCCTTCATCTGGACGTGACCAGCATCGAATCAATTGCTACCGCCGTAAGGCGCCTGTCCCGGCTTGACATCCTCGTAAACAACGCCGGAATCGGCCACGTGGGCTCGATTGAGACAACTGAGCCGGAAGATTTCGACAGGCTGATAAACGTCAATGTGCGCGCCGTTTATCTGGTCACGCGCGGGTTTCTGCCGTTGCTGCTGCAATCGGACAATACAGGCGGAAGGACCGGAACCATCGTCAACATCGCCTCCGTCGCCGGTCAGGTCGGAATCAAGCAGCGCTTCGCCTACTGCACCAGCAAGGGCGCCGTAATCGCCATGACGCGCCAGTTGGCCGTCGAATATCCCAAGACCCTGCGTGTGAATGCAATCTGTCCCGGCACGGTGGAGACGCCTTTCGTCGAGGGGTATCTTGAAAAGTTCCACAAGCACAACAAGGAAGAGACGCGCGCCGAACTGCGTGCACGCCAGCCCATCGGCCGCCTTGGACAGCCCGAGGAAATCGCTTCGATGGTCCGGTATCTCGCTTCTGATGAGGCCGCCTTCGTCAACGGCGCTCTCTTCAACATCGACGGCGGATGGACTGCGGCCTGAAGTCTGCCAGGTATAACCTGAAAAAACCAAACCGGAGCATTGTATGAAGCTTGTTTCGTTTTCCAGTTCCGACGGCCGTGTCCGGCCCGGCTCGCTCATCGAAGATGGCACCCTTGTCGCCGATTTGTCAGTCGCGGGCTATGAAGATACCCTTGCCGTCATCTCCGGCAGATTCGATGCGTCCGGTCACATCGGCGCCTATCCCGTTTATCCAATCAGCGACGTCCGCCTGCACGCACCACTTTCCAATGCGCCGCGGGTCTTTGCCATCGGCCTGAATTATCGCGACCACGCCAAGGAATCCGGTATGGCGATACCGACAACGCCTGTAGTGTTTTTCAAGCTGACCACCGCAATTATCGGCCCCGGCGATCCCATCGTGCTGCCTAAGAATTCCACTCAACCGGACTATGAAGCAGAAATGGCCTTCGTGATTGGAAAGGGCGGGTACCGCATCCCTGCGTCCGCATGGCGCGAGCATGTCTATGGCTACACAATCGTGAACGACGTGAGCGCACGCGATGTGCAATTCGCGTCTACGCAATGGTCGATGAGCAAGAGCTTCCCGACCTTTTGCCCGCTAGGCCCGATGGTCGTCAGCGCCGATGAAATCATCGATCCGCACAAGCTCGCAATTGGACTCACGATAGACGGTGAGGTGCTGCAGAACTCGAATACCAGTGAACTGGTCTTCAAGGTTCCGGAGTTGGTTGAATATCTCTCGTCGATCACTCCCTTGCTGCCAGGTGACATTGTTTCCACGGGAACGCCGCCCGGCGTGGGCTTGGGGCGCACGCCAAAACGCTGGCTCAAACCCGGAGAAACCGTGACGGTCACCGTCGAGGGTCTGGGTGCCCTGACCAATCCCGTGATCGCTGAATAATTCCGGCCATCGTGCCACGACGCCGAATGCGGGATAATCCATAGTGACTATGGAACTGACCGGACAATCCTTTATTGGTGGTCGACGCGGCTCACGCGACGGCACAGGCTTTCACGCGATGAATCCGCAGAGCGGCGTCGCGCTTGACCCCATTTACTACTCCGCGACAGCCGCCGAAGTGGACGAGGCTGTCCAGCTTGCTTCGCAGGCCTTTGCCGCCTACTCGCATAACCAGCGGCAAGGCGCGCGCCGCCTTCCTGCGCCGTGCCGCGGATGTCTTTGAGCTTCACCGTGATGCACTGGCGGAGCGCGCACACCTCGAAACCGCGTTGCCCATGCCGCGTCTGCTTGGCGAAGTGAGCCGCACCGCCGGTCAATTACGCCTTTTCGCCAGCGTGGTCGAAGAAGGCTCGTGGGTAAATGCCCGCATCGATCCTGCGCTCCCCGACCGGCAGCCGCTCCCACGCCCCGACATCCGCTCCATGCTGCGCCCGCTTGGCCCTGTGGCAGTTTTTGGAGCAAGCAACTTCCCCCTGGCCTTCTCAGTGGCCGGTGGCGACACGGCTTCTGCGCTGGCCGCAGGCTGTCCCGTGGTCGTCAAGGCACATCCCGCGCATCCTGGAACCGGCGAATTAGCTGCGCAGATTATCGCGGAAGCAGTCGCCTCCGAGGGGCTACATCCCGGCGTCTTCTCGCTGCTGTTTGACAGCGGGCTTGAGGTCGGCTCGAAGCTGGTCAAACATCCGCTCATCCGCGCCGTCGCCTTTACCGGTTCGCTGCGCGGAGGCCGCGCATTGATGGATCTGGCAGCCGCTCGTCCCGATCCAATCCCATGTTTCACTGAAATGTCGAGCGGCAACCCCGTGTTTGTGCTGCCCGGGGCGCTGCGGAAAGGGGCGGGAACGCTGGCGAAGGGGCTCTTTGGATCGTTCACGCTGGGCGCAGGTCAGTTCTGCACCAAGCCGGGCATCGTGCTGGTTCCCGATTCGGATGGGGCTTCGGATTTTATCGAGGAGCTGAACGCTCACATTGAGGGCTCGGGCCCTTCGGCGCTGCTCACGGCAGGAATAGCCCGCGAGTATTCTCGCGCGACGCAGGCTCGCGAGTCACAGGTGAGGCTTTCTTCGCATGCGCGCGAAGCGGAGAACACATCAGAGTTCTCCGTACGCGCCAAGCTTTTCGAAGCCAGCGTCGACGACCTGCTCGCGAACCCGTCGCTGGCCGATGAAATCTTTGGCCCCGATACGCTGCTTGTACATTGCAACGGCACACTGGACTATCTTCGCGCGGCCGCAGCCTTAGAAGGCCACCTGACGGCAACTCTGCTTGGCGATGACGAAGACCTCGCAGCGAACCGCGAGTTGATTCAACTCCTCGAGCAGAAGGCGGGCCGGCTCATCTTCAATGGCTTCCCCACCGGAGTTGAAGTCTGCCACGCCATGGTCCACGGCGGACCCTATCCGGCAACGTCGGATCCGCGCTTCACTTCGGTCGGTAGCCTGGCAATCTATCGCTTTGCGCGACCTGTCTGCTTCCAGGGATTCCCGCAGGCGATGCTGCCGCCGGAACTGCAGGACGCGAATCCGCTGGGAATCACACGGCTGCGGGACGGGAAGCTGGAGGTCGCTTAAGCGCAGGTTCAATCAGTGTTTTCTTTAGATAGAGCGCATTACAACACCTGCGCGAGCCATTTTCCCGTGTGCGAATGCAGGCTCGCAGCAATCTCTTCAGGTGTGCCTTCGGCCACGATTTTGCCGCCGCCTTCGCCGCCTTCCGGTCCAAGATCGATTACCCAATCGGCGCTTTTGATCACGTCCAGATTGTGCTCGATCACGATCAACGACCCGCCGCCGTCGATCAGCTTGCGGAACGCCGTCAGCAGCTTCGACACATCATCAAAGTGCAGCCCGGTTGTCGGCTCATCCAGAATATAGAGCACGCGGCTGGCCTGCGAAGGCTTGGCATTTGCGTTGGCCGAGCGCACCTGCGCAAGATGAGCGGCCAACTTGACGCGCTGCGCTTCGCCGCCCGAGAGAGTCGTCGCAGACTGTCCCAACCGAAGATACCCAAGACCAACCTCATCCAGAACGGCCAATTTTTCAAGCAGGCGTGTCTGACCGGCAAAGAAGCGAAGCGCTTCCTTCACTGTCATCTGCAGCACGTCGTGGATGTTCTTGCCCTTGTACTGCACTTCAAGGATTCTGGCTTGGTAGCGTGTGCCGTTACAGTCTTCGCATGGCAGTTCGACGTCGGCAAGAAACTGCATCTCTACCGTCACGGTGCCATCGCCTTCGCAGGTGTTGCAACGGCCGCCCGGCACATTGAATGAAAAATGTCCCGGCGTAAGCGATAGCCGCTTGGCCTCAGGCTGCGCGGCGAACAATTCGCGTACCAGGTCGAAGCCCTTGATGTAAGTAATCGGATTCGACCGCGGGGTTCGCCCGATCGGCGTCTGATCCACCAGTACCACATCGTTGAGTCGCTCGGCGCCGGACAAAGAAGTGAAAGACCCCGTGGGGTCGCCGCCGTCAGTCTGGCCCAATGCCCGCGCTATCGCTCGATAAAGCACCTGGTGCACCAACGTAGATTTTCCCGACCCCGATACGCCGGTGATCGCCACCAGCATCCCCAGCGGAATCTCCACGTTGAGTCCATGCAGATTGTTTGCTTCCGCTCCGCGCAGCACCAGCCGTTCCCTTCCCGGTGTGCGGCGGCGCGTGGGCACTGGAATCGAAATCTGCCCTGACAAATAACGGCCGGTCAGCGATTGCGGATTAGCTTCAATTTCCGCCAGCACGCCCTCGGCCAGCAGCTTGCCGCCGAATTCGCCAGCCCCCGGGCCGAGGTCCAGCAAGTGATCGGCAGAGCGCAGCACATCGGCATCGTGCTCCACGACGATGATGGTGTTTCCCAAATCCCGCAGTTCCTGAAGGATGTGAATCAGCCGTTCTGTGTCGCGTGTGTGCAGGCCGATGGAAGGCTCATCCAGCACATAGAGTGCGCCCACCAACCGCGAACCGAGCGAGGTGGCAAGCTGAATGCGCTGCGCTTCGCCGCCGGACAGCGTGGAAGCGAGCCGGTCCAGCGTCAGATATTCGAGGCCGACCGCGTCAAGAAAGCTCAGACGCTGCCGCACCTCGTGCAAAATCGGTCCGGCAATCTCCTCTTGCATCGGGCTCAGTTTCAACGCGGCAAAAAATTCGTTGGCCTTCGCGATGGTCAGAGCCGTTGCCTGGCAGATGTTCAAACCATTCAGCCGCACCGAACGGGCTTCGGCACGAAGACGCTGGCCGCGACAATCTGGGCACTCCGCGTAACCGCGATACTTGCTGAGCATGACGCGCACATGGAGTTTGTATTTCTTGCGCTCCATTTGCGCGAAGAAGCCGTGGACACCGACGAAGCTGCCCTTGCCTCGCAGCACCGTTTCGCGTGCTGCTTCGGGCAGATCCCGCCAGGGCACGTCCAGGGGGACACCCAACTCTGCAGCCTGCTTGCGCAAATCAGTGAACCACGAGCGGTATTTGGGCCGCTCCCACGGGTCGATTGCACCGTCGTTCAGGCTCAGTCCCTTGTCAGGGATCACGAGGTTCAGATCGTAGTCCACCGTATTGCCAAATCCCTGACAGCGAGGGCAGGCGCCGAAAGGATTGTTGAAGCTGAATAGCCGCGGCTCGGGCTCTTTGCCCGGACGATGGCAGCTTGTGCATTCAAATTCGCCGGAGAAGCGGTGCCGGGCGCGCTCCGCCCTTTCTTCACGAGGGACTTCTTCGAAGATGACCTCGCCTGCCTCGCGATAGGCAATCTCCGCTGCATCCACGATGCGGGCCCGATTGTCAGCACTGACAACAATTCTGTCGAGGAGGACAAAAACGGGAAGCGTGAAGTCGAGGTCCAGCAGTGACTCCGGCGTGGAGAACTCAAAGATATTTCCACGTTGATAGAGCCGGTTGAATCCCGCGGCGCGTAGCTCTACCAAGCGAGCTCTCAGAGCCTCAGTCAGCGGAGAGTCCGAAGCTGATTTGGGATTCTTCACTGCGGTCTTGGCCGCCGCAGCTTTGGTCGCTCGCCGTGTTGCCATCTGAGCCGGCTCGGCCGCTGACGCATGTTGGCGCACCGGAAACAATGCATTCAGCCGTATTCCCTCGCCCAGCGAAAGGATTGCCTCAGCCACTTCGTCGATGGAATCGCGCTTTACGAGGCCGTCGCAATAGATGCAATGCACCTCGCCACAGCGCGCATACAACAAGCGCAAATAATCGTAGATTTCTGTCGCCGTGGCAACGGTCGAGCGCGGGTTGCGCGTGGTGTTCTTCTGCTTGATGGCGATGGCAGGGGCAAGCCCATCGATTTCGTCCACGTCGGGCTTTTCGATTCGCTCAAGAAACTGACGGGCATACGCCGAAAGCGATTCGACATAGCGCCGCTGCCCTTCGGCATAAATGGTGTCGAAGGCTAACGAGCTCTTGCCGGACCCCGACACACCGCTGACTACCGTCAGCTTGCCGTGGGGAATCTCGCAAGAGATGTTCTTTAGATTATGTGTCCGCGCACCGCGGATGATGATGGCATCGTTCAAAGGATTCAATCGGTATGCACCGGGAAAGTCTCTGGGCCGCATCCCTGCCCCCTCAGAGAGGGTCAGGACGCAAACAGCCATTCTTTATTATAGGGCGCGCGGCCGACCGCTCGGACGCGTCGGTCGCCTGGCAAGAGGTCCGCAACCGAAGCGAATGGAATCGGCAGCTCACCAGGCAATAGAAGTTGCCAGGAGCCGTGCTCAATGACGAATCCTCTTTTGCACGAGCCGCGCCACCACCGGCATTTTTCGCGCGAGGCGCTGCCTTCTAATTGAAGCAATAGAACAAAATTGGAACTCAGGCCGCCATCGCCGGAGGCCACGAGTAGACCGGCTGCGTCTGCAGATGCTCCTCACACGCGCGGTCAAGCACAATGGCCAGCCCCATTAAGGCAGTCGAAGCGCAGGCGGGACACTGTTTTGCACAGTTCCCGATGCAGTTGCAATCTTGACATAGATAAGCAGAACCAAGAGGAAAATACTGCATTGCATTCAGTGGCATAGTCTTACCTCAAATGGGATTCGCTCCCAGTTTTGTGCTATTGGGGACCCAATGAATCTTTGCTGCTTCATACTAGATGCTAGTAAAGACGAAACAGTTGCGCGAGACAATTCCACTTTAGGTGCGCTTAGCTAGTAGTCTTTCGGTTTAGATTGCTGGCTTTTAGTAATACTCTGCTAGTAACCTGAGGCGACGCGCGTCGAACCTGAAAAAAGCGCGATGCGACGCGGCCACTCAGGATGAAACTATTTATCTACTTCACTCATTTTGAGATAGTGGAATGCTGCTGGTCATACTCCTGTTCCGTCTTGGCCGCCTTGTGAGCGGCGTTGTCGGCCTCGTGCTCTAACCTCTCATGGGCGTCGTGCGAAGAGTCCTCCGAAATATCCACATTCGGTATGTCAGGTTTGTTTGCGGGAAAGGGCTTACTTCCTGGGATCGGCTTGTTTTCGGGAATCGGGTTCGGTGTATTTGGCATTTTTTCCCTCCAGGCCGGTTGGATGCCACCTGCTTGGATCGAAGATGTATTGCAAACCCGTTCGATTCTGCTGGCAGCGATGTGACCTGCGTCCAATTGTCAGAGGCCAATTAAAATGAGATTGAGGTAATTCGTGCTTCGTCCGGTCTTCTTCGTCCTTCTCCTTGCGTCCGCGACCAGCTTCGCCCAGAGCCCTGGGGAGAATCGTCCCAGAGAGAATTCGCCCACTACCGCAGAAGCGAAAGTCGATGCCGCTGAGCCGCTCGCCCCACCCGTAGCAGAAGCTGAGGCAGCTATCGTCAAATCCGACTGGAAAGCCGCCGAGGCAAAGTTGGAGGCGTGGCTTACAACTCACTCATCGGACGCGCGTGCGCTTTTCGACGCCGGCTACGTGGCGGATGCCCAAAACCGCCTGGAGGATGCCGCGAATCTCTATCGCCGGGCGACGTTGGTTGACCCGAGGTCTTTTGAGGCACATCTTTCCCTGGGCCTCTTGCTGGCGCGACAGAACAACCTGGCCGATGCGCGCCCCGAACTGGCTGCCGCCACGACATTGGATCCTGGCGAAGCCGGGCCCGCGCTGAAGGCACGTGCATGGCGAGCGCTGGCTGAAATTGACAAGCCGGGTCCGGGCAAAGTGGGGGATGCGACCCAGGCCTCCGACGATCTTCTCGAAGCGCTCAAACTGACGCCGGAAACGCCGGCCGATACGCTTCTCGCGGCCAGTCTCGCCGAATCGGAAGGACAGGATGAAGCGGCGGAAGCTGCCTATCGCCGCCTTCTTTTGAAGGACCCGAAGTCCGCTCAGGCAAACGCCGGCCTCGCACATCTGCTGATAACGCAAGAGAAATACCCTGAGGCAGAGTCGCTGCTGCGTGCGGCGCTGCAGCAAGCGCCCGACGATCCCACGCTGAACGCCGAATTGGCCACCGACCTCGCCGCGCAAGATAAGGCTGAGGCGCTGCCCTTGTTGCAGAAGTTGCACGACGCGCATCCCAAGGACCCGGCAATCACCCGCATGTTGGCGGATGTGATGGCGCAGGCGGGCGACGTTGCGGGGTCCGACAGACTCTATATCGGCTTGCTTGCCAACGAGCCAGACGATCCGGGGCTGCTGCTTGCGCACGGGCAGAATCTAATAAGGCAGCTGAAATATGCCGAGGCCCTCAGCACCTTCGACAAGGCGACAAGAATTGATGCCGCCAACGGAGATGCATGGAGCGGGCTGGCGTTTGCCGCCATGAAGACAGGCCAACCTGCTATCACACTACACGCTCTTACGATGCGGTCAAAGTACCTTCCAGAACTGCCATCGACTTACTTTCTCTGGGCAACATCCTACGATTCATTGCACGAGAAGGCGGCGGCGATCACGTATTACCACCACTTTCTGGACGCCGCCGCTGGCAAATTCCCCGATCAGGAGTGGCAAGCGCGGCAACGTCTGCAATTGCTCGAACGGAAACCATAGATTCGAGCTACAATGTTCGGAATGAATTGGACGAGTATTGTCCAGTGGAGTGAGCTGGGGCAAATAGTCTCCGGGTGGCAGGATATTACATTGCAGATGTCCACAAAGAGCTCCTATAGTCACGGCCTGGGGTAGAGCGGTTCCCCCTTGAACCGCTCGAGTTCCGCAGTAGCGGAGGTTCCTCATGCGGTACCAGAAGGCGTTGACGATTCTCATCCTCACTCCGGTTATTGCAATTCCGGCTGGCGCTTTTTCACCTGACGAAAAAGCTCCCGATCCGGACACAATCGCTGCGCTCGAAATCAAAGTCGAGCAGGCACCGCCGCGCGAGCAGTGCTATCTCTACGCCGAACTGATCCATCAGATGACGGAATTCAGCCTTCGCCAATACTCCGCGGGAGATGTGCAGAAGGGTAATGCGCTGCTGCAGCGCGTGCAATTGCTTGCGCATAAACTGCATCTTTCGTTCGGTGGCGGCAATGACAAGCGGCTGAAGAATGCTGAGATCCTGCTCCGCCACACCGCCTTCCGCCTCAATGAGATGCTGCACGCCAGCGACTACGAAACGCGCCCCCTGCTGGAACAAACCCTCGCCCAGGTAAACCAGGCCGACAACGAAGCGATGATGCAGGTCTTCAAAAAGTAGCCCTCCCGCGGCGCTCATGCTGGATACGAATCGGTAGCCGCCCGCCAAAGAGGCGCCCGCCCCTTTCCTGACCAGCCCGTTTGTGATTGAATGAGACCCGTCGGGAGTTTCGCGATGTTCCGTTGGTCGATTCTGGTTCTCACTTCCCTGCTCTCCGCTGGCTCGTTGCTGGCTCAGAAGGAGCAGCGCCAGACGCTGACTCCGGCTGAGATCGAGCAGATTCGGGAAGCAGGGATTGACCCGGACGCGCGCGTAAAGCTTTACGCAAAGTTCATTGACGATCACGTGGAGACCATCGCCGGACTCACCAAGAGAGCCCACTCCTCAGCACGCGTGTACCATCTTGACAACGAGTTGCAGAATCTAACCGCGTTGATGGATGAGCTTGGCTCGAATCTCGATCAATATGGCGACCGCAAGGCAGATATGCGCAAATCCCTCAAGGTGGTGAGCGATTCTTCAGTGCACTGGCTTGGGACCTTGCACGACCTTCCCGCCGAATCCGGCTTCGAACTCTCCCTGAAAGAAGCCATCGACAGCGGTCAAGATCTCGCTGACCAGGCGAAGCAAATGCTGACCGAGCAGACCGACTACTTCAATCTCCACAAGGATCAGCGAGGCCAAGATCGCGCGGAGCCGCAGTAAATTCAACTGCAGTACGTAGCAGCCGATAGACGCGACAACATCGATGGGCGGTAGGCGCGCAGCAACCGGATGCTGCAAACCGGCGATTGAACACTGTAAGCTGTACTTGGTGGCCGCCGATTTTGTTCCCATCTTTCAGGAGGAGTACCGGGCGTTGCGTCCTCGAGCGCCGATGCCGGCCATCCTTGTGCGCTTGCGTCGATTCACGTCGCTGAATACGACCATCCGTCTGCGCGAAGGCAGGATACTGGTAAGCTTGTCGGACCTGTTGGAAGGTGCACCGCAGAGCGTACTGCACGCAATTGCGCATATTTTGCTCGCCAAGCTCTATCGCAAGCCGATCGACGCGGGGCACAACGTCCGTTTCAAGCGATTTGCCTCAAGCGCAGCCGTAACCCGGCAGACCGAACTCATCCGCCACGCGAGGGGCACCAAGCGCTATTCCGGTCCCGAAGGCCGCTTCTACAACCTTGAAGAGGTTTTTGACACACTGAATATGCGGTTCTTCGGGGGGCTGCTGGGTCGGCCCGACCTCACCTGGAGTGAGGGGATGGCCAAGCGATCTCTTGGCCACTATGACGCCACACACAACACCATCGTCGTGAGCCGCGTCTTCGATCGGCCGTCGAGCCCGCGCTATGCCGTCGAATACCTCCTCTATCACGAGATGCTGCATCTGAAGCATCCCGTCAGAATGCGGGGACTCCGCCGCTGCGTGCACTCCCGCGAATTCAAGGCGGAAGAACAACAGTTTCCACAATTGAAAGAAGCGCTCTCCTTTATCAAGCGGCTCTAGGCTGTTTGGCTGCGGGTTCGGCGGGAATGGAGTCAGTCTTCAATCGGGCTGATTGATGATGAAGAATCATGCGACGCTGCCGATGATAGCAGCAGGGTGGCAGACCTCGTGGGGAGTCTTCTGGAAATTCCAAATACAACGGAGCCACAGCTCGCAGAAGCCGCATCAACGAAGGGCCACGCAGGAATCGAGCGCAGGCTCCGTAAGCGGTACCCTTGCAACGGGTTCGCGGAAGGCATCGTTCTTCATCCCAAATCGCTCTTTCGTGGAGAGATTCGGGACCTGAGCGAAACCGGATGCTTCGTGGAAACAAGGGCCCGCCTGCTTGTGGAATGCCTCGCCAGGATCGACCTCCGATTCACGATCAACGGCAGCCACTATCGCACCCCGGCACGCGTCATGAATGTCCAGCCCGGAAAGGGCCTGGGGGTGGAGTTCTTGTTCGTCGATAAAAAGACTCAAGAGTTAATTCGAGGCCTGGTCTCGCGACTTCAAACAAATAAGGCTGTCGGCGAACGAACTATAAAGACATGACTCTTCCTACCGATTCTCCCCCAGGGAAAAATAAATATGCCTCGGTCTACCCTGTTACCTGGCCTCTAAATTAAGCGGCTTTCATTTGAGTAGTTGGAAAGCAAAGCATCCAACTAACTTGAATTGTTTTTGGGACAGGTGACTGAACTCGATGACCAAGACCGCTCTAGCGAATTGGCTGTTGGCGGATCAGAAGCTGCCCAAAGGAGCGCACGGCAGCCCGGAGTCGGTTCACCCGTGGTGGCGTGTCATGTGCCTTACGGGAGTGGACTACTTCTCCACTTTGGGTTACCAACCGGGAATTGCGTTTCTCGCCGCGGGCGTTCTCTCGCCACTGGCCACTCTTGTCTTGGTGTTGGTGACCTTGTTTGCGGCGCTCCCGGTGTATCGGCGCGTCGCCCAGGCCAGTCCCAACGGGCAAGGCAGCATCGCGATGTTGGAGCGGCTCTTTCCTCAGTGGAGCGGGAAACTCTTCGTTCTCGTGCTGCTCGGATTCGCAACCACCGACTTCATGATCACCATGACGCTTTCGGCCGCTGATGCCGCGGCGCACTTCGTCCACAACCCATTTGCCCCAAGCTGGCTGACCGGGCAAATGACGGTGACGTTATTGATGCTGGCTGCACTGGGAGCCGTCTTTCTAAAAGGCTTTCGAGAGGCAATCGGCATTGCAGTTGTGTTGGTCGCCGCATACCTATTCTTGAACGCCATCGTAACTACACGGGCGCTCCTCGAGGTTTTCCGCCACCCCGTACTCCTCTCGAGCTGGAAGACGGCCTTGTTCGCACAGCACTCCAACCCGCTCTCAATGATCGGCCTATGCCTTCTCCTCTTCCCCAGGTTGGCGTTGGGACTATCGGGATTCGAGACAGGAGTCGCCGTCATGCCTTTGATTTCGGGGGCGAATTTGGCTGAACGAATCAGGAATACTAAAAAACTTCTCGCCTGCGCGGCAGGCGTCATGAGCATCTTCCTGATCGCGACGAGCTTCGTTACCACAATTTTGATCCCACCTCAAGCCTTTCTTGAGGGCGGAGAGGCCAACGGCCGCGCTCTCGCCTTTCTGGCCCATCGCTATTTTGGGAGCGTCTTCGGATCTCTTTATGACATCAGCACCATTCTGATTCTTGCTTTTGCCGGCGCGTCTGCCATGGCGGGTCTATTAAATCTGATTCCTCGCTACCTGCCGCGCTTTGGCATGGCCCCTGAGTGGGCGCGCGCGTCAAGGCCGCTGGTGCTGGTTTTCACTGGCGTTGCTTTCTTCGTCACTGTGCGGTTCCACGCCAGCGTCGATGCCCAGGGGGGAGCCTATGCCACTGGCGTTCTCGTCCTCATCACGTCGGCGGCATGCGCCGTAACGCTGTCTGTGTGGCGGGATCGGGCGCGATGGCCCTATTCTCTTGTGACACTGGTCTTCATTTACACCACGGCCATTAATATTTGGGAGCGCCCGGAAGGTTTAAAAATCTCCTGCTTCTTCATCTTCACGATTCTTCTTGTTTCATTTATCTCGCGAGCCACACGGTCGACAGAGTTGCGCATTACGGCCGTTCATCTTTCGAAAGACGCCTCCAGCATTATCGAGAGTGCCCGCCATCAAGTCATCCGCGTCATCCCTCGAAAGCCCAGGCACGCCACTTCGGAGGACCTTGACCGGCTTAGCCGCCTCGTTCGATTGATCCATGGCCTTCCAACGGATGCCAAGATTGTCTTTCTGGAGGTGGAGCGCACCGACGCGTCGGAATTCGATCAGCAGCTTTCCGTCGAGGGGAAAACACTTGGCCACCACTGTATCCTCCATGCACGCAGCCCAATCGTGGCCAACTCCATTGCGGCTTTCCTGATCCATGTTGAACGGACCACAGGGCGCGTTCCTCATATTTATTTCAAATGGAAAGAGGGGAACCCCGTCGCGAACATTTTTCGCTTCCTGTTCCTCGGCGAAGGAGACGTGGCTCCCATCACGCACGAAGTTTTGCGCAAGGCCGTCCCTGACATCCGGCATCGCCCCATCGTTCACGTAAGCTGAGGAACGGTCCCTCGAAGCGCCTCCCGGCATTGACCGCAAATGTATACTTAAGAAGCAAATTCTGGAATGCTCAACCCCCTCCACGTTGCCGGCGTCGTGCCCTTTGACGCATGCGACTCGCATGATTTTGAGCGGCTTCGCTGAGGTTGTCCCCGGACGAATCCTGAGAAACCCCGGACGCACGAGGATATCAAGACATGGATCTTGAGTTACGGATCGAGCAGATCGGTGAGGAGCATATCGAGCCGTATGCGCGGCTATCACGCGTCGAATATGGCGATGAAGCTGCCGTATCGCAAGCGAGTCACCTGCGATGGAAATTCATCGAGAACCCTCAAGGACCATCCGTCGGAATCCATTTATATAAACATGGCCAACTGGTCGCCCGCATGGTCGCGCTCACGCGCCAGTTTGTGCACCGGCGGAAATGCTATAAGGCCGCGCATATCGTGGATTTCCTTGTCCATCCGAATGTGCGGGGTATGGAATCGCTATTTCAGCTTGTCGTCGGGTTAAAACAACTTCCCGGATTCGACTTCCTCTTGATCATGGCTCCGAACGCGGCGGGAGCGGCGGTATGGGAGAACTTTGTAAAAATGCACGGATATTTTGATCTGGATGTGGCAGTTGCTCCCCTGCGACCGGCTGCGGTGCTTCAAAAGTCAGGCAAATTTCGCAGTGGACCACTTGCGCCCATCGTGGATTTGCCATGGCGATTGCTCATCGGCACCACGACCTGGCTCGGTAGCCGTTTGGGCGATGTCCAAATTGAGACGGAGTGGCCCAAAACCTCCGAATTGGAGCAGATGCTTTCGGCCGACTGGGGAGATCGCGTTATCGGACTTCGATCTACGGAGTTTCTTGAGTGGCGCTATCGGCGAAGCCCGGTTTTTCGATATAAGGTGCTCTTCATCCGCGAAAAGGGAACACTGTGCGGATATTTTGTTACTCGTCGAGCTGTTTATGATGGAATAGATTGCTTGTTTATCGTCGATGCCTTCGGGCGACCAGAATTAAAAGTGGCTGCATGGCGAACCGTCTCTCTCGCGAATGTTTCTCAGGCATCGAAGGAAGGCGCGGAGATGGCGATGATCCTGGGAAACACAGGCTGGGGACCACTATGCGCGTCAAGAGCGATTCCATTTTTCGCAGTTCCTTCGCGCTATCTTCCGCGCAAGACAACCGTCTACGCGCAGTGGATTACTCCGCAGGGTCTCGAAATAAGCCGTGACACTTTCTATGTGGCACTCGGGGACAGCGATGTAATCTGACGCGGCAATGCCGGCAGCTACTGTCAAAGGCCAAGCCCTGGAGAACAAATGCGGACGTTGCTTCTTAGTAATATCAATATGCAACCCTTGGTGGCGTTTCTGAAACCATGGGATGTGTCGTGCGGGGAGTTCAATAGCATCCTTCTCGACCTTTCCAATCCTGCATCGCCGGCGGCTTCCGCAGAATTCGACCGCACTCTTTGCCTATTTGACAGCGACACGATGATGGGCGACGCATTGTATGGCGTCGGGCCACCGGTGCAATGTGAATCGTTCCTGACTGCCCTCGCCTCATTCTGCGCCGCACATACCGAGAAGTTGGTTATAGCCAATACCTTCTCTTTTGGAACCGGGCGCTGGCTCAACTTCGCCGATCTTCAACATCCGATGTCTCTCAGGTCAGTCGAATCCCAGTTCAACGAACGGCTTATTGCGATTGCGCGGGCCAACCCCAATCTGTTGCTCGTCGATACCGAACTGCTGTTTCGGAGGCATGGGGAAGATGCGCTGCTATCGGAAGCGTTCTGGTATCTCGGGCGAATTCGCTACAGCAATCAGATGTTCCGCTCACTCGCGACCCTGTTGCATCAGGCAGCCGACGCATACGCACACAGCGCCCGGAAGGCTTTGATCCTCGACCTCGATAATACGATCTGGGGCGGCATCCTGGGAGAGACAGGACCACTCGGGATCGCGCTGTCTGAAGATGGAGTGGGACGCTGTTACCGGGATTTTCAGCGCGCGCTCAAGGCAATGAAACGCGCGGGCGTGCTCCTGGCGATCTGCAGCAAGAATAATCCAGGCGATCTGGATGAGGTATTTGAGCGGAATTCGATGATGATTTTGCGACGCGAAGACTTCGCGTGCATCCGTGCAAACTGGGATCCCAAGCCGCAAAACATTCTGAACATCGCCGAGACCTTGAACCTGGGGGTCGACAGCTTCCTTTTCATTGATGACAATCCGGTGGAACGAGAACTGATCCGCACGGCTCTGCCCGGTATATCAGTCCCCGAATTCCCAGCTCGTGTCGAGAATCTGCCCTCGTGGTTCCTGCGCGAAATCGTGCCCGCCTGGTTTGGAAAGTACACGCTGACCGCGGAAGATCAGAACAAGACAACGCAATACAAAGTGAACGAAGAGCGTCGGGAATTATACCGCTCACTCGACTTCGATTCTTTTCTCGAGAGCCTGCAAATTGAATGCGTGTTTCACGCCGACCCCGTAGAGCAGATCAATCGAATCGCGCAAATGACCCAAAAAACAAATCAATTCAACCTGACAACGCGACGCTATCAGATCCCTGACGTCCAACGCTTTCTGGACAGCCCCGACCATGCCGTGGTTTTGATGGACTACACGGACCGCTTTGGCTCTGAGGGGGCTGTGGGTCTGGCGATTCTGAACTTTGCGGAATCCAGAATCGATTCGCTTCTGATGAGCTGTCGGGTCATCGGTCGCAAGGTGGAGGACCGGATTCTCGACAAAGTTTTCGATCTATTTCGGGCTCGAGGCTCTCAGAAGATCGTGGCTGAATTCATTCCGACACTCAAGAATCAGCAGGTCACCACTTTTTACGATTCCCATGGCTTTACACTCCTCCATGAAGAGACTGACGGCTGCAAAACTTATGAGAAGATAATTGCATGACAACCACAAACACAGCATTGGTTGCGGCTTTGATCGCCTCTGTCTTGAGCCTTCCGGAAGGCTCGGTGGGTGCAGACGCGTCGATGGAGACTTTGCCGGGCTGGGATTCACTGGGGCAATTGAACATCTGCCTGGCTTTTCAGGAACGATTCGGCGTGGTGTTGGATATGGAGACAATTGCAGGCTCGACGAGTGTTTCGCAACTTTCCGCACTGCTTCCAAGCTGACCCGCCCACGTCTCTAAGTTTCGGCCAACGCGGATTCGGACATGCGCGAAGTCAGTTCATCGAATGTGGCAAAGCTGTTATTCAGAAGTATCGCCCTAAGTTTCCCGGCCGTTCCCTGCAGGTTTATGTACGAACGGAAGCGCCGTTTCAGCGACATTTGCAGCCGCGGGTGGCTTGGATCGATCTCACGCGGGTGGATGTACCAAACGACGCCTCGTCCATCGTTTCGAACATGTTCCGCCATCGCCATCACCAGCCATAGCGGAATCAGGCGCAGATAGCCGCCACCGAAAAAACACTGCGGCCCGAACGGCGTGTCTGAAATGCTAACGGGAAATTCGATCAATTGTCCGGCGTCGGAACGGACATAGTACGGATGACGCGGGGCCCCCGGCATTCCTCCATGCCCGTGAGCGGCAGGAAAAACTGAGCTGTCATAAAGGTATCCGGCCCCGATGATTTCATCGAATGCCCAGGGCGTATCCCGGGTGATCGAGAATCCCGGAGCTCGGTAGCCCTTCACGCGGTGACCGGTGGCATCTTCGATGGCAGCTTTCGCGGATCGGATATCCTCTCGAAATTGTGCGGGGGAGAGACCGTGTACGATTTGATGACTGTAGCCGTGACTGGCAATATCGTGACCGAGTTCCGCGGCCTCACGCAATAAATGAGGAAACCGTCTCGCGACCCAACCCAGAACAAAACACGTGGCTTTGACATTGCACTCGCCAAGAAGCTCCAGCAGGGCCCGCAAGTTCGCTTCAATCCGACTGGGAAGCGCATCCCAGGAAGCGAGTTCGGGCGTGCCCGTGACCTCCATGATATGAAACCAATCTTCGACATCGATGGTAAAAACATCGGGCATCGTGCCGCCTGCGGCTTGCGCAGCGGACGATGCGTTATGATGGCCGGGCGGTGTGGGTATCGATGCAGTGAACGTCATTCGATTTGATCTCAAATCAGCGAATACAATAAAGCTTACACTGCCGTTCTCATAAGGAACACGTCCACGAAGCAATCCCCATTCAGTTCTTGCGGCGCTCGAGAACGAAGAAAGGACGAGGAGATCGTCTTGATCAGACTGGCCATTCTGGGAACGCGGGGCATCCCAGCGCGTTATGGCGGATTTGAAACGTTTGCAGAGGAATTGGCAACCAGGCTCCTCGAACACGGAGTGAACGTCACCGTGTTTTGCCCCGCTCCCTCGCCTAAAAGCGATGAGACCTATCGAGGGGTAACACTGAAGTTCGTGAAATTCCCGAAACTCGGAAAATATTCTGAGATGTTCTGGGACGCACGATGCTTCTGTGTGGCGTCGCGCGGATTCGATGTAGTTTATATGCTCGGTCTCGGTGGCGCATTTGCAGCATGGGTCCCGCGCCTTTTCGGCTCAGACGTATGGGTTAACACCGACGGGATCGAATGGAAACGGACGAAATTCAATTGGCCTCAACGAACCTATCTTGCATTCGCTGAAGCGCTGAGTGTCCTGTTCGCATCACGGGTCATTGCCGATGCAGCGTCGATTGCCGCGTATTTGCGCGACCGATATCTCGGAGTGAGAAAGATCTCTACGATCGCTTACGGCGCAGTACCCCCCCCTGAAATGCCGAGCGAGATGCTGATCAACGAATGGGGCCTGCAGCCTGACAGCTACTACATTGTTGTTTGTCGCCTTGAGCCAGAGAATCATGTGCTCGAAATTATCGAAGGCTTCGAGCGATCGAAGTCCAATCTGGCGCTCGTCCTTCTGGGGAATGTCGAAGGTCCCAATGCTTACGTAAGGACGCTGCTCACGCATCGCACCGACCAGGTCCGTTTTGTTGGGGTAGTCTACGACCGCAAGAAACTTGAGGCACTGCGCTACCACGCCCGAGCCTACATGCACGGCCACAGCGTGGGAGGCACGAACCCGTCGCTGCTGGAGGCTATGGCCTGTTCGAACCTCGTCATTGCGCACGACAACCCATTTAACCGCGAGGTTCTCGGAGATGCGGGCATGTTCTTTAGAACTTCGGGCGAACTGGCTTCTACAGTAAATGCGATTGATGCCGGACGAATTGACAAGGGCATTCTGCGCCGCGCCGTTGCGGATCGCATTCGGGAGCAATATCTTTGGGACCAAGTCACAGAGTCCTATCTGAAATTGCTGCGAACCCGTGATGTGCGTTCTCATGTTGTCTAAACAAGAATCGAAGGGTATAGAGGCTGGCCTGATGCGAATTCCGCGTTTGTTAGATAGTTACTGCAGGAGCCTAACGTTATAACTCTTCGGGGCGGGAGTGCCAGCGGCAATTGCACACACATTCACCATGGCCATATTGCTCGCTGTGCCGAGTACCTGCACGGTGAAGCCGGCCTGAAAACTTCCATCACTGGCCGCAGCGATTCCAACCATTCCAGTTTGCGCTCCTGCAATCGCGACCGATCCAGACGCGCATTGGCCGGCAGTCAGCGGCGCGCCTCCGATACTCGCACTAATTCCGGTAAGGTTTGGAGGGCTATCCGGGTGCCACACGCCATCCGAGGCCAACACAAAGGAAAGCTTCCCATTGAGGGGAATCGTGATTGGTTGTTCGGTCGGCGTAAGGAAGCCACCCACGCTCAGGTTATTGTTGATCGTGACCTCGCCGCCGGCACGTGCTTCGAGTGTGACCTTCTGACCAGGAAATCCGCCGGTCATCGTGTTGAGCGTGTAGGGACCGTAATAGAGCTCGACATACGACAGACCCGCAACCGAGATCGTATTGTCTGGAACGGAAGCGACGGCATGAAGAGCATCTTTGCCTGATATAAGGTCGATCACATGATCGTTTCCACTAATGTCCGCAATATAGAGTGGACTGCTCCCTGCATTTGATCCCACCTGTATCACGGATTCTGGAGCAATGATCGCAGTCTTAATTGAGTGTGTGGTGTAGTTCAAGAAAGTGTTTCCAGTAATGAAGCCTGAGGTCTGGGTCGTATTATTGATGATGTCGTAATTAATGATGGAATTGAATGTATTCCCAAAGAAATTGAAAGCCTCCGCGTATGTTCCGGTTAACAAAACCTCTGTAGCATTTCCGTCTGTGGAGTTTGGACAATTGGATTCGAACTCTGAGTTCTGAAAGCTTGCCGTATTAATGCCATTAAAATAAGCTGCGGCGCAGTTGGTGGTGGAACTACTCGACAGTTGGTTGTCCTGCACATTAGTTTCGATGAAGTTGACGAGTTGTGACAATGTGGGGGCCGAAGAAGTATTCCAGTAGATTCCGTAATTTTGGGACCACGCGAACTGGGAGTCAAGAAAATCGACTGTATTTACGACTCCAGCAGTAGCAACGTTCAAGCCATTGTTGCGTGAGAAAACACTCTGGACGTGATCGAATTTTGTCCAGATAAGGCGACCGCGAATATCGATGCCGTTGTAGAACCCCTTGATCGTGACGTTCAGAAAATAGTTCCAATCATTTGGTTGGAAGGTAGGGAGAACGCCCATGATGACAAGGCCGCTCCCGGTAGCGCTCGCTGTGGCCCGCAGCGTCAAATCCTCTACCTGATTATTTTGAAGCCCCATGGTACCGCTTGATGTGGCATCTATAGTCAACTCATCAACGGAACTGCTTGGCTGCTGAAGAATCGCACAATTGCGATTAGCCCCCTTGAGCGTGATTCCGCTGGTCGTGATACGGATTGCTCCGGTGTAGACCCCACACGGGAAGAAAACTGTACCGCCGCCTGCGGCCTCGGCAGCATTCACTGCGGCCTGCGGAGTAGGATAAAGGCTCGCATTGAATTCCCCGCTTGTGTTGCTGACTATCCAGCGATCCGGCACGGTCTGTGTGCAAGCGCTCAGGCAGATCGTCTCAATCCCTACGGCCGCTGCCGCCAGAATCCTCAACTTCTTCATCTGTGTCTCCCAAACTCTTTAGCTTTTGACATCTGAAACTTAGTAATGGATAGCATTGCTGCTCACGATAGTAGAAGACATTCGTCTCAATACATCCGTGCGATGCGCACTAGCCTATCATTGTCGTTGAGTTGTAATATTATTACCGGGATATCCGCTGCCCAAATACATGATCTTCAAATCCCAGAACATACCAGAGCCCATAGACCGATAATCGACCTGTTACTGCTCTCTTCAGTAATGCCCAAGGCAATACCGCAATGCCTACCAATGTTCGAACAAAATCCTGAGTTCGACCCGCGTGAAGGACTTTGACTCCACGCCCGAGAAGAACATTCGAGACCTCTCGAACTCCTGGCACATAGATATGTGTGTCGTCGTCACAGAACTGCAGAGTTCCCTCTGCTGCCGGCGGCATTGCCAAACTACGTACCGAGGGAAATGCAATCCAGATGTAGCCTCCTGGCTTCAGCTTGGAGCAAATCACAGCCACAATCGGTTCCGGGTCAGGCATGTGCTCTATAACATGATGAAGAATTATGAAATCAAAACTGCTATCCGGAATCGCAGAATAACCTCCACCATCTACGTCGAGAGGATAGAAGGAATCCATTGCCGCAACATCGTCATCGTCATTGTTATAGCGCTGAATATCCGCTCCGGAATAATGACAGTTGGGAAACCAATGCTTCGTTAGACTTGGCGATTTATTTCCGCAGCCAATATCCAGGATGCGCGGATTAGGCGCAGAAAGTCTGGGACGAACATAAAGAAACTTTGTTGGACAGACCCGCCGTGCAATTTGCATTGTTCCAAAATCTCCACTTCCTCTTTGACCTTTACCCCAAGCCAGTCCGTGACTCCGCACTTTCTCTGGAAGCCCGGCAACCGGAAATCGGAATCACAGCTTGTTAGGTCGACATGGCTCGTAATCTACTGGCACGACCATTCCTTTGAATATGGCGTTCATCTTCCGATGACTCCCGTCTTGCAATTCAGTTTGATTGCGTTTTCAAACGCCTTCAATACCGCCTCGACTTCTATCCCGCGCACGCAGACATACTCGCCTTCCTTTTCTACGCATGGATAATCGTAATAGCATGGAAAATGCGCGCATAGATGGCCTGCAGACACAGCGGCTTCTCCGGGCGGCGTCATGATTGACGGATCCGCCGAGCCATTCAATACAACGGTCGGAATGTTCAACGCGTGTGCGGCGTGAACAGAAAAACTATCCATTCCGATAAGTACATCGACCTTGGAAAGAGATGATAGCAATCCAGGCATATCTTCCGTAGAGACTTCTAACTTGCCGCTGCTAATCTCTTCGCGAAATGCTGCAAGCAGGCCATCACGCTCGAAAGGAGATCCGAGCGCCTTGACCTTGTAGCCTCGCGCGTTCAGCTCTCGTGCCAACAGCCTCCATTTGTCGTTTGGCCATCGTCTTGAGGCGTGAGAAGCCCCCGGATGCAATCCGATGGATCGGACTACGTTCGGCTCTTTCGCGCTACGCGGTTCTGCATGCCACTCGAGACCCTGCAAGCCCAGTTGCCGGGCAAAATGTTCGAGCGAATCGTAGTAATTCGGATAGATAGATGGAATCTCTATGCCCCAATTTGCAAGCCAGCCCGCATTGGTATCCGTCATCTTTTTCTTGAAAAGATGGCCCTCCCCCCACATAGGAGCAATATTCCATTTTGCGCCTGCAAGTTTGCCAATCAGATTCTCCCTGAAATCCCCAATCACATTGATGCAGTAATCGTATTTGTGCTGTCGGACCAGCCGCATGGCTTGGATTGCTGCCCACATCGCTCCAAGATTCTTGCGATGATGTCCGAAGAGCGGAACATCAATCTCGATGTATTCCTCGAAATGGCCAAAAGAGGCTGCCACTCCCCTGAGTTCGCGTCGGCCAAGAATATCCACCGTCATCGTGGGATTGTGCGAGTGCAGCGCATTTATGATGCCGGACGCGATCACAGCATCACCCAAGTGGCGCATCAATAGAATCAGGCATCTTCCTCCCGCTTTTGGAAGCACCCGCGAGTTCTGGATACGGTCATCAACTGCGCCGAGAATCATCCATCACCCCAAAGTTTTCGCTGATTTGCAATCTTAGTATATGCATCAGAATCAGTGAATCACACATCAAGCCGTGCTGTCAGTTCGACCGTCAAGACAGATAAATAAGGACAGACGTTATTAGGCCGGGCACATAACTGAATCTCACAGTCTTGGCATTTTTGAAGCCTTCGAACTGAAGCCATGCAGCATCACTTAGGTAATTGAGATGTAACTGGCGATCATTCGGGCGCTTGAGTTGCCAACGGTATTCCCATTGATGTGGTTCAAAACGAGTTGCGATACACGGGACAATCATGCAATAGCGCTTACTGACCCTCGCCATTTCCTTTATCCCAATCGATAGCTTCTCGAAAGGTTCAATATGCTCTAAAACCCCAAAAGATAGTGTGACGTCAAAGAACTGGTCGGGATAAGGAATTTCAGCGATATCTCCCTCAATAAACGTGAAGTTAGACTGAACGATTCCTGCGTTGAAGGGGTCGAGGCCATAGATATGCGCCTTGCTATCGGCCATCGACTTGACGAAATCCCGACCTGAACCGCAGCCAATTTCCAGGATCGTGCTTGCATTCGACAGGGCTCCGCCAAGGACCGAATCGACAAATTCAACGCGTCTCCGCTTGAGTGTTTTGGTTACTCCCAGTGAAAGCCACTTCTCATAGACCCAATCTCGTGCCTTGCTGCCCGTTGAGTATTTCTTAATAAAATCTGAATTTTCCGACACGAACCCCTCCTAGAAGCTGCCCTGTCTCGCCGTCTGGTCAGTCAGATATTTCAAGCGCGCACTATGAAACGCACCAAGGCCATAGTCTTGTTTTGGGCCATCTACTAGAACACAGACCTCTTTGAAGATGATGTTTCGACATCTGACCAAGCCCTGTCTGCTTTCTCTGGTTTCCGAGACCCTACGCAACGGTGGCCTCCGATTTAGCACAATCGCTTTGGTTATTGTCAAAAAATGGGTAGAAGGCAAGCAGCCAAAGCAAATATGACTGAACGTCATCCATGTTACTACCCGTGAGTTGGGAGATAAAAGCCACAATGAACATCGCCAGTCTGAAAGAACTCAGATAGACTCGTGTCTTTGCAAAAAGATACAATTCAACAGCAAACCTGACCAGGAGTCCGATTATCCCGAACTCAGCGAAGGTGAGTGCAGTGGCATTTGGAAGAGTATTATCAATGCCAAAACCAACACCAGAAAAATCAAAGAATTTCACCTGGCCAAGGCCCACCCCCCACCACAGGCTTTTCGATGAGGCGGCTGCGTATGCCCCGATGTAACCGCCAATCGTGCGCAGGTTTGTGGAGCCATCTCCTCCTGCGAGGACCTGAAATACCCGCGCCGAAATTGGATTCTGTATCAAGAGAAACGGGCTCACCACCAGGGCTACGCACAGAATCACGATCCAGGACTTTGCTCTAGTAAAAAGTTGCTTAAGGTTGGCGAGTATCAGTATGGCGATCCCAGCTATCCCCAGGCCAATCCATCCAAAGGACTGGCAGAGCAAAAAAGGAAAGACGATCATCGCAAAATACGCGAGATTACGCATGCGGCTATCGAGCAGTAGGCGGAAAGCCGCAAAGAGTAACAGCGGAAGCATGAGTTCACCGTAGGCCCATGGTTCCGTGGTGGAAAGCAGGTTAAGCCGCAACAAATGCGAGCTACCGCCAGCAATAACCCGCCCGCTATCGGACCATAAAAGTGGCCATAGGGGAGTAGGGCGAATGGCAAGTGCGAGGATTGCAACGCAGAAGTTGAGTAAGATTAACTGCTCGAACAACCGATCAACATTCCTGCATTTTATAAGCGTCCAGCAGAACGCGAACACCGCTATATAAACCGTCCACATCAACAAAAGCGATCTTAGATACTGCATCGGAGACGCAACGCCCTCGGCCAGTTGAACCACTATGAAGGGCGAAAGGGCCAAAAGAAACTTCGCTGTCAGCCAGCGGCGTCCCTTGAGATACAGCCAGACAAAAAGAATTGGCGCAAAAAGACTAGTGTAAAAAAGTCCCAATGGGAGTCCGGCACGGTTGAAGAAGAAGTAGAACGCCGCCGCAGGAAGATAGCGATGGATCATCAGATATGCCTCTGCGTTCGGTGTAGCGTGCGAGCGCGGCATATCGGGGTACACGGTGCTTTGGGCGGCCATCGATTCCATTGAATAGTACGCGTTTCCTTGGTTAATCCTTGGGTTAAACGCTCAAGGTGAAACTCGGGGTTCACGAAGCTCTGTTCAGCATAATCACTCTTGACCTTCACACCTCAGACTCACTTACTGAAGAGTCGTCCCAGCCGCCGTAGCACTTTGCCCTGCAATATCAGCCGACGGGCTTCGTTTTCACTGTAGCCGCGCGTCAGAAAGAACGGCCCGCTCTTGATGAAAACGCACGTGAGACCAAAATAGGACGCCAGTATCTTGAGAGATTTGTGGGAGTAGAGCGAAACATGGCCATTGCGCGGAGCCGCATACCACCAGGACAGACGCGTTTCCTTCGACACGGCACCGTCGGTAGCGACCATGCTGATCATGATCAGCACCCTGCCCTTGCTTAACTTCTCAACAATGGCCTGCAAGGATCCTTTCGGGTCGGGACTGTGCTCGAAAACCTCAATAGCTGAGCAGAAATTGTACTGGCCAATTCGTTCGGGTTGCATATCCGTTTGACCAAATGGATCGTAGGAATCGTAGGCCCACCCCTGTTGACGCAGCAGCGCGGCAGTCATCCCATTGCCACCCCCATAGTCCAAGCCTCTGATCTGGTTCTTTCTACCCGCAAGAAATGCACTGAGCATACGCGCATTCACACGAGGACGTACTGTTAGGTATTCAGGATCGACCTTAACATACTCATCGTTATAGACATAGAAACGCCATTGGTCGCTTGTGAAGTCATCGAAAAAGTCCGTATAGATGAACTGGCACTCGTCGCATCGCCGGTAAATGATCGGGATGATGCTCATCCTGTCGGAGCAGGAAGACGTTTCGCAGGACTTATTGAAGTCCACGACGTCGAATGGGTGCGCCTGCCCGCCGCAAACTTTACAGCGAGCGACCGGAGACAAGCGCGTGTCCTCTAGCCTTCGCGTCGCGTGGCGAAAGAGTGCGTCATTCGTAAGAGCTTCTGGAACCTGATAACTTGATGTCGTATTCCACTCCTTGAATCTCCGAATCGAATATTTCTTTTCAGAACGAAGCCATGGTATTCACCTTTGTCCGAAGCGAACAAGGTCGTCCGGCCTAATCTCTCGCAAGCACGTCATAGCCGCGCATCCAGTCGGCCGAAAGCAGGGAGCACATGGCACGTGATTAGTGAAGACCATACTATGTTCCCCTTCGGGTCGCCACCTGGCGACGCCCGCTGCACCTGCATAAACAACAGCACACTTTGTGCCGACCGCAGCCGCCACGTGTCCAGCCATGGATTCAACACCATAAAGCATTTCCGCATTTCGAACAGCGGCTACAAAGCCGCTCCAGGAGAGCCGATTGCACGCATTCACACAATGATCGAGTCCCCGTATAACCCTGATGACGTTCTCCTCTTCATGCTCCCCGCGACCTGTAAAGAGCAAAGTACACTCTGCAGAAAGGTTCTCGGCGAGCGGTCTCCAGAAGCTATAAGGAAGCTCGCGCTCTCTTGCGCCGGTTCCCATGTGAAAAATGCGGTAACGAATCCCTTCAAGGTCCTGAACCTGGAGCACCGAACAGACCTCCCGGAGAGAGGGTTCATCGCTCGGCGCCAGCGAGGATCTACGCAGCCGAAAATGGTCGGGGTCGATCGGCAAAACCCGTAACAATTCCGCCAATCGTGCCCCCTGGTGCATAAATGGCTGATTCGATAAATCGACGAGGTCGGTTGCAAGACTCGACAGCAAGCTTTGTTTGAATCCAATTCTGACCGGGATTCCCGCAGCCCAACTGAGATCCAAAAGGTCGGGAAAATGGGGGTACAGCGAGATCGCTATATCGTATCGATGCTCTCGAATTTCCCTGAGAGCCACGCGCCGCGTTTTTCTGAACTGCCCAATCTTTCGAAGTAGATTGTCAGAAGCACGGTTTAGTGACCAGTGATCGACACAATATGTATACATCACTTTTGGATGATTTTGTACGACCATGTGGGACCAGGTTCCCGTCACTATTCCAATCTCCGCCGATGGAAAAGCGCTTTGAAGAATAGGAATAACTGATGTAGCAACAATCACATCTCCGATATGCGCTCCGTTCATCAAGAGGATCCGTCGGGGGGGGCGAATATTATGTGCAGGTCCTATTTTCCGTCCCTGGAAAGGAATCGTACTTGCAAGAGAAATCAGCGCTTTCAGCGCTGTTTTCCCTGCTGCCCAGAACTGCCGCTTAATCTCCATGAAGAAAGGCGCCTTTTACGGACTCCAGAATGCTTCGATCCACCTCAGGGAACACGGCAACATCAAGATATGGGGTATTCGGGCCTCCGGGATTGCGCGCAATCAGATCTTCAATTCCCTCGGAGAGCGGCCGAGAGGTGAGCCAGCGTCCCCAGTTGTCCCATGCCGCCACAAACGAATAGCCACAATGAGAAAGATACTCGATTAGTTGCTTCGAGCAATTCCCTTGCTCGCGAAGGAGGCCTTCATCGACTTCAATAAAAAGGATCGGCTTTTGTTCCATCAATAAGGAACGCGCCCCAAGCAGTACCCTCACGTCAAATCCATCTGTATCTGTCTTGAGCAAGATGGCGGGATGTTCCCTATAACGTGTCATGATCGTGTCGAGCGAGGTCGTCTTGATATCCGAAACGCCAGGAACAAGCTTCGAGGTACCGGCCTCAACTTGCAGTGCAAGATGGTTCTCCTCCTCCCCAGTTCCGAGAAAGACGTTTTCGCGTGCCACAGCGGAAAATCCGCTCGTGTTTGAACTTAGAAGAGTGAACCAGACTTCTGCGCCTTCGATGGCAAGGATCGGAGCATCAACTCCGAAGCCACGCAGCAAGGCAACACCGTCACCAATATTGGCTCCCACATCAATGATCAGACCATTGCGCACCTTGAGTGCCTGCTGCACGAGCAATAGATAGTTCTGATTGAGTCCGATTGGACGGTATCGCCAATACACTGCTGGATGATCCAGGGGGGCTGTTATTTCTATATTTCCAAATCGAATTCGCGTAAGTTCGCCTGTTGCTTTGCCACGGGCTTCAAAGATGCGCCGCAGCACATTGAACGCAGCCGAGTTTGCAGGCCACGGAAGCGGCTGGGTCAGTCGAAGTAGTTTGTCGGGAAGTGTGCTAACCGCCGCGTGCATCGTGAATCTCCTCATTTCTCAAATCATCCGGTCTATTGACCGGTCAGGCAGAAAATCTCCTCGCAGGATTCTCCGCACCTCCCAGACTTGGAAAGCGACAACGAAGATGACATAAGAAACAACCGTAGCGAGGAGCACACCCAGCGTGCCTAAGGATCTGACCCAAAGAATGGACAAGAGCAGGTTGACGGCGGACGCCAGGGGCCCAATAATAGCCTGTTTACCCAAGCAAGAGGTCGCTCCCATAAGGCACGACTGATTGAGGGTGAAGGACAGAATGATCATCCAGGCGCACATGAGCCACAACAGACCCACCGAAGGAACGGCCGCTGCTCCTGCCCATAGGTAGATGATCCGACGGCCAGCGACCAATAGAACCGCGCAGCCTCCTACAAGAACTGCAATCGTAATCCATCGATTCCGCGCATACGCCGATCGAATCCATGCCAAGTCGCCCCTGGCGTGAGCTTCAGAATATGCTGGCCAAAGAGCCGGGAAGAAAATGACTTGCGCGGCAGTTATATAACTCACAATTTTCCATGTGACGTTGTACGGGGTCACTTGTGCAGGACTCAAATAGTGTGAGATCACAAGATTGTCAGTATTGAAGACCACCAGGCCGGCGATCTGGATGAGAAAAAACTGGCCGCCTGAATGGAAGATACTTCCAATCAAATGCGCCCGGAACCGGGTTGGCAACGGCCTCAACCAGGGTTTGCGAAAAATACATATCCATATTAGGCAAACCGCGTTTGCCGCTGCCTGAGAGCCGGCATAGACGGCTACCAGCATGGGAAGACTACCGTGGAAATGAATGACTAAAACAACGCCCAGAAGACTAGCAAAACTTCCGCCTGCGGCGAATAAATTGGCAGAATGCAATTCCTGGTAGCCGGCGAGAACCCTCGACGCGAGCCCGGCTGGCAGTGCACAGAGAAAGACGATGAATGCTACACCGACGGCCATAGATGTTTCATGCGCGAGTGCAGGGTTCTGTACATGGAAAATAGCCGGCCAATCAACATATGGCCAAAGTGTCCATCCCGCGATGCCAAGCAGGATCGAAATTCCCAAAACCAACCAGAATGCAGTGGTGAACGAAGTTGCCGCGCGCTCCTTGTCGTCGCTGGCGTATGCCTCCGATATAAGGTTCGTTAAAGTATTGGCGATACCAATGTCGAGGACGAAAAACATCGTCACCGCACTGCTAATCGTGATCCAGAGACCGTAACCTTCCGACCCGAGGTAACGAACGGCCAGTGGCACCGTAGCAGCGCTCACAAGAAGGCTGGTGCCCTTTCCAAATAATCCAGACAAGGCGGCCCGAAAGATGCTGAGATAGCGCTTCGTCGACCTTTTCCGCACCTGGGTAGAAGACGCTAGGGGGAAAGTCATAGGAATTGCCATTCAAAATGCTGGATGCGCCCTCCGGGAAAGCATCCTCTTCAGGTAAAGGAGCTTCGCTTTCGTCGTATCGCTGGTCAAAAGCGCGTCCCAACCCGCGGAGGTAAGGGCGATGCAGATTCCGACGAACAGGCCCACAACGACGGCGCCAAGCACAATATATCCGCGCTTCGGAAAGGATCTCTGGTCAGGGGGTATGGCAGCATCGACCACTTGAAAAAGAGCACCCTCTTTGGCTTCGTCTAGTTTGGCCATTTCAAACTGGCGTGCGAGAATCTCAAAAATTGTCTCGTAGTATTTGACATCGCGCACCTTGCGGACAAACTCCAAACCGGCTTGCGGAATCCGGCCTTTGGGAACGATGAGTTGATCGCTCGCGTTGTCTGCAGAACTGCCCAGCTTAGTCAACTGCGCCTGAAGGCTTTCCAATTCTTGCCGAGCCTGCACGAGTTGCGAATTTTCGCCGGTTGCGTAGGTCTGCATGCTCTGGATCTGGACCTCCTTCGCAGCAATCTGAGCGCGGAGTCCAACTGCAGATTCGATGAGGGCGCGCGCCTGGCTGTCCAGTTGGATCATCCCCGTTTTTTGCTCGGTCTCCTTTAATCCTTCCTCGGCGTTGGCGAGATTGTCCTTTGCCTGTTCGAGTTGCTTTTCAAAAAAGAGCCTGCGTTGGGAAGCTTCTGTGATAGCCAGGTGCTGGGACAGTTCTTGAAACTGCTCAACATAAGTATTGGCTAAGAGTGCCGCGCGCTGTGGGTCGCGATCTTCAACAGAAATATGGATCAACCCATCCTTCGAGTCGCCATCAACGGTAGCGTAGCGTTCGAATTTCTTCCGCGTGTCCGTGAGGTTACGAGTGCCGTACTCCTTCATCAGGCCAAAACGCTGGATCATCGCATCTTCAACGGTGCGGCCCTTCAACATGCCAACGTACATGTCGTTGGGGTTTTTGATTCCTAGACTTGTGCCGGCTAGAGCGGCCAGTCCGCTCATGGAGCCGATCTGCGATGCAAACGCAGCACTCATTGAATTGCTTTGTTGCGGGGGCAGCAAAGTGACCATTGCCGTGTATTTTTGAGGCAAAATGAACGAAAGGATGAGCCCGAGTGCAGCGCAGACAACGGTGGTCCAGAGAATGAGGCGCTTTCGTTCGACGAGGGTAATCAGAAGATCAAGCAGCGAGATCTCGTCGTCGCTCTTTGCGCTGTGCCCAACAGAGGTCGCGCCGACAGGACGACTGGCTTGCGCATAAGATTCGGAAACTGGGGTTTCGGTGTCCATTCGTCGCTAGAAGATCTGAAACGTGGCAGATTTCTCATTTTTATTCTACAGGCAGATGGGCGTCCGGTACCGACGATTGAGGGCACGGAACCATGAGCGCAAATGCATGCACGGCCAGAACTTCCGCCACTTTCGCAACAGAAATGGGAACCAAAGGGCCGAAAACGACGCGATTCCCGGCGTCGGGACCGGTCAGGGCGACACTGCTATGGATTCCGGACACAGCGCCGTGACGTCCGCATTTCGAAACGAAGGCGTTCCAAATCCCGCTATTTAATTACGTTGATTGCAGCCGCTCCAAGCGCCAACTGCGAGAACAATTGGGACCAGTCAAGAAAACCGCGCAGAGCGGACGGCTTGTACGTCTTTTCCGGAACGACAATCGTATCGCCAGGGTATACGCGTAATGTGTGAAATTCACTGCCCCACAGCCCCTTTGAGGACTCGGCGCTGACCACTTCACCGTCGGCGCGAATGATGAATTCATGCTTTTGATCGGCATCCTTATTCGGTCCACCAGCCAATTCCAGGTACGTCCCCACCCGCCGTCCCGGAGCATAAAGGAATGAATTCTGATCGTAGACCGCGCCCACTACATTCATCATTTCAGGTACATGCGGGACGATAAATCGGTCTCCATCTTCCATCTTGATATTGGGGAGGGTGTCGATGCTGGTGCTGTCGGGCTTGAACTGCAACACAATCCGGCCTGTGGCGCGAACTTGGCGCAGGCTTGCAAGCAGATCCCGTTGGCTGTTCTGGGCGGCAGCGCCACTGGCCAGATCCTGCGGCGAACTCACCGCAGACGCCGCCAAGGCGAGATTGCCGCGCTGGATGCGCATACCCAGAGTTTGCACATACTCGTCGATCCTGGCCTGCTGCACGGCGCGAGTCGACTCGCGGGTGAACTCTGAACCATATAGGTAGGCATTTGGCGTAATCCCCCCGGCCCGCTCCACCAGATGACGAAGCGTTTCTCCGGGGTTAACTGAATAGACGCCCGCATGCACGAATTCTCCATCCAACCTGACCAATTTGGTCTGCTCCGCGATGGGTACGCGAATGTCCCCTTCGGAGAAAATAGAAACCACGTCTCCTGGCTCGAGCACAAGGTCCTGGGAAGTGTCGTGCTGCAAAACCAGTTTACCCAGATCGAATGGGACCAAAATAGTCTTGAGCGTGTCCTCGTTGAGTCGTTCGATCACCGCATAATCCCAGTCAATTTCAGGAGCAAGAAGTCGAATCTCAGTGCGTTGTGCCGCGCGGGGAGTTCGCGTGGAGACAGATCCCTGTTCGGCTGCAAGGGAGGTATTGCCGAGACGTTGTTGCGGACTCAGACGTTGATTTTGGCTCGCTCCGTACTGGTCTTGCTGCGTATTATTCTGATAATCCTGCTCTGTTCCAGGCTGGTTATCTTGCTGCGACCCGGCCTGGTTGTCCTGTTGCGAACTGTATTGACTAGTGGCGCTCGTGCTCTCAGTTGAGGGGACTCTTACGGTGATGGGATGGTTCTCTGCCGGCTGTCTCTGATCGGCGAAACCTGCGACCGGTTCAAATTCTGGAGCGGGAAGGCCGAGCTGTGTGCGCTTCCACCAGTAATTGCGTGTGATCAGTGAATCCTTGTCCGGAATCAGTTCGCTGATGCGCATGCCGGGGTGCCAGGCAAATCGGCCCGGATTCGCGATGTTGCCTCGAAGAGTAACCGTCTTGATGTATTGGGGCACAATCGAGTAGACGCGGACCAGGTCACCGTCAGCTAGCGGCGTCGCCAAACCGGATGCATCATATGCCACTTCCATCGCGAGCCGATTGCGATGGTCGTCGATTCTCTCGATTGAAACGCGCGCCTTCGCGGCCACCGCCGACACGCCTCCTGCGTCGGCGAGAACGTCAGCAAGTGTTTCATTTGCCCGCATCTCGTAGATCGCTGGATTTCGCACGCTGCCGGTAATTGCAACCTGGGAGCCGGCTGATGGAATGAAGATCACATCGCCGGAGAGAAGCTTCACGTCCTTGGATTTGTCTCCATGCACAAGCAGACTATATAAGTCGAAGTCGGTTAGAACTTCGCTGCCGCGCCGGAGTTCTATGTGGCGAAGCGACCCTTGAATCGACGGCCCGCCGCTGGTAAACAGCGCATCGACAAGCGTGCTCAAGGAACTCACGGTGTACACGCCTGGGCGCCTTGCTTCCCCTGCCACGTAGACCTGAATCGCGCGAATCTGGCCTACATCCACCGTCAAATCGAAGTTGTGAAAGACACGCCCGATCGCTTCGCGCAGATGTGGATCAAGCTCCGAGAAGGCCAATCCCGCCACGTGCACCGGACCAACCTGCGGAAGATACACTTCGCCGGTGCGGTCCACGCGCACATTGGCCTGGAAATTCAACTGTCCCCATGCTCGAAGGCGCAGTTCATCTCCCGGCCCGATCACGTAATCGGAGGGCACCGGTGCCATATCCAAAGGCGCAAAAGTTGAGGGTACACGGCGGAAGAGATCCGTCCCGAAGATAGGCAGAATCTGGCCCGTGGTCGATGCGGTAAACTTCTGGAACTCCGTCAACGGCTCGGGGGGCAAGACCGGCTGAGTCTGATTCGTGTTGAAAGGCGGCCGGAATAAAGACTCGGTATCGGAATAGTATCCGTTCCGATTCCCTGTTTGCGTGCCGAGCGTCCCGGGGGGCACGGTGCGCATTCCGGAGCCGAGGAGGCTTCCATTCTGTTCCGTCGATTGGCCGGAGCATTCGGCCGAAGTCGCCAAAAGAGGATCCGAGCAGTCGGGCGTGTTTGAGTTTCGCGCCCCATATGGATTCCCGCTTGGAGATTGCTGTTCCTGTGGGTATAGAGATGTCGTGAGCGAGCCTATCAAACAGAAAAAACAGAGCCATGCGATGATACAGACGCACGGACCTGACCAGGAAGACACAGAGCCAACACTGCTGCCTCTGTTGCCCCTGCCACCCTGTGAAAAGCTCATATGCCCTGAGTCTAGCACGCGCCCTCAGCGGCCCTGGTCCGCGTTTTGAGTGGGTATCGAAGATCGATTTCAGTGCACACCTGCGCCATCGTCCATGTCCTTTGCGAGCAGCCTGAAGAGACGGCACCACTCGCTGCTAACTCATTTTTGCAACCAAAGCAGCAGAATCGGCACACCTGCAATGAGGGCGCGTCGCCCATGCATCAAGGTAGTTAATAATAAAAAGATTGCTAGTCGAATGCTGAATTTCTAATAGAGAGAGCCTATGATTATTGCCTTTTCCCGACGGGCTCTCTTACTCTAACCGGAAGAGAATAATTTGAGGGCAAATCAGTACAGAAAGGGCTAAAATCTGTGATTTTACTCACATTCAAGAGGCCTGATTCTGCAATTAATTTGATGAAATCCCACTAAAATTCCCTCTTCCTTTACCCCCTCAAATTACTTACATTTCAATGACATGTTGCGTTCCGTTACCTCCGAGACTCATTTTCCTCGTTTCTTCATATTCTGCAGCGAAGGTCTGGTAACATGCTGATATTGGTCCCCTCAAGTAGTTATCCGAACCTGACCGACCTGATGTTTCGGATGGAACGACAATCTTCGCAGAAATAGTGCCAGAATATTCGAGGGGCGGTGCCGGTCAGAATATTGGTATCGCTCTGGATTCCATTCAATCGGTTGTGATTCATCTCAAACGCGGCATTGACGTCGATTGTTGAGAACGAAAACGCAAACTGCTTTTTCAACACCAAATACGCTGGCGAACGAATCTGTTGACCGCGTCGACTACGACACAGAGAGCAAGATAGCCTCCCATTCTTCACGGAGTCCGTCCTTGTAGGTATATGGAGGGTCATTTGAGTACCAGAGGGTCCGTCTCGCCGGCTTTTGAAAATGAAAGCCCAGATCCATCGTTGCGGTCTAAAGCGCTCGAAGCGGATCCGATCCGCAAACACCTTTCTGCGTCCAGACCGGGATGGAATGGCCATCCCTCACTTCACTTGGTAAAGGAAAGATTGAGCCTTTGGTCGCAGTCGGGACCAAAACGCTTCTTTGATTGTCTCTGCGTTGTTTTCGCTCTGCCGTTTCTCATTCCGGTGAGCCTTCTGATCGCCGTCGCGGTAAGGCTCACTTCGTCCGGCCCGGTCCTCTTCTTACAGGATCGCGTTGGGCGTTACGGCCGTAGCTTCACTATTCTGAAGTTCCGCACGATGATACATGCAGAGGATATTGCTCACAATCCTGTCACGACCTCAAGCAATCAGCGATTCACCGTGATCGGGCCATTTCTGCGGCGATGGAAGCTGGACGAGATTCCTCAATTCTTGAACGTGCTCCTCGGAGACATGAGCCTCGTAGGGCCGCGCCCCAAACTTCCAGAACATCAAATTGGGGAACTGCAGTGCCGCCCCGGAATCACGGGTGCGGCTACCATCGCATTTGCTCGTGAGGAGACCATCCTTGCCCATCTGCCGGGTCATGATCTGGGCGACTTTTATCGCGACGTAATCCTTCCTCTCAAACACAAGCTGGATACGGATTACATGGCCAAAGCCACTTTCATCTCCGATTTCAATCTCCTTCTCAATACCGCGTTGCGCCGCTGGAACAGTTCGGAGATCGATCGCTTGCTGAATAGTGACGCCTCCCTGGTGGGTTACCGGATACACTCCGGTGCCGTTGTCGCCTCACAGGTGGCCGAGATGTCCCGAAGCGAAGTTCTTCTTTCGCCTCAGCAGATGACCGGAGACTGACCCTCCAGGCGCACCAGCCTAGATCCTGATCTAAGTCTTCAAAGGTAGCCCGGGAATAGCGCATTAGGCGCTTATCGAACAGTCCAACAAGGGTACATGGGAGCTTCATCCGTAGTGGAGGCCCTTTTACTTCCACTCGTGTGGGAACCAGGTGATCTGGGCGGCGACACTGGTATCGCTTTGCGGGCCGCTTTTGTAGATGGGAGCTTTCCAGCCTTCATACTGCACCCATCCGTGGATCTCAATATCCTTCAGGACCCGCTTGCGGACCTGAAATTCATAGGCGTTCTGCGTCGTACCGCCAGGAAAAAATCCGCTCGCTGCCTTCGCGTTCCGGTACATGAACTGTACATCTTCCTGCGGAGACAAGTGATAGGTTATCCAGGCTTGTCCACCCGTGCCCTGCCGTCCCACCCAGTCTCCGACGAGAAAGCCGTTGTTGGTCGGGCCTTGCCGCTGAATCGTCTCGTAATAGAGGAATTGACCAGTCTGAATTGAGGCGCTCGGCGTGTTCGTACTGGCTCCTTCCACGCGCAGATCGAGATGTTCGAATCCAGGGAAACGCGCCAGATAGACTCCGGCATGTATGCCCGAACGCCGAGGCGCGCTGATCGGACTCACGTCATCGTGCACCAGGGAATCCGTGTACACCGTAACCCAGCGGCGCAGGAAAGGCAGCCGATACGTGGCATCGAAGGTGCCAAAACGCGCACCTGGATCATTGGCCGAAAGCTTCTCAGCACCTACCACATTTTGAAAGCTGAAAAAGCTGTGCAAAAAGGTATGGAGGGTGATCGGCTCGTGGCCCTTTCCGCCCCAGATGGTGAGGCGGTCGAAACCGAATTCCAAATCTCGGGTGGGCTTAAAGCTGATCTTCTCCATATGTACCCACGGATCCCTCGGATAGATGTGCCCTTTCAGGCTGCCGACGAAAAAGTCGTATCGGAATGGTCCCGTCACCCGCGAGAGAAACGGGATGCGGAAAGGCTCGATCCGATTGATCTCAAAGTCGTAGATGTCCTCGGCATTATTGCTCCAGAGCATCGCCGCACCTTGGTCGGGTCCGAGCCAGTGATCGTTCTTGCCGATTGACACCTCGTGGTCCATCAAATGATACGAGAGGTTTGCCTCCACGATGCGAGCGAGGTTGGCTGCTGCGATGGGTCCTTCGGGAATGGTGTCCTGGTGCGGATAAGTGGCATACGGAATGCCATCGATGTTGTTGGAGAGATACGCGGCAAGCTCTGAAGAATAGCCCGGCGCCGAAGGGGAATGCTGCACTTCGCCGCGGTAATACAGTGAGAAACGTCCCGCCTCGGCGCGCGCGCTGAAGCCCGTGTAGTAGTTGAAGCCGGCCTGATACGTTCTTCCGTAATCGTTGATGATGGTCTGACCAAGGTGAAAACTGTCGCGGAGCGGCGTCCCCCCAATGCCGCGCAATTCCGTGTAAATGCTCTCCAACTGCGCTCGGGGATGAACCAATTCCGTCGAGTGGTCCAGATCCGGCTGAACCTCGCGCAGCACCGCAAGATAGATCCCGAGAGCCTCGTCGTTGTCAGCATCGGTGGTGATGCGATCAGCGCTCAGTTGCAACATGCGTGCGATGCTCAGCCGCGTCCACGGTCGCAAACCGAGATATGCGCTATCTATATATCCCAGCGCGTGCAGCCGATTCAGTGCAGGGTAAATCCAGTTGTCGACCGGGACGTAAGTAGAGCCTTCGGAACCGGTATCGATCGTGGCTGATTCTGGCTGGGAGCCTGGTGAAGACGGCTTTTGGTTCGCAGTCTGCGCCTGGATTCTGAAACAGGGGCAGCCCAAGATCAACACAAAAAGCGGAACAAAATAAAATCTCACCGCACCTCGCCGCGCTGCGTGAGCTGACCCAACTGTGCGCTCCACATAGGTTTTGCAACTCTATCCCGGTAGGTCCAGTCTCGACGAAGGCCCTGCTCATGTCAATCGGGGATGCGATGCCGCGCTGCGCAGGGAAAGAGTTCGGTAGTGACGATGAAACCTTCCAATACATCCCTCCATGGCGCGGTTTCGACAGTCGATCTTCATTTCGGCCCTACCTTTCCAACCAGAATCAGCATGCCCTTTGATGCCGGCCAGCGGCAACGGTAGGAGCCGCATCTGATATAGATGAATCATGGCGCTCAGCGCCGAAATCGTGCCGCCCTCAACCAGAAATGCTTAAACCAGCACGCGGAGTATTGAGCAGAGGAGCCAACGCAGCATGAAACCCGTGATCGCAACCGAGCAATCTCCTTCCACCGCACCGCTCACAACGAACCGGCACCTCATCCGGTGGGTGGAAAAGATGGCCGAACTTTGCCGCCCCGACTCGATCCACTGGGTCGACGGTTCGCAGGCCGAATATGACGCGATCTGCGATCGACTGGTGGCAGCGGGCACTTTTGTCAGGCTGAATGAGAAGCGGTGGCCGGGCTGCTTTTACGCCCGCTCCGTGCCAGGCGATGTGGCCCGCGTTGAAGATCGCACCTTCATCTGCTCCCTCTCTCGCGATGGCGCCGGCCCCACCAACAATTGGGAAGATCCTTATGTCATGCGGCGCCGCCTCAAGCAGCTTTTCCGCGGCAGCATGCAAGGCCGCACCATGTATGTGCTGCCGTTCAGCATGGGCCCCGTCGGCTCGCCCCTCTCCGGCATCGGCGTCGAGTTGACTGACTCTCCTTACGTTGTTGCGTCAATGCGCATCATGGCCCGCATCGGCGCGCCGGTCTTCGCCGAGATCGATAAGGATGTGAAGCGCGTCGTGCCCTGCATGCACTCTCTTGGTATGCCGCTCAAGCCCGGTGAGCAGGACGTGCCCTGGCCCTGCAACGAGACCAAGTACATCGTGCATTTTCCTGAGAGCCGTGAAATCTGGTCGTACGGGTCCGGCTACGGCGGCAATGCCCTGCTAAGCAAGAAATGTTTCGCCCTCCGCATCGCCAGCAACATCGCACGCGACGAAGGATGGATGGCGGAGCACATGTTGATCCTGGGCGTCGAAAACCCGGAAGGCGAGAAGACGTACTTGGCCGCGGCGTTTCCCTCAGCCTGCGGCAAGACCAACTTCTCCATGCTCATTCCGCCCAAGACCATGGACGGCTGGAAGGTATGGACCGTGGGTGACGACATCGCCTGGATTCGCCCCGATGTCGAAGGCCGCCTGCGCGCCATCAATCCTGAAGCCGGCTTCTTTGGCGTTGCGCCCGGTACCAGCGTAAAAACGAATCCGGTCGCAATGGAGACCCTTTCACGGAACTCCATCTTCACCAATGTTGCGTTGACACCCGAGGGCGGCGTCTGGTGGGAAGGCATGACCGACAAGCCTCCGGTAGAGTGCATGGATTGGCGCGGCGAACGCTGGACGCCGGCAATCGGCAAGGAGACGGGTCGCACTGCCGCTCATCCCAACGGCCGTTTTACCGCACCTGCTTCGCAGTGCCCCACCATCGACCCCGCATGGGAGTCGCCCGAAGGCGTACCAATCAGCGCGATCGTCTTCGGTGGCCGCCGATCCACCACTTTGCCCCTTGTGTACCAGGCATTCAACTGGTCGAGCGGTGTCTACGTGGGCGCCACCATGGGTTCAGAAACCACTGCCGCTGCAACCGGCGCTGTCGGCCACGTCCGTCGCGATCCGATGGCAATGCTTCCCTTTTGCGGCTACCATATGGGCGATTACATCCGTCATTGGATCAAGATGCAACGCGAGTTGGCAGTTACGCCGCGCGTCTTTCACGTCAACTGGTTTCGCAAGGACGAGAACGGCCGGTTTCTTTGGCCTGGGTTCAGCGAAAACATGCGCGTGCTCCGTTGGATTGTCGAGCGCGTTCACGGTCACACACAGGGCCGCGAGACCGCAATCGGCTGGGTACCTCGTTACGAGGACATCGATTGGAGTGGGCTTGATTTTCCTCGAGAGACCTTCGAGGAACTGATGAAAGTGGATCGCGCCGCATGGCGAAGAGAGGTCATCGGGCACGAGGAACTCTTCATCGACCTCCACGATCATCTCCCACCGGAGATGATCTACGAGCGCGAGCTGCTGATTTGCCGGCTTTAGCTCTGAAAAAATGCCTTTGATTCAAAAGGACTTCTGCTATCTCTGTTATTTTAAGTTATAGTAGAGAGTTCAGCTAAGCCCCACTCGCAGTGAGGTCTGAAACGAAAGACCTCTTCAATTTTGATTTGGCGTCGCTCATGCGAGACGCCAATGGCTTTGTGTATTTCAGGTCGAGATCACAACAGCGCGCTGAACAAAGTCCCATCGAGAAGGTTGCCATGAACACATCGAATCATCGTCGTCGCATTCCTCACTCGCAAGGTCTCTATCATCCGGGCAACGAGCACGACGCCTGTGGCATGGGGCTGGTGGCCAGCATTCGCGGAGAAAAGAGCCACGAGATTATCCGCAAGGGCCTTGAGGTTCTCATCAACCTGACCCATCGCGGCGCCGCGGGTTGTGACCCGGAAACGGGCGATGGCGCAGGCATCCTCATTCAGATTCCCCATGTCTTTTTTGCTCGCGAATGTGGCGAACTCGGCATTCAACTGCCCGAGCCTGGCGCGTACGGCGTAGCCATGTGCTTTCTTCCCGTCGACAGGCACAGCCGCCTGCAATGTGAAGGCGTCTTCGAGCGCATCGCTCAGTCCGAAGGCCTCACCGTGTTGGGCTGGCGCGATACACCCGTCAACGGCGACGCCATTGGCCGAGAAGCGCGCGCTTCGCAGCCTTACATCGAGCAATTGTTTGTGGGCCGCCCGGCAGGCTTGGAAGAAGAAGCCTTTGAGCGCCTGCTGTACCGCGTTCGCCGTCGCACCGAGAACGAAGTGGCCGCGTCGGAGATCGAAGGCAAGGATGATTTCTACATTCCATCCATCTCCTGCCGCACGATCATTTACAAGGGCCTCATGCTGGCGCCGCAGATTGAGAAGTTCTATTTCGAACTCGCCAATCCGCTCGTCACCAGCGCGCTCTGCCTTGTCCACCAGCGGTTTTCGACCAACACGTTTCCCAGTTGGAAGCTCGCGCATCCTTATCGCTATATCGCGCACAACGGCGAAATCAACACCATCCGCGGCAACATCAGTTGGATGAATGCGCGCCAGTCGGTGCTTGAAAGCTCGCTATACGACGGCAAGATCGACGACCTCTACCCCGTGATCACTCCAGAGGGCAGCGACTCCGCCGCGCTCGACAACGCAGTTGAATTCCTTTACCAGTCCGGTCGTTCCCTGCCCCATGTCATGGCCATGCTCATCCCTGAAGCGTGGGCCGGCAATCCGGATATGGATGAGGACAAGCGCGCCTTCTACGAGTACCACGCGTCGTTGATGGAGCCATGGGATGGCCCTGCGGCAATCGCTTTCACTGACGGCCGCGTCATCGGCGCCACGCTTGACCGCAACGGCCTGCGTCCCGGCCGCTACATCGTCACCAAGGACGATCTCGTCGTCCTGGCCTCCGAGGCCGGTGTACTTGAGATGCCCGCCGAAGACATCCGCAAAAAGGGGCGCTTGCAGCCCGGCCGCATGTTCCTCGTCGATACCGTTCAGAAGCGCATCATCTCCGACGCTGACATCAAGAAGGAACTGGCCGCCCGCCAGCCGTACGCGACATGGCTTCAGCAACAGCAGGTCACGCTCGACATGCTTCCTGAGCCCTCGCGCGTGATCGCATCCAATCCTGAAACTCTTCTGCGCCGCCAGCGTGCCTTCGGGTACAGCGAAGAAGACCTGCGCATTCTTCTCGGGCCTATGGGGGCACGCGGCGAGGAGCCTGTCGGCTCTATGGGCACCGACGTGCCGCTAGCCTGTCTCTCTGACCGTCCGCAGCCCCTCTTTAATTATTTTAAGCAGCTCTTCGCCCAGGTCACCAATCCGCCTATCGACCCTATTCGCGAAGAACTGGTGATGTCGCTCATCAGCTACATCGGTACCGAGCGCAACATCCTTGAAGAAGCGCCGGAAAATTGTCACACGCTTAAGCTGCCGCATCCCATTCTCACCAACCGCGACCTTGAGAAACTGCGCCGCGTCTCTTCCGGCGACCTGCTGGCCACCACGCTCCCTGCGCTTTTCCGCGCCGAGGACGGGGAGGCTGGACTCAAGCACGGGCTCGACGACCTCGGTGCTCGCGCCTCGCTCGCCGTCAACTCCGGATACTCGCTACTGATCATCTCTGATCGCGGTGCCGACGCGACCTACGCGCCCATCCCCAGCCTGCTTGCCATGGCCGCGGTACACAACCGGCTGGTGCGTGAGAAGACCCGCACCCAAGTCGCGCTCATCATCGAGAGTGGCGAACCTCGCGAGGTCATGCACTTCGCCCTGCTCATCGGCTACGGCGCGAGTGCCATCAATCCGTATCTCGCCATTGAAACTCTGCACGACCTGAAGCGCCGCGGCCTGCTGCCCCACAATGTCAGCGGAAACCATGCTGAGAAAAACTTCATCAAGGCCATCAACAAGGGCCTGCTCAAGACATTCTCCAAGATGGGCATCAGCACCCTGCAAAGCTATCGGGGCGCTCAGGTCTTTGAAGCCGTTGGCCTGAACCAGTCGCTCATTGAAGCCTACTTCCCCGGCACCGCCTCACGCATTGAGGGCGTAGGGCTCGAAGTGCTGGCACGGGAAGCTCAGATGAAGCATGCCTACGCAGCGCGGCCCCTCACCGAGTCGGAGACCGAACTCGTTGTCGGCGGACATTACCAATACCGCGAAGGCGGCGAGTACCACCTGCTCAATCCGCAGACCATCAGCAAGCTCCAGTTTGCGGTGCAGCAGAATAATCCCGCGACGTTCCAGGAATACACCGACCTGATCGATGATCAGAACCGCAATCTCTGCACGCTGCGCGGCCTTCTCAAGCTCAAGTACGCCGACACGCCCATTCCGATTGAAGAAGTGGAACCGGCCAAGGAGATCGTCAAGCGCTTCACCACCGGCGCCATGAGCTTCGGCTCCATCAGTAAGGAAGCCCATGAAACTCTCGCCATCGCCATGAATCGCCTCGGTGGCATGTCGAACACCGGCGAGGGTGGCGAAGATGAAGAGCGCTTCAAGCGTGACCCCAACGGTGATTTGCGCCGCAGCGCGGTGAAACAAGTGGCCAGCGGCCGTTTCGGCGTCACCACCAATTACCTTGTCAACGCCGACGAGCTTCAGATCAAGATGGCGCAAGGCGCCAAGCCTGGTGAGGGCGGCCAGTTGCCTGGGCACAAGGTTGACGAAATCATTGCGAAGACGCGCCACTCCATTCCCGGCGTGGGCCTTATCTCTCCGCCGCCGCACCACGACATTTACTCCATCGAAGATCTCGCCCAGTTGATTTACGACCTTAAGAACGTGAACCCGCAGGCGCGCATCGCGGTCAAGCTGGTCTCTGAAGTCGGTGTCGGCACCGTCGCGGCAGGCGTGTCGAAGGCCCATGCCGACGTGGTGCTTATCTCCGGCGACACAGGCGGCACCGGCGCTTCGCCCCTCAGCTCAATCAAGCACGCGGGGCTGCCATGGGAACTCGGCCTCGCCGAAACGCAGCAGGTGTTGCTCCTGAACGACCTGCGCAGTCGCATCAAGGTCCAGACCGATGGCAAGCTGCAGACGGGCCGTGATGTAATCATCGCCGCGCTGCTCGGTGCCGAGGAGTTCGGGTTTGCGACAACCCCCCTGATTACTATGGGTTGTATCATGATGCGCAAGTGCCACTTGAATACTTGCTCGGTCGGCATTGCAACCCAGGACCCGGTCCTGCGCGCTCGTTTTACCGGGCAGCCTGAGCACGTGGTCAACTTCTTCTTTTTTCTCGCTGAACAGATTCGTGAACACATGGCCAAACTCGGCTTCCGCACCGTCGATGAAATGGTGGGCCGCGTCGAGCGTCTCGATTCCTCCATCGCCGAGGCCCATTGGAAGGCCAAGGGAATCGACCTCTCTTCGATCCTCTACACGCCCACCCTGCCCTCTCGTGTAGCCCGCCGCAAAGTGCAGGCCCAGGATCACGGCCTCGATCAGGCCCTCGATCATGCGCTCATCGCTCAGGCTGCGCCGGCGCTTGAATCGCAGACTCCCGTCACCGGCAGTTTCGCCATTCGCAACGTGCACCGCACCGTCGGTGGCATGTTGGGCGGCGAAATCGCCCGTCGCTACGGCTCTGTCGGATTGCCTGACGGCACAATTCACTTCCGCTTCAGGGGCTCGGCCGGCCAAAGCTTTGGCGCCTTCGTTCCTAACGGAGTGACACTGGAATTGGAAGGCGACTCGAACGACTATCTCGGCAAAGGTCTCTCTGGCGGCCGCCTCATCGCCTATCCGCCCAAAACCTCCAGCTTCCTTCCTGAAGAGAGCATCCTGGTCGGCAACGTGGTGCTCTATGGCGCCACCTCCGGTGAAGTCTTCCTCAACGGAATTGCCGGTGAGCGCTTCGCGGTGCGCAACTCCGGGGCCACCGCGGTCGTCGAGGGGGTTGGCGATCACGGATGCGAATACATGACCAACGGCCTCGTCGTTGTGATCGGCTCTACCGGACGTAATTTCGCCGCAGGCATGAGCGGCGGCATCGCTTATGTCTACGACGATCAGGGCGATTTCTCGACGCGGCGCTGCAACAAGGCCAGCGTGGATCTTGAACCACTGGTCAGCGATGAGGACGTCGCCGAGGTGCGCGGCCTGCTCGAACGCCATCGCGACCTGACCGGCAGCCCTCGCGCCGCATGGATCCTCGAACATTGGGCTGACGCGCAGCAGCGATTCATCAAGGTATTCCCACACGAGTACAAGCGCGTCCTTGGGGTCGCGCGCAACGGCGAGGTCGCTGGCGCGGCCCTGGTTTCTCCCCCAACTTCGTCGTCCGTGGTGGCGACAGCCGCAGAGGTGCAGCATGGGTAAGGTCACAGGTTTTCTTGAGATTGAACGCGAACAGCCCGTCCGCCGCAAGATTGAAGAGCGCGTGCGCGACTGGCAGGAAATCTATGAGGCTTTCCCTGAAGAGAAACAGCGCGAGCAGAGCGCCCGCTGTATGGATTGCGGCGTGCCCTTCTGCCATACCGGCTGCCCGGTCAACAACCTCATCCCCGATTGGAACGATCTCGCTTACAACGGCCGCTGGGAGAGCGCGATTCGCCGCCTCCACGCCACCAACAACTTCCCCGAGTTCACGGGCCGCATTTGCCCAGCACCCTGCGAAGCGTCCTGCGTGCTCGCCATCAATCAGCCGGCCGTCTCCATCAAGCTCATTGAGAAAAGCATTGTCGAGCGAGCCTGGGACGAAGGCTGGATCCATCCTGAACCGCCCGAACACAACACCGGCAAGCGCGTAGCGGTCGTGGGCAGCGGCCCTGCAGGGCTTGCCGCGGCGCAACAGTTGCGCCGCTCCGGCCACTCCGTCACGGTGTATGAAAAGGCAGACCGTATCGGCGGCCTCCTCCGCTATGGCATCCCCAATTTCAAACTCGAGAAGCACGTGATCGATCGCCGCATCCAGCAGATGCGGGGCGAGGGCGTGACATTCCTCACCAACGCGCACGTCGGCGTCAATGTACCCGTTGAGGCGCTCACCGAACATCACGATGCCATCTTGCTGTGCGGAGGAGCCGAGCAGCCGCGTGACCTGAAGATACCCGGTCGTGAACTCAAAGGGATCCATTACGCCATGGAGTTCCTGCCCCAGCAAAATCGCCGCTGCGAAGGCGACGTTGTCGATGCGGCTATCTCGATCCACGCTGAAGGCAAGCGCGTGCTCATCATCGGCGGCGGCGACACCGGCGCCGACTGCCTGGGCACCACTCATCGCCAAAGCCCATTGAGCGTCCATCAATTCGAGATCATGCCCAAGCCACCCGACACGCGCGCTGCCTCGACGCCGTGGCCGCTTTGGCCCTTGCAGCTGCGGACGGAAGGCGCCCACGAAGAAGGCGGCGTCCGCGACTGGAGCATCAACAGCATCCGCTTCACCGGCGACGAGAACGGCAACGTCAAGCAACTTCACGCCGTGCGTGTGGGTCCCCCACCCAAGTTCGAACCCATCCCCGGCTCCGAGTTCACGATGGATGTCGACCTTGTTCTACTGGCTATGGGCTTTCTCGGCCCAGTCCGCAACGGCATGATCGAGCAACTCGGTGTTGCGCTGGACCAGCGCGGCAACGTCGCCACCACCGACTATTTGTCCTCGGTCGATGGCATTTTTGCCGCGGGAGATATGCGCCGCGGTCAGTCGCTCGTGGTCTGGGCCATTGCCGAGGGACGCAAGGCAGCCGCTGCGGTCGATCGTTATCTTGCGCAGAAATCCGCGCCTTTGCAGCAGCTTCATCGCGCGCGCGCCTGATCAACAGCAGAGTGTAAGAACCATCCAAGAATGCCTTGCGCATTGCGGCAGTCAAGGTCGCTGGTATATCACTACGTCTGAACTAACTTTCAGACTATGACGAATATCTGGTTCGAACTTGCATTCTCAAGGCGCTGCGTTGGCGTCCTCGTTGCGATTCTTGGTTCAACCGCACTCGCTGTGGCAACACCGTCGAGATTTGCCGACTCTCATCTGCTGCCGCCCACTGCGCTGCTCTGCGACCGACAGAGCGATCCGCTGGCAATTGCCGATGCGCAGCCGGATTTCTCATGGCAGCTGAACGCCTCGTCCCCCTCTCTGCATTCCGTCACTCAGAGCGCCTATGAAATTCAGGTGGCCGGTTCCGAACTGGGCCTTGTTGCTCCGCTTTGGGATAGTGGCACCGTCCACTCCAGCGCTGCATCGGGCATCTCTTATGCAGGCCCGACGCTCCCTCCGCAGCACACTTATGTTTGGCGAGTGCGCGTTTGGGATGAGCACAACCGCCCCAGCGACTGGAGCCGCGTCGGCCATTGGACTCAAGCGCCTGACTGGCACGCTCGGTGGATCGGGGCTCCCGTCAATTCAGACACTGCAGCGCTGCCTATCTTTCGCAAAAGCCTCACCATCGACAAGCCAGTCAGACGTGCGTTGCTCTATGCCTCGGGATTGGGCCAGGATGAAGTGCGGCTCAATGGACACAAAGTCGGCGACGATGAGCTCACACCCGGCTGGAGCGAATATCACAAGACGGTCTACTACGATAGCTACGACGTTACCGGCATGCTGCACCGCGGCCAGAATGCGCTCGGCATCTTGCTCGGAAACGGCATGTATCGCGTGCTGCACACAGATGGCCGCTACACCAAATTCGTCGGAACCTATGGACCGCCCGAATGCACCCTGCTGTTGCACATTGAATTCGAAGGCGGCAAATCCATCGACATATCGACCGACAACAGTTGGAAGACGATCCCCGGCCCCATCACTTTCTCCTCCACCTATGGTGGAGAAGACTTTGATGCGCGTCGCGAACCGCTGGGCTGGGATAGCCCCGGATTTGACGATGCCACATGGCACAATGTCGCACTGGTCGATGGACCTGGCGGCAAGTTGCTGCCGGAACAGCCGACACCGATCCGCACCATGCACGTCTACGCGACCGTTAAGCAAACCCATCCCGCCTCTCTAGTGACGGTTTACGATCTTGGCCAAAACTTTGCAGGTTGGCCCGAAATTACTGCCGCCGGACCCGCCGGAGCCCAAGTCAAGCTGATCCCTGGAGAGCTACTCAACAAGGATGGCACTGTCTCACAGCGAAGTTCTGGCCGCCCGCAATGGTTCTCCTACACTCTGCGCGGAACGGGCACCGAGACCTGGCACCCGCGTTTCAGTTACTACGGTTTCCGCTATGTTCAGGTGGAAACTACAACGCCCGCCGGAGCATCCGGAGCGGTGCGCATTCTCAGCCTCCGCGGAGATGCGGTTCATTCCTCGGCGGCAGCTATTGGCAGCTTTACTTCATCGGATGATTTGCTCAATCGCATCCACACGCTCATTCTCCGCGCCATCGAAAACAATTCAGAAAGCCTGTTTACGGATTGCCCGCACCGCGAAAAACTTGGATGGCTTGAAGAGACGCATCTTCTCGCGCCATCCATGCTCTACGACTTCGACTTCGCGCGTCTCTATGCTGCCACGGCGCGCAACATCGCCGATACACAGACCACCGATGGCCCCAAAGCGGGCAGAGTACCTGAGATTGCGCCCCAGTATGTTGTCTTCGGAGTCGACGGTGGCATCTTCGACGACTCTCCGGAGTGGGGTAGCGCCGCCGTGCTGGCTCCGTGGTATGTCTATCAGCGCGACGGCGATCTTCGCTTTTTGGCGGCGCAGCTTGACGTCATGCGCAAATACACTGACTATCTCGCGACGCGTGCTCAGGATGGAATCATTGCGTATGGGCTTGGTGATTGGTTCGACATCGGTCCTGGCGAACCCGGCGTCTCCAAACTGACAACTCCCGGCGTGACAGCAACGGCAATCTACTATCAGGACCTGCGCGTGTTGGAACAGGCAACTGCCTTGCTTGGCCACGACGATGAGAGCCGCAGCTATGCCCATCGGGCGGATACGGTTCGAGGCCAGTTCAATGCGCGCTTCTTTGACGTCGCGCATCATCGCTACGACAAAGGCAGCCAGACCGCGCAGGCCATGCCCCTGGCGCTCGGGCTAGTGCCCGACAACGAACGCGGTGCAGTCCTCGATGCGCTGGTCGAGGACATTCGCGCCAACAACAACCATGTAACCGCGGGCGATATTGGTTATCACTACCTTGTAGCTGCGCTGCTCGAAGGCGGCCGGTCAGATGTGTTGCTCGACATGCTTGAGCGCACCGACTCGCCGAGTTACGGCTATCAGTTGGCCCAGGGCGCTACGGCTCTTACCGAAGCATGGGATGCCAATCCGGATAGTTCGCAGGACCATTTCATGCTCGGCCATGTGGAAGAGTGGTTCTACAGCGGACTAGGCGGAATCAACATCGACTTCTCGCAAAAGGCAGACGCACGGTTGATTTTGCGCCCTGAGGTAATTGGCAAACTCGCCTCAGTCAACACAAGCTATCAATCCACCTTGGGATTAGTGCAAAGCAATTGGCGGCGCGGGGCAACCGGAACGGACTACGACTTCATCATTCCCGCCAACTCCGGCGCAACCATCGAAATAACTGCCGCGTCCGCCAATGCGGTCACCGTAAATGGCATGCCAGTGGCGAAGGCCGGCGGCGTGATTTCCGCCCGGCAAAATGGCAGCAGGGTGCAAATAATTGTGGGCTCGGGACGCTATGTTATTCGCGCCCCGAACCCACCAGTTGTTGCTTCACGCCCTTGAGTGTTTGATTACTTTGATGAAACGGAGACCAAGCGTACCGGACCAATCAGCCCGGACGGAAGCAGCGGTGAATTTGCCTTGTATGGTTTGACATCGGCAAACGTGATCTTGTTCGTTACGCCGGGCTGTTCATCGCCGATCATGCGATTGACCCATGCATTCGTCACCTTGATCGTGACTTCGTTTGCCCCCGGCTTCAGCGCTCCGGTGACGTCGACACGATACGGCGCGTGCCAGATCATCCCCAGCGACTTGCCGTTGACCGAAACATCTGCCAGGTTCTTGACGTCGCCCAGATCAAGCCACACCCGCGTTCCGTGCTTCAACCACGAAGACGGAGCGTCAATGGTCTTTGTGTAAGTGCCCGATCCGGAGAAGTACTTCACGCCAGCATTCGAGTTATCGCTCCATGAAGACAACACGTCCAGAGTGACGGACGGAGGTGCTCCCAAATCTGCCGGGAAGCTTACCTTCCATGGACCGGCGACTGTGACAAGTTCTGTCTCAATTGTCGCAGGCACCGTGTGTGCAGTCTCATGTGTTTCCTTGCGGAACACCACAAATACGCTTCCCCAACCTTCCAGATTCAACGGCACCGTGGTGCGGCCGTCTGCAATCTTGAACGACACAGGCTCAGACTTGCCTGTTTCGGGGTGCCACAGTTCGGGCGCCTTGCCGGTTACGCGGAAAGTCGCATCCACCTTCGCGCCGTTATCGCCGCGGTTGTCGACAAAATAAATATCGCCTTCCGTGGTCTTGCGGTGCACAAAGAGCAGGTTCGTGTCGCTCGCCGGCTTCGTAAAGTCAAAGTCGGGTGCAACATTCATTGCCTTGAAAACATCGCCGAGGTTTTGCCCTGCGTATACCGTGCCTTTGCCAACCTGGTGCGTTCCGGTGCCGTCTCCAAAAAGCTCGTCGTTCAGCTTCTTGAATTCGGCCTGATCGTCAGCGAGGCTCGGATCATCCACAGGCTTCGGTCCGGCCACCACAGCGCCGTCTTCAACCAGTTTGTGGATCGCCTGCAAAACCGGCAGAGACATGTGCTTGCTATAGGGATCGAGACCCAGCAAACGATAGCTCATGCCGCTTGGCGTCCTGACGCGGCCGTCCGCCACGCTCAATTCGTGAATGAGCCCGTCGGCATTGATGTAGTCGAACCCATAGCCGGCCGGAACATTCGGCGACTTGCTGTCGAAGATGGCCGTCAAGTTCGAATCTTCTCCATAGAAGTAGACAAGGTCCGCGCCGAAATGCCCTTGCTGCAGCAAATAACTGCACCGCGCAAGGTAGTTGATCCAGGTGCTTGCATCTTCAGCCCAGGTCTCGTTGCGGTTGAACCACTGCCCGAAAGGTCCGAGCGTAAGGCCGGGCTTTTTGTCGATCAGTGGCTGGTGAGCGGATTCATGGATGACAAAGCGATTGATCCCATTCAGAAACTCCGCATCGGCCGTTGGCTTCAGCGTCGACGGCGACCACGCCCACGGAGCAGCGGCCGCTGTCATGGATTCAGCGGCAGCGAGGTTCTGTCCGTAAATGTGGGCCACTGACGCCGACTCGCGATCGTCCGCGTTGTAGCCGAACTGCACCTTGTTGACGCCGGGAGATTGAGTCCACATTGCGCTCATGGGCACTTCGTTGAACTTCTTCACTTCCATGCCATCGGCAACAAACGCGCGTCCGGACTCGTGAGACTCACCGTAGTGGCCCATGCCCCGCTCGTGCAGAGTCGCCTCGAGCTGGCCATAGTGTTCGTTCGCGATCAGGTCCGCGATAGTCTTGCGGAAATCCCACAGGAACTTGTCGCTGGCTGCGGCGCTATCGACTACCTGTCCCGTCAGCACAGGCATCCACGGCACCGGGTCATATCCGCGCAGCTTTTTGAACTGCTCGATCATGTTGTCAGTCCAGTTTTGCGAACCGGCTTCCCAGCTATCGTTGATCACATAGCGGATGCCTTTCTTCCCCATCATGTCCGCGCCAACCGTCTCCTTGTAGCTGTCGAGATATTTGTCGAAGTACTCCTTCACATAGCGGCGATCCATCTTGTCGACCTCGAGACCCGTGGCCTCGGCGGTCGCCGGATGGTTGGTGATGCCCAGCAGCGAATACCCGAAGCGGAGTACTACCCAGTCGCCAGCTGGCGGTGTCCAGTCAAGCTTCCCATCCGGGCTCATTTTGGAAGTAAGGTCGATGACGTCGGACTTGGCCACGGCTTGGTCGGCGGTCACTTCCGGCGTTGCAAAGCCATAAAGATCCTGTTCCGGAACAAATGCAGCCTTTTCTTCAAAATGGTTGACGCGCGCTCCGGGATGAAGCACCAGTTCTGCAATTTCGTAGGTCGTTGGAGGAGGTGGCACCTTGATTCCCATGGAAGCGGGATCGATTCCGGCCGCCCAGTCTGGGATTTGTGGTGGAGGCGGACGCTTGAAGGTTACGCGGAAATACTTCGCCGTGACCGCGGGGAACGAAATGGTGTGTTCCGGAGCATCGCTGCTCCCAAGCTTGACGATCTCGTGGAAACTTTGCCCATCGTCGCTGGACTCAAGGGTCTTCTCTGGCGCAGCGATCCCGGCCACCAACGCCTGAATCCAATCCGGGTCCTTGGTTACATACGTGATCGAGCGAATCGACTGGGGCTCAGGAAACTCATACTGGATCCACGAAACCTCGCCAACCGCTGGAATCGGAATCCCGGTCGTCTTTTCCAGGTCGCCGTCGGAAAGCATCGCCACGTCAGGTGACCCGCCGCTCGAAGTGATCTTCGCGTGCAGCGCTTCTACGGGCATATCGATAGCCGATTTCTTATAAGCGACCACAACCGAATCGGCATAGTACTGCGGAATTGCCTGGGTGCCCGGCGGAGGCTCCTGATCGTGAATACCCTCATTCTGGAAAGCGCCCGTGACTTTGGGCGGATCCGCCAGTGTGCCGTTGAAAGGCTCACCACCCTTCACTTCTGTGGCGCTCCACACATACTTTTTCATGCCATGTGATGCGGGGACCCAAGGACCACCCGACTCGCTCCAGCCCGGCGAGCCCGCAATGGCCTCTTCCATTCCCAGCTGGTCGGCAAGTGTTGTCGCGTATTTGAAAGCGTCTTTCCATTCCGGCGTCATGTAAGCCAGGCGTTTGTCTACCACCTGGGGCGTTTGCAACGCAGCGTCAAAGTTCTGAAAGCCGCCCAATCCTGCCCGATGCATCCATTCCAGGTCTAGCTTGATGCCTTCCTTGGTAATGTTGCCGTTCATCCAGTGCCACCATACCCGGGGGCGCGCGCTCTCAGGCGGGTTCTGAAAGCCGCTCTGAAGCGGATCGGGGTTGTTCTGCGCCGTCGCGGTCCCGAAACCTGCGACCATGATCAAACTTGCCAGAATCAGATTCTTTGCCAGGAGTTTCATTGTTTTCCCTTTTCATTTCAGTTGCATGCTCGTGCGTCAGGGCTCGACCAGGGTGGCCGTTCCACTCCATCCAGATGTGAGAATTTGCCCTTCTTTTGGCGACCCGTACATTAGCACAATGGGCTGAACATCCGAAAGACAAAAAATTTTCTATTCGAATTTTGAACCGCCAGGACTTTGCCGATTCAGGCCCTTTCTGCTATGAAGGACACGCCCTTTAAATCAAGGCAAATCGGCACCATGCACTTTGAACCACCCCTGCTTGGAGGTCCTTTCCTGCCATGTTGCGTGCATTGTTTTACCCCATTCGGACGCTTGTGATGAGCCCGGCTTCTATCACGTCGGTCCTGCTCGTGAGTCTCGGCTTGATTCCTGGCTTGCACGCCCAGACCGACACAAACCTTGCCGAGCTGCACCGTCATTTCATGAGCCCGCCGGATTCAGCACGGATCATGGTGCGCTGGTGGTGGTTCGGGCCTGCTGCAACCAAACCTGAGTTGACCCGTGAACTCGAACAAATGAAGGCAGCCGGAATCGGCGGCGTCGAAATCGCCAACCTCTACGCCCTCGCCCTTGACGATCCTTCGACCGGCTTCCGCAATACGCCCTTCCTCTCGCCTGAACATCTCGAGACCCTCCGTTTTGCTGTTCAAGAAGCGCGGCGCCTGGGGCTTCGTGTCGATGTCACACTCGGCAGCGGCTGGCCTCTTGGCGGTCCGCACATTCCCGTTACTGAAGCCGCGGGCATGCTCCGTGTCGAGAAGCTGATCGTTGATCCAGGCGCGACCTCCGTGACCGCCCCATTTTTGGAAGCAGGCGAGGAGCCGATCTCGGCGTACCTCCTTCCCGGCTCTGTCTCCGCCCAACAGGCCGCACAGGCAACATGCGATTGCTACCCCAGTGGCGGGCAGATACTCGTTCCCTGCCTCGCCGGAATCGCGCACGCTGATCTGCTTCATTTCAAGCCGCACGGGGATGATGGTGAAGCGGCCTTCGGTCGGCGCGGCCGGGTTTGTTCTGGACCACTACGACTCCGCTGCGACCTTGACCCATCTCCATGCGACCGGTGATCGTCTGCTTTCCGCTTTCGGCGACCAGCCGCCCTACGCCGTTTTCAGCGATAGCCTTGAAGACTACGGATCGGACTGGACTCCAGCGCTCCTCTCGGAATTCCAGCGGCGGCGCGGTTACGATCTTCGACCCCACCTGCTTGCTCTTGTCTCTGATATCGGGCCGGAGACAGCCGCAATCCGCCGCGATTGGGGAAGGACTCTTACCGAGTTGGCAGATGACAATTTCCTCAAGCCAATCGAAGCCTGGGCGCACGAGCATCACACGCTGCTTCGCTCGCAGAGCTACGGATTCCCCCCTGTCATTCTTTCAAGCAATCGAATTGAGGACCTGCCCGAAGGCGAAGGCAAGGCCACCTTCCAAATGTGGCGCGAATTTTCTGATACACGATGGGCTGCATCGGCTGGACACCTCTTTAATCGCCCTGTCATCTCCTCAGAGACATGGACATGGCTTCATTCGCCCGCGTTCCGGGCCACGCCTTTAGACATGAAAGCTGAAGCGGATCTCCATTTCCTCCAAGGTATCAATCAGCTTGTTGGACATGGCTGGCCTTATTCACCCGCTGCGGCTGGCGAGCCCGGTTGGCGCATGTATGCGGCCGCGGCGCTCAATGCGCATAACCCATGGTTCTTCGCCATGCCCGATCTGACGCGCTATCTGCAGAGGGTCAGTTTCGCACTGCGTCAGGGCAAGCCCGCCAATGATGTTGCCCTTCTGCTTCCCAATGACGATGTGTGGGCAACTTTCAAGGTGGGAATTCAAAAGAAGCGCTCGCCCACCTCGCCGGCAGGCTTCGATGAATCCGGCTCCAACGTCAGCATCGACGAAAACATGGGATATCACCTCGGCAAGCAGGTCATCGCCCAGGTCCTTGACGCGGGGTTCAATCTGGACTTCATCGATGCCGATGCCATCGACAATGTGGGGATACCCTACCGAGTCTTGATTCTCCCCAATGTCGACCGGCTGCCGGTGACGACTTACGAAAAGGTCCTCGCCTTCGCGCGCGCCGGGGGAACCGTAATTGCGACCCGGCGCTTGCCCGCCACTGCGCCCGGCCTACAGCACGCCGATGAAGAGTCCGCACGCCTCAAGGAGATCTCAGAGACCCTCTTTCACGGCAACGTTGCTTCCGCGCATTTCGTTGAGGATGAGACCCAGCTCGGAGCTGAACTGGCAAAGGATGCTTCGCCGGATTTGACGTTGTCACCGCGTACTCCTGAGATCGGCTTCATCCATCGTAAGGTTGCAGGCGGCGACCTTTATTTCGTGGCCAATACTTCGAATCAGGCGAAGCAGGTGGAGGCGAAGTTTCGCAACGCCGCCCACCATGCAGAGATGTGGGATTCGTTCTCAGGCGCGGTCTCCGGCCTGCCTGATCCTCGGAATATCAGGCTCGACCTGGCTCCTTATGAATCGCGGCTCATCTTTTTCTCCGACTCCGCCATGGCTGCCAGTCCGCAACCAGACCGGCGCGAAACCACAACGGCCGATTTGACGGGACGCTGGAAGATCACCTTTGGTCAGTCTGATTCTCCGGTGGAAACGGACCGTCTTGAATCGTGGAGTGATAATCCGAAAACTCGGTTCTATTCGGGCCGCGCAACCTATGAGAAGACTTTCGATCTTCCTTCTCAGGCACTCGCACACGAAACAAGATTTCTCCTCGACTTCGGTGTCGGGACCGTGGTGCCTATTCCCTCACCTCCTGGACAAAACAACATGCGTGCCTATCTCGAGCCCCCCGTTCGGGAAGCCGCCGAAGTCTACGTGAATGGAAAGTCCGCAGGTGTGGTGTGGCATCCACCCTTCCGGCTCGACGTAACCCCCTACCTAACGAGCGGCAGCAACAACCTGCGCATCGTGGTTGGCAATACGGCAATCAACCACATGGCGGGCCAACCTCTGCCCGACTACCGGCTTTTGTGGGACCGATATGGAATGCTCTTCGTTCCTCAGGACATGCAAAATCTTCAGCCGCAACCATCGGGCATCCTGGGTCCTGTTACCCTGGTTCAGTCCGTTCCAGTGAATTAGCCGATTCGCGAAGCGTCTCAATGCCGAACAGGTCGGTTGAACACAACCAGCGGCCCTTTTTCTGTACTCGGTGTCACCTATTGGAATCCTGCGTCGGGGACCAGCCCGATTCCAGCACAAGAATCGGGGCAAATGTTGATAAAGTATTGAGGAAAAGCGATTGATTAGAGTGAAGACTTTCTATTTCTATAGGGAGATTCCGGAAGGTCAAGACATTTCAAACTGGAAATAATGTTTCTCTTGACAATTGTCTCGTAGTACGCGTAGCCTCGCGTCGCATTGGGGTAGCTCCAGATCTTTCCGGCACAGATGTGTCTGTCTGTCGTTCGGTTCAAAAGAGATAGAAGCCCTCCCAGGTAGACGAAAAACAGCAAACCGCTTCACGGAGGTTTCAGGCGATGCGAGCATTTAGAATTCCTATCGGGCTGCTCATACTGATCCTGCTGGTCGGCACAGGCAGGATGTTTGGGCAAGCTGGAGCAACAGGCACGATTCTGGGAACGGTGACGGATAGTACAGGCGCCATCATCCCCAATGTCAAAGTGACCGTAATCAACACCGCAACCAACGTTGCTTTCCGCACCACGACAAGTTCAGCAGGAGACTATTATGCCCCATCGCTCAATCCAGGAACCTATTCGGTCTCTGCCGAGGCGAAAGGGTTTCAAAAGTCGCTGACGACGGGCTTCGTTCTGGCGGTCGATCAGAAAGTCCGCATCGACCTCGCGCTGAAGCCTGGAGCGGTCACGGATACCGTTGAAGTCACGGCGCAGGCGGTCGAGTTGGACACCGACACCGCGGCGCTCTCCCAATTGGTAAGCCAACAGCAAGTTGAAGAACTCCCGCTGGACGGGCGCAACTTCGTGCAATTGCTGTTTCTCGGCGCCGGAGCGGTCACAATCGGCGGCGAACAGGGCACCATGCGCCAGGGCGAAGGCAACGCCATCAGCATCAACGGCGGCCGGCCTGAAGGCAATAACTTCACACTGGATGGCCTCGTCAACACCGATCAGGCCATGGAAACACCGGCTGTGATCCTGTCGCAAGACGCAATTCAAGAGGTCAAGGTCGAGAGCGGCATCTATCCGGCCGAGTATGGATTCTCCGCCAGCCAGGTCAACGTGGTCAGCAAGGGCGGCACCAACAAGCTGCACGGCACGGTCTTCGAGTCGGACCGCAACAACGCGTTCGACGCCAAGCCGTTTCCCACAGCCAACAGCTTCATCACTTCCACACCCACCTCGAACCCGGTTCTGAAACTGAACCAGTTCGGATTCGTCGCCAACGGGCCGGTCTGGATTCCCAAGCTGTATGACGGCCGCAACCGGACCTTTTGGATGGCCAACTACGAAGGCTGGCGCATGAATAACGGCTCCCAGCTGCAGGAAACCGTCCCCAACCCAGCGGTCCTGACGGGCGATTTCTCGGCTGAGACGTATGCTCCCATCAACGCCACGTTGCCGGGCGGTCCACTGCCTGCCTATGGAACACCCACTTGCACCGCGCTGCTGGCCAACGGCGGCAACTGCATGCCGGTAGATCCCACCCAGCCAGGCTTGCCGGCTTTTGCGGGAAACATGGTTCCTTCCAGCTACTTCACATCGCGCATCGGCCAGGTGGCCATAGCCAACAAATTCTGGGGTGCCCCGACGGTTCAAAACCAGCCTGAGGGCATCACCAACTTCATCCAGAACATCCCCGGCCCTCTGCACATGAACCAGCAGACCTACCGAGGAGATCAGACCCTGGGCAAGCTGGGCTCAGTCTTTGGCCGCTTCACCTACTCCAACTACGTGAACTCGGCGAACTACAACTCCGGCTCGGCGATCCTCGGGCTTGAGCAGTATTTCGAACAGGGCAAGTCGTGGGAGGTTTCGCACACCATCAACCTCGGCCAGAAGAACGTGAACAACTTCCGCTTTGGCTATCTCTCAGCCAACGCGCCGGAAGGCTCGGCTGCACCGCCTGCTTCGTTGGTTTCGCAACTTGATGAAGCAAACACCTTCCACACCTTCGGCGCATTGCAGCAGACGTATCCGAACGTGGGCTTGACGACCTATAGCAGCGGCGGCGGGCCGGTGAACTCCTACAGCGGTTCTTTTATTCCTGAGTGGGAATTCGCCGATTCGTTTACGTCGGTTCATGGAAAGCATACCCTCGGCTTTGGCGTTGACTATCGCACCTGGACCATCACCCGCAACCTGGATGACGACTTCTACGGCGATTGGGGCTTCGGTTCGAACACCATCAATACCAATAGCGAGGCGATCTCGGCCACCAACTCCGCTTCCAGTTGTACCACTCCCTCGGGATTCTGCGGCACCGGCAACGCGGTCGCCGACATGATGCTGGGGTATTACTCGGGCTGGGGCGGATTCGTGCCCGGACCACTGAGCCCGACCACGCAGGCCGGCAACCCCCAGACCCACCTCTACCACTACTTTGCCCCCTACGCAGAAGACGATTGGAAGATCACCCCGAAGCTGAGCATGAACATCGGCCTGCGCTGGGACTATCGTGCCGCGACCTCCGAAGCACAGAACCATTTCTTCTGGCGCGATACTAAAAACCCCCAGGGCGGCCTGTGCTATGCCGACCCGAAGCTAACCACCGACGGAGTCGCCCCTGGCGTGGGCATCGATGGGGTCAGCCCGATTCTGCGCTATTGCGGATCGGTGCCCTTCCCGGGCCCGAAGAATCCCTGGGCGCCGCGGTTGGGCTTCAACTATCGTTTGAATGACAAGACGGTTGTCCGCTGGGGCTATGGGATCTTCTATACCTCCTATGAGGGCCGCGAGATCGACGACTCGGCGGACATCTATCCTTATAGCGTGCGCAACAGTCTCAACCCCTCTACCCAAAATGGTCTCGATACGATCAAACTTGGCAACGACCTGTTGCCGGCTTACAACACGCTGGGGCCGTTCCCAGAGTCGACCCTCGGCTTCATCGCCGTGATCGAGTCCGAGGATCCTCTCAATCCTTACGTCCAGTCGTGGACGCTCTCTGTCGAGCGCGAGCTTGCCAGGAACACCACCCTGGAAGTGAACTACGTTGGAACCAAGGGCACCCACTTGCTGAACCGGCACGATATCGCGCAACAGCTCGATATCCCGGCAGCGAGTCTGTCGCTTTGCCAGCAGCAGGACGCAAACGGCGTCTACTTCAATGCCTTTGGCGATCCCGCGACTGGCGCTCAAGCAGTTGCCCCGTGCAGTGTTCCGAGCCGCTTGCCGTATCCGAACTTCAACGGGTTCTATATCGACAGCGACTTCCACGGCTACTCCATCTACCACGCCGGCAATGTGAAATTCGAGCATCGCGCCGGCGACTTGGCCAGTCACCTCGGTCTTCTACCTGGGCCAAGAGCATGGATAACAAGTCGGCGACCGCAGGAGCGGGCGCCAGCGCAACCGGCTTCGAAGGCTACATGGACAACTCTCGGCCGCAATTGGACTACGGTCGATCGGACTTCAACGTACCCTTCCGGTTTGTGTCCAGCTATGTCTACCAACTGCCTATCGGCCGCGGCAAGAAATTTGCCGCCGGCATCAACCGGGCTGCTGATGAAGCAATCGGCGGCTGGCAACTGACCGGCATCGCAACCTTCCAGCAAGGATTTCCCTACGAAATCGCCGCACCCGATATCCAGGGCATAACCGGCACCGGCGGCATGCGCGCCAACTATACCTCGGGCTGCAACCTTAAGGACAACACCTACGCGGGCAACCTGGCGAAGTTCTTCTGGGTCAACATGAACTGCTTCACAGGACCGGCGTTCGGAACGTACGGAACCACGGGCCGCAACCCCTTCAACCAGCCGGGCATCAACAACTGGGACATGGGATTAGGCAAAGCTTTTGGACTTGGCGAAAGGGCGAAGTTCGTGTTCAAGATGGATATGTTCAACATCTTCAACCATCACCAATACTCCGGGGACGTAGGTGGCCTGCTCGTCGCCGGATCGGGCGGCAACCAACCCGTCTCAGCCAGCGTCGGCAACGCCAACGCCGGACCTGCTTTACGGCGCATCGTCAGCCCGCATCATTCAATTCGGTGGAAAGATCCAGTTCTGACCATCAGCAACGCTGCTTTCCTTTACTCCGCCACGCCGCTTCGGCGTGGCGGATTTTTCTGTACAGGAGATAAACTCAACTCATGAAGTGCACACAATTAAGCCTTGGCCTTGCATTGGCGTTTTGGTCCATCTTCCCGCTTGCCGCGTCTCCACAAGCAGGCAATGAAGATCAGGCAGCACAATATGCCGCAGCAGGACAGCAGGCTCTCGCTCAAGGCCACTTTGCCGAAGCACAGGCCGACTTCGAAAAACTGGCAAAACTCGATCCGGGTGTCGCGGAGATCCATGCTACCCTGGGCGCCATTTATTTCAAGCAGGGCATGTACGAACTTGCGGTAAAGGAGGTCCAGACGGCGCAAAAGCTCAAACCGAGCCTGCCCAGACTGGATAACCTGCTGGGCCTCTCGTTGGCGGAATTGAATCGTTTCTCCGAAGCGCTTCCCCGGCTGGAAAAGTGCTTCAAGCAGTCGGCGACGCCGATACCAAGCGCATGTGCGGGTTGCAGCTTCTGCGCGCCTATACGGCGCCTCAACCGCGATTCCGATGCCGTAGAGACTGCGCTGGCGCTGAACAGACTCTATCCCGACGACCCTGAGATCCTCTACCATACCGGCCGCATCTATGGGAACTTCGCCTACATCGTGATGGAGAAGCTGCATGACAAGGCGCCCGGCTCCATCTGGATGCTGCAGGCCCAGGGCGAGGCCAACGAGAGCCAGAAGGCTATGACGCCGCGATCGCCGCTTTCAATCAGCGTCCTTCGGCTCGACCCCCAGCGGCCCGGAATTCACTATCGATTGGGGCGCGTCTATCTCGCGCGCTTCCGGGAGGCGCAAAAGGCAGAGGACCATGATGCCGCCGTGCGGGAGTTTGATGGCGGAACTGGTGGTCGATCCCGGCAACGGCAATGCCGCTTACGAATTGGCGTACATGCAAGCGGAATCCGGCAATCTGGAGGAGGCTCGCACGCAATACGAACACCTCTTGGAGCGTTTTCCCGGACTTTGAAGAGGCGCTTGTGGGCCTGGGAGGCGTGTTGCTCGACAGCCATGAGCCGGAGCTGGCTGTTGCCCCGCTGCAACGTGCGGCGCGATTGAATCCGGACGACGAGGTGCCTGGTATCGGCTTGCGACTGGCCTGTGCGCGCCACGGGAGACAGAGAAGGACAGCGGAAGGCATTGGCAGACTTTCAGAAGATTCACGGCGCCAAACCTACGCACAAATCCTATGACACCCAGGAAATCTCGCCGCAGCATATCGATGCGGCCGCCAATCCTGATGCGGCCGCCAATCCTTAGGAATGCAGCGGCTGGCGGTTCAGCACAACTTTGAAAATTGGATTCCCATCAGGACGCAACGGAGCGCGGGACGTGAGCCAGGTTGTTCAGGTTCTTGGCGTAGGAGTGGTTGCCGGATGCCTTCGAACAGTGAGCAACATTGAGAGCTGGCTCGCGGTCCTGCTCGGGGTGCGGCATTGCGATCGCTTCCCGCCACAGCTCAAACTCACGCCGCCAATGGACCTTCGGTGCGACGACAACAATACCACCGGCCTCGCACCCGGGCATTTTGTCGATGTCACCGAGAAGTCGGGGATCAAATTCCTTCACCAGGCTCCGCACACCTCGCGCAAGTATCTCATTGAGACCATGGGTTCGGGCGTGGCGCTTTTCGATTGCGACAATGACGGCCTGCTGGATATCTTCTTTGTGAATGGCGCGCCGTATACCGATCCAACGCCCAAGGGATTCATTCCGCAGAAGACCGGCCCCGAATACTGGAACCGCCTGTACCACCAGAAGGCGGATGGGACCTTTGAAGACATTACGGAGAAGGCCGGCTTGAAGGGAGTTGGCTATGGCATGGGCGTCGCCGTCGGCGACTACGACAACGATGGATATGAAGACCTGTATGTGACCGGCTACGGCGGCAACCGCCTGTACCATAACAACGGCAACTGCACCTTTACCGATGTTACGCACAGGCAGGCGTGGGCGGCAATGGATGGTCCAGTTCCGCGACTTGGGTCGATCTTGATAACGACGGCCTGCTCGACCTGGTCGTGGATCGCTATGTCACCTGGGATTGGGAGGATCTCTGGTGCGGCGAACATCGCGAGGGATACCGCGCCTATTGCCATCCCGACTCCTTCCCGCCCATCACCATGCTGGTGTATCACAACGACGGCAACGGTCACTTTACCGAGGTCTCGCACAAACTGGGCCTCGACAAGCCGGCCAAGGCCCTGGGGATAGCCATTGCGGACTACGATCAGGATGGGCGGATCGATCTGTTCGTCGCCAACGACTCCATGCCGGAGTTTCTCTTTCACCAGAAGAAAGATGGAACCTTTGAAGAGGTTGGGCTGGAGAGCGGCGTCGCCGTCAACTCCGAAGGGCAGACCTATGCCGGAATGGGCGTGGACTTTGCCGACTACAACAATGACGGCTGGCCAGACCTGATCATTACCGACCTGGCCAACCAGCGCTATGTGCTCTATCAGAACGCTGGCGACGGCACCTTCTACGATGCGAGCCAGTCCTCGGGACTGGGCAACATCAGCCATGCTCCACTCGGGTTGGAGCCTGCGCTTCCTCGACTACGACAACGACGGCTGGAAAGACCTGCTGATTGCGCAGGGCCACGACCTGGATACGATCGAGAATAGTCTCCCCTCAGTTGCACTATCGGGAGCCGATGATGCTGTTGCGAAACACCGGCAAGAAGTTCGTGGATGTGTCCGGCATCTCCTCGGAGATATTTCATGAAGCTTGGGTTGGCCGGGGCATGGCGATCGGCGATCTGAATAACGATGGACGCATGGACGCTGTGGTCTCGACGAACGGCGGACCGCCGCACGTTTTGCTCAATATGACCGAGACCAGGAATCACTGGATCACCCTGCGGCTCATCGGACACAAGAGCAACCGCGACGGCATCGGGGCACAGGTGAAGGTCGTCACGCCGCTGGGCAGCCAGTGGGGAACCGTGACAACCTCAAGCGGCTATCTTTCGGCAAGCGATCCCCGGCTGCACTTTGGGTTGGGAGCTGCCACGGCAGTTGAGCGCATTGAGATTCGCTGGCCCAGCGGAATCCAGCAAGTGCTGCTCCACATGGCCTGCGATCGTCAACTGACGATCGAGGAGCCGGCCCAATCGATCAGCGCCCAACCGGTGGCAGTGGCGGACCCTCCCAAGCCGTAATCCGCGCAAGGATGCTGGGGATGGAAGACTCGCTGACGCCCGCGTTCCTGGGCAGGGCCGGCGTATCCCGTTCTGCCTCTGGGCTCGCCGACGGGGGAGAGCGGTTTCGGCCCGGTATTCACCAGCTCACCACCGTCACCGCGAAAGGCTCGAGCCGGATCTTGCCGCCCTCAGCCTTCACGCTGCGCGCCGCGTCGTCGCCGGTCTGCCCGTCCACTGTCAGTGCGGTCGCCTTGTCCGCATCAGCGATCGACACCTCTACCGCCTGATCGCGCTTGTTCGCCAGCAGCACCTTGTGCCCGGTCGCCGTCACATAAGCCTGCGCCGCGACGTTTCCGCTACCCTCCCCTTCCAGCTTCGTATCAACCAGCTTGTCGCCGGGATGGAAGTTATCTTTGATCAGCTTCAGCGCCCAGAACCGGGCATTGGGCTTGTTATTCTGCCAGTTCATCATGCTCACGCTGGGAAACTGCGTCGGATACCCGATCAACTGCGACTCACCCACCACATCGATCTGCAGTTGCGACAGCTCAATGTAGAGGTAAGCATAGAGCGATCCAGCAAGATTCCAGTAGGCGGCCGGTGGCGGCACTCTTGTCGTCCGGCGTGTTGTCCGTCGGCAAGATCACGCCCAACTCGTCGGTGTCCGTCTTCGTTTCGGGTGAGAGGCGCTTCCGGATCGCCTCTATATATCGCACCGTGTGCAGAAACCCGTCTGCCTGGTCGAAGAACGTGTACTGCCAGCTGTCGATATTCTGACCTTTCACCGGCGACGCATAGAAGTGATACGAAATCATGTCCAGCGGAATTCCAGCCTTGTGGTTCTTGTGATCCAGGAAATACTCGAACTGGTTTGGGCTCAATCCGGGCATCGCAAGCGCCAGTCCTACGAACTTGGTGTCCGGCGATACCTTGTGAATCGCGCTGACGATCGCGTCATAGCGCTCGGTGTACTGCTGCGGAGTCATTTTGTGCTCAAAGTCAACTTCGTTCAGCACCTCCCATACCGGAAGTTTGTAGTGATAGCCGGATTCATGTCGAACTCCATTCTCATCCGTGAACCCGCCGTTGACATACCAACTCACCAGCCGCGCATAATAGTCTCCCAACTCTTTGCCGCTGGGATCGCGCAGTTCAGTCCCTTGCGTGTAATCCCACGTAACCTGGTTGGGATCGGCTGGGTAGGTCGACGGCTTATCGGTCTTGAAAAGCCACGTCGGAATCGTGCTGAAATTCACGATCGTCGGATGGCCCTCGGTCGCATTCAGAAAATCCTTCGTCATCGGATCAATCAGGCTGAAATCCCAACTCGTCTTCTGCGCTGTGGGAGGCTCCAGTTCCGCCACAGCCAGTTTTGGATATGGCAGCCAGGGCACATAACGCACATATTCCGCACCTAAATCCTTCACAGCCCTGTACGCAGCCTCACCCAGGGGCTGGCCCGGCCGTAGCGGTGGATTCACAACCACCTGCAGGGTGGGTGTCGATGACGAGACGACCGTCACCGTATTCCAATCAACCTTGAGCTGCGGCCCGGTTTGTCCGTAGATCGTCGTCGCTGCAGCCATACTCAGCATGGCCATCAATACTCGCTTTGAAACCATTCCGAACATTTCCCTTCCCCCATCACGAGCGCACCCGATCCTTCATTTCAAGGTGTGGGCAACGCTCTTCAAACCTGCGGGCAAGGTATACCACCCGCGAATACCAATTGCAATAGTTCCCGTATTGACATTTATCTGCTCATTCCGGCCAAAGAAACCTTCGCGCCCCGTTCAAAGCAAAGCTCGCGATTTCGGCTGTCTACTTTGCTTCCATCCTGGCGAAAGCATCCGAGTGCCTTCTATGTTCCGAACCGGTAATGATCCAGAAACTATGACTTTTTCAGTTGACACGCGTTGACCGGAATCAGCAGACTGATTACGACTCAATCATTCGCGGTTTCCCCTAAGACTCGGGCCCAAACTCACTTCAGAGATACCTCGGCTTCACGCGGGTCTCCCCCCAAATCTGCGGAATAGCTTCGGTGCGAAAGCCTTCCAGCCTTCAACAACCCCAGACGACACGGAGGTCGTTACTCAAAATGAAACTGCGTTCTTCCCTTCTGCTATCCTTGATTGCGACCTGTCTGGCCATCTTCGTGCCCGAATCGAATGCCCAAAATCCTATTCAGCTATTCGGCCCCGTCGACGTGCGGCTCTCTCAGGCTGGAGCAACCAGCAGCAGCCCCGACACATTCAACACCAACACGTTGAATCTCAGCTGCCCGGCCTCACCAAGCGCTGTGCTTTCCTCGACGGACGACGGATCGGGAAACGTTCTAGTCGATAACAATATCTATGTCACTAATCTCACCAACAGCACGGGCCCCACGAACGTCTGCAGAGGCGGCACCAGCGATAGCTCAGTGCCCGATTGCTTCACCGTCAACTACCAGGCTCCCGCAGGCGCAGGGGACCTCACTGGTGACGACCTAGACACCGCCAGCAGGACATTCACCGTCAACGGCACGCAGTATATGTACTCGATCCAAAGCGGCGGAGTGCCTCCCATCGATATCAGCACATCCCTTGCTAAGAATGATTCGGCGCCGCAGCAACTCAAGATTGACCTCGTTGATACCGGCGGATTCGTAGGCAGCTCAACCTTGTATCTCTTTACGAACTGCACGTCCGGCGGCGTTAACGGCCCCGCCATGATCTCCGGCAACACCATCCCTCCCACAAACCCGACTCCAGTTCAGTTGGATCAGGATTTCAACTTCAATCCGGTCACTGGCAATCAAATCGGTTTCGGATACGATCTGACCGGAGCCTTCTCGGCTCCCGGCGGAACTTTGACGATCAATCCAAGCGGAGTCAATCCTCAAGTCGGCGACTCAGCGCTCGACCCTCTCGTTGGCTATCCGCTTCAAGTGACTGGAACCTCTTTTGCCACGTCAATTTGTCTCGTGCATAATGGGGAACTTTTGAATGGCCAGCCCGCCTGCAAGCTCTTCACCCTGGGCTGCACGGTAGGAAGCGGCAATACTGCGGTGGGAGCGAATTGCCCCGTCTCAAGTTTGCCCAACGAGGTATTCACCGATGTGTTCGATGGACCGGCCTTTACCTTGCCGGATATCTCCACGCCTAACGGAACCTTCCATGAAGGGATGGGCTTCCTGATGGCGAGTGAAGGCTGGATAGGCGGCTCCTGTCAGTTCGACCAAAGCGATCCCAGTTCGGACCTCTATAACGTGCCCTGTCCGCAGAATTTGCTCACCAGTTTCACAGGTCCTGGAAGTTTCACTGGCGAGGGACAAACCACGCATCCCAACTCCACCTTCATCACCATCGCCCAGGTGCCTGAAGACCTGACCACGGTTACCGTCACAAATAGCCAGGGGAGCCCGCTCAGCGTCGGCCCAGGTAACTGGACCAATAGCAACTACGTGACCCTTTCCAGTCAGCCGCCGAACTTGGCCGGCTCGAACTTGGTCACCGCAGCCAACTTCGTTGCGTCGCCCATTAAGAGCATTACTTACGGCGTCACCCCCGGCACCACGCCCCCCACTCCGGGAACAACGACTGACACGACGGTCAATAACACCGTAGCTTGCCCGATCCCAACAAATCCGGACACACCTGCTGCAACAGTATTCGTCACCGGCGTACAGACTCTCAACATTTCCGCAGACGGCAACTACCTGCTGCACTATTACGCTCAGGATTGCGCAGGGACCAAAGAGCTGAAATTCATCAACGCGAATAGTGACGGGAGCATCAATCCCAACGGCACCGGAACCTGGTCGACAAACTTCTACACATTCCCCATCAATGTGGACACGGTCCCCCCTCAAGTTACGGTGCCTACGCTATCTCCGGCACCGGACTCGCTGGGACACTACCAGGTTGGTGAGACAGTTAAAGCGACTTACAGTTGCACAGACGATCGATCCGGGGTGATTAGCTGCGGCAGCCATAGTTACAGTACCGATGGTGTAACCAGTACCGGCCCCTTGATGACGACGGTCGACACGTCAACTCCTGGAATGAAGTCTTATGTCGTCAATGCTACTGACGCTGCGGGAAACAATGCTACCCCCCAATCTGTGAGTTATCAGGTTGTGGCCGCCTATGATACACAGGTTCAATTCACGCTATCTCCTGGCACGGTTACTTATCCTCTGGGTACCAACCTTGTCGTCAAGGTAACGAAAATCAATAGTCACGTGCCGACGGGAACAGTCGAGATCATGGACGGAGCGACTCCCCTGGTTAACCTTTCTCTAAGCAGCGGCGCCGCATACTACTACCTGAAGGGACTTTCCGCTGGACCGCATGTACTTACCGCGGTATACTCCGGCGACGGAAACGGCAATGCTCCAGGCACCTCGGCTCCGGTCACTCTCAACGTGCTACCCGTTCCTGTTACCCTCGCGCTTGCCTGCTGGAACACCCCTTATCCTTACGGTGCGGACTTCCATTGCAATGTGAACACCAGTTCCACGGCAGGTGCTCCGCTGGGCTCGATCACCTACGTGTACGACGCTAACCTCGGGGTAACGGTTCCACTCTCGGGCGGGGCAGCCAACATTACAGTGCCCAAGCCGCCGGTTGGCAGTCATAAGATCGTGTTCACCTACCCGGCCCAGACAAACTATGCCTCCGCTGGACCGAGCACGCAAAACTTCACAGTAACTCCGGCTCCTGTCATCGTTCAGTTCACGCCTTCCTCGTGGTATGTCACCGGGGGCAACCTGACACTTACAGCCACGATCCAGTCCTGGAGCGCCGGTCCCCCGAATACTCTCGGTACCGTCACATTCTCCAAGGGCGCCACCGTTCTCTCCGCCGTGCCTAGTCAGGTGAATGCGAGCGGCGTTGCAACCTTGACGATACCGGCCACGGTGCTTCCCAACGGCTCTGACGCTCTTACAGCAGCCTACAGCGGCAGTGCAAACTACGCATCCGGCAGTACCACAATTACGGTGCAAGTGGCTCATCCCTAGTTTTAAGGGCTGCCGGCAAGGACCAGCCGCATGCAGTACTTTGAGAAGGTCCACTTACTTATGTGGACCTTCTCTTGACTTAGCCGGACGTGTATCCGGCCTTTTAATTCGAATATCCAGCGAGGGTATTCCGCGGCGGCCGCTCTATCTATTCAGATTTTGGCCGTCACTTCATCCAGATTCGGCGCAACCAACAGCGTCGTGGACTCCTCGCCGGCCGCCAGGCGCGTCAACGTCAGCACGGTAATATCATCGTCCTGGCCAAACGCGACAGCAGCCTCGCTGGCTTGTTGTGCCGTGGGACGCGCTGCGAACAAGGTATGCAGTCTTTCGAAACCATAGAGTTCCCCATCCAGGTTGCGCGCCTCCAGCAATCCATCCGTATAGAAGCTGAGTTGATCGCCGGGCTGCAGCTGGACCTCGATTTCGCTGTATTCTGCCTGGCTCACGAGCCCCAGTGGCAGAGAGGGCTCGAGATAGAACTCCCGCCCATTGAGGAAGGGAGGCAAATGGCCGGCATTGGCAAACGTAACCGTTCCATTCGGATCCAGTCGAAAGACGATACCTGTCGCGAATCCGCCCTGCATTCGACCCGTCAGACAGTGGTTTAACGCTGTAACTATCTCTTGCGGGCTCGAAGTGGCGGCAGCCTGCGAACGCATCACGCCTACAATCATCGACACGTTCATTGCGGCTTTCAGGCCTTTGCCGCTCACGTCTCCAACGGCCACGATCGTCGATCCGTCAGGGTGCGCAAGGATCTGAAAGAAGTCGCCGCCTACCTCCTGTGCCGGTGTATACGCGCTGGTGATGGAGTAGCCTTCCAGCGAAGGCAGGGCTTCTGGAATAAGCACCTGCTGAATCTCACGTGCGCTCTGCATCTCCTGTTCCAGTGCTGCGCGGCGCGCCTGCTGCTCGAGAATGTAGCGATACACGGCATAGATGATGGCGCCAAACAGTGCAATCGAAGTAACCTTTTCAGGCCCGAAAACGACACCCTGAATCTGGAATTGCTGGGTATCGATCAGATTGGCATAGAGAGTCCAATGCGTGAAACGCTGTCCAAGAGCACTTGAGTCGCCAATCGTATGGATCATTTGCAGCACGAAAGCGGCGAGCGCCACGATCCAGCGCGAGGCATCCAGTCTGCGTCGCAGAGCCAGCGCAATCAGTACAAACGGGAATAATTCGGCCAGCAGAATCAAGCACGCAAACACTCCATCTGCCCACTGCATCCAGAGCGTAGCCGATCCCCAGAACAAGGCAAGAAGCCCATCGGCTGCGCCAATCGCCATCGTCCACCAGGCGAGAATCTCAGTCCACTTCATCACTCGCGGATTCTCATTCAACCGCAAAAGCCAGACGAGAAGGAACCACAGTGAAACGTTGGAAAGCACATACAGCGGCTGATTGATGAAGCGGGCCAGTTCGTAAGAAAACGGGATGAAAAAGAGATTCTGAAGAATCCCAAGGGCGACTGGCGTGATAGTAAATACGCCGACCCAGAGAAAAAGTTGTTCTCGCCGGTTGCGGCTCCACAGCACGACGCACAACAGAGCGACAAAGGCACGCAGAAGGATCAGGGCATAATCGAAGAGGTCCTGTTGGACGCGGTTCCAGGTAATCACATTTTCATTCAGCGAGATCGTGTCCGGATCGCCCACAATCGGCGGAACGTATAGACCACCCGACTCCGCCGTCGAAAAGATATCCAAGGGCGCTTTCCACACTCGAATAGCCAGCACGCCGGAGGTGGAACCGGTCAGGGGAAAGGAACGCGGAAACACGCTGTAGTACCAGTAGGCATGGGGCGGAAATTGTCCGTAATGCCCGATCAGCTTCCCGTTCCAATACACCTCGTATGCGTCTTCCCCGTCCGGAATCAGAACCTGGTACTGGCTGTTCGTGCCTGGAGCCGGAATGATTTCCAGGTGCCGGCGATACCAGCCAATTCCGGCATAAGATGGATGACCCTGCGCACCCCAGGGAGAATCGGCGAGAATCGACTCCCATCCGGAGTCGTCCCACGACGGCTCCGCCCAGCTTGGATCGTCGCCCAGATGGAACTGCCACATGCCTCCGAGATCCGCCGTGCCTTTGCCCAGCCCGTCCAGGACCAGCGTACGGCCCGTTTTGACGGACGCGCCCGGCGCCTGCTCCGCGCGTCCCAGAACCAACGCGCCAATCAGGATCAGAACCTGCAGATAGCAGACACGCGTGCCGAGGGGAAGCATAACAAGAGAATACTCCGAGTGAATCAGCATGAATCCGCGCAACCTATGAAATCAAGCGACGCCGTTGTGTCGCTCTACAAAGCAGCACGCTTGAGAGGTTAAAGACTCACCAGGAAGGAAGCCGCGTGCTCGTTGGCATCCTCAATTTAGCCGATCGCCGGGGGCTGCGAAAAACCATTTACGGACGAAAAATTAGATCGAGAGGCCGCGCGGCCCGATGCCTTTTTTGAGTGAATGGGTGCAATGACTTGCGCCCAAAACCTCCGGAGCTGACAAACCGCGAGTTAGAACATACCTAAATTTTCCCTGAATCTTCCCTTAATTTCCGCTTGACAAGCCCGATCGACCAAATGTAGCTTTGGTTCGCATTTCGAACAATATACGTTTCGGCAATTGAAAGTGACTCAATTTTGGAGGCAGCACATGATTCTACGCAAAATCTCAAGACCCCTTCTTGGATTTCTGTTTGCCGTTTTGGTGCTTGGCTTTTCCCCTGCACTGATCGGCCAGGCAGTGAATGGAACCCTGCTGGGGACGGTGACCGATACAACCGGCGCAACCGTCACCGGTGCAAAAGTCACAGCCGTCGCGGCCGGTACCGGCGAGGTTCACGAGTCTGTAACCAACGAAAGCGGCAACTATACCTTCCCTGACCTGCAACCCGGCACGTACTCTATCAGTGTCGAAGCCAAAGGTTTCAAGAAGGATACGCAGGAAAACATCGATCTGCCCAGCAATTCCTCCACGCGGGTCGACCTCGAGCTTCAACCAGGCAACGTCTCCGAGACGGTCCTCGTTACCGCCGCGCCTCCCCTGCTCCAGACGGACCGAGCCGATATCAGCACCAAGATTGAGTCGGAAAACGTCGTCGATATGCCCCTCGGCACCAACCGGAATTTCCAGACGCTCATCAACCTCGTGCCCGGCGCCGCACCAGCCGTCTTCCAGCACTCGCAGTTCTTCAACGCGGCGAGTTCCCTGCAGACCGAACTCAATGGCCTTCCCCGCGAGGGAAATCTCTATCAGATTGAAGGCATCGACGACGACGAACGCACGGGCCTTCTGCAAATCATCATTCCTCCCGCTGAGGCCATCGGCTCCGTCGACATCTCGACAAACAACTTCGAAGCCGAACTGGGCCGCGCCACCGGCGCGGTCACCAACGTCACGCTAAAGTCCGGCACCAACGATTTTCACGGTTCGGCATTTGAGTTCATCCAAAACAGCGACCTCAACGCACGTTCTTATTTCGGCGGTCCTCTGGGCCACCTGTCCTATAACTACTTCGGCGGCGCAGTGGGCGGCCCAATCCTCAAAGACAAGCTCTTCTTCTTTGGCGATTATCTGCGCACCGTGGACCACGAAGCGGTTTCCAGCACGTTCACAATCCCGGATTCCCGCTACTTCACGCCCAGTGCAACGCCGCTTCCAGGTTGCAGCGATCCCGCTGGATGCGTCGATCTGAGCGCCGCGATGAATGGAACGAAAGGGCAGATTTTCGACCCGACAAGTTACACCGATGGCATAGTTCACGCCGGAACCGCTGCTGACCCGCGTCCGAAGTTCCCCAACAATCAGATCCCCTATAGCCTGCTCACGTCCCAATTCCCTGTCTCGCTCGCGATGCTGCAGCAGTTGAATACAGCGGCGGCCAAATACGGAACATTGAGCGTCAAGCCCTTGAACAACCCCGCCAACAACTACACCACGAACCTTCCCTTCACCAAGACCACTGACAGTTTTGACGGCAAGGTCGATTATTCATTGGGTGAGAAGAACCATATCAGCGGCCGTTATAGCTTCCAGCGCGTTGTCACCTTCCAGCAGGCTGCCTTTGGATCGTTCCTTGGTGGTCCCCAAGGTGGCGGTTTTGAAGGCACGGGCAATCAGAAGTCCTACAGTACTGGCATCAACTACGATCACGTCTTTTCTCCCACCTTCCTTACAGAAGCGCGCTTTGGCGTCGCCCATCTCGGAAACAGCGCGAAGACCAACGATTTTGGTTCCAGCGATGCAACCACACTCGGAGTTCCCGGCGTGAACATTTCCGGGCAACCCTTCACCAGCGGACAAGTCGCCGTCACCGTAAATGGCGGGTTCTCGAGCCCGCTGATCGGCTACTCCGCATCCGAGCCGTGGATTCGAGCCGAATCGAATATCGACCTTGTAAATAACTGGACAAAGATCTCTGGCAATCACACGTTTAAATGGGGCGTCGATATCCGGCGCATCCACGACGATCTTCTCCAGGATCAGACCTTCAGCCCGCGTGGCGCCTTTACCTTCTCCGACGTGCAGACCTCGGATGCAAGCTCTCCGGGGACGACTGTCGCCAACGATGTCGCCAGTTTCCTCCTGCAACAGCCCAGCCAGACCGGCCGCGACCTCAACACCTTCTTCCCGCGCTACCGGCAATGGTGGATCTTTGCCTTCGCCAGCGACAAGTGGCAGGCCACTCCCAAACTCACTCTAGACCTCGGCCTTCGCTGGGACATGTATCCACCGGCCACACCACCCACTGCGGGCGGCTTTTCCAACTACGATCCCCTCAACAACACCCTGGTCCTTGCAGGGCTCGGCGGCAACTCATCCAATCTTGGAATGAAACCGCAGTACAGATATTTCGCTCCCCGCACGGGCTTCTCTTATCGTGTTTCCAACAACACGGTAGTCCGCGGCGGTTTCGGAATCAGTTACACGCCTTTCCCAGACAACACCTACGCGTATAACTACCCGGTTCGAGCCAACAATAGCTATCAGCCTGTGGGTTCCGGCTTCAGCCCTGCTGTGCTCGGTGATGGCGTAACGGTTGCTACCTTCCAGGCAGGCTTCCCCGCACCCGTCCCGGTTAGCATTCCCGCCAATGGTGTCATCGTTCTGCCGAACACCCCGTCAAGCCTTTTGGCTAAGCAGTTGATCGCCCAGGTCTACACTTACATTCCGCTGCACTACAAGAATCCCTACGCGGATTCCTGGAACTTCGCCGTCCAGCAGGCATTTCGCGGCGACCTCTCGCTGCAGTTGGCCTACGTCGCAAATCACGGCTCGGATATCTCGGGTTCTCAAAACATCAACCTGCCCAGCTACTATGGCGGTGGCTCTGGATCAGATCCTGAAAACCATGATGCAAACGGCAACCTGACCTTCGGCCGGACCGCTGCGACAAACCAATACTTCCTCGGATTCTCGTCCAACTACCAGTCCCTGCAGGCAAGCCTCACCAAGCGCTTTTCTCATGGCCTGGCCTTCACCTCGGCATTTACCTGGGGCAAGGGCCTAAACTACAACAGTGACGACGACGGCGGCCTTGTCTTTTTCATCAACTGGCGCAGGAACTACGCCCCAACCGACTTTGATCGCAAGTTCAATTACGAACAAACCTTCACCTACGAATTGCCCTTCGGCCACGGGCATCGAATCCTCAACTCTGGCGTCGGCGATGCTGTTCTCGGAGGCTGGAAGGTCGCCGGTATCGTGTCTGCCGTCACCGGACTGCCTATGACCCTCACTGCAAGCGGCGGCACATTGAATACCCCAGGCGTACAGCAGACCCCAACATTAACCGGCCACTTCAAGAAGCTTGGCGGCATCGGCTCAAGCTCTCCATGGTTTGATCCAACCGTGTTCAGTCAGCCCTCGGGCTGCACCGGACAAACGACTTGCACCTCTCCCGGCCTCGGCAATGTTGGCAGAAACCAGTTCCGCGGCCCCGGTTACGTGCAGGACAATCTGTCTCTCTTCAAGCGATTCACTATCGTCCGCGAGACAGCTCTCGAGGTCCGCGTGGACGCGTTCCAGTTAAGCAACACACCGCAGTTCGGTCAACCGAATGTCAACGGCCCGAATGGCGCTTCCGGTTTCGGCACCATCACCACCACGCTCGGCAGTGGCCAGGGCAGCGTGAATGGCGTTGGGGGCGGACGCACGCTACAGGGTTCGGCAAAGTTTACGTTCTAAGGCCGAGCTTGCTTAAATTCAAGTCAACCGGCCGGTCACCCTTCAAAGGTGGCCGGCTTGCTATACATTTGTAACCGCATGATTCACAGCAGATCCAAGCAGTGGAAATGGGAGAATACATGGTTACCCGACGGGAGTTTCTTGACACGCTTGCAGTAGGCGCCGCAGGCATGGCTATCGGATCGACAGCAAAGAGTTACGGGCAGATCCTCGGTTCCAATGACCGCCTCAACTTTGCCGTCATTGGCCTTCATTCGCGCGCCTATGCTCATCTTTCTGCGCTCAAGGCCAACAAGGACAGCGCCCGCATCGCCTATGTCTGCGATGTGGATACCAACACCATGAAAAAGTTCGCCGGCGATACCGAGCGTGAATTGGGTTACGCTCCCGCCACCGATCAGGACTTCCGGCACATTCTTCAAAAAAAGGACGTGGACGCGATCACGATTGCCACTCCCGACCACTGGCATGCGCCCATGGCGATCCTCGGTCTTCAGGCTGGCAAGCACGTGTACGTTGAAAAGCCCTGCAGCCACAATCCAGGCGAAGGCGCCCTGCTCGTTGCAGCGCAACGAAAGTACGGCAAGCTCGTGCAGATGGGCACACAGCAGCGCTCTTCCCCGCACACCATCGAGATCGTCGACAAGATTCACAACGGCCTCATCGGCCGCGCCTATTACGCCAAGGCCTGGTACAGCAACACGCGCAAGTCGATCGGATTTGGCAAGGAGGCTCCGGTCCCGCCGCAACTCGATTGGGATCTATGGCAGGGACCCGCGCCGCGCAGACCCTACAAGGATAATGTCCAACCCTACAACTGGCACTGGTTCAGGATCTGGGGCACTGGAGAGACGCTGAACAACGGCACGCATGAGGTTGATGTTTGCCGCTGGGCGCTGGATGTCGATTATCCGAAAACCGTCTCTGCGTCAGGCGGACGATACCAGTTCAAAGATGATTGGCAGTTCTACGACACGCTTGTGACCAGCTTCAACTACGACGACAAGATGATCTCCTGGGAATGCAAGTGCTGCCAGGGAATGAAATTCTATGGCCGCGACCGCGGGTCGGTCATTATGGGCACCACAGGTTCGGTTCTCGTCGATCGGGACGGCTATGAGATCTACGACCTGAAAGGAAACAAGACGAGCGAGTTCAAAACCGGCGGAGAGACTTCGTCCGGCGATCTCACCGGCCGCGACTCAATGACCGATGCTCACTTTGCCAACTTCATCGCAGGCATCCGCAAGGGCCAAAAGCTGCATGCCCCGGTCTCCATCGGCAATGTCGCCGTCACCATGCTCCAGCTTTCCAATATCGCGTGGGAAGTGAATCGGAACCTCGATCTCGATACGGCCGACGCCAAAATTCAACACGATCCCGATGCAATGAAGATGTGGGATCGCGAATACGAGAGCGGTTGGGCGCCGCATCTTTAACCACCGCGATTCTCTGCAACTGAGGGAATAAACCGCTCTTGAAAGGCGCGGTTGAAACTCATGATGGATGGTCGCTCGTCTATCGAAAAGAGCAGCCATCGAAACCAGCCCTTCGTCCGAACATCGCTTGACCGGAGCACTCGAGGAGCCTCCAGACTATGAAGCAAACGCTTTCGCGTCGCACCTTCGTTCAGTCAGGTGCGTTGATTGCAGCCGCCGCATGCGCAACATCCGCCACTGCTCCTACATTCGCGCAGCAGTTGTCCACCGCCGACGGAAAGCCATCGCCGGTGCATTTGGGGCTTGCCAGCTACACCTTCCGCAACTTCACCCGCGCCCAACTCATCGGCTTCATGAAGCAACTCAACGTCACTGACCTGAACGTGAAAGACGCAAAGGATCACCTTCCCATGGATCCCGCGGAAGAAACCAAGGCCCTGGCAGACTATGCCGCTGCCGGAATCAAGCTGCACGCCGCCGGGGCCATCTATTTCCGCCAGGACGAAGATGCCGACATCCGTAGCAAGTTTGAGTATTGCAAGCGAGCCGGCATCCCCGTCATCGTCGCCGGCGATCCGACGCCCGAGACTCTTCCCCGCCTTGAGAAGTTCGTGAAGGAGTACGACATTCGCATCGCCATTCACAACCACGGCCCTGAAGACAAGGTATGGCCTTCTCCGCTCGATATCCTGAAGGATGTCAAAAGTATGGACCCGCGCATTGGATGCTGCATCGATGTGGGCCATACCGTGCGCGCCGGCACTGACGTTGTTCAGGCCATTCACGAGGTAGGCCCTCGTCTCTTCAACATGCACGTCAAGGACCTCACCGACTTCCAGAGCAAGGAGAGTCAAGTGGCCGTAGGTGAAGGCATCATGCCGATCCGCGGCATCTTTGAAGCTCTCATCGCGACGAAATACAAGGGATATGTCGATCTCGAATACGAGATTCACGGGGATGATCCAATGCCCGGTGTCATCGAAAGCTTCGCCTTCATGCGCGGCGTTCTGGCGGGCATGGGCTATCGCAATAATGCCTGAGGAATGCTTGCCTTTTGAGCGTGTGCGAACTTATTCCATTGTGTCAAAGACTGAATGAGGTTCAGTCCCGATGACGTTACTCCATGATGACCGCTTATTCCCAGCCGAATCTGCCGCCCGCACCATCGCGAGAGCACTTTACAGCAGCGTAAAAGACTTACCCATCGTCAGCCCCCATGGGCATACGCAGGCCGCGTGGTTCGCGCAGAATGCGCCATTCCCTGACCCGGCAACTCTGTTTGTCCAGCCCGATCACTATGTCTTTCGCATGCTCTACAGCCAGGGCGTCTCGCTGGAAGATTTGGAAATTGGTCAGCCTGTAGTTAAGAACCCTCGCAAGGTGTGGAAGATATTTGCCAGTCACTATTATTTGTTTCGCGGAACACCTACACGGATGTGGCTGGACTATGCTTTTCAAGAACTCTTCGGGCTTCAGGAGCGTCTTTCTGAGAAGACAGCCGATTGCTACTTCGACACCATCTCTCAAAAGCTGCTCACTCCCGCCTTTCTGCCGCGCGCGCTTTATGAGCGATTCAATCTCGAGGTGTTGTCAACAACCGACTCGCCTCTCGCCAGCCTCGCCGATCACTCGGCAATCCAAAAATCAGGTTGGAAGGGTAGGATTCTTCCCACCTTCCGCCCCGACTCCGTTGTCGATCCAGAGTTCGCCGGATTTGCCGAATCCATCGCGAAGCTCGGCGAAATCACCGGGGAAGATACGGCGATGTGGAGCGGTTACCTGGAGGCCCTGCGGAAGACACGTGCTCATTTTCGCGAATTAGGATGCACAGCGACCGACCATGGGCATCCCACAGCGCAAACAGCCGATCTCTCTTCAACTGAAGCGGCCACCCTTTTTCGCCAGGTCCTCAGCGGCACATCGACCTCCGATCAGCAGGAACTGTTCCGCGCGCAAATGCTCACTGAAATGGCTAGGATGAGCCTCGAAGACGGCCTCGTCATGCAGATTCACCCAGGCAGCGTGCGCAATCACAATCGCAGACTCTTTGAGCGCTACGGCCGCGATGTGGGCGCCGATATCCCGAGGGCGATCAATTATGTCGACGCACTGCGCCCTTTGTTGGACCGCTTTGGCAATGAGCGCGGCCTCACCATCATCCTGTTTGCGCTGGATGAGTCGACCTACAGCCGGGAGTTAGCTCCGCTCGCAGGACACTATCCGTGTTTGCGCCTGGGGCCGCCCTGGTGGTTCCTTGACAGTCCTGAAGGCATGATGCGTTTCCGCGAGTTGGCAACAGAGACGGCGGGCTTCTACAACACCGTGGGCTTCAATGATGACACGCGTGCCTTCCTGTCCATTCCCGCGCGGCACGATGTAGCTCGCCGCGTTGACTGCGCCTTCCTGGCAAGGCTCGTCGCTGAACACCGTCTCGCGGAAGACGAAGCTTTCGAAGTGGCGCATGACCTGGCATATCGCCTGGCCAAGGAGGCCTATCGTTTGTAAATCCAAGCCTGAACCTTGAGCTACTCGAAGAATTGACCCTTGATGCTCAAATCCACGCAGGGCGCGAGTTCCACTTATCGCCCTGCCGAAGTCTTCTCCTTCTTGGCAATTAGAAAAGCGATTTTCTTGATAGAATCTTAAGCTAGGTTATTCGATTGTTGCTTATGGGCAAACTCCTGGTTCGTTTTCTCTCTTGCTCTCAGGAGAGATAGAAAGGTTTTCGATGCCGACCGCGCGGCTCTTCTTGAACAACCAGACGAACGCCTCGAATCGGATCGCCCGCGAGATCAATCGCAACCTCATCTTCAACCATATTCGGGTCAAGCAACCAGTCTCTCGTGCTGATCTGGCGCGTATCTCGGGCCTGCAGCGGAGCACCGTTTCTCTCATCGTCGAAGAACTCATCGCGGAGAATTGGATCGTTGAAGGCCAAACCGGAGAAATTCCCCGGGGCAGAAAGCCCACTTTTCTGAATCTCAATGGGAAGCGAGGCGTGCTTGCTCTGGACATTCACCCCACCCAGTCCACCTTGGCAGTTACCGATCTCTCCGGAAAGGTGATCGCAGAAGACGTGGTGGCGCTCCCTTCGGATCCACAGAAGGTAATCGGGGCCATCGTCAGCGCCATTCAGGATATGATCGCCGCGCATGGCGACCACGCCTTTGAGGGCATCGGCATGAGTCTGCCGGGCCGCTTTAATCCCCGCTTTGCCAAGTCGATCTTCGCGCCCAACATCGTTTGGCCCATTGGGCAACTCAAGGCTCGTGTCGAGCAGGCGACCGGCCTCCCGGTGGTAGTCGACAACGTGGCCAACGCTTGTGCGTTGTCCGAGGTCTGGTTTGGTTACAGCGACGCCACCCGTGACTTGGTCGTCGTCAACGTCTCTGAGGGCATTGGAACCGGCATCTTTGCCAACGGTCAGTTGATGCGCGGTGAAAGCGGCGTGGCTGGAGAGTTCGGCCACGTGCAACTCGATCCGAATGGATTGTCCTGCGGTTGCGGTGGAAGAGGCTGCTGGGAAACCGTCGCGTCCAACCGGGCCGGCCTCCGCTACTACAGTGAAATCACAGGCAATTCCCTCCCCTCATTTGTGGCTCTTCTGCAGTTGGCGGAGGCAAGCGATCCCGCGGCGCAACAAGCTCTCGACAAAATGTGCAAGGCGCTCGGCCGCGGAATGCACATGATCTCGTTGGCTCTTGCGCCCAGCGAGTTAGTCGTCGTGGGCGACATCACAACCTTCTGGCATGTTGCTGGTCCTGCGATCGATACGGAGATGCGCCGTTTCCCCCTGGTCAGAATTCCCAAACTCCGGCCCGCTCAGGAAGGAAACAGGGCTCGCCTCCGCAGCGCTGTGGCATTGGTAATGAGCGGCAAACTGCTTTAACTATTCGTGTCTCACGAGCCCAGTTGATCTCTTGGAGACGGACTCTCCGTGCGCGTTCCCTCAATCGTGATCGGTTCCTGTTTCGACTTCCGGTAGACATTTGCAACCGCCATCGTCCAGAAAGGAACCAGATCGACTCCGGGCACGAGTTTGCCCAAAAATGACGGCAGAAACTCCCAGTGCCACCCAAGCAGTTGAACCAGCATCGCTCCTATGCCGAGATCGAGAATGTCATCGGCAGGCGAGATAGCGCCCTCGACGAACAACGGAAAGACAATGATTTGAAGTACGTCCGCAACCACCGCAAGCAGCATGGCGGCTCGGAAGCGTGAACCCTGCGGTATTGGAATGATGTCTCGAATCATGTCGGCGCGCCGTATTTGTCGTACTCGACTCGATCATTTTACGCCGCAAGCACTGTCGAATCCAGTTCGACAAATCAGTTCGGAAGATATTGATCTTGAATGATTAACCGCTTGTCCATTCCTCGATGTGACTGGAACCGGCGAGCCGGCACGATTGAGATTTAAGTGTATGGTTCGACGGTAGGCCGTTGAAACTTGCCAGGGAATACCATAGCCTGTCATCTCTGCCAGTGGCAGCGAGAATTCCCCCTCGTTAGCATTGGCATCCTGGTAGCATCATGGCCTCCGGTGCCTCCATCGGAGTGTGCGGCGAACGAAATGAAGAAGCCAATGTACCTTTGAGGAGACGCGAATGGGGCGGCCAGTCGAGAATGTTTTGTATTGCAACGTGCCGCATGTTCCAGCCACCTCTTCGCATCTGTGTTTCGGAACCCGCCGGGGACGAATTGCAAATCTGCTGTTCCTGATGGTGGTCTTCGTTTCTTTTTTCATCGTGGAACAAACGGCGCGCTCTTCTCCCTCGAATATGGTGAGTGATCCTCCCGACCCTGCGATGGAGCAACTACCCGCTCTCGCGGCGCCCTTGGAGATGAACTTGTCTCTCGGGGACAACGGTGTGATCGGGGGTGTCAGCAAAGCCCGCAGGGTAATTGTCATTGGATTTGTGGGCGGGTTTGTTCGACCCAATGACCAGCGTCATCCTGAAGTACAGTTTGCCCAATATCTTCGGGACCATTACCACTCTGAAATCTATACAGAGGTGTTTGGAAATCATCACGGCAGAAGCGCTCTTCATCAGATCCTCCGCCTTCTCGACAGCGATGGAAGCAGTACTCGTTCGCCAATCAAAGGTGAACAGCCGCGAATCATCATCTATGGCCACAGTTGGGGCGCCACAGAAACGGTCGTTCTTGCCCGAGAATTAAGAAAGAGGGGCATTCCGGTTTTCCTCACCATCCAGGTGGATAGCATTGGAAAATTCGGCCGTAACGATTCGCTCATCCCTTCGAATGTTGCGAATGCAATCAATCTTTACCAGTCACGGGGCCCGCTTCACGGCCAAGTGGAGATATTCGCTGCCGACCCGGCTCGAACGAGGATCATAGGAAATCTCCATATGACCTATAAAGGCGTCTCGATTAATTGCGACAACTATCCTTGGTACGCCCGAACGTTTAACAAGCCACATCACGAAATCGAGAATGACCCAAGGGTATGGGACCTTGCAGCATCGCTCATCGACTCAGCAGTTGCGGGGACGGCATTAACAACCCACGGGCCCGGAAAGCCCGGTGTGGCTATTGTGAATTCAGCATTGCGCTAACCACGGCAGAACCTGGATCGCAAGCCAACCCAATTCTCACTTGAGCCGAAATTCGTAACCCGTCGTACAGTCTCTCAATCACACTTTCGCGAAGAGCCTTTCCCTGATCTGCATTGATACTCTCTCAATTGAGAAGTTCTTTTATTGGAAGAGTCCATGACATGCTCTCAACTCACTCGAAAGTGCATGTTGCGAGAAAACGGGCACACACTCGGGCCAACGACACCGACGAAGCCATTGCCTTGGTCTTAGCCGTAATTGAAAATCAACAAAAGGTTAGACTCGCAAGATATCACCATCCCGCGCGACCATCTCGTACAAGACGGGGTTCACAAAGAAACCCAGGACGAGCCGCGAGATCAGGCCCGCGACAATGACGATCGCGAAGGGTTTTTGCGTGTCAGAGCCGATGCCGGTGGAAAGTGCCGCGGGCAAAAGTCCCAGGCAAGCAACAAGGGCCGTCATCATGATTGGTCGAAGACGCAAAAGCGAAGCTTCGCGAGTCGCGGTGCGGATTTCCTTGCCTTCGAGGCGAAGCTTATTGATGTAGGAGACAAGGATGACGGCTGTTTCCACCGAGACACCCATGAGCGCGAGCAAGCCGAGCCCCGATGAAACGCTGAGCGGTGTGCTGGTCACCTTGAGGGCAATCAACGCTCCCACAGGCTCGGTCAGTATCACACCGAAAGCGATGGTGATTGGGAACTTGAAATTTCCGTAAAGCGCAAACAAGATCATGAAAATGATCAGCACGGCCAGCGGCCCAATGAATTCCATCTGGTGCTTTGCCTGCAGCAATTCACCGTATTCGCCGCCCCACTCAAGTCGATATCCAGAGGGTAGCGACTTTGCAATATCAGCGATCGACTTCTGGCCGGCGCGCACAGCGCCTTGCAAGTCGCGTCGCTCCACGCTGTATTGCACCCCGATATAGCGCGAGTTGTTTTCGCGGTAGATAAACGACGCACCCGGGGATTCATGAATGTTGGCGAGTTCGCTCAGCGGAATCTGCTGGCCTGTTGGCGTGCCCACAAGCAGGTTACCGATCTGCTGCGCATTTTCACGAAACTCAGGCTTCATGCGCACCACGAGATCGAAAAGCTTCTCACCTTGAATCACCTGCGTAGCCGCTTGCCCACCCACAGCCGCTTGCACAATGGCTTCGACGTCAGCTACGTTGATGCCGTAGCGGGCAATCTTATCCCGATCGACATCGATAATCAGGCTGGGTTGGCCCAGTTCTCGCACAACCGTCAGCTCAGTAAAACCGGGTACTTGCGAAAGCCTGCGCTTGATTTCGAGCGCCTGGCTCTGCAGAACATTGAGGTCGGGCCCATAAATCTTGACCGCAAGCGCGCTCTTCAGTCCCGTCAGCGCTTCGTCGACTGCATCTTCGGCGGGTTGCGTGTAATTGAAAATGACGCCAGGGAAAGCTTTGAGCTGGCTTTGTATGTCTTCGGTCAGCTCCGCCTTGGTGTGGATTTTGCCCGTCTTCCACGAGGGATCGCTATAAGGCTTCAGGCCAACATAGAACTCATCATTAAAGAACCCAGTTGGGTCAGTGCCGTCGTCTGGACGGCCGAGTTCTGAGCCAACATCGGTCACCATTGGATATTTCAATAAAATGTTGCGAACCTGCGGAGAGAAGTTACTCGCTGTTTCGAATGAGACAGTGTACGGCATGGTGGCTCTCACCCAGAGCGCGCCTTCGTCGAGATGAGGCATAAACTCTCCGCCGATAAAAGGAATCAGCAGGAGTGTGGCTGCGAAAATCAACACGGCGCCAAACAGCGTTGTTTTGGGGCGATCGAGACACCACTCGAGTTGCACCGCATATCGATCCCGTACCCATTCAAAGGGCTTGTTCACGCCCTCGTGAACTCCGCTCTTGAACCAATAGGCGCACAGGACGGGAACCAGCGTCAGTGTCAGGATGAGCGCACCGACGAGTGCGATAGCCACGGTGTCGGCCATCGGCTTGAATAGCTTTCCCGACGGTCCACCGAGCGCGTAAATGGGCAGGTAGCCCGCAATAATAACCGCAACGGAGTAGAAGATGGGACGGTCGACGTCCTTCGCCGCATCCATGATGACTTGTTTCAGATCATAGGGCTGGCCTTCGCGCAGACCCAGTTCGCGAAAGATGTTCTCTACCATCACCAGGGTTCCGTCAATCAGAATTCCGAAATCGATAGCGCCGATGGAAAGCAGATTCGCAGGGATCCCTTGCGCATGCAGAAAAATGAAGGAAAAGAGCAAGGAAAGTGGAATGGTGAGCGCGACAATCACGGCGGCGCGCAAGTTCACTAGAAAAGCCATCAACACAAGAAGAACGAGGGCCATTCCCAGCAGCATGTTGTGTTCGACAGTCGCGATTGTCAGTTGCACCAGGTCGCTTCGGTCGTAGTAGGGGCGCACCTTTACGTCGGGCGGCAGAATGCTTTCATTCAGTTGCTGTGTCTTCGCCTCAACGCCCTTCAACACATTCTGTGTTTGTTCGCCGCGGCGCATCATGATGACGCCCTCTACGGCATCATCTGTTTTATTGAAGCCGAACTGGCCGAGGCGTGGCGCGTTTCCGATGACCACATCGCCCACATCGCGTATTCGGATCGGCACGCCATTTTGCGAGCCTACAACGACGTTGCCAATATCAGAGGTGTCGCGGATAAGGCCCAAGCCGCGGACATAGTAGATCTGACCGCCTTGCGGATAAAATCCGCCTCCCGCATTGGAGTTATTCACTGACAACTGCTGAATCACAACCGGTACGGTGAGGTGATAGGCGTAAAGCCTGGCGGGATCGAGAACCACTTGGTACTGCATGACTGTTCCGCCGAATCCAGAATCATCAGCGACGCCGGCCACCTGCTTGTACTGGCGCTCTATTACCCAGTCTTCAAAGGTCTTCAGTTCCTGGGGCGTGCGATCGGGGCTCTCGAGAACATATCGATACACGAGTCCAGATGGGCTCGCGAGAGGTGCAAGGGTGGGGGTCACTCCAGTGGGATAAGTGACCTCGCTGAGTCGTTGAAACACTACTTGCCGCGCAAAGTAATCGTCGGTACCTTCGTCAAACGTCAGAATGACATCTGAGAGTCCATACAGCGAGATCGAGCGCATGACGGACATCTCTGGAACTCCGTTCATCTCAACTTCAGTGGGAACGGTAACCAGACGTTCGATTTCTTCAGATGCATGTCCGGGCCACTGGGTGATGATCTCGACCATCGGGGGCGATAGATCAGGATAGGCATCCACCGGCATGTGGATAAATGAGATGACGCCACCGACCGTGATAAAGGCAACCAACAGCAAGACAAACATCTGTTGCCGCAGAGCGAATTGCACGATGCGATTAATCATTCGAACTTGCCTCCTCAGTGTTGCAGCGAATTAGCAAACTGAAGAAACAAGCTGCCGTCGCCGACAACCTTCTCTCCAACGGAAATCCCTTTTAGGATCCGGGTCTGGCCGTTCTGACTTTCGCCAATATCAACATCCCGCCGGCCAAATTGATTTGCCCCGGTGCTGACATAGACAAACGGCTGGTTATTGTCATCGCGCAAAACCGAGGAGTCTGGGACCGCTACTACATTTGAGATGGAGCCGGCTGTCACCGTAACCGTGCAGTACATGTCTCGCTTCAGCTTTTCGCCCGGATTATCGACGATGATCCGCGCTTGCAGGGTCCTCGTATTTGGATCCAATGCGGGCGAGACGTAGGAGATTTTCCCGTGGAAGATGCCGGGGTATGCGTCTGTCTGCACTGCGACATCGTCGCCGCTTTGAACATATGCAAGGTCCGCCTGGTAGACATTTGCCAGAACCCAGACCGTACTTAGATCAGAGATGGTAAATGCCTGCGTCTGGCCCGCCTGAACCACTTGCCCCGGAGAGACGAGACGCTCAACCACTTCACCGCTGATAGGCGCCAGTACCGGGATTTGCGCAGAGGAAGGAGCACTGGCCAGGCGGCTCGGATCCTTGATTCCCAGAATTTTCATCCCTTGCTCGGCCGCGTTCAAATCGGCTTGCGCCTGGTTGCGATCGGACTCAGCCTGCTCCAGATCCCTTTCCGCAATTGCATGGTGCGCATACAGTTCCTGTGCACGGGTGAAGTTTTTCGACGCAAGGCGTTGCGAATCCGCCGCCTTCAGATAGGCGTCAAGTAACTGCGAATAGTCGGGACTGCTCACCTCGAGCATTGCCTGCCCCTCTTTCACATGCTCGCCGGGAACCACGAGAATCCTGCTGACTGGCCCGCCCACCTGGCTAATGACTGGCGTGGTTTTGAAGGCGTTGTAGGCCACCGCACCCGTGAGTCGCAATGTCCGCCGCAACGTTGTTGGCTCAACTGTCACCACCTGTACGTGCGACATCTGGTCTGGCGGAATGGTAAAGAGCTGCGGGGTCGCAGACTTTGAAGCCTTCGCAGAGAATGACGTCATCTGGCTCGCCTTCTCGCTTTCGTTCGAATGGCAGGCCGTGAGCAAAACAAGGCAGGCAATCGCCATTGTGCACAGAATGTTCTGGCCGGCGATAAGTCGATTCTTCATGGCAGGCTCCTGGTTCCTACAGCTTCACGAAGCTGTTCGAGCGCAAGCAAGTATGTTGCAAGCGCCTGCCTGTAGCCGAGTTGAATTGCTCGATTGCTTCGCTCCGCATCGAGGAAATCAAGCAGACTGGCAGCTCCATGCTTGTAGGCGTACTCGCTGATATCGCGGGATTGCTGGGCCTCATCGAGATAGCCGGACTTATAAAGGGAAATGATCTGATCGTTTGAGCGGACACTCTCATAAGCATCCCGCACGTCGGTCAGCACCTGCCCGCTTGCGTACTTTTCCTGTTCCTGTGCTTGGGTTATTGCGAAGCCGGTGCGCGCGATTTCTCCCTGGTTGCGATCGAAAATGGGCATTTGAATCTGCCCGAAGAGGGATACATCATTGGTGTAACTGAGGTGGGTGTAACTGACTTGCCCTGTCACATCCCTTTTGCCGATGGATTGTTGCAGTGCATGCTGGCTGTTTGCGGCATTCACACCCAACCGCGCAGCTTGCAAGTCCGGCCTGTTCTGCAGTGCCTTAGCTTGGAAGTCTTCCACATTTCCCTTGACCGGCTGGTAATCAAACGATCCGGCAACGTCATAGTCCGGGCCTATCGATTCATATCCGAGCAGTTGCCGAAGATCCGAAAGTCCTTGCACCCGGGACAGCTGTGCTGCAGACACGTCCGTCTGAAATTGAAGCATCTGCAGCTTGAGCTTCAGCAGATCGTCGAGGCCTATGTCACCTGCTTTGTAACGCGCCTCGCCAATATCCAGCGTGTCTTGAAAACTCTTGAGATCCTCAGTCGCCAGTTCCAATGTTGATTCGGCAAGCTCGACATTAATGAACTGCGAAGCGACATTGAAGACCAGGCTGCGTTCGTTGTCAGTCACCTGCGACTTGGTTACAGCCGTCAGGTCCTTGGCGGCCTGCAAGCGGTGTTGCCGCTTCTTGCCTCGCTCAAACAGGTAGCTGACCCCAAGATCAAACTGCGCCGTGTTGTCGAGGTAATCGGCGCTGAACTGACTCGGTTGAAAGATTGGTAAGAACTGTGAATCGCCCATCAACACTGGGTTGGGGCGCAGATTTGCCGTCGTCTCTTCCGCTTCGCTTTGATCGATCGTGGTTCGTGCAGCCAGCAGATTGTGATTGTGCTGGAGAGCCAACTGAATCGCCTCATTGAGCGAAATGGTTACGGCGCCTGGCTTCTGCGCAAGCGTGTTTGCCTGCGGAGAGGGAGGCGACGCGCTTTGTGCAGGAAGCGATCGCGCACCTGTGATTTCAAACATGAACACCGAGATGAACAAGATAGAAGAGCACGAGCGCTGCAGGCGCATAGGCAGTCTGCCTCCTTCGCAAGACACTTATACCGATTGGGTGTGCCGAAACGGCACGGAAGATATGCAGGGTCTATGCAGGAGGAGCGCGGGCAGGAATCTGTGGCGGAGCAGATTGAGCAATAAAGTCAATGGGCTGAGGAGCAGGTCCCGCGCCCACAGGAACCGGGAGGCACGCGCGGATGCCTGCCACCGTCGGTGCGATAACTAGATGGCATAGCGAACAAGTGTCGGAAGCAGAATTCGCATGATGATGCCAAACAGCTCCGAACGTGGCGCACAGCAACAGCACCAGGAGTACCGTCGGGACTACCACACACCAGATTCGCTTTTGGCCACTTAGGATCAATTTCAAATGCCCTTTATGGAATAGGAACTAGTGTAGTCCAGGATCCTCATTCTTGACTATTTAGGGTTCGGCCCAAGCTCTCCGTCGACGACGCCGGGCTTTTTACAGTTGCGAAGCCTGTCGAAGCGCCGATGGCTCCTTCACCACTGCGGGCTGGTTCGTATTGCTGACGGCATCTCTAAGAGGCGGCCCGGCACTTTGCTCATCTGCGTGGATGGGGAGCGCACATCAGCAAAGCTAGCAGCACGCAAGAGTAGCGCCTATCGACTCTGTGTATCCGGAGAGCGCCAAGAGTCACTTTGCGCTTTTGTAGTCCTTATCGGTGACGGGCTCCAGCCAGATCGTCTTTCCCTTTGCAGTCGGTGTGACCGCGATATAGGCGAAGCTGTCATTCGGTGTTGCGCCGTGCCAGTGCTCCACTCCCGGAGCGCATTTGATCACGTCTCCCTTGTGAACAATGCGCACCGGCTTGCCTCTTTCCTGGTAGTAGCCGGTGCCCTCGGTGACGAGCAGAACTTGACCGCCCGGATGAATATGCCAGTCCAGCTTTGCACCTGCGTCGTACGTCGCCATTGCAATGCTGGGATCGAAAGTGCTGTCTCCAACATTGAGCTCACTGAGCCAGATATTGCCCGTGTGATTCTTCGCGTTCGAAAGTTCACCCTTGGGGAAGCCGGAAGCAGATGTTTGTGCCTGCGATTGAGGGATGAATAGCAGGCTCGTTGCGAAAGCGATAATTAACAGTTTGATTCGCATGTCTTATCTTTCCTCGAGATTCTCTGGTTCTTGTTGCGGGCTCAGAAGTCGGCGCGCTTGCCAGATTCGGTGGCCTTCTGCATTACGTCAAGCCGAGGCTTCCAGGGATCAGCAATCGCGCCTGCCGTGCCGTCGGGATGGAACTCGAAGATCAAACCCTTGCTGGGATCGTAACGCGGCCAGGTCGGCAGGCCCGCGCCATTCGGATTGCCTGTCTTGGCGAAGTTGACCCAGTAGCCCTGCGCCATTTTTGAGACCGCGCGATCTTCGTCTGTTGCAGGGGGTGGCGGTGGTCCAAAACCTCCGGCACCCAGCGTGCCGAAGACGAAGCAATTTCGCCGCCGTGAGGTGTCCCGGCCCGAAGCATTTGCCGCATGCCGGTCTGAACGTACGAGAACCGGTAGAGATAAACGGGCGAGCCGTTGGTCGCGAACTCACTCGCTGCAAAGCGGGCCGGTTCGGCTTGGCCGAAATCGTCGTTTGCTTCCGATACCAGCGTTGCCAAACTTTTCGTTCCGTCGGGGTCGTAGGCTGCCTTTGCCTCTGCGCTCCATTGACCGAAGCGAGCCCACAGTTGCTCCTTCGTCGACGCTCTGATCCGATTGCCTGCGGTATCGGCGCTGTTGCTTCCGAGCATCAGCGGAACACGCGGCTCATGGTGGGCCTTATAGGCAGTCTCGGCGGTCTCAGTCACGAGCTTCCCGTCGAGAATCGGCGTTGTCTCAAAAGACTGAGTGCTGCCGCCCTGCGGGGAGCGCGCGCCGCCAACAACTTGTTCGGCACTGAGCGCACGCAGTTTTGCCAGCGCGGCCTGATCCGTTCCCTCGATCCCCATGGATTGCGCGAATTTGATCCCGATGGTTTCAGCCGATACCGGATAGTTCGGATCGACTCCGTCTTTGCTCATCGGGCGCGCGGTCAGCACGCTGTCGCGCGATCCGCCTGACTCGACGATCGCCTTTTGGAATAGCCCTCGCGCCATGGGCGAAGCCAGCATGCTGTGCACCGAGACACCGCCGGCGGAGAATCCAAAGATCGTGACGTTTTTCGGATCGCCTCCGAACGCGGCGATGTTCTGCTGTATCCACTTCAGTGCGGCGATCTGGTCCATATAGGCGTAGTTGCCCTTGGGCTCTTCAGGATGTTCCTTGCTGAGCGCAGGGAAAGCAAAGAATCCGAAACGTCCCACGCGGTAATTAAAGGTAATCAGCAGGACGCCTTGTTTGGCGAACTGCACTCCCGAATTGCTCGGCGAGGAACCACTCCCGAACACGAAACCGCCGCCGAAGATCCACACCATGACCGGCAGTTTTGCGGCTGGTGCGGCATTCGCAGGCTTCCAGACGTTTATAAAGAGACAATCCTCCGACGAGGTCGGCGACATAGTTCCGGCGCCAGGCCCAAAGGCACCTTGCGGGCAGTCAGCGCCGTACTTGCTGGCGTCGCGCTCGCCCTGCCACGGGGGCAAAGGTTGCGGCGGCCGCCAACGATATTCACCGACGGGAGCTGCAGCGAAGGGAATGCCCTTGAAGCTCGATACGTCTCCTTCGGTCACGCCGCGTACGGCACCGTAGTGCGTTCGAACCGTTGGTGCTGCAGCTGCGTTGGGACCTGCGGCGGCGCCTGCAGGCGACACCTGAGCAAATGCCGCTTGAAGATTAAAGATGAAGAGACTCAGTCCCAGGACGATCAACTTCGATTTCATTTCGTAGTCCTTTGCCTTACGGCTTCCATTGCTGCCAATCTGCACGCAGCTCAAAGAAAAGAATGATCAGAGTCCCGTCATCTTCAACACCGCTTCAGGAAGGCGAGCTCCTTCAAGTTTCATGCTGGAGGATGCTTCGTCGATCTGCTTGAGGTCAGCTTTAGTGAGCTGAACATTCGCGGCTCCGAGGTTTTCCTCGAGCCGGTGTAACTTGGTGGTTCCGGGGATTGGGACGATCCATGGCTTCTGCGCCAGCAGCCAGGCCAGTGCGACTTGCGCAGGCGTCGCGCCTTTGCGTTCCGCCACACCCTTAACCAGATCGACCAGCACCATATTGGCTTTGCGTGCGTCGGCTGTGAAGCGCGGCACCATGTTGCGAAAGTCAGTCGGATCGAACTTCGTGTTCTCATCGATCTTTCCCGTGAGAAACCCTGCGCCCAGCGGACTGAATGGAACGAAGCCGATCCCCAGTTCCTCCAGCGCCGGGAGCAGTTCAGCTTCCGGGCCGCGGTAGAAGAGCGAATATTCACTTTGCACTGCGGTGACTGGTTGCACGGCGTGTGCTCGGCGAATGGTCTGAACGGCCGCCTCCGACATGCCGAAGTGCTTCACCTTGCCCTCGGCGATCAACTCCTTCACCGCTCCTGCGACGTCCTCGATCGGCACATTCGGATCGACGCGATGCTGGTAGAACAGATCGACGGTGTCGGTCCGCAAACGCTTCAATGCGGCATTGGCCACTTGCTTGATGTGCTCGGGCCGGCTGTTGGTGCCGCCCCGGCGTGCGCCCGTCTCAAGATCGATGTCGAAGCCGAACTTGGTCGCGATCGTCACCTTCTCGCGGATCGGCTGGAGCGCCTCGCCCACCAGCTCTTCATTTACGAATGGCCCGTAAGCTTCGGCGGTATCAAAGTGCGTGACGCCAAGGTCGTGTGCGGCTCGGATCAACTTGATCATCTCGCCCTTGTCGGCTGCGGGGCCATACTTCCAGATCTTTACTTAAAGTGCGCTTTTGCATTGTTCTTCCCTCACTTGTTCAGGTATCTCAACGGAGCGCTTTGCGTTTCTGTCAGTTCTGCTTTGCGGGCGCTTCAACACCGGAGAGCGACAACACCATTGCAGGCAAGCGCGCACCATGAACCGGAGTGCGGGCCAACGCGGCATTTAGCTCCCCGAATTCCTCGGGCGTGAAGCGCACGACGTCCGCGCCATTGTTGTCGAGCATATGCGGCATCTTGGTCGTGCCGGGAATCGGAACGATCCATGGTTCCTGCGCCATCAGCCAGGCCAATGCAATTTGAGCAGGTGTTGCTTGCTTGCGCTGGGCCCATTCCTTCACAACAGCAACGAGCGCGAGATTCCCTTGTCGATTTTCTGGAGCAAACCAGGGAACCATGCCGCGGAAGTCCCCCTGCCCGATGGGAGTGTTCTGGTCGATATCCCCCCGTTAGAAACGCCATCGCGAGCGGACTCCAGCATACGAAGCCGATTCCAAGTTCTTCGCATATGGGCAGGATTTGAGCCTCAGGATCGCGCGCCATGATGGAGTACTCGTTCTGCACAGCCGAGACCGGCTGTACAGCATGAGCCCGACGCAGCGTCTGGGGACCGGGTTCAGACAGCCCGAAATGCAACACCTTGCCTTGCGTGATCAGGTCCTTGACTGTACCTGCAACGTCTTCGATGGGGACCTTTGGATCGACGCGGTGCTGGTATATGAGGTCGATCCGATCGGTGCGCCACCGCTTCAGCATCGCCTCGATGGACCGGCGAATGTGCTCGGGGCGACTATTCAGGCCACCCATCATGCGACCAGTATCGGGATCGATGTCCCAACCGAATTTCGACGAGTAAACGACTTCGTTGCGGACCGGGGCGAGAGCTTCACCGAGGATTCGTTCGACTTCAAGTGGGCCATACGCTTCTGCCGCGTCAAAAAGCGTAACGCCATGCTCATGAGCGGTGCGTGCAAGCGTGATCATGTCGGCGCGATTTGGATGGGTCGCGTAGAAGGTTCCGGTGAAGTCCTGACACCCGAGACCTATGCTTGAAACTTCCAACGTGCCGAGCTTGCGACGCCCATGCATCGGCGGCTTGGCAGAACTCACGCTGGCTGTTGCCTGGGCAAGTCTGGGAATTGAGAAGCCGCCCATCAGAGCTGTAACAGCAGCCATTCCAGATGTGCGGAGAAACGAGCGACGATCAAGATCTTGGCTGCCTTGCACCTCAATGTCTTTCGGGTCGGTCATGCTGTTCCTTTCGTCAGTTCGTTCGCTAAGACAAATCAACGGTTCACCAAATTCTGAAAGTGAGCCGGGTATCGATCACCCTGCACGTCGATTGCGGAGATCGCGTCGTGGATCGCCTTCAGATCGGCCGCGCTCAATTCCACGTCCGCGCCGCCGAGGTTCTCCGCGAGACGATCAAGCTTTCTGGTTCCTGGAATCGGAACGATCCACGGCCTTTGCGCCAGCAGCCACGCGAGCGCGATCTGCGCCTTCGTGGCCTTCTTTTGATCCGCAATCAGCCCGAGCGCATCCACCAGCCCTTGGTTCGCTCTTCGGGCGTCTTCGCTAAATCGTGGAACGATATTGCGGAAATCAGCCTTGTCGAACACGGTCTTATCGGTGATCGCTCCCGTCAGGAAGCCCTTACCCAGTGGGCTGAACGGGACGAAACCGATGCCGAGTTCCTCCAGCGTCGGAAGAATCTCCTTCTCCGGCTCGCGCCACCACAGCGAGTACTCACTCTGGAGCGCCGTCACCGGCTGCACTGCATGAGCACGACGAATGTTCGCCCCGCCAGCCTCTGACATCCCGAAATGCTTGACCTTTCCTTCGCGGATGAGTTCCTTCACAGTGCCTGCCACATCTTCGATGGGCACCTTCGGGTCCACACGATGCTGATAGAACAAATCAATGACATCTGTTTTGAGCCGGATCAAGGCCGCGTCCGCGACGGCTCGGATTCTCTCAGGCCTGCTGTCCGGGCCCTCACCCGGCATTCCATTCTTGAAGCCGAACTTGGTCGCGATAACGACCCTGTCGCGAACCGGGGCCAGCGCTTCCCCTACGACCTCTTCGTTCGTAAAGGGACCGTACGCCTCGGCAGTGTCGAAGAACGTGACCCCGCGGTCGTAGGCAGCGCGGATGACTTTGATCGCCTCGTTCTTTTCGATTGCAGGACCGAATCCGTGGCTCAGCCCCATGCAGCCGAAGCCGAGTGCTGACACTTCTAATCCGCTCTTTCCCAAGGTTCGCTTTTGCATTTCTTTCCTCCTCACTCCAGGTCATAACTGCGGCTTTGCGCCGAGCGTTTCGCACGGACCTTGCCAGTGATGTCTCGAAGATAGTCGTATTTCGAAACGGGCGCACTGCGGAACGCGCCAATATCCCAGCGGATTCCGCCAATCTTTCGCACCTTCGAAACAATGGCGCTTCGTGACGAACATTGGCGCGATTAGCAGGCATATTGGCGCAGGTTGCGTGCCGAAAGAGGCCGGAATGGAGTACCTTCAAAGTGGATAGGAGTTTGAAAATGCTTAAGCATTTCCGCGTTGCTGGACGCCTGGGCCGGAAGCTAACCGAGTTCGGAATTTCAGTCCCTGAGGTACTTCGTAGAGCTGGCCTGCCTCAGGATCTTTTCGACCAGATACGCGCGCTTGTTTCGACCGAGGAGCTCTTCGCCCTCTGGACAGCGATTGGAACGGTTAGTACCGATCCTCTCATCGGACTTAGGCTGGGTGTTGAGACGAAGACCGAGCGATTCCATCCCATGGGCATTGCCGCGCTTTCAACCGAGAACTTCGTCGCAGGCGTGAAGCACATGGCTCGGTATAAAAAGTTGACGGCACCCGAGGAAATTCTCTCTAAACTCGACGAAACTGCATTCAGCGTCGGGTTCCGATGGTTACTCTCTGTTGATTCGGAGCCGCCGGTCCTCACAGATTATTGCCACGCGTGGATGCTGACCATCGCTCGTCACGGCACTGGAAATCAGCGATTGACACCGCTGAGGGTTGAGTACCTTCAGCCCAGGACAAACATACGCGCCATCGAGAGACACTTCGGTTGTGAAGTGATCGCTGGAGCTTCCCGCAACGCAATCATATTCCGTGCAGCGGACGCCACCGCTCCGTTCGTCACGCGGAATGCGGAACTCCTCGATCTGCTCGCGCCGCAGTTCGAAGAGCAACTGAGGCAGTTCAGAGATGAGGACACGTTTGTCGAGCTTGTTCGTCGAGCGATTCAGGATAGGTTGACGGGACATCGCCCATCCATTGATGTGATCGCTCAGGCGCTTCACACCAGCCCTCGCACAGTACAGCGCCGGCTGCAGGACGCAGGCTACAGTTTTCAGCGAGTGCTGGACGAAGCCCGGCATCAGATGGCGCGGTATTACCTTTCCAACTCCGTGCTGGAGTTGAATGAAGCCGCCTATATGCTGGGTTTTGAAGACCCGAACTCATTTGGCCGAGCCTTCCGCGCTTGGGAGGGTGTACCTCCGAGCGATTGGCGGGAGACTCATCGAAGTTTTACCCCGAACTAGTGTGAGTTGCACAGGTCAACCATCTGCTCGCCGCTTTCAGTCATCGAATAATGGTCAATTGATCCACTTTCTAACTGACTCTCTGGCGAACACTCTCGAGAATCTCGTCTGAGAGCCTCGCGTTCTGCACCGCGCGAGCCAGCACAACACCGCCGAGCAAAGCGGCTGTCTGAAAGATCGCCTCTTTTCGATCCCCGCTTTGCTCGGAGAGGATCTCTTCGAATCCGCGCTCGAATGCGGCTTTGAGTTCAGGGGTCGAGCGAGCCACCTCCTGGGCCAGCGCGGCCATGGTGCAGCCGTCGCCCGGGTTTTCCCGGTGCCACCGGCTCAGGTAGCGGTCGGCAAACGATCCTTTGCTCTTCTTGCTGTTGCTGCGCTGCATGCGCCCTAGTGAGACCTTCTGGCCGTAGGCAACGGCAGCCGTCTGCAGTTCTTCCTTCGAATCGAAATGGGCATAGAACGCGCCGTGCGTCAGAGCGGCAGCCTCTTTGCGACCCACCTTCCTCGGCATTGGGACTCTGCCTCCTGGATGCGATCCAAGCAAAGTCGAACAACGTGGCACCAGAAGTGGCATCAGCACTTATTTGGCGAACTTCATTGATCGAGACAATTTCGTATAAACTACTGATTTTATTTGGTGCCCGGAGGGGGACTTGAACCCCCACGGCCGGTTACGGTCTGCGGATTTTAAGTCCGCTGCGTCTGCCAATTTCGCCATCCGGGCGTACTGAAACCTATCCCAAATTAAACTGCACGATTAAACTGCAATGTTTGTCTTCCGGCTGACTGAGCCCCGCGCTTTCTACGTTCGTCGCAGCCTCTTCGTCGCAGCTTTTTCAATGATAACCCCATGCCATGCAAACACATTTGGCGACTCACACCACACTCGAAGTAGCCGGGCTCCGCGAGTCAAACGCCATTGTTCTCAAGTTTCCGGGCAGCTTGCAGCAAGCTCTCTGGCCGACCGACATCGCACCAATCGTATTGATCAGCCCGAAATGCCATGATCTTCTCGCCCTGCATAGCGAGTCGCAGATATGCGGATATGATCGAGAACGCGCCGTCCTCGTGGATCTTCGCGAGCAGCCGGGGAGAGATGATATGAACTCCTGAAAATGCCAAAGCCTTCACCCCCACCGCAGGCCGAATTAGTTCATTCGATCCATCGCGATCCGTTCGGCGCCCGCAGAGTTGGCCGTGCTCATCGAACAAGAGGGGCCTCGAAGTCTTCCGGTCTTGTACCGCGAGCGTCGCCAGAGCGTTCTGTTCCACATGGTGCTTCACCATGCACCCCAGGTCGATGGTGCTGATCACATCCACATTGTGCAGAATGAATGGCTCCTGCAGGCTCGCGCCGTCCTTTAGAAAAAAATACGCTGCCTTTTTCAAGCCACCGCCGGTATCAAGCAGATCCTCCTCGCGAGAGACCTCAATCCGCATGCCGAAATTGTGGTTGGCTTTTAAATAGTTCTGAATCATGTCGGCATGGTGATGCGCGTTCACAATCACCTCGCGCACGTCAAAGGCGCGTAACCGGTCGAGTACGATTTCCAACAGGGTATGGCCGGCGATTTCCACAAGCGCTTTTGGTCGATCTTCTGTCAAAGGCCGCAAGCGTGTCCCCAGCCCGGCGGCAAGAACCATCGCCTTCATTTACCCGATTTCTCCAGTTCCATGTGCCGGACAACTACTTCCACACCGTCCATCGCGCGCAGGTGTTTTCCCAATTGCTCGGCCAAATAGACCGACCTGTGCTGCCCCCCGGTGCAACCGAACGACACCATCAGGTTGTTAAATCCGCGGTTTTGATACTGGCTCACGCTTGTGTCCACGAGCGAAAGAACATTAGCAAGGAACTGGTGCACGCTTTCTTTCTGATTGAGATACTCAATGACCTCCGCATCCTTGCCGGTTAGCATTTTGAAGCGTTCTTCCCGCCCGGGATTGGGAAGACCGCGTGCATCGAAAACAAATCCGCCGCCATTGCCCGTTTCATCGCCCGGCATTTGATGATGAAATGAGAAGCTGAAAATCCGCACCGTCAAAACACCGGTCGGAGAAGACAGGCTCTGCAATTTCGGCGAGCCTAACATGCCCTCAAAGGCATCCATCAGTGCCGGCAAAGCTATAGGCAAAGTCACATTATGCGCAAGCCAGCGCAAGTTCTTCAGCGCATAGGGCACAGAGCGCAGAAAGTGCGACTTGCGCTCATAGAATCCTCGAAAGCCATACGCGCCCAACGCTTGCATGATGCGGACGTATACGTACGCGTAGTAATGCTCCATGAACATCTCGCGGTCAATCGGGATAAAGCCTGCGAGGCAATCCAGATAATAGTCGAGTAGCTCCTGTCGCAGTTCAGGCGGCAGATCAGCCTTTCCGTCGTAGAGCAATGAGGCAATGTCGTATTGCAGCGCGCCTTTGCGCCCGCCCTGGTAATCAAGAAAAAACGGCTGGTCGTTCCGCAACATCACGTTGCGTGACTGGAAATCCCTATAGAGAAAATAGTCGCGATTGGCCGCAAGTAGAAACTTCGTCAATCGGCCAAAATCATTCTCCAGCGCCTGTTCGTTGAACGGCACACCTGCTAGCCGCAGAAAATAGTATTTGAAATAATTCAGATCCCAGGCGATCGACTGCCGATCGAAACTGCCCCGCGGATAGCAGACTTTGAAATTCAAATCCCGCCCGGCTTCGATTTGAAAACGAGGCAGCACGGCCACCACTCTGCGATAGGCCTCAATCGCTTGCGGAGCGATCGCGTCGCCTTTACGGTTTCTGCCAAGAAACTCGAAGAGTGTCGTGTCTCCCAAATCCTCCTCAAGGTAAGCTCCCTGGCTCAGATCTTCTGCGTAAATCTCGGGCACCGGCAATCCGTGACGGCGAAAATGCCTTGAGAACTCAAGAAATGCCACATTCTCCTCGCGCACCGGATACACGATGCCAATCGCGCTGCTTCCCGCGCCGCCGAGGCGAACAATCGCCCGTCCCGAAGCACCTAGATCAGCCTGCAGCGGCCGCACTTGATCGGCCGGCACGTGAAAATGCTTCTCGAAAAGTCTCTTCAGAACATCCATGAACTTCTTTCCAGAAACCACTGAAACTGTTCACAACCATACCGAGCGGGACGAAGCGGGCGCAAGCCGAACAGCCTCGCTCGGAAAACAAGGGCATCTTCAAACTGCCTGGATCAAACTTGCAAGTGAACAAATCAGGGAATGCGGGCGGCGAGCTTGGCCGCCAGCGAAGCGGCTTCCTGCGGATCGGGCAGGTTTGCATAGCCTCCAACATAGCGCCCTTTGCGAAAGACGCAGATTCCGTCCAGGTACTGCACCTTCGATTGAAACGCCTCGTCACCGATCTGCGCCGGCACCGCACCATCAAATCGCTGGCGAAGACCCTTCAGCACCGCCGCTGCAGTTTCGGCTGAAGGCTCTTGAACCAGGAAGGCTTGCCCTTTTTCGTATTTGGCCACAAAGCCGCGCTTCAATTGTCGCAGCCCCAACACGCTTTCAGGCACCCCGCGTACCGAGATCAGGCTCTCCTTCGGGAACCAATCCACAGCCTCTGGAGCGCGGTCCTGTCCCTCAAGATTTGCCAGCATCTTTGCCGCAAAGGCATTCAGCAGGCCAGATTGATCACTGTTTGCGTTCCCGGATGTTTCCACGAGTTCCACATAATATTTGCCCTTGGCAAAGCTGGCGCTCTGATGTTGAACCTGTCCGCCCATTCCAATTTTCGCAATCGGTACACTTGGATCGAGATTCGCCGTGAACATGCCGTACGCCGCGTCGGCATCGCTCATCTCCGATACATCGATATCCAGCGCGTCTCCGCCCGATTTGCAAGTAATTCCCTGCATCCTCACGAAGCCGAATACCAGGTACCCCTCCGCACCCCCATCCTTGTAGTCGTACAGGTTGTCGGCAGCATACTGACGTTTCGCACCGGATTGTTCCCAACCAGGCGCAAAATGACAATCAAGATAAGCCTGTCCCTGCGCTACGGATCCCGCCAAAAGTATGGCCAACAGGCCCACAACCCTCATGCAAACAGCTCCTGTGCGCGCGCCATCCGGTCTGACACCCGCACGCCATGCGGACATTGCACCGTGCATTCAGTGCAATCGCCGCAGCGAACCGCACTCAGTTTCGACGACAGTTCGAGATACCTTTCCCGCCCCAGCGCGAATTGCCCGTACCCGTCCGAATACGTCAGGCAGCGCAGCACATCGGCCACCGGCAGACCCTTCTGGCAGGCCCCGTCGCATTTCCCGCACATGCGGCAATAGAGCGGCCGGATCATCTCAAGATGCGCCGCCAGCAGTTTTTCGTCGCCGACAGAGAATCGATGCTCCATCGCCTTCAGGTTCTCTTCCAGCTGGTCCATGTCCGTCATGCTGGGAATTGTCGTCGAGATCCCGGGCTTGTTAATGACCCACTTCAATGCGGCAAGCAGCGCACCTTCCCTCTGCAATTTCTGATAGGTCGGATCATCGGGTTTCAGACTGCGGAAACCTCCCGCCATCACCTTCATTCCCACCACGCCCATACCGGCCTTCGCCGCCACGTCGATCGCCTGCTCCATTCCGGGGTCCATTGAGAAGTTGTAGGCCGTCAGCACCACGTCAAACGCGCCTTTCTGCGCCAGCCAGGGAAGCAGTTCCTTCTGGCCGCCATGGGTGCTCACACCGGCAAAACGCATCTTCCCCTGCTTTTTCGCGATCTGCTGGGCCTCGATCATGTCGTCCTGAATGTCCGCCGCACTACCCTTGCCATGCAGGTACCAGATATCCACATAGTCCGTATTCAACTCGCGCAGGCTGGTATCCAGATCGTTCAGCAATCCTTCCTTGTTTTGGGCGGCAGACTTGGTCGACAACACAATCTGCTTACGTTTGGCCCCCAACGCCGCGCCCACCATGCGCTCGTTGTTGCCGTGCTGATAGCCGCGCGCGGTATCAAAGTAGTTGATCCCCACATCGGCGGCCCTTTGAATCACGCTGGGGTCCGACGTGATCATGCAGCCAAATCCCACCGTTGTCACTTTGAGTCCGGTGCGGCCCAGGGTTTTGTAATTGAGCTTCACCGGAGACCCGGCAGGGCTTGCAATGGGATTATCCGAAGGTCTGAACAAGTTCAACCCGGAACTCGCGCTCACGACAGGAAGCATTAATCCGGCAGACAGAAATTCACGGCGAGATGTCTTTGACTCCATGGCGATACCCTCCCACGAAACGGATCATCATAAACCGCTCCTGGGTGGCCTGAATGTGATGTGGGTCCGCCTTGCTCCACAAATAACAAACGGCCCGTTGAGCCAACCGGGCCGTTTGAGAATTTCATCCCTCTGATAACCGGAACCGCCTTGGAATTCAATCGGTCTGAGACTTCGAGCTTACTTAATCTCCCGCACCCAGATATTCCTGAAGCTGATGGGTTCGCTCTTGTCGCCGTGAGCCTGCAACTTGATCGGAGCCTCTGTGTAGGCCTTGTAGAACGGCTTGCCGATGTAAAGCGTCTGCCCCTTCAACTCGAAATGATTATCCACCAGCACGCCGTTGAAAAAGACCGTGGCATAAGCCGGCGTTTTCAGTGAGCCGTCATCATTAAACCGCGGCGCGGTCCACACCACATCGTAGCTCTGCCACTCGCCGGGCTTGCGGCTCGGATTCGCAAGCGGAATGCTTTGTTTATAGAGGCTGCCAACCATCCCGTTCACATACGTCTTGTTCTCGTAGTTGTCCAGAACCTGCAGCTCATACCCGTCGTCTCCGGGACCGGTCGAAGCCAGAAATACCCCGCTATTGCCACGGGCCTGGCCGCTGCCCGTAATGCTCTCCGGAATCTTCCATTCGACGTGAAGCTGGTAGTCCCTGAAGCTCCGCTTCGTTTCGATGTTCCCGCCCGATTTATTCACGGTCATCACGCCGTCGTGCACCGTCCATTGGGCCGGCGACTTGTCCTTGACCGTGACCCATTCATCCACGCTCTTGCCGTCGAACAATACGATTGCATCCGAGGGCGGCGCAGTGCAGGTTGCACCCGGAGTTACTACCGCGGGAACTGGCTCCCATACTTCGGTTTCTTCCGGCTTGGGCTTGGGCGCAGTCTGCTCGGCCGCTTGCGCCGGAGTCGCTGCTCCATTGGGTTGCGCGCCCCGAGATGCAGCGGGCGAAAGCGCGAAGACGGGAACGGCCAGAGCAAGCAGAGCCGCAGACGCGAGAAAGCCTGAAAACTGAATGCATTTCATGAGATGAAAATATACACCTTCGCATCAAACGCCTGCACCGTTTCTCTATCAATTTGCGACGACCAACATCCGATTACGAGAGGCCAAGCTTCCGCAGGAGCATATCGACAAATGGCTCCTGGCTCTTGAGGATCCGTTTGCGCGCCGCGGAAATCGAAAACCACCCACCCCGATCGATCTCGGGGAACTCGATCGTTCGCCCGGAGCGCGGCGGCCATTCGATTCGGCAAAGGTCGCTCGTCAGCTTCTGCGGATCGCAATCGCCTTCAAAAGCCCAGGCTGTCACCAGCTTTCCGCCGGCCTGCTTCACCGCGCCCAGTTCAAGAAACTCCGACCCTGGAACAAAGCCTGTCTCTTCCTGGAATTCGCGCTTGGCGGCCTCCAGTGGCTGTTCGCTTTCCAAGTATTCTCCCTTGGGAATGGACCATGCTCCCTCATCCTTTTTTGCCCAGAAAGGGCCCCCCGGATGAACCAGAAATACTTCCAAATTCTCCCCGGGAAATCGATACATCAAGAGACCTGCGCTCCGCTTCGCCACTCGAAATCACCTGCAACAGTATAAGGTTGGGGTTTCATTCCGATGATGAATTCAGGCGCATCGATTCGCGCCAAGGGTCGATGTGCGGGCGCAATCATTTACCATCAGTTGCCATGCTGATAATCGACGCACAGCTCACTGCCAGCCAGGTCCTGCGAGCCTTTCATCGCGATGAGCCTTACCTGTTCCTGGGTTCTGCTTTTATGGCGGTCGGTGTGGTTGCCATTGGCCTTTGCGTCATTCGGCGCCAATTTGACGGGCTTCTGGTCTGGATGGGCATCTTCGCGGGGCTATACGGGCTACGGTTGTGGCTGCAGTCGTACATGTTGTCTCTGGAGTTCGATGGCAATCCGCTGTTCGACCGTGTGCGCTCCGCGATCGACTTTCTGATCCCTCTTCCGGCGCTTTATTTCTTCCGTGTGGCCGGATTTTTGAGACGGCGCGCCAACCTGATCTCGGTGTGCGCGGTGGTGATCTTCCCGTTGATGTTCGCGGCGACTCTCGCCTTCGGTCCCATGAAGTTCCTTTATTACATCAATAATCTCGTTGTCATTGTTATGTTAGGGGTACTGTTTTTAGGGTCGCTTGGCAGAAAATCAGTGGATCGCGATTTTGCAGTGGTCCGCATAGGAATCCTCTGCTTTGCCGCCTTTGCCTTATGGCAAAATCTGGGCGCGCAGCTGGTGCCGTTCTATTTGGAACCATATGGATTCGCACTCCTCCTCGCTACGCTGGGCTATGTGGCAGCGCAGCGGTCCTTCAAGCGAGATGTGGACCTGGCAGAAATCCATAAAGAGCTTGAATTAGCGCGCCGCATGCAGCTTTCGATTTTGCCTGGGGCTTTTCCCGATTCCAGTGTTTTCAATGTCGCCGCAAAATATGTCCCCATGGCTGCGGTCGCAGGCGACTTCTACGATTTCCTCACGTCGGGTGAACGGCAGTTGGGGCTTTTCATCGCCGATGTCTCAGGACACGGTGTTCCGGCTGCGCTGATTGCCTCGATGGTCAAAATGGCCGCCACGTCGCAGCGCGCCAATGCAGCCCATCCTGCGCAGTTGCTGACCGGAATGAACGAGGCCTTATGCGGCAATACGCAAGGCCAGTACGTCACCGCTGCCTATGTCCACCTCAACGCTGAGACCAAAGAGATGCGCTATGCGGCGGCCGGACACCCCGCCATGTTGCTGTTGAGAGGTGGGCGCGTTACGGAGATTCACGAGAACGGCCTTCTGCTTTCCGCCTCCGAGCAGTCTGCCTATACCGAGAAGACCTTGCCGCTCGAACCTGGAGACCGGCTGCTGCTCTACACCGATGGCCTGATTGAAGCGCGCAATGCTCAGGGGCAGATGTTCGGCGAGGAGTCGCTCTTTGCCGCCATGCGCAACACGGCTGGCGAGGCGGTCTCTGAAGCTGCCGACCGCATCATCGCCTCAGTGCAGCAATGGTCCAAATCGCAAGACGATGATCTGACAGTACTGGTGTGCGACTACCAGGGCGCAGGATAAGAAGGCTCATCAAACAGAGATGGGCCGCACCTGGCGGCCCATCTCTGTTGCTCATTGGTTCCTGTTCGATCGAAACGACAGCGGATGCTAAGCGTAAATCCCGCGCTGCTTGATCGTGAACGCCACCCGGTCAATCGCCAGCATGTAAGCCGCAATGCGATTGTTCACATTGTGTGCCTCTGCGTACCGCACCACATCGTCGAAGCTGTCGCGCAATATCGTCTCCAGCTGCTCGTTGACGATAGCTTCCTTCCAGAAATATCCTTGCCGGTCCTGGACCCATTCAAAGTAACTTGCAGTCACGCCGCCGGCGTTGGCCAGAATGTCCGGCACAACGAAGATGCGCTTCTCTGACAAAATCTCATCGGCAACCGCGGTTGTAGGACCGTTGGCGCCCTCCACCACGATGCGCGCCTTGATCTTGTCGGCATTGCGGCTGGTGATCACGTTTTCGGTTGCGGCGGGGATGAGGATGTCGCAGTCGGACACCAACAGTTCTTCGCTCGGCATCGCGTCGGCGCCGCGGAATCCCAGCGTGGTATTGTTCCGGTACTTGTATTCGATCAGTTGATGGACATCGATACCGTTTGGGTTACACAGCCCGCCTTCCTTCTCGGCAACGCCGACGATCTTGTAACCGTGCTCCATCATCAGGCGGGCGGTATTCGAACCCACATTGCCAAACCCTTGAATAATCACCCGGCATCCCTCGATAGGCAGCTTGAGGTAGCGCAGGCTTTCATCGCACACCACCATTACGCCGCGCCCGGTAGCCTCAATGCGTCCCCGCGATCCGCCGATGTTGAGCGGCTTGCCGGTGACCACGCTGGTGACCGTCCTCCCCATGTGCATGGAGTAGGTATCCATAATCCATGCCATGGTCTGCTCATTGGTGTTCATGTCGGGAGCGGGGACGTCCTTTTCCGGCCCGATAAAGTCGATAATTTCTGACGTGTAGCGGCGAGTCATGCGTTCCAGTTCGCCCTGGCTCATCGTCCTGGGGTCGCAGATCACTCCACCCTTGGCCCCGCCAAAGGGGATGTTCACGACCGCGCATTTCCAGGTCATCCAACTGGCAAGTGCGCGCACTTCATCAAGGGTTACGTCGGGCGAATAGCGGATGCCGCCCTTGGCCGGGCCGCGGGCGATGTTGTGTTGTACCCGGAACCCGGTGAAGATCTCGATCCGTCCATCGTCCATGGTCACGGGAAAATGCACGATAATCTCGCGCGCGGGAGTCCTGAGCAACTTCCAGAGCCCTTCATCTAAATTCAGCTTGCGTGCTGCAAAATCAAACCGCGCACTTTGGGCTTCCCAGGGATTGATCTCCTGGTCCAAAGTGACGATCGGGGTTGCCGTTGGCATACATTTCTCCAATTCTTTCTGTCTGTCGTCGAGCGACGGTCCCGCAGACCGATCCACCTGCAAATATCAGATGCGACAGAATTTCCCCGGTTATCCGGGCTCTTTTCTAGACCGGGCCCGCGCTACGCGCCGCCAAGCCAGGTATTGGGGTCAGCCTGAAACGGTATTGAGCCCAAACCCATGTGAGTCTAGGCCCAGCGTCAGCTTGCGTCAAGCCTTCCGAGGCCCTTTTGCGCACCTTTCGGAACCTCCGCGGGAACCCCGTTACACCCCAGGCCACGCACCGCCAAAGCTAAAACCACTGCGTTCAATCGAATTGAATCTCGAGATAATCGCTGCGTGCCGCTCGCCCCTCACTGCACCGACTCAGCCCTTTTTCCATGGCATTTCCGCCGCCCAATCTCGATTGGCATTCCCGGTCCGGCAGATTGGAACATGATGCCCGGCCCACTCCCCGCCGCTGTCGGCTAAATCGGTGTCACATAACACCTCAGTTACCTGTGGGAAGGTGTAACGTAACAAATCAGCCACAAACCTTTCTGAGCTAAGTTAAACTCAGGATAGCTTGTTGCAGCACGTCGACAGCTTTAAACAGTCCCGTCTGTCTCACGGGATGACGCTAGAGTCGCTCGCGAAAACTGGAGAGGCGATGCCAACCGTGGATAGGGTACTCGTCATCGACGACGATAAAGTCGTAGGCGACATTGTCTCTGGCACGGCCCACGCAATGGGTTTGGAATGCGTCGCCACTAAGGATGCGACCGCCTACCTGAGCCTTATTCCTTCCGCAACAACCCTCATCCTGCTCGATCTCATGATGCCCAATATGGATGGCATCGAGGTCTTGAGGCTGCTCGGTGAGCAGCAATGCAAGGCGCGGATTGTACTGATGAGCGGAATGGACAAGCGAGTGATTGAGATCGCCGAAAAACTGGCACACACCCTGGGACTATCCGTCGTCGGGCACCTGCAAAAACCCTTCCCTGTAACCGAACTGAAGCTTGTTCTGGAAGCAAACTCCAAGGGAGAGGCGCCGGAGACCCTTGCCGCGAGGCCAGTGGTTGCTATTCCCGACGAGGAATTGCTGCTCGCCTTTGAACGCGGCGAGTTCGTGCTCTACTATCAGCCTCAGATCAGCATTCGAACAGGGAGAGTCACCGGCGTCGAAGCTCTTTCCCGCTGGCAGCATCCCAAACGGGGACTCGTCCTTCCCGATCGGTTCATCGCCCGAGCCGAGGCTCTCGGGCTCATGGACAAGCTCTGTTGGCTCAGCGCAGACTGCGGACTGGGCGAGATGAAGTTGTTCGCCGCAAATGACGGCACCATGCCCCGGATCTCCCTGAATGCCTCGGTGCATACGCTGCGCGATTTGCGATTCCCCGATATCTTGGTGGAACTCGCCACCAGGCACAACTTCCCTGCCGACAAAATCGTCGTTGAAATCACAGAGACGGGACTGATACATGAGCTTTCACGCACTCTCGACGTTCTAACCCGCCTGCGTATGAAGCGGATTCAACTTTCCATCGATGACTTCGGCACCGGGTACGCCATGATGCGCCAACTGCAGAATGTCCCCGCCACCGAACTGAAGATCGACAAAAGCCTGATCGAAAACCTGCAGGCAAACTACAGCGATCGTGTCATGGTGGAGAAGATTATCGAGATGGGGCATGAGCTGCACCTCGAAGTGATGGCCGAAGGCGTGAAAACCCGGGAACAATTCGACCTGCTGCGCGAGATGGGTTGCGACGGAGTCCAGGGTTATCTTTTCAGCCCCCCACTCAGCGCCGCGGAACTGGTGGACTGGCTCGCCGCCTACTCCCTTCGAAATCCATAATCGCGAACAAGTACACTGGTGTTTGTGAAAGCCTCATCTAATCTCATCCAGCCCAGCCGCAGGGAATTCCTGGCCCTCGCCAAAGAGCACACGCTCGTGCCGTTGTATCGCACCCTCACTGCTGATTTGGAGACTCCGGTGTCTTCTTTTTTGCGGACAGCGTGGCAGGAACGCGAGTGTTTTCTATTGGAGTCGGTCGAGGGCGGCGAACAGGTAGGCCGCTACACCTTCATCGGGCTGAATCCGTACAAGCGCATCGTCGCCCGCGGACGGAATATTGCCATCACCGAAGGCAAAAAGACCACGCGCATCGAGGGCGATATCTTCAACGTGCTGCGGGATGCGCTGGGCGGCCATCATCCGGCGCGGCTCTCAGGGATGCCTCCGTTTACCGCCGGCGCCGTCGGCTTCTTTGCTTATGACGCAGTGCGCCAGGTCGAGCGGCTTCCGCAGTTGGCAAAGGACGAATTAGGCGTACCCGATGCCTGCCTCCTCTTTTTCGATGAAGTGTTGGCCTTCGACCATGTGCGCAAACAGATCTGGCTCGTGGTCACCGCCGATACAACTCTCGATACGCCGGCCGCAGCCTACGAAAAAGCCGTAAAACGGCTCACAAAACTCGAAAGGCGGCTGAGCAATCCTCTGCCCAAACTGCCGAAGGTTAAGACCAGCAAGAAGCTCAAGGTCAAGTACCGCACCAGCAAGCCTGACTTCCTGGCTGCCGTCAAGCGAATCAAGCGGTACATCGCAGCCGGCGACATCTTTCAGGCGGTGCTGTCGCAGCGATTCGATATCGCGCCCGACACCGACAGCTTTCAGGTATATCGTTCCCTGCGCACCGTGAATCCCAGCCCCTATATGTACTTCCTGCGCTTCACTCCGGAAGGCCCGCTCGGCGGCCGCCCTGGAAAGCCTCAAAGTCTATCCAAAAAGAGAAACCCCTCGGAGATGTTGGAATTAGCAGGCTCATCGCCGGAACTCCTCGTGCGCGTGCACGACGGCAAGGTGGAGTATCGCCCCATTGCCGGGACGCGTCCGCGTGGGTCGAATGACAAAGAGGACCAGGCATTCGAATACGAAATGATGCACGACGAAAAGGAGCGCGCCGAACACGTCATGCTCGTCGACTTGGGACGCAATGATGTGGGCCGCGTCAGCCAGTTCGGCTCCGTTAAAGTTGACCGCCTCATGTTCGTCGAACGCTACTCTCACGTCATGCACATCGTCAGCACCATCGAAGGACGCCTCAAGCCGGAACTCACCGCGGTCGATGCGCTGCGCGCCTGCTTCCCTGCTGGCACTCTGAGCGGTGCGCCCAAGGTGCGCGCCATGGAGATCATCGAGGAACTCGAACCGGCTCGCCGCGGAACCTATGGCGGCGCCGTTCTGTACGCTGACTTCTCCGGCAATCTCGACTCCTGCATCGCCATTCGCTCGCTCCTTACCCAGGACGGCAAAGGATACGTACAAGCCGGCGCCGGCATCGTCGCTGACTCCGTACCGACGCTCGAACACGAGGAGTCCCTCAACAAGGCCCAGGCCGTGATTCGCGCCATCGAACACGCGCGACAGTTGTAAGAGGCAGAGATCAGCGGTCTGGCTTAACGAATCAGACGTTTTCCACCCCTTTGCCCTCCGACTCAATCTCCAACACATCCTCTTGGCTCCTCCGGTTTAGCTGCCGCCTACATGACTCGCCCCCAAACCTGCATCTATCTCTAGATGGGCATTTTTTGGATCGCCCGCTCCATGCGAGACAAAGGGGAATGGCTCAATGGCCATACGATTCAGGCGGAGGCGCTCCGAAACGACCGACCCACCCGCTCAGCAGCCACAGAAGAATCTGTCGCGTCCCTCGGCGGAGGAGATCTACAAACAGGTCGCCACCAACGCGCGCCAGGAGTTGAAGCGCTCGACAACCTCGCTAGGAATCTCCGGGTTTGGCGGAGGCGCATTCATGGGCCTCTCGGCTCTGGGCGCCGCGTCGGCGGTCGCGTTGCTGGGAAACTCCCCCGTTGGGCGGATCGTCTCAAGCATGTTCTACCCGCTGGGCTTCATCGTCGTCATCATTGGCCGTTCTCAACTATTCACCGAAAACACCCTCTACCCGGTGGCCCTGGTCCTGGCGGAGAAAAGAGAGTTCTGGAACACGATGCGCCTTTGGGCAGTTGTTCTCCCCTCCAACGTCGCCGGCGCCTTCGCGTTCTCCATCCTTGCATCCCGCACCCCCGCGTTTGAGCAGGCAACGGTCGATGCGATGGGTCAGCTTGGTCTCAACGCCCTCGCACATCCGGCATCCGCAGTCTTCTGGTCCGGTGTGATTGGCGGCTGGATCATCGCCCTCGCGGCTTGGATGGTGTCGGGTTCGCACTCTATTACCGGTTCGGTCATGGTCATCTGGATGCTCACGTTCATCGTCGGCCTTGGCAACTTCGCGCATTGCATCGCCAGTTCGTGCGAAATCATGGTGGCGATTCTCACGCACCGCGCGCCGTGGATCGCCTATCCAATCTGGTTTTTCCCGGCCGTCATGGGAAATATCTGCGGCGGCGTCGGCCTCGTCACGATCCTCGAGTACGGGCAAGTCATCTACGGAGGCGATGCCGCGAGCCAGCAGGGAGATGAGTTCTAGCGTCTCCGCAACAAACTAATCCCCGCCAAAGAGGCGCCGGAAGAAATGACCGATTCGGCCAAAGAAGCCGCTCTTCTTCTTCCCCGTGGGAAGAACCGACGTCGAAGGCACATTCGCGCTGAGCGAAGGCACCGGTGGCGCCACCGTCACCGGCTGCGCCACATGGTCCGCGCTCTTGTAGACCAGCGGTTCAGTCAGGCTCGAGCCACCTTTGTTTTCAGCCGGTACTGGAGTGGGCGCGGGAAGCGGCGCCATGCCCGCGCTCTGCGCCAGGGGAAAGTCGTTGCTATTCGGCCGCGGCGGCGCAGGACACCCGCACGGCTCCTTCTCCTGATCCACAACTTCGTGCAGGCTGCCGTGCTGGAACATCACCCGCTGCCCCGGCTGCACGCGATAATCGCTCCCGTCAAACACGCTGGTTACCAGAACATAGGGCGCATTCAGTCCCGGATTGTCGATGCAGGTATCGCCATGATCCCCCAGCCTTACCTTCACATCCGCCGCGCCCGGTCCGCCAATCAGGATGCGAAAGTCGGGGGTCAGCAGGATGTCGGCATTGCGCCCGGTGGCGAAACTGGTCTCGACCGCGCCGTGATCCAGGGCCATCATCAGGCCTGGCGCGTCGCCTGAGGGTACGCTCGAGTCAGCCGCAAGCTTCACCGTGGTCGAGGCGCACACGCGTAGAGTCCCGCGATGCGGCAGCAGCACCTCGGTGGTCGCAGCGCCGGAGGTCACCGTTCCGCTGGCCGCGATCAAAGCCTTCCCGCCCGTCACCTGCAACGCACCCGTAACTGCCGCGGCGCTGCCGGCGTTGTTACTGTCGAGCGGGACAATCGCCAAGGGGGTCGAGGTCGGCGCACTCGCTACCACAGCAGGAGCGGCAGCCGTCGCGGGCGTTTGCGCATCAAGCGTTGCGGTCATCAGCAATCCCGTTGCCGCGAGCCCAAGTCCGGCCATGCACCGAAACGATTGCAACCGAGAATTTTTGCGCGGTGAAGAGATTCGCATCCGGCTACATTCCCAGGAAGTTGCGGATCATCTGTTTTCCGCCTTCGGTGAGGACGCTTTCGGGATGGAACTGCACGCCTTCGATGGGAAGTGTTCGATGGCGCAGCCCCATGATCACCGAGCCCCCTGCCTTCCCTGCTCCATTGGCATCCGACGTGCGTGCAGTCACGGTTAACTCCGCAGGAAGAGATTCTTCAGCCACAATCAACGAGTGGTAGCGGGTACAGGTCAGCGGCGTCGGCAAGCCCGCGAAGATCCCTTTGCCATCATGCTCGACGGGGCTTGTCTTGCCGTGCATCAGGTGGTGCGCTCGCACAACTTTGCCGCCGAAGGCCTCGCCAATGGCCTGGTGCCCCAGGCAAACGCCAAGGATGGGCAGCCGCCGCGGCGACTTTGCCATCTGTCGAATCAGCGGCACCAGGATTCCCGCCTCCCCCGGTGTGCATGGGCCTGGCGAAAGCAGAATCCGCTCAGGGTTCAGTGCTTCAACCTCCTCCACCGTAACCTCATCATTGCGCCGCACTTCCACCTCGGCACCCAGTTCCCCGAGATACTGGACAAGGTTGTAAGTGAAGGAGTCGTAGTTGTCGAGGACGAAAACCATGGTGGTGTTTAGTGTAGCGCGCAGCGCGGAAACTTTTCACAATTCGCACCGACGACCCTCACAGGCGTCGCCTTGGAATAGACTTCAAGGTGTGCCCCACAGAGAACTGTTGAATGTGCAGCTTGATGGAGTCGAGGCCTGGGCGTGCAGCATGTGCGAGTGGGCGCATCCTGACTCCGGTCAGAAGCCCCCGGTTTCAAAGCGCCGCGACGAACTTCTCAAGGCTTTTGCGCGGCACGAATGCTTGGATCACCCGCCAGCGCAAATCGCCGGTGAGTAGTTTTTTTTCCACAGGAATCTGTGGAAAATCGGTTCCCTTTGTCCCATACCAGACATACTTCTCTGCGTCGATTACTTAGGTTATGTGCAATGGCATTCCCCCGAGAACCTTTACCGGCACCGGGAGCTGATGGGCCATCTGGTCCGTGGTTTGTCAGCCCCCTCGGCCGCCGAAAAGTGAGGTTATCATGCCTGGAATACAGAAACGTCGTGTGTTCGTCGTCGATGACGAGCCCATAATTGCCACGACTCTTACCGCAATCCTGAGGAATCACGGATTCGATGCAACATCCTTCAACAAGCCGCTCGAAGCTATCTTGGCCAGTCGAGCTGAAGCTCCTGATCTGCTCATCGCCGACGTGATGATGCCCCAGCTTTCTGGAGTCGACTTGGCGATTCAGGTGCAGGATGCCTGGCCGGATTGCAAAGTCCTTCTCTTATCCGGACAATCTCTCGCCATCGATTTTCTCGAGAACGCGTGCAAGACCGGGCATCAATTCGAAGTTCTCACCAAGCCGGTGCATCCCACAGAACTGATGCGAAAGGTTCAGAGTCTGATGCGAGAAGGCTCCCGGCGGCCCTCCGTAATAGGAGCTTTGGGCGAAAGTTTCTTCTGCCGCTCTGCATAGCGGCCCAACCATCGGCATCGCGCGCGGCTGGCACCCTGCCTGTCCAAGATCTGCGTTAGATCGATTGCACCGGAATCAGCGTCAGATCGTCCACCAGCCCTACCTCTTTCTGCACAAACGGTTCGCCATAACGTACCCCGGCCAGCAGGCCGTAGTGACGTGCTTCGGCAAAAGTGCGCTCACGAATCTCTTCTTCCGGGACAAACAGCCCGCTGCCGGCAACCTGGCTCGCGTATTGCGAACGGTAGGCCATCAGTGCCGCATGACGCTGTTCAATAAAACTCGTAATGTCCACAATGAAGCTGGGCCGCACATCCGCGTAAAGGCTGGCATAGACAATCTTGAAGGGCCTGTGTGGCAAGCTTTCCATCGGCTGTGGCCTCTCACCCTGGACCCCGGAATCGCCCGTTTCAATCTTCACCAGCCCGGAAAGGAAGCAAGCCTGGTAGCCAAGACTCGCGACGATAGCATGGTCGGGGTGGCGTGCCTGCCAATAAGGCAGAATCACGACGCGGGGACGAACCAGCCGCAGCACGCGCACAATCTTGATGCGGTTCTCGTAGGTATTTTCAATTGCTCCATCGGGCAGATCGAGAGCCTGCCGCCAACCGACTCCGAGCAGCCGCGCTGCCTCGGCGGCTTCGCTGGCGCGTTCTTCGGCGCTTCCTCGGGTTCCGGATTCGCCCTGGGTCAGATCCAGAATGGCCGTCCGCAACCCTCGTGCAGCCATCCGAAGCAAGGTTCCTCCGCAGGTCTGCTCCACATCGTCGCGATGGGCGGCAATGGCCAGCACGTCGGCCGGAAGCGGATCAAAATCTGCGGTCATGCGGATTAGTAAACGGTATTGTTGGCGTCGGTGTGCGCATCCATGTAGGCCACATCGTATGCCGTTCCTGTCACGGTCACATACTGGTTGTTGATCGAGGAGCCGTCGACTGTGGAGTAGATGTAGACCTGACCGCCCTGTACCACGTAGACCTTGTGCAGACCGGTGACCGCGGCAATTCCTGTCGCGTCCCCGAGATACGGCTCAAGCATCGTGACTGTGTTGGTTGAGGTGTTGTACATCGTCAGGCAGCCGAAAGCCTGGCCGGTGGCATAACGCGCCCCATTGTTGCACTTGGTCATGCCGATCCAGAGAGTATTATCGTCGCCCAGGTTCATCTTGCTCACCGCTCCAGGCGCCCCATCGCTGATGGGTGCAGAACTTGAGGCGCTGATGGTGCTGGTTGCAGTGGGGCTTAGGTTGACCACCGTCAGGTTCCCCGTAAACAGGCCGTCCTGGGCAGGCTGCTGGCCTGCTACGTACATCGTCGAGCTATTGACCAGCGCATTGCTGGCGCCGCCGGGTACCGCAAGCGTGCACGAACTGGCGCCAGGCGTTGCGGAGCAGTCGGCAGCAAGCGCAGACGCAGTGGGCAGTGTTCCCGATGCTTGACCGGATAGAAAGATCATGGGGGCCGTCGGCACCAGCGACACTGAAGCATTTGTGCCACCGCACTCCGGCCCGCAGTTCAGCACATAGGCTGTTCCGCCGTCTGCAGAGAAGACCGCCTTCACCGGCCGGTCGAACGTTAGCGGCTTCAAGTTACCGCTCGTGCTCGAGGGATCGAGTGCCTGAAAAATGCACCAGCCGGGCGCATTCTGCGGTTCGCAGTCCTGTGCGCCGAGGGGCCAGGTGCTTGAGCCCCCGGAGTATGCGATGGTCTGTTGCGCGGTAAGCTGGCGCACGTAGTACATGTAATTCGAATTCTGGACGAACGCCAGGGCCACCGACCCGCCGGGGTTCACGCTCACCCGGTACGCTCCGGGCAGGCTAAGCGGATACGACTGGCCCGAATTCTTATTGACGACTGTGAGCACGTGGGATTGCTGGCTGGCAGCAAAAACATAGGCCTGGTTGCGCGTGATGAACACGCTGGAACAGGGAGGATTCAGGCTCGTAACAGCGGCGCCGTTTGTGGCTTCCTTGGCATAGTTGATCAAAGTGAAGCTCCCGTCGCCGGAACCATAGACAGCGCCAAGCTCCTCTTCCGGCATGTTCTGGATGGTGGTCGGCAGCGCACCCGAGAATCCGGAGATGGAAAACGTCTTGTTGACGTTGTTGTAGCCGTAACGGATGTCGTAATAGGCATCCACGAACTTCAAGGCGCCTTTGGTGGAGGAACTGGGGTTCTGGATTGTGATCAGAACGCGGTTGGTCAACCCGCTGGGCGGCAGATCACGCCCTGCAAAATAGTTGTCGTACCACATCCTGCCAGCGCGACTGCAACCACCAGGGCCGGCGGCGCTCATCCAAAGACTTCTCTTCTTCAAAATCCCTTACCTCGACGGAAAAGACGCGGAGCAAACCGCAGCCGTAGCATGAATGAAACGATGGCGATTTCCGCTTCCTGAATGGCGCTAGAAGCCCCGCCCGGAACCGGTTCCGACATTGCTTATGACTCCCGAAGTATAACAAAGCGAGCGGGTCCGCTGGCGCGCTTGGCCGACGTGCCTTAGCATGACAACAGAATGCCGCAATTTGCCGACATCTTCGCCAACCGCCCGGTGCTCGCCGACGGCGCCATGGGAACCGTGCTCTACGCTCGCGGCATCTTCATCAACCGCTGCTACGACGAGCTCAACCTCTCCGACCCCGGCCTGATTCTCTCGATCCACGAGGAATATCTGCAGGCCGGCGCCGAAATTCTTGAGACCAACACCTTCGGCGCCAATCGCTTCCGCCTGGCCCGCCATGGCCTGGGCGGCAAAGTGGCCGAGATCAATGCCGCCGGCGTCCACATTGCACGCCAGGCCGTCGAGCACCTCAAAGAAAAGCAGGCCGGCGAAGCCTGGGTCGCCGGCTCGGTGGGCCCGCTGGGTGTTCGCCTCGAGCCGCTGGGCAAGACCGGCCTTGACGAAGCCCGCGCCGCCTTTGCCGAGCAGATTCGCGCTCTGGCCAACGCCGGCGTCGACCTGCTGATCATCGAGACCATGCCCGCGCTCAACGAAGCGCGCGAGGCGCTGCTGGCCGCGGAGGAGACCGCTCCCGATCTGCCCGTGCTGGTGATGGTCACCGTGGACGACGAGAGCAACTGCCTTGATGGCTCGTCCCCGCAGCAGGCCGCTGCGCTGCTGACCGAGTGGGGCGCGGGAGCCATCGGCGTCAACTGCTCCACCGGCCCCACCACGGTGCTCACCGCGATTGAAGCCATGCGCGCCGCCACCTCGCTGCCCCTGGCCGCCATGCCCAACGCCGGCATGCCGCGCGCGGTCGAGGGCCGCAACATCTACCTCTGCTCGCCTGAATACATGGCCAGCTTTGCGCGCAAGGCCATTGCCGCCGGAGCGCAGATCGTGGGCGGCTGCTGCGGCACCACGCCCAACCACATCCGCGCCATGCGCTCGGCCATGCGCGCCATCGATGCGCAGACACGCACGTGGAGGGTGGCGCGTCCGCGTCAGTCTCAACTGAAACGCCGCCCGCGCCGCTGGGCCAGCGCTCCCGCATCGGCTCGCTGGTGGAGCAGGGCAAATTCGTCACGCTGGTCGAAATCGTTCCGCCCAATGGCATCGACTGCTCCAGCGAAATCGAAGGCGCGATGCTGCTGGCGCAGCTTGGCGTCCACGCCATCAACGTGCCCGACTCGCCGCGCGCCTCGGCGCGCATGAGCGCGCAGAGCCTGTGCATCCAGATTCAGCAGCACACCGGCATCGAAACGATCCTCCATTACACCTGCCGCGACCGCAACATTCTCTCCATCCAGTCGGACCTGCTGGGAGCCTCGTCCATCGGCCTGCGCAACATTCTCTGCCTCACCGGCGACCCGCCCAAGCTGGGCAACTATCCCGACGCCACCGCCGTCTTTGACGTGGATTCCATCGGCCTGGTCAACATCGTCCGCCGCCTCAACCACGGCCTCGACATCGGCTCGAACTCCATCGGCGCCAGCACCAACTTCACCATCGGCGTCGCCGCCAACCCCGGCGTGCCCGACATCGAGCAGGAACTGCGCCGCTTCGCCTACAAAGTCGAGGCGGGCGCGGAATACGCCATCACCCAGCCGGTCTTCGACCTGCGCCTGCTGGAAGAGCTTCCTCAAGCGCATCGAGGACTTCCGCATTCCCGTCATCGCCGGCATCTGGCCGCTGACCAGCCTGCGCAACGCCGAGTTCATGAAGAACGATCTGCGCGTCTCCATGCCCGAGGAGATCATGCTGCGCATGGCCCAGGCCGACACGCCCGACGCCGCGCGCCAGGAAGGCATCCAGATTGCCCAGGAGATGCTGGAAGTGGTGCGCCCCTTGGTCCAGGGCGTGCAGGTCAGCGCTCCCTTCGGCCGCTATACCGCCGCCGCCGAAGTCATCGCCTCTGTGCTGCCCAAGGCCAATGTTGAAATGGAGTAAGCGTCATGCCGTCCTTTGAAGAGTCGCTCAAGAAGCTCGAAACCATCGTCGATCAACTGGAGAAGGGCGACCTGGGCCTCGAAGATTCGCTCAAGCTCTTCGAGGAGGGCGTCGGACTTTCTGCCGCCTGCAAGAAGGAACTCGATGCCGCCGAAGGCAAGGTGCAGATGCTGATCAAGCAGCGCGATGGCTCGCTCAAAACAGAGCCCTTCCCGAACAATAAGTAATTCAAAGCCGAAACGTCCTTATTCAGACGATGTGCGCTCTTGGATAAACCGCAGGCAGTTGCGATCGGCGTCTTTCACATACATCTCCCGGCTGCCCCACGTCTGGTCAACGGGCGCCAGGTCAATCGGTATGCCCTTCCCGACGAACTCCGCGTGAAGCCCATCCACATCGTCCACCATCAGGTTCGCGACGCCTCCCGCGGCACCATCTCCGCTGAATGAAGAAAGATTCATCCACACGCCGTCGCGCGAAATGCCCATATAACAGGGGTCGGTCTCCACACCGTCCGGCCGGTGCGAAAATTCAAGGCGAAATCCAAGGCGTGTGCAATAGAACTCCACAGCTTCAGCCGCGTTCGACACATGCAACAGGGGAACCGCAAACCTGATCATCTCTGATTTCCTCGATTCGCACACCGACCCACCTTCACCTGAAGAGAATGAGCGCAACTTCCGCAATCCCGATTGCGCTGAGAATCAGCCAAAGCCATGACCCGCGCACCGCTGCGATGAGGCCCAGGATGACTACGATCATCGCCCCGTCAAACTGAACAGACGCTCGCGCAAAAGACGCCGCTTTCATGCTCGCCATCAGGATTGCGACCACCACGGCCAAGCCGATTCCGACAATTCCGACTGCGTTCTTTTTCATGCGTCGTGAATTCCCTGCCCGACTTCTCGAGGTTTTTGTCTGTTGATCAAATCGTGTCCGCCGTTCAAATTGTCACTGATCCCGAGCTATTCCGAAGCCGGGCGCGGGCGCTTCGTCAGCCGGATCAACGTGGCTTGCTCGCGCAGAACCTGTTTCAGCGGACGCGCCGGAGTACCCCACAGCACCGTTCCCGGCCTCAAACCCTCGTTGGTGAGAGTCTTGCCGCTCAGCACACCCGCTTGCCCGCCAAGAATGACTCCAGGGCCAATCTGCACATGGTCACCGATGCCTACCTGCCCCGCGATCACCGCGCCATTACCCACGCTGCTGGAACCGGAGATACCGGTAAGCGCGACCAGAATGACGTCTTCGCCGATATCGCAGTTGTGACCGACGTGCACCAGGTTGTCGATTTTCGTTCCCCGGCGGATTCGCGTTTCCTTCAGCGCTCCGCGGTCGACAGTGGAGTTGGCGCCGATCTCTACGTCGTCCTCGATCACGAGGGTCCCCTGCTGCGGAAACTGCGTATATGCGCCGGAGATGTCGTCGCGCACATACCCAAATCCATCCGCCCCGAGGACCGCTCCCGCGTGAACCACCACGCGATCGCCGAGTGTGGTTCCCGCATAGACCACCACGTTCGGATAAATATGGCACTGCGCGCCGATCCGCACCCCTTGGCAAATGATTGCGCCGGCTTCGATGCGGCTTCCCGCGCCGATGTGTGCCCCCGTTTCGATAACCGCTCCAGCGGCGACCGAAACACGCGAAGCGAGCACTGCGTCGGGCGCAACCACCGCAGCATGGTTCACTCCTGCGCTGGCCGGCACCGCCGCCAGCAGTTTGGCAGCGCGCGCAAACCAGAGGCGCGGCTGCGCAGCCTCGATCACTGGCTTGCCGTGTGGGTAGTCGTCGATACTATGGGGACGCAGCACCACGGCTCCCGCGTAGCTATCAAATGCCCTGGCGGCCGAAGCCGCGTCCTCGGCAAAAACAAGATCGAAAGGGTTCGCGGCTTGTGTCGAATTCACTCCATCGATCACCAGGTCCGGGTCGCCTTGCACCACGGTTCCGCCCAGTTGTTCAACCAGTTCACTCAGGGTCATTTGCGTCTCCCCTTCTCAGCCCACCGTTCACTTCTCCGTGCTAATAAAGGGCCGGTTCGCCGGGAGGCCGTGTCTTCCATCGGCGGTGAATCCACAGCCACTGGTCAGGATACCTTCGGATCCATGACTCCAGCACATCGTTGCACTGCTGCGTAGCTGCCAGAATGTCGGCCTCGTCATCACCCGTTTTTTCAAAGCAAAGCTCCTGGCCAAAATGCAGCACGTATCGCCGCTCCCCCGGCTCCCAGAGCATGAAACCCGGCAGCACGGCGGCGCCCGTCTTCAACGCCACGCGCGCCAGGCCCGCCGCAGTGCACGCCTTACGGCCAAAGAAATCCACAAAGACGCCCTGCGGCGGAGTCATGTTGGTGTCCATCAGGATGCCGACCGTACCTCCCGCGCGCATCGCCGTCAGCAGACCGCGGGCAAAGTCATCTTTATGCAGCACCCGGTTGCCGTACCGGCAGCGGACACCATTGACGAACTGATCGAGCAATCGGTTATCCAGCCGCCGGATGACCATCCCCATCGGATAGCCCATCAGCGAGTGATAGAAGCTGGAGAGTTCCCACGCGCCGAGATGCCCCGTGAGCACCAGCACACCTTTTCCGCGCCCTTGCGCGGCGATATAGCGCTCCAGCCCCTCGGTGCGAGTCCAGTCCTGGGTGCTTTGGGCGGTGTATGCGCTCATGCGGCAAAACTCGACAAGCTGCCAACCAAGATGGCGATACATCCCGCGGAGCACCGCCCTTCTCTCTTCAGTGGAGAGCTGCGGGAACGCAAGCTGAAGGTTGCGCTCTCCCACGCGGCGAAGGCGCCCGAACAGCCGGTATACGGCCCACCCAAGCCCTTCCGCGAAAACGCGTGCCAAACCACGCGGCATGCGGCCCAGAGAGCGCACCACCGCCAGCACCAGCCAATACTCGATCTTTTCCAACATCGTATCCGGTAAAGATCAAGTGTAGGTCATGACGCGGAAGATGGTCTTCTGTCTGCACTTTCTTCCGTGTGGCGCAGCAAGGGCGGCCGAGGTTTCGGCCGCCCTTCGTGCTTCTCGCTAGTTTACTAGCGATTCGCGGTTTCGCCATCTCTTGCGGCTATAAACTTGTGAGCCACGTCGCGCACAAAGCTTTCAGCCCCCGGGGGAACGGGCACATTGCCCCTCAGAACCGATTCGAAGCTGGAGTCGCCACCATAATATTTATCGGTATCATCCTTGTTCTGGGACACGCTGGTGCCGTCAAGGTCAATTCCGGCAAACAAGCCCTTGGCGCGTGAGTAGGCCAGCAATTCCGCGTTCATCTTCCAATCAGTCGCAGCCTGGCCTTGGCGTCCGACCGGCCCGGCCGCAGCCGAGGCATCGGCGCCGACCTTGAACTTGCTCTTCAGCAGGTCCTGCATGCCTTTTTGGTTGACGGCAACCAGCACCAGGTCAGTGGATTGGCCACCGATCTGCAGGCCCCATGAGCCGCCTGCCATGCGAATGAAGACGGGGCCGCTCCAACCGTGGCCCGTGCGGCAGGTAACCACGCCCTGACCATACTGCGCGCCAAAGACAAAAGCACCCTTGATCATGCCCGGCACCACAGCTACGCAAGTGGCATGCTGAAGCACGTTCATCGGGATCGTCCGGTCCTGAGCGCTCATAATCTGGTCCAGCACAGTCTTGGCCGCATCGACGCGCGCTTGCAAATCCTCGCGGGAAGAAGCCGCGAACGCAGCAGAGGTGAGGAAGAGGGAAAGACAAAGTGAAACTAATGCTTTCTTCATGAGTAAATCCTTTCCACTCCGCGCTTTGGGCCGCGCGGGTTAAGCAGGGTTACCGATTCATTTACTGGCCCATGGCGATGCGCAGCGCTATCTGGGGCCAACCGGCACCGCCGCGATCAAAATCATGGACACACTACACCTACCAGGCACACCTACATCGAACTGCATGCCATGTGTCGAACTCATAGACGGCTAAAACAATGATAAGACAGCAACATTCAGGAGTTTACCCGAACGGCACTCCCTGCGCGAACGCTGTCTTCCTACTCCAAAGTCTGATGCCGAGAATGATGAAGAGGTAGGCTGGCGCGGCGGGAGCAGCTCTGATTGAGGCGCCAAAAAAGAAAAAAAGAGGAGTTCCCAGGACTCATGCGAAGCATGCGGCCTGGGAACTCCTTTCCCCAGATCTGCGTTGTTTCTGTAGGGAGTGTCACGGAAAACTCTAAATCGCACAAGAGTACTTAAGGTCTGTGGCTTTTAGTAACCACAAATAAACTCGACGGTAATCTACATTCCCGCATTCATGGCTTTAGGCGAGCTCTGGCGCCCAGCCGGGGCGAAAGGGTCCCGTTCACTGCCCACATAGAAAGATCAACGCGATTTTCCGCCCCCGTCTTGCTCATCAGTCGGCTCACATGGGCCTTCACAGTGCGCTCTTCAATCTGCAGTTCCCTGGCGATCTCCCGGTTGGAACGTGCCAGCAGAATCAGGTTCAGCACCTCACGCTCGCGGTCCGTAAGGCGCGGAGGTGCGCCAGTCGCGCTACTCCCCGAAGATAAGAGCAGCCGGTCGATGAGTTGCGAGAGCACCCGGCGCGGAGCCCAGATCGACCCTGAGATCACGATCTCAATCGCTTCCCGCACCACCGCCGGGCCCGCACTGCACGCGATGTAGGCCCGCGCGCCGGCGACGATTGAGTCCATCACGAGCTCATCGTTGTCCTCAGGACCAATCACAATCAGCCGAAGTTGCGGGCGCGCTCCTCGAATCTCAGCCAACGCCTCAAGCCGTCCCGACGGGGAGCTCAGGTCGATAATCAGGTAGTTCACTTCCGAGTTGGCCAGCAGCTCCCCAAGGCTGCCCACCACGGGGACCAACTTAGCCAGCCCCGGTTGAGCCTCCTGTTCGAAAACTGTTGTAAGACCCTCCAACCGGATCGGTTCCCCGGCCAGAAGCCCCACGCGGATCGGATTAGGTCCCATTGGATACATCAAACCACTCCGGCCGATTTCACTACAGCAATTCATCCCACGCGGCATGCCAAATACCGTGTTCAAACGCTACAGCACATTCGGAATTGGCGCAGTCCGGAACCACGCACTCAACTGGCTATTCTCTCAAGAAAAAGCCCGCGCTTTACAGCGCTCAAAAAGCCTGCTTGTATTCCGAAGGTGATCTGAGCGGTGCGCCTGAACCTTGCCCATCCCGCGCCGTCAAAGTTTGGGGAGTACGATCCCCTGCTGATTTTGGTACTTGCCCTTGCGGTCGGCGTAGCTGGTCTCGCACGGCTCGTTGCCCTGAAAGAACAGGATCTGGCACAGTCCCTCGTTGGCATAAATCTTGGCCGGAAGCGGTGTGGTGTTGGATATCTCCAAGGTCACAAACCCCTCCCACTCCGGTTCAAATGGCGTCACGTTCACGATGATTCCGCAGCGCGCGTAGGTTGACTTACCCACGCAGATCGTCAGCACGTCGCGCGGAATGCGAAAATACTCCACCGACCGCGCCAGCGCGAACGAGTTCGGCGGAACAATCACTGACGAAGCCTGCACCGACACAAACGAGCGCTCGTCAAATGCCTTGGGATCGATGATCGCGCTGTTCACATTGGTAAATATCTTGAACTCGTCGGAAACCCTTAGGTCGTAACCGTAAGAGGAAAGCCCATAAGAAATCACTCCCTGGCATACCTGCTTTTCGCTGAAAGGCTCAATCATCTTGTGTTGCAGCGCCTGTTCCCGAATCCAACGGTCACTCTGAATCGACATGCCTCTCCTGTTCCGAACCGCAAAAGGCGTCCGGCGATCGTCAACGAATTGTTGTTGCCGCTTGAAGGTTTCATCTTACGAAACGCGCCTCCTGATGACAACCGCCCCGCGGCAGAACGCGGAAAAGGCTGGTGAACTGCTTGTCACGCGACCGAGACTCGCGGCAACGCATCGCTCGTCACTTCTTCAAAAAGCCTTCCAGCTCCAGCCAGTCAGTAAATCTGTCGATCCAATGATCCGTAGGAATGTTCTGCTTTCGCATGCCGAACCCATGCCCGCCCTTCGCGTACATGTGCAACTCCGCCGGCTTGTGAGCGCCCAGCCACGCGTTATACAAGGCCACGCTTTGCGGCGCCAGTCCGAGCGAATCATCGGTCGCCGCCGCAACAAACATAGGTGGCGCATCCGCGGGCACGGCGGCTTCCTTCGGCATTCCGCCCGCATAGATCGGGGCCACAAAGGCAGGCCTGCCTTCGGGCGTGTAATGGAATGCAACGCCGACCGTGACCGCCCCACCCGCCGAAAATCCGATGATGCCGACCCGGTCGGGAGAAACTCCATATTCCGACGCATGCTGCCGAACGTAGGTCACCGCCGCTAATCCATCGGCAACCGCCAGCGGCTCCACCTTTTCCAGCATGTCGTTGAACTTCTCCTTGTCTTGCATCAACGTGGCGAACTCCTGTGTCGCGTCGTCGCCGGTGCGCGCCAGGCGATACTTCAACACAAAGGCCGTCATGCCTTTCGCCGCCAGGTACTGGGCGACCTCGGTGCCCTCGCTGTTGATGGAGAGGGCCATGAAACCCCCGCCCGGGCAGATCACAATCGCGCTGCCGTTTCGCAATTCCGCCGAGGGCTTGAAGACCGTCAGCGTCGGCTTGGTCACGTTGGTGACCACCTCCGTGTTCCAGGTTTTCGAGACGTACTGTTTCTCTGGATAATTCTCCTGGGTCGAGCCAGGCGCCAAGCCGGGGTAAAGAGGAATGACATCCTGGGCGGCTGCGACGTTCGCGAGGAAAAGCACCGCGCATACGGTGCGGAGGACGAAGGTTTTCATAACCGCAAAGTCTAGCAGAGAGCGCTCTAACCCGCGTGCCGAGCCATCGCAAGGTCCACGATCTCCCCGATCATTTGGGTATAGGAGAGGCCGGATTTCTTCGCAGCCATGGCAAACTCCTGTCCGCTTGAGAGCCACGGGTTTGGATTCGCTTCGATGACATAAACCTCGCCTTTGCTCGACACGCGCATATCAATGCGGCCGTAATCGCGAAGCTTGACGGCGTGGTAGGCCTTGATCGCAATCTCAGTAAGTTTGGTTACAGTCTCTTCGTCGAGGTCTTCGGCGATCGCCGATTTCGTCAGCTTATAGGCTTCCGTATCCTTCTCGAATTTCACATCCTGGCTGGCGATCTTGGGCATGCCCTTCGGAAGCTTCGAAAGGTCGAGTTCCACGAGCGGAAGTACATGTGCGCTTTCGAAATTGCCCAGAATGGAGGCGTAGATCTCGCGTCCTTCGATGTACTCCTCGATCAACGCGGGAGAATCGAATTCCGTCTGTATATAAGAAACCCGCTCCATTAGATCCTTGACGCTGGTCACTACGGCAGCAGCATCAATGCCTATGGATCCATCTTCGGAGGTGGGTTTCACAATGAGTGGGAACGAAATGTCATGCGCATGGTCGATGTTGCCGCGATACGCTGTCGCGAAGTAGGGCGACTGTATCCCATAAAAGGCGAACATCTTCTTGGCAATCGATTTGTCCTGCGCAAGAATGTGCGCATGCGGTCCGGCTCCGGTGTAGGGGATATCGAGCAGGTCCAGGAACGCAGTCACGTGCATCTCCTTGGTGTCATCACCCGCATACGATTCCGTAAGGTTGAAAATAAGATCGGCGCCGGATTTGGCGATTCCAACCAGCGATTGCGGTCTGCCGTCGAGAACGTAATACGACGGCTCATGACCGAGCTTCTCCAATGCTTCGAAAATTTCTTCGCGGTCGTGCTTTAACGGCTTCTTCTTGCGTTTCTTTTGCCCCTTGCGGTTGCGCGGTGCAGGAACTTCTTCCTGCGCTTCAACAGGTTCTTCTTCCCACAAGTCGTAAAGCACGGTGACTTTCAATTTCGCCATGCGGCCTCCAATCGGCGTGACGGCTGCCGGCCAGCCTCAGGGATGAACGAACTTCCCTCGGATCAGGTAATTCATTGAGAGTGCGGTTGTGTACACCGTGAACTCCGTGAGGTGCTCGGACTCACGTCGAACGTCCACCCGCAGACCCAGGTCCTCAACACGCTTGCAGATGGCTTCCACGAGTTTCTTCACGATCGGGCGTTGCACGCCGCTCCAATACGCGACCTTGTCGACAATCGGCTTGCGATGCTGGCGCAACATCTCATGGGCCGGCCGCACGCCCTTACGTCGCGTGGGGGAGATGTTGAAGATATCCTGTAGATCGGTATCCAGCGCGAGTTCCTGCACCGGAACCTCCTCCGGCAGGCTGAGATGATAGAACTCGCCAACTGTCGATTCCATCTCATCGACGGTGATATCAGTGCGGCCGCGACGTCGGATGGGTTCGACATCTCCGACTTTGTGCGCCATGCGATCGATATATTGCAGCTTGGCCAGCGCGCCCCAACCTTCATAGCGCTTTCTCCATTGTGAGCGAGGCGTGAGCCAGACCGCAAACGTTTCCGCAAAATCTTCATCCGGATGCTTCTGCGCGTACCACCCGGCCATGTGGCGAACAAACTTCCGCGAAAACGGGATGGGACGATAATTATCGCGATATGCGCGGCGAAACGGACCGAACAGATCGTGCCACTCAGACGACTTGTAGAGCTGATAGGCGTAATTAAACGCGTGTCCGGCCTCATGACGCATGTACATCATGATCTCGCGAGCGTCTTCCAGGTCATTCATATCGCGCTCAAGCTGTGCCAGGTCTGGGTTCGCCAGGTAGAACGGAATGCCAATGACGGGCTCGCCCGAAGGGCATCCCCATTCATCGGTCAGATAGCAAGGCGGACGGAACTTGTGGATGCCCTTGGCTTCCAGTTCGCGATAAAGCTGCTGAACGAATCGTTCAAGCGGAGAACCCTCGAGTTTCAGCCCGAGTTCGCGAATGGGCTTGCCGAGTATCTCCTGAAATTCCGTTCGGGTTTTCTCGAAATCGCGCACTGGCCTATTCAGAGTTCTATACCACGGAGCCGGATTTGGCACGGAAAGGCGCAGCGCTGATGCACAAAGTACTATTGGCACGCCTGATTCTGGAACATCGACCTCGTAAGCCCGCGACTATACGAACCGCCGGGAATGTTGATCAACCAGCCGTTTTCGGATTGACGGTTAACCACTCGCAAGCCGGCGCATTCGCTTCATTGCGGAAGACCAACGCGCCGAGTTAAACCTTGGAATCGCGGATCGGAACGCAGGTTATCAATGCGCAGGTCAACTTTGAGATGCGAAGAGATCTCCAGGGACCGCTCGTCGTAAGCCTTTTCCAGGAAGTGAATTGCCTTGTCCTTTTCGCCAAGTCCCGCGTATACCGTTGCGAGAATGTAGGGCGAAACCGAATCTTTCGATTTGAGTTCGAGGTCACGAAGGATCTTTTCCGCTTCGGCTCTCTTTCCGATCGCTGCGTATGCGTGTGCAAGCGAGGCATTGGCGTCCTGATCGCCATTGGATAGCTCCACAGCTTTCTGATACTCAGCGATCGCCTCCGGAAGCTTTCCGGTGCCTTCATAGCCGGTACCGAGATAGTGGTGTTCGACCCACTCGTTGGGATTCGATGCGATTCCCCGTTTTCCGGCTTCAACCAGGTTGGGAAAATCGCGAAGCTGATAGTAAACGCCCGCTTCGGTCATCGATGCGCTGGGACCGAGATCGAGCTGGCTAATCCTCGCGAGCTCTGTCATAGCCTCGGCGCGGCGCCCGAGAAAAGCCAGAAACTCGGCCCGGTCTTCATGGGCGCAACTATAACTCGGGGCCGTCGCAATGGCCAGGTTGAATTCCCGCTCAGCTTCGATCCAGTTCCAATCATGCAACCAACTTATTGTGCCGAGCGTATCGTGCACTTCGCCGATGCTGTCGTCGAGCTGCATTGCCTTGTGAAGCGCGCCATGGGCAGATTGAAGAGCAGCTTCGTGCGGCGCCTGGCGGAAAAGGGCGAGATAGAGATATGTATCGGCCAAACCGGAGTAAGCCTCTGCGAAGTTGGGATCCTTGCGGATGGATTCTTCGAAGTAGCTCTTGGCCTGCTGCAGCGGCTGGGCCATGGTGTACTGGGTTGAAAGGTTATAACGTCCTCGCAGGTAGGCATCGTATGCCTCGGGATTCACCGGGTGCGCCGAGCCGACCCTGGCCCGCTGCTCGGGGGACAATTGAATGCGAATCTGCTGGGTAACGGCCTCTGACACTTCCCGCTGCAGGTTGAGGACTCCGTGCAAGGGCCGCTCGTAGGATTCGCTCCAGATATGGCGGTCGTTGGGGCCGTCGAGCAACTGCACGGTGACGCGGACCTGGTCGTTCTCACGAATGACCGACCCCTCCAGGATGCCGTCCACCCCCAATTCACGCGCGATTTGCGGCAGGTGTTTCCTTGTGCCCTTGTACTCCATGACCGATGTGTGGGAAATCACGCGTAAAGTCTGGATTCTCGAAAGCTCCGTGATCAGTTCTTCGGTCATGCCGTCTGCGAAGAAATCTTGCGCAGGGTCTCCCGAAAGATTCTGTAACGGTAAGACCGCTATGGAACGCAGCGAGCGAGTTGCGTCTGCAACGTGAACGCGCTGCCACCATTGCCACGCGGCGAGTCCGATCGCACAGAATAAAAGGGCTGCGAGCCCGAGAACAATACCCCATGCAACTCCTTTCGAAGTCGGATCTTTTCCCCTGGGGCCTTTATCTAAAAACGAAGGGAATTGGTCCTCAATTCGATTATGTTCTACAGCGCTCGCTGAAAGACTGGCCCTCGACCCATTTGAACCTGCCTCACCTTCACCTATTGGCGCGATGAACCGATATCCCCTCCCGGGAATCGTCTCAAGAAACGTCGGTCGCTGAGGATCGTCTTTCAAGACATTGCGAATCTTGCGAATTGCGCAATTGATCCCGTTATCGGTATCGAGGAAAACGTCCTTACCCCAGACCTTCTCTGCGATCAACTCGCGTGTGACGATTTGGCCCTTTTGCTCTATGAGGATCAGTAGGACTTGCATCGGAATACGCTCGAGTTTCATCGTGCGTCCGACGTGCCTCAGTTCCAATTCCGATGCATCGATTTCGAAATCGGTCCCAAATCTGATCAATTTTCGCTCACTAACACGATCTGATCCCAATGCGGCACCTCTTGAGTCAAGTGGTCGACATTCTACACTTCCGAATGCATTTTGCGACATCCCCAATCCTCCCCATACCTTAGAGCGACATGCAGAATTAAGAAGTCCGACATGCGCTCTCTATTGAACACCACGGCAGAAAAGCCCATCATCTGGCTCGAATCGGCGACCAACTCAGACCTCAATTCAAAGATCTGGCCAGTTGGTCCAGCTAAGCACCCAAGTTGACGGGACGAATCCGGATGAATCACACAAAGGGAGAGCAAAATGCCAAAGTATGTAATCGAACGGGATATTCCTGGAGCAGGAAAGTTCACTCGCGACCAACTAAAAGAAATTTCGCAAACGTCCTGTAGCGTCCTTCGCAAACTTGGATTCGATATCCAATGGATCGAAAGCTTCGTTACAAGCGACAAGGTTTACTGCATCTATCGAGCTCCCGACGACGAGCTGATCAGGGAACATGCCGCCCTTGGCGGATTCCCGGTGAATCGGATTTCTGAAGTCGCTACCACCATCGATCCAAGTACCGCGGAAGCCTGATTCAATTCTTCCCCAAACAAACAAGCCAAGACGGCCGCTTCGAGGCTCCGTTCCGCATGGCTGTCCGGGCATTTTTTGGTAACCCCGGCATTCTCAAAAACAGAGGAGGAAAACAATGAAACCGTTCATCGCCACACGCAACCAATCTCCATTCGCGCTTGCTCAACACGCAGCCTTGTTGGTCTTCTTTACCGTCGGCACATCCCTGTTCGCTGCAGGTCAAAGTCCCGAACACGCGGCGCCAGCCAAACTCGTGCAAATCGTTCGCGACTCCACGAGTCAGTACATCGACGTCAACAATGCCACCGCTGCCGGTTACGGGCCGTTCCTTGGCTGCGTCAGCGGCTCGGATCACGGAGCAATGGGGATCCACTACGTAAACCTGGCCCTCGTGGGCGATGGACTGATTGATGCTACGCATCCTGAAGCGTTGATTTACGAACCTTCCAACGGCAAAATGCGGCTCGTCGGCGTTGAGTTCATCGTAGATGCGGCCACCTGGCTAAAGAGTCACGGCGGGGCGCCGGTTCTCGAGGGGCAAACATTTCTACTTGTCGACAGCCCGAATCGATACAGCCTGCAGCCGTTCTTCGAACTGCACGTCTGGGCCTGGCGGGACAATCCCCAAGGCGCATTCGTGGACTGGAACAACAGGGTCTCTTGTGAAGGCCAGTAGCGAAATACAGATCAATTCGCGTGCCCCCAGGTTTCGCGCACCGCCGGAGGCAGTCGGTCTTTTCCTCGGCGACTGCCCCAGTTCCTAAGCGCCAGACTACTGTCCTGGGGCTTAAATACCCAGCACAAAACTGGCGGTCATTCTGAGAGAACGGGGCCCCGAACGCGGTTGTTCTTCGATGAACTTCAAACTCACCAGACTAGCTGATTGTCGCTCGATCGGATCTACCCTTTCGCTGATAAATCCCGGGACTTCCCCCCGTAGTCCTCGACTTGTCCAGGGGCCGAACCCAAAATCCGGCCCACCTTCGGCCGACTTCATTCAATAAGGAATCGGGCTGGCCGGGTGAATAGCCCCAACACCCTCTTTCAACATCTGATATATCTATGCGGAGTAGGTTGCCGCTGTTCCACAATTGGAGCAAAATCTGTAACATCAAAGCCGTAGGGCATGGTACAGTCGTTTGCGTAGCACGCCCAAGGATGATGCATCGCGAAGCCACACACCAAAGTCGACGTGACCACCAGGGAGCGGCGACCCTGCACGAAATAAAAACCGGACACGGTATTCCTGGTCATGCCGTTGTCGCGCCAGCGAGGTAACCGCTTTGATTAAGCAGGATATCGTCCATCACGTGATTGAGCGCACGGGCCTGCCCCGCACCAAGGCTGAGGCCGCGGTGGATACCGTCTTTGAGGGTTTGAAAGAGGCCCTCACCGCCGGCGAGCGCATCGAGCTGCGCGGGTTTGGCGTCTTCAGCGTTCGGGCCCGCAAAACCGGCATTGGCCGCAACCCTCGCACCGGCACCGAGGTCAGCATTACACCCGGCAAAGCCGTGCGCTTCAAACCGGGCAAGGAACTGCATACACTGACCAACGGCGACGGTCCGGCAAAATAAACCTGCAGGCGGGTCCGAAGCAGAATTCCCTGCCCCGCAGTCCCCTGCCGGCCGATCACATCAGTCGCTGTGCATCCACATCCACCACCACGTTCCGGCGCGGAACCCCGGCCGCGTCGGCGTGTGCCAGCATTCCGCGCAGTGCCGTGTTGAGCGCGTTGCGCGACCCGGCCTTGAGAATCATGTGGAAGCGGTAGACACCCTTTATGCGTGAAATTGGCGCTGTACACGGGCCTAACACGCGCACCCCCTCCGACGCGGCTTTCTGCAGCCACTTTCCCAACTCCGCCGACCAACCCGCCGCTTCTTCCAGCCTGGGCGATTGGACCAGCACGTTGGCCAGTACGCCGAAAGGCGGGTAGTGCATCCAGCGTCGATACTTCAGCTCCCGCTCCACAAAAGTGGCGTAGTCGTGCGTGCTCGCCGCCAAAATGGCGTAGTGGTCGGGGTAGTAGGTTTGCACCACCACGCGTCCCGGCAGGTCGCCGCGCCCGGCCCGCCCCGACACCTGCGTCATGAGCTGGAAGACCCGCTCGGCAGCACGGAAGTCAGGCATTGAAAGCGCATGGTCGCAGCCCACAACACCCACTAGCGTGATGCCGTGGATGTCGTGCCCCTTGGCGATCATCTGGGTTCCCACCAGCAGGTTGATCTCCCCCGAGTGCAACCGCGCCAAGAGCCGCTCCAGGTCATGCCGCCCGCGCACCGTGTCGCGATCCATGCGCCCGATCCGCGCTCCCGGAAAGATCTCAGCCAGCCTCTCTTCCCCCTGTTGAGAACCCGCGCCGAGGTAGTAGAGATGTTCGCTGTCGCATTTGGGACAGCGAGCAGGCACAGTGCGCCGGTAGCCGCAGTAGTGGCACTCCAGCCGCTGTCCGGCGCGTGCAAGTCCAGATTCGTCAAGCGTTGGTTTGTGATGCGTAAGGGCAATCGCGCAGTTCTGGCACTCCAGCTTTTCCCCACACGCCCGGCAGATCACCGCAAACGAATATCCGCGACGATTCAGCAAAATCAGCGCCTGCTCGTTCCGGTCGAGGGCCTCCCGCGTCTGGGTTACAAGTGCTCGCGAAAAAAGCTGCTCCTGCCCGGTTTCCTGAAATTCCCTCCGCATGTCGATCAGCTCAACTTCAGGCAGTGGCCGATTCATCACCCGGTCCCGCAGCTCGATCCGCGCATACTTGCCCTGCGCGGAGTTCTGCCAGCTCTCCAGCGATGGCGTGGCCGAACCCAGCACCACCACCGCATCGGCCAGCTTGGCTCGCATCACCGCCACATCGCGCGCGTTGTAGCGAGGCGTCTCCTCCTGCTTGTAGCTCTGGTCGTGCTCTTCATCTACCAGGATCAATCCAAGATTCGGAGCCGGCGCAAAGATGGCCGAGCGCGTGCCGACTACGATAGGTGCCTCACCGCGATGGATTCGCCGCCACTGCTCGCTGCGTTCCTCCGGCGTCAGCGCGGAGTGCAACAGCGCCACCCGCGACCCGAAAGCCGCGTCAAGCAAGCCGGCCATCTGGGGAGTCAGCCCGATCTCCGGCACAAGCAGAATCGAAGAGAGGCCGCGGTCAAGGGCCCGTTGCATCGCGGCCAGGTAAACCGCTGTCTTCCCCGAGCCCGTTACGCCATGCAGCAAAAAAGAGTGAAACGCCCCCAGGGCCGGCACCACGGCAGCGAGCGCCTCCGTCTGCGCCTCGTTAAGCCGAATAGGCTCCGTCGCCGCCAAAATGCCTCCCAGCCGGAACGCCGCAGCCCGCTCATCGATCCGCACCAGCCCTCGCCGGACCAATGTCTGCAGCGTTGACGACGGCAATTCTTTGCGCCGCAACTCCGCAAGAGAAAGCTCGCCGCCGCAAGCCGCCAACTCCGCAAGAATCGCCTGCTGCTTCTCCGTCAGCGCCGGCAGCCGCGTCTCGGGGATCAACACTGCAAAGCGTTCCGTACGGCGTGCATCGCGTTCCACGGCTGAAGTCTCGCGGGCAATCCATTTCTTGCGCAGCATCGCTGCCAACACCGGCAATGAAGCAGCGGTCGCCGTCCGCAGAGAGGAGACCTTGACCCGCTCGCCCTCCGCCAGCCGCTCCAGAACGCGATGCGCGAGGTCTTGCTCTTCTTGTGACAACTGGCGACGCTTCCCGCCTTCGTGCATTCGCCGCGCCCCATCTCCATCCACACTCCCCGCCAGCACATCCCGTCCCAGGTCCGTAATCCGGTAATAGACCGTCCGCCGTACCTCGGCCATCAAGGGCAACATCCCGCGCAGCACTTCACCCAGCGGCGCCAGGTAATACTGAGCAATCCACTCGGCGAGCTGCAGCAGATGGTCACTCAGCAGCGGCTCCTCATCGAGCACCGCTTCAATCGGCCGCGCTTCAAAATCGGCAGGTGCAGTCGCAGAAACAGCGGTCACTACGCCGATCAGTTTTTCGTTGCGAAACGGCGCAATTACCCGCGCTCCGCGTTCAACCCGCGCGCCCTCCGCCACCGCATACGTAAAGGTGCGGTCCAGCGGCACAGGCAGCGCGACTTCGCAGTAAACGGGCATGGGAGGCAAGACTCAGTGTAGGGGATCGGCCGTCGGCTTACCTCGGCTCAAACCTCCTCGATTTACACAGCCTTCCCAATCCGGGTGGGCGCAGTACAATTCCTGCTGATGACTGTCAAAACTTCAAAGCACTCCACGCCTGCCACCGCCGCGTCCAAAAAGACCTCTGCACCCATCACGCTGACGATCGACGTTGGCGGCTCGGGTTTGAAAGCCATGCTGCTTGACCCAGCCGGCAAGCCGCTCAGCGAACGGGAACGCGTCCCCACTCCGGCCGTGCCCACCCCCGCCCTGGTCCTCAGCGGCCTCGATGAGTTGCGCAAACTTCTTCCCGCCTTTGACCGCGTGTCCGTCGGCTTCCCCGGCGTCATCAAGCGCGGCATCACCTACACCGCCGTCAATCTGCATCCCGCCTGGGTCGGCTTCCCTCTCCAGGCTGAGCTTGAGAAGCGCTGGAAAAAGCCGGTCCGCGTGGCCAACGACGCGGCTGTGCAGGGTTACGGAGCCATCATCGGCGATGGCGTGGAGCTCACGCTCACCCTCGGCACCGGCATGGGTGGCGCTCTCTTTACCAGCGGGCGGCTCTGTCCCGGACTCGAACTCGGCCACCATCCTTGGAAAAAGCACACCTACGAGGATTACATTGGCCGCCGCGGCCTCGACAAGTATGGCAAAAAGGAATGGAACAAGTTCCTCCAGGAGGCCATCGATCAGACCGCAAAGCTCTTCAACTGGGATCACCTCTATCTCGGCGGCGGCAACACCAAAAAGATCGACTTCGTGCCCGGAAAGAACATCAAGATCGTTTCCAACGAATCCGGCCTTCTCGGCGGCGTAGCCTTATGGCGCGAGTGGTCCTGAGCCCCTGAGAAAGCCGCCGTCGCTCCTGAGACTCGCATCTACCGCAGCATAGAATCGTTTTCTTGGACTATCATCCAGCACCTTGCATGCCCCGGAGTTGCATAAAATCTATTTCTTCACTATTGTTGAATTAATGACGGAGCGAAGCTACCTCGGCGAATTCGAACTCATGATTCTTCTCGCCGTGATCCATCTCGGCGACGAAGCCTACGGTGTGCCCATCTCGCGCGAGCTCGAACGCCACCGCGGTCGCGACGTCTCGGTCGGCAGCGTCTATGCGGCCTTGGAGCGGCTCGAGAACAAGGGCCTCGTCGCCTCGAGCCTCGGCGATCCCACTCCCGAGCGTGGAGGCAAGGCCAAACGCTTCTTCCGCATCACCAAATCCGGACTTCGCCAGGTTCAGGAAACGCGCCAGGTGCTTTCAAAGCTGTGGCAATCCCTGCCGGACCTGAAAGGAGAACGCACATGAGGCGGACCGGACCACCCTCCATCGCCACATGGATGCTGCGACACTTGACTCTCGGCCAACTCAACGATGCTCTCGCCGGCGATCTTTTCGAAGAGTTCCACGCAGGCCGATCCAGCCGCTGGTATTGGCGTCAGATTCTCCAGGCCATCGCCATCGCCTGCTTCCGCAATATCCTCACCCATCTGGATGTTCTGTTCTTTGCGGCCCTATGGTCCATGCTCACGCCCGCATGGCTTCTCACGATCGCCAACATTGAGCAGCATTACCACCTCAACGAGCGCTGTTGGCAAATGGTATGGCCCTGGTCCACCGTCTGTGACCTGGGGCTCCTCCTTGCCGCAAATCTGATTTTCATCTGGGCTGGAATCGCGCTTTATCTCGTTCCGCATCTCTGGATCGCGGGAAACCTGAAGATCCGGCGCTTCGGCCGAGGACTTTTTGCCAGCATCCCCGTACTCATCGCACTATGGGCGGCTCTCATCGTGCTGCCCAAGTTCTTCCTCGACGGCCAGCTCGTCGACCAGCACGCCGTCGCCCCTGTCAGTGCGCTTTCCATCAACCATCCGATTCCCATCGCCATTCAGCAGGTCTCCCCACAGGAACAATGGGACGTGCGCTATGGCCAGAAAGTGATCGATCCCTACATCAATCCGCGCAACGCGATCGCCGATCTCCGCATGACCACCATGGTCGTTCGCTTGCCTTTCTTCATCAGTATCCTCTGCACGCTATGGGGAGTTACGTTGCGACTTGGCAATCGCAGCAATCGAATTGCCGAATGAGGCCCCATGGCTTCTTCAACACAAGCTGGTTCCTTCGCCCTTCTGGCTGATTCCGATCAGCGCAGCATCACCACTTTCGTCGGCTATCTGGTCACGGCCGGCCTGGTCAATTCTTTAATCGTCGCGTTCCTCCTCTGCCGTCTGCCCACTTCACCCGCCTCGTCCATCTCGGCGCTCACCGTCCGAGCCTTCATCTATGTCTGCCTCACCGCACTCGCCGGCATCGCAGGCGCACGCTACTATTGGAACCGTTCTTCTGTTCCCTTCACCTCATACCCTCCGCTCTCCTTCCGCCTCTTCGCCCTCGCCAATGCGGCCGGCTGGGTGTGGATTCCCGCTGTCCTGCTTCTGTCCACACAGGACTCACTCGCCTCCCCCGCCCTCGCGATTCTCGCCGCAGCCCTCCTCGCAACCGGCCTGCGCAAAACCATTGGCTCCGCCAGCCCCGTTCACCAATATCCCAGCGGCTCATCCTTCGAACAAGAGGATCTCTTCGCCGCAAGCCTCCGCACTCCTCCCCGCGAAGCGCACGCCTACGTTGTCGCCGTCTGCATCTACACAGCCGGCTATGCCCTCCAGCAAAACGAGACTCTCGCAGCGAGCGGCCTTCTCGCACTCTGCGCCTTCATCTGTGCCTGGAAACTGACCCTGGCTGCCGCATCCAATTCGGACAACCGGAAAGCTTCCGCCCGCGCCGCCGTGCGACTGGCTCGTATTGCTTTGATCGCCATTCTCACCACGCTCTTTGCGCTGCTTTTCGGCGTTGACCGCCGCAACCGCGCCAACGCCACGCTAAGATCCTCCCGTGACACAAGCGCCGATGCCAACCAGAAGCCCAAGCCTCAAAACTCTGCCTCCGGAATCTCCGGCTATGAAAGCATCATCCTCTGGCCCAATCCGCCCAGAAAGCAGATCATCGCTCCCCTGCCGCCCTTGATTTCTCCGTACGATCGTCTGCGTTCGAAGCCGATGGTCATCCGCTTCGATGGAGCGTACTGGTACTTCCAGCCGCCCGGCAAGCAGCCCGGTCCCAAGGCGCATCAAGCCCACGGCAGCCCTCTCGCCGTCCATATTCAAGCCAACAATTTCTTTCCCCTGATCATGGAAGCGCACCAGAACCTTGCCGCGTCCATACGACTCTCGCGCTGTCGCGGAATCGAAGTGGATCTCCAGAATCGCAACAACCAGCCCGGCACGATCGCTCTCGCCGTCTTCCTTGGGGATTCATCCGCTCCCGGAAAGCCGGCGCTCTACCTGGGCCAGCAGCCGGTCATGTCCACAGAACCCGGCCATTTTTCAGCCAGGTCTTTTCCCACCGACGAGAAGCTCCGCTTCGCCATTCCCGAGCACGCAACAATGCGCAAGTTCGACGAAATTACAGTCCTCTTCCTGCCCGATGCCGAGCAATTCGAAGTCGCACCACAAATCGCGATTCAGGATTTCGATTTGATTCCACGCTGACGAATTTCCCAAATCTCGTCGGCCCCGACAATTTGAGTGATTCCTATTCGGTTCTCAACGCCTGTGCCGGATCGATTGAAGCGGCTCTGCGCGCGGGTATCAGCCCCGCCAGTAAAGCTGCCACCACCAATGACAGCACCGATCCGATCCATACTCCCGCATTGATGCTCTTGATCTCGTAGAGTTGCGCCTCAACCAACTGGACGCACAGCAGCGCCGTCGGAATTCCAATCGCCAGGCCGAGAATCACCTGGATTACTGCATCGCGCATCACCATCACGGTTACGCCCGTCCGCTCAGCGCCCAGCGCCATACGAATGCCGATCTCTGGAGTTCTCCGCGCCACCGCATAAGCCGTCACACCGTAGATCCCGAGTGTGGCCAGCATCAGTGCCAGTGCGCCGAAAAGCATAGTCAGCCGCGCCAACATCCGCTCCTCGTTAAATTGGTCGGCGATTTGCGCGTCGAAGGTCTGAAACTTGATCACGCTCAAGTTGGGATTAATCGCCGCCAGCGTCTTCCGCGCCAGGTCGTCCATTTCCGGAATCGGCCGAGACGTCTTCAATACGATCGCGCCCGAGTAGAGGCTCTCATCTTTCTCGATCGGCTCCTTTTCGCTGCGCGGCCTTTGCAGCAACGGCGAAAAGAACATGAGGCGGTCTTTCACCCGCGCATCGGTGTAAGCGGTGTCTTCAACAACCCCCACGATCTCGTAATCCCCGACCGACCCTGGGTTGTCGCTGCCAAAGTGCTGGCCGATGGGGTTTTCCCCCGGCTTGAACAGCACTTTCACAAACGTCTGATTAACCACAGCGATCGTGGGCGAGTTCGCCGTATCGCGCACGTTAATGCCGCGCCCCATCAAGACATGCGTGCCCACTGAGTCGAAGTACTCCGGACTCGCTCGCAAGGCCGCGGAGGTAAGGTTGGGATCGGGCTTGCCCTGCACCTGCACGCTCCAACTGTCGTTGTCGTCCTCCATCGGCGTATAGCTGCTGATACCCACTTTTTCGACTCCGGGAATCGCGTGAAAGCGCTCCTCGATCGCGCGATAAAGGTCGCCCACTTCGCGTTGGGAGTAGCCGGCAGTCTGCGGATTGATATGCACGATGTAGCGATTGCGTGCGTCGAGTTTCAGGTCGATATGCTCGAGCTTGTTCAGGCTTTCGGCAAAGAGTCCTGCGCCAACAAGCAGCACCAGCGACAAGGCTGCCTGCACCACCACCAGGCCGCGCTGCAGCACAGTGGCGCCGCCTGCAGCCTGGCGCATGCCGCTGCGCAATGCATCGGCGGGCTCGGTGCGCGAGGCAATCCACGCCGGTGCCACTCCAAACAGAATGCCGGTCACCAGCGAAAGACCGCATGCAAAGCCAAGCACAGCCAGCGACGGGCTGGCTTGGATCGGTACATTCTGCGCGCCGGGAAATGCGAGCACAAGCAGCATGCGGGTGCCGCCATAGGCCACGATCAGCCCGGCCAAACCGCCCAGGCCCGCCAGCAGCACACTCTCGGTCAGCAACTGCTGCACAATCCTGCCCCGTCGCGCGCCGAGTGCCGTGCGCATGTTCATTTCGGCCTTGCGCGCCATGCCGCGCACCAGCAGCAGGTTGGCGATGTTTGCGCAGGCAATCAGCAAGACAAGCCCCGCGATTCCCATCAACAGCGTGAGATGACGATCGTATTCCTCCTGCATGTCCTGGATGCCGCCACCACCCGGCGTCAGCACAATATGGATCTTGGCGAGGTCCGCCTTTCTCTCCTGCGAGGCGAAAGCATGCGTGGCAGAAAGCTGCCGCCGCAGCAACGCGCTCACCTTCGCCTGCAACTGCGAGAGCGAAACGCCCGGCCTGATACGGCCGATCAGGTCGAGCCACTGCAGGTCAGAGCCATGCACATAGGCCACATTGGCAATCACCGGCATGGTTTCGATGGGCAGATAGAATTCCGGCGGAGTGGCCAGCAGACGGTCGCCATAAAAACCCTCTGGTGCAATCCCAACTACAGTCACCGGCCTGGTGTTGATCCTGAACGTGCTTCCGACCACCCCCGGGTCACCATTGAATTTGGCATTCCACGCCTCGTAGCTCATCACCGCAGTCAGGGGCGCACCGACGACGTCATCGCTGTCTGTGAACAGCCTGCCCGCGCGTGCGTTGAGCCCGAATGTCCTGAAGTAGTTGCCGGAAACAAATTCGCCCATTACCGAGCGCGGAACATCCTCCGAGCCGTCGCGGCGCACGGCCACGGGGCGGTAGGCGAAACCCGCTTGTATCCCCGCCAAATCCTGAAACTCAGGGACGTTCTTCTTGAGGAACTGGTAACCATCCGTGCTGAAGAGCGAGTACTCGCCGTTATCGTGAAAACCCATCCCCACGCAGCAGTCATTCTGATTACCCAGTCGCACCAGCGTCGCTGGATCGGCAACCGGCAGTCTCTTCAGCATGAGCGCGTTGACCAGCGTGAAGATGGCCGCATTCGCCCCGATGCCTAGCGCCAGCGTGAGCACGGCAACAACAGTAAACGCGGGAGCCTTGCGCAACATGCGAAGCGCGTAACGCACATCTTGTACCAAACCTTGAATTAACGGCAATCCGGATTCGGCGCGATAGCCTTCGCGGATCGCTTCAGCAGGACCGAATTTCAGCACCGCTTCGCGGCGCGCTTCCCGAGGCGCCAGCCCCGCGCGCACGTATTCTTCAGTCTGCAAAGCCAGATGCTCTTCCATCTCTTCGCGCAACCGTTGCTCGCTGCCGCTGCGCCCTTTGATAAAATTCCACGCACGTGCGAAAAAGCGATTCAGCGCTCTCATGACAGGCTCTCCGCCTTGACGTGAACGAAGCGCGCAATGATTTCCGTCGTCTGCTGCCAGCCGTCCATCTCGGCCTGCAACTGGCGGCGTCCCTCGCGGGTGAGGCGGTAGAAACGCGCTCGGCGGTTATTCTCTGAGGCACCCCAATCCGATGCCACTGCGCCCTCCTGCTCCAGGCGGAGCAGCACAGGATACAGGGTGCCCTGGTTCACAGAAAGCAGGTCGCCGCTGATCTGCTCAATGCGACGCGCAATCCCGAACCCGTGCAGCGGCCCCAGCACATCCAGCGTCTTCAGCACCATCAATGCCAGGGTGCCTTGTTGTACATCGGTCTTTTGCTTCATTGCGATGCTCCCTTTTGGTTTCCCACAGAAGAGTGTCACAGTTCCCTTGGGAAAACAACGGGAAAATGGAGTACCCCTGGCCACCGCTCGCATCAGGGCTGAGCGATCCTTTGAGATGGCCTCCGCTTGGCGCGATTTACCCGCAACTAGGGATCAATCCAGCTCTGGATTGCCCACAAGCTTCTCAGAACCGGGCAAAACCTTGATCGATATCTGCATGATCCACGCTGGACCTGGATTCATTGGCTCATTTGTGTCCCGTCCCTCTTTTGGCAACCCGGGCGGGTCTTTCCTCTTTTTTAAATCCTCATCAGGGCTCATTCGTTTCAACCCCATTTCCCGCATCCAAATCTTTGAGGTGAATTGGGATGCGTGAAAGAATCGTCCTGGCGCTCGTGTTGACCGGACTCATCGCATGGGCGACCGGTTGCAAGAAACAAGTTGATCAGGCGGAATTCAAATCCGCGATCAACAAGTCCTTTACCGGCCGACACGAATGCGTGTGGCCCGCACCGATAAAGCTGCCTGCCCAGGTCGACCCCTCCAAAGACGAGGAGGTCCGCTACTACGACGCCCTCGCCGATGCCGGCCTTCTCATTCGTGGGTCCGCGGAAAAGAAGCGCTTCCTCGTCGGCTCCAAACAGGTCAATAATTACGACCTCTCTGACAAGGGACGACCCGCCTGGACCCCCGATCCCAACCAGCCCGGTTACGGCAACTTCTGCTTTGGCCACTTCAACGTCACGGCCATCAACCACGCCACCCCCAACGACCCCTCCAACCCCACGCAATACACCGTCAATTACAGTTACGAGGTTGAAGGCCTCCCCGACTGGGTTCGCACCCCTGAATCGATGAGGACCTTTCCCAAGATCGCCGCCGACACATCCATCCAGTCAGCTACCGCCACCCTGGTCAAAGGCACTGACGGAGGCTGGGCTGTCGTACCTCCCCAACCCGCGCCATAGCCGATGGACAAGGCCGGTTATTACCATCGCGGCTATTTGAGTTGCTCGACCTGCCCGTGCGGGTTTATCGATTGTGTCCTCAGCTTTCATATTCAAAGCGATCCTCCTGTTGCGGTTTAAATGGGTTCAATCGTTCTGCAATAAGCCGGCTCCGGACGCGCCTGAAATCAACACGCTGCGTGGTGGGACGGCACCCGGCATGGCCTTTGGCCAGGACCGGACGATTAGCCGTCCGGTCCGCCCGTTGCACCCAAGACAAGAACTTTCATGTTTGAGCTCGATCTTTCTTGACGTTAGCGCCGCAGTTCCCAGGGAACCGTGCTGATTCAGCTTGCCCCGGACTTACGCCTTGAAGGCTTTCTGTGCGGACGCAAACACATCGCGTGCGGGCGTCGTACCCGCTACGTGTTCTGTGCCCGCGACTCCGAGGCCCATCCATCCCGCGTTAATGCCCTCAAACATTTCTTCGGCAGGTCCAGTGTGGCCCTTCGGGATGCCGAACTGCTCGAACGCTTCCGCCCACCCTGCACGTGGGACCGCAAAGGCCTTCACGTCGAGTTTCAACACTTCACCCAATTGTCCGGCCACTTCATCCGCGCTCACCATCGAACCCAACTCGATGACGCGACGCCCTGACCACGCCGGCCCGGTCAGAAGCGTTGCCACCTCTGCGCCGATGTCGTCTGATGCGACCATTGTCGATTTCCGGTTTGTAGGATTGTAGAAGACCGGTAGCGTTCCGCCCTGGGCGGCCTGCAAGCCGTATAGAAAGTTTTCGAAAAAGCCGCCTGCGCGCACAAATGCGACCGGAGATGGCAGGCTGCGAAGACCTTGCTCCAAAAGTGATAAGGCCGTGATCATCCCCACTCCGCCTGTTCTATGCGCGCCCATCGACGAGAGCGCTACCACCCGCGCGAGGCACTACCCTGGTCAGCGCCTCGACATAGTTCGCAATCACGCCCCTTGCTTCTCTGAAATCAGGCGAGGGTGCCCATACAGCCGGCAACATGACAAACGCGCCCTCAACGCCTTTGAGCGCCGCCGTTATGGCTGTCGCATCGTTCCAGTCTCCATCCACCAACTCCACGCCTTGGTCTGCCCACTTCGCCGCTTTCTCGGGATTGCGCACAAGGGCCCGCACCTGTTTGCCTTGCTTCAGCAGATGCCGCGCGGTGGCGCCCCCAACATTTCCAGTAATGCCCATGACTAGATACATGCTCGCTTCTCCTTTTGCCTCGTATTTGGCCGCCCATCCAAATGAGTGACCTGACCATTAGAGATCTGTGATAACCATTGGTTGCAAACAAACTCATCGGTTATTAAACCGCTGGTTATAAATAAACAAATGGTCGCACAAATAGTCAAAAGGGACTAAGCTATTGAAGTGACATCCACATCACCAAGTCGACGCCTGGAACGCAAAGAGAGGTTGCGGAGCGAAATCCTTGCGGCCGCCAGCAAAATGTTTGCCGATCGCGGCTACGAAGCCGTGACGCTTCGCGAGATCGCTAAAGAGATTGGCTATACGCACGCCGTGATCTATCAGCATTTCCCCGACAAAGCGCACATCCTCGCCGAGTTGAGCCGCGAGACGATCGGGCTGATGGTTCAGAACTTCGACGCGATTGCCGCTAAACATCTTCGACCGAAGGAGCGCCTTTTTGCGACTTCACGCGGCTTGATTCAGTTCTGCACTGCCCATCCACAGCAGTTCCGCAACGTCTTCTTCGGGCCTGAGAACCGCAACGGCATTCGCGCAGGACAATATATCAACGACATTGGCGCGCCTTTGTTCCAACGTTTCGTGCAGCTCTTTTTCGATGTTGCCAAGGATGAGGGATTGCCAAATAAGAATGACATAGTGGTAGCTCACACCTGGTGGTTTACGATCTTCGGCCTCGCCACACTCATGGTCATCCAAGGGGTTGTGCCTGACTTGCCTGACCAGACTCTCGTGGTCGAGCAAACGATCGCTACGCTTTGGGCGGGCGTTCAGGCTGTTCCGCGATTGCCCAGGAGCGCAATCACTAAGCGAGCCGGCCGATCCCGTGCCTCAAAGCAATAACAGCTTCTGTCTAGTTAGGAGCCGTTCAAGGTATCTGTGCATGCGTTTAGGGTTGTGCCTGCACGCTTGACGACGTTGGCGGCCCTCGGGTGGCGCATGGCGCGGCTGCCTCAGCTACCACTCTCTAAGAGTCACGGCTCCCGAGGCTTCTCGATATCTGGTTTACCGGGTCTCCAAACCCAGCGAGGAACACGGCGTTTCCTGCTAAATGCGCACGCCGCCGGGAGGGTTCTCGTTTTACGCCAAATCGCCAACTCGCTCATTGACGCGGATAGGTACCGATAAGTCGGCACCGCGCCGGGAATCCGACTGCCTGCGCTAGGCATCGGTCGCAGTTGCCATGGGCGTTTTTCAATACCCATCCTGATTTTCGGGCGCAAATAGAGCTCAATGAATGCGTTGGTCTGAAATCGTAAGTTGTGACGGGCCGGACGCCTTCGCCGTCGCCTCACTCCCAGTTCTTCACCTTTGGCCACAGCGCCTGGAGATTTTCATGGAGGCCTCTGCAGATGAAAACCGGCCCACGCTCATACGGCTCCAAATACGGATTTGCATCCTGTGTAAATTCCACTACCGAGTCGAAGTTGGTTTCGAGCGTCCTGCGGCTTTCGCCAAACACGATCATCACGCTACCCGTATACGTGCGCGGTCCCCAGAAGAAGTAGTTCTGGTGACCGCTGATGGCCTCCGGCACATCCGGCCGGTACACGTTCACTGCGCTCGCGTCGCCATAGTTTTCCGTGTAGATCACGGCCTGTGTGCGCTCCGCCTGCGGCAGCGAGTACCAGGCAGCGGCCAGCAAGTCCGCCTTCTGCCGCCAATCCAGCATGTCGGCGTAGTACTGCGGCAGCGGCGCGGTGGCGCTATTCTCCATTTTCGGAGGCTGCAGATGCAGCCGCTGCTGATATGCCAGAATTTTTCCGGGTGGCAGTACCGGGAGAATGATTGGCAACACTCTCGCGATGAGAAGCACGTTCATCGCCACGTAAACGGGCGTGAGCCCGCGCCGCAACCAGGCCTTGCGGAAGAGAAGATCCCAGGCGGCCGCCCCCGCGGCAAAATAGAGCGGGTAAATGGCCGCAAGGTAATAGTCCTTGGCGTGCAGAATCATCATCAGGGGCAGATACAGCAGATAAGTCACGCCCAGGAAGCGGAACGCCTGAGCCACCCGGCTGAAGAGCAGCCACAGAATGCCTCCCACCCACAACGGCGCCATCAGAGGACCGAAGGCGAGCATCTGATCCAGCACAAACGCGAGGGGGCCCACGTGAACGTTCTTGCCGTTAATCTGATCGTTGTGCAGCAGCTCGAGCGTTGCCCAGTGGTGGTGCATCTCCCACAGCAGATTGGGCAGAATCAGCACGACCAGGAGCGCAAGGCCGATCGGGAACCATTTCGAAGCCAGTAACTTTCTCTGGCTGGTCATCAACAGCGCCGCCAGCAGACAGGTAAGGAAGAAAACCTCGTTCCACTTGTTTTCGAGGCCCAGGCCAGCCGTCACGCCCAGCAGCACCCACCACAACGCCACTGTACGGCCACTGCGAATGCCGCGACAGGCCAGCCGTGCCAGCTCGATCGTTGCCAGCGCCACCGTCATCCAGAAGATCGGCTCAAAGGTGCTCGTCGAAAAGGTCGCATCGGTGCCCATCACCATGGGCGCCAGCAGAATCCCCGTCATGGCCAGCGCTTGCGCCCAGCGCGAGGCGCCCATCCGCCACGCCAGCAGCCCCGTCATCGCAACTTCCGCCCCGCCCGCCAGCGAGGCAAAGGTCCGGAACAGGGCCAGCGATTGCAGGCCAAACAGCGAAGCTGAAATGCGCGCGACCAGGGGAATGAAGGGCGGCTGATCCACATATCCCCAGGCCAGATGCCGTCCGCACACGATGAAATACAACTCGTCACGAAAAATGCCGTACCCTGCATGTTGGATCGTTATCTGGCCCAGCGTTGACAGAACATACTTCAGCAGGCCAAACCCTACCGCCAGCCACACCACGCCTTTCTCTGAAACCCCGGTAAAGTCCTGCGGCTGTGCAATTCTCGTCTCAGTCGTCACCCCGGCTGTGCCTCCATCGCCGCGTACAAATATTTCGCCGGCATCGATCCTTACGCATAGCTTATCCCTGGTGTTCCGCGATCATGGATCCCTGAACCCCAAAGAGCGAATTGGACGCCGATTGGTGCCAATTCGCCAACGCGCTCATCGAGCCAGATTAATACCTGAAAGTCGGCTTCTCGAACGTTTTGGTGGCGTCCCAGAAAATAGGACATTGCCGAACGTTTTCTGTGGCGGAGTCAAAGTTCCGAGTGTGTCACCGTTTCCGGGAAAGAAAAATCATGGCCGTCCGGCCAACTTATGCCCGTTCCAACAAAAAACCGGTCCACCGGATTGCAGATAATTTCCCCGCGCTGGCGCACAATCCAAATAGGACTCCAGAATGCCGCATCGCCCGACAGCTCATACCGGCCGCCGACCGCCCAACTTGCCGTCCGCTCGCGCGCAGGCTGGCCTGTCCGCAACCGCGCATCCCGGGAAAATGACGTTGTGAAACTGTGAAACTGTAGAGCCGAAGATAACCGGTTCCATATCAGCAATTTGCGCCGCCCCGTCTCACAGGAACACAGGAAATGTGGCGAGCAAATGCCATCAAATGTCGCTATTTTGACGCGAAATCACGATCAGATCGAGGCAAATAATGCGGCAAGCTCAACGCCGATCGATCAGTACGTGGGCAGAATCTTAGGCGGTCAGACGTTCCAGTTGGTCGGGCTTGACGATGGTCATGCTCGAGCCCTTGATCGTAATCCATTGGTCGCGGCGGAACTGGTTAAGCAGTCGCGTAACCGTTTCGCGCGAGGTACCCGCCATGTTGGCGATTTCCTCGTGCGTCAGCGCCATAGTAAACCGGATTTCCGGCTTCCCGTTGGCGGACGAACGACCCCAGTCCAGCAGCAAACGGGCCAGCCGTCCCGCAGCAGAACCGGATAGTGCCAGCCGCTTGGCGTCGTGGAAGACCGTCAGATATTCGCCGGAAAGCGATTGCGCCGCGTGCATGCTGGCAATGCCATGCCGGCCCAGGAAATCAACAAACTCCTGCTTGCGCACCGTCTTCACCTGGCAAGGTTCAATGGCCTCCGCAGTGACTTCGTGAGGCACATTGGCGAGCACCGCGCTCAGGCCCATTACATCGCCGGGGCCGGCGATCTTCAGGATCATGGTCTTGCCGTCGCGGGATGTTGAGGAGATTTTGACCTGCCCGAAGCAGATGATAAATACGTTCCGTGCCGCGTCGCCCTCTGAGAACAACTTGGCGCCCCGTGCGTGGCTCATCATGATGCCGATGGCATCGTAATCCCTCAGCGCCTCTGGGGTGAGATTACAGAACATCCGCAGATGGCGGTGCTCGCAGTTTAAACAATCTTCCGGAGGGTGATGTGAATGTAGTCCAGCCATACGTATTCCGCAGGTATGGTTGAAGTATAGCGTACTTCGCCTGTGTGCAAGGCAGGGATTTATCTTCCTGCCTGCTCCGGTGGGAAAACTGGTCCCGCGAGGGGAATTGCATTGTCTTTTTTGGACTAGCCCGCAGCCGGTTCGTTACTTCGGTGCCGAATTCCTGCCAGGCGCGTCGTGCAGCATACGTAGTAAGCGCGGGAGACCTCGCGAGCCAGTTCCTGCAGCAGTTGCATCCGCAGCGGTGGGTATCCCTTGAACGCCTCCTGAAGCGACTCGATCGGCAACATCAGCAGCGACGCTGGAGTCTGCGCCATCAGCGTGTAAGTATGTCGCCCATCCCCAAGTGCGGCCGCCAACTCCACGAGGTCACCCACGCGCACCGCCCCCAGATTCAGGCGAGTACTCAGGCGTTCCGTTTTGCGCACCAGTTGCCCTGACACCACGACAAAAAGACCGCGGCACGTCTCGCCTTGGCGAAAGACCGCCTCCCCGGGTGCAACGTCGAGACTCTGGGCTGCAGTGTTCAGCAGATTCCCAGTTGTCGGCGGGCAAGCCAACAACTCTGCCAGCGGATGCGCCGCCGCTTCCGCACGCCCGAAATTAGTCTCTGGCTGCATGTTCACATCTCCCTTGGATCCGCCCGATTTCGGTCCAACGGTAATCGCCGCAGCGAATACCTGCCGGCCATCTTCTGGCGGATGCTTCTGGCCCTGAGGACTCTCATTCAACCGGCTTCAATCTGGATAACGCCGTATCGCGAGTCCCAAGATCGAGAAAGGCGCCAGAATTCCATATTCCGCGGCCCGTCTCGCCGTGTCCTCTTGTCTCAACCTGAACACTAAGCGCCTGTTGAACAGCTGACCCCTGTGGGTATACAAGTTTCCTGGCTTGCGCCCGCGAACGCAGTGTCCGGCGGCACACACAGTATCGGAACCCGGGACCGCGCCAACAGAGAAAAGGCCGTGCCGTGCGGTCCCGGCGTCCCGCTGGCGCGCTTCACCCCAATCACCAGCACGCTGGGATGGTACTGTGCGATAGCGCTCTCAATCGCGTCCGCCGGTCGCCCATCTTTCACGATGCAGCGCACCGGAGACGGCCCACCTTTCGCGATGCCGAACTCCTCCAACGAGCTGGCAGGCGGGTTCAAAAAGCCCACGACCTCTGCCGCACTGCGCGCGTGAAGCACCAACAGCGTCCGTTGAAACACTTCGGCCAGCGAACGCGCGGTATCCACGGCTGCCTGCGTCGCTTCGTTCTTCTCCATCGCCAGCAGCACCGGGCCTCCCGGCGCAGGGCGGAATGATCCGGCGTTCCAGTCCGCTGCTACAGCCATCACCGCGCAAGGCGCCAGCCTGACCAGCTGCTCCGCGACAGCACCGACCACGACCGGGCCCGCGCCTTGTTTGCCTTCTGTCCCGATCACGATCAGCTCGGCCTGGTATTGCCGGGCGACATCCACGAGCATCTGCGCAACCTCTCCCTGGTGAATCTCCGAGTGGCTGTGGATTCCCTCCAGAACCAGGTCCGCGCTCATCTGGCTCAGAACCGCGCGCGCCTCTTCCGGCAAGCCTCTTAGAACCCGGCCCGGCACAGAATCCACCGCGGCATAGTCGAGAGGGTCAAGACCGTGCGCGAGAATAATGCGCGCACCATAGGCCGAGGCCAGCTTGCGGGCATATTCCAGAGCAGCTTCCGACCGGCCGTCCAGATCGGTAGCGACCACAATCGTCCTTAACCCGGTTGCAAAACTCATTGACCTCTCCCTCCGTCAAGAAAAGCATTTGAAGAAGCACATACTGCGCATTCCGCTTCTCACCGTGCCCTCGACGACAAATCCTGAGTGCCGCCGCTGAATCTTGCCAATGCGATGGTGCCGCCGAAAGCACTTGCATTCCTGCCCGTTGGATAACGAGTCTGCGCTCCCACTCCAGAGCGGAGCAGTGACGCCTTGCACCCCGCCTTGTGACTGATGTCACAAAACCTCACGAAGCACGCGCGGGCGGTCTCCAACAACCGGACCCCGCGTGCGGTGTACAGTTCCGGGCCTGATGCTGTAGCCTTTTTCGCGTCATGAGAATCAATCCTGCTACTCAATCGATTTTGCGGTCGCGCTGCGCATATCTGGTTCTACTGCTGGCAGCATGCCTTTCTATCTCGGCGTTCCAGGCTGCAGCTCAGTCTCCTGTCCCCGACTCGCCCGCGATCGACGCCAAAGCCCACGCCATGCTGGCGAAGCTCACACTCGAGCAAAAGATCGAGCTGATCGGCGGTGTGGACAGCATGTTTACCCATGCTGAGCCGTCCATCGACCTGCCTCGCTTCAAGATGTCCGACGCTTCGGTGGGCGTGCGCACCTGGGGGCCCACCACCGCCTATGCCGGCGGCGTCGCCCTGGCCGCCACCTGGGACCGGAATTTTGCTCTTAAGCTCGGCCAGAGCCTGGGCAAAGACGCCCGCGCCCGCAACGTCAATTTTCTGCTCGGCCCCGGTGTCAACATCGCCCGCTCCCCGGTCAATGGGCGCAACTTCGAATACCTCTCCGAAGATCCCTTCCTGAATGCAAGCATGGTGGTGCCATATATTGAGGGAGTTCAGTCTCAAGGCGTGATCGCCACAGTCAAGCACTTCGCCCTCAACAATGAGGAGTACAACCGGCACAACGTGAACGTGGAAGTCGATGAGCGCACCATGCGCGAGATGTATTTCCCGGCCTTTGAAGCAGCCGTAACCAAGGCCCACGTTGATGCTGTAATGGATTCCTACAACTTGATCAGCGGTGTCCACGCCACCCAGAACGAGTTCCTCAATCTCAAGGTGCTCAAAGGCGACTGGGATTTCAAAGGCATTCTGATGTCCGACTGGGATGCCACCTATGACGGCGTCGCCGCGGCCAACAACGGTCTCGATCTCGAAATGCCCAGCCCTCGCTTCATGAACGCGCAAGCCCTTCTACCCGCCATAAAAGACGGCAGCGTGAAAGAATCCACCATCGACGACAAGGTGCTCCGCATCCTGCGCGCCGAGTTGCGCTACGGCTTCACCGATCGCCCGCAATGGGACGCGTCCTACCCCACCTATTCCGTCTCCGACCGGCCCGTCGCCTTGCAAGGCGCGCTCGAGAGCATCACGCTGCTCAAGAATGAAGACCACATTCTGCCTCTCGACCGTGCCAAGGTGAAAACCATCGCCATCTTCGGCCCCGATGCGTGGCCTGCTGTCCCCGGGGGTGGCGGATCGTCTGAGGCCGCGGCTTTCGATCCCATCAGCATCGTGTCCGGCATTGGCAACCTGCTAGGTCCCGAAACGCACCTGCTCTACTCGCGCGGACTTCCGGAGATCGGCGAAGTCTTCCGGCGAACAGTCTGGAACGGTCCTGTCAAGCAGGAAACCTACAGCACCGGCAACTTCAGCGGCCCAGCCGAAACGACACAGGAACGGGCCATTGCCGATTACATGCCCGCCCGGCGAGGCCCCAGAGAAAAGGCTCCGCACAGCATCCGTTACTCCGCCGCCTACAAGGCCGACAAGGCAGGAAGGTATCTGATCCTGGCCGCCGCCGTCGGAAACGACCACTACAAGGTGATGATGGATGGCAAGCAACTCATCGAACAGGATCAGGTCGAAGGCCAGCATCCTGAATCCGCCACGATCGACCTGAATGCAGGCCAGACTATTCACCTGGTGGCCGAATACATGCCGACTTCTGTCGGCAACCGTTTCAGCCTCGGCGTTGCGAACGAAGCCGACCTGATTTCAGAGGACGTAAAAAAGTTTGCCTCCGCTGCGGATGTCGCAGTGGTTGCCGTCGGTTTCAGCCCCTTTTATGAGAGTGAGGGATTCGACCGCACATTCACGCTGCCCTGGGGGCAGGATGCGCTCGTCGAAGCCGTTGCGGCGGCCAATCCTCACACCATCGTCACCCTGACCGGCGGCGGCGGCATGGATGTCATGCGCTGGCTCGACAAGGTTCCCGCATTGCTCCACACCTGGTATCCCGGCCAGGAAGGCGGCACCGCTGTGGCCGAAGTTCTCTTCGGCAGGCATGATCCGGAAGGCAGGCTGCCCGTCAGCTTCGACCGCAGTTGGCAGGAGAACCCCTCGTATCCTTACTACTATCCGATCAAGGGAGCCGACACCTCGCTTCATGTGACCGAGCCCGGCCATCCCCCGGTGGACTACGTGATCCCCCAGGTGAAATACGAAGACAAGCTGATGGTGGGCTATCGTTACTGGACCACCACCGGCAAGCATCCCCTGTTTCCCTTTGGCTTCGGGCTCAGCTACACGACCTTCAGCTTTGGGAATCTTATTGTCCCCTCGGAAGCATCCTCCGGCTCCACGGTTCACGTCAGCTTCGATGTGACCAACACCGGCTCCGTGCTCGGCGCCGAAGTGGCTCAGCTCTACGTTTCAGATCCTTCGGCCACCGTCAAGCGCCCGGAGCGTGAACTGAAAGGCTTTGAGAAAATCCGTCTCGCTCCGGGCGCAACGAGACACGTAGCCATCGATCTCGATGCTCGCTCCTTCAGCTACTGGGACGAATCGACCCACGCCTGGAAGATCGATCCGGGCAAGTTCACCATCCTGGTCGGCGACTCCAGCGAAAATACGCCGCTGCACGCAGATGTGACGCTGAACTAGGCCCATCCATCGAATGGAAACCAGAAGACCTCGCGATTTGCGGGATCTTCTGGTTTTTCAAGGCCTGCACTCGCTAGCAAAGGTCAGTGCTGGTCGTTGTGGCCTCCGTCCTCGTCATCCGTAGCGGGCTGCTGCAGCCATGGAGCGAAGACCACATTCGCTCCGCTGACCGTGGTACATCCGTGGCCGCCCGGTCCTGCGGGACATCCCCACCAGTTCTCTGTGGCATTACTGCCACCCGCGCAGGAAGCTTTGTCAAAGGCGCAGATATTCGCGACTCCAATTTTGCCGCCGAGCAGGTCGTTGAGGTGAACGATGACGGTCGCCGGAGTGTTGACGGCGATGTCCACATCCTCATCGCGGATCACGTTCTGCGCAATGACGGTGCCACGAACCGGCGAACCGCCACCGCCGCTGTTGATGTTGATGCCATCCCGGCCCGGCGTTGCTGTATCGTCCACGTCGGCCAGGTTGCCTGCAATGTAGTTACCAATGATCTGGTTGCCGTTCATGTTATCGGCCGGTGCTCCGAAGGACGGCCCCACGTGCGTGTGCAGCGAAACGCCGCCAATTCCGTTTCCAGTGAGCGAGTTGTGAATGATCACATTTCCGGATACGCGGCCGGGCCCGTTGCCATCGGAGAACAGGCCCATTCCCGCACCGCCAACCTGCACGCCGTTGTCCGCTGACACGTTGGCTACCACCGTGTTGTGATAAATCCCGTAGTGGGGCGCGTAGTGAGGCGCCGACGAGCCTACCGGCGGATGCGAGCCAAAAACGATTCCACATTCGAGTGCATTGTCTTTCGCGACATTGTGGATTATGAGGTTGTCGTGGCTGGCCGCGGTCTCGTCGCTCAGTAGGAAGCCGTCCCCATTGCCTGTCAACAGGTTGCCGGAGACGACCGAGTTCCAGACACCGATGAAGTGAAGCCCGCCGCCGCAGTCGCCGGTCTCGTCGGTCTCAAAGGCCGGCTGGCCGGGACAGCCGACGGTATCGCCGGTAAACATGGGCCCAACCTTGTCGTTGTTTTCGATGGTGTTGTCGCGAATGGTCACATCGGACGCGCTCACCACCAGAACACCTTCAAATTGCGCGTTCTCAACCGTGAATCCGGCCAACGTCACATGGCTCAGGCCTGCATTGTCGTATCCATCCACGAAGACGCCATCGGGGAGTCCGGTAGCGTCGATGATCGACTTCTTGGCGCCGGCCCCTAGAATAGAAAGCGGAATACCGATGATGACATCTTCCTTGTAAGTCCCGGGCCAGACGTTGATCACGTCGTAGGCTGCGGCATGGCTGACCGCGAGACTGATGGTCTTGTAACAACCCCCGGAACCGGCTGGGTTGACGCAATGGGTTGCGGCGAATGCCTTCTGAAACGAAGTTGCGAACAGAATGGCGCAGCATGTGAGGAAGAAGGAGCCCAGACGAATCGCTTTCATTTGGAACCTCCTGGGCCAACCATGTTTCCCCATCCGCGTTGCTCCGTCAAGTGAAAATTCGCCGCCCAAGATTCTTCCGAATCAACCTCGGTGATTCTCACCAGCAGCCCCCTGGCAGCCATTCAAAAACCCCATTAAAGAGAAAAATATCGTACACTTGGCTCTTCCCCGGATCAGACAAAACGGAGGCCGTAACGGTGAACGACTGGAAGTTCCTGCAGAAGGACCCCTCGGAGGCGCTCGCCAAGCTGCATTTTTTCTCAGTCACAAAGAAATGCGGATCGGGCGAGGTCGAAGCGCGCATCACGGTGAAGGAGTTCGCCACCGCCAAGACGACTGACATGATGTTCTTTGCGACTGCCGACCTCGAGCTGAATCAGAAGACGCTCAGCTTTCGACCCGTGGGATGGGGAGAGACGCTCATGATCGCGCTGGCCGAGTGCCTCAGAAACGTGCGCAAGTTCGAATACGAAGTATGCGAACAGCCTCCGACTCTCGCCGCCGATTGAGCAACGAACCGCTTCTTCGCCGGCGCCTACTTCTGCTCGTCGTCGCGATTCGGGAAAAGTTTTGCGGCGTCTTCCGGACTCAATTTGACGCCCGCGAGACCTGCTGCATAGGCCAGCACAGGGTCACGTCCGGCCGCGATATCGGCGACTGTAGGTAAGAAGACTCTGTCCGGCTCTACTCCAACATGTTCGAGGCTCTTGCCGTCGGACATGACCGTGTCCCCGACCGTCACCGAAGCCCCGTAGACGAAAACCGGGTTGAAGCCGGCCCTGTGGACAAATACCCGTGATTCCATCGTCCGGCCGGAGCTGTGATCGCCAAGGATGGTGCCGCGCTCCTGCAATTGCACCACTCGCGCAAAAATCTCTCCTCCTGAAGCCGTCTCGCTGTCCACCAGAACGATCAGATCGCCCGAGAACGCGCCCTTGCGGTCACCTTTCACCGATAATGGATCGATCTTGTCCCGCTCAACCCAGTTGCCGACCTTGACTTGCTTGGTAAAGACCTCTTCGAGGTAGTTGACCACCGAGTGAATGATGCCACCCGGAGTACCGCGAAGATCCACGATCAGCGTTTTGTGAGAACGGGCCTTCTTGAACAGGGCATCCACATCCGAATCCGTCTCAACAAAAGCGGGAATGCGAAGGATCATCAGGTCAGGGCCAAGCTCCTTATATCTGGCTTTCTCTCGATACCAGGCGTTCTCCGCGTCAATTCTCCGCTGATTCGAGTTCCACGAACTGTCGCCGAGGCCTGAAACCGGAGCGCGTCTTTTGACCGAAGCGTCCACTGTCAAATGAAGAAGCTTGCCAGTCGGATCGCGCAGTTCCACCTGCAGGCTGCTGCGTGGCATCAAGGCATTCATGGCATATTCAAGCGATGGGGCGCCGGCCCGATCTACTGTGAAACCATCGATGGTGAACACCTCGTCGCCCGGTTTCATTCCTTTTCGTTCTGCGTCGCTCCCCGGGCTCACCTGGGTCACGAAGCATCGCTTGCCGATGATCTTGAATTTCCAGCCGTAGTCGGCCTTGATGGTGTTCCGTGGAGGATAAAAGCGCGTGTGAGAATCGTTCAGGCGCTCCAGCAGCGCGGCAATCTGCGCATTCGCCACACCCGGGTCGGAAGCTTTGTCGATGTTGGCCTTCGTTTGGCTGACGAGCGCATCCCAATCCAAACCGTGAAGCTTCGCGTCAAAGTAATACTTGTGCACATCAGAGGAGACATTCTCCAGCATCGTATCGGCCAGCTGTCGATCAAGCCTTGAGATCTGCTGACTATGTGCGGCCGGAACAAACAAAGCAATCGCTGCGAGGACTCGCAACGCGCCGCCTGGATTCACGCTCATGGCCGGTACTCTCCATCCGCATCCGGACACACTTTCTTTCCGGTGCGTGTCTGCCGGTTTTGATGATTGTCATTCTTTTGAGACAGAGCGGTGCGGCCGATCACCCCATCATGTGATAACTCTCTCTGCGCCAGAAACCCAAACAGCGCGTAAAGCTCATTTTCCCGCGGGCGCACCACCCGTCACCGGCAAACCCGCGTCTGCCGCCGGTCGGCAACGTGTGCGTCTCATCCCAGCGTTCGGTAACCAGGTCCCATGCGCGGCTGCGGTCAATCCAGAGTTGAGCCGCGCGGTCGTAGCGGTCCCGGTTGTTATCCAGCCAATACGGCCGGTTATCGCGCAGCCACGCCTGGTTGAAGAGTTGCCCGATCTGCGAATAGCCGTCGCGAATGTCTTCCAGCCGTCCGTTGTTCGAGCCGATTGTCTCCAGCTTGTCTGAGATCTCGTCCCACCGGCTTTTGTCTTGAACCAGCGCCTGGGCCTCGCTATAGATGTTCACGCAATCCGCGGCAGCCTGGAACTTGGCGCCGACGAAGTCGATGCGCCGTGCGCCCAGTTCCATCGCGTCCAGTGCTTCCGGATTTTCGAGCTTCCCCGCGGCGCGCGCCTGTGCCAGCAGGGTGATCGCCTGCTCCGCGTCGAGACGCAATTCCGATGCCACCGGCATCAGCTTGATGGCAACCTGCTGACCCGCGGGCGAAAACGGATCGATCCAGAAATAACGGTCCTGTGCATCCTCAAGGCCGGCCTTTTTCAACACCGCGTGTGCCGCCATCAGCGCCTTCTGCGCCTGGTCGATTTTGCCTGTTTCATCTCCATGAAATGCCAGGCCAAAAGACGCAGTGAAGTTGTCCTCCGAGCTTTCGCCCTGCTGCCAGCCGGCGGCCCCGCCAAACAGCACCCCAAACCAGTTCTCGTCGAAGATGCCTTCCCCATCGTCATTCCAAACCGTGTTCAACATGCCCGTCGAGCCCAGCTTCTGGCCATCGCGCACAAAGGCGCGAATGTTGCCCAGCGCCTCATTGTTGTTGGGATAAAGGCGATTCCAGTTGTTCACTCCAGGAGCAACCCAGGTCTCAAGACCCGCGTTCTTGAAGGGGAGAATGAGCGGAGTGAAGTCCGGCTCGGCATCGTAGCGCCAGGGCACAGCGATCATGTCCTTGGGCAGCGTGCCCACCAGGTCGGGCGAGTTGACCGCGATGTCGCCCCAGAACAACAGTTGCTTGTGATAGGGCGCGAGCGTCGAATGAATCTGCGAAAGAAAGTTGAGATAGACCGCACCCAGTCCCTTCTGCTTCACCTCGTCGCGCGTCTTTCCCAGTCCGAGCTCCTCGGTTTCGTCGGCGCCAATGTGAACGTAAGGTCCGGGAAAGATCCCGGCCAATTCGCCAAACCAACTGCCGATCAGCGGCAGCGTTCCCGGATCTCCAGGCGCCAACACCGCGCCATGCGGCGTCTCCCCCAAATGCGAGTACTGTTCGAACTTCAACACATGGTGCAAATGCCCAAACGACTCTTGCTCGGGAATGATGGTGATGTGATACTGGGCCGCGTAGCTCACCATTTCACGAGCTTCCTCCGGAGTCATCGCGCCACCCGGAAACGCCGTCACCGGCGAACCGGCATAAGCAAAGGTCGCTTCGAAGTACGGTGAGAACGTGTTGTATTTGAAAGCCGCCAGCGTGCGGAGTTCGCGCTTCAGGAAATCCATATTAGGCAGCGGCCCGCGCGACCAGTCGTCACTGAGTCCGCGGTGCGCCATCGCCGGCCAATCGCGCAGCGTAGGAATCAGCAATTGGCTTTCTTTGTCCATGCCGCGCGTTAACTGCTTCACCGTCTGCGCTCCGTAGAACAACCCAGCCGAGGTCTCGGCGATCACAGCGAGACCATGCGCGCCGTCAGGCACAATCACATACCCTTCGTCGTGCATCGCCGGATCGAATTTGAATGGAGCCCTCGCCAACAGTTCCCTGCCCTTGTTCGTGTCGGCGCGCACCAGCCGCACCACGGCCGCACCGTGTTCCCCAATTTGAACGCCACGACTCTCCAATGCGCCTTGCAGATCCTTCGCTGCGAACTCATCCTCTGCGTCCCGCTCAACCAGAATTCGCACCCCGGAGTCGTCGACGCGCACAGCCTGCACATTCCTGCACTCCCGCGGTGCGGGAACCAGGTGCAGATCGGCGCACGTTGGCGCGGCCGATGAGGTTTGAGCCGCCGCGCCCGCACTAGCGCACAAAAATACGAAGGATAGGAAAGAAAGATGGAGGCGCATAAGCTCCTTATCGATTGGGAATCGATGAAAGCCTAAATCATCGCCACTCATGCTGTATACCGGCCAGCGACGAAGCGCGCCGCCCGGGATACATGCCAGCCAAGGCGGAATCCGAGATAAAACGACCCGCCATCTACTCCAGGGTTTTCAGCGCCGGGTACAGCTTGCGCCAATGCGTGTAGCCGGTCTTGTAGGCTGCCAGATCTGCTGGGTCCGGTTCAATGCGCTTCGCCACTTTGATCGCTTGCCCGCACGCCTCGTCCAGGTTCGCCCAGTGTCCCGCGCCTACGCCGGCCAGGAGAGCCGCTCCAAAAGCACCACCTTCTTCGGCGACAAGAATCTCCACCGCCTGCCCGTAGATTCCGGCCTGAATCTTGCGCCACAGGGCCCCGCGCGCCCCGCCGCCGCCCAGGCGAATCGCGGTCACCGGAATCCCCAACTCGCCAAATAGCGAAAATGTGTCTTTGAGCGAATAGGCCACGCCCTCCAGCACTGCGCGCACAAAATGCGCCGCCGTGTGCCCCGAAGAAATGCAGGCGAACGCCGCTCTCACCTCGGGATCGAGATGCGGTGTGCGCTCGCCCAGCAGATACGGCGCCCATTCCAGACCTTCACTCCCCGCCGGAACCTTGGCCGCCCCCTCACTGAGATCGTCGTAATCCTGCCCAGCGAAAAACGTCTCACGCAGCCAGCGCAAGCTCAATCCCGCTGACTGCGTTACCCCCATCACATGCCAAAGCCCCGGCACCGCATGGCAAAAGGTATGCAGCCGTCCCTTGGGGTCCTTTGTCGGACTGGCCGTCGCGGCAAACACCACCCCTGAAGTCCCGATCGTCGCTGAGACCGAACCCGGCTGCAGAATCCCCATCCCCACCGCACCGGCTCCCTGATCGCCAGCGCCGGCCACAACCGGCGTCCCGGCAGCCAATCCCGTCAAGCCTGCGGCTCCCTCGCTGATGCGGGCGCACACCTCGGGCGATTCATACACTTTAGGCAGCCAGCTCTCTGGAATCCCCGCTGCCTCTGCTACTTCCTTCGACCACCGACGATGCGTCACGTCCAAAAGGAGCGTTCCCGATGCCTCTTGCACATCAATCGCATATTCCCCTGTCAACCGGTAGCGCACATAATCTTTCGGGCACATAATGTGCCGCGTCTTATTGAAAATCTCCGGCTCGTGGTTCTTCACCCACAAAAGCTTCGTCAACGTAAAATTCGGCAGAGCCGGGTTGCATGTCAGCTCGATGAGCCGCTCGTAGCCGATCTTCTCGTTGAGCCAGTCGCACTCCGGCTGGGTCCGCGTATCGCACCAGATCAGCGATGGCCGCAGCACCTCGCCGTTTTCGTCCAACAGCACGGCTCCGTGCATCTGCCCAGTGAGTCCGATCGCGGCGATGGGCTCATGCGGCGTGGGCGCAGCCGCGAGAGCAAAGCGAATCGCTTCCTGCGCAGCGCGCCACCAGTCTTCGGGATCCTGCTCCGCCCATCCGGGATGCGGGGTGCGAAACGGCGCATGCTCGCTGGATGCACCACTGATCAGTCTTCCGGTCGCGTCCACCACCACGGCCCGCGTGCCGCCCGTGCCCACATCCATTCCGACGAACCACATATCCGTTCTCCCTCGCGTAAATCGCTTTTCTCAGCGCAGGCCAGCATAGCAGCTTTAGCGATCGGAATTAAAGTGAAAGCGTGAGCGCATTTGCGACCTCGCTCGAATCCACGTTTCCCAACTAGCCTCAGCTTATTTCCTCCGAGATTGTGAACTCGTATGGGAAAAATGAATTGACCCGTAGAACTCTGAACGTTTACGGTGTGGAGACTTTCGAGGTCTTTCCATGTCCAATTCAAATCTTGCGGTCATCAAGGATCTCTATGCCGCTTTCAGCCGAGGCGACGGGCCCGCGGCGCTCTCCCTGATGGATGCCAATATCGTTTGGAACGAAGCAGAGAACTTCCCCTACGCGGATCACAATCCCTACATCGGTCCGGCGGCGGTAGCCGAAGGCATCTTCTACCGGCTCGCAACGGAGTGGGACGATTTTCAGGTGATGCCCGCAGAATTCCACGACGCGGGAGAAACCGTGGTGGTCACGGGCCGGTACAACGGCACTTACAAGGCGACCGGAACCCTTATCAATTCGCAATTCGCGCATTTCTGGCGGCTGCGCGATGGCAAGGTCACAGAATTCCAGCAGTATACCGATACGGCACAGGCGGCTCGCGCCGTGCAGGGCTGACGTCGAACAACTGGTCGGACCCGACTCCATGGCGTTCAGGGTCAAATAGTTCCCTGTCCGAATGCTGCAACCGCCTGTTGCCATTCAAATACCGCAATGGGGGACATCGCTCCGTACTGTGACCTTCCGCACATGCGCGCACCCCAAGCCGGGCGAGAATGAATGCGTGAGGCCGTTCGTCCTTATTTGCGCCGGCCGGGAGAAAATCACCGAATGAGCGATCTTGCCCCCATTGCCGAAGCTGTTACCGTTGACCCGCTGGTAAGTCATCCTGCCGACTATCACGTCTTTCACAAGTTCCTTGAGCGGTGCAAGACGCTGCCTGCCATTACCACAGCGGTCTGCTGGCCCATGTCGGACGTGGCGCTGCGGGGCGCCGTGGAAGCTGCCGAAGAAGGGCTCATCGAGCCCACGATGATTGGCCCGGAAGAGGAGCTGAAGGCTCTGGCCGCGAAGATAGGCGTCAACATCAGTGGATATCCGATTCTGAATGCTGATTCCGAAGTGAAAGCCGCCGAATTGAGCGTAGCGATGTGCCGCAGCGGCCATGCCCAGGCCATGATGAAGGGCAGCCTGCACACCGATGAACTGATGAAGGTGGCCATGCATCGCGATACGGGCTTGCGCACGTCGCGGCGCATCACTCATGTGTTTGTGATGGATACGCCGGCTTATGCACGCACCCTTCTCATCACCGATGCAGCCATCAATATCAAGCCGGAGTTTGAAGACAAGATTCACATCGTGCAGAACGCAATCGATCTCGCGCATGCGCTCGGTATCCCGGAGCCCAAGGTTGCGTTATTGTCCGCGGTCGAAACGGTCAACCCCAAGATTCCTTCGACGATGGAGGCGGCGGCGCTGTGCAAGATGGCCGACCGCGGTCAGATCACCGGCGGCATTCTCGATGGTCCGCTCGCTTTCGATACGGCCGTCAGCATCAAGGCGGCAAAGATCAAACACCTCGACTCCCCGGTTACGGGTCAAGCCGACATCCTGGTGGTTCCGGACCTCGAAAGCGGCAACATGCTGGCCAAGCAGCTTGAATATCTGGGCGGTGCGCAACTTGCCGGCATCGTGCTCGGGGCGCGGGTTCCCGTCATCCTCACCAGTCGCGCCGACTCGGCGGAGACGCGCCTTACCAGTTGCGCCGTAGCGGTTCTGCTCCACTACGATACGCATCCATTGGACAAACTCTAGATCTCACGGAATTTTTATCGACATGGAGCGCCACTCCCGTCCGGGATGGGCGCTCCAACTTTTTGCACATCTGCCTGCAATTTCAGAAGAAACCTTGCCTCCCCGGCCGCATCCAACTCCAGATACGATGAACCCTGCGCGAAGGTCCTTCGTGCATCCAAGTCAGCCTTCCCCAGCAAAAAAAGGAGTATCTCCATGGCTTCCCACACACATCAGGAAACGAAAGCAGCCAAGACCAACGTTCCAGACGGTTTCTCTTCCGAGGAAATCAAGAATCTCTCCAGTGTCCTCAATGCCTTGCTGGCCGACGCATTTGCCTTATATATCAAGACGAAGAATTTCCATTGGCACATGAGCGGGGCACATTTCCGCGACTACCACCTGTTGCTTGACCAACAAGGCGAGCAGATTTTCGCCATTACAGACGATATTGCGGAGCGCGTTCGCAAAGTGGGCGGTATGACCATCCGCTCCATCGGACAGATCAACAAGCTGCAGCGCATTGCGGATAACGATCAGGAGTTTGTACCCCCTCGCGATATGCTGCTTGAACTTCACGCCGACAACAGGGCTTTTGTCGAGAGCCTTCGCTCAGCTCACGAAGTCGCCGACAAGGCGAATGATTACGCTACCACCAGCTTGATTGAAGTGTGGATTGACGAGGCCGAGCGCCGTGCCTGGTTCCTCTACGAAGCCACGCGGTAACGCATCGTGCGAGGCCTTGGTGCCCCATCCTCGCGAGGTTCTTGCTTTTGTCGCGAGGATGGGAAGCACAAAACCTGATTCGTGAGCTTTGGAAATCGACCTCAGTCCATCGACAGGCTCAACTGGTGCCGTACGTCAGCCCCGCGAACCCAGAAAATGACGTCGGTGGCAATATTCGACGCGTGATCGGCGATGCGCTCAAGACTGCGCGAGACCATTAAACCGTTCATTGCCTGCTGCGTATACTGCGGCTGCTCCTGGATGAGCTTGAGCAGGTCAGCATGCGCACGCCGATTCATCCGATCGATCTCGTCGTCCATCTCGCGTACCGTATCGGCGAGGCGGGCATCGCCATCCAGCAGAGACTGGATGGCCGTGCGGATCATGCGTGAGGCGAACTCACCCATGGCCGCATAATCCACCGGCAGCTCAACTTGTTCGGTCTTCAGAATGTCCCGCGTCCGGCGCGAAATGCCCATCGACTGATCACCGATCCGCTCCAGATCGCCATTGATCTTGATGACTGCCAGGATGAAGCGAAGATCGATGGCCATCGGCTGCTCTTTCGCGAGCAGCTCATACGCCATCTCGTCCAGTTCACGCTGCGCGGAATTGATGGCCGTTTCGTTCTGCTTCACGTATTGGCACAATCCTTTGTCGCGCAGCAGATAGGCGTCTATTGCGGACTCCACCGCCTGCTGCGCCAGGGCAGCCATGGCAAGGATCTTGTCCTTGAGTTCGGCGAGTTGCAATTGAAAGTGAATCCGCGGCAAGACAGTATTCTCCTACAAATGATTGTGCATCATGCAATGTTACTCGTGTGCAAATTTCCGGGAGGGTGCCGTTACCATCAGGCTACGGCCCATTTCTTTTCCATGCCCTCATATCCCCATGTCTACTTGGATGCTTGGAAACCCAATCCAGTGTGCGACCTGCGCCGATGTTCTAGGCTAATGCCATGGACGACTCAAGCACTTCACCCAGCCCGATGCGCGCCGTTGACCCGGCGAACTCCCAATCACGCCAGATTTACAAGCTGATGACCGGAATCATCGTCCCGCGCCCGATTGCTCTGGTTTCCACGGTGGACTCTCGCGGAATCGCCAACCTGGCGCCATTCAGCTTCTTCACCGGTGTTGGATCCGTACCGCCCACGGTGCTGTTCTGCCCCACGCTACGCGCCATCGGCGGTCCCGAAGCCGACCAGCGCAAAGACACCTTGCGCAATGTTGAAGACACAGGCGAATTTGTCGTGAACGTGGTCAGCGATGCCATTGCCGCAGGCGCCAACGCTGCGGCCGCCGAGGTTGCGCCTGAGGTGGATGAGTTTCAACTCGCCCGACTCACACCCGTTCCCAGCGAAGTCGTTCGGCCATCGCGGGTTGCTGAGTCCCCCGCGCAAATGGAGTGCCGGTTAATGCAGGTCGTCTACACCAGCCATCTTCCTGGCAGCGGCGTCGTCGTGCTGGGAGAGGTGGTCCGCTTTCACGTCCGCGAGGACCTATTTGATGATTTTCGGGTCGACCCTGCAGGCCTCGATGCCGTGGGCCGCATGGCCGGGAATACCTGGGTCCGAACCCGCGACCGTATCGAGCTAATTCGACCCAAATGAGGCCAACGAGAATTGCGGCGCGATTGAATTGCACGCTCTTGCTTCGATGCATATATAGAATTGCGGTGAATTACTTGGCTGGCAACACGAATTCAACCAAGAGGATCATGGATGCTCACAAAATTGCAGTCACCATTACAGATCGATCGTCAGGGCGTTCATTCCTCGAATGGCGCACATTGGGCTGCGGCTGCACTGGCGCTGTTGATTCCTGCGTTGGCGGGCTGTCACCGGGGAAGTTATATCGTGGTCGCAGGCGGCCAGGAGACTTTGCAGTTAACCAGTTCGAGTTTTCAGGATGGTAAGATTCCCCGGCAGTTCACCTGCGACGGCGCCGATATCTCCCCTGCGCTGACATGGACCGCGCCCCCCTCTGCGACAAAAAGCCTTGCCCTGATTGTTATCGACCCCGATGCGCCTGCGGGCGCCTTCACGCACTGGGTGCTCTATAACCTGCCTGCCGAAAAGCGCTCCCTGACTGAGGGATTGCCGAAAGTGGAGCAGCTTCCGGACGGCTCCCGACAGGGCAGGAATGATTTTGACAAGATCGGCTATGGAGGCTCGTGCCCGCCGCACAATTCAGAACATCGATATGTCTTTGTTCTTTATGCGCTGGACGCAAAACCCGCCTTGTCATCCGGCGCAACCAGAGACCAGGTTGAGGCAGCTCTGAAGGGGCACGTCCTGGCCCGCGGCGAACTGACAGCCCGCTACCGGCGATAGATCCCATCGTTGATCACCTTAAATCGGATGGGCCAGAACAGGCAGTCGCCGAGCCTCTTCAAAAGAGTCGCCTTCCCCAATGGTGAAACGCAAGACGGCAGGCATAGAACAAGCAGAACTAAGCTAGTTGCTGGACTCACACCGCCATTTCAGCGCCCTTCGCTTCGTGTCCCAAAGCCGCGAGCCCTGCCAGCGCAAGCGCCACAACCACCACCGTAATGGCCAGCACTGGCGGATAGTTTCCCCATCGCTCCGCAATCAGCGCCTGCCCTTTGCCGTTCCAAGACGTAACCAGCCCGCCCAACTGGTAGGCGAGCCCCGGAGCAGTGGCCCGCACCGGCGCCGGCGATAGCTCCGTAAGATAGGCCGGCACCACTCCCCACGCACCCTGAACCATGAACTGCATCAAGACCGCGCCAGTGCCCAGCGTAAAGGCTGAATGACCGTAGGCCCACAAAGGGATGATCGGAATCGACAGCAGCGCCGCGGTAATAATGGCCCGTTTGCGTCCCCATCGCTCTGAGAGGGTCCCAAACACAAATCCCCCAGCAATGGATCCCAGCCCGTACAACACGCCAATTAAACCCACCGTCGCCGGCTTGAGCCCCACCTGCACTTCGAGAAAAGTTGGATACACATCCTGGGTGCCGTGCGAGAAGCTCATGAACGCCGTCATCAGCAGCACCAGAAAAAGGAATCGGGGGAGAAACTCCGTGAGATGCGCTGGGATCCACGGGCCAACCCGTTTCTCGCGACGTTTCGCAGCCCCGGCCAGCCACACCGGCGACTCCTCAACGCGGGTCTGCACGTAGAGCACCAGCAGCGCCGGCGACGCGCCGACCATGAACAGCCCGCGCCAGCCGATCCAGTGAAAGAACAGCGCAAAAGCGGCTGATGCCAGGATCGACCCAAAAGCATACCCCTCCTGCAAAATGCCCGAGAAAGCTCCGCGCCCTTCTTTGGGCAATGTCTCAAATGTCAACGCCGCGCCAACGCCCCATTCCCCGCCCATGGCAATGCCAAAGAGGGCCCGCAACACCAGCAGCACATTCAACGAAGGCGCAAAGGCGCATGCCAGTTCGATGACAGAGAAGCTGAGAATGTTGAAGATAAGTACCGGCCTTCGCCCGTAACGATCCGCCAGCATGCCGAAAAGCAACGCACCCACCGGCCGAAAAGCCTGTGTCAGGAACACAGCGCCCAGGATTGCCGACGGCTTGGTGCCGAACTCCGTGGCGATTGCTTTCACGCAAAAAATCAGGAGGAAGAAGTCCAGACTATCCAGCGTCCAGCCCAAGAAAGAAGCGACAAAAGTGTGTTGCTGAGAGCGGCTCAGACCCTTGAAGTCGCGGACAAAAGACATGATCGGGAGCATATCAGACGCTCCCGGATGACCCGAGATCGGGTAGTGAGTCAGTTCGAAATCATGGAGTGTCTGAATTCTGGTTTTCTGAGGTCCCCTGCGCAAAGTGCCATAGCACGCCCGACGGATCGAATACGTAGGCTACTGTCAGGCCCCACGGCTCGACCTTGGGCGGTACTGGGGGCGAAACGTCAAATTGCCGGGCAAGGGCCAGTGAATCGATATGTCGCCACCACGCGTCGACATTCTTGACGAGGACATGCATCATCGTGTTTTCGGCCCATTCCTTAACGTAGTTGCCTTGGAGTAGGAAGGCGTGAGTCCCAAGGCTTACTTCGGCGAGAGTCTCCCCGAGCGGACAGACTTCAAAACCAATCGCCTTGTAAAAGCGGAGACTCGTCTCGAAATCCTTTGCTGGAAGGAAGGGGCGAAATGCACGAATCTCGACAACAAGACCGGTGACGTCGTCCACCGAAGGCTCCTTTCGACTGCGTCAGTATAAAGAAAGCGGGATTAGTCCGCTACGGAGCCGTCGATCGGGAGGGATTCCAGCGTGAGACAGAGCAAATTTCAAACGGACACGCGACCCGAGATCGGCGGCGAAACTGCTCTTGCCCCTTGAGCACCAGTTCCAACTTGTTCCTCGAAAGGACGTCGGCACAATATTTGTTGCAACGAATACCCGCCGACGGGCGTCTTAAATGTACTGGCGCACAAAATATCCCCCGCGCCGCATATCGTGCGCTGCGTCCGGCAATGTAATTGTCCGGCAACCCAACTGGCGGCCCCGACCGCCTCTGCGAAAGGACTTGAATTGATCAAGCGTATTGCTCTCCTCACCGGCGTTGTAGCGTTAGCGGCTCCCCTCGCCCTGGCGCAAACCTCCACCTGGGTTCCCGACAAGATGCACAGCGAGGTCGATTTCTCGATCCAGCACATGAGCCTCGCCAATGTCCACGGCCGGTTTGGCAGCATTGGTGGCCAGATTGTGCAGAACGACGCGGACATTACCAAGTCCACCGTCAACATCACCATCGATCTCACCACCGTGGACACGGGCGTTCCCCCCAGAGACGCAGATCTGAAAAGCGATCACTTCTTCGATGTGGCAAAGAACCCGACCGCCACCTTTGTCAGCTCCAGCGTGGCGAAAAACGGCACTGGCCTGACGGTGAACGGCAATCTCACTTTGCACGGCGTAACCAAGCCTGTAACGCTGCAGGTCGAAGGCCCGACTGGTCCGGTGAATGGCATGGACCATAAGCCTCATCAAGGCTTCTCGGCCACAACAACTATCAGCCGGACTGCCTTCGGTATCGCGCCCTCGTATCCCGCGAGCGTCGTCGGCGACGACGTCAAGCTCAACATCGAACTGGACGTCGTCAAACAATAAGATGTGTTTGAAATGGGATGAAGCTGCTCTGCCGATTTCATCCCCGAACACTTCGCCATCTAACGGAGACATGCGAATGGGCAGCTTGAAGCATGAAATTCGGCAGGAGCGTCCCTTCTCCAGCGTGGAAGAAGAGACGCTCCTCAATGTGCTGCGGACTGCCGATTGTCTCCAACGCACCTTCCAGCAAAAGAGCCGCGACTGGGGAGTGACCTCCACCCAGTACAACGTATTGAGAATCTTGCGCGGCGCGCACCCACAAGGTCTCACCTGTACGCAGATTGGGGATCGGATGATCACTGCCGACCCCGATATCACCCGGCTTTTGGCGCGACTCAAGGCACTCAAGCTGATCCGTCAACAGCGCGATCGCAACGACCGTCGTGTCACCTGGACACAGATCTCCGACCAGGGGCTCGAGCTGCTAAGTAAGATGGACCCTGAGATTCAACGTGCTCCGAGGGATCTTCTTGGGCACATAGGGGAGCGAGAGCTTGCGGAACTTATCCGCCTTCTGGAACTGGCACGCAAACACTGCGGGGATGGACGCACAGCTGTGAGTTGCAACGGAGACAACGACTCAGATCGCGTCAGTTGTGGCGAGAGGATTTAAAAGAGGCACTCTGCGTGAGAGGTGAAATCTTCTAACGGGCGACGATCTTCTTGGCTACCGTCTCTTCATCTACATCGGCCTGAATGATCTTGTTGTGGAGACAATAGAGAGCCAGTTCAAGTCGGTCTGAAACGCCGAGCTTGTCATAAATCTTGCGCAGATAGTTCTTGATGACCTGTTCCGTGGTTCCAAGCTGAAATGCGATCTCCTTATTGCGCTTGCCCTGGGTAATGCAAGTGATGATCGCCATCTCTTTCGGCGACAGCCGGGGCTGGCTCCGCGGGCTCACCAGTGAGGCTGCCTGGGAGCGGTACGCATCGATAACCCAATTCACTGACTGATTATCGATCCAGGTTTCGCCCGCTGCGATTCTGCGCACACACCGCACCAGCAGATCGGGTGAGATGGAGCGGGAGATGATACCGCGCACGCCCCGACGATAGAGTTCCACCGTCTGGCCCTCTTCTGCCTGGACAGCCTGAACGATCAGCCTCAAATCAGGCGAAAGCCGCAGGAGTTCCGGGATCACGTTGGTCGTGCCAGTGAGAAGGCTGCCTTCGAGGAGCACGATGTCCGTCGGATACCGTTCGACAGCGGCGCGCAAATTCTCGAGCGAATCGGCCTGTGCCACTACGCGCAGATCGTCTTCCAGCGCGAATATCTTGCGAATTCCTACTCTGAATATCGCCTGAGAATCTGCAAGAATGATGCGAATTGTACCTGGCCTGACTGGTCCGTCAAGTACTTCGCCATTTGGATTTTCGTCGACAAATTCCATGATTGGTTGATTAACCGCAGACATCGCGTTACTGCTCCACGAATCGATAGTCATCGATCGTAGCTGCAGCTTGATATTGGCCTTGGGTCATGGAGCAGCGTACCACGCGCCCGTTGCAGCAAACCATGACATCGCGCGGCGCACCCAATACGTCTCCCGGCATCCGCAAGGAGAAATCGATGCCCTGTCCCACTCTGAGCGGATCGTGCAATTCAAAGAGCACTCCGCTTGCTGAAACGTTGCGTGTTTGAGCCGGTTGTTCTTCGTGGCCAGCGGAAACCACAAGCGGCAAGGAAAGCGGGAAACGGACCGCGCACCGAACTTCCTTCCGTGGAGCACCCCGTCGAGATTGGCGAGGCTTATGCGACAAACCCGGTTTTGAAGTGTCCATAACCTTAATCCATATACCTTTCAGGGACTCACACGCAACTCTATCGGAGATTTCCTTTTGAAACTAGGGCACCAAAGTTTATTTGGAGTAACCGATGAGGTTACAGCAAAATAGCGAAAACTAAAGTTTGCTTTTCGCGGCAATGTCTCCCAGTCTCGTCAATCCGGGAAGAATGCTGCGGAACCCCCAACCCACGCCTGTTCCATGTTGTGATCGACGCCCATCATTTTTCCTCGCCCCAGGCGCACCAGTGACAGGGCTGGAGTCAGTTCGCCGCCGTCGGGCCACATGTATAGGATGCGGATTTCGGCCTGGGTCAGTCCGTACGGGGTATCGATGGTCGGCACAAAACGCATTCGCTGTTGCAGTAGGTATCCCGCGCGCAAGTGCTTCGGGATTTCCTCAAGCTGCGCCCGGGTCGGATCGAAGCGGATTCCCTTGCCGGCAAACGAGAAGAGCGGTTTGAGCAGGAGTTCGCTATAAATCGTGTCGCCGTCGGTAGAGTCTGGCAACCCTGCACCCGAAGCCAACAACTCCGCCCGACCCGGGCCTCCAAGAAAATCATCGAGAAAAACTGCTGCCGGCACCACCGGGCGGCCCGCGGGAGAACGGGAAAGCCATGGAAGCGAAAACTTGCTGATCAGGAAGTACCAGTTGGGATGACCCGCCCACTCCACATCCCAGGGGTGAGTGAGGTCAAAAGGTAACTCGATACCGCGGGCAATCAGTTCGTCGGCGATGGCGCGGTTGTAAATGCGATGGATCGGCAGCAATTGGCCTGCGTCGTTCCTGTAGTGTAACTTGTCGCCAATCGGTTGCAGACTGGCGATGTCCACTACCGCGATGCCGAGCCGCCGCGCCGTGACGTTAAAGTCAGGAAGCGTCTTCTGGTGCAGCGGATCCACTTCGGTCAGAACGACATTCTCTGGGTTATGACCGCCTAAAACAGTTTGTCCGAGCAGTTCCCAATATCCGTCTTCGCTCAAGCCGCTCAGGAATGTGCCCAGGTTATCGGACAACCCGAATACTTCTCGATAAGCCGAGCCCAAAACGGCCTGGTAGCCGAACACGGAGGGGAATGCCTGAATTTCGACCAATCGGGGAGACAGTTCGCCTCCTGGCGTGCCGACCAAGGCAAAATCTGCCGTGAGAAAGTGCGGGTGAGGTGTCTCATTCGCCACTCGATAGCCCGGAGGAATGGCCTGACGAGCCGCTTCAAGGTAAGCCGGATTATGGATCAGGCTTTGCACCAGGGCCTCGCCTTCATCTGCCATCCGCTGTAGAACCGAAGCGGGGATGAAGATAGGGGTTTCGGAGACGCGAAATTCGACTCCCGCTCCACAGCGCTCTCGCAAGAGGCCCAATAGAGCGGCATATTTCTGCGGGTTGAACTCTTCGTTGAAACGTTTGCGCAGTTCCGAAATCACGGTCGAACCTCACAAAGAAACCCGTGTCCAAAGCAGCCCGTCGCCTGCTTTCGCCTGGTTCAAGATAACTCTGCATGGCGCCGGCAGCGATACCAATCTTCGAAGATCGATAGGAGTGCATCCGCTGTGTTCAGCCTGAGCGGTTCCCGAGAGCAGAATTCCGCGTCCCGATGTCCTCACAGGGAGTGATGTTCACCACCTAAGTACCTGGAAAGGAGCGTTTTAACGTGATTCAGCCCACTAATTGAGACCCCGATTTTTCCCCGTTCAGACCCAGAATCCTGAAAACGTTGCCTCCGTGTTCTTGAAAACGTTGCCTCGACCTGAATTATTTTTCCTAAACAGTACTTTTGTTGTAGCGGAAGTGCACCATTTGGGTTAGTCTTTCCCTGCATATCATTTTCCATATGCAAGGAGTACTTCGCATGAGCTCACGTACGATCAAGAGTTCCGGTGTGATTCTTGCTGCAATCCTGGTGCTTTCAGCCGGCATGGCTAACGCAACTCCGATGGGGCCGGTATCCAATACGGGCGGAAATATCGCCAGTGCTGCCCTGATGGATCCGTTGCCCAGTGGGGCCGCTCAGGTCGCCTCGATCCCGATGGGGCCGTTGCCCTGTCCGGGCTGTAAAGTCGAGGTCGCTTCGATCCCGATGGGGCCGTTGCCCTGCCCGGGCTGTAAAGTTGAGGTCGCCTCGATCCCGATGGGGCCGTTGCCCTGCCCGGGCTGTAAAGTTGAGATCGCCTCGATCCCGATGGGGCCGTTGCCCTGCCCGGGCTGTAAAGTCGAGATCGCTTCGATCCCGATGGGGCCGTTGCCCTGCCCTGGCTGTAAAGTTGAGGTCGCTTCGATCCCGATGGGGCCGTTGCCCTGCCCGGGCTGTAAAGTCGAGATCGCCTCGATCCCGATGGGGCCATTGCCCTGCCCGGGCTGTAAAGTTGAGGTCGCTTCGATCCCGATGGGGCCGTTGCCCTGCCCTGGCTGTAAAGTCGAGGTCGCCTCGATCCCGATGGGGCCGTTGCCCTGCCCTGGCTGTAAAGTTGAGATCGCCTCAATCCCGATGGGGCCGTTGCCCTGCCCGGGCTGTAAAGTTGAGGTCGCCTCGATCCCGATGGGACTGTTCTCCAATCCGGACGGCAAGATTGCCAATAGCGTCCCGATGTTGTTACCTAAACGGGGCAGCAAGATCGCCTAACCAGCGTTTTTCGGTAGCAACAGCTAAAATGCTGCTGTTACACTCGAATCATCGCATCACCTCGTTCAGACAGGATGCAGATGATGAGTCTGGACAATACGATCTGGCTCGCGGGCATCGTGACCGAAGCAATGGTCGTGGGTCTGCTTATCTATAGACGCCTATGGCGCCTCCTGCCGGTTTTTTGTACTTATTGCGTTTGGGATCTGCTGATTAATATCGCGGGCTTAAGTGCCCAGCTACTTCACTCCTCTACAAACACACCCTTTTATCTCACGCTGTATTTGGTTGAAACGATCGTCGATTCGCTTTTGCAGTTCGGCGTTCTGGTGGAATTAGCGTGGTCAGTACTTCGTCCAATTCGCGCTTCGCTGCCTCGCTTCACCCTCGTCGTCATCGGCATAGCGATTTTGGGTGTCGGAGCTGCTGTCTGGCCATTTATGGTGATCCTCGCGCCGCGCGGCGCTACGCCAGTATGGAATGTTTTGTTGCATTTGCAGCAGACGGTTTCGATCCTCAGGGTGCTGTTTTTCCTCCTGCTTGCAGGGTTCAGCCAATTTCTCTCGATTGGCTGGCGTGATCGAGAATTGCAGTTGGCGACCGGCCTCGGCATTTATTCGCTGGTCAGCATCGCCGTCACAATGCTGCAGAGCCACCAGACGACGATGGGCCAATATGTCCTGCTCAATAGGATTGCAATCGGGGGCTTCCTTTGCTCCTTGCTTTACTGGGCGGTCAGTTTTGCCCAGAAGCAGGCTGAGCGCCGGGCATTCACCCCGCAAATGCAGAATATGCTGCTCGCTGTTGCCGGCGTGGCACGCGCTGACCGGGTGGCCCTGGCAGAATCCATTCTGGAAACGCGTGGGACCCGGAAGCGCTAAGGCGGCCCGGTTCCTCCTAAATTATTCAATCGACAGGCTGCAATGCACCTCGGAAGGATCATTTGGTCCCCGGAAAGTATCATTGACCTAATCGAGTGGTTACTTTAAGTTACGTAAGTGTGCTGGCTTAGTGGGTACCAGCCGATGAGAAATGTTACTAGAAAAGGGTGTTTTGCGTTCCACAAGTGTGTCGTTTTCTGCTACAAGTAGTAGGAACAGTAAGAACTGGCCAGGATTTGCCTAGGAGTAACCAAAGGCGATCGTAACGAGGCCTGAGGACGACTGATGATCTTCCCATTGCTTCAAATTGCCTTGATCGCAGCTGTAGCTTTCTACCTTGGTCGTTGGAGGGTAGGCGTTCGCCGGCGAAATACCCAATCTTGGGATTCGCTTCTGGCGCGGCTTCGCCCCGATTGGAGTGCCCGCGAACTCAGCGATCACTTCCTTTGGAAGGAAGGCTTGAACGCATCACCCGAGGATGCGTGGAAGCGGATGGAAGGTCCCCACGGTCTTTGGGCGATTTACCAGAACGCCCGCGTCATGCTGGAAATGGCGGACTTTGCCTCGCGCAGTTGCACAGCAGTCGACCGGGAACTGGTAGAGACCTTACGCAGCGATGCGATGCAGATTCGAGTTTGCGTTCTAATGGCCCTGGGCCAGTACGCGTTTAGCCAGGCCAGCGAGGGAGTCCGCGTGAATGCATTCCGGGCCGCTTCAATGTACACCGGAATGGCTGCACGGATGACTCAACTTCTGCAGGAGAATGCTGCAATGGTTCTTCCTGATTTCGTTGCCGCCATGTAGGCGGGCTCAATTCCTCAGATCAATAAAAACCCCGGCGCCAGTCGGGGTTTTTATTTTCTATGCGGCTCCGCAGATTCAGTCCTGATTGCTCTCGAGAAATGTGTTGATTCGAGCGTACTCTTCGTCGCTGAGCCTGAATTCAAGGGCCGGCGTCATCTGTTCCACCTGCTGCGCGCTGCGTCCGCCCACGATCGCAGCAGTGATGGCAGGATGATGAAGGGTCCAGGCAACGGCGACAACTCCGGGCGTTACGCCATGACTGTTGCCGATTTCGCGCAGCAGTTCAACCAACTTCAAATTGCGGCTAAGCCGCGGTTCGTTGAACTCCGGTGAACGCCGGCGCCAGTCGTCCGCGGGCAGCCCCTTGACGCGCTCGCCGGTCATCTTGCCGGTGAGCAGGCCGGAAACCATGGGCGAGTAATTGATGACGCCGATGCCGTTGGCCTGGGTAAAGGGCAGAATCTCTTTTTCAATGGCGCGGCGCAACATGGAATAAGGCGGCTGCAGACTGGTGATGGGCGCGATCTTCTGAATGCGCTTCATCTGTTCCACCGAATAGTTGGAGACGCCGATCCAGCGAACCTTTCCCTCTTCGCGAAACTTCGCGAGCGTTTCCCAACCCTCTTCAAGATCCGATTCAGGGTTGGGCCAGTGGATTTGATAGAGGTCGATGACGTCGACACCGAGGCGACGCAGCGAAGCTTCCAACTCCTCCCTGAGCGAGTCGGCCTTGAGCGAGTGGTAGATGGTGCGATCGGAACGCCAGCGCATGGAGCACTTGGTGAAGACCAGCGGCTTGTGGCTGGTGGTTTTCAGCACCCGGCCGACGATTTCTTCCGAATGGCCGAGGCCGTAAATAGCCGCGGTATCAATCCAGTTAATGCCGAGGTCGAGGGCGCGGTTGATGGAGGCGACGGATTCGTTATCGTCCTGCGGACCCCAGGCGAATTCCCAGTTGCCGCCGCCGATGGCCCATGCGCCAAAGCCGATGGGGGTGAGGTGAAGGTCAGAATTGCCGAGGGTGCGAAGCGATTGAGAAACGGTAGAGGTCGTCATCACAGTTGGTTCGATGATAAGGGCCGGGAGCGGTTACAAAAAAACCTGTTCGCATTCCAGCGTGATCGAGAAGCTTTTTTGGTGGAAATTGATGACCACTTAAGGGTAGTTTTAACGGGATTTGCTCGCATTTGATTGACACATTTTCTGTGTTCCTGTGGAGCGACGGCGAGCAGGCAACTGAAACTGAAGCAGTTAAGCTGGGCTGCACAGCCGCACAGTTTCACAGTCCCTAAATTCACGCTTTGGGGAGACTATTGCGCGCTGAAGCGCGAGAGACACAGTGGAGCCACGGAGCAGGCAGATGTTTCGGCGGGTCAAATCGGCTTCTTGTTGGGCGGATTGTTCGGCCGTTCCCCAACAAGCCTCTCGGCCGCTTCGCAGGTACGTCAATTCTGATTCTGCGCCAACCGGAGAATTAATCTGCAAGGGGAAGAGATTTCTTTTGACCGAAGTCGCTGACCTGAGATGAGCGTTTTCCAAGACTCCTCTCGATTGCGCATGGCAATCACTCGCGCTGGGATCATCGGGTGGAAGCCGCGCCGTCCATCAACCTTGACAGCGCGCAGAACGACCGGGCGGCAGATTTTCAATCCCGCCGCCCCGTCATGGCCGAACCGCCACCGCCTCAGAGCAAGCTGCTGAACGGCGTACTCGGGGTGATGCGTGTCGCTGTCAATACGCCGGTAACCGCCAGGGTGGGGGCGCCAGTGTTGTCGTACGCCTGAAAGGTGAACTTGCCTGAATAGGAATTTCCGTCGGGGCTCAATGTAATTTTCTCCAGAATTTGAGCTCCGTCCTGCGTGTTGCCGCTGGGGTCATTGCCCTGCCAGGGAATGTGATTGAGGAAATATTGCCGTCTTCCCGTCTGTTGCCATACACCCAGGCAAAAGTTCCCGTCCTGCGCGGGCCGCGAGGAGTTCATAATTTCTGTTCCATCGCTATGCCAAACAACGACTGAGTTATCGAACGGTTCGGGCAAAGTATAAGAACCGCCATTCATGGTTTGGCCTGTAAAGACAACATGCCACATTCCCACGATCGACACGCCATCGTCGTCATCATAACCGCCCTTGAGCAGGGCGGCGGGCATGAGCTGGACCGGTCCATCCTGGAATTGAAAGCTGCTGGGATGCGCCAGCGGCAGGTTGATACTTCCGCACGACGCGAGGGCGGCCGGCGCAGTTGCAAGTGTGAGCGCGAAGGCACCCAGTGCGAGCGCCCAATGTTTCCAATTCGTCTTCATCTCTTCTTCTCCTCGGCCGGGGAATCGCCGGCAGACCCGAGCTAACCTTGATTCGCATTCCGAGCGCAATGAAGCGGAGGTAAAGCCGGAGGTGAAGTTTAGGTGAAGCGCCAAGGCTCTGAATGCGCGCATCTTGGAAAGAAGCTGGATGCTATACTTCACCCTCGGAGGGGGGTCCTTGGCGGTTGCCGCATATCAGTTCGGCGACTTTCGGCTCGACTGCGGCCGGTTCGAACTTCTCCGGGACGACCGCGTCGTCAGGCTTGAACGCAAGCCGATGGAGTTACTGATTCTGCTGCTGGCACGCGACGGTCAGCTCGTAACTCGATCCGAGATCGCCGGGCACCTTTGGTCGAGTGAAGTCTTCGTCGACACCGAGCACGGCATCAATACCGCAATCCGGAAAATCCGCCAGGTTCTTGGCGATGACCCGGAGAACCCCCGCTTTGTGCAAACCGTAACCGGCAAAGGCTACCGTTTCTCGGGGCCGGTTTCGCGGATTATGTCCGCCGAGAGTCTACCCGAAGCTGCTCTCGCCGCTTCGATTCCCTCCCAGCGAAAGCCAGTCCTTTGGTATATCGCGGGTGGGACCTGCGTGCTGTTCGCGATTGCGAGTATGGCCTTTTATCGTTCCCGCCACATTGCGCCTGAAATCAGATATACGCAGCTCACTGATTTCACCGATTCCGCGGTGGAACCGGCGTTGTCGCCCGACGGACGCATGTTGGCATTTATCCGCGGAAGCGATACTTTCTTCAGCTCCGACCAAATCTATGTGAAGATGCTCCCCAACGGAGAACCCAAGCGCCTCACGGAGGATAGCCGGCCGAAGTACGGCCTCGCATTCTCGCCGGAAGGCTCTGAGATTGCCTACACGGTGATGGAAGCTCCGGTTTTTTCCACTTACACCGTCTCCGTATTAGGTGGTGAATCTCATCTTCTGCTGAAGAACGCCGCGGGACTGGTGTGGCTCGACCAGCATCAGCTTCTCTACTCCCAAATTCGCTCGGGAATCCATCTGGGGGTTGTTACCTCGACGGACACGCGCGCAGGTCTTCGCGAGATCTATTTCCCCTCGCACGAGCGCGGCATGGCGCACTACTCGTATCCCTCTCCGGATCACCACTGGGCATTGGTGGTGGAGATGAACGGCAACGGCGGCTGGGCGCCCTGCCGGCTGATCTCTCTGGACAGCCAGAGCCAGTCGAGATCTATTGGACCAACGGGCGCGTGCACCTCCGCCGGTTGGTCGCCCGATGGTTCCTGGATGTATTTCGCGGCAGCCGTGGGGAGCAACAGCCACCTGTGGCGTCAGCGTTTTCCTGATGGGGCGCCGGAGCAAATCACCTTTGGGCCTACTGAAGAAGATGGAATCGCTGTTGAACCGACGGGGCAGTCACTCATCACGTCAGTCGGTGTGCATGAGAGCGCCATTTGGATTCACGACACCAACGGTGAGCGGCCACTCTCGTCAGAGGGCGAGGTGTTCAACTTTCCTCCTCCTTCTTTCAGCGCGGACAATAAGGTGATCTATTACCTTCTGCGGCATGGGCAGGAGGGTTCGGGCGCGGAACTGTGGCGCACGTGGGTGGATTCAGGGAAGAGCGAAGCAATGTTCCCCGGAACTTCCATGACTGGTTACGATATATCGCCGGATGGCAAGCAGGTGGTCTATGCAACCGCGGGCTCCGCAGGGACGTCGCAGCTTTGGGTGGCGCCTGTGGACCGGAGCCTGCCGGCGACCAAGGTGGGCAACGTCGGTGCAACGTTGCCACATTTTGGCGTGCGGGGTCGGATTATGTTTCAACAGACTGAAGGGAACTCGAACTACCTTGAGGAGATGAACGAGGACGGCTCGAATCGTTCAAAGGTGGTTCCCTATCCGATCATCGAGATCCAGGGAGTCTCGCCTGGTCGCCGATGGGTGATGGCGGCGGTTCCCAAGGCGCCGGACGGCACAGGCCCGGCCGAGTTGGCAATCCCGATGGATGGCGGATCTCCGCGGCACATATGCGTGACCTACTGCCTTCCGGTTTGGTCCACGAGCGGAAAGTTCCTATTCGTTCCGGTTGAAGCGTCGTCACGGACAAGCCCGGGACGAAGCCTGGCGATTCCTGTAGGCCCCGGCGAATCCCTCCCCGAGCTTCCACCGGAAGGGATTGCGACGATGGCCGAGCCGAACGTTGTGAAGGGAGCTCAGTCAGTCCCGCGCGGGAATCTCGTGCCCGGCACGGACCCCGAACACTTTGCCTACGTGAACGCCGTCGTACATCGGAACTTGTACCGAATTTCATTGCCCTGAGAGTTCTTCGTGCCGCGGCGACTCAACGAGCTTCGCGAGGTCGAGGAGACTGAGCCACCAGCACACAGAGCGAAAGAAAAAATGAAGCTTACGATGGGGCCGGCCTTTAATATCCCGTTACATTGGGGATGACGTTTCATCGGCAGCACTAAGGAGGATCCCATGCAGTTTCGCTACTCCCTGGTACAAGCGGAAGGGCAGAACGGAGCCAGGCCGGCAAGATGGTCCCCAGGGCTCCGTTGGGCACGCGTTTTCGTTTGCCTGACGTTGTTGGCATCCCTCACGGGGATCGCTCTGAACGGCGCGCAATCGTCCTCGCCGCGCCCTATAACGCCAACTCTTCCCCCGGCAATCAATTCTGCTCCCGATCCCAAAGACCAGTTGGACATGCGCCAGGCGCAGAACAAGCAGCAGAATTTCGCGGCAGCCAACGCCGAACGGAAGAAGCAGATCTCCGACGACAGCGCGAAACTGCTCAAACTGGCCGCCGACCTGAAGACCGAGGTGGACAAAACCGCCAGGGACACGCTCTCGCTCAACGTGATTCGCAAGGCCGACGAGATTGAAAAGCTGGCCCACGATGTGAAGGAAAAGATGAAACTCACAGTGGGACAAAACTGACAGGGTATGCGCATTTGAGCCGCGGCGCTGAATCTGACGCGACGGGTGCACTTTACATGATCGCTCGGTACGGCCGTAATCGCACCATTGACCTGATTCCTGATTCGGATTGTTCGTCGGATAAACTAAGCACACTAAGCGCATTCAGTACATGCTGCTCGCGACGGGGAAAGTCCCTTTGCGCGTCAGGAAAGGTTAAGGGGATTCCATGTCCATGTACGGTTTTGATGCAGGCGAAACACGCGCCCTAAAGGCGTTGAAGACGCCTGAGAAGATCCAGTACTTTCTCGATACCGAAATCGCATACAACAAGGAGCCCGACGGCGACACGATCCGTTCTCCTCGCCGGGTGCTGCGCGATAAGGTGGCGCATTGCCTTGAAGGCGCAATGCTGGCCGCGGCAGCGCTCCGCGTACAGGGCTTTCCGCCGTTACTGCTCGATTTTGAGGCCGTACGCGACGACGATCACGTGATTGCTGTTTTCAGGCAGCATGGGCACTGGGGCGCGATCGCCAAATCGAATTACAGCGGGCTGAGATTCCGAGAGCCCGTATACCGAACGCTGCGTGAACTTGCAATGTCATACTTCGAGCACTACTTTAATGCTTCGCGCGAAAAAACGCTTCGCAACTACTCCCGCCCGGTGCGTATGTCGCGGTTCGATCGCCTGGGCTGGATGACTGCCGAAGATGATCTTTGGGTGATCAACGATTATCTGGCGAACCTTCCTCACTTGCCGCTGCTGGCGAACGGAGCCGGCCGCCGACTGGGCCGGGTGGATGAGCGCCTGTTTGCGGCGGGGTTGGCCGGCCGGGCGTAAGCCCAGTCCTAGCGAGCGCGGAAAATATCTCAAAAACTAGAAGCGTCGTGGCATCCCACCTTTCGCAAATTCGCGAAGGATGGGGCAACCCGCTTTTTGATCGCTCGGCATAGGGCGGGGATGGCTCACATTATTCATGCCGCAAGGCCTCCATCGGGTGCACGCCGGCGGCGCGGCGAGCGGGAATCCAACTGGCTCCGAGCGCGACGGCGAGGAGAATCAGACTGCCACACGCCAGCGTGGCCGGATCCCAAGGCTGGATGCCGTAGAGCATTGACCTGACCAGCCGCATGAGCGCAAGCGCCACGGCCGCGCCCGCAACCACGCCGATGACGGCGATCCAAGTGCTCTCGCGCAGAATCATGCCGCGCACCTGGGCAGGTTGCGCGCCGAGCGCGAGACGAATGCCGATTTCGTTGGTGCGTTGCGCGACCGAATAGGCCATCACGCCGTAGATGCCCACACAAGCCAGGGCGAGCGCCAGGATGCCGAAGCCCGCTGTCAGTGCGGCGAAGATGCGCTCAATCTGGGTGCTGGCATCGATCTGCTCCTGCTGGGTGCGGATATCGATCATAGGGAGATCACGGTCGACCTGTTGCACCGTACGGCGCAGTGCCGGCACCAATGTCGCAGGTTCAATGGCAGTACGAATCTCATAGTTCATGCCGCCGACCTCCTCCTGCTGCACGAACGGCAGAAAGAACTGGGGCGGCGGAAGATCGCGCAGGTTCATGTAACGGGTGTCGGCGCAGATGCCCACAATGCGCACCCAGTCTCCTTTGTCATCTCTCGTTTTGAACACCTTGCCGATGGGATTCACATTCGGGAATCTTTTGCGCGCGAGGCTCTGATTGATGACGGCCACTTTAGGGGATGTGGCCGTATCCTCGGGTCCGAAGGCACGCCCTGCAATCATCGGTATGCCCATGGTGGCGAAAAAGCTGTTCCCCACCACATTGAAGTCCTCGGCCTGCTTCTTGTTTACATCGAAGGTTTCGCCCGGCAGCAGAAAAACATAGTTCGAGAGACCGTTACCGATATAGACCACGGAAGCGGCCGTGACCGCCTGCACGCCCGGAACGGATGCGAAGCCATCCTGGAGGCGCATGTGCAATTGCACGTCTTTGCCTGCACCGTACCGTTTGGCCGGTGGATTGACCGAGAACAGCACCAGGTGGTCTGTTCGGAAACCCACATCGACAGAATTGAGCGCGAAGAGTGTACGCAGAAATAGACCGGCACTGACCACCAGCAGGGTGGAGAGCGCAATTTGAAAGCCGACGATGGCTTTGCCGCCACGACCTTTGCGGCGCCGCGTCAATGTCTGCGCGGATTCTTTCAATGTGCTGCTGACTTCAGCGCGAGCCGCTGACCATGCGGGCGCAAGTCCAAAGAGCAATCCGGTCACGATGGTGACGGCGGCGGTAAAGCCAAAGACGATCCAATCGAAGTGGATGTCGAACTCGCTGGCCTCCCAGGCATTCGTGAGCAAGCCAGGGATGGCATTGCGGCCCAGGTAGCCCAAGATCAAGCCGCTCAAACCGCCCATCGCGGCCAGCAGCAAGCTCTCTGTGAGCAACTGGCGAAGAATGCGCGCGCGACCCGCGCCGAGGGCGAGCCTTACGCTCATCTCCCGCTGCCGCTGCGCTCCACGCGCCAGCATCAGGTTGGCGATGTTAGCGCAGGCCAGCAAGAGCACGAAACCGGTCAACGCCATCAGGACGTACACCGGCATCTGAAACATGCTGTCGATGAAGTGATCACCGCGGCTGCCATTCAGAATCAACAAGGCGGGGATGGATTCGCCGGGTTTCACCGTCATGGTTCCGCGCACTGCTGCATCCAGTTGCGATGAGAGTACAGCCTGGGCCTGCGAGTCTTTGACGCCGGGCTTGGCGCGGCCCATGACTTTGACCCACCAGGTATCCGGATCCTCCAGAAGCGATCTCTTTCCTTTTGGATCGAGCACAGGCTGCATGCTCAGCGGCACGAACACATCGGGCGAAACCTCTACGTCATCGGCGCCTGTAAATCCGCGAGGATTGACGCCGACAATCGTCATCACTGTCTGATTGAGAGTAATGGTCTGGCCGAGCACAGAGGGCGAGCGGGCAAACTCGCGCTCCCACAGCCCTTCACTGATGACGGCAACCGTTCCCGCACCGTATTGAGCGTCGTCGGAAGGCTGGATGGGACGACCGAGCTGAGGTCGCACGCCCAACTGACCATAATAGTTGCCTGAAACCATCTCCGCCTGCACCTGTCGGGCTGTGCCGCGGATGGTCGCATTCATGCTGTCCTCCTTGAAAGCGAAGAGGTCTTGCATCACCGTGTTGTGCGCGCGTAGCTCCCGATAGGCCGGATAGGAGAGGGATGAACTCATCGAACCTCCGTCCGGGGTTGAGTCGAAGTCGCCCCACATGCCATGCACCGCGCCGTGACCGTGATCGGTCCAGCACAGCATGCGCAGTTGCTCAGAATGGGGAACGTTGAGACGGTCGTAGAGCACTCCCTTGGCGACGGAGAAGATGGTCGTATTAGCGCCGATGGCCAACGCGAGAGACGACACAGCGATCGCCGTGAATCCGGGACGGGCGCGCAGCAGACGGGCGGCAAAGCGCAAGTCAGACCAGAGCTCATCCCACAAGCGCAGGCCGAGAGATGCGCGCATCCCTTCCCTGTGTACCAACGCGGGACCGAGGGCAATGCGTGCCTGGCGCGCGGCATCCGCCGGTGAATGGCCAGCGCGAATGAGGTCGGCGGTCAGGGCTTCGAGGTGATTCGCGAGTTCCGCCTCCATCTCCGCTTCAAGCCGGTTGCGGCGAAAAATCGCTCGGGCAAAAGAACGTGTCTGTGCGATGACGCGGGAGATGAAGCGGCGGGGATTCATGCTTCCTCCGGAGTTGTGCTCAGGATGGTGCCGATGATGCCAGCCATGCGATTCCATTTGGCGGTTTCCGCGCCCAGCCGCTGGCGGCCCTCGCGCGTGAGCTTGTAAAACTTTGCTTTTCGGTTGTTCTCGCTCTCGCCCCACTCGCTGGCGATGGCTCCCTGGTGTTCAAGCCGATAGAGCGCCGGATAGAGCGAACCTTGCTGGATCACGAGTTCTTCGCCTGAAATCTGCTGAATGCGCAGGAGCACACCGTAACCGTGCAACGGTCCGAGCGACACTGCTTTCAGAATCAGCAAGATCCAGTGTTCCCTGCAACAGGTCAATTTGTCCGCTCTGAACATCCCGCGCCATTCGCTCTCTCCTTGGCAATCTAGGAAAGACACTATGCCTGTTCTCCTAGATTGTCAAGGAGAGAATAAGGGAGGATAAGTTCAGGCCGGTATGAGGCAAGCCGCAGCCCTCAAGCCGGGAGTGGCATCAGGTAGAGAGCCGTGCGGTTGGCGAAAGCGCGGGATACCTCAAAGGGTGTTCCGGAAGCAAGCATTCGGCCGCCTTCGCAGGGCTCCGACATTCGTATGCGTTACTCCTCCCGCATGAGGATCGTGGGACTGACGGCAAGCGCTCTTTGGGCTGGAATCCAAGCCGCCATCAGTCCGAGCAACAGCATGGTCACAGCCACTCCGCCCAACACCACCGGATCTTTCGGCGCCGCCTGGTACACGATGTACGAAAGCACCTTGGTCGCCAGAACGCCCAGCACGATTCCCGACAGAGAGCCTACCGACAGCAGCACGAACGCCCGTCCCAGTGCAGCGCGCAGCACTTCTTTACGACGCGCTCCCAGCGCCATGCGAATGCCAAGCTCGCGCAGCCGTTTGCTCACGGTATACGAGGCCATGCCGAAGATGCCCGTCACCGCCAGCATCGCGCCCAGCAGTCCCAGGACGCCCAGCGCGACCGTGGCCACGCGGGCGGCAAACAATGCTGAACTCATCTCCTGGTTCCAGGTCTTCAAAGAGATTGGCAGCCCGGCATCAAGGCCGTGCAGCGCGGTATAGAGGGCCCGGGAAATCTCTTGCGGATCGCGCTTGGATTTGACCAGCAGCCAGGTGCCGCTTGACTGCTCCTGCTGAAACGAGAAGAACATCGCCGGCTGCTGATCCTCTGTCATGGTGCGGTACTTTCCGTTTTCAACCACGCCCACCACTTCCACGCGCCTTTTGCCATCGAGCTTGAAATGCCCGCCAACGGCCTTGTTCACCGATCCGAAAACCTTTACGGCAAACTGGCGATTCACGAGGGCCACCGTGGGCGCCTTGCTGTCGTCCTGCATCGACAGGTCTCGGCCCGCCAGCAGACGAGTGCTCGCGGCTGCCATGTAGCCTGGCGAAATATGGTAGTCCATGGCGTCGGCGGCCAGGTTGGTCGGCCGATAGTCGGTGGTGCTGTCGCTGAACACATAGGAGTCGCCGCCGCCCAGACCGAGGGGTAAATGGTCGACATAACCTACATTCGTCACGCCGGGAATTGCCGCTGCTGCATCGAGCATGCGCCGCTGCATCTGCGGCATCTGGTCGTTTGTGTAGCCTGCCATGTGCAATTCGCACCCGGCGATCATCACGTTTTGCGGATCAAAGCCAAAATTGCCGTTCATGGACCGCACCAGCCCGCGCACAGCCACCAGCGAAGAGGTGACCAACACCGCGCAAATTGCAATCTGCACCGCTAGCAGAATGTCGCGCACCGTGAACCGCCGCAGCCCGCCTACGTTGGCCCCACCGGTGCGAATCACCTGCCATGGATCGGCCCGCAATACCTGGCGCACCGGCACCATCCCGAAAAGCAGGCCGCTCGCGAGCGCAAGCAAGAGTGCTACGACGTAGGTGGCTGCATCGGGATTCACCGGGATGTTAATTGGAGTATCCGGGATGGGCTGCCATGCACTGAGCAAGCGCAGGATCACGAGACCACCTGCGAGCCCCAGGGCTCCTCCTGCCAATGAAACCAGCACTGCCTCGGTGAGCAGTTGGCGCAGGATCAAGCCGCGGCGCGATCCCAACGCGAGGCGCAGCGCCGTCTCTTTGGCACGATCCGCCGCCCGCGCCGCAAACAGGCTTCCCAGGTTGGCGCACGCGGCCAGCAGAATAAGACCGGCGAGCAGCATGAGACCGGCCATGAAGGCGCGGGCGGGTCCGCCGAGCATGTCGCCAATCAGCCCCGGACGAGCCAGCGTGAACTTGAGGCCATCATCGTCATTCGGATAAGTTCTGGCGAGCGCTGCTCCAATCGTATTCAGGTCCGCAGTTGCTTTGGCCGGCGTCACCCCCGGCTTCAAGCGACCGACCGCGAAAATGGAGTGATTGCCACGCTGCACGAGTTCGTCATAGCCCTCGATGGTTGGCTGCTCGACCATGGGAATCCAGAAAGCCGGCGCAAAGAAAAGTTCGGTACCGCGAAACCCCGGCGGCGCCACGCCAATGACGGTAAGTTGGTGCTTGTTGATCTGCACCGTTCGCCCCACCACACCGGCGTCCTCATGGAACTGCCCACGCCAGTATGCGTAGCTCAATACAAGGTACGGGGCGCTGTTGGTTCCCTTCTCATCGGAGGCGTGATAGAAGCGCCCTAGATATGGCTGAATTCCCAAAGTATCGAAGTAGTTTCCACTCGCGAGATACGGCCACGCGGTAGACGGACTTCCGCCACTATCCACCCCGACCGGGCCAACGATGGCGTAGGCTGCCACGCGCTCGAAGGTCCGATTCCGATTCTGCAGATCGATGAAATCCGGATATGACTGCGATGGAAATCCAAAGCGCTCCAATGTGTAGAGATTTTGTGCATTCGGTACGTTCACGGGATGCAGCACCACTGCGTTCAGGACGCTGAACACCACCGCGTTCGCCCCGATCCCCAGCGCCAGTGTCAGAATTGCCGTCACCGTGAATCCCGGAGACTTCCACAACTTGCGAAACGCAATTCTCAGATCTTTCATCATCTTGGCCGTCCTTGAAGTGAATTACGGCTGCGGCCGGCACACAGTTCCCTTGAATTGTGCGTCGTCTCTTTCTCCGTTTCACTTTGGAATTCCACACTGGAAGAACGAAAACAACCACGGTTGGTTATCCGCGTGTAGTTCGATCCCAATTCTTCCGGGGTTCCGTTCATGCGCGCATTTTAACCCTGAATCTGGAGGGCGTCTGTGACAAGACGGCCGCGCGGCTGCCTGAGATACCTTGCATGTCTGTTTGGGTCACAGTGACCAGGTTGATTGGAGTCCGATCGCCGCGACTTTTCTGAACGCAACTCGGGACGCGGATCCGCTTTGGTTGCCCGGATATGGACGACACCTTTGCAGATGCGCGGAATCTTCGATCATTCGCACCGTATGGCTTTCACCGGATCGAGTGAAGCGGCGCGGCGCGCGGGTAACCAACAGGCGAAGACTCCCACCAACGCCAGCACAGAGGCGACGGTGAAAAACACGGCGGAATCGGACGACGAGGCGCCGATTGGAAGCGAAGCCATCATCCGTGCAACCGGAATGCCGGCGGCCAGACCGAGAGCGACTCCAGCCGCAATTTGCCACAGACCGCGAGTCATCACCAACCCAAGTATGCTGCGCGTGCTGGCGCCCAATGCGATGCGCACGCCGATTTCGCGGGTGCGGCCGGCAGCGGCATGCGCCATCACGGCGTAGATCCCCACCGAAGCCATCAGGAGGGCGATGAACGCGAAGCCGAAGAACAGCTCGCCAAACAGGCGAAGAAACCATATCTGATGGTCGACGGCCTGGTCGAAGCGAAAGATGTCAGTCAACGGCAAATCCTGGTCGAGTCCCTGGACCACGGCGCGGACCGACGGAATAGGGTTCGCAGATGATTCGATGACCAAGGCCATATTGCTCCATCCCTCCTGGCGATAGGGCACAAAGAACGGCGGCTTGGGTTCGTTCTCATCCATCTCCTGCACCATGTCCGCCGACACGCCGACGACGGTGATCCAATTGCCGGCCTTTCCTTTTTCGTCGAAAATCCGGAAACGCTTGCCGATCGGATCTTGCCCAGGCCAGAACCGCCCTGCCGCGTCGCGCGTGAGGACTGCGGTCTCATGGCTCGCGGCGCCATCTTCAACGTTGAAGGGACGACCGCGCAGCAACGGCAGGTGAATGGTGTCAAGGTACCCCGGAGAATTTGCGATGAGCGCAATCCACGGTCGCTGCGCAGCGTGCTCAATGGGCTGGTGCTCGAGCTCGATTTGATGACGCCACGATCCCAGGCCCGGCGCGTTCGAGGCGATGGCCACATTGGTCACACCCGGCAGTGCACGCAGGCGCGGCAACAACTGGTCATAAAATCGCTCCCGCGCATCGGCATCTTTGTAGCGGGTATCAGGAAGCTCGAGACGCGCCGTCCAGAGCTGGTGCGAGGGTATGAACGGATTGACCGCGAGGCCAGCGAAGAGGCTGCGCACAAAGATGCCCGCACCGGTCAGCAGTACCAGCGTCAGCGCGAACTGAAACACCACGAGCCCGAACGACAGCCATCCCCCGCGGCGGCGACCAACGCTGCGCCCACCTTCGCTCAGCACCTCGTTCAGGTCGGGGCGCGATGATTGCAACGCGGGGATGGTGCCGAAGAGCAGTGCGCTGAGAATGCACAGCCCGGCGAAATAGCCGAGGACCGTGTAGTTCATGTTGAACTGGATCCAGTAGGGCCTGACGTCGAGAGTGGACTGATCGAACCAGCGAATGCCGAGTTCAGCCAGGCCCAGGCCGAGAATGCCCCCGGTAACACTCAGCAGAAGACTCTCCATCAATAGCTGTCGTATGACGCGCCAGCGCGAGGCACCCAGTGCGGAGCGAATTGCAATCTCGCGCCGGCGGTCGAGCGCACGGCTCAGCATCATGTTGGCCACATCCGCGCAGGCGATGAGAAGCACAAATCCCACGGCGCCGAGCATCATGAGGAAGATGATCCGGATGTTTCCGCCGTTGAAGCGCTGTTGAAACGTCATGACAGTTGCGTCGATGTCCTTGTCATCGGGATATTGACGCGCAAGCCTGGCGGCGATGCCGTCGAGCTCGGCTTGCGACTGGCCGAGGGAGACGCCGGGCTTAAGAATTGCGTAGGCGCGGAGGGGACGATTGTCGCGCTTGGCGAGATCAGGAGTGGGCACGAGCGGCATCCAGAGATCCACGCCCGTGGGAAAGCGGAAGCCCTTCGGCATGACGCCGATAATCGTGGCCGGGAGGCCGTTGACGCGCACCTTCTGCCCGATCACGCTGGGCGAACGCGAATAGCGCTCCTGCCATACCCCGTAGGCCAGTACGACCACCGGATCGGCGCCGGCGAGTTCGTCCGCGGGCACGAAGCCGCGGCCGAGCACTGCGTTTGTGTGGAACATCGAGAAGACGCCGGCCGTCGCGTGCGCAAGATGATAGGACTGCGGAGGATTGCCGCGTTCGCTCAGCACACCTCCCTCGTCCGTCGTCCCCTCGAAAGACTCGTATGACCGGCTTTGCGCGCGGTAGTCCTGAAAGTCGGGATAGCAGAACGAGAGGTGGCTTTGCTTCTCCGACTTGTTGCGGCTCATGATGGAGACCAGGCGCGCCCCGCCCGGCAGCGGCACGGGTTTGAAGAGCACAGCATTGATCAGGGTGAACACCATCGTGTTCAGACCGATCCCCAGCGCCAGCGTGGCCACTACGGCCGCTGAGAACCAACGATGTGACAAGATCGCGCGCAGCGCAAAACGCAGGTCGTGTGCCATGAAAACTCCCTACGGTATAACGCGCCGCGCGGTTCAATGTTTACAAAGTTCTGAGGAACTATTTCAATTCGGGGCCCGAGGCTACTGATTCGGCGTGGAGGACGACGACTCCCTTGCCGAGGCCGGGAGTAGTGGCTGTTAGATGGATCACGCCTTCCTGCTTCGACGTGCGCACTACGACCAGGGCTCGGCCGTGGAAGAGCTTGCACTGGTTGCCCTGATAGGCCGCAGTGTCCTGGCCGTCTCCGTTGCCTACAGCAGCAATCACGCCGGGCCCGCTGATCGCGAACTGCACTTCCTGGTCTGCATTCGGGTCGATTTGGCCCTTGCGATCAACAGCTTCCAGGGTGATGAAGGACAGATCCTGGCCGTCAGCCTGCAATGCGGTCCGGTCTGCGGTCAATCGCACGCGCGCGGGCTTGCCGGCGCTGGTGAGCACGCTCTCGGCAACGGGGCGATCGCCGCGAACCCCGACTGCCTTCAGAGTGCCGGGCGCATAGGGAACCGTAAACTCCGCCTTGAATTGCTGCTCGCGGCCAGTGGGCTTTTCGCCGATCAATTTACCGTTGAGGAAGAGCTGCACCTTATCGGTACCAGAGTAGACTTCCACCTGCATGTCCTTCCCTTCCCGTCCGGGCCAGTTCCAGCTCGGAAGGGTTGGATACACGGCCCATCCCATGGCGACGATTTTCTTTCCTTCGGGCTCGGGCAGACGGACGGTGGCATAGACGCGATCCCCGCCGTTCCACAGAATGTCGCGATAGTACGACTGCGGCTTGCGGAAGCCGGTGAGGTCGATGTCGCCCGAGTCGGCAGCATGCCATGGATAGCCGGGGGACATGATCTTCATCATGGGATTCGGTTTCGCGTTCTGCTTTGCGAAATCATCGAATGGGTTCTTTCCGTTGGCTCCCATGTTGGGCATCATCTGCTGCATCATTTTGGCAGCCTGATCCGCCATCGCAGCCTCTTGTGGAGTGAGTTCCGCCGGAGCGCCGATGCCCGACTCGCCAAGGTAGTCCATGGCTGTCCAGACAAACTCGCCGAGCGTGTAGGGATATTGATGGACCACGTCCCACTGCTCGAAAGCTGCGGCCGGCATGGACTCCGTTGTCATCATGATGCGGCCAGGAACCCGCTCGTGATCCTTGGCGCGATTCTGCGCAAGGTTGTAGTTGTATCCGCCGATGTCGAGCACGGCGAAGACGGCATCTGTGCTGGGAGTGTAGGTGGCGCCGGGAAATGCTTCGGTGATCGGCCGCGTGGCGTCGAGGGAACGAATGCGTCCGGCGAGCTTCTGCGCAATTGGCGCGCCTTCCGGCGTCCACGCCTCGGGAATCTCATTTCCGATGCCCCACACGACGACCGATGGGTGATTGCGATCGCGCAACACCATCGAGTCGATGTCGCGCTGCCACCACTCGTTGAAATCGCGCGCGTAATCGAACTTCACCTTGCTCTTTGTCCAGACGTCGAACGGTTCATCCAGGACAAACAGGCCCAGCCGGTCGCAAGCATCGAGAAAGGCGGGAGACGGCGGATTGTGAGCGGTTCGCACGGCATTGAAACCGGCGGCTTTGAGCAACTCAACCTTGCGCTCCTCTGCGCGATCGAATGCTGCGGCTCCGAGCGGTCCGTTGTCGTGATGAACGCTGCCGCCGGCAAACTTGATGCTCTTGCCGTTCAGCAGAAAACCCTTGTCCACCGACCAGGAAAGCGTGCGAATTCCGAAAGGAGTCACGACTTCATCGACGACTGTGCCGTTCTTGAGAATTTGTGTGATGGCGTGGTAGAGAGCGGGAGAATCCGGCGACCACAGTGCAGGATTGGCGACGGGGATCGTCTGGCTGGTTGCCGATTCGCTACCAGGAGCGATGGTCACTGTTGATTGCGCACTGCCGGCCTCTTTGCCGGAACGATCCATGAGCGTGGTTTTGAGCGTGACTTCATCTTGTTCGGATGACTCGTTGACGACTTGCGTGTGAAGCGAAACTGTCGCGGTGCTCTCAGAGGCTTCGGGCGTGGTGACGAAAACTCCCCAGTGGGCGATATGCGTGGGTTCCGTGACGACCACGCGCACGTGTTGATAGATGCCGGAACCGCTATACCAGCGGCTGTTCGGTTGCTCAGAGTTATCGACGCGGACGGCAAGCACGTTGGAGCCGGAGAAATCGAGGTCCGGCGTCAAGTCGAACGAGAAGCTGGTGTATCCGTAGGGATGCATGCCCAGTTTGTGACCATTCAGATAGACGGTGGCGTTTTTGTAGACGCCATCGAACTCGACGCTGACTCGCTTCCCTTTCCACTCAGCGGGCGCGGTGAAGGTCTTGCGGTACCAGCCGATGCCGGCAGGAAAGAAGCCTCCGCCGGAAGCGGATGGGTTGTCCTTGTCCGGGCGCGCTTTCAATGCTCCAGTCATGGGGGAGATTGACGCTGCGCCACGATCCATCTGCGAATGCGGGAGCCTCGGCGCCGTTCGGATCGCCCAGCATGAATCTCCAGCCGGAGTCCGCGTTCAACACTTGCCGTGGCGTCTGGGCTGGTGCTGCGGTCGTTGGAATGGTCATAAGCGTTGTGAGAGCGGCGCAGATCGCGAAGAACCGGCAGACGATCGATTTCAAAGAGAGCCTCTTTCGTTTTGGGTAGACGCGCAGAATGGCCTGTGCGTCCGGAATTTCAAGTTGCACGCAAGCCTAGCAGGATGACGCGGGTCGATTCGCGGAACAGGCGGTCGATGGGCTGGCCGTATTCCAACTCGATACGGCTTCCGAGCGAGGCCAGCCGCCGTTGCGCTCCCGCGATGGCATTCACCACCGCATGCATTGTCAGTTCAGGATCAAGATCGGCGCGAAGTGAGCCGTCGGCGATGCCTTCGCGAATGAGCGCGGCGAATTGCTGGAATCCTTCAGGGCTGATCTGCGCTTCGAGCGTAAGAAGGCGCTCAACCGGCCAGTGCCGGGCATACATTGCATCGAACTGCGCCAGGAACCTGACTTTCGCCGGATTGCGGGCAAGATCGTCGGCCATCAGATCCAGCAACGCCGTGATTTTGTCGAGTGCAGTTTTCGCGCCCGAAGTTGCAGCCTTCGCACGCTCGGCCAGATCCGCCAGCACCTCTTCGAGGATCGCCCAGACAAGGTCGTCCTTGTTGGAAAAGTATTGATACATCGTGGAAGCGCGCAGCCCGCTGGCGGCAATGATCTCTGCCATCGTGACCCGGTCGATGCCGCGCTGATCGAAAAGCTCTTCAGCCGCTTCAAGAATGCGGCGGCGTTGCCGCGCACGATGAACGTGGTAGGTGCGCGGAGATGGGCTGAGGGTCGTTGGCATCCGTGAATTTCATACAATCCGAATACTGACTTCGAATTCGGTGTATATGTACGAATTACGGTAAGACGCGCACCCTATTCTGTCAATATGAAAATCGCAGATCATGTCGTAACGCGGGGTACATCCGGGAATCGATGAAGAAGCTGTGTGGGTGGGTGATGGGCATTGGGGCGTAATAAGAAAAAGCAACTGCCTTCGACTCCTCTACGCTTCGCTCAGGACGATAACGGCGGTGAGAAGTCATAGTTTCCCAGGTCGGAAAGTCCAGACCCCGGGGCAGCTCAGGATGACAGCGGGTATGGGAGGAAAGACACCCATTGATTCTATCTACGGGCGGATCGCGGGTCGTGCGATGATGCAGTCAGTCATTTTCGGGAATGGACCATGCAGACCTTCCTTCAGGAACTTCGGTATCCGACACGGCAACTCATCAAGAACCCCGGCTTTTCGCTAACCGTTATCGCGATTCTCGCTCTCGGCATTGGCGCCACCACGGCAATCTTCTCGCTGGTTGAGGGCGTACTGCTGCGCCCTCTTCCCTTCGCCAATCCTGATCGCCTTGTGGTGCTGGGAGATCATGTCGGCGCGAGCACCGGCATCGGAGTCACGGCGCGGGAGATCGGCGCTTACGCGACAGAAACCTCTGCATTTTCATCGATGGGCGGCTATAACGGCATAAGCTGCGAGCTTTCGGGCGGCGCTTCGCCGGAGACAGTGATCGCGGCGCGATTCACTGCGGGCGTTTTCCCTACGCTCGGCGTTCAACCCATTCTCGGCCGCGTTTTTACAAAGCAGGAAGAGGATGCGCATCAGCCGCTCGCCGTGATCGGGTACGCGCTCTGGCTCAACCGCTTTCACCGCGATCCGCACGTTCTCGGTACCTCGATCACCCTGAACCGGAAGACGTATTCGATAATCGGCGTGATGCCGCGCAGTTTCGAATTTCCGCTGCAAAGCGGTCGGCTGGACCGCACCGAAGTGTGGATCCCGATGAGTCTCACCGACGAAGAGCTATCGGTGCAGAATGCAGGTGTCTGGATCTATCAGATTGTCGGGCGCCTCAAAGATGGCGTCACGGTGCGCCAGGGTGCGGAGGATACAAACCGCGTCGCGCAACAGATCATGCGAACATTTCCTGCTGCGGGCATGGCTTCGATCCATATCACCGGAGATGTGATGCCGCTGCATGAGCACGCTGTAGCCGACGCCCGGCCGTTATTGCGGATTCTCTTTCTGGCTGTCTCCATCGTGCTGCTGATTGCCTGCGCCAATGTTGCGGGCCTGCTGCTAGTCAGGGCCATCCGGCGACGCCGCGAATACGCGGTTCGTCTGGCCTTGGGCGCTCGATCGGGCGTTATCGTGCGTGAGTCGGTATTGGAAGGGCTGCTGCTGAGTCTCGCCGGCGGGCTGGCGGGCCTCGTGTTTGCCGCAATTGCCATTCGCGTTGCATTACACCTTCTGCCCGAATCGATGCCGCGGATCGAATCCATCTCCATCGACACAACCGTGGCGGGTTTTGCGTTGCTGCTGGGCCTGGTGACCGGAGCTCTCTGCAGTCTTGCGCCGGCTTTCGCGGCCTTGCGGACCAATTTGATTCTGAGTTTGAAAGAGGGCGTAGGGACCGGCACGGGGGCGGTGCGGCATACCTGGCTGCGTTCTGCGCTGGTTGTTGCGGAAATCGCCATTGCGCTGGTGCTGCTGAACCTGTCGGGCGCATTTCTGCGCAGCTTCGAGAAGATGCGCGCGGTCGACCCCGGGTTTCGTCCCGATCACGTGGTGGTGGCCGGCTATCAGCTTCCCCTCGTTCAATACCCAACCGAGGAATCCGCAGGGGCATTTAACCGCACTGTGATCGAGCGCCTTAGCGGCAAACCGGGAATCATTGCGGCCGGGATTGCCAACAGCCTGCCGGCAACGGGGCGGACGGGGATGGCGGCTTATACGATTGAGGGCCAGTCCGTGGAAGGCTGGAAGCTGAAATTCGCAGCGTTCGCGGCCACCGATGGAGATTACTTCAACGCGATGGGCATACGGCTGCTCGATGGCCGCACGTTTACTGCGGACGACAAGGCCAATACGCTGCCGGTTGTGATTGTGAGCGAGTCGATGGCCAAAGAGTGCTGGCCGGGCCAGCGAGCCATCGGCAAGAGGATGCACGGCGGCAATCCGCACAAGGACCGGCCCTGGGCAACCGTGGTGGGCGTGGTTGCCGATATCAAAGGTGGCTCTCCGGATCAACCCAGCGGCGAGCAGTGGTATGTTCCGTCGCAGCAACCCGCGACCCTCGGCGGCCCCAATGTTTCAGGAACACTCGCCTTCCCCGAGGGTGGATACATCGCGGTTCGCTCCGCTCTGCCTGCCGAGGCGATGATTGAGACCCTGCGCTCGACCGTCGCCGAGATCGATCCGCAACTTGCGCTGCGTCATGTGCAGCCGATGAACGATGTCGTCGCAGACATTGAGGCGCCGCGCCGCTTCAACACCGTGCTCATTACAAGCTTTGCGCTGGGTGCGCTGCTGCTGGCGATGACGGGAATTTATGCGGTGGTTGCTTTTTCGGTTTCGCTGCGCACGCAAGAGATTGCCATTCGGATGGCGCTGGGCGCGCAACGCGGCGGCATTGCACGGCTGGTGCTGATGTCAGGCGCGAAGATGGCACTGCTGGGCTGTGGACTCGGCGTGATTGCGTCTCTCGTCTTGTCGCGCTTCGTCGGTTCCTTCCTTTTCGACGTGAGCGCGACCGATCCCATGATCTACATTGCGGGTGTGCTGGTCATGATGCTGATGGCATTGCTGGCATCGGCGCTACCCGCGCGGCGGGCCGCCTCCGCTGACCCGATCGATGCTTTGCGTGCAATGTAAAAAGGACCGCGGCGGAAATTCTACTTGGGTGTACGCCACCAATCGGAGCGGATTTCCTGGCCGGAGACAACTTCAGTGGGCAGGCCGGGCGTGGGTGACCAAAGCCTGAGGTCTTTGACCGCGGAGACACTCTCAATCGGCTGCTGCCAGGGATGAAGCGCCAAGTCGAAAAGTCCCCAGTGAATGGGCATGAGCAAGCCATGATTGCCGAGCGCGCGAAAGCTGCGGACTGCGCCTTCCGGGCCCATGTGGACGTCGGCCCAGAGAGGGTTGGACGCTCCAATCTCAAGCATGGTCAAATCAAACGGACCAAACGCCTCGCCAATTTCGCTGAAGCCATCCCATTCTCCCGAGTCGGCGCCGTAGTAGACGCGATGCGCCGGGCCTGAGAAAGCGAAGGACGCCCACAGGGTCTCGAATCGGTTGAAGAGACTGCGGCCGGAGAAATGGCGGGCGGGCAATGCTGTGATGGTCACGGGACCGACGGAAAGAGATTCAGTCCAGTCGAGGGTTGTGCAGCCAGCCAGGTCGACCCCGAGGTCCTGCAGAATGTGCTCTACGCCGAGGGACGTAATCCAGCGCGTTTTGCGAAAGCTCTCCATTCGCGCAAGACGACGAATCGTTCCCGCGCCGAGATGATCGTAGTGGTCGTGCGAGATGAGAATGGCGTCGATGGGCGGCAAATCTTCGAGAGCAATGGGCGGCGGGAAGAAGCGTTTGGGGCCGGTCCATTGAGCGGGCGCCGCACGTTGATCCCATACCGGATCGATGAGGATGCGGATGCCGTCGATTTCGAGCAGCGAGATGGAGTGTCCCATCCACGTAATGCGCAGGCCTGAGGCGGGCCTTGTTGCGTAGACTTGCGGATCGGTGCGAAACGGGCCCAGCGGATGTTGCGGGGATCGTGCTGCGGCTCCGAACAAGAAGCGCGGCCCGACTTTGAATATCGTGGAGAGCCCTCCAACACTGGTGGGAACGGGGTTCCGGAAATACTTCCCTTCTCGTCGAGCTGGCTGCAGTGACATAGATATTCGATGGTAAATCTGGTGTTCAGATTCCTGAAAACGGATGCCGGGAAGCGTGATGGAATTATGCGGCGATGAGGAAGCGGCCTTCGCGCATGATTTGTTCTGAGACGGGGCCGGAGTCTGTGTCGGACTCGAGCCAGATGTTGAAGCCGAGGCCAACGACATCGATGTGGGTCCCTGAACGCCAGGGCGCGCCGGTGTGTTCACCATAAGGATTGCCGAAGGCGATGTGGATGCCGGGAAATTTTTCGTCCTGGAGGATGTTGCCGATGACGCGTTCGATGCCGAGGTTGGTGCCAATGGCGAATTCGCCGACGCGATCGGAGTTTTCGTCGGTGTGTGTGTAGGTCCAGAAGTCGGATTGCAACTGCTTGTTGGTACTGGAACAACTGACGATGCGGTTGGCGGCGATCTCGATGGTAAGCGGAGTTGAAGCCAGCAGTCCGTAGCGTGCACAGAGCCAGTCGCCGACAACGCCATCGACGACGAACGTGCCGTTGACTTCGCCGGGCGAGGTGAAGCATTCACCGCCGGGCAGGTTGCCCCACTTTTCAGGGGAGATGATGCCGGAGGTCTTAAACCATTTGTAGCCAGGATTCATGTCCGCGGTGATGTCGGTTCCGGCAGCGGTGGTGGCGTGAATGCGGCGAGCGCGACGAACTCGATCTAATACTTTTTGACTCAGTCGATCGACGAGGTCAAAGTCGGCGCGCATGCCCTGGCACATAATTTCCGCTGTGATGTTGACCATGTGTGCGTGGCGCATATGGCGACGGTTGACGATGTCGGTCATCTGCATGCGCGAGTGAAGCTCGTTCGGCTGAACCTGGACCGCGAAGATCGAGACCTGCGAGGTTTCCATATCGGCGAGCACCGGGGCGGGCATGTCGATCAGGGGGCGGGGGGCGATGTCTTCGAGGATGAAAGCGTTCCACGGGCAGCCGCGCTCGGCAAGCTGGCCGGCGAGGGCAGCGGCGATGGCCTCGGTGGCGCGATCGGTGATGAGGGTTACCTTCTCCGCGGGAGAAATGCGGAGGCAGGTGGTAACGGCAGAGCGGGCCCCAGGCACGAACTCGGCAGGATAGGCCAGGGAAAGAAGATGCGCGGCGGTTTCGGTCATGCGTCGGGTTGGGTGCTCCCCTCAAAAAACCCCGCAAATCTGCGGGGTCTCCTTTGAGGGTACCGGAAATCTCGCGGGAATGAAATGGGAGGGTACGCTAGTGCTGTTGGCGTCTATGTGATGGTCGCATCCGCCTGAGAAAATATCAGTACAAGAGATCAGGGGGAAATTGAAACACTCTTTGAGAATGGGATCGACAGATTGAGAATGGGATCGACAGAGAAATCAACGGGACCGGTTCGGATCTACAGGATACGTGGGGGAATTCGCCAATTTTCGGCGGCATTTCTAGCATTCAGTCTGCTCGGTTTGCTGGGCGTGCTGAGCATGCACCTCGGGATTGCCGGGCGGAGCGTGGGCGAACTCGTGGGCTGGTTGGGCGTTGTGCTGTTTGCGGTGGGCTGGGCGGCCTATGTCTTCACGGCATCGATCGCGCTGCTGCCGGACGCGATTGAGCAGCGAAACCTTTCCGGCACCAAGAGGCTGCGGTATGAAGCGATTCGCGGACGCAGCGAAGCTGTGTATGAGAATGCTGATGGAAGCCGTATTCGCACCCTGAGGGTGATACCGGAAGACGCACTGCAGCCGACACTCAAGTTCCAGCGGGTTTATACGTTCGATGAGGAGTTTTACGAGTGGTACAACCTGCTGCCCGAGGTGCGTGAGTAAAGCCGGGGGGACGCAGCGTTCGATATGATGTTCACGAACCAAACGGGGTGAATACATGAGCGATGAAGTACAGGATTCCGGATTGGGATCGTGGACGCGGCGGCGTTTTGTGCAGTTGGGTGCGGCGAGCGCGGTGAGCCTTGGCGTTTTGAAACTCGCGGATGGCGAGGAGGCGCCGGTTCACAAGACCATGATGGAGGTTCCGTTTGAAAAGCGGAATCCGCGGATCGCCATGATCGGCGTGGGCGGGCGCGGGACTTCGCTGCTGGAAAATCTGCTGGCCGCGGATGCGCAGGTGGTGGCCATCTGCGACGTGGTGCAGGACAAGGCCGACCACGCTGGGGGACTTGTGGTCGCCGCGGGGCAGAAAAAGCCGGCGCTCTATACCAACGGACCGCATCACTACGAAGCGCTCGTGGCCAATAATGACATTGACCTGGTGCTGGTGGCGACTCCGTGGAGCTGGCATGCTCCGATGGCACTGGCAGCGATGAAGCACGGCAAGGACGTGGCCATCGAAGTGCCCGGCGTGACCACGATGGAGGATTGCTGGAAGATTGTCCGCACCTCGGAAGAGACGCGCAAGCACTGCATGATGCTGGAGAACTGCTGCTACGGCTATAACGAAACGCTGATCCTGCGGATGATTCATGGTGGCGAATTCGGCGATGTGCTGTATGGCGAGGGAGCGTATATCCACGACTTGCGCGCGGAGCTGTTTTCGAATGCAGGCGAGGGATTGTGGCGGCGCACCGAGCACACGCAGCGCAACGGAAACCTGTATCCCACGCATGGACTGGGGCCGGTGGCGAACTACATGGGCGTACAGCGCGGCGACCGCTTTGACTACATTGTCTCGATGAGTTCGCCGGAGCGGGGGCTCGATCAATATCGAAAGGATCACCTGAAGCCGGACGATCCGCGATGGGCAGAACGCTACCTGACGGGCGACATGAATACTTCGCTAATCAAGACGGCGAAGGGACTGACGATCACGGTGAAGCATGCGGTTTCAACGCCGCACCCGTATGACCGCATCAACTTGATCGCAGGAACCAAGGGGCTGTTCCAGGATTATCCGCCGCGCATTTACTTCGACGGCATGAACAAGGACGAAGAGTTTGGAACCATCGACGCGTAGAAGACAGTATCAGCATCCGCTATGGGAAAGAGAAGGCGAGATCGCGCAGAAGGTCGGCGGCCACGGCGGCATGGATTTCATCATGCTATATCGCCTGCTTGAATGCGTGCGCGGAGGGACTTCGCGCCGGACTCGGATGTGTATGACTGCGCGTCCTGGTCGGCGGTGGCGCCGTTGAGTGTGGCGTCTGTGAGCGGAGGAAGCGCACCGGTTGAGTTTCCTGACTTTACGCGGGGAAAATGGAAAGAACGCGCGGTGTCGGCGATTGCTACGCAGAGTTAGGTGCTAGCAAACTCCGTGCTTCCTCATTGGTCGCGCGATCCCACCCTAGCGGAGCTAGGATGGGGCACCCTCATCTGTGGAGATATGTAGGGTGGGCCACCCGCCTCAGGATGACAGCACAAGTTGGGTGGAGATGAACACTCGACCGGCGGCGATCTACAATCCGGCGGCCGTTTCTTTGGCCATGTAGTCGACTACGGCTTTGAGGTCGCCTTTGGCGTCTTCGAAGACTTTGAGCTGGCGGTCGGCGCCGGTGCCGGTGCGCAGAATCTTGCGGACGCCGTCGATGGCTTCGCGGCTGCCCAATTCGTCGACGACGGGATCAATGAGGGCAAGATATTCCTCGATCAAATCGCGAAGCGGCACTTCCTGCTGCTTGCCGAAGTCGATGAGATTGCCATCAAGGCCATAGCGGACGGCGCGGAATTTGTTCTCCATCAGCAGAGGGCGCGCGTACTGGCGGAAATCCTGGTTGGCGGCGTGCAGCTTATAGAGATAAGCCGCGGTGGCCTGGATGAGCGCGGCGATGGCCACGGTTTCTTCGGCGCGCAGAGGAATGTCGCAGGCGCGGACTTCGATGGTGTTGAAGAAGGGATGAGGGCGAATGTCCCACCAGATTTTTTTGGCATTGTCGATGCAGTTAGTGCGGACGAGGAGAGTGACGTAGTTTTCGAATTCGGAGTAACTCGAGAACGCGTCGGGAATGCCGGTGCGAGGAAAATTCTCGAACACTTTTGCGCGGTAGCCCTTGTAGCCGGTGTTCAGTCCGAGCCAGAACGGTGAGTTGGTTGCCAGCGCCATGATGTGGGGCAGAAAGTAGCGCATCGAGTTCATGATGCGAATGGCAGCCTCGCGGTCTTCGATACCGACGTGGACGTGCAGGCCGAAGATGAGGTTGGCGCGCGCCACGAGTTGCAGATCCTTGACCACCTGGTGATAGCGCGGGTCTGGATAAATCTCTTGTGTTCGCCAGTCGGCGAAGGGATGCGTGGCTCCGGCGACGAGCACAAGGTTGTGCTCCTTCGCCAGCTTGATCATTTCGCGGCGCAGTTCGTAAATGTCTTCGCGGGCCTCATCGATATTGGTGCAGACGCGGGTGCCGACCTCGACCACCGAGGTGTGCATCTCGGCCTTGACGCGTTCCTGGAGGCGCATCTTGCCCACTGACAGCATTTCGGTCTCGATATGAGAACGGAGGTCGCGCGTGACCGGATCGATGGTCTGGTATTCCTCTTCAATGCCGAGCGAGAAGGATGGACGCATGGACGGCTCCTGGGGGACGCGTTGCGGCAATTGTATGTCAGGGGTCAGGGTTCAAGGAGCAGGGATCAGTCAACGAGTGGCCCGATCTAGTCTTCCACCCCACTCAATATCAAACAGGGGCACAATCTCGATGAGTTGTCACCCTGAGCGACCGAAACGTAGCGCAGGAGTCGAAGGATCTGGAGTTGTTTTTCAACCGCAGCTGTCGCACCCAGGGGTTCACCTCAACGGCTTGTCAACCGCCTCGCCGCCGAACCTGCCCGCAACTACTTCACTCCACGATGAAAAAACCAAGCCCGGATTTGCGTGTTAATTCTCGCGTTGGCGCACAATTGAAGCAGATCGAGACCCTGGACAATGAAAGGCAAAGTGATCGACGACCCGACGAATCAATCGGCGCCTCCGGTGCACGCCTCTCTTCTCCGCCTCTCGAAGATCGCCAACCGCGTGCAGCCCAATCCATGCAATCGGCCCGATGAAGCCCGCGGCAAAAAAAGCCATGTTTGCTTTCGCCATGCATTCGCCATAATTCCGTTTAAACTGAACAAATACAACGAGTTATTGGCCATAAATATTGTTCGCTTTTTGTTCGCCTTCTGCGGTAAGATGCGAGTGTAGGCGATGAATCTCTTTTCCCAACTTGCCGCTGAACCTACACATGAGGAGCTCTTTCCCGGAGCGGTGTTGATGCGCGGCCTCGCTCTGCCGGAGGATGCCGCGTTTTTCGCTGCGCTGGAGACCATCGTCGCGGCCGCGCCGCTGCATCATGCCGCCACGCCAAGCGGGCTGCCGATGTCGGTGATGGTGACGGATTGCGGTACGGAGCGCGCGTTCGCTCGCCGATGGGACTCTGCGAACCCCGACAAGCCGCATCGGGCGCGCATGTGGCCGCCGATTCCGCGGCTGCTTAACGATTTCTCCCTTCGCTGTGCGGTTCGCGCGGGTTTCCCACATTTTCAGCCGGATATGTGCCACATCAATCGCTACCAGGCAGGCACAAAGCTGGGCCTTCATCAGGACCGGCACGAATTCGATTTGAACCAGCCCATCGTGTCCATCTCGCTGGGGCTGGAGTGCATTTTTTTGCTGGGCGGTTTCGAGCGGACCGACAAGCCGAAGCGGATTCTGCTGGAGCATGGCGATGTGATTGTGTGGGGCGGCCCTTCGCGCATGCGCTTCCACGGCGTGCAGCCGCTGAAGCCAGGCAGTCATCCGCTGACCGGACCGTACCGCTACAATCTGACCTTTCGGAAGATCGCGTGACTGCAACCTGCGCCACCTGCGGTGGGGCTGACGCCGCTTTGGACCCGAGGTGGTTTACGCTTCGGCGGGCAAGGTTTTGGCGGCTTTCTTCCCGGAAGTCTTCTTTTTCGCGGCGGGTTTCCTCTTTGCCGATTTGGGTGCTTTCCACGGGGCAGGATCAGCGCCGAGGAAGGCGGACCAGCGGAGTTCGAGCACGTTGGGTGCGAGCTTTGCTTTGGCGATGGCGAGGTCCGCAACTTCCTTGACGATCCAATCAAAGTTGGCCTGGCCGACGGAGTGCAGGTCGGCGTCGGGCGCGGGATTCATGAAGTCGATGGCGTAGGGGATACCGTTTTCAACAGCGAATTCAACGGTGTTGAGGTCGTAGCCGAGGGCGCGGCAGAGGACAAGTGCATCGTGCTGCACACGGCGGAGAAGGCTGCGCGGGTAAGCCGGCGGGTCCTGCAGATAGCGCTCGGCGTGGGGACGCCGCGGGTCATAGGGCATGATGTGGACCTTCTTCTGCCCCACGACGTAGCAGCGGAAATATTCTTTGAAATCGACGGCTTTCTGAAACATCATGCACAGGTCGCGCGACTGGTCGTAGGCTTTGAAGAACTCGTCGCGATTGTGGATGTGATGGACGTCGCGCCAGCCGCCGCCATCGACCGGCTTCATGAAGCCGTGCTCGCCGATGTAAGCGAAGACGGCATCCCAGTCGAGCGGATATTCGAGATTGCGCATGGAGCGGTCGGTGGTGCCCTCGGGATGCTGCTTGTGGGGCAGGATGACGGTGGGAGGCACGGCCACGCCCAATTTTTCAGCCAGCGAGTAGTTGAAAAACTTGTCGTCGGCGGACCACCAGAATGGATTGTTGATGATGATGGTTCCGTTGAGAGCGGCGTGCTTCAGATAGGCGCGATAGAACGGAATGTCGTGCGAGATGCGGTCCAGGATGACGGAGTAGCGCGGAGTTTTGCCGAGATGCACGGCGCCGGTCTCAACAAACTCGGCCTGAATGCCGTCGATATTGCGGGCATTGATGTGCTCGACGAGCGCTCCGGGAAAGCTGTTCTCCATGCCGAACAAGACGCCGATCTTCTTCATTCCGCAACCTCCGTGCATTGTGCGGGTAACCCGCAGACGCGCAACGCCGCGCCAAGTCTTGTGATTAGTTTACGGTAGGCGCTGGATTTGCCAGAGCATTTTACCTATGACGAAGATGGCACGCGACGGCTGGCCCTCGGCCGGTCTTCCTGCTGTGTCCCCCGCCACTGCAAAGGACGGCGTGCCGGGAGTAAAGTGGCATCGTCGGTAAGCGGGAGGAGCGTGTGGCATACCGGGTATTGACGATCAACAGGGAATTTGGAAGCGGCGGCGGACGGATCGCGCAGACGATTGCCAAGTGGCTGGGATGGAAGCTGCTGGATCGAAACATCATCGATGCGATCGCCTATTCCGCTCACGTGGATGCGGACGTGGTGCAGCACTACGATGAACACGTGGACTCGTGGTTGCGGCGGCTCAATCAGCAGGCGATGCGAAGCGCCGCTTTAGCTGCAGGGTTGGAGTTGCGCGACGGAACCTTCTTTGACGCAGAGCAGATGGTGAAGATTACGCAAAAGATCCTTGAGCAGGCATGGACGGAGGGCAACTGCGTCATCGTGGGTCGCGCTTCGCAGTGCGTTTTGCAGCACAAGGCGGACGTTTATCACGTCTTTGTCTATGCGCCTCTGAAGGAGCGACTGCTGCGCTTGCGCACGCGCCTGCCGAAGGGCACGAACATCGAAGAACGCATCCGCACCGTGGATGGAGAGCGCGCGAAATATCTGCAGCAGTACTTTGGCAAAAGCTGGTGCAACCCACACCTCTACGACCTGATGATTTCATCGTGCGAAGATGAGGATGCAACGGCGCGGGTGATTCAGTTTGCGATGACGGGGCAGACCCAAGGGCGAGATCAATTGGTCGGTGTCCTGTAATTTCGATCGGAATTCGATAGCAGCCTCAAGTTTTCGCCGAAGCGGAATCACAATTTTCTCTTACCTTGTATATTTTCTATCTATGGGTATCTCCAAGGAGTGGAGGGCACGACTCGCTCTGGCGACGTCGATGCGCCCGAACATTTTCCGGCTCACTGGAGTGTGCCTTTTCCCTTTTTTTTGTCTGTCTGCTCAGGGCCAGCTTTCCGCCAATGTGTCCTCAGGCCATTCGCAAGAGGTCGTTCAGGATAAAGACCCCATAGCGATCGTTGAGCTGGGCGCCGCGACAAGCTGGAATCTCAGTGGAGGCGCAGCGACATTCGCACCGAATCTTGCGGCGGAAGTGACGCCTATAGAGAACTGGCTGGAGATTGAGGCAGGCGTGTCACCCTTCTACACTCGTAACTCAACGGAATGGGATACTGACCTGCTCTTCAAAAAACCGTGGACCCTATCGAGGAAGGCTGAGTTCATGCTAGGGGTCGGTCCCGAATGGGTCCATCTCAGGCAGAATCGACAAGTGACCAACTCGCTCGCCGGTGAGGTGGCGGGAGACTTTATGTATTGGCCGAACGGGAGACACCGCTTTGGCTGGTTCGTTGAACCCGCTTATGACTACAGCTTTGCTGGAGGCCACCAGCAATCCGTCGGCATGAGCGGCGGTCTGCTGATCGGTATTCCGTGATCGTCGCACGGCATCGCTATGAAGAGCGGTGCGGAGGGCGGCACGAACTACGTGAACTTTTTGAGTTGGGCCAGGTGGTTGAGGTCATGGCCGGCCATAGTTTCTACGATGGTCTTGAAGGTCATGGCGCCGCGCTCGGGGTGCGACACGGACTTGTCGGCGGCGCCGGGCAAAGCGTTCTCGATGAGGAGCAGGTTCCAGTTGCGCAGGGCGGCGAATGTGGCGAGAGCCTGCGCGGCCGGGATTCGCGGATAAGCGGCTGCCCATTTTTCCTGATCGAAGGGCTGGATGACGTGATGATCTTCGGCAAGCGTCTGGCGCAGACGGAAGCCGAAGGCTAGTTCGCAGTCGGCGAGATGCGAGGCGATTTCGGCGGGGCTCCATTTGCCGGGTGCAGGCGAAGTCGTGACTTTCTCCGGTCCGATCATCTTGATGAGTCCCGAAAGCGTTGAAGGGGTCGAGGCGAGGATCACTTCAAGCGGACGTCCGTCGAGGAATTTAGCGTAAGGATTGAGTTCGCTCATGGGGGTAGTGTAGCGGAGTTCGAGGGGTTAAGTTAGCGGGGTTAGTGGAGTTGGCCAACCGTACTGCCAATCCCCATTCCCCGACCCCTGTTCCCTGCTCTTCACAGGTACTCCCGCACCATGCGCTCCCATGTGGGCCAGTCGTGCGCGTTGTAGGAGTCCCATATATAGAGCTTGTGAGGGATGCCCCTGTTGCTCATGATGCGGTCGAGGTTCTGGTTCTGACCGAGGCACTGATCGTCCCAACCGGTGGCGAGCACGTAGCTGTTCCGCCGATAGCGATCGAAGAACCAGGGGTCACCCAGGTTGGGCAGGTAGTGCGTGGGCAGGTTGAAGTAGCAGTCCTGGTCGTAGTAGCCGTGGAGGAAGTTGGAAAGATCGAAGGCGCCGGACATTGACAACATTCCCGTAAAGAGGTCGGGGTGACGCAGGGCGATGTTCACCGCATGATAGCCGCCGAAGCTGCAGCCGAGCGAAACAAAGTGGGGATTCTGGTTCTTGAGGCGAACCAGGGGCACGACTTCGTGGATGAGGTAATCCTCATATTGGACATGGCGGGCGATGCGCCAGCGTGGGGGCACGTTGCGGTTGTACCAGCTTTCCATGTCGACCGAGTCGACGCAGTAGATCTGCAGGTGGCCGCCATCGATTTTGCCGGAGAGGGCGCCGATCAAGCCGCGGTCTTCAAACTCGTAGAAGCGTCCGCCGGAGGTGGGAAAGACAAGGACCGGCAGACCGGCGTGGCCGAAGACGAGCAGTTCCATGTCGCGGCCGAGGCGAGGGGAATGCCACTTATGGTATTCACGGTTCATGGGTATCTAAAAGTGGGGCTCCCAGTCAATTCCCTTCCCACCTGTTCCGTTCCCTTCCACCTTTTGGAGAAGCGCGGTTTTCTTGATACTGTAACAGCCACGGGTTGCTGTGTTTTCAGGGCCATTGGCGCCTGCCCACGATCCGGCGCAGGATAAGGGCCGCGAAGATTGAATCCGGAGTCAGAAGCGAGCGCAGAGGCACACGTGTCCATGCCGGAAGGCAATGCCGCAGGGCATCGTCGGCTTCACCTGCATCACGAACTGGCCAGCAACTATCTGCCTGAAAAACGCGACCTGATTGTCTACACGCCGCCGGCCTATGAGCGTGAGCCGGAGCGGCGTTACCCGGTGCTGTACCTGCATGACGGGCAAAATCTCTTCGACGGGGAAACCTCGTTCATCAAAGGGCGCACGTGGCAGGTGCGCGAACATGCGGATGCGGCCATCGCGGCAGGCGAAGTGGAGCCGCTGGTGATTGTAGGCATCTACAACACCGGCAACCGGCGGCTGGCGGAGTACACCCACGAGCGCAGCGTGCAGATGGGCGGCGGGGAGGCGGAAGACTACGGTCTGATGGTGACGCGCGAGTTGATGCCCTGGGTCGCAGCGCACTATCGCGTTCGGCAGGATCGCGAAGGGACTGGGATCGGCGGTTCGTCCCTGGGCGGGCTGGTTACCTTGTACCTGGGACTGCGCCACCCGGAGAAGTTCGGCAAGCTGGCCGCGTTATCGCCCAGCGTCTGGTGGAATCACAAGAGCATCCTGGGGTATCTGAATGAGCGCGCTCCGGAGATATGGGAAAGGCCGCGGCTTTGGCTTGATGTGGGCGACCGGGAGGGTACTCGCACTCTGCGCGACACCGAACACCTGGCCAGGCGGCTGGTCGCCAACGGCTGGCGGCAGGGCGAGACGATGCACTTTGAGCGCGTTGCGGGGGGAACCCACGATGAAGCAAGCTGGGCTACCCGCGTTCGCCCGATGCTGAAATTCCTGTTCCCGGCGCAGATGGACTAAGCGTTTCGCAGGTGAAACGAAGCCATCGAGACAAACCAAGCACGAAAAACCGTCATCCCACTTAGCAGTGCATCGCCAACTGGCTCGGTGCCAGCCAATTCGCGATGCCGCTGTCTCACCCAGGGGTCACATTTTAGCTGCTTGTTGTTCCTTGATGCCGTTGGGACACGCGTCTGCGCGCCATTCCACAGGGAAAGGAATTCAGAGCAATGGCCGATCTCATCCAGACACAAAAGACCGCAGCATTCAACTTGGTTTTTGACGGGTACAAAGGGCCCGTATTTGGGATCCGGCTATGGGATGGAAGTCGCTGGTCTTCGCGGACCGACGCGAGTCCGGCGTGCACGCTTGTAGTCGAAAATCCGAATGCCCTGGCGTCGCTGATCGCCGAGCCCAATGAAATTTCGCTGGGCGAAGCGTTCATACATGGAGATCTGGACGTCGAGGGAGATCTTTTCTCGGTGTTCTCGATTGTGGAGCACCTGCTGCATCGTCCGCGGTCATTGCGCCAGCGGCTCGTGGAGAAGCTGGGACGCAGCTTCATGGGGATTGGGCGGTGGCTTAAATTCGGCACGGTGAACTCCCAGAGCCGCGACCGGGCCTCGATTGCATATCACTATGATCAGCCTGTCGGGTTTTTCGAGCCGTGGCTGGGCAATTCGCTGGCGTACTCCTGCGCCTACTTTCGCAGTGCAGAGGATCCGCTCGACGAGGCCCAGAAGCAAAAGCTCGAGCATATTTGCCACAAGCTGCGGCTGCGCCCTGGCGAGCGGTTTCTTGACATTGGCTGCGGTTGGGGAAGCCTTCCCCTGTATGCGGCCTGCGAGTGCCGGGCGCACGCAGAGGGAATCACACTGAGCCGGGAGCAGGCCGTGATGGCAAGAAGGCGAATTGAGGCTGCGCGCCTGGAGCGCAATTGCATGGTGCAACTGCGCGACTATCGCGAACTGGAAGCCGCGGACGAAACCTTCGACAAGATTGCCAGCGTTGGCATGTTCGAACATGTGGGGCTGAAAAACCTTCCGCTCTACTTCGGGATTGCGCACCGGCTTCTGCGGCCGGGCGGTCTGTTCCTCAATCACGGAATCGCGCGATCTCCCCTTTCGGCAGCGCGGCAGAGTTCCTTCATCGACCGATTCGTGTTTCCGGACGGGCGGCTGGTCACGCTCGCGGAACAGGTCAGGGCCGCCGAGTCGCAGGGCTTTGAAGTGCGCGATGTGGAGAATCTGCGCGAACACTACGAATTGACCTTGCGGCGGTGGGTGGAGGGGTTAAGCCGCAACGCCGACGCGCTATTGAAACACGTGTCGAAAGTGACGTACCGGATCTGGCTGTTGTACATGGCGGGATCTGCGGTGGCGTTTCGCAGGGGAGATATCGGTGTGTACCAGCTCTTGCTGAGCCGGTCTGACCGGGGAAACAGCGGACTTCCGCTCACGCGGGAGGACTTGTATCTGCCCAGCGAGCGGCGGCGGCTGGAAGTCGAAGCGTGACGCTTAACAGGCGGTTACGAAAGGGCATTAAACCGTAGCGTCAGATCAGGCGCGCATAGATATTCCATTCACTGTCAGGCTGAATCATGAGCTGAATCTGATGGTTCTGGATGTGGCTGCGTGCCTGCTCGACTTTCTGCTTCACCTGCTCGGGATCGCGGGTATAGAAAACAAATTCGCGCATGCCGCTCGTGGTGATGGCGGCGACGAAGATGGATTCGTTGGCAGTCTGCAACAGGCCGCAAAGATTGTCTTCAATGGTGCTCAATTCAGCATTCTCAATGGTGGAAGGCAGCCCCGACGGCTCCGGGTCGAGCAGGGGCACGGCGATCCCGACCTGGTGCGCATAGCCCTCGACGCCTTTGAAACCGCGATAGGCGGCATTGGTACGTACAAACATGGGGTTGCCTTCGTGGTCCCCTTCTGCAACCTGCCAGTTTTCGCCGATCGGCAGATTTTCCGGCTTTAGCACCTTCTTCCCATTGAATGGCCACATGGCGTGTGCCGCCCCGCAAAGGTGAGATTTTTGAGCTTACGCTATTAAGTATGCCTCGCCGCGGCCGGATGGGGCCACACGGATTTAGATGACCGGGTCGCCCGAGGGGAAACCTGTTGTCAGCGCAAAACTTGCTCCGCGGCCCGGTTTCGGCGATACTTAGGTGTTGAGTCTTGCGAGGCTGGGCGCAATCGCCTGGCCCTTTATTTGGCTGGCGCTTTTCCACCCACGGACGAAGACCGATCCTGTGGGGACCCAGGGTTCGCACCGGCCGGGATGACTCCCAAAGACCGCAACAGAGCATTGGATTTTGAAAGGAACCGTATCGCCGTGGTGATGATTCGTTTGGCGCGCGTTGGCGCCCGCAAGCAGCCCTACTACCGCATCGTGGTCATTGAGAAGGACCGCGCCCGCAATGGCCGTTCGATTGAAGTGGTCGGCACCTATAACCCGCGCACCAACCCGGCCTCGGTGGACCTGAAGCACGAGCGCATCGCCTACTGGCGCGGTGTGGGAGCTCAACTTTCGCCCAGGGTCGCCAAGCTGGTCGAGACGCATCCTGCCGCGGTTGCCGAGCCAGCGGTCGCCTAGTGATCAACGGGTCTCTGCGATCCGCGTCGTTGATGCATACTTGACCAGCCGATACTGACGGCGGCGGGCGCGTGTGCTACTATTCGCGCATCGCTCCAAGACGTTTCTTCTTGGACGCATACGGTCAGAGGCAAGTGCATGACCCAAGTCGATATGGTGGCAGTAGATGAATTGGTCCGCGAGATTGCGCGGGCCTTGGTGGATGAACCGGAATCCGTAGAGGTACAGACTGTGAGCCGGGATGAAAACACGGTCCTGCGGCTCCGGGTTGCGCCACAGGATGTAGGCAAGGTCATCGGCAAACAGGGACGTACTGCCCGCTCGGTACGCACCATTCTAGGCGCGGTGAGCATGAAGCTGCATCACCGCTACACGCTCGACATCCTGGAAGAGGACGACGAAGGCTAGAACGGCCGGAACAGGCCCGCCGGCACGTCGCCGGAGGCAGCAATGACCGCACCTGAAACGGCTGAACAGTGGGTGTGGCTGGCTCTCATTCGCCGTCCGCAGGGGCGCAAGGGCGAGGTCTTCGCCGACATTCTGACTGATTTTCCTGAAAAATTTGCTGAACGGCGGCAGCTTTGGCTGCTCCGCGGCAGCACCTCCGGTGCGGGCGCCGTCAAATCTGCGGCCGTCAAGACGAATACCGCTCCGCGCGCCGTGGAACTGATCGGGCATTGGCTGCACAAGGGGGGCGTTGTCCTGCATTTTGCCGGGGTCGATTCGATCTCGGCGGCAGAGGAACTGGCTGGGCTGGTCGTGGCGATTCCGCTTGCGGAGCGGGCGAAACTCGCCGAAGACGAGGTTTACATTGGCGACCTGATCGGCTGTACGCTGGTGGACATAGGCGGGGCGGATCCTGCCGAGATTGGCAAGATTCAGGACGTAGATCGGACCGCGGGGCCGGTGGCGCTGCTGGTGGTGCGGGGCGCAACAGGCGAAGTGCTTGTTCCGTTCGCGAGGAGCTACTTGCGCCGAGTGGACGTCGGGGGCAGGCGCGTGGAGATGGAACTGCCCGATGGGCTGGTGGATCTAAACGCAGCGGACGAAGCTTAGTTTTCAAATTCAAAGATTAGATAGGAAAAACCGTGTTCGGAAAGGTCCGCGCGGCCGGCAAGCCGTGCGCTGGTTTGCGCACCGCCGGCCCCACAGAGACTCTGTAACACGCCACCTCGAACGCGGTTACGGAATGGTCACGCTGGTTGTGTTGGACGGAACGCTCTCGACTCCAGAGGCATCGACTGCCTTGACTACGTAATTGTAGGATTGACCGCTGACTGCAGTGGTATCGACGTATGTGAGTTGGGCCAGGGAATTTAAAAGCTGATACCCGGTGCCACCGCCAGTTGCACGATAGACGTGATATCCGACGGCCGGATCCTTGGGGCAAATGGGTGCCTGCCAGCTGAGACTCACTTCGTGAACTTCCCCGGTGCCACTGAGACTGATGACCGAGGTGGGATTGGTGGAGGAGTTGCTGACAATCTTGACCTGCCCTGCCGCCGCTCCGGTTGTGGTTGGATCAAACTGGATATTCAGCGTAGCCATCTGACCCGCATTGAGGGTAAGCGGGAAGGCGATGCCGGACATGATAAAACCAGTGCCCGTGATCGTGCCCGAGCTAATGGTCACGGAGGCCGTGCCCGTTGATGTGAGAGTGATTGACTGCGTTGCGGGCGAGTTCAGAAAAACGTTGCCGAAGCCGACGCTGGTTGCGTTGACGCTGAGAGTGGAAGTTCCAACACTCAATTGCAAAGCAAAGGTTTTGGAGATTGTGCCGGCAACGGCCGTTAGCGTGACTGCCTGGGCGGATGTGACCGAAGAGACTGTCGCCGTAAAGGCGGCGCTGGTGGCGTTGGCCGGCACCGTGACTGAGGACGGCACTACGACCGAAGTGCTGCTGCTGGAAAGGGCGACGCTCAGGCCGCTGCTGCCCGCCGGGGCATTCAGCATTACTGTGCAGGCATCCGTCCCAGCTCCCGTGAAGGATCCGGTAACGCAGGAGAGTGCGCTTAATGTTCCTGCCGCCGCCACTCCGGAGCCGCTCATATTGACCACCGCCGTGGGGTTGGTGGAGGAGTTACTGGTGATGGTCAGTACGCCGGTGAAGGAGCTGACGTGGGGCGATGTGAACGTCATCGTCAACGTCGCACTCTGACCAGGATTCAGCGTTAACGGAGCCGTGACCCCGGAAGCCGTGAAGAGAGAGCCCGCAATCGAGATGCCGGAGATGGTGACCGGTGCCGTGCCGGTTGAGGTCAAGATAACCGGCTGCGAGGCCGTTTGACCTACCGTCACGTTGCCATAGCTGATGGTTGTTGTGCTGAGGCCAAGTGTGGGCGTGGCGGCGTTCAGTTGCACAGGGAAGGTTTTGGAGACCGTGCCCGCTGCGGCCGTCAGCGTGACTGCCTGCGCAGAACTGACCGATGCAACAGTCGCCGTGAATCCGGCGCTGGTCGCATTGGCAGCCACCGTCACCGAGGACGGCACGGTGACCGACGTGCTGCTGCTGGAAAGCCCTACGCTCAGCCCGCTGCTACCCGCCGGAGCGCTTAGCGTTACCGTGCATGCATCCGCTCCGGCACCTGTAAAGGCCCCAGTGCCGCAGGTCAGTGCGCTTAAGGTTCCCGTCGCCGCCACGCCTGAGCCGCTCATATTAACCGTTGCCGTAGGGTTGGTGGAAGAGTTGCTGGTGATCGTCAGTATGCCGGTGAACGAGCTGACGTGAGGAGATGTGAACGTCATGGTCAACGTCGCACTCTGGCCAGGATTCAGCGTCAAGGGAGTCGTAATTCCGGATGCCGTGAAGAGAGATCCGGCGATCGAGATGCCGGAGATCGTGACTGGAGCTGTACCCGTTGAGGTCAACACTACCGGCTGAGAGGCAGCCTGCCCTACCGTCACATTGCCGAAGCTGATGTTGGTAGTGCTGAGGCCAAGTGTCGATGTGCCCGCCACGCCTGAGGCGCTCATATTGACGACTGCAGTGGGGTTGGTGGAGGAGTTGCTCGTGATGGTGAGTACGCCGGTGAAAGAACTGACGTGAGGAGATGTGAACGTCATGGTCAACGTCGCACTCTGCCCAGGATTCAGCGTCAAAGGAGTAGAAATTCCGGATGCCGTGAAAAGAGATCCGACAATCGAGATGCCGGAGATAGTGACTGGAGCCGTACCCGTGGAGGTCAGCACCACAGGCTGAGAAGCTGTTTGCCCTACGATTACGTTGCCATAGCTGATGGCGGTCGTACTGAGACCAAGCGTCGGCGTGGTGGCAGCCTTGGATGCGAACATGGCGACCGGCAGGCACGAAACAATGACCGCCAACAGCGCCATGCGCGAGTAGTTGAGCCTGAAAGCCCGATTGAATGAGGTTGAATCGAATCCGTTGAATTTATTGGCCGATAAAGAGAGAACCTTAAGTCTATTGAGCCCCGAAAGTCTAAACACGCACTCCGCCTTCTCGGTGCGCGCCATGTTTCAGCGCGCCCGGTCCAATTGCCAAATCTGTTTTTTGGCTTAAGTAGAGGATCGGCCAAACGGAGAAAAACTGAAGTGACTTGTGTCACTAAAGTGCTATAGACATGTTACCTCTGTTGCATGCTCTTTAACTCTAATTTCACAAATAACATACCTTGTAGCATGCCGAACTAATCTGCGAAATGTTGCGGCACAATCAGTATAAATAATTCTCCATTTTGGAGAATTGGTAATCCGTGATGGGTTACCCCATTGACATCCATCCCGGCAGGATGTGGGCTGGATGATTCGCCTACTGAAACGAGAGCGGCTTCCACGCCCCATTCTGTTTGAGCGCAAGTTGGATTGGACGAGGCGGCCCTTTGGGCGGGACGGTGATTTCTATCCACAGTTCATCGCCGCTCTTGAGGGGGAGCGGGCTTTGCGCGTGCTCGGGGATGTAGAAGTTGACAGGCTCATCGAGGCGCAGGTCTTCGCAGGAAACCTTTGGCCAGGCGGCGACCCACTGGCCGACCGGATTCTCGTCGCTTTCCGGAAGGCGTATCGCCACGAGTTTGTTGTTTTGGACGGCTAGCTTTGCCGGGAAATGAACGGCCTGCGGCGCGGCAATCGCGTACTTTGAGCCTTCAGGAACACCATTGATATTGCGCGGGAAAGTGGCCTGTTTGGCCGAGGGCAGCGTGCTTTGGCAGCCATCGACCATGAGCTGCGTGCTCAGGTAGCGGCCGCGCATGACCAGTTCGGGATCGAAGGCGATGGTCCGGGTCCAGACACGGGGGCAAGTCGAGCGCTGATAGAAATATTTGACGGCAATGGACGAAACCAGCACCAACTGAATCACAAGCAGAGTGATGGACTTCGCGGAGACATTGAGTCCGGCCAGTTTCATTCCGCCTCCTCGAGAACTGCCGCGGGCGAATCCATGCGGGTCAAGAGGCCGCGACGCATCTTCTCAAGCGCCCAGCCACCGACGAGGAAGAGTACTCCGATGCCGATGAGGCCCAGTGAGCGGCCAACCTTGTCGAAGATGTCGCTGAAGTAGAACCAGATCGCGGTGATGGCGAAACCGACGATGCCCAGGTTGACCAGGGCTTTGCTCGACTGGCGCACTCCCCACCAGATGAGGAACATGCAAAATGCAGCTACCAGCGCGTGGGCGGCAAAGATGGGCTCGGTGCGGCTGTAGGAGCCGCGGGCAGTGCCGTAGTTGTAGTACTCCTTCCAGGTGCGACTGCACCAGGGAAGCGCGAGCGACAGGACAATTGCCACAGTCACTGGAAGCAGGCTCTTGCGGGGACGGAAGAACGCGAAGCACAGTGGGAGCGCGGTTATGCCGATCCAACCCCAGACCCGGGTGTGAAGGGGCAGGAAGGTCTGGTTGCCGGACCAGGAACGCCAGCTTTCCACCATCAGAAAGATTGCGACCAGGGTAGAAATGGCTGCGGCGGTGAAGAGAATGCCCTGAACGATCTTGTGCTTTGAGCCGAGAAAGACGGTGAGGTATAGTACGCCCCACACGATCAGGAATCGGCCGAGGTAGACGTCCTGGCCGATGTAGCCTTCGGCCGCAAAAGAGAATTCAGAGAAGATCCACGCGGGAAACAACAGAAAGGTGAGCGTTTGCTGCGCTTCATCCTGCAGTAGCGCCCAGCCTGCAAGGGCGGCGATGGCCCAGAGCAGAATGGCCGCGGGCCAATGCTCCTGGATATTGAAGATCTGCCCGACGAGCGCAATGGCCGCGCCTGTGGAGATCGTGCCCACGGCATGCAGCGCAGTGGAGAGGCCTCGGAACCTCTCTCGTGTTGCCGCCCCGCCCAGGTGAAAGACGGCGACCATGACCATGACAAGAGCGTAGCGAGCGCCGGGGCTTATCTCGTCCCAATGGGCGGAGACAAACAGCACTACTCCGCATGCCAGCAGGATGGCGCCAAGAATCAGCGCGATAGTTCCCTGCCAGCCCAACCGAGTGGAACGTTGCGCAGAGTGGCTGTTCCGCTCCGACTCGAAGGCGCGGATGCGACTGGCCATTTCCGGGTCGAGGACACCGGCGGTTTGCCATCGGTTTAAGAGCGACTCAATGTCAGCCATGATAGTTGGCCAACATTAAAGCACATTGCAATGAACTCTTCGGTGATCGCCCTGCATAATGATGAAGAGTGATCCCTATGCGGTTTGAAATCATCACCATCTTTCCGGAATTTTTTGCGGGAATTTTTGAGCACGGCATTGTGCGGCGCGCGCAGGCCGAGGGGCTGGTGAAGGTGGGAGTGCACGATCTGCGCGCCTTCACGCATGACCGGCATCGCACCGTGGATGACCGGCCGTTTGGCGGCGGCGAGGGCATGGTGCTGAAGCCAGGACCGCTGGCCGAGGCGCTGGAGTCGTTGGGGGTTGGGGCAAAAGCATCGCGAGGCTCGACGCATGAGGCAGCCTCGTCTCCCACCCTTTCCGCAGAAACAAGCGGAAAGGATGGGGCACCCAGTTTGACGGCCGATTCAGATAGTCCTGCTTTCGCGGTGAGCGGGACGTGCGTGATTCTGCTTTCGGCGCAGGGGCGGCCGTTTACGCAGACGGTGGCGCGAGAACTGGCGAAACTGGAGCGAGTAGTGATGATTTGCGGGCGGTATGAGGGTGTGGACGAGCGCATCAATCAGCTTTATTGCGATATGGAGCTTTCCATTGGGGATTATGTGCTGAGCGGAGGGGAACTGGCCGCGGCGGTGGTGTTGGATGCGGTGATGCGGCTGGTGCCCGGCGTGTTGGGCAATGAAGCTTCAGGTGAATTTGAGAGCTTTGGCGTGGCCGATGCGGAGATCACCAGCGACACGGAGGGGGTTCCGCGCTCGCAGCACGGTGCGGGAGGATTGTTGGATTACCCGCATTACACGCGGCCGGCGGAGTTTGGTGGGCTTGCCGCGCCGGAAGTGCTGCTGAACGGAGACCACCAGCAGATACGCCGCTGGCGACGCGAACAGCAGCTACGCAAGACTCTGGCCAATCGCCCCGATCTGCTCGAAGGGGCTGCGCTAAGTGTAGAGGACCGTCGTCTGCTGGAGTCGATACGCGCACGAGGCGAATGAAAGGACCCGGTCATGCTGACCATTGCCGCTTACGTTGAACTCGGACTCTGCTGGATTCTGTGGTCGCTCGCTTTTGTACGTCCGCAGAAGCGGGCGGCCGGGCAGAAGAAGGCAGTGCGGGCACCGTCGTCGCGCTGGGGAATTCTGCTGGTGATGCTGGGTTTTGCGTGTATCTGGGCGTTCGTGCGGCCAGTAAGTTTTGAGAAGTCGCCTGCGTCGCTGATCGCTTCGATGATTTTAGGGCCACCGTCGGTGGCGCTGGCGTGGATGGCGACACGGCACCTGGATAAGCAGTGGCGATTTGAAGCGGCACTCAGCGAGGATCACAAGCTGATCACGACAGGACCGTACCGATGGGTGCGCAATCCGATTTACGCGTCGATGCTGGGGATGCTACTGGCGACGGGGCTTGCAAAGACATGGTGGCCACTACTGGTAGCCGGAGTGATTTTCTTCCTGATTGGAACCGAGATTCGCGTTAGCGCGGAGGAGCGATTGCTGGCCGAACGATTCGGCGAAGAATTCGAGCGGTATAAGGCGACGACGCCGGCCTATATACCGTTCCTTCGCTGATTGATTGTTTCCCTCTCCAACGCCTTCAACGAAACGGCTGAACTGCAGCGGCCTGGTCGGCACCTACCCGGCCCACGGTGATGGTGGCTACGAAAAAATTCTCGCCGCAGGTGGGACAGGCAGCCAGGCGCCGAAGCATCGCGAGTTGTCCTACGTGCGTGAGAGCATCGGCGACGGGGCCCTGAAACAACTGCTCGATCGGGGCATGAAGCGGCTCGCCGGAAGCGAGATAGGCATCGAAGGCCCGAAGGGTGGCAAAGAATCGCTGTTGCTCGCTGGCCCAATCGAGGGGATTGGAAATGTGCCAGCGTTGGTTTCCCTCGGAAATGCTGAGAGCCCAGTCAAAAAGGTCGCCCATGTGGGCCAGGATTTGCGCGGGCTGGCGGCCGGCGCCATCGAAGGTTGCAAAGGACTCCGGCGAGTTCTCAAGTGCGCGTGCGGCGCGGTAGGCCAGCGCGGCAACGGTGTGGCGAAGGAGTGCGCGTTTTTCATCCATGAGCGGCACTATAGCGCAAAGGCTGAGCAAACGTCAGATTAGGCACGAAATGACGTTCTCTGATAAACTTAAGACTCTGAGTTCATCAGCAGGAAACTACCATGTCTATTCATCCAGTAATGCAGCGCCTGGCCGACAAGCTGAAGCGCACCGATTTGCCGGCGTTCGTGCCGGGCGACCAGATTCGCGTCCATGTGAAGATCAAGGAAGGCGATAAAGAACGCTTGCAGGCGTTTGAAGGCCTCGTCATCTCCATCAACAATGGACCGCAGGGCACCTTTACGGTGCGCAAGATGAGCTTTGGCCAGGGCGTGGAGCGCATTTTCCCGTTCAATTCCAAGGTCGTCGACAAGATCGAGAAGATCCGCAGCTACAAGGTGCGTCGCGCCAAGCTGTTCTACATTCGCGGACTGCGCGGCAAGGCTGCGCGTCTGAAGGAAGTGGAGCGCACGGCGAAAGCCTAAGCTAATCCGACTTCCGTCCAACCGCCCCGGCTTTATGCCGGGGTTGTTTTTTGCGCGATATTCTTGCGGGAAGGGTTGCGCGGCTGTCTCAGAAACAGGCTAATGACCGGGATTAGAGCCTAAAGACATCCCTCAGCGGCTAACGCCACGGTTCGTTCTTGCATTTGCGGCACAACTGAAGGCGTACCCCTTCAAAAAAATCGGACTTATCCGCAGCATGCCATGGCTGGAGATATTCGGCGAGGGCTGTCGCTATACCGTAACGGGCACGTCCGCGACCCCTGCCACCCCGAAGATCTTGCGATAGCGCTCGATCTCGGCTGGCGGTCCCATGGCTTTCGAGTAGTTGTCTGATAGCTTGACGGCGGGGCGCCCATCGACTTCGCTGAGCTTGCAGACCAGGCTCACGGGGTCAAAGCTGTCGTCGCCGAGGGGATTGCAATTGCGAAAATCGTTGGTGAGATAGGTGCCCCATCCGGCGCTGATGCGGATGCGGCGCTCAGGAATCCATTTGCTCCGGTCTTTGAAATCGCTGGCGCGCCGGAAGTCCAAAGGCGTGGCGCCGTTGCGGAGCGTGCCGCCAAAGTAGGCGTGCAGGCCGAGGATCAGGTCAACATCGAGGCCGTCCGATGCGATCAGCCGCTTGGTGCGCGGGTCGCAACCGCGCTGCTCGAGCCACTGGATGTACTCGTCGCCTGCGATAAACGGATCCTTGCTGTCGATGCGCTGGCCTGTCCATAGGGTGACCCAATCGGGTGCATCGCGCAGGAACTGGGTGGTGCCGAAGGTGTCGGGCAGCATGATGAGCAATTCGCCCTGGTAGGTTTGCTGCCACAGCTCAAGCATGCGATACTGCGCCGATTTCACTTCTTCTTCGGAGTCGGCCAGCGCAGCCATAGCCATCGGCAACTCGTGCGCATTGGTGCCGATCGCTTCAAGATCGTGCATGTAGGCGAGATAAGTATTGGAGCTGCCGACAAAGCCCGGTCCGAGCACGTCGCTCATGGCCTTGACGACGTACTCCTGCCAAAGGAAGCTGTGGCGGCGGCGGGTGCCGAAATCGCTTACGTTGAGGCCGGGAATGCCCCGAAGGCGTTCCATCTTTTCCCAGAGGCGTGTCTTGGCGCGCGCATAGAGAATGTCGAGCTCGAATTCGGAGAGACGCTTGAGGTTGGCGCGCGTCTTGAGCTCGTCGATGGCCGAGAGCGCGTAGATTTCCCAGAGGGTGCTCTGGGTCCACAGGCCTTCAAAACGGAGTGAAAGTTGGCGGTCTTCGACGGAGAGTTCAAAATCCGAAAGCCTGAAGTCGTTTTCGAGCCACTCAAGAAATGCGGACTCAAAGATGCCGCGGCGGCCATAAAAGGAGTTGCCGGCCAGCCAAATCAGTTCGGACTTGTGGAAGCGCAACTTCCGCGTGGCTTCCAACTGCTCGCGCAGCTCGTCGACATTCACGATCTCGCCCAGCGGCACGGACGCGGTGCGGTTGAGCAAGGTGAACGTAGCGCGAGTGGTGGGGAAATGCTTCCAGATGAACTGGAGCATGAGCAGCTTGTAGAAATCGGTGTCCAGCAGGGAGCGCGTGATTGGATCCAGTTCCCAGTTATGATCGTGCGCGCGCCTGGCAAGGTTGATGATCACGGTCTCACTACTTTAAAACACGCGCGGCACCCCTTTGCCTCACGCTTCGTGGCTGGAACGCTCAAGGTGCGCGCCGCAGGAGCGCCGCACCACCAGCCTGACCGGAACCAGCACATCGCGGATCGGGAGTTCAGGATGCTCGAGTCGCTCCAGCATGGTGGCCATAGCGACGGCCCCAATGCCGGCACAGTCCTGATGAATCGTGGTGAGAGGCACGGGCAGCAGGCCGGCGTATTTTACGTCGTCCATGCCCACAATGCGTACGTCTTCAGGAATGCGCACTCCGATACTCAACAGCGTTTGCATCAGGCGCGCGGCGGTCAAGTCGTTGGCGCAGACGATGGCTTCGGGGCGGCCGGACTCAATGATGCTACGGACAAAGGACTCATCCTCTGGGCTGCCTCGCCAAATGGGATCTTGCTCCGGCGTCACGCCAAAGCTGCGCAGAGCCTCATGGAATCCGGTGATGCGCGCATCAACGGTGTTGGCGGAGTGTTTTTCACCGAGGAAAGCCAGACGCCGTGCGCCTAATCCGAGCAGATGTGCCGTCGCAATATAGCCCGCGCGGCGATTATCCACACCAACCAGGTCATGGGCGGAGCGCTCGGGATAGGGCATGTAGCAGCGGTCCAGCAACACGACGGGGATTTGCGCTCGATCAAGCGCCCGCGCGATGCGGCGGTTGGTGGAATCTTTTTCGTCGTTCAATTCAAGTGGGGCAAAAAAGACGCCGGCCACCTTTTGCGCGATGAAGGAATGCACCAACTGCTCGGCCTCTTTGGCAGCTTCGCGGGTTGAAGTTGAGGCGTTCCCCCATAACAACGCATCGGGCCGCGCAAAAGACGTGCGCATGATGCCGCGGCAGATGGGCTCGAAGATTTCAGTAAGCCCCAACTCAGGAATCAGAAGGCCGAAGGTGTGTCCCGCGACGGGATGCTGGCCCTGGACGTGCGTGCCGGCTCCGGGGCGACGCGTCACCAGGCCCCTGCGCTGCAAATCTAAAACGGCCTTGGCCACGGTGATGCGCGAAGCGTCGAAGATGCGACCGAGTTCCGCCTCACTGGGCAGGCGATCTCCGGGCTTCAGTTGGCCTGACTGGATGTCGGCCAGGAGATGGTCGTAGACTCTTCGATGTTTGGTGACACGCTGCTCGGGGTCTAGCTCCGGCGGGGCAGTCAAATTGCTCGTGAATTTGCGCGGCCCTGCCATCCGATTCCCTTCAAATCAGGCCCGGCGGAAACAGCCGGAATGAGAGTGAAACTGGTGAAAGATTATCGGATTGGTTCAGAATTTGTCGATACAATCGGGCGAAAAAGAGTATGCATTGACTGGGCAGAGAAGGATTTGGCGGGCTAATCCCCGATTGCGGCGGCGATGGCTATGCGCTCGGGGTCAGGAAGCGGCGGCATGGCGCCGGACTGGGAGGCCACCCACGCGCCCCAGCGATTGCCGGCTTCGTTCAGAGTCTCAAGGCCCGCACCGCGCAGCATGTAGTGCGTCATGGCGGCAGTGAAAGCGTCCCCGGCGCCGATGGTGTCGGCGACCTGCGTGCGGATTCCAGGGTGCTCATTCCATTCGTCGCGGGTGACCAGTAGACTGCCGTGCGGGCCGCGCGTGATCGCTACCATTTGCAGCGTAGGAAACTCGCCCAGCAGTCGCTCCGCGCTCTGACGCAGGATGGCTACGTTGGGCTCCCCCTCAATCGGCAATCCCAGGAGGGTGAGCACCTGCGGCACTTCGGTGTCGTTCATTTTGACCACGGAAGCCAGTTCGAGGGATTCCTGCACCACTTCGCTGGAGTAGAAGGGCGGACGCAGATTCACATCGAAAACGCGCACGCACTTAGCCGAGGTCTGCGCCGCGAGCGTCTGAATGGTCTGCCGTGACTCGACGCTTCGCTGCGCCAATGACCCAAAGCAGATGGCATCAGCCCTGGCGGCCAATTGAACCCACTCGTCTGACAGTTCCATCGAGTCCCACGCCGCGGGCTGATGGATGATGTATTCGGGCTGACCATCTTTGAGAGCCACAGTGACGCGGCCGGTCTCATGGACGGCGTCGACTTGCAGATGACTGGTGTCGGCGGGCATCGGATCGAGCAACTCGACCGCCTTGCGACCCAGGTCGTCCCGGCCAATCCGGCTGAGGATTGCCGCATGATTGCCCAGGCGCCCCGCCATGACCGTGAAATTAGCCGGCGCGCCGCCCAGTAAGCCAATCGTCCCGGACTCGTCAATGAGAACCCCTGCCGACCGCTGAGACGTTTGCGGCAGTATGTCCCAAAGCAGTTCACCAATACCCAGGATCAGATGCGGCTCTTTCAAGGTCGTACTTCCCTTCTTGCGAGGCCCCATTCATAGCCTCAATGCAGGCCCGTTTGTCATGGCAAATGGGTCGCGCGCATTGCCCACGGAACAGCTTTCTCTCTGAAGGGTCATGTCGTCAACAGATTCGCAAGAAATTTGTTTGGTCTTTAGGTTCGCAGCGCTCAGCTCGCGGTTCCTGCCGGCTTATTTTGATGTGCCGATGGATGGGCCGACCCAGCGCCAGATCGAGCAGTCCTCGTGATTGGCTGAAGCGTATTCCCCGTCGGGCTGGTTGGCCATAATGGCGTGATCGGCGATAGCGTCTTTGCGCGACCGCTTGATCTGGCCGAGAAACAGGCGCTTGAAACCTGGCTGCGCCTGTAAGACGCTCTCCTGCTCGTTATTCACGTAGAGCAAATCGAGTTGCAACGGGAGACCGGCAAAGTTGGATACCATGTGCCGGAGCAACCTCCGCATTACGGTCGCACCGAAGGGATTGAAGAGAAATACAAGGCACGGTCCGGGCGGAAACCTGAATTGCGCTGCATCCCCGCACACAATGCGCGTTGTGGTGCGCGCCCGCCCAGCCTGCCGCCATATTGCCAGATTGCGGCGGGCGATCTGCGCCAGGAAGGGATTCAGTTCCACGCCGACGACTTGGCGAAACGGCATTTCGGCGGCCAGCAGCACCGCGCGGCCCATGCCCGCGCCTATATCGATCAGGGCGAATTCCTCGAGGGCTGCGGCAGGATGGCTGTTTCGCCATCGCCGGACGAGGGCTTGAAAGACCGAAGGCGCCACGCCGTAGTATGCGGTTGCGTGCCGATCGTGCAGATGACCGCTTTTCAGATGACGGCCGGCGATTAGGCCGCTGGTGCGCACGCCATTCTCGACATCAAACGGGTGACGCGTGAAGCCATCGGCGACTGCCAATCCTGGCAAAAGGCGCGGCTGATTCTTCTGGTTCGCCAACGATGCCCCGCTCCGTTCTACCATGCCCGTCGTCACGGTTGCACCTTAGCACATGACCCAAATCGCCTGCGGTCAGCGCGGTGGGGTTACTTTCGCGGGAACCTCGCGCTCGCGTCCTGAATCGGCCCCGTGACAGCGGATACCAAATCGCGGTAGGCTGAGGGATACTCGCTCAGGACGCGATCAAGGAGCACTTCAACCCCGATGCCCATCCAAAGTACTTCAAAAATCTGGCACAACGGCAACCTGATTCCCTGGGAACAAGCCACCATCCACGTAATGAGCCACGTGATCCACTACGGCTCCAGCGTGTTCGAAGGCATCCGCTGCTACGCGCAGCCGCACGGGTCGGCGGTGTTTCGCCTGCCGGAGCATATGCAGCGTCTTCTGGACTCAGCCAAGATTTACCGCATGGAACTGCCGTTTGCCCTCGACGAGCTTTGTGCAGCCGTAGTGGACCTGATCGAGGCCAATGGGATTGCGCCGTGTTACATCCGGCCTATCGCTCTGCGTGGATACGGCGAAATGGGAGTCAACCCCAAAGGTTCGCCGATCGAGATATACATGGCCAATTTTCCATGGGGCAAATATGTAGCCGGCACCGGCGGCGCAGACGTATGCGTCTCGAGCTGGAATCGCCTTGCGCCGAACACCATGCCCGCACTCGCCAAGGCGGGGGCCAACTACATGAATTCGCAGTTGATCCGCATGGAAGCCGATATCAACGGTTACGCCGAGGGCATTGCGCTGGACGTGAATGGGCTGGTCAGCGAGGGGTCTGGAGAAAATGTCTTTGTGGTGCGCAACGGCGTGCTTTATACGCCCCCGCTGGCGAATTCAGCATTGTCGGGCATTACGCGCGACAGCGTACTGACCATCGCCCGTCATTTGGGATTAACGGTGATCGAGCAGCCGGTTCCGCGCGAGATGCTTTATATCGCGGACGAGGTGTTCTTTACCGGAACCGCTGCCGAGGTTGCGCCGATCCGGTCAATTGACCGCATCGTCATTGGCGACGGCAAACCGGGCGAAATCACGCAGAAGATTGCCGACGAATTCTTCGCCATCGCAAACGGCCTCAAGCCCGACCGCTTCGGCTGGCTGACTCCGGTGAAAGTGAACGCGACGGAGGCGGTCACGGTTTAGTTCTCTTTCGATTGCAAACTGAGAGGCGGTCCTTTATGGGCCGCCTTTGTTTTTGGGGTTGAGTTTCCCTGTTGGCCCGCGACGCTTTGGGCTCGCGCGGACGCGGTTCCTCCACGCCGAGTATCATTCAAATAATGAGCAAGGAAGACTTTCGCGCGTGAAACCCGACATGAAAGTACGGTTGGCGGGTTTGGAATTGCTGAACCCGATCATTGCCGCCAGCGGCACCTTTGGCTATGGCATTGAATTTGAGGAAATTGTTGCGCTGGAACGGATCGGCGGTTTTGCGACCAAGGGCATTTCGCAACAACCGATGACAGGGCACCAGCCGCCGCGCATTTTACAGACTGCGGCCGGTATGCTGAACGCGATCGGGCTCCAGAACATCGGAGTCGAGGAGTTTGTTGCCCAAAAGCTGCCGCCTCTGGCGCGCTATCCAAAGTGCCAGTGCATCGTAAACGTCTTCGGCTTCACCGTTGGAGAGTATCTTGCAGTGATCAATCGGCTGAATGAGGCTGAGGGCATTGCTGCCTACGAGCTGAATGTTTCCTGCCCGAATGTGCATATGGGGGGCATGTCGTTCGGCTCCGATGCGGGCTCTCTGGAGTACCTGGTCAAACTGGCCAAGGCGGTGGCGAAACGGCCGCTCATTGTGAAGCTGTCGCCCAATGTCACCTCCATCTCGCTGATGTCGAAAGTCGCAGCGGAGGCAGGAGCCGACGCGTTGAGCCTGGTGAATACTTTCCTTGCCATGTCCATCGATGCGGAGACGCGCAAACCGCGGCTGAGCAATATCACCGGCGGGCTGTCGGGGCCGGCGATCAAGCCGATTGCCCTGCGCATGGTGTATGAAGCGGCGCGCGCCGTCGAGATTCCCATCATCGGAATGGGCGGCATTGTAACCCCGGAAGATGTGGTGGAGTTTCTGCTGGCAGGGGCGACGGCCGTGCAGGTAGGTACGGCAAGCTATGCCGACCCACGCGCTGTGGAACGGATCGCCGGCGGCCTTGAGGCATGGTGCCGCAGCCACCACGTGGAAAAGGTGGCGAGCCTGACCGGAGCGCTCGAGGTTCCGGCCGACCGCGCGAAAACAGCCGTTGCGCAGCCAGCAGATTAAGGTCATTGGCGAGCAACCCGGAACGGCGGCAAGGATGCTCGAGCGGTGTTCCCCCCTTAAGAAGTCGAAGAACCATTCATCGGCGGAATGTGGTCCGATGAACGGCGAGCGGCTTAATTTCACTATCTTATGAACTTTCTTCATCCAGCAATTGGGCGGTTGTGATCCAAATCTCTCGCTGAGTTTGCTAAATAGTGCGCTGGACTCACACATCTGTGATGCAGCGCACAGCCTATCGTTATTGTTTGTTCGTAATGTGCCTTCATTCATCCGAAAACTGAGCGGTACTGCAAGACAAGCAGACCACAGGGTTTTTCGGTGCTTGCACGACGAGCGAGGTAGGCATGGGCGATTCCATTTGGAAATCGATGGAAAAGAAGGGCTACAGCCGCAGAGAGTTTATGCAATTCTGCGCGGCAGCCGCAACCGTGGCGGGTCTGGGACAGACAGGGGTAGCCCAGGTTGCTTCGGTGTTTGAGAAGAAAGAGAAGCCTGCGGTGATCTGGATGCACTTTCAGGAGTGCACCTGCTGCAGCGAGTCGTTCATTCGCGCCTCGCACCCCGTCGTTGTGGATGCGCTGCTCGACGTAATGGATCTGAACTATACCGAGACGCTGATGGCGGCCTCCGGTTTCCAGGCGGAGAAGAGCCTGAGCGACACGATCAAGAACAACAAGGGCAAGTACATTGTGCTGGTGGAAGGCGCTGTGCCGACCAAAGACGGCGGCGTGTATTGCATGATTGGCGGCAAGACCGCCGAATCGATTTTGCAAACGGTGGCTGCGGATGCTGCCGCGGTCGTGGCGTGGGGCAGTTGCGCTTCAAACGGATGCGTGCAGGCTGCCAAGCCCAACCCCACGGGCGCGACACCGATCCACAAGCTGGTCAACAAGCCGGTGATCAACGTGCCCGGCTGCCCGCCGATTGCCGACGTGATGATGGGCGTGGTGACCCACCTGCTTGTGCTGGGACAGTTGCCGGCACTCGACAGCCAGGGACGGCCGAAGGAATTTTATGGCCGGCGCGTGCATGACACCTGCTATCGCCGGGCCAACTACGACGCGGGGCTTTTTGTGGAGTCATGGGACGACGAGAACGCGCGCAAGGGATATTGCCTTTACAAGATGGGCTGCAAGGGGCCGGTCACTTATAACTCGTGCTCCACGGTGAAGTGGAACGAGGGCACCAGCTATCCCATTCAGTCGGGCCACGGATGCATCGGGTGCAGCGAAGAGGGCTTCTGGGACAATGGCCCTTTATATCAGCACCTGGCGTCGTTCCCGGGCTTCGGCATCGAGAGTACGGCAGACACGGTGGGCACGGTGGTGGGTCTGGCGACCGTTGCCGGAGTCGCAGCGCATGCCGTCGTCACGAATATTCGGAAACACAAAGTTATTGCGGAAGTCCACGCAGAGGACCAGAAGGAGTCATAAGCGCCTATGACACGCATAGTCGTCGATCCGGTAACTCGTATTGAAGGCCACCTCCGCGTTGAGGCAGTGGTGGAAAACGGCGTCATCACCGACGCGTTCAGCTCAGGAACGATGATCCGCGGCCTGGAGAAGATTCTCATTGGCCGCGATCCACGCGATGCATGGGCCATCACCGAGCGCGTGTGCGGTGTATGCACTACGGTTCATGCGCTGGCCAGTGTGCGCTCTGTCGAAGACGCGCTGGGCGTTTCGGTGCCGCCGACTGCGGAACTGATTCGCAACATCATGCTGACCACGCAGTACGTGCAGGATCACGTGGTGCACTTCTACCATCTGCATGCGCTGGACTGGGTGGACATCGTCAACGCGCTGAAGGCGGATCCGAAGAAGGCTGCTGAGCTGGCGCAATCGTTCTCGAAGTGGGACAAGAACACGCCTGCCTATTTCACCGAGGTGCAGAACAAGATCAAGGCGTTTGCGGCGAGCGGGCTGGGCATTTTTGCGAACGGCTACTGGGGGCACCCGGCGTACAAGCTGCCGCCCGAAGTGAACCTGATCGGCGTGGCCCACTATCTGGATGCGCTGGAGTGGCAGAAGGAAGTGGTCAAGATTCATGCGGTGTTCGGTGGAAAGAATCCGCACCCGAATTACCTGGTAGGCGGAGTTCCCTGCTCTATCAACATCAATGAAGAAGCAGCGATCAACTCCGAGCGGCTCAACCTGGTATCGCGGCTGATCGACCAGGCGGATGTGTTTGTCAACGAGGTCTATATACCCGACCTGCTGGCGGTGGCATCGTTCTACAAGGATTGGGCGAAGTACGGCGGAGGGCTCACGAATTACCTGAGCTATGGCGAGTTCCCAACCAAGGGGTACGGCCAGATTGAATCGTTTAAGTACGCGCGTGGAGCTGTGCTCAACCGCGATCTGAGCACTGTGCATCCCGTCAATCCGCGCGATTCGCAGGAGATCAAGGAATACATCGCGCACTCGTGGTACAGCTACGAAGGTGGTGACTCAGAGGGCGTGCATCCGTGGAGCGGCGAAACCAAGATCAACTACAGCGGCCCAAAGCCGCCCTTCGAGACGCTGGAAGGCTTTGAAAAATATTCGTTCCTGAAGACTCCTCGATGGAAAGAGAACCCGATGGAAGTGGGGCCGCTGGCGCGGTTGCTGGTGTCCTACGCTGCGGGCCACGCGGACGTGAAAGAGCTGGTAGGCCAGACGCTGGGCAAGCTGGGCGTTCCGGTAGGCGCGTTGTTCAGCACGCTGGGCCGTACAGCAGCTCGCGGTCTGGACGCGGCTCTTGCCATGATTTGGCTGAAGGAGTTTTTCGGCGAACTGATGGAACGGGTGAAGATCAACGAGGTCTCAACCTTCAACAGCGAGCGCTGGGAACCCAAGTCGTGGCCGGCCGATGCGGAAGGCGTTGGGCTGGTGGAAGCACCGCGCGGCGCACTGGCGCACTGGATCAAGATCAAGAACGGCGCAATCGACAACTATCAACTGGTTGTGCCGACCACATGGAATGGCTCGCCGCGGGATGCCAAACAGCAGCATTCTTCGTTCGAAGCCTCGCTGATCGGGACGCCGGTAGCGAACCTTGAACAGCCGGTCGAGATTATCCGGACCATTCATTCCTTTGACCCGTGCCTGGCCTGCGCCGTGCATTTATACGATCCGCAGGGACGGCACCTTCACCAGATTTCATTCGAGTGATGCTATGAGTGCTCCTGTTGTTGGTGTTGGAAGCGGAATACCGGCGGCTCCTGAGCATCCGGTCGAATACAGGCGCGTGTACGTGTGGGAACTGCCGGTGCGCGCCTATCACTGGATCAACGCGGTGGCGCTGGTGCTGCTTTGCGTGACCGGGTACCTGATTGGAGCGCCGATTCGCGCGTTCTACGCATCGGAGGCCTACCAGCAATACTGGTTCGGATGGGTGCGTTTCATTCACTTCGTGTCGGCGTTTGTGTATGTGTTCAACTTTGCGGCTCGGCTGTATTGGGGATTTGTGGGCAATAAGTACGCCAAGTGGAACAACTTCTTCCCGCTGAAAAAATCGCAGCGGCAGGAGATTGTAGACGTGATCAAAACCGACGTGCTGCAGACAAAGCTGCATGGGCCGATCTCGACAGGCCACAACTCGCTGGCGGCATTTATCTACTTCTTCACGTTTCTGGCATTCGTCGCACAATCGATCACAGGGTTTGCGCTTTATTCCAGCATGAGCAACTCGTGGTTACCGCGCATGTTTGTTTGGATAGTCCCGTTGATGGGCGGCGAGTTTGGCGTGCGCTTCTGGCATCACATGCTGCTCTGGTTCTTTGTCGCTTTTATCGTCGTGCATGTGTACCTTGCGTTCTATCACGACTATATTGAGGGCCGCGGCACCATCTCCTCGATTGTGGGCGGATGGAAGTTTGACCGGGAGAAAAGTGACAAGTAGCGAGCACAAAACGCTGGTACTGGGGCTGGGCAACGTCCTGATGGCCGATGAAGGGATCGGCGTTCACGTGGTGCGAGCCCTCGAAAAGCACACCCTACCCGATAATGTAGAGTGCCTTGATGGCGGCACTGGCGGATTTATCCTGCTGGAGCCGCTCGAGAATGCCAGCCGCGTTCTGCTGATCGACGCGGCGTCCGATGGCAATCCCCTCGGAACCGTCAGCCGCACGACCCCACAGTTCTCGCGCGATTATCCCCCTACCCTGACCGCCCATGATATTGGCGTTAAAGACCTCCTGGACGTGTTCTATATGCAGGGCGGCGGACGCAAAGTTGTGCTCTACGCCATCACCATCGATCCCCACCAACCCATCTCGATGAGCCTTTCGGACCTCGGTGCCCGAGCTGCGGACCAGGCTGTGAAGCAGATCCTGGCTGAGTTAGAAAGCGCATCCTGACGGCCTGATTTCCCTCGAGATTTGGTCTTCATTGCAGATGGTTCTCACCTTTGTTGGGGCTCCCTGCCTTCGCGAAGCGTTGCATTTTCAGCAGTTTTTCACAAAGGGATCATTCGATCCCCTAATACACTGCTGAAGCAACAATTCCATGATCTCCATATCCGGCAGGTAGGGTAACCTCTGCATAGTTACCTTTTCCCCCTAAAACCTCTGGAATCAGGCCTCCTAGCCTCCCGTCGCCCCACACAACGATCAAAAAGCAGCCGCAGAGATTACCCTTTTCCTTCCCAAACTAAAGTCATCTTTAGCTTTATGGGGGATGACGCTATGGTAACAAGTAAATAACACTTTAGTGACATTCATCACAGCCACTGGTAACGCTTGCAGATAAACCTTGGTGCAACACCCCGATTCGTGCTTCGAGGGAACACAGGCTCCGAAAACACCCGTGCCTGAAGGACTTACTGAGGTATGCAGATGGATAACGCTTTTATTCGCCCTCCCCAGGGTGAGGACGACGCAATACATACTTTCCCTTCGAGCCAAGTGCCGCGAACGAAATCCGGTAGCGGGCACTGGCAAGCGCCCTTATTTGGGCTGACTCACCGGGCAAACAGTCTCCTGGCGCTATTGTTGTGCTGCCTCATTCTTTCCGGATGCGGCGCATCCTACGTCGTGCAGGGGGCGAGCGGAGCAAGCACGGGCACCATTAGCCCCTCACCCGACAGCGTAGATTTCGGCACTGTAAGTGTCGGTCAATCGGTCAATACCAAGGTCGACGTGGTCAACCAAGGCACGGAGCCGGTCGTTGTCTCTCAACTAACTTTGTCGGGGAGCTCCTTTTCAGTGGACGGACAAGGCGTGCTGCCTGTGACTCTCGCCGCCGGAAGCACAATGAGCTTCAAGGTTCACTTCAATCCGAACTCGGACGCAACGTCGACGGGACAGGTGACCATTACCAGCAACTCCACGACCAGCCCGACGGCCGCGGTTAAGCTGCATGGCATCGGCAAGAAATCAGCAGCGTCCCCGACGATCACATTGAGCGGGTTCTCATGCAGCAGCGTATCCATGACAGGTTCCGGAACGGATGCCTGCACGGTTACATTGAGCGGCGCAGCAGGGAGCAGCGGACAAAGTGTCGCCCTGAGCAGCGACAATGTGGCAGTAAGTGTGCCGGCCACGGTGACAGTGCCGGCCAATGCGACCACGGCTACCTTTAGCGCGACTGTGTCAGCCGTGAGTGCGGCGCAGGCGGCGAATTTGACAGCGTCTGTGAACGGCAGTTCATCGGTCGTCGCTGTGCAATTGAAGGCGGCGACTCCTACCCTGAGCGTCAGCGCAACGAGCGTCAGCTTCGGCAGCATTGCGGTGGGCACCGCCTCGAAGAAGTCTGTGACCCTGACATCAACGGGTAACGGGCCGGTAACCGTCAGCGCCGCCGCATTGACGGGCTCCGGCTTCACAATGTCGGGAGCTTCGTTCCCGGTAACCTTGAATCCCGGCCAGGCGGCGACGTTGAGCCTGCAGTTCGATCCTTCGATTGTGGGCGCGGCCACAGGGCAACTCGCGATCTCGAGCAATTCTTCAACCGGCCCATCCGCGATGGTCAGCCTGAGCGGCACAGGGACGGTCAGCGCACCTGGGTTGAATTCTCTCAGTTGCAGCAGCGCGACCATGACGGCCGCAGGAACAGATGCCTGCACGGTAACTTTGAGCGCAGCGGCAGGCAGCGGCGGCGAAAGTGTAAGCCTCTCCAGCAGCGCCGGGGCGGTGACGCTACCGGCCACGGTGACAGTGCCGGCGAACGCGAGCAGCGTCGGATTTTCGGCGACTGTGGCCTCGTTCAGTTCCAGCCAGGCAGTGACCCTGACGGCCAGCGCGGCCAACTCCACAAAGACCTTCGCATTGCAGTTGAATGCGGGCACACCGACACTCGGCGTCAACGCAACGACTATCAGCTTTGGCAATGTGATCGTTGGCCAGACGGCCAAGCAATCCGTAACACTTACCTCCACCGGCACCGCGGCTGTGACGATCTCGTCGATCTCAGTGGCCGGGTCCTTGTTCACGGATTCCGGGATTACCGCGCCGGTAACCCTCAATCCCGGACAGAAGGCGACGCTGAGTCTGCAGTTCAATGCTAACCATGTCAGTTCGTTCACCGGGGTGCTGACGATCGCAAGCAATTCATCTCAAGGAAATATCGCGGTGAATATGAGCGGCTCGGGTGTCGCGGCGCCTGGCACCTTAAGCGCCTTGGCCTGCAGCAGCGGGTCAATGTCGGCGGCGGGAACGGATGCCTGCACGGTAAGCTTGAGTGCGCCGGCCGGGAGCAGCGGACTGACCGTTGCTCTCTCCAGCAGCAATGCCACCGTTGCGGTACCGGCCAGCGTTACGGTACCGGCCAACGCGACCAGCGCAAGCTTCAGTGCGACTGTTTCGTCTATCACCGCGGCGCAGACGGTTACGCTCTCGGCCAATGCCGGCGGGATCACGAAGACCTTCGGTATTCAGTTGAATGTCGGCGGCACGTCCACATTAAGCATCAACACAACCAGCCTGGCCTTCGGCAGCGTGGTGCTCAATTCGCCGGCGACCCAATCCGTAACGCTGACGTCAACCGGCACTGCATCGGTGACGGTGAACTCAGCCACATTGTCCGGTGCGGGCTTCTCGATCACGGCAGGCACTTTCCCGGTCACATTGACCCCCAACCAGTCAGTCACGGTGAGCATTCAATTTGACCCGACCAGCTCGGGAGCGGCGACTGGGCAGCTAACGATTTCCAGTACCTCCTCGACCAACAGCACGGCAACCGTCAGCCTGAGCGGTACGGGCACTCCGCATGAAGTCGACTTGAGTTGGAGTGCACCTGCTAGTTCAAGCGATCCTGTGGCCGGTTACAACGTCTATCGTTCGTCGGATGGCGGCAACACGTACCAAGAGCTCAGTTCCATTGCCGCAAGTCAAACGTCATACATGGACAGCACGGTGGCGAGCGGGCAGGCCTACGATTATGTCGTGAAGGCCTTCGACTCATCCCATGTTGAGAGCAGCCCGTCGAACATGACGAGCGTGACAATTCCTTAGGGGGCTGGGCCGGTTTTTTGGGGCGGCTCACTGAACGCACTTCGGGGGAGAAAGACCTTGGCGGGAATGCTCCAAGGTCTTCCTCCCCCGATTTCTTGCCGAATGGGATTGATTGCTGTCCCGCCGGTTTGCTTCTCCGGCTGATCAGGCTCTGCCTTCGCAGGAAGCTTCGCTTCGTTGAAGCGGCTCTGTGGACTCAACGATCGTCCGGCTGCGATTGAATTCTAGCTGTGGCTTTCGACCAGTTGCAGAATGTGATCGACAGCAGGCACCGCTTCATCGCGCTGTCCTGAGAAACAGATGGCCCCGGCGACTGCACTTTGAAAGACTTCAACCAAATCCGGCAATTCCGCCAGGTAGTGCGGTGTGTTCTTCAACAAGGTTAGTACCGCTTCGCCATGAGGGAGCGAAGAGACGTTCCAGGTGGTTCCGGGCACATACTCCAGCGAGAAAATCCAGCCGACGGGTGCGGGCGCATCTCCAACGGGAACATTGAACTCCTGCGGAAGAACCGGGGACTGGATGGGGCGGCCATTGCGGAGGAGCAGCGGCCGCGGATAGGGGTGGACGAATCCCTGTGCATCAATCAGCGCGAATTCATCGGAGAAATAGGTGGCTCCGCGTCGCAGTAATTCAGCCACCAGCGACGACTTACCCGCATGCGTCGCGCCGGGCAGCAGCAGTGCCCTTTGGTTCCAAACAACGGCGCCCGCATGAATAGCGCGCAGCATGGTGAGGCGCTCGATCACGGCGTCGTCCAACACCTTGATGAGAGGTGGCACCATGCCGATGGCACTGGAAGCCGAAGCCACCACCTGGTCTCCAACAAAAACCTGGAATTGGCCGTCAACCTCAGTTACACGCACAACGATGTGGGGAACGTCTGCTGCGATATCCATTCTCGGCAAGGAGGGCAGAATGTACTGCTCCAAAACCAAGTGCGCCTCAAGAGACGGCGATTCCATCTGGATATTGCAACCGTAAGCGCGGACTCCGAAGACGTGAGTGCTGGACATAGGGACAGAGCGGACCCACGAGTTCGCGTGGCGATTGGTCGCTTCCGCGCCCTAGTCGGGGCCAAAGCTAACGCGTTGACGAAAACGTGTGGTTCAGCAATTAAGGTAGCAGGTTCTGAAGAGATGAATTGACTGCGAAGCAGATCGGATGGGGTTCAAAAACCAAAAAGACACCGAGGTATTCTTCGGTGTCTTCTGGTCGAGCAAATCTGAGGAAAGAAATAGATCAGTCTTGAGAATTCCCAGTGCGGCTAATATGCGCGTCGGGCCGGTTCACATTGTCTGTGGATCCGGTCGTGTCTGCATACGCGCGTTGTTCGGTCATCGTCATGGAGACCACAAGCGGCAAGGCAATGGCGCCCAAAGTAGCGAGGACTGCGCGCCGGGAGGGTGCAAACGACGAACCAGCCACCGTTACGAGGTTTTGCTCTTGCAGCCGGAGAATGGCCGCTTCGGCGATTTCCTCGGTGACCCCGGGGTTAAAGGAATGCTGCATATCTTCAGCCACCTTTGACAGTGTCGTCGGATTGCTGCACGCATCCCAGGCCGCTCCGGCCGTCGCATTCAGCGCGAAGACCTTCTCGTTCCTGGAATCAACGATAACTTTCGAGCCGTCAGGGAGTTGATTGACTTTCAGACTGTCTGACTTCGCACGCTCTACCTGAATCATGACCCCTCCTGTTTTTAGTCAACGCTTATACGGATCCCCAAATAGGATACAGATGAAGTATAGCGGGTTGCCTGCAACCTATTTACTTTCAATTAGTAACGAGCAAGCGGCTTGTGGTAATCAGCGATGTCGGTACTTTTCGGTGAGTGCCGCTCAAGTTACACGGAAGACTAAGCAACAGCAGGCTGCGACATGGCCGCCCGTGTTAGGTGAGTTTGAGTTGTTGATTCGCTTCGAAATGGATCGCTAAGTCGCTCAGTTATGATCGATTAGCGGTATATACTGGGGAAAATTCGCGAAGTCATAAAACATGAAGAACAGAGATTGCAGCATTGTTGCGTGAGTCTCAGGCATGTTATGGTGCTGTGGAAAACTTGGCCTTTTCTATTGCAATCTCAGAATTGAGTCCGAACTTTTCCCTCTTGGTTCGAGATTGCCGGTGTGTGGCTCAGCGAAAATGATGACCGTGATGCCAACTGATCGCGAATCCACTGAACTGTTGCGTGCGATTGTCCGGCGGCCTTCTGAAGCCGAGCCGATTGAACCTCTCGCAGAGAAGATTCGCGATTGGAGTTCTCTGCTCAAATTGGCCGAGGAGCAGAAAGTGATTCCTCAGCTCTATCTGCGACTCGCCGAGATGATCTCCGCAGTGCCGCCCGAGGCACAAGAGCAATTGCAGATTGCGTATCAGCGCAACGTTTTCCACAGCCTGGCAAATGCGGCGGAACTGATCAGCGCACTCAAAGCATTCGATGAGGAGAAGATTCCGGCCATGCCGTTCAAGGGCGTGGTGCTGGCAGCCACCGCTTACCATGATCTTTCAAGCCGGCCTGCCGGCGACCTTGATTTGCTTGTCTACCAAGGGGACTTGGTTCGAGCCACCGAGGTTCTTGTGAAACGAGGGTACGAGCTCAAAACGCGTGTGCTCGCGGACGGGACGCCGGAACCTTCGAACTCCTACGAGTACCATTTCGAACGGCAATCGGACGGAATGGTGATGGAGCTTCGCTGGAGACTTGAACTGACGCAGCCACGATTCCGGCGCAATCTAGGCATGGATTGGGTATGGCCGCAGAGACGAGTCACAATGCTTGCGGGGGCCGCAGTTCCCGGTATGAGCCCCGAAGTGACCCTGCTTGTTCTCTGCATGCATGGCTGCAAGCACGCCTGGTCGCGGCTCATCTGGATTCGCGACGTGGCGCAGCACCTGGAGTCGCACTCCGATCTCGATTGGAACACGACTGCCAGAGAAGCGAAGCGTACAGGTCTATGGCGAGCACTTGCACTCGGCGTTTTGTTGGCACATCGAATGGCCGGCGCCCTGGTTCCCGATTCAATGCTGCGACGGTTTGCTTCGGATTCGACCGCGCATACCTTGGCGCTTCATTTTGAAGAAAACCTGTTTGATTCGCCCGGCATTACGCCACCCAGCTGGATTCCATACAGTATCCAGTTGCTTGGATTTCGGGATCGGGTGAGATTGATGTCTTCGCTGAGTTTTCTTCGCCCCAACCAGAGAGATCGAGCGTTCGTGCAGCTCCCAAAAGGACTCCATGGCCTCTATTACGTCATTCGACCGTTCCGGATTCTGAAGGACCGGTCGGCGAGATAAGCTTTGAGCTTGCCCATGCTCCGGGTGAAGAATTTCCACGGCTTTTTGAAGCCGGACGGAATCGGTCGTAAATCGAATTTCCAGAGCCTTGCGACGATCCCTTGCAGTGAAGAAAATACCTCTTCCATAGAGAAATTACACGACAGGCGATGGACACCATATCAGGACCGCACGGTGAATCTTCTCTAAGTTGAACATCCTGAATAGCTAGGTATTTCCACAGCCGTACCTAAATTTTGGCACCGGGATTGCTCTCAAGTGGGCAGACATCCATGTTTAGCAGGACAACGTATTTTGGGCTTGGCCCTTCAGTACTAATTTCTACGTCTGCGTCTCGGCACTCCCTCAAGATTGGAGCGGCGAGCACCGGCGCGAACACACTCCGCTCGGTTGGGGTATCCCCGCATCTATGCGGAGAACTCGAATCAGCGATCAATTCATTAGTAGTTAATCTGCGTTCCATCCTTCAAGTATTCTCCCCAGCATTGTGCACCAGAGCTATAGAAACTGACTCCTCGAGAGACGGGCCGTATGCTCTCTCACGAGTCAGGCAAAGCCAGACTCGCCCTGATTTGCGCCGAACTCATGTAAGCTGCGCACTTCAGTAAACTACGACGCTGCCGGGTCGGCGGTCGGCGCCAAACGATGGGATATCCCCGTGTCTTGGGGAATGCGGGGCCGCAGAGGCCTTGAAGTGTGAAGGTGTGTCGAGATGGATCAGCTGTACCTTATTCGTCATCATTCTGAATTGAATCGTCATCGGATTACAGCATCAAAATTTTTCCAATGGACTGGCAGCTTGCGCAAAAGCTCGCTCGCTTTAAACAAAAATGGAAAGCTTTTCAGCCTCGGCAGTATCGGCCTCGCAGCGATGTGTTGCGCGGCGCTGTCGGGATGCGGATCCTACTTCGTACAAAACAGCGTTGCCGCGGCATTGGTCACATCACCGGCTACTGTATCTTTTGGCTCCGTTATGGTGGGCCATGCCATGAGCGCAACAGTCGACGTCCTTAACAAGGGCACTGCGCCAGTCCAGCTCTCCCAACTGACGGTGAACGGACAGGCGTTCTCAGCCAGTGCCGGCAATTCCCTTCCGGTCACGCTCGCCGTGGGGGCGACGTATAAGTTGAATGTGAACTTCAATCCGGCCAGTGCGGGAGCGGCGACAGGGCAGCTGATCATCAGCAGCAACTCTTCAACCGGTTCGAAAGCAGCGGTCACCCTGATCGGAACAGGCGTACCGAACGGCACAACAACCGCGCCTGCATTGACCGCGGTCTCATGCAGCAGCGCGACCATGACAGGGGCGGGGACGCAAGCGTGTTCGGTGGGACTGAGCGCGGCTGCGACTGCCCCGTTCCTCGTTTCGCTTTCCAGCAGCAATGCGGTGGTCGTGGTGCCGGCTTCGGTCACCATTTCTCAAGGCGCGAGCAGTGCCGCGTTCAACGCGACCTCATCGTCGGTTCAGAGCACCCAGGCCGTGAAGTTGACGGCGACCGCAGGCGGCGTTTCTGAAACATTTGCCATGCAGGTGGCAGCGGCTGGTCAAGCCGCGCCTGCATTGACCGCGGTCTCCTGCGGCAGCGCGACCATGACAGGGACCGGGACGCAAGCGTGTTCGGTGCAACTGAGCGAGGCTGCGACAGCTCCGTTTCTCGTTTCGCTTTCCAGCAGCAATGCGGCGGTCGCGGTGCCGGCTTCGATCACCGTTTCTCAGGGCGCCAGCAGTGCGACGTTCAATGCGACCTCGTCGTCGGTTCAGAGCACCGAGCCAGTGAAATTGACGGCGACCGCAGGCGGCGTTTCTGAAACATTTGCAATGCAGGTGGCAGCGGCCGCTCCAACGAACAGCGGCCAACCAGGCCTGACCATCAGTTCGACAAGCGTGTCGTTCGGCCAAGTGGTACTGAACTCCCCGGCGACGCAGACCGTGACGTTGACGTCTTCGGGTTCAGCGGCTCTCTCCATTAGTGCTGCGCAACTAACCGGCAGCGGCTTCAAGCTATCTGGAGGCAGCCTCCCGGCCACATTGAATCCGGGCCAGACAATGAATCTGAATCTGGAATTCGATCCGACAGTGACGGGAAGCGAAACCGGTCAATTGGCCATCACCAGTAACTCCGCCACTAACCCCGCGGCGATGGTCAAGCTGAGTGGCACGGGGGTGCCCGCATCGCACGAGGTCAAACTGAGTTGGGATCCGCCCGGTAGTTCCGCCGTTGCGGTTACTGGATATCACGTTTATCGATCTTCCGGCAATAGTGGATCGTACCAGTTGCTGAATAGCTCGGCAGTTTCTGCAACGACATACGCCGATACTACGGTCCAGGGCGGACAGGCCTACGCTTATGTCGTGAAGAGCGTCGACGCTTCAGGTGCCGAAAGCCCGGCATCCAACACGACTAACGTTTCGATTCCGTAGCGGGACCCTGCAAGACGTTATGAACTCCGCGCGGACTTCACCCTGAACTGGCGCAGCGGGCCGTTGCTTTCGACGGCTCGCTGCTTCAACCTTCGAGCACATCCTTGACCATGTCGACCACCTCGTCTGCAATGGTGAGAGAGGCGGTTGCTGCCGGACTTGGAGCGTTTAAGACATGAAGGGCGCGCGCCTGACGTACGAAGTAGAAATCCTGCAGTAGTTCGCCTGAGGGCAGCAGGGCTTGCGCTCGAACTCCAGCCCCACCTTGAATCAGGTCGTCGATCTGAATTTCCGGAACAAGTCGCTGCAGCGATCGACAGAAGAGCGCCTTGCTGAACGAACGCTTGAACTCTTCCCAGCACATCGACGGATAGCGCAAAAGGAATTTCCAGAAGCCTCTATAAGTAAGAGTCTCGACCAAGTCGCGAAGGTTGAAGTCTGTGTTGCGATAGCCCTCACGCGCAAATGCTAGCACGGCATTGGGGCCGGCCTCGATGCCGCCGTGTATCAAGCGCGTGAAATGCACGCCAAGAAATGGAAACTTCGGGTCGGGTACCGGGTAGATGAGATTCTGAACCAGGTGCTGGCGCTCGGGTTTCAGCTTGAAATACTCTCCGCGAAACGGCACGATCTGGGTTGCATCATGGTTTCCGGCCATTTTGCTCAAGCGATCACAGTGCAGCCCCGCGCAATTGATAAGAAAGCCCGCCTCGTAATCTCCGCTGCTGGTGTGGATCCTCCAGCCGTTTGACTCTCTCAGCCGAGTGATTTCGGAGGAGAACCGAACCTCTCCGCCACGCTCGCGGATTTCATTGACGAGCGCATCGGCAACTGCCGGAAAATCGACGATGCCCTCCTGCGGTACGCGGATTCCCGCGCGCCCTGCGGCATGCGGCTCAAATTCGCGAATCTCTTCGCGCCCGAGGAGTTGAAGGCCGGTCAATCCGTTGGCGGTGCCACGTTCAAACAAGGAATGAAGACGGGGGATTTCCTCTTCTTCGGTCGCCACAACGATCTTGCCGCAGAGTTCATAAGGGACGCTGTGCTGCGCGCAGAAGTCCACCATCCTTCGAATTCCCTGCACCGCCAGACGCGCCTTGGCTGAGCCGGGCTTATAGTACAACCCACAGTGCAGAACCCCGCTGTTGTTTCCCGTCTGGTGCCGGCCAGGGCCGCTTTCTTTCTCGAGGAGAATCAACTGGGTGGCAGGAAACCGCTGAAGCAGCTGATAGGCAGTGGAGAGACCAACAATACCGCCGCCGATGATGGCTATCTTCATGCTTGGTAGGGATTATACAAACTTAGATGTGTAAATCGAAGGCTGACTTCCGATCGATGGCTGGATTCCGTTGGACGTTAGAAGATCCATCTTCACCCGCGACCCGAAAAGGCTCATTGGTCAAGCCAACGCTTCCACTCGCTGACATTCTAAAATCCTTTGTAAACAATATCGGGAGCAGGCTGGTGCAGCAAAGCCGTCACCACAAGCGCAGCCAAGCCAAGAGCGGACGCATAGACTACGCGTGCGTAGCGGCTGAGAAACACGGACTCTTCTGCGATTTTGATGGACAACAAGGTATCGCGACACCATTCCCAGAACGCAAGCACCGCCGTTGCACACAATATGATCGCGAGCCAGACTCCAAGCCATTGAATAGGCTTCAGGGCGTAGAAGACTTCATCAATCTGCTTCCAACTGCCCCAAAACCAGAATAACGAGAGGGCAAACCAACTGAAGGTAAGACCGCGTCCAAAAGCGACGTAGAATGAATTCCTCGCCAGGTCCTTATAGCTCCTCCTGCCGAGAGCGCGAGCCATTCCAATCTGCCAGAGCTTATTCAGCGCAACCCCCGCTCCCTGCAAAACTCCAAAGATGATGAACTCCGACGTGCGACCGTGCCAGACCCCTACAAGAAAAAATGTGACGAAAAAACAAAACACGCCGAGCAACGGTTCCATCGTCGGCCAAGTAACGCGGCGCATTAGAGCGAGTAATAAAGGATTGTAGACATACGTCTTGAGCCATGTGGAAAGGGTGATATGCCAACGGCTCCAGAAATCGAGAAACGATGAAGCCGAGAAAGGGCGATCGAAGTTCTCCGGGAGCCGGATGCGCATCAGCCTCGCGAGAGCCATAACGATGTCCATGTACCCCGAGAAGTTGCAGTACAAGAAAAATGGATATAGGACTGCTAACTGAAAAGCGGCACTCATTCTGATGAGAGGGGGCAATGGCTGAGACAACTGTGCCAAAGCATCTTGTTGGAGACTGTTGAGCAATAGCGCCAAAACATTGACTTTGAAGAATCCGCGGATCAGACGCTCCAACTGCAATCCGATCACGCGCGGGCCGAGCGAGATGGGCTGGGCGGCAAACTGGTCTCGTGCGAACTGATCGTAGCGTTGAATTGGGCCGGAAATCAAGGTGGTGAAGTTGAGCGTGTAAAGCAGATAGGCACCAATGCCGATGTGACGCCTCTCCGAGTTATCCCCAGTCTCGATCAAAAGATGAAGCACGCGGAAGAAGATATAAGAGAGGCCGAGGATGAAGTAAGGAACGTGCAAAAGGATGCCGTCAGGCAAGAAGGTATATTTCTTCATCCATATGTAAACAAAGATTACGAAGGCGACGATTCCCGCCAACATTTTGGGAAATCCGCGCTCGAGCAAAGCGAGACCCAGGTATCCCAGAAGAAGAAATCCAATCAAAGGAAAGAGTACAACCACGTGATGAGCCAGCAAGCCGAGGAAAGCGAGACTGGCGAACATCAACACGGTCGACCGCCAAACACGCGAGCGGTTGACATTCGAAATCAGTGCCACGGCCAAGCCGAAGAATACAAACTGGAACGAAGCGGTATCCAAGGTGGTTTTTTACTCTTTCTGCGATGTCATCAGTTGGGATCGTGCCAAGTGCTGGAATCCACGGATGCGATATCAAGTCTAGATTGCATTCAGACTGGCTTTTTTATTCCCTGCATCCTTCAAAAGCGGGCATGCCAGACGAAAGAAGTTGCTTGTCGAGAACATCTGCAACCACATGTTGACCCTGGGGCGATGGATGCCCATCTGCGGCGTAAATCAGGGATTTGAAATCAGGACGATGCGTAAAGCTTGGTAACAGGTCAATGGGGAATACTCCATGCCTGACCGCGAGTTCGGAGACCTTGTTTGGAAACGCTTGAAGGTTGACGTCAGCGGAAGGTGGAGTGTTAGCGAGAGCCAACTGGGCTTGAGTTGGAGCGATCAGAATCGCCATGGGAACGGACGACGCGCGAGCTTTGTCACTTATGGCGCCTAAGATCACATCAAAGTTGGAGAACCGCTGTTGCCACCTCGACGAAAACGGCACTCTCAGGAAATTCGCTTTGTCGTCATAAGCCAGATATAGCTTTCCATAGGTCGATGGGTCTTGAAACATGAAATGCTGAAGGACCAGGGTAACGCGGCTTTGTTTCAACATCACGAAAAGGCTATGCCGAAGTGATTCGGAATCTGCAACAACTGGCTTGTGATCTTGCGTCACCCTCGGCGGATCGTTCCTGCGAGCAAGTTCATCGGGGCTCATTTCCTTCGTTACTTCGCCTTCCCCCGCAACGAGAAGAAGAAGATCCGGTTTAAGCGCCAGGGCCTCGTCGGTTCGGCGGTAAATGTCCAATAAGCTTCCATTCTCTATCCCGAGATTTTGAAACTCGACGCTTCGCTTGCACTGCCGTGTCAGTGCCTTGCCTGCAAGTGTCGTGTATACATCGTTGTAAGGCGATCCATAGCCGAAGCTAAACGAGGCGCCTATCACAGCGACCCTGATGGTTCCCGGGCGCTTCGGACCGCATGACTCGAGCGTGCGATAGCCACACTCGTTATATGAGTTGTCGGACCATGGCCCCTCTGCGGGTTTTGTCCTGGATTTGCAGTTTGGACGAAAGTGCGCGTGAAAGACCGGGTCGGAAACAAGACAAGCGTCGTCTGTCTGCTCGGGCCAAATCAAACGGCAAACGAATTCACTCGCCACCAGTATCGTTAGGACAGTGAAAAGGCTGATCGCCGGCAATAGAATAAAATCCCTCTTCGGCAGCCGCGCTTCCTTCACGAATTCCGGACTTTCACTCTTGCACTGGGTCATGTGAGCGAATTCTCCGGAACGACTGCAAATCCGCGAGAGATGACCTTCATCGGGGCCGCCTCGGGGCACGGTCCTTCGACGAGAAGTTCCCAGCGGGTGAGTCCGGATTCCTCTTCATGAACCCTGATGAATCCAAGCTTTGCATAGTGGTCCTCTACTAATTTGTTCCGGTCTGTAGGGCGATATGTTCCGGACAATTTATGGATGCCGGCATGACGCGCATGTGCCAGAACCTCTCGGAGAACCATATGCTCCACGTTTCGACCAAGGACGCGGCAACTCATCAGCCAGGTGTCGATATCCCATGTGCCGGATTGAGCAGGTCGACAGATCACAACGCTGATCATGCCATTGTCACCAAAGATGTCCGCCAGTCGCACCTGCAGCGTGAATACTCCGGGATCGTTCTCCGCATCTGCAACTTCCGGATCGGTATAACGGCGCGTGGTCAGATTATATTGATTCGACTTATTGATGAGCTGAACTATGCGCGCCCTTCCTGTGGCGTCGAATGGCTGAAAAGTGATTGTCATGTCCAGCGACGCCAGATAGGCATCTACGCCACCGATCTGTTTCTTAAGGGCAGCACGCTTTGAGTTCTCCTGATAGAATCTGGCACGATTGAGATCCTCACTAGCAAATGCCACAGATTCAAAGTAGCCTCCGGCGGAGAGAGTTCTGGCATACCAGGCTGGGTCATCGGGCAACTCGGGCACCGAAACTTGCGGCAGCAGTTTACGCACCAGCCCTCGTTCAGCCGGATTGTCGTCAAGAAAAACCATCGAGTCCAATCCCAAAGACAATTCGTCGGCGATCGCCTGGATGTTGGTTGCCTTGTCGTTCCAGTTCGCCTGAAACACAGCAATATGATCGAGCTTGAGCAACATTTCAGGATGCTCCAGAAACGGCGTCCTTGCCACTTCATTCGAGTTCTTTGAAGAAATAGCCAGAATGATTCCGCGTCGACGCAGATCAAGCGCAAGCCGTTGCAATGCTAGATGCGCCTCGCCCCGTGCATCGCCCTGCGCTATCTTGATGCCCTCCAGTCCGTCATCGCCGATCACTCCGCCCCAGACAGTGTTATCGAGATCCAGAATCAACACTTTTCCGCTCCTGCCGCGGATGGCCGCAATTGTTCGGGCCACATGATCGGCGTACAGCGGTATAAGTCTGTCTGAAAAGGAGAACTTGGCCATATTCCACAACTGCGTGTCGTGCCAGTCGGCAAGACCCACGGTCTCTGCCAGTCCTGCTATATCCAATAGCACGTCGCCAGAGTCGAGGACAAACGCGGACAGTTCGCGGTTGATCTCGCTAATGAGACTCTTGAATGTTCCTGGAAGTGCTCGATCGAGGCTGCCAAATAGTGTTTCGACGGGCGGAGCGAAGGTTTGAAAGATGCACACTGCGTTTGAATTGGCCTTGATCCCGTTCCGCAGCGCCTGCAGGTAACCCAGGACGCCCTCGATGGTTGCACTGGCGCGTGCGGTCTCGCCGGGCGAACTCTTCAGCGGAATGGCTCGAAAATCGAGTGCGAGCAGCACCGCGTCTGGACTTGAACGATTGACCTTCGAATCGGGCGTCAGGGCCTCCTGCGCCACCTGATCATAGGATGGCTGAACAATTTCAAGCGCATTCCCATGTCTTGCAGCACTCGCCACCAATGCCGGAGCGATCATGTCGATCGTCGAATTGCTCAAAATGGCTAGCCGAAAAGGAGCAAGCGGATCGAGATGTACCCCTGTTGAACGCGCTTTCTCTATTGTTTTCGCGAGTTTCGTTAACTGATTAAGATCCATTGCACAAAGCGCAAGCTCTCGCAACTGGGGTCCTAGAGGATCCTTAGAGCCTGCGAGTGCCTTCAGCCGCTCAGAAAACTCTTTGGGAGCAGGTGGCAACCATTGCAATTCCGTATAGAGCGAATTCATCGAATCCTCTTGTGTTAATCCACTGGTTGAGCTCTATGTAAAGACGACTCTATTAAGTTTTGGATCTGATGAGCGCAACAAGATCGCCCACGTTTTCCAGTTTGCCGATCTCAGAAGTAGTGAATTTGATTTTGAATGCTCTCTCAGTCGTCAACAAGAGGCGAATATGGGTAAGGCTGTCCCATCCATCCACGTCTTTCGCCGACAAACTCGGAGTCAGCTTGATTGAGTCTTCATCGAAAACATCCCGGAAAACTTGGGACAATCTGGCGTAGATCTGCGCTTCGTCCATTCGAGAACTCCTCGATGTATCTTACAAAATGAGGGCAAACACTGGAGAGAGACTCTGTGCTTCCTACTTGCCTCTATCTCCGGTCATCTTCAAGGTCTTTGCAACTCTTTTCCCCGCTCTTAACATCGCCGGATGCTTCGAAAGTGTCTTATCTCTGAATTCGGAGAGTTCCCGACGCAAAAAGACACTTGCCCGATACCTCACTCCAGGACGCGCGGACTGGGTGCGAGGTTGCGAGTGGTACTGGACTTCTATCTCTTTGGTCTGATTGGCATCAGCCTCGACCTCGAATTGCACAAGGTTCCCTTTCGACCGGAATGACACCGGCTCTCCGTCCTCCAACACAGCGCGAATCGCGGAAATGTCTGGCTCATCCTTCTCAAGGAGGAAGTGGTGCCGTTCATCAAATGTGTTCTTCAGCTGGAAGTTCTTTGTGAAGAAATGAACGTGGTCCGAATCACAATCGCGGCGCCTGATCATGCAGCTCTGTGCCAATTGCGACGAGAGGGATGGCCAGGATAACTCAGGTTCGATCTGATAAAGCTCTTTCACGAACTCTTCCAGCTTTGCGCAGCCATCTCCGAGGTACTGATGATGTTCAACGAGAAGCGCGGGCTTGCCGAGGAACATATCGAATGCAAAGTCGATTGGGTTTTGCGGGTAATGCCTATGGAAGATCGGGAAACCAGAAAATCGCGTGACCGCGGGCCTGAGAAAGTCGCCCATCTTCAGGTCACCCTGGACATAATCCGTGGGAAAACAAGAGGTGTTCACGGCAGCAAGATAGTCATTTGCACGCAAAGCCGAAATTGCGGAAGTGGAAAACCGTCCTTGCGGAAAAACCATCACACGTTCGAACGGTATCCTTGTACGCTCCTCATGCTTCTCCATTCTTGTCAATGCCAAGCGAGCTTTATCTGTGAGGATTAGAGGATCGAGATCATCAAACTCCTTATTTGTGTGGTCGCAGCCGTGAACACAGACCGAGAGATTTGCTTTCTTCTCCAAAAGGTTGGCAGCCCACTGCCGCGAGGTGCGCCTGTAATTCCACGGGATAAAAGCAATCGAAGTTCCATAGCCAATGCGAAACATCGAGCTTAACAGAGCTTTGTAATCCAGCAGACCATATCGATCCATCAGCAACGGATCGTCAATGATGAATCTGGCAGTGGCTTTGGGAGCATGCCAGCAGGCGTCGCCGAAGCAGGAGCGAAGGAAGATGAGAAAAGGAATGATCTGATCGTAGTGTTGTTCAATGCCCTTGCTGGGGGAAAGAGGCTCTTCAATATCCGGCGTTTCAGATCCTGCAAGCAGAAAGAGCTTGCAGGATCCTATTGTCTGACACAAAAAAGCCGGACGATGATTGGCGAGCATGATCGGCTCGACGCCCGATGCGCAAGCATCGGGCTCAAAGGCGGGATAAGAGGTGCGACGACCTATGGCAAAAGTCAGACCCGCAAGCTGTCGACTGAACATTTGCCCTGCGCGCGGCATCTGGAACATCGCCTTTTGATCCACGCCTTCAGCCATTCGGCGGATCGCGCCACCGGTGAGCCAGGAGAGCGGAGTGTCGTGCTGCGGTCTTTCGCCACAGTGGAAAACCAATAGCGCGGCGCACTCTTTTTCGAAAAACGCGCGCAAATGAGCGGACTGTCCTGAAGATACATACAGAGTTGCCAGCGTTTCTGCACTCATTGCAAGACAGCATTTTGGGACGTTTGCATCCAGAAGTTGCCTGAGCGGATCCGCTTTATCGTGGATGAGCATCGGCCTGGTCCGCACGCCCATCCATTCGGCGAATTTCCTGACGCGCTGTTCCTCTGCCGAAGGTGTTGTGAGCGACGCGATAATCAGCGGATTCATTTCAGACCTCGGGCAAAGTAACGGACATAGGCGGAAGTATCGGGCATGGCATCGATCCACAGACGCGGCGAGGGGCTGTCCACCGTCAGGCACGGCTGTAAGGGATGGCCCTGCACTGCAAGAGCCATTTCTATCGGGGCTTTAGCGGTCTAAGTCCGGTGAGGAATTTCTCATAGGGAGTATCCATCGCCAACGGGACAGTCACAATTGCAAGCTGCTTCGCCCTTTCATTGCCGACCATTGTAAATGGGGAAACATTCGAGGTAATGACGGCGCATGTGGTAACGACCGCGCCTTCCCCTATGGTGAGAGTTCTCCCGGCCGACGCAGTCACAACGCAATTTGCACCCAGAAATGCATTTTTGCCAATCACGATCCGGCCCGGCCCCCTGGTATGTGCAATCAGAGTGGATCGAAGACAAACCTGCGCTCCCTCGCACAATTCTATGCATTCCGGATATTCGTTTTCGACGTACACATCATCGCCGATGAAGACACGGCCACTAATGTGAACCCCGCGAAGTTTATGCAGGAATGGGCGCAGCGTGGTGGCTCCAGGCAGAAACCTGGCCAGCAATCCTAAGATGCGGTTGAAAGTGCGCCTGAGTGCTGATTTCTTCTTGATCACAAGTCAAAATTATCAGATCGACTACACAGCGTCTATGTTCGTACTGCCGTGCTCTTACTCTGCTTTGCGCATCCGACTGCTATTTGGGCGGGACTGGGCGCGTTGAGCCAACCGATTGCAGATTCTTGCTGGCCGATTTCGAGCCATCGGAATGGAGCTGGTGGCATTCTTTGATGAGTCCCACGGCGCTCCAGGCTTTCACTTTGCACGAGAATCTTCGCTTGATACCAAGCCCAAAAATCCATTTGAGAGTCCAGACACATAATCTCCGGTAGAAATAGAGCGGGGCGCCGGCGAGATACAATCTCGTGTCCTGCGGAATTCCTTGTTCCCGAATATCGGCACGAGCTTTGTCAAACCACCAAGTCAGGAAATACTCTTGACAAACCCTTTGGCTGGGAACGCTGTGGAACACCACGGCTGAAGGCTCATACCACAGACGCTCGCCTGCCTGCAGTACACGAGTGCCGAATTCCGTATCTTCGTTTCGTATCTGGGAGCCGGGTTGGGGCCCTAAATCAGTTCGAAAGCCACCGCACTTTAAGAACACTTCCCGACGAAATGCCATGTTGGTCCCAAACGGAGACTCGTACAGCTCGCCGGGGTCGAGACCAAGGTCGAACATCGCCAGTGGGGCAAGCGCATAGTGACCACTGGTATCGAGCCATGGTGGAGGCGTGAACGCCACCTCTGGCAGAATGCGCCCGCCGGTGCCGGCCCATTGGGTGCCGCTTAACCCGGCCGTGAGGTTGTGCAGCCAATTCGGATCGACCTCAACATCATCATCCATAAAGGCAAGAACGTCTGCGTTTGCCTGACGAATCGCCGAGTTAAGTGCATACGATTTGCCAGGATGGGCCTCGAATAAGTAACGAAAACGGTTTGGATATCTCTGGCAGTAATTCTCAATCACCGAACGGGTCTGATCATTGGAATTGTTGTCTACAACCAGGACGTCCCAATCGATAGAACTTGGCACCACGGACAGCGAGACGCTCGCCAGCGCCTTCTGCAGGCTCTGGCAACGGTTGTAAGTGCACAAAATGACGGTGATCTTCATCGCCTGCGAAAACTTTCCATTCTTACTTCAATTGCTTCGATCCATCTATCTAACAACGGGGCTCATCATTTCGCTTCAGTGACTTGAAGTTGGACGCTCGGTTTGTTTCTCTCCAACCATAACTTGCGAAGTTCAACAATTTGACCAAACGTCATCCACACAAAGCCCTTGTAGAAGAATCTCCGTTTTGGATTCAATGCAAACAACCAATGAAACAACCTGACCGGTAGCACGGTTACAGCAATCTTCGGGATCGTGAAGCACCATCTGGGGATACCCCAAATGTCAGGTCGCTTGTTACTCTCACGGACTGTGGCTCGGCCGTGATCAAACCAAAATCTCAAAAGATACTCCTTGGTCAGGCGGTTCTTTGGTACAGCGTGGTAGACGACAGCGGAGGGCTCATACCACAGGCGTTCGCCGCCTGCCGTTAAACGGCGGCCAAATTCAGTGTCTTCATTGCGAATTTCGCTGCCGGGACAGGGCCCCATATCAGTGCGAAATCCACCGTACTTTTCGAAGATCGCCTTTGGAAAGGCCATATTCGTGCCAAAGGGAGGCCGATCAAGCTCGCCCGCCCGATCTCCCAAATCGAAAAGCGCAAGCATTCCACTCACGTCGTAGGGACCATTCAAATCCAACCAATCGGGCGCCGAAACCACCTCCTGCGAAAGAATGCGGCCCCCCGAGCCGCTCCATTCACCGCTTTGCAACGGAGCTGTCAGGTTTTGCAGCCAGGTCGGCTCCACGAGCACGTCATCGTCCATGAATGCCAATAGATTTCCTTTGGCGGCCCGGATCCCGGAATTAAGTGCATTCGACTTTCCCTGCTTTGGTTCATGCAGGTAGCGGAAACGATATGGGAATCGATTGCAAAAAGCGTCTACGACTTCCCGTGTCTGGTCGGGCGAGTTATTGTCTACCACTAATACTTCCCATTCGACCGACTCGGGAACCTCGGATGCGGCTACGCTCTCCATCGCCTTTGCGAGGCTCTCGCAGCGGTTGTAGGTGCACAGAATTACGGTGATCCTCATGGAGTTCCTGCCATTCTGACTCGACTTGTTTCTATTCTCCAAGTGTCACATCCGAGCTCCGCAATTTATTGCTTTTGCTCGTCCTTTTCTTTAGGCGCCTTTTGATTTCAAGCCGGATTTGCGGATCGTAGTTCGGCCTAGCATCCGAATTTATAATCACTTATCGACGGAAGATTTCTACAATTTCGCCGGCCGTCGTCCAGACATGGCACTTGTTGAAAAATCTCTTTTGCGGATCGGATTCCCGAAGCCACCACCACACTCGTCTCGGCAAGATATTCATCACACGGTTCGAAAAGCTAATGAAGGACCGCGGAATAAATCCAACTGGCTTGCGGTCTCCTTTTTCGCGAATCATTGCTCGCCCATAATCAAAATGGTAGTTAAGAAAGTAGTCCTTCGTGAGGCGGCTTTCCCCTACGGCATGGTGAACGACCGCGGAAGGCACGTAGAGGATCTTCTCACCGCCCTCCATGATTCTTGTGCAAAACTCAGTATCATCGTTTCCGATCAAGTTCGTGCCCAAGCGCCCCAAATCGGTACGAAAACCGCCGAATCGTTCGAACACGCACTTCTTGAACGCCATTGAAGCTCCAAACGGAGGTCTGTCAAGGGAGAGGGGCTGATCGCCCAGGTCGAACCCGGCGAGCGATGCAGCCAAGCTATGCAAGCCGCTGATCGCCAACCATGATGGCTTCTGAAAATCTGCTAAAAGAATCCGGCCGCCAGTTCCGCCCCATTCGCCGCCCCTGAGAGGGCCTGTCAGGTTCTCAAGCCACGTTGAGTCCACGATAACGTCGTCGTCTGTGAATGCGAGGATATCTCCCTGCGCTTCTCGGACACCCCTGTTTCGTGCACGGGTGTGTCCCTGCTCTGACTCAAAAACATAACGAAAACGGCCTGGGTAGCGTTGGCAAAAGCTCTCTACCACTTCGCGTGTCTGATCCTTCGAGTTGTTATCGACGACCAACACTTCCCACTCAACTGATTCGGGAAGAATCGATGCGGCGATGCTCTCCAATGTTTGCAGCAGGCTCTGGCATCGGTTATAGGTACATACAATTGCTGTGATCTTCATGGCGCTCCAGTACAGTTGGTACTTCCTATCTTCCAAGTCGGCCGTGTTATCCCGGTGTTACATTTTATCTAAGCCATCGATGAAGTTCGTTTAGTTCAATTGGGCGGAACAAGTCCTGCCTATTGCACATAGAAACCTAAAGAGTGTTTCTCTTTTGACCAGCGATCTTGAGGGCCTCGTCACGCGACGAAAACGATGCCTGTCTGGAGAAAAGCCTCGTGTACGCCGCGCGACTGGCTCTCGCGGCAAGTTCTTGCGACGAAAGAGCGTGCGCGATGGCATCGGCAAAATCTTGAGGAGTGTCGTGGGCATGAAGCCCCGCCTGTTGAATTTGATCGATTGGAATGCCGCGAAAAGCCTTTGAAGTGCCAACAAAAGGCTTGCCGAGCGCAAGGGCCTCGATGGTTTTGATGGAAATGCCGGTTCCGGAAACCATGGGCGCAAAGACACACCGAGCGGCCCGATAAGCGGGAGTAAGCTCTGCAACGGGGCCAACAAAGTGAGAGCAGAATGCCTGATAGATTGCCGGCAGCTCTTTACGGACCAACTCTTGAATCTCACCAACTATTTTGAGACGGTACCCGCAATGGTCTATCAGCGGCCAGACTTGCTCGAAGAACCATTGGACCGCTGCGACATTCGGAGGCGTACTGTGACCCACGAAGAGCAAGTCGACCGAATCGTTTGAGGACTGGCGCGAAACATCTACATCAGCGACGAAAGCCTCATCGATCGTCGGCATCGCCAGAACGTGACACTTGTGCGGCAAACGGCTCTTAAAGAAATCGAAATCCTCGATGGAAACATGAACGAGGACCTTCACTGTGCTGAGATGTGCAACCTCGGAGCGGAGAAGATTATCGTGGGTGTCACGTCGATGCGTCCACGGATTGATCTCGCCCCAATCTTTCATTGCGTTCGATTGGATGTCATGAGTTTCAAGGACGATTGGAATACTATGACCAGATCGAACTGTGGTCCGAAGCAAGCGCTGCGCGAATCCCAAAGTGAACACGTGATTAACATGGACCAGGGCAACTGGCAGTTCGCGAATGAATTGCACAGCGTCGTCGGGCAATCGCGCGGACCTCGCTGTAAACACAATCCAATCGAGCAAGGTGCCACGGAATGAGTGTCGGGCCCAGGCTACGTACTTTCCGCCGACAAACCGTAGATTATCGATCGGAGCGAAAAAGGCATAATCGGCGCCCAACTCTCGAATGCCGACCTTGATGTCGTTCCAACCCGGATGCGTTTTGGTATACGAACAATGAAGGGGAACACAGATAAAAACTGTCAAATATCCCCGATTTCGATAATAGTCGATCTGATTTTGCATCACGCGGGCAGTGCCGCTTCGCGGCCACGGAGGGCCGACGATGATGACTGCCGGCCGCGCGTCCTGCGACGCCGCGGGCATATCTTCAGAATCAGGGGCGATATCGTTGTTCATCGATTAGATCTCTTCAATGCCGCTTTCTGCTGGCCGCTGGTCCCTCAATTGGGGCGACGCAGGTAAGAACTGAACCGAGAGACGAGGGCGGAAACTGGCCGGGAGGTGACGTGACCGTCAAACGTTTGACGGCTGCGATTCGGATTCCGAAGAAACCGAATGCCATCGTTTGCCGTGGGGAAGAGGCCCCGTTCATACCAGAACTCAGCGATCAATCTTCGCGCATTCTGATCCAGCTTCTCGACGGCTTGGCGATGAATTGTCATGAAGGGGTATCCGTTTTGCGAGGCAATTCGGATGGCGTTGTTACAACCCTGCTCGTCGGCATTACCCGGCCAGATCTGCGCCTCGGGTACATTTGAGAGTTCGTAGCTTTGCCACAGCGTTCCTTTTGAGAGCAGGAAACCTGAATAGAGGAAAAACTCGCTGAGTTTCCGGTCAAGAAAAACCGATGCAAATGACCTGGCCTCCTTCTGCGCCAAATGTTTTACCAAATCGCGCGCCTCGCTTGTCAGCATCGTGAAGGGCGTCTCTGTCCGAGTGAACCAGTTAAGATGCGCTCGGGGGTCAATATCCAAATAGGCCAGCGTTCGTTCCAGAAACTCCTGCATCGGATGATCGACGTAGGACCTACCGGTCATCCGCAACTGGTCCGTGGAAGTCTCCAGGAATTCCCGATCAAGGCGCGCAAAGAGGTGATTCTTCGCATCGAGGATCACGTAGCGTTCGGACAAGACGAACGAGGCCACTTCGAGTTTTAGAACCTGTTGAGTGAACCATCCATGGGTCTCGCTCGGCATCGTCGAAATGTCAGCAGCCGGGAGAATCCTTAAGAAGCGGGCCAGATCGCCGTATTGATAGACAAGTTCATCGACCCACTTGCTTCTCGAGCCAATCGACGAGTTGTCTACGATAATAATTTGCTCGATCAACTCTGGCGGGCAATTCATTCGCATCGACCGTGCCTGCAACTGCAGCAGACCTGCGTCTCCTTCGAATCCGATGGTTACGAAACTGTAGCGACGAGGATGCGTAGAGGGAATCACAATGATTCTTGTTACCTCGGTTACAGTCTTTCACTGAGGATCAGGGGACAAAGCTAGTTTCCGGTTCTGCCACTGCCAGGCTGTTTCCAGAATGGTCGACAAGTCGGAGTATTGGGGCCGCCATTTCAGAACATTGCGCGCTTTAGAAGCATCCGCGACAAGCCGTGGCGGATCGCCATCGCGGCGTGGGCACATCACTACGGGAATCGTCTTTCCAGCGACTGCTTCGGCCGCAGTTGTTACCTCCCGGACTGAATGTCCTACCTCGTTACCCAAGTTGAAGGCGCCACTTGCGCCGTCGGAGAGAAGGTATTTCATCGCCAACACATGAGCATCGGCAAGATCGGTCACGTGGACATAGTCGCGAATCGCGGTTCCGTCGGGAGTATCGTAATCGGTTCCGAAGATTTCTAACGAAGGAATCAGACCTGCGGCGGCGGCCAACACGCGGGGCAGGAGATGGGGTTCCGGCTGATGATCTTCTCCCAGTTGGCCCTCAGGATCTGCGCCACCGGCATTGAAGTAGCGCAAAGCCGCCCAGGACAATCCGAAGCTCCGACCATACCAATGAAGAAGCTTTTCGACGATAAGCTTCGATTCCCCGTAGGGATTGACCGGTGCCTGCGCATGTTCTTCGGTGATGGGTACAGCGATCGGAAGGCCATAGGTGGCACAGCTTGAAGAAAAGACGATCGTGTGAACGCCATGCGTTCTCATTGCATCCAGCAAGTTGAGGGTGGCGACCACGTTATTCCGAAAATACAAATCCGGAGCTTGCATCGATTCCCCAACATAGGCATAGGCGGCGAAATGGATCACGGCTTCGATGGGATAACTCTTAAATACCCGTTCGAGGACAACAGGATCGCCGCAATCGCCTTCAACGAGCGAGCCCCACTGAACGGCCCATCGATGGCCGCGACGAAGATCATCCAGGACCACAGGCTGGAATCCCGCGTGGGCGAGCATCTTGCAGGTGTGACTTCCGATATATCCGGCGCCACCAGTCACGAGAACGTGCATGAAGTTCCTCTTTTATCCGAACAGTTTTCCATTCGGTGGATGTTGCTACTCTGCTTGGCTGGTACCGACGAGTGTTTCGCCAGCACAAAATGCCGTTCCGTTTATCTGCCCGCGACGATCATCTCTCCGCTGTGCACTTCTCCGGACCTTGCGACGGCGCAGACCTTCAGTCGTTCGCAAAACAGGGCGATTGGATCCTTTGGTATCTGGTTTTCTACGACAGCTCTTGCGGCTCTTCCAAGCTGCGGCCATTCGTTGCGCCGATCCCATGCCCGCTGCAGAGCTGTTGAAAAGGACGACAGAGTCGCCGCGGATGCCACAAACCCGGTCTCTCCATCAATACATAACTCCGCATTGCCTCCGACATCGGTTACGACCGCCGGACGTCCACACCACATCGCTTCGACCAACGCGAGAGGAAGGCCTTCATAGCGTGAAGGAAGGAGCAGGAGATGATTCTCTTTCCATACCGCACGGACATCGGCCACATGCCCGCGAAAGTGGACGTTATTCAAGTGCAGCATATTGGCCAGCCGACGCAATGCCTCTTGATCGGGCCCGTCTCCGAAAAGATTTAGCTCGACGGGCCGGTTCCGCCATTCCGGGAGTGCAAGAGTCTGCAACAGCAAATCCTGCCCTTTGACCGCGGCAGCTATCCTGGCAACGCATGCCAACCGCCAGCCTGCACTCTGATCCGGCCATTCGGGCGCGGGTTCTGTTGAGACGTTGAAAGGATTCCGAGTCACTTCAGCATTCGGGAGCGGTTCGCCCAACTGTATACGGAGCAGATCGAGATTGCCGCGAGAGACACAGAAAACTGTGCGAGCGCCGGTATAACTTGCAACCGCTTCGTCGATTTGACCGCCGAACCACCACATCTCGCTGTTGCATTGGACGACCATGACGTAGGGTATCGCGGACTCACGGCAGATCCGCGCCCACTCAAATCCACCTGCGTTATGTCCCTGGGAAATCACGACCAGGTCAGGATTGAAATGCCTCAATCGTGCGCGGCTTCTCTCGAGGTAGAGAGAGACCTTATTCCAGAAGCGCCGGCTTCGTGTAATGCGAAAATCAGGATATTGAGCTTCCAGGGGGATGCCTTGGTTTGAGAGCACTGCTGCGCTCGGCGATTCGCGCAACCAATGCGCAATGGATGCCTGCACATCGTGGCCCGCGCGCTTTAACTGAATTGCGGCCTGGCTCCAGAGCTCTTCGCTCCCGCCCCACTGCGGACCATACATCGTGCTGATGAAGGCGAATCTCATTTCACCGCATCCTTCACCGGATTTGTCCCGGGTCCATTGCGTAGCAAACGCTCGAAAAACGCGGGGCTGAGGTCCAAATTGGCTCCATCGGTGTAATACTCGTGCGCATTCTCCAGCGACTTCTCGCGTGCTTCGGCATACGCGTTGCGATCACTCACAATTTTCACAATCTCGCAGAATGCTGAATCCGGCAACAAGGTTTGAGCAGGGGAAAAGCACGCCAGATCCCCGGTCTTGTAGCCGTTCAAGGTTTCAAGAAAGATGGTCGGCAAACCGCAGGCGGCAGCGACGGTAAGCACGCCGCTGAAGATGCCGATCGCGACGGAAGAGCGGCGCAGATCATCTTCCAGCGACCAGGCAGGATGTGAGAGCTCGCAGCGAGTTGGATATTTCCTCGCGAGGCGCTGACAAGCTGCAAAGTCAAGGTCGTTCCAGTAGGGATGCGGCCTGATGATGAGCTGGCGCAATGGAAATTTGGCTGCGAGCAGTTTGTCAGCCAGTTGCAGCAATGCCGAACATTGGCTCTCCGTACCGTAAAAGTCATCCTGGGCCATCGGCACATCAACCATGAGCAATGTCTGCTGGTCATATTGATCGGGCAGTGGTGTGATCGTGTCGAAAAGGCAGCCGCCATGTATGTATTCGACCGGCGGCTCCGGCATTCCGACCGCCTGAAAAAATCTTTGATTCGCTTCCGCAAGAAAAGAAGCGGAAGGCTCTCCAAAAGCAACATACTTTGAAGCTGCGACCGGAACATCCAAAGTGTGACCGATGACTCCCTGCTGAAAAGTAACGACTTGTTTTCCCCGCTGCAGTGCCGTACGGCAAACGGGACTGCAAAGCGAATTCCAGTGGCACCGAGCGATCACGGTTTCAAATTCGATTCGGGGAGCCACGCGCTCCCACGCCTCAACCATCAACGCCACATAATCAAAGCCACCTTTGATTTCAACGCCTGGTTCAAGCCCATGCGGCTCGAGGATCCGGGTCGTCTCTTCAAATGCCGAGCGCCCGCGCATCTGGACGACTCGTTTGCGAAGGCGCGCTTCGATCGGATTCGAAGTAGACATTGGATCAAGGAATACGACCTGCCCGGTTCGTCCTGCCGCTTTTAACTGAACGTCCAATTCATCCCGGCAAAGTGCGTTGGACGGCAACAGGCAGAGGATCTTTGCATCCGTTTGCGCAAGCCCGAGAAGGGTGCGGACGAGAAACCGAATTTCGGTTTTTCGGCTGACGTGCGGAATGGGACAAAACAGAACATCCGCTTTGATTCTTTCCCGCGGGCCCAGCTGACTGATCCGGTCAGCGCCCTGAATTGCCCAGGAGATAAGAGCCCTGGAAGAGCGTTGAGCGTCGGCGTGATCGCGGCGCCGCCGGGTCAACATATCCAATTGGAGCGGCGCAAAATAATCCTGCAGACTTTTGTCGTGACGGTAGAGATGCACTTGCATCTCGGCGAATGCAGCAACGTGTTTCGCCGGCGACTGAAATAGACCATTGAGATCCATGCGGTTCAACCCGCCATTGCCGACGGGCGGACTTTTCCGAGGAACGCCTTCATGGATTCGATCACCTGTCCTTGGGCCGACTCCGAAAGTCCTGCCGAGCACGGTACGCTGATCCCCTTGCGATGAAGGTCATCGGATATCGGGCACGCGGGGCTGCCAAAGCTGTTGTGCGCCGGCGATCGATGCATCGGCTGCCATAACGGACGGGTCTGAATCTTCTGTGAACCCAACTCGCGAATCAGTGTCCGCGAGTCGATGCCGGATTCCTTCTCATCAAGCAGCAGGGTGTACAACCAGTACGTGCTAAAGGCCCACTCTGCCTCTTGCGGCAGGCAAATCCCCGGCAGCGAACCAAGGCTCTCCCGATACCTTTTCGCAATCTGCCGCTTCGCTTCTACAAAGCTTTCGAGCATCTCCATTTGCGCGCAGCCCATCGCGGCCAGCATGTTGGTCAAGCGGTAATTGTAGCCGACACTTCCGTGCACATATTCCAACGGATCATCTTTGGCTTGAGTGGTTAGATACCTGGCGCGCTTGGCCCATTCTGAATCGTTGGTCACAAGCATTCCACCGCCGCCGGTGGTGATGATCTTGTTCCCGTTAAAGCTGAAGCACCCTGCGTGTCCAAAGCCTCCAAGACTTTTTCCGCGATAGCGCGCACCAAGCCCCTCAGTTGCGTCCTCAATCACCGGCAACCCGTATTTTTCCGCGACAGCCAGAATGGGATCGAGGTCGGCGGGATGGCCGAGAATATGGACCGGCAAAATGGCCCTTACGCGCCGGCCGGTCTTTCGGTTGCGCAATTCGCGACCATCCCAACGACAGTCGTTCTCAACGAAATCTACGACTGCGTTCGGGTCGATCTGCCAGTACTTCGGTTCCGCATCAATAAAGATCGGCCACGCGCCTACATACCGGATGGTGTTGGCCGGCGCAATGAAAGTGAGCGAGGAGACGAGAACTTCGTCGTCCGCCTCCACGCCTGCCAGGATGAGAGCGATATGCAACGCCGCAGTGCCGTTGACTGTGGCAATCGCAAATTTTGTACCTGCCTGTTGCGCGACCAACTGCTCGAATCGATCGACGTAGCTGCCTACAGACGACACCCAATTCGTATCGAGGCATTCCTTGACGTACTTCCACTCATTGCCGCAAATCTCGGGGACGATCAAGGGGATGAAATCCGCTGGAGGCGGTGCGCCAGGGGCGAGCTTTTCACTCGGGCTCAATTGCGGTACCTCGCATCGGCAAAGTCATGAATGATGTTGTTGCGCACCAGTTGAGTCACTTCTGCGATGCCTTCTGCGACTGTCCGGGTGATTGTGAAACCGAGCTTCTCATGGATGCGCGTGAAAGACACTCGGTAGTCGCGGGGGTCTTCATCTTTATGAACGAACTCCACGACGGCGTCCGTCGCATGGGGTCTGATCATGTCGACGAGTTGTTGCTTTTGAAGATTCTGGTCGGTCGCACCCACGTTGAACACCGTGCCTGCGACCTTCTCAACCGGCGAAGTAAGCACCAGCAGAATGCCCCTGGCGGCATCCCGCACATGGACGTAAGGGCGCCAAAACTGCTCACCGAAGACCTTCAGATGCTTCTTCGTCAGCATCTCCATCGTGAATTCGTTCACGGTCAGGTCGAACCGCATGCGCGGCGACACGCCGAAGACCGTTGCGAAGCGCAACGGCGTGGGGCTCCAACCATCACTGCCGGCGCTCTGCAAAAGCGCTTTCTCAACAGCCACCTTGGTTTCGGCGTAAAGGGAGACGGGGCTCAACTCAGATTCCTCATCCACGTATTGAGTGGAATCCTTCATCTTTCCGTAGTTGCTGCACGTGGAGGCAAAGAGGAAGCGGCGAACGCCAGCCCGCCGGCTCTCGTCGATGAGCGCGAGCGAGCTCTCGAGGTTGACGCACCGAGCCAGGTCAGGCTCTCGCGAGCACGCAGGATCGCCGACAATGGCGGCAAGATGAACCACCGCGTCCATTCCGGCAACGGCCTGTTGCAGTTTCGCACGATCAGACACATCGCCGCGCATAAATTCAAAGCACGGGTTAGACCACACGCCCAGCAGCGAGTCGCCACCGTGCAGAAGGGAGTCGATCACCCGAACCCGGTGTCCATTGGCGAGAAGCAAAGGTACGAGGCTTGATCCAATGTATCCGGCGCCGCCAGTAACTAATATGTTCATTGCGGTTTTCCTTGACTCAACTTTCTCTTGCATGGCAAGCGAACTCCTGTGTGTGGGGAAGTGCGCAGGCAAATTGCCCACAGCGCGCTCAAAGCAGGTCAATCAGGCCCTTCGCGGCCCACCGCTGAAGGTAGTGCAGAGTCTCTTCCTCGGGCAGTCCAACGTGGTCGGAGACGGCCCTGACACTCACAGGCCGATCCAGCGCGGGTACCAAATCCATCAGTGAACGCATCCTCCGCCGCTGGTCAGATCCAGCTTCTCCCAGCGCGATCTGGCCGTAGTCAACATAGAGGTCGTATTGGGGATTGGAAAGGCAGATATTGCCCTCAAATTTCTTGAAAACCATGGGCGACGTTTCCAGCCGATCGACCGCTCCCATAAGCGCGTCAACGGCTTCATTAAGAGAAGTTTCCCGAATAATCTCCATGCTGTCCCGGCTCGAATGGTACTCGGGATATGGAAAGCGCGAAAACGAGACCGTAGGAATACCGTAATTCTCCCAGACATATTCGTCATTGACAATGACACTTTCGAAGGGTCCGGTCCTGTATGCCAGGCCCAGTCCATCGAGGCTGGATTTGAGTGTGTGGAGGGCATTCACCATGCTCCGCCGGGGCTCCTGAACCGCCAGCGGGGTCGCCGATCCAAGCATTTCCAGAAAGATTCCCTCCAGGATTTGATCGCGTTCCGCTGCGCTCATTCCCGCAAAATAGAGCTCCGATCCAATGATCCCCGGCGAGAGGACGAGGGAATAGGTCAACTTGGTTTTCCGCCCCTGGAGGCGACGCATCACCTCGAGGCCGACGACACAACCGGCCAGGCCATCGTTGGCCGCGCCCGCGTGGTCCAGGTTGCCGCCAAGGGCGATCGTGAAGTTAAGGGAGCCCTGATGTTTATATTCCAGGATCTTCAGTTCGCCGGGAGCTTCTGCAGTGCGGATCACGACCTCGTATTCGCCAGGAACGAGCTGGTCATAAAGCCGCTTGGGCATGCAAAATCCCCAATCGCGACTCCAACTCCGGAATTGCTGCCGGTAATGGAAAGGGATCGAATCGTCATTGCGGTGATCGTAATGCAGGTGACGCCGCAGTTCCTCCAGTTTGACAGTTCCTGAAAAGCTCTGCGAGAGCGCGATCACCCCCATCGGATGCGCGGTGCCGTCATAAATCGTCCGGCCGTCTTTGACGATTTGGGCCTCTTCGACGTCCCATGATGGAGGAATTACCCAACCGTTGTGCCGATGGGAGCTCGGCACCTTGATTACGCGAAACGGAATTTCCTGGCATAAATAATCGACGGCCTGGTCGTAACCGCGCGAGCAGACAGCTCGATCGAGAGGCGTGAGATCACTCAAGATTTGCATCATGCTTTTCATAGATTGGGGCTAGCTGGGCAAATCGTTGGTGTCAATACGCGGTAAGGTCAATCGATCATCTACATCGAGATCGGCGATCCGGGGTTCCACTGAAAAGCCCAGCCGGCAATCGCGATCGCGCAAGACCTCAAGCAGCGAATCATTGAAGCCCCCATAAGGATAACCTACGGTCCACTTCTCTCTACCGACTCCAAACTGCTGCAGGAACTCGAGTGACCGGTCAATCTCGACTTCCTGCTCCGATGGGGAGATGTGGTCCAGCCATGCATGCGTATATCCATGACTACCAATGTGCATTCCATGGCGTCTCATGCACGAGATCTGATCCACCGACATGTACAGCTCGCAGGCGAAGGCCTTTTCGTCGGATGTCACATATTCGGCGAAAAGGCGCCGCACGATTTCCGTCCTTACGGGCTCTGGCAATTCGCGCTGCAGCAGCCTCTTGAGCACAATCACTTCATGAGGATCGTAGCGATGCGTCTCCGTAACCAACGCGAAATAGGCTTCCCTTGTTTGGAGCGCGTATTCCGAACGAAATTCCGGCAGATAGGTGAAGACCTGATCAAGCAGAGCCTCAGGGTTGGGAACGGCGGCGAGAACAAACTGAATCTTATTTACATCCAGTACTTTGTGCTCGAGGACAGCCTGGCCCGGAGGAAAGAAGCAGCCTTGGATTCCGCGCGCATCCAATTGGGGAAACACGTTCAGGAAGTGATCGCTGTAGCCATCGTCGAATGTCAAGAGAATGGGCTTGGGCGGCAACTCCTTCTTCGGCGATGACAACGCATCCAGAACATCTTCGATCGTGACAGGCGTGTAATGTGCCTGGATGTGGTCGAGTTGACGATGAAATCGCTCCAGCGAGAGGCCTTTGATGGCAGGGTAGCGGGAATGTTCCAGGTCGCGCACATAGTGATACATGACAATCGTGACGGTCTGGCTCATTGGGAAGGTCTTCGCCTTAATTGATGCGGTAAATTTTCAAGTCGCCAGTGTCCTGCTGCAGAACAAGCCACGCCGGCAACGGTCTGGGAAGAGCAATATCCGTGCCGGGACGAGCTACGAGCCAGCGGACGTGCCAGGTGCTTGCAAGACTGCGCAGGGCGTCGGGGTTAGTCGTGGTAAACATCGAGTCATTATCTCGAAGCATGGTTTCAAACCATGGAAGATATGTCTCTCCTCGATCCAGATACCCCTCGAGGAGCACGGGGCGCTGCGACAGCGCAGCGTAAGCATAGGAGCGTTCGCGTCGGGTCGCAAGGCTGTCGACAGAATGTTTGTTGGTTGCAAACTCCTCATTGGGCGCCGCGATCTCATGCAGCCGATTGAGGCCGCTCACTTCGCCAGGCGAAACCGTGACATCCATCTTCATGCGGCCCATGCCGAAGTTCAGCCAAGGGGCGACCCACGCAAGAAAGCCGATCAGCAGCATAGCAGTGAGCACCGCCGAACCGATCCGCGAAAAGCGGAGATTTTGTTTCATCAGTAACGATGCGCCAGCAAATACCAAGGCCAGAAGGAAACAGAAAAGTAACTTGGCGCGAATGGCGTCGATCTCTGATTGGCCATGGGAAACGTGCTTCATTATGTCAAAGATTAGCCCGCAACCGGTCAGGATCGCCATTCCTTTCGCCGCCAGAGTGAGCCATTCGATGGCCCATTTTGAGCGTTCTGTACTGCGCCAGGAGTCTGGCTTCACAAGCGAAAAAGCAAATATGCTGAACATGCATTGAAGAAAATAGATGCCGTAGCGCGAGTTTCCTTCGTCGAGTTGCAGCAGGACGGAAAACGACAGCAGGCCGACGACTGTGGCAAGCACAAGGGCAGAGAGAGGGTTCTTCCAGGGCTGCGAGATCCAGCGAAACGCGATGATACGGAACCCGAGGCCGACGATAAAGGCAATTGTAACGGGCCACCATTGCAGCGCCAGGTGCCAATTGATCCTCGCGCCCGCCGCATCGGGAGCGTGAGCGTAACCCATGATCTTCCAGGCCGCAAGAAACAGACTTGCCATCAGGGCGATCAGCAACCACGACTTCACAGCCCGCAGATGCCCCCAGAACAAGAGAATGCCCGTTACGCCGACACAATACAAAGCAGCGACCGAGTTCATGGGAGCCGCGAGAGCCGGCAGGACCAGCAACATGAGACCACGCGAGTCCACTGCGGTTTCCCGCTCCAATTGAGCGAGGCACAGACCCATGATGGCCGTAATGGCGATCAAGCCGTGAAGCATTGAATGCCCGAGAACTAAATGACTAAAAGGGCCGCCATCGGCGAGTACATCGATTCCAGGAATCTTGTATAAGATGGCCCCGGTAACATAGCTGGCACTGCTCCTCTCGTCGGTGAAAAGCGATAAGAGCGAGCCGTAGAAGAAAAGGCCGGCAACGCTGGCGATTCCGCCGAATTTTCCGCCGTTCGCTTTGAGCGACAGCAGTGTGCCCACCCCAAAGCACGAAAGCACGAGTGCCCAGAGCGAAGCACCGCGGGTCACGCGCGCAAACGCGTCGCCCAGGTCAAGTCCGTCCAACCGGGAGATGGCCGCAGCAGGAACGTATGGCCCGAAGTGGTAGAGAAGCTCCTCGGTCGCCGTTCCCGGCGCTCTTGGCGGACTTTCGCCACCCCTGATACCCGCGGAAATCGCATAAAAGTGTTGCGTATCTACGTAGATCCAATTGAAGCTTCCATCCCTTCGCAGAACGGCGTCACTGTGCGCTGAAGGAAGAAAGTACACCGCGCAGATCAGCACGGAAAGAATCGCCAGTGTGCGACCGAAGGCAACGGTCTTTTTCATCCAGATAGTGCGATCAGCCCAGATGCCGAGTATTCCTGGCGCCGCGAACGCGAGCCAGAGAGCGGGAACCCACACCAGCGGGAGTCGGAGCCTCAGCCAAAAGGCGGATACAGCTGAGATGGCAAGAATGCCCACGGCTGGAGCGAGAACGATGACCTCTGTGCGGACTGGCGCAGGCAGCGCCAAACTCATGACACCGTAGCCCGCTGCAGAAATCGCAACAGCATATGCCAGGAAGTTAAGAGCCGCCCATCCTCCCGCCGTAAAAAGGACCACGGCTAACCAAGGCAGGAAAACAAGAGCACAGACGACTGGCATCCGATATTCGGAGCGAATGATCGTATTCCGGTCGGATTTTGTGACCAAAGTCTCGCTCATCTTCTACCTTTGAATCGCAAAGCGCAAATTCATTTCGCCTTCACGCAAACTTCGGCGAGGGTCTTCTTCTTCAGCCAAGGTCCTGATGTTATTCGTTCTCAATTGACTCGGCTCGCGCTTACCACGCGCTCAGGCCGCCATCGACCACCAGACATTGGCCGGTAACATAACTCGAGGCATCGGAGGCCAGATAGACAAGTGCGCCAACCATTTCATCGGGCTGAGCCATGCGTGCCATGGGAACACGCGCAGAATAGCGTGCCTTGAACGTGTCATTCTGACCGCTTTCAACACCGGCAGGAACCAGCGCGTTCACTCGAATCTTATGGTCACCCCAGTTTGCAGCGAGATAGCGAGTGAGTCCCACCACAGCGGCTTTGGATGTTGAATAGACTGCCGGGTTGCTGATCTGACGTCCCAGGTAGAACGATCCTTCATAGATCCGCTTGTCCGAGGAGACGAGACCATAAATTGAGGCTGTTTGGATAATGCTGCCGCCGGTTCCCTGCTTCTGCATCTGCCCGCCAACCGCCTGGGCGACGAGAAACATGCCGTCAATATTGACCGACATCACTTTACGCCACTCATTCAGTGAATACTCCTCCGTACTGGCGAAGAAGGCATCCAGGTCTGCCGACTTGGAAGCAGCGTTATTGTGGAGAACATGAATTGCGCCAAAGCGGGCGACGACCTGATCGACCATCTTCTTCACCGAGGCCGGGTCCGACACGTCGCAGACCACGCCGAGTGCAGGCGTCCCATAATCGCGTTCTAACTCCGTGGCAAAAGCAGTGCATTTTTCGAGGTCCAGGTCTACAACCGCCACCTGGGCGCCGAACTCAGCGAGGCCCTTGCAAAAGTGCTTGCCGAGGATACCCACAGCGCCCGTTATGACGGCAGTCTTTCCGTTCAGCTCAAATAGATTCTTATAGTGGGAGTTCACTGAGGAGCACCTCACGGTTTTCGTTGCGGGCCATGCGGCCGGCGATCAATACACGCATGATTTCGAGTGTCCGTTCAGCCGGGATGGCTGGGCGGCCGGCTCGAATAGACTCTGTAAATTCCCAGAGCGTACGGCGAAACATCGAGAAGTTATCCGTGATATCGAACGAACCGATGCGCTGGGTTCCGTAAAACTCAAGACGAAATGTCCGTGCGCTTTCACCCAAAGAGTCGATCTGCAGCAGAACTCCATCATCCAGGCGAACGACCGCAGATGCGTGCTCGGACGGAAGCATTTGGACGGAGAGAGGGCGCGCCGAAGTCACGCCCAAAGCTGCATCAAGCAGATGCACTCCGTACTTCTCCCACGTCAGAACGATCGCGCCTCGAATCAGCTTCAACTTCCCGTATGCCGCGAGGTCGGCGCGCGGCTCATCCAATTCGCGAGCATAGCGCATGCCTGAACAGGACATCAACTGTCCTGATTCAAGATAGGGCTTGTAAAATCGCAACTCGGAGATGTCCAAGCCGAGTGGCTTGTCGACAAACACCGGCAGGCCGGCCTCAAGAAACACTTTCGCCATCTCAAAGTGCGTCTGGTAATCGTCGCGAGCAATGATCACTGCGTCTACGTTGCCCAGAAACTCACGATAGTCACGAGCGTTATTGGGAATGCGACAGGCCGCGCATAACTTCTTTGTGGATTCAGGCTCCTGACTCCACGCATGCGTGACCTGCCAGTCTCCGAGTCCGAACTCTGACGCATGGCGGCGTCGAACGTATTCGTAAATGCCTGTCCAACCCGATGCAGCTAAGCCTTCTGGAGAGTAACCGTTGATGATCGATGAGTAGGAAAACGGGTGCCCGTTGCCGTCGCTCATTCCGATGATTCCGATGGACTTTACCATATCGCCCAGCCGCCATCGACACAGACATTTTGACCTGTGATATAACTCCCTGCAGGCGAGCAGAGAAGGGCAACAGCACCCTTGAGTTCGTCGGGCTGGCCAATGCGGTTCATCGGATTCTTGGAGCCAAGTTTCTCCATGAATCCTGTGTGCAATTGAGTCGGCGGATGAGGGAAGGCGCCGGGGCTCAGCGCGTTCACGCGAATCCCATGCGGCGAAAGGAAGCTGGCTAAGTATCTTGTAAATTGAAGTACGCCCGCCTTGGCCGCGCCATAACTCGGCGGATTCGCAAACTCCTTTCCATCGTAGATACGGTAATCCGGGCCGATATGACCGTACATTGAAGCAATGTTGAGAATCACTCCCTTTGTGGTCTTCAGATCCTCGAAAGCCGCCTTGGTCAGGCGAAAGACTGAATTCAGACTCATATTGATGTCATATTCCCAGTCCTCCTCGCTGATCGATTCCCAGGAATTCTTGTTTCCTGACCACGCGTTGTTCACGAGGATGTCGACCGCCTCGAAGTGCTCGTGGACCTGCCCGAGGAAATCCTTGGCGGATCCTTTCTTTAACAGGTCAAGTTCCAGAGCGACTGCCTTCACTGGGTTCCCGCCCATGATTTCATCGCATTTCTTCTGGCATTTCACCTTGTCCCGGCTTGCGATCACGAGGTTGGCGCCCAATTCGGCGAGTGTCTCGCTGATGGCCGTGCCCAAATAGCCTGCGCCGCCTGTAACGACGGCCGTCTTCCCTTTCAATGAAAGAAGTTCTTGCAAAGACTTGCTCATACGTTTGAGTCCTTTATAAATGATTCAACAATGGTGAAATCGATTTGATCGTCAATGTCCTGAGAACGGTCTCGCGGCATGAGGACTGCGCCGAGCTTTCCCACCAGCAATGACTTCGCTTCATTCGCCAGCAAGCTGGCACGGAAGACATAGACCGCACCGTTTAGCTGGTAAGCTTTCGGCAGCTTCTGCCGGGGTAACCATGGAATCGCCCCCTCGATGAAAACTTCGGGGACGCCATCCGTCAGGCGCCAGGCACGGTGCGGATTCAACTCGGCATCCTTGAATGTTGCCACCGAATCGTAGGCGCCCTGGGAGATGAGTTTGAGGCAGTCTTGCACATCGTTCGCGGTGCGCAGCGGACAAGTTGGTTCAAGCAGGATGACCCACTCGGGGGAATCACCCTCTGCCTCAAGAGTTTGAAGCAGGTGTTTCAATGCGTCGATCACCAAGGCTTCGTCGGTCGCAAGGTGAGGCGGTCGCGGGTACACTTCCGCCCCGTGAAGCCGCCCGATCGAAGCAATCTGAGCGTCATCCGTCGAGACAATGATGCGGTCGATCTCGCTCACCTGCCGGGCCACTTCAATCGACCATGCGATTAAAGGTTTGCCCGCGAGCGGCCGAATATTTTTCCCAGGAACCGATTTGCTTCCGCCCCTGGCGGGGATGACTGCGATAACTCGTTTTCCGTTCAGCATGAATATGTCTTGCCCGTTTCCTTATTCAGCAGTTGCCCGTGCGCTCAGGCGGCCAAGGCTGTCAAGCGCCTTGCGGTATTCAGTCCATTCCCCCGTGTCGACCCACGCATTTTCACCGATAGGAAATACTCCGATACGCCCGCCCTCGTCTTTGATCTTCGCAATGAAGTCGGTCATATCGCACCGGGTTTCTTCCGGAATCAGATCAAGCCGGTCGCGACGCACAACATACATTCCCGTATTTACGAGAAAGCTGTATTGCGGCTTCTCCTTAATGCGCGCGAGACTGCCACCTTTTTCGAGTTCACAGACTCCATAAGGGATGTGGTAGTCCTTGAGCGAGGCAACCAGTGTAAGGTCATAATCGTTGTCCACATGAAATGAGACCAGTTCGGCCAAATCAGCCTGGATCACGATGTCACAATTGGTGACGATCAGGTTTTGCGGTGTTGGGTCGTAAAGTGCACGCAGACAGCCGGCCGTGCCGCGCGGCTCCTTTTCTTCAATGAACGCGACCGAATACACGGGAGAAAGCTCCTCAAAAAATGACTTGAGGATCTTCGACTTGTAGTTGATAGAGAGATGAAAATCATTCAACCCGTAAAGCAGAAATTGATCGATGATGATCTCAATCACCGTCCGGTCACCTACCGGGATCAGTGGCTTGGGCAGAACATTGGTGAAGGGGGCTAGCCGGGTCCCCAATCCACCTGCCATAATAACGACCGGCAGAGTAAGCTGGCGCTTCGGCTTGACCGTAACTTCAGTCTGAAACAGCTCCTTCCAGAAGACCAGCTGAACAATCTTCCGTGAGGAATCGACGACCGGAACGCAGCCGAAATTGCCATTGAGCATGTCCGCGCGGAGCTGCTCAATCTCAAAGCCTTCCTCAGCCACATGGGGACTGCAATTGCAGATTTGCAAAACCTGCGCCTTCAAATCACCGTCCGAGAGTATCCAGCGTCGTATATCCCCATCGGTCAGTGAGCCGATCAGGCGCAATTCCGCATCGACTACAAAGATAATTTTCTCTTCTGTTTTCTCGAGCTGCTCCATCGCCTGCCGGATGGTATGCGTCTGGGGCACGAGAAATGGCTTGACGTCTGAGCTCATAAGTGTGATCTCGGGTGATCCTAGCAGACCTGGCTGGCCTGGAAGGCTCGAATTTCCGGAGGTGGTGTTAGCGCTGATCATAAAAATGCTTTTTGAGAATGTCGCCCGAGAGATTCACGCCCTTCAACACATCCTTAATCCGTTCGCTGGTGCGTCCATCGTGAAAACGATCATAGGGGTTACGCATTGTGCGCAGCGATGTGCGAAACCGCGAAGAGGTGGCCCGTTTGATTCCCTTTTGAATAGCTGTTGCGTCGCACGCGACGTCAATCACATTCATGGCTTTGACTCGGCCTTGCTGCCGATCCCCGATATTCACGACAGGCATCCGAAACGAAGGCGCTTCAGTCAGACCGCTTGAGGAGTTTCCCACCATGAGCGTCAGAAGCTTGAGACAGCTAAGGTAGCGGCGATGCCCCAGGTGAGGAACCCATTTAAATCGCTCGGGGTTCTCCGCGCATACCGCACGCAGACGAGCATTAATCAGCCCGCCCTGTGCATCGGCATTCGCCATCGTGAATACTGCCTTCAGACCGCTTGCCTGGATTGCATCTACAAGACAGCGAACCTGCCTTATCACGCTGCCTGCATCTCGCGTGACTGGATGGTAGGTAACGAGGGCCACCGGTTCATCAAGCTGAAGCCCGAGTTCCTTTTCAAGTTGCGCCCTGGTCAGAAGGCTTGAGCCGTAAAGCTGATCAAGACCGGGAGCGCCGAAGTTATAAACACGACCGGGCGATTCGCCCATCTGAATGATCCGCTTTCGATAGACCTCCGTCGCGGGAAAGTGGAGCGAGGCCAGTTTGGTAATGGCGTGACGCACCGAATCATCAATGGCGCCCTCGGTCAATTCTCCGCCATGAATATGCGCGATTGGGATACCGAGCATCAAAGCGGATACTGCAGGAGCCAGTAACTCAAACCGATCTCCCAGCAAGACGACGATCTCAGGTTTCAACTCTTCAAAGGCATCCGCGAATCCGTTCAAGCCGAGACTGATCGAACTCACATTTCCACGGGGCGATTCTCCCGTCATCCGTATATTGATCTTTCGGTCAATTTCTATCTCTTCCGCTTCGATATCGCGCCAGGTCTGCCCAAACTCGCGAGACAAATGCATTCCCGAGGCAATCACCTGGAGATGAAGGGCGGCATCGGCTCGAATCGCTTTGATCAGTCCGCGAAGGAGTCCGAAGTCAGCGCGGCTGGTGGTGGCGACGCAGATCCTCCGTTGCTTCACGCCAGGTGATCCCAGGTAATGACCTCGTCTTTTTCGAGGCCGGCGCGGAGCGTGCGTCCGATCAATGCTGGAATCATTTTGGGAGCAAGGCCGTTTCCAGGGCGTTTGATGTCCAGGTCGCCGGCGGTAAGGCGGTGTCCGGCGGGAAGCGGGCGAAGAGCGACCAGGCTCTTGCGAGCAACGGAAATGTTGGGGAGTTCGCAAGCGGCAGGCACCTTGATCCCATTTCCAAGAGCCGCCTCAACGTGGCGAATCGCGGTGACCATTTGCTGCAGTTCGCCGGGTTCAAGGGAAGCCGCGTGATCCGGCCCGGGCAGCGAACGATCCAGCGTGAAATGTTTTTCAATCACCTCGGCACCTAAAGCGACTGCCGCGATCGCAATTTCAATTCCGGGGGTGTGATCCGAGTAGCCCACGGGCAAACCAAATGCCATCTTGAGGGTCTGCATCGCGCGAAGGTTTACTTCGGCATAAGGCGCCGGATACTCGGTAACACAATGCAATAGCGTCAAATGGCTGGCGCCCGCAGCCTTCAGGAGTCCCACTGCCTCTTCGACCTCACCGAGCGTCGACATGCCAGTGGACAGAATTAAAGGGCGGCCTTTCCCGGCGAGATACTCCAGGAAAGGAAGATTGGTGATCTCGCCGGAAGGAATCTTGTAGAGCGGCAAGTCCATTTCATCGAGCAAGTCCGCGCTCTGCGCGTCGAATGGACTCGACAGAAACTGTATCCCAACCTTGCGACAATGCTCGACCAGGCACCGGTGAGCTGCCGCATCCAATTCCAGTCGCTGTAACATCTGGAACTGGGATTCTGAGTTTGCGGTCAGCCGCTCTTGATAAGCTGCCTTATGGGCAGAACGGGTCGCGAGCAGATCAGCACGAAAGGTTTGGAATTTGACCGCGTCAGCCCCGCTCGCTTTGGCCGCATCAATCAACTTCAAAGCCAAGTCGAGCGATCCGTTGTGATTGACACCGGCCTCGGCAATAACCAATACGTGCGACATGAGAGTTCTAGTTTATCCGGTAGGTTCGGTTGCCGGCAGAAAAGCCGGATTAACTGCTTATCGTGCAGGTCGAAACACGCGACATGAAGGTGCTAACTTATTCTGCGAGCGGGGCTGCCGACATAGACGCCGGGCTCGGGGAGATCATTGATGACAATCGCTCCCGCGCCGACGACGCAGCTCGAACCGATTTTAGTTCCTTCAATCACCGTTGCCCCAGCTCCGATCATGGAGAAACTACCGACCGTGACCCCTCCGCAGACGGTCGCTCCCGGGGCGACGTGCACCCAATCAGCCAGCACAACGTCATGTTCAACGGTGCTGTTAGTATTCACAATCGCACCGCGGCCCAGGGTTGCGCCGCAGTTGATCACCGCGCCATCCATCACGACTGCGCCCTCGCCGCCTCTTACCCCCTCATTCACAATTGCCTCGGGCGAGATGATACACGGAAACCGCAATGCAAATGGGTGAAATCGCGCCCAAAGCTCGGATCGCAATGTCCCTAGCCCGACCTGACCCACGGCGAGGACGGCGTTCAACTCTCTTGACCGGGTAGTCAGCGATTCAAGCTCGCGATCAGATCCGATATAACAAGCATCGAACAGTGTGCCTCTATCTTCAAGATCGGTGTAACCAAGAATCCGGTAGCACTCCAGCTTCCGCAGAATGCTGATGACGACTCTTGCGTGTCCGCCGCCACCCACCACAATAATCGCTTGCATGCTCAATCCGATTTGCTCCAAGCCCACAATGATCCTGAATTCTCAGCCAGTCATGTGCCGCATCAAAAAGGACGGCAGTTCGGTTGCGGCATCGCAATGCTGCTTCGCCACATCCCTGATTCGCGTTCGCAGTGTCTCGCCCTGATCAAGATAATTTCGTGCGGTTGATACTATCGTCAGGATCTCTGAGCGACCCGGAAAAGCGTTGAATTCCCTTTGATCCTCGTATTGCATCACCCGAGCAAGGCTGCCCATCTTATGAGCGTGCGACCCGAGAAAAATGCAGGGTGTGCCGCCGAGCGAGGCAAAGATCGAAGGATGATAACGACCGGATAAGAAAAGGCGGGCGTGCGCCAAGACAGCCCCGCACATGAGGATAGGCGTATTCACCGGAACGATTCCCACTCCGGTCTCTCTTGCGACCCGGTGAAGGAACGAATCCGGCGAATCATTCTCTGTCAGATAAACAGGCAGGCCAAGTGCCTTCATCCCATCGACGAGCCGCACATAAGCTTCCACTGCTTTGTCCGGTTGAGAGCCCGCCATAGCGCCCCCGCCGATACAGATGTAAGGCACTGAAAAATCGAGCTTGTCCCAATATTGACCCTGTTCTGGATAAGGCAGAAGAAAATTCCCATTCGGTGGCGGATGAGAAGTGTCGTCCTGAAAGAGTGGATGCCATGCAAAGAGCGAATCGGGGATCAGGCTGGGGTTTGTCTCCGGCATCTCCTTCTTCACGAATTCCAGCGACTCCGGATCTCGCAGCGAAATGGCCTTGCACTGTGCGAACAGCCGCCTTGCGGCCGCGAGAGTAGTGCGATTCCTTCCCGTCGTCGGGCAATCCGAGATCATCGAGTTAACAAGAAACACCGGCTTTTTGAGCCGAATGCCGAGCTCGATGAGGGCCAGCAGGAAAAGAGTCTGTCGCCGGGGGGGTGTTGAAAAAATGATATCGCCATCACCGTCGAGCACGATCATGTCGGCCTCGGCGGCCCGATCGTAAATTTCAGCGAGTGACCGATAGCGGCGCTTGTGGGCCAGCAAATTGTCGATGCTCACTACGGGATCTTCATCGATAAAATCCCGTGCGCCGAACAGCCGCTCGAGTCTGATGTACCAGTCAATCGGACGTCGACTGCGGCGGATCAGCAACGACCGAAAGATCCGGTAATACCTCGCCGGCATGAGCGTTCCAACGTAGCCTGCATCCGCCGTAGATAAATTGAAGAATTCACCGGGGACGCATCCATTAATTTCAAATGTGCCCGACAATAACTGCCGTAGTGCAATGCTGGCTCCGCGACCCCAGTTGACGTTGGTACGGTTGTCTCCTCCAAAGAAAATCTTCATGCGAACGGGCTTGCCCGCGACGTTGAGTTGTTGGCCGACACCGGAGCGTGGCGAAGGAGATTGAACCTGGGCCATCACACCAACCGGTTCAATGCCACTGCAGCGGTTGTCCCGTCAGGCAAGCACCACTCATAGGGAACAACGACGGGTGTCGAACGGAGCGCCCAAGTTTCAAAATCTCCCTTGTAACCATAATCAGCGAGGTCTCCCACTACGCTGAAGCAGGCTATTTCGCGGTAAGGGACGATCCAGTCAGTGATGCTTTCGGCGCGGATCGAAAATTTCACGGTGTAATTTTGCGGAAGCAGCGGGATAGAGCGGAAGGTACATAATATCGTTCCCGATCCTTCGAGGAACTCGGGCCGATGGCCATCCAGCAGCATATTGGAAGTGAAGCAGGAACCGTTAATGCCAATAACCCCGAGAGCCAGTATCGGCCTTTCAATACGTTTCTCTGCGTCGTAGCATATCTCCACAGTTAAATTATCGCCGGGACTAAACTTGGCAGTCTCTTCGCCGCGATCGTTCTTGAGTGCGACTTTTCGAATGGTCAGGCCATATTCCGGGCTCGAGCAGGAGAACGAGAGTTGGCTCGAGAGACTATTGAAATAGTCTTCGATAACTTCATCCGCATCGCCGTCCTTGTGCAGGCAACCGTCCTTGAGCCAGATTCCTCGCTTGCACAAGGTTCGGATCGCCTCCGCGTTATGGCTCACGAACAGAATGGTTCTTCCACTTTGAGCGAACGTTCCCATTTTTCCGAGACATTTCTTTTGAAACGATGCATCACCAACTGCGAGCACTTCGTCGACGATCAGAATCTCAGGTTCCAGGTGGGCGGCCACCGCAAAGGCCAGCCGAACATACATTCCGGAGGAATAGTGCTTGACCGGCGTATCAATAAACTCTTCGATCTCCGCGAAGTCCACGATCTCATCAAACTTGCGAATTATTTCAGCGCGGCTCATCCCCAGGATGGCGCCGTTCAAAAAGATGTTTTCTCGTCCAGTGAGTTCCTTATGAAAACCTGTGCCGACTTCAAGCAGACTGGAGACGCGCCCATCAATGCTGATTCTGCCCTTGGTCGGAATCGTAATGCGACTCAGGAGTTTCAGCAAGGTGCTCTTGCCCGCTCCATTCCGGCCGATGATACCGACGACTTCGCCCTGCTTGATTTGAAGCGAGATGTCTTTCAGCGCCCAGAAATCCACCTCGTGCACTTTTTTTCTTTGGCGCGAGCGTAGCCATTCGAACGGCGCACGCACGGCGCTCTCGAGTGTATGGCGCAAACCGTCATCCTTGGGATGCTGATGACCAATGGTGTACCGCTTGCTTAAGTTCTCAATAATAATGGCGGGATTTGGCATGGATGTCTCGCGAGCGCGGCTCAAATTACATCTGCAAAAGTGCGTTCGGTCTTTCTGAAATACCAGAGTCCCGTCGCAACAAAGAAAGTCACTTCAACGATAGCGATGATCAGCCCCGGCAGGTAAATGCTACTTCTTGGGCCCAGCAGACACCAGCGGAACCCATCGATGATTCCCACCATCGGGTTCAAGGCGTAAAGCAGACGAAATCTCTCGGGAACGATGTTGGTCTGGAAGCCCACCGGTGAAATATAGAGACCAAACTGAACGATAAATGGAACGATGAAGCGAAAATCACGATATTGCACCATCAGGGCTGAAATCCAAAGTCCGATTCCAAGAGAGGCAGCGAACACGAGGACCACAAAAAACGGGAGCAGGAGAACGCTGGTAGAGGGGACATAGCGGTACCAGGCCATCAGGAAAGCCAGGAAAACGAATGAGATCAGGAAATCGACGAAACTGGTAATAACGCTGCTGACAATGATGGCGAGCCTTGGAAAATAAACCTTGGAAATTAGATTCGAATTCGATACGAGGCTATTCCCGCTTTCTGTCATCGCAGACGAGAAGAACTGCCATGGCAGCATCCCACAAAGAACCAGCAGTGGGTAGGGCATGCCACCGGAAGGCATTTTTCCCAGCTTTCCGAATACCACGGTCAGCACAACCATGGTCAGAAGTGGGCGAACCACTGACCAGCCCACTCCCACAAACGTCTGTTTGTAGCGAACGAGCAGATCACGCCACGTGAGGAAATAGAACAGTTCCCGGTAGCGCCAAAGGTCCTGCCAGTACAGCCGTTCAGTGCGGCCAGCCTCGATGATCAATTGCGTCATGCGCGATGTACCCAGTGTTTTAAGCTTGGTTTAAGACGACTCGCGTGTCCGAATCGTGGCGAATTCCAGCCGCACTCAACTTCAATAGAGAGTCAAGGAATACGGTAGAAATCTGGGGAAATAACTCAATTTCAACAAGCTGAACCTGCCCCCGCGAATCGCACTCCGGAAATGGTCAAGATGAGCGGGCTCGAACCTTTTCAATAGGTGGTTCTATCGGGACCTCGACAGATGCAGAGACATCGCCTCTATCTTGTTTGAGGTTATCATGCGCTGGTGTCGATGACATCGCTGGACCACCGGTGCCGGCATGTTTCCGGGCAAAGTGTTGGACCAATCGAAACAGCAATGTGCGGTCAGGAAATGGATTGAGAAGTTCCTTGATCAGTTCAGGCTCGTTTTGCGGGATATCCTGATAACACTGAGATAGGATATCGTCGTTGCCTTTCAGAGCCTGCGGCAGGTACGCGATCATGTCGTTCTGCGTCACTGGCGGATGTTCGGGAATAGGTTGGGCCGCCAATTGAGCCCACAATGCTCCGGGCAGGTCACTTCCCTTTCCGAGCCGCAGATAGCACGGCGGCGCAAGGCGAGGATTCATTTCGATGAGGTGAGCCGCGCCACTCCCGTTCTCGACCATAAAATCCAATCCAAAGAATCCTGACAGTCCGAGTCGGGACGCGATGCGTTCCGCTGCAAACCTCATCTCTGGATTGTCCACAATCCGTACGATGCTTGCAGGTCCGGTTGCTCCATCGGAGCGAACCACCTCTACTCCGATCAGTGCGAGGACACGGCCTTTCCAGGAGAAGACGGTGCAATTTGCCGGACGCCCATGAACGTAGGATTGAACGATGATCTTGCGTTCCAGTCGATTCCACCAGGGCCTCAACAAGAACGGGTCTCGATTCACGACCAGCCTCTTGATGGCGCGTGTGAACCGCGAAATCTGTGCCAGTTCCCCGCACGCGAGCGCTGCCTCGGCAGCTGTTTGAACGACCCTTACGCCGACCCCCCCCCACGTTCCGTCAGCCTTGATGACCCAAGGGAAAGGCTCCTGCATCTGCCAGTTTTGAAGATCCTCGATTGAGCAAATTCGGCTCGCCTTGGGAACGCGAACCCCTTCTTCGCGAGCAATTGCGAGCAGATCGTTGCGGGATGAAACGACCCGGTAGCTTTCAGGGTTTCCCAGCGATCGCTCGATGAGATTCACGATTCTGCTGCCCGCCGCACCACGAGACTTTTCCCGATCGTATAACTCATGCAAATGTTCAACACTGCGGTCGCACGAGGGAACAACAACATCTGGATCCACCGCTTCAATTGCAGCCTTGAGCGACTCGATAGGCCGAAGACCGCTATACCCGAAAGTCCGCTTGACCGCACGCGCCTTCAACAACGCATGACCGCGCGCTGGACAAATCGCCGCAACCTGGCAACCTGCTTCGCTCAGACCAATCGCTAGACGAGCCGCCAGGTCCCACCGGTTTGTATCGGTCAGCAGTACCTTCCTGGTCGCTGCTTCATTGGTGTTCATTTGCGGTTTTGGGTCCCTTTCCACAATGTCCGTATCTCGGCGCATCTGCATACTGCACGATCACGTCTTCTTGCTTATCGCACCATCGAATCAGGCGATTCCTGCTGGGCGTTCGATTGGATAGCCGGCGCTGCGACATGTACATCCGAGTGGCTTGCCGCGGTTCGCATCAAGTGCCGTGCGAGCCGAGGCGCCGCAAATCCGGCCCCAAAGGCGAACCGAAGCAATGGCCCAAAGGTATTTGCCGCGGTAATTCCAACAAAGTATAAGTTGGGTTCAGTTGACTCAAACGTTGTCGATAATGCCGGGGTTTTATCGACACATCGTATCGCGGAGACGATACCCGGGTCCAGAAAAGGCAGCCGGCGCACGTCCGGTTTGTAGCCAGTGGCCGCGATAATGTGATCTGGATTAAGGGTCTTCGCTGCGCCGGCACTATCCTTCAGTTGAAGGTTGATGCGGCCGTTCTTCACGGAAACAGATTCGATCGTCGAGCCTAAGTGCATTCCTACTTTCCCGACAACTTGCTCCTTGGTAAACCAGCACGGCGCGGGACCAAGAATGCGGCGTACATTTTCAACGCGGAATTGTTCAGGCATCAGCCGGAAAATCACGGGCAGGTTAGCGCAAAAGAATAGCTTCCATCCTGTTCCAATGCCGGTGACCGGTGTCCGCAATTTGTCTAGCCAGGACGGCTCCAGGTTATCCGGCGGATCGTGGAACCGAATTCTCGGCACGCGCGCGACGACTTGAACTGACGCACCGGCCTCATGCAGCAGGGCCGCCAGATCAAACGCGGACGCGCCGGCTCCCACGATTGCAACTTCCTTCCCTTTAAACTGGTCAACCTCTCGATGCCTGGAGCTGTGAGTTACAAATCCTTCCGGCAGCATCTTCAACTCGTCTGGTACATGCTCGAAGTAAGCGAGTCCCACCGCGACAACAACCCGCCGCGCCTCGAAGGCCTCTCCGTTTTCCAGGGTCACTTGAAAGCCACCCGCGGAACGTTGAACCAGCGCAACCTTCTCGCGCTCCAACTGGGGCGCGAATTTCTTTTGAAACTCCAATCCGTAGGTTGAAAAGACCTCAAGAGGGACTGGGCTGCCGATGGGGGCATAGGGCAGACCAGCTTCTTTGCAATAGTCCCCGAGAGTAAAGGCTGACTCTGGATCGTACAGAGAGGAGGCAAACCCCTCCGACTTCAAATGCATGCCCTTCGGCATGTGGTTGAGCCAGAATTCCATCGGACTACCGAAGATGCGAAAATTCAGTCCCATCGCCGAGAGATGAGCAGCGATGGAAAGGCCGTAGGGTCCCGCACCCACAATTGCAACATCGCAATTCTTCATATCCTTGCTCCACATGAAATATCAACGCTCGACATAGATCTTTTTGAGCTCATGCTGTGTTCCTTTTTCAAACGCTCTCTGATAAGCCGCAAGCAAATTCTCCACTGAGTATTCCCAGGCGAGCTGTTCTTCGACTCGCTTGCGGCCAAACTCGCCCATTCTTTGACGTTCTTCGGGATGCTCCAATAGCCACAAAATCTTGTTTGCAAAATCCGATACGGGATCATCGTTGTTGCTGTAAAGAGAAGCTTCCCCCGCACTGAACCGGCCCTCCTTCAGGTCGAACTGGACGATCGGCTTTCCCAGCGCCATATACTCCATGACCTTAATCATCGTGGAGATGTCATTCATCTCGCAGGGCTTGTCAGGATTGACGCAGACATCCGCCGTGGAGAGTACTTCGAGCAATTCTTTATCAGGCACCCGGCCCGTGAAGTTGACCATCTCCTCCAACTTCTTTTCCTTCACCATCGCCCGCAAGGTCACCAGGGATGGGCCGCCCCCAACGCAGGTGAAGTGGACGTCCTTATGGCCGTGATCCCTAATATTCAACGCCACATCGAGCAGAATATCCAGACCTTCCTGAATGCTCATGGTCCCAACGTAACCAACCAGAAAAGGCTTGCCATGTTTGAGTTCCGGTTGCGGAGGAACTCGCTTGAACTGCGCAAGGTCTGGGCCATTTCGCACCACGAACACATCCTGCGGACTCATGCCGCCGCGGCTGACGGCCAGGGCCTTGTAGCTTTCGTTGGTTGCCATCACCACGTCGCTGAATCGATAAGTCAAGCGTTCGAGCCACACCTGCACCTTGTAGAAGAGATCCTTCCTCCCGTACTTCGACAGGTAGAGTTCAGGATTTGCGTCGTGATGATCGAATATGTATTTGACTCCGAAAAGTTTGAAGGGCAGCGCCACGAGAAAAATGTTGTCTGGCGGATTGCACCCCTGGATTACATGAAATCCGCGCATGAGGAAGATCCACCAGGAATACAAACACTGCCAGAACAGCGAGCAGCTATATTCCCAGAGATAGCCGACAGCAGAATTCCCTTCCACCGGCGTTGGATACCGGTAGATGTGAACGCCTTGCAGAACCTCATGATTGCGACGGTAGTTCTTTCCTCGCGGAGACAACACTGTAACTTCGTAGCCGGCATCGTGAAGAGCACAGGCCTCCTTCCATACACGGCTGTCGAAGGGTACGGGAAGATTCTCGACGATGATTAGTATCTTCTTCTTCACGAGCTTCTTTGTCCTCAAAGAGACTTATAGAGTCCGGCCAGCGCACAAAGCATTGTCGCCTGCCCCCAATGCAACGTTGGAGTCTTGTTGACCAGCCAACGGGAATACCGTCTGTAGTAGAAATACCCGGTGTGGTCCTGCATGTTCTCGATCGTCCACTGCGCCACTCTGGCCGCCAGCGCCAGGCTCTCCGCGTCATAATCTTTAAAGAAAACCAGCGTGTCGATCGCCTGCGAACAGCATTGGATGTCGAGTGGCAGTGTCTTCTGCGCGTAGTAGCGCGGCGTGCCATCGGGCAGAAAGAACGTACCTTTCCAATATTCGTATCCACGCATCATGGTCTCAAAAAAGCCCCGGTCTCCTGTGCTCTGCGTGTAGTGCTTGAAACAGTCCAGTACGTATGCCGTATGGAAGTTGTCGATCCAGTGCAGGTTAGCCTTCTCGCCGTAATACCACGAGCCATCGGGCCTCTGATACTGCGCCGTATATTGGATCGACTTTTGCGCCAGCGCTCGATACGATTCGTTCCGCGTGTACGAAAAGGTTCTTGCAAGCAGACTGGCTCCCAGTGTGTTGGCGTTGTGGACCCGTTCCACCTTACCGGGAATGTAAGTGATACAGAGAGCCTCCCCATCGGGAAAAGTCTGAAGATCGCGAACAATGTGCTCACAAGCGCTTACCGCCATTTCAAGGTAGCTGTCTCTCTGAAAATGTGTGTAACCATCCAGAAAAGCGTGCCCGATCAACGAAGTCCAAACGATGGTCGGGACACCTTTGGGCAAGTAATTGGAACGCGATTGATAATCGAAGTGATTTCCCCAGGCCGCTCCACTGTATCCGGGTGCCTGGTGATCAACAAGCCATTGCAGCGCCATTTCAGCGTTCCTGGCCCATTTCGAATCGCCAGTCGATTCGTGAAAGCGGATGAATCCACGCGCCAAAAAGCCCATGCCTTTACTGGAATGCTCTTTTGCGATTCCCAGCATCGGGCGCATGTTGACCGGGAGACGCCTCACCCCTTGCTGCAACACGGTACGCAAAAACTTGGTCTCAAAGGTAAGCGGGCGCAGAAACCTGGCATTGAGTCCATCGAACGTATCGTAGCCGCGATAATCATTCTCTTCCAACCAGCGAGACAGTCTCTCAATCGACAAACGGATCTGGTCTTTCGTTGCTTGATTCGAGTTGTTAACCGCGCGCGTCTCACCAAGAGAAGCCGTCATACTTACCATTTGTGCTCCTCCCTTCGGTGATCCGAACGAAATCCACCAATCTCTGCGTCTCTTGCAGCCGATCCGGAACCTGTTTGAATTCCGGATCGTTATTGCCGATGACCACAGTTTGAGCATGACTCAGCACCGTGTCGATATCGCCAACCATCAGCTTCGATATGTGGGGAATGTGGTTAAGGATGAAGTCCCGATTCGCTCCCACAAGACTTGCCAGATTGACATTCCGGTCATAGATTCTGAGGTCGTATCCCTTGCCGATCAGCCGCTCGATCACTTCGATCACAGGACTCTCGCGCAAGTCGTCGGTGCCGGCCTTGAAGCTGAATCCCAACACTCCGACCTTCGTGTAGCCCCTGTCCATAATCATTTGCAGGCCCCTCGTGACCTGCATTTCGTTGCTCGGCAAAATGGACGTGAGAATCGGCAATTGTAAATCGTGCGTCTTTGCGCAGTAGGACAACGCCCGCAGGTCCTTGGGCAGGCACGAACCCCCGAAGGCAAATCCCGGCCGCAGATAGGCGGACGAGATATTGAGCTTACGGTCCTGGCAAAAGATGTTCATCACTTCGTGAGCATCAATTCCAAAAGACTTGCAAAGATTCCCAATCTCATTGCCGAAGCCGATCTTCAGCGCATGCCAACTGTTATCCACGTACTTGATCATCTCCGCTGTCTTCAGATCCGTCCGTATCAGCGGCGCATCGATCTTCTTAAACAACCCCACCAACTCTTCTCCGCTCGCCTGGTCCATCTCGCCGATGACCGTCTTCGGCGGAGACCGGAAGTCTTTGACGGCTGAACCTTCTCTGAGAAACTCCGGGTTGTTGCAGACCCCGAACTCTTTTCCTGCCTTCTTGCCGGAAAACTCCTCCAATACGGGGATCACGATATTGTGCATCGTGCCCGGCAGGATGGTGCTTCGGATGACAACCGTGTGGCGACCGGCCTTGCCTTTCAGGGCATCGCCGATCTGTTCGCAGATCCGCCGAATGTAGCGGAGGTCTAGATTTCCATTCGCCTGGCTTGGCGTGCCGACGCAAACGAACGAGAGATCTGTTTCGCAGACCGCCTGGGCCGGATCATCGGTCGCGCGCAAGCGACCGGCCTTGACGGTTGAGGAGATGATCTCGCCGATGTCCGTTTCAATAATGGGCGACTGGCCGCGATTGATCAGATCGACTTTCGCCGGAACCGGATCGACGCCGAGCACCTGGTGCCCGTCCATCGCGAGACACCCTGCAGATACGGTTCCGACATAACCTAAACCAAATATGCTAATTCTCAAAATGTGAACTCTCCCGACCATTTCGTCCGAGTTTCTCTCAAAAAGGACGCATTCTCCGTACAACCGTGTACATGAACTCGCCAAACTGACGTTTCTAAATCGTCCGAGATTCCTTCGCGGCTAGCGGTCCCGGGCCTCCGCCGGCGACATCGCTGCCGGCTGATGGTTTTGGAATCTGCGGATGCTTTCGTTCTTCCAGTCGAAACAACAGGTGATCGAGCTTTGTTGCCAGGTCCCATCTGAGCTTTCGCACCACGTTCTGAGCCGGCTTCACAGCGCCCCAACCAAACAAGACCTCGAGCCATGCGTATTTCCACGACAATGGCGGAGCTCCCAAGGGCTCGCCCAATTCTGCGGCAAGTTGTTCGGCTTCCGCGACAATGTGAGACGTTTCCGGATAAAAGTAGATCAGGGAATCGCGCAAGAATTGCAAACAAGCTGCGCGGACCCTGGCGTCATCGCCAAATGAGCGCAGATACCGTATGTGCAACTGCATTGAAGCCCAGTGTGCTTCGATCTTATGAGGAAATCGCCCGATGTAGCTCAAGCTGGCAAATTGGAACGCGCGATAATAGACCTTCGCTCCATGTACGAAGCGAACGCCATTACTCGCAAGCAAAACACGGCAGAAGTATTCGCCATCGTCGTCGCCAATCATCCGGATGTCCCAAGGCCCAGCGGCTTCAGTGAGCTCGCGGCTAACCAGCCAGGTGGCGGTCTGCATGTAGATGTTTTGCTCCATCTTGCACAACAGCCATTCTTTCGGAGTCAGATCGCACCACAACGAACTCGGAATAAACTCTGCCCGGCGTGGTCGGTACATGAAGTGAGCCCAGGCTGAAGACAGAAGCGTGCGAGGACTCAGCCCTTGCATCACCAGCTCCATTTGCTTGGCGATCTTATCGGGGGCCAGCAGGTCGTCTGCGTCAAGCCACTGAATGTAGTCACCGCGGCTGTGCAGGAAGGCAGTGTTTCGGGCAGCGGAAGCGCCCTGATTCTTTTGCGAGATTACGCGGACACCCTGAGGCTCGAACGTTTGTGCAATGGCAAGTGTTGAATCGCTCGACCCATCATCAACGACGATGATCTCGGTTCGCGGCCATGTTTGCGCAATCGCCGAGTGGATTGTGTCAGCGATCCACTCTTGGGCGTTATAAGCCGGGATGAGGATGGAAATCAAGGGCAGATCTTTTGAAAGCGCTTGCTCAAGATGGACCGCTTGTGCCCCCACCTCCTCGTCAGCTGCGCTCGGCTCATCATTGGAGGCCGATTTACCGGACCGGCTCATTTCGCCGAGAAGCCCCGCAATTTGGAGCAATGGCGCGAACCCGCCATGCAGTAATACGACGGAGCCGAGGTACACGAAAGCTACGCACGTCGACACCACTGCGATCCGAAACAACGCACCCGCAATTCCGGGTATTTCGTAAAGTGCCGGAATCTGATGTAGCGTAAAGTGGGTCACTAACGCGGCGACAAGAGATGCAACCACGAATCTCCAGGCCATGGCAAGAACCGATCCTACACGAAGGCCGATGGGTCTTCCAGCGTACCAGATCGCGGGAATGGTCAAGATCCAGAAAGATGCGCTCCAGGCGGTGGCGATTCCCACTGGCCCCCACCTCAGGCATCCGATGAACAGCAGACAGGTAAAGACGAATTCAACGATCGCCCAGCGGAACCACCGGTCTGCTCTGCCCAGGGAGAGGTGGATCCAGCCATGCGTGGCGTAGAGAATCATGATTCCGATGCCAGGCCCGAAGAAGGTGAAGATTCTGCCTGCAGGTCCCCACTTGGGGCCGAGCAAGACAAGAATGAGATCCTTCCCGACAAGGGTGAGACCAGCCCCGAGTCCCATCCCCACAAAAGCCATGACGGCGAGCGCATCAATGACGTAACGCCGATACAGCGCGGGGTCTTTGCGAACCCTGCTCAGGCCGGCAACAACAACCACCGCTATCGAAGCCACCAACTGGTTGGCAGAGAGAGCAAACAGGTCATAGGCCTTCTTGTAAAACCCGAGAGATTGAGCGCTAAAACGCCAGCCTACCAGGAGGTTATCCGTATTACGGGACACATAATTCACGCTGAAATTCCCGTAGGTATTGAGCGCGAATCGCATCAGGGAGCCCGTGCCCGCAACTTTCCTCGGAAAGCCGGGCATCCATCGGCACAGGAGGAAGGCACCTACGCTCGTGCTCACTGGAAGCGCGACGACTCCCGCGACCAACGCCCAATATCCCCAACCCATCCAACCCAGCATGATCGAGATGAATACCGAGATCATGCGGGCACAGATATCATTCACCGACACCCAGGAAAAACGCATAGCGCGTTTCAGCAGAGCCAGATGTATCGTCGAAATGCTGGTTGCGAAGATGGTGAGAGAGATGAAGACGGTTACGCGCTGCACCAGCGGGTCGTGGTAAAACCTCGCCAGCAGCGATCCGGCTTCCGCAAACCCGATCGTGAGCAGGATTCCACATGCTGCGTTGATCCAGAAAAGTGTGCTGGCCAACTGGTGGTCGATCTCATCACATTGAACGATCGCCTCGGTAAGTCCGTTAAAGCCGAAGTTGGCAACAAGAAGGCTGAAGGTCGTGACCATTGTGACCAGACCGAAGTCGGTGGGTGTGAGCAGGCGAGCCAGCACCATCGTGGCGATGATCTGGGTCGACAGCGTCATCACGCCGGCAGCCAAGGTCGCGCCGGCGCCGCGTACCGTAAGTCGGCGCAGTTCGCCGGCCCCGTTCTTGAATGGGGAAGGTAGCGAACCGTCTGTGTTGAAGGGCCTCAAACTAACTCCTGAAGGGATTGTTTCAAGCTGATTGGCACTGTTCGAGATGCCTGATTGGGCACATCGCTCGTGATGTGTAGATAGTGAAACTCTGGCTCATGAAAGCAGAATGGCGTTTCGTCTGCGCGGCGATCGGCGGAGTAGTGCAGGTATCGAAATGGGGCGCGCCTCATCCTGCATTTCTTTCAAGCTCTTGCAACACATCGGTATTTCGGTAACCGTCGATCTGCACGCCAGTACTGTAAGCGAGCGTGGAGGGGCGGATGCGCTGAATCGGGATTAACCATCGATTGAATTTCAACGAAGAAAAAGCCCAAAAGCCGACCTTAAATGCACCAATCGATTATCACGCTAAGACTCGATTAATAAATGACTTACGCTGCAGCTAGCGAGATTGCCCCGTTCCGCTGGCCGCCGAGTCGCCAGGCAGAAGCTTGATCGAGTATTGCGGCCTCGTTCCCTGGGGCGTAAACTTGTTTCAACTGCATCATTCGAATTGAAACCCCTGGTTCATGAGGCGATTCTTGCTTTCAACGCTTGCGCTCGGTCACACGGAAATGATACATAAGTAACCAAATCCAGTGACCGACGTCACGGCATACGTTACGCAAGTGGTACAGCCTTGTTTATCGACCGGTGTTGATCACCGGCCCATTGGGTTATTTATCGGCCCCCCAGCACGATCGGGCTTTTCTGGTTGCCACAAATGGAGGAAAACCTTGCTGCGAATTCGGGTACTATTTATCACGCTTTTTCTTATGATCTTGTGCTTTCCCGGCTTGTCTCAGGGACAGCAATCATGGTCCGGCATCCTTAGCCCGGCACGCGCCGATGCAAATTGGCCGAATGTTGGGGCTTCGATTCCATCGGGGACTCTCCCCAACTGTGCTCAACAGCCATCATCTAACACTCCCGCTGCGGTTAGTGCCGCATTTACTGCCGACGCAGGCGGTTCCAGTTATTGCCAGATCAACATTCCTGCGGGAACTTATAACATCTCCGGCACTTTCGTGCTCCAGTACTCTGGCAAAGCAAACGTGGTTTTGAATGGCGCAGGGCCTAATTCCACTTTCTTTGTCTGGAACGGCAGCGGTTCGATGAACTGCAATGGCCTGAACTCGACCAACGTTTGCGTATGGAATGGCGACAGCGCAACCAATGCAGGAAGTGGACACTGGCCTAATACGGCAACAATGAGTGGGACCATGACGCAGGGTACCACCACGCTAAACCTTTCCAACTTTACCAATCTCAAGGTTGGCAGCGAGATTGAGATCGCGCAGCAGGATGCCTCTTCCGACAACGGCAATGCCTGGTTCTGCGGCTCATCTGGATTTACCGGTTCTTGTTCACAACAGGGAGGCGCGCAAGCTCCAACCATCAATGGAGTGAATGCAACTGAAACTCAGATGGTCACGGTCACAAGTTGCGGGACTTCCACCTTCGGAGCATCTTGCAGCAGTGGCACCGTTAACATTACGCCCGGAATCAAGGCGACGAATTGGAGCACTTCCAACTCTCCTACTGCTGCATGGTCAAATACCATGCCGATCTACAATGTCGGCGTTCAGAACATGAGCTTCGACGTCTCAGGAACCACGGCCAGGATCTTTACCGAATGCCATGATTGCTCAAACGTGTGGTTTCACAACCTGCGCCAGATCAATGGAACGGTAACCGGCCAGGCATCGACCAATCACATGATCATCTGGCAGTCGAACCACGTCACGGTCGACAGTTCCTACTTCTACGGATCCAATCCCCAAATGGAAGGCTATGGGATCGATTGGGACGCGGCTACGTCCGATTCGCTCGCCTACAACAATATCGGCCAGCACGTTGCTACCTCTTACATCACCGAGACGGCTTCGGGAAATGTCTATGCCTATAACTATGCTGTAGATAATTACTTCGGCTCCGGTTGGCAACAGTGCGATGAGTTACACCACGCGGGCGGTGACTACTTTACCCTGTGGGAAGGCAACGTCGGCATCTGCGGCGGTGGAGACGATATCCACGGCACCCACTTCGCCAACACCTGGTACCGGACTTATCTTAGCGGCTTCGATCCAGCGACCGAAACAGGTGCGAAGTACGACAATACCTCGGCCTTCCAGGATATGTCTTATGCCCGTTATGACAACCTAGTGGCCAACGTTTTGGGGACTCAGGGGTATCACAACACTTACCAAAATGTGGGCGTGGGAGGGAACCCGAGTTCGTGCCCTAGCTTCAACCAGACTTCGATCTATCGCTTGGGATTCGGCAACCAAAATGAGATACCGTGGAGTCCGGCTTGTATTGGTTCTCCTTACACCATCGACAACGACAATCTTGTCAACGGCAGCATTATGCGGTGGGCCAACTATGACGTTGTGAATGGATCGGTGCAAGAGAATTCAAGCGAAACAGCCGCGTCGGCACCAACCTATGCTGGCCTGGGTTCACCTGCAACGACATTCCCGCCATCGCTTTACCTGACCTCGCAACCCTCATGGTGGGTATTCCCTTCTGGAACCACTTCACCGTGGCCAGGAATCGGCCCGGATGTGACGGGCGGCAACATCAGCGGAACGGCAGGACATGCCTGGCTCAATCCTGCCGCCAACTGCTACTTAAACGTCATGAAAGGCTCAACGAACGGATCGAGCGGTCCCCTCAGCTTCGATCCAAACAGTTGCTATCCTGCCGGTGCCGTGTCTTCTTCTTCAGGCCCCTCGGCCCCAACCAACCTGACAGGAACTGTTGTCCAATAACTCAAGAAGGCTAGAAGTAAAAGGGCGTCGCCACCTCTCGCGGCGCTCTTTTTACTTTTGGAGCCAAGCCGCTTTCACTGGAATCCCGCGCTTTTCAGAGCTGTGATCCTTTGCAGGAACCGCATCGCCTCGATTTCCTGGCTTGCCAATTCCCTCTGCATTGAGTTGGTGAACTCAGAATTAAAGGATTTCAAACGCGGCTTGCGTCCATTGATCGCTCATGCCGATGCATTCGGCCTGGCGCATGAATGCGCGCCTGTACTGTTCCCATGCCAGATATTCGTTCGACGGTGACGAGTACTCATCGAATATGATGACGTCCCCTGCGCGCAAGTATGGATCCAAGGTGCTGAGCGTGTATTGTGTGCTGGAATGCAGATCGCTGTCGTTATGAATCACAATAGGATGCGCGAGTTCATGGTCGTTAAGAAATTGCCGCAGAGTATTCTGAAACCATCCTTTGATCAACGTCACGCGCGGATCTGCAATGACAGGCAAGTTGCCGTTTAAGGCAAATGCACCCTTTTTCGTTTTGCCAAATGCATGGTCCCACTCTTCCGGCAATCCCTCAAACGAATCGAATCCGTAAAATCTCGAGGCTTGATCGGTATTCAATTTGAGCCATTCCCCAAGACTGGCGCCCTTCCAAACGCCGAATTCCAGATATGTGATCGCTGGATTGTTAAGCTTTCGATTGACCGCGGAATACAACTCGGCACGATCGCGAAACTGCTGCACGGCCTTGGCTTCATAACTCCTGATTGTCGCCATCATATCGGCGTTTCTGTTGAGAGTCTCGACCATAAAGGAAAATTTCGGCCAGATTCTGCTTGCCAATCGCTTTTGTTTCGCGTGGTACATATTGCACCTTATCTCTTGGGATGAATTGCACGCCCAAACATGGCGCGCTAAGTTCACTTCCTTGATAAACCGCCTTCTTCTACCAGTGCTTCTAGCATCAATTGACGCCGCCTCTATTCGGGAATACCGCTCCTTGAATAGTCTTGAGCGCTTTTACCACCGGCAGAATCTTTGCGCCTGTCTCAGAGGCGTATCGCACGACTTCTTCGAAGAACTCTGGAGTGCAACCATATTGGCTTGTATCAGGTGCTACGTCGTGCGTAGCAAAGATAAGCCATCCTTTTTGCTCCGCGTTTCGATTAATTAAGGCCCTCACAACCTCGAGATCGCCTCCCGCCTTCTCTAAGAAGTACGCAGAAAGTTGATTGAGATCGATGCTACCTGCATTCAACGTCTGGCCTCCACCGCGGCAGCACAAAAAATGCCTTGCGGCTGCTCGTTTCGTCGCCGGCCGGGGAGAACTAAGTGGAAAGGAAAATGACTCGAACCGCGCTCCAGGAACCAGGTCTTGAAGTGCGAGGCGATTTTGAATAATCGACTGTTCGTATCTCGCCGGCTTCGTGTACCACGAGTCACAATGAGCAAACGTGTGGCATCCCAACTCGTGCCCTTCATCTAAAGCCTTCTTAAGATCGTCGACGTTGCAGATCTGGCCCGAACAAGAATCCTTTCCCAAAAGACCAAGGGATGTGTAGTACGTACCTTCCGCACCAAAGCTCTTCAATATTTGACCGCCCGACAAAAGCGCCGAACGCGGAAAATCATCGAATGTAAATGAGATCAATGGTTGCTGCAAACGCACTGTCTGCATTTTCCGGAACAGCATGCGTCCCGAGTTCCTCCTCGTGTAACGCGCCAGCGGTTCCCAAAGAATCGACATCAAAGGCCCATCCTCGTCTTTATTCTTCATCCTGTTGTGAGAGCAGTACCAAGCCAACTTTGCTTGCTATGTGCTGCTGACAACGGCCGGCTTTGAAATCATTGGGGCCACTTTAGGGCTCCTGAGGATTGAGATCAGTCCGACAGCCCCCGGAATGCTCAATAGAGGTATCAATGGAATGCTGTATCTGGCTTGCGCGAGAATTGGAAGGTGCACCGCCCAAAAGTAGCAAATGAACAAGAGAAGGGGGCCCAGCGATCGCAACTGCCGGCGTTTCACGCAAAATGCAATTCCCATTCCCGAAAGGATCAAATAAGGAAGCTGCGCCACAACGTTTGTTGTTGTTGCCATCCAAGTCTTTCCGGCGAACCAGAAGTTAAAGAAATTCTGGCCCACGCAGCGCAGAAACAACATCGGTGAGTTCCAATAGTTGCTCACAACGTCGCGAAAGAGATAGCTAGAGAACTTGATCTCATCACCAGGTTGATAAAACGTCTGGTAATACCCCTGCAGTCCGTCCTCGAACGGATAACCCTGTTTCACCGCGATCTTGTCCCGTTCGCGCGATGCCTCCCGATCGAGTAGCCACCATGGGCGTCCCTCGAAAAGATGTGTATTGATATACTGTCCCGCCTGCGCAGACACTCCGAGGACACTCGCTGTCGGAACGATCTTCCCCGTTAGGGAGTAGTTGCGAACAACCCATGGCGAAAGAAAGATGAGCATCGTAACGATCATCGCGACTACGTTTCGGCAGATCGCCAGCCTCGAGGCCCGCCCTTCCTCAAAGAACAGAAGATAGGGAAGAAGGAATAATGGAAAGAGCATCGGCGTGCTTCTAACCAGAACTGTAAGCCCCAGAACCGCCCCGCTGACCACGTAGTCCGAAAACCGATTGCTCGCAATCGCTCGATAGAGCGTCAGGATAAAAAGGGCGACCAGAAGTCCGAAGAGAATCTCGACTCCACCGCGGCTCTCCGCTATTAATATGCCAGGACTGACGAGAACCAGTATGGGTGGAATCCCAAGCAGGAGCGCATGGGATTTGTGCATGTCCGGAACGACGCGTTGTGCCAGTCGGATCGTGAGCCATGCTGCCACAAGCGCCATGATCAGATTCACGATCTTTACCGTTGTCATGCTGCTTCCCGCAACTAGCAGAACTCCCGCGAGAAAAACCGGAAACCCTGGCTCGCGCATCAAGGTTTGGGCTGTGTCTGGATAGAATCGATAGCCATGCCCCGCGACCAAGTTGGCAGCCAACAAGTCATACCCGTCTGCAAATTGATTCTGATTATAAGAGGCCTTCAGGCGGCCGGCAGCCGCTGGAATCACCAAGAACAATACGACTACGTGCAATATAGCTACAGAAACTACAGCCCTCTGCCACCGCTCACTCAACTGAAACATTTTGATCCTCAGACAGAAACAGAAGCATAAAAACTACAAAAAAGCGTCATCGATTCGCAAGAGCCGCCTGTTTCCGTTTGAAGCTCTTGTAAGTATTTTGCAGAGGCATGACTGTCACTCTCTTCTCGACACCCTTGCGTGGAAAATCGACAATCATCAGCAGAGTGGTAAACCAGATGAGACCGATTCGCGCGAATGTCGATTCGGTAAGGTTATAGACCATCGACACGATCAAAACCGCGAAACTCACGCGTGCAAAACTGTCTGTCCGGCCAAGTTTCACGAAGCGGCGAATCAAGCCACGCCCGTTGGCGATAAGCAGAATAAACAGAATGGCCAATCCAATAAATCCGCCATCGAGATAGATATCCAAATAGCCGTCGTGCGCATTCGGAACCACGGTACGCAACGCTATACTGATCGTATTTCCGCCTTGCCCACCCCAGAAGTTCCAAAAACCGCATCCGATCAACGGATTCACCGTTTGTAAAGTGATCTCCTGCCAGATGCTCGCGCGGCCTGTAAACGTCATGTTTCGCCCGAGAGCCTCCACAATCGGCTCAATCACCGAACTGAAGACCTGGGAGAAGAAGAGCATCCACGGAAGTATCAAAGCCCCGATAAACACTCCCATATTGATGGCCCGGGAACACAGGAAACGGGGCCGGATCATCAGGAAAGCACCAATCAACAGGCATAATTCCGCTGTTTTACTCTGAGAAGCGTGCAGCAGCCAAAGTCCCATGATCCCCAACAGCACGTGGTCCCACGGGATGCTGCGCCAGCGGCTCTTTGGGTTTGATTTTCTTGCTTCCAGGTAATCCCATAGAAAGAACAAGGCAAATATGAGAATGATCTCGCCGAGCGTATTTTTCTGTGTTGTGACGCCGGTGACCGTGGTGTCTCCATTGCGGGCATAGACACGACCATAGGCAGGAAAATAACGGATGAAGACAATCGAAAGCGGTATCAGAACCGCAGCGGACCGAATGTATACGGCGCGCATTGCTTGAAGAGGGTCCTTTTCCGTGAAGATCAGGCCGATCACGAACAGCATGCCAAAATCTTTGACGACTCGCTTCGCCGATCCAATCGGATCATTTGACCAGGCGACGCTGAACGCAAAGTAGAGATAAAACAAGGTAATCGCAGAATTGGCCTTCAAGAATTTCGCCCAGTTGACTCCTCGCCTCACGGTAACGATCGCGGAGATGACAATCACCCCCACGAAAAAGGCCAGGTCGATCGGGCTGGTTGCCGCTTCGTTGCCCATTTCGTTGTAAACGTCTCCGCCACCTCCATGTATCCAGAGCGAAACACTGCGTGAGCTGAGGATTGCCACAACAATCGTGGGGATCCAAACAGCTGCACTCAGCGATGGACGCCGCTTACAATCAAGCACGACGAACCAAGTGGCAAAAACTAAGGCGATCAGTAGGGTTAAAGTTGCCATAGTGGATGCGAATCCAGGAACCTCGGGGTACTGAACGAATTACAGAGCGTCGAAAAAGAGACGGTGCATGAGTTCCAGTGTCAACAGCTTCGTGATCTCGGTGGTGTAGTTGCGGTCCCCTTTTAGATGACGCGACACCATTGTCTCGACAGTGCCGCGCACGAGATATGGCCGTGAGAGACTACGCTCGTCCAACAGCATGTTCCGCACATAGTGCGCCAGGTCGTCACGATACCAGGTGCGGTAATGGCAAAACTTGTGGCGTCCAAGAAAAAGACGTTCCAGATGTAACGGCGCGAATGCATGATCGATGCGTGCCAGCCATTGCGGCATCCCATAATCATAGGCGTATTCCGCTTTGAAGCTGAATTCCATGGCGCCCCGGCGAAGCGGTACCGCCCATCCGCCCGCGCCGCCCAATCCACGATCGGTCGGGATCCGATATAGAGCTGCGTTCCCGTCGGCGATCAGCCGCCCACATTCATCATTATCCTCGAAGATGTCGGTCTTTGAAATCTCCGACTTCGGGGCGCGAAATGCTGTCCGCACCACGTCATTATCGAGAAATGGCGACCGAACGAAGAGCTGTGTCTGCTCCAGCGACAACAGGCCATACTGATACCAGGGCGCCTGGCGAAACGCGGTAAAAGTGACCGCATGCCCTTTGCACAAATTGCCGTAAGTTTCCCTCGCTGCATCGATGGTTGCGATCAACTCCGGCTGAAACAGATCTGTCGCCATGCTCGACGGCTTAAACGCCCGCAAGCGCCGCAAAATCTCGCTGCCGTAATTGCCCGTCATGCGAATGGGCGCTATTTGGGCGGCAAGCTCGTTCGAATAAAGATCCGCGGCACGGGTTACCGGCGAGCAACCATCACTGAGGTAGACCGTACGCTCGGCAAAATGATCAAAGCGCGAAAGAAATTCCTGGCCGACGTCGATCACTTGATATGGCTGTTGGCAAACCTTCGCCACGCGTCGTGCAATCGTTACGTCGTGACACTCGCGGTAAGGCCCCCCGAACGTGTACGTGGGAAGCGTTTGGGGCGCCGCGTTCAGCCACGCCATGATCATGCGCGTGTCGAGGCCGCCCGTGAGGGAAATACCCACCGGCTCGCTGCCATTGAAATAGCGCGGCAGGTTGCGGGAGAAGACCTCCTTCAGTTCTTGATAATAGGTTTCGGAATCGAGCGCACCCTGGTTTTCCCATTCGGCCGCTTCAAAATAAACTCCCTTTTCCCGCAGAGTGCGATTCTGAAACACCCACTTCGACGCGGTCGGCAACACGCGAATATCTTGGAAGATCGTCCTGTCTTCCAGGACACATCCACAACTGATGAACTCACCCAAACCGCGTTGATCGGCGGTGCGCAAATCTGGCCGGGCGGCAAGAATTGCTTTTGCCTCCGCAGCGAACCAGAATGCATCCTTGCCTTCGTGGTAATACAGTCGCTGCATCGCAAAACGATCATTGAAGAGGGTCAGCGTTGCGGCGGAACGGTTCACCAAGAGGCCGTGAAATCGTCCATTCAGGCTTCTCGGAAAGCTTGCAGCGCCTTCCGCAATATGGACCAGGTAGTCAGCGGGCTTCTCCTTGATCGCGTGCCCTCTTTGCCGCAGGCCGGCCACGGTTCCAGGTTCGGGGTATTCCTCGCCCGAGAAAAAGAGAACAAGGTTGCCCTTTTCGTCCTCCAGAGGCATCTTGTCGGAAAACGAGTCAGGTCGCGCGACCCAACCAACATACGCACCCAGGGACTCGTCCACCCACGTCCCGGTAGAATATGAAGATTCGTGCCGCATCGCAGCCATCATCTGCTGCAACTGCGCCTCTGCCTGCGCACCCGGGCGTTGAGTAATCAGTCCTACGATTCCTGGCATGCGGTCGACTAAAGAGCTTCCCTAAACGTTGGAAATTTGCGTTTATACCACGCGTCGCGAAACTCACGAATCTTTGCAGCCAGCGACTCTGGAATGCGTTCCGACAGCCGATGATGCAAACCTAACCGAAGCGCTGCGTGCCCAAGCGGCGTCAAAGGGACATAGTAGCGGGGTACATCGATGCGCTGGAATGCGTTGCGTTCTTTGAAATCGCTGAGGCTGTCTCGCTGTTTCTTCCCGTAGGAAAAATTCGAATACGTCAAATAGGAAATGCCCCGTGATGCGCAAGCCCTGACTGCCGAGGCGACCAGCGCATTCGTCGGCGCCTTGTCTCGTTCTGCAATTAGAGAAACGATATTCAACAATCCGGCTTGAGTGCCTGTCTCGTCGATCAGCAGCTTAATGAAGCCGATCAATCGTTCGCCGAGATACGCGCCAATAAAAATGCTGCTGTCGAGGTAGGTCGCCGCTTCCCGGCGTACGGTTTCGACATCCTTGCCGAAATGCGGGAACCGCCGGCCCTGACGAACCGGACATTCGTTGTATATCTCCCAGATTCCCTGCACCAGCGAGTCCGTAAACGGGACTTCGCGGAGAATCACGCCTTTTTTCTCGGCTTGCTTTGCCTTGTTGCGCGCCTTGAAGCCGATCTGCTTCGTCCACCAGTCCTCAAACGTGGAGAGAGGAATCACCGCGAAATTATCTAGCTCCATCGGATACTGGAATTTGGGTGTTGTGTCGGGCAGCCGTTGGGTGAAGGTAAATAGATCAATCCGCTCGCGCGACCTTCGTAAGCCATCGATGATTGATTCCGGATCTTCCAGAAACCGGAACTTTTCCCCATCGAGACGGCCCATTCGCACGATGCGGCCGCGGATAATGATTTCTTTGTTACAAATGATCACAGATTTGTTCCCTGGTCCTTTTCAATAAAACTTGGCGGAGAGGGGAAGGATTCGAACCCCCGGGTGGCATTACCCACCGCGGCCAGCAAGCCAGCCGCTGCTTTAGCCATCAGCGACCTCTCCATTGTTGCTAACTTAAGTACGCCGCCCCCAGAGACAATCTCGTCGGTTCGGCTGGCTCCTTCGCGTACACCTGCGCAAAGATGGCGTCCATAATTTTCGCCGTGAGCAGAATCTCCCGGTAGGGTATCGGCACGGGCCTCCCATCCTCGATCGACCGATAGAAGGATTCGATCAGGTATTTCATTCCGGCTTTCATCTGAAAATCACGAGCCCAGAAATGACCCAGGTTGACTCGCAGATTAGTCATGTATTGTTTCGCGAAGTTAACCGGTGGAATAAATTTCTCTGCATAACTCTTGTAGCGTGATCCGCGCAGCCGAATCAAGGTCTCCTGATCCTGATCGAGAATCAACCCATTCTTGCTTCCATAGACACGAAACATATGCAGCGATGGGCGCATCTGTGAGGAGAAAGTAAAGTAAGCTGTTGATCCACTCTCCTCGGAGATAATCACCCGCAGTTCATCGACGATTTCCGTCTCGCCTCGCTCCCGCAGCAACTGACTGATCGAGCCTTGCGCGATCACCGTGGGCGACTCGCTGGTGAGGAATTCCGCGATCCGGGCCACGCCATGGCTGATGATATTATGCAGCAGTTTGCCGGGGAGCTTCCGCACCCAATGTCCCTTGTCGTTCAGCAGCGCGCCTGAGTAGCCGGTTGTTGCCATCTCATAGCAGTAGTAGCTCTCCATATGTACAGGGCCTTTGCCCAGAAAGCCGCTGCCGACCAACGCTCGCATTCGGCGTGCCACATGGCTGAATTGATCGTCGTGTCCCGCTGTGATCTTTACTCCCTGTTGATTGGCGAGGTCGATCAGGGTTTCCGCTTCCTGCGCATCGAGTGTAAACGGCTTCTCGATGTAGACGTGGGCTCCCGACTTGATGCAGAGCTTTGCAAGTTCAAAGTGGCTTTGCGGCGGCGTAGTAATGTGAACCACATCTGGACTGCATTCGCGTAATAGCGTTCCAAGGTCCGAGTAATAGGCCTTTATCGGATAGCGCTCAGAGAGTTGGCGCGCCATCAGGGGTTCGCGGTCGCATACTCCAACTATTTCGCAGCCACGAATCCTCTGGATCTGCGCCGCATGGGAATCAGCAATCTTGCCGCACCCGACAATGGCAACCTTAAGCATGAGCCTCTTCTTCCCTGCATGCTTCGAAGTAGCGATTCAATCCTTCTTCGGTCGAAATCGCCGGACGCCATCCGAGTCTTGCCTTCAGCTTTTGATTGGTGTAGCGAGTCTTCTTCCAGAACGAGTTCCATCGGCTGCGGTTGAATGCTGGTGGCAGTTGGCCTTCCGACCAGGCGCTATATCGTTCCCAAAGATAACAGAGAAAATAGCTGGCCGGCTTCGGGATGTAGAGAGACTGGAATCTCCTCACGCGGCGCTTATAAAGGCGCAGGAAGTGCCGGCTCGTCGGCAAATTATCGTCGACTACATTAAACGCCTCACCATCAACTCCGGGAGTAATGGCAGCGAGCACAATTGCATCAGCACAATTATCCACGTACGTAAGCGGAATCGGATTCGAACCGCCAAGGTGCAAAAATATTCCGAAGGTGCCTACTCCGACGCGCCCCGTAATTCCGAGGTTCCCAGGTCCATACACCGCTCCCGGGCGCATGTGAACATAGGGAATGCCGTGCTGCTCGCCGTACTCAGTCACGAGCTCTTCCTGTTTCGTTTTTGCGAAACAGTATGCTTCCCCACGAATCTCTGGGCGCCGTTCGACGGCGCAGGTTTCATCCAGCTGATTCCCATGTTGCCCATCGGTGTTGGTATACACAGCGAATGAGCTTACGTTCACGAACCGTTGAATTCGCTGATGCGCCAAACAGGCATCCAGCAGGTTCCGGGTCGTCACCACAGAATTCATATAAGCATCGGGGAACGATTTCTCGCCTCTTCCGGCTGCCAGATGGATGACAACCGCAACGTCCTTCGCCGCAGCAATGCAGTCTTCCTTTGAGAGAAGGTTGCCCTGAAACACTTCCAATTTATCGCTATCAACATCGAGATCATGCAGTTGCAATGCCTTTGCGGACGGGCGTGCAAAGCAGCGAATCCGCTTGAACCCCCGCTCCAACAGCTGCCCGATCACCCTGGATCCAATGAACCCGGTAGCTCCCGTCACCAGGATTAAATCGTCCGGGTCAATGATGCATTCTTTCTCGTCAGGCTGTTTCATGCGCCGGTCTCTTCCGATACATATGCTTCTTTGATTGGATGAATACCGACCAGCGCCAGTAGCTTTCCGAGATGGTCACACAGTTTCACAAGAAGGGTCATAAATCGGTGCTGACCGACCAGTAGCCCAAATGGCAGTGCGACTGCGTAAAGCGGTACCGCAACGAGAGATTTCAATATGCTCGTCGCTCCGCAGCTCGGCTGCAACGCCGCGCATGCGCCTCGCAGCAATGCCTTCTGAACAAGGTACAAGCGATTCCACCGTGCCGGGGGAACTACCTCAAACGCCACGGCATCCGACGACCATACAAAAGCGAACCCCTGTTCCATTTTGCGCCTGAAAAAGTCCTGGTCTTCGCCAACCCTGAATTCAGTCCGGAAGGGTGCCACATCGCCCTTGAGGACTTCCTTCTTGAGCAGGACGTTCCCAGTTCGCGCCTCTGGCCACTCAACCCGCATGCCCGTGGGATTAACCCTGCGATCGTAGAATTGACTCTTGACCATCCATGCTGGCGGAGTCACATCGAAGTGCCGTTTGACCGGTCCAAACACTCCGTCCGAACCATATTGCCTGCAGACATTGAATAGCGTGAGAAGCCAGTTCGAAACGGGAAACTCGTCGTCATCGATGAAAGCGACGAATTCGCCCTCCGCATTTCCGATCACCTTGTTTCTCGCAAAAGCGATGCCACGCCTGGGTTCCGCGCAGTATCTCACCGGGAAACCCAAATTCAGAGTAGCGATTGTTTCCTTTGCAGATTCCGCAGGATCGTTGTCGGCTACAACTGCGGAGTACGTAAACTGATTTTCCGTTTCCTGCCTGTCAAGCTCTGACAACAAACGCTTCAACAAGGCCGGCCTCTTATACGTACAGATGCATACCGCGATATGTGGACGTTGGTCGCTCATGACTGCAGATGATTCGCACTAAAAACTTCGAGCTAAACGTTGATACCTTTGCGTTCAAGAAGCGACTTGATCGCATTCAGGTTCTTAAGATTTTCCGGAACGATCTCATCGACGTCCAAAAACACGTTGAATCGTGATTCAAGTGCTGCGACTAGTGCGGTCATGTCGAGAGAGTCGAGCATGCCTTGATCGAAAAAATTCTCAGCTCCCGAAAAATTCTGCCCCGGTCGAATTTCTAAAAGCATTGCTGTCAGTTGTTCCATAGATCAGTCTCGTCCGGCAGGTTGCGGCTCCGAGACCTCCTCCTTCATGCTGATATGAGCTGGGATCGATACACGCGCTATATCGATCGAAGCGCTGTCGGCGCTCACAAACTTCTCTGCGAAGAATGATTTCGCGGGCTGATTTCGCGGCCCGTCGACGGGTGGGGCCAGAATGTGGTCGGCGCCGGCAGCCTTGGCACGTTCAACCGTATATCCCAAAAGCGCTTCTTCGACCTTCTTACCCATCACTCGGCAGCTCATCACGAAATCTGCAATCCGCGCTTCGGTGCCATGCATCGAAATGCTCGACAAACCAACCAGGCCGAAATCTCCAAAACGATCTGAAACATTGAAGATGTAGATGGAATGATCAGGGTTTTCCGCCCAATCCCAAAAGCTTTTTTCATCCAACCGGCGAAGCGTCAAATTGAACTGGTTCGTCTTGTTGAGCAATTGAGCGGCCCGCGGAAGGCTTTCGCGCCCTAGGGGTGCTGCCTCTACCTTGATCTGGAGAGAACCCAACCAGTCCTCAACTCCTCCACTGAGTTCGAGGGCCTCTTGACGTCCGCGTTCAGCCTGGTACATCTCTGTTCGCCCTACATCTTCCTTCCCCAGATTGGAAGTCTCGAAGCAGTTCAGCGAAGCCAGGAACGGCGCATATTCCGATGGAGATTGCGGCAAATCCGGCGTGAACACCTGCGGCAAAAGTTGTCTCACTTGGTCGCGCTCCTGAGGACTGTCGTCCAGGAACACGAACGAATCGAGCCCCAGGTTCAAATCGTCTGCAATCCCTAACAGGTTCTCAGCCTTATCTTTCCAATTGATTCGCCAGGTTACGAAATCGCCTCTGCGCAGCACCATACCCGGATGTTCGTCGATGACAGAGAGCGCGAGCTCCTCGTTATTCTTACTGCAAACGGCGAGCAAGATGCCCCGTGACCGCAATCCCTTGAGGGCCGCTTGAAACGCATGAAAGCATTCTCCCAGGGGATCAGGACCTCCGAGCTTGATATTCTGCGGACCGTCATCGCCCACCACGCCACCCCATAGCGTATTGTCCAGGTCGCAGACAATCACCTTTTTCGCACGTCCTAACGACCCGGCAATCACCGCTTTCATCTCTGCAGCGGCCTTCTCAAACAACACCTGCGAATAGAGAATCTTGGCAACCGCATACATGCGCGGATCGTAGGCCGACCTGGATAAGCTGGCCTGCCAATAACTCGCATCGAGTAACACGATATTCTGTTCTGGCGCAAATTTCTCGGCAAGCAGCAGGTTGGCGCGTGCCACGAGATTCGATAGCCCCACTCCATGGCGCCATGTCAGCGTTTGAATCCATCTCTCGTGCGTCGGCAAAATCCACGTTGGCACGAGCACCAGACCGACCCGCTTGGCCGCCTTGATCACCGCATCTGCAAATTGCGCTACTTCGCGCAACGCAGCCTCGTGTTCGGCTCCGGCCGATTCGAATTCGAAACGGAGCAATCTTGCAACAGAAGGAAGTGTGAGATTCGGAGCAGTCCACACGACGAGGATGTCCGGCTTCGACTCCCACAGCGGATGAGTCCCGTCGAGCAGAATCTGAAATACCTGGCCATAGGGCGCAGAACTCGTCCGCAAGCTAGGCACGTTTTCACCGCGCTCCAGCAACCGGCCAAGCGGGTCTAGAGTCGTGTCGCCCACCAGCAGCACTTGCCGAACAGCTTCTTCTTTTTCGCTCATTGCTTTTTCTATTTATCCTTGGCGCTTTACGATTTCAAAGATGCGGTGGGTGTCGTTGTTGATCGGGCACTTTCCCAAAAATTGTGACGCCTCTCCGTGCAGCTTCGATCAGGCGCTGCGTAAGAACTCCTGCTTGCGGAACAACGAACATGGGAACCCCATGAAATCGCCATTCCCGCAGTTCGTCCTTTGAAAGAACGCTCCAAACCACCGTGAGGTCCAGCTTCTTTGTCCGGTCCGGAAGCCCAAGTTTGTGCACATATCTGGTTCCGTCATAGTCAACGAGTGTGACGTCCGTTGTTCTTTCAACAAACTTGATCGGATAGTCATCACCCATTTCGTGAGTTGCCGTATGCACGTGCGTCAGGCAGCGAAAATATTCAACGCCCAGGCCCAAAATCGAAGTTGGACGGCGCGTCATCACTCCGAAGGGGCTGTCCGGGCTCAACCCCGTACGGGATATATGATGTCCCGTCGTCAATTCCTTCGCCAAGGGCCCTAGCGCACATACGCTGCATGTCGGATGGAGACTGCGCAGGACTTCCGGAGTGCGACGAAAGATCTCTGCAAGCAGCCCCATTTCTGATGGTGTAATTCGAACGTCGAAGGGTTTTTTCTCGTAGTAGGCAGCGGCGTCATAGGTCCGCCCACCCATGATGAACGACGGCATGACCAGCGTGCGGTTGGGACCACAAAATTCAACCAGCCGCTGCACGAGTTCTTTCGCTGTGCCTTTGTACATCGGCAACATTGAATCGAAAGAACTGTGCACCATCAGGATCTCAAAATCGGGGCTCAGGCGCCGCGTGAGCTCGGCTATGAGTTCGTCTGCGCTGAACTTCCCATGAACCGTCGATAGCACTGGAGCCAGCCGCTTGCGCGCGTTGCCTTGGAGGCGCTTCAACTCAGTGCGCCGCTCCTGACTCAGGAATTTCTTGAGCGTCGAGCGAATTCCTGCGCGCAGTTTGCCTCGACTTGTCGACCCTAGGCCCATGTAGAACTCCAGCACTTGAAACCAGGAAACATGATCATCTCAGGCTGCTTCTCAAACTTCTGATGAAGTACCGGTCCGCTTCGGGACAATATTCTGCGATACATTCTCACTTGTACGATCTCTCCCCCACGCGAAGAGCCTTTTCAATCGTCCCATTTGTTCTTTTCGCACAAAGGCCACTAGTTCCGACGGCAATGGAATCACTTCGGCCCTCCGAACTGCCGACCAGGCATAACCCATTCCCAGCGCCAGACCGCCAACGATCCAGGGGCGGTGCCGCATCTGGTAAAACGTTCTGAACACCTCCCACAGCGGATGGTTGCCGACCGAGTAGTCCTTCACGCCGGCCTTGAACCTCGCCATCATTCCACTCTGCAGTGCCGTCCCCATCTGGCGATGATGCAGGCAGACTTTCTCAGTAAACGTCCGCGTTTTCCATCCGTGCTGGCGTGCGGAAAGGACAGCAACGTGGTCGATGCAGCCGCCTTTGAGGGGAATGTAACCGCCAATCGATTCAAAGCACCCACGCCGAAAAAGCTGGCAGCCTCCCCAAACATTTTCGATGTTGGTGAAGCGGTAGTCGTATTGAAAGTTTCCTTCGCGAAACGGTGCACCCGCTACCCCAAGTTCCGGGTTCTCTTGCATCTTCTCAATTAGATACTCAAAGTGACCCGGCTCGAACGAGACATCTGCATCGAGATTTCCAACAACGTCAAAAGCAAGCTCTCTAACCCGATCATAGCCGGCGTTAAAAGCGTGCACCTTTCCTGCGAAGTGCCGCTCCTGGCGTTCCGGCATTCTGAGCAACTCAATCCAGGGATACCCGGCTATGTACCCGCGCACGATTTCGTCAGTCCCGTCGGTCGAACCGTCGCTGACAATGACCCATTTGAGCGGAGTATGGCTCTGCGCGATCATCGACTTGAGGGTCAGGTCGATGTATTGCGCTTCATTCCGTGCCGGCGTAATCAGTACGTAGTTTAAGTTTTCTGACATCGTTTCAGTAGGACCGCTGTGCTGCAAGGGAAGAGACACCGGAATGAAGGCGGATTCGGCTCTCGTTGCAAATTCAGATTAGGCCGTCTTTTCTTCCGCTACAAGCCAGGTCTCCGCACCTTCTGAGCGCCTGCGCAGAGATTTGGCGGTGAACGCGCGAATCTCCTCGGCCACTCTGGCTTGCTGCGGCTCTTTCAGATGGGGGAACATCGGCAGCGAGATGATCTCCGCAGAAACGCTCTCGGCTATCGGAAAATCTCCCGGGCTGTAGTTCAGCGACGTATATGCCTTTTGCAGGTGCAGCGGAATCGGGTAATGGATTGCCGTGCCAATTCCCGCCTCTTTCAAGTGGCTCATCATGCCTTCGCGGTCGTTGGTGCGAATGACATAGAGGTGATACACCGCGTGTGACCACGCTGGTTCATGAGGAAGACCTACCCCCTCGTTGGTCCCCATCAGTCGGGCGTACTCGGCTGCGCGGTCGCGCCGCTGCATATTCCAAGCGGCCAGATGCGGCAACTTCGCCAGCAGGATTCCGGCTTGAATTGCGTCCAGCCTTCCGTTATAGCCCTCCACGTCGTGGTAGTACTTCTTCACCTGGCCGTGATCGCGCAGCATCTTGACCTTGTCGGACAGGCTAGCTTCGTTCGTGGTGGCGGCTCCGCCTTCGCCGCAGGCCCCAAGGTTCTTTCCCGGATAAAAACTGAACGCCGCAGCGCGTCCCATTGATCCAGCTTTCATCCAGCGATTCTGTTTCTTCGAGAAGTATTCCGCGCCATGTGCCTGGCATGCATCCTCGATTACGGTGAGATTGTACTGGGCGGCAAGTGCCAGAATGGCATCCATGTCTGCCATCTGCCCGTAGAGATGCACCGGCACCACCGCGGTGACGGGCCGTCCACTCCGCAAACTGATGAGCCTTCCGGATCTTTCCCGGATACACTGCTTCTCCAAATACCGTTGCAGCATCATCGGTGACATGTTGTAGGTTTGCTCGTCGATGTCGACGAACTCCGGTATGGCCCGAGCCTGCGAAATGGCTTCGGTGGTGGCAATAAAAGTATTCGGGACGGTCAGCACCACATCCCCCGGCTGTATACCGCACGCCATGATGGCGAAGCGCAAGGCATCCGTGCCGCTGCTCACCGCGATCGAGTGACTCACGTCGCAGAACGCCGCAAATTCAGTCTCGAATTTCTCGATTACCGGGCCGCCAACGAACCCCGCCGTCCGCAGACCCTGGCGAAATGCACCCGTGAGTTCGCGCTCAAGTTGGAGATGGGGAGTCACGAGGTCAAGGAACGGAATCGGATCCGTCGCGCCACTTGGCGCGGGCTCCTGAATGAAGCGAAGCACCCTGGCTGGGTTTCCGGCAACAATCGCGTTGGCCGGGACATCCTTAGTGACCACGCTGCCGGCGCCAACGATCGAATTTTCACCAATCTCGGTGTTGGCCAGAATCGTAACGCCCGAACCGATGGAGGCTCCTTTGCGGATCACGGTCCGCTCCACCTTCCAATCGCTCTCAGTCTGCAATTCACCCGCAGTTGTGGCGCGAGGGTATGAGTCATTGATAAACATGACGCCATGACCGATGAAGACATTGTCTTCGATCACCACGCCTTCGCAAATAAAACTGTGACTGGAGATCTTGCAGCATTTACCCACGCTGGCATTCTTCTGAATCTCTACAAAGGCGCCGATCTTTGTCTGGTCGCCAATTTCGCAGCCGTACAGGTTTATAAACTTCGACAGTCGGACATTTTCACCCAGTTTCACGTCACTGGAAATAGAATTGTGGAGGTTCATAGATACACCAATTCTCCTTTCTTGCTAAGTGACTCGCTCGCGGTCTCCAGCATCTTCACGACCCGCAAACCGGCGCACCCGTTATTGAACGGCTCTTGGCCGCTCGAAATACATTCCACGAAATAAGTAAGTTCCTTGCGCAGAGCCTCGACCTGTTCCAGTTGAGGAGCCCACATATCACCGGAGCGATAACTCACCAGCAACTCGTACACCCCTTCGCGGCTGCTGATCTTCACGCCCTTGTCATAGACCTTTACCTTTTCGTCCGCTTCAAGGTCGTTCCAGACCACCATTCGCTTTTCTCCCCCGATCAGAGTGGTCCTCACCTTTACCGGAGAAAGCCAGTTGACGTTGATATGGGCGATGACATTCTCCGGGAAATAGAGCGTGACGAACGCCACATCTTCATGACCGTTCAAGTGTCCCTGCCCGGTTGCGACGATGGCCTCCGGATCAGATTTGATGAGGTAGTCCATGATGGACAGATCATGCGGCGCAAGATCCCACAGTACATTCACATCGTGTTGGAAGAGCCCGAGGTTGACTCGTGTCGAATCGTAGTAATAGAGATTCCCGAGTGCCCCTTCATCAAGAAGCTGGCTGATCTTCTTCACTGCGCCGGTGAAGAGAAACGTATGATCCACCATGATCTTCAGGTTCTTCTGTGCGGCAAGGTTTATAAGCTCCTCCCCTTGCGCGGCATTGCTGGTAAATGGCTTTTCGACGAAGACGTGCTTCCCGTTCTCCAGCGCGGCCTTGGTCAGCTCATAATGCGTCCAGACCGGCGATACCACGGCAATGGCGTCAATCTCGGGCGACGTGATGACCTCCATCGCATCCGCGGTCACATTCAATCCCGGATAGGCCTTCAGGGCACGTGCTCGTGCGGCCGGGCTGATCTCCGCGATGGCAGCCACGCGCGATCCTTCCAGGCTCATCAGATTTCTGACAATATTAGGTCCCCAGTAGCCGTAACCGATCACACCAAAGTCCATAATGTTTCACCATCTTCCTGAATTTTTCTGGTTGGGAACAGGTAGAAGAAACGATACGAGACAAGCCAAGAGCAAGCCCCACCCGGGGCCGATGGAGGTCAAGAATATAGGTCTAGATTTAAAGTTAGTACGCGCCCGAACCTCGAATCACAGCAAGAGGTGTGCGCATCAGGATTTTCAGATCGAGCCACGGCGACCACGACGTTGCATATCGCAAATCCAGCCGCACCATTTCATCGAAATTGACGCTGCTCCTGCCGGTCACTTGCCACAATCCGGTAATGCCCGGCTTCACTTCCAATAGTCTGCGCCGGTGCCAGGTCTGATAGGCGGCCAATTCATACGGGATGGGAGGACGGGGCCCCACAAGCGACATGTCCCCCTTAAGAACGTTCAGAAACTGCGGCAGCTCATCGAGACTGGTCCTGCGCAGAAATCCGCCAATTCTTGTGACTCTTTTGTCGTTGGTGAGCTTATATACTTTCTGGCCGGTTCCGTTCGAATGTTCCATTCCCTCGCGGCGGGATATCAGTTGCGTCACGAATTCCTTGTGCACGCCATGGTCGTTATCAACGTACATCGACCGGAACTTCAGAAATGTGAAGCTCCTCCCATACTGACCTACACGCTGCTGTCGAAAGAGCACCGGTCCTTTTGAAGTCGCCTTGATCACCAGCGCGATGGCCAGGCACAAAGGCGAGCAAAGAATCGCCAAGGCTGCGCTGCCGCTGATGTCAATCGCTCGTTTCATGATCAGGAGAGGACGCTTCCCTTTGTCATTGCTCAGCAAGTCAGGATAAAGCGCCGGATTGCTGGGACGCCCCGCGTCATCATGGTCCCAGTCATCGGGGAAGAAATGAAGCGAGATGCTCACTTGATTGAATTGGTCAAATGTCAGCTCCTCGCGCAGCGTGGAACTCACCCGCGTCAAGATCGTATTCAAGATCGAATTCTTGTCATCGACCACCAGGCCCGTGAACATGGCGCCCACGGTATTGCCGTCTTTGTACCAACCCACCACATCGGTATCGCGGCTGGAGGAAAGCAATGATGATAGGACGCAGTCGAGCGCTGCCCGGTCTTTCTCCTCACCTTGACGACTGGCGGTTTCAAGCAGCATGAGCACAAACGGCGACTTTGAGCGTTCTGTGCGCTTGCGCTCAATGGCAATAATCCGTTTAAAGCTTTCTTCATCCAGAGCTATGCGGTCGCAGTTTGCTGCTGACTCTGAAAGAGGATCAGGCAGATTTGTAGCACTATCCTGGCGAAAACTGCTCACAACTACCTCCCTGCCAAAAAACTTGCCTCACCTTGATCGGTCATCGAGGGCCAAGGGATCCAGGTTCGCTCTTTTCTCTCGATTTTTTCCGTGAGAGCATGGAGCATTCTTGTTAGTTTCTGCGAGCGTATGCTTGGCACTCGCCCAATTCTGCGTCTACAACGATATGAAATAGCTTGTTTCGTTCAGAAGGAGTCACACTGTTGAAGTCTCGTCGACCTGGTTCAAGTTGGAAGGTCGGTAGTAATAGTCGTTGTGGGACATATTTGTGGAAGAGTTCAATACCGCGCCGATCAGCTTGTTGGAATCGAGCGCTTCAAGGCCTTTTTGCAGGCGGCGCTTCTCAGTCGTTCCCTGACGCGTAACCAGAAGAATTCCGTCCGCCAGGTTGGTCCAGACACTCGTATCCGCCAGTGGAAGGATGGGGGGCGAGTCGATAACAATCCAGTCAAACCAACTGGCCAACTGATCCATCATGGCGGAGAGTTTTCCAGATTGCAGCAACTCCAGTGAATCGCTGGACGCAATGCCGGCGGGCAAGATCCAGAGACCCGCACTTTCAATGTGGTAGATGCTCGACCTGAGGCTCCGCTGCCCCAAGAGCCATTCACAAATTCCGGGGTTCCTTCCAAATCCGAATACCTTCGATTGGGTCGGCCGACGTACGTCGCCCTCGAGCAATAACGTCCTTTGCCGTGTCCTCAAAGCCAGGGTGCATGCCAAATTGGCGGCAACCATGCTCTTGCCCTCTTGAGGAATTGAACTCGTAATCAATACCTTCTTCAACGGACGTTCACGACGCAGGTGCCTCAAGCGCACGCCGAGAAGGTGAAATGCTTCCGCGGCAGGATTGTCGGAGTCGGGCAGGCAAACCAGACGGCTTTGCTGTGGGGGTGAGATCTGCAAGGGCTGGAATACATCCGCCCGCTCAAGCTCGTCAGACTTCGTCAGCAGGCCGGTCGCCACAGACTCAACGCGCACCGCAGGCAACGGCTGCTCGGCCCGCAATTCCTCTTTCCAATGGCGGTCGACCCGATCGAATGGATCAGAGGTTTCACGGTGCTCCGCCGGTTCGCGCTTCGACGCTAGTTGGTTCTCAGCATCCTGCAGCAACTCAGTGGCCCGCGACGCTGCTGGCTTACTTTTACCAGAACGCTCGGATTCCGATCTTTGCAACGCATCAAATATCTGGCTCATGCTCGCTCGTTTCGTGGGCTAAAGATGCAACTAACCCGGAGTGATTTGTCGAAGGGCCTTGCAGTGTTGCATACAGATCAAGCAGAAGGCTTCTGGCTCGTTCGGCATCCAGTTCGCCTGTATTTCCCAACTTGTTGCTCCTCGTCGAAAACACAACGTCCAGACGAAGTTCCTCTGATACCTCTCGGATGATGTCAGGTGTGACGGTTTCCGACTGTCTCGCATATGCCGTGATCAGCGCGTTTTCACAGACTGTGTTAATCAGGCGCGGGAAGCCTCGCGAGTGCCTAAACACTGCTGCAATGGTCTGGGTTGAGAACAAGGGGGTCGACTGTGGATCCGCCCCGGCAATCCGCAACCTCTCTTCGATATAGCGCGTCACCTCCTCAAGGTCGAGGGGGTCAAGATGCGCGCGAAGAGCTATTCTTTGCTTCAATGGCCTCAGATCAAATGAGTCCAGTTTCTCATCGAGTTCCGGCTGTCCTACCAGCACGATCTGGAGTAGCTTATCCTCGTTTGTCTCCAAGTTCGACAAGAGACGAATTTCTTCAAGCAGTTCCGACGAGAGGTTATGGGCCTCATCCACAATCAAGACGGTGGTGAGTCCCTTCAGGCCTCGCGAAGTCACAAATCGGCTGAGATCCAAAAGCAGCTTGCTCTTATTCTTCCCCGAACTTGGAACACCGAAATCAGACAGCGTGTAATAGAGAAACTCCATCGGAGAAAGCCGGCAGTTGAAGAGATACGCGTAGGCAATCTCCTCACTTTCCTTGAACAGCCTCAGTAAGCATCGCAGCAGTAATGTCTTGCCGGTTCCGACCTCGCCGGTCACAACAACCACCCCTTTGTGCCGGCGAACGCCATAATAGAGCGCCGCCAGCGCTTCATTGTGGCGAGGGGTCGGAACAAAGCACGTGGGATCCGGTGTAAGATCGAACGGATTGCGCGCGAGATTGAAGAAGCTTTTGTACATTCGTACCTATACCCTATCCGTGAAGTAAGCTGAATGCGGAGCCCGCCAGGATGGCAACAAACGCCAGGGCGGCCATCGCCCATCCCATCGCAATTTTTCTCTTCGCTGCCTTCTCGTCCCACGGGCTCTGAATCTCGGGAACTTCAGAGATGATGGGAATCGATACAAGAGCTTTGATTGCGTGCTCGTCATGCAGCCGGTCATCCATGAACTCAAACCCTGCCACAGAACCAAATCCAAACAGAAGGCCTACAACCAGCCCGATTCCGCAAAACTTGAGCCGGTTGGGAAAATCTGCTGCCACGGGCAGGCTGGGGGGGTCGAGAATTGTGAATCGCTCGCCCTGTTGCATCTGCTCCATGTTCGTCGCCATCGAAGATTCGTTCTCTTTTTTCAACAAATCGTCGTAGATCGCTTTGGATTGATCGTAGCCGCGCGTCAGATCGGCAAGCTGCTGCTCGACCGCAGGCTCCTCGTTCAATCGCCCCTGGTAGTCATTAATCCTGGCCATCAGGGCTGAAATCGCATGCTCACGGTTACCAATCTCCAGTTCATTGGCTTGCAATTGGCTCTGCAACTGCAGCGTCGGTGTACTGTCTGAGGGGTCCAACTCAGAGCCCGGGACAGCGGTGACCTTCGTTGCTTGTTTGAGCTTCGCTTCAGCAATGAGCTGGTCCCGCAATTTTTCGGTCTTCGCTATCTTGTCCTTCAATACCAGCACGTCCGGATAGCGGTCTGTGTAACGGGAACTCAGGTCAAGCAACTGCGCATTCAGCGTAACGAGTTCCTGGTTGACCGTGGGCAAGTCCTTACCCTCGCCGGGCCGCGCACTGCGTGCACGATTCTGCTCGATCAACGCCTGCAGATAGACTCGTTGCTGCTTCGCCGTGTTCAGGGCATCCTGCTCGTTCTGCAACTGGGACTGCAGACCGCTCAGGATTTGAAGATTGCTGGCTTGCTGCGTAGGCAACACCCCTTCGTGCATGCCCTGGAACTGGCGTACCTTCGCTTCCTGCTGCGAAAGAGTCACGCGCGCTTCTTCAAGCTGATCTTCGATAAACTTGGTGGTCCCCTCCGATTGCTGTTGGCGAACCTTCAGATTCTCTGAAATAAACAGGTTCGTCAGTTCGGTGGTCACCTGCTGAGCCACGCGTGGACTGTGTGCCGAGTAGGAAATCCTGAATGCGGTGATCTGTTCGTTGTGTGTGTCATGCACCAATTCAATGGTGATGTCCTTGCGCATCTGCGCCACTTTGTCATCCGGCGCAACAGGGGCTCCCTTACCGCTATAGAGGTTCAGCTTGTCGATGATCATCAAAAGCCGTGTCCGGCTCATGATCTGCTGCGAGATGCTCTGTAACCTGCCCTGCAAATCGTCGTCGTTAATATTCGGCAGGACATAGTTCTTCGGCATCGTCGGCTGTTCCACCAGGATCAGCGTGTTCGACTTATAACTTGGCGGCAATATCCAACTCGCTCCCCACACCACGCACCAGCCGATAAACAGCGGTATCAGGAAGTGCATATGCCTGCGGCGAGCTAGATCAAAATACCGCCGCACATCGAGCTGTTCCGAATTTTGTTCTTCAAGATTGTCTGCCATTGTTTATCTTCCTAGTGGTCTCGTGAGCTGATAGGAAATGGAGAAGAACACCCGATCCGAGTCCGGCGCACTGTAGACCGATTGAATGCCGTTGTAGCTCTGATTCAAACGCGAATACCCAGCCTGCGCACCGATGCGCTCGCCTATCGAGTGCTGAACGTAAACACTGCCCACCAAAGAATGCCCTCCTGCGTTCGACGTAAATTGGATAGGTGTTGCATTCTTTGTGATTGCATAATTTGTCGTCGCCCCGAACGTCCACGTGCGTGCATACTGCCAGTTCCAGGTTGCTCCCGCGCTGTTCAAGTGATAAGTGCCGAGCAGGCCGCCCCCTCCCGTGACTGTCCGATTGTAACTACCGGCGAGACTTGAATGTCTCCCTTGCCAGCCAAGGCTTGCCGTAATCGAAGGGGTCCATGCACTCGAGGTAGATACGCCTGTGTGGGTGGAGTCGTAATGCAGGGGGCCGCCTGAGGCTGAAACTGAAAGAGTGCGACTGACAAAAATCGTATAGAAAAGGGAGATGGTTTGCGTCTGAGTGGTCGTGTCGACCGGATGGGTCACTACATAGTTGTAATTGTATATTCCGCCCAGGTACTGAAAGCCCGTCAGCCTGCGGCTGAAAAAGCCTGAACCTCCTCCCGATATGAAATCGCTGAGGCCTGGGGCCTCAGAAGGATTTGGATAGTTCAGCAACGCTGTTGACCCGGAACCGCCAATCATCCCATCCCTGCTGTATTGATAACTCGCCCCAACATTCCCGCCATTCGAATACTGACTCGCATAAGGGGCGATTACGACCACGTTCGAAGGTTGAGGCGACCCGGAAATGGGTTCACCCGAAATAGAAGACGCTTGGTTGAACGGATTTGAACTCTGCTGAAAACCGTCTGAAAGGGTGAATGTCGTGCGCGGGCTCAAACGATACTGGAAACGCCCTGCAGCGCTTTGCTGCACGGAATTGAGGGCGCTCGTTGGCTGATAGAACAAAAAGCCGGCACTGTACGCCAACGACCGGTGCTGGCGAGTTGTCAATTCATCCAGCCCGATGTTGGGCAAAATTGAATAAGTCTCATCGCCGATGGGCTTCTGAGATACATCTCTCACTACGTTGTCGTCATAAGCTGCAATAAAGTTCACTCCCATCGACAAATAGTTTGTTCGTACCTCATCCGTCCCCGTCATTGGATAACTCTCGCCGCTAATCGGGGCTGGCATCTGCATCCTCTCGTCATCGACGCCGCCACCCGTTGCGGCAGGCTGCACCTGAGCCCATACCGGGATGGCTCCGAGCAATAATAGGATGAATAACAATCTTGTCTTCATATCCGGCTTTCAGGGAACGATGATGGTATCGCGGGGCTCAAGCTTGATGTTCTGTTCTATGTGCTTGCCTTTGAGGAAATCCTTGTAATTGAAAGGAATCCTTGTCTCCTTGCCACCCGCATCCTGGCGAAGAATATAGATACCGTTTTTCTTGGCAAAATCCCGAAGGCCGCCTGCTGCCGCAATTCCGTCGACCACGGTAGATGCGAGCGCCAACGAGTATGAGCCCGGCCTTGTTACCTCACCCAGAATGTTGAACTTCTTGCTGTTGACCTGTTCGACGATCACAGTAACTTCAGGTGCGGTGATATAACTCTGAAGTTTGGCCGCGATATCTTGTTCCAATTGAAGAGGCGTGCGTCCCGTCGCCTGTATCTCGCCCACCAAAGGCATCGAAATCTTTCCATCCGACCGCACGGGAATCGATTTGGTTAGATCAGGCTCTTTCCAGACACTGACGGCCAGCATGTCGTCATTCCCGATGATGAAGCTATCGTTATGCGGCTTGCTGGTCGCTGGATCCGGTTGTTCCTGTGAGGGCGCTGCAGCGGCGCTTTGCAAAGCGCCACCGGCGCCAAGAGCTTGGGCCACGAGGGAACTGGAGAAGACAAAAAGAAACATTCCAAATCGAAATGAATGTTTCGCGTGCAATTTCATAACCGCTCCTATCCTTTGCCCGGCTGAACTATCTCTCGCAGCCAGACTCCCTGTCCCAAGGCTCAGTTCCATCAATTCCGTGACAACTACTGCGCTACCCACAAGGGCCTGAGATTCTGCTGTGACTGATACTGCCCTCGCACTTCCACGGGTTCCACATCCGCGGCATCAATTTCGACCGCGACCGACTGCGCCAGCATCTCTACCGAAAGCACCAGGCGATACATGTTCTTCTTCCGCACCAGGACGCCTTCAACACCCGCCAGAGTGCCTCGCGTAACGCGTACGCGCTCGCCGCACTTCAGAAAGGGGTATGGCTCTACCCGAAAATGACCTTCGACCGTCAGTCGGATCGCCTGAATCTCGTCTTCCGGAATGGTCGCGACATTTTCTCCATGGCTCAGAATCATGTGTACCCCAGGAGTCGTCACAACCTGCAATCTCCGGTTGAGCCCACCCCGCACAAACACGTAACAGGGGAACAGCGGCAGGGAAAGCACTTTGCTTCTGTCTTTCCAGCGCCGCATCGACTCATAGAGGGGTAAAAACACCTCAAAACCCTTTGCCATCAGCATGTCTGCCACCACCTTCTCGTGCTGGTGGCGAGTGTAAAGTGCCCACCAATCTGAGTCCACGTTCAGCCCGCTGTCCGTGCTATGCCTGGTGGTCATTTTGCTTCCTGCTCCATGGAACGAATTTAACGACTTCAGCCAGGATCCGAACAAAGCTTCGCCCTGTGGGCTACAGCCCATTTTTTTCACTTTGCGACCCCGGGATTCTGACTCCCGCCCTCAACCGCCGTGCCCGAACGCCGGATCTACCCTCTTCTCCGGCCGAAAATCTTGCCTTCATCATCGTGAACGGGCTCCTGGACGACAATGCCCCGAATGGTGCCAAGGTAATACCACTTTCGTTACATTTGCCGTTCGGTGATGAGCCTCAATGCCCTCTTTTTGGCGCTCTTGAACTCATTCAAATCGCCCGCATCCCTGGTTCAATTCACCCCAGACTCAACAATCAAGCGGGTTGCGAATACCCTATTGCAAATGTTGCACTTTGGCAGCCATAACCGGGATTGTGCATAAAATCAAAAATGATTGCGTTTTTCGCCCTGTTTTCATCAAAATTTGAGCCCTCACTGCAACTGGTTCCCTTGCAATTGAGGCGGGGTTGCAAAAGTTTGCATACTCTGCCCATCTGTTTGCATATTCCAGCAAATCTCGTCTACCAATCAGAACCCAATCTCTCACGTCACAAAAGCTCGCTGTAAGTGAATCCATAGGTTGAAATACAGGCTCCTATGAGTTCTGGCCGGCAAGATTTCATGCAGTTAGCTGCATTCATTGCCGATTAACACCTGCTGAGTCTTGAAAAGATACGCGACTTACGGCTCGATACGGCCGCATTTCACACAGGAGATAAAACCTCCACTAGGTTGAGTTACGAGCGGTATGAGCGATTCGAGATACTCCATTCAACTCTCTGGGAAGCCTGGGCGTGAGGCGGTGCTGCTGAATCTTGTAAAGCAACCCCCGATAACTAATGTTGAGATATTGCGCCGCGTGTCGACGGTTCCAGCCGGAGACTTCCAGCGCATCCAGAATCAACTGCGCCTCGGTGCGATCCTTGACATCGCGCATGATTGATCTCATGCCCGAGCAAGGAAGAAGCGCGCGCGCTGGCTCTATCGGATCGACAGCCTCGGTGGTTGCGGCGATCTTGGCTTCCAACTCCCGCACGCCCGAATCCGGATCCCGCATGATCATCGTGCGAGTCACAAAGTTGCGTAATTCGCGCAGATTGCCACGCCAATCATACAGAAGAGCCGCATCCATCAATCGAGAGGAAAAGTTGCATTCGCAGCCGCTTTGCATCTCGGCCGGCGAGCGGCGAATCGTCTCTTCAATCAAATAGGGAATCTCTTCGCGCCGCTCACGGAGCGGAGGAATACTAATTGTGAAAACGCTCAGGCGATAATAAAGATCCTCGCGGAACGTCTTATCCAGAAGCGCGCTCTCCATGTGAACATTCGTCGCAGCAAGAACACGCACATCCACCTTGCTCGATTCCTGCGCGCCAAGCCGGGTGAACTGACCATCCTGGAGCACGTGCAGTATCTTGGCCTGCATTTGCGCGCTCATTTCGCCTATTTCGTCAAGAAGCAGGGTGCCATGATTTGTCTGCTCGAACTTCCCTGCCCGATCTTTGATCGCTCCGGTAAATGCTCCTCGCTGGTGCCCGAATAACTCACTCTCGAGTAAGTCGGCAGGCAATGCAGCGCAATTGACCTTAAGGAACTTATGCCGTGACCTTTGCGAATGCTTGTGAATGAGGTGAGCAATGACTTCTTTGCCGGTCCCGCTTTCCCCCAGAATCAGCACGGGGACATCGGAATCGGCAAGCAGCTTGACCTGTCGATAGATATTCAGCATCGCAGGCGACGCCGCAAGAAAATATTGGTTCTCTCCGAGTTCTTCCAGGTGCGGCAGCGCCGGCATATCCGCAGGGATGCTCGCTTTGATAAGGGCCATTGTCGCAGCCGAAGAAGCTGCGTCCGCGCCGTTCTCCTGGGCATTTGGCTCCGTAAACTTGTCAATCACCGACTTGAGATCGTCACTCGTAACGGGCATCGTCAGGAGGTTCTTGACGCCCAGATCGGATGCCTCTTTGCGCAGTTCTCGCTCGTCTTGCCTCATCAAGAGGCAGATGTTCTCCAGCGGAGCGCTTTTCAAGAATTTACGGAATTGCGCGGTCTCCAAAGAGGATGTCGAAGAAGGCTCAACCACCAGCAGGTCCGGACTCAGTGCGTTCTTCAGCAGCAACTCAGCTTGCGCATAACCTTCCGCTTCAATCACTCGGTGACCCGCCTCGTTTAAAGCTAACCTGATCAAGGAGCGAGTCTCAGCATTTCGAATGATGGCCAGAACCAGCAGAAATGGTCTCACAAGGCACCTTCAGGGGAATTGTCTTCAGTTCGTTCAACATGAAACAAGGAACAGCTGAGCCGCAGATAGCCCGAGTAACCGCTGTATTCTGCGAGGTTTGCGGCGACCTGGTATTGGTGCGATGCGCGGGGAAAAAGTTGCATGTCGCAGCGGCGTCTGGGACTTTGCAAGAACGCTCCATCTCCGGTCCTGCGTTGGCATGTCTTCAAATCATTTGAAAGCATGTAAATGCCCGAAACCAGGAAAAAGACCGATCAGCGAAAAACCTTCCACTTACGACCAAGTCTGACTGAAGCGCGATCTTCTACTCTCAGTCAGGGGAGTATTCATATTCTCAGTCGAGCAAGTTACAGGGCCCGTTGAGCACATCAACGAGAGCAGTTTTGTAACTGCTCTGCGAAGGCGGCCTGATACCTTTTCATCAAGAAGCCGGTTCCACAGGCCGATTTACATAACGCTAGCTCTGATTCCCTCTGGCTCGAAGCTGCCCTCGTGCGAGCACAACTGGGGATGATGCTAGTTTCTTCGCAATTGTACGAATAGCCCATACAACTTATGTGGTGTATGGCGGGATCCGCTGGGTCACCGCCAGGTGTTTCCTTTTTTCCTCGGCTCGCGACCTTCAAAAAACGGTCGCGACGTGCTCCGTGCCTAGTCTCTGGACTATAGGGAATCACCTGATCCAAGTCAACAAAACTATGGTAATGATTGGTCCGAAACTTTCGTTGTAAGCGACGGATTTATTTAGTTTTAATCGCGAACCAGGCAACCATTTGCGCGCTCCTTGCAGCATTGAAGGTATTGCAACTTTGGCTGCCGATTTTGTCTCGGCGAATTGGGCTACCAACTGAATTTATTGGGATTTAAACAACCATAGTGTCTAAGTAGTAAATTGACCTACGGCGCCATCCAGGTAGTTAGCGATAATGCCGCGCGGCCGTCCCTTGGTGATAAAACTCATCGTCCGCACCGTTCTGGCATGGGAATTGCCCACGCTTGCCCGGCAATCGGATCGGGCCGCGCATGACGATTGAGTTTAGAATGGAATTTTGGAGTTGGGCGGCGCACTCATTTTTGGCTCCTCAGGTAGGACTCGAACCTACAACCCTTCGGTTAACAGCCGAATGCTCTGCCATTGAGCTACTGAGGAGTGTCTAGCGCCACTACTAAAATTAACAGACTGGGCGGGTCGCGTCAAAAGCGCCTGGGCGCGTGGACCCGCTTGCACAAGGGCTTCGCAGAAATTAACTGAAGAGGTGACGCATGTCCCGTATTTCCCGGCTCGAGCGCAGCCAAGTGACCCCCGATATCGCGGCACTCTACGACAAGGTTTTTAGCCAGCGAGGCAACGTGCCCAACATGTTCCGCGTCATGGCTCATCGCCCCGAAATCTTCGCCACAATGCAGGCGCATTTCGCCGCGGTGCTTAACACCGGCACCGTCTCCACCCGCCTCAAGGAGCTGATCATTGTCCGCACCAGCCAGGTGAACTCAACCCCATATTGCCTGGCCAGTCACACCATACTTGCCCGTGGACTGGGGTGGACGGACGACCAGCTCGCTCACCTTGCGGACTGGTCCCAGCGTGGCGATTTCACCCCTGCCGAGAAGGCCGCTCTCCGCCTCGCTGAGATCGTCACGCGCGACGCTCACGCAGTCACCGACGAGCAGTTCGCCGAGCTGCGAAACTTCTATTCGGAGGGTGAGATCGTGGAATTGCTCTGCGCCATCGGCCTTTTCAATTATTTCAACCGCTTCAACAATGCCCTGCAAATGGAACCGACCAAGCCCGGGGAGGGCGGTCGCGCCGCCCCGGCTGTTGAGACAACCACCGCTCGATAAGCGCAACCCGTGTGCGACAAATCTGGTTTGGGATCGAATCGCCCGGAGACGCCGCCAAGACCACCCCACAATCGTGCCTACAAGGAGCTTTCTCTTCGCATGAAACTGCCGTTGCCTGCCGGTACCTTCCGTGCCTATCTCTTCGACTGCGATGGCACCATCGTCGATTCGATGCCTCTTCATTACATCGCCTGGAAAAAGTCACTCGCAGAATGGAACTGCGAACTCGAAGAGCCTCTTTTTTATTCATGGGGCGGCAAGCCGGTAGTTGAGATCATCGCCGCCCTCAATCAGAGAAACGGCCTCAATATGCCGGTCGAAGTGGTCGCCACGCGCAAAGAGAGTCTCTTCCATGAGCAACTGCCGCAGATCAAAGCCATTCCAGAGGTGCTCGAGCACATCGAGGCGCAGCACGGCCGGATTCCCTTCGCCGTCGTCTCCGGCAGCCGGCGCAGTTCGGTCGTCGGGTCGTTGAATGCCCTCGGTCATTCTCGACAAGTTCGATACGATCGTCAGCGCAGAAGACTATGCAAACGGCAAGCCAGCTCCGGATGCCTTCCTGCTAGCGGCCCAGCGGCTTGGCATCGCGCCGGAGGATTGCCTGGTCTTTGAGGACACCGAGCTCGGCATTCAGGCGGCAACGGCAGCCGGAATGGCCTCCGTCCGCGTCCCAATTCCATCAAGAATAAGCGCGCTGCACCTCGACAAAGGAACCAAGGCTACCTGCCCATCGTAGTCGTTGCTACGAAGGAACCGCGCCCATGGGATCCCTGCCTGCAAATCGTGTAAACCTAGGCATCGAGAGGCCTGCCGCTTCGCGCTCAGGGGATTTGACGGCCTTGCTTGTCATCGCCGGCGCGGCCGCGATCGTCCACGTCGCCACCAATGGCCGCTATGGATTTCACCGCGACGAGCTGCAGTTCCTCAGCGATGCCCGCCATCTCGATTGGGGTTTCGTTGCATTCCCTCCGCTGACGCCGTTTCTCGAACACATTGGCCTCGGCCTCTTCGGTCTCTCAATCGTCGGCCTGCGGCTTTTTTCGGTAATTGCCCAGTCGACAGCCATCGTCGTCACCGGGCTCATGGCGCGCGAGCTGGGCGGTGGCCGGCTGGCTCAGATTACCGCGGCCATTGCCGTCTTTCTGTCTCCCGTGCCTCTCTTCAACGGCACGGAGTTTCAATACACCTCCTTCGATTTCCTATGGTGGGTTCTGATCGCCTACTTCACGATTCGCCTGCTGAAATCGGAAAATCCCCGCTGGTGGCTGGCCATCGGCGCCGTGGTCGGCCTGGGCCTCCAGACCAAATACTCCATCACGTTTTTCATTACCGGAATTCTGGTCGGAGTGGTTCTCTCCGAGGCGCGCCGCTATCTTTTGAGCGGCTGGTTCTGGGCCGGAATCGCATTGGCACTTCTGATTTTTCTTCCCAACTTCCTCTGGCTCGCCCGCCATGACTTCATCTCCTACCAATTCCTGCAGCACATTCACGCGCGCGACGTGCGAATAGGCCGGGCACAAGGCTTTCTGCGTGACCAATTTCTGATTTGCATCAATGTTTTCGCCGCTCCGCTGGCTGTAGCCGGACTTGTGCTCTACCTCCGTGACCGGCGCTACCGGATGCTCGCCTGGATGTTTCTGATCCCCTTTATGCTGTTTTGGCTCGGCAAGGGGCGGGGATATTACATGGCCGGCGCCTATCCCATGCTCATTGCCATGGGCGCTGCAGGCGGAGAACGATGGCTGGCCTCGCTGTCCCCGCTGCCGCGCCGGATCACCGCCACAATCTTCTTCACCGGTCTCGCTGTTTGCGGTGCTTACGTCTGCGCCGTCGTGCTGCCCATCGCGTCCTCCGGCCCGCTGCGCGACTTCGCCCTCAACAAAAACGGCGACTTGCGGGAGGAGTTTGGCTGGAACGAATTGGTTAAAACGGTGGCGGGAATCCGCGATTCCCTGCCTCCCGACGAGCAAGCACACCTCGGCATCACTACGGGCAACTATGGCGAGTACGGAGCGATCGAAATTCTTGGCCGTGCCGACGGATTGCCGCAGCCGATCGGCACAACGAACTCCGAATGGCTCCGCGGATACCCGGCGCCGCCGCCCACCACGTTCATCGTTCTCGGGCTGACGCGTGAGCAAGCCGACTCAATCTTCACCGGCTGCCGGCTCGCGGGTCACAATGGCAACAGCGAAGGCGTTCGGAACGAAGAAAGCCTCTTCCATCCGGACATCTTCGTCTGCGGTCCCCCACGCCTGTCTTGGCCCGAACTCTGGAAAGAACACCAGGACTTCGGATGACGGCAGGTGCGATCCTCAATAGAGCAGCACCGCCAGGCGATACGCCGAAAAGACGCCCTCACCACCCCGCGCCGAGCAACTCCCCACCGATGCCTGCCGATACTGTCCCGAGGCCAGCTTCTCTACCAGCAATTGGGGCAGGCGGCTCAAATCCGCGCCCTGCCAACGCATCACGAATTGCGCCGGTGGTCCACCATGCGAAGCGGGCAATCCATGATCGAGAACACACGCGGCCCGCGCCTCACCGGGGTCGCGTAGAATCGTCACGCCGCTGGGCTGGATCAGCGCTGCAACCTGCGCCTCAACCTGCGCGGGCGACAGAATCCGCACACCCCGGGCATAATCCGCTACCGCATAGAGTTCGCCGCGGCTGGCTACGACCGCAATGCCGACGCGATCCACCTCAGGATTCAGCAGGTTGCTGCGGTGCCCCGGTGAATGCATCCATCCATCATGAATTTCCGCCGGCGTGGGAGCCAGCGCTATGTTCTCTTCGATCAGGCTGAAATGCGCGCCTGCCTGGCTGGCCCGTTCCGACAGATCCGGCTCGCCACCGTACCGGTGAGCAAGCGGGCCCTCCGCGGCCATTCGCAGACAATGCTGACGCGCTGCTTCAGCCAGCGCCTCATCCCATTTGAGACCTCCCGCACCGGCCTCAGCGCGCGACCGATTCGCAAAGGCAAACAACTGCTCGGCCGCCGTAGGCACGAGCGGACCCGCTTCTTTGCCCGCGCCGGGTTGCGCATGCGCAGCTTGGACCGCGACCCCACCCAGCATCCCAACCAGCAGACACCAAAACACACCCTTCTTTTTGATCACCATACTTGCTTCAACACTACTACGCGCGCCCATCGCGTTATCCTTGCAGGTGCCAATGCCATTGCCCGCAAATAGCACGCTTCGAAATCTCGTGCGCCGCCAGCCGCTTGCCCTGATGGGAGTCCTTCTGCTTGCCACCTTTTTCCTCTGCGGTCTCGCCGCGCCTTGGATTGCGCCCGCCAACCCATCGGCAATCGACCTCATCCATCGCCTTCAAGGTCCCTCAGCCGCCCACTGGGCCGGAACCGACGAGTTGGGCCGCGACATCCTTTCGCGCCTCCTCTTTGGTGCCCGCCTCTCGCTCGCTGTTTCCGTAAGCGTTGTCTCAATATCCCTGGCGCTTGGCCTTGCCATCGGAGGCCTCGCCGGCTACCTCGGCGGATGGATCGATACCGCGCTTACCACCTTTGCCATGAATACCTTCCTCGCGCTTCCCGGCATCCTGCTGGCGATTGCGTTCGCCGCTTTTCTCGGGCCTGGGTTTACCAACTTGGTACTGGCGTTGGCCATCGGCGGCTGGGCCGGATATGCCCGTCTCGTCAGGGCGCAGGTCATGGCCGTTCGAGAGCGCGAGTATGTTGAAGCCGCCCGCGCGCTGGGCGCTTCCGGGATGCGTATCTTCTTCCGCCACATCCTGCCCAATATCGTGCAACCCATTCTGGTTCAAGCAGCTATCGGCATGGCAGGAGTCATTCTGGCCGAAGCCACGCTGTCATTTCTAGGCCTTGGCATTCCCGCACCGGCGCCCAGTTGGGGCGCCATGCTCAACGATGCTCGCCTTCACCTGTTTGATTCTCCCCACCTCGTGCTCTTCCCCGCCGTCGCCGTCGCAGGAGCCGTACTTGGCTTCAATTTTGTCGGCGATGCGCTTCGCGATCAACTAGATCCCCGCACGCGGCTCGAAATGGGGCTATGATCGTGCCATGTTTTCGCTGCATAAAGGCGACTGCGAACATTGTTCCCGGACCTACCGTTACATGCTCCTGCATGCCGGATTCGGCGACTTCTCTTACGCATATTGCGATTCCTGTGGAACCCTCGCTGCCCTTGCTTACACCAACAGGGATCTCTCGAATCTGCCCGCGACGACTGTTCGACATGAGGAGATCGAAAAAGGCTGGGAGCCTTATCTCCGCCCCTGCTCGTGCGGTGGAAGCTTTCGCAAGGGTGTATCGCCACGTTGTGTATACTGCAACTCGCCGCTTTCCGCCGACTATGCCGCGGGCCACATCGAGCGGAACTCCGTGGGTGCGACAAGAGGATGGCGCTGGCAAAGAAACTGGCACGATATGTATTGCATGGTGATTGAAGATCCAACAAATCCTGGGTCTCTGCGCCAGATCGCCGACCCCATCATCAGGATATCCATTCCGAAAGAAAAACTCGGCAAGCGGATCTGGTCAAATATCTTTAGCTTGAGTCGATGAATATCGGCGTCGTCAGCGACACTCACGGTCTGCTGCGCCCTGAAGTCTTAACAGCACTGGCCGGTGTAGATCACATCCTCCACCTCGGCGATGTCGGAAACCCGTCCATCCTCAAATCTCTCCAAAAAATTGCACCCGTTCACGCAGTGCGCGGCAATATCGATCGCACCGGCCCGTGCAGCCGCTTGCCTGAAACCGACGTCCTGCTCTTCGAAGGCCACTATCTTTATCTGCTCCACGACCTGGGAACTCTTCATCTCGATCCGGTGGCTGCAAAGTTCTCCGCAGTTCTGTATGGTCACTCCCACAGGCCCCTCATTGAACAGCGCAAAGGAGTGCTCTACTTCAATCCCGGTTCCTGCGGCCCGCGGCGATTTGATTTGCCGGCAACGATTGGCCTGTTGCACGTCAGCCGGGATGCCCTTTCTCCTGAAATTGTGAATCTCGCTTCAAGCTCCTCCGCGTAAATCTCAAAGGTCGTTCCGCATGACGGTAGAGCCGCCCGCTCCCTCATGCCTCCTTCACGTGTAAAAGATTCAAATTACAGCTATTACAACGCACATCGATGCTGCGCGTGCGACTCCCGATGGAATCCCATCCTTGAGGGTGCCGAAGATGAACGTGAAAACGATGCTGTGTCGGAGCCTTGTTGTGTGTGCTCTGGGTCTGCTTCCTGCAAACGCAGTTCGGGCTCAAACTCCGGGTGCAGTCAGCCAACCCGAGGAAGATTCCAGCACCTCTACCGATTTCTTCGTTATGCCAGGCTCCGATTTCGATCGGCCCGGACTTCTTCCGAGAGCCAACCTCAACATTGGAATTGGCCATACCTTTGGATTCTTAAAGAAGGATCCGATCGGTGACGAATTGACGTTCGCCTACACGTATGAGAACGCCGGTTCGCACGGTTTCTTCCACACCGACTTCGGGTCGCACACTGAAACTCTAGGCGTGATGAAAAACTTCGCCCTGCCCAAAACCAAAATCGTCACCGGGTATACCTGGATCCAGGCCGGCCTATCGAGTTTCACCGGTTACTCGAACGTTGAGAACCGGTTTTACAACGGGGAAGCGGTGGGCGCGGCCATACACTTCAACAATCACAACTCCATCTGGATTCAGGAGTCCTACAACAAGATTCCCACCGTTCCGTGGTACACCACCACGGGCATTGGCTATACCTGGAGTTGGTGAAACGCGACAAGCACCGTGCGGTTTATCCCCGCATTCGTGGGTTGACCCACCGGTACACCACGTCCGTCAGCAGGTTCACGAGCACATACGTCAATCCGATCGACAACAGGCATCCCTGCACCAGCGCATAATCTCGATTTGAGATCGCATCGACCACCAGCCTGCCCAGCCCCGGCCAGCTGAAGATCTTCTCCGTTACGATGGCCCCGGCCAGCAGCGCGCCAAATTGCAAACCCACCACGGTGATAATCGGGATCAGCGCATTGGGCAGCGCGTGCCGCCACACCACTGCCGTCTCACTTAGCCCCTTGGCCCGCGCCGTCCGGATGTAGTCCTGGCCCAACTCCTCGAGCATCGCAGTGCGCACCATGCGCGTGAGAATCGCCGCCAACGAAGCGCCCATGGCGACCGACGGCAGAATCAGGTATTCCCAATCGATGCCGCCGCGCCCGCCGCTGCTCGCTCCGGACACCGGAAGCCACCCCAGCTTGATCGAAAAGATCAGGATCAACACAGGACCCAGCGCGATCACCGGAAATGAAAGCCCGAACAGGCTCACGATGGAGAGCGCCTGATCCAGTCGTCGCCCGCGCCGCACCGCCGCCAGAATTCCGCCGGGAAACGCCAGTACCAGCGCGATTCCCAGTGCCGTCAAGGCCAACGCAAGGGTGTAGGGGTAGCGCGCGACGATCAGATGCGTCACGGTTTCGTGAAGACGGATCGAGCTCCCCAAATCACCGTGAAAAACCTGGTTCCAATAATGCGCGTATTGCTCCCACAACGGCCGGTCCAGCCAATACTGATGTCGCAACGCGCTCAGGTCTGCGGGAGTCGCGCTTTCGCCGAGCATCTGCAGGATCGGATCCCCCGGCACCAGGTGGATGAGCAAGAAAACCAGCGAGACCACAAGCCAGACGACGGGTAAGGTGAGGGCGAGCCGTGTGAGGATCTGCTTCATATCTCGCTTCAACCATAAATCAGAACGGTCCGCTAAATCAGGCCGGTCCGGGGTGCAATTGCGTGCAAGCGGCTGCCGAACTCGCAAGAAAGGACAGAAGAGTCCTCAAAGCCGGGGATTCCAGCTAGCGATGGATGACGCAATAATGAAGTAAGTTTGGGACCCGAAGATAGGAGGGACGGGATCCGCAACTTTGCGGGAATCGACACAAAGCCGGGACCCCAACCGTGCGCTTGCTAACTAGCCAGGCAATCCGCCCGGTCTAGCTCTGGGCGTTAACGCGATGAGCCGCCGTTAAACAGCCGGCTGTATTCTCGAATATCTCGTGCACCCGACCCCAGGCCGACGGCATTATCAACCCGCCGCTGAAACGGATCGTTTGACTCGCCAGACCCCTCTTGAGCCGCTTGAGCAACTGGCTCGGAAGCTGGCTGAGAAGGTTCCGGCGCCGCGTAAGTGGCCTGCCGTTCGGGAATAGTAGCGGCGCGGTCCAGTGTCGCTCCCTGCCCTTCAGCACCCATAATGGGCTTCAAGGCTTCCACGACTTTTTCAATTCGATCTTTCCGCTGGCGCAACTGCTCGAACCTCCCAAGCAATTCCGCAAGCTCCGCCTTTGCCTCGTCGAATGCGACGCGATAAACTTCCTGTCTCATGCTCACTCCAGGCGCGTAGTCTAACACGATTGAAAATGATCGGGTACGAATATTTCGTGCAACTTTCCCGCCATCCTGGTCAGCAAAGCAACGTGGCTCTTGTCATGGAAAGCTCTCAAACGCGGACTTTTCCTGGCGGTCAGTGCGACCAGGGGCGTTAAACAGCGGCATCAATTGCCATCACCGTTGCACCCCGGAGCGACCAAAGATAGTTAACCCGGCAGGCCGTGGAAGCCTGCCGTCGTCCATTCGTCGGTGGCGGAAAACATGACCCCTTTAGAGAGCCGATGCGTTTTTGCTACAAGCCCGCTCGCGCGGTCGTGAAATCAATACGAGTAAGCTGAGGGGGTTGCCGAAGTCGGTTGAAACGAGAAAGTCGCCGGCTCTGTCTGTTGATTGGCAGGGGCGCCTTTTGCGTCAGAGTTTGCGAACGGCTTCAAAGCCTCGATGACCTTCTCGATCTTCTCTTTCCGTGCGCGCAGTTGGTCAAACTCAACGACAATCTCGGTAAGTTCCGAGTTTGCCTCTTCGAATGCAAAGCGATAGACTTCTTGTTTCATGTTTCCCTCCAGGCCGGTAGTCTAACATGATGCAAAATTTGTTGAAGCAAATCTTTCTGCAACTTTAATGCTATCTTCTGAAACCCACTGCTTCCGTCATCTCGTCGACTCGGAATTACTGCTTTTCAATGAAAACAATCGCAAAGCTATCTCGCGCATGCACAGTATTGATTACAGCGAACCACGGCACAGTTTACTTAGTTGATCATCCACAGTTACAAAGCGATGCAATCGAACTGTAACTTAACTTCTTCAAGGTAAGTTAATCTAAGGGACGATAACCCATGCGCTGACACATCGATCAGTTATAACCCGATCAACTCACCAACCCGATGTCCACCAGGCCTGACCGCCGCGGCGGCCCGCACAGGGACGATTTGAGCTGCATGCGGCCTCTGGAAAGACCACCCGGGTCACTCAACTCTGAATTGCAATACAGCTCGCCGCACAAATGCCGCCGCTTCTTGCGGCCTGCTTTTCAGTTCGCCAACCTCGGAGCGGATAAGGACTAAACTGCCGGCGCCATTCCTTCGCGCTTTTGGCTCCATCCCCACAGAACACTTTCAATACGCCGCTGGAATGGATCCGACGACACCTCCGTGGCATATTGAACCGGTTCGGCGGCAACGTTTGCCGCGTACTCCACTGGCTCAATCACGGGTTCTGGGGTAGGCTCAATAGCGCGTTGAACCGGCTCGGAAACAACGTCCTTGGCTTCGTGAACCAGGTACATCGAGGGGTCGGAAACCGGCTGATTCGAAACTGCGTTTCCGGAGTATAGTTCGACGAATGGCTTCAAAGCTTCCACAACCTTCTCGATCCGTTCCTTCTTGAGGCGCAGCCGTTCGAATTGTTCCTGTATGCTGCAGAGTTCAGCGTTCGCCTGCTGGTATGCGGTGTGAAAAGTCTCTTGTGTCATGGTCTCTCCAGAGGCGTAGTCTAGCACGTAACCAAAAAGTGCAATGAAAAAGTACCTTAGGATCAATTACCTAGGTAACGGAAGATGGTTTTGACCTCAACAATTGTATGTAATTGATACAGAATAGGTAAAACCAATTCTTAGCCCGAGCCACGATTGGCAATCCGGTGGAAAAATCGGATTCATTCCTTCTTTTGAGAACTCGTCCGAATTCTTGTTGGACTTTAGTAACCCTCTCCGCCGGCGTTATTTTTCATTCGAATTGGAGCCATCCCCGCGCAGGAAACGACCCGTAGGCGACCGTCCTCGGGCTCGATTCTCAGATCTTCATCCGTCTCGCTTGTCCGCCGCGGCCACCTTCTCTTCCACCGGTTCCACCCGCACCTTGCCGATCCGGCGGCCATCCATTTCCACCACCGTAAGCCTGCGGCCTTCATAAATGACGCTCTCACCACCTTTGGGGATATGTCCCAGTCGCACCAGCATGAAGCCGGCGAGTGTTTCAACGCCCCCCTCGCGGGGCAGGCTCCACTGCGTCTGCGTCTCCAGATCGCGCAGGTTCATGCCGCCGTCCATCAACAGCGCACCTGAAGCGGTGGCCAACACCGGCAGCGCCGGGTCATCGAACTCGTCTTCCAGTTCGCCCGTCAGCTGCTCGATGGCGTCCTCGGCGGTTACCAGGCCCACCGTCGAGCCATACTCGTCCACCACGATTCCCAAGTGGCGCCGGCGCTGTTGGAATTCCCGAATGAGGTCGAGGACCGTCTTGGTCTCCGGTACGACAAGTACGTCGCGCATCACCTGGTTCAATCTGAGCTCGACAAACGCAGGACCTGTCCTGTCGGGCTGTGCCTGCCCCGATGGCGCGCGCTGTGCGGAGGGCCGAAAAAACATCAACCGCGCCAAATCTTTGGAGTAGACCACCCCCACGATATGTTCTGGGCCACGCGTCTCGTCGTAAACCGGCACGCGGGAATACTTGCGGTCGATAACCCGGGCGCTGGCTTCTTCCACTGGCATTCCAGAAGGCAGCGAGAAAATCTGCTGACGCGGCGTCATAATCTCGCGGATCGGTACATCATCCAGCTCCAATGCGCGATGAACAATGGTCTCCTGAAACCGCGGCAGCACGCCCATCCGCCGGGCGGCGGTGGCAATCAGCTTTAGCTCTTCTGGCGAGTGAATCGACGACCGCTCCGTCATCGGCACATCGAACCCCCGCAGCACCAGGGCCGCGGAGTTCCTCAACAGCCGCACCGCCGGCCGCGCCAGCTTCATGAAGATCAGCATCGGCGGAGCCACGGCCACCGCCAGCGCCTCGGCCCGCCGCAGCGCCAGCGACTTCGGCACCAGTTCGCCCACCAGCACCTGCATATAAGTGATGAAGGCAAAGCTCAGAGCTACCGCGGCCAGGTGCGCGTAGACCCGGGCGTGCACGGGAACTTGGCGGCAGCATCTGCATCCATCCAACGAAGACGCTCGCGGCCAGTGGCTCGCCGATCCATCCCAGCGCCAGCGAGCAGAGCGTGACTCCTAGTTGCACCGCGGGCAGAAATTCGTCCAACTGGAGTTGCAGACGGCGCACGGTCCGCGCGCCAGGAACACCCGCGGCCATCATTTGCTCAATCCGGGTGTCCCGCACGCTGACCAGCGCAAACTCCGCGGCCACAAAGAATGCGTTGGCCAGAATCAGCATGACCACAGCGACAAATTGCAGCAGCGGTAAACCGTGCATCTCGCCTGTGAGCATAGCATTTAGCCGCTTCAACGGTACCGGCCGCGTCAACGCACCCATATGGATGAGTCTGCGGACAAGCGTTCAATGTCCTGGGGTCCGCAAACAGCGAAGCCTGTCCTACATGAACATTTGCGTTCGCTCGATTCATCTGGAACCGGGGCGCGTCAAACTGCGTATGAACAAGAAGCGGAGGACCGCACCAGGTTGCCGCTCGATGCGATTCTCGGTTTTTTCATCGATTCATTCCATCATTTGAGAGCGCTGGCTCTCTGCATGCTTTCGGGAGGTAGGTCGTGGCTGCGTCGCGCAAGAGCAAACGGTTCTGGATCTTTTTAGGCATCGGCGGGTTGCTGGTTGTCATGGTATTGGGCATCATGGCGGCGCGCCTGGTCAAAGGGACGCAGATCGATCCCAACCGGCTTGCCAAGGTGCAGCGCGGCGATGTTGCGCGTTCCGTGGTAGCCACAGGCAAAATTCAGCCCATCACCAAGGTCGAGGTCAAATCCAAGGCCTCCGGCATTGTTGAAAAGCTCTACGTCGACATCAATAACCGCGTCCACAAAGGCCAGCAACTGGCTCAGCTCGATCAGCAGGAGATTGTGGCACAGGTTGAGGCACAGCGCGCTCAATTGGCCGCCGCCGAAGCCAATGTCGGCACCTTCGAGGCCAATATCGAGCAGGACAAAGTGAATGCCGCCGCTCCCGACTTGCCCATGTACAAGGCCACTCTGGACCGCAATCTTGAGATGCAAAAGGAAGGCGTGGTCAGCCGCCAGGCGTTCGACGATGCCAACCGCGATTACCTCGCCGCGCTCAACAAGCGCGACGGGGCAAAAGCGCAGATTGGCGTGGACAACGCGAAGTTGAAGCAAGCTCGCGCCCAGGTGATGCAAAGCCAAGCCAGCCTCAAGCAGCTTGAGGAGCAGCTCAGTTACACCACGATCGTCGCTCCAATGGACGGCGTCATCCTGTCGCGTGACGTGGAGATCGGCGATGCGGTCAGTTCCATCCTTGTCCTCGGTTCCACTGCGACGCTGGTGATGACTGAGGGCGATGTCAACGAAGTTTACGTGCAGGGCAAGGTGGATGAAGCGGACATTGCCCACGTCTACATGGGCCAGCCGGCGCGCATCAAGGTCGAAAGTTTCCGCGACCGCACATTCAATGGCAAGGTGACCAAAATCGCTCCATTGGGCGTGGAAAAGGATAATGTCACCACCTTTGAGGTCCGCGTTTCCATCGACAACCCCGGCGGCGAATTGAAAGCAAACATGACGGCCAATGCTGAAATCCTGCTGGACGAACATAAAGGTGTGTTGACCGTGCCGGAGAACGCCGTCACATACGATAACCAGAAGAACTCGTTCGTTGACGTTCCCGACAAGTCTCAGAAAGAGGGACAGCGCAAGCTCGCTGTCAAGGTAGGCCTTTCGAACGGATCCGTCACTGAGATCGTCAGCGGATTGAAAGAAGGCGACCAGGTCGTGCTGCAGCAATAATCCGTGCTACGACTACAAAGCCGATGCTAATAAAGCAGCCTTCAGTGTTCGCCCACGCACGGTACTGTTCACAAGCGGACACCAGCGGTGGCTGAGACTCGCGGCAGGAGCTTTTAACATGCTGAATTTACGCGGTCCGCGAGAAATCGGTCTTTGGCATGTTAGGTGCAATTAAACCAGGGGCAGGACCAACTGCCTGATCCCTGCTCGCTGTTCACCGGCCACGAAACGAGGAACACGATGAAGCATCTTCTAGTAGCAACAGCGGCCTTGGCAATCGCAGCCCTCCCCGCGCTTGCCAATGAGGCCACCTTCGACCGCAACCTCTCAGTTAACGGGCGCGTCGACCTGTCCGTTGCCACCGGGTCTGGCCACATCCATCTGACCCAGGGCTCGGGTAACCAGGTGCATATCTCCGGCCGCGTCAAATCCAACTGGGAAGGCAATGACGAACGCGTTCGCGAGATCGCGGCCAACCCGCCCATTGAGCAGACCGGCAACATCATTCGCATCGGGGAACACCACGAGAACTACCACAACATCAGCGTCGACTACGATATCGAGGCCCCAGCCAACGCCTTTCTTCAGGCCTCCTCGGGCTCAGGTGACATTACTGATGACGGCATCGGCGACACCGCCAAGCTCTCCACCGGCTCCGGCAGCATTCACGCCACCGGCCTCCATGGCGGATTCACGTTGAACACCGGCTCCGGCAACATCTTTGCCGAGGAGAGCACCGGCGAAGGCGACGTGAAGGCCCAGACCGGCTCCGGCACCATCGAGTTGCGCGGCTTGCATGGCGGCCTCCGCGCCGGCACTGGTTCAGGCGACATCAAGGTCACCGGCACCCCGTCTGACTTCTGGCATCTTGAAACCGGCTCCGGAACGGTCGAGTTCTGGCCCGGCTCCGCGGGCTTCACACTTGACGCATCCACTGGTTCGGGTAAGGTTCACACTGATCGCGAAATGCTCACGCAGGGTTCAACCGATCGCCACCACGTTATCGGCAAAATCAATGGCGGCGGTCCCACCGTGCGCATCGAAACCGGCTCAGGGGACGTTCGCGTCCACTAGTTTCCGCGCCCCACCCTTGAATCGTTTTTTGATTCAAGGATGGAAGCCGCAAACCCATTCCGCGCGTTTTGAAAGAGGCCCTCCCCCAAGCGTCTCTTCCACGTGCCCCATTCTTGAATCGTTTCGTGATTCAAGAGTGAGAAACCACAAATCACAATCTCGGCGTTTTTGAAAGAGGCCCTTCCCCAAGTTATTTCCTCAGGCGAGGCAGCAAGCAAGACTTCTGGGATGCCTCGCCTGTTCTTTTTCCCTCCCCCGATCTTCCCCTCGCCGAAGCCCTGGGCCGTGCAGCCCTTAATCGGTTGCGCGATTCAAGGCCGCAATCCGAAAATAGGGTTTGCTCTTTTCCGCCGGGTCCATTGTGAATTCCTGCTCCGGCTTCGACGCATCGTAATCACGCCAAAGCCAGATCATCTCCGCAGGAAACTCCGCCGCCCCGCCTCCGGAGTTATGCGTTCCCTTCCCGAAGCTCAAATGAAAGTCGTACTGCATCCCCTTCAGCGAATTAGCCATTTGGATGTTGCCCAGCGGCCAGCTTCCGTAACTGTGATACCCGAAATGGTCAATCTCCTCATCGTTCGCCCCGTCCTCCAGCCACACGCGCAGGTTTCGCTTCGGCTCACGCAGCACCTTCTCCGGATAATCCTGCCCGCCATCGGGATTACCCGGATTTTCCTTCCATTGAATCGAAGTGAAGCTCCCAATCCAACTGATCACGCGGCTAAAAAGTTCCGGCATCTGCCAGGCCGCGTTAAAACTGCAAATACCGCCCGACGACGCGCCCGTAATGGCATGGCTGTAAGCATCCGTGCGCAGGTTGTATTTTGCGGCCACCTCGGGCAAAATCTCGTCGCGCAGGAAACGCGCATAGCGATCGCTCACCGTGTCATACAGCGTGCTACGCATCGAGTCCTGCAGCGTGCGATGCCACTTCTCTGAGTAGCCCTTCACAAAGTCATACGTCGGCGTGCCCGGCGAGTCCGCAATGTCTCCCGGATTAATAAACACGCAGATCATCACCGGAATTTTCTTCTCCGCGATCAGGTTGTCGATCACGTTCAGCGCAGGATTATTGCCGTTGCGATCGGTATAGCCGAGCCCATCCTGAAATACCATCAGCGCCGCGGGTATCTTCGGGTCGTACTTCGCCGGAACATAAATCCAGTAGTCGCTCTTCATTCCGTCGTAAATCTTGCTAGTATGCGTAAACTTCTCCGATAATGTGCCGGCAGGAATTCCCGGCTCAGGATACGACAGTGGCCCAAACGCAGGCACATCCAACCTGCCTCCGAAGTTCGCGCCATTCACGATGTAGTGATACTGATGCAGCTTGCCCACTGGCTCGATGTGCGCACTCGCATACCAAATGTGAGAACCCGATACACCCGCCGGGAGGGCTTCCATCACAGGCCCCGCGGCGTCATCAATCACCAGCGACGGCGTGGCCTCCGCTTCCACTGCGAAGAAAAACTCCGGCCCCCGTCCAACCCACGCCGTTCCGTCCTTCAATTGTTTCGCATCAAATGTGCTTTCAATTCTTGCGAGGAGCGTCGGGTCGTGCGCTTTCGCAAGTGCAATCAGTTCAGGTGCCGTAGGCTTGTCAGCGCACCATGCCGCCGCACAAACGGCCAGTAGAAACACACAGCAAGTAACACTGAAACGAAGGAATGAGCGCATGCGCAGCATCCTACATCATTCGCATATGGGTACGGATCCTCATCGATACCCGGCACCGTTTGCAAAGGCCTTGCCAGCGGTCTAGAGTGATCAAGTTGTGCCGCAAGTCTTCACGCATTCCGTGCAGGGGCGGCAGAAATCGTTCGATCAGGATTCCCAATGACTCCAAGGGCTCGCTTTCATCTCCGCGTAATCGTCGTCGATCTCTTCGTCGCATCAGCGCTCTCGCTGTCCACTCCGATTCAAGCGCAGTCGATTGCCCTTGCGCCAAGCAAGATGCCCGCGATCGGCACAGTGGACGAGCGCTACCAGTCCTATAACATTGAAATGCTCGAGGTCACAGGTGGCCGTTTCTGGGCGCCCTACAAAGCGCAATCCGACGCCCCCGCGGACACAACGCAAACCACGCCCGGTGGCATGCCGGCCTCGCTCTATCGCTATCGCGCACCGATCGACCTTTCCAACCCACGCCTCCGCAAGCTCGCCGCGGCCCTCGGTCCAGCCTATCTTCGCGTTAGCGGAACATGGGCTAACTCCACTTACTTTCAGGACTCAGATGGTCCCGCTCCCGCCACTCCGCCCGCCGGGTTCAACGGAGTGCTGACCCGCCAGCAATGGCGCGGCGTGATTGAGTTTTCCCGCGCCGTTGACGCAAAGATCGTAACTTCGTTCGCGATAAGTCCTGGAGTTAGAGATGCAAGCGGCATCTGGACGCCGATCGAAGCCACTAAGTTCCTGAGTTACACAAAGAGTATTGGTGGAAACATCGCCGCCGCAGAAATGTTCAACGAGCCGACCTTCGCCTCCATGGGCGGAGCGCCCAAAGGCTACGACGCCGAAGCCTACGGCCGCGATTTCCGAGCCTTTCATGCTTTCATCCAGAAAGCCGATCCGAACCTCACGGTCCTCGGTCCCGGCGGAATCGGCGAAGCTGGTTCTCTGGGACCTGTCACCGGCATGCGCCTGGTGAAGTCAGAAGACATTCTCAAGGACGAAGGCCCGGGCCTCGACGCCTTCTCCTATCACTTTTATGGCGGTGTCTCCAAACGCTGCGCGATGATGGGCGCATCACCCCAAACCTCGCCGGAAACGGCTCTCTCCGACGAATGGCTTTCGCGCACCGACCGCGATGAAGCGTTCTATGCCGCCCTCCGCGACCGATATGCGCCCGGAAAGCCCCTCTGGCTCACTGAAACCGGCGAGACCGCGTGCGGCGGCAACCCGTGGGCCTCCGACTTCATCGACAGCTTCCGCTACTTGAACCAGCTCGGCACGCTGGCAAAACATGGCGTCAAAGTCGTCATCCACAACACCCTCGCCGCCAGTGACTATGCGCTGATTGATGAGTCCACGCTGACGCCGCGCCCCAACTACTGGTCCGCCGTCTTGTGGCGCCGCCTGATGGGAACAACCGTGCTCGATGCTGGTCCTTCCTCTACGCCGAGCCTTTATCTCTACGCTCACTGCCTCCGCGGTCACGCAGGCGGTGTAGCCCTGCTGGTCATCAACGCGGACAGAACCAGTGCGCACGACCTGACTCTGCCCAAAGCTTCAAACCGCTACACCCTCACATCGAAAGATCTGCTCACTCCAACCGTAATGCTCAACGACGTCGAATTGAACCTCACGGCTAATGGTGACCTTCCCCAGCTCGACGACACGCCCCAGAAGGCAGGCAAGACATCGCTCAGCCCGGTGAGCATCACGTTCTTCGCCTTCTCAAACGCCCACAACCCTGCCTGCCCCTAAGAAGCACAGTTCCCTATTCGCTGCTCCCTGTTCCCTGCTCTCTGTCCCCTGACCCCGACCCCCAACCCCTGTAAACTGTACCCATGATCCGCGTCTTCCGCCCCCTCCCGGTCGAATCGTTGAAGCTGCTGGTCTTCGACCTCGATGGCACACTGATCGATTCGGCGCAGGACCTTTGCAACAGCGTGAATGCCACGCTCGCCCACATGGGCCTCTCCCCGCTTCCCGACGAGGTCATCGCCGGTTTCATCGGCAACGGAGCCCTGATGCTCATGCGCCGGGCTCTCGCCGCCGACAGCGACACCCCAGTCGACGAGCAATTTCTGGCCAAGGCCTACGCCTTCTTCCTCGATTACTATCGCGAACACAAGCTCGATTACACCTATGCCTACGAAGGTGTTCTTGAAGCATTGGCCGCGCTGCGAAGCGTCCACGACGAACCCGTCGCCCCTTTTCGAGCCATGGCCGTGCTGACTAACAAACCCGTGCGCCCCGCTCAAGCCATCTGCGAAGCGCTCGGCCTGGCGCCTTATTTCATCAATATTTATGGCGGCAATAGTTTCACCACAAAAAAACCCGATCCCGAAGGCCTTTTTACGCTCATGCAAGAAGCCGGCGCGCGCCCCGAAGAAACCGTGATGATCGGCGACAGCCAGGTTGACGTGCAAACGGCGCGCAACGCCGGCGCATGGAGCATCGGTTGCACCTTCGGTCTCGCCCCCGGCAGCCTCGAGGTCATCCCCCCCGACATATTGGTGGATTCCCCGGCGGACTGGACGGACGCGCTCAGTCCTGCGAAAATCGATTTAGGACAGCAGCCAGCCAAACTGGTCTGAATTTCACGTCAATAAAAATCGCCGCCGTGTCTACAGCATTGAGCATCTTGGCAGGCGATTACGTTTTCTGTGCGCGGAGCCGCCGCGTCAGAGACACGATGTTGATCTCATTTGCGTCCACATGGCCAAGGGCGCGCGTCACATCAATATCGACACTTTTTTGCGTAGAAGCGTCATTGGCACGTTGACTCGTCTTCACTCTGTGTTTGCTTTGGAGATTCCGCATCATGCGCTTTTTTGCCTGGGCCCTTTTTCTCGTGTTGCCGGCAGTCGCCTTCGCTTCCACACCCTTGAACTCGACTCCACCCGCAACGGCTTCATCCATACAAGGCGTCGTGGCCGACCCCACTGGCGCAATCATTCCTGGAGCTGAAGTGGACCTGGTCGATCCGTCCGGTGCGGTCGATGGCAGCGCTCATTCCACTGACGATGGCAGCTTCCAGTTGACCGCGCCCCACGCCGGCAGCTACACGCTGGTTGTGTCGGAGCCGGGTTTTGAAACCGTGCATAACCCAGTAGTCATTGTGCCCGCTACCGTCTCAGCGGTCGGCTCCACGGCAGCGCACAGCTTCGCCACGCCGTTGCACATCGTCCTGCCCATTGCTTCGTTATCCACCAATGTGCGCGTCAACGCCGACAGCAGCGAAGACCTCACCGCGCCCGATGACAATCACGACTCCTCGGTGCTAAGTTCGATCGATCTCAAGGCGATGCCGATCTTCGACAACGACTACGCCACCGCCATGAGCGCCTTTCTCGACGACAGCGCATCCGGCACCGGGGGCTCTGGCCTTGTCGTCGACGGTGTCGAGGCCAACCGCGCCACCGTCTCCGCCTCGGCCGTGCAGGAAGTCCGCATCAACCAGGATCCCTACTCCGCCCAGTACTACTGGCCGGGCCGCGGACAAATGGAGATCATTACCAAGTCAGCCGCCGATCGCTACCACGGTGAATTCAACTTCCTCTTCCGCGACAATGCGCTCAACGCCCAGAATGCCCTCGCCCCGACAAAGCCCTTCGAGCAGCGCCGCGTCTACGAAGGCCACGCCACCGGTCCCATCTTTTTCGCACCAAAGAGCAGCTTTCTCGCGACATTCAACCGAGCAGAAGAAGACCTGGAATCCGTCGTGAGCGCAACGATTGCACCCACGCCCGCCAACCCCACCGGCGTATTCCAGGCCAACGTGCCAGCCCCTGCCCGCGACACGGAGTTCAGCCTGCGCGCCGCACATCAGTTCGGCGATCGCCATTCCGGCTACGTGCAATACAGCTTTCAAAACTGGACTGGCCAGAATCAAGGCGTCGGCAACCAGACGCTTGCCTCGGCTGGAACCAACCAGCAATACCGCGAAGACGACTTCGTTGCACACTTGGATTCCACGCTCTCTGCCGTCCTGCTAAATCAGGTCTCAATCGTCGGCGAGCACGATTCAAGCGACCACACCAATGTCGCTGAGGCCGCTCGCGTCTCCGTCTCCGGCGACTTTACCGGAGGCTCGGCCCAGAACGACTCGCTCGGCACTGAGTACAACTTCCGCCTCTACGACATGGTCACATGGACACGCGGCCGCCACTTGGTCAAAGCCGGCATCGGCATCCCCCATATTGACCGCCGCGCCTTCGACGACAACACCAATGCTCTCGGCACTTACACCTTCGGCCCCACCCTCGCCGCCGACGGCGTCACAGTGCTGCAGACGGCGCTCGAGAACTACGCCAGCAACCGCCCCTCCGGCTTCTCGCAAAACACCGGCGACGTGCACTTCATCTACCACCAACAAGAAGCGGGCGCCTTCATCCAGGACCAGTTCAAGATCAATGCCCGCTTCTCCATCACGCCGGGTCTGCGTTACGACTGGCAGAACTTCCTTGCCACCCGCCGTCTTGGCTTTGCGCCTCGTGTCTCGTTCGGCTGGGTACTCGACCCCGACGCCAAGGTCGTTCTCCGCGGCGGAGGCGGCGTCTACTATGACCGCTTCGGCTCCGGTCCGCTCCTTGACCTCGTCCGCTACGAGAATGCCCGCCGACGCTCCATCCAGTTCTCGCTTGACCCCGCGCTGGCGCCCTCCACAGGCTGCGTTCCCGTCACCAATTGCGAAACCATCACCGCGCAGCCACCCAACCTCGCCCAACTCGCTCCCAACGCGCAGATCCCTTACCAGATGCAGTACGGGCTGTCCATCGAGCGCCAGCTAGGCGAACACGCCACCGGCATCGTCAGCGTCTACTCAGCGCGCGGCATGCACGAGTTTCGCTCTGTCGACGTCAATGCGCCCACGCCCGACTCCGGCTACACCGTCCGCCCTGATCCCGCCTTCGGCCTCATCCGCCAGATGCAGCCCGCGGGCTTTTTCGAGGGCAGTGGCCTCGACATCTCCTATCGCGGCCGTTTTAACAAATACTTTTCCGGATTCGGCCGCTACACCTGGTCCCATTACGAATCCAACACCGGCGGCATCGGCTGGTTCCCGCAAAATCAATACGCCCCCAACGACGAGTGGGCCAACGCCAGTTTCGACCGTCGCCAGCGCCTCGGCGTCTATGCCATGTTCAATCGTGAAAGTGTCTTCAACCTTTCCACCGGCATCTTCGCCAACACCGGGAGGCCATGGACCATCCTCACTGGAACGGACGCCTACGGCGACTCCCTCTTCAATACCCGGCCCGACGGCGTCGCACCTGACACTGAAACCGCTCCATCCTACGTGGACCTGGACCTGCGCTGGGGCCACGATTTCGCAGTCACACCCGATAAGAGCGAGGAAGCGCCCCGCCTGGGCTTCTCCGCCGCCGCCTTCAACGTTCTCAATCACGAAAACCCCTCCGCCATCGACACGGTGGAGTCCTCGCCTGACTTCGGTGATGTGGTCGGTGTCAACCCGCCGCGCCGCATTCAGATGGGCATGCGCTTCGAGTTCTAAGCTACGGGCCGTTTTTGAAGGCTAGAGACTCTAAGCATTTTCGTACCCTGCCTCCCCCGGCTCAGGGGCCGGCAGCACATCGTAGAGCCCTTCAGAAGCGACCTCAACCTGCAGGCGATCGACAAGCTGCGCGATGAACCGGATGAGGCGCGCCAGTCCCTGCTCGCGCTCGGAGAACTCAGCTTCGCTTCCGAGTGAAATCGTATCAAGATGATGAACAAGGCTGGTGGTTGGCCGGGCCATGTGAAAGCGGTTTGCACTTTGACTCTCGAGACTCTCAGCAATCTGCCTGAAGATATCCGAACATTCGAATCGAAAATCGTGCTCGAATGCAGCAAACGATGGCGACCTCGAAGCAGTAGTTCCGAAGAGACGAAACTGGAGCAATGGCGCCTCCAGTAGATAGAAGCTGCGCAGGGAGGCCTGCCAGCGCCGTATGCGATCCCTCGCGGCCATATCACCCGCACGCAAGGAGCCGGTTTCAAAGGGAACCGCATCGGACTGCGCGTTGACTTCGCCGAAGCGGCGATAAATGTCTTCTCTCATGCGCCGAACGCTGAGGATCGCACCCGGCTCGTCCCGGCGCGGAGTGAATGACGCAAGTTCTGACATTGAGCGAACATTGCGAACGAAGATTCGCACCATCTCATTCGCGGCAGAGCGAGGAAAGAAGCGTTCAAAAACGAGCCACATCATGGTGGTCCCGAGCAGCACGCCGAGGACGCGGTCGCGCGCGACAGCGAGATCGGTCTGGAAACCAAATTCGCTCAGGTGGATCGAGAAGAAGGCGAAGGCAAATTGGACGCCTGCGTAAGAGAGCCGTGAACTCGCGGTTCCAATCCAGGCTGCGACGGCCGTCATCGCGGCGAAGAACAGCGTGAATCCGCCGATGGAGTCGATGAACGGGAGAACGAAAATCTGTGCTCCCAGCCCGGCGATGACGCCACCAAGGATGAAGCCAAGGACGCGAAGAAGCTGTCTCTGCCTGGACGAGCCGACGGACGTCAGGGCCGTCAGTACGCAGGTAGTTACGGATGTGGAGAGATTGGGCCAATCCAGCGAAACGTAAAAGACATAGCAAAGCATGGCCGCCGATGGTTCCACCGAGAACGTAGCGCAAATACTCCGGATTGGAGAAGGCATCCGGGATGAAGATGCGAAAGGTGTCGGGCGCGTCCTCGAGCGGTTCAAGTTCGGGATCGACAGCATTCTCCTTACTAAAGATCGCGGGCATCAACGACACCATGGACTCGATCTCGGATAAGAGCGGAGTTCCGGGGCTGGGTCGCGGTTCCAGGGTTGCTTCGCAGGGCTGGCCGTGCGTGCCAAGGCATTGGCGAATATCTGCCAGGCTTTTGTTGATGCGCAACGCGCGTTCACTGAACTCGGCCGGCAGCGACGGATATGCGCTGGCAAGAGCAGCGGCGAAGTCGATTGATCGCGCTGTGAGAGATACCAGAGTACTCATGCGGGTGCGGTAGCGCTGTTGGTAGTTTCCGCGAGCCACGTCACGGCGCAGAGAGCCCGCGCCCACGATCGCGAACTGTGCGAGACCAGCTTGGGTCGCCGGCGCAACTGGCCGGGATTGGCCGTAACATGCCATGAGATCTTCGATCAGAGCCAGACGCGTATCAATACCCTCGATCAATTCATCGTGGCGCCACAATGCGAGGAAAACAATCTCGACGCCCAGTGTTACGAGCGCACCGATGAACGTGGCGAGAACGAGCCACAGGGTCAGCTCGACATTGCGTTCCGCAGGTCCGGGCAGGTACCAGATGATCACGACATTGCTGACAACCAGGGCGAGACCGCTTGCTACACCATAGTTGGCCAGGCAACGCAGCAAAAAGAAAGTAAGAAACAGGCTGCAGCCTATCCAGAAAAAGTGTGTTGCAGGAGTGGAAGCCAGAAAACGCGCTCCGATGGGTATAAAAAGCGCTCCGATCAGAAACGCCGCCATCAGAAAAATTGCCGAACGAGCGGTGGAAACAAGGTTTTCGCGGGAAAACACAAATGCCGACAAAGCGCCCACGACACCGCCTGGAATGCGAAAAGTTTCGATGATAATCATGGTCAGCGTGGCAGAGATAACGATGCGTGCCACAACCGCGCCGCGGCCGGGATAAGGCGCCAACTCCTTTTTGAGGAAGTCGAGGAACCAATCACTGAAGCGTTCCGCGTGCGGAAGATGAATTGATTCAGAAGCCATGCCTACTCCCTGTGGCTGGCAGGCGCATTGCCGCGGATGATCACCACTGCTGATTCGCCGAGGCGGAACACCTCGGACGGCGGATCTTGAATGCGAACACGCACAGGAAAACGGGATGCCAGGTGCACCCAGTTCAAGGTGCGTTGCACATCAGGAAGGCCCGGTGCGGCCAGGCGTCCCACCAGGTCGGTATCGGGAGTCACGCCAAATCCGACGCTATCGACGACACCCTTGTAGCGGATGCTGGGGCGTGACATTACATAGACATCGGCGAGCATACCAGGCTGAATGTGATGCAACTGCGTTTCGCGGAAGTTGGCAATGACCCACCAGATGCGCGTGTCGATGAGAGTGAAAATGTGCTCACCGGCGGTCGCGTAAGCGCCCTCTGAGATTGTCAGGTTCGTCACGCGCGCGTCGAACGGAGCAACAACATGACAGTTGTCGAAATTGTATTTTGCCGTGTCGATGGCCGCCTGCTTGCCGGGAAGCTGACCCTCCAGGGGTTGCAGCGTCGTCACGTTATGCGACGCCTCTTCGACTTGTTGATGGCTTTGCTCGACGAGGGCTTGTGCCTGCTTCAATTCCGCTTCCGACGCGAGAAGACCCGCTTCGGCCAGGGCGAGTTGCGATTTGGCCTGGTTCGCGGCCTGCAAGCGGGACGTCTCAAGTGTCCGCGCCTGGTCGACTTGATCAACGGTCACGAACTGGCGCGCCAGAAGCGGCTCAATACGGTGCAGGTTGTTTGATGCATACTCGAACTCCGCCTTGGAGCGCTCCACTGCCGCCTGCGAGTTAGCCACGTCCGCTTTGGCCTGCTGCACTGCGGCTTCGGCGTGAGCAAGACCGGCATCGGTGCCGAGCACGTTTGCCCTGGCAACGTCGACACCGCTTGCCTTCGCCGCTATGATGCGGCGCTCGTTGCCGATTTGGCCCTGAAGAGCGATTTGATCAGACTGCGCGTGGGCCAGGGCATACGCGTACGGACGGTCGTCAATGTCGAACAGCGGGGCGCCGGCCTTCACGGGTTGATTGTCGGAGACATAAAGATGCGTTACCGGGCCGTTGACCAAAGGAGCCATGCCAATAAAGTTGGCAAAGACTTCAGCATCGTCAGTGCGCGGGTATGCGTTCACTTGGTGAATCACAAGGAGTGCGACAATCGCGGTGCTTGCCATGATGCCGACGCTGATGGTGCGGCCGATGATGTGAAGGCGGCTATGCGGCACGGTTCCTCCTTCGATCAGCTAAAGAGAATGAGCCAAAGGACGCTGGCGAAAAACAGCGCGAGGCAGGGATAGACAACGATGGGCCAGAGAATCTCCTTGTCGAGTGCAAATCGGGCGAGGATGCGATTGGCAATGACTGAAAGCGTAATGCCCACGAATAGACATATGAGCCAGGACGGGAAGAATGAACCGAGTATGTTAAAGGTGGGCGAACGCCTGCAGCCTGCGATTTCGATGGTTAACAGTGCAACCGGCGGAATCGACCAGCGTCGAAGCCGGCTCACAGATTCATGTCGCTCCTTTTTGCGGAGTGTTGCACTCACGGCGCGGGGCTCCAGTGCCGGCTTTGGATGAAATCGGCTGTTTGAAAGGCGAGATTGGTGGTCTGGAGCAGCAACTGCGTTCGAGCAAAAACATCTTCAGATCGTGCCTGCGCCAGGGTTTTTTGAGCCGAAACCACATCGAGCAAATTGCGGACACCGTAACCGTAGGATTCATGTGCTGCTTCGTAAGATTCCTGCGACGCGCTCAGAAGAGCAGCCGCGGCCTGCTGCTGTCTAAGGGCGGTTCGCATGTTGGTGTAGGCGGCCCAAATTTCGTCGGCGATCTGGTCGCGAAGCGCATCAATCTGCGCCTGTGCCGCTTTCTTGTCGGCGTTGGCTTGCGCAATACGATATTCGCGGCGCGCGCCGTCAAAGAGATTCCACCGCAATTCGAGTTCGGCCGTCCAGATCTCTCCTTGTGCATAGCTTCCGGGAAGAAGATCCTGCTGCCCGTAAGCGCGTGCCAGCCCCCCATCCCCCTTGAAGTTCAACGTCGGAAAATACTGCGATCTCGCCTGTTTGATCGAAGCGTTTGCTGCGCGTAAGCGCGCTAGTTGCTGCAGCAAATCAGGCCGCTGGCTAAAGGCCCGATCCATTTCCTGATCGACGGAGTCGGCGATGGATGAGGGGAGTTTGAGTTGATCGATGCCTTCAACTGTGAACACTGTGCCCGGATCGATTCCGAGAGCAGTGGCAAGGTCGCCGCGCGCAATGTCGATCGCGCCAATGGCGGTCTGCAGATCGAAGTCTGCCTGGGCGCGGGCCGCGGTGGCTTCCAGTTCATCGGGCTTCGTGGCCAAACCGTTTTCAAGGCGGGCCCTTGCGTCCTGTTCGACGGCCCGGGCATTTTCCAAACTGGATTCTGCGGCCTGGCGCTGCCCCTGCGCGTTGAGAAGTCTGTAGTAAGCCTCGGCAACCTGGTAGATGATGCGGCGATGTGTGTCATTGAATGCAAGATCTGACCCCAACAGGTTTGCCTTGGCTATGTCGATCTCTCCACTGCGTCCGCCAACATCGAATACCAGATACTCCACATGGAGTACGGGCTCAAAGATCCCTTCTGTTTGGCGATGAAAGTACTCGCCAATCAGAGTCGCTGTCCGCAGTGAGACGGCAAGGGCAACCGCCGTCAAGGTCGGATAGAGGGAACTTCTCGCGATGCCCAACTGGTCGGCTTTCGATATCGCTTCTTCCCAGGCTACGCGCGTCTCGGGATTATGTTGCTCGGCAAGATCGATCAATTCTGCCAGCGTGTAGGTCTTGTTGGGTGCGAGCCTGACTTGGTCGTACGGTTTTGCGGCCGACTCTCTTTCGAGCGCCCCCGCTCCTCTGGGCTGCCAGACAACACCTGGGGTGGGCGGGGTGCCCTGTGCGATGACACCGGCAGGGAGCATTGCGGACGCAAGCAATGCAGTCGTCAAAAGCCAACCCTTAGTAGTCATGTGCCTGATAAAGCAGGTCCATCGGACCGTTTGTGATGTTTTCGATCAGTACACAGATGTGCAGACACCCACTGGCAGCGAGGTCCGCCGGTCCAGCCTCGATCAAGGATGAAATACCGACCAAGAGAGAACAGAAATTCCGACGCACTGCCGGTAACAGATGTGCCGTGTCGAAGATAGGGAACCGACTGCCCGGCAGATATTACAGCCTAGCACGGTGACGCGAAATGGATGAAGTCCCCGTCAGGGGTTCAGCAATCTCGGAGAGAATTGGCTGAATGGCCGTGCGTCTCACAGGCCAAGGCGCCGCCTTCAACCCTTCACTCACAGGAACCTTTTTGGCACTCTCCTTATTATTCCAAATTTGTAAATTTCAAGAATTCCGCCGCAAGCGTACACTGGTTGACAAAGCCGTCTTTTAGCCCACCCGGTTAACCGTGACGGAACTTTCCCCTGGGCATCAGCGTACAGTCTGGAGAGACGCCATGATGAGCCACCGCTTCCTTACGAATTTCATTTTGTCAGCGGCTCTTGCATTTGCCGCCGTCCCCGCCCACGCCAATCGAGACGAGGTTCAATTTGGCAGCAATATCGTCGTGCCTCCCGGCGGATCAGTACACGACGCCGTGTGCTTTTTTTGCAGCGTCGACGGGCAAGGCACCCTCGATCACGACGTCGTTGTCTTCTTTGGAAACGTCCACATTGCCGGCCATGCCAACCATGACGTAGTCAATTTCTTCGGCAATGTTCGCCTGGACGACAACGCCACCATTTCGCACGACCTGGTCAGCATGTTCGGCTCCATCGAACTCGGAGAAAATGCCTCTGTCGGCAACGACATGGTAGCCATGTTTGGCTCGGTTCACGCCGCCGATTCGGCCTCCGTCACAGGGAATCGCGTCGTGCAGCCCGCCTGGCTGCTTTTGATTCCGCTCGTCATTCTCGGTTCGATCATTGTGGGGATCGTGAGCCTGTTTCGCAGCTATCGCCGCCGCCAGATGTTTAGCGGTTATCCGTATCCTCCGCCGCCCCGTTTCTAGCGCTAAGGCGTCCAGCCCGCGCCTACCTTGTACGCTAGGTCAATGGACATCCGACACGCCGAGGTGCCTCGTCCGCTGCGCATCGTAATTCCCGGCGGCAGTGGCCAGGTGGGTCAGATGCTCGCATGGCACTTCCTCGAGCGAGGCCACCACGTCACCGTCCTCACCCGCGGGCCTTATACTGCGCAGTGGCAGACCGTTCACTGGGATGGCGAGCATATCGGCCCCTGGACCGAGCATCTCGAAGGCGCCGACGTCTGCATCAACCTCGCCGGACGCAGCGTCAACTGCCGCTACCACGCCCTCAATCGCGAAGCCATTTACAACTCCCGCATCCATACCACGCGCCTGCTCAACTCGGTGATTGCCAAACTCGCCGACCCGCCCAGGGTATGGCTCAACGCATCCACCGCCACCATCTATCGCCATGCCCTTGACCATGCCCTGCCGCCCCATGGATGAGGCCACCGGCCAGCTAGGGGGCAATGAGCTGATCTCCGAACGCCGCTACGCGCCCGAAACGTGGAACTTCTCCATCCAGGTCGCAAAAGATTGGGAAGCCGCCTTCTTCGAGACCCCCACGCCGCGCACCCGCAAGGTCGCCATGCGCTCCGCCATCATCTTCAGCCCCATGCCGGGCACCGCTTTCGCAATATTTTCGAATCTGGTCCGCCTCGGCCTCGGCGGCACGCCAGGGCAATGGCCGCCAATTCGTCTCCTGGATTCACGAGTCCGACTTTGCCCGCGCCGTCGAGTTCCTCATCGAACACGACGATCTCGACGGCCCCGTCAACATCGCCTCGCCCAATCCGCTGCCCAACCGCGAGTTCATGGCCGCTCTGCGCGAAGCCTGGAACGTGCCCAACGGCCTTCCCATGCCTGCTTCGCTCATCGAGCTCGGCGCCTTCTTCCTCCGCACCGAATCCGAACTGGTCCTCAAGAGCCGCCGCGTCGTCCCCACGCGCCTGCTCGACGCCGGCTTCGAATTCGATTTCCCCGATCTGGCCCGCAGCCGCCGAAGACCTCGTCCAGCAATGGCGTCACCGCAACGACTGACGCTGTCTTCCAGTTCCCTATTCCCTGTTCCCTAGTTTCTTCGGTGTAATCTCCGTCACCGGCAAATCCCAGTGTGCCAGCAGAATCTCAAACCGCCGCTGCTCTTCTTTTTTATATGTCGCCTGGTCCGGCCATAACTCCTTGATGAATGCCTCTTCGTCGGGATTCGGCAGTCGTCGCCACCGTCGAGTTCTTGTAGCGAATCGTCACGCGATAATCCCAGCGGCCATCTTCCGTCGTGTGATAGGCCGGCGAATCAATCTTCACTGAGAGCATCCGCCCCGTGGCCACAATCTTCTTCAGCAGTGGGTAGTGGTTCTTGAGAAACAGCTCGAGAAACTCCTGCTGATGGCCCCACTGGCACCTTGTAGTAGTACTCCACGGTGTAGGGCTGGTCAGCCCCGCCCTGCGGCGGCGCGCCCTGCGCCATCAGCGGCGCGGCAATCCCGCCTGCAAACACGACGGTCAAAAGAGCCAAAAGCATCCTGCGCATAAAGCCTCCACGGTACAGTTGGTTGACATTGTACCGTGGAGGCTTAATAAGCGAGTTAGTTCGGTTCGATTAAGTTCAGTTCGGTTGGGTTGATTAAAGTAAAGTGGCCCTGGTTATGCTGAGTTAGTTTGAGTTCGGTTTCGTAAGTTTGAGCTGTCTTGGGTTGAGTTGAAGTTGCTTTGTTTCCACGGCGACCTTGTTGAGTCGCCGTGGCTATAAAGTTGCTTGCATGTAATCAATTAATTTATTTGTTATGAAATCTATTGCCTAGCAGTGCGCGAAACTCTCCAGCGCCACGCGGTTTGGAATGGTGAGCATTGAGCCGTTGAACGTCACCAGTCGGCGGCTCTTGAAGACGCTCAGTGTCCGCGTGACTGTCTCGCGCGACGCGCCGATGAATTCGCCAATCTCTTCATGCGTCAGCGAAAAACGCAACCGCGTGCCGCTGTTCCGTCGTCTGACCCGTTTTCGCTCCACTCCAGCAGCAGCCGTGCCAGCTTCTCCGGCGCTGTTGAAGCCAGGCCCACGGTGCGCAATTGGCCGCAGGCCATGCTGTATTGGCGGCTCAATTCTTCCATCAGTGTCTGGTAAACCTCGGGATGCTGTGCAACAGAAGTTGAGAAAATCTCGGCGGCCGATGGGCGCGATCTTCGCCGGATAAAGCGTCTCCGCGGTCATCTCGTATGGACTCCCCGAGAGAGCCGAGGCAGAGCCCGAGAATCTCGCCCTTCCGCGCGATGCTCAGGCTCAGGCGCCGGCCGTCGGTCGAGTTGATCGAGAGCTTCACTTCTCCCTCGAGCACCATGTACACTCCCCGAGCCTGTTCCTTCTCTGAAAATAAGATCACGTTGGGCGCATACGACAAGGGATATTGGAGCAACGACAGATCCTTGAATGCAGCGGGGGACAGCTTGTTGAAGAACTCGCCTGTACGCTCAACCTGATGGTGCTGTTGCTCACTACATTACGCATCGTTGCCATCTTTCGCCTCCTCTGAGTTGTCTGCGCTGCTCTTCTTGATTACTTCGGCTAAATATTGAGTCCACAGTGTACTCGCCACAAGTTCCGCTTCCGTTTCGGAATATATGCCTTTCAGGACCCGTTCCCCGTTAGCATCTGCGTACGTCACTTGGCGCAAGTCCAGCGACAGCTTTCTCGATGCGACCCGCGGAGCCGTTTCCACCCAGACCCGGCTAAGTTCTTCAGCCCATGGCCCCGCGATGCGCCCTTCCAACTTGACCGCGACAGCATCCTGATCTTCGTGAATCGTGATTCTCAGCATCTGCTCTGCCCATCCTGCGATGCCCTCTATAAGGCATGTGACGTGCCAAACTCGCGGGTCAAAGGCCGCGGGTCGCTTTCGCATGAGAAGAAAAGAGTTAGCTCCGTAACGAAACCAGAATGGCAGGCAGTGACGAATCGCAGATGACGAAGTGACGATGACGAAATCTCGTCACCGAGACTACATATAGTCACTTCGCTCGATGCCGAGCTTCTTCAATTTCGAATTCAAAGTGGTGCGCTTCAGGCCCAGCCGCGCCGCCGCGCCATCGTCGCCGCCGATCTGTCCCTTGGTCTCGCGCAGCACGCGCAAAATGTGTTCCCGCTCCGCCGTCTGCAGCGTCGGACTCTCCGCCAAGGCGCTTTCTTCATCGGCTGCCCCTGTTTCCAACTCCGCCAGCGGCACATAGAGCACCGACCCGCGCGTCAGAATCACCGCCCGCTCAAGAAAGTTCTCCAGCTCGCGAATATTCCCCGGCCACGGCCAGCGCACCAGCGCCTCCATCGTCTCGTCTGGGAATCGTCTCGATCGCCTTGCCCATCCGCCGGCTGTGCGATCGCCACAAAATGCCGCACCAGCACCGGAATGTCGCTGGCGCGCTCCCGCAGCGGCGGCGCGAAGATCGGAAAGACCTTCAGCCGGTAATACAGGTCGCTGCGAAATTGCTTTTCCGCAACCATCTGGGCCAGGTCGCGATTCGTCGCCGCGATCAGCCGCACGTTCACCGGAATCGGCCGTGTACCGCCCAGCCGTTCAATTTCCCGCTCCTGCAGCGCGCGCAACAACTTCGGCTGCAGATCGAGCGGCATCTCGCCCACTTCATCCAGAAACAGCGTTCCCTCGTGCGCCAGCTCCAGCCGGCCCATCTTGCGCGCGATCGCGCCCGTAAACGCGCCCTTCTCGTGCCCAAACAGTTCGCTCTCCAGCAGTCCCGCCGGAATCGCCGCGCAGTTGAGCTTGATAAAGGTGCGCTCATTGCGCGGGCTCAGCCGGTGAATGGCGCGCGCCAGCAGTTCCTTGCCCGTCCCCGTCTCGCCCTGGATCAGCACCGTCGCATCGGTCGGCGCCACAGTCTCAATCTCCTTCAGCACCTGGCGCAGGCCTGCGCTCTCGCCCACAATGTCCTCGAAGCGGTTCTCGAGGTTGATCTCTTCTTCGCAGATACTGCTTCTCCTGGCTCAGCCTGTCGCGCAATTCGGCAATCTGGCGGAACGCCATGGCATTGCTCACCGCCATGGCCACCTGGTCCGCGACCTGCGACAGCATCTCAGCGTCGTGCTCGCTGAAAACGGACTTCAATCCGGCTGGCTACCGCCATCGTTCCAATAGCCTCGCCGCGATGTACGAGAGGAACCCAGCATGCCGACTGCATGCCCAGCGCAGTCAGATGGCCTACTGACTCCGGCGTGAAGCGCGACCCTTTAATTCGTTCAAGAACAACCGGCTCGTCGCGTGCGAAATGCCTCTCCGGCCGGCGAGCCTTCCAGCGGCACCAGGCGTCGCGATCGCCGTGGCTCGCGCTCCTCCGGTCCGAGGAACTGCACCATCATCGCGCCCTTCGCTTTGTCATAGAGCCCCAGCGTCGCGCAATCGTGCGGAACCACCTCCCGCAGGCTCGCCGAGATGGCTCCGAGCAGCTTGCCGACATCCATATTGGCCAGCAGCGCGCTGCTCAACTGCAGCATCACCGCTTCCTCGGCGCGCTTGCGATCGGTAAAGTCGCGCGTCACCTTGGCGTACCCGGTGATCTCCCCGGTCGAGTCGCGGATGGCGGTGAGAATCGTATCGGCCCAGAAGCGCGAGCCGTCCTTGCGCACCCGCCAGCCCTCTTCTTCCACGCGCCCTCGCGCTGCTGCCAGCCGCAGCAGCTCCGCCGGCCTGCCCCGCTCCACATCTTCCTGGGTAAAGAACCGCGAGAAATGCAGTCCCAGAATCTCCTCAGCTGTGTAGCCCTTGATGCGCTCCGCGCCCGGGTTCCACGTCATCACGCAACCGTCGCGATCCAGCAGATAGATCGCATAGTCCCGCACGCTCTCCACAATGGAGCGCAGTTGCTGGTCGTTGCGCCGCAATGCTTCCAGCGCAGCCCGCTGCTCCGTCACGTCGCGCACGAAGCTCAGCACCACCGTGCCCGACGCCGTCTCCATCGGCTTCAGCATGATGTCGACCGGAAACTCGGTCCCGTCCTTGCGCAGCCCGAACAGATTCATCGCCGCGCCCATCTGCCGGGCCCTGGGGTGCGCATTGTAGTTCTCGCGATGGCTCGGGATGGTTCCTGCGGAAGCGCTCCGGAACCAGGTTCTCAATCGGCTGACCGATAAGTTCCGCCTGCGTGTGGCCGAACAACTCCGCAGCGCGCGGATTCGCGCCGCGAATGACCCCTTTGGCATCCGTGACAAAAATCGCGTCGGGAGAAACGTCGAACAAATTCTCCAACGCGGATTGAGCAAACTCGGCCCGTTCGTGCATCGCCCCAGCCGCTGCGTCCTCTTCCGGGGAATCAGACGGTCGCATGCGGTCGATCCTTGTAGTGGTTCCTGTTGAGGACTCTACGCGTTTCCACTCGCTCGCTGCAACCGGCGGGGCTCTATTTCGCTTAACCCTTTAAATGCGCTATGCCGCGCTCCAATTCCTGCACCTTCTCCGCACCCGCGCGAATCCAAACGTGCACAGGAGAACACCCCAATGCCTCAAAAAATTGCGTTCATTACCGGAGGAAATCGCGGGCTCGGTTTTCAGACCGCACTCGACCTCAAGGATCCCGGCACCAAAGTCGTCATCGGTTCGCGGAACCTAGCCCAGGGCGAACAGGCAGTGAAAAAGCTGCGCGCCGCCGGCGTCGATGCCGATGTGCTTCAGTTCGACATCACCAAACCCGCCGACTACCAGGCTGCATTCGACTACTTCAACTCCAAGTACGGCCGTCTCGATATTCTCGTCAATAACGCGGGCATTGCCGGCGGCACCTTCCCCGGCACCGGCCCCGAACACTCCGCCGCAGACGTTCCGCAGGACCTGCTCCGCAAGGTCTTCGACACCAACTTCTTTGCCCAGGTCGCGCTGACCGACGCGCTCTTACCCCTGCTCAAAAAGAGCCCCGCTGGCCGCATCGTCAACCTTTCCAGCATTCTCGGATCGCTTACTCTGCATGCCGATCCCAAATCGCCCATCTATAACGCCAAGTCCTTCGCCTACGATGCCTCCAAAACCGCGCTCAACGCTTTCACCATCCACCTCGCCCATGAGCTTCGCAACACCAATATCAAGGTCAACTCCGCGCATCCCGGTTGGGTCAAAACCGATATGGGCGGCGATCAGGCCCCCATGGAGCTCAGCGAAGGTGGAAAGACCAGTGCCGCCCTCGCCACCTTGGCTGCAGACGGCCCCACCGGCGGATTCATCCACCTGGGCAAGCCCCTTCCCTGGTAATCCCGGCCTGCTGCGAGACTCGTCAGCACAGTTGCAGTCGATTCCCAGACCGAACGCGAGGCAGTCGTCTCAAAGACCACCGCCTCGCGGTACAATTCGAGCCAATCGCAAGGAGAGTCCCATGAAAAGACCCTGGGTGAAAGTCGCTGCCGTCGTCGCTGCGCTCTTTGTCGTCATCGCCATTCTCATTCCCTTCTTTGTGAATGCCGATACCTTCCGCCCCACGCTGCAAGATCAGCTCTCCGGCGCCCTTGGGCGCAAAGTTACCCTCGGGCACCTCAGCTTCTCTTTGTTCAGCGGCAGCCTCGTCGCCAACGACATTGCCATCGCCGACGATCCGGCCTTCAGTTCATCGCCATTTCTTCAGGCCAAATCACTGCACATCGGCGTTCACGTCGCGCCGCTTCTCTTCCATCACCAGGTGGAAATCACCAGGCTCACCGTCTCATCTCCCTCAATCAATCTCATCCATGTCGGGAACGGCAAATGGAACTTCTCCAGCCTCGGCGGTGGCGCTGCCGCTGCCCCTAAATCCCCCCAGCAACAGACCACCATCCCCAATCTCACCGTTGGTGAATTGAAGATTGAAAAGGGCACTGCCACCGTCTCCACCAACCCTCCCACCAGGAAGCCGCTGGTCTACACCGACATCAACCTCACCGTCCAGCAGTTCTCCTTTTTGAAGTCGTTTCCGTTTCAACTGTCAGCCAAACTGCCAGGTGAAGGCTCCGTCGCGCTCACTGGCACCGCCGGTCCGCTGAACCCGAAGAACGCCGCCGACACTCCCTTTCAGGCCAGCCTGCAGGTCAGGCACTTTGACCCCGTCGCCGCGGGCGTCCTTGATCCCGGCCAGGGCATTGCCATGATCGTGGATACCGACGCCCAGACAGCATCCGATGGAACCACCCTCACCAGCACGGGAAAGATTCGCGCAGACAACCTGAAGTTGGCGCGCAGCGCCTCACCTGCACCTCATCCGGTGAACATCGACTACGCCGCCTCCGACAATCTCGACACCAGCACAGGCCAGGTTTCCGATGTTGCCGTCCATACCGGCTCCGTCGCCCTCCATCTCAAAGGCACGTTCCAGGAAACCCCGCAAGCCATCTTGCTTGACCTGCACCTCTCCGCGCCCAATCTTCCCGTCGATCAGTTGTTGGAGTTGCTGCCCGTCGTGGGAGTCCGTCTGCCTAGTGGTTCGTCTCTCCACGGAGGCACCCTCACTGCCACTCTTGCCATCACCGGCCCAGCCACTGCCACCACCATCACCGGTCCCGTTGAGATCGACAACTCGCAGCTCGCTGGCTTCGATCTCGGCTCCCGCATACAGGGAATCAATCCTTTTGGCGGCAAGGGCGGAGGCACGCAGATTCAAACGCTGCGCACCGATGTAACCTCCACCCTCCAGTCCAACCAGTTCTCCAACATCTACGCCGACCTGCCCCAGATCGGAACGGCTACCGGCAACGGTTCTGTGTCTTCCTCCGGCGCTCTCGATTTCAAACTGACCGCGAAATTCAGCCCCGCCTCAGGTGTCGGAGCCGTCGCCGGCAAAGCTATGAACGCGGTTACCGGTGCAGTCGGCGGAGCGACAGGCAGCGCGGGCGCAGTGGGCGGCATGCTGGGCGGTTTACTGCATTCCAAAGGCATGCCCGCCGCCCCCAGTGCCAACACCAGCGCCAACTCGGGCGGCATCCCCATCACCATCACTGGAACCACGTCCAGCCCCTCCATCCACGCAAACGTCTTGGGAATGTTCAAATGAATGGTCGATTGTGGTGCGGGCTTCAGCGATCCCGCCTTGTAGCACGCACCACAACGTCCTGCTTGAATGGCAGCAGGTTGATCTCCGCCTTCGCCCCACCGTGCACCTCGATCGCAGGCGAATATTCGCCCGATACCGGCGAGTAGAGACTTAAATCGTAGGTCCCCGGCGGCAACAGCACCGCCAGCTTTCCCGTAATCAAGTCCCCCGCCGTCGGGTCATTTAGCTCACGATCATCCGCCATGTACCCCACAAAATCCTTCCCCGCAGCTGACAAACCCGATGCAAGCAGATGCTCTGGCTGACCCACAATCCAATCTGCGTCAAGTTTCGAATGAACATAGTCAAACGAGTCCATGAACTCCGACAAGTGCTGCATCCAGCTCCGAATCGCCGCACGCGAAGCCGCCGTCCCGCTCTCGCTTCCCACCGTGATCGAAAAATCGATGTAATCGTAGTGGCATCCGCTCAGCAGCGCTGTCCAAGCCCTCTTGCGATGAATCGTCCACCCCGTCATGTCGCGATACATGCTAGCCGTATTGTCTTCGTCCAGCACTACCGGCTTTTGCTGTGAATACGTCGCGCGGCAAAAATCCCGCACGCCCGCCAGCTTCAGTTCCTTCGACATGAAGTTGCCCATCTCAAACACCTGGCCGCCAAACTGCGTATTGGGCAGCGGATGGTCGTTCACAATATCGAAGTTACTGCTCGCAAACGTGGCATCCATCGGAAATGAGTTCTTCGCGGCATACGTAAACGCCTGCTGCCCCGCAAGCAGATGCGGACGATTCAGCCGTTTCAACTCATCCCGCATCACCCTTGCCATTTCGGTCTGCCATGCATCCACGTCCGCGCTTGTTACATGTCCGGCAACCCCGCCGCCTGGTTCATTGCAAATCTCGTAGTACACGTTGTCGTACCCGCTGGTTTCCTCCATAATCTTCCGCGCATATCGGCTCTGCACCTTCACCAGCTCCGGGTCCTTCAGCGAAATGTATTCCTCCCAATCCCCTTTCCCCACATGCTGGATATTGTTCGCGGCCCGCAGCGGGTTCAGAGCCCACACCCCATCAGCATAAGTATTGCTGAAGACTGTCAGCTCCACCACAATCCCCTTCTTCGAGGCCGCATCCAGATAATGATGCAATCGCTCAAAATACTCCGGATTCCATTTATCGAGGTCATACACAGGTTCCCCATCCATCGCCTTGCCCGGCCCCGTCCGCATGAAAGGAGCGATAAAGTCAGGCGACTCCGGCTTGCACGGAGACGAGGGATTCCGCGCGCTCTGCAGTTCCCGATAAAACAAAAACGTCCGCGTCACGGTCATCTTGTGTGTCGCGGCATCGTCAAGATACTTCTCGTAGTCGAAGGGCCGGTTGATCACCGACCCGTAATGCTCCGAAGCCGAAATCAGCGCCAGCGGCTTGCCGCGAAACAGCAAATACTTCGGATTGTCCGGGTCAATCCTGACCGCGTCCTGCGCGCTTGCCGCATGCACTGCAGACAAGCCCACCGCCAAGATTCCCACCCACAATCCTCCCCTGCCAACTAACCCCATTTCCCCTCCCGTCATGAACTCTGTTTGCGCAGCCAGCCGATTCTACTTCCCTCCATGCTCCACCCGAAACAAATAAAAACGCGTGAACGGCATACATCGCCGCCCGCGCGTTCTCCAACAGATCAGTCATTCAAAAATCCGTCTGGTGGCGCGACAAGGTGACTCTAGAACCTTGCCGACGAAATGGGTACTCCCGACGCAGCTTTCGCATCTTTTTCGCCGGGGATTTCAGAACTCCACTTTGCGTCGTGGCAGCAAGCCGGCCGTTTGGTAAAGGCGCGATTCTCATTGATGCGAAGCGGTTCTTCAGTCGCCCGTTTTGATGACTCTCACGCACCCGCCGGTGCCCATGCCGCGCATTTGGGACATGGACCACAAACCCAAACAGGAGGCCCAAAATCGGCGCTGCGCTTGCCATTCAGATTGCGCCCTGAGAACATGAGCACATGTGTATCGAGCCGCAAAAATGGCGAAGGGGTAACTCATGACAAAAATCAAAGAAACTATCGACCCTCGATTGAAACCTTGTTTCGCCCAACTTTCAAAGCCCGCTCAGCGAGCCCTGATAAACCACAAGATATTCACTGAGGCCGATCTTGCTGGAATGGCGCGCAGCGAGATCAAGAAAATGCACGGCATTGGGCCTTCCGCGTTTCCAATCCTCGACCAGGCCTTGGCTGAGGCAGGTCTCAAGTTCAAATCGTGACCTGCAATTCAAACTGACCCGAACGTCCCCTCCTGTTCCTCTTTGCAACCTGCACGTTTCCCAAAATCAACTTGGGCCTGCCTGTCCGCGAGTGCCATTTACCCTCAGAATGAATCACGAATCTGTCCGCTACCGGACAGACGAGGCTGACCTGCAAGGCGCATCCTCAACCGGTCCCCGAGGTCCAGTCCGATGAACGACTACTCGTCTCGAGATTTGCTCAATTCTCTTCGCAATATCCTCGATAAGTTAGAGAAGGATCCCGACCACGACAGACCCAGACTGGCCGAACTGAAACGCATTCTCCAAGAGCGCATCGCGAAGCTCGAAAACCCTCCATCCGACGAAATGGATGACTGGCCCGCGCCCCCCACCAAGGCCGAAGAAACCCCCTGAATCAGCCTTGGTTCCCCCCAAAATACCCATCCACCGACGCACCGCAATTGCACCGGCCCGGGTACCTGTAGAAGGTCAAGAGGGTGTTCCTGCGTCGGAGGGGCTGATGAAACTGGTGCCGCAATCCTCGCCGTGTTTTTACGACTGAGATGGGAAACACTAACCTGATCAGCCATGGTGCTTCGGCCAACCGCCCGTCATTCGTCGCGCAACAATCTCACCGGATCGATGGCCAGTGCACGACGCGCCGGGATTGATGCCGCGGCCAGTCCCACCGATAACATCGCCACAACGACACCCAGTAGCACTAGTGGATCACTCGGCGTCGCCTGGTACACAATCACAGCCAGCACGCGAGTCGCCAATAATCCCAGCACTAATCCCGCGGCCGAACCGACCGCGAGCAGTTTGAAAGCTCTTTCCAATGCGGCTCTCAGCACCTGAGTCCGAGTCGCGCCGAGGGCAACGCGTATTCCCAGTTCCCGCAGGCGCTTGCTCACCGTATATGCCGCCAAACCGAAGATGCCGGTGATCGACAGCATCGCGCCCATCGCGCCCAGAATGCCGAGTGCAATCGTGGCCATCTTGGGACCAAACAGGGACGTCACCATTTCGTCCTGGCGCTTTTCAATCTCAACTGGCAGTCCCGCATCCACCTTGTGCAGTGCGCGCCGAATATCCGTCCCCAACTGCTGCGAATCGCGACTCGACCGCACTACCATCCACGTCGCGTTCGAAGGCCACTGCAGCAAAGGAAGAAACATCGCCGGGTATGGTTCCTCGGTCAGCGTCTTGTATTTTCCATCTTCTGTCACGCCCACCACCTCAACACGCGTTCCATCGGGCATCTTGAAGTGCCGGCCCAGGGCGCCTGTGGCCATCGAGCCGAAGACTTTGCGCGCAAACTCCTGGTTGATGACCGCCACGCGCGGCGAGTTCTGATCGTCATGCCAGGTGAAATTCCTCCCCGCCAGCAGCGCCGTTCCCTCTGCCTGAAGATACGCAGGGGATATGTGGAACATGTGAGGAGTTGCGACCGCGTGCGACGCGCTGAAGTCAGCCGTATCGTCGCTAAAGACATTTGAGGGGTTCGTATCATTCAACAGCAGCGGATCCGTCAATCCCGCCGACTCCACCCCCGGAATCCCTTCCACCGCGTCGAGAATCTTCCTCTGCATAATTTTCAGGCGGTCCCCGCTGTAACCAGCCATGTGCAGATCGGCGCTGACGAGGACAGAGTGCCGTGGTTCGAAACCGAAATTGGCGTGGAGAGCTCGCATCATTCCGCGCATGGCAACCAGAGAAGAGGTAACAAGCACCGCACAAATGGATATTTGCAAGACCAGCAATACATCCCGGGCAGAGAGCCGCTTTCCCGCTTTTGCCGCGGATCCCGCCTTGACAATCTCATAGGGACTGGTGCGAAGCACCTGCCCTACCGGCACGGATCCAAACAGGCATCCGCTTAGAAGAGTCAGCAGCACCGAGACCGCAATCACGGTGGCATCCGGAGTTACCGGCGCATTCACGGGGAAATTGCCAAAAGGCTGCCACACGCTGAGCCAGCGCAGCAGGGCCACACTCGTCCAAATTCCCGCGCCGCCGCCAACCACAGAGATAAGCAACGCTTCTGTGAACAAGCCGCGCAGCACGCGACGCCGGCTCGATCCAAGCGCCAGGCGCAAAGCCAATTCGCGCGAACGATCTGCCGCCCGCGCAGCGAACAGGCTGCCGAGGTTTGCGCATGCGGCAAGAAGAATCAACATCGCCAGCAACATAAGTCCGGCAACAAAAGCCTGGATGGGGCCGGCGAATGGATCACCGAGAAGGCTTGGCCTGCCCAGTGCGAAGCTCATCTGGCGTTCATCTTTCGGATAGGTCTTCTCCAGCCAGGAGCCAATCGAGTTCAAGTCGGCGATCGCCTGTGCCGGAGTGACACCCGGCTTCAGATGCCCGATTACTTGCAGAAGCCCTTTGCTTCCGCGAACAATCAGGTCGCTGGTTCCCTCCACCAGTTCCTTGTCCACCAACGGCACAAAAAAGTTAGGCGAGTAGAAAACCAGCGTTCCACGAAAATCGGACGGCGCTACGCCGATGATGGTGAACGGATGCTTGTTTAACTGCACAATGCGCCCCACGACTCGATAATCGTCGTCAAAATGCGTGTGCCAATATGCGTAGCTGAGCACGATGTACGGAGCACTGTTCGGCCCATGCTGCTCATCCGATCCGTGGAAAAATCGTCCGAGGTACGGATGAATCCCCAGCGCATCGAAATAGTTCCCTGTTGCCTCAACGCCCCATGTGGCAATCGGACCATCGCCTGTATCGAGTCCCACCTGAGGAATGCTGTAGGCTGCCAGGTCCTCGAAGCTTCGATTCCGCGCGCGCAAATCGAGATAGTCGGGATAGGACTGGCTCGTATCCTTGTCGCCGGCGTGCTCAAGGGAATAGAGACTTTCCGCCCGTGGTACAGGCAGGGGCCGCAGAATCATTCCGTTCAGCACGCTGAAGACGACGGCATTCGCGCCAATTGCCAAAGCCAAAGTCAGGGCTGCCGTGAAAGCGAAGCCGGGCGACTTGCGCAACTGCCGTATCGCGAAGCGAAGATCATGGAACCAACTGATCATAGTGGGCGCTCCCGCCTTCTACACTGCAATTGCCTTTCCGTTGTCTGGAGCCCTCTAAAATACTGAAACACATAGCCGCAAGCGGCACCTTTGTCCGCAAGAATTCAAATCAGGTGTCCATTGTGGACCAGAAGTGTCCGAAATTGAACAAGTGTTTTGCCGGTCCGCCTGGGATTTGCCCGAAAAAAACAAAGTGGCATTCCGCGAGAGAATGCCACTTCAAAAACAACAACATTTGATTTGCGGATCCGCCCTAGGCGTGCTGGAGTTGTCTCTGAGACGGCGCAGGTTCATCAGCGCTCGGTCCCCAGCTTGAGGGCACAGCCACGTTGAGCAGGCGCAGATAGACGCTGAATTGGCCTCGATGCTGATACCAGTGACTGAGCATTACATCGCGCAGAAACAGGCCCCGTGGCACTGCGAGAATTTCCTGGTCGCCGGCTACCAGGCGCCAGGTCTCCTGCATCTCCTCGTCGTCGAAGCTGGGCAGCACCTTGCGCACTGTTGCGATGCTATCGTCCAGCAGATCGAGCACCTGCTCGATGCTCGTCGCTTCTGGAAATTGAAAATTAGGCGCCTGCGCCGGGTTGGTCTGCACAATGCGAACCACGCCGCCCGGCACTGAAGCGAGATGGTAGGCAAGTTGCCCTGCGGAAAGCGATTTCGTGTGAGGCTTCCAGGTCAGTTTGTCCGCCGGAAGCCGCTCCAGAAAGCGGCGTGTGACGGGCGCTTGGATTTCAAATTCTGCGAGTAGCGATTTTGCGATCGACATGGAAATTCTCCTTCGATTGGAAAAGCCGCGATGGGATTCCGGTTGAACTGCCTTAAGCGCGCGTCTCTTCAGCCCGCTTGCGAACCTGCTCGTTTATATGTCCCCATCCGCCCGAAACACCTTTCTTGTGGTCTTCCTGGATGAGGCCGAATCCTGTGTGGCTGAACTTGATGATGGTTTCCCCATCCTCTTCGGTCAGCCGGTACTGCACGTTGTTGGCGACCGGAGATGACATGAAGAGCGGCCCGCTGATCTCGAGCAGTGTCGGGCGCTTGATTGCCTGGACCGTACCCCAACAGTGGCCATTGTGAGCGCCGAGGTCGCGAAACCAGCGGCCGCCCGGCCACGCTTCGAGCTTCATCTGCATCGGTGTGCCATCGGGTCTCTCGCTGAGAGGGCCGAGCTGTTCCAGCAGCGCGGCAAATGTGGTTTCGATGGGAGCCTTGACGTGGATTTCCTGGATGATCTTCAACGTCATGTCTTCAATGCTTATCGGGACTTCGATCATGTTTTTTCTCCTCCTTGGGGATCAATTCATTTGGGTCGTTTAGTAGATGGTTGCGCCGATTGCTGCGCCGCTTTCTCTGCTCGCGTCTTGATGCTCTGCAGTTGATGACTCCAATAGCGTTCGAACGTGGCAGACCATTCATGCAGCGGCCGAATGCTTTCTGCGTGGGTTTGGTAAAGCTTGTGGCGTCCGTTGCGCCGAACTCTCACCAACCCCACATCGCGGAGTACGCGCAGATGCTTTGACACAGACGGCTGATCGAGATTCAGCGCCACCACGATGTCGCCTACGGGAAGTTCCTTCACCAGAAGCGTAAGGATCTGGCGCCGTCGCGGCTCTGCAATCGCATTGAAAATATCGGAGGTCGTTGCAGCGCGGGCCATACTCGACAAACATTACATGCCGATATAGGAATATGTCAAGCGCAATTTTTTCCCGGCACCGGCCTTAAGAGGAACGCGCTCTTGAGAATATGCGGCGGCGCCGGTTGAAGAGCGCGCTGGCGACAATCTTGCATGGCAAGCAACCATAAGCACTATTCGGGCAACTACATTTACATATGACACTTACAAGATAGTGAGGCGAAAGTTATGAATATGCGATCGAAGAAGCTCAGTTCAATCTTGCTAGCGTCGGCATTCACCATTGCGTTGTTTACCTCTGGTTGCACGGTGCATGCGCGGTATTACGACCCGTACTATCACGACTACCATCCGGTTTCAGGCGAGGTGGTTTACTACAACCAGTGGGAAAACGAGACTCACAGGGAACACAAGGATCTCGAGAAGCGCGACAAACGGGAACAAAAAGAATATTGGGATTGGCGGCACTCCCACGATCACTAGACTTTCGGGACCGCGCGCTTCGGTCCTCTGCAGCACCTACTCTGTTGTGAGCGACTCCTGCGGTTGACTGGACCGCTGCGGCGGAAGGTGGGAAAGCGCGAACCGCAGCCAACCGGTTGCAACGTCAAAGCGAGGCTTTGCGGACAATATGCGAACGGTTACGGCACTTTCTGAATTTCTGTGTAACTTTCGTAGTTCTGTGCAAGGTCGCCACTCGCTGATGGTCGCGTCGACATCCGTGGCCCCGGGATCCAGCTACTCAGGAATTGCGATAGCATCTCGACGGCCGCAAGATCGCGCTATTCGTACCGCAGCGCCACCATGGGATCAACACGCATCGCGCGCCTCGAAGGCAGGTAGGATGCGAGCAGCGCGATCGCCAGAAACAAGAGCGAGACGCCAACAAATGAGATGGCATCCACTGTGTTCAGTCCATAAAGAACTCCGCGCAGCAGGTAAGAAGTTCCCACGGCAACGCAAACTCCCACAATCAGACCTGCGACCACCGGCAGTGTGCTCTCGCGCAGCATGAGGATCAGGACATCTCTTTTCTTTGCCCCCAGAGCAATGCGGATGCCAACTTCCCGCGTGCGCAGTACAACAATGTAACTGACCGTGCCGTAGATCCCCATCGATGCAAGCAGGAGCCCCAGCATACCGACCGCCGAAGCGACCGCCGCCGATAGACTCGAAGCGACAAATGCCTCCGTCTGCCGAAGCATCTCTTCGAGCGTGAAAGAGTACGCCGTCAGGTTTGGATCGATCGAAAGGATCGTTGGGCCCACCGCATTCGTGATCTGCGCCGGGTCAGCCTGCGTCCGAATCAGGATTGGGCTGTCCTGCAGATGGTCTTCCCGCATCCGAAGATAAATCTGTTCGGAGTCACTTCCATTGAGCAAAGCTCCCCGTGTATCGCGAGCTACGCCAATCACTTCGTACGCCGGCCCGTCGGAAAGAAAGTCCCCCTTCGCTTGGAACTGCCCCCCGGGCGCAAGACGCAGGCTGCGGCCAATCGGGTTCTGTCCGGGCCACAGAAGCTGCGCAGACGATTCGCTGAGAATCACAGAATTCTCAGGCTGTTCGCTCTGCGTTTGAAATCCATGCCCAAATAACAGCGGAATGCCCAGCGTTTTAAAGTAATTCGACTCAATGTAGGTGTAATAGAGGATCGCGCGCGTGTTTTGTGGCGACGGCTTTTCTCCATTCACTGAAACAGCCGCCGTTCTAAATCCGCCACCGTCCGGTGCGCGTGCGCTGGTAATCGCAGCCACACCGGGCAACGCGGCCAGCCGTGTGCGAACCTCACGGACCACGGCATTCTGGCGGTCGGCGCCGTATTTCTGTCCCTCTGGAAATCGAAGTTCAAGACTCACGACGTGCTTGCCATCGTAGCCCGTGTCCATCTTGAGTGCGCGAATCGAACTCCGAATCAGCATGCTTCCCGCAATCAACAGCACCAGCGAAACAGCAACCTGGACCGACATCAGGACATCGCGCATCCGGCGACTGCGTACCCTGCCGGTACCGGAGTTGGCCTTTAGCGCAGAAGAGAGCGCGGCTCCAGAACTCTCCAGGGCAGGCGCCAGCCCAAACAGAATTCCCGCCACAAGGCTGAGGCAAAACACGTACGCAAAGATCGCCGGGTCTGGAGTCACGTGAAAGATCAATGTGCCGTATTCGGCGGGGAAAGCATCGGCGATTAGAACCACCACCATTTGCAGGAAGGCCCAACTGAACAGCAGCGCGACTACACCGGCGAACAAGCCCAGAAGCGCGCTTTCCGTCAGCAATTGCCGGATGATCCGCAATCGGCTGGCTCCAAGCGACAACCGCATGCCCAGTTCATTCTGTCGCGAAGCGGCTCGCGCCAGTTGCAGGCTCGCCACATTCGCGCAGGCAATCACCAGCACCATTCCCACCGCGGCCATAACCAGAAAAATAGCGTATTCCAGCCCACCGTACTGCTTCAGCGGGTAGGGAAACGGAGAGCCCGGCCAGATCACCGCTTTCGCCGGCTTGCTTAAATCGGATTGAGGGGCGTGCAAGGCACTGAGCCGGCCGGCGAGCAAGTTCATCTCCGCCTGCGCCTGGTCGATGCCGACTCCTGGGGCGAGTCGTGCATACAACCTGCAGCACAGGTTCTCCCGGTTGCGCACCCAATTATCGTCAGGATGAACCAATGGCTCAAAACCCATCGGAATCCAGAAATCCGGTGCTTCCACATTCGTGCCCACAAAGTTATGTGGTGTAATCCCGATGATCGTAAAAGCAATGCCATTCAGGCGTACCGTCTTTCCCAGTACCTGCGGATCTCTGCCAAACCGTTTCTGCCAGTAGTTCTCGCTGATCAGTGCCAGTGGAGATGCGGCCCCCTTTAATGAATCGCCTTCGGCAAAGGTCCGGCCCCGCAATGCCCCCACTCCGAGAACCGAGAAGTAGTTGTCCGAGACCAGAAATGTACTGGCAGTCTCCCCGCTTCTGCTGATCGGTAGCAGCCCCAGTCTTCCCACCAGCGATCCCGACGAGTCACTTCGCTGGCTCACAACTCCTCCCGCTCCGGTAAGCATCAGGTTCTGTGGAATGCTGGTCGCAATCAGCCCACTGAATGCGTGCATTTGATCGCGATAAGCTTCGTAGTCAGGCAAACTGAACCACGCCGTCGGATCACCCTGCTGATCGCTTGAGCCCGCTTGCAGCATCAGCGCGAGGTTTACCATCCGTCCAGATTCGCGAGCATCGAGGGATCGCATGAAGAACGACTTGTAGGCAGTGAAAGCAGCTGTATTCACGCCAATGCCAATCGCCAACGCCAGCACCGCCGCAATCGTGAATCCGGCGTTACGCCACAGCATGCGCGCTCCATAGCGCAGGTCCTGCACCACCGTCTGAGGCAATAACATGAGATCGATCTCGCTCATTTGCTCTCGCCACAAACTCAGATTGCCGAAACGGCGTCGCGCGTCGCGGCCGGCTTCCGGCTGCGGCATTCCCGCGTCGACATTCAATTGCTCGCGCATGGAGAGGTGGAATTGAAGTTCCTCCTCATGCTCCTTCGCCACCCTATCTCTTCCAAGCAATGCGCGCATGCGTGATAACCATGCCATGAGAGTCTCCTCGGCCTATGCCTTTCCGAAATCCAGCACCAGGGCGACCGCGTTCGTAATCTTGTGCCAATTTTCCCGCTCGGCGGCTAACTGCTTCCGGCCCAGTGCCGTGAGCCGGTAAAAGCGTGCGCGGCGATTGTTTTCGCTGGGACCCCACTCTGAAACAATCCATCGATCCTGCTCCATCCGGTGCAAAGCTGGATAGAGCGAGCCTTCCTCAACGCGCAGAACTTCGTTCGAAATGCTCTGGATATGCAGGGTGATGCCCCACCCGTGCATGGGGCCCTGTTCGAGGCTTGTCAGAATGAGAAGAGCCAGGGCTCCTTGCAGGTTGTCGTTCCTTGTTCTAGGCATCCCCGCTCCCATAGAATTCTATGGAACGATGACACCTTGTTGGTGATTGTGTCAAGATGGCCCCTAGCCCGAGTCGGCCAGAGAAGAGCTTTTCCGTGGAACCGTCCGTGGCTAGGAAGTGCGCCAAAGAGGTCAGTATCCTGGCCACGCCTTTTCACTGGCTCCTCTTGACTATCTACGGGAACATTTGTATCCTCTAGATTGCCAAGAGGAGAGAGCCGTGACCGCCAGCCAAGACGAAACAATTCAGACAAAACCAAGCGATCTGATCCAGGGAACCCTGGAGATGCTGATCCTGAAGACGCTGGCGCTTGAGCCCATGCACGGCTATGGCGTTGCTCTGCGCATTGAACAAATCAGCCACGGCGTATTTCGCGTCAATCCCGGCTCATTGCTTCCGGCGCTCAGCCGCCTGGAGCGCGCAGGCCGCGTGAAGTCCGAGTGGCGGGCAACAGAAAACAATCGCCGCGCCAGGTACTACCTGCTCACCACCAACGGTCGTAAGGCGCTCGTCGCGGAAACCGAGCAATGGCAGCGCCAGATTCATGCCATCTCCCGCATCCTTGAAGCTTGATTCAAAACTCGACACAGCGCCCTGGGAGGAACATCGTGAATTGGATTATCAGTCTGATGAATGGCCTGAAAGCCCTCTTCCAAAAGCACCGGGTGGAACGCGAACTTGACGAGGAACTTCAGGGCTACATTGAAGCTTCCGCGGCGCATAAACAGAGCGCCGGCATGACTGCGGAGGCCGCGCGTCGGGCCGCGATGGTGGAGATGGGAAGCCAAAACGCGGTGAAGCATCTGGTCTGGTCGTCGCGGTGGGAGTCCACCCTCGAAGGCCTTCTGCAGGACACACGCGTCAGCCTGCGCATGCTCGCCAAGAGCCCCTCATTTGCCGCCATCGCCCTGCTCTCGCTGGCCCTGGGTATCGGAGGCAATACGGCCATCTTCACCCTCATCAACCAGGTCATGCTGCGCAGTCTTCCGGTGCGGAACCCTGAGCAGTTGGTCACCTTCGGACCTGAGAATGGCGGTGGAGAAGCTGGTGGCATCGACATGGGCACCTTTGGCTTGTTTCCGTGGTATTTTGCACGGCAACTCCAGACCGATCCCGGACCTTTCCAGGGGATAGCGTCTTTCTGTAGCTTTTCAGACAAAGTGAGCATTCGTTTGCCCGGCGCCGGCGGCGCAGCTGAATCCAATAACCCCGCTATTCTCGCCCCCGCCAATCTCGTTTCCGGCAACTACTTCAGTGTGCTCGGTGCGCAGCCATTGATGGGCCGCGCCATCACTTCCTCAGACGACGCCACTCCCGGCACCGGAGCCGTCGTTGTTCTGAGTCATCATTTTTGGCAGCAATCGCTCTCCTCCGATCCCGCCATTATTGGCAAGACCATCAGCATCAACGGAACTTCCTTCGAAGTCATCGGCGTCATGCCCGAGGCCTTTCACGGTATTAAGGTTGAAATGGAACCACCCGTCCTGTGGGCGCCTCTTACGATGCAGACCGTCATTCTGAAGCAACCCTCCATGCTCACTTCAACCGGCGGCCTCTATTTCCTTGATGTCTTTGGCCGCCTATCCCCGCAGGCCGCGACCGATACGTCAGCAAGGGCACAAAGCCAGAACTGGCTTGATCAGCAGATTCGTAACGGCATCCGCAACGAAGAAGGCGCCAAAGTGACGTCCGCCCGGCTGCAGGAGATCAATCGGGTGACCGTTCCCCTGGTCTACGCGGCCCGTGGAGCCTCGTCGCTTCGCGATCAGTATGGCGACTCGCTGAAGATTCTTATGGGCGTCGTCCTAATCGTGCTGCTCATCGCCTGCGCCAATCTGGCAAATTTTCTGCTGGCCCGCGCCGCCATGCGCAAACGCGAAATCGCAACCCGCCTTGCCCTGGGATCCAGCCGGGCACGCATCATCCGCCAGAGCATGATCGAGACCCTGCTGCTCTCACTTGCGGGTGGAGTCCTCGGATTGGGCATCGCCTTCGCCGCGACGCGCGTCCTCATTCGTTTTGTCAGCCAGGGCAACGCCTATATTGCGATGGACCCCACGCCCGATACACCGGTATTGCTCTTCACGCTTGGCCTCTCGCTCATCACCGGCGTTCTCTTCGGACTGGCCCCGGCCATCGCCTCTGCGCGCACCGGCGCCATGTCCAACCTGAGTGCCGGCAGCCGCACTGCACAAAGCAGTGGCGGCAGATCGGCGCGCTTCTGGCCGAAAACGCTGGTCACTGTCCAGGTGATGCTCTCCCTGCTGTTGCTAATTGGCGCAGGACTATTTCTTCGCACCCTGCGCAATTTGCAGAACCAGGATTACGGCTTTGAACGTTCCCATCTCCTGCTCGCCGAATTTAGCCCGAGACTCGCAGGCTACAAACCGAGCCAGACCCCGGATCTGCATCAGCGCCTTATTGAACGCCTCTCCGCGCTTCCCGGTGTTCGCTCCGTCGCTCTCTCCGCCACTCCGCCCATCAGTGCCGGTAACTGGTCCTCCAGCGTCGCCTTTCCCGGCTACACGCCTGCGCCTAGAGAAAACATGCACTCGAACCTCAATCGCGTCTCCGGCCAATATTTCGAGACCGCCGGAATTTCGATTGTTGCCGGACGATCTATCAACAACTCCGACACCGCCATCAGCCAGAAGGTTGCGATCATTAATCAGACACTCGCCAACCACTTTTTTCCCAAAGGCGATGCCGTTGGTCGCTCCATCGTCATCCACATCGACGGTGTCAAAGGTCCATGGCAAATTGTGGGCATCGCCCGCGACACCAAATCCGGGAACCCCCGCGATACCGATACGCATGCGGATGACCTACATCCCGCTGGCCCAGATCGACCCGTTTCTTCCGGCCGCTCCCGTTGCAACCGGCGCGGCTGCCAAGCCGGTCGCTCCCGAGGAAAATCAGGACCGTTTCGCCGGCATGATCCTCGTTCGCACTACCGGTGACCCGGCACAGAGCATCGCCGACATACGTTCGGCAGTCGCGTCCGTCGATCCCAACCTTCCTCTTCTCCGCATAACAACCATCCGCGACCAGGTCTCAAACTTCATGACGCACGATGAACTGATCTCGTCGCTTACAACTCTTTTCTCGCTGCTGGCGCTGCTGCTCGCCGCGATTGGCCTCTACGGTGTCATGAGCTACAACGTTGTCCGGCGCACCAACGAAATCGGCATTCGCATTGCGATGGGCGCACCCGCTCCCGCCGTGCAGTGGATGATCCTGGGCGAATCGCTGCTGTTGCTGGCCGCAGGCGTGACCCTGGGATTGCCGCTCACCCTTTTGATCAGCAGGTACATCAAAGACCAGCTCTTCGGTTTGAGCGCCCTCGATCCGACGACGTTCGCCGTTGCACTCATCGTAGTCAGCGCGATGGCCCTGTTGGCCGCATGGCTCCCGGCACGCCGTGCCACAAAAGTCGACCCCATGGTCGCCCTCCGCTGCGATTAAGGAACTCACTCGCATCCTCGCCGCAAGATGATCCGGGTAGCAAGGTTCGTCCGTCGTGGCCTGGTCCGCACCGGAAGATACCATGTCCGGGCCGACCCGTTCTAATTGGGCGTACTGCGAAGCTCAAACGCGCGCCAGAAGGCCTCCGCCGCCTTCGGCCCGATATCCGGCCCCTTTGGCTGCCGCTCCCTCTCGAAGATGTGCGCGTAGAGCATCGGCCCCAGTAGCAGGGCAATCGCAACTTCCAGGTCGAGGTTTTCCGGAAGCAATCCCCTCTCGATGCCGCGCCGCAAAATGCGCTTGAGGCATTGCCGCGGCGGCTCCATCACGCGGACGCGCCACGCCATGCCGAACTGTTGATGGGTAGCCGAGTATGCAATCATCGACGGCATCAGGCGATCCCGCGCACCGTCGAATTCATCCGGCGGACGCCGCGTGAGGACGGTCGTCAAATCCCGGCAAATGTCACCGCTGTCCACGTCTTCCGGCTCACGGTCCAACCCATGGACGAGCGCCATCACGTCCATTAAGAGCGCTTCCTTGTCTGCCCAATGGTTGTAAATCGTGGCTTTGCTCACGCCCGAACCGCAGGCAATGGCGTCCATGCTCGTTGCTTCAATCCCGCGCTCGCCAAACTGTGCGAGCGCGGAGCGGAGAACTTTTTCGTGAGCTTCCTTGCTGCGCGATCGTGCCATTTCAAATCTCGATTTTGGAGAAACGCTGCGCCCCGATTACCAGCAAAACAGCGCCCACCGCCGACAGCACAACCAGGTCGGTCACGGCGCCAAAGTGACTGCGCCCCAGCAGCACCGTGCGCATTCCGTCGATGCCATACGACAATGGATCGACAGCCGTCGCAATTTGCAGTGCCTTAGGCAGTCCCGCCAGCGGAAACAACGCGCCCGATAAAAAGAAGATCGGCAACACCATAAAATTCATGATCAACTGAAACCCCTGCATGTCCTGCAGGCTCGATCCGATCGCGACACCCAGCGCCGCAAACACCACCGCGATCAGCACCATGAAGACCATGGCCAGGGGCACCATCGCAAGGTTCACCGGCCGAAACCCGGCAATTACGCACACCGTCGTAACCAGCAAACCCTGCACGATGGATACCGTCGCCCCGCCCAGCGTCCGTCCAATCATGATCTGCAACCTCGGCACCGGCGCTACCAGCGTTTCTTTCAAAAAGCCGAACTGCCGATCCCACAAGAGCCCGAGCCCCGAGAAAATCGACGAGAACAGCACTGTCATCCCGATCACGCCCGGTGCCATGAATTGAAAATAACTACCGTTGCCCGCGCGTTGAAACACTGGGCCCAGGCCGAAACCCAGCACCAGCAGATACAGCATCGGTTGACCCAACGAGGCCACAATCTGCGCCCGCGATCGCACATACCTCTTCAGTTCCCGCAGCCAGAGAATGTATATCGCGCTCATCGCCTGCCTCCGCTCCACATCTTTGCAAACTGCCGCATCTGGTCTGCCGAGCCCGCACTCTCGTCGCGGATTGTCGACCCCGTCAGCTTGAGGAACGCCTCTTCCAGGTTCTCCGTCCCGGTCTGCTCCTTGATTGCTTGCGGCGTGCCCTGTGCCACAAGCTTTCCGTGGTCGATCACGCCAATCCGGTGCGCCACGCGGTCTGCCTCGTCCATGTAGTGCGTAGTCAGAAACACCGTCACACGCTCCGTTTCGTTCACGTGCTTCACATGCGTCCATAATTGGTTGCGGCTCTGCGGGTCGAGGCCCAGGGTCGGTTCATCGAGGAACAGAATCTTCGGCGTATGCAGAAACCCGCGCGCAATCTCCAGCCGCCGTTTCATGCCGCCGGAAAACTTCTTCACCTGTTCCTTGCGTCGCTCCCATAGTTCGAAGAGCTTCAGCAACTCTTCCGCCCTTTGACGGCGAATTTTGTGCGGCACATGGTAGAGCACCCCATGCACCTCCATGTTTTCCCACGCCGTCAGGTCCCCGTCCAAGCTGGGGTCCTGGAAAACGATACCGAAGCGTTTGCGCGCTTCGTTCTGCTGTTTCTGCGGGTCCAGTCCGTCCAGTTCAATGGCGCCGCTCGTCGGTTTCAGCAGCGTTGTCAGCATCTTGATGGTGGTCGTCTTTCCTGCCCCATTCGGGCCGAGAAAGGCAAAGATCTCCCCCTCCGCCACTTCGAACGAAACATCGTTCACGGCGGTAAAAGAGCCAAAGCTTTTGAAAAGGTTTTGTACTCGGATCATGAGGCCTCTCAAGAAATACAATACTGAACGGTTTAGTTCAATATGTCAACGGGCGACCTGCAGTCTCGATGGCGATTCTGCTTGCGAACGTTTGCACCCTAGGAATTAGATCGCTGATACGGGTCGTGGGGCTTCGCTGTGTGGATCGGCGTTCCGTTCTTTTTCTTCATCGATCGCTTTATACATCACCTCATTCTCGCTGAATTTAAAATATGTTACTTGCAGCCCTGCTGCAACCCTCCGTTCGGCCGCGTCAAGTAAAATAAGGTCTTCCTTGGTCACTGGCCGAAGCCCCTTCTCTTCGAGTTGCCCAAGAATCTCTACCTCGCTCAGGGTGCTTTTTTCCGGAAGGTCTTTCACGTACTCGATCGCTTTGGCCGCGCCCAGTTCGCCGTCGTGCCGCGCGATGCCTACCAGCCCCGTGCTCGCCCGCCTCGCCCAGCCAACAACATACGTTCCAGAAAGCGTAGTACTCGTCTCCGGGTCCCAGACTTCAAAAACCGGTTCTTTCGGATGCTCAGGATCGGGCTTTGTGGCGTACCCCTCCGGCCCCATGGGTAGCCCGATCCTGGTGTCGTGCTTGTCGCCGATCGCAAAGATCAGCGTGTCGATGTCCAGGGTGGCAATTTGTCTTGTGCTGACCGCTGCTGTGTCGCCATTGTTCTTCAGCACCAGGTCATTTTCAGCCACTTCGATCTGCGCGATCCGGCCGTCTGCGCCCGGGATAATTGCTGTTGGCGAAGAGAGAAAGCGGAACGACAGCCGGGGCGGAACAAACGTAAAGTTGGGGTCTTTCAAGTGGCGAAAATGGCTCTCGAACACCTTTTCCGGCGAGACATTCTGGTTGCAGCGCTCGCAACGTTCTCGCACGCGTGCCAGTTCCGCCCTCAGTTCCTCCCGCGAAATATGCCGCTCAAGGTACCCAATCTCCTTCTCGTCAAACTTGATTTCGAGAGGCCCGCGCCGCGCGATGATTACCACATTCTCAGCGACATGGTTTGGATCGTCGTCCAGCAGCCAGCGCGCAATATCGATGGCCACGTTGCCCATACCGATGATGCCGACCCGTTTGCCGGTAGAGAAATCCTGCGAGGCATAAGGAGGCAACCGGTTGTAGTGATAAACAAAGTCTTTGGCCGCGTAAATTCCCTTCGCCTCATCGCCCGAAAGTCCAAGCTTGCCCGCACCCTGCGCACCGCAGGCAAAGATAATCGCCGCCGGCCCCATCGCCTCCAGTTCCTCGATGGTCAAGTCGTATTCTTCGCCAACTTGTACATGGCCGAAGTAGTGGACATTGGGCAAGCCGAGCACCTGGGAAAACTGCTTCCGCAGCCCAAACTTCATCTTGTCCTTCGTCGGGTAGATTCCGTATTCCGCCAGACCGCCAGGCTTGATGTCGCGGTTGAATATAAAAACGTCATGCCCGGCCAGAGCTACCTGCCGCGCGGCGAACATGCCGGCGGGTCCGGCTCCAATCACAAAAACACTCTTCATCCTTGATCTCCAGGGTAAGCGGTCGCAGTCAGCAGAATGCTTGTCCCTTCTGTTTCTGTCTGCGACTGATTCCTGCGACTCAGCAGAAATCGGGGGGGCGCTCACGTGTAAGGCTGTGCAGCAATGGGCGCGATCCGGTCGTGCAGATGAAGGAGGCAGGCATTTGCCCAACACACCTCACGCCTGGGCGAAGTTCCGGACGAGCGGGAAAGTAGAAAGAATGCATTCAGTATCAGGACAGCTGAGCGTCGAAAATAGGGGAATCGATCCGCTCAACCTGGCCCATGACCTCCGAAGGAAAGCCCCTTTGCAGCTTAATATACCGAGGCGCATGGTTCCGAATGTGATTCAAATCATTCGAATTGGGGCTGCGACCCGGGACTCACTTTCGACGCTCTTCCGGCGTGCCGGCTCAAGGCATAAAGAGCACGAACCTCATGAATTTCCTGACTTCACCCTACCCTTGACATAATGAATCCCCGGGAGTGATTCGGGCTCCTCTACCGTCCGTTTCTCCGATTTCCCGGGCGCGCCCACTGGTGCTGTATCTTCTGCTTCTTCCCGTGCTTCTTCCCTGTCTGCCCCGTCGCTTTCATCCTGCTTCGTCAAGACATCCACTCGGTAGCCAGCCGCAGCAGCTTCCGCCAGGGCTTCATGGACGGTTTTGCTCATCTCCTTTGCAGTCGTTCGCGAAGGCGCAGCTTCGCCCGCGAGGCGAAGTAAAGAAGGCGTCATCAGCCACCAGAGAAGTTCTTCATAAGGTTCGCGGATGAAGTAAGCGTGGCCTTTCGCCTCGTGCACGCCGGTCAGCCAGCGCACATCCGGATCCGACCAGAGTGCAGGCGCAAGACCCACCTTTTTCTCTTCCCGCTCGATTTCACCGGCTTTCGAGGGGCCAACCGCCTCTACTTCTTTTTCCGGCAAACTCGTATCGATGGTCGCGGTTCCCAGTGCCGCAGTCGGAGTTTCGGGAACAACTGCCTCTTCATCGGCTTCCCGCTCCGGTTTGCCAACTTCCGCTTCAAGCAGCAGGCCAACCTTGATGCGAGCGGCAACGCGCCAGCCGTCCTCGCCACCAAAACCAAGCTCATCGAACGCTTTGGCAAACGGCTCTCGCAGGCGCAACCGGTCAAACAGGTCAAGGGCTGATTGTTCCGGGTTGCGCGGATCAATGGATTCCGCCAGCAATTCGAGTGCGCACCATCCGAAAATCGGTCCCCACATCGCCGTCGCGGTAAGCTGCGGGCTGGGGCTCGGCAAGACACGGCGAGCGGCCGCGGTCCACGGCGTCGGAAAAAGCGCTTCCACAACTGGAATACGCATCGCGGCTCGGATGCGCTCTCTAAACGCCGACCCAAAACCTGCAGGATCGGCCGGCGTGGTAGTTCGCCGCTTGTCGAAGCCGATTCGCGAAAGGTAAGCGATCTGCGCTGAGCGCATAAAGCTCTCACACCGATTCCAAGACTGTTCAATAAACTCGGCTCGCTCCCTGTTTAGCCTTCGATCTGCGCTGCCTGGCCCGCGAGGGTGTTCCGCCAGATCGGCCAGAAGCCGTACCAGATCCGGCTGCAACAGCCAGCGGAGATCGTGGTGTACCGGTTGCAGTTCCAGATTCACAAGCGCATCGTCCAGGCTGGGAACGCCGCGTCCGTTCAAGTGATCGCAAAGCCGGTCCCATGGCTTTTCCGCCGTCGCATGCAGTTCGTGCCAGTCGAGAAAGACGTGGCACTGGTACGCATGCAGTTCCAGGGTCAGACCCCGTTCCGCAAGATCGTTGGCGCGCCGAAGGTATTCAAGCCCGGTTAACGAATCTCGCCATGCCAGAACCTTCGCTGGACCAGTTCCGACGCCGAGGCCCTCTCCGAGCCGCCTTTGTCGCAATTGGGCGCTCGCTTTGTCGGCATAGGCAGCCGAGAAATCGATGGTCCCGTGCGCCGTACCGTAGCGGTTGTTGTAAACCACCAGGGCTCTTTCGTCCCCGCTCCGGTTGGAATAGGCAAAGACGTTTTCGTCCACCGACCCTGAGGCTTGAAAGAAGTCATAGAGAAGAAAATTGCTGCTCTCCGCAAAGAGCCAGCGACGCTTCAACAGGGGAGCAATCTCCCGATCGTGCCGCTCTACGAGCCAGTGGTCCGGCGTCTCGTCGTAGCGAGGTCGCCGGTATTCCATTCCGTACTTCTCAGTGAACCCTTCCACCTGGCCATGACCAAACATCGGCAGTCCTGGGAGAGTCGACATCATCACTGCGACGCCGAAGCATTTGTCTCCCTTGCCGAATTGGTCAATTGCGGTTCTTTCATCAGGATTGCTCATGAAGTTCACGTAACGCTTCATAATATCCGGATCAAATTCCAAGGTGTTTTTGATCACCGAACGGTACTTGGCATTCTCCTCGTCGCGCATCATGTTCATGAAGGCGCTGTTATAGACGCGATGCATGCCCAGGGTACGGACGAAGTAGCCTTCCATCAGCCAGAATGCCTCGGCCAGCAGCAGCGTGCCCGGCACTTCGGCGGCGACCCGGTCCACGACCTCGCGCCAGAACTCATGCGGCATGTGCCGGTTGAATTCTGCCTGGTCCATGCTGTATTCAGCGCGCGACGGAATAGCGCCACTCGAACCGGGAGCCGGAAACCAGAGCCGGTGAAAGTGCCGCTTGGCCAGTGTCATCGCGGCATCGAACCGGATCACCGGAAAAAGCCGCGCCACATAGAGGATGGTCTGAATCACTTGCTCGCGGACGGCGGGGTTCAGGTAATCGAGCTGGGCCGTGTCGTTCCAGGGAAAGCTGGTGCCATCGTTGCCGTGGTAGATGTAGCGGGTGTCGCCGGTTGCGCGGTCGCGGCGCTGGAAGACTACTGCCGCATCGCTTTGTTCGAAGTAGTGATCCTCAATCCTGATCTCGACGCGCCCGTCGCTCGAAAGGTCGGGGCCGTTGAAGCTGTAGGCGGGATAAGGCGGCTGCGGCCTGGAAATAAACCACTCGGGGTGCTCCACAACCCAGGGCGAATCGATCCCCATGTGGTTGGGCACCATGTCGCTCGCCAGCCGGATTCCGTGGTGATAACAGCGGTCCCGGAGATTGATATAGGCCCCTTCGCCGCCCAGATCCTCCGCAATCTTGTAGTCAAAAAGCGAGTAGGCCGAAGCCACGGCATCGGCATTACCGCAGAGCTGCTTGATCGTCTTCGATGCGCGGCTGCGCTCCCACACGCCGATGAGCCAGAGAGAGTTGAGTCCCCGACGCGCCAGTGTCGCCAATTCTTCGTTCGGAATCTCATCCAGGCGTGCGATATGGCGGCCGTACTGCTTGCTCAATTGCGCCAGCCACACATAGGTGCTCTTGGCAATCAGCACCGTACTCGGCATCCAGGCTGTGTCCGCACTGAACTTCTCGTACTCGTGTGCCGGATCGCCGAAGACTGGTACGTCGGAGTGGCTCACGACCGAGGGCCATTGCTGATTGCCTCTTTCGCGGTGGCGGCGGGCGGCATCGCGCGCTCCCGCGGCGGCGGGATTGAACTGCATCCAGATCCCCAGTTCCTCCTCGCGCAGGATTTCGCCCGCGATCAGAAGGAATCGCTCCAGGCTGTCGCCCAGCAGCGGTTTCCACATACGCCGAATGATGGAGAGCTGTTCACTCAAAGAGCGAGGAGCGCCCGTAGCCGGCGCTCGAAGCAGGTCTAAAAGGTTGACCGGCTTGGCATTCGGCAGAGGAATCAGGGGACGAGTCGCGAAATAGCTCGGCAGGTCCTTTGTAACCTGCCGGTAGACCGTCCTCTCCGCAAGATTCTTCTCTTCAAAAAGTTCTTCAAATGGCTTGAACGCCTCGTTCCGGTTGGCCGTCCACAACAAGAGCATCTCTTCCAGGGCGGCGGCACGATGGGGAACTGTCCCTGTCTTGCCCGCCAGCCACTCGCGAGGGGTTTCCTGGCCGCGCATCACGCTCTGGCCGGGAAATTGCTCCACAAAAGTAAGCAAAAGCTTGTCCAACTGGTCCGCGCCCACCCGCGCCGAAAACCAATCCAGGGCCGCCGTCATCACCTCCGGGTCAAACTGCTTCCGGTACTGCGCCATCAACACGTGACTGGCTTCGTCAATCAGGCCCATCGCGAAAAGGGAACCGGCATGAACTACGCGCTCGGGGTGCTTGTCCACCTCGCGAACCTGGTTCATTTTGTGAGCGAATGCGCGGCATGCAGACAGGTCGCCGAAGACTACATTTCCGTTATAGGAAAAAAGTGTCTCGTCAAACTGGTACCTTTCACGCGCCTTCTTCGAAATATGAAATTCCATCATTGAAAACCGCGCTCCCAAGTTTCTGATGTCAAAAAGCACACACCCATCATTGTCGCCGCCACATTCATCCCTTTCGAGTCATCGCGGAGGCCTGAATCCGGTTAAAGGGTAAAGTATCACCTGGGAGCGACTCAGCGCTCAAACCGCTCAAAAGCCAAGCCTTTGTCCCGAGTTTCGCAATAATTTGATGGCTTTGCAGCCCCTTTGCCTGGAGGCGGCGGTATATTTTGTGCACTCTTTTATAAAAATCGGGGAGACACTCGGGCATGCCTCTTGGATGCGACGAAGATGACTCAAGCAACAACAGGGAATGCGCCCCTGAGTGTATAACCCAGGGCTAGTCCAGCGATTTGCGGAAGCGAAGAATCGCCACGCTCAACAGGCCGAGACCGAGCGCCGCCATCGCCGCCATCTGGGGCCAGAGAATATTCATTCCTACGCCCTTCAGATACGTCCCACGCAAGACGATCAGGAAGTACCGAAGCGGAATGGCGTAAGTCATATATTGAAGCCACTGCGGCATGGTGCTGATGGGAAATCCGAACCCGGAAAAGGTGACTGCCGGCATGATGAAGAAAAACGCGGTCACCATCGCCTGCTGTTGGGTCGCGGAAATGGTGGAAATCAGCAGCCCCGTACCCAGCATGCATAACAGAAACAGAACCGACCCCGCCAACAGAACAGAAATATGACCACGAAAGGGGACTTGAAACCAAAGAGAACCGACGACCGCAATCAGCGAGACGTCAAAGAGCCCAATTAGAAAAAACGGCAGCGTCTTACTCAGGATGAACTCCGCGGGCCGTATGGGCGTAACCATGATCTGCTCCAGCGTTCCGATCTCGCGCTCGCGCACTACGCCGAAAGCTGTCAAAGTAATCACCAGCACCAGGGTCAGGCTACCGATAATACCAGGGATGAAAAACCAGCGGCTTCGCAAATCCGGGTTGTACCACGGACGCGGTGCGAGTTCCACGGTGGGCATCACTTCAAGCAATTGCGGAGCGATCCTGAAGATGCGATCCCGCTGGTAGTCCTGGGCAAATCCGAGCGCGATCTGCGAAATGTATCCCGACGCAATCAGTGCCGTATTCGAGTTGGTTGCATCCACAATCACCTGCAGCGGAGCGGTCTGCCCCTTACGCAGACTTTGAGCGAACCCGGCGTGAATCTCGAGCCCCACGGTGGCGTTTCCTCGGTCGATCAGATCGCCGAGTTGGCGCGAGTCCGTCAATTGCTGCACATTGAAGTATGGGCTTGAAGTAAAGCGTGAGATGAGCTCCCGGCTTTCCTGGCTGTGATCGAAGTCAACAACCACCGTCGGCACGTGGCGAATCTCATACGTGGCGGCGTAACCAAAAATCAACATCTGCACGATGGGCGGCCCAATCAGGATGAATCGCGTTCGCTTGTCGCGAAACACCTGGATGAACTCCTTGATGATCATCTGCTTCATGCGCCCGAACATCGATTCGCCCCCTAAGTCAGTTTCTTGTGAAATGAGCGCGTGGCAAGAATCGCAAGTACAAGCGCGAACAGGGCCAACGGAACCAGGTCTGCATAAAGCAGCGTCGTCGGGGTGCCTTTGAGAAAAATCTTCTTAAGGACCGACATGTAGTAACGCGCCGGAACGATTCGTGTAATCCACTGCAATACGATCGGCATTTGCTCAATCGAAAACAAAAACCCGGACAGCAGAAAGGCCGGAAGAAACGTAACCAGCAGCGCGATCTGGCTGGCCGCAAATTGCCCCTTAGCCAGCACCGAGATGAAGAATCCCATCGACAAAACTACGATCATGAACATGGCGGAACTGCCGAGCAAAGTAAGATACGAGCCGCGAAACGGCACTCGAAACCAGCCGATTGCGATGAGTGCGCTGACCAGCGTGTCCGCCATTCCAAGGATGAAATAGGGCAGCAATTTCCCGAACATAATCTCCGCCGCGCTTACCGGCGTCGAGATTAGTTGCTCCATGGTGCCGCGCTCCCACTCGCGCGCAATGGTTAGCGAAGTGAGGAACGCGCCGATCACCGACATCACCAGCGCCAGAACCCCCGGAATGATGAATGCGCTGCTTTCCAGGTCCTCGTTATACCAGGTGCGTGTCTCAACATTGATTGGAGCGGATTGCACCGAGACGCCTCGCCCTCTCAGCCAATTGATTTGAATTTCCGAGGAGTAGCCTTGAACCACCCCCTGTGCATAACCAATCAATACATTCGCAGTGTTGTCGTCGGTTGCGTCCACCAGCGCCTGCACCTGCACCGGAGCGCCTCTGTTGAGCTTCTGCGAGAAATCCCACGGCACCACGATCCCCATCTTCGCGCTGCCATCATCGAGCGCCCTTGTCAGTTCGCCGTAGTTGCTGACAGCCCGCTCTACCCTGAAATACTCGCTGGCTTGAAAGCGCTTGAGGAGGTCCTGGCTCTGCTGAGTACCATCCTGGTCGTAGACGTAAACGGGCAATCCTTTGAGGTCCAGGTTTACTCCGTATCCAAAAAGCATTACCAGTACAACTGGCATGACGATGACGATTCCGAGACTTCGAGAATCGCGGAGAATCTGCAGCGTCTCCTTCCTGGCCATTACGATCAGGCGTGTCCAACTCATGCCGCGCTCTCCTCGTTCGTATTTCGATCTGTGGTGAGAGACACGAAAACATCTTCGAGACTCGGGCGGATCTTTTCGATCCGGCTGACCGTAACATCGCGCTCCGCGAGATAGCCCTTGAGTTGAAGCGCCGCCTTCTCAGCATTTTGCACCGTAAGATGCAGCGCATCCCCAAAAACAGATGCGTCCATAACGCCGGGCGCCGACTGCAGAATATCCAACGCGCTGCCCAGCGGCGCGCACTCGACCAGCAACAACTCTCCTTTCATTGCACTCTGCTTCAGTTCAGATGGCGTGCCAAGAGCGACGATTTTGCCTCGGAAAATGAGCGCGAGCCGGTTGCAGTATTCTGCTTCTTCCATGTAATGCGTGGTGACAAAGACTGTCACGCCGTTTGCCGCCATCTGGTGAATCAGTTCCCAAAACCGGCGCCGTGAGATCGGGTCGACCCCTGAAGTCGGCTCGTCCAGAAAGATAATCGGCGGTTTGTGCAACACCGCGCAGCCCAGCGCCAGGCGCTGCTTCCAACCGCCTGGCAGAGTTCCAGTGATCAGTTGCTCCTGCCCTTTCAAGTCCGCCATCTCGAGCGTCCACTCGATCCGGCCATTCAGTTCCTTGCTGCCTACACTGTAAAGACCGGCAAACAGCCGTATGTTCTCGATCACTTTCAGATCGTTATAGAGCGAGAACTTCTGCGACATGTAACCAATGTTTTGCCGCACCGCTTCCGGCTTGCGCGCAACATCGAAGCCCGCGACCGTCGCTCGGCCTTCAGTTGGCCTCAATAGCCCGCACAGCATCCGGATCGTCGTGGACTTGCCCGCTCCGTTCGGTCCCAGAAAGCCGAACACCTCGCCCTTGCGAATCGCGAGATTGATGCGATCCACAGCCACGAAGCTGCCGAACCGCTTCACCAGGTTTTCGATTACCACCGAATTGCCATCCTCAGGCATTCGTCGCACCTCCGCCGCTGACTGCATCGACGAAGAGGTCTTCGATCGTCGGCGCGACATGCTGAATCGAATCGAATTGCGCATGCGCGCTGTTCAGCCGAACTTCGAATTCAGGAATACGCCTCACCGGATCGTCAACGACGACGCGCAGGTCATCGCCATGCACGACCAGGCTGGATATGCCCTGCGCCCCTTCGAGTGCGGTGCGCGCCGTGCGCGCGCCCTGCGAAGAGATAACCAATATCCCTTTCTGCATTCTTTCTTTAAGGTTCCCCGGAGTGTCACAGAACAACAGTTTGCCCTGGTGCAACAGCGCCACGCGATGGCATCGCTCCGCCTCATCCATGTACGCAGTAGAAGTAAGAATTGCCACGCCTTCTGCAAGAAGCTCATACAGGATGCGCCAAAAGTCGCGCCGCGATGCGGGATCGACGCCCGTGGTTGGCTCATCGAGAAGCACCACCTTGGGTCGGTGAATCAGCGCGCAAACCAGCCCAAGCTTCTGCTTCATTCCGCCCGAAAGCTTGCCCGCGAAGCGCTTCCTAAACTCGCTCATGCCCGCGGCGCGAAGCAACTCCGTCGATCGCTTCTCGCGCTCGGCTCTGCTTACTCCGAAGAGGTCAGCGTAGAACCGGATGTTCTCGTCTACCGATAATTCTTCGTAGAGCCCGAATCTTTGCGGCATATAGCTGAGAGAATGCTTCGCGCGCTCAGGGTTGACCGCAACATTGATGCCTTCAATGGTCGCCGTTCCCGCGTCTGGCGACATGATTCCCGCCAGCATGCGAAGCGTCGTCGTCTTCCCTGCACCGTCGGGGCCAACCATGCCGAATATTTCACCGGCACGCACTTCAAAGCTCAACGCATCGACCGCTCGCACGCCTGGAAAGTTCTTCGTGAGACCATCAGCTACGATCAAAGGTTGAGATGCCGGCGTCATGGTTTAGCCGCGGTTGGCACTGCCGGATTTGCGTACAGGGCAGGTTGTGCAGTCTGAATGCTTGAACCCAATTTGATGTGTGCATCCGCCGGCATTCCCGGCTTGAGCTCGTGGTTCGGGTTATCGATGTCAATCTTGATCCGGTAGACAAGCGTGACCCGCTCCTTGTAGGTCTGCACACTCTTCGGCGTGAACTCGGCGGTGTTTGAGATGAATGAGATGCGCCCGTGATACTGTTTTCCCGGATAGGTATCGGTTGTAACCGCCGCGTCCTGTCCCCAGTGGATCCGCCCTAGATCCGTCTCAGCGATGTACGCGCGCAGCCAGATGTGATCGAGATCGGCCAGGGTCACCACCGGACTTCCCGGGGACACGACTTCACCTAACTCAGCCTCGCGCACCGTGATCACCCCGGCAGACGGCGCCTGCAAGATGGTGTAGCCAAGATTCACTTGAGACAATCCGAGATCTGCATCGGCTTGCTTGAGATTGGCGCGCGCAATCGCGATTTCTTCCTTGCGGCTGCCCTCTACAGCTTCGTTGTATCGCTGCAATGCCCCCTTGTAAGTCGCCTGCGCCCGTTTGAGCGATGTCGCCGCTATGTCCCGATCCTGCGCGGAAACTTCGTCTTTCGCGTAGAGGTTCTGGGCACGGTCATTGTCGATCTTCTTCTGCTCCATATCGGCTTGCGCATCGAGCATAGCCTGGCGCGATGCGTCTTTCTCCTGCTCTCGTGTCCCGGCCTGCGTAAGTTCAAGATCAGACTGCCGCACGCGCACACTGGCTTCGTCGATGCGTACTTTTTGACGGTAGTCAGCATTTTCCAGTTGAGCCAACAGGGCTCCCTGCTCGACTTGCTGACCCTCCTCAACCGGCAAATTCACGATCCGTCCCACCACCTTGAAGCCGACCAAGCTTTCATGAGACTCGATGTTTCCTGACAAGGTCAGCTCATTTGCGGTGGCCGGTTTTCGCGTCAGTCGCGGATATACGTAAATTCCCGCCGCAATCGCCACCACCAGCAAAATCAAAATCGGTATAAGTCGCTTCATAGCGTCCAACCTCGTATTTGGTACTGCCGAATGCTTTACCTCACGGCAGACCGCTTATCGCTTATCGCCGAACTCCGCGATGTTCTTCCGTGTATTACCTAGAGCCCGCGCCAGGGCAAACTTCGCATCGACATGGCTTGAGACAGCGAGGATGTAATTCTCCTCGGCACGCGCAAGCTCATCCTGCGCTGTGACGACCTCAACATTGTTCGCCGTGCCTTGCTGAAACCGATCCTGTGCCATCTCCAGTTCGCGCTGTGCTAAATCCTGTCCCTGCTTGGCAACATCCACCTGCTGTGCCGCGGACTCAAGATTCAGCAATGCTTCTCGCACATCCTCATCAATGCCCCGCCGCAAATCGGCGATCCTGTCATCGATGGTCTTGATTTGCGCGGCCAGTTCGTGCGCTTCACCCTCGCGGTCACGGTCGAAGATTGTGAAATCGACTTGTCCCTGAAGCAACCCCGTGGCCTGAATACCGCCGATGCTTCGGCCTATCCCGCCAAAGTTCCCGTTGATGCTGAGCTTTGGATAGGCTCGAGCGTGGTTGGCGCGCTGCTGTTCAATCAACGCCTGGCGCTGTGCGGCGAGTGACTGATAGTCGGCGCGGGCCACAAGCGCGTCAGACACCAGTTCTTCGGCGCCCTGCGCGGCTAGCGGCTTGAACTCCAGTGTCTCGGCCAGTTCCAACGGCATTCCAGGCGTCATGCCAAGATTGCGCGCCAACGAAAGGATTGCCAGCTTATCGTTGTTTTGTGCAATCAGCAGCGCCTGCCTGTCATTGGCCAATTGAACGAGGGCGCGCAAAACATCTACGCCGGTCGCCGATCCCGCATCGTGCTTGTCTTTGGCCAGCTTGTAGAGCGCATCGGAGTCGGTCACGCGCGACTGTGCGGCCTTTGCATGCGCCGTTGCAGACTCCGCATTCAAATACAGTGCACCGATGGCACGAACAATCAGATCGCGTGCATCCTGGTCATCCAACTTGTCGGCATCCAGCGCGCGCTCACTCGCTTTGAGGCCATGCAGGCTTTGGCGATCGATTATGTTTTGTTGCGCGTAGACGCGAATGTCATAGTTTGAAAACGGCCCCACAACCTCCGGCATCCCAGGAAGCGAAATGCCAAAGGCTCGTAGATCCCGATTCTGAATATTGGCGTACGCCTCTGCGTTTATCCGCGGCAGAAAAGCAGCAGATAGACGGCGCTGTCGTGTTCCTTCGGCCTGATCCAATTTCGCTCCCGAAAGCAACACGTTCAAATTGGCCTGCAGACCCTTCTGGATTGCATCTGCCAGTGTGAGCCGATACGGCGGTTCCTGCTCTGGCCCGGCTTGGCTGAATGCGATGCACGAGAGCCCGCCAGCCAGAGCCATTACAGCGGCAATACGACTTTTTTGCCTCATGGTTCAGCTCCCCGCCCTAGGCGGATATTCCGCGCCAGAAATGCTGAAAACTGTTTTCGATCCAAACCGCCAGTTCCGGCTCCCCATGAAGCGACCACAGCAGGACGGTCCCCATCAGCGTCTGCTGAAGTTGAAGAGCAACTTCCTGGCTTTTCAGCTTCGGATCGATTTCCCCGCGCTTCTGCCCTTCCGCAATGACTCCGGCAATCATGGCGCGCCCCTCGGAAATCTGGCGTTCGATCAATTCGCGCACCACGTCGCTAGCCAGGAATGAAGAAATCACCGCCCGCGCAAGATAAGGACTGCGTCCCGGCTCCTGCGCCAAACGGAGGAAAAGGTGATGCAAGGTGGAACGGATGGTCCGCTTGCCCAAAGCTGCTGACTGCACGGCTTCTCTCACGCGCGCGAGTTGCAACTCTGCCATCACTCCAAGCACATGGTCCTTACTCTCGAAGTAATTGAAGAAAGTGCCCTTCCCCACATCCGCTACTTCAGTAATGTCCTCCACGGTCACATTGGAGAGGCCCCGGTCGGCAAAAAGCTGAAGCGCGCTTCGGAACAGACGAAGACGCGTTTCCGCGGCTCGTCTTTCCCGTCTCCCCATGCCCTGGGTTTGGGCCGGGCTCGCGCTCACGAGCGCTTCGACCATCGCGCTTTCGTGCTGTACATGACTATTATTCATTTTTGCCCAATAACCGATAATGACTCATAGTCATATTTGTAACGCGAATTAACTGCGGTGTCAATGAGTCGCGCGTTCCCGGCATGAGAAGAGAATTAGATGCTCGACGCACCCATTGCCTAAGCTCGATATGGCAAGATGGAGGCCAAGTTTCAGAGAAATTCGCTCGAACTGCTGGAGATCGAAGTATAAAATCAGTTCGGAACAAACCGATCGAAAACTACCGGCATTGCGGAGACCCCTTTGTCGAATGGAAATAAACTAACAGCCACGCGGAAACGGCTCCCCCTCATCTCCCCACAGAACAAGGGACTAGGGTCGATTGACCTTGAAATGAATGCGGCAGAGTTTGCGCAGCTCGGCTGGAATCTTCTTCACGAAGATCTGAGCCTGCCAGTCGCTGTTCTCGACGGTGAGAAGCTGAAGCACAATCTCGAATGGATGCGGCAGTTCATCGACGCGTATGGCGTTCGTCTTGCGCCGCACGGCAAGACCACCATGGCGCCCGCGCTCTTCGACCTTCAGATAAGCCATGGTGCATGGGGAATTACGCTGGCTACAGCTCACCAGGCATTCGTTGCGTGGCAGCACGGAATTTCCCGCGTGCTGATGGCCAACCAGCTCGTCGGCCGCCAGAACATGGCTCTTGTCTCGCGTATGCTTGAGGATCCCCAGTTCGAATACTACTGTCTGGTTGACTCGGCCGACTCTGTACAACAGGTCGGTGCCTTCTTCTCCGCGCGCAAACAGAGTCTGCATGTTCTGCTGGAGATCGGGATCCCGGGCGGCCGCGGTGGTGTGCGTAACGAGGAGCAGCTGCAGGCCGTACTCGAAGCCGTGTCCGGATCGAAGGGCGCGGTGGTGCTGGACGGCGTCGAGTTCTACGAAGGCATCCTCGAAGACGAATCCACGATCCGCACGTTTCTTGAGCGCGTGGCCGCCATTACGGCGCGGATGATGGCGGAACGCAGAATCGATCGCAAGCCGCCAATCATTTCAGGCGCGGGCTCGGCTTGGTTCGACGTCGTTGCGGAAGTCCTCGCTGGCTCGGATTTTCCGCAGCCGGTCGAAATCGTCCTGCGCCCGGGTTGTTATCTCTCCCACGATGCCGGTTTCTATCGCGAAGCCCACGCAAGGATTCTCGAGCGCAATCCCGTCGCCCGCCAGATGCTACAAGGGCTCCAACCGGCACTCCAGGTTTGGGCTTACGTCCAGTCCGTTCCAGAAGAGACACGAGCCATCGTCGGCATGGGCAAACGCGACGCATCATTCGATCTTGGCCTTCCAATGCCGTCCCTGCATTTCAGGCCGACCAGTGAGGAGCCCAAACCTGTACCTCCGCACTGGAAGCTAACCAAGATGATGGATCAGCACGCGTACCTCGAGATCGCTGCAGGCGATGACGTGCGCGTCGGCGATATGATCGCCTTCGACATCTCGCATCCATGCCTCACCTTCGACCGATGGCGGACCATTCCGATAATCGACAACGAGTATCGGGTCGTCGACATTGTGCAAACCTTTTTCTGAATCCTGATTGGGGCTGAACCGCTGCGAAAGAAAAATCCCATTTCACAACCTTGGTTAAGTCACGCACAACTGTGCAGCAGAAAGTGAAGGCAAGTATGAGTGTGAAACGATACGGACCAGAAACCGGTGCATCGTCGCTGCCCATCGCGCGAGCTGTGGAGGCCAATGGCTGGCTCTATGTATCCGGCCAGGTACCGATGGCAGATGGCGAGTTGGTCACCGGAAGCGTTACGGTCCAGGCTCGCCAGGCCATTCGCAATCTTTTTGCTGTGTTAAGCGAAGCCGGCTACGGAGCGGAGCATGTGGTCCGGTGCGGAGTTTGGCTCGAAGATCCGCGGGACTTCGGCGCTCTTAATGCGGTCTTTCGCGAGTTTTTTGGCGGAAATCCCCCCGCGCGATCGTGCGTTGTCTCCAGCATGGCCGTCGATTGCAAGGTGGAAATCGAGTGTGTCGCTTATAAGGATCCTCCAGCATGATTCATGCGCAAGATCAGCGTTTCCCGATTCCCGGCGAAAAACGGCGCCCTGCAAAGCTGCCACTACGTCATGCTTCGGGAAGAACCGAGATTACCTTTAAAGCACCAGGTGCTGTTCGAACTGTGCGGCGGGACAGCCGGGCTGGTAGACTTTACTTGGAAGTCAGCCAGACGACACTCGGCGGGTATGATAGGGATTTCGCGGCGGTGGTGTCGGGCCACCGGGACCATGGCAATATCCAAATGACCATGAGATACTCGCACTTGCAGCCTGACAACGATGACCGTGCTGTGACCGCGATGATGTCGATCTAGAAAGAAGTTTGCGGAGAGGTGGCAGAGTGGTTGAATGCACCCGCCTCGAAAGCGGACGAAGTCGAAAGGCTTCCGGGAGTTCGAATCTCCCCCTCTCCGCCACCTGATTTTCCATCTCTGGATTCCAAGGATTATATCTACGTAACCTCAATCCAATCACATTTCTACGTTCCATCCGTCACATGCAAAATTCGCCCGGCCTGTCGGGCCAGAATGGCGTTGTCGGTCCATTTTGTATGACACCCGGCTCGGCTCCCAAAGGACCGAGCCTTCTTCTTGCATTTCGACGCAACCCAACCCCTGCAATCCGCTCGCATTTTCCGAGGATCGGTACATCACACTTTTGTCCTCACGAGCTTGGTTACGCGCCCAGTTTTATTCCAGTCGGAAACATAAATATTGGCTTTCTGATCGATGTAGCAGCCGTGCGCCGCGCTGAACAACGCGGGCGCAATCTCGCCAGGCGACACTTGATAGTTGGCCCACTGGGTCTTTTGCGGATTGTCGCCGAGAAATGCAACCGGCACGTTGTCTCGGTCGAGAATCGTGACGCGTCCTTCCAATTCCGAGATCACCGCATAGTCGCCATGAAAGCTGACCTGGCAAGGACGGCGCAGATGCTGCGTGACGGTGCCCACAAACTTTCCGTCGAAATCGAAATGGCAGAGGCGGCGGTTCTCGCGATCACAGACCAGCAGCAGCGGCTGGTCGTAGCGCGTAGTCGACAGCCAGACCATGGCTGCAGTTGAAGAGACCATCCGTTGTGCCCTTTGCCGCCATAGCTGGCGCGGTACTCGCCGCTCTTGTCGAAGCGGAAGATGCGTGAGTCGCCATAGCCATTGGCGATAAAGATGCTGCCATCCGGCCCCGGAACCGCGGCAGTAATCCGCCATTCGTTGGGCGCCTTGAAGCCGGCCTCAGGCGGCGCAGTAATCTTCTGCACCACCGTGCCGTCGGTCTTCATTTTGACAAAGAGCCAGTTCTCCTTCGGCGTTCCCTTCTGCACCGTCGTGTAGAGATACTCTTCGTCCCCTTCCTGCGCGTAGAACGATCGAGTGAACTTCGGGATATTCGTTGGCGATGCTGTTTCTGAAGACGCCGTCAGGCCGAGTAGACCAGAATCCCCGTCTCGCTTTGCGTGCTCACATACACATGTCCGTTCTTGTCGGTTGCAATGGCACCGTGCGTGCCCCCGAATGCAATGCCCGCAGGCAACTGTCCCCAGCCCGAAACGACTTGTAAGTCCATTCGCCGTTGCCCGTCTGCACTTTCATTGTTGTCTCCTCTGCGCCAGGCACAGCTGTCGCTGCTTTTGCGCGCGGAATGGCAAGGGTTGCAAGTGCGGCAACTCCTGTGACGGCACAGAAGCTTCGCCTGTCGATGACTCCGTTTTCAGTTCGAGTTTGTTTCGGGTTCATGGCGTATTCCTCGCGATAGGTTGTGCCTGTTCCGCACCTGGGGCGGGTTGGGCAGGCGTGTTGTAGAGATAGACGTGGCGAAGATTCCTCATTGAACTCAGCGGACGAACGGCCTCGGCCGTTACTTGCGTCCCACTCAGATTCAGATAAGTCAATTGCGAGAGTGGCGCAAGCTTCTCCAAGCCATCGCCGGTAACATGAGTCTCCTCCAAGATGCAGCGCGCGCAGATGAGTAAACTGCTTCAACGTGTCGAAGCTCGCGTCAGTCACCGCGGTGCGCCCCAGTTCCGCCTCGACAATATAAGGTCGCGAACTTTTGGAACTGCGCCAACTGCGCGTCGCCAAAGCTGCCGGCCGCATCGACCGTAAACAGAACCAGCCCATCCTCAGGCTTGGCGCGAAACCTGCATCAGCTTCGCTCCCTGAGCTCTTCGCCATCTGCTGAATCTCAGGCATCAATGCGCTATAGTCTCCCACGGGCTGGAGCGGCAACTCCGGTCGTTCCTCACGGATCGAAATTCCGGCCAGCTGTGGTGCTCGTGGGCGAAGCGCCTTGCTGAATCCACGCCTTGATCCACGCAATCTCTTCAGCGCGCAGCGGCGGTCTGCCCTCCGCCGGCATGAACTGCTTGTGATCCGGAGGAAGTGTCACGCGCTGAAGCAGAACGCTCTTTCCAGCATCGCCCGCAATAATGACCGGGCCATCCTTTCCGCCCTTCATCAACTGCTCATACGAATCCAGCCGCAACCCGCCCTTTGCTTTCCCTTCTCCATGGCAGGCAACGCAGTTGGCATCAAAGATTGGATTGATTTGCTTCGCATAGAAGGAGTCTGGCGGCGCCATTGAGTTCGGCGAGGTCCACCGCTTGAGGCCGGCCGGCATGTATTGAGTCAGGTAGCTGCTGCCGTGAACGAGAGTGGCCGCCCTGGTGGGCCGTCCACACCAGGAGCGGCAACATGCAGGCGAGCAGCGCCGGGTAAAGATAGAAGACGCTCCCCTCCGGCCACATTGGCCGCGCCAGCAAACAGGCAAGCACGCCAATGGTCAGCGCGATGCCGCCCGCCATGTGCCGCGTCACCCCTGGCCCCGCAGTCGCCGCTGCCATAGGCGAGCAGAAACTCCGAGCGTGAGTGCGAGCAGGCAACTCGCAAAGGCCAGCCCCAGCACAAATCCCGCCGCTTCGCGCAAGTGCCGGACGCAACCTTCCGGCAACCTCAAGCACCGGAACAAGCACCAGCAAACCGATGGGCAGATGCACCACCAGAGGATGAAAGCGGCCCAGAAACTGCTCCCAGTCAGCGTGCGGATTCCCGTCCAGCCTCACCAACCAGGGCAACAAAACGAGCGCCGCGCTCAAAAGAATGGAAGCCCCCCATGCAATACGGGTCGCCTTACTCTTCGGTAGAACTCTCCCCCAGAATCCCGTCAGTTGGTCATCAATCTTCACGCAAGCAGGCCCTTCACAACGCTGGCCGGCACCGGCCCGGTCAGCTTTTGATCGAGCCCCTGAAACTTGTATGTCAGCTTGTTGTGGTCGATGCCCAGGCAATGCAGAATCGTCGCGTTGAAATCGCGAACCGTGACCGGGTCCTTCACCACGTTGTAGCTGTAGTCATCCGTCTCGCCATAAGTGATCCCTGTGCGCACGCCGCCGCCTGTCATCCACGTGGTATAGCAGCGCGGATGATGATCGCGGCCATAGTTCTCCTTTGATGAGGCCGCCCTGGCTGTAGACGGTGCGCCCGAACTCGCCCGCCCAGATCACCAGCGTGTCGTCCAGCAGTCCGCGCTGCTTCAGATCGGTGACCAGCGCGTAACAGCCGCGGTCCGTCTCCTGGCAGATGATGGGCAAGATGCCCGTCACGTTGTCGTGCATATCCCATCCGCGCTTGTAGACCTGCGTAAAGCGAACGCCGCGCTCGGCCATGCGCCGGGCCATCAGGCAGTTGTACGCAAATGTCCCCGGCTCCTTCGCATCCGGCCCATATAGATCCCACGTCGATTGCGGCTCCTTGCTCAGGTCGGCTAAGCTCCGGCACCGATGTTTGCATCCGGTAGGCCATTTCGTACTGCGCGATGCGCGCATTGGTCTCCGGATCGCCCAGCTCTTCAAATGTCTGCCGATTGATCTCGTTCACTGCATCGAGCATCTTGCGGCGCACCTCGCGGTCCACCCCATTCGGGATCGGTCAGGTAGAGCACCGGATCGCCTGCCGAGCGCAGTCCCACCCCCGCATACTCCGAGGAAAGAAAACCGCTGCTCCACAGACGCGACGAGACCGGCTGGTTGTTCTCCTTTGTATTCAGCTTGCTCTGCAGCACCATGAACGTGGGCAGATTGTCGTTCATGCTGCCCAGCCCGTACGCAAGCCACGAGCCCAGGCAGGGCTTGCCCGCATTCATGTTGCCGGTGTTCATCAGCATGATCGCCGGCTCGTGGTTGATGGCTTCGGTATTGGTCGATTTGATGATCGTCAGGTCGTCGACCATGCGCGCCGTATACGGCAGCAGATCGCTCACCCACGTGCCGGTCTCGCCGTAGCGCTTGAACGCCCAGTGCGAAGGCGCAATGGGAAACCGCGCCTGCCCGGTCGTCATGCCCGTCAACTGCTGCGCGCCGCGCACCGAGTCGGGAATATCCTTGTCGTAGAGCGCGGCGAGATTCGGCTTGTAATCCAGCAGGTCCACCTGCGATGGGCCGCCCGACATGAACAGGTAGATGGCGCGCTTGGCCTTGGGAGCAAAATGCGGCAGCTTCAAGGTCGTCCGCTCGACGGCCGGCTGCCGTAGGCAGGCGCATGCGCATCGCCCCGCAGTCCGCGGCCGCCGAGCAGGCTGGCCACCGCCGCCCATCCCAGCACCTTTCCCGAGCGGCCCAGAAAATGCCGGCGCGTCTGCAGCGCGGCCCACTCCTGCTTCAATTCCGTCGGGAACGGCAAGATCCATCACGTCGAGGCAATGCTCGGTATCGGTACAAAGAGGATGTTGTTTCATGCCGTCTCCCTCAACTACTTGGTCACCGTCTCATCCAGGTTCAGCATCTCGCTTGCCACCATCGTCCATGCCGCCAGTTCCGGCGCGGGAATCGACGCATCGCTCTTCTTCTCGCCCACGCTCACTAGTTCATGTGCCGCCTTGGGGTCCGCGGCATAATGCTTTTCCATCTGCGCTCAGCGAACTCTTCAAGCACCGCGGCCATCCGCGGCGGCGGATCGTGCGCCAGCAGAATCTCGGCCATCAGGTCGATGCGCTGCTCCGGCTTGCTTGCCGCCTTGCTTGATCACGCGCTCCGCCAGCGCCCGCGCAGCCTCAACCCACTGCACATCGTTCATGGTCACCAGCGCCTGCAGCGGCGTATCGGTGCGCTGGCGGCGCGTGCACACCACGTCGCGCATCGGCGCATCGAAGGCGTCCATATCCGGCATCATCGCCATGCGCTTCCAGTAGGTGTACATGCTGCGCCGGTAGAGCGCCTCCGCCATGTTGCTGTTCATAGACCAGCGTATCGCTGCCGCCGATGCCCACCTGCTCCCACACATTGGCAGGCTGATACGGCTTCACGCTTGGGCCGCCAATCTTGTTCACCAGCAGCCCGCCCGACTGCAAGCGCCATATCGCGCAGCATCTCCGCATCCATGCGGAAGCGCGGCCCATGCGCCAGCAGCAGGTTCTTCGGATCCTTGGCAAGCTGCTCGGGCGTCGACTTCGCGCTCTGCCGATAAGCCGCCGACATCACCATCAGCTTGTACATGTGCTTGATGTTCCATCCGCTCTCGCGAAACTCGACGGCCAGCCAGTCGAGCAGTTCGGGATGCGAGGGCCGCTGGCCCATGATGCCGAAGTCCTCTGTGGTTTCCACCAGGCCGGTTCCGAACAACTCGTTCCACATCCGGTTCACGGTCACCCGCGCCGTCAGTGGATTCTCCGCGCTCACCGTCCATTTCGCCAGCGCCAGCCGGTTGTGCGGCTCGCCCGCCGGCAAAGGCGGCAGATAGTGCGGCGTATTCGCCTCAACTCGCTCGGTGCGCGCCGTATACACTCCGCGCGTCAGCACATGCGCATACGCAGATCGATGGCTTCTCCCACGAGACAAGCGTCAGGTCGCCGCCCTCTGAAAGCTTGTCGAGCTGCGCATCCAATTGAGTCGATCTGCGCGTTGATCGCCTTCGCCGACTCGTCCACGTTGTTGAAGTAGAACTCGCTGACCGCATGCCATTCATCCGCGTTCCACTTGTTGGCGGGCTTGGCCGTCACCTCGGCAACGTAATCCTCAAACGGCAGCCGCTTCACTTCTTCGCCGCTCAGCGCCCGCCCATAGAGGCGAATGTCCTGATAGCGTGTTTCGCGCGAGGGGTTGGCATCCGGATAGCGCAAGCCGAGCTGCATCGGTGCCTGGGTGCGGATGGTCGCCTGGCCGAGCGTGTCGATCACCACCTTCGTTTCGACCGGCGCTCCATTCACATAAATTCTTATGCCGGAGGCCTTGCCCGACCCGTCGTATGTAAAGAAGATTGCCGCCACTGGCCGTCCGAACGGAAAGCATCTTCTGTGGAGACCTTGACGGCCACAAACGGCGTCTGATCTTCGACGGGTTTGGGCGCCGCGGGCTTTGCGTCCTCCTTCTTTTTCTCTTCTTTCTTTTTCGGGACTTCCTTGTTCGCCTTGGGCTTGGCTGGCGCCAGATCCTTCGCCGTCAAATCAGCCGGCGTGGGAAACTGGAAGACTTCTTTGGGCTTCGGCGCTGCCTTCTTCGACTTCTCATCTGTGTGGAATCCCAGGTCCTTTGGCCCCTGATTCACCAGCTCGACGCTGACGACTCCTCTCTCCGCAACCAGGTCCCATCCCCGGTTGTGCTGTGCTGCGTCCATCTTCGATAGCAGCGAGCCAGTCTCATTGTCGAGGTTGTAGTTCGGCGCGGAACGCAACATGAACCAGCCGCCCGAAGAGAACGCCTGGTTCCCTTCGTAGTCGCCGGTCTGGCCCAGCACGATGCGCGTGTTCGTATCCATGCGGAAGTCAGGCCAGAGCCAGGTGGTCTCGCCCCATTGCGGCTTCGATTTGCCGATCGGGAAGCTGGCCGTCTGCGCATGGGGCGCGCTGTTCTTCAACACCTCGCCCCCGCCTTCATCCAGGCGAAGGCGCAGCACGAGCTTGTCGGTCGAAACCGGCTGCGGAAGATTCTGGCGCGACACAAGCCACCGCTCAACCAGCGCGCGCTGCTGCAGGCGCATCAACCGCAGCCGCTCAGCAAGCTCCGATCGCTCGGCCCAGACACGGTTGTATGCGTCCTGATTCTGCGGCTTTGGAATGCGCGCAACTGGCGCCCACACCGGCCGGTCGTCATTGAAAGGCTTCTCGTCGATGTTGTTGAAGAACGCGCTCAGCGAATAGAAATCCTTCTGCGTGGTCGGATCGTACTTGTGATCGTGGCAGACGGCACAACCCACCGTGAGGCCCATGAACGTCGCGCCGTAGGCCTCAGTGCGCTCCCGCGCAATATTGACGCGCAGCTCCTCGGGAATTGTTCCGCCTTCGTTGCTGCTCACTCCCAGACGCACATATCCGCTGGCAATCAGAGGGTCGAGATTCTTCGCCGGCATCAGGTCGCCGGCAATCTGCTCCATGGCAAACTGATCGAAAGGCTTGTTGCTGTTGAAGGAGCGAATCACATAGTCGCGGTATGGCCAGATATCGCGGCTGTTGTCGTAGTGCAAGCCCGTAAGTGTCGGCGTAGCGCGCGTAATCCATCCAATAGCGCGCCCGCTGCTCGCCAAAACTCGGCCTGGCCAGCAAGCCATCCACCAGGTGCTCGTAGGCCTGCGGCGAAGTATCTTTCTCGAATGCGCGCACCTCAGCCGGTGTCGGCAGCAGGCCTGTCAGATCCAGCGTCACGCGGCGAATCAGCGTTTCCTTGTCCGCCTCGGGCGAAGGATGCAAGACCTTCCTTTTTCAGACGTGCCAGAATGAACGCATCAATCGGCGTCTTCGCCCATCCGTCGTTTTGCGCAACCGCGGGCAGCTGCGGGCGTGACGGGCTTGCTCGAACGCCCAGTGCGGCCGATATACCGCGCCTTCCTTGACCCACTCTTTCAGGATCGCGATATCCGCGGCCTTCATCGGCTTGGCCTCGCCCTGCGGCGATTGCGGCATCAGGTAGTGTGGGTCCTTCGACTCGATTCGCTTGATGAGTTCGCTCTGTTCAGGATGACCCGGAACGATCGCGTCGGGATGTCCCGGCCGTTTCTTGAACGCCGACTTCACCCAGGTCAAGCCTCAGGCCAGCCTTGCGCATCTCCGGATCGGGCCCATGACAACTGAAGCAATTGCTGGCCAGAATCGGCTGCACATCCTGATTGAAATCAATAGCCTGGGTGCCGCGAGCAATGCTCTTGTCCGCTTGCCTGTCATGGCAGCCAACCGCAGTCGCAAGAATGGCCCCAATAAGGCACATGGAGGGTGCCGAAGCGATATAAGTCCGTTTTGATCGAACTAACCTTTTTATCTTGGCAGGGGTTGGACAGATAGTCGCCAATTCGATTCACTCCTCGTATTTGCTCCCGAACGCAGACTGCTCCTCCAAGCTCCAAGATGGTACCACTCAGGGACAACCTCTTGACACAACAAACAGATAGCTTGGGGCTGAATCCCCGGCGGCGTGAATTGAGAATCGAATTTCTCCCGCCCTGGCAAATTCAACCGCAGGAATCTGCCACAGCGCAACAGGCGTTCTGCCCTAGCCAGCCTATCGACACTCATTGAAAATGAATTCTGATAAGCGGGTCAAGGAATCAAGGGGGATCTGGGGCGCTGGGGTTCCGAGAGTGATCGAACCTTTGCCTTACCCGGCCGACCCGCTGATTCTGTACCTTCGGTCTTGCGATCAAATCCGATTGACGGGCACTCACTCTATGGAAGCAGCCTCTCAAACACGCGGCGTTCTCACTCTCGCCTACGGCCACCGGCGCTTCGTTGAGCAAGCGAAGTTCCTCGGCATGTCGCTGCAGTTGCATGCACCCCACGTGCCGCGGACCTTGGTCACAGACTTCGATGATCCGAAGCTGCGCTCCATCTTCACCCAAGTCATCCCTCATCGTCCTGAATTCGGTTCGGGCGTGCGCCAGAAGCTCTATCTCGATCAATACAGTCCCTATGACGAAACGTTATTTATCGATAGCGACTGTCTCGCGCTAGGCAACCTCGATGCTTTTTGGACAGCATTCGCCGGTCAATATTTTGGTGTTCCTGGATTTCGATATTTGCACAAGGGGTCGGTCGACTCTTTCATCGATGTGGACTTCCTGCTTGACCATCTGGGCCTTTCCTCTTTGCCCAAATTCAATGGCGGAACTTACTACTTCACACGCTCAGCAGAGGCCTCAGCGTTCTTCGATACCGCGCGCAAGATCATGGATAACTGGCGCGAACTCCGCCTTGCACCGTTCCGTCGCAATGGGCCCAATGATGAATCCGTTTATTCCGTGGCCATGGCGATGCACAACGTAAGCCTCACCTATATGGGTTGCGGCGGCATGTGGACACCCTGCGGCTACAGTGGAAAGTTAAGCCTCGACGGAATCCATGGGACCTGCTCCTTTGAAAAGGAAGGGGAAATCCGAACGCCGGAAGTCATCCACTTTCCGGGCGAATATATCTACTGTTTTCCTTATGTGCGCGAGTGCGCCAGGATCAGGAAGCAGGTCGGAGAAGGCCGACAGAGCGTCACTTCTCTGGTCCGCTCCTATGCGCTATCGATTCTCTGGCAGTGCTCGCGCAAATCGGCCACGCTGTCCGATCTGGGCAGGCGTTCGATCCGTATTTACCGCGCGGCAACACGCTCCCTGCGCATGCGAAGCAGCAACTCATAGTTATATGCGGAATTAAATCATCTGAAACACAGCCGGTCCGTTCTCCCGTCACGCAAACGGGAGAACGGGATATAAATGAGTGCCCTTCGCGAATCTTTCCTTGCCTTCAGGCGATACGCGCCGTCCTCTCGATCCCGTGCATAAGCGGGCTTTCGGATTCGGTATTCGCTCCCAGGTTCCGCGCGTTAGAAGCCGGGAGTCGCAATGGGCTGAGCCTTGTTAGTCGAAGGGTGATCGATATAAGAACTCAGATCATGGCGGAACGCGAAGGTAACAAGGGACACACGGTCAGATACGTGCAGCTTTCCAAATATGGATGTGAGGTGATGCCAAACCGTAGACTCCGAAATGAAGAGTGCTGAAGCAATCTCCTTGTTCCTCAGGCTGCGGCAAACAAGCCCGATGACTTCTCGCTCCCGGCGAGTCAGCAGTTCGATACGCCGCAACTCGTCCTGCGGGCCGCTGGGCGGCAAGAAGACGTGGTCCAGCAGCGTCTCGGCCGCCGACTTTTCAAGCCAGATGCCTCCATCCGAAACCCGATGAAGCGCCTTCTTTACCTGGTGTGCACTGCTGCGTTTGCTGATGATGCCCCGCGCGCCAAACTCGAGCGCCCGCTTTCGATCCCGCGTCGTTTCAGTCATGCCCAAAAGCACTAGAAGAGCATGCGCGCAAATTTCCTGCACTAATTGAATGCATTCATGGTCATGCCAGGCGACCATGCTCCAATCAACCAGCGCTATATTTACTCCCCCTGCAGCAATCTTTTGGCGAAGTGCGGGCAAATTGGGACTCTCCCCAACAAAGCGAATTCTATGGTCATCTTCAAAATTCTTCTGCAGTCCGGAAAAAATTAGTGGACAAGGATCGCATACGACCACGTTCGTCCTCTTCGAAATAACAGTATTGCTCCTCATGTCTCCTCCGTGTTTGTTTTTCCTCGGCGTCATGGCTGAATGGGGATGACTTCCCCGCAGAAAAATGAAAGTTAAAACACTGCCGGCACAACAAATCGGATTTCTGCTTTTTTGATCCTGCTTCACATCAGAGTCTGCGCGATCATTTTCGCCGAATCGACCGGAGAATTGGAGCTAAAGAGGAGTAGGCTTGCTGGACCGATTTTCGGGTACCGCAGTGCCCAATTGGAGTTTCCTCAATGATCGGCTCCCTGGATCGAACATCCGAAATTTGGAGAGAGGAACGTTGCCCTCGTGCAGTCGACTGTAAGGTCACGACACAGATCCATGCAATAGGACAAAGGTACCAAAATGGCGTATCATCTTTTTGTTGGTTCGAGTAACCCGCTCTAATCAAAGTGAATTCAACTAGTGGTATCGATGAAATAAGTTCACTTAGCTGCTAAAGATTGCTATATAACTAGCTGAATTCTGCCATCACGTGATGCACGCTCGGCAAAAATGGTTGCATTTTTTCACCGATCATGTCTCGACAAGTTAAAGCCCCAAAAGGGCTCAGGACCGTCGAAGCAAGCCGCGTATTGCACATCAAAGTGAATGCTGAACGCTGTTCGATACGAACATGTCAAGCCATCTGATATCAAATTCGGCCGGCATCTGTTTGCTCGTGGTAGAACCGAACCGCGCGAGATGTGACTTTCTTGTCCGGCGCCTCGCGAGTGCTGGGAGCTTCAGCCGCGTTGTCGGCAGACTCACGATTTCTGCCGCGAAGCGAGCGGCTCTCGCGAATGTTGTCAATGTCGCTCTCATTTCAAGGGATATGCAGGAAGGAAACGAACGCGCATGTGATCTGGTTCAGTTCTTCGCGACTCTGCCTCGCCCGCTTCGGTCCCTGATGATCGCGGAGGAATGGTATCGGGCCGAGGTGATCGAAGCCTTCAGCCACGGCGCGAAAGGGATTGTGACATCCCATGGCACTGACATGCAGGGACTATGCAAGGCAGTCGCTTGCGTGCAAATGGGTCAGGTTTGGGCCAGCAGTGAACAACTGAATCACGCGTTGGATTACTTCACCGTAAAAGCTTCCACGCGTCGTCGTGTAGCTTATGCGAAGTCCTCGCTGAGCATGCGCGAACAGGAGATTTCAAAACTCCTGACAAAAGGGGCAAGCAACAAAGAGATAGCCAACGAACTCCATATCAGCGAGCGTACTGTCAAAAACCACTTGGGGAACATCTTCGAGAAGATCGGCGTCAGCAGTCGCGTCCAGGCCGCCCTGCGCCTCGTTGGATAAGGAGTGATTGCTGCGCTCCCTGTGGATAGAATGGCGTCCCCACCTGCAAGGTCTCTTGCCCCCAGACAATGTACTTGCTCAAAATCCACAAAAACTGCGGATTCCCCAAAAGATAGCGGCGCCATAGGCGCTGCGGCTCCTGACATAGCCTATACATCCATTCCATGCCGACACGCTGAACAAGCTTCGGTGCTCTGCGTGTGACACCTGTGATGATTTCGAAGCTGCCGCCGACCCCTATTGCAATCGGGATCCTTAAGTTTCGCAAGTATTGATCAATGAACATCTCCTGCTTGGGAGCGCCGAGCGCCACAAATACAATGTGCGGCCGGGCTAAAGCTACTTCATCAAGAATCGCCGAAAGACTTCGCTCGTTCTTCTCGAAGCCAATCGGAGGGCATGCAACTCCCGCAATGATGAGGCCAGGATATCGTGCCGTAAGCAGCGCGGCGAGGATGGCAGCCGAGTTCGGCCGTCCTCCCAAAAGAAAGACCCGCAAACCGCCATTCGATCCGCGCCTGCAAATTTCTTCCACAATCTCCACGCCGGCAACGCGCTCAATTCGACGTCCAGCAAGAAGCGATGCCGCTATCCCAATAGGAAACCCGTCGGCACAGGCGAATTCAGATCTCGTTAAACAATCACGGAAGACAGCATCTTCTTCAGCAAGAATGTAAAACTGCGCATTGACAGTGGCCACCACGTGTGTCGACTTCGCATGAAAGGCATCCTGCACGATCCGATCGATCAGATCCTCACGTGCCATTGCGTCGATCTCGACGGGGCCAAGCGACACGCGAGTTTTCAAGAGCATCTTGTCTCTTGAGCGAAGCCGGGACGACAAATTCATAGGCATTCTGCGAGAGTCCAAGCCTAGATGAATTTTCCAAGCTTCTGAATCGGAGATTGCTGCTCTGCAGATAGCAGGATTCTATTCTCTATGCCCCTTCCGAAGAACCCACCGAGCCCCTTGAAATACCTCACCGGCAGAAATCTGCTGAATTGCGAGTCATGCTCTGCCATTGAAGAGTGCACCGGCCAGGGCCACGATAGAAGCAGGCAAACCTTGCGTGTGCCGGACTGCAAATATCGGTACGTTCGCATATTCCGCTTGGAGGATATTAAAGAATGTCGGCATCTGCGGCGCAGGTAGGCGCATACAGCGGTATCGGTGCTCAAAGTGGGAGAGACAGGCCACATCGTGCACTCGCTCACCCGCCCGACGTGCTCCGCGCGCTTTATGTACTGGTGCGTCAGTCTCCCCCATTTCTCGCACTGATCTCGTTCTGGATCGAACCGGTTTCGCATCGGCCCGATTGGTTCGCCCACCTTGCCGCCGAGTCAATTACGATTCGTCAACTTTTACTCGTATTTGCGTCGATGCTGGTGTGGTCTCGTTTCTTTAGTCTTCGAGTTAGAGTTGGACGAAATACACCTCGGTTCCGATTCCTCACCTCTCAACTTGCGACCGTCATTATTGCTACCGCAGCTTGCACGCTGGTTCTGTGGGCCGGCAACTTTCTTTTTGGGCCGATCGGGCCACATCACGCTTCATTGCAGCTCTTCGCACTACGTTGCAGCGCTGCTGGAGCCGCATGTGTCCTGTCCGCCGCCATTGCCTACTCCATTGCGTACTACACTTCGCGTCCCCGGCTTTACTTGATTCTCGGCAGCAGAAGGAAGGCAGTCGGCGCCTACAAGAAACTGCAGAGTCAGGCAGCCTGGCGTGGCACGGTGCTCGGATTTATCGATCCGGATGACTCTCACGCGAAATATCTGCCCTCCGATTACCTCGGTTCGATTGATTGCCTTGAGAGCATTCTGATCCACCACCCGGTTGACATGGTGTTCCTGGCGCTCCCGCTGAACTCCCACTACGGCACGGTGCAGGAGGCAATTAGAATCTGTGAGCGAATCGGCGTCGATTACTCATTTCCGCCCGACGTCTTTGAGACGCGCCTTTCGCGATCAGGATGGTCTCCGCTTCGGGAAATAAGAGGCTTCGTGGTTCACATGGTCCACGAAGATTATCGGGTTGTTCTCAAGCGTGCACTCGACGTCTTCGCATCTCTGTCGCTCTTGTGTGCGCTCGCCCCACTTCTGTTGGCGATTGCCATTGCCGTAAAACTCACGAGCAAAGGGCCTGTCTTCTTCGTCCAGGAAAGATACGGTCATAACCGCCGGCGTTTTCAAATCTACAAATTTCGCTCCATGGTTGCCGATGCCGAAGCGTTGATGGCCAAGGTGGAAGACCTCAATGAGGCACAAGGACCAATATTCAAAATAAAAAGAGATCCGCGAATTACGAGAATCGGCCGCTTTTTGAGAAAGTCTTCACTCGATGAACTTCCGCAACTGTTCAACGTTCTTAAAGGCGATATGTCGCTCGTAGGACCCCGGCCAATGTCGGTACGCGACGTCCATCGATTTTCAGAATCAAGCCTGATGAGGCGATTTAGCGTCGTACCGGGGATTACGGGACTTTGGCAGGTAAGCGGACGATGCAACACGGACTTCGACACATGGATAAGGCTCGACTTGCAATACATCGATCATTGGTCTCTTGGCCTTGATCTTCGAATTCTGCTGCGGACTGTGCCGACGGTTCTCACGGGTCGAGGAGCAGCATAGCGTCTCATCCACCGGAAACAGAAATAAGTAGTCTGGACCTTTCTCAAAAGGCGGGAAACAGGAGACATGGTATTTTTGGGAGATCGAGTCGCGATCGTGCATGAGAGCTTCGCGCAGTATGGTGAGGCCGAGCGCATCGCGGAAGAGATTGCAAAGCTTGCGCCGCATGCGGACATCCTGTCTGCGGTTTCTGTCGACGAAAGCCTGTCACACTATCTCCGGTCGAGAGCTATAAAGACGACTTGGATGAACCATTTGCCCGCAAAGAAAAAATGGTCTCACCAGTACGCCCCCTTATTCCCTTTGGCGATCCGTGCTCTTGACATGTCACAATATTCAGTCGTCATCAGTAGTTGTGCGGGCTTTGCAAAGGGCGTGCAATGCCGGCATGATGCCGTACACCTTTGCTATTGCCACACTGTGCGACCTTCGATTTGGCGCTCCAAAGAATATGCGCGCGCTGAAAATGTCAATGGGACAACTCGTCTTTTGCTGAAGCCGCTTCTGGCGGCCTTGCGGCAATTTGATCGAGCCTTGGCGGTTCAACCTGACTACTACGTTGCCAAGTCCCGTGGCGTAGCCGATCAGATCAAGAAGTGCTATGGCCGCAATGCATACGTGGTTCATCCGCCAGTTGAAACGTCCCGATTTTATGCCAGCCAAACTCCGGATGATTATCTCCTGATTGTCTCCGATCTCTTCGCTCACAAACAGATCGACATGGTCATCGCCGCCTGCAACTCAATCGGCAAACGGCTCCTCATTGTCGGAGCAGGCCCGGATCGACAACGGCTGGAGTCACTGGCTGGCCCGTCGATTCTGTTCCTCGGCCGCCGCACTGAGAACCAGGTAGTCGATCTGCTTGCGCGCTCCCAGGCGGTCTTCTGTCCTGACGTCGAAGCAGACTTCGATACGATGCCGCTCAAGGCGAACGCTTCCGGACGTCCTGCCATCTCATTCGCGGTCGGCAGCGCATTCGAGACGATTGCCAATGGAGCGTCTGGCGTTCTCTGCTGGGAGTGTTCGAGACCGGCGATAGCCGAGGCTATTGAGCATTGTGTCAGAGTGCCTTGGAATCCGGCCATATTGAACAAATATGCCAGAGACTTTGATGTCTCTGTATTCAGAAACGAGTTCACATCCGTGCTCGAGGATATTCTCGGGACGGAATCGATGGTAAGAGCTGTGGCGTGAATCCGCATTCCACACAGCACTCCAGATGTCAGCAGACACTATTCCAGGCGGGTGAGCAAACTACGCTGATCGATCTTCAGCAATTCCGGAACCAAACGTGAAACGCGCATGACCAAAACAATGCTTAGCCCGACCTTCGACATGCCGGCCTTAGAGCAAGGGGTGAATTCGAGCGCGAAAGTGCAGAATCAGCTTCCCGGGGTGCTCATCTACAGTCCCCAGTTGCTACCTACTGTACAGCATTACGTGCGTGAGCATGCCTCTCGGCTGCGGCGTTATCGGCCGGTGCTGGCGGGCCGCCGGCACGTTCACGGCACTCCTTTTGGCGAATTCGAAAGCTTCACCTTTCCATCCAGCGCCATTGGCTGGCTTCGCGAGTTCAATTTCCTCCTTACTGGAATTGATTCCGAACTGGCGTCCTTCATCCGACGTCATCGAATCGACTTGATCCATGCTCATTTCGGTCCCGGCGGAACGGAGATCATTTCCATCGCCGCGCGTCTAGGCATTCCCCTTGTCGTCACCTTTCACGGCTGGGACGTCAAACTGGGAGCGGAGACGACCACACCCACGTCGCCCTATGAGAGACTCTATCGACGACGCCTTCCCTGGCTATTCCGCGATGCAAGAAAGTTAATTTGCGTCTCCAGCAGCTTGCGAAATCGAGTTCTCGCTCTTGGTTGCCCGCCCGATAAAACGCACACGAACTACCTTGGTGTAGATAGCACTCTCTTCGACGGGATTCGAAGCAGTTTTGACCCCACGTCAATTCTTTTCGTCGGCCGTCTGGTCCGCCAAAAGGGCGTGCGCACTTTGCTCGAGGCTTTGCAACTGTTGCGCGATCGCGTTGCGGGCGTACACCTCACCATCGTTGGCGAAGGGCCCGAGCAAGGGCATCTCGAAAGAATCGTAACGGAACAACATCTGCCAGTTCGTTTGGTCGGCAAACGGGACTCAACGGAGATACGTGAGCTATTGCGAACATCGGCAGTGCTCTGCGCCCCGAGCACGACGGCCGGTGGAGAGTTGCCCGAAGCCCTGGGGCTCGTCGTACTTGAGGCCCAGGCGATGAGCGTTCCAGTCGTCGCAACCCGGAACGGTGGCATTCCCGAAGCCATGGAGGACGGCAAAACAGGGTTGCTCGTGGATGAAGAATCACCGGCTGCCCTGGCCGACGCACTGGCAAAGCTGCTCGGAGATCCGCCTATGAATTGGACGTTTGGAAAACGCGCAAGGAATTTCGTTTGTGATCGATTCGATATCACGCGTTGTTATAGTTCTCTGGAAGATATCTATGACGGCATAATGTCAACCGCCAGGGCCGAGCGCGCAGCGAACGATAACACCGCCACTTCACGTCAAGCCACATATAGGTAAGATCTCCATCAAAGCCCTTTACTCTGGCGTTCAAAGAGGAGGCTCGCGGCTAGCTTTATCGCATCGTTCCAGCGCGGTCCATGGGTCTGCAGCTTTGCGCTTTCCTGGGTTGCCTCGCGATCTCTACGTGCGCGGCGAACCTCTGCGGCCAAACCAGTACATGCCATGATGTACATCATCCAGGGCAGTATGTTGGGTTGCTGCAGATTCGCTTCGCCGACTGAGTACCCAATGGTTAGCAAGGCGATGAGCAAGTACCACCGTGCCGCCTCCGTTGCCCCCAACCGAAAGCATTTGACTGCATTGCGAAGCCCTTGCAAAAATGTCGCGAGCACAAGTGCCACGCCTACTCCGCCGAGGCCCAGCAGAACCTCGAGTACGCCGTTCTGCGATTGCGCGATGGGAAAGTTAACCTGAAGCAACACCAAACCAGACTCACCGGTGAACCCCTGCCAAAAAGCGTTGTAGCCCCAACCCAGCATCGGCCGCTTCAAAATCGAACGTAGCACCGCGCTCCAGATGATCGTTCGGCCGCTGAGTGTTGGATCCTTTCCCAGAAACTCAAGAATCTCCGTCCTATAAGTCATGAGAAACACCGTCGCGACAACAACCGGCAACAGCGTCACAAAGGCAATCCACTTCGCTTCTTTCTTCGACAGCCGCCCCAGCAGCAGGCAAATCAGCGCATAACAGAAACAGAAAAAAGCAGCCGCCCAGGCCTGGAGCGAGAAAGACAGCAAGATAAGGACGAGCATGACCAGAATGTAAGCAGCGCGCACCCGTAACCGCATTCCCCTGACGAAGAGAGCCGGAGTCAGCAGGAATACAGCTACATTGCCCAGAACATTTTTCGCAATAAATGCTCCCTGCAGCGCAATGTGAGTGCCAGCGCTGCCCCATGCATAGCTGGGAAGCACGATGGCCGTAGTAATGCTCATCATCGCGACAACGACCCCGGCGGCAATCATCAGGCGCATCAACTCCTGCAACGAGAATCGCTGCACAAGGTAGTACATGAACAAAGTATTGATTATGAGATATAAACCGCTGCGGAGACTGAGAAGCGGATCCACCGACCACAGGCAAGACAAAGTCGCCAACAGCGCCGAAGCAGAAAATAGCTTCATCTTCATGGACATACTGGCGACAGCACGCCAGCTCGACAAGATCACTTTGAGAGAAATCGCGAATGCAAGTGCTAACTCCAGCAGGTGCAGCGGCCCTGTTGCGGCGGTCGCTCCCACCACGGTGGCCGCGCCCTTGGCGTGTTCTTCCATACTCGGGACAAGGAAGGCGCCCTCGGTTGCATATAGAAAGAGAGCCATCAACAACGCGTAGGTATTCACTCTGGTGAACAGCGGCACAGGGTGACTTATCGATCGGCTTATCGGCAACCCCAGCCCCCGTCCTATTGCCAAATTCATTTCAGCCATCTCACTCCTCACCCACGCCGCGGTCCCGATTCCAAGGCCTGCTCTGCCGCAGTAAGCGAAAGTCGTGGCGACAGATTATTTTGCAACAGACCCTGCACTTTTCTGTTGCCCTCCCACCTGTCTATCAATGACCAGAAGATAACGGCATGTGGCTGAACCGCCGACAGCACATTGCCGAGATATTCGCGGTAATAGTCTGCAACATGGACATCCCAGTCGTGCGAGTTTCCCGTAGCCCGTGTTTCTTTCACGTCGAGCTCTGTAATCAGAACCTGCAAGCCCAGGCCCCGGATCTTCTCGACAAACTGGCGCGTCTGCTCGCCTGCCAGCGGTTGCGACGTGTCAAGATGCGATTCCATCCCGACGGCTTGCACTGGAGTTCCTCGATGAACCAACCGCTCAAGCCAACTGATCACTCTCTGGCGATTCAATTCAGCGTCCGGGGTTCCCTGCTCCACATGGTGCACATTCATCACACGCAGCGCATTTGGGTCAGCGTCCTTTGCCGTATAAAATGCGATGTCGAGGTATTCAGGACCCAACAAGTCCACCCACACGCCGGGGTATAGTCCGTCACTCCGTCCGGGCCATGGAACGATTGGTTCGTTCACCACATCCCATGACTCGATCTTGCCCTTATACCTTTTCATCACCGTGGTGATATGAGAAGTAAGGATCTGTCTCGCATTTGATTTGTTCAATGCCGTCTTAAACCAGGGAGGATTTCCTTCCGGATTGTCCCAGCACAAGTTGTGGCCGTGAATCTTCATGCCATGTTCTTGAGCGAATTGCACGTTCCAATCCGCCTCACGGAAATCGTACTTTTCCGGAGTTGGATGGATTGCGTCCCACTTCATCCCGCTGGCTGTGAGCAGGTTGAATTGCTGCACCACGATTTGTGCGATTGTGGGATTCTGCAGCATTGAGAACGGCTCCTGAATCCCGACTAGATAATTGAATTGTCCGCCAATACTTTTGAAAGACGGCTTCTCCGCAGCCCATGCGGCCGCTCGCTTTCCCACGAGGCCGCACGCAGCGGCCTCGAGGCTCATCAACATCGCTTCACGCCTGGTTATCTTTGTCATGCCTATGCTCAAATCATCTCTCCGCTGCATCGCGCGGTATACAGCTGAATCTTGCCACTGCGGCAGAAGAGAGCCGCGCCTTGGCGTTCCCGCCTGCAAATGCAGTCGACATTGATTGAATAGCTACGGGGACAAGCGGGAGCCGACCAGCGGCTTCTTGTGTTCCTCAAGAAAGAACGCATCCCGAATCCGCCGACGCAACTCCGGTGTGACGAGGAAGATGCCAAGCATGAGAGCAACATTCTTGGGGGACGGCGAGCCACGAAGAATACATTCCTGCAGCAGCGTCGAGAGGCCTCGCAGCCCAGCCCTGTCCTGCGCGGCGCGCCCCGCGCATGAGCCTGCAATGAATCGTGAGTAGCCCTTGCGCGTCATCCTGTGCCGGTTGGCGCGGCCCCATGAAAGCCTCGCCTCCCAGCCGAGTTTGCTCGTGATCGTCGAACGATCCTCGGGCGCGTGGTAAATCGCCAGGGGTTCAGTAACCACAATGAGCTTGACTCCTTCGCTCGTCGTTGCCCGCAGAAACCAATCGATATCGTGAAAACAGACAAGATCCTTTTCAAACGGTACTTTCAGAAACAAATCTTTTGAGCTGAAAAGAGTTGAAGTCTGAAAATAGCACAAATAGTCGAACATATAGTCCGCCGCCGGTTCGTCCTGCCTGGGCAACCGCCTAGGTCGCACCACATCCGGCGCATGAGGGCTCCGGGCGATGTACTTGCAGGCGACAACCACTTCATGCTCGGCTTCTGCTTCCGCCGCTTCAACCTGTGCCTGCAACTTGTTCGGCAACCACTCGTCGTCGTCGTCGAGCAAAGCGATCCAGCGGCCCCGCGCAGCCCGTATACCAACGTTTCTCGCCTCCGCGCCGCCAACGCTTTCGCCAACGTTCACTCGAATCAGCCTGCCGTCTTCGATCCGACCCAGCTCAGTTTCAGTCGAAGTATCAGGCCCGTCGATCACCACGATCACTTCGATTCTCCGCTCAGTTTGCTCCAGGGCGCTCGCGACGGCCCGCACCACCAATTGCGGGCGCCCGCGCGTTGGGATGACAACACTGATGAGCGGTCGAGTGCATGGCTTCATTGAGTTCATACTTCGGCAGCACTAATACGTATACAAAGCCGCTGATGCAACGGACGCGGTGATCCCTGCAGCTCCCAGTCCAATCCCTTTGAGATAGCTGAAAGGTATGTAGACAATATCCCCCGCCTTGAGAGGAATATCCGGGTCCTTTCCCTTCTGCATTTTGGCAATTTGGATACCTTCCTCATCCAGGCTCCCGTCAGGTTTCTTCCGAATGAGGCGTGCATGGGCTGGGACGGCGGTCTTATTTAACCCGCCTGCATGGGCGATCATCTGCAGCGCGGTGAGCTGCGAGCGATTATCGTCCATTACGTAACCGCCAGGATTGCGCACGTCCCCCAGGACGTACACAATTCCGGCTTTCTCCACCAGCACCGTGTCGCCTGGATTGACAAGCACGTTCTTATCGAGTGCAGCATTCGCATTGTTCGACAGGAAGTAGCTGATCTTCTCGCCGTCAGTCCCATGGCGTTTAATTGTGATCGTGCGGTCCGCGGCTGGCGTCAATCCGCCCGCGAGCGCCAGAATATCGATTACCGTTCTCGGTGCGGTGATCTGATACGAGCCAGGCTGACGTACTTCGCCAAGCACTGAAACTGCTTGGGTAGCATATTGTTCGATCGATACGGTGACCTGTGGATGCAGCACAAGCTGTTTTGAGATCAATTGATCTTCGATCTGCTTTGCCGCCTCTGACGGCGTCATCCCGCTCAAATGCACATTGCCCAAAAACTCCAACTGCGCATCACCCGACTCGGAAACTCTCGGATGCTGTTCCAATTCAGGCGTGTTGAACACCTGTACATGAAGCAGATCACCTGGGCCAATCTGTAGGTTGCCTTCCTGTGCGTGCATCAGCATCGAACTCGAGCTAATGGCAATAAACAAAATTAAGCTATGCGCTCGCATGCTGTTCCTCCTCTGAAGGATGAGCCGGCCTCGTCCCGTAATAGTTGTAGAAGGCATATGAATCCGCTTTGACCGCATTGAGGGCGACGCGCACATCGCAATGCCGCTTGTGCATTTGGAGTTTGTTGCAAGCCCGGCTGAGCGCAATGCGCGGTGTGCGGCCAACACGCGCAACCAAGATCGTGGTGTCCGCCAGCATCGAGAGAGGAACAGCATCCGTCGCGGACAAGATCGGCGGCCCATCAAGAATGATCGTGTCAAATCGATCTCGACAGGACTTGATCAGGCCGTTCATGCGATTTGACTCCAGCAGATCAGCCGACTCCATCTGCGCTTCTCCGGCCTGCAAGATCTGGAGATTCGGCAGCGCGACTGGGAAAGGCGTCACCATGCCGTCGTCCGGATTGCAGGTATCCTCGCGTAGGACCATGCGCAGGCCACCGCGATTATCCAGGTCCAGGTCAGTCTTCATGCATGGCCGGTAGAGATCCGCTTCGATCAGCAAAACCTTGCGTCCCTGCTGTGCCATCGCCATCGCAAGCCCTTTGGCGATGGTGCTCTTTCCTTCTCCAGCCAGGGCGCTCGTCACAAGTACAACGCGTGGTGCCTGCAGTACGTTATTCCACATCAGCGATATCCGCAGCCCACGCATTGCTTCGTGAAATGTGGATCGCGATGCACTTACATCTTCCAGCGAGTATCCGCCCCGCTTTGATGTCAGATGAGGCACGATGCCAAGCAGAGGAAGATCGCCATCCTCGATTTCATCAATCGTCTGCACCCGGCGGTCAACGATATCCGCGAAGATGGCGCCTGCGCTGCCGAAGAAAAGGCCCGCACCCACCGCCGCAGCCATGAACAGCGGGACGTTTGGGAAGCTAGGTTTGGATGGAGTTTGACCTGGGTCGACGGTGGCGATGTTGGAGGGTCGCAGACCCTGCACAAGTCCCGCTTCCTGCAACCGCTTGCTCAGATCTTCAAAAAGACCTCGCGACTCGTCAGCCTGTTTCTGTGCGATCGTGAACTCGATGGCTTTGTTATTTAGCTGTGCTGCCTTCTGCCGCGCCTGCTCAAACAGATTGCGTGTGTTTGTTTCTGCGTTCACCGCAATCTGGTAGTCGCTTTTCGCGCGTGCCGCAATGCGTGAGTCCTCTGCTGCGATTGCCTGATCGAGCCCCGTCAGCGCAGCTTGCTTTTCCTTCAAGGGCGGATAATTCACGCCGAACTTGGCCGAATCGTGCGCGATGTCCTGCTTCAGGCTCGCTTCCTGTTCGCGCAAACTCTGGATTACGGCCAGGGAGTTGCTCACAGCGGGGGAAGCGCCGCCCAGGTTGTTCCCCGTCAGCCCGGAGATCAACTCCGGATTGCCATCCTTCACCACCTGGTACAAAGCACCCTTCAAGATGCGATTCGATTCTGCCGCGGATAGCGCGGCCGTATCCTGTTGCACCTGGTCCAGCACGGTGCTGTAGATCTGCTCTTTACCGGTCGAATCGGTACTGCCAAGGCTGAACACACCCATCTGCTGCTGCAATTTCACGACCTTGGATTGCAGGTCCTCGCTTTGCTGGCGCAACTCGCCAAGCTGCCCGCTCAGCCACTTCGAAGCGTGCGTTCCGGCCGCAGACCTCGTCTGAAGATTGAATTCGACAAGCCCGGTGATCAGATGGTTAACCACCGCCGCGGCGACCAGAGGGTCGGCAGAGCGATAGCTGACGTGAATCAGGCGCGTTCCCGATTCCACCTTTACCTTCAAATTCTTGCTGAAAATCTCAAGATCCCGTGCCCTTCGAGCGGGTTCATCAACGACTGCATGTTTTCTTCCGAAAGAGACCAGGCTCAGCAACTTCGTGACAACACCTTCTCTTTGAAAGTCCGCGCTTTGTTCAAGATTCAGTTCCCGAATCACCTGCAGCGCGAGCGTCTGCGATTCCAGAATGTCCGCCTGCGTTTGCAGATCAAGGCCAGTGGTCATCGCGTCGGTCGATAATTCCTGACTGTTGAACACATCCGACAGTTCCATGCCGCCGACCATCTGATTCTGCACCTCAACCGTACCGCTGGCTTCATAGCGCCGTGTGGCCACACAGCAATACAGCAAGATCGGCAACACCACAACTGCGAGAATGAGATAAAAGACATGCTTTCGGCGCAGGTAGATCGGCCACAAGTCGGCAATCGATAAATCGTTTGCAGGCAAAGTCGCCTCGAGAGCTGTTCTCATTCAGTTGCACCTCTTTAACGCAATTGAGCGCGATTGAATCCAATCAAACTGGAGGCTCTACCGCTACTTTGATATTGGAGACAAGCCGAATTGAGAACAAGAGCAGATTACTGCCGAATCGCAACACAACCATGGCAGGGGTCTGCCATCTCTCTTTTCACTGCCTACGCAGCGCTGTCCACTGTCATTGCTTTCAGCTCGTCGGCCTGGTGCAGCTTATGCTGGACTGCTACCCACAGGCTCACCAGCAGCAACCCGTCCGAGGCAATGCTGGTCCACGCGGCTCCCAGCCAGCCATATCTCGGTAAAATGATCAAATTCAGACCGAAATTGACCAACGCCACACCCACCTGTATTGCAGAGCGCAGCCCCTGAAATCCCGCACCGGAAAGGGAATCCGCCAGGAACGAATGTATGCTTCTCAAAAACGGCAGTACAACCAGCCACCGCAATGCTGGGACAGTCTCTACATAACTGGCGCCAACAATCCGCGGCAACAAGGGGGCGCCAAACCAAAGCGCAGGGCCCAAGATGAGGCTGTACATGCAGGCGCGGCCAATCTGCGCACGAGCATAGTTATAAGTGGGGTGAATCCCGTCGACTCCCAGACGAAAGAAACGTGGATACGCGGCAGAGACCAACGCACGCACCGGCGTCATGCTGACGTCGATGATCCGATAGGCAGCCGCGTAAACTCCTACCGCCGCGAAGGACGCCCTGCCAAGCATCACCTTGTCGATGTCGTTATAAACCGTTGCCGCGGCGGTTCCGACGCTGAAGTAGATTCCTTCGCGAACATCCTCCCGCAAAGAGACAACGCTAAAGTAAGGTCTGCCCCAATGGCAATGTGCGCGGTACACCGCATATCCAGTGCTCACCGCCGTCGCCAGGAAGTATGCCCAGGTCCACATAAGAAGGGTGACACGGTGTCCGAACGGCACCAGAAGAGCAATTGCCGCGAGCCGCAAAGCACTGCTGATGACAGCCTGAATCGCATTCTCCTTCATGCGATCGATCGCTCCAAACCCAAACATCGCGAGTTCCGTCACTCGCAGCAGAATGAGATCAGAACAGCACACGCCTGCAACTACTCCGAGCGGAATGCGCAGACGAAACACAATGTCGATTGCAAACACCAATACGCTGAAAGCCAGCCCCGATCCGGCAGTTGCCATGAGCCCGTTGCCCCAGCAGAGTTCAGGGCTGCGCTTTCCGGATCGAACATTTTTAATAAAAAGATTGCTCGTTCCGAGCCCTGAGAATGGCGAGAGCACACCAGCCAATGCCACAATCGCGGCGAACGCGCCATAATTGCTCGGTCCCAGGATGCGGGCGATTAATACAAAATAAATTGCCTGAATGAGCAGCCGAAGTCCCTGGCCGGCCGTCAGGTGGCCCGTGTCTCTCGCAAACGAGCTGTGCTTAAGTCTCTGCAGTATGCGCATTCACACTATCCACCATCGGAGATTGCACCGCGCCTGCAAATCTGAGGCCGCGTCAACCTAACACCAGATCGCGCGCGCTCCAGTATGCCGCTTCGACCAGGACCCGGGTTCTGGCGCGTGCGGGAAGTTTGGCCCAGAACGCCCTCGTGAGCTCTTTGCATTCGGGCTCGAATCCACCCGACATCCAGCACATGCCGAGATTGCGCGAAAACAGTCTTGCTCCCAATCGTTGTAGTCCAGGAAAACGCTCCCAAAGGCAGATGCCCGTCAACACTCCGGTCTTGCTCATTAACTGTTTCTTCCCCGACGTTCGACCCGTGTAAAGATTCGATCCGTGGATTCGCTGCAGAGTAACCTCATCCGCGATTCGCCATCCCTCGGCGAGGGCCAGTGCGCTGAGTTTGATATATCCATCGCTCGTAATGCGGATAAACTCCGGCATCGGCAGAATCCGTGCCAAGACCTCGCGGCGAATCGAAATGCCGGATGTAATCGTTGGCATGTTAGGCGACGCACCTGAAGCCATATCGCGCCGAACGTCTACTCGACCAACTTCCCAGTTCGAAACCAGCGGGCTTTGTTGGCCCGTAGTGTCGTCAAATTTGCGCACCCGGTCGAAACACCACCCGATTTCGGGATGCTCTTCGAATACCCCCGAAATGGTCGCGACTTTCTCCGCTGCAAAAATATCGTCGGAATCGAGAAAACAGATAATGTCGCCGCGGCTGCGGGCAAAACCCGCATTAAACGCCGACGACTGCCCGCCGTTTTCCTTTAGAACAGAGATGACTCTGCTTCCATAAGCAGCCAAAATGTCGCGGGATTCATCCGTAGACCCATCATCGACCACAACCACTTCGATATTCTTATAGGCCTGTGAAAGTGCACTGTCTATTGCCTCAGGAAGAAATCTGCCGTAGTTATAGTTGTTGATCAGGATGCTGACGAGAGGGGAAGTCGACAATGAGTTCTCCTTGCACAAAGCCGCGCTGCACGATTGTACTCATTACTCACAAGTCAATCTTGAAGCCACGGTGCGAGTGGATCAAGAGCAGAACACTGCCAGCAACTGACTGATCAGCGCGGGCAGAAATAGCAGAACCCTGCCATTTCTGCAAAGCCATGTTCCCTTCAAAATGAAAACTGCGTTCGTTCTATTGGGTGGCGCCGAGACGTCTCTGGGCGATCTCATTTCTCGCATTGGCTTTCGCCTGTTCTTACCCGACCTTACCGTGCATCCGAATGCAATCACGGAGCAGAAGCATGAGTCACGAATTCACTCATCTGGTACTGACCAGGTTCAATACCGCGGTCGGCTATGCCCCATCGGCGAAGCGCCTTGATTCCGCCTGGTTGCGAACTCGACTGGCTATGTTCGAGCGCTACTGCCTTCCCTCCATGGCCGCGCAGCGCGGAGCGGCATTCCAGTGGATCGTGTTTTGCGACGCCAAGAGCCCTGAATGGTTCCGGGACAAAATGACATCTTTCGAGCCTCTAGTAAAAACGATCTATGTCGAAGGCTGGTTGACCGATGAGCGTATCGCCGGTAGTTTGGCGGCTGAGGATATGGTACCCACACCGTATCTGATTACAACCCGTTTGGATAATGACGACGCTCTCGCGAGCGGCCATCTTGCTACCGTGCAGTCAGAGTTTCAGGAGCAGGAAAGAGAATTTCTTGAATTTCCTGTAGGCATTCAGTCCTTCCGCGGGCACCTGTACAACGTGTATTGGCACTCCAACCCATTTTTGTCGCTCATCGAAAAAGTGCAAAAAGCAAAACGATTCACCACCGTCTGTTGCGTTCGGCACGATCAGGTCCGCAGTGCAGGCAGAATCCGATGCCTTGTTCGATCTCCGCAATGGCTGCAGCTGATTCATGGCGAAAATATCGGCAACTCGTTGCGCGGTTGGCCTCGATTTCAAAGTCGGCGAGCTCCGGATTTCGAAGTGCTATGGCCGGCAGGCACTCCCTCTGACTCGCTTTCTCAACGACTCATGTTTACTGCTGCCGCGTATGGTGAGCGTGCAAAAAGCTGGATGAATCGGCGCTTGAGGCCCGCGTAAATTGCCAGTCAGGCAACCACTTAGCGGAGCCGACTCGCGCCGAAACAGGTTCAACTGGTTCCGAGCCGCGGGCAGTTTTCTGCCGGTAGATGGGCAGCAGTCAGGGATAGGACTAAGAATCATGTTTCTCTAGTGTTAAAGAGCGCGATTGTCGATTCCCCATTTGAGAGACATGCATAATGCAGAGACTACAAACCGTCGCGAGTTTGATTCCCGAACAGATTTGTGGGCTCAGTGATATAGACAGGGAGTCAATTGCACTTAGTCAAAATGATCGATACCTGACATATGGAAAGCTCCATCGGGAGGCGGATTCTTTTGCGAGCTACCTTGCTGCGAACGGCGTCGCATCCGGCGGGACCGTCGCTATCTGTCTGGATCGCTCGCTCGAAGGAATTGTTGCTGCGCTCGGCACCATGCGAGCGGCAGCGGCCTATGTGCCACTCGATCCATCCTGGCCCGAATCCCGTTTGCGTTTTGCCATCGAGGACTCCGGCGCGTCTGTTTTAGTTTCCAGAGCTTCCCTTTTCGATAGGCTTCGACTCCACATCGACGGCATCGATCCTTTCCGAGATGCGGAGTCGATTGCACAGACTCGTCACAAGCTTTCTAGAACCGTTACGCCCGACAGCGTGGCCTATGTCATCTATACTTCCGGCTCCACTGGTGTTCCCAAGGGCGTAGAGATCACGCACGCAAACCTTGCGCATCTCTCCAGGTGGCATCGGGAAACATTCCATTTGACTCCCTGGGACCGTGCAAGCCATTTCGCGGGACTTGGGTTTGATGCCGCTGTCTGGGAGATTTGGCCGAGTCTCTGTGCAGGCGCAACCCTTGTGCTCCCTGATGATGCCGTACGCCGGTCTCCGGAGTTGATGCAGCAGTGGCTGATCCGCAAACGCATAACGATAAGTTTCGTCCCAACGGTTCACGCCGAGGCAATGATTTGCATGCCGTGGCCTCCAGATACCGCACTGCGCTATCTTCTAACCGGTGGCGACACGTTGCAGAAGTCTCCACCCGACGATCTCCCCTTCGATGTAGTCAACAACTATGGCCTAACGGAATGCAGCGTCGTCAGCACCTCCGCGGTCATTTCACCCGGAGAGCATGACCGACCGCCCATCGGTCGTCCGATCGGCGAGACAAGCATCTATCTGTTAGATGACTTCGGCAGGCCGGTTCCCGATGGCTTTGCTGGAGAAATCCACATCGGCGGTGCGGGCGTTGGCCGTGGCTACCGCAATCTGGATGAGGCCACCGCACAATCCTTCCTGCCAGATCCCTTCAGCCCAACACCGAACGCACGCATGTTCCGCACTGGTGATCGCGCCATCCGCATGCCGAATGGGGATTTGCACTTCCTCGGACGCCTCGACCGTCAGGTAAAAATTCGCGGCCAACGTGTCGAGTTGGATGAAATCGGCGCTGCTCTCTCCCACCATCCAGCCATCGAATTCGCCACTGCAATCACGCGTGTTTCGGAAGGAGGGACACAGATAGTCGCCTGCATTCTACTTAGAAAAGGTCTGCCTGAGCCCACCACCAACGAGTTGCGAGCTCACTTGCTCCACACTTTGCCTGACTACATGGTTCCGTCAACCTTCGTTCAATTGCAGACGATGCCGCTCTCAGCCAATGGAAAACTTGATCTGAAGGAACTTGCCAAGTCGACCGAACTGAATCCAAGCGAGCCAACGTCAGCGAAGTCCCACCCGTCGCCCATTGCAGAGAAGCTGCTGACGCTTGTGCGGCAACTTCTCGAAAACAACGCGGTCACGGTGGATGAAAATTTCTTTCTGGCCGGTGGCCATTCCCTGCTCGCCATGCAACTCCTGCTCCGCATCGAGGAGGCATTTGGTGTGAAACTGGCCGTTCATCAGTTGTTCGAAGCACCCACTGTCGGCGATCTCGCAATCCTGATCGGCAGAGTGCTCGACGAAGTGCGCCTCTCCAACATTTGGAAGCAAGTTCTCGACTTGCAGTCAGTTGGATTGGACGATGACTTCTACGCCCTCGGCGGCAACCCGAAATTGGCTGTTGCCCTGCGCAAAAATATCGCATCGGAATTTCGATGTGAAATCACAATTGCCGAGCTCAATAGTAACCCCACCGTCCGCCGCCAGGCGGAACTGACCCAGGGACACGCCACAACTCAAAATACCCTGCCGCCTGGCGTGCTCGCGTTGCGGCGTTCGGGATCTCGTAGCAGAATATTCTGGATTCATTATCTCAACACCAACCTGGCCAGGGTTATCGGAGACGATCAACCTTTTTTCTCAGTCACCCTCACCGCAGACGATGTCGCATCTCTCGGCGAAAAGGCCTCTCTCAAAAGCATCGCCTCTTGTCTCGCTGCAAAGATATTGATCACGCAGCCCGACGGACCATACATTCTCGGCGGCCTGTGTCTTGGCGGAGTGCTCGCTTTCGAAATTGCATCACAGCTACGGGCCATTGGACAAGAAGTCAATCTCCTGGTGCTGATTGACCCGCCGAATCTGGTTTCCGCTGAAAACCGCAACTCGCTCTCTGCGAAGTGGACATACTTCCGGTACTTGATGAAAAGAGCGGAGTGGCTAGGCCCGAAAGCAAGCCTGATTTATCTTCATGAGCGAATCGTCAAACATCTACCCCCCTCCTTGAAGCGATCTCTCAACATTCCAAATCCTAACGCGGCTCAACAATTGATCGAGTCCGCTGTCTATTCCTACGGCCCTGACCGGTACAACAGCAGGGTGCTTTTGCTCCTTGCTTCGGGTCGAATTTCTCATGCAAGCTCACTCGCGGGATGGCGATCTCTGGTTCCTTTCACACTTCACACCGAGTACATAAATGCCTATCACCGCGAGTTGATGGACTCACCCAACGTTGAGGAGATCGCCCGCGTGATCGCTCATCATCTGTCCTTTGGCTGCGACCAAAATGCCACATCTTCTTTCCAAAACAATGCTCGATCACCGGGATGCTCCAACAGCCGCGAGATGGGCTTAGACATTGCTCTTCAGCAAAAATAACCGCGCGACGACTGAAAGGAACAGCCCGATCAGATTCTGCGGCCACAAGAAGGCGGGTCGATAAAGGAGACAGCCATACTCGATTCTGGAACCAGTGCAACCTCCGAGGAGGAGCGCAACGATTTCAGCCTCCTCCGCATGTTGAGTCCGGAGGTCCTTTCCGATCCGCACGTCTTATACCGCGGCTTGCGGAATTACGATCCGGTGCATTGGGACCCCTACATGCACGCGTGGGTCGTCACCAGCTACTCCGAAGTCATGAGCGTTCTCAAGAACTTTTCCGCCGATCGCACTCCTGCGCCTGCCTACCTCGATCGGCTGGGGCTCTCGTTCATGAAGCCTTTTGCCGAGGTTATGCTGAAACAGATGATGTTCATGGATGGCGCCACGCACGCGCGTCTTCGCAGCATCTGCTCTGCCGCATTCACGCCGCGAAAGGTAGAGGAGCTTCGCTCATCCATAGCGGCCACCGTCGACGAGTTGCTGAATAAGCATATCGCCAATGGGCAGATGGATATGGTCGCCGATTTCGCCAATCCCCTGCCCGCAATCGTGACGGCGAGGCTGCTTGGTATACCGACGGAAGACCACGAACAACTCCATGCGTGGGTTCTCGATCTGGCCGAAGTCCTCGGCAATTTCCAGCATCACCCGGATCGCATATGCGAAATTGTGAAGAGTCTCGAAGATCTGAAGAATTACATCGCCGCCCGAATGGAGGAGCAGCGCGAGAATCCATCCGACGGCCTGATTTTTTCCTTGATGACCGCGGAAGTGGATGGTGCCCGCCTGTCCGACGAAGAAGTCATTGCAAATACCATCATCACGCTCATTGGCGGCCATGAGACTACAACCAACTTGATTGCCAGCGGCTTTTTGACGCTCATGCGCAACCCCGCATCTCTCGAACAACTGCGCAGGCATCCCGAAATCACAGCATCGGCTGTGGAAGAGTTGCTGCGTTACGAATCGCCTGTGCAACACACGGCGCGGATTGCACCGGATAACGTGGAATTGGGTGGAAAGACCATCCGCAAAGGTTCAAGAGTGGTCGCAGTGCTCGCTGCCGCAAATCGTGATCCGAGCCGGTTTCCCGATCCTGACCGCTTGGACTTGCTTCGTTCTGATAATCGACATCTTGCGTTTGGTTGGGCGGCACATTTCTGTTTTGGCGCTCCGCTAGCTCGAGTCGAATGCCAGATCGCCTTCAATGCGCTTCTTCGCCGGCTTTTAGACCCCGCGCTCGCCGAACAGAAATTGGAGTGGCGGCAAAACGCCGGTCTGCGTGGTCTCACCCGGCTTAGCATCCGCTTCTCTCCGGGTCCTGCTGAGGTCTGAATCTGCACTGAATCTATCCTGCACACGGCCAAAATCAATCCTGCAATCCCTCTGTTTTTCCCCTCATTACAGCCCATGGCGTATAGTGATCCGGTAATCGAAAGAGGAAATTCTGGTTTGAAGTGAACTTTGCCCTGATGTTCAATTCAAACCAGCTACCCATGCCCGTCGGCACCACAGGAGCAAGCATCAGTTGAACCTCCCTCTCACCCCCCTCCGGTGCCTGCGGCACGCGGAGGAACAGTTTCCCAGCAACACCGCGGTCGTGTGTGACGGACGGCGGTTTACCTACCGGCAATTCGCTGAGCGTGCCGGTCGCCTCGGTGGCAGCCTCCTCGCGATGGGCATAAACCCCGGCGATCGCGTGGCGTTCCTCAGTTCCAACTGCCATCGACTCCTTGAGGCCTATTACGGGGTATTGGAAGCTGAGGCAGTTCTGCTGCCATTGAACATTCGCCTCGCGCCGCCAGAGCTTGCCTACATCCTCAACGACGCTGAAGTGAAGATCCTCTTTTTCGAGAGCCAATTCCTTCCAGCCGTGGAAGCCTTTCGACTGGCGGCTCGCTCGGTGGAGTCATTCGTCCTCCTCGATGCAAAGCCCGAGGCAAGCTGGATGGCGCACCGGAATTACGAAGAACTCCTCGAGAGCGCCAGCATCCATCAACGCGATGTGAGGCAGGTTGAGGAAAACTCCCTGGCCGAGCTGTTCTACACCAGCGGAACGTCCGCCAATCCTAAAGGCGTGATGCTCACCCACCGCAATATCTATCTTCATGCGTTGAATGTCGCCATTGCACTGCAAGTCACCGGCGAAACCGTGGAGCTCCACACCATTCCACTCTTTCATGCCAATGGATGGGGCAAGGCGCACACGACTACTCTCGCCGGTGGCACGCACGTGATGATCCACCAGTTTTCACCGCCCGAAGTATTTCGGCTGATCGAACGCGAGCGCGTGCAATGTTGCTGCCTGGTGCCGACCATGGCTGCCGCATTGCTCAACTCTCCCGAACGAAAAAAGTACGACTTGAGCAGCCTGCGCAGAGTCATCATCGGCGGCGCTGCCTCGTCTCCCGTTCTCGTTCGGGAGGTCGAAGAAAAGTTTGGATGCGCCTGCATTTCCGGCTACGGCCTTACAGAGACTTCGCCCGTGTTAACGTTCTCTCCTCTCAAGGCACACATGCAGTTGACTGAAGTTCAACGACACGCGCGTCAAGCGATGGCGGGGTTTGCAATTCCCGGTGCGGAGCTTCGCGTGGTGGATAAGGACGGCGCCGATGTGCCTTCCGACGGCAAAAGCGTGGGCCACGTCGTAGCCCGGGGCGACGGCATCATGCAGGGGTATTGGCGCCAGCCTGAGGAAACTGATCATGTTTTTCGTGGCGGCTGGTTCCACACTGGCGACCTGGCCACGATCGACGAAGACCACTACATACTCATCGTTGACCGCGAGAAGGACATCATTGTCAGCGGCGGTGAAAACATTTCGTCGCTGGAATTGGAGAAAGCGCTCGGAACGCATCCCAGCGTCTACGAAGCTGCCGTCATCGCCGTCCCCCACGAAAAGTGGGGCGAAGTGCCCAAGGCATGCGTGGTCTTGAAACCAGGCTTCGTCGCAACCGAAGCCGAGTTGTTCGAAGTATGCCGGTCTTGCCTGGCGCGCTACAAGTGCCCGCATTACATTGAATTTCATGAGAGTCTGCCTAAGACCGGCACGGGAAAGATATTGAAGAGAGAGTTGCGCAAAGAGGCGCGCCCCGCAACCCAATGACTCAACAGTTGCCCCTCGATTGGAGTTGCGGAGAACTTGCAGAAGGTCTCCGATGCTATCGCGCCGAGCAGTTCTTCCTCGCACACGAGCACTGGGAAAGCGTGTGGTTGCGATGCGATGATCCTGAGAAGGCTTTCCTGCAATCACTCATTCAAACCGCGGCAGCATTCCACCACCTTCAAAAGCAAAACACCATAGGCGCCGCATCATTGCTGCAGAACGCACTGCGTCGCCTCGAGCCATTGCCCCCTTCCTTTGGCGGAATCGCCGTCGCGCCGCTGCGGGACGAAATACGCGCGTGGCTGCAGGCACTAAGCAGTCAAAGCGCAACGTCGCAGCTTCCATTCCCTGAAATCCAAAACAATATCTGAATTCTTCAGAATCCCCCAGACAAACTCAACAGGGCTCCGATCCGCGCCAGCAAACGGCAACCCCAATGCGGAGCCAGCCATCTCAAACAGCATGTCGCTGGACGCCAAAACGCTGACAAACCCCGTTCGCAAGCTTCGCAAGGCGTTGAAAAACGCGCCGCGGAAACCTTCTCCTGACCTGGTGCACGACATTCGCACTCAGGGCCGCCGTCTCGAAGCCAGCATCGTTGCGCTCAGGCTTGACGGGGAGAAGGTCGGTCGGCGCCTCGCTGAGACAATCGTTCCGATTCGAGGGGAAGCTGGCGCGGTGCGCGACATGGACGTGCTCACCCGATTAGCTTCGACACTCGCGAAGGATGCGCCGGATAAATGCTTCACTCAATTGCTCAAGCATCTCGGCTCGCGACGGGTGCGCTCTGCCCGAAAACTTCACAAGATAATTGCCAAACACCGAAAGCGGGCGCGCCGTAATTTGAAGCGGTACCTGGCTCTCATTCGGCAACATTGCGAGACATTAAAGCTTGGCACTGTCGAGAGCAAGGAATGGGAGAGACATGCAATGGCAACGGCGCTCGAGATTTCAACCGAGCTGGCAGACTACCCGAGGCTTGAAGCCACCAATCTGCACGCTTTTCGTCTCCAGGTCAAGCAGCTCATTTACGTGCTCAAGCTGGCGGGCAATTCGGACTCCGCTTATCTCGACGCTCTAAGCAAGACAAAAGATGCCATAGGCGAATGGCACGACTGGAGCGATCTTAGAGCGAGATCAGAAAGGGTCATCTCTCATCGAGGCGGCGACTGCCCCCTGCGCAAACAGATTGCTTCCATCGTGAAACAGAAGCTTGCGAACGCGCTCTCCGTCGCCTCACGGTTGCGGAAAACTTACCTCGAAGCGGCTGAGCACCGCATGGGCCACGCGCGTCAGCCCGTAAAACTTGCTGAGCCTGTAATCATCAACGCCGTCCGGCTCAGCGCATAGCTTCCGGTCTCGTTCTCTGTGACGAGAGCTGGTCATTCAAATGATCTTGCGGAGCCACCATACGGCGAACGAAACTCCGAACCAGGCAATCGCTGCAATTACCAGAACAATCCCCGCGGGATGCCCGGGCAGCAGTTGCCACACAATCGCGGCAAATGCCATCAAGCCCACGCTTCCCATCGCCGCGCCTGCGGCATCCACACTCGCAATGGCTCTGCCTCGTGATGTGCCGTCGAACCCGGCGCGCTGTCTTTTTTGCTTCTCGTGCTTCTCAATCAGTGTTGCGCTCGCCGGCAGTATTGCGGGGAACGCAAGAAACAATCCCGCAATCCCAGGTCCGAATTTCTTTGCAATCAATCCGGTGATAGCAGTAACCGTTCCGCCGAAGAGGAAACGGACCGCATATTCCCCCCATTGCGTTCGGCGTATCGCGTCAAGATCGATCTCGATTCTCGTTGCAACCTCCTTGCTTATCGCCGCCACCAGGCAAACCACAGCACTGCAACGCTCGCCAGCCATGCAGGCATCAGCGCAATCGTCGTCGAGAGCGCAGGCGATTTGCGGCTCATCATGAGCCTGCTCACCGCCGAAGCATAGATGAAGAACGCGATTGCCCCAGCCAGCATGGAACGAGCCTCAATTGCCGCATAGGTCTTTCCGTTCGCGGCAATGGTCAATCCAAGCGTAGCCAACGCAATGGATGGAGCAGCGCCGAAAAGTCCGGCAAAACTCTTCGGTCGAAAGAGGTCGCCGAGCATTGCGAATGCAGAAACGATGAAACCTCCGATAACGAAACGAATCACTAACTCCTTCACGAGTGCCACCCGTCAGGAATAATTTCCGGACCATTCTGCCCGCAGCTTGTTAAGACGGTATGCTAACGGCGCGCGTTGCCTGTCTCGTGCGCCGATTCTCAGTCGCCTCACGCTAAGCCTCAGCCGCTTCAATTGCAACTCGCTGCCCGATCTTCCGCATCTGTCAAAAAGAACAAGCGGCATGAAATCGCCCATTTTACGATTGCTCTAAGGCAAGGTAGCCACTTCGAAATGCCTGCCCAAACAATGGAGCTTGCAAACCTGAAGAATCGGGCAAAGGCTAAATTCAAAATGCAAGGAGAGTTGATCTCCTCACCCACTCCACGCCCGCCAATGCAACCACCCCTTCGGTTTACGCTTGTTGTCAGAGAGGAGGCGCCATGAAAGCAGCCGTTTTCTCCCACGGGTCGACGACTTCAGGACATTGGCTTTCGATAGAGGATCTCCCACGGCCTGAACCCCAGACCGGGCACGTCCTTATCTCAAAGTCATCGCCTGTGGCGTTTGCCGCACCGATCTCCACATCGTCGAAGGCGATCTGTCGCCAATTCAGCCCCGCATCATTCCCGGCCATCAAATCGTCGGCGAGGTGGCTGATGGAGCCACGGCCGAATTGCCGTTGGGAACCCGCGTCGGCGTCTCCTGGATGGGCGGCGTCGACGGCGATTGCTGGTTCTGCAAACACGGCATGGAGAACCTCTGCGACCATCCCACGTTTACCGGCTACTCCGTAAACGGCGGCTATGCGGAATATGCATCCGTCCGCGCCGACTTCACCATCCCCTTGCCACCCGGCCCCGACAGCTCCCACATTGCCCCTTTGCTCTGCGCCGGCATCATCGGCTTCCGCAGCCTTCGCGTCGCCGGGGTGCAGCACGGGGAACGTGTCGGCCTCTTCGGATTTGGCAGCTCGGCTTCTCTCGTGATTCGCGTTCTCCAGTACTTGGATTGCGAAGTCTACGTTGTCACGCGCGGCGCATCGCATCGCAAGGCCGCCGAGTCACTGGGTGCCACGTGGGTCGGCGCTGAAGACACGAAGCCCCCCGTCGAACTCGATCGCGCCATCACCTTCGCTCCCAGCGGCAAGGTCGTCCTCAGCGCTCTGTCTTCTCTGCGCAAAGGCGGAGTGGTCGCCATCAATGCCATCCACCTCGACCAGATGCCGGCCTTCGATTACGACAAGTTGCTTTGGGGAGAACGCCAGATCCGCAGCGTCGCCAACATGACTCGCCAGGATGCGCATGATTTCATCGCATTGGCGTACAGCCTCGACTTCCGTCCCCGCATCGTCACGTTCCCCCTCGAAGAGGCCAACAGGGCACTCGAAGCCGTGAAGCACGAAACCGAAGATGGATCAGCCGTTATCGTTCCCTAAGATATAAAGATCTTCGTATCGAGCCGGCGGCAATCGGCTCTCATCGTTCAGAGGAGGCATGTGCCTTCAGCCTCGGAAATCGCCTAACAGCCAAAGGCCTTTAGCACCGGTTACACGACCCCTTGCACCGAGCCCTTGCCCAACAGTGCCTCCACGCGCTCTACCCAGCCGCGGTCGGCCGCTACGTTCATCCCCTCGGGCTCCAGAATCACCTCATACTCACCGTTCTTCTTAAGATGAATCATCACTTTGCCCGGTCCGGGTGCCGCATCGGCCGCACTCTTCAATGCCGCCAGCAGTTCTTCAGTAGCGACCTCTATATTGATGCGAATCCGAACTCCGCCCGGCAGCTTTACCTGCACTTCTTCGAGCGACTGAATCGAACTGATTGAAATCTTCGGCGCTGCATCCTCTTCGCCCATCAGCACTCCGCGAATCAGCACTGGCGCCTCAATCTTCAGCACCCCTGCCAGCCGTTCGTACTCCCGCGAAAAGCAGATCAGCTCAATCTTGCCGGTCGCGTCTTCCAGAGCCGCCTGCGCGTAAAGCTTCTGGTCGCGCCGGCTCTTCTGCACGCGCAGCCCATGAATCATTCCCGCCACCAGGATCTCGTCAGCCGGGTCCGTCTGCGCTCCCCAGCGTTTCTCCGGTGGCTTGCGTTCAAGCGCTTCGGCCACTGAAATCACGCCCGTCAAATTGCGAATCTTCTCCGCATACTTGTCCAGCGGATGCCCCGATACAAAGAACCCCAGCACCTCTTTCTCATTGGCCAGCCGTTCGCCCTCTTCCCAATCGGGCACGCGCGGCAAATCATCTCCGTTGCGCCCGCCATCGCGCCCATGCGCCGGGCCTTCGTCGAAAATCCCAAACAATCCCGATTGTCCCTGCGCCGCATCGCGCTGCGCTTTGACCGCCCTTTCCATCGCCTTGTCCACTGCGTTGAAAAGCTGTCCACGTTTCCCCAGCGAATCGAGCGCGCCTGCTTTGATCAGCGATTCGATCACCCGCTTGTTCATCACTCGCAAATCGGCCTTCTCGCAAAACTCCCAGAAGCTCGAGAACCGCCCGCCCACCTCGGCACGTGCCTTGATGATCGAATCAATCGCGTTGCCGCCCACATTCTTCACCGCCGCCAATCCAAACCGAATCGCCTGCCCCTCTGGCGCAATATACGGCGTGAACTGCGACCCGCTCACCTGAACATCCGGCGGCTCTACGGCGATCCCCATCTCCTTGCATTCGCCGATGTACTTCACCACGTTCTCCGGCTTCGACGTTTCACTTGTCAGCAGCGCCGCCATAAACTCCACCGGATAATGTGTCTTCAAATACGCCGTCTGGTAAGCCACCTGTGCATAGGCCGCGGAGTGCGACTTGTTGAACCCGTATCCTGAGAACTTCGCCATCTGGTCGAAGATCTCCCCCACCGCCGCCTTGGGATGCCCCAGTGCCGCCGCGCCGTTCATAAAGCGGTCGCGCTGCTCGGCCATCGCCTTGGGATCCTTTTTTCCCATCGCGCGCCGCAGCAGGTCTGCCTCGCCCAGGCTGTAGCTCGCCAGCACGTTGGCGATCCGCATCACCTGCTCCTGGTAAACAATCACACCCAGCGAGTCCTTCAAGATTCCTTCAAGCTCAGGCAGCAGAAACTCTACCTTGCGGCGCCCCCACTTGCGCTCGACAAAGTCGTCGATCATGTCCATCGGACCCGGCCGGTAGAGGGCATTTAGCGCCGTCAATTCCTCTACCGTATCCGGCTTGTATCGGCGCAAAATGTCCCGCATCCCGCTCGACTCAAACTGAAACACTCCCGACGTCAGCGCGGTGTGAAATACCCGCTTGAACGTCTCCGCATCATCCAGGGGAACCATCTCGATATCCAGCTTCTCGCCGCGCGCCTGCTCAATCAGCTTTACGCAATCGTCAATCACCGTCAGCGTCGCCAGACCCAGGAAGTCCATCTTCAACAGGCCCATCTTTTCGACAGCCTTCATGTCATAGGCCGTGACGATTTCGTCGTTCTTCGTCCGGTTCAGCGGCACAAGCTCGGTCAGCGGACGAGGCGCAATGACCACAGCGGACGCATGCACACCTGCCCCGCGCACCAGTCCTTCCAGCTTGCGCGCCGTGTCAATCAGTTCGCGCACCTGCTTGTCGTTGTCATACGCCTTGCGCAGATCGGGCGACTCCTCCAACGCCTTCTCCAGGGTCATCCCCACCGTCGGCGGCACCAGCTTGGCAATGCGGTCCACGTCGCCATACGGCATGTCCATCGCGCGTCCGCAGTCCTTGATCGACGCCTTAGCCGCCATGGTATTGAACGTGATAATCTGCGCAACCTGCTCGCGTCCGTATTTGCGCGTCACATATTCAATCACTTCACCGCGCCGGTTCTGGCAAAAGTCCACATCGATATCCGGCATCGTGACGCGTTCCGGATTCAAAAACCTCTCGAACAGCAGCACATTCTGCATGGGATCGATGTTCGTGATCTCCATGGCGTACGCCACCAGCGAACCGGTCGCTGAGCCGCGCCCCGGGCCAACAGGGATGCCATGATCCCGCGCATACTTGATGAAGTCCCAAACAATCAGGAAGTACCCTGAGTAGGACATCTGCTTGATGATGCCGATTTCAAAGTTCAGGCGCGATTCGTATTCATGCACCGGCACGCGCTGCACGCCGCGCAACCCAAGCTGCCGCACCGCCGTATCCAGGCGCTTCTTCAGCCCCTCGCGGCAGACCTGCTCGAAGTAGCTGTCGATCGTGTGCCCCGTCGGTACCGCAAACTCCGGAAACGGGTTGTCCACCGGATGCAGTTTGAAGTTGCACCGTTCCGCAATCTCCATCGTCCGTGCCGCGACGCCTGGCGCATCGGGAAACAGCCGCCCCATCTCCTCAGCGCTCTTCACAAAAAACTGGTCAGAGTCAAAGCGCATCCGGTCCGCATCGTGGATCTTCGAGGCCGTCTGCACACACAGCATCACATCGTGCGCATGCGAGTCCTCACCGCATAGGTAGTGCGAATCATTGGTCAGCACCATCGGAATCGCAAGTTCCTTCTCCAGCCGGAAAAGGTCTGATTGAATCCTCCGCTCCGCCTCCAATCCCTGGTCCTGAAGCTCCAGGTAGAAGTTCCCGCGCCCGAATATGTCCTGGTATTCAAGGGCAGCTCCCTTGGCCTTCTCGTAATGGCCTGCCATCAGTTCTTCGCAGACCTCTCCGCTCAGGCACCCCGAAAACCCGATTAGCCCTTTTGCATTTTCCGCAAGATATTTCTTGCTCACCCGCGGCTTGCGATAGAACCCATGCAGGCTCGCCTCGCTGGTCAGCCGGATCAGGTTGCGATATCCCTCTTCGTTCTCCGCCAGCACCAGGAGGTGGTGGTATTCAGAGGGCCGATGTCCGTTCGATGAGTCCATCTCGCTGGGCTGCCTGACAACTTCCGCACGATGGTCCGCGCCCCTGCATATGTAGAGCTCGCACCCCAGGATCGGCTTGATTCCCTTGGCCTTCGCGGCGTTGAAAAAGTGCACCGCCCCATAGATATTCCCGTGGTCCGTCATCGCGACCGACTTCTGCCCCAGCGCCGCCACCCGGTCCACAAGCTTGTGTACGTCGCATGCCCCATCCAGGAGGGAGTATTCCGTATGCAAATGCAAATGCGTAAATTCAGCCATGTCTATCATTCATTCTAGTGACTGCGTCAACTCCGGTGTCCACCGCTGTGGAAATGGAGCACGTTTCTTTTCTCCCACGAATCTGGGTGCCCCAGGTCCGGATTTTCGGACCCGGGAATCCACCAACCTTCCGGCGAGATTTATTCTCAGTCCATGACCGAAGGGCTCGTTCGTCACCAGAATACCGGCGAGATGCATTTCCTCACATTCAGTTGTTACCATCGCCTGCCCTATCTGGCCGCCCCTGAAACCAGAGACCTCTTCGAATCCGCTCTCGAAAAATCCGGCAGAAATATAAGTTTGTTATTGCCGGCTACGTTGTCATGCCAGAGCACGTCCATCTTCTCGTCAATGAACCAGCAGTCGGCGCCCTTGACCAAGTCATCAAGTCAGTCAAATTGTCGGTGACGCTCCGCAGCCGCGAGCGCCCTTTCTGGCAGGCGCGGTATTACGACTTCAATGTATTTACAGAGGAAAAGCGGGTTGAGAAGCTCCGATACATACACCGCAATCCAGTCGCTCGCGGCCTTGTCAACAAACCGGAAGATTGGCCATGGTCAAGCTTCCGGCATTACTCGACAGGAATGGAAGGGACAGTCGAGATCGAGTCCTTCTGGACGGGCTGGCGTCGGGAGCATTGTCATCCCAGGTCCCAGAAGCGGGACCTGGGGCACCCTGATTGTAGTGTTGGCGACCCGGGCCACCCCCCAAGACATACCGGCCTTGACCCGGAACCGGAACACGCCGCGTAACATGGGAATCATTCGTTCACCCAGGTCCTAAGGTTAGAACCCGGATGTCCCCAGTCCCTCTTTTATAAATCGGCGCGTGACAAGCAAAGATACTTCAGTTGCGGGCCCAACGTCGTCGGCACTCCTCTACTTAAAGACGTTCTGCTCCAGAACGCCGAAGTGAGGCGCTAACGGCACGCAGTCATCGATCGACTTCAGAACGATATTGTTCGCGTCGCCCACATTCATCCCTGAAAGGATGTAGGGGCTATACCGCTCCTTGGGTGTGTGGTTGTCTACATATCCCTTGATGAAACGCGGGCACCCCATGAATCCCCCGCCTTTTTGGTCCGTCCACCACACCGCACGGATGCGGAAGGCGCGCCCGCTCTCGACGACACCTGAGATCGTGGAGTAGGACCCATCGGCGCTGTTCGTGATCGATTTGAATTCGGCCACCTTGAACACCAGCAAGCGGCCCTTCTGGCTACTGTCGAAAAGCTTGCAGGCCTCGGCATCGCAGGTCCGCTCCACGCGGAATACGTCAATCGTGACCGGTTCCTGCGAAACGTTCTTGTACTCCACTACGATTTTCCCATCGGTGGGCGTGTAATTCCCTTCGGCTCCCAGCGCCGCCGCGAATGGCTGGTGCCAGTTTCCGCTCGTGAGCGTCATCTGCACGCAATCCATGGTGCACCGCTTCGCTTGAACGGCCGTCCAGCCAATTTCCACGGGTTTGGTACTTTCAACTTCAGCCGTGTACGCTACGCCCGGTTTCAACACCACACCCGATCGAATCGGGATGTGCTTCACGGCAGCATATACGGTGCCCGTGCACACGAACATCAAACAGGCTTTCCATCCGAACATGCGGAACATGCGCGCAATTATATCCGGGTTTTCGCGAGACGAAGACGGTGCTTCCACGACTCGTTTTTTGAAATTCGCGTAACTGCGAATCCAGCACGGACAAGGTTCGTGCTTTCCCACCCCGGACCACCCCACGAACGAAGACCTGTTCGCGGGGGCCCCGGTGGACCACCCCACGAACGAAGACCTGTTCGCGGGGGCCCCGGTGGACCACCCCACGAACGAAGACCTGTTCGCGGGGGCCCCGGTGGACCACCCCACGAACGAAGACCTGTTCGCGGGGGCCCCGGTGGACCACCCCACGAACGAAGACCTGTTCGCGGGGGCCCCGGTGGCGAAGCCAGGCACCCGCGAAAACGTTCGTGCGCCACGCGGCGTAGGGAAAGAGAAGCAGGGGGGGTGGGGGGGTGCAAAAGCGCACGTAAATATCTCATGCGGAAGGCTTTTTGGCTCTTGGAGGGCGCTTTGGGAGCGTGTTATGCGCCATTTGTGCGGCGTAGAGGAGCTTGGAGGCGCTCTTTTCGTGGATGACGTTGATCAACATTCCATCGGCGACGCAGGCAATGAAGTCGCGAATATTCTGAGCACCGGAGAGCGGCGGCATGGCCCGACAGTAGGCCCGGTTGGCAACCATGAGGGCGGCGACCCGGTGCTTTTCGACCGCCAGGGAAGCCTTATAGGTTCGTTCCCACGCGTCGTTACAGCGAGCGACTGCGGAATTGATCGGGTTGGAGGTGGGTGTTTCTTCTGGATTCGATTCGAATGTGTCTTCGAGTTGCTCGGGCATGGTAGGTTCTCCATTTCCTAGTGTGGACTGTTGCGTGAATTAACACGCAAATTGGACCTGGAGATTTCGGGGTATGGAATGAGAGGGTTGGGAGGAAAGTTTGGCGCGCAGCAGTTGACATGTGATTGAGGCGCACCTTTGCAGTGAGACAGTTTTGTTTTTGACAGATCGCCATTTGCTGGGATTGGGGTCGTCGCTCGGGGATCAGCTGCCAGGGATGAAAGGTCAGGGATCAGTCCTCAAAGATGCTGCACGTTACCTCGGAGAGCCGTCTTCGCAATTCTCCCCTATCAGAATTCCCAAACCACCCGTACACTCTGAAAAACAGCTATTTAACAGCTAAATAAAGGACGCGCTCATGAGCAATTCCAAATGGGTGGCTATCTCTATAGCAATCGGTTGTTTTATCTCCTGCATTCGCCCGGTCTCGGCGCAACAGTGGGAAGCAACCGTACTTTACCGGCAGAACAGCGATTCCTATTACCGTGCCTTGATCCCCGGCTATTCCAACCCCGACAGCCCGGACTGTGCCGCAGAACTGGGAAATGCCGAATGCTACGATCCGCCCCAGGCCAAAACGGGCATGACCCCGGTCTCCTATAACGTCGTCGGCACTACGTTGTCGCTACGGTTGTCCGACGGACGAGTCGTGGTCGTGAATTGCCTCAACAAGTATTCTTCCACTCGGACCTATATCGTCCGACGCAGCTGCGGCATGCCGCTGGTTGAGCGCGTCGCGGCGGAATTCAAAGGCACGACCGCCAGGCTCGAATGGCCGGTTGGCCCGGACGGCAAGAAAATCGAATCCGAAAAATATAACGTCGTAGCCGTACTCGATAAGCGATAAAAGCGCGAGCAATTCACAAACCGGCCTGTTACCCTGTCGACGAAAGTTCCGCCCACAGGAGGCCGCCGTGCGCTTCAACCGTTCCGTCCCGCCCTGCACCGTCATCCCCGTCCTCATCTACCCTGATCCCGGCGCCGCGGCGGACTGGCTCTCGGCGGCGTTCGGATTCACGGTCCGCCTGCGCATCGCCAATCACCGCATTCAGATGAAGGCCGGCGACGGATGCATCACGATCGCGGAAGGCCAGGTCAAACCGAACGGCTCGCACATCACGCAGGTTCGGATCGAAGATGCCCTCGCTCATTGCGAGCGGGCACGTCAACAAGGGGCGCGCATCCTTACCGAACCCGTCGACCACATGTACGGCGAGCGCCAGTACAACGCAGAAGACTTCGCCGGCCATCGCTGGGATTTCACCCAGACCATCGCCGACGTGGATCCGAATGACTGGGGAGGCACTCCCGTCAACCTTTAGGTTTCTGACAGGTTGATTTCGTGCTTTGAGTTCATACTTTCCCAGGTCTCAAAATCAGTGCGGCTTGAACGTTTTTCCGGTCTCGATCAGTGTCTTGAGCCGCGAGAGAATGCGCGGCCACCCATCTGCACAGAAGTCGTAGTTGGCGTCGTCATCGGCCCATTGGTCGTGCGTCACAACCACTTTGGTCGCTTCGGTCTCGGGCGTCAGCTCGATCATCGCCCGCGAACTGCGTTCGCTCTGCGCCGTTGCAAAAGTGTACTGAAGAACATTGGGCGGCTCGCTTCGCAAAATCTCTCCGTAAACATATGGAATGATCTTGCCGTCTTTCCCAGGCCCCATCCACGCGATCTTTCCGCCGGGCTTGAAATCCGCCTGAATCTCCGCGCCCATAAAGATCACGCGGTTCGACTCCTTCGAAGTAAACCCTTCCCACACCTTTTCCGGCGTGGCGGCGATATAAATCGTGTACTTCAACGGCGCTCGATTAGCCATCGCCTCTCCTCTGCGTGCTTGACTTTCGCCGTACCCAATCCTATTCGATGCCGCAAAGTCCGCGCTGTTCAGCCTCGAAGAACTCAGATCCACGGCGAAGCGGTCATAACGAAGGTTACCCCGCACAGGGTCTTTTCTGTTGCAAAGCCTTCACGTCAGTCTTTAGGTTGTTCCCGGAGGAAATCTGAATGAACTTTCGCAAGCTAACCCTGGGTGCAGCTTTGTGCCTCGCTCTCATCACAGGCGGCGTCACCGTCGCCCAGAACGTGAATCCCCATCGCCATCCCAATCTCGCCGCCGCGCAACGCCTTGTCGACCAGGCCATCGGCCGCGTCGACGCCGCGCAGCAGGCCAACGAATACGACATGGGCGGCCATGCCGCCAAAGCCAAGGAGCTTCTGGCTCACGCAAATGAAGAACTCAAGGCCGCGGCCGAAGAGGCCAACGAGCACCACCGCTAATCCCTCGCGTGGCCGGGTCCCAGGCTCTCTCAGTCAGCACCCGAATCGGTGCGCCTAGAGTTGCCCGGCGATCTGGCCGGCAAGGTTGGTAAGCTGTGCCTGATTTGCAGGCGTGAAATCGTCCCCATTGCCCAGGCTGAGAAAGAAGCGGACATTCCCCTTGCGCACATGCAGACCGTGCCGCGGATCGGAATACGCCTCATCTGCGATACCGGGCACCGCCGTCGGCGGGCTGTAGAAGATCTTCAGCTTCGCAAACAACCCCGTCGCATCAGCCGCCGACGCATCGAAATACACCCTGAACAGGAGATCCTTGCCTGCGCGGTCCGGCGAATAGGTGCAGTCGGTCCCCGTAACCGAGTTTTTATAAGGCCGTGGAGCGACGCTTTTTTGCGCTGCGCCGTAGTTTTGTCCCAGGGACTTGCTCACCGCAGCGGACGGCAGCAGTGAGCAGGGGTCAGCCGGCGCTTCCGTTGCCCAGCCCGACTGAACCGCAAAAAAGATTACGAAGCAAGCTCCCCCGGCTAGCCAGCGCCTTCTCAAATCAGCCATGTCACATGCCTTTCTGGACTCCTTGCGCGAGTCCCCTGGGGACCCGGAAGTGTCCGCGATTGTACCCCGGTCAACCTTTTCTGCGCCAAGGTTTTCTTCGGTCATCGCAAAAACACGGTGAAGGCACGACCAACCTTTGGGCAACGTTTGTGCAACCAACCAATCAGGGCAGCTTAAATAACCGTGGAGGAATGTCGCTATGTATGACGTCGGTCAGGAAGTTACGGTCATCACCGATAAGGGAGTCGCTTATAACGGAGTTGTCATGGCTCGAGCCACCGGCGATGACGGCCAAAAGGCTTACAAAATCGCGCTCGAGGGAGGCGGTCTGACGCAATTGGGTCAATGGCACAAGGCAGGCGACGTCTTCGTAATGGATTCCCAAGTGCAGCCCAAGGCGGCCTCGCCCATCTACATGAGAAACTTCGGGCGACGCTAGACTGGAGGATTCTCCCGCGTCCCGTCAATTGCCGCGCCGCCCGGCAGACCTTTGAACAGATTCTCACGCTCTAATCCCCCGTCTACAGAGAGCAATTCCCGCCACGCTGCGATCATCAGATTCTGCCAGTGATCATCTTTCGCGTCCTGTAACAGGCGTTACCGTGGGCCCCAAATACCCATAAATTAAAGTGAAGAAGTTTGCACAACTAGGTTAGCCTGTGAGAAACCGCAACAAGGAGGACTTTCCATGTTCAAGGTGGGTCAGGAAGTTATGGTCATCTCGGATAAAGGAATTGCCTACGACGGCTACGTCCTCGCGCGCGCAACTGGTGACGACGGCCTCAAGGCCTACAAGATCGCCATCGACGGCGGAGGCGTGGAGCAGATGGGTCAGTGGCACAAGGCAACCGACGTCTTTGTCGTGGACCCGCGCGACCCCGCCGACGCGGAAGTGCCGACCCCCATGGAGCGTTTCGGCGTCCGCTAAGCCAGCTCGTCCAGCCATCGCGGCAGTCTCAGATTTGCTCTCGTCGTTGTAGTTAAGCAGGTGGTCTCTCGCCGCGTCTCCCGGTATACACTTTTTTCAAGCCTATGCGGATTCCTGCCCCGATTGTTCTGACAACTTCATTATTCCTGTGCATTCCGGCACTGCTCTGCGCCCAAAACCGCCCGGTCGCCAGGACTTCCCCAAAAACGACTAGAAAACTTACGCCGGAACAAGTGCAGCGCTCCGCCATTGTGATTGACACGCACGCCGACACGCCGCAGCGCTTTGTCGATGAAGGCTTCGACCTGAGCGATCCGCTCGGAAACGGCAATTTCAATCTGGAATCAGCCCGAAAGGGCAATCTCGGCGCGGAGTTCTTCTCCATCTGGGTCGATCCCGCCGTCAACCAGGGCCACTTCGCCCGCCGCACGCTGATCCTCATCGATTCGGTCAAGGAACAGGTCGCGAAACATCCCGACCAGATCATGCTTGTCACTTCGCCACGAAGGCATCGAACTGGCCCATCGCGAGCACAAGCTCGCCGCTCTGATGGGCATTGAAGGCGGGCACTCCATTGAGGACTCGCTGGCCCTGCTCCGCGATCTACTACGCGCTCGGCGTACGCTATATGACCCTCACCTGGTCCAATTCGAATAGCTGGGCCGACAGTTCCGGCGACATCGACGACAAGACGATCCCGCACACCAAAGAGGGCCTCACCGAATTCGGCAAAGACGTGGTCTACGAGATGAACCGCCTCGGCATGATGGTGGATATCTCGCACGTCTCCGACCGCACCTTCTATCGCACCCTGGTGATCACGCGCGCGCCCGTCATCGCATCGCACTCCGGCGCACGAGCGCTGTGCGACGCTCCCCGCAACATGACCGACGACATGCTGCGCGCCGTGGCCAATTCCGGCGGCCCCGATTCCAAAGGTGGAGTTGTGCAGGTGAACTTCTTCTCCGGATTTATCTCGCAGGCGTATCGCGACGCAGCAAAGGCGCAGAAGCCCGAAGTCGATAAGGCCGTCCAGGATTTGAAGGACAAGTACAAGGCTGAAGGAAAGGAAGCGCCGCAGCCTGAGATCGACAAGCTGGAGCGGCAGTTTGCCGATCGCATTCCTCGGCCGCCGTTGTCGATGCTCATCGACCAAATCGACCACATCGCCAAGGTCGCGGGCGTTGACCATGTCGGCCTTGGCTCTGACTTCGACGGCGTCGACGGGCAGTTGCCGCAGGGCCTCGACTCTCCGGCCGACCTGCCGAAAATCACCGCGGCGCTGATGGAACGGGGTTACTCTGCCGAAGATTGCCGCAAGATTCTCGGCGGCAACCTTCTTCGCGTTTTTCGCGAAGTCGAAGTGGTCAGCAAGCAGCTTCAGGCTGAAAATCGGCCGCGCATCACTGTGAAGCAGCCCTTCGACAAGCCTCAGAAATAACGATAGCCTGTCGCGGGCCTGTAACCGAGAACGCAGGCAAATGGCGTGCGTTCCGTCCCATTATTTCTTCGGGCGGTCACATTTCACCGCGTGCACCCGCGGACAGTTCCTATACTGATTCTTGACTCAACTTCCCTCCCGGAGATTCCTACGTGGATTCAGCCTCTCGTCTTACGGCCTTCGTGTTTGCGGTTGCCCTGGCCCTGTTCGCCAGTCCGGTTATCGCACAGAAAGACAAGCCGGCCGAAAAGCCCTCCGCTCCAGAGAAGTCTTCTGAGCCAGGTTCGCCCGACGTGACGACGCAGGGCGAAGTGGATGCCGGCGGACAGCACATTGCGTATAACGCCATCGCCGGCACCGTGACTGTGGGCGCCACCGACGCACAGGACGCGCAACTCGGCAACGACGGAAAACCGCTGCCGGGCACTCAGCTTGCCCTCTCCGAGCCAAAGGAGCCAGCAGATGCGCCGCCTGTGGCACGCATGTTTTACGTGGCCTACTTCAAGAAAGACGCCAAGGCCGAGGACCGTCCCATTACGTTTTTCTACAACGGTGGCCCTGGTAGTTCGACTGTGTGGCTGCACATGGGCTCGCTGGGGCCGAAATATGTGGAAACCGACGGCGACCAGCATCAGCCTGCGGCACCCTACAAGCTGCTGGACAATCCCAACTCATTGCTCGATACAAGCGACCTGGTATTCATTGACGCGCCGGGCACAGGCTTTGGCCGGCTCATCGGCAAGGATGCCGAGAAAGCTTTCTGGGGCGTAGATGAGGACGGCGGCGCATTTACACGCTTCATCGCCCGCTTCATCGCTAAATACAACCGCTGGAACTCGCCCAAATACATTTTCGGGGAGAGCTACGGCACCACCCGTTCGGCAGTGCTCGCCAAGATGCTGGGGGATCGGAAATCAATCGACCTGAACGGCGTGATTCTGCTCTCGCAGATCTTGAACTTCAGCGTCTTTATCGACGCTGCAAGTACCAACCCCGGCGTGGACTTGCCGTACATTCTGGCTCTGCCCACCTACGCCGCCACGGCCTGGTATCACAAGAAGCTGCCCCAACAGCCGGCAGCGCTGGAGCCTTTTCTGAAAGAAGTGGAGGAGTTCGCCACTGGCCCCTATTCACACGCTCTCGCTCTTGGCACGGACCTCACGGATGCGGAGAAGCAATCGGTTGCGGAGAAGCTCCACGACTACACCGGCTTGCCGGTGGCCTACTTGACTAAGGCCAATCTGCGTGTAACCGGCGGCGAATTCGAGAAGACCTTCGCCGACGACGCGGACCTGACGACCGGCCGATACGATTCGCGCTTCTCTGGCCCGACACTGGACCCACTGAGCCAATATGCCGATTACGACCCGCAAAGCGCGGCCATTTCGTCAGCCTATGTCTCTCTTTTGAACGACTACATTCGGCGCGATCTGAAGTACGGTGAGGGGCAGACCTATCTGCCGGAGATCGACGTGTGGCAGGGCGCACACTGGAACTTCAAGCACGGCGACAATCCTTTTGGGGTAAACGTTGCGAGCGATCTGGCCGACGCGATGAAGACCAATCCGCGTTTGAAAGTGATGCTGAATGGCGGGTACTACGACGTGGCCACGCCATTTTTCGGGGCGGAGTATGAAGAAAAGCATCTGCCCATTCCGAAGTCCCTGACCAAGAACATCGAGTACGACTGGTACGAATCAGGCCACATGGTGTATGTGCGCGACGAGTGCCGCAAACAGCTTCATGACCGGGTAGCCGCGTTTATCAAGAGCACGGAAGCGGCCGGCAAATAACTTTGCCCGTCCATGCGCGGAACTTCACGGGGCTAGGGCCGCCTCAGTTTCCGCATTGATCTCTCTGGCTCGATCCAGAGCGGCCTGGATGTTGGCCATGATGTTTTCGCTTCCGAGACTCTCAACGAAGCGTGTGCCTTGGAGCAGCTTTGAAGGCTGCTCCATGGCCCCGCACAGAATCAGGGCGCGGCCTGAAGTGCGCAACTGCCTGGCAAAGGTCTCAATTGCGTGAATACCGGTGGCATCGATGGCTGTCATGTTGCGCAAGCGCAGAATGACGACCGGGGCAAACGCCTCAAGATTCGCGGTCGCTTCAACCAGCTTTTCCGTAGTGCCCCAGAGAAACGGCCCATGTATGCGAAGCAGCGTCACATACGATGGCAGGATGCGCCCTTGCAGAACGTGCGGCAGGCCGTCCCGGATGTAATCATCTGTTACCGGGACAACTGTGGTGGTATCGGCCACGCGATAAATGTAGAGCAGTGCGGCCAGCGTCAACCCGACGCCGACGGCGACGGTCAGATCGGCAAATACGGTGAGTCCAAACGTCACCAGCCACACCGAAATGGCAGTCGCGTCCAGTCTCAGGATGGCTCCGATTTCGTTCCACTCGCCCATGTTGTAAGCCACGACAAACAGCACAGCGGCCAGTGTAGTAAGCGGAATGTAACTGGCCATCGGCGCCGCCACAACGAGGATGCCCAACAACGTGAGCGCGTGCACCATGCCTGAAACCGGAGAGCGCGCACCCGAGCGGATGTTGGTTGCAGTGCGCGCGATTGCGCCTGTGGCAGGTATTCCGCCGAACAGCGGCGAGGTGATGTTGGCGATTCCCTGCGCAACCAACTCCACATTTGGATTGTGCCGGTCGCCAGTCATTCCATCGGCGACTACTGCCGATAACATGCTTTCAAGCGCCGCCAGCAGCGCTACGGTGAACGCCGACGGGATAAGCGGGAGAATGTGCTCTGCGTGAAAGTCAGGTATTGCAAATGGAGGTAGACCTTGTGGAATTCCGCCGAAGCGCGAACCGATCGTCTCCACCGGCAGGTGAAACAGAAGACTGACTGCAGTGCAAATCAGCACGGCGATAATTGACGCGGGCACTCGCCTGGTAAATCGCGGCAGAACCAGCATGATTGCCAATGCAGCCACTCCAAGCCCCAGGGCATCCGAATTAACCGTTGCGAAATGCGCTATCAATACCTTCATCCGTGGCAGAAACTCACTCGGCATAGCTCCGGTGCGGAGGCCCAAAAAGTCTTTGATCTGTGTAGATGCGATGAGTATCGCGATGCCGTTGGTGAATCCAATGACGACCATGCGCGGAATGAAGCGCACTGCGGCGCCAAATCCGGTGAGGCCCATGGCAACCAATAGGATCCCCGCCATGACCGTCACCATGGCCAGGCCGCTCATGCCGAAGCGCGCCACAATTCCGGCCACAATCACGACGAAAGCTCCGGTAGGGCCGCCGATCTGGGTGCGCGACCCTCCCAGAGCGGAGATCAGGAACCCAGCCACGACCGCCGTATAAAGTCCCGCTTGCGGCGTCACGCCCGACGCAATACCGAACGCCATCGCCAGAGGCAATGCGACCAGGCCGACCGTAATCCCGGCGAGCAAATCATGCAGAAAAGTCCGCGCAGAATATGAACGCAATGCCAAGATCGACTTGGGCACGTTCGGATTGCTGATTGACATGAGTTTCGTTCATCTTACCCAAAACCGCGATAACAAGCTGTGATGTGACGCACTGTGCGTTAGCTCACCGGCTCGGGGACCAATGGTTTCAAGTAGATAAGGGCTGCTCGACCTTCAGCATAGTAATCCTGTTGCCGCCCTTCGCAGGAATAGCCGTGCGCTTCATAGATCCGCACAGCGAGGCTGTTCTGCTCGTCAACATGCAGCCAGATGCTGACCGCGCCCGCTGCCCGCGCCGAAGCTTCCGCGCGACCCAGCAATTCCCTGCCCACGCCGCGACCCCGCTGTGCAGGAGTCACTTCGATGGTTTGAAGATAGGCAATCAGTCCGGCCTCCTCCTGGTACCAATCGACAATGGCAAAGCCGGCCATTCGGCCATCTTCTTCAGCTATCCAGGTTGCCGCGTTCGGAGCACCGACGAGATACCGCATATAGCCGCGCCCAAAACGGAAAGGGGGCTGGAAACATAATTGCTCAATCGCGTAAAGAGCATCGAAATCCTGAAAAGTATAGGCGCGGTAGAGCATATCTCCACTCTACGCACGCAAAAACCAAAGAGCCAGCCTCCGGAGAGAATGGCTCTTTGATGGAATCCCCGTTCTGCAGGCGCGACTAGACTTTCGCTTCCAGGTCCCGAATCACGCTGAAGAAGCGCTCATCGAGGCGGCGATTGTGGGCGATCGCTTCCTTGATCGTGATGTCGGTAATATCGAGGCCTCTCAATACGGCGATGCGGCCCCACTTCTTTTCATGCACCATGTCGATTGCGTGCAAGCCGTAGCGCTGGCCAAGCAGGCGATCATAGGCCGTCGGAACGCCGCCGCGCTGGGTATGGCCCAGATTGACCGAGCGGGTCTCGAAGCCGGTCTTCTTCTCGATCAGGTCAGCCAGCGCCTCGCCGATGCCGGATAGCCGCGCATGGCCAAACGAATCCACCTGGGCCGAACCGGTTACCTGCCCAACCTCGGGCAGATGGCAACCCTCGGCCACCACGACTACGCCATAGTGCTTGCCGTGATCGTAGTTGTACTTCAGCAGCGCACAGACATGATCGATGTCGATCTCCTGCTCTGGAACCAGAACCACGTGCGCTCCACCCGCGATGCCAGAAGCGTACGCAATCCAGCCTGCGTCGCGGCCCATCACCTCAACCACAATTACGCGGTTGTGAGAATCGGCTGTGGTGTGGATACGGTCAATCGCCTCGGTTGCGATCGAAACCGCGGTGTCATACCCGAAGGTGGTGTCGGTACCGCTAATGTCGTTGTCAATCGTCTTGGGTACGCCTACGCTGGGCACGCCGTTTTCGCTCAGGAAGAGCGTCACCGACTGCGTATCGTCCCCGCCGAGAGCGATAAGCGCGTCGATCTTGTTGATCTTCAGAACCTCTTGCACCTTCTCAATGCCGCCCGGAATCTTTTTCACGTTCGTGCGCGAGGAGTGCAGGATGGTTCCGCCTTTTAACTGGATGCCGTCCGTGTTCTCCAGGGTCAGTGCGATCCAATTATCGTCGAGCACGCCACGCCAGCCGTTAAGAAAGCCGATAAACTCATCTCCGTAGGTTTGAATTCCCTTCTTCACGGCGGCATAAATCACCGCATTCAACCCGGGGCAATCGCCGCCACCGGTCAACAAAGCAACTCGCATCGCAAAAATCTCCTGATGAAATTGGCTCGGCTCAAGGCCGGCCTGCAAATCACATTGAACTGGGGATGAAGACGCCCAAAATCGCCGTCCTCGACGCCTTAACCAGTCTACTCCGCCTCTGTAAAGGAGAATCGTGACCGCGCTCACGCGAATCAACTTCTGCCCGCGAATCGCAATTCATTCGTGGGAACTGCCTGGAGCAATGTTTCAATAAGGATATGCCCGGAACCGGTGCGATTTTATTGTTGATCTTCGCCAGCCTGGTGGTCGTCGTATTGCTGGTGCTCTTGCAGCTAACCCGCCTTGGCTTCCTGGTGCGTACCACCATCCCCGACCGGCCAAGACGGCGCATGTTCATCGCCTCCGTTTCGTTCTTTATCACGTTTCTGGGCGTGCGCCTCCTAGTCAGGCTCGTGCTTCGCAACGAGGGACCATTTCAGTGGGTCATGGTGCGCGGTCTACACATCCACCACCTTGTCTGGGGAATTCTCATCCTGCTCCTGGTGGGTTATGGGTGGCTTCTTGACCTGGGCCGCTCGCATTCACCTCTATCCATCTTTTTCAGCCGCCTGATGGCCGTGAGCTACGGAGTCGGCGCCGCATTGACACTGGACGAGTTTGCCCTTTGGCTGAACCTTGAGCCGGACGCCTACTGGTCACGGACCGGGCGCCTCAACATTGATGCCATTATTCTATTCGGCAGCATGCTGGCCATGGGCGCGTGGGGCGCACCCTTCTTTCGCGGTCTTCATCTCATGTGGGACAAGCACATACTGTTTCGCAAGGAAATTGGAAGAGGCCTGGCTTTCCCTATTCGCCGCGTGCGGTTGCTTCGTCCGCGTAAAGTGCGGCGACCTCCGCCTCATATCTCCCCGTAATTACGCGGCGCTTCAGCTTCATTGACGGTGTAAGCTCTCCCGTCTCCTGGGACCACTCTTCCGCGACAATCCGAAAGCGTTTGACGGTTTCAAAATTGGCGAGGCCGCTGTTGGCTTCCCGGACAATCTCCCCATAGAGTGCAATCACACGGCTGTCCGCCACAAGTTCCGAGCGTGATTCGGTGGTGATTCCGTCGCCTCGTGCCCACTCTTCCAAAGCAGCAAAGTTGGGCGAAATGAGCGCCGAGATGAACTTGTGCTTATCGCCCACAAGTGCAGCCTGCGCCACCAAATGGCTGTTTTTCAATTTGTTCTCAATCGGCTGCGGGGCCACGAGTTTGCCGCCCGAGGTCTTCAGCAATTCCTTTTTGCGATCTGTGATGAATAGAAATCCCGCTTCATCCAGGTGGGCAATGTCGCCGGTACGGAACCAACCTTCGTTATCGAAACATTCTGCATTGGCGGCAGGCTTGTGCCAATAGCCCGAGAAAACTGCCGGCCCGCGTACCAGCAATTCCCCGTCGGCGGCAAATTTCAATTCGATATTGGATATGGGCCTGCCTACGGAGCCCATTCGCTGGCTCACGGGCGTATTGAGGGCAATCACCGGAGACGTCTCTGTAAGCCCATACCCTTCCCATAACGCAATTCCGGCGGAAGCAAACCACTTCGCAGTGTCGATGCCCAGCGGCGCTCCCCCCGAAACAAAAATCCTGACCCTGCCTCCAAAGGCCTCTTGCACCTTGCCGTACACAAGCTTCCGGGCCAGTTTCCAACTGAGCGCGGCGGGCTGTCCTCCGCTGTACACCAGGTCGCGATGGCGGGCACCCACTTTCAAGGCCCAGGCCAAAATCCGCTTCTTCACCGGTGAGACTGCAGATTTCTGCTCCACCGCCTGGCGAATTTTTTCGTAGACACGCGGAACCCCCACGAAGACCGTTGGCCGAATCTCGCGCATGGCCTGAGGGAGCTTATCGAACTGCGAGCAATAGCAGACCTGCGCTCCAGATGTATACATCACGTAGTCCAACGCGCGGGCAGTGATATGCGAAAGGGGCAGAAACGAGATACACGCATCCGTCGAATTGAAAGAAAAGTCAGCCGCTGCAACGTTCTGGTTTGACGCAATGTTGCCATGGGTGAGCATCACGCCCTTGGGTTCGCCGGTCGTTCCCGATGTATAGATCAGGGTTGCCAGGTCCTTTGGCTCGACGGAACGCACCAGCGCATCAAACACCGGGTCGCGTTCCGCGCCGCCGGCATCAGCGTTGGTCAGCAGCTCGCCGAAGGCGATCGCTCCTTCTGGCGGTGTCGCGGAATCCATAATGAGAATCCGCTCCAGCGGTGTCTGCTCGCGCACTGCGTTCAGCTTGTCAAATTGCTGTCGTGTGGAAACTACGGCGATGCGGCAGCCTGCATCCTGGACCAGCACGGCGATTTGCTCGCCGGTAAGTGTGGGATAAATGGGCACATTGATGGCGCCGATCGCCAACGTGGCGAAGTCGGTTACGGCCCACTCCCAGCGATTCTCGCTGATGAGGGCGATGCGGTCACCCTTTTGCGCATTCCAGGCCAGAAATGCGCCTGCCAGCACCCGGACCCGGTGATAGATCTGGTCGGATGAGATCGGCTGCCATTGGCCGAACTCGTCCTGCCACATTACGGCGCGTGAGTTAGCCGCATCGGCGACACGGCGAAAAAGATCATTGATTGTAGAAAGCGGAGAATTTGATTTCATATTTTTCAACGGAGCTTGACACTTTCAAGTCTAAAACCGGCCAGTGGAGAGTGTATCAGCGCCGACGGCGATATGGAGTTTCCTGGCTTTCCAATGATTGTCGCACTGAGTCTGGGGCTAGACGAAAACCGGATATACATTGACCGCGTTACCAGTTCTTACCAAGGTACTTCGGACAAAAGTTGCATACCGTCCGATTCCAATCCCCTGATATAAGGAATTGACGGTGTCATGCAATGGGAGCCCATTCGCATTTGCTCCGTCGCTTCTGAATCATGCGTGATCGAACTGCAGCAATTCTTTCCGGCCAGCCTGACCCGTCTTTGCTGCACAGACTTTTCTTTGTCCAGCAGGTCTGCCTGGTCCTGACGGTTCAGGTTGCAGCTATCGCTTTGTCCATTCGCTTTTTCCCTTCACTAGCGGGAGTTCTTCCCGCTGCCTTTGCGGATATGAACGTGCCACTCGGGATGGCTGCGCTGTTCTGTGCCATCAGTTTGTTCCTTTCTGAGCCGGGACGATCTCCGCTGGTGCTCCACCTCAGCCGAACTTTTGCCATCCTCACGATCCTGATCGCCGCGTCCATCTTACTCGGGCCAGCGTTGCCCTCGTCATTCCGTTTTCCCGTATCCGCCGGTCTGCCAGCATCGAGCCTTGGTGCCACAGCGTTGCGGCCAGCCACTGCCTTCGCCCTCCTGGCGGTGGTAGCGATTCTTGCCCGGGCCACTCGACCTGCGGTCAGCCTCATCGCAGATGTGATCGCTTCTCTCCTCTGCCTGATGGTGCTCATTCTCGTTTCTGAATACCTTTTTGGCGTCCTGCACATTGTTGGCCCCCCTGTTTCCGGCCTCACTGCGCTCCCAACTCTGGCTTGCCTGGTATTGCTGACCCTCGTAGCCATCCTTCGCCGAGCCGAATACGGGATGTTCTCGATCTTCCTCGGCCACGGCATCGGAAGCAGGACCGCCCGATTTCTCTCACCATTCCTTCTCGTGCTGCCATTCCTTCGCGAAGTTGGAAGGGCCCGACTGATCAACTCGCAAGTGATTCCAGTCCACTATGCCACCGCGCTGCTTTCGTCTATGGCGACAGTAATCTCATTCGCCTTGCTTCTCTTTCTAGCCTTTCGCATTAAAAGCATGGAAATGGAAATCCATGACCTCACCCTGCGCGACGAACTGACGGGTCTCTACAATCTCAGAGGATTCCAGTTGCTGGCGGGGCAATCCTTGCGCCTGGCACAGCGCGCGAAAACAGAATTTTCTGTACTGTTTATTGACCTGGATAATCTGAAAAAAATTAACGATGAATTGGGACACGAGGCCGGTTCTGCTTTCCTCGCCGAAACGGGGTCGCTCCTGAACTCAATATTTCGCGAAACAGATGTCATCGGCCGCATTGGTGGAGATGAATTCGCCGTCGCCGGCCAATTCAGCCAATCGGAGATTTCAAAGATCGCTGAGGGCCTCGAAGAAGCATCGAGGCTGCGAAGCCGCAAGCCCGGCTATCATGCATTTCCTCTAAGCTTCAGCATGGGTTACGTCACAAGTGAAGGCAGCTCCCGTGAGTCCCTCAAAGACTTGGTGGGCAAGGCCGACAAAGCCATGTACCAGCAAAAGCGCCGCAAAAAATTCCAGACCGCCTGATCGCGCTCTCACCACCCTGGGTTCCGGCTTGAGCCCATACGCTCTCAAGAGCATTTGGCAAAGCTGCGCACGCTCTTCGCCGGGCAGGTCGGCCCGACGCTTTTAAGTAACTATTCATGTAAATCAAGCCTTGCATACTTATGCAGGCAGTTGTATATTTATACAAGCGCGGCTGCCCACTGTGAGCCGCGCTTTCAATTTGCACGGATTACGTATGAAGTTCCAAAGACACAATGCAATTCGGGAGCTGGTCGCTCGTTCCCTGGTGGCGAACCAGGATGAGTTGCGGCGCAAGTTGCGCCGCCGCGGCTTTGAGGTTACCCAAGCGACGCTTTCACGCGACATCCACGAAATGCGCCTGTCAAAAGGCCCCGGCGGCTATGTGCTTCCCAATGGAAACGGAAATGGGAATGGCACTGCGACGGCGATCGAGGACGACAGCCCTCCTTCGGTGGAGGAGATGATTGAAAGTTTTGGCCTGCGCGTCCGCCGGGCGATGAATCAAGTGGTTGTCGGTACGGTAATGGGCGGAGCTCAGCCCGTAGCAGCGGCCCTGGATTACGAAGGATGGCCGGAAGTGGTGGGTACTCTCGCCGGCGACGACACAGTACTGGTAATCTGCGCCGACCCGCGCCGCGCAGGCGAAGTGGAATCCCGGTTGAGGACGATGTTGGAGTCATGATGGATACGGTACAAACCGCAGTAGTGGGGGTGACAGGTTACGCTGGCGGTGAGCTCGCCAGGCTGTTGCTGCGTCATCCGCGGCTCAAAGGCAAGCCCCCGGTTTTTGCTGGACGCGTCGATGAGAGAGACAGCGCGCGCGGAGGGATACCCATCGCTGAAATCCACCCGCAACTTGCCGACAATAATGGCAGTGGCGCGCTGAAACTTGAGATGTTTTCGTGGGAAATGCTTGCCAATCGTGGCGTGGAGGTTCTGTTTCTCGCCACGCCGCACGAACAATCGCGGGAATGGGTTCCTCAGGCGCTGGCGCGCGGTCTGCGCGTGATTGACTTGAGCGGCGCGTGGCGGCTGAACGAAGCGGAACATCGCACCGTCTATGCATTTGAAGATGACGGCTCTCAGCAGGCGAAGACCACGCAGGCGCAGGCAATCTACGGCCTGCCGGAGTTGCATCGCCAACAGATTGCCTGCGCTCGCCTTGTCGCCAATCCTGGCTGCTACGCAACGTCGATCATTCTTGCGCTTCGGCCGCTGGTTGCTGCGGGAATTGTCGATCTTGAGACCGGCATCGTTGCCGACGCAAAAAGCGGAGTCAGCGGCGCGGGCAAAGCGGCCACAGCGAAGACCCACTATATGTACGCGGCCGATAATCTCTCTGCATACAGCGTTTTCACGCATCGCCACACCGGTGAATTGCTGGAGCAGGTTGGCCTGTGCGCGAGCCAGATCGTCTTTACGCCCCATCTGTTGCCGATTCCGCGCGGAATTCTTTCCACCGTCTATGTGCGATTCCGCGAGTCGCAGACAAATGAGAGCGTCACCCGCATCTACGACGATTTTTTTACGGGCAGCCCGATGGTTCGGTTCTACGGCAATACGTTGCCCCAGATTCAGTACTCGGTCCGCACTAACTACGCGGACATTGGATTCCAGCTCGCCCCCGATGGGCGGCGCGCAGTCATCGTCAGTTGTCTTGACAATTTATTAAAGGGTGCGTCCGGTCAGGCCGTGCAGAATCTAAATTTGATGCTTGGTTGGGGCGAAGCGGAGGGGCTCGAATGAAGTATGTCGTCAAGCTCGGTGGAGCGGGCCTTGAAGTTCCTGTGCTGCTGGAAGGCTGCACTCGCGCCATTGCGGATCTTGTACGCGACGGACATCAAGTCGTCGTGGTGCACGGTGGCGGCGCGCAGTTGACGAGGATGCTCAAAGCGCTCGGAAAGCAAAGCGAATTCATCGCAGGCCTGCGCATCACCGACGCGGAGACGCGCGACGTGGCCCTGATGGTGCTTGCCGGCAAGGTGAACAAGGGGCTTGTAGCTGCCCTTGGCGCATTGGGCCAACCTGCGGTTGGGCTTTCAGGGGGCGACGGGCTCCTGTTTCGCGCGCGTAAAAAACGTACCGCGCCGGACCTTGGCTTTGTCGGCGAAATTGCGTCGAGCGACCCGCGCTGGATCGAAGCCATCTGGAAACTCAATGGTGTACCCGTGATTTCATCGATGGCCCTGGGCTTTGATGGCGAATACTACAACATTAACGCCGATGAGATGGCCGCTGCGTGCGCCACCGCCTGCCATGCCGATGCGCTCGTCTTTCTCACCGACGTGCCGGGCGTGAAGGGCGCAAACGGAGAAGTGCTGCGATGGCTCAGTATTGACCAGATTGCGGAGATGGCCAAGAACGCCATCATCTCCGGCGGCATGTTGCCCAAGCTCAGCGCCTGCCGCGAAGCGCTTTTGAACGGCGTAAAGCGCGTACGAATTCTGCCCGCCGAAGCTGCCGCTTCCCTGCCTGACCTGTGCAGCTCTCGCGTAGCTTATGGCACCGAAGTGATGGTGGCCTGAGGAGAAATGAAGTGACGAAACTCGACCAAATTCGTGCCGCCGAATCGCGGCTGCTGCTTTCAACCTACGAACGGAATCCCATTCTGTTCGTTGGTGGTGAAAGCGTCCACATCATCGACGAGGGCGGTACGAAGTACCTCGATCTGCTCAGCGGCATCGGCGTCAACGCGCTCGGCTACGGCCATCCTGCCATCGAAGAAGCCATCGCGCGTCAAAGCCGCGCGCTCATCCACACCTCGAACCTCTACTACCACGAGGGTCAGGCGGAGTTGGCGCTGCGCCTGACCGAGCGGACCGGCCTTGACCGCGTCTTTTTCGCCAACACCGGCACCGAAGCGTGGGAAGGCGCGCTCAAGCTGGCCCGCGCCCATGCCGGCCTGCTGCGCAGCGAAGGCAAGTCAATCGGCACGAAGTTCCTTGCGCTTGAGCAGAGCTTCCATGGCCGGACCTACGGTTCGATGTCAACAACATATAAAGTGAAATACCGCGAGCCTTTTGGCCCCGTGGTTCCAGGCGTCGAGTTTGTCCGCTTCAACGACGTTGCCGATCTGCGCGCAAAGTTCTCCGGGGAAGTCTGCGCCATTCTCGTCGAAGCCATCCAGGGCGAAGGCGGCATCCGGCCGCTCACGCAAGAATTCTTCGCAGAGGCTCGCGCGCTCGCCAGGTCGACGGGCGCGTTGCTCATCGTGGATGAAATTCAGTCTGGAATGGGCCGCACCGGAAGGTGGTGCGCTTACCAGCACTTTGGCATCCAACCTGATGTGACCACCCTTGCCAAGCCTCTTGCCGGCGGGATTCCTCTGGGCGCTATGCTTTGCACGGAGGAAGCTGCGCGCGCAATTCACGCGGGCATGCACGGCACCACCTTCGGCGGCGGGCCGCTGGCCTGTGCCGTGGGCATCGCCGTGATTGACGCGATCGAAAAAGAGGGCCTGCTGGCCAATGCCACCGCAGTCGGCGATTACTTCCAGCAGCAACTTCGCTCGCTCGCCTCGCGCCATGAAGCGATCACCGACGTGCGCGGCAAAGGCCTGATGATTGGTGTGGAAGTCGACTCGCCGGAGCTTGCCAAGCAGATCGTTGCCGAGATGCTCAACCGGCATATCCTTATCAACTGCACCAGTGACACGGTGCTGCGTTTCCTGCCGCCCTACATTCTCGAGCGCGGACATGTGAACACTGCCATCGCCGCCTTGGATCAAATCTTTACCGAACATGCCGCCGAAGCATCAGCCTCATCGGCAGGAGGACACACACGTGGCTAGCAGAGCAACCATCGAGCCGCGGGGAACCGCAATCCCCGTACAGAAGGATCCCGATATTCTTGCCGCCGCCGCGCGGCTGGCCGGCGAGGACATGTGCTCCATCGCCGATCTATCCAGTTCCGAAGTGCGCGCCATCCTCAAGTTGGGCCACGATGTGAAGCGCAATCCGCGCGAATACCGCCATGCGCTCGATGCGAAGCAGATGGTGCTGATGTTTGAGAAGGCGAGCCTGCGCACACGCCTCGCCTTCGAGACCGGCATCAACACAATGGGCGGCAACGCGATCTTCGTCGATCAGACCAACTCGCCGCTCGGGGAGCGCGAGTCTATCTCCGACATTGCGCGCAACGTGGAGCGCTGGGTCGACGTGATCGTGCTGCGCACCTATGCACATGACACCATCACCGAGATGGCCGCCAACTCGCGCGTGCCCGTGATCAATGCGCTCTCTGATTTCGAACATCCCTGCCAGGCCCTTGCCGACTTCATGACCCTTGAGGAACATTTTGGTCACTCCGCGGGGCTGAACTTTACCTACGTAGGCGATGGCAACAATGTGTGCCATTCGCTGATGCTGACCGGTGCGCAACTTGGCGTGAATGTCACGATCGCCACTCCGCGCGGCTACTCGCCCGACATTGAGATCGTAACCATCGCTCGCGAAATCGGGCAGGCGAATAATTGTGAATTGCGCTTGCTTCAGGACCCCCAGGTTGCTGTCGAAGGCGCAGATGCGGTGTATACCGATGTGTGTGTCAGCATGGGGTTCGAGCACGAGTCCACCAAGCGCGCTCCCATCTTCCGGCCGTTCCAGGTAAACGAAGCTCTGATGCAGAAGGCCGCTGCTCACGCGGTTTTCATGCATTGTCTGCCCGCGCGGCGCAATGACGAAGTTACCGATGCTGTGATCGACGGCCCGCAGTCCATCGTGTTCGACCAGGCTGAAAACCGTCTGCACGTGCAGAAGGCGCTGCTGTTGTTGCTGCTGGGCGGCCTGGCGAATGTGGGAGCTTTTAGCTGCTAGCTTCTAGACTCTAGCCTTCGAAGGCGACCCAAAACGCATGGGTTCTTAACAATTTTTTTTGGCTAGCAGCGAGAAGCTAGCAACTAGAAGCTCATCTTTCAGAGGTTTTGCAAGCATGTCCGTAATTCTCGAATCCCTGCCCATCGGCCAGAAAGTCGGCATTGCCTTCTCCGGCGGGCTCGACACTTCCGCCGCCCTGCACTGGATGAAGCAGAAGGGCGCCATCCCTTACGCCTATACAGCCAACCTGGGCCAGCCCGACGAAACTGACTACGACTCCATCCCGCGCATGGCCCTCGAATATGGCGCCACAAAGGCCCGCCTCATCGACTGCCGCGGCCCGCTGGTTCGCGAAGGTATCGCCGCACTACAAGCCGGCGCCTTTCACATCACTACTGCCGGCGTCCCCTATTTCAATACCACCCCCGTGGGTCGCGCAGTCACGGGCACCATGCTGGTCGCTGCGATGCAAGAGGACGACGTCCACATCTGGGGCGACGGCTCGACCTTCAAGGGCAACGACATCGAGCGCTTCTATCGCTACGGCTTGCTCGTCAATCCCAGCCTCCAGGTCTACAAGCCCTGGCTCGACGCCGCTTTCATCGATGAATTAGGCGGCCGCGCCGAGATGTCTGCCTTCATGCAGCGGGCAGGCTTCGCTTATAAGATGTCGGCTGAAAAAGCCTACTCCACCGACTCCAACATTCTTGGCGCAACCCATGAAGCCAAAGACCTGGAGCATCTTTCTTCTTCCGTCAAGATCGTCGTCCCCATCATGGGCACAGCATTCTGGCGCGACGATGTCGAGATTCAGCGCGAAGAAGTCGCCATTCGCTTTGAAGAGGGCTTCCCTGTCGCCCTCAACGGCCAGCAATTCGACTCGCCCGTCGAACTTCTCCTCGAAGCCAACCGCATCGGCGGCCGTCACGGTCTGGGCATGTCCGATCAGATTGAGAACCGCATTATTGAAGCGAAATCCCGCGGCATCTACGAGGCCCCGGGCCTCGCCTTGCTCTTTATCGCTTACGAGCGCCTCATCACAGGCATTCACAACGAAGACACCATTGAGCAATACCGCGACCACGGCCGCAAGCTCGGCCGGTTGCTCTATCAGGGCCGCTGGTTCGACTCGCAGGCCATCATGCTCCGCGAATCCGCCCAGCGCTGGGTCGCCAAACCCATCACCGGCGAGGTCATCGTGGAACTGCGCCGCGGCAACGACTATTCCATTCTCAACACCGAGTCGCCTAACCTCACCTTCCATCCCGAGCGCCTCAGTATGGAGAAGACTGAATCCGCCTTCTCACCACGCGACCGCATCGGCCAACTCACCATGCGCAATCTCGATATCACTGACACCCGGGAGAAGCTGCTCACCTACGCCAAAACCGGGCTCCTCACGCTCAGCAAAAACAGCGAAATGCCCCAGCTCAACGGCAGCAATGAAAAGAAATAGCATGAGGTGCGCTTAAGGCAATGTTCAACGAACAACAATCCGGGAAGATGTGGTCTGGCCGTTTTCGCGAGCCACTGGATGCAGAATTCGAAAAGTGGCAGCGCTCCATTGTCTTTGACTGGCGGCTGCTTCCCCAGGAAGTGGCTGCCAGCAAAGCCCACGCGTCCGCTCTCTGTGCGGCTGGAATCCTGACCGAAGCTGAAACAACGGAGTTGCGTGCTGCGCTCGACACTATTGCAGCCGATCACCAGTCTGAAGAGGGACAGTCCCTGGTGCGCAATCATCCATCGGCCGAAGACATTCATCATTTTGTGGAACTGACACTAACCGAGCGCATCGGCTCGCTCGGCCTTAAACTTCACACTGGCCGCAGTCGCAATGAGCAGATTGCCACGGACCTGCGCCTCTACGTGCGGGCGCAGATCGGCTATGTCATCGAGGCTCTCGCCGACTGGGCTGGCGCTCTGGTCAAACAGGCCACTGCTGCCGGCGAATCCGTAATGCCCAGCTACACGCACCTGCAGCGTGCGGAACCTGTGCTCGTCGCGCACTGGCTTCTGGCTTACGTAGAGATGGCGCTTCGCGATGCGAGCCGGCTGCGCGATTGTGCGACGCGTCTCAATCAGTGCCCGTTGGGTTCGGGCGCCGTGGCCGGTGCGACGCTTGCGCTTGACCGCACCATTGCTGCGCAGGAATTGGGTTTTGCTGCGCCCACTGCCAACTCCATCGATGCGACAAGTGATCGCGATTTCCTCCTCGAGTATCTTCAGGCGCTCACGGTCGTCGGTTTGCATCTCAGCCGCTTTGCCGAAGAGATCACATTGTTTGCCACCGCGGAATTCGGATTCATTACGTTGCCTGAAGCATTTTCTACCGGCTCGAGCGCCATGCCGCAGAAGAAGAATCCCGACCTGACCGAATTGATTCGCGCCAAGGTCGGCCGCATCAACGGCGCTGCGCAGGCGGTAACGCTGCAACTCAAGGGACTGCCGCTGGCCTACAATAAAGACATGCAGGAGACTCAGGAGCCGGCATTTGCAGTCGAGTTTGTGCCGCAAATGTTGACGCTCGTGGCCCGCTTTACTGCCGCTCTTCAGTTCAATCGCGAACGCATGGCTGAGGCCGCGCAGTCGGGCTATCTCAATGCGATGGCAGCGGCCACGTATCTCGTTCACAAGGGTGTTCCGTTCCGGACCGCACACGAGAAGATTGGAAATGTCGTGCGTTTCGCGTTAAAAGAAGGCGTTGAGCTTCGCAATCTCACCATCAATGAATTGCGTGTGATTAGCCCCGATTTCGATGAAGACTTTTTCTCAGCCATTACGCTTCGGGCAACGCTCGATTGCCACGACGTGGTCGGCGGCACCGCAGTCGACCGTGTGCGCCAGGCACTTGCCAGCGCATCGGACCGAATTGCAAGTCTGACTCAGGAGGCCCTTCATGCTGGTGCGTAAAGCCCGGCTCCCGGACGCCTCCAACGTCTACGACCTGGTCAACTCTCTCTCCACCGACGGCACCCTGCTCAAACGCGCCTTCGCCGAAATCTGCGAGAACATCCGCGATTTCACCGTGGCCGAGTCGGATAGCGGCGTCTTTCTCGGATGTGGGGCGCTGCATCTTTACGGACCGCATCTCTCCGAGGTGCGCTCCATCGTCGTAAAGCCCGAAGCCAAGGGCCAGGGAGCAGGCGGACGCATTCTGGGCGCGCTCATCGAGGAAGCGGAAGAGCACGGCATCCAGTCGGTCTGCCTCTTTACGCGCATTCCCGACTTCTTTTTCAAATTTGGATTTCGCACCGTGGAAGACAAGGCTGAATTGCCGGACAAGATCTTCAAGGATTGCCAGATCTGTCCGCGCCTTCATCGCTGCGACGAGGTAGCCATGGTCCGCGGCCGTATTCCCCGCATGTCGATCCTCGGCCCTCGCGAAGAAGCACAGCAGCTAGTGCGACTGTCAGGCTGAGTCAGCCCGCGTGAAGTGCTGTGACTTGGCCTGCTTCGCGTGCCTGTCCACATTCACGGCGGCAAAGCTGAAAAGTGCGACTCCAAAATAGCACGAAGTCGTGCGTGTCTTGAGCGTTTCCATCACTGCGGATGCGACGCTCCCGCAGTATCCATATTCCGCGCAGGTTCTCCAGTTCAGCATCGAGTACACCACTAGGTATGCCACAGCCAAAACCGCGGCGATCGCGGCTGAGCGTTGTGCCGGGCGGACAAGAATAAAGACCGGAAAGCAGAGAATCGGCAACAGGCAGTAGAGCACTGAAAGTACCGTATCCCGGCGAAAGTCCAAGCCATAGACCGAATACAAACCGCCCAACGTGACCACAGCGCTCAGCAGGCCAGCAATCGTCGCCAGCGCAAGCACTCCGAATTCGCGAATCTTCATTGCGACCAATCCTCTCGATCAACCGCGCCGGCTCTGCAGCATGGCCGCCCCAACCGCGGCCTGGCCATAACTCAGTCCGCCATCACCGGGGCTGACATGGACGTGGTGAAAGACCTCAAACCCCTTCGCCTCGAGACCCTGCCGGAGCAACCGCACCAAGCGCCGGTTATGCATGCATCCGCCGCTTAACACAACCTGTACAATGCCGGTGGCCTCTCGCGCCCTTGCCGCGGCCTGCACAAAACCCGCAGCGACTCCCGCGTGAAAACGCGCACCCATTCGTGCTTTGCTGACTCCATCGTGCAAGTCATGCATGAGTTCACGCCATAGAGGCGCGGTACGAATCACAACCGGCTCGCGCCGTTCCCAATCGCCGCTTATCAATTCGACTGAATAGCTCGGCGCATCCGGCTCATCCACCGCCAGCCCTTCCAACTCGATCGCGGACTGCGCCTCGTAATCCACTTGACGCTGCTGAAGCACGACTGCGGCCACCGCGTCGAACAGTCTTCCACAACTCGACGTGAGCGGAGAATTCAAACCCCGTTCCATCATGCGCACAAGCACCCGGGCATCGCGTTCGGTGGCACCAAGCAATCCAAGTATCGCTACGTCGCTCACATTAAAACCCGACGTATGCAGATGCCCCAAAGCCATGCGCCACGGCTCCTTGATGGCCGCCTCTCCGCCCGGCATGTGTACATAGTCAAGGTGCGCGAATCGCTCGAATCTTTCCAACCAGCAGATCAGCACTTCCCCACCCCAAATGTTACCGTCGGTTCCGTAGCCGGTTCCATCCAGGCTCAATCCGATCACCGGACCATCGAATCCGTGTTCGGCCATGCACCCTGCGCTATGGGCGTGATGATGTTGCACAGCCAGCAAAGGCAATCCTCGCTCGTTTGCCCACTCCTTCGCCCACAGTGTGGAGAGATAGCCCGGATGCATATCATGCACAACCGCTTCCGGCTTGATCTCAAATGTGCGCATCAAATGATCGAGAGATTCCTTGAAGAACTCGATGCCAGTGAGATTCTCGAGATCGCCCAGGTGCTGACTCTGGTAGGCATACCGTCCGCGTGCCAGCGCAAAAGCATTTTTCAAATGTCCGCCAACGGCCAGCAGCGGCGGCGCATTCAGCGGTAATTCCACCGCCAGCGGCACGTACCCTCTAGCACGGCGAATCAACTGAGGCGCGTCATCGACAACCGCAGCCACTGAATCGTCGCAGCGTTGCAGAATCTCTCGGTCATGCATCAGGAATGCATCGGCGATCGCGCCCAGTCGAGCTCGCGCCTCCTCATTGTCGATCGCGATCGGCTCCTCGCTCAGGTTCGCAGAAGTCATCACCAGCGCCCGCACCCGCGCGTCCGCGAAGAGCAGATGCTGCAACGGCGCATAGGGCAGAAACACGCCGAGCCACGGAATCCCCGGAGCCACCCCAGGCGCGATGCAATTGCCATCGTGCGACCGCGCCAGCACAATCGGCCGCGCCGGCGTAAGCAGCATTGATTCCTCTTCTACCGTGAGCGTGCACAGCGCCCGCGCCGCTTCCAGATCGCGCACCATCACGGCCAGAGGCTTTCCGTAACGGTGCTTGCGCTCGCGCAGACGCATCACCGCCGTCTCATTTGTCGCGTCCACACTCAGATGAAATCCGCCGATGCCTTTGATCGCCATCACTTCGCCTGCCAACAGGCGTTCAATCGTAGTGGCAACGGCATCTTCAGCAGGAATTGCCATTCCATTTGGCGACTCCAGCCAGACACGCGGACCGCAAACGGGACACGCATTTGGCTGTGCGTGGAAACGGCGGTTCAGCGGGTCATCGTATTCAGACTGACAGGCCGCGCACATGGGGAACTTTGCCATCGAGGTCTGCGGCCGGTCATAGGGTATGCGCCGCGTAATGGTAAAACGCGGTCCGCAGTTGGTGCAGTTCAGAAATGGGTAGCGATAGCGGCGGTCCGCGGGATCAAGGAGCTCCCGCAGACAATCGACGCACGTTGCGGCGTCTGCAGGAATGCCGGTACTCACCTGGCCTTTTACATGGCTGGAAACGATGCAGAATTCCGTCTCGCCCAAAGCGCTGAGTTCGCGCACTGCAACCGAATCGATTCGTGCCAACGGCGGAGTTTCCGCACGCATCCGCTCCAGGAAGGCCTTCACTCGCGCCCTCGGCCCTTCGATCTCAATGGTCACGCCGTCCGTGTCATTGCCGATGAATCCGGCCAGGGATTCCTCGTGCGCCAAGCGATAGATGAACGGCCGGAAACCGACCCCCTGCACGACTCCGCAGACCAGCACCCCCCGCCGCATTAGCGTCGTCTCCGGTTGTCCGCGTTTTGAATGGGCTTCTCTGCTCACAAACAGCGCCTCGCATCGGAAACAAGAATAGCCTAAGCGTTCCCCGGAGCCTTTGGCATCTAACGATTCGCGGGCGTTTCCACCCTGTGCGTCGGGCGAACAGCGGAGCAAACGGCGATAATAAAACTGTCGACCCTGGGTCAGGAGGCATCTTTCAGCGTGATCCGTTTCAAGCTTTTGGCCCTGGCATGGTCAGGTGTCTTCATTTCCAGGCTGGCATTGCTCGCAACGGCTCCTGTAGATGCGCAGCAGATTGACCAGGCAACCATCATTCAGGGCATTGACAACGCAGTGCGCGCCCGGGTGAACTCAATTGCCGGATACACCGTTACCGAGAACTACGCGGTATTCCGCGGTAAGGACCAGACTCATTCCGTCGCAGGAATGACGGTGAAGACGACTTACCGCAAACAAAGGGGCAAGAGCTACGACATCATCTCCCAGAGCGGGTCTGCGATCATCCGAAGGCTCGGTCTTGATCCGATCCTGGAACGGGAGAAGGAAATCAACCTTCCCGGTAATGTTCAGCATGCATGGATCACATCCGCAAACTATGAAATGACGCTGAAGCCGGGCGGCATTCAGCGGCTCGATGGGCGGGAATGCTATGTTCTCTCCATCAATCCCCGGAATAAGGCTCCCAATCTTATCATCGGAACGATCTGGGTGGATGCGAAAGACTACACGATTGTGCGGCTTGAGGGCGTTGCCTCAAAAGCGCCCTCTGTATTCGCTGGTACGACCCACATGACGCGCCAGTATGCCAACGTCGACGGCTTCTCAATGGCCACGCATGCCCGCGCTGAATCGAGCACGTTTCTTTACGGTCTGACCGTCGTAACCATCGACTATGTGAACTACAACCTCGAGCTTAGCCCGCCAAATCAGACGCCAACAGCTTCATCAGCCCATGTCCACTGACAAATGCTTCTCCAGCCAAAGCTTAACTGACTTATACTGGGCACTGTGACACCGATTTTCGGCGATTGGAAACTCGATGCCGCTCTTGGCTCCTGCCTCTTACTGGGGTTGCGTCACGGGTTCGACTACGATCATCTAGCCGCTATCTCCGACATCACAGCTGTGCAGCGCAACTGGTGGAGCGGCTTGCGCTTAGGCATGACATACGCCCTGGGCCATGCATTCACCGTGGCGGCGCTTGGCGTTGCGGTTCTCGAACTCCACATGGGTCTGCCCCAGGGGCTTGATCACTGGACGGAACGCCTGATTGGCCTCACACTCATCGTGCTGGCAATTGGCGTTGTGGCAGGCATTCTGCGCAAGGACGCGCACGGCCACACTCACGGCCGGATCGAAAGCCGGTTGGCCATCGCGATCAACGGCGTGCTCTGGTTGGCATGGAACGTGCGCCGCACCTGGAGTCCAGAAGCACCGCGCCCGGAGCGGTTTCAGTGGATGTACAACGGAAAGTCAGTTTTTCTGATCGGCGTGCTGCACGGTGTCGGCGCAGAAACACCCAGCCAATTAGCGCTCTTCTTCCTTACCGCGAATCTGGGCGGCACATCGCGCGGGATGCTTGGTTTGGCTGCATTCTCGGTGGGGCTGGTGGCCATGAATGCGCTCATGACGGCATGCATCGGTGGGGCATTTCGGACCAGTGGTCAGCACCCGCGTTTCTACCACCTGATCGCGTGGACCGGCGCCATCTACAGTTTCGCAATCGGGCTGATTTTCCTCTTTGGCATTTCCGATCATCTCCCTTCGCTTGGCTAGGCCACGAGAACCCCTCCGGCCAGTCTGGATAATGCCGAACGGGCTTTCTGCAGCCCGACTTTTCTGCGCACCTCGGGAAAGAATGCAGACTCGACGGCGGCGGAGCTGCAACTGCTCGCCGGATTCAACTTTGTGGCCTTGTTGTCAGGTAGAATTCGTTACCTAAGCTAGTGACCGTGGTCACGGAGGATTCGGCCCTCTGCCGCGTAGAACAGTGCTAGACACGACGCGAAGACCTAAAGCTCGTTCGCTCCGTGACTTGTGGTTGCATCAAGGAGGAAACGTGCCAGCATTCACCCCTCCGCCGCTGCCAAGCGACGACAAACGATGGAAGATCGTGAACGGCACCATGCGCAAGAATGGATTTGCCCGTCACGCCCTCATTGAGACGCTCCACACCGTGCAATCGTCCTTTGGCTACCTGGATGATGATGCCATTCGCTTCGTAGCGCGGTCGCTGCGGGTGCCCCTGAGTCAGGCCTACGGTGTAGTGACCTTTTACCACCACTTCAGCCTCAAGCCGCCGGGCAAGCACACCATGACCATCTGCACGGGCACGGCCTGCTACATCAAGGGCACCGACAAGTTAGTGGCTGCGGCAGAAAAGCGTCTGGGCATTCCCCAGGGCCAGACCACAAAAGACGGCAACATCAGCCTGATGACCGCTCGTTGCGTCGGCGCATGTGGCCGCGCCCCAGTGGTGCTGACCGATGGCGAACTGCAGGGCCAGATGAGCCAGGAAGTTATGCTGGCGGAACTTGAAAGGTGGGCAGTCGAATGACCATCGAAGAGCTTGAACAAATTGCCGAATCAGTGCGCGCGGAAAATGCGAAGTACGACCACGAGATCAACGTCTGTATGGGCACCGGTTGTCTGAGCCAGCACTCGGACAAGATGAAGGAAGAACTGGTGAAGGCGGTCGAGGCATCGGGCAAGAAAGCCTTCGTGCGCCGTACCGGCTGCATGGGATTGTGCGCCGCCGGGCCACTGGTGCTGGTGGATCCGGAAGAGACCCTTTATCAGCATGTCAAAGCGGAGCACGCCGGGGCGGTAGTCGCCAGCCTGGGTGGAAAGCCCGTGGCGGAGTTGCAATGCAATCTACGCGAGCACTTTGACCAGCAGGTCCACGTGGTACTTGAGAACTCGGGCCACATCGATCCCGAGAAGATCGACGACTACATTGCCCACGACGGCTATCAGGCTCTGGTTAAGGCGCTCACCGAAATGACGCCCAACGATGTGATCCAGCAGATCACCGAAAGCGGCCTGCGGGGACGCGGCGGCGGTGGCTATCCCACCGGCTTGAAGTGGGGCACGGTGGCAAAAGCCGGCGGCGACCTGAAGTATGTCATCTGCAACGGAGACGAGGGCGATCCCGGCGCGTTCATGGATCGCAGCGTTCTTGAGAGCGACCCGCAGCGCGTGCTTGAGGGCATGTCCATCGCGGCGTATGCAGTCGGCGCAAGCAAAGGCTACGTCTACGTTCGCGCCGAATATCCGCTGGCCGTCGCCCGGCTCACCAACTGCCTGCGTGACGCGCGACGCCGCGGCCTTCTTGGCAATAACATCTGCAATACGCCCTTTAGTTTTGAGGTCGAGATTCGTCTCGGCGCTGGAGCCTTTGTATGCGGTGAAGAGACAGCATTGATCGCATCTATCGAAGGCAAGCGCGGCACCCCCAAGCCGAGGCCTCCCTACCCCGCTGTCAGCGGCCTGTGGGGTAAGCCCACCCTCATCAACAACGTTGAAACCTTCGCCAACATCGCACCGATCATTCGCAAGGGCGGCAAATGGTTTGCGAGCATGGGCTCGGAGAGAAGCAAAGGCACTAAGGTCTTCGCGCTTACCGGCAAGATCACCAACACTGGGCTGGTTGAAGTACCCATGGGCATCAGCCTGCGCCAGATCATTGAAGGCATCGGCGGCGGCGTGCCTGACGGCCACACCTTCAAAGCGGTGCAGACCGGTGGACCCTCCGGCGGCTGTCTGCCTGCCGAGCTGCTCGATATCGGCGTCAGCTACGACGCACTCGTCAAGGTCGGCGCGATGATGGGTTCGGGGGGCATGATCGTCATGGACGACACCTCCTGCATGGTCAACGTCGCCCGCTTCTTCATCGAGTTCTGCATGACCGAGTCCTGCGGCAAATGCATTCCCTGCCGCGCGGGCACAGCGCAGATGCACACGCTCCTCACCCGCATATGCTCAGGCTCCGGGACCATGAACGACCTGGAACTGCTGATCGACCTCTGCGCTACCGTCAAGGAAACCAGCCTCTGCGGCCTGGGCCAGACAGCGCCCAACCCGGTGCTCAGTACGTTGAAGTATTTCAAGAACGAGTACATCGAGCACATCGTAAATAAACGCTGTCCGGCCGGCGTCTGCAATATCCAGGCTCCCGTGCCGCAGTCTCCCCTGGAGGTGTTGGCATGAGCGCATCCGTCGACGTCAAAACACTCACCATCGATGGCCAGGAAGTTAGCGCCCGCGCCGGCCAGACCATCCTCGAAGTAGCGCGCGAACACGACATCGACATTCCGACCCTCTGTCATCTCGATGGGCTCAGCGATGTGGGCGCATGCCGGCTGTGCGTGGTCGAGATCAAGGGCAACACCAAGCTGTTCCCCGCCTGCGTGACCACCGTTTTTGAAGGCATGGAGGTCACCACCGAATCCGAACGCCTCAGGAAACATCGCAAGACCATACTCGAGCTTCTGTTCGCCGAGCGCAATCACATCTGCTCGGTCTGCGTCTCGAACGGCCACTGCGAATTGCAGACACTCGGTCAGCAGCAAGGCGTTACTCACGTCACGCTGCCATATCGCAACCCGGCCTTGCCCGTCGATGCCTCGCACGAGCGGTTCACGCTGGACCACAATCGCTGCATCCTCTGCACGCGCTGCGTGCGTGTGTGCGCGGAGATTGAAGGCGCGCACATATGGGATGTGATGGGCCGCGGCACCGACTCGCTCATCATCTCCGATCTCAACCAGCCCTGGGGCGAATCTGCCTGCACCCGCTGCGGAAAATGCGTCCAGGTCTGTCCCACCGGCGCGCTCTTCGACAAGAGCAAGATCGGCGCCGATCACCCGAAGTATCCCGATTTCCTGCCCTACCTGAACCTGATGAGGGAAGCGCAATGAGCAAATTGAAACTGGCAACTGTCTGGCTGGATGGATGTTCCGGATGCCACATGTCTTTTCTTGACATGGACGAACGGCTTCTCGCCATCGCAGAGCTCGTCGATGTGGTCTACAGTCCTCTTGTTGACACCAAGACATTTCCCGATGAGGTCGACATCGCCCTGGTCGAGGGTGCGGTGGCTTCCGTCGATGATGAGAAAAAGATCAGGAAGATTCGTGCCCACTCCAAACTGCTGGTGGCAATGGGCGACTGCGCTGTGGCCGGTAATGTGCCCTCCATGCGCAATCCGATTGGGCCTGAGGCAATCCTCGACCGGGCATACATCGAAAACGCCGACGTGCAGCAGCAGATCCCCTGCGTCGTCGTTCCGACATTGCTCAAGGTCGTGCGCCCCATTCACGAATTCGTGAAAGTCGACGTCTTTCTTCCCGGCTGCCCGCCATCGGCCGACACATTTCACGCGGCGCTGACGGCCCTGGTTACCGGTGAACCGCTGGATGTTCCAGCCCTTACACGCTTTGGAGCGTAGTGATTTGGAGCCTGCCCCATGAGTCAGACCATCACCATTGATCCCGTTACCCGCCTGGAAGGCCACGGAAAAATCACCATCCAACTCAACGATCAGGGCGGAGTAGAAGACGCGCATTTCCACGTCACCCAGGTCCGCGGCTTTGAACGCTTCTCTGAAGGGCGGCCGTTTTACGAGATGCCCAGCCTGATGGCGCGCATCTGCGGCATCTGCCCGGTCTCGCACCTCATCGCGTCCGCAAAGGCATGCGAAGCCATCATGTCGGTACGAATTCCCCATACGGCCGCGCAGTTACGCCGCATGTTGAACCTGGCCCAGATGGTGCAGTCGCACGCGCTGAGCTTCTTCTATCTCGCTTCGCCTGACCTCTTGCTCGGCATGGAGTCCGATCCTGCAAGCCGCCATATCTTCGGCGTAGTGGCTGCGAAGCCGGAACTGGGCCGCGCCGGCATCGCCTTGCGGCGCTTCGGCCAGCACATCATCGAACTCCTTGGTAACAAGCGCATCCATCCCGGATGGGTGGTGCCTGGCGGCGTCACCGAGCCTCTCGCTCAGGCCAAGCGCGATGAGATCCTGGCCATGATTCCCGAGGCCTACGCCAACGTCAAGATGGCGCTCGCCGCCTACAAGCAGATTGCCGACAGCTTCCAGTCAGAGATCGAAGTCTTCGCCAATTTTCCGTCGAACTTCATGAGCCTGATCAACGAAGACGAATCCATCGAATTCACCGATGGCGCGCTGCGATTGATCGACGCCAGCGGCGGCATTCTCGAAGACGGTATCACCGCCGCAAAGTTCACCGAGGTGATTGGCGAGGCTGTCGAGCCGTACAGCTACACCAAGTTCGCCTATTACAAGCCGCTCGGATACCCCGAAGGCAGTTATCGCGTAGGGCCGCTGGCGCGGCTCAACATCGTCAAGACCATGGGCACGCCGCTCGCAGAGACGGAGCTAGTCGAGTTCAGGCAAATGGCTGAGGGTCCGGTGCAGGGCTCCTTCCACTACCATCATGCTAGGCTCATCGAGATCCTCCACGGCATCGAAAGAATTGAGCAGATTCTTTCCGATCCTTTGATTCTCGACAAGCATGTCCGCGCCGTGGCCGGGGTAAACCGGCTGGAAGGCGCAGGCCAGGCCGAGGCGCCGCGCGGCACATTGAACCACCACTACAAAGTCGACGAAAACGGCCTCATCACCTGGGCTAATCTTGTGATCGCTACGGGCCAGAACAACAACGCCATGAACAGAGGCGTATTGCAGGCCGCAAAGCACTACGTGAAAGATGGCAAGTTTACCGAGGGAATTCTCAATCGCGTGGAGGCCGTGGTTCGCACCTTTGACCCTTGCCTGAGTTGCTCAACACATGCTTTCGGCCAGATGCCGCTTGTCATCTCCCTGGTCTCTGCCGACGGCGAAATTGTCGACCAGGCCGTGCGCTAAACAGTCTTCGCAGTAGTCGTAAACGAGGGATCCGGTCTTCGCGTCCTAAAAGAATGCTAGACCAGGGCTTTTTCCGCTCGGAGCATCTATGAACCTGACCCCGTGCCAGTGCCTCATCCTCGCCTGCGGTAACACGCTGCGCGGAGATGATGGCGTCGGCCCGTGGCTGGCTGAGTGGGCCCGGGACCGATTCAGCGCGAAAGCCGGCGTGCGCTGCGTGGCCCGGCAGCAGTGGACCCCGGATTTGGCCGAAGATATCGCCCACGCCGCCTCCGTGATTTTCCTCGACTGTGCAACCAACTCTGCGCCTGGCCAGATCCAAATGGTACCGGTCAAACCCTCGATCGAATTGCCGCGACTGCTCACTCACCACTTGACCGCGTCTGACCTGATGACGTTCTGCCGAAGCTTCTACGATTCCCTGCCCCAATGTGCATTCCTGCTTACCGTGGGCGGTGATGCCTTCGAACTGCGTGAAGGGTTCAGCGATTCAATTCAGGCCGCACTTCCCGATGCCAAAGGCGTGCTTGAGGGGACAGTCCTGCGCTTGCTCGCTGGTGCGGCGGTTTCGAAGGCCGTCCGGCAGGCATAGTCTGCGCACCTTCAGATTCCGCAAAAAATCAGGCGGCGGCTGCACGAGGTGCAGCCGCCGCCTGATTCCAGAAATCACGTTCGTTAGAACGCAGCCACCGTCTGACGCAGGCTATACGAGCTGAGCGTCTTGATGTAGTTGCCGCGATCGAACGGCGATGTGTCAGGCACAGAGCGCCGGCTGAGGCACCCGCGCGTCTCCCACAGCGACCCGTACTCGCGCTTCTCAAGCCAATAACGCATGTCAGAGAGCACTCTACCGATGTGTTCGATCCCGTGAATGTGAAGCGCCGAAGCCATCATGGTCATGCTGGCCCCTGCCATAATGCACTTTAGTACGTCCTCAGCAGAATGAACGCCCCCGGTAATCGCGAGATCGATGTTCAAATGCCCGTACAGGATTGCGGCCCAGTGCAGCCGCGGCAACAATTCAGAAGGCGTCGAGAAGTGCAATGTGGGCCGCACCTCCAGCGTCTCAATGTCAAAATCCGCCTGGTAAAACCGGTTGAACAGAACGACACCCCGAGCGCCTACATCCTGCAGCCGATCCACGAGGTGCGGAAGGCTCGTGAATGATTGCGAAAGCTTCACTGATACGGGAACCTTGACCGCCTGGCAGACGCTCTCGACCAGTTCGAGCAACTGTAACTCGAGCTCTGTCGAAGTCTGGCTGCGATCCGTAGCGAGAGCATAAGTATTCAGTTCAATGGCTGCGGCTCCCGCCTCTTCCATTTCTTTCGCGAACCGTACCCAACCGCCCGCCGTGGCGCCATTCAGACTCGCCAGTATCGGAATATTCACCGCCGCTTTGGCGCGCCGCAAGTGCTCGAGATACACTTCCTGCGTCATGCGATAGTCGGCGAGTTCCGGCAGGTAGGCAAGCGACTCGGCGAACGACTCAGTGCCGCGGGATAAGTCGTCGTCCAGTGCGCGGGATTCCAGCGCCAACTGCTCTTCGAACAGCGATGTGAGCACGATCGCCGCGGCGCCAGCGTCTTCCATGCGGCGAATGTTGTCCAGCGACTCGGTAAGAGGCGTGGACGATACGACGATGGGTCCGTTCAGTTTAAGACCCAGATAATTCGTTGAGAAATCGATCATTCGTTACCTCCGGCAGTCACGGCTGCCTGTTTCTCTTCCGGCTTTTCTTCGGGAGCGATGTTCGGAGTTTCGCCGCGGCCAGGCATCGTTGCCCGCGCAGAGTATACGCGCCATTGGCGCTCCACGTCGTCCTGCGCCTCCTTCAGCAACTCCGCTGCCAACTCAGGATTGCTTCGCGCAAGCATTGTGTAACGGGCCTCGCGGTAGGTGTATTCCTTCAGCCGGATCGACGGCGCTTTGGAATCGAGTTGGAAGGGGTTCTTGCCCTCTTCGCGCAGGCCTGGGTTGTAACGCATCAGCGGCCAGTAGCCCGACTGCACGGCAAGCTTCTGTTGTTCGAGGCCATGCACCAGGTCGTAGCCATGCGCAATGCAACTCGCATACGCAATGATGATCGACGGGCCATCGTGCGCTTCCGCCTCCTGGAATGCCTTCACGACGTGCGTGTCATTCCCACCCAGAGCCACCTGCGCTACGTAGACTGAGCCGTAACTCACGGCTTCCATGGCCAGGTCTTTGCGGCTGTTCTTTTTGCCGCTGGCGGCAAACTTCGCCACCGCGCCGCGCGGCGTGGCCTTGGACATTTGACCGCCGGTATTCGAGTACACCTCAGTGTCGAGTACCAAAACATTTACGTTCTTACCCGAGCCGAGCACATGGTCGAGGCCGCCGAAGCCGATGTCGAAAGCCCATCCATCGCCACCCAGAATCCAGACGCTCTTGCGGACCAGCGAGTCAGCGATTGCCAGCAGGTTGCGAGCATCCGAAGAATCGTTGGCGGCCAGCTTTTCGCGCAGTTCCTTCACGAGTTCCCGCTGCGCATTGATTTCAGTTTCCGTCTTCTGCGATGCGTGCAGCAGAGAGGCCGCAAGCTCCGCACCCACGACCGGCGCAAGTCGCGTGAGCAATGTCTCTGCAAACTCTTTCTGCTGATCGAGTGCGGTTCTCATGCCAAAGCCGAACTCGGCATTGTCTTCAAACAGCGAGTTTGCCCACGTCGGTCCACGTCCCTGCGCGTTCGAACTGTAGGGCGTGGTAGGCAGGTTGCCGCCGTAAATCGACGAGCAACCAGTCGCGTTGGCAATATAAAGTCGGTCGCCGAAAAGCTGCGTGAGCAGCTTGATGTAAGCCGTTTCGCCGCAACCGGCGCAGGCGCCCGAAAACTCGAAGAGCGGCTGCAATAGCTGCAGGTCCTTCACCTGGCTGTGCGATAGCTTGTTGCGATCCACTTCGGGCAGGCCGAGGAAAAATTCCCAATTTTCGCGTTCCGGTTCGCGCAGTGGCGCCTGAGGCGCCATGTTGATGGCCTTGTGGCTGGCGTCGCTCTTGCTCTTCACCGGGCAAACCTCAACGCAAACAGCGCAGCCGGTGCAATCTTCCGGAGCTACCTGCAATGTGTAGCGGTCCTGTTCCATGGCGCGCCACTTGGGCTTGGCCCATTGGAAGGTTGCGGGAGCCTTATCGGCCAGTTCGGGGCTGTAGACCTTGGAACGGATGACTGCATGCGGGCAAACCATCACGCATTTGCCGCACTGGATGCACAGGTCCTTGTCCCATACCGGGATGAACTGCGCGATGTTGCGCTTCTCCCATTGTGAAGTACCGGTCGGAAAAGCACCGCCCGCGGGAATTGCACTCACCGCAAGCATGTCGCCCTGCCCCGCGGCAATCTGTCCCAGCACATCTTTCACAAACTGGGGCGCCTTGCCGGAAATGGAAGGGACCAAATCAAATTCCGACGATGAGGAACTCGGCAGTTCGACTTTTTCAAGATGGGCCAGCGCGTGATCGACGGCGGCAAAGTTCTTCTGCACCACCGCTTCGCCGCGTTTGCCATAGGTCTTCTTGATCGCCTTCTTGATCTGCTCGATCGCTTCCTCGCGCGGCAACACGCCGCTGATGGCAAAGAAGCAGGTCTGCATGATGGTGTTGATGCGCGTTCCCATGCCGGCCTCGCGCGCCACCTTGTAACCATCGATGACATAGAATTCGATTTTCTTTTGCAGCATCTCATTCTGCATCGTCCGAGGGAGCCTGTCCCAAACCTCTGCCGCCGAGAACGGAGAGTTCAGCAGGAAGACCGCGCCGGGCATAGCCGCTTCCAGCACGTTCATCTTTTCAAGGAAGCTGAAGTTGTGGCAGGCCACAAAGCTGGCACGCGTAATCAGGTAAGTCGAATGAATCGGATTGGGCCCGAAGCGCAGGTGCGAAGTGGTCATCGAACCCGACTTCTTCGAGTCGTACACAAAATAGCCTTGCGCAAAATTCGGCGTCTCGCTGCCGATAATCTTGATCGAATTCTTATTGGCGCCCACGGTGCCGTCGGAGCCCAGACCGTAAAACAGAGCGCGCACCGTCTTCGGATCTTCGGTGGAGAACGCCGGATCGTAGCTCAAACTGGTGTGCGTTACATCGTCTTCGATGCCGATCGTGAAGTGATTCTTCGGCGCGGTCTTGGCCAACTCGTCGTAGATTCCCTTGACCATGGCGGGGGTAAATTCTTTCGAGGACAATCCGTAGCGTCCGCCAATCACGCGCGGCTTGGCGAAGGCCAGGGTCGCTTCATTCTCAGCCAGAACGGTCACGATGTCCTGATACAGCGGCTCGCCCGTGGCTCCCGGTTCCTTGGTGCGGTCGAGAACAGCAATCGACTTGACCGAAGTGGGTAGAGCAGCCAAAAAGGCCTTCGCGTCGAAGGGCCGATAAAGCCGAACTTTCAGCAGCCCGATCTTCTCACCCTGCTTCACCAGCAGTTCCACTGCCTCTTCGGCCGCCTCTGCACCCGAACCCATCATCACGATCAGGCGCTCTGCATCGGGCGCTCCCACGTAGTCGAACAGGTGATACGCGCGCCCTGTCTGCGCCGCAAAGCGCTCCATCACCGACTGCACAATACCCGGAACCGCGTCGTGGAACACGTTGCAAGCTTCGCGCGCCTGGAAGAAAACATCAGGATTCTGCGCTGTTCCGCGAATGACCGGCCGGTCAGGGCTGAGAGCGTTCTGCCGGTATTGGATGATGTATTTGTCATCGAGCAGGGCACGAATTGTCTCGTCGCTGATCGGCAAAATCTTTCCGACTTCGTGCGAAGTGCGGAAGCCATCGAAGAAATGAATGAAAGGAATCCGCGATTCCAGCGTGGCAATCTGGGCCACGAGCGCCAGGTCGGCAGCCTCCTGCACGGAGTTCGATGAAAGCATCGCCCAACCTGTCGCTCGGCACGCCATCACATCGGAGTGATCGCCGAAGATCGACAGCGCGTGGGTGGCCAGGGTGCGGGCCGTCACATGCATCGTGGCCGGGGTCAACTCACCGGCGATCTTGAACATGTTGGGAATCATCAACAGCAGGCCCTGCGAAGCCGTGAATGTGGTCGCAAAGGCACCTGCCTGCAAGGCACCATGCAGCGCGCCGGCCGCTCCACCTTCGCTCTGCAACTCTTCCACAATGGGCAATGCGCCCCAAATATTTCTCTTCCCTTCCGAGCGCCATTGATCGGCCCACTCAGCCATCGGAGACGAGGGGGTAATCGGGTAGATGGCGACAACCTCGGAGAGACGATAGGCTACCGAGGCGGCAGCCTCGTTCCCATCCATAATGACCATTTTCTGTTCACTCATTCGCTTTGCCTCATAGCGCGGCCAAGGGAGAGAAACCGCTACGCTGAGTGTTGTTCTCCGGCGTATTCGGTCGCAGTGATGTGAGACACATGCAGACAAGTTGAGTTCACATTGTGGTATGAGATTGCATAGTCCGGCGCTATTTTTGCCCCGGTCGATTTCTCTCCGTGCCCTGGGCATCGCGCGCTTCAAAACCGCCCGGCGTTCCGGAGTATCTAATAAAGAGATGGAGCCGGCACTCGACGCAAAATCCGACAGCATGGTACGGCGCGAAGACCTTGAGTTTCTCCTCGCATTGGTCAAACAAAACCGCACTCATCCTCTCGCGGGCGTCTTTGGTGCGAACTCCATCAGCTGGAAGATCAACCGCGAATCCGCTCTCTTTCTTGGAGCGGGGCGTGCCGCCCTTCTGCAGCTCGCGCATCCCTGGGTCGCCATCGCCCTCGCTCAGCACTCGTCCCTGCTCAGTAACCCCATCACCCGGTTTCACAATACTTTCCGCGTTGTGTTCACCATGATCTTTGGTAGTGTGCCGCAAGCTCTCGGCGCCTCGCGCTCGCTTCACCAACTGCACACGCGCATACGCGGCGAACTCCCGTCGCCTGTTGCCGGCTACGCGCAGGGTTCGAGTTATGCCGCCAACTACATTCCCGCGCTGTGCTGGGTATACGCCACGCTCGTCGAGAGCGCTGTTCTGGCGTACGAATGCGTGATGCCGCCGCTGAAAGCCCCGGAACTGGCCGCGTACTACGCCGAAAGCAGGACACTCGCCTCTCTCTTCGGAATTCCCGCCACAGCGCTTCCCCAGGATTGGGAATCCTTTGTCGCCTACATCGCCGAGATGTGTGCCTCCGATTCTCTCGGCGCCGACGCCCGCTCACGCCTCATGGCACAAAGCTTGCTCAAAGGCGCGGGATCCTGGATTCATCCGCCGCGCTGGTACCGCGGACTGACTGCCTACTGGATGCCGGAACGTTTCAGGCAGGAATTCCATCTGGAATTTGCCGCAGCCGATCAACGCGCTGCGCAGCGAGCCCGCGTGTGGCTGCCGAAGGTCTACCGCCGCCTTCCCCCCGCTGTCCGATTCGTCGGGCCGTTTCACGAAGCGCGCGCCCGCCTCGACCATCGAAAACCGGGCCCGATCGTGCGCCGCAGCAATCGCTTCTGGATTGGCGAGTCGCTGTTGCCCTTTGGGGATTGAACTGTCATATTGAGTCTCAACCCGCGCGACCCCGCCCAGTCCGGAGCCCATCGATTCGAGCACTAGGTGCCCACTTCCAATCCCTCAACAAGCGCGGTCCACTCGTCTTCCAGACTGGGTCGATGGAACTTGCGTCCCGCGCGCGCATACCAGTAATCCGCATTCGACAGCGATCCCTCCTTGCGGTGCAGATACGCGTGAACTGCCATGCCATCCATCGTTTCCAACTCATCCACCAGCGTGTGCGCCTGTGTCCAGTCGCCCTTCGCATCCCACCACAACGCCGCGAGGGGTGCGCTCAACCCATCGGGTGGCAGTTGCAGCTTCACTGTCTCGCGGAATTTGATCGCGTTCATCTCGCCTCCTGTCCCGTGCAACTCAATTTTCCCTTTTGCCGAGTGATTTAGGTCACATCTTTCAGGTTTTATCACTGATAAAAAGTGAACAACGTTCCGATATGAAGAGCATTAGGGTCCAAGGGGTCAAAGAGCGGTCGGCCAGCGACAACCGCTATCCATTTCCCAGGGGGTCAGCGCGTGCGTATGCGCAAAGCGGAGATTGGGCCAACGGATGTTTGCAACTCAGACCGAAATGGTCGTATACTGAAGTCCGACTATTCCGGTCGTAGTTTTAGGGTGCTGCCCTTTCTGCGGTACTCGGGAGTCCGGCGGTTGAGCGTGCTGAGTGAGTTGAAGATTGGCGAGAGCGGGGTGCTGGTGGCCCTTGATCTCCCCGAATCCGTGCAGAACCACCTGATGCATATGGGCTTTTTACCCGATGCGCATGTGAAGGCATTGCGTCGCGCACCAGCCGGCGATCCCACGGTATATGGCATCGACGGCATGGAAATCGCCCTTCGGATTGAAACGGCCGGCGCCATTCGCGTACGGACCTTCGAAGCAAGCGACTTTGAAAGCACTCAGGATCAGGACCAGGATCAGGACGACAAGGAACTCACCGAGGCAGCGCAATGAGCACCTGCTGCACGACCCCGGCATTTGAGCCACCCGCTGCTCCTGGGCCCGAAGGCACACTGCGCACTGTGGTTCTGATTGGACCCCCGAACTCCGGCAAATCTACCCTTTTCAATCGGCTGACTGGGCTTCGGCAAAAGGTAGCCAACTACCCCGGTGTCACGGTGGAACAGCGCATGGGCCTGATGGCAGGCGTTGGGCGCGATGACCTGACCCTGATCGATCTGCCCGGCGTTTATTCCCTAAGCCCTTACTCTGAAGACGCCCGTGTCTCCATCGACGTTCTCAAGGGCAAGATGCCCGGCACCCCCAAGCCCGATGCTGTTTTGCTGGTGCTTGATTCCCTGCACCTTACGCGCCAGCTTATGCTGGCCGCTCCCGTTCTCGCTCTCGGCCTGCCGACTCTTGTTTTGCTCAATATGAGCGATCTGATGGAGTCACGCGGCGGCGTCATTGACGCCCTCAAATTGGCCCGGGAGCTGGGCGCCCCGGTAGCCCAAATCAGCGCCGTTCATAGAACCGGCCTTGAGTCCGTTACGCTGTTCCTCAACCAGCACGCCGGACCAGCGCTCGCCAAGCCATTGAGCTTGCCCGTGTTAGGGAATGCGGCCAGCACGCACTCGTGGGCGGCCCAGATCAGCCGCCGCACCGGCTATCGCGCTCCGCTCTCGGCCGAAAACAGCCGCAGGATCGATAACATCCTCCTCCACCGCGTCTGGGGACCGCTCTTGTTCCTCGTGGTGGTCGTAGGCGTCTTTGAGGTGGTCTTCTCCATCGGCCAGCCGCTCTCCGACGGCTTTGGCGATATTCTAGCCCGCATGGGAGACCTGGTACGGCCGCTGCTGCCCGTCGGCTGGCTCCAATCTCTCCTCCTCGATGGCGCGTGGAAGGGCATCTCCTCGGTCCTTGTTTTCCTCCCCCAGATTCTGCTGCTGTTTTTGTTCATCGGGGTTCTCGAGGACTCCGGATACCTTGCCCGCGCCGCGCTGATTGCAGACCGCGTGATGCGCACCATCGGCCTCAATGGCAAGGCTTTTATTCCGCTCTTGTCGGCCTACGCCTGCGCCGTACCGGCGATCATGGCTACGCGGACCATCGAGAACAAGCGCGACCGCTTCGCGACGATTCTAGTTGCGCCGTTCATGACCTGTTCAGCACGGCTACCGGTCTACATGCTGCTGATCGCCGCATTCATTCCTAACATTGCTTTTCTGCACGGTTTTCTTGGGCTGCGCACGATCGTCATGCTGGGGCTCTACCTGGCCGGCTTTGTTGCTGCCATGACCACCGCCTGGTTGCTCAAGAGTTCAATTCTCAAGTCGAGCGAGACGCCCTTCATACTCGAATTGCCCCAGTACCGCATGCCCACCCTGCGCTCCCTTGCCCTGCGCCTGATCGATCGGGCGAAAGTCTTCCTGCGCCAGGCGGGTACGGTCATCCTCTGTGTCACCCTGGCCTTGTGGGTGTTGGCGCATATCCCGCCGATCCATATGCTGGGTGGTTCCTATGCTGCGCCCGAACTGGCAGACAGCATGATCGGCCGCGTCGGACATTTCATTGAACCGGCCATCGCACCCCTAGGTTTCAACTGGAAGATCGGGATTGGATTGATCTCGAGCGTGCTGGCTCGCGAAGTGATGGTCAGCACCATGGGCACCTTGTACGGCGCGGACCCCGCCACCCAGGCCATGCACCTGCAAACCGCCCTGCATCACGACATGACTCTGGGCGGAGCGTTGGCCCTGATGATCTTTTTTGCTTTTGCCATGCAATGCACATCCACCATGGCGGTGGTTCGCCGCGAAACCAATAGTTGGAAATGGCCCGCCCTTCAGTTCACTTACATGCTGGTGCTGGCATGGAGCGCGGCCTTCGTGGTCAACCACGTCGTGATGGCCTTCCTCGGTTAGTATTTCTGCGCCCTCATGCACAGAATGGGTGCCCATGTCTGGATTCTCAGTTCTCAGACATGGGAAAGCGCAAACACGGAAAAGTACCAGCCCCCGCGGCCGCCATCAGGCTCTCACCTTATGAGAAACTAGAGTTACGGCAATTTCTCTGGGGCTGCCCGCGTGTACGCCCAAATAATGGCCTCAATTCACCTTTATCCGGCCGGCGCAGCCGATACCAAACTGCGGCCCGCATTTAGGAACCAGAAAAAGAATGCTCAGCGTCAGCAATGTCACCATGCGCTACGGCTCGAAGGTGCTCTTCGAAGAAGTGAGCGTCAGCTTCGTGCCCGGCCGCCGCTATGGCCTCACTGGGCCCAACGGCTCCGGCAAGTCAACATTTATGAAGATCCTCACTGGCGAGTTGGACGCGCAGAAAGGCACCGTCGTACGTCCCCGCAAATTCGGCGTTCTGCGCCAGGACCAGTTCGCGTTCGACGCCTATCGCGTGATCGATACCGTCATTATGGGCAACCGGCCCCTTTGGGCGGCCCTTGAAGAGCGAGACCGCATCTACGAGAAGCCCGAGCTCTCCGATGCCGATGGCATGCGCCTGGGCGAGCTCGAAGGCGTGATCGGCGACGAAGACGGCTACACCGCGGAGAGTGATGCCGCCGTGCTTCTCGATGGCCTCGACATCCCTGAAGAGCTGCACGACCGTAAGATGGGTGAATTGCAAGGCGGACAGAAAGTCCGCGTACTGTTAGCGCAGGCCCTCTTTGGCAAGCCAGAAGCCCTTCTCCTCGACGAGCCCACCAATTATCTCGATCTTGACTCGGTGCACTGGCTGCAGGATTTTCTTAACGGATACGATGGTACCTTGATCGCCATCTCCCACGACCGCCACTTCCTCAACTCCGTCACCACCCATACCGCCGACATCGACTATCAAACCATCATTACCTACACCGGCGGTTATGACGAGATGGTGATGGCCAAAACTCAGATTCGTTCAACGCTGGAATCGCAAAACGCGCAACGCGACAAGAAAATTGCGCAACTGAATGAATTCATCGCCCGCTTCGCCGCCGGAACCCGCTCCAGCCAGGTCACGAGCCGCCGCAAAGAGGTGGAGCGCCTGCAGACGAACGAGCTTGCCCGCTCCAACATTCAGCGGCCCTACATACGCCTGGACCAGGTGCGTCCGAGCGGAAAGCACGTGCTCGAGTTCAAACACCTCACCAAGCTCTATGGCGAACTGAAGGTGATCGACGGCTTCACCGCCAATGTCCTGCGCGGCGAAAAGATCTGCCTCATGGGCCGCAACGGCGCCGGCAAAACCACGCTGCTCAAAAGCCTGCTGGCCAACTATCCCGGCCTCGCCGATAAAGACTTCAAGCTAGATTCGGGCGCCGTCTTCTGGGGCCACGAAGCGCAAATCGGCTACTTCCCGCAGGATGTAGGCTCGACCATCGAGCATGGCCTCACCGTGGCCGAGTGGCTCCATCGCTGGAATCCCCAGGCCCACGTCGAAGAGATTCGCGGCATCCTCGGCCAGATGCTCTTCTCCGGCGAAGAAGGCGAGAAGCAGACCAAGGCGCTCTCCGGTGGCGAGCAAGCGCGCCTGGTTTTCTGCAAGCTCATCCTCACCAAGCCCAACATCCTCATCTTCGATGAACCTACCAATCACCTCGACCTCGAAGCCATTAATGCGCTCAACATCGCGCTGCAACGCTATGAAGGCACCGTCCTGCTGGTCACCCACGATCACGACCTGATCGACGAGGTCGCCACGCGGCTTTGGAACTTCAAGCCCGATGGAATCGAGGATTTCCAGGGGCCGTATGCAGAGTGGAAGGGCAAACACAACTAGCACACCGAGTTGGAGTCGACCAGCCATGGCGGACCTTCACGAGCGATGGTGCCGTGTACATTTCCGGTACTCAGGAGTCCGCTTGCAGCCAGTTCGCGCTTGACCTTAAGACTCGTGAAATGAAAAACTGCGCCCATCCGGTGCGCGCATCGCGTTTTCCGAAAAGTCGTTGTCTCGTTTATGAGGGACTGTGAACACCAGCATATTCAGCGCGTACAACCAGTCGAGCAAGAGACAACTCGCCTCGGGAATTACGATCATCGACTCGGTCGATGAGCCGATCAAGGTCCTCAAAATCCTGATGGAGGGCCTCGCCGGCACCACCGGAGCGGGACACTGGATTACCCGCTTCCATGGCCTTCCAATCGCGCGATCGTATTCTCCCTTTGATCTGATTTATCTCGATGATGAGTATCGAGTCGTCCATGACGTTGAAATAACTCAAAACAGCAACTTCGTGCCCTTCAAAGGCCTACCCACCAGCGCGCTCGTTCTGCCGCCCAGGAGCATAGCTTCATCGAAGACCTTTACCGGCGATCGCATTGCCCTTCGCGCGCTCGAAACTGCTCAGCGTCCATCTGAAGAGGCGAAAAGTTCGCCGCGTCCTGCACAAGCCGAGCCTACCCCGGCAGTAATCGCGCCAGCCGCTGCAAGACGCTTGAACATTACGTTCGAAGTCGTGCAAAACGCCATTCCCCTCCCAACCCCTCCTGACGGCGTACTGAGACCTGCGAAGCGGCCCAAAGGCCCGACCCCCTCTTCCCAACCCCCGATGGCACCCGCTGCTCTCGAGAATTCGAAGACCCCCAGCCCTGCCGTCGAGGCTCCAGAGATCCTTCAGCGGCCCAAGAAACGACGCTCCACTCCTGCATCTGTGGTGGATGGTAGGGCCGTTCTGGAAAGCCCACCCCTTCCGATCGCCGAACCAGATTCTCAACCCCAATTAGTCCAGACGCCAGTAGAGTCGGCATCACCTGCGTCGGTTGCGAATGTACCCGACCTCGTTGCTCTTCCGGCAGTCGATCTCGCGCAGGAAGCTACCGTTCCAGTTTCTCCAGAACGCGGGCCCGCAGAACCGGCTCTCACGTCGCTGCCTGAACCCGAAGCCGTATCCGCCGATCCAACTTTCGCCGCTCCACTCCTTGCCGCTGCAGTTGCGCCTGCCTCTGGACTTCCCCTTGATGCCCCGAGCGAAGCTGCAGAAGAAGACCAACAAGTTACGGCAATCGAAACGGAGCCTTCTGTATCCGACAATGCTCAGGCGGAGCCGCTCCCGCACCTCGAGCCCCAGGAGACAATGGCCGCTTTCTCTGCCGAAGCGCAAGCGAGTGCGTCTAACGAGTTGCCAATCGGAGATCCGACTCCAGAAGCGATTCCCGCAGAAGCCTCCTCAAGCATCAGTCCTGGAATTGAGAGGCGAGCTGGAACACCGGAGGTCGACAAAAAACAGCAGCGAAAAGCCATGAACTTGGCCAGGCGCTGGGATGTCCAACTCCTGTACAGCGTCTTTCCTGAGTTGCATCCCTCTTACAGGCCGGAACTTCAGATGCCGAGCGTCGACCCTCTCAAGCATATGAAGTCCGAATCCCACGAAGACGCCAGGCTTTCTGCAAAAATCCAGCTTCTCTCCTGGCTTTATCCCGAACTCGAACTTGAAACCATAGAAAAGAGGCAGCGTTCACAGCGCCGCGCCCCCCGCATCGCGAATCCCGGGCTGGTTGGTTATTTCTATACCTCTGGAAAAGCAGAGCCCCACGAGATCAGGAACTTTAGCGTCACGGGATTCTATATGAAGACCGATGAACGCTGGTTGCCCGGGACGGTAATCCGGGTCACGCTTCAAATGGTAGACACCGATGGTTCGAATCCGGGAGATACGCTCACCTTGCATTCGAGAGTGGTCAACTGGGACGAACATGGCGGCGGTTTCGAGTTTGTTCTGCCGGGATTCCTTGAATAATCCTCCACTGTCGTCAGGTCCAATGCCATCGTGTGAGAGAGATCCCCGCAGCGCCCAGGTTGACACTAACCCTCATCCCATCGTGTAATTGACCTGTTGTTAGTGGTGATGGAGTTCACCCTAAACCGCTGTCCCCTCCGATAGGCCGGACAGATGATGACTCCTGACAGGGGTATCCTGTCGCGGGGTCATATCCCGGCGCGATCCCCGCAAAATTGACGATTGGAATCTGGATTCCCCATGGTCTATGTGTTCAGACCCGGAAGGGCGTTTCATTTGCCGATGCACTTCGGCTCGAACGGAGGAACTCCTTGCAGAAATATCTGCTCATCGCGTTAGGCGGCGCGCTTGGCTCCATCGCCCGGTACTGGGTCGGCTCCACCATCGGCAGCCGCATGGGTTCGAGGTTTCCCTACGGCACCTTTGTTATCAATATGACCGCCTGCATCATCGTTGGCTTCTCCGTCACATATCTCAGCAAGCGCGTCGAGTTGAGCCCGGCATGGCGGTATTTAATCCCGGTCGGCTTTATCGGCGCTTACAGCACCTTCTCCACCTTTGAATGGGAGACGCTCTTCACCCTGCGCTCGGGAGCCTTCGCGATTGCAGCTCTATACGCCCTCGGAAGCCTCATTCTCGGCCTTGTCGCCGTCTGGTGCGGAGCGCTGCTGGCCGAGTCCATTTAGCCGTCGCTCGACTGTCCTTTCGCATTGAACTAAAATCCTCAGTTGCTCTCCGGGAGAGTGCATGTTAAATCCAGGAAAAGCCCTCAAGGTCACCATCTATCTGAGCGAGGGAGCCACCCATCATGGCGTCCCGGTGTACTCCAGCATTCTCGATTTCCTCTTTTATCGCGGCGTGGCCGGCGCCACTGTGATGAAAGGCATCGCTGGATTTGGCGCCGATCATCACATGCACTCCTCAAACCTCATCGACATCTCCGACCATCTGCCGCTGAAAATCGAGTTCATTGAGTCGCGAGAAAAGGTGGATGCGATCCTCGGCAAGCTGGAGGAACTGGCAGGCACCGGCTTGATCGAGATGCAGGAAACCACTGTGGCCAAGCCGGCGCAGCTTTCCCGGCCAGCCAAATCTCCAGCCCCTGCGCATTTGAAGATCCAAGGCAAGGCGCTGATGATGCGCATCTTTTTGAGCGAGGAGGATCGCTGGAAAGATAAGCCTCTTTACAAGGCACTGGTCGAGGCGATGCGCGCCAACGATATCGCCGGCGTCACCGTATATCGCGGCATACTCGGCTATGGAGCTCACCGGCGCATGCACAAGGACAAAGCACTGCTTTCAACGCATCACGGCTCCGTGATGCTTTCCGCTGTCGATACTGCCGAAAAGCTCCGCGCTTTTCTGCCCATCGTGGATCAGATGGTCGAAGAAGGCCTGGTCGTCTTCTCCGATGTCGACATTATCAAGTACGCTTATCGCTCCGTCGATGCGGAACATGAGACCTCCTCCACCGTGCCAGGTGCCGAGTAAGAAGGGCCGCCATGAAAGAACAGTTTTCTGCCCGCATGTTGCGCATCCATTTCGGCGAAGACGACCGCTGGCAGGGCAAACCGCTGCACGAGGCCATCGTGACCAAGTGCAAGGACCTCGGTATTGCCGAGGCCATCGTGTTTCGGGGCATTGAGGGCTACGGATCAGGCAGCCGGATTCGGCGCTCGGGCCATTGGACGTTCTCGAAGGATGCACCCATTCAGCTCAGCATTATCGACACGGAAGAGCAGATTGCCAGGCTTCTTCCCTTCCTCGATACAATGGTCGAGGAAGGCCTGGTAGCCGCCTCGACCGTTGAAGTCGTCCGCTATTTCCGCCGGTAGGCTTGCGCGATGCGTTCAAATGTGAGCGGCAACACCGACACTTCCCAATGGACCTTTCCCGCCGAAAGAGAGCGTGATTCGTATCACAGCATTGAATTTGAGTCATCCCTAGGCTGAGAGAGCACTTTCGGAGTAGGATGAATGCCAGCCCTTATGGTCCAAACTGGTTATGAAACCACCATCAAAAACCTCCTTGTCGCCTACGCTGGCGAAACAAATACCCGTGCGCAGTACAAGGCGTTTGCCGCACAGGCGGATACCGACGGGCTCTCGGGAATTGCCAGCCTTTTTCGCGCCGCGGCACGAGCCGAGCAGATCCACGCCAGCAACCACGCCCGCGTGCTGCGCCAGATGGGCGCCGAAGCTCGGGCGGAGGTCTCCGCATTCAAGGTGCGGAGCACCCTTGAAAACCTGAAGACCGCACTTGCCGGCGAGAAGTACGAAATCGAATCGATGTACCCCGGCTTCATCGTAGAGGCGACAGCCCATATCAACAGCACTGCATCGCGGGCCTTTGGTTGGGCTCTCGAAGCTGAAAAGAGCCACCAACGGCTCTACAGCGAGGCAATTCCTGTGGTCGAAGCCGCTCAAGCAGCCTCCTGGATCAATTCCCCCCGCGAATTCTATGTCTGCCCCGTTTGTGCCTGTACCTCAGAAAAGAAGGAAGCCGACAACTGCGGGATCTGCGGCTATCCCGCCGAGAGAGCCGAGGCCATCAGCTAGACATCAGGAGTGCGATCTTGCGCATCCCTTTCGCAGCACCGGCCAGCCCTTCATCGAACTGAAGTGAAAGGCGAGGCCGGCAGTCCGTCCCCATTGAACAAATTGCATTGCGGACTGTTGGCCCAGCCGTAACGCACCGAGACTGGCTCTGCAACGGCCGGACTGCTAGCCACCACGGTCGAGCCGTCGAGACGGGCCGAGGCCGGCTGAAACTTGCCGTCAGCGCCCGCGACTTCAAAACCCGTCAATTCGCCGCCTTTGGCCGTCATCCCGTTGCCGTGATCAAACCACGCCCTGATCGACCCTCCCTCCGGCGTTGCCTGTCGAAAAATCGGGCCGGAATCCTCAAGTGTTTCTCCATAGCTGAGGACCCGGGCAGCAAGAGCCAGCCGGTGGCCTACATCCACCTTGTCGGTCGGGTGCACGTCATCGGGATTGCCGATGTCAATGGTGACAGCCATCGCTGTATTGCACAGCCCCAGTGTCTTCAATTGTTGCTGGCGCAGGTTGGCCCAGTCTTCAGATGGCGTTGATTTGTAGTTGGAAATCTGCACATAGAGGAATGGGAAGTCGCCGACTCCCCACTGACGGCGCCAGTCTTCGATCAGGGTGCGCATAATGCGGTCGTAGAGAGGAAAGCGCTCTAATGCGCTGTTGCTTTCACCCTGGTACCAGATCGCCCCGCGGATGGGAAACGGCGTGAGCGGCGCAATCATGCCGTTCCACAGCAGGCCTGGCCCCCAGCTTTCAAGTGGAGGATGCCATCCGAACTTGGGTTCCGGCTTCCCTTGTGCCTTTGCCTCGTCGCGTTGGCGCCGTTCGTCTTTGACCTTGAGCTGGGCGTCTGCCTCACCGTCCGTCATTTTGCCCCGCGACACGAAAAGCGGCGCCAATGAGGCGTCATCGCCCAGCGCGGTCAACCGAGTCCACGACTCGGCGACCGTCCCGCCCCAGGTGGAGTCGATCACTCCCACCGGCACGTGCTCGCGCTGCGCAATCTCGCGAGCAAAATACCAGGCAACGGCGGAAAAGTCGCGCGCGGTCTCAGGGCTTGATACCGTCCAGCCTTCGGTGTCGACATTGTCGAGCGCGTAATCAGCCGCCTTGGTCTTCACCATCAACAGCCGAATTTGCGAATTATCCGCGTGCGGCAGATCCTCATCGGCCGTCGCAGCGCGGCTCATGGGAAACTCCATATTCGACTGCCCCGACGCTACCCATACGTCACCGACCATCACATCATCCAGCGTGATCGTCTGCGCGGTTGCCCCGCCTGCATCGCTGGCCGCAGAAGATCCCCGCACCGTCAACTGAAACGGACCTCCCGCCGCACCGGGCTTCAGATAGATGCTCCAGCGGCCCAGTTGCCCGGCTTTGGTGTCGCGAGTTTCACCGCGAAAAGCAACACTCACTTGCTCGCCCGGCGCAGCCATACCCCAAACGTGAACCGGCAGATCCCGTTGAACGACCATGTGGCTGGTAAGTACCGTGGGAAGTGTTACTTGCGCCGAAAGAGACGCTCCTTGGATCAATAGAGAGAGAATAAGCAGCCCGTTTCTCAAAACAACCCTCGCAATCCAGAATGCCGGACGACGCCGCGCCAAAATAAGGAGGAGTTTTCCGGAACGGTCAACGTTATCAGAATTGGCCTTACACGCGCATTACCGAGGATCCTCCGCCCGGTTCCACAGCAACAATTCGCGAGTGACGGTGTCCAATTCCTCAACCGCGCTCGTCCTTTGCATCATCGCGGACAGGTGTGAATGATCGACGATAGGGAATCTCTTTTCATAGCGGAGTCTGGCACAATGTGAAACCGGCTTTTCAGCTCTATTGCATCCTAGATTCAGGGATAATCGACAAACAGAGGAGGACAGATGCCATTCACGCGCACCCCACGCGCCATTGCATTCGCTCTCATGGCCTCTCTGTATTTGGCATGTTTCTGCCCGCGGTCCCATGCGCAGGCCGCTCTCTTAATGGAAGAGCCTTACGGATTCTTCGGAACTGTCAATCCGACCGGCCATACAGCCGTCTATTTCGAGCGCATCTGCGCCGAGACGCCCGTTCAGTTGCGCCGCTGTCATGCGGGAGAGATGGGCGCGGTCATCGCCCGCTACGAAGGCATTTCCGGCTATGACTGGGTTGTGATCCCCCTCATTCCGTATCTCTATTCGGTCGAAAATGCATCTGAAGTTCCCGCTCGCGTGGACCGCGAGACGGTCGCGCGTTTTCGAGAGCACTATCACGAAGCGCACTTATTGAGCCTGGGCCAAGACCTGCCAGAAGGGAGTCTCGTGCGGGGCGGTTGGAAGGAACTGATCGGCGTGGCCTATGAACGCCGCACCTATGTCTTCCGCTTTGAAACCACCGAGGAGCAGGACGACGCATTGATCAAAGAAATGAACTCCGGAAAAAACCGCTCCCACTTTCAAATGCTCTTCAGCAACTGCGCCGATTTTGCGCGGGTGATTCTGAACGAATACTTCCCCCGCACATTCCGGCGCAGTATCTTTCCCGACGCAGGCATGACCACGCCTAAGCAGATTACCTATAAGTTGGTGCGCTACGCGCGCAAGCATCCCGAGACGCAACTCGCCGTGTTTGAAATCCCCCAGATTCCGGGCTATCGCCGCATGAGCCGTTCCAACAAGAGCATCAGCGAATCCCTCATTACCACGGCGTACGCTGTACCTATCGTCATTGTGAATCCCTACCTGGCCGGAGGTTTGTTCGTCGACTACCTGGTGCGCGGCCGCTATCACCTCATCCCCCGGCATCCCGAGCTTCTCTATCCAAGTGATATCGGGTCATTGACATACCCATCACCTCCCGAGCAGAATCCTGAAAGCGCGAGTGCCCAGGCCAGCCGCGCCGCTAGGAACGGAAGGTCGGCGATGCTGCCGGACGTGACAGCCCATCCAGGCCTGAAAGAAAACGTGTCCGCGCATGAGTAAGGTCCCGCAAAGTCTGAAGAATCACGCAAAGTTCGATCCTCCATTTCACTTTTTCCTCGCCCCAATTTTCATTGCCAACCTGATCATCGCCATCGTCCACCTGGTGCACCATTTCAACTTCTATTGCTCGTGGCTAGTGGTGTTGTCAATCGCCGCGATTGTCCTTCTTTTCCGGCTGCGCCAGTATCCGCTTAAGGTGCAGGACCGCGTGATCCGCCTTGAAGAGCGTCTTCGACTTCAGTCTCTCGCACCCGTCGAATGGCATACTCAGATCTACCGGCTCAGCGAAGACCAGCTGATCGGTCTGCGCTTTGCCGCGGACAACGAGGTCGTTGAGTTGGCTAAGCAGGCTCTCGAACACAATCTGAACCGCAAGCAGATCAAGGAGCGCATCAAGGACTGGCGTCCTGACGACTGGCGGATCTGAAGTGAGTTCCGAAAAGACCCCACGCCTAAAACACAACGGGGCGCATCGGTAATGGATGCGCCCGTCCTATTTCCAGATCAGTGTACTAGTCGTCCGCCTGGCTCCCAGCCGGTTCGGCACCGCTCACTTTAGCAGGGGGTTCGGATCCTTCGGCTCCCGCCTGTGTCAGCGACTCGGTGTCCAATTCGTGTTCGTGCCGGTAGTGCTCCACCGGCATCTTCCCATCCCACCATGCCCAATTCATGGGATAGGAGTCGGGATCGAAGAAGACCTGGTAGAAATGCCAGACCAGAATCGCAAGCGTGGCGAGAATGGCCTCGTAGAAGTGCACTGCGGTGGCCACATCGACCCACCAGCGCGCCAATAAGTCGCCGACAAGCACCTTGGCCCAAAGCATGATGCCGGTAAGGCCCATCAGCGCGGTACCCCACACCAACGCCCAGTACTCCGCCTTTTCTCCATAGGTAAAGCGGCCAAATTTGGGCTTGTCGCCACCAAGACCAAGGTAGTAACGCATCGTCTTCAACGCATCGAATGCGTCCTTTGGCCCCGGCGCCAGGTCGCGAATCAACCGCCGTCCCTCCCGCGATGCCGCAACGTAGAAGACGTGATAAATTCCGGCGCTGATCAGCACCACTCCGGCTACGCGATGAACAATGCTGCGCAGCCGCTCGCCCATTCCCAGCAATTCGGCAAACCATGAATCCGGGAACTTGAGCGCAAATCCGGTGATGACCAGAATGATGAAGCTCGTAAATAGAATCAGGTGCTGCCAGCGCTGGTTCGTCGTCATGCGCACCATCATCGGGTTCTGCATCCTGCGCCGCGCCGCCGCCTTGCTGCGCCAGATGATCGCGTTGTGCAGGAACATCGCTCCAATCACAAGCAGAATCAAACCGATATATACAAGCCGCACCCACCGCACCACGATTGAACCGATATCCTTTGGATGAATTCCATCCGCCATTTCCATCCGCAAGATGCACCGGCGTCAGCGTGAACTTCTGCGTGACCCCCTTGTGGCACTTGCCGCAGGTTGCGTCCAGATTGGCGCGATTGATCGTCGAGTGTGGGTCGCTCGACGGCAAAATGTTATGCACGCCGTGGCAACTGGAGCAGTTGGCCGCAACCAGCGAACCGCCCTCTGCGGCCAGTCCGTGATAACTGTCCATGTAACTCGACACACGGTTTCCCGGCAGTCCGAACTCCTGCGAAAGCCGCACGCCCTCATGGCAACGTGCGCACGTATCGCGCGAGATGTTCTGCCGCCGCAACCGGCGAGTTGGGATCGGCGTGGGCCTTAATCGAGTGAATGCCGTGGCAGTCCGTGCAGACCGGCGACATCCCGTTGCCCCGCGCAATCGCCTGCCCGTGAATACTTTGATTAAACGTCTGTTCGATGTCCGTGTGGCACTTGCCGCAGGTTCCCGGAACATTGAACTTCGAAATCGGCGACTTGGCATCGTTGGCCGCAATAATCTCGTGCGCGCCGTGGCAGTCGGTGCAGACCGCTGCTTTCGCCGATCCCTTTTCGACTGCGCGCCCGTGCACGCTGTCCTGGTAGGAGACGAAGGGCTGGGTGCTCTCCCCGTTCGACTCCATCAGGAACTTCTGCCCATGGCACCGCCCGCAGGTAAAGGGAATATTCGCGTGATTTACTGGCGATTTGGGATCGCCGCCCGCGAGCACCTCGTGCGCGCCGCCATGGCAGTCTTCGCAATTTGCCGCGGGCATCTTTCCAGTTTTGCTTCCTGTGGCATGCATGCTGTGCGCGTATGCTTGCTGCGCATCTGTGTGGCACTGCGCGCAAGTCACCTTCTGCGGCGGCGTCTCGTGCACCAGGCTCTTCACATCCGTGTGGCAATCCACGCAGGCCAGCTTCATCGAAGCATGGATCGAATGCTTCAGCTTCGTTCCATCCACAAACAGGCTGACCTTCTTGCCATTCACTTCCGTCGTCAAAGTCGAGTCGGAGTGGCAGCTAAGGCAATCTTCGTCTTTGAGTTTGTGTTGTGCGCGAGCCGCACAGGTCGAACCCAGGAGGAATAAAACCAGCGTAGAACACAGGAATTTACTTGCAGAATTCACGCTACCAAGCTGATTCCTTCGCCAAAGCACCCGCAGTGACTCGAATCACAACGAGCATGTTCCTGCATCACGATCAGGAGTTTGCTTCGGTAGAATTGATGCAATTGGCGCGCAGTCCGCCGAAGTGACGAACAAGCAGGAACTTGCTCACCACCCTTACACGAATCCATGCTCCCGATGCTCCCGTTAGCTGAAATACGCGCTCAGCGTCAGAACCAGGAGAGTCAGTCCGATCAAAATCGCCGTAAATCCAATCACCTTGGAGAAATTCAGTTGCCAGGTCTGCGGCGCCTCTCCAAGTTTCGCTTCCAGTTTTCCCTGCGCGGCAAGCCGCTTGTACTCCAGCGGTCGCTTGTTCTTGAATTCCTCTTCGCTCTCCACGCCGGTAAAGATCACCATGTCCATGGGAAAACTGTCGGGCCGCAAATGCGTATTGACGAAGTGAATTGAAAAAATGAACAGGATCGCCAGCAGTCCTTCTTCGCTGTGAATCACCAGCACCGCATTCAACGCCCAGCCCGGCAGAAACCGCGCGAAAAACGGCGCAAACCACATCGCGTAGCCTGAAAAGCCAATCACGATCATGCCCCAGAAGACCGCCCAATAATCGAACTTCTCCCAATAGGCATAGCGCTCAAACTGCGGCTTCGGTCCCAATCCGACAAACCAGCGAAGGTGGCCGAACAGATCCTTCACATCCTTCCAGTTGGCCACCATCGAGGTCGATCCCCAGAAGATTCCTTTTTCATGGCGGAAGACCACGCGCGTAATGAGATCCTTTACGTGAATGAGAAACGCGAGCGTCAGCACCAGGGCGCAAAACTTATGAAAGAAGAGAATCGCTCCGAATCCGCCTACGCCTTTAGCCAGACCGCGTGCCCAGATGCTCTCGCTGAAACGCAGCGGCAGTCCCGTCCCCGCCAGCCCAAGAAAGCTCGTGAACAGCGCCGCATGAAGGTATCTCTGTTCACGCGTAAAGCGCATGAAGTGCCGCTCCTTCGCGTGCGTTGTCTCGGCAAGTTTTTCTTCTAGTATGCTCCAGATCAGGCATTCTTGCCTCCTTCTGCCGACTTCCGTTTGATCTGGTCATAGCGCGAGCGGATCAGCCACAGTATGGTGTGAATCACAAAGAACGTCAGCGTGCCGGCCAGCAGCAGATTCATGAACAACCGCACAAAATACAGCGCCGGATTCAGCTTGCGATCGTGCGCATTGGCATGCGGCTGGTATTGCACGAAGCTGAGGTTCGCGCCCGCATGACACCTGCCGCAGGTCGCCACCAGATTGGCCTTCGCAATCGGCGATCGCGGATCGGATGCAGGCAAAATCTCGTGCGCTCCATGGCAGTCCCAGCAGCGCGCCGTCTCCACATAGCCGCCCAGCGAGCCAAGCTGCGAGTGGAACGTGTCCCGGTAAGTCGATAACTTGTCCTTGTGGCACGAGCCGCAAATCGGCGTGGACTGCGTGCGGAAGGCCGCTTCCGTCGGCTGCAGAATCGCGTGAGCCGTGTGACAGTCCGTGCATACCGGCGCTTTCAGGTTGCCGGTAAGCGATGGCGTTACCGTGCGCGCCATTCTGGTAATCGTCATTGATCTTCGCGTGGCAGCTTCCGCACGTCTTGGGAATGTTGGCCTTGTAGGTCGGGCTCTGCGGATCAGTGTGGCTCAGGATGTGGTGCGATCCATGGCAGCTCTGGCAATTCGCCGCCACCAGCAGCCCTTCCTTGCTCAGCGCAAAGCCGTGAATCGAGTCCATGTACGATCGGATAAACACTCGCCAGTCCATGCTTCTTTGCCATCCCATCCGTGCTGTGGCAAGTTCCGCAGGTACGCGGAACGTTCAGCGGATAGACCGCCGACCTGGAGTCGGACTTGGGAAAAATGGTGTGCGCATCGCCATGGCAACTGGTGCACGGATGGTCCTTCCCGTCTGCATGCACGCTGCCTGCCAGAGCTGCTGCCTGCTCTGCGTGGCAGGTCTTGCACTTGACCGGCGCGATGTGATCCGGATGCGGATATTCCTTGATGTCGGCGTGGCAATCGTTGCACTTCAGGCTGCCGTGAATGCTGGCGCTGAAGGTTTGGCCATCGACTGCGATGCTGTGGCCGGCAGAGTCCTGCATGGTCTTGTCCGCATGGCACGACAAGCAATCCGTCTGTGCGTAAAGGACGCGAGGCCCGAGCGCAATCAACAATGCGAGCAGCCCAATGGCCGGCACTCCAGAATGGATGTTTGCATGCAGTCTGTCCCCCATCCACTCGCTCAGGCGCAGGGGAAGGGCAATCAGGAATGCTGCGATTCGTGCGGCTTCGGTCATTCTGCCGTCTTCTTTCTCCATGTGGAAGTGAGGATGATCCCTCTTCTCACATGGCTCCCCGCCGTGGATCGCTCCACTTCGGCCAAAAGACTTCTCGCGGGGATTGCACCTCTGAGGAAAGTCCTTTGCAAAAAAACTCGCAGTGATAGGGGTCACAATTGCATGGCTATCAATCAGAACTCGATGCCTCTTTCGCGTGATTTGCAGCACTTCGGTTTATGAAGATGCTCCGCGATCGACCCAGACTGATAGATTCCGATTCCGTGCCTGTGTTGAAGGTCACTCTCTTCCAGGATTTGTCCCTCAAGGTGATGCGGGTCACATGCCTCTGTGTTCCCAGTCGAAGACAATAAGTCCGCTGCTTGAGGAACTCTCTATGTCCACAACTGCGGTAACCGAGCCAAAAACCATGCTCACCCTCCCCGGCGACGCAATCCGCCAGATCCTGTGGCGCTTTGCCGACCGCTACGATCTGCAGATGCTCGTTCAGTCCGCACGAGGCGTTGCGCGGGGAACAGTAGCCCACATGGTTTCGTCCGGAGAGCGCAATAACCATGAGTGGACGCCAGCAAAGAACGAGATGATCGAAGCATTCGACCGTGCCGGTCTGACCGGGGTCTTCATGGAACCGGAAGAGGGCGGCTTCATCATCGGCCCCAAGAACCTCGCGCTCGCCCTGTCTGCCTTCGAACTTGCATGGGTAGACGCAGGAGCAGCCACCGCCAGCCTCGCCGGATTCCTTGCTCTGTCGCCCATCCACGAGCGTGGTACCCCTGAGCAATCGCGCCACTACAAGACGCTTTCCGCCCCTTCCGCAGCCGGGTGAGAATCGCAAGCCCTGGCGCGGGGCATTCGTCCTTACCGAACCCATCCCCTACGTTGGCGTCGATACCGGCATGCTCAGCGGCAAGGTTCGAGTAGCTGAGTGGAACGACAGCGAGGAACCCTGGCTTCAGGTCGACAAGCGCGGACGTTTCATCACCAATATCGCCTTCGCCAACTTTGTTACGGCCGCAGTCAACTCTGACGATCCCCGCATCAAAGGCAGTTGCGTCGTGATCCTCGAAGAAACCGATGAGGGAACCTTCGACCACGGAACCGCAACGAAGAAACTGGTACATCAGCTTTCGTCGACCGGCGACCCCATCTTCAATTTGAAAGTTCCGGCACATCGCATTGTCGGCGGCTACGTCGTGAAGGATGGCATCATCGTCCCCAACTTCAATCACAGCGAAATCATCGAAGCCGTCTTCCGCCGCACGCGCGTGACCGTCGGACTCATGACCGCGGCCAAGCTGCTCTCGGCTGTTGAACCGGTCATCCGCTATCAACGAGGCCGCTTCCGCGGAGCCGAGAGCGCCAAGCCCGGTTCAATCCGCTACGAACAAGGCATCCAGCAACGGGAAGACGCGCTGCATCGCTTGGTTGACATCTGGGCCACAGGCGAAGCCGCCGCATCGCTCGGCTTTGCCGCTGCACGTGCCTTCGACGTTCTCGACCCTATCGAAAAGGAAAAGACCGCAATCCTGAAGGAACGCGGCATCCAGGGTGGGCGTGCCGAATTGAAAGCCTTGCGTGAATGTGAACAGCGCGCCATCGAATTACTCGCCTTCAAAGACGACGATCTGCGCAACGCTGCCCTGGCCGCCGAACCGCTAGTCGACTTTGTCCTCAAGGACGCCGAAGCCAACGTGCTTTGCCCTGCGACAAAACTATGGAACACCGGTCACGGCGCCAACATGATGCGCGAGGCTGTCAGTCTGATGGGGGGCTACGGCATCACTGAAGATTGCCCCGGCTTCCTCGCCAACAAGTGGATGGATGCGCAACTCGAGGCCACCTATGAAGGGCCCGAGGCCGTGCAGCGCCGGCAGTTGACGGTCACCATGGCCTCTGATGTCTTTCTCGCCCAGTTCCGTGCCTGGACCGCCGAAATGCGCACCATCGCCTCGACACGTCCAGGTACAGGCGCTTGCACCTTGGCCTCGGCCATGCAGATGTGGCAATGGACGCTGAACTATTTGCAGAAGGCCACCGACCCCGACGGCGACAAGCTGTACCATGGCCAACGCCAGGGTGTGACCTTCTCCATGGCCGACGCTCTTTGCTGGCTCCTTGCCTCGCGCTGCCAGATCCTCGATGTGCTCGAACTTGAATCCCGCGGCGCAAGCGATGCCGTGGCCTCCGAGGGCCTCGCCGGCACCGTCCAGTTCCTCAGCGACCTTTGCCACACCCAGGCAGCCCAGGCGGCTGGCGAAGTGTCGCGCATTTGCGCCGAACTTGTCTTCGGCTACAACCGCCACCCCGGATGGGACGAAGATGGCCATACCAACTGCTTCCTGGCCAGTGAACTTGAAGAGTACGAAGAGACGATGCCCGGCATCGCCGCCTTTGCCGTGGATGTGCTGGCTGCAGACGGAACCCATCCGCACAAGGCAGGTCCCTGTGCCGGTTGTGCCGGAAACAGCGATTTCCTCCGCCTCCAGAACAAGCTTTGCAGTTGCCTCAGCGGCTCGCGCCTGGCCAAGGACCGCGCCGCCGACACTGTGAGTAAGGTCATGATTCCCGAAGCCCTGGACTACCCCGCATGAGCGCTGACGCTGCCAACTCAACTCCGGGCACCTCATCTCCCTCGCTTGGGACATGGGAAACTCCGTCTCCCGTCGCTGAAGTTGAACACCCTTCGATGGAAGTCGACATCGCCTGCGCCGGATTTGGCCCTGCTATGGGCGGCTTTCTCACTACATTGACCAGCGCATGGAACGAGAACCCTGCCGACCCTGCGTTCGAGAGCAAAGTTGTCCCGGGCATGCCCTTGCAGGTGCTCTGCTACGAACGCGCCGACGATCTCGCCTCTGGCGTCAGTGGCGTAGTGACCCGCGCCCAGGGAATTCGTGCGAGCTTTCCCGATCTGAACCTGCTTCAGATTCCCATGTCAGCCAAGGTCACGCAGGAACGGATGCTCTACCTGTTGGACCCCATCGGAGCCAGTCGACGCTCCAGTCACGTTGCATGCAGTCGACTCGGCGTTGCGCGCCCTCTCAGCGATGCTCGGCGTCCGCAATCATGCCTTCCACCTGCCCTGGACACCGGCATTCCTGCATAAGCAGGGTGGCATGGTGTTCTCGATTGGCCAGTTCAACCAATGGGTCGCTTCGCAGCTCATGGCCTCTGGGCTGGTGCAGATCTGGCCCGGAACGCCTGTCAGCGGCCCACTCTTTTCGGGCAACGTCATCGAGGGGCTTCGTCTCGCCGATCAGGGAGTCGACAAACACGGTGCGCCCACCGAAGGCTTCATGGCTGGCATGGATGTTCGTGCTCATTTGACGGTCGTGGGAGATGGTCCAGTCGGAGCGGTGGGCCGCGCGATTGATCAACAACTCGGGCTGCCCGAAGATCATGCTCATCACGAGTTGGCCCTGGGCATGAAGATGGTGATCGAGCTACCCGCCGAATTGCCGCCGGACCTCCGACTCCAACCCGGCACCGTCTGGCATACCTTTGGCTATCCTGAGCCGGAAATTTTCGGCTTCCTCTATGTGCATCCTGAGCGGCTCGTCTCGGTGGGCATCTTTGTTCCGTCCTGGCTCAACGACCCTTCGCGCACTGCCTACCGGTATTTGCAGCACTACATTCAGCACCCTGCACTGTGGAAATACCTGAAAAACGGAACACTGCGTTCCTGGGGCGCAAAATCCCTGGAAGAGTCGGGGCGGCGCCGCGAGCCATTCCTCACCCGGGACGGCTTCGCGCGCATCGGCGAGGGTTCAGGCTCGACCAACATGCTTACCGGTTCAGGCGTCGACGAGGCGTGGACCACCGGCGTGCAACTCGGGGAAGCAGTTGTCGAATTGCTGCGCGCAGGCAAGCCTTTCACGAATGAAAACCTCAAGGCTACCTATGTCCGGCGCCGGCGGAGAAGCTGGGTTGAGCGCGGAGCGCGCCAAGCCGAAAATGCACGCAATGGCTTCCACGGCGGCCTGGTCAAAGGCTTGATCGGGATGGCCCTCGCTGGTCTTACCGGGGGACGCCTCTGGGTCAAATCGCGCATTCCTGCACCGAACGCACAGAACGAGTCACATCCTGCCGGAGTAAATCCAGGGAGATACGCCGAGTTGGCGAGCGACGCAACGTCGGGCGGCCGACCGCTCCACGATGCGCTCCTGTCCGAGCGCGGATGGCCCGAAATTCCATTCGACGGTAAGCTGCTTGTCACGCAGCAGGACGCGCTGCTCATGGGCGGCAAGGTCCAGGCCATGCCCGGGTTCGCCGACCACGTTGCCTTCCGTGACGCAAGCGTCTGCTCCGTCTGCTCCGAAAAGACCTGCGTCGCTATGTGCTCCGGACAGGCCATCACCCAGGGTGCAGACGGGCTGCCGGTCTTCGAACGCGAAAAGTGCGTGCATTGCGGCGCCTGCCTGTGGAACTGCTCCTGTTCACTCGACGGAAATCGAAGCAACATCGAATTCCGCGCTGGAGCCGGCGGCCTCCACTCCGCAGAGAACTAAGGTTTCAAGAAACTTCATCCATCAGAGGAAGATTTCATGGCAAGTATCTTACAAATCGTCGTTTGCGCCGGTATCGCGCCTGATCCGCTGCAGACCCTTGAGCCGGTTACCGGACCCGCCGGTCTGGGCCTGAAAAACGAGATGGTCCTCCCCGCCGTCCTTGATCCCTGGGCTGCCAGCGCCCTCTATGAAGCTGCCAACCTGGCCGCAAAAAATCCGGGCAGCAAGCTCTGGCTCGTTTCCCTCGGCCCCAAGGCGAAGCTGCAGCAGGTCATGATGACGGTAGCCCAGAAGGTCGCCTTCGAATTGGTCCCCATCGACGGTCCCATCGGCGGCTTCACCGACGCGCATGCGACTGCTGCCGCGCTCGCTGAAGCGATAAATGCGACACCGGGGATCAATCGCGATCAACTTTTGCTCTTCGGCGGCTGGGAATCCGCCACCCGCGGCGCCGGCGTCACCCTGCAACTCACAGGCGAAATCCTCGGCATTACCGACCAGTTTCAAGGGGTAGACCAGATTGAGCTTCGCGACGACGGCTCCTTTGAAGTGTTGGAGCGCGTTGAAGGTGGCAAACACCAAGTCGCAATCTGCGCCGGTGCGCCAGCGGTGCTCGGCTGGGCCACCGGCAATCTTCCTGAGCCGCGCAACAATCCGCAGATCGGGATGGCCAACATGCGCAGTATCATGCCGGCACTGCAAAAAACCAGGCCAACGGCTCTCGCCGCCAATGGTTTGCACTACGCCTCAGCAAGCCTCCCCAAACAGCAGCGCACGACCCGCGTGGTTAAAGACAGCACACCGGACGAGATCGCGCGCGAACTCGTTGAGTGGATGGGAGCGGAATGACGATGGAATCGATTCTTGTACTGACCCATGTGGACGAAACCGGCTCCGCGCTTACCCGCGGTTCCCTCGAAGCGATAACCGCAGGCAAAGACCTGGCAACACGCATGGCCGCGACGCTTACAGTCGGCATTGTGGCCGCCGACCCAACCGCGGCATCGTCCGTCCTCGCCACAGCCGCAGCCCGGCTTTTAGCAGTTTCCGGCGAAGCCTTCGCGCAGCCCCGTTATGCCACCGACGCCGCTGGGTGCGAAGCCCTCTGTCGCGTCGTGCAGGCCACAATCATTCTTGCTCCTTCCAGTTCACGGTTCGTGCGTGTCGCCGCGGGAGTTGCGCATCGGCTCGGCGGCTACATCGATACGCACATCACCGCTCTTGTGTGCAGCCAAAGCGATACCTCTGACTCGATCGAAGCCACTCGCTGGTTCTACCGTCAGCGGATCGAAGGTGTAATCAGCCGCGAGGCTCGCCCCTGGTTCCTGCTGCTCGACGCAGGTACGCACACCGCATTTTCGGGAACACCCGGGCCGGTTGAGATAGAGCACGTGCCGGTCGAGTTGCCGCCCCTGCGCACAACTGTCACCGGCGTGCGCGTCCCAGCGCTGGGCGCCCAAACGATTCGTCCCGATGCGCGCATGCTCTTTGTCGCCGGTGCCGGATGGACGAAGAAACAACCCGACGGACAGGTCCATCCCAGCGAGGCAAGTGACCTGATTCTCGGCTTCCTGCGCGCGACCGGCGCATCACTCGGCAGCAGCAAGTCTCTTGTCGATCAGGGCACCGAAAACCAGCCGGTTCTTCCATTCCTCACGCACATGAACCAGATCGGCCAGACGGGCGCCACGCCGCGCCATCTGAAAGGCCTTTCCACCTGTTGTCATGGCGAGGAACCGCACGTGGTGGGCTGGCGATTTATAGGCGAGCGTCGCGCCATCAGTCTCGACCCCAACTGCGGCTGGACTCGCGGCAAAGCCGATGTCGTCTACGTCGCCGACGCGTTCCAGGTCATCGCAAAGCTGAACGAGCTATTAGAAAGCAACAAGCCATAAGGTTCATCGGCTGCCGCTAACCCGAGATGCCCCATGCTTGAATCGTAATTTGATTCGAGCGTGGGAACCTGCAAATGCTTTTGGTAGCGGGTTTTCAGTTTCTGCTGCGCATCTTTGAAAGCAACCGCAGAATCTCAAGATAGAGCCAGACCAGCGTCACGATGATGCCGAAGGCGCCGTACCACTCCATGTATTTGGGAGCACCATACTGCACGCCCTGCTCGATGAAATCGAAATCGAGCACGAGGTTTAGCGCCGCAATGCCCACCACAAGCAAGCTGAAGCCGATCCCGATGGGACCCGAGCCGTTCACCGCGATGAAATGGATGCCGAAGAATCCCAGCACCATCTCAAGCAGGTAGAAGACCATGATGCCGCCAGTCGCCGCGATGATGCCCAGGCGAAACTTTTGCGTCACCTTGATCATTCCTGAGCGGTACGCGAGCAGCAGAACGAACAGCGTTCCAAAGGTCAGGGCCACTGCCTGCATCGCAATGCCCGGATAACGCAGGTCGACAACAGCCGACAATCCGCCCAGCACCAGGCCCTCCAACAGGGCGTAGATGGGCGCGGTGATCGGAGACCATTCCTTCTTGAAGACGGTGACCATTGCGCAAATAAATCCGCCCACCAGCCCCCCGAGCATCAAGGGCGCCACAGCCGCCGCATCGCGCGACTGCAGGAACAGGTGCCATGTCCAGGCTGCGGTCGCCATGGCGCATACCAGCAGAATGCCGGTTTTGTTCACGGTGCCACCCAGGGTCATGCGGCCCGCCTCATCGACCAGTCCCCCATAGCGCGCTCCCGGAAGATCTCGGAACGTGCTCTCGCCCAGCGCCGGATTCGATGTCTTCATCAATGCCATTGCGTTCTCTCCCAGTGGAAGCTGCCGATCACTCGCCGCGCTTGCCGAAAAGTCCAACCACGCCTTCTGTCAACCCTTATCTTAGCGCCACTGGGTACCTCCTCCCGTGCCGCGGTTCGCCTCTTCGGATGCTAGAGGGTGTGAATGCAGGAACCCCGCCCACCGCTCTAGTACTGAGGCGGCCATTCCGTTTTTGCTCCTTCTACGCCCAGTTGACGCATCCAGACCAGGAACGCCCCGCTTCTCTTCAACGCTGAAAAGCAGTAGAGTAGCTCTCATATTCTCCTCATGTGAGGATAGTATGGCTGGAGTTTTCATCAGCTACCGCCGGGATGACAGCGCTGGCTTCGCAGGCGCATTGGAACGCGACCTTGCGTCCCGCCTTGGCCCCGAGCTTGTGTTCATGGACATCAAGGATATCGAGGGCGGCACGGAATTCCCCGTCGCTATCGACGAAGCCTTGAAGTCCAGTGAAGTGGTAATCGTCCTTATTGGTTCGCGTTGGCTCGACGCGAGGGACGGCCGAGGCAATCGACGCCTCGAAAAACCAGACGACTTTGTCCGCCAGGAAGTGGCACGCGCGCTCGAGAGCAGCGCACGCGTTGTTCCTTTGCTGTTGGATGGGACGCAGCTACCGGCTGCAGACCAACTGCCAAGCGACCTAGTGCGGTTGACCACCCGCCAGGCATTGGAGCTGCGCAACAACCATTGGGACGAGGACATGGCCACGCTGTTGAACCATGTTCGCGAAGGGATGTTTGCCCTCAACCTCGAGGGGACCGCAGACAAGAAGATAGGAGCGGATTTCAATCCCATGGCGCCGCGCAGCCGCGCGCTGAACTGGCTCCTTCGCGCGATGCTGACGATCGGCGTGCTCTTTTTAGGTTTGGGGTCTGTGTCTTTCATCAGCCAGGTTCGATTCCTGGCGCGGGCCACGAAGACCAATGCCCGGGTGGTCGACCTGCTTCGCGAACGATCGGATCAAGGCGGAGATGTGTACCGCCCGCAATTGGAATTCGTGATTCCCGCTCGGCAAACGGTCCGCACCACGCTGAGCGTCGCTTCTGACCCTCCTGCTTACTACGTTGGCGAACAAGTGACAATTCTGTTCGATCCCAAGGAGCCCACCAGCGCCATTCAGGACACGTTCTGGGGGCGTTGGCTCTTCGCCGTCATTTTTGGTGGCGTCGGCCTGGTGATAATCTGCGCCAGCGCGATGATTCCACTTGCGCTTCGATTCAAATCTCGCCGCGAAAGACAACGCCTTCTCAAGGAGGGAAAACCTGTCCTCACAGCTTTTCACAGCGTCGAGGAAGACATAGGCGTTGACGTGAATGGGCGTCATCCGTTTTACGTGGTCACGCAATGGCGGAATCCGGTTTCCCATCAACCCGTGCAATTCCGTAGCCCGATACTGTGGGAAGATCCGACGGTAAAGGCCAGCGGTCGAATGATTACCGTCGTTGTCGACCCGGACAACTTCCATCATTACCTGATGGACCTGTCATTTCTCTATCGTCCGGCGAACTCGCTCGTGCGTCGTTTATAACTGCCGCATGTCGCCAGGCCTGCGCTGAGCGAAACGGGGGGTGCTGCGTCCTTAACCTGCGCAACGGCGAAGTCTTTCAAACAGCAGGGATTGAGGCCGGCGAGCGATTGCAACAAGCCCACTTACAAGGCACCGTCAGGTGATTAGGATCTCGTCGCATTGCGCCGGATGGGCCGCGGTGACTGCCCAGATCAGGCAACCAGTTTTCTTTTGCCCGCATCTACTGGTGAATTACCTTATGGCAGTCCTGAAGCTGGAGATACGCACCTCGAAACTCCCTGAGTTCCCTGCGTCGCTCCCCCTCTAAGCTTTGGGAAGGCAATCGGTTGCTGCGCTCAGGAGATGAAGTATGAAGAGGGCCCGAGAAGCGCCTGTCGTTGACTCGACGACGGCGGATGCCGCCTCGAACGGCGTGAACAGTGGCAATGGACATCAGGCCACATCCCCTCCTACCTCTGCAGACCTGGGCCTCATTCTTGCCGGATTGCAGACCATGCGCGACGGTGATTTCTCCGTCCGTCTGCCAGTCGCCTGGACCGGCCTCGAAGGCAAGATCGCAGACACGTTCAACGACATCATCGCAGCCAACGAGCAAATGGCGCGAGAGCTGAAACGCGTAGGTCTTGCCGTTGGCAAAGAGGGAAAAACCCGGGAGCGGATCCGCTTCCAGCAGCTCCGCGGCGCGTGGGGAGAGATGGAAGTCTCAGTCAACACGCTCGTGGAAGACCTGCTGCGGCCGACGAACGAAGTTACGCGCGCTATCGCCGCCGTCGCACAGGGCAACCTGACCCAGACCGTGCGCCTCGATGTAGACGGAAGACCTCTCGAAGGCGAATTCCTGCGCTCCGCCAACATCGTCAACACCATGATCCAGCAGCTCGGCGTCTTCACCGCCGAGGTCACGCGCGTCGCCCGCGAAGTCGGCACCGACGGCAAGCTGGGCGGCCAGGCGCAGGTCCCCGGCGTAGCCGGTACATGGAAAGACCTTACCGACTCCGTGAATTCCATGGCCAGCAACCTTACCGGCCAGGTCCGCAATATCGCTGAAGTCGCAACGGCGGTAGCCAGCGGCGATCTGTCCCGCAAAATCACGGTCGACGTACGAGGCGAGATCCTTCAGCTCAAAGAAGCCATCAACACGATGGTCGATCAGCTTCGCTCCTTTGCTTCGGAAGTAACGCGCGTGGCCCGCGAAGTCGGCACTGATGGAAAACTCGGCGGCCAGGCGGTCGTCCCCGGTGTCGCTGGTACGTGGAAGGACCTTACCGACTCAGTCAACGCCATGGCTGGCAACCTGACCGCCCAGGTCAGGAACATTGCCGAGGTCACCACAGCCGTCGCCCGCGGCGATCTCTCCAGAAAGATCACCGTCGACGTAAAGGGCGAAATCCTCGAGCTCAAAGACACCATCAACACGATGGTCGATCAACTCAATGCATTCGCCGGCGAAGTCACACGCGTCGCTCGCGAAGTCGGAACAGAAGGCAAGCTCGGCGGCCAGGCGCAGGTGCCGGGCGTCGGCGGAACGTGGAAAGACCTCACGGACAATGTCAACTTCATGGCCAGCAACCTCACCGGCCAGGTAAGAAACATCGCTGAAGTCGCAACTGCCATCGCCAATGGCGACCTTTCGCGCAAAATCACAGTCGACGTGCGCGGAGAAATCCTGCAACTGAAAGAAACCCTCAACACGATGGTGGATCAGCTCAACCGGTTCGCCGGCGAAGTCACTCGCGTGGCTCGCGAAGTGGGAACCGAAGGCAGGCTAGGCGGACAAGCCAATGTGCCCGGCGTTGCAGGCACATGGAAAGATCTCACCGACTCAGTCAACTCCATGGCCGGCAACCTAACCGGCCAAGTGCGCAACATTGCCGAAGTAACAACCGCCGTCGCTCGCGGTGACTTATCTCGCAAAATCACCGTGGACGTGAAAGGCGAGATCCTCGAACTTAAAAACACTATCAACACCATGGTCGATCAGCTCAACGCATTCGCCGGCGAAGTCACTCGCGTTGCGCGCGAGGTTGGCACCGAGGGTAAGCTCGGCGGGCAGGCCCAGGTATCCGGAGTCGCCGGCACTTGGAAGGATCTCACTGACTCGGTCAACTTCATGGCCGGAAACCTTACGGCCCAGGTTCGAAACATTGCCGAAGTGGCCACAGCAGTGGCGCGCGGCGACTTGTCGCGCAAAATCACCGTCGATGTGAGAGGCGAAATTCTCGAGCTTAAAGACACCATCAACACCATGGTGGATCAGCTCCGAGCCTTCGCTTCCGAAGTCACACGCGTTGCTCGCGAAGTGGGTACAGACGGCAAACTTGGCGGCCAGGCACAGGTGCCCGGTGTCGCCGGTACATGGAAAGATCTGACCGACTCGGTGAATTCCATGGCAAGCAACCTAACAGGACAGGTAAGAAACATTGCCGAAGTTTCCACCGCCATCGCCAGCGGAGATTTGTCAAAGAAGATCACCGTCAACGTGAGCGGCGAAATTCTCCTCCTTAAAGAAACCATCAACACCACAGTCGATCAGCTCAACGCCTTCGCCGGCGAAGTCACCCGTGTTGCCCGAGAAGTGGGTACCGAAGGCAGGCTCGGCGGACAGGCAAACGTTCCCGGTGTCGCCGGAACATGGAAGGATCTGACCGACTCCGTCAACTCCATGGCAGGCAACCTTACCGGCCAGGTCAGAAACATTGCAGAAGTCACCACGGCCGTCGCCCGCGGCGACTTATCGCGCAAAATCACAGTCGACGTCAAAGGCGAAATCCTCGAACTCAAGAACACCATCAACACCATGGTCGACCAGCTGAATGCCTTCGCGGGCGAAGTCACCCGTGTGGCTCGCGAAGTTGGAACCGACGGCAAGCTTGGCGGCCAGGCGCAGGTCCCCGGTGTTGCCGGAACATGGAAAGACCTCACCGACAACGTGAACTTCATGGCCAGCAACCTTACTGGCCAAGTGCGCAACATTGCCGAAGTTGCTACCGCCATCGCCAACGGCGACCTCTCCAAGAAAATCACGGTCGACGTGCGAGGCGAGATCCTGCAGCTTAAGGAAACGCTCAACACGATGGTTGAGCAGCTCCGCTCGTTTGCTGCCGAGGTAACTCGTGTTGCTCGTGAGGTCGGCAGCGAAGGCAGGCTCGGTGGCCAGGCCAATGTACCCGGCGTCGCCGGCACGTGGAAAGATCTCACCGACTCAGTCAACGCCATGGCCGGAAACCTTACCGCGCAGGTCCGTAACATCGCGGAAGTGACAACCGCCGTGGCTCGCGGTGATCTATCACGCAAGATCACAGTGGACGTCAAAGGAGAAATCCTCGAACTCAAGAACACCATCAACACCATGGTCGACCAGCTCAATGCTTTCGCGGCTGAAGTTACACGCGTTGCCCGCGAAGTGGGCACAGAAGGAAAGCTCGGAGGTCAGGCGCAGGTGCCCGGTGTTGCCGGCACATGGAAAGACTTGACTGACAACGTCAATGTAATGGCGGCAAACCTGACCGAACAGGTACGCGGAATCGTCAAGGTCGTCACAGCGGTCGCAAACGGCGAATTGACGAAGAAATTGACGGTCAATGCGAAAGGCGAAGTAGCGGCCTTGGCTGAAACCATCAATAACATGACCAACACGCTCGCCACTTTCGCAGATCAGGTGACAACGGTGGCCCGCGAAGTGGGCGTGGAAGGCCGTCTTGGGGGTCAGGCAAACGTACCCGGCGCGTCCGGAACGTGGAAAGACTTGACCGGAAACGTGAACCTGCTCGCCGACAACCTGACTAACCAGGTCAGAGCCATTGCCGAAGTGGCAACCGCCGTAACCAAGGGTGACTTGACGCGTTCCATTCAGGTTGAAGCCAGCGGTGAGGTAGCCGATCTGAAAGATAACATCAACACGATGATTGATAACCTCAGACTTACTACCGACCGTAACACTGAGCAGGATTGGTTGAAGACAAACCTCGCTCGGTTCACCGGCATGCTGCAAGGCCAGCGCGAACTCACCACTGTCGGTCGAATGCTGCTTTCTGAGCTGGCACCATTGGTCAATGCGCAGCAGGGTGTCCTTTACCAGATGGAATCGGAGGAGTCGACCAGCATGGTTCTCCTCTCGGCATACGCTACCACCGAAGATGGCCACCTGGAAAGGATCGCGATCGGCGAAGGCCTTATCGGCCAGTGCGCGGCCGAGAAGCGCCGCATGCTCATCTCCGACCTGCCAAGTCACACTGCGCCGATCCGCTCCGGCTTGTTTGAAGCCACGCCTCGCAATGTCATCGTTTTGCCGGTACTGTTTGAAGATCGCGTGAAAGCGGTTATTGAGTTATGCAGTTTGAGCACATTCACCGCATCGCACTTAGCGTTCCTCGAACAACTTACTTCGAGTATAGGAATCGTCCTCAATAGCATTGAGGCGACCATGCAGACCGAGGGTCTGTTGAAGCAGTCGCAACAGCTCGCCATCGAGCTTCAGACTCAGCAGAAGGAGTTGCAACAGACCAACGAGCAGTTAGCCCAGAAGGCCCAGCAACTCGCCGAGCAAAATGCAGAGGTCGAGCGCAAGAATCAGGAAATTGAGCAAGCTCGCGGAGCCCTCGAAGAAAAGGCCAAGGAATTGGCTCTTACCTCCAAGTACAAGTCAGAGTTTCTGGCCAATATGTCGCACGAGTTGCGCACACCACTGAACAGCATCCTGGTGCTCGGTCAGCAGCTCGCAGAGAACCCGGACGGCAACCTTAGCGGCAAGCAGGTAGAATTTGCGCGCACCATTCACGGCGCGGGAACTGACCTGCTGAATCTGATCAGTGATATTCTCGATCTCTCGAAGATTGAGTCCGGCACCGTCTCAGTCGAAGCTGAAGAGGTGTTCTTCAACAGCTTGATCGAAATGGTTGCGCGTCCATTTCGCCATGAGGCGGAAAATCGCAGGCTGGCTTTCGAAATTCACTCCGACAGCCGTCTCGCTCGCAGCCTAGTCACAGACTCCAAGCGTTTGCAGCAGGTTCTCAAGAACCTGTTATCCAATGCGTTCAAATTCACCGAACAAGGAAAGGTGCGGCTTTCGGTATCGTTGGCCACATCGGGTTGGACACAGAACCATCCGATTCTCAGTGCCAGTGGATCCGTCGTTGCCTTTGAAGTGTCGGACACAGGAATTGGCATCCCGTTTGACAAGCAGCGAATCATCTTCGAAGCCTTCCAGCAGGCAGACGCGGGAACCAGCCGGAAATATGGCGGCACCGGATTAGGCTTGGCAATCAGCCGTGAACTGGCGAGCCTGCTCGGAGGAGAAATTCAGCTGACGAGCACACCCGGCAAAGGCAGCACATTCACCCTCTATCTACCTCATACCTATGTCGGTCCCTCGGCTCCCAGCATAGCAGTGAAGTATGAGCCTTATCACGGATCCGCATCTGCGCTGCCCATCTCCACGGCGAGTGTGGTTGAGTTGCATTCTGAGCAGATCGAGGACGACCGGAACATTATCGAGCCCGATGATAGCGTTCTGCTCATCGTTGAAGATGACTTGCATTACGCACGCATCCTCTGTGACCTTTCGCGCGACAAAGGCTTCAAGGTCCTGGTGGCGACGCGCGGCGCAGATGCACTGGCCTTGGCCCGGGAGTTCCATCCCACCGCCATCTCGCTCGACGTATTCCTTCCCGACATGTTGGGTTGGACCGTGCTGAACCATTTGAAGCAGGATGCAACCACGCGGCACATTCCCGTACAAATGTTGACTCTCGACGAAGACCTCCATCACGGTCTTTCACGCGGAGCATTTTCGTTTGTTACGAAACCGACAAGCACTGAAGGACTCGAAGCCGCGATTACCCGGATCAAGGAATTCACCAGCCCTCGACGCAAGCGCCTGCTTGTCATTGAAGATGAACCCGCACAGCAACTCAGTATCCAGGCCTTGCTGGGCTATGACGATATTGATGTGTCCGTCGTCTCGACGGGAGAGCAAGCACTTGAGACGGTTCAGAAGGATCCCTACGATTGTCTGGTTCTCGACTTGCGCCTGCCCGACATGAGTGGATTTGAAGTAATGGAACGCCTTCGCGATATCCCAACTCTAAGCGAATTGCCGGTCGTCGTCTTCACCGGAAAGGATCTTTCCCCTGAGGAAGACGCAAGGCTCCGTATGCTGGCGCGCAGTGTCATCGTCAAGGACGTGGAGTCGCCCGAGCGCCTGCTCGATGAAACTGCTCTGTTTCTGCACCGAGTCGTAGGCGATCTGCCCCGCGATAAACAAAACATGCTCGACCGCCTGCATCGTTCCGACGAAGCCCTGGTGGGCAGAAAAGTGCTGATCGTTGACGATGATGTGCGCAACATCTTCGCGCTCAGCAGCGTCCTCGAGCGGCGCGGTATGACCGTGCTCACTGCCGGCACCGGTCGTGAAGCTATCGAAACTATCGAGTCGACGCCTGACCTCGGAATCGTTCTGATGGATATCATGATGCCGGAGATGGATGGCTACGAGACCATGCAGGTCATTCGCCAGAATTCGGCGTTCCGTCGACTGCCCATTATTGCCCTTACTGCAAAAGCCATGAAAGGAGATCGTGAAAAATGCCTGGAGGCCGGCGCCTCAGAGTATCTGGCCAAACCGGTCAATACGGAACAGCTTCTGTCCGCGCTGCGAATGTGGTTGCACCGGTAGGTGTTGGCGCCGTACTCTAACCGAGTTTTGCCGGTGCTTTCTTCACGGAATCGACCAGAGGAAAAGACATGAGCGTCAGCGAGAAAGCCAATATCTTAATGGTTGACGATCAGCCCGCGAAGCTTCTCAGTTATGAGGCGATACTGGCAGATTTGGGCGAAAATCTGATCAAAGCCAGATCAGGAAGAGCCGCCCTGGAACAACTGCTTAAGCACGATGTCGCCGTTGTACTGCTTGATGTCAGCATGCCCGACATCGATGGCTTTGAAATGGCCGACATGATGCGACAGCATCCCCGGTTTCACAAAACGGCAATCATTTTTATCTCTGCCGTGCATCTCACTGATCTCGACAGGATCAAGGGATACCAGAGTGGAGCTGTCGACTACATCTCCGTACCGGTTGTTCCTGAAGTCTTGCGCGCAAAGGTGCGCGTCTTTGCTGAACTACATCGCAAGACGCGGCAACTGGAAGCCCTCAACCAGGAGTTGGAGCGGCGAGTCGATGAACGCACCCGCCAATTGCAGGAGAGTGAGAGTCAGTTTCGAACCCTCGCTAACTCAATTCCGCAACTTGCCTGGATGGCTGACTCTTCAGGAAAAGTGTTTTGGTATAACCACCGATGGTACGAATATACGGGGCTTTCTCTCGAAGAATCGCAGGGATTGGGCTGGAGACAAATCCATCATCCCGAACACGTAGACCGAGTCATGCAAAGCATCGACCACTCCTGGAAAACGGGCGAACCATGGGAAGACACTTCTCCGATGCTCGGCAAAGACGGCAAGTATCGCTGGTTTCTCTCGCGCGCCGTGCCCATTCGAGATTCTCAAGGCATGGTTGCCCGATGGTTCGGGACGAGCACCGACATAAGTGACCAGATAGCAGCCGAGGAAAGAATCCGAAATCTGAATGCTCAACTCGAGCAACGGGTCGCAGAACTCGAGACCATCATGCAGGTTCTCCCGGTAGGGGTGGCGGTCGCACATGATCCTGCTTGCAACTTCATAACCGCAAACCAGGCCTTGTCTGAGTTGCTTGGCGTTGTCCCAGAGGAAAATATATCGAAGAGTACAGCTTCTGAAGCCGCCGCACTCTACGATCTCTATCAGGACGGCCGGGTCCTTGCACCCGAGGAACTGCCGGTTCAGCGCGCGGTTGCAACGGGCGCGCCTGTGCCCACCGCTGAATGGGAGATTCGCCGCAAGGACGGGACGGTCACTCAAATTCTGGGGGCCGCAAGCCCTCTTTTCGATGGAGAAGGACACGTCCGTGGTGCTGTTGGCTCCTTTTTCGATGTAACCGCTCGAAAGAGAATGGAAGACCTGCTGCGGGAGCGCGCTGATCTCCTGGAGTTAGCCTCAGAAGCGATCCTGGTGACCAACAGTGCCGGAATTCTTCAGTATTGGAGTGCCGGCGCTGAGGCCTTGTATGGATGGAATCGTAGCGAGGTGATTGGCAAGCCCGTACACCACATCTTGAAAACCGAGTTTCCGATGGAAAAAACGGCCATTGATTCGACATTGCTCAACTTTGGCAGGTGGGACGGAAACCTCGTGCAACATACGCGCGATGGCCGAGAAATCACAGTGGCGAGTCGTCAGGCATTCAAGATGCAGGCGGACTCCATTCTCGAGATCAACCGCGATATAACTGCACAATTGCACGCCGAAGACGCGCTGCGGCGAACCGAGAGACTGGCTGCCATGGGCCGCGTCGCCGGTATTATCGCGCACGAGATCAACAACCCATTGGAAGCCATTACCAATACATTTTTCCTTCTTCGAAATCACCCTTCCCTCGATGAAGAGGCACGATATTTCGCCCGGCTGGGCGAAGAAGAGCTATTAAGAGCCTGCCACATCACCAAGCAGACGCTTGGTTTCTATCGGGAGTCACAGCACCCCGTAAGTGTCTCCATTGTCGAATTACTCGATGACTTGCTTGAGTTACAAGCGCGCCGTTTACAGGTAAACGGGATCAAGATCGTCAAGAAATATAGATCCAAAGGAATGGTTCGCGGCTTTCCCGTCGAGTTGAAGCAGGTTTTTCTTAATCTGATCGGGAATGCGATCCAGGCAATGCCAGATGGCGGAACGCTTCGCGTGGGCGTCGCTGAGAACCCTGATCGAAAGGGTCAACATGCTGAGGTCAGCATTTCAATTTGTGACACAGGCCTCGGCGTTCGTCCGGAACATGCGAAGCGCGTGTTCGAACCGTTTTTCAGCACAAAGGCCGCCAAGGGAACGGGGCTTGGTCTATGGATCAGCAAGGGAATCATTCAGAAATATGAAGGCTCGATTCATTTCCGAAGCATTCCATTCAATGGCGGTAACATCACATGCTTCAAGGTAACTATACCGCGGGTAGAACATCCTGGAGAACCAGAAACGGCGATGATACTCGCTGGAGTTGGGGAAAATGAACCTACAACAAGAGGCCGCCTTGGTTCAGAGTGACATCGTGATTCTCTGCGTTGACGATGAGGAGACTCCTCTCACTTTGAGAAAGCTTGTCTTGCAGAGGCATGGTTTTCAGGTGGTGACTGCCAATTCCGCCGGGATGGCGATTGAGATGCTGAATTCATCGCATATCGATCTGGTTCTTTCTGATCAGTTGATGCCGGGCGGCACCGGAACCGAGTTGGCGCAAAAGATTAAACAAACCAGGCCCGGGTTGCCAGTTGTGCTTCTGTCCGGCGTCAACGAGATTCCGCAGGATGCTCACTTTGCCGATTCGTTCATCAGCAAAGTAGAAGGACCGCAGGCAATCTGCGAAAGAATATTGGGAGTGCTGGCAGAACGAGGCTTCGCTATATAAACTACTTACCGACGACTCATTGAATTCTGCTGCGCCTCTTGGACAAGACCGGGCAGTTGGCTGATAAATGCTTCGAGCAAACCGCGCGGACGAAAGGAAAGTCATGAACCGGCGTAAATTTCTCGGCGTTGCATCCGCTGCCTTCCTCTCCAAAGGGCTTCACTCCTCCACATCTTTTGCTGAAGAAAAGCCGCAACCTCTGAAGCCGATGGACCTGGGCCTGCTTGTCAGTCCCTTCGGAGCTCCCGAGGCTACTATTCGCCGTGTTCACGATCTTGGCTTCACAAATTGTTTTCTCTCCCTTGATGGATACATCAATGGCTTCACGCCCGCGATCGCCGCGCAAATGCGGGACTTGCTCGAGAAATATGAAGTGACTGCAACCACCGTCGAGGTCGTTGGACCTCCGCCCCTGGTGTGGGACTTCCTGCAAGGGCCCTCCACAATAGGTTTGGTTCCTCCCAAAACTCGCGCCGCTCGCATCGATGCCCTTCGCCAAGTCTCTGATTTTGCCAAGTCAATCGGCATCTCGCAGGTTCAGACCCATTGCGGCTTTATACCGGAAGATCCCGCCGACCCGCTCTACCCCGGTGCCGTCGAAGCCATTCGCACAGTCGCGCAGCATTGTCACGGCAACGGACAATATTTCCTGATGGAGACGGGCCAGGAGACCCCAACCACCATGTCGCGCATGATCCACGATGTGGCCATGCCCAACCTTTCCGTGGGGCTCGACACGGCAAACCTCATCCTTTATGGCAAAGCCAATCCGGTCGATGCAGTGGATATCCTCGGACCTCACGTGCGCAGCATTCACGCGAAGGACGGGCGCTGGCCCACGGATCCAAGCAAGCTGGGCGAGGAAGTGCTCATTGGAAAAGGGCTCGTTGATTTCAAGGCGGTATTCACAAAGCTCCACCGCTTAGGCTATGCCGGCGCAGTCACCATTGAGCGCGAGACGTCAGGGCCCCAGCAAATTGAGGATGTCCGCCAGGAGAAGCTTTATCTTGAAAGAATTCTCCAGGAAGTTCTTGCCTGATCGTCGCAGACGTGCGCAATCAAAGGAACACGAGGTAATATGAACCGTCGCCAATTTCTCGAGACAGGGTCCGAGGCCGCTTCAGCCATGCTTCTTCTCAAGGCACATACTGCGTTTGGCTACCAAGCCAACTCCTCTGTACGACACGGCCTGCTTGGCTGCGGCAATCGCGGAACTTCCGTCGCGACTTCCTTTGCTCAAAACACATCCGCCCAGATTGTGGCGCTCGCCGACCTTTTTCCCGATCAGCTCGCAGCAGGCCACGATCACTTTAACAAGGTCAATGCGGATCTCAACCGCTCGCCTATCGACAGCAAATTCCTTTTCCGCGGTCCGCATGCGTATGAGCAGCTCGCCGCTTCGCCTGACGTCGACCTGATTCAAATCTCCACGCCGCCGTTCTTCCATGTGCAGCATCTTGAGGCCGCTGTTGCTTCGGGCAAGCACGTCTATTGCGAAAAGCCGGTCGGCATTGACATTCAGCAGGCCAACCATGCACTCGAAATCGCGAAGAGGGTTAAGGCAAAGCAAAGCGTCGATGTAGGATTCCAATGCCGCAGCGCACCACCCATTGCCGCCATCGCAGAGAGGATCCAGGGCGGGGCGCTGGGCAAAATCGCAGCCGTTTCCGGCAGTTACAACGCGCCCGCGTCCGTTGAAAAAACGCGCCCCGGCATCACTCCCGATGAGTATCGGCTGCGTAACTGGCTCTGGGATCGTGCGTTGTCGGGCGACATCCTCGTCGAGCAGAATATTCACATCATCGATCTTTGCAACTGGCTGCTTGGTGCTCTTCCGCTCAAGGCGACCGCGTCCGGAGGCCGAAACATTCTCACCCATTTCGGCGATATCTGGGATAACTACCAGGTCGACTTCACTTATCCCGGTGACGTACACCTATCATTCTCGTCGACGCAATTTGGTAACTACGGCTATTTCGATGCCGGCCTTCGGCTTTTCGGAGCAGAAGGGTACGCTACCGTCCCTTATTCCGGACCGGTCCAGATCACCGGTGCGCAGAAATGGGTGTGGCAGGAGTCGACAAGCACTGCCCCCGGTTCAGGGCAGTTTGCAGCCAATGGCGCTTTCAGCGACAATCTTGCCTTTGCTGATCGGGATAAAGAGCGCACCTTCATCGACAGCATCACATCCGGACAGTGTCACAATCAGATCGCCGCCGGAGTCGAGACCGCACTAAGTTGCATGCTTGGCCGCATGGCCGGATATCAACACCGCGAGGTAACCTGGGAAGACCTGCTCGCCCATGGAGAGAACTACCAGCTCGGATTCAGCCTCGACCAGTTTGCGTAATTGAATGTAGCGCGCAATCGGGATTCAATCGAACTCCGAAGCCCGGTGCATCGGAAAGTTTCAGCCGGCCATTCTCTGGCACAGGTTCATCCAGCAGAAGCGGTGTAAACATGGGGACGACCTCGTCCGCGTGCGGCGCCATCATCAGGAACTCTGAAAATGGACTATTGTGGCGCGTGATTGAGAAGTGGTAGCTATACACGCTCGACCCGTGCGGCACAACCAGCACTCCGCGCGAATCGGCCAACGATGATATTTTCATTAGCTCCGTGATTCCGCCACACCAGCCTACGTCAGGCTGAAGGATGTCGGCGCACTCCATTTCGAGAAGCATGCGGAAGCCCATGATTCCCGCCTCATGTTCGCCAGTGCTCACCAACATCCCGGGCGGTACCTTTTTCTTCAATTCGGCATAGCCCCAGTAGTCATCCGGCAACAACGCTTCCTCAATCCACTTCAATTTGTAGTCGGCTGCGGAATTCGCCAGTCGAACAGCGTAATCGAGATCGAGGCTCATCCAGCAGTCATACATCAGCCAGAATTCATCGCCCACGCGCGATCGCATCGTGGCCAGCAGTTCAAGGTTCTTCGCGAACCCTTCGGCGCCTTCTGCAGGGCCGTGGTGCAGCGGCAGTTTCCCGCCCACAAATCCCAATTGCTTTGCGATGTCGGGACGGGCGCCCGTGGCGTAAAACACTAGCTCGTCCCGAAGCGCGCCACCCAAGAAGGTGATAAACAGGCTCCTGTCGCAGCTTTCCCAGCAGATCCCACAGCGCAAGGTCGACGCAACTGATTGCGTTCAACGCGAGGCCCTTGCGCCCATAGAAGAGCGTAGACAGAAACATCTGTTCCCAGATCTTCTCGATGTCCGCAGCGTCTGCGCCAACAAGAAACCGGGAGAGATGCCGCTCGACGATCCACGCAGCGGGCTCGCCGCCCGTCGTCACGGCAAAGCCCGTCACGCCATTCTCTGCTTCGATCTCTACAACCAGTGTGCCCAGAACGTTTAACCCGAAAGATTGACGGCTGGCGCGATACTCCTGATACTTCGCCATCGGCGTCGCGATGTGGTCGTCAATCCAATGGTCGTTGCCTTGATCGTGATAATCGGCCCCGCCCCCCTGAACGTAGTAAGCGCGCACATTGCGAATTTTGGTTGCTGCCATTGAGGTTTCCTTCACGGTTGAAGAAGCCGGTCGTTCCGCTTCATTGCCCACATTCGTGAGAGCGTCCAGGTTTGGTTAATGCGATCAAGCCGGCATTTAACACCGTAAGTCCCGCCAGCAGATACAATCCCGCACGTTGGGAGTGGAAGTACTCGTCGGTCAAGACCTTCACATTCGGCGCGATAAATCCGCCTATATTGCCCATTCCGATCAACGCGATTCCTCCGGCCGCGGCGCGATCTGCCAGGTAGCCAGTTGGAAACGTCCAGAAAAGAGGCTGCACCGCAATGAAGCCGGAAACAGCAAGCGAAAGTGTGACTAACCCCAGGCGCGGCCCTGCCGTCGGAAATGCGAAGCTGGCGCAGCCTGCAACAAACAAAGTGAGGGCCGCTAATTGGCGATGCGTACCCCACTTATCTGCGAAGCGCGGCAACAAGTAAATTGCCGCCAGCGCGCAAAGCCAAGGTATCGCTGACACCAGGCCTACTTCCAGTCCCGCGGGCTTGTGTATAAGTGCAGATATCTCCGCCGGCAGGTAGAAAATTGCACCATAAGTACTCATCTGAATCAGGGTATAGATCAGCACGAAGCGGATGACTCGAAGATCGCGCAGCATGGGCAGAATTTTTGCGGGACCAATTGCGCGCCGGTCAGTCTCCTCGCTTGCCAGGGCATCGGTCAGCGCCTGTCTCTCACTGGAGGGGAGCCACCTGGCATTGGATGGCTTGTTATCCAGATACCAGAATGATGAGGCTCCCAGGGCAACTGCCATGAAACCTTCCACCAGGAACATGCATTGCCAATTCTGCAATCCGCCCCATGGATGCACCTCAAGGAGCAACCCCGACAGCGGACCGCCAACAATCAAAGCGATCGGCACCCCTAAATAGAACAAGCCCAGCATGCGGCCTCGAACACGGTTCGGGAACCAATATGTCAGATACAAAATCGTACCCGGAAAGAATCCCGCTTCAGTTACTCCAAGAAGCAGACGCAACAAGTAGAACGAAGCATTGCCCTTCACAAACATCGTCGCCATCGAAACCAATCCCCAACTCACCATGAGAAAGGAGAGCCAAGCCTTCGCACCGATCCTGTGCAGGGCGAGGTTGCTGGGAAATCCGCATAACGAGTAGCTGATAAAGAAGAGCCCTGCGGCCAGAGCATAGGCGCTCTCAGAAATGCCTACTGATGTGTGGAGCGCTTGCTTCGCGAAACTGATGTTCGCCCTGTCAAGAAATGAGACGACGTACATCAGCATCAAATAGGGTGCCAACCGCTTCAGTGTCCGCGAGATTGCTCGATCCAGTTCACTTCGCGACGAGGCGGGCAGCAAATCCGCACTCGCTCCGGAAATTGGCTGCATGGGCATTCGAATCAATCAACTCCTGTTCAACTCGAGCTTTCTTTGATCGGATTACAGCAAGCCGTTGGCATTGAGGAGTTAGGCTCGTACAGGCTTTGCACGCTATCCAAGAGCAGTCAAACAGCAACGCCAGGCTGGTCGGGCTTCCTCGGGCGCCATTTATACGCGGCGATCGAGTTCTTCCAGAAATACTTCTCTGCCGCCCCATGCGATTTCCGTGCAATATACGCCTTAACGATCGAGATCGTATCCGCGAAGGGAGCCACGTGATCGCTGTTGGGCCAATCGCTCCCGAAAAGGATGCGGTCTTCTCCAAACACATTCCAGATCGCGTCCAACGGACCCTGGTAATAGGCGGGATCCCTTACGACCTTCCCATTCACCATCACTGGAATCTCAGAAAGCTTCACAAACACACGGGGATTCTCACCAAGCCGGCGCAGATTGGCCTCATATTCGTTGCGCACGGCATCATCTGTGGGAATTGGCGCATGAGGAAGATGATCAATGACGATTCGCAATCCGTCGACTCGATCAGAGACTTCGAGAATGGCGCGAATCAGCGACGGGTCCGGATTCGCACTCTCAAAAACCAATCCAGTTTGGGAGAGAGCGTTCAGTCCCTCCAGGAATCCCGGCTTCTTGAGATCGACTGCGAGATCGCGATTCCAGAGATTGCCATAGCGAAATCCAAGGAACAGCGGGTTTGCATGCAGTCGTTCCAGGTCGCCCATGTAGGCTGGTGCTCCGGGAACCAAGTCCCCGACAATACCTACGACAACGGGATGATTTGCCGCGACGTTCAGGAGCCATTGATTATCGCTTGCCAAAGGGCTGGCTTCGATCGCAATCGCGCCAACAACTCCGAACTTCGCGCTCATTGCCACATACCGCTCGGGGGTGGAGGCCTTGTAGAGCACGGTGTCGCTCTTTTCAGGCCACGGAACGCCACCGGGGCGAAATGGATCAAAGAGATGAATGTGTGCATCGATAATCGGATGGTGGATTGGCTCAGGTTGGGCGACTGCACGCCGGCCCACGGCCAACGCTCCTGTACCATAAGCAGCTAATTTCAATAGGTCACGACGCTGCATGAAGACCTTTTCCTTTGGAGACTGGGAAGCAAGCGAGTCCGGGTACACCCCAATATACAATTTGGGCATCCCGATGCAAGAATCCCGAGTGTGCGGAATCAGCATCGCCCATTGCATGAGGAGCCCCTTGTGTTTCGTTCCCTGATCATTTCGACCTTGAGCATCTCGTCCTTGACTGCCGTCCTCATCAGCTCTGGAGCAGCCATCGCCCAGGCGCCCACGGTACCACTCGCATCCACGCGCCCTGCCCGCCCCACGCCGCCCACCCGCGATCCCAACACATCGGGCTATGTCAGGGCGAAGGAATTGTCCGATGGCGCTAACCCTCCCTCGAATGCCGATGGAAACTTCATTATTGGCCCTACCCACAACCCCGCCCCGGAGATGCTCGAACGCGACGGCGTGCCGCACGGAACCGTGTATGAGTTCACCATGAATTCGACCGACAGCAAGATCTATCCAGGCATCGCGCGCGAAGCCGATACGTGGGTCACTGTCGATCCCGCCGATCCTGCCAAACCCGTCGTCACAACCAGTCACCCCGCCCCTTATATTCGTCACGTGACGGTCTACGTCCCTCAACAATACGTCCCCGGCACAGCGGCGCCCTTCATCATCGGGGCAGACGGGCCCGACAAGCTCTTGTTCACGGCTCTCGATAACCTCATCGCCGAGCATCGGGTTCCTGTCATGATCGCCATCTCTATCGGCAATGGAAGCGGAGACGCCCAGGGAAGCGAACGAGGCCTCGAATACGACACCATGTCACCCCAATATGCGGAATTTGTAGAAGATGAGGTTCTGCCTCGCGTCGAATCCCAGTACCATGTCAAGCTGACCAAAGATCCAGACGGTCGGGCAACAATGGGCGGCAGTTCCGGCGGTTCGTGCGCCCTCATCATGGCCTGGTATCACCCTGATCTATACCACCGCGTTCTTACGTATTCAGGAACCTATGTGAATCAGCAATGGCCCTATAACTCGCAGACTCCGCACGGCGCGTGGGAGTTTCATGAACACCTCATTCCCAACAGCCCGCGCATGCCTCTGCGCATATGGATGGAAGTCGGCGATAAGGATCTGCTCAATCCCAATGCCATGCACGACAACATGCACGACTGGGTCGTCGCCAACGAGCAAATGGCCAAAGTGCTGGCTGCCAAGAATTATCACTATCAGTTCGTCTTTGCTCGAAATGCCGGGCACGTTGACCACGCCGTTAAACTACAAACCCTGCCCGAGGCCTTGGAATATGTGTGGCAGGGCTATCCCATCGAAGGGGCCAAAAACTGATCGGGAAGCTCGTTCTAAGTCCACTTCCCTTCTCCGCCCCGTCAAGCTTGTGGCCGGATGCAATGAATAGCGGCAACAATCTTTCGGATGAACTATCTGCGATTACACTGAAACAGCACAGCATCCGAGGGCGATGAGCGCAGCCATCGAATTCCGAGACCTCTCCTTTGCGACTCCGCAAGGCCGCGTGCTGCTCGAGAACATCTCGCTCGCTATCGAAGAAGGAACCACCACAGCTATCCTCGGGCGGAGCGGCTCAGGCAAAACTACCCTGCTGCGCACAATCAATCGCCTCGTCGAGCCCACCAATGGCGACGTACTGGCCCATGGAAAAGGCGTCTCTACAGCCAATCTCATCGCGCTGCGACAGAGCATCGGCTACGTCATCCAGGAGACGGGTCTGTTCCCCCACTTCAATGTGGAGCGCAACGTCGCCATTGTGTTGGAAGCGCAGGGCAGGCCTCGCCAGCAGCGCGAAAGCCGTAGCCATGAGTTGCTCGAAGCCGTTGGGCTGAATCCTATCACTTTTGCCGATCGCTTTCCCCACCAGCTATCCGGAGGTCAGCGCCAACGTGTCGGCCTGGCCCGTGCATTGGCCGCTGAGCCAAACATCTTGCTGATGGACGAACCCTTTGGCGCGCTCGATCCACTTACAAGGGCTGAAATGCAGGACATGCTCCGCGACCTGCTCGATCGCCTCAAGAAAACAGTACTGCTAGTGACCCACGATCTGGATGAGGCTCTCTTTCTTGCTCACCGCATCGTATTGCTGAGCGAAGGCAAACTGCTTGCAAACCTCCCTCCAGACGAATTCATTACCTCGCGACATCCTGAAATCCAGGCTTACATCCGTGCCTTTCATCGCGGCGAGCGAAACGCTGTCCCCCAAAACACATCGGCGGAGAAGCAGGGATGAGCACGAGCTTCCTCACCGAATACGGCGGCGAAATTGCCGTGCTCACGATGGAGCATCTCTGGCTGTCCGGCGCTGCGATGCTCTTCGCCACCGCGATTGCCGTGCCTGCAGGCATCTGGCTTACTCGATCACCTCGGTGGGCTAAGCTTGTAATCGGCGTAGCCAATGTTTTGCAAACCATTCCTTCACTCGCCATGTTCGGCTTTCTTTTGCCGTTGCCATGGCTCGGAGAGCGCGCCGCGCGTATCGCAATCGTAGCTCTCACCGCCTACGCCCTTTTGCCCATCCTGCGCAATACCTATGTAGGAATCCGCGGCATCGACAGCTCAATCATCGAAGTCGCGCGGGCACTGGGGCTCACCGATTCGCAGCGCCTCTTCAAGGTCGAACTCCCTCTCGCTATGCCCTTCATTCTTGCCGGTCTCAGAACCGCAACCGTCACCTGCATCGGCATCGCGACCATTGCGGCAGCCGTTGGCGCCGGTGGGCTGGGCGAACTCATCTTCCGCGGTGTAGCCTCGGTCGATAACCGGCTTGTTCTCGCCGGAGCCATTCCGGCCGCGACCTTAGCCTTGGCCGCTGACGCCGCGCTGGGATGGCTCGAACATCGGTTTACGGTTCCCGCTCAATGATGCGCCGCATGCTGCTGGCCGGCACGAGCATCCTATGCATTCTGTTTGCATCGTGTGCACCCCCGCGGGCTAACCACCCTGTCATTGGCGCAAAAAACTTTACTGAACAGGTGGTCCTAGGTGAGTTGCTCGCCCAGGAAATCGAAGCCACCTCCCATCTCAAGGTCGAACGCCGTTTCTACCTGGCCGGCAGTTACATTTGCCAACAGGCATTAGTCTCCGGCCGAATCGACGCCTATGTGGAATACACAGGCACTGCGCTCACTGCCATCCTCAAGCAGCCACTCGATCGCAACCCCCAGACCGTTCTCGAAACGGTTCGCCGTCTCTATGCCACTCGCTACGGCGTCATGGTCGGGCCGCCGCTCGGATTTGAAAATACGTTCGCCATGGTGATTCGTGGCGATGATGCGCGCCGCCTGCACCTGGCCACATTGACTCAGGCCGCGCAGTACACGCCCAACTGGCGCCTTGGGGTCGGCTATGAGTTTGAACAGCGCCCAGATGGGCTTCCGGGATTGACCCAGGCCTACGGCCTCCACTTTGCGGGTCCGCCTCGCGTCATGGACCTCGGTCTGCTCTATCGCGCCCTCAACGCACACCAGGTCGATATGATCGCCGCGAACTCCACTGACGGCCCCATCCAGGCTTTCGGGCTCACTGTTCTGGGGGACGATAAGCACTATTTCCCACCCTATCAGGCGGTCCCTTTGGTGCGCGGCGAGTCGCTCCGGCGCTGGCCCCAGATTCAAACCGCGCTCAACGCCCTCGCCGGGAAAATCACCGCGGATGATATGCGAGGCATGAATGAGGCCATCGACGGACAACACCGCGATCCCGCCGATGTGGTCCGGGAATTTCGCATGCAAAAGGGTCTCGCAACGGGTCCGCCCCGATGATCACCTTCTGGAATCCGGCCTGCTTACGATTTAAGTTGTCTTAGACCCTTCGAGGAACTCGATATGCCCATTCCGTACTACCACGTTGATGCATTCACGAGTGAGCTCTTTCGCGGGAACCCGGCGGGGGTCTGCATCCTTCCTGCCTTTCTCGCGGACAGCACCATGCAGACAATTGCCGCCGAGAACCGGCACAGCGAAACCGCATTTGTTGTTCCTCGCGCCGATGGTGATTTCGACCTGCGCTGGTTTACACCCACAGTCGAGGACGACCTGTGCGGGCACGCAACCCTGGCATCTGCGTATGTTCTCGCGCTGAGGGAGCATTCCGCTTGGCCGGTTCGCTTCCACACCTGCAGCGGCATGTTGAGCGTCGTCCGGGGTCAAGACAGTGACAGCTTTGAATTGGACTTTCCCGCCAGGCCTGCCCAACCTTGCGAGTCGCCAATTGTACTGTTACCCGCCCTGGGTTTAAAAGCGGCGCTCGTGATGAAATCGCGCGACTACCTTGTCGTGGTGGATCAGGCTGAGCAAGTGCGAGCGCTCTCGCCCAATATTCCTGCTCTTGCCAAACTGGACATTGGGAACGGCGGAACGATCGTTACTGCTGCCGGCGAGGGTGACGTTGATTACGTATGCCGATTATTTGCACCACAGGAGGGCATCGATGAGGACCCCGCGACCGGATCGATCCACTGCACACTGGCTCCCTACTGGGCAGCGCGCCTGGGTAAGGACACGTTGCGCGCGCAACAACTCAGCGCCCGCGGTGGAACCATGCAGTGCACAATCGGCGGTGATCGCGTAAAGATCGCAGGCACTGCACGCTTGTACCTTCGGGGCACGCTCGAACTCTAAACGCTTTGCTACCGGGTTATGACCGCGTCAGGAGTCCACATCTTCTCCGGAGCCAGCTTGTTGAATTTGCTTTTCTTCTCATCCGCCATGCGCTCCTTCCGCGCAAGAGTGCTCCGTCCGATTCGGACAGGTGGACAAACTCGCCCGAGCCGGGGGATAATCGTCCGCAACAACGAGCAGCACCCTTGTCAGGCAAGGAAACTATCCGATCTCGCCCTGGGGTGCCGTTCGGGTCATGCGAAAGCAACGGTGCAATCCCGGCGCTGCGCATAGACCGAATTGGATTGCTGTTTGGAAGTCGGTTGAACATGACCATTGCACTGAAACTCGTCAATGAACTCAATCGCGCTCTCGCTCTCCGCCATGTCTCTGAAGGCGTAGCTCTGCTCGATCGAGCGGAAGCGAGTTGGACCAATCTGCTTCCAAGTGATCCCCATGCAACGGAGTTATTGCTCCTGATTGCGCAGTGGATTGATGTCGGCTACCGCGATCACCATCCGCTCGACTCGATCCTCAAGAGATTCCCGGTCGAGTCCCGTCGCAAGCTGTCTCTCGACGACTATCTCCGACTGCGTATGGTCGAGGCATTCCGAGCCCTTAGTGCCGAGGAAGTCGACTCGGCCATTGAGACGCTCGATTTTGTCCTCAAGGCCGAGAGCGGGGCTGCGGAGGAGCATCTCGTCACGCTCGCGCATTTCTGGAAAGGACGTGCGCACCGGAAGAAGGGTGAATACGAATTGGCTCTTCAGGAAATCGTGCGCTCGCGTGAACTGTCACAGAAATCGCGCAACAATGCCATGTTTACCTCGGTCATTCAAATCCACGAGGCATGGCTTCAATTCCAGAAGGGCTTGAGAAAAGACGCTCTGCGCCTGCTTTCTCACGCCGAATCTGCCCTCAAAGACACCGATCATTATCTTGCCCTCGGTAACATCGAGTCAGCCCGCGGCCGCATCGTGCGTCGCGCGGGAGAATACGCCCGGGCGCTTGAACATTTCGATCACGCCATCGCGATCTACTCCGCAGGAAATCCCAATCATCGGAATCTCGCCCGGACCCTGGTGAATGCCGCCTATGTAAAGCGGCTTCTCGCTCTGCAGATCAAGAAAAGAATCGACGCCCGAGCGCTCAAACCAAATTCCGCGAGAGCTGGAAGCAAGCCCGCGCCATCGCCGAATAGCCCCGCGGCACTGCGTGCCCGTTACCAGCAACTTTGCCAGGAGGCGATGCTCCAGTTGCAAAGGGCGCGCGAGATTTATACCCACTACGGCCACTTCGGAGGTCTCGGCGCAGTCATAGTCAACTCTGGATATCTCCATCTCGATGGCGGAGATATCGACCGCGCAGCCTTCGAAGCGTTAGAGGCGTACCGTCTTGGCCATGAAAAGAACGATCAGATACTCATGGCCCGCGCGCGGGTCTTGCTTACCACAACAGAAAACGCCCGGATTGAAGAGCAGCTTGGCGAAGACGTCGATACCGCACTTCACGCGAACAATGCGAAGCAATTCAGCGATGAGGCATTGACGCTTGCCAAGCACACACAGAATCGCCGTCTGCTTGCCTCGGCTTACATCGCGTGCGGAATGACCGCAGCCAACGAATTCTTTCAGGAGTGGGATTTGGCCAAACGTTGCGCGGCCTCAGCGACTGACCTCATCGGAGCAGGTGAAAACGATCATCTCGTCGACGACCTTGCGGCGCTGAAGTCACACATCATGCAGGCCTCCGGTATCAATGACACTCTCCGAGGATGGTCCGAGGGCATGGTCGGCGATAAAACCTTCCAGCAGGTCACCGAAGAGTTCGCTGAAATTGTGATCCCCAAAGTCTGGTTGCGCGAGGGCCGAAAGATTTCCCGGGTCGCCGAATCTCTGTCGGTCTCGCCCAAGAAAGTTCGCCGCATTCTCCGCAGCGCCGGATTCCTCGACACGTTCGGTTCTGTCTCAGACCGGTAGGCAAGATATCGGGGTTGCCGAGCGGTCTCCCTGATAGTTCCAAATCGGCAGCTGCCAATTCTACCCGCCGTGCGTCCCTCGCGGTTCATTTTTTATTGATTCCATTGTGGTAGGTTGGTTAGCGGGAGTAGGAAAGCAAAATGTCATCCATCACTTCGTTTATCAACCAGCACTATCGTCATTTCAATGCCGCCGCTCTCGTTGACGCGGCAAAGGGCTACAACGATCTCCTCACATCCGGCGGCAAAATGTTCGTCACCATCGGCGGCGCGATGAGCACGGCCGAGTTGGGCCTGTCTCTCGCAGAGATGATTCGACAGGACAAGATTCACGCCATCACCTGCACCGGCGCCAATCTAGAAGAAGATGTCTTCAACCTCGTCGCCCATGACTTCTACGAGCGCGTTCCCAATTATCGTGACCTGACCCCAGCCGATGAAGGCAAGTTGCTCAGCCGGCACATGAACCGCGTCACTGACACATGCATCCCTGAAATGGAAGCGATGCGCCGCATCGAGAATGAAGTGCTCAAGGAATGGGTCCGTGCCGACCAGGCCAGTGAGCGCTTTTTCCCTCATCAGTTCATGTATAAGATCCTGCTCTCCGGCGACCTCGAAAAGTCTTACCAGATCGATCCGAAAAACAGCTGGCTACTCGCCGCGGCACAGAAAAATCTGCCCATGTTCGTCCCTGGCTGGGAAGACTCCACGCTGGGCAACATGTATGCCGGCCACTGCATCTCGCGCGACGTCGAAAAGGTCCACACCGTCCGCACCGGCATCGAGTACATGATGGAATTGGCCGAGTGGTACACCAAAACCACCGCGACCACGCCTTTGGGCTTCTTTCAGATCGCCGGCGGCATCGCCGGCGACTTCCCCATCTGCGTAGTTCCCATGCTCCATCAGGACCTTCGCCGCGAAGACGTTCCTCTCTGGGCTTATTTCTGCCAGATCAGCGATTCGACCACCAGCTACGGTTCCTATTCCGGAGCCGTCCCCAACGAAAAAATCACATGGGGCAAACTCGGCGAGAACACGCCCAAGTTCATCATCGAGTCCGACGCCTCCATCGTGGCGCCGCTCATCTTCGCTTACGTGCTCGGCTGGTAGGTTAAGCTCACGTCACAAACACCGAAGGGCATGGGAGCCACCCATGCCCTTCGCGTTAGACAAGTCGGTTCGCGCCGCAAGACCAAGCCTTCACTTCTCGGGCATAATGACGAAAGGCCCCTGCATCTCCCCGCCTTGATAAGCCGCCTGCGCCATTGCAGGCAGCCCAATCTCCCACTCGGGTCCCGCAAGTTCCGGCATCGGCTTCGCCTGGAACAGCCTCTTGCATTGCCGCGCCGTCCACCGCGCCCACGCCTTCGACTTCTTGCGGCGCGCGCTGTCTGTCGAAATACCGGTGCCCGCATACATCTGCCGGTAAAGCTTCGAAAGAAATATAAACGCGATCCGGGCGCTCAGGTTCGGCGTGCACGCCGACCGCTGCCAGATCGCGCCCCAGTTATAGAACCTGTCCCAAACCTTCTGCGTGCGCTCCCGAATCTCATCCGAACTCATCGTCGGATGCGGCGTAAACATCTTGGGGCGCACCTCAGTCGGAATCAGCCAGTACCGCGTAATCGGCACATCGCCCACCATGGTCGGGTCCTTTGCCTGCTCCTTCTCCCAGCGCCCAAAATCCACCGTCCCCGGAAACGGCGTCATCATCACAAACTGCGCAAACGTTACGCCCGCCTTCAGCGCCATCTCCACCGTCGCATCAAAGGTGGCCGGCTTATCCGTCGGCAACCCGAAGATGAACGAACCCAGCACATGAACTCCGTGCTGCTTGAACGTCTGCAATTGCTTCGCCAGCGCCTCGCCTGAATAATTCCAATCCTTGAAAACGGCCTTCAGTCCTTCCGGCGTCACCGCTTCCACGCCCACCAGCGCGCCCTTGATGTTGGCCCTTCGCATCGCATCCAGATAGTCGCCGTCTTCGCCCGCCTCCATCGTGATCTGGGTAAAGAACACCATGTCCTTCGGCAGCTTTGCCAGCTCTTCCATCAGTTGGAAGCGTTCCTGCCGGATGGTCGTCAATTCTTCGAGTTTGGCAAAGTTCTTTTGCTCCCGCGCCAGACGCAGATCGGTCAACGTCACCGGATAGAAGTTGTCATCGGCCAGCGCAATGAACCTAAACCCGAGCCGCCGCAGCACCACAATCTCGTCAATCACGCTCTGAAACTTCCGTTGCCGCGGCTTCTGCCCATCCGTCCGCCACACACTGCAAAAGGAGCAGTGCTTCGGGCAGCCGCGAATCGTTTGCACCGAGGCCCACATATACTTTTCCGGATCCATCAGGTCCCACCGCGCCGGCAAAAACTCGCCGCCCTCGATGCGCCCGCCTTCATAAACCCTCTCCGGCTTGCCCGCCAGGCATATCGGTGACCACCTTGCCCCAGGCAACATCGCCATCGCCCTTCACCACCGCATGCCCTTCGCCGCGCTCCAGCGCTTCTTCGGGAAACAACGTGGCGTGAATGCCACCATAGACAACCCACGCGCCGCGGCTCCGCGCCATCCTGCCCACTTGGTAGCCGCGCAGGGCGTTGCCGGTGTGCACGCTGATGCCCAACAATGTCGCCGGGCTTGAATCGTCTCCGGCACAATCTGCTCCAGCGATTCATCCACAAGAATTGGATCGCCTGCGATCTGCGGCGTAGCGGCAGCAAGCACAAATAACCATCTCGGTGTGATAACGGCCGTGCCAAAGGAATTGTCGCTTGGGATTTACAAGATGAACGCTCATCAATTCCAATCTCTGCTCTTGCGAGAACAGGTACGCTAGCCACGACGGTGGATTCGGTAGAGCGTCTGCGCAAGGGGCGCGAATGCCGATTGAGAGCCGTTCTGAGGGGCGCTTTGTCTAATATCATACATAGCGCCTGCGGAAATGGGACATTATCGAGGTTAATAAATGCGCGGCGCAACGCCGGAGCCCGACCCAGCAGGAGTGAGATGGGGAAATGAGCGAGATGGGAAAATGCAAGAACCTGGTTAAGGCTTTGTATCAGAGTTACTTGGGAGCATCTACAGGGAGTTGACGCGGTTGCATTCCTCAACGGGGATCGGAACCTGCTCTACGATTTCCAGACCAAAACCCTCAAGGGCTGGAATGTGCATGGGTGTATTCGAAAGCAGGCGGATGCGTTGGATGCCCAAATCAGACAGGATCTGTCCCCCGAGACCAATGGCGCGCAGAATGCGCCCGCTCCGGTCTTGCGATCCTTCGCGCGCGCGCAATTCCTGGTGCAGGATCAGACGAGAGCCACGCCCTTCCGTGGTGTCTGCGGGAATTGCAGCGCCTCCGGGCTCAAACGGAGAGGGATCATCCCGCGTGTGGTCAATCTCGAATCCACGAGAAGTGTTATGCAGGTAAAGAATGGCGCCGCAGCCCTCTTCGGCAACCATGCGCATTGACTGGTCAAGCGTTTCGCGACAATGGCAGTCGGCTGAGAATACGTCGCCCGCCGTACACCTGGTATGAACCCTCACGAGAACCGGATGCGTGCAAGGCCGCCGTGACGCTCCATTTTCTCCCGGCAGGATCGCTGGCCCGTCGTGGAATGCCGGGCAACTGGGGCAAAGGTCGCCGCGCACAAGGGCGATATGACTTTCGCCTCCGTTCACCTGGCTTTCGTACGCAATCATCCGGAATTCGCCATAACGCGTCTGAATCCGGCTCTCCCCCGCTCGCACAATGTAACGCTCATGCCGCAGCCGGTACCGAATCAATTCGGCCACGGTCAGGATCAGCAGTCCATGCTCTTTGCAAAATGGAATAAGGTCAGGAATCCGCGCCATCTCTCCATCGTCGCGCATGATCTCGCAGATCACCCCAGAAGGATTCAGCCCCGCCATCCGCGCCAGATCTACTGAGGCCTCGGTTTGCCCGGCGCGCACCAGCACGCCGCCCTTCCGCGCACGCAGAGGAAAAATATGCCCTGGCCTTGCCAGATCGCTGTAATTCGACGTCGGCGCAATCGCCGTGCGAATCGTGTGTGCGCGGTCCGCGGCAGAGATCCCAGTGGTCACCCCTTCGCGCGCCTCAATCGTCTCAGTGAAAGCCGTCCCAAAGCGCGACGAATTCTGCTGCGTCATCGGGAAAAGGCGCAAATGGTCAGCGCGATCCTCGGTCAGGGTCAGGCAGATCAGGCCCCGCCCGTATCGAGCCATGAAGTTGATCGCCTCCGGGGTCACATATTCCGCCGCCAGGGTCAGGTCGCCCTCATTTTCGCGGTCCTCGTCATCCACAACGACTACCATGCGCCCGGCGCGAATCTCCTTGAGTGCTCCGGAAACGTCGGTGAAAGGGAGTTCAATGGTGCGTACGGTATCTGGCATAGCGACCATCTTATTCTCGCCCAGCGGCTCCTAAACAGCAAAAGCGCCGCCCGAAGGCAGCGCTTTTACCAACCACATCCGATCAGCCTACAACGTGGATTCGATCTCAAAGCCCCACGCTTCCAGAAGCGCTTCCGGGATGTACTTTGAGTTTTTGTTCCGGCGAGCCCACTCCCGCAACCGAGTAGAACGGATATATTGATCCGGGGTGAGCTTGAACTCCTTCACAATCTGTTCGAAAGAGGTCACTGTGGGCACTACTGGGCCGATGGGCTCAGGCTTGCCCCAATTCGGATTTCCACGACGCTTTGCCATTGAATCGATGTCCTTTAAAAGGATTTTGACATTTGGTTACATCCTCAGGACATAGGCGGGGATCCCGTGATCCCTGAGGGAAATACCAGGTTTCTATTTTAAGTATTTTTTCTTCAAAAATCAATAGCAAAACGCCATTTTTCTGCTCAGAAAACGATCTCTCACCGGTGACCTGGGAACTTACTCCATCTACCTGAGATGCCTTTCCTTAGGAAGATGAACCTGCGTTCCGCGGTGGACCGCCCGCACGATTACCGGTGCAAAACTGGCCCTTATCTACCCCGAGGTGTCACGATACTCTTATGACAACAAGCAGCCCGTTCCTGGCATGTGGCCTTCTGCTCCTGGCCCTCGCGGCACTACCATGCCGGGCCGTGGAACTCAAGGTCAGCCGTGACGCGCTCCAGCATACCCTGAAGCAACAGCTCTTCAGCGGTCCCGACGGCCGCTACTTCCTCAAAGGGACTGCCAAATCTGCCTGTTCCGTCTACGCCGACGACGCCCAGCTCAGCTTTGCCGCCGACCGCATTCTGGTCCGCATCAAAACCCATGCGCATCTCGGCAAGTCCATCGGGGGCGCGTGCCTCGGCGTCTCCCTCGCTCCCATCGCCGAAGTCTCTCTCGCACCCTATGGCGAGGGGGAATCCATCGGCTTCCGCGACGCCGAGGTCGTCAAAGTCAGTGATCAGAGAGAGCTGAACTTCCTCCTCATGCCCTTCCTAAGCCACCAGATTCCATCCAGCATGAAAGTGGATGCCGCCGATCTGCTGCGCAAGGCCCTGGAAGGCTCTACCGCAACCTCCGGATACAAGGTCACCCTCGACCGCCTCAAGATTCATTCCGTGCAGATTCAAGGCGACGCCCTCGTAGTCGATGCCGATGGCGACCTCAGCGTGAAATAGAAATCCTCGTCACTGCGCCAGCCGGGAACGGAGGGTTAGAATTCCCGTTTCCAGGTGAAGGGTTGACCGGATGATTGCGACGCTTAGGAAACGCTTCACGCGCAAGTTGGCGCTCTTTCTGATCCTCGCTGGAATTGCCCACCCTGCCTTCCCCGCAAAGCGAGTCACCGTGGAGCAACTGGAGCATTCCATGGCCGCACTCCAGGGCAAATCGGATGGGGATCAGGCGTGGCAACTCTCCGACTTTGAATTGGTCGAACGCCTCAGTCCCGCCCACCTTGTCCACCTCGAAACCGCGTTGCCTGGCGCTAAAGCCAGGCAGATGTTGCTCGTTTTGGCCGACCAATCCCAATTCCTCGATCCGCCCGCCGCGGAAATCCCCGCCACAGTTGCTCCTGACCTCACCGCGCAGCGCCACATCATGAGTCTGGTCGTCTCCTATGTGAAAAACGCCATCCCGCTTTTGCCCAACTTCCTTGCCACCCGCGTCACCAGTCGATTTGAAGATACCCCGCAGTTGCTCCAGCCGGGCGGGGCAGTCCCGTATCAGCCCATGCATCGCGTGGAGACCTCCAGTGCAACCGTGCTCTATCGCGACGGTCGCGAAGTCGTAGACACAGGCGTAGTCAAAGCACGCACCTCTCAACCATTGGCCCAGGGACTCAATTCCTGGGGTATCTTCGGGCCCATACTCCCCACGGTTCTTGTCGATGCCGCTCAAACCAGCCTTGCATGGAGCCATTGGGAAAAGGGAGCCGGCGGAGTTCAGGCCGTCTTCGAGTTCGTAGTGCCCATAGATAAGTCGCACTATGAGGTGAACTTCTGCTGTGTCGCTTTAGAAAGGGCCACAGTTGTCGCGGGATTGAGTCCGTTTCGCCGCATCGTTGGGTATCGCGGTCGGATGGCGGTCGACCCGTCGACCGGAACCATCACCCGCCTTGCCGTGGAAGCTGATCTGAACTCAAGGGACCCGGTCGTCAAAGCCAACATTCTCGTAGAGTATGGCCCAGTCGAAATCGGCGGCCGCACCTACTTCTGCCCCGTCAAAAGCATCGCCATCGCAGTCGCGCAAACCCTTCAGATCGATCCGGTCTACAAGTATCCCCTCGCAAATCAGATGCAGCCTTTGAAAGCATCCTTGAGCGATGTTTCGTTTCAGCAGTACCACGTCTTTCGCGCGGAAGCCCGAGTGGTGCCGGAGAATGAAGCGCATGCAGATCAGCCCACTCCTCCTTCCAACTCCATCAACACCAATACGTCGGACTCAAAGGATTCAGCGGCGACTCCCCCAAACTTGACCGCAAGCGAGGCACCCGAAAACAAGATCCCGCCACCGTCTGCCGTCGCCAGCATTCCCAACACGCTCACCGCAGCGCCGCCGGATACTCAATCATCCGCGCCACCCGTATCCGAAGTCACGGTGACGCAGGCAGATGATTTGCCCGACATTTCCCCTGCTCCGACGCCCGCCATGCAAAACCCCGGCTTCACCTTCAAATCGACGTCACGACTCGTCGACGTGGGCATCCTGGTCTACGACAAAAAGGGCCGCCCCATGACCGATCTGAAGCCGGAGAACTTTGCCCTCTACGACAATGGCGCAAAGCAGCAGATTCGATTCTTTACCCAAGCTTCCCAACGATCCGACTCCAACGCCCCACTCGCGGCAAATCAATCTCCCGCCGCAACGGAGGCTCTCTTCACCAATCGCCCAGCCACCACCGAAAGCGATAATCTCCAAACTCCCAAGTCCGAAATAAACCTCACAATTTTGATGATCGATGCCAGCAACCTTGTATTCGGCGACCTGACCTACGTCCGCGAAGAGATGCTGCGTTTCCTCGAAAACCTCCCTCCCGATGAACCGGTTGGTCTCTACATAATGAAGAGCTACGGTTTCCAGATCCTGCAGGAGCCAAACACCAACCACGCGCAACTCGCGGCAACACTGACCAAATGGATACCCAGCGCAGAGGACCTATCCCGTGCCCAGGATGAAGAGCAGCGCAACCGCGAGCAGTTTGACTATGTGCACAGCATCTACGACCTCGCCCACCTGAATGGAAATGAAAGTACAGATCCGGAATCATATTCCAGCGGCCAGGCTGCAACCGCGGCACTGGCCCATCCCACCGATGCCCGCCTTCGCGCGCTTGGCGCCAATCCGGAACGCAATGCACTCGAGGTTCTTGAAGGCGTTGCTCGCCATTTATCCCAACTGCGCGGCCATAAGTCTCTCGTATGGATCGCTAGTGACAATGTATTGGCAAACTGGGCTGATCAGGCCACCACAAAAGAAGATCAGGGCAGCAAATTCATCCAAAATATGGCCTTGCAAGCGCAGGAAGCCCTCAACGAAGCTCACGTAAGTATCTACCCCCTCGACGCATCGCAGCTTGAGGCCGGTGGCGTCGGGGCAAACATGGGCACGCTCAATGTAGTGGCCGTCGGCATGTCCGACCGAGGCAAAGACGATCCCAACCTTCCCAATCCTGGTGGGCAGGGCGCCCCGGTCATTGGGGATGCAACACCGGGAGTAATGCCTGGCCGCATCACTGCCCAGATGCATCAGGACACCCACCCCATCCAGCCCGCCTTCAGCCAACTCGCCGAGGCCACCGGCGGCCGCGCCCTCCGCCGTGCCGGTGACATTGCCGCTGAGTTAAACACTGTGGTCGACGACGGCCGCGCCGCCTACGTGCTGAGCTTTACGCCCGATAGCCCGCCCGACGACAAGTATCACGTCATCACCCTCAAGCTCATCGGAAAACACGACTTCGCACTTCGCTACCGCGCTGGCTACGAATACAAGAAGGAGCCAGCCACACTCAAAGAGCGCTTCAGGCAGGCCATCTGGCAGCCAACCGACCTGGCCGAGATTGCCGTCAGCGCAAATCCCCAGGTTGACTCCAACGGCAGTCGGCTCCGCCTCAACATTGCCGCAACCGATCTCGCACTCGCGCAACAACCGGATCGCTGGACCGATGAGCTCGATATCTTCCTCATCGAGCGGGACGATGCCGCTCTTCACGCCAAAATTACCGGGCAAACCGTCGGTCTACGCCTTCAGCCGGCCACCTACCAAAGGATTCTCCGCGAGGGCCTGACCTTCGACGAGCGATTGCAGCCGATGGCAGCGACCGGCTCGCTCAGAGTGGTCATTGTCGACGAAAACTCAGCCCGCATCGGTTCCATCACCATTCCTGCGGCCGCCCTTAAAAGCAACCCCTGACCTCACCCTCCGGCGAGTCTCGCACTCCACCCGTGCCGGACCTGCCACCATTCCGCGAGCGCCAGAGGAACCTACTCGCTCGACTCAGGCTTCGGCGTCCGCAACAACAAAAGCGGGCACTGCACCAGCTTCACAAGCTTCTCCGCAATCGACCCAAACACATGCGGATACCATCCTGAAAGCCCATGCGTCGTAACCACCACGAGGTCCGCCTTCTCGCGCTTGATTGCTTCAAGAACTGTCCCAGCGACATCGTTTCCGACTTCGACACTTGAAGTCACCCTGATCCCCTGGGCGCTGAGAGCGGCTGCTGAAGAGGCAAATCGTTCTTCCGCCTCCTCCGTTCCGCGTTCCACCACGTTAGCCTCGGTAATCGCGTCCGGCAGCGACCGATCCGGAAACTCCGGAATCACGGTGATCAAAAAAATCTCCGCGCCAAACCTCTCTGCAAGTTCGGCTGCTGTATCCAGAGCAACATGAGACGACGGACTGAAGTCGATCGGGACCAATATCTTCGTAGGAATAGCGCTCACAGCTTTTGGCTCTGACATCGATCTTCCCTCCCAGGCCGCGCAATCCCGCGCGCCTCGTGACCCACGCAAACCATTCGTACAAAGATATCGTACGCATCCATGTCGCCTGCGCAGCAACCTTTCTAACCTCTCTCTTCGTTGCTGCCAACCTAACAACCGCAACCCGAAGAAAGAATGTTACGGTAGTACGCGATGAGCTCACCCACAGCTGCCGTCCTCGGCCAAATCGGTCTTCCCCTCCCCGTCCGCGAACTGGCCGCCCGCACCTGGGACGTGATCGTTGTCGGCGCGGGCCACAACGGCCTCGCCTGCGCCGCCTACCTGGCGCGTGCCGGCCAGCGCGTCCTCGTGATCGAGAGCCGCACCCGCGTCGGCGGAGCCTGCACCATCGAAGAGCCGTTCCCCGGCGTGCGCATGTCGCCCTGCGCCTACCTCGCCGGCCTCCTACACCCGCTGGTCATCGAAGAACTCGATCTGCCGCGCCGCGGTTATCAGTGGACCCCGGCCGTCAACGGCCTCTTCGTTCCCTTCCTGGATGGCTCCAGCATCCAGCTTTGGGACGACGACGACCGATGTGAAGCGGAAGTCCGCGCTCTGGCCCCCGCCGATGTGTCCGGGTTCAACGCCATGTCCGACGTCATTCGCCGCTTGCGCGATGCATTGAGGCCCGGCCCGGAAAACGTCCGCTCAGGGCCCGATGCCGGGGCGCGCGACGACTGGACTCGCGATATCTGGATCGGCGAACCGCCCACACGCGAGCAGATCGAAGAACGCCTCGGCGACGATGCCGAAGCGCGGTCCGTCCTCTTCGACTGGTCGATGGCCGAGTTTGTCGAGCACTACTTGAGCGACGAGCGCCTGCAGATCGCCTATCTCGGTCAGGGCGTTATCGGCACCAACGCCAGCCCCTTCGATCCCGGCACCGCCTCCATCCGTTTCCATCACGCCTCAGGCCGGCTGGGCGGAATGCCCGGCATGTGGGGCTATGTGCGCGGCGGCATGGGCATGGTTTCGTTCTACTTCTGCGATGCCGCCCGCGAAGCCGGCGCCACCGTGATCTCCGGCGTGCCGGTCGCGCAAATCGTTCCCGGTGAAGGCGTGTTGCTCGAAAGCGGCGAGCGCATCGCCGCGCCGCACCATCGTGTCCAACGCTGACCCACGCCAGACCCTTCGCCTGCTCGGCTCGGCTGCCGATCCCGAATGGCGCGCCCGGGTCGAGCGCGTTCCCATCGAGGGCTGCACTGTCAAGCTCAACGTGCATTTGCGCGAACTGCCCAACTTCACCGCACGGCCCGGCATCAACGAGCCGCACCACTACGGCCAGATCAATGCCCCGCTCACCAAGGATGAATGGAAAGCTGGCTATGCCGCTGCGCGCCGTGGCGAGCTTGCCCGACCATCTCTGGTGCGAGCTCTACTTCCAAAGCGTCCACGACCCCTCCATCGTTCCGCCCGGCACGCACACCATGAGCGTCTTCGCGCAGTACGTCCCCTACAAATTTGCGCACGGCACATGGGATGAACGCCGCAACGAAGTGCGCGACCTCGCGCTCAACTCGCTGGCCCGCTTCTGCTCCAACATCGACAGCGCCGTGATCGACGCGCAAGTCCTCGGGCCGCCCGACATCGAGCAAAAAGTCGGCCTCACCGGCGGCCACATCTTTCAGGGCGAGTGCCTGCCGCCGTACATGTGGGCCAACCGTCTCGCCGCGCGCACCCCCATGCAGGGCGTCTATCTTTGCGGAGCGTGCACCCATCCCGGCGGCAGCGTCATCGGCATCAACGGCCGCAACGCCGCCATGGCCGTGCTTCGCGATCTCAAATTGAATTGAAGAACTCCGCAAAATCTAGTTCCTCAGTCCCGCGCGCCTCTGCTATTCTCCGCCCTACATGGCTGCCGTCCCCGCCCTCAAACGAGGCATCAAGTTTCGCGACCTGGTGCTGTTCTACATCGTGGTTGTGCTCAGCATTCGCTGGACCGCGACCGCCGCAGCCGCCGGCCCCAGCATCCTGGTGGTCTGGATCGCCGCGCTCATCTGCTTCTTTATTCCCTTGTCCGCAAGCGTAATGGAGCTCTCGTCGCGCCATCCCGAGGAAGGTGGCATTTATGTGTGGACGCGCGAGGCCTTCGGCGATTTTTCGGGATTTATCTGCGCGTGGCCTTACTGGATGAGCAGTCTGCCGCTCTTTCCGAGCCTGCTGTACTTTGGCGCGGCTTCGGCGTTGTTTGCGTTTGGCCCGCATGCACAGGTTCTGTCTGCGAATCCGCTTTACTACATCGCCTTTTCATTGAGCTGGCTGGCTGTGATCACCTTCATGAATATCCGCGGCGTGGAGGCGGGGAAATGGTTGAACAATTTCTGCACACTGGGCAGCCTGCTGCCGTTGAGCATCTTGATCGCGATGGCAGCGGTCTCGTATTTGCGTTTTGGCGCAGCGACGCACTTCACCAGGGCGGCCCTGGTTCCACATTGGTCGCTCAACAACGGCGTGTTTTGGTCCGGCGTCTTTTTCGCCTTCGCCGGAATCGAGGCCGTGTCGTCCATGGGCGACGAGATTCAGAATCCGCGGCGAACGATTCCCTGGGCTTTGCTGCTGGCGGGCTGCGTTCTTACCATCGGGTATATCGGCGGCACCGCTGCGCTGATGGTCGCGCTGCCCAGCGAAGCGGTTGATGGCCCCGGGGGGTTTGTGAACGGAATGCGCCAGCTTTGCGCACATCTCGGCGTGGGCTGGCTGCTTGCGCCAATCGCGCTCCTGGTAGCACTGAACGCGGTTGGCGGGACGGCAGGGAATCTCTCTTCCGTCGCGCGCCTGCCGTTCGTCGCCGGCGTCGATCGATATCTTCCCGCAGCATTCGGATGGATCCATCCCCGCTATCGCACGCCATGGGTCGCGATCGGCGTATATGGCGCGGCGGGCGCACTCGTTGCGCTGCTGGGGCAGGCGGGAACAACGGTTCGCGGCGCCTATGCCGTGCTCGTGAGCATGGGTGTAATCACGCAGTTCCTGCCCTATCTCATGCTCTTCGCCGCAATGATCCGGATGCAAAGCGTGCCTGCGGGCCCCGAAGTGCGCCGTGTTCCCGGCGGCAAGCCTGTCGCCATCGCGCTCGCTTCCATCGGCCTCATCAGCACCTCGGCAACCATCATCTTGTGTCTCATCCCGGGCGCCGATGAAACCAACAAGCCCCTTGCCGTCTTCAAGGTCCTGGGAGGAACGCTGGTGCTGATCGGCGCAGGCGTCGCCGTCTTTCTTGCCGAACGCCATAAAGCCCGCGCGCACTCGAAATCGGCAGCGGGAACCGTGCCATCAATGTAAACTGCAACTTCAGCGCTCCCCATAGGCTCTCAGAACATTTTGTCTCGAATTGTCGTCCTGAGCGGAGTCCGCCGCGGCGGACGTAGTCGAAGGATCTGCGGTTGCTCCTTCGACTTCCTGGAAGCAGCAGGAGATTCTTGCCCACGATCACCGCGTCACGTCGTTGCCCCCAATGAAAACCCGCCGCCGCGCCGGTGCGGCGACAAAGTAGGCAAGTTCGCGATAGTCAACGAATTCATGTATCAAAAAATCCGCCTGCATGCCTGGCTCCAGCGAACCGATTTGATCTCCAAGCCCGAGGCTCCAGGCCGCATTCACCGTGCCCGCCGTTAGCGCCTCGGCCGGCGACATGCCCATCTGCAGGCACGCCAGCGAGAAGATGAACGGCATCGAAGCGATCGGCGACGATCCCGGATTGAAGTCCGTTGCCAGCACAACTGCCAAACCCATCTCGATCATCTTGCGCGCCGGCGGATAGTTGGTGCGGCCCAGCGCAAACACCGATCCCGGCAGCAACACTGGCTGCACGCCCGCCGCGCACAACTGCCCCAGTGTCTCTTCCGTCACCATCTCCAAATGATCCGACGTCGCCGCACCGAGTTCCGCAGCCAAAGCGGCTCCCGTCCCCGACCTAAATTGCTCCGCGTGCAATCGCAGTTCAAGCCCATGGCTGCGCGCAGCGGTGAATACGGCCCGCGTCTCATCCACGGTAAACGCGTGGTCGTCGCAAAATGCGTCGCAGTAGAGCGCAAGCTTTTCCGCGGCCACTTCCGGAATCAACTCCTCCGTAATCCAGCGAACATATTCCTCGCGGCGTCCCGCGAACTCCGGCGGCACGGTATGCGCAGCCAGCAACGTCGGTACAATCCGCGTCGGGCCTTCCCTATCTAGCCGCGCCATCACGCGCAGCATGCGCAACTCCGTGTCGCGATCGAGCCCATAGCCTGACTTGGCCTCAATCGTCGTGGTTCCCGAACTCAGCATCCAGTTTCGATAACGGCGCGCCGAGACGAGTAACTCATCCTCCGTCGCCTCGCGTGTCAAAGCGACCGTATGCAGAATGCCGCCGCCTGCTGCGGCAATCTCTTGATAGGTCGCGCCGCCGACGCGCTGCTCGAATTCCTCCGCACGGTTGCCCGCAAACACCAGGTGGGTGTGCGCATCCACGAAGCCCGGCGTCACGCATCGTCCACCGGCATCGATCTCCAGCATGGTCGGGGAAATCCGCGAGGCAAGCTCATCCTCTGTCCCGACAGCCGCTAATTACGCCATCCTCGATCAGCAGCGCGCCGTCTTCAATCAGGCCCAGTTCGTTCATCTCCGCGCCAGTCCGCGGCCGACGAGGCCCCGCGAGCGTCACTAGTTGACCGATATTGACAACTGCGAACGTGCCAATCATCGGCTACTGCCCCGCCATCGGAATATGAATCCCGCGTTCCCGCGCCGTCGTGCGCGCAATCTCGTAGCCCGCATCCACATGGCGCGCCACGCCAATCCCCGGATCGTTGTTCAGCACCCGCGCAATTTTTCTTGCAGCTATCTCCGTCCCGTCTGCCACCGTCACCTGTCCCGCGTGTAGCGAGTAGCCCATGCCCACGCCGCCGCCATGATGAAAGCTCACCCACGTCGCGCCCGAAGCCGTATTCAGCAGCGCGTTCAGGATCGGCCAATCAGCCACCGCATCCGACCCGTCCAGCATCTTCTCCGTTTCGCGATAAGGACTCGCCACCGAACCCGCATCCAAATGATCGCGTCCCATCGCAATCGGCGCGGAAATCTCACCCTTGCGGACCAGCTCGTTGATTGCCTCGCCCATGCGTTGGCGCTCCCCATAGCCCAGCCAGCAAATCCGCGCCGGCAACCCCTGAAACGCAAACCGTCCCCGCGCCAGCCTGAGCCACCGCGTCAGAATCTCGTTCTCCGGAAACAGTTCCAGCGCCAGCTCATCCGTGCGGTCAATATCCTTCGCGTCGCCCGACAGCGCCACCCAGCGAAACGGCCCCGTCCCGGTGCAGAACAACGGACGAATATACTCCGGCACAAACCCAGGAATCAGAAACGCATCCGCGCACCCCGCATCAAACGCGAAACGCCGAATATTGTTGCCATAATCAAACGTCACCGCGCCCGCACGCTGCAGCGCCAGCATCGCCTCCACATGCACCACCATCGAAGCCGTCGAGCGCCGCACATACTCTTCCGGATCGCGCTTCCGCAACTCCGCAGCCGCGGCTAGTGGATCGCGCCGTTCGCGCCGCGCAGCCTCGGGCAATGAATCCATTTGCGGGATGTACCCATTCAGCGGATCGTGCGCGCTGGTCTGGTCCGTCACCACATCCACCTGCACGCCGCGCCGCACAATCTCCGGCAGCACATCGGCGCAATTTCCCACCAGACCCACGCTGAGCGCCCGGCCTTCGCGCCTCGCGGCTTCGCACAGCGCGAGCGCCTCGTCCAGGTCTTCGCTGATCATGTCGCAATAGCGAGTCTCAACGCGGCGCTGAATCCGCGAGCGATCCACGTCAATAGCCAGCACCACGCCGCCATTCAGCGTTACAGAAAGTGGCTGCGCTCCACCCATGCCACCCATGCCGCCGGTCACCACCAGCTTGCCCTTCAACGTGCCTGTTCCGCCTGATTTGGCAAAGTGCTGCTGCGCCAGCGCCGCAAATGTCTGAAACGTCCCTTGCAAAATCCCTTGCGTGCCGATATAAATCCAGCTCCCCGCCGTCATCTGCCCATACATCATCAGGCCCTTGCGGTCGAGTTCGTTGAAGTGTTCCCAGGTAGCCCACTTCCCCACCAGGTTTGAATTGGCGATGATCACCCGCGGCGCCATATCGTGCGTCGGAAACACTGCCACCGGCTTGCCCGACTGCACCAGCAGCGTCTCTTCGTTCCCCAACTGCTCCAACTCCCGAACAATCGCATGAAAGCATTCCCAGTTCCGCGCCGCTTTGCCGATGCCCCCATATACCACCAGGTCCGCGGGCCTTTCGGCCACCTCTGGATCCAGGTTATTCATCAGGCAGCGCAGCGCCGCCTCTTGTTGCCAGCCCTTGCAGCGCAATGCGTTGCCGCGAGGCGCGCGAATCGTCGCAGATGCAGTCGTCGTTGTCATCAATGTTCCTCCACTGCGACCCGCAAATTGATCGCCATGCGGTGTTCCGTGTTGGCTGGATGTTTTAGAGCCAACCCCACAATTCCACCCTTGAGAATACTACCGGCGAACGCTCATCATCGGCTGCGTTACGATAGCATCGAATGTTGGAGTTCGAGATTGACCGCGAAATCATCAGCCAAGTCTTCGTCGGCATCACCGGCCACAAAGCCGATCCGTCTAACTCGCTCCCGCCGCACGGCCATTCTCAAGGCCCTTGCCGACCCCCGCCGCTTTGAGCTGCTCGAGCAAATCGCATCGGCCGGTTGTCCTCTCGGTTGTGCGCAGGCACGAGCGTCACTTCCCATCTCTGCCGCCACCCTCTCGCACCACATCAAGGAACTCGAATCGGCCGGCCTTATTCACGTTGAGCGCCAGGGCAAATTCCACTTCCTCACCCTCAAGCCCGGCGTCCTGCAAGCCCTCGCCACCGGTCTCATCGCCCTCGAAACGCCTCTCTGCCCTGTCCGCTAAAACGGCCCCAACAAAATTTCCACAATCATCCTGAATCCATTCGCTCCGCTTGTTAATCAATTCGACAGTTATCGAAATGTCGAATTGATGACATCTCGATCGAGGAGCAGAATCGTGAATAACCTTCAGGGCAAAGTCGCGCTGGTCACCGGCGCATCCAAGGGCATCGGGGCCAGCATCGCCCGCGAACTGGCCGCACGCGGCGCAGCCGTCGCAGTCAACTACTCCGGCAGCAAGGCCGCCGCTGAAAAGGTCGTCGCCGAAATCAAAGCTGCCGGTGGCAAAGCCATCGCCATCCAGGCTGACCTCGGCGATCCTGACTCCATCGGTCCCCTCGTCGACAGAACGGCCCGCGAACTCGGCCCCATCAACATCCTGGTCAACAACGCCGGCATCTATGAATTCGGCCCGCTCGAAGCCGTCACGCCTGAGCACTTCCACAAACAGTTCAATCTCAACGTTCTTGGCCTGCTTCTCACCACGCAGGCGGCGCTGCGCCACTTCGATCCAAAAGGCGGCAGCATCGTCAACATCGGCTCTGTGGCCGCAGCCGGCCTACCGACTGCCTCGGTCTACTCTGCCACGAAGGGCGCAGTCGACTCGGTCACTGTGTCGCTCTCAAGAGAACTCGGTCCGAAAAAGATTCGCGTCAATTCCCTCAATCCAGGCATGGTTGAGACAGAAGGAGTGCATGCGGCCGGCTTCATCGGCAGCGACTTCCAAAAGCAGACTGAGGCCGAAACACCTCTAGGCCGCATCGGTCAGCCCCAGGACATCGCCTCCATCGCCGCTTTCCTCGCCTCCGACGACTCCACCTGGCTCAGCGGACAAACCATCCGCGCCTCCGGCGGCGCTCGCATCTAACTCGTTTCCCACGTTAGCCACTGCACGAATTCCAAAGCCTGGTTAACGTGGGATCGCTGTTTTTCAACCTAGCGAGTTCCAGTCATACCTCAAGCCGCATCAAACCCACCATGAGACGTGCTCTGCTTTGCATGGCCGGTTTCCTCGCCCTGGTTGGCTGCAAACCTGCTGACCGCAGCCCTGACGCCATCCGGCAAGACACAGCCAAGGCCACAAGCTCAGTCGTCCGTGACGCCAAAGCAGTGGCCAAGGGAGTCGCCGACGGCCTCAAAGCAAAGGGCCCCGTCAACATCAACAAAGCCTCTGAAGAAGACCTCGAGACCTTGCCCGGAATCGACGCCCCCGCCGCGCGCCGCATTATTGACGGCCGCCCTTATGACAATGCGAGCGATTTGCCGAAGCGCCACATTGTCACCAGGGAAGAGTACGACCGCATCGCCGGAAACGTCGTCGCGCAATAAGATCCCGGCTGACGCAAGCCCAATAAAAAAAGGAGGGCGATGAACCTCGCCCTCCCTTCGGAGTGAATCCGCCCAGACTGAGACGTTTCTCTACCTCCCGACTTCCATCCGCGCCAGCGCCCTTAGGTTTTCCTCATTGGCTTGCGGCTGTCCGCGCGGCGGGATGTACAAGGTCGAGATGGAGACGAACTCGGCCCTGGGAAGATCGCAAAGCGCGATGCGCTCGATCAGCGGACGGCTGGTGGGAAACTCCGGCGCGTGATAGAGGTAGACCTCGTGCTCCGGCCCGTAGAACTGCTTCAGGTAGTCAGTAAGCACCGCAAGTCGCGGTCCCGCCCCGGTGTGCGGAGGGTTCCAGTCGGTTTCTCCCAGCACGCTCACCTGCCATAACAGCAAGCCGGCGCATGGATCGAAGTTGTACTTGTAATACATGAAGCGCGTGGCTTCGTAACTCTGCAGGCCGGCGCGTCCGATGTCGATGCCGAGATCGGCAAACAGGGTGTCCTCGGTGGAGATGGCGGGCAGCATCCGCGCGCGCCTGCCCGTCGCGCGGGCGCGGCGGATCGACTCCCACGCCGGATAAGTGAGAACGCCAGGGTGGCCGTAGAAGGCCACGCAAAGATCGCCTGCCGATTCCAGTTCGTCGAGAATCTTGGCGATGATCGTCTCGTAAATCTCGATGCGCGGCTTGCCGGTCTCATACATGCGGTAGAGCGACTCCGCATTCGGATTGAGCTTGCGGATGCAAGCCTCGGAGACGGGATCGGCAACCAGGTAAAGGACCCGGCCCGCCTGCTCGATCGCCAGACGCGTCTCGACCGTCATATGCAGGCCGGCGCGCATGCCCGTTCCCACGATGGTGAGACCCTTGGCACACCATACGCCGCCCGGCTCTTCGTCCTGAGCTCGGCTGGATCCAATCCCAGCCAGTACGGCATCCTGCGCCAGATCGAGCTCAGGGTCGAGCGCCTCAATTTGCGCCGGCTCAACGTATGCGCCGACTGCAATTCGTTCGCGTCGGAGGAGTGCTTTGGCGGTGGAGGTGGCGGAGGGTGGACCGTCGTCAGCTCCGGCATCGGGTCTGGCCGTGGCGGATGCGGCGGTGGGGGGTGGACAGTCGTTAGCTCCGGCATAGGGTCAGGCTTTGATGGCGGTGGCGGGGGTGGCGGCTCCGGCCATACTTCAGGTTTGGCCTCTAACTCGCGCGTGGGCGGCGGTGGAGGAGGTGGAGGCTCCGGGAATACTTCAGGCTGGGCCCCTGATTCGAGTTGGCTCGTTGGCGAGTCCGCGACGACCGCTCGCTCCGCCAGCACTGCCTTGCGGAGGGCAACAGGATCTCCGGCGAGAAGCGCGCGCTGGTCTTCTTCGCGGAGGCCAGCACTGTTGAGGGCCGCTTGAGGCGATTTCCGAAACGCAGACATTAAATCGGTATCAGTGGCGAGGGAAGACAGGAACTCCAGCAATTTCATCAAACTACCTCCGGGGTTGCTGGATTATGATCGGCGACCGTCGGTGCCGTCAATCGTTTTTCTTGCACCTTTTCCACAGCTTGTTGGACGTTGGAAGCAGGTTTCGGTGCGAGAGACGGACGCGCATCACGGCATATTGAGTACACGGTGCGCGCGGCCAGAGGGCATCTTCACAATTACGTCTCGTCCCCTTGCTGTTCTGTCCGCTCTGTCTACAATGAGGAAAGTCCCTTTTGCGCCTACACGTTCCCCTGAGGCAGCACATGCTTTCGAAACTCATCGGCCAATCACGGATGAGCCCGCTATGGGTCAAGTGCGTGCTGCCGGTTCTGCTTGCCCTCCCGGCCATCATCCACGCGCAATCGACAATCGTGCTCGGCAACTCGACGTCGGAACTGAGAGGTCCGTGGAAGTTTCATACGGGCGACAATCCTGCGTGGGCGCAGACGGATTTCGATGACTCCGGTTGGAGCGCAATGGACCTCACTCCGCCGCAGAACTCCCACGATCCCTACATCGGCAGCAGCGGATTCGTGCCCGGCTGGACGGCGCGAGGCTACCCCGGCTATTCCGGGTTTGCATGGTACCGCCTGCGGGTCAACCTGCAAGACCCCGTCGAAGGCGGGCTCGCACTCAAAATGCCGAACGATGTGGACGACGCCTACCAGGTTTACGCAAATGGCAGGTTCATCGGCGAGTTCGGGCGCTTTTCCGGGATGGTTGTGACAGATTACATCGCTCAGCCACGCGCCTTTACGCTGCCCGCAGGCATCGGAACCGGACCGCTTACCATAGCCGTCCGCATGTGGATGGATGCACACACGCCCTTGATCGAAACCGCGGCTGGCGGCCTGCATGGGCCGCCCGTGCTCGGCCAAACGCCGATCGTCATGGCCATGCAGCGCCTGGACTGGGACGCGGTGAACCACTCGGCATCCAGCGGATTCCCGGAAGGCGCGATCCTCCTGCTCGCCCTTGCGGTCGCGCTATCCCTGTTCTTGCTGGACCGCACCGAAACCGCCTACCTTTGGCTGTGCGCCAACTGCATTGTCATTCTGCTCGTGATTTTTCTGGCCGAGATGGTCTTCTATACCACCTGGATTCCGGCCATGCCCGCGGTTTTTTTACGCGACGTCGTCTTGCTTCCGCTTCAGATGGCGCTATGGATCGTTTTCTGGGCGTGCTGGTTCCGGCTCGACGGCAGAGCGCTCCTGCGCCGCTTGGTGTGGGTACTTGTCAGCTTGCAAGCGCTTGGGACGGCACTCGAACGGGCGCCTCTCTTCGGCTGGCTGCTGCCGGTCCATGCGCTGATCTGGGTTTCGCCCTACGTTCTTACCCTCAAGCTGATGCTGGGCGCGGTGTTGCTCTGGGTTACATACCGCGGCATTCTCAAGAACCGTGTCGAAGGGTTGCTCGCCCTGCCCGCCGTGGCGCTGATCGGAGTGGCTCAGTACCAGTACGAACTGCAGTTGTTCCACGCGCCCATGGTGTTCTTCGTGTTTGGGTATATCGTCACCGCCAACCAGATTGCAACGGCGCTTTCCCTGGGCATCCTTACAGTGCTCCTGTTGCGCCGGTTTCTGCACGCACAGCGCATGCGAGAGCAATGGCGGCTTGAGATCGAGCAGGCGCGCCAGGTGCAGCATGTGCTCATTCCCGACGAGATCCCTTCCATCCCCGGCTTTGCTCTGGAATGCGAGTACAGGCCCTCCCTGCAGGTGGGCGGCGACTTCTTCCAGGTCATCCCCGATTCAGATGGATCCATTCTGGCCGTCATTGGCGATGTCAGCGGAAAAGGTTTGCGCGCGGCCATGTTGGTCTCGCTCATTGTGGGCGCGGTGCGCTCGCTGGCCAAGTTTACCCGCGACCCGGCAGAGGTTCTAAGAGGCATCAACGAGCGGCTATGCGGACAGCTGAAGGACCAGTTCGCCACTTGTCAGGCGCTGCACATCGCGGCGGACGGCAAGACAACGATTGCCAACGCCGGCCATCTTCCGCCCTTCTGGAATGGACGCGAGCTGGGACTGGCTGGAAGCATTCCGCTGGGCATCGTCGAATGTGTGGCGATCGAACAAAGTACGCTGCTTCTGGAACCCGGCGACCGGCTCATTCTGCTCACCGACGGCATTGTGGAGGCGCAGAACAAACAACGCGATCTCTTCGGCTTTGCCCGCCTCGGCGATCTTGTCCTCCGGGACTGCTCTTCCGTCGAGATTGCTTCCGCTGCGCAGGAGTTCGGGCAGGAGGACGACATTACCGTGCTGCGCATTCAAAGAATTGCCGTCGCCGCACCTTCATCTCTCCACGGCCAGGCGAGGAACGAACCACTGGCCGGCGTCATGGAATTTACTTGAGCGATGCTAAAAGCCTGCTCCCCGTTTGAGCTTCCCTGGGCCAACCGGTCGCGATGCGACCACGCGATTGGTGCTGTCCGGTAGCTTGATCGAGTCAGTCACGGCACTTCGGCGACGCGCAGCCGTGACACGTGGAGATCCTGAATCTCGAGAGATTGGAATTTGGCCCTCTCAACGGCAATCTGGCGGATCGCCAGTCACCCGATCGCGAGTGCCCCGATTGCGAATGCGCCTACTGCGGCCACGCCGACTGCGGTGGCGATTGTCGTCACCCCGCTCAACCTCATGTATTTTGAATTGCCTGTTTCAGTCATAGCGCCCTCCCTCGGGCGAGTACTGAGCACCGTAAGCCGGCTTGCGGCTTAAGCCGCTTTCGCTTCCCGTTGTAAGCCAAACCCTTGGAGGACCTCCGCTTTGTCCTCAATTCACATTGCTCGACCCCATGGCCTGCCTCACTTCACCGGAAAACAGTCGAGGTCGTTGGCGAATTCGATAGGACCCGAAAAATGGCGCTTTATTTCTGCTTGTGTCTCATTCTCCCTTCCCAAAGTCCGAAGCATTCGATGAGACAGGACCAACCGCTTGACATGAGCGTTCCCAGCAATCATTCCGATGACAGAAGGTGGCATATGGAGGCGTCTTTCCACTCCGGTAGCGCCCTCGGGTACGGCGTTATGAGCGACAAACAAATCTGAGTCCATTGCGAGTTGTGTCAGTCCGTCTCCCTCGCCGTTCGTATCTCCGCTAAAAACAATCCGCTTGCCGCCGATTTCCACCCGCCACGCCAGCGAGGGAAATGCGCCATGAATGACGCGCACTGCGTACACGACCAGGTCGGAGTTGCGAAACACAAGGACCGGTTTGGAACCGGCCACAACATCATGCGGTTCCAGTGTGTAGCTTCCTTCCGCACTTGGCTTGACCAGGTCGCTCAGGTAGCGCCAGGCTCCGTGCGGCTCACTGAAAAGATCGTGTACAAACTCAGTTGTGGATGGCATAAAGTCGTTTCCCGGAGGACCGTATACCGGCAGGGGGCGCTTGCGGTCTTCGAACCACGAAGAAAATACCAGGGCGGGAAAATCGCCGCTGTGATCGATGTGAAAATGGCTGAATAAAACAACGTCCACTTGGGACATCTGCGCTCCGCTCTCCCCAAAGCGAAGAGCGCTGCCTCCTCCAGCATCAACGATGACCCGAGCGGTGCCATGATCCCATATGAGATAGCTGGTGGAAGCGCGCTTATCCTGCAACTCCGGGCCGCCGGAGCCGAGCACCTGAACGGCCAGTCCGGTAGAACCGCAGGATTGCGCCTTCATGGGGGAAGCGTCATACAAGGAAAAGAGGACCGCCAAAGCAAGAAGCGCTTTTCCGGCCAGTCTTTGCGAAGGTTCGAGGACACCGTTGGTTTCCATGTCGCACCACCAGGACGTCCGATTGCTTCAAAGATAGCCGAATTACTAATACATTTCGGCAGAAATCGGAACGCCTGAGACTAGAAGCGGTTGCGATGGGCGTTTATCAGAGGTAGTCCTGCTCTTAGCAAGCTCAATGAGCGAGTCGGCCTGAAGGAAACCACCGACTGAAATGAACACTTCGGAGCCGAATACGGCATTCCTCATCTGTAATGCGAATTGACAATCGGGATGATTCGGAATTATAGTCGTTTATCGATATATCGATCATCGAGGAATGATGCCTAAACGAAAGCTTGAGCCGCTACCCTCCACCGCGTTCCAGATCATGCTTGCTCTCGCTGATGGTGACCTGCACGGATACGCAATCATGCGGGAGATCGAGGAGCAGACAGGTGGACGTCTGCGTCTTGGGCCCGGAACCTTATATGGTTCGATTCAGGCGCTTCTAGAGGGGGCGTTGATCGAGGAGGTCGAACGGAGCGAGGACACTGAAGTGCACCAGGAGCGCCGCAGGTACTACCGGTTGACTGCGGTCGGCCGCAAGCTGGCGCGTTCGGAGGCCGAGAAGATGGCCGACATTTTACGCGTCGCTCGAACCCGAAAGATCCTGAAGGGGGATTATGTCTGAGAAGATATATGTCCGCCTGCTTCGACTGTATCCGCCGAAGTTCCGCAAGGAGTACGACGATGAGGTTCTGCAATTCATTCGAGACCGTCTCCGCGATGAGGTGGGCTTCTTAAAAAGGACTCGCCTCTGGTGGGATCTAGTGACGGATTTGTTAACTGGCCTGCCGCAGGCATACCGGAATTCGTACGCGGCAACAGATGCAATGCCCCTTTCGCCCCAAGCCGATTGCGTTCCATCCTTCAAAGTTCTGGACAAGGAACCACTAGGGCGCGGATCGATCCTCGTCGCCGGCACATTCACCTTGACTGCGATGGCGGCCTTTGGATTTGTGTGGAGCCGGCCAATCGCTTACTTGCCCATCACGAGATCGAACAGAAGCGTGTCTCCGATTGAATCGGTGCTCGAACGCGTCAATCGAGCCACAACGCCTGACGCGGCTGCGGACGGCGAAAAGGGAGCGGCCGAAGCCACCTCGACCGCAGCAAGAGAACAGCAACTGCAGTCCTTGCCGGCAGCGGCACCAGCTGTACCTGAGGCAGGGACTTCGGCGTCGAACGGAAGTCTTGACGGCAGCCGCTATCGAGTTGTTCCCATGCAGGTGCAGAATTCGAACGGTTTTGTCATAAATGGATCAACGGCGTCGAGAACATTAAGAATTCATCCCGAAACAAGCAGTCAGCAAAATCCTGGCGCGAACGGAAATCTCGTTGCGCGTGGCGTGACCACAGGTGTGCCGGGCAGCAGCGGCCGTTCGATGCCTGCCAACGAGCACGCTCAGAGTCTGATTCCCGCCGGACAACCACGACTGGAGAATGCCGGAAGCGCCATGATTCAGTTGTTCCAGACGCACGACATCGTAATGTTTGGCGAAGTCCACGACAGCAAACAGGAGTACGAGTGGCTCTGCAAGCTGGTGAAGACACCGGGATTTTCAGATCACGTGGACGACATCGTTGTGGAATTTGGAAATGCACTTTATCAGAAGACTGTCGATCGCTATGTTGCCGGCGACAATGTCCCGTTCAGTGAGGTTCAGAAGGCATGGCGCAACATGGTGGCGGACGCTGAACCTGTCTCTCCCGTATATGGATGGCTCTATAAGGCAGTGCGCATGGCCAACATGGAACATCCCGGGAAGCGCGGCATTCGCTTGCTGATGGGGAGCCCTCCAGGCGATTGGAGCAAGATCAAGAACTCCGCTGATCTGGCTCCATATGAAGCTGAGCGGGAGCAGTGGTATGCACAGGTAGTGAAGGAGGAAGTACTGGCAAAGCACCGCCATGCATTGCTCATCATTGGAGCGTGGCACTTTCTTCGTGGACATGACCAGGCTCTGCAGTTCGAGCTTGCAGCGCAACAGCATCGCGTCGTGCCAATCGACAAGGCACAACCTGGCCCTGGCAATATCGAGAGAGAACTTCGCGCTGCCGGCGCAGATCCTTATCTCGTCGTCTTCGGAACGAATGCGATCGACAACCGCGGAGATGTAGATAAGCGCTTCGATTCCTGGCCCGCGCCCGTCATTGTGCCACTTGCCGGAGATTGGGTTGGAGCGCTTCCGGCACAACCTGTCATTACCGGGGGACATGCACCAGCCATACCACTCACCCTTGCTGATCAGGCCGATGCATTGTTGTACATTGCTCCATGCAGCGTCTTGCAGACTGTCCACCAGTCAAAGGCAGATATTGAGGGCACAGCCTACGGACAAGAGATGATCCGACGGGCCATGATCCTGTTGGGCCATCCCGCAACTTTTCCGTATGGCGCGCAGCCACAATGCGTACGGCCACAACACGCGCCGCGCTAAGACCTCGCTGGATCGGGAACGAACGTTTGCTTTCTCAGCCCGAGAAAGTACGGAGGATGTATGTGTCCAACAGCCAAATGCATTTGGTCCTTCGCTGTCGGCTCTTTTACGCTGGCGGCATTGTGCCTGACGCCGGAACCGGCAAGATCACAGAGCGACGTGGTCGCTCCAGCAGCCCAGGACGCGAGCCTCGGCCCGGCGGAGAAGGAACGGGTGATCAGTGGAGCCGCTGCCAATTTGCGGCGGCACTACTTTGATCGGGCGGTTGCGCAAAAAACGGCGGATGCGCTGCTGGCACATGAGAAAAGCGGCGACGACAATGCGGCGACGGATGGCGCAACCTTTGCCAGATTGTTAACCAGTCAGATGAGAGACGCGAGCCACGATATGCACCTCATCATTGAACATAGCGAAAGGCCCCTGCCAGAGGGGCCGCCGGCGCAGACAGCTGAGAGCCTGGCACGCTTTCGCAATGCGATGCTGCAGCAAAACTGCATGATCAGAAAAGTAGAAATCCTGCCGCATGACATTGGCTATCTTAAGCTCGACTTTTTTCCCGACACATCCGTATGTGGATCAGCGCTGAAAACTGCGATGGCCTCGTTGAATTCTGCGGAGGCGATCATCTTCGATCTGCGGGATAACACGGGCGGATTTCCGGACTCGGTATCACTCGTCGCCAGCTACCTGTTTGATCATCCGGAGTATATGTACGGGCCGAGAGGAGCTCCGACGGTGGACTCCTGGACACGGTCTCCTGTTGCCGGAGACGAACTGGCAAATAAGCCGGTGTGGGTGCTGACATCGGCCTCGACATGGTCGGGTGCAGAGCAGTTCAGCTACGATTTGAAGATGCTGAAACGAGCCACGCTGGTTGGAGAGACGACCCGTGGCGGCACCCACGCCGGGGTCTTCCACCGGATCGACGATCACTTCGGCATCGGTATTCCCGAAGAGAAGACAATCAATCCCTTTGGCAGTGCCGACTGGGAAGGGGTCGGTGTGGAACCGAACGTAAAGGTGAAGGCAGCCGACGCACTCGAAACGGCAGTGAAAATAGCGGAAACTGAGATCGAGAGGAAGCGGCTCCATTAATGAAAACCATGTAAGTTATGGTCACTTGAAGCATGAAAGCGGGTCGCGAACGTCACTTCTCTTCCTCGGGTGACGCCAAATCGCCAACTCCCTCATTGACGCGGATAGGTCCCGATATGTCGGCATGTCATCACTGAACGGCTACGCCCACATTAACTGCGCAAAAAGCCAAGTTATATTCGGGATTGCGAATGAAATCTGAACCAGCCCGGGTGAATGTTCGGGCCAATGGGCGTTTGTCAGGACCGATCCCACCGATTTCGCCCAAATAGGTGTTGATGAGTTGGTCGGGAGGCAACGATTTATCTATGGGGAGGCTTGCTCGATCGTCGACCATCGGTCCAGATAGATCAGTCATTCGGATCCGGCGTGACGAGAGAACGCAGAACCGCCTCCAGGGTCGTGCGTTCTTTGCGCGAGTTAGTCTCGCCAGATTCAAAGTCGATCCAGCCCTCGTTGAAGCCGTCGATCATCCGAATTCTCGGTATGGGGTTCTTCATGCCTTGCGAGCGAAACAGTGTCTCCCATTGATCATGTGGAACTGCTTCAGCCCGCACCGAACGCTTCAGTGCGGCACTAAAACCCGCAGCGATATCATTCGCAGAGTAGCGCCTGGGACCTTCGAGTTCAATAACACGGACTCCCGTCCAGGTTTCAGCAAGGAGTTCTGCCGCGGTTAGGGCGATATCACTCGCGGCAACCATCGGAATCCGGTGATCGAGCGGTTGCAAGAAACTGGGAATCACGCCTTTGCGCGCCGCTTCCACATCCCACGCAGCGTTTTCCATGAACCAGGCAGCGCGCAAGAATGCAACCGGGACCGAGGTACTGCGGAGCATCTCTTCCGTGATCTTGGAGTTATTCAGAAGGTTGGGCTCCGCAACATGGGCTCCAACCGTGGAGAGAAAGACGACCTTCCCCGGCCGGGTGGTTTCGATGGCTTGCCGAGTGGCCGCAGCCGCCTTGTGCGTCTGAGGGAATCCGGGTTCAGGATCGTAGTCTGGAGGTGTCATCAGGAAGACGCCTTCGGTTCCGTCAAATGCTTTGGTGAGACCCGCTGCATCCTCAACGCTGGCGATTGCGATATCACAGCCTTGAGCGGACCAGGAACGTCCCTTCTCGGCATCCCGCACCACCGCTCGTACCTTGCGCCCTTGTGCCAGAAGATTGCGGGCCACCGCTCCGCCTACCTTGCCTGTCACGCCAGTAATTGCAAACATAATCGACTCCCCTCAGGAAGATGGGTTGACCTGGAGATTCCACAAGACCCAACATTCTGTTCTAAATTTGATGTACTCAGAAGCCATTAAAAAATCCGAAAAATGGGCTGTAAAACTGTACGCTCAGGCGGGCCATCTCGTCCGCATGTTCGTTCGTGGAAAAAATCTCCTCCGAAACTTGCAGATTAATTCTTCAGAGGACGCACACTCGAAATGGAGCGTGGAGAAAAGCCGCCATCGGCGAGCTTCCCGAAGCCTTCGAAGAGCTCGTAACTCCTTTCACTGGAAAATCTGCGGCTAACTCCAATCCCAAGAGTCAAGCTGCAGCAACCGATTCGCCTATAACCCCATGAAAACAATCAGTGTATCCACAGAATCCGGGGTGGGGGGTACTCCGGTAGCTGATTCACCGGGTCAGGCGCTCCAAGCCGCTGATTTATCCTCTTTCCGTGCCCAACACGTTAGTTGAATGCGTGCCCAACTTCTCTGAAGGCCGCGACCCCGCCAAAGTTGATGCCATCGTCGAGGCCATGAAGGTTCCCGGCGTCTATCTCCTCGACCGCGAGATGGACGCCGACCACAACCGCTGCGTCATCACCCTGGCCGGTGACCGCGAAGCCATTCAGGAAGCCGCGATTCGCGGTGTCGGCAAAGCCGCCGAACTCATCGACCTCACCCAGCATCAGGGCGCGCACCCGCGCATGGGTGCAGCCGATGTGATCCCCTTCATCCCTATTGACGGCCTCACCATCGACGACTGCGTTGCCATGGCCCGTCACGTCGGCGCCGAGATCGCCCGCCGCTTTCAGATTCCTGTTTACCTTTACGAAGCCGCCGCCACAAACCCCGAACGCCAGAATCTTGAGAACATTCGCCGCGGCCAGTTCGAGGGCATCCGCGACGACATCGCCACCAACCCCGCGCGCAAGCCTGACTTCGGCGATCCGCGCATGCATCCCACCGCCGGAGCCACCGTCGTCGGCGCACGTAAGCCTCTCATTGCCTACAACATTTTTTTGAACACTCCCGACGTTGCAATCGCGAAGAAGATCGCCAAGGCCGTGCGCTTTTCCACCGGCGGCCTTCGCTTCGTTAAAGGCGCAGGATTCCTGGTCCGAGGCATGGCCCAGGTTTCCATGAACCTCACCGACTTCGAGCAGACGCCGATTCATCGCGTCTTCGAATTTGTAAAACGCGAAGCCGCCCGCTATGGCGTCGTTCCTGTTTCGAGCGAGATCGTCGGCCTCATCCCCAAGCTTGCTCTCGAACAAGCCGCCGAGTGGTTTCTGCAAGTGGAGAACTTCGATTCCTCGCTCATCCTCGAGAACCGCCTCGCCGCCGTGATGTCCGGCAAAGCGGCCATTGGCGGTCTTCGCGCGGGTATCGAGCCCTTTATCGAGCAGCTCGCCGCTCCCACCGCAACTCCCGGCGGCGGCAGCGCGGCAGCAGCCGCGGCCGCCATGGCAGCAGGTCTGACCTCCATGGTTGCCACCATGTCGCGCGGCAAAAAAGCCTACGTGCAACACGAAAGCCAGCTCAGCGAAGTCATTATCCGACTCACGCCGCTGCGCGAGGAACTCAAGTCCGCCATCGACGCCGACGCCGTCGCCTACAACTCCGTGATGAAGGCATACAAAGCCGCGAAAGAATCGCCCGATGGCAGCCACGCCATCAACGTCGCGCTCCGGCAGGCCACCAGCGTTCCTCTCGGTGTGGCTGAAAGATCCGTCGAGGTGGCTCGAATTGCCACGATCTTGAAGCCCATCACAAATCCCAACATGAACTCCGATCTGACTACGGCCATCGCCTTGGCAAACGCCGCACTGGAAGGCGCCCTCTCCAACGTCGCCATCAATCTCGATTCCATCAAACCCAGTTCACCGGACGACGAAGCATTCTTAAGCGAAACTCGCAAACGGGTCGCAGTGCTTGAGTCGAATCTTTGATTCAACTCGACCGGTCTTGCGTCAGCCATAGGTAGAGACTTCGTCCCTGCCAGTAGATCGGTTTCCCATCGAACCGTCGCCGCGATATCCTTTTCGGCGACAACTAAATTGGCCCCCTTGAGGTGCTGAGTGCAGAAGACAGGACGCTTCCTGTTTGTTGTATTTGAAGTTTTGCTTTTAGCCGCAACGTCACAAGCGAATTTAACCGGAGAAGCCCAGCAGCATACGGGGTTTGTCCGGCTCGACCGGGTCACCGCTTCCCGGCCAATCACCAACGGAATTGAGCTTCGCTCCGGCGCCGCGATCATTCAGATCACAGCCTTGCGCGATGACCTGGTGCGTGTGCGCGTTGGCCCCGCCGGCGTGCTGCCCGAGGACGCGTCCTGGGCCGTGCTTCCCGCATCGCGGACCGCAACTGTCTCTGTGACACCAGAGTCCTCTGACACGTCCGTCGGATTCAAGACGGCCAAGCTCCACGTCACCATCAACAACGATCCATTCGCGTTGACGATCACCGATATGGAGGGCCACATCGTCGCCGCGCAGCTTCCCGGCCGGCCCATCGAGTACAACGGTGCATCCTTCCGTGTCTACATGCGGTCGCCACAGGACGAACACTACTTCGGCCTCGGCGATAAGCCCGGCCCTCTTGACCGGCGCAACGAATCCTTCACCGACTGGAACACGGATGCCTTCGGCTGGCAGGAGTCGACCGACCCGATCTACAAGTCGATTCCCTACTTCATGACATTCCGCCAGGGCATTGCAGCCGGAGTTTTCCTCGACAACACATGGCGCGCCAGCTTCGACTTCAACAAGCAGTACCGCGACGGCTACTCCTTCGGCTCCGAGGGCGGACCGTTGGACTTCTATATCCTCTATGGTCCGGACCCGAAGGCGGTGGTAGAAGACTGGGCGTGGCTCACCGGTCCAACTCCCATTCCTCCGCTCTGGTCGCTCGGCTACCAGCAATCTCGTTACAGCTACTATCCCGAGTCTGAGGTGCGCCGCATCGCTGCCAGGCTGCGCAGCGAACACATCCCCTCCGACGTCATCTGGCTTGACATCGACTATCAGTTCAAGAACCGCCCCTTCACCGTCGACACCGAACGCTTTCCACACTTCGGGCAGATGATCAAGGACCTGAAGGACGAGCATCTGCGCACCGTCCTCATCACCGACCTGCATATCGCCGATCAACCCAACATCGGTTACAAACCCTACGATGAAGGCGTTGCAGGCGACCATTTCGTCAAGAATCCAGATGGCTCCATCTACGTAGGTACTGTCTGGCCTGGGAAATCTGTTTTCCCTGACTTCACGCAGAAGTCCTCGCGCGACTGGTGGGGCACGCTGTACGCGGACTTCGTTGCAAAAGGCGTTGCCGGTTTCTGGAACGATATGAACGAGCCTGCCATCTTTCTAGTCCCGTCAAAAACCATGCCCGACGATGTGCAACACCGCATTGAAGAGCCGGGCTTCGCAACCCGCGTCGCCAATCATCTTGAAATTCACAACGTCTTCGGTATGCAAAACAGCCGCGGAACCTATGAGGGCCTGCTGAGACTCCAGCCCGACATACGCCCCTTTGTCATGACTCGCGCCAGCTATGCGGGGGGTCAGCGCTATGCCGTCACTTGGACTGGAGACAACTCCAGCACCTGGAATCACCTTCGCCAGACCGTACCGCAATTGCTCAACCTTGGTTTGAGCGGCTTTGCCATGGCAGGGGCCGACGTCGGCGGGTTTGCTGGCTCACCGCAACCGGCCCTGCTCACGCGCTGGCTTGAAGTGGCGGCCTTTCAGCCCATTGACCGCGACCACACGGCCACCGGCACCAATCCCCAGGAACCGTGGGAGAACGGCACCCCGGAAGACTTGAACCTGCGCCGCCGCTACATCGAAGAGCGCTACCGGCTTCTTCCCTACATCTACACCACCGCAGATGAAACGAGCCGCACCGGGCTCCCGATCGTCCGTCCACTTTTCCTCGAATTCCCGCATGGCGCCGTGGATGGCCAGCCCCTCGACCTCACCGACGGGGGCAGCTTTCTTCTCGGCCACGATCTGCTCATCGCCCAGAGCCCTTTTCCCGACGAAGTGGATACCTACTCCGTCGCCCTGCCGCCTGTGGGTTGGTACGACTACTGGACCGGCGCCCGTGTGGAGGGCAGCACGGGCAGGAAAGGCATCGATAACGCCGCGGTCGTTCAACCGGAGATTCACCTGCACAACTCCGTTGAAACTTTGCCCGTCTTTGTGCGCGCGGGCGCCATTGTGCCCGAGCAGCCAGTGGTTCAAAGCACGGACGAGAAGCCCCGGGGCCCGCTCACGTTGCGCGTTTACCCGCCCACCGCCCCCGGTAAGGATTGTGCCGGTAGCCTTTATCTGGACGATGGCGTCAGCTACGACTTCAAAAAGGGCGATTTCCTGCGTGTGGAATTCAGCTGCAAGCTTGCAGCGAACGGACTCGATATCTCGGTTTCCCCGCATGAGGGCAGCTTTACGCCATGGTGGTCGCAGCTTTCCCTCGAGGTATACGGCGCACGCAGACAGGCCGCAAAGGGTGCCGCATTAACTTCTTCGGGCTCGGACGCGCATACCGTTCCCACTAAATTTGACGCGGAACATCACCGCATTACGGCCGTCGTTCCGGACGACGGCAAAGGACTCGAACTGCAGCTGACATACTGATCTGTTCCCCTAACTCAAACCCGCCTGTGGCGATCAAGTGAGAAGTGGATTTACCACAATCACTTAGCGTCGCTTCTTCTCTCGCTTTGGGCGGTTACTATCTGTTACCACCGGATTTAACTTGCTGCTTGACCTCGCGACCTAACTGATACCCTAGAGGCATGAAATTTGGGGTTTTGGTCTTCCCGGGGTCCAATTGTGACCACGATACCTACAACGTGATCGCTGAGATCGCGCGCCAGCCGGTGACCTTTCTCTGGCATGACTCTGAGGACCTGGCTGGAGTGGACGCCGTCCTCGTCCCTGGCGGCTTCGCCTATGGCGATTACCTTCGGACCGGCGCCATCGCGCGGTTTTCGCCGGTGATGCAGTCGGTGCAGAAGTTCGCCGCCGCGGGCGGACTGGTGCTCGGCATTTGCAACGGCTTTCAGATTCTGACCGAGGCCGGTTTGCTGCCCGGCGCGCTGATGCGGAACGCCGGACTGAAATATATCTGCAAACAGGTACATCTACGCGTTGAGACCACCAACAGCCCGTTTACCAACCAGTTATCCAAGGGGAATGTTCTCGAGATCCCCATCGGCCACATGGAAGGAAACTACTTTTGCACGCCGGAAGATCTGCACCGCCTGGAATCTGAAGATCGCATCGTGTTTCGATATGCAACCTCTACTGGCGAAGTCACGCGCGCAGCCAATCCCAATGGATCGCTGGCCAATATCGCCGGAATTCTGAATGAGAAACGGAACGTCCTGGGCATGATGCCGCATCCAGACAGATCCAGCGAGAAACTGCTCGGCTCCGCGGACGGCTGGAAGATCTTCGCCTCCATGATTGAAGCCTTGGCAGTGCATTGAGGGCCTTGTTGCGCACACGGGAAAGCGAAAAAGAATGATCGACATCCATTCACACCTGATCTACGGAGTAGACGATGGATCGCCAGACCTTCAGACCTCCTTGGAGATGGCGCAGGATGCCGCAATCGATGGCATAAGCCATATCGTGTGCACTCCGCATTCAAGCGACCATTACCCTTATAACGAAGCTCTGGTTCGCGAACGTTTAGCCGAACTGCGCGAGCAGCTTCGCGATGTTGTCGAATTGAGCCTTGGATGCGACTTCCACATGAGTGCCTCCAATATTCTGGACGCCCTCGACCACCCGCTTCGCTATTCCATCAATGAGAAGGGTTATCTCCTGGTTGAGTTCCCTGACATGGTCATCGCGCCGCAACTGTCGGACGCCATGCGCCGATTGCAGGCGGCGGGTTATACCCTTATCATCACTCATCCTGAACGAAACACGGTGCTGCAGCGGACCCCCGAATTGCTGGCCGATTGGATGCGGGAAGGGAGCCTTGTTCAGGTTACCTCCGCCTCCCTTTATGGGCGCTTCGGCAAGATCGCCGAAGCCTTTGCCAATGCTTTGCTGGAACGGAACTGGGTTCACTTTCTGGCCAGCGATTCGCATCATCCCGAATGGCGCCCACCGCATCTGAAACGAGGCTTTGACTATGTGGCCAACCTCACGGGAGCGGAGAATGCCCAGCGGCTGTGCGTCGGAAATCCACGCGCGGCTGTTGACGGAGCCAAATTACCCGCTCAGCCAGAACCTATAGGACTGTGGGAAAAAGTGCCTTTGAAATTTGACGTCAAGTCGCTGGCCAAGCGACGCAATTCCGATGGGAATTCCACCGCGCCTGATGGAAGCGAAAAGAAAGGCTTCTGGGGCCGGCTGCTTTCCGGCTGAGGGCAGTCCGGCCTCCAGCTACAGTCCCAGCCCTCCATCCACGGCAAGGATCTGACCTGTCACAAATGCCGAATTCGCCGCAAAAAAGAGGACTGCCTCTGCCACATCGGCTGCCGTTCCGTTCCGTTTCATAGGCGTTCTCGCCGCAAACCGCGCCGATCCTTCGAGTGAGCCCTCCCCCAGCTCGATCCAGCCCGGAGCCACGCAGTTCACACTCACTTCAGGTGCGAATGCCTTCGCCATAGCTTGCGTCAGCATGTGCAGCGCGGCCTTTGAGGCACAATAGTGGGCGTGCCCGGTCCAGGCGTGGATTCCACCGAGCGAGCCGATGTTGATGATCCTGCCCCGCGCCTGTCGCAAATGATCGATTGCCTCCCGGGTCACGAGAAACGGCCCGCGGGCATTGGTCTCGAAGACCGTATTCCATTGATCCAGGGTGATTTGATCGAGCGGAGCGGATTCAAAGACCGCCGCATTGTTCACCAACACGTCAATCCGTCCGTGAAACGCGGCTGCTGCCGCCACTGCCTTGCGAACCGAGCTCTCCGAGCGCACATCGCATTCAACCGCTTGTACGCGCCGCCCCAGTGCCTCGATCTGCTGTACTGTCTGCGCGGCCTCGGCCGCTGATGTCCGATAGGTAATGCTGACGTCTGCGCCAGCCCGTGCAAACTCCAGGGCTATTTCCCGCCCAATGCGTCGTGCGCCCCCTGTAACCAGTGCCGACTTGCCGCTGAGGTTTTGAATGGGCATCCAGACGCTGCTGATTTTCTCTGAGCCAACCGGCCCGCCGCGTGATAACTCCCTATTGCGGTTTGGGCTGGCTGTTGGCAGGTTGTGTCTCGTTTTGATTTGTGGAGTTGGCCGGTTTGTCTTTGCCTGAATCCTTTGGAGCCGCGTCCTTGCCGGAGTCTGTTGTAGTGTTCTTATCTGTGCTCTTCCCCGCATCCGCCGTCTGTTCGTGCATCTTATAAACAGAATACTGCTCGCCCGGCCGCTTCAACTTCACTTCGATCGCCATGTCGGACTTGTCGACCGTGTAGCTTTCGCCGTACGTCTGATAGCCTTTCGCGATCACTTGCAAGAGCACGTCAGAACCGGTGGGGAGGACGTCAATAACCGACTTTCCGTCTTCGTCTGTCTTCAACTCCATATTTCCCTTGTCACCCTTGACCTGAAAGATGACGGAGGCGTTTTCGATGGGCTTTTCATCCTCACTACGGAGGATTGTGACCTGGATCCGAGAAGTCGGCGGAGGCGCCTTGTATTTGCGCCCGCGGTGGTTGGAACTTTGCGCAAGACACGAAAGACTGACGGCTAGCCCGAGGGCGGCTACAAGCACGAAGAAACGAGAGATACGACGGCACCACATGGGGTCTATTGTACCCGTTTGCGCACTCCACAAGCGAGAGGAGCTTGCCGCCTTCTGCTGACCCTAAGAATGGCCCCGATGTCCTGCGGAACAGGCGATTTCCAGTAAAACCGGGGAACAGGTAAACTGAAACAGAGGTCCGCATGCCGGAAATTCAGCGTAGAAAGACACCTACAGTCAAAATCGGGCAGGTTCGTGTGGGCTGGGAAGTCCCGGTTGTGGTGCAGTCGATGACCAACACCGACACGGCGGACATCCCGGGTACGATTGAACAGGTCGAAGCCCTGGCTTTAGCGGGCTCTGAGATTGTCCGCGTGACGGTCAACAACGAAGACGCTGCGGCGGCTGTTCCGCACATCGTTGAGGGGCTTGAAAAGCGTGGCATCCATGTACCCATCGTGGGCGACTTCCATTACAACGGCCATCTGCTGCTCAAGAAATTCCCAGCCACCGCACGCGCGCTGGCCAAGTACCGCATCAACCCGGGCAACGCATCCATCGGCAAAAAAGACAACGACAACTTCCAGGTCATGGTCGAGTGCGCGGTCGAGAACCAAAAACCGGTCCGCATCGGCGTGAACTGGGGCTCGCTCGATCAGGCTCTTCTCACCCGCATGATGGATGAGAACAACCGCCGCCCCGATCCCGCGCCCGCACGCGAAGTGATGATGGAAGCGATGGTTGTCAGTGCCCTTGAGTCGGCCAAAGCCGCCGAGCATTTCGGGCTGCGCCCCGACCAGATCATCCTCTCCGCAAAGGTCAGCGGAGTACGCGACCTGATCGATGTCTACAACAACCTTGCCGCCCGCTGCAATTACGCACTTCACCTGGGACTGACCGAAGCAGGAATGGGGTCAAAAGGCCTGATCGCCTCGACAGCCGGCCTCGCGCCGCTTCTTCTCGCCGGCATCGGTGACACGATCCGCGTAAGCCTGACGCCCAAACCCGGCGGCGACCGCACCGAAGAAGTCTTAGCCGCACAGCAGATTCTGCAGTCGCTCTCCATTCGCAGCTTCATGCCCCAGGTCACCAGTTGCCCTGGCTGCGGCCGCACCACCAGCACCTACTTCCAGGAACTGGCTGAGCAAATTCAGAGCTACTTGCGGACCTCAATGCCCGAGTGGCGTAAACAATATCCCGGAGTCGAAGAGCTTAAACTGGCCGTCATGGGCTGCGTAGTTAACGGCCCCGGCGAGTCGAAGCACGCCAACCTCGGCATCAGCCTGCCCGGCACTTTCGAGGAACCGAAAGCCCCCGTCTACGTCGACGGCAAGCTCTACACCACATTGCGCGGCGACACCATCGTCGCCGAGTTCAAGCAGATCCTCGACAATTACGTGCAGAGCCACTATGGGCAAAGCGCTCAGCACGACGAGTTGGTCGGCGCTCGCTAGAGAGCTGGCTTTGCGTCGCTGATTAGACGATTTCGCACATGATCGATCGTCGCCATGTCGATGCAGGTCCACGCCATTGCGATCGCCCCATCCACCATTGCTTTATCCGCGTCGGGGCTGACGCAATGCGCAGTGAACTCAGGCTGATGGTTGACGGCGGGCAATGAGTTGATGCCGATCATGGGATGAATTGACGGCATCACCCGGGAAACGTTGCCCATGTCGGTCGATCCGGTGGGCCGCGTCTCCCATTCCCCAAGGTTCGGAAATGGCCGCCCCAGCTCCTCGGAGTTTTTGCGGAAGATGGTTGCCATATCCTCGTCGTGATGCATTTCGGCGTATGGCTTATCGCCGCCAGTGAACGTGACCTTGGCGCCAGTGGCGAGCGCTCCGGCTTCGAAGCAGCGGTACACCTTGGCGCGCAATTCATCGAGCTGGTCCACCGTCTCCGAACGAACAATGTATCGGGCCGAAGTGTGGGCGGGAACTACATTCGGCGCTGCGCCGCCGTTGGTTACGATCCCGTGGATCCGGTCGGTCGAGCGGATATGCTGCCGCAACAAACCCAGCGCAGTTTGTGCAATTGTGAGCGCATCGGCAGCGTTCACTCCCAGCTCAGGAAACGCCGACGCGTGCGACTCTTTTCCTGTGCAATTGACATCGAACATCGAAGCGGCAATGATCTTGGCGCGGAGCATATCAAAGGGCGCGGGGTGCACCATCATGGCGGCATGGAGACCCTCAAATGCGCCCCGTTCGAGCAGGAGTATCTTCCCGCTCGCGTTGCACACCTCTTCGGCGGGTGTCCCGATCACGCTGATGGTCAATCCCAGATCGTCCGCCACCCTGGCTGCGGCAAGCGCTGCGCCCACTGCCGATGCGGCGATAATGTTGTGGCCGCAGGCGTGCCCGATGCCAGGCAGACAATCGTACTCGGCGCAAATCGCGATATGCAGAGGGCCGCTGCCCGCACGCGCCCGAAATGCCGTGGGTAGATCGCAGATGCCCTTGTCCACCGCAAACCCCGCCGCATCCAGGTATTCGCAGAGCCAGGTCGAAGCCTTTTCTTCCTCGAACCCCATCTCAGGGTGAGCGTGGATGCGATGGCTGAGTTCGACCAGCTCATCGCGAGCTGAGTTGAAGCGCTCGCGCGCAGCAGACTTGGTGTCCATGGAACGGCTTCCTCCGTTTGAATCTGCACAAGACAAGCCGCGGCAGACGCAGCGCGTGCAGCCAATTATAGACAGCGGTCTGCTGACAGCCTCGATGCGTCGGTTTCGGGACTAATTCGAACGCTGGACCGATTTAGCGTAAGCTGAAGTCATTCCCCGAAAAGAGAGTTGCGATGCGGCGTATTGCGCTGATTCTTGTCTTGTGTCCGGTTATGGCCTTTGCGGCCAAATCAAAGCCGTGCGTACCAGCTGAAGAAGCTTCAAAACTGCTGGACAAGGACATTTGCATTTCCGCTCATGTCTATGAGGTTGTGGAGCTGCCGAGTGGAACTCGGTACTTGGATGTTTGCACACCGGATACGCCCGACGAGCAGTGCCGCTTCACCATCGTGAGCCTCTTTGAAGACCGCGATGAGGTGGGCGAACTCAGCAAATACCGCGATATGGATGTGCACATTCGCGGGATTGTCCGGCCCATGCATGGGCGAGCAGGGATCGAGTTGAGTCATGCGCGTCAGTTTTACGGTGGCCCTCCCAAGTTCAAACCTAACCCCAGGCTGCTGCGCGGCTTCAGCGGTGATCAGGGCCGGCCGCCGGTCAATGACCCGAATCTCCGGTCTCAAGGTGGCCATCGCGCCTTCATGAATTCGCGCGACCAGGAACCTCTCAGCCAGAAGGCTCAGCCGGCGAAGTAATAAGCGTCGGATCGTTCACAAGGGAAGCTGGATCTGCCGCGATCAGCCGACCGGCGCGGCGGCTTCCTCCAGCGGCGGAGCAACGCGTGAGCCGGCCCAAAGAATCACACACGACACGACGAGCGAGATGAGGGTGAAACCCAGGCCGAGGCGCAGGCTCTGTGTGTGATCGGAGATGGCACCGATAATCGTGGGAGAAAACGTGTCGCCGAATGCGTGAATGATGAATAGGTTGAGCCCGATGGCCGTGGCGCGCACGGGGGCCGAGACCGAGTTGACTATGGCCGTATTCAACGGCCCTGTATTGAGGAAGAGGAAGAATTCGGCGGCAAAAAGCGACGGAACAGCCCACGCGGGTGGTCCAAAAAACACCAGAGCCCCCCACGGTAGCGTGAGAGCGACGCTCCAAAACGAGAGCAAGTAGAGTGCTCGATGATTAGTGCGCAGCCAGCGCTGCGCCACCCAGCCTCCGACGAGAGTTCCGGCGATGCCGTCGATCACCGTAATTCCGCCCACCACAAGGCTGGAGTTGCCCACTGAGAGTCCCGCAAAACGGTGCAGGAATGTGGGAACCCAGTTGGAGATGCCGCCCATGGCAAAGGTAAGGGCCGCCAGGCCAAAAGTGGCCGTCAGATAGGCGGGGTTGCTAAAGAGCCCCCAAAAAGTGGTGCGGTTCACGGTGGGCCGAATGTGGTCGCTTCCGCCTCGTTCGGGTTCCCGTCCCATCAACCCGTATAGCGCGGCGATGATCAGCCCCGGGATCGCGCAAAAGAGGAATGGCGCTCTCCATCCAAATATCGACCCCATCTTTCCTCCTGCAGCGTAGCCGAGGGCCGCACCGATGGGAATCGCCAGGTAAAAGATCGACAGGACGCGGTTACGGTCTTTCTCAGGATAGAAGTCGGCCAGAACGGCGGGGGCAAAGATACCGAACGTCGCTTCGCCAACCCCCACCAGCGCATGGCGGACAAAAAGCGTCCAGTAATCGTGCACCCAGGCCGTACCCAACGTGGCGAGGCTCCAAAGGACCGCGCCGGCAATGATGAGCGGCTTGCGCGAGAATCGGTCGCCCAGCCAACCGGTGAGCGGCGCGACCAGCATGTAGGTGACGAAGAGCGCGGTGGTGAGCAAGCCCATTTGCTGGTCAGTCGAATTGAACTCGCGCTGAATCAGCGACACTTCACCGGGCAGAATATACCGGTCAACATAGTTGAGGAGGTTGAGGCAGAGTAGCAGCGCAAAAGTCCCAATTGCGGGGCTGATGTTGGCACGAACAGCTTGGGTCGACTGAGCCAATGTGCTTTTTTCCTGAAGAAAACGGGAGAGAACTCACGAATAACACATCTGGCAGGCTACTCGCCGACGTTTGATTTTGAAATGCGACCTGTTTTTGAAATGCATTGACGCTTAGACCTGGGGCCGGGGCCATCGCGCTTCGACAATCGTGCCGATGCCACCGCGAGGACGAAACTCGCCTCGCACCACAGCCCAGACCGGATCACAGGCCTTCACCACGTCTTCCAGGACCTGGTTGACGATATTCTCCTGAAAAATTCCGAGATTCCGGTAACTGAAGAGATACTCTTTCAGCGATTTCAACTCAAGACAGCGTTCGCGGGGCATGTAGCGAATTGTCAGGACGCCGAAATCAGGCAGTCCGGTTTTTGGGCACACAGAAGTCAGCTCCGGGTCGTCGATGGAAATCTCATACCCGGGAAATTGGTTCTGCCAGGTTTCGATCGCGGGAAATGCGAAATCGAGACCGGCCTTGGCATGTTCTTCGGTATAGCGCGTTTCCAGAGCCATACTCCTATTGTACGAGGCTACAAATCAAGCTCCCAGGTTCGTCTCACAAGGTTCTTTCAGAAGCTGCGGTGCGGCTCTATTAACGGGGAAAGCACTAACCATCTTCAATCTCAATCAGGCATTCCATCAGGGTCTACTTCAGCCAAATATTCCAGCCTTGAAACTCGCAGGTCATTCATGGTGAATCGCTTCCGGCACAATTTTCTGCTCCCTCTGGGCATGTCGTTGAGTCTTATATACTGGCTCAGGTCAACGAATGGCGGAAGCACGCAAGCAATTGGACAGGCGCTGGCTCTGGCTTGGCGCAGTCGTGGTACTGGTCCTGGTATTTTTCTCGGTGCGTTCCCTCACCAGGGAGCATCTGGAGGTACGCGTCGCGCGGGTGTCGCATGAACCGCTGGCAAGCACTTCCAGCACCAATGGGCGCGTAGAACCGGAAAACAATCAGCAATTCCATAGCCCCATTGCCACCACGGTCAAGGCAATCTACGTGCAGCCGGGAGACGAAGTACCCGCGGGAAAGCTGCTGATGGTGCTGGATGACACGCAGGCGCGAGTCCGGGTGGCCGCTGCCGAGAGCGGAGTCAAATCTGCACAGGCCGCACTCGACGCGATCATTCACAACGGCACACTGGAACAACGCCAGGCGGCAGCCGCCGAACTGACAAGGGACCGGATAGACCGCGAACAGGCTGAGCATGATCTGCAAGCCCTCATCAAGCTCAATGCCACCGGAGCAGCGTCGGCCGGCGAAGTAGCCGCGGCACGTCAACGTCTTGATGCCTCACAAGCCAACCTCGATGCGTCGTTGGTCAGTTCGCAAAGTCGATACTCCCCACCGGAGGTGGCGCGGGCACAGGCGGCTCTCTCCGATGCGGAAGCCAATCTATCGGCCGCGCAAGCGGTAGAGGAGCAAACCTCGCTTCAAGCTCCCTTCGCGGGAACGGTTTATAACGTGAATGTCGCTCGCAACGACTTCGTCGAACAGGGTGCGTCGCTGCTTCAAATGGCCGATCTTCATCATGAGCGTGTGCGGGCCTATTTTGATGAGCCGGAAATCGGCGGCCTGGCTGTTGGCCAGCCGGTACTCATCAAGTGGGACGCCAAGCCGGGCCGGATCTGGCATGGCCACATCGAACGTGTTCCAGTCACGGTGATGAACCTCGGCACGCGCACGGTTGGAGAAGTGCTGGTCCAGATCGACGGCGGAGACAGTGGACTGTTACCCGATACCAATGTGACGGTCAACGTAACCACATCCAGCGAATCGGATGTACTGAGCATTCCTCGAGAGGCGCTCTACTCTGAGAATGGCAGGACGTTCGTCTTCAAAGTGGTGAACGGCGAATTGCGCAGAACCCCTGTCGTAACCGGCGCCTTCAATCTGACGCAGGTAGCGATTGTCTCCGGACTCAAGGACGGAGAGCTGGTGGCCACCGGAACAACCTCGGGACAGCCTTTGCAACAGGGCATACCGATTCAGGTTGTGCAGTGAAGAAGAAATTTCAGGCGGTTTTTCTGGGAATAGCCTTTGCCATCGCGGCATCTGCGCAATCTGCAACAGGCCCACTGGCACAGGCCAACGCAGCATTGCAGGCGGGCGAGGCAGACAAGGCGCTGGCGCTACTGAATTCTCTGCCTCCTTCCGCCGAGTCCCACTCCTTGAAGTGCCGGGTCTTCTACTCGTTGGAGGATTGGGATTTGGCTGCGAGCGAATGCCAACAAGCTGTCAATGCGGATGGACAGAGCTCCGAGGATCATCTGTGGCTGGGCCGGGCGCTCGGGGAGAGGGCAGAACGCGCTTCGTTCCTGAACGCCTATTCTTTCGCAAAGAGGGTGCGAGAAGAGTTCGAAGAGGCAACCAACTTGAGTCCGCGCAATGCCGAAGCGCTCGCAGACTTGGGTGAGTTTTACTATAGGGCGCCTGGAATCGTGGGTGGTGGCAGTGACAAGGCCGAAGTAGTTGCGACGCGGTTAGACAAAATTGCCCCGGCACGCGCCTTTGAGTTGCGTGCCGGAATAGCAAAACAAATCAAAGATTATGATGCGGCCGAGCGCAATTTCAAACAGGCGATCGCAGTGAGCGAGCATCCTGCGTTTCAGTGGATGAGTCTCGCCAGCTTCTATCGTCAGCGCGAGCGTTGGCCTGAAATGGATGCAGCCGTACAAAGTGGATTGAATGCCGCTGAACACGATAAACATGCAGGCGTAGCGCTGTTCAATGGATCTTCTGTGTTGACTGAGGCCGGCAAGAATCTGGAGCTGGCTGCCAGGATGCTTCAGGAATATCTCGCGGGTTCATCGAAGACAGAGGAGGCTCCGGCATTTGTGGCGCACACGCGGCTTGCGCGTCTCGATGCCAGACTCGGCGACATAGCCGCGGCAAAGCGCGAGCGAACGGCGGCGCTGGAACTCGCCCATGATTATCGTCCCGCACAGGAATTGAAGTTTTGACTGGATCTCAAGACGTGAACAGTAGAAGGAAACAACGTGCGCCGTGGCTCTCCGTTCTCGTCGGAATGGCTGTCAGCACTGCGCCGCCGCTGCTCCCGGCGCAGGTTTCGCTGGCCACGGTAGTCGATCTGGCACAGCGCAACAGCACCGCGGTTCGGATAGACGAAGCCGACCTGCGCAAGGCGCAGGCTGTGCTGGATGAGACCACGGACGCGTATGTGCCCAACCTTGTAATCGGCTCGACTGTCGGCGGGTCTATCGGTTTCCCAACCGGTCAACCTTCAATTGCGAATGCATCGATGCAATCGCTGGTCTTGAGCTTCTCGCAGCGCCAGTATATCCGCGGCGCGCACTCCGGCATTGATGCCGCTACACTCAGCCTGAAAGACGCCAGGGAGCAAGTGGCACTCGATGCATCCACGGCGTACATCGAGCTTGATACCGTAAACCGCGAGTTGGAGACGGCACGCCAACAGGAAATCTATACGGGCCGACTGGTTCAAATCGAGCAGGAGCGAACCGAAGCCGGAGTCGATCCACAAGATGAATTGCTGCAAGCGCGACTGACCGCGGCCCAGATACGACTGAAGAGGATTCATCTGGAAACCCGCGCTACCACACTTGCAAAGCAGCTTGCGACCCTGACCGGACTGCCCGTTGGTTCCATTGCACCCGATCATGCCAGCATTCCCGAAATACCCGCGGTGAGCGCCGATGTTCCACCGCTTTCCACCGCCGGGGTGCAGGCATCACATATGCTGGCCCGCTCAAGGCAATTTCAGTCTCGGGGCGACGCGCTGGTAGGAAACCGTCCCCAGGTAAGTTTTGGCGCGCAATATAACCTCGATTCGAACAAACTGAATAACTACAGTACTTACTATCGAAATTTCACGCCCAATAATTTCAGTGCGGGGTTTTCGATTCAGATACCTCTGTTTGACTTCGGCACGCGCGCCAAGGCTCGGGAATCGGCGGCAGAAGCGCTGCGGGCGACTGTTGAGGCCGAACAGGCGCAACGTCAGAACGAAATCCAGATTGCGGAGTTGACCGGCAGCATCCGTGAACTCGACACCCAAACAGAAATCGCAAGTTTGAAGCAGCAAATTGCCGGCGAGCATCTAAAGTCTGTGCTGGCGCAATTGGAGTTGGGAAACGGCTCCGGAGCCGGACCGAACGCGACACCTCAGCTGTCGCCCAAAGCTGAGCAACTGGCGCGTATCGATGAAAGCGAAAGACTTGAGGATGCCCAGGATGCGGAATTCGAACTTGCGAAGGCAAGATTAAGCCTGCTGAGAGCACTGGGCCACATCCAAGACTGGTTAGGCGAGTTGCACTCCAAATAGCCCGATTCCCCGTTTGGGCGCCTGAGAAATGCCGAAAATGATAGAATTGAAAGGATGGCTATGCCTCTGAAAACGCTATTCCTGAACCCGCCTTCGTTTGAGAATTTCGATGGTGGAGCGAGCTCGCGCTGGCCGGCGACGCGCGAGATTGAATCTTACTGGTACCCGGTATGGCTGACATACCCCGCTGGACTGCTGGAGGGCTCACGGCTGCTCGACGCACCGCCCCACCATGTCTCCGCCGACGAAACCATTAAGATCTGCAAGGACTATGAGTTCCTGGTCCTCTTCACCTCGACGGTTGGCTGGGAGGGCGATCAGCGGCTGGCCGAAGCGATCAAGACCGCAAACCCTTCTATTCGCATTGCTTTCGTTGGTCCGCCGGTCACCACATCACCCGACAAGGCGCTGAACGAATGCCCCGTGCTGGACTTTATCTGCCGCCGCGAGTTCGATTATTCCGTTGTCGAGTTTGCCCAGGGCAAGCCTCTCAACGAGATTCTCGGCATCAGCTACAAGCAGGACGGAAAGATTGTCCACAACCCTGACCGTCCGCAGATCGAAGACCTGGACGCGATGCCCTGGGCCACCAAGATTTATAAGCGCGACATGGATGTGACGCGCTACAACGTACCCTTTCTGCTGCATCCGTACATCGCGCTTTACTCCACGCGCGGCTGCCCGGCGCAATGTACTTTCTGCCTCTGGCCGCAGACACTCAGCGGGCATGCGTGGCGCAAGCGCTCCACCGATGATGTTGCCGCCGAACTGGCATGGGCCAAGCAGAACTTTCCTGAAGTCAAGGAGTTCTTTTTCGACGACGACACGTTCAACATTCAAAAAGTTCGCACCGTTGAACTCTGCGAAAAACTCAAGCCGCTCGGCCTGACTTGGAGCTGCACTTCCCGCGTGACCACCGACTACGACACGCTGAAGGCCATGAAGGAAGCTGGCTGCCGGCTGCTGATCGTGGGCTTCGAATCAGGCGATCCGCAGATTCTGAAGAACATCAAGAAGGGCGCCACCGTCGAGCGTGCGCGTGCCTTCGCCAAGGATTGTCACGACCTGGGCTTGACGATTCATGGTGACTTCATTCTTGGCCTGCCGGGCGAAACCAAGGAGTCAATTCGCAACACGATCAACTTCGCCAAGACACTGGACGTGGAGACAATCCAGGTTTCGATTGCACACGCTTACCCCGGCACAGAGTTTTATGACTACGCGAAGGCCAATGGGTTCATTGTGAATACCGCGGCCATGAGTGACGAGGGCGGCCACCAGATGGCTCACATCGAGTATCCCGGTCTGCCCACCGATTACGTACTTGAGATGGTGCACCGATTCTACGATGAGTATTATTTCCGGCCCAAGGCGGCCTTCCGCGTGATCTGGAAGGCGATCGTCAACCGTGATGTGCCGCGGCTCTACGTTGAAGCAAAGGCCTTCCTGAAGTTGCGTGCGCAACGCAACAAGATGGTGAAGGTAGCGCGCAGCCAACAGGCCGACCCGCCAGCTCCGGTCAGCGCGGGCGCTTAGGACAACCGGCGAAATCGTTCGTCATTGGGGCGGAGCCTGCGTCGACGCGGCCCGCCTTCCTTTTCTATTCGACTGCACGTTAGGATCGCAGCAAACTGATGACGCATCACAGGCTTTCACTGAGGCAGTATGCGATTCTGGGGCTGGTTTCGATTTGCGCGCCGCTGGGTGATACCTGCCTCTCACGCGGCATGACTAGCCTGCCTCCGATTACCCTGGCTCATCCCGTCACGCTCATCTCCGCTGTCTTCACTCCATGGATTGCCGCTGGAATAGCGCTGCTTATTGGTTTTTTTGCCAGCTATCTCACGGCGCTCTCCTGGGCAGACCTCACGTTCGTGCTCCCTGCCACCGCCTTCGGCAATGTGATCGTCGCCTTCCTCTCTCGCTTCTGGCTGCACGAGCCCATCTCGATCGAGCGCTGGGCCGGAATCGTGCTCATCACGGTCGGCGTAGGATTTGTTGCCCAGGGCCCGTCTTTGACTGAGAAGCCGGTCCCAGACCTCGAACTGAGAGAGGAGCAGATGCGATGACGCTTCCCTACTCCTCAGCGCAACCCGGGCCTTGGATGGCTGCGGCGATGATTGCGGCGATCGTTCTGAGTTCGACCACCGGCGAGGTACTCACCGCTGCAGCCATGAAGTCTATCGGCGATTTGGATGAGATTCGTGCTCGTGCCGGCATGACGGGCGCCATCCGGGCCGTCGTTACGTGCCCGCTGTTCTTTGCCGGCGTGGGATTTCTGGCGCTGGCTTTTTTCTCGCTACTCTTTGCGCTGAATCATCTGAATCTGAGCCTGGTCGCTCCCGCCTCGGCATCCCTCACACTTGTCACCAACGCGATCGCGGCCAAGCTCTTCCTCAAAGAGAATGTTGACCGGCGCCGGTGGACCGCCGCGGTATTGGTATGCATCGGTGTCTATTTTCTGGCGCACTGAAAAAGCAGCTTTCAGTCATCAGTTCTCAGTTTTACCGGCTGCTTGCAAAACGCATCAATCCCTGCGGCTTCAAGTCCGGATCGAGGATTGCGCGGGGTTCCCCAACGCTCTTGCACAAGGCCTCGGCTGCAAGATGTCCTGAGCGCGCAGCGCTTTCCATGGTGGAAGGCCAACCGGTTGCGACCCAGTCGCCTGCGAGGAAGCAGTTCGGCCACGGACCAGCGGTGGGGGGCCTTGAATTATCTATCCCGGGTGGTACACCAAAGGTTGCGCGGACTTCCTTGACCAGCACAGCTTTCTCCAATTTCGCGGAAGCCACCTCGGGAAAAAACTCGCCGAGTTCGCTTACACCCTGCGTGATGGCCTGCTCGCGGCTAAGAGCGGCGAAGTTGCGCGACGCGCTCACGACCAGTTCCAGGTAACTTCCCTTCAATTGGCGCGAGGGCTGCAGCCGGCTTTTGTTGTACATCCAATGAAGTTCGCGGTCGAGCAGCACGGCATGGTCGAGATTGGTGATCTCGCGATCGAACCAAAGATGCACGCTGCAGATAGGCCAGTGCTCGTGACGCTCAATTTGCAGAACCAGAGAATCTACTCCTTCGGCTGGAGGCATCTTAGGAATCAGTTTCGCCGTCGCTTCAAACGGCAATGCCAGCACAAGAAAGTCCGAGGTGATATTCCCCTCGCGCGTCACGAGTGTCCATTGTGAGGTCTCCTCATCCCACTCCGCCGACTCGACATTCGCATTGAGATGAATACTCGATCCACGCTCGATGAGGAAGGTGGCCGCACTCGAGTAAAGGTCGCTCAGAGGCACTGTGCTCATTCCCATGCTGCCCGCCTGAGCCGAGTTCATGAAGAGTTCGCGAATCACCTTGGCCGCGTATGGCAACGCGATGTCGTCGAGATCTGCATTCAGCGCGCTCGCAATCACGAGCCTCCAAAAGCGATCGACGGCGCCTTGTGTCTGACGATTACGTACGAGCCACGCGCCCAGGGACTCGGTTGAATCGGCAGGCACAGGCCGCATAAGGGCGCGAAAGGCGCGGCCCAATGCAAGCTTGTCGGCAAGGGTGAAAGCCCTTGCGGCAAGCAATCTAGGAAGTCCATGAAGCGGAGCAGGCATCCATGACGGCCCGAGCAGCGACCGCCGGCCGCCTGGCTCTATCATCGTCATTTCGGTGGTCCAGCGAATCTTGTCCGCGATGCCGATACGTTTGTAGAACCCGACTAGATTGGTGCAGCAACCGAAGAGCACATGCTGACAGTTGTCGATGACTTCATTCACGCCGGGATGAAGGTACGACGACGCGCGTCCGCCCAGGTAGCTGCGGCGCTCGACGAGTTGCACGCGGAAACCAGCTTCGGCCAGCGCGCAGGCGGCGCTCATGCCGGCCACGCCCCCACCGACCACAGTGACGGTTCTTTCCGGCTTCAGATGGGAAAGGCCCAACGCTTCTCCTCGCGGTCTATCGTCCAAACAGCCTTGTCCACGCCATACGCGACAGCCCCGCACCGAGTATTGCGATCTTCCCTGCCAGCGGCACACTGACCCGATTTGAAAACACATCGTACCGCGCGAGCTCAATGCGCTTGAGCAAGGCGTGATAAATCGACACGAGCACCCAGAGCGCGGGCCTGCTCTCGCTGTCGATCAGCGGCATCAATGCCTGTGCGGACTTGTAGTAGTTTTCCGCGCGGTTTGCGATCGCTTCCAACAGAGCTTTTTCCGCGGACGTGGGCGGCGTTCCCGGAGCACGGCGCAGCAAGGCGTCGAGGGAAACATGATACGCGGCGAGGTCTTCGAGCGGCAGATACACGCGATTCCGGCTCGCATCCTCAGCCACATCGCGCAAAATGTTGGTGAGCTGAAAGGCGATGCCTGTCTCCTCGGCCAATTTCTCTGCGCGAGGGTCGGTGTACCCAAAGATGCGTATGCACACCAGGCCCACGACCGAGGCAACCAGGTAGCAATAGGCATAGAGATCGGCGAATGTCGCATAGGTATCGGGTGCGCTGCTCGTCGCGGGCTTCAGGTCCATTGTCGTTCCGGTCACCAACTCGTCCAGGAGAGTCAGCGGTATCCCGAATCGGGTTGTAGCGTCGCGCACCGCAATGAAGACCGGATCGGCTGTGGTGCCGCCCTGGCTCGCCTCGCGCCATGCCACGAGCCATTCATCCAAACGCCGGCGGCGTTCATCGCGGGAGAGGCTTTCATCGTCGGCCAGATCGTCGGCGCGGCGCATGAATGCATAGATGGCGCAGATTGCATTCTTTCGTGGCGCCGGCAACGCGAGAAAGGCGTAGTAGAAATTTTTGGCCTCGCGTTTGGCGATCGCCCGGCAGATCGCGTAAGCCTGGTCCAATGTAAGAGCGTGCGTCAAGCCGCCTTCCCTCAAAAACGTACCCCGAGGCGGAAAAATGGCAGCATCTTGCCGCTTAGAGCGCGCATCGCCAAAGACATTTTGGTGCCCTTTGAAATGGCGGGTCTTGCGCTCAACACATCATAATCCTGTCGCTCAATGGCTTTAAGAATTTCAAGTCCACCGCGGCTGAAGAGGTCAAGATCGAGCGCCAAATCGCGGCTGACCATGCCAATCAGCGGAAGCCCTTCCTCAAACAATCTGCGCGTAAAGTCCACTTCATAATCAAGCAAGGCGCGGAAACCCGGCGTTGCGATTCCCTGCGCGATGATTTCATCACTCACGCCAAAGCGCCGCATGTCTTCCTGAGGCAGGTACACACGATTCTTGGCGAAATCCACGCGCACATCCTGCCAGAAGTTGGCCAGTTGCAGGGCGGAGCATGTCGCGTCCGACAGCCTGAATCGCTCCTCGTCGGCGAAGCCGCAGACATACAGCACCAGGCGGCCAACCGGATTCGCGGAATAGCGGCAATACTCCAGAACCTCCGGCATAGTGCGATAGCGGGTGACGGTTTGATCCTGGCGAAAGGCAGTCAGCAGATCGGCAAATGGCTCCTTGGGAATCGAGCAGGCGCGGATTGTTTCTTTCAGGGCAACAAAGACAGGATGACGAGCGCGGCCTTCGTAGCAGGCATCCAGTTCTCGTCCCCACATGTCGAGCAATGCCAGGGCGATTGCGGGATCTGGAACCTCATCACCCAGATCGTCGGAGACGCGGCAATAAGCGTAGATCGCATGAAAATGAGGCCGCAAAGCTTTGGGCAAAAACCAAGTGGCAACGTGAAAATTTTCGTAATGCGACTCGGCCAGACTCTTGCACCATGCGCGCGCCTCTTCGAGCGAAGGCACGGCTGCCGGCATGCGATACGCCGCGGGGAGCGCCGACCAGCCGCGAGCGATCAGCTCCTCTTCAGGCAGAGCATCATGGTCCGGTTGCAAGGTTGCCGTGGTCATTCCGTCGCCTCAGGGCACGATGGCGGTCTTGATTTCGCTGCTCCGCTTCATCAATTTCTCGAAGACCCGGTTGAGTTCGTAGAGATGAGCATGTCCAGTGATAAATGCGCTGGCGTGGAATCGGCCGCCGGCAATCAGTTCCAGCGCCCGGCGGCAAATTGCCGGGGTGTGGTGGAAAGTGGCACGGAGGGTAATGTCGCTATAGTGAATGCGATTGGTGTCGAGATTTACCTCGGTGCCGACGGCGCATCCGCCAAAGAAGTTCACCGTGCCGCCCTTGCGCACCATCTCAACAGCTTCCTGCCAGGTTTCGGGCATGCCGACGGCCTCAATCGCAATGTCGACGCCGCGATTCTTGGGAGTCAGCGCGCGCGTTTCGCGGATGGCCTTGCGAATGGTGCTGGCCTGGACGACGTGAGCGGCTCCCAATTGGCGAGCTGCTTCAACCTGGCCGTCATGCTTGACCACCGCAATGGCCACATATCCCGACAACGCGGCCACGTGCAGGATCATCAGGCCCAGCGGGCCGCCCCCGATCACCGCGACAGTGTCGCCGGGGTGGGGGTGTGAATCCTCAAAGCCGTGCACCGCACAAGCAAGCGGTTCAGTCAGCGCTGCGTGTTCCAGGGGTACGTGATCGGGAACGTGAAGAGTGTTCTTGGCAACGATGCGAGCCGGAATGCGGATGAACTCAGCGTAAGCGCCGTTGTTGAAGAGCAGGTCGTCGCAAAGGTTTTCCTGGTTGCGCTCGCAGAAGTAGCATTTTCCACAGGGCGCAGAGTTGAGCGCCACAACGCGGTCGCCAGGCGAAAAGTCGGTGACGCCGTCACCTGCTTGCACAACCGTGCCCGCCAACTCATGGCCAAACAGTGCCGGAGGCACAATCATGCGCGCGTGATATCCGCGGCGAAATACCTTCAAGTCCGTTCCGCAGGTGAGCGCCGCGCCCACGCGAACGATCAGCTCTCCCGGAGCCGCTTTCGGTACCGGCACGCTTTCGATGCGAACGTCCTCGCGCCCGTGCAGCACCGCGGCCCTCATGGTTGTCGCCACCAGGTGCCTCCTTACTCTGCTCCGACCCCGAAGACAGGTTCTATCATAATCTTCATCGAATCTGCTTGCGGGTTCGAAGCCAACTCGATCGCCGCAACTGCTTCTTCGATCGGGAATCGATGCGAGATCAACTGCGTCAGGTCAAATCCATTGCGATAGCCGCCGAAGACAAGGTCAGTTACTTCGTCAAGAATGGGGAACGACGAGGAGTAAGACCCAAGGAGCGTCTTCTCATCTACGCATACCGCGGCAGGATCGATGGTGACTTCCCCATGCTGCGTCTGGGCAAACAACATTACTTTCCCGCCGGGCCGGGCTGCATCCATTGCTGTGCGCACCAGTGCTGTTCCGCCCACGGCTAAAATCACAGCGTCCGCGCCGCGGCCGTCGGTTTCGGCAAAAACCCTGTCGAGCACGTTCTCGCTCCCTGCCTGTATTGGATGCCGCAGTCCAAATTTGGCTGCAATGGCGTGGCGCTCCGGGTACAGGTCCGAGGTAAGGACTCGTGCCCCAATGCGGCTTGAGAGCACGGCGTGCATCAGCCCGATCGGCCCCTGACCGATGACCAGGACGGTGTCGTCCGGGGCAAGATTGAGCAGTTTGACGCCCTTCAGCACGGTGTTCACCGGTTCCACGAAGGCCGCCTGCTCGAAGGGTACTCCGTCAGGGATGCGCACGACTCCACGGTTTGTGACAACGAAGTCCATGACGCGGATGTATTCGGCAAAGCCGCCGCCTGAAGGTTCAAATCCTGCGGTAACTCCGGTCTTTTTGTAGAGCGGGCACTGTGCCGGCGTCCCTTTTCGGCAGTAATAGCAATCGTTGCACGGGACGTGGTGAAAAGTCATGACACGGTCGCCCACAGCGAAGCCGGTCACGCCCTCGCCAACGGCGACGATGGTTCCTGCCATTTCATGACCGAAGATGCGGGGGGCGGAATGGGAGCCGTAATGAATCTTCTTGAGGTCGGTGCCACAAATGCCGCAGGTGGCCACCTTGACGAGCAGTTCGCCCGGGCCGATTCGGGGCACCGGAACGGTTTCGACACGCATGTCGTTGACGCCGCGGTAGACAACGGCGCGCATGGTGGCGGGGATCTTCGTTTCCGCCATGCTTTCACGGTTTGAGATTTGAGTAGCCATTCAGTTCTCTGATGTGACCTCATTGATCCAGAAAATTGAGCAAAGACTCGGTGATGCTTTGGGAAGCCCTTCTACTATTCTCGCCCATTCGCACCAATGCGGGCCAGTACCCAGGTCGCACAAGGGCATAAAGTATAAATCCGGCGATCTTAAACTGCCCCTCGGGGGAGATAAAGCGGTTGAAATCGGGCAATGTATCGGTCAAGCCGTCACTGACACCCTTGATGCAATAAAACGGAATCTCCCGCATCGATGCCAGGCGGGCAAGGGCCGCAGCCTCCATGTCCACCAGGCTTGCACCATAGGTGGACGCAAGGCGGCGTTTTTCGGACGCACCGGCGACGATCGGGCTGGTTACAAGCCAGAGGTCGCCGGCTCCCGCGTCGCAGCGGAAACGCTCGCCGGTAAGGACGTCGATGACTCCGGCGACATTGTGGGCGGTGCCTGGAGCGATGCCGGGGTCAAGGGCGCCAGCCCATCCGACGGAGAGGACGAGGTCGATGGGACCACCATCTTCGAGAGCGGCAAAGGCACGGGTGGCGGCTTGCTGACCGGCGCCGGCACAGGCAGCATCCCACTCCTCTTCTTCGTTGCGCTTCGCCCAGAACCGAATGCCATTGCGGGTGCTGTGCGGCCAACCGCCAACAAGAGGCTTGAGTTCGCCGGGCATGGCGGCGACGATTGCAACGCGCGTCATAGCTGACCCTGCGGCGCGTAGCCGTTGGCGCGGAACCATTCGATGGCGGCGCGCATGGCAGGGTAGACGGGGAGGATGCGGAAGCCCAGTTCCTGTTGGGCACGGGCCGACGAGGCGAACATCTTCTTGCGGCCCATGCGAACCTCTTCCAGCGTGGCGCGCGGCTCTTTGCCGCGGATGCGGCCGGTGATCCACTCCTCGAAAAAGGCGTAGGTGGCGGCGACGGCGAACGGGATCTTCGTGGTCGGGGACGGAATCCCGGTGATGGCTGACATCTTGTCGAGGATCTGCTTGAGGGTCAGGTTTTCGCCGCCGAGGATGTAGCGGCGGCCGGGTTGGCCCATTGTGAGTGCGGTGACATGGGTGCGGGCTATTTCAGTCACATCGACAAGATTGAGGCCAGTGTCGACGTAGGCCGGGAATTTGCGGTTGAGAAAGTCGACGAAGATGCGGCCGGTGGGCGTGGGCTTGGCGTCATTGGGGCCGATGGGCGTGGTGGGGTTGAGGATGATGACCTGCTGGCCATCCTGGGCAGCGGCGATGGCCTGCTGTTCGGCCATGAACTTCGAGCGTTTGTAGTGGCCCACCATGTCGTTGAGCGAAACGGGTGTGTCCTCGTTGACGACGATGCCATCGGTACGAAAGTGCATGGTGGCAACGCTTGAGGTGTAGACGAACCTGCGGACTTTGGCGTCGCGGGCCAGGCGCAGGAGGTCGCGGGTGCCGTCGACATTGGCGCGGTACATCGTGTCGGGGTCGCGAATCCAGAGGCGGTAGTCGGCGGCGACGTGGACGACGGCCTCGCAGTCCGCCAGGGCGGGAGCGAAGGACTCGGGGCGGGCGAGGTCGCCGGCAACGGTCTCGCCGGGGATGCCTTCGAGGTTATTGAGGTTGCTGGTTTTGCGGACCAGCATGCGGAGGTCGGCGCCTTCGCCGGCGAGAGCTTTGGCCACGTGATGGCCTACGAAACCAGTGGCACCTGTAAGAAATATCCGCATGCTCAGCTTTAATGGTAACCGGCGAGCTGGAAGGTGCACAAAATGGTTGGATTTGCTGTGGCAAAATGGCCGGTTTTAGTGGGATTTGCCTCGATTTGCTCGCCACATTTTAAGTGTAACTGTGGAACCTGTCGGCCCATCCGATTGAATCTGCTTTAGTTAGGTACGGCTACACAGTTTCACAGCATTCTCAGGTGCATTCTCCTGTAGACGGCACGCGATCGGCGGAAACAGGCCCCCGCCACGGCGGGCAGACTTTCGACTCCATGCGCTCCGGCTGTACGCAAGGCGAAGGGAAAGAGAACACAAAAAGAACGACCTATCTTCCTCATTATAAAAGGTTAGAAGCGTCATTGGCGAAGACAAAGCGTAGGAGAATTGAGGGAAAAAAGTGTACCTCTCCAAGCCGCTGTTACTCGAGGGAATCGGGGTGGAGGGCATACTTTTCGCCGGCAGACTTCTTTTCGTTGTAGGCCTTGACCCAATCTTCCCAGTGCTTGCCAGCGGCGCGATCCTTTCCGCTGAACTCGAGGCGGGCGATCTCGGCAAAGCTGAGCTTGCGCTTCTCGGACGCGGAGGGGGTGAAGTACTGGAGATAGGAATCGGCAAGCGTTGCACCGACTTGGCGGTTGAAGATGTAGGCCTGAATGCGCTCGCCGGATTTCAGGGTGAGGGTGACGTCGCCGCGATATTCGAAGGCTTTCTCGAGGGCCTGGCAAATGTCTTTGTCGCTGGCCAGCTCAGGGATCCAGCCTTCGAGCTGCTCGTGTTGAGTGCCGGGGGCGAGTTCGAGGGCTTCGACCTGCTCGAGGGTGTATTTGAGGACTTCGGCGGACATTGGGCTCCTTCCATCAGGGGCTATAAAGGCCCCGGTCAATCCTTGCTGCTTGCGGCGCGGCTGAAGTCGTGCCCTGTTATAGTGCCAAAAACAACCGCAGGTCCTTCGACTCCCTGCGCTGCGCTTCGGTCGCTCAGGATGACAATTCCGTTGGCTGATTCGCGGAGCTAAAACCCCACGCTCCCTCCGGAAAAAGCGCCCGAATATTCAGAGCTTCGCTAATTCGCGTTCGGGGCGTTCGATCTGTACGAGCGAGGCGGGGCCATGCGGCGCGGGCTCATTGAGCAGGTTGAGAGCGTGGCGGTCACGATATCTGCTGAAGGTGCCCCGCACCATGCCCCAGATGCCTGACAGCGATCCAAAACCGTCGATGACCGCGGTGGGCTCGTAGCCGCAACTGACCATGCAATTCGCGCACTTGGGATTGCCGCTGGCTACGCCGTACTCCTCCCACCTGGTGGTTTCGAGCAATTCCTTGAAGGTCTCGGCATAACCATCCTGGAGCAAGTAGCACGGGCGCTGCCAACCGAAGATGTTATAGGCCGGTGAGCCCCACGGAGTGCACTCGTATTTGCGATCGCCCATCAGGAACTCAAGGAACAGGGGCGACATATTGAACTTCCAGGTCGGTTTACGGTTGGAGAGAATGGCGCGGAAGAGCTTGCGCACGCGAGCGCGGCCGAGGAAGCGGTGCTGGTCCGGGGCCATTTCATAGCTGTAGCCGGGCGAAAGCACGATGCCCTCGACGCCCATCTCCATGACATCGTCGAAGAATGCGCGGACGTTGTTGGGATCTGTGCCGTCGAAGAAGGTGGCGTTGGTGGTGACGCGGAAGCCGCGCTGGACGGCCTCTTTGATGCCTTCCACAGCAATGTCGTATCCGCCTTCGCGGCAGACGGAGAAGTCGTGGTGCTCGCGGTCGCCGTCGAGATGGACGGAGAAGGTGAGGTACTTGGACGGCGTGAACTCCGGCAGGCGGCGCTTGAGTTCGAGCGCGTTGGTGCAGAGATAGATGTACTTCTTGCGCGCGATGAGGCCGTTGACGATTTCGACGATCTGCGGATGCAGCAGCGGCTCGCCGCCGGGTATGGACACCATGGGCGCGCCGCACTCGTCGACCGCGGCAAAACACTCCTCGGGAGTGAGCTGCTTTTTCAAGATGTGCGGCGGATACTGCACCTTGCCGCAGCCGGCGCAGGCCAAGTTGCAGCGGAAGAGCGGCTCAAGCATCAGCACTAATGGGTAGCGCTTGTTGCCGGTGAGCTTCTTCTTCAGCACATAGGTGGCAACCGTCCACATCTGCGAAACAGGAACAGCCATATCTTGGTAAACCCTCCGTCGAGTTTTGCCCCACTCTTAGGGTAGCGCGTGGGGCAGAAATTATCTGCAAACTTGATTTGCACGCTATCGCGATGGAACCATGCGGATTAGCGGCTTCCGAGGCTAAAGCCCCCGATTGCGTATTTGACGGGTTGAGGGGTCTGAAGACCCCTGCTCCCTCCGATTTCATCCCCGAGGGTCGTTCAATCTCCTCAGGGGCTAAAGCCTTTGTTCCTTTACGGCGCTTTCGGCACGACTGAAGTCGTGCCCTGTTACAAAACCACGGATTTTCGAGTCGTACCCTTTCGAAACTGAACGCCATTCGGCGGAACTTCTGTAGAGCCTGTGCGTAAAAGCAACCGCAAGTCCTTCGACTCGCTGTGCTCGCTCAGGATGACAACTCGAAAAAACAAATGCGTTGCGTTGCTGCATTGAGGGCATCGTTCATCACGATGTACGCTCCATGGCTCGCTTGTAGCCGGTCAGGGCCATCAGCGGGAAGTAATTCCGGTACATGGTGTATGCCAAGTAAAAGACCCTGGGAAAACCAGTGCCGGTGTAGAGAGCCTGCCGAGCGATGCCCGTCCCGGTCGACTCGTCCCAGCCACCGTCTTCTTTCTGACGCGTGAGCAACCAGCGGACACCCTTGGCGAGTGAGTCGGAGCGGTCGTCACCGGCCGAAAGCAGCCCAAGGAGTGCCCACGCAGTCTGCGATGGCGTGCTGGGCCCGACTCCGCGGGTATCGGGATCGTCGTAACTGCCGCAGGTTTCGCCCCAACCGCCGTCGGGATTCTGCACCATGCGAATCCACTCCGCGGCCTGCTGCACCTGCGGTTCGTGCTGATCAAATCCGATGGCTTCAAGGCCACGCAGCACCAGGAAGGTGCCGTAGATGTAGTTGACACCCCAGCGGCCAAACCAGCTTCCGTCGGATTCCTGCTCGGAGAGGATGAACTTGATGGCTTTCTCAACGCGCTTGTCCTCGCGCGTGAAGCCATAGGTCGCCAGCATTTCGAGCATGCGGCCAGTGATGTCGACCGAAGGCGGATCGAGCATGGCGTTGTGATCCGCGAACGGGATGTACTGGAAGATCATCTTGGTGTTGTCTTTGTCGAAGCTGCCCCAGCCACCGCTGCGGCATTGCATGGCCAGTTCCCACTCGATGGCGCGCTCGGCGACCTGATGCTGATAGCGCTCGCGGGGATTGTCCACCTTGTTCAAGGCGAGCAGCACCTGCGCGGTGTCGTCGGTGTCGGGATAGAACTCGTTATTGAATTCGAAGTACCAACCGCCCGGCTCGGTCTTCGAGACCTTGACGGCCCAATCGCCCTTATGGCGAACTTCCTTGGCAAGAAGCCAGTCAGCGGCCTTGACCATGCTGGGATGGTTGCGGGGGACGCCGGCTTCACCGAGCACGTAGACGGCCTGCGCGGTATCCCATACCGGCGAAACGGCAGGCTGCATGCGGAAGGTGGGCTCGGGCATTTCGGCGGTCGGCGATTGTTCTATGCCCAGTTTTTCAAACTCATCGCGCGCGCGGATGACCTGGGGATCGTCTTCGGAGTAGCCGAGACAGCGCAGGGCAATGATGGCGTTGAGCATGGCGGGATAGATGGCGCCGAGGCCATCGGTCATCTCCAACCGCTCAAGCATCCATTTCTCCGCTTTACGAAGGGCAATTGTGCGCAGGGGGCGGAGGTGGACCGCTTCAGAAAGATGCATCAGACGGTCGAGAATGAGAAAGAAATTCCGCCAGGAGATAAGGGACTTGCGATTGATGCGAACCCGCAGAATCGAGTTCGCACGACCGCCGCAGAAAAGCTCGTCGATTCCCTGCTCGGGCGGAATTTTCTTGAATGGCTTCTTGGCGTAAATGATGGCCAGAGGAACAAGAATGGAGCGCGACCACGATGAGATTTCGTAGATGTTGAAGTAGAACCAATTGGGAAAGAGAACGATCTCAGGAGGGATGGCCGGCACCGCATCGTAGTCGTACTGGCCGAGGGCGCAGAGATACATCTTGGTGAAGGTGTTGCACGCGGTTACGCCGCCGTGCGCGAGCACCCATAGACGGCATTTGGCCAAGCGCGGATCGTCGGCGCCGATGCCCATCAGCTTGGCCGAGAAGTAGCATTTGACGGAGAGCGAGATGTTGCCGGGACCGCCGGGAGAGATGCTCCAACTGCCGTCTTCGTTCTGGTAGCGCATCATCTCGGTGCACGCGCGTGCGAGGCGGCCCGGATCACCGCTCTCAAGCAGGGTGTGGAGAAAGATGTAATCGGCCTCGAGCATCGAATCGCCTTCGAGCTCGCCGCACCAGTAACCCTCTGGATGCTGCTGGGAGAGCAGGAACTCCCGCGCCTGATGAATGGCGGACCCAACATCAGCCAAATCTGCATCCATGCGCCCGAATCTCGGCGCTGTGTACTGCGATTTTTCCTGCTGAACTCTCATGCGGTCTGAGATGCCTCAACTACTCTACGGAGATACCGGACGAGCAAATTCCACCGATTGCTTTGAAGTAGGGGCACTCTAGCGCACGGAAACTGGTTCAGCGCCGCCCGCGGTCCCGATGGCCTGAATGATCTCGGGGGGAAGGCCGAAGCGGACATTCTCCGGCATCACCTCGATTTCTTCGACGCTGGAAAATCCGCTTTGACGCAAATAATTGACGACGTCTTCGACCAGGATCTCGGGGGCGGATGCTCCAGCGGTGACTGCCACTGTGGATACACCTATGAGCCAGGAAGGGTCTATGGCTTGCGAGTTATCAATCAGATACCCTACCGTGCCGAGATTACGGGAAACCTCGACGAGGCGGTTGGAGTTGGAGCTGTTGGTGGAACCCACGACCAGGACCAATCCGGCATCGTGGGCGACATTGCGAACGGCTACCTGGCGATTTTCGGTGGCATAGCAGATGTCCTGCGAATGGGGGCCGGCAATGTTGGGGAACTTGAGCTTGAGGGCATGGATGATGTCGCGGGCCTCGTCAAGGCTGAGTGTGGTCTGGGTCAAATAGGCGACATGGTCTGGATCGGGAACCTGCAGGGCATCGACTTCGGCCACATTCGAGACGACTTGCGTGACTTCAGGGGCTTCGCCGAGGGTGCCTTCGATTTCATCGTGGTCGCGATGGCCGATGAGCACCAGCGAATAGCCCTGCTTGGCAAACTTGACGGCCTCGATGTGGACCTTGGTAACCAGAGGGCAGGTGGCGTCAATGACTTTGAGGTTGCGGGCCTTGCTCAATTCGCGGACGGCGGGCGAGACTCCGTGGGCGCTATAGATCACGCGCTGACCGTCGGGGACCTCTTCGATTTCATGGACGAAGATCGCGCCCTTCTCTGCCAACTCATTCACAACATAGCGGTTGTGGACGATTTCGCGACGGACATAGATGGGAGCGCCGAAGGTCTCGAGGGCGATTTTGACGATGTCGATGGCGCGGACAACGCCAGCACAGAAGCCGCGCGGCTTGAGCAACAACACTCGCTTGTGATCAGGGGAGGCTGCGGCTTGGCTATGGTTCGAGGTGGAGTCGAGGGCAGTCGTAGTCACTCAAACAGTATACCAATTTGGAGTTAATTAGGGTGTTTCCACGGGTAAAAGCTTCAGAGATGGAAAGAGATGGACCGCGCGTTGAAACGGGAGGCTTCGCGGGTGCTTGTAGGAGGCTTCCGGGCAAGGTTGGGGACAGAGAATAATTTCGCTTGACAGTGTACTATTACGCTAGTACATTATTGTTCTGATGAAGACAGACACCAAAATCGAGCAGCCCGGTTTTGCATTCCGGCTTGATGCGCACAGCGGGGTTCCGGTGTATCGGCAGTTGATCGACCAGGTGCAGGCCGCGATGGCGACGGGTGCGCTATCTCCGGGGGACCAGTTGCCGACGGTACGCCACGTTGCGGTCGAGCTGGCGATTAATCCGAACACGGTGCTGCGTGCTTATCGGGAGATGGAGATCCGCGGGATACTCGACACGCAGCAGGGGACGGGAACATTTATCGCGGACAAGCAGGTTGCGCCTGCGCCGGAAGAGCGGGAGCGGCAATTGGCGCAACTGGCAGGTGAGTTTGTTTCAAGGGCCGGGGCTGCGGGGCTAACGGTCGGCGAGCTGATCGAAGCGTTGCGCCAACTTTCAAACGAAGGTCAACCGAGGAGGTAACCGTGTTCCAGGCAAATGTGTTGCGACCCAATCTCTCCCCGACAAGGCAGATCAACGGGGTGGGGCTAGTGGTGTTTTTGCTGTGCGTGGGTGGCGGGGTGGCCGCGACGGTGCTGACCAATTCGCGAGCCTATGTGATTGCAGGCGGATTGATCGGGGTCTATTTTCTACTGGCGATCAAAGTTGTTGATCAATGGGAGAAGGTTGCGGTGCTGCGGTTCGGGCGCTTTCGCGGACTGAAGGGACCGGGGATCTTTCTCATCATTCCAGTGGTGGATACGTTGAGCCGTTATGTGGATCAGCGCGTGCGGGTCACGACGGTGAGCGCGGAGTCCACTTTGACGCGGGACACGGTGCCGGTGAACGTGGACGCGATTGTTTTCTGGCTGGTGTGGAACGCAGAGAAGGCGATCTTTGAGGTGGAGGACTTTATCGAGGCGATCACGTTGGGTTCTCAAACAGCACTGCGCGAATCGATTGGACGGCACCAACTGGCGCAGATGATTACGGAGCGGGAGACGCTGGGGCGGGAGTTGCAGAAGATTCTCGACGAGAAGACGACGCCATGGGGCATCACGGTGCAGTCGGTGGAGATTCGCGACGTGCGGATTCCGCAGGCGCTGGAGAATGCGATGTCGCAACAGGCGCAGGCGGACCGGGAGCGGCAGGCACGGGTAATTCTGGGCGATGCCGAGGTGCAGGTTTCAGAGCAATTCGCAAAAGCCGCACAGGTGTATTCGGATAATCCGGTCGCGTTGCATCTGCGGGGGATGAACATGCTGTTTGAGGCAATGCGGGACAAGGGATCGATGGTGATTGTGCCGTCGTCCGCGATTGAATCGATGAACCTGGGCGGGACACTGGCCATGACGGCGGTTGCGAAGCAGCAAGTCATCCCATGAAGTCAGGAGGAAGAACCATGAAGGGCGGAGTCTTTGTCTCGGGGTGCCTGGCAATGATGTTGACATGTGCGGCGGCAGAATCGGCAAGCGATGCGCCGTGGATCGGAGTCTGGCAGGGCAAGCTTGAGGGTCTTCCCGGTGTGATTCTCACGCTGGCTGACGACACAGGCGAGCTGGGTGGATCGATCGTGTTCAACGCAGTCGACAGCAGCCACACCCGGGTGGTCGAGAGTGAAGCGCACGTGTTGATGCATCCTCACGTCGACGGCGCCTCATTGTCATTTCAAGTGAAGAGAACCGGCGACTTTCTGAAGAGATCCGTCGACGCTCGTGAATTGCAAATGACCGTAACACTCGTGGAAGGTGGAAAGGCGCAGCTTCGGTGCCTGAACTGCGGATCGGATTCGCCGGTAACAGAACTGGAAAGAGCGCCGTAGTCCCGATGCCAATGGGCGATGTTCAAGAGGCGCGACATGGCTCCGGCCGTGAACGCAAAATTTGAAAATGGAGATTGGGGATGAAAAACAGAACCCTCATCTGCGCCTTTGTGATCGGAAGTCTTGCGGGTCAATTCTGCTATCTTCACGGCCAGACCAGCGAAGCGTCTCCTGCTTCACGCAACGGTGATTCCGTGGCGACTCCATCGCCGTCAACCTTCAGGCTGCCGGAACCGACCGGGAGATTTGGGATTGGCCAGGTTGGTTACGAGTGGATCGACACGGCGCGTCCGGATGGATATTCTGCTGATCCGCAGGCGCATCGAGACCTGATGGTCTATCTCTGGTATCCATCGAAGCGGGACGCGCCCGGAGAGAAGGCGGCTTACTGGCCCGGCGCAAAACAGATGGATGCGGATCCTAAAGTCCGGCCACAGATGGTGGAGGAGTTCGGCGCGCTCTGGCCGGTGATTGCGTCAGGGCAGTTCAAATCGCATGCCACCGAGAATGCGCCGGTTGCGAAAGCTCCTCAACAATTTCCCGTGGTGCTGCTTTCACACGGTCTCGGAGGCACGAGCTTCGAATACGCATCGTTGATCGAGGAGCTGGTGAGTCATGGATACGTAGTGGTGGCGATTGAACACACGTATACCGCAGGGGCAGTTACGTTTCCCGACGGCAGAGTTGTCCTTCACCATGAAGATGCAGTTCCAGCCGGCCTTTCGCCGGAGCAGCGCTTCCAGCGAATGGTGGCATCGGCGACGGTGGAGATCAAGCAAGGCGCCGGCGATATCGTCTTCGTGCTGAACAAGCTGGTTGAATTGAATGCGGCCGGGACTCCGAACTTCCCTCTGGCGGGAAGGCTTGATCTAAAACGCGTCGCGGCGGTGGGGCATTCCGCGGGAGGAGATTTTGCGACGTTGGCATGTCAGCTCGATGCGCGGATTCGTGCGTGCGTGAGTCTCGACGGAGAGATGCCCCCGGTGGCGGCATTTCCAGAAGGCCCCGACGGCGAGCGATTTCATCAGCCTGTGCTGTTACTCGAAGTAGATCAAACGGGCAAGCGGAAGCCTTTCAGCGAGGATCAATACCAGGATTTCCTCAAGAAGGAGGAAGCGCAACTCCTTCTTTGCCCGAAGGGGAGTTATCACGTGCTGTTGAATGCGCCGGGACTGTTTCACGGAAGTTTCAGCGACTATTTGTTACGCGCGGCGAACGGCGACCCGGTGAAGACCGAGGAGGCGTTGCACAATCTGCGCCTCACCGAGTCGTTCACGCTTGCCTTTCTGGATAAGTACCTGAAGGGCGAGAAGGCGCCGTTGCTGGACAATCCGACCCAATCGGCAGAGGCGCGGGTCAAGGAATACGGCCAGTCGTCCCAGTGAGGGCGCGGCTTTTGCCAATCTAAAACTGCAAGCCAAACCGCAATGAGGAGAAACAATATGAAGCGAGGAGTTTTTGTCTCTGGATGCATCCTGCTGGCGAGCACGCTGGTATTCGCAGCGGGATCGAAGAGCGATGCTGCATGGGTTGGCGTGTGGCATGGGGAACTGGATGGACAACCCAGCGTCCTGCTGACGCTGGCCGATGATGGGGGAAGTTTAGGCGGCACGTTCGTGCTGGACATTGTCTCGCGGGATGACAGACCTGCGAGAGTCATTGCGGCCGAACCCCACGTGCTGCTCAATCCGAGAGTGGATGGATCGACGCTCTCATTTGAGGCGATGCGGCTGGATCGATCGCAAGAGCCTATGACCTTCACGGTGACGCTTGGAGGGAATGGGAAGGCTGAGATTCATTGCGTGAACTGCAAGAACGCCCCGGTGGTTGAACTTCAGAAGGAGCAGTACCGGTAACGCTTGATGCGGCTATCGAGCCTCGAGACTTCCCATTCATCTTCGTGCTGAACCTTCAGGGGCGCCAGCGAGGTTCGTGGATCCCACCCTAGACGCAAAGTGCGCGTCTAGGATGGGGCACCCATTTTCGTGCTGGAACTGGCATCACTTCTCTTCGGGTTTCAAGTGGATGCGGGGGCGGGCGACGGCGTACATCTCCGCTGCGATCTGATCGAAGAGGCCCATGCGATCATCCTTTGCGTCCGTGGCTGCGGCCTTGGTGGTGTAAAGGTCGAAGTGGGTTCGGTCCGGGATGTAGGTGAAGTGGGCATCGGCGTTAAGGCCGCGCAGGACCGCGTCGAACTTGTGCGCCGCTCCGTCGAGATAGAAAGTGTCTGCGGTGCCGACGAAGACGTGAATCTTGCCGCGCAGATCACGGCCGCGCTGCCCCCAATTGGCGGTGACGATGTAGGCGAGATCGTAGTGATCGTGCCAATAGGCAACGACTGCGGGGTCGATGTCGCCGGTTTCGCGATTGAACATAGGCAAGGGACGGCCATCAGAGCCACGGGGCGAGAAGACCCATTCGAATGAAGCGAGCTGGCCGCCGTAGTCGCCGAGAACCTGCTCGGTGCGGGCGAACTGTGGAAAGGTACCGATCACATTGGCATGATCGCGCACGAGCGGGCGCGGCGTGCCGTCCGGGCTCTTGAAGAGGTTGGCGTGCGGGGCGTAGAGATCGACTCCGGTAAAGTCGTGAAAATCGCTGGGGTCGGGCGAGGTGGACCAGGTGCCACCGAAGATCGCGGGATAGTTGACCTGCAACTGAAGGGTTGCCCATCCGCCGGAGGAGTGTCCCTGCAGAAAGCGGCCGGAAGCGCGCGCGTCCATGCGGTATTTCGCTTCCAGATGAGGAATGAATTCCGTGGTGAGGGCTGCGCCCCAGGGGCCGTTATTGACGGAGTCGGCGAACTCGTGTGTGCCGGTGGAGCAGGACTCGTCGAGCATGACCCAGATCATGGGCGGCATTTTATGTTGCGCCATGCGCTCATAGATTCTGGAGCCGAAGACCTCCGCATACAACAGATTGGCGCCGAAGCCGTGTGTCCAGTAGACGGTGGGATAGCGTGCACGCGGAGTTGCGTCGTATTCGGGAGGCAGAATGACCCAGGCGCGCATGTGAACGGGGTGGCCGAAGAAGGCGCTGAGGGCGGGGCTGACGAAGTCTTCCAGATGGGCATCGCGTTCAAAGCCATTGGGCAAGTTGGATAGGACTGGTCGCGGTGGAACGACGGCGTTAAGGACTAAGTCAGGCTCGGCACCCTGGCCGGGCGTGAAAGCAGTCATCGGGACGACATCACTGATGAGGTCGCCGGGCGCGCGGCCCGCGTAGTCATAGGTATGGTCGACGTCGAGAATGGCCTGGGCCTGATAATCGCCGGGCTTGAGCGCGGAGAACGGCCCGGGAAAGGCGAGGTCGTCGGTGTCGATTTCGACGGAACTACCTGAATTCAGTGAGGTGACTTCTTTGGCAGCGATGTAGACGGCGGTGGGGTTGAAGGGGCTCTCATCAATTGCTTTGGCGCCGCTGCCGGCGGTAAGGAAGATGAGTGCGCGGCCAGAAACGGGTGCGGTAAATTGCGGGCCGAGCGTGATGCGGAAAAAAAGGTGTTGCGGTTGTTGGGCGACGGAGGACGCAGAGAGGAGAGCAGAAGCCAGGGCAAGGAGAACAATTCGCTGGGAGCGCATAGAGCGAGATTGTAGGTGGTCGCGAATGCGAAATGCAATGAAGAGAAGCGGCGATGGGACTGGATTGGAACCGCGCGCTCACAGCAGGTAAAGGTGGCCAACTGAAGCACGCGGGGCAATCAGGATTTGGGTGCGGAGTCTTTTGAGACCCACCACAAAACCTCGCCAAATATCTTCCATTTAGAGGCATTGCTTACGTCGAGGGGACTGTATTTGCGATTGTCGGAGACCATGAGGTCAGCGCCAGAAAGCCTCTGGAAGCGGGCAACTTTGAATCCGAGGTCGCGATGGGCAACGACCGCAAGCCGCTTGTGAAGCTGAACCCGGTCGGTCGCAGCGGTATCCACAAAGATGATGGATTCGGGAGCAATGGTGGGAGACATGGAATCGCCGCAGAGGTGCATGGCGACCATGTTTTCAGGATGCGGGCACCAGGAGAGAGGTGCAAGCAGAACTTCCTCAACCTCCACCTGGGAAAGGCTGACGTTCTCCTGGGGAGGAATGTCATCCCCGTAGGCGGTGATCTGCAGCAAGGGAATCGCAACGGCGTTTCCTTTTCCGGCGAGTTGCCGGGAGAGTTTACGAGTTGCTACGACCTTGAAATCCCTGAGACTGACCCGCAACGAGGAGATTGCACGCAGGAAGCTGGCATCTGGAAGCCCGGACGTATCCATGCCGGCGCGTTCCCAAAAATAGGCTCCATCGTGACGACCCGCCAGATTGCCGAGTGCCACATAGCTTTCGGCTGTGGGCTCGTTTCTGCCCTTAACCCAGCGCGAGACGGTCGCCGGAGAGATGCCGAGACGTTCGGCAAGGCCAGCCTGAGTCAGTTTCAAATCGCTGAGGAGACGCCGGACTCGGTCTGTCCACTCGGGGTTCGCTGGTGTCTGTGCGGCCATAGGGCTCCGTCATTAGTTCTGAGGCCCTTTTTATTTCATTTGCGCAATTGCACCAATGCAATCAATCATTTAGCGAGCCCGGTCCGTATACTAGCAGGAAGTTTCAGGCATCGTAATTACATGACGTTGGGCAGAAGTTGTAGGAGCTTCGGGCAACCCGCGAGGTTATTATCCCCTCGAAAGCAACAAGGCGAACGCCCTGTAGGGACATCGTAAAAAGTGAAAGCTCCAATGGACAAGCTGATTGAGCTGCTGGCGACGGCTCGTTCCACGGAACCAGGGGCAGATTTGGGGAACCTGCACATGGCGGGGATCACCGGAGGTCAGAGGATTCTCATCATCGATGACGACCACGGGATCGCCGACACGCTGGCCTTGATCTTCTCTGCACATCGGTACGCGGCTCGGGTTGCGTATTCCGCGGAAGAGGCGATCGAAATGATCGCGGAATGGCCGCCGCACGTCGCGATTATCGACGTGATGCTTCCTCGTATGAACGGAATTGAGCTGGCAATTGTTCTAAAGGCCAATCATCCTGGCTGTCGAACTTTGCTTTTTTCGGGTCAGCCGGACACGAGCAAGCTTGTCGAGGAAGCACTCAAACGGGGGCACAGGTTCGAGATACTTGCCAAGCCGCTGCCGCCGACATTTCTGCTGGAGACGGTGGCGGGATTGCTGGAGCCAAACAGGGAAGGCTCCTCGGATGCCTAGGATCTTCTCTTTTTAAAACCAAAGAGTTGCAGATCGGCGAGTAGGGTTTCTTGGCCAGTGCGATTCGATACGGCCGGCCATTTTACCGGCTTGAGGCGATCATCTGTGCGGCGTGCTGCAGGCTGGTGTCGGTGACTTTGGCGCCGGATAGCATGCGGGCCACTTCGTGGGTGCGGGCGCGGTCGTCAAGCAAGCGGATCTGCATCTTGGTGCGGCCGTGGTCTTCGCGCTTGTCGATGAGGAAGTGCTGATCGGCGAAGGCGGCGATCTGGGGCAGGTGGGTGACGCAGAGGACCTGCTGGCCGCGACCGAGGGCCTTGAGCTTCTGGCCGACGGCCTCGGCAGCGCGGCCTCCGATGCCGATATCGATTTCATCAAAGATGAGGGTCCGGGGTGTGGGGTTCGTTTTTCTGGTCTTGGAAGAGGTCTCTTCGACGGCTACTTTGAGGGCCAGCATGACGCGCGACATTTCGCCGCCGGAGGCGATTTCGTGAAGGGGTTTGAGGGGCTCGCCGGGGTTGGTGGCGATGCGGTACTCGACCTCGTCCCAGCCATGGGCGGTCCAATGGGGCTCCTGCTCGGATGCGTGCACGGCGATCTGGAAGCGGGTCTTCATGGCGAGGGAGTTGATCTGGCTTTCAGCGAGTTTGGCAAGTTTCGCGGCGGCGGTTTTGCGCTCGGCGGAGAGAGCGGATGCGGTTCGCTGATAGGCCTTTGAGGATTCAGTTACCGCCGCACGCAATGCTTTGAGAATTTCGTCGCGGTCTTCTACTTCAGAAAGCTTTTGAGCTACGTCTTCACCGAAGGCGATGACCTCGTCGACGGATTTGCCGTACTTGCGCTTCAGGCGATCGATGAGGGCGAGGCGGTCTTCGATTTCAGCGAGGCGCTCGGGCGAGGCGTCGATGCCGTCGGCGTAGTCGCGGAGCGAGGCACTAATGTCGCTGAGCGTGGCGCGCGCTGACTGGATCTGCAGCGCGGTTTCAGCAAATCGATTGTCGTAGCGGGCTAGCTCTTCGACGTTGCGAAGCGCGGCACGGACAGAAACTTCAGCGGAGGCGCCACCCTCGTAGAGCTGGTCGAAGGCACTCATGGCGGCGGCGTAGAGTTTTTCAGAGTTGGCGAGGACACGCTTTTCGGTTTCAAGGGATTCGTCTTCGCCAGGATGGAGACGGGCGGCTTCGATTTCCTTGCGCTGGTAGGCCCACAGATCGACCATGCGGAGTCGATCCTGCTCGCCTTGCAGGAGATCGTCAAGCTTGGTGGCGGCGTTGCGCCATTGGGAGTGGGCTTCGGCGACGGCGTCGGTTGAGATGCCGGCAAAACGGTCGAGGAGGATGCGCTGCTGAGCCTGGTCGAAGCTGGAGAGGGTTTCGGTCTGCGCGTGCACGAGGGCCAATTCGGGGGCGAGCTGGCGAAGGACGGCGACGGTGGCGGCCTGGTTATTCACGAAGACGCGACCCTTGCCGGTCGATAGAATTTCGCGGCGAAGAATGATTTCGCTGCCTTCTGAGTCGATGCCGTTTTCTTCGAGGATGGCGTCGGCGCCGGGAGTGGACTCAAAGACGCAGGCGACGACGGCTTTATCGGCGCCATGGCGGACCACTTCCGCGGATGCCTTGCCGCCCATCAGGAGAGCAAGCGCGTCGACGAGAATGGACTTACCGGCGCCGGTTTCGCCGGTGAGGAGGTTGAGGCCGGGGCCGAAGACGGCAATGGCGTGATCGATGACAGCGTAGTTTTCAGCGCGCAGCTCGACGAGCATGGATTGGGTCCGCGTCCCCTGGTTGAGGTGGATTTCCAGGTTCAGAAACGGCACCCTGGAGCATCCGGATGATTCGCTATGTCGCAGAGGCGTAAGGTTCAAGCCGCAGCGGGTTTCCGAGCGCAGCATAGCATGAACGGGCGATGCTGCGAGCCGCCAAAGAGGCGAAGGAGCGGCTGGGGACCAGATCGATAACTTGGAAGAGCGTATCGCGTCTGATACCGTGAATATTGAGGTGAATGCCAATTCTTATCGCTGCCTTCGTCTTCGCATTGCAGGCTGACAGTGGCGCCGCACCCGCAGGGACTTCCATCGCGCAGGCTCCGAGCGCTCTGATGGACATGATCGGCAATATCGGCGCGATTGCCATCTGTGTGCTTGCGCTGCTGCTATTTGCCAGTCTTTATTCATGGACCGTGATTCTGGGCAAGAGTGCGACGTTCGGCAAGGTGACAAAGGACAGCCGCAACTTTATTCGCGCGTTCCGCAAAGCCTCGCGGCTGCAGGAGATTTCGGCCCTCGCGGATAACTACAAAACAAGCCCGCTGGCGCAGGTGTTTATTGAGGTCTACGAGACCTATAAGCGGCAGACGGGTGGATCGGGTCCGCCGCGGAACCTGATTCCCCTGGAGCGCTCGGCGCAAACCGCGGCCAGCGAATCGATTACCAACCTGGAACGCCGCATGACCTGGCTGGCGACGATTGCCGCCACCAGCCCGTTTGTGGGCTTGTTCGGCACGGTAATGGGCGTTGTGGATGCGTTCCACGGGCTGGGCACGGCGGGAGCGGCCACGCTTAGAGCCGTGGCGCCGGGCATCTCCGAAGCGCTGATCACCACAGCCGCTGGGTTGTTTGTGGCTGTGCCCGCGGTGGTGGCCTACAACCAGTTCACGGCGCGCATCAGGGTGTTTGCCTCGGCAACAGATGACTTTTGCCGCGAACTGCTGAATGCGCTCGAGGAGATTCCGGTGCGCGCGCCGAGAAGCGCTGCGCAGGAGCCCGACCAGGAGATTGAGCGCGGCATTTACAAGTAGCGACTGCCGAGCCCCTGCGACGGCGTTGCCTGGAATCACTGAGGGATTGAAGAAGTGGCATTTACAACCAGTTCCGGCCAGACCCGTTCCTCACTCGCGGATATCAACATCACGCCGCTGGTGGACGTGGTGCTGGTGCTGCTGGTGATCTTCATGATCACGGCGCCGGTGTTGCAGTCGGGCATTGAAGTGTCCGTGCCCAAGACGCGCACGGTGAAAGAGATTACCGAGCAGCGGCTGGTGCTGACAATCGACCGCGACTCGCAGATCTTTCTGGGCGACAAGCCGGTGAACATCCACGACCTTCCGCAGAAACTGCGCCAGCCGGGAGTGAATCCCGACAAGCAGGTGATCTATCTGCGGGCGGATGAGCGGGTGCCGTTCGGGGCATTTGCGCACCTGATGGATGCAGTGAAGCAGGCGGGGATTACCAACATTTCGATTGTCACGCAGCCGCTGGATACCAAAGGACGGGCCGGGAACGGGGAGTAGTTGTTGGATTTCCCTGGTTGAGATTTGTGATTTCCCAGGTCCGCAAAAAGCGGGACCTCGGGCACTTCGCGAATTGAATTGAGAAATCCACGAGCGAAGAAATGAGTGAACTGCTGGATGGCGGCGCGCAACTGGAGCAGGAACTGACGCCGGAGCCGGTGATGGCGCCGGCGATGGGCTCGATTGTGCTTCATTTCGCGATCGCGGCTACGATCGTGCTCTACGGCGTTCTGGGCGGATTCTTTCATCACAATTTCTGGGGGAATGCAGGAGTGGGCGGGGCGATCCAGGTCAACATTGTGAGTAATGCCATACCCCTGCCTTCGACCCAGCCGGTAAACCAGAATGTGCTGGCGACAGAGACGCCCAGCCAGGCGCCCGCGCCGCCGGAGCCCAAGGCAAAGCAGGCCCAGGATGAGACCGCGATTCCGATACAGGGAAAACAAAAGAAGCCGGAGCAGAAGACGGCGCCGCGTACGCCCCCGCGCCAACCTACGCCAGTGCAGAATAATCGAGCGGACTACGGAGAACAGTCCGGATCGTCGATGCCGCACGCGACGCAGCCCAGCTTTTCGAGCGGTCCCACTTCGGTAAACAACGGCGACTTTGGCAGCCGGTTTGGGTGGTATGTGGAGCAGATCAACAGAACGATGGGCGCGAACTGGTACAAGGCGATGGTGGACCAAAATACGCCTCGAGGCGCGAAAGCCTATATCGATTTCAAGATCGCGAAGGACGGCTCAGTGGGCGATGTGCGGCTGGACCGCAGCAGCGGAAGCCCTACGCTGGACAACTCATGTATGCGCGCGGCGCAGCGCGTGAGCACATTTGGGCCGCTGCCAACGGGATACAACGAGAGCACATTGCTGGTGTCCTATTACTGTGAATACTAGTTGCAACCCGCTTCGACTGGATACAATAGAGATTGCGACACGGGCAGCCTTGACAGGTTCGACTTGCGGAAGCAAGAGCATCCCGCAGGAGCTACGGGGCCTGGATCGATCGATTGTATACATGTCGCGACTGAAGTCGTGCCTTGAAACGTTATCGGAGTCTCCCCTGCTCTTCAAGCACGATCCGCAAGACTCCACCGAGGAAGGATTGCGCACTGCATGAAGTTTGACTTCCGGATTTATCTCCCTTCACTTCTCATTCTGACCAGCCTGATCTCCATTCCATCGATGGCACAGGACTGGGTTCGCACCGGGTCTAATCTTGGCCAGGCGAAAATCCGCATCGCCGCGGCAGACTTCAAGCCGGTTGGGGCGGACCCGCAGACGCCGGCGTTGAAGGCGGTGTTTGACGCGACCCTCTATAGCGACCTGGGCAACGCGGGCATCTTCGATCTTGTGTCGAAGAGCTTTATGCCGCAGGCCATGCCGGGTTCGCCGCAAGAGATCAGCCTGCCACAGTGGTCCGCAGCGCCGGCCTCTGCGGTGATGGTGGCGTTTGGCGCGCTCTCGTCGACCAACGGGCGCCTGGTGGTGTACGGATGGCTCTTCGATACGAGCAACTCGGCCAATCCGCAGGTGCTGGGCAAGCAGTACAACGAAGTGGCCAGCGAAGAGATGGCGCGCACGGTGGCGCATCGGTTTGCCGATGACATCATCGATCGGCTGGGCGGCGGCATCAACGGGATTGCCGAGACGAAGATTTATTTTGTGAGTTCGCGAAGCGGATCGAAACAGATCTGGGTAATGGATTACGACGGGCAGAATCAGCATCCCGTGACGCATTCGGGGATCATCGAGCTTTCGCCGCGCATTTCGCCGGACAATACGCGGCTGGCGTTTACAGCGCTGGGACGCGAAGGCTGGTCGGTTCGCATGTATTCGCTGGAACTGAACCGGATGGTGAGCTTCCCTGCTGGAGCGGTGGGCGGCGCGAACCAGTCGGCCGCCTGGAGTGGCGATGGAAGCAAGGTTGCGTTCTCGTCGGCACGATCGGGCGATCCGGAGATCTGGGTGGCGGACGCGAACGGTGGAAGCCCGCGCAGGGTCACTTTTTTCCGCGGACCTGACCTCGGACCCACATGGAATCCGCGCACCAATGCGCAGATTGCGTGGGTGAGCGGGCGCACGGGGCTGCCGCAGATTTACGTCATGGACCAGGACGGCTCAAACGTGCACCGGATGACCGATGGCGGTTATGCGGTGTCGCCATCGTGGTCGTCGAACGGGCAGTTTCTTACGTTTAGCTGGAATCGCAAGTACGGTCCAGGAGCACCCGGCGGGCAGGACATCTACGTGATGGATGTGGCCACGATGCGCTGGGAACAACTGACCCACGATGCGGGCAGCAACGACTATCCTTCGTGGTCACCGGATGTGCGGCACGTTGTGTTTGAGCGGCAGGTCGGCGGACGCACGCAGATATGGACGATGCTGGCCGACGGCACCGATCAGCACGAGCTGACGCACACGGGGAATAACTTCATGCCGAACTGGAGCTGGAAGTGAACCCCGGTAATCCGGAGGATACTCCCGCACAAAGAGGCGATGCGGAGGGTGTCATCCTACTGCATTATTATTTCAGGTTCCCAAATTTCACCGCGCGATGCGCGCTCTGGAGAAGGAACTAAACGGCGCGCGGCACCGCATTTGACCGAATCGGAGCCGGCCCAAAACTGCGCAGAGATTAGCGATCGACCATAAACGGAATGGACTGACGTGCGAACTTGCAACGCGGCACGGGATGGATGGTCTGAGTCATAGAATGGTTGAGTCCTTGAAAAGATGCGCTTAAATCACAGGAGGAGCTCGCATTGAACCGACGTAATCGACTTGTTAAAACCCTTTTGCCTGTTGCACTTCTTGCCGTTTTGGTTGCCGCTGGCGGTTGCAAGAAGAAGAAGCCACTTCCACCACCTCCGATGGCCCCGCCGGCAACAGCGCCCGCGCCCACCGTGCAGATTACGGCGACACCGGACTCGATCTCTGCCGGAGACCAAGTGGTGCTGAACTGGCGCTCGACGGATGCCACCTCAGTGGCCATCGACGGCATTGGCGAAGTACCCACGACAGGTGTGAAGACGGTTACGCCATCGGAATCGACGACGTACCACATCGTTGCGCGTGGTGAGGGCGGGACAGCAGACGCGACAGCGCATGTGACGGTGAATGCGCCGCCTGCGGTCGCGGTGCCATCGAACACGATGTCGGCAGAAGAGGAGTTCAAGGCCAATGTTCAGGACATCTTCTTCGATTACGACTCGTATGACGTGCGCAGTGACGCACAGGCCACGCTTTCGCACGATGCGTCGTATTTGGCGAGCCATCCGAATATCAAGATCGTGATTGGCGGCTACTGCGACGAGCGCGGCTCGGACGAATACAACCTGGCGTTAGGGCAGAATCGCGCCACCGCCGCAAAGAGCGCGCTGGTCACGGCCGGCGTTGCTGCCGATCGCATCCGCGTGATCAGCTACGGCAAAGAGAAGCCGTTCTGCTCAGAATCGACCGAGGCTTGCTGGCAGCAGAATCGCCGCGCCGGATTCTCGATCGATCAGTAGAACGCAGCATCCAATTAACCGTCGATCGCAGACGGAGATTGGCGCAACCGCTCGAATTGTCTGGGTGGGTCTTCCAAATGTCCCAGGTCTTCCGCCGCCGCGGACCGGACCTGGGACACTCTCTTTCTGCGGGAACGCTGCAAACCTGTAAAATATAATCAGTTTTTGATGGATGGAAGATGCAGATGACACGCAAAATTCGCAATCGTTTTCTCGCAACGGCGGTGCTCGCCACGATGTTAAGCAGCATGCCGGTTCGCGCGCATGCAGCGTCAAAGGAAATCATTCAACTGCAGACCCAGGTGCAGCAACTGCTGGACATGGTGCAGCGGCTGCAGACCACGATGGATACGCGCTTTGCCGTATTGCAGAACCTGGCGCAACAAACGTCGGACCAGGCGGTGCAGATGAACGGGACGGTGACCGCGCTGCAGCAGAAGATGAACGCTGAGAACGAAGCGATCAGCGGGAAGCTCGACGCCAACGCCGGCCAGGTTCAATCGCTGAACGACTCGGTTGACGAGTTGAAGACGCGCATCGCCAAGCTGGAGAAGACTGTTCAGGATATGCAGAGCCAGTTGGGGAATATCCAGAACCCGCAACAGGCGGCGCCTCCCGCCGGTGGAGCGCCGGCGCCGGGTGACGGATCCGCGGGCCCTGGCCCAGGAGGGGCGTCGGGGCCTGCAATGAATCAGACGCCACCCCTGCAGCAGACATTTCAGGCAGCCGTAAGCGACTACAACGCGGCACGATACAAGCTCGCCGTGGGCGAATTTCAGGATGTGATTCACTACTACCCGATGGACGACATGGCAGGTTCGGCCCAGTTTTACCTGGGCGAAATCGCCTACCGCGGCGGGAATTACGATGAAGCCGTAAAGAACTACAACGCGGTGCTGGAAGGCTTCAGCGGCAATGCCAAGGCTCCGGCGGCGCAACTGCACAAGGGTCTCGCGCTACTGAAACTGAGCCGGCGCGACGCGGGCGTGCATGAATTGCGCGCGCTCATCCAACGGCATCCGCAGACGCCGGAGGCGGCGCAGGCGCGGGAAAAGCTGAACGAGATGGGTGTGCGGATCAATCCGACGCACGCATAGAGCAGCGCCTCAAGCAATTCGAATCAAGCATTGCGATTTAAATCAGCCGGGCTGTTCGCCAAGGACAGATCGGCTTTTTCTTTGACTGAGACTTTCTCGGCGGGCTCCCCGCCAATCGCACGATCCCATATAAAGAGACAATTTGTTTTTGCCCTCGACAAGGCGCGCAGCTTCTTTTTGGTTGAAGCAATGGCGCTAATGTGCGGGGAGAATTCCGCGCTTGTTTTGGAGTGGAAATGGACGTAATTCGCAAGGCAAACCCTCGCCGAATCAGGGCATCGTAAAGGCCGGGAGCGTTTGGCACGTGCTTCGAGCGACCTCGAAGACTTTTGCGCTCAGGAGGAATGCATGGCAACAGCGACAGCAGAAAGAAAGGCATTGGGAGTTTCGCTGGAGGCGGCAAGAAAGGTGATCCGGGCCGCCCAGGAGAAAGCCAAGGATATCGGAGTGGCGATGAATATCGCGGTGGTGGATGCGGGCACCAATCTTGTGGCGTTTGAGCGGATGGATGGCGCGTGGATCGGGAGCATCAACATTGCGATCAACAAAGCATTCACTGCGCGCGCATTCGATACAGAAACAAAAGGGCTTGCTGAAAACTCGCAGAGCGGCGAGCAGTTCTTTGGCATTCATACTTCAAATCACGGGCGGGTCATGATTTTTGCCGGTGGCGTGCCGCTAAAACACGGTGGAGAAGTGGTGGGAGCCGTGGGGGTGAGCGGCGGCTTAGGCAAACAGGACCAGGCAGTTGCGGAAGCGGCTGCTGCGGCCTTTCAAGGATAAGCGCCCGAGTGATCCAGGCGATCAACTAACAGAAAAACAGGAGTCTCAATCATGGCAGAAAATCGCGGTGTCATTTTCGAAGGTCCGGGAGAAGTGGACGTCGAATCAATTCCATTTCCAAAATTTGAAGACCCACACGGACGGAAGATCGAACATGGAGTGATCCTGCGGGTGGTGACGACCAACATCTGCGGATCGGATCAACACATGGTGCGAGGGCGGACAACTGCGCCGAAAGGCATTGTTCTGGGCCACGAGATCACGGGAGAAGTGATCGAAAAGGGCTCGGACGTTTTGTTCATCGACAAGGGCGACCTGGTTTCGGTTCCGTTCAACATCGCCTGTGGGCGCTGCCGGGCGTGCCGTGAGCGCAATACGCATGTGTGCCTGAACGTAAATGACAAGCAGCCAGGAGGCGCGTATGGCTACGTGGACATGGGCGGCTGGGTTGGCGGGCAGGCACAGTATGTGATGGTCCCCTATGCGGACTTTAACCTGCTTAAGTTTCCCGACAAAGAACAGGCCATGGAAAAGATCAAGGATCTGACCATGTTGTCCGACATTCTGCCCACCGGTTTTCACGGAGCGACCACGGCCGGCATCGGCGTCGGCTCGAGCGTCTACATTGCTGGAGCCGGTCCGGTGGGATTGGCGGCGGCGGCATCCAGTTACATTCTGGGCGCGGCGGTCATCATTGTGGGCGACAAAAATCCCGAGCGGTTGGCCCATGCCAAGAAGATGGGCTACGAAACGATCGACGTGGGCAAACACGATAACCTCACCGAGCAGGTTGAGCAGATAACCGGCGAGCCATGGGTGGATGGGGCGATCGATGCCGTCGGATTTGAGGCGAGCAGTCACGGCGATCCCAACAAGCCTGCTCCTGCGGCAGTATTGAATGGGTTGATGGACATCACGTTTGTGGCCGGAGGAGTTGGCATTCCGGGCCTCTATGTGACGGAAGATCCGGGCGCAGCGAGCGAAGATGCGAAGCATGGGGTGCTGCAGATCCGGTTTGGCAAGGGATGGTCGCGGGCGTTGCACTTCCACACCGGACAAGCGCCAGTGCTCCGCTACAACCGGCAACTGATGCAGGCTATTCTGCACGACCGGCTGCCGATCGCGAAGATCGTGAACGCGACGGTGATCGGGCTGGATGACGCGCCGAAGGGATACAAGGATTTTGATCACGGCGCGGCGAAGAAGTACGTCCTCGACCCTAATGGAATTGTGGGGAAGAGGGCGGCGTAACGTACAGTCCCCGTAGGACGTGCGAAGGAGACAAGCCTCACCCGGCGGGTGGGGCTTTCTCTTGCGCGACGGAGTCGAGAGTTTCTTACTGCTGGAAGCCGAGCTGGCGAGCCTGGGAGGCTGAATCACGTATTCCCCAGAGACGTTGGATCAGATTGTCTTTGATCTCAAACCATTCCATGGCCAGCAATTCATAGGTCTTGTTTGTGGGTCCGCCACCGCGGAATGCGCGGACCGACTTACCCCGTTCTGTGTAGCGAACCGCAACGGCGCATCCTTCAGCGATGACTGCGTCGACGGTAAGCTGGATCTGAAGGCAGTCGATCAGATCTCTCCATACGGGGCGAGCCTCTTGGAGAGTTCCAAACCCCAGCACGCCCCAGATCTGTGCATCCGGGGCGAAGAGTTTGCAGACGCCTTCAAGATCGCCTCGATTGAATGCATTGACATACGCGCAGATGATTCCCTTTTCTGGTGACACGACTGTCTCTCCGAGCCCTTCAGCAGCAGTGTAATGCACGGATTTTGGAAAGCAAAAAGCCCCACAATGGCGGGGCTTTTTGTGGCAAGGCGACCCCGCTATTTCAAGTTGTTCATGAGAGCATCGAGCGCGGATTTGGGCGGCCGGGTGAGCGATTCGGGCAGCGTGCCGAGGGGCTCGTCGACAATGTTGAGCTGGTCGATGAAGGTCGGCTTCTCGGTGTTGATGTAGAAGACGCCGGTGAGGACTTCGTCATTTTCGTGGGCTTCCATGAGGGTACGGACCGCGTTGGCCTTGTCAGTGGGATTGTAGTCCTCGTGGAGTTTGCGAAGGCGGAGACTGGAGCCGTCGTGCATCTCCACTTCATAGACTTCGCCCGAGTTGTAATCGACATCGATCTCATCGAAGCTGGCGACGAAGCCGATTTCATTGATGGGCTCGTCGTTTTCCTGCATGAACTTGTAGCTCTTGGTGGAGCCTTCGTGATCGTTGAAGGTGACGCAGGGGCTGATGACGTCGAGCATCACCGTGCCCTTGTGGGCGATGGCGGCTTTGAGCATCGAGAGCAACTGCTTCTTGTCGCCAGAGAACGAACGACCGACGAACGTGGCGCCGAGTTGAATGGCGAGCGCGCAGGTGTCGATGGCGGGCAGATCGTTGACGATGCCGGTCTTGAGCTTGGAACCGATGTCGGCGGTGGCGGAGAACTGACCCTTGGTAAGTCCGTAGACGCCATTATCTTCGATGATGTAAATCATCGGGAGATTGCGGCGCATGAGGTGAACGAACTGACCCATGCCGATGGAGGCCGTGTCGCCGTCGCCGGAGACGCCCAGCATTTTCATCGTGTGGTTGGCGAGGATTGCCCCGGTGGAGACGGAAGGCATGCGCCCGTGCACGCTGTTGAAGCTGAACGACCGGCTCATGAAGTAGGCCGGGCTCTTTGACGAGCAGCCGATGCCGCTCATCTTCATAACGCGTTCGGGCTGAACGCCCATCTCAAACATGGCGTCGATGATGCGTTCAGAGATGGCGTTGTGGCCGCAGCCGGCGCAGAGCGTCGACTTGCCGCCGCGATATTCAATTACCGGGAGGCCGATGTGGTTGAGCTTGGGGCCTGGTGCGTTTGAGGTTGCGGTTGCCATTTACAGGCCCTCCTTTGTGACGAATTCGTCGGTGATGGAACGGGCGTCGATCGGCAGCCCGTTATAAAAGAGAATGCTGCGCAGTTTGACGACCTGGTCAGCAGGCAGATCGAGCTTGAGCAGACTGGCCAGTTGCGCATCGCGATCCTGTTCGACGACGTAGACCCTCTCATGCGAGGCGACGAAGTCGTGAATCTCGTGCGCAAAGGGATAAGCGCGGATGCGGAGGTAATCTACGTCCTTGCCGTATTCCTTTTTGATCTGGTCGAGACTCTCGCGCAGTGCGAAGTCGGTGGTTCCGTAGGCGATAAAACCGACCTTCGACTTGCCGTCCTTGACCACCACCGGTGGGGGAACAAGCTTGCGCGCGTTCTCGAACTTGCGGGTCAGGCGGTCCATGACTTCCTGGTACTCGTCGGGCCTTTCGGTATATCCGGCGGCATCATTGTGGCCTGAACCCCGTGTGAAGTAGGCGGCCTTGGGATGAGGAGTTCCGGGCAGCGTGCGCCATCCGATAGCGTCGCCGTCGACATCGCGATAGCGGGCGAAGCCACCCAGGCGGTTCAGATCTTCCGCGGTAAGCACCTTGCCTCGGTCGAGCGGTTTTTCTGGATAGGTAAACGGCTCGGACATCCAGTTGTTCATGCCGAGATCTAGATCGCTCAGCACGAAGATTGGCGTTTGCAGGCGCTCGGCGAGATCGAAGGCCGCATAGCTCATCTCGAAACATTCCTTCACGGAACCCGGCAGCAGAACGACGTGCTTGGTGTCGCCGTGGGAGAGGAACGCTGTCGAGAGCAGGTCGGCCTGCGAGGTGCGCGTGGGCATACCTGTGGAGGGACCGGAGCGCTGCACGTCGAAGATGACGCCGGGAATTTCGGCAAAGTAGCCGAGGCCGGCGAATTCCGACATAAGTGAAATGCCAGGACCCGAGGTAGAGGTCATAGAGCGCGCGCCAGCCCAGCCTGCGCCCAGCACCATGCCGATGGCGGCGAGTTCGTCTTCCGCCTGGATCACGGCGAAGGTGGCCTTGCCCTCAGGGGTAACGCGGAACTTCTTGAGCAGGTCGGTGGTGGCTTCAATGAGCGAGGTTGACGGAGTAATCGGGTACCAGGCGACGACCGTGACACCGGCGAAGACAGCACCCATACCGCAGGCGGCGTTGCCGTCGATGATGATCTTGCCTGCGGTCTGATTCATCCGCTCGATGAAGTAGGGGTCCTGCTTGGGGAGCTTTTCCTGTGCGTAATCGAAGCCTGCCTTGACGGCGCCGAAGTTGAGGTCGAAGACCTTCTGTTTCTTGGCGAACTGCTTGCGCAGGCCGCTCTCGACGACACTGAGATCGATGGAGAGCAACTGGGCCAAGACTCCGACGTAGACCATGTTCTTGACCAGCTTGCGGAGCTTGGCCTCGGGGCAAATGGCGGCCGTGATCTTATCGAAGGGGACCGGGTAGCAGGCTACGTCGTCGCGAAATTGCTTGAGGTTTTCTTTCTCCTCATAGATGGCCGCACCGCCGGCGTCCAGCTCCAGCATGTCTTGTCTTGATGTTTCGGGGTTCAGTGCCACCAGGATTTGTGAGCCACGCTTGCGGGCCACATAACCATCTTTGCTGGCGCGGATGGTGTACCAGGTGGGAAGTCCGGCGATGTTTGAGGGGAAAAGGTTTTTCCCGCTGACGGGGACACCCATTCCGAAGATGCTTTTCAGCAGAACGCTATTGGCGGATTGCGAGCCGGACCCGTTCACCGTTGCTACGATAATGCTGAAATCATTAATGACTGTTGGATGCGTGCTCAAAGCGCCCCGTTCTTGACCCAGGGCCAGGTCTCCTGTCGCCATTTGGCGGGATTCCCTTCCGGTAAATTCTGGAAGGAGCTCAACTTTCACTCGTCTTCCACTCAATGTGATTATAGTCACCTTGCAGAGTGGCCGTACCACTGCAGGGGACTCAGTTTGGGCCCTTAAGTACCGAGACATACAACACATGTTGATGCCTTCAACAGCGCGGCGAGCTTAGCCGGCGAAGGTCTCAAGCGGTCGGGATGAGAATCTCGGTAACCAATTGATCTTCCGGGGTGGTTTGGGGGTTGTTTGTGTAATTCTCGATATTGAAGTCTTCCCGTTGCGGGATTTTCTTCTGGGTCGCGATTTCGAAGACGCGCCCGGAAGCCTTGGGAAGGTCGCTGTAAGGCCCGGTGAGAACGAAACGGCAGTACTTGCCTCCCCTAAACAGCTCATAGGCAAGGCCTTCGGGAAGTTCAACCGGAGGAGCGCTTAAACCAAAGCCGGCCCGGTAGATCTTCGGTCCAACCTTGTAGAGGCTCATATAGCGGAGGAGTTGGTTGTGCTGAGCGAGCGCAGGCGCAAAGGAATGTGCAGTTTGCCAGGCTTGGCTGGCGGTCTGCATAAAGGGGCCGATTTTCTCAACGAAGACATAGTGGGTTTCAGGCCAGGTAACAATCTCGGGATTTTCGGTCAGGTTCATCACGATCTCCGATCTATGGATTGCCGGGATAGCTTTGAGATTGCCCCATGACGCGTTGAAGTTGCCTGAAGGAGCTTTACGCGGTTGGCTTGAGCGGGGGCGGCAATTTGGCAAGAAAGCGCTCGGCAAACTCCGTGCCATACTGCTCCAGCAATTCCCTTACCCGATCCGGCTGGTGAGACCGCACAATGAGCCCAGCGTGGTGGTGCTTTTTCATGCGCACCACGATCTCTGGGGCGTCGAAGCCGGTGGTGTCGGGCTCAGCCGTTTTGGCCAGGCACAGCACGCTGCCCGCGTAGTTCTCGGAAATCTCAGGAAGCGTATAGGTCTCGCCGCGCAGGTCGGCCACCTCCAGGCGGGCCCACTCCCGCCACAGGTTCACTCCGGTTGCAACTTCGACCAGATCCGAAATGAAGGCGCCGCCTACTCGAGCCGCAATCTCAAGAAAATAGTAGCGCCCATCAGCGTGCGCACGAATGTATTCCGCGTGGGTGATGCCGCGCACCAGGCCGAGCGATGGAGCGAGCCGCTCATTCAATGCGGTCAACTGCTGCGAATCGTGGCTGCTGCGATCGACGGTGCGGGTGGTAAATACACCCCCCTCATGCATCACCTGCATGGGTGGACGGCCGTATTGATGAACGGCTGCGAACACCACATTGCCATCGCTCACAATCGAATCGACGTGGAAGATATCGCCGGGTACAAACTGCTCGAGCAGGAAATGGCTTTGCTCGTCGCCCAGCAAGTCGAGCGTGCGCCAAAATTGCTTCGGGCTCATGAATCTTGCGAATGCCGAGAGCCGACGCTTCAGCGCGCGGCTTGAGCAGCCAGGGCGGCTCGGTGCGGGCCATGTATTCGCGGAGTTGGTCGTAGTTGAGCACGGGGCAAAATTCAGGGACGAGAAATCCCATGTCGCGCGCACTGATCCGCATGGCCAGCTTGTCGCGGTAACAGGCGGCAACACTGATCCCCATTCCGGGGAGACGGGTGTGCTCTCGAATCGCCGCCGCGGTCTCCTGATCGAACTCGTCGAGAGCGATGACCCGGTCGAAGCGCCTTCCGCGCGACATCCAGGAAACGGTATTGAGAATCTGCTCCCTGGTCAGGCCTTCGGGCATCAAGACTATGTCTTCGAGGGCCTCACGCGGCCAATCGGCATTGTGGAGCTTGTCCACAGGTCAGCAGCGTCGGCATCACACCCATTTCCGCACACTGGCGCATGAAGTCCTGGCCCTTTTCGTAGCTTGAAATGCAGAGAATCCGCTGGATTGTATCGGTCATGCGACTCCCTTGAGTGTTTCCACGATTCGGTTGCTTTGCCGACGAAGTGAAAGGCTCTTTATCTACGGAGAAAAAAATCTCACCAAGCTTACGCCGCCCCTAGGGGGCTAACTGGCTTTTGGCGGCCTCCACCCACGCTGAAGTGCGGGGTTAGCGACCGTTGCGCCTCCCGCGCGATAGAAACCGGAACCGGTTATGTCAACAAATTGTATCCGTGGATTGCCCTGCCGCTGTTGTTGGACCCCGAGTTGAGGATAGTTCTACCATAGAGCCTGGAACGATGCCGCCTCGTGGCTCTTCAAGGACTGGACCCTCATGCTTTCAGCAAACGCGATCGTCAACCTGCATGACAGCCTGACCCGTGGGTGGCATCTGGAACCCGAAATTGCGGAAGCGGAGGCGCCCATGGGGGTTGAGACATGGAAGTCCGCCACTGGGCCCGGCGCCGTCAGGGTCTGGTTGTCCTCGGTCGCCCGCCATCATCGGGCTAACTTCGACCTATGGCACATTGAAGACGAGGCCCGGGCACCCGGCGCGAGCGATGCAGCCGTGGCTGGAGTGAAACGCCGTATCGACCGCGCCAATCAGTTCCGCAACGACCAGACAGAAGAACTGGATCGAGCCTTGCTCGAATGGCTTGCACCCCAGGCTCTGCCGGCCGCGCAATCTCCGCTGCACTCCGAGTCGCCGGGCCTGATGATTGACCGGCTCTCCATTCTCGCGCTGAAGATCTTTCATACCCGCGAGGAGGCCGAACGCGTCAGCGCTCCCGATGGCCACGGGGAACGCAATCGCGAGCGACTCACCATCCTGGAAGAACAGCGCGCCGACCTTGCCGCCTGCCTGGATTCGCTGTGGCGTGAAACACTGGCCGGCACACGGCGGTTCAAAATTTACCGCCAGTTGAAGATGTATAACGACCCATCATTGAATCCTGCAATTTATGGGAGTCAGAGGCAGGACGCAGGGCAATAACCCCCTCCTCACGAGCTCCCCATTGACGTGAAACGGGGTTGTGCGTATAAAGGTGGCTCAAGCAGCGCATTCTTGGGGCGCACAGTGCTGAGCCGGACATTTGAGCTCAGCCCGGTGCTCTGAGAAGGCAAGCCCTTGGCAAAAACATGACGCAAGAGGTCCGATCTACAGCGGAAGCCCGCAAGAAAGCTCCCACACTCACCGCCAAGTCCAGCGGTCACTCGTCCACGGCAACTGCGCAAGTCTTTCAGCATTACCAGACTGCCGTACAACTGGTGCAGCAGGGAAAGTACGAGAGGGCGCTGACCGCCTTTGAGAAGATGCTTCCCACTGCGCCCTTCGAGATCGTGGAACGATGCAGAATGTATATGCATACCTGCCGGAAACAGTTGGAGAAGACCGGCTTGAAGTTCCTCACTCCGGAGGAGCGCTTCGACTATGCCGTGTCGCAGTTGAACGCCGGGTATTTCGAGGAATCAGCAAGCGAACTCAAGAGCATCCTCAGCGACCATCCTCAAGCCGACTATGCCTACTACGGGCTGGCGGTGCTTGACTCCATCACGGGACGCGCACAGAGCTGCCTTGACAACCTCTCGAAGGCAATCGAGCTGAACCCGAAAAATCGCCTCCAGGCGCGGTCCGACAACGACTTTCAAGGCATGGTAGACGACCCCCGGTTCACGGAGTTGCTGTATCCTGAGATTCCGTAGGGCGAGAGTGTCGAGTTTGAAGACTACGCCCCAAGACGTACTGTGAATCCAGTCACTGCGAATACAGCTTCCTTGATTTCGAGCTCATCGGTTTCCTCCAGCAACGGCTATGGAGGCACGATGCGACCCTTGCGGGTTGTTGCCATCGGCGGAGGCACGGGGCTTTCCACTCTGCTGCGCGGGTTTCGCCGCCATGTGAGCGTGCCGGGCCTGCCGGGCGTCGAGCCGTCCATCATCGCCAACCTGGCTGCGGTCGTGACGGTGACCGACGACGGAGGCTCATCCGGGCGCTTGCGCAAGGACTTCAACATGCTGCCCCCTGGCGACCTGCGCAACTGCATGGTGGCCTTGTGCGAGGAAGAGGACCTGCTCGCCCGCCTGTTCGCCTATCGCTTTCGCTCAGGGAACGGTTTGGATGGGCATAGTTTCGGCAATCTGTTTGTCGCGGCATTGACTGAGATTACGGGGGATTTTGCGCACGCCATCCAGTTGGCATCGAAAATTCTGGCGACTCGAGGCAGCATTTATCCCGTAACCACCGCGAATGCAACCTTGGTGGCGCGCATGGATGACGGCTCGCTGGTGCGCGGCGAAACCAAGATCACCGCCAGTCGCAAGCACATTGCCGAGTTGATGCTCGAGCCGCCTGACGCCGCGGCTGTACCGGAAACACTGGACGCCATCGAACGCGCCGATCTGATCACGGTGGGACCCGGCTCGCTCTACACTTCGCTCATTACCAACCTGCTGGTCCAGGGAATTCCGACTGCCATAGCCAATGCGCGCGGCGTGCGGGTCTTCGTCTGCAACCTGATGACGCAGGCGAATGAGAGCCTGGGGCTCACTGCCTCACAGCATATCGAGCGCATCTACGATCACACCCGCGCACCCATCTTCGACTACGCGATTGTCAACACGGCACCGTTTTCGGCGGAGACTCTGACGCGGTACGCGGCCGAAGGTGCAGCCCCCATCGTGGCGGACATCGATCGCATTGAGGCGTTGGGCGTGCATTGCATTGCCGGCGACTTTGCCAGCGAAGAGAGCGTGGTTCGGCATTCTTCCGGGGGCGTCACCGCCGCCCTGCTGATGCTGGGACAGTCCGCAGTCCACGAGGATTAACGACCTCAGCTCATCCGAGTGTCGTCCACCGTGCGCTTCAATTGTCCGCAGGCTGCGAATATGTCACGACCGCGCGGCCGTCTCACGTACACTGGCACACCCTCATTGACGAGAGTTCGCCGGAACGAGTCGACGTCCACAGCTTGCGGCATTGTGTAGGCGATCCCCGGTCCTGGGTTCCAGGCAATCAGGTTGACTTTGGCTGGCAGACCCGTCCGCTTCACAAGCCGAGCCACCTCGGCGGCGTGCCGCGGGCGGTCTGTGACTCCTCCGAGCAGGACGTATTCAAACGTCACCCGCTCGTGGGAGCGCAGCTTCACCTGTCGCACCGCATCCATCACAGCCCCAATGGGCCACTTGCGGTTGATGGGCATGATCTCACCGCGAACGGCGTCATTGGGTGCGTTGAGGCTGATGGCGAGCTTGGGGCGCACCTCCGGCGGTTCCTCAGCAAACCGCTCGATGCCCGGCACAATGCCCGAAGTCGACACGGTCATTCGTTGCGGACTGAGTCCGACCTCCTCCACCAGCAAGCGCACCGCGGCCATGAAATTGTCGTAGTTGAGGAACGGCTCGCCCATTCCCATGAAGACCAGATTCACGCGATCCTTGCCGACCTGCACACTGTGGCGATCGAGGATCGACACGACCTGCCCGGCAATCTCGCCCGCGATGAGGTTGCGCTGCAAACCAAGTTTGGCGGTCAAACAGAACTGGCAGTTGACGGCACAGCCCACCTGGCTTGAAACGCAGATGGTGGCGCGGCTCCAGCTCTTCTCGGGCTCGCCGCTTGCGGCCTTGGCATTCATAGCCGGGCTAGCTGAGTCGGTTCCGTCGCCGGCTTCGCCGCCGTCTCCCTCGGGCATCCACACGGCTTCAACAGTCTGGACGTCAGGACTCTGCCCTTGGACCAGGTAACGCTCGGTGCCGTCGATGGAGGTAAAGGTCTGGGCGATCCTAGGCCGGGCGACCTCCCAGCCTTCGGCGGTCAGCTTCTGGCGGAGAGATTTAGATAATGTAGTGATTTCACTTAAGTCTATAACTCTCTGTTGATAAATAGCTTCTGAGATCTGACGTCCCCGCCATTTTGGCTCGCCCATCTCAACCAGACAAGCCCCAAGAGCCTCCGCATTCAGCCCGAAGAGGGGCCTGCGGCTTCCATCCGGGGGGCCGTTGGTGTCTAATCGTACAAGTTGGGTGGATTGAGCGGTCATAGCTGGGCCCAGCATAGAACATTTCTGTTTCCCATGCAGCCCCGCTGCCGTATCGGCCTCTGGATGCATCTCATTTTTCAGGCCACAGCTGTCCCAAGCAACCCGAGTCCCTTCGGCTTAACTTCGAATTGAATAGAACACAATGAACACCGAGAGAAATCTTCGCCGCACCGTATTGCCGAATGGCCTGACCGTTCTGACGGAACGGATGGAACACCTCCGCTCTGTCGCGATGGGGGTGTGGATCAAGTCCGGTTCGCGTTGCGAGCCCGCGGAGACGAACGGAATCTCCCACTTTGTCGAGCACATGCTTTTCAAGGGCACGCGCTCCCGTTCTGCCCAGCACATCGCCCGCGAAATGGATTCGATCGGGGGGAACCTGGACGCCTTTACAGGCAAAGAGACGATCTGCTTCAACGTAAAGTCTCTGGCTGAACACGTGCCGATCGCGCTCGACGTGCTGGCCGACCTGGTGCTGAACCCGGTGTTCGCCTCCACTGAGATTGAGCGCGAGAGGGGCGTGATCCTGGAAGAGATAAAGATCGACGAAGATAACCCGGATGTCCTGGTTCACGAGCTCTTCACCCAAAGTTTCTGGAAGGACCATCCCCTCGGCAAGCCCATTCTCGGCACCTCGGCTACGGTGGCGAAACTCGACCAGGAGAAGTTATTCGCATACCACAACGACAGTTTTCATGGCGGGAACATGGTCGTCTCCGCGGCCGGCAACCTGGACCACGATCAGTTTGCCGAAGCGATTGCGCAGAAGTTTTCCGGCTTGACATCCGGTCCCGCAATCCTGGAGCAGAAGGCACCGGAGGCCAGCGCCCGCATTCTGCTCCGCAACAAGAAGGCGCTTGAACAGGTACAGATCTGCCTCGGGGTGCCTGCTCCGCCGATCACGGACGACAATCGTTACACCACGCTCATTCTCAACACGGTGCTCGGGGGCGGGATGAGTTCGCGGCTGTTTCAGACCATCCGCGAAGAGCGCGGGATGGCCTACTCGATCTACTCCGACCTGAACCCGTATCGGGATACGGGTACCCTCTGCATCTACGCCGGGACGTCGGCCGGCAAGGCACTCGAAGTGATCAGCCTGATCCTGGCTGAATTCCGCAACCTGAAACAGATTCCACTGGGCGATGAAGAGCTAACCCGCGCCAAAGACCAGTTGAAGGGCAACATCCTGATGGGGCTGGAGAGTTCCAACTCCCGCATGGCCAACCTGGCGCGCCAGGAGATGTATTTCCAGCAGTTCTTCAGCGTGGAAGAGATCACGGCGCGGATCGATGCGGTGGACGCGGCGCAGGTGCAGCAAATGGCACAGCGCCTCTTTGATCCGGACCGCATTGCGGTGACCCTGCTCGGCCGCCTCGACGGCATCAAGCTGAACCGCGCGAAGCTGGTGTGTTGAGAGACAGCCTTCAGCCGTCAGCTTTCAGCTGTTAGCTTTTCCTACGACCTCTAGATCAAAAGTGAGGCGGAGCAGCATCCGATGGCGGAGCCGAAGCTGAAAGCTCATGGCTGACTGATGAAAGGCTGCCTTTGAGCGTCTTATTTCCCTTCCGCGTCCATACGGTATACGATTTTGTCGGAAGGGCCGGTGTGCCGGCCTGCTTCGTGAGGCAATGGGATCCCATGAAATGCAAGTTCTTGATGTGTAGCAATCGGCGCGGCGTGCGCGGAGAAATACAGCCGAACAGGACGTCTGGGAAAAGGTCTTTTACCGCCGGAGAGAGCGGCTTCACATTGATGGAGCTGCTGATCGTTATTTCGATCATCCTGATCCTGATGCTGGTGGCGATTCCCACTGCGGGCAAGATTCGCAAGCATGCCAATGAGCTTTCGGCGCAAAAGTCGCTGCAGACGATTCAGGAAGCAGAATCGATGTATGAGTCCACGTATCCCACGAACGGATACGCGTGCAGCCTGCAGGCATTGGGCGGCGAAACCGCCTCCGCTCCGCCGAGTGCGACGGCTGCCGGTGTGATCAACGGCGAGCTCGCCACGGGCATTAAATCCGGGTACATCTTCACTATCGGAAATTGCACCAAGGTGAACGTGAACAATACAGACCGCATCACGAGCTACACGGCCACCGCTGTTCCGGCTACTCCCGGGAAGACCGGCGATCGCGGCTTTTGCCTGGAATCGGGCGGGGCCATGAAGGCCGACCCCAGCGGCGGCACCAACTGCACCCAGATGGTGCAATGACCCAATCGATCGATCCAAGCCTGCGCATTCAATTCGGGCTTTCTGGTCCGGCCGTGTTTCCGGCAGCGAGGATGGAAAGCTGTTTCTTCCGGAGTCGGCACCGGAGAAGAAAATTCATCACTTGTTTAGCTTTGTTGCTTTTGGCAACATTTCTCTCCGCTGGCGCTGCACCTGCGCCACCTCCCGAGGACCTGAGCGTTCACGACGTGGCCGCGCGCGTCGACCACCATTACAACCAGCTCCATTCGCTGGAGTCGCGATTTAGCGAGAGCTACGAGGGGCTGGGAATAAGCCGCACCGAAAGCGGCACTCTATTCTTGCTCAAGCCCGGGCGGATGAAGTGGGAGTACAGCGAACCACCCGGCAAGCTCTTCCTGCTCGATGGCAAGTATGCGTGGTTCTACTCGCGTGGCGACCCGAAGGTGCAACGGATCCCTGCGAAGGAGCTAGACGATCTTCGTTCTCCGTTGCGCTTTCTGCTTGGCCATACCGAACTGGAGAAAGAGCTCGATCATCTGGAGATGACGCCGGCGCGTAACGGGCAGTTCGCGCTGACCGGCCAACCCAAGGGCCAGCAAAAGCGGGTGCGTCGACTCACCTTGACCGTCACCGCCGATGGAGCGATCACGGCCATCGAGATTGAAGAGACGGATGGCGCGCTGACGCGTTTCACGTTCACCGGCGAACAGCCCAACGCGCACCTCTCACCGGGCATTTTCCAATTCACGCCGCCTCCCGGCGTGCCGGTTGTGGACGCGCTGCCGCCAGTGTAGAAGGCCGGTTGGCTGGTGCAGGGTTTGGTCCGAGCGAGACCTGTGGTCCCGATGGTTTGAACTCTACCCGCGAACGAGCGTGGAGAACTGTTCCCGGTCGGGAATACCATCCATGAACATCGCAAAAAACTCATCAAAGCGGGCCTGCATCCTGGGGACCTCCCAATCGTCCGAGAAATGTTTCACCAGTCCGGAGACGAAGAGCTTGAATAGCTGGGATACGGTTGGGTCGACGCACAGGCAGTTCGCGCACAGCGAGCTCTTGGGGATGCGATTTTCAAGATGTTGACGTCGAAGCTCCAGCACGTTTTGGCAATTGATCAGTTCTTCGGGCGTGTTGTCTCGAATATTGCCGTAGACAAGATCGCCGTTATAGTCTCGACAGCACGCGGTGGCACTGCCGTCATTCAATATGTGCAAGGTCGATGAGAAGAGCATGTAACACGGCGGCCAGGGCTGGACATGTTTCTTCAGAATGCTCCGCGTCAAAAAGTAAGTATTATCCGGAGAGAGCCCGCTGACGAGGTTCAGATCGATCATGTCCATGGGGACATAGCGGCTCCAGAACTTCATGTGATGCCCCATCTCATGCTGGACGTCCTGACTGACGATGGACCCGATCCGTACCCGCTTGAATGGCTTATCTTTCAGGGTTTTCTCACGGAACATCTCCATATTCGTTATGAGGCGATCCCAGTCTCCACCGCGGCGAATCATTTCGTAAGTTTCTTTCGATGCGCCGTCAATCGAAAACCGCAGCTCCCAGATGATGTCGGAGTAGTCGATCAACAGGTCGATGTGTTTGTGGAGGATCAAGCCGTTGGTGGAGAGTTGGATCTTCACACCATGCTTGCGAAGAATTTCGAAATACCGCTCAAGATTCTTGTTCATTAAAGGCTCTCCGATGGTATGGAGAGCTGTATGTCCAGTTGGCTGCCCCTTCGTGTATTTCACCGCATGCTCGAATAATTCGAGATCCATATTGAATTGCGGTCGGGTGGAAAGGGCGGCATTGCACATGACGCAATTGAGATTGCAGTTGCGATTGATCTCAATCTCGGCGATGTTCACATCCTCGACCTTACTGATGAGTTGAGGATCGTAAACACTGCTCACAATAACCTCGTACTGTTTGATTAAGTCCTTGCGCTCATACCAGGGTTTGATCACCGGCAAACTCTTAACTGTGGTCCTCACGCGTGCCGGAACGAGTTTTTTCAAGACGCTCACAATGCTTACCTCTTGCGCTTCGGGCAGGGCTGCAACGCGCCGCCCGCTCATCAAGCTTTGGGAACAGTTAGCAATATTACGCTCGCGGTTCGACAATTAGTAGGTATATGGTTACATCGCTGATGACCTTGGTGGGACACAAAGAGCGATAACCAGGTAGCGATCCTGGTTGTGCGATCAGGGCAGGTGCGTTGTGGCTATAACCTGCACCTGGCAGATGAATGCCCAGCAGCTTTCCGGGAAAACTGAGTATTCGATCCTTGTTCACCAATTATCCAACCCTCACTTACGCGAGCGCGAATTGGGAGCGGGTGGCGCTGCGGGCAGGTCGAAAACCTCAATCTGGCCATTGTTGAGGACGGCCACGCGGCGACCGGAAGGCGAGATGGCCACGTTGCCGCCGCCGTCAAAGATCGGACTGGCGGTTGTCTCGAGCGCTATCTTGCCGTTCGCAGCATTGAATACGCGCACGATCTGGCCGTTAAAATTTTTGGAGTCGATGGTGTGGGGGCGCCCGTCGGTTACGGGATGCTCAACGACCACGGTTTCTCTCGCGATGCGCGATCCGTCGAGCGAATTGACGAGTTGCGGCCAAATTTCATGTTTCGTCAGTTGATAACCCCACATCCGGTTGCCGGCGGTGGATATCGCAACGACGTCCCATCCGCTGAATACGTCGCATGCGGTCATCAGAAACTCATGCTCTGAGACAAATTCTGAGGTGGGCCGGCAGGCCGAATTGACGCGGTCCAGAAACCTGGCTTTACCGTCGAAAGATTTCAAGTTCAGGATCCACGAGTTCGTATCCGCACCAGGTGCTTCGATGAATCCCTCTGCATTGATCGACATTTGGGCATGCTGCAGCAAGCCGGAGAACATGCCGGCCTCCACCTCCGTGTAGCCGTCGGAACTGGTGGACTGCGGGACAGCCAGACCCATCTTGCTTTCCGTTACGACCTCGCCGGTGTCGCGATTGAGAGTGCGCACTATCAGGTCAGGTTTCAACTCGGGTGGATCGGGCTTCGAGTCAGGTTTTTGGCCGGGCCCGGTGATGCCGGTCCTGGCTAGAGGCGGATCGTCGGCCTGCGCGACTTTAGGCTGGGGCGTCACGTAATTGACGGTCATGAACTTCTGCGCCGGAGTGAGCTCAAGCCAAAGCAGCCGTCCCGGAAAATGCAGGGAGGGCTTTAACTGAAGCGAGGCGTCGCCCTGCTGAATGTCATTCCCGTCGCGAAGGAGGAAATGGCCGTCTTTGAGCATCCAGAGATAGCGGGCCCGGTCGTGCAACGTCCAGGACGCCTCAGCTTCGACCTTCCCCTCGGGTAGTGTTACCACCACGGCGCGGACTTGCCTCTCATCGCTGCCCACAGCGTTTTCGCCCTCACGCTGCATCAGGCCGGGTACTTGAAAGGTGAACAGGAGGCGGTTTTCGTCGATGAAGTCCAGGCTGGCGAGACTGTTATGGCGGCCCAGGTAGAAAAGACCGGGTGCGGAATAGCCCAGCGGTCGCACCGGAATCGAGAATGCAGGAGGCAGAGTGGGTTTTTCAGGAATATGGTCGGAGAGCTTTTTACCGATCTCCTGGGGCAAACTCCCAGGCAGGCCAATGTCCTGTGCCGCGGCGGGAATCACTGACAGTGGCACGGGCGCAAGAACCAGCAACAGCCACGCCCAATTCTGAACTATACGAAGTCGCATCACGAACCCAATTTACGACAATTCGACGGTTTTTGGGCAGGAATGCCGGTTGCGGATTAGTCCAAAGTTTTTGGTTTCCATGACCATTGGCCCTCGCGAGCGGGACTGGTATATCGCGGCGCTTCGTCCGAGTCACTCGTATCGCAGGGCTTCGATGGGATCGAGGTTTGCTGCACGGATCGCGGGAATCATGCCGCTCACGAGGCCGGTGATGGACAGGATCACGGTGGCGACGACGATGGATGTGGGGGAAATCCTCAAGTAGATGTCCGCGGCTTCGGCGTGCGAGGCGAGGGCACTGTAAAACGGGATTCGGCCCACCATCACTGAGACAAGATAAGCGAGAGCGATCCCACTGACACCTCCAACGCCGGTGATGACAAATGCTTCCGCCAAAAACTGCAGCAGGATATGACGCTTGCGAGCGCCCAGAGCTTTTTCGACACCGATTTCGCGGGTGCGCTGCTGCACGGCGACCAGCATGATGTTCATGAGGCCGATGCCCGCGATACCCAATGTGAGCGCACCCACCAGCGAGAGCAGCACTTGAAGGGCGAGCGAAAGGATACTGAACTGGTGAAGCTGGGTGAGAAGGTTGGCTACATAGATTGCGTTGTGATCAGTGGGTCGAAAATGATGGGCCGCCCCGAGCGTCTCCCGCAGGCTCTTCTCCGCCAGCAGGTAATCGCCGTGATAGTTGAACCATATGCCGTCGAGGTACTTCGTGTCCTTGATGTCGCTCATGGTGCTGAAGGGCACGTAGATCTGCCTGTTGCGGTCGCTCTGCTCGCCCTCCTGCATTTTGGGAGAGAGCACGCCAACGATCGTAAACAGGACGCCATTCAACCGAATGGTCTGCCCCACGGCCCATGCACCTGAGAAGAGCTTGGTCTTGGCCTCGGACCCGATGACGCAAACATGGGCGCGCTGCTGGTCCTCGGCACCGTTGAAAAAGCGCCCATCCTGCGTGTCAAGTTTCCAGATGTCCTGAAACACTGAGCGGACACCGTTGACCGTCCAGGTATAGGTATGCAGATCGTTTTGCACGGATACGTCTTTTTGCACTTGCGGCGAGATGTGTTCGATTCCCGGAACGGCGTTCTGCAGGCGGTCCACGTCGTCTTCAGTGAAGCGCACCTGAACGCCAGCTTTATCGCCACCGGCCTGTTCGCTGGTGCGGCCGGGAAATGTGCCGATAATGTTGGTGCCCCACTCGGCGAAGATGGCTTCGATGGCATGGCTGAAGCCCGCGCCATAGGCCAGCAGGAGCACTACCGTCGCAATGCCCCAGGCCATGCCGATCATGGTGATGGCCGTGCGGCGCCGGTTGTAGATCATGGCTTCCCACGCCTGGCCCCAGATGTCTGTGAACATAATCGAGCCCCCAACATCAACTTCTAGTCTCTAGCTTCCAGCTTCTACCTGAAGACTGCCCAACATCAGCTTCTAGCCTCTAGCTTCCGGTTAAAGCCTGATTTGAGTCTTCAACAATCCGAGTCACCGTCCAGGAGCTAGCGGCTGGAAGCTGTCTTTACTCCCGCCTCAATGCTTCGATCGGATCCATCTGCGCTGCTTTGCTGGCCGGGTACAACCCTGCGGCGACCCCGCTGACAACCAGCGCGCCCAGCGCCAGCGCAGCCGACCACGGGACTAGCCGCGGCGGGTCCCACCCGGGCATTTTGCCGGTGAGTCCCTGCTGCAGGAGCCACATGAATCCCGCAGAAAGCACAATGCCAATGACTCCGCTGATGCCTGTGAGCAATAGCCCTTCCCAGAAAAACTGCGACAGGATGCTGCGCTTTGTGGCGCCTACTGCCTTCATCAGGCCGATTTCGCGGGTCCGCTCGGTGACTGAAACCAGCATGATGTTGATGATGCCGACCGCGCCCAGCCCCAGCGTGACGATCCCCACGCCGCCGAGAAAAATATCCATGGCGGTGAAGATCGCGCCGATCATCTTTTCTTCCTGAATGGTATCGAATTCGAAGAAGGCGTCGTCCAACGTGGGGTCAAATCCGTGCCGCTGCGCAACCACACGGTGCACTGCTGCCTTTGCGGCCACAATTTCGCCTTTTGTGGTGGGCTGGTATTGGATTGAAGTGAGAGCATCCTGGGGAATGTTTTCGCCTTTGAGGGGAAACAGTTCCTGCATGGTGGTGACCGGTATGTAGACCTTCTGGTCGTCGAAATCGTTGTTTCCGCGGGTAATCTTCCCCACGCTTCCAACCACAGTAAAGGCGGTGCCGTCGATGGTGATGGTTTCGCCCAGCATGGGGCGGCCATTGAACAACAGGTTGGCGGCCTTGAAGCCCAGCACCACAACGCGGCGGCGCGCGGAGAGGTCCATCGCGTCAATGAAGCGGCCAGTTGCCATGGGGATGAAGCGAACCACGGTGTAGTTCGGTTCCACTCCCATGACGTGGCTTGAGGTATTGCTCCACTGGCTCACTTCGTAGAGGTCAGAGCGCGCCAGTTCCACCGTGACGGCACGGAGCTGCGGCAATTGTCGAACTGCGTCGGCGTCGCCCATGGTAAGTTCGTAGGGACGCATTCCGGTGTGCTGGTTGGCAACCGCCGGAATGGTCCCGTTCCACATCATGACCAGGTCGTTGCCGAGGGTCGCTAACTGACGATGCTGGCCTGACCGAAAACCCTCGCCCAGCCCCACCAGCACCAGCAGGGAGCCTACGCCCCACGCGATGCCAAACATGGTGAGGAAGCTTCGCAGTTTGTTGGCTGCGATGGCCCTGAAGACCTGACCGAGAGTGTCAGAGAAGGTTTGCATGACGTTTCGACGCGCCTCCACGGATTTTGCCGGGCGGATGCGAGGCCCCGGGGTTGTCATCGCCTGACTTTATGTACGCATATCCGGAGGAGCCAGTTCCGCGAACTAGAACTAGAGCAGCGTCATGCCGGCTGACGCGGATGCATTTACGTCGAATGTGACGGTTTCGCCACAACCGGCCAGCTGCCCGCAGCGCTCGATGAGGCAATCGACGAAATCGACTTTAGCGCTCGCAAAGCGGCGTAGCGCCTGGCTCACTGCTGTCTGGCCTTCCAGAACCATTTCGGGGGAATCGAGCAGCTGGTTCAAGCATTGGATGAGCTGGGACTTCGTCACACCATAACGGCGAATCAAAACCCCAACCAATTCTGCTAGAACCACAAGAGATATGAATCCCGGATTTTCAGGTGAAAGTGATTGCATAAAAGCATCGGCGCGGCGGCACTGGTCCGGGTCATCCTGGGCAAAGAATCGTGCGAGAACGTTGGTGTCGAGACCGGTCATTGCTTGTCGTTCAATCGCCGGACCCCAGTTCTCCCGCCCAGCCTTGCGCAATCGTATCGTTCATTTCCTCGATGGTGACGGGTTTCCCGGTCCATTGAAGGAATCCCTTCAAAGCCATGATCGAGCCGGTTTTTGGCCTGAGGATGTACTCGCCATGCTCTCCTTCGACAAAGCGCACTCTGTCGCCGGGTTTGAGACCCAGTTTCTTCCGAACCTCGACCGGGATCGTAATTTGCCCTTTGGAGGTGACTGCGGCGGTAGTCATTGAGCCTCCTGTCTCAGATTATAGCGCAGGCTCCTTACCTCAGGTAAGGAGAGATCACCCCTGGGCGCGCGAACGTCTATTTCTCGCATGAATGGAACGTCTTTCCAATTTGCGGCCAAGCCATCCGGCATCCCGCACCGGAAGGGGGCACGGCCGGTATTTGGGGTCGCCAAAGCCTTCTTGCAGTACGCGCAGAATGTCGATGCAGACGACCCTTCCCTTGCTCAGGGGCAGGCTTTGAAGCCATGCTGATACGAAGCGTTCGCCGATCTCGGCAGGAACGAGAGTCTCGGCAGCCTGTGAAGCCCGCGATTCCGAGGAACTTCCACGGCACGGACCAATCCGTGCTCTCTCAAAAAACACGATTTAATGCAACCGATTCTAGTTCTGAACGGTGGCGGCCTGCCCCAGATGCATCGTCTCGGTGAGCGTCAGGTCAAGGTACGTTCCCTGATCGAGATTGGCCTGGGGGTGATTAACGAGCAGGTGCGTCGTAACAACGCCCGCTCCGATCAACCCGCCTGCGAGCGCTCCGGCCGGGCCGCCCAGAGCGGCTCCAGCAACCACGCCGACGCCAACTGCGCCGCCGTACTCAATGCTTCCCGTCTTGAGCCGCCGGTTCGGAGTGATGACGCCTTCCGCTCCAACGTGGGAGTTTGAACCCGGAGCTTCGGCAACCATGGCATACAGCTTGAGCCTTGAGCCATTGGGCATCACTACGGTCTCCGGGTGCAGTTGCATTGAACCATGCCCACCGAAATGGCCGGTGGAAACATCAACCACTTTGCCGTCGATCTCGGCGCCCGCAGGAATCAGCACCTGGCCGCTTCGCGTCACGTCGAGGGCCACCCGGCTTCGAAAGGGCTCGCCCGCTTCGCTGAATGAACTGGACAGATCGTTAAGGAGCTGGACGCGGATGATGGTCCCCTCTCCGAGGTCGCCCGGACCAAGCAGAACGGGATGCACGATATCGCCATCGGGATCGGCTGCGTAGGAGCGCTCGGATAATGTCGGCGGCGCCGTATCACTCGTGGTTTGCCCCAGCACAATGCCGGCATCGGTGCCGTCGCCGGAGGCCGCCGTCATATTGGCCGTTCTGAGCGGTGCCGGATTCGCATTCGCTGGATTGGCAGGAGCTTGCGTCGCTACCGCAGGCGTCTGAGCCTGGAGTGGGTGTCCGGCGGGCGGCTTGGCTTCGGGCGTGGTCGACGTAATGATGGTGTCGTCGGGCGGAGGAGTCGAAACCCCCTGATAAGGGCTTGATTGATTAGCCTCTTGCGCTCCTAAAGCGACGACGGCGACGGCGAAGAATGCAACTGCAAGAAATGGCCGGTTCATCCAAGTCTCCTTCTCACAGGCAGGGACGTCCGTTTTGTTAGACCCCACCGGTGGCGAAATGTTCTGTGGCCTGTTAAAGAAAGAGGCGCGCACAGTTCACCCACCTTAATGCTAGCTTGCGGATTTAGACGGAGGCACACTGCCAGGAGCGGAAGGTGCCATGCGCAGCACGAATCAAAAGAGATACCTCGAGGGCGGCAGCTTGAACGCTGCAACCACGCTGACGTGTGACCATGGCCACACCGTCCGGCAGCCCCCAGTTTGCTAGAATCCGAACGGAACAACATGATTTTGAGCGCTGGACGGAGAGGAGATCCTTCAACGTGCAAGAGCTTCTGGGAATGATACGAAGCGCCGCCGGAGAGGTACTTGCCGTGGATCGCCGTCCGAAACTGAATGACCGGCTACAGCACCGCATTGTGAGGACAGATATGACTGAGATTGTTGCGATTCGCGCGCGCGAAGTTCTTGACTCGCGCGGCAATCCTACCGTGGAAGCGGACGTAATTCTTGAGAGCGGCGCATTGGGCCGTGCCATCGTGCCTTCGGGCGCTTCCACCGGCGAGCATGAAGCCGTAGAACTGCGCGACGGCGACAAAAGCCACTATCTCGGCAAGGGCGTGCTACAGGCCGTTGCCAACGTGGAGACCGTGATTGCGCCCGAGCTGGAAGGGATGGACGCTGCCAACCAGCGGATGATCGATCAGACCATGATTGCGCTGGACGGCACGCCGAACAAGGGCAAGCTGGGCGCGAATGCGATTCTCGCCGTTTCGATGGCGGCCACCCGGGCCGTTGCGCAGACATTGGAAATTCCTCTTTATCGCTATCTTGGCGGCATCAACGCGAGCATTTTGCCGACGCCCATGCTGAACGTGCTGAACGGCGGCGCGCATGCCGACAGCAATGTGGATTTTCAAGAGTTCATGATCATGCCGGTAGGCGCGGAGCGATTTTCGGATGCGCTGCGCTGGGCGGCGGAAACCTTCCACACCCTGAAGGGCGTGCTGAAGAAGAAGGGCTACAACACGGCTGTCGGCGATGAAGGCGGGTTTGCGCCGTCTCTCAAGTCCAATGACGAGGCCATCGAACTGATCCTTGAAGCTATCGAGCAGGCAGGCTACAAGCCTGGCGAGCAGATCGCGATTGCTCTCGATCCCGCTTCCAGCGAGTTTTACGACAAGGACAAGAAGAAGTACGTCTTCAAGAAGAGCGACAAGCGCGAGCTGTCGAGCGAGGAGATGGTGGCCTTCTACGACGACTGGATCCGCAAGTATCCCATCGTGTCGCTCGAAGACGGACTGGCTGAAGACGATTGGGCGGGATGGAAGATTCTGACCGACAAGCTTGGCGGCCGCATTCAACTGGTGGGCGACGACATTTTTGTAACCAACGTGAAGCGGTTGCAGCGCGGCATCGAAGAAGGCGTCGCCAACTCAATCCTGATCAAGGTAAACCAGATCGGCACCGTCACCGAGACCCTCGACGCCATCGAACTCGGCCGCCGTTACGGCTACACCTCTGTGATGTCGCATCGCTCGGGCGAGTCGGAAGATACCTTTATCGCCGACCTGGCCGTGGCTACGGGCGTGGGGCAGATCAAGACCGGCTCGGTCAGCCGCACCGACCGCATCGCCAAGTACAACCAGTTACTCCGCATTGAAGAAGAGCTGGGCTCCGGCGCAGTTTTCCTCGGGCTGGAAGGGCTGAACTTCAACGACTGAGAGCGAAGTTGAACATATCAACATGAGGGAGGGGGCCATCGCCTCCTCCCTTGCTGGTTGTATCCGAGCGAGCCAAGGAACAACCGCAGGTCCTTCGACTTCGTCCGCGGCGACGGACTCCGCTCAGGATGACAGCTCGGTGGTAAGTGAACGCAAAGTTCGTCTCCGCGCGCCGATTCTTTCATCGCTGAGTTGACTGAGACGTTTTCGCTGGTCCTTGACCTGAGCAGGTTTTGGGTAGAGCTATGCCTGTGACGTGTACCACGCTGCACGTGTGTGACACAGGTTATCCTGAATAAAGTATTCCCATTCACTCTGAGGTATCTCTCACGTGCCGAGTTCCAAGCATCCTCTCGTTCTGACCATCCTCGATGGATGGGGCTATCGTGCCGAAACCGCAAACAACGCGATCGCGCTGGCCCGCAAGCCAACTTACGACAAATTGCTGCGCGAGTTTCCCAACACGCTGATTCGCGCCTCAGAGCACTTTGTCGGCCTGCCTGACGGGCAGATGGGCAACAGCGAAGTGGGTCATCTGAACATCGGCGCAGGACGCATTGTGCAGATGGATATCACGCGTATCGACGCGCAAATTGCTTCCGGGGAATTCGCGAAGAATCCATCCATCGTGCAGGCTATGCAGCGCGCACGCGAAGGCGGGCGGCAACTGCATCTCTTCGGGCTGGTCTCGGATGGCGGCGTTCATTCGCACCAGGAGCACCTCTATGCCCTGCTGCGCATTGCGCGGGAATATGGCGTGGCGCGCGTATTCGTGCATGCCTTCATGGATGGGCGCGACACCGGGCCGACTTCCGGCGCGGGCTATATTGCGGCACTTGAGCAGAAGATGCGCGAGTATGGCGTGGGCAAGGTGGCAACCATCAACGGCCGTTATTACGCCATGGACCGCGACAAACGATGGGAGCGCGAGCGCAAGGCATTCGACGCCATGGTCAACGGCAAGGCTGAAGGGGGCACGCACACGGATCCCGTGGCGCGCATCAAGGAAAACTATAACAACGGCATCACAGATGAATTCCTAATTCCCTTTGTGGTGGTCGATGGCGCGGGAAAGCCCGTCGGCCAGATTCGCGACGAGGATGTGTGCATCAACTTCAACTTCCGCGCCGACCGCGCCCGGCAGATCACGCGCGTTCTGACTCGCGAAAGCGGCTTGAACAAACAAGGCGGCCGGAACCTGGAAGGATGGGAGGCGCTCGATCAGGTTATTCCCCGCACCGAGATTCCCAAGGGCCTGCACTACGTTTGCATGACGCAGTACGACAAGCTCTACGAGTTGCCGCTGGTCATATTGCCGGAGTCGATGGATAACATTCTTGCGAATATCCTTTCGCAGAATCACCTGCGCAATTTGCGCGTGGCGGAGACGGAGAAGTTTGCTCATGTCACGTACTTCTTCAATGGCGGTATTGAAACGCCCTTCCCCGGCGAAGACCGCGTGATGATTCCTTCGCTCAAAGTCGCTACGTACGATCTGGCGCCGGAAATGAAGGCCGAAGCAATCGGGGATGCCATTGTGAAGGCTGTCAACGACACTGCTTTCGATTTGGTGGTAGCCAACTTCGCCAACGCCGACATGGTGGGCCACTCGGGCAAACTGGAGCCGACCATCAAGGCCTGCGAAGCCGTCGATGCGCAGTTAGGCCGAATCTACAAGGCGATCAAAGAGAAGAACGGAAGCTGGCTGATTACCGCGGACCATGGCAACGCTGAGATGATGGTGGACCCGGTAACGGGCGGCCCGCACACAGCGCACACTACGAACCCCGTACCCATGATTTATGTCAGCGAGGAAGCCCCTCATTACCGGCTTCGCACTGATGGTTCGCTGCGCGATATTTCGCCGACGCTGTTGAACCTGCTCAAGCTGGGACTGCCGAAGCAGATGACTGGCGGCGATATGCGGATCCCTATCGCGGGTTAAGGCAGGTCAGGATCGAATCGCATGCTTCTGCAACAGCGTTCTCGCGTTCAACTTTTCTAACTTGCAAAAGCGAAGCGGGAGCCCGAGGGCTCCCGCTTCGCTTTTGCAGTGAGGTATCACTGTGGTGTCCCTGAAGTTCATTGCATAAATTGAAGTCCCAAACCGCAGGTCCTTCGACTGCGATTGGCGCAAAGTACGCGCCAATCTCCGCTCAGGATGACAGCACTTATTGATGCGGACTTTGGGGACGGTCGCATCAGTAGGTGATGTGGAAGCCCATGGTGATAGCCCTGGAACCGCCGATCGTGCCCGTGACCGAGCCAAAATTGGCGGCGTTGTTGGGGCAGTTTTGTTGGTTCGGATTCTTTGGATTCACGATGGTCAAGGCTGCAAGAGTGCAAGTACCCTGTGGCGGAGTAAGGGACAGTTGCAGAGGAAGCTGCGTTGATTTGCCGGTACCACTCGAGAAGGGCACTTGATCCAGATTGACCAGAGCAGACTGCTGATCCGCGGGATCGTTTGACGTCACGACCTCGCCATAACCCAGGTAGGTACGGTACTGGTTGCAGTTGTTTTCGCCGCCGTAAGCGGTGATCGCCGTGGTCGAGCAACCATTGTTCTGGCGAATCTTAGCCGTGTCCTGAGGGATGTCAAGACTGGTTGTGTTGGTCACGTTGAAGACGTTAAGTTCATACTGCGCCCTGATCTTCTCGGTAATCTTGAAGCCCTTGCGGATGGAGAGATCAAGACGCTTCTGCGGCGATTGCCGGAAGATATTGCGCTGCCCCGAATTGAAAGCGGTCTGATAGATATCCGACGGATCACTGCCCGTCGAAATTGGAATGCCATCCGTGCCCGGTGGAAGGTAGTTGATGGCGATCTGCGAGGGGTCAAGTGTTGGGATGTAGTCGCCTCCCGGACCGCGGAAGGAGCCCTTGTTTCCGGTAAGCGCGGATTTCGGATTCTTCGGATCCTTGATGCCGAGAACTGGATTCATCAGAGTCGGAAAATTTCCGAAATTGATGCTGCCAACGGCGCCGTAGAACTCGTAGAGCGAGTATGGCTCTCCGCTCTGCAAAGTTCCGATTCCGGTGAGGTGCCAGTCGTTCGTGAGGTAAGAAACAAAATTGCTGCCCTTCACTGCGTTGGGCACATCCACCTGGAAGTTGCCCGTAAACACATGGGTGCGGTCGAAGTCCGATGATGACCAGGAGTCGCGCAAGTGTTTCGGGTTGTCGCCAGTGAAGAACAAGCCGATGTCGCTCTGTTCATCGAGAGAATGGCTCCAGGTGTAGCTGCCGCCGAGTTGCAGGTGGTGCGAAAGCCGCTTCTCCAGGTGAGCTTCGAGGGCATCGTAAGCCGAAACGCCCACGGTCTTGAAATCCGCAGCGTTCGGACTATACCCGACATACGGCGTTCTGAAGTCCGTATTGCCGGCGTCGAAGGTGTTCCAGGGTTCAACGGCAATCGGGCAGTAATCGTATCCGCAGTTGTACGAGTTCTGGTTGAGGACATCCATGCCGTACGACGCCGTTTCGCCCCAGATCGGATTGCTCGCGGTTGCGATGCCCGGCTCGTTGATAGGAATCGGAATTACCGAATGACGTCCACGATTTCCCGTGTAGCCGAGAGTGACAGCAAGATCATTTCTCGGCTGCCATTGGACATTCAACGTGTAGTTCATCGTGTAGGGCAGCACGTTGTTCTTGTCATAAATTCCGAAGTTCAATGGCGAGGTGCAAAGGGTATAGCCTTCCTGACTCTGCCAGCCGCTGCAGTTTTTGCCGAATTGATAGTCGTAGGAGCTCATGGCCGGGTATCCGGTCATCTCGTTCAACTGGGACTGCAGAGCCTGACCCACAACGCCTGGGTCTGAACTCGGCGGCGTGTAGATGCCACCCTGTGATGGAGTGCTAAAAGCCAGATCTCCCATTGGATTTTCCAGTGTCAGACCGCCGGAATTCGCCTTTGTACCTTGATCCGAGAGGCCGGTGGCGACACTGACCAGCGGGGAGGACTCTGTTACACCAAAGGGACCACCGATGGTACTGCCAGCGGGCTGGGAGAGATAGGTAAAGAGTTCGCCGCGGTCATAGTAGATTCCGGCTCCGCCACTGATGACGAGATTGCTGTGGGACTTCCCTGGAGACCAGGCGAAGCCAAGTCGAGGCGAAATGCCCCACTGGCGTCCATTCAGTGTTGACGCTGAAATGCCCTTGGTTGGGTTCTGCTTGTTATTGCCGGCGATGACGAAACCGGAGTTGACCACATTGAAACCGTTGGTCGTGTCGCCGGTCACGTCATACAACGACGGGTCGAAGTTGAACATATCGCCGTACTTTTCCGTCATGCCACCGTGGTAGTCATAACGGACGCCGGCGGTGATGCTGAGGTTGGTGCGAGCCTGCCATTTGTCCTGCACATAGCCGTTCAATTCGTTGGTTCGATAGTAGCGATCCGCATTGTTGCGGTGCGTGGTGGGATCGATACTCTCAAGGACACTGGAGGTACTGACTTGCCCCTGCAGGAACGAGTCGAAGTTTCTGGCGACGAGCTGCGCATGACCGGTGCGATTATTGGTGATGTTCAGTTGTGTGTAACTGAATCCACCGCCGGCGACGATCGTGTGCTTGCCCGCCGTGAAGATCACGTTGGTTGAAGGGTTCACGCGGTTTTGATAGTAACCCATATTCACGAAGGCGCCGGGCACTCCAGCCGGGCCGATGTCGAGTTCTGGGGAGTACTGGTCATAGTAGCCGAAATTCCCGATCGCCAAGCCGGGCAAAGCATCTGCAGTCAGGCCGGTCGTCTGAGCGCCTGAGACACCCAGGTTGCCACCGGCGACCGTCTGCTGATAGTTGCTGAATGTGCCCATGCGGACGAATCCGAGGCGCTGCTCCCAGTTGAGCTTCTGGCCGATGGCGATGGTGTTGCCAAGCGAAAAGACCTGCGAACCGTTGTGCGCCGTAACCGGGAAACCGCCAGTCTCAGAGAAGCCAAAGGGGCGAGTAACGGGCGCATTCTGGTAGAAGTATTTCGCCGAGACACGATCATTGCTGGTGGCATCGTAGTCAAGCGAAACGGTGGCCTGATCCGAGTTCAATCGGGAGGTTCCAAGCAGGTACACATTGGGCACGCCATATTGGTAGGATGCGCTGGACTGTGCCGAAGGAATCATGTACTTGCCATTCGGGAGTTTGGTATTGAACAGCGCGGCGGCAACCGGATCGATTGTGACGGTGCCGGTGCCTCCCCATGAGAGATCCGCATTCTCAAGGCCCGTATTGCTGCGATCATCGGTCAAGCCCGAAGGTACAGTCATCTCCGAGAGTCCCGTTGCACTATCCTCATCCACGCCGCGCTGATAGGCGGCAAAAAAGAAGAGCTTGTTGGTTTTGAGAGGGCCGCCAGCGGTGAAGCCGGAGTTCCAGCGACGAAGCCACGGATTGACCATCGACTGCGGGAAGACTCCGATTCCCTGCTGGGTCAGTTGATAGGCCTGATTGAAGAAGAAGGGCGAGGCATTCATCAGGTTGTTCGCGTAGGAGCCGTAGAGCTGACCGTGCCAGTTGTTGGTTCCCGTGCTGGTGTTGACGTCAATCTGCGCACCACTCGTGGCACCCTGCTGGGCATCGTACATCGACGCATTTACGCGCAACTCCTGCGTGAACTCCGGCGGAGGAGAAGGCAGGCTATTGCCGTTCGAACCATAAACCGATGTGCCGACAGAGAACGATCCACCAGCGGTAGGCGCGCTGCCAATATTGAAGTTGTAGCGCTGTGAGCTGGAACCGGAGGAGCTCTTGCCATTGAACAGGTTGGTGGAGTCCACGCCGTCCACCTGGAAGGTGTTGGAGGTGTCTCGCTGGCCGTTCGCCCAGATGGGCTGGTTACCCAATCCGGCGTTGGAATCCAGGTTCGACAGCAGTTCTGCATTCACGCCCGGCGAAAGAACCGCGACCTGTGTGAAGCTCCCGGTAGCCAAAGGTGTCAGGTCGATCTGCGCGCTGTCCAATGTGTAGCCGTTGGTCGCATCCGTCGCGTTCAGCAGCGGGTTGGCTGTCACTTCGACCGACTCCGATACCTGGCCTATCTTCAACGAAATGGGGAGAGTCTTTGCCTGCGCCTCCTGGACGGTGATCCCGTTCAACTGTGTGGTTTCAAATCCGGCATGGGTCACCGTGACGGTGTAGGAGCCTACCGGAAGGTTAAACATCTGAAAAAAACCGGACGATTGGGAGGTCGTGGTCCGTGAAAAATTGATTGCGGAATTGGTCGCCATAATCGTGGCGTCGGGCACGGCGGCTCCCGAGGGATCAAGCACGGTGCCGTTGATGGATCCGAGGGTTTGTTGAGCTGAGATAGGGACAAGCAAGATAAGCGCGGTCGAAAGTACCAGGCCGCACAGGGCGACACTCCTCCAAAAATTTTGCTTCATGATTCTCCTCACAGCACGTTTTTGGCTCGCGGGGTTTTAGGCTTCCACCAATTGACACTCTCTTACCGCTCAGAAGTCGGATTGACCTGTTCGCAGAAGAGACACTCAAAGGAAGATGACTTGTATATAAATAGTTTCGGACAGCGGTGCGGGTTTTCCAAGCGATAAATGAAGGAATGTGATCCACTTCGGGACGCAGGTCTGTGGAAAAGACGGCAGAACCCGAGTGGAGTACCCAGGAACAGCCCTGCTTCTCTTGCGGTTCAACGGAAGGGGCACCGCGAGAAAACACGGGCAGGCAGGACCGGTTCAATGGTCCGGCCCGCTTGATGGTCAATCTTCCGTTGTATTTCCGGTGGAAATGAACCGCTTCATCGGCTGCTTCCCTTGCCCCACTGGAGGCGCAGCCCGGTGCGGATGCTTGTAGGCAAGCTCACGTAGCCGATGGGCGCGATGTGCTGGTTGTCGGTGAGGTTCTCTGCCTGGGCGTAGATGCCCAACCACGAGAGCAGTTGGTAGCTGCCGCCAAGATCGATCCGGGCGAAGCCGTAATCCAGATTGCGGTTGGGCAAAAGGAGGCTATTGCCGCCATTGATGTCTTCGAATTCGAGATAGGTGGAGTCGTCGCTGCGGCTGGCAAACGCCGATGTAAATAAGGCAGTGAACTTGTGGCTCGTGTAGGTGGCAGTAAAGAACCCGGTGTGCGGGGGCCGCCGGAACGGGCGGGCGCTTTTGAGAGGCGAAATAGCCCCGATGGGGATGCCGTTGAAGGTGGGTGCATATCCGCCGAAGAAGGCCTCATTGTCGCTGTCAAAGGAACGCTGAACGGCAGCCTGAAGATAGGTGTAACCACCACGCATGAAGATATTGCGTCCGATGCCGCCTTCAACGCTAGACTCGATTCCCTGGGCGCGAAAGGCTTCGGTATTCACGGAGAGGCCGTAGTCGTCGGTGTAGTAGTAGCCGAGCGCAGTTTCCAGTTCCTGCTGCTGCGCGGTGGTGAGATTGGGAATGAGATTGGGCAGCAGTCTGCCGCCCACCGATTCAATCTCCCTTCCAAATTGATTGTGGAAGTAGCTGGCACGGAAGATAATTCGTTCGCTGAGGAAGGATTGTTCCACTCCACCCTCGTAGGTACGCGACGTCGGAGCTGCGAGTGGCGAGATGTGGAGTTGCTGAGCAGTCGACTGATATCCGTTGCCGACCAGGAATTCGTAGAGGGAGCTGAACTGGTCGGTCAGCGCAGGTTCGCGCACCCCGTTGCCGTAGTTGAAGAGGACACGGGTTCCGCTGAAGATGCCTTTGCGCGGCCGCAGAGCATAGACTGAAAAGCCCGCGCGCGGCGATGTCTGTACGCCGAATTGCGAGTAGTGCTCCAGGCTGCCGCCCAGCGTGTAGAAGAACCTGTTTTTGAAGTCACCATGGACGGCTGCGAGGTAATCGTAATTGGTGCGTTCTGTTACGTTGTGCGTGAAGAATGACGGGATATTCTGTGAGCCCCTCTCATCTGCATAATTGAAACCGATCAGCGCGTTCAGGTGCGGCGTGAACTGGTAGTCGCCCTGATACATGACTTGGTCGCGGTTGGAGACGAGTTGGTACTGGAATGGATAGGTCTCGGGGAAATCAAGCTGCGCCTGCCCCGAGACGGAGTATCCGTTGGCCCCGGTGATCGTAACTGGTGCTCCGTAGTATGCGGAGTAGCCGTCGATGGGGTCATATTCGATAAGCTGACCCGAGGGCTGCCACAGGCTGTATTGCTCACGCTTGCGAGTCAGGCCATAGCGCACGAGGTTGTGGAAGTCCGGAGTCGTCTGGTTGTCGATTGAAGCGCTCAGATAGATGTCCTGATCCTTCTCCGTGGCATTGTCGGCAACGTGATAGAACTGCCATGCGTTGGGAGCGCCGGTCGCATCGACGCCATAGTGCACTGTGCCGCGAATTTGGGTGGACCCGCTGGGCTGCCACCCCACATTGGCTGCCGCTGTGCCTACGTGGAATTCATCGTTGGGCAGGTTGTTCGCCGTCTGCAGCCAGTTGTATTCACCGAGATAGTCCAATTTATTGTGCGCCCCCGCCACTTCGAGATCCTCCATTGAGGTCATGAAGTTGCCCACGTCGCCGTGGAAGAGCACGGAAGGAAAACTGGTGGTGCCATGCGGAGTGGTAAAACTCACGACGCCACTTTCAGCATCGGCACCGTAAAGGCTCGAATCCGGTCCGCGATAGACCTCAGCGCGCTCGATTGCCGTGGTCGTGAACGGGCCAAAATCGAAACGGCCGCCCAGGTCGCCGATGCTCACCCCATCCAGGAGAACCTTGTTCGAATCTGAATTGCCGCCCCGAATGAACAAAGCGGTCTGCGCCCCACGCTGTCCATCCTGTGCGACAAAGGTGCCAGGCATCAGCCTCAATGGATTCACGAAAGTGTCGGTCAAAGCGATATCTGTGGGGCCCAGCACCGTGGTCGCGGCACTGGTCTGTGGCTGGGGAGTGGGCGTACCGGTCGCCGTGACCACGATCGATTCACGCACCCACTCCGGCTCCAGAACCAAGTTTCGTTCGACGTTGTCGAGCCGCCCGGCGTAGAAACCGGGCGTTTCCAACTGACGAAAACTTTTGGCGGAAGCCACAAGATAAAAGCGTCCCTGTATGCCGGTGAGAATCTGAAAGCTGCCATCGGCCCCGGAGACCGCGGAACCAACCACGCCGCCCTTGTTGATGAGGGACACGGTGGCGCCTGTGATCTTGGCGCCGGTCGCGTCTGAAACAACGCCGCGGATTGACGCCGCGTGACCGGCGACAGCGGCAACAACGAGCAAGATGGCGGTGAAGAGGCGTAAACGGACGGTGCGAAGATATTCAGGAAAAGGCATGAAGGCTCCTCCGTTCCCCTCGGAACGCAAGCGGGTTTGGGGCGCCAAGGACCGGTCTCCTGACTTGCGCCTTCTCCAGCCACCTTCCCAAAATCGCGCCTTGATGGCGTGACTCCAGTGGTTGCGTGGCGTCTCCGCGACAGGCGGAAACGCCTTGGCTGGTCTCCTGCCCAGGCCTATACGACGGCCTGGATGGCAGGGGCGCTCACAGTTGCGGGGCAGTGGCGGAATTTCACCGCCTTCCCGAGCATCCTGACGATTGCCGTTGAGAGCTGCGCCGCTCCTCAAGAGCGACAGTGATGTCATGAAAGCGACTTCCATGACATCAACATTTATAGCTTGGTTGGGCAGCCAAGTCAAAACATTGCCTGTTTAGATCTGAGCAGCGCACCGTCCAGTTTGCGCGACAAATTTGAAAGAGTGGTGACACTGGGAAGTCTCAAAATTCCGACAAGGAGTTTGGAAGCCGAGCCTTCGAAATTCTCAACATCCTGCGAGATTTATATGTGCCGATTGAGTACGTAAGAGTACACAGGAGTAACCCGCACAGCAAAAAAACAAACCCAGCGAAAAGCGAACAGGGAGTAGTATCGGTGAATCGTAGGAGTGGTATCGGTTCCATCATCCGCGAGCGTGCAGCCTTGCAGGGAGAATAATGGCAAGAGACGACTTTCGAATGGGAGAGCCCTCTCTAACACGACCGTCCTCTGAGAGCGATCGCGGCGTCTCACCGGTCCGGGTTCTGGTGGTAGATGATTTCGAACCGTTTCGGCAATTCATCTGTTCGACGTTGGTCAGTAGACCTGAATTGCGAATCATCGGCGTGGCCTCAGACGGGCTTGAAGCGATTCATAAAGCCGAAGAGTTGCAACCCGACTTGATTCTTCTCGACATTGGGCTCCCTTCGCTGAACGGCATCGAAGCGGCTCGACGGATCCGCAAGCTTTCTATTGAATCCAAGATACTTTTTGTGAGTCAGGAATCGTCTGCTGAGGTGGCTAAGGAAGCTTTTGCGTCGGGGGCGCTGGGCTACGTGGTGAAGGGGCACGCTGGAAGCGACCTGTTAGCGGCTGTGGAAACGGTTCTAGATGGTGCACAGTTTATCAGTGGGATACAAGGTCATTCTGTTATCCCAGGTGAGATCACCCACAGGCACGAAGCTCACTTCTATTTTGACGATACTGCTCTTGTAGCTGGCTTTGCTAGTTTCATTCAAGCCGCCCTAGCGGCTGGGAATGCGGCTATCGTGGTCGCAACCGAGCCGCATCGGAAGAGCGTCCTGCAGAGATTGCAGGAACAAGGCGTGGACATGACCGCGGCCATTGAGGATGGATCTTATTTGGCCTTGGATGAGGCAGCCATGCTCTCGAACTTTATGGTGAATGATATGCCCGATCCGGTTCTGTTCCTGAAGGCCGCGGGTGATCTGGTCACCGCGCAAGCCAAAACGGCAAAGGGGAATCCTCCGCGAGTCTCGGTCTGCGGTGAGTGTGCTCCGACCTTATGGGAGCGAGGGCATGTAGATGCGGCGGTCCGGCTGGAACATCTCTGCAATGAACTCGCCGAGACCTGCGGCGTGGATATTTTGTGCGGGTATGTGCCTGGGGGGTTCCAGCGCCAAACGGAAGCAGACACTTACGAGAGAATCTGCGCAGAACACACGGCCGTTTATTCCTGGTGAATGGGCGGGAAAATGAACCGACTCCCAAGGGGTACAAAGAAGCGACTTTTTCCGGCTGCCAGCAAGTTATTGATTTGGTGACCCCGGGCCGATTCGAACGGCCGACCTGCGGTTTAGGAAACCGATGCTCTATCCATCTGAGCTACGGGGCCAATCAAGTTCATTTTCACAGCAGTTGCTGCCTTTCCCGTTTTACCACGATTGGCTTCGCGGTGCGGAACCTTCAAACTCGCATGAAACTCCAGAGGGTCGCGGAAATGCGATCTCGAGGACCATTTGAGCAGAAGGGAGCGAGAATAGGCTATGGCGGCTACCCCATACAGATCAGGATTGCCATCCGCCGCCCAATGCGCCATAGAGTTGCACGAGCGAGAGCGCTTCTCCCTGCTCGGCATTCACCAAGTTCAGTTGAGCCGCGAAGAGATTTGAGTCGTTGGTCAATACTTCGAGATACGCTGTAGAACCACCCAGGTATCGAATGCGAGCAAGGCGAGTCGCGTCCGTTGCGGCTTCAACGAGCTTTTCCTGCTGTTCGCGATAAGCCCGTTGCTTGTTCAACGCGATCAGAGCATTGGAAACATCGCGAAATGCACCGGCAATCGTCTTCTGATAATTGAGCACCATCTCTTGTTTGGTTTCTTGCGAGAGCTGAAGTTGCCCGCGAAGCTTACCACCCTCAAAGAGCGGCTGAGTCAGCGTACCAATGCCATAGATGGTTTTTCCCGAGGTGCTGAAGATGCTCGAAAGACTATCGCCGCCGACTCCCGCCGAAGCGCTGATCGAAAGGTTGGGGAAAAACTGTGCGCGTGCCACGCCGATCTGCGCGTTGGCGGCGATCAAGGTTGCTTCTGCCTGTTCAATGTCGGGTCGTCTCTCAAGAAGTTGTGAAGGCAGACCGGTCGGAAGATCCTGCGGCGGAGGTGCCAGCGCATTCGGGTCCTGGTGCACGACGGGTCCGGGATTCTCTCCGAGAAGCAAGGTGATTGCATTCTCCTGCTGTTGAATCTGCTGCTCGAGCTGAGGTACCTCCGAAGTCGCCGCGTAAAGCAATTGTTCCGCCTGTCGTAAGTCGGACAACGGAACGGATCCGCCGCTCTCCAGGGTTTTGGTCAGGTCCACAGAGACCTGTCGCACCTTGATGGTTTGTCTTGTAATCTCAAGTTGCGAATCAAGCGCACGAAGCTGCAGGTATGCGGTCGCAACCTGCTGGACAAGCGTCAAGCGAACGGCGCGCTGCGCCCAAACCTGCGCCAGCAATTGCGCGCGGGCGGCCTCGGTTTGTCTGCGGTAGAGTCCCCAGAAATCCGGCGTCCATGCGGCCGACACATTGAATGATCCGTCGACCAGCGGACTGGGGATTTGGGTGCCGAGAGACGACGGCAGCGTGGCGCCAATCGCGGTACCGCCAACCGTGATGCTCGGAAATTGCTGTGAGCGAGTGATCCTGACCTGTGCCTGCTGCTCCAGAATGCGCTGTGCCGCAATGCGAACATCGTAGTTGTTGGCGAGGGCCTTGCGAATCAGCGCCTGAAGTTCAGGCTCGCGATAGACGGCAGCCCATTGTTCATCGCCAAGAGAGCTCTTCACGTCGCTTGCGACAGCGGCATTATCTGGGCCGCGGAATGCGGTCGGCGCGGTGTAGTTCGGCCGCACATATTTTGGTCCGACATTGCACCCGGCAAGAAGTGCGATCACGCCGCCGAGTATGCTGACTCGCGCTAACTTTAAGAAGCTCACCATCCCTGCCCTCCTTCGGCACGGGCGTTCGCCACCATTGAGCCGACCGGCTCATCAGAGGGCGCTCCGGGCCCGCAAATCGAATCCATCGTCGTGCCTTTGCCGCCTCTCACGAAGCGATGCGAGAGGAACTCGACCACGGCGAACGTGACGGGAATGAAGATAAGGCCGAGGATGGTCGAGAGCGTCATGCCGCCAATGACGACGGTGCCGAGAATCTTGCGCGACGCAGCACCCGAACCGCTCGCAGTCCATAGGGGCAGGCAGCCAAAAATGAATGCAAATGCGGTCATAACGATGGGCCGGAATCGCAGGCGTGCTGCGTCCAATGCAGCATCGCAGATGCTCTCACCTTTCTCGTAATTCATCTTGGCAAACTCGACGATAAGAATGGCGTTTTTTGCCGAGAGACCGATCAGCATCACCAGGCCGATCGTGGCGAAGATGTCGTTCTCGAAGTGCCGGGCATGCAGTGCCAGATAGGCTCCCAGAATGGCAACAGGAGTGCTCAGCAGGACACTGAACGGAAGGGTCCAGCTTTCATAGAGCGCCGCGAGAATCAGGAAGACGAACACCAGCGACAGACCGAAGACAGCCCACGACGGCACGCCCTTCTCGGCTTGTTGCTCCTGGAATGACATGCCGGAATAGTCGAAGCCAGCGCCCGGAGGCATCGTCTGATGAAAGACTTCTTCCAGAGCTTTTCGTACCTGGCCCGAACTGTATCCGGGTGCGCCGGTAATGTTCAGTTGCGCCGCATTGAATTCGTTAAATCGGTAGATGAACTCAGGTCCGGTGGTCTGGCTGACTTTCACAAGAGAATTGAGCGGGACCTGGCTGCCGTTGGCACTGCGAACGTAAAACTGGTTGATGTTTGCTATGTTTGTGCGGGAACTGCCGTCGGCCTCGACATAGGTCTGCCACTGCCGGCCAAATCGATTGAAGTAGTTGACGAGGTAACCACCCATGAAGGTCTGCATGGTTGTGTAGATGTTTGAAAGATCTACCTGCTGTTTAAGCGCCTTCTCCTTATCGACGTCCGCATAGAGCTGGGGTACAGCCGGCTGGTAAGACGGGATGGCCGCCGCGATCTCAGGACGTTTTGAAAGGGCGCCGAGAAAGGTGAAGACGTTCTTCGTCAGCGTTGTCGGATCGTCGGAACCGGAGCGGTCTTCGAGGATCATCGTCACGCCGCCTGACGTTCCGATGCCCGGGATAGACGGGGGAGGGAATGCGAAAGCTATGCCATCTGGATTGCCAAAGAGCTGCATTTGCAAATGGCTCTGAATGTACTCGAGCTGCTCGTTTTTGCTCTTGCGGACGGCCCATGGTTTGAGATTTACGAAGAAAAAGCCCGCGTTTGTGCTCTGCACCTGGGTTAAAAGCGAGAAGTTATTGACAGCGATGACGCCTTCGACGCCGGGCGTCTTCAGCAGAGCGTCACTTATTTTCTGTTCAGCAATATCGGTGCGCTGCGCCGAAGCGCCGTCGGGAAGCTGCAATGCCAAGAACATATAACCCTGGTCTTCAGTGGGAATGAATCCGCCAGGAAGACTACTGCCCAGATAGACCGCTATGGCAGCAAGTGAAATAAGGCCGAGCATCGCCAGGGCTGATTTGTGAATCAGAATGCGGGAGGTGTGAACGAAAGCGTCAGTGCTGCGGCCGAAGAGCTTGTTAAAAAGGCCAAAACCCCTGGCGAACAGGCTCTTTTTGCGAGCCTCCTGCCTTGGCTTCAAGAACAATGAGGCGAGCGCGGGAGACAGCGTGAGGGCATTGAATGCGGAGATCAAAACGGAAATCGCAATGGTGACGGCAAATTGCTGATACATGCGTCCTGTGATGCCGGGAATCGCCGCGGTCGGAATGAACACAGCCGCAAGAATGAGCGCGATAGCGACCACGGGACCGCCTACCTCTTCCATCGCTTTCTCGGTCGCTGACTTGGGATCCATGCCCTCGTCAATATGATGTTCGACGGCCTCAACCACAATGATGGCGTCGTCGACCACCAGGCCGATCGCGAGGACAAGACCAAAAAGCGAGAGGGTATTGATTGAAAATCCGAGTGCCGGAAAGATGATGAAGGTGCCGATAAGTGAAACAGGAACGGCCAGTAGAGGAATCAGTGTTGCACGCCATCCTTGAAGAAAGACAAAGACCACGATGACTACCAGCCCCAGCGCTTCAAAGAGGGTAAACAATATCTCACGAATACCGGCTGTAACAGCCTTCGTGGTGTCGAGCGGCACACTGTAAGAGATGCTTGGCGGGAATGTCGCAGATAGCTCCTTCATGCGTCGATTCACCGCAGCAGCAGTCTCAACCGCGTTGGAGCCCGGTAGCTGGTAGATCGCCATTACACCAGATGGAGCCTGGTTGTAGCGGGCGGAAACTCCATACGACTGATCGCCAAGTTCGATGCGCGCGACGTCGCTGAGATGAAGGATCGAGCCGTCAGGGTTGGCTCGGAGAATAATGTTCCCAAACTCCTCAGGCTTGACCAAACGCCCCTGGGTTCGAACGGTGAATGTAAATTGCTGGCCCTTGGGAATGGGTTCTCCGCCGATCTGGCCTGCGGGGTTGACATTATTTTGAGTCTGAATCGCGGAGATAACATCGGTGGCTGTAACTCCAAGCTTCGCGAGTTTGTCGGGCTGAACCCACACCCGCAATGCATATTGCCCGCCAAACACCTGGACACGAGAGACACCATTTACGCGCGCGAGCTGGTCCTGGAGGTTAATGACGGCGTAGTTAGTAAGAAAGTCCTGGCTCAACTTGCCGCCCGGTGAGTTGATGGCGATAAGCATCAGCGGCGAGGTAAGCGCCTTCTGCACCGTGAGACCTGCAGTCGTTACTTGTGCGGGAAGCTGGGATTGAGCCTGATCGACGCGCAGCTGGGCAAGAACCTGGTCAATATTGGGATCGGTCTTGACATCGAAATCGACGAAGAGCTGCACCACTCCGTTGTTGGCGCTCACAGAGTCCATGTAGATCATGTTGTCGACGCCATTCATCTGCTGCTCGATGGGCGTCGAGACTGCCTGGCTCACCGTCTTGGCGTCAGCACCGGGGTATGTCGCAGTGACAAGGATTTCCGGCGGAACAATATTGGGATACTGCGAGATCGGCAGCGTGAGCATTGAGACCATGCCGATCACAACGGTGAGAATGGCGATAACAATCGCTACGATAGGGCGCCGGATAAAGAATTTCGACATGGCTCACCTCCCCACAGGCTGATTCGCTTGTGCGTTGGCTGCAACCTGCACTTTCGCAGGCTGCGGATTGATCGGCGCGCCTTCGCGGAGCTTCTGAAGATTGTCGGTAATGACGAGAGATCCGCTGCGAAGACCACTCTGGACCACCCAGCTATTGCCGTATTGAGGACCAAGGGTCACGTTATTCAGATGAACTGTATTGTTTGGGCCAACCGTATAGATTTGCTCCTGGCCTTGAAGTTCAGTGACCGCGGCCTGCGGGACCAGAACCGCGTTGTGCAGAATTTGTGTCTCCGCTTTCACGCGGCCGAACTGGCCTGGGCGAAGCACATTGCCCGGATTCGGAAAGGATGCGGCAATTCGAATCGCGCCGGTTTGCGAGTTCAACTGCCGATCTACGAAAACGACGTGGCCCTTTTGCGGATAGACCTCGCCATTCGAAAGCGTCAGCGTGAGAGGGATCTTCGACGCTCCATGAAGCAGGTCACTGCCTCCGGCGCCTGCGCGCTTGGTGAGCCCAAGATACTCGCTGTCACTTATCGAGAAGTAGACTTTGATCGGATCGAGTTGCGAGACAGATGTCAATATGGATTGAGTACTGACAAGATTCCCAACCTGAATTGTGGCCTGGCCGGCAACGCCGGTGATCAACGACCGGACCTTGGTGAATCCCAGATTCAGGTTCGCCGTATCTACCGCCGCCTGAGCCGATTTGACTGACGCATCTGCTTGAGCCATTTGTTGGAGTTCGTTATCCAGTTGGCTTCTGGCGATGGCATGAGCCTCCGCCAGCGGCGTATCTCTCTTCACGTTGATCCGGGCAAGAGCCAGTTGCGCCTGGGCCTGTCCCATTTGCCCCTGCGCCTGCTCAAGGGCCGCCTCAAATGGGCGAGGATCGATCTCAAACAAGACCTGATCCTTTTGCACTTGCGACCCTTCACGATAATCCTGACGGATCAAATAGCCGTTCGCCTGAGGCTGGATCTGGGCATTGACGTAGCCGTCAAGGGTGCCCACCCACTCGCCCGTCACGGGCACATCACTCTGCTCGACTTTTACCACCGTGACCTTCATGGGAGGCGCGGAAACCGATGCCGTCGCGCTCACGCTCTTGCCACAACCTCCGAGGAGTCCGGTAGTTATAAGCGATGTCACCGCAAAAACAGCAATCATCGCGGCCTTCAAGAGAGCATTTCTCGTCCATTGTCCATCTCGCACATTCATACTCATTCTCCATTCAAGCGTGAAATATTCTCAGCGATGGTATCGTTCGCGCCGCGAAGACACGTATGCATGTGCAGACTTGGATGTGGAAGTGAAGATCACGGATTCACAAAGTCAACAGCTTCGTGATCTCGCGATACAGCATCGCTTTCAACCATCTACCCAAGCGGCGAGCCGCACTCTCGATGCCGGAACTTCGGGGTTAGTTATGAAATCGAACCTTGTTGGATGCACGAGATGCCTTCAAGTGCTCACGAAAATCGCGATCTAATTTGTTCATCTTCAATCTTCGAAGAATCTTCTTGCGAATCTGGAATCCGGATTGCGGTCGCTCTCATCAAGTTACGGCCAGACGAAATACATCTTCATATCGAATGGCGAACGCGTTCGAAAGCACGCTTGTGAAATCTGAATTCGAAGCGGTCGTTTGACGCTTCCTGATAAGAGCTCGCAATTGATGCTATTTGGGGTAACTGGAAATGAGTGTCAGACGATTCATCATCGCGTTCATACTTTGCGTTTCAGTCGCCGCTCCGGCGTTCGCGGAGGAAATTTTCGCACCCGATCCGCAGCTCGCGAGCATAAGCGGCACCGTGATGGATGTGAACGGCGACATCGTTCCCGATGCCTCAGTCATTCTCGAGGGACCAGCCCTCGCGACCAGACTCACAATCAAATCAAAAGATGACGGCTCGTACAGTTTCAACGGTCTGAAGCCCGGATCGTCATTTCACGTCACCATTAGCGCTGAGGGGTTTGTGAGCTGGACGTCGCCTGCAATTGTCCTGAACCCGGGCCAATATTTTTTCCTCACCGGCAGCAACTTGCAGATTGCCGGAGGGGCAACGTCCGTGACGGTGTTTTCTTCTTCCCCTGCCGAGATGGCCGTTGAACAGGTCAGAGTCGAGGAACAGCAGCGTGTTCTGGGGATCGTGCCGAATTTCTACGTCGTTTACGATCACGACGCGGCGCCGCTCACGACGAAGCTGAAGTTCTCGCTTGCCCTCAAAGCAGAGACAGATCCCATAACCGTCATCGGTATTGGATTAGTCGCCGGATTGGACCAGGCGGGAGCAACACCGAACTATGGCATGGGTGCGGCGGGATACGCGCAGCGGTTCGGCGCGCTCTACGCCAACGGTTTTACCGACATCATGGTTGGCGGCGCTATTCTTCCGTCTCTCCTTCATCAGGACCCGAGGTATTTCTACCAGGGCACGGGCACGAAGAAGTCCCGGACGCTCCACGCGATCTCGAGCCCCTTCATTTGCAAAGGAGACAACGGGCGATGGGAGCCAAACTACTCGAGCATTGGTGGTGACCTCATTACGGGCGCTGTTTCAAATGCATACTATCCCGAGACGAATCGTGGACCGGGGCTGGTGTTCAATAATGCCCTTGTAACCACCGGCGGCCGCATGGTCAACGGCCTGATACAGGAATTTGTCCTTCGCAGATTCACGCCGAGTGCCAGAAACTAGACTTATCGACCGGTCCGCACTCGAACATTGATCAGAACCGGGCGAGTTGGGGCAGGATCAGCCGGGGTGATAAGGCCGTAGTCGAATGAGGGGAACCGGGTCTACGCGGCCTTCTCGACCGCGCGGGCGGCGCCTTCGGGCTCGGTGACGGTCCGACTGGCGGCCCACCAGATCAACGCCGCTCCTGCAAGAACCGATCCGGCACTGGCAAGTTGAGCATTCGATAAGCCCCAAAGCACCTTGGGGTTGCGACGAATGAATTCGACCAGGAAGCGTGCTATGCCGGTCAGAACGAGATACTCGCCCACAATCCAGCCGGTGGGTCGACTTTTGCGGCCGCGCACCCATAGCCACCAACCGATCAAAAGGGCGGCGGCCAGCTCATAGAGCGGTGTGGGGTGAACGCGAACCCCGGGCGGGGTGGGATCAAGGCCATTCGGGAAGCCCATGCCCCAGGGGAGGTTAGTGGCAATTCCGTAATCCCCGTCGCCGGAGAGCAGGCAGCCGATGCGCCCGATGCCATAGCCGACGGCCGCTGCCGGAGCAGCCAGATCGAGGATGCGCAAGGCGCCAATTCTGGTCCGCCAGCCCTGAATCACGAGGGCAGCGATGCCAAAGAGTAGGCCGCCAAACCACGCAAAGCCCGCCGAATCCCACAGTACCCGCCAGCCTATCTCGCGGAACTCGGACGGCGTATCCAGCACATGCCACAACTTGGCCCCCACAATGCCGGCCACCACAGCCACGGCCACCATGCCCACCGCATCTGCGTCGATGTGGGCCCGCTTGAAAGTCCGGTCCATGATCAAGCCCGCAGTCACGGCCGAGAGCCACAGCATGAGGCCGAACGTGGGAATGTGCAGGCCAAAGATGTGTAAATAAGGAATCATTTCTACTCAAGTATAGACGCGAGGCGCACCAAACGGGATTCTCCGGCGGGTGTCCGTCCCTTGTTTTTCACAGGGCGTTTTCCTCTTTGGCCGCCGATTCGGGTGATACTGTTTGCATGGCAACGATCACCTACAGGGGTCTCGAAGTTCTTTACACTCATCAGCAGATCGCCGACCGTGTGGCTGAGATGGGTGCACAGATTACGCGCGATATGAATGGCGAGAAGCTCGTGATGGTCGGGGTGCTGAAAGGCGCCGCCATCTTCCTGTCGGATCTGGCAAGAGCGGTGCAAGTGGACACGACCTTCGACTTTGTGGCCGTCTCAAGCTACGGAAAGGGCCAGCGCTCCTCGGGTGCGGTCAAACTCATCAAGGACCTCGACGAGCCGATCGAGGGCAAGAATGTGCTCATCGTGGAGGACATTCTGGATACGGGGCTAACGCTCGCTTACCTGCGAAAAATCTTCCTGCAGCACCATCCCCGAAGCCTCCGGATCGCCACTCTGCTTGATAAGCCGTCGCGACGGATTGAAAAGATAGATGCCGATTATGTTGGTTTCTCCATACCAAACTTATTTGTCATCGGATATGGAATGGATTATGCGGAGCGCTACCGGAATCTGCCCGAAATCTGCCTGATGTCGGCCGACCACCCGGAATAACGCCCAGGATTAAACCCGGGGATCAAGAATGGATGAGCGGGAACTACTGACCGCAGCGTATCGCGACTTCAATGCACGCCGCATCGACGCCGTGCTGGAACGGCTGCATCCGGACGTTGAATGGGCGAACGGAATGGAGGGCGGCCACGTCTTTGGACGGGAGGCGGTTCGCGCATATTGGACTCGCCAATGGCGCACGATCGACCCGCATGTCGACCCTCTGCGCATTGAGCCGGACGAAAAGGGCCGATTCATCGTCGAGGTCCACCAGGTAGCCCGCGATCTGGACGGAAACGTGTTGATCGACACCATTGTTCATCATGCCTATCGCTTCACTGACGGTCTCATCCACCGAATGGACATTGAATAGAAGAACCTGCCAAAGCCGTCGTTTCACCGGAAACTCTGACCTGTGATCCCCATCTTTGCGGGGCGCTTCTTTAGGCTCTATACTCATCACCCGTAGTCTCCGGATGCAGCCGCAAGGGCTGGCGGCTCAGGAGAAGGAGCAGTTCATATGACCGCGAGTACGCCGATCGGCGAGCCAGATGTGGAATTCGACCATGGGAGCTTCGATTCAGCCGCTTTCACAAGGCAGGCCTTAGCCGACTGGCAGGCGCTCGCCGCGGTCATCGATCACACCTTGCTCAAACCGGACGCGACCCGAGACCAGGTGGAAAGCCTCTGCGACGAGGTCATCCGCTATCGCTTTGCCTGTGCGATGGTCAACCCTATCTGGGCGTCGACCGCGGTTGCCATGCTCTCAGGAACCGGCATTCCCGTCGGCGTTGTGATCGGCTTCCCCCTGGGCGCTTCGCTGGTTTCGACTCTGCGGCAGGAAGCCGCCGCGCTGGCGCGCATGGGAGCACGCGAGTTGGATATGGTGATCCCGATCGGGCAGCTCAAGAGCGGAAACCATCATGCCGTCGAACACGCCATCCACGCCGCGGCCGTGGTCTCGCATCATCACGGGGCTCTGCTCAAAGTGATCCTCGAAACCGCCCTGCTCACGGTAGAGGAGAAACTGCGTGGCGCTGAACTCGCTATTCAGGCCGGTGCGGATTTTTTGAAAACCTCGACCGGTTTTGCTTCAGCGGGAGCCACCGCCGCTGATGTGGCCCTGCTTCGCGGCGTTGCCGGGGGCCGATGCGGCGTGAAGGCGGCGGGCGGCATCCGCAAACTGGCCGATGTGCGTGACCTGCTTGAGGCGGGCGCAAATCGCATTGGTGCTTCGGCTTCGGTGGCCATCGTGCGCGAACTGGGAGCGGAGTAAGAGCACAGATTAGGGAATAGGGATTGGGGATCCCGTGGCCATACTGGCTACCGTCCCTCCTGATCTCTTTCCCAAGTCCTTAGTCCCTATTCCCTGCTCCCTGACGTCCCGGAATCCGTTATCATTCCCTTCGACACCATGGCTGATCGACCCGTGCTTCCGACTCAAGAATACGAAGGCGATTATCGCCCGGCGGAGTCCGATAATCCGCATGCGCACCTCGACATGCAGAATGTGCGCGTGGAGACGGCGGACCTCGCCTACCTGGCGCAAATGGCAGATGCGCTGAATACAACGCTCGACCTGGAGACATTGCTCAATCGCACATCTGAGTTGGTACGCGCCATTATCCACTACCGCATCTTTGCGATCTTCCTGCTGAATGACCGCACCCATGACCTGCGCATGCGCTTCCAGATCGGCCATACGCCAGAAGTTCAGAGAACACGCGTTCCGCTCGGCAAAGGCATTGTTGGCCAGGTCGCCCTGACTCGCCAACCCGCTCTGCTCAATGACGTCTCCGTCGCTGAAAACTACGTCGCTGCCAATCCCGATGTGCGCTCGGAACTCGCGGTGCCATTGATTGCCAAAAACCGCCTCATCGGCGTGATGGACCTGGAAAGTGAGGAGGCGGGCTACTTCCGCCCCGAACACCTGCACCTGCTCACACTCACCGCCTCGCGCATCGCACAGGCCATCGAGAATGCGCGTCTCTATGCACGCGTCTCCCGCCAGGCACAGACACTTACCGTCCTCAACGAAATCTCCGCCGAACTGACTTCAATTCTTGATCTCGATCCATTGCTGGCCAGGGTGGGCCAACTGTTGCGTCGCCTGATCGATTACCAGATGTTCAGCATCATGCTGCTCGATAGCAAAGGCGAGACTCTCATTACACGCTACGCCTGGCGGTTCGGGTACGCTCATGCTCCTTTACGGCGCATACCGATCACAAGCGGTTTGGTGGGCGCGGCGGTGCGCGAGTGGCGGCCGATCAATGTACCCGATGTGCGCAAGGACCCTCGCTATCTGCCAATGAATCCCGAGACTCGCTCGGAGTTGATTGTGCCCCTGTTTCACAAGGGACGCATTATCGGCGTGCTCGACCTCGAACACACTCGCACCGGCTTCTTCAATGAAGAGCACGCGCGAACCTTGACCACGATGGCTGCGCAGGTGGCCATCGCGATTGAGAATGCGCGGCTCTACCAGGCAGTCAGGCGGCAGGAGCAGCAGCTTGAGCGCGACATTGCCATGGCGCGCGAAGTGCAATTGCGCCTTTTGCCCACTGATCCGCCACAGCATGCACATGCCGAGATGGCTGCGCGCTTTCTACCCGCACGCACTATCGGCGGCGACCTTTACGACTTCGTGGAATACAGCCCCGACCAGACCGCGATTGTGATGGGCGATGTAAGTGGCAAGGCCGCGCCGGCGGCGCTGTTCGCGGCGCTGGTCAGCGGCATCATGCGCTCCGCGGCAATACAACGGCCCGGGCCTGCGCAGATGCTTACCCTATTAAACGATGCTCTGCAGGAGCGCCGCCTGGAGTCGCAATACGTGGTCATGCTCTTCGCACTATGGAATGACGAGAGCCGGACCCTGCAGGTGGCCAACTCCGGCGCCGTGCAGCCCATCTTTTGTCGCGCCGGTGAACCGAACACAGTGCGCGTCGAAGGCTTTCCGCTCGGCCTCTTTCCCAACGTCACCTACGATGAACTTAGTTTGACCACACAGCCCGGCGACGCAATCGTCTTCATCTCCGACGGCATTCTGGATGCGGAGAATGCGCAGGGCGAAATGTACGGTGAGGAGCGGCTCTGCAGCCTGCTCTGTACCCATCGCGAACAGTCTGCCAATCACATCGCCGAAGTCATTCTGTCGGATGTGACCCGCTTCCAGGCGGGGCACGACCGCTTCGATGATGAAACGATCATCGTGCTGAAAGTGCGGTGAGAAGTACAGGGGTCAGGGGTCAGGGGTTCAGGTTCGGGGTTCAGGGGTTAGGGGTCAGGGTTCAGCGGTCAGATATCAGGGACCAGAGATCAGAGACCACTGTTCACCGATCACTTGCACCTCTGCTCCGTTAAACTTGACTAGACACCATTCCCGGAGAGCCTTTGCACACCTCAACACAAGAACGCGTCGTTCGTCCCGCTCGCAATATACTGGGCAGCCTGCGGCTTCCCGGGGACAAATCGATCAGCCACCGCTATGGCATGCTGGCCGCATTTGCCGAAGGGACGTCGCGCTTTGGCAACTTCTCCACCGGCGCCGATTGCGCTTCGACGCTGGCCTGCATGGAAGCACTGGGCGCCAAGGTCAGCAAACTCAATCAGGATGCGGTTGAAATCACCGGCGTAGGCGGCCGCGTCACACCATCGAATTATCCGCTCGACTGCGGGAATTCCGGCTCTACCATGCGCATGATGTCCGGGCTGCTGGCCCCGCAGGAAGGCCGCTTCACGCTGGTGGGCGATGCCTCGCTCTCGCGGCGCCCCATGGAACGCATTCGCAAGCCGCTCGAAGCCATGGGTGCACGACTCATACTCACCGAAGGCCATGCACCGATCGTGATTGAAGGTGTGCCACTCCACGCCATCGACTACACCACGCCTGTTCCGAGCGCGCAGGTCAAGACGTCGATTCTGCTGGCGGGGCTGCAGACCGCCGGCACCACCACGGTGCGGGAAGCCGTGCGCACCCGCGATCACAGCGAACTGGCTCTGCGCGCATTCGGGGCAACGCTCACGCGCACGGTGGATTCCGTCTCCATCACCGGGCCGCAACTGCTCCACGCCATCGACGCCGCGGTGCCGGGCGACATTTCATCCGCCGCATTCTTCCTTTGTGCGGCCGCAATCTTTCCCGGCTCATCGCTGGTTCTCGATTCGATTGGGCTCAATCCGACACGCGCGGCGCTGCTCGACGTGCTGACCGCGCTGGGCGCGCATATCGCCGTTCTGAACCTTGAAGAGAAGCATGCGGAGTTGGTCGGCACGGTTCAGATCACCGCGCCAACCGACGGGCTGCGGTCAACTGCAATCACAGGCGCGCAGGCAGCACAGCTCATCGATGAACTTCCTGTGCTTGCGGCCATCGCACCGTATACCAGCGGTGGCATCCGCATTCGCGATGCGAAAGAATTGCGCGTCAAAGAGTCCGATCGCATCGCCCTCGTCGCGCAGAATCTGCGTGCTATGGGCGGCGAGGTGATTGAGTTTGAGGACGGTCTCGATGTCCCCGGCGGTCAGTGCCTTCATGGCGCGACCATCGACTCGGGAGGCGACCACCGCATCGCCATGGCCTTCAGCATAGCCGCGCTGCGCGCTGATGGCGAGACACTCATCCAGGGCGCCGACTCCGCCGCCATCAGCTTCCCTGAATTCTTCGACCTGCTCGATCAGGTTGCAGAGAGATAACTCCTGCGAGCTCTCTCGCAGCGATCAACAGAAAGGCCCGGCGCAGGGCCGGGCCTCTTTACATTGCGGTCGCAGGGACCTATTGATTGGGCGGCGGTGCAGTTTGAGTTGGGGGCGGCGTAGTGGTGGGTTCATTACCCGCCGCTGCCGGCTCCAGCCCCGGGACCAGCGGCGCCGTCGTCACTTGCCCCGTGGCTGCTTCTGCCATGTTGATTCCGTAGTGCTGCAGGGTCGCAGCGAGCACCTGGTACAAGGAAGCCCGGTCTTTTGCATAGGTTGCAACGGCAGTAATCCGGTTGTTTTCCGCCGTCGCCAGGTTGCGCTGCTGGAGCAGCACGTTGGCTGTGGTTGAGGCACCCAGGTGGAGCTTCTTTTCTTCCGCGTCCAGACTTTGCTGGGCATAGTCTCTGGCAGCGATGGAGGCCTGAACCTGCGCCCGGTCGTTGGTGAGCGCGTACTGGGCGTTCACTACCTGCATGTGGATCTGCGTGTAAAGCTGTTCCAGATGCATTTCGGCTTGCCGGTACTCGATGAGCGAACGGGCCTGGTCGGCCTGCGCCACGCGGTTACGAATGGGAATGGTCAAGGTGAAGCCAATTCCCTTGTCGGGAGAGCTGCTGTTCACCAGGTCGTTGAGCACTGTTGAATACCCGATGGTGGAAGGCGCTGCGCACGGTTGGCCGAAAAAATTGCAATTAACGTTGGGAGCGCCACCCACGCCACTGGCGCCGTAGAATCCATACGCGTCGAAAACCGGCAGCAGCGCCATGCGCGCTCCACGCAATGTGATTTCATCTTTCTTGATCGAAAGTACGGCCTGTTCCAGTTCGGGACGATTCTTGAATGCCTCCTGCACCAAATCTTCGGGGGACTGTTTCTCTTCAGGAAGCTCGTCCAGGCTTACGCGGTCCGTCGGAATAATCGCGGCCGCCACCAGGCCTTGATAGTTGAGGTTCCGTGCAATGGCCTGCTTCATAATCAATTGCTGGTAGTTCAGGTTGCTCTGCGATGCGATCAGCGCCTGCTTGTCGGTGGCTACGGTCGAATCGGCGTTGACCACGTCGAGGGGCGCCATGGTTCCGATTTGCAACTGCTTACGTGTGTCGCTGTCGAGCTTAGTGCTCTGATCCAACGCCCGCTCCTTGGCCTGCACATCCTCGTAAGCGCTCACAAGAACCCAGTAGATATTCTCCACCTGGTTGACGGTGGCGAGAATCTGCTGGCGAAAGGTGGAATCGGTGATTCGGCGGTTCAGGGTTGCCTCATATATGAAGCGGTTGTTCACCCAGATGCCGGCCCCATTCAACAGGTGCTGCGTCACTGTGGCCTTGAAGCTTGACAGCAGTTGGGGACTGAAGCTGTTAAATGGACTGGTCGTGGTGGTGCGGCTGTTATTCCACGTTAGGTTCAGCGCCGTGCCGGTCTCATAGCCCTGGTTGTAGGCGAAATTGTATTCGTTGGTGTTGTTGAAGGAGCGGGGAGCAAATGCGCTCGTCTGCGGCTGCTCGGACCTCTCAAACTGGACCGTGCCCGTAACAACAGGGTCGCGGATCTCGGGTAGCGGTCCGACACCGTCGGTAGAAAGGACAAGACCAAGGCTGCCTGCAGTGGCGCCATTCGCGCCACCAGGAGCGCCGCTTGCACTCAGGGTCGTGGAAGTGCCCCCTATTGTGTTTTGAAGTACTGTCGCACCGACGCCGCGCAGTGTAGTACCTGCCTTCGCGCGCAGCAAATCCGTATCTGCAATATCCAGGTAATAGCGGCTAATCGCAATATCGTAGTTGTTCTCCAGCGCGAGGGCGATTGCGTCGGAGAGACTCAGGTAGATCTTGCCGTCCTTGACCAGGTCGGTAAGGCGGACAGAGTTATTAAAATCCGCCTTGGCGATGGTTGTAGGCCGGTACATGTTGATCGGGTTGCCAAGAAGACCGAAGGCCGGTTTGTTGAAATCGCGCGCGGACGGACGCAGAAACAACGGCTGCGTCAATGCCGGAGCTGGGGCCGGGGGCAGTACGGACGCATCTTTGCCCGTGGGCAGCGGAACTGTCTGCTGCGCAAGTCCCGGAGGCAGTCCGGCCGCCAATGTGAGCACGGCTGCCGCCAAAACTCGAAGCTGCCTGCCCGATTTTCCTCTCACCTGCCGCGTGGTATCATCCTGCTGCTCAAACACACGTATACCGAACAAATGCATGATTCCTCTCCACGAGTTGCTAGGCATGTGGGGTGCCATTCTTCAAGACGTCCGCAGAGCCTCTCCGGACGCAGATTTATGAGGCTTCGAGGGCGATTTCCAGTTATTGCCCGCGATTCGATTTCCGTCTCTCAGGCAATACGCTCAACGATCACAGTTCGTTCCCTTGCCCCGGATTCTCACCGTTCCCGGCAGCTCTGGCCGGACATTGTTGTGAAAAGCTGAGTATATCGCAGCGATACTCCTAAGTTTGAGACTGGACTCGGCTCAATTACCCTGTTATCCAGATTGATTCTCGTGACTGAATCCACTCAATCCGCGCCGTGCTCTCGAAACTGGAAGCTGACCCTGGCCTACGATGGGACGGATTTCAGCGGCTGGCAGGTGCAGCCGGGGGAAACCACGATTCAAGGTGAACTGCAGACGGCCCTCGGCCGGATCACCGGCGAGACTCCGCTGCCCCAAGGCTCGGGACGCACCGATGCCGGCGTGCATGCACTGGCCCAGGTGGCCAGCTTTGAGTTGCAGGCCCCGATCCCGCCGGAGAACCTGCAACGCGCCCTTAACCGGATTCTGCCCCCCGCGATCCGAATCCTCGAAGCGTGCCTTGTCGACAGCACGTTTCATGCCCGGCACTCCGCAATAGCCAAGACGTATGAATACCGGGTCCTCTTAGAGAAGCCCGACCGCGGTGAAATTTGCCCGCCTTTCCTGGCCCGCTACGTCTACGCTTACCCCTGGCCACTGGATTCGGCAACGCTGCAGGCCGCGGCCTCTTTTTTCGTGGGAGAACATGATTTCCTCAGCTTCGCGGCCACTGATCCCGACGTTGCAGCGCGCACCGCTTTTGACCAGGGAGCCGACACGGTTAAAACGCTCGCGGTGCCTAGCACAATTCGTGCCATTTACTCGTCTATGTGGGAGTCGAGGAAATCAGAAGGCGGCAATATGCTGGTCTATCGCGTGCGCGGGAGCGGCTTCCTGCACCACATGGTCCGCAATCTTGTTGGAACCATGCTTGACATCGGCCGCGGATACCGCACCGCCAGCGAAATCCCGGCCATGCTGGCCGCACGATCTCGCTCCGCTGCCGGTCCCACTGCACCGGCGCGGGGATTGTTCCTGCATTCGGTGGAATATGGGAGGTGACGTTCGTACATGGAGTGGGAGTTGCGTCACCCGCAGATTTCCCGGTTGCCTGCTACTCTGAAACCACTTTATGGCAATTTTTTCTCGAAAGACGGCGTTCTCAAGGGTGACCGCGTTGGCCGCCCGGCGCCACGTCCATGCCGCCTTTGCGTGGATGCACAACAATCCTCAGATCATCATGGCCTGGCAGGCGAACCTGGTTGCGATTCCCGCCCCGCCGTTTGGCGAACGGGCACGATCGGAATGGATTGCCGCCCGGTTCGAAGAGGCCGGACTTGCCAAGGTGCAGACTGACGCTGTCGGGAACGTTATCGGTTTTCTGCATGCGGCCAAACTTCCGCCGGAAAGCAGCGGCCCTGTCGTGGTGCTTTCCGCGCATCTGGATACTGTTTTTCCCGCCGAAACGCCGCTCAATCCCATCCTGAGCCGCGTGAATGGAACCACACGCCTCGCCGCTCCGGGAGCCTGCGACAATGCTGCCGGGCTTGCAGGATTGCTGGCGATTGTGCACGCGCTGGTCCAGGCCAAAGTCACTCTCGCAGCACCCCTGGTGGTGCTGGCTAACGTTGGCGAAGAGGGCGAGGGCGATCTGCGCGGCATTCGTCATTTTTATGACCAGGATGCATTGGCCGGCCGCATCGCAGCCCACATCGTTCTCGACGGCGCCGGAGCGGACTCGGCGGTCACCCAGGCACTCGGCAGCCGACGCTTTCAGGTCACCATCAGCGGCCCCGGCGGCCACAGTTTTACTGATGCGGGAACGCCAAATCCTATTGTCGCCCTGTCGTCTGCGCTGGCCGCGGTGGCTGAGATTCGCCTGCCCGACGAGCCGCGCACCACGCTAAACCTCGGAACCATCCACGGCGGCACAAGCGTCAACTCAATCCCTGAAAACGCAACGGCCTCCATCGATTTCCGCTCAACCAGTCCCGACGAATTGCTTCGCCTCGAAATCGCGCTGCACCGCACGGTCGAAGACGCTGTTGAACGCTGGAACGCCGTGGCCAACACGGCCTCTGCGCGAAACCGCGGCCGGCTGACCTTCAAGGTTGAAAAGATCGGCGATCGTCCTGCCGCGCAACTGCCTGCCGATTCTCCGCTGCTCGAAGCCCTGCGAGCCGTGGATCGGCATCTCGGGTTGCGAACCGATCTCCGCCTGGGCTCGACCGATGCCAATATTCCCATCTCCTGCGGCGTTCCGGCTCTTTCAATGGGTGCGGGAGGCGAGGGCTCGGGCGCGCACACCCTAGGCGAGTGGTATAGCGACCAGGACCGCGAACAGGGTCTGCGCCGCGTGCTGCTGCTCGCCCTGGCCATGACCGATTGGGCCGCGGAACAGTAGGCTTGTTCTGCTAAACTCCGCCCATGCGAGCCAGTCCAGGGTTCCTTTTCGCCTTCGCCGTCGCCGCTGTTGTCTGCTCGGCTCAAACTTCAACCACGAAGCATAGCGCGCATAGACAGACGCCGACTAAGACCGCTGACCTTATTTACTTCGACGGAATCATCTACACGGGCGAAGGATTCGCAGAAGGCAAGCCTCGCGTTGTGCAAGCCATGGCCATCGCGGACGGCAATGTGCTTGCCGTGGGCGGCAACGACGAAGTCACGCGGCTGGCGGGACCACACACCACACTGCACGACCTGAACAGCGCCAATACAAGCACATTCATTTTCCCGGGATTCAACGATGCGCATGTCCACCTTGGCAGTGCAGGCCAAACCAAGCTCAACGTGGACCTCACGGGCGTGAAGTCGCTGGCGGAGATGCTGGCAAAGATCGAGGCCTTCGCCGAAGCTGCGCCTGCCCGTCACTGGCTTGTCGGGGGCAATTGGGATCACACTCTGTGGGCGCAAAAGATTCTGCCCACACGCCAGGATCTCGACAAGGTCACGAGCGATCATCCTGCGTTTCTTGACCGCATCGACGGCCACATCTCCATCGCCAATACCGCAGCACTCAAAGCCGCCGGCATCACAGGCAGCACCAAGCCGCCGCAAGGCGGAGCCATCGACCTCGACGCGAGCGGCGAGCCTACCGGTATCCTTCGTGAGTCGGCCCAGGACCTGGTCTATAAAGTCATTCCGCCGCCCAGTCATGAGGAACGCAGGAAGGGCGACGAACTCGCGATCGCCGACGCGCTCGCCCACGGCATCACCAGCGTGCAGGACTTCAGCGACTGGCAGGACTTCCTCATTTACGAAGAACTGGAAAAAGAAGGCAACCTCAAGCTTCGCATCACGGAGTGGCTGCCCTTTAAAGATCCGCTACCTGAACTGATCAAAATGCGGGCTCACCACGACTTGCACGACCCGATGCTGCACACCGGATTTCTGAAAGGCTTCATGGATGGTTCGCTCGGCTCGCGCACCGCCGCGATGAAAGCACCCTTTGCCGACGATCCGGCGAACACCGGCCTGCCTCAATACACGCAGGAGCAATTGAACCAGATGGCTGTGGCGCGTGCGAAGGCAGGCTTTCAGCTCGGGTTTCATGCCATCGGCGACAAAGCTGCGGCCATGGCGCTCGACGCCTACGCACAACCGGGCATTTCACGCACCGCGCGCAACCGCATCGAGCACGCACAGGTTGTCGATCCCGTAGACATCCCGCGCTTCAAGCAACTCGGCGTCATCGCCTCGATGCAGCCCAGCCACGTGCTGACCGACATGAACTGGGCCGAAGCCCGCCTCGGTCCTCAACGCGCAGCCTACTCCTATGCATGGAAGGCGTTCCTCGACGCGGGCGTACCCCTAGCTTTCGGAACCGACTACCCTGTCGAGCCCGTGACGCCCTTTCGCGGGCTCTATGCCGCTGTCACCCGCATGAATGAGGCCGGAACAAAAGCCTATTTTCCGGAAAACAAAATCACGCGCGGCCAGGCGCTTTATGCCTACACCCAAGGCTCTGCCTACGCCGAGTTTGCAGAGCAGCACAAGGGGAAGTTGATCCCTGGCTACGATGCGGACTTCATCCTCGTTGATCGTGATCTCTACAAGGTCGGCGCTCCAGCGCTTCTGCAAACCGAGGTAAACGCGACGTTCGTGGGCGGCAAGCAATCCTACCCCGACACAACCGATGTCCCGCATTCGGCTCAATGAAGCTGCGCGCCTACCTGCTCATGTTCTGTGTGGTCGCGGTCTGGGGGTCGACGTTTGTTCTCATAAAAGGGGCACTGGTCGACGCCACGCCGGGGGCATTCAACCTAGTGCGCATGTCGCTGGCATTTGTGTTGTTGGCCGTGGTTTACCACCGCTCCTTACGCGCAATACGCCGCAGTCAACTGGCGGCCGGAGCACTCGTGGGTTTATGCCTCGCCGCCGGCTATCAGTTCCAGACCACCGGCCTCGCCCGCACCACCCCATCCAAATCGGCATTCATTACAGGCCTGGTCGTTGTATTGGTGCCGCTGTTTTCGGCTATTCCTGCACTGCGTCCGCCGGGAGCACGGCCTCCTCGCTGGAATGCCTACTGCGGCGCTGCACTGGCATTCACGGGAATCCTGTTGTTGACTTCTCCAACCGCTGCGCGGGTTCCGGTTCACGCCTCAATGATGGAGGGAATCGCCGGCCTGCTGCCCGATCTCCACTCCATCAATGCCGGGGACATGCTCACCTTCGGCTGCGCCATCGGCTTCGCCTTCCATTGCCTCGCACTCGGACATGTTTCGCCCCGCATCGGGTTCCAGCCGCTGGCGTTGCTGCAGGTTGGCTTTTGCTCCATCTTTATGGCGGTGAGCCTGCCCTTCATTGAGCATCCTCACATCATCTGGACGTTTCATCTCATCATGGCAATCACGATCGCCGCGGCGCTCGCCACTGCCGCTGCATTCTCGATTCAAAGCTGGGCGCAGTCGATTTTGCCTTCGACTCATATCGCCCTGTTACTGACCATGGAGCCGGTCTTTGCCTGGATCACCGCGTTTTTCTTCACCGGCGAGCGGCTCGGTCTGCTCCCTGCCACGGGCGCGCTGCTGATCCTCACAGGAATTGGACTGACTGAACTCGTGCCGCAACCGCACGTCCCCACGGCACACGAAGCCTAAGTCGATTCAATAGGCGTTGCGACTGGGCCGTGCTTTTTGCGGACCGCTCAACTAGCTTTGTATTCGTCTTCTTGCCAGGTTGGGTTCGGCTGCCAGTTTGGGCTGGAGTCAGAGCGGACAACCGAGGTTGGATAGGCAACCACAACTGCTCTTGCCGCCCGCCTCGGCAAATGGGCTAGGCCTTCAGCGGCATTCTCCCTCTGCATCTGCCGCCAGCACATCCACGCACGCTCGCCGTCGGAACCTTGCAGGGGCAAAAGATTGAAAAAGGTGAAGCACAGATTAGCGAGGCCGAATAGAGGAGACCAATACCAGGTGAGAAGGAGCACCAGGTTGGCCAGCGGGCCTGCCAGGGAAACCAGCGCGTTTTTTCCCGGGCTCCCGGCTTCGCGCACGATGTAAAGACCCTTCCAGCGGAAGCCGATCTTCTTGATTTTCACGCCTACAGCAAGTGCCATAACCAGATGGGCCGCCTCATGCAGCGCCATTGCCAACACTCCAAGAAACAGCCCCCAAAGGATCGGGAAGAACCAGTCCGGGTTCAGTGCGTGCATGCGTGCGCCCTCCAACCGGCTTAGATGCGGATAATTCAACCTTCGGAGAAAAAAGATTTTGCTCGACAAACGATAGCGCAAACACGCATGCGAATTCCCGGTTTGGGAACGGTTTCAATCGCCGTTCCGACGCGGCATAGGACAGGAGGTCCTGAATTCCTAGCGATTGTGACCAGGCTTTGAGAAATTAGCCGGCAAGCGATGCGGCTCTTTCTGTTGAATTGCGTCTATTTCATTGAAGCCGCTGCTCGGACGCCATCTTCCGAAGTGCCTTTGTCCTAATTGCGTCGACGAAGCCGAGAGAACAGGTACAACCGAAAGAACGAGCGCGGGAATCCAACGTACCCATGCGAGCCCGGTCGCCACTGACTATACTGTTTCTAGAAGCAAGGAACGTTCCAACCCGAGGGGTTGGTCACTCGACGAGGTCATAGAACAAATGGAATCGCTCTTCGACCGGCTGCGCACACGCCGTCTCGCCTCAGCTTTTGTACTGCTTGCCACTCTCTCTGCGGCCATCGTGGCCGGTTCGTTTGCGGCGCACGGGGTCCGTGGGCAGGAAAAGCAGAACGGCAGCGCCGATGCCACGCCCCTCAAAGTGGTCAGTTCCTCGGTGCCTTCGAATGAGTTTGTAAAGATCGCGAAGCAGGTTGGGCCAGCGGTGGTAAACATCAACACCGAGACGTTGCCGAAACAGTCGAGCATCCGGCGCCGCACGCCGCATGGCGCCATCCCGATGCAGCCGCAGAATCCGGACGGCCAGAATCCGGGCGATGACGACCAGAACGGCGGTCAGCAGCAGGGCCCTGACAACAACTTCCAGGACTTCTTCAATCACTTCTTCGGTGGGCAAGCGCCTGATCAGGGCGGCGGTGACGATGGCGGAAGCGTGCAGGAATCGCTCGGTTCCGGTTTCATTGTCGACCCCAAAGGTTACATCATCACCAACAACCACGTGATCGAGAAGGCCGACAAGATCTACGTCAAGCTTTCCACCGACCCCGATACGCAGGACCTGGGCCGCCCCGCTCGCGTGATCGGCACTGACAAAGCCACTGATCTGGCAGTGATCAAGATCGACACCAACAGCGCCTTGCCCACGGTCCGGCTGGGTAACTCCGACAGCACACAGGTGGGCGATTGGGTGGAAGCGATTGGCAGCCCCTTCGCGCTGGCGCAGACGGTGACGGCCGGCATCATCTCGGCCAAAAACCGGACCATTGATCAGGGAGCGCCCGGCCAGTTTCAGCACTTTATTCAGACCGATGCTGCCATTAATCCCGGCAACTCCGGCGGACCTCTGCTGGACATGAACGGCGATGTTATTGGGGTGAACACGGCCATTTACACGCAATCTGCGGGTTATCAGGGTATCGGTTTTGCGATGCCGTCGAACACCGTGGCTGCGGTATACAACGACCTCATCAGCCCGAGCCATAAGGTCACCCGCGGCTCCATCGGCATTCAGTTCCGGCCCAACCTTTCCGGAGCTGTTAACCGTGTTTACGGCTTCAAGAACGGCGTGCTGGTGCAGGAAGTCCAGCCCGGTGGCCCGGCGGACAAGGCCGGGCTCAAGCCCGGCGACATCGTGACCACGGTGGATGGCCGCACCATCAAGGACGGCGACGACCTGGTGAATGAGATAGCAAGCCGCCGCCCCGGATCGAGCATCCGCCTGGGCTATCTGCGTGACGGCAAACAGGATGACACCACTGTCACCATTGGCGACCGGGATAAAGTATTTGCGAATTTGGGCGTTCAGGCGGATAATGCCGCTCCACAAGAGCAGGGCGACGAAGGCGAGGCCAAGCTGGGCATCGTGGTGCATGAAGCGCCGCAAGCTACAGTATCCAAACTGCATACCTCCGGCATGATCATTCAGTCGGTGCGCACCGGCTCGTTCGCCGACCTGCAAGGACTTGAGCCCGGGCTCGTGATCACTCACATCAACAAGCAGCCCACAAGTACGAAGCAGCAGTACGACGCGGTGGTCAGCAAACTGAAGGCGGGGGACGATGTGGTCTTTGAAGTCATGGATCCTCGCCATCCCGAGTCTGGAATCAACTACGTGGGAGGCACCTTACAGTAGCCAAACACAGTCTGCCGGGAACTGGAATTCAGGGTCCCGCCAGAGAATAAACCCATTGGCTTGAGGTGGAAGACCACCGAGAATATGGTGATTTTGCGGCAGCCGTGGTTGAGAGTTGCTCCTTACGGGAGTAACCTGTATTGACTGAAGCAGAGCGGTTTCCATTGGTGCTTAACAGACTGTTTAGATAGGATTCAACGGAAGCGGCCCGGAAAATTCAATTTGCAGAGGTACCCAGCGTGCTTACATTTCGAGCAAGCCTGGCGGTTTTGTTGTCGGTTGTGGTGGTTGCGTCACCGGCCTTCGCTACCCGCGCTCGCCGCAGCACGACAAGTCATTCGCACCGGAGCCATCTCACGACGACGAAGAAGTCACACCGCTTGCATGGCCAGCAAGCGATCGATTCTGCACGGGTGACAGAAATTCAGCAAGCCCTGATTCGCGAGCACTATATGACCGGCGAAGCCAATGGCGCCTGGGATGCGAGGACGCTGGAAGCCATGCAGAAATACCAAGCCGACCAGGGCTGGCAGACCAAGCTAATGCCCGATTCGCGCGCTCTCAAGAAACTCGGGCTTGGCCCGGACTACTCCGAAGCAATCAACGCGAAGGATGCCTCTTTCTCTGACCCGCCTCCTATCAGCACGATTCCCGCTCCGCAAGCGGCGGGATTTTCCGCCGCCGCTGGAACTGATCGCTGAACTTCCGCAGAAGTTGAAAAAGGCCTCCCGATTGGGAGGCCTTTTAGTTGAGACTGAAGCCGATTTAGCGGGGGCGCAGCGATTTGATGGCCGCCGGCAGGCGTTCCTCAATGAGCTTGGCGCGCTCGGCGGCAATGCCGCCAAGATAAGTAGGTGCGGGCGTGGCCATCAGCACCAGAGCAAACGCGATCACCGAGAAGCAGACGCCTGCAATCGCGGCTGACACCAACATATGGTAGATGTCGAATGTGTCGAGGCTCAGGATGTTGAAGGCCACATGTTCCAGCGGCTTGATGTGCTTGAGGACTGCGAGTGCGAAGACTGAGAAGAATACCGAGAGGGACGTCAGCACGACCAGCGTGACGTCTAAACCGCGATGGAATCTCTGGCGAGCACTGCAGCGACTACATTCGGCCAGATGATGCTCGTAATCCTTCCGCATCTCCGGTGATATGCCGGAAATATCATATCGCCAGCTTGCCAGGATGGCGCCCACGACGCGATCTGTGCATGAAGTTCTTGGCATAGATGTTTTTAGACTCACTTTGCCGGTTGTGTACCCACCGCGGTAGTGCTGCGGGGCTTGGTCGTGGCAATCAGGTGGCCCATACAATTCGATGCGCGCTGTGCTTTACCTGATGCACGAACGCTTCATTGCACTGTGCCACGCCATGGGACGAAGCCCTGGCGTTTACCCTGCCAACTTATCCGTTACAGAGTGAAGCCCGTTCTTGCATCTTCTATTGTATCTGAGTTTACTCAAAAAAATATAGGCGAGAGAGGTTCGTGTTGCGCGGCAAGCAATAGCCTGTTAGCCAGCAGGCTGGCTCGACCGATGAGAGCGCGCTCGGCGGTGACCCTCGCCAACTCCGGAAGGTTATTGCTTTCGGAGAGATGTCCGAGGACGACATAGGTGGCTTGACCGTCATATTCATCTTCAAGAAACGCCGCAGCGGCTTCGTTGGAGAGGTGGCCAACCCGCGACAAAACCCGTTGCTTGACCGACCACGGGTAGGGACCGTCGCGCAGCATCTCAAGGTCGTGGTTCGACTCGAGAAGCAGCAGGTCCAGACCCTTGAGTTGCGCCTTGACATTGGGCGTGATGTAACCGAGATCGGTAGCAACTGCCATGCGCACTCCCTCCGCCTGGAATACGAAGCCGACCGGGTCGACTGCGTCGTGAGGGATTGTGAAGGGGCTGACGGCGATGTCCCCGATTTGAAAGGGCTGGCCTGCCTGAAAATACAGGACCGACGGCAGCCAGGTGGGGTCTTTGGGTGGGGCCGGGGTCGCCGGCTCCTGCTCGCCGGGTGCTGCACAAGAGTCGGCCGCAGCGGAAATTGCCACTTCCACTGTTGTGGGATCTTCCTGCATCTCCTCCAGATCCGAATCGTCCGGCTCACCCTCGGCGGCAGCAGCATCGGCCTCGGCCTGGCGGGCTGCGGCTTGTTGCCGGCATTGCTCGATCCACTGCTTGTAGGTCATCTGGCGGCGAGGGGTCAGCCAGCGCATCCAGGCCCTATGGGTGCCCTCGGTGAAGTACACCGGAATGCCCAGTTTCCGTGCCGTAACCGCCAGCCCATTGATGTGGTCCTGGTGCTCGTGGGTGATGATGATCGCATCCAGGGCCTCGGGCTCTTCGCCAGCCCCCCTCATGCGACGAAACAACTCGCGGCAGCTCAAGCCGGCGTCCACTAAGATGCGCGTATGACCGCCGCAGACAACGGTGCTATTGCCCTTGGAACCGGAAGCCAGCACTGTGAAGCGCACCATGTTTTGAGCATACAACGCGCGACGATGCTTTGCGCGTATCCATGGTTAACCCCTGCGGAACACGGAAGCGCTGGAACTCTGACATCAATATCCTCAAAGTCCTTCTCGAATCCGGTCAGTCAGCTTATTCTGGCCACACGAGGGCGGTTTTCGACGCCGCGCATGCCGTTGCCGCTCGCCATTGCTCGTTGGAGGTCCGCAGCATGACCCACAAGCCGTTCTTTTCTGCTCTGGCTGTCGCATCCGCGGCCGTGGCCATCCTTTTGTCAGTCCACCATCCCGTTCAGGCGGCCGCAACGGCCAGCCCAGATGCCTCGACCACTTGGAACCGTCAGGCCGCTGCCGGCTATCTCGACAGCCGCGAAGTCTGGTGGCAATCGTGGGATCACGCGCAAAAGGACCATGGAACCGTGTGCGTCTCCTGCCATACGCAAGCCACATACGGCCTTGCTCGCCCGGCTCTGCGCAACGATCTCAAGGAACAAGGACCCTCCGCTTCGGAACAGGTCATGCTGGCCAGCATTCAAAAGCGAGTTCGGATGTGGAACGAGGTTCTTCCCTTCTATAGCGACGCAGTCTATGGCGACGGCAAAGCAGTCGAGTCGCGCGATGCGGAGTCGGTGTTGAATGCTGTCATTCTCCTCAGCTACGACTCGCGGCATCTGGACGATACCACTCGACTGGCCCTCGACAACGCATGGGCGCTGCAATCGAAGTCCGGGCCGGACGCCGGCGCATGGGTGTGGCAAAATTTTGACTACACGCCGTGGGAGTCGAAGGAATCGGAATATCATTGGGCGGCGCTGTTGGCCCACGCTGTCGCCAACGCGCCGGACAACTATCGCAACGATCCGAAGATAGTGGGCAACCTCGCGGCCCTGCGCACCTACCTGACCAGCCATTATGAGAGCCAGCCGCTGCTCAACAAGATCGTCGTGCTCTGGGCTTCGGCGCAGTCTCCCGGTCTGCTGACTCCGCCGCAGCGCAAGCAACTGCTTCAGGACATCTACGGACGCCAGCGCGTTGACGGCGGTTGGAGCCTCGCGGACCTGGGCACGTGGCAAAGACGCGACAACACTCCGCTCGAAAACAAGCCGGACGGCTACGCGACCGGGATCACGGTGCTCGCGCTTGAACAAAACCGCGTCGCCAATTCCTATGTGGAGCGCGGGGTCCAGTGGCTAGTTGCGAACCAGGACAAGACAACCGGTGCCTGGCCAGCCTGGTCGCTGAACAAGAATCGCGATCCTAATTCGAATGTCGGCAAGTTTATGAGCGATGCCGCTACCGGTTACGCAGTGCTGGCGCTGGAGGCGCGACGGTAGGCAAGGCTAAGGTTCCTTCGCAGGGTTCGCGGGAATCTCGATCGAAACCCGAGTGCCCCGTCCCGGATTGCTGACCACGTTGAACTGCGCCTGGTTGCCATAGAGCACTTCCAGGCGCTCCTGCACATTCTTCATGCCGATGCCCGCGCCGTTGCGGTTCAATGCGGAGGTGGGCCGGTTGCCCATCCCTACACCGTCATCGGCTACCTCGATCAACACACGATCTCCTTCGAGGCGGCTGCGCAAGGTCACCGTGCCGCCGTTGATGCGCGGTTCGAGCCCGTGCTTGATGCTGTTCTCGATGAGCGGTTGCAGCAGAATACTAGGAACCAACACTCCCAGCGTGCGCGGATCGATGTCTTTCTCCACCCGCAGTTTGTCGGCGCCAAAGCGAACTACCTCAATATCAAGATAATCATCGGTAAAGCTCAACTCGTGGCTCAAAGGAACATAGGTGTCGTGGTCTTTGAGCAGCGCGCGCAGAATATTGGCTAACTTCACCGTCATTTCGCGCGCGAGTTCGGGCTTCATCCGCACCAAAGAGGCAATGGAGTTGAGCGTGTTGAAAAGAAAATGAGGATTGATCTGGCGCTGCAATGCATCCAGCCGAGCCTCAAGCAGCAGGCGCTTTTGTTCCTCCAGCTTCATCTCGATGCGCAGGGCGTTCCACACCTTGATGGCAATGCCGACCATGATCGGCGCGCTGAACAGTACAAGTATCTGCAGCCAGGGCTTGCTCGGCAGTAGCGCGAATAACCTGTGCGGAAAAGCGTGACGAAGCCACTCGCGGATTGCCTCCGCGGCCACGATTAGAAAGAGCATGAGAAACTGGCGGTCGATGCGCGGTTGACGAAGGATGCGGCGTACCCAACGATAGAGGCTCAAATCAATAAACGGAGTAAAGGACCATATCTCTTCGGGCTCGACAAAATGGCCCAGCCACCCAGCCAGAAGTCCGAGCACTGCGTAGAAGGGCAGTGCCAGATATTCGTGATGATAGACAGCGGGCACCGACAACACGATCCCGCTCAGCATGGCCCATCCCGGGCCCAGAAACAGGCCCAGCAGAATCACCGTTGTGAATGAAATATCGGCTGCCAGAAAATTGGGTACGGAAATCCGCACCCACACGCCCAGGGTGAGCGGTACCAGAAAAAACGCCAGCAATGCCAGTGTTTGCCGCGCGGTGCGATGCTCGGCAAAGAAGAGACGCCGAAACGTGCTGGCTCGCGCCAGCACACTGGCCACCGAGGCGACTACGCCCAGGTTGACGAGTAGCGTAATCCAGATAAGCGTGTCGTTCACTTCCTCACTGTATCGCGGCGCGCAGCCGACCATCCAATCTTTCAGTGGTTTGCAACGGTATTGCTGCCCATTTCCCGCACTGTGACGGCAGTCGCAGCGTAAACCGCTGCACCAAGTAGAATTGAGTCATGGGATTCGAGAGCGTGAAGAAGATCGCCGAAGCGGACTTCCCCACCCGCTGGGGACACTTCCGCATCCTTGGTTTTGAAGGCCCGCTGCCTGCCGCGCGAGTGAACAGCGAACCGTCAGCCGAGTCGGGCGCGCAGGTAGAAGGGCTTGTAGCCCTGGTGATGGGCGACATACATGCCGCGCCGCCTCTGGTGCGCATCCATTCGCAATGCCTCACCGGCGATGTCTTCGGCTCCCTCCGTTGCGATTGCCGGCTGCAACTCGAACTCGCCCTGGGCATGATCGCCGAAAAAGGCGCGGGCATTCTTCTCTACGAGCAGCAAGAAGGCCGCGGCATCGGCCTGATGGCCAAGCTGAAGGCCTACGAACTGCAGGATGATGGCATGGACACGGTCGAAGCAAATGTCGAGCTCGGCTATGCCGCGGACTATCGCGGATATGAGCTGCCCGCCGCTGTGCTGAAGCTACTCGGCGTTTCGGAGGTCCGGCTGATTACCAACAATCCTGAAAAGGTGGCGGCTTTGGAATCCGCCGGGATTCAAGTCACGGAGCGCATCTCCGCTGAAGTTGAGCCGCAGGAGAGCTTCGAGCGCTATCTGCGCACCAAGCACGAAAAGATGGGACATATCACCGACCTGCTCGATGATAAGCAAGTGATTTCGGAGTAAGGTTGCATGCTGATCTAGCGCGTGCTCCAACTATTTTGTCGGTTACCGGGTCTCCGATTCTGTTATCTCGAGGAGGCCGTTCGCACTCAGAGCCGAAGGCAGTTGGCCCCACCGCAGGTGGTCAGTGTCCTGGCATCATGCCCCACAGCATCACCAGGGTCATCCCGATCACGATCAGGCTGGTGCCCCAGGCAATTACATTCCCCAGGCGCGTGTTCCTATGCTCGCCCATCAGGTCCTTGCGGTTGATCAGCATCAACATCAGAATGATCACGACCGGAAGGAGCACGCCATTCAACACCTGGGACAAAATGGCGAAGTTGATCAACTGCGAGTCGGGCAACAGCAGCACGGTGGCCGCGCCGCCCACGATCAGCAGCGTGTAGAGCCAGTAGAAAAAGGGAGCCTCTTTGAAGCTCTTGTCGACACCCGACTCGAAACCCATGCCTTCGCATACCGTATAAGCAGTAGAAAGCGGCAGGATCGACGCCGCGAAGAGCGACGCATTAAACAGTCCGAACGCAAAAAGAAGGAATGCGTAATCACCGGCCAGCGGGCGCATCGCTTCTGCCGCGTCGGAGGCCACCTGAATCGCTCCCATGCCGTGAACGTAGAGAGTGGCCGCGCAGGCCACGACGATAAACCACGCCACAATATCGGTGAACAGGCTGCCAACCACCACGTCCAGGCGCGATGCACTGTAGTCCTTGACGCGAATGCCCTTCTCTACGATCGACGACTGCAGGTAGAACTGCATCCACGGAGCGATGGTGGTACCCACCACGCCAATCGCCATGTAGATGTATGCCTTGTCGCGCCACACCGATTCAGCCGGCAGTTTTACCGTAGCCAGCAGCGCATCGTGCCAACTTGGCTGCGACAATACGCCGGCGAAAATATAGGCGATATATACAACTGACGCGACGATAAAGATTTTCTCCGTGCTCTTATAACTCCCGCGCACCACCATGTACCAGACCAGAGCGGCGCAGAACGGCACGGAGATAAAGCGTGATACGTGGAACAGGTGGAGCGATCCGGCGATGCCGATGAACTCCGTGACCACGTTGGTGTAGTTGACCACCACCAGCAGGATCATCAACACAAAGGTCAGGCGCAGCCCAAATTCCTCGCGGATGAGATCGCTAAGTCCCTTGCCGGTGACCACCCCCATGCGGGCACACATCTCCTGCACCACGATCAGGGCGATGGTGATAGGAATCATGGTCCAGAGCAGGCTGTAGCCGTACTGCGCGCCGGCCTGAGAGTAAGTAAGGATGCCGCCGGAGTCGTTGTCAACGTTGGCGGTAATGAATCCGGGACCGAGAACGGCCAGAAACAGCAATATCCGGATTCGCCAACGCTTCCACATGCCAGGGTTCCTATGGAGGATTCATTGAAAGTCTTTTCGCACGAGGATTCCTCAAAGACCATAACAGGCGGGACCCGAATGAGCGAAGTGACGGGCGCCCGCAATGATGCGATGCAAATCGATTTGCGCGATCCTCTGGTTATCTTGGTACATTGGTACACATGTCACAAGAGAAGCAACGCGAACCTATCGAAGTAGAGCGCGTCCAGACCGGAGTTCGCCTGGAAAAGCGCATGTTGAAGGTGCTGAAAGCCATCGCAGAACAAAAAGACATGACACTCGGCGATCTTCTGGAGGGCATTGTCCTGCACGCATTTGAAGGCAAAGCGCCCTTTTCGCCGCAGACCCTTAAAGAGATCGAGCAGTTCAAGGCGCTCTACGGCATGACTCTGAAATCAACTGACAGCCATCATTTGAGGGAGCGCAAAAAATGAAGGTGCTTTGGGCACTTATTTTCGCGGCCGGTTCCGCCACGCCGGCATTCTCGCAGGTTGCCGCCGGTGCTCAGGAGGCGCGGATGCACGTTCAAAACAGTTTCGATCTGATTGTCCATGCGGCTTATGCTCAGACCGCACCGCTGTTCGGCCCCAACGGGGAACGCGCGTGGGCGGGTAAGCATTGGGATCCGCAATTCCTTCATCCTCAGCCAGGCAGAGACGAGGAGGGTGCGGTCTTCACGGTGCGGCACGGACCGTTGAACGCGGTGTGGGTGAACACGCTCCTTGATACGAGAGGTCGGCACTTCCAATATGTTTACTTCCTTTCGGATCTCATGGTGACGGTAATCGATGTTCGATTCAAAGTGATCGCCTCCACTTCCACGCAGGTGACCGTGACCTACACGCGCACCGCGCTGACGGCAGAGGGAGATGCGCACGTTGCCGCGATGAGTGAGGGCGACAGAAAAGCCGGGCCGGAATGGCAGCAGGCGATCGACGCGTATCTGGCAGGGCGTGAACCCGGCGGCAAACCTTGATGGCCGAAGACCCACGAGGACGCTACACACGGGCGACGCGAGGGCTTAAGCGGCTCCGCGTGGCTTGACAGACCCCAGCGCTCGAGACTACAACTCGCTTTCATCACTCGCATACCTGGAAGGTCTTTCCAATGAATCCCAAGAATCAGAATGAAAGTTTGCCGGGACGCCGCAAACTACTCGGCGCCATGGCTTCTGTTGCCGGAATATCCATGCTTGGTCTGAATGCAACGAACGCTTCGGCCGATGCCGCCACTGCGGCAGACGGAGAGAATAATGCGCCTGCGGTGCCGGAAGCCAGCGCGCCGGAAGAACTGCTTGCCATGGCGCGCCTGCGCAGCTACAAGACTCAGCGGTCGTCGAGTTGGGACCGCACCGGCGGCAACAACGATGCGGTGCCGGTCGATCCAGGGAAAGCCGCAACCCTGCTCGATGTGAGCGGCGCCGGCATTGTCACGCACCTCTGGTTCACCATCAACTCGCCCGACCCCATGCACCTGAAGAACCTGGTTCTGCGCGCGTGGTGGGATGGCGAATCTGCGCCCTCCGTTGAGGTACCCATCGGCGATTTCTTCGGCCTCGGCCTGGGCGAGTATTTCGTCTACCAGTCGGCCTTGCTGGCGGTGGCCCCGATCAAAGCGATGAATGCCTACTTCCAAATGCCCTTTGCGCAATCCGCCCGGCTTACGCTGACGAACGAAGGCAAAGTGCGCACCGACAACCTCTATTTCGCCGTGGATTATGTGACGCTACCCAGCCTTCCCACCGACGTAGGCCGGTTCCACGCGCAATATCGCCAAGCCTCGCCCTGCAAGGGCTGGACCAACGACTGGGGCAATGAGTATTCAGAGAAGATCAACGACCGCAAGAACCTGAGCGGCGAAGGGAATTACATCTTTCTCGAAGCCGAGGGCAGAGGACATTTTGTTGGAGTGACCCATGCCGTGCTGCAGAATCAGGATGGCTGGTTTGGTGAAGGTGATGACATGATCTTCATCGATGGCGACGCGGCGCCCACCATCAATGGAACCGGGACCGAGGACTACTACAACGGGGCATGGGATTTCGGCGGCCAGCCCTTTGCGTACCCGCATAACGGCGCGCCTTACATAGTAGACCCAGAACGGATCGGAGGCCGCTACTGCCTCTACCGCTGGCACATCGAGAGCCCTATCACTTTTGAGAAGTCAATCAGGGTGACGATTGAGCACGGCCACGCCAACAACCGGTCTGACGATTTCTATACGACGGCTTACTGGTATCAGACCGAGCCCCACGCCGCGTTCCCTGCCCTGCCGGCTCCCGAAGCACGCGTCCCGCGCCTGTTTGCAGTCGGCGGAGGAGCAGGTCCCGCGCCGGTGAATGGCAGCTGACTCTGAGCCATTCGCAACCCGTGGCGAATTCCGTGCAAAATTCTTTTTAAAAATACTGAAGTATCCACTTGACAATTCATGCCTGCGGCTCAATACTGAAGTAGATGCTTCACTATTGACCTTGAATGGAGGAATTCAAAATGACCGCAGTCGAACCGAGCATCATTCACAACACCTTTGTGATCGAGCGCAACTATCCCCAACCGCCAAACTCCGTTTATGCCGCCTTCGCTCAGCCTGCCCGCAAGCGCCGGTGGTACGCCGAGGGGGACCACGAGATTCAGGAGTTTGAGATGGAGTTTCGCGTGGGTGGCAGCGAAAAGTTTCGCTATCGCTTCAAAGAAGGCCACCCCATTGCGGGCTCAGAGATCGCGAACGAAAGCATCTATCACGACATCGTGCCTGAGAAGCACATTGTGATGGCCTCGAAGATGTCTCTGAACGGAAAGCCCGTCGTGGTGATGCTGGCAACCTTCGAGTTTCTTCCAGCCGCGACCGGGACGGACTTGATCCTCACCCATCAGGGAGCTTTCATTGACTGGCCGGGAGGTGCTCAGATGATCGAGGCTGGCTGGCGAAGTCTCCTCGATCGCGTGGCGAAGGAATTGGCGCAGTGAACCGCATCGGGGGCAATCGATGACAGACCTTTCCATCGACATCGACCGCCTGTTTCATGCGCTCGGCGATCCTACGCGAAGGGCGATTGTTGACAGGGTGACTGCGGGGCCCATGTCCGTTTCACGACTGGCTGAGCCTCTTGGCATCACCCTCACGGCCGTTGCGCAGCACCTGCAGATTCTCGAGGAGGTCGGTTTGGTGCATACCGAGAAGCTGGGCCGGGTACGTACTTGCCGCATCGAGACTGCGGGATTTCGCGCTCTGGAGCAATGGATTCGGGACCACCGCACAGCATGGGAGCGAAAGCTCGACCGCCTGGGCGAGTTCCTGGCCGAAGAAGACGCGGGGCGCTAGCGCATTAAACGCAACAGGAGGTTGCGCCGAACTGAATTGAGAAAACGTCTATGCAGTCGCGGCCAGTACCGGCTCTTCAAAGGACACGGCCTCTGGTTCTGCTAAGACTTTGCTCAGCAGCGAGTGCACCACGTCGGCGGCGCTGTAGCTCTCGCGGCCGGGCTCCAGAAACTGCGCAACGGTATTCAGGTCGTCGCCAACGGTCACCAGGGCTGGTTCAACTGTGCCGTCCTTGCGCGCCTGGGCATGACCGATATTCGCCATTAGCGCGTTGCAAAGGCATTTGCGACCAACCGTGTCTTCAATCTTGCCGCCCTTGGCGACGTAGTTATCTACTGGTTCAGCGGCGCAACGGTAGCCGATTTTGCCATCCGGGGTCGCGTAAGGATCGCGCAGATAGCCGAGGTCGCAGACTCGCTTCCGCTCCTGGTAAACATTCAGAGCCGACGATGTGCCCTCTAACTGTGCAACCTTGAAGGGAAATCCTGTCGGCGAGGCCAGGGGATCGGTATAGACCTGGCCGGAATTGGTGAGGGCCTGGGTCAGCAGCGTCTTCTTCAGATCAGGACGCATGCCGGATTCTTCACTAAACGCAAACGCCGTGCCCACTTGAATGCCCGCCGCGCCTTGCTCCAGGGCTTCCTTCAGCTTGTCGGCATTGCCATAGCCGCCAGCCAGCCAGAAAGGAACGCCCAGGTCGCGCAGGTCAGCGATGTTGACCCGGTCTCGTTCGCCGTATACCGGCTCTCCGGCTGCGTTGAGTTGCAGCTTGCCACGAGGTGGCGCATTGTGGCCGCCTGCCGTCGCACCTTCAATAACAAGGCCGTCGACCCGGCCGCTGGCCCGGCGCAGCATGGTGGTGGCAAGGGTGTTGGATGAAACAATGGCCAGGAAGCGTGGACGGGACAGCACCGGCAAGGGGCCTTCAATATAGTCAGCGGGATCGAAGCGCATCACGGTGTCCTGGTCGGCCGTGGCACCTGTAACGGCAAGTTTGTAATCTGCCGACTGCATCGCCGCATAGTTGTCGAGCACGCCGGGAATGTGAAGCGGTATGCCCGCGCCCATCAGCACATAGCCTACGCCGGCCAGCATCGCTCCATAGAGTGACGCCAAGTGGGGCAATTGCACCTTTTCAAGGAAATTGACGCCGACCTTGTTGGCATGGCCCTCGCGCGCGAGAAACACCTCAACAAAGTTGCTGACCATGCACAGTTCGATCAGTTTGCGAGGTTCCACCTTCTGATGCATTGGCGCTGTGGGATACGGTGCGTCCGGGGCTTTGCCACCCGGCACAAAGTACTCCTGCCAGATGCGGCGGGCCATATCGGGAACGGGAAATGCGTCCAGTCCACGGCGCATGTAACCGCCGATGTCGCCGTCAGCGAGGCGGCGCACAAAGAGGGAATCGAGCGCCGTGCCCGAGACGACGCCGAGTTGTCCGAGGCGGGAAACAGCGTTTGCGAGGCGCCAATTGGACACACCCACACCCATGCCGCCTTGGATAATTCTGGGAAACTGGACCATCTATGAATTGTTTCACAGATTCAGAAACATCCATTTGTTTTATTTCGATCCGGTTAAACTATTGGTCAACTTAGGGATTCGATTCGGAGGAGCGATCGCGGTGTTTCGAAGAACGCCCCTTTTTCAGTTCGTCAGGACCCCAGGCAACTCGTCGCCCCTCAGCAGCGTCATTCGGCTCTGTGGTAGTTTTGATGGAGCGGCTTAGAACGAGCTCGTAGCTCAGTTGGTAGAGCAACGCCCTTTTAAGGCGTGGGTCCTGGGTTCAAGTCCCAGCGAGCTCACCATTTAAAATGAATGGTTTGCACCTCGTTAGATCCAAAGCCGCTAAGAGCCTTCCACCGGTGCGCATTGGACCGATCCTGCCGCCACCCGATCGCATAGAGATCCAAGATTGTAGTCATATTGAAGTGATACCCCGTTCGGTCTTTGGGTCGCACTTTGACGACACCCGGAATGTTGCCGGTGACCGCCGTAGATTGGACGCCCAAACCGCTCGTCTGGACGAGGCGATGCCACTCGCAAGGAGAACGACCAGGACGAATTCAACCTTGAAAGAGGGTATTTCAGTTGCATCTAACAGGTTTTGGAGTGCATGCCTGGCCGGTTAAATCTGAATGGAAATTCGGGTTTACCTTTAGCCATTGACGGGCATGCGCCCGATGCCAAGACAGACAAGGTGCGATGCATGGAATGCGTGGCTTGCCGAAGAGACACCGGCAAACAACATTGTTTTCGTGAGATGATGTTTGGCACCCGCGATGAGTTTATCTATTGGGAATGCCTCACGTGTGGCTGTTTGCAGATCGCAACGGTGCCGGAGCATTTGGAACAGTATTATCCTTCGGATTATTACGCCTTCACAATGGAATGGCCGGGCTGGAAGAGATGGTATTATCGCGCCCATTTCGTGGCTCCGCGACTGATGAACGCATTGCGCCCGTGCTCTAAGGATGTCGCTTCAGTGATCGCCGCCAGGCCGACGCGCAGCGCGCGGATCCTGGACGTGGGATGCGGAGGCGGCGCACTGGTTGAAACTCTGCGGTTCATGGGTTTTGACGCACATGGAATCGATCCATTCATAAAGGCCGGCAAGCCCTATATCCGGCGCGCCTATCTCGATGAAGTGCAAGGCGGCTGGGACCTTATCATGTTTCATCATTCGTTGGAACATATGCCGAATCACGTCGAGATGCTGCGGTGCGCCCGAGGCAAGCTAGGCGTGGGCGGCAAGTGCCTGGTGCGAATCCCTGTTGTCAGTTGGGCCTGGGAGCATTACGGGAGAGATTGGGCGCAACTGGATGTCCCAAGACACCTCATCATTCACACACCGAGGAGTTTTGAACTGACCGCGAATGCCGCGGGGTTCCACATTGAACGGACCATTTTCGACTCGAATGAGTTCCAGTTTTATGCAAGTGAGTTATATCAACGCGATCTTTCTCTCCATGGCAAGGAGGCAGTCGGGGCGTTTTCGCGAAGCGAGATGCGCAAATTCCGGACGAAGGCAGACGACCTGAATCGCCAGCAACTCGGCGATCAAGCTGCCTTCTTTATGAGCGCCAGCGCAGATCATTCCTAAATGTGGCAGTGCCGAGCCGCCGGTATTGTCCGATTGACGATTGATGTGCGCCATGAGCACTATTTGCCTGCGCCTTTCTCGATAAGGCGAGTGGTGGAGAAGCCGTCGACGAGGGGCACAATTCTGACTTCGCCGCCCCAGGACTGCACCTCCCGCGCACCCACAATTGACTCCACATCATAGTCGCCGCCCTTGACCAGGACGTCGGGCTGCATGGCCATAATCAACTCCAGCGGGTTCGGTTCGTCGAAGATCACCACCGCATCTACCGCCGCAAGCGCGGCCAGCACCCTGGCTCGTTCACGCTCCCCGACGATGGGGCGACTCGGACCCTTCAGGGAGCTCACGGACGCGTCGCTATTAATGGCGACGATGAGCCGGTCGCCGCAGCGGCGAGCCTGTTCCAGCACCGAGATGTGGCCGATGTGAAGCAAATCGAAGCAGCCGTTGGTGAAAACGACGCGTTCGCCGTTGGCTTTCCAGAGCGCAACGCGCTGCGCGAGTTCATTGCGGTTCACGACGCGATCTTCGGCATGCAGCGCCATTTGTGGGCCCAGCGCAGCGAGCAACTCGTGTTTCTCAACCGGAACAGTGCCCACCTTGCCCACTACGATTCCGGCAGCGAGGTTTGCCAGTTGGACGGCGTTTTTCTCCTTAATTCCCGAGGCAAGGCACAGGGCCAGCACCGCAATCACGGTATCTCCGGCGCCGGACACGTCGAAGACCTGGCGGGCTTGCGCGGGAGCGATGAACCGCTCGCCGGGCCGGATCAGGGCAATTCCCTTCTCGCTCAATGTGGCAGTCATGAAATCGATGTTGAGAGCTGAAACCATCTCCTCGGCTGCGGAAAGGAGCGCGTCAAGACTGCCGGAATCAATATGAGTAGCGCGTGATAGCTCGCTCAGGTTGGGACAAATTGTAGTGGCGCCGCAATAGTGGGAATAATCCTGACTCTTTGGATCCACCAGCACAGGAATGCCCAGCTTGCGGGCAGCAGGAATAATTGCCTTGCAGATTTGCGGAGTAATTGCGCCTTTGGCGTAGTCGGAGAGAATGAGGACGTCGGAGACCGGCAGCCGGGCCAGAGCCGCATCGACCAGCCGGCTACAGTCGGCCGGAACGCGCTCACCGGAGCGCTCAAAGTCCAGCCGCAGCATTTGCTGGCGTCCACCCAGGATGCGCATCTTGGTAATCGTCGGAAATCCTTCCGAGACGACGAATTCGGATGAGATTCCATTGGAGAGTAGACAGGCATCAAGAAGCTTTTCGTTCTCATCGCCGCCGGTAAAGCCGACCACTGTTGTCTGTGCACCCAGATGAGCAAGATTCATGGCGACGTTGGCGGCCCCGCCGGGTTTTTCATTTTGATGGATGCCGCGCACTACCGGTACAGGCGCTTCAGGGGAGATGCGACCGACTTCGCCCCAGACATATTTGTCGAGCATGACATCGCCCACGACGAGGAGTCGTTTGTTGGCCCATTCGTGCTCAATCTCCCGGATGATCCGGTGCAGTTGTCCGATCACCACGCCCCCTTCACTCTGGGCACCCAAAGCTCTTGAATCCGACCCACATATGCATGGTTGCTATCATAACTGTGTGGCCGACTCCCCAGACAGTCCTTTGGCGCGCAATCTTCGCACCATCTTTCTCGATCGCGATGGCGTGGTGAACGAAAAAATGCCGGAAGGACAGTGGGTTACAAAGTGGGCCGACTTTCACGTACTGCCTGGCGTGCCGGAGGCGATTGCCAAACTGAATCGCTCCGGATTGCGCGTGCTTGTTGCGTCGAACCAGCGCGGTATCGCATTGGGACGATTTTCAACGGCCGATGTCGAGGCAATTCAGGCGGGTTTTCAGGAGCTGCTCGAGGTTCATGGCGCCCACATCGACGCCTTCTATTTTTGCCCGCACGACAGGTTAGAATGCAATTGCCGCAAGCCGCTTCCGGGCATGTTTGAGCAGGCACGCGGCGAGTTTCCCGAGATCAGCGCAGCAACCAGCGCCATGATCGGCGACTCATTGCCGGACATGGAGTTTGGCCGGCGGCTGGGCATGCTGACGATTTTTATTGAAGGCGCGCAGGAACACCAGAAACCTGGAGCCCAGAAGGCCGCACAAATAGCGAATATGCGTTTCGATTCACTGGAAGACGCGGTAGACGCTCTGCTGGACAGGCGCTGACTCAGAGTTCTCAGGTTAGTATGCGCGCAAGCTTTGAATCGCTTTCAGTATGGAGTCGGGCTGAGGCAGAATGGCATCTTCGAGTACCGGCTGATAGGCCACGAAGGTATCCATTGACCCGATGCGGCGAACCGGCGCGTCCAGTTCATCGAAGAGTTCATCGGCAATGCGGGCGGCGATTTCAGCGCCGTATCCCCAGCTGAGCATGTCTTCGTGCGCGACGATGACCCGGCTGGTCTTGCGCACTGAAGTGGCGATGGCTTCCCAGTCGTATGGATTCAGCGTGCGCAGGTCCAGCACTTCGACTTCAATACCAAGATCGCGCTGTGCCCGTTCCGCTGCCTGCAAGGCGCGCGGCACAATCGCGCCGTAGGTGATGAGCGAGATGTGCGAACCGGGTCGCACTATCTTTGCCTTGCCGAAGGGGATCGCGAATTCCGGCCCAGGATACGGCGCACGGCCGTAGGTCTCACGGTAGAGCCGCTTGTGCTCAAAGAAAAGCACCGGGTCGTCGCAACGGATCGCAGTGCGCAAAAGTCCGTTGGCATCGAGGGCATTGGACGGGAAGACGACGCGCAGACCGGGGGTGTGGGTGAAGATGCTTTCGCCTGACTGCGAGTGATAGATGGCGCCTCCGGTCAAATAACCGCCGATGGGGACACGGACGACAGCAGGCGCGGCCCACACTCCGTTGGAGCGCCAGCGCATCAATGCAAGCTCATTGCGAATCTGGTGCATGGCCGGCCAGATGTAGTCGAAAAACTGGATCTCGACTACCGGCTTCATGCCGCGCACCGCGTAACCCACGGCGCGACCGACGATGTTGGCCTCAGCCAGTTGAGAATTGAAGACGCGCTCTGATCCAAATTCCTTTTGCAGCCCGGCGGTCAGCTTGAAAACGCCTCCCTTGCCCTTCACCTCAGCCAGCGCACCCTCCCGGCTGGCGTCGGCCACATCCTCGCCGTAGACGACGATGCGCGGATCGCGTCGCATCTCGTCGTGCAGACAAGCATTGATGAGGTCGGCCATGGTACGCGGTTCTTTGCCCTTTTCGCCGCCGATCTTGCCTCCGCCGGCTGCGCCCGGCGCTTCGGCTTGCTCGTTAGCAAAGGTAGTGCTGGTCGGGTCAAGATCTTCGGAGTAAACATGCCGGGTAATTCCGGAGATTTCCGGCAGAGGCGCTTGGAGCGCGCGTCCTGCGGCTTCGGCTGCTTCCCGGTCCGCCGCCTGCTCGAGGGCGTTGATGCCCTCAGCGCTGAGAATGCCCTCGCGCAGCAAACGCATCTGCATTTTTGCCAGCGGATCGCGCATCGCATCCGCTTCGCGCTCGGCTGCTGAGCGGTAGAGTTTGTCGTCATCGGAGAGCGAATGAGAGTAGGGCCGCACCACGTGGCCGTGCACAAACGCAGGCCCATGACCGGCGCGGCAGTACTCTGCGGCGGCCTGAAATGCGCGCAGGCTGGCCTCCGGATCCGTGCCGTCGATTTCAGCAAAATGAAAGTTCGGGAAGTTGGCTACCAGCTTTGAAATGTTCCCGCCCGGGGTGTTCACTTCCACCGGAACACTGATCGCATAACCATTGTCTTCGACGCAGAAGATGACCGGCAGCTTCTGATTGGATGCTGTGTTGAGGGCTTCCCAGAACTCGCCCTGCGAAGTGGAGCCCTCACCCAGGCAAGTGAGCGCGATTTCGTCGCCATGAAATTCGACGTTGTGAAATGCCCGATAATCGCCCTCGGCTTTCGCTGCCGCTTCAGGATGACGGCTAAAGTAGCGGCCAGCCTCGGCGCACCCTACGGCATGGAGCACCTGCGTAGTAGTGGAAGACGATGTGCTCACGATGTGAAGGGAGTGGCTGCTCCAGTGGGTCGGCATCTGGCGCCCGCCGCTAGCCGGATCGGTGGCTGCCCCAACCGCCTGTAGGAACATCTCCTCGGGCGTAACACCTAAAGCCAGGCAAAGCGCGCGGTCGCGGTAGTAGGGGAAGAACCAGTCATACCCCGGCCGCAACGCCAGCGCAGCGCCCACCTGCAGCGCCTCGTGACCGGCGCCCGAAACCTGGAAAAACACCTTCTGCTGCCGTTTTAAAAGAATTTCGCGGTCATCCACGCGGCGCGACAGGACCATCAGCCGGTAGATTTCGGTTAATTGTTCAGGGCTCAGGCCGCCAGACGAGGCAAGTTTCTCTGGCACGCGAACACTGGAAACCGCAAGTCCCATTCCCGACGCTCCCAATCTTCGACTTTCCTAAAAGCTCCCCGCTGATTGTAACAACCTGTCCCCGACTTGGGCCATTGCGCATGGGGCGGTAAGCGACTACCACGCCTGCGGCGATTCGTCCTATGGAAAGAACGTATCGTGTAGCTGTGGGCCCACGCCCACGGTGATGCTCATCTTCTGCTTTACGCTGCGGGCCAGCTTCTCGATCTCAGATATCTTACGCAGTTGCTCTGGAGAGAGCGAAGCGGAATCGCCGGCATCTATCTCCGCTTTCAGTTCTGTTGCAAGTTTCAATAGTTTGTCGGCGTCGGAGACCATCGTTTTCTGCCGCTGGACATTCAGGAGCAGGAACTGCCTTTTCGCCAACGCAGGGTCCATTCTTGTAAGGTCCCCATTCGACTCCTGGACACTTTGGCCCAACTCGTTCGGCTCTTTCATGTTCTGACCCAAACTGCCGGGCCCTAGCTGTTGGCCGGCTGCGACTGATGCGTGGGCGCAGCTGAAAATTACAAGCGTCAGGAGAGGCCAGACAAGCCCGGATAGGGGAGTGTCAAAATACTTCCGCTCCGCGGGACTTGCCGATTTTTCCTTTTTGCCATGCATGGCGAATCATCCTCAATGGGGTTCGATGAGCCCGCACTTTCAACTTCCTCCATTTCCACCCGTGGTCTGCTTTAGTTTGTCCCTCACGTTGTGCGCCAGCTTCTCAATCTGGTCGGCCTTGCGAATGACCGAGATTGAGAGCATGTCCCGGTTCGTCTTATCCACCTCTGTCTTGAGATCGATTGCAAGCGCAAGCAACTGGGTGCTTTCATCGGAGATCTGTTTGCGGCGGTCCGAACCCGGCGTATTGAGGCCTTGCTGCTCTGTTTTCTGGTCGCTCTGCGCGCTCGCTTCAGGCACCTTATTGGCGGACGCGGGCACGGTTGCTTTGTCGTTGCTCTGCGCATCCCCAACTGCTTTAGCGTTCTGCGCGATCGATGCCATCGGTATCAGTACGGCCATCCCGACGCAGGCTATTCCCCACAACATCCAGCGGCAGGTCGGTTGTCGGCGCGACCCACCTTCCGGAAGCGGTTTTTTTGAGTGGTGCAGCATGAGAACCTCCCTCCATCGGATCGACTCGAGTTATGTAGCCTTGGCAAGCAACTGATTCCGATGAGTCAGCGGCGATGATTCCGATTTCAGCTTCCGCCAACTGTAAGTTTCATCTTCGTTTGCACATCATGGGCCAGAAGCTCAATGACTTCGGCCTCCCGCACCAATCTGGGTGACAGCGGTTCATTTCCCAGCTTGCCGGTTTGTGCCTTTAGGTCCCTGGTCAAAATCAGCAACTTGGCCGTGTCATCCAAAATTTGCTTCGTCCGGGCTTCATTGGCCGCATCGAAATTCTGCTGCTTCGCTTTCTTCTCGCTCATCTTCATCCTGTCGTTGGCGTCAGGCAGGGGGTTTGCTTCTGGGATGATGTAGGGTCTGTCCGGGTCTCGGGTTGGGCCTTCCTGACCGAGGCCCGCGGCGCAACAGATGGTTAACATCACCGCAACGCAGGTCGGACCGGCCAGACCTCTCATGCGACAAAACGCGGATTGGCGTTTAGCAGTGAGTGTGCCATTCTGCTCCCATGGATGATTCTGACGTGAAATCGACCGCATCCAACTCTCCTGGTCAGCGCAGCCCCTTTTACGGCATCCTGTTTCTTCACCTGGGTCATCTCTCCGCGTTCGGTGAAAGAGCTTTGCTGCGCACAGTATAGATAGAAAGAGGAGTGTTGGTATGCATCCATTTGTCTGGTTGGCAAGTTTGGCTGAGATTTCCCATGACGGTTTCATGGGCAAAGTGGTAGATGAATGGATTCTCGACACCCAGGAGTTCATCCGCACCAAGCTGCCGCATCTGATCATCGTTGCCATTATCGCGATTGTTCTCAGTCGTTTGCTGCGGATGACCACGACTCGCATGATCCGCATCGCCGAGCAGCACGCGGCCGGACAGAGCCGCATATCCCAAGTAAAGACATTGGCAGGGGTCATTCGCACTACCGGATTCGCGGTGATTTTTGCCATTGTCGGCATGCAGTTCCTGGCCGCGGTCAACGTGAACCTGGCCCCGCTGCTGGCATCGGCCGGGGTGGCCGGAGTCGCGATCGGGCTGGCAGCGCAGAATATCGTTCGCGACATGCTGAATGGAGTTCTCATTCTCATCGAAGACCAGTTCAATGTTGGCGACACGGTAAAGATAGCTGGAGTTGCAGGCGTGGTAGAAGCCATGACCCTGCGCAAGACCACGGTCCGCGACGCCGATGGAACGCTATACGTTATACCCAACTCACAAATTACGATTGTGGCCAACCAGAGCATTGATTTCTCAATAACCACCGTGAATGTGAGCGTAGACTACTCGGCTAACCCAGACACTGTGCTGGAGATGCTGAAAGGCATCGCGATGGATGTCCGAAACAGCCCCGAATTTCGTGACGTTTTTGTGGCCGACCCGCAGATTCTCGGAGTGGATGCGATCAAAGGCTCGGAAGTCATATTCCCTGTGGTCTTCAAGACCCTCGCCACAAAACAGTATGGACCGGTACGCGAATTTCGCCGGCGTGTGCGTCTGGCGCTTGAGGAGCGCCATCTCCTGCCCGGAAATCCTTACCGGGTATTTAATCTTCCTTCCGATTCCGCTGCGGAAGTTGAAAAGGAAGCTCCCCCGGAACCGCCCACAGGAGCCGATCCAACAGCCGCAGCGGCACCTCACAGCAACCCATTTTCAGGCGAATAGTGCCCTCTGAAAAGTGCCGGATTCAGACAGCCGGCTGCAGAGCTTCAAGCAAGGCGTCGGCTTGAGTGATGGGCGGCATACAAGTGCGCCCGCGACAGACCATCGCCCACGCTTCAACGCCGGATGGAACCGGTGCATGCAACAGCGTTTCGGCCAGCGCTTCGGGAACTCCACCGGGAACGAGCCGAGAAGGCACAATGCACATCACCGTCTTGTTGACCGCGAAGCCCGCGACGGCCAGGGCCTCAAGGCGTTCCGCTTCGGGACCGGAGCCGACCACGACCACCTGTATTGGGTCCAGCAGCAGGCGCTCCAGCGCAAGGCCGTAGCTGCCGACGTAAAGGCCGAAGTGCTCCACAATTCCGGCGAAAGTGCCCAGCGTGTCTTCGGCAATCTCACGGTACTCCGCACGCCCGTTGAGGGCTTCAAGGCGTAACAGTGCCGAAGCAGCCGTGGGATTGCCGGCGGGCGTGGGCGAATCCTGGAGGGGCTTGCGGCGAGCGCCCAATGCGCCGAGGGCCGCAGCGCCGTTTGCCGGTTCGGCGGAGTCGTAGAAGGCTCCAGCCGTGCGGTCATAGAACCGCGCAATCATGGCATCGGCGAGTCTAACCGCGGCGGCGTAAAAACTCATCTCCCCGATAGCCAGCCACGCGTCGATGCACGCGTGCACGGTGAATGCATAATCGTCGAGTGTGCCGGGAACGCGCTCCGCGGGAGTTGACCCCTCCGGGTAGGCGATCACGTGATGCAGCATTTCGCCGCCGTCCCAGGCTTCGGCGAGGAGGCGCGAAAGCGACTTCAGTGCAAACTTCCGCGCCGCATTCAAGCGCAGCACGCGTGCTGTCTCAAGGTAGGCGGTAACCGCCATCGCGTTCCAACCGGTGTAGAGCGTTCGATCGATGAAAGGTGTGGGCCGCCTGCTGCGGGCCGCGAGCAGTTTGCGGCGCGCCGAACCCAGAAGCTGCCGTAACGCTTCTGCCGGCTTGTCTTTCTCCTTTGACAATTCCTCAATGGTGTACTTGCAATGAAGCACGTTCTTGGCCGGGTTGTGGTGCATCTCGCCCAGTTCGCCAATGTCCCAGTAGAGAGCGGCAAAATCGAGTTCGGCGGGGTCCAACACTGCGCGAGCTTCGTCCAGGGTCCAGGTAAAATAATCGCCGTCATCGTCGAGACTGATGTCGGCATCCTGCGAGGCATAGAAGCCGCCGCGGTCCCGGTCGGTCATCACAGCGTCCAGCCATGCAACGATCTCTTGCGCGGTCTGGCGGAAGTCATCGCGCACTAAACTCTGAAACCCATGTACATAATTGCGCAGAAGCTCCGTGTTGTCGTAGAGCATCTTTTCAAAGTGCGGCACAACCCAGCGCTCATCGACGCTATAGCGGTGGAAGCCCCCGGCGAGTTGGTCGTAGACACCGCCGCGCGCCATTTTTTCAAGCGTCACTGTGAAAACTTCACGAGCCTGCGCGTTGCCGCGGTTGGCTGCCTGTTGCAACAACAGATCCAGAGCGGCCGGGTGGGGAAATTTCGGTTGAGAACCGAACCCGCCATTACGAGGATCGAATTGGGCAATGGCCGAAGCGGCAATCTTGTCCGCGAGCGACAGAGTGAGCTCTCCGCCGCGGCCTGAAAAGGACTCGTTATGCTCGATCGCTGCCATCACGCTGGCGGCGGATTCAAGCGCTTCATTGCGGCGGTCCTTCCATACCTGGGCCATCGTCAGCAGCACACGGCCAAAACCGGGGCGGCCGTAGCGGTCGTCGCGCGGGAAATAGGTTCCCCCGAAGTAGGGGCGGCCGTCCGGGGTCAGGAACGCGGTAAGCGGCCAGCCGCCCTGCCCACTGATTGCCGAAACCGCGGCCTGGTAACGCGCGTCTACATCGGGGCGCTCGTCGCGATCGACCTTCATCGCCACAAAATGCTGGTTGACGATGCGCGCGATCTCCGGGTCTTCGTAGGACTCGCGGTCCATTACATGGCACCAATGGCACCACACCGCACCAATGTCGAGCAGAATGGGCTTGTCTTCAGCCTGTGCGCGGGCAAACGCCGCGCCACCCCATGCATTCCATTGCACCGGCTGATGGCGGGCAGAGCGCAGGTATGAGGAGGCCGCCTGGTCCAGTTGATTTGAGATGCCCGAGGTTACGGACGAGGTCTCATGCATGGGCTGAGGATACATGGATTTTGGCATCAGCGGCTAGCCTTTGAAGGAGGTATTCCGTGTCGCAAGAGGGGGAGAGCTTTGTGGGGCTTCGCGCTGCTAAGTTCTGATATCAAGGCAACGTATACGACATGGCGGGCATCTGATCGAAAGGCAAAAAATGGCCCAAAGCAGAATGCGCGCTTCAAGTGCAGGATACCTGTTCAAAGGCCACAATCCACCTTTTGGACGGAAGCATCAGCCTTTGCACCGTGAACTTCACCAACAACAACGAAAGCAAACCTATGCACGATGAACGCGCCGGATTCAAAGGCTGCAACCCTGATCAGCCCAAAACGGGTGCTCAGCCCTTGGAGATGAGCGAACTGGTCTCGAAATTTGACTGGGCGGCGACGCCTCTGGGGCCTGCTTCGGCCTGGCCGGACAGCCTCAAGGCAGTCGTGCGCATCGTGCTCACCTCGGGGTTTCCCATGTGGATGGCCTGGGGCCCCGAACTCACAATCCTTTATAACGACGCTTACGCGCGGACGACACTCGGCCGAAAACATCCCTGGGCTCTGGGACGCAGCGCCCCGGAGGTCTGGTCTGAAATATGGAAGGAGATCGGCCCCCTGATCCGTCGCGTGATGGAAACCGGTGAAGCTTGTTGGGAAGAGGCTCTTCAACTGATTCTGGAGCGCAGCGGGTACCGGGAAGAAACCTTCCATACCTTCTCCTATAGCCCTCTTACCGGTCCGGGCGGCCGGATTGCCGGTATGCTCTGCGTGGTCATCGAAGACACGGTGCGGGTGATTGGAGATCGCCAGCTTTCCGCTCTCACCACACTCGCCGCCGCTCTAGCGGGCGCAATTACGGAGCAGGAAGTCTTTGAAGCGATCGAGCATGGGGTTTCGAATCATAAGGACATGCCGTGCACACTCACCTACCTCTTCGACGAGGAAAGGAAGCTGCTGAGGCTGGTCGCACGAACAGGTATCGACGCCGATCATCCGGCCGCGTGTACGGTCATTCACGTCGATTCGAAGGACGCCCCGTGGCCGATCCATTTGCTGCTCGAGGCAAATCGCGCTGTTACGGTGGAAGATCTCGAGAAGTATTTCCCTGATCTGCCGCCAGCGTGCTGGGATAAGCCGCCGGCGCATGCACGGCTGGTGCCGATCAACAAAACAGGACAGGGAAAGCCCGCCGGCATCTTCATCGCCGCTCTCAATCCATACCGCCAGCTCGATGCAAGCTATGGGGGATTCCTTGACCTGGTGGCGGGCCAAATCGGAGCTAGCATTACCAATGCCCAGGCCTATGAACAGGAACGTAAGCGCGCCGAAGGGCTGGCCGAACTGGACCGTGCCAAGACTGCCTTCTTCAGCAACGTAAGCCACGAACTGCGCACGCCCCTCACGTTGATCCTGGGCCCCATCGAGGATGCGCTGACCGGCCACGCGGCACCGTCACCGGAATCGCTTGAAATGCTCCATCGCAATGCCCTGCGCCTTTTGAAGCTGGTGAATGGATTACTGGATTTCGTGCGCATCGAGGCGGGGCGTCTGCGCGCGACGTACGAATCGACCGATCTTTCGCTGCTGACGGCCCAGCTCGCCAGCGTCTTCAGGTCGGCGGTGGAGCGAGCAGGACTGCAATTCGTCGTGGATTGCGCGCCGCTGCCGGAGCCCGTATATGTCGACCGGGAGATGTGGGAAAAGATTGTTTTGAACCTGCTCTCCAACTCTCTCAAGTCCACATTCGAGGGTGAGATCCGGGTAACGATGCGATCGACAGACAGTCAGGCGCTGCTTTCTGTCATCGATACCGGGACCGGCATCTCGGAGATCGACCTGCCTCATCTCTTCGAGCGGTTCCGGCGCATCGACAGCGTGCGCCGGCGCAGCCACGAGGGAAGCGGTATTGGTCTCGCCCTGGTGCGCGAATTGGTCGAGATGCACGGAGGCACCATTACCGTAGAAAGCGCCTTGGGCACCGGAAGCAACTTCACCGTCAGCCTGCCCTTCGGAAATCGGCATTTGTCCAATGGGCGGGTGGTTTCAGATGGACTGAATCCGGTTGCGCTGCAGGGATCCGCGGTGGCCTACGTGCAGGAGGCGCTGGGATGGCTGCCCGGACAGAACCGGCTCAGCGGTGAGGTTACCGCTGCCGGCGATGGTCCTCAAGGCTCAGTTACCGGCGATCCCGCCGAGCACAAGCCCATCATCCTGGTCGTAGACGACAACGGCGACATGCGGGACTACTTGCTCGCCTTGTTGGGGTGGCGCTTCAACGTGATCACGGCAGAAAATGGCATGCAGGCACTGAGGAAGGTTGCACAAATCCGGCCCGATCTGGTTCTCACCGACGTAATGATGCCGGAGATGGACGGGATTGCCTTGCTTTCCGCCTTGCGGCGCAACCCCGTCACCCAGGCGATTCCGGTCATCATGCTCTCTGCCCGAGCTGGCGAAGAGGCGCGCATTGAAGGTATCGATGCCGGAGCCGACGACTATCTCAGCAAGCCATTCAGCGCCCGGGAACTGGTGGCACGCGTCGAATCGCAACTCAAGCTGGCGAACCTGCGGAAAGATGCTATCGCGCAAGAGGCGGCGCTGAATCGCGAAATCAACAAGGTAAAGCAGTTTGCCTGGGAAGCCCTGGAACACATTCCCGAAGTGTTCTACACATTCGACGAAGATTTTCGGTTCACTTATATGAATGCGGCCGGCGCCGAGTTGGAGGCTCGCCTGGGAAAACCCGTCCTCGGCAAAGTCCTGTGGGATGTGTTGCCCGAGCTGAGAGACACGATCCTGGAGACCAACTTCCGCCAAGCGATGAGCGAGCGGGTGCCCGTCGAGTTTGATTTCTATTACGAACCCCTCGAAGACTGGTTTCAGTATCATGTCTATCCGCTTCCGGACGAAGGGATCAGCATGTATGCGCGCAACACGACAGAAGCAAAGCAGACCGAACAGGCTCTGAGAAGGTCGGAACAACTGGCCGCCGCCGGGCGGCTGGCGGCAAGCGTCGCCCACGAGATCAATAACCCGCTCGAAGCAGTGACGAATGTTCTGTACCTGGCGAATATGGACGAGACCTTGGCGCCCAAAACTAAAACCCTGCTTGAGCTGGCTGACAAGGAACTGCAGCGGCTGTCGCATATCGCCGCGCGGAGCCTGAAGTTCTATCGCCAGCGCACGGCGCCGACCCGATCCTCATTGGAAGAGCTCATCGAGTCGGTGCTCTTCTTTCACGAGAGGGAAATCAACACACGCGACATCCGATTGGAACGCAAGTATCGTGAAGTTCCACAGGTCCTTTGTCACCCCGGAGAAATTCAACAGGTCATCACCAACCTTATCCGCAATGCGTTGGACGCGCTGGCGCCGCACGGACGCCTTATTGTTGGCGTTCGCCCCGCCAACGATCGCTCCGGCCGCGAGGGAGTTGCCGTGACCGTTGCGGACAATGCAGCCGGCATGGATGAGAAGATGCTCGAGCGGCTTTTTCATCCTTTCGCGACCACCAAAGGTGAGGCCGGAACGGGACTCGGCCTTTGGGTATCAAAAGGGATTTTGGATAAGCATCATGCCGGGGTCGCCGTGCGCAGCAAGCTCGGTTGCGGAACGGTATTCCGGTTCTTTCTTCCGCTGGATACCACGGCGGGTGAACCTCAGCCGGCCGAGTTACAAAGCAGTGCCTAGATCCGGGCGAGTTCCGCTTCGATTGCTGCAACCATTTCTGGCGCGTCGGGCTGCGTATCCGACGAGGAATGCTCAACAATTTCACCCGTGCGATTGACCAGGACTTACTCAAAGTTCTACAGAATCTCGCGTAGTTTCTAAACGAGGTAGGATAAACATCATTGCGGTTGGCACTATGCGCATGACTCTTCCCCTTTGGCTGTCATTCCTGATTGTGTCTTTGGTTGGAGTGGCACAGCAAGAGCCGTCTGCGGGTTTGCGGCAGGCGGACGCGGATTATCGCGAAGGTGTGGCAGCCCTCAACCGGAACGACCTGGAGACAGCTCGAACGAGGTTTGAGGCAGTGACGCGGCTTGCTCCGATGGCAGAGCAGGACACAGCGCTCTTGGCGCCGTACTGCTGCGTCAGGGCCAGTGGGCCGCGGGCACCCGTGAGCTTGAGAAGGCATTGGCGATAAAGCCAAACGATAGCGCGACGCAATTGAACCTTGCGATGGTGTACGCGCAAACGGGTGCGCATGCAAAGGCGATTCCGCTTTTCGCGAAGCTCGAAGCTGCCTCCCGAACAGACCACCATCCGCTCAGCGTAACGGTGTTGGAAGCATATGCACGATCATTGCAGGCAACAGGGCAGACAAACAGCGCCCTCGCGCAGATGAAACAGGCAGTGGCGTGCAATGCAAGAGCACGAATACAAAGGGTCAGCGGCTGGACGTGATCGCGGGACGAGCGCGGAACATTTATTTCTCAGTGAGCATCGGCAACGTTCTCGATGCAGCCGCAGTTCCCCCTGCATCGTGAGAGTACCGGGACATCCTTTACGTTTTAGACCGGGGACATGGTTTACAAGCCCCTTGCGGTGAGAGTGGCTCTGATTGCGGGAGCCCCTTGCGGTGAGAGTGGCTCTGATTGCGGGTTCTCGGCGGGCTTTGCCGGTCTTCAGATACATGATAGTCGTAGCCGTAGCCGTGGTAATGTGGGAATCCCCACAGGGATTTCCAAGGGGTGTGGGAAGGGTGGAAAGCCGGCTTTATGGCTTTCCATGCTTTCCATACCCCGGCATTTCCACGGCTTGTTTTTGGGGCCGCTTGGGTTTCAACTCAGCAACCAGAGTGTTGTCCACACACGGTCGGTCATGGCCGCCTATCTGGAACTCTCGCCGTACGTGCTGATCTTCCGAAAGGCGAAAACGAACACCACCACACCAAATACTAGGGCGGTTGCAGGGGCCAGGATAAGCGCCCATTCAGTCATTTCCCCACTCAGGAGTCTCTGGCAAAGAAATATTGCACCAACGAATCCCACTATTGCTGCGAGAACAGCCGCTACTCCAGACATTACAAATGCAATGAAGCTTTCGCCCGCAGTGGATTTCATCGTAGTCACATCATAGTCTTCGGAGGAGACTCTGAAGTAGTACTGGACAACATCGCAGCCTTGTCAGATGCTGTTCCGGCCAGAGTCCCCTATTTCGATAAAAGATCATGATTTCTCATGCCGGACATGCCGGCCGGAACCGCATCTCGGAACTGTTAAACTCGCCCAGTTCGGTGTTGCAGAAAAAGACACGGTGGACATCTTCATCCATTTGTTCGAGCCCTATCTCCTCGTTGCGAAACACTTCGCTGACGAAGACCCGACCCTTATGCCAGCTGATGTCTCCGCTGTTGTTCACCCTCCGCGTTTGGAACGATCTGGGATATTGGAAGCTCGCCACGGTACTAGGGAGGAGCCGCGTACTGGGCACGTAAATGCTTCCCGGCGTCTCGTTGGCGAGTGCTTCGTGAGGGCGCTCATGGTTGAAAACAAGGCGGAAGCGGTCAAACTTCTTCTGCTGCGCGGTCACCGTGCGAGCTGGCGGTTTCGCGGTGTCCTCTTTTAGGGTGCGGTGCATCCGTTCATGTCTTCCGTTCTGTTGCGGTCGTCCTGGCTGAATGCGTTCGTGAACGATTCCAAGTTTCATCCATCCCAGCGACAATTTCGAAAGGCCCAGCAGGCCGACGCCCGCGAATGGCGCTCCGTTGTCAGTGCGGATCCGTTCTGGCACGCCGAACTCGCGCATCGCGGCATCGCAAACGGCGCTCACCTGAGCCAGGTCCATCCGTGCGACCGCCTGACAGCGAATCAGAAACCGGCTGTGCGCATCGGTAATCGTAAATGGATCGCAACGATATCCATCGCCGGTCAGGAAGTACCCCTTGAAATCCATGCACCAAAGCTGATTGGGTGCTGTGACCATCGAGAACGGTTGCGAACTGGGCGTGGCGCGCCGCTTCTTCCTCTTCGGGTTGGTGAGCCCGGCCCGACTGAGTATCTGGCCCACAGTGCTGGTCGCTGGCCAGTTCACTTTCGGGTTCATGCGCTCCAATCGCGCCTTGAGCTTCCTCGCTCCCCAGGAGGGGAACCGCTTCCGCAGCGCAAGGATCTCGTTCTCTATCTCTGCAGATGTTGCGTATGGGGAGCTGTGCGGTGTGCGCGTCAGATCGAGCAGGCCCTCAGGCCCAACTTCGTCGTAACCCTTGATCCACTTGTAAGCAGTCGGACGTGAAATGCCGTACTCGTGGCAAAGATCCGTCACGGACATCTCTTCCTTCTGATAGCTCGATAAAAACTGCAGGCGTTGGTCCACGGTTCGAGTCTCTTTCCAAGGCATAAACGCATCTTCATGCGTCAAGCCAAAGCTGGGAAAGCCAACTGTTCTCCGCAAATGTGTAAACCATGTCTCCGGTCTGGTTCGTAAAGCATCTCCCCGGTTTGCTCAATCGGAGCGCCCATCGGACCCGCACGGGGCCTCTATGCTCGAGCGCGTTGCGGAGCAGGTGGTCGGCAATCTCTACTGATCCACCTTGCGAAGTGATTGTCCACTGGTTTTCACTCGGTTCGATTTATTCGTAACTTAGCTGAGTAACTGCCGCGCTACTTTGATATATAACTCGACGGCTTCAAGAAGCTCCTTTTTCGCGAGCTTTTCAAAAGGGGTGTGCGCTACATGGATGGAGCCGGGGCCAAGCAGCAGCGGTTCACCCCAGTTGCTCAGTTGTGGTATGTCGGTGGTGAACTTCGCGATCATTGTGGGGAGCCCATCGACCGCGCGCATGCGAACGAAAGGAATCTCGAGTGTGAAATCCACGTCGGCGAGCCCATCGGCGGCATCAAGCAGAGCCTTGCGCACCGGGGCGGAGTCGCCCACCAGGCGGACCAATACCTGCGCCTCGGCCTTGTCGGCAATGACGTTGGGCGCGTGGCCGCCTTGAACCTGGCCGATATTCAGTGTGCTCGATCCAACGTCTTCCGAGACGGGCAGATCAAGCTTCAGCAACTTACCCAGCACATCAACAAGCTTGTGAACGGCGCTTTCTCCCAGTTCCGGGTAGGCAGAGTGGGCCATCTTCCCCGTCGAACGGAATGCTGCGCGCAAAGAACCCTTTGAGGCAAGCGCGAGGCGATTGTCGGTCGGCTCGCCGTTGATGAGGAACCGGCTTCCTTTGGGTGACTCGTTCGCCACCTTTGCGCCGGCTGAATCCCGCTCCTCACCCGAAACAAACAGAAGGCCAATTCGAAAACCTTCCGCCCGCAGTGCTTCTCCAGCGGCTATCTGGGCGGCAATGATGCCTTTGGCATCCGACACGCCGCGCCCATACATGAAGTCGGCATCTTCCGTGAAAGGAATATAGGGCGGCACCGTGTCCATGTGGGTGGAGAACACCAGATCCGGTGACTGGCTGGCTGGGCCTCCATATACGTTCCACCGAGGACCTCCCGTCGCGCTCTCGGCGGGCTGCGGAACGGCCGTCTTTTCCACATCCCAGCCGCGTCCGGCTAGGAAATCGGCCAGAAAATCCCCGACCGCACCCTCCTGGTACGTGGTGGACTCGATTTCGACCAGTTCGCGGGTGAGGCGGATGGGATCCAGCGGCGGATGTTCGTACATGATGCTGCCAGAATACCTTACGCGGCGCGTCGATCCCACGAAGCCGCTGATTCCGAAGCAACAAAAAGGGCAAGTATTTTGGGGCGTGATTTGACGATTTACCAGGGCTCAAAGTTCGTTTTAGTGGCGACCCAAGGTGCGCGTAGAATAGGCCTTGAATGTCCTCCAAAGTCACCTTCGGGGACCCGGTAGCTAATCCCGGGACAGCCATGCTGCGCAGCGTTGATCTGATGGGTCCTGCCGGCCGGCTTGAGGCGCTGCTCAACGAAGGAGCGCCGGAAGCCCCCTTTGCGGCTCTGGTCTGTCATCCCAATCCCAAGGGCGGCGGTACGATGCACAACAAGGTGATCTACCACGCCATGAAGGTGCTCAACGCACCGGAATGGGGATTGCGCTGGCCGGTTCTGCGCTTCAACTTTCGCGGAACAGGCCTAAGCGAAGGTGTTCACGACGGCAGAGCTGAAGCGGAGGATGTGCGGGCGGCTCTCGATTGGCTTGAAAACGAATACAAGAGGCCCCTCGTCGTCGCGGGATTCAGTTTCGGCGCGGCGATGGCGCTTTTTGCCTGTTGCAACGCGCCGCAAAGGCGCTCCAACCTGCACGCCCTGGCAGCGCTTGGCTTGCCCACCCAGGCTGATGGCCATCATTATCGTTATTCATTCCTGACCGGATGTTCTCTTCCCAAGCTCTTCCTCAGCGGGGACCGCGACGAATATGCCCCCGCCGCAGATCTGGAACAAGTGGCCGCCACCACGGCCGAACCCAAGAAGTTGGTGCTCCTACCCGGCGCCGATCACTTTTTTGCCGGCCAACTTGAGGCGATGCAGAACGCCCTCGCCGGTTGGCTAAAGGAGCAATCTTCATGAGTCCAGTGAGCGACTCCGCGCTTGATTCCCTTCACACCGCTTCCACCGCAATTTTCACGGGCGCTCTCGAGGCGTGCAACATTGAGTCGGCGTTCGACCGGCGCATCCGTTTTGACGGCAATACGCTGGTGCGGTTGCTGCCCGATGGCAGTGGCCCGGACGCGATCAATCTCGGCTCCTACAAACGCGTCTTTGTGATTGCGATGGGCAAGGCCGCCGGACCCATGCTTGAAGTCCTTCTGAACCGCATGAAGCGCCGCAAGGGGCTGCGCGGCATCTGTTGCTCAAAATATCTGCCCAAGAAGCGCAACTGGCGGATTCGCTATTTCGAAGGGGGGCACCCACTACCCAACGAGGAATCTTTTGCCGCGGCTCGTGCCACGCTGGCGATGTTGAAAAAGGCGAAGAAGGACACCCTGATCTTCTTCCTTGTTTCGGGTGGCGGCTCGGCAATGTTTGATTTGCCACTGGACCCGCAGATTGGACTTCAAGACACGATCGCGTTCAACGAGGCACTGCTTGCCTCGGGCGCGCCCATCAATGAGGTCAACACCCTGCGAAAGCATTTTTCCGCTGTAAAGGGCGGCCGGTTGGCGATTGCGGCGCCGGACGCGACGAAGGTTTCGCTGCTCTTGCCCGACGTTCCGTTGCGCACCCTGGACGCGCTCTCTTCCGGCCCCACCTCACCCGATCATTCCACCGTGGAGGAGGTGCGAGAGATCCTGGCAAAGTACGACCTCAAGAGAAAGCTGCCGTCCTCTATCAGCGCCTTCTTCGAGCGCGAAGATCTACCGGAGTCTCCGGGCAATAAGAAGTGGCGGCCAGGTTTTCTTCCGAAGCTGACATGGCCGGGGACCGCACAGACCCGCAGAGTCACGGCGGGGGCTTCCATGACCGGCGAGGATGAGGCGTTTCGAGACTCGGTCTTTGAGCTGCTGCTCTCAAGCCACGACCTGGGGGAAAATGCGCGCGCCCTGGCTCAGCGAGCCGGATACTTTGTGGCTGTCGACAACTCCTGCGACGACTGGGATTATGCCGACGCCGCGCGCTATCTGCTGGAGCGCTTCCACGCGTTGCGTAAGGAGCATCCGCGGCTTTGCCTCATCTCGGTCGGTGAGGTTACGGTGACCATGGATCGCACTCCGGGCGCCGGGGGGCGCAACCAGCAGTTTGCCCTGGCGTGCGCGCTGGAATTGGCTCGGCATCCTGGTGAGATGATGAGCGTCCTCAGCGCAGGCTCCGATGGCATCGATGGCAACACCCAGAGCGCCGGGGCGATTGCCGACCCCACCACCGTAGACCGTGCCCGCGCATTTGGATTCGATCCTGAAGAATCGCTATGCGCCTTCAACGCCTGCCCCTTGTTCACGGCACTGGGAGACGCCGTGGTGACCGGACCTACAGGGCACAATCTGCGCGATTTGCGTCTGCTTATCGCCGACAACTCTTAGCAATGCACGCATCGCCGATCTGCTGCCTTTACCTGTCTGACCGGAAAGAGTCACTCGCCTTTGCGCTCTTCGGGTCTATGATGAATGTTCGTATCCGTTTCAGACTCCATTCCCGTTAGGATTTGGCTGTGGCCCGCAGAGGAACACGCAAGACTGCTGACAAGACGCCTGATATCCGCGCCGTCGCCGCGCTGGCGAAGGTATCTATTGCGACTGTCTCCAGAACCATTAACGGGTCCCCTGTCGTGAGCGATCGTTTGACCAAGCGTGTCTGGCAGGCGGTCGAGCAGCTGAACTACTTCCCAAATACCCACGCGCGCACCCTGGTTTCGGGCCGCAGCCGCCTTTTCGGCATCATTGTTGAAAACATTACCAATCCCTTCTTTCCCGAGCTGATTCAAAGCTTCGAAGAGGTGGCGGTGGCCCACGGATACGAGATCCTGGTCAGCTCTTCCAACAGCAACCCCGCTATTCTGGCAAACTGCGTTCGGCGCATGCTTGAACGCAAAGTCGATGGGGTCGCGGTCCTAAGCTTCGGCGCTGAAGAGCCTGTGCTGGACCAGCTGGTACATCACGATGTGCCGATGGTGCTGGCGGAGTTTCGTCCCGATGATCCGAATGTCAGCACCATCCTGCTGGACTACAACACGGGCATACGGGCGGCCGTGAATCACCTGAAGGAACTGGGGCACCGCAAGATCGCTTTCCTTGCCGGACCCCATACGCTGCACTCGGCCATTACCCGTGAAAATGATTACCGCAATGCGATGGAAGCGGCGGGGCTCGCCATTCAGAGCAAGTGGGTAATCGAGTGCGATCACACGCTGAAGGGCGGCGTGATCGGTTTTGGAAGGTTGCAGGCTCTGACCTCCCCTCCTTCAGCGATTCTCTGTTCCAACGACATGACGGCCATCGGCGTTCTGCGTGCCGCCTACATGGGCGGCTTTCATGTTCCGCAGGACCTGTCAGTCATCGGTCTGGACGACATTGATTTTGCCGAGTTCACGCTACCGCCGCTGACGACCATCCGTCTTTCACGTTCTGAACTGGCGCACGCGGCGTTCGAAGCGCTTCGGCAGCAGGCGGAAGAGGCAGGCAGCCCCAAGATGCAGCGCGAGTTCCTGGTTTCCACCAGCCTGGTGTTGCGTGGCTCGACGGCTGCGCCGCCTGCGGACAAAAAGAACTAGCTGTCCTCAAGACCAGAGCGACTATATCGTCTGCATCGCTTCCTGATTTTCAGCACACCGGTCGCCGTTGCGCCATGCGGTGACCTCTGTGTGAGTCTGGTCGGCCGCAACGCGACGGTGAGAGTAAATCCGCGGCTCGCCAAAGTGGACCTCGGCACGAAATCCGGGCGTGCCGAGCGCCTTCCACAAATGTGGCAACAGGAGCGTGTCGTCAAACCAGCACAGCTCCCTCTCTGGCGTGCCGTCCTCAATTACATAGCGAATCGCCGCCGCCGTAATTGGCACTCCGGCTTCTGTCGCGGGCGTAAAAAGCCGCGAGTGAAAGCGCAGCACCCTGCTGCCGTCGGTGCTGGTGCCTTCAGCAAAAAACAAAACCGGGAGCGGCCCCTTAAGGCGTTCCGCCACTTGCTCAGTGACTGCGACCGCACTGGCCCTGCTTGACCGGTCGACAAACATGGTTCCGCTGGAGCGCGCCATCATGCCGAACACCGGCCAATGGCTGAGTTCCGCTTTGGCCACCATGGTGCAGGGAAAGATCGACACATAGATCGCCGCATCAAGGTAGCTGAGGTGGTTCGAAACCAGCAGGCCGGTGGTAGGCAGTTTACCAGTGATCGTTACACGAATCCCCAGGCTCGACATCACCCGTCTGGCGGTTGACTGAAGCCAGCGCGCTCGATTCTCCAGTGTCAGCGGACCGCGCAGACGTGTAAGCCCCAAACGAAGAATGCTGATTAACAGTGCAAATCCCAGCGCCACAGCTCGCCGGGCGGCCCTGAATCTCATTGGATAAGTGGCGCCAGGAAGCGATTGCGCGCAGAGGCCGAAAGCAGTTTGAGATCGAGCAGCGTGAGAAAGTCGATGGTGCCGAACTCGCGGTCCCAGGCCGGCGGAGCGCAGATGCGCGCGCCGATGGCCAGATACGTTCTGAGTAACTTGGGAACCTTGGGAAGAGACGGCAACGATGAACCATCCGGTATGGGCGACGCCTGTGGACGCGCGCTCCCCTGCTCGGTGGGGCAGGCGTAGGCGGCGGTTGGCTCGGTCGCGAACTCCGGCGAAACCCGGTAGTGTTCAAGCTGGCTATACAACTGCCAGCCTTCGGCCGGATCTTTGGAGTTCAGCGAAGAGCAACCGATCAGGTAGCGCAGCCCCATGTCAGTAGCATACTGCGCGATACCCCTCCACAGCAGCGTCAGCACCTCGGGCGTACGATGTTCACGGTCAATCGAGGCGCGGCCCAACTCCAGAATCCCGGCGCGGAGCGGCTCGTAGGGGACCAGGTGAAATTCCCGCTCGGAATAGTAGCCGAGATTCTGAGCGGCGGTGGTTCCGGACTGCATGCGGTAAGTACCCACGATGCGCCGGACCGGATTACTCTCGAGCTTATCCTCTACAAGAAGGTGTTCGCAGAAGACATCGAAATGGTCGGTGTCCAGACCGGTCTGGTAGGAGCTCTGCAAGCCTTCGCCCATTTCAATGTTGAAGACTTTGAAACGCAGTCGGCATGCGGCTTCGCGGTCCTCGATCGATTCTGCCAGACGCACCTTGTACCTGCCGACTTCAGCATGGATGGAAGGACGACCCGGAACTGCGGGAAAAGGCGGAAATAGCTTTGACGGTGAGATTTCCACCGCGGAGGTGGAACCGGACAAGAGAGCGAGCGGAACCTTCTGCCCAACTTGTGCAATCACGGGACTAGTATCCGGCACGAATTGTAAGAGGAAAGTTAAGCTGACGCAAATAGGCTGCAAATAATTTCTTGGTGATATAACTCAACCGTGATCAAGAATAAGTTTTTGCTGTCAAAAGTTATTAGTGACACACATCACATTTCGACTGGTGACGCCGTTTACACCAATACACTTATACCAATTCAATCACAGTGCAAAAACTGCACTTACTATCACTGTTCAACGAATGTCAGCCGTTGACATGGAAATTGGAATGACGCAGCCCCTAAGGCTGCGCCGCCGGTGCAGGGTGAATCCAAATCGCATTTCCGCCGCCGGAGACCATGCGCACATCAAGCACCGTATTGCGATCGACAGGCTGTTTCGTGAATGTTGTGTGCGTCGCGTTTGTACCGGCGTCCGGCGCATCGGCGTAGATTTCAGCGATGTAATTGCCATCGCCCAAAAAACTCAGCGGGACATGAACTGTACGCGCATCCCAGTTCGTCAGTGATCCGATATACCAGTCTTTCCCACTGCGTCGCGCCAGCGTGATGTGTTCCATCGGCTGGCCATTCAGCACACGCACTTCATCCCAGGTGGTCGGCACTTGCCGGATGAATTCAAAATCATGCTGGCCTGCATAGTGCTCCGGGTAATCGGAGACCATCTGCAACGGACTTTCTAACACAACGTACAACGCCAGCTCATGCGCTCGCGTGTTGAGTCCCATCGGCATGAACTGTCGCGCGACAAAATTCTCCCGGTTGCTGTTACCAAATGCGCCGGGGGTGTAATCCATGGGGCCAGCCAGCATGCGCGTGAAAGGCAAAGTGGTGTTGTGCACCGGCGATGTGCGGGCGCTCCATTTCAGGTATTCCTTGCCCATCACGCCTTCACGCGTGATCAGGTTCGGATAGGTGCGGCGAAGGCCATCGGGCTTGTAGGCTCCATGAAAGTCGATCATCAAATGATGCTGCGCGGCGACCTCGACCACGTGACGATACCACGCTACCATCTGCTGATCGTCGCGGTTCATAAAGTCGATCTTGACGCCTGCAACGCCCCACTTCTCAAACAGCGGAAATGCCTGGTCCATGTATTTATCGACGGAGGTCCAATGCGACCACAACCAAAGTCGGACGTTCTTTTCCTTCGCGTAGCGCAGCAACTCCGGCATGTCGATCTCAGGCGTGACCTGAGTGATGTCCGCCAAAGCAGAGTAATCCTGCGGCCCGTTGCGATCAGCCAGAGCCCACCCCGCATCGATCAGCATGTAAGGAAAACCAGAGGCCGATGCGAAGTCGATGTAGTGCTTCATGGTCGCGGTATTCATGCCGGTTTTGAAACTCACGCTTGGCGCTGCTTCGCCCGACCACCAGTCCCACGCTGATTTGCCTGGGCGAATCCATGACATATCCGCGATCTTTGAAGGCGGGTTCAAATTCAAAACGATGTTTGACTCAATTAATCTTCCCGGAGCATCTCCGATCATCAGCACGCGCCACGGAGTGGTAACAGGAGTCTCGGCTTCCACCGCAACTCCGGGCTGGTCTACGCGGGGCGAAAGTTCTGCGCTCAGTGCAAAGGGCGCGTCGGCTTTTCGGAGATACATACCTGCGTAGTTGTCGATGTCCGCCTCAGTCACTGCAACCCATCCGACGCCGGGAACTTCACCGAGTAACGGAAGGCCGATGAGCCAATCGCGATGGATTCCGCTGACATTCCGCATCTGGTATTCGTCTTCCCACGATGACTGAAAACCAGCGAGGATCAAGGGATAGAGCGTTGCGTCTTTTGGATACCGGAATTCTGACAGTTCCTGTTCGATGCGCACGTTTGTGAGCGATGCCTGTTGCGGCACGATGTAGCGGAACGCGACGCCATCGTCGAAGGCGCGGACCTCCATTGTGAGTTTTCGACCCGAGGGATCCTCGAAGTCCACACGAGCTGAGTTGTAATGATCTCGCACCGAGCTTGTCTTGCCGACAGGAATGGAGTAGCTCTCGTCAACATGGCCGGATTCCGCATGGACCTGTTTCATGCCGGGACCAAGCGCGGGCTGGCCCTGAATCTTGAGGCCAAGCGCGGATTCATCCATCAGCCACTTGCCATGAAAATCGACCGCGTAGTGCATGCCCACGCTGGACGGATCGCTGGCGGGACCGACTGTGGAGTCGGAAAGAAGCAGCACGATCTGGCCGTCGGGCGACGCAACCTTAAGCGGAGCCGATGTTGCTGTTTCGGCAGAGGCGGTTGTAAAGAGGCACAAAGCTGGCAGACACAAAAGAAAAAGTCTTGAACGGGTCATGGTGTCTCCGAAGGAGAATCATATCGTCTTCTCGTGAGCTGGATCGGCGAAGGCCGGCCCCCACAAGTGTACGAGCACGTGCACAAATGACTGCGGGATTTGAATCAATTTGTGTACACACGCACATAGTCCACTAACATCTCCGCTGGAAACGGAGTGGTGGAATCGGGCGGTCCGGGCCAGTCGCCCCCAATGGCGAGATTGAGGAGGATGAAACTGCTCTGGCCGGCATCGAAAGGCCACACGGCGCCGCTCAATCCGTTCATATTCGACGTTGTGTAGGTGACGTATGGATGGCTCGGATCATCGACGTAATAGGCCACGCTGCCTTTGGACCAAATCATTCCGTAGGTGTGCCAACCGCGCGGCGGTTTGTCCCGCAGGAAAGTTAAGAACCGTGCCGAGACCGCTGCCGCCGGTAAAGCCCGTACCGTGAATCGAGCCTTCATTCCAGTCCGGCGTCTTGGCTGCGTTCACGCGTTCCAGCACATCCATTTCGCCGGATGCAGGCCAGTCGACCGTCGTGATGTTGTTGCCCAGCAACCATCCGGCTGGCCAGAGGCCCTGTGCTTCCGGCACCTGGGCGCGCACTTCGAAGCGGCCGTATTGAAAGCTGAAAAGGCCTTGCGATTTGAGTCGCGCGGAAGTGAAGACGCCGGGGAACGGTTGCTGCGCCTCAATGTGCAGATAGCCATCCGTACCCACATAGGCGCTTGGGCTGGCGGAGGAGCACGGCGCAGTGTCTGAGCCCCATGCGCAATAGTTCTCAAGTTCATGATTGCCGAAGCCGCTGTTCCCTGTGTCATAGGTCCACACTTGAGGGTTGGGTTGCGCTTTAGAGCCCGATGTGTTGTTGAACTCGTCAGACCACACCAGCGTGCCGGGGGGAATGTCGGGCGTGAAGGTTCGGCTCGTGACGCTGCTGTTGGTGTAACCGGGCGGTTCCGCCGCAATGGCCTTCACAGTGAGATTCGTGGCAACAAGAAACGGCGCTTGATAGATCTGGGAAGTATTGGTCGGCGTAGTTCCGTCGACCGTGTAATAAATGGTGGCACCGGAGGTGGTTGTGTTCAGGCTCGCAATGACTGCGCCATTCTGCGCGCTTGTCGTGGTGATGGCAGGAGCTGCCGCCTGCGATTCGGGTGGAGTTGTTGTTCCGGTGCCGCTGCCACATCCACAAAGCAAAACACCTGATAAAAAGACCGCTGTCAGCATGGTCGTTCCCGCTCTCATGGGTAGTCCTTGAAGCTTCGCAGGCACGCTGCAAGGCACCGTCCCGCCGACCCAATCTAAGCACCGGGCATTTCGCCGCGTCAAACGTGGAGTGTGGCCAAGCTCTGCGGCGAGCAGGTCAAGCGGCCGAAATCTTATGTTGTTATTCCGGGTCGTAGTTGAGGTTTGACCCCAGCCATCTCTCGACCTCGGCGACGCTCATTCCTTTGCGCTGGTGATAATCGACCACCTGATCGCGGTCGATTTTGCCGAGCGAGAAATAGCGCGATTCCGGGTGAGCGAAGTAGAGTCCGCTCACACTTGAGCCCGGCCACATGGCAAACGACTCGGTAATCTGCATGCCGGTATTCGCCTGCACATCGAGCAAACGCCACAACGCGCCCTTCTCGGTGTGATCGGGACATGCGGGATAGCCCGCGGCCGGGCGGATGCCCCGATACTTCTCATGGATGAGATCGTCCATGGTCAGATTTTCGTCGCGACCGTAGCCCCATTCATCGCGCACGCGCTTATGCAGGCATTCGGCGAACGCTTCCGCGAGGCGATCGGCGATGGCCTCCGCCATGATCGCGTTGTAGTCGTCATGCTCCGCGCGGAAGTGGTCGCACAGTTCCTTCAGGCCAATACCGCTGGTTACTGCGAAAGCACCGATATGATCGGGAAGCCCTGTTTCTGTTGGTGCGATGAAGTCGGCAAGCGATCGGCAGGGTTCATTGCCTTCCTTGTTGACTTGTTGACGCAAAAAATGGAATTGCTCAAGCACCTTCCCGCGCTTGCAATCCGTGTACACCTCGATGTCCTCGCCTACGGCGTTGGCGGGAAAGAACCCGTAGACGCCACGCGCCGTGATCAGGTTCTTGTTCACGATCCGATCAAGCAATGCGTTGGCTTCAGTGAAGATCTGGCGTGCCTGCGAACCTTGGCGCTCGTCGTCGAAGATGCGCGGGTACGAGCCTTTCAGCTCCCACGTGTGAAAAAACGGAGTCCAGTCAATGAACTCGCGCAAAGTCGCCAACGGAAAATTATCCAGCACGCGCACGCCTGTAAACGCCGGTGCCGGCAGGTCTTCAACGCGCCATTCGATGGGCGTGCGCCGCATGCGCGCCGTCTCAAGCGGGATAGCCTTCTGGCGTTGCGCGACATGGGCCTTGCGCAGCGCTTCGTATTCAGCACGATGCTGAGCTACAAATTCCGCTTTACCATCGTCACTTAGCAGGCTGGTTGTCACCGGCACTGCCCGGCTGGCATCGAGCACGTGGACCACCGGCTCGCTGTAGTGCGGCGCGATTTTGATGGCCGTGTGTCTCCGGCTCGTGGTTGCTCCGCCGATGAGCAGCGGCAGTTTGAAACCCTGGCGCTCCATCTCGCGCGCCACATGCACCATTTCATCAAGAGACGGCGTGATGAGGCCGCTGAGGCCAATCATGTCCGCTTTCTCCACCTTGGCGCGTTCGAGGATTTTTTCGCAGGGAACCATCACCCCCAGGTCGATCACGTCGTAGTTGTTGCAGGCAAGCACTACGCCCACAATATTCTTGCCAATGTCGTGAACGTCGCCCTTGACCGTTGCGAGCAGAATTTTGCCCTGCGCCTTGACCACCTCGCCTGCTGCGGCCATCGCGGCCTTCTCCGCCTCCATGAACGGGGTCAGATGCGCTACTGCCTTCTTCATCACGCGGGCAGACTTGACCACCTGGGGCAGGAACATTTTGCCTGCGCCAAACAGGTCGCCGACCACGCTCATGCCATCCATGAGCGGACCTTCGATCACCAGGAGCGGACGACCCAACTTGACGCGGGCTTCCTCGGCGTCAATCTCGATGTACGCGTCGATGCCCTTGACCAGGGCGTGCGAAAGACGCTCCTCGACCGTCCCATTGCGCCATTCTTCGGTCTTCTTTTCGCTTACGTCGGCTCCTGCGCCCGCGGCTTTCAATGCTTCGCCAAACTCCACGAGCCGCTCCGTCGCATCGGGGCGCCGGTTGAGCAGCACATCTTCGACAAGCAGCTTCAGTTCTGGCTCAATTTCCTCGTAGACCTCGAGCATTCCGGCGTTCACAATGCCCATGTCCATGCCTGCCGCGATGGCGTGATAAAGAAACGCGGAGTGCATGGCCTCGCGAACCTTGTTGTTGCCGCGAAAGCTGAATGAAATATTGGATACGCCGCCCGAGACCTTTGCGTGCGGAAGGTTGGCCTTGATCCATCGCGTGGCGTTGATGAAGTCGAGCGCGTAGTTGTTGTGCTCCTCCATGCCGGTGGCCACGGTGAGAATGTTCGGATCGAAGATGATGTCTTCGGGCGGAAACCCGACTTCGTTCACGAGAATCTTGTATGCACGCTCACAAACGCGGATCCTATCTTCATATGTCGCGGCCTGCCCCTGTTCGTCGAAGGCCATGATCACGGCAGCAGCACCATACTTGAGAACTGCCGCGGCGTGCCGGCGAAAGATATCTTCGCCTTCCTTCAGCGAGATGGAGTTCACGATGCCTTTGCCCTGGAGACACTTGAGCCCTGCCTCGATCACTTCCCACTTCGAGGAGTCGACCATGAAAGGAACTTTGGCGACCTCAGGCTCGCTGGCCAGCAACTGCAGGTAGCGTGACATGGCCGCGACGCCGTCGATCATGCCCTCGTCCATGCATATGTCAAGAACATTTGCACCGTTCTCAACCTGCTGCCGGGCTACGCTGACCGCTTCCTCGAATTTACCTCCTTTAATGAGCTTGGCAAATTTTGGCGACCCGGCCACATTGGTCCGCTCACCAATCAGGATGTAGACGCCTGGCTGCTGTGTGAATGGCTGTGATCCGGAGAGACGAAGAGGCTTTGGTGTCGTGCTTTCGCTCACGCCGCGACCTCAATCCGGTCAATTTGCCGCGGAGGTAGTCCATCCAGTGCTTTGGCAATCGCCGCGATGTGCTCCGGGGTATTGCCGCAGCAGCCGCCCGCAATATTGATTAGCCCTGCACGCGCAAACTCTCCCAGAGAACGGGCCATGTCCGGCGGTCCCAGATCGAATCCGGTTTCAGACAGAGGATTCGGCAAACCGGCATTCGGATAGCACGAGATCGCCACGTCCGCCTTCTCTGACAGTTCCGAGAGGAATGGGTACATCAGATCGGGGCCGAGAGAGCAGTTCAACCCCACAGAAAGCGGCTTTACGTGCTTGACCGCGTTCCAGAATGCTTCAGTAGTCTGCGCCGAGATCAACGTCTCGCCGCCACGGCCGACGGCCGCGGAGATCATAATCGGCAACTCCTTGTTGTTCGCCGCGAGACCGTCTTCGTCGAACACCTCACGGATAGCGACGAGCGCCGCCTTGGCATTCAAAGAGTCGAAGATGGTCTCCACCAGCAGCAGGTCTGCGCCTCCGGCGATGAGGGCGCGCACCTGGTGGGCGTACGCATTCTTGACCTGGTCGAACGTAACCACGCGGAAACCTGCGTCATCGGCATCCGGCGAGTTCGATAGAGATACGGTCAACGGGCCGATCGACCCAGCCACGAATCGTTGACGAGAAGTCTCATTGGACACACGATCGGCCCATTCACGGCATTGCCGCGCCGATTGCTCGTTGATCTCCCAGGCAAGATCGTTGAGAAATCGATCCTCAATGACCTTCTGGTAAAATGCGGGATCCTTGCGGCCGCCATGCTCACGCGGATCGTCCACAAAAAACTCGCTTTGCGTAATGCTGGTGGCGCCGAACGTGTTGGTCTCAATAATGTCCGCTCCTGCCTCCAGAAATCGCCGATGTATGTCGCCAATCATCTTCGGCTGAGTCAGGGAGAACAGGTCGCCGTTGTTCTTGAGGTCCTTTTTCGAGTTCGCGAATCGCTCGCCTCGAATATCCGCTTCCGTCATGCCATAGGTGCGGATCGTCGTGCCCATCGCCCCATCGATGATGGCAATGCGGCTCTCGAGAATGGTTTGAAGAGGATGTTGGTGAGCTCTTTTCATTTCTCTCTCGTTAAGCGTGTCAGAACGGTCGAAGCTGTTGGTCCTCATCTAAAGCGCAATCGGGCTTGATTCGGTTAGGCGCTTGCACGCGTATGCCACAGCCACGTCACAAACGACCCTTCAATTCCGAAACAATATCACCTGAGCTATTCCGACCCGTGAGCCGATTGAAGTACCTCGGAGAAGGCCCACACTCAAGAATATACGGTTAGAGAGTTTGCGTCTTGCCCGCAGCCCCGATCGCACGAGGACAGGCTCAAGCCATCCTGCGATTACACGGGAAGACCAGCGCAGAATCCGCATTCGAGCAGTTCGGATTCATCGCGATGGTCGCTCGGAGCCGGGAAGGCCGCACTGGATCGATTTTGAATCGCCATGAGATTCATTTAACCGCCGTCCCCGGCTTGCATCCACTGTCTCCGCAGCAATCAAGAGATCGAGGGCCGAGCTTTGGCGAGCGGCATCGGCCCGGTCAAAAGGCCCCGTCCACCAGAAACCGAAGCGATTTGAGGAATCCCGGTCGTTGTCCCATACACCGCGGGCATTTGCTTGAATGAAGATCTCAAAGCGGCAATCGGGAGATACGCCATCGAGGGTCATCAGGTTGCGCACGAAAATGCCTTTGAACTGCGGAACGTCTCCGCCGGTATGGGCATCGCTTGTCTCGTGAAGGATGCCGTGATCGTCCGTGAGATGTTCGATGGCTGATAACGCGATGGCGGTAGCCAGCTTCTTCAGCCCGGGGTCTGGAGCAGCTTTATCAAGCTCAACCAGGCCGCCGAGGATTACGCCCTGGTTGTAGGTCCAGGTGTTTTTTCCGTTGTTCTTACAGTGAGCAGGATCCGACGAGTTCAAACCGTCATTGATAAGATTGCTGGAATTGATCATGCCGGAGTTCAAAAACCATGTCCACTCCTTGCGAGCCCAAGCCAGATCGGCCTGGCGGCTGGCTGCATCAGGAGCGCGGTTGGCGAGCGAAACGGCCACGGAGAGAAATAACTCATTTTCGATCGCGTTCTTTTCTCTGGTCTTCTTGCTCCACCAGACTCCGCCTCCGCAGGTCGTGGTATCCCACCCCAATTGCATGTCAGAGAAGATCTCTTCCGCCATGCGAAGATACGCAGGATCGCCGGTGAGGTCATACACGTCGATCCAGGCCAGCGCCCACCAGCCTTCATCGTCGTAGTAATTGTTGAGGAATCCCCGTCCGCCGTCAGAAGAGCTTGGAGCGGAGCGCAGCGTGTTCGCAAACACCGGCAGATACTTTGTGGTTCCTTCCACACGAGAGAAATTGGCCAGAGCCGTAATGGCATTGGCGGAGTTCCACCAGCCTGTGGTGCGATACAAGCCGGTGTCCTGCACATACCAGTTCTGTAGAGCATCCACTGCCGCCTGTGCACGCGCGCGATCGCTCAAATCGGTTGCGGCATTCTCTGCAACAGGATCGGCGATTGCATGGGCCGCAAGGACCACCGCAAAAACCAAGATGAAAAAGAGGAAGACGGCGCTTTGAGAACACCGGTTGGCTCTCGTTATTGGAGCCCGCGTGTTGAATAACTCTGTTTTGCGGAATGCAGGAGGCTCGTCTTTCATGGCAGATCGTCGCACGCCCGCAAAACAGCGCGTGGACAAAGCTATTTTGCAGCCGTGAGCGCCGACACCGGCAGCAGCATGTCTTCTTTGCGCATCACGAGGTTGGTTGCGTTCAGCGAGGCGGTTTCAAAGCCGTGGCCGTGGGTGATGGCGTCCGTGGGGCAGGCTTCAACACAATAGCCGCAAAAGATGCAGCGGTTGTAGTCAATGTTGTAGACCTTGGCGTAACGCTCAGAGGAGGAGATGCGATTCTCCTCTGTGTTCTCGGCGGCCTCGATATAAATACAGTTGGCGGGGCAGGCAGCGGCACAAAGGAAGCACGCCACGCACTTTTCCAGACCGTTTTCGTCGCGCTGCAGCACGTGCGCGCCGCGATAGCGTTCCTCGAGAACGGCTCCGCGCAAGGGGCCCGGCCCGTCAGGGTAGTTCTCAACCTGTGTAGGCTGAAAGATCTCACCGAAGGTGATGCTCATGCCTTTGGCGATGCCAGCGAGGTTGCGCACAATGGACATAACCCAAGTATACGACGCCCTCCGCGAGAACCTGAAAGATGGCGTTGGCAAAGCGGCCAACTCACAATGCAACCGCTGAACAATCAACCACTGGCTCGTGGAAGCCGGCAAACCAGCGAATTCCGGGGTGTCGTACCCCCTCCTTTGAGAGAACCGGCTACGATCGGTTAACGTATCGATAGATGCTTGCTACACTCAGGGACTTGCAGGCAGAGGACACCATCGAACTCCAATCAGAGCGCGTCAAGGCGCGAACTCAACACAACAAGTGGCTTGTGTTGATTGCGGCCTATAAGTTCGTACAGGCGTTGCTGATCGCCGCTGTAGGTGTGGGTGCTCTGCGGCTCCTGCATAAGGATATCGGCGATGTGCTTTACCAGCTCGCCGGCGCACTCCGCTTCAATCCCGAATCGCGATTCATCAACTTTGTTTTAGATAAGGCTTCGCTACTCAACGATCCGATGCTGCGCCGTATTGGAGCAGTGGCCTTTAGCTACGCCGGCCTCAGCCTGGCCGAGGGAATCGGCCTCTACCTCGAGAAAGCGTGGGGTGAGTTTCTCACCCTGTTCATTACGGCATCTTTCCTGCCGTGGGAAATCTTTGAGGTCACCCGACGGCTCACAGGGATCCGGGTAGCGCTTCTCATCGCCAACACCCTTGTTTTCGTTTATCTCATCAAGCTTGTCGCCACGCGCCGGAAGCAGTCGGACGAAACTCGCGAGACTTGATTCGCTTTTTCTTCCCCTTTAATCCTTTCCGAGATTTTTGCCAAGTGCTGATTCTGCTACGGTAACCAAATCAATAAACACTACCTATTGCGGTCTATACCAAATCTGGGTCTATTAGAGGACATTCCCAAAACCACCCAATCCCTTCGTTCCGGGAATCTGCAGCATTTAAGCGCTTTCCACAGTTTTTCCTATTGGACGCAGCCCGGTTGTGGGCTATGATCGTGTCTTAAGTGGAGCAAAAGGGAGTGAAAGGGAGCGAAGTCACCGCTCCGGGACTGGAATTACCTCTATTCTCTCCTGTTTCTGTGGATTCCGGGCGCCAAAGTGGGTTTTGAACCACGGCGGTCACTGAGGCGCAGGACTTAAATTGCCGGCTTGGACCGGCGAAAAGGAAAGCGGCACGCAATGTTCAGGGGCAATCACCCGGCGAAGGTCGATGAGAAAGGGCGGCTAAAGCTCCCCTCTGCCTTCAAGCAATTGGTGGATGTCTCGAACGTGACCCAGTTCTACGTGACCAGCACCGACGGCAAGAGCGCGGAAATCTGGCCCCTCCCGGAATGGGAAAAGCGGGAACAGCAGCTCGCCGAGTCCAGCACCTTGGATGACGCCGTACAGAAGTACCTGAATCTGACCAGCTACTACGGCCAGCAGGTGGAGATGGACAACCAGGCCCGTATCTTGCTGCCCCAGATTTTGCGCGGCACGGCCAAGCTGGACGCCGAGGTTGCGGTATTCGGAAAGATGAACTACCTGGAAGTGCAAAACCGGGAGCTGTTCGAGCAGGAGCTTTCGGCTAATGCATTAACGGCGGAGGATCGCAAGGCAATGGCGGCAATTCTCAGCCGCAAGAGTTAGAAGTGATCCCCGCCGACAGGTTTTCGCCGGTGGGGTGGTTGATTCCCCTCAGGGGGAGCGCATGACGAGTCGAAGTGAACGCCATGTGCCAGTTCTTTTAAAAGAGGCGATTGAGTTTCTCAATGTGCGGGCAGGCGGCACGGTATGTTGACTGCACGCTGGGCATGGCTGGGCACTCGGCAGAAATTGCAAAGCTGCTCGGTCCGAAGGGGCACCTGATCGGTTTTGACAGAGACCCTGAAGCACTCGAGTTGGCAAGGACCAGGTTGGTCCAGGTTGCAGAAGAACTCGGCGGCAAGGCGCCCAAAGTGACGTTGGTGGGCGAAGCGTTCAGTTCCCTTGCCCGGCACGTCGAGCCCGGCTCGGTGGATGGCATTCTGGCCGACTTTGGCGTGAGCAGCCTGCAACTGGACGAAGCGCGCAGGGGATTCAGTTTTATGGCAGACGGCAATCTTGACATGCGGATGGATACGCGTCAGGGGCCGACGGCCGCACAAGTGGTGAATGAGGCGAGTGAGCGTGAGCTGGCAAACCTTATTTACGAATACGGAGAGGAAAGGAGATCGCGGAGAATCGCCAGAGCCATTGTTCGGGGGCGGCCGGTCACAACCACGGGGCAACTTGCCCGGATTGTTACCTCAGCCGCCCCGGCAATGAAACAGGACAGGATTCATCCGGCGACCCGAACCTTTCAGGCTCTTCGTATTTATGTGAATCGCGAGCTAGACGAAATTCGGGCGCTGCTGGAGGCCGCACCCACGTTGCTTAAGCCCTCCGGACGACTGGTCGTTATCAGCTTTCACTCTTTGGAAGATCGCATTGCGAAGGACAGTTTGCGCGAAGGCGCGCACCGCGGAATCTGGCAAGTCCTAACGAAGAAGCCTGTCACGGCAGGCGAGGAAGAAATGGATCGTAACCCGCGCAGCCGCAGCGCGAAGTTGAGAGCGGCAGAGAAGACAACTGCTAACTGACAGGGCATTAGACCCTCCAGCAGAACAGATCGGGTAACAAACGAATTCAAACAGCGGTTGGTGTTTACTTCGCTGAGTCGGGCAAACAAATTCAGGACGATCCGGGCTAGCGACAAGTAGCTAGCGGCCAGAAGCTAGGAGAAACATATGGCGGCATGCACAACTTATTTTGATACCGCACAAGGCTGGAACGCTCGCGTGGCCGAGCACAACGCTGCCCTGTTGGCGCAGCAGCCCATGCGCCGCCGGGGTGCGCGAACGCCCGAAGTCAGTTTCGCCAAGAGCTTTGACAACTCCCGCCTGGTTAAGGCGCCCGATCCAGTGCGCGTGCGGCAGATGCGCATCTTTTCGGCCGCGGTTGCGCTGCTGTTTTCGCTGGTCATGATTTATGGACTGCAACACTTCAGCGCCATTGAGGGCTCGTATCGCGTGGAATCGGAGAAACAGACCCTGGATCAACTGCGTGAAGAGAATCGCCAACTGCGCCTGAGTGAAGCGGAGATGGCTCAGCCTGGCCGCATCGATGGCCTCGCGCGCCAAATGGGCCTCGCCGAGCCGCAGCCCGGTCAGGTAGTCCACGCGACCATCAGTCCGGAAACCAGCGCTCCCGTTCTTGCGCAGGTTACGCCGCCGCCCCCGCCCGCACAGTAAACTGGAAGGCGACACCCGATTCGCCCATGCAGGCTACTCTTCGAGCTAACCGAAACCGCAATACCACACCGCGCGCCATGCCTCTCAAGCTGGCGCGCTTCTGGCTTGTGTGCCTATTTTTCTTACTTTGGGCCTTCGCTATTGCCACTCGCCTCTTCTGGGTTCAAATCGTTCATCATAGCGAATATGTGGAGCGCGCCGAGAAGCAGCAGGAGCGCACATTTGAGGTAGCTCCCCGGCGAGGGGTTCTTTACGATCGCAATCTTCGCGAATTGGCTGCCACCGTGCAGGTCGACTCCATCTACGCCGTACCGACCGAGATGGACGACAAGAAGGCCGCCGCGCACATCCTTGCGGGAATCGTTCATATCGATCCTGAAGACAAGCGGACCACCGAACAGGAAATCGCTAACCGCCTCGACAATGGACACAGCTTTGCGTGGGTGGCCCGTCGCGTAAATCCCGAAGTAGCGACCCGCATTCGGGCCCTCAACATGAAGGGCATTTACTTCCAGAAGGAATTCCAGCGCTTTTATCCCGACAACCAGCTCGCTGCGCAAGTGCTGGGCTACGTCGGGTTGGACGACAACGGCCTCGGCGGCCTTGAACAAAAGTTCGATGGCAGCCTCCACGGCGTCCCCGGCCGCGTGTTCACGGCGATGGATGCGCGCCGTCACGTGCTGGGGTCCACCGAACACGACCCCGAGGCGGGCCGGAACCTTGAACTCACCCTTGACAACAATATCCAGTTCATGGCGGAGAAAGCCCTCGACCACGCCATGGAAAAGACCCGCGCAGACAACGGAACTATCGTTGTGCAGGACGTGCATACCGGCCAGATTCTCGCCCTCGCGATCCGTCCAACCTTCGATCCCAATGATTTCCGCCACACCACGCCTGCGCTGCTAAAGGACCACGCCGTCAGCGATGTCTACGAGCCCGGCTCTGTCTTTAAACTTGTTACCTACTCTTCGGCGCTCGATTCCAACCTCACCAAGCCCGACGACATGATCGATTGCCAGGGCGGAAAGATAACGCTGGCCGGTCGCGTGATTCACGACAACCAGGGCGAACACTACGGGGTGATTCCAGTTCACCAGGCGCTGGAGGTATCCAGCGACGTGGCCGCAGTCAAGCTGGCTCTGAAGGTCGGCCCAGACAAGTTTTACAGCTACATTCGCAACTTCGGATTCGGCTCGCGCACCGGAGTGGAACTCCCTGGCGAAACGCGAGGCTTGCTCCGCACTCCGAGTAAATGGGGCGGCTCCTCCATCGGCTCCATCGCAATCGGCCAGGAGGTCGGCGTCACTCCGGTTCAACTCGTTTCGATGGTTTCGACAATTGCCAACGGTGGCACCTATCTCGCGCCCCACGTGCTGATGCCTGCGCAACTCAACGCGTCTTCCAACGACTCCAAGGCCCAGCCGAACATGGCTGCGAATCCTTTCCGGCCCGGTGAAGACTTGCCCAATCCGCTGCCCGCCGGCGCGCACCGCGTCATTTCAGAGCTGGCTGCCGCGCAGATGCGCAAAATGATGGAAGGCGTCGTCCTTTACGGCTCGGGCAGGCCCGCGCAGCTCAATGGCTACTCGGCCGGCGGCAAAACCGGCACCGCGCAAAAGGTTGACCCGGTGACGCACCTCTATTCGAAAACGATGCATATCGCGTCCTTCGTTGGTATCGCGCCCGTCAACAATCCCGTCATCGCAGTCGCCGTCGTCATCGACAATCCCAGGGCGGGACCGTCCTACTACGGCACCGCCGTCTCCGCACCTGTATTCGCCGAAGTGGCGCAGCAGGTTCTCGAATATCTCGGCGTCCCGCACGACATCGATATACAACAACCGCGCGCGCCCGCGAAAAAGGACAAGGCCATTGCCCTGGCCGAGGACGACAGCGATGCCGACCAGAACAATGTGAATGCGCTCTTCGCCGCGGTCAACGATCTGCCGCCCGACGATCCGCTGCGCGCCGCTCCAGTGCAGACGCAGCATGCGGCACAGGCCGGATCTTCAGCAGCAACACAGACAAAGCCCTCCAGCGTAGCAGCGACTGCACCGGCCATTCCGACGCAGGCGGCAAATCAGGCGGCGCCCGCTCCGCAAATCTCGACTTCGCGAGTGACCCTCAGCGACGGGAAAAAACTGACCGTTCCTTCGCTCATTGGTCTGCCGGTACGCAAGGTGATTGAAATGGCCGCCGCCGCGGGTCTGGATGTGCAAGTCACCGGCAGCGGCACTGTGCGCGAGCAAGCCCCCGCGCCGGGCACCCAGGTCCCGCCCGGAACCAAAATCGTCGTCCGCTGCCAGAGGTAGGGCCTGCTCACACTATTCGAGCCGTGGCGCCGAAAGTCAGTTTTCCTCATTTCCACGAGAGATGAGTGACGCATACCGGTCGTCTCTCGAGCGACGACCGACAAGAAATGAGAAAAACTGGCATCGGCCCAAAGGGTTGCGGGGGAAAAATGGGCCCATACTTCGTTGCCGTCCTTGGCTGTGGATCCCCACAGGCAAGCACTCTGCCTCGCCTGGACCCATTTTCTAGTCAACGCCATCCGGTCCAATAGTGTGAACAGGCCCCAGTGTGGTGAGTCTGAAGTTCATCGAAGAACAACAAAACTGGCTTTCATTCTGACCGAACGGGGCCCCGAAACGTCTTTCAGTTTGGGGGTGGTGGTCGCTCAGAATGACTGCCGGTTCTTGTCGGGTATTTCAGACTCAGGACACTAGTTCGTTCCTCCATCACGTATCTCCTTCCGCCCGGCCATCTACAATCAACCACGAGATGATGTGGAAAGACCTGATCGACGAAGTAACCGCGGTCGATGCGGCTGGAGCGGGTGGAGACGGATTTGCGCAGCCCATCACCGGCGTCGAATACGACTCGCGCCGCGTGCGTTCGGGTGCGGTGTTCGTGGCCATGAAGGGGGGCTCGACCGACGGTAATCGCTACATTGACAAGGCCCTTGCGCATGGCGCGCTCGGCATCATAACCGACTCCGCGCCCACGTTTGACCATCTGCTGGTCTACCAGGCCGGCGTCCCGTTGCTGCAGGTCGAGCATGGCCGCCGCGCGCTTGCGCAGGCTTCCGCGGCCTTCTTCGGCCACCCGGAACGCAAGCTTGCTGCCACCGGCATCACAGGGACCAACGGCAAAACCACCACAGCCTTTCTGACTGAAGCTTTGCTCAACCTTGCCGATCGCAAGACCATTCTGATCGGCACCATCGAATATCACGTGGCCGGCGAGGTTCGCCCCTCGTTGCACACCACGCCCGAGTCGCGTGACCTCTTCGAACTGATGGCGGAGGGAGCGAGCCGCGGCGCCACCGAATTGGTCACCGAAGTTTCAAGCCACGGCCTCGACCAGGGCCGCGCCGCCGGCATCCAATTCGACGTGGCCGTCTTCACCAACCTCACTCGCGATCACCTCGACTATCACGAGACGATGGAGAAGTACTTTGCGGCCAAGCGCCTGCTCTTCGACGGCACCGTGTATCCCGCCCCGCGCGTGGCAGTGATCAATGTCCACGATGACCGCGCATCCCAGCTCGCCGAGGCCGCACGTAAAGCCGGCGCCGAGATCCGCACCTTCGGCATTGGCGTGGGCGACTGGCGCGCCACAAACCACTCGCTCACACCAGGTGGTGCTGTCTTCGACCTTGAAACGCCCGCCGGCTCTGCTCGCATCACTTCGCGACTCGCCGGCGATGTCAACATTCTCAATCTTCTAGCAGCCCTTGCCGCTGCGCATGCGCGCGGTGTGGCCTTTGATGATCTGATCAAGTTTGCCCCGAGTCTCCGTCCCGTTCCCGGGCGCTTTCAGCCTGTCGACGGCGGTCAGCCTTTCACGGTAATCGTTGACTATGCCCACACCGACGACGCGCTTCGCAATCTCATCATTTTGGCTCGGCAGATGACCGCATCCAGCGGCGGCCGCGTCATTACGCTCTTCGGCTGCGGCGGTGACCGCGACCGCACCAAGCGACCCAAGATGGGCCAGGCGGCGGGCGAAGGAAGCGACTTCGTCGTCGCCACGAGCGACAATCCCCGCTCGGAAAACCCCCTCGCCATCCTTGCTGAATTTGAACCTGCTCTCAAAGCGACCGGAGTGCGCTATACAGTGGAGCCAGACCGCGGGGCGGCCATCCGCCTGGCACTTGAATCGGCGGAACCTCGCGATGTTGTGCTGATTGCCGGTAAAGGCCATGAGAAAGAGCAGATTCTCGCCAGCGGCTCTATTGCTTTCGACGACTCCGAAATTGCACTTTCAACCTTGGCGGAACTGGGATACGGTGGAGTGCGATGAAACTCACCCTCGCAGAGGTGGCTGTCGGTGCGAGCGCGGTGTTGGAAGCGCCGAGCAGCACCGTGAATGCAGGTGCGCTGGTGGCGACCGGCTACTCCATCGACTCGCGCACCGTGGATTCGGGCGAGCTGTTCTTTGCGGTACGCGGTGACCGGCTCGATGGGCATGACTTCGTCGTTGCCGCGGTTGAGCGCGGAGCCATCGCCGCCGTGGTCTCACGCGCCCGTGTGTCTACGCTACCTGACGCGGCGCTGGCTGTGCCGTTGCTCATTGCAGAAGACACGCTGGTCGCCCTGCAGGCACTGGCCTCGCATGTGCGCCGCCAGTGGGGCAAGCGCGTCGTCGCTGTCACCGGCTCGGCCGGCAAAACCACCACCAAGGAAGCGATTGCCGCCGCGCTCGGTGCAAAACTCAATGTCCTCAAATCCATCGGCAATCTCAACAACGCCTTTGGCCTGCCCTTGCAACTGCTTCGCCTGGAACCCCAGCACGAGATTGCGGTGGTCGAGATGGGCATGAACCACGCCGGGGAAATTGCCGCCCTGGCACGCGTCGCCGCGCCCGACTGGGGCGTAGTGACCAACGTGGGCACCGCACATATTGAGAATTTTCCGGACGGACAGGCCGGCATCGCGCGCTCAAAGTTTGAGTTGGTGGCCGCGCTGCCCGCCAACGGAGTGGCTTTCCTGAATTGCTGCGATGCATACGTCTCGCAGTTTGGGCGCGATTTCCTGGGCAAGGCGATTTACTTTGGCAATGGTCCTTGCGCCGACCCACAGATCATCGAAGAGACTGAAGATCCTGCCGGCCTACATGTGCGGTTTCGCGCGGGCGAGCACGAGGGAACGCTGAATCTGCGCCTTCTGGGCTCGCACAACGGGTCAAATGCAATCGCGGGCCTCGCCGTCGCTCTCGAAGCGGGCGTTGAACTGGAGCCGGCGATCAAGGCTCTCGAATCCCTGACCGCGGGCGATAAGCGCGGTGAGTTGATCGAAATTGGCGGCGCAACGCTGTTGAACGACAGCTATAACTCGAACCCCGAGGCGCTGCGCTCGATGATCCGCACCCTTGCTGCGCGGCCGGCCGTTCGCCGCATTCTGGTCGCCGGAGAAATGCTTGAACTGGGCGAGCACGGCCCGGCGCTACATGCTGCCTGCGGCAAAGCCGCTGCTGAAGCAGGCCTGGATATCGTGGTCGGCGTGGGCGGCAACGCGCAGCATCTGGCGACCGCGGCCTGTGCCGGCGGCGTAGCTTCCGTGTTTCTTCCCGACGCGGAAGCCGCAGGACGCTGGCTGCTGCAGAACATTCAGCGTGGCGATGTGGTGCTGATCAAGGGCTCGCGCGGCGTCCACCTGGAACGGTCGATTGAGCATTTCAAAAACAAGACTGCCATGGTGGAGGACTAGTGGTCCGTCAACAATTCGCGGGGGCATTGGTGTTCTTTGCGGCGCTCTTCCTGGCGATGCCCGTCGCCTGCACAGGCGAATCCATCCTGGACAAACCCGTTCCCACCCTTTCGAATTGCGGGCAACCTCTATTACGTCGGCAGCGAAGATCTTGCCTCCTATCTCATCGTCACGCCGCAAGGCGACATCCTCATCAACAGCAACCTGGTGTCGTCTCCGCCACTGATCCGCAAGAGCGTCGAGGCACTCGGCTTCCACTTCAAAGACATCAAGATCCTGCTCATCAGTCACGCACACTACGACCACTGCGCCGGCAGCGCGGAGATCAAACGTCTGACCGGTGCGAAGTACGAAGTCATGGCGGCGGATGTGCCGGTGGTCGAATCCGGCGGCCGGACCGATTTTCACTACGCCGCGGACAAGTCCATGCAGTTTCTGCCGACTCACGTCGACCGCATTCTGCATGACGGCGACAAAGTCAGCCTCGGGGGAACCGTGTTGACTGCGCATCTCACCGCGGGGCATACGAAGGGGACCACCACCTGGACTCTTGAGGAGCCTGAGGCCGGCCGCACTTTGCACGTTGTCATCGTCGGCAGCCCCAACGTGAATCCCGGATACAAGTTGGTGCACAACATGGCTTATCCGGAGATCGCCGCAGACTACCAGCACGAGTTTCAGGTGCTCCAGGGCCTACCCTGCGACATTTTTCTTGGCGCGCATGGCGGCTACTTCGACCTCAAGGATAAATTCACCCGCTGGAAGCGCGGCGACCGTAACGCTTTCATCGATCCCAACGGGTACAAGGCCTACATCGCCGATCGCAAGCAGGCTTTCGAATCGGAGTTGGAGCGCCAGAGCAACACGAGGCCGTAATCAACTCATCCACTCCCGGCAATGCCCCCGGACTTGTAGAATCATTTTGAAACCCGCCTCAATCCGGCTCCGGAGGCCACTTGCTTTACTGGCTGCTCTATCAAAAGCTCTATCCGTTCTTCCGCCCGTTCCGCATCTTCCGCTACCTTACGTTTCGTACAGCCTTCGCCTTCCTCACCGCGCTGCTCATCGCGCTCCTTATCGGACCCTACGTCATTCAGAAGCTCCGCGAATTTCAGATCGGCCAATACATCCGCGAAGACGGTCCCCAATCCCACCAGAAGAAATCCGGCACCCCCACCATGGGGGGCGTGCTCATCGTCATCGCCATTCTGCTGCCCACCATACTCTGGTCCGACCCTTCCAACCCGTTTATCTGGATCGCCGTTTTCTCCACGCTCGGTTTCGGCGCCATCGGATTTGCCGACGACTACATCAAGGTGGTGCAGCGCCGCAGCCTCGGACTCACCGCGCGCGCCAAACTCTTTTGGCAGGGGCTGGCCGCGACCATCGTGGCCATTGCGCTGATCGTCTTGTCGCAATTCAAAGTGTTTTCAACGCAACTGACGGTGCCCTTCATCAAGAGCTGGCGCCCCGATCTGCTTTGGCATTGGGCAGGCAACATCCCACACCTCGAATTCCTCGTCTTCCTGCCCTTCATTGTCTTCATCATCTTTGTGCTCATGGGCTCATCGAACGCCGTCAACCTCACGGACGGCCTTGACGGCCTCGCTATAGGCTGCACCATCGTTGCCGCCAGCGCTCTTACCGTGCTCACCTATGTCAGCGGCAACGTTGTGTTTGCTGACTACCTGGATCTGCAGCACATGCCGAAAGTCGCCGAGCTGACCGTCTTCTGCGGATCCATGGTTGGCGCTTCCATCGGCTTTCTCTGGTATAACGCCCACCCCGCCGAAATCTTCATGGGCGACGTGGGCTCGCTGGCTCTCGGCGGCGCCATCGGCACGGTTGCCATCATCATCCGCCAAGAGCTTCTGCTCCCCTTCATCGGCGGCATCTTCATCATCGAAGCGCTCTCAGTGCTTCTGCAGGTGGGTAGCTACAAGCTGCGCAACAAGAAGCGTATCTTCAGGATGGCGCCCTTGCATCACCACTTCGAGCAGTTGGGCTGGAGCGAGTCCAAAATCATCGTGCGCTTCTGGATCGGCGCTCTTGTATTTGCACTGTTTGCACTCACGACCTTGAAACTGCGCTAGCGCCGCACGCGCCACGCGCCCAACGGTGCACAATAGAGAAGTCGCGGATCGCATGCAGCCTGAGGAATAATGCCAGTGATGGAACTTAAAGGCAAAAAAGTTCTGGTCGTCGGCCTGGGTAAATCCGGCCTGGCGGCGGCCCTCTTTCTGCGCCGCCGCGGTGCCCAGGTCACGGTCTCCGACGTCCGCAGCGCCGAGGCCCTCGCCAAGGACATTCCCGCCTTGCTCGAAGAGGGCATCATGGTGGAAGCGGGCGGCCACGGCCTGCTCACTTTCCGGCGCCAGGACCTCATTGTGGTAAGCCCCGGCGTTCCGCTCGACACGCCCGAGCTTGCCCAGGTGAAACGGTTCGGCCTTCCCGTAATCGGCGAACTGGAACTCGCCGCGCGTTTTCTCAAAGGCAAGTCCGTCGCCATCACGGGCTCCAATGGCAAAACCACCACGACTTCCCTGCTTGGCGAAATCCTCGAAACGGCTGGTTTTCCCACCCTGGTCGGTGGCAACATCGGCGTGCCCGTCGTGGCCCTTATTGAAGAGAGCACCGACGAGACGTGGTCGGTCCTCGAAGTCTCCAGCTTTCAACTCGAAAGCACGGAACAGTTCCGTCCCGACATCGCGGTCATCCTCAACATCACGCCCGACCATCTAGACCGTCACGGGACTTTTGAAAACTACGCCCTCGCCAAGGAGCGCATCTTTGCGGCGCAGACTGCGGGCGACTTCGCTGTTCTGAATGCCGACAACGCCCGAGCCGCCGCAGCCGCGCCGCGGTCTATTGCACGGGTTTATTGGTTTTCGATGGAGCGGGCGGTTGAGCAAGGCGCCTGGGTTGAGGAGGGCCACGTCGTCTACCGTCCCTCGAAGGACGCGCCGACTGAGAGCATCATCCCACTGAGCGCGATCCCCCTCAAAGGCGACCACAACGTCGAGAATGTGCTGGCTGCTGTCTGCGCCGCGCGCCTCGCCGGAGCCGCCGTCGAACCCATCCGCAAAGCCATCGAGAACTTCAAGGCCGTCGAGCACCGCCTCGAATACGTCGGCACACTGAACGGCGTTGAATTCTACAACGACTCGAAGGCCACCAACGTGGATGCAACCGCCAAGGCCGTCGCCGCCTTCAACACGCCCATTCATCTCATTCTCGGCGGCAAAGACAAGAACTCCGACTACACCCAGCTCTCGCAACTGCTGCGCTCGCACGTGCGCGCCGTTTACACCATCGGCTCCGCCGCCGCAAAAATCGAATCGCAACTGCGTGGCGTGATCCCGCTCCACTCCTGCGAAACCCTCGACAAAGCGGTGACTGCGGCGGCCTCTGCGGCGCATCCCAGCGAAATCGTCCTCCTCGCCCCCGCCTGCTCCAGCTTTGACCAGTTTGAAAGCTACGAGCATCGCGGCCGGGTCTTTAAAGAACTTGTGAACGAATGGCGAGGTTGGAAGGTTTGGCAAAGCGTATAGGCGTTGACAAGTGGATCTTCTTTACCACCCTGCTGCTCGTGGTCGTTGGGCTGGCCATGGTGTTTTCCGCTTCCGCCGTTGTGGCCCAGGACCGCTATCACTCCGAGTTTGCCGACATCGGGCGCCAAGCAGGCTGGGCGGTCGGCGGCGTGCTGCTCATGGTCTTTCTCATGAACCTGGACTACACCCGCTATAACTCGCCGCGCTTTATCTACGCATCGCTGGCCATCAGCACTTTGCTGCTGGTGCTGGTATTTTTCGTACGCGATTCGCACAATACCCATCGCTGGATTCGCTTTGGCGGGCACTTCACCTTTCAGCCATCGGAGATATCGAAGCTGGTGCTGATCCTGTTTCTGGCCTGGTTTCTTTCGCGACGCCTCGACACCATGCAGGACTGGAAAAATACCCTCGCGCGCGCCGCCATCATTCCGGTGGTCTTCATGCTGCTGGTGGTGCGCGAGCCCGATCTGGGCACCGCGCTGGTCCTGGCCGGCGTGAGTGCCATGATGTTCGTGCTTGCCGGCATGGAGTGGAAGTATCTGGTGGGCGCCGTCGCCGTGGCGCTGCCGCCGCTGGCTGCGCTGCTCTTCTGGGTGCCGTGGCGCCGCGCGCGCATGCTGGCCTTCATCCATCCCGACGCGGACCCCATGGGGGCGGGGTTCCACATCAACCAGTCGCTGATCGCAGTCGGCACCGGAGGGTTGGCAGGGCGCGGGTACATGGAAGGCATGCAGAAGCTCTTTTATCTTCCTGAAGCGTCAACGGACTTTATTTTTGCCAATATCGGCGAAGAACTCGGCTTCCTTGGCGCGATGTGCATCGTTGTGCTCTTCTGCGTGCTCGGCTACCGCGGGCTGCGCACCGCCTACCGCTGCCAGGACTCCTTTGGCCGCCTCATCGCTTTCGGCATTACGACGGCAATTCTGCTGCAGGCGTTTTTTAACATTAGCGTGGTGCTCTCGCTGCTGCCCACCAAGGGGATTCCGCTGCCGTTCATTTCCTCAGGCGGAACGTCGCTGTTCTTCACGCTGGCGAGTATCGGGATTTTGCTGAATATTTCTAAGCAGGTGGATTGAGGGTCGGCATAGACTTGGCCGCTGAGGTGCGCAAGTGAGCGTCATCAACGAATGTTCGTTGCGGCGCGACTGATTTCATGCTTTTCCAAAAACACACGAATTAAGATTTGTGGTTTCCCACCCTGCTGAAACCGTGCCCTTTCAAAGACACGCGAATCGAGATTGGAGGTTTCCCACCCTTGAATCACAAAACGATTCAAGGATGGGGCACCCGGGATCCGTTAGACCGGGATGGCTGCTAGCTGAGAGCCAGCAGCTAGAAGCTAAAGCTTGGGTCGCGTGGCTTTGAAGGTGCCGTCGTAGGACGAGAAGGCCCAGGTGCCGATGAGGGCGTTGGTTTCGTCGAGTTTGCCTTCGAGTTTGAGGGGCGCGGTCTCGCCGGACTCCTCTGAGGTCATGGAGAAGTTCAGGTCCATCTTGCCGTCCTTGTAAGTGCCGGCCACAGCGGTATTGCCGTACTTGCCCGTCACGTTGCCGTCCTTATCGACGATGAATTCGGCATCCATTTCGCGGTCTCCGCCCGGAGTATCCATCACGAAGTGCCATTTGCCGGCGATGCCGGAATCCTTCGCGGCGGCAGGGGCGCTGTCTTGGGCGGCGGGCGTGTTCTGGGCGGCCGCGCCCTGGGCGGTTTGAGCATTTGCCGTGGGTTGACCGGCGATGAGGAAAATCATGGCTGCCGCTGCGAATAGAAATGTCTTCACGTTCTCTCCTTGTTGCATTGGAAATCGTCTCTTCGACGCGCGAACTGATCAAAATCCGGTCTGCAGGATCTGGCCGGGGCCTGGATCATTGGAATGGTCAGTGTAGCGCACGAAAAGGAGATCTGCTCAGCTAAGAATCGTCGCATCAACGGGGGAGTGGAATCGGGTGAATTTCGCGGTCGAGCGAAGGAAAAGAGAACCCGATGACAGCCATCTATCTCCTTATATTAGTTTTATTTAGATGCCGCAATGGCGAAGAGATGACAAAGGCGAACTGGGCTAATTTTCTCGACGGACGCGGGCTCAAAGGGTCATTCCAAAACCGGAGCTTGGCGGGAATCCAGTTTTCCCAGGTCCCAAAATCGGGGCCTGGGGTACCCGGCAAATATTCACTCCAGTGCTCCTTCATTTCCGATTATGAAGAATCGGGAGAAATAATACGCAATTTTTCCGGCGGATTTCTGAATTTAGTCCTTAAGCTGCCTGGCGAAACCACCTTCCGGCGGCGGGACGAAACAGCACCCACGCAAACAGGACACAGAGCACAGAGTGCATGACCAACTCGCGCACGGGGTGGAAGATGCTGAGCGCTACGTGAAAGACGATCCAGGCCATGGCAAGCCAGCGCGCCCAGTTTTGCCGGCATAGCATGTACACCCCGGCGACAATCGCCAGCAATTCAGTCAGCTCAATCCAGACTGCGTCGGGTTGGCCCTTGAGCAAGGTGGGGAAATAGAAAGAGAAGGCGACCGCACCCACCGCGATGTACAGGCAGGCAAGGATCACGACGGAGATTGGACGCTTGTTTCCGCTCATGACGGCAGCTCCAGTATGGCTTGGAGATTGGGGTCTCCACAGGCTCTGCATTATCCGGGAGGCCTGACTGGCAAATCTTACACTTCCGCTTACGTTGACGCCGATGTAAAGGTTGATTCTGTAGATTGCGTCGGGGTAGGACTGCCATTAAAGGGAGTCCCAGCGCGAGGAGAGTGAAATGACTCATTTATTGGAAACTGCACCATCCAACCCGGGCAGCGAATGTGCCCGCCAGGCACGAGTACTGCTGATCAGCGGCGACGCGCGCGCTGATGAGAGCCTGGAGCAGGCCCTGATAGAACTTCGCTGCTCGTTTGATCGCGTGACGTGCAATGAAGACGCGCTTCGACTGCTGCGATCTACTCCTTACCCTGTCGTGATTACCGATCGTGGCACCGGCATCGAAGAAGATCTTGGGTTAGTTGAAGAGATCCGAGAAATTCAGCCCGGCGCACGGATCATCCTCCTGACTCCCAGCGGCACGACAGAGGAGATCATCGAGGCTCTGCGTCAGCGGGTTTTCCTCTGCAAATGTGCCCCCTTCAATGCTGAAGAGATCGCGAATTATGTAGTCAGCGCGATTGAAACGGCCGATCTCCCTGTCGGCATTGAGGTGCTGTCCGCGCGCCCAGATTGGATCTCGATCCGGATGAACAGCCACATGCTGAATGCAGATCGCCTGATCGCGTTCTTCAATCAACTTCGGACCACTATGACGGAGCAACCCCGCGAAGAACTGATGATTGCGTTTCGCGAGATCCTGAACAACGCCATCGAGCACGGCGCCCAGAATGATCCTTCGAAGTTCCTTCAAGTCGCGGCGGTGCGCACGGCGCGCACCTTTGTCTTCCATATCTCCGATCCGGGTGAAGGATTCCGCCGCGACGCGATTCCCCATTCTGCGCTTTCAAACATGCCGGATCAGCCAACGCGCCACCTTGAGATTCGCGAAGAGACTGGAATGCGACCTGGTGGATACGGACTCCTATTGGCGAGTGGAATTGTGGACGAACTGATCTACAACGAGAAAGGGAATGAAGCGCTCCTCATCAAATACATTCCCGATTCACGAATTTCAAGCTAGACCCGAGGCCTTTACAATATCTAAAGCGAGGATTCTCAATGCCTGCCTACGAATACCTGTGTAACTCCTGCGCAAAGCGCTTTGAACAACGCCAGAAGATGTCGGATGCGGCGCTCTCTGAATGCCCTGCGTGCGGCGGGCCGGTGAAGCGGCTGATCAGCGGCGGCGCTGGAGCAATCACCAAAGGCGGCGGCCATCATCAGTCCGAAGCGATGCCTCCTTGCGCGTCAGGTGGCGCGTGTTGCGGCGGGGGCGGGTGCGATCCCGGGATGTTCTGCGAGAACTAGCCGTATCTTTTTGAGCCTATTCGGGTGGCGTACAGCTTTACAGCTTCACGGCCGCATTTTCTTTCTCAATTAAACAAGCCACTCATCATGCGCCTGCGTCGCTGTTTCGAATCTGCAGGATTTGTGCTATTTCCAGTGTGCTCCGGCGAGGGGAATTATTCTGCAATTCCCCGAGGTAGTTTTTTGGTTCTTTTTTTCTCAACCGGTTAGACCTTGATGCCTGCAGGAACTTGAATCTGCGAGACTGTGAAATAGCTCCACACAGAGAGGCACGAGGTTGGCATTGCGGGTACTCATCGCCGGGGGCGGCACCGGCGGGCATATCTTTCCAGCGCTGGCCGTGGCGCACGCACTAGTGGCGCGGCATGGGGCCGAAGTCCACTTCGTTGGCACCGCGCGCGGGATCGAGACACGACTGGTGCCGGAAGCCGGATTTCCGCTGCACTTGATCGAGGTGGGACCGCTCAAGAACGTCTCACTGAAAACGCGCCTGAGCACTTTTGCGGTGCTGCCGCAGAGTCTATTCGCCTGCCGACGCCTTATCCGTGATCTCAAGCCGGGCGTGGTGCTGGGAATTGGCGGTTACGCATCGGGCCCCGGGGTGGGTGCGGCGATCCTGTTGCGGGTGCCGACCATGCTCTTCGAGCCGAATGCCATGCCGGGCCTCGTGAACCGGCTTACGGGCAAACATGTACAGGCGGCGGCGATCAATTTTCCCGCCGCAGGGCGCTGGTTTCGCAATGCTGAGGTGACGGGCATCCCGGTACGTCCCGGCTTCTTCGAGTTGCCGGCGCCGCCCGCGGGGGCGCCGCATTTGCTCATTTTCGGCGGGTCGCAAGGGGCGCGTATTTTCAACGCGAGCTTGCCCGCTGTCTCCGCGGCTTTGCTGGCGGCGATTCCGGCACTCACAATTCTGCATCAATCGGGCGCGCGCAACGCAGAAGTGACAGCGGCCGCCTACGCTGCGACCGGAGCCGATGCGGCGCGCTGGCAAGTGCTGCCTTTTCTCGATGACATGCCGGCGTATTTCGCGAGAGCGAGCCTGGTGATGGCGCGCAGCGGCGCCTCGACCGTGGCGGAACTGGCTGCTGCGGGGAGGCCATCTTTGCTGGTACCGTTTGCTGCGGCCGCTGACGACCACCAGACGCGCAACGCTGAGGAGATGGTGAAGGCCGGCGCCGCTGTAATGCTGCGCGAGGCGGACGTTCTCGCCACTTCAAAATTGCAACAAACGCTGCAGGGGCTGCTCTCCGCTCCCGGTAGCATGGCGGTCATGGGCGCTGCGGCCAAAACGCAGGCTCATCCCGGTGCTGCAGAGCGGATTGCGGACCGGCTGGCCGCATTGGGAAGCTAAATAACGGGCAGAGCCGGGGACAAGGCGGCTACTACTTAAACAAGCTTGAGTAGCATCCCATCCGCCATTTTAGGGGGCGGCTTGTCGGCTATTGGGAGGTCACGCCGCTCGAAATCGCCAAGAAGCAACCGCGTTCAGGATGACAGTGGCTTGGTTAGGGTTCATGGTTCGCCCGGATTACCTCTGAACAGCACCGGGGCGCTGGCAGGATTGAAGTGCGCGCAAAAAAAGCCCGCCTGCCGAAGCAGACGGGCCTGACCGCAAAAATTCGGGATGACTTAGCGGTGACCACCGCCACCACCGCCGTGGAAGCCACCACCGCCACCGCCGTGGAAACCGCCGCCACCTACGCCGCCGCGGAAGGCATTTCCGCCGCCACCAGCACGGGGAGCATATCCGCCGCGAGCCGCGCCACCATAGGCATAGCCGCGTGCGCCGCCGTTATAGACTCCGCGACCTGCGTAACCTCCGCGATAGCCATAGCCGCCACGATATCCATATCCGCCGCGATAGCCGTATCCACCCCAGCCGTGGCGGTAGCCCCAGCCGTACCATGGTCCTACGCCGATAAAGACGCCGCCGTAGAACCAGTTAGGGCCGTAGTAGCCGTAAGGCGCACAAGCGTAGGGGTAAGTAGGGTAATAACCCCAGTCACAAGCCGGGGGACCATAAGCATATCCATAATCGGGAACAACGGCCGGTCCGACGCCAATGCCAACGCCAACCTGGGCGTTCGCTGTCGCCGCGAGTGGCAGGACTAATAGGATTGCAACCATAACCAAGAGCGCTTTTCGCATGACTTTCCTCCCTGTGCTGCCCCGCCCTGCCGTTCCGGACCTGGGATCCGGGGAACCCCGTTCTCAGCACCAGCCGGTCCCGGACTCGCATCCTAACCGGCAACTGTACATTTGAACAACAATCGGGGGGTAAAGTTGCGGTGGAATTGAAAGAATCGTTCGACAAGCGAAGAGAGGATTGAGCACTTTGCTTCCCAAAAGAACAGCTCCTCCCGAAGGAGGAGCTGTGGAGGCCGAAGTGGTGAGTTACCTGCGGAAGCGTTCCCCGCCTCGATCATGATCGCGATCCTGGTGCCGATCGAAGTCCCGGCCGCGGTCAAAAAAGTGGTGGTCGCGATCGACATAGGCGTAGCGATCATAGCGGTCCCGAACGCCAATGAAGTTCCAACGCCCCGGAACCCAATAGCCACCGGACATGTAGCCGGCCGACCAAGTGTATCCAGGACCAGGGCACGGAGGAACATAGGCCACCGGCCCGCGAACATAGATTCCAATCTGGGCTGCCTGAGCGGTGGTTGCTCCAAGCCCAAGCCCGCCGGCAACGACTGCTGCACCTAACATCCAATTCCGTATGCTGCCCATTGTTCCTCCATCCCAGGCCTTGTGTTCAAGGCCAACCGGTTTGCTTCCCGGTTGAGGCTTTGATCGTGCCGCCTTCCGGTGCGCCGGTTATGTCCTGATTGAACAGAAGACCGGAGAGAAGGTTGCGCTACCCCAAGCAAAATAAAGAGCCGCAACTTTATCTAGAATCGGTGTTTATGGCGACTTGTTTCGAGCTGGTGCGGATGACGACTGTGCGGGTGGTAGAGTGGAGATTCGCAACTAATGTTTGCCATCTCCCAGCGCGTGCACTTCATCGGGATCGGCGGAATCGGTATGAGCGGGATCGCGGAGATTCTGCTTAACCTGGGCATGGAAGTCTCGGGTTCCGATCTGCGCCGCAGCCCCGTGACCGATCGCCTCGTGCGGCTGGGCGCGACGGTCTACGAAGGTCACGAAGCGGGACATGTTGCGGGCGCCACGGTGGTGGTGACGAGCTCGGCTGTTTCCGTAACCAATCCTGAAGTGGTGGAGGCGCACTCGCGCAAGATTCCGGTGATCCAGCGCGCCGAGATGCTGGCGGAGTTGATGCGCCTGAAATACGGCATCGCCATTGCGGGGATGCACGGCAAGACGACGACCACGTCGATGGTGGCTTCAGTGCTGACTGCCGGGGGCCTCGATCCAACGGTGGTGGTGGGCGGACGCGTGGATGCTATGGGCTCGAACGCGCGGCTTGGAACCACGCAATACCTGGTCGCCGAGGCGGACGAGAGCGACCGGTCGTTTCTGAAGCTCTCGCCGATTTTGGCCGTGGTGACGAACCTGGACCGCGAGCACATGGATTGCTATCACGACATGGCCGACGTGGAGCACGCCTTTCTGGCGTTCATGGACAAGGTGCCGTTCTATGGCGCGGTCACGGCGTGCATGGATAATGCTCAACTCGCCTCGATTTTGCCTTTGGCGCGGCGACGCGTGTTCACATACGGAGTTTCGTCGAGCGCCGATTACCGTCTCGAATATCTTGATACGGAGCCGGGATGCTTTTCGCGCTTTCTGGTGTGCACGGCCGCGGGCCCGCTGGGGCCGTTTGAGTTGCATGTCCCGGGGCGCCACAACGTGCTGAATGCGACGGCGGCGGTGGCCATTGCACACCAGTTGAAAGTGCCCGGAGAGAAGATTGCCGAGGGACTCGAGCATTTTCGCGGAGTCGATCGGCGGTTTCAACAGCTCGGGCAGGCGCATGGCATCACGGTGGTGGACGATTACGGGCACCATCCTACGGAGATTCGCGCCACGCTGGCGGCGGCGCGCGAATGCTGCCACGGACGCATTCACGTGGTCTTTCAGCCTCATCGCTATACCAGAACGCGCGACTTGATGGATGAATTCAGCGGCGCATTCAAGGACGCCGACAGCGTGATCGTGCTGCCGATTTACGCGGCAAGCGAAGAAGCGATCCCGGGGATTACAGCGGAACTGCTGGTGAGCAAGATTGAAGGCCCCCAGGTCCAGTTTGCCGCGGACTTTGCCACCGCTCTCTCGGCAACGGCGGCCGAGGCGCGCGACGGGGATTTGGTCCTTACTCTTGGCGCAGGAAGCGTGAGCCAACTCGCTCCGCAGATTCTGGCGTTGCTGGAAAGCTCAGAGGAAGTTCTGCGAGGCAAATAGGCTTGTTTCGAGCCACACCTTGATCGTGCTCAAACGGTTTACTAAAAGCGCACACCCCTGCTATGATTCGGCGGGCAAGTTTAGCGTGCCGGGGAGCGGTTATGGTGAGGAGTTCGCGCAGGGGATTCTTAAAGGCAGCATCGTCATTGGCGGCGGCAACGGCAATCGCGCACAGGGTTCCGGCATGGGCGAGCGCTGCGGACGCGACTGGACCGGTGAAGGTGTGGAGCACGTTTCGCGAACAACGGCATGCGGCGGGTGAGCCCCTGGCGTGGAAGCCGGCAGTGGAAATCTCGGCGAATGCGATCGCTCTCAACCCTTCGGAAGCCAAACAGGAGATGCTGGGCTTCGGCGCTGCGATGACGGATTCGTCGTGCTACGTGCTGAGCCAGCTTAGCGATGCCGAACGCGAGCCGATCATGCATGATCTGTTTGCGCCGGACGAAATGGCATTGAATGTCTGCCGCACCTGCATTGGCGCAAGCGACTACTCGCGGACTGTCTACAGCTTTGACGAGAGCACAGAGCCCGATCCGGAACTCAAGAAGTTTTCGATCGACCACGACAAGGCATACATCCTGCCCATGCTGCGCGAGGCGCGCAAAGCAAATCCGGAGTTGTTCCTCTTCTCATCGCCGTGGAGCCCGCCGGGATGGATGAAGCCCAACGGCTCGATGCTGGGCGGGTGCATGCGCAAGCAGAGTTTTGATCCGTATGCGCGTTACTTTTTGAAGTTTCTCGACGGCTACAAGGCCGAGGGCGTTGCGATTGATGCCGTGACGGTGCAGAACGAGACGGACGCGGAACAGGAAGGACGCATGCCCGCATGCCTGTGGGCGCAGGAACAAGAGATGGAGTTTGTGAAGAGCCATCTTGGTCCTGCGTTGCGCAAGGCGAATATGCCGACGAAGATCTGGGTGCTTGACCACAACTACAGTTTGTGGGGGCGAGCGATCGACGAGATGAGCGACCCGGCTGCATATGAATACATTGACGGCATTGCATGGCACGGTTACGTGGGCGAGTCGAGTGCGATGTCGCGGGTTCACGATGCGTTTCCGCAGAAGAGCGCGTATTGGACCGAAGGCGGCCCGGACATTGCCAAGCCCGACTACCAGACCGATTACGCAACGTGGGCCGGCACATTCAACGACATCGTGAACAACTGGGCGCGCTCGATCACGTCGTGGAATCTTGCGCTGGATGAGAAGGGAAAGCCGAATGTGGGGCCGTTCTCCTGCGGCGGCGTGATCACGATCGAGAGCGGAACTCATAAAGTGACGCGCAGCGGGCAATACTGGGCCTTCGCGCACTACTCCAAACACGTGCAGCGCGGCGCGAAAGTGTTTGCCACGGACGGCATCGGTGAGATGAGCGCGGGCGGTGCCGTATCGCATGCAGGGTTTCGCAACCCTGATGGCAGCTTTGTGGTTGTGGTGGCGAATCGAGGCGAGGAACGGCGGGTGCAACTGGTGCTTGGATCGAAGGCGCTTGACGTTGCGTTGCCGGCAGATTCAGTGCAGACATTGCAGTGGGCATGATGTGATTTCCTCAGGGTTCGGTGCCGCATCGCCGCTTGACTTTGCCAATACAGGTGTTACGGGAACACAATGGTTCGGACTGGTTTTCGTTCCTGGCCAGGGCCAGCGCAGGGGGCGAAGATGGTCTTCCATGATCGAGAAGATGCCGGACGGCAACTTGCTGCGCGCCTGAGCGCATTTGCCGGCGACCCAAACCTGGTGGTTCTGGGGATTCCACGGGGCGGCGTGTTGGTGGCCTACGAGGTGGCCCGGGCGCTAGGGGCGCAGCTCGATGTTTTCCTCGCGGCTAAACTTTCGGTTCCCGGCCAGGAGGAACTGGCCTTCGGTGCGATGGCCGAAAGCGGCGAATGCTTTCTTGACCAGGACATCATTCGAGGCGCTCACATCGCTCCGCCACAGGTCGCGCGGATTGTTGAAGTTGCCAAGCCACGCCTGCACGAGCGAGCGGAGATGTATCGAGCCGAGCGCCCCGCGCGCGACCTTCGGGGAAAAACGGTAATCCTTGTAGACGACGGTATTGCGACAGGGGCGAGCATTCACGTGTCGATTCTTGCGCTTCGCGCCATGGAGCCGGGGCGGCTGGTGGTTGCGGTGCCGGTTGCGCCGGCAAAGAGTTGCGCACGGCTCCGACCCCTCGTGGACGAGCTGGTTTGCGTCTACGAGTCCGAGGTTTTCGATGCTGTGAGCCAGTTCTATCTTCAATTTGCGCAGTCCACCGATGTGGAGGTTGCCGAACTGCTGCAGCGGGCCCAAGAAACCGCCCCGTAACGGTGCGGATTCCTCTTGCCCCGGTCAAGCGGAAACCCACACCTCAACCCGCTTGACCACGGGCTATATTTGAGGCTGGCGAGTCTCACGAAACGTGCTCAAGCGTGGCGATAAAAGGAAGTAACCGAACCCGATCCCTGGTTTGGGAAGATGAAGCGCCCGCGGAGCCCCGTTTCCGGCGCGTGCAGCAGAGTGTGCCTCTTTCTGGACGCGGTCTGCCGGGCATGCCGCTTGAGATGGAGGATCCGGACAGCGACGAACGCCCGCGGTTTGGCAAAGCCCGCCGTGACGCGGTGCGCAGACCATGGTGGCGGCCAGCCGGCACCTGGGGACGCGTGGCGCTTGCCCTTGGCGCTCTCATCGTGGGGTCGGGCCTGGCCATCGCAGTGCACATCTCCAAGACCTTTCTCGAACGCGATGCGCGCTTTCGCATTACCGGATCCAGCAATATACAAGCCAGCGGCCTGGCGGAAGTAACGCGCGCGGAGATGCTGCCGGTGTTTGGCGAAGACATCGGGCGGAATATCTTCTTTGTCCCGATTGCCCTTCGCCGCAAACAACTCGAGCAGATTCCCTGGGTGCAGCAGGCGACGGTGATGCGGATTTTACCGGACCAGATTCGCGTGTCGCTGGTGGAGCGGCAGCCGGTGGCATTTGTCCGGCACACGCAGCAGATCGGACTTGTGGATGCGAACGGCGTGTTGCTGGACATGCCCACCTCCATGATGGCGCAGCATCACTATTCGTTTCCTGTGGTCACCGGCATTGACTCCAACGATCCCCTGCCCTCGCGCAAGGCGCGCATGGCGGTTTATCAGCGACTGCTGGGCGAACTGGATGCCAACGGCCAGCGCTTCTCAGACCAGCTTTCGGAGATCGACCTGACCGATCCTGAAGATGCGCGGGTTCTGATGCCGGAGCAGGGCGCCGACATCCTGGCGCATTTTGGCGAAGATCACTTTCTGGAACGGTACCAGCGCTACAAGGCGCATATCGGCGAGTGGCGGCAGCAATATCCGAAGTTGGCCGAAGTGGATCTGCGCTATGACCAGCAGGTGGTGCTGGAGATGACTCCCGGGGGCGGCGCTTCCCCGGCAGCATTGAACACGGGAGACGGTCAACCCACGACCGCAGAGGCGCAGCCCTCGTCCAAGCCGGCCCTTGCAAAGATAGATGCGGCGACCGCCGCGCCCACACACCAGGCTGCTGCAATTCAAAAGGCCGGCAAGATGAACGCCAAGCCGGATCCCGCGAAGTTGGCTGCTACGAATCCAGCTCCAGCGCATCCAGCTACCGCAGCCCAAAAAGTGAACAAGAAGGCGACCAAGCCTCACGCCAACACAAGCGCGACGAAGGCAGAAAAGGCTCGGGCGGAAAGAATCAAGCGAGACATGGCCAAGCAGCAGAAGCGCGCGGAGGCGAAGCGCGCCGCACTTAAACGGAGCAGCAGGCAGAAGGCTGCTGCAAAATCCCACCCCACTACGACGGCAGGGCAGAGCCGGTGAGTCCAGAGCGATGAACGAGAAGCAGGACAACCTGATCGTGGTGCTGGACATTGGCGGCGCCTGGACACGCGTACTGGCGGCCGACCTGAACGAGGGCGCGCTGCGCTATCGCGGGCACGGGGTTGTGGAATCGGCGGGGATGCGCAAGGGACTCATCTCTGATCTGGGTCCAGCGGCCAAGGCGGTGAAAGCGGCGGTCGAGCGCACGGAATGGGTGGCGCAGGCGAACATTGACGAGTGCGCGGTGGGAGTGGGCGGGCCGCATATTCGCGGGCTAAATACCAATGGTGGAATCGATCTGGGTGCGCGCATGCGCGAGATTACGCGCGACGATGTGCGCGCCGCCATGGAGCGGGCGCGGGCCGTTGAGCGTCCTCCGGACCGCGAGATTCTGCACCTGCTGCCGAGGCAATTCATTCTTGACGATCAGCCCGGCATCTTCGATCCGGTGGGCATGGTGGGCGCGCGCCTTGAAGTGGACCTACACATTGCTACCTGCTCCGGCAGCGCTCTGCAAAGCACGGTGACCTGCGCGAATCGCGCGGGCCTCGAAGTGAGTGAGGCGGTGTTTGAATCGATTGCCGCCGCCGAGGCGACGTTGTCGGCCGACGAGCGGGAGTTGGGCGTGTGCCTGCTGGATGTGGGCGCCCACTCCAGCGACCTGGTGGTTTTTTTCGAAGGCGCAGTGGCGCATACAGCCTCGGTTCCGATCGGCGGAGCGCATTTTACCAATGACATGGCGGTGGGATTGCAGATGCCCGTTGCCCAGGCGGAAGAGATCAAGCGCCAGTACGGACACGCGGTCGTGACGGCTGTGCCCCTGGAAGCGGAGATTGAGATTACCAATCCTGAGCCGCAGAGACTGGGCCTGCGCAACGTGGCAGAGATTCTTGAGCCACGGGCAAGGGAGCTTCTGTATTTTGTAAAGGAGAGCCTTCGTCAGGGCGGAGTGGTGGACGCGTTGGGCGCCGGGTGTGTCCTGACTGGCGGCGGAGCCACGCTGCCCGGCATGCTGGACGTGACGGAGAGCCAGTTGCGGGTTCCAGCGCGGACGGGCATGCCGGTGCGCCTCTCGAACATGCCCGGCGAACTGGTTCATCCCGCTTTTGCGACCGCGATCGGAATGCTCTTGTACGCACATCGCACGCGGGTGACCCGTGCGGCAGAAAACAACGGTTTGCGCGCCAAGCTGCGCGCCATATTTGCATCGAGTTTTTAGCAGGGAGTTGGAATCAGATGATGAAAAACGAGGTAGGTGCCGCGATGGATCAGACCAAAAACGAAGCCGGCGAGATGCGCATTCAGTATCACGATGAAGGCACGCATGGGGCGCGCATCAAGGTGATCGGCGTGGGCGGTGGCGGCGGCAATGCCGTAAACCGCATGATCCAGGCGGGGCTGGAGGGCGTGGAGTTTATCGCCGCGAATACCGATGTGCAGGCACTGAAGCTTTCGCAGGCCCCGGTGAAGCTGCAACTCGGCGTGCGTCTCACCTCCGGGCTGGGAGCAGGCGCGAATCCCGACGTGGGCCGCCGTGCGGCGCTGGAAGATTCGGAAAAAATTATCGAAGCGCTCGAGGGTGCAGACATGGTCTTTGTGACCGCCGGACTGGGTGGCGGCACGGGCACGGGAGCCGCGCCGGTGATCGCTTCACTGGCAAGCGAGATGGGCATCCTGACAGTCGCGGTTATCACACGTCCTTTTGCTTTTGAAGGCAAGCGCCGCCTGCAACAGGCCGAACGGGGGCTGAAGGAGCTGCTCGAAAGCGTGGACACGATGATCGTGATCCCCAACGAGAAGCTGCTGGCGGTGGCGAAAGATGCCGGCTTTTTTGAAAGTTTCCGTGTTGCCGACGATGTGCTGCGGCAGGGTGTGCAGGGGATCTCGGACATCATCACCATCTCCGGCATCATCAACCGCGACTTTGCCGATGTGAAGACGACCATGGCAGGCATGGGTCACGCGGTGATGGGAACGGCGATCCGCTCGGGGGCCAATCGCGCCGTTGAGGCGGCACAGGCTGCCATGGCGTCTCCCCTGCTTGAAGCTGGCGCAATCGATGGCGCACGCGGCATCCTGATCAACATCACTGGGTCCAGCTCCTTGAAATTGTCCGAAGTGAACGAGGCTTCAACGCTCATCCAGGAAGCGGCGCACGAAGACGCCAATATCATCTTCGGCGCGGTGCAGGACGAGAAGATGGGCGAAGAGATCAAGATTACGGTCATCGCGACGGGCTTTCGCGACCAGATGCCGGAACGCCGCGCGAGGATGTTGAGCGTGGAAGAGGCGCCGGTGGTTTCGGTTCCCGTGGTAGCGACCGACAACTGGATGCGGGAAGGAGCAAAAGCGCCGGCTGCTCCTGCTGCCCCGGCTGCTCCAAAGTTTCTGAGTGAAGACGATGGGTCGGAAGAAGAGATGGAGGCGGATGAGCCGGCTTTTTTCGCGGTGGCTGCGCCCGCTCCCGCACCCAGCCCTAAGGGAACGGTCAAGGCGGCGAAGGAGCCTGAGCATGTTGCGGCGCCCGCCCGGCCGCAATTTGCGGAACTGGCGGAAGAACCGGCCTATACGCCGCTGCCCAGGGATTACGCGGAGTTCGGCAAAGGTCGCGGCCCCGCGGCGCCCGAAGACCGCGCTGCGCAACCGGCGACCGCGCTCTTCACCGGCGGTGAAGAGGCGGAACGGGACCTGGATGTCCCAGCGTTTATGCGGCGTCTGAAGTTTTGAACGAGGCCGAGCGCGAGCTCGGTGGTTACGTTACCGGGTGACTTTCGTCACTGCATATTTGTCGTTACTCAACGAGAATCGGCCCTATAGTAAACGAAAGTCCTGAGAAAAGCACGGTGGCGGGTCGAATAAGGGAAGGCTATTTTCGGCAAATCAGGTTATTGTAGAAAGAAGCAATCGCCCGATTTGCCGAGATGGGCATTCCCTCAGATTTGAAACCATTCGACACGCGGCGATGTTCGATCGGAGAACAGGTCTGTCTTCGACGCAGCTTTCAAGCGCGCCTGGGGTGTCCTGAGAAGTATCAAGTGCGTCGACTTCTGGGAGACGCATGGCACGTATCCATTGTGGAGAGGGCGTTGACTGGATGAGATTGTTTTGCGTTGTTGTTTTTTCATTTGCTTTGGTCGGGATTGGAGCTGGAGCGCCACGCGCTTTGGCCTTGAACGCGCCTCACACGCTCCATCACTCGAGACCAACCAGCCAGCATCTCGTCACCAGCCACTCCAGAAAGCATCACGCTGTTCCAGCTCGCGCCACTTCAACGCAAACAGGTCCCCACGGCACGCTGGTGGTCCGGCATTATCGTGGCAGCGGCCGCCCCGGTGGCACCTTGCAGCGCGCATCGCTGCATGTCCGCCGCCATCGCTACTATGAGCGCTTCACTGCCAGCTCGTTTGCCGGGAGCGATATTTTCGCAGGCGACAATACGGCTGGGGAGGACCCGGTTGTGCGCCAGGCGGCTCTCGATGCTCTGGGCGACATGAACGGCACCGCCGTGGTAATCAACCCTTCGAACGGGCGCATTCTGGCGATGGTGAATCAGAAGCTGGCCCTTTCGCCGGGCGCCGAGCCCTGTTCGACGATCAAGCTTTCCGTGGCGCTGGCGGCGCTCTCTGAAGGCCTGGTCACCCGCGACACAATGGTGCGGCTGGCGGGCTTCCGCATGAACATGACGGAAGCGATCGCGCACAGCAACAATCTTTACTTTGAGGAACTGGGGCGCGAACTGGGCTTCGATCGCGTTCGGCATTACGCCAATCAGTTTGGCCTCGGCGAGCTGGCCGGATATCAGATTGACGGGGAGCAACTCGGCGTTTACCCGGACCAGGCGCTGTCAGCGGCTGACGGGGGCGTGGGACGGATGTGCAGCTTTGGGCAGGGAGTTTCGATGACTCCGCTGCAACTGGGCGCGTTTGTGGCAGCCATTGCCAACGGCGGAACGCTCTATTACCTGCAGCATCCCACCACGACAGAACAGATCGCCGACTTCCAACCCAGGGTCAAGCGGACGCTTGATATCGCAAAGTATGTTCCCGACCTGCAGGACGGCATGGCAGGAGCGGTGGAATATGGCACGGCCCGCCGGTTACGCGCGAATTTCCAAGAGCTGCCTGTTTTCGGGAAGACGGGAACGTGCTCCGACAAGGGAACGCGCTTCGGCTGGTTTGTTTCGTACTCCGACACGCCGCAGGGCGCGCTGGTGACGGTCTTCTTTCTCGAAGGCGGGCGGCCGACGTTCGGACCCCGCGCTGCGGAGCTGACTGGCGAGTTCTACAAGAACCTTTGGAACCGGAACTACTTTGTGGGTAAAGCCACCGAGGTGCAGGCAGGACTTCCGGCTTCTACGGGGGCGACCGCTCAGTAACGATTGCCCTTATTTGATTTCGCTAAAGAGGCCGCCCTTGGGCGGCCTCTTTGAGTTTCCGGCAAGCACAGGATCACAGTTCCACAGCTTCACAGCCGGAAAAACGCGTTCTGAACAGAAGCGCCCAAGTATCTCCTTTGAACAGTGTGGCTTAGGCTTTCTTAAGGGGAGAATTTGGTGGCATTTGAGTGGCTTTTAGCGCACTTTAGGCGACATTTGATGGCATTTTGGTGGCTCTTTGGGAGCCATGATTTCTCCGCACTTTGATCTGACCGGTGCGCGCATAGCGCCGGTCCTGAGACGGATCACAGATTTGTTTTCCAAGCTCTCAGTCGATTGTGCGCTTTCGGGAGAAATAATCTGCAACGTCTGGAGACAATCCTTTGCGGTTGTCATGTCTGCACGCCCTAACGGAGCTAGACCCCTTCGACTTCGCCAGGCCAGAGTCGCACCCAGCTCTGTGGGCGAGGTTCGGATGGACCAACTGGCGCAGGTTCGTGCTTTCCCACCCTGAATCAAAATGCGATTCGAGGATGGGGCACCCAGATTTTGCTTTCCCACCCTTGAATCAAAATGCGATTCGAGGATGGGGCACCCAGATTTTGCTTTCCCACCCTTGAATCAAAATGCGATTCAAGGATGGGGCACCCAGATTTTGCTTTCCCACCCCTGAATCAAAATGCGATTCAAGGATGGGGCACCCAGATTTTGCTTTCCCACCCTTGAATCAAAATGCGATTCGAGGATGGGGCACCCAGATTTTGCTTTCCCACCCCTGAATCAAAACGCGATTCAAGGATGGGGCACCCAGATTTTGCTTTCCCACCCTTGAATCAAAATGCGATTCAAGGATGGGGCACCCAGATTTAAGGGCGAGGTTAGGACAGGTCACCGTCCGTCTTCGGAACGTTGAATTGCGCGGTCCGCATAACCATTTGCAACAAAATCACTGCGCAATCATCCGATAGAATGAAAACTTCCGCCTCGTCTGCCTGTGAATGGATCCGGCTGTGCGGGCGCGGTCAAAAACAGTGCGTGCTTGATCGGAACTTCCCTATGGCTCTCCCCACTCATTTTCTGATCGTGTACGGTTACCTGCTTCTCTTCGCGTGGGTACTGATCGAACAGCTTGGCATTCCGCTGCCGGCGACACCCGTGTTGCTGGCTGCCGGGGCGCTGTCGGCAGAGCATGAACTCAGTTTTCCCGCTGCGATGCTGTTGGCCATGGCCGCTGCGATGACGGCCGATAGCTGCTGGTTCCTGATCGGCCGAAGATATGGCCACCACGTGCTGCGGATCCTCTGCAAACTCTCGATGGAACCGACCATCTGCGTGCGAAAAACACAGGACTCGTTTGGGCGGCGCCGGGAGATCACCCTGATGATCGCCAAGTTTGTGCCCGGCCTGGCCACGCTGGCTGCCCCGGTTGCGGGCGAAAACGGCATGCCCTATGCGCGCTTTTTGCTTTTCGATGGCATTGGGGCTGGTCTCTGGGTCGGTACACTGCTGGTGGTTGGCAGGCTATTTGGCGATGCCATCAAACGCGACCCAAGCCTTCTGAATTGGTTTGGCCGGTCGTCCGGCGCGTTGCTGGTTCTGGGCATCATCGGGTTTTTCATAGCCCGCGTGTACCGGCGCCGGAGCTTCCTCAGAAAGCTGGTGAAATCGCGGCTCGAGCCGGAAGAACTGAAGCGGCAGCTTGACTCCGGCGTGCCGGTGTTTATCGTGGACCTGCGTCATCCGCTGGAGTTGCTGCCGGATCCCTTTACGCTGCCGGGCGCGCTGCATTTTTCTCCCGATGCGTTGGCGGCGCGCATCCACGAGATTCCCCGCGATCGCGATATCGTGCTGTATTGCACCTGCCCCAGCGAAGCCACGGCCGCCAAGACAGCGATGACCCTGCACAAGCTGGGCATCGATCGCGTGCGGCCCTTGCGCGGCGGCTTTGACGAGTGGAAGCGCCTGGGTTATCCGCTGGATGCGGTGCAGCCGGTGATCACCGAAGTGGCATAAGGGCCGATCGCGCAGATATGTGGTTTCCCAGGTCTCAACTGCGAGACCTGGAAAACCGGCTTCTATCATCCGCTGCCACTACCAATAGAGATTCAAGGGCTAGAGCTATTTGCTTAGCGGATTAATGACTCAGAACACTAGCCGGCTGATTTAACAAACAATGCGGCAATGCTTGTCCCGATGGGGGTTCCGATGCCGGTGCATGGGTCGGGGCCGAGGGCGGCGTCATAGAAACCATTGCCTCCCACGGTGATGTCGGTGAACGCTTTCTGATTGGACCAGAGCTTGGGCGTTACAAAGCCCAGCTTGGATCCAAAGGAGGCAAAGAGACCTGCATAGAGCGGCGCGACGGCGCTTGTGCCGCCCACGACAGTCAGTTCGCCGTGGACGTAGACTTCATAGCCGGTGGCGGGGTCGGCATCGGCGGAAACGTCGGGGACCATGCGGCCTTTGCCCGCGGTAGAGCCCGCCGGCGGGGGCGGAGCGCCAATTTGAAATGCCTGCGGGGGAAAGACTGTGGAGTAGCCGCCGCCGGTGCCTTCGCCATCGGTCTTGCCGGGGTTGTCATTCCAGACTGTTTCTTTTGCCGCGGTTTTGCTGGTGCCTCCGCAGCCCACAATATGCGGACATGACGATGGGCAATCGACATTGGCCGGAGTCTGCCCGCCGTCGCTCGAATCGTTGTCGCCTGATGCGGCAAACACGATCATGCCGCCTGCGGTGGCAGCCTGGGCGGTTGATTCCATTTGCTCTGCTGCCGCGTTGCCCCAGTTGGCTTCGTCAGAGCCCCAGGAGATGGAGCATACAGCGCAGCCGTCGGAGGCCGCTTTCTGCACCGCGGAGGCGATGTCCTGCGACCAGTACATGCGAATGGTTGCCGGCTTTCCGGTAGCTACGTAGTAGGCAGCGGCGGAGACTTGAATGTCGAGGCCGACTTCGAAATCCGCATCGTCCGCGGAGCCGACGTTCTGGTTGGGACTGTTTTGAGTGCCGTCGACCGAGACATCAGTGATCTGGGGGACAGGCTGGGCGATGGACTCGAAGAAGGAATTGATATCGGACTGCACCCAGCCTCCACCCAGCTCGACGATAGCGATCACTCCGCCGCCGGGGAGGCCGGTCGGCCATTTGTAGGCTGCACACAGCGCGGGAACGGTCCAAGTGGCAGACGGCACCGCGGCGAGCACTTTGGGATCGAGCCGCTTGCGCAATTTGAAATAAGGTTTGTTGTACTTCTCCAGGGGGATTTTCATTCGACACTCCTCTACCACTCGGGGAGGATGCCACAACGGCGAGGCAAAACGCAACGCTTTCACCCGAGAGGGTGCCGTCGCCCGAAGCCTTAGTATGGGTGAGGACGGTTTCCACCGACGACGGAGCACGCTCTTGGCTTACGACGATCTGCGCGATTGGATTAAGACTCTTGAAAAACATGGCGAACTGAAGCGCATCCGCGAGGAAGTGTCTCCGGAGCTGGAGATTACGGAGATCACCGATCGCGTGTCAAAGATCGGCGCGGCGGGAAACGCAAGCAAACAGAGCAAGGAAGCAAAGGCAACCTACGCACCCGGCGGCCCGGCTCTGCTGTTTGAGAACGTGAAGGGCCATCCGGGCCACGCCGTACTGATCAACCAGTTTGGAAGCGAGCGGCGCATGGCGCTTGCACTTGGTGTGGAACGGCTGGATGAAATCGCGGAACGCATTCACGGGCTGATGAATGTGAAGGCTCCCGAAGGGCTGTTTGACAAGCTCAAGATGCTGCCGCAGTTGGGAGCGTTGACCAGCGCATTCCCTAAAACTGTGAGCGCCAAAGACGCTCCTTGCAAAGAAGTGATTCTCAAGGAGAACTTTGATCTGAATGCGTTTCCGATTTTGAAGTGCTGGCCGCATGACGGAGGACGGTTTATCACGCTGCCCTGCGTGCATACGCGCGATCCGCGAACGGGCAAGCGCAACATCGGGATGTATCGCATGCAGGTCTATGACGGCGAGACCACCGGCATGCACTGGCAGCGGCAGAAGGTAGCCGCAGAGCACTATCGGGAGGCACTGCGTGCGGCGGCGTCATCGGCCTCCGATGCCGATCCCAGAACCGCACGCGTGGCAGCGATGGCTGAGTCGGCGGGAGGCGCGGTCTCTATTCCCGACGGCCCAATCGGCGGACTTCCCCAGGTGACGCTTGGCAATTTGAAAGGCTCGCGTCTTGAAGTCGCAGTATCTATCGGCACCGATCCCGCGACTACCTTTGCTGCGATTGTTCCTGCGCCGCCTGAGGTGGAGGAGTTCATGATTGCGGGGTTTTTGCGGGGCAAGCCGGTTGAAATTGTGAAATGCGAGACGGTCGATCTTGAGGTGCCTGCGCGCGCCGAGATTGTGCTTGAGGGCTACGTGGAACTGGGTGAGCTGCGGGGCGAAGGGCCTTTCGGCGATCACACCGGCTTTTACACGCTGACGGACGAGTATCCGGTTTTTCACATTACCTGCATTACGCATCGCAAAGACCCGATTTACGCGGCCACCATTGTCGGCAAGCCGCCCATGGAAGACGCGTGGATGGGCAAGGCGGTGGAGCGCATCTTTTTGCCCGCGATGAAGCTAACGATTCCCGAATTGGTGGACATTCATTTGCCGGTCGAGGCTGTGTTTCACAACCTGATGATCGTTTCGATTCGCAAGAGCTACCCCGGGCAGGCACGCAAGGTGATGAATGCCATCTGGTCGCTGGGGCAGGCCATGTTCACCAAGTGCATCATTGTGGTGGATGAAGATTGCGACGTGCAGGACACGGGCGAAGTGGTGCTGCGGGTGGCGAATAACATTGACCCGGAGCGGGATATTCAGTTCACGCTGGGGCCGGTGGATTCGCTCGATCACTCCTCGCGGCTGCCCAATTACGGATCGAAGATGGGGATCGACGCCACACGCAAATGGAAAGCGGAGGGATTTGAACGGCCGTGGCCTGCGATGATCGAAATGGATCGCGCGACGAAGGCCAGGGTAGACGCGATGTGGGCCAAGCTGGGGCTGTGACGGAGAACGCGGGCGCGTCTGATATACCTGAATTCATGCGTGGCGCTTTTGGCGGAGTTTGTGCAGGCATTGTTGCCGCATTGCTGACCGCCGCAACTCCCTCATTTGCCCAACAGGCGCCCGGAGCGTTTCACTGGGTTGACTTCCACTCCCCGCAGGACCAGAGCGTGATCGTCTGGGTGACCCGCGCGATGGAGGCGGAAAAGTGGACCGCGATACGGGAGATCGGCGTCGAGTACGATGCGGCGCTGGTGGTCACCACGCTGCGGGCTAGTCCGCAATCGGCTGCAAACTCTGATACCTTTTCGGTCTGGAACGTATCGCTCACGAACCACCTGGTTACGCCTTTGTTCCACGGGGTCAACCTGCGCTGGGTGGACTTCATGCGTTTTACCGAGAGCGCACCGCCTGAACCTGCGATGCTTTATGACAACTGCAGCGATTGTGAGGCGGACACGTACCTGACGTCGTTCTACTACGATATGCCGCACCGCATGTGGAACGCGCGCTGGATGCAAGGTGGACAAGGGATCCACCTTTGGAGCGCGCACTCGCCGCCGGGAGTTGAATGGACCCAGGTCTATGCCGTGATGGCCGATCCCAATGGCCGTGAACTTGTAGGCACGTGGACTCATTTCGACTATGGGACGGAGAAGCCGGCAGAGGATTCGATCTACCAGTACGATCTGGAACCGTGGAGCGGCCTGGAGAGGACCCAGCAACTCAACGGCAAGCAGGCCGAGGCGATGAAGCAGCGGCTTTGCAGGGGGCAAGATGCGGTGGTGGGGCTGAGCCGCGGACAGGACTCCGCGCTTTGCCAGCCACCGGCGAGTCCCCACGCAGGCCGCAAGTCAGGTAACTACACCACCCTCGAATAATCGCGGACAATCCGTGCCGCCCGGAAGCCGCACTCCTCATTGAAGTTGCGTGACCGCCAGACGCGACAGAATCGAAGGCGGATTAGACGGATGATCTCCCAAGGGCATCCAAGCGTTGGGAGATTTGAGATGAACCTATTTATACGATTCGGCCAATTGCCAGCTCTCGCCATAGGTATAGCGCTTCTCGGTGTTGGCTGCCATAGCAACCAGGCTGCTACCGCCGCGACTTCAAATGCACAAAACCAGGCTCAGGACCCTGCCGCGGTCAATATGGCGGCGGCATCACAAAGCCCGTCTTCACAGGGATCGGGTGCTCCGATCGCTGACTCCGGCAGCGCCTACAGCAGCGCGCCGGCGCGGGATTCGTACGCGGCAGAGCGAGGAGGTCCGCAGGATGAGGGCGGGGCCTACTCGCAGGACCCCAATGATCAGGATGACTACGAAGCCCAATACGGCGAGCAGCCGGAATATACGGCTGACCAAGCGCCACCACCGTTGCCCGATTACGACCAGCCTCCCGCGCCCGGCGATGACTATCTCTGGACGCCCGGCTACTGGGCCTTCGATCCTTCAGAGGGCTACTACTGGGTGCCCGGCATGTGGGTCCAGGCTCCTTATGAGGGCGCGTTGTGGACGCCGGGCTACTGGGGCTACCGCGATGGGCGCTATGTGTTCTTCTCAGGCTACTGGGGACCGCACGTTGGCTATTACGGCGGAGTCGATTACGGCTACGGCTACACCGGCTACGGCTACGAGGGCGGCTACTGGGACCACGATCACTTCGATTACAACGTCGCTGTCAACCACATTGACGACTCGCGGGTGCACTACCACTACGATCGCCGGGTTGACGACCACCATAACCGCGTCAGTTTCAATGGCGGTTCGGGCGGCATCCAAGTAAGGCCGAGGCCCGCAGAAATCCAGGCATGGCGAGAGCCGCATGCCCGGCCGATGACGACCCAGCAACAAGTCGCCCAGTCAGCCAGATCGAATCGGGCCCAGTTTGCGGCGGTAAATCATGGCCGTCCTGCCAACCCGGCCGAGAGCCATCCGGTACAGGCAGAACATAATGTGCGACCGGTGGCGCCTCCTCCCATGCCGAACAGGACTGCCCAAACGCAACGTGCACCGAACCGAACGCAGCAGCCCGAGCGAACTACACAGGCTCCGGTGGGCGCTCCTCGACCGAAAGCGCCCGTACAGCCCGCGCCGCGGCAGGTGATGCCGGAACGCCAAGGGCCACCGGAACGCCAAGCGCAGCCTGAGCGGCAGGTCCCGCAGCGTCAAGCCCCGCCCGAGCGGCAGGCCGCGCCGCCACGTCAGGAATCTCAACCGCAGCGTCAGGCTGCTCCGGAGCGGAGTGCCCCTACGCCTCAGCGCGAAGTGACGCCGTCGCAGCGACCGACGCCTCCGGAACGGCAACCGGCACCGGAGCGCAGGGTAGCACCTTCACCGGAACGGCAAGCAGCGCCGGAGCGCCAGGCACCGGTACAACGGGAAGCGGCCCCGCAGCACGCGGCACCTGCGCAACACCAGACGGCACCGGAACCGAGAGCAGCGCCGGAGCGCCCGGCGCCTCAGCATCAGGCTCCGCCGTCGCACGATGACAAGGACAAGCATCCACAGTCCTAAACGCGCAACGACGACTCTAAGAAGATGGCGGCTGTCGGTAACCATTTCCTTGTCGAACTTAGCTTAATTTCGCTTGAACAGAGCGATGACAAGGAAGTGGCGACCGATAGCCGGAGAATCAACGCAGAAGTGGACTGAATGGGTTCATCGCCGCATATTCAAGAGGGCATCGCGGTTCAAGACGTTGCCGTTGAGAATGAGCGTGGAGATGCGTCGGGCGTTCCAGGTATTTTCAGTGGGGTCGCCATCGACGACGAGGATGTCGGCGCGTCGGCCGGGCGCGATCTGGCCGAGCTCAGTCCACCCGAATTGGAGGGCGTAGTTGTTGGTGGCGGCGGCGAGGGCTTCGCGGGGAGAGAGGCCGAGCCGCACCAGCATTTCAAGCTCGGTGTGCACGCCAATTCCGGGCAGCGCGCCCATGACGGGCGCACCTGATCCCACGAGATAGTGGGGGTAGGCAGCAAAGATGGTTTGGTTGATCTCCCATAGCCGCATGGCGGCCTGATCGGCTTTTTTGCGCTGACTTTCTTCCATCCACCTTAGCGCAGGGGACGGCAGGCGGCGTGTCCAGGAAGGAAGCGGATAGTTGATCTCGCCAGTGACGCGGTCGGGCGGATCAAAGAGCGTGGCCGGGTTGAGCAACGCAGCGGCAGGCTCATGCCACAGGTTGCGATGCCCGGGAAGGCTCAGGAAATGAATGCTGAACGTGGGCATCAGCGCGGCATGGTGCGCCGCGATAAAGCGCCCATAGGCGCGCAGGTGTTGATCGATGGGCGGCAAATGCTGGGCGTAATCATACGCGGTGGCAGCCGATGCGCCATAAGGATCCTCCGCCAGCGGACGCTGCAACTCGTCGGGAATGACGCCAAGTTCAAAGCGGCCCATGTGCAGCAGAGCATCCACGCCGGCCTCGATACCGACGGTATAGGGGGTGGCGACAAACTCGCCGTAGGTGACGAGTCCCAACTGATGAGCGCGGGTGATGATCCACTGCGTGTTGATAGCGGTGATGTCGGGACCGAGCCACAGCACACGTGTTCCCATGTGCTGGGTGTCATTCATCTGGCGCTTGGTGTCTTCGGGACTCAGTTCGGTTGGATGCGCACCTTCTTTAAGCATGGCAGCCCAATCCCCCTGGCCGATGAGCAGACTCCAGTTATCGGTCGAGCCGATTGAATCCACGAGATAAAGGTTGGGCTTTGGGTTGGCCGCGAGGTCGACACGGCCATGCTCACTGTCGGACCGGGCGACCACGGTGGTGACACCCATGTAGAGATTTGCGTTGGCCTGTCCCTGGCTGTTCATGCCGGCGTAGCCGTCGACCAGGCCGGGGATCAGATACTTTCCGGTGCAATCGACGATGCGCGCACCGGGGGGAATGGGGACGTCTGTACGGGAGCCGACCGCGACGATGCGGCCCTCGCTGACGATGACGACTGCGTTTTGCTGGTCTCTTGCGGAGCGGCCCCAGTTGGTGACATCGATGACGGTACCGCCGGCAAGCACGAGGGGCGCGGGAACCGGCGGAGCGGGATTTGCCGGAGGCGGCGCCTGAGCCTGCGCGAGAACTCCGGCCAAGAACAATCCACCAAGCATCCACGCAATCCGGCACGCAATCTGCCACGCAAACTGCGCCGGAAAGAAACGATGAAGTCGCATAGGAAAATCGGTCTGTTGTGGATTGTCGCACACGGGTTCGGGGCGAGGACTAAAACGATTCACCCCGACGAAACGAGTCATGCTCAGTGAGATGCAGGAATCAAGCTTAATTGTGGGCGATGGCTCATTGTGTCTTTGCAGCAAAGCTTCAGCTGGCTACCAGCGTAGGGCGCTGGCGAGGAGCGAGAAGCGGCATCACCTGAGCCAAGGCCTCTTCTACAGTAATGCCATACTTGGCTCGAAGCGCGTCGACTTTGCCGTGCTCGATGAAGTGGTCGGGCCAACCGATGCGCACCACCGGAAGCTTGATGCCCATTTCGTCGAGAGCTTCGATGACAGCAGATCCAAAGCCGCCCATCTTCACATGGTCCTCGAAAGTGACGAAGACTTTGACACGACGGGAGTAGAGCTCGAGCATCTCGCGATCCAGCGGCTTGATGAAGCGTGGATTGATGACGGCGGCGGAGAATCCGTCGCGCTCAAGGCGCGCACTTAATTCCTGCGCAAGCGCGATCATGGGTCCGAGGCCAAGAATGGCGACATCGGCTCCGTCGGAGACCACTTCGGCTTTGCCTAGCGGAAGCACTTGCGGCTCGGCTTTGCGAGCGACTCCGGCGACCGCGCCGCGAGGGTAACGAATGGCGCTGGGACCGGGAAGCTGCAGGGCGGTCTTCATCATGTCGGCCAGCTCGTCTTCATCCTTGGGAGCCATCAGCACCATCTCGGGAATGCCGCGCAGGTAGGCGATGTCGAAGAGTCCGTGATGCGTGGGGCCATCGTCGCCGGAGAGGCCGGCGCGGTCCATGCAGAAAACCACGGGGAGCTTTTGCAGGCAGACGTCGTGGACGATGGGATCGAAGGCCCGCTGCAAGAACGTGGAATAAATGGCACAGACGGGACGGAAGCCGCGCGTGGCCATACCGGCAGCGAAGACGACAGCGTGCTCCTCGGCGATGCCCACGTCGAAGTAACGTGTAGGGTGGTGCGGCCGGAATAGATCGAGGCCCGTACCGTTGGGCATCGCGGCGGTGATGGCGACGATGCGATCGTCCTGGCGCGCCAATTCGACGAGTGTGTTGGCAAAGGATTCAGCGTAGGTGATCTGGCCGGTTGGCGCGGTCTTGCCGGTTTCGGCGTCGTAGGGGCCCAGTCCGTGGAACTTCTTTTGCCCATTGAGAGCGGGCTGGTAGCCACGGCCCTTCTGGGTGAGGATGTGCAACACGGCGGGGCGATTTTCGGCTTTGAGAAACTTGAAGGTCTCGATCAACAAGGGAAGGTTATGGCCATCGATGGGGCCAAAGTATTGCAGGCCGAATTCCTCAAAGAGGATGGACGGCCAGAGCATGCTCTTGGCGGCTTCTTCGGCGCGGCGCACGACGGTGACGGCCGTTTTGCCACCGAACTTCTCGACAAGGCGCGCTGCCGATTCGTGGAAACTGCGATAGTGCTCGTTGGTGACGATGCGGTGGAAGTAACGGGCGATGGCTCCCACGTTGCGGTCAATGGACCACTCATTGTCATTGAGAACGACGATCAGCCGCTTGGTCTGTTCGGCGATGTTATTTAACGCTTCGAAGGAGATGCCGTTGGTGAAGGCGGCATCGCCGGCGACGGCGACGACATGCTCATTGCCGCCAGCCAGATCGCGGGCCACGGCCATTCCCAAGGCGGCGGAGAGTGCGGTGCCGGCATGACCTGCGCCGTAGCAGTCGTGCTCGCTCTCAGTGCGCAGCATGAAGCCATTGAGACCGCCGGGCTGGCGTATGGTTTCAAAACGGTCGAGGCGACCGGTAAGAATCTTGTGAACATAGGCCTGGTGGCTGACATCGAAGAGAATCTTGTCTTCAGGAGTATTGAATACGGTGTGGAGGGCCAGGGTAAGTTCGACGACTCCGAGGTTGGGGCCGAGGTGTCCGCCGGTCTTCGACAGGGTCTGGATGAGGAATACGCGGATCTCTTCCGCAAGGTCAGCAAGCTGTGCAAAATTCAGCCGCCTCACATCAGCGGGCGAGTGAATGGATTCCAGCAATGTTCCCATCTTCTTCCTTCCCCCGGGAAAAAGCCGGGTACCCAATAGACCGTCCGGATGCGCAGAACCCCGAACCGTCGCGGTCCTTTGGGGGCGAGGCCAATCTATAGCCGGCCTGCCATGTCACCGCGGACCGCGGTAATGCGTCACCCAAGTATAGCAATCTACAGGATTGCGCGGGTTCCTATGTTTTGACGAGACGCCGCCGGTAACGTTGCAGCGCAAAGGGGTTGTGGGTTGAAGCGGAGCGAATGACCCGGCGTTGTAGGATGGCGATGAGGAACGAGCGGGAGGAACTGACGTGCGTATCTGCCTGAAGACTGCTGTTTTGATGCTTTTTATGCCGTTGATAGGGATGGCATCACCGCTATATGGCCAGCTTGAGCCGAGCTCGCCATCAGAGTCGCCCAATCCGCTGGTCGATACGACCGTGAAGCCCGGCAAGATGCTGCTTTTCGATCTGGAGGCACGGTTCGCCAAGGACGTGGCCCAGCGCGGAGGCGCCGCGTTTGCGGACTGGTTTGCCGAGGATGGCGTGGCTCTTGGGAATGGCGTGGCGCCGGTGGTGGGCAGAGTGGCGATTGTGAAATCTGCGACGTGGACACCACAAAGTTACCAGCTCACCTGGACTCCGACGGACGGGGTGATGGGACCGTCAGGCGATATTGGATACACATGGGGCCACTTCGAGGGACACAGCAAGGACGCGGCAGGCAATCCCGTGACGACCAGCGGACGCTACATTACGATCTGGCGCAAACAGCCGGACGGCACGTGGAAGGTCGCGCTGGATGCGGGAGCCAACGAGCCCGCGGCGGCGGGCGACTGTTGCAAGCTGCCCAACTGAAACAAACCGTCATCCAAAAAGGGTGGCGCGCAGAGAACGAGATCCTTGGATCGCTCTTGCGCGCCATCATTGCGTGTGGTCTACAGGTTGAGCAGCCTGCCGAAGAACGAGCGGTAGCGCTGCAGGGCAACGCGGAGATCTTCAGTGGACACGTTATCGCCGCGATCCCATTGTTTCTCCAAGCCGGAGCGCTCGTTGGCGAAGCTCTCCGCGAGACGCTGCATTACCGATGCGACGAGTTTGTCCGCGTCTTCTACTGCGCGGCGAGGTTCGTCAACAAAACCTGTCTGCAGGGTGCTCCATTGCGCGCGGAATTCTTCCATCTCAGCATCAGTAAAAAGCGGCATGGGCTTTGACCCTGCACGCATTCCCTCTTCAGCAGGGACATGATCTGTTGCGGGCATTCGACCTGCTGCAGGCATCCGCTCTGAAGCAAGCTCTCCCTCGATGGTTTCGGGCTCTCGATTCAGTTCGCGATCACGTCCATTCGCGTGTGTTGGCGCGGCCGTTTGGCCTGCGAGATCAGCCGTTGTAAGCTCCCGGTCTTCAGTTCTCAATTCATTCACAACATCACCTATTCCCTTCGATAAGTCTGTTACGTTGAAGTGGTTGGTTCTCTCAAATAAATAGCGGCCGTTCACACAAGTTTCGAGTTGTTTGATCTATGGTCGTGGGATGCGCCTGGAGAAGTTCTACGCATCTCAGGTAATGTAGGATGGCTGGCCCGGAGCAGGAGTTGCTCATTCAGCCGTGGCGACAGACGGGGAGAGATCAAAGGTCACGCAACATTCATTTCTCGACTTCTCCGCCGTGAGAGAATTCGCTCAGCACTCTTCCCTTTTGTGACCGTTAGCGACCTGACAAGACCAAATGGCATTTTCCAGAAAACCGATCGACCTGCTCTTTGGGCGGCCGCTGGCTACCAGCGAAGAGCGCGCAGAACACATCGGCCCCATCGGAGGGATACCGATCTTCGGCCTGGATGCGCTGAGTTCCGCGGCATACGGACCAGAAGCCGCGCTGACGCTGCTGATTCCACTGAGCCTTGTAGGCGTGCACTATATCGTTCCGGTCAGCACGGCGATTGTCTGCCTGCTCTTCATCGTCTACATGAGCTATCGGCAAACGATCGATGCCTATCCAAATGGCGGCGGCTCGTACACGGTAGCCACTGAGAATCTGGGCGATGGCGCGGGACTGCTGGCCGCGGCGGCGCTGATGATCGACTACATTCTGACCGCGGCCGTGGGTATTTCAGCCGGCGTGGGCGCGCTGATCTCCGCAGCACCGAGCCTGCAACCGCACACGCTGCAGCTATGCCTCGGGGTGCTGGTCATTCTGACCCTCATCAACATGCGCGGAGTACACGACACCGGTGTTGCATTCATGGTTCCCACTTATCTGTTCACGGGAACCCTGCTGATCGTGATCATTGCGGGATTGTGGCAGGTTTTGCAGGCGGGGGGACATCCGCATCCGGTGACGCCGCTGCCCTCGCTGCCAGCGGCCTCGGCCACGATGACCCTGTGGCTCATGCTCAAGGTGTTTTCTTCAGGGTGCACGGCGATGACCGGCGTCGAAGCAGTGAGCAACGGCGTGATGGCTTTTGACGAGCCGCGGTGCAAGAACGCCAAGATTACGCTGACCATCATCATCTTTCTGCTGGCCACATTGCTAATGGGCATCGCGGTGCTGTGCCGTGCATATGGGGTTGGCGCGACCGACCCGAACGGCCCTCACTACGAGAGCGTGCTCTCGATGCTGACACGGGCAGTGATGGGCCAGGGTTGGTTCTACTACCTCACGATCGGCTCAGTGCTGGTGGTGCTGGCGCTCTCAGCGAACACCGCTTTTGCCGATTTTCCGCGCCTGACACGGGCTATTGCGCAGAACAACTATTTGCCGCATGTCTTTCTGTTGCGGGGCCGGCGCCTGCTCTACTCCTGGGGAATCTACGTGCTGGTGGCGTTGACCGGGCTGCTGCTGATCATCTTCGGTGGCATCACCGACAGGCTGATTCCTCTTTATGCCATCGGCGCATTCATGGCCTTCACGCTATCGCAGGCGGGCATGGTGATGCACTGGTGGCGCAAGAAGCGCTCCCTGGGGAAGATGTTCTTTAACGGGCTGGGCGCCCTGGCGACTGGAGCAACGACGCTGGTGGTGCTGGTGGCCAAGTTTGCCGAGGGGGCCTGGATCACGGCGCTGCTGATCGGGGGCATGATCCTGTTGATGCGCGCGGTGAAGCGTCATTATGTGCGCGTGGCGCGCGCAACGTCTCTTTCGCGTCCCATCGTGCCTGCCGAGATCACGGAGCCCATCGTGGTCGTTCCGATCGATCGCTGGAGCCGCATTACCGAAAAGGCTCTTTCGTTTGCGCTCTCCATGTCTAACGATATTCGCTGCGTGCACGTGCAGGTTGCCGATGATCTGGACGATATCTGCACGGAATGGGAGGCCAAGATCGCCGCGCCTTTACGCGACGCAGGAAAGTGCGTACCCAAGCTGGAGATACTGCGCTCGCCCTATCGCTATGTCGTAAATCCGGTTGTGGAATATGTACTCGCGGTGGAAAAAGAGTCTCGCGTCCACAAGATCTGCGTGCTGGTTCCGGAACTGGTGGTGCGGCACTGGTGGGAGAACCTGTTGCACAACCGACGCGCCGATCTTCTGAAAGTGATCCTCCTGTTGCGCGGCAATCGCCGCATCATTGTGATCAACATTCCGTGGTATATCAAATAGCTATGCACGCATTCCTGCGGCAGGATCCCTTTGGATCAAAAGCCTGTTTTTTTCAGGAGACTTGCGACGGCTGTAAGAGGGGAAGATTACTTACGGACGGTGTAGTGCAGCTCGACCACGCCGTCTGGGAATTTCGTGCTGGAGATGAGTTTCAGCGGCACGGTGCGGCGGCCGGGCGCGATCAATGGAATGCCTTCGCCGATCAATGTGGGAATCACATGAATCATGAACTCGTCGATCTCTCCTGCATCGAGAAACGACGCAATGATTCCGGCGCCACCCATCATCCAAATATCCTTCCCTTTTCTCTTGCGCAGGCGGGTTGCGAACGCTTTGATGGGCTCACTCACGAACTCCACGCCCGCGGGTGCGGCTGATGGCAGAGGGCCGCGCGTGAAAACATAGTTTTTAACTTTTGTATCGAAGGCTGACCCGGGGACGCCTTTCGATTGAAAGTCGAGCGCCATGTCGCATGTCTTTCTGCCCCATAAGATGGTGTCGATCGACTTATAGAAAGCACCCATGCCGTGGTGGCCCTTCAAACGCGGATCGTCGAGCCAGTCGACGGAGCCGTCGGATCGGGCAATAAAGCCGTCGGCGCTGGTAGCGATGCAGACGATGATCTTGCGCTTGCGGACCATGGCGGTATCGTCAGTGGTCAAATCTTACCCCGGAGCAGGTTAGGATTTCCATCCAGGCCCAGGGAAAAGGCGACTCCTCTTTCACATCTCGTAGCGTTTCATCGAGAGATCCGGACTCTCACCACGGGCTGCCCGCAGTGCGTAGTGGTCCTCGCGACCGACAATGAGACGGGAAGCGCAGATTTCTGCAGGATTGATTCCCTTCCCCGCTGCGAGCGGTCAAAATGGAGAGTGGACCTTCGCATAATCAATGGGTATGGGAGCAGAAACAGCGGCTCACCGGTGAATCCTCTTCGTCGCCTTTTCCAGGCGTGTTTTGTTGTTTGCCTGGGATTGTCTGTTTCCACGATGCTCAGAGGACAGGAGCCGGCCCAGTATCAAAATCAGCAGATTGAGCAGCCCGCGGAGACGCAACCAAGCTCGAGCCAGATGGCTTCGGTGCACGGAGTTGTGCATAACGCCGCCGGGGAGCCATTGCCGCGCGCGCTGGTGCGCATCGACGGTGATGCCACCTCCGGAGCGTTGACTGACGGCGATGGGCACTTTGAAATTCCGGGTGTGCCGGTGGGGCCGCAGGAAATTGAAGTGATCAAGCCGGGGTTTCTGGATGAGAGCGCGGAAGTTGCCGCTGCCGGCATGTGGGAGAACTCACAGTATGCGCACAACGTGATGGTCGCGGCGGAGATGCCAGACGTGGGGTTCACGATGTTTCCGACCAATTCCCTTCACGGCCTGGTCCAGCTTTCAACAGGCGACCCGGCCCAGGGCATTGGTGTTGTGCTGCTGCGACAGGCGGTGCAGAACGGTCGGATCGTGTGGGAGGCGGTCTCCAAGGCGAAGACAAACACCGAGGGAGCCTATCGCTTTGGTGGACTGGCCGACGGGCTTTATGCGATTTACAACGATCCGGCGATGGACAGCGAGCCGGCTTCGAACCCGATGGAAGCGGGCAGCGCGGCAAACGTGACCCGCAGCGGTTATCCGAGCCATTTCTATCCTGAGTCGCGGGACCTGGCTGGCGCGGCGAAGATTCGGCTTTCCGGCGGTGAACAGGCCGAAGCCAACCTCGCGCTGACACTCGAGCCCTTCCAATCCGTCACGGCAACCGTGTTGTTGCCGGGCGGCAAGCCGGGCCGCGAAGGGGCTTTGAATTGGTCGGGAAAGAGTTTCTCAGCCCAGGTGATGGATGTACAGGGTCATCAACTACCGTTTGGAGCGCAGTATGACGATGCAACGCAGAAGGTGCAGGCGCTGCTGCCGGACGGAAGCTACACGCTGGTGCTGAGTGTCGTCTCTCGCGGGGGCCTGGAATCCGGGGGAATTGGCTCGGCTTCCTCCATGGGAAGGAATGCATTCGCAGGCTCGGTGGATTTCACGGTCAACGGGCACGCGGTGACCAAATTGCGCATTCCGCTCGTGAGCGTTGCCGACAATCTCATTCAGGTCAACCTGGTTGGAAGCGCGGCGAGTGGGGTACAGGCCGTGACCGACGACCGCGCGCGCGGCGTGATGATCAGCATAAGCCAGACGGGCGGATGGATCGGCGACGGGATGATGAGCAACTATGCGGAAGGCTCGTTGAGCGGTCCGCTCCAGTCGCAATTCACGCCGCCGGGCGCGTATTGGGCGCATACAAGCATCGCGGACAGGCGGTTCTGCGAGGGATCACTCACGGCCGGGGGAGCGAATTTGGGGCGTGAGCCGCTGGCGCTGGGGCTGACGGGTTCTTCAGCACCACTAAGCCTGACCCTGCGGGACGATTGCGCGTCTCTGACCATCACATTGCCGGCAGAACAGACAGTTCCGATTGCGGGAAAAGAGCCGTTCTACACCGTTTATGCGGTTCCAGATTTCGATTCGACTACGGATGTGGTGCCGCTGACGCTGCGCCCGTCAACGGGCGGGAAGGTCACACTGACGGGGCTGACGCCAGGCAGCTATCACGTCTATAGCTTCGACAAGCCGGTGGTGCTGGCTTATCGCGATGCAGCGACACTCGAAGCGCTTCCCCATGCGGGGCAGGCCGTGACGCTTTCGCCGGGAGACCAGGGGAATCTTGTGCTGGAGGTCCCGGAGCATTGATGAAGCGAGTGCAGGACCTAGTTGCGGAAGGCGTCCCCCAGGGGCTAAACAGGCTACGGAAAAACCGCACTGCGAGGACGAAGACCGTTCCTCCGCGGCTAAAGCCGGATTCATTTTGCGGCGTTTGCGGCACGACTAAAATCGTGCCTTCTCAAAAGAACCGAGGTTTTCCGCAAGTTGCAAAGACCCCGGGTTTTTCGCCGTCTGCGGCACCACTGAAGTCGTGCCCCGTTACAAAGCTCATTCCGTCTGCGGCACAACTGATGTCGTGGCCTGTTACCGGTCATGCCGTTCAAGTTCAAGGTTTCGCAGGTCTCAGAAACGAGACATGGGGCACTCGCGCTTTCACAAAGGTGATGAGGTCGTGCGCTGTTACGAGGCTCATTCTAGTGATTGCGCTTTCGGCGGCACCGGCTTTGGCGCAAGGTGGGCCGGGAACGACGAACTCCACGGGCTCTTACCGCATTGCTGGGGCCATAGTAAATGCAGTTACCGGCGAACCGCTCAGACAGGCAAATGTCGCGGTGCTTGATGAAAAAGACGGCCACACGGTTGCATCGGCGATTTCAGACGGCGATGGGCGATTCGCGCTTGGGATGCTAGCAGCCGCCAAGTATCAGTTGACGGCATCGAAGCGCGGCTATCGAAGTGGATTTTACGATCAGCACGATGAGTTCAACTCGGCGATTGTGACAGGGCCCGGTCAGGATACAGAGCACCTAGCTTTTCGGCTTACACCAAGCGCGAGTTTGCGGGGAGTGGTGACCGGGGACGGCGGAGACCCGGTAGAAGGCGCGCGGGTGATGCTGTTTCTGCTGCCGCGCGGAATGGGCCGAGACTTTGCGAAGGCACGCGGGCCGGAAGACAGCATCGCCGAGGCCGACTCAACCGTCACCGACGACAGGGGTTCTTACGAATTCGGCAACCTGGATGCGGGCGAGTATGTGCTGGCAGTGACGGCGGAACCGTGGTACGCGCTGCACAAACCGCGTGCAAATGCGGCAGCGCAACAAGGGAACGAAAATGACGCACAACTCGATGTGGCTTATCCGGTGACGTATTACGACTCGACGACCGACGAGTCCAGCGCAGTTCCGATTGTGCTGGCGGGCGGAAGCCGGGAGGAAGCCGACATCAATCTGCATGCGGTTGCGGCGTTGCATCTTTCAGTTGCGGTGCCCCGAAAACAGGCTGGAGGCATAGCGCGGCCGGAGTTGCGGCAGTTGATTTTTGGCACGCAGATCTCGGCGGAAAGCGCGGGGTTTCTCGACGCTCTGCAGACAGGCGAGGTTGAGTTTACCGGCGTCGCGCCCGGCCACTATGAGCTATTGCAAGGTGATCCTCCACGAACCGTAGAACTGGATGCCATGGCCAGCGAACAGGTGGATGCGACGGCCGGCACGCCGACCGTGTCCGTTGCAGGCTTATTGCGTTCGGATTCCGGCAAAGCCGCTCCGGACGACGTGAACGTCTTCCTTTATCCGCTGGATAGTGCGCTTCACGTGGGCCCGATGCAGGGTGTGGCGCACAAAGGGCAATTCCGGTTCGAGAGTGTTCCGTCGGGTACGTGGGAACTGGCTGCATGGAGCTCGGATTCTCCTGTACCGATTCTGTCGATCGCAGCCAATGGCACGGCACACGCGGGCGGAACTTTCACGGTAGCGGACCGCCCTCTCGCGATTACCGTGAACGCAGTGTTGGAGGAAACGCGCATTGAGGGAATGGTGCGCAAGGACGGCGAGGCGATAGCGGGCGTGCTGGTGGTGCTCGTACCCAGGAACTTGGTGGCGTTTAACAGCCTTGTCCGTCGCGATCAATCCAACTCCGACGGCAGCTTCGCTTTGCCCCATGTGGCTCCCGGGCAATACACGCTGGTGGCCATCGAGAGCGCATGGGACCTGGACCGCGCCGGCCCGGAAGCGCTGGCGCGCTACCTTAAGAAAGGCGTGGCCGTCACAGTAGGAGGCAACCCAGGCGCGTTGATGCAATTGTCAGAACCGGTCGTGGTTCAAGCGCGTTGATGCCGCTTCATCGAAGCGGGGGGTAGCGGTTAGTCTATGAAGGTACCGATTCATCGTTAGGACGCCGCCCGGAAGGGGAAAGCCCTGATGCGGCCCGCTCGCCACAGCATTTACTGAGGAGTTTGAATTGAAGAGAAAGTTGTTGCTTTTGATCCTGGCCATGATTCCGGCCGCGTTTTTGCCCCTTGCGGCTATTGGCCAGGTCGAGCCAGATAAGGCTCCCGCCGTAGCGAATGAACCGACCTACAAGTACGAGGTATTCGCCGGATGGGGCTACACCAGCCTTAACCAGGTGAACCAGTCGCGTAGCGGTTTGCAGGGCGTCAGCTTGTCAGTGACCCGCGACTGGGGCAAGTATTTCGGGCTAACGGCGGAAGGCGGGCACTATGCCTGGGGCCTTACCTCGTCGAACGCGATCGTCGGCTCGCCGACGGTGGATATGTACCTGGCCGGCCCCGCGCTGCATGCGCCTCTGTATGGCCGTTTCAGCATGATGGTTCACGGGCTGCTGGGAGCTGTCCACACCGGCAGCGTCAGCATTCGGCCCGACTATTCGTTTGCCGGCGGGGTAGGCATAGGATTGGAATACGCCAAATCGTCGCGCTTTGGCTTGCGTCTTTATGGCGACGATATCGGCTCCTCTTTCACACTGGTACCGTTTCAGCCGGGATACTCGCCGCACAGGCGCTTCAATGCGCGCGCTTCGATTGGCGTGGTGTACAAGTTCTGAAGCGCGAACCAGGGCCTGTTCACACTCCTGAGATGGATGGCGTTGCGAGCGCTGAAGGGCGGCGGGACGGGGTCCCGTTCGGTCAGAATGACAGCCAGTCTTGTGTTGGGTATTTCAGACTCAGGACACTCGTTTAAGAAAGAGGGGCGGAAGCAGCGGCTTTCGCCTTTTTGTTTGTCTGCGTTTTTTGTTCTTGTTTGGGTAAGTTGAGAGGTTCGGGCGTAGCGGCGTATTTGAGCATCAGGACGCCGCTCGGCAGTGTTTTACTCTCCTCAAGGTGCAGATCGGCACGGCGGCCCACCGGAAGCAAAGGAACACCGCTGCCCAGCAAAACCGGGAATATTGAGACTTCGACGGCGTCAACCAGGCCGGCATCGAGCAGGCAGCGAAACAGCGCGCCTCCGCCACAGAGCCAGATATCCTTATTCGGGCCGGGTTCGGCTTTGATTGCGCTGACGGCGGCGGGGACATCGTTGGCGATGATGGTGACGTCGGGGTGCTGTTCTGGCTTGAGGGTGGTGGAGACCACGAAGGCTTTCATGCCCATGCCTTTTGGCGACATGCCTTTGGCGCGCATTGCGTCGTAGGTCAGACGCCCCATGAGCAGCGTATCGAACTGGCGGTAGTGCGCACCGAAATCGATGCCGGAGTTGGGCGAGATCCAGTCGTACTCGCCCCTGGGGCCGGCAATGAAGCCGTCGAGGCTCATGGCGACGCTATAGCGGAGTCGGCGCATGGGGTTCTCCAAGGAGAGGTTATTCCAAATTAGCGATTTCGAGTCCCGCCGGAGGGGACCTGTCGATTCGAATCGTGGGCGGCTGTAGGAGTAGTTTTCAAGTTGGCGCTATCTGACCGCTACGCCGAATGCTATACAGTGGACGGCTCACCGTCCTAGTCGATGAAGGGACATCGCCCAGAAACCCAGGGCTGCGATGATGGCAAATCCGATGATGAAGGCTGGACGGGCGGCTAAAGTGTGGTCGAAAATTGCCACCAGCTCGCAGATCAATACGACCACCATTCCGGTGAGAGCTATGATGAGTTTCGTCTTGCTGCTCATGCATTGACCCCTTGCCGTTTAGTCTAATGCCTCCGATCGGATCTTCGGGAATCCGCACAACTACCCGGGCAGGATTGGCACCACGTATTTCCGCGAAGTTCAGAAATTCTGCTCGATGTTGCCTGCCTTCAGGTTCGAAGCTCGCCCCGTCCTCCCCGATGAGACTACTCCCTGATGACATAGTGTCGATGAGAAGCGCTCTTCACTTTGGCATGTTGCACCGCACCCTGCTTGGGCGGCTCGGTTGGGCAAATCAGGAAATCCGCGAAGAGATCGACAGCCTGGGCCGGTGAGGCGTACTTCACGCGATCAGGCTGCTTGACACCGGCTTCTAACCAACCCATCACCGAATCCCATGTGGATTGGTCAGGTTCAAATTCATGATGCGTACCGATTTGCCAGATACGAAGTTGCCCGTCGCCGCTATAGAAGCGTGCCCGGCCATGAATCGTGGTGCAAGGTTGGGTTGCCTCCAGTTGGCAAATGCCTCCCAGCAGTAAGAAAAGAAGCACAGGAATTCGCGTCATGATCAGTCGGTCACCTCGCAGATTATGCCGGATCCCCATTGACTGAATCGCCGGCAAAATCTCACCTGTAATCCATCAGGAGCTCCAGTTTTCGCAAGAAGAGCTTGCCTCGTCCTTTTGTGAGAATTCCTTCGCGCTGCCACTTCCCTAATGTGCGGCTGACCGTAAATGCCGTTACATCCGCGCCGGCTGCCAGATCTTCGTTTCCAATCTGAATTTCAATGCCACCATTTCGACCGACCTTTCCGACTCCACAGGCAAGGCTGACCAACAGGTTGGCAATGCGCGCCGCAGCATCGTCGGAGGTGAGAGAAACCCTTGCTGAGATTGCCCACACAATGTGCTCAGTGACCGCAATGGACAGGGCGTTATCCAACAAGATCGGAAAGCGATACATAAATTTCCGCATGGTCTTCCTGTCCCATACCAGAGCAGAAGTGCCCGCCAGCACCTCAGTGTTGGCAAGATGCTCATACTGATGAAACAGAATCGACTCGCCACCGAAAAACTGGCCGGGCGTCAACCAGTACAGGATGATCTTCCGGCCGTCGCTCGTGATGACAAATTGCCTTCCCTGGCCTCGCGTGAGAAGGAATATTCGCTCCGCGGGATCGTCCTGATGAATGATCAACGTGGACTTAGCAAAATACCGGTGGGAGGCCTCCGACAGGATCAAGTCAAGCTCCGTCGCGGTCAAACCGCAGAAGCCCCGCGGCCTGAGCCCATCGGGGAGCCCACTGGCCTGCTTGCCAGTGTGCAGGTACTCTTCGGTCGTCTTTGTGCTCGCCGCGGGGCCAGGAGCTTTGGCAGCATGCTTTGGAGACGGAACGTGTGACGTTCGTAGAGGAGATGTGGCGACAAGCCCGTTCGTCGGTACTCTCTTTCTGAGGCGTTCGGCTAACAGCGGACCTATGAGAATCACTCCTCCCATGTCTCTTGATGAGACACACCGGTAGAGTTAACCAGTCTGTGAGTGCTGTGCCGTTCTGACTACTGGCAAAACTGCCAGTGCAATCAGGAAAACCGTTCTGAACGTCTGGGTTGTGCCGAGATCACGGAGAAACCGGGAGTTATCGCTCGTCCCATGGGAAAGTACTGACGAATGCGGGGTTCGGGAATCGGATTATGCCCGGATTATCTATGGTTACTGGCGGTTGCGCGATTTTTGCCACCGACGAATCAGGGTAGGGGAAGTGGCAGTCATTCGGATTGGGTGTACGTTGCCCCTGACGGTCACAGGTCCAGCCATGCGACTTCTGAAACCTGCGGTGACTGTTGGTGCGGACCTTCGAAGCAGATAACCCTGCTCCAGCATCCACGGAGCTACGAGGTTGCCAGCCACAATCAAAGCAAACTGAAACAGGAGTTCAAAGAGCTCTCGCCAGCTATGGCCAGAAAGAAAACACAGGAACGCAACAGGCACAACTCCAACCCCGCCGAACAGAATTCCCAAGATCAGCAGGAGCAGGCCCCAACAACGGTAGACTTTTGCACCGCACCACAGGCACAGGCTGACGGTCCAGAGGATGACGCACAGGTAAACGGAGAAGCCGGTAAACCGCAGCAAACGCTTGATTAGCAGCGCGGACAGGCAGAGCAAAATTGCAACGGCGATTGCTGCCAGGGAGAGACTTTGGAGCACGGAAAGGAAACTGAGAAACATGTCAGGGCCCCAGGGAACACGTCCTCAGATCATGCTGGACAACACATGGCCGAACGCGAACAGACAGTCCCTCAGGAAAAAGTGATTTGAATATAACGGAGAAGTAGAGTCTTATCGTTGCGCCGAGACAACCAAGGGAAGAAATAAATTCTTCGACCACGTCGACATGGCGGTTTCGCGTTGTCGCTTTCCCAGGTCCCAAAAACAGGGGACCTGGGGCACCAGATCTTGCAGGGCGACCCGACTCTTTCGAAGTGATCGTCTGCATTGCTACCTGCGGGTTGAACATCACATAGCTTCGGCCGGGTGCGGGGGTATAATTCGCCCGGATTGCGGTTGTCTCGAGGGCCTCGGCGGGTTCGATACGGCAATCGCAATTCGGAGAAGGTTATGCTCAAGTTTCTTATTACGTCATTTTTAATGTTGATTATGGCGACCCCTGCGTTGGCCAAACCGAAGGAGTTCTATCCAGTCTCCTGTGACGATCTTTGGGCGGCTGTGAAGGACACGCTGAACAATCCGAACAATTACGGAATTTCGTCGGTGAACGATGTCGAACAGAAGGCGTCGTTCGTGGTCATTGGCGCCTTGGTTGTGTACACCGACAGGGTCGCACTGGCCGCAAAGACCGGCGGTTGCGGGATGAAGACGACTATTCTCGAGGACGGCCCCGACAATCCAGACTGGCGCCAATTCCACCATCGTGTTCAGCGGTCGTTAACAAAACTGCAGGCGGCAAAGCCCAAACAGACGATAACGGTGACGGGGCAGCAGTAGGATGGCGTTCAGTTTGGTTTTTGCCGGTGACGAAAGAGGTTGTCCAGAGGCACGGCCGTGGGGTTCGTTTCTTTCCCATCTTCCAACACAAGGGACTTGGACAACCTGCACTGTGGTTCGTTTCCTGTTTACCGTTCCGCTATTTCCTGAGTTCGATCGCAAACACCTGGCCATCAACGGTCTTATCAGATGCCTCGGCGTATTCGATACGGGCTTTCATTCCTTCGAAATCCGAACAGGGATTTATCGATTTTGCGGGTGTGAATCCGAGCACCGAGAGGTCGATTTTGAAGAAGTCGTTGTTGTAGACATTGACTGACTTTTTCGGCCCATCCAACTGAAATTCGAGAACCGAGGGATAGCTGCAGGTGACATGGTGAATGACACCGAGCATCGTGTGTTTCGGTCCGTTCGCTTCCGCCGGATGCTTTGGAGCATCGTTGACCGGGATCGGTTGTGAAACCGGCTGCGCGCTCGCAGCGCGCTGCGCCTCGTATTGCTGCCGCTCCTGCTCGGCCCGGTCTTGTGCCTGCTGGAATTGATTCAACTGGTCGATTCGGCTTTGAATGATGGCGAGATCGCCTGGATTTTTGGCCAACTTTGTTGCAGCCTGGAGAACGGCGGCAGAATCGGGATACCGCCCGATTTCGGCCAGGATATTTGCCGCATTCAAACGGAAATAGAGATTGCCGGGATCGAGTTTGACAGCTTGCAGGATGAGCGAAATCGCATCGTCCATTTTCATGTGATGGCCGGCGTAAAACGAGGCGAGCCGGTCATAAGCGGGAGCAAATTTGGGATTGAGCCGGATCACCGTGCGCAGGCTCGATTCAATCGCCGGTTCCTGGTCGGCGGACGCACCGTCCATCGACAGGGAGGCGAAGTAGTAGTTGGCAAGGTAGCTTTGGGAATCAAGTTTCACAGCTTCGGCGTACCACTTCAGCGCGGCATCCCGATCTCCGCTCCGAAATTCGAGCGATCCCATGGTTTCGCGTGCTGGAACGTTGTCGGGATCCGTTTTCAGGATTTGGGCAATCAAGTCGCGGGCTTCTTTGTCGCGCTGCTCACTGGCCAGAACGTCGGCGCGAGTTGTATCGGCCTCGATCTGTGAGATGGTCTTGAACGTATAGGAAGCTTCATCGAGTGGCACCGCGGCACTATTGAGCACGAATTGCTTGTATCGGCTGGCCAGGATGTAGGCCTCCAAGGCCGATTGCAGTTGCTTCAGATCGCCGAATGCTTTTTCTGCGGCTGCGACAGGATCTTCATGGTGACTCATCAGGACCATGTAGTTGGTAACAGAGTCCGTTTTCTTTTCGCGATCAGTAACCTGGAGATAGTGCGTCAAAGCCCAGGATTCCGCATAAAAAACGGAACCCTTTTGTTCTTCGTGGTAGTACGGAGAGCTTGCGTCGACCTTGAAAAGCACCGGCAACGGAATCAGCTGATGTTGGCGCAGATAGAGAAGATCGTCAACGCTAGGTTCGCCCAACAGCACACTCTTGTCCTGAATCTCAGTGTTCTGGAAAAATTCCGCGAGGCCTTCGTTAAGCCAGAGGGGCATCCACGCACTTGCGCCTCGGAACTGCAGATGCGTGTACTCGTGGTACACAGTGACGAATGGGTGCTCCTGTTCCGCATCGAGGCGAACCAGAATGTAAATCCGGTCCTGGGTGTGGAGAAAAAGGCCGGCAAGATTCAGTTGTCCTTTGGCTAAATAGGCCTGCGGTTCAAGAGACTGAAAGGTCTTTTCGTTTTTGGCCGCAATGACCAAAATCGGTTCGGGCGGATCGACTTTAATGTTAGGGAACAGAGTTTCAAAAACCCATCGCATGCGTTCGAACTGATCGAGAACATGGCGGGCCTGTTTCTCGTTTGAGTCAGTCAGGCAGGTGAAATGACTACTGCGGGCCTCAAGCCATTGGTCAGGCGCAGCCAGACCCAAGCCACACGAAGCGGCCAAAAGGACAAAAACAACCACCACATTTCTGGACATGATGACGCGATCAGTCTAGCAGCAATCGGAGAGAACGCACGTGATCAAGTCCTCCGCGATTTCAACCACTCGCGGAACTTTGCCACCTGCTCGGTTACCTTGGCGCCTGGTCTCTCGATTGAGGCTTAGACCTCTGCAATGGCCGCGATGGACACTCTCATACCGGGGATTCGAACGGGTAACTTCGCGCCTTGGCGCGCAGGCGGGTCGGCCGGAAACCACTTTATCCACTCTTCATTCATTCCGGCGAAATCTGTTTCCTCAAGAAGAATCACGGTGACGCTCACGACTCGTGCGAGGGAGGTGCCGGCGGCTTCGAGAATGGCAGACACATTCTGCAAGCACTGCCTGGTCTGCTCCTGGATCGAATCCCCAACAATCTTCCCGGTTACTGGGTCGTGCGGCCCCGTACCTGAAACGAACACAAGACCCGCTGCTCGTACCGCCTGACTGTACGTTGGGGGTGGAGACGGGGCGTTAGGCGTTCGAATGATGTCTCTTGCCATAAATCTCTCCAGTGCTGGCCGAATGTCCCTGATGCGCTGTCGAAGGCCTTGCTTGAGAAGAGCGGATCATGACCATGCCTGAGCGTTCCTGAAAGAATAGCGTTCTCATTAACATTTGCGTCTAGCCTATTATTCCCCGGCAAAGAGTTACGCCAGGAGTTCAGGCGTGGGCGGACGGCGGGGGAGGAGCGGGGACCACGCCGAGTTGCTGAAGAAGGCCGAGTGTGTCCATGAGGATGCGGCTATCGGCCATCTTCCCTGATTCAAGCCGGTCGATGACCACGCCCTTGACCTCGACGTGCTTGCCGGTGCCGGGGATTCCGAGGAATGTGTCGCGATGGGTTCCGGTCCATGAGAACCGGGTTACGACCTTGTCGCCCTCGGCCACCATCTCGGAGATCACCCAATGGATGTCGGGAAAAGCAGACCTGAACTGCGCGAGGACTGCTATCAACCCTTCCCTGCCCTGTTGCTGGCCCGGAAGCGGATCGAGTTCGACGAAGTCTTCTTTGACAAGGTCGTCGGCACGATTGAAGCGACCCTGGTTGATGACGTCTTCGAGGAAGGCGCGGATGACCTGCTTGTTTGCTTCAGACACAGATGGACCTCCGAGGCAGAAGACTCGAACTGCTTTTATGAATCAAGTTGCACGGCTTCGATCAGCCTTCTTCGGCTTCGCGGAGTTTGGCGATTACGGTGAAGTCTTCGAGGGTAGTGGTGTCGCCTTTGATCTCGCCGTGGGTGGCGAGTTCGCGGAGCAAGCGGCGCATGATTTTGCCGCTGCGGGTTTTGGGCAAGGCTTCAGTGAAGCGGATGTCGTCGGGACGGGCGAGCGAGCCGATCTCTTTGGAGACCCACTTGCGGAGTTCGTCCTTCAATCCTTCGCTAGGCTGGTTGCCGCTTTCGAGCGAGACGAACGCGGCGATGGCCTGCCCTTTGAGGCTATCGGGACGGCCTACGACGGCGGCTTCGGCGACCTTGGGGTGGGCGACGAGGGCTGACTCGACTTCCATGGTGCCGAGGCGGTGGCCGCTGACGTTGATGACGTCGTCGACGCGGCCCATGAGCCAGAAGTAGCCGTCGGCATCCATGCGCGCGCCGTCGCCGGTGAAGTAGCAACCCGGCACGTCGGACCAGTAGGTCTTCTGGTAGCGCTCAGGATCTCCATACACCGTGCGGGCCATGGCGGGCCAGGGTTTGCGAATGACGAGGAGGCCGCCGCTACCCGCCGGGACGGCGTGGAAATTGCCCTCGGCGTCGGGCTTGGTGACGACTTCAGGCTGGATCCCGAAAAAGGGGCGCGTGGCGGAGCCAGGCTTGGCAGGGACGGCGCCGGGAAGAGGCGCGATCATAATGGCGCCGGTTTCAGTCTGCCACCAGGTGTCGACGATGGGGCAACGGTTGTGGCCGATCTTCTCGCGATACCACATCCATGCTTCCGGGTTGATGGGTTCGCCTACGGTGCCAAGAAGACGCAGGGAATCGAGTTTGTAATTTTCGACGTGCTGGTCGCCCCACTTCATGAAAGCGCGAATGGCGGTGGGAGCGGTGTAGAAGATGGAGACCTTGTGGTCGTCGATGATTTTCCAAAAACGAGAAAAGTCGGGGTAGTTGGGGGCGCCCTCGTACATGAGGACGGTTGTGCCGTTCTGGAGCGGACCGTAGACGACGTAGGAGTGGCCGGTGACCCAACCGATGTCGGCCGAGCACCAGTAGATGTCTTCGTCGCGGATGTCGAAGACGTATTTGGTGGTGAGATAAGTCTGCACGGCATAGCCGCCGGTTGTGTGTACGAGGCCCTTGGGCTTGCCGGTGGTGCCGGAGGTGTAGAGGACGTAGAGAGGGTCCTCTGAATCCATGGGCTCGGCGGGACAATCGGGCGCGGCTTTGGCGACGAGATCGTGCCACCAGTGGTCGCGTCCCTCGATCATGGTGACGGGGCTGCCGGTGCGGCGGTAGACGACCACGTGCTTGATGGTGTGACAGGCAGCCATGGCTTCGTCGACGGTCTGCTTGAGCTTGATCTCGGTGCCGCGACGATAGCTTCCGTCCTGGGTGAGGATGGCGACGCAGGAGGAGTCGTTGACGCGGTCGGCAATGGCGTTGGCGGCGAATCCGCCAAAGATGACGGAGTGAACGGCGCCGATGCGGGCGCAGGCAAGGAGGGCAATGGCCAGCTCGGGCGTCATGCCCATGTAAACGGCGACGCGGTCGCCTTTCCGGATGCCGAGAGCTTTGAGGGCGTTGGCGAATTTCTGGACTTCGGCGTGGAGCTCGGCGTAGGTGAGGCGGCGGATTTCGCCCGGCTCGCCTTCCCAGATGAGCGCGGTTTTGTCGCGGCGCGGACCGTCGAGATGGCGGTCGATGCAGTTATAGCTGAGATTGAGCTTTCCTCCGACGAACCATTTGGCCCAGGGGAGATTCCATTCGAGCACCTTGTCCCACGGCTTGAACCAGTGAAGTTCTTTGGCTGCTTCGGCCCAGAAGGCTTCGGGGTCTTCGATGGATTTTTTGTACATCGCCTCATACTGCTCAAGGGATTGAATGTGGGCCTTGCGGGCGAACTCTTCGGGGGGTGGAAAGACGCGGTTTTCGCGAAGGGTGGAGTCGAGGTCCTGATTGGATAATGATGCCGGATTGGGGATAGCGGGAACGTGCGTGGAAGACATGAAAGGAGTCCTCTGGAGGCAATGAAAGGGTCAATGCAAGCGGTGGGGCAATGGTGATTGGACGACGCCGCAGCCGACAGTGCTTGTGGGAGACACTTTAACGAGGCGGGGGGCCAATGGGCAAGTGAGGGTGGCTGACTGGCGGGAAAATACGGCGGATGCGACCCGCCGGGGAGGCGATTTGCTGACGCGAATCGCGGCCTGGCCGGGCTGATTCGGGTGTGAGTCGGGCTATTTGTTATAGCGGTTGAGCCAATCTGTAATCTCCTCAAATATGTTCAGGCGCTGTTCCCAGAGGGTGGGGAAATGGGGAGAACCGGGATAGGTGACGAAGCGAACTGTCTTGCCGCGCGCGGCGAGGATTTGAAAGAACTCGACGCCCTGGAAGGTGGGCACGCGCTGGTCGGCTTCACCGTGAAGGATGAGCAAGGGCGTGGTGACCTTGTCGGCGAAAGCGACGGCCGAGAATTTGCGGAAGGCTTCGGGGTCTTCATCGGTCCAGCGAGCGTCGTAGTCGATTTGCTGAATGTCGCTGGTCCAGAGGAACGGGCCCCAGTCGGTGATGCCGGCGCCCTCGATGGCGGCCTTGTAGCGGCTGGTCTGGGTTACGGTCCATGAGGTCATGAAGCCGCCGGCGCTCCAACCGAAGATGGCCAGGTGATTGGGGTCGGCCCATCCTTGCGCGATGGCGTAATCGGTGGCGCTGTCGACATCTTCGTAGGCGCGGTCGCCGAAATGCTGATAGATGGCGGCGAGGAATTCCGCGCCATAACCGGTTGAGCCTCGATATTCCGGTTGCAGCACGACGTAGCCCAGGCCGGCGATGATGCGCGCCAGCGGATCGAGACCGAGTTCGTCGTTGGCCTCAGGTCCGCCGTGGGGAAGGACGAGGAAGGGATACTTTTTTCCCTGAACGTATCCGGAGGGAAATGTGGCGATGCCCTCAAGTGCGGTTCCAGCTTTGCTCTTCCATTGGACGGTGCGCACTGGCCCCAACTCGATGGCGGCAAGCTGTGTATCGCCTTCGTGAGTCAATTTGCGCAGGTGATCGCCGTCAGGCACGGCAATATTGCGCGCGTGGGTTGGATCACCGACGGTAAAGGCCATTTGCGAACCTGTTCCGGCGTATTCCGGACCTACGGGCGTGCCGCCGATGACACCGTCGGGCCAGCGGTATGCGGGCTTGAGGGCGCCATCGTGGAATTCATCGATCTCGTTCTGCACGCCGTGATCGACCAGCACCCACACGTGCCCTTGCGTATCTCCTGCGAGATCGACGGCAGTGCCGTTCAGGTCGGGGGTGCGATCCTCGGCATTTCCGCCGGATACGGGAACCGTCCATACGTGCTCCGGCGTCAACACAGCGGACTTGGTGGACAGGAATGCGAGATCACGGCCGCCGTTGGCCCACGCGATTCCCGCTACCGAATTGGGTATGTCAGCGACATGACGGGAGCCGGTCGCGCTGCATACATCAACGGCTGTACTCACGTTGTGATGCCCGATCCGCGGCAACTCTGACAGAACAGCGAGAGAGCTGTTGTCGTCGCTCCACGCCGCTGCGCCCGCGCCCTCATCGAGAATGGGGCCGCCGGAGATGAACTTCAGGTCGTTGCACCACCATGCGCCGCCGGTTCCGTCGGCATTTACAACATAAAGGCTGGTTTGATCCGGTTCATGGACATGGCGAATCTCTTCGAGCGGATCCGGGGGACGCGGGTCTGCCCCGATGGCGAAGCGCTTGCCATCGGGCGAAGGGCTGACGGCACCGATTCCCCGCGGCAGCACAACCACGGTGGTGGGCGCGGCGGCCGCTTTGCCATTGGTAATCGGGAAGATGGCGAACTGGCGGTGGTGGTTCACGGTCCATGCGCCATAAAGACCATGTCCATCGCGGGTGAAGCCCATCGGCGTGAAATCGTCTGTCACATCGAGCTTCGCTGCGTGGGCTCCGTCGGCGCCGATGGTCCACCATTCGTTGTGCGTGGGACCCTTCTCCGCTCCGTAGCTGACGCGGTAAAGAATGGTTCCGTCGGCCGAGACCGCAATCGCGCTTGCGCTATGCAGAACGGCCCAGTCTCTGGCTGTGAATTGGGTTTTTTGCTGGGCTGTCGCGGAACCTGCACCGGCACACGCGATGAATAGCAAGCTCATGGAAAACCGCTCGAACCAAGTCCGCATTTCGCCCTCCATTCCAGCAGGTTGACCGGGCCAATGATCTACCGGCATTTCCGCATTGTAGCCTGCATCGTTCTCGAGCTTCGCGTTCTGAGTAGCCGGAATTCGCGCAGTGGAACCGGGCGCTGAAGGAAGCGAAGTGTTGCGTTTCTGGTTCCATGCGCAAAGGTAACCTTTCGAAGCGGGATCGAAGGCCAGTAGAATTGGGGCGAATCGATCCAGGAAGAAGATCTTGACCCGATCGGAGGCAGCATGACCGTACGCATGGGCTGGCTTGTAAATCTACTGTCCCAAAGGGCGGACCGTCGATCAGCAGAGCAGTTTGCGGCGTATCGGTGGGCGGGCTCAGAGGTGAAGAAGGACAAAGTCAAGGACATCAGTTCGACCGGAGTTTATCTCATTACGGAGGACCGGTTTCCGGTGGGGACCACGCTTTCGCTAACTCTGCAAAAGGAAGGGCCGCTGGAGAAAAGTCCCGAGCATCGCATCACAGCTCTGGCCAGGGTAGTCCGGTCTGGCACAGACGGAATGGGCCTGACGTTTGTCGCGTCGAAAGAGGCGGAACCACGGGAATGGGAGAACCTGCTGGAGAAACTCGTGGCACAGACCAATCCGGAAGATATGACGGATCTCGTCCGGTTGGCGGAAGCCCTCGGTTTTCTGAGCCGGTTGTGTCCGGGCGGAGCCGGACAAGTGGGTCATCTGTTTCGCGACAGCATGAGTAACCACAAAGTTAAGAACGTGGTGGGAATTGCACTCGGAGCAGAAAGCCTGCAAGCGACGAAACCGGTTGCCGCGGGGATGCGCGCCAATGCGCGTCTTGTTGCACGCGTTCTTGAAGACGGATCCTGCACCGATGAGGAATGGCTGCAGCACTATTGGAGCGGGCTCCTGCTTTCGTCCTGCTCCGTGGATGGAAAAGACGAATCGAACTTGCACTTCGTTGAATTGCTGGGCGAGCTGACGACAATTCCGATTCGCATTCTGACTGTTGTTTGTTTGAGAGCAACCAAATTTCTATCCGAATCGGGATCACTAACCGCGAAGCCGCTGGCTTGCCGGATCGACGAAGTGATGGTGATTACGGGATCGCGGGAACTTCAGATCGAGCGGGATTTCGAACGTCTTTCGGGGCTCGGACTCATCGAGAAGAGAGATCCCAAGTTGTCCCCGGCATTGCTGCCCAGCGATGAAGCTTATATCACTCCGAGCCATCTCGGCTTGCAATTGTTCGCGCGCTGCAACGGGCACCAGGGAGCGCTACAGGATTTTTATGCGGTCGGCAACCCCGCCGCATATGCCGGTGTGAACGGGTCGTGATCGAAACGACCCTGGAAGTGCTTTACCCGACCCTCACCTTGAGCCGCTTGAGAAAGTCTGCAAGCGCCTTTGTGTCGGCTCCATTTGACTCAGGGTTCTCGCCGCTCTTTCGATTCTGAAGTTTCGACGGCATGAGCTCAAGACCGATACCATCCGGGCCCCAGCGCGTGATCCTGGTATTCACAGCGATTGAATCCTGCGAATCCTCACCGGAGGTGTCTGTTCTTTGGATGGTCATGAGGATCATGGTGCCGGGGAACGGCCGCTCCTCTGTGAGAAGAAAGAAACCGGAATCGCTGATGTTCCCGATGTGGTAGGCCTTGGGCGTACCGCCGGTCCAGTGGTAGGCAACGAGGCCGGGGAGAGGTGACCTGCCCGCACCACGCCGATCATAGGGATCGGGAACGAGCCAACGGCGAAACCGCGCCATCCAGGAGTGGTTCTTTGGTGTCTCAGCCTGGGCTTCCCCATTATCAAGCTGCTTGATGGCCAGTTGAAGCTGGCGAGAGGGGTCGTCATTGGGGCGAGGCGTGGGGGTATTTTTGCCGGGAGAGACATGAGACGCTGAATCGGTTTGCATAGCTGGAATCGATCCTCCGGGGCGCGTGATCAGCTTGAACCCGTGCTCGATCTCGGCGCCGTCCGCTGTGCTGCGCAATTCGAGTTGATCTCCAGGAAGGCTTCGTGAGGCAAACATGGTATGCGCCGGCAAAACGAGCGCGCTTGCAGGCTGCTGTTTCAGGGGTCTTATGTCGGGACTGGGAAAGGATTCAACTTCCTGAAGGATCCGATACTGCTCGTCGAGATAAATGAGATCGAAAGGCGGCAGGAGGCCGGGGATTGCAGGAATGCCTCTGTAAGGTTTGAGCCATAGGGCTGAATTGACTTTGACGGCAAGATCCTGAATGAGCTTCTTCAACGGCTGGGTCGTGGTTTCGACTACGGTGACCTCAACGCTGAGGAAGTTTTCGCGGGACCGGTTATAGACACGAAACCGCTCGGGCTCTTTGATCTCTGATCGTTGTGGAGACTGCCAGGCCTCGGGGTAAAACCCAGGGTCTCCTTTTGTTTGGCGGATACGGGCCAAAATGCTCACCAATTGAATCTGTGATCAGCATAGGATGACTTTCTTGTTAGGCAAATGGCACATTCTGGTGATAGATAGCCCCCGATGGTGCTCAAAACAGGTGACTAATGGGGCCATGGACCGACGTTGAGTCCCGAGGCCGAATCAGGCTCAAGGTGCCTTACGCCTGATAGCGCTTCTGGTGCCAGAGCCAGGCGGTGCGGAGGATGTCGTCCAGTTGGGAGTAGCGGGGCGTCCAGCCCAGTTCGCGGATGGCTTTTTCTGAACTGGCGACGAGAACGGCGGGATCTCCCGGACGGCGGGGATGGTTTTCGACGGGGATGGCATGGCCGGTGACGCGGCGGGCCGACTCGATGACTTCGCGCACGCTGAATCCCTGGCCGTTGCCAAGGTTGAGGATAAGGCGGTCGTAGGTCTCAAGGCGTCGCAAGGCCAGCACATGGGCATCGGCCAAATCGGAAACGTGGATGTAGTCGCGGACGCATGTACCGTCGGGGGTCGGATAGTCATCGCCATAGATGCGAATGGACTTACGGCGTCCGAGGGCAACGTCGAGGACGAGCGGAATGAGGTGGGTTTCCGGCTCGTGAGCTTCGCCGCGGGTAACGCCGTCGGGGCCTTCAGGGGCGCCGGCGACATTGAAGTAGCGGAGCGAGGCATAGCGCAGGCCGTGGATTCGATTGAACCACCCGAGCATATGCTCCACGAGAAGCTTGGAGTCCCCATAAGCATTGGTGGGGCAAAGGCGCGCATCTTCCTTGATAGGAACCGACTCAGGCTCGCCGTAAACGGCGGCTGTGGAGGAGAAGACGAGGCGGCGTGGACCATGAGCCAGAATCGCCTCGAGCAGGGAGAGAGTGGATGCGGTGTTGTTGCGAAAAAAGAGTTCAGGGTGAAGCATGGACTCGCCCGCCTCGATGAGGGCAGCGAAGTGAAGAACGGCATCGAAAGGCTGGTTTTGGGCTTTGGCATCGATGAAAATTCTCTCAATTGCAGCCCGGTCGGCAAGGTCCCCCTGAACGAAGTCGACCCCCGCGGGAACCTCATTGCGCTTTGCATGGCTCAAATTATCGAATACAATGGATTTGTGACCCTGCGAGGCGAGCAATTCAGCCACGGTGCCACCGACATACCCCGCACCGCCGGTAACCAATATCTTCACAAAAATACTGTCCTTCCTCGAACACTTTGGTTTACCGTTAGTCTATTACAGCAGGCGGGGTCGGAACGGCCACGTGCAACCACTCATAGATCGCCGAAAAGGCGACACCCACTTGCTTGCCCTGTGTGCCTCATCTGCGCGTAAAAGGGTCCTTGTGCAGGTGCAACGAAACGGTGGGCATATTTTTCCCCTTCTCTTCAAAGTGAGGAACGAAGAGCCCTTTTTGAAAAAGCCTTGTAACCCAATGGGAGCGATCGCATGCCCCGAGGATTAAGCAATTCCGCAGCTCGCGAGGAAGAGTCTATTCCCACGTATACGACACATCGCCGTTTCGATGGCTCTCAACGAGGAATTACCCAAATGCCCGCGAATTACTATCCTGGACGCACCACCTTCGGCTTACTCCCCGAGCCCGAGGGCAGATCGGCTTCGTTTATCACGAGCATCGTGATCAACCTGACGATTCTGGCCGTGGCTCTTTATGTGGGGATGATGGCGAAGCATGTCATCGAGACGCATCAATTCGAACAAACCGAACTTATTTTTCCAACGACTCCTCCGCCCCAACCCAAGGTCAAGGTACCGCCGCCGCCCAAGCTGCCCCCGCCACCGAAGCCGCAGCAGGTGAAGCTCGAAGCACCGAAGATCAATCTTCCCAAGCCAGAGCCGAAGCCCGCTCTGAAGCCGATCGAGATGGAATCCAAGCTGACGGTACCGGTAGTGAAGGCGGCCAAGCCGGCGATTATCCTCGCCCCGCAGCCCAAGGCGGCTCTCACGGCGGCGATGCCCGCACAGGTTCCACAGGCGAAGCCCTCAACAGCGCCGGTGCACTTTGGCGAGACGTTTGGCGTGACTCCGAACCCGAATGCGACCAAGCCGGCGACAGTAGCTGCGATCGGCAATCCTTACGGTGGAATGACAGGGCCCTGCCGTTGCGCCGCATGGCGTGGTGGGATCGACCGGCATCGGCAATGGAACCCGCTCGGGATCGAATGCGGGCACGGTGGGAAAAGTAGCATCCGCAGGTATTCCGGGGGCTACCGGGGCATCGGGCACCTATCAAAGCGGCAAGGTCGGATCGGCCAGCTTGCCGCAGATGACAAAGGAAGCGGCTCCGCAGACGGCGTCGGTGGCGCCGGCTTCAACTAATCTTGAGGTGCTCTCGAAACCGCCGGCGCAATACACGAGCGAAGCGCGCCAGTTGAAGGTGCAGGGAGATGTGATCCTGCGCGTCACGTTCACGGCGGCGGGGCGTGTGGTGGTGAACGGCATCGTGCGCGGGCTGGGACATGGGCTCGATGAAGAAGCGCAGCGCGTGGCGCAGCAAATCCGCTTCAGGCCTGCAACGCGCAACGGGCAAGCAGTGGATTTGACCACCAATATCACCATTACGTTTCAGTTGGCTTAGCAGAGAATTCAGACAGCGGCTATGGACCACCCGATGTTGGCAGCGGGGCGCCAGAAGCCAGAGACGAAAGTTGAACCACACCTAGGAGTTTTAAATGACGTTTCGGAAGATCTACCTCACCTTGCTTACACTCACTCTGGGTGTGTCCTGCGCCTATGCGAAGAAGACACCGAAGTTTGAGCAGGCGCACCAACTTACCCCGGAGCAAGCAGCGCTGGTGCAGAAGGCCGTCGCGCAGGAGAAGGTGCTGATCAGAAGCATCCAGGAGCGGACGCCCCTGGTAGAAACCTACATCCAGGACACGCGCCCCGACCAGTTGCTGTATGAAGTACCCGTCGACGACCAGTACACGTTGAGCCGCGTTGATTTCGGCAAGGGATTCTTCGACAAGTCATATGAGCCCCGCTCGGCCTCGAAGAAGGGGTTCTTCAAGGGCTCGTTTGGGGCAATCACCGGCTTGACCAAGGCGCTGGGGCTCGATAAGCACTTTACGTACAATCCCACCGGCTTTATGCAGATGATGTTCCTGGACCCGACCGGGTTTGACGAGCAGCACTATGTCTTCAGCTACGTGCGGCGGGAGTTTCTGGGACAGGTTCGCACCTGGGTGTTCGACGTTCATCCCAAGGTGACGGGGATGGGACGGTTCTACGGCCGGGTCTGGATCGAAGATCAAGACGGCAATGTTGTCCGCTTCAACGGCACCTATACGAACCCGAAGTCCGATGATGATTCGCGCTATTACTTCCACTTCGACAGCTGGCGGATGAATGTACAGCCGGGAATCTGGCTGCCGGTAGCGATCTATGTGGAGGAATCGAATCGTAACGAAGGTGGAAAGGCAGTGGGGCTGAAAGCTCAGACACACTTCTGGGGCTACGCCCTGAAGCTGCCTACCCGCGACAGCGAGAATGTGACGATGAAGGTGGAAGACGCCGTCGACAAGAGCGAGGACTCGCAGGATGTGAGCCCGCTGCAGGCAACGCGCGACTGGCTGATGCAGGCCCAGGACAACGTGATCGACCGCCTGGAAGAAGCAGGGCTGGTGGCTCCGCTGACCCAGGGTGGATTTGAGACGACGGTACTGGACCAGATTGTCGTCAACCTGGCAGTGCCGAACAACCTGGCATTTTCGTATCCCGTCCATTGCAGGGTTTTGCTGACAAACACGGTGGAAGCAACCACGGTGGGCAATACCATTCTGTTGAGCAAGGGTCTGATCGACACATTGCCGGATGAACCCTCGATCGCGTCGGTGGTGGCCCTTGAACTGGCTCACATCGCGCTCGGTCACCATATCGACACACGGTATGCTTTCAACGACCGACTTCTTTTCCCGGACGAGTCGACGTTCCAGCGCATCGACATGAACCACTCAGACATCGACGACGCGTCAGCTGCCAAACAGGCGCTGGTGTATCTGCAGGCGTCAATGTACAAGGACAAGCTGGGTGACGCGGGCCTTTTCTGGGCGCAGTTGGCGGCGCGCGGCAAGGAACTGAGAGCCTTGAACACGCCGAGGCTGGGCGATTCGCTGCTCGCGCCGGATGGAACTCCATGGATGGCGAGCCTGTCGCACGAGGCGCCGAAGATCAACTGGGACGACCTGAGCCAGATCGCCGCTCTTCCCCTGGGCAGCCGGCTTAAGACCGATCCGTGGGACGACAAGGTGCATATGCTGAATGCCAAGCTGTATGCGCCGATGAACGCGCGCGACAAAATGCCGCTGGAAGTGACACCGGTCTATTTCAGGCTGCAGCGGTACGAAGATGCGAATGTAAACCCGCCTGCTGCTCCGGCTTCAGGAGCGACTCCGTCCCAGCCTACCGGGAACCAGCCTGCGACCGCTCAGCCATCTCAGCCCGCCAATGGCGGAGATCCACCCCAACGCACGGCCACCGGGCCCGGTCCACAGTAAAACTCGATTCAAGACCCAAGGCCGGAGTGCGATATGCTTCGCACTCCGGCTTCAATTGTAGGGTTGTGTCGATCAATGCACCACATACTAACGAGCTTTGATCTGAACTGGATGCGCCTTTTCTGATGAGACGATCTGCAGTAATTTTGCTTGCATGCATTTTTGGCGCCGGGGTGATGGCTGCCCAGGCGCAAGTGGTTCCTTCCGCTACCCGAAGTCAACTTTCGCTGACCGCGGGAGCTTTAGGGTCTGTCTTTCAGCCCGACTATGCAGGAAATGGAGTTCCGGAAAGCGCTCCCAACGCTCTGTTTGGCGCGGGCGCTTACGTTGACGTGGAATTCAACCGCTGGGTTCAAGTGGAGGGCGAAGCGCGCTGGCTGCGCCTCAACGAGTATGTGAACATCAGCGAGGACAATTACCTCATTGGCCCACGCGTCCCGATTCATCGCTTCGGGCGCTTCACGCCGTATGGCAAAGTGCTGTTTGGTTTCTCCAACATGAACTTCCAGTACAAGTATGCCTACGGCAGATTCACCGACATTGCCTACGGCGGGGGCGTTGATTATAAGATCAATCGGCGATTCACCTGGAGGGTACTCGACTTTGAGTACCAGCAATGGCCGAACTGGATCAATGGGACGTTGCATCCTTATGGCGGCAGCATGGGGATTGGCTACAAGATATTCTGAGCTTGGGCGTCAGGCTGGTCGGGCGGTGCTTTCCGGGTCTCGAATCGAGACATTGGCATCCGCTTGATGCGCATGTCCGGCTCTGATTGATTCTTCCGCTTCGTCAGGCAATCTCTTTCGATTGCGAGTCTGTCGTGTAGGGGTTTTCAAGGGGCAGGAAGATGGACATCCTGGTTCCGTGAGAAGCCGGCTCGACGCTGCTCTCCACGTCGATCTTTCCGCCATGTCCAATAACGAATTGCCTGGCCACAAACAACCCAATCCCTGTGCCCACCCCGACCCGCGTCGAGAAAAAGGCATCGAAGATCTTCGGCAACTGCTGATCCGTGATGCCGACGCCATTATCCTTCACAATGATGGCGACACCATGACGCCCCGGTGCGTCGACGTCCTCGGTTGAGATAGAGAGTGTGCCGCCGGACGGCATCGCATGGATCGCATTGGCGACGATATTGGAGATGACCTGAAGAATCTCTCCGGTGCGCAATGTGACGCGCCGTGTGGAGCCGAGGTTTCTCTCAATTGCGATTCCGGCCTCTTTGCATTTTGGCTCGTAAATCTTGACGGTTCGTTCGGCCAGTTCAGAAGGAGAGGCGCTGGAAGCCGATGCGTTTTCGCGGTAAAAGCCGAGCGTTTGCCGGGCGATATGGGAAACGCGGATCAGCTCGCTCTCTGCCTGCTCGAGGAAAGTCTTGACCGAGTCCGGCTCGTTGGCATGCATCTTTGCCAGGAAGATGAGGTTGGTGATTGCTTCAAGAGGATTGTTGACTTCATGGGCAATGGTCGCGGCCATTCTGCCAGCAGCGGCGATCTTTTCGGCTTGCAGGAGCGAAGCTTCAAGGCGCCTTTTACCGGTGATGTCGCGGAGGGTCTTCGACGCGCCGATGATGGTTCCCTTTTCATCCCGAACCGGAGAGATGCTGAGGGAAACATTGATCCGCTCGCCGCTCTTGGTAATGCGCACGGTCTCGAAGTGGTCAATGCTCTCCCCGGCTCGAATCTTTTCAAGGATGACCTTTTCCTCTGAATGCAGCTCTTCAGGAATCAGCAGGAGAATGGACTTTCCCACGATCTCCTCGGGCGTGTAGCCAAAGATGCGGGAGGCGGCAGGATTCCAGCTCTTGATGCAGCCTGACAGGTCCTTGCTCAAAATGGCGTCATCGGAGGATTGCACGATGGCGGCGATTTCATTGATGCGCTTGGCGGTCTCGCGTTCGGTACGGCGCAGGGCGTGTTCCGCTTCGCGCGACTGGGTGACATCCATGCTGATGCCGAGGACCGACTTGGGTTTTCCCGCAGCATCGCGAGAGATGCTTCCGCGAGACTGGACCCACAAGACTCGTTCGTCAGGCGTGATCACACGGAACTCGAGGACAACCTGCTCGGCACCGGAAGCGAGCGCCTCGTCGAGTTTTCGCTGAACGCGATCACGGTCTTCCGGATGAATCAATTCCGTCTCGCCTTTTTCATTGGTCGAGAGCTGCTGAGAAAGGCCGAGCAATTCCTTGTACTCTTTCGACCAGGACATGCTGTGATTCTCAAGATCCCAGTTCCAACTACCGATGCGGGCGGCAACATGGGAAAGACTCAGTTCACTGTCCTGCTTGAGGGCGGCGCGATGAAGTTTGGCATTTTCGATGGCAGCCGCCGCACGCCGGGCAAGATCTTCTGCGAGTTTCACGTCATCGGCAGTGAAATGCCGCGAGCCGCCCGCAGCCAGCAGGCGAATGGCGCCCAGAACATTTCCGCGCGCCACCAGGGGCACGACCATGCTCGAAGTGATGCCCAGAGCATTTATCGCTGCGAGGTGATCGGCATCGCGCGCAGCGGTGCTCAGCATCTCGGCGGTCACATGGGTGACGACCTCGCTCTTGCCCGAATGCAGGACAGCTCCGAGTCCGCGGTCTTCCCGGATTTCTTCGGGATAATCGCGGAATAATTCGGCGGCCCGTTTGAGGGTGTCGGGATCCTGATGCGCGACCGCAATGGGATTTGGCTTTCCGTCTTCGAGAACGTGGACGATGCACCAATCGGCGATCTGCGGCACGGCAAGATTTGCCACCGCGTTGAGGGTTTCATCGTATTCGAGAGAACCGGATAGGATGGCGCTGGCTTCTGCAAGAAACGAAAGCCGACGCTTTTCCTGCTGATTCAGTTCGCTCAGTTCCTCCGTGTTCAGGGCGGCGGCGGAAAGATTGGCGAGCGCCGACGCGTAGTCCTTGTCCTGTTCGGTGACGGTGTGATAATGGCGCCAGTAAAAAGCGATGGTGCCAACCTGCCCGTTGCGAAGGGCCAGCGGAACCACCAGCAAACTGCGGATTCCTTCCGCCGCATAGACGCTGCGAAATCTGCCGAGAGACGGTTCCCTAAGTACATCTTCTGTGACCTGGATTGACGCGGGCACATCGCTCGGGGCGGCTTTGATCTCCGTCCGATACGCAGGCGACAGACCGCGCAATGCAATGGCGCGCCAAGTCTGCCGGTCGTCGGACGCACGCCAGACAGCATAGGCGTCCGCCTCGAGCAGTTTGCCGGCCAGATCCAGAATGCCGGGCAGGACTGCACCCTGGCTTGAGGCTGCCAGCAACATTGCCGAGGAATCGAGGAGCACCTGTAGAGCTTCTGGACGCTCTGCCTCTAATTTAGTTGCTGGAACCGCCATAACTGCTTTTCATCCTATACAAGTTGGGATGCGCCGCGTTTGCAATCAGTCGCCCTGACCCGCTTTAAACAACAAAAAGGCCGCCCCTGGGGGCGGCCTGGGTTGTTCTTAAGCCAGGAGACCGTTTTTCAAGGCAGAACTTAGGCCGGAGAAGGCGAACCCTCGGGGTAATTGGGACCGCCGCGGGATTCAGGCTTGAGGACCTGCTGCACGCTGCCGCTTCCGGTGTCAGTGGGCGAAGCAAGGATGGAGCGGATCGGGGGCAGTGTCTGGCCCTCGATGAGCATCCGCACTTCTTCGGCATCAATGGTTTCGCGCTCCAGCAGGGCAGCGGCGATACGATGCATCGCATCCCCATGGGTCTCGACAATCGAATGTGCCGATTGGTAGGCCTCGTCGATGAGGCGGCGTACCTCAAGGTCGATCTGCCGGGCGGTTTCTTCTGAGAAGTCGCGATGCTGAGCGATCTCGCGTCCGAGGAAGATCTGTTCCTCCTTCTTGCCAAATGTGAGCGGACCCAGGCGGCTCATGCCATACTCGCAGACCATGCGCCGGGCCAGATCGGTTGCCACCTCAATATCGCTGCCGGCACCAGTGGACATCTGGTTGAGGAAGACTTCCTCGGCCACACGGCCTCCGTAAGCTGTTGCCAACCTCGACTCAAGGTATTCGCGAGTGTAGTTGTGGCGGTCACCGGGCAGATAAATGGTGACGCCCAAAGCCATGCCGCGGGGAATGATGGTGACCTTGTGGATGGGGTCAGAGTGCTCGCGCATGAACGAAACGAGCGCGTGGCCCGCTTCGTGATAGGCGGTGACGCGCTTCTCCTCGTCGGTGAGCAACATGGACTTGCGCTCGGCGCCCATGAGCACCTTGTCTTTGGCGAGCTCGAAGTCATACATCACCACCTGCTTGCGATTGACGCGGGCGGCGTTGAGGGCGGCTTCGTTGACCATGTTGGCCAAGTCGGCTCCGCTGAAGCCCGGTGTTCCACGGGCCAGAACGTTGAGGTTTGTGTCTTCAGAAACCGGGACCTTCTTGACGTGCACGCGGAGGATTTCTTCGCGGCCGCGGACGTCGGGCAGGCCCACCACCACACGGCGGTCGAAGCGGCCAGGGCGAAGCAAAGCGGGATCCAATACGTCGGGGCGGTTGGTTGCCGCGACGAGGATCACGCCGTCGTTGGATTCGAATCCGTCCATTTCGACGAGTAACTGATTGAGTGTCTGCTCGCGCTCATCGTGGCCGCCGCCCAATCCCGCACCGCGGTGACGGCCGACAGCGTCGATTTCATCAATGAAGATGATGCAAGGAGCATTCTTCTTGCCTTGTTCAAAGAGGTCGCGGACACGGCTTGCGCCCACGCCGACGAACATCTCAACGAAATCGGAACCGGAGATGGAGAAGAACGGGACATTGGCTTCGCCGGCCACAGCACGGGCCAGCAGGGTTTTGCCGGTTCCCGGAGGCCCCACGAGCAACACGCCCTTGGGGATGCGCCCGCCCAGCTTCTGGAATTTTTGCGGCTCGCGCAGGTACTCGATGATCTCCTTCAGCTCTTCCTTGGCCTCATCAACGCCAGCCACGTCCTTGAAAGTGATCTTCTTCTGCTGCATCGAAAGCAGGCGTGCGCGGCTCTTGCCGAAAGACAGCGCCTTGTTCCCGCCGGACTGCATCTGGCGCAACATGAAGAACCAGATGGCTCCGAGGAGCACGAAGGGACCTACGTTGATCAACAAGGGAATGAGAATGTTGTTCTGCTGATCCTTGGCGGTGAAGGCGACTTTATTGTCGTGCAGCTCCTTAACCAGCTCGTCAGTGCTCGGGAAGATAGTGGTGTGGAACTGCTCCTTGGGCGAAGCTTTCATATGGCCATGGAGTTCAGTGCCCTGAATCGTAACGTCTTGGACCTGTCCGGCTGCGATCTTGTCCAGCAGTTCGGAGTAAGTGACCTCCGTGTCTTTTCCCATATTTGTGCCGCGCTGCACAACGCCCCAAAGCAGCATGAGGCAGATAAGGATAAAGACCCAGAACATGATCGTTTTGACAGTAGAATTCACCAGGATTCCTCTTTCCCGACGGAGGAGAAGCCGCTGAAAAGACCTCCAGCACCGCCTACATCATCCTTTAGACGCTCGCGGACCTCTTAGAGTCACAGAAAGTGCAAGCTTCTTTGGTGGCCGACACGGGTGTCTTGCCGCCGGATGAGCAGTAGATAGGATTGTACCGCGAACCCTGAAAAACTCTCAAGAAACCTTTAGAGCTTGCAGCTCGATAAGGAACCACGTCTAACTCGAAAGTTGTAGAAGGGTGAGGTCAAGCCGGATCCGGATCGATGAACTCGGCAATGACGGCAATTCCGGGCTCCGGTTCGAGTTCCGCGCCTTTCATCCAGAGGATGCGGCCCTCCAGTTCAAGGACCGGCCACGTTGCCCTGCTGCTTCCGGTAACGTGAAGACGCTCCAGCACTTCCTTGATCTTGCGGGGGCGTGCCGAATAGCGGAGCCTGACCCGGTCGCCAGGCTTCCAGGGGCGCAGAACTGCCTGCCGGGGAAGGTTAGAAGGAGTGCCGTCATTGGAGGCTGCCGGCGTCGGAGCTTCGATCCGGAGACGGAGGCCGAAGGCCGAAGCCAGGGTTTCGCCGGGGACCGGGACGGCATATGCGACGACAGCTTCGGCACTTACGGAGGCTGGAGCCGACGGCGCGGCAACAGTGAGGCGCAATTCGCGGTGGGTGCGCTCGGCGCGAAGGCCCCGGGCCAGTTCAGTTTTTTGGCCGGCGCGCCCGGAAAGTGCGAGGGTGCGGAGGGCCTCGGTGGCGGCAAAATCGGGTGCGGCACCAAGTTGAGCGGCGGCATGGCGCAAAAGGCGCCGTTGCAATGCGGGGGCGAGGGGGGCAAGACGGGTGACGTCCAGGGCGAGACCCTCGGCCGCGGCGCGACCTCCTCCGCGAACAGGACGGCCGGGCAGAATCAGTTGCGGCGCTACGCGGGCCATCTCGGTTTGCCACCAGGCTTCTTCGTCGCGCGCCAATTCGGCCATTTGGGACAGGTGCTCCCGCAGGCGGGGGTTCCAGGTTTCGAGCAAAGGCAGCAATTCGTGGCGGATACGGTTGCGCGTGAAGGTGAGATGGCGGTTGGTTGAATCCTCGCACCAGGCCTGGCCCAGTTCGGCGAGATAGGCTTCCACCTCGGTTCGCGTGGTCGCCAGGAGCGGGCGGAGGATGGGGCCATCGGGGCTGTCGAGTCTTGGATGGATTCCCGACAAGCCCTCGGTCCAGGCACCGCGCAGGAATTTGGCGAGCACGGTCTCTGCCTGATCGTCGAATGTGTGAGCGGTGGCGACGGCATCCACGGCGCCCTCTGCCATGAGCTGACGGAACCAGCGATAGCGGAGACGGCGCGCCGCTTCCTCGATGGTTTCGGAGGGCTTGGCTGGCTCGCCGGGCTTCGAGATGGCGGGATCGGCTTGGGCTTCAGCAGCAGTATCGACGCGCGTTTCATGGAAAGGCAGGCCGAGGCGGACGGCCAGGTCGCGGCAAAAGGCCAGGTCGGCGTCAGCCTCAGTTCCGCGCAGGCCGTGGTGCAGGTGGGCGACGTGCAAGACGAGACCGAGTTCGCCGCTTCGCTCGGCGAGTGCACGCAGGAGAGATACGGAATCCGCACCGCCGGAAAGACCGACGGCCAGACGAAGACCTGGCTTGAGGAGGGTTGTGTCGAGAGGGAGGCGGGCGCGCACCAGAGGATGATAGCGCCATGGGCGCCGAAGGCCGTCGAAGGGATCGCATTCCGCGGGAGTCGCCGGAACTCTCCTATACTGGCGGGATGCTGGAAACGCGCACTGCCACAGCGGCTGATGCCGCGCTGATTACGGCCCATCGAAAAGCCATGTTTGCCGACGCGCGCGACGCGGAAGAGCCGGTTCTGGAGGCCATGAGCCAACGCTTCGAGCCGTGGGTGACACGCATGCTGACCGAGGGGAAGTACCTCGGGTGGATCATGAGCGATGGTGGCCGGCCCGTTGCTTCGACGGGATTGATGATTCTCGACTGGGCGCCGCATCCGCTGGACCCGGTTGGCGAGTTTCGGGGGTATCTGCTGAATGTTTTCGTCGAGCCGAAATACCGGAAGCGCGGACTGGCTCATGCATTGGTGAAGCTTTGCCTGGCAGAGGCTCGTCGACGGGGCATTCGCGTGGTGGCCCTGCACAGTTCGACAGCCGGCAGACCCATCTACGACAGCATGGGATTTCAGGCGTCGAACGAGATGTTTTACGTGGAACGGCCTACGTCGTAGGGTCAGACGACGAGGAAATGCCGCCGTTGGCGCAATCTGGCCGGCTCCGATGTATACTCCACGAAGTTATGCAAGTGTTTGCGATTCTTCCTGCCGCGGGGCTGGGTACGCGGATGGCCGGGCCCCCATCAAGACACCCCAACGACAAGGACTCGTTGTCGAGTGCCCCAGCCAAGCAATTTCTATCGCTGGACGGGGTACCGATCCTGATCCATTCGCTGCGTGCGTTTGACGCGGTGGAGGGGATGACGGGGATGTACGTGGCGGTTCGCAGCACGGAGCTGGAGCGGGTGACGGCCCAGGTGAACGAGTACGGCTTTGCTGGGCGAGTTCAAGTGGTGGAAGGCGGCGACAACCGGCAGGAATCGGTGGCGCACGCGCTGGCAGCTTTGCCGGCGGGGCCGGACGATATCGTGCTGGTGCACGATGCAGTTCGTCCGCTGATTGATACAGCCACCATCGAGCGCACCATTCACGCGGTGTTGGAACACGGGGCTGCGATCGTAGGACTGCCCGCCGTGGATACGATTAAACAAGTGGAGCGCACGGCCCACGGGGCGCTGATTACCTCGACCATTCCACGCGAGTTTGTGGTGCTGGCTCAGACGCCACAGGGGTTCCGTTACGGGTTGCTGCGGCGGGCTTTCGCAGAAGCCACAGCGGACGGGTTTGTGGGTACCGACGAAGCCTCCTTGATGGAACGGGCGGGGCTGCCCGTATCCGTAGTTCCCGGTTCTCAGGTTAATCTGAAGATCACACAGCCGGGCGACCTGGAGTTGGCCGAGTTTTACCTGCACCAACGCACCCGCTGAATCCGGCTCAACCTAATCCCGCTCAACGGGGAATGGCGTTGCCGAAGAAGACTTTCTGGGACAGGCACGGAGACCATGGACACACGAATCGGATTTGGCTGGGACTCGCACGCATTCAAGCCGGGCGTGCCGTTGCGGATCGGCGGGTTGACGCTGGACCACCCGGAAGGGCTGGCGGGTCACTCCGACGGCGACGTGCTGCTGCACGCAATTACGGACGCCCTGCTGGGCGCGATTGCGGCTGGTGATATCGGCAGTTTTTTTCCTCCGGGAGATCCGCGGTGGAAAGATGCGGACTCGGCGATTTTTTTGAACCTTGCGATGGAAGAGCTGCAGCACGCGGGCTACCGTATCGTCAACATCGATACCACGCTGGTGCTGGCCGCGCCCAAAATCGGCCCTGTGGCCGGGGACATGCGCTCGCGCGTCGCCGACTTGCTGTGCATCGGCATCGACCAGGTGAGCATCAAGGCCAAGACTCCGGAGGGCCTGAATCTGGATCACGTGGCGCAATGCCATGCGATCGCACTTGTGGAGCGCGTGGCTGAACCCGATGAGCTGAAAAGCATGAGCGCGGTGATCGAGAGCCAGCGCCAGCTCGAAGACGTGGTGGAAGACCTGTTGAGCTCGGTGCATGGAGTGCCGAAGAAGCGCCTGACGTCGCCGGTTTACGACACGGAGGACATTACGTAAAGGCAGGGATCAGGGTCAAGGGATCGACAGATCATGGGCCGAGACGTGAGGTGGCCCGATCGGACGGGTCGATCTTGATCACTGCTTTTTATTTTATTGATTACAGGTTCTTATTTTGATTGCAGTTTTTATAGATTGGCCGTACCGTGGCGGGGAGTTTCGATTTCAAGACTGGAGCCCTCTCATGCACTTCGCGCTCATACTGATGCAAAGCACAATCGATCCTGAACAGGCCAAGAAGATGGCGATGATCTTCCTAGGGATCATGCCGATCGTCGTCATCGTCTTTTTGGCCATCGTTATCCTGCCGTTCTGGTTTATCTGCAAGAAGGCCGGGTTCTCTCCCTGGCTCTCGCTGCTCAATATTGTGCCGTTCGGGAACATTGTTCTGATCTACGTGCTGGCCTTTGCCGATTGGAAGGTGATGCCAATCACGCAGATGCAGGTCGGGTATCCTTATCCGCCTCCGCCGCCTCCGTCACCACGAGTGTGAGTCGGCTTTAAGACCTTCGGAAGCACACAAGTCGGCGGCGTTCGCAATTTGGATCATTCCAGACAGGGCCCCAAACACATCGTCACATCGGAGAAGTTCCGACCGCTGTATGATGGCCGGTCAGCGCGACTCGCGCTGCTGGAGGGCCTTATGGGCGAACTGCTGCAACCGTGGCATCTGATTCTGCTGTCTTTTGTCTTCATCATTCCTGCATTCATCATTGGAATCATTCCTTTCTGGTTTATCTGCAAGAAGGCGGGATTTTCGCCCGTACTCTCATTCTTGAACCTTGTTCCTTTCCCAATTGGCACACTGATCCTCGTGTACCTGTTGGCCTTTGCGGATTGGAAGGTGATACCAGCGCCGCAGGCAGCCTATGCGGCATACCCGCCGCCGATGCCGCCACGTGCGTGAGACAGCTCACCCGATTCGACAGGCGCTGAATGCTAGCATCGTGAATGGAAAGTAACTGACACGATGCCTGATTTAACTCCATCGCAAACTGGAACCCCTCGCGTTCGTTTTGCACCGTCACCTACGGGCTTTTTGCACGTGGGCAGCGCCCGCACTTTTATTTTCAATTGGCTCTATGCCCGCCACAACCATGGGACCATGGTGTTGCGTTTGGACGACACCGATGTCGAGCGCAACACCGATGCCAGCGTCCGGTCAATCTTCGAGGGGCTGCGGTGGCTGGGTCTGGACTGGGACGAAGAATACAAGCAATCGGAACGGCTAGCCCTGCATCGCCAGGCTGCCGAAGCGATCTTTGCCAAGGGCCTTGCCTATCGCGACTTCACCCCCGCCCATGCCGCGGGTGATGAGCAATCCTCTTCGCAGGGCGCGTGGCTCTTTAACCCCGGCATGCGCGAATTGTCGAGGGAAGAAAGCGACCGCCGCGCCGCCGCGGGCGAGAGGTTTGCCCTGCGTTATCGCGTGCCGCGCGGCCAGGGCCGAACTGTGCGCTTTGTTGATGGCGTCTATGGTGGGCAGACGAAACTTGCTGACGAAGTGGAAGACTTTGCGCTGATGAGGTCAGACGGGATGCCAACCTACCATCTCGCCTCGTGCGTCGACGACGCTGACCTGCGCATCAGTCACATCATCCGCGGGCAGGATCACCTGACGAACACCTTCAAGCATTTGCTCATTTTTGAGGCCCTTGGCCCCGAACCGTTCAGTATTGCCCCGCCCCAGTTTGCGCATCTTCCACTGCTGGTGGCGCCCGATGGCACCAAACTCTCAAAGCGCAAGCACGGCCCTGTGGTCAGCGTGACGACCTATCGCGATGCCGGCTTTCTGCCGCAGGCCTTCGTCAACTTTCTATGTTTGCTGGGCTGGTCACCCAAGAATGACCGTGAGTTTCTCACGGTCGACGAACTCAAGGAGGCTTTCACTCTTGAGGCCGTCAACCGCGCGAACGCCGTCGTTAATTTCACCGAGGAAGACCCCTTCGATCCTAAGGCCCTGTGGCTCAACGCGGAGCATATCCGCGCTCTCCCTGTGGAAGAGCTTAGCCGCCGGATCGAGCCCTTCTTCGAGCAGGCAGGCATTAAGGCCTCGCCGGAAAAGCTATTCGCCGTGACGCCGCTGATCCGGGAGCGCATCAAGCTGCTGGGCGATGCTGTCCCGGCTGCTGATTTCTTCTTTGTGGAAGAACTTGCGCCCTATGACCCGGCCGAGTTGATCCCGCAGAAGGGCGATGCCGCGATGGCCCTCCGCGTGTTAAAGCAAGCACGAGAGGTGCTGGCTACGACTGCTTTCGACCATGATTCGCTGGATAAGGCGCTGCGTGCTGCGGCTTCTCAACTTGGTTTGAAGGCCGGTCCCATGTTTCAGCCGATCCGGGTCGCCGTCTGCGGACGTAAGAATGCGCCGCCGTTGTTTGAAACCATGGCTGTGCTGGGCCGCGAGGTCTGCCTTGCTCGCATTCACCAAGCCGAAGAGAGGCTTGAATCGCTTGGGTGAGGACAGCTGCTCGGCGGGTCGGGGTCGTGGTTTCCGACCCTTCGGACGGTGGGACCGCCCGAAGGACGGGGCGCCATGTTCGTGAGTGCAGCCTCTCCCGTGGAAGAATAAGGAATGGCACTTATGACGAATGCAAATCCGGAAAGCCAAGACGTTCACGCTCCCTCGACATTCCTCCGCGATCTGATCGAAGAGGATGTGCGCACGAAAAAGTACGGCGACGCGCAAGTGCAGACGCGATTTCCGCCCGAGCCCAACGGATATCTCCACATCGGTCACGCGAAGGCAATTTGCATTGATTTTGGCCTTGCGGATGAATTTGGCGGAAAGACAAACCTGCGCTTTGACGACACCAATCCCGAGAAGGAAGAGCAGGAGTACGTAGATTCCATTCAGAAGGACGTGCGTTGGCTGGGCTTTGAGTGGGACCGGCTCTGTTATGCCTCGGACTATTTCGGCCAGCTCTACGAGTGGGCGTTGCAACTGATCAGGACTGGAAAAGCTTACGTCGATGACCTCACTGCGGAAGAGATTCGCCAGTACCGCGGGACGCTCACCGAGCCTGGCAAGGATAGCCCTTATCGCAACCGGACAGTCCAGGAGAATCTCGACCTCTTTCAGAGAATGAAGGCCGGCGAATTCCCCGACGGCTCACGCGTGCTTCGCGCCAAGATCGACATGGCATCACCGAATTTGAATATGCGCGATCCGGTGATGTACCGCATCCTGCACGCCAGCCACCAGCGCACGGGCGACAAGTGGTGCATCTATCCGATGTACGACTATGCACATGGCCAGTCGGACTCGATTGAGCACGTTACGCACTCGATGTGCACGCTGGAGTTTGCCGACCACCAGCCCATCTACCGCTGGTATATCGAGCAGTTGGGCATCTTCCCATCGCAGCAGATTGAATTCGATCGCCTCAACATCACCTACACCGTGCTCAGCAAGCGCAGGCTCATCCAGTTCGTGCAGGAAAAGGTTGTCCGCGGCTGGGACGATCCGCGTATGCCCACCCTAACCGGGTTTCGCCGCCGCGGCTTTACTCCTGAAGCGATCCGCACCTTCGTCGCTGCCACCGGCGTCTCGCGCACCAACGGCATCATCGACATTGAAATGCTGGAGCACTTCCAACGCGACGACCTGAACCACCGCGCCAGCCGCGCGATGGCGGTGCTGCGCCCCCTGAAGCTGGTAATCGACAACTACCCGGCTGGACAGGAGGAGTACGTCGAGGTCGCCAACAATCCCGAAGACCCGTCGGCTGGGACACGCCAGGTGCCTTTCTCCGGAGAGATTTTTATTGATCAAGACGACTTCCGCGAGATTCCTCCGCCGAAGTATTACCGCCTGTCTCCAGGTAAAGAAGTGCGCCTGCGCAACGCCTACTTCGTCACGGCGCAGAGCGTGGTGAAGGACGCGGCGGGCAACGTCGTTGAGGTGCACTGTACCTATGATCCGTTAAGCCGCGGCGGCAACTCTCCCGATGGACGCAAGGTGAAGTCCACCATTCACTGGGTCTCAACGGCGCATGCGATTTCCGCGGAAATACGGCTTTACGACAAGCTTTTTACCAAGGCCGATCCCAACGAGGTTAAAGAAGGCGGGAGCGTTCTGGACAATCTCAACCCCAACTCTCTCGAGATCCTCACTGGCGCGAAGCTTGAGCCATCGCTTGCCAATGCGAAGCTGGAGGACCGATTCCAGTTCGAGCGCGTTGGGTATTTCTGTCTCGATCCCGACTCAACCGAGGGCAATCTGGTTTTCAACCGGACGCTCCCGCTGAAAGACTCATGGGCGAAGATCGAGAAGAAGGCACCATTGCATGGAGCAGACGCTCGCTAATCGCTCGCATGGGCCTTTGCGGGTGCCCAGGTCTCAGAGTCGAGACCTGGGCACCCGGCTCAGATGCACCGGGCGTGTTCCCTAAGTGCAACCGCAGGTCCTTCGACTGCGCAGTTCACAGAAGACGCGAACGCTTCGCTCAGGATGACAGAGTTGTTGAGGGGCGGGCCGTGGTTATTCCTCCCTACTTCCCGATCACGTCGATGGGGACTGTGATGGTTTTGGGAGGCAGGCAGGCGTTTTTGTCGCAGGCCTGGTAGTGGAGTTTGGCTTCGACGAGATGATTGCCGCGGGTGGCGACGATGCGCGTATTGATGGTGAATTCGCCGGTATAAACGCTGAGCTTGGTTTCCGGGTCGAGAGGCAGCGTAATGTCAGACCCCGCGGGGTAGGTGGCACCTTCAAGACGCACGCCAGAGGCTTCAGGGATCGACAGCGTGGTGGGGATGAGAAAGTCCTGGCTGGGCGTGTGGGAGTTGACGTGAAGGCCTTCGCCAACGCGGAAGTGCATTTCAACAGGACTGGGTTTGCCGACGGGAATGGTGACTTGTTCGGGGTAGAGATATTCGACGGCAGCGCCTCTCAAGATGGAGCGGCCGGGGTCATCGGACTGGGCTGGAGCAGGGATCGTGGCAAAACTTACGAGAAACATTGCGGCTGCGCAACATCCGATTTTGATTTGATTCATTGGTATTTCCTTGCTCCGACTCGTGTGATTCCGGAATCACAGTCGGTTTGCCGTACGCGGAGCACTCACTTCCCTGCTGACAGCGCCTTCTTAATATTGGACTCGATGTCTTCCTTGGAAGTGAGGCCCAACTGCGCTGCGACCACGGTTCCGTTGCGATCGACAAAGAATGAGGTGGGCAGCTCTTCGACGCCGCCGTAGGGGTTGCTGATACTGTCGCCATCCATGAGCACGGTGTAGGGCACCTTCTCCTGCTGGACGAACTTTTCAATGGCGGCCTTATCAGTTGCCCAACCTTCTTTGTCGCCCTTCTTCAGGTCGTCGCCTTCAGTGGAGATACCCACGATTTCGAGACCCTGGGGAGCGTATTGGTTGTTGAGTTCGACGAGCCAGGGAGTTTCAATCTTGCAGGGGCCGCACCAGGTGGCCCAGAAGTTGATGAGCACGGCCTTGCCCTTGTAGCTGGCGAGGGAGACTTTTTTACCGTTCAGATCGGGGAGCGTGAAGTCGGGCGCCGGCTTGTGCAGGAGCGGAGAAATGTACTGCGGAATATCGCCTGCGCCGGCCACCAGTTCGCCTTTGGCTACGGAAGCGAGACGCGCCTCGGCTGCCTGTTTGCGGTATTCCCAATTGGCCCAGCCCGCCCAGGCGAAGACAGCCAGGAGGAAAAGGACAGTAAATAGAACGAGGGTATTGCGCTTCACGGGGATGAGACCTCTTTGTCTTATTGTACGGATGGAGAGTGGTCAGTGAACAGTGATCAATGATCAGTGATCAGTGGTGATACCATCAGAAACCGATGAATCCGAAGAACGAACGAGGTGGGCTGCGACCCGCGGAAATGGTGCGCACGGAGGCGGCGGCGCTGGAATGCCTGGCGGCACGGCTGGATGGGCCGATGGCTGCGGACTTTGAGCGGGCCGTGGAACTGATTCTCCACTGCGGCGCAGGGCTCGGTCGCGTGGTGGTCACGGGCATGGGCAAGAGCGGCATTATTGCGCAAAAGATTGCGGCTACGCTCAGTTCGACTGGATCGCCCGCGCTGTTTCTGCATCCCGCGGAGGCGGTGCATGGGGACGTGGGCGTGCTGATGCCCGGAGACGTGGTGGTGGCGCTCTCAGCCAGTGGCGAGACGGAGGAGATTCTGCGGCTGCTGGCGACGCTGAAACGCAAGGGCGATGCGCTGGTGAGCTTCTGCTGCAATCTGCATTCGACGCTGGCGCAGGCGAGCGACGTGGCGCTGGATTGCGGAGTGGAGCGCGAGGCGTGCGGGCTCGGCCTGGCTCCAACCGCCTCAACCACGGCGATGCTGGCGCTGGGCGATGCGCTGGCGATTGCGGTGAGTTTACGCAAAGGCTTCAAGGCGGAGGATTTTGCGGAGTTACACCCCGGCGGGAAGCTAGGCAAGCAACTGGCCAAGGTGCGGGACCTGATGCACACGGGCGATGATGTTCCGGTGGTGGTAACGGCGACTGCGATGACGGATGTGATCTATGAGATGTCGTCGAAGAAGCTGGGCATGACAACCGTACAGGAGAGCGGCCACTTGCGTGGGGTGATATCCGATGGCGATTTGCGCAGATTGTTGGAGCGCGAAGGCGGCGCGGCGCTGAGCAAGACGGCGGGCGAGGCAATGAATGCGAAGCCGCGGACGATTGCATCGAGTGAGCTTGCCGCGAAGGCATTGGCGATATTAGAGGAGCGGAAGATTACTTCGCTGATCGTGGTGGATGCGGAGGGACGCGTCGAAGGCGTGGTGCATCTGCATGATTTGTGGGGTGTGGAGCTGATTTAGAGGCAGGGCCAGTTTGTCAGGAGTGGTCGCTCTAGTTGACCCCCGCAAAAAAAGGACGAATCGCAAGGAGCCGGAACGCCGCCGCAATTTCAAAATGAATGAACGAAAGAGAGCCTGTCGATGAAGAGGAGTCCATGGCGTGTTCTGGCCGCTACGTGCATCGTCGCCGCAGGCTTTTGTCTGGTTGCTGTTGTGATCGTTATTTCGCTTCGTGGCGCAAATGTCACAGAACGCGACTTCATTGAGTATTGGGCGGCTGAGCAACAATTCATTCACGGCGCCAACCCGTATGACGCCGCGCAGATTTTTCGACTCGAACGTGCCGAAGGGCTTACCCGCAGGGAACCCGAGCTTTGGTTCAGTCCACCGGTGATGCTGTTTTTAATGCGGCCGTTGGGACTTTTGAGCGCCCACACGGGCCTGATTGTGTGGTCGCTTTTGCTCGTTGCCAGCCTTTCACTTTCATTGTGGATTCTTTGGCAGATACACGGACGGCCACCAACTCTATTGCACCTCTTTGGATTCTTGTTTGCACCTGTGCTGGTGTGCATTCAGGCGGCTCAAATTGGAATCTTTCTGCTTTTAAGCGTGCTGGTTTTTCTATATTTTCGCGATTCACGACGTTTTTTGGCAGGAGCAGCCCTTTTGCCTTGCGCATTGAAGCCGCATCTTTTTCTGCCTTTTGCCATCGTACTTCTGCTTTGGGTCTTTAGCCGAAAGGCCTACGGCATTCTGGCGGGATTCTTACTAACGCTCTTCGTCAGTTGTGGTTTGACTACCTGGTACGATCCGCACATTTGGCTACAGTACAGCTCGATGATGGGAACGGCGGGGGCACTGAATCATTTTGTACCGACGCTAAGTGCGAGCCTCAGGTTCCTTATTGACCCCAACGCGGTATGGCTGCAATTTCTGCCTGAGGGCGTTGCGTGCGTGTGGGCGGCCTGGTACTTCTGGACCCGACGTAACCGTTGGAACTGGTTGGATCAAGGCATGGTACTGCTTTTGGTGTCAGTGCTCTGCGCCCCTTACGCCTACTTCACCGATGAATCCGTGCTGCTGCCGGCCGTGATGACTGGAGTGGTTCGGGCGATGGAGTCGCGGCGTTCCGTTTTGCCGATCGTTTTTTTGGCAGGCGCCGCCCTGATTGAGGCGCACGCGGTGGTGCAGATCATTTCCCGGTATTATCTATGGACTGCTCCTGCATGGTTGGGATGGTATTTGTACGCGACCTGGGGAGATAAGGCACAAGGCGAGCGAGTTGAAGGCTCACTGACCGAACTCGCCGAATCGAAATGATGCAGTTTATCGGAACGAGAGGGTGGCGCGGCACCCGCCGATTCCGCGCATGAAGCATTGGACTTGGTCATTCCATCAGGAACCATTTCTTGAGAAAGTTGTCCATCTCCTTCCACAGGACGAGGGTTTGTGGACAGATTGGTTTATGGAATGGCTCCAGGGTGAAATCCAAACGCAGGATTCGTTTGGCGGCATCTTTGTTGAGCCCTAAAAGTATGAGCCGGTGAACCTTTTGGCGAAAGGCTGCTCCTTCTCTCACCTTCACTGAACGTAGAGTTTCCTGCGAGGGCGTTTCAGTCCCTGTCCAATCGAGCAGTTCACAAATTGGAAAGGTTCCGCCTTTGTCAACGTGAAATCCGATGACGCGGAAAATGGAGAGATTGCCGGAGGTGAGGCGATAGGCGATGACAGCGCCGACCGGCCAATCGCAGGATGCGCGAACCTGCTTGCGAACCTTCTTTTGAGCCGGCTGGGGAGATGTGATCTCTGCGCGGAGTTTTTCGAGGACGGCACGGCGCTTGGCGAGATCGCGGGAATCTGCCCACCTGGCCAGATCGGAACCGGAATCGATGACGCGGAGAGCTTGCTCGAGTGTCGTTTCGTCGAGCCGACCGTGTTTCCATTGAACGGAGGCCAGGGCGAGCCATGCGGCACCGGAGCCATCCGGATCGGCGAAGGAGCTCTTGTACTCCGATAAAATGCGCGTGGTGGCTTCGGGGCCGCTGAGCCCGTCGCCCAAACATTCCTTGTAATCGTCGCGAATGTCGCAGGCGGTGTCGTCCTGAAAGATGCCGGTACCCCAAGCGCCCATGGATGGAAGAGTTATTACAAAGCCCTGTATGTGGCAAGCAATACTTTAACGAACGGCAAAACAATGGATAAGGAACGGGAAATTAAAAGCACGACAGCCTCAGAACGGTCAGCCAAGCTGTGGACTAAGGAGAACGATCATTTCAAGGTCGCGATCCAGAATTACTGATTGGTCCGGGTGGGAGTCGTTGTATCGAACTTGAAGCCGCTTGTCTTTCACTTGCCGGATGAACGCGTCGGCATCTTCTTCCTTGCGGAATCGACGGACGTAGGTTCCTGAGCGGTACTCGCCGACAAAATAGAAGTAGGTGATCTCGGCCCAGAAGCGCCGCGGCGGCCCTTCCCTACGAACCTGTCCCGAGAGGATCGTGCCGTCTGTCACAGGCCATCCCGCCATGGCCTTGTTCTGGCGCCATTTCTGATAGAGCTTCCGCACGCCAAAGGCAGCGATTGCGCCGGGAATCAGCCCAAAGGCCTTGATCAGCTTGATCATGCCAAAGAAAATTACTTCCCACGGCATGTGGTGGACGCTCATGGTTGAGAGTATGCCACACAAATCCCGCGATCCGAATCTCTCTGTAGAGGGTGGCTTCTGCCCCCCGGACCGCTGAACATTTAGAATAGGGACTGCTGTCATTTGTGGTTGCGTCTGCCTTGGCGGACGGGAAAGCTTGTTCGCACACTTTTATGCATCGTTGGTCGAAGCTCTTTATTCCTACTCTTCGCGAGGCCCCGGCAGACGCCGAAGTGGCCAGTCACAGGTTTCTGGTCCGTGCAGGTTATATTCGCCAGCTCGGGGCGGGCATCTATAACTATCTGTTCCTCGGGCAGCGGTCGCTGAACAAGATCATCGGCATTGTGCGCGAGGAGATGGACAAGATCGGGCAGGAGTTCTTTTTGCCGGCGATTTTGCCCAAAGAGCTTTGGGAGCAGAGCGGGCGCTGGTCGGCGATCGGCGACACCATGTTCCGGCTGAAGGACCGCAAAGGCGCGGACCTTTGCCTGGGGATGACGCACGAGGAGATCATGACCTCGATTGCGCGGAGCGAGTTGCGCAGCTATAAGCAGTTGCCGCAGATCTGGTACCAGATTCAGACCAAGTTTCGCGACGAGCCGCGGCCCAAGGCGGGGCTGCTGCGGGTGCGCCAGTTCACCATGAAGGACAGCTATTCCTTTGATATGGACAAGGAAGGGCTGGATAAGAGCTTCGACCTGCACGATGCGGTCTATCGCACGATTTTCACGCGCTGCGGATTGAAGTTTGTTGCGGTTGAGGCCGATTCGGGGGCCATGGGCGGGTCGCAGTCGCAGGAGTTCATGGTCTACACCGAGGCGGGCGAAGACCTGATCGCAAGCTGCCCGGTGTGCGGGTATGCGGCGAATTTAGAAAAGGCAACTTCGCTGCTTGATTCTGTGGATGAGATGGTTGCTACAGGAGATGGCACGCCGGAGCTTGTGCATACGCCGGGGTGCGCGGCGATTTCGGACGTGGCGGAGTTCTTCAAGATTTCGCCGGCAAGCGACATCAAGTGCGTGGCGTATATGGCGCTGAAGCGCGGGGCGCTCGGAAAGCCGGACACATGGCACGGCGTTGCGGCCTTCTTGCGTGGCGATCACCAGGTCAACGAAACGAAACTGCTCGGAGCAGTGCACGGAGCGGAGATCCGCACCATGCAGGCCGAGGAGCTTGAGAAGTACTTCAAAGGACCGGCGGGGTTTCTGGGGCCGGTTGGACTGCGGCCCGATGCCAAGCCGCTTGAAGATGGCATCACAGTAATCGTGGACAAGTCGCTCGAAGGTCGCAAGAACCTGGTGGCTGGGGCCAACAAGCTGGACTATCATTTGCGGAACGTGGTGCCGGGGCGGGATTTTACGTGGACCCTGAACGCGGATATTCGCAGCGTAAACGAGGGCGAGAGCTGCCCGAAGGATGGCTGCGGCGGAAAACTGGTGGTGGGCAAGGCGGTTGAGATCGGGCACATATTCAAGCTGGGGTACAGGTATTCAGAGTCGATGGGCCTGCGGGTGCTGGACGTGAATGGCAAGGAAGTGACGCCGATCATGGGCAGCTACGGCATCGGCATGGAGCGGATTCTAACGGCGGCAATTGAACAATCGCACGACCAGAATGGTTTCTGGCTGCCCGCATCGGTTGCGCCGTTTACCGTCGTGGTTACGGTGACGAACGTAGGCGACGCGGTGCTGCGCGAGACAGGCGAAAAGCTGGCAGAGGAACTGAGCGCAGCCGGGCTTGATGTGCTGCTGGATGACAGAGACGAGCGCGCAGGCGTCAAATTCAAAGACGCGGACCTGGTGGGAATCCCCTACCGGATCAATGTGGGCAAGAAGGCTGCCGCGGGTCAGGTGGAAGTGGTGACGCGTGCGACCGCGAGCAGCGTGGATGTGGCTTTGAGTGATGTACTGGAGCACGTGAAGAAGCGCGTTGAGGAAGACGCGCTGCTATTGATGGTTTGAGATTCGTGGTCTCCCATGTCTCAGAAGCGAGACATGGAGCACCCAGCGAGATTTGCCGTTTCCCAGGTGTATTGAATGACGATGGCGTTGAAAATCAGGCTGGCCCGACCCACAGGTAATCACCCGTGGACAATGCTGCTGGTGCGCGTCGCGCTGGTGAGTGCAGCGGCGCTCGCGGTGGCGGCGTTTGCGGTGTTCAATTTTTATTACTTCAAGTACGAAGGGATTGTCGACGAGCGTTTGAAGAAGCCGCTGTTTGCTGAAACGGCCAAAATTTATGCTGCGCCGAGGGAGGTGCGGCCCGGACAAAAGTTTGCCGCGCACCTGATTGCGGGCGAACTGCGAGAGGCCGGCTACACAACGGGCGGAGCCTCGAAGGCTTCTCCCGTGGGCACCTATAGCGAAGGTGCGGAGAGCATCACGGTGAATCCCGGGGCGGAATCCTTCCATTCAGAAGACCCGGCAACGATCAATATGAGCAACGGTGTCGTGAGTTCCATTGTCGACGGCAACGGCCACGAGTTGGCGAGCTATGATCTGGAGCCCCTGCTCATCACCGACCTGAGCGATGCCAATCGCTCAAAACGACGCCTGATCAACTATGACGAGATTCCGCCGAACCTGGTGCATGCCGTAGTGGCAATTGAAGACCGTCGCTTTTTCGATCATGGCGGGGTGGATTATATTCGCCTGCTGGGCGCGTTGCGCAACGATCTGACGCCGGGGCATCGCTATGTCGAGGGCGGGTCGACCTTGACGATGCAATTGGCGCGAGGATTCTTTCTTACGCCGGAACGCCGCATCAAGCGAAAGCTGATTGAGATCGTCATTACCTTTCAGCTTGAGCATCGCTTCTCAAAAAAAGAGATCTTCCAGATGTATGCCAACGAGATCAATCTTGGGCAGCGCGGCAGCTTCTCGATTGACGGGTTCGGCGAAGCGTCACAGGCATACTTTGGCAAGGATGTACGGCAGCTTGACCTGGCGGAGTGCGCGCTGCTTGCCGGCATTATTCAGAGCCCGAACCGGCTGAGCCCTTTCCGCCACCCTGACCGGGCGATGGAGCGGCGCAACCTGGTTCTCGATACGATGGTGGAAACGGGCGCGATTACCAAGGAGCAGGCGGAGAACGCGAAAGACGAGCCGATGCATCTTACGCCGGGAAGCGTGGATGCCAGCGAGGCGCCCTATTTTGTGGACCTGGTGCGCGACGACCTTGTGCAAAAACTTGGCGATCGCGATTTCAACCGCGAAGGGCTGCACATCTACACGTCGCTCGATCCCGATCTGCAACAGGTCGCCACTGCGGCGGTGGACTCCACAATTCACATTGTCGACGAACAGGTGGACCGTCTCTACGCGCGCCGCAGGAAACTTGCGGCAAAAGAAACCGGCGTGAGCGCGAAGACTCCCGAGGCAGTGATCTATCCGCAGGTAGCGTTGATTGCGCTGAATCCGCACACCGGGCAGGTGCTGGCGCTGGTGGGCGGACGCAACTACGGCGGCTCGCAATTGAATCACGCAGTAGCCAAGCGGCCTACCGGCTCCATTTTCAAGCCCTTTGTTTACGCGACGGCATTTCAGACCGCGGTAGAAGGAACGATGTTGCCAGGACAGACCAAACTGTTTTCGCCGGTGATGATGCTGAACGACCAGCAGACCACATACGACACAGACGGGCAGGAGTATACTCCGCGCAATTATCAGGGCGAATATTATGGCGAGATGACGGCGCGATTGGCGCTGATGCGATCGGACAATAATGCGACCATCAGCCTGGCCGCGATGGTCGGATTTGATCGCGTGGCGGCGCTCGCGCGGGATGCGGGGATCAAGGGGGCGCGCGGCACGCCGTCGGTGGCGATCGGCTCCTATGACGCTACGCCTCTTGACATGGCCGGTGCTTACACGGTGTTCGCGAATAACGGCCTGCACCTTGACCCGTGGATGCTGGCCAGCGTGCGCACGCCGACGGGCGACATCATCAGCGATTACACGCCGACGTCAAAACAGGTTCTTGATCCGCGAGTGGCATTCCTCACTACGAACATGATGGAGGCTGTTCTGCGCGGCAATGGGAAAGATGGCTGCAAAGTTGGAGGGCGAGATTTCTGCGGAACCGGCGCGGGCGTGCGCAACATGGGATTCCTCGCTCCAGCAGCGGGCAAGACGGGCACCGAACACGATGCCTGGTTTGCTGGTTTCACTACGAACTTGCTCTGCATCGTCTGGGTGGGCAACGACGACTACAGCGATCTCAAGATCGAAGGCGCCGATGCGGCCGCGCCCATCTGGGCGGCGTTTATGAAGAAGGCGGTGCAGTTGCCGCAGTACTCAGACACGCGTGAGTTCACGCCGCCGGACGGGGTGCAGATTGTGACTCTGGACAAGGCGACGAATTTGTTGGCCGATGCGGCGTGCCCCGATGATTATGATGCCGCGTTTCTCGACGGCACAGCACCCACGGATCCCTGCGATCATCCTGCCGATCATCGGAATATTCTGCAAAAGATCTTTGGCCTCGGCAAGAGCGGCGAGTAGCAGCTCATCCATCGACATCGGAACGATCGGGCATGGGCTGGCAAAGCTGGCACCAGAAGGTGACGCGCGCGTCCGGGCCCTGAATGCGCCTGCGAATGGGGGCGCCGCAGCGGCGGCAGGGTTGCCCAGTGCGGCCATAGACCCACAGGCTTTCACCAGGGTCGGATTGATGGGTAGTGCGGCGTTGGCGTCCGCGAAGGGTCGTGCCGCCGGAATCTTCAAGGACATTGGCACGGATAAGACGCTGCGCGCAGCGGACCAGGGAATTGATCTCATCCGCGCCAAGCGCGGCGACCCGGCAGAACGGATTGATACCTGTGAGAAAACAAATCTCCGACTTGAAGACATTGCCCACGCCTGCCAGAACTTTCTGATGCAGCAATACTTCGCCCACTTCTGCGGGGGAGTATTTGAGGAAGCGTTCTGCGGCGGCGGCTGGGTCAAATGAGTCGCTGAGCACATCGGCGTCCAGTCCTGGGATTCTGCGGTCGCGGGCAAGGGATTGCGGGGTGTGCATCTCGGCCACCGGCACGTTGAATCCTACGGCGACATATTCGCTGTTTTCGATGACGATGCGCATATGGCGCGCGGCCTTTTGCCAGGGCTCGCGGGGGCGATAGATGTGCCAACTGCCGCTCATGAGCAAATGAGTGGCAAGGATACCGCCGCCGGAGAAGTAAATCAGCATCCATTTGCCGCGCGGTTCGACCTGGTCCACGAGCTGACCTGTGAGCGGAGTGTTGTCGTTGAAGCGCGTGAGCAGCGGATAGTTGGAGCGAAAGCCGGTGATGGGTTTGGCCACGAGGGCGCGGCTCAACGAACGCGCGGCGCGGAAGATGGTATCGCCTTCGGGCATGGATTATTGCAGTTCCTCCGGTTGTGGATCGCGGTGAGAAAGCGGGAGCGGAATGCGGCGCAAGTTCATACCGAGCGGGCCGGAACAAAAACCGGCATCCATGAGAAAGCGGGCCATGGGATGGGCGGTGACGGGTTGGCCGTTGATGGTGGTGATGAGCACACCCTGATGGCCGCCGCCGCGCATGCGCTCCTGGCCGCGGGAGCAGAGGAAATGCGCGAGACCCGCGGCGACCTGCGAGCGCTCCGGTTCTTCGGCGGGGAGGAAGACGAGCAGGTTGGGATTGTTGCGGCGCAGCCATGCGACGAGCTGGCCGTTGCGCAGGATGACTTCAGCATAGGCGGCGCGGGTGAGGATGCGCGGCGCAGTCTCCGCATCTTCATCCATGACGGGAAGGTCGGGCCAGCGCAGGACCGAGCCGTAGGGGTTGGCGGGATCGGTTGCGGCGAGCTGGACGAACTCGGGCTTCTCGGGGGGTGGTTCAGTGCGCAACTGGCGCAGGAGATCGACAGCTGCGGGCAGCGCGAATTGCGTGGCGCCGAGGCCCGCGACGAAGTACCCGCGGCGAATGCGACCGCTCTCTTCCAGGGCTTTGAGAACGCCGTAAACAGCGCTGAATCCGCCGGGAACGTTTTCTGCGGCAACGGATTCGCGCAGGAGAACGCCATAGCGGTTAAGCAGTTGGAGGGCCAGGGCGTGGCTGGTTTCGGTTGCGGTGGGCGAAGAGACGGGATAAGGTTCGTGCTCTCCCACCCTTGCGACAAAAGGCCGTCGCAAGGATGGGGCACCCAGCTTTTCGCCAAGTTCGGCACCCAGCTTTTCGCCAAGTTCGGCACCCAGCTTTTCGCCAAGTTCGGCACCCAGCTTTTCGCCGAGTTCGGCACTCGACGTATCTGCAATTCGCTTTTGGGTGCGCAGCGGTAGCAGCGCCCAACGGCCTTGGGCGTTGGGCGGGGTGGTGCGGCGCGAGCGGAAGACCGCGCCGGTCTGGAGGCGCCGCGGGACTCGCGCACTCTCAGGGCGCGCGATGTAGGCACGCAGGGCGTGAAGCGAGTCGTTGGTGATGAGGCCACGCCAGACGAGGCTCCAGAGAGCGTCGATCGACTCGCCCGGATAGCCACCGCCGACCGCTTGATGTAGCGGGTCGAAAAAGCTGGCGCCGGTGGATTCAAGGACGGCAAGAAGCTTCTCTTCGCGCTCGGTGAGGGGGTCTGTTATCGGTCGCTGCTGTGCCAGCAATGGAAGCTTGTCAGCCAGATAGAGAGCGATGCGGCCATCGCGTTCGCCGATGGGCTCAACGCCTGCCCATGCCACTTCGCCGGCAGCAATCAGGGTGTCGAGGCCGCCCGGATCGTAGCCGGCGATGCGCGCGGGCAGGATGGATGTTTCAAGAAGCGATGCAGGAACGGGCGCGCCTTGCAGGCTTTCAATCGCGTCGAGCAGGGCGTCTAGATGGGCATGACCGCTACGGCGCGGCGCCAGCAGGCCCTGCCAATGCGTGAGGAAGCGGGCCAGGGTGTGCTGTTCGACCGGCTCGACCTCGCGGCGCAGCCTGGCGAGAGACTTGCGGCGAATCTGGCGCAAGATTTCCGCATCGCACCATTCGCGATGCTGACCTCCCGGGCGAAAACCGCCTTCGAGGACGCGGCCTTCATGGGCAAGCAGGCGCAGGGCATTCTCAATAACGCCGGTATCGAGGCCAAAACGCTCGGCGGGCTCGCGCAGGGTGAAGGGACCGTGGGTGCGTGCGTAGCGGCGAACCAACTCGAGCACGGGCTGCGCTACTGGATCGAGCAGCGCGGTCGGCAGTCCCGGAGGAAGCGGGATGCCGAGGGCGTCGCGGTAGCGTGCGGCATCTTCGACAGCGATGAGGCGGCGGGCGTTTTCGGCGGCTGGACCGATGCGAATCTCAATGAGACGGCGGGCGCGAACGAGCCGGTCAATTGAATCGAGCAGCGAGGGATCGGCTACACGAAGCGCGATTTCGGCGCGGGAAAGATCGCCCAGGCGCAGGCAAAGGTCGTGGATGGCGTCGGGAGTGCGGGCGCGATAGGACTCGGTGAGGCACTGGGCCGTCTCTTCCACCTCGGCGATGGCGGCAGGATCGAGGAGCTCGCGCAGGTCGGCCTCGCCGAGCAGTTCGCGGAGCTGATCCTGATCGATGGTCAAGGCCTGGGCGCGGCGTTCGGCTAACGGGGCGTCGCCGTCATAGACGAAGTTGGCCACGTAGCTGAAAAGCAGCGATGCGGCAAAGGGCGATGGCTTGCGCGTTTCAACGACATGGACGCGGAGCTTCCGCTCTTCTATTTCGCTTGAGGATTTCGGTCAGGGCGGGCATGTCAAAAACGTCGCGCAGGCACTCGCGATAGGCCTCGAGGAGCAGCGGGAACGAGGGATAGCGCGAGGCGACGCTGAGCAGATCGTAGGAGCGCTTGCGCAACTGCCAGAGCGGCGAGCGGGCATCGGCGCGGCGACGCGGCAGCAGCAGGGCGCGGCCGGCTGCCTCGCGAAAGCGCCCGGCAAAGAGCGCGGTCGAGCCCAACTGGCGGAGCACAAGCTGCATGGCCTCGGCGGCCTCGACCAGGAACCAGTCGGAATCGGGAGGCTGGTCGGTGTCGGGGAAACGGAGGACAAATCCGTCGTCGCCCCAAAGGGTTTCGACCTCCGGCCCGCCGGCGGCACGGATGCGCGCACTGACGGCCATGGCCCAGGGGATGTGAATGCGGCTGCCAAAGGGGGTGAGGACGCAGACGCGCCAGTCGCCCAGTTCATCGCGGGTGCGCTCGATCACGATGGTCCGATCATCGGGAACATGTCCAGTAGCGGTTTCCTGATCGGTGAGGAACTGAAGAAGGTTTTCGGCGGCGTTGGGGTCGAGGTCGTGTTCGGCGACAAGGCGGGTGAGGGCGGCGGGCTTGGGCAGAGCGCGTAGCTCGCGGATTAGCGCGCCGATGCGGCGACCGAATTCAAGGGGACGGCCGGGACCGTCGCCCTTCCAAAATGGCATTTTGCCAGGCTCGCCGGGGGCGGGAGTGACGAGGACGCGGTCGTGGGTGATGTCTTCAATGCGCCAGGTGGAGGCTCCTAGGATAAAGGTGTCGTTGGTGTGAGACTCGAAGACCATCTCCTCATCGAGTTCGCCGACGCGGACGGATTTGCCCTCGGTGTGAGCGAGAAAGACGCCATAGAGGCCGCGGTCGGGAATGGTTCCGGCGTTGAGGATGGCGAGGCGGGCAGCGCCGTCGCGAGCGGTGACGACGTTGCGGATGCGGTCCCAGGTGAGGCGGGGGCGGAGTTCGGCAAATTCGTCGGAGGGATAGCGGCCGCTGAGCAGATCGAGGACGCCCTCAAAAGCGGAGCGGCTGAGGTTGCCGAAGGGGGCGGCGCGGCGGACGAGGTCGTAAAGAAAATCGACGGAGACTTCGGGCTTGGGGTCCGAATTCGGGTTGTCATAGACAGGTGGTAGTTGGCGTTCGTGATCTCCCACCCTTGCGACCGAAAGGCGTCGCGAGGATGGGGCGCCCTGTCTTTTCGGGCTGTCCAGGTTGGGCAGCGATGGGTGGATGGGCAACGATGGCGACCAGTTGCTGGGCGAGGACGTCGAGGGGGTTGCGCGGGAAGCGGGTGGACTCGATATGGCCCTCATGCATGGCCTTGGTGACTGCGGCACAGGCGACCAGGTCGGCCCGGTATTTCGGAAATAGAACGCCCTCGCTGACGGCGTCGACAGAATGGCCGGCGCGGCCGATGCGCTGCATGCCGCTGGCGACGGAAGGCGGGGCCTCGATCTGGATGACGAGATCGACAGCACCCATATCGATGCCGAGTTCGAGGGTGGAGGTGGCGCAGAGGGCTTTGATCTGGCCGGCCTTAAGTTGCTCCTCGATGATGGAGCGCTGGTAGGCGGCGAGGGATCCATGATGAGCGCGGGCGATGGGCTCGCCTGCCAAATCGTTGAGGGCGCCAGCGAGGCGCTCGGCTACCTGGCGGCTGTTGACGAAGAGAATGGTGGAGTTCCGCTCGCGGATTAGTTCGAGAAGGCGGGGATGAATCGCGTTCCAGATGGATACGCGGCGAGGCATTTGCGATGCAGGACCCGAGGGGATTTCCTCCATGGCGTTGAGGCGAGCCATATCTTCAACTGGAACTTCAATTCTTAGCTTTAACTGTTTGGGATAACTCGCGTTGACGATCGTAACGGGTCGATATCGGAGAGCAGCTTCCTGAAGTGGGTCAGAGGCGGCCACGGCACTTGGAATGTCTTCATCTATTACTTGAAGAGTTTCGTCGTAAGCTACTGAATTTTCGGAAGTCGCTTGAGTCCGCTCACAAGCGACTTTGTTTCCCACAGCAATTTCCACACCGCCGAGGAAGCGGGCAACTTCTTCGAGCGGGCGCTGAGTGGCGGAGAGGCCGATGCGCTGAAGACGGCGCCCACGCCCCAGGGACGAGGACCTGTCCGCGGGAACCCCGCCGGTTTTGATCAGGGCTTCCAACCGCTCCAGAGAAAGAGCCAGGTGGGCACCGCGCTTGGTGGGAACGAGCGCGTGGATCTCGTCGATGATGACGGTGTCGACCGTGCGGAGGGCTTCGGCGGCCTGTGATGTGAGCATCAAGTAAAGCGACTCGGGGGTGGTGATGAGAATGTCGGCCGGTTCGCGGAGGAAGCGCGCGCGTTCCCGCTGTGGGGTGTCGCCGGTGCGGACGCTGATCTGAGGTTCGTGGAAAGGGATGCCGCGGCGGCGGGCCATGTTGGCGATGCCGACGAGAGGCGAACGCAGGTTGCGCTCGACGTCGACGGCCAGGGCTTTGAGGGGGGAGACGTAGAGGATGCGGCAGCCGGGCTTTGCGATCTTTGGAGGCGCTGGCTTTTCCTCAGAGGCTAAAGCCCTCTTCGATATTGGTGCCCTTTTGGCACGACTGAAGTCGTGCCCTTTCAAAGCTTCCTGCGTGCCAATCGATGCCGCTTGACTCTCAAGCACGTTCGGAAGGTTGTGGAGCATGAGGCGATCGAGACACCAGAGGAAGGCGGTGAGGGTTTTTCCGGTTCCGGTGGGTGCGAGTATGAGGGCGCTTTCGCCGCGGGCGATGACGGGCCAGCCGAGCCGCTGCGGAGCGGTGGGGGCCTCAAAAACAGTCTTGAACCACTCAGTGGTGACAGGGTGAAAACAGGCGAACGGGTCGATCTCCGAGCTGGGGTGTTGCGGGGACATGACTTTCTAGAGAATAACGCGAGTTGCGGCGAAGAGGAAGCGAAGATCGACAGGGATCGGAGAGCAGGGATCAGGGACCGGGTTACTTCTCGCTGGTAGCATGAGGGTGCCATGCGGGAACACCTGGCTACCTTGCTGGACGACTTTCGGCGGTTCGATCGCGGGATCGCGGTTGTCCACTATCGCGGCGTGCGACGGCGGGTGACCACCTATGGGGAGATCGCGCGGCTGGCGGGGCGGTTTGCTGCTCTTTTGGAGCAACGCGGGGTTGGGCCGGGCGACCGGGTGGTGCTGTGGGCGGAGAATGGCGCGGAATGGGTCGCGGCATTCTATGGCTGCATGCTGCGGGGGGTGCTGGCGGTTCCGCTGGATGCGTATGGGAGCGCAGATTTTGCGGCGCGGGTGACGGCCGATGTGCGACCGAAACTGGCGGTGGGGGATGCGGTACTGCTGAGAGAGTTGTTTCCCAGGTCGCAGGATCGGAACCTGGAGCACCCTGCGCGGGTCGGGCGGCCGGAGTTGAGTTTGTCCGATCCCACCCTTTCCGAAAAGAGCCTCGGAAAGGATGGGGCACCGACTTTTGTAGCGGGGGGTGCTTCCCTTTCCGCTCCTCAAGACCTGAATCTTTCAACAAGCTCAGGACAGGCGCCTGAACGACCAGATCCTAATGTTCCGACGCTGGCGTTTGAGGAGTGGGAGTCGGTGCTGCCGGCGGTAGAGGCCGGGCCGGTGGCGGGATTGTCGCGCGATACGCCCCTTCAGATTCTGTTCACATCGGGAACGACGGGGGATCCCAAGGGCATTGTTCACACGCATGGAAACGTGCTGGCCAGCGTAGGGCCGATCGAGGATGGAGCGCGGCCTTACATGCGCTATGAGAAGTTCGTCCATCCGCTGCGCTTTTTACATACGCTACCGCTGAGCCATGTATTCGGGCAGACGATGGGGATCTGGGTTCCGGCGATTTTTGCGGCGGAGGTGCATTTTGAGAGCCGGCTTGTCGCTCCGCGGCTGATGGAGACGATCAAGCGGGAGCGGATTTCGGTGTTGGCGGCGGTGCCGCGGGTCATTGGACTTTTGAAGGCGCATCTTGAAGCGAGCCGGCCCGGGCTGGCAGAGCGCGTCGCGGCGTCGAAAGGGATTTCGGCGTGGATGCGCTGGTGGCGGTTTCGCGACGTGCATGGGGCTTTTGGGCTTAAGTTCTGGGCGCTTGTCTCAGGCGGCGGGGCGCTGGCGGCGGGGTTGGAGCAGTTCTGGAACGCGCTGGGATTCGTAGTGGTGCAAGGTTATGGCATGACCGAAACCACAGCGCTAATCACGTTGAACCATCCGTTCCATGTGGCGCAAGGGAGCATTGGAAAGCCGCTGCCGGGGCGCGAAGTGAAACTGGGGCCGGACGGCGAAGTGCTGGTGCGCGGGCCGATGATTTCAAACTCGACCTGGAGCGGCGGCGAATTGAAGACGCGTGAGGACGATTGGCTGGCTACTGGCGATCTGGCTGAGAAGCAATCTAGCGGTGATCTGAGGTTTCTGGGGCGCAAGAGCGAGACGATTGTGACAGCGGCCGGGATCAATGTGCATCCGGAAGACCTGGAAGGGGCGCTGGAGGAACAACCGGGGGTTACTGCGTGCGCGGTGGTGGCGATGGAGACGCCTAACGGGCCGGAACCGTGCGCAGTGCTGGCCATTCGAGGCGCTGAGGAGCAGGGGGCAAAGGCCGTGGAACTGGCCAACACGCGGCTGGCGGATTTTCAGCGAGTGCGGCGGTGGGTGCTGTGGCCGGAGCCGGATTTGCCGCGGACGTCGACGGGCAAAGTGAAGCGAAAGGCAGTTGAGGCGTGGCTGGCCGGGGTTCAGGCCGCCGCGTTGGGAGACGTGGGAAGCGCGAAGGCGCGATTTTCCGCGGATGGCGATTGGTTACTAACACTGATTGCCTCGATTTCCGGCGAGACGCCTCACGGAGTGGGGGACGAGCTGCGGCTATCAGAGGACTTGCACCTGGACAGCCTGGGACGAGTGCAACTGGCGGCGGCCCTGGAAGAAAGACTCGGGGTTCCGCCGCCCGACGGAGCGGTAGATCGGGCGCAAACGCTGGGGGACCTGCGACAGGTGGTGGGCGGGGAGCAAGGCAGGGGTCAGGGACCAGGGAATAGGGAACAGGGATTAGGGAATAAGGATCAGAGACCAGTCGTCAGAGAAGAAGGGGGAGGGGTCAGGGGCCAGGAATCAGAGACGGAGGAGATTGGGAAGGAAAAGTATATCTATCCAAGGTGGCCGTGGTGGAAGCCGGTGGAATGGCTCAGGGTGGCTTTTGTGGAAGCGGTGGCACAGCCCCTGGTGAAGCTTTTGGCGAAACCGCGGGTGGTTGGGGGGGCATGTCTGCGCGGTGCGGAGCCGATGCTGGTGGTATGCAACCACGTCACTGCGTATGACGGGCCGCTGGTGGAATATGCGTTGCCGGGGCCGATGCGGCGGCGGATGGCGGTGGCGATGTCGGGTGAGATGTTGGAGGATTTTCGGCATTTTCGAGACCCTGAGCGCGGACCGGGGCAGCGGCGCTTCATGCTGTTTGGACCTGCGGCCTACTACCTGGTGACGGCGCTCTTCAATGTATTTCCGTTGCCGCGGCGGAGAGACTTTCAGCGCAGTTTCGCGCACGCCGGCGAAGCGTTGGACCGGGGATTCAATGTGCTGGTGTTTCCCGAGGGAAGGCGGTCGGTGGGCGGAGAACTCGCGCCGTTCCGTCCTGGGATTGGGCTTTTGACGAAGCAAGCAATGACTGCTGTGCTGCCTGTTGCAATCAAGGGGTTGGATGAATTGAAAACAGGAAATCGAAGTTGGTTCCGGTCCGGAAAGATTGAAGTTCGGTTGGGAGAGCCTGTCCGGTTCGCTCCCGAAGAGAGCGAAGCAGGGATCGCACAACGACTGCATGCCGAGGTGGAGAGGCTACTCGAGGGTTGAAGATTGCGCGCCGGTAACGCGCGAGGGACGCGTAGGTTGCATCAGCCCTCAAAAAACGGGCGCACGATTTGGATGCCTTCAACTTGGGAATGGGGGAGATCCCTGGACGTTCCGGCAAATCTGGAATTTCCAGCTTACCGTTCTGAGCCCTTCGCCGCACGCCCGGCCGCACTACCGGGCGCAAGCTTCAAGATTCCTTTGCGAAAATAGGAATCCCCACGGACTCCCCTCTATAAAAATCCTGCGAAGGTCCTCGGTGGCCGCGGCAGCGGGCATAGAGTTGCAGACCCATCGGAGTGGGAGTAATGCTGGCTTCGTCCACTGCCATAAAGAATCGGGATTTCACTCTTTCTTCAACCAAGCCCAAGTCAGTCAGATGAGCGAGATCGCGTTCGATCCGAATCAAATCCCGCGACCCCGTAATCTTCATGATTTCCTCAGTGGTGCAGGCGAACGGGCGCGAAGAAATTCGGCCGATTCCGGAGACGAATTTCGTTGTCCGGGTGCAGGCAGCGACAAAAATACGGATGTGGATATGAGTAAGCTGACTAAGCAAATCCACAAAAGCGAGGTTCGATTCGTCTTTACCATCGCTGGTGCACGACGAGAGCAGGAGTCCTGCCCATAATTGCTGGATCCAGTCGGCCTCGGCCCATGACCCGTCTTCGAGAATCCGTACAAGAAGGCGCGGAGAAACCCGCAACCCGTCTGATTCGGGAATGGCCGCGAGTCCTTCTTCGGCTCTCAGGGCGACCTCAACAGCGGCCGCAACTCTGTAGTTGCTCAATCCTTCGCGAAGCAGATGCCGGACTTCCTCAACCGCGGAAGGACAAATCCGATTTAGAAACGCAAGAGCTTCGGCCACGCGGAATTCTCGGAGAATGTCTTCCGGCTCTGTGTGCTCCGACGTTAGCTTCAACGGACTATCCCACAGGCGCACATCCAAGTCGTTGGGCAAAACAAACGAGAGCGCCACGCCATCCTCGCCCCACCGGACCGCCGTGGTCTTCAAGGTGATGCGCCGATCAGAGATCTGCTCTGGCGGGCCTTTGCGCTGCAGCGTAACGGAGATCATTTCGCCGGGAAGCCAACGTTCCTTCGTCAGAAGGTAGACGCCGGTTGAACTAATATCCTTCACGCCTTCCTGCCTAAGCCCGGCGCCGCTCCAATGGTAGGCCGCCAGTTCAGGCACGGGGCGCCGTTCAGCTCGTTTGCGGGGCGGTAACGACGATTTATCGGACCAGCTATTCATCGAATTCATGCTGCCTCCGTTTCGAATCGCTGCCTCATCAACGAACGTTGAAGCCTGGCGAGGTTCTCCGCTGGCGTTGGGAACCAGGGGAAGAACTGTTTCAAAAGCGGATTCTACTCCTTTGTTACACCTTCGTGTAAGACGCCCTACAACTTTAGGGGGTACCTTGGTCATTATGTTCTTGCGGTGGCTCGATTTGCGGGATTTCTCAAGGGCGCAGCGGCAGATGTACAACGAGGGCTAAATGCTTTAGCCTCAGGTTTCATGCACTCAAGGAAGGAAAACCCGATGCAGCCTGAAGCGGAACTTGATGCGCTGATGGAGACTGCGCGCGGGGCTGCGCTTAACTCATATTCTCCATACTCAGGCTTCAAGGTGGGTGCGGCGTTGAGATTGACGGACGGCCAGATCGTGACCGGAACCAATGTCGAGAATGTTAGCTTTGGCCTGACGATTTGCGCCGAGCGCTCTGCGCTGGTGCGGGCTGTGGCTCAGTTCGGGCCGGACATACGCGTTGCCGCGGTGGCGATTGCCAACTTAAACGGGGCGGCAAGCCCACCCTGTGGCGCCTGCCGGCAGGTGCTGGCGGAGTTCATTCTTCCGGATGCACCGGTGGTTTTTCCGATGGCGGATGGGGTTCGCGTGATGCCTTTCTCGGCGGTGCTGCCACTGGCATTCGAGATGAAGTTGAAAAGATAGGGATCAGGGGTCAGTTGTCAGGAATCAGAAGCCAGCGATAGGGGTCAGGGATCAGAGGTCAGGGATCAGGGATCAGACGTCAGAAGCACCGGTCACTTGCAATCGTTGAAACATTCTTCGAATTAATTGAGGTTCTGCGCTGCTATGTCCAATTCCGCAAACTCACCTTTGCACATGATTGACCTGATTCGCAAGAAGCGCGACGGGGCGGAGTTGAATGCGCGCGAAATTGAATTCCTGGTGACGGGGGCGGTTGCGAACGAGATTCCGGTGGAGCAATTGGCGGCGTGGCTAATGGCGGCGTGGCTCAAAGGGCTGACCCTGAACGAGACGCAGGCATTGACATTCGCCATGCGCGATTCGGGCGAGAAGTTTTCGCCTCGTGGTCTCGGCAAAGTCACGGTGGACAAGCACTCGACGGGAGGCGTGGGCGACAAGACCAGCTTCCTGGTAGCTCCACTGGCCGCGGCTTGCGGGTTGGGTGTGCCGATGATTAGCGGTCGAGCGCTGGGGCACACGGGCGGGACACTGGACAAGCTGGAGTCGATTCCCGGATTCAGAACGGCGCTGACACTGCCGGAATTTGAAGCGGTGCTGGCGCAATGCGGAGCGGCGATTGTGAGTCAGACGCCGACACTGGTTCCGGCGGATCGCATCCTGTACGCATTACGCGACAGAACGGGAACGGTGGAGAATCGGGGGCTGATTTGCGCGTCGATTCTAAGCAAGAAGCTGGCGGCGGGGCTGAATGCACTGGTCCTGGACGTGAAGACGGGTTCAGGGGCCTTTCTGCGCAAGCGGGAGGACGCCGAGTACCTGGCCTCGCTCATGGTGGTAACGGCCGAGGCCGCCGGAACCCACACCGTGGCCCTGATGACTGACATGGGGCAGCCACTCGGCCAGATGGCCGGTAACTGGATCGAGTTGGTGGAATGCGTTGAATTGCTGCGCGGAGAGCGTCCACCGCACAGCGAGGATCTGCGTGAGTTGTCGCTGCGGCTGGCGGGATGGATGATCGCTCTGGGCGGAAAAGCGAAGACATTGGAACAAGGCTATGCAATGGCCGAGACGGCGCTGTGCGATGGTTCGGCGCTGCGCGTGTTCCTGGAGATGGTGGCGGCGCAAGGCGGGGATGTTTCGGTCTTCGATGATCTGCAGGGGTTCCACAAGCCGGGGGCAACGGAAGTGCTCGAGGCGTGGAGAACTGGCCACGTTGCGGAGATGGATACGACCGCCCTGGGCTGGGCGGTGCAGCGTCTGGGGGCAGGGCGCGAAAAGGCGGGAGAGCCAGTGGACCCGCATGCGGGGATTGCCTTCTACGCGCGGCGCGGCGCGAAGGTGGAGCAAGGACAGCCGTTGGCAACTCTGTATGCCACAAAAGCCGAAATGCTTCCCGAGGCGGTCGAACTGGTCAAAGGCGCCATTGTGATATCTGACACCGCGCCCAAGGCTGTGCCGCTGGTGAGCCGCGTCTTTACGCGCGAGATCGCGGAGCAGTACTTGAAGAATGCTGTAAGGTAGTTGAAAAGCAGCTTCTAACCTGCGGTCTTCAGTTCCTTGCTTTCTTGTTCTCAAGTGAATGCATCGCTCAAGGAAAGAGCACTCTGGAACTTCGGGCACGAGCGTGAGGCTGGATACTGGGCAAGAGGCTCGGCTGTCTCAAGGAGATTCCGGTTGGATCGATATACGGGGGTGCTGGGGATATTGGCCGTACTGTTGGCGGCGTGGCTTGGTTCAACGGACCGTTGGCATATCCGCTGGCGCACGGTGGCATGGGGATTGAGCCTGCAAATCATTTTTGCCTTCATCGTGCTGCGCTTCGACTACGGTCAACGAGCGATGACCTGGGCGGGTGACGTGGTGAACAAGATGCTGGCCTCAACGGCCGCGGGCACCACGGTGTTGTTTGGCGCGCTGGGCACGCCGAATACTTCGCTCGGCTCCATTTTTGCCTTTCAGGTGCTGCCGACGATCATCTTCATCTCGGCGTTCTTTGCGGTGCTTTACCACATCGGCGTAATGCAGATTATTATTCGCGCGCTGGCGTGGGTGATGCTGAAGACGATGCGCATCTCCGGCGCGGAAAGCATGAATGTGGCCGCGTCGATCTTTATGGGGCAGACGGAGGCGCCATTGACGATCCGGCCGTTTTTGTCAAAGGCCACACGCAGCGAATTGATGACCATTATGACCAGCGGGATGGCGCATGTGTCGGGCGGCATCATGGCCATGTACATCGCGCAGGGCGTGGCGGCCAAGCATTTGCTGGCAGCGGTGATCATGACTTCGCCGGGAACGATTCTGATCTCGAAGATGCTGGTTCCGGAGACCGCTGTGCCCGCGACTGAGGGCCGAGTCGTAATTCCGAAAGACGAATTGCACAAAGACGAAAACCTGATTGGCGCGATTGCACGCGGCACCATCGACGGCGGCAAGCTGGCTCTGAATGTGGCCATCATGCTGATCAGTTTCCTCGCGCTGGTGGCGTTGCTGGATAGCCTGCTGGGCTGGGTGCACATGCATGCGGGACTGCACTGGGTTCCGGGGAGCCTGGGGCAGATACTTGGATTTGTGGGTGCGCCGGTGGCGTGGCTGATCGGAATTCCGTGGCAGGATTGCAGGGCAATCGGAAACTTGCTGGGTACGCGCATGGCACTGAATGAAGTAGTGGCCTACATCGCACTTGGCGCGGAGAAAGCGACGCTGTTGCCGCGCTCGTTTACGATTGCGACGTTTGCGCTGTGCGGGTTCGCGAACCTGGGATCAATCGGGATGCAGATCGGCGGTATTGGAGCGTTGGTACCGGAGCGGCGCAACGACCTTGCGCGCCTCGGCGTGCGGGCGATGTTCGCGGGGACAATGGCCAACCTGATTTCGGCTTCGATTGCAGGGATGTTTCTGGGATAGCACACGGCAGGAATGAGAATCATCTATTAGGCAACGTTCCGTCGCGCATTCTGCTTCCAATGAGAGTGCTTTAGTGACTCGGGGTACGATCTCCTGAGAACTGGGCAAGCCTTCGCTGAAGCCTCCACGAAGGCCGTTCTCGGTGACCGCCATGCTGCAGCAAGACTCCGCAACCGCAACCACTTTTCCGCCTGCGAAGGTATCTCCTCCACACAAATCACGGCGCGGAAGAATGATTGGGATATGCGGCGCGGTTCTTGGGTTCATCGTGCTGGCAGTCGGCTTTTACTTCGTCAGCGCCAACTGGCCTTATCGTTATCGCAAGATTCATCCCCTGCTCGAAGATGTCTTTGCCAGCCAGGTGAAGATCACCCGTTATCACCGCACCTATTTTCCCAATCCCGGCTTCATGGCCACGGGCATCATCCTGCGTCGTAAATCCGCGCCAGATCTGCCTCCTTTGGGTACCGTGGAGACGTTGTTTGTGCAGGGACGCTGGAGCGACCTTGTGATGCTGCGCCAGAGAGTGCAACTTGTGGACGTCACAGGATTGCATATCATTGTTCCTGCCGTCGGTAGCCGCGCCATGCGAGAGAATTTCCCGTCGGGCAGCAGCGCGGATTTTACCGGGCCGGACACCATGATCGAGCGGTTCGAGGCCCACAATTCATTGCTTGACGTGATGTACGACGACGGAAAGCGTTTATCCTTTCCGATTCGCGAACTGCAGATCCAAAATTTGCATAAAGGGCAGGCAGTCAGTTACGCGGTGGACATGGAGAACGCGAAACCCGACGGCCACATTCTGGCGCGAGGAAGTTTCGGACCGCTCAACGCAAAGGATGTTGGAGCGACCCCGGTCTCAGGCAGCTTTAATTTTTCGTCTGTAAGGCTGCGCGATCTGGGCGACCTTCGCGGAACGCTCTCTTCATCCGGACAGTTCAGTGGCCGGCTATCGGCCATGCAGGCTGAGGCCGAGTCGTTCACTCCCGATTTCGCCGAGGGACAGGGCGAGCCCACGCCGGTGGCCGCGAACATTCGCTGCATGGTGAACGGGAACAATGGCGACGTCGCTCTTGAAGATGTCGAGGCCAAGAGCGGAGAAACTTTTGTTCATGCGTCGGGATCGGTGGCCGGCGCGCCGAAAGTCGCAAACATCGACTTCAAAGCCGAGAGGGGGCGAACGCAAGATATTCTGCGGATCTTCGTCCATGACGGAGTTCCGATCACAGGACCTGTTGCGTTACATGGTCACGCGTATGTGGGACCCACCGGAGACGGAGCGGGATTTCTTCAGCGTCTTCGTGTGAACGGAGTCTTTGACGTGCCGGCGGGACACGTATCCGATCGAGAGACGGAGCGAAGTCTGTCGGCATTCAGCCTGCGCGCGCAAGGTATCAAGTCGCCCGATTCCGATTCGGGCAAGAGCGACCGGGATTCCAGTGCAACTGCAGACGCGCTGTCTTCCCTGAAGGGACCAGCCACAATTCGCGACGGCATCGTTGCAACGAAGCAGATCACATTTGAAGTCAGCGGTGCCCGGGCCGATCTCGGCGGTACGTTCAATCTTGACGACGAGTCAGTTCACCTGGTTGGCAATCTCAAAATGAAGTCGGATGTCTCGCACGTGACGACGGGGTTCAAGTCGGCGCTGCTCAAGCCGTTTGCTGTTTTCTTCAAGAAGAAACATGCCGGCGCGGTGATCCCGATTGCGGTGACCGGGACTCCTGGCCACTACCAGGTGAGCCAGGATCTTTCGCATGACAAGTGAATCCCACAGCGAGAGGGATTTACTGGTTTATGCTCATTGCGTTTGGCCTTGCTGATTGATACGATGAGGCGCAGACGGGAATCACGGCGAACCTGATTTCAGCTTCGGTTGCGGGACCGTTTCTGGGATAGGATTTCCATCGGAGGATTGTCACGATGGCACCGCCCCAGCCGAACAAAATGCTGACCGAGTTTTACGATGGCCGCAGCGAGTTGGTCTTTGACCTGCTTTCCGCTGGATATTCCGCGGACTTCAAAGATGAAAACGGTGTCTCTCTCATACAGCATTGCGCATACTACGGAGACGTCAGCGCCATCCGGTTCCTTCTATCGCGCGGGGAATTGCTCGAATCGATGGGAGAGAACTTTGGTCTCAATGCCGCGTCTTACCACGGGCATTGGCGGCTGTGCAAGTTTCTGTTGGAGCAGGGTGCGCAGGTCAACCAAACCCTGGAGGGCACGGGCGAGACCGCACTGCACGCCGCACTTTGCAAGACAGACCGCCTTGTATACGACCGCGTTCTGGTTGTGCTCCTGTCGCATGGAGCAAATCCGAATGCCGTGACGAAGCCCGGAATGGAGACTGGCGGCTTTATGCGGGACTGCCGGACCAAAGGCGAAACGCCGCTTCATCGCGCGGCCGCCTTCGGTGAAGTGGAGACGATCCGGCTTCTGATCGATGCGGGCGCAACGGTCGACGCCAAGGACGCCTATGGCGATACGCCGCTCTCCTGGGCGAGCTGGTATCTGCGTCCGACCCCAATCCTACGAGAACTACTCTATGGAGATTTCCGAATCCATCCACAAAACCAACCCATGCGCGCCAATCTCCTCGGCAAACCGCACGCTTAGGCCCCTATTGCGGCACGTTTGCGGCGTACGCGATAGAAGAAGGTTAGGAATGTAACGGTGCCGCAACTGAGCAGGCTCGCGGCCATGCCGAGGATGAGTGAGAGGTCCTGCTGATAGAGGCCATGGATGATGCCGATGGCCTGCAGTACGCTGAAGCCACCGAAGGTGATGAGCGATATGCCTTCATCGCTTTTCTTGCGCCAGACTGCTACGACTTGTGGGACGAAGAGCAAGGCGTTGCAGACAAGGCCCAATCCGAAAATGACAGCTACAATCTGCTTCATGCGGCGCCTTCGCGGTCGCGGAATCTCAATGCGCCGCGGGCCTTTGCCTTCGCTGCTTCTTCCTCGCGGGTCCTCGGCGCGGCATTGGTTTCGAGCGAAGCAAGCAGCCGGGTAGAGATGAGGGTGATTTCATCGACAGCGGCGAGAAATGCCGCTTCGTTGGCCTTGGACGGTTTTGTAAATCCGCTGATCTTCCTCACAAACTGAAGCGATGCCGCACGAACTTCTTCGTCGGTGACGGGTGGATCGAAGTTGAAGAGCATTTTGATATTCCGGCACATTTCACAAGACCTCCATCGAGTCAGACGCGCGTTTGCGTGAGCCCAGATTAACTCTATCCTGATGCGGGTGCACCGGTTGGGTTGCAACGCAGCCTGTAGAATGTGCAAGAGCATCTTCTCAGGAAAAGATATGACCTACTTCGATGAGGTGATTGAGGCCGCAAAGTTCCTGCGCGGCAAGCTGGGCGGTCTGTCTCCTCGCGTAGGAGTTGTGCTGGGCTCGGGACTGGGCGCAGGCGCCAACGCGGTGACCGAAGCGGTCATTGTGCCTTACCGCGACATTCCGCATTTTCCGCAATCGACAGTGGATGGCCACTCAGGACGAATGATTGCGGGGCGATTGGGTGGGGCGCCGGTCATCCTGATGCAGGGGCGCGTGCACTTTTACGAGGGCTATTCTCCGGCACAAGTGACGTTTCCGATGCGGGTTCTGGGAATGCTGGGGGTCGAGACCGTGGTGCTGACGAACGCGGCGGGGGGCATCGACCATACCTATCACCCTGGGCAGCTCGTGCTGCTTGCCGACCACATCAACATGATGGGATGGAATCCGCTGGTGGGGCCCAATGAGCCGCGCTTCGCCACGCGGAAGGGCACGGGACTGCGTTTCTTTGACATGACCGAGGCGTATTCGAAGCGATTGCGGGAGCTCGCCCACCAGGCGGCTGCCGACGACGGGCTGGCCCTGGAAGAGGGCGTCTACGTGGCTGTGAGCGGGCCGAGTTTTGAAACGCCGGCGGAGATTCGGGCGTTTCGGACTATGGGCGCTACCCTGGTGGGCATGTCCACGGTGCCGGAGACGACTGTGGCGCGCCACATGGGAATCGAAGTGCTGGGGATTTCATGCGTTACCAACCTGGCCGCGGGACTGGGCACGCAGCGATTGAGCCACGAGGAGGTTTTCGAGACGGCGCGCCTGGTGGAGCGGCGACTCTCGAGCCTGCTGGAGCGGCTGGTCGTCTGGATTGCGACACTGCTGGAAGCGGAGGCTTGAGCAGGACGAGATGATTGACGCGGGGCACGGGATGAGGCTGCCGTTTCCTCCCGTAGTGATGGGAATTGCCGGAGCGTCGGGTTCAGGAAAAACGACGCTGGCCGTTGAGTTGGCGCGCGAACTGGAGGGAGTCCACTTCCCTCTCGATAATTACTATCGTGACCTTTCTCATTTGCCGTTGGCGGAGCGGGCGCGGCAGAACTTCGATGACCCGTCGCTGATTGAGAGCTCTCTGCTGGCGAGGCATGTGGCAGCGTTGACACGGAACGAGGCAATTGAGCGGCCACTCTACGACTTCTCAACCTACATTCGAATTCCGAAGCAAACGGAGACAGTGCGGGCAGGTGGGTTTGTACTGGTCGAGGGGCTGTTTGCGCTCTACTACTCTGAATTGCTGCCGTTGTACCAGTTGCGCGTGTATGTGGACACTCCGGATGGGGTCTGTTTTGACCGGCGGCTCAAGCGGGACACGGAGCAGCGAGGACGAACGGCTGAGTCGGTGCGACGACAATACGAGGCGACAGTGCGTCCATCGAGCATCCAATATGTGCGGCCTTCGGCGGTTAATGCCGATGTGACAGTCGATGGGACCGCGGCGCTGGACTGGAAGGTGGAGCAGGTGCTGGCGGCGATGCGGGGGCGGGGCCTGGTGTCTTTAAATAGGTAAATGGGGGCCGTTGGTGGCCGGGGCCAGGGAATGGGCAGCAATTCCACACTCCCTGACGGAAGAAGCAACGCTCCTTCTTCCGACCCCCTCGGTACTTGTGAAGATGACCTTTTATAGAGGGAACAAGACGGCACCGGATATTCCACTTCAGTGAGTCCGAATACTACAAAGGTGGTACATCCAAAGACTCAAATTAGACATATGCTCGGGGCGAGTATCGGGTTTGGTTCGTTCATAGGAAATTTACGCGAATCCAAAGGCTCCCGAACATCGTACAGGTAAGTTGAAGGCAATGATCAGCAGATGGCTCAATACGCGCGAGAGGCAAGCAGCAGCCTGGCTGCGGCAGGGGATTTCTCCGCGCCGGCTGGCTCTGACGCTTGCCCTGGGCTTCGCGATCGGCTGCCTTCCCGTGGTAGGGATTCCGACGGCTCTCTGCTTTATGGTGGCGCTGACGCTGAAGCTGAACCTGCCTGCAATCCAAGTGGCGAACTATGTAGCGATGCCTCTGCAGGTGCTGCTGATTCTTCCCTTTGTGCGGTTGGGCGGATGGCTTTTTGCTTCGGGACAGCAACAGGGCGCGAGCCTAATGCACGGTTCGCCGGCGCAAATGCTATGGGCTTCAGGAAGCATCGCAGGGCAGGCGATGGCAGCGTGGCTGTTGATTGCGGGGCCGGCCGTGGTTGTGATGACGCTGGGGCTGACCGCGGTATTGCGGCGGGTTCCGGTGCTGGCGGAAGCGAGAGACTGAGAAGCTGCGGGGGAGCGTCTGACCAGCTTTGGTCCGCATAAGATGAGCAGTCTGACATAGATAAAATTACAGCCATTAGATTTCCCACCTTCGGGGCGATAAAAAAAGCAACGAAGGTGGGGAACCGGCAAGTTAACTGGGCGCTAATTGCGCGCGGAATCGAATACAACTCATTTCATTTTTCAGCCAGCTTCGACGAGGCCGTATCGGCGCTGCCACGCATCCTTGAGGCGGGCCCAGACGCGGGCGCGCTCAGTTTCAGTAACTTCGGCTTCCCTGCCCTTTTCCGTATTCCCATTGGCGAAGCGGACAGCTTCGTGTTTGGCCAGCTCGAGTAATTGGCGGTCGCGCAGGAGGTTGGCAACGCGGAAGTCAGGGAGTCCTGCCTGACGGGTTCCGAAGAACTCGCCGGGGCCACGCATGGAAAGGTCCAACTCAGCGAGTTCAAATCCGTCCTGGGTGCGGACCATGGCATTGAGCCGTTCTTCCGCGAGCGGCGAGACGCGCGTGCCGGTGATGAGGATGCAATAGCTTTTCGCGGCGCCGCGACCGACGCGACCGCGTAACTGATGCAGTTGTGCGAGGCCGAAGCGCTCGGCGTGTTCGACCACCATGACGGTCGCGTTGGGCACGTCGACGCCAACTTCGATGACGGTGGTGGCAACAAGGACATCGATTTCTCCGCGCTGGAAACGGCGCATGATGATTTCCTTCTCATCCGCGTCAAGGCGGCCGTGCAGCAGGCCAACGCGCAAGCCGACGAAAGGACCGGTGCGCAGTTTCTCGTACATGTCGACCGCAGATTTCAGCTCTGCTGTTTTGCTTTTTGAACTGGCATTTCGAGAAGGGGGCAATGACGACAGGTCGGCCCCGGCGAACAGGCCCGGCGTTTTGCCTTTGCGGACGGACTTACCCGATGCAGGCTGCGCCGCTTTGACGGCTTCGGAGCCGACCTCGGGGGCGTCGTGGGAGAAATCCAGCTCGGGCTGGTCGTCTTTGGCACCTTCGATGACGGGATAGACGATGTAAGCCTGCCGGCCCTTTCCTACCTGCTTTCGGAGGAACTCCCAAACTTCGTCGGAGCGCTCACCAGGGACGCGGCGGGTGACGATGGGCGTGCGGCCGGGAGGCAGTTCGTCGAGCACACTGACGTCGAGGTCGCCATAGAGCGAAAGGGCCAGGGTGCGGGGAATGGGAGTCGCGGTCATGACGAGCATGTCGGGCTCGGCCTGATTGGGCTTCTTCATCAGGCGAAAGCGCTGCAGGACGCCGAAGCGGTGCTGCTCATCGACAACAACGAGACCGAGGCGATCGAATTCAACTTTTTCCTCAATGAGTGCGTGCGTGCCGATGATGAGTTGGGCTTCGCCGCCATTGATGAGGCCACGATTGGCGCGCTTGCGATCCTCATCCAGCGAGCCGGTGAGGAGAACAATGCGATAACGGCGCGAAGACCGCTCGAGCAATTTGCGCGCGGCGAGAAAATGCTGCGTGGCTAGAATTTCGGTGGGAGCCATGAGGGCGGCCTGGTAACCGTTTTCCATGGCGACGAGCATTGCTTGCAAAGCAACAATCGTCTTGCCTGAGCCGACATCGCCTTGAAGCAGGCGGCGCATCGGGCTGGGCTGGCGCATGTCGGATACGATCTCGCCGAGGGTACGTTTCTGCGCTGCGGTCGGGTGGAAAGGCAGGACCTCGCGGATGGCATCCCGCACCTTGTCAGTGGTCGCAAAGCCGATGCCGGGACGCTCGCGCATGCGGCGGCGCTTGAGTTCGAGGCCCAGTTCAAGGAAGAACAACTCTTCGAAGATGAGGCGGCGGTGGGCAGGCGTGGCAGAAGCCTGCAACTGCGAAAGCGACGTGCCTTCTGGCGGGTAATGAACCTCGCGGAGGGCCGTTTCGCGGGCCGGCAGGTCGAGGCGGGAGAGCATGGCCTGCGGAAGGCACTCGGGCATCGCACCGCGCATGGACTCAAGGAGATTGAAGATGACTTTGCGCTGCCAGCGCGAGGCCAGCCTGCTTCCGCCGAGCGACTCATAGACTGGGGTGATGCGGCCCACTTCGAGGAGGCGAGTTTCGGCGTCGTCAGTGGCGTCGGGCAGCAATTCGAACTGGGGCTGGATCATTTTGAGATTGCTGGTGGAGCGCGATGGCTCGACCTTGCCGTAGAGGGCCACGGTTTGCCCGGCGTGAAACTTGCCTTCAAGGTAAGAAGCGTGGAACCAGATGCACTTGAGGGCGTGGCGACCCTGACCGACTGTGAGTTCGAAGAGCGGCATGCGGCGGGTGCGCAGCAGGGCGGCTCCGCGCACCTCGGCGATGATGCTGGCCGTTTCGCCGGGTTTCAGCTCGTCGAGGCTGCGGGGATTCTGGCGATCCTCGTAGCGAAAAGGGAGGTGGTAGAGGAGGTCTTCGGCGGTCAGAATGCCTTTGGCGGCGAGCATTTCCGCCAGGCGCGGGCCCACGCCGCGCACGTACATGATTGGGGTATCGAGGCCGGGCACACTCTGGATGCTAATTCATTGGTTCACGGTGTGCTGCGTGCTGCACCGGCCGCCTCAGAACTCCGATATGGCGAAGCGCGCGGTGCGGACCTCGGCTGCGAGGACGCGCAGTATGCTGAGCGACAACCGGGGCTCGCCGAGCATCAGGCGCGAGAAGTCGGCCCGGGTCACGAAGTTCAGTTCGGCTCCTTTGAGGGCCTTTGCAGTCAGCGAGTAGGGCTGATTTCCGATGAGCGCGGGCAAACCCAGCAATGACCCAGGCGAAACCGGAATCGACATGACCATATCGCCGGTCGGCGAGGTCATCGATAGCCTTGCTCCTCCGCCTTTGAGAATGTAGAGGCCTCTGGGCGATTCGCCCTGCGTGAAAAGAACACGGTCTTCCTCGCAGGCGACGCGCGTGGATTGCTTTTCCAGCGCCTCAAGCAACTCACGATCTGCAACAAAAGCTGAGGAGTCGAGCTTCACTTCAATTCTCCATGCGCCAGAAGAGAGACAGCAAGTGCGGCTTGTTTCAGAGGCGCGACGAACGAATCCTATCGTTTCATTAATCGTCTGCAGAATTTGTGATGCATATCACCTATTTCGGGTTATCGGAAAAGTTTTGACCGGAAATCGACGGATGTTACACAGTTCAAAAGAAAAGTTCGACCCAAAAACTGCAGCACGCCTTCTGGAGCCAAGGGATTCGAGAGCGATCCAACCGATCATTCGCTCAATGTTGACTGGCCGTTTGGGCCGGGACACAAGCGGGCGCGGCCGCTCCAGGATCTTTTGCGTACAGAATGTAATTGCCTTCCCAGGCCTTTTCCCGCGTCACGACGCGCCAGCCAGGCGTGTGCTGGAGAAAGTAAGAAAGACCCATGCTGTCTAGCAAAAGAGCGTGATCGATGCGGTACTTCTCCATCAGCTCCAAGGAATCATTGAGGTCCATAATTCTTCCCTCGTCCTGCATTACGCCGTGATGTTCGAAGCTGTCGAATCGGGAATCCATGAAATTCGGTTTGGATTGAAAGTCCATCATGCCGCCGACATAATCCCAATCCAGCGTTCGCCACGAGGGTTGAATCCGCGCAATCGTCTGCAGGGGAAACATCTTGGCAAGCATGTCCTTGAGAGTGGCTTCGGAGGGGTACATCCACACCATCACGCCCACCGCGGCTGCGATGATAGCCGCGTTCATCGCCGGGATGGTCTTTTCATCCGACTCGGTGCAGAAGCTCCGCTGGATATCGCGGGCCAGCATGGGGGTAGTCAGGATCGCGGCGAGATAGGTGAAGCGGTGATGCGCGATGGCCGCGTACCATGCAAGAAAGACAATCGCCATTTCGTAGACCTTCCACTTCCTGCCGCGAAGGCAGTTCGCGATGATCATGAGGACAATGGCGACCAATGCCGCTCTGCCTTCAAGTGAGGAAAGAACAATCGGCTGCCACTCGGTGATGGTGGCGACACTTACCTTCTGGTTCAGCATCATGTCGATGGGGTTCCACAGCAACCGCCAGCCGTATGGATTCACCAGCAGCAAGACCACAGTGGCGCCAAGGACGGCCAACAGGCGGTTGCGGTCGTTGGGAGCAAAGGCCTCCTGCTCAAACAAGCCCAACTTGAGAGGAAACATGCCGCACGCAATGTAGAGCGCGAGCAGGCAAAGACCGATGAACCAGGTTCCGTGCAGGTTGATCCACAAACAGAAGAGGGGCGGGAGCAGCCACACCAGCTTTTTGTGGCCACGATCGGCCGCTTCAAGAATGGCCATTTCTGCCGACATGGCGAGGTAGGCGAAGGCGATCATGCGGGGGCCGGCGTTCACGGCCATCAGGAACAAGGCAATGCCTGCCGCCCAAAACGCGGCCCCGGCATGGCGCGCTGTCAGGTATCCCCGCCAGTAGACAAACAGGACATTGGCGCCGAGTGCCAGCCAGGTGATCAGGTAAATCCCTCTAAGCCCCATGGACTGGAATGCGAACCAGAACGGCAGTTCGCCGAGCCATTCCCAATTGAGCCAGCGTTGTCCGACGACGGTAAACGAATAGGGGTCCGTCTGGATGAAGTGATGGGTGGTGAAGAGGAAGCGGGCGTCGGCGAGGTGCCACCAGATGTCGGGATCGACGAGCAGCGTTCTTCCCAGGCTCAGGGTGGGCACAAGCAGCATCGGCAGCATCAGCAGGAGCACAATGTTCGTCAGGTGCCGGGAGAAGATGTGGTTAAAGATGCGTAACCACGGATTGATTGTTCCTGTCGGGCTGGTAAATGCTGGCAGAGGCGCCTGTTCGGCTGATGTGGCTTCCATAGTCAATACATTACCCGGGGAGCAAGGTTCGCGGAAGTGTGATTGTAAGTACTAAACCGCTAGTACTGTTACTGAAGAATCACGCGGTTCGATACGCGATATGTTCCTGCTTCACTATTTCGACGGGCTCAGGTTATGATGCTGGCAGTCGATCATTACAATCAGCGAACGGCATGCTTGGCATGAATTTCCCAAGGCTGCGTAAAGTGCGTGTGAGGAATAGCTTGCGAGTGATTCGGGCCAGAAGCCAAGCAGCCTCAGGGCTCCTTGTTCCGGTAACCTCAGGCGTTACACCAAGGTGGTATTGACCCAAGCGAATGCACCGATCAGAATCACGAGACGAGATGTCTTTGATGAAGTTAATAGCCTATTTGGATTAACTTGGACGTGTTTCCCGCAAGAGGCATCCCGGCATACTTTGAAACCCTTCGAGTGTGCTGTCGAATAGGCCGTAACGAGTCCCCAAGGGAGTATCACTGCGCGGGTTCTCAGGTGGCGCAGAAGGAAAAGAGACAGACTACTTATGATTCGGATTGGCCTGCTTTCAGAAGACGGCGCGCTGCAACCCCTTCTTTCTTCGGCATTAGGGAAGGAATATCAGATTCGACGGGCGTTGGATGCGGATGAAGTCGAAGTGCTTGTGGAAGCGGGGGAATGCGACGTCGTTCTTCTTGATCTGAATTCAAACAATGTATCGATAAGAGACAGGATCGAGGTCGCGCGCCGCGTGATTGCTTCGCAGGTTCCGTCGGTGGTGATGGCGGATGACGGCCTTCGTTCAACCGCGGTGGAACTGGTCAGGCTGGGAGCTTACGGCTACTGCCGCAGACCTCCCTCGATTCGGGAATTGAAAGCAATGCTCTGCCGGGCGAGCGAGAACTCCTCGCTCAAGCGGCAGCTTCAGACCGTACATCAGCGCATTGAAGCCGTGAGCAGTTGCGACCGGCTGATCGGATCGAGCCAGCAGATTCGGCAGGTGTATCAACTGGTGCACCGCGTGGCCGATTTGAATGCCTCGGTTCTGGTGACCGGCGAAAGCGGCACCGGCAAAGAACTGATTGCACGCGCCATTCACAACCTTGGTTCTCGTTCTGATCGTCCATTCGTGGCTGTTTCCTGCGGAGCCATTCCGGAAACACTGATTGAGGCCGAGCTGTTCGGCCACGAAAAGGGCGCATTTACCGGCACGGTGGGAGCGCGCGAAGGCTACTTTGAGCAGGCGCGCGACGGTACGCTTTTCCTTGATGAAATCGGAGATTTGAGCCTTTACACCCAGGTCAAGCTGCTGCGCGTGTTGCAGCAGATGGAGTTCAGCCGTTTGGGCAGCAATCGCCTGATCCCATTGCGCGCGCGCCTTATTTTTGCGACGCACCAGGATTTGGCCAAGCTCGTATCAGAAGGTAAATTCCGCCAGGATCTTTACTACCGCATCAATGTAATGAGGATCAATTCGCCGGCACTGGCTGATCATGTGGAAGACATTCCGCAGATCGCCATGCATTATCTGACGCATTATTCGGAATTGTTCCAAAAGCCGATGGACGCAATTGGAAACGAAGCGATGATGATGCTGCAGAGCTACACCTGGCCGGGCAACGTGCGTGAGTTAGAAAACGCGATTCAGAGGGCGATCATTCTCGCTCCCGGCAAAACGATTCGGCCTGAGGATCTGCCGCTGCATGTGCACGCGGACAAGGTCATCGACATCGGCGAGTACAATCCCGAGGGTTCGTTTGAGCGCCAGCTTCGCGATTATAAGGTGAGATTGGCGATGGATGCTGTGCGGGAGAATAACGGAAACAAGACCCTGGCTGCACGCAGTCTTGGCATCTCGCGAGCCTATCTGCATCGCCTCATCCGGATTGCCGAACCGGACCTGGTATTCGAGCCGGAGAGCATCAACTCCGCATCTGCCTGAGGCTTCACGCAGAGACGCTCTGATTGCATTTCATTCTGGGAATCCGGGAAGAGACGTTTGTGTTTGATACTGAACTCGATACAGTTCCTCCGGTAATGCCGAATAACTTGAGCTGAACTGATATATTTCTTTCATCATGCCATGGCGATCGGCGGTGCTCCTTTTATTGTTAGTGTTTGCACCCGTGTCCGCGCCAATTTTCGCGCAGGCATCGAGCGGTTCCAGCGCCAATATAGTCAAGAAGCCGGCAGCGACGCCGGCCAATCCGATTGCCGATGAAACTCCCGCTGCAAGCCCGGCGCCGCAAATCATCGTAAATCCACCGGCGCCAGTCGTTCCGCCCTGGACCTGGCGTGAGCGTGTGGCGTGGGGAGCGAACATTGTGCTCGCGGTGCTGGGGTATGTGGGCATCATGCTTTTTCTCAGCATGCTGAAAAAGATTGAACGGCACACAGAAGCAGGTACGGCCACGGCGCAAGCGGCGCTCGAGACCGCGCAATCCGCGCTCGCCCAGACGCAAGCCATGATTAGTTCGGAGAGGCCCTGGATCGTGGTACGGGTTGAGCCATCCCTGACCAAGGAAAACAGTTTCAGATTGATGGCCACCAACCGCGGCCGTTCGCCGGCGAGAATTGTTGGGCTGATGGATCACGTGCAGGTTGCAGTGGATGAGACCAACCTGCCGGCCACGCCCGAATACGAAGGCGCAAAACCGGCGGCACGTCCCGAGCCGATCGTTCTGCTTCCGAGCGAGTCAGTAGCCATCAAGACATTCGGGCGGGATGATGTGCGCTCCGTCTGCAAGACCACGGAAGAGTTTGAGCGGATCGAACTTTGGGAGAAGAATATCTTTCTCTACGGCCGGGTTTCGTATCGGGACATGATGGCGCCCCCGGAAACACCGGTTCACGAGACGGACTGGTGCTATTGGTACATTCACGGGGACAAGAAGAGCGCACTGTCGATTGCCGGAACCCCGGAATATAACAAGCACAGCTAGACAACGCCGCATTACGCCAGAGGTGGAACGGCAGGCAGAGTGCGCAGCCATGCTTTGCTAGACTTCAGTGGAGACCCGTGCCCGTGGTCCCTCGTCACCCGGTTCCAAATCAGAGCGGCAGGAGAATCCATGCCAGTTGTTGAACTCGCGGGAGTAACCAAAGCCTACGAGAACAAGGTTGCTGTGCGCGATTTGAGCCTCTCAATCGATGCGGGCCAGATGTTTGGGCTACTGGGTCCGAATGGGGCGGGCAAGACCAGTTCCATCCGTATGATGATGGGGATTACGTTGCCGGATTCAGGGCAGGTGAACCTCTTCAATCAGCCGTTTGAGCGCAAAAGCCTGGAGCGGGTTGGCTATCTGCCGGAAGAACGCGGGCTCTACAAGAAGATGAAGGTGCTGGAGCAACTGGTCTTCTTCGGCGAGTTGCACGGGCTCTCGAAAGAAGAGGCACGCAAAAGAGCAAACGACTGGACGAAGCGTCTTGAGATTGATGACGTGCTGGGAAAAAAGACGGAAGAACTGTCCAAGGGCATGCAACAGAAGATTCAATTCATCGGATCGCTCTTGCATGATCCGGGGCTGATCGTAATGGACGAGCCCTTTAGCGGGTTGGACCCCGTGAATGCCAAACTGCTGGAGCGCACATTGCTGGAGTTGAAAGACCAGGGCAAAGCCATCCTGTTCTCGACCCATCGCATGGACCAGGTGGAGAAACTGTGCGACTCGATTTGCCTGATCAACAATGGCGAAGCGGTGCTGGCGGGCAGGATGCGCGAGATCAAATCGCGCTACGAACGCAACCATGTGGTTGTGGAGTTCGAAGGAAGCTCCGCTTTTTTGAATAGCATTGAGATTGCAGATGCCAAGAACTACTCAGGCCATGCAGAGATCAGGTTGAAGCCGCATGGCAACGCGCAAAAGCTTCTGCAGGAGGCTTCGGCCGTTGCTACCATCTACCGCTTCGAACTGGTCGAGCCTTCGCTTGAAGAGATTTTTATTCAGACCGTGGGAGGCAAGGCCGATGCGTAACATGCTTCTCATCGCCAGGCGCGAGTATATGGAGCAGGTGCGCGGGCGGGCATTCAGGATGACCACCGTAGGCCTGCCGGCAGTCTTTGCCTTGGTTGTAGGGGTTGGTTATCTGTCGAGCCTTGGGATCGGAGCGAACCGGCACATGGCTGTTGCCGCTTCTGACCCGGTGCTGGCCAACGAAATTCGCAACCAACTGGTGGGCGACAAGGAAGCCAAGGCAAAGGTTGACGTGGTTGCACCGGCGACACCGGATCAACGGGCGACGCTGTTGAAGCAACTAGAGTCCAAAACTCTCGACGGAGTACTTTGGGTGGATACGCCTGCGGGAGCAACGCCCACTGCAACGTACACCTCACAGTCGGCCGGGGACTTTATCACCATGGATCGAATGAAATCCGCTCTGAACCACGCCATGCTGGATGAAGGGCTGACCAGCGGCGGGATGAAGCGGAATGCCGCGGATGCATTGGTGAACGGGGTTTCGATCGAGACCTTCCAGGTAAAGAAAGACGGCAGCGTGGTAAAAAGCAACGCCCAGGCGTCGTTCTGGAAGGGTTACGTGATGGCCTTTCTGCTTTCGATGACGACGATGATCTATGGCATGAACGTGGCACGCTCGATTATCCAGGAGAAAACGTCGCGGATTTTCGAAGTCATGCTGGCGATCGCCAAGCCGGGCGACCTGCTGGCCGGCAAACTGATCGGCGTGGGCGCAGTGGGATTGACGCAGATCGCGATCTGGCTGGTAGCCGGAGCTGTGATTCTGTTCTCGCCTTTTGCCGCTGCATTGATGACCGGCGATTTTGCGGTACATGTCACCTGGACGGAAGCTGTGCTGTTTCCGGTGTACTTCGTGCTCGGCTACCTGCTTTACAGCTCGCTTTTTGCGGGTCTTGCCGCCACATGCGAGACGGAGCAGGAGCTGCAGATGTATATGCCGCTGGCCGCGGCTCCCACATGGCTGAGCTTTGCGCTCATCCTGCTGGTGATCAACGATTCCAACTCTTTCTGGTCGGTGGCGGCTTCGCTCTTTCCACCGACTGCACCGGTCATCATGTTCATGCGCATGGCATCTGAAATTCCTCCGGTGTGGCAATTCGCCGTTTCGATTGCCCTGCTGGTGGCGAGCATCTACGGCGTGTTGTGGGTTTCGACGAGGCTCTATCGCGTGGGCATCCTGATGTATGGAAAGCGCGCGACGCTGCCCGAGTTGATGCGCTGGCTGCGTTACTCCTGAGCAGCATCAAAGCATTCTGGGTGCTTACACTAAAATCACTTGAGTGACCACCGAAGCCAGCCCCAGATTCTCACTGGGCCAGCGACTTGTGCTGGCCGTGGTTCCGCGCCTGGTGTGGGCACTGGTGCGGGTGACGGGCTTCACGTGGCGCTTTGAAGTGATTGCCGAGGAGGGCGTGACGCCGGTTGTTTATGGCCAGAAGGCCGGAGCGGAGATTTACTGCTTCTGGCACCAGTGCGTACTGCCCTGCACCCAGTATTTCCGCCACTCTGGCGCGGTCATTCTGATCAGCCGCAGCTTCGATGGCGAGTTGATCACGCGCATCCTGAAGATGTTTGGTTTCGATGCGGTGCGCGGCTCGAGTTCGCGCGGTGCGCGCGAGGGATTGATGGGTCTGACGCGGGTGATCGAGTCCGGCCGCACAGCGATTTTCACTGCCGACGGTCCTCGTGGGCCGATCTATCAAACGAAGATGGGGCCAATCAAGCTGGCGCAGTTCACGGGTGCACCGATCGGCGCATTCCACCTGGAGCCAGAGCGAGCCTGGACCATGCGTTCATGGGATCGCTTCCTGGTGCCGAAGCCGTTCACCCGTATCTGTGTGAGTTGGGCGCAATGGACACGCGTTCCCGCCGACTTGCCCACGGACGAGTTTGAAGCCAAACGCGAGGAGTTGAATGCGGCGCTCGAAAGAGCGCGCTTGCGGGCTCTTGCGCACTTTGGGAAGACTGCGCAATGAGCGGGTTGCGGGTTGCGGACTTCGATTTTGAATTGCCTCCGGAATTGATCGCGCAGGAACCTCCGGAGCAGCGCGGACAGAGCCGCATGCTGGTGATGGACCGCAGCACGGGCACGCTGCACGATGCGCAGTTCAGCGAGTTCCCTTCTCTGCTCAGGCCCGGAGACCTGCTCGTACTGAACGACAGCCGCGTGATTCCGGCACGGCTTTATGCGCAGCGGACAGTGGTTCGCGACCGGCAAGCGCCAAGCGGATTGGTCGAGGTACTGCTCACCGAACCGGTTGCCAACCACACATGGCGCGCACTGGTGAAGCCCGGCAAAAAGGTCGGCGTGGGAGAGCGGCTGGTGTTTCCAGCCTCTTCAGGCGAAGTGGTTCTCGAGGCCGAGGTGCTGGAACGTGGCGCGTTTGGCGAGCGCACTGTGCGATTTGCCCCGGTGCAGGACTTTTTTGCTGCTTTGGAGCGGATCGGGCATATGCCGCTGCCGCCCTATATTCGCCGTGACGATGCGGAGGTCGACCGAGAGCGCTATCAGACGGTCTTTGCGCGCGAGCGCGGTTCCGTGGCTGCGCCGACGGCAGGTCTGCACTTCACTCCGGAGATGCTAGAAGCGATCGGCGCATCGGGCGTGGAAGTGGCGCGGGTCACGCTGCATGTTGGCCTGGGCACCTTCGCGCCATTGCGCGTGGAAAACGTGGACGAGGTGCGCTTGCACCGCGAGAACTACACGCTACCGGCAACCACCGCTGAAGCCGTGAACCGCGCCCGCCGCGAAGGCCGGCGCGTCGTGGCCGTAGGCACCACGGTAGTTCGCACACTGGAGGCAGCCGCGCAAATAGCTGGAGATGGTCCCCTGGTGGAGCACACGGGCACAACGGACATCTTCATTTCACCGGGTTTTCGCTTCGGAGTGGTGGACGCATTGCTGACCAACTTTCACCTGCCCCGATCGAGCCTGTTGATGCTGGTGAGCGCCTTTGCCGGCCGGGAGCACGTTTTGGCTGCATACCTCCATGCCGTCCGGATGGGTTACCGCTTTTTCAGTTATGGGGATTGTATGTTCGCGGCGCAGGAGCAGGCAGACTTAGAGAAGTGACACCAGGAATGGGGCGAAGCAAGGGGCCCGCTCTCCGTTGATCCGGATCTGGCGTTTTTAACAGGCTCCCTCACGGTGCTGGCTTTATTTGAGAGGAAACTGTCGCTCTTTGTTGGTGGCGTCGCAAGGGCTGCGAACAAAACGCCAGCGGTGGGAATCAAGAGGAGCACTGGCGCAGAAAAACTGAGTTCTGACGAGTGAAAAGGGCCAGGTCTTCCGGTTAACATTCGCCGTTGTCGCCGTTTGCAGCCAACAGGTAGAGCACATCGATTCGGCGTCGGCCGAGTGTATACGCCGCGCTTCACCGCAGGCAAAAGTCCGTAAACACCCGTGTACACCGACCGAAATCGACACCCTCGTAACGTATTGAAAGAATACGTCCTTGACTTATGAGGATTTGGATGGACAATTGCATACATACAGCAGTCAAGCGTCTTCAGAGGAGATGAAGGGAGCCAGAGTTGCAATCGATCGCGTGGTGGCCGACTGTGATCGTCGTCGCAGTGGCAACTTTCACCGACTTGCGAAGCCGGCGCATTCCCAACTGGCTGGTTCTGCCATTCCTAGTGGCCGGAATTGCGATGTCGTTTGGGCCGGCGAGGTGGCATGGAATTGGCATTCTCCAGAGCCTTGAAGGGATGGGGCTGGGTGCATTGCTGTTTGGGATTCTCGCCTGGATGGGCGGGATGGGCATGGGAGACGTGAAGCTGTGCGCCGCCATTGGCGCATGGGTGGGTCCGAAACAATTGATTATGGCACTGGTGATGACCGGCATAGTAGGTGGATTTATGGCCATCGGCTGGGCTGCCATCGGGGGATTTCTGGGAGAGTTATTTACAGGCACGGGCAATTTGATTTTCGGGTGGAGGAAGCGCGGCATGCATGCCGATCCTGAGTTGACGCTCTCCAATCCAAAGGCGCACAAGATGCCCTACGCGCCGGCCATTGCGATTGGAGCGCTAATGTCCTTCTTTGCACATTGAGAACGATTTGCAACAGTGCGGCAGGCAAGATTAGAACTGCTCGCGGATTGAACAACGTCAGGAAAGCAAGCAGCTAGGAGTTTTAACCCGGAATGGCGACTCAAATACAAGATTCAGGCACAACCAGCATAGGCTCTTTGTCGGTTGCACTGATCGGCCCGCACGATCAACGACGCAGAATCGTCGCCACTGCCCTGGCCGGATCAGACATCACGACAGTTCGGGAGTTTACCGCCTATCCGGGCAAGCTCAACGATGTGCCGCGCATACTGGACCAGAGCTATGACGTGGTCTTGATCGACCTGGACAGCGATCAGCAATACGCGCTGCAACTGGTGGAAGCGATCTCTGCAAACAGCGCAGTGACCGTGATGGTCTACTCTTTTCAAAACGACCCCGGTCTGCTGATGAATTGCATGCGGGCGGGGGCGCGCGAGTTTCTTCCACAGCCGATTGCAGCGAGCGCCTTGATGGAAGCACTGGGCCGGGCTGCAGCACGCCGGCCATCTGTTCGGGTCGGCAGTAAAGAAGGCGGGAAGGTACTGGTGTTCCTGGGCGGCAAGGGCGGCTCGGGAGTGACCACGGTGGCTTGCAATTTCGCCGTATCGCTGGCGCAGGAATGCGCTCAGAGCACCGTCTTGATTGATCTTGACCTTCCCCTGGGAGATGCAGCGCTCAATCTCGGCATCAGCACCCAGTTTTCGACCGTGGATGCGCTGCAGAACACCAGCCGCATGGACCAGAATTTTTTGTCCAAAGTTCTTGCCAAACATAGCTCGGGGCTTTCGGTGCTCGCGGCGCCGGGCAAGTTTCCCCAGGTGGAAGTAAGCAACGAGGCCGTGGAAAAGCTGGTGGCAGTTGCCCGTCAAGGATTCGATTACGTGGTGATCGATGCGGGCTCGAGATTCGATTTGAGTGGAACTACCCTGGTGGAGCGCGCTAATACGGTGTACCTGGTGATGCAGGCCGGGATACCCGAATTGCGCAATTCGCATCGGCTGATTTCGGAATATTTCAAATCGGGGGGCTCCAATCTCGAGATCGTGCTCAACCGGTTTATGCCGCGCTCGGGTGGAGTGGATGAAGAGCATATTGCCAAGGCGCTAACCAGGCCGGTGCAATGGAAGATTCCCAGCGACTATGTGACAGTGAGGCGAATGCAGAATGAAGCCACCCCACTGGCGCTGGAGGACACTCAGATTTCGAGGGCCATTCAGGACATGGCCAGGACGGCATGTGGAATGCCCGCAAGACCTGAAAAGAAAAAGGGATTCAGCCTTTTTGGCTGAGCATTGGGCTTGAAGAAAATCTCGTTTTTGGGAATGGTGCAGCGTGGAACATCTAAATCTGGAGAACTTTAAATCGGAAGTACACAAGACCCTGATCTCCAAGCTGGATCTCGAAAAGCTTTCGCGCGTCAACTCGAACCAGGCGCGCCAGGCAGTCACCAGTATTATCAGCGAGATCATCAGCGATCGCAGAGTGCCGCTGAGCTTTGACGAGCAGGAAAAGATCCAAACCGATCTACTGGACGAAGTCTTCGGCCTCGGCCCGCTGGAGCCGCTGCTCAAGGACCAGAAGATCTCAGACATCCTGGTCAATGACAAGGATCACGTGTTCATTGAGCGCGGCGGTCTCCTGACCAGGGCGGACGCGGCGTTTCGCGATGATCGCCATTTGCTGCAGATCATCGACCGAATCGTGTCGCGCGTCGGCCGCCGTGTGGATGAGTCTTCACCGATGGTCGATGCGCGCTTGCCTGACGGCTCGCGTGTCAACGCCATCATTCCCCCGCTGGCTCTTGATGGCCCATCACTCTCAATCCGCCGTTTTGGTACCGGACCTCTGGCAGCCAATCAGCTAGTGCAATTGAAGAGCATTTCAGCAGAAATGATGGAATTGCTCTCCTCGGCCGTGCGCGCGCGGCTCAGCATTCTGATCTCCGGCGGCACCGGCGCCGGCAAGACGACGTTTTTGAACATCCTGTCGCAATACATTCCGCAGAACGAGCGCATCATCACCATCGAAGACGCAGCCGAACTGCAGTTGGCGCAGGAAAACATTGTGCGTCTGGAGACGCGCCCGCCCAACGTTGAAGGACAGGGAGCGGTCCGGCAGCGGCAACTCTTAATCAACAGCCTCCGTATGCGTCCAGATCGCATCATCATCGGTGAGGTCCGCGGAGAAGAAGCGTTCGACATGCTGCAGGCCATGAATACCGGCCACGAGGGATCCATGACCACGGTTCACGCCAACACGGCGCGCGATGCCTTGACCAGGCTTGAATCGATGGTGGCAATGAGCAACCTGAGTCTTCCGGAAAAGACGGTACGCCAGCAGATTGCTTCAGCGCTGACCATCGTTGTGCAGTGCACGCGTCTCAGCGACGGCACCCGAAAGTGCGTCAGCATTCACGAAATCACGGGCATGGAAGAGAACGTGATCAGCATGCAGGAGATTTTCACCTTTCAGAAAAAAGGAATTGGACCGAATGGCAAGGTGCTTGGCATGTTCAAGCCCAGCGGAATTCGTCCAAGGTTCCTCGAACAGCTCCGCACCGCGGGCATCTTCCTGCCGCCGAGCTTGTTTGAGCGCGTAACTGAAATAAGCTGAGCAGAGAGGGGGAGTCGGTATGGGCCTGATCATCGTATTAGTGTTTCTAGCTGTCTTTGCGGTTGTCGCCCTGTTGGCAGCGGCCAGCGGGACTGGCGCGTCGCAGCAGGATAAGCAGATGCTCGCCCGGCTCGATTCGGCCTTGGCCACAAACAAGACCAAGTCGGATATGTCCGACCTTCTTGTCGATATTAGAAAGAGCGATCTCCTCAGCACCATTCCCTGGATCGACAAGATCCTGCGGAGGGTGGAGCTGACGCCGCGTCTGCGCCGGATGCTTTATCAGGCCGACCTGAAGTGGACTGTCGGCGGCTTGATGATGATGTGTGCCGGCTGCTTTCTAGTCCCGGCATATCTGATTTATCTTCGCACCGGCGCGTTGCTGTTTGGCATTCTGGGCGGCCTGATTATTGGGTTCGCCCCCATCGGTTTCGTCATGTTCAAGCGCACCAAGCGCCTGGCAAAATTTGAGGAAGGACTACCCGAAGCTCTCGATTTGATTGTGAGCGCTCTCCGTGTAGGACACAGCCTCAACTCCGCCCTGGGCTTGGTGACCCGCGAGTGCCCCGACCCCGTGGGCTCTGAATTCCGTGTTTGCTACGACGAACAAAACTACGGACTAGAGTTGAAGACTGCCCTGGAAAACATGATTAGCCGGATGCCGACGCAAGACCTGCAGATCGTAGTCACAGCGATCATGATTCAGAAAGAAAGCGGCGGAAACCTTGCTGAAGTTCTCGAGAAAACGGCTGAAGTGATCCGCGAACGTTTTCGCTTGAAGAGACAGGTTTCGACACATACAGCACAGGGGCGACTCACCGGGATCATCCTCACGTTGCTGCCGGTTGTACTGGGATGCGCCTTATATTTCATTAGCCCGAAGATGATGAGTTTGCTGTGGACTACGCCGATTGGAGTCAAGCTGCTCTATACGGCATCGGGAATGATTGTTGTGGGCGGGCTGATCATACGCAAGATCGTCAACATGGACGTGTAAAGGGGAGTTATGGGAGTTGCGGTTCTATCATTTTGCGCGATATTCCTGCTGATTGCGAGCGGGGGCCTGCTTGTGTTCTATCGCGAGACCATCCAGGCCCGGATCGCGGCCGCGATCAATCCGCAAGTCAAGCAGCGGAGTTTGAAGATCAAGCTCCAGGACACGGGCAATCTGCTTGGGGGCATGGTAGAGCACCTCGAGCGCGTGGTACCGAGGAGCGAGGCGGAAGTCTCAGTCGTCCAGCAGCGTCTGATCACCGCCGGTTTCCGTGAAGACACCGCTGTGAAGTACTTCTACAGCGCCAAGGTTTTGTGTCCGTTAACGCTTTGTGCGGTCGCCCTGTTTACGGGCCTGGGCGGCACGAGCCCCATCTTTATTTACATCGCCTGCGCAGGCTTGGGCTTTCTCATCCCGGACTTCGCACTGGGAAAATTGATTTCCAACCGGCAGGCGAAAATACGGCGCGGCCTGCCTGACGTTCTCGATATGCTGGTCATCTGCGTCGAGGCCGGACTTAGCCTGGACCAGGCGACGGCCAGGACCGCAGAAGAATTGCACCGCGCTCAGCCGGTTCTGAGCGACGAACTCGGGATGGTTGCATTGGAACAGCGAGCCGGCAGCGTACGCGCCGACGCGTGGAAGCATCTGGCCGACCGCACCGGTGTAGATTCTGTACGCAATCTTGTTTCGATGCTGGTTCAATCCGAGCAGTTCGGAACAAGCATTGCAAAAACACTGCGCGTGCATTCTGACATGCTGAGAACCAAGCGCGTTCAGGAGATTGAGGAAAAAGCGGCAAAGTTGTCCATCAAGCTTCTCTTTCCCCTCGTGCTCTTCATCTTTCCGGCTCTATTCGTCGTGGTCATTGGTCCTGCGGCGATCATCATGGCACAGTCGTTCAAAACGATGTTCAATCACTAAGAAGGGAGAGTTGAGATGGACAATACCACGATCATCCGGGTAGTCGCCGGTGTGCTTTTTGTCATCGTGCTGGTCATTCTGATTCAGCGTCGCCGCACTCGCGTCAAGTAAGAAGCCTGTTATCGCGGAAGGATTGCCTTCCGGTGGGGTTCTGACCTAGGCGAGTTAAGGATTCTCTTGAAGGAAAGGGAGAAATTGAAATGGATTCTACGACAATTATCAGGGTTGTTGCCGGTGTTCTCTTTGTGATCGTGCTGGTCATTCTGATTCAGCGTCGGCGTACGCGAGTCAAGTAGCGGAGGCAGCGTCGAAGTGCGGGTGGAAGTCGAGCGGAATTCGGGTCGGCGCATCCACCCGCGCCATTGCTGGCCAGGTGCTCTGCTTCTTCGGCAGCTGGGTATTTTCAGCCCTGTTTTTGGCCGCAGGCACAGGAGCTGTTCGGGATGAGTTGCATCAAGTTGGGTTACACACTGCGGGTAGATATCTGCTGTTGCTTCTAGTAGAGCTCAAAAATCGGCTAGATCGAATGGCTTGAACGGACATTAGCTTGTGCGGCGGGCCCTGCAGCCTGGCAGCCTGCAGGAGGTTGAGGAAATATGGAAAGCCAGAAATACTGCGTATACAACCAAACTCGCGAAAGCTTCCTCAGCCTGGAAGTCACGGTTGCTGACGCCCGCATGGGCGAGCTTAGAGATTTGATTGAGAGGCTCACTCTCAGGCCGGACAGTGGTCTCTGGATGATGCCCTATCGAGGCATTCCGTCGGCGCGGGGGCTTTCTCCTATCGACCTGGTTTACCTGGATAGTGATTACTGCGTGATTCAAGAGGTGGAATCGTACCCAACATCAACCGTCGAGCCCTTGAAGGAAGAAGCAGCAAGCGCACTGGTGCTTCCTGCACATACCATTTATTCGTCGCAGACACAGCCTGGAGATCAACTGGTGATCTGTATGGCTGGGGAAATGGAGCGTCGGCTTGAGCGGCTCTCCAGTTCATTTGCGTCGACACCGAATGTCTCGAGTACCGTTTCCTTCGAGAGAAAACAGCCCGGAATCGCCTCTTCGACCCATAGTCCTCTGCCAACCCGCGCCCCTAACATACAATCGATCTTTCAGGGGGCAGACGAGATGAACAACCTGGAGCCGAAAGCTGGAAGACCAAACTCACTGAAGACCTGGCTCCAGAATTGGCTTTCATCGGACCGTCGACGCGCGCACCGGCACCCGCTGCCGGGCCTGGTTGCTTACTACTGGACTGGCAGTGCTCCAAAGGCTTACCAGATTGCCGATGTCAGTTCGAGCGGGTTTTACGTTCTGACTGAAGAACGCTGGTTTCCGGGCACGATGGTTTTGATGACACTCCAGAGAACCGACGGGGCAGGCAGGAACCTTGATGATTCGATCGCGGTCCAGTCGAGAGTGGTTCGTTGGGGTAATGATGGATTGGGGCTTGCGTTTGTTCCATCAAGAGCCGTCGATCCCAGAAATGGAGAGGCCCTGCGCGAAAATGGGGCTGACAAGAAAACTCTCGATCGATTCCTGGAACGTTTGAAGGAACCTGCCGAGGAAATTCGCGCCCACGGCTAGCCGTCCGAATCTCTGGGCACGTTATCACCAACTCAAGAATCTGAGCAGGACGAAACGCATAGAAGGTGGATGCGTTTTTTGTGCTGGCATAGAATTGTGAAGCTCGCTCCACGATACTGCCGCGGATCCCTGTCAAGAAACTGCGTTCGAAAACGCAAAGGATCAAGACTCTTTTAGTTAGCACAAGTTTTGAAATTGCCGGCGTAGCTCCGGGTCACAAAAGCCATGAGTTATCGTTGGATCGAGAGTAACTCAGTCCGCGTCCGGAATAATCAGCAGGACCTCTGCCCTTGCGTTTTGCCCGTTCAGCGTCGCAGGTCTGAACTGCCATTGCGCCAGTTCATCCAATATGAGCTGTCCCTTCGGGAAGCGCGACGGAAAGCTTACGCCAAGCGATTCAAAATGACCGGCCTTGTTGACAAAGCCGTGAATCATCAAGGCATCCGCTCCGACATCTCCGGGATTTACATCAGGGCGAACGATGTAATAGGGCCAGGGTGCCTCGAGATGGGTCACACCACCGGCCTCTGCCGGATCCGCCGTAGACGGAAGAGAATACTGAAGGATCCAATTTTTAGCCAGGCCAACGTGCAGATAAACAGAATAGACAAGCCGGTCGCCCCAGAAGACACCTGTCTGAGGGAATTGCTCGACCAGTGCCGATCCGACCACTACAACATTGAATTTGCCATCGTGTGGCAGATTGACCCGCGTGAATGAAGGCGCACCACCCTCGCCTCCAGGTGCGCCACCGCCCTGCGCCGAATTGGCACCCGCTTTTCCAGAGCCGACTCCGCTGTGACCAGGGGCCGGGCCTGAAGGATTTCCAGGGGTTCCCTGCCCGCTGCGTGCGTTCGCATCGAGGCCACGGCTGGATGGATCTCCTTTTCCGGCCTGGGAGGAATTGCCCGAAGTACCCGGCGCCAGCGCGCCTGAAGGATTTCCGGGCGCCGTTTGGTTGGCAGGCGGAAGAACTACTCTGCCTTGATTCAAACGGAATTCGGAAAGCGACATGACGGCAATCGAAGAGGCCTGGTCCGAACTGATGGAAGAAGTCTCAGGAATGGTCTGCGTTTGTTCCAAGCCATGAACCGCGATCGGAGAAGTGTTGCTTGGAACCGGCATCACAGTTGGTCTGGTGTAGGGCGTGGAGGAGATTGCGATATCGGCAAGATTCGCTTCCTGATTGGGAAGTTCAATAGACGGACGCACCTCGGCGGTCACAAGTTTGTGCTGCACGGGCGGCGTGACGAGCTGCACCTTTGGCTTCTGCGCCCACAACAATAGAGATGGGAGCGGCGTTGTTTTAAGAAGCAGTTTGTTAATCTTCGTATCTGGCTGAATCAAAGTCCTATCGGCGAGAAGTTTCCGTTCGAGCTGTCGCAGGCTCGATGGAGGCGCAGCCAGGCTTCCATGCGGAGTGTTGGTTTGGTCGGCGGGGCGCGCGCCGGGATAGAGACCGCTGTTTGCAAGGGGTTGTCTTCTTTCAGGATCCGGGCGATTCAACTCGACGTCCCGCAAAACATACCGATCGGCTGCGGCATTCATATTGATCCGGGGCGCGAACAGGAAGCCGTAGATGACCACGACCACCACCGTGCAATGCACGAGGAATGAGACCAGGAATGCCGATGGCCTTCGGCTCTCCTTGGGTGGTTCGTAAAAAAGCGAAATCGGACGGGATGACCTCATATCCGGTTCGGATTCCTCTCACTGCTTGCTTGTTTCCTACTCTACATTCAGAGTGTTGACCTGGGGACATTAAAGGGGTGCCGGGCTGGATGCCCTTAGTACTGTCACGTGTCACTCAATCTATGACGGCCTTCCCGTGATCGGCTCGCTCTCTGCGGGTTGCAAAAGCGCTCGTCCGGTTCAGGACTGTTTCGAATAGAATACCTGAATTTGTCCTGTTTTCGTTCTGCATTGTTGGGGCCTGACCACCATGGAAGCTGGACCGGTTCCAAAGGACGAAAGATACGCGCGTAAATGTTCGTAGAACTCGAATCTCAGAATAGACAAGTTACTTATCGGTCAGACATGATTAAGGTGCAGGCAGAAAGTCGAAAGTAACTAAGTGTCTTTGTGATCGCATGGTAATTTGGGCCACGAAATAGAAGCACCCTATCAAACTGGCCCCTTCGGTTTCTGGAAAAAACCCAGTGTTTTCGAGGGGAAAACGCGCTTCTTCACTCGAAAGAGCGGACTCATTTTGCCCTGTGGCGTGGGTAAGAAAACGTTGGTTGGCCCTTCGGGTACCTTCGAGTATCAGTCTCTTTTTTTGTTGACTAGGCACCTATGGGATGGTGCTATACTTCAACTCCGTTAATCCTCATTTTGGGGCTCAACCAAGTGGCTCATAAACTCGGCGCGAATCAGTTCGCCGTAACCTTTTGTTGCGATATTGCAAGGGTTGCGCGGATTGCGAAACGGCCGCACATCTGGTGTAGACAGGATTCTGAATGAACCGAAGACTGCTAATCATTCTCAGCGTCGCTTTCGTGATTGCGGCCATGAGCGCGTTCCTTGTCTGGAAACTGGTTGGTTCGCGGCTGGCCGCATCAAGATCGGCGCCGACAACGAATCACCTGGTTGCGGCGGCGAAAGATATCAAGTTAGGCACGGTACTTGCGCCAGCAGATTTGAACACCATTGAGGTTGTAGGTTCGACTCCCCCGGGAGCCATCCTTGACCCCAAGAACGCGATTGGCCGCGGCGTGATCGCAAACATCTACGCGGGCGAACCGATTTTGGACAGCCGCCTCGCTCCACTGGGGTCTGGCGGAGGCCTCGCGGCCACAATTCCAGAGGGCAAGCGAGCCTGCGCGGTCAAGGTTGATGATGTCGTCGGCGTAGCCGGTTTCGTAACTCCGGGAATGCGGGTCGACGTGTTGATTTCGGGTATTCCACCAAACTCGGGGAATAACCAGAACACAGAATCCCATACGATACTTCAAAACATTGAAGTCTTATCGGCCGGCACGGATATTCAAAAAGATTCTGAGGGCAAGCCGAAACAAGTACAGGTGGTGAATCTGCTAGTTACGCCTCAGGAGGCACAGGATCTCTCGCTGGCTGCCAGTCAGATGCGCATTCAGCTTGTGCTGCGGAATCCTCTGGATACCAAGATTGCGCCGGTTCCGGAAACTGAAATGGCGACCCTCTTTACAGGTCAAAAGCCGGCCGTGATTGCAGGTAAGCCTCGCCCGGTCCAGCATAAAGCTCCTCCACCGGCTCCCTTTACGATTCAGGTCATCAACGGCGCGCAGCGGTCCGAACAAAAATTCGCCTCTCCCGGGGGACAACAGTGAAAGCACGACTCGCAGTCACCATTGCCGTCGTTAGTGCAATGACCTTAATCTTCTGCCCGAATCCAGCTCTGCATGCACAGGCAGCAGCAGAGGCAGGTCAGGCTGGGGCGCCCGCCGCTCAGACGGGCACACCTTCACCCACTCCTCCGGTCAAGGCACCGCCCGTTCAGCCACCGCCTCCTGTGCCGCAGCCGATCCTGCAACCTGTGGGCCCTTCCACCCAGGATTCTTCAAACGATCTTTCAGTCTCCGTGGGCAAGTCGGTGGTACTCGATCTTGCGAAGCCGATCACACGGATTGTGGTTGGATTGGGTGACTTTGCCGAAGCATTGGCCATGAGCCCGACCCAGGTGCTGGTGAACGGCAAGGCCCCAGGAGAAACCACCCTGATCCTCTGGGACGCAAGCGGCGGCCGCCAGTTCTTCAATGTCTCGGTGCGTGCCAGCAACTTTGTGTCCAACGACCGCCTCGAGTCGCTCCGGCGAGAACTCAGGACGGAACTTCCAGGACAGGTTCTGAAGGTAAGCGAAGAGGATGGCAACATCTTTCTCCGCGGCACGGTCAGAGATCTCACCAGTTCAGAGCGCGCTGTCTCAATTGCCGCCACCGCGGGTAAGGTAGTCAATCTGCTGGACGTCGACATCCCTGCAAGCGACCCGCAGATTCTTCTCAAGGTGCGCTTCGAAGCCGTCGATCGCCTCAAAGAGAAGCAGATGGGCATCAACATCTTCAGCACCGGCGCGGCAAACACGATTGGAACGATTTCGACAGGCGGATTCCAGCCGCCGGTTCTCACCCTCCCCACCGGACCAGGGGCAAGTACCACTGTATCTGTGACGAATGCGTTGCAAATCTTTGCCTTTTATCCTGGGATTAACCTTGGAGCGACTATCGAAGCCCTGGAGACAAGAGGCTTGGTTGAAACGCTCGCTCAGCCCAACATCGTTGCCGAGAATGGCAAACAGGCCAGCTTCCTTGCAGGTGGAGAATACCCCTATCCAGTGGCTCAAGGCGCAGGTGCCGGAGCTGGAGCAGTCATCACAATCCAGTTCAAGGACTATGGTGTCAGGCTGAACTTCCTGCCCACGATTACACCTCGCGGAACCATCCGTCTCCAGGTGGCGCCGGAAGTCAGCGCCCTGGACTTCGCGGATGCCGTCACCATCTCCGGATTCACAGTGCCCGCCATTACGGTTCGCAGAGTGAAGACGGAAGTCGAGCTGCAAGATGGCCAGAGCTTTGCCATCGGCGGGTTGCTCGATAATCGTGAATCTGAAACGTTCCTGAAGATACCCTTCCTCGGAGATATTCCAATCCTCGGCAGGTTCTTCCAGACGCTTCAAAGGACCAGGAACAATACCGAGTTGATCGTAATCGTAACCCCTGAGATCGTGAGCCCAATTCCGGCCGGAGCACCTCTGCCGGAGCCGAAGTTTCCGCAGCCGTTCATGCCCCCAAATTCCGCTGTTCCCATGCACAATCCCGATGCGAAAACGGCAGAATCCACGCCAGCACCTGCACCGACAACCATACCTGTGGAACAGTTGATCGAAAGCATGAAGCCCGAGAAGCCTTTAAGTGATCAAGCGGGAGGCATGACTTCGTCCGGAGGGGGCGGCGGTGGCGGTGGCGGCGGTGCGAGCACAGGACCGTAGTCGATCAGACCTGATCGTGGAGGCTTGATCGCGGAGAATCAAACCCTACTTTGATCCGCCCCGGTGAGCACCAGCTTGCCGGGGCGCTGTCTTTCTGAGTCATTCGCCTCAGGCCCAATCGAGGTCAAAGGCGGCTTTATCGAATGTTTCGTCTGCCAGTCGCATACTCGGGTAAGCGAGAAGCCAAGGATATTGCAATGAACTTGTCTCGCTGGTTCTTTCCAGAATTGAGAAGTCGCCTGTTCGGGCCACACGCTCCGGCAGCGGCGACGCCTTTGGTGGTCCGCAACGTCACGCGCCGCACGCAATTGGCGAGCCGTCTCGAGCTTGCCGACAGCGGCCCAGCCCGCGCCAAGGGCCTGCTGGGGCGCAAGGGCCTTGCCCCTGGCGAGGGGATTTGGATCGTACCGTGTGAGTCCGTGCATACCTTCGGCATGCAATTCCCCATTGACCTTGTTTATGTTGACCGCAAGCACCGGATCAGGAAGGTCAGGCACAGTGTCCCTCCCTGGCGTCTTTCGGCATGTTTGTCCGCGCACTCCGTCATCGAGCTGCCCGCGGGAACCGTCCGAGAGACACACACCGAGAATGGAGACATGCTCGAATTCACTCCCGCGGCCCGTCCCTGAGCTGCTAATCTTCGGCCGCGAACACGTTGACCATCTAAGACCTCAGTCTTGGTACATTCTTTAACAGGAGAAGAAGCGGAGCATGAAAAAGGCGCAATGGATGGCTTTGCTTCTGATGTTGCTATCTACTGGGACATCACTTCTATTGGGCCTCGTGATAGACCGCGCCGTTCCTGGACGAGGGCTTGACCTCCAAGTGATTTACTACGGAACACGTTGCATCATTCAACATCACGATCCATACCAAATCGATGATTTACGCGAGATCTATTCTTCGGAGGAGAGGCGACTTCCGCCGGGGTCCATCGCTCCTCCCCAATCTGTGATTTGGCTTTATTACCTGCCCACCGTCTTCATCGTCATTGCCCCTCTTTCGATGCTGCCGTGGTGGTCCGCTTATACCCTTTGGATGACGCTTTTGTTCGGAGGGGTGATTGTCACATCCTTCTTGTTGTGGAAAGTTGGGTCGGACTACGCACCCAGAGTCGCCCTGTTCCTTATTTGCTTGCTGCTTTCAAATATGGAAATCGGATTCACTCTCGCGAACCCAAGCGTACTTGTTATAAGCCTTTGCATTATGGCAGTCTGGTGTTTTATTAATGATCGGTTTGTGCTGTTGGGCACCTTATGCTTAGCGTCCGGTCTCGCGATCAAGCCTCATGACGCAGGCCTAGTCTGGCTTTACTTCCTGTTAGCGGGCGGCGTTCAGCTGAAACGAGCCGTTCAAACGCTGGCTATCGTCGTCGTGATAGGCTTGCTGTCGATCACTTGGGTTTCGCAGGTCTCACCGCATTGGATACAAGAATGGCACTCCAATGTATCTGCCATTTCAGCACACGGCGGTTTCGCCGATCCAGGCCCCGACGCAGAGCTTCACAGCGTTGTCATCGACCTCCAAGCGGAGATAAGCGTCTTCTGGGACGATCCTCATATTTACAATACCCTCAGTTACATTGTCTGTGGATCGCTACTGATAATTTGGGCCTTTGCCACGCTGCGATCACCGTTCTCGAAGATGAGAGCCTGGTTCGCCCTTGCTGCAGTGGTGCCGGTCGCCATGCTGGTTACCTACCATCGGCTCTATGATACAAAGCTCCTTCTCTTGACCGTGCCAGCCTGCACAATGCTTTGGGCGCAAGGTGGAAAGAAAAGATGGGTTGCACTTGCGATGACCGCAGCCGGCTTTACGCTGGCAGGTGATCTTTCCTGTGTTTTCCTCCAGATTCTCGCCGACTCACTGCATGTGAGCACCGTTGGTCTGGGAGAAAAGTTATTAACTCTAACACTGCTGCGTCCAGTCCCCATTGTCTTGCTTGCCATGGCGGTTTTCTATCTTTGGGTGTATGTGCACAGCACTTCCAGTAGGAGTTCCCTGCTGCAGGATAAGAGTACCGATGTCACAGCGAATTCGACTGTGTCCTCTTGATTTGGACTGTTGCGTCCTGTGAAAGCGATTGCCGGGTTAAATGGATCTGTTTCGGTCGAAGGGGCATCGGAGATGAGCTGTCTAAACCATTCTCGATCGAGGGGTTGCGAGGCGACGATGCTTCTTCCGGTACCCCCAAACGGGTCATATCCTCTACTACACTTTCGTGTCATGTATACGCAAGGGAGCCCTTCTCGCCGTGGCGTGTATACAGGAGTTTACATTTGGGAATCGATGTTTTTATATATCTCCTTGATTCTAAAGAAACATCGACGAAAGGGGACAATGGACCTAGACTTGCTATGAAGTAGCTAACCCGGCCTGTGGCTGGAAACCAAATCAAGCTTAGGAGAAAACAAAATGAACGATCTGATGCTCAAGATGTACGTTGCTTGCAAGAACCTGATGGCGCGGGAAGAAGGCCAGGACCTGGTTGAGTACGCGCTCGTCGTAGCCCTGATCGCCTTTGGTGCGGTTGCCGGTATGAATGCTCTCGCCGGTGGCATCAACTCGGCATTCCAGGATGTCAGCTCAAAGCTCCTCGCTGCCGTCTAGTTCGCATTAAGTTCTCTCTTTGTTGGTCGGATTGCCTATAACGCTGTTGCCGCGGCCCATCTTTAACTGGCAAGCGTTTGAGGCCTTCGGCCCAAGACATATAGTCGAATTTCATCAGAACGGCTTTCTGACTTTTGTCGGAAGGCCAAGCAAAAGAAGTCAGCGGCACGGGTCAAAGTTCGCTGGAAGAATGGCAAACCAACGGAGTAAGCGCTCTGAAGGTAAACTGAGGCAGCAAAGCACCGCAGCAATCGCCTTCGTCCACGATTTGACGACCAAATTGGCGCTTCATGAGCCGCGTAGTTCCCGGCTCATGGTGTGCATTCGCTTCCTCACTGTGCACGGTTAACCGCATCCGCGCATACGGAAGTCCCGCAGCGCAACCTGCCAGCCACAGGTTAGCCCCTTGGGGGCAAGTGATGAGCAGGTCATCGTCTTGGTTTCTCTCAAGGGGGAGAGATTTCGAGGGCACCTTACCTGTGTCCGGAGTCGCTCCCTCAAGCTTTTTTAGAGGTCGAATGGAAAACTCGAAAGAAAGATGTAAAAGGTTAACTATGTACGACCGTGTTTGTAAGCTTTACATCAGCTGCAAAAATCTAATTGATCGCGAAGAAGGACAGGACCTGGTCGAGTATGCCTTGGTCGTGGCTCTCATCGCTTTTGGCGCAGTCGCCGGCATGAGTGCATTAGCGGGCGGAATCAACAGTGCGTTTAAGGATGTCAGTTCCAAACTTCTCAGCGCTGTCTAACAGGACGTTGTACCGTCTGCAAGAGAGCGAGAACTGATTGGGGCACTTATCCGGTGTCCCAAGTATCTCCCTAAATTCCTCCTGTACTCAGGATTGCAGCGGACCTCGCTCTCCCAGGAGTCCCGGGTCTGCACGAGTTTCAATCGATTCGAATCGAACGCTGCTACCGCACTGATTAGAATTGTTTACAAGAATAATGCGCCTGCCTTATTTCCGACAATCCAGTATCATGCCGCGATTTTGCGGGGTAAAGTGTAAGCAAGCCGATTCAATTGGTTGCTGACGCTTCTTGGCTGTCCTAAGATCCGGAAGCAATGAGGATGATCGCAAGCATGGCCAGGGTGCGCCGGACCGGTCTGTATTGGATGTTGCTATGCAGCGGGATCTCTGTCTTGTGGGGGTTCTTCATCGCCCAAACCCCTGGAGGGATGGCTGATTTTCAGGCGACTTATTACGGCGCCCGATGCCTGCTTCAACACCGGGATCCCTATAAGGAGGCCGAGTTTCTCCGCGTCTACGAGGAGGCCGGAGGAGGATTTCCTGCCGATTTCAAAGACTCCAATTTGCTACGCCGGGCCATACCCATTTGCATCAATCTACCCACTGCACTGGTCCTCACGACGCCTTTTGCGATTTTTGGGGGACCGGCTCACCTGTTGTGGCTGACCCTTGAAGCAGGCTGTCTTATCTTTGCCGCTATCCTCTTATGGGACCTCTCAGGGACTCGTGCACTGAGGGTTTCCCTATTTCTGATTTGCCTGGTGCTTGCAAATTGCGAGGTCCTGCTTTCAAGTGGAAACTTGGCGGGTATCGCCGTAAGCTTCTGCATCATTGCGATCTGGTGCTTTCTTAAAGAGCGGTTCGTGCTCGCTGGTATCTTTTGCCTCTCTGTCAGTCTTTTAACCAAGCCGCAAGACGCGGGCCTAGTCTGGCTCTTTTTCCTGCTTGCGGGCGCTCCCTATCGGAAACGTGCGCTGCAAACGCTCGTCGTATCCCTGGCGCTAAGTCTCCCTGCCGTTCTATGGGTATCGCACGTCGCTCCCCATTGGATGCAGGAGTTGCACGCCAATCTTCTGGCGACTTCGGCACATGGCGATATCAGAGATCCGGGGCCCACGTCTTCCGCAATCCACGAACTTGAGATCGTGATTGATTTGCAATCGGTTGTAAGTGTCTTCCGGGACGATCCGCACGTTTACAATCCGACCACCTATCTTCTGTGCGGGGCGCTTCTGCTGGTTTGGGCAATTCGCACCCTCAGGTCGCGCTCCTCGCATGCGAGGGATTGGCTTGCTCTTGCTGCAATTGTGCCTCTTACCATGCTTGTAAGCTATCACCGGCCATATGACGCGAAGCTTCTTCTGCTCACCATTCCTGCATGCGCAATGCTGTGGTCCGAGGGTGGCCCGATCGCGTGGGCCGCAGTCCTGATCAATACGGCCGGGATCCTGCTGACGTCCGACATTCCATTGGCAATTCTCCTGATACTCAATGATTACCTGCATGTGAGCGCCGTGGGGATTTTAGGAAAGATATTGACGGTTGTGCTCCTGCGGCCTGCCACTCTCAGTTTGCTGGTAGTTGCAACTTTCTACTTGTGGGTTTATGTGCGGCGCGCTTCAGACACCATTGAGTTAGCGAAGACTCTGTAGAGGCATAGGCCCGCACGCACTGCGCATCCCCTATTGCTCAGTTGCCGCGGATGCATGTCATTCGCGGCAATCAAGAGCGCGGAATTCCGGATCCGACACCACCGGTTTCAGTGTCCACACCCAACTGCGTTGATCGTTCCAGGCAGGATCGTAAATCTTGGCGATGAGATACTGAGTTCCATACCGGTGGCAGGTGGCGCGCGCCTCTTCGGCGGTAGCACCTTTGTAAAGTGCGTCAACAGCCGCCGCCATTGCAGGGCAACCGCTGGGATCACCGCCCAGTTCAGAGCCACACCCCGGCTCATCCGACGTGATCGACACTTGATGATCGACGTCCAAAACATCGACCATCTTCCAGGCAGCCCAGGGGTTGCCGGGGTTGAACTGCACAATTGAATTGACGGGAATAGCCGTTGCGAGTTGCCGGTAACCAAAGTAGGACATATACGCGTTATGGGAAAAGATACCAGGCTGGGGTTTGCCTTTCGCTCGGAATCCCCCCTCGAGAATCTGGGCATCGAAACGTAGAGGAAGCATTTGAAAAAATGTGCTAATTACCCCGATGCCGAGTGCGAGATTGGCTGTCGAACGAAGCAATTGGGATGGCTGGTGACTGGATGATGCTACACCTGAACGGTCCTGCAGTCGCCAGCCCATGATGAGTTCCGACGCCAGAAGGAGCAAGGGGAACTGCAGGATCAGGGCTGCCCTCCATCCGAAATCGTTGGACCTCAAAACCGCAGATCGTATGAAGGAGATGATAGGGATGATCGCGACCGCGATGAACACGAGGGACCGCTGCTCAGGTGTGTTCCGGGCCAAGCCACGCCGAGTGGGAATCGCGTAAAGGAGCAGGACGATCGTGTAAAAGCCCAGTTCGACAGCATATCCAGGCACCAGAAGAATTAAATTTGCGATGTTTCGCGCGGCCGATGGATGCACTGATGAGAGGTGCTGGAGAAGCGGGGATGCCAGCAAGCCCGTGGGTGGGAAGGTTTCTCGCACGGAAATGCCAAAAATTGACCCTCCTTGCATTTTTGATCCGTCGTGCGTTAGTTCCCAAAGATAAGGAATAAGAAGCACAGCGGCGAGGATGCCACCACCGGCCAACAGCAACGCGGGGCGAGCGGTGCGCTCGACGGTGACCTGCCAGAAACCCCAAGCCAGCATTACAAGAAAGAATCCAAATGGCACAAAGATGGAAAGCCCAAAGGCACTTGCCAAAGCGAATGCGATGAACAGCAGGCTGGCAAGGCGGTTCGGTTGGCTATCCTTGCCGGCCATCCAAGCCAGTAAAAATGCGAACATGCAGCAAACCAAACCGGCTACATGGTGCGGAACCCAGAGAACGGAGGCGTACCAACTGTAAATCGGATCACGCGACCACCATTCGAAATCAAGATAAGGGGGCCGATGAATAATAAAAAGATCCACTATGTTGACGCAAATATCGAGTCCAGTCACCGCTAACAACGAAACAGCCAACAGAAACTGCTTTCGTAAACGAGTGCCGACACAAAGGAAATGCTTGAGATACAGGCCGATAAGGGCAACAAGTGCAAATCCCGACCAGACACAACTTGAGGTCAAGATAGCGCGGGCGGGCAGACGTGAGATTTCTGCCACCGATGCGCAATCTACGTACCAGAAGTAATAGTTGCGCATCTGGGCAGCATCTTTGTAAAAGTAGAACGGATTGGTCGGCGGGATGCCAGTCCGAAGTGTGCTCTGAATCCAATTTACCCGGGCGCTATGGTCGGAAATGAAGAGGCTCATGAAGAGCTGTTGACCCTTTTGAAAGTCAACGAGCGACAAAACGACCACCGCGATCCAAACCACTGCCAACAATAGCATAGTGCCGCCGAGCGGTTGCAGGCCGAGGTTCCACTTTGCCCCGGAACGGCGCAACCCGAACCATTCCCGCCCAAGGATGGCCAGCCACAGCACGGAACAGAGAAGCAAGAACACCGATGCGGTCGTGAGTGAAAGGAACCGGCCGATCAACACAAGGGAAATGGTGGAGACGGCAATGGATAGGGGTATGCTCCAGAAAATGCGTTCCACGATCGAGCGCTTCCGAAAATCATGAAGATCGGTGAACCACGCAGCCAGGTAACCGGTGCACACGGTTAGTGGAAGAAAGGCTGGGATGGCCAGGAGACTGTCGATCACCTGCGCTTCAGTGATGTTAGGCGGGTTCAGAATATCGATCTCCTTGTCGCTTTAAAGCATGGTTCTGCGCTCGCCTTCGACCACACCGCTGGCGCTATGCGCTTGCGGATATCACTGATACAGCCGATGCGTTCTCTTTCATATCGGTTGAACGGTTCATTGTTCGTTCGGGGCTACTTGCTTAGATGCGGGGCTCGGATGGACGGCGGTAACGAGGGGGTGTCGTGTATACACCCACAAGTAGAAGACGGCCATCAATAGCAAAAAGAGCGGGCCTGGACGGGTAAGAACTACCGTAAGTATCTCGCTCGGCAAATTCGGCTGAGGCACGAGGAAATGATGGGTTAACGCGATGCGAATTGTGGTGAAGATGTCTCCGTTGACTGCAATGCCCGAGGCGGTGACGATGACGGCCATCAAGCCGATTATGCCCCCTTCGGACCAGAGCATCGCACAAGCCGGAATAGTGAGAACCAGGAGCTTGGCGTCATGTTGCAAGTGATAAATGGGCAGCATGGAGAGGGGTGTGATGGCTGCGAGGGCTAACCATGATCTCGCTTGAATGGGGCGCAATCGCACTGTGGCGATTGCCCAGATAAGCAGCATTACTCCGCAGATAACATACGTGATCGAGTTATAAACGCGTGGATTTGCCCAAAGGATGGCTACCGCCGATTGAAGTTGTACAAAGGAATCCAGGTAACGGCCTGCCATGCCGGTAGCAGCTGGGTCGGTAAGGCCGGCGACGCTGGAAAACGTCAGCATATTTGAGTGCGCCTCCTGCATCCAGTGCGGCGAAACATGCATGACCCAAAGAACTGCCGGCAGACACAAAACCGCGAATACCAGGAGTGTTTGCAGTGCACGTTTGCGAAAGGTTCCACCTGCCAATAAAAAGAAGAGCCAGACCAGACCCGAATCGTGCGGCTTGACTGCGAGGCTGAGCGCCAGGCACAAAACACCTGCGCGAACAAACTGTTCCTTCAGGAAACACCAGACAGCGATTGCGCAAAGGCTCACAACAATTGCGGCGGAGTTGCCGATCATGAAGAGCCAAAGACTGTTCATGAGCAGGAACCCAAGGAGGGCGCCAGAAATGACTGGCGCAAAATCTGCCGCTAAATCGAACATGAGGATGGAAGCCAGAATCAGGCCGCCCGCGGAAAGAACCATCCAGAGCAATTGTCCCGGCCCGAAGCCAAGAAACGCGAATGGAACGGTAAACACGAATGCGGTGGGCGGATAAAAATACCGCGTCATAACCTGGCGATTCAAAGCTAACTCCGAAGGTCGCTCTCTTCCCTCGGCCTGGTAAACACGCAATACATCACGCTCAAGGTACGGGTCGCCATTTTTCAAGAGACAGCGAGCGCTATAGTAGACCACTTTGAAATCGCCCATAGAGATGGGAGAAACATGCTTCAGGGCGAGACCGACTAAGAGAAATATTGCTGCGCCTAGCAACAGGAGAGCAAATCCATCAAATCGGCTCTTTCTCATGTTTCGCTTCGCTCCCAAGGGCTCAGGGATGGTTCGTCAACTCGGAATAGTACTGCTGCGTGACTTTCCTTCCGGAGGCATCGAAACGAGGGGAGCGATGGATGCCCCAACGATGAGCAATGAAGCCGGCAGTGGTACTGAGGACTCCAAATCCGTATTCGATGCTGCGCTTGAAATTGATCGACGAGGCCTCTGCGAAGTATTTGGTGGGGCAGGAGATTTCTCCGATGCGGAAGCCGAACATGACGGCCTGGGCAATCATCTGATTGTCGAAGACAAAGTCGTCTGAATTCTCGAGGATGGGGAGAGTCTCAAGAAGCTCGCGCGAGAACGCCCGGAAACCTGTGTGGTATTCGGAAAGCTTTACGCCCAGAAATATGTTTTGAAACGCGGTAAGGACGCGGTTGGCGAAATATTTGTAGACGGGCATGCCGCCTTTGAGTGCACCTCCACCAAGGATGCGCGAACCAAGAACCATATCATAGACGCCGCTGGCGATCATTCCCGCCATGGCGGGCACAAGAGACGGCGTGTACTGGTAATCGGGGTGAACCATGACCACGATATCGGCTCCCGCAGCAAGGGCTTCTCGATAGCAGGTTTGCTGATTGCGGCCGTAGCCATAATTAGCGTCGTGGATGAAGGTCAGCACGCCGAGTCGTTTGGAGAGCAACGCCGTCTGGTCTTTGCTGGAGTCGTCAACAAGAATTTTGATGTCCACGACCTCGGACAACTCTTGCACGGTGATTTCCAGCGTCTTCTCGGCGTTGTAGGCCGGCATCACGACGGCTATCCGCTTACCGTTGATCATTGCTGCCTACCTCACATGCTTCCATTTTCACATCTTTGACCGTCGGACAGTTCGCTGAGCGGTCTCACCGTGACCCGGCAGTAACCTGCTGAGGTACGGGGTAAGGCAAGACTTCAGCCTGGGGCTGATCGGGCCGCACCAGCCATACTCTCCGGTTGCTATAGTGCTGAATCAACTCTCGATTGGCGGCCGAATCCATGTCGCGGGCCCAAATGACCTTGGAATCATCGATGTCGGCCGCGTTGTAAACCCACTCGTCGAGCGGATCGTGGGTGGGAGAGTAACGCACGATCGCAAGCTGTTGGCCCGGGTCCTGCTGCAACCTGCGGACGACAGACGCACGATCACTGTCAAAAAGGTCAGGGCCATACCAATTGCAGATCCAGGTGGATAGGGGACGATTCGGAACCGCGCAATGAAGTTGGCGGTCGAAAGGCCTCAATCCGGCCATCAAGACACAAATCGCGACACAGAACCGGATCATCGCCAACCCAAGTCTTTTGCCACCTGGGCTCCAAACCCTCATGTGGCGCATGCATTGCAGGCCAACGGCATAGAACGCACCGGTAAACGGCGCGAGATGATGAGGGTAAAGATATACCTCAATCGTCATCCCAGCCGCCAGCACCACGAGGCACAGCACCAGGAATCGGATGCGGCGATCACGCAAGGCCCATGGAAGCATGAACAATGGAGGAAGCAACGCGGCGCCGGCGAGAAAAAGAATTCCAACGAGCGCCTTGAACAGGGTCATCGTGGCAAGGCCGGGACTGGAATGGACTTTGTTGTAGTATTCGAGCTCATCGACTTCATAAAAGCGCCGCATTTCATCGTGGTGGTAGACAGGCTCCGGCCGGGGCTGCTGCCAGACGAAATAAGGCGCAATGGCGTACGTGGCACGGTTGATGGAATAGGGCAAAGTGAGAGGGCTTCCAAACACGCGGCTATCGTAGTATCCCAGCCATGCAGCAGCAGCGATGAGCAGTGCAAGCGCGGGCGCAGTGCACCGAAAGAGCGCGCCAACGCCTGGACGGTTTTTTGCGACGATAAGCCAGCGGACCAGCGCCACAGCAACGGGAACACACAGAAGCACGCCCTCAAAGGGTCGCGTGTAGGCGAGTAGCACCACGCCTGCAGCCATAATCAACGCATACCGCGGACGGGCATCTTTCATGAATCTGGGAAGGGCGCCGAGCAGCAATGCCCCTCCGAGTGCGGCGATGGGGCCTCCGCTATCGTAGGCGTTGGTCCAGTAACTGAAGAGGGCGAGACGCAGGACTGCAAGGAATCCGCCCAGGAGTGCCCATGAAGGCGGCAACCAAGCCTGCAGCATCCAGCAAAGGCCGGCGGACATGAGAGCGCCGGAAATGAGGACACCGAACCACGGCTGCCCGAAGAGAACCTTGCCCGCGGCAAGAACCATGCCCTGCGCGGGAAAGTACATCGACATATAAGTGGGCTTCATATCGATGTGAATGGATTCGAAGTGGACCCACATGGCCGGCGTGGGGTTGGTGAGATGGCCGTGGGCGAAGGTGTCTGCCGCGAGCAGATTGCTGAAGTCGTCCGGTCGAAATGGAACCGGAATCGGATGAACGGGGAGCATGGCCAGGCGGAGGAAAAGTACACTGAGGCCGACAGTGATAACCGCCAAACCCCGCCGATGCGCAAGTTTCCCGAAGAGGCGCTCGATCCATAAGAACGATCTCGAGCCAAAAGTAGGCCACGCGAATGCGGCGGCGAAGGCAATCGCGGTCAAGCCAATTTCAATGTCCATCACCGAGAAGTTGCTCTCCGTCGATGAGAAGATGGCGATAGACATAAGTCTTTCCGGGACTTGAGAAAGTCGTTGGAATGGTTCCTAAAGTAATGGCATCTTATCAGATTCGGGAAAGCTTAAAAAACTGGATGCGGGGCTCGATTAACTTTCACTGCCTGGAGTACATCAGGAGAAAAGCAACTATCTAAAGAGCTTGCGTGATACGGGCACCAGACGCACGGTACCCTCTTGGTTCACATCCATGACGGAAGACACCTATTTCGCGGTAATTCCAATTGCTATTCCTCCCAAGGCAGACAATATATAAAGTAACAACGCTAACAGGAGAGTTGTCTGGATGATCGAGGTTTCCACTTGCGTGATCTGCGAAGGCACAATCCGGCGCCTGAAACGTGCCCTGGTCGCGCCTTTCGTGGCCAAACGGACCTGGAACCGGCCGCCTTTTTGTGTAGACCTGGTGCAGTGTGACTCCTGCGGATTCACGTTCTACAACCCGCGCCTCGATGACGATGATCTGCGCAATCTCTACAGAGACCATCGTTCGGAAGAGTATCAAAAGATGCGCTTTTCTTCTGAACCTTGGTACACCCCAAAGTTCAACGACGACCTGGCCTCACCGAGTTCGTACGAAATCCGTCGCGCAAAACTCTCACCGATCCTCCGGCAATATCTTGGCCCCCGGAAGATCCGGCGTATCCTTGACTATGGCGGCGACCGGGGCGATCTTGTGGCCGGCTTGATCGAAGGCGCCGAACCCTTCACATATGACATTTCGGGGATACCAGCGGCGCCCGGCGTCACCGCAACATCAGATCCTATTGGATGCAAGGCCGATCTGATCATTAACAGCAATGTTTTGGAACATGTCGGATTCCCACGCCTTCTGGTCACTGAAATCCTTGATGCAGCGCCGGAAGGTGGACTGGTATTCCTTGAGGTTCCGTGCGAACTCCCTTTCGGCTTGAAACGACTTGCAAGGCGCATCGCTCAGATCGGCCTGATGGCGCTGACGAGACCCTCGGTCGCCCGATACGTTGTTCGCCCGGCCACGCTTTACATGATGCATCTCCACATCAATTACTTCACTGAGCATTGCCTTTCAACCCTGGTGCGCGAATGCGGCGGCACGGTGGTTGCAGCGGGCAGTTATCCATTTGCGGGAACGGCGGGAAGCGCGGATATGGCCTGGTGTCTGGCATCCAAGTGTGCGGATCGAAACAAGAGTGTCTCGTAACCTTGCTGAAACACTCGCTTGAGGCTAGAACGCGATTCTAAATCCGAACCTCAGGATTTGCCGCACATAATCAGAAAGAAAGGCCATCGACTCTTGAGTTCGTCAGCAAAAGAATACCGTCGCCATAGGCCGGAGTTGGATGGCATTCGTGGCCTGGCTATTCTTGGCGTATTGTGCTCACACGGTGTTTCGCTCACTGCCGTGGTTGGCAACAACCATTTCACAGCGGGAGATATTTGGGCGAAGATGTTCCTAACGCCATTATGGGGCGGTGTCGACCTCTTCTTTGTACTGTCTGGATTCCTCATCACGGACATTCTCCTGCAGTCGAAAACAGCTAACAATTATTTTTCTTCGTTCTATGCCCGTCGTATATTGCGGATATTTCCTGTTTACTATCTCGTTCTGGTGTGCAGCTTGTTGGTGGGACATTTTTCGATTGCTCTTGCCGCTCAGTTGCCTCCGTCACTTTCATGGAGATCTGCTTACTTCATATATCTCCAAAACTGGCCTGTCTTCTGGCACGGCTATAAAACGGAGGGAGGTGTGTGGGGCGCTTACTGGAGCCTTGCCGTAGAGGAGCAGTTCTATTTCATCTGGCCAATTGTGGTCTTGCACATGTCCGAGAAAACAATCACCAGGATCTGCTGGCTTGGTCTTGTGTGCGCTTTGTTATTGCGAATTTATCTATATAACCATTATTTTGGAAGTAATTTCGGGTTGTTGCAGATTACTTCCAGCAGGGTCGACGGACTATTTGCCGGCGCGGCCTTGTCGATTTACATGTATAAGCACAAACGGCCTGTGCCAATGCGGTGGATTAAGGCATTGGCAGCTCTCAGGTTTCGCGGCTTATCGGTTATATTGCTCTCTTTCATATCGTCGACCTTGTGTTTATAGGGAACTTGACCAGCACATTCGGAATTACCAGCTTCGCGTTGCTTTCCGTAGCGCTTGTTTCCGCATCACAACATCATTTTCCATTCTTGCAGCGCATCTTAACGTTGAAGTGGCTACGGACTTCGGGAAAGTACAGTTATGGGATATACATTTACCGCCTGTTTCTCTTTCTCGGAGTTCGCGAGTACTAGTTGAGCTCTGCTGGTTCGGGGATTCACTTGAATTTTCCGGCAAGAGTTCTACTTCTTCTCGCCGAAATGGCAGCTGTGTTCCTTTTCGCATAGCGGAATTATGATCTTTTTGAATCCCGCTTTCTGCGATTAAAGCGACATTTTGAGCCGGCAACTTTGGAGCCTATTGAGCGCGGAATTCCCGCTAGGGTCGGAGGCTCTATAGGAGCAGCGGCGAGCACTAGGCCGATCTGGGCCTATGCTACACTTTGGGACAATTGATCACCACGCTCGTTGTATATCCCTTGCACGCACCGTTTAATGCCCCGGAGGGGAGCGGAATGACTGAGAAGCTCATCACGATCATCACTCCGTGCTACAACGAGGTGCTCAATGTGCGCGAGGTGCATAGGCGGCTGATGGCAGTGGCGGAAGGACTGCCTGAGTATCGCTTTGTTCACTTGTTTATCGACAACGCCTCAACAGACGGAACGGTTGATGTTTTGCGCGAGATGGCTGCCGAGGATCCCAGCGTCAGAATCATCGTGAATGCGCGAAATGTTGGGAGCGCGCGTTCGGGAATGCATGCGTTCTTGCAAGCTGAAGGGGATGCGGTGGGAAGCCTCTTTGCCGATCTGCAGGATCCGCCGGAGTTGTTCGTCAATATGATTCGCGAATGGGAAAGCGGTTTCCCGATTGTGGCGGCCATCAAGAACACGAGCGACGAGAATCTTCTGATGTACCGGCTCCGTACGGCTTACTATCGTCTGGTCGCGCGACTTACAAATGTCCAAATCCTTGAACACTTTACTGGCTTTGGACTTTATGACCGGTCGGTCGTAGAGAGAATTCGTTCAGAATTCCGCGATCCGTATCCGTATTTCCGCGGGATTATCGCCGAGCTAGGTCTGCCGGTGGCAAAGGTTTTCTATAATCAAAAACGTCGCGCTCACGGCATTACCACAAACAATTTTTATGCACTTTATGACTTTGCGATGCTAGGCATCACAAATCTCTCTAAGGTTCCATTGCGCGTTGTGATCTTCTGCGGGTTTGTGTCGGCCTTTATAAGTTTTGTTGCCGGTATGTTTTACCTGGTGTACAAACTCGTTTTCTGGAGAAGCTTTACAGTTGGGGTAGCTCCTCTGGTTCTGGGACTGTTTTTTCTGGGGTCAGTGCAACTGATCGCGCTCGGCATCATCGGCGAGTACGTTGGCTCGATTCACACCCTAGTGCTGAAACGACCGTTAGTCACCGAGAGAGAGCGTATCAACTGCTAAGCCCTCCATATCCCCGCGCGAACCTAACTCGACACAGACGCCGTTGCAGTTTATCCGCTACTTGTTGGTCGGCGGGTTCAACACCATCTTCGGCTACGGTCTGTTCGCGCTGCTCAACTGGCTTTTCACTGACAGACTTGGCCCTTACAGCTATATGTACGCATGTCTTCTAGCGAGTCCGATCTCCATCACCGTGGCCTTTCTCGGGTACAAATGGTTCGTCTTTCGCACCAACGGTAATTATGTTGTCGAGTGGTTCCGCTGCCTTGGTGTTTATGGCAGCAGCATTATCGCTTTTCTCCTATCCTGTTCAATTCTCACTCCTCAGAAGCCCAATCTCCTATCGCAGCCGTTTTGACGTCGTCAGTGTAGCCTTCAGTTTCCTGGGCCATAAGAATATTTCGTTTCGGCCCAAACCTATTGAAGAGGATGAGCATTCATCTTCAGGAAAGCCGGTTGCCTGAGACTCCAGAAGCCAGAGTTCAAACGAAATAGATTTGCCGGGTGGGATCGATCATCCGAGCCTCATTGGCGATCGAGTTCCTTCCCTCCGACACGTGATCACCAACGCCAGATGGCGCCGGATCCCTTCCGTGGAGTCCGTCGAATATCTCTGGCCATCAATCAAGATCTGCTGCGGACGACGTCAAGCAGAACCATGTTGCGAAATCCCGTGAGTGACCGCCATTTTCAATGACCGTGGAAGTTATCACCGCTCCCCAAACTAGAGCCCCTCGTACTGAGCGAGCTGCCCCGCAATCGCCGCTGCCCTTCCTTTCTCTTGCAAGATGTAGCGATTCGCTGTCTCAAGGATGCTCGCGAAAGATCTTAAGCGCGCGCTCTCCCTTCCTAACAGCATACCTAGGCTGGTACCCGCGCCTCCAGGTAAACGCGTATTCGAAATATTACATAGCCAAGCCATAACGTGCCGCAAAGCAGCCAGCATGCGCGTGAAGTGTTACGTGAATCCATCGAAATGTAGAAACTCTCACGTTCGTGCTCTCATATTGAAGCAATCACCTCAACATAAAAAACCTCATCAATCAATAGCTCCTAACATCAAGCATTGAATTCAAGCAAATGCTCTGCAACATACAGATATATCATATACCTTATCACACACTTTCAATCCCATACATTATTAGTCCCAGCTTGCCGCTTCTTTTATCCCCTCCCCCTCCCATCAACCCAAAATTAACTGAGTTCACTGCATTCCACCAAGCACCTCTCCCAGCCAAAATCCAGCACACTCCATTATCAATACCGCTAATCCCAACCAATTCACTTGCAACCTCAACGCAATAACATTCCCCATACCTCCCCATTATCCAATCTTACTATTTTAATACTCTCTATCTACCCACTCACATAAAATATCTACACAATCCTACTCAACCTACTCATCCCTTCATACACTCCTCCAACACTCACCCCACATCCACCACCCCGATCATTGGCTTAGCTGGCATGCCCATTCTGGTTCCGATTCTCCGCGCCCATCTCAGCGAACCCGAGCAAGCTTCGTATCTTGCAGGAGCTCTCCTGACAGCGGTTACAGTCGTATTCAGCTTCATAGGCCATAAGAATGTATCGTTCAAACAAGATCGGACCAGAGCGAATCCAGGTTCGCGCCCGAATTCTCCTTCAGCATGAACTAACGTCAAGACTAGAATTTGACGGCAGCTTGCCTTTGACGCGCTCGGGCGGGACCGCGAACATCACTGTCTGGAACCCGTCGCCCTCGTATGCGCGCAAATATAATCGATGATTCGGGACCATTTCATGGACCAAGAGCGGGATGCGCCAGATGTCGTTCTGCGTGTGATAGACGCAAATGGCTAGAATCGGTCGATCACGCTGGATGACTTTAGTAGCGCCCCGTAATGCATCGTACTCTGCACCTTCGATGTCCATTTTAATGAATGTCAATGGCAAATCTTTGAAGAGATCGTCAATCGGGAAGCAATCTACTGGAGTTCCTTCATCGGAGATTCTTGAACCAGTTTGGCCCATATGTGCGAAGTGAACTAGACCGTGTGCGGCCCCAACAGCACAGTGGTAGAGCTTTAGTTTTGAACTGAGGAAGTCGGGCAAACTTCTGCGGTATGCCTCAAGTCTTGGGAAGGAAATGTTATCTGCTTCAAGGGCACAAAAAAGATCAAAGCCGCTGCCCCTTTTGATGATGAGGTCCTGAACCATTTCGCCGCCAGTTGCACCGCAGTCAAGAAAACGATCAGCGTCGGATAAACAAACTAAGTCCAATGGCAAATATGTGTTCTCACTAGGACGTCCGGGAATGCCGGCAAATTCCGCAAGTGCGCGGAGTCGAATGTTTGCCTCGAAAACTGTCCGGGATATGTCGTCGGCCCAAATTCCTGCGGCCTTTAAGATCAGATTGCTTTCCTTATAAAGTTTGCTCGGCAGATCGTTCAGAAGACACGGCAGGAAGGTCTCGGGAAATCGCCAATGTAGAGAGGAACAGGGGGCTATGTTGTCGCAACCATAGCTCAGAAGCTGGTGTTTAGTTTCTTGAAACCAGTGAAATTCGTTCCAGATCGTCACAAGGAAGACAGCATTTTCCCCATAAAGAGCGGCGGCTTCTTTCGGAGGCAAGACAGAAATATCGTCAATCTGCGTTCCCCATCGCTTTTGGTTATTGTCGCTGAAGGCCAGCGGTCTGATGCCTATTCCTCGCAATGCATCGGCTGCGCGTCTTCCCAGGTTGCCGGAGCCAAAAAGCACAACTCGGTTACCTCTTGCGCACAGCAGATCTTCCAACGTACGCCGCTCGCGGTGGATAACAGATTCGAGCGGCTCACCAAGCAACTCGACGAGAGATTCTGCCATCTGCAGCTGCTCCTTTCGTGGCGAAAAAGCGAATGCATTACTCCTTCAATGGCTTCACAATCATATTGGCCAGAAACTCCTCGCGAGGTAGGAAGGGGAACATGTCTTCCAGCGGTTTTGAGACAAATGAGCCGTCCGGTCTTCTGGTAGGACTGGAGACGCGGAGCGCGCATCTCGTCGGGAAGGACATGCACATCAACAATAACCGGCCCCTCCATGGCCAACACCCGTTTGACATCCGCGCGCAGGTTTTTCTGATCTTGAATCACCACGGAAGGGATGTTATATGCCGCGGCCACTCTGCTCAGATCCGGAACGGTGAGGCCCGTGCGGCTGTCGCATCCAATGTTGGCTTCGACCGAAATAGCCGGTCTGCGAGGCGCGAATGGAGGCGTACCCGTCGTTATTCAGAATAAAGAACTTGACGGGCAGGTTGAGGCGGGAGGCGGTCTCCAGTTCCTGAATATTGAACTGAAACCCGCCGTCGCCATCCACCAGAATGGTCCGCCTTCGGCCGCCCCCGATGCAGACCGCCAGCGACATCGGCAGGCCATAACCCATCGCTCCAAGGCCGGCGGTGTGGTAGATTCGCTGGCCGTTGCGCGTCGGGCAGGCGAGCAAAAAAATCTCGATTCCGCTGCCCGAACTGCCGGAAACCAGCAGATCATCCGGAACCGATTCGGTCCCGATGACCTCGGCGAGATTGAAGATGCTCACATTGCCTTCCGGGCTTGCGATGTTCATTCGTCACCACGGGGTAGCGCGTCTTCCAATCGGTACAACGTGCATCCCAGGCAGCATGGCTTGGCATTTTGATGGAATTTTTTTGGCGCAATACCTCCTGCAGGAAAACCTTCGCGTCTGCGCAGATGGGTTGCTGCAGGTAAGGATGAAGCTTTTGAAGCTCGGCTGGATCGATGTCTACCGCCGTTTTGTGCGCTTCACGGGCGAGATTTTGCGGAGCATAACCTGTGATTGCAAAATCGAGGCGTACGCCGACAGCAAGGAGAACGTCGCAATTCTGCAAGGCGAAATTGGCTCCACGCGCAGCGACGGAGCCCGGACGTCCCACAAAAGTAGGGTCGTCACTTGGGACAAGATCGGCCGCGCACCACGTGGCAACCGTGGGGATGTTTAACAGCTGTGCGCAGTTGTTCAAATTCCTTTTCGCCGTGAGCAAGGCGGATGCCGTTACCGGCGAACAGCAGCGGCCGTTCAGCCTGATTCAGGCGCTCGATCAAACTGCCAACTTCCCTTTCCAAATTCGCACGATTTGAATTGTCATCAATCTCGGACGGATCGAAGGTGCGCAATGTGGATGGATCCTCAATCGCAGAGGCCTGGACATCAAGAGGTATATCAATCCAAACCGGGCCGGGACGGCCGTGGAGGGCTAGATAAACAGCCTTTTCCATGTGATAACGGATGTCGTTGGGATCGAGGACGGTCACCGCGTACTTGGTGATCGGCTTGACGATTGAAACGATGTCCACTTCCTGAACACCGAGTTGACGCATTCCCAGAGGCTGCCCATCTTTGTCAAACATGCGGTCAGGGCGCTTCACCTGCCCCGACACAAACAGCGTAGGCGTAGAGTCCAGCCAGGCGCCTGCAACTCCGGTAACGGCGTTTGTCCCGCCGGGGCCAGTGGTGACCATGCAGACTCCAAGGTGATTTGTGGCTTTCGCATAGCCTTCTGCGCAAATGGCACTTGCCTGTTCGTGCGAGTTGCAGACTGAAACCAACCGTTTCTCGTTCGCGAGCGAATTGTTCAGGTGCATGGCGCCGCCGCCCGTGACGAGAAACACGTGTTTGACGCCTTGTTCGGCAATGAAGCGCAGAACGTAATCGGAAAGCTTCATGAGCTCAACCCTAGCCCCATTTGGAAACTGCTTTGAGGTTCAAGACGTTGTGAAGACTTCTCTTGCACTCAGACCTCGCGCCGCAAGTAATGCCTCGATCAGTTCGCGGACGGCGCCGTTGCCTCCGACATTCCTTGCAATGAAATCCGCCTTGGCTAGAACGACCGGTGCGGCGTTGGCCGGAGTGGCTGAATATCCAACAATTTGCATCGCAGGCAGGTCGTTTACATCATCACCCATGAAGCAGATCTCAGCGAGGTCGATACTGGCTTTGAGTGCAAACTCACGCAATGCGTTAGCCTTGTCCCGGCAGCCCTTCGCCACGTGACTGATGTGCATCTTCTGAGCATAGCGATCAACGAGCGGGCTGTCCTCGCCAGAGATCAGCGCGATTTCGATTCCTGCTCGCTGAGCGAGCGAGACACCCATAATGTCGGCAAAGCAGAAGCGCTTCCACTCTTCGCCGCCTGGTCCCCACCAGAAGCCGCCATCGGTGAGCACTCCGTCCACATCGAGCGCGACGCCACGGATCCGGCCCAGTTCACCTTTTGCAGAATTGCTTTCAATCATGCCTGACTATACCGCTGCGCCGACACGACGAAGCTTTTTTATGATCGGGAGCTCGCGCTCGTAGACCCGTTTGATCCCGTCACCCCGGGCCTGCTCCCACAGCCGAATGTCACGAACCAGCCTGGTAATTCCGTTTGGCTCCAGCGACGCGGCTTGGTCAGATCCCCAACTGGCGCGGTCCAATGTGATGTGGCGTTCCACACAGCAGGCGCCCAATGCAGCCGCGCACACGCTTGTAGGAATGCCAGTCTCGTGCCCGGAGTAGCCGACTGGCACGGCGTAGCGTGCGGCCATGATGGGGATTGCACGCAGATTCAACTCATCATAATTCGCGGGATAAGTGCTAGTGGCGTGCATGAGAATGAGATCGTCTTTGCCTAGCACTTCTACCGCGTGATCGATCTCGTCGTACGTGCTCATGCCGGTAGAAAGAATGATTGGCTTTCCGGCCCGGCGTATATGACGCAACAGGCTGTCATCTGTCAGAGAGGCGGAGGCGATCTTGTAGACCGGCGAGGTGAACTGCTCCAGGAAATCAACCGATCCCTCGTCCCAGGGTGAGGCGAACCAGGGCATCTTTACTGACCTGCAGAAGGCGTCGATCTCTTCGTACTCTTCCTGTTCGAACTCAAGGCCGTATTTCAGGTCTCCATTAGTAGGGCCAAAGGGGTTCTCACGCGGCTTTGCCAACTCTTCAGAGGTGTAGACCACGTCGACCGTGCGCTTTTGGAACTTGACGGCGTCGCAGCCGGCGCCCACGGCTACACTGATCAGCCTCTTGGCGAGATCGATATTCCCGCTATGGTTGATCCCAATTTCCGCAACGATAAAACACGGCTGATCATCACCGATCAACCTATTGCCGATTTTGACAGTGCTCATGGAGTTCTCCTCTGGACGATGCCTTTGCCCACGCTCCAAATCGCTTAGGGCGGCCGGCATGCGATCGTCCAGGCACTTCGCCGCGGCTATCATAACAGTTTCGCGGTTCTGCCCAACCTAAGTTCAAGACAAACATGGTTACTGAAGATATCCTGCGGGTGAAGGCGCCAGGCTTGGGATCATGCAATTCTCGGGGTTTGGGGTTCTATGCTCATTGCGTGATTCTTTTGGGAAAACCCCGTGCTTGCGCCTCAGCGCCTGTAGCATCCCAGAAGGAGGTATGCTCACGACTCGACATCCAATTATCGAGCAGGATTTGAAGACGATCGTCTCTTCCCCAGTGCCATGGGATCGCCTGTATGGGAAGACCGTGCTGATCTCGGGAGCTAACGGATTTGTCCCTGCCTACATGCTTGAAACCCTCCTGTACCTCAATGAAACCGTGGATGCAGGAATCAAAGCCGTCGCTCTTGTCAGGAATCAAGAGAAAGCGATGCGGCGGTTGGGTTACTTCGCCGGACGCAAGGATCTCACATTCGTTGTGCAGGACGTTCGCGATCCATACAGCGGCCCCGAAAGGGTCGATTTTGTGGTGCATGCCGCAAGCCAGGCAAGCCCCCGGTTCTTCGGCAGCGATCCTGTCGGCACCTTTGAAACCAATGTTTTCGGGACCCAGCGCATGTTGCAAGTTGCCAGGAATGCAAAAAGCGAGGGCTTTCTGTTTTTCAGCAGCGGTGAGATCTACGGCCGTCAAGAACCGTCCATTCCGACCACCGAGAGGTCCTACGGATTCCTGGATCCGCTCGACCTTCGCTCCTGCTACGGTGAAGGCAAGCGTGGTGGCGAAACACTGTGTGCCTGTTGGCACGCTCAATTTGGGGTCCCAGCAAAGATTGTGCGCCTGTCTCATACCTACGGTCCGGGTATGGACTTGAACGATGGCCGAGTGTTTGCCGATTTCGTGGCAGACATCGTGGCCGGGCGCAATATTGTCCTGAAGAGTGACGGCAGTGCCATGCGCCCCTTTTGCTACCTGGCGGATGCTACGATTGCTTTCTTTACCGTCCTGGTCGAAGGGAAAAGCGGTGAAGCATACAACGTCGGAAGCGATTCGGAGTGCTCAGTGCTCGAACTTGCGGAGATGCTGTGCAAGCTTTTTCCGAAGCGCAATTGTCGGGTTGTTCGTCAAGAACGAAGGCCTGGCGATCCTTACATTGTCAGTCCAGCGACCGGAGGGCACCTTGACCTTTCCAAGATACGCTCGCTCGGTTGGGAGCCGACAACAGGCATTGAGGAAGGATTCGCCAGGACGGTGAGGAGCTACGGATTGCCCTAGGTGTCAAGCGGTATCGGGCCGGCCTCGCCTTAGCGCCGACAAACGCTCGGTGCCGATCTTGGTGCTCCTGCCTACGCGAGCTCTCGCTCGCAGACACTCTGCTCGATCCAGTCGCAGAGCATATGGCCGCAGAGGATATGGCCTTCCTGGATGCGGGCGGTGTCTTTTGACGCGATCCGCAAAGTGGCCTCGGCGAGCTTGGCCATCTTTCCTCCGCCTTCACCGGTAAACGCAACCGTAAAAGCGCCGATCTCGCGAGCGATCTCGAGCGCGGCGCAGACATTCCGGCTATTCCCTGACGTTGAAATGCCCACCAAAACGTCGCCTTTGACGCACAAACCTTCCACCTGGCGCACAAATACCTTTTCGTATCCGTAGTCGTTGCCGACCGCTGTCAGGACCGAAGTATCGGTTGTCAACGCTATCGAGGGAAGGCCACGTCGCTCCCGTCGAAAGCGCCCCATCAGTTCTGCAGCCAAGTGCTGCGAGTCGGCCGCACTTCCGCCGTTCCCGCACCAAAGTACCTTCCTTCCATCGAAGATTGCTCGGGTCATCTCAGCTGCAATCCGCTCCAAGATTGGTTGTTGGTCAGACAATGCCTGAATCACCGCAAGATGGTCGGCAATCGCATTCTGAAATATCACTGAAGGATTTACGGTGGTCAACACTTCAACTCCTTCGACGGTCCCGGTTAAGGAAGGACTGACAGCTTCGATTTCCCGAGTTCGGATTCTTCGCCGGGAACGTCTGTAAGGCTCGACGTCCCGTGGTTCGAAATGGATACAAACTCCGTAATGGTGCTCGCGACATAGTCGAGCATCTGTTTTGTAAGTCCAGGATAGACACCCAGCCAGAACACTTGATTCATTACAAAATCAGTGTTTGGAAGACTCCCGATCACGCGGTGTTCACAACCCTCGTAGGCGGGTTGGCGTAAGAGATTCCCGCCAAAAAGAAGCCTGGTATGTATCTTCTTCGCATCCAGAGACCGGATCAGGTCCTCCCTCGTAAAAGGCGCATCTTGACGGACTGCGATGGGAAAACCGAACCACGAGGGATCAGAACCGGGTGTCGCCTCAGGTAGCAGAAACGAGCCTTGCAATGGTTTGAGAGCAGAGTAGAGATAGCGGAAGTTCTCTTTGCGGCGCTCGATGAAATGGGGCAGCTTTTCGATTTGCGATGCGCCTAGCGCAGCCTGCATATCGGTGGCTTTCAAGTTATAGCCGATATGCGAATAGGTGTATTTGTGGTCATACCCGCAAGGCAGCTCTCCGAGTTGCCAGTCGTAGCGCTTGCCGCAGGTATTCTCCTTGCCGGGATCGCACCAGCAGTCACGGCCCCAGTCGCGAAATGACTCGATGAGCACCTGCAGATTGGGCTTGTCAGTCAGCACCGCTCCGCCCTCACCCATGGTGATGTGGTGCGCCGGGTAAAAGCTGACAGTGGCGATATCGCCAAAGGTACCCACCTTGCGCCCCTTCCACGTGGACCCGAGCGCATCGCAGCAATCCTCAATCAGCCAGAGATTGTATTTCCTGACAAAAGCAGTGACGGCATCAAGGTCAAAGACGTTGCCCAGCGTGTGGGCAACCATGACTGCTTTAGTCTTTTCGCTGCGGGCCGCTTCAAGCTGACTTACATCGATCTCGTAGGTGGGCAATGTCACATCCACAAAGACCGGGACTAGTCGATTTTGAATGATCGGATTCAAGGTAGTCGGGAAACCTGCAGCGACGGTGATGACTTCGTCGCCCGGCTTGAGCCGGCGGTCGCCAAGTTTTGGGGATGTGAGCGCACTGACGGCGAGCAAGTTGGCGGAGGAACCGGAGTTAACCAGCGAAGCACTACGGACGCCGACGAAACGAGCGAGCTTCCGCTCGAAGTCTTCCGCAAAACGGCCAGTCGTAAACCAACTGTCGAGCGCCGAATCCACAACAGAACCCAGGTCGATGGCGTCGATGACCTTGCCGGAAACCGGGACCGGCGACAATCCCGGTGCGAATTCCCTGTCGGGGAAGGCCTCTGCGAAATATTCGGCTGTCAGGTCGAGAATCTGCTGCCGAAGCCGAGCTGTCTTTTCTGTCATCGGGGTTCCATAACTAAGCATACAAAATCGGGAGTCGTCAGTGTAGTGTATTAGTCAGCACAGCGCCTATGACCGAAGTGGTACGTTCTTGACAACTGCAATGGTTCTTTTGCGCGCATTGAAGGCGATGAAATGAAAGCGGTTATCCTGGCTGGCGGCCTCGGGACTCGACTGAGTGAAGAGACCGGCTTGCGCCCCAAGCCAATGGTCGAAATTGGTGGGCGGCCGATTCTGTGGCACATCCTGAAGATCTATTCGCAGCACGGGATCAATGACTTCATTATCTGTTGCGGCTACAAGGGCTACCTTATCAAGGAGTATTTTGCGAATTACTTCCTGCATATGTCCGACGTAACCTTTGACATGCAGGAAAACCGAATGCAGGTGCATCAAAGCGTTGCAGAGCCCTGGCGCGTGACGCTTGTGGATACGGGAGAGGATTCGGGCACGGGAGGACGGCTCAAGAAAGTCGCTCAGTATCTAAAGGGCGAAGACGCCTTCTGCATGACTTACGGAGACGGTGTGAGTGACCTCGATATTTCCGCGTCGGTCGCCTTCCACAAGAACCACGGCAAACTGGTGACGGTGGCCGCGGTGCAGCCGACAGCCCGCTTCGGCGGCCTTGGCATCGATGGAACGACCATCAACGCTTTTCAGGAAAAGCCCGAGGGGCAAGGTGGATGGATCAATGGCGGCTTCTTCGTCCTTGCCCCGGCTGTTATGGATGAGATACCCGATGAGACCTCGATGTTTGAAAGAGAGCCGATGGAAAGCCTGACCTCAAAGAAGCAGGTTCAGGCATTCTTTCATAGCGGATTCTGGCAGCCGATGGATACACTGCGGGACAAGCAGAGATTGGAACAGCTCTGGGCCAGCGGGAGGGCTCCGTGGAAGACGTGGTAAATCCGTGGCAGGGGCGACGGGTTTTCCTCACCGGCCACACTGGTTTCAAGGGGGGCTGGCTTTCGCTGTGGCTGGCCGGCCGGGGCGCGCAGATTCGTGGATATGCGCTTGACCCGGCCACCGAACCCAATCTATTCACTGCCGCGTCTGTGGCTTCCGTTCTCGATGACGTGCGCGGAGATATTCGAGACTACGCAAAGCTTGAAGCTTCAATGACTGAGTTTGCCCCCGAAGTGGTTTTTCATCTCGCGGCTCAGCCTCTGGTGCGGCGGTCCTACGCTGATCCGCTGGGCACCTACGCTACTAACGTGATGGGAACGGCTCATGTGATGGAGGCGGTGCGGAAGACGCCGAGTGCGCGCGCAGCGGTTTGCATTACCACGGACAAGTGTTATGAGAACCGTGAATGGATCTGGCCTTATCGTGAAACCGACCCGCTCGGGGGACACGACCCCTATTCTTCGAGCAAGGCCTGCGCCGAAATTGTGTGCGCTGCCTACCGCAGTTCCTACTTCCCTGCCGATCGGCTGCATGAACACCATGTCGCACTGGCAACGGCGCGTGCAGGCAATGTGATCGGCGGAGGCGACTGGTCAGAGGACCGGCTGATCCCCGACCTGATCCGCGGATTTCAAGCCAGGCAGCCAGTGCTGATCCGACGGCCGAATGCCATTCGCCCGTGGCAACACGTGCTCGATCCCTTGCAAGGATACATCGTTTTAGCTGAAAAGCTGCTTGCGCAGGATGAGCAGCTCGCACCCTCATTCAACTTCGGCCCGGCGGACGAGGATGCATGGCCCGTGGGACGCATCGCGACTCAGTGCGCGAATCTTTGGGGGGATGGTGCGGCCTGGATAACCGATTCGACCGCCGACCTGCACGAGGCTCATTCTCTCCGGCTGGATGCGAGCCTGGCCCGCGAAGAGCTTGGCTGGCGTCCCCGCCTGTCCATTGAAACTGCATTGGAATGGACACTCGGCTGGTATCGGTGCGCGCAGCAAGGGGCTGACATGAAGCAGGAGACGCTGGCCCAGATCGCAAGGTTTGAGAAGGAGCGAACGGGAGACATCGTTGGAAATTAGCGGCCAGGCATCTTCTGAACTCGAATCTTCCCCGCCTGTTGGCATCACGCCGATGTGGGTTTTGCGAAGGATCTTCTCATTTCCTGTGATGTTGGGCAGCGTGCTGGTTGTTCTCGGGATGCTCACCGTGCGTTCGCGCTTTGATGATCCGGATATGTGGTGGCACCTCAAAACCGGCGAGGTCATCTGGACAAACCATACGATCCCCTTATCCGATCTGTTCTCGTATACGGCTCGCCATCAAGCCTTTGTGCCACAGGAATGGCTGGCACAGCTTTCAATGTATGCCGCATACAAAGCCGACGGCTTGGCCGGCCTGATGCTTTGGCTATGTCTACTCACCGCAATTCTGATCATCGCTGGTTATGTGCTTTGTTCGTTTTACTCGGGCAATGCGAAGGTAGCATTTGCAGGAGCAATGACGATCTGGTTCTTTGCCACGATCGGCTTTTCGATACGACCTCAGATGATCGGCTATATATTGCTGATCTTTGAATTGCTTGTGATCCATCTCGGGCGCACACGCAATCCGCGTTGGTTTTTCTGGCTTCCTGTCCTGTTTCTATTTTGGATCAACTGCCACGGATCTTTTTTCCTCGGACTTCTTGTGGCGGGAATCGTTCTCTTCAGCTCATTCTTCGAGTTCCGGGCAGGCTCGCTGCTGGCGACGCGCTGGGATTCGCATAGGCGGTGGACGCTGGGGCTGGCGCTAATACTTTCGTTCGCTGCGCTGTTTCTGAATCCCGATGGCATCAAGCAGATACTCTACCCCGTCAATACAATGCTGCATCAGCCAATCAATCTCGGCAACGTGGAAGAGTGGAAGGCACTTGCAGTGAGCGATCCACGCGGAGCCGCTTTGCTGGCCATCGTTCTGTGCAGTTTTCTTCTTGTGATTGTTGGCCGAGCGGACCTCTATTGGGATGAGCTTCTATTGATGATCCTCGGCACCTGGCTCGCGTTCAGCCATGTACGATTGCTGTTCGTCTTCGGCATACTGGTCGCGCCAACCTTTTCTCGCCAACTCTCAGCTTCGTGGGACGAGTATAGGGTCGAAAAGGATCACATCTGGCCCAATGCCGTGATGATCGCGGCATCACTGATAATTGCAGTTCTGAGCTTTCCGAGCGCCCGCAACCTGGAACAGCAGATGGAAGATCTGAGCCCTGTCAAGGCCGTGCGATTCATCGAGAACAACCATCTTCCCGGCCCGATGTTAAATGACTACACGTTTGGAGGCTACTTGATCTGGGCGGCGCCGGAACACCCGGTCTTCATGGACGGGCGGGCTGACGTTTATGAATGGGCGGGCGTGCTCGGAGAATTCGGAAATTGGGCCACATTGCAAAGCGATCCCAACGCGCTGCTCCAAAAATACAAGATCGGTTTCTGCCTCCTTTCCAATCGATCTCCGATGCTTCATGTCTTGCCGCTCCTGAAAGATTGGAAACAGGTCTATTCCGACAACAATTCCGTAATCTTCGTGCGAACCAAACCTATGCCATGAATCGTGCGTCCCTCCGCGGCGAAAGCCATGCCGTGCAAAGCGAAACTGCTGATAACCTGAGGGAAAATCGTTGATGCTACTATTGAATTCGCGCAACTTTTCTGAGAAGAGGAGAGACCGAGAATGACACGGGCGCGGTTAAAAGCTCTGCTATGGCTATCGCTGTGCGGAACAATCCCTGCACTGTGGGGCTTTGCTCTACTTACCGCCTCGCCTGCGGATTTCAAAGGAATCTACTACGGCGTTCGATGGCTGCTGGAACACCGCGATCCCTACGAGCAAGGAGCGGCACTAAATGCCTATGTGGCGGATCATGGAGTTCGTCCGCCGACCTCGAGCCCGTTATTTCAAATCATGGCGCGCCAAATCTATCTGCCAACCGGCCTTTTCGTTGTCCTTCCTTTCGCGTTGCTGCCATGGGGCCCTTCACATCTGCTATGGATGATCCTTTCTGAAGTAAGTCTCATTTTTGCAGCTTTCCTGGTGTGGGACCTGGCATCCATTTACGCGCCCCGCATCTCTCTTTTTCTGATTTGTATCCTCCTTGCTAACAGTGAAGTTCTCTTTTCCAGTGGCAATCCCGCCGCGCTCACGATAAGCCTCTGCATAGTTACCGTGTGGTGTTTCTTTAAGAATCGGTTCGTAACGGCCGGCGTCCTTTGCCTTGCAATCAGTCTACTGCTGAAGCCCCATGACTCAGGCGTGGTCTGGCTCTATTTTCTGTTGGCGGGCGGAAGTAATCGCAAGCGTGCCTTGCAAACCCTCGCCGTGACTGTTGTTTTGAGCATGCCGGCATTCCTATGGGTCACAGATGTCGCCCCACACTGGATGCAGGAACTGCACTCTAATCTTGTTCTGAATGAGACGCCCGGCGGTGTGAACAACCCGCGGTCCGACGCCTTCATGAGCCACGGACCTGCGATGATAATTAGCCTCCAAGCAGCCGTCAGCGTCTTCCAGACGGATTCGCGTGTCTACAATCTTGTAAGCTACCTTATCAGTGGAACGCTCCTGCTGGTCTGGTCGATTACCACTCTCAGGTCGCGCGTAACGCCTGCGCAGAGCTGGCTTGCCCTCGCAACAGTTGCTGCGCTCACCATGCTGATAACCTACCATCGGCCCTACGATGCAAAGCTTCTGCTCCTCACCCTTCCGGCCTGCGCGATGTTTTGGTCCGAAGGCCGACCGATTCGGTGGCTCGCGCTCGTGCTGACCACTTTGGGAATCTGGTTCACTTCAGACATTCCTTTGACACTCCACATCATGCTTACCGAGAGCCAGAGCCTGTCGCCTGTCAGCTTGCCGGCAAAGATCATGACGGTTCTGTTGATCCGGCCCGTCCCATTCATCCTTTTTCTCCTGAGCATTTTCTATCTGTGGGCGTATGTACGGAGTGTCCAGACCAGCGCAAAGGTCCCTGCTTCGGTCGCCGTAGCTTAGTTTTAGTTAAAGTCAGAACGCAGACCGCGGTCCTTTGGAGGCGGACAAATTGCAGCAGCAAAGTCCAGGACAAAGCGCGTATCCCACCGACAATGGACAACGCCGATAGATGTGTTCCGGCACTGATAAACTCGGTAAGGTGCCCGACCAAGCCAAACCGCCCGTATTTCTCCTTGACGCGATGTCGTTCATTTTCCGTGCCTACCATGCGATGCAGCGCAGCAGGCCCATGTCGACGCGCTCCGGTCTGCCCACTGCAGCCACTTATGTGTTCGTCAATATGATCAAGAAGCTGCGCCAGGATTTTTCACCGCTTTACTTTGCGGCGGTGTTCGATCCGAGCGGCGAGGTCTTTCGTGACGAACGGGCGCGCACCATGGGTCCGCTGCGCAAGTGGAGTTCAAAAACCCAGACCTTCGAAGAGACCAACTACGACGGCTATAAGGCCAAACGCGAGTCAATGCCCGAGGACCTGCGCCGCCAGGTTCCATACATTCGCCGCTCGCTTGAGGCGCTGCGTATTCCCATTCTCGAGGCGGTAGGTTTTGAAGCGGACGACGTGATTGGGACGTTGGCGCGGGAGGCCGCAGAGCAGGGACACGAAGTCTTCATCGTCTCTGGCGACAAGGATATGATGCAACTGGTCACGCCGCAGGTGAAGGTCCTCAATCCGCAAAAAGACAACCTGATTCTCGACCCCGATAAGGTAACGGAGACGCTGGGTGTCCCTCCCGAAAAGGTCGTTGATGTGATGGCGCTGCGTGGCGACACTATCGACAACATCCCGGGCGCACCGGGCATTGGCGACAAGGGCAGCGTGGAACTGATTTTGGAATTCGGCAGCGTGGAAGCGGTATTGGACCGAGCCGACGAAGTCAAACGCAAGAGCTATCGCGAATCGCTGCAGCAGAACCGGGATGCCGTTCTGTTGTCAAAGGAGTTGGTCACTATCGACTGTCATGTGCCGCTGGCGCTTGACCTGAGTGCGATGGAGACCCAGCAGCCGGACACCGAGGCCTGCCGCGAGCTGTTTACCGAGCTGGAATTCACCTCGATGCTGCGCGACCTTGCACCGGCGATTGGCGCTGCCGTAGCGGCGCTGATCGAAGAACCGACCCAGGAACAGATAGCAGCGTTTTATGCGGCTGCGCGCGAGCATGGTTTTGCTTTGGCGCTGGATGCATCAGAGCCCGTGGCTGAGGAGACGGAAGACGATACGCCGCAAACAATGTCGCTGCTTGACGTGGTCGAAGAAGCAGAACGAAAGACCCAGTGCAACATTGGTGTCTGCGCTGACACGTCGATCGCACTGCGACTGGAACTGACGCCCGAACTGCGCGCATTGCTCGAAGATGCAGCGGTACCCAAATGCGTGCACGACTGGAAACTGGCGCTCCACGTCCTGACCGCGCTCGGTGTTTCCATGCGTGGTGCAGTCGACGATGGGATGCTGCTCTCCTACGCCCTTAACCCCACCCACGCAACGCAGGCGCTGGCCGATGTTGCCGTGCGGAACGGCCAGAACCCGCCAGCGAGCTTGCCTGCGGCCGCGGCGGCCATTCGCGCGCTGGTCCCGGCCTTGCGGATCGAGGTTGAACGAGCCGGACTGGAGCGTGTTTACACTGAGATCGACCTGCCTCTCGCGCCCGTTCTTTTCCGCATGGAGCGTGCGGGCGTGCGTATCGATACCGGAGTGCTCGACGGACTCTCGAAGCGGTTTGCTCTTGAACTTGACCGGGTCGGCGAACGCATCTTCGAACTAGCCGGGCAGCGTTTCAATATCAACTCGCCGAAACAGCTTGGCGTCGTTCTGTTCACGCATTTAGGGCTGCCCGCACCACCCACTCGCGGGAAAGGCAAGGCTGTCTCCACCGCGCAGGATGTACTCGAGTTTCTGGCTGAAAAACATGAAGTTCCTCGCCTGGTGCTCGAATTCCGGCATCTATCGAAGTTGAAGTCGAATTACATTGACGCATTGCCGCTGCTAGCCGATGCAGAGTCGCGCGTGCACACCACTTTCCAGGCGGCCGCCACCTCTACGGGGAGGCTCTCTTCGGTTAACCCGAATCTGCAGAACATTCCCATCCGAACCGAGTTGGGGCGTGAGATTCGGGCGGCCTTCATTGCCGCGCCGGGAACCCTAATGCTATCGGCGGACTATTCGCAAATCGAGCTTCGATTGTTGGCTCACTTCAGCGGCGATCCCCTGCTGGTGCGCGCCTTTGCGAACAATGAGGACATCCATACCCTCACCGCGAGCGAGGTGTTCGGCGTATCAGCTGACGCAATGGACAAGGAGACTCGCAATCGCGCCAAGGCGGTGAATTTCGGCATCGTCTACGGGATCTCGGCGTTCGGATTGGCTGCGCAGTTGGGCATTCCGCAGGCCGAGGCGCGAGCCTATATCGACCGCTATTTTGGACGATACGAAGGCGTGAAGGCGTTCATCGAGAAGACGCTCGAAACCACGCGGCGCGAGGGCAAAGTGCGTACTCTCTTCGGTCGCGTCCGGCCGATTCCCGATATCGAGAGCCGTAATCCCAACCAGCGCGGATTCGCCGAACGCACCGCCATCAACACACCCTTGCAGGGTACCGCCGCGGATTTGATCAAGCTGGCCATGATTGCGCTGGATCGTAAAATCACGGAGCGCAAACTCAAAACGCGCATGCTTCTGCAGGTCCACGACGAATTGGTCTTTGAAGTTCCCGCAGATGAAGCCGCCGAAGTGGAGATATTGGTGCGCGCAGAAATGGAAAGTGTAATACAGCTAAACGTACCTCTGCTCGCTGACTTATCCTTTGGACCCAACTGGCGCGATTTGTAACAACGGGGCTTGGATGGACTCACTCTCGCAATCCTCGTGATTACCAACGAGGATTGCGACTCTATTCTTCTTCAATGATCGGTGGCTTACAGAAACCCTGAACATGGTACGATGTCGAAAATGATATCCAATGAAGACATAGGGCCGTGTCTTTCAGCGGTTATGCCTGTCTACAATGAGACTGCCACAGTAGCGGCAGTTGTCAGGACGGTTTTAGCTCAACTTCCCGTGCTGGAACTGGTAATCGTGGATGACTGTTCACAGGATGGCACTTATATAGAACTTCAGCGGCTCGCGGAGAAGGAACCGCGCATCAAGCTCCTGCGGCATACGGTCAACCGAGGCAAGGGTGCGGCTCTGCGCACAGGGATGTTGCATGCATCGTCGGAAATCATCATCATTCAGGATGCAGATCTCGAATATGATCCGGCGGAGTATTGCTTGTTGCTCGCCCCGATTCTTGCGGGCAAAGCAGACGTGGTATTTGGCTCACGCTTTCTCGGCAGCACAGGCGCACATCGAGTTTTGTATTTCTGGCATTCTGTCGGAAACAGGTTCCTCACGTTGTGTTCGAACATGGCTACAGATTTGAACCTGACTGATATGGAGACTGGTTACAAAGCCTTCCGTCGCGAAGTCATCAAGAACGTGACCCTGAAGGAAAACCGCTTCGGGTTTGAGCCGGAAGTTACGGCGAAGGTCGCAAAGGCGAAAGCGCGTGTCTACGAGGTTGGCATATCTTATAGCGGACGTACTTACGCGGAAGGCAAGAAGATAGGTTGGCGCGATGGAGTCCATGCCTTGTGGTGCATATGGAAGTACAACTTCTGGGATAAATGAATGACCAAGGCCTGCTTCTGGACTGATTGATTTGCAAAGATTTTTGTGAGAATCTCGGTCTGATTCGCTAATCCAGACTTCGGACAATGCCGACCTCGACGGGCCCGGTGACTTCCGCGGGGCGAAGCTTTCCATGCGTATCGACCCACTTATTCGACGCGCGCCGCATGTAAACCCACAGATAAAAAATGCACACTGCGAGCAATATTAGAGGGACTGGGAAAATCTGCATACCTGTGCGTAATTTCTCTGACAATCCCGTTGTGGATTGGGACGTAGAGCCCAGCATTCGGAGAAAAATTGCCCACTGCAGTTCCCCAGTCATTAGGATGGCCGCGGTATTTATCGCGAGGGCGACCCTCCCGATGAGACCACCTTCGGCCCATAATATTGCGCATGCGGGGACGGTAATCATCAAGAGCTTTGAATCCCCCAGGCGATGGTAGACAGGCAGCATCGATAAAGCCGTAACAGAAGCGAGGGCGAACCAGGCCCTCGCCGGCGTGGGACGCGTTCTGAGGGTGGTCAGTGACCAGACCACGAGCAGAACTCCACAAATCAGGTAGCTCACGGAATTGTAGATGCGCGGATCATCGCGAAACGTGCTGATCACCGACTGCAGATCAATGATCATTCCGACTCCGTGGCCACCCATCGACGCGGGGCCGGGGTCATTAAGATGGCCGTGCGACGAAAGGATCGCCAGGTTGGAGCGCAATTCCGGCAGCCAGCGCGGCGCGACGACGGTGACCCACACCAGCAGCGGCGTGCTCAAAGCGACAACCACGCCGAGTGTTTGCAGCGCGCGTTTCCGATAAACCCCACCCGCCAGCAGAAAGTACAACCAAACCAGGCCCGCCTCATGCGGCTTGAGCATAAGGCTGATGGCTAGCAACAGGATCCCCGTCCGCACGAAGCGTTCCTGGATGAAGCACCAGACGGCTATTACCGCAAGCCCCACTACCATGCCAGTCGCATTTCCGGTAAGAAGAAGCGACTCGCTGGTCGCTAGAAAAAAGGAGATCAGAAATCCCGAGAGTATGGGTGCGTATTTGGCTCCGAGGTCCCACATCAAAAGCGAGGCAATCAGAAAGCTCACAGCAGTGAGAATCGTCCAAACGACGAAGGCGGGCTTAAAAGGCAACATCGCGAGCGGAGCGATGAGAAGACTCGTGGGCAGATACATATGCCGCGCCATCTCTAAGTACTCCAGTCGGTCAAAACCCGATCCTAGATCCCCACCGTCCGCCAGATAGACACGCACAAACTCGCCCTGTTTATACGGATCGGCATGCTGGATCAGGCATCGGGCGCTGTTGTAAACGAACCGGAAATCCGATGCCGGATGCGAGGATCCCATCTCCAGCGCGGCGCCGAGCAAGAGGAACAGCGCGCTGCTCAGGAGCACCATGTACAGGCTGTCCATCCGCGCTCTCGTCATATCGCCTGCTTACCTGGCGAGTTACTGTGCAATGAGTTCAGGACCATGTTGAATGACTCCTTCTTTTCACACGACCCTATCTGCTGTGACTGGGCGTGGCTGAATCCTTCAATTGCCTGGATCGCTTCGAGATCAGAAAACAGCCGTACATACACCCAAAGATAGAAGACGCCGACGGCCAGCAAGATCATCGGCGCTGGAATTACCTGCAGTGCAGTCAGCATCTCTCCAGAGAAACCTGCAGAGGACGGATTCAGGTATTTGAGAAGGAATAAGAAGAGAGCCCACGGAATACCCCCGGTCAACAGGATTCCTGCAGTCGTAAGCGAAAGTGCGATCCAAGCCACTGGGCCTCGCTTGCTCCAAAGTATTGCACAGGCCGGAATGGTGAGGAGCAATAGCTTGGCGTCGTAGATTCGATGATAGATGGGTAACATCGACAGAGCCGCAATGGGTGCGATGGCAAACCAGGCGGCTGTCGGCGATAAACACGACCGCAAGGTCTTGGCCAGCCACACGAGCAGCAGCGCTCCGCAAACGAGCCACGCGAGGGGATTATAGAAGCGGGAATCATCCCGAAAAAGGCTGATCACGGGTTGCAGGCTCACGACCATCCCTATGCCATGTGCGGCTATTGACGAGGGCCCCGGATCGCTGAGACCGCCACGCCCAGAGTTGGCGACAAGGTTCGAATGCCACTCCTGCACCCAGTTAGGAGCGACGTGAGTCAACCACAGGATTGAAGGTAAACTCAGCGCAACCGCCATAGCGAGAGCTTGCAACGCGCGTCTTCGATTCGCTCCTCCGGCCAACAGAAAATAGAGCCATATTAATCCGGAATCGTGGGGCTTAAGCATGAGACTTACGGCCAAGCACACGATTCCGACTGCCGCGTACCTTTCACGGAGGAAGCACCAAACCGACACGATGCAAAGACTGATTGCAATGCCCGCAGGATTGCCGAGGATTAGAAATAGTTCGGCATCCGCCAAAGCCACACAAACCAGGCTTCCAGCTAGAACGGGCGCATAACTGGCCCCCATATCAAACACAAGAAATCCGGCAAAGATAAAGCTTCCCGCCGTGAGCACCAGCCAAAGCACATGCGCGGGCCAGAAAGGCAGAACCGCGAAGGGAGCGGTGAGCGAAAACGCAGACGGCAGATAGATGTACTGCGTTTCGTTCTTCCGAGTCAATGGTGAATCCGCAGGAGTCTCTCCACCCTCGACGTGATAGATATGCCGTAAGTTGCTCTCCTGGTATGGATCGCAATGCTCGAGAAAGCACCGTGCGCTGAAGTACATGACCCTGAAATCGACGGACGAAACGGGCGCGGCATTCTCCAATCCGAATCCCACCAGGAGAAACATCGCGCATCCCAGCAGAACGAGATAGAGACCGTCCATGCGCGGTTTTGTCATCAGTGAACTCTCTCCGCAGCGGGCGCTCTGCGAAGCTTCAGAACCCAGATGTCGCTCTGGTCTGAGGGCCATCGAAACTCGGCTGTCGCGGTCATCGTTCGTCTCCGCACGCGGCAAGATTTTTGCCGCTCCCGCTGAACATGAGCCGCATATGCACATGGGAATGCCGAGGAATCATTACGAGAAATATATCTGAGGATGGCTGGATTTTGAAGGATTATGTTTCCGCGTCCAGGCAACGGCATTTTGCGCAACGTCGCTGATCCCTGCGCGCCAAACCTTTGCGGTCCTTGCAAATACCGCTCCATTCGAATTGCGAATCTGAACAACCTGAGCGCGCAATTGGGCGGACGGCGCAGGACTGACCTAAACTCCCAACTCCAATCGGATTGCCCCTGCGATGGCCTCGGCATGGCGATGCGTCGCTTCTTCGCTTTCCGCTTCGATCATGACACGGGCCAGCGTTTCAGTGCCGCTATAGCGAATGACAACGCGACCTGACTCCTTCAGTTCCTCTTCAGCAGCGCGGATGCGGGCGGCTATGGCGGGTATCACTTCCAATGGTTTCTTTTCGCGAACTTTCACATTCACGATGACCTGCGGGAAGACCTTTAAATCCGCAGTCAGTTCCTCGATGCTTTTTCCGGTGCGGGCGATCAGGTCGAGGACGACAAGCGCAGTGAGCAGACCGTCGCCAGTGGTGGCCAGGTGCGGGAACAGAATATGTCCGGACTGTTCGCCGCCCAGTGCAGCACTGTGTTCCCGCATCATCTCGAGCACGTAGCGGTCGCCCACGGGTGCGCGCAGCATGCGGATTCCGGAACGCCGGAGAGCGGCCTCAAGGCCCATGTTCGACATCGTGGTGGCCACAACCAGATCGCCCGTGAGCATCCCCCGCGTCTTCAGGTCGCGGGCGGCGATCAGCAGGATCGCATCGCCGTTGATGACATTATTTTGCGCGCCGGTAAGCATGCAGCGGTCTGCATCGCCGTCAAACGTAAGTCCGAGGTTTGCGCCGCGCTTTTTTGATTCTGCGGCGATATAGGCGGGATGGAGCGCGCCGCAGCCGTCGTTGATGTTGCGGCCATCGGGCTTGATGTTCAGAAGAGTCAGATCGCCGCCGAGCCGTGCAAAGAGTTGCGGAGCAACCGCCGCAGCCGCTCCATTTGCGCAGTCCGCCACAATACGCAGGCTGTCAAGTCTCAGGCCGTGCACCGCGTCGATGAGGAACTGGATGTAGTCCTCTTGCAGGGCGAGGTTATCCTCGATGGCCGGCTGCGCAGCCTTGTCCGTTGCGCCAACCGAGGCAGCGTGATGAAGAATCTCATCCTCCATGGCCAGTTCGAGTGCATCAGGCAATTTGAACCCGTCGCCGCCAAAAAGCTTGATGCCATTGTCGATCCAGGGGTTGTGCGAGGCGGAGATGACCACCCCGGCGTGAAAGCCGTGAGTGCGTGCCAGGAATGCGACGGCGGGAGTGGGCACAACGCCCGCGCTCTCTACGAACGCCCCGGTCCGTCGCAGGCCCGCAGCCAGTGTGGCCGCGATCCATGGGCTCGACTCGCGCGTGTCGCGGCCGAGAATGACCCGCGGTTTGGAAGTTACTTTTCGCAGCGAATGGCCCAGTGCCAGGCCGGCGGCGAAGATCGTGGTTGGGTCAAGCGGGGCTTGTCCCGCGATGCCGCGAATGCCGTCTGTGCCGAACAGTTTACGAACAGATGTTGTGCTCATCGTCTCACTTCTTGGGGATTTTGTTTCTGTTTCGTGGTTTAGGTTGAATTGTTTCTTGCACACGGCTGTCAAAGGCGCCGTCACTCAGGCGGGTTGTGACACGTTCACCTGTTGCGACCTGCGTGACTGAGCGGATCAGTACTCCGTCTGCGTTTTGAACGAGCGCATACCCCCGATCGAGAACCGCAAGGGGCGAGAGCGCATGCAGGCGGGCATCCAGCGCATGAATGCGCGTCAACGAGACCTGGTGCGTGCGTTCCAGCGAGCGGTCGAGGCGGGTTCGACAAGCGACCAGGCGCTCGCGGGCAGCCCCGAGCCGTTGGCGCGGATCGTGGCGCAAAACGGCTGCGGCAAGATCCGTCACCCCGCGTAGTCGCCCGCGAAGAGAACCCGTGACGGTCGATTCCATGCGGAAGGCAAAGTCGTCGAGACGCTGATTGAGTCGATGCAGAAGCGAGGTGATGCGCCCCTCCGTGCGGTTCACCGCGAGACTGTCGTAGCGCCCGCGTGCCTGCAAGAGTCGATAGCGCACCGCGCGCTCCAGCCGGGCGATATGACTGTCAACGCGATCGGCGACCTTGTGCTGGACTTCGGTGATGAGTTCTGCTGCGGCAGAGGGCGTTGGCGCGCGCAGATCAGCGACAAAGTCGGCAATAGTAAAGTCGGTTTCGTGTCCAATGGCTGAGACCACCGGCAGGGCAGACGCAACAACGGCGCGGGCAACGCTCTCGCTGTTAAAGGCGGCCAGGTCTTCGAGCGAACCGCCTCCGCGGGCTAAAACGATCACGTCGACGAGCCCCGAGGCGTTCAACTCGGTGAGCGCCGCCACGACCTCGGCGGCGGCAGAATCACCCTGCACCGAGGCAGGGAAAATAAGCACGTTCAGACTGGAATGACGGCGGCCCACGATGTTGAGGAAGTCGCGAATGACGGCGCCCGTGGGCGAGGTAATAATGCCGACGGCACGCGGAAAGGCAGGCAAAGGGCGCTTGCGATCTGTGTCGAAAAGCCCTTCGGCTTTGAGCCTTTCCCGCAATTGATCAAAGGCAAGTTGCAGCGAACCGGCCCCGACGGGCTCCATGGCTTCGCCGACAAGTTGAAGTTGTCCGCGTTGCTCATACACGCTTACCCGGCCGCGCACCAGCACATGAAGCCCATCTGCGGGACGAAAACGAAGCAGCAGCGCCTGGCGCCGGAAAAGCACAACAGGCAATTGAGCCTCGGCGTCTTTCAGGGTGAAGTAAAGATGACCGGAGGGCGCAGGCCGCAAATTGGAAATCTCTCCCTCGACCCATACGTCGCTGTGCCGCTGCTCGACGAGTTCGCGCACTTGCTCGACCAGATCACGCACTGGCCAGACGCGCCGCGCGGACTGCGGCTCCTCAAAGGTGAAATCGAGTTGGCGCGCAGATGGATTTGGTAATGTCACCATTGATGAGTGTAATTGTTGATGGCCCTCAGCGTTACTCTCTCGCAGCGAACATGGCCTGGAGATGCTTCGGTATTTGCGCAAGTCGCTCACACGCACTTCGATCCGGCTCCCTCCCGCTTGAATAGAGAATTTCGGCCTCGCGTGCCAAGTTGGTGCCTTCGTCCAAGCCAAACGTCCCCAGCACGCCTGCGAGCTTGTGAGCGGCAGAACTTGCCTGCTCGCGCTGTTCAACGGTGAGATTGCCGTTAGCGACAGCGGCGGCCGCTCCCTCAAGAACCCGTACTCGCTCCTCAAGTTGCGGCAGGAACTGCACCCACAGGCGCTTCATCGCTGCGGCGACGGCCGGCTGCCGGTTGATTTCCGTCAAACTGCCCCCTTAGTCCCAACCCAGCACGGTGGCGATCTGGGTGGAGAGCGACATGGGATCGAAGGGCTTGACGAGTACCGCCATAATGCCCAGATCGGCAAATCGGCGCCGATCCGTGGCCTGCACCTTGGCGGTAAGAAACAGCACAGGTATACGCGCCGTTGCGGGATTGTTGCGGAGTTCGCGAAACGTTGTGGGACCGTCCATGCCGGGCATCATGACATCCAGCAGAATCGCGTCGGGCTGGTATTGCGCGGCCCGGACGAGTCCTTGCGCCCCGGAGTTGGCCACCATCACCTCCCAGCCGGCTACGGTCTCAAGGCTCATCGCTGCTACTTCGCGGATATCGTCTTCGTCATCAATGATGAGGATGCGGTGCTGCATCGCCGAAATCTCCATGGCCGGGCCGGAACGGCGGCGGCTCTTCTTTCGGCCGAGCCAGGAAAACTCCGTCTGGCATGGGGCCCTTGATACCACGGGCACGGGATTGGCGCGCCTGACATGCGAATCACTCTTCAACTGCGTGAGTCAGCGATTATCTGCTGACTACCTGACACTCGAAACATCGGGTTGATCTTCAATCTGACGCGCACCACGGAGCATCGTCAAGAGCAGCAACTCAAGCTGCTCGGGCATGACGCGAGCCAATGAAAGCAAACTCCCGGATTGCATCGTCAACTTCGCCCTGCCGGATGAAGTCAGATTGCGCCCGGAGTACACCACAAGCGGGATCCGCGGCAGGCTTCCCTGCTCACGCAGCCAGTCCACCAGGTTCAGTCCTTCGTTGTCCGGGATACTCATGTTCAGCACCAGGAGGTGCGGTTGGAAGTTGACATACTCCTCCTGAGCCTTTTCGCGTGTGTGCGCCATCTTCACAGCGGAATTTCCCCTTGAATAGATCTCCGAAACGGCACGTGCCAGGTCAACTTCGTCTTCGACCACGAGAACCCGTGCCTGTTCTTCGGGCCCCCCAAACACACGGATCAACTCGTCGATCTGCGCCGCGTCATTTGCACCTCTGACCTGCCCGTTCTTAGTTGATTTTGATGAGCCCGCCTGGGTATCGAGATTCAGCAGGACGACCGGGGTATGCGCTTCAGGACTTGTGCGCCGCAGACGGGGCAGGATGTCCCATGCGTTGAGGCCATTCGATCCTGTATCCAGCACGATCGCCTCGACGCCATCGTGTGCCGCTGCCAAGGTCTGCTCCATGGTCGCGGTTTCCACGATGTGGTAGCCGTGATCCGCAAGCTGGGCTCCGATCAGGGGCCGTGAAGCTTCATTGTCGCTTGCCAGAAGCACGACGCCCTCCCCCGGCATCTCTAATTGCCCTCTCTTGGGCTTGGTGGCAGCAGGTGGACGGTACGGAAGGAAGACGCGGAAAGTCGAGCCGCGCATGGGATTGCGCTCTGCCCAAATGCGGCCATTGTGCTGCATCACGATGGCCCTGCAGATGGCAAGACCCAGTCCGCTGCCGCCTTTCTGCCGCGAATCCGAAGCATCCACCTGCTGGAATCGCCCGAAGATCACTTCCAGCTTATCGGCCGGTATGCCTCGGCCCTGGTCGATTACCGAGAGCGTTACTCCGCTCGAGCCCGGTCGAAGCATTACCGACACTGCAGAGTTGGGCGGCGAGAATTTGACCGCGTTCGAAAGCAGGTTGGTCAACACCTGCAACAGGCGGTCGGCATCGGCAGTGATCTCAATCTGGGTCTTGTCGTGAATCAGCAGCACGCCTGCATCTTCTGCCACCAGTTGCATCCCATCCATGGCCTGGCGGACCAGATCGGCCATTTGCACAGGACGAAAGACAAGCGGCTCGCGCCCGCTCTGGGCACGCTCCAGGTCGAGAATGTCGTTGATCAGGCGTACCAGGCGGTCGGAGTTGCTCAAGGCGATGCGCAGCAGGTTTGCCGCCTTGTCATTGATCTCCCCCAGAATGCCCGACGAAAGCAGGCCAAGCGCGCCGCGAATCGAAGTAAGCGGCGTGCGCAGCTCGTGACTTACGGTCGAGACGAATTCGTCTTTGAGCCGATCAAGGGCAAAGCGTTGGCTGATATCGCGGAAGCTCAACACCGAACCCGAAAACCGTCCCTGGTCAAGAATCGGATTGAGGAAGTACTCGGCGGGGAATCCTGCACCATTGGCGCGGAAGATCGTATTCTCACCGGTCGACGGAACATGATCGGTCAAGGCGCGGCGCAATGGGCAATCGTCGCCGCATTTCTGGTTGGCCGGCGCGGCGCCGTGTACCAGGTCATGTACGGGCTTGCCGATAAGGCTTGTGACCGGCGCTCCAAGAAGCCGAGTGGCGGCGGGGTTGGCAAAGCGCACCAGGCCGTTCCGGTCGGCGCCGAAGATTCCGTCGGCAACCGAGTGCAGCAGAATCTTTTGCTGCCGGCTCAATTCCTCGGCGCGCTCCCGCTCGCGCGTGCGCGCCAGCATCTGGCCGAGCGAGGCAGCTACGGTTTCCATGGCCGCAGTCGTCTCCCGGTCTTCGCGCAATTTCAGGTGACAGTAGAACTCGAGGACGGCCAGTACATTGTTCTCCACCTGCACCGGCGCTGCCCAGCCAGACACCATCTTGTGTCGCAGGGCGCTCTCGATGCGTGGATCCTCTGGGGTCTTCGCCAAGTCTGTGAGCCAGACCAGGCGTCCTTCAGTCCATGCACGTCCTGGCAGGCTGCCACCCGGCCCCAGGTTCGCCCCAATGCTCTCCTGGATCAATGACTCGGCATCCTTGCCGGGGACACCCCAGGCGGTGCTGAATTCCAGCCGGTTCTCTTCAGTGTTGACTTCCCACTTCACCGCCACGTCCCAGCCTTGCGAAACGCACAGTGCCTCCAGAACGCGCATTGCCGCCATTTCGGACGAGACGTTCTCCCCGACGATCTGGGTGACCAGCAACTGCAAAGCCAGGCGGTGCTCACGCTGCTTCTGTTGCGTCACGTCGCGCACCAGGCATTGAACCGCCATCGGCTTGCCCGCCCTTCGGCGCTGGTGCAGGCTCAGTTCCAGTTCCTGCAACTGGCCATCTTCGGTTTCATTTCGCATTGGCGCGCGATCGATGGCCTCGCCGTCCAGCACCCTGCGCAACAGCGCGGCGGCCTCGGCTCGCCCGTCACGGCCAAATGCCTCCTCAAAGAACTCACGCTCGGCCGGTACGCCGTCTTCCTGGCCAAAGCAACGTCTCCATGCAGGGTTCACATACAGGAATCGGCCGGTGAGATCGAGCGTGGCGATCATTTCACTAGAGTTCTCAAACACGTCACGGTAGCGTTCCCGCGATTCACGCTTCCACTGTTCCTTGCGTGTCGTCGCACTTTGATCAAGTGCCACAGCGACCAGCCCAATGGCCTCGCCATCCCGGTTGCGCAACGCCGAAACATGCAGTCGAACGGGGAAGAGCGCTCCATCCTTGCGCCGCAGATGGGTCTCCAGGGTGGGTGCGAGGCTTGGCGGCAGCGAGCGGACGATCTCGGCGAAGGCAGACCGGTGCCCGGGCGAATCGGGCTCCGGCAATCCGTCAATCCCGCACAGTTTTTGCAATTCAGCCAAGAGACGCGGTGCCTCGCCGGGCGCGAGCAGTTCAGTAGCGCGCTCGGAGTTCACGAGTTCAGCGGCGTGATAGCCCAATAGCCTTTCGGCAGAAGTGTTGACAAAGGTGGGGCGACCCTCGAGATCGATGGACACGATCACCGGTCCCGCGGAATCGAGCAAGTCTCTCAGGGGGTCGCCGGGGTACCGTCCCGCCGCTTCCCGTTCAGCGGCGTTGTCGGCCAGCAGGCGCATGGCCACAGCCCCAGTCAGCCCCATCGCAGTCATCAGCAGCAGCCAGTCGTAACGCGGGCCGGCTTCCAGCCTAGCAGTGATACCACCCGCGGCCATGGCCAGCGCAAGTACGGCCAGCGCAGACCATGTCGAAGGGGAGGGACTGCGAGCCGGTTCCTTCAGTTGCTGGGGACCGCTTGTTTCCATTCCTTTGCCGCTCTCCTGCATTCGCGTTCCGGCTATGCTGCCTCCTATCCCTCGCGATCGAGGATCACACCCGGGACGCTTCGCAAAGTTCGCTGCGTACGTTGCTGATTTTTCATACTCGTTAAGCGGTCAACACGCGAAAATGATATAAGCGAGGGACCTTAAAACCGCACTGGTTCGAGCAAGATCATGGGGCGCGGCGCACATGGTTTCAAGCCTCCAACTGAAATTCGCAGTTGGAGGTGCAGACAGTAATGATTGGGCGTAGGCACCGTCCATAAATTTACGCCTTTTTTACGTGTATGTTACTCAAAAAACGCCCTATTGAACACCGAAGTGCACCATAGCGTCTCCCACATAAGAGAAATTGCGAAACTGCCGGTCCTGGATACCGGTCTACTCGATCTCGCCGGCACGGAGTCCCCCGTGCCCAATCGTATACTGGCGGCATGTATCGCTCCCATTTCTCCTCTCACTTTCCTGCATGGCTCATTGTCTCCCTGATATGCATGATTGCGCATCCCCCGTTTGCCCGCGCGTGGGGAAACGAAGGTCACCGCATGATCAATCGGCTGGCCGCCGCCACGTTGCCCTTTGATGTGCCTGCATTTCTGCGTACGGAGCCTGCACTCAGCGAAATCGAGTATTTGGGACCGGAGCCTGACCGCTGGCGGTCTCCCGCTGAACCGGAACTGAGTGCCGCTCAGGCCCCGGAGCATTTCATTGACTTCGAACCGGCCGACGCGCTCGGTCCCTTACCCCACCACCGTCTTGATTTCGAGGCCAAGGTCTTTGGCGCTGGGGAACGGCCGGAGAAGATCGGCCTGCAACCGTGGGAGGCAACGGAAGTCTGGGAACGGTTAAAGGCCGCGATGCGCGAGTACCGTCATCTCGCTGCTGCCGGACAAGATACACGCCCTGTGGAACAGGCCATTATCTTCTACGCGGGTTGGCTCGGCCACTATGTCGGCGATGGCTCTCAACCCTTGCATACCACCGTTCAATACAACGGCTGGGTGGGCCCCAACCCCAATGGCTACACCACCGCTCACCAGATTCACTGGCAATTCGAAGGACCATTTGTCGCTGCGAACATTCACGCGCCCCAGGTGGAAGCTTTCATGACCCCGCCACATGCTGTTGAAGGCGACATGTTCGACGCCTACGTGGCCTACCTGCGACACACAGCCACCTATGTGGAGAGGGTCTATCAGTTGGAAAAGCTCGGCGGGTTTACCGGCGCGGGAACTGCAGAATCGCGAGACTTTACGGCAGCGCGACTGGCCGCCGGAGCAAGCATGCTGCGCGACATGATTTACAAAGCGTGGCTCGACAGCGCTGCAATTGTGCCGGACCCGTATGCTTCAAAATGAGGGCGTACATCGAGCCACGCCCCTGCCACTGGCCTGTTCAGGAATGCTGAGGGGGGATCGACCCTCCAGCAGTCTCATCTGAAAAAGTCTGGACCTCGAGGTCGATGCTGGCGATCTCCGCTCCGCAATCCTTTGGATGAAGACGGGTACACTGGCAGAGCTCCGTGAACCGCGTATGGCCGTTCTGGCTCAATTCCAGGCCCGCGGCGATGAGAACGCTGTAGATATCCACGCAGGTCTGGCGTTCGAATTCAAACAACATGTTCACTCCGCCGGAATCGTTGGCCCCTCGGCTCAGAACCCAGCCACCGCAGCCCAGAATCGCGCCGGTCAAGGTCTGCACCAGCCGGTTTGGTTCTTCACCCGAAATAGCCCTCATTTGCATAGCCCAGGGCACGGTCAACGGTTGCGGAATATCGCGAGGTGCAATCGCCTGTCTCACACGATGGTTATCGGAGTCCTGCCGGGGACCTTGACCGATGTGCGGGAGTGAGACGGGCATGACCCACTTTGGCACAGCGCGGACCGGTTGAACGGAAATGCCGGCGATCCTGGAGCTTGGATCGGAGAATTTCATCAATCCGCCTGACCGGGCCCTTGGCGAAAGCGGCAAGGTCTTCTGCGAGGCTCAAACGCCAGAAAATGTTGTAGCTTATACCTAGCATGATCGTTGGCAGCGGTATCGACCTTGTGGAAATTGCGCGTATCCAACACTCGGTGGAGCGCTACGGAAAGCGGTTTCTTGACCGTGTGTATACCGCTGCAGAGCAGGCATATTGCCTGCGTAAACGCAACGCCGCCGAAAGCCTGGCGGCCCGCTTCGCGGCCAAGGAGGCCGGCGCAAAGGCGCTCGGAACCGGCATCACACGCGGCGTGAACTGGTTGGAGATCGAAGTAGTGCGTGAGCCGGGAGGCAGGCCAACACTGCGCTTTCACGGGCGTGCAGCCGAGATTGCCGCTGGCCTGAACGTGGTCCGGGCTGCGCTTTCCATTACTCATACAGCCGAGCTGGCCATGGCCAGCGCTGTGCTTGAAGACCGGCAATAAACCTGCGCCTTCTGCTATCCTCAAGGCGTCGAAGTATATAGCAATCAGCACGTTTCAGCTTAAGGGGAATGCCGTGCCAAGCCGCAAGGAGATTCGCTGGTCACAACTCAAAGTCGGCGCATTGGTCCTGTCGGCCATGGCCGTACTCGTGTTGCTGATCTTTTTGATGTCAGGGTCCTCGGGCGGTTTGTTTGCGCACAAGTTGGTATTGCGGTCGTATTTTACAAATGCCGCAGGCCTCAAAAACGGCGCTCCCGTCACGCTGGAGGGAGTGACCATCGGCAACGTGACTAAGATCCGCGTGGTGCCGGCGCGCAATCCCACTCCCGTCGAAGTGATCATGCAAGTGGGTGCCGACTCGGTCCCGAACCTGCACGTGGATTCCACCACCGCAATCGCCCAGGCTGGCGTTCTGGGGGATAGTTTTGTCGATATTGACTCTACCAAAGCCTCGGGCCCAGCGCCGGCCAACAATGCAGAACTGAAGGCCACTCAATCTCCGACGATCCAGTCCGTGATCAGTTCCAGCCAGGTGTCAATCGAACAGGTGAACACTCTTTTGGGCAAAATCTCGGTCCTGGTTGATTCTCTGAATTCCAAAAAAGGCACTGTGGGCGCGCTGATCAACGACCCAGCATTTTATGCCCGGATTTCTCGCATCACGGATAATCTTGAAAAGATTACTGCCGCCATCAGCCAGGGGAATGGCACGATCGGCAAGCTGGTGAACGACGACACGCTTTATAAGAACGCCAACTCGGCGATTGAAAAACTGAACAATATCACGATGGCTCTCGATGAGGGCAAAGGGACCGCGGGGAAGTTGCTCCATGATGAGACCCTTTATAACAATTTGAATTCGGCTGTGGCCAATGCGAACCAGTTGATGGCCGAGATCAATGCCGGCAAGGGCTCCATTGGCAAGCTGGCCAAGGACCCGGCCTTCGCTAAGAAACTGGACGATACCGTGACCCGGCTCGACAACATCCTGACCAGCGTGGATCAGGGCAACGGGACGCTGGGACAATTGGTGAAGAACCGCACCCTCTATGACCACACCGATCAGACGATGGACCAGGCACAGCAACTTGTAAAAAGCATGCGGGAAAATCCCAAGAAATACCTGGTGATTCAGCTCAAGCTGTTTTAATTCGCGTCCGTGTTATGAGAAAGGCAATCGGCTGCATCGTGTGAATTTTCTCTGCATTTGTTCCCTTGTCCCGGGAGGCCTTTGTGTTCCGAAAAACCTTCATTGCAGCGGGTGCCGTGTGTCTGCTTGGCGTTGCTTTCGCTGGCCTCATGGGACCTCATCGCCCGAGGTTGGTGGAGGCCGAAGGCGCTGCCGCTCCGGCCTATTCCGGCAATGGCGACCTGCTGCCACCGAGCAACTACCGCGCATGGATCTATCTCACTTCGGGCATAGACATGAGCTACACACCGAAGAGCGCCGAAATGCAGGATCACTCGATGTTCGACAATGTGTTCGTCAATCCCGAGGCTTACAGCAGCTTTCTCGCGACAGGCACATGGCCCGACAAGACCGTGATGGTTCTCGAAGTCAGGGAGGCACTGAGCAAAGGGTCCATCAACCAGCGCGGACACTTCCAAGGTACGGATGTGATGGATTTTGAGGTCCACGTGAAGGATGAGGCGCGCTTCCCGGGCAAATGGGCCTTCTTCTCCTTCGATTCTCCGGCTTCAAACGGCGCCCTGATCCCGCAGGGAGCGCCCTGCTACACCTGCCATGCAGCTCATGCGGCTGTGGACACCACTTTTGTGCAGTTTTATCCGACGCTTCTGCCCCTGGCGCGGAAGAAAGGTACGCTAAGCGAGGCGTTTCTCAAGGATGAGGCAGCCAGCACCAAACCTACAACGAATCCACAATAGCAGCATCGGTCTCTTAAAATTCATCGTTTGCAAAGCACCTGATATTGCCCTCCGAAGGGAACACCCCGAAGCCAGCGCTCGGCCGATCGAAATATGCGTAACGGGCGAGGAAAAAAGAATAGAAAATCAAACCGCAGAATCGTGAATCCTGCTTGGGTCAACATTTCTCGAGCTTCGCGCGGGCTGATCGTAATTGCGTCTTCATCGAAGGCACACTGCGACATTACATATCGCGTACCAGGGTTCCACGGGTTATTCTCCCAGAACGCAAACAGCCCGTCTTGACTCAATGCCCGGCGAATCGCGGCAAGATTCTCCATCCTCTCAGACGGCTTTATATGATGGAAAACCCCATTGGTGTAAACCAAATCTGTCCTGCCATCAGGACGCCACTCATCCATGGTGAAGAACGACACCTCCTTGGCATCGTTGGATTTCCGCGCCTCCGCGATCGATCCGCTAGAGACATCGACTCCTACCAGATGGCCGGCTTTGAACTTGGCCGCAAAAACCGAGGCACAAGCGCCGTCGCCGCAGCCATAATCCAGGATGTTTCGCACATCTGATCCAAGACGCGAAAAACATCGTGCAGTCCATCCGATTCTCCCCCGGGCATAAAATCCCTCACCTCTCGTGTGGCAGCAAGAGATTTATCCAAGTCATTGTCGTAACTGATGGCGAAACGATCGAATTCAGCTTAACTCATGGGGTCGCGACGGTTTGTCCTGGGGCGATGGGTAGCACAAATTTACCAGCGTGGACCATCGCCTAGGACGTTCCGTGCCTCGCTGGCTGCGACGGCGTGCAGAAGGAAGAACAATACTGAACCATGGCGGGATGACCAGTCTTACAATTTCCTCCGCAACCCGAGGATGCTTAGAAAAAAGCTGCTGCAGATAATCTGCACACCCAGGGTCAGAGAAAAGACGGCCGGCATGACGACGCGCAACATATGCTCGATATCCAGATTGCCGAACCGCGCTTTGGCCCATCCGGAAACCGCAAAGATCGATCCGCCAATCCCAAGCGCAACCAGGAGCCCGCCGACAGCCAGGCCAGTCTCAAGCGTGATGTAGCGAAAGGCCCGGTTCAGGCGCGGATCTTCTGGAAGCAGGCCTTCAGAGATGGCGAACACCTTGGCAAACACGGCAAAGGCAGCGAGCTGAAAGCCCATCAGTACCGAAACAAACCCATACAAAAGCGTATGCACGTCGAGTACGATGTCATGGACCGCCCGCGGTCCAGGCAGGAGCCAGGCGCACACTGCCAGCCCCAACACAATCAACAGAGTCCCGGGATACAGGAACAGCCAACGCGGGCTGTACATGAGCATAAAGCGCAGGGTTCGCCACCCGTCGCGCCATGTCCGCAGGTGCGGCGGGCGACTCCGTCCATCAGGAGACAGCGTGGTGGGAATCTCGCTGACCTTTAATCCCAGCAGGCTAGCCTTCACAACCATCTCATAGGCAAACTCCATCCCGGTCGAGCGGATGCCCATGCGCAGAAAGCTGTCCTTCCTGAAGCCTCGGAGCCCGCAATAAAAGTCTCCGCACGGCGAATTGAAAAACAATTTTCCCATGCGAGTGAGAGCGGGGTTTCCAAAGTAGCGATGAAGGAATGGCATCGCCCGGTCTGCAATGCCGCCGCGGAAACGATTGCCCATTACCAACTCTGATCCAGCGCGCAGCTGTTTTACAAAATGGGGAATGTGGGTGAAATCGTAGCTGTCATCCGAGTCTCCCATCAGCACATACGTGCTGTCGGCCGCCTGGATACCGGCCATCAGGGCAGCTCCATAGCCGCGGATCGGCACGTTAACGACTCGCGCGCCTTCGCGCACCGCGATCTCCTGCGAACCGTCTGTGCTGCCGTTATCGGCGATAATCACCTCGCCATCGATTCCGTGCATCTCGAGGGCGGTTAATGCCTTACGGATACAAATCCCGAGAGTGTCGCTTTCATTGAGACAGGGCATTACCACGGTGATCTCGTGCGCAGCGGAAATCGGCAAGGGAAGGTCCGCTCCGAACGAGTTTTTAATCCCAGTAATCCCGGAAACCAAATCAGTCTCCATGAAAATCTCCAATGTCAGGGCGGGCAACGAGACGCCTCAATCGCCGACGGAGTCAATCGGCCTGCTCCGACCCCTCGATCATAGGCTCAGAAATCGCCATCCTGCGACTGGAAGGTCGAGGTAGTGTCTTGATCTTTAGTACATTCTAACCGCGAAACGTACGCCAGAACTCGATAAAGCTCTTGAGTCGCACTACCTGAAAGTAATCGCTGCCGACGAGATAAAAGACGGCGGACGCCGCTGTCACTGCGTGCAGCGCATTGGAGCCAAGCTCATCGCTGAAGGGCAGGGGCGCGGCGGAAAACACCATCGCCAGCACGATCAGCATCAACGTCACAATGCCCATCACCAGATTGATTTCCATCAGCTTCCCGGTGAATTCTCTTCCCAGTTTGAAACTCTCTACCAATGCTGAAGCTGGAGAACGTTTCTCAAGCAGCACAAGCATGGGCGCGATGCTGACCGGCCAACTGACCAGGGCCCAGAGAGAGAAGAAACCGAGAGAAAGGAAAATGGCCCAGATGAAATAGCCGACCAGATCGGCGTCGCCTGTTGGAGAGATGTGGGTGGCCGCATCCCATTGGATTGACCGAAACCAGCACCAGAAAATCACCGCCATCAAAGCGAGCCACACCGCCTGTAAAAAGATCATAGCCAGAGGGCGAAAGCGCACTCCCGGCTCAAGGCGCTTGAAGACGATGCTGCGCCCTACGCCGGAGACAATAACCCACACCACCGCTGCTGCTGGCGCCAACCACTGTAAGACCGCGGCGACGTGCGGCTGATAGTGAGTCCACACGTTGGCGAGTTGCACGACGGCGACCCATGGATTCTGCGTATCGATGCTGTTCAGGCCGGTCGACTCCGGCGGGACGGCAATCACAATCCGCTGGAATTGCTGCCAGCAAATCAGCAAAAACGGCACACCGAAGACCCAGCGCCAGGCCACCTCAAGAGCGGTAAGCAGCGGGCGGCTGAAGACCCACCCCATCTGGTCCACCAGCTTCTGGGTGCCGCGTACCGGCTGCGCCATGGCTCGGCCTTCCGTCACCTCACGACCAGATTGACCAGTTTGCCGGGGACCACAATCACTTTGATCACTGTCTTGCCGGCGATGCGCGTCGGAACCTTTTCGCCAGCCAGGGCCGCGGCCTCAATGGCTCTCGAATCGGCATCAGCAGCTACGCGCACCACGGTCACCAGTTTGCCGTTGATCTGTACCGGGATCTCGAGTTCGTCCTCTTTGGTGAGTTCGGGATCGCTCACGGGCCAGGGAGCCCTGAGCACTGCGCACGTCTCTCCCAGTTGCTCCCACAATTCAGCCGAAAGATGAGGCGCGAACGGAGCGAGCAGCAACACCAGCGACCGCAGCAACTCGCGAATTACGGGCGCTGAAACATCTCCCGATGCAAGCTGCGCATCGGCAGCTTGCAATTCATTCATCAATTCCATAATCGCCGCGACGCAAGTGTTGAAGTGCCAGCGGCCCTCAAAATCCTGCGTGATCTTGGCGATGGTCCGATGGAGCTTGCGCAGCAACTTCAGTTCGGTCGCATTGCGCGTACCTGGTGTGACGCCGCTCGCAATTCGCGCAACCGGTGCGTACTTCATCGCCAGGCGGTATACCCTTGCCAGGAAACGGCTCACGCCGGCAACACCATCTTCCTGCCAGTCAAGGTCGCGATCGGGCGGCGCGGCAAACAACGAGTACATGCGGGCAGAATCCGCGCCGTAGCGGGCCACCATGTCGTCGGGCGAAACCACGTTGCCCTTCGACTTCGACATCTTTGCCCCATCTTTGATGACCATGCCCTGCGTGAAGAGGCGGCGCACCGGCTCGTCGTTCTCGATGAGTCCCAAATCGCGCATCACCTTGGTCCAGAAGCGCGAATAAATCAGATGCAGAATGGCATGCTCCACGCCGCCAATGTACTGGTCGATGGGGAACCAATACTTTACAACGGCGGGATCAAACGGCTCCCGGTCATTCTTGGCATCGGTGTAGCGATAGAAATACCAACTCGAATCGACGAACGTGTCCATCGTGTCGGTCTCACGCTTGGCCGGACCGCCGCATTTAGGACACGTCACATTCACGAAATCGGGCACGCGGGCCAGAGGCGAGCCACCTTGCTGCGTGATCTCGATTTGCGGAGGCAACACTACGGGCAAATCTTCATACGGCACGGGCACCAGGCCATCGCGATCGCAATGAATCATAGGAATAGGCGTGCCCCAATAGCGCTGCCGGCTCACCCCCCAATCCTTCAAGCGAAAGGTGACTGTCGCCTTGCCAAACCCCTTTGCGGTGGCAATCTCCGTGAGCTTTTTCTGGGCCTCGGCGCAGGTCAGCCCATTGAATTCGCCCGAATTGATCAGGTCGCCATCCTCCGTCGTGAATGGCAGCGCAGGTTCCTTGGCGGCAGGATCAGCCGGAGCGATTACGCGGCGAATCGGAATCGCATATTTTTTTGCGAATTCAAAGTCGCGCTCGTCATGCGCGGGAACGCTCATGATTGCGCCTGTACCGTAGTCCATCAGCACGTAATTGGCGACCCATACCGGCACGCGTTCGCCATTATAGGGATTGATGGCGAAGTACCCGGTCGGTATTCCGTGCTTCTCAATCGCCCCCATATCGCCGGACTCTTTGGCCTTCTTCTGCTCATCCATCAGGCCGGCAACCTGGGCCTTCAACCCCGAGTCAGCCTCAGCGAGAGCCGTAACCAACGGATGCTCGGGCGCCAACTGGACGCTGGTTGCGCCAAAAATCGTGTCGATTCGAGTGGTAAAGACGCGAATCTTCTCCCGCTCTCCTCGGTCTGGTGTCGAGTCGATTCCGAGGTTCTCGTCGCGTATCTCCTTCACGCTGCGCTCAAAAGCAAAGTCCACCTCGGCGCCCTCGCTGCGGCCGATCCAGTTGCGCTGCATGGTGCGCACTTTTTCAGGCCATCCATCGAGCTTGGCGAGATCGTCAAGCAGCTCCTGCGCATAAGCCGTGATGCGGAGAAACCATTGCACCAGGTCGCGCTGCTCGACGATGGTGTCCTCATGCCGCCAGCAGCGGCCGTCGATCACCTGCTCGTTGGCCAGCACCGTCGCGCACTCCGGACACCAGTTGACTTTGCTCTTTTTGCGGTAGGCCAGGCCCTTCTCATACATCCGCAAAAAGAACCACTGGTTCCAGCGATAGTAGTCGGGCAGGCACGTGGTGACTTCTGTTGCCCAATCGAAGCCCATGCCGAGGCGCTCAAACTGCCGCTTCATTCCCGCAATATTGTTGAGCGTCCACTCGCGCGGCGGCGTGTGGTTTTTGAGCGCGGCATTCTCGGCGGGCAGACCGAACGCGTCCCACCCCATGGGGTGCAGCACGTTGTAGCCACGCATCCACATGTGGCGCGCCAGCGCATCGCCGATTGAATAGTTGCGTACGTGCCCCATGTGCAGTTGCCCGCTTGGATAGGGCAGCATTTCAAGCACGTAATACTTGGGTTTGCCGCTCGATTCGGGCTCGGCAGCATACAGTTGGGGGTTCGCGGCCCATCGCTGCTGCCATTTGGGCTCAATTGCCGCCGGGTCGTATCGCAGTTCTTTTTCTTCCGCCATCACCCTTCAGTGTAAACGGACAAGGCAAACCCGGCAGCGCCGCAGGCTTGTAGATCAGGAATCGAATTGAAGTGATTGCCTTCTGGCGTCACTTTTTGGGGCGCGACTCCGGCGGCACGAGACCCGCCACGCGGTAATACACCACGAGCTGCCCGTAATGTTCGCCCGAGTGCTCCATCAAGCCCCAGGCCCCATCGGAAAAGCGCGACTGCCGGTTCGAGAACGGATCGACCCACAAGTCGTTCATCCCCGAGTCGCCCTTCTCCTTAATCAATGCCGCACCGTCCGAAAAAGACTTCCGCACAAACTCGGCAACCTGCGCCTTGGTTTTGTACTCGGCTCGTTTAGGATCACCGGTGGGTGGCTTCTCGCCTTTTACAGGGTTGATGAAGAAGTAGTTTGCCCCAGCCGCGTGCAAAAGCTGCTCAGCAAACGACCGTTGGGCCGGATTGGGCTTGAAATCGTATTTGTCCTCAGGAAAATCGTCGGCCATTGCCGTCAGCTTGCGACCAATCTCGTTCCAGCTCTCCAGTAAGCTTTGCGACGGGCTTACCGGCGGTTTGGGGGCAAACTATCGGATCTTTCGCTCGATGGGCCGGCTTTGCTCCTGGGGGTCACACTAGCAGTCCGGCGACTTCAACTCGATTCAACCACCAGGCTCTTCAGCACCCGCACGTTGCGCTCCTCATCCCCTGGCTCATCCACCGGCGTTTCGGCAATAAAAGCGCAATGGGCAAAGCGCTCGTCATTCAGCAGGCGCCGAAACGGCTCGACGCCAATCTTCCCCTGCCCGATGTGCTCATGCCGGTCAAGCTTCGACCCGCGCTCTGCCTTGGCGTCGTTGCAGTGCCACACGCGCACCGCCTCAAACCCCACCGTCGCGGCAACCTGCTTCATAGTCTCCCTGTAGCCCTCGTCCGTAACGATGTCATATCCCGCCACGTGCGTATGGCAGGTATCAAGGCACACGCCGACCGGCGCATGCGCCCTCAGCAGCGTCACCAGTTCGGCCACCTGGTCAAAGCTGCCGCCGAGCGAGCACTCCGCACCCGCCGTGTTCTCAATCAGGATGTGAAACCCGGTGCCCTGCCAGGGCAGCCCTTCGATTGCGCGCTCAATCGACTCCGCCGCCAGCTTGAGTCCTTCGTCACGCGTCAGACCCTTCCACGAGCCGGGATGCAGCACCAGGTACTCCGCTCCAAACGCTAGCGCCCGTTCCATCTCCCCGCGAAACGCGACCACGCTTTTCTCGCGAAAATCTGCGGTCTGGCTGCACACATTCACAAGGTAGCTTGTATGGATGACAAGCGGGCCCACGTCAAGCTTCGCGCGCAGTGCCTTCATGCGCTCGGCCTGCTTCGGATCCACCTTGGGCGCGCGCCACATCCTTGGGCTCGACGAAAACATCTGAAACGTGTTGGCGCCAATCTCGCGAGCCTTCTCGACGGCGTTCGACGCCCCGCCCGCCGTGCCCAAATGCACTCCGATGCGTTTACTCATGCGAACCGTCCAATCCGGCTCTTCAAAGAACCTTCATCGCATCCGGGTCCCACTTGATGACTTCTCCCTTTTCGTAACTTAGATTGCTCAACAGCGCGGCTCCCGCCGCGCGATAACCGAATACCGCGTCCTCCACGACCGGTTGGCGCGACCGCACCGACGCAAAGAAGTTTTTGAAGTGGTCGTAGCTGTCGCTGTAGCCTTGCGGCGCCTCGTATTTTTCCGATCCACCCAGCGAATCATTTCCCGAGTGCGGCGGATACTTCTCTTCGTAGGCCTTGATGATCTGGTTCTGCATGGCCATGGGAAAGCTATCGATCGTATAGCCTGGAGCCGTCTCGCGCGGCACGCGGCTCACCGTCACCGCGTTGCCGCCAATTTCCATTGTGCCTTCAGAGCCGGTGAAGATCAGTCCTTCGCTTTCTTCGCCGCCGTCCACAAAGTTCACGCGCAGGCTCAGATTGAATCCCTCGCGATAGTCAAATAATCCAAGCATCACGTCCGGCACATCGCGGCCATCATTCCAGAAGCGAAGGCCGCCCGTAGCCATGGCGCGCGTAGGCCCATGCGATCCAGTAATGAAGTGCGTACCGCTGAAAAGATGGACAAACAGATCGCCCGCGACGCCGCTGCCATAGGCCTTCCATTTACGCCATTGGAAGAATTGCTCGGCATTGAACGGAATCTTCGGTGCGGTTCCTTCAAAACGCGTCCAGTCGCAGGTTTCCGGGGAAGCATCCGGCGGAACCGTATAGTCCCACGCTCCCATCGCCGAGTTGCGATCCCACCGCGCAGTTACCATGTTGAGCTTGCCAATCGCGCCCCCCGCAAGCAGTTCCTTCGCCTTGAGATAGATTATCGAGCTCACACGCTGGCTGCCGACCTGGAGGATGCGGTTGGTGGCCCGCGCCGCCTCGATCATCTCTGGCCCATCGCTATAAAGATGGATCATCGGCTTCTCGCAATACACATCCTTGCCGGCCTTCATCGCGTCCACCGAGGCCTGCTTGTGCCAGTGATCCGGCGTGCCGATAATTACCGCGTCAATGTCTTTGCGGGCCAGAATCTCGTTGTAGTCGCGCGTCGTAAAAACGTCGCTGCCCCAGAGTTCCTTGCAGTGCGTCAGCCGGCCATCGTAGCAATCGGCCGCTGCCACCAGTTTCACGCCCGGCACCTGCACAGCAGCTTTCGTGTCGTATTGGCCCTGGCCACCGGCGCCGATCAGCGCAATCTGGATATGATCGTTGGCTGCTATCGGTTTGGCAGGCTGCTCCTGCATTGCCGCCAGCGCATGCACCCTTGTTCCAATCAATGATGCGGCCGATACCGCTCCGGCCACCTTGATAAAATTCCTGCGATTCAAACCTTGCACAAGTCCCTCCGCGCACGAAGATTTCCGCCGCATATAACCATACACGCGCAGGGCTGGGGCACCGTTTTATGAGGCTCCCCAATTTGCGGAGGAATCGGCTCCCCGTCTCAATCATCGTCGTCGTGGCGGACGGTCTTCTTGTGCTGCGTGAGCATGGGTGGCACAGGCTTCGAGCCCATCGCATCTTTCCACAGAATCACGTTCAGCTTCTGGACAGGTGCGCGATCGGCGTGGCGAAAGTCCATCTTCATGCTCTCTTCGGCACCAGGGGCTTTCTTGTCGTTGGCGGTATAGATCAGATTGTTGTCGCGATTGGAGTAGTCCGCCGCGTAAGCCGGCTGATCGCCCTTCCCCGTAAACTCGCTTGAAATCAGTGAGGCGAACGCATCGTTGTTGTTCATCGGCGGCAGACCCAGCAGCGACTCCATCGTCCGCACCACGCTCACCGTCGAGTAGAAACGGCTGTCCACAAACGCCGACCCACTTTGCCCGTGCGGCGCATATTTGCTGATCACCAGAGCATAGCTGCGATGCGCATCCACGTGGTCGGCACCGTCCTGCGCATCGTCTTCAAGGATGAAAAATGCCGTGTCATTCCAGTACGGCGAGTGCGAAATCGCATCGACAGCGCGGCCGATGGCCAGATCATTATCAGCAACCGACGATTTCGGGGTCGGGCCGCCGGGGCGCGTGCCCGCCGTGTGATCGTTGCCCAGCCGCAGCATGACAAAGTTCGGCATGGTGTCTTTGCCCTGCTGCTTTTCTGCAACCCACCCTTTCAAATGCCGCATAAAGATATCCACGCGCACCTGGTCAGGAACGAGCAAGTTGAAGTCCGGATCCTCCGTCGCAAAGTGACCCACCAGTTCCGGCTTGGTCGCCGTGTTGGCCGCCATCAGCGGAATCGGCCATGGCCACTTGTTCACGCCGCCGCCCCACTCTTCGGGCATTGCCTCGCCCGGTGCGATGGCCTTCTTCTTGCATGGACGCCCGCCCAGCATTGGCCCCAGTTGCGGGTCGGAGGCTGCGGGCTCATCGCAGAAGATCGTCGAGATGAACTCGCCGAAGTGGTAGTACGTTTTGCCGTGCGCGGCCAGATCGCCCCATAAATAGCCGCTGGTCGGCTCATTCACATCGGGAATCTTCTGCAGCAGCGGATACCCGTCGGCCACAACTCCCTCGAAATCGTAGGTGCGCTGCTCGCCGCGATACGACTGCTGCCACGTCTTCTCAAGGTAATCCGAGCCGATCGCCGCATTCGACCATACGTGCCCGTCGCCCGACACCTCGCCCGAGTCGAAGAAGTTATCCAGCACGCCAAACTGCAGCGCCAGCTTGTGAATGTTCGGGCGTAACCGCCGCGCCATACATCGTCAGGCTCGGATCGCCGTTGCCCACGGGCTTGCCGTCCTGCTTCAGGTCGCCCAGCACCTGGTCGTAGGTCCGGTTCTCCTTGATGATGTAAATCACGTGCTTGATCGGATTCTTCGTTTCACCGAAAAAGGGAATCTTCTCCGCCGCCGCTTTCATGCGGTTCGATTCAAGTACCATCTGCGTCCATTGCGAAAGATTCTTTTCAATCTCCGCCGCGTCGATTGTTGCCAACGATCCATACAGCAGCGTTCCGATATACGTCCGATCAGCCTTGTAATGCCGAGCCTCGGTTTCTTCAGTCTCGCGCTGCGGAAAGTTATTCGGTCCGGTTCCCTGCCCCTTTGCGGTCGCAACATACAGCTTTCCGCCGTCGGACGAAGGAAGAAATGCCATCGAAAACGGCAGCCAGTCGGTGGGAACAAAGCCGTCCGGCTCGACCATCCCTGTGCGCGCGACTTTCCCCGTCAGTTTGCGCGTGTCGATCACAGCCACGGCATCACTGGCCATATTCGCCACATAGAGGCGGCTGCCGCTATCGTTGAGCGTCAACGCAAGGGGCTCCGCACCAAAATAACTTTGCCCGGGCAGGCGCGTATCGAAGTAGCCCCTCACGGCAAACTGGCCCGCTTCCACATTCACCGCGGCCACTGCATCGCGGTTCGCCAATGCAACATAGAGCATTTTGCCGTCGGCCGAGAGCGCAAAGGCGCAGGGGTGCGTACTGGGCGCTACAGCATTGGTTGGCTTGAGCAGCGCGAGCTTGCGGCCAACCGTAAGTTTCGTCAGATCGAGTTCCACAATCTCCGACGCATTCCACAACGCAACATACGCGTGGCGTCCGTCCTTGGAGAGAACCAGCGCGCCGGGATAAGTAGACGGCACCGCGTCGCTCTCAGACAAATCGAAGCGATGGTCAATCGCACCGGAAACAGGATCGAGGAGAAGAACATCATCGGAAAGATTGTCTGCCACAAGCAGTTTTTCACTGCCCGCCGGACCCACTACGGCAAGCGCTGCCGGAAACGGCACGCCCTTGTCGCCTTCCTTTTCACCAATGAGTCGCGTCGTGCGTCCCGGCGCGAGTTGCTGCATCGGCAGGTGGATGAATCTTTCCGGCTCGATCTTTCCTGCGGCGAAGCGATAGACAACAATGCCGCTGCCGGTATCATCCTTCTCCTTGCCCAGCGGATCGGTGATGGACCCCATGCTGGCATACAAGTGGCTGCCATCGCGGCTAAAGGCCAAACCGGAAAACAGCGTCTGTTTTCCCACACGCGCCAGCGTGCGGTCATCAGGGATGTCCGACAGCGATCCGGTTTGGGTATCCAACACCGCCAGCGATTGCTTATATTGCGACTCATAGGTGCCATAGCCCGCGTTGACGGTGACCACATAGCGTCCATCCGGCGAGACAGCCATTGTCATCGGCAGGCTGTTCAACCGCTGCGGGTGGCCCGGCATCGGCCCGATCCACTCCTTGCTCGTGGGTAGATCGTGCGTTTGTGCGGCGAGCGGTCCCGCAACGGTGGCGAGGATCACGGAGGCGACGGGCAACAGACCCCTCATATTCATGGTCAAAACGATAACAAAACCAGCCCGCGTCCCGCGTTACATTGCGATGACAGGGGTCGACTGTCCGGGTTCTTTTGGGAGGAAACCTGAAGTCCCCTGCGAGCAACCCTCCGGCCCTGCAATAATTACGCTATGTCTACGGTAATCACAGCGAAGCGGCTATGGGACGGCGGCAGTCTGATCGACGACCCGCTGGTCACGATCGAAGACGGCCGGATCAACTCAATCTCCACTCGTACTTCGTCTGAATTGCCCAACGACGCACACGTTCTCGATTTTCCCAGCGCCACGCTTGCTCCCGCATTCTTCGACGTGCATATTCATGGAGCGGCCGGCCACGACGTGATGGAGGCCACGCCCGAGGCACTTGGAGCTATTTGCGACTTTCTCGCCTCGCGCGGCACGGGCAGCTTTCTCGCCACTACGGTGACAGCGCCACTGGATGCAACGCTTCGCGCCGTCGAGGGACTCGCGAAGCGCATCGCCGAGCCGCCCGTCCCAGGTCGCGCGCGATCCGCTCGGCATTCACCTCGAAGGACCGTTTTTGTCGCATGCCAAGCGAGGCGTGCAGCCCGCCGCGCACCTGCTCGCTCCGGATATTGCCGTGTTTGACCGGCTGTTTGATGCTGCCGAGGGACACGTGCGGCTTATGACGCTCGCCCCAGAGCTACCCGGTGCGGTCGAACTCACGGCGCACGCCACTCGCCGCGGTGTGCGCGTGTCGCTGGGCCACTCCAACGCCACCGCAGCCGAAACGCGCGCCGCTATCGACGCAGGCGCCGTCAGCGCAACGCACACCTTCAACGCCATGCGCGCGCTGGACCACCGCGAGCCGGGAATTCTGGGGACCGTCCTCACCGACGACGCCCTCTTTGCTGAATTGATCTGCGATGGCATTCATAATGAGCCAGAGATCGTGCGGCTATGGTGGCGCGCCAAAGGGCAGGAGCGCGCGATCCTTGTCACCGATGCCATGAGTGCCACAGGCATGCCGCCCGGCACATACCAACTGGGCGGTTTTCCCGTGCAAGTGGCTGATGGCCGCGCCACGGCCGACGGCGTGCTCGCCGGCAGCGTGCTCACGCTCGACCGCGCCCTTTCCAACTTCGTTACATTCACGGGCGCGTCGATTGAGCAGGCGGTACGATTGATGACCGCGAATCCAGCCGCCATGACGGGCCTCGCCGATCAGACTGGCTCACTCGCCCCGGGAATGCCGGCCAATCTCGTTGTCGTTGACGCGGAAGGAAACCTTGCAGGTTCGTTTGTCGGCGGAGAAAGAGTTCGCTAAGCGGTGCTGCGTGAGGTTTCCGCCAACCGCTGCGCTCGCCACAGAGCACCTTCGATCCCGACCACTTCTGTTTCGCGTACCGGCATCGCAGGGGCCGCGGCATGAAGGCTTGCGAAAAATGGCTCCCGCACCAGTCGCGCTTTGCCTACCACGCTTCCGATCCAGGCCACTGGAACTTCTTCCGTAAGATTGTGCCTCCGCCTCAGCTTTTCTCGCACCAGCAGAACTGACTCTGCCAGATCGGCTGCCGCCTGCTGCAGAACTCCTGCTGCCACGTGGTCGCCTTCTTCCGCAAGCTGACTGATGGTCGGCGCCAGCGCGGCAAAGTCCGGACCAGGTGTGCTGTCGCCAAGGTTGACCAGTTCATCAAGGGTTGACGTTCCCCAGATCCGGCCCACTGTGTCGAGCACATGCGTCAACTCGCCGCGGTCATAAGCCTTCAGAGCACGCCGCAAAGCATGCAGCCCAATCCAATAACCCGAGCCTTCGTCGCCCAGCCGCGAACTCCAGCCTCCCGCCGTCTCGCGGCCACCGTCCGGGGCGCGCCCTATGGTATTCGAGCCCGTCCCGGCAATTTGCAAGATGCCGGGACCGCCCTTGAATGCAGCATCGAGCGCAATGACTTCGTCGCCCACAACCTCCGACTGCATCACGCTGAAATCGTCTAACACTGCCGTGATCCACTCGGTCACGCCGGGCATGGTGGCGCTGGCCACACCCACCGTAGCCGCGCACACGCTCGTGATTCCCCCCTGCTCATAGACCTCGCCCAGCAGCGCTCTCAGGTTCTCCTCGGCTGCTTGCGCACCCACGCGCAGCCGCTTAATGGAGCCGCTCTCGGCAAAGGCGAGAGCCCGACCGTCCCCATAAAGGGAAGCGCGCGTACGTGTCCCTCCGCCGTCTATCCCCAAGACTACGTTCATCGTCCCCCAACTTCCCTACTTGCCGGGCCCGAGGCGCGGGTCGGTTCTGCTCCATCGTCGCGCAGTGTACCTGCCAGGATGTTCAGGCTGCCATCCGACTTGGGTGCGGTGAGGCCAAGCATATGGGCGAGCCATGGATAGAGATTCACGTTCTCGAAAGGCAACACAGTCCGGCCACCCACAATGTCCGGTCCCGCGGCAAAGAAGCTGGCCTTCATCTCAGGCATTCGGCGGGGGTCAAGGCCATGCATTCCGGCCACTGGCACGCGGTCTGGCCTCCCATCTGCGGGTGCGTGTGCGCGGATGGCATAGGGACCCGTTGCGATCACCACTGGATCCCCTTCGCGTGCATTCTGGCTGTAATTCAGCTCGGCCGGCACGTTCTTGCGCCGGAACACCATAAACTGCGACGAAGCCTTCTTGAGCTGGTTGTAGACGCGCGCGCGGTCTTCCTCGGTCTTCCCATAAAGCAGGGCGCCGTCCGTCTCGAAGCCCGTCAAATCCGCAAACTGGTCGAGCGTAATCCAGCCGCCCTGCTCTTTCACCATGCCGTGATCGCTCACCACAATCAGGTCGATGGGCAGCCCTGTCGCATCAAGACCGACTTCGAGCTTGCCCACCAGGGCGTCTACCTTGAGCACAGCGGCCTTTGTTTCAGGCGCATCGGGACCGAACTCATGCCCCTCGTGATCGGGCTCGTTGTAGTAGAGCGTAATGAAATGAGGACGGTCCTCCGCGGGCAACCGCAGCCATGCCAGCACCTGCTCGATACGGGCCGTGTCGTCGATCTTGTTGTCGAAGTGGAGATAGTACGTGGGTAGGTAGCCGGCAATTTTTGCTTCTGAACCGGGCCAAAAGAAGCAGGCTGCCCGCATGCCCTGGCTTTCCGCAAGGCTCCACAACGGGACCCCCGAATACCAACTGCCGTCGGTCACAGCCTTGGGGTCGTTGATCGCGTAATGCGCCTGCCTGGTCTCGTCATAGAAGCTATTCGCCACCAACCCGTGGTGCTCAGGGTACAGTCCTGTCACGATGGTGAAATGGTTGGGAAACGTTAACGAAGGATAGCTGGGAATCATCCCTGCGGGGGCCCAGACGCCCCTTTTGCCCAGAGCCAGCAGGTGCGTCGCTCCATCCCGCTTGGCATAGTCCCAGCGAAAACCATCAAGAGACACCAACACCACGTAATGCGCGTTCTGCGCCGCGGCTGAATTCGGGCCGTTGTCGACATGAATGACTGGCAGGGCTGCATCCGCGCCGTTCCTTTGCGCTGCCAATTGCCTTGGAATAAACGCCAAAGCCAACGCAACGCTGACCAGAGCCACACGGCTCCAAGCACGATATCGCATCCAATGCACCTCCGCATCAGGTTATCGCACGCGAATGGTAGACCTCGCCAACACGACTTCCCAGATTTCAGTTGCTCATAACGAAAGGCATACTATCCTCGTTGTGAAGATGAAAAACCGCTCCGTGCCGGCGGAAACCGTGCTTCCCCATATCGTTTATAAGGACCTGCCCGCTGCGATCGCATGGCTGACGAAAACGTTCGGCTTCATTGAGCATTATCGCTATGGTGACCCCTTATCGGGCGCTCAAGTGCGCCTGGGCGACGCCTGGATGATGCTCAACGCCGCGAAACCGGGCTATCGCAATCCGTTGGACCTTGGCTTTAGAACCCAGAGCCTGACTGTATTTGTTGATGATGTGGAGGCACACTTTGCGCGCACAAAGCGGGCAGGAGCCCGAATCGTCGAAGACCTGCACGAAACCGCCTATGGCGAACTGCAATACGGTGTGGAGGACCCGGAGGGACACCACTGGCTCTTCTCCCGTCACGCAAGTGATGTAAGCCCCGATGCGTGGGGAGCCCAAATTACCAACCCGCAATAAAGCTCCTCAGGTTTCTGAAATCGGACCTGAGATGCCTCGCCAGCTATTGATTCGGCGCGGGTGTCGCGTCGGCAACCGGCGCGGCAGGAGCAGCCGGAGCAGCCGCTGGCTGATCCTTCGACATGCTGCGGATATAGAGGATCAGGTTGCGGACTTCTTCATCCTTTGCCCGGCTCGCGTCTTCTGCAGGCATTTTGCCTTTGCCATTACGGATGATGCCGAACAGCTCCTGGTCCTGCCTGTCCGCTAAGGACTTTGGATCGGTCCAATCCACCATGGTCAGGCTCATATCCTTGGCGATATCGGTCTTGCCATTTCCATTTTCACCATGACACAGAGCGCAATCCATCTTGTACAGGGCCTTCGCTTTCTCCTGTGCTTGCGGTTTCGCTGAGCCCTTTGCGGCCGGCTGTTGCGCCGGAACAGTCAGCGGAGCGACGAGAACCATAGCCACTGCGGAAATGAGCAAAAACGGCTTCAACATGACACTTCTCCTCAGTTGCAGGTGTCGGGAAAGGCATCTGGCAGCTGTTAAATTGATTCGAACGCATTATAGGCCTATATGGTGGTGCGTTGCATCACAGCAGGTGGCCGTCGAATCCGACCCTGCGATCCCAAGCCAGATTCAAGGCGCGCGACAGCCGGTTGTGATATACGTTCTCCCATGTTCCAGGCACGTTCGCTCTTTGCGCTATCTCTTGCAGTCGCTTCATTTGCCCCTTCCTTGGCCGCCGCCCAAAAGCTGGCTCCCACTCCGCCGATGGGATGGAACAGCTGGGACGCCTATGGGCTCACCATCAATGAATCGGACTACCGCGCCAACACCACCATCCTCTCTGGGCTGAAGCAATATGGCTGGCAATATTCCGTCATCGACGAAGGCTGGTATATGCGGGACCCGTTCGGTGACACTGTTGCGACCCGCAAATACGTGTGGGACGCAAACGGCATCCTCATTCCCGACATTAGCCGCTTCCCGTCAGCCGCTAACGGCGCGGGGTTCAAACCTTTGGCCGACTGGGTTCACACACAGGGGCTCAAGTTCGGCATTCACATCGTGCGCGGAATTCCCCGCCAGGTTGTCAAAGAGAATCTGCCGATCGCGGGTTCCAGCTTTCATGCGCAGGACGCAGCCGACACCGCGGCGGTTTGCCCATGGGATGAGGGCAATTATGGCGTGAGCGACACCCCTGCCGGTCAGGCTTACTACGACTCCATGATGAAGGTCTATGCCGGCTGGGGCCTGGACTTCATCAAGGTTGATTGCATTTCCGATCACCCTTACCGGCCGACCGAAATTCGCCAGATCGCCGAGGCCATTCGCAAGACGCATCGGCCCATCGTACTCAGTCTTTCGCCCGGCCCCACACAGCTTGACCACGCTGCGGAAGTGGCCAAATACGCGCAGATGTGGCGCATTACCGACGATCATTGGGATGTGTGGAGCGCCGAGCACAAACCCGGTGCAGGCGAATTTCCCTTCGGCATCCGCGACGCCTTCGACCGGCTTGCGGAGTGGGCGCCGTACGTTAAACCGGGCAACTGGCCTGACGATGACATGCTGCCCTGGGGATGGCTCGGGCCGCACCCCGGCTGGGGCGATCCGCGCCAGTCGCGCGAAACCCACGATGAACAGCAAACCGAGTTCACCTTGTGGGCCATTTCTCGATCGCCGCTGATCCTTGGCGCAAATCTCACCCGACTCGACGACTTCACCCGCTCCCTCATCACCAATAAGGAGGTGCTCGACATCGACCAGAAGGCCGTCGAGAGCGGCCCCGGACTCATGCCCATGCGGAATGCCAACAGCGACTCGTTTCCTCAACGCTACTGGTACGCACGCACTGGCGGATCCCATCCGAAGCGCTATCTTGCCGTCTTCAACCTCGCGGACCAGCCCACGAAATCCGACCTGCCGTGGATGGTATTTCATCTGACCGACAAGCCGCACGCGGTCTATGACGTCTGGAATCAGAAGAGCATCGCCAGTTCAAAAGCTCTCCATGTCGAATTGCCGGCCCATGGCTGCGCTCTGTTCCGCCTCCAGTGATTCCGCGGCCCGCGTGGCATCTTGAGCTAGAAGGGCATGTCGGCAGAATTTCGAAAAGCTGTGGAATTCTCCAGTTTGCCGAAGGGATGCTATGCTTGGCTTCTTCCCCTAACTATTTTCAGGAGGCGAAAGACCATGAATCTCCGCAGTAACTCCGCAGTCGCTGTGTGCCTTTTAGTTGCGGCCCTCACCTTCAGCCCCGGTCCAGCAGCGCTCGCGCAGCAGGAAGCCGGTCAGGTTCACACTCCGAGTAAATATCTATACCTCGACAATGTCCAACTCAAACCGGACCAGGGCGGAGCGTTCTCAAAGCTTGAGGGCGATGAGGCGCAGGCCCTGCGCGCAGCCAAGGCCCCCTATCACTACGTGGGCATGTGGCCTATCACCGGCGCTGACCATGTCATCTACATGCATGGCTTTGACTCCTTCGCAGATTTGCAAAAGATGCACGATGAAACGATGGCCATGTCCAAACTCCAGGACACGCTCAAGGCAGACGACGTACAAGAGGCTTCTCTTGTCGTCGAACGTCGCACCAGCATCTACTCCTACGAGAAGGACCTCAGCCTCGGCGATCCCATTGACCTCTCCAAAATGCGCTTCATGCGCATCCTCCTTTTTCACATCCGCTCAGGCCATGACCAGGACTTCGAGCACGTGGTGAAGCTCTTCGCCAAGGCCTATCAAACGTCGCTTCCCGAAGCCCATTGGGTCATGTTCGAAAAAATGTACGGCGAAGGAAGCGATAACACTTATATCCTCGTCACGCCCATGGAATCTCTCTCCGTCGTCGACGTCATGCACGATGACAGCAAGAAATTTCGCGACGCTGTGGGCGAAGATCAGCTTACGATGCTTCGGAAATCTCTGGATGCCACGGTCGAATCCTCTGAAGCCGACTTGTTCGCATTCGGTCCCACGATCAGCTACGTCCCAGATTCGTGGATCAGCTCTTCGCCCGACTTCTGGGGCAAAAAGTAAATCGGCGGTCGGCTCCAATGACCACAAAGGCCCATCCTCTCAAGGATGGGCCATCTTGCTTCTCCCGTAGCAGTCTTCGCTTCGAACTGCGGGTCAACCGCACGCGCACCCCGGCTTCGGAAACCTAATTGCATGAGCGCGCCAATCCGCGTCAACTCTCAATGCAGCGCGGCCCTGAGTTGCGGTTCAAGCTCGCCGGCAGCCCCATGTCCGCGCCAAAGAACCTTCCCGTTTGCGTCGATCAGCATCACATACGGATCCTTGTCGTCACTTACATCGAAGTAACTCCGCCATGACTGCTCGTCCTGGGTCAGGACCAGGGATTGATCCTGCTCGGCAGCGGACAAGCCTTTGCGCATCCCGCTCTTGATCATGCCACGTATGAACCCTGGCGCCTTCTCCAGCATCGCCACCTGGTACACGGCCACTCGCGTAAGCACAGGATCGGCCTTTAAGGCCTTTACCCATGCGCCCGTGCCCATCCCTCCCTCGTGGCTGAATCCGGCCACTAGAACAGTGGTGTGGCCATGCGTAGCGTCGACAAGCACAATGCGCTTCCCCCTCAGCGTCTCGCCCACGGTGGTGGGCATCGATTGACAGAGGCAAGTTGCGCTCACAGCCAGCGCTAAGCCAGCCAATGCAATTCGGCGCACTCTTCGATGCATAGCAAAAGACCTCCAGAGAAGCAGACACCCACGGCGTCAATTGCCCGATGGCGTCTGACTTTCAGTACTGTTTGACCCGGCCCGACCTTCCGCGATGCATCACGTGCGACCCGCTCATGTGCGAAACTAATGTTTCCGGCCAACAAGCCGCAAGACTCTGGCTTTTCGCCGGCAGGATCACGATGGCCGTTCTGCGTTCTGCCTTCATCGCACTCTCCCGCAATCGCCCCTTTCGACGCTTCTGCGAACACTCCCGCATCGGCAGCCAGCTGAGCTCCCGCTTTGTGGCCGGCCTCGAAATTGATGACGCTCTGCGCGTGGCTGAGTCCGTCAACAAGCAGGGCATGATGGTCAGCCTTGACTCGCTCGGCGAGAGCGTCGCCACCGAAGCCGAGGCGCATGCGGCCGCTGAGATCTACCATCGCCTGCTCGACTCCATCGCCGAGCGCAGGCTCAGGTCCAATATCAGCGTCAAGCTCACCCAGATGGGCCTCACGCTCGACCCGCAGTTGGCCGAGAACATCGCCGCGAGCCTCGTCGAACATGCCCAGGCCACCGGCAACTTCGTCCGGATCGACATGGAAGACTCGACGCTGACGCAGGTGACTCTCGATATCGTTCAGCGCCTGCACGCCCGCCCCCAATTGAACGGAGCAATCGGTACCGTTATCCAGTCTTACCTCTATCGCTCGCAATCCGACGTCGAACAACTCGTTTCCAACGGCATCCGCATCCGCCTTTGCAAGGGTGCCTACAAGGAGCCCGCCGAAGTGGCCTACCCCCGCAAGGCCGATGTAGACACAAGCTACCTCCGGCTGAGCGAGATGTTGCTCAAAAGTACCGTCTATCATGGGCTGGCCACCCATGACGAGGCCATGATCAACGCCGCAAAATCCTTCGCCGGTCAGCAAGGCATTGCGCCCGGCCACTTCGAGTTTCAGATGCTTTTTGGAGTGCGCCGCGATCTGCAGCGCAAGCTGGTTGCCGAGGGATACAACGTACGAGTCTACATTCCCTTTGGGCGCGAATGGTATCCGTATTTCATGCGCCGCCTGGCCGAGCGACCCGCCAACGTGCTCTTCATAGCGAAGAATCTGCTGCGCCGATAGGCGGTTTGCTTCACGGCATTAATTTGTGCGTTTGGATCTGACCTTGATGCGTCTGCCGCGTTTACGAAAGAGCTTTGTTCCCCGGCAATTTGGGCATTCCCACGGGTAATATCCAAATACGGGAAAGAAGTATTGCTGCAGAAATCCAGTTCGAACCAGCCTTTGCATTTGCCGGGAACCACACTTGGGACACGCTAAATATGAAATGACTGGCGCGAGGCTGGAGATCGTAACTTCGGACACTGGGGGAGCCCTCTAATTTCTTGAAGAGATTGAGAATCATTCTAGAACAAACGGCTGTGAAGAATCCGGATCGCCAGGAATTTCTGCCTGCAGCCTCAATCGCTCAAGCCCTTGGCGCGCCAAATCCGCGACTGCCTTGGCTAATGTCTGGGATGCGTTGAGCGATTCCGGCCGCTCCAGCCGTATCCCGAGCTTTGCCGCATAGCCGTGAAAGAGAATATCCACGTCGTAGAGAATTTCCACGTGGTCACACAAAAATCCAACCGGCTGCAGGATCAGAATCCTCACTCCCGATGCGGCAACGGCATCCAGTATCTCTTCGACGGAAGGCCCAATCCAAGGGCCACCGCTGGCACCCTGACTTTGGAACGCGAACCACCATCGCGGAATGCCGTCGACCCGCGCCGCGACCAATTCCGCAGTATGCTTGGCCTCTTCCGCGTAAGGGTCTGCTCCCTCACCCGGCCATAGGCGCGGCTGGCCTTCACTGGCTGTGGAAGGTTGTACTGTGCGGCTCGGCACGCTGTGCGCCGTGAAGAGGACCGGAACCGGCGCCCCAGTCTCCGCCGTCAATTTTGCCATTGTCACACGCAACCGCTCAGCGAATGCCTCAGCCAACAGTGGATGCTGCGCCCATCCATCCGTGAAGTCGATGCGCAACGCGCCCGCTTCCGCCTGAACCGCGCGCCGATACAACCCCACGCTTGTTCGCGAATTCTGCGGCGCGAGGCAAATCACCGCAGCCTCTTCCACGCCGTCGGCGCGCATCTGGCGAACCACATCGGGGATGTAAGGACGCCAGTTCCGCATTCCCACATACACCGGCGCAGTTTGCCCTCGCGCGGCCAGTTCCGCTTCTACAAGCCTCCCCTGCTCCTGCGTGATCTCTGTCAGCGGGCTGCGGCCGATCAGTGAATAGCGATGCTGAATCTCCTCAACCACGTGTTGCGGCAGCGGACGCCCGCTCACCACGTTGCGCAGGTATTCGGGAATCTGCTCGACCGTCTCCGGTGTTCCATGCGCCAGCAGGAGAACAGCCTCCTTACCCATTCGCTTCCTCCAGCCGAAACTCCCGCACCATGCGCACCACCGCTTGCACATTCTCTACCGGCGTCCCAGGAACGATGCCGTGCCCCAGATTGAAAATATGCCCCGGCCGTCCGCCTGCGGCGCGCAAAATCTCTTTTACGCGCAACTCCAAAACTTCGACAGGCGCAAAAAGCGTAATCGGGTCAAGGTTGCCCTGGACCGCATGTTCGTGGCCTACTGATCGCCAGCCCTCGTCGAGCGGCTCCCGCCAATCGAGGCCGATCACGTCGGCGCCGGTCGCGGCCATCTGCGTCAGCAAGCCCGCTGTCTCCACGCCGAAATAAATCACCGGCACGCCCATCTGCTGCACTGCGCGAACGAGCCGCTGCGAAGCCTCAAATGCGTAGTCGCGGTAATCGGCCAACCCCAGCGATCCCACCCAGCTATCGAATATCTGGATGACGTCTGCGCCCGCCTGCACCTGTAACCGGCAATAATCCGTAAGCACCACAACCAGCTTGTCCAAAAGACTGCGCCAAGCAAGTGTGTCGCCGTACATCATCTTTTTTGTGTGGATGTAATTGCGCGAACCGCCTCCCTCGATCATGTAGCTGGCCAGAGTGTAAGGTGCTCCGCAGAATCCAATAATTCCCAGTCGATCGCGGAAATGGGCTGCCACCTTCTGAATCGCGCGAGCCACATACGCCAGGTCGTCGGCGCGGTCGGTGCGCAGCGCGCGCACGTCGTCCGTGGTGCGAACCGGATGGTGCACCACCGGTCCTTCGCCCGCCTGAAACTCGAACGGCAGGCCCATCGGCTCCAGCGGCAACAACAGATCGGCAAAGATGATTGCTGCATCCACGCCCAACTTTTCCGCGGCGGTGATAGTCACTTCGGAGGCGAGATCGGGTTGTTTACAGATCTCGACCAGCGTGTGGTGCTTGCGGACGTCGCGGTATTCCTGCATGTAACGACCGGCCTGACGCAGAAACCAGACCGGTGTTCGGTCCACTGGCCGCCGCAAACACGCGCGCACAAACCGGCCGCCTTCCAGCACGGTGTCCACAATTGTTTCCGGAGCGGCGGGGTTCTCGTTCTTCTTCTCCATATAGCCTGATTCTACCGGGCGGAGCCCGCCATCAGGAGGCATTACGCAAGACTTGAGTTTTACGGGCCGAGACGCGCACACGAACCTTGGGAAACTCAAATTGGAATGCACGTGGAAGAGAGGCAATTGGGTTGGTGGCGGATAGGTGGTCGAATTCGCTCAAACGCAACAACGCCCGGAATCGCTCCCGGGCCGCTAACGGTGGCCTGTTGGGATTGGACTGAGAGAATTTGTTCTTGCGCTACTGAGGTGCGTTGGCCTTCTCTGCAGCATCTTCCGACTTGTTCTCCTGTTTCATCGCCTTGGCATTTTCCTTATCGGCCTTGGCGCTGTGTTTCTCGGCATCGGCATGAGCGCCTGCTGACTTCTCCGTCTGCTTCTGGCGGCGTCTCTGATCCTTCAACTCACGCTTGGTCAGCGGTGTTGGGGCATCCAGGGACCGGTCATGTATGGGAGCGGGCGCGACCGTGTCCTGATCGTGTTGGGAACCTGGAGCTGCAGAATCCTGTGTGGTTGTCGTGGTGGTCGTGGTCTGAGAACCTGGCTGGGGTGGAGGCGGGTTGGACGGCGGGGTCTGTTGCGCGATGGCAACCGTGGAGAAGGCCATGAGGGCCAGTAAGGCGAGTCGCTGAATCGATGTCATGAGAGGTCCTTTGAGATTCGGCCCTTTGGCCGGCTGGAACTTCAATTCTGGGCCAATCAAAGAAAAGACACTGGTCAATTCTGACCAGTACTGCTGATTCAGCTCGATCTGCATCACTTTGCACCCTGCGGGGGCCTTATCGCTTACTTGCGGGTCGTTGGGCTGGACCGCTCAGCGCCGGCGGCACATAGTGAAAACGGACCAGGTAGATGTTCTCGCCTCGGCCGTGCTTGGCAACCTTGAGCAAGTCGAGCACTCCAAGAAAGCCAGACGCACGCGCCAACTCCGGCGTAATATCCGGGAAACTCATCATCTCGATCGAGTCCACTTCGATCTCGCCTTCCTCCATCCGGTATCGAGCGCCGACCCTCACATGAGGGCGCGTCCAGATGCGGACGCTGCATGTGATCTCTCCACTGCGAACTCCTTCGCGGAGTCGTTTGGCGAACATCATGCTGAAAAGTCTACTCCGGCCCTCAATGCCCGGATGTATCCAGACAAAAAACGGCCCCCGTTTTCGGCGGGGGCCAAGTTGCCTTGGTTCTCTCGTGTTGCGAGAGCTTTTTTGGCGGCCAGACGGCCGGGGAGCCGTCGGGGCGGAAAGGAGCCTCAGGGGGTGGCTGCGCGGCTTTACGGCCGCTCCGCACCCGTCGAAGAATCCGCACCATGGGGAGGTGTGGAATCCTGGGCCGCCAAACTATTTTCCATCAACCGGATATGCACGCTGCTGACTTTGACTCGTTCTGGCTTGGCGGTATCATCGCTGGGAGGTGCCAGTGGAGCGTTGCCAAGAGCCACGTAATGCATCCTGTAGATGGGAATCTGATGTTGGGTCACAAGGTAGCGCTCAACTGTCGTGGCAAGCCGTTGAGAATTCTGGATCCCTACCGACCCTGCGCCGGGTGAACGCGCTTCAATCTCTATGATGTAACCCGCGTGGCCGGCAAGACTGGATGCCATCGTATCCAACTCGCCCTGCGCATCCTTCGATAGCATGGTACTGCCCCTGCGGAATGGAACGTCGACATCGCTTATCTGGTGATACTGGTCCAGACCCTTCACAGTTGTATCCAACTTGTCGACATGGCCTGACGCCGTCTGCGCGATTCCGCTGGCGTTCTGAGCCTTGTTACCGGCTTCCGTAGCCGTCTGATTGGCTGCATCGGCGGTGGCCTGTGCCTGGTGAATACCAGCCTGAGCCCGGGCGTCCACATCCTTGATCTGCTGGGAGTTCTTGGCGTTCACTTCATCGAGTTCAGTCAAGCGGTCGTTGATCGGATCGATCCGCTTCTTCACCCACTTCTTACGCGCCATGGGGTTTACCCGACCCCAAAATCCTTCTCTCTCGTTCTCGGTGTTTGTCAAAGACGTCGAAGGCGAAGTTTGTTGCGCCGCGGCAGGAGGAGCACTTTGAGGTTCGTTGGCGGGCTGCGCTTGCTGAGCCATCGCCGGAACCGAAATTGCGGACGCTAGCAGGAACGCCGCGAATTGGCTGGGGAACAACGTCCGTACCACAGTCGGATTTCTCATGATCGTTTGGCCTCTTCTTTGTCGGCACCCGCAAGAAAGCTGCGGTGAGAAACGCTTGCCGCTGCCCCCTATAGGTGCAATGCCCGTGCCAAAGTGATCCGATGCGGTGATCATTCCGCTATCTCGCTGACAGGGTTGAAATTGCAGGATGGTTCTTCAGGCAGATCCGGCCACCGGTCTGAAAGCTTCAAAGAGGCAAGCCGTGTAGTTTTTACAGGGCTGGGTAAGTTCTACCAACAAGCACCGGCCCTAGCTTCTCATTCTGCGTCGACATGGACGATCCGGACCTGGGGATAAGCTCCGTCCCAGTCCGGAGACACGGCGTCAAAAATCAGGCGAAAATCGCGCTGATCTCCTGGTTTTAACGGCGCGGCAGAAACCGGCTCGACATCCACATAAGGGTCGCGGGTGCGGATCAGTTTGAGAGGGTGGGTCTCGTTCTGCGTCACCTCTTTTGCCGAATCGCGAAAGAGCACCTGCACCGTGATGCCCGTAACGGTCTTGTTGCCCGTGTTGGCAATGTGGCCGTCAACGTAAGTCACCTTGCTTCCGGCGAGGTTGCTGGACTCGCTCATGACAAGTCCGGAGATCGGCAGGCTGTTCGCGTACGGGTCGAGGGCCGCCGTGATCGGAGTGACGGTTGCGGGTGTGCGACCGTGCTGGTATATCAGGACGACCGCGGCAGCGACGATCAGCACTACCGAAGCGGCGATCACCAGCGGCAGCCAGTTTCGATCCGGCGTGCCGGCTGAAGGGACAAGATCGATATCGTGACCTGTGCTCACGAGCGGATTTTACACCCGTTACGAAAGGGATACTCCGGCTTCATCGTTTATTGGTTTCCTGCGAAAGAATCGACCAATCTGGACGATAACAAGGAAAGAGCACCACATTCGTCATGCGATCTACCGCTTTTGTTTGATTTCTTTTGCGACCATTTGACATCTAAATGGACATAAGCAAAGGAACCTGAGCCGACCGCTGAGCGTAATCAATTCCTTGAGCCATAAAGGTGGATCAACATGCAATCCTCCACTCAGTCCGCATCACAAGCCAGCGGCAGTTCGAAGCAGTCAACCCGCTGCGAAGATCTTGTCTACCAGGCGGTCACGATCGCATCCATTCTGCTCGTCCTCGTGAGTGCCTGGGTGTTCTAGCAATGCCGCGGCGAGGCTTTCTCGTGCCTTGCGAACCAAACGCCTGATTTCCTGACGATTTGCCAGCCAAGTTCCTCTTCTTCCAAACTCAACTCAGCGAAACTGGTTCTGCGAGCCCCCGTCGGCGCTCGCCGCTCGAATCACCACGACGAAGTAACAGCCCACAGTCGCAAAAATCACGACGAGAAAGCCTGGCACCAGTAACACTGGTAGCCGGCCATCGCCGCTGCGGGCTGCATGAATCATCCACCATTGCAGCATGGCAAACAGGCAGGCCAGTTCTGTCTTGAGCCAGCTCACCAGATCGAGCGTCAGGTCCTGAACCCGAGGCAGGTTTGCCGGCGCAACCGGCACAGGGTAGTGAAATGTCATGGGGAAACAGGACGTTACGGCGATGGCCAGATAGAGCCCCACGGCAATCACGGGCAACAAAAGCAGCATGGCGGGTGAACCCCAACCGTTGGCATTGCCGGCCATATCGAAGTGGGTGGGAATGCGATCCGGCAGCCGCTCTGGTCCCGCAAGCGCCTGATAACTGATCCACACCAGTACGGCTAATGCAATCAATCCAATGGCTTCGAGCGATTTGCGCATGGATTTCTTTCTTTCCGAATTCCAAGAGAAGAATAACCTGCGCCAAGCGTTTTTGCTGTCTCTCAGCCGAATTTTGCGCGCTGAACCTCGGTCTGGCGAAAGTCCTTTCCAGTCATCTCGACGCGCACGCACATTTCTGCAAGACGCGACCGCATGCGCTCGCCGATTCTGTCTCCCAGCGTTTGTTCGCGCGCTGCGCGCTCGGCTTCACTGCCGCCACCGCCGGCAGGCAGGTCAGGGTAATTGGTTGTGATGATGGTCGATTGCTTGTCGTTGTAGCGGGTATTCAGGATCAGGGCTACCGTATCCCACACCCACTCGTTGGGTTTTTGCGCGCCCAAGTCGTCGATGACCAGCACCTCTGCCGCAAAGATGGGCTTCAGCAGTTCGAGCTCGGTTGTTTGCACCCTGGGGTTGTAGCTGTTCTGGATGTTCTTGAGCAGTTCGCGGTAATCGCAAAACAGGCCCCGAACCCCGCGTTCCTGCACCAGACGGCGCAACACGCCCACCGCGAGATGGGTCTTCCCCACACCGATGGATCCGGTAAAAAGCAAGCCTTTGCCCGCCGTGTCCACGGGATAAGCTTCAACAAACTTGCGAGCGGTTTGGAGGGCACGGCTCAGAGAACGATCTGCCTCGTGGTAAATCTCGTAGGCATCGAGGGTCAGGTCCCGGTACCGCTGCGGAATGTGCGCCGCGGCCAAGCGGCGCTCCTCGCGCTCGGCCTCCTGGCACTCGCAGGGACGGGAAATCCACTGACCCGTAGTTGAAACCACCTGGGCCAGTCCCGTCCCACCGCAGATTGGACATTCGCTCATGCTCATAAAAGCCTAGCGCATGAGGCGGAAATGAGGGGCGGTGCGAATTAAGGAGCATCTTGTGGAAAATCGATAAGCGGATCGGTCCCGTGACCAGCCGGTCCTATAATCGGATGCGCACAGGAAAATCAATTGTTCCAATCCTCCAAAGGAAAATTTGCCGTGATTCGAATCGTCTTGCGTACCGCCCTAGCTTCCCTTGCCCTCGTTGTGCTGTTCGCGCCCGCCGTGTCATCGGCGCAGGAGCAGCCGGGAAATGTACCTGAGACAAAGGCCCCGCCTCCCTCCCAGACGGCGCCAGCGCCGCCTCAAGCCGTTCCAGCGACGCATCCCGATAACGAATATTGGCGCAAGCATGATGAGCAGATGCTCACAGATTTTCCCTGGCTGGCGCGATTCAAAGAGGCAGACTCCAGCATCGGTCCACCGACGCCGGGCGAAGACCGCGTCGTCTTCATGGGCGACTCGATCACGGAAGGCTGGCATATCGATCAGTCGTTTCCGGGGAAGCCCTACATTAACCGAGGCATCAGTGGCCAAACCACGCCCCAGATGCTGGTCCGTTTCCGGCAGGACGTGATTCACCTTCAGCCGAAGGTGGTGGTCATTCTGGCCGGTACCAACGACATTGCGGGGAACACCGGCCCGGAGACCCTGGGGGAGATTGAGGACAACCTGGCGTCAATGGCCGACCTGGCAACCGCCAATCACATTGGTGTTGTGCTCTGCTCCATCACGCCGGCTTTTGATTATCCCTGGCAGCGCGGCCTGACGCCCGCTCCCAAAATTGACGCCATCAATGCCTGGATGAAGGGCTACGCCGCAGACAATGGTTACGTTTATGTCGATTTCCACACAGCAATGAAGGACGCCGAAGACGGCTTGCCACCTTCGTTGAGCCATGATGGCGTGCATCCGAACCCGGCCGGTTATGCCCTCATGGCGCCCCTGGCCGAGGCGGGCATTGAAAAGGCGCTCGCGAAATAGAACTGCAGTCAGGAAGCAGTGATCAGAAGCAAAAACATCTCGATGTGACTGATCTTCGATGACTGACCGCCGCTGACTGGCTTCTGATATCCCTGCTGCGACGTTTGCCTTCCACTCCGAATCCCCCTACAATAGAAGGATTGCAGGAAAGGTTTGCCTTCAGAGATGCCCAAGGAAAAGATTCATCCCAACTATGGCGCGGTGCGGGTACTGTGCGCTTGCGGAAACAATTTTGAGACTCGTTCGACCCATAAGGGCGACATTCACGTGGAAATCTGCTCCGTGTGCCACCCGTTTTTCACCGGAAAGCAGAGGCTTGTCGACACAGCAGGCCGTGTAGAGCGCTTCCGGCGCAAATATGCCAAGGCCGGCGAGGCAGCGCCCGCGAAGTAAGGGCGCCCAGGTTGCTGATTCGAGTGGGCCTCCGCCGCGGCGGAGGCCCACGTTCGTTCGAGGGACAGGCAGGGAGAAGTGGCTGGCAAAGGCTTTACGGTAAAGAAGAACTGGGACAATCCCAGGGAGCACGCCATGCCTGCGGAAACGCGGGTGCCTGCCGAGGTGCGCCTCGGGCCGGTACTCGTGACTCCTGCCACGGTGCTGGCCCCAATGGCCGGGGTCACCGACACCGTGTTCCGCCGATTCATTCGCCACGCCAGCTTGTTTTCGGCGTCTCCTTGTCCGGGTGATACAGCAGTTGAAAGTCCGGTGACCAACGCGCAGTCCGGCTGCGGTCTGCTCATGACGGAGTTCACCTCGGCCGACGGGCTGGCCCGCATGCGAGAAGCAAAGCGGCGGCGCTACCTCACGTTTTACGACGATGAGCATCCAATAGGGGCGCAACTATTCGGCTCCAACCCTCAGACACTGGCGGAAGCGGCTCGGATTGTGGAAGATACGGGTTTCGACCTGGTTGACTTGAACCTCGGGTGCCCAGCCAAGAGGGTGGTGGGTTCAAACGGCGGCTCGGGGCTGTTGCGGGACCTGCCCCGGATCGGAGAGATCTTCCAGGCCGTCCGAAAGGCGGTCACAATCCCCTTCACGGTGAAGTTTCGCATGGGCTGGAACGACGCGCAGATTGTCTGTGTGGAACTGGCGCGCATGGCAGAAGCGGAAGGCCTGAACGCCGTGGCCCTGCATGCGCGAACGCGGGAGCAGGGATATAGCGGCCAGGCTCAATGGAAGTGGATTGCCGCGGTCAAGCAGGCCGTGAGGATTCCAGTGATCGGGAACGGAGACATTCGGACTCCGGAAGATGCGGCGGCGATGGTGGCCGAAACGAGTTGCGACGCCGTGATGATTGGAAGGGCGGCGCCCTCTAACCCATGGATTTTCAGGCAGATTGCGCAGTACACGGCGTCTGGCATGTATGAACAGCCCACAGTCGAGGACCGCTACCGCATGATCCGCGCCTATTTTCAGATGCTACTGAATGAGGTCGAGGCCACCAAGGATCTGCCGCGCGACGCGCAAATGGGCGAGACGGCGGGCAAGATGAAGCAGTTTGCTACCTGGTTTACTCATGGCGTGTCAGGTGGGGCCAAACTGCGCAAAGCGATTTACGAGGAGCGCACCGGTGCCGGCGTTCTGGTCGAGGTGGACCGCTTTTTTGCAGCGCAATTGGCTGGCGAGGCAGACGAGAACGCGACGCCAGACAGCGCCGATGAGCTGGCTTTCTCTGAAGCTGCCCTGATCTGCGATTAATGCACCGCGCCCGATCCGAACAAATGGTTCACTATTCTCCCGATAATCACCCGTTTGCGTTATCACCCCGTACCGGGGAGCTATCCGGAACAGGCACTTTGGTTTAAGAATTGACCTAATGTGCTATGGCCGAGCGATCGGAATACCGTTATAGTTTGAACAATTTTACGCATCCAATCGGGCTTGATCGAACGAAGTCGAGAGATCGAACTTCCTGCCACAATTCACAACCGGGCGAGAAGAGACGCTCAGGCTTCCAGTTCGGACGCCCATACACGTAGAGGGACCCGGCATTGCGGAGCATTGCACCTCAACGCGGAAGTACTCTCAGGTCGCTCGTCAGCGCTGTGGCCGTGCTCTGCTTTGCGTCACTGAGTTGCTCGGCACAACGCTACAGCTTCCGCGAATACATTCAGGGTCTCGGCAATCTAAATATTGCGTGTCTTGCACAGGATCGTACAGGATACCTCTGGGTAGGCACGCAGAACGGCCTTTACCGCTACGACGGGAGCCAGTTTCAGAGATACGGAGCAACCGAAGGGCTGCCCGAGCGGATGATCCAAAACCTCTACATAGGAACGGACGACACTCTCTGGGTGGCAACCACGACCAGCATTTTCTTTGAGCAGAAGAACGGAAAGTTTGTCGAGATCCATCCTCCGGCAAATTTGAGCCAGATTCTGCAGCGCACTGGCACGGTTTTCACCTCAAACCGACCCGACCAGGTGGTGGCAGCGACTCGCGGGGGAGCGATACTGTTGCGGCGCGCGGCCGCAGACAGTTGGATCGCCGAACCGATGGGCCTGAAGAGCGGCGCTGTCTTTGGCGTGCTCTACGGGCCGGATGGAGCGTTGTGGTACGGATGCGACCAGGACTTGTGTCGCGTGGCCAACGGAAAGACGACGCAACTCCGGACGACACTGGGGCTCCCGGAAGAGCAATGGTCGAGTCTGCTGGCCACCCACAATGGACACATCTGGATTCGGGGTAACAAGCACATTGGCGAACTACTGCCGAAAGAAGGCCGCTTTCAATTGCACGACATCCCTGGGCCTTCCTTCTCCGAGCCCTATCCCCAGTTGGTCGAAGATCCTCAAGGTCGCGTTTTGACGTCGCAGGGAGCTTCGTTGGGACTGTGGGACAAGGGCGGATGGCGCATGGTGACGGAACGCAACGGCCTTTCGAGATTCGAGATCCAGGAACTGTTTGTGGACCGGGAAGGTTCTGTCTGGCTCGGCGAGGTTGGTCACGGACTTAAGCGGTGGGTCGGGCAGGACCGGTGGGAAGGGTACACGGTTGCCGATGGGCTGAGCGACGATCTGGTATGGAATACGGCCCGAGACAAGAAGGGCAGGTTATGGATTGCAACCGAGTCAGGATTGAATTGGATTCCTGCCGGTGGGGTCAATCCGAAGATCTGGCAGCAGCAAGGCATCCAGACAGCGCGAGCAGGAGCGTTGGAAGTAGCAGCGGACGGCGCGATCTGGCTTGGTACCACGACAGGAAGCCTGATTCGTATCGATCCGGATTCCCTGGCGGGGACTCAGTGGAAGCTTCCCGAAGTGTTTCAGCTGTTCGCTGACAGCAAGAACCGCATTTGGGCCGCTACCAGCGAGGGGCTCTATGAAATGGACGCCGACGGGACTAACCGGCAACCGCACCTCGTGCAGGATTTGGCATTCGCCAATCCGCGCGGCCGCTTTACAGATGTGACTCTGGATCCGATGGGTCGTCTCTGGGTCGCGGCAGAGCAGGGGATTTTTCGTCTGGACGAGCATGGGTGGCGGCGAATCGACCCAGGAGATTCCGGCGCCAAACCTGACCTGATCGCACTGGATCATCAGGGTTATCTGTGGGCCGCAGGGCCGTCTCAGGAATTGATGCGGCTGAGGGTAAATGGCGACCGTGTGGTCGAAACAATGCATATCGGGCGCCCGCATGTTCTCTCGCAGCAAATCGTTTCGCTGGTTGTCGACCGGCGCGGCTGGTTGTGGGTCGGGCAGGACGCGGGTTTGACCGTCTATAACGGCCACACCTGGCATAGTTTTACGCAGGACGATGGCCTCATCTGGAACGACACCGACAGTTACGGATTGGAAGAAGACACGGACGGCAGCATGTGGATTGGCACCTCCGGAGGGTTGAGCCATTTGCTTGATCCGGAAAGCGCACCCGTCGGTTCTCCGCGGCCTCCGGCTTTTTCGCAGGTTACCTACGGTACTGAAGCGCTGGATGAAGGCGGCTCGGCCAGGTGGAGTTCCAACAACCCGCTGGCGATCTCGATGGTGCTGCTCTCATTCAAGGGTACGCAGGACGTGGGCATTCGTTACCGACTGATTGGCGGGCAGGGATCGGAGTGGGAAGCGGCGCACGACCTCGAAGTGCGTTACAGGCACCTGGCACCGGGGAACTACCGGTTCGAGGTAGCGGCGGCCGATCAGGCAGGGAATGCGGTTTCGCCCGTGGCAACCTTCTCATTCCGCATCACCCCGCTGTGGTGGCAGAACCGCAACCTGCAGATTTTTCTGGGTCTCATCGCGATTGTTCTGCTGGTTGTTATCTGGCGGCGACGGGTTGGTGTCTTGATTCGTCAGAAGCGGCAACTGGAGTCTTCGGTAACTCTGCGGACCCAGGACCTGGAACGCGAAAAGGCTGAGTTGGTACGCACGCGCGAGCAGATGCGCCATTTTGCAGAGCACGATGACTTGTCCGGGCTCTGGAATCATCGCATCATTGTCGACCGGCTGCGCGGAGAAGTGGACCGATCGCGGCGCGAAGGCCTGCCTCTGAGCATCATTCTGGCTGACCTGGACTTCTTCAAGCGGATCAACGACACATATGGCCACCCTGCAGGCGACCAAGTGCTGAAAGAAGCTAGCCAAATCTTTCAGCGCATGGTGCGCACCTACGATTGGGTTGGCCGATATGGGGGCGAGGAGTTTCTGCTGATTCTGCCGGGATCGAGCTTTGTGCACGCACGCCAGCGCGCCGAGGAACTGAGAGTTGCGATCGCAGAAGCGCGGGTAGTGGCGGGCGACACAACCATTTCTTTAACCGCCAGCTTTGGCGTTGCCTCGGGCTATCCCGCCAGCCATGAAGAGCTGATTCGCGAAGCGGACGCTGCGCTCTATCGCGCCAAGAACAACGGGCGCAATTGCATTGTGGCGACAGAAGTCGGCGTTGGTAAGGAATCGACTACAAGCGCGCGTTCAACCTTCCATATTTAGGCCAGTGGCAATCGAACGATGGCGCGAGCACCTTCGCCGTCCTCGCGATTGACGAGCCGGATCTCGCCGCCGTGGGCGCGGGCGATCTGCTGTGCGAGTGCGAGTCCTACTCCACTACCGGTCGGCTTCGTTGTGTAGAACGGCACGAAAAGATTCTCGGTGTTGGCGATGCCGAGACCGCGATCTTCGATGGCTACTATAAGATTTGAGTCCGCCAACCGCCATCCGATGCGCACCGGCTGCGATCCATTGGCCAGAGATGCGTCAACCGCGTTGGCCAGCAAGTTGATCAACATCTGCTCGAGTTGATCGGAATCGGCTTGAAGAATTGCGGGGGGACCCGGGTCGAGTTGCACTGGCACGCGCTGCTCAAGCAGAGCCACGCGCTCCACCAGCGGAGCCACATGGATCTGCTTGAGCAGTGGCGGAGGTAACTGCGCCAGAACGCGATAAGACTGCACGAACCGATGGAGCGAGTCGGCGCGGCTTTCGACCACGCCGAGGCCGCGGCGAAAATCGCGCACCGTTAACTCATCCCCTTGCATCTGGTCTACCCGCGCCAGAAGGCTGCCCGCGATGGACTTGATGGGTGCAAGAGAGTTGGAAAGCTCGTGACCCAGGACGCGAATGAGGCGTTTCCATGCGGCTTGTTCCTCTTCGCGCAGTGGCTGGCTCACGTCAGCCAGCAGAAGGAGGGTGTGCGGCGCGCCATCCTGGCGAAATGCAGCTTTGCGCAACAGCCAGCGATTCGGCTTCGTGCCGAACGAATGAATGCTCTGGTCAGGCGCAGCGAGCAGGTACTCGAGGCTCAATTCGCGGGCAGTTCGCCCAAAGCAGCGAGCATGGGGAACGCCAAGCAATTGCACGCCGGCATCGTTGACCAGTTGCAGCACGTTATCGCGGTCAAAGGCAAAGATCGGTGAATGCATGACCTCGAGAATGCGCGCCAGCAAGGCGGTGGCTTCAAGAGAACGCACGCGTTGCTTTTGCAATAGGTCGGCGAGTGCGTTGATTTCGGCGGCCAGTTCGCCGAGTGCGTCGACTGACGTAGCGCCACGGGCGCGAAATGAATAGTCGCCCTCGCGCAGGGACGATACAACGTTAGAAAGAGTTTGCAAGGGACGGACCAGGCCCTCGATCAGAGATGCGCCAATCAATACAAGGTAGAGCAAAAGACAGCCGGAGAGCAGGATAGCGGGTGCCGCGGTGATGTGGTGCTGATCGATCAGGATGGCAAAGAAAGCGAGTGCGGGCAGCGCAAGCCAAAGGCAATAGAGCCATGCCCGCCGAACCGCCGAGCGGTGGCGTTTGCGCACGTGCCGCGCGAACCTCTCGCTCTCAAAGGCCATATTTTTGGATGCGGCGGTACAGGGCGGCGCGGCTGAGTCCAAGAGCCTCTGCGGCTTGAGAAATATTCCCGTCGCATCGCCGCAGTACTTTGCGAATGAGCAAGGATTCGACTTCGTCGATGCTCATGTTTTCAAAAGATTGCGTGGTACCGCGCACTGAAGCAACGGCCAGGTTAGCCGGCTCGATCTCTTCGCCACGGCAAAGCAGTACGGCACGTTCCACGGCGTGCTCCAATTCCCTCACATTTCCGGGCCATTGATATTGCAACATCTGCTGCATTGCGGAGGGAGAAAAGCCGTGGACCTGCTTGCGATAGCGGGAGCGGTTCCGGTCAAGAAAGTGCGCGGCCAGCAAAGGAATGTCTTCACGCCGGTCGCGCAAAGCAGGGAGATGAATCTCGACTGTGTTGATGCGGAAAAGAAGATCTTCGCGGAAGTTCCCTGCCTTGGCCTCGGCTTGCAGGTCAGCGTTGGTGGCAGAGAGAACGCGCACATCGACGCGGCGGGTTTGCGATGAGCCTACGCGCTCCAGTTCTCCGGTCTCAAGCACGCGAAGCAGCTTGGCCTGCTGCCGCAGCGGGACATTGGCGATTTCGTCCAGAAAAAGTGTTCCGCCGCTTGCGAGTTCAAACCGGCCGACACGGTCAGTCCGCGCATCGGTGAATGCGCCTTTGACGTGGCCGAATATTTCGCTTTCGAAGGTTCCCTCGGGCAAGCCGCCGGCATTGACAGCCACAAGCGCCATGCGGCTGCGCGGTGACGCCGAGTGAAGCAGCTTGGCGACAATCTCCTTGCCAGTGCCGTGCTCGCCCGTGATGAGCACGTTAGCATCAGACGGGCCCACCTGCCCAATCAGTTCGAGAACCGGCTGCATCGAGGGGGCTCCGGCGATGAACTCCGGCATGCCTTCGGCGCGGAGCAGGCGATTTTCCAACTCCAGGTGCCGCGCCCGGCGCAAGGCCTGGTGCAGTTCGGCATGCACGCGAATGAGGCTGACAAGACGTTCATTCTCCCACGGCTTCTGAATAAAGTCGCGAGCGCCGCGCTTGATGGATTCAACCGCGAGATCAATGTTGCCCCAGGCCGTCATCACGATCACGGGCAGGCGCGGGTCGATCTCCTGAAGACGCGCGAGCAGATCAAGACCCTCCTGGCCAGAGGTTGTGTCGCGGGTGTAATTGAGATCGATCAACAGCACGTCGTAGTCGCATTGGCCCAGCGCTTCCAGCAGCAATTGCGGCGATCGCACGCAATCCGCCTGAATGCCTTGCGGCTGCAGCAGCAGCTCGACGGCTTCCAGGATGTGCGGTTGATCGTCGGCGACGAGAACCCGGATTCGTTCATTCTTGCGTGGGTCTGTCATCTATTCTCCGGTGCTTTGCTTAAGGATTGTGTGCCTCCACGATTCCGGTGCTGGTGTCGGCGATCGAGATGCCATGGTCCTCGAGAACAGTCCTTTGCGCCGGGTTACGCGCCTCACGCGCACTTGCGGCATTCGAGATGGTTCTTGTTGCGGTAGACATGGACCCTTCCAGTGATTCTACGGCGCATGCGTAACTACGCCCAACTTTGCATCGTCGATTGAGACGCCGGTCCGCTCCAGTGTTGCTCCGATGGCACGGTCGATGTCCACCTTAGCCTTTTCAAACTGCGTTTGTGCGGTGTCGAGAGCGGAATCGGCCTGGGCGAGAGCGTCCTCGGCGAGTAGGGTGTCGACGCTCGATTTGGCGCCGAGCTGCTGCTCCTGTTTGGTTATGTCAAACGTTTTCTGCGCCAGATCGCGGGCCTTCTGCGCAGCATCGACGCGGGCCTGCGCCTGTTCAAGAGCAAACTTCGAGTTGCGTACGTCGAACAGAATGTTCTTCTTCTGCTGCTCGGAGGAGATCTGACTCTGGCGGTATGCCAACACGGCGCGGAATTGATCGGCCTTGACCTGGCGGTTGCGCAGGTTGATGGAAAGCGTCATGCCGACCTGGTATTCCGGAGACGAGTAGTTGAAGGTGTTCTTCAACATACTGGGGAAGCCGGTGGGTAAATCGGTGGAGCACTCCTGCGGGCCGAGGTCGCAAAAGGGGTTCTTTGGACCGGCGGTACCCGCTCCGGAGTAGAAGCCATACATATTGAGGGATGGCAAGAGCTCGCTATTGATATCCTTCAGGGCCTGTTTCTGAACTTCGGCCGACATCTGGTAGAGAGCAACCTCGGGTCGCTTCTTCTCGGCCTCGGCGATAAGGTCGTCCATAGACTTATCGGCATTAGGGTCGGGCCCTGCCTGCAGGTCGAGGGGAATAACGGGCATCTCGTCGATGGTGGGGTCATCGACCTTGGTGAGCGCGTTCTTCATCAGCAACTCGTTGAGGCGGAGGGTGGCACGTGCCACCGTGAGGTTGCCTTCGGCGGTAGCCACGGCAGACTGATCCGTCATGACCTGCATCGCGGGAATGGCCTTGAGTTCGAGTTGCTTCTGATCGTCGGAGAGAGTCTTGTTGGCGAAACCGAGGGAGCGCTCATTGATCTGCTCGCTCTGGTAGGCGCTGACGAGATCCCAATAGATGTTCTCGATCTGAGTCACGGTGGCGATTACCTGGGCTTTGAATACAACGTCGAGGATTTGGCTGTTACGCTTGGCGATGCGGATGTAGCGATCGTTGCTGGCGAGCCCAAAGCCGGCGAGGAGAGGCTGGGCGATTTGCACTGTGAAGTTGGAATACAGGTCAGGATTGATGGCGTTGTATGGAGAGGTAGTGGTCTGGCGCTTGCCAAGATAATTGATTTGGAGGTTTGTCCCGAGGGGGAACGACTGGGAGTAGGTCGAGAGGATCTCGATGGTGTTGGTTTTCAGAACCGGCGTGCCTACCAGGAACTGGTTGGCCTCCTGGACGACGGTGTGATCGACGTAGCCCTGAAACGTGAGGTAGGGATCGAACGACGGAACCGGGGCCCCGGCGCCGAGGGTCGAGGTGACGATGCCTCCATTGCCCGCGGCGAAGCTCGGCCCGGATGAGCCGCCGCCGCCGCCGCTCGAACCCCCAAATCCGCCCTGGGTCGACTGGACAACGCTGGCGTTAACGCCGTTGGCGGGGCTGCCTGCTTTGGTACGCTGAATATCGGTCTGCGCGATGGGGAAGTTATAGCGGAAGTATGCCAGGTCCAGATTGTTCTCGATGGCAATAGCGATCGCGTCGCGCAGGGAAATATAGATTTTTCCTTCGCGGATAAGATTCTGCAAGCGCGGCGAATTGGCGAGATCCAGCGGGGGTGCCGTGCTGGCCCTGTAGCGTGCAATCGGGTTGCGCGAGTGGGGCATTGGCACGTTAAAAGGCGCTTGCGGTGCGAACGAAGGCTGCTGCTGTTGCTGCATCGTTTGAGCCAACGATGTTGGAGCTGTTGTGCTGTTGGCAGCGGGTGCTGGAGCTTCCGGCGCAGGCTGCGTTGTTTGGGGTGTTGGCAGGCGTAGCTTGCGCCTGCGCGGGTTCGGCGGCAAGAGCCATATTCGCTTGCAAGAGGACGATCACGGCGAAAGCCTGAATACGAGTGCGAATACTGAACGTTCGAATGAGTCCTGGAAGAGTTCACTGTGCGCCAACCTCCGTGGAAGCGGCCTGCAGGGTTTCGTCGCGCGTGAGCCAGCCATCGCGCAGTTCGAGGATGCGCTTGCCATAATGTGCGTTTTCTTCAGAGTGAGTGACCTGCACGATCGTGGTGCCCTGTCGATTCAATTCACGGAACAGCTCCATGATTTCGCGGGCCTGCGTGGAGTGAAGGTTGCCAGTGGGCTCGTCGGCCAACAGGAGAGCAGGGGCATGTACCACGGCGCGCGCGATACCGACCAACTGCTGCTGCCCTCCCGAGAGCTGGTTGGGAAACAGATCCTTCTTGGCCACGATCTGGAAGCGGTCAAGAATGTCAGCCACCATGCCGGCGCGGTCTTTCGAAGGCATGTTCTTGTAGGAGAGAGGCAGGTCGATGTTTTCCGCAACGGTAAGATCGTCGAGCAGGTGATAACTCTGGAAGACCATGCCGATGCGCTGACGCGCGAGGTCGGCCCGCTGCTTGCGGTTCAGCTTGTGCGCAGCCGTCTCGCCGAACCAGTACTCGCCGAGCCAGCTGTCATCGAGCAGCGCGAGGACGTTGAGAAGCGACGACTTCCCTGCTCCCGATGGTCCCATGACGGTGACGAATTCACCTTCTTTAATGGTGAGCCCGATGCGGCGCAGCACCCAGGTTTCGGTGTGGCCGGTTCTGTAACTTCGTTCGACGTTCTTCAGTTCGATCATTTTAACTACTCCGATCTCAAGGTTCAGATGCCCCGGGGTTATTCGATTCTCAACGCTTTCATGGGTTCGACAGCGGCGGCACGACGGGCTGGAAAGTAGCAGGCCACCAGCGCCGAAGCAAGCAAAAGCGTGCCCACAGCACAGAATGCCGATACATCAACGGTGCCTACACCGTAGAGCGTACTGCGCATGGCGCGGCCTACGAAATACGCGCCTCCCAGCCCCAGCACCAATCCTGCGCCGGCCATGGTCGCGCCTTCGCGCAGAATCATGCGCACGACGCGGTCGCGGCTTGCGCCCAACGCCATGCGGATTCCGATTTCATGTTTGCGCTGGCCAACTGCAAAGGCCATGACGCCATAAATGCCCACTGCCGCTAACGCCAGCGCGATGACAGCGAAAAATACATATAGCAGGAGCGTGAATCGATCGCCCGCGAGCGCTTCATCGCGAATTTGATTCAGCGTCTCAACGTGCGCTACGGCTACGGTTGGATCGACGGTATGCACTGCGGCGGAAATTGTCTTCGTCATGGCTGCTGGATCGCCGGAGGTCAGCACCCCGATGCTTGCGCCGGGCCAAGGTATTTGGAAGAAGGGAATGTCGATCTCTTCCCGCTGATTGTTGAACGCACCACCGCGCACGTCGTGGAAGACACCGACGATCTCCCAGGACTGCGGCGGACCCAGCTTGGTGACGCCGGGAACCAACTGCTCCACCATGAGGTGCTGGCCTAGTGGATTCTTACCCGGAAAGAAATGGTTGGCAAACTTCTCGTTGACCATGGCTACGCGCACAGTTGCAGCCGTGTCCTGGTCAGTAAATGCGCGTCCTTTGACGATATGGATGCCGAAGGTCTTGAAATAATCGGGGGTGACCATCTGGAATCCCGAGGCGGGCCGTTGCGACGGATCGGCAAAGGCGGGCTGGCCCGCAATTGTGAAGGGCATGCCAAAATTCGTGCCTTGAAGTGGCATGCCCGTCACGGCAGCGGCGCTCTGCACGCCTGTCGCTGACTCGACGCTGCGCAGTATCTGCTGATAGTAGCCGATGAGCTGCTCAGGCTGCGTGAGTCTGCCTTCGGCGATTGGGAGTTGGAAAGTCAACACGTGATCAGTCTGGACGCCCAGATCGACGTGGGCCAGGTTCCAAAAGCTGTGCATTGCCAAGCCGGCGCCTGCGAGTAACGCAAGAGCCAGTGCGAATTCGCCCACCACCAGCAGTTGCCGCAAACGATTGCGCATTCTGCCTGCACCCGCGCGGCCTCCCTCTTTGAGGGACTCTGCCGGATCGATGCGCGATGCGTACCACGCGGGGGCGGTACCGAAAAGCAATCCTGCAAAAGTCGTGGCCGCCAACGTAATCAGCAACACGGGTAAATTCAGGCGAAGTTCCGCCTCACTGGGAAGTGTGTCGGGAGGCATGACCGCGATGAGGCCTCGCAGCATGGCATAGCCCAACCCGACACCCACGATACCGCCGATGCCTGCGAGAATCAGGCTCTCTGTGACGAATTGGATGAAAACATCGCGACGCGAAGCTCCTAATGCAGAGCGGATCGCAATTTCTTTTTGCCTTGTGGTGCCTTTGGCCAGTAGAAGATTCGCAACATTGACGCAGGCGATCAGCAGCACGAATCCCACTGCGCCGAGCAGCAGCCACAGAGTGAGCTTGACGTTGTCTCCCAGAAAGTCGTTCTTAAGCGGCTCAACCGTGGCACCCCAACCTTTATTCGATCGAGGATTTGCCTGAGCAATGTGCGTGGTCACGGTGTTCATGTCCGCCTGGGCTTGCTGAAGCGTGACGCCCGGCTTGAGCCGTCCCATCACGAGCAGCCAGTGGAAGTCGTGGTTCAACTGCTCGGGCTTGAAGACCAAGCGGAACGACGAGGTCCTGGTTCAAGCGGTCGGCCTGTCCCGGCGCAAATACACCCACGACGGTGTAAGGCTTCTGATCTAGAGTGATTTGCTTGCCTATGATGTGCGGGTCGGCTCCGAGCCTTTTCCACAACTTGTTCATCAGGATCACGACGTGGTCTTTGCCATCCACGCCCTCTTCGGGCAGAAAATCGCGACCGAGCTGCAATCGGTTGCCCATCATCCGGTACATGCCCGGAGTAGTCTCCTGACCATTCACCATCTCCGGCGCTTCTTTGCCCGCGAGGTTAAAGCCTGAGCCACTAAATGCGTTCAAGTCCTGGAATGTGGAACTCTGTTGCTTCCAGTCAGTAAAGTCGCCTGCCGAAACGCTGTTGCGGAAAGTCTGAATTTTCGACCACACCATAACGAGCTGATCGGGATTTGGATAGGGCATGGGAGCCAGCAAGGTCGCGTAGACCACCGTGTAGATGGCCGTGGTGGCACCGATGCCGAGAGCCAGGGTAATGACTACCGTCGCCGTGAGGCCGAGGCTCTTGCGCAGCATGCGCAAACTGAAGCGGAGATTTTGAAGTACGTTCTTCATTGGGCCTCTCATTCAGTTAACGATGCTTTACTCCGTGCGCAGAGCTTGCATGGGTTCAATGACAGCGGCACGGCGGGCGGGCAGGGCCGATGCAACAGCAACCATAAACGCGATGATGATCGTGGCACCCGCAAGCGTGCCTGGATCGAAAACGGTAACGCCGTAGAGCTGGCTGCGGAAGAGGCGGGCCAAGGCCACGACAGACGGCAATGCAACAACGGTTGCGACGGCCGCGATCACGGCCATTTCGCGCACGATAAGAATGATGACCCCGGAACGCGGCGCGCCTAAAGCCAAACGCACGCCAATTTCGCGCGTGCGCTGTTGAGTCATGTACGCTAAGACGCCGTATAGGCCGACCGCGGCCAGAGCCAAGGCCAGCATGGAGAAGCCGATAGCAAGAAATGCAAGCGCACGTTCCTCGGAAGCGCTCCGACTGACCTGTTCGTCCATCGTGCGGAGTCCATCGACGACCAATGTGGGATCGAGCTGACGGATCGTACTGCGGATCGCGCCTTCTACCATCTCGGGCCGCTGGGTGGTGCGAACGTACATCTCGACACCCGTCGGATGCTTCTCCTGAAGATAGGGCCTGTAGATGTCCGGAGGCATGGCTGTACGGAGATCAGAGTGCTTCGTGTCTCCCACAACGCCGACGATTATCGTATCGAACTTGACGTCGTCGCCGTGGCCTTCAGCCAAGGAGCGCCCCAACGCATTTTGAGCCGATCCGAAATAGCGTTTAGCTGCTGCGAGATTGACCACGGCTACCAGTGGCTGTCCTTTCGCGTCAGAGGTGGTGAACTCCCTTCCGGCTAACAACGGCTGGCGCAGCGTTGCGAAATAGCCGGCCGTGACTCGACTATCTTCGAATTGCATGTTTTCGTTTTCGCCAGGCTTATATCCTTGGAGGGAAAAGCTTGAGCCGCTCGAATCACCCTGAAGCTCCGCATCGTTTGTGGCGGCGGCTGAGACGACGCCGGGAATGCTGTCAATCGAATCGAGTGCGCTTGAAATGATTTGGGGGGTACGGTCTTCGCCGTAACCGGAGTTCGTGGGGTCGAGGGAGAAAGTGAGAAGATTCGCGACCTCGAAGCCGACCGGCACATGACGGAGATTGTCGAGAGTACGGACGAACAGACCGGCGCCCCCTAGAAGCATCACGCTGAGGGCGATCTGGGCGCCCACGGCCAGCTTACGGAAGAGCTGCGAGCCTTTCGACGCTGTTCCAGCGTTCTGGCAAAGGGCGTTGCCGAGATTGGGACGGAGAAAATGCAGCACCGGAGCGATGCTGAAAAGCAGGCTCGTGAGGAGCGAGATTCCAATGGTAAAGACCAGAACGCGCGCGTCGATAGAAGCGGAGTAAGGCTCGCTTCCGGGATCCGAGTTCATCATCAGACGGACCAGTGTTCGCGCCACTATTGGAGCAAGGGCGAGTCCGGACAAAGCTCCAGCGAAACCAAGCAGGCCGCCCTCAACCAGCAACTGCGAGGCGACGCGGCTTCGCTTTGCGCCGAGGGCATAGCGCATTGACATTTCGCGCGCACGGCCTGCGGCCCGTAGAAGGAGAAGGGTCGCCACATTGATGGCACACATGGCTACGAGGAGGGTCGCCATGCTCATGAGAATGATCAGCGGCGTCTTCAAATCGATGCGTTGCGGTGCAAAACCCGTAGAGTCGGCCAGGACCTTGAGGTGCGACTCATCCAGGAACTCTCTCTTGAATCGCTCCGATCTGGACTTGTACAAGGTGAGTTCATTGGCTCGCAGCGAATGCCAAAGCGGAGCGAGGGCCGACTCGGCCTGTTCCCTGGTGACGCCGGGCTTGAGTCGCGCAACGAGAGTGATCCAAATGGATTGATGATTTGTCAGATTCTCGCGCGGCGCCATCCACGGCATCGCAACGTCCTCCATGCTCATGGGAACGAAGACTCCTGGCCGGTAGCCGCCTATCGCGGAGTCGAAGTTCTGCGGCGCCACACCGAGAACAGTAAAGGGATGGCCGTTAATGAGTACCGTTTGGCCGATAAGATCGCGCGACGCGGCAAAGCGCGACTTCCAATAGTCGTAGCTAAGAACAACGACAGGATTGGCGTCTTTGGCTGTGTCGTCTCCGGCGGTAAACAGGCGGCCCAGCGCGGGTCTGAGGCCTAGAAGCTGAAAATAATTCCCGCTGACAACTTCTGCGTCCTTGTTCTCTGCCTGATTGTGCCAGGAGATCCCGACGCCGGTCTTGTCGGAAGCGAGTATCCCTTGAAAGACCTGGTTATGGTCGCGCAGGTCCTTATACATCGGATAAGAGAAGAAGTCGTGTGAACTGCCACCGAAGCTGCTGGCTGAACCGGAGAACCTGCCGGTCCACTCGAAACGCACAAGCTCTTTAGGCCGCTGGACGGGCAACATGCGCAGCAGCACTTGATCGAAGAGGGTGAAGACAGCTGCATTGGCGCCGATACCGAGAGCGAGAGTCACGACGACCGTGAGCGTAAACGCCGGCGACTTCCGCAACTGGCGCAGCGCAAATCGGACGTCTTGAAGCATCGTGCTCATCGTGTCGCTCATTATTCGGTTCTCAATGCTTGCATGGGTTCAATCGACGAAGCGCGACGGGCGGGAATGAAGCTTGCCGCAACGGCGCACAGGGCGAGCAGCAGGGTTGCACCAGCCAGGGCCAACGGATCATATCCGTTCACTTTATAAAGAAGTGAATTGGCGTTAACGGAAGTATCCGTCTGGGTCGCCATCAGATGTCCAGCGATGAGCGCACCGGGTATGCCGAGAGCAAGTCCGATGAAGACCTGGGCTAACGCGCCGCGCATCACCATGGACACAACGCTCGATCGAGTTGCACCCAGCGCCATGCGAATTCCAATCTCGCTGGTGCGACGGGCAACGAAATATGACATGACGCCGTAAAGCCCAACCGAAGCCAGGATGAGCGACAGGATGCCGAACAGGCTTGTGAGTTGTGCGACGAGCCGGTCCTGATTGAAGTTGCCGGCGACCTGCTCATCGAATGTGTGCAAATCCATGACGGTCAGATTCGGGTCGATGCCGGCCAGCGTGTTGCGGATCAGGGCATCGGCATCCTGCTGCGGATGATTAAAGTGGATGACGATGGAATCGATGAACATGGATTGCGTTTCACCGGAGATCATCTCGGGTTCCTTGTAGCCGGCGAACTGCTGTGAGAGTGGGCGCAGAAAAACGGGGTGAACTTCTTCGCGCGGGTTGTTGAGCTTGAAGTCGCGAAAGACGCCGACAATCTCGAAACTGCCGGAGTATTGTGGCTTGTCGATGCCGAAGTGTTGTCCCACAGGATTCTGATTGGGAAAGAATTTCTTCGCGAAGGTCTCGTTGACCACGGCGACTTGCGGAGAAGTGGCAGTATCCTGAGGAGTGAAATCGCGGCCTCGGACTATAGGCACGCCAATGCTATTGAGAAAATGAGTACTCACGCGATCCCATGTGGATCCGCAATGGGAGTTGGGACCGGGAGCGGGATGGCCTTGCTGAATGACGCACTCTCCCCAGTTATCGCCCTCAAGAGGGCTATAGACAGCCATGCCCACATTGGCGACGCCGGGCAACGCTGAGAAGCGATCCTCAAGCTGACGGTAAAGCCCGGGCAACCGGTCGACGGTGTATCCTGCGCCGGAAGGATCGAGGTGAAGCACGTAGCGGTTGGTTGTGGCGATGCCGAAGTCCTGGTGCTCGAGATTGACGAGCGACTTGGTCATCAGGATGGCTCCGGCGAGCAGAACCAGCGACAATGCGGCCTGAAAGACAACCAGCGCTTTCTGTGGAAGCGAAGAGCGATCGCGTGTGGAGCGGTTGACTCCGCGCAGCGCTTCGGCTGGTTGAGCATGCGACGACATCCAGGCGGGCGCAATACCAAAGAGGATGCCCGTGATGAGCGAAATGAGAAATGCAAAACCAAGCACAGCGAGCGATGGACTGGCATTGATGGGAAGGTTGTGCGCTTCAGGGAATGCCAGGGCAAGAATGGTGCGCGACCCGGCATAGGCGACGCCCAGTCCAGCGAGTCCGCCAACGCAGCTGAGCAATACGCTTTCGGTAATGATCTGGCGAATGACGCGGCTGCGTCCAGCACCGAGCGCCATGCGTACAGCGATGTCCGAACGCCGGGCCGTGCCTCGCGCCATGAGCAGGTTGGCAATGTTGGCACAGGCGATAAGGAGCACGACGCTCGAAAGAATCATGAGCATGTTAAGGCCTTCTCCTGTCTCCTGTTGCAGGCTCTGGATTCCCCCGCCGCCAGGAGAAAGGATGACATGCTCCTTGGGGATGATGGTCTTGCCTCCGTTCGATGTGTAGGTCGAACGGGCCGAGAGCCACTGACGAAGCAGTATCGAAATCCTGGCCTGCAGAGAGCCGATATTCGTTCCGGGACGAACTCTGCCGATGGGATAGAGCCAGTGCGAATCCTCGTGATGGAGGATCGCCATGGGTCCGCGAACGTACGGTTCAGTCTGAAGAGGCAGCCAGAAATCGGGCGGACTGTCGGTTTCGCGGTCGCCGAAGAAGCCGGGAGGCGCTACACCGACGACGGTGAAAGGACGGGCTTGAATATAGATGGTAGAACCCACGATCGAGGGGTCGGCAGCGTATTCGCCCTGCCACGCCTTGAAGCTGACCACAGTTGACGGTGCTGCAGCGGGCGTATCGTCGTCGGCACTGAACATTCGCCCCGCATAGGCGCCAAGTCCGAGAGCGGAAAAGTAATTGCCGGAAACAAATTCCGCGCGCATCGGCTTGGACAAGCTGTTACCCCGGCGAACACTCCAGGTCCATTGCCCGGCCTGCACCGCAGCGAGTTGCTCGAACTCCGGCGTTGCGGCTTTCAGGTTTTGATAGAGGTCGTAAGAGAAGATGCTGAAGTCGCCGGTATCACCTGCGTTGCCCGGGAATCCCCCTTCGACGCAACAATCATCGTTATCGCCGATGCGATAGAGTTGCGATGGATTTACAACGGGCAGTGAGCGCAGCAGGATGCCCTGCACCAGCGTGAAGATGGCGGTATTGGCGCCAATACCCAGGGCAAGCGTAACGATTGCGGTCATCGTGAAGCCCGGCGATTTGCGCAACTGGCGCAGTGCGTAGCGGAGGTCTTGAAGGAGTTGATTCATCGCGTTGATTCGATTCTCCGTTGCGTTTTTGGTGTCGCCCTGCTATTCCGTTCTAAGAGCCTGCATAGGTTCGATGGAAGCCGCGCGGCGGGCCGGGGCCATGCCGGCAGCGAACACGGTGAACAACAAGAAAGCTGCCGCCACACAATAGCTGACTGGATCGAGGGGTGTGACTCCAAACAACATGGCTCTCAACAGCCGCACGGCGGCAATGGAGCCGAGCGTACCGCTGACTAATCCGATCGCCGCGGTCACTCCAATGCCGCTCAACACAAGCCGAAAGATTCCCGAGCGCGACGAGCCGAGGGCAATCCGCAAAGCGAACTCGCGATGACGCTCGATCACGGAATAGGCCATCACCGCGTACAAACCAAGCATGGCCACCAGCACGCTCGAGATCGAATAAACGCCAAGCAATTCGGCCGGAACTCGCCATAATTGATCACGTGTGCCCACGACCGTGTCGAGCGTCTCCAGATTTTCGAGCGGGAGCTTGCTGTCCAATTCCCCGACTGCCCGGCGCAGGAGCATGACGGCCGCAGACTCCGGGAGGCGGGTGCGGATTGCGACAAACATAAGGCTCGAATATTCCTGGGCAAGGGGCAGGAAGAGAACCGGATCCTGCGCAGTCGTTTGCGGATTGTAATAGGTGTAGTCGTGCACAATGCCGACGATCTGCCTCGCCTTATCCCCCACCATTACGCTGTGGCCGATGGCATCGCCTTTGGGCCAATAGCGTCGCGCCATGCTCTGGTTGATGACCGCGACGTCAGGTGACGTAGCATTGTCATGCATGTTGAACTCGCGGCCTTGCTGCAGAGGGATGCGCATCGTGTGAAAAAAATCGGGCCCCTCCAAGTCTGTTACCACCGCCATTTCCTCACCCTTCGCCGGTGCGTAGCCTGGAATGCTGAAGTCACGTGTATTTCCAGAGCCCATATCACCCATGGGAAGGTGCGAAGTGAGTGTGGCGCCAATGACGCCGGGCGCGTTGCGGAGCCGATCAAGGAGAGCCGCCTGAAATGCGAGGCCGCGCTCGCTCTTATATCCCGAGCGTGAAAGATCGAAGCTCGCGGTCACACAGTCAGTTCGATTGAAACCGGTATCGAGCGTGACGATTTTAAGCGCCGTGCGCGTGAGGAGCCCGCAGCAAACGAGCACGACAAAGCAGATACCGAGTTGCAGGCCGAGGAGGATGCGTTGTCCGAGCCTGTTGCGCGATCCGCCGGCAACGGCCGCTCCTCCATCGTGCAGTGCCTCGTTCTGCGAGACCCGCAGGGATTGGCGCACCGGGTACATGCCGCAGGCCAGCGTGACCACTGAGGCAATACCGATCACAAAGAGCAGAATGCGCACATCGCTGTGCAGGTTGAATGCCATGGAGAATCCAAAGTTGGGCAGCAGCACATAAAGCGCTTTTGAAAGCCCGGTGCTGGCACCCCATCCCGCCAATGCCCCCATCGCGACCAATAGCCCGGTCTCAGTCAGGACCTGCGCAGCAATGTTGGTTGGCGACGCTCCAAGTGTAGTTCTGATGGCAACTTCCCGCCGCTGGCGTGCCGCATGTTGTCCCAGTAGCGACGCGATGTTGATGCACACCAGCACCATGAGAAGAAGGGACGCTCCAAATAGCACGGGCAACTGGTCGCCAATGATGCCAAAAAGTCCCCGCTGAAAATGCGCGGAGTCGTTCAGGTTCAGATCCCATCCGTTGTATTTGCTGTCGTGTTGCAGGCTCGCAAAGTTGTGGGCAAGAGTGTGCACCTCGGCCGCCGCAACTGAATCCTGGACTCCGGAACGAAGGCGAACGACTACTTGCAGACCGTAATGAAGAAGCGGATCGGGCGGTGAATCGGCAGAGAGACTGCGCAAGCTTGAGAGCGGCAGCCATGCGGACTCCGCAATGCCGCCGTATATCCCGGCAAACTCAGTCGGTGCCACGCCAATAATGGTGAACGCATGGCCGTTGATTGAAATGCTGCGGCCCGCCACATTGGGGTCGGCACCAAAACGCTCGCGCCAGAGAGCGTCGGATAGGACAACCTCATCGCTTGCGCTATAGGAGCGGTCGTTGCCGCCGGGAAGAAAGAATCGGCCAATCCGTGGCTTCAACCCCAGCAGTTGGAAATAATTCGACGAAACGATTCCGGCGGAAATGGCCTGAGGCTGCATGCCGGCTGCGGTTAGATTCACGAAGTCTATAGAAAAGGCTGCCGCATTTTCAAAGGATCGGCCCTCTTCGCGCAAATAGCGATATTGATCGTAATGCACCGAGTAGCCATTGTTGCCGAGTACCGTCGCATCGACAAAACGAAGGGCGCGCGGCGCCGCTACATGCGGCCATGGATCGTAAAGGACCGCCTTCGTCCATGTAGCGACTGTGGTCAAGGCGGCGATTCCCAGCGCCAGGGTGAGAACTGCCGTCACCGTGAATCCTGCCGACTTGCGCAACTGACGAAGCGCGAAACGGAAGTTCCGAGCCGAGTTTTCGAGCATCTTGTTCATCGTCTTTCTTTCGCAGTCTTGGAGAATCCAGTCACTCGCTGCGCGGTGTTGTAACTTGACGGCTATTCGTCTCGCAATGCCTGCATCGGTTCAATGGACGCAGCGCGGCGCGCGGGTATGACGGATGCCGCGAGTGCGAGCGCGAAGATGGAGAGCGCGGCCAACACAAGTACGTACGGGTCCAGCGGATTGACCTGAAACAAAAGCGAGCGCATCAGGCGTGTGGCAAACACAGCTGCCACGGCTCCAATGGCGCAGCCGGCGAGACCGAGTTTGGCGCCGGACGCGACCACCAGCCCAACGATGCTGGAACGCTGCGAGCCGAGAGCGAGACGGATCGCCATCTCCTGCGTACGCAATGCCGCGGAAAAGGCAATGACACTATAAATGCCGAGCAGAGCGAGCAACACCGCCGCCGTAGCAAAGCTGGAGATGAGCACGGTATTAAAGCGGCGCGACGCTTCTCCTTCTTCGATCACCTTGTCCATGGATTCAATGTGGGTGATGGCAAGCTGTGGATCGATGGAGCGCACGGTAGAGATCAAGGCGTTCGCCATTTGCTCGGGGGGCAGCATGGTTCGCAGCACGATGACGCCGCCATTACCATCGAGCGTACCCGGAGGCACCAACGAGCCGAAGGAACTACTCCCCTGACTGACTGGCTGGTAGATTTGCTCGCGGGTCGGCGCATCTGCTCCGTTCTGCTTGATGTCGCCGATCTCCCCCACGACGGTCATCCACGGCGTAGGCGATTCAGGCAGGCCCCAACGCACACGCTTGCCGATCGGGTCCTGACCTGGCCAGTAGTGTTGGGCCATTGTGTGATTCACAATGATTACCAGTGGCGATCGAGCCTGGTCCGCCGTAGTGAATTCTCGCCCGCGCAGCAATGGAATGCCGGCTGCCTCAAAATAATTGCCGATCAGCGAGGAAGGCCACGCAAGACTTAGATCTGCGCCTTTAGGAGGGACATAACCTTCCACAACAAATACCGTACTTGAATTATTTCCGCCTGAGGGCAGTTGAGAGGTAACGCCAACCGACTTGATGCCAGGCAACTGCTGCAGCTTTTCGAGAAGCATATTGTTGAAGGAATCCACTGACGCCTGCGAGGAATATTGCCGTTGGGGCAGATTGTACAAGGCCGTCAATGTGTGATCCGTCCGGAACCCCAGGTCGACGGAGCGCAGCTTGTCAAAACTCCGTAGCAGTAATCCCGCAGAAGTTAGCAGCACGAGGGCAACCGCGATCTCGGCAATCACCAGAACAGAGCGGAGGCGCGCATGACCCGCGCCGGCGGTGCCCGTGCGACCTCCCTCTTTCAGGGCGTCGTTGACGCCGGTGCGTGCGGCGGACCAGGCTGGAAGAAGTCCGCACAAGAATCCTGTGATAACGGCCAGCAGGAGGGCGAACGCCATGACTGCCCAATCGAGCCCGATTGAGCTGACGCGCGGGAGTGTCTCCGGCAGAAAGCTGACACCCACGCGCAATGCGACGGTCGCGAGGCTAAGCCCGAGCAGCCCACCTGCAATGCTAAGAACAAGAGCTTCGATCAGATTCTGGCGAATCACTGCCGCTGAATTGGCGCCCAGCGCGAGACGCACCGCGATTTCGCGGCGGCGGCGGATGACCCTCACCAGCAGCAGGCTCGCAAGGTTGACGCATGCAATGAACAATACGACGGCAACGGCGAGGAAAAGAGTGCGCACCAACGGGCGGGCCTGTTCGACCGTGTATTCCTGCAGAGATTTCACGACCGGCTGAATACGAAGACTGGACATGAATGGGGGAAAAGCACGCATGATCTGTTGCGCGACAGGCACGGCATCCTGTTGCGCCTGCACTGGCGTCACTCCCGGCTTGAGCCGCCCCACCATCTGAAAATTCCATGAGCCGGCGGCATCTTGCGGCGTGAGGCTCATGGGCACCCAGAGTTCGCTACGATTCAATTGGCCCGGAACCAGCGGGAACTCGAAATCGCGCGGCATAACGCCAATGATTTCGTAGGGCTTCCGATCGAGAAGTATTTTCTGGCCAAGAATGTTGTCGGCCCCATGAAAGCGGCTGTGCCACATCTGATAACTGATGACGGCTACCTGCTGGCTGGTTTCGTCCTCTCTCTGCGTGAATCCGCGCCCCATCAGCGGCGCAACCCCAAGCACCGAAAACATGCTCCCGGTAAGGCGGGACCCATTGATCTGTGCGGGGTCGCCTGCCCCAGAGAGCTCATACCCGGTTTGTTGATACGCACCGAGAGCAGCAAAGCCGCGCGTGTCCTGCATGTAGGAGCGGATCTCCGGGGCGGTCACGCCAGAGATCCCGCCATTGTCGCTGCCCGTGCCTTCGACGATGTCGCCGAGGGTCACGAGCCTGTCCTGTTGCGGGAACGGCAAGGGGCGAAGCAGCACGCCTTCGACGATGGAAAATATGGCAGTTGTGGCGCCGATGCCGAAGGCCAGCGTGAGCACCGCCGTCAGGGTAAACCCCGGCGTCTTGCGCAGTTGGCGCAATGCAAAGCGAAGATCGTGAAGCATAGTTACGCCTCCACTTCTTCAGTAAGCTTCTTGAGCTCGTCCTCCGAGACTACCTTTCCGTCGAACAGGTGCACTTCGCGCTCGGCATGCTTGGCAAAACGCGGGTCGTGCGTCACCATGCAGATGGTCGAACCCTCGCGGTGCAGGTCGGCAAGCAAATGCATCACAGCTTCGCCGTTTTTTGAGTCGAGGTTTCCGGTAGGCTCGTCAGCCAGGAGGATGGAGGGAGAGCCTGCCAACGCACGTGCGACAGCCACACGCTGCTGTTGACCGCCGGAGAGTTGCGCCGGATAGTGCCGCATGCGGTGCGCCATGTTGACGCGCTCCAATGCTTCCTTTACGCGCTTTTTGCGCTCCGCCGAGGGCATACCGGCGCGGTAGGTGAGCGGCAGTTCCACGTTCTCCTCGACTGTGAGATCACCGATGAGATTGAAACTCTGGAAGATGAAGCCGATCTCCTGGTTACGGATGCGAGAGCGTTCGCTGAAGCTGAGATTCTCCACTGGCTGGTTGTTCAGCAGGTAGCGGCCACCGGTGGGCGTGTCAAGCAAGCCCAGAATGGACAGCAGCGTCGATTTACCGCAGCCCGACGGCCCGGACATGGCCAGGTATTCGCCGCGCGAAATGGTAAGGTGAATGCCCGATAGCGCGTGGGTCTCTACTTCGTCGGTGTAGAAGACCTTGGTCAGGTCTTCGATTTCAATCAGCTTGCCATTGGATGCCATCCTGTACCCCTTTCCTGTTTGTAAGTGTTCAGTTGTCAGTGGCCGCTTTGAATCTCTTTGGCTGTAAGACGGCGCCTACTCCAGCTGGACGCGGTCGACGCTGTCGTAACGCGACATGTCTGAAAGAATCACTGTGTCGCCTTCCTTGAGCCCTTCAAGCACCTGGATCTCGTTAACTGATGAGCGCCCCACCTTTACTGGAACGCGCGTGGCTCCTTTACCGTCAGGATCGACCTTGAAGAGACTCAGCGTGGAGTTGTCATTGCCAAGCGCCGGCTTCCCCACATAAAGCACGTCCTTCATTCGTTCGAGATCGATCGTGCCATCCACGCTCAGGTCGGGCCGCGATCCATCCGGCAACGCCCCAATGAGTTCTACGTCAACCGTGACCGTTCCGTTCTGTACTGCGGGATCAATTCGTGTAACACGGCCCGGAATGACGCCGTTGTGGGTGTCGATCGAAGCCGGCTGGCCGATTCGCACGTCGCGCGCCTGCGTCTCGGCAACCTTCAAGGCAGCCTTAAGCTTGAGACGCTGGATCACCTCGGCTACAGAGGTTCCAGCGGTAACATGCTCGCCCGCCTGCAGCGGAGTGGTCAGAGGCGCGAGGGTCCCGGATATCCCGGCCCTCACTTCAAGCGCCTGGGACTGCTTCTCATAAAGGTCGAGCAGGGCCTTGGCCTGGTCGACTTTGGTCTGGGCAGAAGCCAGTTGAACCTCGATGGCCTTTTGATTCACGTCGAGCTGTTCCTGGCTGAGCTGGTGTTGCGTGGTCAACTGATCAGCCGTGTTTTTCGACTTTGTATAGGCAAGCCCGGAAATCACACCAAGATCGAAGAGCGCCTTATCTGTCTGTGCCTGGAGTTGATCTTGCGAATAGTTTGAGTTCACCTCTGCAGCGGCCGTTTTCTTGTCCATCAGGGTACTCTGCAGCGTGGCCTGAAGGCTCTTGTAGTCGGCCTGCGCGGCCTTCAGCGCCAATTGGGCGTTAAGCACCTGCTGCTCGAGTGTTGGATCGGCCATATCCAGAAGGATGGTGTCCGGCGTGACCTCAGCGCCCGGCAAAACGCGGATGCGGACAACGGTAGCGTCAGTCTGTGCGGGAATCAGTTCGATGCTGTCTTCGCGCGGGACAAGCGAGCCCGTTGAGGCGCGGACCTGGCGGATCATCGGGCCGCGTTTGACGGTATCAGTCCAAATAGTGGAGCGATCTACGGTGGGTGCTGCCGGTTTGAGCCGGGCCACGGCAACAACAGCGACGGCAACGATCACGGCCGCCGCGCCAGCCCAAATCAACAGGCGGCGCTTCTTCTTTTCCTTCAAGTCTGGGCGTGCGATATCCATCACACTCTGGATACTGCATTTGACCTGCCAGAAGTTTCCTTCTCCCTGTTCGCTGAAAACAAAGATGTTCAATGAAACACGAGGGAGGAAATGCGGCGCTGAGATGACCGCTTGCGGGGATCACTGTCCGATTTCGGACACTTTCAGAACAAGATTGGGATCGTCGTCAGAGGCTTTCAACGGCCAAGGCAACAGCATTGCCTCCGCCGAGGCAGAGGGCAGCGATTCCCTTCGTTTTGCCGTAACGCCGCATCGCGTAGAGCAGCGTGACCAGGACGCGCGCGCCGCTGGCGCCGATGGGGTGGCCGATCGCAACGGCTCCGCCATGGACGTTGACCCGTGCGGGATCGAGACCCAGTTCCTTGAGGACGACCAGGGCCTGCACGCTAAACGCCTCATTCAGTTCAAAAAGCTCGACATCACCCAGCGCCCAGCCTGCTTTCACGGCGACCTTGCGCACAGCATCGATGGGCGCGAGACTGAACCACTCCGGCTCGCGGCCGCTGGTCGCCTGGGCGCGAATGAGAGCCATTGGCCGCAGATCCAATTCCCTTGCGCGTTCCTCGCTGGTGACGACCAGGGCGGCGGCTCCATCGCTGACGCCCGGCGCATTACCCGCGGTCACTGTGCCGCCCTCTTTGAATGCGGGCTTGAGTCGGGAGAGAACATCGACGTTGGTCTCAGAGCGGATCGCCTCGTCGGCATCGAAGATGCGGGGGCTCTCGCCTTTGCGGGGATTTGGTATCTCGACCGGCAGAATCTCATCTCGAAACACGCCCTGGGCCGTTGCAGCCGCAGCACGGCAGTGCGATTCGGCGGCGAAGGCGTCCTGTTCCTCGCGTGTGACGCCGTACTTGGCGGCGACCATCTCCGCAGCCGCGCCCATGTGGAAGTCGTTGTACACATCCCACAGGCCATCCTGGATCATTGAGTCGACGAGCGCGCCATTGCCCATGCGGTAGCCGCCTCTTGCCTGGGTCAGAAGATACGGCGCGTTGCTCATGGACTCCATGCCACCGGCAACGACGATATCGACGTCGTCCGTCTGAATGCCTTGCGCGGCAAGGGAAACGGCCTTGAGACCGGATCCGCAGACTTTGTTGATGGTAAGCGCGCCTGCCTCCGGCGGCAGCCCGCCAAGAATCGCGGCCTGGCGAGCTGGATTCTGGCCTAGGCCGGCCTGAATCACACAGCCCATGATGCACTCGTCTACCTGGGCGGCATCGAGGCCGGCCCGGTGTACGGCTTCGCGCACTACCAGCGCGCCCAGTTGCGGCGCGGAAAATGACTGTAGCGAGCCTTGAAACTTGCCCACAGGGGTTCGCACCGCCGAAACGATCACAGCTTCTTTCATGCTTGACGCTCCGATGGGTTGGATGAATGCACCTCGAGATTAGATGCGCCCGGCAGCGCGCAGTTCTGCGATCTCGGCATCATCGAAGACGCGCGAACGGATGAGGAACCTGAGACCTTCCGGCCCGTCCAGCGAAAACATGCCGCCGCGACCCGGGACCACGTCGAGAATCAGTTGCGTGTGCTTCCAATACTCAAACTGGCTGCGGCTCATGTAAAACGGTTCGCCGTCCACCTCGCCCAATTGCACATCCGAGTCGCCAATGAGGAACTCGCCGCGCGGATAGCACATCGGGGAGCTGCCATCGCAGCAGCCCCCCGACTGATGAAACATCAGCGAACCATGCTTTTCGCGCAGGACCCGGGTCAGATGGATTGCCAGATCGGTCGCCAACACCTGCTGCGGTAACTCCGGCATAACTCCATCCTTTGGCTAAAAGAAGCCAAGCTTCTTGGGGCTGTAACTCACCAGCAGGTTCTTCGTCTGCTGATAATGATCGAGCATCATGCTGTGCGTTTCGCGACCTATACCCGATTGCTTGTAGCCGCCGAACGCCGCATGCGCCGGGTACGCGTGATAGCAGTTGATCCACACACGTCCAGCCTGGATGCCGCGCCCCAAACGATGGCAGCGGTTGATGTCACGGGTCCACAAACCCGCGCCCAAGCCGTAGAGCGTGTCGTTGGCGATTTCAAGCGCGTCCGATTCGTTCTTGAACGTAGTGACAGAGACCACCGGTCCGAAGATCTCTTCCTGAAAGATGCGCATGCGGTTGTGGCCACGGAAGACGGTGGGCTGCACATAATAGCCGCCGTCTAACTCGCCTCCCAGGCGGGCACGGCCGCCCCCGGCGAGTAACTCCGCGCCTTCTTTGTGACCAATGTCGATGTAACTCAGAATCTTTTCGAGTTGCTCGCTGGATACCTGCGCGCCGATCATGGTGTCACTTTCCAGCGGATTGGCCTGCTTGATGGCGGCTACCCGCTTCAAAGCTCTCTCCATGAACTTGTCGTAGATGCTCTCCTGGATCAACGCGCGGCTGGGGCAGGTGCACACTTCGCCCTGGTTGAGCGCGAACATGACGAAGCCTTCAATTGCCTTGTCGAAGAAGTCATCGTCTTCCTGGCAAACATCAGCGAAGAAGATGTTGGGTGACTTCCCGCCTAACTCCAGAGTGACCGGGATCAGGTTCTGACTGGCGTATTGCATGATGAGGCGGCCGGTAGTGGTTTCGCCCGTGAAGGCGATTTTTGCGACGCGCGAGCTCGACGCCAGCGGCTTCCCCGCTTCAAGGCCAAAGCCATTCACGATGTTCAGCACGCCGGGAGGCAGAAGATCGCCTACCAGTTCCGCCCAAACCAGGATGCTGGCCGGCGTCTGTTCGGCTGGCTTGAGCACGACGCAGTTGCCTGCGGCGATGGCCGGGGCCAGTTTCCAGGTAGCCATCAGGATCGGAAAGTTCCACGGAATAATCTGCCCAACCACGCCGAGCGGCTCGTGGTAGTGGTAGGCCACGGTGTCGCGATCGATCTCGGAGATGGTGCCTTCCTGGGCGCGAATACAGCCGGCAAAGTAACGCCAGTGATCGATGGCTAGGGGCAGATCGGCGGCCTTGGTCTCGCGAATTGGCTTGCCATTATCGTAAGTCTCGGCCAGCGCCAAAATGTCGAGGTTGTCTTCCATGCGCTGCGCGATCTGGTTCATGATGCCGGCGCGATGGGTCGGGCTGGTGTGCCCCCATGCCTCGCGTGCCGCGTGTGCCGCATCCAGCGCGCGGTCAATGTCCTGGGCATTAGAGCGGGGAATCTCGCAGAATGTTTTGCCGGTAATCGGCGTGACGTTCTCAAAGTACTGGCCGGAAGCGGGCTCAACCCACTTGCCGCCAATGTAGTTGCCATAGCGCGGGCGAAAGCTCACCGTATCGCTGAGCTTGCCCGGATGCAGTGCAGTCTCTGCCAATGTCGCCATCGATTTTTCCTCCGGGAGAAGTACCGCGTGGGTGCAGGCATCAGGGACGCGGCGCAGGAATCATACACGCGCGGATGCATGGTTGTGCAGGGGTTGATCGCGAGGGTTTTGAACAGACTGTAAACCATTGAAGCGAAGTAGGTTCAGCGTAAGGGACGGATTTTTCTTAGCGCGTCCCGGATTGTTCTCAGGTGGGCCATTCCGAGGCCTCCTTCATCGCAATGATGCGTGATGTCGACTCCGAACAGGTTCCGCTTCAACTGGTATGGTGAGAATTCCCTTCCTTCGAAGACAGTTGGAGACGGATGACTCTAAATCGGTTCGATCCATGCGTCCTTGCCAAAGATCAAGCTGTAGAATTCTTCTTCCTCCTGCTAAGCGTTCCCGCGGCTAACGAATATGCGCACCACGAAAGAATCTGAGGAGCACCGAAATGGACGACCAAGACCCCTTAAAGGAGGGCGGACAACCAGGCAGCGTGGCTTCGAGCGAATTGCCTCGCCGTACATTTCTCAAACAGGCGGCGGTGACCCTCGGGGCAGTGACTCCGATGGGCCGGTGGCCAGCCCGGGCGGAAGCTGAGCAAAAGACGAATATGGATCTCCCGCAATCGGGTGCCCCTGTTTCAAAACCCGGTGTAGCCGACGTTTCGTATCCCAGGGTTTTTCGCAGCTCAAAACTAAAGATGATTTCATTCCCGCTTGGAGGCGTCGGAGCGGGCAGCCTGGGTCTCGGGGGGCGCGGCCAGTTGAGAGACTGGGAGGTTTTCAACCGTCCCAACAAGGGTTTCTCGCCGAATTATGCGTTTCCCGCAATTTGGGTGCAATCCGGAAATGCGCCTCCCATCGCCCGGGTTCTAGAAGCGCGTGTCCAGCCTCCTTATGAAGGGCAGGACGGGCTGGGATGGCAAAACGTACCGGGGCTCAGCCGTCTTGAAGGAGCAACATTCACCGGCGAGTATCCCCTGGCGCATATTGATTTCGAAGATTCGAAACTTCCATTGAAGGCGAGTCTCGACGCTTTCTCTCCCTTTATCCCGCATGAGCCGGACGACTCCGGTCTGCCGGTTGCGGTCCTGCGCTATCGAATCCAGAACCCAAGCCAGGCCGCGCTCAAGGTAGGCATCGCATTCTCGATTGACAATCCTGTTTTGAACGGCACTCCGGGTCAGGCCGAAACGCGAGAAGCCGAGGCGAAGCGCGTCAATGAATATCGAGTGGAGGACCATCTGGCCGGTCTGCTCATGAGCAACCCAGGGCTCGATGCGACTGATCCCATGCATGGAACCTTCGTTTTGGCAGCCCTGCCGCAAGCGGGGACTCGTCTGACGCATTGGCGCGGATGGCCGAAGGCCTCTTGGTGGACTTCGCCTCTTATGTTCTGGGACGCTTTCTCTGCCAATGGCGAGTTAGGCGCCGAACCCAGCGAAATGAGTTCGGTCGGAGTGCTTTGCCAGAGCCGCACTATCGAGCCGGGGCAGACTGCCGAGCTTACGTTCCTGCTGGCCTGGCATTTTCCGAATCGTACGCCAGACTGGTGCGGATGGACTTCTCCTCCCGGCAAAGGAAAGACGGTCATCGGTAATTTCTATTCTGCGCGCTTCAATGATGCATGGGACGCGGCGCGCTACACGGCCGAAAACCTGGACGGTTTGGAACGTCGGACCAGACGATTTGCAAAAGTGTTTCGCGAAAGCAGCGTTCCGGATCCGGTAAAAGAAGCTGCGAGCGGCAATCTTTCAACTTTGGCTTCAACCACCTGCTTCCGCACCGCCGATGGTGAATTCCACGGCTTCGAAGGAAGCGATGACCACCGGGGTTGTTGTTACGGCAACTGCACTCATGTCTGGAATTATGAAACCACGACGGCTTTTCTGTTCCCATCGTTCGCCCGGTCTTTGCGCAAGGCAGCCTTCGGATTTTCGCAAGATGAGGCTGGAGGAATCCGCGCCCGGCAGGTGCTTCCCGATGGAGAGACCCGCGACTCCATCGTAGCTGCCGACGGCCATATGGGCCAGATCATGCACGCCTATTTCGATTGGAAGCTGTCAGCGGATAAGGTCTGGCTTCAATCGATCTGGCCCAATGTGCGGCGCGCCCTTGCGTTCGCGTGGGTCGAGGGTGGTTGGGATCCGTCTAAAACCGGTGTAGCGGTAGGAGTGCAAAACAATACCTATGACGTTGCGTTCTTCGGTCCGAACCCGTTGTGCGGAATCTACTATCTCGGCGCGTTGCGAGCGGGCGAAGAGATGGCGCTCGCCGTTGGAGATCAAGCCTCCGCGGACGAATACAAGCGCATGTTTCAGCAAGGCAGCCATTGGATCGACGCGAACCTCTTCAAGGACGAGTTCTACATTCAGCAAATCAAAGGGTTCACACTGGACCAGATCAATCCCACGCTGCGCATCGGCACGGAGGGATTTGATCCGAGGGACCCGCAATTGCAGTTGGGCAGCGGCTGCCTGATCGATCAGTTGATGGGGCAGTACCTGGCGCACGTAATGGGCCTCGGATACCTGGTAGCTCCCGAGCATATTCGAATTGCACTTGAATCCATCTACAAATACAACTACAAGCGCTCTCTCGTGAATCACGACAACGTCGAACGGACCTTCGCATTGAATGATGAGTCGGCTATGGTGATCTGCGACTACGGAAAGGCGGAACGACCGCGTATTCCATTTCCCTATTTCGCGGAGGTCATGACCGGATTCGAGCATTCAACTGCAGCTCTCATGATGTATTCGGGGATGGTGTCTCAGGGCATCGAGTGCATCCGAAATATTCGCGCGCGCTACGACGGCGAAAAGCGGAACCCGTGGGACGAGGCGGAATGCGGCCATCACTATGCGCGGGCGATGGCATCCTGGTCCAGCTTTGTTGCGGTAAGCGGATTTGCCTACGACGCCCCACGAGCCGCTGTTCTGGCTGTGCCGCGCATCTCACATGAATCCTTTCACTGTTTCTGGTCAACCGGCACGGGGTGGGGATCATTCTCGTATAGAGCCATCGGGGGCGGAACGCATTTCTCTATCGAAGTCATCGCAGGCACACTGGCCTGCCGATCCTGCGAGATCACTGGATTGGGCAAAGCATCAAGCGCGCAGACAAATGGCATCGCACCGCCGCATACCGCAAAAGGCGCCAATGGAAGAACGATCTTTCAATTCAGCGATCCGATCACGATTAATGAAGGGCAATCTTTGACTCTTGAGGTGCGTTCATGACCGAGAAGCCATGGATCGTTCTCGTCGGCGGCTTTCTGGGCGCGGGCAAAACCACTCTTCTGTTGGCGGCGGCTCGCGAGTTGGAGCGGCGTGGGCTGCGCAGCGCTCTCATCCTCAACGACCAGGGTGAAGCGTTGGTGGATACCGAATTAGCCTCCTTACACGGTGTTCAGACAGGTGAAGTGACAGGAGGGTGTTTCTGCTGCAGGTTTTCTGATCTTGTGCAGGTGATTGACCGGTTGCGCAAACACTCGCCCGACGTCATCTTTGCTGAACCGGTTGGAAGCTGCACCGACATTTCAGCCACAACTCTTCATCCACTTCTCGAATTGAGCGAGACCTGCCGCATCGCTCCATTTACCGTACTTGTGGATCCGGCTCGAGCCGATGTGCTGCAGTGCGCCGACGCCGATCCAAATCTCAGATTCATTTTCGAAAAGCAGTTGCAGGAAGCCGACCTGATTTGCTTTACGAAGTCGGACATCTATCCGGACGTCGGGCCGATCGGCAACAGTTCGGCGCGCCAGATCAGCGCGAAAACCGGCCAGGGCGTTGCCGCATGGCTCGACGAAGTCCTCTCAGGAACTCTCCGTGTCGGAAACGAGATTCTCGACATCGATTATGTGCAGTACGCTCAGGCTGAGGCCGCGCTCGCCTGGCTGAATGCCGAGGTAAGCATCCGCTGCAAAATCCCCAAATCTCCCGCAATGATGCTGGGGCCTTTTCTCGATCGATGCGATCGTGACTTCACCGCGGAAGGTATTTCGATCGTGCACCTGAAGGCCATTGTTCATACGGAATCGGAGTTCCTGAAAGCCGCGATTTGTGCGAATGGGCAGGCGCCCGCGATAGAAGGCATGCTGGATGCCTCGCCCGCCATGAACCACCAACTGCTGCTTAACGCGAGAGTCCTGGGAGAGGCCGACATCGTGCGGGGCATCGTTGAAACGAATCTTGCCGCAATCGAAGACGATCTCTCCGATCTCCGAATCAGATGCTTTCATCCTGCGGCACCCAAACCCGAGCGGCGCGTCAAATCACACCCACGCGAGTCAACGCTTGATCCGAAGAGGTAGGCGAGGCGTGGATCGACTCCCAACACCATCTATAAGTTGACGCGGCTGATTGTCAGGCCGGCACTTTCAGGGTTGCGTGTTTAATGTGTTTGGTCACATACATGGCGGCGTCGGCAGCGGTAAGAAGATCGTCCTTGGTGCCGGCGTCCTCGGGATAGAGGGCAATGCCGAGGCTGATCGCACCATGCAGGACACGGCCCTCTATCACGAAGGGCTCTTGAAAGGAACGTTCGAGACGCTGACCGATCTCCTGGACCTGCGCGCGGTTGTGGACCAGAGGCAGAAGTACGGCAAACTCGTCTCCGCCCAGCCGCGCCAGCATATCAGTATCGCGCAGCTCGCGCTTCATGCGCAGCGCCACGGCTTGAAGGTAGAGGTCTCCGATCCGATGGCCGTAAACGTCGTTTATCTGCTTGAATTTGTCGAGGTCGATGTAGATCAACCCAAAGATGTCGGAATTCTCGCGCGGCTCTTTAATCTGGGCGTCCAGGCGCTTTTCAAGGGAGAAGCGATTGTGGACGTCGGTAAGCAGGTCGAACTCCGAGCGTCGCGGCAGATCGGTGTAGAGGCGTCGAGTCTCGATTGCCAGGGTGGCCAGTCCAGCGCCCATCGGGAGGGCCTCCAACTCCTTGGGAGAAGGTTCGGCGAGCGGATGGAACGCGGCAAAGATCGTGGCGTGCGACAGTCCGGAGCGGGCCGGAATCTCCTCGTGGACGATTCGCATGCCAGTGAGATTCGCTGGGCAGTTTCCAAATTGAGATCCATCGACGATCTGGCACCAGCAGGGAACGCCGCTCTGTGTTGAAGGTGGATTTGGATGCCGCGGCGATTCGGACGGCCCACCGAGGAGCGCCTCAGGCCAGTAAAAGTTTCCGTGGCGGCAGCTAAAACGATAACCCAAGAGTTGCTCCGCTCCCTCCGCCCCAAGATTCTCCCAACTAGCCTGCGAGTATTCCAAACGGCGTCGGCGGTCGGAGGTCGCGGTGGCTCCCAAGAGCGGATTAAGACGGCGAACGAAAGTGTCATTGACACCGAATACCTGGATGTAGAGAAATAGGAAAACAATTTCAGATTTTGTCGATCGAGACTTTTCACTGGCTCAAGCTCACAACCAGAGCCTGCGAGCAGTCCGTTTTGTCAGTTCGGAGGCCGTAGCTAAGGAGTCTCGAATGTCGACGATCAAGGTAGTCGCTGGTAGCCAGAATCGAGAGGATAGATGAGAGATAAACTATCAAACTTAGCGCGCTCCGTTCGTCGCAGGCTGCATTCGCCCAAGATTCTGGAGTCGCTTCCCGCAGTTCCAAACATGGAGCGCATTTTCGAACATGGCCGTTGCCTATATGACGGATACCAGCGCGCCACGCCGGTGAAATACGGCTCGCTCGGCGAAGAGGTCCGACGCGACCCCATCTATCGGAAGGCGCTTGCTGCGGCCCGCCTGCCCGATGTTGAATCCATGGTGGTAGAGTCGCGCTTCATCAACCTGTTCATCCTGATTAAATTTTTCATGCGCGATCTGGCCTCCCAGAACATCATCGAATTCGGTGCGTTCAAGGGTGGCAGTGCAGTCTTCATGGCGACGCTTCTGGCGGAGTACTACCCGGCGGCGCGTATTCTCTCACTAGACACCTTTGCCGGCCTGCCGGCTCTTAAAGCGGGCGTCGACAAGCCGCCAGAAGACTTCTTGTCGATTAATCTCGAGCGCACCCGAACGACCGCCCTCTCACTGGGTCTCACCAACCTTGAATTCGTACCCGGCCTGATTGAGGACACTGCTGCCCGGGGATGCCGTAGCCTGGGCTCGATTGGTCTAGCACACGTCGATGTCGTGCTCTACGGGCCCTCCGTTTTCGCCCAGAACATCGCATGGGACTACATGACACCCGGCGGTTACATCGTCCAGGACGACGCTCTGGAGCCAACTTGCCCCGGAGCGACGCTCGCAGTGGAAGAGATGATCCGCGGACGCGGCCTTTCCATGGAGCAAGTCTGGCCGCAAATTGTGTTTCGAGCCTACAATCCCGCCTGAGTCCAGGTGGTACAGTCGGCGATCATAGCCTTCCGGTTGGATTGACGCCCACACGGACATATCCCGTTTGGGATTACTTCCGCGTTGGCGGTAATTGGCAACGACCCATTTGTCCGGCTGCCCAGTTCACATCAATTCAAATCTGCTTGCAGCCAAGGCCACAGCCCTCCATTCCCGCTAAGTGAAGTGTTGGCGGTAGCCCTCCGCTTTCAGGTCGCGGCACAACACTCGGCTCTGGGCATGCAGAATTGTTAGCGTGGTATTCTCGTTGACATTTATCGCAAATTGCAATACAGTTATTGCATATTGCAATGGAGCGAAGGTTGGAATCAGACTTCGTTGCATCCAAAGTCATGAAGCTGGGCGAAAAAATCCGCTATCTGCGCGAGGTTGAAGGAAGCCTTCGTGGGCTGGATCGAGCCATGAACCAGCAGGAACTGGTCAGGGCCATCGAAGCCGAGACGGGCTCGAAGCTGAGCCAGAGCTATCTTTCCCAGATCGAAAGCGGTGCGCGCCCACACCTGACCAACACCACGCGACAGATTCTGGCCGGTTTTTTCAAGGTCCATCCTGGCTACCTGGTGGATGATCCGGAAGGCTATCACCCCGAGTTGCAGAGTGAGTTACGCAGTGTGGAAGACAAGCTCGACCTTTGGCTGGTGGCAGGCGCGGAGCGCTTTCGACGCGACCCGGAGCTGAAGCGGGCTCTGCTGACGCTGGTGCGGCACGACCACTCCAGGGAATGTCTGATGTTGCTTGAGGCGATTCTCGAGACGCCTGGACTGGCACCGCGCCTGGCTGAGGTGTTGCGGCCCAGGCTTGAAGCGAACACACACGATCAAAAGGCGCAGGAGCTCGCGGCACGTATTCGCCCTAAAGGTAAAGACGTGTCCGCGAGAACCCCGAAAGCCCTGAAAGGGGGGGCGCGGCGATGACTTGGGAGACCTTCTATTTGATTTGCTTTGTGGCCGGCCTGATGCTGAGCGTGGTCTCGCTGGTGGGGGGAATGGGACGCATCGGCGGCCACGTTCACCTGCCTCATATCGGGCACCCAATCCACATTCCGCATGCACCCGCGAAAGGCCACCTGCCGCAGGGCGGAAGCGGGCTGCACACGGCCACCGGCGCGGCGACAGGCATGCCGACAATTCCGTGGTGGAACGGATTTTCGATCATGATCTTTCTCTGCTGGTTTGGCGCGGCGGGATACCTTCTGATCCGGTACGGCAGTTTTGCGGCAGGGGTGGTGGTTGTGCTGGCCTTGGTTTGCGGCCTCGCTGGAGGAGCAATCATCTTTTTCTTCCTTTCCAAAGTACTCTTGCCGCACGAGCACGAGCTCACTGCGGACGAGACCGAGGTTGTGGGTGCGGTGGGACGAATTTCCGCGCCGATTCGCGCCGGCGGAACCGGTGAAATGGTTTATGAACAACTGGGCGCGCTCCGTTCAGCTGCGGCCCGGTCAGAGGACGGTGAACCAATTCAAAAACAGGAAGAGGTATTCGTAGTCCGCTACGAAAGAGGAATTGCCTACGTCCGGCGGTGGGAAGACTGACCGCTTGGGTGTGCCAACAACGATCGGGTCCTCAACACAAAAAGATGAAGTTCACGAAGACCAGGACCTGCTCAATGAACTAGCCTTTCCCGGTTGAAAGGACCGGGTCTCGATGAAAGATACCGTGCTCATTGCGGATATGGCGATCCTGGTAGGAATTTTCTTGCTCGGGTTCCTGGCCAAGATCTTTCCTAAGAACGGTCGCAACGCAGGCTCGAAGCGATAAAACCATCTACCAATCACATCCCGGTTGAAAGGACCGGGAAAGCAATGACGAATCAGATTGTGATCTTTGTTGGACTCGGGGTATTGGCGCTGATTTTTCTGTTGGGTATCGTGGCCAGGATGTATCGCAAGGCCGGACCGAATGAGGCTTTGATTATCTACGGTTTTCGCGGGCCACGGGTCATCAAGGGCCATGGATCGGTGATCTTTCCAATGGTGGAGAATTGCCGAGAGCTGAGCCTGGAACTGATGAGCTTCGACGTGGCTCCGCAGCAGGATCTCTACACAAAACAGGGCGTGGCTGTGACGGTGGAGGCAGTGGCACAGATCAAGGTGCGCAGCGATCAGGCATCGATCCTCACCGCCGCCGAACAGTTTCTTACCAAGTCGCCTCAACTGCGCGAAGGGTTGATCCGCCTGGTGATGGAGGGCCATCTCCGCGGCATCATCGGCCAGTTGACCGTGGAACAGATCGTCAAGGAGCCGGAGATGGTGGGCGAGCGCATGCGCGCCACCTGCGCGGAAGACATGAGCAAGATGGGCCTGGAGGTGATTTCGTTCACCATCAAGGAAGTGCGCGACAAGAACGACTACATCTCTAACATGGGGCGGCCTGACATCGCCCGCATCAAACGCGACGCGGAGATGGCCACGGCCGACGCTGAGCGCGATACGGCCATCAAGCGTGCCACAGCCATGCGCGAATCCGCCGTCGCCAAGGCACAGGCTGACCAGGAGCGGGTGATTGCCGAGACCGCCTCGCAAACCCGGCAGGCCGAGGCGCAGCGCGACCTCGAGATCAAGAAGGCCGAGTATGCCGAGCAGAGCCGCCGACAACAAGCGACGGCCGACAAGGCTTACGAATTGCAGACCAACGTCATGCTGCAGCAGGTGACCGCCGAACAGGTAAAGGTGCAGCAGGTCGAAAAAGAGGGCCAGATCAAGGTCCAGGAGGCCGAGATCCTGCGCCACGAAAAGGAACTTATCGCCACTGTGCTTAAGGGAGCTGAGATTGAGCGTCAGCGGATCGAAAACATCGCGAACGCCGAGAAAGCTCGACTGACCACGGAGGCTGAAGGCCGAGCATCCGCCATCCGCGCCCAGGGCGAGGCCGAGGCCAGCATCATCTTCCAAAAAGGCGAAGCCGAAGCCAAGGCAATGAGCGTGAAAGCCGAGGCCTACCAGGAGTGGAATCAGGCCGCTGTCGTCGACAAGTTGCTTACCAACATGGCTGACGTGGTGCGTGCCATGGCCGAGCCCCTGAGCAAGGTGGACAAGATCACCATCGTCTCAACAGGCGGCGAAGAAGCGGCCGGTGCCTATAAGATTACCGGCGACATGACCAAAATCGCAGCACAGGTGCCTGCGCTGTTTGAAGCCCTCAGCGGCATGGACATCAAGCAATTGATGTCCAGCGTACAGGCCATCAAACAGAAGCCGCCGAACGGTTCGGCGGCACAGAGCTAGCGCCGAGACAAAGTTGATTCATCCCGTCCCTGCTGCAAATCGCCGCGGGGATGGGCACCTTCGAAGTGATGAGGAGATGAGGATGAGAAAGAGAAGTGTTGTGGCAGTAGCTGCATTCGGACTAGCGCTCGGCTCGCTGCCGGCGTTTGCGCAGGCGTATTCCGTGCAGCCTTCCGGGACCCTGGTGCAGGAATCACCCGAGCAGACGATTCCGCCCGAAGACCAGGCGACCGCCGAGCAACTGGGCCGGTTGTTCCAGGTGATGCGGCTAAAGCAGCAGGTTCAGTCGATCAGAAATCTGATCCCCACGATGGTCGAGGGCCAAATCCGCGAACAGAGCAAAGCACTCGGCTCTCAATCGAAACTCACGACCGAGCAGCGGGCAGCAATGGAGTTGATTTCGCATAAGTACCTCGAGAAGGCAATCAACATCTATTCTGTCGACGAAATGATTGGCGACATGACGTCGATCTATCAGAGATATCTCACTCGGGAGGATGTGGATAGCATGATCGCCTTCTATAGTTCCAGCGCCGGGCAGCACTTGCTGGACGCCCAGCCAAAGATTACCAAGGAATACATGCCGCTGGTGATGACGCGAGTGCAGGAACGCACCAGGCTGCTGACGGCGCAAATGATGAAGGAGGCCGCGGCCGCGACGCAGACTCCCAGATCAACGGCTGCGCCCAAGCAATAACGCGATGCGCCTGAAACCTTGGCGGCCGAAAGAAACAGGATCAGCAACAAAAGAGAAGGAGGACACGATGTCATTACTGGACCGAGTGAGCACATTGCTACGCGCCAATTTGAACGACCTCGTCGAAAAAGCTGAGGATCCAGAACGCATGCTGAAACAAATCGTGCTGGATATGGAGAATCAGTTGCTCCAGGTAAAAACCCAGGTGGCCCTCGCGATCGCGGACCAGCATCTGCTGGAAAAGAAGCGCGCCGAACACGAGCGTCAGGCGGCGGATTGGCGCGCCAAAGCCGAACTGGCCGTGCAAAAAGGTCACGACGATCTGGCCCGCGCGGCACTCGAGCGCGCTTTGAGCCACGACCAGTTGGAATCGGGATTCTCCATGCAGGCCGAGGACCAGAAGCATGAGGCGGACAACCTGCGCCAGGCCCTGCACAAGTTGGGGCAAAAACTCAATGAGACGCGAGCCCACTGTGAGATGCTGGTTGCCGAGCACCGCCGCGCCAAGATAGTCGGCCGCGCTGCAAAGGCGCGCCAGGTAGTCGGCAACGGACAGGAACAAACCCTCAGCCGGATGAGAAGCAAGGTCCACGTAAAGGCAGCGGAGAACGCTGCCGCCAGCGAAATTCTGGCTCCCGAGTCACTGGAAGACAAATTCCAGACCCTTGAGAGCGAAGACAAAGTTGAGCAATTGCTGAACCAACTCAAAAGCAAGGTCGCGGCCAACGGGTGAACCGTCGGTTCCCTCTTGGTCCTCGCTCACTGCCGCGGGGTTGCAAACCGAAAGAAATGGGGCGATCATGTTGCCATTGGTAAGACTGTAGTGAGTGGCAGCATGATCCGGTGATGTTCGGCCAGGCCGCCCTCTTTACGAGGCTCCGGTCGGATTCAAGTGGTTTGTTGAGGATCTATTGAGCCGGCACGTGAGCTTCGCCGGTGAGTAAAGCACCAGATCCTTTTTCCTTAAGCGCGATGGCGGCGTGCGGGCTACGGATGGCATCATTCGTTGCTCGCTCACCGCGGAATCAAAGTACGCGTCGGCAAAGATCCCAAAAGAGGTCTATCGCCAATCACCCGGGACCTGGGTGATCAGGTTTATTAACGCATTAACGCACCCCGAAACGCCAGAACAAAAAAGCCGACCTTCGGAGAATGTCCGCCTCGGATATCCAGTCATGGAAGCTGTCGGTGAAAAGGTCGAGCCGAATTTGGCGACGGCACCCGATAGAGATGGCAATCCAATTGGCGGACTCAAGTTTATCTCCGAGAATGGCTGGTTTGCGAAGAACTCGCACGAAGCGCTCGGGTCATTACACGTCCTAGTCGAAGAGAGGAGTGACTATGAGTTCCACGATCAACGATCGTTCTTCGGACAAAGCTATTTCAAAAGCGCTTAGAGATCTGGCTCTCGATTTGAGATGGTCTTTTAGTCACATAGCGGATCGGCTCTGGGAACGCTTGGATCCGGAACTTTGGGAACTGACACACAATCCCTGGATCATCTTGCAGACGACATCCCGGGAAAGACTCCAGAGCATTGCCGCCGATCCCGATTTTCAGTCGTTAGTTGCCGATCTCCATCACGAGAGAGAAGCCGCTGAGCGCTCTGAAGCGTGGTTTCCAAAGGCGTATCCGCATTCGGGTCTCACGCGCGTGGCGTACTTTTCCATGGAGTTCATGCTGAGTGAAGGGCTGCCGATTTATTCGGGCGGCCTCGGGAACGTCGCCGGGGATCAACTCAAGACGGCCAGCAACTTAGCTGTTCCGGTGACAGGAATAGGTCTGCTCTATCAGCAGGGATATTTTCGCCAAGAGATCGATGCTCAGGGGCAGCAACAAGCCTTATATCCATACAACGATCCCAGCCAGTTGCCGATCACACCAGTACGTGAACCAAACGGCGAATGGTTGCGGCTTTGCATGGATTTCGCCGGCACCAAGCTTTGGATTCGCACTTGGCAGGCGCAGGTAGGCCGAGCGAAATTATTTCTCCTGGACACAAATGATCCAGCCAATATCCCAGCCCATCGCGGCATTACCAGCGAACTTTACGGAGGCGGATCAGAGCTGCGTTTAAAGCAGGAACTGGTGCTCGGGATTGGAGGCTGGCGGCTCGTGCAGGCTCTCAACTTGGAGCCTGAAGTCTGCCACCTCAACGAGGGGCATGCGGCATTCGCAGTGTTAGAGCGAGCGCGTTCGTATATGGCCAACAGCCACCAGCCGTTTGACATTGCGCTCACCATCACGCGTGCTGGAAATCTCTTTACTACCCATACGCCTGTTGAAGCAGGATTTGACCGCTTTTCTCCTGGCCTGATTGCTTGGTATCTCAAGGACTATGCAGAAAAAGGCCTGTCGATTTCTCTTCAAGACCTCATGGCCATTGGGAGACGCAACGCGAGTGATTCCTCTGAACCATTCAATATGGCTTACTTGGCGGTTAGGGGCAGCGGCGCCGTGAATGGTGTAAGCCAGTTGCACGGCCAAGTGAGTCGCCGGATCTTCCAGGTGCTGTTTCCGCGCTGGCCCGAGATCGAAGTGCCCGTCTCCTACGTCACCAACGGGGTGCACACTCCTACGTGGGATTCTGCGCAAGCGGATGCCCTGTGGGAGCGCGCGTGTGGAAAAGGCTGTTGGCGCGGAACGACAACAAACATGGAGGAAGACCTCCGCAACGTCAGCGATTCTGAACTATGGCAGCTTCGTACTGATAGCCGCAGTGCTCTCGTGAACTACGTTCGAAAACACCACGCTCGACAGCTAGCTAGTCGAGGCGCTTCCTCGGAGGAGGTTGCGAATGCTGCCCAGGCGCTTAACCCGGATACGCTCACTCTAGGATTCGCGCGGCGCTTTGCGACCTACAAGCGACCCAACCTTCTTCTGCACGATTCGGAACGCCTTGTGCGCATCCTGACCAACGGGAAGCGCCCGGTCCAGCTCGTACTGGCCGGGAAAGCTCATCCGCAGGATGTGGAGGGACAAGGAATGATTCGGCAATGGGTCGAGTTCGCGCGCCGTCCTGATATGAGTCCCCGGGTTGTCTTTCTCAGTGACTACGATCTGCTGATGGCTGAACAACTTGTTCAGGGAGTGGACCTTTGGGTTAACACTCCCCGGCGTCCCTGGGAAGCAAGCGGGACAAGCGGCATGAAGGTGCTGGTGAATGGTGGCCTGAATCTTTCAGAATTAGACGGCTGGTGGGCCGAGGCATACACTCCCGAGGTCGGGTGGGCGATTGGCGACCGGCAAGAACATGATAATGACCCGGGTTGGGACGCGGCCGAAGCCGAGGCCCTCTACGGCTTGCTCGAACGAGAGGTCGTTCCTGAATTCTATGCCCGCGACGATCGAGGAATTCCGACCGCCTGGGTCGCTCGCATGCGCGAAAGCATGCGCAGATTAACGCCCCAGTTTTCGGCGAACCGCGTGGTTCGTCAGTACGTCGAGCAGCATTATCTATTGGCCGCTTCGGCATTTCGGAAGCGCGCCGCAACCCAAGGTGCAATGGGCGCAGATTTGGTCAGTTGGCAGACGAAACTCGCACAACACTGGTCCAACCTACGATTTGGCAAGGCGACCGTTGATCAGAAGGACGGGGAGTATTTTTTCCAGATTCAAGTATTTCTTGACGAACTCGATCCTGATGCGGTGGCAGTGGAGCTTTACGCGGAGGCAAAAAATAATAACGCCCAAACTCGAGAACCTGCGGCTCGTGGTGATCATCTAGTCGGTTCCGCTAACGGCTTCACATATTCCGCACGAATCCCTGCGACTCGCCCGGTAACAGACTATACTCCACGGCTTGTTCCGCACCACGACGGTGCTTTCGTGCCGCTTGAAGCACCTCTCATCTTGTGGTACGACTCACCCTCGTGGCGATGACTGCCAGAATCAAAACGCCGCAGAAGTTCCCTCTCGGCGCACCGTTTTTTCCACCGGAGTCAAGGATGCGCCAGAGGTTAAGCGAGAATCCTATTTGGCCGGGCCCCGTTCCGTCGTTGCCCTCTTTGCTTGCGAGGGCAATAGCGCAGATCCGGCCTCGAGATGCGAGCTGTGAAGGTGGAGAATCTCTTGAATGTCGATAAGTCTATGATTTCTGTGAGCCTGTCGATTGAGTGGCAGGCGAGGCGGGATCGAACTTCATGGCGGCGGCAGATCGATGTGAGACTGGCGAGGATGGCCGCGGTGCGACCGCCGCGCTCGTTGCCCACGAAAAGGCTATTCTTCCCTGTTAACACCGCGCGCTTCATCTCCCGCTCGGAGATATTGCAGTGTACCGCGTAGTGCTTTGGCGTCGCGATGCCGAGATAATATTTGGGATCGGTGCACTGCAATCCCGTCACCTAGGCAACTCCCGCGCGCCCCGTCAGGAACGGATCTTCTCCATAGGTCTCCTGCCCGCGGCCCCATCGTGGATCGCGAAAGATGTTCAAACTCGGCGACCAGAAATCCAGCCTGCCCATGATGCCCGTATGTCCTTCACACCTGTTCTGCACATGCTTAATGCGACCCTCAATTCCAATTTGGCCGCCATCGTGTGAATGCCCGGCGCGTCAAAAGTCGTGGCCAACCCCACCGGTTCCGGATATTCCGTGACCCCTTCATTGATTACGCCGTGAAGTGCCTTGCTCCACCACTGGTACGCAGGAATCTTCAACCGCGGCAATGCCGCGGAGTTGTTCTGCATTTGCGTCGCCTTCTCCTCCAGCGTCATGCGGCGCACAAGGTCCGTTGCGCGCTGTTCAGAAGAAAGCTGTGGATTCATGTAAGGAAGATTCGCTGGCTCCTGTGCGACCCCAATTTGCGTTAAGCCCCGGAAGAATCCAATACAAGCAACGGTGCACTTGATTATCTGCGTAACGCGCGCTTTCATACACTTCTCAGCATTGGACTGAGGGCAAGACCTTTTATCTGCACGATGCGGTGAAACACAGGTTTTTACTGAAGAACGGTAGCACGTGGTTCTGGAAGCGATCGGCAACTGCGCTGACGTGGGTGCCGGAGTAGATCTCTAAACTGTTTGCGATTCCGTAGTTGTCGAGGATCGTGTGCAGCTTGATCGCGTCGAAACGCAGTCCATCCTGGTCGCCGACATCCATCGAGATAGCGCGATATTGCCTGAGGTTTCCGATATATTGATCAACAAAGGCCAGCGGTGCGTTCGCACTGTATTTCGCCATGATCTCCGGCTGCGGAACACCATCTTTCGTGGGCAGATCGAAGTAGAGCGGCGCATTCTTGGGATTTGGGGCCCATGCTGCCGCCGTTGCGTACTGGGCTGCACCGAAGCCGGGCGACTGGGCTGCAAGATCGGCGGGCGACTTGGCAGCCGCGACCTTCTTCTCGGCGGCGATCGCACGTTCCTTCATCTGATCGGCTGGTCCGGGGCCGCCGCCGGTCATCGGAGACATGCAGCAGGGGCTCATGATGTAGAGAGCGCCGAAGATGTCAGGATGCTTCATGCCGATGCGGGACACGCCGTATCCGCCCATGGAATGACCGACGAGTCCGCGGCTCTCGCGATTGGCAATGGTGCGGTAGTGGGCATCGATGTAGCCAACCACATCGTGCCAAATGAACTTCTCGAAGTCACCGGTTGTCATTGAGCTTGAGTACATCGAGCCGTTGTAGACAGTCTTGGAGTCGGGAAGGACGACAATCATCTCTTGCGAACCCTTTGCCAAAGCGCCTTCCACGGTCTGCGGAACGTGGATCTCGTGCGTCCACTGCTCGGCGCCAATGGAGTAGCCGTGCAACGCGTAGACGACGGGATATCGGCGCTTCGTGTCCTTTTGGTAGCTGGGCGGCAGGAACACGATCACATCGCGATCAACAGCGTCGCCCTCGAGATTACCTTCAAGTGCGGCGCCATGGACTTTGATGTACTCGACCTGCACGGGCTTCGCGCCCGGAACCACTGCCGGAACATTGGTTTGTACCTGTGCAACGGATGGGACTACCATCACGAACAAACACGCCATGAACAGCTTTGTCACTCTCATTCGACCTCACTCAGATATTCGTCCGGATCTTCGCTTTACTAGTCACTTCACTCTGGCATCGACTCCTAAAGGCGGGAAACGTTTACTGCTGATGCAGGTTTGTGCCTGCAGCCAGGGTTCTCTCATTGGCAGATCGGCACCAAAGCTTGCAAATTTCCGGGACCGTCCTCACGCGTCTTCCGGAATCCCGAATATACATAGTCCGAGGTGCGGTCAACAAGCTATATAAATCGCTTTACTCTGCGGGGCCGGTAGGCTACTATCTCGGATGACCACGGACCTGACATGAGAATCGCGTAATCTTGTCCGGTCCAGAAGACGTTTAACCAGGAGGAAAGCAATGCGATCGATCGCAATGGCGTTGCTTCTGAGTGCGAGTGTCTGTCTTGCTCAAGAATCAGGCGACTTCAGGCCTGCCACATCGAACGTTCTGGATGCGCCCTATCCCAAGGTCGACAGCAGTTCCCGGGTCCAGATTCGATTCAAGGCTCCGGATGCCAGCAAGGTGCGGGTGAATTTCTGGAGCGGTCCAAAAGCCGACATGGAGAAGCAGGCCGATGGTTTTTGGACGTTCACGACACCTCAACTAGCCCCGGGCCTGCACTACTACACCGTCATTGTGGATGGCGCCGAGGTGAGCGACCCTGCGAGCACGGCCTATTTCGGCGGAAGCAAATGGGCCAGCGCTGTAGAGGTGCCTGAGGCCGGAGTGGATTATTACCTGCCCAAAGATGTCCCGCACGGCCAGGTCCGGCAGATCTGGTATCACTCCAGCGTGACCGGAACGTGGCGAGACGCGTTTGTCTACTTGCCACCTGACTACGACAGTTCCAAGGCACGTTATCCGGTTCTCTACCTGCAACACGGAGGAGGCGAAGATGAGACGGGCTGGATCCGCCAAGGCATGGCCAATTTCATTCTCGACAACCTGATTGCCGGCGGAAACACGAAACCCATGATCATCGTAATGGCGAACGGTTATGCCAGTCGCGCCGGATACGTAGTTCCCGATCTTACGGGGAAGCCGTTTGGGTCGCCCGAGTTCATCAAAGTGATGCAGGAGCGGATGGGCGCATTCGAAGACGACGTGACCCATGCGCTGATCCCGTTCATCGACAAAACTTTTCGCACGCTTCCCGATCGCGATCATCGCGCTATGGCCGGACTCTCCATGGGCGGCATGCAGACGTTTCAGGTCACGTTCAATCACCTGGATCTCTTCTCTTACATCGGCGGGTTCAGCGGAGCGGCAAACGTGTTCATGATGGGGAACGGCAAGCTGGATATCAAGACCGCGTTTCACGGAGCGATGGCCGATCCTGCTGCGTTCTCGGAGCGGGTGCATCTGCTTTGGATCGGCGTGGGAACAAACGAACCGGAGCGGATGAAGTCCGGCTTGGAAACTCTACACTCGACTCTCGATGAGGGAAAAATTCAGCACGTGTTTTATGAGTCACCTGGCACGGATCACGAATGGCAGACTTGGAGACGCGATCTGAAGGACTTCGCACCGCGACTGTTTCACCCCACGGGCCACGGCGCTGGCACCGCGCAGGGCAAGTAACAGTTCCCGTCCGGGAGCCTCCTGCGGCGCTGGTGGCATCTCCGCCATTCACGCCTCATCTGGCGCACTGTTGCAGTTGGCTCCTGGGGTTTCCCACTTGAAGGGCGCGATCTTTTTCGACTGCCCTATTTTTCTCCATGGTCCGTATGCTCCTGCAGACGGGCCATCTTTTTTTACGATCTTCTGCGGACGTCAGTCATCGAGAAGTCGGTTTGTGTTTACAGATCCAGTTCACCTGGCTGTAAATACTGCCTTCGCGGATAATAGAACCACAATAACCGTGTTCGACGTCAAGTTGCCGAGTTGGCGACTATACAGCAATATGCCGGCGGATCGATGAGTGACTATAGGCGATTTGGCGCTCGTGGACCAACGCGGGCGCTGGGTCGGCTCTCACGCCGATCACCCGTAAAAAGCTAAAAAGCGAAGTATATGGAAATCAGAGTTCTTTCCCGCATTGCCGACCACGCGACCACGGAAGTGAAGTTGAACTTAAGGGTTGTTCGTTTGTTGCGAACCGGCTCCCTACTCTTTGTCGCTGTGATCGTTGGATGGGCGGACATCAACCGTTGATCTTCACGAGCCTGGAACCACTGCGTACGAGCTTGTTGAGACCCGGATCGAACCACAGGCAGACCATAGAACGTCTTTGTTGGGCACCACGTCAGGGTCATGACCGGGTTCATAGCTGCACACACGATAAATGTGCCGGGATTAGCGACGGAGCTATCTCTTTCCGCGTATTGGCGCAGCGGTGCTGGCTGCAGCTCTCACGGCGCTTATTACGCTGGCAGTGAAAGGATCGCAGCCTGCAGTTGTAGCCACCGCATTGATCGTCGCATTGGCATTTCTTCAGCATTGACAGGACGGCTTCGTGATCGGTGAACATCTGCGGGAGAAGTCGTGGAACCAGCCCGACCATTTCAAGCATGCAGCCAGTAAGAGTTCTCGGCTATCCGCCTTAGCCAGCATTCTATCGGTGTGATCGTCGGCGATACGGAGAGAATCAAGAACCCAGGAAGAAGCTCGGTTACCAAATATCGTCAACTGCGGACATAACAAGCCGAGCATGCCGCATCTTACATTTTGCGTATCGTGGGGTACCGCATGGCTCGCCTTTTCCTTTCTTTACTTTGCTCGTTCACATTTGCACTCCAGGTCCTGGCCATAGCTGGGTGCGGCGGTTCACCTTCAAACACCAGCCCAGGCTCCGGTGGCGGATCGGGGTCGCGGCGGCTCGGAGTCGGCGGCACGGCGGCAGCGGCGGTCGGGTCGGGAAGCAGCACGCTTCCGACCATTGGCTATAACAGTAACCCCAGTCCGGGATGTGGCGGAGCGGAATCGGGATATAACAACCAAAATGGCTCAATAAGCGGGATCTGGCTGCAAAGCCCCGCGCCAGGTCAGAATCCAAGCAATGTCACGGTGACTGCAACCGGATATTCCACCGCTACCATTACCCAGTGGACGGTTTGCCTCGACGGGCAAGCCGTATATCAGACGAATAGCCCTGCAAATACTATCTCCCAGGCGATCACCATTCCCACTGGCCAGCATCTTCTGTGGGCCAGCGTTGCGGACGCCAAGAATGATTCCGACAGATCGGAAATCAGGCTGATCCAGGTCGGGACCCCACCGGCGAGCAGTACGGTGCTGCCCACTCCACCCGCCAACGCAAAGGTGCTGACGGAGATGCAGAATGTCCAGTCCAACTGGAGCATCTGCAGCCTGTGCGCGGCCGGGCACGAACAACACCAACGACTATTCGATGACCTTTGACCAGAGCCAACCCTCGCTGAGCGGCAGCAGCATGGAGATGTATGCCGAGCGGCCCGTCCTGGAGCAACGTTCTGTTTAAGGACATCATGCCGGGGACCACTCCATATACCCATTTTCTGTGGGACTTCTGGGTCTACCACGACCCCGCTGCCGAAGCCCACTTCTGGTCCTCGGAGCTCGATTTCTAGCAGGTTCTGTCAGGCAACGAGTTTATGGCCGGCAGCCAGTGCGACTTTGGAGACGGCTACTGGGCCACCTGGGATAGCCAGGGCTCTCGGTGGCTTCTCGATCCGATCCCTTGTCCGCACTGGGCGCCGGGCTGGCACCACGTTCAGGGTACGATGACCTGCCCAATTCCACGCAGTATCGCTACGATACGCTGGTCCTCGATGGAATCCCCTACGGACTCAACCAGACCTGGACCGTCAACAGCACTACTTGGCAAGATCAGGTCGGTCTCCAGTACCAACTGGACGAGGACACCTCCGGTACGCCCCTTCACGAATGGGTCGACAAAGTGACTCTGACGATGTGGTAAGGCGCCACTCGCCTCACAATGAAACGAACTCCGCAAGTGTCCGACACTCCGAAAAAACGATTCGCCGAACCGATATCTTATCGATCCTTCGGCTGGCAGCACGCCGTTTTGAGATCTCTCAATCTTGAGCCCCCGATGTGAGCATTTCGGGCCAGTCAGATCTCAACTGTCGCGTACATGCCAAATCACTCATCCAGTAATGTCAGATTGATCTGCGCTCCGGTACTTGGCCGTATAACCGCCATCTCGGACAAGTACCTTAGAAACTTGTTGCATTGCCTACGAACTCAAATCGTGACGAAGAACGACATTATGGCGTTCCAGGCTGAGAGCAATAGCGGGAACGAGACTCGACATCCACAAGTTCCCCGAAGAAGGCCCAAGTAAGCACTTTTACTCTCGCTTTGGCCGTCAGGGTCCCCCAAAATCCCCCCCCAGTCAGGGAGAATTACATCGAATCAGAAGGCCTGATCTGTCGAATCAGAAGGCCTGATCTTTCGAATAACGCCATTATTTTGAGCGTGGTAGGCGAGGCGGGGATCGAACCCACAACCCCCGGCTTAGAAGGCCGGTGCTCTATCCAATTGAGCTACTCGCCCCTTTGTTTTCTTTATCTTAGAAATCCCTTCAATAGTCTAAATCCTGGTCTTGTGCGGAAATTGGAGCATCTCGATCCTATCAGGCTCACTGCCTCTTTCTTACACAACCTGCGACGTGGGGCGGGGCGCTGAGTTATCACCGGCCGACCGTGGCAGCTCAGTGCGGGGATGCAAGGACCTTGATCGAATCCAAGCCGAAGATATCGTTCCCCTGACCATACTCACCCAACTGGCATTATTGCCAGTATTCGCGAGTGTCTCCAACCCTTGATAATCAGTCCGCTGTCGGAACACTGTGCGCCAAGAAAAAACAATTGCCCGCGGAAATGGGCTCACGAAGCATTGCTTCTGGACTGTCTTGTTGTCAATCAAAATGCAGGCCGTTTGTCCTGCCGAAGGAAAATTCCATGAGCGACGCAGAAACGACAAACGGCAAGCCTGGTTTGCCAAGCGCGACTGCCTCCACCAATGGAAGACCGCGTCCGCAGCCCGATCCAGAGTTCGGTGGGGTCATGGGACTTTGTCGAAGGTCTTGTGGCCGCCTCGTGTCGCCCCGCCAAAGAGCGCGCCCAACACCACTCCCAAGCCTTTCCCGGAGGACGAGACCTTTGACATCGGCAATGGCACGCGCTCCGGACTTGCATTGCTGGAGTATTACTACCATCCTCCGTTGAAATTCGCCGGCAAGATCAACAACACGACCTTGAACCTTGAACCGGAGCAATTGACGGAAGAACACCGCAAGAGTATCCCGGCTATCGCTCACGCGGTTGCATGTGCGAAAGGTTAGCCGGACAGCCCCCGCCGTGGCCTGAGCGACCACGGCGGGGCACTTAAAAAAGATCAGGAAAACACGATGAATAATCTTCTTTTGCTCGCGTCGGCCAGCGAGACTTTGACGGGTGTGATCCTGCTTGTGTATCCACCCATTGTGAGCCGCCTGCTGTTTAGTTCTGAAACCCCCGACGATGGCGACATGACGAGCCGGATCGCAGGCATGAGCCTGATCGCTTTCGGAGTCGTGTGTTGGCCGGGCAGCGAGGCGTGTCGGGCGTTCTGCGGGATGCTTGCCTACTGCTCGCTTGCAATGGCGTACCTCGTGGGCGTGGGGCTGAAAAGCAGGGCTGGCTTCCTGTTGTGGCCAGCCATCGCTGTTCACACCGGACTATTTGTCCTTCTTCTCCGAACCTGGCGAAAGGAACGAGAAGCCGATCCGGAAGAGGAGTAGGCGGAGAAATATCTAAGTTTCTTGGTCCCGGCCATTTGAACTGTCTCTTTTACCAGTTGCACCCCACTCCCAACAGACGGAAACTTTAGCGGCGCAGCAAAAACAGGGAGCGTTTGTCATTCCTGGTGGAAAGGAAACATCTCGCAAGTATGTATCGGCAGACGATCACGGCTCAGAAATCGAAAGGCGGCTCCCGCTGAGCACCCGGGAGCAACAGGAAGCGACGCGGGGCGAAACGTGGCCGCATGACTGAGATGGCAACTGTCCACGCTGAGGGCGAAGCACGAACAAACGGCGCGATCGATATCGTGTTGGAAAAAGTGATCGGAAGCGTCCAGAAGATCACAGTCGTCGCTCTAGCTGGAATGGTGATTGTGGTAGTTTTCCTCTCCACGATCCACCTGGGTTCTCTGATCTGGGAAGAAATCTTGAAGCCCCCGCGTTGGCTCATTGCCGTACAGGGCCTGCTTGAGATTTTTGGATATTTCCTGCTGGTGTTGATTGGTGTCGAGTTACTCGAGACGCTGAAAGCCTATCTCAGGAGGGATGTCATTCATGTCCGGGTTGTGCTGGAAGTAGCGCTCATCGCGATGGCGCGAAAGGTCATTATTGAAGAGCCGAACACGGTATCAAGTTTGACCCTAATGGGTATCGCGGCTTTGATTCTCGCCCTCGCCATAGCGTTCTACTTCGAAAGGCAGGCCAAAAGAGAAGCAGCAGCCCACGACTGAGGCGGACGGTGTCGAAGGCGGCTCGAACGTACGAGCGGCAACATGTAAACCCAGACTTTCACCAAGAGCAAAGGACCCCATTGGTACGTAGGATCCGGCAGAAAGCATTTTTGTGATTCCGAAGCAGATGGCGCGCCCCCAAACAAGGTCACAGGCTTCTCATGCTTTATCAAGACGAAGGCGGCAGCTTACTGCTTCTTGCCCAGCGTCACGGTGTTCAGATTTAACTCCAAACTGTAGTGAGGCTCCCATGCTTTTCGTAACCAGATGGTTCGGCGTAACCGATAGCGATGCTGAGCGAGACCGTATCCGAGAGCAGTCAGTGATACAGGAAATCGTTCAAAAATCCCTTGCTCTGCAGGCGAATGCCGCTGCGCAACAACACAGGCCGCTCGGTCGTGGAACGCATGTGAAGGGCGTCTGCGTTCGAGCTGAGTTTGAAGTTCTTGACGTCCGCAAGGGGCGTGATCGCCTGATGGCAGAGCGCCTCGCACAAGGGATGTTCGCGACGCCCGGTGTGTATCCCGCGATCGTACGGTTTGGGAATTCCGATCCGAGAAACAATTCCGACTTCAAGCCTGACGTTCGGTCCATGTCGTTCTCAGTCGACCTCAATCGAAACGGCACGAGAGGTCATCAAAGAAGCGCCGCCCGGCAAGACTTCTCGCTTCAAAACACACGGACTCTGCCAATTAACGACGCAAGTGCATTTTTGGCGCTTGCCAAGGTTCTGACAGCATCGAAACCGGGTGCTGCTTTTTGGTCGTTGCCTTTCAAGGACAAGCTGAGAGTGCTGAGGACTGCTGTGTTAGTGCAATTTCAACTGCACCAGACCATCAAGCCGTACCAACGACTGCGCTATGGGAGCAATGTTCCTTTTCATCATGGACCATTCGAAGTTGTGAAGTTTTGTGCTGCACCATCCCCGGATAATCCGGCGCGGCCACTGCAAAAACATAACCCCAACGGCCTGCAGGATGAACTGATCCGGCACGTCCAGGAAGACAGCAAAATGAGCGCCTTCGAGTTTGGCGTTCAGTTCCTCGATCCCAACAAGATGACCTATTGGGGAAAACATCTTGACGCCAATTTTTGGATCGAGAACGCGAGTGTCGATTGGAAAGAAGCGGATGCTCCTTTTCACACCATCGGAAGGCTCACCCTACTTCCCAAGTCACAGCTTCAGCCTGATGCATCCGATGCCGTCTATTTCGATGTGAACGGGAACTCGACGCCCGACAACCTTCCCGTTGGAAGCATCAATCGGGCCCGTTGGCCTGCGGAAGTTGCCAGCAGAAAGGCACGCATGCAGGCCACCGGCAATGGAAAGCCACAGCACGATCACTCAGAAGGAATCGATAAGGATGCGCTGCAGAGTGCTGCCGCCGAGGAAGATGCCTACGAAAAACAGGCCTAGGTAAGACAGGCAATCGAAAACGAGAACAGGAATTCAAATTTTCAAAGCAGTGGGTTCTTGAGCGATCGGCCACAAAGAAATGAGGGAAATGCATGAATAGGGAAATCACATCGCGAGCTGAAAATCGGTCTGGCGCCCAAACCATCGGATCCGCCTGCAAACGCTTCATAATCCTCGGTGCATTTGCCCTCGCAGTTGCGGTGCCGCTAATCGCACAGAATGCCGAGTTGCAAGAGAAGATTGCAGCAGTGAAGCAGTCTGTGGCCGAGAACAGGCAAAGGCTCCAGCAGTATCAATGGACCGAGACAACGCAGTTGACCCTGAAAGGCGATGCAAAGCCTCCATCTGAAAGCCTCTGCCAATACGGCCCTGGAGGGCAGGTTCAGAAAACTCCCATCAGCGCACCGGCGCCGCCGAGTGGTGGCAGAATCAAGCAAAGAATCATCGCGAACAAGAAAGCAGAGATGCAGGATTACATGGGACAGGTAAAAACTCTTCTCGCCCTCTACGTGCCACCTGACCCTCAAAAAATGCAAGAAGCGTTTGCGGCCGGGAAAGCTTCATTGAATCCTGCCGGAGAAATGGTGAATTTGATCTTCAGGGACTATGCACAGCCCGGCGATCAGATGACCCTCACCTTCGACACCGCTGCAAAGAAGGTTGCCTCCATGAGCGTCAACACCTATATGGGCCAATCGAAAGATGCAGTCACCCTGCATGTTCAGATGGCGAGTCTCCCTGACGGAACTAACTATGTGGGTCAAACAGTTCTGGACGCAACCGCGAAACAACTCGTCGTGACCACGACAAACTCGAGTTACCAGAAGCTTGGTGGCATTTGACCGCCCCGGACCGATGACGAGAATTTTGCAGCCCCGGTGACACAAAATGCGCCAGGGAAAAACTACCAAGGCCGTTCTCAGCATTAGACCCCAGCTTCGGCAAACAAAAGATCAAGAAACAGTCGCCGGGATTCATCTGCCTTCCGTTATCCAACTGAACTACTCGCTCACATCTCTTGTCGCTTTGAAGCAGCCGTTTCAGTCGGCGCTTTTGGTGCGATCGAATCCGCCAAGGCAGCCAGAGCCCCGGAAAGCATGTCAGCGGCATTCCTTTCCGACGGGCCACAGGCGGTCAGGTAGGCGGTGATGCCGAAATCTGTCAGCTCGTCGCAAAGCATTGCGTGGCGCACCACGAGATCGGCGCGGCAGCAGCGCATTGGGATCGCCTGCAGCAAAGAGCAAATGTTCCGGGACCAGGCCGTTGTTACAGCCGGCGTGTCCCATTGCTGATCGCTTTCGGGCAAGATGTCGACATAACATGCAATCGCGTGAAGAGACGCTTCTCGCGGAGCATCCAACTCATCGGGATCAATGTCGGCGACGGACCATACGTCGCATTTTGAGGTCCAGACCGGCGATTCAACTCCATTGAGCCGCCCAAGAATCTCAGCCAATGCCGGCAGTCGCATTACTTCCTGCAACTCCTGAACCCGGTCCGGGCTGCGGCGCAGATCCACGAATCCGGGCCACAGTGGCTCGATCACCCGCGCCCCGCCACCTAGTTCGACTTCCCAATCAGCTTCCATTGGCTTCGCGCGGGGGCCGTAACAGGAAGCGCATCACCGCTGCTTCGGCCCAATGAATCTCGTTACCCGGGTCGCCGGAGAGGTAGGCGCAATGGCCTCCATGTCGAGTCTCAATCAACGCAATATGGGGGTTGGCGAGAAGCGCAGCCCGAGTCTCCGGGACCAGACGAATGAAAGGGTCGTCGAGGGCTCGAAGAATCAGCGTGGGGACGGCGATCCGGTTCACAACGCGGGCACTTGCAGCGCGGTAATAGTAATCATCGGCATCGCGGAAGCCGCAATAGCGGGCCACGATCTTGTTGTCGAAGTCCCTCAGGGAACGAACCGGGCCAATGCTCCCGGGATCGTAGAGGGTCGGGAATAGCGCAGCCTTGCGGCGAAATCGTCGCATCAATCCGAGCAGAAAGTGCCATTCATAGGCACGATTCGCCGGTTCGTGCAGCGCGTCGGAGCCAGCGGCCAGATCAATCGCAGGACAGACCGCCGCCACGGCGCAAAGCGGCGCCCGCTTGCCCCACTCCCCAGCCAGTTTCAGCACCAGATTGCCGCCCATCGAGTAGCCGACCAGCGCCACCCGCCGCAAGCCATGTACCCTTGCGTAATGCTCAACCACCGCGCCCACATCGTCTGAAAGACCTGAATGATAAAGGGTGGGTGACAGCTTGTCCGTGTCAGCGCAGTTTCGCATATTCATGCGGACGACATTGCAGCCGGCATCCCAGGCGCGTGCAGCAATTCCCTTCATGTAACGGGAGTTAGACGAACCCTCAAGGCCATGAACCAGCAGCACGGTCAGCCGTGCGGCACGCAATGGCTCAGGCTGCCAGTCACAGTGGCACAGTACGCGGCTGCCATCCGCCGGATCCACTTCTATGGTTTCTTCAACTGAGAGAAGCGGGAATGTGGGGCGAGGCAGAAAGTTACCGATGATGGTCTGCAAATGACCATTCCTCAGCCCCCGACGGGGCTCAAACGGGGGCAGCCCCGCGAGCACGGAAGCGCGGTCGCTCAACGCTGCAATTTCATCGGTTTTCGAGATCACGGGGACTCGGCCAACTGGGTTCATAACGATCCGCTATGGCCCGTGCAGTTTGGGGCGGCTAGTGGGGATCGAACCCACGACATCCTGAGCCACAGTCAGGCGTTCTGCCGCTGAACTATAGCCGCCATACCTTTCAGATTGTAGCATCGAAACAAGTGTCCGGGCTCTTGCCGACCCAACCGCCTATGCGCCAAGTGACTCGCAAATCACCGCTTCAAGCGATCGATATTAAGTCCGTATCTGCTTCCTCGCATCGATGGGCCAAGGGCGCCTGGCTCTTCCGCGACAGTACCCTCCACGGGCTTGAGATTCTGCTTGACGAGGCTTTTCGCATCCCGGGTACAGGGATCCGCTTTGGGTTGGATGGCATCGTCGGGCTCGTGCCCGGACTAGGGGATGTGCTGGCCGGACTGCTATCCCTGATCATCCCCCTTGCTGCTTGGTTTCGCGGAGTTCCTTACGTGACGCTGGCTCGCATGGCGGTCAACCTCGGCATTGGCGTGCTGGTGGGCTCCATTCCCCTGCTGGGAGACGCCTTTGACATCGCCTGGAAGGCCAATCGCCGAAACTACCTTCTGCTGCAGCGCCATTTGGTCGAACCGCACCGCCATACCTGGCGCGACTGGGCTTTTCTCGGCCTGATGGCTGCGGCGATGGGCGTGGTCTTCGCCATTCCGCTGCTGCTTGTGGTGTGGTTGATCGCCTGGATGGTCCGGCACTGATCGGCTTGCGTGCGCCAGGCCCAAACCGATCCGCGCTACAATCGAAAAGGGTCGTCGGGGCGTAGCGCAGTCTGGTAGCGCATCTGCTTTGGGAGCAGAGGGTCGGGGGTTCGAATCCCTCCGCCCCGACCATTATCAACTGATTGGAACTGAACCAGTCTAGCCGTATTCAGTTTGAATTCAGCAAATTCCAATTCTTCCATACGATTCTCTGGCGTCTCTGGAATCTATAGAGAAGATCCAACTGTGCTTTCCAATCGAAGGTATTAACCCAGTAGCCGCACAGGTCTTCGAGGAATTCACCCATATCTGGAGTTCGCCGCGTCCTCACCCGCACTGTATGAAGTCATGTTTTCACTCAGCCTGAGCGTACCGTTCGATGACGCGGCTACCCCTCGGAGCTGCGATTCGCATTTTCCCAACTCCTGGATTTGTTTCAGGGGCAGAGCTCGAAGCCAGAGGTCATATCGGAACTGTTTTGGGCAAGCCTCGATGGTATCGCCGAGCTGACAAGAACCAAGCGATTCGGTAGTGGGTCAGTCTGACTGACCCACTACCAGCGATTCGGGTCGATTTACGCAGCCGAGCAAACCGACTCCAATCCTGTCGTTTCCGGAGCAACGGATTGGTACCGCTAAGCCAAAGGAGATTTACATGATCTTGCAGAAACAAATTAGTGAGTATATTGCCACTCAACCGGAACCAAAACGTAGCGACATGCAACAGTTGCATCACATTATTTTGGCGTTGATGCCAACATGTAAATTGTGGTTCTTAGATGGAAAAGACGAGAAAGGAAAAACCGTTTCCAACCCAAACATTGGATATGGATCTCAAACCATTAAATATGCCAATGGAAAAACCAGGGAATTCTATCAAATCGGGATAAGTGCGAATACAACAGGCATTTCCGTCTACATTATGGGAGTAAATGACAGGAAGTACCTAACCCAGACATTTGGGCAGAAACTCGGCAAAGCAAGCGTCACGGGGTATTGCATTAAATTCAAAACACTAACAGATATAAAGATCGACGTACTTAAAGCAGCAATACAATATGGAATTGAACAGACAAGCATTCAACAATGATTTCAACTTGAGTAAAATGAACTGCCATTCCCAGCAGTAGATGCACCTCAGCCGTTTGCAGTCCGACCCGCCATGCTGTTCAAGCGGGTACCCGATTCAAGCTGAGCACGTAGGGCAACGTCACCTCTTTCAGGTCGGTTGCAAGAATCCTGCCTGCCAGCATCCCTCCATACGGAACCAGCTTGATCTTCAGCGTCTTCGCACCAGTGCGCCTGGCATCTGGACAGTCGATCAACCCTGAGGACACACCCGTAAACGCCACGCCCTCCGAGTACATCTCGGTGATCTTCTCTGCGGGTTTGCCGTCGAGTTCCAGCGTGGCCGAGTTACTGGATTCGATGCTCAGCCAAACCCGCATCTTCGCACCACCATTTGTGAGTGTTCCTTGCCAACGTCCGCGCAGGCCGGGTGTGACTACGAATTTCGACGGCGCCGGTCCACTCGTCTCTTCTGGCGGACGCCATTCAGGCAAGAAACTCGCGAGTACCTGGTTGCACACGCTTGAACAAAGTTCCATGCCGTCCGATCGGTTGGTCAAGACAAGGCAAGCGAGATTTTCCGACGGCACTATATAGAGAGCGGTCGCGGTCCCTGGTTGGCCACCGGTCTTGAAGATGACCAGGACACCGGAATCCAGATGACCGGTAAACCAGCCGAACGTGGTGGCGACACCGGACGGGCCGGTGAAAACCGGTTTGTGAAGTTCGTCGATCCAGCGGCCATCCAGAATCTGCCGCCGATCTGGGTTTTTCATGTTAAACATAGCGAACTGCGCGAGGTCGTGAGCGCTCGCATACAGTTCGCCGGACGCGGGCGTCGATGTTGTGTAATACGGGAGTGGGTCTCCGGAGGAATCGTAGCGCGCCGCACCCGTTGAAAGCCGTGCAACATTGGTGTCAAAGAAGCTGTCGTCGAGACCAAGTGGTGTCAGGACTCTTTGCGTGATGAGAGTACCGAATTCCACTCCAGTCAGACTCGACGCAATCGCACCCAGTGCGGCAAAACCGATGTTGCTGTATTCATAGCAGGACCCGGGCGGGTATGCCAGGCAACCATATTCTGCGAGGAGAGCTTCGGAACCGAGGGCGAGATTGGCTTCGCTCCGATCGTACTTTTCAAACATTGTTGGCAGTCCACTCACGTGCGCACCCAAGAGTCGGACTGTCGCTGCGTCTGCGTTTCCGTTCTCGTCAACGATCTTGCTCTTAGCCAGGTATTTATTCGCGGAATCGTCCAACGAGAGTTTGCCCGCTGCCACCAGCGTCATCAGCAGCACGGCGGTGAATGGTTTCGTGATGGATGCCAGGGTGAATGGCGTTCGGGCCGTTGCTCTTAGGGCCGCCTCGCGATTCGCCCATCCAAAGCCTTCTTCCCAGACGGTCCGTCCGCCATGCACAACAGCAACGGCTACCCCAGTGGCTGCTCCACTCGCAATCGCCTTAAGTATCCGGTTTCGTACAGGCTCGAAATCGTGCCCTTCGATGCCCGCAGTGGACGATGTTGTGCTACCTGTGTCCCGCTGCGAAGCAGGCAGGAAGCCTTCGATCGATGTGCACAGCAGTGTGCGTAAGACATCACGACGGGTTAGAGAAGTCATCAATTGTGTCCTCTCGATTGAATACCGTTTTTGTTGCGAATACATGCAAACAGCTCTCGGGTGAGCGGTGAAGTGCTCACAGGAGAGCGGCTTCACGGAGTCTCAGAATAGCCCGGAAGCTCTCGCGGTAATGCAAAAACGCAAACACCCACGGCACGCATCCCGCCTGCACGCATCGCTTCTTCGACGGCATACTTTTCAGCGAAATGCGGCACCTCGAGAAACTAATCCGCCTGCTCCGCGCTGGAGAAGGCCTTGACTACCTCACTACCAACCCTACTGGTTGCGCCTATTACAAGAACCTTGATTGTTTTCTCCCTACGGGCCCCTTGCCGCTCCTGAATTTGATACGAATTAAAATTGCCTTCTGCTGACTTAGTGAACAGCGCAACGGATGGCAGGTGGTCAAGTCAGGCAAGAAAGTAAAGGCCACTGCGTGAGGATTCGAGTCGGATCGGTCTCCATACGGATCGGTGAGTGCCTTGGCGATCATGCACTCACCGAGATCCGCCGATTTCAGCCGGCCGAGAAGCCGCCGTCGACCGACAACTCCACCCCATTCACGAAGCTCGAATCGTCTGAAGCAAGAAACAGCGCGACCGTCGCAATTTCCTCAGGACGCCCCATCTTTCCCCGCGGGATCAGGGATTCGAACATCCGCTTCCCCTCCTCGTCGAGAACTTGGTCCTGCATCCGTGTGGCGATCGGCCCCGGGCTCAGCACGTTCACCCGGATCTTCCTCCCCTTCAGTTCGTTGAGCCAGGTGCGTGCGAATGAGCGCAATGCCGCCTTGCTCGCCGAATACACGCCGTAACCAGAAAAACCTTTCACCGAAGCAACTGACCCTGTCATGAAGATCGATCCGCCATCGTTGAACAGCGGCAACGCCTTCTGAACCGTAAACAGCGTGCCGCGCGCATTCAGGCCGAAGGTCGCATCGAAGTGCTGCTCGGTAATCTCGCCCAGTTTGACGGCTTCGCCCGTGCCTGCGCTCGCAAACAGGACGTCGATCTTGCCCTTTTCCCGCCTGACCGTATCGAACAGGCGGTCGAGGTCATCGAGATTGGCCATGTCGCCGCGCACGCCGGTCACGTTCCGGCCAATCAGCTTGACGGCCTCATTCGGCCGATGTGCTCTGAAAGTGGCCGCGATCTCGTTTTCCTCGCGGTAGCGTCGAATGGGCAGCCGAATTCTCTCAAACTCTCTGCTCAATGAGGATTGGAAAAGTTCGCACGCACCTGGAAGAGAATGTAGCATCCGCCATGCTCGAATTCCGCTGACGGCATAAGAGAGGATGTCTGCAGTGCGCCCAGCCTACGTGAGTTTGCGCGACTGAAAGGAGAGCACAGAAATGAACGACACGACGTTTCGCAAAGAGAACACGAAACTTGGATTCATTGGCCTCGGACTTATGGGAAGCCGTTTTCTAATGAGGTTGCTTGCATGCGGAAGCCTGGAGCATCCGAGGTTGGAATCGCAGCCGAACGACATCTCCTCCCCTCAGAAACTGGATATCAGATCGAAGAGCCACTGCCCAACCTCGTTCAAGGCCGTGACGTGCTGCTGTCTTCTATCGCAAACGCAGTACGGGCAGTCTACGGGGCTGCACGACAAAAGGCGCAAACCTCAAACCATAACCGGCATCTAACCGGGGATGACGCAGTTCTGTAGCGGACTACGCAGCATCTCGGCACCTCGGTTCTGACATGGCACGCCCCTCCGCAACAAGAGTCCTCTCGCAATTGCTCGCCGTCATTCTGGCGGTCGTGCTCATCGCCGTTCTCTACCTGGCCAAGACGGTCATCTTCCCGCTGGCTCTCGCTCTGCTTCTTACCTTCATTCTTGCTCCGCTCGTCACATGGCTTGAGCGGATTCGCTTTCCCAGAATTCTGGCCGTTCTCTGCGTGATTGTCGCGGCAGGCGCCATTTTAGCGGTGGCGGGCTGGATGGTTTCAACGCAATTGATCGAGGTCGCCGATGACTTTCCCGCGTATTCGCTCAACCTCCAAAACAAGATCGAGTCGTTCCGCCAATCGAAGACAACCCGGTTTACCCGAGCGCAGGAGGAACTCAACCGGCTGACCAGGCAGATCGAACAACTCAATACGGATGAGAGAGACCGTGGACCTGCCGGGAGGCAGGAATTGGGATCCTCCACGACGCGCCCGCTCCTAGTTCGCGAAGTCGGAGATACTCCTAGCCGATTGGACACGCTCAGCGGAGTCATGGGGGCCATGCTTTCTGCGGTATTGGTCGTGGTTTTCACCTTCTTCATGCTCCTCAACCGCGAGGACCTGCGCAACCGCTTCATCCGGTTGACCGGCCACGGCCATCTCAACCTAATGACCCAGGCGATGGATGATGCAAGCGAACGGGTCAGCCGATATCTCTCTCTGCAGTTGCTCGTAAACACCGGGTTTGGAACGATTATCGCGTTCGCACTGCAGTTGCTGGCATTGCCTCACGCATTCCTTTGGGGGTTTCTCGCGGGCCTTTTGAGGTTCATCCCTTATGTTGGCGAACCCATCGCCGCCGCCCTGCCAATCGCGTTGTCTGTGGTGGTGTTCGGCGGGTGGTCTAAGACGCTTCTCATCATGGCGATCTTCTTTTGCATGGAGGTGGTAACGGCCAATTTTATTGAACCCCATGTGTATGGCAGGTATACCGGCCTTTCCACGCTCGCCATACTGATCGCCGCAATCTTCTGGTCTCTGATCTGGGGTCCTGTGGGCCTCGTTCTCTCTGTTCCCCTTACGGTTTGCCTCGCGGTCGTTGGCTCCCATGTTCCGAGCCTTGAATTTCTCACCGTTCTTCTGGGCGATCAGCCGGTGATGACGCCAGAAGCCCACTACTACCAGCGTTTGCTGGCGAGCGATGCGCATGAGGCCAACCGTGTTCTGGAAACATACCTCAAAGATCATTCCCTCCGCGAACTCTATGATGCGGTGCTGATTCCAGCACTGATCCTCGCTGAGAGGGATCGCCACAGCAACGCGCTCGATCAAACCACCGTCGCATTCATCACTCAAACCACGAGAGACCTGGTGGAAGAGATGACGCTCAGAGAGGTCGGTACTGAACCAACCGTACCATCTGAGAATTCCAAGATTCCCAATTTCGAATCTCCGGCTGCCACAGAAAATTCGAGGAGGATCACGGTCGTTCCTGTTCGTGACGACGCAGACGAAATCATTGGGATCATGCTCGCCCAATTGCTGCAAGAGGCAGGCTACTCTGCAAAAGCGATCCCTATCGGAACCGTGGAAGGGATGCTGGTAGAAACGTTCAAGAGCGAGTCAGATCTTGTTTGCTTATCAGCACTTCCCCCCTATGCGGTTTCACACGCTAGAAATCTTTATAGAAGACTGCGGATGCGGGACCCGCACGTCAAGATCATCATCGGATTATGGAATTATGCCGAAGACACGATTCGAGCAGCGCAAGAAATCAGCGGAGGAGAAACAACCCAGGTCTCCACCAGCCTGGCTCAAGCCACTCTTCAAGTCAATGCGTCTTTGCAACGCGTTCTGGAGCAGAAGGTGGAAGAGACAACCTCGGGCTGATCCTCGCCATCCCACCCACATAGGATTTCACTCGAACAGAAGGCCCTTAAACGACTTCAGTGTTCGGATCAGTGAGCCGTCGGTTGAGGCTGATTTCGCTGCGCAAGCAGCATAGGAGAAATGCGATGTCCAGCAGCGGTTCTGCCGTCTTCGGCATCTATGGGAAAGCCGATGCAGCGGGGATAGCCGTCGACCTTCTTCTGTCCAGGGGCTTCTCGGCGTCAGAAATCTCCGTTGTTCTTTCGGGCAATGAGGTCACACGTGCTTTTGTGCTCGGAACCGCGAAAGCTGGGGAAGGAGAACCCGATGGCATGGTTCGAGGATTTCCCCGTCTCGAAAATCCGGGCGAGTTTGAAGTGCCCGAGCTGGGCATCCTCATTGCCTCCGGCCCGATGATGACCACGCTGACAGGTGTGGTCGCGCTTGGATGCCGAGGCGGTCTGGCCGGAGCATTCATCGGCATCGGGATTCCGGAATACGAAGCCAAGCTGTACGAAGGCGCGGTAAAGGACGGCGGAACGTTGCTCTCGGTTCGCTGCGGGGAATCAAACCAAATGTCCAGCGCCAAAAACGCGCTTGAGAATACGGGAGCTCAAGGCATCGCATCGACAATAGAGACGATCTCAGAGGAGGCTGCGCGCGAAGAATTCAGCATCTCCGCGCAGGAGATTCGAGATCAGGCTGAGAGAGCCATATCGGGTCCGAGCACCTTGAAATTCAAACCGGACCCCGCCTGAGCCGAGCTACCTGTTCAGCGTCAGGCACAATTTTGTCCGCCGACCCTTATAGGTAAGGTTCAAGCCTCTGCGCGTACCAGCAGGCAGGTGATGTTGTCGTGACCACCGGCCTTCTTGGCGGCATCGACCAGGGAAGTACAAAGATTCTTGAGCGGAAGGCTCTTTGAAAGCAGCGATTCGATGACCTGGTCTGGCAGTTCACGGGTCAGCCCATCGGAGCAGAGCATGAACAAATCTCCCGGCTCTGCCTCCAGCTTAAACACATCCGGCGTCACAGTGATCTGCGTTCCCAGCGCGCGTGTAATCACATTTTTGAGCGGAGAGCGCAGCGCTTCGGAGTGGGACATGCGGCCCATCCTCACCTGCTCTTCCACCAGCGAGTGATCCAGCGTGAGTTGCTCCAGGGCGCCTTTGCGCATGCGGTAGCAACGGCTGTCGCCAATGTTGAGCACCCAAACGTGGCGCTCCTCTACGGCTAAAGCCACCAGCGTGGTGCCCATGCCGCTGAGGCGGCGATTACGCTGGGCTCGGGAGAAAATGGCTTCATTGGCCGCCACAATAGCTCGCTCTGCTGCGTCAGGCAGCGGTGCGTGGCCGTTCTGGCCGCGGTTCGTGAGCAGGCGCAATACCTCGTCGACGGCTAACGAACTGGCGATCTCCCCCGCTGCGGCGCCCCCCATGCCGTCGCATACGACGTAGACCCCATCCTCTACTGAGAATCCGAACGCGTCTTCATTTGAAGGACGTTTCCGGCCGCGGTCAGTAGCCGCCGCAGCCACGTAATGGATGACCGCCGTGGCCAAGAAAAACCTCCGCAGCCCAGTTTACACGGGGTACCAATCCCTGAGAACTGGCAATGAGCACCTTACGGCGCTGAATGTTTGATGTCGGATTCCGGCATCGTGGGCGGTGAGGCCAACTCATAAACCTGAATCGCTCCCGCATCGAGCACCGCGACCCGTTTGCCCGACGGTGAAATAGCCAGGTTCCCTCCCCCATCGAGCACGGGACTGACCGAAGTCTTCAGCGCGAGTTTGGCGCTAGCCGCATCATAAACTTCGACGAGTTGGCTCTTCACCTCATCGAAGTTGAGCGGCGAAAAAGCCTCGACTGGGCGCGGCACAGTCAGCGTCTCCAGCGCCAGGCGCGAGCCGTTCGGCGCCATCACCAGAAGCGGCCACACCTGGGTCGGGGCGGTCGGCACAGACCACAAGCGCCGCCCTTCCGTCGACATGGCAACCAATCCGCGGCCACCCCCCGCGCCGCAGGTACTCGCAAGCACTTGTTGAGGTGAAATGAATTCCATTGCGGGCATACAGGCGGACTCCATTCGCCCCAGAATCCTGCTTCCGCCTGTAAAGTAGTTCATGTTCAGCACCCAGTCCCGGCCTGAGGAGCGCAAAGCCTCGAGGTATCCGTCTGAATTGACAGGCAGATGCACGGTGGTGCGGACATGGCTTATCAATAGAACCTGTCCTGAAGAACGGCGCAGGATCCTCACCACGATATCGGGCTTCCCGGCTGGATCCTCACCATCGGACGTAACATCGGCGGCAGCTGTCGCTGGGCTCGGTACCTCGCCGGAGCTGGACGAAGACGCCTCCGGTTCATGCGAATCAGTCACCAGAAACTGCTGCGCGGGGTCCATCTCCATCCACAACAGCGGGCCGGGAAAATGCAGCAGTGGTTTCAACGCAAGCGTCGCGTCTCCCTCTTCCAGGTTGTCGCGGTCGCGCAGGAGAAAGTGCCCATCGTGGAGCATCCACAGGTAGCGCCCATGGTCATGCAGTGTCCACAGGGCCTCGGCCTCCACGGTTCCGTTCGGCAGCGTCAGCACCAAGGCACGAATCTCGCGCTCATCATCCTCCCCCACGGCCGCGCGGCGGATCAACCCCGGAGTTCTAAAGGTAAAGAGCAACCGATTCTCATCAATAAAGTCGAGAGAAACCAGGCTGATGCGCAGCCCCTGGTAGAAAGCGCCGGGAGCGAAGAAGCCAAGAGGCTCTACGGGAATAGAGAACGCGGGCGGCTGGGATGAATTGGTGGGCTTGTTTGGCGCCTGCGTCTGGTCGGGAGCTTTATGATGCCGCAACGAAAGCAGCCCGCTCAGCGCATACCCGTTCGCGGACAAACACAGGGGCGCGATCACAACCGCCAGCCTGAGGCCCGCGCGCCAACTGAAACCGGCCGTCAGGAGCCGTTTCGCCATCAATAACCATTCTCGCCTATGCGGGCGGTTTTGTGCAGTAACACCCCTGCCTCTCCGCGTATGCGACATTAAAAGAAGAGAATGGAAAATCAAGCAACATCCAGTCCGCGCCTCAGGTTTCTCGGCTATGGCGCCTGCGCGCTGGCAGGATGCCTCTGGGGTACAGGCTTCTATTTTGGCCGCCTGGCGCTCAACGAAATGAGCGTCGAGTACATGGTGCTCTATCGATTTCTGTTTGCCTGCCTGGGCATGCTGCCAGTGGCCCTGGCTAGCCGGGTGCGCCTCACCTGGAGCGAAACCCGCCTGCTTCTCATTTCCGCTCTCTTCGGCATTCCCGTTCAGTTTTTGATCCAGTTTCATGGTCTGGCCCTCACCACTGTCAGCCATGCCTCGCTGATGGTCGGCTCCATGCCGGTCCTGCTGGGCGTGGCAGCAGCCCTGTTTGCCGGTGAACGCCTCGACACCATCGGTTGGATGGCCCTGGTCGGCTCCACGGTTGGCGCAGCCCTCATCGTGCTGGGCGGCCACCATGGCGCGATTACGCAGGGCGGCCCCTCGCTGGAGGGCGATCTGATGGTTGTGGCGTCCCTCTGCACCGCCCTCGCCTGGATTCTGCTCAGCAAAAAGCTGATGCAGACTCACAGCCCGCCGGTGGTAACGGCGTACACGATTCTTTCCGGCACCGTGATGCTGATTATTTGGATATTGGGACCCTGGACGTTGAATCCGCTGCTCCCTCACAGAAACCCGCCGCCCCCCTTCTTCCATGTAAGCGCCACCGCTTGGATTGCGCTGGCCATCAGCGGACTGGCCTGTACTGCCACCACGACCCTTCTATGGAACTGGGGCATTCATCACGTTCCTGCATCGCGTGCCGGGGTCTTCTTGAACATCGAACCCGCCCTCGGCTCCTGGCTTGGAGTCAAGTTGCTCGGCGAACACCTGGGGCCCTTCGCCTGGGCGGGCGGCGCGCTCATCCTGGGCGCGGCAGTCATCCTGACCACGCGCGGCCATGAGCCGCATCCAAACGTCATTCTCGAGTAGGCGCAGCCGCTCTATGATGCTGCCGTTGCATAAGCCTCACACGTTATGGGGATTGTTGTTTCGCTCGCAGCAATTGACCATAGAAACAATTCACGGAGGCTCATGTGACCCTTCTAACCTGGAGCCATTCCTGCTCTGTCGGCGTGCAAGCGATGGACGATCAGCACGGCATTCTGATGGACACGATGAATGAGTTGTACTCGGCGCTGGTGCGCGGCTGCGAACGCAAGAATGTGGACGAGCACCTGAAGCGGCTTGTCGAATTTTCGCGCCTCCACTTCGTCTGCGAAGAACAGCTTCTGGAGCGTCATGGATTCCCCGGCCTTGCAGAACATCGGGAGGCGCATCAAGAACTTATGCGCCAGATCAAGAAAACAGTGGAAAAGGTGGAGCACGCTGAAGGCGTCGAAGCGCATGACCTGCTCAGTTTTCTACGCACCTGGTATAGCGAACACATCGAAAATCTCGATCAGCGATATGGCCCATGGCTGAATGAACGAGGCATTTTTTAGTTTCTTCCAATTTCTCGCTCTGGCCTGAATCCGTCGCGTGCGCACTGCATCAACCATCCCTCCATTCAACTTGCCGGGTTTTCAGCCGATCTCTTTTAGTGCCGGAATCTTCCGGCATGGGAGAAGAGATGGCGCTGATCGCATGGAGCGACAAACTGTCAGTGGGCATCCGGTCAATCGATGATCAGCACGGGATTCTGGTAGACACCGTGAACGAATTGCATGATGCCATGCTCAAAGGGCAGGCAAAAAGCCTGACCGAACCTCTGCTACGCAATCTGATGACCTACACGCGCGATCATTTTTCTGCGGAAGAAGCGATGATGGCTGCCGCAAATTACCCGAAGTTGGAAGAGCACTGCGCACGGCATCGCGATCTGACCAGAAAGGTTGAGGCTTTCATTGAGCGGTTCGCGCGCGGCGAAATCGCGTTGAATACACACTTACTCAACTTTCTGCGCGACTGGCTCACCAATCACATTCAAAGAGAAGACCGTGCCTACTCCCCGTGCATGATCGCGAACGGAATCCGATAACAGGCTTCCCGTTTCTGACCTGCGGGGATGGATGGAATCTAGGGCCTGTTAGCCGGCCCCTACCCCTCAAAAGACAGTTGAGCCGATGACCATGGAGGCAGCGCGGGTTTCGGCTCCGAAGCCAGATCGTAAACCAGCCTCTCCAGCACCAGGCGCTTGTCAGGTGGCGAGGAACGCAACTCAAGATCCGCCCGTGCGATCAGCCGCAGAGCGCGCGTCAGTTCCCGCCGGCTTTTGTAGCGCCGGGCCTGGCGGATGAGATCTTCGGCCGCGAAGGGCGGGATCCGAAAACCCTGCCAGAGCGCCTGCCAGATGGCGCGGGTATCGCGCACATTCTTCTCCAGAATCACCAGCATCTGCCGGAACGTCCGCGCGAGCATGTAAAGGTGCCCGATCCCGGCATCCTCGCCGGCCTCGGAACTGTTCAGCAGGCCCTGCAGCAGGGCCAGTGCTCGTGCGCGATTGCGCGAGCTGATGGCGTCGGTCAGTTCATAGAGTGACCGCTGCTTGGCGCCCAGCACCATGGTTTCAACGTCGCCCAGTGTGATGCGCCCGCGGCCCAGGGTAAAGAGCAGAAGCTTTTCCAGTTCCGACGAAATGAGCATCATATCGGCGCCGAGAGCATCGACCAGTTCGCGGGCCGCATCCGGCTCCATGCGGGTTTCCGCCTGTTGCGCGGTCGCCACGGCCCATCGCATGGCATCTTCTTCGGTCACCCGCGCCAGTTCAACAATCCCGCAATGCTCGCCTAACGTCTCCCTCAGCCGCTCGAAACGGTTCTTGTCGTCCATGTCCATACGACGGGCGTCAGAAGGAATGCGCAGAAAATCAGCGACGAAGATCAGCAGCGCCTGCGGATTGGGGGAACAAAAGTATCGATCCAGCGCAGCGAACTCATCCTTCTTCGCCCCGCGCGTGTAAAGCTGTTTCACATTGCGTACAAAGATCACTTGAAACGGGGACATCAGCGAAGGTGTCTGCGCACGGTCCAGCACCTCGAAGATCGAAGTTCCAGCGAGATCAAGATCAGAAAGGCAGAAATCCCTCAGATCTGGCGGCACAAATGCCTTCAGCAAAGCGGCTCGGCAGCGATCTGACAGGAAGACTTCATCGCCCGCCAGAACGTAACCGGCCTTGAGAGACCCAGTTCCTGCGGCAGCAGCCTCAATTTCCGCCACGAAGCGGCTAACGGAGGCAAAACCGGCGCCCCAACGCGAGCCGCTCAAAGGATCGGCCTCCGCGCCGCCGGCCGTGTGGCTATGGGACCAACGAGCATGCGGCTTTAGAATAACCGTCTTTGGGCTCGCGCCGCCAGCCTCTTGGCCGGTAGTTGCCAAAATCCTCAATAATTTGCGCGCAACGGAGCTGAATTGGCCGGCGATTCGACTGACGTGAAAGAAATCAAGTCGGAAGGTATTTACTAACAAGTAAGTAACATTGGTTACTTCGGACGGACAGTGTCCTATCGTAACCCCTCTCTTGACGTAAATTCGGCGAAATCCGACTTGCTTCAGGTTGATACGCCAACGCGCCGCGCCTAGACTTGGAATTGAATCGCAAGGTGATTCAGTCCCTCCCCCGTAACGCCGGGCGGCGCGTTGGCCTGCTCTTTGCGCCGCCCGAAACCCTTACAGTCCTTCGAGCACATCGGCAACCAGCTGCCGCGCAAAGTCGCGCGAAAGCCGGTTTACGGCTCCCGGGCTCTCATCAAAAAACGTGGGCAGGTCGGTGGTGGATTGGTATTGCTCGCGGAAGACATAATTCTTGTTTTCGTAGAGTACTTTTCCGTCGCGCCCGTTCAGGGTAACGGAAACGACCATCGTGATCAGAAAGCTGGACGATTGCTGCGTCGAAGTGTTGTAGGTCAGTGGCACGACGACCTCCTTCAAAATTGTCCCGTGAAGCACCGCATCCGGGTCCCCTCCGGAATCAGGGGTCACTCGCAATCGGGTACGCGCAGCAAATTCCCGGATCACTGCCTCAGTCATCATCGTCTCGGTGTGATACGCCTCAATGCGCGTGGCAAAGACCGGCACGGAAAGGGTCTGGGTATTCGGCGGAAGGTGAGTGGCAGCGCCAAGTGTGTGATATCCGCATCCGGAGAGCCCCAGCAGAATCGCTGGGAGCGAAGCAATGGCGAGCAGGCGCATGAAACCATCTTATCGTGCAGTCCGGGTCGGCAAGGCAAGGTCAAACCCAGGCGGTCACCAGCATGCCCAGACGCGCATCCGACAGTCGCAGGCCGTCGGATCGGTCACGAAAGTAAAGCTCATTCAGATGGCCGGAATCCTGCTGCTCAATGTCCTTGAATCCGGCGTGGCGCAGCTCCGACTCCATCTGCTCAGGCGTAAAGAAAAGCTTGAATGGCTCTCCGGCTGCAGCAACCCGTGCCGATAGCGCCTCAAAAATCAGTCTCCGCTGTGGGCTCAGAGTCTCGGGTGCAAACGCATAATCGAAACTGATGCCCGTCCCTGCGGGCAGTTTTGCAACTACGTTCAGTGTGGAGCGAAATGCATCGAGGGTCAGATACGGCACGACCCCGAGCCAGCCAAAGAATGCCGCGACCTCGTCGCTGAACCCCGCCTCGGCAAGCCCGTCGGCCAGCGCCTTGTGCTCAAAGTCCAATGGAACAAAGGTGAGGCTGGCGGGCGCGGCAATACCCGCCTCTTGCAGCATCCGGCGCTTCCACTCCTGCGTTGCAGGGAAGTCGACCTCGAAAACCCTCAGAGTCGGAAACGGATTGCGATATGCGAAAGTATCGAGCCCGGCGCCCAGAATCACATAGCGGTTGACTCCGCGTGCGACAGCCTTGGCGAGTTGGTCCTCTACATAACGGCTGCGGGCCGCCATAAAGGCACGAAAATCCCGCGCCACCGGATGCATCGCCCGTTCCATATCGCGGGCGAATCCCGGCCCCAACAGCCGCACCGCAATCGGATCATCAAGAACCCGAGGGTTATCGATCACCTGGTGAGCGGCGCGGCGAATCGCAACACGGAGCGCTGTCTTACTGGCTTTGCCAGTCTGCATCCATTCGAGTGTAGAGCACCCATACACACGCCAACCGCGTACCATGTTTTCCATGACCAGCTTTTCCATGTACCCCTTTTCCATGTCCTGGATTGGATGGGCCCTACTTTCCGCCCTGTTTGCCGCTGCGACGGCCCTGCTTGCCAAGGTCGGCGTGGCTCACGTGGACTCCAACCTCGCTACGGCAATCCGAACCAGCGTGGTGGTCATCTTCGCCTGGGCCATCGCCATCGGCCTCGGCAAGCACGGCGAGATGCGCCTCCTCGACCGGCGCACTGTGCTTTTTCTCGCGCTCTCTGGAGTAGCCACAGGACTCTCGTGGATCTGCTATTTCCGTGCCCTGCAACTGGGGCCAGCTTCTCGCGTCGCCCCGCTCGACAAGCTCAGCGTCCCACTGGTGATGGTCTTTGCCTGGCTCCTTCTGGGAGAAAAGATCACACCGTCAGTCCTCGCTGGCGGACTTCTCATCACCGCCGGTGCAGTGGTGATGGTTTTGGGATGACCGGTCAAAAACGCCAGTGCCGATTGCCTATACTGAACAAATAGTTCCGAAACCCATCTGCTGCACCAAGGGCCGGTTTTGACATTCCTCGTTCAATCCGAATCCCGCGCGGGCTCCCTACCCCGGCGCATTGTGCTTACTGGCTTCATGGGCTCGGGCAAAACCACCGTCGGCCCGCTCGTGGCCGCTCGTCTGGGCTGGCGATTTGTCGACGTGGACGACCTGATCGAAGCCGAGGCCGGCGCGACAATAGCCGAACTCTTCACCCGTCATGGTGAGGCCGCCTTCCGCGATCGGGAGCATGCGACCGTCGCCCGCCTGGCAGCCGAAGAGGCTTCGGTGCTCGCCCTCGGCGGCGGCGCAATCGAGAGGACTGAAACCCGCAATCTATTGCTGACCGCGCCCGGAACCTTGCTCGTCCATTTGGAAGTCGAGTTGGCAACGACGTTGGCACGTTGCCGTGGCACCGAGCACACCCGCCCGGTCCTCGCCGATCAGGCCAACCTCGCCGCCCGCTACGAGCGCCGCCTGCCGCTGTATCGCACCGCTCACGTCTCCATCCGCGTGGATACGCTGACTCCCGAGCAAGTTGCAGACGCCGTCGTGCGAGCCGCAGGCCTGCTATAGACATGTTTTTGCACAGGTAAACGGCTGCGTTTTGCGGCAACGAAGGCCACGACTGAAACGTGGAAGTATACTTAGATTTCGCCCCAAACCGAAGCGGTTGAGTCCACTTACCCAAAATCGCAGCCTAAGCGGGGCCAGACAAGAGGAGCAGAAGAACATGGCGGTAAGAAGCGTCAACAAAGTCACACTTCTCGGCAACGTGGGTAAGGATCCGGAGATGCGTTCGACCGCAGGCGGCACCATGGTTGCCAACTTCACCCTCGCCACCAGCGACCGCCAGAAGGACCAGCAGGGCAACTGGCAGGACCGCACCGAGTGGCACAATCTGGTCGCCTTCACCCGCACCGCCGAAATCGTCCGCGACTATGTGAAGAAGGGCTCGAAGCTCTACATCGAGGGCAAGATCCAGACTCGCAGTTGGGACGATAAAGAGTCAGGCCAGAAGCGCTACCGCACCGAGATTATCGTCAATGAGCTTGTGCTGCTCTCCGGCCGCGATGAAGGCTCAGGAGCCGCCGCGTCAAGCAGGTCGGCAAGCTCGAGCAGTTCGACAGCCAGCTTCGACCAACGCCCTCCTGCAGGACATGACGATCTTGCCCAGCAGGCCGAAATCTCCGACGACGACATACCGTTTTAGCGGACGTGGATCAGAAGAAGGCGCAGGAACTACGGTCAAGACCTTTCTCTTTCCGCTGCGAGCGCGGACCCGCCAGGGGAAAGAAACAGGTCATCATGCAGGCGGACCAAGCTGCGGCTGGAGATGGCAACGGTGATCTAAACTGACTCGGTTCACGAGGCTGCGCTCTAATCGAAGCTTCCCGGCCATTCTTACCAAATCCGCAAAAGAATTAGCCTTCATCTTCTGCATCACCTGGCCTCTGTGCGCCTTTACTGTGATCTCGCTAATGCCAAGTTCCGCACCGACTTCTTTGTTCAACAGGCCAAAGGCCACCAGAGCCATGACCTGCCGCTCGCGCTGGCTGAGTCGTGCAAAGGAATCACGAAGTGACCGCACCTCTGTCTCGCGGCGAAGTTCAGCGGAACTGCGTTTAATTCCATCCTGAATAGCGCCCAGTAAAATGTCATCGCTGACTGGCCTGATGAGGAATTCGATGGCTCCAGCCTTCATGGCTCGGACCGACGCATAAACATCGGGCTGGCCCGTGATAAATATGATCGACATGTTTGGGCGATCGACGGCAACACGCTTTTGAAGATCGAGACCATTGAGGTCTGGAAGGGAAACGTTGAGCACCAAGCAGCTTGGAACGGTAGGCCATGGCCTGATGAGAAATTCATGCGCTGATGCGAATGATTCGGTCTGCCATCCCCCACACGAAATTAGAAATTTGAGCGATTCGCGGACGTGGTAATCTTCGTCAACCACGAATACGATCGGCTCTCCGTTTGATACGTATAACGACTGCAACTCATGGCTAATCACCTGCGCTAAGCTCATAGCGATACCCTCCTGTGGCTGCCACTCCTGTGATTGACTCAAATCGACGTTCTCCAACCGCCAACCACTCGTTCTCTAAATTCGGTTGGCTGGTAACGTCAGCCGGTACATGCAAGGTGGTGCAATTGAATTTGGGAATCGAGTCCGGCGAACCTCTTACGTCTCGGCGATCCTTATCGCGCGACTGCGTTTGGTGACAGTTCTTACTTCATACTCGGAAGTTAACTCTGGCCCACCTGTCGAACCTGAGTGGTGAGAAGGCGATGCGCTAGGCTTCAGATGGAGCGTACGGGAAGCTGAAATCCAGCGCGGGAATCGATCAGCCCACGGACTTCGTACTACCAGCGTCGTGCCGTAAGGCTGAACGAACAGTTTGGAGTAATTGCTCGTCGCTAAAGGGCTTGTCCAGGAATGCAACGGCGCCGGCTTGCATCGCTTGCTGACGGGTATCTTTGTTGTCGTATGCAGTGATGAAAATAATAGGAATCCCGCAGCCCGCAACAGCCAGCTCTCTTTGGAACTGCAGCCCGTTCATCCCCGGCATTTGAACGTCAACGAGCAGACATGAAGTATCGTGCAATTGGACAGACTTCAAGAAGCTTTCGGCAGAATCAAAGGCAGCCGCCCGAAAGCCGAAAGACTCGATCAGAAATGTCGTGGTCCTACGGATGGCCTCATCGTCGTCAACTACCGAGATTAGATTCTTTGTCACTTTTGGATCCCGTCATAAGAGTCCAAGCTATTCCCAGACGGACAAAGAATCTATTGGATGTTGGGATATCCAGCACCTCAAAAAGGAGTATGAGAATAAGCTTTCGCTTATTGGAGCCTCCCCGAAGGGCTCTTCAGCTTCTCGATCATTCTTACCATGTCCACAACAGACTCCGCGTGCATCTTTTCCAATGCCCTGCTGCGCTGAACTTTCACGGTACTCTCGGCAGTTCCAAGCCGGTCGGCAATCTGCTTATTGAGCATGCCCGAGACAACCATGGAAATCACGTCCCGCTCGCGCGGAGTCAAGGAGTCGAAGCGGCGTTGGAGGATCATCGCTTCCTTTTCCTGTTCACGTCTGGCACGATCTTTCTCCAGTGCGATGCGAACAGCATCCAGAAGATCCTGATCACGGAATGGCTTGGTCAGGAATTCGACGGCCCCAGCCTTCATGGCGCGAACACTCATCGGAATGTCGCCGTGGCCGGTGAGAAAGACTATCGGGGTATTAATTTTCCTCGCTGCCAACTCGCGTTGAAAATCGAGACCACTCAATCCAGGTAGCCTGACGTCCAGCACAAGACAGCTGGGCGCATCTGGAAGATTCTTCTGCAGAAAGCTATCAGCCGAGTCAAAACCTTCGACTTGCAGACCCACGGTGCTCAGGAGGAACTTGAGTGAAGAACGTACCGAGGCATCATCATCCACAACGAAAACAACCGGAGCGCCAGTCATGAGTGACTCCCTTCGGTTGCAGGTAGTGTGAAGGACAATATCGCGCCGTGGGGAGAATTGGTGGTGGCCCAGAGCCGACCACCATGGCTTTCAACAAGTGATCGACTGATCGACAAACCCATTCCCATGCCTTTCGCTTTCGTTGAAAAGAAGGGAGTGAAGATGCGATCCACCTCTACATCAAAGCCTATACCACAGTCGCATACCGCAACGAGGACGTGCGCAGATTCGTCGATCCGGGATTGCACCCGGAGTAAGCGAGGTCGATCTGTCACCGCGACCAGGGCTTCAATGCCGTTCATGATCAAGTTCAGCAGGACCTGCTGCAACTGAACACGATCAGCCAATACAAAGGGGAGATATGGTGTCAATTGCTGATCAACCACTATTTGATTTTCATTAAGCTCGCGGCCCGCCAGAACCAGCACCTCCCGAATCACTTCATTTATATCCAACGGATTCTTTTCAGCCGGTTCCTTCTTTATAAATGCACGGATCCGACCTACAACGGCACTTGCGCGAGTACCATCGGCAACGATTCCTTCGAGAGCGCGACGCAGAACCTCAGGTTCTAGACTACGGTTGGCGAGCAGTCTCAGGCACGCGCTGCCATTATTGATTACCGCCGTCAGGGGTTGATTGACCTCATGCGCTATCGACGCTGCGAGTTCGCCCATAGTTGTGAGCCTGGAGACACGCGCGAGCTCTGCCTGCGTGATCTGCAAGTCACGCTCGCTCGCGCGAAGCCGATCCTCGGCCTGCTTTCTTTCACTTATATCGCGGATGAAGCCAGTAAATACCTTATGCCCATCGCTCGTTAGTTCCCCAAACGAGACTTCCACTGGAAACTCCTGACCATCCTTGCGTTGAGCGGTAACTTCGACGCCTTGCCAGTTAAGATGCCGCTTTCCAGTAGTCAAATATCGTTTGAACCCGTCTTCATGCAGTTTCCGCATCATTTCCGGCATGAGTATTGTCATCGGCTTACCGACGATCTCGACCGGGTCATAGCCAAAGATGCGCCTCGTGGCGGGATTCGCGAGGAGGATAGCGCCCCTTTCGTCCATGCTGATCACCGCGTCGTTGGCTGCTTCAATAATCACGCGATGCTTTTCTTCGCTGGTTCTACGATCTTCCTCGGCGTGCTTGCGGTCGACAATTTCCTTTCGTAGTTCTTCGTTGGCTGCGGCAAGTTCTGTTGTTCGTTGCGCGACGCGGTGATCGAGTTCGCTCGCAACACGCCTCTGTTCGCTTCGGAGCCATGCCTCCTGCAATCCAATGAACGCCTGATTCGCGGCTACGCTCAGAATAAGTCTCTCGGTTTGCTGCGGAAAATCAGCTCGCTCTGACCCGGCTAAGATCACGCCAATTTCATCCTGCAGCCCTAGTCCTATGGGAACAATCGAAATGTCTCGGTCGCCCAAAGGATACCGAATTAGCGGCGGCCGTTCCTGAGGGTCGGTCCCAAACCAGTATCCGAGCGCCTCGCCGATCTCGTGCGGATGGACCTTGTGTTCATGCATTTGTGCGAAGCGAACCAATTCGATTGGCGCCCGACCAACCGTTTCCTTCAACCGTACATAGACAAGATCCAGCTGAAGCATACGTAGCAGCGCATCGACCAAGGTATTCACAATCTGAGATGGCTCACAACCGCTCCACATGGCTGGAAGAGCGAGGACGCTAACGAGATCATTGACGCAGCGCCGAAGGTGCTTGATCTCCTCTGTAAGATCTCTGGGCTGCACGTTCATATCTCAGGCCGCCTCCGGCAAATTACTTCGACCGGGTCGCCGTCGACGAAATTCTCGGAGGAACTCATCCGGCGGCATAAAGAAAGGATTCTGCTGAAGGATGCCGCCGATGATGACCATAGGATGAGTTCGTATGATATCAATCACCGCGTCGCTACCAAAACGACCGAGATGGTAAGTACAGATGACAGCGTCGTGACGAAGCCACACATCGTTTACACGTGACTCGAACTCGATCACGTCATCGACACGGGACCGATCTTCGACCGCCCAGTCCATGCGACAACAAATGCGACTAAGAGGAAATCCTCTCTGGGCGTTTCCGCTGGCCAGTTGCTCAAACACCTGCAGCATCCGATCCTGATCGAATCGGCCATCGGGAAGATAGACTTCGGTGTTGGTCCTAAGCTCGAGTTGCCCGCTCTGCTGCGTGGCCGCTGGATCGATGCCCGCGCCAGTCAGTCGCTGGAGATGGTCTTGACGCTGCTCCGGGTTCAGAACGTGAACGGCTTTGTCACCGCGTTCCAAGCCGTCCTTTATAAACGGAAGCAGGATGCGATATTCTTCCTCATCAATGTTGAAGAACGCGCAGACGTGGCGGGTTTCGCGGAGCTCGGAGCCGGCGAGGGAAATGGGTGCTGGGAAGCTCCTCATGGCCTATTCCTCCGTCATGGATATCTTGCCAAGCGGTTAAACAGGAAAGTTCCGGCGACTTCTTTTCGCCGATTGACATATTCGGAGCGCAATCAAGGTGCGCAAGGAAGGCTGCTTGGAGCTGCCCGAAACGGCTAGAGCCTTTCTGATCATGGAACCCGTGATCATACCTGCATCAACCGTCCCGCCATCTGATACTACGATATTGCCAATATCCACGTTCAATTGCAACAGGTTATCCATTCTGGCCTGATGAATGACCATCAAATTCTGTGCGGAGTTGGATAATGGTCGCGGTCACTCAGCAAGGCATCGAGAAACTACGGGAGGGGCGGGGCTCCAAAATTGTCCAAATTTGGATCTAGAATAAGCAAACTGCCTGCCATGCACTGAATCGAAGGAAGTTATTAGGGCGGGCCTAATCTGTCAGTTTGCGAATGTACAGAGCCGATCACAATCAAAGGATGAAAGAGGAATGGCCGTGGAACTCGGGTCGCTGACGAACTGGTTGGTCAGTTTCTGAACGCCTTTCGACGCGGTGAGCGGCTCCTTTAACCTGCGAAAGCGTCCATGGAGTGTCAAGAGATATTGTTCCATGCATTCTCTTTTTCAACTTGACGAATTCAATACCAAGCGGAAGAATTGCCGTCACTTGGATAACGTAGTCACCAATTTTGACTGATGGAAATGCGCTGTGTTGCCCGGAAGCACTATAGCGGTACCAGGTGGGTACCAATGCAGTTCATAATTAAATGGGACTGCGCAGGGTACTCGATGTCGGGGCGGGCGCAGTTCAACGTTTCTCATACGGGTGGAAGATGTAGTCCTTCGCTTTCACAACCGTATGGCAGGTGTTTCCGCAGTCTGAGAGACTTTTGGGATCTGCTGTGAACTTGTCCGATGCGGCATCGTAGTTGAACACCGCGTATCCCCAGCCGCCGGTTTTCGGAAACCTCTTGCTGTCCTTTTCCATGACGAAAGCCTGCGTAAAGACGTCCGGCACGTCCACGGCGAATTGGGCCTCTGTGCTCTTCTTCTGCTTCCACTGAAGCTTCACGATCATGGAGCCCTCCGGGAAGGGCTGGCCGTTGCCGGGAACGCCAGCCTTGAACGCCTTGATCATGGTCGGATTGGCGACAATTACCTTGAGTATTTCGTCTTGCCGGGCGGAAGAGACGTCAGCCCAATCCTCATATCCCCTGAAGTCGGAGAATGCGATTCCACTCGGCGATTTCAGCGAGTACTTGTCCTGCGCGTTAACGGCCGTGACGACGAGGACGGCGAGCACTGCCACGGCTGTCACACCGATGGCAAAGGCAGCGATACGTTTCACGGCGATGCGGGTTTCTTGTTGTTCTCGCGCCGCAGATTTCTTCTCAAGTTCAGACACGATCAGTTCTCCTTCACAAAAACGGCTTCCAAGCCCGATCAACGTGGATCTCGAACGGTCCCGATTAGGCCAAACGCGAGGAGAGTAAAGCAATAGGACAATGGTATCGACAATACTTTCGTATCAAGTGGGCGGGAGGACTTTGATCGATTTTCAGGACTAGCTGGATGGAGAAAAACTATTTGCCCCGGATGAGACCTTGCAGTCGATACCAAAGTATGGGCAATACCAACGTCCAATTGCGCAGCCCATTTCACTCTGGCTGAATGGCAGTTGGTATACATCGCCGGTTGCTTGGGTCACCCCGGCGAAAATTTCCGATCGAGTTTCTAACGCCGTATTTGTAATGAGCATCGTATCGAAAGGAGCCATCAATGAACGCGGTACAAATCGAACAGAAGAGCTATGAGATGCCCCCGCGCGAGGGGTTAAGCATCGCGCATTTTCTCACCGTCGCCGACATCGACCGGTCGGCTCATTACTACGAAAAGGTCTTCGGCGCTCGCATTTTGAGCCTGGGTGACGGCAACGCGCCTGCGTACCTTCAGCTTGCGAACATCTGGATGATTCTGAACGTTGGGGGCGGGCCGACCCCCGACAAGCCGACTGTAACGCTCAGTGTCCCCGACCCGAATCACATCAACAGCTTTATGAATTTCCGCGTTGCGGATATCCAAGCGTGCTATGAATTGTGGAAGAGTCGAGGAGCCGAGTTCATCACGGAGCCAATACCCAAGTATGGCGAGATTCGCTGCTACATCCGCGATCCTGACGGTTACATTATCGAGGTCGGACAGAGTACTGCGCTCAAGTACGGTTAGCGCTCGGCCCGGATTGATTCGGGTTTAAACGGTTGCGGATCTTCTCTTAAGGCCTTCCGGGCCGCAATTTGGAGCCAGCACTTTGGCCTTGATCGATAGGTTTGTCCAACGGATTTGTCGTCGCGCTTTTGCCAATTTTGCTTTGAACAGTCACTCTCTCTGATATCGGGAGGAGCGCCAAATGGCCGACACAAATGGACTGAAAGAGACTACGCGCGTGACCGCGACAGTCGCGTCGAACACTCTCGGCGTGAACGTTTTTACGGCCCCGGGAAAGACAATGGTCGGCGAGCGGCCAAAGCCCTTCGGCGAACCGCTCGCCTTTGACCCTATCACGTCGACTTTAATCTTCGGCGAGTACGACGCGGTGCTGGTGGACGCAATGGGGACAGTGGCTGAGGCCGAGGCTCTCGCGGATTGGGTCGCTCTGCACAACCGCAACTTGGAGACCATCTATATAACTCACGCCCATTTCGACCACTTCTACGGTCTGAGCATTCTGCTCGACCGTTTCCCGGGCGCTCGGGCGATAGCAACGCCCAAGACGTTGGACGCCATGCAGATGTCGTTCAGTCCCACAGTCGAGCGGCTAGCTCGCCGGCTGTTTCCTGGGCAAGTGCCTACCAGGTTGGTTCCCCCTGAGCCCTATGAGCACGACACGTTCACTCTCGAGGGTCACGAACTGCGCATCATCGAGCAGGGCCGTACCGATAGTCCCGATTCGACGTCCCTGCACGTTCCATCGATCGACCTGATCGTCGCTGGCGACGTTGTATACAACCAATGCCGCATTTACGTCGGCGACACCACCCCCGAGAGCCGAAACAATTGGATCACGGCGCTGGACCGGTTAGCGGCGCTGAACCCGGCGATTGTTGTCGCCGGTCACAAGAAGCCTGGCGCACCCGACTCTCCCTCGACGATCCAAGACACCAAGCGTTACCTGCAGGACTTCGATCGGGTGCAGAAAATCGCGACATCCGACCAGGAGCTGTTCGATCAGATGACGGAGCTGTACCCGCATTGGGTAGCCAATCAGTCGTGGTTGATGTTCGGATTCCCGCAGCCATAACCTGCACTCAACCGCGTTGGCCCGTCCTTGCGCACTTTGGAGGATACCGTGGACAAACGGAACGTTACCCAATTTCGATGAATAGGAATTAGTGAGCGTCCCGTCTGTCGCCAGTTTTAATACCAGCTTTAGTTCCGATTGTGTAACGCTCGACGCGCGACCGGTCTCGGATGTGATGGACCTACTCGCCCATCTCAGCAACAGACTCGATTTCAAAGAGGAGAACAAATGACAACAAAAGGCAAAGTGTTGGTGCTAGTCTCAAGCGGATATGGCTTACCGCTGAAAAATGGCGGGTGTTATCGCGGCGCTGGTTATTACCTGAACGAGCTGACGGTTCCGACTCGCGCCCTGATGGAGGAAGGCTACGAGATCACTTTCTCCAACCCCAAGGGCAACACGCCGCAACTGGATCTCCATTCCGCTGTCCCCGATTTCTTCGGCGGGGATGAGGCCAGGCTCCAGGACTATTTCAAATTCCGCGATAGCCTGACTGGCCTCAGAAATCCAACTCGCATCTCAGACGTCGTTGCATCAGGCCTGGATCAATACGACGCTGTTTTCGTCCCCGGCGGCCATGGCCCGATGATCGATCTTCTCGATGATCCCAACGCGGGCATCGTCATGAGACATTTCCATGAAACGTCGAAGCCTACTGCGGTGCTCTGCCATGGCCCGATTTCACTGCTCTCCGCGCTTCCCGAATCGAAAGAGTTTGTCGCCGCGCTGTCAGCAGGCGATACCGCTGGAGCGCAGGCCAAGGCGAAAGGATGGATCTATTCCGGATATAAGATGACCATCTTTTCGACGGCGGAAGAGCAGCAGCGAGAGCCGCTCGAGATTGGTGGTAAGGTTCTCTTCTATCCGGACTTCGCTTTGCGTACTGCAGGCGGTGACGTAAGTGTGGTCGCTCCATGGGGGAGCTACGTCCTTCAGGATCGCGAGTTGATCTCAGGTCAGAACCCGTTCTCGGATCAAGCGCTTCTGAAACTTCTTCTACCGGCACTCAACGGCAAGAAGAAGTAGGTCGATAAGAGGGGCTGGCCCAGGTTTGCCTTTGCGTCCGGCGGTTTTTCGCTGATTCCGCCTGAAAATCGGGCAAGTGTGGGCCACGCGCCCACGGTGGAAATCTTTCTTCTGGCGCTGTGAGAGCCGGAGACTCAAGATGAACGATCAACAAAACTCTGCAATGCGAGATCAAGAGATCCGTGCGGCACTGGATCAGCATTGGGCGGCATCCGATGCCAACGATCTCGACACAGAGCACCTCATTTATCACGAGGACGCGGTGCTGGACTACCCGCAGTCGGGCGAGCGAACCCGCGGTCGAAGCAACATACAGAACCAACGCGCTAGTCAGCCGAGCAAAAAGCGGTTTGCAGTCGGACGAATCATCGGCGGCGACGATCTTTGGGTCACCGAATTCATCCTGACATATGACGGCAAGCCATCTTACACTGTGAGCATCATGGAGTTCAGGGGCAACAAGGTTGCGCGGGAAACACAGTACTTTGCGGATCCATTCGTGGCTCCCGCCTGGCGCGCACAATGGGTCGAACGGATGGATACATAAGATGCAGCCACCGATAAACACACCCGACCGGCAGGCCCAGGCCTTCCCCGTACTGACCGCCGCCCAGATTGACCGCATCCGGCCGTACGGCACTTCGCGAACAGTTCGGGCCGGAGAGATCCTGTTCGAGCCGGGTGAGCTGGGAATGCCTTGCTTTGTTGTCCTCTCAGGAAAACTCGAGATTCTCATGACGAGGCTCTCCGGCGAACACGTCTTTGTGACGTATGGTGTGGGAGGTTTCTCCGGGGAAATGGTTTTGATTTCCGGAGCCCGCTCTCTGTCGCGCGGGCGTGTTGCCGAGCCAGGCGAATTCCTGGAAATTACCGCAGATGCCTTGCACTCGCTGATCGCAAGAGATGCTGAACTCAGCGATATCTTCATGCGCGCTTTCATCCAGCGACGCCTCGCGCTCATTACGGAAGGCGCCGGTAATGTGGTTCTCTTGGGATCTCGCCACTCAGCTAACACGCTGCGCTTGCGCGAATTTCTGACCCGCAACGGACATCCGCACACATATATCGACCTTGACAGTGATGCGACTGCTCAGGAGCTGCTCGATCGTTTTGACCTCAAGATCGATGAGATACCGGTTGTGATTTGCAGCGGGAAGGCCGTGCTGCGCAATCCTACTACGCAGCAATTGGCTGAGTGTCTGGGATTCGCGGGCACAGTCGATGAATCACACATTCGTGACGTCGCCATTGTGGGCGCTGGTCCGGCCGGACTGGCAGCGGCGGTTTACGCCGCTTCTGAAGGCTTGGACGCCGTCGTGATCGAGGCTGAAAATCCCGGTGGACAGGCAGGCTCGAGCTCAAAGATAGAGAACTACATTGGTTTCCCTACCGGCATCTCCGGCCTGGAACTCACGGGCCGCGCCGTTTTCCAGGCAGAAAAATTCGGCGCTCAATTGTTGGTGGGACAACGGGTGGCCCAGTTCCACTGCGATCAGAGACCATACCAGCTGTCGCTGGAGAATGGCGGCATTCTGCAGGCTCGCAGCATTATCATCGCTGCCGGAGCGCAATACAACAAGCCGAACATCGCCAACCTGAAGCAGTTCGAAGGGAATGGAGTTTATTACGCGGCCACATTCATGGAATCGCAACTCTGCGAGGGTGATGAGGTCATCGTCATCGGTGGCGGCAATTCGGCAGGCCAGGCAGCAGTTTTCCTGGCAGAAACCGCCCACAAGGTCTATATGCTGGTTCGTGGGAAAACCCTTTCGGAGACGATGTCGCGCTATCTGACCCAAAGGATTACGAAACATCCGGTGATCGAGCTGCATCTCGAATCGGAGCTTCTGTCATTGGAGGGCGATTCGCACCTGGAGCGCGTCACTTGGCTCGACCGGTCGTCGGGGGAGAAATCGACGCGCGAGATCCGGCATGTTTTCGTGATGGCGGGTGCCTCACCGCACAGTGACTGGTTGCGTGGCTGTGTCGCCCTGGACCAGCAGGGCTTCATTCTTACAGGGCGGGACTTGGATCCGATTCTGGCAAGCGCACCACGAAAGTGGCCTCTGGGCCGGCCGCCGCAGATGCTTGAGACGAGTTTGCCTGCGGTTTACGCAGTGGGCGACATCCGCTCTGGAAACGTGAAGCGAGTTGCGTCAGCCGTTGGCGAAGGTGCGATCTCAATCCATCTTGTACATCGCGCCCTGGCCGAAATATAGCAGTGCCCTCCTATCGTTGATAAATGCATGATGTAGCCGAAAACCGCCTGCGGTCTAAAGGAACCGTTTCATCTGCTGGCTACCCATAACCGGCAACTAGTTTAGAAGCGATTCCCAGTTGGCTGGCACCCTTCCTGCGGGTCCAGGCGTGGGCTGACTTGCCGGATGTGAGTGCGGCGGAAGCAATTCCTCACCCTTGATCATCCCCTGCTTCTCGTAATCGAAGAACCAATCCTCACCCGGCTCGAAGCTGGCAATAATCGGATGCCCCGTCGTTGCCGCGTGCTTTGATGCATGCTGACTCGGAGAACTGTCACAGCATCCGATGTGCCCACACTCCGCACACCGGCGGAGATGAAGCCACCAACCTTCCGGCGATGCCAGGCATTCCACACATCCATTGCCACTTGGTCTCGAAGCGGGATTAAATCCACGCTGACCTTTCTTCATTTCGATTTCTCCTTTAGACGTTCCATGTCCGGCCCCAGGGCGATCAGCTTCTCGGCGGTTGTTCCGCGGACCGCATCCGTCACCGCACTTTGTTGCGCAGATGGGTACTGCTGCAGGTGCCCGATCTCGAGGACGATCTTGCCGGGCTTGTGAGGTGCGCCCGCAAGCATGGCCTGCGCTTGGCGCGCCTCCGAAAGCGGCAGGATTGAGCCCACGCGCGTTTTGATTCTGCCCGCGTCAAACAATTGGGTCAGCGTCTGCAGGCGTGCGGTGGTCACCTCAGCGTAGAAGAAAACGGCCCCGGCCGGCTGCGGCTGCGTGGAAACCGAGGTGACGAGTTTGCCTCCGGGTTTCAACGCAGCGACGCAGCGCTGAAACGTACTGCCCCCGACTGTGTCGAGGATGGCATCCACCTGTGGAAGGTCCTTCTCAAAGGCGGGCTTACTCGAGTCGATGATGGATTTCACACCCAATGAACGGAGCAGTCCTTCGTCGTCGAGGTGGGCGATGGCAACGACGTGGATTCCGGCGTCTAGGGCCATTTGTACGGCGTAGGACCCGACGTTCCCGGCGGCTCCGACAACCATTGCCGTTTGTCCGCGCATCGCCTGTGCATACTCGAAGAGCATTTGCCAGGCGGTCACTGCAATGACGGGAGCCGATGCTGCTTCTACGTAATTCAGCGATTGCGGTTTGCGGGCGACCATCCCGGCCGTGGCCACGGCGAACTCGGCCTGGGCGCCACAGAACTGCGGGTTGGTGACGCCATAGACTTCGTCGGTAGGCGCAAAGTCCGTAACGTCGGCGCCTACCTTCTCGACGACACCGGACAAGTCCGAACCGAGGGTGAGCGGCGGTTGTGGGCTGATCTTGCTCTTGCCCTCGCGGATGATCGCGTCCCAGGGAGCGACGCCCGCGGCCATCACGCGCACTAGAACTTCGCCGGAGCCCGGCGACGGCATGGGCACATCCTCGACCACCACCACGTCGGGAGCCCCGAAGCTATGAATTCTAGCTGCTTTCACGACTGATTCCTTCTCAGCTTGAAGATGCTCGAGGATCTGCCCGAGACTCAGGGGCTCGAAGCGGGACTGATTCCATGGCGACCTTTCTTCATTTCGACATGTCCAGCAAAGAGTTCAAACCACCAGCAAGATCTTTCCGATACCGCCCTTTTCCGCCAATGCTTGAGCTTCGGCCGCCTCACTCAGTGGCATCTTCTTGCTAATTGGAATTACCAGCTTGCCATCTCGCACCGCCTCGGCCATGAACTGGAGCGTTCCCCTGTCGAATTTCGAGAAGACCGGCGCCACCTTTACAGATGGATACTTCGCGGCATTCTGCGGTGCTCCGACAACACTAGCAAACACTCCTCCGGGCTTGACCTTGGCGATCAGCTTCTCGGCGGTTTTTCCGCCGACAGCATCCGCCACCGCATCAAGCGGAGGAAGATTCGCAATCGCGGTATCTTCATCCGTTGCAACGACCCGATCCGCACCGACTGTCTTCGCCTCATCCATCTGCCTCTTCAAAACCCCCGCGATCACAGTCGCCCCGCGTTCCTTGGCAGTGAATACCGCCGAACGCCCGACATTTCCAGCAGCACCTACGACCATAACCGTCTGGCCCGCTTTGATTTCCGTAGCTGAAAGAAGCTGGTTGCCGGTCGTCGTCACCAGTGGCAGGGCCGCCGCCTGGATCAAATCAAGGCCCTCGGGAATATCCGCTAAAACGTCCGCTTTCACTACGCAGAGTTCGGCATACGTGTTGTCCGCCATTGCGAACACCCGATCGCCGGCAGTAAAGGCTTCAACTCCCGTTCCAACCTTCACAACTGTCCCCGACATGTCCACGCCTATGAGGCCCGGGAAGTGGATGGGATAAAAATCCTTCGTTAATCCAGCACGCCGCTTGTAGTCGATCGGATTCACGCTCGCGGCGGCGACCCGCACCAGCACTTCGCCCCGACCAGGAACCGGGTCAGGGTATTCCTCGAACTTGAGTACTTCAGGGCCGCCATATTGGTGGACAACAATTGCTTTCATATTTCATCTCCTTATGTAAGGTGGGGAAACAATCACCAAAACAATTTAGATGAACAAAGCCGGAATTGGTCGCCGGGTCGATGGAGTTCTGAAATTCTAAACTGGAAACTACCTGGGTAGGCGTGGCGAAATTATCTAGTGAGAAACGATGCAATTTTTGCGCTCAATAGTAGCTCATCTTCGCTGAAGTTCGGCATTTCGCCTGCTTCGGCACATCCCATATCTCGCTTTGCAAGCAAAAACCTGACGAGATAGGAAGCGCTATCATTCCCTGCTAACGGCATCGTGAACCAGTTCATGCACCGCTTCCACTTTTGCCACTCTATCGGCCGTCTCTGACCAGTCGATTCTTAGCTCTGCACTCGGCGTTCGCGCGCCAAAGCACCTTTGGCGGCAGCCTATCTTCTATTCTTTTGAGGATGAATGCCGAGGTCGTGCCATGACGTTTCCGCGAGGTTGACGTCGTAGTAGTTTGCAGCTTTCTCGATGTTCGCGAACGCCAAAGCACGGTCGGCATCCGTGACGTCGATCACTTGATCGAACCGCGCGACCGCGTTCCGCACATGTTCTGCGTCGGTCAATGGTTCTTTACGCTGCTTCGGAAACGCGTAGACACTGTCCGGTAAGTCGCTCTGCGTCGTCAGTGGTCCGTGTTTCTCGTGAGGTTTCCAAGTCGCTTCCGGCATATCTTTCATCCTTTCTTCGGGTGAGCCTGATTCTTTAGGGTGTCGCTCATCCGACCGAACCCGCCCCGATTAAACGATTACACCCGACGCGCTCCCGGAGAGTCAATTGGACGATGGTATTGGCGATACCTTGGTATTGGGGCCTGTGGGGATAGAGTTCGCACCACTCTGCGCCATATGTCCAATCCATATTCTGGTTGAAATCGATACGTTCGTCCAATAGATTTGGCATCGCGATTCTGGCCTAATCAGGGTGAGGCTGATCGGAGAAGTTATGAACCCTGAAATCTCTGTCTCTCACATCGAGCGGAACCCGGAACTCCAAGGGCAAATCGTGGTCGTAATCGGCGGGAGCGCCGGCATCGGGCTCGAGACTGCTCGAAGAGCAAGCGCGGAGGGAGCGAAGCTGATCCTTTCCGGTCGCAATCCTGAGCGCCTGCAGCGCACAGCGGTGCAACGTACGACACTGACGGCGGGCAGCAGTTCGTCGCCGCCTAGGTGAGGAAATAAGCGGGAGGACGGCAAAATCTACATAGAGGGGGCAGATTGACCACCGCGACGAAGCACTTCGACGCAATCATTATTGGGACGGGCCAGGCGGGTCCGCCCCTGGCAGCGCGGTTTGCGGGTGCCGGCAAAACCGTCGCTATTATCGAACGCCATAAGTTTGGCGGCACGTGCGTGAATACGGGATGCACTCCGACAAAGACACTCGTGGCGAGCGCCTATGCGATCCATCTCGCCCGCCGAGGTGCGGAATATGGTTTCGCCATTGGTGATATGCGCGTCGATATGAAGCGAGTTAAAGCCCGCAAGGATGCAGCCTCCGCAAGGTCAAGCGAGGGAGTCGAGGAATGGCTCCGAGGAATGCCAAAATGTACGGTCATACAGGGCCAAGCCCGCTTTCAGTCGTCGAACACCGTCATCGTCAACGATGAAGTTCTGCAAGCCGACAAAATCTATATCAATGTTGGCGGACGGGCTTCGGTTCCAGAAATGCCGGGGATTCACGACGTCCCTTTTCTCACCAACTCCTCGATAATGGACATCGATTTCTTGCCTGGGCATTTCATCATCGTCGGCGGAAGTTATGTTGGGCTGGAGTTCGCCCAAATCTATCGCCGTTTCGGGAGCGAAGTTACGATTGTGGAGATGGGACCGCGCCTGATTGGGCGGGAGGACGAAGACGTCTCCCAGGCTGTGCGCGAAATCCTGGAAGCCGAGGGCATACACATCCGGCTGAATGCGAAATGTATCTCGCTGGCGAAACGCGATGGCGGCGTCGCCGTCGGCCTAACATGCGAAGAAGGTCCACCAGAAGTAGTAGGCACTCACATTCTTCTGGCCGTAGGACGTATTCCCAACACGAGCGACTTGGGACTGGACCGGGCTGGAGTTGCCACCGACCAACGCGGCTACATCATCGTCGACGATCAACTCCAGACGAACGTGCCCGGCATCTGGGCGCTGGGGGACTGCAACCGCCGAGGCGCCTTCACGCATACTTCCTATAACGACTACCAGATTGTTGCGGACAATCTATTTAACGCAGACCATCGCCGGGTTTCCGACCGGATCCAAGCCTACGCACTATATATCGATCCGCCGTTGGGACGATGCGGCATGACCGACGCTGAGATAAGGAAGTCCGGACGTCGTGCGCTTGCTGCGAAATATCCGATGAGCCAAGTGAGCCGGGCCTACGAAAGAGCCGAAACACAAGGTTTCATCAAAATCTGCGTTGATGCAGAAACGAAACAAATTCTGGGTGCTGCGATTCTTGGAGTCGGAGGCGATGAAGTGATTCACGTTCTGCTGGATGTGATGTATGCGAAGGCACCATACACGGTCATCGAGCGTGCAATGAACATTCATCCGACGGTCGCAGAGTATCTGCCGTTTATCCTCGCCAAACTGGAGCCGTTTGCATAGAAGGGTGCAGAGCTCAATATGGAAGGGAGTTGTGGCCGTTGCGCGTAAGATTGAAAGCATTTGGCTTTAAGGCGAAATAGTTAGGACTGCTGATTTCACTTTACCGAAGCACATTGAAGGGAGGAACTATCATGAAACGCTTCACATTCTTCTTGGTTGCAGTTGCAGCAATGGCTGGCCTCTTCACGCTCATTGCACCTGCCCCAGGTCAACCGGATGGGCAATCCGCACCATTCGTTACCGAAATCCCTCATGGGTACCGCGACTGGAGGTGGATTTCCTCGGCCCATGAAGCAGGCAACCTCAACAGTTTAGGCGCCGTCTTAGGCAACGATGTCGCGTTCAATGCCTATCGTGAGGGCAAGCTTCCGTTCCCGGACCGCACGATCATTGCGGCTTTGCATTACCGCTACGTCCCGTCGGAGGAAAACAACAAGGTCTTTGGCCAGGCTCAATCTTTCGTTCCCGGCCCCCCTACGAACATCCAGTTTATGGTCAAGGATTCGAAAAAGTATGCCGCAACCGGCGGCTGGGGGTTCGCTACCTTCGTAGACGGCAAACCTGCCGACGCGGCATCCATGAAAAGCTGCTTCCCCTGCCACGAGAAGGCCAAAGGGAGCGACTTTGTCTTTACTCGTTATGTACCTTGATGCCGCAAAAACGGAGCAGAAAAGAATTCTAGCTACGCTGGATTTCGACGAGATATGAATGCCAGATTGCTTTCAGTAAATGTCGGCCTTCCGCGCGACGTGACATGGAACGGCAAAACGGTCCGAACGTCAGTCTGGAAATCTCCAGTTGATGGACGGCGGATGGTGCGCAAACTCGATATCGATGGTGATGCGCAAGCTGATCTCGCCGGTCACGGAGGGGAGCAGCGCGCAGTGTTCGTCTACCAGATGGATTCTTACCGTTACTGGGAGCGCTTTTTAAGCCGCAACGATTTCACTTTCGGCCAGTTCGGAGAAAACTTCACGGTCGAGGGACTTCCTGATAACGAGGTGTGCATCGGCGATCGATACCGCATCGGTGGTGCTGAATTTGAAGTAACGCAGCCACGCGTGACGTGCTACCGCGTCGGCATCCGCATGAATGAACCTCGTATGCCGGCTCTTCTCGTAGCACATCACAGACCAGGATTTTACTTTCGCGTGTTGCAGGAAGGAGAAGTTGGCGCAGGCGATGAGATTGTAAAAATTACTGACGGTCCAGAGCGAATCACTGTAGCCGAAGTTGACGCCCTCCTGTATTTGCCGGGACATTCCAGCGAGCAACTGCAACGCGCGCTGCAGGTTCCTGCCCTTAGCAAGGGTTGGCAGAGTTCGTTCCAGGCAATGCTCCAACAAGACTTGAGTTCCAAAACTACCGTGGGGAATCCGGGCCTCGCCGATGAGGAACAAGCACCAGCATGGCCCGGGTTTCGACAGATGCGAGTCGCCAATATTCATAAGGAAAGCGATAACGTAACTTCCTTCGTTCTGGCGCCGATCGATGGGCACCCCCTTCCTGTCTGCCAGTCGGGTCAATTTGTCGTCTTGCGGTTGCTCGTCGATCCAGGCAAACCACCGGTTCTTCGCAGCTATTCGTTGTCTGATCTGCCGGTAGCCGACCATTTTCGCATCAGCGTCAAGAGCGAATTGAAAGGGATTGGAAGCTCATTTCTGTGCAACCGCGCGAAATTAGGCGATGTATTGGATGTGAGTGCTCCGCGTGGAAGTTTTACTCTGCGTCCCGGCCAAAATCCTGTGGTTCTGCTGAGCGCAGGAGTGGGCGCAACGCCCGTGATGTCCATGCTGCACACCCTCGCTGCCGAAGGATCCCAACAAGAGATCTGGTGGATCTATGGAGCGCGCAATCGCGTCGACCATCCATTTGCAGAAGAATCGCGTTCATTACTGAAACAGCTTTCTCGCGGACGAGGATACATCGTGTACAGCAGGCCCGCTGCCACCGACCAACTCGGGAAAGACTTCGATGCTCCCGGGCACATTGACACAGCTTTGCTAGAGAGAATTGGCGTGTCACAAGGTAGCGACTTCTATCTGTGTGGCCCCCCTTCATTCTTGAAGAGTATGCACGATGGGCTGCGAAGCTGGGGTGTGCTCGCCGGGAACATGCACACGGAAATCTTCGGTTCTCTCGATGCGATTACTCCTGGTATGGCGCAGGTTGTTCACACGCCTCACCCGCCACAAGGACCGCCCGGATCTGGCCCCCCAGTCTCATTCGCGCGTAGCGGGATTACCGCTGCTTGGGATCCGAAATTCGGCAGCTTGCTTGAACTGGCCGAAGCGTGCGACGTTCCGGTCAGATGGTCGTGCCGGATTGGAGTCTGTCATACCTGCATGACTGGTCTGATTGACGGATCGATTACTTATAACCCTGAGCCGCTGGAGAGGCCCGCTCCCGGGAACGTGCTCGTATGCTGTTCACAGCCAAACGCGGGTGTCACCCTGGATCTTTGAGAAACGGGAGGAGTCCAATTATGCGTTCTGATATCGTGCCCGGAGGCGTTTTCCCTGACTACGAACTGCCCGATCATACGAACAAAATGCGCAGGCTCACCGATCTTCAGGGCGACGATCCGCTAATCCTTACCCTCGCGCGCGGCCACTTTTGCCCAAAGGAACACCAGCAGCATTTGGAACTCGCCGCGTTCTACCCGAAGATCGCGGTGGCGTACACTCAGATCGCAACGATCGCCACGGACGATCACCACACTCTTCAGGAATTTCGTGCGTCCGTTGGTGCCCAGTGGACGTTCCTGTCTGACCCCGGCCGAACGATTCAGAAGGATCTCGACATCCAGGAGTACACCGACCCCGAGCACAATCCGATGATCCCGTATACGCTCGTGCTCAAGCCGGGCCTCGTGATCTACAGCATCTATAACGGGTACTGGTTCTGGGGGCGTCCATCGGTCATCGATCTTTGGCACGATTTGCGCGCTGTGACGAGTGAAATCCGCCCAGACTGGGATCTGAGTACTCCCGGACTCCGCGAGGCATGGAATGCGGGTGACTTCTCGCGTTTCCACGGGTGGAACAATCAGGCCAGTATCAGAGACGCCTCGATTGTACGGAAGAAATAGCACAGCTACAAACTTCGATCCACTGCGGTATCGAAAAGCTCAGGAGGCAGATCGTTCGAAACACACACTGGTTTGCTGACAGGCCCGATATGAAAGGCTACCTTGATGAGTGATCGCACAGGATCTGAGGTGACCGCGAAGGTGCGTGCCAATCGCAGGCAGATGGGGAGGGCTTTCTTTGTCCGCTCTCCGCAGGTGGTCGCCCGTCAGCTATTAGGAAAAGTGCTGAGGCACAATTACAAGGGCGAATGGCTAAGCGGCCGCATCATTGAGGTTGAGGCTTACCTCGGTCTGGGTGATCCCGCTTCACACACCTTCATGGGCCAGACTGACCGGAATAGGGTCTTGTTCGGACCTCCCGGGGTTGCCTATGTCTACCTGGTGTACGGCATGTACTACTGCCTGAATGTCTCCTGTTTGCCGGCGGGTGAGCCAGGTGGCGTGCTCTTTCGGGCGATCGAGCCTCTAGAAGGAGTGAAGACAATGGCCAGGCTGAGAGGGGTACCCGAAGTGTCGGGCGCATCTCGAATCAGCGGTGGTCCAGGTCGACTGTGCCAGGCGTTGGCAATCACCCGTAAGCTTTTCAATGGGGTGGACCTCACCCGGCCAGGCTCGACATTGCAGGTGGTAGACGATGGCTACCATGTATCGCGCGTCGTCGTGACGCCAAGGATTGGAATTCAGAAGGGGGTGGATCTTCCATTGCGATTTCTGATCTCCAGCGATCATCGAGTTGCACGTGTCAAGACCGAGACACGACGAACCCGAGCCACCTGAATTGTGACGATTGGCTTCGCTGCGACAGTAGACCATTCCGAATGCAGATCCGAGAGACGACCGCAACCGTCAGGGCGGCGGACGCTTGTAGTCAAGTGGCGGATCGGTCGTAATCTGGAGGCGATATGAAAACGATCGATACTGGCCGGGAAATCAGAGGAGATGGGAGGGACGCGTCAAGAGCTACATTCGCTAAGGCGACTATTCAACACAAACCCGCAACGATCAGGGTACTCTTCATCGCAGAGGCTCCACCGGCGTATCGATCCAACCGCCTCTTCTACTTTGAGGACTTAAGGGACGGTGACACTCTATTCCTTGAGATGATGAAGACCCTCTACAGTCGCGCGGTGGGATTCACAAAGAATGGCTTCTCGGCTGGGCATTCTGCTGACGGGATACGTAGTCGCAAGTCCGAGCTCCTTGCGCGTTTCATGCGCGAAGGGTACTTTCTCATTGACGCCAGCGAGGAGCCGATGCCGGACCGGGCGTCCTCTTCCCAAAAGCTTGCGCTGTTGCGGGCGTCTGTGCCCCGTTTGATCGTTCGTTTAAAGGAGTTCGCAGTCGACAAAAACACGCCCATCGTGCTAATCGGCGGGGTGACTTATTCCGCCTGCGCACAATTCCTGGTGAATCTAGGATTCAATGTAATGAACGAAGCGATGATCGACCATCCAGCGCGGGGTGGCCAATTGCGCTTTCGCCAAAAGCTTCGCTGCACGTTGCAAAGAATCTTTGCCTGACTGGTATCACAACCCGAATTCGCGGGAAAGTTTCAGCTTTTCGGTATTTCGACCGTTTCTCTCGGCTCTGAATCTCATCTGCCAGGAGGCTCTTTTCGTTTCGTGACCGCCGTCACTGTTTCGAGAATCTTCGAAAAGCTACACTCGCTATGTGCTTATCGATACATCTTTATCGAAAATGGTGCCTAAGTTACCTACCGTCCCTGGCGGGCCCGACGCACCATCCATTCCGCAGCCGAGCCTGAGGCGTCTGCCCCAGTATCACCATTATTTAGTTGATCTTGCGGTCAAGGGGATCGGCCAGGTTTCCTGCAGTGTGATCGGCCGGGACCTGAATCTTGTCCCGGTCCAGGTACGCAAGGATCTGCAATATACGGGGATCATTGGCAAGCCGAAGACGGGCTACTCCGTGTCCGAACTCGTCCGGGCTATCGAAACATTTCTCGGCTGGGACAACGTTAATGAGGCGTTTCTTGTCGGAGTGGGGAATCTGGGAACTGCCCTGCTCGGCCACGAACGGTTTTCAAAATTCGGCTTGAGGATCGTGGCCGCGTTCGACTCCGACCCAGGCAAGGTTGGTCAATGGATCCACGAAAGAGCTGTTTTTCCGCTGGACCAACTGGCCGATCTAGCTCCCCGGATGAGCATTCACCTTGGAATCATTACAACACCTGCCGAAGTGGCGCAGGAAATCGCCGATGAAATGGTGAAAGGGGGCATTCAGGCTATCTGGAACTTCGCTCCCGTAAAGCTCAAAGTCCCTGAGCACATCATCGTGCACAACGAAGATCTCTACTCCACGTTGGCGTCGCTTTCCTGGAAGCTGGCGCGACGATTCAAAGTGCCAATTCAAAAGAGAGAGAGAGGCAGTTTAGATGGCGTCGACGCGAATTGCCGGTGATCGCTCGGAGAACCCTGGATGTGAAGATCCTGGACCGCCAGGCACGCCGCCCGTGAGGATGGACGCCTTTGATCCCAGTACCTTTAAGAGCTCAAAAAAGCGAACAGCGAGGAGAACATGACAAGATTCGAGGCATTCGGGGCAGTAAATCAGGAGCAACACGACCGGGTAACGAACACGCAGGAACTGGACGCCCTTGTTGCGCGCGTTAAGGCGGCTCAACAGAAGTTTGCGGGTTTCTCGCAAAAGCAGGTCGACCATATCTTCAGAAGCGCCGCACTGGCCGCTGCCAATGCGCGCATTCCCCTTGCCGAGTTAGCGGTGGAAGAGACGGGCATGGGCGTGGTTGAAGACAAGGTCATCAAGAATCACTTCGCCTCAGAATACATCTACAACAAATATAAAGATGAGGCAACCTGTGGCATCCTGAGCCGGGATGATGAGGCCGGAACGATCACCATCGCCGAGCCCATGGGCCTGATCTGCGGCATCATTCCCACCACGAATCCCACTTCGACCGCCATCTTCAAATCGCTGATCTGCCTCAAGACCCGCAACGGCATCATCATCAGTCCGCACCCGCGCGCACGTCGCTGCACTTGCATCGCGGCACGCCTGGTGCTCGAGGCCGCAGTGGCGGCGGGAGCTCCTGAAGACATCATCGGCTGGATTGACGAGCCCACAGTTGAGCTTTCCAATCAGCTCATGCGCCATCCGGCGGTGAAGATGATTCTGGCCACCGGAGGACCCGGCATGGTGCACGCAGCCTATTCTTCAGGCACGCCTGCCATCGGTGTGGGCGCTGGCAATACGCCGGTGGTCATCGACGAGACGGCGGACCAAAAGCGCGCCATTGCTTCCATCCTGATGTCGAAAACTTTTGACAATGGAGTGGTCTGCGCCTCTGAACAGGCGGTCATCGCCGTCGACGCGATTTACGATTCTATCCGTAGTCGCTTTTCTCGTCACGGAGGCTACATTCTCAACGACAAGGAACTCCACGCCGTTCGCAGCATCATCCTTGTCAACGGCTCAGTCAACGCGAAGATCGTCGGGCAGGCGGCACCAAAAATTGCCGCGCTTGCGGGCATCAGCGTTCCTCCGACCACCCAGGTTCTCATTGGCGAAGTCACTGATGTTACTGCCGCTGAACCGTTCGCGCATGAGAAGCTTTCTACGATCCTCGCCCTTTATCGCGCCAAGGATTTCAAGGATGCTGTTGTGATTGCGGGCAAACTGGTTGCTCTGGGCGGCATCGGACACACTTCGGTTCTTTACACCGACCAGGATCAGCAGAACGACCGCGTGAATTACTTCGGCGAACAGATGAAGACCGCCCGCGTTCTCATCAATACACCTTCTTCGCACGGCGGCATTGGCGACCTGTATAACTTCAGCTTGTCCCCCAGTCTTACCCTGGGTTGCGGTAGTTGGGGCGGAAACTCCATTTCGGATAATGTAGGGCCCAAGCACTTGCTCAATAAGAAGATCGTGGCCAAACGGGCAGAAAATATGCTATGGCATAAACTCCCGGGTTCCATCTATTTCCGTCGAGGATGCGTGCCCGAAGCGCTGAAGGAAATTGCCGGTAAGAAGCGTGCCCTGATTGTCACGGATAACTTTCTTTTCAGAAACGGATATGCCGATGATTTGATCGACGTACTCAAGAAGCTTGGTTTGGAAGTGGAGAGTTTCTACCAGGTTCAGGCTGACCCGAATCTGACGACGGTGAGGAAGTGTGTCGATGCCGCAAATGCTTTTCAGCCCGACGTAATTATTGCTCTGGGCGGAGGTTCGCCCATGGACGCCGCCAAGATTGCATGGGTAATGTATGAGCATCCGGAAGTGGACTTCGAGGATCTGGCGCTTCGTTTCATGGATATTCGCAAACGCATTTACACCTTTCCAAAAATGGGTGTCAAGGCCAAGCTGATTGCAATCCCGACAACATCCGGCACCGGTTCTGAGGTGACGCCATTTGCCGTAGTCACCGATGACGCGACGGGCAAGAAATATCCCATCGCCGACTATGAGTTGACGCCGAACATGGCCATCATTGATCCGAACCTGGTCATGAACCTGCCCAAATCGCTAACTGCCTTCGGTGGCATTGACGCGGTGGTCCATGCGCTTGAAGCGTACGTCTCCATCATGGCGAATGAGTTCTCTGACGGCCAGGCCCTGCACGCTCTTCGGTTGCTCAAGAAATATCTGCCTTCGGCATACAAAAATGGCGCGAAAGATCCAGTCGCTCGCGAGAAAGTTCATTATGCTGCCACGCTCGCCGGTGTTGCATTTGCCAACGCATTTCTGGGCGCCTGCCACTCCATGGCGCATAAGCTTGGCGCCGCGTTTCACTTGCCTCATGGACTGGCCAACGCGCTGCTCATCACCAACGTGATTCGGTATAACGCCAACGACAATCCCACCAAGCAGGCCGCATTTTCGCAGTACGACCGGCCCAAAGCCAAGTGCCGTTATGCGGAGATAGCCGAGGTTCTCGGTCTGGGCGGCACAAGCAATGACGAGAAGGTGGAGAATTTGATCCGCTGGGTTGAAAGCGTGAAGCGCGAATTGGAGATGCCCGCCAGCATCAAGGACGCCGGAGTCGACGAGGTCGAATTTGTGGCCAGGCTTGATTCGGTTGCTGTGGATGCGTTCGACGATCAATGCACGGGCGCGAATCCAAGATATCCGCTGATCAGCGAATTCCGAGCCATTCTGCTCGACAGTTTCTATGGCAGGCCATTCGTGGAATTAGCGAATCGGGTGGAAGCAGAAAATAGCGCGGCAAAGGCGATTACAAATCCTGACCAGAAAGCGACGGCAACAAGAACCGAACATGAAGTTGGATTGGTCGCGAGGACCGAGACGGAGGTCGTCGCAGCCATTTGAGCGAAGCGAGACAACTGAAAATGCGAGGGCCGCGCCGCTTTGAAGGGATCATGATGCGCGGCGAACTCTCGCAGCTTTGAAACTGGCTACCTATCCTTTGACGCTGACCCTGCCATCCGCATTCGAAGCCTATTTCCATATCTTGTCATTGAACGGCCTGAGACCTCGAGAGGGCCACGCATCACCTTATTCACCAACTCTTCTTAATGAGCGTATCGAATGCGAAGCCGCCGTTTGGATCGCGAGTCGCGCTCAAAGCCACCCGAGGCGAAACCTGGTACTGACCCTGGATCGTCTGACCCTGGGTCGATGCCACATTCGTTGAGAATGTGACAAACAGATTTCCTGTCACCCGTTGTTGAATCGTAATATTCGCGCCGGGCGGCCCTTGACTATTGCTCCCCGCCAACACCGGATTGATTGAAAGCTGCGAGATACCGGCGATCTTGGATATACGGCTGGTAACTTGACTTGATACTTGCGATGCCAGCAGAGACTGAGCGGCCTGGTTTGCCGACGTCGCCGTGGCAGCGCTAGCTTCAGACGTTTGTCCGAATGCAAGAAGATTGATGATGTCAGCCGATGGCAGCGCGGGGTCGGAATTGTATTCCGTGCGCAGCTGGTCGATCGGCCCATTGAAGCGAAGACTGATGTTGTACTGTTGGATCGTCGTGTTCAAACTCAGATTCACCACTGGTTGCGTCTCCGACGGGTTCACAAATTGGATCGTCCCGCCATTCAGCACGAACCTGTCGCCGTTCAGGATGATGTCCCCTTTGCTAAGATTGACTCGGCCGAGTATCACTGGATCGGCAACTGTGCCGTGCACCTGGAGGCTTGCAGTCCCGTCGACACTCAGCGTCCTGCTCGACAGGCTCACGGTATTTGTGGAGCGCACTCCCAGATTGAGTCGAACGTTCTGGCTGAATCCCCTGGAGGGCGGTGTGGTAACTCCACTTGAAAAATTATTGATGAAGCTGGTCAAATCGAACGCCGGCGTAAACGAGAGATCGGATAAGTCGACTGATCCGCCGAGAACCGCGTTCTCAGCCGTACCCGAGAGCCGCAGGTTTCCATCGATATTCTCGCGAAGGCCCTCGGGATAAAGTATTCGAACCCCCTTGGCAGCCAGGCCCAAGTCGAATTCGAGTCCCCGGCCGAAGGCAACTCCACCCTGCGCTGTCACGGTTCCTCCGCCCACGACTCCCTGAAAACTGCGGATGTTAATGCGATCTCTCGTCAAGGCCAACGAACCATTGCCGTGTTGCAGCCCAACCGGTAGATCACTGGAAGCAAAGTTCGCATCCACAATCGCAATCTGGCCATCCAAGTCGGATAAGTTCTGTGAGTTAACGTTGAATCGGAGTTCGCCGGAGCTTCTGATATCCGGGTTGAAGAGTTGCGCGAGCTTCAGATTGACCGTGCCCAACAGGATAACTGACATCGGACCGTTGCCGGTCGCGGGGATCGAACCTTGGAACTGCAGATCAGTATCTGTTCCCCGAATCGAGGAACGCTGAAGAGTGATGACCCCGTTGTGATAGTCGGCTTGAATCGGAGATACCGCGGCCATCTGCACTGAATCCCCGTATGCCATTTTGAGAACCGGCACAGTCACGTGACCCTCAAGCATCTGTTTTTTCTTCAGCGGACCATGCAGTGTCGCATGAATCTCAGTTTCGCCGGAAAGCTTTGTGATCTGGGGAGCATAGACCGCAAGCAACGGTTCCAACGGAATCGCTTGCGTATCCACGGTTGCGTCCGCAAGGTAATCTCCGGTCAGCTGAACCTTAGCCTTCGCATTGATTGAGGTGTTCACGGCCGACGATTGCAAGGTTGCATCCGCCACATGGTTGGCCACATTCATGTGCAAATCAAATCCAGTCACCGTCTGCCCTTGAATGACCAGCTTCGGTATCTGCAGAGTGGCATCGAATTGCGGATTGCTGAACGATCCGCTTCCTTTTACGGTGGCTCCAACGACGCCGGATGTATTGATTCCTCGCGCGCTCACAGCCTGAAGCTTATCCAGTTCAACTCCCTTGGCTCTTAGTTCAGCGTCATAGGTTTTGTCCTGCGGCCTTAAGGTGACTTTGCCTTGAAGATTGCCTGCGGGTAGATTCACAGATAGGTTCCCATGCACTTCGTCTCCAGTGCCCGAGAAAACAAGCTTTGCCGACAGGATCGGCTGTTCATATGCCGTCATGTGAGTGAGGGTCACATCGCCGTTTCCCGTGGGACTGATCTCACTGCCATGCAGGCTGAGTCGGGCATTCAACGTGCCTGTAATCGGTATCTCCTGATTCGTAAGCTTTGCGATCTCCGCGATGTCCACCTGTGACGCATTGAGTTGGATCTGGATCGGACTCGTTTGGGTGAAAGACCATCTTGTCAGGCCGGTATCTACGCTGAATGCAATACGGCCTCGCGATGCAGATTCGAGATCCGCGTCCTGCAGGCTCGCCCGCGATGGGCTGAAATCCACAGCTGTTCGCAGCACTTTCCACTCAGTCCCGTCGCATTTCAGATTCTGCGCCGTCAGTTCGCCCATTAGATGCGGAGCGGACGTTGAGCCTTGCACCGTTCCCTCAAATGTTGCTGTGCCGCCCAGCCCAAGCGAGCTTGGCGCGCCTTTGGGCGAGGGCGATCTGAAAACATCTGCAATCGTTTCAACCTCACGCAGATCATTGGCCTGTAGGTGCAGATTCAGGCGCGAATGAGAGCTGACGACGCCATTCATCGTCAGATTGGTTTGTGTCGTTCGCAGATAGCTGTTGTCTAACTCGATTTCGTGAGTCTTGGCACGATACGTCCCGTGAATCGCACTTTCAACGGGAATGCCAATCGGCACCCCGTTTCCATTGCTCGATGCTGCTGAATTCACCGTGGAAACTTGCACATATTTTGTTCCACTGCGCTTCGCTTGGCCATCGATCGTAGCATCCATATGCGCCACTAGATCATCCAGCGTCTCGCCCCATGAGGCTCGCGCATCTGCATTCAACCTGCCCTGCAGCGCTATCTTGTGTGCAGCCGAATCGGAAGTGGCCCGCGTCATATCCTCCAAAGAGATTCCGCGGACCGCCGCAACCAGGTCGGAATGCGATTTGCCGCCGATGTTCTTCATGGTTCCCTGTGCGGTCAGTTCGCCCTCAAGGAGGGTCGCGTGAAAGTCGCGCAAGGTCGCATCGCCATTCGCAACTGAATAGTGCGCCGTGATGTCCTTCACCTCGGCGCGCATCGCTGACGCCGTCACATCGAGGCGATGGCTAGCGAGAGCCCCGTCGATCAAGATCGATTCGAGTGCAGAGCGATTCATAATCTGCTTGTATTGCAACGAGCCCGAAGTATGGACCATTCCCACCGGCAGATTTCGATTGTGAAGCATATCCGCCATCTGCTTGCCATCGACCGTAATGTCGTAGCGCCCTTGCACATCCGGTTGATTGTAATTGCGCAATTTGGCAGATAGAGCGACCTGCGAGTCGCCAAAGGTCACCTTGCTCTCGGTAACATCGAGAGTGTCCGGCGTTGCTTCAAACTGCGCCTCAAAACTATGCGCGACCGGCTGAAACGCGCCATACACCAGCCGCCCGTTCTCGTACCGCAACTTGCCGGAATATTTCCTAAGCAGATCATTAAATGAGGCTTGAACTTCCAGATCATGTAGGTCCGCCGCAAGATCGGCGGGCCGATCGTTGTAATACACTTCTCCTCTATCAATCAAAGCATGTCGTATGCCGAGATCAAACACGCTTGTCCGGCTATTACTCTTCCCGCTGTGCTGGAACGAAGGAATATTCGATGCGCCGTGGGCATCGAAGAATACATGCGCAACGGGCCGATCAATGCGAAGGTTATCGAAATACCAGGCTCGGTGCAAAATGGACACCACACGCACCCCCGCTTGAACATGATCTACCTGGAGCAGGGGCGGATTCGGATACGGATTCGCTCCATCCACGGTCACGCCATAGAGGTCCACACTCAGCGCCGAAAAATGAAAAGCGAAATCCTCCAATTGCACCTTGACGCCAAGACTTTCGCTTGCTTTCGCTGCCGCCGTGCGTAGAAGGTATTGGTGAAATCGGGGATCGTTGAACAGGAATGCAATGCTCACAAGAGCCACCAGCGTCGCTGCAATCCAGCCGATTCCGATCCAGGCGGCTATTCTGCGCCATGCGCTCCGCCGACGTGAATTGGGTGAATTCCCGGTCCCAACAGATGTGTTCATCAAAACCTCTTAGAACGCTTGTCCAATGCTGAAGAAGTATTGTGTCGCTTGCACCCCTGGAATTGGGTTGAGATTTCGTCCAATATCGAACCGGATTGGGCCAACCGGCGTCGCATAGCGAAACCCAATACCCGCGTTATTGCTATAGAGCGAAAGAAACTGATGAAATCCCACAATTGGAAACACGTTGCCGCCATCATAGAAAGGAACAATGCCCAGACCCTTCTTGAGAGGTACCGGAATACGCGCTTCCGAGTTGATGATGAGCAACTCGTTGCCGCCGCTGGGAACCTGGATGAGGCTGCAATCCGTGTTAGTCCCGCTGTTACAAACTGGCACCTGGCGCTGCGGCCCTGCCCCATCCAGCGGAAAACCGCGCAACGAATTGCTGCCCCCCGAAAAGAACTCCTCGCTGAGTGGTACGCTGCTGTTGGCAAAGGGTTGCTCTAAGCCGATGCGAAGGCTATTGGCCCACACGATTCCGTGGAAGCGCTGTTTGTAGAAGGCTGCCTGCCCCGTGAGCTTCGCAAAGTCGACGCTCGATCCGAGCTTGGTTGAGTTGAAGTTAATTTCGATCGATTGCAGCACGCCCTTATGCTCGTCTAGCGGGTTGTCACGCGTATCCCGAGTGATATTCGCAGCCAACGTCGAGAGACGCACATGTTGATCGCCGGGCGGCACGAGCTCCGGGATCTCGATGCGAGTCAGATCTGTTTGACTGAAACTGTAACGGAGAAAAAGAGTGTCCTTTTGCGCACTGTCGAGACTGCGTTGAATCTGATAGCTGGCAAGCTCCTGTTGCGATGAATAGACTGGATTCTCTTCGTTGTGCTCGCCGGAAATCGAAGTCGTAGACTTCCAACGCGACCAGCGAAACTCGGGAACGATATAGAAGACCGCGCCTCTCTGGTCCAGCCGTCCCGCGAACCCGGTAACAGAGAGGGAATTGCCCTTCCCTCCCAAATTGTTGCGCGTGTATTGGAATGAGCCCCTCGGTCCGTAGTAAGTCACCTGGCTCGTCGTGAAGTTCGACGGCAGTCCCACAGGAGGAAGCCCGGGAAGGGCCACAGTTCCGGATGGTACGCTCCCACCTCGATTGATCACCTCGAAGCCGAATCCGTACGCCATTTGGTTTCTTTTCGCTTCGTGAACCTTAACCAGCACGTCTTCTTTCGTCTGCGTAGTGATCTCCCGTTTGGGGTCGACTTCCGCCCAATCGAAAACGCCTGCATGGTCGTAGAGCTTGCTCCCGGCCAAAAGCAAATTCGTCTCTGTGAGCGGATGGTCCGGTTTGATCGAAGACACATTCATGTTGATCAGGCGCTGCTGGGTACGCGACCTTCCCAGGGTCACAATCTCCCCTGTAAATACCCTCGGCCCTTCATAGATGTGGTACACCACCTGGATGCGGTGAGGATCGGATTTCGAGACCTCGGCTGCGGTCTCGCGAAAACTCGATGTGAGGTATCCGGCCTGCAAATAATGTGCAATGATATTGGCGCGATCCGCGTTGGCCAGGGCTTGCGAATAGGGTTTGCCAGGCGCAAGTTTCAGGCCCCCCGGCGCGAATTCCGATTCCGGGAATGTGTCGGCGCCCTCGATTTTGAGTGAATCCACGATGTCGCGCGGCCCCTCTGTCACCCGGAAAGATACCGTGATGTTTCCTCCGTTTCTCGTCACGTCCTCGGCGATACTGGCACTGCTGAAGCCTTGGGATTGATACACCGCTGTAAGGTTCTTCACGCTTGTGCGCAAGAGCTCATCGCTGAATTTCCCAGGAAAGAATAACCTCCTTTTTTCTATCGTCACGTGAGAAGCGAGTTCGGACGTTGGCAGTTGTTTGTTTCCCGCGATCTTGATGGCTTCGACTCTGTGTTTCTTTCCCTTTGAAATCTGATAAACGATCCTGGTGGTTTTACCTTCTCTCTTAAAATGAGCTTGTACGTTGATGTCAAAGTATCCCTTCGATTGGAAAAAGGATTCCAGCGCCCGCTGCCCTTCCTGCACCGATTCTGCATCGACGCCAACACCCTGATACATGGGCAGCAATGATTTGCGCGTCCAACTCCAAATGTGAGCGCCTTCGATTTCGACATGAGTCGTGGGCCCCGGGTTGACGTTGAAGTACACGTCCGCCCGTTTTGTTTGCGGGTTATATTCAGATCCTGAAAGCGTGACATCGGCTCCCAGCCGCCCTTGTTTCTGCAGCCCGGCCTGAAGGTATTTCGCCGCCTTTGAAAGTGTGGAGTAGGAATAGACGCGTCCTGGACGAATCGCAACTCCGCGTAAACGCGCCCATCGCGTCTGCAAGCTCTGCTTCAGCTTCGCCGCTTGCTCAGTCATCGCGCCTTCGATCTTGATGTCGCCAAACCTGGCCTTGCGATTCAATGTGACGTTAAACAGAATATTGGCAAGCCCGTTTGCGGAATCCAATTGAACCGCCGAATTTGCCTCCGCCAGAAAATACCCTTGCTGACGAAAAAAAGTCACAAGGTTCTGTCGGTCCTGTTCAACATCGGCTGCGTTGAATGGAGTTTGGGGCGTGTAATTGGCGACCTGAATCAACCTGGAATAGGAAAATCGGGCGGCTCCTGGAAACCGGAAAATCCCGAAGTACACGGCAGGTTCAAGCACCAGCACAACGCGAACACCCTGGGCTTCGGCCTGCACTTCAACCCGGACGTCGACGAATTTTTCACTCGCTCTCAGCGCCGCTACTGTCTGATCGACCTTGTCCTTTGAAAACGGTTGGCCTGCCTTTTGCGAGAAGAGCGATGCGAACTGTGAGGAGTTTAACTCGGGGCGCCCCGCGATCTCGATAGACGTAACGTTTTGCCCCTCATACGCTGAAAGCAGTTGGGCTGCGCCCGGCGGAGTCTTCGGGACCTGGTTGGATGCCTGTTGTGAAGTCTGGGCGAAAATGTGCGTTTCGATGATCCAAAGCAGGCAAACACAAATCAAGCCCCGAAACAAACGATCGGCTGGGCGCTTGTTCTGAAAACGCCTGAGAGGACTGCTTGAGCGGTGGAACACACACGATACCCTACAGTCTCTGATGCGGGGCGATGATCGTTGGTTTGATGGTGTGCCTTGGATCGGCCGCCCACTTCTGCGAGGCTTATGCAGTAAGTGTCGGCAGGCGGGCAATCGCTTCATCCATGTCCCGCATCCATTAGCACAGCGAGAGCAGTTTGATTTGAAACAACTCCAGGAGTCGGGGATGAATCATGAATGGGCCGCATCTCATAAACGATCAGACACTGAGGGGACATCCAGCCCGTGCCCGCAAATTAGTGGCTCCGACCGCGCTCCACTTATTGTCGGATCTTCAGGTTATACCCCTTCGGGTGCTGGCAAAGCGCACTTGGAATTCCCTGATCGCGGATCGTTTGCTGGGACATGCCGCCGAACTCGCGTTTTACTTCTTTTTCGCCATTTTCCCTGCGCTCTTCTGCGCCAGTTCAATTTTTGGCTTGGCCGCTCGTTCCGCCCACCAGATCTATGGCAGGCTTCTGGATTACCTCGCATTGGTAATTCCAAAAGTCGCCCTCGGAACGGTCCTGGAAACCTTTAACCAGATCACAGCTACTGCTACTACTGGAAAGGTTACGTTTGGTCTCATCGGCGCACTCTGGTCTGCGTCAGCCGGAATCTCCGCCATCCAGGACACGCTGAGCGATGTCTACAAGATTCAAGACACACGTTCTTTCCTCAAAGCCCGCCTCGATGCCATTGGACTTACGATGATCCTCTCCGTAGTTGTCACGCTCATTCTCGCTTCTCTCTTTGGAGAAAGCATGGTCGCGCGGATCCTTCACCAAAGGATCCAGTTTCCGCTTCTCGCCGGCATTGCTGCCGTTGCTGCCAAAATACTCGGCTGGTCTGTGGCGATCGCCCTCCTTGCCCTTTCGTTCTCCCTCATCAATTACTGGGCTCCGGATGTTAAATCACGCCGCTGGCGGTTCCTCACACCAGGCGCTGCTTTCGGCATCCTCGGATGGTTGCTCACCTCCCTTGCCTTTCGCGTCTATCTCCAATATTTCAATACTTTTCCCGTGACCTATGGTTCTCTCGGCGCGGTGATGATTCTGCTTACCTGGTTCTACCTCACGGGCCTCATGATTCTTCTCGGCGCGGTGATCGACAGCGAAATTGAAGCCGCAGCGACCAAGATGCGCGTTGCCGGTTCACAGACCTCGTCCGCTGAGGCGCAAACCATCAGCGGTGATTCCTAAAAGTCCGTGGAATGTTCGTGATCAGTCGACATCGGTGTCTGGTCCCGCCTCTATACCCTCAACTGTGAATCCGTCCAAGCCCCGGAAATCTGCAGGTTGGCGTCTCTTATTTCAGATGAAAAGCTTTTCACCTTATGAAAAATTTACCTCCGCGCCCCCGGCGTGCTCGCCTATACTGTTGGCGGGTCGGGCGACTTCTCCACGCGTTACGCTCGCTTAGGCCGAAGCATTGCATCGCTTGCAACTTTCGCCAGCATTTCATCAACGTTGAGTGCGCTCGCACGTCATCCGTTTCCAATCGCCGTTCCGCAGGCGATAAGGTCATTTCCGCTTCACGCCAGTCAAGGAGGAAGGCATGTCAGGTCAAGAACCCCCTAAAAAACTTCCAGACGCTTCATCTCCCCCTTCTTCGCCCGCAGGCATCACACGTCGCGGTTTTCTCAAAGGCGCAGGCATCACCGCCGCGGGCACCGCACTTATCGATGGAGTGCAAGGGTTTTCCCGCGAAGTTGCAGGCACCCGCAGCGACGTAAAGGAATTCGGCCCCGAGCCTTTCCGTGTCGCACTGCAGATCAATGGCAAGGACCACGCCCTCGAAATCGAGCCGCGCACCACGCTGGCCGACGCCTTGCGCATCCACCTCAACATGACCGGCACAAAAATCAGCTGCGACCGCGGTGTCTGCTCCAGTTGCACTGTGTGGCTCGACAAAATGCCCGTGAACAGCTGCATGACACTGGCTATCGACGCAGTCGGCCATCAGATCACCACCATCGAAGGCCTTTCCACAGGCGAGGAATTGCATCCCGTCCAGGCCGCCTTCGTCCGCCACGACGCCATGCAATGCGGCTTTTGTACGCCGGGGATGGTCATGAGCTGTGCCGCGCTCATTGAGAAGAATCCTCATCCCACCGAAGCTGATGTTCGCTACGCAGTCAGCGGTAATTTATGCCGTTGCGGAACCTATCCCAAGATCTTTGCAGCGACGCTTGACGTGGCCGGCCAGAAGGCATAGGAGAGAGACACATGGCGACCGAAATCTTGCACAACATTCCCGATGCCGTTCTGAGCGCCGCAGCCGATTCCGCTGCGCCCGCGACGAAAACTGTCAGTGTGCCGATCGGCGTCCCCGGTTACACCCTGCACGAAGAACAGCGCACGATTCCCGCCTCGGAGCCGCCCGTTCTGCCCGTGAACAAGGACCTCGAATTCATTGGCAAGTCGCCGGAGCGCTGGGACGGCCATGCCAAGGTGACAGGGCGCGCCCGCTACACCTTCGACGTGCAGTTGCCCGGCATGCTTTACGCCTGCTTTGTGAATGCCACGGTGCCGCACGCAAAGGTTGTCTCCATCGATACGTCCGCTGCCGAGAGCCACCCTGGCGTGAAGGGTGTGCACGTTATCGAATCGTTTCTTGGCTCTGCCGTTCTGCGCGACCCCAACCTGGAACGGGTGAAATATCCGATCGTTCGCTTCGCCGGCCAACCAGTGGCCGCAGTGGCCGCCATCTCTCCACAGGCCGCCGAAGAAGCTGCTGCCAAGGTCAAGGTAAAGTACGAGCCGCTTCCTTTCGTCGTGGATGAAAGGATGGCTCGCGAGCCGAATGCGCCGCTCGTCTTTCCCGGTGCGGCCGACGAGGCCGGGACTGCAGGCGGAGGCGGAAGCGAAGGCGCGACGCCTCAAAAAGGCAATGTCCATGGCCCTTCCGTCCGCAAACAGGGCGACGCCGAACAGGGATTCAAAGATGCCGATGTGATTGTGGATGCGCGTTACGTCACCCAGGTTCAAACGCACTCCGCGCTTGAAACCCACGGCGTGGTCGCTGACTGGAAACCCGACTTGCTCACCGTCTATGCGTCGACGCAGGGAACCGCCAGCGTGCGCGAAGAGTTTGCCGGTTTTTTCCATCTCCCCAAATCCAAGGTGCGCGTCATCACCGAATACATGGGAGGTGGATTTGGCGCAAAATTTGGCGCAGGCAATCCGGGTGTTGTCGCGGCCACGCTCTCCCGCAAAACAGGAGCGCCGGTCCGCCTCATGCTCGACCGCGAAGAGGAGCACCTCTCCGTCGGCAACCGTCCCAGTTCCGATCAGCGCCTCCGCATTGGCGCAAAGAAAGACGGGACCATCACTGCAATTCAGCTCATCAGCTTTGGCACCGCGGGCTGCGGCACTGGAGCTGGATGCGCCGGTCCTGCAGCCAACTTGTATAAGTGGGCCACGCTCCACACCGAAGAAAACGACGTCTTCATCAATGCCGGTCCTGCGGCCGCATTTCGCGCCCCCGGTCATCCACAGGGAGCGTTCGCTTTGGAACAGTCCATCGACGAACTCGCCGAACGTCTCAACATGGACCTTCTCGATCTGCGCGACCACATTGACGAGAATCCCGTGCGGCGCGTGCAGCGCCAGATCATCCGCGAAAGTGCGCTCTGGAAGTCGCGCAATCCCAGCCCTAACGCCGATCCTGGCCCCGTCAAGCGCGGCATCGGTCTCTCACAGTCAGTCTGGTACCGTCACCTCACCATGGAATCCGCCGCCGAAGTGCGCGTTCACAAAGATGGATCCGTCGAAGTCCTCTCTGCCGTGCAGGACATCGGCAGCGGCATCAAGACGGTCCTCGCGCAGATTCTCGCTGAACAATTCGGCGTCCCGCCCGCCAAGGTCTCAGTGAAGATTGGCGACACAAATTATCCCGTCGGCCCCAACTCCGGCGGCAGCGTCACCACCGCTTCTCTCACGCCAGCCGTCCGTGATGCCGCTTGGCAAGCCTCGCGGAAATTCCTCGCGGGCATTGCTCCCGCTCTCGGCGTCCCTGCTTCGGATCTCACATTGACGGGTGGTATGGTGCGAAGCGCCTCCAGTAAATTCGAGCCCATTCCCTTCCGCGCCGCAGCGGGCAAAATGAATACCGAAGAGGTTTCCGCCCAGGCGAGGCGCATCCCCGATTACGCGCCGAAAAAGGTCGACACGTATGGTGGCGTCGACATCGCCGAGGTCGCCGTCGACACTGAAACAGGTCGCATCCACGTGAAGCGCGTCCTCGCCGTCCATGATTGCGGTCGCCCCATGAACCCCAACCAGGTCATGAGCCAGATCAACGGCGGCGTCATTCAAGGTATCTCGTACACGCTCTTCGAACACCGTCTCCTCGATCCCAACTATGGCATCATGGTCAACGCCAACCTGGACAAGTACAAAATCGCCGGCTCTTACGAAATTCCCGAGATTGAGGTCATTCTGACCGAGTCCTACATCGGGCAAAGCTCCACTGACGCATCCGGTATCGGCGAAGCCGCCGGCATTATCTCCGCCGGAGCCGCGATTGGCAACGCCGTCTACAACGCCACCGGCGTCCGCATCCGTCAATTACCCATGACGCCCGCCGTCGTGCTCGCAGCTCTCAACCAGCCCCAGCCGATGATGGAGGCCCTATGAACTCCTTCTCTTTCGCGGATTGTTCTACCGTCGAGGCCGCGCTTTCTCAACTGAAAGACGGCGCAGTCGTCAAAGCCGGAGGCGTCGATCTTCTTGATCGCCTCAAGAACGGCACCGATACCCCCACGCGCCTTGTCAACATCCGCAACATTTCCGAATTGCGCGGCATTCAAGCCACGCCCCAGGGCCTCACCATCGGCCCGCTCACCACGCTTGCCGAAGTGGCCGATGACTCCACGATCCGTTCGCAGTACACCGTCTTGTCCGACGCGTGCGGACACGCCGCCACACCGCACATCCGCAACATGGCGACTCTCGGCGGCAATCTGCTGCAGGAGTTGCAGTGCTGGTATTTTCGCTCCGCCGACTTCCAGTGTCTGCGCAAAGGCAAGGACATCTGCTTTGCCTTCTCCGGCCTCAATCAATACCACGCCATCATGGACTACGGAGGTTGTCCCGCCGTCGCGCCTTCGTCGGGAGCAGTCGCGTTGCTCGCTCTTGACGCAAGCGTGGAACTGACCTCCGCCGCAAAAGGCAAGCGCACCGTGGCAATCAAGGACTTTTACATTCGGCCCGACGCTAATCCGCAAAAGTTTCACGTCATGGAGGCCAATGAGTTGCTGACTGCCATCCACATTCCCAAACCCGCTCCCGGCACCAAATCCGCCTACCAGAAATATGGAGAGAAGGAGAGCCACGACTGGGCCAATGCCGATGCCGGCATCGTGCTCCAGATGGATGGCAACATCTGTCGCCGCGCCGTCGTTGCCATGGGCGCCGCTTCGCCCGTGGTGCGTCGCTCAACCGAAGCCGAAGCCGCACTCACCGGCAAGCCCATCACGCCGGAAACCGCACGCGCCGCCGGACGGGCTTCGATGACGAACGCTATGCCGCTCTCAATGAATGCCTATAAGGTGCAGCTTTTTCCAGTCGCCATCTACCGCACCATCTTGCTCGCCGCCGGACAGATGGACCGCGACCGAAGCGCCGCCGGTTAACCACGATCCGCGTGCGTGTGCACACAGCTTGCCCAGGCGAGCAGAAAGGATTTTTCGCATGAACACCACCGAACTTTCTCCACAGCCTTGCCGGTGTCTCCGAACCAAAAATCCCTATGGCACTTCGCCGCAGAATGCCGAGTCATGGCTCCCTGGCGTCGATACCACTTCAACCTACTGGTGTCTGCGCACGATGGGTCCAGCCGGTCCGGACGAGCACTTCGTCCATCTCTCCCGCTGTAAATCATCGCGCGCCTGCTACGAGTCAAGCGAAGAGTAGATTCGCTTTGGCTCTTCACCATCGCAAGCCCGGTCGCGCGGGTAGGACCAACTACATCAACAATGGAACTCTGTATTCCATCTCACGGCTCAGCATTTGGCGGGATCAATAATTTAAGCTTTTCCGTCGCCACTTCGAGCCTCGCCGGCAAAGTGCCCAGCACTTCTCCATCGGCTTCCACGTACACCGTCGCGCGCGAGCCGCTTCGAGGCCGGCAATCCACGGCGATCGCTTCCAGCAGTTCCACTCTGTTTTTGAATGTGTGACGACCGGCGATCACCGCCAGCAAAAACTTCAAGTATTGGAAACGACTGCGCGTCTTGAAAGCCACCAGGGTCAGGGTGCCGTTACGCAGTGTGGCTCCCGGGGCCAGCTTTCGCAGCACGCCCCCGAACGAACGGACTCGCACAGCCAGGAGCTGCGACATTTCTTCCGTGCGCCGTTCAACCATTCCTTCTGCGATGAACTCCGCCTTGAATAGAGGAAAAGGGCTCATCACCCAGACCTGAAAGGCCTCCACGATGTAGAGGGCGTACCCCAGGCGCCGCTTCAGTTCCGCGTCCAGCCGCGACATCAGCAGAGCGTCCGCGCCGACGCCTGCCGCAACGGTAAAATACCGCGACTGCTCCGTCCCGGCACTGTCTTTGTAGAAGATGCGGCCCACCGGGATCTGCGTCGGTGTGGCCGCGATGAGTTGGCGTACTGCTTTCACCGGCGACCCGCCCAGGCCAAGGTTCTGGGCCAAGGCATTGGCTGTGCCCAGCGGCACCACGCCCAGCGCGACGTCCGTCCCCACCAAGACCTGCAGCACCTCATGGACGGTGCCGTCGCCCCCGCAGGCGATCACAGTGTCGTAGCGGTTGCGCAAGGCCAGCTTTGCCAGCGCTCCCGCGCTTCCAGGCGCATTTGTCTCCAGCGCGTCCGCCTCGACCCCGGCTTTGCGAAGTTCTGCCAGTACACCCTGCAAATGACCGGCGCGTCGCGCCGAATACTGCCCAGACGCCGGATTGTAGATAAGCGCGACACGACGCATCGTGAGTTCGTTCTACCTTTGAAGGCTCTCTCTTGTCGGAAATACCCTCTTATCATCTCAGGCCCGGACGCCCCATGGTCTGAATAAACCGGATCATTTCAAGCGCTGGTAACCCGGGCAGCAATCGTGGCTCACTTGCTGCCAGTATTTCCGCGCATCATTCTTTCAACTTCGCTTTCAGGACGCCCTTGCTCACCGCCAACTCATGCAGCAGCAATTCGGCTGATTGAATCAAAGGATTTGCATGGAACCACCGCTGCACTACATGACCGTGAAGCAAATTGACCAGGGCAAGAAGCGCCATGCCCTGGTGGTGTGCCATCCATTCGCGAACAAGAACGGTCTTGCCCGGAGAAACGACGTAGTCCGCGGCCTCATAGAATCCGAATGCGCCAACCCAGCCTGCCGACGCCATCCGCCGCAGGTTGTGGACGGCCGCTGTGGTTTCAACCCCCAGCGCGAGAAAGGTGGAGTAAGGCGAAATCACCGGACCTCCGGTAGCCTCGACCCAAAGAGCGATTTGCGGGATCCCGTATGCAAAGTAGCCATAGTGCCCCGAATCATTTCTTTTCGCATCTCCCGATTCCGAGATGCCCCATGGGACGCCGATAGATCGCGTGAACGCGCATTGCACCTCCACGCAGGCGGCCAGGGTATGGCCGATGAGGGTTTCAGGATAGCTGCGCATCCACAGGGCGGGCATCAGGTACTCAAACATCGTGCCTGTCCACGAGAGCAGTATGAATTTTCCGAAGGCGCGCGTGTGGTCGCGGCTCAGCTTCCCCCAGCTTTGCTGCGGAAGATCGTCGCGAGCTACGGCAAGAAACGTGGCAATGCGAGCCTCTGAGGCGAGCAGGTCGTAGCAGGCTTCATGCAGTTTCTGTCCCCTCACGTCGTATCCGATGGAAAGAATCTGGCGACCCGGATTGGCCAGAAATGCGAACTCCGTTTCATCCGCCATGCGCTCTGCGTTCTGCGCGATCGCTTGAAGGGCCGCGACCAGCATGCGTAGGTTCCGCATTGCAGCACGTAACGCCTCGCGGAGTTGTTCACCCATTCTGAGGAGCGTCTGATCGTTCGCGTAGGATTCCGTTGACCCGGCGAGACTTGCATCCAGACTTTGAGCAAAAACGATGGCCTTGTCGATCGAGAGCGAATGGGCTTCCGCCTTCCGCGTAACTTCGAGCGATTTGAGGAGAGGTGCGTATTCCTGCATGAGCCACGGCATGTAGTCGCGAAGCAAGGTTTGCATCGCATCCACGCGCTTCCGCGCCTCATTGAACCACCATGGGTCGCCCCTTTCAAATTTTGTATCGGACGCAGAAGGGACCTTTGACAAAGCGGCAGAGGCGGTTGGCAGCCATGTAATCCAGTCGGCAACCGAGGAGTGAGTCCCCGGCAGGTCAAAACGCGCAAACGATGTGGGCAGCGCCTTTTGCGATTGCATGAGTTGCCAATATGCACGAAAGCCCGTGAAGAGATGGGGCGAGAGTAACGGCTGCTTGATCAGTTCAAGTGCGCCCGAATGCAAAGTGTAGAGCGAAGCGACAAAGTTGCCGCTATCGACGGAAGAAACAAAAGGTGCATCGCCCAGCGGCTTCAGCGTCTGCGTGTCATACCAGTTGAAGAGATGCCCCCGAAACGCTTCCAGCTTCGTGATTGTGATAAGAGTGTGTTCGGTCAGAGTAGCGAATTCTGGAACCGTCAGGAATCCAAATTCGCAGGCAGCCTGGCGGGCGTTTAACAGAAGGCCGATGTTGGTCGGCGAGACGCGCGGAGCCTCTTTGAGGCCCTGCTCCTCAACATTATCGGGAATAAGGTAGTTGTGATTCTCTCCGCCAAATTGCGAAAAGTAGCGCCAGATCCGCAAAGCATGACCCCGCAGAAAAGCTTCTTCTCCTCCGCTAAGGCGCCTTTGCTCTTCTTGCGGCGGCGCATCGAGCCAACTGGTCACACTGCCGGCGCAGGCCCACAACAACAGAATGGGCGCCGCCACTAGAACTGCGTCGCTACGTGGCCTTGCGAAGTAAACCACAACGCCGATGGCGATCGCCACGAGCGGCGTGAGGGCGAGGTAGCGGTCAACCGGTCCACGCTTCGCTGATCGGTCCTCAGCCTGGGCCGCAGTCTCCCATTCCAGCAACCGTTCACCGGTGATGAATTGCCGGACAAGCGCACGGACAATCGCGTCTATTGAAAGCAGTGTTTGGTGAGGCAGAAGTGCCAGGTTGACCAACGCGACCAGCATCGCATTCCGAAATCCAGAGAACACTTCGCCGGCCCGACCCTTGTTTTCACTCACGAGCGCGCGAGTGAAGCTAAACATCAATTGGACGATCGGCGGAAAGAAAAGAAGAATCAGCGAAACGATCGTCCAGTACAGAGGACCGCCGGGAAGTCCAAGCCAGCCAGCTACGAACAAGACCATGGTGGCAGGTTCAACGAGTGAGCGGCGCAGGTTATCGAAGATCTTCCAGCGCGAGATCGAAGAGATGGGGCTCTGCACCCATTTTCCTGCCTCATTTGGAACTCTGGCGAATAACCATTGTGCGATCTGCCAATCTCCGCGCACCCAGCGATGCTTGCGGCGAGAATAGGCGCTCCAGTGCGAGGGATAATCGTCAATGACTTCAATATCGGTAGCCAGGCCCGCGCGCGCGTAGGCACCCTCAATGAGATCGTGGCTCAGTAGCGAATTCCGCGGAAATCGGGCGTTGAGCACGGTATGGAAAGCAGCTACTTCATAGATGCCCTTCCCGGTGAAGCTCCCCTCGCCGTAGAGATCCTGGTAGGCATCCGAGCTGGCGCGTGTATAGATGTCAAATCCGTTTTGTCCGGAATAGATGGCGGCCATTCTCGAATGAGAAGCCGAGCTGACGCTCACGCCCACGCGGGGCTGCAGGATCCCATATCCCGCGACGACTACGCGCCGTATCGGGTCGATCACCGCCTGGTTCAGTGGGTGTGCCATCGTGCCGATAAGTTTTGCCGCACTCTTCCGTGGTAACTGAGTGTCGGAATCGAGCGTAAGCACGTACCGGACCTCGCTCAGCAATTCAAGTCGCCCGGCTTTGATAGGGAAAGCGTCGAATTCCCCGGTGAGAAGTTTGTTCAGGTCGAGGAGCTTGCCGCGCTTGCGTTCCCAACCCATCCACACGCCTTGGCGCACGTTAAAGATGCGATGCCGATGAAGCAGCACAAAAGCGCCGCTGTTGCGCTTCGCGTATTTCGCATTGAGCTCTTCAATCAGGTGAACTGCAAGGTCAACCAGAGGGTGGGCGTCGCTCGCGTGCGGCTTCGAAACAGAGTCCGCAAGGTCGGTAAGAAGAGCAAAGTGCACGTGGGGGTCGCGATTAGCGAGGAATCGGACCTCCAGTTCGGTGACCAGTTGCCGCACCTGGCTTTCCTTCAGAAGCAAAGTGGGCACCACAACCAGGGTCGTGAACGCGGGAGGCACACCTTTGCTGAAATCCAACTTGGGCAGAGGTTCCGGGTCGAAGATCGCGGTTATGCAGTTATTAACCAGGTCAACCGCGCATTGGGTCACCGGGAGCAAAATGAACATTAACACGGCGATCAGACTGCTGAATGCCCCGATCTCCGGCAAGATCGGAAAGAGAATCGCGGCAATGAAAAGGATTGCCACGAACTGAATGCCGGTGATGTAGAAGTCGTCCGCATGACCTCGAATGATCATCCGAACCCTGTCGGCGAGGCGGGGGTGGAACTCGACACGTGCTGCGAGTTGATGAAATCCGTTGTCAATAAGGTAGTAGCCCACGTGAATGCGCCGACGCTGAATACGCGGGTCGTCCGACGGGTGCTCCGCTCCTTCGCGCGCAAGTTCGAGGGCAGCTTGCGCCACTTGAGATTCGGTGAGATCCGAGTAACGGGCAACGAATGCAACGCGTTTACGGTACAACTCACGGCTCTCGAAATCCATTGACGCATACGTTTCCGCCGGATCCTGGCGAAGTGTCGCATCGAAAACAATCAGCGGTTCAATCAGATACGTCCAGTCGGCATTGCTGACAGAAAGCAGGCTCTTGAGCCACAGCGAAACTACATGACTGTTTGCTGAGTCCGGCGAGCGCACCAGCGCGGATGCCTTATCCAGCACCGATTCAATCACGATAAACTTCAGAAATGCCGCGATGCTCCACAATTCGTCCACTTCAAGCGGTTCGCGCGTTTGCAATTCTCGAACAAAGGTCTGGAAGGTCGGGACTGAGAACTCGCCGTTGACAATGCGAAAATACGCGGCGGCAATCGCTGCAACGCGCGGTTCCTCTTTTTGCGTGGAGGAAATAATGCGCGGAAGGCGCGCCATCTCCCGCCCGTGGCCAGACACGCCTGCGATCGCCGAGCGCAGCAAGCGGGCGTTTGCCCGCAGCTCAAGTAGTGCGGCGGTAGACGCTCCTTCTCCCGTCGGCACAGCCGATAGCCGGGCCAGTTCCGCTTGCAGCCGCTTGAGCGCTGCGCGTGCGGCCGCAACGCGCGCGGGAAAAGTACTGGCGGCTCCGGGCCGATGCACCACGTCCCACGATGCCGCGTTCTGCGCACCTTTGCGCAGGCGCTCCAGCAGCTCTCCTTCGAGCGGTTGCGGCATTTGCGGAAATGTTGCTGTATCTGTCATTGCACCTCAGCGATAGCTAGCTGCTTGCATTTCAAACATCGCTGCATAGCGGCCGCCTCGCGCCAGCAGATCAACGTGGTTTCCTTCCTCAACCAATTTGCCGCCTTCAAGCACCACAATTCGATCCGCCATCCGCACCGTTGAAAATCGATGAGAGATTAGCAGCGCCATCTTCCCATGGGTCAATTCAGCGAACCGCTGGAAGACCTCGAACTCACTCCGCGCATCCAGCGCGGCCGTGGGTTCGTCGAGAATCAGTAACTGCGCATCGCGAAGGTAGGCGCGGGCCAACGCCAGCTTCTGCCATTCCCCGCCCGAAAGATCCACACCTGTTTCGAAACGGCGGCCCAGCATCTGGTCGTAACCGTTACCCAGTTTTGCAATCACTTCAGAGGCGAGGCTCTTCTCTGCCGCGTACTCAATCTCTTCCTCGGTGTGCGGCACTTCAACGCGGCCAATCTCGATGTTCTCGCGAGCCGTCATCTCGTAGCGCATGAAGTCTTGAAAAATGACTCCAATTTCGGAGTGCAAGTCGGCAAGGTCATATTCGCGAAGATCGATGCCATCCAGCAGAATCTCTCCCTCCGTTGGATCGTAGAGGCGCGTAATGAGTTTGACGATCGTGGTCTTTCCCTGGCCGTTCTCACCGATCAATGCCACGCGTTCGCCTGGGTTGAGCGTGAAATTGAAGTTGCTCAGAACCCGCCGCTCGGTTCCCGGATACATAAAGGAGACGTTCCGGAATTCAAAGCCAAGGCGGATCGGACTCGGCACCGGCAATGCGTCAGGTTTGGACTGAACCGTCGGCTGCATCTCAAAAAATGCCAGCAGGTCCGTCAGGAAAAGCGCTTGGTCCGCGATTCCCGATGCGGTCGAAAATACCTGCTGCAGATTCGAGCTGGCTTGCTGAATCGCGGTCGTGATAAACACAAAGGTCCCTATCTCGTATTGCCCCTGTACTGCCCGCCAGATCACGTACGCGTACGAGCCGTAATAGCCCAAAATCCCCAACATCGACAGCAAGCCGCCCCAGAAAAGCTTTCGCCGCGAGAGCGCGACATTCTCCTCGTAGATCCTCTGTGAAAGCGCTGCGAACCGGTTCGTGAGGTATTCGCTGAGATTGAAAAGCTTTAGTTCTTTCGCCGCTTCTTTGCTGCCGCCCACCTGGCGCAAATAGTCCATCTGCCGCTTTGCCGGAGTTTGGCGGAAGTTCTTCGCATAGCCAAGGAATGCGAAATGCGTCTCCCCGACGAAGGACGGAATCACCCCAAGGCACAGCAGCAGCACCAGCCACGGTGAGTAGTAGAGCAGCGTCGCGGTAAAGATCAGGGTTGTCAATACCTGTTGGAAGAGGCGCCCCATCTGCTGGATCATCGCGAGGCGATCCGTCGCCTGCACCCGCGCGCGCTCCAGACGATCATAGTAGGAAGGATCTTCGTACGTCGTCAGGTCCAGCTGCGCCGCGTGGCGCATCACTTTGATGCTCACGTAGTTCGTGTAGCGGTCCGCCAGCAGCGAATCGCAATAATCAATCAACCGCCCAATGGCAGCAGTCAGCACCGCCAGCACCACTTCCAGCCCGACCATGAGCCAGAAGTGAGGTCGCAACCCCTCGTGCCGGATCACCTGCTCCACGCCCTGTATAATCCACGCCGCCACTTTCGCAATACCCCACGGTATCGCGGCGTAAATTACCCGCAGCACCAGGCCCCAGCTCACCACCTGCGGACCCGAATCCCACAGTATCTTCAGGACCGGCGGAACGTTGGAAAGCGCGCGCAGCCGGTCGGACCAGGCGTTGTTAGCCTCCCGTGGCTGGTCAGTTGGCTTGTCGCTAGGTTCTCCGACGGTTGTTGAGGCGTTCATTTCGGGGTCGTGCATCCCTTCGTGTCCGGCCGAGTTACATAGGGGTTCGGCATTTCCGCGCTGCGCTTGAATCTCTGACCAACGTGCTCCGAAGGCTCTGCCGCAAGCGGTGCCTGGTTTCTGAATTCTTGTATTGCGATGCATGCAGGACCAGATTCGTTGTTCGCCCTGACGGCACCCACAATTGCGGCCAGCCGGGCCCCCTCGGCTGACAAAATCGCCGTGAGCCGGTCTTGCGGCACTCGGAGTCGTTATTGTAACTGGGGCGGCGCCGCTTGGTAGGGCTTAAAACCAGCGATTTCCATCCCTCTCCGGGCTTCCGGATTCTTCATGAAGGTGTCCCAGATGAAGCCGGTTCGGGCATTTTCAGCCATGAGCATGGTGATTCCCGTATCAATCCCGATGACATCCGTGTCATACCAGTCGGTCAAGGGATTGAAGGCGTCCACCAAGCCGTAGCGGCACATCGCATTGGGATAATGATCATGAATGGTGCGCAGCACCCGGATGGTTGCGTCCGGCATAAACGGCAATGAGCCTCCGGGCGCGCAGGGAACAACCGTCCCATCAATTGGGCCCATCGCCGGAGGGCCGCCCCAGACCACATATCCCTTTTCCGAATCCGAGGCGGATATGCCCCAAAGTGCGTTACTGTAGTCGGGAAACTGCGGATTCAGTTCAAGGCAGAAGCGGCGATGTACATCGGTCGCGATAATCGAATTCTGAAAGTAGTCCGCATAACGATCCTTTTTGTTGCGAAAGTCGAACCAGGCCTGCGAATACTGATGTATGAACAGGGGCGCAAACGAGCCCACATAACGCAGCCCGTCATATTCGAAAATTGTTCGCTTCCAGGCGAACCAAACATCGCTTGACAGGGGATGCGATGAGGACCCCATCGCCAGCAGATAGATCATCATCAGTTCGCTATAGTAATTCCACTTATACGGCAGAAATCCGAATTCAGGTGTCCAACCCATCGACAGCAGTCTCGTGTCTTCCGATAGCCATGTCCAGTCCACGCGATCGAAAATCGCATGAGCCAGTTGCTTGATCGTCTCGTCCTGAAAATGCTGATGGCAGGTCAGGACACCGCAAAGCAGAATGGCCGTATCGACCGACGACACCTCAGAGTCCCATAGCCTCTCGCCGGTGTTGATGTTGGCAAAGTGATAAAAGAATCCGCGATGCGTGGGCAGCTTGTGCCAAAGAAAATTCAACGACTTGATCACCCGCTGGCGTGCATCCGAGTAGCTCACATACCCGCGCATCTCCCCAATACAAATTGCGGTCAATCCAAACCCCGTTGATGCGATACTGGCGGCAATGCTGGTATCGTTGACGCGTATATTGCAACGGTCCTTGATCAAGCCGGTTTGCGGATTGCCCTGTTCCCAGAAAAAGAGGAAGTTGTTGTGCTCCAGTTCCTCCAGGAATTGATCATCCTGGGGAGACAGCGAACTGGGCACGGTTGAAGGCGTCGAAAGCTTGCGCGGCAGGGCCTTCTTGACCTGCGCGGCCGACTCAGCCCAGCCCTGAAGCGAGGTTACTTGGCTCAAAGGCATACCCACAGAGAGTCCAGCCATCTGGCGCAGCAGCTTCCGGCGAGAGATCTCGCCGCGTTGCCCGTTCATCAGTGTGGATATTCTCGTTCTTTGCATTCTGTCGGCTTGATCCTGGATAACCATGTGCGCCGCAAACGCGCAGGTCCCAAAAAACAGTCTGTGTATGCGGGTCCCCTCATTAAGATGCGCTGAAGGTCATCGCGGTGAGCGGTCTGGGCAGCAGTTTACCTCATAAAAGCGTCAAATTAGGCAGGATGCGGGTGGAATTGCAGTGAATCGAAGACTCGTGGTCTGGATCATTGTCGGAGTCGCCGCGGCCGTCGTGTCTGTTTTGCTTTTTCTTGAGACGCGTCACTGGAGACCGAGGCCCATGACACTGTCAGTTCAGGGCGCAGTGATCCGCCGCGACGAAGATCCACGAAAGCAGTTGCCGATTGCCGATGCCGTTGTCACCTTGTCAAACGGCGTCACAAGTACGAAGACGCAATCGGATGCTTCAGGGTATTTCAGGATAACGTTCCCCGAGGTGGTCTGGCCGGGACAAACCCTCAACCTCAACTTCCAGAATCCTGGCTACCAGACTCTCAACATGCCGGTGCAGGCAGCCCTGCGGCTCAGCACAAGAGAACTCTACGTCGCCGCCATGAAACCGCTCGCTGCGAAAGCCGAAGCCGGGCCGAATGGTCCCGTGTCGGTTATTTCCAATATCCGGGTTCGCTACACGTTCAACACGGAAACAGAAGAAAACATCGGCAGCGCGGTCAGAGTGTTTCAGGCGGTGAATCAGGCCAACGTACCATGCAATCATCATGCGCCGTGTTCTCCTGATGGCAATTGGAAAGCCTCTTCCGGCTCAGTGTCCCTGGATGCCGGACCGGACAATGAGTTTCGCAGCGTGCGAGCTTCCTGCATTGCCGGCCCATGTCCTTTCACGCGCATTGATGACAGCGGTTTTATCCACGGCGGGAGAAAGATCACCGCCACCGCTCTGAGTTGGTCAGACACCGCCACGTTTCTTCTGGAGGCTGAGGTCTTCCATGTGGCGATGAGTTCGAGCGTGCGCGAATCCTATCCCGTCATCTTTGGCCAAGTGCTCAACTTTACCGTTCCGCCAACGCAGGAAGGGGTAAGCTTGGAGGCCGATGTCAATGGTGCGTCCATGGTCTTCCCTCTCGGGCCGGATCTTTATCTCAGTTGGGCCACCTGCACTGCCAGAAAAGCTACAGATACAAATGAAGCCACCGTGTACCGGTGCGAGCTCAAACCAGGCTATAAGTTCTAGCGCAGAGAACATCTTCGAGCAGAAACCCATTTCGATAAGTGAACTAATCCCGACTCCTGCTCCGGCGCATAACTCGCGTGTAATTCGGTTTCGCGCGCGTCAAATGCACGAAGCTTTGCATTCCATGCAAACGTCCGCCATCCCCTCTGGCAACCATTCCTCCCAGTTTTGAATCAATCTCAGCGCAGAAGTTCGTGCGTCCACCCGGGATAGCCAAACCTGGCCCGGGGCGGTCGAGGTGCGATTCGAAAAGCACCAGTCTCCGCCCGCCTCCTTGAGCAGGCTGGAAACGCGCTCGCTTTCTTTCTGCAAGCACGCAATTCAGCACGAAAATTTGGGAGGACCAAGTGACATGCTCGTTCTCAACGCAGTAAATCTTCGTGACGTTGCGCCTGGAAAAGCAATACGCATCTCGACGCTTCTAATGCTGGCCTTATCGATCTCTTTTCCCGCCATAGCTCAGTTCCAGGCTTCTCTGCGTGGCACAGTTACAGACTCAACCGGCGCTGTCATTCCTGGCGTCACCGTGACCCTGATCAATGACGAAACCAACCAGGCGCTGACCACTCAATCCAACGGCGCTGGAATCTATTCCTTCAACGGTCTTGCCCCTGGACACTTCCGTCTCCAGGCCGAAAGGCAGGGGTTCGAGAAGAAGGTAGTTTCGCAGGTCGTTCTCATTCCCGAGCAGCCTAACGCACTCGATCTGCAAATGCAGATAGGCAACACTCAACAGACCGTTACCGTCAACGGCTCCGCGGCGCCCTTGCTTGATACAGATACTGCTACTGTCAGTTCCACCATCAGCAGTAATGAGATTCAGCACTTCCCTTCATACAATCGCGACGTGTTTCAACTGGCGCAGCTGACGCCTGGTGTATTCGGCGATTCCTCGCAAGGAAGCAGCGGAGGCAGCCTCGAATTGCCGGGAAACCAGGGCCCCGGCGGATCAAGCAGCTCTAACGCCGGCATCTTCGCGACGGAAAACGGCCCCCAGATTCAAACCCGTGGCGGGCAATACGAAACGAATAGTATTTCTATCGACGGCATCAGCACCGTGAGCGCTGTCTGGGGCGGCACATCCGTCATTACTCCCAGTGAAGACTCCGTCGGCGACATGAAGATCGTCTCCAACAGCTATGACGCATCGGTGGGCCGCTTCAGCGGCGGCCAGATTGAGATCACTTCCAAGAGCGGCACCAACCAATTCCACGGAAGTGCGTTCTTCAAAGCGTCACGCCCCGGATTAAATGCATATCAACGTTGGAACGGGTTGGGCTCCGATACCCCCGGCACTCCAGCTTCGCGCGGTCTCAACCGAGACGAGTCGCGCTTCAACAATTACGGTGGCAGTTTGGGCGGACCAATCTGGCGAAACAAAATCTTCGCATTCTTCAATTACGAAACAAGCCCCTATTCCGCCAGCACCACCGCCCAGGGATGGTATGAAACTTCGCAATTCGATCAAACCGCGGCGCCCACCGGCAGTATCGCGGCACAATATCTTGGACACAAAGGTGAAGGTGTTGCAGCCAGCAGTTTGATTCAGCGCACCTGCTCGCAAATCGGTCTGGTGGAAGGCGTCAACTGCATCACCACAACGTCCGGTCTCGACGTGGGGTCGCCGTTGAAGGGCGTCCCGCTCGGCACGCAGGATCCAACCTACGGCGGGTCGGCAAATTCCCCGGGCGTGGGTGGAGGCCTCGACGGCGTCCCCGATATCGGCTTCTTCAATACTGTGAATCCAACATCGATCTCGCAGTCACAGTACAACGGACGCCTCGACGCGAACCTGACCTCGCGGGACCACTTGGCCTTTGCCATTTATTGGGTACCGCTCTCCAATACCACCTTCGAGGGCCCAGTGCGCGCAGCCAACCTCTGGCACCATACGCAGGTGAACGATGCCTTTTCACTTATCTGGAATCACACCTTTTCACCGACGTTGCTGAATCAGGCACGCGCCAATGCGGCCGGGTGGCGCTGGGATGAGGTTACTTCCAATCCACAGGAGCCGTTCGGACTGCCACAGGATAACATCGGCAACGTTAACGACAGTTCCTGCGGAGGTTCCGCCTGCGCTTTCGGCAGTGCTTCCTTCCAGTATTTCGGCGCCCCTGGACCGACCGACTTGAATCAATGGACCTACGATTACAACGATGTGCTCACCAAGGTCCTCGGTCGTCACAACATTAGAACCGGTGGCGATCTCACCAGGCTCTATTACCTCAACAACGCCGTCTATGCGGCCCGCCCTTCCTTCACCTTCCGCAATCTATGGGACTTTGCAAATGACGCCCCCTTCAGCGAGACTGGACTTTTCGACTCTGCAACCGGCGTTCCTTTCTCCAATCGTCAGGATAACCGTGCCAACGTCTGGGGTTTCTTTGTCCAGGACGACTACAAGATTCTTCCCAACCTCACCCTCAACCTGGGGCTTCGCTGGTCTTATTTCGCCGCATACTACTCCAAAGAAAACAACCTGGACGTGTTGAAATTCGGATCCGGCGCAAATCTGCTCAGTGGATTGAATATTCATGTGGGGGGGCCGCTCAACAACCCGCAGAAAAACAATTGGGGGCCGCAAGTTGGCTTCGCGTGGCAGCCCAGGCAATCTGAGAACAGGCTGGTCCTGCGTGGCGGCTTTGGTATCAACTATAACCAGAACGAAATCGCCATACTTGCCAACGGATTTGGTAACCCGCCCAATGCCGTGAACAAGAACTTCTGCTGTTCCACCCCTACCAGTAATACGCCGGGCATTCTCTACGAGACAGCCACGAACGCCAATTCCATCTTTGGCTACGCACCCAACCCCGCAACCATCACCACATTCGGGCCCAACAATCTTCCGCTCACCGGCGTCACTTCCGTCACGGGCTTTCCCTCGAACCCCAAAACCATTTCAAACTACCACTACTCTCTCGATGCGGAGTACCAATTTCCGTACAGCCTCGTCGCTTCGCTTGGCTACCAGGGAAGCCAATCGCGCCACCTTCTTGTGCAATCGAACTTCAACGTGATTGCAAGTGCCGGCGGTGCCGCTCTCAACCCCGTTGTTAATTTCCTCGATTACTATGACAATGTCGGAACAGGCAATTACAACGCCATGATCGCCGTTTTGAGACACACCTTCTCGCATCATTTCAATCTCGATGTGCAATACACCTGGGCGAATGCAATGGATGAAAACTCCGGTCCCTATGAAGAAGACCCCTATCCCTATAACTCCCATGCCGCTTATGGGCGATCCGACTATAACGTCGCCAATGGATTCAAGCTCTTCGGCCTCTGGCAGCCGGTGTTCTTCAAGAACGGAAATGGATGGCCCGAGAAAGTGGCTGGCGGCTGGTCTCTCAGCGGCATCTTCAACCTGCATAGTGGTTTCCCGTTCACCCCCGTCTATGGCACCAACACGTCGGGCGGCCTCTATTACAACGGCAGTGGATATAGCTCGCTGCGTCCCGCCGCCTATCTCGGCGGAGCCGGGAGCAGCACCGGTAACTCGGCATTTATGCAGGCAACCAATCCGAATTACAAGGGCAATGGAACGACGTATTTCGCGCCGCCTACTTTCGTCAACGGACCTGCCTTCCCCGCAACGGCTCCTCCGCCGACGCCGGGAATTCATCGTAATGTCCTGACTGGTCCTGGTTATAGCGACTTGGATGCATCCCTCACCAAGGCATTCGGATTTCCTAACATGCGAGTTCTTGGCGAAGGTGCCAAGCTCGAATTCAGAGTCGACACCTACAACTTTTTCAACAAACTGAACATTAATACGTCCAGCATCGATAACACCCTGGGTTCGGTAAACCCCGACGGTACCGTCAGCTCAGTCAACGGCGACTTTGGCGTGGCCCGCTCGGCGCTCGGCAGCCGCACAGTTCAACTTCAGACGCGATTCAGCTTCTGAACTTCCCTGTCAACGAGCGGGAAGTTCAATCACCGCGAGACCGTTTACCGGCAGTGTCAGTTCAAGCACGCCGTCCTTGAGCCTCTCTTTTTCGGGAGGAGGCAACGTCGAGGCCTTATTCATTTCCTCGATCTGCGCCTGTGTCGGGTAGCGAGGACTGCCCATTGCGCGGTAGGCGGTCATCGGATTTCCGTGAGTTTGGTCCACGCGCTGGAGTGAAACCCTGGCTCCCGGTGCAACCCCCTTGAAGCTCAGCCGGACAGTGATTGGAACACCGCTCGACACCTTGTCCATGTCCACTAGGTTCCATGCGGCGATCACCAGCGTCCCGTCCTTGCGCCGCGTCACCAGCACGTCGTCCGCAGGGTTCGCAAGCCGTTCGTGGCCAAGTTCATGCATCAGCGAAAAATCATAGAAGCTCGGTTTCCTGATTCTGCCTGACGCGATCAGCCCAAAACCGCCATGAAACGGATCCTTAGGTACGCCGCCTTCTTCAAACACGTCGTCGAAGGTCCAGAACGACATCAGGTCGACTGAGCCGTCGCATTCACTGATATCCCGAGCCAGCGCGGGTCCCACATACCAGTTATCGCGTGCATTCATATCTGCATAAGAGGGGACATTCCATTCCGTCCACATAAGTGGCAGCGTGGGCATGGACGAGTCGTGAATCTGCCTGTGCACCATCTGCACAGCGCGGCAAACCCGATCACGCATGGGGATATCTTCATTTGTCCCGAACAAGTCCGTCACCGTATCGTCCGCATACCCATGGGTGGAAACAAAATCGACTGGCACATGCTGCTTTGTAAACGTGATCGATAAAGTCGGGAACCCAATGCGCCGCCGCCGTTGCCGGCCCGCCAACCCGAAGTCTCGGACTAACTTGCTTCAATGCCCGAGCGGTGTGATCGTATAACTCAAAGTAAGTCGCCTGTTTCGGGACTCCGGCCCAGAAGTCAATGTTAGGCTCGTTCCATACTTCAAAGTACCACCGCGCGACTTCATCAATGCCATAGCGATCAATCAAGTGTTGAGCGAACTCGCGGATCATCCGGTCCCAAATCGCGTAATCCTTCGGAGGCGAGACGTTCGGCTTATACCAGAAGGCCTGAATCGACTGATGCGCCGCCAGCTTATAGGGCATGAAGCTGATTTCGACAAATGGGCGTACACCCTTCGCCAGCAGCCCGTCATAAATCTGGTCTACATAAGTAAAGTTGAAATTCGGATCGCCCTTTGCATCCTCGTCGTACACTCCAACCTCGTCGTCAAAGATGCCATGGAAGCGGACATACTGCATGCCCACCTGGTCGTGAACTTCCTTCAGGTCCCCGCGATAGTCGTCGCGCAGCGCCAGAACCGCGTGACCGGAGCCGAACATCTGCTCCCAAAAATGAGGAAATGGGCGCGCAACAGCTTTGGCGTCGATCGCGATGGCTGTTGGCGAGGATTGCGCACTGGAGGGGCAGCCGGATCCCACCAGGCAAAACGCAAGAACAGCAATCTGTGAGCGCAGTAGATTCTTCATGCCATGGATAGATTGCCCTTTGCAGGCGAGGAGTTGCCTATTCGCCCTTTGCCAGCGTGGCGATCAGTTCGTCTCGGTGCTCACGAGCCATCGCGTCTACGTTGGCCAGCACACGCATCCAGGCGAATACCGCGACCCCGGCCAGTGCCAGCAAAATCGGCGCAGCCAGCCATATCCTGCCGATGAGTGTGCAAAGTCCGACGACCCCGGCGCCCACTCCCAGCAGAATCGTCTGGATTAGCATGCTCAAAAGCGCGTTGGCTTGCGAACCCGGCTGGCGCGTAAGCCGGCCTGGATTCACGCGGTAAGGCATCGTCAGTGAAAAGACATTGCCCACGGCCAGATTTGCGGGGAGGGCAAACACCAGCCATGCGAAAGTGATCGCCACCACTGCGCCGCTGCCAACACCCAGGCGAAGGCTGGCCAGCACCGCGGAAACCACCGCGACCAGGCAGTACAACATGCCGTGAAACAAATTCTTGGCTAGCATCACCGTCCTGATCGGCGTCGGAAATAGAAATAACAACTGGATTCCGGTGCCTTCGGTACCCAGGTTGTTATAGATGATGCGCGTGAACCCAAGCAGACCGTATGCAACGCACACCGGCAGCGCCATTTGAAACGAATGCCCCATTGCCGATCCACCATTTCGAAAGAGGCTTCCGATCACAAAAACCATCACTACCGGCACGCCCAGAGCGTAGAGCTGTGGCATCGAGCGCAACAGAGTTCGCACCTCCTTCTCAAGCACTGCAGACAAGGGCCCGGCGCCAGTCGGCAGCCATTCTCTTTCGCGGAGCTCTGCCTTTTGGCGGCTCGGCGCTTCGCCCAGATTCTCGCCACGAAACTCGGCGCGGAGTCGCACCGCAAGCACGCCCCCGATGGCCAGCACGTAGAGTCCCAGCAATCCCATCGAACCCGCAGCCAACAATGGCTTATGCTCTGCCGAATGCTGCACCGCGCCCGCAGCAAGGCCGGGCGGAAGCCAACCTTGCACGGCCTCGGCAGTTCTCACCCACGGTCCGGCATCCTCCGCGTGTTTGTGCTGGTTCTCGGCCCTTTGCTCGTGATGGATTTGCCCCAGGTTTCTTTGTCGCAACGCAGGATTCAACAATTGCAGCCCGACCACAAACAAGACAAAGACCGCGCTTGCAATTTCACGCGTGCGCCGTTGAGCTAGCCAACGATCCACCCACGCAAGTATGGCCCGGGCCAGCAGGACATTTAAGATTGCGAAGCCTGCCAGCCCCAGCGAAATCCACGCAACTATCTCCGGCCGAACTAAAGCGATACCAATCCAGATCCCCAGACAGCACATCAAGCCTAGAATCGTCGAAACATCTGCTAGGCCGAAGACCACATACAGCACAAAAAACGATCCGAAACTCACCGGGAACCGCAGCAACCCGCCCAGGTCAAACTGATCCTGAAATGAGGCTAGCGCCACCGGAATCATCTGCCAGACCAGGCACAGCACCCAAAACTCGATTGGCAGATATGACCAGAGGGCGTGAGACGCCACCGCATAAGAAGCAAAGCCCAGGCCAATGCCCAGTCCCAGCCCCACGAATGTAAAGATCATTAACTCGATGCCGCTGGCGCCGAGTTCAAGAATTCCTCGGATCGAACGCAAGCCGAAAACGAACATGCGCCATCGCATCGTCACCAGCGCAACATACTGCGCCCACGCCAGGCGGCTGAAGAGTCCTCCATCCGCCGTCAGCCCGTTATCTCCCACCGCGCCTAGGTCAGCCACGACAACTCCTGCGCCGTCTCCTGGCCGCTTGCTCCCACGATCGATAAAAAAATCTCCTCGAGCGTCAGCTTCTGGCTGCTCGCCGCGCCCGGCAGAGCGCTCGCTACGCCTGCCCGCAAATCTTCGATCGATCCATTCGCGACCAGTCGTCCCTGGTGAATGATCGCCACGTGGCTGCACAGCCTCTCCACAATCTCAAGCACGTGTGTGGTCAAGAAGATCGTCGCTCCGCGTTGGATCATCCCTTGCAGCATGGTCTTCAACATCCCGGCGGCAATCGCATCCACGCCCTCAAACGGCTCATCGAGAAAAAGCACTTTCGGCCCATGAATCACCGCCGCGGCCATCGCCAGCTTCTTTTGCATCCCATGCGAAAAGTCCGTAACCAGTTTTCTGCGCTCATTCGCCAGTTGCATAAACTCCAGCAACTCCTCGGTGCGGCGATTCGTCGTCTCTCTGTCCAGCCCATACATGCGGCCCACAAAGCGCAGATACTCGGGAGCATTCAGTCGTCCCAGGAGCGCCATGCCCTCGGGAACCACGCCGATCTGGCGCTTTAACTCAAGCGCGGCCGCGGTAAACCGCTGCCCCAGAATCTCCACCGTTCCCGCGCTGGGCTCCAGTAATCCGGTCAGCATCTTGATTGTGGTCGACTTGCCCGCTCCGTTGGGACCCAGAAAGCCGAAGAATTGCCCCGAGGCCACGCTCAGAGTGACTCTTCCACAGCTGTCAGCTCGCCGAAACTTCGCGTGAGCCCGTGGGTTTGAATCGCCGCAGTTTCCATGTGCCGCAAGCATAGCAAGGTTGGCTCACGGGGCCAAACTCGCGCACCGGCGTCGCCCGCCCCTCAGCTCCGATTTCTGTTTCGCGAAAGCAGGATGTCAATGGAATAGCGGTCCCAGCCGTGAAACGCCAACAATGCTGCATAAATCGCGGCATAGATCAGTTGCGTCCCCGCGGTCGCCCAGTCCTGGCGCAACGCCGTCCCAAAAGTCAGAACCGCAATCAACCACGCACCCCCAATCAGGGCTATGCGCGCGCGCATTCCGAGCAAAAGCAGCAAACCCAGTCCCGCCTCGATCCATGGAAGCGCAAGACCGAATGTGTGCACAGGCCAACCAGCCAGCAGGGTCTGTTGAAACATCTTGTCCAAAGTGCCCGCAAACACCGCTGGACCAGCCAGAATGCGGCTAATCCCATGCATAAAAATGTTCAAGCCCAGGGTTACACGTAGCAGGGCATAAGCAAGAGCACGATCGTCGCCGGATGAAGCCCGTTCTGAGTCCAATCTGACCTCCGTGCTTTCCATGGTTAGCACGATGTCATTCAGATGCGGACTTCGCCTCTGGCGGTTCCAGCGGGTCGTTCTCCCGATCTGTAACGTCAACAATCTCCGCCAGTCGTTTGCTCAGTTCAGGCGTCCAGCTCTTCTCCGGCACCCGCCAGCTCCAGTTCCCTGCTGCCACAGCCGGCGTATTCATCCGCGCCTCTGAGCCCAACTCCAATAGATCCTGCACCGGAATGACCGCCATCTCGGCGACGCTCGTCTGCGTGGCGCGGATGAGCTGCCAAACCGGCCGATCAATTCCATCGCGGACCGGTACAGGACCCACATAAGCTTCAACGGCCTTTCGTTCCACCTTGCCCGCCGTTTTCCACCAGCCCTGCGTGGTGTCGTTGTCGTGCGTGCCGGTGTAGGCCACGGTGTCGGGCGTGAACCGGTGAGGAAGGTGAATGTGCGCGCCCTTATCGCCAAAGCCAAATTGGAGCACCTTCATTCCCGGCATCGCCAGTTCTTTGCGCAACGCTTCCACGTCCGGCGTAATCAGCCCCAGGTCCTCCGCCACCAGCGGCAGCGGCCCCAGGGCTGCCTCCAGCGCGCGAAAAAGCTCCAGTCCCGGCGCCTTCACCCACTCCCCATTCACCGCCGTCTCTTCCTCGGCCGGAATCGACCAGTACGCCTCGAATCCGCGAAAATGGTCGAGACGGATAACGTCGTAAATCTGATGCGCGCGCGCGATTCGCTGCACCCACCAATTGAACCCGTGCTCAGCCAGCACGTCCCAGCGATACAGCGGATTGCCCCAGCGCTGCCCGGTCGGTGAAAAGTAGTCGGGCGGCACGCCGGCAACCCGCACCGGCTTCAAATCCTCGTCCAACTCAAAGATTTCCGGATGCACCCACACGTCCGCTGAATCCATGTTGACGAAGATCGCTACGTCGCCAAGAATACGAATCGCATTCTGTGCTGCGGCCGCGCGCAAATTGTTCCATTGCACCGCAAACGCAAACTGCAGCGCCTGCTCCTGCGCCAACGCGCGGCCGTTTTTTGCAGCCACTTGCGCGAGCGCCTGCGGTTCGCGGCGGCGTATCGGCACAGGCCATTCCGTCCATGCTCCGGTGCCATATTGGCGGCGCAGCTCGGCATAGAGAGCGTAGTCGTTCAACCAGTTTTCTTCGGCGTGACAGAACTGCTCAAACCGCTGCCACTGCCCGGCCAAATCAGGATCGTGCGGTCCGCGATCCAGAAAATTCCCAGCCGCCTCATACAGCAACGGCACTTTCTTCTTCTCAACTTCGTCAAAGTCCACGTATCCGCTCCGCCCGGCAAGTCTGGCGATGCGGTCGCTCGCAATCCAGCCCCAGTCCACCAAAAGCTCAAGGCTGATCAGAAACGGATTACCCGCAAACGCCGACGACCCTGCATAGGGGGAGTTCCCGTATCCCGTGGGACAGAGTGGCAACACCTGCCAAACATGTTGTTTGGCCGCAGCCAAAAAAGCCACGAACTCATGCGCCGCAGGACCCAGATCCCCAATGCCACCGTAGGATGGCAGCGAACTGATGTGCAATAAAATGCCGGATGAACGCTGGAATTGCATGCCAAAGTTATTGTATCGGCCGCGCAGCGCGCGAGCAGAGGCCGCACCGCCAAATCGGTTTTCGCGAGACTACAGCGGTTCCACAATTTCTCTATCCCGAGCCCATTGCGTTCACGTGGTGTTTCCCCTTACGAGAATGCCACCTTGCACGATGCCAGAAAGGGCACGAGAATGGTGGAACCGCTCTATAATCCGTGTGTCCGTCGAATCGGACGATGAAACCGTTCAAGAAATCCGGAGATTGATTCATTGAAAATACGCCTTGGCTGCTCGTCCCTCTCGGTCCTTTCCTTCCTGCTTCCATTTATGTATTCCTTCTCAATCGCCGAATCAGCTCCTCCGCAGCCCGTGGTCCTCAATTCCGGCTGGCAATTGCAGGACGCAGCTAAGGTCCCGCAACCGGGCGCAGACGTTTCCGCTTCAGGATTCAAAACCGAAGGCTGGTACAGCGCTATGGTTCCAGGCACCGTACTCACCACCCTCGTCAACAATCATGTGTATCCGGAGCCTCTTTACGGCGAGAACAACCGCCCCGAGATAATTCCCGAGAGCCTGTGCCACACCCCTTACTGGTACCGCACATTGATCGACATTCCCAGGACATACAAGGGTCGTCACGTCTGGCTCACCTTTGAAGGCATCAACTACTCCTCGACGATTTGGGTCAATGGGGTACAAGTCGGCGAGACCCGCGGAGCCTTCATCCGTGGAATCTTCGACATCACTTCGCATGTGAAGCCGGGCGCGCAGTCCGTAGTCGCAGTGCTCGTCGCGCCCCAACCTCACCCCGGCGTACCGCACGAACACACCTTGCGCGACGGCGTAGGCCCCAATGGTGGCATCACCGCCATCGATGGGCCCACGTTCCTCTCCACAATCGGCTGGGATTGGATTCCCGCCATCCGTGACCGCGACACCGGCATCTGGCAAAAGGTCTTTCTCTCCGCTACCGGACCCGTGCTGGTGAAGAATCCGCTGGTCACGACCGATCTTCCTCTGCCGCGCACCGACTCCTCCGACGTCGCCGTTCAGGCCAGCGTGGAAAACGTCACGGACGCGCCGCAAAAAGCGGTCGTCCAAGGCACGATCGAGAACATCGCCTTCCAGCAGTCCATCGAACTTGCTCCGCACAGCACAAAGCTCGTCACCTTTGATTCCAAGAACACGCCCGCGCTGCACATTGAACATCCGCGGCTCTGGTGGCCTAACGGATACGGCCCGCAGAATCTCTACCATCTCCATCTCAGCGTCAACATCAAGCACGACATCTCCGATGCGCAGGATGTCGATTTTGGCGTTCGCAAAATCAGCTACAGCGTTCCCGGCACCGACACCCTCACCATCTCCGTCAACGGTGTTCCGGTCTTCATTCGCGGCGGCGATTGGGGACTCGATGAAGCCATGAAGCGCATTCCCCGTGAGCGTCTCGATGCCCAGATCCACCTGCATCAAGTAGCCCATCTCAACATGATTCGCAACTGGGTAGGCCAAAGTACCGGCGAAGACTTCTACGAGCTCTGCGACAAGTACGGCATCCTGGTGTGGGACGAGTTCTTCCAGCCCAATCCCGACGATGGCCCCAATCCCACCGACATTCCCACCTACATCGCCAACGTCCGCGACAAGATTCTGCGCTTCCGCAATCATCCCTCCGTTGTTCTCTGGTGCGCCCGCAATGAGGGCTACCCTCCACCCGAGATCGATGCGCAACTCCGCAAGCTCATGGCCGAACTCGAGCCCACGCGCCGCTATCAGCCCAGTTCCACCGACGGCGCCGGTGTGCGCTCCCACGGCCCTTACTCATGGCGCACACCGCGCGAGTTCTACACCGTCACCGACGATTTCTTCAAAACTGAAACCGGCAGCGTCTCCGTGCCCACGCTCGAATCCATCCACGGCATGATGCCGAAGAAGGATTGGGAGACCATCAATGATGACTGGGCCCAGCACGACTTCGCCAAGGGAAACTCCGGTGCGGAAAACTACCCCGGCGAAATCGCCGCGCGCTACGGCAAGTTTCGCAACCTCGCCGACTTCGTCCGCAAAGCACAGATGGCTAATTACGAAGCCTATCGCGCCATGTACGAGGGACGCAATGCGCTGCTGTTCCATCCCACCACCGCCATCCTTACGTGGATGAGCAGTCCCGCGCAGCCCAGTTTCGTCTGGCAGCTTTACCACTATGATCTGGAGCCCAACGCATCATACTTCGGCGCAATGCATGCGTCCGAACCGGTGCATATTCAATTCAACCAGGCCACAGACGAACTGCAGGTCATCAACAATCTGCCCCAGCCGCTTGCGGATGCGGTCGCGCATGTTTCCATCTATCACCTCGACGGATCGGTCGCCCACGAGTACGACGTGAAAGTTACGGCCCCGCCCGACGTGGCCACCAACCTCGGTCCAGTTGAATTTCCTAAGACGCTCACATCCACTCACTTCATCAATCTCGATCTGCGCGACGCTCAGGGCAAACTCATCTCTTCAAACTTCTATTGGCGCGGTGAGCCCGGCTATCCTGACGTCCTCAGCGATCTCAACACCATGCCGGCCGTCACGCTCTACGCACAGGCCGAGAGCAAAGACACCGACGGCAAGCGTCTCGTCACCGTCACGCTGCACAATCCCACGCCTAACATTGCTCTGATGACTCACGTGCAACTGCGCCGCCAGCGTTCCGGCGAGCGCGTGCTGCCCGTCTTCTACAGCGACAACTACGTGTCCGTGGCCCCTAACGAAACGAAGACCATCACCATCGAAGCCGCTTCAAAGGACTTCAACGGCGAAGAGGCGCTGGTTGTCTTCGACGGATGGAATGTCACCGTCGCTCCGGCATCGTTCGCCGGCGTCTCCGTTGCGCCGAATCTCGAAGCGCAGCCCGACAACTCGCCCGCAACCGGTCTGCCCTTCCAGACCACCGGTCTCCGCTGACACTGCGCCCAAGCCTTCTTCTGAAACGCCACTTACAGCATACAAAAAAGGCCCGCATCCACTCAGGATGCGAGCCTCTTGTTATTCCATCTTGGTTTACCCGCAAATCTGGGTGCCCCATCCAAGCTCCGCTTGGGTGGGAGAGCAGGAACCCAATTGGCTCTCTTATTACCCGCGAATCTGGGCCCCATCCTTGAATCGTTTTGCGATTCAAGGGTGGGTCACGACTCGCCTTTACATCCCCGGCAGCTCCGGCCCTTGTGCCTTGGCATTGATCCGGATGCGGTTGTGCTTCTTGTAGTCGTTCAGGACGTTGCTGGCAAATACCTCAAACGCCTCGTTACGCCGCTGGTCCAGCATCTGATCGCGCGCCTGGTCGAGATTCTGCTGAATCTCCTGCGGGCTCGGCTCCGTCTTCATCACCAGCTTTGCCACCACGCCGGTTCGCCCCGCGTTGATTGGTCCGCTGATGCTCACCGGCGCCATGTCAAACAGTTGCGGAGCGACCTGGCCTACCTGGCCCAGGTCCGGCACCTGTCCTGTCTCGCCCACCAGGTCGCTCGTCTTCACGGTAGCGCCCACTTCCTTCGCAGCCTTTGCCAGGTCGTTTGTCGCTTTGGCCTTGGCGGCCAGCTCTTCGGTCTTCTGCCTCAGCAGCCCAGGCAGTTGGTCATTGCGAAAATCGTCCAGAACGTGGTCCTTCCATTCCGCAAAGGTCGGCGCATGTGCCGGCGTAATCCCGGTAACCTGGAAAATTGCATAGCCTTCGCCGGTCGGCGCTGACTGTGCCGGATCGCCCTGCTTTGACTGGAAAGCCCTGCCCAGCAATTGCGATCCGTCCGGCAATCCTGAAATCACGCCCTGCGCCGCCACCGGGGGTGTCGTCACCAGTTGCAGGTGATGAGCCTCCGCCGTCTTCTGCAGTCCGTTCTTGATCGCCTCTGAGGTCAGTTGTCGCGCGTAATTCTCTTGCGCCGCGGACGAGTTCTGCCGGATCAGCGTGGCCTGAATCGTGGGCAGCACCTCGCTCAGCGATTGCGTGTGCGCTGCCGTGCGCTCTTCTACCTGAACAATGTGATATCCATATTGCGACTTCACAATCTCGATGTCGCCAATTTTCTGCGAGAAAATCGCGGTATCAAACGCCGGCACCATGTGCCCGCGCTGGGCAAACCCCAGTTCACCGCCCGTATCCTTGCTGCCCGGATCCTCTGAATCCTTCTTGGCCAGATCCGCGAAGTTGGCGCCGCTCTTCAGCTGCTTCAGAATGCCTTCCGCCTTGGCCTTGGCCGCCGCATCGGTCTTGGCGTCCGCGCCCGCAGGCACGCTGATCAAGATGTGCCGCGATCGCGCCTGTTCCGGCACCGAATACTCCGCCTGGTGCGCGTTATAGTACTGCTGAATCTCCTGCTGTGTCGGCTGCTGCACACCGCCCGGCACGTCGTTCGGAGTAAAGGCAAAATAGCTGATCGTGCGCTCTTCCGGCACTGCCGTCGCGTAACGCGCGGCGTTCTTCTTGAAGAAGGCTTCCAGTTCGGCGTCCGACGGGTTGATCTGTTTGCGCAGATCGTCCCCCGTGATCACCGCATAATCAAACTTGATCTTGATGTTGCTCTTGCGATAGGCGTCGCGCACTTCCTTGTCACTCACCGTCACGCCTGCGGTGATCAGCGACTCCAGCCGCCGGATCGCGATATCGTTTTTGACGTTCTCTTCAAACTCCGCCACTGAAATGTCGAACCGGTTCTCGATGATCGCGGCATACTGCTGCTGCCCGATGAACTTCCCATTGGGGAACAGAACCTGTCCCGCCGGCCCGGTCTCGAGATACTGGCGCACATCTTCGCTCGTGACGTTGATGCCCAGCTTCGACGCCTCGCTCAGCATCACTTGCTGCTGCACCAGTTGCTGCCCGACCTGCTGCTCAAACAGGTTCATGATCATCGGATTGTCGGCATACTGCGGATTCCGCTGCCGCACCTGCATCTGCGCAAGCTGCGCTACCTTCTGCTGGCTGATTACCTCGCCCGCGGAGAAGAAGCGGCTGTACCAATGGGGATAGATCACCGCAAAAGTATCGGCGGAGGTAGCGCCTTGTCCCGTAAGCCCGGGGATCAGGTAAACCACCATCGACACCGACGCGGCGGCGATGATGACGACAAAAAGTGCCTTGGTTACGCGATTGTCTTTCTGCAGAAAACGAATCATGGATGGATTTGAGCCTTCAACTCTCTATGCGTCGGCAAAAGCAGCCAGTTTCTCCCGCCCGATGGCCGCAAAAGGCAGGCCCTTGGCACGGATGCGCACTTTTGCGCTCGACGCGATTCTCTCTATTATAGACGAGCCCGCACCCTCTCGGGACCCGCTAAGCCGCCTCATCGGAAGCCTCGATGTAGGCACAACGTTAAACGGGCACCCTGTATTCCAGGATGCCCGCTCCACTTCTCGCTTGCGCAGCCTTACCGCCAGTAATACGCCCCGCCCACCAAGTAATAGGGCCGGTAGTACACCGGCGGATACCCATAAGGACCGCCATAATAAGGCCGTCCATAGGGGCCGCGTCTGTAGAGATTCGGGCCACCCTGGTAGAGCCCCTCGGCCAGTCGCGCCGCTTCTTCCCGGCTCACCGGGTCCACCGTAATCGGCCCGGTCAGGTGGAAGGTGACCAGCGCCTCGGCAGGAATCCATGCGTTCGGTCCAGGAGTAGCAGCGGAAGCCGCTGTCCCCACCGTGCCGCCGGCAGCAGCGCCTATCGCCGCTCCGCCGCCGCCACCTGCAGCACCGCCGATAATGGCGCCCAAGAGCGCGCCCCCAATGACATTCCCCACCGTGTGTTCAGTCTTGCTCGGGCCCTTCACTTTGAACAGATCCGACTGCACCGGGTAATCGTGGCCGCCCAAGTCAAGCGCGGTGAGCCGCAAGGCCAGCTCTGGGCTGCCCGCAAGTTGCCCGGAGTGCTGCACCTCTGAGATGACCCCGTGCACGGTGGCGCCCCGGGGAATCGCCAGGTAACGGCCCACCGTCACGTCCCTTATCACCGTGAATTGCACCGGAGTTCCCTCCGCTGCCTTCTTGCTGCTGATCGCCTCGCTGGTTCGAAGCTGAAGCACTGTTCCCGAAGGAACCGTCAACGGTCCATTGGCTACATCATAGGAAGGCTGCGGAGGCCCGGATGGAGGATACTGTTGCCCGTACTGAGGCGGATACGGATTCTGCCCATACCCTGGAGGCGGCGGGTTCTGGCCATACCCAGGAGGCGGAGCTTGCCCGTAACCGGGAGGAGGATTCTGGCCGTATCCCGGCGGCGGAGCCTGCCCATATCCCGGAGGCGGATTCTGGCCGTACCCGGGAGGCGGCGCATTTTGGCCGTAGCCTGGAGGCGGATTCTGCCCATATCCCGGCTGCGAATTTTGCTGCGGATTCTGGCCGTAGTCCGGAGGCGGCGCATTCTGCCCATAAGCTGGCGCCTGGTTCTGACTCCCATCCGGCGCAGGTGCCATGGTCGGCGGGTGAGCAGGAGCTTGCTGCTGGTTGTCGTCGGCATTATCCTGTGGGGCGCCATCGTCTACCGCGCCCTGCGCATTCGGATCATTCGCGGGGTTGCCCACCTTGAGGTTGTTATGGACCCCGGTCACGCCGGGAACGCCCTTGACGATCGACTCCGCCAGATTCCGCGAGGCATCGCTTGACACCGTCCCCGACAGCGTAACCTCGGCCTGAATCGTCGCGGCCGTGATCAGGTCGTTCTTCAGAGCTTGAGAAGCGTCCAGTGCATGCACCACGTCCATCTCGATCTGGCCATCGGTGCGTTGACCCGCCGGCGCGGCATCCTGTGCGGCCGCTAGCACGCCACTCAATGCAAACGCCGCCACCAGCGCCATAACCTGCGGAAAGACCCTTTTGAACAAACTCCGATTCATCGTTCTCTCTCCTGCGAACAACTTCTGCTTGGGCTCTAGCCGTTTAGACGGCGAACCCCTGTCACCTGTTAGAACCCTGTGATGGGGAAAAAGTTCCGCCAAATTCGCTCCGCCGGCCCCTTTGCTTGCTCGTAAAGGAACACCGCCGCCCGCCCCCTTTCATGCCTCCGCCCCGCCAGATTGTGAAGCAGTTGCCGTCAAATCCTGGTTATCCGGGAAAAACAATTGAAATACCGTCCCCGACCCGTCGCCTTTGGATGCCGGCCGGCTGCGCATGTGCACTAACCCGTGATGTTTCAGGATGATCTCGTGGCTCACCCACAATCCCAGCCCTGTTCCCGTCTCAGCCTTGGTGGTAAAGAAAGCCTCAAAGATCCGATGACGCGCGTCATCTTCGATGCCCGAGCCGGTATCCGCCACCGTAATGCGCACCCCCTGCTGTTGAGGCCCGTGATTCCAATTCTCAGACCGCCTGGCGCGCACAATCAAACGCCCCCCGCGCGAGGTCGCATCAATCGCATTGCCCACCAGGTTGGCAATCACCTGCCGCACCTCTCCCGCAAAACAATAGAGGTCCATCGCAGGATCGTATTTCCGCTCCACCCGGATGCCCAGGGTATTCAGACGCATCTGAAATAGGCTCAGCACGGAGTCGAGCAAATCCCCCATGTTGGTCCTGGCCGGCAACGTTGACTGCCGGTAGAAGCGCAACGTCTGTTGAGTAATCTCCGAAATCCGCCGGGCTTCGTGCTGCGCCATCATCACGTAATCCAGCGCCGGTCCCTCAAGCGGGCAATAATTCCGCAGCAGAAACAGCAGGTTCGTAATCGCCTCCAGAGGATTATTGATCTCGTGCGAGATGGAAGCGGCCAGACGGCCCGTTGCGGCCAGCTTCTCTGACCTGCGCAATGCATCTTCGCTGCGTTTGCGCTCGCTGGCATCCATCACAATCATGCCCGCCCAGCGCACCTCGTTCGGCGAAGTTCGCACCGGGTACGCATTCACCAGCCAGGTCCACGGCCTCTTTGGCCCCCCACTTTGTCCACTCAATTCCAGGTCGCGCACCGACTCCCCGATTGCAAACACCCTCAGTGCCGCATCTTCCATTTGCTTCGCGATCACTTGCGGTATCACTTCCGGCAAGGTGCGTCCTAAGTGCCGGCTCAGCGGCACCCCGGTCATCTCCGCGAACACATGATTAACCCGCACAATCCGACAATTGCGATCGAAGAATGCCAGTCCGACCGGAGCGTTGGCCAGCATGGAATCCAGAAGAGAGAGCGTATCGTTCAGGCCGGAGCGCTGCTCCTCAATCGACGCCACCATTCGGTTGAACGCCTCAATCAGGTCGCCAAACTCATTGTCGACAATGATCGGCAAGGGAAAGCTCCCGCTTTTGTCTGGCGCACTCATCAGTGCGCGCGTTCCCCGCTTCAACAGGGCAAGCGGGCGAGTAATCGCGCGCGATGCAAGCAGCACCAGCACCACCGACGCAAGAATCCAGATGACCGCGAACCAAATCGTGAGCCGCTCTACGATGCTGCGAACTTCATCAACGCCCGCGGGATTGTTCTCCACCCACACAAACCCGCGTAAGTCCCCGTGCGTGTAAATCGGGGCCGCACTCTCCCACCCTCCTTTTTTGTAGGGGAATACTTTGACATGGTTCTCTTTCAGCAGCGGGATCTCCGCCAACTCCGAAGGATCCAGCGTCACGAGGTCCGGGTTTCCCTTACTCACAAAGAGCACATTGCCCGTTGGGTCCGTCACCTTCGCAAAGGCTACGTTGGGAGAATTGCCCTCCGTTTTAACTGCCAGGCCCACCCACCCTGGCCGATTCTGCTGGATGGCTTCACTGGCCTGCAGCGCCATCGATCTCGCCTGATTGGCCAGGCGGAGCAGCGTGCGATCCTGCAGCTCACTCGAGAGCCTGCTGACCAAAAAACCTACAAATAGCAGGATCGACAGCGCTTGCAGCAGCACCAGCCCCGCCAGCATCTGCCATAGAATCGACCGCGGCCAAAAGCGCATTCGCAACCTCTTGGTCCTCCTTGCGAGGGAGCTTTTAGTCTATCGAAATCTTATTGGGAATCTTGAGTTGACTTACTCCGTACGGTCCCCAGGGCCCGCGCAATCAGCGCGCCGTGAAAGCGGCCATTCTCAATAAAAATCTCGTTGGTGCGCGATCCGGCCACGATCACGCCCGCCAGGTAAATCCCCGGCACGTTGCTCTCCAGCGTCTCCGGATTGCACACGGGCCGCTTGTCGGGCCCTTCGAAGCGCACGCCCATTCCTTCCAGAAATTCGAAATCGGGATGATACCCGGTCATCGCAAAAACAAAATCGTTGTGCAGCACCACACGCCCATCTGGCGTCTGCAGCGTGACCGTGTCCGGGGCAATTTCCACCACCCTCGAATTGAAGTACGCCTTGATCTCGCCATGCTTGATGCGATTCTCGATATCCGGTTTGATCCAGTACTTCACGTGCCGGTGCAGTTCAGCGTCGTGGTGCACCAACGTGACCCGCGCCCCATGCCGCCACATTTCCAACGCCGAGATGGCCGCTGAGTTCTTGCCCCCGATCACCAACACATCGAGCCCGAAATAAGGGTGCGGATCGTCGTAGTAGTGATGAACCTTGCTCAGTCCTTCTCCGGGAATCTTCATCATGTTAGGCAGATCGTAATACCCTGTGGCAATCGCCAGCTTGCGCGCCCTCAACTCACCCGGCCGGTCATAGCGGTCAACCGTATGCACCGTGAACGCTCCGTCCGTCCCGCTGACCCGCTCTACGCGCAGGTACTGGCGCACGTCCAGCCGGTAGTGCGCCGCCACCTGCCGGTAATACTCCAGCGCCTCATTCCGCGTCGGCTTCGCATTGGGGCTGGGAAACGGAATGTCGCCTATCTCCAACAGCTCCGATGTCGTGAAAAACGTCATGTGCGATGGGTAGTGAAACAGCGAATTGCACACACAGCCCTTATCCACGAGCACAGCCCGAAATCCGGCTTTCTTGGCTTCAATTGCGCACGCCATCCCCGTCGGCCCTGCGCCCACCATAAGCAGGTCAAAAATCGGCTCGGAGGCCGATTGCAGCTCCCAGTCAGGAATCGTGTGCGGCTCCTCGGCCGGAAGCTCGTTTGCAGCAAAGTCGTCCATAGCCTTTAGATTAGGGCATCCAATCCTTTAATCGAGAACTGCAACGCCATTTAGGCTTGCCCAAACTGCTTATGCCGAATAATTCTGCGAGCTCCGGCCATGGTTCTCACCCCGCCTCGGATAGAATGGTCCCGGCCATGAACACAGCGGAAATTCGCAGTGATTGGGTCGGACGCGTAATCGACGGGAGATTCACGCTCCTCAAGTGGTTAGGCGGCTCGCAATGGAGTGGTGTCTTCCTTACCCAACTGCAGGATCAGCAGCAGAAAGCCTCTATCAAGCTCATTCCGGCCGACGCCCCTGATGCTGAAGCCCATAGCGCTGGTTGGTCGGCTGCGTCCGCCCTTTCTCATTCTCACCTGATGCGCCTCTTTCACATCGGAAACAGCGAGATCGACGGCGTCCGCATTCTCTACGCCGTCTCTGAATATTCCGATGAAGATCTGGCGCAAATACTTCCTGAGCGGCCTCTCACATCCGCTGAGGTAAGGGAGATGCTCGACCCCGTCCTCGACGCGCTCTCCTATCTCCACTCCAAAGGCTTCGTGCACGGTCACCTCAAGCCTTCGAACATCCTGGTCGTAGATGACCAGGTGAAGCTTTCTTCCGACAGCCTTCACGCTGCCCGGCACCTTGGCAGCCGCGTTCCAGAGGACATCTACACCGCTCCCGAAACCGCCGCCGGCACCATTTCTGCGGCAAGTGATGTCTGGTCCCTCGGCGTCACACTGGTCGAAGCTCTCACCCAGCAGCCCCCGGTTTGGGATAAATCGAAGCACAAAGAACCGGTGGTACCTGCATCCATCCCGCAACCCTTCGCGGAAATTGCACGGGAGTGTCTCCGGCCCGATCCGGCGCGGCGATGCACTCTCAGCTACGTCAAGCTTCGTCTCGATCCCGGCAGCATGCTCCCCGAGGTGCCATCCAAAACCGGTGAAACGAAACCCGCCCGCCTCCGCGTGCCAATCCTCATCGTCGCAGCGCTTGCCCTCCTCGCGGCGATCGTATTCAGCCTTGTGCGGAGCCATTCGGATCGGCCTTCTTCGCCCGCCGCAAACCAGCCAACGGTTCCGGCAGACGCACCCCCAGGTCAATCTGCAGTTCCAACGCCGGAACCCTCCACTGGCACTGCGCTCAAGGGTGCCGTCGCTCAGCGCGTCATGCCTGACGTCCCCGAGCGCGCGTTGAGAACCATTCACGGCACAGTCAACCTCAAAATTCGGGTCGCAGTCGATCCCGCCGGAGATGTTTCGAACGCCACGGATGAATCCGCGGGGGCAAGCCGGTATTTCGCCAACCTGGCTCTGAAGGCGGTACAGGCGTGGAAGTTCAAGCCGGCACAGGCTGACGGCCATTCGGTCCCGAGCGTCTGGATCCTCCAATTCAAGTTTAGACAATCCGGAATCGAGGTCGCTCCCGTCGAATCGACCCCTTAGCTGCCTCACTCGCCGGCCAGCCACGTCTGCGATCCATTACCCTAATAAGGTCGAATGTTCGAGGGGGAACCATGACTGTCATCCGCCAGGAAGACTTCATCGCCAGCGTCGCCGGCGCGCTGCAATACATCAGCTACTACCACCCGGTGGACTACATCACCAGCCTGGCCAAGGCCTACGAGCGCGAACAGTCCCCCGCTGCCCGCGACGCCATGGCGCAGATCCTCATCAACAGCCGCATGTGCGCCGAAGGCCATCGCCCCATCTGCCAGGACACCGGCATTGTCAACGTCTTTGTCAAAGTTGGCATGGACGTCCGCTTCGAAGCCGCGCCAGGCGAAAAAATCCTCGACCTTCAGGAAATGTGCGACGAAGGCGTACGCCGCGCCTACCTCGATCCCGACAACAAGCTCCGCGCTTCCCTCCAGGCCGATCCCGCCGGCGCCCGCAAGAACACCAGAGACAACACCCCCGCCTGTGTCAGCGTCGAGCTCGTTAAGGGCTCAACCGTCGAAGTTACCGTCGCGGCCAAAGGCGGCGGGTCTGAAGCCAAATCGAAATTCGCCATGCTCAACCCCTCCGATTCTGTCGTTGAATGGGTGCTCAAAACCGTCCCCACCATGGGCGCCGGCTGGTGCCCGCCCGGCATGCTCGGCATCGGCATTGGCGGCACCGCCGAGAAAGCCATGCTCCTCGCCAAGACCGCGCTCATGGACCCCATCGACATTCAGGACCTCATCGCCCGCGGTCCTAAAACGACAGCCGAAAAGCTCCGCGTCGAGCTCTACGACAAGGTCAACCGCCTGGGTATCGGCGCGCAGGGACTGGGCGGCCTTACTACGGTTTTGGATGTAAAGGTCCTCGACACCCCAGCTCACGCCGCCAACCTGCCCGTCGCCATGATCCCCAACTGCGCCGCCACCCGTCACGCCCACATCGTCCTCGACGGCTCTGGCCCGGTGTTTCTCGATCCGCCCTCGCTCGACGACTGGCCGAAGCTCACTTACGATGTCTCCGGCGCGCGCCGCGTCAACCTCGACACCGTCACTCGCGCCGAAGCCGACACGTGGAAGCCCGGCGAAGTGCTTTTGCTCTCAGGCAAGCTGCTCACCGGCCGCGACGCCGCCCACAAGCGCATGACCGACATGCTCAACCGCGGCGAAAAACTGCCCGTCGATTTCCGCGGTCGCTTCATCTACTACGTTGGCCCCGTCGATCCGGTCCGTGAAGAAGTCATCGGCCCCGCCGGCCCCACCACGGCCACGCGCATGGACAAGTTCACTCGCCAGATGCTCGCCGAAACCGGCCTTCTCGGCATGATCGGCAAAGCCGAGCGCGGACCCGTCGCGATTGATGCAATCAAGGAATTCGGGGCGGTCTACTTGATGGCTGTCGGCGGTGCAGCTTACCTGGTATCAAAGGCCATCATAGGCGCGCGCCAATTGGCATTCGAAGATCTCGGCATGGAAGGCATCTACGAATTCGAGGTGAGAGACATGCCCGTCACCGTCGCTGTCGACTCCAAGGGCGTCAGCGTCCACCAGACCGGCCCCGCCGAGTGGCAGCAGCGCATCGCCGGGATACCGATTCTGCAATAGGTCGGGGAGCAGGGCGGAACTCTTTTAGAGACATGGGTTGGAAGGAACTTGCACCAACCACCCCTTCCGCATTCCGCGCCACATTCTCTCTCACGGCTCATCCCTTGAGCCAGACACACCGGGTCCGGATTCGGCCGCATCGTCCGGCAATCGCGAGGTGGAGCATGAATCGACAACGGGCGCTCAGGATTGTATTGGTCCTGGTGGGCATTCTCTTCCTGGCTCTGGCGTATCCCATGTTCGTCTTTGTGCGCCAAGAGCCCGCGCTCTCCATGATGTTCAGCCTCTACGTCACGCTGGGCGTCTTCCTGCTGCTAGCCGTTCGTGACCCATCGGCTCATCGCAGTCTCATTGCCTTCACGGCCTGGTCCAGCTTTGCCCATGGCGCCTGGATGGGCACCCAGGCTTGGCTCCACATGGTTGCGCGCGGAGAGTTGATCGGCGTCGCTGTTCTCATCCTCATCGGCATCGCCCTGGTCATACTGGCTCCTGCGAAACAAGCATCCAGCGCCGCTTCGTAGCGTCCTCCCAAGGCGGACGACCGGGTCGTCTGTCGCCCCTTGAGCCCTACAGCTTCGCCTTCGGAAACTCCTCGATGTGCTGTTCGCCCTTCCGGCCGAAGTAGATCACCCGTTTCCCGGTCAGGAACGCCCAGTATCCAATCACGCCGGCCGCGGTCGACCGTTTCACAAACTCGGGATAGCGCACCGTATCGGCCTGCGCGCCGCGAATTGCCGCCACCAGCCCCGCTCCGCTGAAGTCCGCGGCGATTGAGCCCGGCTCCAAGATCATCGGCACCGTCACCGTCGTTCCATCGGCGAGGTAATGCGTCTTCTCCGCGGTCGCAAAGTCCACCCGGTACGACTCCACTCCGGCGGCCAGGAGTTGCTGAACCACCTGGGGGAAGGTCATCTTCCCCAGTTGCGTTGCAATCGCTGCTTCATGAATCGCCTGCTTGTTCAACTCTTCTCCTTTACTCAGTTGGAATTCTGTTGAGGTTGTGCGCCTGCACCAGCTTCTTCATCGTGGCAATCAGCTCCGCGCGTTCCCGAGCCGTGAGCGGATGAAAGAACTCCTCGTCGTTCTCATCCGCCAGCGCCGCCATCTCTGGCACAAGCCGCCGCCCCGCCGCCGTCAGCGCAATCGACTGGAACCTCCGGTCGTCGCTCCGTTCCTGCCGCGTCACCAGCTTCTTGTCCACCAGCCGGTCCACCAGCTTCGACACTCCTCCGCGCGTCATTCCGATCCGTTCTGCCACCAGGCCCGGTGAGGTCTGCTCCTCATCGAACATCTCCCGCATCACCACCCACTCCGCCACCGTCACCCCCTCGTTCAGGAGCTTGCGCGCAAATGTGTGTGAAACGTGATTGGAGACGAAGCGCAGCCAGAATCCCACGTGCCTTTTCAGATCGCTCACCGCCGTTGAAGAAGCCTTTGTCTGTCCCATGAATCTAATTTACTTAGAAACTGTTTCCACTTCAACTATTATTTTGAAAAAAACCTGATCACTTCGCCTCACGTGCGCGCGGGCGACACCGTAACCTCAAGCCCGCCAAATAGGAAGCGGCCCACCAGATTGCCTGATGAGCCGCCATTTCTTTTGTTCCTTGTTCCCTGTTCCCTGCTTTTCCCGGTTTCGCTTTTCCTGCTTTTCTTCACTGCTTCCCAAACCGGAACACAAACCCATACGTGAAGCCCAGGTTGTTTTGCAGCGTCGATCCGAAACCGGTGCCGTAGTACTCCGGCCCCAGCCGCAGCGACAATCCCGGGCTTACATTCAATTCGCCGAGAAGGCTGCCGCTGATCGCGTAAGTCGATGAATTTGGATACAAGCCAAGCTCTTGGGTGCCGAATCCACTGGTATCGCCGGAGAAGTTGCCCTCGGCAAGGCCTCCCATCACGCGCCCCGCAAGCGAGTACCGCGGACGCAGATAAAAGCGGTAGGTCGGCCCAACCAGCACGCCATATTGGCTGATCGCCGGCCGCGTAATCGAGGTCGGATTTAGTCCCACATACGCCGTGCCATAGTAGCCGCGGCCGTCCAATGTCACGCCCAGCCTCTCACTGAAGTATCGCGTTAAAGCCGTATCCCATGAATACAGGGTGACTCGCTGAAGATTCGGACCCGGAGTGAAACGAAGGTAGTCCCCGCCGACAAAAGCTTCATAAAGATGAGAGTACGTATCCCGGATCGCCTCGGCGCGGCGTTGTTCCCGGCGCGCCTTAATCCGAGCCTGCACGCTGATCTGACCCTTAGTCTCATCGGGCGTCGACTGTTGGGCCGGGTCTTGCGTTGCTGGGCTGTTGCTGGAACTTGAGCTCTGTGCCAGTAGGACGTGCGCGGCTGGCAAAATCAACACCAGCAAAAGGGCAAGACGACGGAAAGAATACATCGCTTTCGGGATACCTCCACGACATTACGGAAGCACCCGCATGCAGGGCTCCCCCTTAGGTATTAAACCATCTTGGGGTAGCGTCATGGGTGAACCCGCTTTGGTTTGGACGCGCTGCAGTCCCGTTCGCCTCGCGCTACGCTGCTTCGTCGCATTCAGATCCGCCTGCAATTGCGCCTCGTCGAAGCCCTCGGTTGTATGCGAGAGAGATTGGCTATTGCATCGCGGCGGCTAGTGTGGCATGCGCTAAACCTTTGCGAATCCGATTACAAATCTTTCTTATTGACTAAGAAATCAATACCCCCATTCAGCCAATCTTCAGAATAATGCTCTACGATGAAGAGCATCGGAGGCACTCTCATTATGTTTCGGATTCTGTTTGGAATCGTCCTCGGAGTTGTGCTTGTACCGGCCGCCGTCCTGGTATGGCTCCAATTTGGCCATGTGCCCGTAGCCGTGACTGACCCCCCTTTCCCAAATGAAGCCCTGATTACGAGCATTCCCCAGCATGCGCGCATCGATCGCGAAATGGTCCAGGTGCCCCCCATTCAACCCGATGAAGCCAATCTGGTCGCCGGCGCCCACATCTACATGGACAAATGCGCCGTATGCCACGGCACCCACGGCAAGACATCCGACTTTGGCGATAATATGTTTCCAAGTGCGCCGCCACTCTGGGAAAAGCATCGCCACGGCGATGTCGTCGGCGTCAGCGACGATCCTCCGGGCGAAACCTACTGGAAGGTTTTCAACGGCATCCGCCTGACAGGCATGCCCAACTTCAAAACCCAGTTGAACGATACGCAGATGTGGCAGGTGAGCCTGTTGCTTGCCAACGCCAACAAGCCTCTGCCCCCCGCCGCTTTGCAAAGTCTGAGCGGCGTCGCTGCGTCTGCGGCAATTCAATTCGCACCCTCAGCTCAAAAATAATCCGCGCACCAGGGCACCATCAGGGAGAATTGCAATTATGAGCCTACTTGCCTCGCTTCGCAGCGGCCTGAAGTTCTTCCTGATGAGCCTTGGCATCTCAAGCCCGCCGAAGAAGCCGCAGACAGCACCGAAATCCGCACCGAAGCCCGAATTACCCAAATGAGGTATTTCGCCGGAGCCATTTTCTCGGCTCTCTTCCTCAACTCAATCCATTCGTGCATGGGCGCAGGTTTATAGCTAAAGATTGTGCAACTACCACAGCAACGACTGATCGAATGAATGGGTGTATCGATGTCCCAACCAGGGCAAAATAGCGAGATTCCTCCGGTCGTGACCAATGAAAGGAAAAAAGGCCGCCTCCGAGCCTTCTGGGACTTCCTCGTCCTCTTCAGCGGAATCTCGACCGCCTCCAACCTCTCGCGCACCCAAAAACGCCCTGTACAAAGCCGCGGTGTCTTTCTCTTCCGAAACCGCTCAAGCAAATAGCCCAGCTCACCCCGTCACAACCTCGCCACCGCAGCGACAGGTCTTCGCCGCTGGGGTCGAAGTTCGCGGGGCCTCCGGCGACTGCCTTCGTCGCTGGGGTCGAAGTTGGTAGAATCAAACTATGTCGCTGACCCGCCAACAGGCGCTCGATTACTTCCACTCCCCCGACCTCATCGGGCTGGGTTTCGAGGCCGACGCCGTTCGCCGCCGTCTCCATCCTGAGGGCGTGGTCACCTACATCATCGATCGCAACATCAACTACACCAACTTCTGCACGGAGTACTGCACCTTCTGCGCCTTCTACCGCCCACTCCCCAAGGAAGGAAAGAACATCCCGCGCTCCGACGAGGGCTACATCCTCGACTTCGAAAAGATCTACGAGAAGATTGCCGAAACCATCGAGATGGGCGGCACCGGCGTGCTGATGCAAGGCGGCCTTCATCCCGATCTCAAGATCGATTGGTTCGAGCGCCTTTTCCGCGGCATCAAGCAGCGCTTTCCGCAGATCTGGCTGCACTGCCTCTCCGCTTCTGAAATCCTGGCCATCGCCGAGTACTCCAACCTCGACTTGCGCACCACCATCTCCCGCCTGCGCGATGCCGGCCTCGACTCTATCCCCGGCGGCGGCGCCGAAATTCTCGACGACGATGTGCGCTTCCGCATCGCCCGCCTCAAGTGCCGCACAGAGGACTGGGTCAGCGTCCACCGCACCGCCCACCAGCTCGGTATGCGCACAACGGCCACTATGATGTTCGGCGTCGGCGAAACATTCGACCAGCGGATCAATCATTTCGAAGTCGTCCGCAAGTTGCAGGAAGAGACCGGCGGGTTCACCGCCTTCATCCCCTGGAGCTTCCAGCCCCACAACACCGCACTCGGCGGCCGCGGTTGGGACGAGGCCACAAGTGTCGAGTACCTCAAAGTCCTCGCCATCGCCCGCCTCTATCTCGATAACATTGAAAACGTGCAGGCAAGCTGGGTCACTCAAGGCCTCAAGGTCCTGGAGTTAGGTCTCCACTTCGGCGGCAACGATGTAGGCTCTGTCATGCTCGAAGAGAACGTAGTCAAAGCTGCCGGCACCAGCAACTGCACCACCGAAGAGGAACTCCGCCGCATCATCCGCGACGCCGGCTTCAAGCCCGTCCAGCGCGACACCCTCTACCGCACAATGTTCCTCAACTAGAACCTCCGACGGTTCGCCTGGAGTGATCGGGATGGTCCCGCTCTAAATTTGCCATCCTGAGCGAGTCCTGCCGCGGCGGGCGAGTCAAAGGATCTACGGTTGTCCTTGCTTTCATCTTGTGGCAAGCTGCGGCATGAATCGTGGCGCCTTGGTTGTTCCGCCCTGGTTTGTTCATCATCCATCCCCTTCAACGAAGATTCGAGGCGGTCAAACCGTTCGTGCCAGAAGGCACCATAGAGGCTTATCCAGTCGACCAGGGGCTCAAGGGCCTGCGGTTGTGCGCTGTAGTGCGTCTCGCGTCCCTCGCGGCGATGACGTACCAGCCTTGCCCTCTTCAGCACCGTCAGGTGCTTTGAAACGGCAGGCTGCGAAACGCCGGAATGATCGGTCAAGACGTGCACCGTCAGTTCCCCTTCACGGGACAGGCGTTCGAAGATCGCCCGGCGGGTCGGATCGGCGAGCGCCCTGAAAACATATTCCGCTGCGGCTCGCATGGTCAGTTCCCTAGTCACAAGGTCGTGTTACCAATCCAGATGGGTGATCTGAATGAGATTTCCGCACGTATCGTCAAGCACCGCGATGGTCGATCCTGTAGTCTTGGTCGGCTCCTTGGTGAACGTCACGCCGTGTTGTTTTAGCCTCTCGTACTCCTTTTGAACGTCCCCGACGAAGAAATTAGCCGCGGGGATCCCATGACGAAAAATCTCTTGTTGATACGGCTTCGCTGCCGGGTTGAAGCCGTTGCTGTTCTCCAGAACCAGTTGCGTGCCTTCCGGCTCTTCAGGGGAGACCACCGTGAGCCATCTGTAATTCCCTGCCGAGAAATCCATTTTCTTAACGAAGGCCAGAACTTCGGTGTAAAACTTCAGGGCCTTGTCTTGGTCATCCACGAATACGCTCGTTAGCTTGATTTGCATGATTCATCCTTTCCGCTCTGTGCTGTGAGGTTTTGGTTTGAATGTAATTCATTGCCCTGCCAGCGACCCCAGCCGCTCGAAGATCGCCGGCTGGGGTCGGCGAGAACGCTGAACTCGTGATTGGCATTGCCCGGCATCACGTATAAAACCATAACTATTTGGTTATGGTTTGTCAAGAGAAAATGTAATGCAATTTCCGATTGCTGGCGGGTGAGAATCATCTTCTTCGATTGAGCTCGAGGCAGAGCCTGGTCTGCAGTGGTTGAGACGTGGAAACCCGGTAAGGCCTCATTGCGCCAATTGAGAAAAGCCTTGCTTCACTGGCTCAATTTTCAAGCGAGACCAAGTATCCTTTCCTCTGGGGTGAACGGGGCTGTCGCATCCTTCCCTAAGTAGAGGTCCTATTTGTGAAGCAGAATTTCGCCGTAATTATCCTCGGTGGTACCGGACAAGTCGGCGGTGCAGTGGTCGCGGCGCTGTTAGCGACTTCGGAATGCCGGGAAGTGGTGATGGTCACCAGAAAGCCCATTGCGTCGCGATCGCGGGTGCGCAATGTCGTTCTTGATACCGGTGCCGCTGACTTTGCCCAGCGCACTGCCGCCCTTGCCCGCGAAATTTTAAGCCAAGGCCCCGTTAGCGCCGTGAGTTGTGTGGGTGTCGGTTCTGGATCGATGCGCTGGAGCGAAGAAGAATTGCAACGGCTTGAGCTCGGAGTCGTCGGTGCCTTTGCGCGTGGCTGCCGTGACGCCGGAATCGCCCAGTTTTGCCTGCTTTCTGCGGTGGGAAGTACAGCCCGCAGCCCGTTTCGCTACGCACGCGTCATGGGCATGAAGGAAGACACCGTGCGCAATATCGGTTTTACCCGCCTTGCCATCTTTCGCCCCGGCATCATTGTCGGCAACGCTCATACCCCGGCCTGGGTCGGTTGGTTGGGAAGCCTCGTGCCTGGGCCGTTCGGCAATATCGATCAGCGAATTCTCGGTCGCTCATTCGCCGCAGAGATAGCTTTGCACAGTCGAGAGGATGGTGAAGTCACCCGCGAAAATGCAGCAATGAGAAAACTCGCTGCGCAGTTCAATAGCGTGCCTTAGGAATTCATGCGTGGAGCGCATCGGCCCGTTATCGCCAATTGAAATCGTGATCGGCCAACAGAAGCCGACATCACGATACCAATCTGAACCTCGACGAGCGCATTGGCGATCTATCGCTAGCCCACGACACAAGCTTGCATATGTCGGTGTGCAGGTCTTCGTCACCGGCTACACCCAGCCGAAGCGGCCATTGCTCGTCCTTTGCGTAACCATCGAGCGAAATGACCATTGAGTAGATCAACTTCTCACCTTCCATACAGATCAATATCTGTTCAAGCTCCCTGCGGCTGGCTCTTAACGTGCCGTGTTCGTGCGTCGCCGCTGCTCGCTCTCCTTCATCATTTCGTTCAAATCCGCAACCGGCCGTATCTCAATCGGTCCAAGTCCATACTTAAAGCCTGGAAGCTGCGAGACAAGCTGAATGACGTGATTGAGGTCTCGCGCCTCAAGGATTTGAAGGCCGCCGAGCTGTTCCTTGGTTTCTGCATAGGGGCCGTCGGTCGTCGCGACTTTGCCGTTTTTCCAGTACACAGTCAACGCGGTCTCCGGAGGCTGAAGAGCTACTTCGGCAACAAGATGTCCGTTGGCGCGCAGATGGTCATTGTGCTCAAAGCATTCGTCGAGCACCGCGTTTCGATCGTCCTCGGTCATGCCCTCAAATTTTCCTGGCTCGATGTATCCCAAACAAATGTATTTCATCCACTCCTCCTTCCTTCATCTGACTCAAAGAGCCGCGGCTAGCGTCGCGAGCCTAACGTTCATTACAGACAGAGACTGTCATCCTGAGCGAAATGGACCCCGAGCGTAATTGGCCTTTGTCGTAGTAGCCAAAGCAGAGGTATTTCGCTGTTCTTCTGCTCAATGCGGATTGAACGAACCGGCAACAGAGCGTTGCGCCGGCTCGTTGCGGGGACCCCGCGGAACTCGGGGTCCCCGGCGAGCGGTCTTTGCTCGCTGGGATGAAGGGACAGGTCTTCGTCCGTGGGGTGCTTCATCTCGTCACCCTGGGCGCGCATTCCGAGGCCGCCATAGCCTGAGTGTTTACTTGGTTCCGGCGGGTTCTAGTTCCGGAGCCGGGAAAAAAAGAAGCTCACGCACCTCGCCGGCCACATCGCAGACGATGGCGCCCTTCTTCGCCCATGCCAGCGCCTCGTCCATATCGGCGCATTCCAGTATCCAAAATCCACCCATGTGCTCCTTGGTCTCGGTGTATGGCCCGTCGGTGACGAGCACCTTGCCGTCGGATTGGGCCCGCAGCGTCTTCGCGCTGGCGGGCGGGGCAATGCCGCAGGCGAACTTTCTCACACCGGCAGCAATCATTTCGCGGTTGAGCGCGTGAATCTGTTCCATCATTTCTTCGGTCACGACGGACGGGTCGAAGTCGTCGGGCATGTAGTTACAAACGAGATACTGTGGCATAAGTTCTTCTCTCCTTGTTTTCCGTGACTTGTTTTGATGACTCGTTTCCTGTTCACTCAGGAACCGTAGCTCATCGTTCTTTGTCCTATAGTCGTTGGGGAGAAGGAAAATCGACAGCTTGGGCCAACTTTCTTTGGAAAAGTTTTGACAGGCCGGATGTTCACGTGGATTTGGAGTTTCAATAGTGATGATGGAACAACAAGTTTGCCCACTTTGCCAGATTACAAAGCATTTGAAAGATTTCCGCAAAAGTCACTTCTTACCGGCGGGTTTGTACCACTCCGGCAAGAAGGGGCTCCAGTATGGAACACGGTCGGGGACCGGCCGTTTGGAGAGGGAAATCAAAGACCTGCTGCTTTGCAGTACCTGTGAAAGTCTTTTGGACCAGGGCGGCGAATCGTACGTGCTTTCTCAGATCGGCGGGTGGCCCCGGTCCCGGTGAGATCTCCAGACCACGCTGAGGGTGTCCCGGTCCCTCGCTTTTGGGGGACCGGGGATGGAAGCACCCCCGGACATGTTTTATTTCAACTGCCGAATCCGCTCCTGCAGGAATTGCCGCTCCGGTTCCTGTTGGGTCAGCGCCAGCGCCTTTTCATAAGAAGCCCGGGCCTCGGCGGTCCTGCCGAGCCTGCGGTACATATCTGCGCGGGCTGAATGCGCCAGGTAGTAATTTGCCAATTCGCCATGTGCCAACACCGCGTCGATATGCGTCAGGCCGGACTCCGGGCCATCGCGCATGGCAATGGCCACGGCGCGATTCAGATGCACAACCGGCGAAGGCTGAATTCGCACCAATTGGTTGTAAAGCGCGACAATCTGCCGCCAGTCGGTCGCAGCGACCGATTCCGCCTCCGCATGAACGGCGGCGATCGCAGCCTGCAGTGTGTAAGCACCGAAGCGGCGGGAGTTCAGGGCTTTCTCCACCAATGCGACCCCCTCCGCGATCTGCTCCCGGTTCCAGAGCGAGCGATCTTGATTTTCGAGCAAAATGAGCTCTCCGGCCGGAGAAGTTCTCGCGGCGCGACGGGATTCCTGCAGCAACATCAGGGCAAGCAGCCCAATTGCCTCCGGCTCTGGCTGAAGTTCGGTCAGTAGTCGTCCCAATCGAATCGCCTCGCCGGTTAGCTCGGCCCGCGTTACCTCCGCTCCCGCCGCAGCCGAGTAGCCCTCGTTAAAGACGAGATAGATGACCTGAAGCACCGCGCCCAGCCGTTCCGCCAACTCCTGCGGCGTCGGCACCTCGTAGGGAATCGGTGTCTCTCGAATCTTGGCCTTGGCGCGCACGATGCGCTGCGCGAGCGTTGCCGGCGTAACGAGAAATGCCCGGGCAATCTCCTCCGTTGTCAGGCCGCAGACTTCACGCAGCGTGAGTGCAACCTGCGCTTCCGGCGGCAGAGCGGGATGACAGCAGGTGAAGACAAGACGGAGGCGGTCGTCCTCAATTTCTTCATCCTGAGACTGATGGTTGATGCGCGTCTCAAGGTGCAGCGCGAGGTCAGTTTGCGCGGCATCGAATCGCGCCCGCCTGCGCATCCCGTCGATGGCTTTGAAGCGCGCGGTTGAAATGAGCCAGGGGCGCGGTTTAGCCGGTACGCCGGTCTGAGGCCACGTATCCAAAGCGGCGGCGAATGCCTCGTGCATCGCCTCTTCGGCGACATCGAGATCTCCCAACAGGCGCACCAGCGTAGCAAGAATCCTGCCCGACTCAGACCGGTAAAGGGTCTCTATGGTTCTGCTGAAGTCTTCGGGAAGATTCCGCGGCATTCACGTCAAAACTAACAAACGAACGCACTGCACACAACTGCACTTGGCTCGCGGTATATTCCCAATTTACGAAGGGGCCAACGCGCCGATTGAGGGTGGCATGAACTGGTGCACCAGCATTGGTCTTTGAAAACGCCCTGTTCGTTAACGATGAATCTGGATTGACGGCAAATCGCCAATTAACTCACCGATGGCCAATCGCTCGCACAGGAGCCTGGTGCCTTCAGCCTTGCCTTTGCTGGAGATTCTTCCCAGTAAGCCATTTAAAAATAGAGATTTACAAAAACAAGGGGGAGGAGTTAGGTTGCAGGTCATGGATTAGCCCGCACCCCAAACGGCCACTGTCCCAGTCTCTTCGCCCGCACCAGGTAAATCAGCGTCCCGCTGCAGGCAATGCCTCCCGCCACCGCCAGCCCGCCCAGCGCGTGGCTTCGGTTCACCAAGATGAAGACAAAACCCGCCATCGCCGCCAACGGCGGCAGCGGATACAGCGGAATCCGAAACGGCCGCTCCAACTCTGGCCGCTGCACCCTCAGTACCATCACGCCCACCTGTTGCAGGAAAAACTGCAGCAGGATGCGCGTGACAACCAGCATCGTGATCACCTGCTGCAGGCTGAAGAAGCAGAACACTGAGGCCACCAGCCCCAGAGCCACCAGCGACCGGTGTGGAATCCCGTGCTTCGGATGCACAGCAGCCAGCACGCGAAAGTAGTTGCCGTCGCGTGCCGCAGCATACGGCACGCGGCTGTAACCCAGCAGCAAAGAAAACACCGACGCAAAAGCGGTCCACACAATAAGCGCGGCCATCAGCCGCCCGGCCCACTGGCCAAAGGCCGACTGCGCAATCTCCGCCGCCAGTTGCAAATGCACTGCGGTACCCGCGGTCGCTCCGCTCGAAACGTGCAGTGCGAAATCGTGCACCGCCGGCAGCGCCGCAAGGTTCATCATGACGTAAAAGGTCGACACAAAAAGCACCGAAAGCAGAATGGCGCGCGGAATAGTCCGATCCGGATCCCGCACTTCGCTGCCCAGAAAAGTGATGTTGTAGTAGCCCCAGTAGTCGTACGTCGCAATGAGCGTAGCCTGCGCCAGCCCGCCAATGGCCACCGCAACAGAAGTCGCCGGCGAAGCAGGCATGTGCCATCCGCCCATCGCCGCTGCATGCGCAAAGCCCGATGCGATCACCCCCGCCAGTGCAGCCATCACGCCCGTGAACAGAACCCACGCCAGACGGGTCACCGAACTCAAGTTGCGATAAAGCAATGCCGTGACCAGAAGGCACGCGCCTGCCGCGGCAAAATTCGCGTAATGCACCGCGGGCCATGCCGCCACCGGCGCGTTGTTCAATCCCGGCCAGAACCACGCCAGAAAACTCGACAGTCCGATGCAACCGGATGCAATCGACAGCGGCGCGGAAAAACTCAACTGCCAAACGTAGAGAAAGCTGAGCCAGTTGCCCGCGCGATCTGGCCCATAAATCTCACGCAGGAATGCATACGAACCGCCCGCCCGCGGAAACGCCGCGCCCAATTCCGCCCACACCAGCCCATCGGCCACGGCGATCGCCGCGCCCAGCAACCACGCCCACACCGAGAGCCGATAGCCCGCCGACGCAATCACCAGCGGAAGCGTGATGAAGGGTCCCACGCCAATCATTTCGAGCATGTTGAAGAGCACCGCGGCACGCAGGCCGATGCGTCGTTCAAGGTGCGCGTTGCTCGCGTTGGTTGAAGTGGAAGAAATCATTGGCCCATGCGTTCTTTGGATGGCACTCTGGCGGATTGTACACTGGCGAGGAGTATGTTCATCTCCCAGAGAGTTCCTCGCGCAGCAGTGCCGGCGGCCGTGGCGGGCCTCGTGTTCGCAGCCTTGTGCCCATTTCGCTTCTTCGCGCAACAAGTTGCAGAGCCCGCTCTTCCTTCTGGCGAGCCAAGCTCTATTGCGCTTCCCTTGCCCGAGAACCGCGGCGAAGCATCGCTGCAGGAGGAACTCAAACGCCTCGGCACAACTGCCAGCTTGCTGATGATCGTCGCCCATCCCGACGATGAGGACGGTGCGCTGCTCACTTACTTGTCTCGCGGCCTGGGCGTGCGTGCCACGCTGTTCACGCTCAACCGGGGCGAAGGCGGACAGAACCTGATGTCAGTCGACAGCGACGATGCCCTTGGCCTTATCCGCACTAATGAGCTCCTGAGGGCCGACGAATTCTATGGCGCAAGGCAGCTCTGGGGCACTGAAGTCGACTTCGGCTTCTCCAAGACCCAGCAGGAGGCCTTCGCCCAATGGGGTCATGACCGCGTGCTGTACGATGCTGTGCTCGCCGTGCGCCGCACACACCCGCAGATCATTGTCTCCACCTTCGTCGGCGGCATCACCGACGGCCACGGCCAGCACCAGGTCTCCGGCGAAATTGCTCAGGAAGTCTTCAAGGCAGCCGCTGATCCCAAGGTGTTCCCCGAGCAACTCAAGGGCGGACTCGAGCCATGGCAGCCCTTGGCCGTCTACTCCATGGTTCCCTTTGCCCCCGTAACTGATAAAGGCATGTTCGACTACGCCACCGGCAAGTGGGCTCCCGCGAAATTCAAGAATTACGTAACTGGCGAGTGGATCACCGGCGTACCTTCGACCGACGCCACAATTCCCGTGGGCACAACTGACCTGACTCTCGGCCGAAGCTACGTGCAAATTGCGCGACAGGGCTGGGGCGAACAAAAATCGCAAAACGGCGGCGCCAATCCATCCCTGAGCGGTCCCGCCACCGCGGAATATCATCTGTGGGCCGTCGCGCCAGAGGCTTCTGCCAAAGGGTCAGGTGCTATCGACAACGACCTCTTTCACAACCGAAGGGTCGACATCGACACGAGCATCGCAGGTCTGGCCCGGTTCGTTCCGGGTGAAGCGCCAGAATGGCTCACCCGCGGCCTGCGCCAGATCGAGAGCGACCTCACCCAATTTGAATCCAGATGCCCATGCCACACCGGCGTCAGCGTCGCTCGCGAACTGGCGCCGGCCTACAAACAGACGCGAGACCTCCGCACGAAATTAGCTGCAAGCGACCTCGACGCGCAAGCGAAGGCAAACCTGCTGTTTGAATTGGACGCGAAGATCGGACAGTTTCAGTCGGCGCTCAAAGACCTTCTGGGTCTTGATATGATTCCGTTCCGAACCAACGAAACCAGCGTGCAGGCCGGCGGATTTCGAGGTAACTCCGCCGATGAGACTCCCCGCAGTGTTTCTCCCGGTGAGGCACTCCGCGTGCGAGTCCACGCCGCACAAGCCACCACGGCAACTCGCTTGGAAAAGGTCTGGCTCGACAGCCAGGTCGGCAGTCTGTGGAAGAGCGACCTCTCCACGAGCGCCATTGACCCCGCCGCCCTCACCGCCGATCCCATCTTTCAGGTGAAGGTACCGGATGATGCTCAACCCACCGCGCCTTACTTTACGCGGCCTTCCATCAAGCAGCCGTATTACGACATCTCCAATCCTGCATGGCGCGAGCGCTCATTCGCGCCCTACCCTCTTGCCGCCTGGGCAGAGTTCAGCTTTGACGGTCTCCCCATCCGCATCGGAAAAGTAGTTCAAACACTCCAGCGTGTCACCGGACCGGGTGGCATCTACGAGCCATTAGTCGTGACGCCCGCCATCGGCATCCGCGTGGAACCGGAGGCGCGCATCCTGCCGCTGAATGGTAGCGCCCTGCCGGTGCATGTCACCGTCCATGCACAAACCAAAACGGAAGGCACTGTTGATTTGAAGCTGCCTGCAGGCTGGAGTTCCAATCCGACCCAGGCACATTTCCAACTCAAAAGTGGCGGCGATACCGATCCCATCCTCTTCTCCGTCACCCCGGCGGCTGTAACGGAGGGGGCTTATTCCATCAAGGCCGTCGCGCACGCAGGAGATCATGACTATGACACCGGCTGGCACGCTGTCGGTTACTCCGGCCTGCGCCCCTATAACCAATACAAGCCTTCGACCCTGCAGACGCGTAAAGTCGATGTAGAGCTTGCGCCGGGCTTGCGCATCGGGTACGTGATGGGAACCGGCGACTTGGTTCCCGAAGCGATCGAGGGAATGGGTGTCACGCCCCATTTGCTCACGGACGCAGAGCTCGCTTCGGGCGACCTCTCGCAATGGAATGTCATCGTCATCGGCATCCGCGCTTATTCGGTGCGCCCCGCTCTAACAGCCGCGCAGCCACGCCTCGATCAATTCGTTCGCAGTGGCGGAACGCTGGTGGTCCAGTACCAGAGTTCCAACTTCCCTGCCCCAATGCCGCTTTCCATGGGCCGCATGGCAGAGCGCGTAGTCGATGAAGACGCGCCCGTTAAGCTAGTCGCCCCAGACAACCCCCTGCTCTCCTCGCCCAATCACATCGCCACGGCGGATTTTGCCGGTTGGGTCGAAGAGCGGGGCCACTCTTTCGTTGACACCTGGGACCCTGGTTACACCGCGCTTACCGAAACAGCCGATCCCGGGCAGGACCCTCAGCGCGGCGGATTGCTGGTGGCACATCCCGGCAAAGGAACTTATATCTATTGTGCCTACGCGCTCTATCGGCAGTTACCCGAGTTGGTCCCCGGAGCTTATCGATTGCTGGCTAACCTGCTCAGCGCCGGAGGAAGATAGAGCCTCGCAAAACAATGAGTCACCTTTGAGCGCAGCACACGGAATCATCTACTCGCGATCTAATCGATTCGTTAACAGAAGGTAAATTCATCACTTATTCATAAATTAGTGCGGCCTAACTGCGCTTGTTAAAAATATGTGAATTCGTCATATATTCATCAAACTCTGCGAGGCTTTCAAACAGAAACGGTCGACAAAAGTTCGGCATCTGCTTTGCTGTCAATTGCGGCCGTGGGTTCCTCTCGCGTTTCCTTTTAAAGAATGGCATTCATGCGACATTTCCGGGAATGCGGGAGAAACGGCGCTTGCGACTGAATAGTTGGCGCTACCACGATTTAGAAAACCAGAGGGAAAAGAGAGGCCCAATGAACTTCAGATTCAAAGCTGTCACCGCTGCAATTCTGGCGACCAGTCTAGTCGGCTTATTTGGCTATGCCGCTGCACCTCAAGAACCTGCGAAGAAGCATCCGGTAAGAAAGGCCAAGACACCACCCAAGCCAACGGTTGAGGAGCAGATCCAATCGTTGCGCGAGGAACTCGAAGGCCAGATCAACAGCCTGAAGACGGACCTGTCTGAGAAGGACGCGCAGCTGAAGCAGGCGCAACAGGCGGCAGCCGACGCCCAGGCAGCGGCCAGCAAGGCGCAGGCTGCGGCGGACGCTCAGCAACAGGCTGTCACCGAAAACACATCAGCGGTCGGCACATTGCAAGGTACGGTCACGGACCTGAAGGCCAATGCGGTTTCGATCGTGAACACGATGTCCGATGAGAATACGGCCATCAAGAAGGCAATTTCTCACCCGGATTCCCTGCACTATAAGGGAGTCACCCTAACTCCTGGGGGCTTCACGGCGGGTGAAACTGTTTACCGTACCAAGGCCACCGGAGGCGATATTCCGACCGCATTTAGCTCCATTCCTTACGAGCATGCCGACGCCTATTCGCTGAGTGAGTTCTTCGGCGACGCCCGCCAGTCGCGTGTTTCATTGATGGCTGAGGGCAAGGTCGGCTGGGGCACATTGCGCGGCTACTATGAGGCTGACTGGTTGGGCACCGGCATCACGTCCAATAACAACCAGTCCAATAGCTACGTACTGCGCCAGCGCGTAATTTGGGGTCAGGCAGAAACAAACAACCACTGGGCCTTCACAGGCGGCCAGTTGTGGTCACTCGCCACCGAAGACAAAAAAGGCATCTCCAACTTGTCCGGCGACATCATGACTCCGCAAACCATAGACCCGAACTACGTCGTCGGGTTTGTATGGACCCGCCAATACGGATTCCGCATCACCAAGACTTTCTCGAAGGCGGCGTTCGGCATCGCTGCCGAAAACCCGCAAGTCCTCTATACCGCGTCGCTGGCCGGAAATACACCCTACGCGGTGATTGGCAGCGATGGCACGAACGGCGGCAACTTCAGCGCCGCCATCAGTACGTGCACGCCCGCGACCTCCATCGTGAACTACACCAACCAAACGCAGACGGACTCCGCGGGAAACACGGTCCAAATCGCGGTTCCGGTCTACAAGACGGTAAACGGCTGCGCCAACATCGCCAACTTCTCCTTCAATGAGGCCCCGGACTTAATTGTCAAGGCCGCATTCGATCCGGGCTGGGGCCACTATGAGATCTTCGGTATTGGCCGCTTTGCGCACCAGACCGTCTATCCGGGAGAAACAACAAACAGCAACTTGTACGGTGGCTTGACCGACGTTGCCACAGGCGCCCTGGTGGCTCCTGCTCTCACCGTAAATGGCGCTTATTCAAACAGCATCGTCCTGGGCGGCGGCGGCGCCAGCTTCCGCGTTCCGATTGCGGGAAATAAAGCGTCGTTTGGTGCAAAGGGCATGTATGGGGCGGGCCTGGGCCGCTACGGCGACTCAACCCTCTCCGACGTCACAGCTTCCAACACGGGTGAATTCTCTCCGCTCCATACCGGATCCGGTCTCGCGACCTTTGAGGCCAATCCAAATCCCCGCTTGGCGCTCTATCTAAATTATGGCGTCGACTGGGCCGGCCGTGATGATTGGGGCATTGCGGGCGTCACAACTTCACTCGGCGCGCCCTCTGCTGATTTCTGCTACACGGCAGCGGGCAAAATTACCTGCGCCAGCTCTTCTTCGGCAGCGGCTGTCGCTGCCGGCGGCAAATGGGGTGGCCACTGGGGAGCACCGAGCAACGCGGCCGTGGGCTACGGTTCGCGCCTCCTCAACAACTCAACCTGCCTTACCAACTCCAACCCTGGCTACAACGGCGGTGGTTCTACCGGCTACATACCCGGAGGCTCCTGCGGTGCGCAAACCCGCGACGTACAGGAGATCACAGGCGGCTACTGGTACGACATCTACAAGGGCGATCGCGGTCGCTTGCGGCAGAGCATCCAGTATGGCTATGCGGTCCGTGAGGGCTGGTCGGGTGCACCAGTCTCGACGGGCGGCCCCGGTATTGGCGCCAAGGGCATCGACAACATGTTCTGGACCTCGTTCCGCTACTACCTTCCATAGACGCGAACGACGCAACCAGAATACTCAATCAGAAAGGGCAACTCGCAATGCGGGTTGCCCTTTCTGCATCTCTTCGCAATGCAGATCCAGAGGCTGCTACTTCGCGCGCGGTTCCCCGGTCGGGAGAAATGCCACTCCCGCCACAGCATTCCCCGATACCAGCACATCACGGAGCCGCTCGGGGTTGGGCCCGCTGCGCGCGGCAGCAGCCTCCAAAAGCCTCATCGCAGCGACGGGTGTAGTCCCCGCCGGCAATCGGAAGATCCATGGCACGTTGGTCGAAGTCAGGGCCTTGTCGTCGCTCAGAGCAATCACCGGAACAAAGGCCTTCAATGCCATCTGCTCGGATAGATGTGCGGCGTCGCGATCGAGAGCGACAATGGCGAGCGCACGGTGGTCCCAGAGCGCACGCACCAGTTGCGTCGACGCGGCACCCCAGTTTTGGTCGCTGGCAACAGGCAATAGCGCCCACGGCCGACCTTTTGCGGCAATACCGGCCAGGAGTGTCTGCACCTCGGCCGACTGCGCCACCTTGTTTGCCTGTGGTCCAAATAGCACCACACGCATGGGCCCCTCCGGTAAATCCGGGCGTTGCGGGCCTGCGTAGTCCACACCGTCTTCACCAACGCGCGCATAAGGCGTCTGTTGCGCCGCAGCCACCTGCTGTGCGGCTGACGCTTTCTCCATGGTCGCAACCCGGTACGTAATCTCGCCGTTATGCACGGTGCCGAGATACATGGGCGCCACGTTCTTCTGGTTCGGATCGAAGACCATGCGCCCGGTCACGCCATCGTACTGGTCAATGTCGGCCAACGCATCGTGAATGCGAGCGCGGTTCAGGCCGGCCTTGCAGATGGAGTCGAGCAGCGCATTCATCGCGTCGAATGCCAACGAGGCAAACTGCTCCGGCTTTTCGTGGAAGCGAGCCTCGAAACGGCGATTGAAATCGAGCCACTTTGGATCACTGCGAGTCGGATCGTAGGGAAAGACCGCCTCAAAGCCTTCAGCAGCCGGCCCGGCCTCAGCCAGCAATTCCGGCCCCAGTGTGCGATACGAACCGAAGACGCGCTGCTTCATGCCAAGAGCACGCATCTGCTTGAGAATGTTGGCGGCTGGAGTCTCATCGGTCCACAGAACGATGGCATCCGCACGCGAGGACGCGATCACTTTGAGCTGTCGCGTGAAGTCTGTGTCGCCGGGCAGGAACTTCTGCTCGATGACAATCGGATGGCCTAGCCGTCGCGCAGCATCGCGCAGCTTGATGACTCCGAAGCGGCCATAGCGATTGTTCACGCGAAGGATCGCAACACGCTTCAAGCCAAGAACCGAGAAGATGCGGCGCGAAAGCGTAAAACACTGCACTCGATCGTCTTGCAGATCAGTGAAATACCACGGAACGTATGTTTCCGGAATTGTGGGATCGGTGGAAGCGGAGTTGACGATTGGGATTTCGGCTTTAAGGGCCACACGCAACGCAATGTGTGTTGACTCGGAACTGATGGATCCGAAGATTGCCCAGTCCTCATCGTCGTAGACCATCTTCACTACTTCATTCGAGGCCGATCCCCAAATGGTGGGATCGGTGGGCCGGTCCTCTCCATAGACCGTATTCGCCTGCCAGTTGTCATAATCGTTATGCAACATCAGGTGGAAGGGCTTGCCCCCATAGCCTCCGCGTGCATTGGCTTCTTCAATTGCCAATTGCGCGCCGTGCAGCATCCGCACTCCGAATACCTGTTCAGGATTGTGCTCAATGGGTCCAAAAAAGCCGATGCGCACCTCGGTCAGATTCTTCGGCTCAGGAATATCTCGTCCGGCGCCGGCATAAATGTTGGGATGCGTGTAGTTGAGGTCGTAAGGCTTAGTGAATTTTTCGAATGGGCTCAAATCGACCGGCTCGCCCGCGTAAGGCTCAACCACGCGATCCTTGGGCGGACCCGGCGGATGCGCGCCACACGCACATGTTCCCGTCTTTGCGCTCTGTCCCGCTACGCCTGCGGCAGCAATAACCAATGCGCAGGCCGCGGCGAACAACAATCCCTTACGCATCGCAACTACTCCTGGTGGCAGCAAGTCTTTTCGGTCCGGAACATCGCGATGGCTTCAATTTCGACCAGCAACTCGGGCCGGCACAAATGCGCCTGGATGCCCGTAGATGCCGGCAGCGGATCGAGTCCTTGTTCCTTGAAGAACGCGGTGCGCCCGGCATTGAACGCGTCGTAGTCGCGGTCGATATCGCGCAGATAGCAGCTGGTGCGCACGATGTCGTGCCACGTGCAGCCTTCGCTCTCAAGCAGGCCTGTGATGTTATCGAACGTGCGCCGTAGCTGCGCGTCGAAGTCGCCGATGTGCACGCTCTTGCCTTGTTCGTCGATCGACGCTGTGCCCGAGATCAGCAGAATAGTAAGGCCATTCAGATCAATCCGCATTCCGCGCGAGAACGAGCTCGGTTTGGCATAGGCATAGGCCTCGTTGAGGACGCCGTGATTGGTCATGGCGCGCTTCTTGATGGGTGTGTTCGCGATGGTCTCTAAAACATCAGCAAATTCAATCATGATGAAGTTCTCCTTATGGTTATCGTTGTAGAATTCCGTGGCTTAATCCCTTGGCGGTGGCGACCCAGATGTCGTTGCCCTGAAAGTCGATACCGAGAACGTAGTGATGAGCCGGCGCGGTCGTCACCTCAACCGCAGTTACATTTCCTTGTGCGTCGCGCACCGTCATTTCCGGCTTGCCGGTTTTCAGCGAGGGACGATACACGGCCCAGTTCACGCCGTCGTAGTAAGCAAGCCCCTTATCGGTGCCGAACCACGCACGTTTAGCGTCGACGCCTTTTACCGTATTCGTGAAATTCGAAGGCAACCCGCTGTCCTTGGTCAGAAAGTTGTGCCAGTAGCGGCCGTCGTAGCGGCTGTCTCCGAAGTACGTCGCCACCCATAACACATTGTCGACAAAGCTGACCGAGGTCGTAACCTCGTGAATCAAACCCTGATCCTTGAAGAGGACCATCTCCGTTTCGCCGTCAGGATCTTCGTACTTGTCCCACACCTTTGTCTTCTGGTCGTATTCCAGAATGCCGCTGCCCCACACCGCGTAATACACCTTGGTGGGCGTAGAGGAAACGCCGTATACCCAAATCTCGACCATGGGCGTATTGCGCTCGTTGTAGAGTGACCATTGGCCGGTGTGCAGATCGAGCCGGCATGCACCCGCGGCTGTGGCAACCCAAACATTTTCGCCTTCCACCGACACGCCGTACACCACGTCGTTGCTGAGCCCGGAGTTGAGTTGCGTAAAGGTATCAATGCGGCCGCCCGAGATGCGGCTCAAGCCACCCATGGTGCCCGCCCACACATCGCCCGTGCGCTTGTCTAATGTCAGCGAGAGAACTGCTCGGTGTGCCAGCCCGTCTTTGGTGTTGTAGGTCTTCCACTTTCCATTTTCGTAAAGCCCCAGCCCGTTGTCTGTGCCCGCCCAAATACGATCGCGATCAACGAGTACGGAATACACGTGATTGTCAGGCAGCCCGTTTGCAGTGGTGAAATTCTCAAAGCGGTAGCGCGGCATGTTGAGCGCGCTCGCAGTGGCCGGCACCCTAGGTGGCGCTCCAAACGCCAGCGAGCAAACCGCTAGGCATCCGGCGGCTGTTGCTTTTACGAACTGGTTCCAAGCGCCTTTCATCATCGCGTCCTCAAATACTCAATCAGGTCGTTCAACTCATCTTTGGTCAGGTCGTTGGTCCGGCCGTGTTTGTCTTCCGGATTAAAGACCGTCCAGATTTCCTCAAGCGTGGGCGCCGAGCCGTCGTGCAGATACGGCCCTGTCATAGCAATGTTGGTTAGCTGCGGTGTGTCGAGCAGACCCGGATTGTCTGTCGCTTTCTTCGTCCCTACTTCAAAGGATTTCTGACTAGTGCCTTTGGGGCCGCTGTGACAATAGGAGCAGCGATTCTTTTCGGCGATGGGGTTGCCGAACTTGTCCGCTACGCGCTCAAAGATCGCCTTGCCGCGTTCCTGCGCCTGCGTGAGTTCGTTGGCCCTCAATCTCCAGCGATTAGGCCTCGGCGGGAGACTGCGAATATAGACAACCAGATCGGTAAGAGTTAGATCATCGTAGTTTTCTGCGCGCCAGAAGTACTTTTCCGTCCGAGGTCCGCACTCCGTGGGCAAGTTAGGATTACCGCCGTTCCACTTGTAAGGCTCGGTGTCCTTCACATCTTCGATGGGACGGTTGTCGACGATGTCGCGACCGAAGCCGTCCGGCTCCAGATCCCAATTAAGCCCGTCGAAAGTGGAGTCGATGTGGCAGTTGGCGCAGCCGATCTGGCCCTGGAACGATTGACGCGCCGTATAGAAAGTCTGCTCGCCGTAACGCAAAATGGACAGCTGCCGCGGACCTTCGAGAGGAACTGTCGAGGCCAATTGATCGGCCCGGGTATCAATCACGCTGATCGTATCTTCCAACCGGTTGGCCACGAGCAAATGCCGGCCATCCCGTGTGAAAACCATGCCGCGCGGATCGTGACCAACCGCGATGCGCCTCACAACGTAATTGGCACTCGCAGAGAGATCCTCCGCAAAAGGTCCGCGATGCATGCGAATATAGCGGAGCAGCCGTGGCACGTCGATCACGGTCACAATCTCGGAGCCTTCGCTGGTCACATACATGCGTGACTTATCCGATGTAATAGCCACGCCAAACGGCCGGGAGGCATAGCGCTCCAGTTCGTCCAGAGGCACCTCGACTGGCTGGTTGCCCACATCTGCGCCAAACAGCGTGAGCGTATCCACGAATGCGCCGCCGTGCTCCAGGTGCGCCAGCGGAATCAGATTCTTGGGATGGAGTTCAGCAGCCACGCCCAGGCGTCCGTCGGACGAAAACGCGATATGGAAGCCGTGGGCAATGTTATGCAGCGGGATGCGGTCGACCACCTCGGCGCGTGCCGCATCGATCACAGAAATCTCCGACTCGGGCGCGGTGCGGAAAGGCGTGGCGTTCGGATATATGTGCGTGACATACAAACGGCTTCCATCAGGAGAAGGCGTGATGTAGCTCGCGCCGCGTCCGGCCGCCAACCGTTTCTCCTCCACGCCCGTTTCGGGATTCAGCACAGCCACATCGTTCGAGACGCGGTTGGCCACGAACAGGTGTTTGCCGGCGCGATCTTCCACCACGCTGGAAGGTTCCGCACCCACCGGCCACGTCGCCACTACCTCCAGCGAAAGCGTGTCGATCACCGATACTGTGTCATCCCATGAATTGGCAACAAAGAGTCGGCTACCGTCAGGTGAAAGCGAAAATCCGCGCGGCACCTTGCCCACTGCAATCTTTTTGATGGGCGCATAGTTCGTTCCATCCAACACCCTGACTTCTCCACTCTGCTGGCAGAGGAGATAAAGCCGTGCGCCGTCCGGAGAAAAAAGCAGTTCAACCGGAGAAGCATATTGCAGCGGCTCGCCCGTTCTTCCGGTTACAACCGCGCGAGCAGGGTTGCCGGTCCACATCGGCACGCCAAACATCGTGGTCGCGAGCACCGCCAAGCCCGTCACAAGACCGGCGCGCGATGGACTTTGGAGGCCGCGAATCATCTCGGTTCCTCTACGGTCAGCACGCGATCCACGGTCTGTTTCTCCAGCGTCTGCTCGCGTCCGCTGGGCCAATGCACCACGATCTTGTCCACTGCGGTCGCGGCTCCCAAACCAAAATGCAGGCGGTCCTCGTTCTGCGATAGGTACCCCGAGCTCGCCACGCGTTCCTGCATCAATCTCTTGCCGCCGGCATATAGCTCGACGCGTGCCCCGATGCCGTCGCGATTGCTCTTGGTGCCTTTGAGTTTGATCGCCACCCAATGGCCTGTGTTAGTCGAGATGTTGTGGACCAGCGTGCCCTTGGCGCCAAGGTTTACAAGGAAAGCATCGACCTTACCGTCGTTGTCGTAGTCGGCAAAGCAGGCGCCACGCGCTACGGTGCGCTTACTCAACACCTCTCCAGCCTGCTGCGATACATCGTCAAATCGCCCGCCGCCCTGCCCACGAAACAGCGTATGCTCCTGCGGGATCAGGTGAATGAGGCCGCCGTGAAAGATGAGAATGTCGAGCAGCCCGTCGTTATCGAAGTCGTAAATGCCCGTTCCCCAACTCACATACTGCGCATTGGCCTGCGACACCCCATTGGTCGCGCCCATGTCGTCGAAGCTCAATTTTCCGGTGTTGCTGAGCATCCGGTTATAGCGCCCATCGGTCACCCACAGATCGAGCTTTCCGTTGCCCTCGAAGTCGGCAAATACGGGGCCCATCGATGAGGTCGATTCGCCATTCTGTCCAAAAGCGGTGCCTGAGTCGTTGCCAATCTCCTCGAAGGTTCCATCATGCTTGTTGTGGAAGAGAAAATTCTCTGTGCGATCGTTTGCGACGTAAATATCGTCCCACCCATCGCCGTCGAAGTCCGCAGCAGTCACGCCCATGGTGCGGCCAACGAAAGCTCCTATGCCCGATTTGTCGGTCACATCTGTAAACGTCCCATCGCAGTTGTTGTGATACAACCGATTGGTTTCGCCTTCGTAGTCCAGCGGCCCCGGATAATTGTCGGCGGCGTAATAAGCGCGATACTTGGGATCGAACTTCACATAGCGGCCCACGAACAAATCGACGCAACCGTCCTTGTCGTAATCCAGCCAAGTGGAACTGATGGACCACCCGTCCACGTCGAGGCCGGCCTTCTTCGTCACGTCAGTAAAGTGCCCATTGCCATCGTTGTGATAGAGAATCACGCGACCGTAGCCAGTCACCAGGAGATCGACAAAGCCGTCGTTATCGTAGTCGGCTGCCGTTACAGCGATTCCATACAAATCCGGCGCCAGTCCCGCCTGCTCCGTCACATCGGTGAAGGTGCCATCGCCATTGTTGCGATAAAGATGATTGTGTGGCAGCGGATCCGGCTTCACCTTTAGCGGGTGCGGATGCATGGAGTCGTCCAGAGGCCGTCCATTTACCACGTAGAGATCGGGAAGACCATCGTTGTTATAGTCGAACCACACGCAACCAGCGCCCGTGCCTTCAAGCAGAGAGCCCAATTGTGCCGATCCATAGCTATGGACAAAATTCACATGCGCCTTGTCGCTGGCATCTTCAAAGCGAATCGCTGGGCCCGGCTCGTTGGCAGGATTGGCTTGAGTAACTGACTTAGCGGGCGTTGTTGAACCTGGTTGTGCCTTCACCCCGATTGGCAAGGTTGTGAGAGAAATCGCGCCGAGCAAAATTAGAAAACGCATCATCATTTCAGCGGCCTCCCGGGTTGGCATGCTGCACATTACCTGCGCGATTCATCGTGGTGAGATCCACGGGTGTGGTGGTACGCAGCAATACCGCCGGTACGCGATTTTCTGCCGCGCGCTCGGGGCCGGTATGGCAGCCCACGCAAATGCGCTGCTCCCCACCGCGAGCCCAGAACCAGCCATGTTCCTGGCGCAAGATCGCACCCTTGTCATCCAGAAGTGCAAAACGAATCGGCACGTCTCCCGGGACCTCTACGAAAAATGAGCCGTCCCGCTCCACAGGCGCTGTTCCCATTGCGACTGCATGACCCGCGGCGTCCTGTGTCTCCATGCGAACGGATGCGGGCACTCCCTTCAGCGCGCCATCGCGCGAAAGGCGCGCATCCAGAGCGAGCAGGTTTGCATAGTCCCAGGGATGCAGGCCCGAAGGATGCCGCCTGGGAGTAGTGCGCGGTGCAACCAGAATGGGGTCGACAAGGTTCTCTCCGCTCTTCGCCAGCACAGTTTCTACCGACGGACCGCCGGGCTTCCAGAGTTTGATCGAGAGAGGTGAGCCGGCAGCGTTCCGCTCGCTCAACAACCAGTCGCCCGAAGCTGTCTCCACAATTGCGCCAGCGTACTGCCCCTGCGGAGCAGCGATGTGCTCCTCGTGTGCCAGCGGCGATGTGAAGCGCGCCAATGAAGCTCCGTGCGTGAACACAACGTCACCCGAAGCCAGCTGCTTCCCGCCCCAACGCGCGCGACCGTGATCGCAGCGGTAGGACTCAACACCCGACCCATCGGCATAGACCAGGTACAGTTCTGGGATCGACCCCGAACCCAATGGGAACCCTGCTTCAAACAGAATGCGTCCATCCTGCAATACATCGGTGGGGAACACATTGGTTTGCGTATCGGTAAGGGACAACACGCCGGGACCTGCGGTTGGATTTAAGTACGGGTACTTCAACTGGTGGCCGTTCTCGGCAGACTGCAGTTGGAATCCTTTTGCCGTCCGCTCGGCCCAGACCATGCGTCCACCCGGCAAATAGAATGGACGCTCGGCGTCCGTTGCGGTGGCAATCACCTTGCGTACTGAACGATCCTGAAGCGTGAGTTCCCAAATCTGCCATGGGTCGCCAGCCCTCTGCTTGCCCGCAAACAGTACCTGCGTGCCGTCGAATGAAATATTCGCGTCCGCGGTGGCTGCAAAGCCATTCACCAGCGGCACCGCATCGCCCTCGTGCACCATGAGCAATTGCGCGCCTTTGGGAAATCGCTCCTGACCTCGCAACTCTGCCAGCGGTTCGTATACTGGTGCGGCGGTCACAATGAAATCCGAGCCGATTTTCTGCGCCGGATCAGGTGCGAAGGCGCACATCGCCAACAGCGACGCCATGCAGGCGGCAGTGGTCTGAAACCTCATCCAACAGCCTCCATCGGCCGCACCCCGGCAGGCTCGGCGGCAGCAACCCCACGCAGCGCAAGAAAAGGTACAAGCGAGGCCATCATGTCGTCGAACTCGGCAAAATCCAGCGATTGTTCCCCATCGCTCCAAGCCTTGTCGGGATTGGGATGCACCTCGACCAAAAGACCGTCGGCGTCGGCAGCCACGGCAATGCGCGCCAGTGCAGGCACCAGGTCGCGATGACCTGCCGCGTGACTCGGGTCGGCGATGACCGGAAGATGCGAGATATGTTTCAGCAGCGCGATTGCAGCCACATCGAATGTGTTGCGCGTTGCTGTCTCAAAGGTGCGGATGCCTCGCTCACAGAGAATAACGTTGGGATTGCCCTGATCGAGAATCAGTTGCGCTGAACGCAGCAGATCGGCCACCGTGGCCATCATGCCGCGCTTCAGCAGAATGGGACGGCCCGAGCGCGCGGCCGCTTCGAGTAGCGAAAAATTCTCCATATTGCGCGTGCCGATCTGCAGGATATCGGCGTACTCGGCCACCATTGGAACGTCGCACTCTGACATGACTTCAGTCACGATGGCCAAGCCGCTCTCCTCGCGGGCACGCGCCAGCATCTTGAGGCCTTCCAGGCCATGACCTTGAAATGCGTAGGGAGAACTGCGGGGTTTGAAGGCGCCTCCGCGCAGAATGCGAGCGCCGCAGCGACGAACATGATGGGCAGTTGCCATAAGCTGGAACTCGGTTTCAACCGAGCACGGCCCAGCCATCGTAATGAAATCTCCGCCGCCGATTTCGAGATCAAGCACCGGCACAATTGTCTGCTGGCGCGTTGAACTCTTCAGCACATCAGGGGTCTCAGCAAAACGTTCGTGCCAGCTTTCGCGCACCCTCCGCGCTCCAATCCGGGGAAGCGCCAGACTATCGCGATCATGCATCTCACGCCTCCATCCAAGGGTGGAGGTGCGAATCGTGCGTCTTGCCGCACCTGCCTCTGTCGTTTTATCCGAGGCGTGAACATCTGTCTGTGACGGATGAACTTGACTTTCGGGTGATCAAGGATAAAGTGCGATTGCTGGCGGCCGGGACCCAAACGCCGCATTCGCGATGGTCGCGATTCCAAGCGCGATTTCATCCTGAAAAGGCCGAGCGACGATCTGCACACCAATGGGAAGCCCCTCAGGCGAACGGCCCACCGGCACCACCGCCGCAGGCGCGGCAAGCGCATTGAACCACTGCGTATGCCGGACTGCATCGAGGTAGTCAACGGCACGACCCTCCACAATCCATGTGCGCTCGCCGTGGCGAAACGCAGGAATGCTCGCCACCGGACACAGCAAAACGGAATGCCGGCTCATCTCCGCAAGCGTTTTGGCGCGCAGCAAATCAAGTTCAGCCCAGGCATCCAGAAGCTCCATGGCTGTCAGCGGCGGCGTCGATTCCGCGATGTCGAGGAATTCGCTGAAGATCGGGCTCAGTTGCTGCGTTTTGCCGGCGATCGCCGGCGCGTAGAACATCGCGCCGCATTGCACGAAGAATTTCCACCACAATTTGCGCAATGGTTCTAGTGTTCGCGGCCTAAACGGTTCGACTTCGAAGCCTGCGCTCCGCAGTGCCTGCACGGCGGCGTTCACGGCGGCCCGGGTTTCCGGAGTAACGGGAACCAACTCATCATCCTCAAAAAAACCAATCACATGCGTGCGTAGTTCGTCTTGGCTGGGCTCGTGCAGCACAACCGGGGGGCTGACGGGATCCTGCGGGTCCTGGCCGCTCAGCGTACGAAACAGCAGAGCCACATCGTCCATGGTGCGCGCCATCGGCCCAATTGCGCCAAGCACGGAGAACGGCCCCACGCACGGTGGCAGATGGCCGCGCCCCGGAATGCGCCCAGGCGTTGGCTTGAGAGAACAGATGCCGGTGAAATGTGCTGGCACTCGGACTGATCCGCCACTATCGCTGCCCAGTCCGGCCGCAGACATACCCGCTGCGATGGCCGCGGACTCGCCACCGCTCGACCCGCCCGGCGATCGTTCCAGATCCCACGGATTATTGGTGCATCCATGCAGCAGATTCGCCGTCTCATAGGCCATCAGGAACTCGGGGCAGTTGGTCGTGCCCAGAATCAGCGCTCCTGCTGCGCGCAGTCGCGCGACCACCACCGCATCTTCATGCGGAATGTCACCTTTATGAAGGAGACTTCCAATCTCGCAGCGATAGCCCGCGGTTGCGATCGAGGACTTCACGGTGACTGGGAGCCCGTGCAGTGGCCCATGTGGGCCGCGCTTTTCATCCATCCGCCGCGCCTGCACGCGCACGCGGTTGGCATCGAAATCCGCAAACGCATTCAATTTCGGATTCAGCCGTTCAATCTGGCGTATGTGCGCTTCAGCCAGTTCGACCACCGAAATATCGCCTGCCTGCAGCAATTCCAACTGCCGATTCGCCGGCATCAGCACCAATTCGTTCATCGCCGCGCTGTCCTTGCGCCGCGCAGCAACGCGCTGCTCCAACTTGCAAGGATCATGGCCTGCTCGCAGCAGTTGTGCCATCATTTTTCGGCGACGACGGCAGATCCTGGTAATCAAATCGATACGAACGGACCGGTTCGCCCGTGTCAAAGCGATCATTCCAGTTCAACTGGTAATTGAGCGCGTCGGCATCATCGGGAAATTCTTCGCGCACCGGATACGGATATGCGCTCATCTTGTGGAACGGCAATTGCGCCACGGTAAAAGGCGACGCATCCCACCAATCCATGTCCTTCACAAACCCGTTTGCGTAGAAGAAATAATCACGCTTCCAATGCGCCGGCGGCACAGGCAGTTTCGAAACATCAAACTCAGTGGCAATCTCTTCGCCACTACCGAAGATGGCGTATCGATCATCGATGCCCTTCACCAGCGCGGTGACATCGCCGAGCCGAGTGTAGTTGCCGCGCTGATGTTGGAAGGGCCCGGTCAGGCTCACGCGGTTGTAGTCGTAGTTCAGATCGCCGGGGCTTGCACCTTCGATCTGCAGCGGGTAGCCCCGGAACTGCTCGGTAGCCAGCGCCAGTGGCACTTCAGAAGTGCGCACTTCTCCGGCTATCTTGTTGTCGATGAGCACCTGGTCCCAGTAGATTTCAAGATTACTAACCAAACGGATGCGGCGAGTACCAGCAGGCAATTTGCCTGTGAGATCCACCACAATGGTGCGCTCCAGGCCTGCCGGAAAACCAGCTTCGCCCGGAATTCGCTGCCATGTGCCATCTGATAATTGCGCTTCGACGTACGGCGAAATTGGCTTCACGCCCGCTTGCCATGCGGCATAGAGCGAGGTAGCGCTGAAATAGTTCACGTATCCGGTCATCAGCAAACGAAGCGGCGCGCCGGGCTGCACATCACCCAAATCCAGTGTCAACGAATGAACGTTCGCGAACCCATCGTAAGGCGACGGCGTAAATCCGCTCGCGAACTTGTGGTCGCGCCGGCTCAACTCGTCCAGCACAGTGTGCCCATCGTCATCCCACGCGCCCATAGGCAGACGCGCACCTTCCGACGCCACTACGCGCCCCGAGGCAAACGGGGGGTCGTCGAGGAAACGCTCGTCGGGATTCACTTCGACGTTCTCGGGGTGATCCACTGCAATCAGTCGCAACTGGTCGATGTAGTTCACTTCTTCCATAGGCTCAATGAAGCGCAGGCTGAGCTTTCCGTTTACAGGGGAAACCTGCTCTCCATCCACCTTGATCCATTCGCCAGGATTGGGCGTGTTGCGTCGAGTCGGCGTGAACCAGTGTCCAACAACTGCCGCGCCGATCACATCCGTGATCAATTTGTATTTGTGCCCATCCCAGGCAAACAACACAGGGCAGGAGCTACCGCGGCGGTCCGCCTCTTTCATGGCAATCACCTGCGTGTGCGGAAGATCGATTTCATCCTGCAGCACGCCGGTAGGCCACAGAATGCGCAGTAGGTCGATTCCGTCAGACTTGCCCAGACCGACAAGAAGCTGCGGCGGCCCCTGCGTTTGATAGCCCGACGCTCCGGCCAACTCCCATTTCTGCCACTGACCGCTTGAGAAGATTTCGACCTTCACGCCGAGTGCCGTCTTGTTATCGGCATAGCCGGTCAGGTCAAGGCGCACAAAGTGATTCTTGTTCGCGCCCACATTGCGCAGCAGCACTGGCGGCGCATTCAATTGAGTCACGATCAGGTCCGGCGCACCATCCCCGTCCACATCGGCCGCTATTAGACCGCGAGGTGCATGCAGCTTCAAGTTATCCAAGCCCAGCGCATGACTCACGTCTTCAAAGCTGCCATCGCCGCGATTGCGGAACACTTTAATCTTGGGACCTTCGCTGGTTTCTACAATTGCTGCCAGATCGATCCATCCATCGTTGTCGATGTCGATAGGCGTCACTCCCCATCCGCGCAGCGCGCCTCGTAACGGAAGGTCCACGCGCTCAAAACGCCTGCCAACCTTGTCCGGCGCCGCAACATTGCGCCACAAAGTCAATCCCGGCGCACCTTCGTGCGTGACAGCCATATCCATCCAGCCGTCCTTGTTGTAGTCAAGAACCGCGATGCCCACCGTCGCCGGGAGCTTCTCGTTTTCATACAGGGGTTGCGTAGGATATTTGCCTTCACGCGGGTTCACATACAGCAGCGGTGCGGCGCCATCGCCGGTGATGGCCAAATCGACCGCGCGATCATTGTTGAAGTCGGTCAGAATGACCGCAGCCGACTTGCCACGCCCGCCAAATCCTGTGGGCTCGGTCCATTCGGTGAACGTCTTGTTGCCGTTGTTGCGCCACAGCACATTCGCTTCATCGCCCGCATTGAGCGGCGAGCCTGTCAACAACAGATCCAGATCGCCGTCATGATCGAAATCTACAAAAGTGATGCCCGTTGGCCGGTTGCGCGACACCAGGCCGGCCTCCGCCGTTACGTCCGCAAACCTCCCTTTCCCGAGATTCCGAAATAGTTTCACTCCGTCGTCGGTCGCCACGGCAAGATCATTCAGGCTGTCCCCGTCGTAATCGCCCACGGCGCAGGCCACACCATGGCCAGAGACCTTCAGTCCGGCAGCTGCTGCATCAAGCTCCTCAAATCCCCCATCGCCGCGACGATGCAGCACGCGAAGTGCCTGCTCACCGGACTGCATCAGCACCAGGTCCATGCTGCCCGCGCCGGTCACGTCTATCATGCAGGCGCCGCCGGTTTCGCCGGATTGACCCTTTGCGGCGGGCAGCGTCTGCGCCTCAAGCCGTACGGGAATCATCTTTTGCTCAATCTGCTGGGGCTCTTCCACCGGAGTCACCGTCGAGTAGTGGCCCTGTTCGCCATAAGCCAGCCCGATGGCCGCAGAAATTTTCGTGCTTGTCATGTGCTGGAAAAGCTTGAAGTGCTCTTTCGCTGCAGCAACGTTGCCGGAGCGCTGCAGTGCGCGCGCCAATGCAAACTCCGACGAGGCGTGCAGCGGGTTAATCGCGAGCGCCTGCTGCAGAATTGCAATCGCCTTGTCGAACTGCTTCATCTCCTGGTAACAAACGCCCTCAAAGTAATAGGAGTCGGCATCCTTTGGATCAAATTTCACCGCCTGCTGAAAACTAGCCAGTGCTGCGTCCAGTTCATTGTCTGCATGCTGCGCCAAGCCGAGGTTGTACCACGCTTGCGGATTCCGGGGGTCAAGAGCAATGGCCGCGTGCAGAGAAGTTTTTGCCTCGTCCAGCTTTTGCAGAGTCATCAACGCGATGCCTTCGTTGATGGCCGCCTGCGCAAGCTTGGGATCCTTCTTGAACGCCTCAGAAAAAGAACCGGCGGCACGATCCGTAAACTGCTGGCCCATCTGCGCCACGCCTCGATTGTTCAGACGAATTGCTTCAGAGTCGTAACCGGTCTCAGCCCCCGCAAATGCGGCCGTCGCCGCAAGACACGCGAGGAGCAGACGTCCGCCTGATCGTTTCAATCTTTCTCCCAAAATGGTCTCCACCCAATCGGGCATCGCCGCCCTATTTGTACCCGCAACCATCCAGTGTATGCGAGCGGCCGCCACAATCCTCCCCGACGTCTGCCAAAACGTTAGCCCCGCACCGCATTTGGCCGCATCCAACTGTTCGAGACGAGATGAGGGTCCAGACCCCTATGAGTAGTCCGTTGAATGCGGAGTCATTCCTGCCTAAGCGGGTCACGCTTCCTCTTTTGCGACGCGCAGTCCAGGAATGCAAGGGTTGCGATTTGTTTCGGAATGCAACCCAGGCAGTGTTTGGCGAAGTGGAGGGGCAGCCAACGGCGACAAGGGCAGCCGTAATGATGGTCGGAGAGCAGCCGGGGGACCGTGAAGATATCGAAGGCCGTCCATTTGTAGGCCCCGCGGGCCAGTTATTAGACCGCTGTCTCGAAGAGGCAGGCATTCAGCGAAGCAACGTGTATATCACAAACGCCGTAAAGCACTTCAAGTGGGAGCCCCGCGGGAAGCGGCGCCTTCATAAGAAACCAAGTATGCGCGAAATCGAAGCATGTCGGCCCTGGCTCGATGCAGAACTTGAGGTGGTTCATCCAAAGCTGGTTGTCTGCCTCGGGGCAACCGGCGCGCAGGCTTTGCTTGGATCCGATTTCAGGGTAACCAAACAACGAGGGACGATTCTTCGCAGAGATAACCTGCCTCCCTTGATGGCCACCGTGCATCCTTCCTCCATTCTCAGGGCACGCAGTGATGAAGATCGACACCGGGAGATGGATGCTTTTATAGCCGACCTGAAGAAAGTCCGGGAATACCTTAAAACCACCGCCGAAACGGATTGAACCCGCAGCCTTTCTGCTTCAGTCTCGCTCTGCGACCATCTTTGAAATCTCCTTGCGCAGTTGCTCGGCATCAAATGGCGCTCTCACTTTTGCGTCGTTATCAAAGTAGACGAAGACATCCCTATGCATTCGCTTCTCGGCAGGTTTGGAACTCGCCTTCCGGCCATCTTCCACCTCTTCTCCGCGCGACCATGCAACGACCCGACGAGCCCATTGCCGAATCGCCTTCGGGGTATATCCGCTCGCGTAAAGCTCTTCGCTCCCATGAAGGCGGCAATAGACAAAGTCCGCCGTGACATCCATCAGTAGGGGCCATTCGACAGTATCGGCGACCACGAGGGCGACTTCATATTTCCGCAGGAGCCGGATGAACTCTTCATTGACGAAGCTCTCGTTTCGAATTTCGACAGCATGACGGAGCTTGCCCTTTGACAAAGGTTTCAGCCAGGAGCGCCCGTTTAACCAATCGTCATGGCTCCGCGCGAAGTTGGAGGCGTCCGAATGAGTCTTTGGCAGCAGGGCAAAGAAATCCTCGAACCGTTCTGGGGTATACGCAAAGTTTGGCGGGAACTGCCAGAGAATCGGCCCGAGTTTGTCACCAAGTCGCAAGAGTCCCTGCGCGAGGAAATTCGCCAAAGGCAACTCTATCTCTCTCAACCGACGCATATGAGTCACGTACCGGGAGCCTTTGATGGCAAAGATGAAATCGTCCGGTGTCTCCTCATACCATCGACCAAAGTTTTCAGGACGCTGCAGCGAATAAAACGACCCGTTCAATTCGATCGTGTTGAAGCGCTGGGAGGCAAACTCCAGTTCCTTGGCCTGAACCAGATCGTCCGGATAAAAGCTTCCACGCCAGCCCTTATAGCGCCAACCGGATATTCCGATGCGGATGTCTGATTTGGATCTCATCGAAGTTCATAAACCGCCTCGGCCAGTGTCGCTGGAGTGGCTACGGCACCAGGACAATCTTTCCGCCGACTCCGCCGCTTTCTGCGAGGCGTTGGGCTTCCTGGATTTCGGCAAGCTTCATAACGCGGGCAATCGGTATTGAAAACTCGTGACGCGCGACGTCTTCCGCCAACTCGTGCATTCGTGCCGGGTCCGGTTGCGCCATAAAAGCTTCAACTCGAATGCTGTACTTCTTTGCGCCCTCTGGTTCGCCAAGCACTGAGCCAAGTACGCCGCCGCTGCGAAGCGTTCTGAAAAGCTTCTGGATCGTTTGACCATCTACCGTATCGGCAATCGCATCCAGGTCGTGCAGGCGGCCAACCGCCTCTTCGCTGTCAATCGCCACGATCCCATCCGCGTGCAGTTCTTCAGCTTTCTTCGTTTCGGTGACACGAACGCCTGCCAGCACTTTCGCCCCATGTTTGCGGGCGACATACACAGCGGTTCGCCCGACGCCGCCCAATGAACCCGTGACGAGTACCGTCTGCCCCTGCTTGATTTTGACGGCGCGCTCTATCAGTTGCGACCCGGTGGTGGTCACAAGGGGCAGCGCGGCCGCCTGTTCAAAAGTCAATGCATCCGGTATAGGTGCGAGCAAGTCATCCTTGACGGCGGTGTATTCGGCATAAGTGCGGTTGGTAAGCGCCATCACGCGCATGCCTGGTTTGAAACTTTTCACGTTTCGGCCCGTCTTCGCAACTTCCCCGGAAAGATCGCGACCCAGAATTGCCGGAAGCTGAAGGGGCATCCGCGCTTTGGCGGCGCCGCTCCTGAGCTTGTAGTCGATGGGATTGATGCTGGTTGCTTTTACTTTGACGAGCACCTCGTCTTCGCCGTACTGCGGATCATCAACCTCCTCATATCGCAGTTTTTCCGGGCCGCCGTATTCATAAAGCAGAACAGCCTTCATCGCTTCACCCCTGTATTCAGCACTTGTGATGGCCGTTGAGGGCGCATGGTTGTCCTCGCGTTATGGCGAAAGACCAACTGTTTACCGAGATGAGAAGCTAAATGAACGGTACAAAAAGCTAGGAAAGGTTACTCACGACCGCGAGCGAGGGAGCGGTTTCGCAGCCACTTGGCGATACCCAGAGATAGCAGCAGGCAGCCGAAAGGAATGCACATCAGAGCGACGATGAGTGCGAACCACCCGGTATTGGTGGTAGCCCCGGTGCGCGTAAAACCGCCTAACACCGTCAGAAGCAACACCGCGGCTACCAGTCCCGTTCCCACCATGGAACCGCCCCATTGCAGCAACTGGCGCGTGCCATCATTGGGTAGCGTGCGACTGGAAGCGGAGGGTTGATGCCCTGGACTGACGGGAGACATTCGAGCTCACGATCCTTGCGCCAAACGCAGCATCACGTACGTAATCACGCCGGTCACTGAAACGTAAAGCCACAAAGGGAAGGTCCAGCGAGCCACCCGACGGTGCTGCGGAATTCGACCCGATAATGAGAAGAAAAATGTGACCAGCACTAACGGCAGCGCGACCACCGCCAGGATGATGTGACTGGCCAACAACCACAAATAAAACGTGCGGAGTGCGCCGTGGACCGGGTAGTGGACGTCGCCGTGCAAATAGTGGTGGAGTATGTAGCTGACCATGAATAGAGTGGAAAACCCGAACGCTGTGATCATTGCGGCACGATGGGCGCGGATGCGATGCGCACGAATGAACGTGTAGCCGATGAGCAGTGACGTGGCCGCAAGGCCGTTGAACACCGCATTGAGTGCAGGCAGGAACGCGTAGTGCGAACTAGCCGAAGCCGCCGGATGAATATAAATCAGCCAGAGCAGGAACAGCGTCGCCGCCGCGCTGATGGCCAGGATTGCGACGACGGCCGAGCGCGTACTGGACTGAGAACTCGAGGCAGAAGCGATGGTCGTCATGGTTCCTTAATGGGCCGCCGTCGCGCAGACCATGAGCGTCGTAAGCAGCAGCGGTAGATAGATGACACTCACCTTGAGCAGGTCGCGCGCCACCATGCGACTCTCTGTGGGTGTGGGGGCGCGCAGAATTCGCGCAAACCGGATGGTGTAGGCCAGATAGATGAGTCCAAGCAAAGTGGCCAATAAAGCGTATGCAGGGCCGGCAAGTCCCAGTTTCCAGGGAGCAAGGCTCACCGGAATCATCAGCACGGCGTAGAACAGCGCCTCGGCCACCGTAGAAAGTCCATCGGGCTGCACAACCGGCAACATGCGGATGTTCGCGCGGGCGTAATCATCGCGATACAGCCAGGCAATGGCCATGAAGTGGGGAAACTGCCACACAAAAAGGATGGCAAAAAGCGCCACGGCGGGCCACTCGATGCGCCCCCGAGCCGCGGTCCAGCCAAGCAGGGGGCCCATGGCCCCCGGAAATGCCCCGACAAACGTCGCCATGCTGGTGACACGCTTGAGCGGTGTATAGACCGCCACGTAAGTGAATGCCGTAAGCAGGGCGAGTGATACGGTAAGCAGATTGGTGTGGAGCAGTAACCACCAGGCGCCAATCGCCAGTGACCCGATCCCGGCTGCGATGCCATGCATCAGCGAAATGCGCCCGCTGGGCAAGGGGCGATCGGCAGTGCGAATCATCAGCGCGTCCGTGGTGCGCTCCAGGGCCTGGTTCAGGGCCCCAGCGCCGGCAGAGACCAGCCCGATGCCGATCAAGGTGTCAAGCAGGCCCCGCTGCACACTGGAAATACCGGACTGCATCGAGCCCAGATAGAAGCCAGCCCACCCCGTGACCAGCACCATTCCCGTAACCCGCACCTTGAACAACTCGCGGAAGTCGTGAATGAGCACTGCCGTCGAGCCCGGGCTCGGCACGTGCACGTGAGCCGCGTGCGATGCATGCTCCGCGGCGGGCGTGTCAAGTTCTGCCGGGGAAACGGCCTGGGAAGTGGGAATCATCTCGACGAAAAAACCTCAGCGGGAGCGCTCAAAAGGCGCCTTGACTCTTTTGATGATAGCAAGTCTGAAAGGCTTTTGAATCCATACATCGAGCTTGCGATCGCCATATGCCCACTTCGGTTGAAGGAGTATTAACCCATCTTCGCGGTAGGCCCAACAAGGCAAGTCGCCTTATGAATGCCATTGCTCCCTCGACGCTCCAGTCGCTCCCTTCGAAGTTGGCGGTACCAATTTATACTTCAACTGTGATTTCGCCCCATGAATTCCTAAAGTTTCCCGCTATTGGATGCTCTTTGTGAGTGAAGAACAAGCCAAGCGGCGCATCGGCGTGGTGACTACTTCGCGTGCGGATTTCAGCCACCTCTATTGGCCATTGCAAGAATTGGCCGCGCACCCCGATGTTGAGCTAGGCGTCTTCGCTCTCGGCCCCCATCTCTCGCCCGAGTTCGGCACCACCATCGCCGAGATCGAACGCGAGGGGTTTCCCATCAAAGCGCGCATTGAGTGCCTGCTCAGCTCCGATACCGATACCGGCATGGCAAAAACGATCGGAATCGCGATCCTCGGCCTGGCCGACGCTCTTAGCGCGTGGCGCCCCGACCTGCTGCTATTGATCGCCGACCGCTACGAAATGCTGGCGCCTGCGTCCGTCGCGCTCGCGCTGCGCATCCCCATCGCCCATATAGAAGGCGGCGAAGTAAGCCAGGGAGCGATCGACGACTGCGTGCGCAATGCGATCACCAAGTTGGCCCACCTCCACTTCACCTCCACTGAGACAGCGCGTCGTCGCGTCATTGCCATGGGCGAAGAACCATGGCGCGTCCACCGTGCCGGAGCCCCGTCACTCGACCACCTCCGCCGATCAAACCTGGTGGAGCGCCCGGCGCTCGAGCAGCGTCTCGGCCTGACCCTTGCTCCGCCCACGCTGCTGGCCTTGTGGCATCCGGTCACGATCCATCGCGACACCAATACCGAAGCCGATGCGTTCTTCACCGCAATGGAACAGGTAGCCGGTCAACTCCTTTTCGTCTATCCCAACACCGATTCCGGCAGTTATGCCCTTATCGAACGCACCCAAGCACTCGCCCGGACGCGCGCAAACACGAATATCTTCGTAAACCTCGATGCCGCAACCTACTGGAGCCTGCTCGGGCAGGTCGATGTGCTGGTCGGCAATTCGTCCAGCGGGATCATGGAAGCAGCTTCGTTCGCTTTACCTGTAGTGAACGTGGGCATGCGCCAGCAGGGTCGCGAGCGCGCTCCCAACATCATCGACGCACCAGCTCAGAGTGATGCAATCCTCACTGCTATCGATAACGCCCTTAGTCCCACTTTCCGCGACAGCTTGCGTGGCATGGTCAATCCCTATGGCGACGGAACTGCCGCAAGCACCATCGTCCACACACTTACTACCGTCTCTCTCGAGGCCATTCTGATCAAACAACCCACACCCATCTCGGAAATCGCTAAAACCCAAGCTGGTAACACTGGCTTAAATGAATGACCACTTTCGCGGCGCCAGTAAGCATTTTAAAGGTCGCCGGAAAAAACTTTTGGATAAGACGACCTTGCGGCTCGTTCCTGTACACCTTTCGTCGATAGCTTCCATGTGGCTTAACGCGCCTCTAAATGGAGCAACCTCCACCCTTCTCGAAGCATCTCCACTTAGTACGCTGGGAAATTGGAATCAACAACGGTGATTTAGTCGAACGGGCAAGAAGGGTGACTCATCGGTGTCCCCAAATGGGCGTTGGCCTGATATGTCTCTGGGCCGGAATCCGAAACGGGAATCGGAAGTATAGATTTCCAGGCTGCCTCGCAGCCATCCCCAACTTGGTTGCCTACACTGAGTCATTCGACGTTGAAGAGCAGGCAATTTATGGTTGTCAAGACACAAAGTAAAGAGCGCGGCATCACTGGGTTGCATGTCGGGATCAATAATGTTCGGCGCTACTTTCCCAAGGGCATCTCCTGTATCGAGTTACAACTCGACCACCTCAACATTCGATGCGGCCTGACCCCGGATTTTTGGCGAGACCGCCCCGACATCTACGATTCGAGGCTAGGCGCATGGCTCGAAGCCAAGCATCTTCATGCAGAGCCGGGCCGTACTTCGGTTCCGCTGGTGATGATACCGGCCGGCAAGGATGCCTACCGATTGCAGCCGGTTTCATTCAACGGGCACGCCAAGAATAAGCAGCCATCGAATGATGCGGACTGAGCCTTTGGCCCTTCACAGCTTCTCCTTGGGACCCAGGACTTTCCTATCTCGTCGCCCGCGACCGCCGATTTGTTGATGCGCCGCACAAACCCAGTTTAGATATGCTTTTGTAATATCCCTCATGCATTCCTATCTTCCTGCGCGTCCGTTGTTGCACCCCTCCTTGATAGACTCAGGATGCAATGTCCATTGAACAACTTCAAAAGGACGTGGACCGTCATTTTGCTGCAGGCAGCGCCGCTCACGGCGACGAGTCTGCTCTGCAGGTCTTTCTCGAACTTCGCGCGGCTCTCGAGCGGGGCGAAGTGCGAGCCGCATCGCCAGATTCCGCGTCGCCGATCGGTTGGCGTGTCAATACGTGGGTCAAGCAGGGCATTCTGCTGGGTTTTCGCCTCGGAGTCCTCCAAGACTTCCCCGCCGCCGGGCTTTCCTTCGTCGACAAACATACCTTTCCAGTCCGCCAATTTACCTCCGGCGATGGTGTCCGCCTTGTTCCCGGCGGATCGGCTGTGCGCGCCGGAGCTTACGTGGCCAGGGGCACGGTTTGCATGCCGCCCATGTATATCAACGCCGGGGCTTTCGTGGACGAGGGCACCCTGGTTGATTCGCACGCCCTCGTCGGTTCCTGCGCCCAGGTGGGCAAACGTGTCCATCTCAGCGCCGCTGCGCAGATCGGCGGCGTACTCGAGCCGGTGAATGCAAGTCCAGTCATTGTCGAGGATGATGTGCTCATTGGCGGGAACGCCGGCGTCTACGAGGGCACCATCGTCAGCCGTGGCGCGGTTCTCGCGGCCGGGACCATTCTTACGCGTGGCACTCCCCTGTTTGACCTCGTGAACGGCACCGTTCTGCGGGCGACAGGCGATCGGCCCCTGATCGTCCCTGCGAACGCGGTCGTGGTGCCCGGCTCTCGCGCTATTTCCAAGGGCAAAGGTCAAGAATGGGGTCTCAGCCTCTACGCTCCTGTCATCGTCAAGTATCGCGATGACAAGACCGACCTCAGCACAACCCTCGAAGACTTGCTAAGGTAGCCGGCATGTGTCTGCGCACACTTCAAGTCATCCCGATTCTGCGCATTTTCTCGGTAGAAAAGGCGCGTGAATTTTACATCGACTACGCAGGCTTTCATCTCGATTGGGAGCATCGCTTCGAGCCCGCTGCGCCCCTCTACATGCAGGTATCGCGGGATGGACTGGTCTTGCATCTCTCGGAACACTATGGCGACGGATCGCCAGGGACGCATTTTCAGGTCACCTTTAAGGGCGTGCGCGAAATGCACGCCGAACTGGGCGCGAAGAACTATCCATATTGGCGTCCGGGCATCACCGAAACCTTCTGGGGAACGGAGCAGCTGAACCTTCTGGACCCCTTCGGCAACAAGATCAGCCTCTGCGAACCAAAACAGGACGCCGACGCAGAGTGAAGGGTGAACGCGGTCGCCCGAACCATGGCAAGCCTTGACACGAGCCGAGAGAACACGAGTTTAGAAAAGTTGATTCGCTGGGGCGTAATCGGCCCTGGGCGCGCCGCAGCACGTTTCGCCCAGGGTCTCGATGCGGTTCCAGGCGCAATCCTCACCGCCGTCTGTGGCCGCAATGCCGAGCGAGCCCGTGCCTTTGCACAGAAATTTGACGTTCCAAAACTGGTGGCGTCAATGGACGATCTGCTCTCCTCCGCGATTGACGCCGTTTACGTGGCCACCCATCCCGACAGCCACGCCGAAATCTGTCTGAAGGCCCTGGCAGATGGCAAACATGTTCTGTGCGAAAAGCCCGCTGCCCTCAACGTCCGCCAAGTTGAGCAGGTCCTCGAAGCCGCCCAGCGCAACGACCGACTTTACATGGAAGCCATGAAGCCGCCGTTCTTTCCGCTTTACCAGCGGCTCCGCGAACATCTCAAAACCGATCCAATCGGGCCCGTGGGGTTTGTTCGTGCCGGCCATGCCGACTCGACACTGGCTCCGGATTACCCCTTGCATTTTGCCGAGTTGGGCGGAGGCGGCATCATGGGGATCGGACCATACGAGGCATTTCTTGCCCTGGACTGGCTTGGCCCTCTCAAGCGCATGCAGACGATGGGCCGCATCACCGCCGCTGGGGTCGACTCTCTTGCGCTCATCCAGACTGAGCACGAGAAGGGAGTGTCTCAACTTCACACCGGACTGGATCTGCTAAGCCGCGGTGACGCATTGCTTTCTGCTCCCCGCGGATTCGTCACCATCCATGAAAACTGGTGGAATCCCGTTCGCGCCACGATCCGCTATATCGATGGCCGTACCGTCGAGCTCGATGCGCCGTACACTGACGGCGGCTTCAATTACGAGGCTGCCCACTTTTGCGATCTCATCCGCCAAGGCAAAAAAGAGAGCCCCGAAATTACGCATGCTCTCTCGCTCGCGATGGCTGGGCTGCTCGAAATGGCACGCAAAGCTCTCGGAGTTCATTTTCCAGGCGAGTAACCGGCGATTTCAAGCGCAGCGGATAAGTTTGGAAATCGGGCCTAGTGTCCTGAGTCTTAAACTCGCTGGACAAGAAACTGCCATCCTGAGCGCCGTTTGGCGCATTTTTCGCAAACGGAGTCGAAGGATCTGCGGTTCGGGCCTTTGACTTCCGTAATTAGCTTTCGATTCACCACACTACTTGCCGTTCGTGCCGGCACTCTCCTTGCGTAGCGATAAGTCAATAGCTTTCAAAAGCTGGCCTGAGGCATCATTCCGATATTCCCAAAACATAACACCGCCAAGCTTGTGAGTTAGTACATAGTTACATTTCGCAGACAGAGATTCCGGATCCTCATAAGACACAAAAACTCCGTTGTCTTTGTTAAATAAATATGGCACCGAAGAATTGGAATCCCAGTATCGGCTATATCCGTTGTTCAACATGTTTTCCGCGATCGAGTCATAAGAGGCGTAGCTTCCCGGCGCCGCCTTGCCGGGCTGAAAGAGCCCGTGATTGACATTCTTAACTTGTCCCCACTGCCGCCCATAAAAGGGCACGCCCAGAAGAATCTTTGCCGCGGGCACTCCAGCCTGTTCAAAAGCATGCACCGACGTGTCGGCCGAGGCCTTCTTGGGATCCGCAGGATCCACGAAGAGGGGCGCATGGTTACCCGTAATTGCATCGGAACCGGCCTCGTAGTAGTCGTAGGTCATCAAATTCACAGTGTCGACGTATCGCTGCACCTTTGCCATTTCCGTATGATCGAGATACTCGGTGTCTGACCCGGCGGCAATGGTCAGATACAGTCGTTTACGCGTTCTCGCCGACTCCTCGTCGAATCGTTCGCGTACTTCCTTGAGCAACGAAGTAAAGTTTCGCTTGTCTTCAACCCGGAACGCATTCCCGGCGCCCGCCAAGCCCGGATACTCCCAATCGACATCCAATCCGTCAAGATGGTGCAGGTTTAGAAAATCCATCACGCTCTGAATAAAAACCCGCCTGCTTTGCCCCGTCAGCGCAACGTCAGAGAAGTGATTTGACCCAAGCCATCCACCAACAGAAACGAGTACCGTGAGCGAAGGATTCTCCCGCTTGAGGTCTGTCAGCAGCGCGAGGTTTTCCGCGTCGTTCGCAAACCCGGCAACCATGCGACCGTCCACAATGTTGGCGAATGCATAGTTGATGCGATCAAGCCGGTGCGGATCGATCTGCCCAGGCTGCAAAACCGCACTCTGGGGGAAAACGTACCCCACCACGATGGGTTGTTGAGACCATGAAATCGGGGCGGAGAGGCCGCAGACTGAAACGGCAAGAATCAGCCCGAGGACAGAGAAGCGATTTACAGTCATATGATTCGACATCTGTCGCAGCAGGCTTCTGTCAGAAGAGATTCAGGCTTCGCGGCTTGAGCAAGCTGTCCGGAGCAAAGCTCTCCGCCTGTCGCGCTGCTGAGTGCGGCAAGCAGTGATGCCTCGGCTCGAACGGAGCCGCAAACGACCGGGTCACGTGCAGCCGGTCCATGACCACATAGCGCGTGCGCAGGCCGCCCAGGGTCTGCGGCAATTCGGCGGGAATCCGCTTCCTGTCCACATAGATCACCAATGCGGCCTCCTTGGGATTGTCAAGGCTCTGGCCGACACCAACGCCAAAAAACGCGGGATTCTGCTGCATGACTCCGCGAACCACCTGCCGCTTGATATTCACAGCCTGGGCGATTTGCGCAGCGGAAAGAGCCGGAGAGCTCGCGAGTGAGTTGGCCAGCGGCGCCGAACCAAAGGATACCGCGCGCAAACTGGTCGGAATGACTTCTGTGCGTACGCCTTCCACTGTCTCGGGCACAATCACTCGCATCGTTTCATTCACGTAGACAATCACTGCCGCTTCGCCCGGATGATCGCTGCTCTTGCCCACAGCTACGCCGAGAATGCCGGACGAGGGATTCACCAACAGGCGCGCAGCGGTCACCGCTGGCTGCACACGTGCTGCCTCTGCGTCGCTCAGGACGCTAGCCTGGGCCGCAGCCACCGTGCTGTCCCCATAGCTGAGGCAACTAACGGGATGGTCGGCCGTGCCGACAAACGTGTAGTTCGCCCCGGACCCTACCTGCGAACTCAACTCGCTCAACACGTCGCCCGCAGGGCTGGCCACACCTTGGCCCACACCGGAAACGTCGGTTCCCCCAGCAAAATAGAGCCCGACTGGCTCGGCATTCCCGGCGTCCACGACCAGCGCACCTGAATCGCCCGAATCGCTGAAGCGATTCCCGCTGACTGCCAACTGGTTAGTGAACGTTTTGGTCAGATATGGCTTGGTTTCCGCGCAGTCCCGGTAATAGTCCACTGAAATATCAACGTTGATGGCCGAGATGCCCCCGCACGTCAGCCCGGTGGTGCGGCCGCTCTTGGCAACGCGAAGATCGAGTGAGCCCGGCTCGCCTTTCCCGCCAGTCGATGAAATGCCCGGGGGCGCGGCGGTGAGCGTTCCATCACCCTGCCGTGTTCCCAATTCCAAAATACCGCCCGCCGGATCCACACTGCGCGAACCAACCTGCGCAATCGCGGCATCCGCATTGGTCTGGCTCGAACTGAGCGCCAGCCACCCTGTCAGCGACCCTATCGGCACGGTCCCGGGGCCATCTCCGTTCGGCGTACAGTTGTTGTCAATCAAGCCCGGCTGCACGATGGCGTCGCCCACTTGAGCGTGATCGCTGCGCGCTAAAACGTGGTTGTTGCTCAGCAGATACTGGCGGCCGCTATTGTCCTGGATGAGCGATCCGAGGGTCCCGCTGCAGCAGTCCACAATCGTGTTCCCGTTCAGGTCAAAGTCGTTGTTGTTTCCGCCCGAACTGCCCAGTTCGACAGGGCCGGGCAACTGCGCCTGGTGGCTTGCTGGGTTGCTTGCCACTCCGGACGAGTTTAGCAATACCTCGGCTTCTGTCTTCGCTCCAGAATCGTCCACCGTGGCCACCACATACGTGACTCCGGTATCCGCGATCAGCGGCGGTGCGGTGTACGTCACAGTGCACGAGGTGAATGCCTTGTTTGATCGTTGGCAATTCGTTCCGCTCAGCGAACCGAGTCCGCCACTGGCGCCGGTCGCCGAATTCGAGAGAGCAAAGTGGATTCCGGCTGCACCCCCCGCTTCGGCCAGGTAGGCAGTCAGCGTGACCGTCCCGTTCGCCCCCAATGCCACATTTTCAGGGTTGAGCGGTTGCTGAAACCCAGGCGTCAATGTTAATACCGTGGATGCCCGCACAGAGGGGTCCGCCTTGAGCGCCGCGGTCACCACTACTTGCACCCGGTCGGCGGTCAGATAAGTGGGTGGGATGTATTCACCCGTCTCGCTAATGGCTCCCGTTCCAGAGCTCTCGTCGCCCCCAGCAAGGGACCAGATCACAGGCGCCGCACCGCCCCCGGGCAATATCGCGGCAAACTGGTGCATGGCACTTCCGCGGGCATCGGTCGCGTTACAGCCGGTGCAGTTCGTGTCGATGGTAGCCATCACCGGCGAGATGGAAATCGCCGCATTGGTCGGGCTGGCTGTCACCGGTCCAGCGCCGCATCCCTCAATCGCGACGATCAGCGGAGCCAACGCTGCACAGAGCAGTCCAAGTCCTAGCGCCCTTCGGACACGCCCAGCAAAGGGCGGGGAGCCCTTTAGTGACACCGTCGTTTTGGGTTGCGCAGCAAATGGCAAGGCAATCTGGCTCGATTCCCCTTGAGGGTTCGAAAAGCTCGGTTCGACCCGATCAGCATTCAGGGTAACGCATCGATCCCAAACAACCGATTCGATACCAAATGAGGCGGTCAATTTCTGGTAAACGGCCTCGGTCCCTCTACAGCGGAGAAGGACGCCCGACCCTTTCGAAGAGTCTCCGAAATCATGGGCGCATCAAGCTGCGGGATTGAGATCACGGGGGTTATGAAGGGCAGGGGTACCCAGCTGTTTGGTGCGTGAAGGTGCATCACCTCCCGAATGACCCATCGGTAATAACACTGTCGTAATTACGTAACAAGCCAAAAGTGATTTTAGTCACTTACTTCGTCGCGATATACCGTACACTCTTAATCATGGGGAACTGGACAAATCAAATAAGCTCTTTATAAAGAAGAGTTTATGCTTGATTATTCCATTGCAATTCCATCGTTGTTCAACTGGTTACCTGAGTTTCATAGTCACCGTTCCTCGGCGCCTGTTCGCCGTTGTCAGGGTTTGCCTGCCATCGAAATGGAGGCGCGATTTGTGACCTGATGTTTTCCTGGTTCGAACCGGCAGGATTACCGCAATGTTGAGCGGAGGGCTCATGCAATTACCGAGGGACGAACGGGGGCAATCCACAATTTTTGCTGCTTTTTTCTTCGGGATACTGTCGCTCGGTTTCCTGGCACTTGGGCTGGACGTCGGATTCCTGATTCATGCCAAGAGAATGGCGCAAGGAGCCGCAGATGCCGCTGCGGTTGCCGCCGCGGAAGAAATGAGCGCCGGGAATACCGCCAACGAGCAAACCGTGGCCAATGCGATGGCCAAGCTCAACGGATTCGACACGACTCTCGCCTCAAACCCTGCCACGGTAACCCTCTCGGCGCCCACTTCCGGGAGCTATTCCGGATCGGCTTCCTATATACAAGCGGTCGTAACCAAGCCGATTCCGACTATCTTCCTTGGTGCCTTCCAAGGCAAAGCAACCACCCTTACGGTTGGAGCCCGGGCAGTTGCTGGAGGTGGCCTGAGCAGTCCCACCTGTATTTGCCTTGAAGCCCCGACAGGGGCTGGCCTCAGCATGAGCAACAATGGTCAGATCCAGGCGAGCCAATGTGGGGTTACGGTCGACTCGAGCAGCAGCAATGCCGTCGGCATTACAGGTAGTGCCACCCTGAATGCGCTTTCGCTGGGCACTGTTTCGTCTTCATGGGACAACTCCAGCAACGTCAACAACAGCGGAACCATCTCGTCGACAACGAAAGTTGTGCAGGGAATTACCAATCAATGCAAGCCGACTCTGACTGTACCCACCCTTCCGAACGGAATTGCCTGCTACAACAATCCGATTCAAGGCTGGGTTCTTCCGGGTTATACGGCCAATTACACGTTACCCATCCAAAATGTGACCGAAACGAATGGCACTGTGGTGAATGAAGTCGCAACAAGCGGCGTTATCTGCTACAACAGCCTGGATACAAGTCAGGCCTCTTCAGTCACGTTTCTGCCTGGTTATACCTATTACATTGTTGGAAACTTCACTACCGGTGGCGGGGCTCCCCTTTCAGGCCATGGTGTGACTTTCTATGTCGGGGGTACCGTCAACATCGCCAATGGTGTGACTTCAAATCTGTCGGCCCCGACCGTTGGAACCAATCCTGCGGTTCCGCAGACCTTGTTTTACGCGATGGGCAACTCCGTTACCATCCAAGGCGGATCCAGTTCCAATTTCTCCGGACTGGTTTATGCCCCCAACGCCGCAGTAACTCTGAACAACGGGACAGGAACAACGCTCAACATGGATTTTGTTGCCCAGTCTCTTTCCATCAGCGGCGGCGCCGCACTCAACAGCTATGCCACTGCAAATCTGGGAACGTTGAACTTGTCGGTTGCGAAACTGGCGGAATGAGGACATGAAAAGTATGAACCAATCGTTCTTGCATTTTCTTCATAGTTGGCAATCGCGCGTCCTACTGGCCTGCAAGGCCCTGCAGAGAACCGATGGCAATTCAATGGTCGAACTGGCGCTCCTGGTGTCGTTGTTCGGAGCCCCGATGCTGGTCGGAACATCTGAAGTCGCTTTCCTGACCTACGATTCCATCGAGGTCACGAATGCCGCTCACGCCGGCGCTATGTACGGCATGATAAGTTCGACATTCGCCGCGGACTCGTCGGGAGTCACGGCCGCAGCGCAAGCCGAGGCGCCTGATATTGGCAGCACAGTGAACGTGACGCCGACCATCTACTATGCCTGCTCTGCGGCCGTGGATGGCACTCAGTACAGCACTCAAACAGCCGCAAATACTGCTTGCACCGGCACAGGCAACCACAGCCTGGAATTCATTCAGGTTGTAACAAGCGCAACAATCACTTCTCCATTCCAATTCTCAGGCCTTCCGAAAACTGTAACCTTTGGCGGCACATCGATCATGGAGGTCCAGGAGTAGCCATGTCCTCCGAGAAAGATTTTCGGCGGAACGTCGGCTCAGGGCTCGTCTTGCCGGATCACATGTGGCGACTCAGGTTCCCGGCGCACTTCTGGCGCTGCTATTTGCATCTCGACCAAGCGAACGGCCAGGATGGGCAGGCGCTGGTAGAATTTGCGATTTCTTTCAGCGTGCTTGTCAGTTTCTTCTTCGCATTCATTGGGATCTGTCTGATTTTCTACAGCTATAACATGATCTCGGAATCCGCGAGAGAGGGAACCCGCTATGCCTCCCTGCATGGGTCGACTTGTGTAACTGCGGCTCAAGCTTCGTGCACTGCTTCGGTGGCGAGCATCAACACATTCATTTCCGGGACGGGTTGGCCAAACTTAGGCGGAGGTACAATGACCCCATCCACGTCCTTCCCCGATGGAAATGAGAATCCTGGAAGCCGCGTGTTGGTCACCGTCCAATATGTGTTCCCTGTCAACCTTCCCTTTGTGCCTCAGAACTCCGTAACCATGGCGAGTACGTCTGAGATGTACATCGTGCAGTGAGGTATTCGTCCATTTCGTCCCTTCATCTCACTTGTGAAACTCAAACACCAGGAGAAAAAATCCCGCCTGTTCATAATCTCATCGGGCGATATACCAATCCACGTGACACTTTTGCGCCATAACATTATGCATTTCCAACCGCGATTTACTTGGGAATCTCCAAACATCGTTTCGTTCTACACCGTTTAGGTTATTGAATCTAATAAAGTGCGATGTTACAAAACCCTTAATACGCAATGGGCTCCTGATTCGCATCCAGTCGTTAACCGACACTGTTCACGGAGGGAAGAAATGAAGTTGCAAGAACTGATCTCAAATGCAAGCGAGCTTGAGCACCTGAAATCTGGCAGAGGAAACGCATTTATCGACTTCCTAAAGTCTCTTACCGGCTCAAAGACGCCGATATCCGTCGACGGCTATATGAAGAAGGCCGACAAAGACGACTTCTTCATGTTTAGTGAATCTCCAAGGGCGGCGACCTGGGCTCAAATCTCAGTACGAAAAGTACGCGCACTCGAATACTTCGGGCGAGAGTTTATCCCGGATGGTGTGTGCGCAAAAGTGCGTTTGACTCTCTAATTCCGAGTGCCGCGTGGCGCCGGTCAAGCAGAGTAATCCGGAGTTCCACACGCGCAGTTAAAGCGGACCAACTTCGACTTATCCGGCCAACCCTTATTATTCGTTCGGGAACTACTCAGCCGTCGCATTATTCGTCGTTCTCCATGCGTCGGTTCCAGTCACGCAAGCCGCTCTCAGGACACCGCTAGGACAAGCTTTCCAAAGTGGCTGGCGTCCTCCATGCGAGCCATGACTTCGCGGGCCTGGGTCCACGGAAAGACTTGCAACACCGGTCGCAGTTTGCGCTGCGCAATGCATTCGTTCATTTCCTCGAAATCCTGCCGCGACCCCACGTAGATTCCCTGAATACGAGCCTGCTTGTGCAGAATAATAGGCAAGGGCAAGGGCTCCGATGGTTCCGAGAGCACACCCACCTGGGCAATCACGCCGCCCATACGCAAGGCGCGGAGCGAGCGCGGCAAGGTGCCGATACCGCCCACCTCTACCACCAGGTCCACGCCCTCGCCGCCCGTCTGCTCAAGCACCCAACGATCCCAGGTGGGGGTTTCGCGGTAATTCAGTCCGGCATCCAAACCAAGTTCGATGGCCCGATCAAGCTTCTGGCGGCTCGATGAGATGCCGAGAACGCGCGCACCGGCCAGGCGAGCGAACTGCAGCGCGAAGATCGAGACGCCACCAGTTCCCTGGATCAGCACAGTCATTCCAGGCTTGAGGCCACCGGCGACCAATGCATTCCACGCCGTGACGGCCGCGCAAGGAAGGGTGGCGGCTTCCTCACAGCTCAAGTGATTTGGCACCGCGACCAATCCCGCCTCTTTCAAGACCACATATTCGGCGAGCATCCCATCAATGTCGCCGCCGAGGGCGCCCTTGGTCTTGGCTGGCGTAGGAGCCCCATCTGACCAGTTCTGCATAAAAATGCCCGCTACCCGGTCACCAAGCTTCCATTTGGAAACGCCTTCGCCCAACCCCGCCACTTCGCCCGCTCCATCCGAGCAGGGGATACGCGGCAACCTCAATTTCGGGTTATAGAGGCCCTTCACCATCAGCAGATCGCGGTAGTTGAGAGAAATCGCATGTATTTTGACCAGCACCTCACCTGGGCCCACCAGAGGGGCGGATCGTTCCACAAACTCCAAAGAATCAATACCGAACGCGGATATCTGCCAGACCCACATGGGGGTATCCTCAATTGTTCTGATGCTTCAGGCGCCGCGCCAATGGGACGAACGCCGGCGAAACTCCCGTAAAATGAAGATATGGCGCGCGGTTGGGAAAGTAAATCCGTGGAGGAGCAAATGGCAAGTGCCTCGCAGCATCCGGAAGTGAAACCCGACAACGGTTTCGTAAGCGAAGAACAACGGCGGCTGACGGCTCAAAAACACGCCGGGCGGGAACGTCAAAAACAGGCGCTCAATCTGCAGCGCGAAAACATCTTGTCTCAGAAAACCTGCAACCCGGCACGCCGCTCCGCGCTGGAGGCCGCTCTGGCCCAGATCGAATCGCAGATCGCGTCGATCGAGTAAATCCGCAACAAAGCAAACGCCAAGGCCTTTTCGCCCGCGTCCCTACTCATCCCTGGCAAAGAGCAGCGAATTGGCCTGCTGCACGGGCGTGAGTGTCACGCGCGCGATGTTGACATGCGGAGGGCGGCCTGCGGCCCAAACAATGACATCAGCCACATCGTCCGCAGTGAGCGGCTTCACGCCTTTGTAGACCTTCGCCGCACGTTCTGAATCTCCATGGAACCGCACCAGGCTGAAGTCGGTCTCCACCATCCCCGGATCCACGCTGGTTACTCGCACCGGTGTTCCTAAAACATCTTCGCGCAAGCCGTCATTGATGGCGCGCTCGGCCGCCTTCGTTGCGCAGTAGACGGCGCCGTTGGGGTACGTCATTTCGCCCGCAGTGGAACCAAGATTGATCACGTGGCCGTGCCCGCGAACCACCATGCCAGGCACCACCGCGCGCGTCACGTAGAGCAGGCCCTTGACGTTGGTGTCGATCATTTCTTCCCAGTCCTCAATGCGGCCCATGTAGAGTTTGTCCAGTCCGCGGCTCAGGCCGGCGTTGTTCACTAGTATGTCGATTTCCGCCCACTCGGGAGGCAAGTCGTCGATCGATCCCTGAACGGCCCGGTAGTCCCGCACATCCAGGTCAATCGAGTGAACGGCAACCGCGCCCCGCTCCATTGCGCCAGACGCCACTTCAGCCAATTTGCCGGCTCGGCGAGCGGCCAGCAATAGCCGAACGCCATGAGGCGCGAAGGCAAGTGCCGTTGCCGCGCCAATACCGGAACTGGCCCCGGTAATGAAAACGATCTTCCCGTTGAGGCTCATTTTCCTATCCTAAACAATCGTCGGGAACCGCAGCGTGACGGCGGCTACTATTGCCGGTTCACTTCAATTCCGAATTACGGGCGAAGGCATGATGTTCCTCTCCGTCTCGCCCGCTGTCATTCAGGCTTGTCGCGTGCCGTTTGGCCATCAGGTACTGGCCCACGGCCCAATCCTCGTCGCCGAGTCCCTCTTGTTCAGCCTGCTCAAACATCCTGGCAAGATCCTCGGCCAGGCTCAGGCGCATCTGGAAGCTCGCGGCGGCCTCGCGCAGCAGGCGCAAATCCTTCGCACCCAGCGTCATGGTGGCGCCTGCTTCTTTGGGCGGATGCAGCATCACCTTCCCATATGCGGCGTAGAACGGCGACTGGAAGAGAGCATTGTTCACCGCTTCAAGAAACGCTTCTGGCGCAATTCCTTGCGACTCTGAATAAACAAAGGCCTCGCTTAGCGAGTGGATCATCGCGCTGATCAGAAAATTGCCGCCCAGTTTGAGCGCATGAGCCTGGCGCGGTTCGCCTCCGACCACCGAAATGCCGCGCGAAAGCGGCTGCATCAAGGGGCGCGCCCTGGATACGTCTGAATCGGCGCCCCCGACCACAATCCATAAACGGCCCTCTTCGGCTATATTCGGCCGCCCGAACACAGGCGCACCGACATAGCGTTGCCCGCGACGCGCGTGCTCAGCAGTGAGCCGTTCGGACAAGGCAACGCTGATGGTGCTGTGAGAGATGTGGAGTGCGCCGGGTTTAAGAGCGTCAATTGCTCCTCCCGAGCCGAAAAGGACGTCTTCGTGGGCCGCGTCGTCGAAGAGCATGGTGAGCACCGCTTCAGCAACGGCAACGGCATCCGCGGGCGTGGCAGCGACCGCAGCGCCCTGAGCGCCCAGCGCATCAGCCCGCTCTCGAGTGCGGTTCCAAACTGTGACCTCATGACCGGCAGCCAGCAGCCGCCGCGCCATAGGCGAACCCATTTTGCCCAAACCCAAAAAGGCAATTCTCATCTCGAAATCCTCGACCTCCAATCCTATGCGACGCGAAGTTCTCTCTATCCCACCGCCGCCGGACTGTTACAACGGTTTCATGACTGCCGTACGCGAAACCGCCGACCTCACATGGTAGTTCCCTTAAGAAAATACCACTTTGCAAGATGCCAGAAATGGCACGGGAATCGTGGAACGGCCTAAACTGAGAGTTCGATGCTGCGAACCGTAAATGCGACGCGTTATGTGCTTCCCTTGCGCGAAGGAGGCTCTCTGCCCGCAATTGTGGAGGCGGATGACCTGGGACTCTATGTCGTCAAATTCCGTGGCGCGGGACAAGGGGTCCTGGCTTTGATTGCGGAATTGATTGCCGGTGAGATTGGCCGAGCCCTCGGCCTGCGCGTACCCGAAATCGTATTCATCGAGATGGACGCCTCGCTTGGCCGCAACGAACCGGATTATGAGATTCGGCAGTTGCTGCAGGCCAGCGCCGGTTTGAACCTTGCTCTCGATTACCTTCCCGGCTCCGTCATGTTTGACCCCGCCGCGCGGGATACGGCCTCGCCTGCAGATGCATCGCTGACTGTATGGTTCGACGCATTCACACAGAATGTGGACCGAACGCCGAGGAACGCCAATCTTCTCGTTTGGCATCGCAAACTCTACCCGATCGATCACGGAGCGGCGCTCTTCTTCCACCACGACTGGCCCACATTGGAGCAAAAGATCGAGTCGCCGTTCCCGCAGATCGGGCAGCACATTCTCCTGCCCTGGGCCTCTGAAATCAAGCAGGCTTCAGCAATCGCTCATGCAAAGCTTGCGCCTCAAGTGCTCACCGAGGTGATTGACCAGGTGCCGAATGCATGGCTTGAAAGCATCCCCGGTGGTCTAAGCGCCGCACAGCGCAAAGCCGGCTATCTGGATTTCTTTCTGCGGCGGCTGTCAGCGTCGCATATCTTCGAACAGGAGGCGATTGATGCCCGCACCCGCCTCGTTTGATTACGCCATCCTGCGCGTGGTGCCGCGTGTGGAGCGCCAGGAGTTTATGAACGCCGGCATCATCGTCTTTTGCCTGGAAAAGCGATACCTCGCCGCGCGCGTCCACCTTGACATGGACCGACTCCGGGCCCTGTGGCCGGAGGCTGATGCCGCGCTGGTCAACCAGCATCTTGAAGCCATTCCGCGCATTTGCGAGGGAGATCCTGGCGCCGGCCCCATCGCGCTTCTCTCGCAACGGGAACGGTTTCACTGGCTTGTCTCACCACGCAGTACCATCATCCAACCATCGCCCGTACACACCGGCGTATGCGATGACACAAAGAGCCTGTTGGACCGCTTGCAGCAGCAGTTCCTCGCCTGAATGATTCTTCAGCCGCCTTGTTGTGCCGATGAGAAGGCGGCCCGTTTACGCTGGTGCGATCATGTGGTGGGCAATGGCAAACAGGGCCAACTCAAGACGCGTCGAAACGCCCGTCTTATCGAAGATATTCGACAGGTGGCGCTTGACGGTCTCTTCGCTCAGACCAAATTGCTTGGCGATATCCCGGTTGCTGCAGCCTTCTACGATGCACCCCACCACTTCAAGTTCGCGGGGGGTAAGACCGTAGGTCTTCGGCGGTGGTGGCGATGCCTGTTGCATCAGGTCGTGGAGGGCCGACACAAGATTGACGACTCGTTTGCCGCCGATCCAGTAATCGCCTGCGCAGACTGTGCGGATGGCAGTCTTCAGATGGCCGGCCAGCGCGTCTTTCAAGACAATTCCGCGGGCTCCAATGTGAAGCGCCTCGATGATCTGCTGCGTTGTGATGGTCGAAGTGAGGAGCAGGATTTTGACTGAGGGCGACCCCTTCATGATGGCGCGCATCGCTTCCAGGCCAGGCAAGCGTGGCATCGCCACGTCCAGCAGCAGGATATCCGGCTGCAGATCAAGGGTCTGCGTGATCGCTTCGTCGCCGTCGTCGGCTTCCCCGACCACGTCAAAGCCCTCTTGGTTGGTCAGCATGTTGCGCACGCCGATGCGAACCACAGGATGATCGTCCGCCAATATAATTCGTGTCGGTCTTTCCACTCGAGCGGTCAACCTCCCATAAGTCGTACGGCTCCAGAGCACCGCGGAATTCTTTACCCGCACACCGGCGATATTTGACTCCTGTCCCGCCGGACAACGTCTCACTCTGCCTACGTCGGAAATTCTACATCAAGCATACGCTCCAGTTTTTCGGCAGTGGCCTGCAAATCGCCGGCCACCCCCATGGAGTTATTCAGTTGGTCACTCTCTCTCTCAAGCAACGCGCCAAGCAAGGCAGCCCGCTGAACCCCGGCCATGCCGCAACCGCCTTTGATGGCGTGCCCAATGCGGCGCACCTCGGCGACATCGCCCTTGGCGACAGCGGTCTCAAGCGCGGCACTCCTGCTTTTCAGGTCTGCGGCCACCGTGGCATATACCTGCCGCACCGCCGCTTCGGGCATTAACTGTCGAAACTGAGCCAGTGTTTCGACGTTCACCACAGCATCGGAAGAAGCCAAGTCAACGTCATTCGCTTTCAGAGCGTGTTGATTCAGGAGCTGCTGCAGCATCTCGGGGCCAAAGGGCTTTTGCAGGAATCCATCGGTTGCTTCCTTCATCTCGTCCGATGGATCGCTCCCGCTGATCGCATAAATGCGTGCCTTGCTTCGTGTTCGCAGCTCTTTGATCAGTTTGAGCCCGCTGAGCCCCTCCATTTGCACGTCCACGAGGATCACCTGTGGTACGCACTCGCCCGACTCCAGCATTCCCAGCGACGCTGCGCCCCCGGTTGCGGTATGCAGGGTGTACCCACTCAGGGTCAGCAGGGTCGCAATCACTTCTCGGCTGATCATGTCGTCGTCGATCAGCAGGACCGTCGGTAAATTGCAATCTGCGCCTATGCCGAGCACTTATCCAGTTTGCGCCTGCCATACCCAAGTTGGCCGCAAATATTGTTCCCATGAACCCTGAAAGCGAACACTTTAGTTTCCAAAGGCCACGCCGTGTCTTCCCCTGAGCTACTCCTCCGCGATCGACACCTCGTGGAGCCACCCCGGCGCCTTCAGCAACTCGCGTGGACGCGAACCGTCCGCGGGGCCCACCAGCCCATCTCGTTCCATCAAATCAATCAGATGCGCTGCCCGCCCATAGCCGATGCGCAGACGCCGCTGCAGCAGCGACGTTGAAGCCTTACCGAACTCAAAAACCAGCCGCACCGCATCGTCGAACATCGGGTCATTCTCGTCGGGATCGCTGTTGGAGCCTTCGACGCTTGGCCGCTCGTCTTTGGGCGACTCGAGGAAGCCTTCAACGTATTCGGCCTGCCCCTGATCCTTCCAGAAGCCGACCACTGCAGCCGTCTCCTTCTCGCTTACATACGGGGCGTGCAGCCGCATCAAGCGGCTGGTGCCGGGTGGCAGGAAAAGCATGTCGCCGCGCCCCAGCAGCGCCTCGGCGCCATTCGTGTCGAGAATCGTCCGCGAATCCACCTTGGTTGCCAGGCGGAAGCTGATGCGCGTCGGAATATTCGCCTTGATCAGGCCGGTGATCACGTCCACGCTGGGCCGCTGCGTAGCGAGAATCAGGTGAATGCCCACGGCGCGCGCCATTTGCGCCAGCCGTGTGATGGATTCCTCCACGTTGGAGCGGTCCAGCATCATCAGGTCGGCCAACTCATCGATGATGATCACAATGTACGGGAGCGGCTCCTCGTCTTCGCCTTCGTCAAACAGCGAAGGCATCGTGCCTTCAAAGAGCTTGTTGTACTGGTCGATATTGCGCACGCTGCGGCTGGCCAGCAACTTCAACCGCCGCTCCATCTCGCGAACTGCATTGCGCAGAGCATTCGCCGCCAGTTTCGGTTCCGTGATAATGGGCGTGAAGAGATGCGGAATGCCCTCATACATGCCCAGTTCCACGCGTTTTGGGTCCACAAGGATGAGCCGAACCTGGCTAGGCGTTGTACGAAACAACAGGCTCATGATCATCGCATTGATGGCGACCGATTTGCCCGACCCCGTGGAACCCGCAATCAGCACGTGCGGCATCGAAGACAGATCGGCCGTAACGATGCGGCCATTGATGTCCTTGCCCATGGCCAGCGTCAAGCGTGACTTGGCCTTATGGAAGGTCTCCGACTCCAGCACATCGCGCAGGTGAATCGTCTCGCGCTCATGGTTGGGCACCTGGATGCCAACCGTGCTCTTTCCCGCCATGCGTTCGATCAAGATGCTCTCGGCACGCATAGCCAGGCAAAGGTCTTCCGCAAGCCCCGTCACGCGGCTGTACTTGACGCCGGCTTCGGGCTTGAACTCATATGTAGTGACCATCGGACCGGGGTTGATCTGAACTACCTGCCCTGTCACATCGAACTCTGCGCATTTTTCCACCAGCACTTTGGCTTCATCGCGGAGTTCGTCCTCGCGCACCGTCTGTGGGCCGGTGCCGGCATTCAGCAGAGTGCTCGCGGGCAACTTGAATCCACTGACATTCTTAGGAGCGACCGTAACGCTGCGTGTTTCGGCGTCGGCCCGTTCGTGAATGGCAATTTCCGACGGGAGATGTGAGGAAGTTGCAGGGGCCGAAGGTGCCTCGTTCGCTGCGCGAGCGGGCCGCATCTCGACCAGGCGTGGAGAGGCTTGGGGGGCGACCACCTCAGAGGAAACCGGACGCACTGCGGGACTCGCACTCGCTTCGGCAACGGGAGCCGGCGCAGCTGTAGAGTTCTCCGCCACCGTCCGTTCCCAAATGCTTGCCCGACGGGTTGAAACCGTCACTGGTACCTGTGCCTCGGCAGGCTGGGCCGCCGCTCGCTGAAAAGCAGGAATCTCGTCCACAGGATCTGCCTCAGGAGCGCTCTTCCGCCGCCCAAATAACGAGGTAATCCGTCCAAGCCCCCTGAGGCCCGCCTCGGGTGCCGACTCCTGTGCCGCGCCCATCGATCCGGAGAAGAGACGCTGGTCCGGCCCAGGCGACTCCTGTGCGGTGCGAACGGCTTCTTGTTCTGCCTTTCGCTCCGCGCGCTCTTCCCGCCAGTTCCGCCAGCGGTCGTTCAGTGAAATCGCATGAATCCAGCGGTCCTCAATTGCTTGTTTGATCACCCAGAAATTGACGGCCGATGCAAAGTAGACGCCCGCTCCGGCAAACACCGCCGCCACCAGCCAGGCGCCCTGGATGTTCAGGTAGAGGACCAGCATACCGGCCACTAGCCGCCCCATAACGCCTTCCACCGGAACCGCGTGCATCCAGCGCCAATGCCAGGGCAGCAGGCCAAAAACAGTGGGCATGAAGACAACGGTCAACGCACATCCGATCCACCGCAGCCAGGCCGATCCGCCCGAACGCGAACGCATCCAGTTCCATCCCAGGCCACCGAGCCAGAGCGGGAGCAAGAAAGTCGTAACCCCAATGGCCTGCAGCAGCAGATCACTAAGCCACGCGCCAAACAAGCCAATCCAGTTATGTACGTCGCGTGGAAGGGCTGCGTCGGTGGACGTGTTCAGGGAAGGGTCGGCGGGGTGATACGTGACAAGCGCGAGAAGAAGGAGGACCGAGACCAGCGCCAGCACCAGCCCTAGAAACACGTTCAGGGCACGGCTGCGCGTGGGCGACAAGGCAATCGGAATAGTCTTCATGAGAGGGACGCCTCCGCTCCTTGGCCGCCGGAATCGACGCGAACAAGCCGCCAGGGCGGACGAGAAATCCCAGAGCAGCTTCCATTATCCCTGTCGCAGAACCGGAAACAGGGCAAAACCCGGCAGGGGGAACCTTGCTGCCAACCCCCGGGGCCATGACTTTGCCTGAAGGGTGGATGTTCTTCTCGCCATGCCTGGCGAATGCGCCGCCGATTTCTCGCTTCGACCCCAAGATCCTGTCATCCTGACGCGAAGCGGAAGGATCTGCGCTTGCCTTTTGTAACTTCCGCCTGGGCGGTCACTCCTGAGTATGATTCGGCGCAAGGATCAAACTCTATGAATCGGCTCCAATCAAGCGTCTTCATAATCGTCTTGCTCGCCCGATGTAACTTTGGAGCCGCACGGGGACATGGACCAAGCTCCACCAAACAAGACGCGGCAAGAGACCCACAGCAGTAGCCCGCATCAGGCTCAGGCAATCCCCGAGGTAAATAGAAGATCTCTTGACAGGCTATTGCCCGATGAACCTGCTTCCCCATAGCAGCAGCACTAGGCCGAGGACGATGCGATAGACAGCGAAGACCGTAAACCCGTGTTTGCGCACCCACAGCAAAAACCACTCAACCACGCCCAGGGCGACAATAAACGACACCACAAAGCCAATAATCAGCACGATCCAGCGCTCGCCCGTCATCGCAACGTGCGCCACAGCAGTCGCAGCCCCGGCAGCCTTGCTGGGGTGAATCTCCTTCAGCAGGTCATAGGCTGTTGCGGCCAGCATCGTCGGAATCGAAAGCAGAAAGCTGAACTCAAGCGCTGACGGTCTGTCCATGCCTACAAGCTGTCCCGCCGCGATCGTCGACATGGAGCGAGAGGTCCCCGGGAAGATGGCCGAAAGCGACTGGCACAGCCCGATCCAAATCGCCTGGCCCAGACCCAATTCTTCCACATGAGTCGTTGTTGGCTCATATCGAGAAGACCGTGCGTCGATCACCCACATCACGATGCCACCAATGAGCAGCGCCCAGGCAATCACGCTGAGACTACCGAGATTTCTGTCGCTCCATTTTTTCAGAACCAACGCCGGCACTGAAGTGCAGGCAAAAGCGATCAGCGTGAGAGAAATGGGATGCGTCAGCCAGGTACGGTCTCCGCCCTCGCCCTTGGGAAAGGTACGAATGAATCCCAGGATGCGCTCGAGGTACAGAAGCACCAAGGCAAAGATGGCTCCCGCCTGGATCACGATTGTGTACATCTTCCAGTAGGCGTCGTCCAGTGGAATCCTCATCAACGCCTCGGCGATGCGCAGGTGCGCCGTTGAACTGACCGGCAAAAATTCGGTCAGGCCTTCCACAATTCCCAACAGGACAGACTGAATGTAGACGTTCAAATATCCTCCGGTGCACGGTCGTCAGTTCCCGCCCGGCGATTCAGAGTTACATCGCCTGGACTATTGGTGTTGTTCAATGCCGTAGACAGGGACACCCTGATCCAATTTGTATACCAGGGCCGCTGCCCGCCAGGTGAAATCCGATTGCGGGAATTTGTCTCTTAACCTCGCGAACAGTTCGCGGGCATGGTTGTGTGCCTCGTCTTGCTTCTTGTCGCTGCCGTCCGCGCCAAACATATCCGTCAGCACCGCCTGCCGGTACACCGCTTCGTAGAGCGCCTGCGCCGTCCGCGGACCGTCGGGGTGCTCTGTCGCGTATTTTTCGTAAATCTCCGATTCCTTCTCAGGGCACTTGGGCGCGCCCTGCCAATCGCCACAGAGCTTGTTATCAATTAGGTCATAGTCCGCCAAATCGGCCCAGCGCGTGTGCGGATAAAACTTGACGACTTTCTTCAGATCGTCTTCGTCCATCTGGTCGCGCATGTAGGGATCACGCTCCTTGGCTGATGGAAGGGACGAGAAGTCGGCTTTCTGAATCTGCCACAGGATGTCCGCAGCGCGCCACGCGGCCTCCGCCGCCAGGGGCGAATTGGGAAACATCTCCACGAGCCTGCGATAAAGCAAATGCGCGCTGCGGGCGGCGTTCACCGGACCACGCGGATCCGTAGCCAAAGCTTCCTCGTTGGCCGCGGCCCCCATCAGCACCTGGTCGCCATTTGGCGTTGTGTCTTCGACCACTCCTTTCGCCTCCATCCACCCGGAAATGGGCGGCGGCGTGTCGGAGGTGCCAAACACCGGCGTATCGCTCTGATGCTCCTCTTCAATGTCGGTATTGGCGTAGACGCGCACCCAGGGGCCGCTCTTTTCAGCCACCACCATTTCGCGGCCAATCTGAACGCGGTCCACTTTTTGCGCATTCATGTCCGGTGAAACATAGAGAGGTGTCACGCGCAAAGCCGTTGCGCGGGGTCCAGCAATCGGCTTCACCAGTTGCGGCTTTTTGTCGCCAAGTGCGGGCAGTGCAGCGAACACGAAAGCCGCGCCGACTACGATGGCCTTGGTGGCGCCGATCCGATTCGCGAGAACTTTGGTCTTCATCACAGAGAAAATCATAGTCGAACGACGTTACGAGTTGTCTTCCGTAAGCACCTTCGCCAGCAACTCAGGCGCCACATTGCCCCCGCTCACCACGGCGACGGCTTTGGTGTAAGCCGGCAGTTCTGCCTCATGGAAGAGCAGAGCGGCCACTGCCACCGCTCCGCTGGGCTCAGGAACCAGGCGCGTCACAGCCACTATGGCGCGCATCGCCGCACGAATCTCGGCCTCATTGACGATGATGATGCCATCGACGAACGCCTGAATATGCGCGAAATTCCGTTCCCCTACACTCTGTGTGCGTAGGCCGTCCGCGATGGTCCGGCTGGTCAGTTCCGCAGGCCATGTGACGATTTTGCCGCTGCGAAAGCTTGCTGCGGTATCCCCAGCCAACTCCGGCTCCACGCCGAAGACCTTTGCCTTGGGGCGAAGTTGCTTCACAGCCGCAGCAACCCCGCTCAGCAGACCGCCACCCGAGACCGGCGCCAGCACCAGGTCCACTTCCGGCAATTCTTCCACGATCTCCAAGCCGCATGTTCCCTGCCCCGCGATAATCTGCTCATCGTCGTAGGGCGGAATGACAACATACCCATGCTCGCGCACAAGCTCTTCGGCCTTGGCCAGACGCTCGCTTGAGGCAGGACCAACATCCACGACTTCAGCCCCCATCGCCAGCGTGGCTGCTCGTTTGATGGCCGGCGCGTTCGACGGCATCACAATCACTGCCTTGGCGCCCACCGCACGCGCCGCATAGGCCACGCCCTGGGCATGATTGCCACTGGAGTACGTGATGACGCCGCGGGCAATCTCCTCCGGTGTAAGCTGCAAAATCTTGTTGGCCGCACCGCGAATCTTGAACGCGCCGATAGGCTGCAGGCTTTCGGCTTTGAGCCAAATCTCTTTTGCTGTGCCATAACCGGAGAGCCCGGGAAAGGGCGCGCGCACCAGCGGCGTCTTCACAGCGATGGAGGCGATGCGCGCTGCTGCCGCACGGATGGTTTCGAGGGATACGAGAGAATCGGTGATCGCGGTCATGGCAGATACTTCTCCGGTATCGGTCCTGCCGTTGTATCCGGCTCCCACAGCACCGATAGAACTCTCCAGCGGGTGCCGTCAAAGACAGCCTGGACACTGTTGATTCCCGTTACAGAGGCTTTGCCGTCGGGTGTCGGCCGGATTTCATAGGTGCTCCAAAGATGAGCGAAATGCCCATAACTCTCGGCCCGCACTTTCACCTGCCGTTCGAAGAAGGCTTCGCTCCCCCGTTTCCCCACGGCGTCGATCCAGTCATCAACCGTGAGCATGCGGGGCGCAAATGTGCTGTCCGACGTTTTGCGAATGGGCATCAGGCGCGCGTCAGGCAACAGCAATTGGCGCAGGCACGCGCGGTCTTTGTTGCCGGGCCCGCTCACCGCATCATCGAGGGCTGTCGCCAGTTGCTCGAGCGTGGCAGACGGCAAACACGCCGGGATTGTGGCCTTGGGTTCCTGGGCTTTGGCTTGCTGCGAGCTCAGCGCCTGAACGAGAAAGACCAGCAAAACAGCCAGGATTGGGTCAAAGCGATTCATGGGTCGAATTCTACAGAAGTGTTCGATGTCGAAATTAAAGATCCTGGGAATCTGTTCCCCTTGCTTGCGCAGTGCGCTCAAATCTCCATGATCACGGGCATAATCATGGGTCGGCGGCCGGTCGTCTTCTGGATGAGCCGTTTCAATTCCACGCGAACCTTTTCTTTGACCATGCCGTAATCCGCTTTTTCTTCGGCAGTCAGCCCGTCCAGCGTCTTCAGCACCACTTCACTGGCCTGGTCGGTAATATCCGCTCCGCCGAATCCGCGCATCACCACTTCAGGCGCGCGCTCCACTTTGCCGGTGCGCTTGTTGATGGCCAGTACGGCCATCACAAATCCGTCCTCTGACAAGATGCGCCGGTCACGGATGACCAATTCCTCCACGACATCGATCGTCGAACCGGAATCGATGAGGATGCGGCCCGCGGTCACCTTGTCTTTCTTGTGCGCATCATTCTTGTCCAGTTCCAGCACGTCGCCGTCCTCAATAACGATGGCATGCTCCACCGCGCCGGTTTCCATGGCCACTCTGGCATGGTGGCGGAGATGGCGATAATCGCCGTGAACGGGGATGAAGAACTTGGGGCGCACGAGGTTGATCAGCAGGCGCATCTCATCCTGGCTTCCGTGACCGCTCACGTGAATCATGCCGTTGGAGCCGTCATCACAGATCACGTTGGCGTCGCGCCGGTAAAGGTGGTCGATCACCCGGAAGATGCTTTTCTCGTTGCCGGGAATGATGCGCGAACTGAGAACCACCGTATCGCCCATCTCGATGCGCGCGTGCTTATGGTTGTCGACTGCAGCCCGGCTCAGGGCACTCATCGGCTCTCCCTGCGTTCCGCTGATCAGGATCATCAGTTGCTCGGGAGAGTAGTCGCGCATCTGGTTGGGATTGATAACCAGGCCCGGCGGGATGTTGATGTATCCCAGGTCTTGCGCAATTTCAGTGCTTTCCATCATCGAGCGGCCCATGATGGCCACCTTGCGGCCGTGGCTTCGAGCCAGATCGAGTGCGATGCGAATGCGGTAAATGGAAGACGAAAAACAGCTAAAGAAAAGCTTCTTCTTGGTCCGCGAGAAAACTTCATCGAGACGGGGAATGACCGCGCGCTCGCTGGGTGTGTAGCCTGAGCGATCGACATTCGTCGAGTCCTGAAGCAGCGCCAGGACGCCGCGTTTGCCGTATTCGGCAAATGTGTGCAGATCGAAGGGCTTTTCATCGAGCGGAGAGAGATCAATCTTGAAATCCCCGGTGTGGATAACAATCCCGACCGGCGTTTCAATGGCCAGCGCCACGCAATCGACAAGCGAATGCGTTACCCTGATCGGCTCGATGGTGAAGGGGCCGATGGTGAATTTTTCCTTGGGCGTGATCTCGATCAGTTCGGTCTCATCGAGCAACTGGTTTTCTTCGAGGTTGCCTTCGACATAGGCCAGGGTGAACTCGGTCGCGTAGACCGGAACCTTGAGTTCGCTGAGCAGCCAGGGCAGGCCGCCGATATGGTCCTGATGACCGTGGGTCAGGATGATTGCGCGTACGAAGGCTTTATTCTCAACCAGGTAGGAGATATCGGGTACGACGATATCCACGCCGAGCAACTCCGACTCCGGGAACATCAGGCCCGCGTCGATCACGATAATGTCATCTTCCCAGCGCAGCGCGAGGCAGTTCATGCCGAACTCGCCCAACCCCCCGAGGGGAATGATTTTTAGCTTTTTGGTTTGCATCTGTCAGGTCTGATGCTATCACTTGGCGTCACTTGCCAATTCTTAGACGTCAGCCGGCGAGCAGCCCGGGGAATGCAAACCGGCGAGCCTTTGGCGCCCGTTATGCAGCCGTGTCCTTGGGGCGTTTCAGAAAATATGCGGTAATTGCCTGTTCCAATGCCTTGCGGTCGAGATACGGCTCTTTATCGTCATAGCTCGCCGCCCAACGGACTTGGTCAATCACATCCCGTGGATAGCAGGAACGTAGCTCCTGATTCAGGTGGCGGCGAATGAAGTCGATCAGAATGTAAGGAATTGGCTCATCGAACGGGACCTTGCTTTCCTCTGCGACACGACAAAATATCTCGTGAAACTGCTCGTCTGAAACCGCGCCAATTTTGATCTTCGTTTTAATCCTTCGAATGAACGAAGGATCCACCAGCTCCGCAGGATCAAAGTTGGATGCAAATACAACCAGCATTTCGAACGGAATCTCAATCTTCTTGCCTCCCGCCATCGAAAGAAAATCGATCTTTCGATCAAGCGGAACGATCCAGCGGTTGAGCAGCTCTTCCGGACGAAGACGCTGTCTCCCAAAATCGTCGATGATCAGAACTCCGTTATTGGCTTTCATCTGCACCGGACCTGCGTAAAATTTCGCGACCGAGTTGAATTGCAGATCCAGCATCTCAGCCGTCAATTCCCCGCCCACCAGCACGGCAGGGCGATGGCAGAGCACCCAGCGCGGATCGTGGTTTCCGAATTCCGATTCCGCCGCTCGGGTATGCGTCGATGGATCAAATACCGTAATGATCTGACCATCCACCTCAACCGCATACGGGATCCATACCGCATCCTCGGCGAGTACCCGGGAGAGAACCTCGGCCATTGTGGTTTTCCCAACACCTGGAGGGCCGTACAGGAAAAGCGAGCTGCCGGAATTGAGCGCTGTGCCTAATTGCCGCAAGGTCTCAGCGTCCATTACAAGATGGGAGAAAGCACGAGCGAGGTCTGCGGCATGCACGTTCGCCTTTTGGACGCTCTGCTTCCGCACCTGCTGCACATAATTCTCAAACGACACGGGCGCTGCGCCCACATAGTGACTTTGAGAAAGCAGATCGGTGGCTCGTGATCTACCCTGCGCTGTAATGGCAATCTTTGGCACATTGCCAACCATTCCCGTTACCTGGCAATGCAATTCCGAGCGCAGGCGAGAAAACAACTCGTGCGTCACCGCATAGCTGAGTTGGATTTTCTCTGCAAGCTCAAGCACTGAGAGCGAACCGGCCAAATAGAGTGTCTTCAAGGTCAGATTCTCGAGAATTGCCTCGTTCACATCAACTTCGGCAAGCGATTGCGGCTTCAACGCCGGGCCAAAGACGACCTCTTTTTTGACAACGTCTAATTCGGATTCCTGAACGGCCGCTAAACTCGCCATATCTCTCTACGCTCCGATGTGAACTTCCACGCGCATGCTTTTGGGGTTCGCCTCTTATAGCTTTTCGCAATCTGGATAAATCAAGCCACGGCTCCCATTCCCAATGCAGAGCTAATGCGCCGCTGTATTGAGTCCAACGAAGCATCCTGGGCCTGCTCGTTTGCGGCAGGAACGTATTCAGCTTGATGTTGCACCAGGAAACAGTGCGGGTCTAAGGGCTCATCACGCGATTCAACTGGAGCGCTTGCGGTTTCTTGATCTTTGATGACCAACTCAGGGGTCGAGTCGATAATCGGCTTAAGCGCCTCAACAATCTTCTCCATTGTTTCCCGACGCGCTTGTAGAAGCTCAAACTTTGCAAGAATCTCGCCCAGCTCAGTCCGCGAGGCATCGAACGCCGCGAGATACGCTTGATCGTGGATCGTTTGATTCATGGTTTTCTCCAGGCGCGTAGTTTAGCACCGGAGTAATGCCCACGAGTTATCCCCCAAAGGGCGCAAAGATAAGCACTTTGGTGTTACGACTTGAAAATATCGCGCTTCACGCCACGGCAACTCCACAATCCACGGGCATTTCGCATCAAAAAGCTATTCGGTGAACGGAAATCGAGATAGGTTACCTATGTAACAACAATTTAGCCAACGATCTGGCTGTGGCCCATCCAGCAACGCAGATAGGCGGCTTGCCCCACGTGATAGGCCTCGTGAAACGCGAGAAATGTAACCATGCCTCCGACCTTCCCATCGAAGCTGGGCGACTTCTCCGGAGCCGGCGCGGAAAGCACTTCGTCGGTTGCGCCTTCGAGGGCCGATGTCAGGTTGGCGGAGACCTCCTGCCAGCCGAGCATCATCTCCTCGGGCGCAGGATATTGCGATGGCTCGGGGAGCTTGGCGCCGCGTGCAAACATCGAAAGCCATGGACGCTCCCACGGCGAGCCCAGAAGTTTGAGCGCCATCGATCGCGCCCAGACCACGTGACCCAGGATCCACAGCTCCGGGTTCGAAGTCGGTTTCGGGCTCGCCAGCCACTCTTCGGCCGTAAGTCCTTCGAAGCTTTTGTTAAGCAATGCGGCATTTTGACGATAGGCGTGGGCTGCGGTGGATAGCTGGCTTGGAACGGGCATGCGTCATTTTCCTTTCAAGTGGATCTCAACTACGATTGCGCGCGCTCGAGTTCGGCAATATCGAGCTTTTTCATTCGCATCATAGCTTCCAGTGCCTTGGGATCTTGGATTAACTCGGCCAGGCGAGCAGGCACAATTTGCCACGAGAGACCAAACTTGTCCTTGAGCCACCCGCATTGCACTTCGCTGCCGCCCGCCGTAAGCTTCGACCAATAATCATCGATCTCCTGCTGGTTGTCGCAGCGCACGACGAATGAGATGGCTTCATTGAACTTGCACATGGGGCCGCCGTTGAGGGCGGTAAAGCGCTGCCCGTCGAGTTCAAACGCGATCGTGAGAATGCTTCCTTTCGGCCCGCTCGGGTCGTCAACCTTTCGTCGAAATTCACCTAGACTGCGGGAGTTGTTGAACACGGTCAGGTAAAAGGAAACAGCCTCTTCTGCATTGCTATCAAACCAGAGAAAAGGCGTAATACGGGGAAAATCCTGAAGAGCGCTCATTGTGTACTCCGCCCTATGATGCGTTGGTGAGTTCCGGCAGCCCGGTCTGATTCTGCGCCATTGTTGAGCACGCTATGACGAGTTGCAGGCGCATATTCTAAACATATATAGATTGCAAAAAGCAAGTAAAATGCGTAAGCTGCTTTCGTGTCGAAAGAGAGTGCTCCAAATCGGCGCTCGGGATGCCCCGTCTCTGTCTCGCTGGAGCAGTTCGGCGATCGCTGGTCGTTGCTCATTATCCGCGATTTGATGGTGCGCGGCTACCGCACCTTCCGCGAGTTTCAGCATGCTGGCGAAGGGATTGCCACCAACGTTCTCGCGGACCGGTTGCGCAAGTTGGAAGCGGCAAATATTCTGACGGCCGAAAGAGCGCCGGAGGACGGCCGAAGCATCAATTACCGGCTCACCCCCAAGGGTATTGCGCTGGCGCCGGTGATGCTCGAACTGCTGCTGTGGGCCGCGCGCCATGAAGAGACCGCCGCACCTTGCAACTTTGTTGAGCAAATGGAGAAAAACCGGGAGGCCGTGCTGGCCGAGACCTATCGGCGATGGGAGCAGCGCGACGCCACTCCCCTGCTCCCCCCTTTTCAACCTCCCATCAAACCCCCAAGGAGAAAAACAAGATGAAGTTGGCGACCTACATCAACTATCCCGGAACCTGCGCGGATGCTTTCCGCTTCTACGAGAAACATCTCGGCGGCAAAATCGGCATGATCATGACGCACGGAGATTCGCCGGATCAGAGCCGCGTCACCCCTGAAATAAAGGACAAGGTATTGCACGCGAGCGTCACCGTAGCAGGCAGTGTGCTGATGGGGGCGGATATTCCTGGCGCCCAGCCAATGCGCAGCGCATACATCTCTTTATCAGTCGATAGCGACGGCGAGGCAGAACGGATCTATGCGGCGCTTTCCGATGGCGGCGAAATTTTCATGAAGATGCAGGAAACATTTTTTGCGACGCGCTTCGCCCAATTGCGGGACAAGTTCGGCACGCTGTGGATGATTCTCCATGAGAAGCCCATGGGACCTCCCCGACCATAGAGCATTTTCGACCCACGTCTGAACAGAACTCCGTGCCCCATCCTCTCTGCGTTTCTTGCACAAAGGGTGAGAAGCCTCCGATTCTTGAGCGTTACGCTATTTTTCCGGCCATCGTGGCGAAATGCGGATGAGATCGAGGCCGCCCATGTCCTGAATTGCGAACACCGGCGACGACGCAGGCACAACGACGATTCCGTGCGGGGGCAAATCGACCTCCGCAAAGCTCGGGCTGGTCAACCGCCCGCACCCAGCCGCCGCGAAAAGATAGGAGAGACCCGCTACCCCTTCGCCCGGTCCACGCAAGGTGGTGCTGGAGCGGCTTACCTCGACCGGGATGCGCTCGACACAGAAATAGTCTTCGTTAATAAGGATCGTCCTGTCTCCAAGTTTTTTGGGCGGAACCTTGCCGGCGCGGGTAATGAGGCGGGTCGCCTCCAGCGACTTTTCAATGTGCAGTTCGCGAGGGCGTCCGTAGTCGAACATGCGGTAGGTAAGGTCACTGTTCTGTTGCGTCTCAAGCAGAATCGATCCCGGCCAGATGGCATGAACGGTTCCTGCATCCACGAAGATCATGTCGCCGGCGGCGACCGGCAGCAATTGCAGCAGGTTTTCAAGGGAGCCGTCCTCGATGCCGGCTCGTACCTGCTCCAGAGTGACGCCGGGCTTGAGGCCGGCGGCAACCTGAGCTCCCGGTTCCGCGGCCAGCGCATACCAGCACTCTGTTTTGCCACGGGGCTCGCCGTACTTTTTCGCCATCCAGTCATCGGGATGCACCTGCACGCTGAGCTTTTCGCGCGCGAAGATCACCTTGATGAGAAGCGGCGAGTCGGGCGACGGGGCTTCCTTGCCGAGCAGCGCTTCCGGCGCCTCATGAAAAAGGCTTCCGAGAGTCTTCCCAGCATGGGAGCCGGTTGCCACTTTGCAATCGTCGCCCGTGAGCCAGGCCTCTCCGATCGGTACGCCCTCGGGGACGAGATCGTACCAGGGACGCAGGTCGCGGTACCCCCACGGCCTTGGCGAGTACCAGGGCTCAACGCGAAAGGGTGCCAGGGCCGCGAAGACCGATTCTTCTTCAGCAGACGTAGGAATCACCTGTGTTTTCCGAAAGATTGAAAATCTCGGCATTTTCTTCCGCAGATCGGCGCCGCATATGCGGGGCGTAGGTTCGAGCCGCCAGATTCACTTTAGCAGACAAGGGAGAGTGGATTGTTCTGCGGGATCCATGCGTGCCGGGAATCTGCAGCGAGAAGCGGATTGTCGACTATGACCTTGCCTGTGTAAAGTTCATGTGCGCGATTCCCTGCTCTTTGGTTCTATTCGAAAGTGGTTGAAGGGGTCCGTAAAAAGCGATTTTTCTCAAAATCCTAAGGCCTTTCAGACGGAATTCTCGTCTCTGTAAGCAGGCCATTCAACATGCTGGGTGAGTTGTGATGCGAAGGCTGATTCTGCTCGCAGTGATCGCGGCTGCTGCGCTTCCCGCAGACGCCTCCCGGCGTGTCACGGTATTGCAACTTGAGCAAGTCCTGGCGGCGGACACTGCCGCGCACCGCAAAGACGCCGACGTTGCGCATCAGGTAAGTGAATTCGAAATGAGCGAGCGCCTGACCGACGTATCGCTGGGGCGCTTCGCTGCAACGCTCGCGCTGGGCCCCAGAACGGCGCTGGCTCTCCAGCTTCTCGCCGACCAGTCAGCTTTTCTTGCCCCCCCAACCCCGGAATTGCCTGCCACCGCCGTGCCCGATACCGCTACTCAAGAACGCATGCTCGATGCCGCCCGGGCGTATGCGGTGCAAACCTGGTCGCGCCTGCCCAACTTCTTTGTCTCCCGTTTGACCACGCGCTTTGACGACACCCCGCAAGTGCTGGCCAAGGGCGATTGGCCGGTCCGCGCGGGACTGCATCCGGTAGGCAACACGAGCCGGGAGGTTACCTTTCAGGGTGGCAAGGAAGTGCAGGATCCGACGGCGGAAAAGACTGCGGCGGCAAAGTCTCCTCTGGACCTCGGCCTCCGCACATGGGGCGAGTTCGGTCCTGCAATGACGATCGTTCTTGCGGATATGTCGAAGCAGAAGGCGTCATTCAGTCATTGGGAGCAGAATTCTTCAGGATTAGCTGCGGTCTATCGCTACTCGGTGCCGCGCGAAGCGTCTCACTATGCCGTCTCTTACTGCTGCCTCGTCGATCAGCACCTGGTAGGACGGGTGCAATTCGGCTATAGCGGCCACGCCCGTACCGCGCAGCAGATGGCGAATATTCCCAGGGCAGACCAGTACAACACCTTCACGGAGACACCGGGATACCACGGCACCATCTCCATCGATCCGGCCACTGGGGCCGTGCTGCGCATCACCATCGAAGCGGAGCTAAGCCACGGCGATCCGCTGATGCGTGCCGACACCCTGGTTGAATACGGCCCAGTGACCATCGGCGATCGACAGTTTATCTGCCCGGTACGCAGCCTTGCCATTTCGCTCGAACCCGGCGGCGCCGGGTCAAAGTCAATGGCTCTCAGCGGCACGGCCGACTCCGCCTGGGAAAGCCCGCTCAGTGGAAATAGCCAAGCGCCCGTTCTGCTCATCAATGAGACTCGCTTCACGAATTACCACCGCCTCGGCACAACCATGCGGATTGTAACCAATGCCGCAGACGTCGATGGGACCGCGGTTGAAGAACAAACTTCCCCTCCAACGAATTCAGCACCCCCGACGGCTGCCGTGACCGCCTCCGCATCGGCGACAGATTCAGCAGCAGCAACACAGGAACCACCGCCCGCCCAGGCACCCCAGCCGTCCGAAACGATCATCGCGAGTGCACCGCCGCCACCGCCTGCAGCCCCCGCCATTCCGCCTGAACCTGTAATCCCCGAAATTACCTTGACCGACGCCGCGGGCCTTCCCAACAACCCAGCGGAGGCGTCCAATGAAAGCTATTCACTCAAGGTGACCTCGCGGCTGGTCGATGTCGGCATCGTCGCTTACGACAAGAAAAATCACCCGGTCACCGATTTGAATGTCGGCGACTTTGAGGTTTACGACAACGGGCAGAAGCAAGAGATTCGCTCCTTCAACCAGGACACAACTCTGAATGCGGCGGCTCAGAATCTTCCGCCGTCTGCTCAGAGCGCCGGGTCGCCGGCGAGCGAGCCGGTTCGCGAGTTTTCAAACCGGTCCGGCAATGGGCCCGAACCAACGCCCGCCAACAACACAAACACCACGATCTTGCTGATTGATGAGAGTCACATCGCGTGGTCCGACATGAGAAATGCGCGTGGACAGATTCTCAAGTTTCTCGGCTCACTGACACCGGGCGAACGCGTGGGGTTGTACACCATGACCGGTCTCGGCTTTCGTGTTCTGAGCGAAGTCACCGACGATCACCCAGCACTCATAGCGCGCATGCAGCAGTTCATGCCCACAGCGCAATCCATCGCCCAGGCTCAGGAAGAGGAGACGCGCAACCGGCAGCACTTCGATGAAGTGCACAACGCGTCCGACCTGAACTCGGTGAACGGCAACCATGTGGATGTGCCGGATGCCATTTCGCCGGTCGATCCTCAGCTGCTCACCATGGGCGACAATCCTGCCCGCGCCTCATTCATCATTCTTGCCCAGGTGGCGCGTCATCTCTCCTCCATACCGGGGCATAAGAAGCTGGTTTGGGTCTCGAGCGACAACGTCTTCGCGGACTGGCAGGACCAGGCAGTTGGCATCGACAAGAGCCCGAAGGAGATTCAAGGCTACGTGATGCGTGCCCAGGAGGCGATGAACGACGCGCATGCCGCTGTGTATCCGTTCGATGTATCGCAGCTTGAAACCGGCGGAGTCAGTTCCGACCTGCAGCACCAGAATGTGCAACTTACTCAGGCTGCCCAGGATAACGCCAGCCTGGGTGGCGGGCAGACCTTGTCGCAGAGTACCCAGCCGGGCCGGGTCGAAGCCGCAATGAGCCAGGATATCCACCCCGTCCAGGGACCGGTGCGACAGGTGGCCGCGGCCACCGGGGGGCGCGTCATCCGGCGCTCCGGCGATCTCGAGAAGGAGCTCTCGGAAATCGTGGCAGACGGCCACGCTACCTACATGCTCGGCTTTTCTCCGCAGGGCCCCGCGGACGGCCAATACCACGCCATCACCGTAAAACTTACCGGGAGACGAGGTCTCACGCTGCGTTATCGCACCGGCTACCTGTTCGATAAAGAGCCAGCGACGTTAAGGGATCGTTTTCAGAAGGCCTTGTGGAATCCAACCGACGCCAGCGAAATTGCGGTTACCGCCAACGTTGCGACGACGGACCGAGAGTCCACGGTCAAAATCAATATTGCTGCAGGCGATCTCGGATTGCAGCAGCAGGCTGGCCGCTGGATGGACAAGCTGGACATCTTTTTCATCGCGCGTGACGATGCTGGGCTCCACGCGCAAATTGAAGGGCAGACGCTGGGGCTGCGGCTCAAGTCGGCCACCTACGAAAGGCTGATGCCCAGCGGAATTCCGTTTGAGCATCCTGTCGCGAGCAATGCCGGTATGGGCTCGCTGCGGGTGCTGGTCGTAGACGAAAACTCCGGGCACATGGGTTCGGTGACCATTCCCGGTGGTGCGCTGGGAGCCGGAAATTGAGCTGGGCCGGCCGTGCAGGCTGTCACATTCAGGCGTGGACGGAAATGGATACAATGACTCCGCCCAGAATCTTATGGAGGAATGACGGAATGAAGAAGATGGGATGTTTACTGGTTCTGGCCTTGGCAGCTTCACAAGCTTGGGCCGCAAAAAAGATCACTGTGGATGAGTTGCAGGCGACTCTGGCCTCGATGCATCAGGAAAACAAAACCGATGCGGAAGTGGCCAATGCACTCAAACAGGTGGAATTGAGCGAAGAACTCACGCGCAACAAGATGAACAGCATGGTAGGCAGTGTGCCGGGGCCGCTCACGACAGAACAGATTTACATCCTGGAGGCACGTAGCGCCACGCTGTCGCCGCCGGCCGTTGACCTGCCCACTGTCGCGGCGCCGGATGGAACCACGCAAAAGGCCATCCTGGATAAAGCGGCAGACTATGTCAGCAAGACCTATGAGCAATTACCGCATATAAGCGCAACCAAAACCACGCTGCGCTTTCAGGATAATGTCGAGGCCGCCGCACCCAGTTCGGGCATGCATGGAAGTGCGACTGACGTATCAACTGGTTCCAGCTTTGTGAGCGCATTCCAGTTTATCCACTACATCAACTCCACTGATTCCCGCATCGAGAGCGAGTTTGGCGCAGAAAAGCTGTCCGCCGAAAAGGACAAAACGCCATGGGGCGCAAACAAGATGATCGCTCTTCAAGAGCCAGACCCCAGCTTGGGCGCCGTCTTTCAGGAGGCGCAGGCCGCCGGCGATATCAAGTGGCTGCGTTGGGAAACGCTGAATGACAAACAGGTGGCCGTCTATTCGTTCGATGTGCCGAAGAAAAAAGCGCACTTCGCTCTAAATGTCTGCTGTTTCCCGGATGTGGACCAGGCCGGAGTGGCTACTTTTCAGTCATCCGGGCTTGCCTCGGCACGGGGAGGCGCCGGAGGTGCCAAAGGCAACTTCCAGACCAATACGAATTGGCACAACTTCAAATCCAATGTGCCGTATCACGGGGAACTCTTCATCGATGCGGATTCCGGGACCGTAATGCGAATGATCACCGAAGCGGAATTGAAGCCCTCTGATGTAGTTCATCAAGAGGACACTCGTGTCGACTATGGCCCTGTGAATGTCGGCGGCAAGATCCTTGTGCTGCCCATCAAAACGGTCATTGATACCGAAGTTGTCCCGAATGGCGACTCCGGCGCTGCAGGCAAGTATTCAACGCGGCGTACTCTGTTTACGTCGGAGTACAAGGACTATCAGTTGGGCGGGGCAAAATAGCAGGCTCCCATTGAAGCGCGCGACGGCAGAAGCCACATCGCCGTCGCGCGCTCTTCATTGGGATGGAAAAGCGCTCGTGTGCCCGGTATCCTCGGTTCCATGCCGCATTCAATTGTTTTCGACCACATGTTTCAGTTGCCGCTTCCAATCCTCGAGAAGCTGCTGCGCCCAATCGTCGTCTACCTGGCTCTTGTGCTGCTACTGCGCATTTTCGGCAAGCGAGAGCTGGCCCAGTTGAATCCCTTTGATCTGGTCGTTTTGCTGTCGCTCTCCAACACCGTGCAGAACGCCATTATCGGGGACGACAACTCCGTCACCGGCGGAGTGATCGGGGCTCTCGGCCTGCTCGCGATCAACTGGCTGGTCGTGCGCGTTCTCTTCCGATCCCCGCAACTCACGCGTGCCCTGGAGGGCCGTGCCACCGTGTTGGTGCGGAATGGACAAGTTGATCCGAAAGCCTTGACACGCGAGGCCCTGACCCGCGAAGAGCTGCTTTCAGCCGTACACAAGCAAGGATTTGAAGGCTTCCACGAGGTGCGGCGGTGCGAGTTGGAGCCCAATGGAACGTTTTACATTGAGCCGTATGAACCCTCCCCAGACGACAAGCGGCACAACGAACTCCTGGCAAAACTAGATGCCCTGGGCCGCGAAGTGGCGGCTTTGCGCGTGCAACCCGCAGGCGACTGAGCGCTCTCGTTCGGACTGCCGTCAAGTCTTACACTATTGATACCTCCTGCGCTGGAGAGTCCCCTTGCGTCTCACTGAAATCGGCCGAATTGCTCTCATTCTGATGTACTTCGCGCTGTCATCCGCCTCTCTGGCTCATGCACAGACGCTTCAGCACCGACCCTCGCCAAAACCTGCTGCACCTCCTCAGCAAACCTCCTCCAACCTCGTGACTCCGGAGCAGCCGACACTGCCCAAAGGCACCAGCATGCAGGTGGAGATTACCCGGCAATATCCAATGAAAGCGGGCGAAGTCATCGAGGGCAGGCTGATGCATCCCATCTATTCGGATGGGCGGTTGGCCGTTACCCAAAATACACTGCTTCGCGGCGAGGTTGTGGCCCTGCATCCAGATAGAAAAACCCGCTGCAACGCGCGCCTTCGCGGCGACTTCACGCCATTCGATACGGCGGAAGTCCAGTTTGACGAGCTGATGCTGCCGTCTGGGCCGCTCCCCATCGCGGCCGCAACGGCGGCAAATGGCGCGCCGGTGCTGCGTCTTTCGGCACCCGGAGCCACTCCAAAGCGTTCATTGATTGGCCGAGAATGGGACGCGGCAAAAAGCCGGCTGCACGACCAGGTGGCCGTTTTTACTGATCCTGGCCTGGGCGACCGGGCACTGCAATTGCTCTATCACCAGCTCCCATATCATCCCCAGCGGATCGTGGCGCACACGGCCTGGTCGTTTGAGCTGACAGCCCCGGCGACTCTGCCGGATCCACCTGAGGCAGTTCCGGCGGCTGCCGAGAGCCGCGCCGCCTCCAGGAAAGCCTTCCGCCGTAAAGTCCGAAACTTGGGCGGTGCATGCCTTGCTGATAAGAGATCTGACCTCGGCCACTGCGCGGCCGGGTGACCCCGTCCAGGCGCTCGTAGTGGAACCCGTTTACGACAAGGAGCGGCAGCTTGTCGTTCCGCAGGGCTCTACGCTGGTAGGCAAAGTGAGTGCGGCCAAGGCGGCGCGGTCGTTCGGTCGCAATGGAAAGTTGCGCTTTACCTTCCAGCAGGTGCAGTTCCCTGAAGGGTTCAATCGCAAGGTAGAAGGATCATTGGGCGGTGCGGCAACGCAGAAGACCCAAAATCTGACCATGGATGCCGAGGGAACCATCAGCCCCCGTAATCAGGCCAGCGCGATCGCGCCCCTGTTGCTCACCATGCTGGCCGGTCGCGCTCTTGACCAGGACGGCAACCTGACCGCGCAGACCACCGTCGCATCCAACGGCTTTGGCCTGGTGGGACGCATTGTTGGCGTAGCCGCGGGAAGCCGTAACCTCGCCGCCGGCATTGGCTTCTACGCCGCCGCCCTATCGTTCTATGACAACTTTCTCCATTCTGGCCGCGATGTGGTTTTCCCCAAAGACACCCGGATCGAAATTGAAACCACCCCGCTCAGAGCGCCGGTCCTCACGCCGAACAGACAGTGAGCGGGTCAGATGAATCAACTCTCAATATTTCTGTTGCAGATATATCTGTAACGGATATATAGTTGCGGCATGTCAATTCGTACCGCGCCCGCTGCCCCGCTTTCTCCCGCCGTCTTTGCCATTCTGCTTTCGCTGGCGGATGGCGATAAGCACGGCTACGCGATGATGAAAGACGCCCGCTCCCCGGAAGGTGGCGGGGTGCATCTTGGCCCCGGAACACTCTATGGCTCCCTGGATCGGATGATGCGCGATGGGCTGGTCGAGGAGTCGGGCGTATCGGACGATGAGCGCCGCCGCTACTACCGACTGACCGGGATCGGGCGCACAGTTCTGGAGGTGGAGCTTGCGCGGTTGGACGCCGCAGTATCCGGAGCACGCTCGCTCGGCTTGCTGCCCAACGGAGGCCGCTCATGAAACCGTCGGCGCGTTATATTGAGCGGCTTTATGTGCACGCGTTGCGCCTCTATCCGGCCTCGTTTCGCGGGGCGCACGCATCCGCCATGCTGCAAGCCTTCCGCGATGCCGCAGCGGACGCTTCGCTAGCCCGCCACATCTTAATTTCACTCGTCCTTTGGGATCTGATCGTCTCTCTCGCAAAGGAGCACCTCGCCATGATCCGCGAATCACTTGCCCGCCCCATCCTGGTCTTCAACGCCCTCGTGCTCTCAGGCATTGCGACCGGAGTGGCGTTCGCCTTGTATGCGATCCCGCAGCAAGTGCTGCGGTCCGGTCTTAACGACCCACAGATCACAATGGCCACCGACATGGCAGCCCTCCTGGATCGTTACGGCGTCACCGACGGTTTGCGTCAGGGCGCGCTCCTTCAGAGCGGAGGCGTTGTCGACATGGCGCGCAGTCTCTCTCCCTTCCTTATCGTCTACAACGACCAGGGACAACCTCTCGGCTCCAATGCCCAGCTCGACGGGCGGACACCCACGCCGCCCGCTGGTGTATTCGACTACGTACGCCGGCACGGCGAAGAACGCGTGAGTTGGCAGCCGATCCTTGGCACTACGTATGGGGTACGTATCGCTGCAGTGGTTGAGCGCGTGGGTGGTCCTCAGCCAGGTTTTGTCCTCGCAGGCCGCAATATGCGTGAAGTCGAGGCTCGCGAAGAACAGGTCGAGCACATGGCCGGACTCACGTGGCTGGGCATGCTGGGACTGATTGGGGTGGGCTCCCTGTCGTTCGGGTGGTACACCCGCGAAAAGAAGGCTTAGCTTCCGCTTCCAGACCAGGCTCTCAATTTCCGGGCGCGCGGGCCGGCGCGTCTGGTTTCCTCGTTCATATTCAAGAAATCAGATCTGTATTGCAGAATATTTCCGCAACGTACGTACTATGGAAATAACCGGGCAATCCGCCCAGCGTTCTCGTTCGTGTCTTAGATGGCGCTTAACGCGCACGTTCTGGACCGCAATACGCTTTACATCAGCTACTTAACCGCTCTGGAGGGTACCCCCCTCCCCCCTTGGGTAGTAACAAAAGGTTTTCAATTCTTGAACTACTCCCACTCAATGGTTCCGGGGGGTTTCGACGTGATGTCGTAGACCACGCGATTGATGCCGCGTACCTCGTTCACAATGCGGCTTGAAATGCGCTTTAGCACCTCGTGCGGCAACGGCGCCCAGTCGGCAGTCATGCCATCTTCAGAGTGCACGGCTCGCACCGCGGCGGTGTAGGCGTAGGTGCGCTGATCGCCCATCACGCCCACGCTCATCACCGGCAGCAGCACGGCAAAGCTTTGCCAGATTTTGTTGTAAAGCCCCGCGGCTTTAATCTCCGACACGACGATGTCGTCGGCCTCCTGCAGCAAGGCCACGCGTTCCGGGGTCACTTCGCCCAGAATGCGCACCGCCAACCCCGGCCCTGGGAACGGTTGCCGCCCAAGAACGTCTTCCGGCATACCGAGGTCGCGGCCGATACGTCGCACTTCGTCTTTGAAAAGGTCGCGCAGGGGCTCGATAAGTTTCAGCTTCATCCCCAGGGGCAGGCCGCCCACGTTATGGTGGCTCTTGATGGTCTGGCTGGGACCTTTCACGCTGCTCGACTCAATCACATCGGGGTAGAGCGTTCCCTGCACCAGCCAGTCGACGCCGCCCGTCTGCTTGGCGATGCGCGTCGCTTCATCGTCAAAGACAGCGATGAACTCCGCGCCGATGCGCTTGCGCTTGGTTTCCGGATCGGTAACACCGGCAAGTTGATGTAAGAAGCGCTGGCTGGCATCCACGGCCACAATGTTGAGGCCAAGCTTGTCGCGCAAATTCTTCTGCACGCTCATGAATTCGTTCTTGCGCAGCACTCCATTGTTGACAAAGATGCACGTGAGCTGGCTGCCAATGGCCTTATGCACCAGTACGGCTGCCACCGAGGAATCAACGCCGCCCGAAAGGCCGCAGATGACATGCCCCTTGCCCACCTTCTCGCGTATCGTGGCAACGGTGCTCTCGATGAAGTGAGCCGGCGTCCAATCACCCGCTGCGCCGCAAATATTGAAGACGAAGTTCCGGATCAGCTGCGGCCCGAGCGGGGTGTGATGAACTTCAGGATGAAACTGCACCGCCCAAATCTGCCGCTCCTCATTGGCAATACCGGCCAGGGCATTTGAGGTGACGGCCGTGCGGCGAAAGCCTGCAGGAAGTTCAAGGGCCTCATCGCCGTGGCTCATCCAGACCGCGAGCGTCGGCGGCAGGCCCGCGAACAAGGCGGTTGAGCAGTCTTCCAGAGTCACCTCGGCGTGACCGTATTCGCGCTTGGGGGCGGTGCGCACTCTGCCGCCCATATGGTGAACAATAAAATGAAGTCCATAGCAGATGCCCAAGGTGGGCACGCCTAGCTGAAGCAGCTTCGGATCGGCGGCCGGGGCATCCGCGTCGTACACCGATGATGGGCCGCCTGACAAAATGATGCCGAGCGGCTTCAAAGCTTGAATTTCTGAGAGAGGAACCGTGCAGGGCAGCACGACGGAGAAGACGTTGAGTTCGCGGATGCGCCGCGCAATAAGCTGCGTATATTGCGACCCGAAGTCGAGAATAACAATTGTCTGGGTGTCCACTCCCTAGTGTGGCAGGGGGTGGGGCGGGATGTAAAGAACGGACCCAGCCCCAAACCCGCGGGGATTTGAAATCAGTAGCGGCTAGTCGTGAATTGCCGTGATTCCCTCGCAAGTAACTCTCGCGAATTACCTTTCGGGCGAAATTGACGACACTTAAGCGCCAGCTGCTTCTACACAAAAGCCGCATTGCTCCACAACACGACGCGGCATACATTCTGGGGTAGAGACGCGATCAGACTCGATAGCGGATACGATTCGATGAACGTTGAGGATTCCCCATGGAAACTACGATTCAAGGCGCCGGCTGGTCCGCGTTACGAGAGCATCTGCCACTCTTTGCGCTTCTGCTGTTCTCGCTTCCCCCTGTCAGTTTCCTGTTGATCAAGGTCGTGTTGGCCACGAGTTCGGCGTCCAAACAGAAAGTCACGAAGCAGTGGTACCTATCGCGCGAAGAGGATGATGCCGGTAAATCATTCTACTTCGATCCCGATGCCGAAGATCATAATTCGATATTTGACACAAGGCCGCGTTTTGGTTCTCAGGCTTGCTGTGCGCACGCAGTGAAAAACGCTCGACACAAGTAGCTCACATAAACTTCCGCCACCTGAGAATCGACTCAAAAGCCTCCTGAAGTGACCGTTTGGGGGAGTGTAGTTACGGTCTTCAGGACAGACTCGTGTCTTATCTCTGTCCGCTTACGACCACTTCTTACCAAGCGTCTCGAGATTAGAGCGCCCAAGGTCTTCGGGCGTCATGGCAATCCGAAACTCGACTTCGGCATTGAAGATGAGGAACCACGGCTCAGCCAGTCGCGGCACATCGCTTGGATTCGCAACTTCCACAATCAGAATGCCGCCACGATGACCGTTGCGTTCAGTGAAATAGGCGGCTTCGGGTTTGGCGTCTTCCAGAATCTTTTTCATCTTGGCACCCACTGAACCATCGCGGACAGCTGTATTGAATGGCTCAATCGGGCACTCAATTAACATGAGCATGCGCATATTCGTACCTGCCTCCGTGCCGGGATTCGCTTTCTAGCAACAAGCGGCACGGTGCGCAGCATACACCTTGCCGCCTTGTGGAAACAGAATATTCGGGTCATCGCAGCGACTGCTTCCGCCCACAAAGAGATCAGACTAAACAAGCAAACATCTTGCGCGGGAATGCGCTGACAAAGACCAATCACCGCCACGCGTTGCGCAAAAGCGATTGTTACCCAGCGCCGCCTCAAGTGCGAATCCTCCGATCTGCGTGATAGCCTGCTAGGCAATGCGGTCATTGCCAATTGGCTCTCGATTCTTTCGGTCCTCCCATCCTCTTGCTTCTACGATGCTGATGGGCCGTCCTGCAGATTTGTGTATCCAGAGGACATTCAATGAACTTGTTCCGACTTGTTCCGATCTTTCTGCTCGCGGCTGGAACTGCGTTTGCCCAGACCCCTGCAACTTCGCCCGTTGACGATTCAAAGCCCACGCCTCCGCCAGTCAACAAGAGCTTCGACGAGTCGGCCATGGACAAAACCGCCGACCCCTGCACCGACTTCTACCAATATGCCTGTGGCAACTGGGTCAAGAACAATTCAATCCCCGCCGACCAGGTGCGTTGGGCGCGCTCATTTTCGCTGCTCCGGGAACGCAATCGCTACCTGCTCTGGCAGGAACTGGACGCTGCCGCAAAGGACCCCAAGACTCCTCTGCAGAAGCAGTACGGCGACTTTTATGCAGCGTGCATGGATACAGCCACGGTGGAAGAGAAGGGGCTGGCGCCGATCAAACCCGCTTGGGACGAAATCGCCGGCCTGCAGAGCGCAAAACAGTTGCCGGGTCTCCTCAGCAAGCTTGAGAACAATGGAACTCCCGACGGTTTCTTCGAATTCGGAGTAGGCCAGGACGAAAAGGATTCGACACAACAGATTGCCGAGATCTACCAGGGCGGACTGTCGTTGCCTGACCGCGATTACTACATCGTGGATTCGCCACGCTTCAAAACGATCCGGGCGGAATATATCGAGCATATGAAGAAGATGTTCACGCTGGCCGGCGATACGCCGGAGCAGGCAGCCACCGAAGCTGCTGCGGTGATGGAGATCGAGACCGCGCTGGCCAAGGCCTCCACCAGCCGCACAGACCTGCGCCAACCGGAGAACCGCTACCACATCTACACGCTGGTTGATTTCGACAAGATGACTCCCGCCATCGATTGGAATATCTACTTTCAAACCATCGGCATCGGACACTTCGACACGCTGAACGTGGCGACACCGGATTTTTTCAAGGCGCTCAACTCTATGGTTCAGAGCCAGCCGATTGATTCCTGGAAGAGCTATCTGCGCTGGCAGGTGCTGCACGGACAAGCCAAGGAATTGCCGAAAGCCTTCTTTGATGAGAACTTCGATTTCTTTGGCAGAACCCTCCAGGGGCAAAAGGAACCGGAGGCGCGGTGGAAGCAGTGCTCCACCATGACCGACCAAGCGCTCGGCGAGGCTGTGGGCCAGGACTGGGTAAAGCAGAATTTTCCGCCAGAGGCCAAGGACAGTATGGACAAGTTGGTGGCCGCGCTTGAGAAATCACTTGGCGACGACATCAAAACGCTGCCTTGGATGAGCGACGAGACCAGGAAAGCCGCGGAAGAGAAGCTGTCCATGATCCGCAATAAAATCGGCTACCCGGAGAAGTGGCGAGACTACTCAAGCGTAAAAGTGAACCGCACTGATCTCATCGGCAATTCCCACGCGAGCGCCGTCTATGAGCGGGACTACAACTTTGCCAAGCTGGGTAAGCCTGTCGACGAGAAAGAGTGGGGCATGACGCCGCCGACGGTGAACGCCTACTACAGCCCCTCCTTCAATGACATCAACTTCCCGGCCGGAATCCTGCAGCCACCGTTCTTCGATTTCAAGATTGATCCCGCCGTGAACTTTGGCGGTATCGGGGTGGTGATTGGCCACGAAATGACACACGGGTTTGACGATCAAGGATCGAAGTTCGATGGCAAGGGCGACCTTCGCGAATGGCAGACACCGGCCGACCGGAAGGCGTTCACCGAGCGAACCGATTGCGTAGCCAAGGAGTACGGCGGCTTTGAGGCCGCACCGGCTCACGGCGACGTGGCCGAGCAGAAGCTGAACGGCAAGTTGACTCTCGGCGAAAACACGGCTGACAACGGCGGTCTGCGCATTGCCTACATGGCCTTGCAGGACACCCTGGCAGAGCAAGGGAAGTCCATGGACAACCAGATCGACGGCTACACCGAGGCGCAGCGCTACTTTATCGGCTTCGGCCAGGTGTGGTGCCAGAACCAGACCGAGCAATCGGCCCGGCAGTCGGCCTTGGTGGACCCCCACTCTCCTGGAAAATGGCGCGTCAACGGCTCGGTCCAGAACTTCGACGCGTTTGGCAAGGCCTTTGGCTGCAAACAGGGCCAGCCGATGTATCCGGTAAATTCCTGCCGCGTGTGGTAGTCGCGTGAGAGCCTCTCGGAGCTGCGGTGCGAACCGCAGTTCCGGGGGCGCGTATCACTGCCCACAACCCCCTTATCCGTAAACTGGATCTTGTGCCCAGGGGCCTCCCCGCGGTGACCTTTACCACATCCAGCGAGTCCAAACCCGTATTGCACCATCCTTTTGAATCGTCCTAAGGCAAGGTCGCAGAATTCAGTTCTTGAAACTAGTCGCCGCCGTTATGAAACGCCCGATTCGAACCTACTCGGAACGTAAACTAGGCACAACCGACCCTTGCCTTTTACAATGCAGCAGGGACCCATCCCAACCCAGCTCTGCTGTGGAACTAGCAAACTTGGCGGCGCACGCCGAACCAGGATGAAGGAATCGCATGAAGTTCACGAAATTCGGCAAGGCTCTTCTGATGAGCGCCCTTTCTGTTGGTGTCATCCTCGGTATTACGTCTTGCGTCCAGAGTTATACGGTCGGTTATTTGTATGTGACAGGCGCGCAAACGGCTCAGACCCCCGGTAATGGTATTATCAGCGGCTTCAAAATCGATCACAATACAGGAAACCTCGTACCCATCGCCGGATTGCCGATCTCCTCCGGAGGCGCAAACCCCGGTCGCGCAGTTCTTCTGAATGGCGGTCGCTTTATCTATGTATTGAATCAGGGTGTCAATGCCGAAGGTGGATCTGCCTGCACTTCTGCCGATCCTTGCACCAAGTCCAACATCACCCAGTTCTCAATTGGCGGCAACGGCGTCCTTGCTCCGCAGCAGACCTTCTTTACCCAGGGCCTCAACCCCTTCCGCATCTTTACCGACACCGCCGGCAACTACCTCTATGTGCTGGATCACGATTCACCGGCGACCATTTCCACACCGGCCGACCCGGTTTCGTCCAGCTCCACCAACCCCAACCCAAGCTGCGGCCTCACCCTCGGCACCGGGGTTGTCTCCTGCGGAGATATTACGGTCTTCCAGATCAACGCCACCACAGGTCGTCTCACTCTGGTGGTAAACTCGCAGGTCACTTCCGCTACTGGCTCCGCGCTCCCTTACTTCCCGGTTCCGGCAGATCCCATCGATTTTGTGTTGTCCTCAGGCTTTGTGCTCACGATGAGCGGAACACCTACAACTGGAGATTCGGTCTTCCCGTATACCTATAGCTCAAGCAGCGGGCAGCTCACGGTGAATCAGAACAGCTCTCAGCCGCTGAACATCGCTAACGCAACAGCAATCGTCAGCACGAGTTTTGTGTACGTGCTCGACAATGATCCGCTAACCTACACCCCGGTCAATACGACGACTCCGGTAACGGTGCCCAGCCAGATTCTTCCCTTCTCGATCGGTAGCAATGGCGCCTTGCAGCAGCAGACAGGAGGAGCGGTTCCAGGTGACGCGACCCTGACAAACCCGATCTACCTGATCGCCGAATCCAAGGGGAAGTGGGCCTATGTGGCGTACCAGGGGAGCAACAATACCACCACTGGCAACCCGCAAAGCGGCATTGCCGGATGGGTGATTGACCCCTCTACCCATCAGCTCACCCCGGAAATCGGGGCGTGGGGCTCTGGGGCCGGTCCTGTGTGCCTGCTGGAAGATCCGTCAGATCAGTTCATCTACACGGCCAACTTCACCGATTCGACAGTGACGGGCCGGCTGATTGACCAGAACGCCGGAGTGCTGGATAACTTGAATGGCAAGGCCAACCGCAGCTTTCCGTTGCAAGGCCCTGCGGCTTGGTGCATGGTCACCGGACGCACCAGCTAGATCGCTGACTTGGTCAGGGAGCGGACAAATGTCCGCTCCCTGACCACAGGTTCCGGAAGGTTCGGATTCCTGTAAAACGTAGCCGGATTGCGGACGTGGCTGCATCAGGCGTCCTTAGTTCGATTCCCAAACCTGATTTTTCGGGCCAGGTTTCAGGTCCGCTGACGAAAGATGCGCATGAAGTTCAACAGATCGAGCCAGCTTGTGCTGGTCTCCGTGGTCAGCCTGCTGGTGGCCGGACTTGTGACTGCTTGCGGCACGCTCACGGTGGATTTTGTGTTCGTGACAAGCGCCAAGGCGGCCGGTCCCAACAACTATGGCGAAGTGAATGTCTTCGAGGTGAATTCGGAGTCTGGCTTTATGCGCCAGATTAAGACCTCGCCCTTTCCGTCCGGCGGCCGCAATCCCGTCGCAGAGGGCGTTTCGGCCGACAGCACGACTCTCTATGTGATCAACCAGGACGACAACACCATCGTCCAGTTCGCAATCGGCAATGATGGCAAGCTGTACCCGCAGAACACGCTCAACACGCCTGGAGTCTTTCCGCTGGCGGTAGCGGTGACCGCCAATTACCTCTACGTGGCGGATACATACCAGCCGTTACCGACCTGCTCCACCGCGGCGCCCTGTTCGGGCTCGGTGGCCGTTTATCCGATCCTGAGCGCGGCTCAGGCCAAAGCCCTCGCGCCACCCCAGCCCGCGGACACTTTGGGATCGCCCTTGACCAATGCCAGCATCAGCGCGAATTACTGGCCGCTCAATCTGGTCAGCAACCCTACCCATGTGCTGACGCCCACCGCGATCACCACTTTGGGTTCCGGCGCTTATGTCTATGTGACCGCTTTTGATGCCACCTCGGGCGGCGGATACGTGTTCGGCTTTACTGTAAACTCCGACGGGACGCTCGCGGCGATGCCCGGGTCGCCCTTCGCGGCGGGAATGCATCCTTCGGCGATTGCCGCCGACCCCGGTGGCAACTATGTGTATGTGACCGATTTCGCCATGGGCAATGTGCTTGCCTTCTCGGTTAGCTCAGGGTCTTTGACTCCCGTCGCAGGCAGTCCGTTCACGACAGGCAATGCGCCTTCAGCGATTGTCGTCGACGCCACCGGCAAATACGCCTATATCGCGAACTCATCGGACTCCAACGTCAGCGCCTACTCGATCTCTAATGGGGTACTGAGTTTTCTGGGAGGTTCCTCGGCTCCCACCGCCTACACCACGGGCGTTCAGCCGGTTGCCATTGGCATCGATCCCTCTTTGAATCAGTACCTGTACACGGCAAACTTTCTCGGTAACACGGTCTCCGGTTTTGAGCTGAATGCAACAAACGGCACGCTGCTCAACTCGCAGGAGTCGCCTTACCCTTCCAGCGCGAATCCAACGGCGGTCGCCGCGATTCCGCATGGGACTCCGAAGAAATAACCGCCGGAATTCAACTCCGGCTGGATACGGGATTTGAACAAGCAGCAGTTGAAACGGCCCGGCCCGATGCCGGCAATGATCGCAACACCTCGTTCAAGGCTTTTACAATACCTACGGGGCAACCAAACCACTTTTCTTTGGGCTCGACACTGATGGCCCACCATGAAGGAAGCGCATGAAGTTCAGCAAATCGTCGGGGCCCCCAGCGACGGGTCGTCGTCGCTGGGGTAGCTTAAGCCAGCTCTTTCTGGTCTCTTCCATCGGCCTTCTGGTGGCCACCTTATTGACTGCCTGCCAGCTCGTTACGATCGACTATGTATTTGTTGCCAGCGCCGCCGCCACCACAGCCTGCAGCGGAGGAGAAATCCAGACCTTTGCGGCCGACTCTCAATCTGGTGCGCTGCGCATGGGCGCACCGCCTGTTTGCGCCGGGGGTGTAAATCCCGTGGCGATGACGGTTACTGGCGACTATACCAACGTTTACGTGGCCAACCATGATGACAACACCGTGGTTCACTTCGCCCTCGCCTCAAACGGCGTATTGACCGCAAAGGACAAAGTTACCCTGAGCGCTTCGCCGGTTTCCGTGGCCGTGAACTCTACCGGGACCCTTCTGTATGTCGTCTACGGCAACGCCTCGGCAACGCTGGCGGAGTATCCACTCTCCTCGGGCACAATTGGCTCTGTCGCTGAGCAGGTAAACTTGACGATTCCCGGTTTCCCAACGGATACCATTGTCCCAACCGGCGTCATCGTACTGGCGACCAGCAGCACCGTTCAAGGCAACGGCGTTTACGCTACCGCCTATGATCAGTCCGCTTACAATCCCGGCGGAACGACAACCAGCACGGCGCATCCGGGCTGGGTATTCGGCTTCACCGTTGGCTCCGGTGGCGCGCTGACGCAGACCAGCGGAAGCCCCTACCAGGCTGGCGTCAAGCCGACTGCGCTGGTGGCAGACCCGACCGACCGTTTTGTCTACGTGACCGACTTTGCATCGAACCAGATGATCGGCTACTCAATCCAGTCGGGCTCCGTATTGAGCTTCCTGATCAACGGCCCCTTCAAGACCGGTAACGAGCCGCAGGCCATCACCATCGACCCGCGTGGCAAGTTCATTTATGTCGCCAACGAACTGGATTCAACGGTCTCCGCCTACGTCATCGACCTGTCGACCGGGACCCCTTCCGCCGCGGTGAACCCCACAGGCAGTGGAACCAACTCGGCTGACACCCAGCCAGTTGGCATCGTGGTCGATCCCGCATTGGGTCGCTTTGTTTACACGGCCAACTTCCTCGGCAACTCGGTTTCGGGCTTCCGCCTTGACCCCACAGCAGGCTCACTCACCACCACGCAGGCGACGCCCTACCCATCGGGTTCGCGTCCTACTGCAGTGATCAGTGTGCCCCATGGCAACCACTCCACGCAGTTGGTGACGCCCTAGCGACAGCAGTGCCTCAAAAGACAAAAGCCCAGCCGATTGGCTGGGCTTTTGTGCATATGGAACTCCCGCACTGGCGCGCCTCCTCATCTGAATCGAAGGCTATAAAATATCGATTCTGCAAAAGCACCACGACAAGACTCTCGCCTTACCTTTGCGACGTCTCTGTCGTGAAGGGGAAAGCACGATCCCTTTGAATCCAATCGCGTTTCTGCCTAGGCCCCCATCCACTTGCGCAGTTGCCGTTGCGCAGGTTTCTCAATAAAATATAGCGCTCCCAACGCCATTAGAATAAGCAGCACATAGCTGATCCACGGATCGAGCCTGCTCACGCCAAGCCGGTTCAGGACGTGTGAGTCGTGGATCAGATTCCACATGTTGAAGTGGAGCAGGTAAAGGCAATAGCTCGCCTCGCCGACGAAGACCAGCGGCCGCACGCCCAGCGCGCGCGCCAGGGGATTCTCTCCGGCTAGCCCCAGCACAATACACCCGAAAAGCGGCATAAGCAGGCCGTCATGAAGCAGCACGTAAGGCACCGGTCCGCTGAAGGAAAGCAGCGTGAAGATCCCCGTAAAGCCGAAAATGCCCAGGAGAAACCGCAAACGACCCGGGCGCGGCACAGCCTGATCCAGTTCCGCCAGTAGTACACCGAACATGAAGCTCGCGAGATGAGGCAATGGTGTGTATTTCAGCGCCTGCAGCCACGGACCGTAACTCCAGCGATCGGGATGCGAAATGCCGTCGGGGTTGAAGAGGATATACAGAGCGCCGGGAATGAGTCCCAGGATCCAAACGCCACTCATCTTCCAAAGTTGATCCGCGACGCGTGTGGGCCTCTTCCACCGTGCCATCCATGGAAACAGTACGTAATAGAATGACTCGGCGGACATGGTCCACGCAGGCGTATTCAGGAAAGTCGAAATCGCCGGAACCCACCCTTGCAGCAAGAGCGGAGTCAAAACAACGCCCGTCCAGAACATGCCGTGGGTATGAGCCCCATACTCCTGTGGCAGAACGCGCCATGCCAGCAGCAGGCTGAGTAAATAGATGGGATAAAGTCTCGTAAATCGCGCTTTGTAAAAGCGAACCTTGTCGAGCTCACCTGCCCGCCCTCGCGCATTGTAGTTATAGCCGAGCACGAAGCCCGACAGCAGGATGAAATAGCTGACAGAGGCATATCCGGCGTTGACCACCGGCGCCAGCAAGCCAAACCACTTCGGGTTAGAGAAGTGAAAAAAGACAATATTGACAGCCGCAAAGCAGCGTAGGCCTGTCAATGCTTTAAGCGGGGCTGGCTTGCGAACTTCCACCGGCTTGTTAGACGACTCCGCCTTGCCATCTGGCAAGTCCGCGCAAACCAGAGCCCCCGCCCGGCTCAAATCCCCTGACGCCTTTTCACTCTCCACCGAATTTACGCCGTGACCAGCGATCCGACCCTCTCGCCCAGCACCACGCGGCGAATATTGCCCGGCTGGTTCATGTTGAAGATGATCATGGGGAGGTTGTTGTCCTTACACAGGCTCACCGCGGTCAGGTCCATCACTTTCAGACCTTGGCGCAGGATCTCCATGTAAGTAATCTCGTCATATTTGACGGCATCTTTCACCAGGACCGGGTCGGCATTGTAAACACCCTCGACCTTGGTGCCTTTCAGCAGCACATCGGCCTTGATTTCCATGGCACGCAGGCTGGCCGCCGTATCGGTGGAAAAGAACGGGTTCCCAATGCCGGCGGCGAAAATGACCACGCGCCCCTTTTCAAGATGGCGCACCGCCCTGCGACGGATGTAAGGCTCCGCAATTTGATTCATGAACACCGCGGTCATTACGCGGCACTGAACCTCACGCTGTTCCAGAGCATCTTGTAGTGCGATGGCGTTGATAACTGTGGAAAGCATGCCCATATTGTCGGCCGCTACACGGTCCATTTCCTTGGCCTGCTCCTGGACACCGCGAAAGAAGTTGCCTCCGCCGACCACTACGCCGATTTCAACGCCGAGCGCGTGAACTTCGGCCACTTCAGCAGTGATTTCAGCCACTTTATCGGCGTCGAGCCCGAATCCGCGGGGACCGGCCAGTGCCTCTCCCGAAAGCTTGAGAACGATCCGTTTATACATGCCATTTTGAGTATCGCATATGGTATGGCTGGCCACGCCGGAGCGGCCAGATTCGCCGTTTTCCCGGGGAAATTGAATGAGTGCGTTGATATCGCCGGACCGGGCAAAAGACAGCACAACTGCCTGCAGGAGAGGGCTAGGATCTAAACGGCCATAGGTGATTGAATCGACTCGCACTTGCCTATTCGCATCATTTGACATCCCCAGTTGGTGTTCTGGAAAAGCCGTCGACCTCCTCGAGCCGTCGCGCTTCGCTCTCCGGGCGAATTCTTCGTGGAATTCGTATTCGGTCCCGCGCAGTCCGGGTATAATCACACGATCGATTGGGCGGAAGGCTCGTCACTCAGTCAAGTTACGGACACGCTTTTCAGGAATGACTGTCCCCAAATGGATTCCTGAGAAAACGGTCACTGCCTTTGGGTCCCCAAAAACACACACAGCTCAACGAGAACGTGAAAGCCTTCCGCGTGCAAATATCTTCACCGCCTCATGTGGAATGAGGAAACAGGAGGGTTGCCATGAGCACATTATCCTTTGGAGCAGTCGCGAAAGAGTCGGTTGGATGGTCGATCGTTCTGAGCGTTCTGATGATCCTTGCCGGAGTTCTCGCCATCGTGGTTCCACCGGCGGCGGGAATTGCGGTGTTGGCCGTTGTGTCCTGGCTGCTGATGTTGAGTGGAGCAGCCCATCTCGTATTCGCATGGCATACGCGAACAGCGGGTGGAATGATCTGGGAGCTGCTGCTGGGCATTCTTTACATTTGCGTTGGCGTGTATGTGTTGCTTCACCCCGTGGCGGGCTTGGCATCCCTGACACTTGTGCTCGCGATCTACCTGTTCGCGGAGGGGGTGCTGGAACTGATTTTCGGCTTCCGGATACGTCCGATGCCCGGATCGGGCTGGCTACTGTTTGACGGCATCGTCACATTGATTCTGGGGATCCTGATTTGGAGGAGCTGGCCATCGAGCACCGAATGGGTAATCGGAACCCTTGTGGGTATCAGCATGCTGTTCAGCGGCACGGCGCGCTTGTCACTATCGCTCGCCGCCCGCCGCGTGGTTTCCAAGGTGGCCTGAATCCGACCACGCCCGACAAAGTAGAAACGATCGAAACAGAAGCGGGGAATACGACTTGGGAACTGTAGTCCCTTTATCAGACGCATCGCGGCGACCCACACATTTCCCGGCTGTGACGGCATTGATCATAGCGGCCAATGTCTTTGCATTTGTAGCCGAACTGGCGCATGGCGATGCGTTTGTCTTGAAATGGTCGGTCGTTCCTGCAGACATTGTCGCCGGTCATCACTGGATCACCATTCTGACGGCGATGTTCCTGCATGGCAGTTGGTCCCACATCATTGGCAACATGGTGTTCTTGTGGGCTTTCGGTCCCGAAATCGAAGACGCCATGGGGCCATTGCGATTCCTTGTGTTCTACCTTGCCGGGGGGCTGGTAGCTATGCTTGCACAGGTTGCAGCCAGCCCCAATTCCACGGTGCCGAACCTGGGGGCAAGCGGCGCGATTGCCGCGGTCATGGGCGCCTTCCTGGTGATCTATCCTCGCGATCGCATGCGCTCACTTCTTGTCATATTCATTTTTGTGCGCGTCACCGTCATCCCGGCTGCGCTCTTGATCGTCGCATGGTTTCTCATTCAGCTCTTTAATGCCGGCGCCGTAGCAAACGTGCAAACAGGCGGCGTCGCCTATCTGGCGCACATTGGTGGCTGCATCTTCGGTGCGGTGGCGGCGCGATGGTTTAAGGACTCCCATCGGATTGCTCAACAACAATGGAGCGAATGAGATTTGGTGCAGATTTCGCCGAATCGCATCGCCGGATGCACATGAGGCGGCGAAAAAGAACAAAGGCCCGGGAGCAAGTGCTCCGGGCCTTTGAGTTATAGTGTTTCCCTACTTCGGCGCAAAAGGCCGCGTCAACGTTGAAGCGCCCCTTGCCATGATCTACCGGAGCAATTACTCCCCGGCCGCTTCCACGGCCTTGGTCTGGGCCACCGTCCAGTCGGGCGCGCCCACCTTGAAGCGGGCGAAACGGCGCACGGTGATGTTCTCGCCCAGCTTGCCCACCTTCTGCGCGATCAGTTCCTTGATGCTGATGGCCTGGTCCTTGATGAAGGGCTGCTCCAGCAGGCAGACCTCCTCGTAGAACTTGGCCATCTTGCCTTCGACGATCTTCTCGATCACAGGGGCCGGCTTGCCCGTCGCAGCAGCCTGCGCGCGAAAGATCTCCTTCTCGCGCTCCAGATCTTCCGGAGTCACGTCCTCGGGCTTCACATAGCGCGGATCGCTGGCCGCGATGTGCATCGCGATGTCCTTGAGCAGTTCCTGGAAGTCCTCGGTGCGGGCCACGAAGTCGCTCTCGCAGTTCACCTCGACCAGCACGCCGATCTTGCCGCCGGCATGAATGTAGGTGCCCACCGCGCCCTCGTTGGTGGTGCGCGCGGCCTTCTTCTGCGCCGAGGCCATGCCCCGCTTGCGCAGCACCACAAACCCGCCTCGATGTCCCCCTTGGTCTCCTGCAATGCCTTCAGGCAGTCGCCCATGGGCGCGCCGGACTTCTCGCGAAGCTCCTTCACCAACTTGGCATCAATCTTTTCGCTCACTGTTGTCATCTCTCTTTTTTCCAGTTTCCTGCCCCTTCCCGGGGCTTCTAAATCTTTCGATGTTCACCCTGCCTGGGTTTTCTAAGTTTTTCCATCCTGCGATTCGATGAAGTTGAATCGCTACGCTCGTCACGAAATCAAATCGGCCGCACGCGAGTTGCACGGCATAAGAAAAGCGTGGCACTCGCCACTTGCGGCCACGCTTGTCTCTGGTGTGCGCATCTGGAGTGCGCAGATAAGCTTAAAGAGCGCCCTCGGCCACTTCGGCCTCTTCCAGAGCCGCAACCGCCGCCGGAGCCTTGCGAATGCCGCCGCCCAGCGCCGCTTCCAGATCCACTTCCTCGACGGGCGCAGCTCTCGATGGCCGCCGTCTCTTCCGCCGCCGGCACGGCCTGTTCTTCCGGCAAACGCCTTGTCGCCCACCAGGTTCACGCCCTCGGCCGCCGAATCGGCGATCTTCGAGGTGAACAGGCGAATGGCGCGCAGCGCGTCGTCGTTGCCCGGAATCACGTAATCCACCACCGTCGGGTCGCAGTTGGTATCGACCACGGCCACCACCGGAATGCCCAGCTTGCGGGCTTCCTTCACGGCAATCGCCTCGTTGTTCGAGTCGACGATGAACAGCGCGTCGGGCAGCCGCTTCATGGCCTTGATGCCGGCCAGGTTCGCCTGCAGGTGCTTGCGCTCCCGCTCCAGCTTGATGACTTCCTTCTTGGTCAGCAGCTCGTAGCGGCCATCCGTGGCCATCTCATCCAGTTCCTGAAGGCGCTTCACCGACTTCTGCACCGTCACCCAGTTGGTCAGCAGGCCGCCCAGCCAGCGCTGGTTGATGTAGGGCATGCCCGCGCGGTTGGCCTCTTCGGCCACGGCGTCCTGCGCCTGGCGCTTGGTGCCGACGAAGAGAATCGTCTTGCCGCTCGCGCACAGTTCGGTGACAAACTTCGACGCATCCTTGAACAGCTTGAGCGTCTTCTGCAGGTCGATGATGTAGATCCCGTTGCGCTCGCCGAAGATGTATTCCTTCATCTTGGGATTCCAGCGCTTGGTCTGATGCCCGAAGTGAACACCCGCTTCGAGCAGCTCCTTCATTGTGATCGTGGCCATTGGCCTCCTTCGTGGATTGCATCCGGGCTGGTCGCTGCCGTGGCCCGGATTGAACCCGCTTTTGCGGGAGATTGAAAAACCAGCTTTCAGTTGAGCCGTCAGCTTTCAGCCTGCTGTGCCGGATTCGCTTATTAGGCGACCCCATGTCCAGCAAGGAAAAACTGAGAACTAACGGCTGCAAGCGCCTAGCGCTTGCTGAACTGGAAGCGCTTGCGCGCGCCCTTCTGCCCGTACTTCTTGCGTTCCTTCTGGCGCGCGTCGCGGGTCAGCAGGCCTTCGGCCTTGAGCATCTTGCGCAGCTCGGGGTTGAACTCGACCAGCGCGCGGGCAACGCCCATCTTCACGGCATCGGCCTGCGCGGCCACGCCGCCGCTCTTCACGGTGGTCACCACGTCGAAGCTTCGCCGTCAGCTCAGCCAACCACCAGCGTCCGCTTGGCGGCCACGCGCTGCTGCTCGGTGACGAAGTACTCTTCAAATGCCTTGCCGTTGACCTTCCACTCGCCCGTGCCGGGACGCAGAAAAACGCGGGCGATCGCCGACTTGCGCCGCCCCGTCCCGTAATACTGAACCAGATCTGCCATTCTTCTCCTAGCTCTCAGCCGTCAGCTCTCAGCCTTCAGCATTGTCGTGCTTACATTCAATCTCTTGCGCTCTGAACTTTCTGCATCAGCCCAAAAACTGAAAGCTGACAACTGAAAGCTGATAGCTTCCTTACTTCACTTCCATCGCCACCGGCGCTGCGCCTGGTGGGGATGCTTGTCGCCGCGATAGACCTTCAGCTTGGTGGCCATCTGGCGGCCCATCTTGCTCTTGGGCAGCATGCCCTTGATGGCCTGCTCCAGAATCGCTTCCGGCTTGCGGTTCAGCAGGCGCGTAAACGACTCCTCGCGCAGCCCGCCGGGAAAGCCGGTGTAGCGGCGATAGAGCTTGCTCTGGCCTTGAGGCCGGTCAGGCGCACCTTCTCCGCGTTGATGACGATCACGTGGTCGCCCATGTCGATGTACGGCACATACTGGGGATTCAGCTTGCCGCTCAGCACACTGGCGGCCTTGGTCGCCAGCCGGCCCAGCGTCTGGCCGCTGGCATCCACCACAAACCATTTGCGGTCAATATCCTTGCCGCTCGGAACAAAGGTACGCATCTCTCTCCTGCCCTCTCAAAAACTCCGTCCGTCTCGATCTCGCCAGTCCCACTTGGGCTGACCGCCCGGACGAACAGCCAACTGCAACTCGAAAAACGGCGGCGCAAACCGCGTTTGCCCACGCAATGCGCACGGGCCCGATTCCACCCACTTCCAAACAATTCTGTTCGGGTGAGGACTGCGGGGGCTGGCCCTCAAAGGGCTCTGGCTCGTCTGGACTGAAACCTGCGTCCAGCGGCCTGTTACCTGTTCCAGACGGCCCCATCAGGAGTCGACCAGCCAGACCCGGGTGAACTGACTCAACCCACCGACAATGTTCGGTCGGTGGGGGCCGACACACAGACCCCAGGCGCAACACCGCGCAAGGACTTCAGAATACCCGATTCAGAGTGCAGAGTCAACGAAAAGGCGACCAATTGAGGGGCGAAAGGCCCGTTTCTTGCGGCGTCCAAATGAATGGCCGCTGTGTGGCAAAAGTCGGTCGCGCACTTTCTCGAATACCCCTGATCTTGGCTAGGTTCCGAATGCCCTAAGCTAGGTTCCAAATGCCCTAAGCCTACTTCAGCCCCACACTCAGCTTCAAGGGGTGCGCTTCGGTATTGAAGACGATCGAATTGAAATCAAGCGTGGATTCCGGAGCGTAGAGCAGATAAAGATACTTCAGCGTCTCGGCAAAGAAAAAGCTCTCCATCGAATCGGATTTCACCTTGCTCCGCACATCAGAAAGCGCCGCGTATCCTTCATCCGTTCGGCAATACTTCACAAGCCCATCGAAGTAGGTCTGTCCCATGGCGAGGTATTTCGCGTCGTGGGTGTAGTGGTAGAGGTAATACGTCGACTCGATGATCTCCGGGCGCAGCGCGTAGCTTGGATCTGTGATCTGCATCGTGGAGTAATCAAGGCGTTCCGGCTCAATGCCCGCGAGGTTCCACATCGCGTAGCTTGAATCCTGCAGTTCTGCCGCGCGTTTCACATCACCGCCCAGGGCCAGCACTGCGGGAAAGAATGCATCGAGCGATCCATAGTAGGTTTGCGTGCGCGCTCCGGTGTTCATGTCCGCTTGCCCATACCAGAGCCCGTTCGTCCGCCGGTCGGCCAGATATTTGTTGATAGAAGCTTCGCTCTCCTGCCACATATGCGCGCAGTCCTGGTCGCCAAAGAGAATCGACGCCTTCAGCAGGTACTCGTAGTAGGAGTCGATGCCGCCCATGATGCCCGCAGTTTTGTCGGTCCACGCACCGGTTTCCACGTCGATCTCTGAGCCGACCAGGCCAATGGGAGAGCGTCTCTTGTACAACTCCACTACCGCGCGTTTCGCTTTGTCGTAGTACTCCTGTTTCCCGGTAAGTCGCGCCAGCGTTCCGTACTCAAGAAGCAGGCTCCCGATCTCCGCCGGATTGCTGCGGTTTCCGCGCACAGCACCGGTGCGCAGGTTGACGTACTCATACGGCATCCCGGTCGGCGAGTTGAACATCGGGAGCATGCGTCGACCCAAGTCGTCGGCCAGTTCCAGCAGGCGCTTGTCGCCCGTGAGTTCATAGCAGGCGGTCAGACTGCCCAGCAGGCGGATCGTGATTTCAAAGTCCTTTACATAGATGTCCTGATCCAGGTTGAGCTTGGAATCGATGAGCCTGCGAGCATCATCCGCCTGCGGTTTCAAGTCCATCAGGATAAGGGTGTCGAGCGCATCGATAGGCGTCATCAACAGCGAATGGCCCTGGCCATACCAGTCGAAAGGCTGACGGCTCAACGGCTTCAGCGAATCGTGCCCCCATGCGTATTTCTTATATCCGTTCCACGCGTGCAACGCTTCGTCGCGGACACGACCTGCCATCTCCGCCTTCTGCACCACGGACATGGGAATCGCCTGAGAAGGAGCAGCAGACATTGATGAGTTCGTAGGGGAGGAAGTGTCGGTCGCAGAAACACCCTGCGCGAACGAAGGAGGCAAAAGCAAAAGTACGCCCGGAAGAAGTATCGTCAGAAATCGCATCGTCGCCTTATCTGAACTCACACAACATCATAATGATCGGGCCGGGCTCCTGGTTGTGATTGCCGGCCCAAATCATTGCCACGCTGCATTTCGTGGACCCCTAAAAGGCGAACGATGGTTTAAACAACATCGAGTATTAGTCAGCCAGGTGCCGTCGCGCGACTTCGAGCACCGTGTCTTTTCCGGCCCGTAAGTCTTCCACAGTTGGAGTGACCTCAACATCGGGCTTGATCCCGACGCCTTCAAACTGCGTCCCATCAGGAAAGCTCACCCGCTGGACCCCCACCATGATCATCATTCCTTGTCCCAGATCGATCATGTCCGCATTGCCGGTGCTGCCGCCTGTGGTTTCTCCCACGATCAATGCCCTGTGGTTCATTTTGAAAGGCATGACAAAGTCTTCGCACGCTGAATAGCAACCGGCATCTGTCAGGATGGCCAGTTTCCCCATGAACACGTCCTTGGCTGGCGACGCCGTCGGGCTCGACCAGACGAGTGACGGCCGGACGAAAGGCTGGTATTCCCATTTGCCCTGCGAAGCCCTGAAGCGGAAATAGGGCATGGCGACTGGCGTTGACTCAGTCCAGAACTGGGAAGGCCGATCCATCAGGAAGGAGGCGAAATCCGTCGGAGTCGACCCGCCAGGCTCGCCTCGCACGTCCACGATGAGTACCTTTGCCTGTCTATACTCCTTTGCCAGTTCCAGTGCGCGCTTTTCATAATCCGAGCCCAGAAAGGTGTGGATGCGAATATAAGCGACCTTGCCGGGTTCCAGCCAGCGGCCTTCCGTTTCGAGCGACGCGTCATGGAGGGTACGGCGGTCAATCACCACCTTCCTCCCTCCCGACAAGGTCAGCTCAAACCTCTCTGGGAAAAGATGGGCATACGGTGTGACAATGGTCATCCGTGCAAAGAGGAGGTGTCGTCCTCCCTCCTCGGTCGACGCACTTATCCAGCGGCTGCAATCCGCAACAAACTGCGCGAAGGGGCGTCCGTCGATGCTCTCGATTACGTCGCCAGGATTCAAGCCGGGGCTCAAGCTCTCTGTAACCACCCACTGTCCATGAATCGATTCCGCAATAAAAGGAAGCACGCCACCTTGTTTCGCCAGCGGCATATCGATAAACAAAGTGTGAGAGTTCTTGAATTCTGCGAGAAACTCCATGCTCGCGAGGCTGAATGCCCTGCGGTCTTCACTGGCAAGCGCCTTATCAAGGTAAGCGCGATAGGCGGCATCGACGTCCAGATTCGGCGCATTCTGCCAATGGGCAAAATTGTTGAGCGACGCATAAATTCGGCTCGCAATGTAGACTCGATCGTTCAGTGAAAGAGCCGGTGCGGATCCGTCCCCCGCGAACGCTTGTGAACACGGAGCGATAAAACAAAGCGCAATGAATTGCAGGATGAGGGTAGATCGACCCGATAGGAGTTTCACAGTTTTTATCCTCTGTGACTCCTTACGAGTTTGCCTCTGGTCGTGTTCATCACATCACATTCACCTGTGATGCGCGCCCATACGCGACCGACTGGGAGCGGCTCGTATCGCTCCCAGCCCGGATCCTTTCAGGCTGCGTGTTCCGCCGACCGCACGCGAAACCGCTTCATCTGAATGGAAAGAGTGCGCTCGATCTTCCGCAGGTCGCCGCGTTCGGCCGGTCCCGCAAAAGTTGAAGCAACGCCCTTTGCCGAGGCGCGTCCAGTGCGGCCCACGCGATGAACAAAGTCCTCCGCCACTTTCGGCAAATCGAAGTTAATCACGTGCGCCACGTTGGCCACGTCGATACCGCGGGCAGCAACATCGGTAGCCACGAGCACGCGGTGACGCCCCTCTGAGAAACTCCGCAAGGCTGAATTCCGCTGCGCCTGCGAGCGATCGCCGTGAATCTGTGTCGCCGACCAGCCGGAGCGGGTAAGGCGCCGCGCCACACGATCCGCGCCATGCTTGGTGCGCACAAACACGAGGAAGCTTCCTTCCTCGGCGCCAAGCAAATGTTCGAGGAGTTCTTGTTTCTGGTCCGGCTCCACTTCAAAAGTGCGCAACTCGACATTCTCGGCGGGCTTGAGCACTGATCCGATTTCGATACGCGTCGGATTGTTGAGGTATTTGCGCGCCACTTCCTTCACTGAACCTTCCAGAGTGGCTGAGTAGCAGAGTGTTTGCCGAGTTGCCGGCAGCATAGTCGCAATACGCGCGATGGCTGGCTGAAAGCCCATATCGAGCATCCGGTCCACTTCGTCGAGCACCAGGATCTTGACCTGGTCCAGCCGCACCAGTTTGCGCTTGAGGTAATCCTCAAGGCGTCCGGGAGTGGCAACAATGAGCCGCGCGCCACGGCGAATCGCGTCGAGTTGCGACCGCTCGGCAAGGCCGCCGACGACCAGGGCCACAGTCTGCTGTGAGCTTGAACGGATGGCGAGGAAAGCCTGCTCCACTTGCATCGCCAATTCGCGCGTGGGCAGCAGGATCAGCGCAGACGCGGTGTTCATGTCTTTTGTCTTTTGCAGCATTTCGACAATCGGAATGAGGTAGCCGAGGGTCTTGCCGGTGCCGGTCTGCGCGGTGGCAAGCACGTCGCGGCCCTCGAGAGCCGGAGGAATGCAGCCGGATTGCACCGGAGTGGGGGTTTCAAACTTGTTTGCGTTGAGCCGCGCCAAAAGGGCGGGCGAAATAGAGAACTGTGAGAACTGAGTCATCAAAATAAGGATCTTCCTGGGCTCCGGGAGCCGCCAGTCAAACTGGGGCCTGCAAACGGAACCGGACACGGAGGCACGAGCCAAAAAGGGCGAGCCTGTCTATCGATATGCGTAAGGGAGAACCGAAAGTCTAACTGGACTGGCTGATCGGCATTCAAGAATGCACGGGGCCCGGAGCTGCCACACGCTACTTCATACGCCAGGCGGCACATTGCCGGCCGGCACCACCCTCGCCGCACACAAAACGACGTCGCTCCAATAGAGCCCAGGTGGTTACGCTGTAGGGGCTTGGGGAATCTGTGCCAGGCTGAATTGCCTTAACCTTGGATAAGAGAAGGGCAAACCGCCGCTCACGACCAAATCACTGAGCGCAAGTACAGTGTAGCACGGTTTCGCTTTTCTTGCGCCAGTTACTGGTCAGCAGCGCCCTTCGATCCGCGCCACCACCTGCTCGACAAGGCGATCAAGCTCGGGATCGCAAGCCGACGCGGGTTCTTGCAGTTCGGGAACGCGGCCCATGCGCGCATCCGGCAATCCCGCGCGGCGCTTCAGAGCCAGAATCTCCTGTATCTTTTCTTCCGGGATTTGAATCAGCGGTTTGCCGATCTGCTGCGCGATGACACAAGTCTTGCAATAGTTCTCAAGAACCTCAACCAACCACTCGGCATGATTTACCGTATCTGACCAGCAGACGACGCCATGATTTGGCAGCAGAATCGTGTTGTGATCCAGTACAAAGGGCAGCACGGTCTCGGCAAAGGCCTGCGTGCCGGGAGTCTCGTACCGCGCAATCGCTGCAGGCCCGATATAGAACTCGTATTCAGAGATCAGTCCCACCGGGGGTACGGAGCCGCTAAGACCAAAGGCCGTGGCGTAAGGTGGGTGGCAATGAACCACGGCGCGAGCCCGCGGGTTGGCCTTGTATATCTCCAGGTGCATCAGCAGTTCGCTGGTGCGGGGACGGTCGCCCGCCAGGATCTTTCCTTCGAGATCGGACAAGCAGATATCCGCCGGTTCCATATCGCGTTTGCATATCATCGTGGGTGTGCAGAGCACGTACTGCGCGCCCAGTCGCACGCTAATGTTGCCGGCGTTGCCATCGACGAACTGACGTTCCCAAAGCTTCCGGCCCACATTGATGATTTCCGCCCGCATGGCGTCGGCTTCAAACGAGCTGGCAGCGGCCGATGGAGAGATTTGCTCTGGACGCGGCGCGCGCAGAGCTTCCATCGTAGCCTGCACCACTTCCCTAACCTGCTCCGCAATTAGAATTGTCGGCTGCTCCATGCTTGACCTCACTTGCAGCGGCTCATCGAGGGCCCACGGCCGTTGAACCGGCCGTCAGCCCAGGGTACTCGTCAAGATCAGGTATAGGACCAAACGCTCCTTGGAGCCGGTGACTTGGGTCACAAATGAGCCACATCCCAGGAGTGCAACGGCGGCATCCAGCTTACTTCGCAGGCAACAGTTCGCGCTGCAACTGCTCCAATGTCTGCCCCTTCGTCTCCGGGTATACAAACAGAACCACAAAGAACTGGACCACGGTCATCATGGAGAAAAAGACGAATGGCGTTGCCGTGCTCATGGAATGCACAACCACCGGGAACTCAAGCTGGATCAGGGTATTCATGAACCAGTGGCTGGCACTGCCCACTCCCTGGCCTTTGGAGCGCACCGAAGTCGGAAACACTTCACCGATATAGACCCAGATCACCGCTCCCTGCGAGACAGAGAAGAACGCGATGTACGTAACCAGCAGCCAAAGCAGCGAGCTCTGGTGCGAATTGGTTCCGAAAACCCATGCCACGCCGGCGAGGCAGGCCGCGGTGCCGACAGCGCCTATCAACAGCAGCGTCTTGCGGCCCAGCTTGTCAATCAACGACATGCCAATCAAGGTGAAGACAAAGTTGGTGGCGCCGATGGCGATGGCCTGCTGATCGCTCGAAATCTGGCTGAATCCGGCGGCTCCAAAGATGTTGTTGATGTAATACAGGATCGCATTGATGCCGGCGAGCTGGTTGAAGGCGCCAATTGAAATTGCAAGGAAGAGTGGATAGCGGTACTTCCACTGAAAAACCCGCTCGTGCGCAGTGGCATGTTCCTGCGCCAAGGCGGCGCGAATATCCTTCAATTCGGATTCCGGATCAGGGTCTCCCATCAACTTGAGAACTGCCAGCGCTTCATCGATGCGATTCTTCGAGGCCGACCAGCGGGGGCTGCGAGGAATACGGAACAGCAAGATCAAAAAAGCAATCGCTGGAATGCCCGCTATACCCACCTGCCAGCGCCATTCGGTTGCGCCCAGATGCAGCGTACGAATGAAGTAATTCGAGGTGTAAGCCACCATGATTCCGAAGACAACATTGAACTGGAAGGTAGCCACCAGGCGGCCGCGCCACTTGGCTGGAGCAAGTTCCGCGATGTAAACCGGACCAAGGACCGACGAGGCTCCAATGCCGAGGCCACCGATGAAGCGAAATACCAGGAATGAATCCCAATTCCAGGCAAGGCCGCAGCCGATAGCCGAGACAACATAAAGGATCGCGGTAATGCGCAGGGTTTCGCGGCCTCCAAGTTTTTGCCCGATTTGGCCGGCTCCAAGTGCCCCGATCACCGTGCCTACGAGGCCAATCGCGACAGTGAAACCCTTCTCCTGGGGACTTAGGCCGTAAAGGCGCACCAGCGCGTCAATCGCGCCGGCAATCACTACGGTGTCAAAGCCGAAAAGCAGGCCGCCCAGCGCTCCGGTCAGGGTAGCCTTCATCAGGTTTAGGTTAGGTCGCATGATTCGCTTGTCCTTGAATTCCAAATCATCGTACATACAGGGGCCTGCCCCTCGCAAAACCGAGAATGCAGGATGTGCCGATCAAACCGATTTAGAATTCTGAGAAGGATCGAGCGCGGCTCCTCGGACCCGCGCCTCACCTTGGTCAAAAATCGACAAAAGGATCGTGCCCCCCATGACCCTGAGTTTTCCTCTTCTTCTTTCTGTTTTCTCTTTTCGCATTGATGTCTCCCAACCGCATCGAGCCCTCCGGCTTGCCATCATTACTGCGGCAATTGGTGGGGCGCTGACCTGCTCCGCCCAAAGCAAATCAACCCCTGAGACCTCGACCGATGTTGTGGTGCTCAGCAACGGTGACACGCTGCACGGCAAATTCGTCAGCGCCATCGGAGGGAAAGTTACCTTCCACAGCGATCCCCTTGGAGATATTGCGCTCACCTGGGACAAGATTAAGGAACTGCACACTGGCCAGAAAGTCGCCGTGCTCCAAGACAGCGTGAAAGTACACGGCAAAAAAATCCAAGGCCAAATCCCCATCGGGACGGTCGACGTAGCGGACCAGATAGTCTCAGTGCATCCTGAGAGCGCCGCGGCTCCTGAGCCAATCCCCTTGAAAAGCGCGCAATACATCGTGGACCAAACCACGCTGGACAAGCAGATCTATCACGAACCAAGCCTCAAGCAGGGATGGAACGGCGCGGCCACCGCCGGAGCAACACTGGTAACCGCGACTCAAAACCAATACACGTTTTCAGGAGCGGTAGCCCTGGTGCGCGTGGTACCCACGGTTAGTTGGCTCGATCCACGTAATCGCACGTCCGTAGGCTTTACGGGATCATATGGAAAGATCACTCAGCCGGCCTATGTTGTCGCAGGCGTTACTGTACCGGAAGTCACCACCAAATCGGCCATCTATCACGCCGAGGCGGAGCGCGACCAATACTTTTCACCTCGATTTTTCGCGCTGGTCCAAACCGCCTTCGATCACAATTTTGGGCAGGACCTCGACCTGCAGCAGATTTACGGCGGCGGCATTGGGTGGACAGTCCTCAAGACTCCAAAGCAGGAAGCAGACCTGAAAGCAACCATGCAGTATGAGAAGCAGCAGTTCATCAGCGGCCCTTCCAGCAGCAATCAGAACCTGATCGGGTCGACCTTCTCGGCCGACTACATCCTTCATCAGAAGTTCATGACATACACTCAAGGCCTGGCTTTTATCCCCGCCTACAACAACTCTCGCGCCTATTCGGCCAATGAGACAAACACCCTTGCCTTTCCCGCGTATAAGAGCCTCAGCTTCTCAGTGGGGACGTTGGACAGCTATCTCAACAATCCTCCCGTGTCGCTCCCTCCAACCAAGCGAAACTCCTTCCAATTCACCATGGGCCTGACCTACGCAATCAAGTCTAGGTATTAGGGAGAATCTCTAGTAAAGCGATAAAGCTAGCCAAAAGCGAGTCCGGCCCTGTAGAGTTCTTGCGGGCCGGCCTTCCTTCAAGGACTTGCATTTGCGAGCCGCCCGCGCCGACCAACCGGCGTGTGGATATCAGGAGGAAAGACAGCCATGCCCATGGAGGAATACGCCCATGCCGCTTCGCTGCCGGTTTCTTCTCGTTTTACTCACCTTTGCCTTCTTCGCTTCGCTGGTCCCGGCTCAGATGCCTGCCTATATGGACACCAGACTCTCCCCGGCTGAGCGTGCCCACGACCTCGTCGGCCGCATGACCCTGGACGAAAAAGTCAATCAGCTCGAAGACTGGGGCACCTCCATTCCGCGGCTGGGCATTCCTGACTACCAGACATGGAACGAAGCCCTGCACGGCGTAGCCCGCGCCGGATACGCCACCGTGTTTCCCCAGGCCATCGGCATGGCCGCCACGTGGGATCCCACGATCGTTCACGCCATGGGCAACGTCATCTCCACCGAGGCGCGCGCCAAATACAACCAGGCTCAGCGCGAAGGCAACCACCGCATCTTCTACGGACTTACGTTCTGGTCGCCCAACATCAATATCTTTCGCGATCCCCGCTGGGGTCGCGGCCAGGAGACCTACGGCGAAGACCCGTTCCTGACTGGCAAAATGGGCATCGCCTTTATTGGCGGCGTGCAGGGCAGCGACCTCGATCACCTACGCGCCGTCGCCACCAGCAAGCATTTCGCCGTTCACAACGGCCCCGAGCCGCTGCGCCACGGCTTCAACGTCGACCCCTCGCCGCGCGATCTGGAAGAGACCTACCTGCCCGCATTCCGCGCCACCGTAACCGAGGGCCATGTGCAGTCCGTCATGTGCGCCTACAACTCCATCGATGGCTGGCCTGCCTGCACCAACAACATGCTGCTCAAAGAGCACCTGCGCGACGCGTGGGGATTCAAGGGCTTCGTAGTCTCCGACTGCGGCGCGATTGTCGACGTCTACCAAGGCCACAAAAAAGCGCCGGACATCACGCATGCCGCCGCGCTTTCCCTTGAAGCCGGAACCGACCTCTCCTGCAGCATCTGGACGCCCGGCTTCAACACCCTCGCCGACGCCGTGCGTCAGGGGCTTGTCTCCGAAGATCTGGTCACGCAGGCCGCCGAGCGCCTCTACACCGCACGATTCAAGCTGGGCATGTTTGACCCCCAAGGCTCCAATCCTCTGGACAAAATCCCCTTCTCTGCCGATGCATCGCCGGAACATCGTCAGATCGCACGCAAGGCTGCCGAAGAAGCCATCGTGCTTCTGAAGAACGACGGCATGCTGCCGCTGAACGGCGCGCCCGGACACATCGCCGTCATCGGCCCCACTGCAGATCTGCTCCCGTCGATCCTGGGCAACTACGTCGGCACCCCGGTGAACCCAGTTACGCCGCTTGAAGGCATCTACAACCAATTTCGCTCCACGCCAATCCTTTATGCGCAAGGCTCCACGCTCGCCGAAGGCGTCGGTGTGCCGGTGCCGCGCACCGCATTCGGCCTCAACAAAGGCCTCAAAACGGAGTTCTTCGCCACTCCCGATTGGACCGGCCGCCCGGTCGCCGTGACCACTGAGCCTGCGGTACAGGCCGACTGGGAAAACGACAAGCCCGCGCCCGAAGTCGAGACCATTAACTACTCCGTTCGCTGGACCGGCACGCTGACAGCGCCCGCGCCCGGCCACTACGTCTTTACCCTCGAGCCGGCCGACAGCTTTCCCTATTCGCCCAAAGAGAGCTATCGTCTTCTGCTCGATGGCAAAGTGATCTCCGAAGGCAGCCTGCGCGCGGGGCAGGATCTCTCGGCAATGGGCAACTTCAAGGCCGCTCCCGGCGCCTCGCCCACCGCGCCGCCGGTCATGAACAATTCCCCAGGATCCCATCGATTCCCTTCGACTTCACCGACACTCGTCCGCACGAGTTCCAGTTGGAGTACTCGCACTCCAGCGATCGCGCCGGCGGCGGCGTGACGCTGAAGTGGGAAGCTCCCGCCCAGGCGCAACTCGACGAAGCCGTCGCCCGGGCCAAAGAGGCCGATGTCGTTGTGGCCTTTGTCGGGCTGTCGCCGCAGCTTGAAGGCGAAGAAATGCGCATCAAGATCGACGGCTTCAACGGCGGCGACCGCACCAGCCTCGATCTGCCCGCGCCGCAACAAAAACTGCTCGAAGCCCTCGCCGCCACCGGCAAGCCGCTCATCGTGGTGTTGCAGAGCGGCAGCGCCGTAGCGCTGAATTGGGCCAACGAGCACGCCAACGCGGTTCTAGCCGCGTGGTACCCCGGCGTCGAAGGCGGTACGGCTATCGCACGCACCCTCGCCGGACTCAACAACCCAGGCGGGCGGCTGCCGGTCACTTTCTACGCCGGCCTCGACGGTGTCCCGCCGTTTACCGATTATTCAATGAAGAACCGCACCTATCGCTACTTCACCGGCAAGCCGCTGTGGGGTTTCGGTTACGGCCTCAGCTACACCAGTTTCAAATATGGCCCGGTTAAACTCTCTGCCGAGACCCTCAAGGCCGGCGATCCGCTCACTGCGACCGTAACCGTGACCAACATCGGCAAAGTGGGCGGCGACGAAGTGGTCGAGGCCTATCTTAAGACGCCACAGGCAGACGGCCCCATCCACTCCCTGGTTGGCTTCGAGCGCGTCACCATCGCGCCCGGCGCCAGCAAGGAAGTCATTTTGAAAATCGATCCACGCTCCCTTTCAAGCGTGGACGATCAGGGCAACCGCGCCATTCTCGAAGGCAAATACTCCCTGAGCGTCGGTGGCGCGCAACCGGACGAGACTACAGCCAAATCAGGGTCCGCCTTCGCCATCGCCGGCTCGATGCCACTCCCGAAGTAATCGCCCAAAAACGCGGGTTGGCTCCTCGAGTCTGCCCGCGCAACAACAACTTCATTTCAAATCGGGAAATCTGAAGGCTGTCATAGGCTGTGGGTGCTCTTCGAGAGAATCCCTCGGTTCCCAGTGACCATCATCACGGGCGCATCCGTCCCCCCTGCTGAATAATTTTTAGAAGTGACGATAACCGCCCTTGAGCGTACGGTGGTATTCGTTATTCATCAGATCCAGCTCCATCTTGCGGAGGCAAATTGCTCTTAGGCATTCTCAAGGAATCAGCTCTTGGCGAGACCCGCGTTGCTCTTTTGCCGGAGAGCTTGAAATCGTTGCTGGCGCAGGGAATTGCGGCCGTTGTGCAAGCTGGCGCCGGCATCGCCGCCGGCGCATCAGACGCTGCCTACACCGAGGCTGGCGCAACGGTTATCGCGGATCGGCTATCCATTCTGGCGCATGCCGACCTGCTGCCCGTTGTAAACGCCCTCAGCCCCGCCGATCAGGCCATGATGAAGTCGGGCGCAATTGTCGTCGGCTTTCTAAGACCCCTCGATGCTCCCGACGCTTTGGCAACAGCCATCGCGCTGCATGTCACCCTGTTCAGCATGGAGTTGGTGCCGCGTATCAGCCGCGCGCAATCGATGGACGCACTTTCGTCCATGGCCACCGTGGCCGGATACAAGGCAATCATCGACGCCGCGAGCCACCTGCCGCGCCTCTTTCCAATGTTGATGACGGCCGCCGGAACCATTCCCCCAGCGCGTGTATTTGTGATCGGAGCCGGAGTCGCCGGTTTGCAGGCGATTGCGACTGCCCGCCGCTTGGGTGCGGTTGTTGAAGCCTACGACGTGCGCGCCGCTGCCGGCGAGCAGGTGCGCTCCCTTGGCGCGAAGTTTCTTGATGTGGATCTCGGTGGCATCAATGCCGAGGGCGGAGGAGGTTACGCTGCCGAGCTGACTGAAGAAGCTCTGGATCGCGGCCGCGACCTGATTACCCGTACCGCCGCTCATTCCGACGTGATTGTGACCACCGCGCAGGTGCCGGGTAGGCCCGCTCCAAGACTGATACGCCGCGACGCTATTGAGGTCATGCGCCCTGGTTCGGTGCTTGTCGACCTCGCAGCGCCTGCTGGCGGCAACTGCGAGCTCACCGTGCCTGGGGAGACACAAATAATCGGCGGCGTCACCCTGCTTGCGCCACTCAACCTGCCCGCCGAAGTGCCGGTTCACGCCAGCCAGCTCTACGCACGCAACATTCTCAACTTCCTCGCTCTGATCGTGAAGAAGGGCGAAATCACGGTCGATCTCGGCGACGAGGTTGTGGCTGGCGCATGCGTCGCTCACCAGGGCAGCCCGGTGAATCCTCGCGTCGCCAAGTTGTTTGAGGCGGCGAAGCTGCCGGCTTAACTGACATTCGCAAATCCGCTAACCGGTGCGCAGCACCGCGAACACCGCTTTTTGAGAGACTCATGAATCCCGCTGTCCTGATCGCTTCGATTTATGTCTTCGCGCTGGCCGCATTCCTTGGTTACCAAGTCATCAGCCGCGTGCCTCCGCTGCTGCACACACCGCTGATGTCGGCAACCAACGCCATCTCCGGCATCTCGCTCATCGGATCGCTGGTGCTGGCGGGGGCGGCGCATTACCCGCTGTTCGCGCATATTCTCGGATTTGTTGCGGTCACGACCGCCACCATTAATGTCGTGGGCGGCTTCGGCATCACTGATCGCATGCTGAAGATGTTCGGCAAGCGCAAGACTGAAATCAATGCGGCAGGTCTTGCAGGGGGGACGAAATGACCCTGTCCACCTATTTCATGGAAGCCACCTACCTCGTCGCCTCGATCCTTTTCATCCTTTCGCTCAAAGGCATGTCGCACCCTGAGACCGCACGCCGCGGCATGTTTCTCGCGGAGGGCGGCATGTTCGCGGCGATCGTTGGCACACTCGTCGGCGCGCATATCGTCACCTGGGTATGGATCATCGCCGGTCTCACCGTTGGCTCCATCATCGGCGCATGGATGGCCATCTGGGTTCCCATGACGGCCATGCCCCAACGAACCGCGCTCTCGCACGCATTCGGTGCGCTGGCCGCAGCCCTGGTTGGCGTCGGCGAGTTTCTTGTTCACGCCGGAGACATGCCGGGAGTCACACGCGGCGCATTGGGATTCGAGGTCATGCTGGGCGCGCTTACGACCACAGGCTCACTCATCGCAGCGGGGAAACTGCAAGGAGTCCTCCCCGGAAAACCGATCCAATTCAAGAACCAGAACCTCGTTAATCTGCTGATCTTCCTGGTTATGGCCTCTTGCTTCATCGTTTTCTGCATGCATCCTGAAACCGCCGCGGTCTTCTACACCATGCTCGGACTGGCCTTCGTTTTCGGCATTATGCTGGTCATTCCCATCGGTTCAGCCGACATGCCTGTGGTGATGTCCCTGCTCAATTCCTATGCCGGACTCGCTGCAGCCGCCACCGGTTTTGTGCTCGGCAACAATGTGCTCATCATCGCCGGAACATTGGATGGTTTTTCCGGTTTCATTCTGTCCGTCTTAATGTGCAAGGCCATGAACCGCTCCATCACCAACGTGTTGTTTGGCGGCTTTGGCGCGGTGATCGGCGAGGCCACGTCAAACGCCGGCGGCGTCATGCGCGAGATCACCCTGGACGACGCAGCGATGCAACTCGCCTTTGCCAATCGTGTGGTTTTTGTTCCGGGCTACGGACTGGCTACGGCCCAGGCCCAACACGCAGTGCGTGAGTTGGCAGAACTGCTCGAAGGCCGCGGCGTCACAGTCAAGTATGCGATCCATCCGGTGGCGGGCCGCATGCCGGGACATATGAACGTGCTGCTGGCCGAGGCCAATGTACCTTATTCCCTGCTTTACGAGATGGAGCAGATCAACCCCGAGTTTCCTTCAGTCGATGTGGCCGTAGTGATCGGAGCTAACGACGTGGTCAATCCCGACGCACGCGACAATCCCAACTCAATCATTGCCGGCATGCCTATCCTCGAAGTGGACCGTGCCCGTAGCGTGATCGTGCTCAAGCGCGGCCAGGGTCGCGGATTCTCGGGCCTCGAAAACCCACTCTTCTTCAAACCCTGCACTTCAATGCTCTATGGCGACGCGAAGTCGAGCCTCAGCCATCTGGCGCAGGCCGTACAGCACGTCTAGAGGATCCGGCTCTGCCGCACTAAGGTCTCTGGCCGCTTGTTGTTGTGCCAACTGTGGGTGCCCCAGGTCCCCGGGGCCTCCCTGCGAGTGGTCGTTGCTCGCTGGGGTGTAGGTCCGATTTTGGGACCCGAGAAAGCATGAATTCAAAGCACGAAATCACGTGGTCAGAAACTCGCCGCCGCCACATGCCCAGTGCTTTCGCGAGTTACCGCAAAAAAACGGAGGCAAGAGGTACACCTCCTGCCTCCGTCGCTGTCCTCGCCCCAGCTAAGTTCTGCTGGGCAATGAAATAAAGCTCAAGCCATCGCTATTGATTGTCGCCCGACCCTGGGCTGGGTGCGCCCGCGGGCGGACCACTCGGTTGACCGGAGGGTGGAGGCGCCGCCGTACCCGGGCCACGATCTCCCGGTCCGTTGCCATTCCGCATGCGGCCACCTTGCGTTTGTCCATCCCTTCCCCAGCCACGGTCGTTGCCGTTACGCATGCCACGGTTCTCGCGGAACTCCTGCACCTGTTTCCACTGGTCTGGTGTCAGCTTGCTGCGAAGAGCCAACAGGTAGCGTGCATTCGCCTTCTCCAACTCCGCCCGCGCCTGCGCAACCTTGTCGATCTGGCCCAGGATCTTCGCCTCATCCGGCTGGTCGGCACGGACCAGGGGCTCCATCTCCAACTCCCCTTTTTCGACATTGGCACGAAGATCGATCAATTTCTCCCGATGCTGCAGAAGAATATTGTCAAACTCCTTCCGCTGTTCGTCGGTCAGCTTCAACCGTTCAATGATTCTCGGATTGTTCCACCACCGGCCTTCGATGCCATGTCCACCAAATGCCCGCTCAAACGGGGGCCGGCGCCCATCCATCCCCGGCCCAGAACCCATCCCGGGCCCCGGTCCGCCACCCGGCATCTGTGCCCAGGCTGAGCCCGCCAAAAAAATGCTCGCAACCGCCAAACCCAACCAACTTGCCATCGTCCCTTTCATTCGTTCCTCTCCCCCTTTTCCCTTCGTTTCTCGCCCTTACCATTCCCTGCTCTTACATTTCCTTGTCCTTACCTGGATTCATCTTGAGTGGAAAGCGCAGCCAGCGGCTCCAGCGCGCTGGGAACCTCTTGCGAGACGTCGCTGTCCACCTTGGCCAGTGCGTCTTCGTCCGCCCGTGCGCGCTCGGCGGCAAGTTCGCGTTGGTGCGCTGCTCGCTGGGCCGCCGCAATCCGCGCCGCTTCCTGTTGGTGGTGGCGTTCGTACAAGCCGCCCGAAGCTGCGCCCGCGATCAAGACAGATGCAAGCCCCCACCCGGCCGCCAGACGCCACGTTCTCCGCACCACGATCTCCCGCACCGTACGCGGCCGGTTCGCTGCGGCTTCGCTCCAGGCGTGCACGCTGGCTTTGAAGTCGCTCACCGCCTGCTTTAATGCAGGGTCCAGCACATCCCAATCACTCGGCTGCTCGGCTGCCATTTTCACTTCGCTGTCCCTCTTCATCGTTTGCCTCCCAGTTCCGCGCGCACTCTGGCCAGCGCCCGCGAAAGGTGCGCCTTGACCGTGCCTTCGCTGAGGCCGGTGGATTGCGCAATTTCACTCAACTCCAGTTCTTCTACAAAGCGCAACAGGAAGATCGTCTTCTGTCGCTCACTCAACCCATCCACGGCGCGCCAGACATGGGCGACTCGCTCCCGCGCCAGCAACTTCTGCTCTACAGATCGCTCGCCGCTCGGCAGCCACTCGCTGGCCTCGTCCAGGTCCACCTTGTTCGTGGACGCCTGACGCCAGAACTGCATCCGCCGGTTGCGCCAATGATCCTTTTGCAGGTTGATGGCGATCCGCATCAGCCAGGTCATCGCGCTCGAATCGCCGCGAAAATGCGACCAGTTGCGATGCGCCTTGAGAAAACACTCCTGCGTCAGCGTCTCGGCCAGGTCCACGTCGCGCGTCGACGCCAGCAGAAACCGGAATATCTGTAATCGATGGTTCGCAACAACGCTCGAGAATTCTTGCGCGGCAATCTCATCCGCCGTGGCCATGGTCATCGGTTCCACTGTTGTGCCGGCTGCCATCACTCAGGTAGACGCCGGTGTAGGAGCCAAGTTTACAGCGCCTTGCGCAATTCTTACCCTCGCCACCGGAAAGCAGGGATGGGCGAGCGCGCCGGCCGATGCATCAATCGCTTGCACCGCATCTGCCCAGCCGGTCCTTCAATCAGCTATGTTCCGCCGTCAGCAAGCGCAGTTCCCACGACGTGGTAGGCTGGCCCGTCTGCTCGGCAATCGCACGCAGCTCAACAGTTGCCGCCTGGTCCGGAAATTCGGCCGCAACATATGGGCAGGTCGTCGCCGCAACCGGCACAGAGAATGGACGCGCGTCGTGCTCGGGAGGCAGCCGGACCTCCTCCTTACCGCGGACAAGCTTGTTTTCAGTGGTCATCTCGTTGAAATAAGCAAGATTCTCCGACGCCGGCGCACCCAGCAGCCATGGTCCAAAGAAGTACGCGATACGGTTCTCCCCTGCCGCCTCAGAGCGCAGCTTCATCGCATATTTCACTTCGATTACGTCTCCAGCACTCCAGGTCCGCTCAAGGCTGGCATATCCGCTCTCCACCGGAGAATTCGCGAGGCTGGCATTTAACTGAATCGCTATTCCATCAGCCCACGCGGGTACGCGAAGGCGCAGCGAAGCCGTTCCATCTTCCGCTTTGGTAATCTCGATCCGAACCATTCCGTCACGCGCCAGCGAGGACTGCGCTGTCGCCGACAACGCAGCCGTTTCAATCCGTCCATCGATGGGCAGTTCGTAGCGCAAACCCCCATCCTTTGCGCGGAAAGCGCTCGTTTGCACGTCAGGAAAACAGCGCAGACCGTGCAGCGTGCAGCACCACCACGCACGCACTGCTCCGGCAGCAGGCAGTCCGGTGTCCGAATACACGCGATGTCCAAAATCGCCCGTTGCGTACTGGTTGAACGCCAGTTCATTGAAGGTCGCGCGCTCCGCCATCGACAGATATTTCGAGTCGCCCGTCGTCTTCCACAGCCCCAGGTTCAGTCGCACCCAGTCCGCCTCAGCGCACCCTTCGGTGCGATGCCCGTTGGGGCTCCAGCCTTCGGGAACCCCACCCGTAATCAGCAGGTCCTTTGAATCGGCAACATCTTGCCATGCTGCTTCGCACTGCTCCAGAAACCGCGCGTCTCCGGTCGCATGGTAGAGATCCAGGACACCTCGCACGCTGGTCAGATAGCCATGCACATGGTCACTCGCACGCCTCTCAATCAACCCGGCAATTCCCTCGGCCAGCTTGCGATATCGTTCGTCTTTGGTCACCATGTAGAGGTTCGCCAGTCCCTCCGTCTGCTGCATCCAGCAGATGTAACTTGAAGCGAAGTGCTGCGCCCCAAACGATTCGCGCATCTCCTTCGAGAGCATCATCGGACCAATGCGCACCAGGAAGTTCCCCAGGCGCGTACATGCCGCCAGCACCTGCGCCGAGGGCCGTAAACGGTAGTACTCCACAAGACCCACCAACAGCCTGCCATTGCCCCAAAGCAGGGCCATGTCACCATCCGTCGGCTTGTCGAAGTGGAACCCGATTCCGAAATATCCGTCCGGCTTTTGCAGCGCAATCACCTTTTCAACCAACGCATCGAGCGAAGGAAACTGCTCGCCATACACCTGGGCGGCCGTGGCCAGCGCTCCAATGTACCTGCCAGACACGTCGCCGCTGTACTCCGTAAAACGTCGCTCCGGAGTCGGGCGAACATCGGCCAGCACGAACTCCTCCGTATAGGACGGCGAGTCTCCCCGCATCACACGATTCAGGGTCAGTTCGAACCGGTCCCTGATCGGAGTCGCGGACGCATCCGGAACTGCGGGTCCTGTGGAATCCATTGCGTCCGGCAGCGCAAGTGAGAGTGGTGCGCGGCCTGCCATCAGAGGAACCAGCGCGGCTGTCTTGACGAAACTGCGGCGATTCATATGCGCCTCTTCTCTTTTCGACGACAAGGTTTTCGCCCTAGATCGCGTATCACTCTACCGCTCCAAGTCGGGGCCCATCATACTGCAATTGGCTGCGCTTCTGTTGTTCACAGGTCATCGATATGCTGATAAACTGGGGCAAGTAAACGCTTTCCGCCTAGCAAAAGGAAATCCGCCATGCTGCTCGAATCCCTCCGCGAACAAGTCCTCCACGCCAATCAGGAAATCGCTCGTCGCGGCCTCGCCCCCCACACTTTCGGCAATGCCAGCGGTATCGACCGCACAGGGGCTCAGCCTCTGGTGGTCATCAAACCCAGTGGTGTTGACTACGCGCAACTCAAACCCGCCGACCTCGTCGTCACAGATTTGAACGGCCGCATCGTCGAAGGCAGCCTTCGACCCTCCAGCGACCTTGATACCCACACTCTTCTCTATCGCGAGTTCCCCCAGATCGGCGGCATCGTCCACACCCACTCTGAATTTGCCACCTCCTGGGCACAGGCGTGCCGGCCCATCCCCTGCCTGGGCACAACCCACGCCGACTACTTCCACGGGGCCGTCCCCGTAACTGAACCCTTGACCGCCGAGGAAGTCGCCGAGGCCTACGTGCGGCATACCGGCGCGGTCATCGTACGTCTCTTCCGCGCGGCCGGACTTGACCCGGTTGCCGTCCCAGGCGTGCTGGTCGCTGGTCACGCTCCGTTTGCCTGGGGAAAATCCGCCGCCGAGGCCGTCGAACATGCCGATGTTCTGGAGTACATCGCGCGCCTGGCATTCCGCACCGCCCTCCTGAACCCCGCCGTCGCCGGCATTCCCGCCCATGTGAGCGAGCACCACTACTTGCGCAAACATGGGCCGAAGGCTACCTACGGCCAGGCCCTGAGCTGAACTCCGAGCCAAGCAAAAACCCGCTCGGACGTCGATTCAATGCGGATACAATTGGAAGACAGGCTGTAAAGTGCGCGAGGCTATGATGCTACTGATTTTGGTATCCGAATTCCTTTTCATGTAGCATCCCTATTGTTTTCTGCATTTTCCACATAACTCGCCCCTTTGCGGGTTGACATTCTTCCCTTGAAAGCGTCTATAGGTTGCCTGTTTTCAGTCGATTGCCGTATGTTACAACTTGCCGGAGCCGGGACGCCGGGCATGGCAACCGACGTGCAACAAATCCAGTCACGTAAGGTGCTCTCCCTATGGAGACGAGTCTCTTCAACCGGTTGCAGGCGACGCTGCTGGCCGTAGCCACGGTCGGATTGGTGTGTCTTGCCGTTCTGAACCTCCGGCAGGAGAGCCAGTTTCAGCAACCCTATGATGGGGTCTGGTGGACCGAGTCGCCCAGCGGGACAGGCCTGCTGGCCGAAAAGGTCTTGCCCAACAGCCCTGGCGAGCGCGCCGGCGTCCAGGCACACGACCTTCTCACCGCCGTCAATGACGCTCCCATCTTGCATCTCTCTGACCTGGAGAGGGAACTCTACCGCACTGGGGTCTACGGCAAAGCCAATTACGCCATCACGCGGGGCGGTATTCAGCTTGACGAACCGGTCATAGTCATTCCCGAGCCGCCAGACAGGAGCCTGCAACAGGCATTCCGTTTCATCGGGCTGATTTACTTGGCCATTGGCCTCTACGTACTATTCCGGCGTTGGACGGCACCGCGCGCCACGCACTTCTACCTGTTCTGCCTGGTGTCATTCGTTTGGTACACCTTCAAATTCACAGGCAAACTGGATGTGCTGGACTCGACGGTTTTTTGGGGCAACATCCTGGCCGAATCTCTGCAGCCGGCGCTATTCCTGCATTTTGCGCTCAGTTTCCCCGAGGAGCGGCTGAAGAACATACGCCGTCGCTGGCTATTGCCGGTGATCTATGCGCCAGGGACGGCGCTGCTCAGTCTCTGGATCGTAGCCATCAGCCGCTGGGAAGCCACCGGCTTGCTGAAGCACCGGCTTGACCAGGCGGGAACTGCCTACGTCGCGGCGTTCTATGTGCTCGCGGCCATCTTCTTCCTGCATAGCTATCGCCGCGCCAATACGCCGTTGCTGCGCCAGCAACTGAAATGGCTAACGCGCGGAGCGCTGCTGGCAGTCGGGCCCTTTACGCTGCTCTACGCCATCCCCTTCCTGTTCGATGTGCGCATGCCCAGCGTCCTCACCAAGTTGGCTGGCCTTTCGCTTGTCTTCCTCCCGCTCACCTTCAGTTGGGCCATCGTTCGCTATCGCCTGATGGATACCGACCTCATCTTCAAGCGGGGTGTTGCCTACACTCTGGCGACCGGCCTATTACTCGGCGGCTACTTCGGCGTCATCGCTCTGATTGCCGAACTGGTGCACAACGGCCTGCCTGAGTCCATAAGCCGATGGGCGTTTGGCGTCGCCATTCTGGTGACGGCTGCCGTGTTCGACCCTCTCAAGCGACGGATTCAGGGTTGGGTTGATCGTGCTTTTGACCGCCATCGTTACGACTACCGCAAGGCTCTGGTCGAGTTCGGGCGCGGGCTCAGCTCTGAGACTGATTTGGGGGCCTTGCTCAATTCGATCGTTGAGAGGCTCCCCCGCACACTCCTGGTAGCGCGGGTAGCGGTATTCCTAAGTGAGGATGAAGGCCATCTCCGTCTGGCTGCGTCCCATGGGCTGCCAGTCGAAGCGCAGGTCGCGGAGGGTCGTCTGTCCCTCGACTTCATCAACTTCGACCGGGCAACTGACCACTCGCACATCTTCCTTGAGAATGCGCAGCAGGCCTTGCACTTGCCTGAGATTCAGCGCCGCACCGCGGCGCTGCTTGACCTGAATTACTACCTGCCCTGCCGCGTGCAGGATGGCGCAGCCACGCGTACCATCGCGGTAATCGGCCTGGGCCGCACCATCGGCGGAGATTTTCTATCCAGCGAAGATGTGGAACTCCTCGAATCGTTGGCCAGCTACATTGGCATCGCCTTGCAAAACGCCAGCCTCTACGCCCGCCTGGAAGAAAAAATCAGCGAATTCGAGCGACTCAAGGAGTTCAACGAAAACATCGTCGAATCCATCAACGTCGGTATCCTTGCCCTCGATCTGGACGACTGCATCGAGAGTTGGAACGCGCAGATGGAGGCGATGTATGCCCTGAGCCGCGCCGAAGCCATCGGCCAGCCGCTCGCGAGCGTCTTTCCACGCGAGTTCATTGAGGCGCTCGAAACTACGCGTAATGAATCCGGTGTGCATCACCTCTACAAGTTCCCGCTCACCACGCGCGCCGGAGAGCAGCGCTCTGCCAATATCGCCATTGCTCCGCTGATGTCGCGCGATTTTATCGCCGTCGGCCGCATCGTGCTGGTGGATGACATTACAGAGCGTGTGTCACTTGAGACGCAGCTTGCGCAGGCTGACAAGCTCAGCTCCATCGGCCTGCTGGCGGCGGGCGTTGCACACGAGATCAATACGCCGCTGGCGGTCATCTCTTCCTACTCGCAGCTTCTCTCAAAACAGTTGCGCGGCGATCCGCGTCTGGGCCCGGTACTCGAAAAAATCACCCAGCAAAGTTTCCGCGCCTCTGAAATCGCCAATGGCTTGCTGAATTTCTCCCGAACCTCGACAACCGAGTTTCGCGAGACCAACCTCAACCAGGTCATTCGTGACACGCTTTCACTCCTTGAGCACCAGTTCAAGACTGCCCAGATTCTCGTGGATGTTGAGTTGGTCGAGCCGATCCCTTCAATCCACGGAAACCCTGGCAAGTTGCAGCAGGTCTTCCTAAATCTGCTCTTGAACGCCAAAGAAGCCATGCCCGGCGGCGGCCGTCTGCGCGTGGCCACACTGGTCAACGGACACATCGAAGCAGTGGTGTCCGATTCCGGCGCAGGCATCGCGCCCGAACATCTCAAGCGGATCTATGATCCGTTCTTCACCACCAAGACTATGCCCCGGCCAGGGGAACGGCGCGGCACCGGGCTGGGCCTCTCCGTCACTTACGGGATCATTCAGGAACACGCAGGCAAGATTCATGTCGAAAGCGCAGTTGGCGCCGGCACAACTTTCCATCTTGAGTTTCCGCTATTAAGGAAGTCAGTACATGCCTGAGGTCGACCAACCCTTCAATCTTGCCGCGTCTGCCTCTTCCGCTTTCACGACCAGCGCCAGCATCCTTGTCATCGACGACGAAGCGGGCATTCGCGAATCGCTCGAGGTCCTGCTTACGCTCGAAGGCTACTCGGTGCAAATGGCCGGCGATGGCGAACAGGGTCTGCGCATCCTGGAGCTTGAAAACTTCGATCTGGTGCTGCTCGACCTCGCCCTGCCCGGCCAAAGTGGTCTTGAGTTGCTGCCGCAGATTCGCGAACGCCAGCCCGACACGCCCGTCATCATGATCACCGCTTACGGCACCGTCGATAACGTCGTTGAGGCGGTCCGCGCGGGTGCGGAAAACTTCGTCCAGAAGCCCTGGGACAACGAAAAGCTGATGGCCGACATCCGCTCTGCCGTTGCCCGCCATCGCGCCGAAGAAGAAAACCTGCAGCTCAAGCGCGCCCTCAAGCAGCGCTATAACTTTGCTAACATCGTCGGCAAGAGCGAAATCATGCTGCGCGTCTTCGACCTTGTTGCCCAGGTCGCTCCCAGCCGGTCAACCGTCTTGATTCAGGGCGAAAGCGGCACGGGAAAGGAACTCATCGCCAAGGCTATCCATGCCAATTCGCCGCGCCGCGATAAGCCCTTCGTGCCCATCAACACCGGCGCCATGCCGTCGGAACTGTTGGAGTCCACGCTCTTCGGTCACGTGAAGGGCGCCTTCACCTCCGCCGTCGCCTCAAAGAAGGGGCTGTTTGAAGTCGCCAACGGAGGCACCCTCTTTCTAGACGAAATCGCCACCATGGGCACTGATACCCAGGCCAAGATTCTGCGCGTGCTGCAGGACCGCCGCTTCATGCACCTGGGCGGCATTCAGGAAATTCAGGTCGACGTGCGCATCATCGCCGCTACTAACATCGACCTGCGCCAGGCGGTGCGCGACGGCCGCTTCCGCGAAGATCTCTTCTACCGCCTCAACGTCATCACTGTCGACCTGCCGCCGCTGCGTGCGCGCCGCGAAGACATTCCCCTGCTCGTGCAACACTTCCTCGACTTCTACGCCAACGAGAATGGCCTTTCTTCGCGCAAGCTCTCGGCAGACGCCATGCGAGCGCTTATCGATTACGAGTGGCCCGGCAACGTCCGCGAGTTGGAAAACTCCATTGAGCGCGGTGTTGTTCTCTCGTCGGGATCCATCATCGGGTCCGACCTTCTTCCCGGGCACATCACCGGTCGCAGCTTTCAGGATGCGCTCCTCGAGCACAACCCCAACGCTTCGCTCTTCGACATTCTCGAAGACATCGAGCGCCGCATTATTATCGAAAAGCTCGAACGCTGCAACTGGAATCAGACCGACGCGGCCGAGCAGTTCCACATCCCGCTCTCTACGCTGAACCAGAAAATCAAGCGCCTCAATATCGAAATCCGCAAGCGCGGCCGCGACTAAGCCCCGGCTGTTTCCATTCACCGCCTCCTACTCGTTGTCATCCTGAGACGCGCAGCGACGAAGGATCTGCGGTGGCCTTTCGTGTAACTTCCGCATCGGCCACCTCCGCTTCGGCCACCGATTCTCTTGAAATCAAACTTCGGGGGCCAGCAACTCTATCTCAAGTGCGCTGGTTTTGATTTCGGAATCTTCAGCGTCCACGAGAAACCGAACACGATCGTGCGCCCTTGAGGACGGGCCTTGGCCGAATACTCGTCATAGTACTTAAAGAAGGCCACCAGATCTTTCGCCGGGAGAATGTAATTGGCCTGCAAACCAACTGCATGAACGGAGTAGTATGGAACTCTGCTTGCGGCGATAGGAACCCCGGCCAACAAGTAATTGCCTCCGTTACTTGAAACCTGCCACTGGTCATATCCGACCAATCCCAGTTGGGCCAATTGGCTCATGTCCTTTTTCAAGGGAAGAACCTGTCCAATTCCCCATTCAGCGGTGAAGGCTTGCCCCGGTGTGATCTTGCTCAGTTGGCCTTTCAGTGGGCTTGCGACCGTTTTTTGTCCGTGGACCTCCCAGTCGGTTGCAAGGTTTGCAGTGGTCCCCTGGTTCTTGGTGACATAGAGCGTGGTTCCCGACGTGATATCGTTTCCCCAATAACCGGAACCCACGTTGTCGTTTGCCCCCGCTGTGTATCGTCCCGTAGGAGCTACGAAGGAATATCCTGCGTTGAAGTCAACGCGCTTCCGAAAGTCCCAACCCATGTTTACCGGCTGAACGTATGTATCGGCAAGACCCGATCCGCCCGCGCTGAGGCTGATCCCAGAGGTAAACCCGCCCGGTAAAAGAGGAGGTAGAGCGGCCACCAGAGAACCGTTCGCGGCGGTGACAACAATATAAGGCATGAAATACCCGCCGAGGAACTTATGGTGCGGAACGAAATAGACAATGTTTTCATCCGCCCAGAACGAATACGTCCCTGTGACATTCTGAAGAATGCGGTCGCCATTGGAGTTATTCAACCGGTCAGCGGAGTAGTTGAAAGCCATATTGGCATAGGTGATGCCAGGCGCGGGAATCACGCCGGCATTGAGACCAAACTGTCCCGGCACCCATTGCCCCTTTTGTTGCGCCACCGCTGTTGCAACATGGCAAAGGATAATGACTGAAAGAAGTACAACTCTAGCCCTGAAATTCATGCGGACCTCTAGGCCACCGGTTCCAGCACGCGCGTCGCGGCTGTTTCGTTGCTCGGCACGTGATCTAGTGGCGCACCAACAGGAATCAGAGGCTCACGTCCCAAGCTGCGCTGAAACTCCACGAGGAGCCTCGTCGTGTGTGCGAGAACCCAGGTGTGTATGTATGGATAGTCGTAAGGCTCGCGCTCCTTGGGATCGGTATCAAGGTTGATTAAGTGCGGAGTGGTAAGACGCAGGGCTGGGTCACTTAATGTTTTTTGCACTACAAAGACCATCTTGAAATTTCGCCATTTTACTCCATACAATGCGTCGCCCATCCAATAGAGGAAACCATCGCGGTTTGAGTTTGTTTGTTTTCCCTCAAAAAAGGCACGCTGGTCCACGCCATCAATCAGGCGGTCCTGCGGAACTTCCAGCCCTGCCCAAAGGACGAGCGTCGTGAAGATGTCGGTGATATGAACAATCTCATTGCTCCTCTGCCCTGCGGGCACATGACCGGGATAGCGCACCAACGTGGGCGTCCGCAATGAACCTTCCATGCCCGTGAAGTAGGACCCTTCGAAATACCCAGCCGTGCCCCGCCATGGAGCAAGTTCTTCCGGCCCGTTGTCGCCGGAAAAGACGACGATCGTGTTATCTGCGACGCCGAGCTGCTTGAGACAGTCGAGCAGCGTCCCGAAATCCGTATCCATTTCGAGCAGCGAGTCAGCCCAGTCGCCGTGGCCTGTTTTACCCTTGAACTCAGCCCGAGGTATGTTGGGCAGATGCATCATTGAGTGATTGAAGTAGAGGAAGAACGGTTTGTCCGCCTCCACGCTGCGCTTGAGAAAGTCCTTTGCCCGTTTCATGTATTCAACGTCGATGTTGCGCCGTACCTCAACTGTCAGTTGCTCAAGCTCATGTACGGGCCCTCCCTTTCGGCTTTCGAGTACATACGTGACCGGGTCACGCTTTGGGTCGTACCAAGGGTCATCGGCCCACAGACACTCGTCATACGAGCGTGGGATGCCATACCACTCGTCAAATCCGTGGTCGGTCGGCCATCGACCCTCGGAATCGCCAATGTGCCACTTGCCAACGATCGACGTGGCATAGCCCGCTTCGGAGAAAATGTCCCCGAGCGTCCGTTCCCACTGCACGAGGCCGCCGTGCGACCCGGCAAGTGCGACCGTCTGATTACCGGAGCGGATGGAGTACCGCCCGGTCATTAACGCTGAGCGGCTCGGAGTGCATTGTGTCTCCGGTGCGAAGTTAAGCAGCATCATGCCTTCCTGAGCGAAGGCGTCGATGCGAGAGGTGGTGACGCCTCGCAAAGCACCGCCGCTGTAGGAACTCAGTTCGCCCATGCCGAGGTTGTCGACGAGGAAATAGACCACGTTTGGTTTGTTGCATTGTGATGGCTGGGCCATTGATTCGCCTCAGAACTTCGTGCTGCCTTCCGCAATCGTCGGATAGTACTTTGGCCCTGAGTGGAAGATAACTGTCAAACATGACAGGTGCGAGCAGAATCACCAGGATCGCAAAGTTGCGCATGGTCGAGTAGCCCCGGGAATCCAACCCCGGGGCCCTCACAGATCAGAGACGACTTCCGTTGCCGCCCGAACCCGAAAAAGAGTTTGCATTCTCAGTTCACTGGTTGACGGATGTAAAGCAAATCGTCGTCACGGGCCCGTCCCTGCCAATCTTGTTTAAAAACTGACGATGCTGCAAGGCTGCGGCCTCGGGGAATATAGCTGTCACTTTTGCCAGTATTCGCTGCGTCTCCGCTTCGCTAGCGTTTGCTTAATTAACTCTCGCGGCAAAGCCCCTGCGAGATGAGAAGACGCTACCTCGTCCCGACAGTTCGTGGTGAGTCAAGCAAGTGGCGTTAAAGGCGGTCTCAAACCTCAACCTACAAGGAGAAAAAACATGCGGATACCATTTGTTCTAGGAGAGCTACTCTTGGTTTCAGTCAGCTACGCCATGGCTCAAGACAACCCTACGGCGGTTAACACGTCGGCCACCGACTCGGCGACCACAACCACCTCTACCCAAAAAGTTGCGCCTCGCGGATACCCGAAGATCGAAATGTCACCGGGCTTCATGTTCATCCACAACACGCTTAACTTCAACAACACATTCGTGATCCAGAATCCAATCGCAGGTGGCGCACCCATAGTCGCTAACGGGAACAACTCCTTCAACTGCGCTGGCGGCGGCGGAACATTTCAGTACAACGTAAGCAGCATGCTTGCCATAGCGGCTGATCTGGGCGGCTGCAGATTCTTCGGTAACACACTCGGACTGAGTAACGTGATCACTGGGAATCAGTTTACCTATCTGTTTGGGCCCAAACTTACCTTTCGGAGCAGCAGCCCTTTTCGCCCGTTTGCGGACCTCAGCTTCGGCGGAGACCGCCTCTCAGTGTCATGCAATAGCGGCACGACAAACGCCAACATCGCATGTCTAACTGCGACCGGCGCAAACACGTACTCGAAGAACGCTTTCGCCCTGAACGTTGGCGGAGGTATTGACATCAGGTTGAGCAACAAGTTCTCCATTCGTCCCGTTCAGGCCGACTATCTCTACACCCGGTTTGGCAATAACTGTTCACTCGCGGTCTGCAGCAACAACAACAATCAGAATGCCTTTCGACTGAAGAGTGGGATCGTAATAGCATGGGGTGGTACATACGAGCCCCAGTGACACAGTGTTGTCAGGGCGATGAAAGAGTAGACTGCTGCCTGCGATGGACACAGTGCTCAATCACTCTAGTACGACCACCATCGGGAAGTAATACCGATATTGGCGCCCATTCCGACTTCTTGCCCAGGCCGAAGCTTCAACCAGGACTTGGCGATGTGTTCGTTGCTGATCTTGGAGGCTGCCAGAGCTTTAAGCAGCTTCCTTGGCCGCCCGCCGTCGAAATCTGCAGGCCATTGATGATCTTCAGAGAGTGTCCATCTGGAGTCCTCGTGGTCCGAAAACGATCGGTTGTGGTGAATAAGAAGCCGCGGTTGTGTGCCCGGTCCAAAATGTCACCCATCTGGCCCGGCCGTACATGAGGCGCGATCCTTTCATCCCGCCGCACGCCGGTCTGCAACCCCGGAAACTTCGCTCGCCGCCCGCAACCACGACCGCAGGAACTCCCTTAGTTCGTGCGGCGGTTGCAACCAGATATCCGCGTTGGTCTCGCGCCGTTTGCGACGCACAAGTACGCTCAGGTGCACTCCCCGCGCTTCGTTGATGGCTCTGAAGCCGGCTTCGTCCGTGATGTCATCGCCCAGATACGTTGCCGGCGAGCACGGACCGACCTCCTGCAGAATCTCCCGCACTGCGCCGCCTTTGTCGCGCCCCGCCCGCAGTTCAAGCCCCGACTCAAACTCCAGCAGGGAAAGCCCGTCCATTTGCGCCAGCGGCTCAAACAGCGCTCGTGTCCGCTGCTCGATCCGTTTTGCCTTCCCGGACGAATGACCGCGCCAATGAATGACCGCCGCATTCGGCTTGTCTTCAAATAGACCGCCCAGCGCATCGCGCCCTAACAGCGTTCTCAGCTCTTCAAGTTTTTGTTCTGCCGCGGCGGACGTCTTCTCAAGTTCATAGCGACCGTCGGCATAGACCCGCGCGGCGCCGTGCAAACCCCAGACTTCAAGCCTCGGCTCAAGGCCGAGCAACGGCTCGATCTCCTCGGGCGGACGGCCGGTAATCACGGCCATGCGTGTGCGGCCCTGACTCTGAATCTGCTCGAGCAGCTTCCGCACGCCAGCCCAGGGACGCGCCCTGAAGCGATCGATGCGAAAGTCGGCCAGCGTGCCATCATAGTCCAGCAGCAACAACGGTGGCGCAGCGCCTTTAAATGCACGAAAAAACTTCTCCAGCTTAACTGCTGCTTCAGGGATCAACGTTCGCTCTCTATGCCAGTCTACGATGCGCGGTGGTTCGTGTATCCTCGGCGCCGGTTTCGATTGAGAGATCTTCCAGGTCGTCGTAGTTCTCCAGGCGAAGCTCGCGCAACGCACCCAGCACGCTGGCCGCCCATCGGTAGATATTATGTTCCGCTACTTGTCGCCGCATCCGCTGCATGCGCTGGCGCCGTTCGGCGCGGTCCATCTCAAGCCCGCGATGCATGGTCTCGGCCACGCCCGCAATATCATAAGGATTCACCAGCAGCGCATCCCGCAACTCGACGGCCGCACCCGTGAACTTGCTCAGAACCAGCACGCCATCCTCGTCGTCGCGCGCTGCAACGAACTCCTTCGCCACCAGGTTCATGCCATCGTGCAGCGAAGTCACGAGACACAGGTCAGCCGCACGATACCAGCGATTGACCTCTTCGTGGGTACATTGTCGATCGATCAGCACGATCGGTTTCCAGTGTGCGGTTTGAAAACGCTGATTGATGCGCTCAACCGTCTCGTCGACCCTCCGAGCCAGTTCCACATAGCTCGGGATCCGCGTTCGGCTGGGCGCGGCAATCTGCACCATTGTCAGCCGCTCCGAGTGCCAGGGGTGCTTTTCTATTAGTTCTTCAAATGCCAGTAACCGTTCCACAATGCCCTTGGTATAGTCCAGCCGGTCCACTCCCACGGCCATTGACTCCGCCCGAACGCCGAACTCCCGCAGCAACTCCTGGCGCGCCAATTTTCTCTCTCGCTTTTCCATTTCCACATCAACTACTTCGATTGGATGGCGCGGCCCTCCTTCAAAGGCGACGCTCACTGGATAAGGCCTCACAGCGCTCAGGTGTCCGTGTCGGCGCACGGTCATGTGTTCGCGATCGTTGCGCGCCTCGACAACGCGATCTACAGTATCGAGAAAATTATTGCAGTGCAAGGGAATGTGGAATCCGATGAGGTCTGCTCCCAGCAGCCCATCGAGCAATTCAGCCTGCCATGGGCAAATCGCGAAAGCCTCCGGATTGGGCCATGGAATGTGCCAGAAAATCGCTACCCGCGCATCCGGGCGTGCTACCTTCAAAAGCCGTGGAAGCAATGCGAAGTGATAGTCCTGCACAAAAACGACCGGTGCGACACTGCCTTCCATCTCTTCCAGCACTGCCGAAGCGAATCGCTCATTCACTCGCTGGTAACTTTCCCAGTCACTGGCGCGGAAAATGGGCCGGGTATGCGCGATGTGGCAGAGCGGCCACAATCCCTCGTTCGCAAAGCCGTCATAGTAGCTCGACTCTTCTTCATTCGAGAGCCAGACGCGGCGCAACGTGTAACGCGGATCGTCCGGCGGAACGCGCAGGCGGTCGAACTCATCTACGGCCGAAGCGTCGGCATTCCCGCTCCCGCTGGCGATCCAAACCCCGTCGCACGCTCGCAGCACGGGCTCAAGGGCAGTGACCAGCCCGCTGGGCGGCACAATGCACACGGTTTCCCGTCCCTGCCGCACGTGCATGTAGGGTTCGCGGTTCGAGACAACGAAGATACGGCTTGAACCGGAACGGTCCCGCATATGCACCGCCAGTCGTTCCGCCGTCCACAGGTTTTCGCCAGCATCGCGCAATCGGGCTTCCGTCTCGGCCGCGGCACGCGCCGCGATCAGGTTCTCCGCCATGGTTTCCATCTCGCGCGCCAGCGGACTGAAAATGCCCAGTCCATCGGAGTTGTCGCGCGAAGCGCGCTCTCCGTGGCCCAGTCGCATATGCCGCAGTCTTTCGGCAACCCGCGTCACCGGTTCCATCAGGAACCACCGCACCATCACGAACGTGACCGCCGCAATCAGAATCACAAGGGCAAGAATCCGCAAGAAACTTCGCTGCCATAAATCGTTGCCCTCGGTGCGAATGTATCGCGCGTCGGCCACCAGCACCAATGCACCCAGAAGGCGATTCCCGTCGTGCAGAGGAAACGCCTCTTGCAGCCACTGCAGGTCGCCTGCGTGCCCGAATGCTGCGACGTTCGCCCCCTTGCGTAGCGACTTCTGTATTGGAGCCAGTGCGAGAGACTGCCACAGTGCAGTCGGACCGGAAGAGGCCAACACTTCTCCCTGCGGGTCGTAAACCGCCAACCCAAGAGCCCCGGCTCGATCCTTTGAGCGCTGAACCAGGTCTACCAGGGGCGCCATGTATCCACTGGCAATGGTCCGTTCAAAATCCGGTTGTATGCTCGACCCCAATCCCGTCGAGCGTCGCTCCAGATCCTCGCGCAGAGTGTGCTTGTGTGCCAATACTTCAAAATAAGTCGAAGCAACCGAGACCAGGGTTACGCACACGACGAGAGCGAGTGTCAGCCTCAAGCGAAATGAATGCATAGGGCCTACCTCCACTCTCTCTTAATTGATACATGATCTTCGACGTGCTTTTCTACTTAGATGCAGCTTAACGAGGTTTCGGAAAGGCCTTTCGTCGGCTGGAGTCCGTTATTTTTCAGAGATATACATCGGCCGCTTTTTACACTTGAGAATTCGCACCGTGTCGCTGCGTGATTCTCGCGTATTTCCGATGTCTGGGCGCGATAAGGCGGGCAATCGCCGCCTCATGCGCTATCCTGTGCAGAGCGGTGACCTCTGCATCTGCGTCACTCAGCCCGGTAAACTGATGGCGATAGACACGATCGACAGACCCGCCAAGCAAATCGTCCTCACCGTGCAGGAATATTCCCTGTTCTCGTACCGTGCTTTCACAAACCTTTTCCGGCCACCTATCTACTGGTCTGATTTTCTCATTCAAGCTGATGTCATCGGCGTCGGCTCCGTTGCCATCGTGCTTCTTGCCGGGTTCTTTACGGGAGGCGTGCTAGCGCTGCAATCCGCCGCCACCTTGTCCGCTTTTGGTGCCACGGCCGTCACCGGCCGGTTCGTCAGCATGTCAATGATTCGCGAACTCGGCCCCGTCCTCACCGGCATCATGGTCTCCGGGCGCAATGCCTCTTCAATGGCCAGCGAATTAGGCTCGATGGTAGTGACCGAGCAAATTGACGCCATGCGCGCACTCGGTGTCGATCCGCTCCGCAAACTGGTCACGCCTCGCATCTTTTCCTGCATCACGATGCTCTTTTTTCTCACCATCGTTGCCAACTTCTTCGGAATACTCGGGGGCGCCGCGGTCACCGTTTTCATGAATCATCAGAACGGCACCCAGTACTTCTCAATGGCGTATGAGTACCTGCATTATCCCGACATCCTGCAAGGTCTCGTTAAGCCGCTCTTTTTCGGCTACATCATTGCCTCCATCGGTTGCTTCTACGGCATGAGGACAACGGGAGGCACCGAGGGTGTCGGTCGCTCCACCATTCAAGCCGTCGTCACTTCCTCGGTACTCATCATCTTCGTGGATTTCCTTGTCAGTCAGGTCATGATCGCCCTTTTCGGATGAATGCGACTCCCGATTCCCCGCCGCAAGCCCGGGTTCCGGCAACGGACACGACCCCAGCCCTCGCCTTTCGCGGCGTCTCCATCTCCTTTGCCGGACCGCCAGTGCTGGAGAATATAAGCTTTTCTGTCGCGCCCCACGAAACGCGCATTCTGCTGGGACCCGCCGGTGTGGGAAAAAGCGTCCTGCTCAAACTTGCCAATGGTTTGTTATGCCCCGACGAGGGAAGTGTTTTGCTCTTTGGCGAAGACCTTTCCCGCATGAAGGAGCAGGAGCTTTTCCCCCTTCGCACGCGCACGGGAATGGTCTTTCAGGAAGGCGCTCTTTTCGATTCGCTCACGGTACGCGATAACGTGGCATACCTGCTGATCCAGCAGGGCGTCCCTGACGAGGAGATCGACCGGCGCGTGCACGAGGCCTTGCGCTTTGTGGGATTGGACGAGACATTCAGCCTCTTCCCTGGAAGCCTCTCCGGCGGAATGCGCCGCCGCGTGGCCATAGCCCGCGCTCTGATCCACAATCCCCAATTGTTGCTCTATGACTCGCCGACCGGCGGCCTTGACCCGGTCACCTCCACCACCATCATCGAGTTGATCGTAAAGCAGCGTGACGTCAACCGCACCCCCTCCGTGCTTGTCACCCACCGGCTGCAGGACGCCTTCACAATGACCTCGCACTGGTTCGACCCCGTCGAAGACCGTATGGTCCCACTGCCCAAGGGCGAAACCGACCCCAATACAACTTTCCTTATGCTCTCTGAAGGCCGCCTGATCTTCGACGGCACCCTGCACGAATTGGTCCATAGCCAAGACCCCTTCGTGCGCGAGTTTCTGGAGTAGACCTCTCCACCTCACTTGGATTTCGCATCTAAATCCGTATTGGTTGCCTCACTGGCGTGCACCGCATCGATGCGGACCAACACCTTTGGATCCTGTGACAATACTTGGAATTGAGATGAGCTTGGGACGACTGCAAAAAATCATCTGGCTCGCGCTGCTCCTTGCGCTGCCGTGCGAAAGGCAAGCGGCCGCCTACTCCTTGCTGACCCACGAACAACTCATCGACCTGACGTGGAAGGAATCCATTGTTCCACTTCTGCTGAGCCACTATCCGAATCTGACCGCTGCCCAGTTGGATGAGGCTCGATCTTACACATACGGCGGATGCGTTATCCAGGACATTGGCTACTATCCCTTCGGTGATGTCTCCTACTCCAATTTGACCCACTATGTACGTTCCGGCGATTTCGTGGTAAATCTTTTCCGCAATGCGCAGAACGTCAATGAGCTGGCCTTCGCCGTCGGCGCGCTTTCGCACTACGTCGGGGATTCGATCGGTCACTCCCAGGCCACTAATGTTGCCGTACCCGTCGAATTCCCGAAGCTGCGCGAGGAATATGGTCCGGTCGTGAGCTATGCCGAAGGCAAACATCAGCATGTTCAAACAGAATTCGGATTCGACATAGAGGAAATTTCGCATCACAGAATGGCCCCGATCCATTACCTCCGACATATCGGACTGCGGGTTCCGGTCCGCCAACTTGCGCTGGCTTACTACCAGACCTACGGAATCGCTGAGAAATTCTCCGGAGGCCGTGCCCGCCGGTTCAACATTCCCGGCTACCGCTTCGCGGCGCGCAATTTCATCCCGCGCATTGCCTATGCCGTCACGCTGCTGCATCGCCGCCATGAGCCGGCTGACCCCAATACGCCGGAGATGCAAGAGTTCGCGAATGAAGTGGCCGCGGTAGCCGCGGACGACAATTGGCAACATTATCGCCGTAAAGCGGGAATCGGAACCTATGTCTTGGCCGGCATTATCTTCGTCATACCCAAGTTCGGCCCACTGACCCTGGTTGCAGTAAAGGGGCCAACCGAGTCTACTGAAGGGGATTACATTCACAGCGTAATCCTCTCCACCGCCATTCTCCGGCGCGTCCTCGCGCGGTTCACGCCTCCTTCATCCACGCACTCATTGGCTCCCAACACCAATGCGAGCGACAATCATGCGGCGCATGCGCCTGTGCAGGTTCGGCCGGGAGACCCAGCCGCTGCCGCGCAAGATCTGCTTCAGTCTCGAGACCCGCGTCATCCCCTCCCGGATCGCGATCTCGACACAGGCCGCGTTGTGCAGCCGGGCGCATATTCCCTGATGGACTCCACCTACGCCAATCTTCTCCACCGCCTGACCCGCCACCCTGAGCGGCCGATTCCTCCCGGCATCAAGGAAAATATCCTGGCATACTACGCGAATCCGGATCTGCCCATCACCACCAAGAAGGATCCCAAAAAATGGGCTCAGGTACAGGCCGATCTTGCAACCCTCAAAGCCATGCCCACTAGCACCGAGCCTCAGCCATTCCCCACCTACGGCGACAGCGCCCCAGCCAGCGAGTAAGCTGGCATCTCTGCTCGAACGCTGCGGCAACCTTTCATTGCATGTAGAACTGGCGCATGCGGCTCGCCGCCTGAGGTGAGCGCCATTCTTCCCTGTTTCATCGCCTATCTGCTAGCCTTGCAGTTTCGAGTTCCTCAAGGAACGGCAGGTGCCATTATGAGTTTCAAATTCCAGGGCTTCGATTTCCTGCATCTTGATTCCGGCTTCTCTGAGGACGAACTTCTTGTCCGCCGCACCGCCCGCGACTTCGTCGATGACAACATCATCCCCATCATTGAGGAATGTTTCCGCACCGAGCGATTTCCGCGCGAGTTGGTGCCCGTGATGGGCGAGTTGGGCTTCTTCGGCGCCAACCTCGAGGGCTACGGATGCGCCGGCATGTCCAATGTCGAATATGGCCTCGTGATGCAAGAGCTCGAGCGCGGTGACTCCGGCTTGCGCAGCTTCGTCAGCGTGCAGTCCGCCCTCGTCATGTACCCCATCTACACCTTCGGCTCCGACGAGCAGAAAAATGCCTGGCTTCCCTCCCTCGCCACCGGCGAGAAACTCGGCTGCTTCGGCCTCACCGAGCCCGGCTTCGGATCAAATCCAGGCGGAATGACCACAACTGCCCGCAAAGTCGGCGAGGAGTACATTCTTAACGGCGAAAAGATGTGGATCACCTCGGGCAACATCGCCGACGTCGCCGTGATCTGGGCAAGGGTCGACGATGGAAGCGGTCGCGCGCCCAATGAATCGATCCGAGGCTTTCTCGTCGAAACCGATCGCCCCGGCTTTTCCGCATTTGAGGTTCACGGCAAGTGGAGCTTGCGCGCATCCATCACCAGCGGCCTCTCGCTGCAGGACGTCCATGTGCCCGCCGCTAACTTGCTCCCCGGTAGCGGCGGCCTAAAGAGCCCGCTCATGTGCCTCAACCAGGCGCGTTACGGCATTAGCTGGGGCGCCATCGGAGCGGCCATGTCCTGTTACGACACCGCTTTGCAATATGCCAGGACGCGCAAGCAATTTCACGGGCAGCCCATCGCCAGCCATCAGCTCGTCCAGGAAAAACTGGTATGGATGGCGAGCGAAATCTCCAAGGCGCAGCTACTCTCGCTCCACGTCGGCCGCCTCAAGGATGCGGGCACAGCAGGGCACCAGCATATCTCCATGGCCAAGCGCAACAATGTGTGGATGGCTCTCGAGACGGCACGCACGGCGCGAGACATCCTCGGCGCCAATGGCATCACCGACGACTACCCCATCATGCGCCACATGATGAATCTCGAGTCAGTGAAAACCTACGAAGGCACGCACGACATTCACGCCCTCATCCTCGGCCAGCACCTCACTGGAATCGCAGCCTATTAGTACCTTTCTTCCAATCCATTTCCCTTTCTGCCTTCCGTGCGAAATGGTATACAGATAGCAATAACCCTGAGATAGGGGAATCCGACCGAACCGCGAGGGCAAGTGTGGTTGTTACATTAAATCGGGACGAATCAACCACCGTTATATCTGAGACTGCAAAAGTAGATCTGCGCTGGTACTTCGGGTTTTTCGTCGTTTCAGGATTTTGCGGTTTAGTGTACGAGGTGGTCTGGCTTCGACTCGCCATGGCCAACTTCGGCGTAAACACCGCTCTTGCCTCCATCGTCATTTCGGCGTTCATGGCTGGTCTCGGGTTCGGATCATGGGGCGCGGGCATATTGACGCGCCGCATTCTCCGGCATTCTGGCCCCTTGACGCTGCGTCTTTATTCCATTGCCGAAATTTTGACTGGAATCTCGTCTCTGGCGGTTCCATTCCAGTTAAAACTTGGCCGTTTGCTGTTGCAGCACACCGGCAGCTTTGTAGCATGGCAAAGCTCGAGCTACTACGTCCTTGCCGGCCTTTTGGTCGCCATCACAATTGTGCCTTGGTGCACATGCATGGGATCGACATTCCCTCTACTGATGTCGGTCATTCGACAAACCGCGCGATCTGCATCGGAGCGTTCGTTCAGCTATTTATACGTAGCTAATGTTCTTGGCGCACTTCTGGGCACTCTCGCCTCGGCTCTTGTATTAATTGAATTGTTTGGATTTCAGGGAACACTCTATATCGCGGGCAGCCTCAATGCAATCCTGGCGCTGATCGCCTTCGCATTAAGCTTCCGCACCGTCTCACTCACCTCGATTGAGAGGCCCGTCTCCGCGCAAGCGGCGAGGTCACAGCTCTATGGACTGCCGGCAAACTCGGTCCTGGTCTTCTTGTTCACAACCGGTTTGGTTAGCATGGGTATGGAGGTCGTCTGGATCCGTCAGTTCACTCCCTACCTTGGAAATGTCGTGTACGCCTTCGCCGAAATTCTTGCAGTATACCTGCTCGCCACTTTCGTGGGATCGCAGGACTACCGCAAATGGGCCCGCACCCACCTGCCAGGCGAGAGTGCTTCAACATGGAGTCTGCTCGCATTGTTTGCCGTGATCCCGGTTATCGCGGCTGATCCCCTGCTTCCCCTCGGAAGAACCGAATTCGGTGGATTGCGCCTCTCTGTCATCGCGCTCTTCTGCGCTTTATTGGGCTTCCTGACTCCCCTTCTCGTGGATTCCTGGTCATCAGGCGACCCCGATCGGGCTGGAACTGCCTATGCCGTCAATATTGCAGGGTGTATCGCCGGACCTCTCTTAGCCGGCTTCTGGCTCTTGCCGTCCGTCGGAGAGCGCTGGGCTGTCCTTGCTCTTTCAATTCCTTTATTTGGGATCGCCGCACTCACATCGCTTCGAAGGCTCTCTGGCACAGTTCTCTCTGCCCCCGGTCTCCCAAAAATAAAGTTTGCTCTTGTAGTTCTTGCCGCCATCTTTGTCTTTGGTGTGAGCCACGACTTCGAGTCTCTATACAAACAGCGAGAGGTACGAAGAGACTACACCGCTACTGTGATTGCAACAGGAAACGGGTTTGACCGACTCCTCGTCGTGAATGGTATTGGGATGACGATTCTGAATCCGCTCACGAAGTACATGGTCCACCTCCCGCTCGCATTCTTGTCCAGCCCTCCAAGAAACGGTCTGGTGATCTGCTTCGGAATGGGCACCAGTTTTCGCTCAATGCTTTCCTGGGGAATTCCCACCACGGCAGTAGACCTGGTCCCCAGCGTTCCGACAATGTTCGGCTATTTTCATGCCGGCGCGTCAGACTTGGTGAGTTCTCCCTTGGCGCACATCGTAATCGACGATGGCCGCCGATTCCTCGCGGGCTCAAAAAGCACTTTCGACGTGATCATCGTCGACCCGCCGCCGCCTCCGCAGGCCCCAGGTTCCAGCCTGCTGTATTCTCGTGAATTCTACGAAATTGTTAAGGGACACCTACGAAGGGGCGGGATTCTGCAAATGTGGTATCCCGCGAATATGGGCGATACGGCTTCCGAAGTCTCCGTAGCCAAAGCCATTACGCAGTCTTTCCCGTATGTGCGGGCCTTCACTTCTTACGATGGTCGATTCGGAATCCACTTTCTTGCCAGCATGGAGCCGATACCAATTACCTCGACCTCAGTCCTCGCCGCTCGCATGCCACCTTCCGCGGCCTCCGACTTCGTCGAATGGGGTCCACAGACGACTCCCCAACAACAGTTCGAGTCAGTCCTCTCGCGCGAATTATCGCTGCAGAAACTTATTGCCCAGGCCCCTCAAGTACCCGCAATGGAAGATGACCGACCGATCAACGAATACTATTTGCTCCGCCGTTCGTTCCATAATGTCAACTGATCAGCACGTTTCTGACTTCGCACGATCGCTAAAGACCCACACAGAATCCTCTGTCGGCGCGGCCATTTGAGGACCCGAGCAAACCAAGGATTCCGTGCTTTTCCCTTCCATCAGCGACTCGCCCAAATCCCAGGCGTTTAACCGTAACCGGGAACCGAGCTACCCTTGGTGGTGCTCGTGATGTTCGTTGTGCTCTTCGTGGTGACCCGCTGCCGCCATCTCCGCAGGCTCAGAATGTGATTCCTCGGCGGGCTTGGGAACAGAGATGAATGGCTCTAGGCATTCCAGCAGCTTATCGAGCATCTCTCCTCGAGTGAGCAGTTGTTCGATCTTCACACGAATTTCAGCTCGCTCTTCAGTCGCCTGTTCGAACGCGCTATTGTAGCCATTAATGGGCATTTGACCTCTCCTTGGGGGTGATACTACCACGCGTCCAATATTTATCTTGATGGTATTGAGAAAGTTAGCTGTGAAAAAACATGTCATTATCTAAATATCATCCAACCTATGTTGAACCGCCCGATTCATAAGGTGATCGGCTAACTTGCTCGGTAACCTTGGCCTGCTTGCGATACTGAAAAAGTAACCGCGCCACATCAGCTCGCGAGTAACTGGATATCTGCACATTCGTAACTCTAACTGATGCCTGACTACGGCAAAAAGCTTACCGCCAGGAAAAAATGCGCCGAACCGCCTGCGCTCTTCCAGCCTTATGGGTCAGTTGTCTGTGCCTCCGCAAGCGACTGCAGCACCGAAGGTTCGGTCAACGCCGCCATCAGTGCCGCGACATCGCCGATGTCTTTTCCCAGTGCCGACGGCACGAGTTCGCACGCTGCCACTGCTTGCGGAAGAGCTTCGTCGGCGATCACTTTGCGCGCCGGCCCGAGAATTCGTTCTCCCAGCACTACGCCCAGCGAACCAAAAACGATCACCTGTGGGTTCAACGCATCGATAAGGAGTGCCAATCCCCGCCCCATCCACTTACCCGCGACCATCGCAACCTGCATTGCATCAGGATCATCGCGTAACATCGACTCCACCAGCACCCGTATCGGCGTATCGCTCCTCCAGCGTTCAGGGAACATCTCCGCGGCCAGCTCGACCAGTCCCGCGCCCGAGGCGAACGACTCCCACGATCCCCTCTTTCCGAAGCCTAGCGGACCATCTTCCGCTAGCCGCCAGTGGCCAATTTCCCCTGCGGTATCGCTCGCTCCGCGCAGGATCTGCCCATTGACGATGAATCCTCCTCCGACCCCGGTCCCAAACGTGAGAAAGATCAGGTGTCTTAGATTCGGCCGGTTCTTGCCTACACCGAAATGAAACTCAGCCAACGCCCCGGCGTTGCCGTCGTGCTCAACAACCACCGGAAGACCCGGAAAAGCCTCCGTGAGCCGTGCCTTCAGCGGCACTTCATGCCACCCAGGCAAATGCGGAGGATTGAGCAGCAACCCTTCCTCGATCCGGAGCGGCCCGCCAACTGATACGCTGATCGCGCCGATCGTCCGGCCCGCACCGCGCCCCGCGTCGATCAGCGTTTTGCAGTTCTCTACGATTGCAGGAAAGGTTGCATCAAACGGCTCGGCCGCCCGCGTTGGCATCTCGATCCGCTCCAGGATTCTGCCATCGAGAGTGCCTTCGACGGAGGCCGTCTTGGTGCCGCCAATATCGAGACCGAGGACTGTGCGCCGGCCCGATTCGATCCCTTTCATCAATGTGCTCATGATCTTCCGGCGACTCAATCTGCCGCGATGGTCCGCCGGAATTCTACCATCCCAAGAGCGCAATGAAGGAGAGACCCATGAAATCCGGTACTGTCTGAAGGAACTAAGACAGTACCTGAAATCCAGGCCGTAACTAGTCCACCTCGCATCAACTCTCTCCGCCCAACGCAAGGCTCGACAACACCGGTCTGATGCGGCATAGTCGAAGCCATGCTCAGGCTGATTGATTTCCTTCGCTTCTTGTTCCTTTCTGGCATTTTCGTCCCCGTAGCCGCCGCGCAAACACCAGCCTCTGCGCCGCTTGTCCTGCATGCGGCGCGCCTTCTTCAGGTCGACACAGGAACCATGCTCAAGCCCGGCGAGATCCTCATCGTGGGCGAACGCATTCGCGCCGTTGGCTCGTCCGTCGAGCATCCGCAGGGCGCGAAAATCATCGACCTCGGCGATACCACGCTCCTCCCCGGCCTCATCGACGCGCACGTTCATCTCTTTCTCCATCCTGGCGCTGAAGACCTGCAAACAGTCAAAGAGTCGATCCCCGCCCGGGTTATCCTGGCCGAACAGGCTGCAAAAGCCGACCTCATGGCTGGCTTCACTGCCGAACGCGACATGGGAACAGAAGGCGCTGGTTCCGCCGACACAGCAATTCGCGATGCTATTAACAGCGGCCTCATCCCAGGGCCGCGCATGCGCATGAGTGGCAATGCGATCGACATCCTCGGTGGCCACGAAGACGCCAACGACTTCAATCCCGCGCAGCATGTGTTCTCCAACGCCGACTATGCCAACTCCGCAGAACAAATCATCGAGGTCATCCGCGAACAGCACAAGGAAGGATCGGACTTCGTCAAGATGTACGAGACTGGCCCCGACAAGATGGTCGACGGGCTTCTGCACACGCCCTACCAGTACACCGCGGCCCAACTCAAGGCTGCCGTCGATGAAGCCAATCGCCTCGGCACATTTGTCGGCGTCCACGCCATGGGCGAGCCAGGAACCCTTTACGCTGCGGAGGCCGGCGTCGCCTCCATCGACCACGCTACCCAGCTCAGCGACGAGACCATGCGCCTCATGCGCGAGAAGGGGATCTTTGCCGTGCCCACATTCACCATCTTCGACTACTTCGCGCACCATCGCGATTCGCAAGACCAGGCGGCAACTGAGTCAGAGATGCTCGACTACAAGATCAGCGAATTCAAAAAACAGATTGCCGCAGGAATCCAGTTCGCCGTGGGTTCCGATGTCGGCCCATTCCCGCACGGCACCCAGGCCCGCGAACTCACGCTGATGGTCCAATACGGCATGAAGCCCCTGGCCGCGCTTCAGTCCGACATGATCAATGGCGCAAAGCTTCTGCGCTGGCAAGGCCAGATCGGCGAACTCAAGCCCGGCTATTACGCCGACATCATCGCCGTCCCCGGCAACCCGCTCGATGATATCAGCGTCGTTGAACACGTGAAATTTGTCATGAAGAACGGCGAGGTCATGCGGCAGTAGATCCAACCCTCGCTCTGGTTCTTTCTGCGGTCGCGGCAAACTATTCCTCGCGCGCTTTCATCGTAAAGGGAATGAATAGCTCGCAAGCACTCGGCGTCAGAAGCTGGCTCCTGACTGCCATCGTGATCTCCGCCTTGCATCCAAATGCCTTAACGGAACCCATACCCGTGCGCCAACAAGAGGGAACCCTGCACGGTTTCTTGTCAATCCGGTCTCAGGAAGGCCGCATCATCGCGTCGGGAGATATCATTCAGTTAGTACGTGGTGCCCAGGTCATATCGCGATTGATCTTCCATTTCAAAGATGGCTCAATCGACGATGAAACGACCGTTTTCTCTCAACAGGGCAACTTCCGCTTTATCTCCGACCACCATATACAAAAAGGCCCGTCCTTTCCTCATCCGATCGATCTCTCCATCGATTCCCGCAACAACGAGGTCACCGTGCGCTCGACGGGAAAGGATGGCAAGGAGCAGGTCACCACCGACCATCTCGACCTGCCACCTGATCTGGTGAATGGCATGGTTCTTCTCATCATCAGAAACATCAGCCCCGCTACTCCCGAGACAAAGATGTCAATGCTGGTGACTACTCCCAAGCCACGGCTGGTGAAACTTGAGATCACTCCGCAAGGCAAACAACCGTTTTCTTTAGCCGGTTTTCCTCGAGACGCACTCCACTACGAGATCAAGATCGAACTCGGAGGAGTCGTCGGTCTGGTAGCGCCGCTGGTCGGCAAGCAACCGCCGAATATTCACGTCTGGATCACTGGTGGACAAGCACCGACGTTCGTCAGAGAACAAGGTCCGTTCTTTGCGGATGGGCCAATCTGGACTGTCGAATTGACCAGTCCGATTTGGCCCAAGGCGAGAGGCTCTGGTCGGTAGCCCTTTGAGGTGGAGTTGCAACGGTGCGGCAACTGCCGCCCATTACTTCAACCCGGACGATGCAGCCTGTCGCGCCCGCCTCGCATTCAGCTTTTCGAGCGCCTGCTGGAAGCGCTTGTGTTTCGCAGGCTCCAGCGATTCCTCAACAGCTTTGCGATATCCGCCCAGATAAATGGAATACAGGATTGCGAGCGAGCAGCCGATTCCCCATAGGAATCCCATGCAGAGTCCAAAAACAGCTGCCGGCCCAAAGTCAGTCATCGCGCGCGCCTTCTTCCGTCGTCTGTCTACACCACCACCGTAAAGCTGTCTTCGCTGCGCGTCACCGCATGGTACAGTGTGTCCCGCTCCACTGGCACCCGGCCCGCTTCGGTGATCAACCGGCACAGCTCCTTGCGCGTCATACCCTGCGGAGTCGTCGCCCCGGCATCGTGGTAAATCTTCTCCTCGACCACCGTGCCGTCCAGGTCATCGGCGCCAAACCGCAATGCAATTTGTGCGATCTTCGGCGTCATCATCTGCCAGTACGCCTTGATGTGCGGAAAATTATCAAGCAGCAACCGGCTCACGGAAATCTGGCGAATGTCCGTCAGTCCCGTCGTCACCGGCAGGTGGTCGAGCGGCGTATTCTCAGGGTGAAAGGCCAGCGGAATGAAGGTCTGGAAACCGCCCGTCTCGTCCTGTAGCAAGCGCAGCTTCAACAGGTGGTCCACGCGATCCTCGTCGTTCTCAATGTGGCCGTACAACATCGTCGCGTTCGACTTGAAGCCAAGCTTATGTGCCAGCCTTGCCGTTTCAAGCCACTCATCGCCATCAATCTTGTGATCGCAGATAATCGACCGCACGCGCGCCGCAAATATCTCCGCGCCCCCGCCCGGCATCGAGTCCACGCCTGCCTCGCGCAGCTTCACCAGGGTCTGTTCAATGGTCAGCTTCGCCCGCCGCGCCAGGTAGGCTACTTCCACCATGGTGAACGCTTTAATGTGTACCTTGGGAAAGCGCAGCTTGAGCCCGCGCACCAGGTCGAGAAAATACTCAAGCGGTAAATCGGGGTGTAACCCGCCGACAATGTGAAACTCGGTGACCGCCTCGGAGTACCCCGACGCCGCTGTCTCCCACGCCTCTTCCAGCGCCATCGTGTAGCCGGCCGGATCGCCCTTCTTGCGCCCGAATGCGCACAGCTTGCAGGCAGCCACACATACATTTGTTGGATTGATGTGGCGATTGACGTTAAAGTACGTCAAGTCGCCGTGCATTCGCTCACGGACTTGGTTTGCCAGCCAACCCACTGCCAGCACGTCCGGCGACCCGTAAAGCGTCAGCCCATCGTTAAAGTCGAGCCTCTCGCCCGCCATTACTTTGGCGGAAATGGGCTCAAGCCGCGGGTCGTAGCTGCGGAAAGGATGCGTTTGACCGGAATCTTCCGACTCAGGCTTCATCTCTCAATGATACAGAAGTTCGGTGAGGCGCATCACCTCAGCCCGAGTTCTGGACCGGCAGCCTGAGGTTCCACCAACACACCCTGATCGAGCGAAGCCGCAAGCAGCCGCCCCCCCGAGGCGCGTACCGCTGACAGCCGGTATCCGGTTTGCCACCATTTCCAGTCCAGCGTCTTTGCATCAATGGCAAAGACAAAGTCGCTGCCACGTGAACTGACCAGCACCTTGTCGAGTTCAGGATCAAAGTAAAGGTCGTCCACATCCGCGAGCGGCAATCGGTGCACCCACATCCAGGTCTTGCCCATGTCGCGCGTGAAGTAGACACCCTCGCGCGACCCCAGCCAAAGTGTGCCGTCCGGCGAAAATGCCACCCGATGAATGCGGGTAAGCACCGTCGGAATCCCCAGTGGCCACCAGCTTTGCCCGCCGTTTTTTGAAAGAACAACGCCATCCGCCCGCGCTGCGGCCATCAGCGATCCGTGCGCTGTCACGGAGAGGTACCCCGTCACGCCCATCACCGGACCGCCCTGCCATGTCGCGCCGTTGTCCTTGCTGGTGAACAGGCCCCCTGCAGTTGAAGCCAGCCACGCATCGCCCGAAAGATCGAGCGCAAACACGCGCCCATCCATCGCGTGCGGCTGCTCCTTCACCTTCTTCTCGACATTCACGTGTGTGCCGCGGACCGTCTCTTTGGCTGTCTTCACCAGCGTATTCGCGATCGTCTCTCGCGGTTTCCAGTCCCCTGCACCGGGCTCCAGTGAAAAGATGCCGTCGTTCGTGCCTGCCAGAACTGTACCGTCCGGCGCTTGCGCCAGCACAAATACGTCGCGCCCATCCAGGCCAACGGCAATCTGCTTCCACTGCCTTCCGCCGTCTGGCGAGAAAAACACGCTGCCGTAGGATTTGTCATTCACCACGCCGGCAAAAAGGCGCGACGCATCCTCGCGATCCACGAGAAGAGCCTCCACCTTCCGTTCCGAGAATCCCTTGTTCATCGGAACGAAGCTGGCGGCCGCATCCATGCTCACCATCACGCCGCTTCGATCGGTAGCCAGCAGCACCCGCTGCGGATTCGTTGGGTCGACGTAGACATCATTCACAATCACGTCCGGACCCGTCATGCGCTCAAACGTTTTGCCCCCATTCACCGTCTTGTAGAGTCCCTCCGTAGTTCCCGCGTACACAACGTCGCGCTGCGCCGGATCTTGTCGCAAAACGCGCGTCCTGCGCGCTGTGGATGGAATGCCTTGAATCTTGCGGAATACCTCGCCCGCATTCACGCTCTTGTAGATTCCACTACACGCGCTGGCATACACGGTCTGCGGCTTGTCGGGATCAATAATGATTGAAAACACGTCCGAGTCGTCGATCAGGCCTTTTTTGATGCTGTGCCAGGTCTTTCCCCCATCGGATGTCTTCCACGGCAGATGCCATGTGCCGGCGTACACAATGTCTGCATTGGAAGGATCGACGGCCAGCGACTCTACTTCGTGAATCTCGCGGCTCCCCGGCGGACTGATCTGAGTCCAGCTGTCTCCCCCGTCGTTGCTGCGAAATACGCCTTCGAGTGTTCCAGCAATCAGAATCGCAGGACCAGACGGCGCCTGCACAAAGGCCCGGATCGATTGCCCGTGCAGACCGGCGGATTCGGTCCAGTTCCGGCCGCCATCCCGGCTCACCCAGAGCCCGCCGCCGGGACGGTCCAGGGCCCACGCGGCCGCGTAGACAACGGCAGTATTGGCCGAATCCACAATGATGTGATCGACTACAAGATCGTCTGTCGTGCCCAGCCGCGAAAGCTGGCGCCAGGTCGAACCGCCATCGGTCGACTCATAGATTCGGCTGTTCGTCGTGCCGAGGTACAGATGGTCGGGATGATTCGGAACGGCAGCGAACGCCCGCGCATCCCCGCCGTCGGGTCCAATCGCGGTCCAGGGCGATTGCGCCAAGAGCCCGGCCTGGAAAACCCCCACGAGAAGGAAAACCACGAAAAATGAATTAAGAAATGCGCGCAGGTCGAGAGAAATAACGCAAATTCGCTTGCAGCCCATTAATCAACCTGCTCCATGGTCCTGACTAAAGGCTACAAAAAAACGCTCTTAAAGGGAAGAGGCCGACTGGCGCAACCGGTCAGCCTCAAATGCAGACACCAGATTTCTCAATCGAATTGTCGAAGAACGGGTCGCGTTCGAGCCCGTTCGTCAGGTTTGAAGCCGCGGACTCTCAGCTTCATCTCCGGAGCAGACCAACCGGTCTGCTCCGAAAAATCAAGCGGTTATTTCTTCGCGGCGCCCTTCTTCCTGGGTGTAGGCGGCGCCACGCTGAGAAGCGTCTTGGCATCGGAAGCGTTGAATGGGTACAACTTCACCGATTGTTGCCCCGTTTGGTTCAGAGTGATATCGACACGACGGTTTTGAGCCAGAACGATTACCCTCAACTGGCGCAAAACGTTCTGCCGTTCCGCATCGCTGAGCTCAGGATTCCTTTCAACCAGGTCTCGGACCTGGTCCGTTGTGAGTTGTTGCTCTTCGCCAAGGGCGGCCGTGTCAATGCTGCTCTCGGGAACACCCTGCTCGACCAGGAACGACTTTACGCGAGCGACACGGCGTTCCGAGAGCGCCTTGTTGTAGGCGGCCGTTCCACGAACATCCGTATGTCCGGTCAAGGTGATGCGTGCATCCGGTTTGATCGCGAGATAGCTCTTGAAATCCGTTGCTAGAGTAGTCAGAGTCCCCTGCTGGCTGGGCAATAGGCCGCCTTCCGGATTCGACGTCCTTGGCAAATCAGTCGGGAAAAAGACACTGTGCAGTGTAAGGCGAGCCACCAGCGGAGACGGTGGCGGTGGCGGCGGAGCTTCGATTGTCACGGTCACGTCGGCAGTCGCATTGTGTCCCTTGTCGTCGGACACCTTGCAGGTGACGGTCGCCGGTCCTGTTGGAGCGCCTGTCGATGTGAACGTGGCAGTCGATCCGTTACCACTGACCGAACCCGCTGTCGCTGAATAATCGTAAGTCAGCGGACGGTTTTGCGGACTCGCGGCGGTAGCGGTGATCGCGCTTGTCTCACCCGGCTTGATAGTCGTCGGATTGGCCGAGCAGCTGATGGTGGGTGGTTCAAATTCCTTCACCGTAAAGGTGGCCGTGCTGTCTGCCGTCTCCCAGGGCTTCAACCCTTCCTTCCCGGGCTTTCCTTCTTTGACGCCGCATTTCACCGTATAGCTTCCCGGCGCCAGGTTGGCCGTGTTCACCGTGGCCGTGGTGTCGCTGCCCGTCACGCCCTCACCCGACCAGGTATAGATCGCGTGCAGTTTGGGATCCAGCATGCCGGCCGTTGCTGTCGCTGTAACCGGATCGCCAGGAAATACCGAAGCCGGGCTCGCCGAGCAAGCAATTGTCACGGGCGGCGGCGGGGCAATATTACCGACGTGGAACACAACTCCGCCACTCAGGCGTGCGGCGTTGACGTTCGCGCGGCCGCCGTAGATGCCGGGGCCGAAATTAGCATGCATGTATTCGTAGTCCGCCTGAAAAACGCGAATGGCCAAACGATGGTCGAACCACGGCGTCTCATAATCCACGCCGCCGCCCGCTGTTAGAGCCGGGCCCCACTTGTAAGGATTGAAGTCCGGCCCGCCGACGCGCGCCCCGCCCACCAGGCCGTGCACAAACGGAGTAATGTCCTCCATCGGGATGCGGAAGATGATGCCCCCGGAAATCGTCTGGAAGCCGTCATTGTTCCCCTTTGTCCCGATGTTGCTGCCATTGGAACTCCCCGTACCCCACTCATGCAGTCCATATTCCGCCTGGGCGCCCACGTACTTGTCAAAGAAGTACGCGCCGCTGAAGAGGCCACCCACGTTGACTGCGTTGTAGTTGAAAGGAATGATTGCGCCGTTCGGCTGCGGGACTTGCACTGTGCCATGAGGCGCCAGGTAGCTATAACCTGCAAAGATGTCCCACCTCGAGGGGGACTCTGCCGAAGGTGCTGTTGCGGCTGGCTTCGCCGGATTCTGCGCTGATAGTGCAAGGGGCATGGTAGCGACACATGCCAAGATCAGAACACGGCTCAAGAACTTCAAAGTTTGCAAGTGCATTTTGTTTTCCTCCGCAATTCAACTGGTCATGCTTCGTTTGCGGGAGACGGCACTTTCAACGGCGCCGGTCCCGGGTCAGATATCTTGGTTCCAGTGATGACTGAGATGCGAACGGGCGCGCAATACTTTCAAACGTACCATAGGAATAATCGGGCAGAGCGCACTTTTTAAATGAGTTCCGCCTCGATTTTCGCAAGAAATACGAAGAACCACATGGCTGGTTGCTTTCGTGATAGGTGAGCTCTCAAAGAAACTGCTGTCGGCAAGCCGGAGCCCAATGCGCGTGCGCGCACTAATTCTCCTCATGTAGAAGCGTGCTTGGATAAATGAGTTGCTCCGGCAAATGCTGGGATTCTCAGAACTTGCACCTCGGTGGAGAGACTCCCGGCCGAGTAAAAACCCCCAAAGGCCTGAATGACCTTGCATGAATCGGGGCTGGTGGGCGCCCCTGGCTGCATTTCCTGACCCACAAACTCCAACCTAAAATGCCAGCCAGGCCCTGTCCGAATGGTCGGGGGCCTGGCTGGCTTCTTTCTCCCTGTCTTCAGCGTCTGTCCCATCTAGGCGACGGCCGCTTGATTGACTTTCCGCTACTGAGACTTCGAGTGGTGATGCCGTTCACCCAAAGCCTTACGCTCTTCGGGCTTCACTGTCGACTCATCCACAGGAGTGGTTCCCTGTACGTCCGATGAGAAGCTGGCGCCAGAGGGAACCAGGTAGTTAGCCACTTTCTGGCTGTCTTCCGTTCCAGTGGCAACGCTGACACGGGAAGCATCGATACCCTTCTCCGTGACAAGGTAGTTCTTGGCATTCACTGCACGCTGCGCAGCAGAGTCTTCAACCTTGGCTCGCTTGTGCTTAGCTGCATACTTCTCCTGCTTCTCAGTCTTCGCCTTTTCCTTCGCATCCGAGGTACCAACGATAACTGCCTTGGCGTCGGGCTGCTTTTGGAGGTCAAGCGCAACTTCATCCAGGCAGGCCTTGCCTTCGTTGTTCACGCGGTCCGGACGCCTCTTGTCCATATCAAACCCGATCGAGCAAAGTGCCTCGACGTGAGGAACAGGTGGCGGCGGCGGTGCCACGATGGTCACGCTGGTATCCGCGCTCGCATTGTGCCCCTTGTCGTCCGCAACCTTGCAGGTAATGCCCGTGGGACCGGTCGGCGCACCGGTCGACGAGAATGTAGCCGTCGTGCCTGTGCCGTCCACCGTGCCGGCGGCTGCCGAATAGCTGTAGGTCAATGGCCGGTTCTGGGGGCTCGAAGCCGTCGCGGTAATCGTGCTCGTGTCCCCTGGCTTGATCGTGCTGGGGCTGGCGGAGCAGCTGATCGTCGGCGGTTCGAATTCCTTAATGGTGATGCTCGTCGAGCACTCCGCCGTTTGACCGGGCTTCAATCCTTCTTTGCCCTTCTTGCCTTCCTTCACTTCGACCTTGACAGTAGCGGTCCCCGGTGCCAGCGAAGCTGTATTCACCGTAGCCGTAGCGTCGGTCCCAGTTACACCATCTCCGCTCCAGGCGTAGACCAGGTTGTTGTTTTTCTTGGTGCTCACCGAACCGGGAGTCGCGGTCACCGAAACCGACTCACCGGGAAAAACTGAGGGCGGGGTGGCATTGCATGCCAGAGTGATCGGCGGAGCCTTCTTGCACCCCATTGGCAAGAAAGCTAGACCCGTTAAAGGAAGTACCAGACAAACAGACTTCAAAGAGCGCAATTGCATTTCGATTTTCCTCCGCAATCAACTGACAACCAGGGCGGAAAAGTTCGTTCAAGCGAACAAATTCCGGTTAGAGTAAAGAGCGTTTAGCTCCACATCAGGAATTACAAGAACATCACAGAGACCCAATAAACCTGCCATTGGAGGCACTCGGCGAAGCATAGTTTTTGATGATTCCCCCGAATCCCCCAAAAACACGACAATGCACGCACAACAATTTCGTTACCTCGGCAAATCATGCCGGTAACTTGTAGTTCAAAACTTCACTCATCCTGCATTCAAAGTCTTGAGCAGACTGCGCGGTTCGCGCTGAATCTTCTCCTGGAGCAGCGTAATCGCGTAAATCAATTGCTCAGGTCGTGGCGGACACCCTGGGACATACACGTCTACCGGAACCACCTGGTTTACTCCCTGAACAACCGCATAATTGTTGAAAACTCCGCCCGACGTGGCGCAGGCTCCCATCGAAATCACCCATTTCGGCTCCGGCATCTCATCGTAGAGCCGGCGAATGACAGGGGCCATCTTCTGGCAAACTCGACCCGCCACAATCATCAGGTCCGATTGACGGGGAGAAGGTCTGAAGACCTCGGCGCCGAAGCGAGCGATATCAAACCGCGAAGCGCCCATCGACATCATCTCGATCGCGCAGCAGGCAAGGCCAAACGTCATTGGCCACATCGAGCTCTTGCGCACCCAATTGATGGCAAAGTCCAGCGAAGTGAGAAGCACGCCCTCCGGCTGCTCGAAGCCGTAGTTCGCTTCCTTCACTTTTCCGCGGTTGACCGCAGTGCTCTCCAGAGCTCCAAAAACGTAGCGGTCGCGCTCCTGAATCTCCCCCATGCTCTCAATAATACGTCTCTAACCCATATTTTGGGATGGTCAATCTTGCTCATGTGCAACGTTTGCCCCGAGATACCCCCGTAATCAAGGTGTTTTGACCGAAATTCGCATGCCCGACTATGACCGTTTTCGCCTTTTCTTGCCCTCCTCTATTTTTCTGCAGCCGGCTGCAAAATCATCGCAGGTGAACCAGGGGCTTTGCGCTATTCTTCAATGTTCACCAATCATGCAAACGGTCCTCGACCTCCACTCAGTCGGCACATGTCGCTGAATGTCACGGGAAAGTGGCAGCCTTGGCGAATGCGATTCAGATCTCGTATCGAACTAACCCTGTTCCTCGTCCCGGCTTTGGCCTGTGGACGCAATTTTTTCGGAGCGGAATTTAAAATGCGCAGTTTCAAGCTCGCCGGACCCGCAATTCTCCTATTTCCAGTCTTTGCATTGGCACAGCCCGCTGCATCGACCGTCGCAGCACAAGCTCCCGCAACCCAGGCCCAGGTCGCCGCCCTCCAGCAAGCCATCCAGAATGCCCAGTCCTCTGCCGACAACGCATGGATGCTGACCTCTGCCGCCCTCGTCCTGCTGATGACTGGTCCCGGCCTGGCTCTTTTCTACGGCGGTCTTGTGCGCCGCAAAAACATCCTCGGCACCATGATGCAGAGCTTTGCCATGATGGGCCTCGTCACCATCTTGTGGGCCATCGCCGGCTATTCGCTGGCCTTCGGCCACGGCAATCTCTTCATCGGCGGTTTCGAGCACTTCTTCTTGCGCGGCGTCGGGCTCACGCCCAACCCCGACTACTCCGCCACCATCCCTGAGCAGACCTACATGATCTACCAACTCATGTTTGCCATCATCACTCCGGCCCTCATCACCGGAGCGTTTGCTGAGCGCATGAAGTTCAGCGCCATGGCCGTCTTTCTTTCCCTGTGGTCCCTCTTCGTCTATAGCCCCATGGCCCACATGGTCTGGGGAGTCGGCGGCCTGCTCAACGCCAACGGCGGTCACATTCCCAGTTTGGATTTCGCCGGCGGCACGGTCGTTCACATCACCTCCGGCGTCTCGGCGCTCGTCACCGCCATCTATCTTGGCAAACGCCTTGGCTATCCTCATACCAACATGCCGCCCCACTCCATGGTTCTCAGCTTCATTGGCGCCTGTCTGCTCTGGGTGGGCTGGTTCGGATTCAACGCCGGCTCCGCTCTTGGTTCCGGCCCGCTCGCCACCAGCGCCTTCGTCAATACTCACTTTGCCGCGGCCGCAGCGGCCTTCGGCTGGACCATCGCCGAGTGGATTCACAACGGCAAGCCCACTGCCCTCGGCGCCATCTCCGGAGCGGTCGCCGGCCTGGTCGCCATTACCCCGGCATCCGGCTTTGTTCAGCCATTCTCTGCCCTGCTCATCGGTGTCATCGCCGGCGCATTCTGTTCCTTCATGGTCTTCGAGGTGAAAAGCCGCCTCGGCTACGACGACTCCCTCGATGCCTTTGGCGTCCACGGAGCAGGTGGAACCCTCGGCGCTTTGCTCACCGGCCTCTTTGCCACCAGCGCGATCAACGCGGCCTTCGGCAAAGGCGTCCCCACCGGCGCTATCGACGGCCATTGGGGCCAGTTGCTCAACCAGGCCGCCGGCGTCGGCATCGCCTGGGGCATCTCCATCGTCGGTACGCTGGTCCTGCTCTTCTCGTCGATAAGGTCATCGGCCTGCGCGTCTCGCCCGAACAGGAATCCGAGGGCCTCGACCTCTCGCAGCACGGCGAAGAAGGTTACGACCTCAATTCCTGACTTGTTTAAAACATAAACCGGCCTCGCGCATAAGTGCGCCCGGCCTGATACGCTGTCAAACGAGGCATTTTACATATGCTCAAGATCGAAGCGGTTCTCCAGCCTTCCAAGCTGGATGCAGTCAAGGATGCTCTGCTCGAAGCAGGCATCGAAGGCATGACCATTCTCGAAGCCCGCGGCCATGGCCGCCAAAAGGGCCACACCGAGTTCTATCGCGGCCGCGAATACACCGTCGACCTTCTCCCCAAGGTCAAGATCGAACTCGTCGTCACCGACGATCTGAAAGAGAAAGCCATTCAGGCCATCATGGGCGCCGCCCGCACCGGCCGCATCGGCGACGGCAAGATCTTCGTCAGCCGCATCGACGAAGCCATCCGCATCCGCAACGACGAGCGCGGCGAAGCCGCCCTTTAGCCAAGATCAACCAAAACTCGCAACCATTCGGAACGTTGTCTCATGGGCAATGTGATCAGCTTCACCCCGTCGCCACTCACGCCCTTCTTGGGGAAATGGGTGCGTGACCCCATCTCGGTCTCCCGCAATAAGGTTGCAAGCAGAACCCTGGGCGAGGATGGCCTGAAGAAACTCTGGGCATGCGAGTCTATGCAGGAATGCCTGCTATGCCTTCGAGAGGATCCGGCGCTCACGGAAAAATACCAGGCACTTCTTCAATTCGGTGCCTTCAGTGGACAAAATCAAATCGAGATTACGCATCGCACGATTGCGTGGAACGATTCGTCAACCAGGCCAAATTCAGCCGGAACCAGCGTTTCTCAAGTGATTAAGGTCTCTGCGGAGGGCAGAAAAGTCGTCGTCGAATCGATCAGCCTTCGCACCGGAGTGCCAGCCAGGCATATCGGCTATGTTCTCCGCATGAACAAACAATGGCTTCTCGTCAGTGAACGGTATTACGGGGCCCAGGCTGGCCTTTTCCCCCGATCCCCTGTGTTCCGGTATTACCGCCCGGTCTGACAGTCTTCTGTAACCAAAAATTCACGTTCTCGGCCAACATCGCTTATTCTGTTTAAACATTCTTTTTTGCTTCGGCGAACCACTTCAAATCCTCATGAATCCAGTCGCTTTGGCGGTTGACGATCTTACGGGAGCAGTATCTGCGGGAGATGGCGCTTGTCCGCCAGACCTGTGAGCGCACCGGCGACGGCACGGCCGCCATCCGCCGCCGCTCCGCCGTGGTCGACCGTATCCTGATTGAAATGTGGCGCCGGGCCTTCGCCGGACAGCCTCGCAGAACGTCTCCCTGCTGGCCCTCGGCGGATACGGCCGCAAGGATCTCTTCCCCTACTCCGACATCGACGTGCTCTTCGCCTTTGCCGACGAAAAAACCGAAGAGCAATCCAGGGAAGCCGTTCGCGCCATCATCCAGGGCATGTGGGACATCGGCCTCCGCGCCAGCCCCAGTTCCCGCACCGTCAAAGAAGCCGGCCGCTTCGATCCCGACAACCTCGAATTCACCCTCGCCACCCTCGATCGCCGCTTCCTCGCCGGCCAGTTCCCGCTCTACCAGCAACTTCACCAGACCATCCTGCCCGGCCTGGTCCTCAGCGAGTGGAACACCATCACCCAGAAGCTGGGCGAGATTGCCCGCGCCCGCCACGCCAAGTTCGGCAACACCATCTTCCATCTCGAACCCAACCTGAAAGACTGTCCCGGCGGCCTGCGCGACTACCACCTCGCCGTCTGGTTCGCCCTCCTCTTCCACCTGAAAGAGACCAAGGAATGGCCCCGCCAGCGCGGCGGCGTCTTCCAGAGCGCCCGCGGCGACGCCGAGGCGGCCTTCGATTTCCTCGCCGCCGCACGATGTTTCCTCCACTTCCGCCACGGCCGCGACGACAACACGCTCGACTGGCAATCGCAGGACGAAGCCGCCGCCAACTCCATCGGCCTTGAAACCCGCGGCACCGCCGACCCCGCCTACTGGATGCGCACCTACTATCGCCACGCCCGCATCATCTATCGCCGCGCCGCGCTGCTGATGGAGCATCTGCCCGCCCCGGTCAGCTTTTATCGCCAGTTCCGCCGCCGCCGCACTCCCATCGCCGGCACCGACTTCCTTCTCGACCAGGGCCGCATCGACATCCTTCCCGGCGCGCAGTTCAACGACACCGCCGCCATCCTGCGCATCTTCTCGCTGATGGCCACCCACGGCTACACGCTCTCGCAGGCCGCCGAAGACCGCATCACCGACGCCCTGCCCGCCCTCGCCATCCACATCCCCGAGGGCCCCTATCTGTGGAACGCCCTGCGCGAAGTCCTGCTCGGCCCCCACGCCGCTCACGCGCTCCGCACCATGCACGCGCTCGGCGTTCTGGAAATGCTTATCCCCGAGTTCCACGGCATCGACGCCCTGGTCATTCGCGACAGCTATCACCGCTACACCGTCGACGAGCACACCTTCCTCACCATCGACAACGTCCACAGCCTGCGCCAGCCCGCGCACGACTACGAGCAGCGCCTGGCGCAGCTGCTGCCCGAGATCGACCGCCTCGACCTCTTCCTGCTCGCGCTGCTGCTGCACGACACCGGCAAGGGCCGCCGCACACGGCGAACACGCCGGCCAAAGCGTCGAACTGGCCGACAGCTTCCTCGCCCGCCTCGACTTCGACGCCGAAGAGCGCGAAGTCGATCCTCAAGCTCATCCGCCTGCATCTCGAAATGTCGAACGCCCTGCGCCGCGACATCTTCGACATCGAAAACGTGCGCGGCTTCGCCGACAAAATCGGCAGCCCCAGCTTCTCAAGATGCTCACGCTGATGACCTACGCCGACATCAAGGCCGTCAATCCCGAGGCGCTCACCCCGTGGAAGGCCGAGAACCTCTGGCAGTTCTACATGGCCACCGCCAACTTCATGGATCGCAGCGTCGACGAGGTCCGCTACCACGCCGCCATCGACCCCACGCTGCTCAACCGCATCCGCTCCATGGTTCCGTCCACGCAGTACGACGCACTCAAGCAATTCCTTGAAGGCCTGCCGCAGCGCTACCTGCAAACCCGCCTCCCCGAGCAGATCCGCAATCACTTCCAGCTCGCCGTCCAACCTCGACAAGGACCCCGTCCAGCTCGACCTGCGCCCCAACCGCCAGCTCTTCGACCTCACCGTCATCACCCGCGACCGCACGCCGCCTCTTCGCCGACGTGGCCGGAGCCCTCGCCGCCTGGGGCATGAACATCGTCAAGGCCGGCGCCTTCTCCAACGATGCCGGCGTCATCGTCGACAGCTTCCAGTTCACCGACGTCTTCCGCACCCTCGAGCTCAACCCCAGCGAGAAGGACCGCTTCCTCGCCATACCTCCACGATGTCGTCGCGCAAAAAGTCCCCGTCGAGCAGCTGCTTGAAGCCCGCCGCCACCTGAACCACCCCACCAACATCAAGGTCGAAGTCCCCACCCGCCTCGCAGTTCGACTCCGAATCCTCCACCCACTCCACGCTGCTGCAGGTCATCGCCCAGGATGTTCCCGGCCTGCTCCGCCAGATCGCCCTCACCCTCTGCGCCCACCAGTGCAACATCGAGGTAGCCCTCATCGACACCGAAGGCGAAACCGCCATCGACGTCTTCTACCTCACCAGCCAGGGCGCCAAGCTCACCCCCGAGACCCAGCAAGCCCTCGCCACCGACCTCACCGCCGCTCTAGAAGCCATGCGCGCCCCCGCCATCTAGCAACCTCAACCTGTCATTCTGAGCGAAGATCGCTTGAGCGACCGAGAAGAAGGACCTGCATTTGTTTTTCGCTCTGTCATCCTGGGCAACCGAAGCATAGCGCAAGGGGCGAACGACCTGTTATTCGCGCATATTTGAATCAGGAAAGAACCCAGCCGGAACGGTTTTCGCGTTTGATGAACGGCGCGGCTTCGGGACAATTTTTTGCAACCATCTTCGGTCCGTCCCAGTCGATTTTCTTGCCCACACGCAATGATACGCAGCCGAGCAGCATGATTTCGGTGAGACGCGAGGCGATCTCAAAACGCGAGTAGCAGAGTTCCGGCTTGTTTTCCTTGATGGCAGTGAGCCATTCCTGCGCATGGCTGCGATTATTGTCTTTTCCATGAGGATTGCGCGGGATGCGTTCGGCAAATTGCGGCAGCGCAGGGTGCTTGAGGTAATGGATGTATTTCTGGTCGTCCTTCAGCTTGACGAAAAACTTGTTCCGTAATCGTCCGGGGAAAAGACCGAGCCGTTGTCGCCAATCAGCAGACAACCGCTGTCGGGAACTTCACCGCGCAACGCGACGATGTCGGCAGTGACTTCGCTCGGCGGCTTGTTGCTGAGGTCATGGCCGCCGCGAGCTGCCGGGTCGGGCTGGCCGCCGTCATACCACCAGAGTGTCAGCGCATCCTGCTCGATCTTTCTGTGATGGTGGAAAAGATGCGGTTCAGCGACGGAGATGGAAGCTTTCCGTTGAGGAAATTGAAAGCGAATTTTGGAGCCGACGGGATAAGATTCCTTGTTCATTTGGCCGAAAGGCATCGCTTCGATTTCCGTCGGGTAGCCGAGGTTCAAGGCGCGGAACGGCATATTGACCGTGTGGCACGCCATGTCGCCGAGCGCGCCGGTGCCGAAATCCTGCCAGCCGCGCCAAGCAAATGGATGGTAGATTCCATCTTCATCATCTGGATCGCGACGGCCCTTAAACGGCCGCATCGGAGCCGGTCCAATCCACTTGTCCCAATCCAATGTTTCAGGAACCGGGTCTTGACCCGACGGACGGTCCATGCCCTGCGGCCAGACCGGGCGGTTCGTCCAGACGTGAACTTGATGCACTTGCCCGATGAGTCCGTCTTGAATCGTCTCGACCGCGCGGCGCAAGCCCGCCGCAGCACTGCCCTGATTGCCCATCTGCGTGACGATTCTCTTCTCTTTGGCCATTTTTCGCAGATAACGCGCCTCGTAGATCGTCTGCGTCAGTGGTTTCTGGCAAAAAACGGCCTTGTGCATCTGCATTGCCGCCGACGCCACAATCGCGTGTAAATGGTCCGGCGTCGAAATCGTTACGGCATCAATCTTGTCGCCCATTTGATCCAGCATCTGTCGGAAGTCTTTGTAAAACTTCGCGTCCGGATATTTTTCCATCCGCGCCGCGTAGTTTGATGACCCCGAATCCACGTCACACAGCGCGACAATGTTTTCATCGGCGCAGGCATCTGTATCGCTTCGGCCCTTGCCACCCATTGCGCCCACGCAGGCGATGTTCAATTTACTGTTTAGATTTTGGCCGCGCAAAAGCGTTGGCACACCAAACGCGAGCGCACCGGCGGCAAGAGAAGCAGTTTTTATAAAATCGCGGCGGCTGACACCGGAGGGTGAAACGGATTCAAGAGAATTGAACATGGGTATTTTTTTGGACTGATTGTGCATTCGCAACAGCATACACTGGCCGGGGGGTGGCACGGCGGGCGAACGCCGGGCGGGCGGCTCCGGCACCGCCCGCAGCGTGCTGGAACTGGTGATTCGGCATCCATTTTCGCCACATCCCGTTCCAGATTCTTGTTGGCCGGGATGGGATGTAGCCCGCGCGCACAATGAAAATATGAAGAACCAGGTCCTCGCAACCAGTCAGAAGTCTCCCGTTCCCCGCACCCGAACAAGAGAAAAAAGGCGTCTCTTCTTTTGCTGAATTTTCTACATAAAGAATGATATACACCCCATCAATTGCGTTCCCTTTCCTTCTCATCGGCCGTCGCGCGATCGATCGCGGGTTGCGCGCGAGGCAATAAGCGGAGCAGCATCTGATTCATTGGCGCAAGAGCGAAACAAGACAATCGATGAGCAGAGAAAATGATTTGCGCGATTGCTCCAGTTCATCGAAGATCCAAAGCATCTCGTCCGCAAACCCCTCGCGAAATGCAACTGGATGCATCCCAAGTATGCAACCGTATAAGAATCGCACCATGAAAGGCTGCTCTCATGTTGCCGGCTTGAGCCGTCGCCTTGCTTCGGAACAACGTTTTTAAGGCGCTCGACGTCTGCCTGAAGCACACTCCGCCCTAATTCCGTTATTGCGTAATATCTCCGCCTGGCATCGTCGCTCGCCATCTTGCTGGCGTGCTCCTCCACAAGTCCGTGGTCCATGAGTTTTTGCAGATTGTCATATAAAGTCCCCGGCCCGAGCTTGTATTGGCCATTCGACTGGCGCACGACACCCTGCATGATCCCGTAGCCGTGGCGGGCCTCCGCGGAGAGACAGAGAAGAATGTGGAGGGCCGTCGGAGCCAAGGGTAGAAATGGCTTCAGATCATCGCTCATAACTCGGATGTCGATATATCTAATTCCGACTCAACAGGACCTTCGGTGAGTTGCCATGTTGGCCCTCTCGTATCGTTGAACCGTCAGACTCCGCCGGACTGATCGGTTCTCGGCGGATGCCGCCGTTCCGTCACACGATCCGCGCCCGGTCCATCAGTTCCACCAGATAGCTACGGGCCAGCCGCGCGTTCAGTGCGTTCTTATCCATCACGTCCACCACCTCCATGGGCGAAAGACTGCTGTCGATCGGAATTTGACGTGTGAGGACAGGTACATAGTCATTGGGGTAGTCGAGTAGCCGCAGCAGATCCACCACAGAGGCTCGCTCCAAGTCCGCTATGTGGACTGGCTGCTGCAGCATCGCGTCTTTGAACCAGCGGCGGAGCAGTGCCGGAGTCAGGTCTACTTTGGCGGCCGATTCCATATAGTGTTGACCCGGGAGATCGCCGAATGCGGCGCGCCAGCCGTCGAGCAATTCGTGAATCTCGATTTGGAGGTCATTAAATCCAGGCGCTCGATTCTGCAGCCATAGCTTGAAGGTTCCCAGCATCGGTACCTTCGACTCGATAGTGGATAGAATGGCCCCGGTCGACAGTTGTCCCACAAATTGCTCCTCTACAGAGGAAACTACCTGTGCGGAAGCAACCGGTTGGCTGCCCGCGACAACGGGAGCCACGGAGTTACCAAGCGTGTTCACGATCAGAATGCGCCGTACTTGCGTGAGCCGCTCTGCCAACGCCGCGATCAGGTACAGGCGCGTGGACCACCAGGTCGTAACAAGATCAAGTTTCAGAGCGCGCTGCTGATCGCCGGCGTTGATGATTGAATTCGTGATGCCGATTTCAGCGGAACTGTCTCCCGCGACTCCGGCCATCGCATCGAGAGCCGTCGCCGGCTGAAGATTGAGCTGCCGCGTCAGTCCGGCCATCGTGACTGCCGCGCTGACACGCGCTTCCAGGTCAGTAGGCGTCGTGAACCATGACACCACCCGTTCCATCTGCAGTGTTTGTCGCAACTCGCGGATTTCATTGGCATTCGCTGGCGCTGCTGTGCTCGCCGTGTCGAAACCGTCAATCAGCTGCGGCGGCCACGCGCATTGTTCGTCGAGCAGGAAAGCCATCACCGGCAGGGTGCGTTGCACTGCGCGCAGATATTCGTAGTGCGTGATGGACGTCTTGCCGTACTTCGCGCCGGGTATGTTGATCAAAGCTGGCGGCGGTGGCACTGCCAATGGATCGGGGCTCCGTCCCGGCACGTAACCGTAGCGCCACGCAAAAATGCCCACATACGCCTCGCTACGGTCGACCATCTCCAGCACCTTGGCCAACGGTGCTGCCGACGCGGCGATCAAGTCTTCCATGGCCAGCACCTCGTGCCCCAGTTGGCGCAGCACCCGGATCGCGGCGGCACGATGCTCTCTTAGATCCTCAAAGGATGACGAGACGAAAATTCGCATCCAACCACTTCCTTTCCGATAGCTGGAGCTGATCGGATAAGTCTACAACTCGTCATAATGCCAATTTCCCCGGAAAGATACCCAACGATTGCCAATCGCTAACACGCTCGTTTCGCCCCCGCTAGGCGAAGGAACCCCTGCGCAAGCTCGCAATACTCCTATCGCTCTGTCAATCCCCATTCCGCCTCGCATCTGCTCCAACCCCTCCGTTTCCATGCACAAGAAGCCACTCCCCGGTTTGCGTAGTATTTCCCTCCCGGCGCGCACAATGAAGAGATGAAAAGCCAGATCCTCGCCAACGAGTCGGAAATCTCCTCGTTCCCGCACCAAACAAAGAATAAAAAAGGCCATTCTTCTTTCGCTAAGTTTTCGTCTTCTACGTGCACAAGTTATATAAAACAAATGAGATACACTCGGAAACCTGCGTTCCCTTTTCCTTCCCCTTGACCCGGCGCCATGTGCCCCAAGTCTTGTTTTTGAGACCTGGGAAAGCATTTGACCGAAATCTTAGCCAGGTGGCTTAGACAAGCACCCCCCTCCCCCCGGTCTGTGACTTTTAAATCACACTCGCAGGAGAGAGACCGTGCCTTTGAAATCCTTGCGGATTTCCACAGCGCGGTTGCAGATAAATTCCGCGACCGGCGCATCCTGAGTCCCGCGTTTACCGCGCTTCCAAGCCGCTAAAATGAATCCATGCCCGCACTGATTGACGCCATCGAAGTCAAGCGCAAGATGTACTTCGAGTTTGAAAACGCTCCCTACTACTGTCTCGACGTAGAAGTCTCCACTCCCACCGCGCGCGGCGGACAGACCCTCGTTCGCCTCAAGATGCGCAACCTGCTCACCCGCGCCGTGTTTGATAAGACCTTCAAGGCCAGCGACAAGTTCAAGGAGCCCGACCTCGAAACCGTCGAAGCATCCTACCTCTACAGCGACGGTGAGGGATCCTATTTCCTCGACCAGGAAACCTTCGACACCATCACGCTCACCAGTGAGAAACTCGGCGACGCCCTCGATTTTCTCCTCGAAGGGGTCATCATCAAGATCGACAAGTTCAACGGCAATCCCATCGGCCTGCAACTGCCCGAGAAGGTTGAATTAGCTGTCGCCTACACCGAGCCAGGCGCCCGCGGCAACACTGCCAGCGGAGCCGTTACCAAGCACGCAAGGCTCGAAACCGGCCTCGAAATCCGCGTCCCCTTCTTCGTCGAAGAAGGCGAAAAGGTCAAGGTCTACACCGAAACTCGCGAGTTCGCCGGCCGCGCGTAGCGGCGATTGCTCCGGGGCATCTTTCTACCCCGCAAGCCAAAGATGCTCCGCGCGACCCCGGTTTTATTGCTTGATCGCCTGGACCTGGTTCGTCCGATTCTGCAGTTTGTCGTCGTAGCTGATTTTGGCAGTCTTGCCATCTCCTCCAATCGTCATCGTCATGATGCCAATCACTTTGCCATCGCGCTTATCTGTTTCCACCAGCGTGTCGGCGCCGTTCATCATCACGGAGACGCTTGAAACCCCGGGGTCACCCATCATTGGCGCATCGGTCCCGTCAAGTTTGGCTGTGTAAGTCTGGCCGGTCGGCGTAGTCATGGTGATCTGGTCTCCGTTCACCTTGTAGGTCCAGACGAGCCCATTGTCCGACACGCTCTCCAGTTTGCTCATTCTCCAGGAGCCGGAAACCGGGTGCGATCCTTCGGGTCCTTTCGCCACCTGCGTGGCTTCTGCTTTGCCGGTCACCGGCGGCCCGCCATTGGTGTCAGTGCTGTCGCTGAATGTGATACTTACAGTTTTTCCGTCCGGAGCGGCCGCCACCTTCGATGTCCCGACGATCTTGCCGCCTTTTTTGTCGGTTTCCTCGATTTCGTGGTCGTTCACAACCTTGATCGCTACCGTGTCAATGTAAGGATTACCGCTAATCGGTTGGTCCGTTCCGTCGGCCTTCACTTTGAAAGGCGGGCTGCACGTCTTGCACTCGTACATGCCACCCATCAGAAGAAACTCATCAGGCTTCTCAGAAGGATTGACCGTGTTCACGTCGTTCTTCCATGTGCCGTCAAACCCGCTCTGTGCTGCTGCCATCGTGGGGAACAACAGCGCCGGAAGCGCTGCCAGGAAAAGAAGCTTTCTCATCGCAAACCTCCAGTGGTGTCAATTGATTGAAAGGGATTTTCAGGAAGCCGCTTATTACGAGGGGTCCGAGCCAGATGAGAATTGTGCGCTCCTCTAACCGGAAATAACAAGAGGTTTTTTGCCGCTCAAAAAAGGCGTCAAAGAGTTACCAGCGGTCAAGATTGGATTCGTATCCGGCTAACTCAAGGTGCTCTGCGATTGCGGCGGTGATTCGCAAACAAAGGGCAATGCGGCGCAGCAACGCGCACATTCGCACCCGTCAGGAATGGCAGATGAGAAAGCACCGCCTCGCCAACGGACTTCCTGCTCCCTACGCTCGAATCGACGGAGCCGGGCCTTTGAATCGCCAGCTAAGAAGAATTCCTAGGGTCTTTCGAGAAAATAAGATTCGACTGCCCGCAACAAGGCAGCCAGGTTCAGTTCAGGCGGTTTCCCCTCATACCTGGCGGCCCAACATACCTGATTGATCAGATCGCGCGGCTGGCAGGCAATCAAATCCTGCTTCAGCGTGCCGCGAATGACTGCGATGAGTCCTTTCACCACACCAGGCTCACACTTGAGTCCCTGTTCCGCTGCAAAACGGCGAAAGATTTCGGAGAAGTGTTCGTCCGTGAGAGCTCCAATGTGAATCTTCGTCTGAATTCGCCGCAGAAAAGCGGGATCCATTAGTTCCAGTGGATTCTTGTTGGACGCAAAGACAACCAGCATCTCAAACGGGATCTCGATCTTCATTCCTCCCGCCATGGTGAGAAACTCGATCCTCCGATCCAGCGGAACCACCCACCGGTTCAGCAGCTCTTCCGGGCGAATTCGCTGGCGTCCAAGGTCATCGATAATCAGAACGCCATTGTTGGCTTTCATCTGCATCGGGCCAATATAGTATTTGCTCCCAGGGTTGAATTGCAGATCCAGCATTTCAACCGTCAGTTCTCCGCCCACCAGGACCGTGGGCCGATGGCATCGCATCCACCGCTGATCCCGATCCTCCGATGCAGATTCCTGCCCCGCGCGATGAATCACCGGATCGTAGACCGAAATAATCTGACCATCCACTTCGATCGCATGGGGAATCCAAATCTCATCCTCGGCCAGAACGCGCGATAGCGACTCGGCAGCTGCAGTTTTTCCAACCCCGGGCGGACCATAAAGAAAAATCGGGGCTCCGGCGTTGAGCGCGGTCCCAAACTGAGCCAGCGTCTTGCTGTCGAATACAAGATTCGCAAAGGCCCGCTCGACATCGGCCGGTCCCACTGCCACGTTGCGTACGCTCTGCTTCCTCACCTGGGCAACATAGCTCGACAGAGAAACGGGCGCGGCGCCGTAATACTGGCACTGCGTCAGCAACTCCACTGCTCTCGACCTGCCCTGCGATGTGATTGCAATTTGCGGAACATTGCTGGTCATTCCGACCACTTCGCAAAGCAGCTTTCCCCGCATACGGGTATACAAATCATGCGCAACTTCAAAACTGAGCCGCGTCTGCTTTGAAAGCTCAATAATCGAGAACGGCCCGGAGGCATACAGAGTCTTAAGCGCAATGTCTTCCAAAACTCCATCGCGCACACCTGTTTCAGCAATTGACTGTGGTTTGTACTCGGGTCCAGTCAGGTGAGGAGCTCTTTCAAAATCTTGTGTGTGCAACGCGGATTGCAATTGGGTTATCTCCGATTCACTGAACTATACCGGGTTGCATGCACCTCAGCCAACGGTTCTGGCCGCGCCATCAAAGAGCCGCCTATCTTGAAGCTGGTCGATACCGCTCGAACTTCTTTCATATGAACCACAAAGCGATTTATGCCGCGCCTAAAGCGCAGCACATCCGCACCTGATTCAACCAAACCTTAACATTGAGCCACGTGCCCGCCAATTACGATGAAAGCAGCAAAAATGCGCCGTCAGCGGGAATCACAGCTATTTCAAATAGGCGCGTACCAGATCGATCAGATCCTCGGCGAGTTCCGGGGCAATCTGTTCCTTGCCCCCATCAGCCAGATGAAAACGAATGTGAGTCTCCAGGACTTCGCCCATAAGCCCGTTCACGGCGCCACGCACCGCTGCCAGCAGCATCAATTGGCCGCCGCATTCCTCCTCCGCCGTCAGCGAGCGTTCCACCGCATCGAGTTGACCGCGCAGTTTGCGCACGCGCTGCAACAGCTTCGCTTTCTCCCGTTCATGGTGAGACATGCGTTCTTCTCCTTGACAATACCTACCCTCGGTATAGTATCTACCAAGTGGGGGTATGGTTCACCTCATTTTAGCTCCTTTTTTTCCGGCAACGCCCAGACTGAAAGGCTCGTCAATGCTCCGCCGCTCCAATCCGCGCAATAAGCCGCTTCTCCTCCTCGCTGGCCTCATGGCGCTCGCGACTTCGACGGTGGCTTGTGCGCAAGGGTCCGGGCCTCCAGCAGAGCTCCCATCCGCACCCGATCCGCAGGATCCCGTCGTCACCATGTTTCCGCACCCTGAGAACAGCCAATATTGGCTCTCCGGCCAGGCCAATATCATCTATCAAGGACGCTTGCCTTTTCACTCTCCCTATCAGGGCACGAACAGCTTTCGCAACTCCGCCGAATACAAGACCTCGTTGCTCGGGACGGTCTACACTGCTATGCGGCCCACGCACTCCATCCGCTTTAACACCGACCTGATCCTCGACGTCGAGAGTGCCGGCGGCCGCGGGCTCAGCGAAGCGCTGGGGTTGGCCGGCTTCACCAATCTCGACGTTGTCCGAAATCCATACCTGAGCGGAACTCCGTACCTGGCTCGCTACGAAGTTCACCAGGTCTTTGGCCTCACCTCGAAAACGATTCCGCAGGAGCAGAACTTCTTCGCTCTCGCGCCCAGCGTACCCGCGCGCCGCGTAGAATTCCGCGTTGGCAAATTGACACTGCCCGACTTCTTCGATGTCAACGAAGTCGGCTCCGACAGCCATCTGCAATTCATGAACTGGACTGTAGACAACAACGGCGCATGGGACTATGCCGCTGACACACGCGGCTACACCGTGGGCGGAATGGCCGAATACGATGACCACATCTGGAGTCTCCGCTACGGCATCTTTGCCATGCCTACTGTGGCCAATGGCATCGACCTGGACTGGGCCTTTAGCCGCGCTCACGGGCAGAACGGCGAATTCGAGCTACGGAGGGGCTTCATTCGCCAACACAGGGGAACCCAGCGCATTCTTTTCTATGCCAACCGCGCCCACATGGGCAACTACCGCCAGACGGTCGAAGATTTTCTCAACGGCTCCGACACTGCAGAATATGGCGTGACCGTACCAACCATTACTCTGCATGAGCATTTCGGCGCCCTCAAATACGGCTTCGGCTACAACACAGAGCAGGATCTGACCGCGAATCTGCGCGTCTTTGCGCGCGTCGGCTGGAACGATGGCGCGACCGAGTCCTTTGCTTATACCGAGGTCGACCAGACGGTTGCAGCGGGCGGCGACTACGCCGGAACCCGTTGGCATCGCCCGCAGGACAAAGTGGGCCTTACCATGGTCTCCAACGCTATCAAGCACGATCACCAGAATTATCTGAGATATGGCGGTCTTGGCTTCCTGCTCGGCGACGGCAACCTCAATTATGGTCGCGAAAATATCGTCGAGAGCTACTACACGCTACATGCATGGCGCGGTTTGTTCTATGCGGTCGATGTCCAGCACATCGCTAATCCTGGATACAACCGCGACCGCGGGCCCGCCTGGGTCGGCTCGGTGCGCGCGCACGTTGACTTCTAAGGTATGGCAGCGACGTTCGCTTCTCGTCGAGGAACTGAGCAGCCCTGAATGGTTACAATGATCGCAATCTCGAATCGAGGCCAGGATGAACGCCGATTTCGGCCGGAAAATCATTGTGTACGACGTGGGGGGCAGCCACATCTCAGCGGGCGTGTGCAGCGAGCCTAACTACGAGTTGGGCGGAATTCGACGCGCGCAGTTGCCGGCTCAAGAGTCGGCAGAGGCCTTTGTCGATGTGCTCCAGATGCTGGCAGAACAAGTGACGGAGAATGAAGAGCCGATCGCGGGAGCGTCATTGGCCATGCCGGGCCCTTTCGATTACGTAAAGGGCATCAGCTTCATGAAGCATAAATTGATCTACCTTTATGGCTGGGATCTGCGGCAGGCGATTGCCGACCGCCATGGCTGGCTTCCGCGCCAGGTGAAATTCCTGAATGATGCAGCGGCCTACATGCTGGGCGAAATTGGCGCAGGCGCAGCGAAGGGTTTTTCGCGCGTGGTCGTCCTGACCCTGGGGACCGGAGTCGGTTCCGGTTTTGCAATCGATGGCAAAGTGCAGACGGAGGGCAACGGTGTTCCGCCGGGCGGCGAGATTTGGAATGTATCGTATGAAGGCGGAATCGTGGAAGATCAGATCTCCACGCGAGCGCTTCAGAAGAGCTACCACGATCGCACGGGAAATCAGGTCGAAGTTGCTGCGATTGCTGCAGCCGCGGCGAAGGAAGATGCAGCGGCGGAAGTATTTGGTGCCTTCGGCCACACGCTCGGAAAAGCAGTGAAAGCACTCTTGACGGACTTTGCGCCGGATGTCGTCGTGGTGGGAGGCGGCATTGCACGCTCGGCGCCGCTGTTTCTGCCGCAAGCCTTGAGTGAGTTGGGCGGATCGGGGATCGAACTGCGTGTAGCCCGGTTGGATGAACGTGCGCCGCTCGTAGGCGCGGGCGTGTACTGGCTCAGAGACTAAGGAGGAGCGGAAGCACCTTACCTGACCGCGTTATTTCGCATTTTCGGGCTGGGCCTGCGTCTGCGACGGAGCGGGGAGCGTATAAATCACTTCTCCGGGGCGCGCATAGTGCAGATGCTCACGTGCTTCATGCTCGATGGAATCGGGATCAGACTTGAGATGCTCGACATGATCGCGGAGGCGCGCGTTTTCCCCCTGCAGGTCCTGGATCTGCCTTTGTAGCTGCTTGTCCTGGGTCCGCTGCTGTTCCCAGGCGGACAGGCCGTGCTTGCCATTCACCACTCCCCAGCCGAACAGGAGCGCCAACGCGACGGCCACCCCGGTTCCGGCAGGGCGCCATACATGCTGTGCCCAGTCAAGTGCCCGTTGGGGCAGCGGAGCGGACGCCGCTTCCTCTGCGGACTTTCCGGTTTGTATTTTCCCGTCCTGCATTAAACCTCAATCGCGATGACGACAACAAGAACTTAGCGCTCGCCACATGCCGTGGTCGGCGCGGTGCAATTTGCCTTCAACTTCTCAGTCAACGCGGCCGCGCGCTCAGGGTCAAGCGGAAGTTCTCGCGAACCGGATGGAAGGAATCAACCTTGGCAAACAATTCTAGCGGTCACGTACACAGACCCCTTGCCAAGAAAACCGCTCACGGGATCGAATCCCTTATGCTCCAGATGGCAGTCTATCGATCTCGCCATCAATCCGTTCCAAACCCGGTCGACGCGTTATGTAACCGTTCGTCAAAGATTCCCGTTGCCGGCCAAGACCCTCGTACACTCACTTTGGAGACGCACTATGCCTCAATCCGCCCCACCCGCTCGCATTGTCATGACTACCGCCGCCGATCCGGAAGAAGCTGGGCGGTTAGCCCACGCTTTCATCGACGAGCGCTTGGCCGCTTGCGTCACTCTCATCCCTGCTGTCCGTTCGATTTACCGCTGGAAAGGCGAAGTAGAAACAGCCAACGAAACCCTGCTCCTGATCAAGACCGGCGAGGAGCAACTTCTAACACTCGAGGTTCGCCTCCGCGCCCTCCACAGCTATCAAACGCCCGAGTTCCTGGTCTTCAAGGTGGAAGCCGGCTCCCCGGACTACCTCGGTTGGCTGCAGGCTAACCTCAAGCATCCATAGACCCTCCATCGCCGCCCCTTCATTCCGGCAGTCGCAGCCCTCTCCGTCTGGTATTCTGGCCTTTTGCCATCATGCGCTGGTTAATGATTGGCTTTCTCGTCTCGCTGGGGGCACTGCTATTGGCAGCAGCGGGCGTGGCGCACCATATTTGGCTCCAACGCAAAAAACTCCATAGCGACAGACCGCTCGGCGACCGCATTGTCCTCGACGAAACGGATTTAGAATCCGAGCCTTAAGGGGTAATACCGTGAACAAGGAATTTTCAGCGCCAATCGCCTCGTGGGCCACTTTCACAAGCGCTCCCCCTTGGCTGCGAACCGCCGGAACCATCCTGGCGGGGAGCGCTTTATTGGCGGCATGCGCACACCTCGCGCTGCCACTTTGGTTCACGCCTGTGCCCCTCACACTGCAGCCCTTTGCCGTTCTCCTGCTCGGCCTGTTGCTGGCGCCTCGCATGGCTGCTGCCACACTCTGTGCTTACCTTGCCGAGGGGACATTGGGATTGCCCGTCTTCGCGCCCGCATCCACGAGCGGCCTGGCCCACCTGCTCGGCCCGACAGGCGGTTACCTAATGGCATATCCTTTTGCCGCGGTACTGATCTCGTCCCTCTGGAAACGAAGCAGTCGCCGTTTCTCTACAGCCCTCGTTAGCACCGCACTGGGTGATCTCCTGATACTCGTCAGTGGAGCACTTTGGCTCGCCGCAATTACCCACACCCCGGTACCGACAGTGCTTACTCTTTCCGTCATCCCGTTTCTTCCGGGCGACGCAATCAAGATCGCCGTGGCCGCAGGGCTGGCCGAGGGCTTGCAATGCCTCCGCACCCGGAGCTCCAATCCTCGTCTAACATCTTAGGTGTACATACATTTGCCGTTCTCCACGTTGAAAGGAAGTTTGCATCCGTGAGCAATCAGTCATCTTCAGTGGCCAGCGCGTCTTCCATCACCGACATCTCCATTGCCCACAGTCCTGACTCCGACGACGCATTCATGTTTTACGGACTCGCCACAAACAAGGTTCGGGTCCCGGGCTACCGATTCTCCCATACACTCTGCGACATCGAGACGCTAAATCGCCGCGCCCAGAATGAGGCCTTCTTCGATGTCACGGCTATCAGCTTTCACGCCTATCCGTATGTCCAGAACAGCTACACGCTCATGGGGTGCGGGGGCAGCGTGGGCGAGGGCTATGGACCCATGGTCGTTTCCCTGCGTCCCATGACACACGGCGATCTGGGCCGCATCCGCGTCGCTGTGCCCGGCACGCTGACCACCGCATATCTGGCACTCAAGATTTTCAATCCCGAAATCGAAACCGAAACCGTGCCCTTTGACAAGATCATCCCAGCGGTCCTGGCCGGCAAATACGACGCTGGGCTCATCATCCATGAGGGCCAGCTCACCTACTCGAGCAGCGGCCTCTATCGCGTGTTGGACCTCGGCATCTGGTGGCGCGAAACCACAGGACTCGTTTTGCCTCTCGGCGGAAATGCCATTCGCCGTTCCCTTGGTGCCGCAGCGCAAAAGATCATCTCCAACGCCGTTCGCAACAGCATCCAGCACGCCCTCGACCATCGCGAACAGGCGCTGGAGTATGCAATGCAGTTCGCCCGCGACCTGGATTCGGGACTCGCCAATCGCTTCGTGAGCATGTATGTGAACGACCGCACTCTGGACTATGGCGCAGACGGCCGTCAGGCGATCCGCAAGTTGCTCGACCTGGGGTATGAACGCGGCATCATCCCCATCGCACCCCAAGTCGACTTCGTCGAATAGCACGGCACGCTGAGGATCTTTGCAACTTTGTTCGGATTTGAGTCACCCGTTTGACTCCAATCCTCCCAATGCTGTCCAGTTGTTACTTCGGAGTGCGATCTGCACCTCGAAAGTCATTGCTTGCGATTCAGAATCAGTCCACATTTCTAAATTATTTCTAATTAGAGCCGATGCATCCACTATCGAGGGTATCGGAAATGGCGCTGAACACCCATGACAGAATGCGTGAGTTCGAACTGCAATCCGAATCCGCCACACTAAATGCACAATTGGATCCACTCACCTCCGTTTACAATCGCGACGCCCTGCTCTCCATGCTTTTCCGAGAAACCGACCGCGTGCAACGGATGAAGACTCTCTTGTCTCTCATCCTCTTCGGCTTCGACGATTTTGGAAGCCGAAATTCGCAACTCGGCACGTATGTCTGCGACGATCTGCTCTGTCAGGCCGTGGGACGCATGCCGCGCCTCCTCCGCAGTTACGATATGCTCGGCCGGGTCGGCAACGAGGAGTTTCTGGTCATCCTGCCCGGCTGCGAAACCGCCGATGCCACGATTCTGGCTGAGCGGCTGCGCGTCGAGGTTTTCGCCCAACCCTTTCAGGCGGCGGGAGAAGTCATTCGGCTCACAGCATGCTTCGGCATCGCCTCCAGCGAAGGCCGTTCCCCCGTAGTGGTTCTGCGTGAAGCGGAACAGGCGCTCCAAAGCGCACGAGAAGCCGGCGCGGGTTCCATTGCATGTTTCGGGAGCGGCGCAACACCCTCCCAGGCTCGAATTCCATTTCTGTCATCCGGTCTCGGAGACGAACCACTCGCCTGGTAGAACCAAGGACGGCCCCAAATCTTACCTGTGTATATCTTCCTTGGCGGCGCGGACTTGGTGGGCCTCACCCTGGGCCCGCGGCACTCGGGCCGCATCAGCAATCTCCGCAACGCCCAGAAATTCCTGAAAGACGTCGTTCGACAACAGCCGCCCTCGAGCAGTCAGCCGCACCGTCTTAGCGTCCGAAGTCAGCATTTCGTCCTCGACCAGTCTCTCCACTGCCGCCAGCGCCTGCGCCACGGGTTCCCGACCAAATTCCCGTCTCAGCGCTGCCAGCTTCACCCCGGAATTCAACCGCAACCCAACAAACCACGCCTCTTCGTGCTGTCGCTCGGGCGAGAGCCACGCGGTTTCCGCCGGCTCTCCGGCCCACGGACCAAGACCTGTCCCCGGCTCAGGATCCCCGAGATAGGCCTTCAGGTCGTCAGTTGTCGTCGAGCGCAGTACATAGCCGGAACCATCGCGGCCTTCCTCTCGCAGCATCGAGGATGCATCCAGGCCCAGCCCAAGATAGGGCCGCCGCTCCCAATAGCGCAGGTTGTGGCGGGATTGAAATCCGCGGCGGCCAAAATTGGAAATCTCATACTGCCGCAATCCGGCTCCCGCCAGCCGTTCGACTGCCGTCTCATACATGCGTGCGATCGCGTCATCCTCAGGCACCAGGCCGGCATAATAGCGCGCACCCCCGGCCAGCATCTCGCGCCCCAGCCGCGAGTCTTCATCCACCTCCAGCATGTACACGCTGGCATGGGGCACACCCGTGTCGACGAGCACGTCGAGCGACTCGTCCCACGAGGAAAAGCTCTGCCCGGCCAGCCCCGCAATCAGGTCCACATTCAGGTTAGAGATCCCCACAGCACGCAATCGCCGCAGGTCTTCGAGCACCACCGCCCGGCTGTGCAGCCGCCCACTCACCTGCGCCTCGCGGTCGATAAACGTCTGCACGCCCAGGCTCACGCGGTTCACGCCCACCGATGCCATTGCCTCCAAAGTTCCATCAGCAAACTGCCCCGGTGCGCATTCGACGGTGATCTCGGCCCCCGGCTCAACGGCAAACTCCCTATTCACCGCCGCGAATAGCCGCGCAATCAGCGGCGGCTCGAGAAGGCTCGGTGTTCCGCCTCCCAGATAGATGGTGTCCACTGTCCCCGGCAAACCCACACCGATTCGTGCCGCCCACGCACCGGTCGCCGCCAGATCCTCGATCAGCCTGTCCACATAGCGCACATGCTCGCTCGCCGGGTACACTCCTGAGGCGAAATTGCAATACGTGCACTTCGAACGGCAAAACGGAATCGAGATGTAGAGGCCGAGCTTATCGCTCGCAGCACCTGCCATGGAAACATTGTTTCACGTGTCTTCGCCGGTACCTGGCACCGGCCCACTCGCCCGTCTCATGCCAGAATGAGAGAAGGAGAACCGGTTTGAAAGCGTGGCCTTCCCTGGGCATTCTCATCGTTCAAGCATTCCTATGTGTTGCCCATTTGTTTCTCTATGCCACACTGGTCAATTTCTGGTGGCCATTAAGCCCCTCAGCCGTGCTTGGTCTGCGGCTTAGCCTTGCTTTACTTTCAGTCAGCTTCATCGTTGCCGCCCTGCTCGGCTTCCGTTTTTCCAACTGGATCGTCGCTCTCATCTACCAGATGGCCGCCGTCTGGCTGGGCCTGCTTAACTTTCTGTTTGTGGCAGCCTGCCTTTGCTGGGTCATCGACTTCGCACTTCGCTTGCTGCTCCCCGGCGCAGCCCACCTGCATGCCCGTCCTTGGATCGCGTGCGTTCTCTTTGGCGCGGCCATTCTGGCGGCTGTCTATGGCATTTTGAACGCGCGCTGGATCCGGGTTCGCCGAGTGTCGGTGAACCTTGCCGATCTCCCCGCTGCATGGCGCTGCCGCAAGGCACTCCTTATGACCGACCTGCACCTGGGCAACATCAACGGCGTCCGTTTCGCGCGCCGTATCGCTGCCAAAGCGCGGCACCTTGAACCCGACGTCATCTTCATGCCCGGTGATCTCTTCGACGGCACAAAGGCCGATCCCGACAGGCTCGCGGCGCCTCTTTACGAACTCTCTCCACCCTGGGGCGTTTTCTTCGTCTCGGGCAACCACGAAGAGTTCGGGGGTTCGAGCCACTACGCTGAGGCGCTCCGGCACTCTGGGTTTCGGGTGCTGGATAACGAGCGCGTCCTCGTCGACGGGCTGCAGATTGTTGGCGTGGCGTACAGCGATTCGAACTATCCCGTGCGCCTGCGAAATTTTCTACTTGAATTGAAGCTGAAAGACGGTCCGGCCAGCATCCTACTGCAACATGTCCCCAACCGGCTTCCCATTGCAGAGGAAGCGGGCATAAGTCTGCAGCTTTGCGGGCACACGCACGGCGGCCAGATCTTTCCGTTCAGTTGGATCACGCGGCGGGCATTTGGCAAATTCACCTATGGGCTGCAGCGTTTCGGAGAGTTGCAGGTCTACACATCGAGTGGCGCGGGGACCTGGGGTCCCCCCATGCGCGTAGGAACGCATCCCGAGATCGTCTTGCTCACCTTCGAGTAGAAGTGTTTTCATAGGTGTTCCGCTATGAAACGTAATTCTCGTCGTGAAAGAGGACGGTCCATGGGGCTATTCAGCAAACGCTTTCCACAATTCCTGGCAATTACTCTATTACTCGCCGCGGTCGCAGGAGGGGCTCAGCAGTCCGGCTCGAGGACAGATTCGGCCGCGTCGAAGACGCTCGCATTCCCCACCGTTCTCTACGGCGCCGCCTATTACAACGAGTACATGCCTGGAGATCAGTCCGCCCGCCTCGATAAGGATGTAGCACTCATGAAAGCGGCCGGCATCAACGTCGTTCGTATGGGCGAGTCAACATGGAGCCTGTGGGAGCCCGCTGACGGTCAATTCGATTACGCATGGATGGATCGCATTGTTGACGCGATGGGCAAGGCAGGCATCAAGGTGATCCTCGGAACACCCACCTACTCCATCCCCGCGTGGATGGCCCGCCAGCATCCTGAAATCCTCGCCGAACGCCCGCCCAGTGGCATGTCCGGCGGTCCCGGCGTCCAGAGCACATACGGCATGCGCCAGAACATGGACACCGACTCACCGGCCTATCGCTTTTATGCCGAGCGTCTCATTCGCCACATCGTTGCCCACTACAAAGACAACCCTACCGTCATTGGCTGGCAGCTTGACAACGAAACGTCAAGCTACGACGCCGCCAATCGCGATGTCTTCATCGGCTTCCAACACTACCTCGAAAAGAAATTCGGCACGCCCGAAGCTCTCAGCAAAGCGTGGTTCCTCAACTACTGGGGCGAGAACATCCACACATGGGAAGACCTGCCTACGCGCAATGGCGCTCAGAGCACCGGCTACAAGCTCGAATGGACGCGCTGGAGCCAAATGCGTGTCACGGACTTCCTGCACTGGCAATCCGTGCTGGTACGCGAGTGCGCAGGCCTAGGCCAGTTCGTCACCACAGATTACGGCAGCATGATGCGCCACGATGTAAATGAGGAATCCATCGCCGCCTTCCTCGACATTCCCGCGGACAACATCTACCACGGAACACAGGACCATTACGACGGCTCGACCCAGTCCATTCAGGGCGACTTCACGCGCTCACTCAAGCATGGGAATTTCCTCATTACCGAGACCAACGCGCAGACCATCGGCTGGAACTCGGCCTTCCAATTTCCGCCCTACGATGGCCAGATGCGCGAAGACGTCTACACCCATCTTTCTAACGGCGCCAATATGGTGGAGTACTGGCACTGGGCCTCGATCGCTGCCAACCAGGAGACGTATTGGAAAGGCGTACTGTCGCACGATCTCGAGCCAAACCGCGCCTATGCCGAGGTGAGCCGAACTGCGCATGAGCTACAAAAGATTGGCCCGCATCTCGTCGGCCTGCAGATTCACAACGATGTTGCGATTCTGTGGAGCCGCGATTCGGCCAATGCCATCGACTTCATGCCTTTTTCTTCCAACGCATCCATGCCGTGGCTGCAAGGGCGTTCCAACGCCGACTACGGCTCACTCGTCCAACAGCTGCACCATTCGCTCTATGACTTGAACGTCGGCTCCGATTTCGTGTTCCCCGAAACGACCGACTTCTCGCAATACAAGCTTCTGATCGTGCCTGCACTCTATATCTCCGACGACGCCCTGCTGCAACGGATTTCAGATTATGTAAAAGCGGGCGGTCACGTTGTGATGACCTTCAAGAGCGGCTTCGCCAACGAAAACTCCGCTGTCCGTTGGGTGCGCGCGCCCGGGCCGCTCCGCGAGGCGGCCGGCTTCAGCTATCAGGAATTCTCCAACCTCGAACATCCCCTCGCGCTCAAGGACGATCCATTCCATGTGGGCGCAGACAACAAAGTGGAACACTGGGCCGAGTTTCTGATGCCCGATCACGCCAAAGCTCTGGCGTATTACGATCATCCGTTCTTCGGAAAATGGCCGGCCATCACCGAAAACCAGTACGGCTCGGGAACCCTTCTTTACGAGGGAACTTATCTCTCCGACGCCTTGCAGAAAGCTGTTCTGAAACAAGCTGTGGAAGAAGCCGGACTCAGCAACCCCGACGAGCAGTTGCCTGCAGCCGTCCACGTGCAGCATGGAGTGAATCGGCTCGGCAAGCGACTCCACTACTACTTCAACTACTCCGGCAGCGAAGTAAAGCTTGGCTATGCGTATGGAGCGGGAACGGATCTGCTGGACTCCAATCCAATTGCCAAATCCGAAGAATTGACACTCGCGCCATGGGACCTGGCGATTATCGAGGAGAGATAGTTGTCCTTCGTCGGGGTCGGAAGCGTGTCGGGTCGGTCGGTTGCCTAACCGTCCCCACGACATAATTTGTCCAAGTCATAGTGCCCCTTCGCCGTTTATTGATAGGATGACTTGTCCAGCAAAAACGTTTTACCGAGGGGGATTTCATGAAGCACTTTCTGCGCGGAGCCGGAGCCGCGGTTTCGGCATGCGCATTATTGTCAGTTTTTTGCTCGTCCGTTGCAGGGTTCGCGCAACGGCGTCAGGCTGCGCCCGCGCCCACCGGGCCGTGGATGAATACCAGCCTCTCCCCCGACGAACGCGCTGATCTCGTGCTCAAAGAGATGACGCTGGACGAGAAGGTCGCGCTACTTCACGGTGTCGGGATGCCAACCGATGACGCCGTAACTCCTGAGAACGCGCCGTCGAATCGTGGTGTGGGCTACGCGGTTGGTGTACCGCGGCTGGGCATACCGGGCATCGATATGAGCGACGCAGCCTATGGTGTGCGGTCCAGCGGAGTGAACGGGCGCTATTCCACAGCTTTGCCCGCCAATGTAGCGGCCGCGGCAAGCTGGGATCCCAATGCGGCATTCGAATACGGCGCGCTGATTGGCCGGGAACTCCGTGCGCAGGGATTTAATATGTCGCTTGGCGGCGGCGTGGACATCACCCGCGAACCGCGCAACGGACGCACTTTTGAGTATTTGGGTGAAGATCCGGTGCTGGCTGGAACGCTGGTGGCGAAGCTTATTGAAGGAACGCAGTCTGCGCATGTCATAGGCGACATTAAGCATTATGCGTTCAACGATCAGGAGAGTGGGCGCAACTCGGTCAACATCACCATCGGCAAACGAGCAGCGCGCGAAAGTGATCTGCTGGCCTTTGAAATTGGCGTTGCGCAAGGACATCCCGCCGCCGTGATGTGCTCCTATAACCGCGTGAATGGCGACTTTGCCTGCGAGAACAAGTATCTGCTCACCGAGGTGCTGAAGAAGGATTGGCAGTTCCCTGGATTCGTGGTTTCCGATTGGGGCGGAACGCACAGCACCGAAAAAGCATCGACCGCGGGATTGGACAACGAGGAACCGGGACGCTTTTTCTTCGGAGATCGTTTCAAAGCAGCCGTGCAGGCAGGAACAATTCCAACCGCCGAATTGGATGAGCACGTGCACCGCATCTTGCGGTCGATGTTTGCGGTCGGTGTCGTGGATTATCCGCGCCAGCGCAGCGTCGTGGATCCCTTCGCGGGATTTGAAACAGCGCGCAAGATCGAAGAGACCGGCATTGTTCTGCTCAAAAACGAGCGGGCCACATTGCCGCTTAACGCCGCGAAACTGCACACCATCGCCGTCATTGGTTCACACTCCGACGTCGGCATGATCTCTGGCGGCGGTTCGGCACAGGTGGATCCGATTGGCGGAAATGCCATCGACGCTCCCGGCAAAGGTGCCACGCGCTGGGGGCAGGAGATATGGTTTCCCACCTCGCCGTTGAAAGCGATTCAGGCAAGGGCTCCAAGAGCTCAAGTGAAATATGACGCAGGCACTGATCCTGCCGCAGCAGCAGCCGCGGCCAAGGGCGCAGATGTGGCGATTATCTTCGCATATCAGTGGGAAAGTGAAGGCATGGACCTGCCGAGTCTCTCCTTGCCTCATCACCAGGACGACGTCATCGCGGCAGTGGCAGCAGCCAATCCGCACACCATCGTGGTACTGGAAACAGGCAGCCCCGTCACGATGCCCTGGGTCGACGCTCCATCGGCAATTCTTGAAGCGTGGTTTAGCGGCAGCGATGGTGCGGATGCGGTTGGCAATATTCTTTTCGGCTCAGTCAACCCAACCGGCAAACTGCCGAATACCTTCCCCAAAAGTGATGCCGATCTGCCCCACCCAACGCTGACTATGCCACCCCCGGAATCTCAACACTTCTCCGGCGCGGTTTCACCGGAGCAACGTGCCAGCGGTCTGCCGGCGTTCCAGGTGGTTTACGACGAAGGTGTCAAGGTTGGCTATAAATGGTACGACGCCGAGAAGAAGCCTGTGTTATTTCCTTTCGGCTTTGGACTGTCTTACACGACCTATCGTTATTCAGGACTGACCGTAACTCCCGGGGATAAGGTGAAGGTAAGCTTCACCCTCGCCAATACAGGTTCGCGCGCTGGCGCTGAAATCGCGGAAGTCTATGCGGCCCTGCCTGCCGGCACGGAGGAACCTCCCAAGCGATTGGTAGGTTTCAGCAAGGTCAATCTTGCCGCCGGAGAAAAGCAGACCGTGACTGTTGAAGTCGATCCCAAGTATCTGTCGATCTTCGACGAGGCGAAAGATGGGTGGACACTAGTTCCCGGAGACTACACCATCATGGTAGGCGGTTCATCGCAGAACCTGCCTTTGAAGACCACCATTAGCCTGAAGTAATTGTCGGTTGCATTCGGATTCACCTCCCTGCGGCGTCTCGTCGTCTCGAGGTGAATCCTTGAACCTTGATCCGGCCGCGGTCCGTCCAACCTCGCACTTTCGCTTGATCAGGGCGCTGTCGCATGATTAAAATGCGGACCTCGGGTGCGGGTTGAGCTTTTCTTTCATTCATTGGCTTCTGATTTCTTAAAATTCCAGTTCACATTGAGTAGAGTCGTTCATGCACTCCATCGTTCGAGCTGTTAGCCCGATCCTTAGCAGTGTCATCGCATTTACCGCGCTAGCCGCGGTTGGATGCGGCGGAAGCGGCTCAACGTCTTCGCAAGTGCCAATTTCTGTTTCCGTCGTGAGGTCTACGGTTGTCGTATCCCAGGACGGAACGCCTGTTATTGTGCCGATCAGCATCACCTCTACCAGCGAGACGGCGCTCGTCTTCATCAGAGGCCTGCCAACCGGCATTCAGGAGACATACGCCGCTTCCGACACCAATCCATCGGGAAATCTAACCTTTGTCGCGAGCACGGCCGCCCCGCTGGGCACTTACACGCCGACCGTCACGGTGAACTCCGCCGGGCAAACTGCCTCGACCGATTTCACGCTTGTGGTCGTGGGAACGAAGCCATGAATCCACTCGGATTCTGCCCGGTAAGTAACAGCCCATTCAGCTTAACCGCCGCCATAGTTCTTTTTGAGGATGCCTGCAAGAATCAGGAGAAAGGCGAACAGGCGCACCATGTAGAACCAAGGACTTGCCTCGTTGGGATGGGCAACGAATAGCAGCGTCACACGGTTGAATGCCTCGATGAGAAAAGCGGATCCGAACGCAAGAAAGAGAACATCGTGGGTGCGCCGCCAGAACTTGAGGAAGAACATGCCGGCGATGAGAGATGATGTGGCAATCACACCGAGAAGAAATCCCGTAATCATCTCACTCACTCCCTTCCCAAATCAGTCCATACAACAGCAGAAGCATCGAGAGCGCTGTTGCGCCCAGGCGCCAGACGTAGAGATCCACATTGGTGAGAATCACGAGATCGAGGAAAAGAAGGAAGTTGGCGCACGTGAGCCCGATGAAGCACAGGCCACTCCACAGCAGCAGCCGATGCCCGCCTTGAAAGTACCCGCGCAGGAGCAGCACCGCCGAAGCCAAACAAACCAGAGTGCCCAAAATGTAAACGGCAGGTCCCATACTGGCTCAGTCCTTTGTGAAGCGAAACGCCCGGGCGAAGTCCCGCACCGCTCGCGAGGCTTTGGAGTGGATCATGGTCGAGATGCGGACGAGTTCGCGCCGGTACGTCTGGTCGAGTGCCGCCAGCATGACTTCCTTTTCAGTGGATTCGGCAAGTATTGCGTATTGACCCCGGCTGCCGGAGACCTCAACGATAAGCCGGCGGGTGACAAGATCTCTTAGAATAATCTGGGCAATATCGTTCGGTACGTACAGAGCTTTCGCCATATCCTCGAAGGACCATTCTTTTGGGCGATTGTTCCAGATAAGCAGCAAGGCTTCCAATTGTGGAACGGAATCAATTTCGTCCAGGATAAAGCGATCGATTTGCTCGCGGTCGGGCTCCTCACGCATGACTGTATGGGCTCTTAGATGACGCCCGCTGAATTATCGTTGCCCGCGACACTGCACCAAAGATGTTTTTTCCCCCAATGTATCTCCGCCCGCCATAGGCCACGGGAACATGGAAGTAGCTTCCCGACGAGCTATTCGCTTTCGGGAGGAACCTGCTCCAGCAAGCGCTTCCACGTTTTCTGGTTCTTGCGAAATCCCTTCTTCAAGTCGTCGAGAATCCGTTCAAAGTCAGAATTGGTGCGCAAGTTGTTCCAGGCGGGGTTCTTCTGAAACCAGGGATAATTCTCATTGCCCAGGTAGATGGCACGTCGCAGCCAATGCAGCGCTTCGCTGGAATCGCCTTCAACGGCGAAGTACGTCGCAAGCCGATAAGCCATCTCACTGTCCGCCTCGGCAGCAGCCAGCGTGTCATCTTTCAATTGCGCCGCGGCACGTTCACGCTCTCCCACCTGCACATAACACAAAGCCAGTGTCGGCACGGCAATGCGCAGCGAACTGTCATCGCGTACAACGCCTTCCAGAATCTCGATCGCCGCTTCCAGGTTTCCCAGGCGCATCTGCTGGTATCCCGCCGACGTGCGCAACAGAGGGTGGCGCGGTTCCAACGCTAGTCCCTTTTCCAACTCATCGCCAGCCAATTCAATTTGATTCTGGTACTGGTAGACACGCGCGCGATGGTTATACAGGATCGCGGCGTTGGCGGGATTCAACTTCAATGCTTTGCTGAATTGTTGCAGCGCCTCTTCATACATGCCATCCCCGCGCAACGCGAGCCCGGCCACCATGTGCACATTCCAATCGTTGCCTGCCGATGCCAGCAGATTAGCGATGCCGTGCCGAGCCGACTCCTTCTCGCCGCGCGAAAGCAGCATGTAAATCCGATAAAGATTGGCTTCGATCGAAGCCGGGTCGAGTCTGAGCGCTTCATCAAACGCGCGCCGCGCGTGCATCACGTGAATCTGCCCGCCAAAACCATGGCGCACATATTGCAGTTCCGCAATTCCAAGGCCGCTCCACCCGGCCGCAAATTCCGGATCTTTGCCGGTGACTTCAGCGAAGAGCGCATGCGCCCGGTCTAAGTCAAGGCGAGAGCCGGTACGCACCATGAACGAACTCAGCATCGCGCGCGCCTGCAAGTACTTCTCGCTCTCCGGCCCAGGCAACGAAGCCTCACGCGGGCCCATGCGCGTTGCATCATTCTGCGCGCCTTCAATGCTGCTGGCGGCGCTGAGCCCATGCAACGCGGCAAACACCTCGTTCGAGATTTCAGTCTGCACGGCGATCAGGTCAAGTGAAGCCACCTGGATCGCTCCGCCGGAGCGCACGCTTTGCGAGCCCACGTCGAGTAGCTGCCAGTTGAGATCAAACCCGGTATCGGATCGCACAAAACTACCCGCCAGCACATATGAGACCAGCAATTGTTGACCGACAGAAAGGGGATCCATTTGGGAGATAGGAAGCGACATCAGCGTGCTTGACGGCCGCACCACGAGAGCCGGAATGCGCGCCAGCCGAGCCGCGATTGCATCGGCCAGCGCGTACCCGTAAAGCGGAGCCACCTCCGTTGCACCAAGATTCGCGAAGGGCAGAACCACAAGCGAGTTTTGCGGTGCCTTGTCGCTCGCCGATTCGCGGAATCGTTCGGCCAGCATCGACAAAAAACCCGTCGCTCGCTTTTCCGCTTCGGCTCCCGTGGTAGGCAGGTTGGCCGCAGCTTCGCCCGGAATGATGCCGGTTTCGATCTGCATCGCCTTCATGATCGTCTTGAGTGCCTCGCGCACCTCGGCCGCCGATGCGTATCGTGACGCTGGATTTTTCTCGAGGCACGCGGTAATCACGCTCTTCAATTCGGGATAGATTTGTGGGACGATCTCGTCCAGGTTAGCTGGGTCAGAGAACTGGATGGCTCGAATAGCTTGGAAATCCTCCACATCGGGACGGGTGAAAGGATGCCGCCCACTGGTAAGTTCAAACAGAATCACACCCAGCGCCCAAACATCCGACTGCACACTCGATTGCCCGGTTACGAATTGCTCTGGCGCCATATAGCGGATGGTTCCACCGCGCGCGGTATACGTCGCTGCGACAGAGGCGTCCTTGGCTAGCCCCGGTTTGCTCGGGTCAAAGCTCGCATCTTCGGGACGCAGGCGGCGAGCCAGGCCGAAATCGAGAATCTTCACCAGACCGCCGTCGGTCAGCATTACGTTTTGCGGCTTCAGATCGCGGTGAAAGATGCCCAGCGAATGTGCCGCCTGCAACCCGTCCGCAATTTGAATCCCCACTGAAAGCACGAGCTGCGGACTGGCGGGCCCGCGCGCAATGAGTCGGTCCAAGGATTGACCCGGCACGTACTGCATCACAATGTAGCCCTCATCGCCAGACTCACCGACTTCGTAAATGGCGCATACATTGGGATGCTCAATAGCAGAAGCCAACCGCGCCTCGCGCAGCACAGTGGTTCTCAGTTGCTGCGCCGACAGAAGGCCGGTGCGCAATATCTTGAGCACCACGGGGCGCTGCAACAGCGTGTCGTTGGCCAGATAGACCACCCCGCTGCCTCCGGCGCCCAACCGGCGGAGAATCTCATAATGTTCAATTGTCTTGCGCTTCATCTCGGACTCACTTCAAGTGTACCGGGCCGGAGATGAATACCGTTTCAATACGCGATGATCGAGAAGAGCTCTTACGAGAAAGTCATGCCGTGCAATTCAATAAAGATGCCCTATGGCACCACCGGCGTTGGACAGCGCGGATCCTGGCCCAGCGACGAAGGGCTCTTTGTTCCCGGGACCCGCTCACTGATCTCTGCTCTTCAATGTCCCCGCCGCGCTGCGCCTTCTTCCACCGGTTCCGGCGGCGATTTAGCGAGCTTTCTCTGGCTCCTCTGTCCCATCAGGAACATGGTGAGCCCGAAGGCCAGTAGCACCAGGCCCCACCATAAGTTGGCATTGATACCCAGGCTCTTGGCATAGAGTTCCACGTTGCCGTTAGTGGCCAGTCCGAAGAGGGTCAGGATTAAACCGGTCAACGTGAACATCAATCCCATCGGAATCCGCAAATCCAGTTGCATAGTTTTCCCCCTCCTCAGGCCAGGAAGATGTTGATGGCGATCGCGCAAATCAGAATGGCAGCGGCAAGCGCTTCCGGGCTCTTCCACCACTGCGAGTGCAGGCGCGGTGGTTTAGGTGTGAGTGAGTGCACCAGGCCAACAAGTTCCGACTCAGGCCGCGGCTTGGTGAACATACTCACCACGACGGCGACAACGAAATTGATACTGAATGCAAAAATGGCGCCGTAAAAATTCTGCGCCATGTCGCTTGGATAGTGGTGCAGAACCGTGATCCATCCGCCGTGAATTCCGGGACGCGCCTCGATCGGAAGTGTGAGCCCGTGGTGCAGCAAGGCCGCAGTTGTGCCCGCAAGAAGCCCTGCAAACGCTCCATGGCCGGTGGTCCGCTTTGAGAACATGCCCAGCAGGAAGGTTGCGAAAAGCGGCGCATTCACAATTGAGAAGACAAGCTGCAAAATATCGAGAATGTTGTTGAAGCTGATGACGGCAAATGCCGTTCCAATTGAGAGCAGAATCCCGCCGACAGTTGCCCATCGTCCAACCGCGAGATAGTGCTTGTCGCTGGCGCCTTTGTGGATATAGGACTGGTACAGATCGTAGGTAAACACAGTATTGAACGCCGTAACGTTGCCTGCCATGCCGCTCATAAAACTCGCCAGAAGCGCCGTCAAACCCAGGCCCAGAACCCCCGTGGGAAAGTAATGCAGCAGCAGATTAGGCGTAGCCATGTCATAGTCCAGCAACGGGTGCCCACTGGCGTCTAGCATTGCCTTGCCGGTAACAGGATTGACCTTGGCGGGAACTAGCCCACGCCCTTCCTCCACCTCTTTTGAAACCACCGTCGTTTCGTGATAAATGACACCGTTCACATTGCGAACCACCGTTGTGGTATGCGGCGTAGCTAACCCGATAGCCAGCAGGCCAGGCAGAATCACGAGGAATGGAAAGACCATCTTCGGCACTGCCGCAATGAGCGGAACGCGGCGTGCCGAGTCCATGTTCTTTGAAGCCATCGCGGTCTGAATCACAAGAAAATCCGTGCACCAGTATCCGGAGCCGAGCACGAATCCAAGGCCCATGCCGATCCCGATGATGTCGATGCCCATGGGGTTAGTGCTGGCGTGCATCACGCCTTTCCACTCGTGCATGTATTGGACTGGAAGCGCAGCCTTCAAACCACTCCATCCGCCTATGTTCTTGAGCCCGAGGAGTACCAGCGGCAGAAATCCGGCAATGATGAGGAAGAATTGCAGCACTTCGTTATAAATGGCGCTCGTGAGCCCGCCCAGAAAAATGTAGAGCAACACGATGATCGCCGACAGGAAAATCGCGAATGTGAAGATGCCTCCTGAGGGCACGCCGACCGCTTCAAAGAGCCGGTCAAAGATATGCAGCGCTTGAACCAGCCGGGCCATGGCATACATCGATATGCCGGAACTGAAAACCGTCATCACCGCAAATGAGCAGGCGTTCAGCGCGCGCGTCTTCTCGTCGTAGCGCAGCCTCAAAAACTCCGGCACTGAGCGCGCTTTCGAGCCGTAGTAAAAAGGCATCATGAAGATGCCTACGAAAATCATGGCGGGAATGGCCCCGATACCGTAGAACTGCGCGGTCTCAAGGCCATACTTGGCGCCCGACGCGCCCATGCCGATCACTTCCTGCGCGCCCAGATTGGCACTGATGAAGGCCAGCCCGCAAATCCACGCCGGTAGGGCGCGGCCGGCCTGGAAGAAGTCTTTGCTTGTCTTCATGTAGCGCTTCAGGGCAAAGCCGATGCCCAGCACAAACATGAAATACAACAGCATGATCAGCCAATCGACGGACGTGAGTTTCAAGACTGCTCCTTCAATCGAGCACCGGGGACGTGAGCGATTGGAATACGCAACAACTTTACGAGGCAGGATAGAGGTGCGTCCAGTGGAAAATGAAAAGGTTTTCAGAACAAGCTTTCTCGCCTCTCCTCAACGGCAGCAGTTTACACTGAAATTGCATGATTCCTACCCTTGCCTGGACCCCCGAAGGCGTCCGCTTCATCGATCAGACCAAGCTGCCGCTCGAAGAGAGCTACGTGCTCGCCACAACGCATGAACAAGTGGCCGATGTCATCGTCACCATGGTAGTTCGCGGAGCGCCTGCCATTGGTGTCTCTGCAGCTTACGGCATCGTGCTTGGCGCAATGAACTCGACCGCCGCAACCTCGCAGGAATTCGCGCCCGAGTTCGGGAAAATTTGCGCCTGCCTCGCGGGAACCCGGCCAACTGCAGTCAACCTCTTCTGGGCCATCGATCGCATGAAGCGGCTATTCACTCGCCTGCAGACGTCCGGCGCAACACTCTCCCAAGTCAAAGAGAAATTACTCGCCGAAGCGCATGCAATGTACGAGGAAGACATTGCCGCATGCAAGGCGATGGGCGAGTTCGGTGGCACTCTATTGCCCGATGAAGCCGGCGTCCTGACTCACTGCAACGCCGGAGCTCTCGCTACCTGCGGCTACGGCACCGCGCTCGGCGTCATTCGGTCGGCCGTGGAGCAGGGCAAGCGCATTCATGTCTTCGCCGACGAAACCCGGCCCTTCCTTCAAGGCGCGCGCCTCACCGCCTGGGAACTCATGGCCGACGGCATCGACACCACCGTCATCTGCGACAACATGGCCGCCAGCCTCATGCGCAGGGGCCGCATCCACGCCGTCGTAGTAGGCGCGGACCGCATCGCCGCCAATGGCGACACTGCCAACAAGATTGGCACCTACAACGTTGCCATCCTCGCCAAAGAGCACGGCATCCCTTTCTATGTGGCCGCACCCTGGTCGACGATCGATAGAGCTACGGCCACTGGAGACGCCATCCCGATTGAAGAGCGCAGTGCGATCGAAGTCACGCATCATGGCGGCAAGCAGCTTACGCCCAACGGCGTCGGTGTCTGTAACCCGGCCTTCGATGTAACTCCAGCCAAATACATCACTGCGATCATTACCGAGCGCGGCGTTCTGCGCGCCCCCTTTACCGAAAGCCTGAAAGAGATGGAGATGGTGGCCGGTTAAAGCGAAACCAGGGTGACTTCACCGCGAGGCCGGAGCCTCAAAGTCGACGCGACCATCAGGACCGGGGTGGACAGGCCTTTGTCCGTGGGGTGGAGAGCCGGGTTCCCCACGGATAGGTCTTCGTCTGTGGGGTGTAGGTAGCGGTGCCTCCGCACAAAACTAAACAGGCCACTCCAACTCTGGTTGCGCTCCGGGCTGAGCCTCTACAGTTGTAAGAATTGTGGTTCCTCTCCTGGCCATCTTCCGCTTGCGGCAAAAATCTCTGGTTCGCGCCGTCATTCTTTCCCTCGGCGCGTTCATGGCCAGCTTGCGCCTTGCCGGCTTTCCATATATCGAGAATCTGCACGGCTCGCGCTGGCAGTTCGCGGCCCTGGTGGTCGCTGCCTGGGGCATGGGCGAAACCGCTCGTTGCCTGCAACGCAAATGGAGCCTATACCATGCCGGGGTGCTCATATTCCTCTACACCGACCTGTTGATTCTCACCATGATTGTCGTCCTGCTTGCGTATTCATAACTGCGTGGTTCCGCACCTGCTGTTTCCAAAGCCGAGACCGCAAACAGACGCACGGATTTCAGGGCGACACACCTCGGATCATACGGGGAAGCCGCTCGGGTCTAACGCAAATTTCACTCTGTCATTCTGGCGCTGGACGTGTAGCATGGGCTGAGCGCCTGTCGAACCGGTGTTTCCAGGGGTCCAGTTCAACAAAATGCAGGCGGTGAAACCGGTATAAGGAAGACGTGCGGGAGGAAAAGATGCTGAAAGGCTTTCGTGATTTCATTCTGCGTGGCAACGTCATGGACCTGGCCGTTGCCGTTATCATTGGCGCGGCCTTCACTGGCGTCGTCAATTCGCTCGTCGGCGATGTTCTGAACCCGCTGATCGCCGCGATTGTAGGCAAGCCCGACTTCAGCAGCGTCATCCTTGATGTCCACGGCGGCCATATCAAAATTGGCAACTTCTTCAATGCGATCGTCTCGTTCCTCATCGTGGCGGGAACGGTCTACTTTGCCATCGTGCTGCCCGTGAATTCCTTGATGGCCCGCTTCAAGAAGCCGATACCCGAAGCCCCGCCGTCTACGAAGACCTGCCCCGAGTGCCAGAGCGAAATTCCCCTGGCCGCCAAGCGCTGCGCACATTGCACCCAGTTGGTGGCCTAGTGTTCTGTCCCAAGGGCGCGCTGCGCGCACCTCATCGTCCGTCGCGGAAAAGCCCAATCTGAACCGGCCCCAGTTTCTTCGCCGCACTTGCGGGCTTGCCGCCCACCGGTGCAAACCCATCCTTGGCGACGGGCGCTTCGCGGCTTTCGATCAGGTAGCTTGTGCCGGCAACTCCCGCAAATTCGATAAGCCGCCCGGTAGTGCCGTTCACCGGCATCATGCCATCTCTTCCGGAAATCACATCCACCGGCTTGCCCGGCCACGGATTCCGCATCCGGATCGACCCTGTCGTTCCCGCCTCGATCACGACATTGCGAATCGAGCCGTTCCTGATCTGAACGTCGACTTTGCTCTTCCCGCGAACATACACGCTGCCATCAAAATCCCACCCTGGCGGAATCGCGGGAGCAATCCGAATCACCCCGTCATAGTCCTGAACCAGCGCCTCCTGCAAAGCGTCCGCAACCACGCCCGTCTGTTCCACGTAAAACTCTTTGGCCGTGGGTTCCCACTTGGCCATGCCATTCACAAAATTCTGCACTTTCTCCGTGATCTGGATGAGAGTTGACCCAACTTCTGTGCCCATTTTGAGACGTGCGGCTTGAATCGGATCAAAGCACCAGTCAATGTTGGCTACGTTTGGGCGATGCGCATAGGTGCGCTGTGCGAGTGCGAACAAGGGGGATGTGTCGCCGATTAACCCATACGGCCAGACCGGCTCAAGTCCGATGTTCTCGACGTTATGAACTTCCGCGCCGGGAAGATAAGATTCTGCAATCACATCTGCTCCATCGGAATCGGCGGAAGGCGGCAACAGCGTGCGGGCGCCTGTCGCTTGGGTTCGCGGCAAAGCTGGCGTCTTCGGCAGCGCTGCCTTCAACTGCCGCACCAAGTCAGCATCTTTCCCCAGCAACTGGGCCGCCTGAATCGTCGCCGGATAAAGAGCCGTGATCGCCGCTATGTCTGTCGTCGGATCGGTCACGTCCCATTGCGTCTCGTGCGCGTTCGAGGGATTTGTATGCAGATTTCCATCTGAACCCACTTTCTGGTAGGCAAGAAGAAAGCGGGCAGAGGAAGCCATCAACGGATAATTCTCCGCGAGAAATTGGCGGTCGTTCGTCGCGAGGTACTGCTGCCATACCCAGAGCGATACCTCGGCGCCTGTCGAGAGTGTCCGTGCATTGTAATAGGGCTTGAAGCCTGCATCGCAATTCAGCCCCATGGCGATCGGCTTCCAGGCGGATTCGTACTCGATGCCCGGCCCGTTGAAGCGCATCGTCTCCGGCACGCAGACGCCGGGCAGACCCTTCATGTGCTCCTTCGTCCAGTTCTCGATGTTCGCCAGATCCTCGCGGTAAAGATTGAAATATGGCTCATTCAGTTCCGTCAGCCCCGCTCCAACGTTCGCCGCAATCTGCATTCGCAGATTCCAATGCCAGAATGCCGACGGATCCCATCGATGCTCGTCGCGCGCCGCTGAAATCATGTCTGCGATGCCCGCCTGCGAGCCAGGATATTCCGTCCCCTTCTCGATCGCAGCGACATAAAAATAGATGTTGCGGAGATTCTCCATGTACTCTCCGGCTCCATCTTTTGAAGTGATCTTGATCATCGCAGCGCGTTCCCAGAACGCCTCCCACCAGTCTCGGTGCGCGGTGCCCGGCTGCGCGAAAAGAGATCTGTCAGCAATTTTCTCCACATCTCCCGACCCGTCGTAGCGCGGAACCGCGACGATGACCCGAAAATGTCCATCCTCGAAAGGCTTGAATGAAACTGTGACAGTCAGGGGATCAGTAACCGCAGCGGAAACACCGCGGCCCTGCGCCGTAATGGCTGAAAGCGTTCCAAATGCGCGTCCCGACGCACCCGGATTCTTGTTATCCACCCATGCTTGCGAAAGCAGGCCCGCCCGACCCTGGGCCGCCGCCTGTGGCGTGCGCGGCGCCCAAAGCTTCAACAGCGCAGTTTGCTGCTCGTTTGGATTCGCGCCAGTCACGTCGACAATAAGCGCATCCGAATCCGGCTCGACGAATGCCGTCGCTGCCATCCCGCCGCCTTGCTCGCGAAATTCGCCATGGTAAAGATCGAGCCGCCCCGCGTAATCCTTCGCGCCCGTCAGCGCAGCTAACCCCGGAATCGTCACCTGCCCCGGCGACAGGCGATCCGGCATCGTGTCGTTTCGATTTAGTTGTGCCGTGAATCCATCGGCAGACCAGACCGCTACGCCAAGCTTTCCGTTCCCCAGTGGCATCGCCTCGCCCGCGTCCCGATTCGCTCTTCCCAGAACGATGTCCGAGCGCCCGATGACTCCGGGCACGTCGACCCTGAATCCGCCATCGTGCCAGGCAGAGACGAACGGCGACCCCGGAGTTTGTGCATGAGAAAAGGTCGAAATCGCGACACAAAAGAGTGCAAGGCAAACGGTCTGCATCCGCAGGTTTTTCAATTCGAATCTCCGATTCTTGGCTTCCTGGATTCGCCGAAAGTGTATCAGCCGGCGTTCAGTCCAATTCCCGCAGCGGCCGCGAAAAGGTATAGAAGCCGAGAAAGATCAGCGCTCCCAGCCCGGCCATTATGGCCAATGCATGGCCCGTCGGAATGTGGCGTGACAGTTCACCGGCCAGCAGCGCGCCCACCGGCGGAAGCCCCAGAAAGCTTGTGGCATAGATGCTCATCGTCCGCCCCCGCATTTCGTCTGACGACAAATGCTGAATAGATACGTTGAACGAAGAGATCATCAGAATTGCGCTGTACCCCTCGAAGAGCCCAAGAAACTCCGACAGCACAAAGCTCTGTGAGTAGCAAAAGCAGATGATTACCAGGAAGAAGATCACTCCCCCGAACGCGACCACCGCCCCGCGATGGCGCAGCATGCCCTTGGCTGCAACCGTCACAGCACCCAACACGGCTCCCGCACCCGAGGCCGCCAGCAGCCACCCCAGGCCGCTTTCTCCCGCGTGCAACTGGATCTTCGCAAAGTAGGGAATAAAGGTGATGAAAGGAATGCCCAGAAAGCTGACGACGGCGGTCAACCAGACCAGGACCAGCATTTGCGGATTGCTGCGCACATAGGCAAATCCGGCGTGCAGGCTGGCCCACATGCTCTTGTGTCGAGTGGGTGCCGCTTCGGGATAGCGGATGCGGGTCAATGCCCAAAGTACGGCCAGGAAGCTAATGCCGTTGAGGAAGAAGTTGCCGGCCACGCCCAGCAGCACCATCGCGTAACCGCCCAGCGTGGGCCCCAGAATGCGCGACATGTTGAACTGCGCGGAGTTGAGCGCGATCGCGTTGGTCAGGTCCTCGCGCTTCACCAGTCGCGGAACCAGCGCCTGGTAGCTCGGCGCGTTCATTGCCATCGCCGTGCCATTGAGGAAAGCAATCACCGCCACCTCCCAGACCGTAATCACTTTGAACCACGCCAGCGCCGCCAGTATGAAGGCCAGCACCATCATCACCGACTGCGTCACGATCAGCAGTCTCCGCTTGTCGACGCGATCCGCAATCACACCGCCGAACAGCGTGAAAAACAAAAACGGAATTGACCCCGCGAACCCCACCACCCCGAGCCAGAAGGCAGAGTTGGTCAGCTCCAGCACCAGCCAGCCCTGGGCCACGTTCTGCATCCACGTGCCAATGTTCGAGAGAAAATTGCCGCTCCAGAAGAGTCGGAAATTGGGGTTGCGCAAGGCGCGCACGATCTGGGGCAGCCCGCTGGTCTCGGCGAGGGCCAGCGCCTGGGCTACCGCCGCATCCTCTTCCGACGCGGCATTCGGATAATCCTCTTCCAACGGCGGTTCGGTGCTCAGAACGGTTCCCCCAGGTGGTTAGTGTAAGCTGTGGCTAAATTGTTAACGCAGCCGTTTACCATCGGCCCGCTTGCCACTCGGGACTTTCCTAACAACGAACCTCCAAGGGCTTCCTTCATGCTCATTCGTAAGTCTTCGATTGTCCTTCTGCTTCTCGCTCTCCTTCCCGGGCACCAGTTCAAACCCATTTCTGCGCAGATCCGGCCATCGGCGACCTTCGGCTATAGCGACTTCGCCGGAGAGTCGGCCATCGAGGCCAAGTTCCTTGCCGTTCCAGACGCCAAACTCGCCGGAGAGGAACTGAAAACACTGACCGCCGAGCCTCACATGGCAGCCACGCCCGAGGACCACAAGACGGCTCTCTTACGTTGCAGACAAGTTCCGCGCCGCAGGCCTTGACACCGAGATCGTGCCCTATCGCGTGTTGCTTAACTGGCCCAAAGTGGTGCGCGTCGAAGCCCATGACGCCACTGGCAAGCTGCTCATGACCGGCCCCACTCGCGAGCATGTAGAGGGCGACCCCTACCAGGATGATCCACGTGTCGTGATGCCTTTCAACGGCTCTTCTGGATCAGGAGATGTAACGGCTCCGGTGGTCTATGCCAACTACGGCCGGCTTGAGGACTTCAATCAACTCGCCGATCCCAGCACATCGATCTGCACGGCAAGATCGTCCTCGCCCGCTACGGGGCCAACTTTCGCGGAGTCAAAGTTTACCTGGCCGAGCAGCGCGGCGCCGTCGGCGTGCTCATCTACTCCGACCCCCAGGACGACGGCTATTTCAAAGGCGATGCCTATCCCAACGGCCCCTGGCGCCCTGCAACCGGCGTGCAGCGCGGCTCTGTGCAATATCTGTTCAAGTATCCCGGCGACCCCGAGACCCCCGGTGTGGCCTCGACGCCCGACCTTCCCGACTCCGCCCGCGACACCTCCGCCAGCGGCGCCCAGGGCAACCAGCCTCACATCATCTCCATCCCCATCAGCTATCACGACGCGGCGCCCATTTTGCAGGCTCTGAAAGGCCCCGGCGTGCCGCAAGGATGGCAGGGTGCTCTGCCTTTTCGTTACCACCTCGGCGCTGAGCGGAGTCCGCGTTCATCTCGTCTCGCAGCAGGACTACCAGCGCCGCATCATCTGGGACGTGATCGGCAAAATCAAGGGCTCCGAATACCCCGACGAATGGGTCATCAACGGCAACCATCGCGATGCCTGGGTTTACGGCGCGGTCGATCCCAATAGCGGGACTGCCGCCATGCTCGAGGCGGTGCATGGCATCGGCGCGCTGCTCCAGCAGGGCTGGCGCCCAAGGCGCACCATGGTGTTTTGCAGTTGGGACGCCGAGGAGGAAGGGCTGATCGGTTCCACCGAATGGGTCGAGCAGCAGGCCCACGCTCTCGACCATGCAGTCGCCTACTTCAACACCGACGTGGGCGTCTCCGGCCCGGAATTCACAGCCGCCGCCGTCCCCTCTCTGAAGCAATTCGTTCGAGAGATTGCGCGAGCCGTTCCCAGCCCCATGGGCGGCACGGTCTACCAGGAATGGCGGCTCAACGGTACTAAGGACAATGAACATCGCGCCTCCAACGCCCCGCCTCAGCCGGGCGAAGAAGTCCACGTCAGCGACCTCGGCTCAGGCTCGGACTTCACGCCATTCCTGCAGCATGCGGGCGTACCTTCCACCGATGTCGGGTCTGAAGGCCCTTATGGCGTCTATCACTCCACATTCGACGACTTTGCCTGGTTCACTCAAAACGCCGATCCGCACTTTGTCTACCTTCAGGAAATGGCTCGTGTCTTTGGCCTTGAAGCGCTGCGCATGGCCGATGCCGATGTATTGCCCTACGACTATGGGGCCTACGCACGCGAAATTGGGTCCTATCTCGACGCCGCAAAGCGGAAGGCCGCCGACGCCGGCATGGGTTCACTCGATTTCGCTCCGGCGCAAGCCGCCAATGCCCGCTTTACCGCCGCAGCGTCAAAAGTCCACGCTCTCCAGGCCGTCCCCTCGGGCAATATCGCTCAGTTGAACCAAGCCCTGCGCCAGGTCGAGACCGCCCTTCTCTCCCCAGCCGGACTCCCCAACAGGCCTTGGTATCGCCACACCATCTACGCCCCTGGCGAGTACACCGGCTACGCTGCCGTGGTCATTCCCGGGGTCAACGAAGCCATCGACGCCAAAGATGCAACCTTGGCCGCCCAGCAGATAACGGTGCTTACGCAAGCACTGGATCGAGCCGCGCAAACCCTTGACTCCGCGCATTGAGGCTCAAATACCTCCCCCTGCGCGCCGGAAACGCCCCTACCGCGAGTGTGATTTGTGTCACACAACATGCGCCCAACGGTTGACCCGGCCCTATCGGACTCGTATCGTTAAGAATTGACATGAAGATTTCCTCTAATTCGTGGCGCATCGGAACTGCAATTGCCGTTATCGTAGGCACTATTGGTTGGCTTGCCATTACCGGCGCGCAAGCAAGCAAGAGTTACTACGTGACCATCGCCGAGCTAGGCGGCATGGGCAACAAGGCCTATTCGAGCAACTTGCGCGTTGAGGGCTTCGTCAAGCCCGGCTCCATTGAGCACGATGGCCCCCATGTCACGTTCCTTCTCAACGAGTTTGAGAGCCACTCGCCCAAGGCCGCCTCAGGTCACTTGCTTAAGGTGGTCTATAAGGGCTCTGAACCGCCCCCGGACACATTCAAGGACGATGCACAAGCTCTGGCCGAAGGAACCTATGGACGCGACGGCGTCTTCCACGCCTCAGTCCTCCAGGCCAAGTGCGCCAGCAAGTATGCGCCGGCGCAACCCGGCCAAGCGCCCACTGCGGCTCCTGCGAAGACCACGACGAATCCGCGGGCAGCTGGCAACGCGCCCGCCTTACATGCCGACCGCCAATCCGCCGCCGACTGACCAAGAATGACCGCGCTAGCCCCTGAGGCCGCCAGCTCCACCCTCTGCGCCCGCCTCGAACAGGTATCCAAACTCTTTGGCTCGTTTGCCGCGCTCCGCCAGGTCTCAGTCGACCTCGAGCCCGGTCGTTGCTACGTCCTCATCGGTGAGAATGGCGCAGGCAAATCCACGCTCCTGCGCATTCTCGCCGGCCTGCTTCGCCCTTCTCACGGTACCGTGAAGGTCTTTGGCAGCCTTGAGCCGCACGATGCCCGCGAGCGCATCGGCTACATGAGCCACGCCCCCATGCTCTACGACGAACTGACCGCGCAGGAGAACCTCAGTTATTTTCGCAGCCTTTATCCCGGCCGCTCCTGCCTTGCCCCCGCGGAGGCGCTCCGCCAGGTGGGACTAGACCCTGAATTGACGCGTACTTTCGGCCAATACTCGCAGGGCATGCGTCAGCGCACTTCGCTGGCCCGTGTTCTGCTTCCAGTACCGGAATTGCTCCTGCTCGACGAGCCTTTTTCCAACATGGATGTCGAGTCGGTTCGCCAGATGGTCGAGTTACTGGCCGGCATTCGCCAGCACAACCGCACCATCGTCATCACCACTCACCAGCGAGAATCTGCCGCCCCCATCGCCGACTGGGTCCTCGCATTGCGCGCCGGTCGGGTCGCCTCGTTCGAGCCGGGGAACCCTACCCTATGAAAACCAACGGCGCACGATTTCTTGAGAGTCTGGGCATTCCCTTCGAACTGCGCGAGTACGAAGTGGACCCGGAAGACTTGTCCGCCATCACCGTCGCAAAGAAGATCGGCATGCCCGCCGAACAGGTTTTCAAAACATTACTGACATCGGGAGGCTCAGGGGTTTATGTCTTTGCCGTCATTCCCGGCGACGCCGAGCTCGACTTCAAGAAGCTGGCTCGTGCCTCTGGCCTGCGCAAGACCGAAATGGCGCCCCTCAAAGACGTACAGCCCCTCACCGGCTATCTGCGTGGTGGCGTCACCATCTTCGGCGCCAGGAAGCCCTATCCCGTCTTCGTGGATGAAACCGCGATCCTCTTCGATCAAATCAGCGTATCCGCCGGAACCCGGGGTACGCAGTTGATCCTGAGCCCCGAGGATTACCTTCGCGCCGCCGAGGCCCTCGAAGTCTCAGTTCAGACCGCCGACCTGACAAAGTTCGCCACCAGAAACACGCCGGGTGCCCCAGATCTGGGTCCTGAGACCTCGGAAAATACTCCTAATGACCCGGAAGGCCGCTCCTGATGCCGCGCGCCCTGTGGACCCATCTCGTCAAGGACCTGCGCATCGAACTCCGAACCCTCGACGCCTTCGTTTCCATGCTGTTCTTCTCGCTGCTCGTCGTCGTGCTCTTTTCCATCGCATTCGACCCGCACGGGGACTTCTCCCGAGAAATTGCCGGGGGCGTGCTCTCAGTGGCCACCATGTTCGCCTCGGTCAGCGCCCTCAACCAGGCCTGGGCGCGCGAAATCCGCCACCAGGTCATGGACGCCCAGCGCATGACTCCAGCTCCCGGCGCTGAGCTCTACCTCGCCAAGGTGCTGGCCAATTTCCTCTTCGTATCCGTCGTCCAGATCATCCTCGCACCGCTCTTTCTTATCTTCTACAACCTGCATATCGAGGGTCAGGCCTCGCTGCTGGCTATCGTGTTGCCGCTCGGAACATGGGCGCTCGTTGCCAACGGAATCTTCTTCGCGGCCCTGTCCATCCGCAGCCGCAACCGCGAATTGCTGCTCTCATTAATTCTCTTTCCGATCTTCATTCCCGCCCTGCTGGCCATGGTGCGGGCCACCACCAACATTCTTACCGGCGACAGCGACCCGTTCATCTGGATCAAGCTGCTGCTGGGCTACGACATCATCTTCACCACCGTTAGCTTGCTGCTCTTTGACATCATCTTCCACGCGGAATAGGAGTAACAATCTCCTCCTTCCGGTGGAGACTGACGATCTGCCACCGGCGTAAACTGGAAACGCCTCAGCACGAAATTGGAACTTTGCCCGGAACACCCGGGCATGGATCAACCGAAATGAAAAAACTCGCCATCGGCCTTTTCGCCGCGACCACCATCGCCCTCATGTTCTGGGGCTACTATCAGGCCATCTACGTAGCGCCCGACGACGCGATGCAGGGCTACATTTTCCGCATCATCTACTACCATGTGCCATCCGCCTCGGTGGCATTCCTGTTCTTTGCAATCAGCCTGCTCGGCTCCATCGGATTCCTCGCCTTTCGCCGCAACTATCCTGAGCGCGCGCAGATCGCCGACGCCTGGGCCCTGGCCGGAGCTGAGGTCGGTGTCATCTTTTGCACCGTCGTTCTCACCACCGGACCGCTATGGGGCCGCCGCGCCTGGGGCATCTGGTGGACGTGGGACGCCCGCCTGACCACAACGCTCGTCCTATGGCTCATTTATGTCAGCTACCTGCTGCTGCGCCGCTTTGCTGCCGGTCCGCAGATGCAGACTCTCGCCGCCGTCCTCGGAATCTTTGGCGCCCTCGATGTGCCCATCGTCTACATGTCCAACCGCTGGTGGCGTACGCAGCATCCCGCGCCCGTTTTCGGCGGCGCATCCGGCTCCGGCATGGCCGCCTCGATGGTCGGTGCCCTGCTTTGGAATATGCTCGCGTGGTTCTGCTGGGGAGTGCTCATCCTCCTCCTGCGCTACAACGTCGAACGCAAACATCAGATGAACGCTGCCGCTGAAGCTCAGGAAGCTTTAGAGGCAAACGTCTAGATCAGCACCAATCTCGTCCAAAACGAGGAGAACAATGGATCAGGCAGCAATTCTCGATCACCAGTTTGTCGTCGCAGCCTACTGCGTAACCTGGGCTTTGCAACTCGGCTATCTCGCCTATCTCGGCCTCAGGTGGCGCGCTGAAAAACGCATCGAAGGACGAAAAGTGAATCGTGCCCGCTGATCTTTGCGAACTGATCGGCTGCATCGCCGAAAAACGAGGGGCGCAAAGCTCCCGCAAATGCTCTAAACTTTAGATTTGAGAGGCCCCGCATGTTAGTCGTCATGAAGGCGCAGGCCACGCCGGAAGAAATCCAGGCCGTCTGCGACCACATTGAATCATTGGGATTCCGCGCTCATCCCCTGCCTGGAGCGCAGCGCACCGCCATCGGCATCACCGGGAATCAGGGTGAAGTGGATCGCGGAAACATCGAAGCGCTCTCCGGAGTCGCTGAAGTCATCCGGGTCTCCAAGCCCTATAAACTGGCCAGCCGCGACGTCAAGGAAGAAGACACCATCATCCGCTTCCCAGGCACGGATGCCACCATTGGTGGCCGCAACTTGGCCGTCGTCGCGGGGCCCTGTTCCATCGAGACACGAGAGCAGGCCCTCGCCATCGCTGAACAGGTCGCCGCCGCCGGCGCCCAATTCTTTCGTGGTGGCGCCTACAAGCCCCGCACCTCGCCGTATGCCTTTCAAGGCCTCGGCGTTGAAGCTCTCCGCATCATGGCGGAAATCCGCGAACTTTTCGGCCTCCGCATCATCACTGAAGCCATCGACAACGAGACCCTTGACCTGGTCGCCGAGTGGGCCGACGTGGTCCAGATCGGCGCCCGCAATATGCAGAACTTCTCGCTGCTCAAGCATGCCGGCCGCCTGCGCAAGCCGGTACTGCTCAAGCGCGGAATGAGCGCCACTCTCGACGAGTTCCTCATGGCCGCCGAGTACATCATGAGCGAGGGCAACTACGAAGTGATCCTGTGCGAGCGCGGCGTGCGCACCTTCTCCGACCACACGCGCAACACCCTCGACCTCAGCATTATTCCTGCCGTCCAGCGCCTCAGCCATCTGCCCATCCTGGTCGATCCCAGCCACGGCACCGGCAGGCGCGACAGCGTATTGCCCATGGCGCGCGCAGCCATCGCAACCGGTGCTGATGGCGTGTTGGTCGAGGTGCACCACCAGCCGGAAAAAGCGCTCTCCGACGGCCCGCAGTCCATTTACCCGGGCCAGTTTGCGGAGATGATGAATCAGATCGAGCAGATCGCGCCAGTGGTGCATCGAACCCTGTCCCGCGGCGTCCACGTCGTGGCTGCCGCAACGGATGCCCATGACGGCAAGCACAACTAATGCCTCGCTGCTATCCCGGATAGGCGGCCACGCCGGCCGCCTTTCTGCTGTTTGCCTGCTTGTCCTGTCTCTCGCTGGCTGTCGCCCCCACGACTTTCCTCAGTACCCACCCAACTACCGCGAATACGCCTATGTGACCAATGGCGCGAGCAGCACAGTGTCCATCTATGACCTCGTCAACGTGCGTCTTGATCGCGAGCTTCCTGTGGGCGTGAACCCGGTCGCGGTTACAGCCAGCCCTACGCGCAATGAAGTCTACGTGGTGAACAAGGGCCTTTCCTCCGGCCAGGGATCCGTCTCCGTCATCAACGCCGAAAACAACACAGTCGCGGCAAACATTCCGGTGGGAGTTCAACCCGTCGCACTTGCACTCACCCCCGATGGCGCGTTGGCCTACGTAGCCAACTCCGGTGCAAACAGTATCTCCGTTCTCGACATAAACGCGCGCCGTGTTGTTGCCATCATCGGCGCCGGTGAACAGCCGGTCGCTCTCCGCGTTTCTCCGGATAACAAAACCCTGGTCGTCGCCAACCGCGTGGGCAACTCGATTAGCATCATCGACCCGGGTACGGGCATGCTGCGTGCAGTCTTTTCTGGTTGTCCAGGCGCCAGTGATGTCGTGATTCTTCCCGATTCGAGCAAGGCGTTTGCCGCCTGCTCCGGTGGCCACCAGGTCATGGCCATCGCCCTCGCTCGTCCTACCGCGCATCCGGCTCAGCCGGACCGCGTTGAGTCTCTGCTCGATGTAGGCCGCGACCCAGTGCAATTGGCGCTCAAGCCCGACGGCGGTGAGATCTTCGTTTTGAATTCCTCGAGCGATTCAATCTCTGAGGTCATCACCGGCACCAATGATGTGTTGGGAGCTTACCTCATGGGCGCAGATCCTGTGCGCGGCCTGGTCTCCGCCGATAACTCGCTGCTCTATGTCGGCAACCTCAACTCGCAAAAGGTGACCATCTATTCCATCGAAGATGGCAAGCGAGCAGGTGCGATTCAAGTTGGAGACGGCCCGTCAGCGCTCGCCTTTTCGGCAGCAGGCAACTTGCTCTTGGTTGTGGACTCCCGCTCCGGTGATGTATCCGTGGTGCGTACCGCATCGATCGTGGCAGGTTTGGGCCATCCTGCCACCCCGAGTTCTCTCTTTACCGTTCTCCCCACTGGCCGCGCACCGAACGCAATTGTGGATAAGGCTTTCAAGCTGCCATAAACAGAACCCGTCCGATTGTCATTTTTAATGGGTCTGAATTTGCTCTCACCCTGAGCAACATCAAAATCGGTGTCACCTGAGCGACTGCCATGAATGCGACTTAATCTCCCGACTCCTCAAACCAGCCAGGAAATCATTCCGTCAACTCGACTTCTTCCCGTTCCCATACCGCGCCACGCTGAATTGTGCGCCGGCAAACAGGATCAACCCCGACACATACGCCCAGAAGAGCAACCCGACCGAAACATAGAACGGCCCATAAATCGCCTTCAGGTCTAGGTGCGGAAGTACAGCCACATAGACATTCTTCGCAAGCAGCCAGACCACTCCCGTCACAATCGACGTGCGCAAAACATGCTTCCAGGGAATCCTTCGATTTGGCAGCAGCCAATAGATAGAAAGGAAAAACAGGATCGAGGCGACGCCTGTCGAAATGGCGAGCCACAGGTAGCTGATGCCCTCAAACACAAAGTTATCGGTGTGCCCAAAGAAGACAAATCCCAGTAGCTGCCGCTGCCACGCACTTAAAAAAATGCTCCCCATGGCCAGCACCACCATCAGGATCGCAAGACCAAACGCCACCAGTTGATTCATGACGTAGTTGCGGCTCTTGGTCACTCCCCACGCCTGGTTAAGCGCGACTTCAAGGGGAAGAAAAATGCCGGTGCATGAGATCAGAATCATCACCAGTGAAATCCACTGCACGCCCTCCCGCGCCGCGGCGTTAGCCAGGCTGGCCGCCACCCAGTCCTGGTTCGACGGCAAAAAGTAGTGCACCATTTCGCCCACCACGTGCACCATCATCTGCGAGTGAAATACCGCCCGCGACAGCGTATAGAGCAGCACGATGAAAGGAATAAACGAGATGATTGCATTGGCCGCTACGCTGAACGCATAGGTATGCACCTCGCTGTCCAGCAGGTACCGCATCAACGCCACCCCTCCCCGGCGCCAGCGATACCACTTGGAGGTTACGGGTGGTTGGACCGCAGCCCCAGTCGCAACGGCGCTGTCCGCCGCTTCGATATACGTACCGGAATTTGAGACGTCTACCATAACTCCCTTAAAACCCATCCAAGATAGGTTTGGGCACCGAAACTGCCGATTCTTTGTGCTTTCTCAAAGAATAGACGCTCGCGGTCATTGCCTGCTGTGACGTCCGTAACTGCTCGACCACCGTCCGGTGACCAATGGACGCGCCCACATATTTTCCCCTTGCATCCTCCTGAATTTCCTGCCATAACAGGATCACGGCGCGCGGGGGCGCGTCTCTCAAAATTCATGGAAGGCCATCCGCTTTGGATGTTTTGGTTCTCGCAGACACAACTCCAATCCAGGTAGGGCTGCCAGCGCGCGAGCTTGTCGAGCGCTCGGGTAGTTTGCGCCATTTCGGGGCGAAGTGAACCTATCCCTGGCTGGGCCGAGCCTGCCGATACGGCGCGATCGGTATATCTGGGGGGTCTTGTGCCGGCGATACAACGAGGAGAAAGTACTATGAAGGAACAGGGCGTGGTTAAGTGGTTCAACGGTGCTAAGGGCTATGGGTTCATTCAGCGGTCCAGCGGAGAAGATGTGTTTGTGCATTTCTCCGCCATTCAGGAAGACGGGTACAAAACGCTAAATGAAGGCGATTCAGTGGAGTTTGAGTGCCAGCAGGGCCCGAAAGGCCTGAATGCGGCCAATGTGATGCGAGTGGTATAGCTTCGCCTTTGCGTGGCCTTGTGGCAATGCTGCGGTTCGAATTCCGTAGATTTCTGTCGAACCCACTCACTTGATAAGCTTCTCCAGGGCCCATCGGGCGGCCGAGCGCAAGCCCTCGTCTGCCGCGTCGGCCCACACACGTAGCCGTGGCACGAACTCCGCCAACCCGCGGTTGCCGATCGCGACTGCCACATTGCGCCGCAGGCCGAGGAATCCCGCGCGCCGGACCGGGGAACCATTGAAAGTTCGCTCAAACTCTGCTTCGTCCATCTGGGCAAGCCATTCGAGCGCTGGATTCACCAACTCCGGCCGTGCCTGAAGCTCTGAGTCCGCGCCTAAACCTGTCCGCCGCAGCGGACGATTCCATGGGCACACATCCTGGCAAATGTCACAGCCGAAGACCTGCCGCCCCATACCTTCCATCATTTCCTCGGCGATCGGCCCTTTGTGCTCAATCGTCAGGTACGAGATGCACCGCGTCGCATCCATCTGGTAGGGCGCGATCAGCGCGCCAGTCGGACATGCCTCCAGGCAGCGCCGGCAGCTTCCGCAATAGTCCGGTACTTTCAACTCGGGCTGTTCCTCGAGGACCTGCAACGACGTCAGCAGTACCGCCAGAAAGCCAAACGATCCGAGCTTGGGATGAATCAGGCAGGTATTTTTCCCAGTCCAGCCCAGCCCGGCCACGGTAGCCAACACGCGCTCCACAATGGGTCCGGTGTCCACGTAGGCGCGCGATTCAAATGCGCCAGCTCGCGCGTGAAGCCGCGAGTCCAGCGTGCGCAGGCGCTTCAGCAGCACCTTGTGATAATCGCTCGGCCTGCGCACTCCAGCCGCGTCAACCCGGCTCGTCCAGGCGTAGCGGGCAATCCAGCCAGAACCTTTTGCGGCTGGTTCTGTTGAAAGCGGCTCTGCCCCACCGTAGCGCGCAAAACAGACCACCGCCGACCGCGCCCAGGAAAACGGGATCCCTACTCGTGAGCGCACCAGTTGCCCCTCCTCGTTGGTCCTCGACAGATAGCCCATCGTGCCTGCGCGTCCCGCTTCGATCCATTCCGCAAACCGCGCTGCCTCAAGCGCCTCCGCCGCATGCGGCAATGCCACCAATCCTGCTTCGGCGAAACCGGCCTCAAGCGCCAGCGACCGCGCTACTTCCCTAGTCAGAAAAGCCGTGACGGGCTGAGACGCCGAATCTGAATTGCCAACATCCATGGAACTTGTGTACCCGTTTTTTGCGTAGATAGCTATAACGTGTTCGATTGTGGACGGAAAGATCGAATCCGGACACCGGGAATCGTGATCCAATAGAAGTAACTGCCTGCAAACCAAGTGCTTTCAGCATATTTCGTTCCGGGCGGGTTTGGCGGTTCGGGTGCAATGTATATCGGCGAGGGGTTCTCGCCGCAGCAAGGAAGAGGCGTCCAAGGAGGTTTTCTTATGAACGGCATTTTATTGAATTCGGCAGAAACAACACTCGTTCCCCCCGGCGAAATGCACGAGTTGGTTCGCGGCCAGGAACAGTGCCTCGTGGAGCGGCTCACGCCCGTAGTCCGGCAGCAGAACGTCACACTCGATTTGAGGCAAGTGGAGCGCATTGACGCTGCAGGCATCGCGGCCCTGATCTCCCTCTACGGAAGCGCTAAGAGAGCGGGAAATGAATTCACAGTTGCAAACGCAGCGCCCCGCGTCGTTGAGATTCTCAGGCTGGTGGGGCTCGACCACTTTTTGCTATCTCACGATGCGGTGTCCTGCCCCCACTCTGAAGAATGTCTTGAGCGGTCGGCCGCTTGATTTTCCTTGCGGCTGGCTACTAACCGTTGACTTGGCGCGAATCCGCGTCTCGATTTTCACAATTCCCGCCAAACAATAGGACGAGACGCCCTTGCAAAGCCGATGGCCTGTGATGAGGGGCACAGGCAAGTGTATACTTGCGGCGCTATTTGTAATTACGAACGGTTGAACCGCCGCAAGGCGCTGCCAAAGTGTCTGGTTGACTGAACGCGCTTGGTCTTTTCAACGTCTTTCCCACTGCAAGGCTAAACCAGCGTACCGTCACACTTGCATGCCGCCGCGGTTGCGGAGTTCGAAGTCCCGCGCGACAGATCCATGCCGCTTGGGCGAAAATCTACATACGGAGGCTTTATTTCATGGCGCAGGGCGTAGTGGATCAGCAGTTCGCCGCGGCGAACTCAACCTCAACAGCTGCAACCAAATATGTGTACTTCTTCGGCGGGGGGTCAGCCGATGGCAATGGCCGCATGAAGGACGTACTGGGCGGCAAGGGTGCCGGTCTGGCTGAAATGACAAACGCCGGCTTGCCGGTCCCCCCTGGATTCACGATCCAGACCGAGGCCTGCCGCGAATACATGCGCGGAAAGCTCAGTCGCCAGATCGATGAAGAGATGCTGACCGCCCTCGAGCAGCTTGAAAAGCTGCAAGGCCAGAAACTCGGCACGGGCGAAAACCCGCTGCTGGTTTCAGTCCGCTCGGGTGCCAAGTTCTCCATGCCCGGCATGATGGACACGATTCTCAACTTGGGCTTGAACGACCAGGCCGTTGCAGCGCTCGCCAAGCGCAGCAACAATCCCCGTTTTGCCTATGATTCCTATCGCCGCCTGATCCAGATGTTCGGCGACGTCGTTCTCGACATTCCAAAGAAGAAGTTCGAGCACATCTTCGATTCAGTGAAGGCAAGCCAGAAGGTCAAGTTCGACTATGAGCTGACACCTGACGCGCTCATGAAAATCATCACCGAATACAAGAAACTGGTGAAGAAGGAAACCGGCAAGGATTTCCCGCAGGATCCCCTGGTGCAACTCGTAGCCGCCCGTGATGCCGTCTTCAGAAGCTGGCAGAACGAGCGCGCCAAGACCTATCGCCGCATTAACCGCATCGACGATTGGCTGGGTACTGCTGTCAATGTGCAGGCCATGGTCTTCGGCAACCTCGGCGAAAACTCCGGCACCGGCGTGGGCTTCACCCGCAATCCTGCCACCGGCGAGCATATTTTCTTCGGCGAGTACCTGATGAACGCACAGGGCGAAGACGTCGTCTCCGGTGTCCGCACGCCATTGTCGATCAGCGAACTCGAGCGCGCCATGCCCAAGGTCTACGAGCAGCTGCGCGAGATCACCCGCAAGATGGAAAAGCACTATCGCGATATGCAGGATTTTGAGTTCACCATCCAGGATGGCAAGCTCTATATGCTGCAGACCCGCAATGGCAAGCGTACCGGCCTCGCCGCTGTGCGCGTGGCCATCGATATGGTGCGCGAAGGACTCATCACGCAGGAGGAAGCTATCTTCCGCGTCGAGCCCAACCAGCTGTATGACTTCCTGGTTCCGCGCCTCGTTGAAAAGGGCGAAAAGATCGAAGTCCTCGCCACAGGTTTGCCCGCCTCACCGGGCGCGGCTGTGGGACAGATCGTCTTCACCGCTGAAGACGCGGTCAAACATCACACCAATGGTTCTTTCAAATCCGTCATCCTGGTCCGCGGCGAAACCACTCCGGAAGATATTGCCGGAATGGAAGTTGCCGACGGCATCCTGACTTCGCGCGGTGGAATGACCTCGCACGCCGCCGTCGTCACCCGCGGCATGGGCAAGTGTTGCGTTGCCGGCGCAGGTGACTGCATCGTCGATGAAGCCAAACGGGAACTCCGCGTCAAGGGTCACACTTACAAGCATGGCGACTGGCTTTCGCTCGATGGCACTACCGGTCGCGTCATCGCCGGCAAGCTCAAGACCCTTGATGCGCAACCGGACGATCCCGATCTGGTCAAGTTCATGGCCTGGGTCGATCCGCTGCGCAAGCTGCGCATCCGCGCCAACGCCGATATTCCGCGCGACGCCAAACAGGCGCGCCTCTTCGGCGCCGAAGGTATCGGCCTGTGCCGCACTGAGCACATGTTCTTTGCCGAGGACCGCATCGAGCACATGCGCGCCATGATCCTGGCCGACAACGAGAAAGATCGCCGGGCTGCATTGAAGAAACTTCTTCCCATGCAGCGCGCCGACTTTGTGGGCCTCTTCAAATCAATGGAATCGCTGCCGGTGACTATCCGCCTGCTCGATCCGCCGCTGCACGAGTTCCTGCCCAAGCGCGAAGATTTGCTGGTTCAGATTGCGCGCCTCGAAGAAACCAAGCCGCGTTCACCCAAGCTCAAGGAGCTGCGCACGCTGCTGGCACGCGTTGAAGAACTCCATGAGATGAACCCCATGCTCGGGTTGCGCGGATGCCGTCTCGGCATCACCTTCCCCGAGATTACCGAGATGCAGGCGCAAGCCATCATCGAGGCCGCGGTTGCCGTCAAGAAAAAGGGCGGCGATCCGCATGTCGAGATCATGATTCCGCTCATCGGCTCGATCGAGGAGATGCGTCACCAGGCGACCATCGTTCGCCGAGTGGCGGATGAAGTCTTCAAGGAAAAGGGCGCCAAGGTCGACTATATGGTCGGCACCATGATCGAATTGCCGCGTGCTGCTCTCACCGCTGACCAGATCGCCGAGGAAGCAGAGTTTTTCAGCTTCGGAACCAACGATCTGACCCAGACCACCTTCGGCATCTCGCGCGACGACATCAACAACTTCCTGCCAGCCTACCTCAAGGCCGGCATCTTCAAACAGGATCCCTTCGCCACGCTTGACATAGCTGGTGTAGGCTCGCTGGTGAAGATGGCCACAGCCAAGGGACGCAACACCCGGCCTAATCTCAAGGTCGGCATCTGCGGCGAACATGGCGGCGATCCGGATTCCGTCAAGTTCTGCCACAAGATCGGGCTCAATTATGTGTCCTGCTCACCCTTCCGGTTGTTGACCGCAAGGCTCGCCGCTGCGCAAGCGGCACTCCAGGAGCAACAAACGGGGCCAGACATTCACAACGGCACCTGCTGATCAGGCAACCGGCAAAACAGCAAGGGCGTTCGCCACGGCGGACGCCCTTGCTGCGTTCAGTGATTCCTTCCCCTGTCCGAGCTGCGATCCCGAATCTTCACGCGGAATGGATATTCCAGCGCCGCATTGAGCCGTTGATATCCGGAGCCTTAGCTTAGAACCCATCTCCGTACAATCCCCCGCATTCTCCTCCCCGGCGCAGTCAAGCAACAGTAGACGCATGGTTCTCATCCCAAGAGCAAGAGAGAATTGGACCCTCTGGCCGTGGCCGGTAAGGTTTGCGCATCGCGCGAATCGATTTTCGCCACCGCCCAAGGTCCTCGATTCCCAGGAGATATCCATGCATTTCGATTCTTCGACCCTCACCAGCCCTCCAATACTTATTGGTTTGATCGCGGTGATCCTCATCGTCGTGGTCGCTCTCGTCTTCGCTGTACGACAACACAAGATGACGACCGTTAAACTGCGGAACCGCTTTGGACCAGAGTACGATCAGGCAGTTCGAGAAGACCGCGACAGCCGCAAGGCCGAAGCAAGACTTCTTGCCCGTGTCAAACGCGTTCGGCATTTCCAGATTCGCGATCTCTCCGATGCCGAGCGCACGCGCTACATCGCTGATTGGGAAGCGGTGCAATCCCACTTTGTCGATCGTCCTCGAGGCGCTGTCACTGAAGCCGATGAGTTGGTCAACTCCCTTCTGCGCGCACGGGGTTTCCCAGAGGCGGGCTTCGATCAGCGCGTCGCCGATATTTCAGTGGACCACGCCCGCCTCGTCGAACCTTATCGTTCCGCGTATGCTATAAGTCAGCGCGCCGCAAAAAACGAAGCGGGCACCGAAGAGTTGCGCACGGCCATGATTCACTACCGCGCGCTTTTCGATGAACTCCTCCAGGTAAGGGAGCCGGTCGAGCCAAGATCCAAGGCTCTTGTCTAAAACATAATTCGGTGAGGCTTCGTCCGAACCATCGCTCCGGAATTCGGCGCTTCCGGGGCGGTGGCCATTTCAGGCCTTATGCAATCCTTTCCCCGTCCGGGCCCGCTCGTGATCGACGAAACTCGGTCTTTCCTGGCTGGAAATGCAGCGCGGCCAGGCCGGATCACACATTCGGGCTCAACAGAGTGGTCAGCACACGAGGCCCACCATGTTCATTCGTCTGGGATACGATATCCAATTTGAGATTCCCGCTCCGGTAGCCATGGTTGCGCTGCTCAACGTCCATCCCTCGCGTGTGCCCGACCTCGTCGAACCTGACGAAATATATACAGAGCCAAAGCTGAGGCTTTCCAACTATATCGACAGCATGGGAAACCGTTGCACCCGATTCGTTGCGCCGCGAGGGCCACTCCGGCTGGCCAGTTCCGCGCTCATTCACGACTCCGGCAGGCCCGATCCAGTCAATTTGTTCGCTCGTGCGCCTGCCGTTGGCGATCTGCCCGATGAATTACTCAGTTATCTTCTCAGCAGCCGTTATTGCGAAGTAGATCGCTTGTCTCCCATTGCCCTCGAGCTATTCGGCAATACGAGACCCGGATGGAGACGTGTGCAGGCTATTTGCGACTGGGTGCAGGCCAAGGTCGCGTTCAACTACTGCCAGACCCGTCCCTCAAAAACTGCGCTCGACGTCCTCACAGAACGGGTGGGTGTATGCCGCGACTTTCAGCATCTTGCCATTACCTTCTGCCGCGCGATGAATATTCCTGCGCGCTACGCGACAGGCTATCTCGGGGACATTGGTGTACCACAGGGCGGCCCTATGGATTTCAGCGCCTGGTTTGAAGCCTACCTGGACAACCGCTGGTGGACCTTCGACGCCCGTCACAATAAGCCTCGCATAGGCCGGGTTCTAATCGCGACGGGCCGCGACGCCTCCGATGTTGCCGTGACCACTTCGTTTGGACAGGCAGACCTGCTGCCACTTTTTTGTAGTGACCGAGGAAGAGGCTCCCAAGTGCGCGCCGAAAGGGCTTCTTAACGAGAGGGTGCAGGTTTAAGGCGCCGCATTATTTCGAGTCGCCGCCCGGCGCAAAGTACCCTTCCCGCGTGACCACGGTCAGATCGTTCTTGTCCGCCTTTAATGCGACCTTGTGGAAGCCGCCGTCATTGTCAACCTTATCCGGCGTGTAGGTCAACAGGTACTGGCCTCGCAACTCAGTGGCAATCAATCCATAGATCTCTTCCAGGTCTTCCTTCTTCTTCATATCGAAAAACCTGCCGCCGGTGCGCGTGGCAATCTCCTCCATAATCTTCTTACCGTCCACTTGAGTCTCACCCCCGCCTCGCCGTCCGCCACCTCCCGGATAGCCCCCACCGCCCCCCGGATAGCCGCCACCGCCACCAGGCCAGCCGCCACCCATTCCACCACGCCGACCGCCGCCGGGGAATCCGCCGTAGTTATGCTCCTGTTCGCCCTTGAAGTAGATGGTATAAATCGACACATTCGCGCGCTCCGCCGCGTCAATCGCGTCGTTCAGCGTCTCCTTGCTGCCGCGGTCCGCGCCATCTGAAAACACGACCAACGCCTTGTGCCCGTCTTTGGGCTTCATCAGTTCGTCCGACGCGAGGAAGATCGCGTCGTAAAGCTGCGTGCCTCCCTGGCGCGAATGATCGCGGTTATCTCCTGTGGTCTCCGGTCCCTCGCGTTCGTCCTGACTCCGCGAGGTGGGCCCCATGTCGTCCAGTTCCTTGTGAAGCTTGTCCCGCGAGTTGGTGAAATCCTGCAGCAGTTCCACCTCACGGTCAAAATGGAGCAGGAAGGCCTGGTTATTCGCAGAGGGTGCAGGACCCGCAGTGGTCGTGGCTTTCCCTGGCGCTGCAGCGCTTCCCGAAGCGGCAGCGGGATCTCCCGGCAGCATCACGTCCACAAATTTGCCCGCCGCCTTGCGCTCATTCTCCATCGCGCCCGACACGCTTCGGCTCGTATCCACCAGCAACCCGACCTGAAAAGGCAAATTGGTCTCGTGCGCAAAGCTCTTGATGACCTGCGGACGGCCGTCTTCAGTCAGCGTGAAGTCGCTTTTCTGAAGATCGGTGACCAGCGCGCCGTGTTTGTCGCGCACAGTCACAGGCAGCAGCACTTCGCGTGCCTGCACGTGCATGGTCAGAGCAGGCTTGTCCGTGGCGGCGTCCTGCGCAGAGCTTGTGGCAGGCAGTTCCCCCAGCAATGTCGAGATAACGCACGCCAAAACTGGCAGATATCGCTTCATAATGGTTTGATCCATGGATAGAGACACACTTCCAGTTCGTTAGACGGAACCAGCGACAGAGGGTTGACCACCGAACGATGGCAACGACTCTACGTCCAACCGCCTCAGAATTTTAGGGTATAGGAGAGGGCGGAGCATAAACAAAACTCGGCGATCTCGGCAACGCGAACTGGGATCGAACCTGGTTTTCTGGCATTGGGAAGTTAGCAGCCAGGCGAATGGCCTCAATTAGTTACAGACAATCCGTAACGACTCTGCGCGCCGCAATGAGTCCCGCAACAAGAAACCAGCGATGGGCCGGCCCAGCTACCCCCAATTCAGCGCAACTGCAAGCGTCAAATTCCAATTCTCGAAGCAGCCCGGGCCTTGAGGTGTATTGGAAATACGCGGGCGATTGCCCCTCACCCTTCGTAACCTTCAAAGAGGAAAACACGACAGGGGGTATCCGACCAGGATTGAGAGAAGTTCGGCGTTAAAGGTCTGCGTTCCAAAAGGGCCTTGGGTGGCTTATATTCTTTTGGCGATTTTAGAGGTCCCACTTGAGGAGGCGAGACAACGCTCTTTACTCCGCACTCAGCGGAGCCATCGTTTCCTCGTGCGATTCCTTTGATGAACCAACCGAGATGCTTACCGTTGAATCCGTAAATGTCGGAGACTTCATGACTCGTGTCTGGATATATAAAAGCGACTGGCTTTCCCGACCAGAGATAAATCGTCATGTCGTCGTCTATGTAGGCTGTCGCTCTTCCCTGCGCATCGAAAAGAGTGGATTCATTCTGGGCACGCAGCGGTTCTGTCCAAATGAAAAAAAAGATGAGAAAAACGATCAATACAACGGAAGACTTCGTGAAAAAGCGAATTATAGAAATGGCGTTCCCCTTTTTGTTTTTGCTCGCGGCGGCAGCGGCAGCATTTCTCCCACACCTACTCCGGATCCACATGCCTACGCCCAGCGGTTCCAACGAGTGGGCATGGCAGGGTGGGAGCAGCTCTGCGGGAGCAGCAAACATTCCTGGAGCGACGCGTGGTTCTGTAAGTTGGACGGGCAAAAGCAGCAATGGTCAATATTCGAATAATCAGATATCGCCCATCAACCTGTCGGAGCTTAATTCCAAGCATAGCGCGGACATGAGCAGGTGGTAGCCAAGGGTCTGAAATAGCGGGCTTTGACGGATCCTGTTGGTAGCTCTACCAGGATTCGAGCCCGGATTTAAGATGCGAATCTGGCAGCCGGAAAAATCGGCGCACACCTCCTAATATCCGTTCCCAACCTCTGACAGATGGATTCGGTCGGTTGCACGCCGGCCTCTGCCGTTCATCCGGCGGTCGGTCGAGTTGCTCATATCCGCGTACAGAATGATAGGTGTATTGCGATTGCTGAAGGGCTTTTGCGCAGCAGGCTGATCTGTCGCGAATGGCACCTTGCCGTTGGTCAGCAATTTGTTGAGCACGGGGAGATTCATGCGCTGCGTTTCGACGAAATCAACTCCATCCGCCGTCAGAGTAAAGTCCGAGTTGTCCGCACGTGTGACGTAGCCCTTCTTGACCAGATACCAGGTGGTGAAATCGAGATAATCGCGGGGAAATCCCATGCGCTTCTCAATTTCGTCCAGTGAAACTTCAGGTGTGCGCGGATTTGTCCGGCGGCGAAAGTAAAGCACCGCAAGTACGGCCAGCCGCCGATTCAACTCCCCGTCAAGGGTGTCCATGAAATCGACGGAGGTAGAGAGTGGGGCTGTCTCACCGGCCTCCCGACGGCGGGCCGTATCGTATTCGCTGCGTCGCGTCGGGTTCGACAACACGTCAAAAGCCGACTTCAAAACTCGGAATGACTCAGCATCGCCGGATTCTGGGTTGTCAGGGTGAAGACGCGCCGCCAGATACCGATACACGCGATGCACGGTCTCCGAATCAGCGTGGGGGCTGATTTGCAGGAACTCGTAGTAATCGATCATCCCGATGGGTCCCTTCGGTGCAGACTCTTGTGGGGAGTTGGGGATGGTCGATTGTAGCAGCGTCCAGGCATTTAAACCAGAATCTCATTTTGGACGAAGATGGGTCGAATCCAGGGCTGCGTTTGGGCAAGCAAAAGCCCGCTGAAATAGCGGGCTTTAGCGGATGTTGTCTGGTAGCGCTACCGGGAATCGAACCCGGGTTTTAAGATTGAGAATCTCACGTCCTAACCCCTAGACGATAGCGCCACACACCTTGAAGGGAAGCGTCTGCCACCGCAAACCACCCGTTTACTCTAACAAAAATCCGGAACGCTGCCAAAAACCAGAGCCACCGCGGGCCCGCCTAAATCCCCAGCTTGCGCACTTCGTCGTTGTAGTACTTGCGATACAGAATCTCCCACTCCTGGGAGCCTTCGAGGATGATCTTGCGCTGCGATGCGATCTTGAGCCGCGCCGCGGTGTCGATGCCGGCCTCCTGTGTTAGCAGCCCTTCCAGTGCCTTGCGCGCTTCCTGTCGAATGGTGTTGCGATCCTCGAGGAATCCTACCTCGTCGCTCTCAGCCAGGGTGTCCGCCACGGTGTGGGCCAGCTTGTTGAGCTTGTCTCGGCTGATCCTCATAACACCGCCTTGTATTTCTTGGCCAGTTCGGTCTTCACCTTCTTGAACATCTCAGCGTATTGCGCGCCGGATTTGCGCATCTCGTCGGAGTAGGCGTCCAGAATCACGCGAACCTCTTCGTTGATGCGATCCTCAAGCGACAGCTCCTCAATCAGGCCGCTGGTCACCCGCGACTCAGTGGACTTCAAGTCGCTCGTGGTGATCATTTTGGCGTCGATGAGGTGCTTGACCGTGCGGCGGGCCAGATACCCAATGTACTCACGTGAAAAAATCATGGGTTTAAAGCTCAGAATACCCCATCGACCCATCCCCTGTACACCAATCGCTCAAACATCCTAAGCTGGCTTCCCTCAGGCTCGAGTCCCGCTTTGCATTGGGCAGCCATAATCGGATCGCCCTGAGAAGGAGCTCTTCACTTGGTTGCGAAAGCCGCAAGAAACTCATCCTTGCCGGTGCGGGCAGCTTTTTGTATTCACGCATTCGTCGGCTAGGCGCAGCCGCTCCACCGGCCGTCCCTCTACAAGGTGCTCCTGCACGATCGCCGCGGCATCCTCGGGCCGCACATGCCCGTACCACACCGCCTCTGGATACACCACGACCGTTGGGCCGTGCTCGCACTGGTCCAGGCAGCCGGACTTGTTGATACGCACCTTGCCACCCAGCCCGGCCGCCTTCGCCAGTTGTTGCAGTTCGGCGTGCAGCTCGCTCTTTCCATCCGATGTGCACGACGGTCGCGGAGCGCCTTCGGGGCGCACGTTATGACAGACAAAAACATGGTGTTCAAAAGGGGGCAAAGGGAAATCCTCTCCGTAAGTGATATGTCAAGACTAAAGCCTCGGACACCCCGCCTTGTGGCAGTCCAGTAAGTTTCCACAATTGTCCCTTGCCAACCGCCCGCATCTGCGAAAATGATTCCTTGACCATGAGTTCGGATAATCTGCATTCGCTGAAAGACGATATGGTGGCCTTCATCGAGGGGCACGGCCTGCGCCGCCTCCCTGGCTACATCACCGAGGACATTCCTTCCATTCTTTGGGAGGATCAGGACAACCCCGACGCCTGGAAAGATTTTGTTGAGATGGCCAAGCACGTCGGCGCTCCCTTCATCACCTTCAGCGAGATGACGCTGGAGCGCGAGGAACTCGAAACGCTCATTGAAGAAGCCGGGGAGATGAACTTTCCCGATGAGGAATCCACCGAGTTGGTGGAGGCCCAGTGGCTGCGCAAATACACCGGCATGGTCGGTTACATTCAGCTTGGCTTCGTCTACCAGGGCATGGCCTTCCTGCATGAAACTACGACCGAGTGGTATGAGCGCTTCCAGTCGCTCCTCGAAGACATCGAGAGTTTTCAGGACATCGTGATCGACGACCACGAGCACGAACACGACGACGAGGACGAGTAGACCGGGTGGGCCCCTCGAGCACTGTGAATCCCGTTCTCGCGCGCGACACTCGGCCGCGACGAACTCTTCCTCAGCGCTGGATGATCACAGAACCACATCCTGATGAATCCGAGGCCCTGGCCAAAGCAGCTCATCTGCCGCAGGTACTCGCTGAATTGTTGTTCGCGCGCGGTATCACCCAGCCCGACCAGGCCTTCGCCTTCCTCAATCCTGAAATCTCGCACCTCCACGATCCCTTTCTGATGATGGGCATGACCGCGGCCGCCGACCGCCTCGAACGCGCAATCGCAGCGCGTGAGCCCGTCCTGCTGTACGGGGATTACGACGTCGATGGCACCACTGCTGTCGTGCTCCTCAAGACCGCGATCGAAATGCTCGGCGGCGTGGTCTCGCTTTCACGTGCCGCACCGCATCCGCGAAGGCTACGGCCTGCAATCGAGCGTGCTCGAGACCGCGTGTGCCGAAGGCGTCCGGCTGGTCATTACCGTCGATACCGGCATGAGGGCTTTCGCCGAAGCAGAAACGGCGCACAATCTCGGGCTCGACCTGATCATCACCGACCACCACTTGCCCAATGCCAACGAGGCGGTCCCCCACGCCCTTGCTATATTGAATCCCAATCAGCCCGGTTGCCCATATCCCGAAAAATCCCTCTGCGGCGCAGCCATCGCGCTCAAGCTTGCGCAGGCCGTGCTCGAGCGCGGCGATCCTGTCCGAACTCGCGAAAAGATTTTGCCCAGCTTTCTGAAAATGGCAGCCATCGCGACGATCGCGGATGCCGTGCCTCTGCGCGGCGAAAACCGTGTCATCGCCGCCCTCGGTCTGCGAGAACTCCGCAAGCCCGTCGGCGTGGGGCTCCGCGCGCTCTTCGCGGCCGCCGCACTGGACCCCGCAGCAAAGCAGCTTACCGGCTTTGACGTGGCGTTTCGCCTTGCGCCGCGCATCAACGCCGCGGGCCGCATGGACGTTGCTTCCGACGTCATCGAGCTTTTCACCACCCGCGATCTCGGCCGCGCCCAGGAACTCGCCGCTAAATTGGAGCGGCTGAACCGTGAACGTCGCGACACCGAAGCCTTCGCGCTTACCTCCATTGAGGGTCGCTTGGCCACCGACACCGTCCTCGCCGGCGAGCGGCTGTTGGTGGTCGATGGCGACGGCTGGCATCGCGGAGTAATCGGCATACTGGCTTCGCGTGTCGTCGAGCGAACCGCCAAGCCGGCCATTGTGGTCAGCGTCGAAGACGGAGTCGCTCACGGCTCCGGCCGCTCCGTCGATGGCTTTCAGTTGCTCAACGCCATCGAGAGCTGCTCCGATCTCTTCACCCGTTTCGGCGGCCATGCCTTCGCCGTTGGATTTGCATTGCCGGCCGCCGCGTTGCCGGAACTCAAGCGCCGCCTGAGCCTCTATGCCGAGGGATGCCTGGCTGCCCGCGAGCCCGAGCGCCTTCTTCACATCCACGCCGAGCTCCCCCTGGACCGCATTACGCCAGTCTTGGCCGGGTGGCTGCGCAAGCTGGAACCGCTCGGCCACGGCAATGCCGAACCCATTTTTGTCGCCCGTGACGTTCGCTTGCTGGCCCCGCTGCGCCTCATGAAAGAACGCCACATCCGTTTGGAACTCGCCCAGGCATCGGCTCAAAACCCTGTAGCACTCGGCATGACGGGAACCATTCGCGCCGTCGGCTGGGATATGGCCTTTCGCGCCACCGAACTGCAGCTCGCCGTCGGCAGTCGCATCGACCTCGCCTACCGGATCCGCGAAAACGACCATCCTGAATACGGCGGGCTCGAGGTTGAAATCGCGGGAATCAGGCTGGCCGGCGCGTGATGCAGTCTGGAGACAGCGAGGCCCGCGGCGTTCCGCGGGCCTCACCGTCTCTGACGCTGAAAACGGCCTGGCTACCTGTGATCCTTCTCCGGTTTGGACTGGTGCTGTTCCCTCGGAGCGGATTGCTGCGGCGACGGCCTCGACTCCTCGCGCGGAGTGGACCGCTGATACTGCGGCTGCGGCGACGGAGACGGCTGATGCATGTTTCGATTTTGATAGCTCTGACTCGGTTGGGGGTTCGAACGTGATTGCGCGTTGTACGACGGATTTGATCCGCCTCTGTTGTTGAAAGAACTGCCGGATTGAGGAGCCATCGGTCGGGCCACCGCCACGTTGGTTGGCCGACCATGGTTACTGTTGAAGTAGGAGTTCCTGTCGCTCATCGCCGCATTCACATGCTGGGTCTGGAACGAAGTCCTGCCCACGTGCTGCTCGTGCATGGCAGTCCGCTCTTCGGGACTGGGATCATGGCGGATTCCGCCCGGACCGCCGCTGTACGCCACGCGGCTGTCTCTTGCCACTGTGTATCTGTCAACAACCGCCCGGTCCACATAGGTGTTGTGAATATACCGATTATCCACATGCACGACCGCGGTGTTGTAAACAAAGTCGTGACCGCGCCACATGCCACCGACGAACCCGATGCCCATGTAGCCGAACCCGTAGTTCACGCCGCCATAGTAGCCGACGTGCGGACCCCAGTAGCCGGTGTGGAAGACATACAGGCCGCCAGACCAGCCCCAGTACGGAGGAGTCCACAGCGCACCCTCATATGGCGCAGGCACCCAGGTCCCCGGCACCCAATAGTAGCCGTCGTCCCCATACGCCCAGTAACCGGGGGTCCACATCCAGCCTGGCTGCGGGCACGGGGGTTGTACATAGACCGGCAGCACCGGCGGAGCAAACCCAACACTGACGAAAACTCCCGCATAGGAAGATGCAGGGACGAGGCAAAGCATCAGACTCAACAAGAGCCAACGGGAAGAACGAAGTAAATGCATAAGAAACCTCCTAAAATCTGCAGCGGCAAACACCGTGCGTCAACCGCGGTTAGACTACTCCATCCAAAACCCACCTCGGCAACCGAAGTTGCATCAAAACCTTGACGAGTTGGGTTCACTTATCGAAATTCTCGAGGCATATCCCTCAAATGAAAAGAGATGGCTCCTCGCTTGCGCAGCGGTTACCCCAGTGCGCGGCGCCCGAAACTCAGGCGGGCTGTTGGGCTAATAACGCAAACTAAGCCCCATTCCCACCACATGCCGTGCCTGAAGGTCGACGGCCACCGGCTGATATGGCGCCGCGGGGTTGCCGGTTGGGATCAATGTCGTGCCAATGTTGCCCGCAACCTGACCGATTCCAATGTCGAAGGCAAAGTGCGGATTCTCCTTCTGGGTTATGCGCACGGCATAGTCTAGCGTGGTCGGAAGATGAGCTCTGCCTCCCGGGGGGTAAAGGATTGCGCCGAGGTTCTTCGACGTCGGCGGCTCTTGGGTAAACCCCGCTGCCGGCACAATGGCAGTGTGGAAGACGAACGGAAGCGGAATACCCAGGCCCCCGAACAGCCGCCCGCCAAAGCGAGTCGCCTGCCCGCCGAGCCCGTAGATTGACGCATTGGTGGCCTTCCATCCGAGGTTCACAAGGAACGGCACCGGCGGATGCAGCCACGTCTTCGTCACCGCTACGTACACATCTTCGTTGGTGTACGACTTGAGCGTCCCGGTAAACGACTGGTCCAGCGCGCCTGTCACGAAGCGGTCATTGGTCCGCACCACGAACCCGGCCCCGACACCCGGCGTCCACGGGCCGAACTGACCGTCCTTAATGGCCACCGCTTTGCCGCTGAAGATGTTCATCCCTGGGAAATGCCACAGGCTGCTGAATAATGCACTATCGCCCTCTGTGTGAACGCTGCGCGTGTACCCCACTTCAGCGCGATTGGCGAATCCTTCAGCAATGCTGAAGGTGTGCACGTTGCCAATCACCTTCGAAGCATCGACGAAGTGATATCCCACCGCGGGGTGCGAGAAAACTTGTCCCTTTGCCGTGTAGACCACGTAAGCGGTAGGCGTAATAAAACCACCTGTTTGCCCCTCCAGCGTCAGGTTTTGGGCGGTCAGCCGAAGTGAGGAAAACATCGCGGTCATAAGGCAGCCGCAAAGAACAACTGTTTTGATGGCGGAATGATTCACGTTCATTCGACTCCAGTGGAGCGCAGGCCTGCGTCCGTTCATATTCAAGCGAAATCGGACGGCGCAAACCGGAACCGATACCGATGCAAGAATTCTCCAACAAACAGTACGATGGAGTACCTTACGTCATGCGGGAGGTCCATCTTTGGTAACTCCCATTTCGCTTTGAAATCACCTGTTTGTAACACACCCAAACCACCAGCGTCTCCCTCCAACGTCACAGTGGTAAACTCACGCCATGCCGCGCGGTTTGTTTATCACCCTTGAAGGTCTCGACGGCTCCGGCAAGACCACCCAAATCAAGCGCTTGGCAGCCTGGATGCAGAAACGCGGCCTGCAGCCGATCGTCACCCGCCAGCCCGGCGGAACCGCAACCGGAGATCGCATCCGCGCCTTGCTGCTGGATTCAAAGGCCACTGCGTTGGCTCCCATGACCGAGATGGCTCTCATGTTCGCCGACCGCGCCCAGGCCATCGCCGAGATTATTGAGCCCGCCCTCGCCGCCGGCCAGATCGTTCTCTGTGACCGTTTCACCGACTCCACCGAGGCCTACCAGGGGGGAGGCCGCGAACTGGGCTCCTCAGCTGTCCTCGACCTTCACCGGCTCATCTGCGGAGATCTCCAGCCAGATCTCACCCTGCTCCTTCTGCCGGCGCTGGAACCAAGCCTCGCCCGTGCCCGGAATCGCAATCTGCGTGCCCACGACCAATCCGGCAAAGACGAAAACCGGTTCGAGCAGGAGCAGGAATCGTTCTATCGGCGCACATGGCAGAAGTACCGCGAAATCGCCTCCCGCGAACCGGATCGCATTGTCCTCATTGAAGGCAATCTCAGCATCGATGAAGTCCATGAGCAAATCGTCGAAGCCGTCTCCGAGCGCCTCGTGACCGCCGGCCACCGCGCCTGACCCCAATACCAATGCGCCGTCCCGTAGCCGCGGTGGAAGATACCACTCATTGAAGTGCAGCGCGGAGTCCCGTGGGGATGGCAGGAGAATAGCCCAGGAGAAGTCCGCCTACCGGGGTCCCCGGCGACAGGTCTTCGTCGCTGGGGTGGCGTGGCAGACGCAGTCCTGGAAACGCGCACCATAAAGGTCGACGAGCCCCGTAGGGGCCGAACAAACCCAATTCCGCCGCTGCTATACTCCGATTGAGAGCAACTCAGCTATGTTTCAGAACCGGCATCGGCGCGCCTGGCTCCTGATTGCGGCAATCGCAATCGGCCTGGCCCTCGTGCTGATGCTTGTCCCGCACGCCCACGGCGCAGGCAACGGAGCATGGCTGGCCATTCTGCCGCTTCTGTTCCTCGGCGTCATTTCGCCGCTGTCCCTACTCTCTCCGCTAGCCTTCGAGTACTCCAGCCGAACACCCAAGGCTCCCGCTCTTCTCCCGTCCTTCCAACGCCCCCCGCCTCTCAAACTCGCTTAAGTCCCTCAAATTGGTCTAGGTCATCCGCAGCAGCTCTTGGCTGCACCGCACCCTCGACCGCAACTTTTGCGCAGTCTTCTTTTTTAATCTGGAAGGACAACGATGGACCTCCAAGCTCTAGGCTCGTTAGCCTTGGTCGCTCCGTTCCTGGCGATCTTTGCTGTTTTCGCTCACTACCACCTTCGGCGCGCCATCTGGAAGCGCAAGCGACGACTAGGTAAGAGCTTGCCGGGATTCTGCCCCTCGACCTTCGCACTCGGAACTGCGCTTCAATTGATGCCCACGTTCTATCGCCCGAGTATGGATTTTGCGATCAAGGCAAGGCTGGTTGAAGTGGTCGAGGAAGACGACGAAGGCGATCCCGAGAAACCTGCAAAGCATCTTCACCGTCAGCTCCGGCGGATTCGCCGCGGCGAACCAGTCGACACCCTCGTCGTAAAGCTCTGACCGGGGTCGATCATCGCAAGCAATCGTCTTCCAACACCGATTTTGTGAAACAATATGAGAGGCAGGCTCATCGTGACCGGAACCCGCAACAAAAGCGCGTGGATATGGGTGGCAATCGCCGCCATTACGCTCGCGTCTGCTTCCCGCGCTGAGGCGGGCCTGCAGAGCGCTAAAGCCTATGCGCACCCCGTCCTGGCGTTTCTGGCCAAGAGTCAATCTCCCATCGCGAATCCCGCGGTTCCACGCTTAGTGCAGCGCGGCTCCGTCCGCCCGATTAACTCCATCTTTCGCGATGCCGGCTCCGGTACATGGACGGCGATTCTTCCCGTCTTTTTCATCGGGTTGGTTTCCCCTCTGAGCCTGCTCTCCGCGGCATCCATTCGATGCCTCGATCGAGCACCCGCGGCGCCACAGCTTCCCGCTTCGTTTCAGCGTCCTCCGCCCCGCCTCGTGTAACCTGTTGCGCTCGCTTAGCGACGCGTGCGAACCCGCATGCAGGCCGGCCCAACCGGCCCCTCGCTGCAACTCACAGCCATTTACACTTGATACGGAGATTCACGTGTTTTTCGACAAAGCTCTCACTAAAGTTTTCGGCACCGCGAATGAGCGCGCCATCAAGCGCATGCTGCCCGTGGTCACCACCATCAGCGCCCGTGAACAGGAAACGGAAAAGCTCTCAGACGAGGAGCTGCGCGCCAAGACCGCCGAGTTCAAATCCCGCATCGCTGCCCGCATCGAAGGCATCACCGATCCCGAGGAAATCAAAACCGCCGAGCGCGCCGCCCTCGACGAAATCCTGCCCGAAGCCTTCGCCGTGGTCCGCGAAGCCGGCTGGCGCGCCGTGCAAATGCGCCACTTCGACGTGCAGCTCATCGGCGGCATGGTCCTCCACCAAGGCAAAATCGCCGAGATGAAAACCGGCGAAGGCAAAACCCTCGTCGCCACCCTCTCCTGCTACCTCAACGCCCTCGCCGGACGCGGCGTCCACGTCGTCACCGTCAACGACTACCTGGCCAAGCGCGACGCCGAGTGGATGGGCAAGATCTACGAGTTCCTCGGCCTCACCGTCGGCGTCATCGTTCACGACCTCGACGACAACGAGCGCCGCGCCGCCTATGCGGCCGACATCACCTACGGCACCAACAACGAATTCGGCTTCGACTACCTGCGCGACAACATGAAGTTCGATATCAAGGACTGCGTGCAGCGCGGCCACTACTACGCCATCGTCGACGAAGTGGACTCCATCCTCATCGACGAAGCCCGCACCCCGCTCATCATCTCCGGCCCCACCGACCAGACCACCGACAAGTACGCGCGCGTCCGCAAAATCATCCCACAGCTTGCACTAGGTGAAGAGGTCGAAGCGATCGATCACAAGCGGCAGGCCGAGTTGGGCATACAGCTCGGCGAAGGTGAAAAATACTTTTCCGGCGATTACGTGGTCGATGAAAAACACAAGACCATCGGTGTTACCGACGAAGGCTGGATCACCATCGAAAAGCACCTGGGCATCGACAACATCGCCGACGCCGAAAACTGGGACCTCAAGCACTACGTCGAGACCGCCATCAAGGCCCACGCCCTCTATAAACGCGACGTGGACTATGTCGTCAAGGACGGCGAAGTCATCATCGTCGACACCTTTACCGGCCGCCTGATGCCCGGGCGCCGCTGGTCCGACGGCCTGCACCAGTCCATCGAAGCCAAGGAAGGCGTCAGCATCCGCAAGGAAGACCAGACGCTGGCTACCATCACTTTCCAGAACTATTTCCGCCTCTATAAAAAGCTCAGCGGCATGACAGGCACCGCTGAAACCGAAGCAGCCGAATTCGAAAAGATCTACAAACTCGAGATCGTCGTTATTCCCACCAACAAACCGCTGCTGCGCGTTGAAAACCCTGATGTGGTCTTCCGCACCGTCAAAGAAAAATACAAGGCCGCTGCGGACGATATCTCGGCGCTGCATGAGAAGAAGCAGCCCGTGCTGGTGGGCACCACCTCCATCGAGAAGAGCGAGTTGCTCTCCGGCATTCTGGCGCGCAAGGGTGTTCGTCACGTGGTGCTCAATGCCAAGTTCCATGAGCGCGAAGCAGAAATCGTGGCGCAGGCCGGCCGTCTCGGCATGGTCACCATCGCCACCAACATGGCAGGCCGCGGCACCGACATTCTGCTCGGCGGCAATGCCGAGTTCATGACCCGCCAGGAGCTGGTAAAGAAGGCCCGCGCGCGTGCACTCAGCGTCGCCGAGGGAGCCATCAATCCCATGGCGCCTCCCGGCTTCTTGCGCTTCTATTATCAGGGTCAGGAGTTCGAAGTCGCCGAGCCGGAATGGGCGGAAACCTACAAGGTGCACGCTGAAGCTGTGAAAGAAGAGCACGAGCAGGTGATCGACTCCGGCGGCCTTTTCATCCTCGGTACGGAGCGCCACGAGTCGCGGCGTATCGACAACCAGCTCCGCGGCCGCGCCGGACGCCAGGGCGATCCTGGCGAGTCACGCTTCTATCTCTCCCTTGAAGACGACCTGATGCGCATCTTCGCCAAGCAGTGGGTGAGCACCCTGCTTGAGCGTCTGGGCATGGAAGAAGGCGTCCCCATCGAGTCGAAGATGATCTCCAAGCGCATCGAGGGCGCGCAAAAAGCCGTCGAGGCGCAGAACTTCGAATCGCGCAAACACCTGCTTGAATACGACGATGTAATGAACAAACAGCGCGAAGCCGTCTATGGGCTGCGCCGTCAGCTGCTCGAGGGCGTAGAGCAGCGCGAACTGATCCTCGAAGACTACGTCGGCGGCATCCTCAGCAACCTCCTCGATGAGTTTGCGGGCGAGAAGCTGCGTGAGGATCAATGGGACATGAAGGGACTCGATGACAAGCTCATCGACCACTTCGGATTCAAACTCGATTCGCTGAATAGAGGGGCCGCTGGGATCGTGCCGCAGCAGTTGACCCGCCACGAATTGGGTGACTCCATCTTCGAAAAGCTGAAGGAGCAATACGAGGCAAAGGAAAAAATCCTTGGCGCCGCGGCCATGCGCTATCACGAGCGGATGGTGATGCTCAGCGTCATCGACGGGTTGTGGAAGGAACATCTGCTCTCGATGGACCACCTCAAAGAGGGCATTGGCTTGCGCGGCTATGCGCAGCAGGACCCGCTGGTGGCCTACAAGAGAGAATCCTTCGACATGTTCGAAGCCATGATGGCGAAATTCCAGGAAGATACGGTTCGCTTCCTCTTCCGCATGCAGATCCTTGGGCCCGACGGAGAACCACTCGGGAGCCCTGCGCCTCAGCGCCGCACCGTACCCGCCGCTCCTCCCGTGGCTAGCGCCGCTCTGCCCTTCTCAGGCGATGGGGCGCCGAGGGAAATTGCCATTCCCGTCCGGCAACCCTCGACCACCATCGATGCCCTCGAAAAAGAGTTTCACCGCAAGAAGCAGCGCGAACTCGAAGTGGCCACCCGCGCAGGAGCCAGTGAAGCCGCACAGCCTACGCAACGCCGCACCGGCGACAAAGTCGGTCGCAATGATCCCTGCCCTTGCGGTTCCGGCAAGAAGTACAAGAAATGCCACGGCGCTGAAAACTAGCCAACCCAAACGGCGGAGAGCACCCCTCTCCGCCGTCAACTTTGCGACAATGACCCAAGCTTCCTCAAGCTCATCCGCGGTTGTGCCGGGCCTAAGAACAGCCGTGGGGGCCTCGAACGAATCGGTATCTTTGGCTTTGGTTGCCGAATGGCGCCACGCGACCCATCCGCGAGGATGACCGGGAGGGCGGCACTCAACCGGCCTGCCAGCGGCGTCCTTGTTCCAATAGCCAACGGTTAAGAAGCGACGCGAGCGAATCAGCGAGTGGCGGCGCGTCATCTTATCTGGCGGGAGGAATTCGTGGCCATACCTCGCGTCATCATCGTGGGAGGTGGATTCGGTGGTCTTTATGCTGCCCGCGAGCTAAGCGGCACTCCAGTTCAAGTGACGCTGATCGACAAGCGAAATTATCACTTGTTCCGTCCAATGCTTTACCAGGTCGCGACCGGATTGCTGTCACCGGACGAAATTGCCGCGCCCTTGCGGACTATCCTTAGCGATCAGCGTAACGTGGATGTGCTGATGGACGAAGTCGTGGGCGTCGACGCGCCGAACCGCCTCGTTCGTCTAAAGGATCGCGCTCTTCCGTACGACTTTCTGATTCTCTCCACTGGCATCCATTACAACTACTTTGGGCACGACGAATGGAGCCAAATTGCGACCCCGCTGGAGTCACTGGAGGGGGCAGACATCATCCGCACGAAGGTGCTGGCAGCGCTGGAACGGGCCGAGAACCTCGCCGCTTCCGGTAACGCGCCTGCTGACGAGATCCAGCGGCAACTGACGTTTGCTCTGGTGGGGGGCGGTACCGTCGGCGTGGAAATGGCTGGAACCTTGGCCGAGATGTTTCACATGGCGCTCAAACGAGACTTCCGCCACATCGACCCGCGCTCAGCGCGAATCCTCTTGTATGAAGCGGGCCCGCGCCTGCTTGCGACGTATCGCGAAGATCTTTCTCGGGATGCGCAGCGACATCTGGAAGGCCTCGGCGTCGAGGTGCACGCGAACACCCGGGTCACCGCGATTGATGGCTCCGGGCTCGTTGCCGGTGGGCAGGCCATCCCCGCGGCCACAGTGATCTGGGGGGCGGGAGTGGTCGCGTCTCCCGCGGCCAAATGGCTCGGCGTTGCCAGCGATGCCTCGGGAAGGATCATCGCGAGTCCGGATCTGTCTGTGCCGGGGTATCCGGAAATTTTTGCCATTGGCGACACGGCGCACGTCGCTGCACCTTCCCGTAATCTGATCGGTAAGCCGTCACGCGAGCCCATGGTTCTTCCGGGTGTTGCCCAGCCTGCCATTCAGGAGGGAAGATACGTCGCGCGGCTGATCCGGAGTCGGGTGACGCATGGTCCGGCGCCGGCTCCCTTCTGGTATTGGGACAAGGGCGATCTCGCCATCGTCGGCCGCACCTACGCCGTTGCGGATTTGCGTTTTGCGCGTTTCGCGGGATTTCCAGCGTGGTTTGTCTGGGCGGTCGTGCACATTTATTTTCTGATCGGGTTTGCCAATCGCCTGTTTGTGTTGCTGGAGTGGGCGGTTGTCTTTGCGACGAAGCGGCGGCGCGGACAGGTTCTCGATCAATAGGAATGAGACCCGCGCGAGTTCGACTCATGGATGGCCTTGGCTTGCTACCCGCGTGACAGGTCCAAATCCGGCAAAAAGGGCCGTGGCTGCACCTGCAGGGGCGCGGGTGAGTTCCATGAGTCGCAGAAAACATCGAGTGATTTAAATCACCCGATCTCGGGGCAAACCAAGTCAACACCCAAAACTCCAAAATCGATGATGAGAAAAGGCTGCCCTTGGCCACCACGTACCAGACGTTTCATTCCTTGCACTCTCATCGACTCCTCATCTGCGAACTACTACGACGATGGCTAAAATCGCCTGTTTTTTAATCAAAAGCGAGATGAAAATCAATCGAACACTCACAATCTTGTTTGGCAACACACGTGCATTCAAATTGAAAAGGGTCAATTCGATGCGACGTGACAACTATGAGGCGACAAGGTCCAAGTCCAACTCAATGGCAATTGCGAGTTTCGCTCACCCGCTTCCCATGGCAAGACGGCCTCGCGTACTCCTGGTCGAGGACGATGAAGCGGTTCGCCATATGCTGCTTGGTTTGCTCCAAGCCTGGGGTTATCCGGTTGTCACTGCGGAGAATGGAGACGATGCTTGGAATATTCTTATGCAGGATGGATCGTCAGAGCTCTTGATCCTGGATTGGATGATGCCTGGAATCGATGGGGTCGAATTGTGTCGCAAACTGCGTAAAGTGCAGTCCAATCTATACCGGTACATTTTGTTGATCACGGGCAAGAGCAAAAAAGAAGATGTCGCTTGCGCATTGGAGGCCGGCGCAGACGATTACCTCACTAAGCCTTTCGACCTGGTGGATTTGCGGTCGAGGCTTACCGTCGCAACTCGTATTCTCTCGGTTCAGGATGATCTGATTAAAGCGCGGGATAGTTTGCGAGACCAGGCTACAGTGGACGATCTCACCGGCGTTTGGAACAGAGCGGCCTTTCTGGATTTGTTCCAGGGAGAACTTGATCGGGCGGCCCGTACAAGAACAATGACCGGGCTCCTGATGCTTGATTTGGACCATTTCAAGAAAGTAAATGACTCGCTTGGTCATGCAGCCGGTGATGCCGTGCTCAAAGAGACGGCGGCACGCCTGAAAAGTGCTCTGCGTTCCTATGATTTCCTCGGCCGTTACGGTGGCGAGGAGTTTTTGATTACTCTCCCAAGAGCCAGCAGAAATCGGCTCTGCGAAATTGCCGAGAGAATTCGACTTTCAGTCGTTACCGAACCGATCCGCTACGGAGAAATTGATATCAAAATCGGCCTCAGCATCGGCGCAGTTGAGGTCATGCCAGGCGAGAGATCTGCGCTTGAAGCGATTGCCGTCGCCGACGTTGGTCTGTATCACGCCAAGAACACTGGGCGAAATCGCACCGTTTACTGTCAGAGGTCTTGGCAAGAGCTATTGCAACCGCAAGACTCTAACCTCGCCTTTTACAAAGAGTGCACGCTTGAACATATGAAACAGTGCATAGTCTCCGTTCCAGGACACAGTTCTAAACGCTCATCCGAAGACGGGGAACCCTGGATCATGTACCCCTATATGGTGGGTGTCGATTTGAGGAAAGCCATAGGAGCATAGCCTTTAGAGCGAGTCGCTTCACCGACGAGAAAGCAGCGGATAAAAAATGAGTAGCCTGCAGTCAATTCCTGATTATTCGTACCGAGACGACGGGTGGATGGAGTCTCGACGGCATTGCGCATTCAACCAGACGAGAAACTCCTTTCTCGGATTGAGTGTCGTCGTCGGCGACTTCTCTTTCCTTAGCCTCGCAGACTGGATGTCGAATCTTCTGCCAAATTCGGGCGCCGGCCTCTGGATTTCGCCGTTTAGAGGACTTCCTTCCACAACCGAAGATATGCAGTTCGATTTGGTTTATCTTGACGCCGATTGCCGAGTTATTGACTTGGTCAAGTCATTCCCTCACTCCCGAGTCTCCCTTTCGAGCCAACCAGCCGCGAGCGTACTTGCACTGCCTTTTGCCGCGATATCTTCTTCCGATACACGTCGGGGGGACTTACTCATCATCTGCGCTGCCGACGAATTGAAGAGACTCCAAAGTGCGGTCGGGGGTGTGATAAGCCATACTTACTCAATTGCCGAGGACTCCCGGGATTCGATTCGCCCTAGAGCGAGAACACTTCAGTTTCCTGGTGTCGAGCAGCCACCCCTGAAAGATCCCTCAGAGGTAGTTACGCCCTCCATCGCTGTTGAACCAAACGAATGCATTCGAGGCAAACGAAGCACAAAGAGCCTTTCGCCCCTGAGAACTCATCTGGCGCGCTGGTTCTCCAAAAGTTCTTCTGATCGAAGAAAGGCACCTCGCGAGTCCGTTCCTGATTTAGCCGCTTCTTTTTGGACAGGAGGACATCCAGCGGTGCACACGGTTCGCGATATAAGTTCTTCTGGTTTATTTGTCACAACTACGGAACGATGGTATCCCGGTACGGTAATCCGGATGACACTCACCAAGTCGGACGCAGTGGACGGATTCATTGAGAATTCGATTTGTGTGTGCGCTGAAGCCGTTCGGTGGGGAAATGACGGTGTTGGGCTCAGATTTGTCGTGGACAATGACCAGAAGAACTACCGAGGACAATATGAAGCAGTTGAAGGAGCGGATCGAGTGCAGCTTAATCACTTTCTGAAGAGTCTCTCCGCCTCGATCAATAGACCACTCGCGTAAACGGTCAAGCCCCATCATGTCTCTTTTTCTGCCAACCGATTCATTCCATTACCCGGATTTCCAATTGCAAAGTTGGATCTTAATCCGCTCCACGGACCACAATAGGCTCCGGCCTGTGCCCAGAGCACAACCATCCGGTAACGGAGCCGAGTCAAAAAAGGTCGGTCCGGCACCTGTGACTCATTCGGTATGAGGATTTTGCGTTTCGCCTTAACGTTATGAGGATTCGCCCCACCCAACTCATTTAAATGCAGCGACTTAGCTAAAATGATAGGGGAGGTTCAAAAATAACAGGCGCACCTGTCCAGCGCTAGCATTCCGCGAACCTCGACTAGGGACGCGGTGGCTGCCTCACGCCTCGCCGGAGGCAATCGCTTCGAAGGTCAGATCCTGCGCGGTCGAGTGGTGCTCTGCCTGCCACTGTTCAAAGAGGCGGCCATAGCTCAGCGTCATATACTCTGAAGGCGAAACTCCCAGCCGCGCGGCTGCTCCGTCGATCCACTCCGCCGAGCCCTCTAGCTCGGCAAAGTTGCCGATCGGCGTCTCGTCCACCACGCAGTGTCCCTCGCCGTCTGACCATTCGCTGCGCCACTTTTCGTAGCGGAACGCCTCCACCAGTCCCAGCGCAGTGAATATCTCGGCCAGCATCGAACCGTCAGCCACTTCGGTCTCCGTCTCCACTCGATGCTTGTGCCGGTCTTCGCCCACTCCCGAATCCGGAACCCGCTTATGGGTCACCCTCCACCTTCCGCCATAGTTGCGGATGCGGAGGATTTCCGTGCGCGCCCTCATCTGCCGGTCGGGCGTGTCGAAGAGCACGTTGCTCTCGAACTGCCGTGGCGTCTCCAACTGGAATCCAGCACCCCTGAGCCGCCCATCGAAATCGGCCAGGTCCTTCAAGCGAATTTTGATCTCTGTCTCGATAGCCATCGTAACCAGTGAGTATACGGCAGGTAGCTTTGCCGCCAGTAGCCGACGACAATAGAGCCTTCATCAGGCGAGAATAGAAATGTGAAGACCCTTCGTCTGGCTGTGGACCCTGCTCATCTCGACAGCGCAGAGGCTCGCCAGGCTATCGCCCGCGCCGCCAAAATCCTCCGTGATGGAGGGCTGGTTGCGTTCCCGACCGAGACGGTTTACGGCCTCGGCGCCAACGCCCTCGATCCTGCGGCCGTCGCCCGGATCTTTGACGCAAAGCAACGCCCTTCGTGGGATCCGGTCATCGTTCACATCGCCGGCGCGGTTGCGAAAAACTCGATGCTGAACAGTCTGACCACCGACATCCCAGAGCCTGCTCGCAAGCTCATCACCGCCTTCTGGCCCGGACCGCTCACGCTCCTCCTGTCTCGCTCCGCTGCCGTTCCAGACTCCGTCACTGCCGGACGTCCGTTGGTCGGGATCCGCATGCCCGCGCATCCAGTCGCCTTCGACCTGATCTCCATGGCTGGAATCCCGGTAGCCGCGCCAAGCGCCAACCTCTTCGGGCACATCAGCCCCACCAACGCCGCTCATGTCCTGGAAGACCTGGACGGCCGAGTTGACGCCATTCTCGACGCCGGCCCAACCCTGCACGGCGTCGAATCCACGGTCCTCGACCCATGCCAGTCTCCGATGGTGATTTACCGCCCCGGCGCCATCACTGTCGACCAGATTCAGGAAACAGCCGGCCCCGTCGAGTTCTTTCAACCCGGTGATCGCCTGCGGTCAGTACCCGTGGAAGGACTCCCCTCCCCCGGGGTAGGGCTGCGCCACTATGCTCCGCACGCCCGCCTGGTCCTCGTCGATGGCCCGCTGCGAAAGCTCCCCGTTCTCCTCGCCGAAGCTGCAGCGCTTCACTCGCGCGAGCGTCTGGGCCTCATGCTCCCCGCCGAACTGGCCGAGCCGATTCCAGTTCCTGGTGCTGACAGTTTTTCCTGGGGCCGCTGGTCCAACCCTGAGCAACTGGCGCGTAATCTTTACGCTGGCTTGCGCACTCTAGACACTGCCGGGTGCACCGTCATCCTTTGCCCTCTGCCGCCCGCTGAAGGCCTCGGCGCAGCGATTCGCGACCGCCTCTGCAAGGCCGCCAATCCTGCCGAAATGTAAGACTTGAGCTTTATTGCCCGGCCTCACCTAGTTTGTACATATATTTAATTGCTGACTTGTAGACGAGCGTCTTCTCTCGCCCTCGCACTTTCAGCGCGTTTTTGTCGTACCACTCGATGCAGCCCTCTACCCGACCGCCATCCGCCAGCATGATGACCATCGGTGTCTGAGACTGAATCTGTTTTTGCAGGTAAAAGAGTTCGGCATGCCGGTGGGCCGTATCCTCTTCCGCCTCGTAGGCCGTAAAGCGGAAAGGCGCCGCAACCGGCGGCTTTCTTTCAACGCGGTGCAGGGGGGCTGCCGTCGAAGTCCTGTTTTCGAGTTCAATACCGGTCAGAGCAGCGCGACTAATCATGATTTACGGTCCTCTCGGGAGAAGTGAGGCTCGAAGCTCAGATGCATCAGATGCAGTAGTTCAATTCGAACAACATAAAGGGCTGCCCTGCCGCTCGAATGCAGTACAGTGATTCAAAACTGCCTTAAATACGACGTTCTTGCCATTCGCTTCAAGAATTGTCGGGAGACAAAGGTGCGTGTTCTGGGGCTCCTTGTTCTCTGACTGTTTCCCAAAGAATGGTGTGCTTGATTGTACTTCGAAATGATGCCCACTGCACATCGCGGGTTGCCTTCATTGCGGCGCCTGTGTATAGCTGTGGAAATACTTCTGACTTTATCGTTGATGTGATGGTTTCCCAGAGGTGCTGCGCAGATCGTAAATCTGACTCAACGCTCGCCCAACCCCACCGCCATTGCATCCAGCGAGAGGGATCGCAGCAAATTGCGCCGCATTCCCTGCTCAGCCTGCACCAGTGCACGGGCCGCGCCATCAATCCAATCCACTGTAAGTCCCTGCGCCATTCGCTCCAGTTCAGCAGCCATGTCCACATTGCGCACCAGCGCCGGTGTCCCTGCCACCACCAGAAGCAGATCCTCCACCAGGCCGCCCAGAGCCCGCAGCAGGTTGATTGTTTTCGTCTGCCCGTCTGCCCCACCGCGGTAGGTCTCCGTAGTCTTGAAAAGCTGCGAGTAGTCCGGTTCCTTGAGCGCAGTCCGGAGCACTATCAACGCGTCCTGCCGGCTGGCTAGATAGACAGCAAGGTCGAGCGTAAGCACCCGTCCCACGGCTCCTTCCGCCAGCCGCGCCACGAGCGCCCGCTCTGTCGCCTTCAGTTCCGGCCTCCGGTCGGCGAGCAGCGTTTCCAACTCAGCGGCAGGGAGCGCGCCCAGCCGATGCACTACGGCCCGCGACCGGATCGTCGGAAGTAACTCCTGCGGATTTTCGGTCAACAGAATCAGCGAGGTATGCACCGGCGGTTCTTCTAAGACCTTTAAAAGGCTGTTTGCGGCCTCTTTCATGAATGCCGAAGACGTGAAGATCGTGAACGACCTAAGAGCCTCGACCGGCGGTCTGTAGTACGCCGCGTGAATCACCTGCCGCACCTGCCCTAATTTGATCAAGAGCTGGGGTGGATCGGGTGGCACGATCAGCACGTCCGGATGCGTCTGGATGAGGATGCGCGTTTCGCGCTTGTCGGTGTCGCGCATCTCTTCGCGCGCCGCAACAGCCTCTGCAACACGCTCTTCCAGGTTGGCCGCGTCGCCGATCCGCTGGCAGTTCCGGCAATGGCCGCAAAAATCCGGCAGGCCATCGCTTTCGGTCGGATTCAGGCAATTCACCGCCCGCGCCAGCATCAGCGCCAGCGTGTACTTGCCCGCCCCGCTCGGCCCGGCGAGGATCAGCGATTGAGGAAAGCGTCCGGCCCGAATGCTCTCGCGCAGCCGTGTCACGGTCGCTGTGTTCCCTAAGAAATCCTGAAAGCCCACGGTTCGAGTCTAGTGCATTTGCCGATGAGCCGAAATCCCGCCGCAGAATCGAACTCGCAAACACCACTTAGGCCCGGGCCACCGGGACCGCCCTGATCCCGTTCTTCGGTCGCAGCGTAATCTTCGGCTGCAACTCGGTCCGCTGCCCCGGTAAGACCTCAAGACGCCAGCGCTGCGCAATTGTAGCCAGGGCGAGCGTGGCTTCCATCCAGGCGAACGATTCCCCGATGCACTGTCGGCTGCCACCGCCAAACGGGAAGTACGCAAAACGCGGACGCGCCGCCTTAGCCTCGGCAGTGTGGCGCTCTGGCTGAAAACTCAATGGATCGGGAAACCATCGCGGATCGCGTTGAACAATGTATTGGCTGAAGAAGACCATCGTCCCTTTGCGCAGACGATAGGGTCCGATCGAAACATCCTCAAGCGCTTCGCGTCCCATGGCCCATGCCGGCGGATAAAGGCGCATCGATTCAGCGAGCACCATGCCGGTGTAATTCAACCGATGCATATCTTCAAGATTGGGCAGCCGCCCCGCGAGCACATCATCTAGTTCGGCATGCAAACGGGCCTCTGCATCAGGGTTCTGCCCCAGCAGCAGCCAGGTCCACGTCAGCGCATTGGCCACCGTTTCGTATCCCGCCAGGAACAGGGTGAGAATCTGATCGCGCAGTTGATCGGCATCCAGAGCGCGACCGTCCCCTTCACCCTGGTCGTCGCGGGCGGAGAGCAGCATCGAAAGCAGATCGCCCCGTTCTTGCAGCTCGCCCGGAAACGCGAATTCTTCACAGCGTGTCCGGATCATGCCGTCGACAACCTGGTCGAGGCGCCCCTTAGCCCGTCGAAAGCGTCTCATCCCGGGCAGTGGTGAATTGAGAAGCAGTTCCGCCCGCGGCAGCGCCACAAGGTAGTTGTAGAGGTCCATGATGATGTTCACTTGTTCGTTGATGACATGGATCTCCGGCGTGACCTCGGTATCAAAAAGAGTTCGCGCGGTAATTTGCAGAGCCAGTCGCATCATCTCCGCCGCAAGGTCAAGCGGCTTTCCCACCTGCCATTGCGCGCTGAGAGTGTCGGCTCGCTCCACAATCTGGCCCGCATACCGCTGGATGCGCTGCCGATGGAATGCGGGAGCGGCGATGCGTCGTCCCCGCTTGTGGGTTTCTCCATCCGATGTGATGAGCCCTTCGCCGAGCAGGATCTTCATGCGCTTCTGCGTGCGATCTTTGCCGAAGCTCGCTGCCTTGTCGATGAGCACTTCACGGATATCAGAGGGCTCGTTCAGCAGGACGACGTCATGAAACAGGATGCGGTAATGCGCAGCGCGGCCATAACGGCGCAGGTATTCAAAAAGCCGAATCGGATTGCCCGGCTTGAAGAACTTGTGAAAAAGGTAAAAAGGCAGGTTCATCCGCAGACCGGGCGGGTAAAGATAGCGTCCGCGGCGAACGGTCTCCGGCAAACGATTTAATCCAGCCGCGGTGCCGGGAAGGTCCAGTGATCCCACCCTTCGAGCCTAGAGCAACGCGAAAGCGCTGTCGAGAACGGTCCTTATGGAAGGGCAACTTGACGAATTCTATTCAACCGGCCATTTTTTATAATTAGTAATGTTTACTTGTCATAATGTAAAGGAGTCAAGTCAATGCTCTTGTCATGTAATAACCTTGCACAACGCCGATTCGTCGTTCGCATGTTGGTCGCAGCAGCTTTCTGTGTTCTCTTTGCTCTCATGGCCGCACTCGGATTCCGTTTTCTCCATTTCACAGGCATTTCTGCGTACCTGGTGGCCGTTCTGCCCGCACTACCAATCATTGGGGCATTGGTCGGCACCGGTGCCTACTTGAACGAGGAAAAGGACGAATTCCAGCGGAATCTCCTCGTCCAATCTCTCCTCGGAGGCATTGGCGTGACTCTTGCTGCAACAACCGTGTGGGGCTATCTTGAAGACTTCGCTCGCGCCCCTCATCTGAACCTGATCTGGGTCTATCCACTCTTCTGGTTGTTCGTGGCCGCTTCGATCCCTTTCGTGATTCGGAGGTACAGGTGAAGAACCGGCTACGCGTGCTGCGTGCCGAGCGCGACTGGTCGCAAGCCGATCTGGCCGAGCGGTTGGAAGTGTCGCGCCAATCCGTCAACGCCATCGAGACCGGGAAGTACGACCCCAGTCTTCCCCTGGCATTCAAGCTGGCTCGCGTATTCGAAACGTCGATCGAGCAGATATTCTCCGATGAGCGTTGACAGCCTGCCGCTGGAATAACCGCGGCCCTAGCGCTCGCTATTGCGGGTCGGAAAATCGCCGCAGCCGCAGTTTCCCCTCTCCCCGTACAATAGAACAGGAAGCCTGCACTGACCGATGGCGGACCAAGAAGAAGAGCAATCCCTCAAGCCCAACACATCGCCCAACGGCCGGCCCTCCGCCGCCCGCAAAACCCAATTGCGCAAGGGCGACGAAGATCCCATCGGTAAGGTCTACGATTCACGGCTGATGCGCCGGCTCGGCCACTACCTTCTGCCTTATTGGTGGCAGGCAGCTATCTCCTCGGTAGCCGTTACGCTCAAATCGCTTAGCGACGTGACTGGTCCCTACCTGGTCAAAGTGGCTATCGACCGCTACATGACCGGCAAACCCGGTCCCGCCACCAGTTGGCTCACTCGCCGCCTTCCTGCAGACCCCGTTGCCGGTATTACCGAGCTGGCTGGAATCTTCCTCGCTGCACTTATTTCCGCCTACGTCTTTGAATTCATTCAGACCTACATGATGCAGTGGGTGGGCCAGAAAATCATGTTTGACTTGCGCCGCGACATCTTCCGTCACATGCAGAGGATGCACATCGGCTTCTTCGACAATCACGCGGTGGGCCGACTGGTTACCCGCATCACCTCCGACGTCGACGCCATCAACGAAATGTTCACCGGCGGCATTCTAGCCATCGTGGACGACTTCTTCACCCTGACCATCATGGCGGTGGTGATGCTCAGTATTAACTGGTGGCTGGCGCTGCTCGCCTTCGCTGTTCTGCCCCTGATCCTGGTCGTTACCCGCCTCTTCCGTGACCACGTCCGCGAGAGCTACCGCCGCGTCCGCGCCGCCATCGCCCGCATCAACAGCTTCACCCAGGAACACATCAGCGGCATGAGCGTGGTGCAACTCTTCAATCGCGAACAGCGCGCCTACAACGACTTCGAAGACGTCAATCGCCTCCACATGATCGCGTTCAAAGACACGATCTTCGCCTATGCCCTCTACTATCCCGCGGTTGAACTGCTGTCGGCGATCTCAATTGCGCTGGTCATCTGGTGGGGTGGATTCGGCGTGATCTCCGGCTCGGTCTCCATCGGCGTCCTGGCCATGTTCAACATGTATTCGCAACGATTCTGGCGCCCCATTCAGGATTTGAGCGATAAGTTCAATATCTTGCAAGCCGCCATGGCTGCCTGCGAGCGCATCTTCAGGCTCCTCGACACCGAGCCCGAGATTGTGAGCCCCGCCAATCCCCGCCTGGGTGACGGAAGCAATCGAATCGAATTCCGCCACGTCTGGTTCACCTACCAGAAGCTCACACCCGAACAGAAGATTGCCGTTCAACGCGCCGCCGCTTCCAACGCCAGCACCGCAGACCTCACCGCGATCAAAGATATCGAGTGGATTCTGAAGGATGTCTCTTTCACGATTGAACCCGGCCAAACGGTCGCGATTGTGGGCCACACCGGCGCGGGCAAGACTACTCTCACCAGCCTCATGATGCGTTTTTATGAAGTGACCGCCGGACAGATCCTCGTCGATGGCGTGGATCTGCGCGAGCAGGACCTAACGGCTTTGCGGCAGCACTTCGCTGTAGTCCTGCAGGATCCGTTCCTTTTTACCGGCACGCTGGCCGAAAACATCCGCCTCGGTAACGCGGAAATCACGGATGCAACCCTGCGCCAGGCGGCGCGTGACGTGAATGTGCTGGACTTCATCGAAAGCCTGCCGGGCCGTTTCGACGAGCCAGTGCAGGAGCGCGGCAATTCACTTTCCACCGGTCAGAAGCAGCTCATCAACTTTGCCCGCGCCCTGGCGTACAATCCACGCATCCTCATTCTCGACGAGGCCACGTCCAGTGTAGATACCGACACGGAGTTGCGCATTCGCGGTGCACTGGAGCGCATGGTCGAGGGCCGCACCAGCGTACTGATCGCGCACCGCCTCTCCACAGTGCAGCGAGCCGATACCATCCTTGTGATGCACAAAGGCCAGTTGCGCGAGATGGGTTCGCATCAGGAGTTGTTGGCGCAGCGCGGCCTCTACTGGAAGCTCTATCAGTTGCAATACAAGGATCAGGAAACCAACGGCCTCACGATTCCTCCTCGCGAACCGTCTGTGGCACCGGCAGTGTAAGACTGCGAAACAGTCACGCCGGAGCGGACGAAATGAGAGCTAGGTTCTCGCCGGATTCGTCTCGGGGAGATTCTTCAACAGCCAATAATCGAAACCATCGACGATAGCCATCAGCGCCGCCTGGTTCAGATCGCTGCTCACTCCCGCTGTGATCCAGGGTTCGTGGCCGTCCGCGTTGAAGCTGACGGTGACACGCACATGCGCGGCCGTATCGTGCGCGGATACGTCGATGGCAGTGACCGTGAATCCGCCCAAACGCATCCGCGCAATCGCCGGATACCACTTTTCCAGCTCGCGCCGCATTGCCTTTGTCAGTGCATCTACTGGACCTGCGCCCTCGGCCCGCGTTACCGCCGCCGTTGAGTCGCCGATGGATAACAACATCGAAGCCTGTACATACCTGTTCCGGGTTTCGTCGGACTCGTCCAGAACTCTCCAACTCTTCACGCTGAAGCGATGCGGCAGCGTCTCCAGCACCTTCATGCAGGCCAGTCGGAACGAGACTTCGCTTGCCGTGAAACCGCCGCCCTCAATCATCGCCTCGTTCTGGTCCATTAATGTCTGCGCCTGCGCAGAATCCAGCGGAATGCCCAGCGTCTGAGACAAAAGAATGATGTTGGCTCTGCCCGATTGGCCGTTGACCCCAATGACTGGAATGGCGCCAAGTTGAGTTGGATCGCACCAGAGATACGCCCCTGGATTTTTGCGCTCGCTGCTGCCGTGCATACCGGCCCACGTGCCAAACGCGCCTGTGCCAATCATCGGCGCGCCATGCGGTACTTCGATCGAGAAAGCCGAATAAGCCGAGTGCGCCAGGCTGGTCAGTCCCGCGAGCGATTTGGACGCCACAAATTCAGCCTCACCTCGGACCTGCATGCTGCCGATCACAGTTGTCAGATTCACGTTGCCGCAGCGCTCGCCCGTTCCTACGAGAGTTCCTTGAATCTGAACCGCGCCCGCGAGAATTGCGGCTCGCGAATTCGCGATTCCAAGGCCGCGATCGGTATGACCGTGAAATCCAAATTTCGCGCCAGGGTATGCCTTGGTCAGCTCGCTAATAACACGCGTGACTTCTTCGGGATTCGCGCCGCCGGTGGTGTCGCATACAATCATGCGGCTCACCTGTTGCCCCGCACATTGTGCCGTTAATTGTCTGAAGTAGTCCAGGCTTTGCCTGCTGAACTCGGAGTCGCACGCCTCGCCATTTTCACGCCGGCCGCAGTTGGCATCCATCGCGTGCTCAAAATCGACGATGACTTCCAAGCCTGCATCATGGAGGTAACCGATGGTTTCTATAGCCATCAGCAGATTCTCTTCGGGCGTTGTTTCCAGAGACTTCATCACATCCAGCAGCCTGGATTTGACTACGATTACGGCGACGGGAATACGCTTTTTGTGGCTGACCATGAATTGTGTGTCGGGCCAGTCCTCGACCCTGGTGCCGCGACCACGCGTTCTGCCGAACAAAGCCAGCTTCATCGCTCCGGTGTCCACTGAGGTAAGTGCCGTGGTCAACTCGCCGACAAACCGGTTCGCGCCGGAGAAACCGATCTCTGCATACTGAATGCCAAAGGCCGCCATTCGCTGAAGAAGGCTCACGGCATTGGGTACGGAAATATCGATGTTCGGCTGCTGCATTCCATCACGAAGACTGGTATCGAACAGCTCGACTTTTCTAGTCCCTGGTTCCTTCATTTTCCCTTTGTTTCTGGGCCGAAGCCACATCTGCGGTGGAGGCGTGATTCTTTTCGTTCAGTGACATGAGGTCTTACAAGCAGGATAAACCCCGATCTCACTGCGTTCTGCGCTTGATCTTTCCGTCTGAATCGAAGAGGCCATCCCGCGTATGCGGGATGGCCTCTCATTGCATCGAACACGAGCAAACCACAACCCAGGAGGCCGATCTACTTTGCGGCAACCAGCGGTCTGGTGGTGAGGCTGCCATCTTTGTAGCCCTTGGCGATCTCGGCGATCGATACAGGCTTGTAATCGCCTGCGTGTCCGGCCTGGCCAAATTGCGTCATGCGCAGAGCAACCACTTTTTGCATCGCCTCGCGCGCCGGCTTCATATAGTCGCGGGGATCGAACTTCTCCGGAGTCTCCCACAGTACCTTGCGGATTGCGCCCGTGATTGCGAGGCGATTATCGGTGTCCACATTCACCTTACGAACGCCGTTGCGAATGCCCAGTTGAATTTCCTCGACCGGCACGCCCCAAGTCTCCTTCAGCTTGCCACCGTATTGATTCACGATGTCCTGAAGGTCCTTCGGAACAGAAGAACTGCCGTGCATCACCAGGTGTGTCTTGGGCAGGCGCTTGTGGATCGCGATCAGCACGTCCATTTTCAAAACGGAACCGTCGGGCTTCTTGGTGAACTTGTAAGCGCCATGGCTGGTGCCGATGGCGATCGCCAGAGCATCGACACCGGTAAGCTCGGCAAATTCGACCGCCTGATCCGGGTCGGTAATGTGATCGAGCCCGCTGCCGCCGGCGCCGTGGCCGTCTTCAACCCCGCCCAGCACGCCGATCTCGCCTTCAACGGTGACGCCGCGCTCATGCGCGTAATCGACTACCTTGCGCGTGACTTCGACATTCTCCTCGAAACTGGCCGGAGTTTTGCCGTCTGCCTTGAGCGAGCCGTCCATCATCACAGAGGTGAAGCCGAGTTCAATCGCGCTCTTGCAGGTTTCAAAGCTATTCCCGTGGTCCTGGTGCATGGCGATCGGAATATCGGGATAGAGTTCGCTGGCCGCCAGGATCAGGTGAAAAAGATAACGGTCCTGCGCAAACTGGCGGGCACCACGGCTGGCCTGAATGATGACCGGCGACCGGGTTTCCTTCGCCGCCTCCATGATGGCCTGAATCTGTTCCATATCATTGACGTTGAACGCCCCGACACCGTATCCGCCCTGGGCGGCCTCGTCGAGAAGTTGCCGCATGGAGACTAAAGGCATAAGAATTCTCCTTTTCGTGTTGGCTCCGCCGCTTCTGCGCTCGCGCCCTGAGAGGGCGAAATACCAGCCTGTGGGGCGGCGGGAACTGAAATCATCCTTATGGTAGCAGAGGTACCGAAGAGCAAGGTGTGTTCAGCAGCACACGCCCGACTCGCCGCGCAGGTCATGTGTGGAATAATCCGCACGTGCCCCTCGCCGCCGCAATTGCTCCCAATAGTCTGTATCTGCTGGCCTGTGCCGCAGGGGCCGTCGTTTTACTTCTGCTTCTAATCGCCAGGATCCGCCTTCATCCGGCTCTGGCCCTGATCGTGGCCGCCCTCGCTTTGGGCATAGCCGCCGGAATGCCACTGCATCAGGTTCCCCTTTCGTTCACCGCCGGTGTCGGCGGGCTCATGGGTCATATTGCAATCATCCTCGGCTTAGGGGCAATACTCGGCCGCCTGCTGGCCAGCTCCGGAGGAGCAACCGCGCTGGGGGGATCACTGGTCAAGAATTGCGGCGAAAGAGGTCTGCCCTGGGCGCTTCTCGGGCTCGGCATCCTCGTCGGCATGCCGGTGTTTTTCGAGGTTGGCCTCGTCCTTTTGATGCCCATCATCGCCGCGGCCGCCCACCGCAGCGGTCGTCCGCCGATCCTGGTTGGAATTCCGCTGCTGGCGGGCCTCTCCATCGTGCACGGCACTCTGCCGCCGCATCCGGCGGCGATGCTGGCCGTGGTGCAATATCACGCCGACATGGGCCGCACCATTCTGTTGGGTCTGCTGGTCTGCATCCCCGCCGGCGTCATGGGGGGACCAATTCTTGGGTGGTACCTGATGCGCCGATGGCGCAGGCAAGTGGAGAACGGTGAGGTCGTGCCGGCCTTTGAGGAACCGGCGCTGTTTGAAGAGGCTGAAATTGCTGCCGAAGAAAATGCTCTGGCAGCTATCGGGGCGGCGTCGGCGCCCAGCGGCTCACAGCTCACGAACCAGTTGCACCCCAATCCCGCGCCCGTGGGACCGGTTCGCGCAACGGCTGCCATTCTGCTCCCCATCGCCCTGATCTTTCTGGGTAGCTGGGCCGATTCGCTGGCCCGCGCAGGAAGCGTGACCAACCAGATTCTGCGGTTTGTGGGCAGCCCTGACGTAGCTCTTCTCATCGCAGTTCTTGCCGCGCTCGTCACCCTGGGACGCCATATTCAGGCCCGCCCCGGCGATGCCGGGAAGAAACAACGCCATGGCCTGTTGCGAAAACTCACTGCTGAATCCTTCGAACCCATCGCCAATGTTCTCCTGATTCTTGCAGCGGCCGGAGGTCTGAGCGGCGTGTTGCGCGATTCCGGAGCCGCCCAGGCCACGGTCACACTCGCCCTGGGCGCGCACATGCCTCCGCTTGTGTTGGCGTGGCTTCTGGCCGCAGTCGTGCGCATTTGCATGGGGTCCGCAACCGTGGCGATGGCCGTCGCTTCTGGAGTGTTGGCACCAATGGCCGGACACATTGGCGTGCAGCCCGAGTTGTTGGTCCTGGCCACCGGCACCGGCTCCCTGATTTTTTCGCAGGTCAACGATCCGGGCTTCTGGATGATCCAATCCTTCTTCAAACTCGAGATCAAGGAAACCTTCGCGACCTGGACCGTCCTGGAAACTGTGATTTCGGTTACTGGCTTGGCCGCAACACTTGTCTTATCCGCAGCGGTTCGCTAAATCCTTGTGCGCTCACAGGCCAGGGCTTTACTCTGCACTTGCACTCCACAGCTTTTCTGACCCGCAGCCGTTTTGACCCGCAACTTCTTAGACCTGCAGTTTTTCGGAAAGGTCAATTGATGCTGAGCACTCCTATTCGCGTTTTTCTGCCCATTTTTGCCTTCACGGTGCTGACGCTCTCTGCCGCCGGACAATCCAACACCTCTGAGCCTGCCAAGCCTCAGTATCCCGACTACCCGAGCGAGACACCGGCCAACTTGCGGTCGGTAACGGATAGCTTCGATTACACGCGCCGCGAAGCCATGATTCCTATGCGCGATGGGGTGCGCCTGCATACGGTGATCCTGGTGCCCAAGGGCGCGGAACACGCGCCGATCCTGCTCACCCGCACGCCCTATAGCGCCAACGAGCTCACCAGCCATGCCGCCAGCTCGCACCTCGGCCCCATCCTCTACGGTTACGACAACGCCACCGACGTCATCGTCGATGGCGGTTACATCCGCGTGATTCAGGACATCCGCGGCAAGTACGGCTCCGAAGGCGACTACGTGATGAACAGGCCGCTGCATGGGCCGCTCAACCCCAGCCCCGTCGACGAATCAACCGACACCTACGACAGCATCGACTGGCTCATCAAGAACATCCCCGAAACCAACGGCAAGGTCGGCATTCTTGGCATTTCCTACGACGGCTTTCTGCCTTTGATGGCGCTGGTTCATCCTCATCCGGCCCTGAAGGTTTCTGTTCCCATGAATCCCATGGTCGATGGATGGATGGGCGATGACTGGTTCCACAATGGCGCCTTCCGCGAGCAGAACATGCCCTACATCTACGAGCAGGAAGGTACGCGCTCCAACACCGCCAAGTGGTGGAGTTCGACTTTTGACGATTACGACCAGTACATGCGCGCGGGCTCAGCCGGCGAGCTCGGTCGCGAGCACGGCCTCGAGCAAGCGGGTTTCTGGCAAAAGATTCTTGCGCACCCCAGCTATGACTCGTTCTGGTCTGAACAGGCGGTGGACAAAGTGCTCGCCGCCGACTTCGCCGACGAAGGCATCAAGGTTCCCATCATGCTGGTTCACAGTTTGTGGGATCAGGAGGATATCTATGGCGCGCCTGCCGTCTACAAGGCCATCAAGCCCCTCGACAAAGAGAACAAAGTCTTCCTCGTCCTCGGCCCCTGGCATCACGGGCAGGAGATTGAGGCCGCCGACAGTCTTGGCGCTATTCGCTTCGGCAGCGACACCGGGACCTGGTTCCGGCAGAACGTGCTGCGGCCATTTTTAGACCGCTACCTGAAAGACGACGCCCCTGCAGACAACGTCGCCGCAGTCACGGCGTACGAGACCGGCGTGAACCAATGGCAGCGCCTGCCCGCATGGCCCGCCGCAACCGAAACCAAGCCGCTCTATCTCGAGCCCGGCATGAAGCTCGCCTTCACACGGCCGTCTGACTCCGGCGCTGACTCCGCGAACAGCGCTAACTCCGCTTACGACGAATACATCTCCGACCCCGCCAAGCCGGTTCCCTACAACGGCCGCCCGGCCCAGCCCATGGGTTACGTCGCTCCCCTCACCTGGGTCCAGTGGTTGGTCGATGACCAACGTGAAGTTTCCGGTCGTCCCGACGTCCTCTCCTACACCTCGGACGTCCTCACCGCCCCGGTCCACATCACCGGCCAGCCCATAGCCAACATCGTTGCCTCCACCAGCGGCACCGATTCCGATTGGGTGGTCAAGCTCATCGACGTCTATCCCGACGAAGTAGCCGACCAGCCCGATCTCGGCGGCTACGAGCTGCCCATCTCCGAAGACATCTTCCGCGGCCGCTACCGCGAGAGCTTCTCAAAACCGGAAGCCATCACTGCCAATAAGCCACTCACTTATCGTTTCGCGCTGCCCAATGCGAACCACGTCTTCCTGCCCGGCCATCGCATCATGGTGCAGATCCAGTCAAGTTGGTTCCCGCTTTACGACCGCAATCCGCAGACCTACGTGCCCAATATCTTCTGGGCCAAGCCGGAGGACTACCGGAAGGCAACCCAACGCGTCTACCACGCGCCTGGCGAGGCGAGCGCGATCGAACTGCCAGTGGTCGGAAATTGAATTCATTACGGAGCCCGAAAGCTCTAGTTCATCTTCATCCCCGGCATCGCGGAGTGATCCATGTTGTCGTGCCCCTGATCATCATCGTCGATCGACCAGATTTTCTTGGGGTCTGTCTCATACGGATATACGTGGACCATCCATCCGAAGACATGAGGAAGAAAAGTCCCGCCTGCCGCATCGCAGGCTTCCCTGGTGTGAATCGAGCCCATCAGACCAAATTTCGCATCGGGGCCGAAGTACGCGGCCAACTCTCCTGCGGGCGCCTTGCAGAAGTTGACGTGTTGATGCCAGCGCGCCACGCTCAGCGGAATCCGCTCGTTTAATTCGTCCTCGTTGGCGTCGACCCGGTCGGTGTACATCGCTCCAACCAATTTGTATCCGCCGTCCGCCGTCTTCTTGTAGAGCAGCGAGGTCGGCTTGAGCGGATCGAAATGCGTCGCCGCCTCACGCCCGTTCTCGTAATTCGTAAAGTGATACTGGGACTGCGGAATATTCGGAAGAAAGATCCGATATCCGTCCGCCAAAGCCTTGCGGTAATCCTGGTACGGAGCCATCGCTTCTTTGGCCGCGTCCACAAGCGCATCCGCTTTCGCTCGGTCGCCGGGTTGGCCCGGTCTCAGCATCGTCAGATGCATATGTCCCGCCATCCCTGCCATGCCGCCGCTATCCATGCCGGCCGCAGCCACACTTTGTGGCCCGGGTTGCTGGCCCGGCAATGTGGATACAGTTGTGATCAAGCCGCCGAGCATCAAGCAATAAGATCGCGGCCGTCCGGGCATTTAGCCCGACACGGAAAATCAGGGGAAGTGGAGACATGGGACGCTCCTCTCAAGTTCTCTTTTGCAGCCGGGCTTGCTCGACCTCCAGCCTGACTGAAAACTCGTAGAAGCGGGTACGCTCCAATTCTGATTACGGTTCCAAAGAATTCTCGACACGCTGCCCGTGTGCTGAGCGTCAAATAGAATCGCCGGCGTCGGTGCCGTCGTTAAGCCACCGCGATTATCTAATGTTCCAGCACCGCTCTCTGCGCGGCAAAAATCTCCTTCATTCCCGCTTCAGCCAGATCGATGAGCCCATTCAGTTGCGCACGCGAAAAGCTTCCCTTTTCCGCCGTGGCCTGGGTCTCGATCAAACCGCCATCGGCGGTCATCACCACGTTCATGTCCACCTCAGCCTGCGAATCCTCTTCGTAGCAAAGGTCCAACAGCGCGGTTCCACCGACCAGGCCCACCGAAGTGGCCGCCACCAATTGCTTCAGCGGGGACTGTTTCAGGGTTCCCGCTGAAACCAGGGCGTTTAGTGCCAAAGCCAGCGCCACGGCCGCGCCCGTGATGGCCGCCGTACGCGTGCCGCCATCCGCCTGGATCACGTCGCAGTCGAGAATCACGGTGCGCTCCCCCAGGGCGTGCATGTCGACGACCGAGCGCAGGCTCCGGCCAATCAGGCGCTGGATCTCGTGGGTCCTGCCGCCGATCTTGCCCCGCTCACTCTCCCGGGGGGTCCGGGTCAGGGTGGAGCGGGGCAGCATGGCGTATTCGGCCGTCACCCAGCCACGGCCTGAGTTGCGGAGCCAGCCGGGCACGCCCTGCTCGATTGTGGCGTTAGTCAGTACCCGCGTGTTGCCTAGTGAAACCAGTACCGAACCCTCCGCAGTCTGAACGAAACCGGGTAAAAGAGAGAGGGGCCGAAGCTGGTCGGGCAACCTTCCGCCAGGGCGGAAGTACGGTCGGGAATTGGGGATCTGCATAGGGCGATTGTAAGGGACGCAGACGGTGAACGGCCGCGACCGGAAGGCACCCATCCCAGAATGGGAATGCCGATTTATCGGCCCCAAATCCGGAATGAGCCATAACTTGGACAAAACAGGACGGATACTCGTGCGACGCCGTTGAGCCCTTCCCGATTTGGCACCGGCCAAGGGAGCGGGTGGGGGCTCCTGTTTCCCGGTACTCAACCATCATGCTGTTTCTTATCAGCCGTTTAGAAACGCTGTCCGAGTTTGGCACGCTGCGTGTATTAGAAGAGGACAAAGCCCGCATGGGAACTGAAATGGGAACCGCAAGAGCCGGGGACAAACGCGGGGATCACCCTATAGTGCCGGGGCCCGGGCGGGACAGAGAGACGCGGTTGCGAATAGCGGGAACAGGGAAGAAAGAGGCTGGAGATGCAACAGGTAGAGCAGATGGCAATGTTGGACGGAACAGATGAGATGCATAGGGAGCCCGCGATTCATACGCTGGCTGGTCTTGGTACCTCTGGTGAAAGCCTGGCCGAAGTGGCGCACGACGCGCGGAACATGGTGACGGCACTGGGCCTGTACTGCGACCTGTTGGGGGCTCCGGGCGTGCTCGCCTCTCCGTTTGAACACTATGGAAGTGAGCTGAAAATGGTGGCCGCGGCGAGCCAGCGGCTGGTGGAGAAGCTGGCGAACCTGAATAACAGCGAACGTCCCGGAGCGGGGGACAGCGGGCTTGAAAGGGGAAGCCTTTCCTGGGTGGAAGCGGTTCCGAGCCAATCGCGTTCGGATATGTATTGGGACCTGACTTCGCCTGTTCCGGTCGGCAATCTGGCCGAGGAGTTGCGCTCCAATCGTAATCTTCTGTCGGCCCTTGCAGGTCCTGCCATCGGCGTGACCGTGGACGTGCAGAGAGGTGAGCTACCCGTCCGCCTGGCAGGGGAGGATCTGACCCGAATCCTGGTGAATCTGGTAAAGAACTCTGTCGAAGCCATGGTCAGTGGCGGAAGAATTCGGCTCGTCCTGCGGGAAAGCCTTGCCGAACCGGGCGCCGATCCCTGGCTGACCCTGAACGTCGAGGACAATGGACCCGGCATTCCGTGCGAAGCTCTGGAGAGTATTTTCGAAGCCGGCTATACCACGCGGTCGAAGGCCGATGCGGCCAACGGAAAAGCGGGCTGGCGATGCGAACATCGCGGGCTTGGATTGTCAATCACACGATCGATTGTGGAGGCCGCGGGCGGACAGATTCATGCTGCGAACCGTGATCCATCCGGCGCCTGCTTCCAGATTGAGCTGCCTGTCAGGACGTCGTGAAAAGTCACGAAAGTGTTCGCAAGGTTAGGCGGAAGACAGGTTCAATTTAGCCAGGGAAGCACGAGGCGAATACAATGCTCGAAACAGTTCTTCACTCAGGGACCATGGAAGCTATCCCTCAATTTGCGGAGCCGGCGCCTAAATTGCATCTGTTGGTGGTGGATGCGGACTCCGCGGTGCGATCGGCCTGCGCCGAGATTGCCGCAAGCCTCGGCTATGCCGTTGAAAGCGCGGGCGACATGGGCCACGCGCGCAGTCTGCTGCGCGGGGGCGCGACCGACATCCTGCTGGTGAATCTGCCCTGGGGCAACAGCCAGGGCCTGGAACTGGTCTCCGAGGTCAAGCTCCTCTATCCGCAGATGTCGGTGATCGCGATGACCGCCTCCAACTCAGTGAATACGGCTGTCGAGGCGATGCGCTGCGGAGCATCGGACTATTTGACCAAGCCCTTTGCAGTTGACGAGCTCTCCACGGTGCTGGAACGAGCATCAGCCACGCACACCAGCGACGACGCCACGCGCCAACTACGCGAACGGCTGCGCCTGAGCCAAGGGCTGGGGGCCATGATCGGCCGCTCGGGGGAGATGGAAAAGCTCTATCGCATCCTTTCCAAGGTGGCGCAAACATCGCACCCGGTGTTGATCCTGGGCGAAAGTGGAACGGGCAAGGAATTGGTGGCTCGCACCATTCATGCCTATGGCCCCAACGCCCAGAAACCTTTTCTTCCGGTGGACTGCGGCTCGCTGGTTCCGACTCTGATCGAAAGCGAGCTGTTTGGTTATGTCAAAGGTGCTTTCACCGGGGCCAACCGATCCAAGGATGGCCTGCTGGTATCGGCCGAAGACGGCACCGTGTTTCTGGATGAGATCGGCGAGCTCTCCCTGGATCTGCAGGCCAAGCTGTTGCGAGCTCTTCAGGAAAAAGAGGTGCGTCCGGTCGGAGCCACCCACCGCGTGGCAATCAAGGCGCGCATCGTGGCTGCTACCAACCGCGACCTGGCTTCGATGGTCGAAACGGGCACTTTTCGCAAGGACCTTTTCTATCGTCTCAATGTCGTCAACCTGCGGCTGCCTTCACTGCGCGATCGCCGCGAGGACATACCGTTGCTGGCCGCGCACTTTCTTGACAACATCAGTCACGAGCATGGCACCAAGTTCACGCTGAGCGACGAAGCTTTGCGCACCATGATGCGTCATGACTGGCCGGGCAATGTGCGCGAGCTTGAAAACGCAATGGAGCGCGCCTGCGCACTGTCGTCGGGGCCGGTATTGCATCTGGGCGATCTGCCCACGCAGCTGCAGCAGCAGGGCCTGACGGCTTATCGCACGGCTGCTGCGAGCGGCGAAGCGGCGGGTGCGGACACGTCGCAGCAGGTTAAGTCGCTGGCGGACCTGGAACGCGACGCCATCCTCGGAGCCATTCGTACCCTGAAGGGCGACAAGCTGCAGGCTGCCAAACTGCTGGGTATCGGCAAGACGACACTCTATCGAAAACTGAAAGAGTACGGCATCGTGGACCCGCTCCAGGAAGAGTAGCCGCCTCGATCGTTGCTTCTCGGAATGACGGGGCAGCGCCATGCGGAGAGGCGAACACTGGAGCAGGCACTCGAATTGCGAAGGGTTAAGACCAAACCGTGGCAGCGGCAAAGGACCGGCACGCAACTTAGGGCCTCACGACTTAGGCGGTACACGAGCTAAGGGGACACGACAGGAGTTGGGGAATGAGTATTTTGATGGTGACTGGAATGGAAGGCGCCCGCAACTGCGCCGCTGTGGTTGGAACGCAACTGGGCAAGGAAGTTGAAGTGGCTGAGGGACGCAAGGCGGCTCTGGCTGCGCTGCGCCGGCGGGAGTTTGCCGCCGTGGTAGTGGACGAAACTATCGCCGAATGCGATCCGGCCGCAGCCGAGGCGATCTGGGAATGCGCCGGGCTCGCCATTCCGTTGCAGATTAACTTTGCGCTCTCCGGAGCGGCGCGGCTCGTTCGAGAGATTCGCTCCGCATTGCACCGGCGGGAGCGGGAACAGTCACTGGCGCGCCGGGCGGCGACAGCGGCGATCGAGACCGAATTAAAGACGACGGTGGCAGGATTGCTGCTGCATTCTCAATTGGCTCTTGCGCAAGGCGAGGTGCCAACGCCCGTCGCCGAGAGATTGCGGGTTGTCGTCGACCTTGCGGGAAGCCTGCGGACGCAATTGAATTTGCCATCACAGGCACACCGCGAAACGGCCGCTTAAATGCGCGATCGCGCCAAGACCTGGCGTAGTGTGTGGTTGGCACGAAACGTTGATTGCGTTGCACGCGCATCGCCGGGACAAATCCAGTCCCGGCGACTTTTTGTCGTCAAGGATAACGTTCATTGCATCGCTTACTCTAAAGGAAGAATGAAAGATACAGCCGTCCTATTAATTGATCCCTGACCGCGGAGGTGCTGGACGACGGCCGATCATCGAGCAGGAGGTTGCCCGCTTTTCTCACCGAGACCAGGTGGAAGGCCGGTCGCCCGTGGCCGCGATCGTTGAACGGCTCGTACTTTCTCGCGCAGTTCGCTGGCATCTCGACCGGCGAATTCTTTGCTACGGAAACAAGACCGTGGTGTTTGATTGAGACGACCACCAATTGCGAGGATCAGGGCTGTGACTGGCGAAAACCAATCACAAGCGGCAGCACTACAGCGGTTTTCCTCGGAAAAGGTACACCAGCTCGACGACGAGAATGACGACGACCGTCAGTTCGAGAAAAAATGCCCTGCTCTGGTTGAACTGGTCCACCATGAAGCGATACAGTTCTTCGGCTGTGCGCACTTTCCGGGTGACAAGGTCCTTGTAGTCGGGCACACCGACCTTCGAAGACGCCAGCTTGTAAAGGCGCGCCGAGAACATATCGCTCAGGAACTTGATGGCGTTATCGGCGTGTTCCGTCAGTTCGGCCACATCCAGCAGAACGGTATGCAGCCGGGTCGCCGACCGCGCCAGCCGCCATCGCGCAAAGACACCTGTTCCTTCGTCCACGAGTGTATAGACGCGCTCCAGTTCCTCGGTCAGCAGGTCGTCGTAGTGTCGAAACTCGAGCAACTGCGAGTTGGCGTACTCCAGCAACTGAATCGCGGTCTCTGCGCCGGAGCTAGTGTCATAGATGAATGCCGCGTTCCAACCGATGACGGTGAGGTCGTTTGCGTAATAGGAGATACGCGACTGCAGAACTTCATTGCACTCGCTTTCGGCAAGCTGTCCCGTGTCGCCACGCACCACCTGCGCAATCTGCAGACCGTGCTGATGAATCAAATCCGCAACCAAAGGTGACCCGCTGATTTCGCGGACATGAAAGATAAGGTAGTCCTCGCTGAGCCATTCTTTGTAGGGCTTGACCAGCGCGGGAGCAGCGCGTTCCAGGCTGGCGCGGACGATCGCCGTGGCCTTTTCAGCAAAATCAATATCCCACACCCACCGGCTGGCCAATCCGATCAACTTGTTCCAGCCGTCGGCGAAGGGGAGTTCGAAGACGATGCTCAGCACGCCGTAATCGTAGTATTTGATCTCGCCCTGGAGCCGCTCGCCGCTTTCCAGGACCAGCGTTTCCACACGCTCCACGACCGGTGGCCGCTGATAGCGCACGTAGCCTGGCGCGCGGTGCTTCAAGCTTGGCTGCTGAACGGTTCGAGCGCGAATCAGCTCCTGCAGGCGATCCAAGCGAATTGCCTCGGATACGTCGAACTGCAGCAGCACCAGTATGGATCCCCGCAGGACCGATTCATCGGATTGCAGTTCATGATCCGGCATGGTGGGTTGATCTTACCTTGCCGACACGATCCGGCAAAAGGGAGAGAGCGCCGATTTGCTCAGCATGCTCGACGCAGCGGATTGGTTGGGCCGGGAGTCCGGAAGAGAGACTTACTTCTCTACCAATGCGTCGGCGATGTCGAGGTGCTTGTCAAGCGCGGCGATGCCGATGTCAAGTTCTTCCTCGGTAACAATCAGTGGTGGGGCGATCACGAAATGGCTCACCCAGGCTTGCTGGGCCACGCCATCGGCCATCATTCTGGCGGCGATCTGATCGACGACTAGAGGCTTGCCTTCAACCTTGTCGCTCATGGTGTTGAAGGGTTCTTTTGTGGTGCGGTTCTTCACCAACTCGACCGCAAAAAAGAGACCGAGGCCGCGGACGTCACCAATAGAGGAGTGTTTGGCTTTGAGAGCCTCGAGCTTTTGGCGGACGTAAGGCTCGAGCGTGGCTGCGCGTTCGATTAGATTGAGCCGTTGCATCTCCTCGATGGTGGCAACGGCGGGGCCGAGGGTGATGGGATGGGCCTCGTAGGTGTGACCGTGCGAAAAGTAGTGGTCCTCGAAGTAGTCGGCAATTTTCTTTGTGGTGGCGCAGAGGCCGAGGGGCACATACGCCGAGGTGATGCCCTTGGCGGTGACGAGGATGTCGGGCTTCACGTTCCAGTGATCGACGGAGAACCATTTGCCGGTGCGGCCCCATCCCGCCATCACTTCGTCGGCGATCAACAGGACGCCGTGGCGGTCGCAGATGGCGCGCAGGCGCGGGAGATACTCGGGCGGCGGAACGAGGACGCCATTGGTTCCGACGACGGGCTCGATGATGATCGCCGCCACGTCGCTTTCGTTGCGGATCATGTGTTCGATGTAGTCGGCGCAGGCGATGTTACAGCCGGGGTAGGTGTGACGGATCGGGCAGTCGTAGCAATTGGTTTCAGGCGCGAAGACAAAGCCTCCGCCCTTGCCGCCTGGCTCCATGGCCCAGCGCCGCGGGTCGCCGGTAGCCGCGATCGATCCCATGGTGGAACCGTGATAGGAGCGGTAGCGGGAGATGATCTTGGTTTTCCCGGTGTACATTCGGGCGATCTTGAACGCCGCTTCGTTGGCCTCGGTGCCGCTGGTGGCGAAGAAGAATTTCTCCAGTCCGGCGGGGAGCACTTCAAGCAGCTTGGCGCTCAATTTTGCGCGCGCCGAGGTAGCGTAACCGGGCGCGACGTAGCACAGTTCCTTCGCCTGCTCGGCGATAGCTTCGACGACGCGTGGATTCTTGTGACCCAGATTGACGCACATCAACTGCGAGCTGAAATCGAGATATCGCTTGCCCGCGCCGTCAGTAAACCAGCAACCCTCGGCATCGGCGATGGCGAGCGGCTTCCAGGTTTTCTGGAAGCGCCAGGTGCCGTAGTTGGTTTCGCGGGTGAGCTTGCTGACCTGCTCCGCGGTCAGTTCGGGACTGGTAAGAATATCGCTCATGCATGACCTCTTTTTGGGGGACCTTTGTCCACCATGCTACGGCATTGGCTTTGAGGTCTACGAAACGAACCAGAAAATGCAGAGCGCTGTCGCTCTGGCGGATTCACAGTTTCACAGATTCACAGCCTCTTTTGAGAGATCGCAGACATTAGCCGATCATCTAACTCATTGTAAACAAGTTAGCCTTTTAACGCGGGCAAATTTGCTTCGATTTGCTCACATTTGAGTGCGTTTTATCGCACTTTTATGCACATTTGATCTCATTTGCTGCGAGTGAACGGGAAGGCTGAAGGCTTGTTCTCCCAGTGGATTGCCAAACGCGTGGAGCGAGGTTGAAACGGCTCGGGCTCTGCGGTTTTGGTTTCAGTGCCTTCAGGATAACGCGATGTGGGGAATCAATCTGCAATTTTCGGTTTTCACTACAGGCTTTGTTTTGAAGGGTTTGGGTGGGGCGAGTGAGGAGCGGGTCTTGACGGGTCGAAAGTTGTTGGGTGGGGCTTGGGCTCGTTGTTTTCCCAGGTCCCGAAGGAAGGACCCTGGGCACCCGGCTCTCCCACCCTTGAATCAAAACGCGATTCAAGGATGGGGCACCCACGGGGGTCGGTAAGGAGAAGATCACTGTGCGACTGCGGAAGGATGGGGCACCGTCACGTTGGAAGGATGGGGTCACGTTTGGGTGGCTCCAGGGTGGGGTGCCCGGCGGTTTCAAGGGAACCCCGGCGCAAATGAAAACCCCCGGCTGGTTGGCCGAGGGCTGGTGGGCTACCCATCCTTGTCACGATGAAACTGCGAAACGGATGGGGACCCAAGCTTGCGGTGTGAACCCGCTCAAGCGCTGAAGAGCAGAATTCCTGCTGCCTTTTCTTCAGTTCCGCTTTCGTCGGAGCTGACGGGGCGATAGAAGAGCTGGTTGGCTTCGAGGTAGACCTCAAGGAAGGCCGGCCGGGCAAGAATCTGACCGGCGATCAAGGCCTCGGACAAAGGATCTTCGACGTAGCGCTGCAGGGCGCGGCGCAATGGGCGCGCACCGTAGCTGCGGTCGACCAGTGTCTTCTCGAGAATCCACTTCTTGGCATCCTCGGTGACCGAGATGGTGATGGCCTTCTGCGCCAGGTTGGCGTTCAACTGCTGTACGAGCAGTTCAACGATCTGGAGCAGGTCGCCGTCGGACAACGACTGGAAGAGAATCACTTCGTCGAGACGGTTGAGGAACTCGGGGTTGAAGGTCTTCTTGACCTCCTGCTTGACCAACTCCTCGACCTTCTCGCTGACGATATCTTCGCGGTCGCTCTGGAAGCCGAGCCCCTGCTTCTTTTGCAGATGGCGGGCGCCGATGTTCGAGGTCATGATGAGGATGACGTTCTTGAAGTCGACCGTATTGCCGAGGCCGTCGGTCAACTGTCCATCCTCAAAGACCTGGAGCAGAATGTTGAACACATCGGGGTGAGCCTTCTCGATTTCGTCGAGCAGGACTACCGAGTAGGGCGAGCGCTTGACGCGTTCGGTCAACTGGCCGCCTTCCTCGTAACCCACGTATCCCGGAGGCGAACCGATGAGCTTGGAGACCGAATGCTTCTCCATGAACTCCGACATATCGAAGCGGATGAGAGCCTTGTCGGAGCCGAAGAGGAAGTTGGCGAGGGTACGCGCCATCTCAGTCTTGCCGACGCCGGTGGGGCCGAGGAACAGGAAGCTGCCGATGGGCCGGTGCGGCGACTTGAGGCCGGCACGCGAGCGGCGAATGGCGCGGGCGAGGGCAGAGATCGCCTTCTCCTGCGAGATGACGCGCTTGTGCAGCTCTTCTTCGACGCGGAGCAGCTTCTGGGTTTCTTCTTCCTTGATGCTGGTGACGGGAACGCCGGTCCAGCGGCTGACCACGTCTTCGATGTCTTCACGGCCCACAATGCCGGCAGCGGAGTCGTCGAGGTGGTACTTGTCGCGCAGGGCGCGCAGGTTTTCACGCTCCTTGCGTTCCTCATCGGAGTAAAACCGCGCCTTTTCGAACTCATGGTTGGCGATGGCTGAATCCATGCGGTGCACGATGAACTTGATGCGCTTCTGGACTTCGGTAATCTCCTCGGGCAGCGAGGTTTGGCGAAGCTTGACACGGGCGCCAGCCTCGTCGATCAAGTCGATGGCCTTGTCAGGAAGGAAGCGGTCGGGAATGTACCGGTTCGAGTGGGACACGGCAAATTCGATGGCGGCATCGGTATAGCTGACCGCGTGGAATTTCTCGTAGCGGTCCTTGATGCCGTTAATGATCTTGATAGCGTCGGCTTCGTTGGGCGGCGGCACCTTGACGGCCTGGAAGCGCCGCTCAAGGGAGCGGTCCTTCTCAATGGACTTGCGATACTCGGCCGGAGTGGTGGCGCCGATGCATTGAATTTCGCCGCGGCTGAGGGCGGGCTTGAGGATGTTGGCCGCGTCGAGCGAACCTTCGGCCGATCCCGCACCAACCAGGGTGTGCAACTCGTCGATGAAGATGATGGAGTTCTGATTTTCCATCAGCTCTTTCATGATGGTTTTGAGACGTTCTTCAAACTGGCCGCGATATTTGGTGCCGGCCACGATGAGGGACAGATCGAGCCCGAGGACCCGCTTATCCGCAAGGAAGCTCGGTACTTCGCCGTCAGCGATGCGCTGCGCAAGGCCTTCGACGATGGCCGTCTTGCCGACGCCGGGTTCGCCGATGAGCACCGGATTGTTCTTGGTGCGGCGGCAGAGTATTTGAACCACGCGTTCGAGTTCGCCGTCGCGGCCGACCAGCGGATCAAGCTGCCCATCCATAGCAGCCTGCGTGAGGTCGCGGCTGAACTCGGCCAGCAGGCTGGATTCGCGTTGGCGCGCCTGCACCGGAGCCTTCTCTTGTGTCACGCGGGCGAGTTCGTCGCGAATTTGCGCAAGCTTGAGGCCACGCTCCTGCAAAATCTCAGAGGCAAAGCATTTTTCTTCACGCAGCAAACCAAGCAGCAGATGTTCTGTGCCGATGTGCTTGTGGCCCAGCCGCTCAGCTTCTTCGGCAGCGTAAGCCAGCACGCGCTTGCATTCGTTTGAAAGCGGCAGGTCCACACTCGTCGAGACCTTTTCGCGAATGGTGGTGTGCGCTTCAATCTGCTTGCGTATCGACTCCACCGAAGCGTGCGAACGAAGAAACCGATTGGTTAACGCCTTGTCCTCGCGCAACAGACCGAGCAGCAGGTGCTCCGTCTCGATATATGGCGAACCGAACTGGCTCGCCTCGTATCGCGCGAAGAAGATCACGCGCCGTGCCTTCTCCGTATAGCGTTCGAACATGATGTTCTCCCTTAACCCAGGCTCTCGGAGGAAGTGGCCGTCCGGTGTGTTCACCGACTTCAGCCCGTTCCGCACGCGCCTTCCTTTTAAAATTCGCCGCCGGAGGTTCTTTTGGAAAATGCCGTATATGCCTCCGAACAGCTCTTTGGGATGGTTCCGGACTTATGTTTGCCCGATTGTCGCCGGCATTCGTAAAGCCCGGAAGACTCCCATCCTGAACTCGCAGCCTGAACGGGTTCGTACTCTTTTTTGTCAGGCTTCTTACTTAATCAGACTCCCGAAAAACCGGAATGGGTGCATTTTCGTCCATCCATTTGCCGGTTGAAGTTCTATCGGAGGCGATCCAACATTTTCGAAAGGACTTTCGAAGAATGTTATTGCCCCAAAGCAGCAAGGCGCCCGCTCTCCAGGCGCAGAGTCCGCGTACAGCGCGCGGCCAGATCCGGATTATGGGTAACCACGATCGAAGTGAGCCCGTGTGAAGTGTGCAGCCGCTGCAGCAAGTCAAAGACTTTGCCGGCAGTGGTTTCGTCAAGGTCGCCTGTCGGTTCGTCAGCCAAAAGCAGCCGCGGATTGCCGACCAGGGCGCGGGCCAACGCGACGCGCTGCTGTTCGCCGCCGGAAAGCTCGCCCGGCCGATGCTCGGCTCGATCCTCCAAGTCAACCTCCTTGAGCCATTTAGATGCTGCCGCAAGAGCATCGCGTCTACTATTTCCGCGAGCTAGAAGCGGCATGGCCACGTTTTCAAGCGCCGAAAACTCCGGCAACAAATAGTGAAACTGCCAGACGTAGCCGATCTGGCTGTTGCGAAAAACGGCGGCCTCACGCTGCGAAAGTCCAGCTAGATTGGTTGAGGCGCAGTGTACAGTCCCCTGGGTGGGGCGATCAAGTGCGCCCAGGATGTGCAAGAGGGTGCTCTTTCCCGCGCCGGATTGGCCCACAATGGCCACCAGTTCGCCGGTGTAGACGTCCAAGTGCAGTTGATTGAAGAGTGTAAGTGTTCCGCGGGCTGTCCGGTAGGTTTTTTCCAGGGCGTGCACTTGGATGATTGGCGCCCGCGACTCCGAATCCCGCGCTGAGCGGGATGCCTGGCTGGCAGCCGCTGGAAAGGTTTGATTCATCCGGTTGAAACTATTCTACAGGGATTGAGCGGAATTATCCGCAATGCAGCTTTGCGATTTTGATTACCTCCGGGTACGTGTCTGCCGCCACCTGCGGTCGTGCGGGCCACACTTGGGCGTCGCCTGTGGTACGGCAGGCGACGGTTGCGCGGGTTAGGGCTTGGGGATTTTTCCCGGATTCAGGTGCCCGATGCGGCCGTCGGGGCCGACGACGAAGGGCAGAGATATTGCATTCCAGTTGCCGTTGTCGAGGGGCTGCCAGGTGCGGCCATCGTCGCGGCTGATGTCGGAGCCGTTGGTACCGACGGCAATCCAGGCTTGCACAGAGGCGCTCCATTGGACGGCAGAGCGGTAGCCGTGAGGCGGCTTCGTGGCGGCGAACCAGCGCAGGCCATCACCGGAGGACCACGCGGCGGTCCCGGCAGTGCTGTTGGGCTTGGTGTAATCACCTCCGACGGCGACGAATCGCCAGGAAGCACCCAGGCCGCAATCGCGGCATCGACTGGCAATTGATCGAAAGCCGACCGCGAAACCACCGGCACTATCGGAACCTGCGGCGAGCGGAAGCGGAGTTTCTGACCAATCCGGATCGACGAGCATGGGGGGCTTCAACTGGAGGCGGTATTTCCTGAACAGCGATCCACCCCAGCGTTGAAAAAGAACGGCGCCTCCTTTTCCGCCGGTCACGAATCCGCGCAAGAATTTCTGGTCACTCCTTGCGATGGAACTGTTGCTTGCTGCGAATGCAGCGAGCGCCTTGTCGTTGGTGGAGAGCCCGCGCATTTGATCACGATTCCAGGTATTGCCGCCGTCAGTTGTGACGAAGACCGTGAAAGAACCCTTGACCGGGTCGCCGAGGAGAATGCCTTCTCCATATAGAGCATTGAGCCAGAAGCTGTCGAAGAAACCGCCGGGGCTGTCTGGATTCTTGAAGAGCTGCACCCAGCTCGCGCAGGCATCGACGGTTTTGTAGAGACGGCTCTTGTCGCCAGGGCCTGAGGCCATGACGATTGCGGTCGCCGAATCCCAGGCCTGCACGCCGCGGAAGTCGAGGGTCGCCCAGTCTTTCACGTCATGGGGTGCTTCGCACGCCTGCCAGTGCTGGCCGCCGTCAGTGGTGCGAAGGACTGTGCCGCCAGTGCCGCTGGCCCAGGCCACGGTTCCATCGACGGAATCAATGCCGCGAAGGCCGGCGGTGGTGCCGGAGTTCTGGAGTCGCCAGATATCGGTAAGACTGGCTGCGGCATGGTCAGCAGAGTGATGCTCTGCCTCTTGAGCATTTTGTGCCCGAAGGAGGGAGCACCCGGCCGGTGCGACTGCGATGGCCGCGGCCAGAAGCACTTGGAGCCCGAAAGATCGCATGATTGGCAGTATAGATGGCCTGCAAACGGGTTGGCTCGACAAGACCTTGCGTGACTGAAATCACTTTGCGCAATTGCAACTGCCGCTATAACAGACTCATCCTGTGAGCAGATTGCGCATCATCTCATTGTTGGCGTTCGCGGCAGCCTTTGCGGCCGGCGCTTGTGCCGCGTGCGGACAACAATCGCTCTATCAGGAATTCCGCGGACACAATACAACAATGACGGCGGTGCAGCCGTCGTGGATGGGCCCGCTGATCCAGTCGGATGCACGGCTGTCGCAGGCGGTGCGGATTTCGGTGTCGAATGAGTATGCGCCTGGCGCGCAGATCATCAGCTATGGGAACAATCATGGCGTGTCGATGATTGGCGGCACGCGTTTCCAGTTTGACTTTGATCCGCCAGCGTATTTTCGGAATCACTCTGCTGCGCTCAAGGACGGATTTGGCAACGCGGGCGCACAGGTGAAGTACCGCATCGCGTCGGGCAATGCAGAGCATGGTAACTTCGCGCTGACGGCGATCGTGTTTCACGGTTTCGCTCCGCGCGCCTACGAGAATGGGTCGTTGTCGAGTTACTACTGCCCGAAGATCGCTTCAGGCTTCGCATTTGGACGGTTCAATGTGCAATCCACGCTGGGCGGTTTTCTGCCGACGGGAAAGATTGCGATGCAGGGGCGGGCGATTGAATGGAACGGGACAGTGCAGGCTCATCCCAACGCACATACGTGGTTCGACGTGGAAGACAACGCCACGTTCAACGTGGGCGGCGCGACGGACGGAAAGATGCAGAATTTCGTAACGCCGGCGGCCTTTTACCTGGTGCGGCGCAAGGACTGGGGACCAACACACGCCGCCATGGTCTTCGACGCGGGTATGCAGATCGCGACTTCGCAGTTTCATCTCTACGATCACAACTTGATTTCGGAGATGCGGATCTTGTTCTAGCGTGAGTCGCTTTCGGCGCCGGCTGGTTGGAGGGCGCTCGTGAGGGATGGAGTGGCGAGCCTCATCAACACTATATAGAGAATGCCCGCGGTGAAGAATCCGACAAACCACGCGTAATCGTAGAGGAAATGCAGCGGCCTGACGAACAGGCCGATGAGGGCCAGACCTACGCCCAACGCCAAAGCGATGATAGCCCGCGGATTGATGCCCTTTGTATAGTGATATGCGCCTTCGCGATGATAGAGCGAATTGATGTCCAGCTCGGTCTTGCGAATCAGGAAGTAATCGCACACCATGATGCCGGCGACGGGGCCCAAGAGGCCGGAGTAGCCGACAAGCCATCCGAAGATATAGGCGTCAGGCGTGGCGAGCAGTTTCCACGGGCACATGGCGAGACCGAGAAAGCCGGTGATCAGGCCTCCGGTGCGAAAGCTGATGAGGCGCGGATAGAGATTGGAAAAATCATTTGATGGCGAGACGACATTGGCGCCGATGTTGACGTTGAGCGTGGCGATGAGGATGGCGATCATCGCGATGAAGGCTACGAAAGGCTGATGGAATGCGCCGATGAGCAGGATGGGGTTCCAGATGGGATGGCCGAAGAGAACCGCCGAGGCCGACGTGACGGAGATGCCGACGAAGGTGTAAAGCGTCATGGCGACCGGCAGACCGAAGGCCTGGCCCCAGGCCTGGGCGGTCTGGGATTTCGAGTAGCGGGTGAAGTCGGGAATGTTGAGCGCCAACGTGGCCCAGTAGCCGACCATCGCGGTGAGGGACGGAAAGAAGACGGCAAGAAATTCCCGCGTGGTGTGAAACTGGCTTGGCGTAGACAGCATTGAGCCGAAACTGCCGGCCTTTATGCGCACCCAGATCAGCAGGGCCGCGGCCATGACGAACATGAAGGGCGCACCGAAGGCTTGCAGATGGCGAATGGATTCGACGCCACGCCACACCACGACCATATTGAGAAGCCAGAAGCCGAGGAAGCATGCCCAGAGCACTCCGGGAGCACTTGCGGTCGCGGGCCAGATGATGGCGAGCATGGCGTGGATGGCCGTGCCGCCGATCCAGGATTGAATGCCGAACCATCCGCAGGCGACCACGGCGCGCAGAATGGCAGGCAGATTGGCGCCGCGCACGCCGAACGGGGCGCGGATAAAAACCGGAAAAGGGATGCCGTATTTTGTGCCGGCATGCGCATTGAGCAGCATGGGCACGAGGACGATGAGGTTGCCGAGGAGCACGGTGCCCACGGCCTGCTTCCAGTCCATACCCTTGGCGATGAGCGAGGAGGCGAGTTGGTAGGTGGTGATCTCCATGGACATGGAGAACCAGAGGGCGATGTAGTTGTACATCGTCCAGGTGCGCTGCGCGGGCGTGGTGGGGGCGAGGTCGCGGTTGGAGAGGGATGGGTCGATGACGGCCAAAGGCGCTCCTCTGCAATCAGTCTGGAGTTCATCGTATCTCACCCTTGCAACAATGACCGTTGCCAGCATGGGGTAGCTGCAGTGTAAGGAAAGGAAAGGGCGCAAAAAAACCGGAAGGCAGGCCACCCGCCACGCGCAGATGTTGCTTACTTAGTTATTTGCGGGTTGGGGGTGACTCGGGGACAATCCAGGGCTCAGACTATTCTCCGCGTGGGCTGGTAGTTCTCCCAGTTTTCGAGGCGGCGCGGTGCCCAATAGCTTCACGACGTGAACAATTGTGTCTGGTTGACGAGCGGTTCTTCTCTCAGCGGCTAGCACCTTCAAGATATGCCCGAGATCAGGAACTGACAGTGGACCGTGGACTTTCAGCGATTCGACGGCTCCAGCTTCGCTCGCCAAGGGCCATCCCATCAAGTCCAAGTTCACTGATAGCTAAGCGGCAACTGAACCTACAACGAGTCACCCTTAGCTTCTGAGAAGTAGGGCTACGCATTAAATCCGCATTTCGTCCATGGCGCCGTAATAACTGACCTACCCAACACATCTAAGCGGGAATGCCCAAATTCGCGGTGCTCAATTCGTCCTGCGATCTTGTGCCTGAGAGGACGGCTCATGCGTCGCTCCTTCGCATCCTTCGATTCAGAAAGACGAGGAGCGAGCCAAGGAGAAGCTGGGCACACTGCTGAAATTCAGCCGGCGCGATTCCATGTATGTGCCTGCGCTGCCGGACGACACCGAAGATGTCGCGGGCAATTTAATTTCCTTTGAGGGCATGTGCCAGGTACGGTCTTCTCCGGCATACCTTGCTTCAATCCCAACGCGTACGTGAGCCGAAGCGAGTCTTCACGCCTGCGGAGGGATGTTGTGATTCATGCGAAAGAGATTTGTTGGATCATATTGAGCCTTGAGTCTCTCCAGTCGCGCGTACTTCGAACCGTAAGCTGACCTGACGCGCTCGATGGGCTCATCGGAGGTCATGTGGTTTGAATAGACCGCATCCATGACAAATGGCTGACACGCCTTCCAAAGATCCCGCGCCCAGGCCATATTCCTGGCGTCTTCGACTCGATCCGTCCAGTTCGCGATGATGGACATCTCGAAGTTCGCATCACGGTGGTCGAACGCCATCTTCTCTTTCGCCACTCGGCGGATTGCACCCTTGGTCTCGAACAGCATTATTAGCGAGTATGGCGACGGCATCGCATCAGCGCCCCGGCGTAAAACCTCAACTAGCCCATCTTGAAGCGTGTCCACAAAGTTCGACTTCCAGTAATACCGGTTTCCCACCGGCACAGCCGCGTCCAGCATCTGCTGCACCTCCGTGTACCGCATAGGCCGGATGGTATCCACGATTGGCGGTCCGAACTCGCGGAGAGGTCTGAGAACATCTTCGCCTTCGTCGCTCGGGCCGGCGTATACCCCAATCACGCCAACCAGAGGTGTGCCGTCCGGACCGTTCAGGAATCCGAGCGTCGTGTCCAGTTCATCCGGGCTGTTGCGCAGGAACTCTCGATAGAACGCAGCCAGTTCGGCCGCGCGATCACGAGGATGCAGAATCAACCCCGCGAACACGCCGGGAAGTGGATGGAGGCGATAACGAAACGAGGTGGCGACGCCAAAGTTCGCGCCGGCGCCGCGCATGGCCCAGAACAAATCCGAATTGACGTCTTCGCTGGCGGTCATAACCTCGCCATCTGCGGCGACCAGTTCAACCGACAGCAGATTGTCGCAGGTCGCGCCGTGTTTCGACATCAGATAACCCAGGCCGCCACCCAGAGTCAGGCCTGCTATGCCGGTGTGCGACACTTGCCCGCCGGTTGTCGCCAGCCCATGGGATTCCGCGGCAGCGTCGAACTCTCCCCAAACCACGCCCGCGCCAGCAACGGCCTCGCGAACAGCTGGATCCACCGCGACACGCTTCATGAGAGTGAGATCGACGACGACACCGTGCTGGCAGATAGCATTCCCTGCTACTCCATGCCCACCGCCGCGCACGCTAAGCGGCAGTTCCTCGCTACGCGCCAGTTCGATCGCAGCTGCAACGTCCGCGTTCGATGTGCAGCGCGCGATCAACGCCGGTGCGCGTTCAATCATTCCGTTCCATATTCGGCAAGCCGCCGGATAATCGTCGTGTTCGGGCGCAAGCAGCCGCCCTTCAAATCGGCTCTGCCACCGGTCGACAAGCGTCGTTGACCTTTCGTCGCCCATAGGGCTCCCCCTTAACCGGAATCCCATTTTTCGGTGTCGATTCGAGAGAAGTGTATCGTTCCTGGGGCAAATTGCAAGCCTCCAAAACGCCTGGGCCGAAAAAACCAGTGTCTGCGGCAGAAAAGCCGGGAGATATGCAATCGTCCGTGCGTCGACCGCCCCATCGAGGACCCTCGAACTTAATCTCGTCGACACCTATCCACCCTCCTTTGCCGTCCGTGACTCAGGTTCGTGGCGTTGCGGTCGTTCTGGTCGGTTAGTGGGCAACCCGGACATAACCCCATTTTCGAGTTCTGTCCGGTTTGACGGTGATAGTCCCGGAGCGCGAACTGACGATCAAATTTGGCTGCAAATGTACGGCATTTGACCCTGGCGGCTGGAGCATCTGGATTTTATGTGTGGCATCAAGGGCGATTTAGTTTCGCAGTTGGATAGCGGCCTACTCGGAAGTATCACCACTTTCAGATTCCGAGAGGCAACCGCAGATCCCTCACTGCGTTCGGGATGACTGTGCAGTGGAGAGAAGGGGTGGTGGCAGAACCCGCATCGCGGGTGGATCGTCCGTGACGGGAGGAACCTCTAATCCCGCCCAAGCGGAGCTTGGACGGGCATCCAGATTTGGGAGCGAGGTTAGCGTGGGCGATCCGCCACCCAGATTTGGGAACGAGGTTAGGGTGGGCCATCCGGCGATCGAACTATTTCCAGGCGCCGCCGCGGGCTTGACGGCGAAGGTATTGGCCGCGGCCGGGCTTGCCGATGAATTCGCCCTTGGACACGATGAGTTCGCCGCGCGAGTAGACATCGCGCGCATTGCCTCGCACCTTGAATCCTTCAAACATGGAGTAATCGACACGCATGTGGTGGGTCGCGGCGGAGATGGTGTGATTTGCGAAGGGGTCCCAGAAAACAATGTCGGCGTCGCTTCCCACTGCAAGGACGCCTTTCCTGGGATACATGCCGAAGATGCGCGCAGGCGCGGTGGAGACGAGTTCGACGAAACGATTGATGGAGAAGTGGCCCTTGCCCACGCCGTGATGATGCAGCAACTGCAGGCGGTTTTCGATGCCAGGGCCGCCATTGGGAATCTTGGAGAAGTCGTCCTTGCCGAGAGCCTTCTGGTCTTCGAAGCAGAAGGGACAGTGATCGGTGGAGACGACCTGGAGATTGTCTTTGCGCAGGCCTTCCCACAATTTGGGCTGATTCTTCTTTTCACGCAGGGGCGGGGTGAAGACATACTTTGCGCCCTCCCAGCCTTTGTCTTGCACGTCTTCAAGCGAAAGCAGGAGGTATTGCGGACAGGTCTCTGCAAAGGCAGGGAGGCCGCGGTCGCGCGCTTCGCGGACCTGATTGAGCGCGTCTTCGCTGGAGAGATGCACGATGTAGACGGGAACGCCGGCCATCTCCGCCATGGCGATGGCGCGATGCACAGCCTCAGCCTCGGCCTGCGTGGGGCGCGTGAGGGCGTGGTAGATGGGAGCCGTCTTGCCCTCGGCGAGAGCCTGCTGCACGATGACATCGATGACCGAGCCATTTTCAGCATGCATGCAAATCAGCGCGCCGTTTTTGGCGGTCTGGCGCATGGCCTTGAAGATGGTGGCATCGTCGACCATGAGCGCATTGGGATAGGCCATGAAGAGCTTGAAGCTGGCCACACCTTCGCGCACCAGATCGTCCATATCTTCGAGTCCAGCGTCGGGCAGGTCGGTGACGATCATGTGCAGGCCATAGTCGATGCAGGCTTTGCCTTCGGCCTTCTTCCACCATGTATCGAGGGCGGTGCGCATCTTGGTGCCGCGAGCCTGGATGGCGAAATCCACAATCGTCGTGGTCCCGCCGATGGCAGCGGCCCTCGTGCCGGTCTCGAAGTCGTCGGCTGATGTTGTGCCGCCGAAGGGCATATCGAGATGAGTGTGCGCGTCGATGCCGCCGGGGAGAAGCAGGAGGCCGGTGGCGTCAACGATGGTCTTCGCAGCAGTCATTGGGATGCCGGGGCGGATCTCCTTGATGACTGCGCCGTCGATGAGGATGTCGGCGCGGATGGTGGAGTCGGCGTTGACTACGGTTCCGTTTTGGATGAGGAGTGTCGGCATGGACGAATTCTATTCGATTAGTCGAGAAGCCCTGGGCGGTCTCGGAGTTGCCAAAATAGCGGCAACTCAATGCCTATCAGGTTGAACCAAAGAATGCCCGAAAAGCAACGGCAGTTCCTTCGGCGTCGCTACGCTTTGCTCAGGATGACAGCGCAGCGTGGTTATGGACACCGAGCGTCTCACGATCGTGGCGGTTCTGTTACACACGCGGCGCCTCGGGTGCGCTCTTCCCATGTTTCCGGAGCGAGGCCGGTGTCGACGCTGACCATGGTGATGCATTGGTCAACAGGGCAGACAAGAGAGCAGAGATTGCAGCCGACACATTCGGTTTCGTCCACGCGGGGGATGCGCGCCAAGGGCGTGGGAAATGGCCCCTGCGGCGCAAACGCTGCGGCACGCTCCTTGCGCGAAACGGGCGTGACGGCAATCTCGGCGCGGCTGCGGGCCTCGATCTCGGGCGGAGTTGAATGCAAATCGACATGTCCATCGACCGGGCCGGAGACTCGATCAAGATGAATGCATTGATGGGCGCCATCCCAGCAGGCGATGTGGCAGAGATCGCAGCCGATGCATTTCTGCTCGTCGATGCGCGCAACGATTTTGTAGTTCAGGTTGAGATGCTTCCACTCCGTGACACGCGGAATTGAAAGCCCGCGGAAGTCTTCGATGGCGTCGAATCCCTTGGTGCGCATCCAGCTTTCAAGGCCCTCTGCCATGTCTTCGACGATGCGGTAACCGTAGTGCATCACGGCGGTGCATACCTGCACGGTGCCGCAACCGAGGAGGATGAACTCGGCGGCGTCGCGCCAGGTTTCGATGCCGCCGATGCCGGAGAGAGGGAGCGCGGATTCGGCATCGGACATGACTTGCTGGACCATGTTGAGCGCGATGGGCTTGACGGCAGGTCCACAGTAGCCGCCATGCGAACTCTTGCCGTCGACGTCGGGCCGCGGCGTAAATGTATCGAGATCGATGCCGGTGATGGAGTTAATGGTGTTGATGGCGGATAGGCCGTCGGCTCCGCCACGCTTAGCGGCTCGCGCTACTGTTCGAATGTCTGTGATGTTGGGAGTGAGCTTGACGAGCACGGGTGTGCGCGCCTTCTCCTTGACCCACGCGGTGATCATCTCGGTGTACTCGGGGACCTGGCCCACGGCTGAACCCATGCCGCGCTCGCTCATGCCGTGCGGGCAGCCGAAGTTGAGCTCAAGGCCGTCGGCGCCCGCGTCTTCGGCGCGCGCAACGATCTCGTGCCAAGCCTCGCGCGTGGAGGCGACCATCAGCGAAGCAATGACAGCGTGGCGCGGATAGCGCTTCTTCACAGCGGCCATTTCTCGCAGATTGTCTTCGACGCTGCGGTCACTGATGAGCTCGATGTTGTTGAAGCCCATGATGCGCCGACCCTGCCAATCGATGGAAGAATAGCGAGAGCTGACGTTGGTGACGGGCTCGCCGATGGTCTTCCACACGGCGCCGCCCCAGCCGGCATCAAAGGCACGGGTGATCTGCTCGCCGCAGTTGGTGGGTGGTGCGGATGCCAGCCAGAACGGATTGGGCGAGTCGATGCCGCCGGCGAACGAACGGATGCGGATGTCAGGCATAGGCTGCCTCCGCGATTTTGAGCATGGCGAGTGCGGAGCGTTTGCCGTCGGCCACGGCATCCACTACTTCGCGGCCGCCATTGACGCAGTCGCCGCCGGCAAAGTAACGGGGATTCTGCGTCCGCCCGGTGGCTCGATCGATGACGATTCTTCCGTCCTGGATTTCGATCTGGCGAAATTCGCTCATGAGCTTTGTGAGTGGAGACTGGCCAATGGCAGGCACCACGAGATGGCAAGCGATGGTGAATTCCGAGCCGGGGTTGGGCAACAACGTGTGATCGATTTCGCGGACCTGGATGGTGTCGAGGAGAAGCTGCCCATGTGCATCGGGGCGGATGGCAACAGGCTGGCGACGCCAGAGGAATTGCACACCCTCCTGCTTGGCGTGTTCGTACTCAAAGTCGAATGCGGCGATGTCGCTTTCGCTGCGGCGATAGAGCAGATAAACGGTCTCAGCACCCAGGCGGCGCGCGGCGTTGGCGGCATCGATAGCGGTGTTGCCAGCGCCGACGACGACGACGGTTCCCGTGATTTCACGGATGCGCCCGGTCTTGTAGGCGGCGATCAGTTCGAGCGCGTTTATCACGCCGTTGGAGTCTTCGCCGGGGATGCTCAACTGCTGCATGGCACCGAGACCGACGCCGAGAAAGATGAAGTCGAATTCGGATTCGAGCGCCGCAAGCGCGGCGGCTGATTCAACATTGGCGCCGAATCGAAACTCAACGCCCATGCGGCGAATCATCTCGACTTCACGCAAGCTTTCTGCTGCGCGCAGCTTGTACTCGGCCACGCCGTAGGTATTGAGGCCGCCGGGCAACAGGCGCCGCTCAAGGATGGTTGCCCTTGCGCCCTGGCGGCACAACTCCGCTGCGCAGGCGAGCGAAGCGGGACCGCTGCCGATGCAGGCTACGCGCAGAGAGCGCGACGCGCGAGGAGCCGTGGGCAGGTCTTCACCCGCGGCGTGAAAGGCATCGACGGCGTGGCGCTGGAGCCGCGCAATCTGAATGGGATCGCGGTTGTAGCGATGCATGACGCACGCGCCTTCGCAGAGCACGTCGACGGGACAGGCGCGCGCGCAACTGCCGCCCAATATGTTGGCGTCGAGAATGCGCAGGGCGGATCCGCGCAGGTTTCCGGAGGCGATGCGCTTGATGAATCCCGGAACATCGATGTGGGTGGGACAGGCAGCGGTGCAGGGCGCATCGAAACAGTAGAGACAGCGGTCGGCCTCAAGCACTGCGGCCTGGGGCACAAGCGCCGGCTTGAGTTCGCCGAAGCGCTCGCGCAGTCGAGGATCGTCAGGTAAAGTTGTGCTACTCATGCAGACCTCAGGGAAGGTATCCGGTTGGCCCCACTCCTCAAATGGGTTGGGTAACTCCTCATAGCATCCAGTTTAAAACTGCTTCACGACGCGACGAGTGGACCGTACAGGTCGGGCCGACGGTCGCGGAAAAACTGCCATGTGCGGCGGACTTCCGCAATTTCATCGAGATTCAAATCGGCAGTCAGCACTTCATCTTTGTCGCGCGATGCCTGGGCGATGATCTGGCCGCGCGGATTGGCGAAATAACTTGACCCATAGAATTCGCCGATGTTCCAGGGCGGCTCGGTGCCGACGCGATTGATGGCGGCGATGAAGTAGCCGTTGGCGGCGGCGTGGGCAGGCTGCTCCAACTTCCACAGATATTCGCTGAGGCCAGCCACGGTGGCGGATGGGTTGAAGACGATTTCTGCACCGTTCAAGCCGAGGCAGCGCGCGCCCTCGGGGAAATGACGGTCGTAACAGATATAGACGCCGATTTTCGCGAAGCCGAGATCGAAGACCGGATAGCCGAGGTTGCCGGGGCGGAAGTAGAACTTCTCCCAAAAGCCGGGGGCGACGTGGGGGATATGCGTCTTGCGATATTTGCCCAGGTAGGCGCCGTCGTTGGCGATGACCGCGGCGGTGTTGTAGAAGATGCCCTCCTGCTCGATTTCATAGACGGGCACGACCATGGCGATGTGGAGTTCTTTGGCCAGCGATTGCATCAAGCTGACAGTTGGCCCGTCGGGAACGCGCTCGGTGGCCTCGTACCACTTGATGGACTGCTCGGCGCAGAAGTAGGGGCCGTTGAAGATTTCCTGAAGGCAAACGATTTGCGCGCCGTCGGCGGCAGCCTGGCGGATGAGGCCGAGGTGCTTCTCGATCATGGCCTTCTTTTGCACGGCCAGCGGCTCGGTTGCGGGCACGGCGTTGGAGGCCTGGATGATGGAACATCGAACCACTCGGGGCATGTTGCACTCACTCCCATCACGAAAAGTGTGAGTATTTGACGTTAAAGCAAGAGCGCTGGTTGGGCAATGGGATTGTTTTGCCTTCGAATCGGTTCAGTATTCAACTTTGTTGGGCGATGCGATCCATGCCGCGAAGCTGGCCCAGGCCTCGTCGCCAAGAAGCTGCGTTGAGGGCAGCGAACGCTCGGAAGGATCTTTGCAAAATTCGGCGTAGAGAAAGGCGTCGTCGAACCCGGCGCGGGCGGCATCGGCGGCGCTGCTGCCGTAATAGATGGCATCGAGGCGCGCCCAGTAGGAGGCGGCCAGGCACATGGGGCAAGGTTCGCAACTGGTGTAGAGCTCGCATCCAGCGAGTGTGAAGGTGCCCAGCGCTTTGCAAGCGGCGCGGATGGCGTTGACCTCGCCGTGAGCCGTGGGGTCGTTGGTCGCGGTGACAGAGTTCGCGCCCTCGCCGACGATCTTGCCTTCGCGGACAATGAGAGCGCCAAAGGGACCGCCTTTGCCCGACAGCGACGTTCTCGGTGGCGAGGGCGATGGCGCGACGCAGGAACTCCGGGTTGGGCTGAGGAGGCATTTGAACTTGCTCTTAAGCTCCCTGAACGGCGAAAGTAAACACAGTATGGCACAGGCCTTCCGCTCAACCCGCGTTCTAACGCCGCAGGGGCTCGTGTCGGCGACGCTGGTGGTGGAAGGTGGCCGGATTTCATCCGTGGGTGAGTGGAGCGATGTGCCGCCAGATGCTGCGCTACACGATGTGGGCGGCGCGGTTATCCTGCCGGGGTTGGTGGACACGCATGTCCACATCAACGAGCCGGGGCGGACGGAGTGGGAAGGTTTCTCAACGGCCACGCGTGCGGCGGCGGCGGGCGGTGTGACCACTCTCGTTGACATGCCACTGAACTGCGTGCCGGAAACCATCAACGTTACGGCGTTGGAAGTGAAGCGCGCGGCGGCACGCGGGAAAACGTGGGTGGACTGGACCACCTGGGGTGGTGTCGTCCGAGGCAATGCGGCAGAGTTAAAGCCGATGACTGAGGCGGGTGTTCCAGGCTTCAAGTGCTTCCTGATTCATTCCGGCATCGACGGATTTGCGTGGGTGGACGAGGCGGAACTGCGGCTGGCGCTGGAACAGTTACGCAGGATCGGGCGCGGCGGACCGCTGCTGGTGCACGCGGAGGTGGCGGGGCCGGTCGACAGGGCTACCGAAATGCTCCATGCGTCGAACGCAGACTGGCGGAAATACTCCACCTATCTTGCTTCGCGGCCGGACGAGGCGGAGCTTGAGGCGATCGCGCTTCTGGTTCGGCTGGCAGAGGAGTTCGCGGTGCCGGTTCACATCGTGCATCTGGCAAGTGCGCAGGCTCTTCCCATGCTCGCAGAAGCGCGCGAACGCGGCGTCCCCGTCACGGTGGAAACTTGTCCGCATTACCTCTGGTTTGAGGCAGGTGAGATTCCCGATGGCGCGACGCAGTACAAATGCGCGCCGCCGATTCGGAACGCGGAGAATCGCGAACGGTTGTGGAAGGCGCTTGAGGATGGCCTGATCGACATGGTAGCGACGGATCACTCCCCTTGCCTGCCGGAGATGAAGTACCTGATAGAAGGCCGCTGGGACAAAGCCTGGGGCGGTATCGCGAGCCTTGGGCTGGCGCTGCCGGTGCTATGGACTGGGATGACCCGGCGCGGTCTCGGCCTGGAGCGCATTGGCGCGTGGATGGCCACGGCTCCTGCTCGGCTCGCGGGACTGGAGGGCCGGAAGGGAGCGCTTACCGCGGGCTGCGACGCCGACGTTGTGGTCTTCGATCCGGATGCGGAGTGGAGCGTGGGCCCCGAAGATTTGCATTTTCGCCACAAGCTGTCGCCCTACCTCGGTGTGAAGCTGAAAGGACGCGTCCTGGAGACATGGCTCCGCGGGGATCGCGTATTCCAGCGGGACGAGTTTATCGGCGAGCCTCGCGGCAGAGAGTTGGTGCGCCAATGAGAGATCGCGCTGAGCGCGCTATTGAGGAATGCCTGCGAATTGCGAGGATGACGGAGGAACCCGGACGCATTACGCGGCGCTTTCTTACTCCACCGTTTCACGACGTGCACGCCTATTTGCGCGCTCGCATGGAAGCGATGGGTATGTCGGTGCGGGTGGATGCGGCGGGGAATCTGCGCGGGGTTTGGCAACCGGAACGCGCAAGCGGCAAGCGCCTGATCATCGGGTCGCACATCGATACGGTGCCGGACGCCGGCGCCTACGATGGTGTGCTGGGCGTGATGCTGGCATTGGAATTGGTGTCCATTTTGCAGGAAGGTGCATCGGCTCTCGCCATCGAAGTAATTGCCTTCTCAGAGGAAGAAGGAGTGCGATTTGGAGTGCCGTTTATTGGGAGCCGGGCCGTTGCCGGTCGTTTTGATACCGGCCTGCTGGCACTGAAGGACGCGGACGGGATAACGCTGGAAGCCGCGATTCGCTCTTTTGGTCTCGACCCTGGACGAATGGGTGAAGCCGTGGCAGACGAAAATGCACTGGGATTCTTTGAGATCCATATTGAGCAGGGGCCTGTGCTGGAGGCGGAAAAACTGAGTGTTGCCGCGGTGACGGGCGTTATTGGCCAGACGCGCCTGAGCATCGAGTTTGCCGGTCAGGCAAATCACGCTGGGACGACACCGATGCATCTTCGCCACGACGCGCTAGCCGGGGCCGCAGAGTGGATCACGGCCGTAGAATCGCAGGCGCGGCGATCGGAGGACCTGGTGGCCACGGTGGGAAAGATCGTGGCCATGCCCAATGCGGGCAACGTGATTGCGGGAACGGCGCGAATGACGCTTGACGTTCGTCATCCGCACGATGCGATACGCCTGGGCGCGGCGAAAGAACTCGAAGAAACAGCAGGCAAGATTGCGGAACGCCGCGGACTGGCTCTGCAGTTCGCTCGCCTGATGGATCAACCGGCGGTTCCGATGGATGAGCGGCTGACTGCGTACCTGGCAGAGTCGATTGAGGCCGCGGGATTTCCCGTGAAAAGAATGCCGAGCGGCGCGGGCCATGATGCCATGGTGATGGCGGGGCGAATGCCGGCGGCAATGCTGTTTCTGCGCAGCCCCGGCGGCGTCAGCCATAATCCGGCGGAAACGGTGCGCGAAGAGGATGTGGAGGCGGCGCTGCTGGTGGGCCGCAAGTTTCTTGAGCGGCTGGCGGCAGAGGTTGGATAGAATCGAGCAACAGAATTTGGGAGCGAGGTCATCTTTGCATCATTTGGGAACGACGCGAAGCAGCCTGAAGCCGGATCACCTGCTGCAGACGCCGGACACGTTCGTGCGCACGCCGCTGCCGGGTGCGGAAGATGTGCAGTTCATTATCCACGCGGGGCCGCAACTGGGTGCGCAGTTCACGCAGATGACCGCGGAGTTTGGGGAAGGCGGCACGCTTGGACCCGCGCCGGCACAGCGGTTTATCTACGTGATCGAAGGCGGACTCGTATTGGAGACGAACGGCGACAGTCATTCGCTGGTGGAAAGCGGATTCGCTTTTCTTCCGCAAGGTGTGACGCACACCGTCCGCGCAACCCGGGGGACCCGCGCAACGGTGATTGAGAAGCCTTACGAGATCCAGGTTGAGGTGTCCGCACCGGAGGTGCTTATCGGCAATGAGTCTTCGGTTGTCGAGGCGCCTCTGATGGGCGACTCGGCCGTGCGCGTGCGCTCGCTGATGCCCGACGCGTCCGCGTATGACTTTGCGGTGAACACGATGACATACGATCCCGGCGCAGCGCTCAGCATGGTGGAGATTCACGTGATGGAGCATGGGCTGCTGATGCTGGAGGGAGGCGGTATCTACCGACTCGGCGATTCCTGGTATCCGGTGGAGGCGGGGGATTTTATCTGGATGGCGCCGTATTGTCCTCAGTGGTTTGGCGCGCTGGGCAAGCGGCCGGCGAAGTACCTCATCTACAAAGATTGGCGCAGGCATCCCCTGGGAGCGTGAAGCAGATGGCAGGCACTCTTCCCAAGCTCAGCATCGGCGGACTGCTCGCAGAGTTGACGGCTTTGTCACAGATTTCCGAGGCAGAGCCGCCGGTAGTGACGCGGGTGGTGTTCAGCGAAGCGGATCTGCGCGCGCGTGCTTACGTGAAGGATCTGTGCGCGAAGGCAGGACTCGCGGTGCAGGAAGACGCAATCGGAAACACGTTTGCGCGCTGGGAAGGAAGCGACGCCGAGCTTGCGCCGGTTGGTACGGGCTCGCATATTGACGCCATTCCCAATGCGGGGTTGTATGACGGATGCGTCGGCGTGCTGGGAGGCCTTGAGGCAATTCGCGTGCTGCAACAACTTGGCTTCAGGCCGCGACGGTCGATTGAACTGGTGATTTTTACAGCGGAAGAGCCAACGCGCTTTGGCATCGGCTGCCTCGGCAGTCGCATGATGGCTGGACTTCTAACTTCGCAACAAGCTCTTGCCCTGCGCGACAAAGAGGGTCGAGGCCTGGAGGAGTTGCGCACGCAAGCTGGATTCAAGGGATCACTCGAATCGGTTGCCCTGGCGGCGGGGCGCTTTCATCAGTTTGTCGAGCTGCATATCGAGCAGGGGCCAACGCTGGAAGAGGAAGGAATCGACATCGGGCTGGTAACGCACATTGCGGCTCCGGCCAGCATGCGTGTCCTGATTGAAGGCGAAGGCGGCCACGCCGGAGGGAAGCTGATGCCGGGCCGCAAAGATGCGCTGGCGGCGGCGGCGGAGATCATTCTCGCGCTAGAAGCATCGGCCAAATCCAGCGGGGCGGTCGACACCGTAGCTACGGTTGGAGTTTGTGAGGTGTTTCCCGGCGCCGTCAACAGCATTCCTTCGCGGGTGCGATTGGAGACGGACGTTCGCGATACGGATAAGGCTCGTCGCGACCGCGTTCTGGATGCCCTGAAGGCGAGTTGCGCAGAGGTCAGCGGCCGACGGGGGGTGAGCATCAGCACAGACTTAGTGAATGCCGATCCGCCGGCCGCATGCGATCCTGCGATTCTGGCGGCGATGGAATCGGCAGCCGTAGAAGCCGGAAAGAGTTACAAGAAAATGGTGAGCCGCGCCTATCACGATTCGCTTTTCATGGCTCATATTGCGCCGGTTGCGATGTTGTTTATTCCCTGTCGTGGCGGGGTGAGTCACCGACCGGATGAATACGCGTCTCCGGAGTGGATCGGGAGCGGCGTACACGTGTTGGCGCGTACATTGGCAATGCTTGCAAGTTGAGCCGGCCGTTTTGCAACTTTGGCGCTGGGATGTATGCTATGCCTCAACCCGCATGGTGATTTGCGGCTTCCTCGACCATGAGCGCGAAGGCGAAAACCCGCATCGTAGGCTCCCCCGTCCCTCGGAAAGAAGGAGCGGACAAACTGACGGGGCGCGCTCTTTACGTGGACGACATGGAACGCGAAGGGATGTGGTTTGGGGCCACGGTTCGCAGTACGATTCCCCGCGGGCTGATTCTCTCCATCGGTTTTGATCGGCGCATCGACTGGAACGAATTTACGGTTGTCACAGCCGGCGATATTCCCGGACAGAATCATGTTCAGCTCATTCATGCGGATCAACCCTGCCTCGCTGATGGGAGGGTAAACCATTGCGACGAGCCGATCGTGCTGCTGGCCCATCCCAACAAGAACAGGGTGCGCGAAGCAGTTGCAGCCGTGCGGATTGAGTACGAGCCGTTGCCGCCCATCTTCACGATTGAAGAAAGCGAGCGCGGAGATGCGATTGTGTGGGGCACGGACAACCTGCTGAAAAGCTTTCTGCTGGAAAAAGGCGATGTGAATTCTGCCTGGGCCGATGCCGCACACATCGTCGAGGGCGAATATCGCACTGGCGCGCAGGAGCACCTTTACATTGAAAATAACGGCGTGATTGCCGAATACAGCGCGGAGACAGGTGTAACGGTTTGGGGTTCGCTGCAGTGCCCTTATTACGTGCACAAATCGCTGCTCTCGATTTTCGATTTGCCAGAAGACAAGGTGCGCGTGATCCAGACGGAAACCGGAGGCGCGTTTGGCGGCAAGGAAGATTATCCGTCGACGCTTGCGGCGCATGCGGCACTGCTTGCGATGAAGAGCGGGCATCCCGTGAAAATGGTCTACGACCGCATGGAGGATCTCGCCGCCACAACGAAGCGCCATCCTTCGCGCATTCGGCATCGGACGGCGCTCGATAAGAGTGGAAAGCTGCTGGCTATGGAGATTGATCTAGCGACGGACGGCGGCGCTTACTCCACGCTTTCGTCCACGGTGCTTTCGCGCGCCACGCTGCACTCGCCCGGGCCTTATGTGTGCCCCAATGTCCGCATCAACTCCCGCGCATGGGCGACGAATACTGTACCCTATGGCGCATTTCGTGGCTTTGGCGCACCGCAGGCGATCTTCGCCATGGAACGCCATATTGACGAAATTGCGGCAGCCATTGGGATGGATCCGGTGGAATTGCGACGCAGAAATTTCCTTCACGATGGCGATACGACGGCGACGGAGCAAGTGATGCGGGAGCCGGTGATCCTGGAAAAGCTGCTGGATCGCGCTCTCGCCGAGAGCGACTACTACGCAAAGCGTGCACGGTTCGCGAAGGAGAATCTGGGAAGTCCGATCAAGCGCGGCATGGGCATTGCGGCTTTTTATCATGGCTCGGGTTTTACGGGGTCGGGCGAACGCTACCTGAATTCGCTGGCAGGCGTGGACGTCACACCCGAGGGCAAAGTGCGCGTGCTGGTGTCGAGCACCGAGTTTGGCCAGGGTACGAACACGGTGCTCACGCAAATGGCGGCAGAGGCCATCGGAATTGATTACGGCGATGCGGTGATGGCGCCGGCCGATACGAGGATCGTTCCGAACAGCGGACCGACTGTGGCTTCGCGTACTGCGATGGTAGTGGGGCGGTTGATTGAGCGCGCTTGTCTACAGCTTGTCGGCTTGCTGCGCGGGCAGGCTGGATTGAATGCGCGATACACAGCCGAAGAGTTTTTCGCGGCGTGCGAACGGTATCGCGCGGCGAAGGGCGAGGTTGTTTCGCTGTGCCGCTACGAGGCGCCGCCGGGCGTGTTCTGGGACGATCAGAAATATCGCGGCGAGGCGTATCCCGCGTATGCGTGGTCGATCCAGGTGGCGCAGGTGGCGGTAGACACGGTGACCTATTCGGCTGAAGTTGAGGAGTTTTGGGCTGTGCAGGAGGTGGGCCGTGTCATCAATCCTGTGCTGGCCGGGGGGCAGGTTGAAGGCGGCATCGCTCAGGGCATTGGCTACGCGTTGTATGAAAAAGTGCTCTTGCAGAACGGGCACATGGCGAACAACCAGATGACCAACTACATTATGCCGACGGCCGAAGATGTGCCTCCGATTCACGTGTACTTCGAAGAAATCCCGTTCAGCCACGGGGGATATGGCGCGAAGGGCGTCGGCGAACTGCCGCACGATGGGCCTGCGCCTGCAATTCTGAATGCGATCAGGGATGCGACGGGCGTGAGCTTCACCTCGATTCCTCTGCTGCCGGAGGATCTATTTCAAAAGCTCACGGCGCCGCAGGCTGTTGCAGAGGCGGCGGTGGTATGAGCGTGAATTGGCCCACGATCGAATTCGTTGTGAACGGTGAGAAGCACAGCGTTCAGGTGGCGCCGATGAAGCGGCTGCTGGATGTGCTGCGCGAAGACCTGCATCTGACTGGGACAAAGGAAGGTTGCGGCGAAGGGGAATGTGGCTCCTGCTCCGTGAGGATGAATGGCGAACTGGTGAATAGTTGCCTCGTGCCGATTTTGCAGGCGGAAGGCGCATGCATACAGACCGTCGAAGGACTGGCGGAAAGCGGGAAGCTGCATCCGCTGCAAGAGGCGTTTCTGCATTGCGGCGGGGCACAGTGCGGGATTTGTACTCCGGGGATGCTGATGGCCGCGACGCAATTGTTGGCGAAGAACCCGCACCCCAGCATGGCCGAAATTCGCGAAGGGCTGGCGGGGAATCTCTGCCGTTGCACGGGTTTCACGCGTATTTTTGAATCGGTGATCGCGGGGGCGGCGCACCCTGCCGAGTTGCGAACGCCTGAGGCGGCACGTGCGCGGTAACGCGGAGGCGCATGAACTGATCGCGCCCGGCAGCCTGCCGGATGTGCTGGAAATGCTTGCTGCCGCGCCCGGACAGTGGACACCCATTGCAGGCGGCACGGAACTGATGGTGGCGCATGCGGCCGGCAGGCTTAGCGCGAGCAAACTGATCAGCCTGTGGGGCATTCCCGAATTGCGCTTTGTTGAGGCGACGTCGAGCGCTGTGGTGATTGGGGCAGGGGCTACATTTTCGGACCTGCGCGGTGACGCCACGATTGCGACGGAGTTCCCGCTGTTGGACAAGGCGGCCAGTTGGATAGGTGCGATCGCGAACCAGACGCGCGCGACAATTGGTGGCAACCTGGTGAACGGTTCGCCGGCAGCCGATTCCTCGCCGGCGCTGCTGGTCTACGATGCGGAGTTGGAATTGGTTTCGGTGCGGGGCAAGCGGCGCATCGCTTACGCGGAGTTTCACACGGCCTACAAGTGTTGCGCACTGGCGGCAGATGAATTGCTTTTCGCAATCCATCTGCCGCGACGGTTTGCACAGCATCGGCAGTACATTCGCAAGGTGGGTACGCGGCGCGCGATGGCGATTGCAAAAGTTGCACTGGCCGGCACGGCGCTGCTGAGAGATGGTGCGGTCAGCGAAATTCGACTGGCTGCCGCAAGCCTTGCGCCCTTCCCGGCACGGCTGATGCAAACCGAATCGGTGCTGCTTGGTCGTGCGATTTCACCAAGTCGGATTCAAGAGGCACGACAAACGCTGCTTGCCGAGGCGAAGCCGATCGACGATATTCGCTCCACTGCCGAGTATCGGCGGCGCGTCGGCGCAAACCTGCTTGAAGAATTCCTGCTTGGGATGAGTTCCGAAGAGTTGCGGCAATGAACGCCAATCTTGCGGAATGGAATACGGCGCCGGAAACGGCGGCAATCGATACGATGATTGCGTGCTGCGGCGCGCAGCGATGGGCAGTCGCGATGGTGGCTTTAAGACCTCTTAACAACATCGTGGATTTGAGCACGGAGGCGGATCGCGTGTGGAGCAGGATGGAAGAAGCCGATTGGATGGAAGCGTTCGCGTGCCATCCGCGGATTGGCGAGCGTAAGGCCGCGCAAGCCAGTGCAAAATCGATGGCGTGGTCTCGACAGGAGCAAGCATCGGCTGCGGGTGCGGCTGATCGGGTGATGGATGAGCTGGCCGAGGGCAACCGCCTCTATGAAGAACGATTCGGCTTTACCTACATTGTGTGCGCTACAGGAAAGAGTGCTGAAGAGATGCTTTCTATTCTGAACGGACGGCTGGCAAACGACCGCGCGACCGAGCTGCGCGAGGCAGCCGAGCAACAAAGACAAATCATGCAGATCCGCCTGGGAAAGTGGCTGGCATCATGAGCAGAATTACGACGCACGTTCTGGATACAGTCCTGGGCAAGCCGGCTGGCGGCGTTACGGTTCGCCTTGAGATGAAGAGTGGCGATGCATGGAACGCGGTTTCCGCAGGCGATACCGATGTAGATGGACGTTGCAGCAATCTTGCGAAGGACGCGGTCGCGGGCGATTATCGGCTGACCTTTTCTACAGGCGCATATCTGGCGCGCAATGGGCGGTCCAGCATTTATCCAGAGATTGCAGTTACGTTCAGGTGCGGAGGCGAGGCGCATTATCATCTGCCGCTTTTGCTGAGCGACAACAGTTACACGACCTACCGAGGAAGCTGAGAGATGGCAACGCTGGGTGAGAATCGCTATGGAAAGTCCCGCGTGCGCCTGTCGCGGATTACGCGGCACGCGGACCATCACGAATTCAACGAGTGGACAGTGCGCGTGTTGCTGGAGGGGGATTTCGAGGCCAGCTTTACCGAAGCGGACAACAGCAAGATTCTGCCCACCGATACGATGAAAAATACCGTCTACTTCATCGCGCGCAATTCAAAGGCGACGACAATTGAAGAATTCGCAATGGAACTTGGCGATTATTTGCTCGAAAACAATGCGCAGGTCTCCGGGATCCTCGTCGAGATTGAAGAAAAGAGTTGGGAACACCTGGTCGTGGATGGAACGGCGGATGCAACGACATTCAAGTTGAACGGGCCGGAAGTGAATACGGTGCGCGCTGTGCGCGACCAGGGTCGCGCGTGGTCTGTCACTTCGGGGGTGGACGGGTTGGTGATTTTGAAGACGACCAAGTCAGCGTTCACGGGCTACATCAAAGACAAGCTGACCACGCTGAAGCCGGCCACTGACCGTATCTTCGGAACCTGTGCAACGGTGACCTGGGATTATGCAGCGGTCGATCCAGACTATGCCAAAGTACGTTCAACGGTGGTGGCAGCGCTGCTGAAGGAATTTGCGGCGCACAACAGCATGAGCGTGCAGCACACGCTGTTTGACATGGGCAAATCGGCGCTGGAAGCAACTCCGGAGATTGCGCGTATCACGCTAACCATGCCCAACCTGCACCATCTGCTCGCGGATCTGAGCCCGTTTGGTCAGGACAATCCCAACCATATTTTTGTGCCGATCGACGAACCGCACGGGTACATCGAGGCCACGGTCGAACGCTGAGCGCTATTCAAGCTGCGCAAGATCGGCGGGAAGATCAATGTCCAGTTCGCCGCCTGGGAACGGTAGAGCGATCACTGGGCACGGCGACTCAACCAGCAGTGAACGTGCGCCTTTGTCGCCGCGAAGGGCGTGCAAATCGGGAAATACGGAGCGGGGAAAGATGGCGGGCACTCCCTTGGCGCCGGAATAGGATGAGGCCACGATCGAGGGCGTCGGCTGCGTGGCAAAGGATGCAAGCAGGGCGCGAAGGTGTTTGGCGGTAAGGCGCGGCTGATCGCAACTCATCACGAGTGCCCCAGGAGCATCGGGCGCGCGGACGTCGAGCTCGTGCAAGCCGGCGTGGATAGAACTCGATAAGCCTTTTTCCCACTTGTCGTTGAGTACGGGGATCGCGTCATTGAACGGAATCATCGCGCAGATGGGCGCAAAGTGGGCGCCCAGCAGGACCAGCACGGGCGAGGCTCCGGCTTCTTTAGCGGCGCGGAGAGCGCGTTCGAGCAGCGTTTCTCCTCGATATTTGAGAAGTTGCTTGGGTTGGCCAAGGCGGCGGCTCGCACCGGCAGCAAGGATGATGGCGGGGACTGTCATCGACACCAGTGTATCGCGCACATCTTGACTTCGCAGTTGGCCGCGGTCAAGACTAGAGCAACCTGTTGACAAGATTGAGGGCAAAGCAGTGACCGACCAGACGAGCACGGTGGGTGAAGTGTATGCGCAGCAAACCGTGCCTGAAAACTATGGCCTGCATGCCGGGGTGCTCGGACCGATCGAAACGCTGGCGCAATCGATCTCTGCCGTAGCGCCCTCCACGTCGCCATCTTTGACCATTCCGCTGGTCTTCGCACTGGCCGGGAACGCCACATGGTTTGTGTACCTGATGGCCACGGGGGCGATTTTGCTGGTGGGGTTTTGCGTGAGCCGTTTTGCGCGGATGTCGGCCTCGCCTGGATCGCTGTACACCTATACAGCGAACACGTTGCCGCCGATTTTTGGCGTCACCGCAGCATGGGGATTGCTGTTAGCCTACCTGGCCACGGGCGCATCGGTGGCCGGAGGAGCGCTCTATTACATCAACCTGCTTTCACTGCAGTTCCTTCACTGGACACCGCCGGCACTGCCGGTTCTTGCAGTAGTCTGCCTGGCGGCCGGATTCGTGGCTTATCGCGACGTGAAGCTCTCTGCCGAATTGATGCTGTGGATCGAAGTGTGCTCGGTAAGCCTGATCGTGGTGGTACTGGCGGTGATGCCGATACGTTTCGGGCTGCACATCGATATGGATCAGTTCAGGCTAAGGGGCGTGTCTTTCTCTGCGCTGGGCCCGGCGCTGGTGCTGTCGATGTTCAGCTTTGTGGGTTTTGAGAGTGCGACGACGCTGGGCAGCGAAGCGCGCAACCCGCTGCACACGATTCCCCGCGCAGTACTTCAATCGGCCATTATCGCGGGCGTTTTCTTTATGCTGTGCTCGTATTCAGAGGTGCTCGGGTTTCGCGGCGAATCCGGCAAGCTGAGCGAATCCACAAGCCCGCTGCACCTGCTGGCCACCAGGGCCGGCGTGCCTGCGCTGGGCATGGCTATCGACTTTGGCGCACTGGTCAGCATGGTGGCGTGCGTTCTGGCCTGTGCTACGGCGGCGGCTCGCGTGCTGATGCGGATGGCGCATGGCAAGCTGATTCCAACTGTATTTGAACGTACCAGCCGGAAGCACGGCACGCCGGGAGCGGCGATCGCCTTGTGCATCGGGATCATGTTCGGCGCCACCGCCGCGATGCAACTGCGCGGCTTTACGGGTTCCGACATGTACGACCTGCTGGGGTCGCTTTCCGTATTCGGCTTCCTCACCGCGTATGCGCTTGTGGCACTCGCGCTGCCTTTTGCGCGGCGTGCGCTGGGGCAACATTCGCACACTGTTGCCGCGGTGAGCATCCTCACCGTGGTGGTCCTTTTGCTGATTACCGTCTTCGATCTGCGGTCGACGTCCGATGCGATTCATGCGCGCATTCCATACATTTATCTCGCCTATATCGGCGCGGGAGTCGCGTGGTACGCGTTGCGTCGAAAGCAGGCCTCCGTTCCGGCGGCCTGAGGGGTCACGGCTGGGATTCGGTGTCGGGCTGCAGGAGAAGCAACAACACAAGGCCCGTAACAGCAAACATGCGGAATGCGGGTTCGCGGCCGTCCCATGTGTGCGACTGCCACATCAGGAACCACTCCCCACCGACGGAAAGGAACGCCACGAGCCACATCAGCATCGAGAGTGTGAGCGCCATGACCGGCACGCGTTTGGCTGCGTTGAAGGCGGGTGCAGGCCTTCTGAGAGCGCGGAGCAAGTTCAACGCGCCCCACCAGAGCAGGATCGTAGTGGCGATTTCCCAGGCGATGATGGACAGGTAGAAGGCTAACTGAATTGCAGGAGACGGCAGAGCGCGCCACATGCCGTGATTGCCGGGAATGGTCTCGTCCATTGAAAGAACGTGATGGACAAACTGGTAGTTCGAGCCGAAATCGGTGAGGTTGTTGAAGACGACCAGCGTGTAATACACGGCAATGGCTGCCAGGAGGAGCATCTTGGCGGTGCGGGTAATCACGATGGCGACCTCAAGGAACGGCTTCCGAATCGGTGAACGGCGGCCCGTTGACTCCAGCGCCACCGTGGCTTTCGGCTTGGCTCATGCTAATTGGCTGCCGGCAAAAATCCAAAGCCGGGCCGCTTGTTTGGGTACGTTTTCGCCGCAGGCCGCTGACAATTCGACTCGGAAATGAACGACTTCAGCCGCTTGTCTTCTCAGGGAGCAGAGGCGCGAAATCGGATGAGATCTCGAGGGCGTCAGACAGCCAATTCTTAGACGATCTTTATACCGGAGCCGCTAATCTATACTTGCCATTAAGCCCAAACCAAGTTAAATCCCGGTAACGGGCGAAACGCACGAAAAGACCCTCTGATTTTCCGCTTTTTTGGACGTTTAGACTCCAGATTTCAAACTCACACCAAGGCTCCGAGTCCTTCCAGAAGACCTTGGGATTTTTATTTTTGAGGCCATTCGACTTGAGGTGTTCCATGCGTATTTTCTCCACTCTGCATTCCCGGCTGCTGGCAATCGCGGCAGCCGCCGCGCTGTGTAGCTCTCCCCTATTGGCACAGCAGACGCTCGGCGGCATCAGCGGCACAGTGACAGACCCAAATGGGGGCGTGATTCCGAATGCCGGAGTGACGGCTGTGGGCGAGCAGACGGCGTTGACGCGCACTGCATCGACGAACGGCTCCGGCGGGTATTCGTTTGTGAACCTTCCTATCGGCACATACACGCTGACGTACACAGCTGAAGGTTTCCAGATTCAAAAGACCCCGCACATCATTGTGCAGGCAGATCGCACGGTCACGCTGAATGCACAACTGAAGGTTGCGGCAGCCAAGGGCGACACGGTCGTGGTGGAAGGGTCGCCGCTGATGAACGCCGTGGATACAACGGTGGGCTATGTGCTGGACAAGACGCAAATTGATGCGGTCCCACTGGCAACCGGCAGCTTCACCGGTTTGGCGACCCAGTCAACCGGTGTGAGCGCGGAGTTTGGCGGTGGAACGGGCGCGAACTCCGGCCTAGGCAATGCGCCCATCTGGGCTAACGGACAGCGGGACACTTCCAATTCCTTCCTGCTAAATGGTGTGGATGCTAGCAACCTGTTCAATGGCAAGAGCACCAGCCAGGTGGCATCTGCGCGCGTGATCAACAGCACAGGCGTTTCTTCGAGCACCGGGGCGGGCGGCGTGATTCCGTCTTCCGCGTCGATTTACCTTTCGATCGGCAATGCCATTCCCACTCCAGCACCGGAAACGATTGCGGAAGTTCGCGTGAACGCCTCGATGTATGACGCGCAACAGGGCTCTACATCAGGCGCGCATATCGATCTGAGCACGGCTTCCGGCACCAACAATCTGCACGGCACCGCGTACGTTCATCGTGGCACGAGCTGGCTCAACGCCGCGCCGTTCTTCTTCAACCAGGACCCGGACATTCCGGCTTACAACAAAGTCCCAGAGCTGCACCGCTACACAGCGGGCGGCACCGCGGGCGGACCGCTGATCAAGGACAAGTTGTTCGGCTTCGTCTCGTATCAGCACTTGCAGGAATCGGATCAGGAGATCGGCGACTCCGTGCTCGACGTGCCGGTGGGCCTGAGCGACGACCGCTCTGCCGATGGCCTGGCGAATGTGTCCAACAACTCCTTTTGCAGCGCGTATGACCAGGCGAACTTTGGATGCACTCCTATCACGGCAGCCCAGATCGACCGCACTGCGCTGGCGCTCTTCAACTCGCCAGCTCTTCCAGGCGAACCGGGCAAATGGCTGATCCCCAACGATGCGCTTGCAGCCGCGAACCTGGCACCGCCGAGTGCGGCTCACATCGATAACGCCTTCATCCCCGGAACAGGGCGGTTCAAAGCGGATTTGATTGTCGGCGATCTGGACTACAACGCCAGCAAAAAGGACACGCTCAGCCTGAAGTACTTCTATCAGCACGATCCGACGCTTTCCCCCTACTCCTACTCGAGCGTGCCCGGATTTACAGAGCACCTGGACTCGGGCGCGCAGGTCTTTTCGATCATCAACACCTTGATTGTGAAGCAGAACCTAAGTACCACGCAGACACTTGGATTTATCCGCGAAAAGAACTACGGCGACAACGAGCAGCCCTTTGGGCCCAACGCGATTCCGGGTGGCTCGGCAGGCACCGGGGCCATCAACATGTTCGGCTCGAAATATTTTCCCGGCATTTCGGTTTACAACGTGCTGGGTGACTATCAGCCCTCGGGATTTCCTGAGGCAATCCTGAATATCGGACCTAACGCGGAAGGACAATCTTCGAATACCGGCATGTTCCAGAATCGCCTGGCTCCTTCGGGCAATGCAATCTGGATCATCGGGAAACACACCTTGAGCTTCGGCGCCAGCTACACCTACACACAGCTCAACACGATCGACAGGCGCACCGGGACGGGCACCGTTGCGACTGACGACTTTAGCCAGATGGTGCAGGGCTTTGTGACGCCCGGCAGTTCGGCCACCGGCTTTTATGTCAGCTCTTTCCTGCAAGGCAATGCCAATCGCTACTACCGGGCCAACCAGCTCGGGACTTATCTGCAGGACAAGTGGCAGGTGACACCAAATCTCTCGCTGACGGCGGGCGTGCGCTATGACTGGGATGGAGGCCTGACGGAAAAGTACGGGCGCATCTTCAACTTCGACGCCACCCGTTACAAATACAATTCGGCATCGGACGTGATTGAAAATACCGGGCTGATCATCGCAGGCAACAACGCCAATGGCACGTCTGGCGTAAGCAACACTACGCTGACCGGCCGCCAATGGGGCATCGCCCCGCGCGTGGGCGCGGCTTGGCAGCCTGAGATGTTTCACAACAAAGTGGTGGTACGCGCAGGCGGCGGCATGTATTACGACCGCGGAGAACTCTTCAGCTATTTTTCGCCCGGCTATGCCATCGGCACGGTCACCGGCGGCCCCTTTGGGGTCAACCAGCAGCTTCCTTTTGTGAACGCCTCAAGCTGCCCGACTTCATCGCAGTCGCTGTACGAGTACTACATTCCCACGTGCGGCGGAAACGGCGGATTTGGTCCTCCGACGGGGCCGCCGACCGATGCGGAAGGCGACCTCTCAAACCCCTATGGGACCACGCTTCAATACGCGGCGCCCAACAATCCGAAGGCATCGGATTTGAGCAACTACCTGCCCAACGCGTACAGCATCACGAACTTTGGCGATGGGGCGCCCGGAGTGACCAACAACGGCCAGCCGATTTCGCTCGGTGTCTATAACCGCAACAACAAGCTGCCCTACACCTTCAACTACACTCTCGACTTTCAATGGCAGCCGCGCAACGATGTGGCAATCGAAATGGGCTATGTAGGCAACGTGGGGCGTCACCAGGTGATTCCGGTGCCGTTCAACCAGCCGGTGATTGCCTCTCCTGCGAGCCCGACGCTCTCGGGCACCGCCTACCAGCAGAACTACAGCTACGGCTATAACGTGGGCAACGCGGTTTTGCCGGATGGAACCTCTTACCAGGCGAACTATGAAGGCGGCAACGTTGATTTGCGTGTTCCTTACATCGGCTATGCGGCGGAATCGATCACCTACGTGGCCGCGGGCATTGACGCCTACAACGCGCTGCAGGCACACATTGACAAGCGCATGAGCCACGGCCTCCAGGTCGGATTGTCCTATACCTGGTCGCACGCCCTGGACGAGCAGAGCGGACTGGGCCTGTTCTACAGCGGCAACAATCCTCTGAACCTGCGTAGCGGCTATGGCTCATCGGATTATGACCGCACCCACGTCACCAGCTTCAACTACATCTACCAGATTCCAGGGTTCGCAAGGGAGCACTCGCTGGCCGGCAAGATCGTCGACGGATGGTCACTGATCGGCGACACGGTGCTGCAGAGCGGCCAGCCCTACAGCATCATTGATTTCTCCGGCGCCGTGGGCAGCATCTACTACTCGACGGCTGACGGCATCACCAACCCCATTGTGCCTCTGGCCAAGGGTTGCACCGCGAAGAACGCCTTGACGGGTTCTTCCGGAGCATGGACTCCCGCCGGCGGCCTGCCAGCTTTGAAGACCTCCTGCTTCACGCTTCCGCTACTTCCGGCGGGCGGTCTGGGCGGCGCCATTCCTACCTCCGATCCCTACGAGACGGGATTCACCACCGGCCAGCGGAACATCTTCCGGCAGGCTTTTCAAAAGCGCGCCGACGCCTCATTGGTGAAGGTGCTGGCGCTCCACGAGGGGTACAACCTGAAGTACACCTTTGACGTGTATAACCTGACTAACACCACCAGCTTCGATATCCCTGGGGCAGAGGTCTCACAGAACGCAGGCTACAACGCGTTCCCGCAAGCACCAAATTCCAGCGCGACAGCACCCACGCAGGTTCTTCCGTCGTCCTGCGATTCAACTAACACGGGCTTCTATGCCTGCCCCTCGGGGTTAGGCATTGTGAGCCACACAATTGGCAGCCCGCGGCAGATTCAAATGTCGCTGCGGCTCGATTTCTAAGCTGATCGCGGCGAACGCACAAAGGCCATCCATCGCGGATGGCCTTTTGTGTCCGGATCAATGCAGCTTGAGAGGTCACAGTTTCACAGCTTCACAGCTTCAAGTTTTACGGCCTGATGAAGTGCCGACCCACTTCATCTCCTTTGTAAAGTGCAACTTAGCTCTTTTTGCGGGTGGTAATTTGCCCAGATTTGCTCGCATTTGAGTGGCTTTTAGCGACAAATTAGCGGGTTTTGATGGCTTTTGGTGGAGAAGAGACGACGGGCATTCAGGCGCTTCGGGCTCTGTGTCCTGCCTGCATTGGGCTTAGGGACCTGGCCGCTTCTCCAGGTTCTGATTTGATTGTGAGCTCTGCGGCGAAATATTCTGCAACCGTCCGGAAAGAATCTTTTGGGGATCGCGGGACAGCAAAAAAAATCCGGTCAGGGTGAAACAGGGGAGTAGCATCAATGGTTGCATCCGCGAATATTCCTCGTGCGGAGAGGTGTTATGGCCAGAGATTCCTCTCGAACGGGAGAGTCCCGTGCAAAGCGACCGCATCGTAAGGGCGACAACGGGGGCTCGCCGGTCCGGGTTCTCGTGGTAGATGATTTCGAACCGTTTCAGAGATTCATCTGTTCGACATTGGCAAGCCGGCCTGAATTGCAAATCGTCGGAGTGGCCTCAGACGGCCTTGAAGCGGTTCATAAAGCCGATGAGTTGCGGCCCGACTTGATTATTCTCGACATCGGGCTCCCTTTGCTAAACGGGATCGAAACGGCTCTACGAATCCGCGAGCTGTCCCCTGAATCCAAAATACTTTTTCTAAGCCAGGAGTCCTCTCCCGATGTGGTTAAGGAAGCTCTTGCCTCAGGGGCACTGGGCTACGTGGTGAAGGCGCGCGCTGGAAGCGAACTGTTAGCGGCTGTGGGGGCGGTTCTTGGGGGCGCACACTTCATCACTGGGGAGACACAAGGTCACGCTCTCAACCCGAGCAAGATCCCCTACAGACACGAGGTTCAATTCTGTCCTGATGATGCAGCTCTTGTAGATGGCTTTGCTCGTTTCGCCGGAGCCGCCCTAGCGGGTGGGAACGCAGCTATCGTGGTCGCAACCGAGTCACATCGGAAAGATGTCCTTCAGAGATTGGAGGAACACGACGTGGATATTGTCGCCGCCATTGAGGCTGGCCGTTATTTGCCCCTGGATGTTGAAGCCATGCTCTCAACCTTTATGGTGAATGATATGCCCGATCGAGTTCGGTTGTGGGAGGCCGCGGGTGATGTGGTCACCTCGGCAGCCAAAGCGGCAAAGGGGGAGGCTTCGCGTGTCGCGGCCTGCGGTGAATGTGCTCCTACCTTATGGAAGCGGGGGAATGCTGATGGGGCAGTTCGGCTCGAACATCTCTGGAATGAATTCGCCGAGACCTGGTCCGTGGACATTTTGTGCGGGTATGTGCTGGAGGGTTTCCAGCGCGAACAGGAGATCCGCACTTACGAGAGAATTTGTGCAGAACACACGGCCGTTTATTCCTCGTAACACGTTCGATGATCTGAGATTTGTAGTTTTGATGTACCCGAAGTTCGCGAAATTTCGTCAGAGCAAGTTGTGACGCGAAGCACGGAAAGGGCCATCAACAAACAACTATTGTCGACTCTTAAGAGTGACTGCGGTGCGTTTCATGAAGTGTGAGCGATGTACTTCAGAGAATCATGCGGAGTTTACTGCTGAGATAAACCTCCATTTCACCGGTCTCAGAAGCATCAAGAACCCGGGAGTCTTGATGGTCGCGAAGGTCTCCGTTTGCCTGGATTGTGGCTATGCTACATTTACGATTCCAGAAGATGAACTGCCGAAGATACGAGCAGAGGACGACGGTACGCCGAGAATCAACTGACAAACTGCCTGCCCTTACGAGCTGCATCCGCCCGTTTTTGTGGCAGGTTGGACATGGGCGCCCACAATTCGAGCAGCAAAAAGGCCATCCTCGCGGGGATGGCCTTTTGCTGCGTTGTGAATGAGAGAGAAACTTCTGCTACTGCACCGGTGCGGCGGCTGGCGTAGAGGCTTCTGTTCCTTCATTGCGTGCTTGCGCCTTCTCGGCCAGCACCTTGTGGGCGGTGTCCTCAAGGGCCTGGGCTTCGGGAAGGAAGGTCAGCGCTTTCTGAATCATCGGGTCCCATTCGGCCAGGACGCGCAAGCCCTGGAGTTCGCCGAACTGGCTGGTGATCATCTTTTCCTTGATGTTGATCTTCACCCAGTCCATAACGCCGTTGAGATCGGCCTCGGTGTAGGGAATGTTCTGACTGGTCAGGAATTCCTTGAACGACTTGAGCACCGCGTCGTCCACCTGGAAGTTCTTATCGACGGTGTGGTTGGCCAGGTAGAAGGGCGCGAAGTGGAAGAAGGCCGATTTGAAGAGCAGCTCATCCTGGAAATCGTTGCTCTTGGGGGTATCGATTTTTTCGTCCGGCGTGATGCCGCCGCCGCCGTATACCGTACGGCCGCCGTCGGTTAGCTTGACTTCCCGATTGGTGGAGTTGGAGGGCGATGCGCCCGCGTGATTGTAGTAGTAGTCATAAAGCGAGACGCCGGCGTAGTTGCGCTGGATGAGCCGGCCCGAGGGTGTGTAGTAGTGGTAGGTGGTGAGGGCCAGGCCCGTGTCTTCGCTGAGGTTGTAGACGGTTTGTACCAGCCCTTTGCCGAAGGTGGTTTCGCCGACAATCAGGGCGCGATCGTGGTCCTGCAGGGCGCCGGAGACGATCTCTGCCGCCGAAGCCGTGTTGTGGTTGACCAGCACGACGATGGGGAAGGTCTTGCCGTCGTTGCCGTGGGTCGCGGTGTAGACCTGATCGGGATAGGCGCGTCCGCGCTGGGAGACGATGGTCTGTCCCTTGGACAGCAAATGATCGCAAACCTCAACAGCCTGGCTCAGCAAGCCGCCGGGATTATTGCGCAGGTCGAGAACCAGCCCCTTCAGGTTGCCGAAGTTGTTGATGGACTCAATGATTTCCTGCGCCGTGGTTTCCTGGAACTGGGTCAGGTGGATATAGCCCACTCCGGGGCGAATTTCAAACGCCAGATCAACCGAAGGGTGAGGAATTTCGTCGCGGATCAAGTCGAAAACCAGCGGCTTGGGCTGGCCGTCGCGAACCATGGTGACCTGAACGTGTGTACCTTTGGGACCTTTGAGCGCCTTGGCTACCTGGTCTGAACTCATGCCATCAGCCGATTTGCCGTCGATGGACGCAATGACGTCGCCGGGGCGAATGCCGGCCCGGAATGACGGGGTGTTTTCGTAGGGCGTGATGACGTAAACCTTGTTGCCCTGCTGCTGGATGACCATGCCGACGCCGTAGTAATGGCCGCGCTGATCTTCGCGCATCCGGGCGTAAGCCTTGGGATCGTAGAAGTTGGAGTGTGGATCAAGCACGCGCAGCATGCCGGGGATGGCGCCGTCATAAATGGCAGCGTCAGCCTTGTCGCCGCTGATGGGCTCGGCGTAGTTCTGCTCAACCAGCGCATACACGTCGGTAAAGGTCTTGAGGCTGTCGCGGATCTGGCTCTCGTCTTCAGACGACTGGGCCCCGACCTTGCGCTGCATGACACTGCCCACGACAGCGCAAACGGTAAAGAAAAGAATGAGAGTGAAAAGTGCCCTGCGGGCGCGGGGAGTCATAGGCGGGAGGAACCTCCGAACAGCAGGTGCGCCAGGCACCTTGTAGGAGCCTCGCAAGGCGATCCTAGGGAAAAGTATACCATTGGCTTGTTTGACGCAGCCGGCAGCGCTTCGGGTAGCGAAGTGCCGCCCGGCATTGGCCCGGCCTTCGACGGAGTTGGCATCAGTTCTTCTCGGAATCTCCGATTTCAGGCGGGTCTCGGCGCCAGCATCGCGCTCCTGCTATCCGGGCATTTACAATGACGTCTATGCTTCAGGTGGGAAGACCGACCGCCTGCATTGTGCCTACCTATGACTCTGACTTTTCTTCGTATCCCCGCGGCTTTCGTGCTAGGCACGTCGCTGCTTGCAGTTCCCGTTTTGGGGCAAACGCGCACCGCTCCGGCGGCGAGCCCATACGGCGGCACAACGGTGGAAGACATCATTGCCCGCGTTAACGACCAGATCATCACCCAGTCGGATTACGACCGGGCGATGAAGGAGCTGGACCAGGAGAAGCACCAGCAGGGCGCATCGATGCAGGAGATTTCAGACGCGCACCGGGACCTGTTGCGCAACCTGATTGACCAGCAACTCTGGCTTTCAAAAGGCAAAGAGCTGGACATCACCGGTGAGACCGAGTTGGTGAACAAGCTCAACGATATCCGCAAACAATACAATCTTGCGTCGCTCGAGGACCTGGAAAAGGCAGCCCAGCAGCAGGGTGTGTCGTATGAAGACTTCAAGGCCAATATCCGGAACCAGATCATCACCCAGGAGGTGATGCGCCAAGAGGTTGGACGGAAGCTTTCCTTCACGCCGGGCGAAGTGCAGCAGTATTTTGAGCAGCACAAGCAGGAATATGCGCAGCCGGAGAGCGTACGACTGGGAGAAATCCTGATCTCCACCGGCACCGGAGCGGACCAGGAGGTGGCGGCTGCCAAGGCCAAGGCTGACGATATTGAAGCTAAGCTGCACAGCGGCACAGACTTCAGCCAATTGGCGAAGAGCTTTAGTGATGGGCAGACGGCTGCCGAGGGCGGCGATCTGGGTCAGTTCCGCCGCGGTTCATTGGGCACTGTGATCGAAGATCAGACATTTGACCTGAAAGCAGGACAGTACACCGAACCGATCCGTACCAAGCAAGGGTACATAATCCTGAAAGTAGTGGAGCATAACCCCGGCGGCGTTCCGGCATTCAAGGATGTTGAGCAGGACGTGGAGCAGGCCTTCTACGTCAGCAAGATGGAGCCCGCGATGCGCGACTACCTAACGCAAATGCGGGACGACGCTTACCTCGAAGTGAAGCCAGGATTCGTTGACACCGGTGCGAGCCCCAACAAGCGGGTATTCCCCATCGCCTATTCGGCCTACACTCCGCCTGCTGCCAAGAAGAAAAAGAAGGTAGAGCGCACCCGTTACCGCGAGACGACACACACCTTCCGCCAGAAATCCCCGCAGCTGGAGCAGGTCTCGGCGACGACGACCAAGCCTGCGAAGCAAACGAAGAAGACGGGCAGCACGGCACAGGAGGCTTCAATGAAGCCCGGCAAGAAAGAAAAGATCCGGTTTGGCAAGGCACCGCAAGAGACGCTGCCGAATTCGCCTGCCATGAAGACAGAAGACGCCGGAGCAGTGCCGCAGGAAACAGCAACCGCCGCGGCGGAGCCCAACAACCCACTGGAAACCGCTGCCCCGCCGGAGAAGAAAGCGCGTTTCAGCGACCGGGCAAAACAGCCAAAGGAATCCAAGAAGAAGGGCGCGAAGAAAGATCCGATGGCCCCCGCGCCCCCGGACGCGGCCGACATTGCAGACCGCCAGGAGCAATCGGCTCCCCTGGGTCTGGCGGGAGACACCGCCTCAAAAAAGAAAAAGAAGTCAACCGCCACGACGGGCGAAAAGACACGTTTGAGCGACGAGAAGAAGAAGACTTCCACAGAGAAGCAGCAGCAGCAACCTCAGGAACCCACGCCGATCGCTCCGGTGCAGGGAGCGCCGGCTCCGGCATCATCCGCTCCGCAGCAACCCGCTCCACAACCGCAACAGTAGACCGATTTTTGAGCAGCACTGCCGGGCCTGGGATTTTGTTCCCAGGCCCGGTATGTTGTTGTGGAGGATTGCGGAAAGGGCAAATGCTTCAACTATCGTCACGATCCAAGTGGAATCGCAAAGGATTTGGACGTGGGGACAAAGCAAGAGGCGCATGCGCAATCGGCCGATTTGATTCCGATCAAGCAATTGCCGTGGAGAGGAGCTCAAACCGGACTCAGTAGGCAGGGGCAGCCTCCCTTGCCCCTGGTCCAAGGCGCCAGCGCTAGGCCGGCTCGCCGGGAAGAACGGTGTAACGCCGCCGCACGACCCAAAGCAGAATCCCGGCCAGAGCCCAGCAGGTACCCGCAATCCGCGCCAGCGTGCCGAGATTGATCCACAGGAAGAGGCAGGTCAGCATTCCGCCCAACGACAGCAGCATCGGGAACCACTGCGAAAAACGCCCGTGCCGCCAGCCGCGGACCATAGAGGCAAGGTTCACGCCCATGAAGGCCAGCAGCGCGCCGTAGTTCAGCAGTTCGGTGCCTAGTTCGTAGCTGAAAATGAGAGCACCGACGAGGCAGATCGCGCCAACCAACAAAACGTTATTGCGCGGAATGCGCGTCTTGGGATGGATGGCACCGAAGAAACGGCGAGGCAACGCGCCGTCCTGCCCCATGGCGTAGAGCAGGCGCGCCGCGCCCACCTGCGAGGCCATTCCGGAGCCGATGTTGGCCAGGAGCAGAGACGCATTCACGATGAGAAAAAGGATGGGCCCGCCCATGCGTCCGGAGACGTGCACGTACGCGGTGTCGATATCAGGGAAGGCCAGGCCGCGCGGCCAGACGAGCTGGGCCACATAGACCTCGACACTGGCAAGAATGCCGGTAATGAAGCAGGTGAGCACAATGGCGCGGGGCACGCTGCGGCCCGGGTCCTTGGCTTCGTCGGTCAGCGTGGAGATGCCGTCAAACCCGATGTAGGTGAGTACCGCAATTGAGGTACCGCGCAGAAGTCCGCTGGAGTTGAATGTGGATGGATCGTAGAAAGGCCGCAGGAAAAAGGCGGCACCGGGATGCGAAAGATGCAAGAGCCAGTTGACCGCGGCTACCAGCACCAGAATGATGACGATTCCCAACGCGGCGGCCATGCCGGCGTTGATGCGCGCCGACGTTTCGACGCCATTGCAATTCAGGATGGTAAAGAACGCGGCAAAGAAGATGGCCCATGCAACATACGGAATGCCGGGCAGGAAGTTCATGGCCGCGCGACTGCACCAGATGGTGCAAATCAGCGGGTTGAGCACGTAATCCATCACGAGGCACCAGCCGGTGATGTAGCCGAGACTGGTATGGATCTCTTTGCCCACGTAGAGAAATGCCGAGCCGCCGTGCGGATAGGCGCGCGCCATGCGTCCATAGCTGACCGACGTGAGAAGCATGGCCACCATGGCGAGGAGAATCGCGGTAACCACATGGCCGCGCGACTCCTTGTAGATGACGCCGAAGACCGGCATGGGCGCGGTGGGCTGGATGAGGATGATGCCGTAGAGAACGAGGTCCCAAAAGCTCAGGCTGCGCTTGAGGCTGATCGTCGCCGGCCGCGTGCTTTCGGATGTCCCTGCCATGCTCGCCTCTTATTTTGCTGCAACGGCAATTGTGGGTGTAATGGTGACGGCGGCTGCGTTCCAGCCTTCGATCTGAATCGTGGGTGTGCCGGTTTCGCCTTCCGGAAGCAGTGCGGTCAAGACGGTTGACTCGCCAGGCGGGAGTTCGATCCAGTTGTCTGACCAGAGGACAGGCGCGATCAATCCTCCAGAAGCGGTCCGCGCGGCCGCGTGAACCTGGAAGGCCAGCACCTTGGAATGGTTGTTGAGATGCACCCGAATCGCGCGCCCTTTCGGAGTGTTTTCAATCTCTGCGCTCGAATCGATTTGGGCCGCCGGCAGAGTGGTAAGGGCGGCAAGATCGACTGGGCGCGCCGCGGGGGTGTGCGTGTAGTCGGTTCGCTCCCAATCGAATGTGGTGAGCGTGGCTGGGTATCCAGTAGAAGTTGCGGCTGACCACGTGGCCGGCGGCATCTGTCAGCGACAAGTCGATGAAGAGAATCCGATCCGCTCCAGAGTAAAAGCTATCCGGTATTTCGAGCACTCTTTGTGCGCTGTCGGGTCCTGCAACGACAGGCGTCTCCGCGCTGTACAGGTCCTTCCACGCAAGGTTGTGGACATGGAGGCTCGCGTGCAGACCTGCAACAGGCTCATAGGTGCTGTTGACCACAACGATCGAACGGTCGTCGTAAGAGTACTGAATGTGCACCGGCTCGCAAGCTTTTTTGGTCGCGAAATACCCGGCGCCCGCGTCGAGATAGTAGTCATACAAGTGCCAGATCATGGAGGGCCACGCGTTGTTGAGCATCCATTGAATGACGCCGGTGGACACGTATTTGTTCTTGCCGTAAGCCTCAAACATGGCCCGTTCAGAGTCGTATTCCATGGTCTGCGCCAAGCGCTCGTAATCAGCGGCCGAATTGGGCTTGGCGTACATGGCATTCATGGCCTCATCGAAGACCGTGAGTTTCACGAACTCGCCGCCGCCGTAATGGAGACTCCATATGTTTGAGGCTGGCCATGCATTGGGGTCAGGCAGAAATTTCTCGCGGCTTGCAAGCGACGGAATGGCCGGCCCCGGGCTGGTTTCAGTATTAAAGCCGAAGGCTCCGCCGTAGTGGATACCGTAATACCAGTAGCTGGGGTCGACATAATCGTAGGGACCGGTCATCTTGACGCCGCTGTCGCCGGTCACGGTGGTGGGCGTGGAAGTGGCGGAGGAGAGGATCGGATTGGGCCAGTGAGTCTCCGATTCGACCTGGAGGTAAGCGGTCTCGACATCTGCAGGTGGAGGGTTATCGCTTCCGTTGAGCCAGACAAGCAGGCTGGCATGCTGGCGCAGGCGCAACATCTGCGCGCGCAGCGAAGCGGTTGCGATTGCGTGATCTTCCGGCGTCCAATCTTTCCAGTGCTCCCAATGGTCGCAGCAACACCAGCCCAGCATGACGAGGATGCCCTGTTGATCGGTGAGATGAAAGAAGTCTTCGGTTTCGAGCTTGCCTTCGAGCCGGATGGTGTTCAGGTTCATATCGCGCACCATGCGGATCTGGTCGCGCAGGCGGGCCTCGTTGGAGCGCAATAGCATGTCCTGCGACCATCCGGCGCCACGCACAAGGATCGGCTTGCGGTTCACGCGAAACAGGCGATTGCCGGCGGTCGTCAGTTCTGAAGTGATCTCGCGAATTCCGAAGTCGACGCTTTGTTCATCCGTCACGCGGCCATCATCAGTGAATTTGATCGTGAGACGTTCAAGATGCGGTTCACCCATCTGGTAGGGCCACCAGAGCTTTGGATTGTGAATGCGCAAGGCAGGAAATTGCTCCGGAGAAAAGACCACGGTGCGGTCTTCGTGGGCGGCCAGTTCGACCGGTTGTTCAATGGAAGCGCCTGCGGCCGAACCGGAAACGACGCCTTTGACTGGATGATCCGCGGCATTGTGCAATTCGGCATAGACCGTGAGATCGGCGGTATGGAGAGTATCGTCTTCGAAGTGGGTGACTGCGAGGGGCGATCGCACAGTGACCGGGCCGGTGGTCACCAGGTTGACCGCGCCCCAAAGGCCCATGTCTTTATCGGGAGGGCAGGGATTCCAGTCGACCCAGTTGATGCCAAGGTCCTTCTCAGTCGGCGCGAAAGTCTCGACGGCAAGGATGTTTGGCTTGCCGGGTTTCAGCGCCTCGGTCACATCGAAGTCATAGGTACGATAGGCACCGGCCACTGTCTGCTCACCGGCGATCTTGTGGCCGTTGACCCAAATGTCGGCGCGATAATTGATGCCGCCAAAGTGCAACCAGAAGCGCCCGTCCGGCGCGGAGGCGACGGGCGCCGTGAACTCCGTGCGATACCACCAGCCGCAGTGATATGGACTGTCAGGCGCCATCGGCAAGTTGGAAAACAATTGACCGATGGGATAGGTGGTGCCGGGAATCTTGCGCAGGTTGTCGCCAAAGTAGGGATCGGGAATGACTCCGGCAGCGGCTTGGGCGGCCAACACAGTGCTCGGCACAGACGTCTTAAGCCAACCTTCAACCGCGAATCCATCAACAGCGATTGCAGCGCCATCGGCCTGGAGTTTGCAGGCCGATTGCAAGCGCCAACCATCGCGAAGAGGCGTCACGGTCTGAGCACGAAGGACCAGCGGCGGCAGAAAAAAGACAACGAGGCAAAGCACGAACTTCTTGATCATGAGGGGTACCAGGAATTCTTGTTCTCGAGTGGCAATGGATGTTTTACCATGCTGCAGCGCGCGGATTAGCCTTCCCCGACCGGACTGTATCTCAATGGATCGAATCAACACAATATTCTCCGAAATTACCTGCGTCGTCACGGGCATTTAACGGCCATTGCCCACATTGGTTTTGTGTTTCGGCGGGGCGCCTGTGGATGTCCGCGTGACCAGTTGCGGCACCGCCTTGTGCAGTTGCGCTTTCATCCTGACACCGCGCTCTCTTGCGTCGAGCGCTTGCAGAGCCCACTTCACCGCCTGCAATCCCATCTCTTTCATCGGCTGGCGGATGGTGGTGATGCCCGGTGTGGAGACCTCTGCGGGCAACACGTCGTCGAAGCCGAGCACAGAACAATCCTGAGGAACGCGCAAGCCCGCCTCATTGAGTCCGCGCACGACGCCGAGGGCGGTGAGATCGTCGAAGGCAATGACGGCGGTGAACGGCCAGCCTGACTCAAGCATCTGTTTTGACAAACGCAGTCCACCCTCAAATCCGGAGATTGCATCGACCAGGCTCGGCAACTGAAAGACGAGGCGCGAATCGAGCTGAATGCCGGCCTCGGCCGCGGCGCGCTGCACGCCCGCCCAGCGCGGCTCGGTGTCGAAGAGCTCTTCGGGGCCGCGGATGACGGCGATCTTCCGATGTCCGAGCCCACAGAGATGGCGCATCGCCAGCGCGCCGCCCTCTTCGTTGTCGACAAAGACCGAGCTGATTCTACGGCCGGTCAGATCCCTGCCCACAATGATGATCGGGACATGGTTTTTTTCGATATCGGCCAGCAAGTTGGTTTCCTCGAAGATCCAACTCGCAATCACAATCACGCACTCGGCGCGCCGTTCCAGAATCATCTTCAGGTAGCTGTCAAAGAGCTTGCGCTGGGTCTGCGCATCCATCAGCAGAGGTAAGTAGTTTGCGGGAAGGCCCAACTGGATGCCACGCACAATAGGAGTGCAAAAAGGATCGGTGAGGTCGTAAGCCAGAACGCCAATGGTCTGGCTGCGGCGGCGGCGGAGCGAACGCGCGAACGCATCGGGGTGATATCCAAGCTGGCGCGCCATCTTCCTGATCTGATCGCGCGTGCCGGCGGCTACATTCTGCGAGAGCGGTGCTTCGCTCAGCACAATGGAGACGGTCGATACCGAAAATCCACAGGCATGGGCAATGTCGAGCAACGTGACATGGCCGGACTTTCGCTGGGCCAATTTTCTCCTCCCCCGCCATACTGTCGCGTTGCCTTCCGGACGCAAGGCAGTTGCGCTGTCATTGCTACGGAGCAACCTCGCGAGCGATCACGACCTTGCCGCGAATCGCAGGCGTTAAAAAGAACGGTTCAAGGGGAAAACCACGGATTTTTCCCTTGACACGCGAAAAGTTTGCTCCTACATTCGATTTCTAATATTCAAACGTTTGAATGTCAACATTCATTTAGGGAGAGGCCATGAAATCCGAAAATGCAGGCACCATGACAGTGCGCATAATCCTCTGCGTTTCGCTCCTTTGGTTCTGTGCGGCGGCGACGGCACTCGCACAGGCTGGAAGCGGCGGCATCAGCGGCTTGATCACCGACCCTACGGGGGCCATCATCCCCGGAGCCAAAGTGATTGCGCAGAGTCAGGCGACGGGAGTGAAACTCTCGACGGTCTCGACTGCGGGCGGGTTGTTTTCCTTTGTTTCGGTCTCTCCCGGCGTATACCAGGTAACGGCCAGCCTGAAAGGTTTCGATACTGCGGTTCAGACGAATGTCAGGGTCACGGTGGACCAGGTCACCACGCTGAATATCGCCCTGCGCGTGGGGAGCGTGAGCGAGGTGGTCACGGTGAATGCATCCACCGCTCTAGTGGAAGCAAGCAACTCGACGGTGGGGCAGCTGATCTCGTCCGAGACCATCGATCGGGTCCCGTTGCTTACCCGCAACGTTTTTGACCTGGTGCAACTGAGCGCCGGCGTCACCCCTGCCAATGGCGCGCCCAACTCTTCCAGCTCCTATGCAATCGAAAACATCTCGAGCGGACGCCCGGGAGTGGACGTCTCCTCCTACACCATCAATGGCGCGATTGTTGGTTCGGTCTACTACATGGTCGATGGGAGCCCGTTGGGTATCGCTGAAAACAACGTCGCCGCCATTATCCCGGCGCTCGATATTCCCGAAGATGGCGTGGAAGAAACACGCGTTGAAACCCAGAACACGCCAGCCTCTTATCTGAGCGGGGGCGCAGGCGTGATCAGCCTGGTGACCAAGTCAGGCACCAATCAGTTCCATGGAGATGGGTTCGGCGTTTTCAGACCCGATGTGCTGGCCGCAAACGAATACTTCAACAAGCAAAGCGAGTTGAGCAACGGCACGTCCAATACGCCTCCCTCCTTTCATCGTTATCAGGAAGGCGGCGCGTTCGGCGGACCGATTCTGCACAAGAAACTTTTCTTCTTTGGCGATTACGAAGCCACGCAACAGCAGCAGTTCGACGGCTCGAATATCTTTACGGTTCCCACCACTGCGGAACGCACCGGCGACTTTTCGGCCGACAGTTTTACCATCTATAACCCACTGGTCGCCGACAATCCCGATGGAACCCGCCAGGCGTTTGCCAACAATGTGGTCTCGAACCCGAATCCTATCGCGCTCAAATTTTTATCCGAATATCCCAAGTGCAATTTCCCATCCGCCTCGAGTTGTGACGCGAGTTCGGACGACGTCTCTCCCAATTTTTTTGCGCCAGGCCTCGACCCCACTTCGGCGCAGCGATTCGACATTCGAATGGACTGGGACAAGAGCGAAAAGCAGCGCATCTTCGGCCGCTTCTCTTTTGACCGGCTGTTCACTTCGACTTTTAACGCGTTCGGAAATATGTGGGACCTGAACTACGCGCAGAACGTGACCAACGGGCGTAATTTTCTGCTGGGCGACGACCTGACTCTTGGCGCCAGCACCGTCCTGCAACTGCGCTATTCATTTACGCGCCATTACGAGAACCAGGGCGGCGATCCCTCACAAGATGGCTTCGACATCACCACGCTGGGCTTCCCTGCTTCTCTGGCTTCGGAGGAGGTTTATAAGCTTCTTCCCTTTGTGATTTTCAACGATAATGGCAGCGGAGTCGGCGGCACCGCGGACTACAACACGTTTCAATATGCCAGCGAAAACAATGATGCCAGCGCTTCGATCACCAAGCTCATGGGTAAGCATGAGATCTCGACGGGCTTTGAATTCATGAAGCGGTTCTTGAACGTGGGGCAGCCGCCAGCGCCCTCCGGTTCCTATGCTTTCGACCTCTCGGCAACGGACCAGACGGTAAGCTCGGCGGCAGGCGGCAGCGATTTTGCCTCATTCCTCGTGGGCATGGGAACTACGCCAGGCAGCGAATCAAATAACTATCCCAACTTCACCAAGGACCTTTTCGCAGCCGAGGCGAGTCCCTACTACGCAGCCTTCATCCAGGACACATACCGGCCCAACAAAAATCTGACCATTACCGCCGGACTGCGCTGGGATATCTTCGGTGGCAAGACGGAGCGGCATAACCGCCTGGAGTACTTCAATCCAACCGCAGCGGGCAGCGCGAGCGGTGTCTCCTACACTGGCGCCGAGATCTATGCCGGCAGCAACAACCGTTCGCCCTTTGCCACAAACCTGAACAACTTCGGTCCGCGCCTGGGCTTCTCGTGGCAACCGGCGACACGCCTGGTGATCCGCGGAGGCGGTGGCTTCTACTACGGCCCCAGCGCACAAATGGTGGGCGGAACGGGGCTCGACAGCGATGGGTTCTCTTCGCAGACGACCTGGAACGCCACTGCCTGGAACCAGGACCCGAATACCATCGCCTGGGACTGCGCCAATGCGAATGTGTGCAGCGGCGACCAGGGCAACACCACACTGATCAGTTCGCTCAGCAATCCTTTCCCCAACGGAGTGGTCCCCACCATCACCGCACCAACCGGGCTGGCTAATAACCTGGGCAACTCCTTGAGCACCATGCTGCACTCGCAGCGGACGCCGACGACTTATAACTTCAACTTTGGCGTGGAGTATGAACTGCCTCACCAAGTTGTGTTCAGCGCCGGCTACGTGGGGAGCCGCGGCCTGTTTTTGCCGCTGGGCACGCTCGACCTGAATCAGCTCGACCTGGGCACGATCGCACAGAACCAGGATGCGTTGCTGAATGCTTCGGTGCCGAATCAGTGGGCGGCGATCCAATCACCCACGAACGCAAATTACGGCTCGCCCACTGTTCCCCTCTGGGTTTCGCTGCAGGAGTTTCCGCAATTCGGCAACGGCAACTACGGCTCCGGTAACGGCGTGATCGTGCATGGTTATCCTGGCGGCGACTCCGAGTACAGCTCATTGCAGACCAAGGTGCAAAAGAGGCTCACGCACAGCTTTACCGCGCTGGCTACGTTTACCTGGGGCAAACTGATGACCGACGACGGCAATCCTCCGCTGGGCTTTGTCGGCTCACATCTTGGCGCCGCTCAGGACGCGAAGAACCTGAAGTTTGAGCACTCAGTCAGCCCGCAGGACGTGAAATACCAATTCACCGGCCAGGCATCGTATGACCTGCCCATCGGCAGGGGCCGGGCACTGAGTTTGAATGGTTTTGGAGATGCGATTGTGGGCGGCTGGACGGCCAATGCGATTGCTTATTTCAGCACAGGTATTCCCATCGCCTCTCCGGTTGTCGGAGCCGGTACTTCCTACTTCAATCAGCGGCCAGACCTTACATGCAATCCGGCCAGCGGCGCCCCACACACAACAACCACATGGTTCAACTCGAGTTGCTTCGCGCTTCCTGCGAGTCCATTTGTGGCTGGAAGTGCCCCGGCCTACCTCGATCACGTTCGGACCATGGGAGCGCAGGATTTCGACATGTCTCTCTACAAGCACTTCTCGCTGGGCAAGGAGAAAGACCTGCGCTTCGAGATTTCTTCGTACAACCTCGCCAACAAGGCGCAGCTTGGGACGCCGGGGACACCGAGCATCACCGCGGTGCTTTCGGACCCGTCACAGGCCGCACTCTTCGGCCAGATTACGTCGACCGTCAATGCTCCACGGCAATTTCAATTCGGATCGCGATTCACGTTCTAATTAAGAGCTTTTCGAAAAAACAGGGCTCGCGCTGGTGCGTCGCGAGCCCTTTCTCCTTTCGGCGGCCTGCTTCGCTACGGTTCGGAATGCGGGTGGGGCATCGATGGGCGGCGCGCATCGGCAAGAGTGATATTCTTTACCCGCATGGCGAAGGCCCTGGCTCCTGGTCGGCAACTTTGCGGCTTCCTGGTCTCAGACTCCCTGCAACCTGCGCCTCTCTTTCGTCCAGTCCGGGCAGGCGAGAGGGTACGTCTTCAGCATCTTTTTCAACGATGCTGAAATTGGGTGAGCATTATCTTTGCATTCAAACGGGTAATCGTATGAAGGACATTTATATTGCCGATCTCGCGGGCTTTGATGAGACGCGGATCTTTGACGGCTTTTTTCTGCTGTTGTCGCGGCAGCAGCGGACCACCAAGACGAACAAGCCTTATCTGAATCTGATCCTGGGCGATAAGACGGGGCAGATGGAGGGCCGCGTCTGGGACGTGAGCGATCCGCGCATCTACAAGGACGTTGAGCGCGGCGACATCGTCAAGGCACGCGGCTGCGTTTCGCGGTTTGACGACAGACTGCAGATGAAAGTCGACCAGATGCGCAAGGCCACAGCAGACGAGGTGGACAAGACAGACCTGCTGCCCTCCACCACCTACGACGTGGATGATCTTTGGCGGCAACTCAGGGGTTATGTAGAGAGCTTTACCGAGCCGAACCTGAAGCTGCTGCTGAAAACACTGCTCGACGATCCGCAACTCGCCGGGCTCTACCGCGCCGCGCCCGCTGCACGGCAATTGCACCATGCGTGGCTTGGCGGACTGCTGGAACACGTCGTGAGCCTGCTGAATCTGGGCGATCGCGTCGCTCCCAACTATCCCATGCTGCATCGCGATCTGCTACTGAGCGGGGTGATCCTGCATGACATCGGCAAGGTGCGCGAATTGGCGTGGGACGTAGGTTTCGAGTACACCGTTGAAGGCACTTTGCTCGGACATATTCAGATGGGCATTGAGATGGTGGAGAAGACCATCGACAGCCTGCCTGGTTTTCCGCCGCGGCTCAAGACGCTGGTACTGCATATGATCCTTTCGCATCACGGGAAGCTGGAGTTCGGGTCGCCCAAGCTGCCCATGATTCCTGAAGCGCTGGTGCTGAATTTTCTCGACGACCTGGACGCCAAGATGCAAGCGGTTGCGGGGGAGTTTGAGAAGTGTGCGCGCGAAGGGAAGGCTCCCGATGAGCTGACCGGGAAGGTGTGGGCGCTCGATCAACGCCAGTTGCTGAACACGCGAGGGTGGCTGGAGGGCGGGAAGTAGGGCCTGTTTTCACGATAACGCTGTACATGTGACGCAATGCGTTATATTATTGCCTTAGATGATTCAGAGCTTCAAAGATGCCGAAAGCAAGAAGCTCTACGAAACAGGCAATAGCAGACGCTGGGCATCGATCCAGTCGGTGGCCCTTCGAAAACTGGATCAAATCGAGGCGGCGGTTAATTTAGCCAACTTACGTGTTCCGCCCGGTAATCGCCTGGAGCCTTTAAAAGGCGAACGTCTCGGACAACACAGCATCAGGATCAACGACCAATATCGCATCTGCTTTGTTTGGAAAGACGACGGTGCGCACGAGGTTGAGATCACTGATTACCACTGAACACGGAGCCAATGGGGTGGCGCATATGACCATTAACAGACCCGCTTCAGGGTGGAACCTCCAGAGGGTGAGTACCCATCCCGGGCAGATGTTGCGTGAGGAGTTTCTCATTCCTCTCGGCATTTCGCAAAATGCTTTGGCAATGAAGATTCGCGTGCCCGCAACGCGCATCGGCGAAATTATCCATGGAAAGCGGTCAATCACGCCGGATACCGCTCTGCGCCTCGCCCGTTTCTTTGGAAATAGCCCGGAGTTTTGGCTCAACCTTCAACAGATGCACGATCTCTCAAAAGCCCGGCTTGCAATGAAAAGGACGATCGAGCGCGAAGTTGAGGTCTACTCCGCGGCGTGATTCCGCTTCTTGCTCCGAAACTATTGCTGGCGGTGCTCCCGCTCCGTTTTTGCGTCCAGAAAGATCGATAGTCAGGACAGGAACCAGTTCCACTGCTGCTCGGTGAGCGGAACTACTGAGAGCCTGCCGATTTTGACCAGCGGTGAATCCGCGAATAGCGGCTCAGCCTTGATTTCCACCAGGGTTTTAGGGTGCTTCAGCGGCTTGCCGACTTTCACCCTTACGATTGGCACCTTTGAATTGCCGGCGTCAACGCTGACCACCGTGCCTGTGCCTACGGCAGTGCGTTCGTCGCCGGTGTGGTAGAAGATCCATTTTGTGCCCGGCTTCATTTCGCGCAAGAACTTCACGGCGGTTGGGTTGGTTACGCCATCCCAGGCGGTTTCCTGGTCGCGCTGGAAGTCGTTGAAGGAGTAGGCGTCGGGCTCGGTTTTAAAGAGGAAGTAGCTCATCCGCTCCATCGTAAGCGAGAGACGGGAAACAGGGAATGGTGTTCTCGCGGTTTTTTTTGAACTCTGACCCCTGAAGGCTGATCTCGGATCCTCGTTCCCCTCTTTCTCATTCTTCACCGTTACAATCAGAGACATATGATCCGTTTCTCAACAGCCGGGGAATCGCATGGGGAAGCATTGATTGCGATGATCTCCGGACTGCCAGCCGGTATGCCTGTCGATCTCGATTTCGTGAACCGCGAACTATGGCGGCGCCAGCAGGGCTACGGCCGCGGTGGCCGCATGAAGCTCGAGACCGACAAAGCTCACGTTCTCAGCGGTGTACGACACGGGAAGACGATTGGGGCGCCCATCGCGATCCAGATTGCGAATCGAGACTGGAAAAACTGGGAGGAGAAGCTTCCGGTGGAGGCGGGGGATGCAGCCAAGCACCAAGCGGTGGCTTCGCCCCGGCCAGGGCACGCCGATCTGGCCGGGGCCTTGAAGTACAACTTTCCAGACGCCCGTTACGTGCTGGAACGCGCGTCAGCCCGCGAGACTACAGCTCGCGTAGCCGCCGGCGCCTTTGCGAAGTTGATGCTGCGCGAGTTGGGAATCGAAGTGGCGAGTCATGTGATCCGCGTGGGGCGGGTGGAACTGGAGCGCGCCGCGACGTGGGAAGAGATTACTGCGGTGGCCGCCCGTGACGAAATTCTGCTGAGTTGCGTGGATGCCAAAACGGAAGCCCGCATGAAAGAGGAAGTCGAGCTGGCATCGAGAACCGGCGACACGGTCGGCGGCGTGTTTGAGGTGATCGTGCACGACGTTCCTGCAGGCCTCGGCACCTACGCCAACTGGGACGAGCGGCTCGATGGGCTGCTGGCATGGTCGGTGATGAGCCTGCAGGCGGTGAAAGCGGTTGAGATCGGACGAGGTGTGGTGGCGGCAGAGTCCTTCGGCTCCGCGGTGCATGACGCGATCCATTACGCCAGCGAGGAGAATGACCGGCCGACCCGGTTTACGCGTTCCCAGAACAATGCGGGGGGCATTGAGGGCGGTGTTTCAAACGGGGAGGACCTGGTGGTGCGCGGCTATTTGAAGCCGATCTCCACGCTGCGCCGGCCTCTGGAATCGGTGCGGTTTGACACGCGGGAGGCGACCAGCGCGAGCTACGAGCGCAGCGACATTTGCGTGGTGCCTGCCGCGGGAGTGGCCGCAGAAGCCATGGTGGCTCTGACAGTTGCGGGGTTGGTGCATGAGAAGTTCGGCGGTGATTCGGCGCTGGAAATGAAACGAAATTTCGACGGATACATCGAACAGGTACGGAGCTTTTGAGAAAAACGAGATGATTCTGAAGATCGTGAAATACCCCGAGCCGGTGTTGCAGCAGCCCGGCGAACCGGTTACCGAATTCAACGGCGAATTGAACAAGTTAGTGGCCGACATGTTTGAGACCATGTATGCCTCGCAAGGCATCGGTCTGGCCGCGCCTCAGGTGGCCGTGTCGAAACGCGTCACGGTCATCGACCTCAGCCTGGGCAAGGATCCGGCGCAGAAACTGGTGCTGATCAACCCCGAAGTCATCCTCCGCGAAGGCAAGCAATATGAGGAAGAGGGGTGTCTGAGTTTTCCTGAAATTCGCGAAAAGATTTCCCGGGCGGGCAAAGTCCGCATTCGCGCACAGGATGCGAAGGGCAAGTGGTTTGAGATGGACGGCGAAGAGCTGCTTTCGCGCGCTTTCCAGCATGAGATCGACCACCTTGACGGCATGTTGTTCATCTTCAGAATGAGCGCGCTCAAGCGCGACCTGGTGCTGCGCAAAATTCGCAAGCTGCAGCGCGAAGGAACCTGGTAATTGTGAAGCTGGTTTTCTGCGGGACTCCGCGCTTTGCCGTGCCTACGCTTGAGGCGTTGCTGGCGGAGGGTTACGAGATCGCGCTGGTGGTGACGCAACCTGATCGGCCGGTCGGGCGTTCGCAGCAGCTTGTGGCGCCGCCAGTGAAGCAGACGGCGCTCGGCGCCGGCCTTGACGTAATTCAACCGGAAAAAATTCGCAGCAATACGGAGTTTCGCGCACAGTTGGAAGCCATCGCGCCGGACGCGATTGTCGTGGTGGCCTACGGACGCATCATTCCGCCGTGGATGCTGGCCTTGCCGCGGCTCGGCTGCATCAACCTGCACGCTTCCCTGCTGCCGAAGTATCGTGGCGCGGCGCCCATCCAGTGGGCCGTGGCGATGGGCGAAACGGTTACCGGCAACACGACCATGCTGCTCGAAGAAGGGCTCGATACCGGACCGATTCTGCTGCAGCAACAGGTGGAGATCGCTGCAGAACAAACTGCAGAAGATCTTTTCGATGTGCTGGCACAAGAAGGCGCGCCGCTGGTGGTCGATACTTTAGCCGGCTTGGGTAACGGAAGCATTCGGCCCCGGCAGCAGGACAATGCGCGGGCCACTCTGGCTCCGTTACTCGAACGCGAGGACGGGCGTATGGATTTTGCGGCGCGCACGGCCATGGAATTGAAGAACCGCTGGCGCGGCTTTCAGCCCTGGCCTGGGGCTTTCACAATGCTTGACGGCAAAAAGCTGATTGTTCATCGCATGGCCGTGGCAGAGTCATGGAGTGTTGCACAAGACGGCTTGGCTGAACCGGGGGAAATTCGAGTGAAGAATCATCGGATGCTGGTCGCCTGCGCCCAGAACACGTGGCTGGAACTAATTGAGCTTCAACTCGAAGGAAAGAAGCGCCTGGGATCCGCGGAGTTTTTGCGCGGTTTGCAACTCCCTGCCGGCGCACGACTGGGTTGAGAACGATGGCTGCGGTTTCCCCGGCACGCAAGGCTGCATTTGCGGTTCTCTCTGCCGTTGATCGCGGCCAGTCGCATTCCGACGATCTGTTGCGCGGCAAATCGGTTGACGCTCTTTCGGCGGCTGACCGAAACCTCGCCACGGCACTTGTGCTGGGCGTGCTGCGGTGGCAAATCCAGTTAGACGATCAGATTCAAAAGCTGCTCGCACGGCCAGGCGCCAAGCTCGATGCTGAGGTCCGGATTGCGCTTCGCCTCGGCGCATTTCAACTGTTGCATCTGGATCGTATTCCCGCGCGTGCAGCGATTGACGAGAGCGTGGAACTGGCGAAACAGGCCGGGCATCGCTTCGCTTCGGGGATGGTGAATGCCGTATTGCGCAAATTGGCGGCTGCCCCACCCGCGCAATTTTCTGAGAAGACCACGGCAGAATTGGCCTTGGCAACAGCGCATCCGGCCTGGATGGTCGAGCGCTGGACCGGCTTCTACGGATTGGAAGCAGCGCGGACAATTTGTCGTCATGGGCAGAGCCAGCCGGCGATGGTGGCGCGGGTTGTGGGCTCCGGGCTGGAAGAAGAACTTGCCCAGGCTGAAATCATCCTCGAACACGGTGAATTGCTGACCGCTGCACGCACCGTTGTTTCCGGAGATATTGCAGGAACTGCGGCCTTGAGTGACGAGCGCGCCTGGCTGCAGGATGAGGGGTCGCAACTGGTGGCGGAGATCGCCGGCCGCGCCACTGTGCGGCGTTCAGAAAATCACGCTGCAATTCTGGACTGCTGCGCAGCGCCCGGTGGCAAAACGCTGATTCTCGCCCAGCGCAATCCCGAGGCCCACATTGTGGCGTGTGAATCGAGCGAGCAGCGGCTGGCTCGGATGCGCAAGCGACTTGCTCTGCACGGCGACAGGATCGAATGCCGTCTCGCAGACGCTACCGCATTGACTGACGAAAGCGCATATGACCTCGTGTTGGCTGACGTGCCTTGCAGCGGCACGGGGACGCTGGGGCGCAATCCGGAGATTCGTCATCGGCTGCGTGTTGAGGATCTAGTCCGCCAGGCCGAGCGCCAACGTGGCATCCTCGCGGCCGCTTTGCGCAATGTCCGTCCAGGTGGCCGCGTCGTCTACTCCACCTGCTCCCTTGAACCCGAGGAAAATGAGCATGTGATTGGCGCGGTGCTCGCCCAGATGCCGAGTGCGCACGCGGTTTCGATTGGTTCCCGCATCGAGGAGATGGTCAGCGATGGCGTCTTGACAACTTCTGGCGCAGAGCGGCTACAGGGTTGCATTACGCCGGAAGGCTATTTGCGGCTTCTGCCCAGCGCCTTTCGAACCGATGGATTTTTTATCGCGGTGATCGAGCGAACTGCTTGAACATCACGAGATGTGCTGAATGGTTGAGCCGATTTGGAGCTACTCCGCGGCCAGCCGCAGGGCTTTATAGTCTGGGCCGATCAGATCGCAGAGTGCCTCGACTACCAATTCATGATCCATGCGCTGCGGCAGACCAGAGACAGTCACGGAGCCCACAACGCCCGCACCGCGCACGGAAAGCGGAAACGATCCGCCGTGTGTAGCGTAATCGGCCAGCGGGCAGGCCTTGCGATTCGAGGAGAGTCTCGTTCTTCGATTTCTGTTTCAAGCCGACCGCGTAGGAACTGTGATGGAAGCGCGCGACCACGTTGCTCTTCCGCCGGACCCACTCCACATTGTCGGGCGTAGTGCCCTCCATGGCCGCATAGAAGAGCGGCTGCCCGAAACGTCGCACATCAATGACGACGGCGAGGCCGCGTTCGGCGGCCATCGTGCGTAATCGGGAGCCGAGTTCCCACGCCGTTTGTGCATCCAGCCGCGGCAACACCAGTTCGCGCTCCTGCAGCGCGATCTTTTCCATGTCCTCATTCAATCCCATGCGACTTAGTCCTTTCTTGTCATTGCAATCGTAGCGCGGGGCAATCAATTCTCGGAATGCGTCACGCTCCTGGCTAGCTTTTCCCGCTCTCTTCGATCACGAGATTGGCCTGCGGTACGATGCCCAGGCGTTCATAGACCGGGCGCATCTCTTTTCGAACAGCTTTGAGACGCGACCAGAACCACAGCGATCCGAGAATGCAGGCAACGCCGCTAACGATCACGGTACGCTGCGCGCCGATAGCGTGGGCCAAGCGCCCCGGCGAGCAGGCTGCCGAAGGGCGCCATGCCGACAAAAGCCATGGTGTAGTAGCTCATGACGCGGCCGCGCATTTTTTCATCGACCAAAGTTTGCAGAATGGTGTTGCTGGCAACCATTCCCTGCATCATGCCAAAACCAGTGACAAACATCATCAGCAACGAGAGCCACAGAACACGCGAAAGCCCGAAGCAGATCAGTCCTATGCCAAAGGCGGCGGCGGCAATCGGAATCATTTTTGTGAGTCCGCGCACCGAGCGTCGGATCACGAGGGACAGGGCCGAAACCAGCGAACCGACACCCACAGCGCCCATCAGGAAACCCAATGTGTGCGGACCGCCGTGCAACACTTGTGCGGCGAAGATCGGCATGAGAACCATGAAAGGCCATCCCATCAGGCTGAGCAACGCGAACAGCATCAGGATGGTGCGGACGGGCGTGAAGCCTGATACGTAGGCCCAGCCTTCGCGCATTTGCGCAATCATGGTCGTTGCGACGTGGTGTACTTTCGCGCGCGGCAATCGCATCATCAACAACGAGGCGATGACGGCGATGTAGCTGATGCCATCGATGAGGAAGCACCAGCCCTCGTTGGTAACCGCGATCAGCATGCCCGCGAGAGACGGGCCGATGAGGCGCGCGGCGTTGACCATGGAAGAGTTGATGGCGATGGCGTTGGAAAGGTCGGCGCGGTCTTCGACCATCTCGACCATGAAGGACTGGCGTCCGGGCATGTCGAATGCGTTGATGATGCCCTGCATCGCGCTCAGCGCCAGTACTTCGGCGATGGTGATGCGATGAGACAAGGTGAGCCAGGCCAGGGCGAGGGACTGCACCATGGCGAGCGACTGAGTCCACACGAGGACCTTGCGGCGATCGAGGCGATCCACGAGGACACCAGCCAAGGGAGCCAGGAGAAATGTGGGTATTTGCCCGGCGAAGCTCACCGTGCCGAGCAGAAGAGCCGATTTGGTGAGCCGATAGACCAGCCACGAGGTGGCGATGCGGGTCATCCAGGTGCCGATGAGCGAGATGCTCTGGCCCGCAAAGAAGAGTCGGAAATTGCGATGGCGCAAGGCCCGCCACGCGTGTGAAAAATCGCTCGCTGGGGACACTTGGGTGCTCTCGAGTTGGGGATTCCCGGGATCCGGAGTCATTCTTTCCTGGTCTTAGATGCCGCAGGCCGTTCAAACGGCGTGAAGGCTATTTTGCTACGGTCAGTTCCACTTGCATGGTTTGATCGACGCGCGCGCCAGCAGGCGGTTGCTCCGCAATCACTGCCCCGGGTGCGACAGGAGCCTTGGGTGGCCCATTGCCCAAGCCGACAGACGTCACAGGCACATCTAAAAAGATGGGAGAGGCAGATTTTATCCCGACTCTGGCGAGGTCAGCCTGCGCAGTGACCACAGGTAATCCGGTGAGATCGGGCATGACGTAGCCGTCCGGAATCTCATTGTCGGGCGCGGCCACCAGCAGGTTCACCGCGGGCCGCTCGATGCCTTGCGCGTGGGCGGGCGGGTCCTGAGCAATCACCGTACCCTCGTCGACGGCGGCGTCAGGAAGGTGCGCCGTCGCGCCAACCTCAAGCCCCACGCGGCGGAGACGAAGAGCCGCCAGGCGATCGTCGGTGCCCACCGTGTCGGGCACATCAACCTTTTGCGGCCCAAGGCTCTCAGCCACGCGCACACGCCACTGCGCGACGCACAACGGTGCCCTCAGGCGGCGATTGCGACAGGATGTGCCCAGCGGCCACATCGGCCGAGTAGTAGCGGTTATCCACGTCAAGGTTGAGCCCCATGCCGGCGGTCTGGCTGCGGGCCTCAGTCACAGTCATCCCCTTGAGCGCAGGTACCTGAACCTCTGCGCCATGGATGGCAAAGTGCATTGTGGTGATGGCGGCCAGCAGCGCTACCGCAACGAGCAACATGACCAGCGAAGCCATTCGAAAAAAGCGGATGAAAATATGACCTTTCATGGTTCCGGCTCACCGTTGGGATAGACGATTTCGTATTCGACGGGCGCCGCTTTCGAGAGCATGAGCGACACGGAGCAGTATTTGTTTTTCGAAAGCGACACAGCGTCTTCGACTGCCTTGCGGCTTAATTTTCCGCGCACGGCGTAGGTAAGCTTGATGTGAGTAAAGACGCGGGGTGGCGCGGGGGCCTGCGCGGCGGTGGCCGTGACGCGGAGGCCGGTAAGCGGTTGCCGCTTCTTCTGGAGAATGCTGACCACGTCAACCGATGTGCAACTGCAGAGCGCCATGAGGACGGCCTCCATCGGGCTGGGGCCATGCGTATGCGCGGAGTCCACGTCGAAGATAATCTTGTTGCCGTTCTCCGCGGACGCCTCGAAAATGTCGCCTTGCCGCCATTCACTGTGCGCGATCATACCTTCTGATTCTCCTCGCGTTATCGGCAGTTATCTGTCGCAGGCTCGGGGTGAATCGTCACCCGGTAGACTTCGGGGCACTCCAGCTTGAAACGATCCTCAAGTGCGGTGATGACCTCATGGACGCGCAACATGGTGAAGTCGTCGGGCAGCGTGCAGTGGCAAGAAACCGAGATGTGCTCGGCGGTGCGGCCGACGATGATTTCATGCACGTCCACAATTTCGGGCAAGAACGCAGTCGCGTTTCGCAGCGCCTGCTCGATTCTGCGGTCTTCTTCGATCATTTCCTCAGGCACCTCGATGGTGGCGGGCTCGCTCTCGATGTGGGTGAGCACAGAATCGATCTCCGGCGTTTCGCGGAGGATCTCCGCCTCAAGCGCGGTGACAAAGCTGTGCGCCTTAAGCAGCGGCATGGTCTCGTCCAGTTCAACGTGCTGCTCAACGCGGAGCCGCCCATGATGCGATTGGACGCTGAGGTCGTGGACGCTGACATTGTTGCGCGCAGCTACGGCCCGCACGCGATCGAAGATGCTTTCCGCGCGTCCCTGGCGGGGAACGGTGTGGATCACTACGTCGGCCTGGGGTAGTGCGCGATGCACGGCGTCGGTGGCTTCGCGCACCAATTCGCCGGTGTGTTCGAACGTATATCGCCGCGGCAAGGCCAGGGTCAGGTCGGCAAAGTAGGTGGCGCCGGATCGGCGTACGCGCGCCTGCTCCACGGCCAGGACTCCGTCGACCTGCTCGACTTCATTGACGATCCGGCGCCGGGTATCGGAGGGAATCTGATCCATGAGAACGCCGACCGCTTCGCGGGTCAACTGCGCGGTGATGCGCAGAATCATGAGCGAAACCACAACGGCAGCGAAGGGGTCGGCATAGCGAAGCCACTGGATGTGAAAGTAGGTTCCCGCCCAACTGGCGCCGAGTCCGGCGAGCACCGCCAGACGTCGACCAGATATCGCTGGCGAAATGAAATGCGTCGGTGGCGAGGGCTGGTGAACCGGTGCGCCGGGCCACGGCACCCAGTTGACGCGAGCGCCAGAAGTCCACGGTGATTGATGTCAAGAGCACAAGAACCGGCCAGATGGAGTGGCGCAGTTCCACGTTGTTGTGCCTGATCCGCTCAATCGCTTCCCAGATGATCCAGGCGCAGGAGATGGCCATCAATCCGGCTTCGCCAAAAGAGGAAATGTTCTCCACTTTGCCGTGGCCGTAGGTGTGGTCTTCGTCGGCCGGGTTGTCGGAGACCTGGACGGAAAAGAAGGTGAGCGCTGAGCCGGTCAGGTCGAGGGCGGAATGAGCCGCATCCGACAGCACGCCGAGGGAACCGGAAAGCAGGCCCGCTGCCAGTTTGAGCAGCGTCATAGCCGCCGCAGCAATCATCGAGTGCAAAGCCACGCGCCGTTTGGCAGCGGAGTTCGAGGCCCGAGAAACTGACGAGTTGGAAACGGCGGAAGGCATCCGTACTTAGGCTACAGCGGGGCGCGTTGCCGTGTACAACCCGGCAATACCAAAGGTGTAGGGCTGCCACGCAGGGCCTTCGTAACCCGTTGCGCGCATAAGTGACAGCATCTGCCCAGGTGGCGGAAAATTCCCCACGGATGCGGGTAAATAGCGGTATGGGCCGTCCGTGCCGCAAACCAGCCGTCCAATGGCCGGCAGCGCACGGCGAAAGTAGACTGCGTAAAGTTTGCCCATCAGCCCTCCGGGTTCGCTGAAATCGAGGATGCCCAGCTGGCCGCCGGGCTTGAGTACACGGTGAAACTCACGCAGGCCAGCCTCATAGTTGGCGAGATTCCTGAAGCCAAAGGCGGTCACGATCAAGTCAAGCGATTCGGAACGAAGGGGCAGATGGAGGGCATCGGCTTCCAGGGCGATTGCGCCGGGCAAGTCCGGTCTGCGAGATGAGAACCGGTCGGCTGCGCGGCTCAGCATTTCGCGAGCAAAGTCGGCTGCGAGGATCGGCCGTGCTCCTTTGGGACGGCCTTTCAGGAGCGCCATTGTCATGTGGCCTGTGCCGCAGCAGATATCGAGCACGGCCGCATCAGGATCTGCGAGAACCATCCGAAAACGACGCGCGGTCTGCCACCACCAAAGCCTGTCCACACTGGCGGAGAGCAGATGATTTAAGAGGTCATACCGGGGCGCGATGGAGTTGAACATCTGGCGCACGTTACGGGCTGCGCTGGCTTCGTCTTCCGCGCCAATCGGCCTGGCTCCGCTTGACGGCATCAAGAGAGCCCTTCTGCGGCGCGCGCCAGCATGAACCTGGCTGCCGCTTCCAACTCGGGTGACGTCACATCTTCTACGACGCCCGCGTCGCCAATGCCAACGGGCAGCACAAAACGCCTCACGCCGCCCACGTTTTTCTTGTCGGCGCCGGTGGCCGCGACCAGCTTGGCAGGACGCAGCTTGAGCGGCGGCAGGGGCCCGTACATGTGGATCAGGTTCTCCAGCCTTTCGGCCTGCGCGCTGGAGATGGTTCCACGTTTCCTGGCCACATAGAGCGCCGCGATCATGCCCCAACCCACCGCTTCGCCATGAAGCAGCGCCTTGTAGCGCGTGGCTTGCTCGATGGCGTGACCCAGCGTATGTCCGAGGTTCAGGATCATGCGCAGTCCGTTCTCGCGCTCGTCACGGTTAACGACGCCGGCCTTCATGCGAATGGAGGCGGCAATCACTTTTTCGAGGGCCTTGGGGTCGCGCCGCAACACCTCGTCCACATGCTCCTCCATAAACCGGACCAACGTGCGGTCACGGATAATGCCGGCTTTGATGCTCTCCATCAGGCCGGCGCGTAACTCACGATCGGGGAGGGTGCCGAGCACTTCGATGTCGGCAAAGACGGCCAGCGGATGATGAAAGCTGCCTACCAGATTCTTGCCTTCGGGCAGGTTCACGCCCGTCTTGCCGCCGACAGACGAATCGACCTGCGATAGAAAGGTCGTTGGCACCTGGACATACGGAATACCGCGCATGAAAATCGCGGCCACAAACCCGCCGACATCGCCCACGATGCCGCCGCCAAAGGCAATGAGCAGCGATCCGCGATCGCCTCCGGCACGCATCATCTGCCGCGTCAGCTTTTCCACGCTGGCCATGGTCTTGTGTTTCTCGCCGGGAAGGAGAAACAGCGCGATCGGCGGCTCGGCAAAGGAACTGAGGAAGGATTCGCCCCAAAGCGACCAGATTTCGGGCGAGGTCAGCACAAAGACCCGGCGCGGCAGGCTGCCCGCAACTCGTTCAATCCGTGACGCCAACGTCCGGATGAGGTCGCTGCCCGCAGTTACGTCATACCGGGCCGAAGGTGTCTCTACTCGTATGGTCTGCACGCTGTTCTTATCCTAAAGCACTGCTCGCAACAAACCAGGCCCGAACATCGCAATCGCTATCAAGAGCTTGGGCAGAAACTGGGCCGCAACTCTTGTGATGAAACATGAATTCGTGAAATAATTTGTACAGAAGGCTTCCCTAACTTCTGACCTGCACTTACGCGGCAAGCCGCCAGCCGCCCTGGAGCATCGATCCTGTTTTGAAAGCATCTGCAAGTGGGGTGGACCTGTTTTCAGGAGGTTCGCCGTGGCGGAGATGGTCCCATCGAACACATTCAAAAAGTCGCTCAACTCAACAAATTCTCCAGTTCCGATAACAGTAAGCCCGTGCATGAGGATCCGCATAGCGATCCACATGCCAACTCGTCGCAGTCCTCGTCGTCTTCAAGGACGATTGGAGGAGCTATTCAGATGGGACGGGCGCAGAACGAGTCCGGTCTTATCTGGATCACGTTTATCTTCATGGTGATCTTCCATGTCGGTGCGATTGCCGCGCTGTTCTTTTTCAGTTGGACGAACCTGATTGTCGCCATCATGCTGTATGTGCTGGCAATCAACTGTGGCATCGGCATGGGTTATCATCGGCTGCTTGTTCATCGCGGTTATCATGTGCCCAAGGCTGTTGAATACTTTCTCACAGTCTGCGGCACGCTCTCTCTGGAGGGCGGCCCGATTGCGTGGGTAGCGACTCATCGGGTTCATCATCAGCACAGCGACCATGAGGGAGATCCCCACACTCCTCAAGAGGGAGCCTGGTGGTCACACGTGGGGTGGATCATCTCAGGCCGCGCGCTCAACACCGAGACGGCCGCGCTTGCCCACTACGCCCCGGATCTTGCTAAGGATCGCGTACAGGTCTGGCTCAGCAAATACCATTGGGTACCGCTGACTTTGCTTGCGATCGGATTGCTGGTCGTGGGAACCCTGGTTGGCGGCATTAAGACGGGGGCCGGCCTGCTTCTTTGGGGCATCTTCCTGCGCGTCACGTTGGGCCTGCACGCCACCTGGCTGGTTAATTCTGCGACCCATATCTTCGGGGGAAGGCGCTTTGCCACCCGCGATGAATCACGCAACAGCTGGTGGGTCGCGCTGCTGACTGGCGGCGAAGGATGGCATAACAACCACCACGCGAATCCCGTTTCCGCACGCCACGGTCTCGCGTGGTATGAGTTCGACCTTAACTACTACGGCATTTGGATTTTGAAGAAGCTTGGCCTCGCCAAGCGCGTACAGATCGCCAAGTTCATCCGAAGAGCTCCGGGTGAAACGGAGCGAACAACGCGCATGATGGTGTCGTGACTCGCGATTTGCGCACCGGGTGTTGGCGGGCTGCGTGTTTTCAATCGGGATCCTGACGTGTTATCGAGCGCAGAGTGCTCGATCATTCTTCCGCGTTGGGCTGATCGACTGCCCCATGCTTCAACGCCCAATCCACAAATCCTAAGGGAGCATTTCTGACCCCCGCGATGTTGGCTGCCGCGATGCTCTTGATGTGCTGCCATTCGATGTTCTGCAGGTTCGCGGAGCGGAGATCGGAGCCGTCCAAAGACGCTCCGGAAAGGTTGACGCCTACGAGGCTGCTGCCGTTCAGGTCGGTGTTGCGCAGATCGGTTTGATCGCACTTCGCATGATCGAGGACGGCGCCGCGGAGGTTGGCGGAGTTGAGATTTGCGAGGGTTAAGTTGACCCCGGATAGATCGCTGTTGCGCAGGTCGGCAGAACTGAAATCGGAGCGCAACAGATTCGCATTTCGCAATTGAAGGCCCTGTAGGAACGCGGATGAAACGTCGACTCCAACGAGGGGAACCTTGTCTTGATTGAGTTCCTGCAGCGCCTCGATGCGGCCGCCGCTGCCGCCTTTTCCTTGTGCCGTGTTGATGACCTGCCACGCCTGGTAGTGACGCTGTTTCACGCGGTCGCCGGACTCGGAAAAATAGAAGATCACGGCAATCAGGACGGAGAAGGTTCCAAGGTATTCGAGGACTTCGAGGAAGCTCCAATTGCTTAAGCCGAAAGCGGCCCATTCGAAGATCCATTCGAGAGCGATGAAGGGAATCAGCCAACTCGGGGTGCGTTGTTTTCTCACCTTCCACGAGGCGGGCCGGCTTCTGGGCGTGTGCAGGATCATTCTCGATCTCCCCTCCCCTCTTGCGTGGCGCAATCTCAAAATCACATTTTGGCTGATTTCGCCCCAGGTTCCTGGCGGCAAGCGGGATAGCGACGCTACCAAGCGGGACCAAAGGCAGCCGTGGATCTGTCCAAGACTAAACTGACAGACGCACATTTGCTGCTGAGATCGAAAAATGGGTGGGCGTGGGACGCGTTGTGGGATTCGAACAGAAGGCTGCTCAGGCGCACAAACGAAAAGCGACGGAGCTTTTAAGCTCCGCCGCTATGGCATAACGTTCAGACTGATACAGCGCTTAACGACTATTTGTGATCGCCGCCATGCTGTTCGCCGCCATGGGATTGTCCGCCGCCGTGCGATTCGTTGCCATGAGGTGCAGATCCGTGTGACGCGCCGTGATTCTCCGCGGGCCGCGCCCCGCTGGTGTGGGATTGCTGGCTGTTTGCCTTGACCTGGTGGCCATTATCGCCGCCCTCGTGTTGTGCCTGTCCTCGGCCTTCGTTTCCACGGTAGGCAACGCGGCTGACGCCGCCGTGATACCTGCCGCCACCGTCGTTCACAAAACGATGGCTGCCCCAGCCATGGTTATAGCCATAACCTGCCCAAGGGCCCATGCCCACGAAGATCCCATTGTAGAAATAACCTGAGCCGTAATATCCCATGGGAGCGCACTGGTAAGGCGCATACCCGTAGTAGCCGTACGAGCAGACGGGTTGGACGCCGATGTTGATGGAAATCTGCGCCTGGGCTGCTGGCGCCATCGCCAGTGCGGCGAGCAGTGCTGTTGCTGAAAGCAGAGTCTTGAATCCGCGCATGTGTACCCCTTAGGTTCGCTGCGGTTCGTGGAAGTGTGTGGGATGCTGAGTGCTGCCGTGAAGAAGAACCCAGCAGCATCAACGACCATAAGGACTTTTGAACCGCTACGTATGCCCCTCGAAGTTCGGGGTCCGAACTCTATCTATCCCTACGTTTTCAAATTTACCTGCCGGTCCTGGCACAGGTCTGAGCAATAGAGACCATGTTGGGTTTATTCGAACAGGCTGCCGTCCTGCGCCTGAATCGGCCTCGAATTTGCCTTTGCGGCAACTGCCGGTGATAGCCTCAAAGGTTATGGCATTGGCGCGGCAGGTGGATTTTCTGGTGATGGGCGCGGGTGTGGCGGGGCTGCGCGCGGCCGTTGAACTCGCGGATCACGGCGAAGTCCTTGTTGTGACCAAGGAATCATTAGGCGAGTCGAACACCCATTACGCGCAAGGCGGGATTGCCGTTGCGATGGAGGGCGATGAAGATGTGGCGCTCCATTTAAAAGATACTGTCGCGGCGGGAGATGGCCTTGTCTGCGAACCGGCGGCAGAGGCGCTGGTGGCTGAGGGCCCATTGCGCGTGGCCGAACTGATCGAGTGGGGCGCGAAGTTTGATCGGGAAGGACCCAACCTTCTGCGCACGCGTGAGGGCGCGCACTCATTGCCTCGCATTCTGCATGCCAATGGGGACGCAACCGGGGCGGAGATCAGCCGGTCGCTGGTGGCCTTTGCCCGCGCCCACGAGCGGATTCAATTTGCCGAATGGACGACTGTGATCGGGCTGGTGGTTGCCGATGGACGCGTAATCGCGGCCGATCTGCTGGACCGCGAAAACCACCTGCAAAGAGTCAGCGCGCGGGCGGTGCTGATTGCGGCCGGCGGCGCGGGGCAGGTTTATTCCGACACCACCAATCCGGCTGTGGCGACCGGCGACGGCATTGCATTGGCTGCGGCGGCCGGCGCTGAACTGGCCGACATGGAGTTCTACCAGTTCCACCCGACGGCGCTTTCACTACCGGGGGCGCCACGCTTTCTGCTGTCGGAGGCACTGCGGGGTGAGGGTGCCTACCTGCGCAATGATCGCGGCGAGCGCTTCATGGAGCGATACCACCCGCTGCTCGAACTTGCTCCGCGCGATGTTGTAGCGCGGTCCATTGCGCGCGAGGGGATCGATTCTGAACCTGGTTCGGTGCGAGAGGTACATCTCGACATGCGCCATGTGAAGGACATCGACCTGCATCGGCGTTTCCCCGGCATCAGCGCGTTTCTGGCCCATTACGGACTTGACCTGCAACGCGACCTGATTCCCGTTCGCCCGGCTGCCCACTATCTTATGGGCGGCATTCGGACCGACCACTTTGGCCGCACCAGTTTGCGCGGACTCTACGCGGCGGGCGAGGCGGCTTGTACGGGCGTTCACGGGGCCAACCGATTGGCTTCGAATTCATTGCTCGAGGGGCTGGTGTTTGGAGCGCGCGCCGCGCAGTCGATGCTGGCGGATGGATTGACTTGGGCAGTAACGGAAGAACCGCAACGCGAAGCGGCACGCCTTTCCCGTGAAGAAGAGGGATTGGTTGAGATTGTCATCGCGGGCATTCAGAGCTCAATGTGGGTAAGCGCCGGTTTGCTGCGTTCCGAATCGATGTTGCGCGAGGGCATGAACGCTCAAAACGAGGGCGAAGCAAGGCTTGCGCAGTTGGTGGAACAGGGAAAAAGGAGCCGCCGGCTGTCTGAGGCGGTGGCAACCAGCTGCGTCGCCCGAGCCATTCTGGATTCAGCGCTGGCCCGCACCGAGAGCCGCGGAGCGCATTTCCGCAACGACTATCCCAAGCGCAATGACGAACACTTCCTCAAGCACTCGATTCTTCATCGGAAGACGGGTGGCCAGGCGAAGGTGATATTTGAAAGATGGTGACGCGGGAAATGCGCAATACCGTACCGTTGGCTTGATTTTTAGCGAGAACCCGGTTTTTCGGCTGTAGAGTTTAATGCACGGCTTGTACACTTCCGACAACAGGAGGACTTTCCCATGCAGACGCGGATCCAGGGCACGACGATGCCCGTTCTGGATGTGCAGCTTGACCCTAACGAAAGCGTTTTTTCAGAGAGCGGGGAGCTTTCGTGGATGAGCGCATCGATCCAGATGACGACGCACACCCAGATGGGCGGGGGCGGCGGACTTTTTGGCATCCTCAAGCGGGTTGCCGGTGGCGGAAGCCTCTTCATGACCGAATACAGGGCGTATCAATACCCCGGCGAAGTGTCGTTTGCCACGAAGGTGCCGGGACACATCGTGCCGGTACAAATAGGGCAAACCGGCGATTACCTGGTGCACCGGCACGGGTTTCTGTGCGCGACACCCCAGGTGACCATCAGCGTGGGTTTTCAGCAATCGCTGGGCGCGGGCATCTTTGGCGGCGACGGATTTCTGCTGCAAAAACTGAGTGGCATTGGCACCGCGTGGCTGGAGCTTTCGGGGGAGCTGATCATGAAAAACCTGGTTCCCGGCGAGGTACTGCGCGTGCATCCCGGCCACGTCGGAGCGTTCCAGGCGTCGGTCGGCTTTCAGATCACGATGGTGCCAGGGCTGAAGAATGCGATTTTCGGGGGGGACGGTCTTTTCCTGGCTGTGATGACGGGGCCTGGGACCGTGTGGCTGCAGACGCTGCCGATTTCGCGATTGGCGCATCAGATCAGTGAGTACCTGCCGCGGGGTGACAGCCGGCAAGTGGCACCGGCGGCCGGTGGAGCGTTGCTTGGCGGAATCGTGGGTTCGATTCTCAGCGGGGATCAGTAGGAGCCGGTACGGCAGCCTTTCCATTTCAAGAGAACGATCCATGGTTCGCCCGGCGGAGCCAGGAAGACAGGAATCCTGCATATGAGCGAGCCTTCAGGCAGTGGTCGTAGTGTGAGAAGCAACATTGTTTTTGCATTCGCAATCGGGCTGGCTTTTTATGTTGCGTGGCTTGTCCGTGACGACCTGGTGTTGCTCTACGTAAGCGGACTGTTTGCGGTTGTGCTGAGGCCCACGGTGGTTTGGGTCTCCCGAATTCAGATTGGAAACCGCCGTCCCTTCAAGGGCTGGGCGGTTTTGGTGATGCTGCTGGCATTGGCGGGAGCGCTCACAGCTTTTGGTTTTCTGGCCCTTCCACCGGTCATCCGGGATCTTCAACAGTTTGGCCAGGAAACGCCGACAAGATCTCCCGCGCTTCTGGAGAGATTTAGTCATATTCCCTTCCTGGATCGGTTGAATACGGATGATCTCAGTTCCAAAATTCAGGATGACGTTAGCCAGGCGGCGGGCTACCTCTTGCTTTCAGTCAAGAGCCTGGCAAGCAGGCTCATGGAATTCGTTACGGGCGTCATTCTGACCATTTACTTCATTCTGGAGGGCGAAGGAACGTATCGCTGGTTTCTCTCCTTCTTTTGGCCGGAAAGCCGCGATCGGCTGGACAGAACGCTGCAGCGAGCAAAGGTTCGAATGGGTCAATGGCTGCTGGGGCAGGGTTCTTTGATGCTGATTTTGGGGGTGACGAGCACACTCGTCTATTCCCTGCTGCATGTTCGCTACGCGTATGCCCTCGGCGCGCTGACCGGTTTGCTCAATTTCATCCCAGTGTTAGGCGCCGCGATGAGTATCGCGCTGGCGCTGCTGGTTGCGGCGGTCGACTCCTGGGGCCGGGTGTTGGGCGTTGCCATCTTCTACTTGGTCTATGAACAAGTTGAGAACTCGTTTTTAGTCCCGCACATCATGAGACAACGGGTGGGCCTTCCGGGTCTGGCCATCCTTGTGTCGCTGCTGCTCGGCTTCGCGCTGGCAGGCATCATGGGGGCCCTGGTTGCGGTGCCGACGGCGGTTTTGGTGGGAGAGCTGGCGCAGGAATACTTGATCCACAAGGAACCGACGTAAGCGCGTTCAGCCTCGAGGCTTACCTTCGCCCGGCGGTCAATGCTGCTTCGGCGGCTGCTTTCATAACTCCGCAATTGGCCAGAAAACGGACAAAGCTGGCGGAGAGCGGTTCGTTGGGCAATGAAACCAGTCCAGATGCCATCGGCGGGATTGCAAGAGGCCTCGCGGAGGCCGTTTGCATTGCGCCGCTGCCCTGCGCATCCAGCATGAGGGCAGTCAGCTGGCGGGCCATGTCGAGGGGGAAGCTTTCGGCGACGAAGACCAGTTTTCCTCGTGTCGTAATGAGGACCGGGCCTTCATTGGTGGTGAAGACCTGCTCCTCGGAAATAGGCTGGGCACCTCCCGCAACAGGAGCAGAGTTCTCGGCTGCTTTGACTGGTTTGAGGCCAGAGTATTTGCGCCCCAATTCATCAGCATAGATGTGGGCAAAAGCCTGCGCAGCGGGAGCATTTCTCCACGCGGATAGATAAAAGAAGGCGATGGAAGCGGTGCTATCCTGCTGAGCGGGCGTTGTGGCGCTACGCAACTGGCCGGCCCAGTAGATGCCGCCATCCCAGGCAGGGGTCAAGTTGCGGGAAGCGGTATCGCCGCCGAACAGACCGCTCAGAATCTGCACATCGAGCTGCCCGACCTGGCCGATGTCATAAGGCCGATAAAGCTTGTCGACCAGCGGATGGATGTCGGGCAGCAGGGGCACGGGAGGAAGGTGACCCTTTTCATACTCACGTGGATTGATGATCTCCCACGTAGAAGTCGGCGGGCGATCGAGGGCGCCGGAGAAGGCTGCGTTTTGACCCTGATCCATCCACAAATCCTGCTCGAAGCTGAGTCCTTCGCGATAAGGGAACATGAGGGTCTCGGAAAGAAGCAGGGGGGCTCGAGCGAGGATGGGCGAGTCACCGGAGCCCGTCATTTGCGCCTTGATGAGGTCGACTACCTCAGGGTCTTTGAGCAGGCTGCGGCCCATGGGTTTGAGGATGTTGTCCATCATGACAGCGGTAGCCTGACCCTCTGTGACCGCTTCGCGGGAGGTGTCGAGCTCATCTTTTGCCAGGTGCGTGGTGTCGTCGTTGGAGTTGATCGAGACGTCTGGGGGCGTGGCGTCGCTCCACTTATCCAGGTCAACGTGCTGGTCCTGCAAGGCGTGGGTAAGCTCGTGTGCCAGCACAGGCTTCTGCTCGTCAATGCTCACCCAATCGAGGAGATTCACGGTCTTGGTCTTGGGGTCGTAGTAGGCCTCAATCTGCTCTTTGAGCAACGACAGCAGGAATGGTTTGAGGTCGAAGTCGCGATCGAGAAGCCCAAATTTCTTGAGCACGATCTCGCTGCGCTGCATGCGCTTGGCATCCTGATCCTCATTGAACTTTTCATTCAGATACGCCTCAACCGCAACCCGGGTGGTAAGGCGGCGCTTTACTTCGCTCTTGATGGGCAGGCCGGTTTCCTGCGATGAGAATTTGAGCAGATCGTCGACCAGCCCAAAGAGCTGTTTGGCCTGGTCGGGCGTGATATGGGTCTCGGGTTTGGGGCTTTCCTTGGAAGGAGGAGGAGCGGGAGTCTGAGCCGGAGGGGGAGTCGCCGGCGCAGCGCCTGCGGGTTGCTGGGCGGACGCGGCGGCTGTGGCAAAGCACAGGGACACAGCAAGAATCCACCGATTCCAGCCATGTCCCACTGCTACAAAGTGTTCGGTCATTCAATCTCCCTGGATTTTACGGGTCTTTCGGTGCGGGCATTGCATCCACCATCAAGGCTATAATCATGATGCGGTGCAATGCGCTGTATGCTCAGAAAAAGTGCTCATTTGTATCGCGAAAGCGCTTCCCTATGACTCAATCAGATCTTGCGGCAACGAGTTCTGCGACCCCACTTGCGACTTTGCTTGCGTCGGCACCCAAAACGCCCCAACTGACGGAATATCGCGGTGCAACGACCCCACGGGAATTGGACGCGCCAGCGACCGAAATAGAGGCCTTGGTTTCAGGCGCGGCGGCACACGACCTGGGTTGGATGAAGCGGGTCGCGGTTCGAGGCGAGGATCGATTCCGCTGGCTCAGCGGCATGGTCACCAACATGGTGATTGACTTAGCGCCCAACACCGGGGCCTGGAACCTTGTATTGAATGCGCAAGGAAGAATCCAGGGTGACTTAACGGTTTGGCGCGAGGGCGATGGGCTGGAATTGGAAATCTCCGCCGACCAGTATGACCGGCTGCTCGCGCACCTCGAGCACTTCATCATCATGGACGACGTGGAGTTGGTCGCGCAGGGGCTGGAACCGGGAGGCGCCGAGACCGCCTTGGGCTTGACCGGGCCGCTGGCCGGCGATGTGATGGGCCGCATGGGACTTCCGACGCTGCCCGAACCGATGACCGGAACGCGAGTGGAATGGAATGGGCTGAACCTGCGGATCCTGCGAGGATATGGGGCACTGGCGCAGCACTATGAGATTTGGACGCCCGCGGCGGGCGTGACCCGGCTGTGGCGGACGATGTCGACGGCCGGCGCGACCCCGGTGGGGACGACGGCGCTGGAGGCCTTTCGCATTGCCGAGGGGATTCCGGTCTACGGAATTGACATGATGGAGCGCGATCTGCCGCAGGAGACATCGCAGACCCGTGCCCTCCACTTCAGCAAGGGCTGCTATCTTGGCCAGGAAATCGTGGAACGCATTCGCTCGCGGGGCAATGTTCACAAGCACCTGCGTTCATTGGAGCTGGAAGGCGCGGTGCCCGTAGCCGGAACGGAACTCGAGTTCCATCCCCGTGAAACAGAACCAGCGCAAACCCTGCCGAAAGCTTCTGCGGCGGGACAGATTACCAGTGCGGCCGAGTTGCCGTTGCGTGGCGGCAGGCGGATTCTTGCGCTGGGCATGTTGCGCGCCGAGGCGGAGACGGGCAACCAGACACTGGAGTACACCGCGGGAACCTCGATAGGAATTGCCCGCATTCTGGCGGGACCGCCAAATCTTTGATCAGCAATGTGATTGGAAATCTGCAACCATGAGCGATACTCCGAAGTTCGAAGTGATTGACCGCCGCAAGTTTAAAGCGGAAGAAGAACAGGAAAGCGCCAAGGCATCAGCATCAGCATCGGCGCCCGCACCCGCGTCTACGCCTGAACCGGCCGCAACGGAGCCGCCGGCCGGCCCAAGGTTAGTGGAGCCCGCAAACAAGCGTGAAACCGCCCCAACGGAGGCGGCGGAGGCCGGCGCAGCCGAGAGTGGAATGGATCTACCTCCGGCGCCCACGGCTGAAGAAAGCCGCGAACAGAAATCCGCCTACGACGCCTCGGCGCAACGGTTGGAAGACCTGGTCCGGGCACAGAATCCCGCTCTTGGAGCGCAACCGCCTGTCGGCTTTGAGCACCTCGTTCAGCAGTTGTACGTTTCCGCGATGATCCAAATGGGGGCCGGTGCCCAGGAGGGCCAGCGCCCGCGCGTGGACATTCTGGGAGCTCGCCAGACCATCGACCTGATGGGCGTGTTGGCCGAGAAGACCAAAGGAAACCTGACCGAAGCGGAGCAACGCACGCTGGAGACTGTGCTTTTTGAATTGCGGATGGCTTTCCTGGAACTGACCAGCATGATTACGCTGCAGGGCATGCAACCTCCGCCGCCGCCACCGCCGACGAGCAAGCGCTAAAGGCCGCACCCAACACGCATGGAGGGACTGCTTACATTCCTGGGGACGGGAACCTCCATGGGGGTTCCGACGCTGGGGTGTGGCTGCGCCGTATGCATCTCGGCTGATCCGCATGACAGGCGGCTGAGGCCGTCTGTACTGCTGCGCTGGCAACACGAGGGGCGCGACCGCGTGGTGGTGATCGATACCGGTCCCGATTTTCGCGAGCAGGCGTTACGCAATAGGCTGAACCGCGTGGATGCCGTGTTGTATACCCACAGCCATGCTGACCACATTCTGGGGTTGGACGATTTGAGACCGCTGAGTTTTACGGTCTTCCGCGAAGGCGGCACGATTCCGCTGTTTGCGTCGGACGCAACGGCGGAGGTGTTGCGCAGAATATATGACTACACATTTTCGCCAAAGGCAACTTACCCCACGCGGGCGCGTGTGCGCATTGAACCGCTGCACGACGTGACCGAGCTGTTCGGCGTCGAATTCATCCGCCTCCCCTTGTTGCATGGAGAGATGGAGATCGCCGGATTTCGATTTGGGCGCACAGCCTACCTCACTGACGTGAGCACCATCCCAGAATCAAGTTTTGCGCTGCTCGAAGGGGTTGATTGCCTGATCGTTTCCGCACTGCGGCATAAGCCTCATCCCAGCCATGCAACCCTCGAGCAAGCGGTGGGCTGGGCGCGGCGGATTGGCGCGCGCCAGACCTGGTTCACGCACATTGCCCACGAGATGGGCCACGCCGCGACCAACCGTTCGCTGCCTGAAGGAATGGCGCTGGCGTACGACGGTCTGGAATTCCCTGTAGATCTGGGGTCTGCGAGCCTATGAACGACAGCACGAGCCAAGCGATCTCTGTCTACCGCTCCATGGCCGAGATACCGGCAGATTTTGGTCCCAGTGTGGCGGCAATCGGGAACTTCGACGGCCTTCATTTGGGTCATCGGCAGATTCTTACGGCCGTGACCGCCGAAGCGCGAAGACGCGGAGCAAAGGGCCTGGCGATCACCTTCGACCCTCACCCGGAGCATTTCTTACGACCGGCATTTGCGCCGAAATTGCTGACACCGATCAACGAGCGTTTGCGGTTGCTGACCGGGACCGGCGTGGATGCGGTTCTGGTGTTGCCGTTTGACGGCGCATTGGCCGGCTTGTCGGCACGGGAGTTTGTGAAGCGGGTGCTGGTGGACGCACTGCGAGTAAGCAGTCTTCACGAAGGACAGAGCTTTCGTTTTGGACGGCGTGCTGAGGCCGGAGTCGCAGAGCTGATCAAGTTTGGAACGGAGTTTGAATTTGCAGTGCATCTGCATGAGTCGGTGCGCGTGCATGGGATGGAGGTTTCCAGTTCCGCGGTGCGGGAGTTGGTGGCGAATGGGGATATGAAACGGGCGCGCTGGATGCTGGGGCGCGCTTTTGCAGTACGTTCGACACCTGCACGAGGACGCGGCATCGGCACGCGGCTGCTGGTACCGACGGTGAATCTGGCGCCTTATGAAGAACTGCTGCCGAGTATTGGCGTGTACATCACGCGACTTACGGTGGGCGGGCGGTGTTTTCAAGCCGTTACAAATGTGGGCAACCGGCCTACGTTTGGCGAGGCGTCGTTTGCGGTGGAATCGCACATTCTGGACTTTGAGGCAGTTGATCTCGACGAGGGGACGCCGCTTGAACTTGAGTTTCTGTTGCGGCTCCGCGGGGAGATGGAGTGGCCGTCGCCAGAGGCATTGAAGGCGCAGATCTTCAAAGATGTGGGGCGTGCGAAGCGGTATTTCCGGTTGACTGCGGCCAGTTAAGCCAAAGGTGATGTGCCCGGCCTGCCAGAGAAATTGAAATTGTGCCTGCGGTCTGTCCCTGGTGAATGGCCCATCTTTCTAATTTTTCTTTGCAGGAGAAGACACGTTCTCCATCGCGGGATTGACGACCGGCTTGGCTCCTCGCACAACGGGTACAGAAGTCGAGACAGGGTTTTCGAGTTGCTTGACAACCACGGCTTTCACGGGCTGCGCCTGTGGGACTGGCGACGGGGCGGGTACCGGTTTCGCAGGCGGCGCGGCGACAGCCTCATCCATCGGACTTCCTTCCTGGTCGCCAAGGAATTGTTCGTCGGGGCTGCCGACGATGGCAACGCGCATGAAATCCATCCAAATGGGCAACGCGGCGCGAGCGCCGGTCTCCTTTTCACCGAGCGACTCGGCGGGGCTATCGAAGCCCACCCAGACGCCGCACGTGATGGAGGGCGAGAAACCCAGGAACCATGCGTCGGTGAAGTCGCTGGTGGTGCCAGTCTTTCCGCCCAGGGGATGATTGAGCTGGGCAACAGCGGCTCCTGTTCCATGTGCAGTAACGGCGCGGAGCATGGTCATCATGGAGCGTGCCGTCTGTTCGCTGATGACTTCGTTGACCGCGGGCCGGTCCTGCCACAGGGTGATGCCGTCATAATTGGAAACTTTGCGAATGAGGCGCGGGGTCACGCGGATGCCGTCGTTGGGGAAGACGGAGTAGGAATCGACCTGCTCTTTGAGAGTGATTCCAGCAGCGCCCAGCGCAACCGGCAAGTAGGGCGGGATATCTGACGTGACGCCGAAACGGTGCACCATGTCAATGACCTTGTGGATGCCGACGTGCGCGGCCAATTTGACGGCAGGAATATTGCGCGACTCGGCGAAGGCGTTGATGAGGGTCATCGCGCCCTTGAAATCGTTCTCGTAATTGTGCGGGGTATATGCGCCGAAGCTCACCGGGGCATCAACGATGATGTCGCTCGGCTTGGCGCCCTCTTCCAAAGCCGTGGCATAAACGTAGGGCTTGAAGCTGGAGCCTACTTGTCGCTCGGCCTGGGTAGCACGATTGAACTGAGAGAGAGCATAGTCGCGTCCTCCTACCATGGCCAGCACATCGCCGGTGGTGTTATCCATCGCCATCAATGCACCCTGTGCACCGGAATCCTGCTCAAGAGTGGCGTGCCGGGTACCAGCCTCGACAGCGTTGGACAGATGGACGTATATGATGTCGCCGGGCTTGACCAATGCGTCGCCGAAGTGCTGGCCCGTCCATTGCCAGTCTGCGGGCAGCAGGACGATCTCGCCGGCGCCTATGCGGGCGTGAATCTCAAGTGGCAGGACGCGCGTGACAAGGGCGTGGACGTAGTCACCGGCATTCGGGGTAATTGCCCAATCGGGATGCTTGTACTCTTCGATGGTCTGGCCGCCGGCGAGAACATTCTCAAGCTTGCCCTTCCATCCGTGGCGTCGTTCATAGGCTGCCAGTCCATCGTTGACCGCGCGATTAGCGGTCTGCTGCAAATCGAGGTCGAGGGTCGTCTCAACACGAAGCCCATCCTCGTGGACTTCTTCTGTGCCAAAACGCTTTTCGAGTTCGCGGCGCACTTCTTCCTGGAACCACGGCGCCACCGATGCATCGGGCTGCGAGATGTGCAGGCCAAGCGGCGCCTGGCGAGCCTGGGAGGCCTGCTGGTGGGTGATGACGCCGTCCGATTCCATTTCGCTAAGGACGAGATTGCGCCGGCGCAGCGCTTTGTCAGGATTGAGCAAAGGCGAATAGGCTGCTGGGGCTTTAGGCAGGCCAGCCAGCAGGGCCGCCTCAGTCAGATTGAGATCCTTGGCGTGCTTGCTGAAGTAGAACTCCGAAGCAGCCTCGAAACCGTACATGCCACTGCCGAGATAGATCTGATTGCCGTAAAGGGTGAAGATCTGTTGCTTGGTGAAGGTGCGCTCGATTTGGATGGCGAGATAGGCCTCCTGCAGCTTGCGGGCGGCCGTGCGCTCCGATGAGAGAAAGAGATTGCGCGCCAGTTGCATGGTGAGTGTGGACGCGCCCTGCACCCTGCCGTGGCTGCGCAAGTCATGCCAGAGGGCTCCGGCGATGCGCAGGACGTTGACGCCCCAATGGGATTCAAAGCTCTTGTCTTCAATTGAGATGACGGCCTGGCGCAGAACCGGCGCGAAGTCGTCGTAGTTGACCACAACGCGGCGCTCCAGGGCAAAGGAGCCGACCATGCGGCCTTTGCGGTCGTAGAGATCAGTGGTGGTGGAGGGGCGATAGCGCTCAAGGTCGTTAATCTGGGGCAGATTGACGGAATAGACGAGCATGAGGCCAGCTAGCGAGCCCGTAATGATGGAGAGCAGGAGAAGAGTGCCGAGTGCTACCTTGCCAACAATTTTTCGGCGCTGATAGGTTGGGACAGGAACCGGCTCAGGCGCGAGCCGATGAGATCGGCCCAGTCCACGCGGCTGGTGAGTTTGATTGGAGGTGGCAGCCAAGAGCTTGAGGCCTCGTTAGGCATCCTGCCAACGCGCCGAGGAGGATTCCCTTAGCTTAAGGCTAGCACGAATCGCGTTACGAGGACTTGAAGCGGCGTGTCACCATGAACCACGCCGTGCAAGAGAAGCGATTGCGCTGCGCTTCATGCAATTCACCCGTTCTTGGCTTTGAGCAAGGCAAGTGCCTTATCCAGCGGTTCATCGTCTTTGGGGGTAGGCGATTCGGCACTGATATCGTCATCCGAGGCTTGGCCCACGACAACGTTCGGGGTGACGGCTTCATCCTGAATTTTCTTGCCATCGGGGCCTTCGTATTTAGCCACAGTGAGCAACAGGGCTGCGCCGTCGGGCAGTTCGATCGTCTTTTGCACAGACCCCTCGCCGAAGGTGCGTTCGCCCACGACATCGCCGCGCTTCGCGCCTTCAATGGCGTCGGCTGCCAGTTCCGCGGCGCCATAGGTTCCGCGGTTGACGAGCACCGCAACAGGCGCGCTGGTGATTACCCTGGAGGGATCGGCGGCGAAGGTCTGAGAGGGGAACTTCTGACCCTGAAGAGTGGCCAGGGTGCCCTGGTTGACAAAGAAGTTTGCCAACCGCAACCCCTCACTGGCCTCACCGTCAGAGCAGTCGCGCAGATCAAGCAGTACTTTCTGGGTCTTCGGAGCGGCCTTGAGTTTGGCAGCGATCTCGTCGACGCGGGCCGGGGTAAGCTCACCCGGTTTCAGGTAGAGAATGCTGGAGTTATCGTATTGCTGCTCACTGAGTGCCGGCGGAGTTGTCAATGTGCGGGTGAGCGTGATTTTGTCAGGGTCGGCTTTGCGCGGACGGACGACCGACATGGTCAGGGAGCTGCCCGGCTTGCCTTCAAGCAGAAGACGAATCACGGCCAGGGATAACTCGCGAGTCGACTGATCGCCGATCGATTCAATGACATCGCCATCGGCCAGATGTTCTTTATCTGCGGGTGAGCCGGGGACCACGGTGACGATATCCGCGTAGCCAAAGCGCTTGGAGACGGTAACGCCGATCTGCGCCACACCGGTGGCAGGGCGATCCTTGTAAATCTTGTATTCGGCGGGGGTTAGATAGCTTGAATCAGAATCCAGCGATTCCAGCAGCCCGTGCAGCGCACCGGTGGTGACGTTGTTGATGTTGGGGTCGACCACGTAGTCGCTTTGAATCCGCTTGAGCACTTCGGCGTAGACGTGCATCTGGCGGTAAGCGCCATCTTGTTCGCTACCGGCGTGCACGCCGAAGAAGCCGAATTGACCGAGGGCAAATCCCATGCCGAGAGCGGCAAATACAGCTACCGCCAGGACGAAGATAAATCGCTGAAAGAATCGAGACACACACACCACCACAGTCGGCCCCAGGGGAACAGGCCGCTCACTCTATAGACGCAATGATAGCGCAAGGGGTGTGAGAAATGCCTCATCAAAAGGTTCTGCCCAGGATTGGGATGGGGCCAGGTCGAACGAAACGAGATGCTGGTCGCACCTGCAAGCGTAGAATCAGAGCCATTCCGATCCAAACAAAGGAGATCCCGGCCAAATGACTTCGAGCAAACGTCGGAATCCGGTTGTGCCTGTCGAGAAGGCCATGCGAGTGCCGCTCCGGCTTCATACGAACCCGGCCTGCTGTTTAAGCCTGTGCTCGATGGCCATTTTAGCCTCGCTAATTCCCGCTGCGGCGCCGCTGCAGGCCGAAGATGTATCGAACATTAAGTTTTCGCAATCGGCGTCGACCATCTCCGCCTTCGACTTTATTGAAGTGACAGCTGAAGTTAAAACTCCGTCGGTGCAGAACCCATTTACAGATGCGTCCTTTACTGGCGATTTTGAACCCACGGGTTCCCCGAAGAAAGTATTCGTAACGGGGTTCTGCGATTCGGCCGACGGGACTGTTTACCGCATCCGATTCATGCCGTCCAAGCCTGGGGCGTACACGTTTCATGTTGCGCTGAAAGCTGGCAGCTCGACAAAAGATGAGTCTGGCATCTTCACCGCGACCGACGAGCGCCGCAAAGGACCCATCCGCGTTGACCCTGCCTACCCGTGGAGTTTCATTTGGGAGGGCACCGGCGAGCACTATTTCTTCAACGGAACGACATCCTACTGGCTTTTGGGCTGGCGCGATGAACACACGATTCAATACAGCATTGATCGATTGGCCAGATTAAAGGTGAATCGCATGCGCGTCACCCTCGCGGGGCGAACGAGCACTTTCTATGGCGAACCGGTGATGAATGGCGAGCGCTGGAACATGTTGATTGATCCGTGGCCAGCGCGGGATATCCATGACTTCTACCACCCCGGCTTCGACTATGCGCGATTCAATGTCTCGTATTGGCAGAAGTTCGATCGGATGCTTCGCTATGCGCGCGATAAGAACATGATTATTTCAATCGTGCTCGGCATGAACGACGAGCACGACCATCCGGCGGCGGGCAGCGAAGACGAACGCCGGTACATTCGTTATGCAGTGGCCCGCCTGGGCAGTTTCTCCAACATCACATGGGATCTTGGAGATGATCTCGATGGGTTTCGCGACGAAGCCTGGAGCCACGAAACCGGCTCGCTGATCGAAGAACTGGACCCCTATCACCATTTGGCGACCAGCCACCCCGTGAAGACGATTCACCAGGATCGGTCGTCCAGTTGGTTCGGCTTCACCTCTTATCAGGACTGGTCTCGCGATCAACACACACTCATGCTCGAATCACGGGAGCTTCAGAAAAAAGCGGGGCGGACCATTCCGCAGACCAACGAGGAGTACGGCTACGAGGATCATTATCCCGAGTGGGCCGCCGCGGGCTCCGACTCTGCCGATGTTCTGCGCAGAACCGCGTGGGATATCTATATGGCGGGGGGATATCAGACGGCCGGCGAGAGTGCGCGACGTGGAACCAACATCTGGCCTGACACGGGCGGCGGGTGGATGAACGGACGCGGCGATGATACAGCAAACCATGTTTCTTGGATACGGGCATATCGTCGACTTCTTCACCCAATTTGAGTGGTGGAAGACGAGCCCCCACGATGAGCTGGTGAACAAGGGAAACTATTGCCTCGCGGACCCGGGCAATCTTTACGCAATTTATCTGCCGCACGGAGGTGAGTTGAAAATTCAGCTTGCCTCGGGAAAATACCGCGGCGAGTGGTTCAATGCAACCAGCGGACAGCGCATCGAGTTGCCGGAGGTCGTCGAAGGACCATCCTGGGCTTCGCCTGGGCCGCCGGAAGAGTCCGGGTGGCACGGCGCGCAGGATTGGGCACTGCTACTGCGGAGGCAATGAGCAGCCCTCACGCGAAGAGGCGGGCGTCCGTTGCGTTTTTTGGATTGGTGGCGGAGGGCAGGATCGAACTGCCGACCTTGGGGTGTTGAGTCCCACGCGCGGGGTTTTAGGTTTAGATCTCATCTCGCTTACAATCTCAGAATCAAGCGTCAATAAGCCTAAGAGTGTTGAAAGGCGTTATGCTGATTTGGCGTCGTGCCCACACAATACTGATATTCGCGCTGGCCTGCGGGCTCTTCGGCGCGACTGCTGCTGCCCAAGCCAACGGTATTGATCCTGCCCTATTGGCAAAGGCTGAGGCTGGAGACGCTGCCTCTGAGGAACGTATTGGATTCGACTATGCGAATGGGGAAGGCATTCCTCAAGACTTTGCCAAGGCCGCCATTTGGTATCGGAAGGCAGCAGAGCAGGGCCTAGCCGATGCGCAAAACGACCTCGGCGTGATCTATCAAAAAGGTCAGGGTGTTCCAAAGGACTTCGCTCAAGCTGCTGTTTGGTATCGCAAGGCTGCCGAGCAAGGCAATGTCTTTGCAGAATTGAACTTGGGTAATCTGTATCAAACGTATGAACTCGGACCAGACTTACCACAGAATAACAGGACCGCCGGGAAGCATTAGCCCGGGATGACGCGCAGGCAGTCTATTGGTTCCGAAAGGCCGCTGAGCAAGGAGATGCCGACGCACAATTCAACCTTGGTGTTGCATATGGGAATGGCCAGGGCGTGCCACAGGATTACGCGGAAGAAGTTCGTCTTTACCGTAATGCCGCCGATCAAGGCCTTGCCGTCGCGCAACACGACCTCGGCATTATGTACGAATATGGTGAACACAATGTCCCGAAGGACTACGGGCTGGCTGCCGTGTTGTATCGCAAGTCTGCGGAGCAGGGGTTTGCGGACGGACAAGTAAGCCTCGGTTTGATGTACGAAAATGGGCGGGGCTTACCACAGGACTACGCGGAGGCCTATTTCTGGCTCGATCTCGCTGCGTCTGGAAAGCTGGTCTTCAACAAAACCGGAAGACGTAGCCAAGTATCGGAACGATGCCGCATCTCATCTCACCAATGCAGTTTTGTTGCAAACTCAGGAACGAGCGCGACTGTGGTTTGAGGCTCATCTCGCCAAAACCGTACCGCAGCGATGACTGCCGCTCACCCCTCAAAGAACGGAAAAGGGTTGCCTTACTACTTAAAGCGTGAGATGAATTTCCGAACGAGGTTACTTATGGATAGCAATTCATTCCAGGGCTTCAGTTGCGACTACGTCACGGAGAGCGGCACACATAACGTCAAGGTGTGGTCCGTGCCCGAAGGGCTGGACCTTGATGTCACGCTTCCGAGTGCTGAGTTGGTGCCGTGCCGCTTCGCGCGAGGGGAGGTCACATCGCGCTTTATAGAGCGACAAGAGTTGCGTGGTGTCTATGGAGATTGGGCTATGGTGGCGACCATCCCGAAAACCTTAAGTCAGGAGGTGCAGGAGGTCGCCCTGAAAGCGGCGAACGACTTTCTCGGTCAGAATGGGAATTCATTTCTGTAGTGCGACCGAGCATGTGAGCGCCGCGCGCATACGAATCGGCACGCCCGAGCCAAAACCGGCAAATCCGGCGAAAGCCCGAACACGGGGGGCTCCGAATCCGGCCAAAATTGATTTGGTTGGGAGTAACATTTGAACAAGCGGAGTCTTCCGTAATAAGGAGGTGCCCCCTGATTACAAAACTGAGTCGAGTCGGTAGGGAGTAACGAGACAGAACCCGACAAAGAGCGGCGGTCTTAAGCTCTTAGAATGTATCTGTCATGCAGGACGACATGCACTTGAGCGGATATGCTGGGCTCCGCAGTATTCGGATCGGCACCGTGCGGCAACGACCTCGAACCGTCCTAGCTTAGCTCCGATTGATCCTGTATTGGACTGTTCGGCCACTCTGTTCGTGCAACTGTGGACAGAAACCGCGCAGATTCGTCTCTCTGGTGCTGCACCGCGACAAAAGCCCCTCGGCACGGCAAGGGGCTTTTGTGTTTTGGGAATTCCAAGCGGACAATAAACCAGAAGAAGACAGGCCAGACCGCCGACATCGGGGGGGCGGTTCCGATCCGGCCCAAAATTCGCTCCGGTTGGGTCCAATGGCTGCATTTTTTTGCCAGCGTGGTGCCCCAGGAACCGGGCAAGGTGCCCACGATAGCTTCCGGACTTCGGAAAACGGCCTTGCGGACCGATCTCCCAAAAATCCTTAATTATTATCGGCGCGCTGCGCCGCCAGTGGTCATGCAGGCCAAAGGCGGCGGGAAAGGCGGCGGGAAGGCAAGGAAACGTCTTGAAATCTTGACTTAAACTCTTTGTTTTCTGGTGGCGGAGGGCAGGATCGAACTGCCGACCTTGGGGTTATGAATCCCACGCTCTAACCAGCTGAGCTACTCCGCCTGAAGGGGGCCGCGGTACTTTGGCCACACCAAGTTAGATGATACGGGGGGTTGGATTTGGGGTCAAACCTGAGGGCCGAATTGTCGGGACCAGCACGCTGCGAAAAGGAGCGTGACGCGCCCTCTGCTGTAGACTCGCGTGCATGAGCAAGTTGCGTATCGTCGGGGTCATCCCGGCGCGGCTCGCCTCGACGCGGCTCAGTCGCAAAGTGCTGCGCGAGATTGCCGGTCGCCCCATGGTGGAGTGGGTCTGGCGCGCGGCTGAATCCAGTGGCCTGATGGATACGGTGGTGGTGGCGACAGATTCTGAAGAAGTGGCTGCGGTGTGCCGGGCACGGGGTATTCCAGTGAGGATGACCTCGGAGAGTTGCTGCAGCGGGTCAGACCGCGTGCAGGAAGTCGCTTCCGCTATTGACGCTGATATTTACGTGAACATACAGGGGGATGAGCCCACGCTCACGGCGGAGTTTTTTCGGGCGCTGCTGGCGCTGTTTGATCGTCCTGAAGTGGAGGTGGCCACGCTGGCCGTGCCCTGCCCTCCACAGGAGTTCGATAACCCCAACGCCGTAAAGGTGGTGACGGCCGAGGATGGGCGCGCGCTGTATTTTTCCCGGGCCACGATTCCGTTTGATCGCGATGGGACCGGCTTCGGCGGCTATCGCAAGCATCTGGGCATTTATGGGTACCGCAAGGCTGCGCTGGACCGGTTTGCGGCGTTGAAGCCCTCGCCCCTGGAGAAGGTGGAGCGCCTGGAGCAATTGAGGCTGTTGGAAAATGGGATCTCGGTATATGTAGCAGAAGCGCCGGCCGACACGATTGGTGTGGATACCGAAGAGGATCTTAGACGTGCGGAGGCAGTGCTGCGGGAACGAGTTTGAGCCGGAACTCCCAGGTTTTCAAGCCGGAGATGGAAAGCCGCGAGCAGATTCCTAAAGAAGCATGGGAAAATCCGAATTGCGCGCAAGAATCGGATGGCGCGCGAAGTCGCAATCGGCGACGATGGTTTTCGTGAACATTAAACTCCAATCCGCAAAACTTGAGAGCACCAGCCCGGTGATTGATTCTGAGGCAGCGTGGCAGCAGCTTTTGAGCCGCGACCCATCGGGAACGTTCTTCTATGCAGTCAGCACGACCGGGGTATTCTGCCGGCCAGGCTGCACGAGCCGCCTACCTCTGAAGACCAACGTTCGCTTCTTCGGCTCAGCAAACGAAGCGAGGACTGCGGGCTTTCGTCCGTGCAAACGCTGCCGCCCTATGACCGAGGCGAGCAGGCCTTTAGACAGAATCCGCGCTTACATCGAGGCTCACGTCGACCGGCCGGTGCGGCTGGCGGAGCTAGCCCGCTTGACGGGGCTCAGCCCTTTTACCGTGCAGCGGCTCTTCAAGCAGGCAATGGGAGTGAGTCCCCTGCAATATCAGAGAGCGCTGCGTGCGGGCAGTTTGCGTGGCGCACTGAAGAATGGAGGCAGCGTGACCGATGCGATTTACAACGTGGGTTTCGGCTCGTCGAGCCGCGCGTATGAGGGCGCGCAGCTGGGCATGACTCCGGCGCGGTTTGCCAAGGGAGGCAAGGGCGAACACATTGGCTGGGCCACTGCGCGCACACCTTTTGGGTGGGTCGTTGTGGGAGCCACCGGGCGCGGCCTATGCTGGCTTGCGCTGGGTTCAACGTCCGCCGAGGCCGAAGCAAGCTTGCGCGAAGAATTCCCGCTGGCAACGCTGCACCGCGATCCGTCGCTGTCACGACTTGTGGACGCGGCGCTGGAGATTGTGCGCGATGGAACAGACCTGGACCGAAACCGGATCACTCCGGAGCTGGACCTGCGCGGCACTGTCTTCCAACTACGAGTGTGGCAGGCTCTGCGCCAGATTCCACGCGGCGAGACAAGGAGTTATAGCCAGTTAGCCAGGGAGTTAGGCGATCCTAAGTCAACCCGCGCTGTGGCTCGCGCGTGCGCTACCAACCGCGTGGCGCTGGTTGTGCCATGCCATCGCGTAGTGGGCGTTAGTGGCTCACTTACAGGGTATCGTTGGGGAGTCGAGCGCAAACGCCAACTGCTGGATGCGGAAAGCCATTGAGCGAGCATTCTCTCTTATCGAATGCGCTGCGCGGATGGTTTAAGGTTTAGCCATTCCGATTTGCCGGAGGCGACGAACGCGGCAATTGAGCCGACGCAAAGGAGCCGGCCGATTCGGGCGAGAGGCGCAAAGGAAATGGGCTGTTGGGTGAAGTCCCAAGTTCTTCCAGCGCGTACTGCAGAATCTCTCGCTCGACCTCGTGAATCGGCATTGGGGGAATAATTGTGATTGCGCCCACTAATGCGCTTAAAGCGAGATAGGATTGGCGATTACTGTAGAGAAACTCAAGTGGATATTCCGGCTTCCGTGCGCGCGCTTGAACGGGATCGGCATCGAGTAGATAGCTGACGTGCGGTCTTGGAACAATCTTCATGATCGACCAGACATAAGCTCGCATGAGCGGATTTTGTAACGTCAGGTTCGCGAGTTCGTCATAAATAAAGCGATCGAATATCACAACGTCGGCATCAGAGTGCATCGCTCTCTTCATGACGACTCGAAGAGATATGGCGTCGGCCAGGTAAAGGCATAGCCGCACGCACGTCATAAGACCTGAGCGAACATTCTTATCTCTCCGGTTTATCGGCGCGGAAGGGGTTCCTACGCCCTTGTCGCCCCGGAATACCCGGTGACCGGTCTCCTCACGGATTCGCGTGAGTGTCGCAACGTCGTCCCAGAACGTGATCAATTTGAACCGCAGACCCTTCCCCGTGATCGTGGCGCAAAGATTCTGGATCTGCGAGCTCTTCCCGGCACCGTCGATACCGGAGAAACTGAATAGCTTTGCGCAGCTCCTATGCCGGCGTGAACCCATAATTCATCTCCACAAATGTCACGAGAAGTTTCCTGAGCCTCTGTTAGTGCGGGCGGCTGGGGCTGCCATGCGAGAGAGCTGCGACAGTTCCGATGGCGACGCCGGCTCCTACGATCACACCCATCCTTATCAGGATGGTACGCACGCGCCGTTGCTTTGCAGGTGCGATCACAGCACCGGCTGGGCGTGAGGCTGCGACCCCCATCGTCTTCTCGTAAGGAGCTGCTGCTGTGCCTACCGGTTTCGCGGGTTCGGTTGGCTGCTGTTCCTGACTCGTGCTTTGCGCTGGTACTCCGCCTGTATTCCCAGAGTTAGTTGCCCCTGCTGCGTCTGGAGCTTTCTTTCCGGTTCCACCGTTCGAGTCCTGAGGCCGATCTTGAGACGGAACGCTCTGCTGCTGCGGGGGCACAACTTGCGGCGCGGATGCGGGAAGCTCCTGCTGCGGACTCGCTGCTGCCACTTGCTGGAAGGGTACACACAGGAGCATCACGAGAACGCCTGCGATCCAGCTTCGAATTAGTCCACTCGAATTTTTCATTGTTCCTCCGGACCAAATTCCCATTTGGCGCCACGATGATGCAAAGCAATTACACTGAAGTCTCTGAAGCCTGCTGCGCGTCGGCGTGCGCATTATTGCGCAACGGCGCATTTGCAAGGCGCGGAAAGAAGCTGTTGATCGCCTCAGCATTCGAGTCGAATATCTCAAAGAGGTTAATCACTCCAATCGACCCGAGGGTTACCTTTACGCCTGGAGAAACGCCCGCTAGTCTGACGTCGCCGTTGCGCTTCATGGCCTCTTCAAGGCAGGCGAGCAGCAGGTGAACTATCCGTACGTCCGCTTCAGTTAACAGCGAACAATCGAGCACGAGAGATGGGCGATCACTCTCCATGGAACTCTGACATTCGCGCAAAAAAATGCGGATCTGCGTTCCATTCATGGCTTCCGGCATTTGCTTTAGCACCACATTGCGCTGTCTAACTGTCATGTCCGTGCCCTACCTGAATTTGTGCCCCGTTGTATCCTCGAGACGATGAAGACCGCCGGGCTTAGTGGAGGCAATCACGATGCCGCATCAACAGGAGGTCTCGCCCATTCCGCATTCTGCAACAGATTGCGGAGTTCCGCCTCGGGATTATGGACGGCCTGTATCATCACGTTTCTTGCATAGCGGAAAAGGGTAACGAGGTTCGTGTTATACCAACAGCACTCGGTCATGCGGGGAGACAGTCCGCACATAAAACGCAGTCTTGGCAAACCCGATGGAGCAGAGAGCATTGCTGAGACAAGACGATGATTTCCATCGAGGACAGTCAGCGGCCGATCTTTGCTCATCCCGATGAGGATCACAGCTCCGAACCCATCTTTGCTTTGACGGAGGCGGTCACCGATGGCTGCGATCTTTGACAGAAACGGGGCATCCAGCAGGTGCGAATGCGTTCGCATTGCCTCGATGATCCAAGTGATGGAGAAATTGCCACGCGCCAATTTCCGCCATTGAGCGCGCGGGAAGATCCTGACTTGATCGAGGTCAGTTTCGTTCACCTCGACTTCGTACCACTTGGTGTCGGCGGGTATCTCCTTCCACAGGGCCAGATGCCTGCTAAACAGCAGCGCGCGGCGTATCGTATTCTCGCCGCTATCGGAAAGATTCGGCTTGAGAACCATGTCACGTAGAGTTTTCCGGTATGGACGAAAGGCGGGATGATCGAAATCACCCTTCAGGAACTCCGCGATCACCTCATCCTCCGCGACGCGCCGAATGAGCTTAACGGGCTGATATTGGCCAGCCTGCCGCGAGTCCTTGGGATCCGTCAGAGAGTCGATAAGAAAAGGCACAGCCACGAAAACGAAAAGTGCGGCCATCAGGACGAGTTGCACAACGATAACCTGGTGCAAAGAGGAATGGAAAAGGCAGATGCCTGCGATCACCACGCCGCTGAAGGCCAATTGCACCCAACTCGTAATTGCGATTTTGTACGACATCTCGAAAGTGATAATCACAACGCTGAGCGAGTAGACCACGGTCGTGAAGGCGTAGAGCGCCAGCAGATCTGGGAGACTGTACTTGCCTGCGACCGCGAAGCCCGATCCGAATAACGAAGTCCAGATTCTGGCGGGCGTGATGCACAGGCCAAGTGCCAGGATGGAACCGCTGCTGAATACCAGCAGCAGCGAGGTTGCGATCACTCTGAGATCTTTCCTCTCTTCGTTTCGAGTGCCCGCGACAAGGGGAAAGGTCGTATTTACGACGGCCGAGGAAAAGGCGAAGATGACTCGACCAACCATTGCCACTGCGGCGTAGAGGCCGGCCTCCTGAGCAGCGAAGAAGTGTTTGACTAATACAATGTCGCAGTTATTGATGAGCACCTGGCCGGAGAAAAATACCAATGCCTGCGACGTTTCCCGCAGCGCGTACGAGAGACTGAGGGGATTGGGAACTCGGGCCGCCAATTTCGGAGCGATGGCGAGGTATGCGACCGCGACTGCTGCGGCATTGGCTTCGATCACTCCTCGAACGCCAAGACCAGACAAGATCAAAAGAAATGACCCGCCTAACCGAACGGCCCCCTCGAGGACAAGGTTGATGGCGAGACGCTTGAACCCATAGGTGCCCTGAATGTATCCGCGGCGACTGCCCAACGGCACATAGAAAGCTGCGCCGATCGCCAGGATAGCGACGAGAGCAGAATCGGGAAGGTTCAAATAGGCGGCGATTGGTTGTTGAAAAAGAAGCAGAACCAGCGCAAAAACGAGCCCACAGGCCCATGCGCTTCGATGGAAGCCGCGATAAGTGGCTGCCTTCCCCTCGAAAGTAAGTTGTTGAGCTACGACCTTGGTTGAAACGATCTGGAATGAGAGTGTGACCCCGGAGAGCAGTGTCAGGAGAGTGTAAACAACGGTCGCTTGTCCAAACCCTTTCGGGCCGAGGAACCGTGCAACCAGAATGTTGTAAGCGAGGTTGATTGCCGTGGTGAGGCCAGAACCGGCGAGCAGTATGACACTTCCGGAGACGATGCGCGCCTCCAATGTCTTCGCTTTTTGAGTCAGACCTATTGCCACGCTCTATACGCTCCAATTCACCACGCCGGACGGGATTCGAATCAAGCGCAGAGATATAGTCGACGACAAGTATTCGGATGCTGAAATCGCCTTCATGGCTGCCCAAGGCGAACAGGCTGGAAATTTGTGCCGCAACCCGACAACCCAAGAGATTGTCAAAGGCTTCTAATTACGTAAGCTGATGCTCACTCGCGCAATCTCTACATGCATGCTCATTCTTCTTCTGCCCGGCGGATGCTCTGGCCCTGGATCCGGCCAGGCGACGCGGCTGCAGTACAGGGCGACAGGAAACTCACCAGAGGTGATTGCGGTATACGAGGCATGGTTCGGACATCCGCGGCACATTACAATCGGCTATTCTTCGCATGACCCGGCAGTGCTGAGCGGACAGATTCGCCGCGCCAAGGCTGAAGGAATCTCTGCGTTTGTAGTGGACTGGTACGGAGATCGAGAGCCATTTATCGATCGCAGCTATGCGTTGATGCAGTCCGCCGCGGAAAAAGAGAAGTTTCACATCGCGATGATGTACGACGAGACGAACGAGCAAGAGGGTGCGACCGACGAAGCGATCGCAGATTTTACGACATTTCATGACACTTATCTCTCCGCGGCCGCGCCCGGGCGCAAGGCCTATCTCACTTATCAAGGCCGGCCTGTCATCTTCATCTTTCCAAAGGGAAGGCACACAGACTGGAACAAGGTCCGCGCTATGGTGGATAAGTGGAACCCAATTCCAATTCTGATTTACGAAAATTTACCCGGAGAATACGCGAGCGCGTTTGATGGTTTCTATGCCTGGATCAACCCGGGAACGAAGGGCTGGACAGCCGATGGAAGTAATTGGGGAGAGCAATACTTAACTGACTTCTATCAGACCATGCGGGACAAGTATCCAGGAAAGATCATTGTTGGGGGGGCATGGGATTCCTTCGACGACAGCAAAGCGTCGTGGGGGCTCAACCGTCATATATCTGCGCGCTGCGGCCAGACTTATAGCGACACATTCAACTTCTGGCGCAAAGAGTTTCCGCCCGATGAGCCCATTCCGTTTGTGATGGTCGAAACCTGGAATGACTACGAAGAGGGCACGGCGATTGAGCCGGGCATTGCAAAGTGTGGTTCCGGGAGCCAGGAAGTTCCTCTCAAGTATTCTGGCGCTCCATCGGCGGAGTCGCAGGATAAGCCAAAGGGGGAAGAGTAACAGCTCTTTCCCCCCATTCGGCCCGGCAATTCCTCACCGCCAGCAACCATCGACATCTTTACGCCGCGGTCACATTCTTACCCTGGTAATTTGGGGGTTGTTGAACCGACAGGCCGCCATGGACCGCCAGCATGCCGGCTTGATTTGCCACTTGATATTGAGAACGGTGCACGTGACTGATAAGTGAAAGGGGGCGGCTACGCACCTCGTCATAGACCCGCCCGACATATTCTCCTAGCAAACCCAACGACAGAAGCAGAAGACCACCCACAAAGAAAACCGCTGCAGCCACACCGAGAGATGCAGTTACGAGAGCTCTTGTAGATAGAAACATAGAGAGCGCCAAAACTGCAGCCACAGAACAGGAAAAGCCAAACAGGCCAAAGCTCAGGCGCAAGGGTTTGTAACTGAATCCCGTGATCGCGTCCATTGCATACTTGATGCGGCTTATAAACGAGAGTTTTCCATCACCACCTGCGCGGTCCTGCCGATCGTAATACACAATCGAGTTTCGATAGCCCACCCATGCTCGCAATCCGGGCAAGTACCGGTTTCTCTCGCGCATGGCCAGGATGGAATCGACAGCCTTTCGATCCATCAGGCTGAAGATTCCAGCGTTGAGGGGAATCGGATAGTCAGAGAGGGTTCCGAGGAGACGATAGAAGAGTGGAAATAGCCATGCCAGAAGTTTGCGGCTTTCCTGGCGGCTTCTTCTCACTCCAATTACGACTTCGGCGCCATCTTGCCAGGCTTCAATCAGGTCCGGCAGAACTTCGGGAGGATCCTGAAAATCACCATCCATCAGAATCACCGCACCGCCGCTCGCGGTGTGAAGGCCGGCCGAGATGGCTCCCATATGGCCCCAATTGCGGGAGAGCTCTACCACTACTACGTGTGGATCGAGGGCCTGCAATCCTTTCAGCAGTTCGAGAGAGGAATCCGAGGACCCATCGTTCACATACACGACTTCCCACTTGTCGACAACGCCATTCAGGGCGTTTGCGACAGCCTCGTGAAACCTTACGATAAGCTCTTCCTCGTTATAAATCGGAACAACCACTGAGACCATAATCCAACTCCTGAAATTGGGCTGTGAATCAGATACATATCTTCTCGTCCTCTCTTTCTTTGCACGTGCAACTTGCGGTCTATTGCAGACCGGACCGTTGGACTAGTCCGGTTCTGACTGGAACACCCGCACTCTCCATCGCACCTCGGCAGGGGTCAACACCACGATGTAATGGGTGCGTACCTTCTGTGTCATCTGCGATTTGTCGTGGTCGATGAGTTGCATGTCGTAATCGACCGTATCTTTCAACTCGATGGACAATCCATCCGGCGAGTAGAAAATGATTTGAAGGTCGTGCGCGCGATCCTGATAGCGGGTGCGAATTCCCAGCGCGGCCTGTTGCTGTATGGTTGCCGCAAGTTTATCCTTGGCTACTCCCACAAAATCCGCATCGAGCAAGTCCGCGCGATTCTGTTCGAGCGCGCCACTCAAGCTTTTCCAGGATTGCAGATAGTCACGAATGGCTGCTGCTTCTGTTTGCTTTTGCAGCGGCCGGGGACCTTGCAAATTCGCCGGCTCCACGCGCACGTCATCTTGCGGACTTCCGAAATCAGAAGTCGCGGCAAGGAATGCGCAAAGGATCAAAAGAGATTTTGTCATCGCCACTTTATCTCTCCCAGCGAATCTGATTTCCCAACACCACTCCGCTCGCGACGGAGATTGTTGCGCCTTGACGGGCGGGCATATCCACCTTTGCAACGCCGCGCTTGAGAGGCACGTCCACAGTGGATTGCGAGTTGTCGTAAGCCTCGGTGAAAGTCACGATCGTTCCATCCGGCACTGCATTGCCGCTGCAGTCGCGTACAGGATCAGTTTCAAGTTGAAGCTGCGGCCCTGCTTGTCGAGCGTTCATCTTCAATCCACAAGGATCTCCTGGAACCTGTTCAATTACGCGCGTACTGGAAACACCACCGGCGCGGGCCACGAAGTGGGCGATGCCTTGGTGGGTCGTCGAGTCCATGGCTGTCCAGGCTGCGCCGTCGCGTGTCTGCACGGTGCGTGTCTGCGAGGGGCCAGACTGATTCGACAGTTCAAACGTCACCGCCATCGGAGATTCAATCAGATTGTGATAAGCGTCGAAGACGTATACGGCGCCGGTGATGCCATCGTGAAGTCCAACTTGGAGACGAGAGGGCCTGGCCAGGAAGCTCAAGCTGTCAGGCTGTTTTGCGGGCAAAACGTCGAATGAGCCGCTCTCCGCAGAGGATGACCCGGCAAGGAAGACCTGGTAATGGCCCGCGTTGTAAAGCGTTCCTGCCGCAAAGAATGCCGCTTCTCCCAAGTGAATGTCGCGCTTAAGCACCTGGTCGGGGCCTACGATGTACAGGCTCGCATTCCCGCTGCCCGTGCTCTGAATGGAGAACGCATCGCCTGCCTTCATCTTGTCGGGCAAGGTTAGGCCGCCTTGGGCAAACGCAGGCCCTGCGGCGATCGCAAGCCCAACAAGCATGGATGACGCCAATCTCACTGCGCACCTCCGAAGCTGTAGGATGCAACCACCGCGCGCTCACTGCTGATCTTCTTTGCGAGATCCTCAGGAATGTGAATTGAGAATGAAACCGGAGACTGGGGGAGGAGCGCGCGGTCAGCAAACTGGTCAGCCACCCAGACCACCTGTCCGGTCTTGTCGTAGAAGGTTCCAAGCACATGCGCGACGTTGACGATCTGTCCGCTCTGATTGATGAGTTGGCCGGTCAAGGTCGCATTCGGCGCCGGATTTAGTTTCTCGTTGTCGATCTCGATCACGGGGTCCGCCGAAGCTGAAATGAGGCTCGAAGTCGGCGTCATGCGAACGCTGCCGACTTGAGACAGCTCAACGTCGGGAAAGATGATAAAAAATGGTGTTACTTGTTTAGGCAACAAGATGTGAGAGATCTTGTCAAAACTGCCCTCAGTCGCAATCGGCGATTGGTTCTTTGACAACAGGGTCGCCGATACCGAGACGTACGCTGGCACAACGTCCTCGTTGAGAAGTTCGCCCAGAAGAACCAGCCCGTCGGCTCGTTGCACAGGGTGCATGTCAACGATGCGCACATGGGGCGCTTCAACATCCTGAACTCCCCAGTCGTCTCCCGGCCCGCGGTAGATTACATCCCAACGCAGATAATTTACGGGGATGACCTGCGGCGGAACGACGGGCTTCTTTTCATAGGGCCAGATGGGTTCCCAGCGATCTCCATTTTTCACAACGCGCAGATCGCGGGTGGTCGTTGAAGTGCCGACAACGGTGGACCAATGCAAGTCGAGTTGAACATCAGCTTCGTTGTCAGTCGAATGAAGTGGCCTTACGTCGAAGTTCTGGAGAGTCGCATAGGTGCGGACACTGGGATAATATCCGGTCAAATCGAGCACAAAGTCCGGTTCGGTGAATTCGGCCTTGTTGGCGAAGCTGTTATACGCATGCTCATAGTCATGCTGGCGAATTTCTTCGCCCAAAGTGGTAACTGCAGCTTCGGGGGTTGATGACGAATGCGCCAAGCCTCCACCGCCGGCATAAGCAGCTGCGGTTGAGACGGGCCACAGTGTTCCGATCACGATCAAAACCACGGTGGCGATGAGCAAAAATCCCGCGAGTAGAGGTCCCTTGTTCACGAGACTAACCTCCCATGAACGAACTGAGATTCAACAGGGACACGGCGTTCGGCCAAGACTTCTGCGAGTCTCTTTTCCGGGATGAAGACGACGAGCAGGGCCAGGATGCTGCTGCCGAAGGGCAGAATTCCCCACAGGAGACCTTGCCAGCGAGGAGGAATTTGAGCCGCGTTCATCGGTGCGGCGGGCGGCACTCCGTCCTTGCTCCATATGGTGATTGTCTGGTATTCAAGAGTATCTACGGGCCGCCAACCCGCAAAAAACAGGAGCGGATCATAATAGGGATCCCGCACGAGAACCCACTTCAAACCGTAGTGGTCAGCATGCATCAGCATGGCGCGGAGGGCGTCGAGTCCTGGTTGGCCAAAGTACTTTGAACTGGTCAAAGCGCCGCCGCCATAGCGAGTGAGTTCCGGCAGCATTCTTCCCGAGTTCCATTCCCCATCGACACTGCTGGCGTCGGTGAGCACAGCCAGCCGCGCGATTTTGTTGCCGAATCCGAGGGTGATGTAGCGGTACTGGTCGTGGCCATCGCGATTGAGCCACGCTGCGACCGAATCCACTTTGAAATCCTCCGCATCCGCGGGTCGATAGGTGGCCCAACCAACGGCCAGTGCACAACTGCAGGCTGCCAGAGTCATCAGACCTACAAATGCCCTGGAACGATATCGCTCGATGAGCTCGGCGGCGAGGAGTCCCACAAACGGCAACGCGAGCAAAGTGGCCCAATAACTGAAACGCTCCATAGTCAGCACTTCAAACGCACGGCCCAGCAGAAGCGGTCCGACCGGAGTCGTTCCGCCGAGCCCCAAAAGAAATGCAACCCAGAAGCCAAGCAAAAGAGGACGAAGCCGAGCGATCATGGAACCGCGCACGAAGATAAAGGGCAACGCCAGAATCAGAGCGCCATACGGGACAACGAAGTAATTCAGGCCCCACTGGGGACTCAGAATGTAATTTGCCCTGCTTGGGTGGGGGATGGGTACCTGCGTGACCGGATAGCGTAACAGGTCGATCCAGAATGGAAGGAGCACCACGGCGATCGCAATGCCAACAACCATAACGATAGCGATGGTGCGGCCCAAAAATGCCGCGGTGGAAACGCGCTCGTCGTCCTCACGGTCAAGCAACGCAAGAGCCAAGACCGGCACAGCAAAGAATAATGATCCAAAGAGCAGCGTTGCATGGTGGGCCGCGGCGGCGGCTGCGAAAAGCACGCTCGCTTTGAGAAACGATCGCCAACTGCCATGGCGGACCCAGTTGTATAGATACGGAAGCGCGTTTAAATATACTGGCGCTGCAAACGTGGTACCGAGTTGTCCCGCGGAGTAGACCAGAAAGCTTTCAGAGCCAAGAAACACGCTTGCCAGCGCGGCGATTGAAGCGGCCCGCGGGCCGACCCAAAGAAGCGAAAACCGGTAAACACCGACGACGAGGAGCAGAATGGCGGCCAATTGCACGGCCATGTAGGCGAAGTCCAATCCGAGGCCCCTCGAAAGGAGCGCAATCCATTGCTGAGGAAGTGGAGGATATGTGGTCTGAGAAAAGCCCGCATACCACTTCAAATTCCATGGATCGAACCAGTGATGAACATAATGCGAGGCAAAGAAGATATGAAAGTTTGTATCGTAGGACTTTAACGGCAATTTCATCAGCAGCAGCGGCAAGTGAACCACCAAAGCCGCCATGAGAACGACGTTCAAGGGTATAGGTCGTGATAACTGTGCAATCGAGTCTGACTTCTCCACGTTTGCCTCACGTCAAGCATTGGATTCTCACTCGCTAAATTGGGAATCGCTCTATCAGCGCAGTGGTGGTTCGCATCAGCTGCAGATCAGTTAAAGAAATGTGACTTTCAGAATGCGCACTCATCGTTCGATTGATAAAAGGCATGTAGGGGTTGCTTTGGTAGACCACGACCGTAACTTCCAGAGCAACAGACGAGCCGTCAAGAACGAAACTTGCATGGGTTAAGTCATTGTTTCTGACGGGCTAAGGTTGGTGCGATTTGACTCGTCCTCTCCTCATTTATCGCTGTTCTATAGGGGCTGGCCACGTCCCCGGGAGGCTGAATCGAAATTTGGAGCGGGCAGGGACAGGAGCCCCTCGTGCAACATGTCGCGCAGGCGGCCCGATGACCGACCCCTCAACCGACTTTTCTGGGAGGCCTTTGCTTGCAACGAGCTGCGCCCGGCTTGGTATAGAATCGGGCCTGAGCATGGAATTATTCCTCAATTCAGCCTGGATCATGGTGGCAATTTTCAGCGGATGCCTTTGGCTCCGGCTGGGGCGTCGCGCCATTGCGGACCGACGTACGTCATTCGTAGGCCTTGTGATGCTCATCGTCATCCTGTTTCCCGTCATTTCAGTCAGTGATGACTTATGGTCGATCCAGAATCCCGCAGAAACGGACACGTGCCAACGCCGTGACCACCTGGCGTCGAGCCACCACTCTCTCTTTCCGGCAATCACCGCTTTGCCGCAAACTGCCTTTGCCGAGCTCACCTTTGAGTTCCAGTGTCTCGATACGCTCGTTGACATTCCTACACGCGTTGTGAAGAATCCCGCCTTCTACAGCATCCAGAACCGCCCTCCTCCCGCAGCTTGATCGCTGCCCCTCCTTTTAAATTCGAACTGTAATTTCCTTTACTTACGATGGTCGCCGTGCGAAACGCGGCGTAAAGGACGCGTATGAAGCAGACAATCTGCTCCGGGGTCGCTCCGGCTGTGGCCGCGTTTACCTTTCTCGTGGCAACGCTCTGTCCGGCTCAGCAGAGCCTTACGTGGGAACAGGCGAAGGCGAAGTTTGAATCGGCCAATCCGGCGTTGAAGGCCGATGCGCTCAACGTGGACGAGATGCACGCCGAAGAGATAACGGCGTTTCTTCGTCCGAATCCGCAGTTCACTGGCTCAACCGACGGCACGCAAATCGTGCCGCACGACGGAGTATGGCAGCCGCTCAAAGGCACGGATTTCGTCTCCAGCCTGAGTTACCTGCACGAGCGCGACCACAAACGCGACTTGCGGCTTGAAAGCGCCAGGGAAGGCACGCGGATTGCCGAATCGCAGCACGAGGATCTGAAACGGACGCTCGAGTTCACGCTACGCACAGCTTTCGTGAACACCCTTCAGGCCAAGGCCGTGCTCGAACTGGCCAAGGCGGATCTGGAGTATTACGACCACATCATTCAGATCAATCGCGACCGCTTCAGAGCCGGAGATATTGCCCAGATCGATCTCGATCGCATCGAGTTGCTCCGCGTTCAATACGAGACGGAAATTCAGACAGCCATGGTGAACCTGCGCACTGCAAAGATCCAACTGCTGCAACTGCTCAACGACCGCACGCCAGTGGAGCAGTTCGACGTGACGGGGCCGTTTGACTTCAATGACACGCTGCGACCCCTGGATGATTTTCGCCAGATCGCCTTCGATGCTCGCCCTGATCTGCGGGCGGCACTGCAGACGATTCAGCAGTCTGAAACGAACCACAAGCTGGCGGTCTCCAACGGATCCACCGACCCGACTTTCAGCGGGTGGTATACGTACAACTCGTCGAATAACAATCCGAATGGGATTCAAACGCTCGGCGCCAGCGTGAATATTCCGTTGCGCATCTTCGATCGCAACCAGGGCGAAAAACAGCGCACGCAGATCGACATCAGCCGCAGCCAGCAGGCCAGCGAGGCCACGCGCGCGCAGGTCTTCAGCGACGTGGATTCGGCCTATGCGCAGGTGGAAAGCAACATTACGCTGCTCAAGCCCTACAAAGCGAAATACCGCGATCAGGCAACGCGGGTGCGCGACACCGTCACGTATTCCTACCAGCACGGGGGTGCCTCGCTGATGGACTTTCTGAATGCGCAAAGCGACTACCGCGCCGTGCAACTGGCCTACCTCGCAACTGATCGGCTCGTATCTGACCGCCGCCGGACAACTCAATCTCGCCGTGGGACGTGAGGTGATCCAATGAACGTCAACTTGCTTTTCAGGCACCGGCAGTTGGCGCAGGGTGCTTTTGTTGCCGGAGCTTTTCTGAGCGTGGTTCTCACGGGCTGCCACAGTAAAGACCAGGGCAACGGCGCACCGCCGCCCGCCCAGGTGATTCACGTTTCCGACATGAATGTGATCACCATCGACAGCAACGACGTGGCCAAGTTCCCTCTTGCCAAGGCGGGCGAGATCGAAGCTGCGGCCGAATTGAAGGCGACTGGAACCGTTTTTCCCGACATCAGCCGCGAAGTCCCTGTCATTTCACTGGCCAATGGCCGAGTCGTCGATATCAAGACGCGCCTCGACGATAACGTGAAGAAGGGGCAACTGCTTTTCAGTGTGCAAAGCCCCGACATCACCAACGCCTTCGATGCGTATTTAAAAGCCGTCAACGATGAGCAACTCGCGAACAAGGCCAACATTCGCGCACAGGACCTGTTCAAGCACGGGGCAATTTCGCAGGCCATGGCAGAGCAGGCCGAGGACGCTGAAAAGGACGCCAAGGCCGACCTCGCTGCCGCGGACGAACAGCTAAAGATTCTTGGCGTCGACAAGAATCACCCCAGCAGTGTCGTCAATGTTTATGCGCCCATCTCCGGCGTCATCATCGCGCAGAACGTGACCAATGCGGCAGCCGCGGGCGTGACTCTATCGGGTTCAGCGACCGCCTTCACCATTGCGGACCTGAGCTCGGTCTGGATCATCTGCGACGTTTACGAGAACGACATTCCCAAACTTCAACTCGGCCAGGAGGCGAGAATCAAGCTGGACGCTTATCCCGATCGCCCTCTGACCGGCCGCATCAGTGACATTGGCCCTGTGCTCGATCCATCACTTCGCACCGCCAAGGTCCGCATCGAGGTTGCCAATCCCGGCATTCTAAAGCTCGGCATGTTTGTCACGGCCACATTCTCCAGCCTGAAAAAAGAGCATTTCACCGTGGTTCCCGCCGACGCCGTTCTTCATTTGCATGATCGGGACTGGGTGTATGTACCGGCAGGCGGCAATCAATTCAGGCGCATTGAGGTCCGCGCCGGCGATGTTCTCGCCGGCAACCGGCAGAAGATTCTTTCCGGCCTCGAGCCAGGCCAGCAGGTGGTCACCAACGCGTTGCTGCTTGAAACTGCGGGGAACCAGTAGATGATTCGCGCACTCGTCGACTTCGCGCTTAAGAATCGCTGGCTCGTCCTCGGCGGGGTTGTTGTGCTCACCGCCTGGGGCGTCATCTCATTCCGCAACCTGCCCATTGAGGCGTATCCCGACGTGGCCAACAACTACGTTCAGATCATCACCCAATGGCCGGGCCGCAGCGCGGAAGAGATCGAGCGCCAGGTCACGGTGCCGGTTGAAATCCAGATGGCCGGCATTCCTCATCTCACTCATTTGCGCTCGACCACGCTGGCGGGACTATCGAGCCTCATGCTGATCTTCGATGACAACTCGACCAGCGACGTCAATCGCGAACACGTGCTGGAGCGGCTGAGCCAGGTGAACCTGCCCGCCGGTCTCGTCCCGCAAATGGGCACTGACTGGAGTCCCGTCGGCCAGATCTACTGGTACACGCTGGAGAGCACCAATCCCGCCTACGACGTGATGGAAAAGAAGTCGCTCGAAGACTGGACCTTGGAAAAGTCCTTCAAGAGTGTGAATGGCGTCGTAGACGTATCCAGCTTCGGCGGTCCGACCAAGGAGTATCAGATCAGGCTCGATCCGGAAAAGCTGGTCGCCTACGGACTCTCGATCAGCCAGGTCGAGCAGCAGCTCGCCAACAACAACACCAACGGCGGCGGCAGTTTCATCGAGGAAGGCGCGCAGCAGATCAATGTGCAATCGCTTGGTCTTTACACGAGCGTGCAGGACATTGAAAACACCGTCGTCAAAACCGTGAATGGCGCGGCTGTTCGGGTCAAGGACATCGCGACCGTGGTGCAGGGCCCCAAGATTCGCCTGGGGCAGATCGGCCGCGCGATCCACCGCTCCGACGGCACGATCGTCGACAATCCCGACACGGTCGAAGGGATCGTGCTGCTGCAGAAGGGCGACGACTCCGATCCTGTCCTGGTCGGCATTCACGATGAAGTCAAGAAACTCAACGGCGGCATTCTGCCGAAGGGCGTCAAGATCGTTCCCTTCCTCGATCGTTCCGACCTGGTTAAGTTCACCGTGGAGACGGTCGAGCGTAACCTGACCGAAGGCGTGATTCTCGTTTCCGTCATCCTGTTTCTCTTCCTGGGCAATGTGCGCGGCGCAATTATCGTCGCACTCACGATTCCCTTTGCGCTGCTGTTCGCCGCGATCTGCCTCGACCTCATCCATATTCCCGCAAACCTGCTCTCGCTCGGCGCGTTGGATTTTGGCATGGTTGTTGACGGCTCGGTTGTGATGATCGAGAACATAGTCCGACACCTGGGCCTGGAAAACGATCCGCGCACCCCGACACAAAAAATCCGCGATGCCGCGCATGAGGTGCAGCGGCCCGTCTTCTTTGCCCGCGGCATCATCATTGCGTCTTATCTACCGATTTTCACCCTGCAGGCGGTCGAAGGCCGCCTCTTCAAGCCGATGGCATGGACGGTTACGTTCGCGTTGATTGGCGCGCTGGTCTTTGCCATACTCGTCGCTCCGGTGATGGGCGGCATTGCCTTCAAAAAAGGCGCAAAAGAGTGGGAAAATCCGCTGATGCGCTGGCTGACCACGCACTATCGGACGGCGGTCCGCTCGGCCATTCTCCATCGCAATATGACCCTGGGCATTTCTCTGTTGCTCTTTGTCGTTGCGATTTACCTCACGTTTGGCGGCCCGATCGGATCGGAGTTTTTGCCCCACCTCGACGAGGGATCTATCTGGGTGCGCGGCACGTTGCCGCCGAGCGAAGGCCCCACGGCAAGCATCGACTTCACCAATAAGGCCCGCCTGGTGATGGCCTCGTTTCCCGAGGTCACACAAGTTGTCAGCCAGACCGGCCGTCCCGACGACGGCACCGATACGGCGGGCTTTTTCAATACTGAATATTTTGTCGACCTAAAGAGAAAGGAACAGTGGCGTCCCGTTTTCCACCAGGATAAGGAAGCGCTTATCGCTGCGATCGACGAGCAGCTTGAAAAATTTCCCGGCGTGATCTGGAACTACTCCCAGCCGATCTCCGACAACATGGAAGAGGCCGTCTCCGGGGTCAAGGGTGAACTGGCCGTGAAGCTCTACGGAGACGATCTGCGCACGCTCGAGCGCACGGCCGAGCAGATCCAGGCCCAGATGGCCGCGATTAAGGGCATCGAAGACCTGGGGATCTTCCGCATTGTCGGTCAACCGAACCTCAACTTCACAGTTGACCGCGAGGCCGCGGCGCGTTGGGGCATCAATGTTGCGGACATTCAGGACGCAATTCAGACAGCGGTCGGCGCCAACACGGTGACGCAGGTGCAGCAGGGCGAGGCGCGCTTTGATGTGACGCTACGCTACCAAAAGCAATATCGCGACACACGAGAGGCGATCGGAGATGTACGCCTGCTGGCGCCTTCCGGCGAACGCGTTTCCCTGGCACAACTGACGAAGGTATCCACCGACGACGGCGCAGAACAGATCAATCGCGAGGGCGGTCAGCGGTACATCGCCATTAAGTATTCCGTTCGCGGCCGCGACCTGGGCTCGACGGTGGAGGAAGCAATCAACAAGGTCGAACACAATGTGAATCTCCCCACGGGCTATCACCTTGAATGGGCGGGCGAATACGCGAGCCAGAAGCGCGCTGACAAGCGCATGGCTCTCGTCATCCCCATCACGGTGCTGGCAATCTTCCTGATTCTTTACACGATGTTCCGCTCTTACAAATGGTCTGTGCTTGTGATGGTTTCCGTCATGATGGCGTCCATCGGCGGCCCCCTGGCGCTTTTCCTCACCCACACCAATTTTTCGGTTTCGTCCGCGGTGGGGTTCCTGGCGCTGTTTGGTGTGTCAGTGGAAACCGGCGTGATCATGATCGAATTCATCAACCAATTGCGCGCTCGGCGAAAGGCAACGGAGGGGTTCAGTACAGAACACGTGCTTGAAGCCGCGGTCGAGGGCTCGGTTCAGCGTTTGCGTCCCATCATGATGACCATGCTTGTAGCTACGCTTGGTCTGCTGCCCGCAGCGCTCTCGCATGCGATTGGCTCGGACTCGCAGCGCCCGTTCGCCATCGTGATCGTCGGCGGCCTGATCGCGAACCTGGTCATCGGGATTTTCCTGATGCCTACGCTTTACGTCTGGATGGCACGCGAAAACGACATTCTGCCAGCAGTTGAAATCGAGACTCCTTAAGGCGGCTTGTCCGAGACTGCGAGCGTTGGGGCAGGACTGGCTGCGGAGTGGCGCCGATTGAGAGCCCAGTTCTAGTGAGCGTTCTGTTTGGCTTGTTTGGCGGCTTGATCGGCAGCCTTGGCTTCGGCGTCGAGGCCGCGAGTGGGATCTTTGTGAAAGAGCTTCCGCGAGATGTCGGGCCAGAACTCCTGGAAGACGCCGCCAATCGTGCCTTCAGCAGTGACGATAAGACCATTGCCTATGGTCAAGCCAATGCCGGAGTCATTCGGAGGGTAGTACAACGTGGAGAGCGCACCGGAGATCAAGTTGCCTCCTACGTTGGAATAATTGGGCTCCCATTTGCCGGTGTTGTCATGTTTGCAGATGACGCTGGTAGAGATGGCGTAGAACAGCCGGTGGGTCTTCGATCCGTGGCCGAGGCGGAAATAGCGTGGATCCTGGTGAAGCAGCGCGGGCAGAAATCCGTTTCCGATCATAGTGCCATCCACGGCATCCAGGTACTTGGCGCCAGCGCGCTCACCGAAGCCTTTCGCTCCCCACGGAAATCCGCTGTCGGAATCAGCAATCTCGCCGTAACCGGCGACGAGGACTGCCGTACCGAAGGTGACTGGATCAATTGAGGAACGGAAGGCCAGGCTGATCTTCTGCTTCGCGGTCAGCGAAACGGCGTCGCGGCGATATGACGTATTGAACGCCGGCAAGACCCCAAGCACGCGCTGCTTTTCCTGTTCTCTGATCTGCTGCTCCGCTTTTTCGCGTTGAGCCTGATCCGTACCTGACTGTGCGGGAGCGGGTGCCGGGGAACTGGAGCTTTCCTGGGCCGGAGCGAATTCGGGCCCTGTCTGCGGATTTTCTTGCCGTGCGGATGAGAGTTGGGGTCCGATGGGCGCGACACTTGAGAGGTCAACCTGCGGCTGAGGAGCGTCAGGCGGTTCTTGCGGGGTGATACTGTTCCGTTCAGCCGGGCTCACCTGCGCCGCGAGAGATCGAGACGGCGCAAGCAAGAAAACACCTGCGGCGAACAGTACAAAAAAAGTACTTAAACATCGGCGCATCTATTCACCATTCATTGAAACAGGTATCTGCCGACGGGCTTTCTACGGGGTGGGACCTGAAAAGCTCTCGTGAGATAAACCCCTGCACTAAACGCAATCCCATCAATTGGTTCTATTCCGGGTTTACGATTTGAGCGGCAATAAAGGATTAGACGGAAAACTGAGTTTAAAGATTCGTTACCCGTCCTGCGGCGTTCCTGGCAGTTACACAAAAGGTAATTGATTGGCTTGGCGACGACAGGAGGGCGATTCAGAAAATCGCAGGGTGATTGTATTGCAGTTGCACAGGCGACTCTCTGGCACTCGAAAATCGCGTCTAAAGACCGTTCAGCATCCGCCCAAGCAGCGGGGAGAAGAATCTCTTAAGTTCGCCAGCTAATTGATTCCGTTGGTGCCGGGAGGGAGTCGGCGGTCCTGAGAGGCCCATCTCTTGACCGTTTGGGGCAAAGCAGGGTCAGTCATTAAAGCAGGAGCCTTCGGCGTATATCGATCGCGCAAATAGCCCCGGTTGGCTGCTCCTCATGCTTAAAATAGGCGAAGACCTCGCCCTCGGCAGAACGCCGGCGAAGGATATCCTCAATCAAGTCAAGCTGCGATGCGGAGTATCCACTCTTACGCAACCGGTAGCACGTGAAGGGAGCGGTCACGACATCCGGTGTCTCCAAATCTTCGCTCTCGGCAACACAAAGCGCAACACCATGATGCCTCAGTACGGCATAAACTTCCTCGGAAAACCATGAGTTGTGTCGAAATTCGAAGGCCATCCGCAGTCCACTCGTTTTGGCATCCGCAAGGAAGGAGCCGAGGCGAGACACATCGGCCTTGAAATTGGGCGGAAGCTGGAAGAGCACCACGCCCATCCGCCCGGCAGACACGACCGGATCGAGTGCATGCGACAAGGCGGCGACCGCGTCTGAACAGTTGCTGAGCCGAAGGATGTGGGTGATCCGCTGCGGCGCCTTAAACGAGAAGCGAAAACCGGCGTCGCTCGCGGCCATCCAACCGGTGAGCATGCTCTCGGTCGGCAACTGGCGGAAGGTGTAGTTCACTTCTACCGAGTTCAATTGAGTTGCGTAGTATTCCAGAAACTTCTTTTGAGGAAGCGACGGGGGATAGAATCCCGGCTTCCAACTCGGATAGGCCCAACCGGAGGTGCCAACGAAGGCTTTGTCGCGCAAGGCTTCCACTCCTTTCGGAAGCTTTGGAACGGGTGAGATCTCGCGATCGAAAGCCTTTTGGGTAAAGGTTCGAGTGTTCGCAACCACGATTCAAACCACCGTCCCGTGTGTGCAAAAGGACGAACCGCAAAGGCGGCTCGGCTCCGTTGGGGTTGCCAGGGAAATCTGACGTTAAGATCCCGTCAGCAGTCCAAAACTCACGCAAGACAGGCTACCACAATTGTCACAACTGCCATGATCCGGTCGAAATACACCCGCTCGAAATCCGACGAGTCGCCAATCAACCCGCACGCCGTTTGGAGTTTATGACCGGAGCGAATCTTCTCATATTGGCGGCCTTTGCCGCGACAGGTTGGGGGGTGAAACCAGGATGGGCAGAAGTGTTGAGATGGCCATGAGGCATGCAATGACATGGAGACCACTCGCATCCGACCCGTTGGTCTGCCGCAAGTGTGCGATGAGAAGCGGTCCAAACGCGCTCGCGCAACCCCACGCGGTGAGCATCAGACCGTAAATCGGCCCAACATTCTTCGATCCAAAATAGTCAGCAGTGAGGGCCGGCATGGTGCCGAATCCGCCCCCGTAGCACAACAAGACCGTGCATAAAGAATCCCGCTGCAGCGATTACCCGAGAGGCCCGAGTCCGAAACTCGGTTTTCCATTATTGGCAACTCCCTCGTAGCTTGATTTGATTTCCAAGCTTCTCCAGAAAGCGGTTGATGAGCGCGATACTTCTGCGCAGTTCCTTGTGGCGGAATTGACTAAGAAGCGAGATAAGTCCGGGCGGTTCAATCACCGGCTTCTCATAACATCCGAGGGTTTCGCTGGCTGCCAGCGCGACACATTGAAGTACTTCAGGATTGATGGCTCCAAGCGTCTTGCCCAGAATGATCGCATTGCGCATCGCGCGAACGGATTGATCTGACTTGGCGACATCGACCGTGGTCTCAACCAGTTTGTCGCTCGCACCCAGCGCACCGCGCAACAATTCGAAAATGCCGTGGTCGTGTAGCTGCTGCAGCAACTCATATGAGTCGAGCAAGGCCTCTGCATACGCAACCGGAGCCTGTTCCAACCGTTTGCGTAATTCTTCGCGGGGATCGCGGGGCGGTAACTCGAGCGGAATCGGTCGAGCCATTCGTTCCTCCTTATCAGCAGGCTTGGCTAGCGGGTCTGTATCTGAACGAGTTGGTCGCCGGGTTGGCGATAATCTTTACGCTCCCACTTGCGCTCTACTTCGACGCCCTGCTGCGGCGTTGGATGTCCGTGACGGGAATTTGTCGGCGGCAGTGGATCGTCGCCGATTTGCCCCAAGACTCGCAGTTGAACGGATGTCTCTTTATAGGCGGGAGTATCTGTCGCTTTGTCCGTATGGCTGCTGGTGAGACGATTGACGGGCTCGTCGGTGGAGTTCATGGGCATATACAGCTCTTTTCCCTGCACCCTGGTTGTGATGACGGCTTGTGCGCGCACTTTGCCGTATGGCGAGGTCAATTGCACCCAGCTACCTGTCTGGATCCCGCGCTCAGTGGCGAGTTCCGGCGATACTTCAATGAACGTGGAGGGAGTCTTCTCGCGGATACCCTCAGTGCGGTAAGTCAAGTTGCCTTCATGGAAATGCTCGAGGAGGCGGCCGTTGTTCAAGTGCAAGTCATACTGCGCATCCTGTTGCTCGGTGGGCTCTGTCCAGGGAACAGCGAAGAATCTCGCCTTGCCGTCGGGAAAGTTGAATTCCCTCTTATACAGCAGGGGCTGATCGCTGCCATCCTCGGCCACAGGCCATTGCAGTGTCTTGTAGCCTTCCAGGCGCTCATAGGTCACACCGGCCATCAGCGGAGTGAGAGGAGCTATCTCTTCGTAGATTTGGGATGGATGTTCGTACTTCCAGCCGGCGCCTAATCGATTGGCAATGTCCCGGATGATGATCCAGTCCGGATGGCTCTCTCCGAGAGGCTCGAAAACTTTATAGAGACGTTGAATACGCCGCTCGGTGCTGGTGAAAGTACCCTCCTTTTCCAAACTCGGGCTGGCGGGTAGAATCACGTTCGCAAAGCGGCAGGTTTCGCTGAAGAAGATTTCCTGCATGACAAAGAAATCGAGTTTCGACAGCGCATCCGCCACGTAATTCGCATTTGAATCGACCAGGCTCATCTCTTCGCCGAATATATACATTGCCTTGAGTTTGCCTTGGTGAATCGCATCGATCATCATGTGGTTATCGAGCCCGGGCTTCGGGGGCAATGAAACGTTCCATGCCTTCTCAAATTTCGCGCGAATCGCGGGATCATCGACACGCTGGTAGCCAGGGAAATAATTCGGCATCGCCCCATGATCACTGGCGCCTTGCACATTATTGTGACCACGCAAAGGATACGCGCCTGTTCCCGGCTTCATGTAATTGCCGGTTGCGAGCAGGAGGTTAGAGATAGCGGTTGAGGTGTCAGAACCCATGACATGCTGGGTGACGCCCATTGCCCAGAGGATGCACACACGATCAGCTTCCGCGATCATATGGGCAACCTTTGTCAGCGTTTCGACGGGGAGTCCACACCTTTGGCTGGCCATTTGGAGCGTGAACGGTTCCAGACTCTTTCTGAACTCATTGACCCCTTTCACCCATTGATCGAGGAACGCCTGGTCTGCGAGTCCGTTCTCCAGGATGTACCGCGTAACCGCCGAGAGCCAGACCAGATCAGTACCGGGTCGCGGGTGCAGGAATACATCCGCTCGCTGCGCCATCTCGTTCTCGCGAAGGTCAGAGACAATCAGCTTTTGCCCGTGCAACTTGTGAGCGCGTTTGACGCGCGTTGCCAGAACTGGGTGGCTTTCGGCGGTATTGCTACCGACAATCAACACCAGGCTTGCCTTCTCGATGTCGGAGATCGAGCCGGAGTCGCCTCCGTAGCCAACCGTACGCCATAGGCCGGTAGTTGCGGGCGCCTGGCAATAGCGGGAACAGTTATCCATGTTATTAGTGCCGATCACGGCACGAGCTAGCTTCTGCATGAGGTAGCTCTCTTCATTTGTGCATTTTGAAGAGGAGATGAAGGCCAGCGAGTCAGGACCGGTAGCCGCCTTAATCTCTGTAAATCTGCGCGCTACCAAAGACAATGCCTCATCCCAGGAAGCGTCGCGGAAGGTGTCTCCCTCACGAATAAGCGGCTTGGTCAAGCGGTCCTGACTGTTTACATAATCCCAGCCAAACTTGCCCTTGATGCACGTGGAGATGCCATTGGCCGGACCGTGCGCAGGTTCCACTTTCAGTATCTGGCGGTCCCTTGTCCAAAGATCGAAGCTGCAACCAACTCCACAGTAGGTGCAGACCGTTTTGGTGCGCTTGATGCGTGATTCGCGCATCGAGGCCTCTATCTCCGAAAGCTTGAGAATGGAGCCATAGCCGATCTCCGGTTCGATGTCCTTTACGATGTCGATCATGCCGTCGAGCGCTGGCTTAGGGAGGGATGTGAAGTAGCCTGCCTCACCTAACATGTGCTTTTCCATCAATGCATTGCAGGGGCAAACAGTGACGCAATGGCCGCAAGAGACGCAACTCGATTCGCCTATCGGCGCGCCTCCATCCCACAGCACGCGGGGATGGGCGTCCTCCCAGTTGATGCTCAGCGTTTCATTTACCTCGAGATTCTGGCACGCCTCGACACATCGACCGCAGAGGATGCATTGATCGGGATCGTAGCGATAGAAGGGATTGGACATATCCACTTCGTAGGGCTTCGGCTTGTAGGGGATCGCCTGATGCTCGACGTGAAGGAGGCGGGTCGTATTGTGCACGGTACAGTTGCCGTTGTTGTTGTCGCAAACCGTACAGTAGAGCATATGGTTGCCGAGGATGCGGTCGAAAGCCTCGCGTCGCGCTGCATCGGCTCGATGCGAGGATGTAACTACGTTCATTCCATCCGTGGCCGGCGCGCCACAGGCTCTTACAAGCTTTCCGTCAACCTCAACCATGCAGGTATCGCAAGTTTGGATCGGGCCAAGCTGGGGGTGGTAACAAACCTGCGGGATTTCAATTCCGCAGCGGTTGATCAGGTCGATCAGGCGCTCTCCGGGCTCAACTGCCTGCGGCCTTCCGTCAATGGTAGCTGTCATGTGGGCTCCACCCTCCGCAATTGATTTTGGATGGTATTCTGCGGGGTAAGGATGCGAGAGGCGCCTTTTGTTCCGGGGTGAAGCCAGCATCTGGACGACGATTTCCTTCGATGGCGCGCTTGATCGCCTGGCCCAACGCCCTTTTTTCCCGTACCACCGCGACATGCCGTCGATTCTTTGTGCGATAGCGGCTCTTTAGCGGCCACTCTCCGCATTGATTAACCTCCCGTATAGGAGATGGTTTCACGCACGGGGCTGCCCGGATGTGACACCAATCCGTTCATCAAATGTGGAAGGTCCGACACCGGGCGGGCCCAGCCAGCAGCTAACGCGGCCCTTACCTGCTAATTCTGGCTGAATCTGTCGGGGATGGCAATGTAGGTGCAATGGAAGCTGGGTTGCGATCGCCGCCGAGCGAACGTCAGTCAGACAAACCAAGCAAAGGAGATCACTGGACATGCCGATAACAACACTTGACAAAATCAAGGCCCGCGTCGGATTCATCGGCCTTGGACTTATGGGAAGCCGACTCACGCGCCGCTTGCATACAAACGGCTGGAATATTCGAGGATGGAATCGTAATCCACGGCCAACAGCGGAGCTGGCGAAGGAAGGTATCGCCATTGCCACGTCCATTGCGGATCTCGTGACTGGCTCGGATGTGGTCCTCTCTTCGTTGGCCAATGATGGGGCTGTTCGGTCGGTCTATTTCGACCAGGGCGGCGTTTTCTCCGCGACAAAGCCAGGAACCGTCATCCTTGAAATGAGTACGATCTCTCCCGAACTATCACGCCAGCTCCATGCGGAGGCTCATACACGGGGTGTGAACCTCCTCGATGTGGCCATCTCGGGATCGACGCCCGCGGTCGACGCCGGCACAATCACACTGCTTGCCGGCGGTGATAAAGAGACCTTCGACCAATGTGTTCCGCTATTCGAATCCATTGCGCGGCAGTGGTTTTTGATTGGACCCGGATCTTCAGGCACTCAGATGAAGTTAGTGGTCAACCTTCTCCTGGGCGTTGACATGCAGGCAATCGCCGAGGCAGTCTCGCTGGGAGAACATCTTCAAATCGACCGGGAAGTTCTGCTCGATGTCCTGGCGAAGACGGCTGTGATTGCTCCCGCGATGTTGGGAAAGATACGTAAGATCAAGGAAAACGACTACTCTCCAGAATTCCCGCTACGGCTGATGAGCAAAGACATGGATCTGGTCATGGAGGCCGCGAAGAGGTCCGGTGCTGATTTGCCTGCGGCCACTGTCGCCCATTCGGTACTTGCCTCCAATGTCCCCGCAAACGGCGACCTGGACCTGGCCGCCATAACCCCTTTTGTTATCGGACAAGGAAGGAGGATGCAGGCCGCCCAGCAAGCGATTCGATAGAGTCAGAATTCGGCGGGTCCCGGTTCGGATACGACGGCTAAGCAACGATACCTTCGATGCCTTTGCAGATATTCCGGCATTGGTGGAGCGCGTCATTCTCCGGCCGGTCCAGTTGCGTATAAGAAGCCCTGTGACTCCATTGGCTTGCTACGCTGCCCCCTCCCTGGCATCTTTCCAAATGTCAATCGATCCATCTTGCGCGTAGAGATCAATCTCTGCCAACTCCGCGCCCGTAAACTGAAGTTGCTTGAGCGCATCGAGCGAGTTATCCAGTTGCTCCACATTCCGCGCTCCGATCAGTGCAGAGGTTATCCTTTTATCGCGCAGAACCCACGCGATGGCCATCTGGGCCAGCGACTGTCCGCGTCCGCTCGCAATTTCGTTGAGTGCCCTCACCCGCTTGAGATTGTCATTCACTCAGGAACTCCTTCTGAAATGAGACCCCTTCCTTTGCGCGTGAGTTCTCGGGCACTCCCTTCAGATATTTATCGGTCAACATCCCCTGGGCCAGCGGAGAGAAAGCAATGCAGCCGACGCCGAGTTCCTCGAGTGTGCCGAGAAGTTCCTTTTCTACCCAGCGATTCAGCATCGAGTACGACGGCTGATGAATCAGCAGAGGAACTCCGTGGCTCTTCAGAATCTGCGCCGCTTCCCGCGTCCGATCTGCGTCATACGATGAAATGCCCACGTATAAAGCCTTGCCTTGCCGCACTGCCTGAACCAGGGCACCCATGGTTTCTTCCAACGGAACATCCATGGTCGGCCGATGGGAGTAAAAAATGTCGACATATTCGAGTCCCATGCGCGCCAGGCTTTCGTCCAGGGAGGCAAGCAGATACTTGCGCGAACCACCCACGCCATAGGGGCCCGGCCACATATCCCATCCTGCTTTTGTCGAAATCACGAGTTCATTGCGGTGGCTGAGAAAATCCTTTCGCAGGATCTCGCCGAAATTCTCTTCGGCAGACCCATAGGGCGGTCCATAGTTGTTGGCCAGATCGAAATGCGTGACGCCGCGATCGAAGGCTCGTCGAATCACCGAGCGGCCCGTTTCGAAGACATTGTCGCCTCCAAAGTTCTGCCAGAGTCCAAGCGAGATCGGGGGTAGAACGATCCCGGATCGCCCACATCTCCTGAACATTGCTTCGTCATACCGCTTTTCGTCGGGTGTATAACTCATTGCATTTCCTCTTCTTTCGAACCTACCAATGTTGGCTGGACATCATTGTATTTGCATGGGAACTGGCCGGAGAACGAATCCGAGCCAGTATGTTCGATTTTTTCGCATTGACGCTGAATTATGCCTTCCGCTCCCGGCAGTCGCATGCACGCCGCTTTCCAGGCATTCGGGCATAGGTCGCCATATCGTTTCAGCGATATACTTCGACCGAGGGAGCGGGCTAACTTCGTGGAGTCCGCGGTGCTGATCAAAGCGCAGGGCGGCAGATGGGCTGGAGGGGAACAGGCCATGACCTGCAGTCGGATCTTAATTGCGCGCACTATTTTGTTCACCAGCATTGTGTGTCTCGCCATACTCGGCTGCGAGCGGTCAGCGGCACAAGCGCCTGGCGATCAAGGCAGCATTGCTTCGCCGCAGCGTCTTTCGAATCCGCCCGAAGCCCGCTCACCTGTCGACCTGTCAGCGGTCAATGACCCCCGAACTGGGAAGGCGGCCTTCTCATTCAGGGGGCGAGAAGAGCCTCCGGTAATTCGAGCGCTTCCCGGCGAAGATATTCGTCTGACTTACGTGAATGCAATGTCGACGGACTCTCATGAGAAGTGTATCGACGGTCCATGCAGCAACATGACAAACTTGCACTTCCATGGGCTCCACGTGTCGCCGGATTCTCCGCAGGATGACGTGATCACGATGATGGCAATGCCTGGGCAGTCCCTTCACTATGTTGTGAATATTCCGCTCGATCAGCCCCCTGGCCTCTACTGGTACCACACGCACCCCCACGGCGAGAGCTATCAACAGGATCTGGATGGCATGTCGGGAGCGCTCGTGATCGATGGCATTGAACGCTATGTTCCCGAGCTTCGACGCATGCGCGAGCAGATTCTCGTACTGCGAGACCGAGTAATCGGTAAGGAAGATCCCACCTCCCCCGAATTGATGCGCAGAGTGGAACTTTCTACAAAGACCTGTAGTACTGCGACCGAGCGGCCGGAGCGCGTCTTCACCGTAAACGGCGCCGTGCGGCCGCAAATCGCCATCACACCGGGCGAGCGTCAATTCTGGCGCATCGTGAATGCCTCACCCGACCTCTATGCAGACTTGCAGGTCGATGGGGAACAACTCGAGATCGTTGCACTCGATGGAATGCCCCTGGCCTTCCACACTCCGTCCCATCGCATTGAATTTGCGTCTCATATTCTCGTGCCGCCCGCAGGCAGAGTGGAGGCAATCGTCAGTGGACCTAAACTCGGATTCCGAGCGTCGCTCCGGTCACTCTGCTTCGATACGGGACCTGATGGTGACCCGAATCCAGCAATGGTGCTGGCGGACATGGTCAACATTGCACAACCCGGCCCCGAAGCACACACCACGCCAGTCGATGCACGGCAGCCGATTTCCAAACCCTTGTCGCCAACTCTCATCGCGCGCATAGAGAAAAGCTTTCCCGACTACGTTGTCAACTTCACGGAAGACAAGAAGGGCTTCTACATCAACGACAAGAAATACAGCCCGTCAGATCTGCCGATGACAACCGTCTCCATCGGATCCTTTTACCATTGGCGCGTCACAAATAACACGCGCGAGGTGCACCCATTTCACATTCATCAGGTTCACTTCCTCATTTACGCTCAGAACGGCGTGCGGCTCGATCGTCCGGAATGGCTGGACACGGCCAATGTTCCTGTTGGAGGAAACATTGATCTGGTGATGGATTTCACTGATCCGATCATCCGGGGTATGTCGCTCTTTCACTGTCATCTGTTAAGCCATGAGGACAAAGGCATGATGGCTAAAATCCTTTTTAAGTGAGATATCCGAATTCTTGCGTGAATTCCTTCGAAGTCCGGAGCATCTAACCAGCGAACAGAGCGTATCGAGGCTATGGATTGGAGAGCAAGAACATGGAAGAATCCCCCGTTTTCGCGCCTTCCCGTGAAATAGGCGATCCGATGCTGCGGACCTGCGTCGACAAAGTCACGGGGCGAACATCGCGGCAGGTAATGGATCATCTTGCGATTGAGGAGCCTCTCGAGGTCCAGCTCACCTACGGTCCACTCAAATCGAGGGCGACGAGATCGATCTCCGTTACGATGCGCACTCCCGGCGATGACTTTGACCTTGCCGCGGGCTTTCTCATGACGGAGGGAGTGATCCGAGACGCAGACGACATCGAGCAAATCAAATATGTAGGAGACTCATTGAACGAGGGCGAACGCTCCCCTCAGGTTATGGATGGTTTCAAGCTCGGCTCCAAACATAATGTCGTTCAAGTGGATCTTGCAACGGATGTCATCGTGAATCTGGGGAGCCTTGAACGCAACTTCTATACGACATCCAGTTGCGGCATCTGCGGAAAAGCCTCACTCGTCGCCTTGCGCACGGTCTGCCCTTCCCGTATGCCCAACAATTTCAGAGTCGATGCGCAACTGCTTTTTGAACTTCCCGATCGCCTTCGCGCATCGCAGGGGCTCTTCAACCGCACTGGCGGCTTGCACGGGGCAGGGCTGTTCGACTCGGCGGGGAATCTGTTGGCGCTTCGCGAGGATGTAGGCCGCCACAACGCGGTGGATAAGCTCATAGGCTCTGAATTCCTTGCAGACCGCACGCCTTTGCGAGATTGCTTGCTATTGCTGTCAGGACGCGCCAGCTTTGAGCTTCTGCAGAAAGCGCTCATGGGTGGGATTCCAATGGTTGCAGCCGTAGGGGCTCCATCGAGCCTTGCGGTCCAGGTTGCGAAGGAATTCGACATTACCCTCGTCGGGTTCCTGCGAGAGGGCCATTTTAATATCTACCACGGCAGCGAACGCATCGCAGGATATACGCCGTCATCAATGGGAGAGAGGGAATGAAGGTACGCATTAAGGGGAATTCCCTGCGGTTCAGGATATCCCGGTCGGAAGTTGCAAGACTCCTGTCAGGCGATTGCCTGGAAGAAACTATCCATTTTGCGCCGGAGGCAACTGCCAGGTTCACTTATGCCTTGCAACAAGAGCCGGGGGTGAGCCATACAACTGTTCACTACGCCGGAAACAAAGTGACGGTTCAAATCCCCGCCGATCGGGCCAATGCGTGGGGCGTCACTGACCAGGTTGGAATGGCCGAAGATATCAGTCTAGGAGATCTCGGGTCACTTGCGCTCCTGGTTGAGAAGGATTTCGCCTGCGTCGACGGAAGCGAAGAAGACAATCAAGATACTTTTCCAAACCCAAACGCAGGCGCCAAATGTTAGCACCCAGAAAACTCATGAGACTTGTTCAGCTGATTGCGGGGCGTGACTTTTCCGCATCAGCAAGACTATCGGCGACGGACGAGGATATCACTGCATCGTTAGCGAGAACCGGGTGCGTCAAGTCACACCCTACTTCATCCGGCTCCTAGCCGTCGGCGACCGGATTCCTCTGCCAAGGATCGATTCGGACGGAATTCCAATCCTATTGGCGCGATTCTGTATGGCCGTGATTCAGTGGTTCAAGCGCGCCGGTCCTGAGCGCGAAGGAGGAAAAATGAAGACGTTTGGCTGGTTGATCGTTGGCGGAGCGGCCATATTTGTCGCCCTTCAGGCAGTGCGCCCTGCAATTCCGACAAGGCCGGCGACGGCCGAGTTGCAGCCGCCGCCACAGATTCTGCTCATCCTCGAGAAGGATTGCTATAGTTGCCACTCTGATCAGCCGCAGCTCTCGTGGTTTGACCAAGTCGTACCTGCGTACTGGTTGGTACGGCACGACATCCTGACCGCGCGTGAACACTTGAACTTCTCTACCCTGGGCTCCAAACCCGCGGCTGTGCAGAAGGCAACGCTTTACGAGGCTGTGAACATGATCCAGCTCGGAGCGATGCCGCTGCCGAGCTTCAAGAAACTGCATCCGGAGGCGGTAGTAACGCCCATCGAGTTGGCAATACTCAAAGCGTATCTTGCTCCCTGGACAAATGCACCCATCCAAGCAAACGCGATGACGCAAGACGCCACTGCCAAAGCAGAAACTACACCCGCTCCTCTCGCGGCACAGCGTGAGTTCAATGGTTTTCCATTTGATCCGAGCTTTGAGAACTGGAAAGTACTAAGCACAACCGATCGCGGGGACAACAACACCTTCCGGTTCGTTCTTGGCAATGACATCGCTATCAAGGCCGCTCAGTCGGGGAACATCTCGCCTTGGCCGGACGGAACGCGATTTGCCAAGGTTGCGTGGAAGCAGGAACTTGGCCCGGATGGGCTGATGCACCCCGGTGAATTCGTACAGGTGGAACTGATGCTGAAGAATGCTCAGGATTACAAGGATACGGACGGATGGACCTGGGGCCGGTGGCGCGGTCTCGATTTGAAGCCTTACGGCGAAGATGCGCATTTTGTGAATGAATGCACTGGCTGCCACGCACCAGTGCGGGGCAATGACTACGTCTACACCTTGCCCATTACGGCCGTCGCCCTCGTCAACCACAACGAAGTATTCAACAACAGGGCTGCTGCTCTTCCTGCGAGCCTGCCGTATGATCCGCTGAAATGGAACGCGGTCACCATGTACGTTGACCCGAAGAGCAAAACGACAGCAACGCTCTATGGAAACGACACTGCCATGCAAGCCGTGCATGCCCGCGGTACGAATGGTGCAGCTCCGGCTTATCCGGCAGGTTCGGTGCTTGCGCTCGTGACCTGGGCGCAACGCGAGGATCCGCATTGGTTTGGAGCGCGCATCCCCGACACCCCGCAGTCAGTTGAGTTTATCCAGGTGGCGGCTTCAGGGCAGAAAAACAGTTACCGGCAATTCGCGCTGCCGGGGCTCAGTGAGATCCAGCCAACTGCCAGCACGGCAGCATTACGAACGAACTTCGTATTGGGCCTGGCTCCGTCGCGGTTGCCATAACTCGCGATCGACTGAATTCGAGCCTGCTGTCCTGACGCGATGCCGATTTCTCTCCAGTTCTGGCGGGCCAGACTCGCAATACTACAATGCCAACAATAATGGTTAGGGCGAAGGCTGCGAGTTGCGGATCAGAAGAATTACAGGTTTGCAATTGACGAAGAATTCATCGCAATTTCGAGAAACGTCAAAGTTCGCGTCTCAAACTCAGAATCCGCTGATCAAATGGACTTACGGGCGCGCCCAATCCGCTCATCGTGTTTTTTTTCTGAATTCAGCACAAGAACGCCAGAATCATCGAAGCGATGCTCAATATGCCCTGCAGACAGGCCATTGTCAGACCTGCACTCCGTTAACTTCCGGCGGCACCGATCCTTTTTCGAGAGGCCAAGATGTACACAAAACGTCTTTTTTCGTTCGTATCCTCGTTTGCCCCTGCAGCATTGTTCTTCCTTTGCCTGGCCGCCCAGGGATTCGCCCAGGTTGATAGAGCCAGCCTGAGCGGAACTGTGACCGATAGCGCAGGCGCCGTGGTTCCCGGCATTCATGTCGTGGTCTCGAGTCCGGACACCGGGCTGACTCGCGAAACCGACACTTCACGCACTGGGACCTATGAGATTCCCGAAATCCCCGTAGGGGCCTACACGGTAACGTTCACCCACCAAGGGTTTGCCACGCTGACCTTCGATCAGGTGATCCAGACTGTGGGGCAAACACGCACCCTCGATGCAGTGATGCGGGTCGCCTCTGCCAATCTGCGGATCACAGTCTCAAGCGTGACTCCTCAACTCGACAAGACGACGGACGAACTTGGCGCACAAACCGAGTCGAAGCAAATCGGCGACCTCCCTCTGAACGGGAGAAACTGGTCCACCTTGACCGCGCTCTCTCCCGGCGCCGTTGACACGGGTGGCAGCAACCAGCGCAGCATCCGCTTCGGCGGGCGCGGCCTGGATGACAACAACTTCACCTACGACGGTATCGACGCCACCAACATCGTCAACCAGGCGCAACAGAGCTTTGTCCGGCTTGCGATTCCGGCCGACGCCATCCAGGAGTTTCACATCGACACGATGTTGTTCACTGCGGAAAACGGAAGCACGCCCGGCGGACAGGTCGACGTGGCCTCGAAGTACGGCTCCAATACCTTGCACGGCGGCCTGTTCGAGTATCTCCGCAACGACATTCTTGACGCACGCAACCCCATATTGCCGACCCGGCTCCCTTTCCGCCTCAACCAGTTCGGCGGCGAAGTTGGCGGGCGATTCATCCGCGATCGCAGCTTTTTTTTCGCCACGTATGAAGGACTGCACCAGAACTACGGCCAGCCGCTTCTAGGATATGCGCCGACCCAGGACTTCGGTGCTCAAGTAGCCGCCGCCAACCCTGCGCTGGCGCCGATCATCGCCGCCTTTCCCACGACAGGGCTTACGCCCTACGCCACGGATATCGACCAGTTCACCGGGGCGGGACAGCAACTGGACCACGAAAACTCGGCCATGCTGCGTCTGGATCATCATTTTTCCTCAACCGATACGGCCTACCTTCGTTTCAATTTCGATGCCGCTTACCAGGATGTCCCCTCCGACAACCTGGATGACCGGCAGCTTACTACCTCCCGCCCGGTGAACGGGGAACTCGAAGCATTGCACATCTTCTCGCCGACCTTAGTGAATGAATTGAAATTCGGATTCAATCGCAGCACCGTCTTCACCACCAATCAGGGATTCACAAACCTCCCTTACTCGATCGCCATCGCCGGTCTCACCACCTTGTCCAATAACGAGGGCACCACCGGCGTGGGCAATTCTTTCTCCTATATCGACAACATGACGATCGTCCGCGGCACGCACATTCTTAAGTTCGGCGCGGAGGTCCGCCGCATCCAGCTCGACCAGGGAAATACACAAAACGGAACTGTCACATACTCATCTCTTGCGAGTTTTCTTGGGAATTCCGTCAGTTCGGCCACCTATAACGACCCGCTGCCGATCAACGGCCTGCGCAAGACGGAGGCATACTCCTATGCGCAGGACGAGTGGAAGCTTCGATCCAACCTCACTCTGAATCTTGGCGTCCGCTACACCTTTTACAACATTTTTCACGAGGTTCACGGCAAGGCCGACCCCTTCGACTTTGCGACCTGCGGCGCAGCCGGCTTCTGCGGCGTGGGAGCCAGTTTCGGGAATCCCAACACGCTGGACATCGACCCGCGGGTTTCATTTGCCTGGGCGCCCAAGGCGCTGGGCGGCAAAACCGTCATTCGCTCGGGCTTCGGCATCTATCACGGCGACGGGCAACTCGATGACCAGAACGTTCCCATCAAGAACGAAGTGGGCGTGTACTCGCTCAGCGCAAAATCAACCAACGGGCTTTCGTATCCCATCACACCCTTCCTGAATGGCCCCGGCACGCTGTCGGCCAATGCCGACTACCGCAACCGTAAAGATATGTATGTCAGCCAGTGGGGACTTTCCATCCAGCGGGCGCTTCCCCACGATATGGTCGGCACACTCTCCTATGTCGGAAGCAAAGGCACCTTCGAGCTGATCACCGCGTATGTCAACCTCATCGACCCCACCACCGGCCTACGTCCTTATCCTGCCTTTGGCCAGGTAAGGTGGCGGGGCAATGCCAACAGCAGCTCCTATGACGGGTTTGTCGCCAGTCTTCAGCGCAGCTTTACTCATGGGCTGCTCGTCTCTGCCAACTATGCCTACACACACGAGATCGACCAAGATGCACCCGGAGGGGGAGATTCCGACAATCCTCAGAACCCAGCCTGTATGCCTTGTGAGCGCGCCTCAGGGGACTTTGACGCGCGACAAGTCGCCAATGCCAACGTCGTCTACGATCTTCCCTTCGGCCCCGGAAAGCCTTTCCTTTCTCAACCTGGAATCGCCAGCGCAATCTTTGGCCGCTGGAGCCTGACTGACATCGTTGCTGCGCGGACCGGTACCCCGCTCAACGTCACTTACTCCCGCTCCAGTTCGACGGTCGCCACCGGCTATACGACCAATCAGCGTCCGAATCTGGTTCCCGGAGTATCGCTTACGCCACCAGGCGGAAAGTGGATCAGTGGAACAATCGAAAACTGGATCAACCCCGCGGCCTTTACCGTGGTTCCGGGCCCAGGCTACGGTGACACGCCGCGCAATATTGCCGTTGGCCCGGGTCTGTGGCAAACCGATCTGGGGGTCTCCAAGCGGATTCTCCTCAGTGAACGCGCCCAACTTCAATTCAGGTGCGAGACATTCAATCTGTTCAATCGCGCCCAATATAGTTTGCCGCTGGAAGAGATCTGGCTTCCGGCGACATCGACAGCGCCCGCGAGCATTGAGTCGCAGGTGTCCACGGCTAGCACAACCCCGCTTGGAACCGGCACCCCGCGCGAGATTCAGTTCGCGTTGCGTTTGCAGTTCTAAGCGGACGAGCCGTCTTCATCAAAAATCTCGGTCGAGGCAGGCAAATCATGAGAATTCTGGTTATCGAAGATGAGGTCAAGACGGCCAACTTCCTGAAGAAGGGACTTGGAGAAGCGGGATTCGTTGTCGATGTCGTCGAAGATGGGTTGGATGGTTTGCACCTCGCGATGGAATTGGAATTCGATCTCGTCATCCTCGACGTGATGCTCCCTGGGCTCGACGGCTGGGAGGTTCTCAAGTGCCTGCGCCAGGAAGGCCGGCGCGCGCTGATCATGTTTCTCACAGCTCGCGATGCAGTGCACGAGCGCGTGCGCGGATTCGATCTGGGAGCAGACGACTATCTCGTGAAGCCGTTTGCCTTTTCCGAGTTGCTGGCGCGCGTGCGTTCTCTGCTGCGCCGTGGACCGCCGCGCGCGCAGGAGCCGCTCCGCCTGGCTGACCTTGAAATCGATACGTTGCGGCAGCGTGCGACGCGCGCCGGTCAGCGGCTCGATCTCACCTCCAAGGAGTTCCTTCTTTTGTCGCTACTGGCGCGGCGCGCGGGCGAGGTGCTATCGCGTACCCTGATCGCGGAAGCAGTCTGGGACATGAACTTTGACAGCGACACCAATGTCGTGGACGTCAATGTGCGCAGGCTTCGCGGCAAGGTGGACGATCCTTTCCCCTTCAAATTGATCCACACCGTGCGAGGCGCGGGCTATGTTTTGGAATCTGAATAGGAGACTTGCGCCAGTCTCGCGTTTGTGGAAATCCCTGGCCTTCCGGCTAACCGCCGGCTACGCTCTCGCAGGCCTGTTTCTGGTCTTCTTCGCCATCATCAGTCTCTATCTGGTGCTGGTGAGCGAACTGGAGAAGAGCACAGATTTGTTTCTCGCGGACAAGGTGCACGTCCTGAGCACCATGTTGCGGGAAAGACCCGACGACCGGGACGCGCTGCTTGAGGAGATTGAGTTGGAATCGGCCGCGCGGCGATACGAGCAGTTCTATATTCGCCTGCTGGATGAACGAAACAAGCAGTTGTTGATCACGCCAGGCATGGCGCGTCAGGTGGACGTGGTGCAATTGGCCAGGCAAACCCAAAGCCATCCTGGCCGCACCATCCGGATGAAAGGCAGGAACGGCAAGGCTTTCCGCGTTGCCAGCGCACCAGCGCCGGTTGGTTTCCCTGTCACTCAAACTGACACCATTCAGATTGCGATTGATGTCTCCCAGAAGGAAGAATTGCTGGCTCGTTACCGGCTTTGGTTCTGGGCCATTCTGTTGGCGACCTTCGCTATTTTCCCATTGGTCGGGTACCAGATCGCCCAACGCGGCATACGCCCCGTGGAAGAAATGGCAATCACCGCGCGCCAAATCAGTTCGACGAACCTGCGGGAACGCATTCATCCGGAAGGGTATCCCTCCGAACTGGCATCCCTCGCGAGTACCTTCAACCAGATGCTGGATCGCCTGGAAGAATCTTTCGAGCGCATTTCAAGATTCTCGGCCGATATTGCGCACGATCTGCGCACGCCGGTGAATAACATTCGAGGTGAAGCAGAGGTTGCCCTGGCCCATGCGCGCACCGCCGGCGAATATCGCGAGGTGATCGAGTCCTGCCTGGAAGAATCGGTGCGTCTGTCGGATCTGATTGGTGACCTCCTGTTTCTCGCGCGTACTGAGAGCCCATTAAACCATTTGCGCCGCGAGCGCGTGGATGTGGGCAAATTGCTTGCCGGAGTGCAGGAGTATTACGAAGCTTCGGCCGCAGACGGCGGCGTCGCGCTTACGACTTCGGCACCCGACGAACCTGTCATTGCGGAACTGGACCGCACTCTGGTGCAGAGGGCAGTGGGGAACCTGGTCTCCAATGCTCTTGCCAACACGCCATCCGGAGGAACAGTCACGTTGGGGACCAATGCCAACTCTTCCACGATTCGCATCGAGGTCTCCGACACCGGCATCGGCATTCCGGCGGAGGCCTTGCCGAGGGTTTTTGATCGCTTCTTCCGGGTCGACTCGTCTCGCTCCCAGGCTTCGGGGGGCACCGGACTGGGGCTGCCGATCGTGCAGAGTATTGCCGTGCTCCACGGCGGTCATGCGGAGATATCGAGTCAGCCGGGACACGGCACGCGGGTCACGCTCAACATGCCGGTCTCTTGTCCAGGATGACAAATCTGTAATCTTCACATCATGCTGGCATTCTCATCCGCTCCAGCTCATTCGTGTCAGCCTCACTTGCGTTGTCGGGAGAATGACCCGCGCAATAATGTTGACGCCAGTGGCGGGGCAGGTTTGAAGCCGGTTGGGCTTTGCGGTTGAGATGTAAACAAAAAGCCCTCTCCCCGGTACTCGGGGGAGAGGGCCCTTTCAGCCTGCATGCGATTTAGTCGTCGTCGTCGGCTTTGGTAGGTGCAGCATGGTTGAACGTGCTCGCCGCGCGAACTTTCTTTTCGCCGGGGAACGGGACCTTATACGCGGTCATTTCGTACCAGATCATGTGGTTGACGGTGTCCGGATCTTCGGAGTCCGGCTTCTGGTACTTGCCGGCGAAGATCTCCGCCTTTTTCTTCATCCAGCCAGCCATCAGGGTCTTTGCCGCGGGGGTCATGCCCGGGTAGAAGACGGGACTGACCGAAGCGGTTGCACCGGGGATGGAGGTTTCAGTCGGAGTCTGGGTCACGCCATAGTTCAGCGGGACGCCGTTCGGCACGTGCGCCCATGGCAGGAAGTTCCTCACCGGTGGATTGTCGATGAAGATTTCGCTTATCGGCGAGGCCACGAGGTCGTTCTGGTTCATGGGCGTAATACCCAGAATCTGCTCGATCGTGCGGGTGAAGTTGACCTGCGTGTAGAAGGTGCTGTCTGCGACGACACCGGCGCCGGTGCCATCTGTGTTCACCTGCTGCTTGACGTAGGGGCTGATGACATAGCCCGGGCTGCGGTGACCGTCGACATGGTCGACGCCGGTCTGCGCGTCGTCTTCCTCGACAAAGATTACCGAGTCCTTCCAGATCGGGCTGTGGCTGATGGCGTCGACAAAGCGGCCAAGGGCCAGGTCGTTATCGGCCTGCATGGCTGCTGAATTCGGCGGCCCACCGGTGTGGTCAGAGCTGATCCACATGAACTCCAACTGGGGTACCTTACCGGCTGCAACGTCATGATTGAAGTCCTGCTGCCAGACATCGAAGCGGTACTGGTCGGGGATGTTCAAATCGAACTGCGGATAGTTTTGAACCGTGTCCTTGTAGAGGTTCGGGAGCGGGGTGTACGAAGTGATGAAGTTGTAGTTGTAGAGCTGGCTCTCCTGGCCGGACTCATAGGCCTGTACGTCGTTGAAGAAATCGATCCACAACGGCTCGCAGCTTATCGACTGAGTGAATGGCAATGTTGCAGTACCGGAGACTTTGCCACCACCAGCGCTACCAGAGCCAGCACTCGCGTAACTCGTATAGGTACTGTTCAACGTGCAGCCGGGCACGTTAAACGTGTTGTACTCGACGTATTCGCCGTAGTTCTTCACGGAGACGCCGGCCTTATCCGCAGTATCCCAGAGGTGACCCTTCTCCTGGTAAGCAAGCGCATCGCCACCGTTGGAGGGGTAGTCGCGGAGCCAGTCCGGCGACTGGACGTCGTCGGAGTAAGGCGCCATGGCCTGAACGATCCAGTTGTGACCGTCGGCTGACTGGCGGCTCGGGTCGTAGAAGTTGTCAAAGAGTGGGAAACGAGTCACCAGCGAGTGCGCGTTGGGCGATACCTGGGGATACGGGGTATAGGTCGAGTTGTCGCCGAAAGTCGCCAGCGAGGCATCGCCGTTTCCTGCAGTCACATCGCCCAGCATCTGGTCATAGGTGCGGTTTTCACGGATGATCACGAAGACGTGCTTAATCTTCGAGGGATCGCCGATCCTTTCGGGGATTACGACCTCTTTTTTATGCTTATCGCCGCCGCCCGCCGACCAGATATTCTCCGCCAGATCCCAGTGGTTGTTCTGGAAGACCTGGTGCGTCATCATTCCCAGAGCCGAGTTGCTCGGGATCGGAACGATGCTGACGAAGCCAAGGTCCTGGTGAGTGTTCAGGGCTTTTGGAGAACCAAATTCGGAGGCAACTGAATTGTCGGTTTGTGGCGCGTTGGTCACGTCTGGCGCGAAGGGATTCGGGTTGCCCGTCGTTCCCCAGCCCTTGTCGTTGGCAACCAGCAGCTGCTTGTTCGCCGCGTCCAGCACAACCGAGGCCGGCGCATAGCCCACCGGGATCATGCCCTTGACGGGATTCGATCCCCACCAGTTCTTGAGGTCGACAACCGCGATGGCGTTGGCATTGTAGAGCGCGACGTAGGCGATGTTGTTCTTGGCATCGACGGCGATCGAGTTCGGGCCCGCGCCGTAAGCCGGTTTCCATTCGCCGGGTACGCCGATCGGCAGCCCGAGGCTGATCTTTCCCACCTCAGTGTTGCTGCCCGTGTCGATCACCGAGATGGTGTCGTCATACGTGTTGGCGACGAGCAGGTTCTTGCCATACAGGGCCATGCCTGTCGGATGGTGGCCGACCTTGATTTCGCCTGTGACCGCGAAGGATCCGTTTTCGATGTTGACCACGGAAATGGTGCCCTTCGCCAGACTGCCGGTTGGATATTCAGCGACTACCGGGGTGCCATTGGAATACTCCTGGAAGTCGTTCGCGATGGCGATCCGGCCAGCTTCGTTGGAGACGTAGGCGGTCTTGCCGTCCGGCGAGATCACAACACTATGCGGAACGTTACCCACGCGAATCTCCGCACTCTTGGCTGGCGTGGCGCCCAGTGTGATCTTGGCTAGCGTGTCGTTGTTGTCCAGCACTACGTATGCGGTCGTGGCATCCGACGAGACTGCGATGCCCATGGGATAGGAGGTAGGCGCCTGATCGGAGAAGAGCGAAACGGAGTAGCCGCAGGGAATATTAAAGCTGCCTGTGGTTCCCGAAGGGCTGACGCCCTTGGCTGGTAGCCCCTGCTGTACCTTCGAGTAATCGACGCCGAAGCAAGTGACGTTGGTGAACTTGCCGGTGGAGTCGACGGCGATCGGAACCGCAACGTTGGCGAAATTGGTGAGCATACCGCTCACACTGACGCTGGCCACCGCAAAGTAAGACGGACCGTAATCGCCATCCTGGCTGAACAAAAGGTACTTGCCGTCCGGAGTATAGGTGATACCGGTGGAGCTGCCGCCTGCGCCGATGGTCGGCTTGAAGGTCTGCACTATAGCGCCGGTCTTGGTGTTGAAGACCGTGACGACCTGCGGAGCGCCCATCTGAAGCACGGCAGCGGTGTTATTGCCAGTTGGATTGAGTGCGATAGCCTTGGCGCGGGTCGTGGTGCCGAGGTTGACATAGGTACCGGCCGGGGTGATGACTTGGCCGCTAGCGACGACGAAGCTGCCGTCCGTCTGCGCGCCGGGTACGTAAGTCGGGAACGGTACGGACTGACCCAGAAGCGCCGGAACGCTGAGCCCTGTCGCCAGCACGCCGGCGAGCAGATGCAAAGGGTTAATCCCAGGATGCTTGCGATAAGTTTTCGCGGACATGGATTTTTCTCCTCTTGAGGTTTCTTCGATAACGTGACCCGGAGTCGGCCGTGCAGGTTGAGGTCGCTTCGGCTTGTCCTTCGACATGCCGGCATGGTGGGCCCGGGAACTGAACATGAAACGGGAGGATGCTTTCTCTTCGATTGCAGAAGATGGCGCAGCGGTAGGGCTCCACCAATGGGCCAAGTCTAGGACCGCGAAAAGGACGCCAGCATTACGCGAAAATGACAGTTTTGTAATCCGCTGCAAGTGCGGGCATGCGCCCTTGCACTATCTGCTTTGCGGATATTTCCGAAGGTATTGGGAGGAAATAAGTTGTGGATTCGAAACAGGCTTAGATGGGTAATCTCAAGAGAAGCTACATGTGTGGACGGACCTGCGTACGGATAGAGCAATACTGTATTCCAGTCCAGCACCGCTATGTTTGCATCGGTCGATCCCGCCCGGTCCCGTCGATGGCTGAGGTGATGAAGTCCATTTTCAATTCAATGGAAGTAACTCCACGCGGAACCGTGATGTGGTAAACGTAAAGGTCGATCGGGTCGCGTTCCCTCCGCATCCGCATGGCTGTTGGACGACCATCCCGATGAGCAGTAATAAACAGGCCCGCTTGCTGTCCGATCGGTCCCAATTCATGTTCGTTTCCGATCCATTTGGGATAAGCGAGCGTCATCGCACCGGGACGGACTGGAATTATCTCGGTTGCATGAAGAAGCTTCCGCGGCGCATCTCGAAGATCGACCGACGGTGTGATCGGCGCCTGACCATATGCAGAAACGAATCCTGCTGAAATAGCGAAGAAAGATATGGCTGACTGAACCGCAGACAAGAACAATGACTTCATAGGAACGCTCCAAAATAGACTACGAATGCATCCCTCTTTGCGAAATGAGAGAGAAATAGAACAGAACCTGATCTCAGAATCGATCCCGTAAACTTGTTCTTTGAACGGAGCCAGGGCCATCTTTGCGGTCCTCACTCCAGCGACATTTCCATGAAGACATCGGCGCGACTATAAGGCATTGGCGGAAGGGATTCAGGATTTACGTGACGAAACCCGACCGATTTGTATAAGTGAACAGCATCCTTGAGGCGTGTATTGCTGCCAAGGAACAGGGACTTGGCGCCGAGGCATTTGGCCTGCGCAATGGCATGCTGAAGCAAACGGCGTCCGAGGCCTCTGCCGCGCAGAGGCGGAGAAACCGCCATCTTGGAAAGCTCGTAAATTCCATCCCGCATGGGGATCAGCGCGACGCATCCGACAGCTTCGGCTCCGGCGTATGCCATGAAGATGTGACCGTCTTTCAGGAGAATCGAGTTTAAGGGGTCGTTGAGGGTCTCGCGGTCCTTGGCTTCAAGAGTGAAATACCGAGTGATCCACTCTTCATTCAGCGTCCGGAATGCGGTGCTGTCATCACCGGGCGCAAGCGCGCGAATCTCAATTGCCGGCGGCGTCGAGATTGCGTTGGGGGAATCGACCGGTGACCCGGGGCGAACAGTATGCATAGGCCTCCCTGTGAAATAGTGTGCCGAATTTTCCATCGAATCCGATGTTGTTGAGTGACTTGACTACATAGCAATCGCCGAAATGGTGGCGGTTCCAGAAGCTTGACGGACTGAGTCTGAGCTTTGGACAACTGCAGTACAGGAGTCTAAATGAGCCAGACGGTTCTACTCTGCTCTGAGCGCATCAACGGGGTCCAAGCGGGCAGCGCGACGCGCGGGGACAGCGGCGGCGACCAATCCGCAGAGGACGAGCCCAAGCGGTGTCAGAGTGATAGCCCAGGGATCGGATGCGGTGACGCCGTAGAGGAATGAATGCAGGAGGCGGTTGCTCCAGAGAGCGATGCAAACTCCGGCCGTGGCCCCGAGAGCCATGAGCAGCAGAGCCTGGCGCATGACCATACCGATCACGGCGGCGCGGTCGGCGCCCAGGGCCATGCGAATGCCGATTTCGCGGGTCCGCTGTTCGACCATGTAGGTGAGCAGACCGTAGAGACCGACGAGGGTGATGAGCAGCGCAAGGCCGCCAAAAACGCTCACGACTCCGGCAGCCAGTTTCTGCGCACCGATGGAGTCTTCCACGGCTTCAGACATGGTGGAGAATTCGCCGATGGCGAGATGGGGATTGACTGCCGCGATCTGGCGGCGCAACTCGGCGATCATCGTGCCCGGAGCAACTTCAGTGCGGATGGCAATCTCCATGTATTTGCTAACGATCGTCAAGTAGAGTGGATTGTCGCGTGCTATCTGCGGGATGCAGATATAGAATTCGGGCCGGCTGGTTTCGGTCAGGGAGTCCTGGTGGATATCGTCAATGACCCCGATGACCGTTGCTGTGACAGGTTTTCTTCCATATCGAAACTGCTTGCCGAGCGCGTCACCCCCGCCGAGGTATCGATCAACAAATACGCGATTGACGACTGCTACCGGGATGCTGGAGGCGGTGTCGCTTGAGTTGAAGAAACGGCCGCTGTGCATGCGTATGCCGAGCACATCCATCAATCCCGGTGAGGCGGCGCGAACGACGGCAGCGACATTGTCTTCGGTCCAGTTGGTCTTGTAGACGAGGGTCAGCCACTCGACGGGGTGCTTTAGTGGCATGACTGTGGAGAGTGCCGCACCTTTGACGGCGGGGTGTTGGCGCACCGCATCGAGCAGCGGCTGCCAGGCGGCGGAGCCGATGTTCTGATCCTTATAAAGATCGCCGGGCGCGGTCAGGCTGGTGACCAGAAGGTGGTCGGTGCGGAAGCCCAGCGGAACATGGCGCAGGGCGTACATAGTGCGCATCATGAGGCCGGCGCCAGTAAGCAAGGCGATGGATAGGGCAACTTCGCTGACGAGGAGTACGGCGCGCGCCCGGTTGTGGCGGCGATCGCCGGATTGGCTGCGGCCGCTATTCCTCAAGCCTGCTTCAGTGCCTGCCCACGCAGCGAGGAGCGCGGGCACGGTACCAAAGGCGAGGGCTGTGAGGAGGGTGAGAACGACAAGGCCTGCAAAAATGGACCAGTCGAGCCGAACGTTTTGTGCCATCGGAAGCGCGGTGGTCAAAATGTGGCGGAATATGCGCAGGATGAGGGCGGCAATTCCCAGCCCACCGACTGCCGCAGCAGTGCTGAGCAAGAGCGACTCAGTGAGAAACTGCGCAACCATGCGGCGCCTGCCGGCACCCAGCGCGGAGCGCACCGCTATCTCAGTGCGGCGCGCCGCAACACGCGCCAGAAGCAGGCCCGCCACATTGCTGCAGGCGATTAGCCAGACGATGGCCACCGCTATCTCAAGGGCTAGAAGCGCGGGCCTAACATGGCGCACCAGCTGATCGTGGAGGCTCACCAGGCGGAACCGGCTCGGAGCGTCACTCTTCGCAAATTGCGAATGCGCATGTGCCAGCGAACTCTCTAGCGCTTGGGGCGGAACGCCGGTATGCAAACGAACAATCGGATGCCAGGTCGACCCATAGGGACCGTCGGGCTTTGAGGCCAGGGCAGTGCGCTCGATCGGGACCCAGACTTCCGGGCGGATGTCGCCCATGGGATAGCTGAATTGTCTGGGCATGACGCCGATGACGGTTTCTGGAGTTGGGCCGATGTGTACCGTTCTTCCCAATACGTTGCGATCACCCGCGAAACTGCGCTGCCAGATGTCGTAACTCAATAGCACGACATTGGGATGGTCGGAGATTGCTTCGTCCGGCGTAAAGCCGCGTCCAATGATTGGCTCAACGCCCAGCACATTAAAGAGGTTGGGACTGGCTGTCACCGCGGAGATCATTTCCGCGCCGGCAGGAGCGTCGATGATGTTTACATAGTTCGAGGCGAATGCGACATCGGCAATGTTCGCGGTTGCCTGCTGCAATTGCGTGATCTCGGAGTAGGAGGCTGCGAAAGTCTCATCGCCTTTAGCGGTGCTCTCAACGACGTCAAACAACTGGCTGTCGGCCCGAAACGGCAGCGGCTTCAGTAGGACGCCATAACTGATAGCGAACATGGCTGTGACTGTGCCGATGCCGAGGGCAAGAACCAGTATGGTGAAGATGGCGTACGCCGGAGCGCGACGGAACTGCCTGATGGCGAAGCGTGCATCCTCGCCGAAGTTTCTGATCGAAGCAATAATGCGATTCAAGGTCAGGCCTCCATTTTGATGTTAGCGTGATGGTCTCTTGCTTTCGCCGTGATCGAGGCGTGGCACAAGGTCGAGAGTTATCTCTCTTCGGACGGCGTTCAAGCGGGCACTCGATTCAAGCTGAGAACGTAGGGCAGCATCACAGTCTTGGAGTCTGTTGCGAGGATCCTCCCCACCAGCATTCCTTCGTGCGGAATTAGCTTGAGACTCAGCGCCTTCGCTCCGGTGCGTCTTGCATCCGGGGATTCGATCACGCCATTGGACCCTCCTGTGAACCCTACCCCGTCTAAATGCATCTCGGTGACCTTCTCCGCAGGTTTGTCGTCGAGTTGCAGCGTGGCCGATTCGGAGGATTCGATCTTCAGCCGTACCTGCATCTTTGCACCGTCGTTTGTGAGGGTTCCCTGCCAATGGCCGCCCAAGCTGGATGTCATTACGAATGGCGACGGGGTGGGTCCAGCCGTTTCTTCCAACTGGCGCCACTCGGGAAAATAGCTCGAGAGGATTTCATTGCACACGCCCAGACATAGCTCTCTCCCGTCTGTTCGGTTGGTCAAAACCAGGCATGCAAAGTTTTGCGAAGGGATCATAAAGAGAGCAGTCGCAACACCCGGCTGGCCGCCGCCTTTGAAGATCACTTGTTCGCCGGACTTCAGATGTGTGGTAAACCAGCCGAATGTAGTCGCGATGCCCGAAGGGCCAACGAAAACCTGCTTGTGAAGTTCTTCAATCCAGTGATCGTTCAGTATCTGCGCGCGACCACGACGTTTCACGTTAAACATCGCGAACTGCGCGAGGTCGTGAGCGCTTGCGTACAGCTCTCCGGACGCGGGCGTCGCAGTTGTGTAGTCCGGGATCGGGTTTCCCGAGGAATCGTATCGCACCGCACACGTTGGAAGCCGCGCAACACTCGTTCCAAAGAAGCTGTCGTCGAGGCCAAGTGGTGTCAGGACTCTCTGCGTCATTAAAGTTCCGATCTCCACACTTGTCAGGTTCGACGCGATGGCACTCAGCGCTGCAAAACCAATGTTGCTGTATTCATAACAAGACCCGGGCGGGAACGCGAGACTTCCATATTCTGCGAGAAACTCCTCAGGACTGAGAGCGAGGTTGGCTTCGTTGCTATCGTGCATCGCGAACATCGTGGGCAGTCCGCTCACATGCGCCCCTAGCTGCCGCACTGTAGCGGCATCCGCGTTTCCGTTCGTGCCAACGATCTTGCTTTTTGAAAGGTAGTTGTTTGCGGGCTCGTCCAAAGAGAGTTTGCCCTCTGCAACCAGGGTCATGAGTGTCGTAGTGGTGAAGGGTTTCGTGAGGGATGCGAGGTTGAACGGCGTATGAGAAGTCGCTTTTACGCCTGCCTCGCGATTCGCCCATCCAAAGCCCTCTTCCCAGGCGATCTTTCCGTTGTGTGCGACGGCGAAAGCTACCCCAGTGGCAGTCCCACTCGCAGTCGCCTTAAGTATCCGATCACGCACAGGCTCGAAATCATGTCTTTCGGTGCGCGTAGCGGACGAGGTCGCGCTAACCCGGGTCTAGAGGCCTGGCAGGCAGGACGCCTCCGATCGATGCGGACAGCAACGCGTATAGCGCGTCACGACGCGATAATGAAGTCATGGAAGCTCTCCTTCCCTCACGCTCGGCGGTAGTAGCAAGTTAGGATCGATGTGAAAATGCGGCAGTCGGGCCCGTTGTATCGGCCTCATCCCCGAGGTCCATGGCTGCAATAAGACCCCTGTTCATGGTGAATATGTGAAGAACTTCGCTGTCCGAAAGAACATTCCCTTCAAGATTTCTGACGATCTGATGCACTCTGACTCGGATCCTGCGTTCACCTTCCTCGGTTATTGCCAGCGGTTCGACATGACCATCGAACTCACCCCATTGTCGAGTCCAATAAGCACGGATCTCTTCCTTTCCGACAACCCTGCCGCCCTCTGAAGCCTTGGGCCAGCTCACATCTTCCGTCATAAGTGCTAATGCACCGTCGATATCCCGCTTGTTGAATGCGGAGTATGCCTGCTGAATGATTGTCTTAACGTTTGCCATTCATCCTCCTAGCTTGCTATGCGCTCGATTTGTGTTGTCCGGCCATGCAAGACTCGTCAGCCGGAGATTATGAAGCCTCATAACGTCTCCGATTCTCAGTTCCTACCGCTACGCTGGCGGCTCTGATGAGTAGATGATGGACGCAATCCGCCATCCATCAGCCGCTTTGACCAGCTGCCAGGTTTCGCTGCCGCGATTGTTGGCCTTCCCGTCGACGTTGAAGACAAACTCGAAGTAAACAGCCGCGATAGTGCCATCCGTGTGGATCACGACGTTGCTGTGTTCCGGGTCGAAACTTTTGGGTGTCGTTGAAACTAACTTCGCGAAGTCGCGATAGCTGCTGACGCGGACTTTCTGGGCCGCTGCCGACTTTGCCTGCGCCTTAGCGTATGCGGAGTCTGTCAGAACGTTCAGCCAGAGATTGGCATCGGGCAGGAACAAGCCGGAGAGCGTGGTTCCATCATGGGCGAGGATCGCGGCGTGATACTGCTTCATTACCTGCTCGATCGCGGTCTCGTCCGCGCGATGATCGTTGGCGGTCTGGGCTTGAGCTGCGGACGCCACCAACGTCTGAGCGGTGAGCACTATCGGCAATAGGCCAAGAGCACGGAGTGCGAGGCTATTCAGTTTCAGCATGATTTTGTCCTCAGTTCGAAAGAGATGAATGTGTCAATTTGCCGCGCCATTAAGCTCGCAGCGCCGCGAGGCCCAGATGCAATGCCGCAATCCAGCTTCTCGGCTTGAATATGTCCAGGCCAGCAGAAAGCCGCGCGACCCGCACGAGTTCCTGAGGCGAAAAATCGGGAGGCAGCTTGGCCATGATCTTCGCTGCCTGGTCGCGATTCCCCGGTGCCTTGTCTCGTCTGGCTCTTGCTAACAGTAATGGCAATTGTTGGATCGTGGGATCAGGGCAGTATGCCGGCGTTCCAGGTTGGTAGCGCCAGGATCCGGAAAGCGGGCCGGCGTCGACAGCATCGAAACCCATCTGGTCGAGAAGAGCCGTTACCATTTGCTTCGACTTGATGTGGTCTCCTGAGACAGGAAGTGCGATCCGCCCCTTAGAGCCCTTCGGAAGACCTTTGTGGAGAAGGCTGTCGGCCACAATGTTGTTAAACGCCTTGACAACGGGACGGCCCAGAACAAGAGATGTCCACTCGGACTCGATCGCTCCTCTTTCAATCTCAGGAATCACACCATCGCGAAGTGGATAGTAATTTCCGGTGTCGATGATGGGCGATGAAATAGGTAGATCGGAAAGCAAGTCCTTCGGAAGGGAAGGCACGCTTTTCATGGGGATTGTGATGACGAGCAGATCAACTCCTCTTGCTGACTCTGAAATATCAACAGGAATTACGCCTGTCTTCTGCGCAATCTGAGAAAGCGTTTCCGGACCGCGCGAGTTCGCGATCAACACGGTATGACGGAGTTTGCGAAAATGCAGGGCAAGCACTGATCCGATGTTGCCCGCTCCTATGATTCCGATCTTCATTTCTACTCCTGGTCGGTTCTGCGATACGCTTCCCGCTTTGCTGTGGTTTTCGTGAAGCGTTCAGAAAGGAACGAGCCGATCTGCCGCAGCGCCTGCGTCGAGGCGCTCAGTTGGCCCACGGAGCCTGGGAAACCGTGCACCATACCCTCCCAAACATCTAGCTGCGCATCCACTCCGGCCGCCAGTGCCCGGTCGACAAAACGGAACGAGTCATCGAACAACACTTCGTCGTCACCGACGTGGACACGAATCGGGGGGAGGCCGGCTAAGTCTGCGCGGAGCGGCGAGGCAGCAGGATCGTTGGGATCGGCTCCATTCAGATAAGACCTCACCAGCTCGGCCGCCTGCGATGGGACAAAGTAAGGATCCGCTGCCACGCGTGTCGTCCAGCTTGCTCCAGAGAGCGAAAGGTCCGTCACCGGAGATAGCGCAACTCCAGCGACGGGAACCACCTGATTGATTAACGGAGACGGCTTCAGCGAGAGAAGCAGACCGAGAGCCAGGGTCCCACCTGCGGAGTCGCCGGTGACGGCGATCTTTTCGTAGCCAAGTTCGATAAGGCCCGCATAGCAGGCGCGCAGGTCCTCAGGAGCTGCCGGAAAAGGATGTTCGGGGGCGAGCCGATAATCAGGTGTAAATGCAAATGCGCCAGCATGAATCGCGAGGTGCCCGACCAGATTGCGAAAGGCTTTCGCCGAACCCCAGTTGAACCACCCACCATGAATGTGGAGGATCACTGCGTCGGGCTGCGCGCTCTCCGGCTTCGACCACCACCCCGGAACACCGCCCACGGTGCCAGCCTCAAACGTCACGCCTTCAGGAACCGCGACGTGCTCCATAATGGCGTCGAAAGGCGCGCGGGCTGCAGTTCCACGCAACTGTCCTTTGTTGGGTTCGACGATGGCCCGCAAGCCTGCCATCGCGGTCTTGTCCGCCTTGCTGATGGGATGAAACACGGTTGCGCCTTGCTGTGCGAAGCTCTGGTCGTCAAGAGATGTCGGCATCATATTTTTCCTCTGTGTACGCCCTTCGGGGCGACTTGTTCTGGGTTTTGCGGCTGGCCTTGCGAAGAACATCCCTCAAAAGATTGCCCGTTCTTCAAATGGATGATGCGATGGGCTCACTCCCGATTCATCTCGAAACTCTCTTCTGAGCGGCAGGACAGAAGTCAAGCGAACAAGTTCCGCAAGCCACTGGGTTGGGAGCGAAGATACTGTTTTGGCGCCGTGATCTGAGTCCCAAAGTGAGCAGCAGCATGCCAGGGCCAGCGAGGGTCGTACAGCATGGCCCGAGCGAGCGCGATTAGATCGGCATCTCCCGACCTGAGGATCGACTCGGCTTGCTCGAAATCGGTGATCAAACCGACGGCGATGACCGGCAGCGTGTTCGCCTGCTTGACTGCACGCGCCAGGGGAAGCTGATAGCCGGGTCCGACCGGAATCTGCGCAGACGGACTCAAACCGCCGCTTGAAACATTGATCGCAGCGGCGCCTCTGGCCTGAAGCGCTTCGACAAAAGCGATCGTCTCTTCAATCGACCATCCCCCTTCCACCCAGTCTGTCCCGGATACCCGCATCGTAACGGGGCGCTCGGGCGCAAACGCGGCTCGCACGGTTTCGAAAACTTCGAGCGGAAAGCGCATTCGGTTTTCCAATGAGCCTCCGTACTCATCGTCTCTGCGGTTCGAGAGAGGCGAGAGGAACTGATGAATCAGATAGCCGTGCCCGCCAAGGATCTCAATGAAATCCAGCCCGAGCCGGGTGGCGCGCCGCGTTGCGGCCACGAAGGCATTGCGAATTGCGGCCAGGCCATCGCGGTCTAAGGCGACGGGGGGTGTATCCGAAGCAGCGAAAGCGATCGGTGACGGGGCGTAAGTTTTCCAACCATTTGGCTGGCCAGGCGGAATCTGCGAACCGCCGTCCCACATCTTTTGCCTGGACCCTTTTCTGCCGGCATGGTTGATCTGGATCCCAACCCGTATGTCCGACCACCGCCGAACGCCAAGCAGCACTCGAGCCATAGAGGCCTCGGATTCCTCCGAATAGAGCCCGACGTCAGCATAGGTGGTGCGCCCCTCGGGGCTGACCGCAGTTCCTTCAATTGTTAATAACCCTGCACCCGAGTTTGCCAGCTGACCGAGGTGCATCAGGTGCCAATCGTTCATCTGCCCGTCTTCGGACGAGTACTGTGCCATCGGGGCAATCACGATCCGGTTGGCTAATTTCAAGTTGCCGATTTGCATCGGAGTGAACAGTATTGGGTGATTCATAAAACTCCATCGGCCCGATTCAGCCGCCGTCCATATTCGTTGAAATGACATCGTCGCCTGATGACTTCGCCGGATCGCCAATGAACTGCTCATCTCCATCCCTTCGCGAGCCATCTCAGCAAAGAGCGGATGAGTCGCCAGACGGGTGACCTCAAGGGTAATCAGCGGCCAGATCGGTAGACTCTGCAACGCTTCAGTGAGCTGATCGGGGTCGCGTGCCGACCAGATACCGACGTTCGCTTTCTGGCCAGGCAGACTCCACGCCTTCCGCAGGAAACCGCCAGCGTGCAACTCCCGGCCTCGTATCCATTCGCGCTCAATTAATTCCTTTCGCTCTCGATCCGGGAGCCGAACAGCGGTCGTATCGACACATACCAGGAAGTCCATTCGCGTGGCTCCCTTTGACACTTGCTTTTCCAGGTTGCGGTTTAGGCCGCAGCCCACTCCCTTGCCAATTCTTCAGCAAAGCTGCTGTACGCTCTCGGCTGGTGCCCAAGCAAGGCAGCAAAGCGCGCCACCTGGTCCTCGGTGTTGCTGAATCCCCGCTCGACGAAACCCTCGAACGTAATCCGAAGATCCCAGGCCCGCCAACTCGGACCCCCCGTTTTCCGCATGTGCGCTTCGAATCCGTCGAAATCTGCGTGTCCCCCGTAAGTGATTTCATTGCCCAGCAGCTTCGACCATGTAGCTGCCGCATCCGGACCACGCAACACCTCTGGCGAAACCAGATCGTAGGTCTTTCCGTTGTGGCCTTCTTCTGTCAGCGATATCGCGGCTGCCTCCGCAAGGTCGCGAACAGCCGATTCTCCTGGTTCTCAGCCGATGCTGAGAATTGTTGGCAGTTGATTGTTCCTCCGCCTTCGGCGCAGGCAGGCTTACCTGGAAGCTGTGCCACCATCGACCGGCAGGTCGATGCCTGTGATGAAGCTGCTCTCGTCGGAGGCAAGGAACACCGCCGCCGATGCAAGTTCATCAGCTGTTCCAAGCCGCCCCATGGGGATCATCTTGCGGAAGTATTCACTTGTGCCTTCAGGCGACCCTTTTGAGCCGACATGAATCATCGGTGTCTCGGTGGGCCCAGGACTGATTACATTGGCTCGGATACCACGGCCGGCCAACTCTGCGGTCCAACTGCGGACAAACGAGACGAGCGCTGCTTTCGTGGCCGAATAGGCGCCGTAACCCGGAATCCCCATCTGCCATGCGGCCGATCCAGAAAGGATGATTGACCCTTTGTCGGCAAGTAGCGGGAGTGCCTTCTGTACCGTGAAATAAACTCCGCGTGCATTCAGGTTGAAGTGCTTGTCATAGGATTCTGCAGTCGAGTTCGTAAGCGAAACAGGATCAACGACGCCGGCATTTGCGAAGACAATATCGACGTGCCCCTTCGCCTTCAGTACGACATCGTAGAGTCGATCGAGGTCGTCGAGGTTTGAGACGTCTCCCTGAACTGCCGTGACATTCTTTCCGACCAGCGAGACTGCCTTGTCCAGTTCCTCTTGGCGACGGCCGGTAATAAAAACGTAGGCACCTTCCTTCACAAACCGCCTGGCAGTAGCAAGCCCAATGCCGCTATTCCCTCCAGTGATTACAGCTATCTTGCCTTCAAGTGCGCCCATTGTCCTCTCCATCGATTGCTCGACCATCGTCCGGAATCTTCCGGAACACTCACTACAGATGTCGAGATATCGCATCGGATTCACGATCTTGCACTCTAATATGAAGAGTAGCGAGAAAGATTATGAAAACAGGGAACGGAAAGACGGGACGGCCGATCGGCTTTGATCGAGATTCGGCGCTCGAGGCTGCAATGCTGCTTTTTTGGCAACGAGGGTACGAAGGAACTTCCATGGCCGATCTTACGCACGCAATGGGCCTCAACCCCTCAAGCATTTATGCAGCCTTCGGTGACAAGCACGCGTTGTTTCAACTCGTGGTAAAGCGCTATATGAATTTGCGAGCGCAATACGCAGTTAAGGCCCTGGAGGAACCGACTCTCGAAAGGTTCATTCGTGCGCTCTTCGACAACACGGTTGCGTTCCTCACCACGCCCGGCCATCCGCCGACCTGCATGACGCTGGCGGGGGCGGCGGGCTGCAGTCTGGACGCCACACCGGCAAGAGATCTCATGACGGAGATTCGGAAACAGAATCAAGTCGCTTTAAAGGAGCGCCTTCTCAAAGCACGAAAGAGCGGAGAGTTGCCGAAGAAAATCAATGTCGATGACTACACAAGGTATCTGTCGACGATCGTAGCTGGTCTTTCCATCCAGGCGGCGAACGGTTCGACGAAGGCCGAACTCAACCGGACCGCCCGGATGGCCCTTCGTCATCTGGGTTACTGAGGCTTGGCGCGGCCATTCCGGCTACTCTCACCGGGCCGCATTGTGGATCGCCGCATGGTGGGATGCTTCAGCCTCCCTCGCAGTCCTGATCGGCTCATACTTCTTCTGAAAGCTCTGTAGCACTTCATGCGGCGCGCTCTCTGGGGCGCCGCTGTTGAAAACCGGGTTCGGCGCATACTCAATCGCAAGTTGGATCTCCTGAGCAGCTGCGTCTCCACGCAGAAGAGAGACCAAAACAAGGGCCGCATCCAAGCCGGCTGTCACACCAGCAGCGCTGATGAGGTCGCCATCCACCACGACCCTTGCATCCACAAGAACCGCTCCGTAATACCGCATCAGATCCCGAGTACTCCAATGCGTGGTCACTTGTCTCCCCGTGAGAACACCTGCCGCACCACAAATCAGCGCTCCGGTGCAGACCGAAAACAGGAGCTTTTCGCCCTGAGCGTGCTTGCGGATGAGCCCGAGCACTTCTTCATCGTGCATCAGCGCTTGCTGCCCATGACCGCCGGGCACGAGCAAAACATCAAAGACTCCTGCCTCCGCAATGCGCACATCCGGCAAAAGCCGAAGCCCTTGCACATCGCGGACAGGCGCAACTTCTTTCCCAATGATCTGGATAGTTGTATCGGGCATGCGTGAAAGAACCTCAAATGGTCCCGTAAAGTCAATCTGATCCATCCGCTCGTAGATCAGGCAGCCCACGTTGAGCGGTTGCTTCGCAATCCGCGGCCTGGGCCTTTCGCTAACCAGCAACGGAGCGCTCATAGAGGCTCATTCCCCCTGGCATCCGTAGGAAACATACACTCCACGCGCAGTTCCTGCGCTGTGATGCACTGCGGTGTACCGACGGTTGTGATCAGAGAAAAATAGGAGAAGCGCTGGTTCCCTTTTCGAAACACCATGGGCAGCACCGGACTCTGTGGGGTGAGTGATGGCTTTAGCTCTGCAACACCGGGATACTCCCGCAACCGTTTCAGCAACTCCTGGAGTTTCGCATCCAGTACCTGTCCCACCGCTTCTCGCCGGACCCTCTGCAGCAGACCGGCGGCGACCTTTTCCCACTCCTCAACAAAGGGCCGCATCGCCGCCGGATCGAACATCAGGTCGAGAAGGTTGCGCGGCTTTGGTCTTTTCTCCAGATCCACAAATGAACCAAAGAATCGCGGCGTGGCTTCATTGGTCCGAATCACATTCCAGTACCGGTCCAGCACGAGCGCGGGATGCGGCTCATGCTGATGAAGCATCCGGTCGATGGCCTGCGTTACGACCGCCATCTGCTCGGCATCCATATTTTGTTCGCGGTACTGAGGAGCAAATCCTGACACAAGCAGCAGAACATTCCTCTCGCGGAGTGGAATGTTCAAGGCATCGGAAACGATGGATAGAAGATCCCGACTTGGGGCGCTCCGCCCGCTTTCTACAAAGCTCAAATGGCGCTGTGAGATCCCTGTATCGAGCGAGAGATCGAGCTGGCTTTTGCCGCGCTCCTGTCTCCAGTAGCGCAACAACTCCCCGAGCTGAGGAACCGTGGAGGCAGATTGCGTAGGCATTTCGATCTCCCTCTCGTCAGAACTGGACGCGACCGACAGAGTCAAGCCGCAACCGTAGTTTCCGTTCTCTGCTGAAATCCTCGCCATGCGTACTGCCGGAAAGGATCTTCCAGCGGCGGGTCGGCGATGCTTCCAGCGTAGTTGGTGATCGTCGAGGCCGCCACTATGGCTATAACTTCGAGGACCTGTTCCTTCGTGAAGCCGGCAGTGATGAACGAATCGAGTTCCTGGTCGCTCAAATGACCGCGTTTCTCAATGAGCGTCTTCGCCAAGGTGGAAAGTGCAGCAAATCGCTTGTTCGTGGGTGCGTGCCCCTCGCGAATTGCGGCTGTTTCTTCAGAACTGATTCCCTGTTGAAGAGCCAGCGCGGTGTGGAACGCCACCGCATACGGGCTGGAGTTCGCGACTGCGTCTGTCAGCAGAACGATTTGATTTTCCGCCTCGTTGAAGCCCGGGCTATGCACCTGCCCAAACAGGCCAACGAGGGAGTTGATGAGTTTCGGTGAGTTTGCAATGACTGCGGGAAGGTTCGGTAGAACGCCAAACGCCTTCTGCAACTGTTCAAGTGCTGGTTTCGACTTTTCCGGCGCCGAGGCGATCGTATGAATGGGATAGTTCGGCATGTGATTCTCCTTTGAGATCTGTGGCCCCGCAGGCAATCCTGGTCGGCTACAGGTCTACTATCGAACAGATCGCGAGGCGCAGCAATTACCTCCCAGGTAATTGTTTGATGCGCAGACGTTCTCGCAGGAGTTGCCTTGGCGAGAGGTGAAAGGTAAACCGTCGGCTCCATTAGAGGGAGATACCGGGGATTGGGATGGGTATAAATGAGGCCATCGTCGGCGAGGATCAATCCCACTTATTCGGCGAGGAGCGCCAGGATCTCAATTCTGAGGGAGAGACGGAGTTGTACGCTTCGGGCTTCGGATGAGTGGCGGACCGGGTCCTCGTTGGGCCTCAGCGACTTGCCTGGAAAAAGTAAAACTACTCGCCGAGCGGGACAGCACCGATGAAACGCTCCACCGGCGCTGTCCAGAGAGGCTTGTTAAAAGTGTGGCAGCGGTTCTTCCGCTTTGATCGCGGGCACAATCAGCCTCGGAAAGAGCAGTCCCGTTCGACTCTTGTACGCGGCGAAGCCTTCATGCCGGGAAAGGCTCTTGTCTTTTCTCAACATGTTTCGAACAAAGAACCCGAATATCCATGCGCTTAGAACAACGAATGGTATCCCGTGCATGGACATGAGTGCATACGAGAAGTAGATCAGAATCTCGCCGAGATAATTTGGATTCCTCGTGCTTGTGAAGAGTCCGTCTTTTATCAGGCCCTTTCTCTCCCGCAACGTGAAGAACTTCTGTGCGTCACTGACGTAGTGGAAGAAACTTCCTACCACGTAAATGATGAGCACGATTGCGAAGAAGTAGGGTGGCCACGTGATGTGCCGGCTGATCAGAAGGTAGGGAGCCAGATAGTAACCTGCCAGCGGCAGGAAGATGAACAGCAAGCCGCCCCCCAAAGGCACCTTTTGAGCAAAGCGCGAGTCGGGGTAGTAAGCCTGCTTGAGCAACCACAAAAACGAGTAGGTTCCGTGCAAAGAGAGATATACAAAAGCTTCCGGGCTCCAATTCTGGAAATACACCATCAGAGCGAGCACGATGGGGGTTACAAGAATCTTGTGGGCATTGATGGATGGCTCCTTTTGGCGCTTTGAGGCACGCATGGTAACCGTTATTGTGCCCTTATTGTGCCCGCGACCTCTGCCCTACCGACCTCTGCCCAAAGAGAATTGCCTCGACGAGTGATTTCCCTAAAGTCAACGGTTGGCCCAGGGTTGCTTGTTCTTAAGGCGACCATTCTTCTACCCCATTGGAAATTAGTGAACGCTGGGCGTATCCCGGTTCCTATAGTCCCCAAGCTCGCAAAGCAAACCAAAATGAGCGTTATGAATTCAACATAGGCTCATTGGGAGACGTCTGATTCGAACCCGATGAGATCGCAGCAATAAATCAGGCCAAGATCATCTTGCGAGCTTTTCCCTCTGGGTCATTCATTATGCTGCACTCGTTATCCCAGATCATCGTCTTGTTCGTTTCCGGATCGGTAGGTGACCATTCCAAGCCCGGTATGCTCGGGTTTCCGGTCGCGGCAAACGCGGCCCAGGATGCTGCCATCTTCTTGGCTAACGTCTGCGCCTCCGGGGTGTTTCCAGTCCCCTGCTCGCATCTCTTGGTGTTGTCGAAGCAGAACTGAAGCTCGGCAGTGTGCCACGCTCCAGCTACGCCATCCAGAATCTGCGTCTGCCACGTGAAGTAGTAAGCATACGCAGGAGCCGCGTTTAGTTCGTGCTTCAACCGCGCCATCTTCACTACGTTGTTGCGCATGCCAAGTCCATTCAGACCGGGAGTACCGCTGCAGATGTACGACAAGGTCTGGATCTTCTTTTGCGGATAGGCCTTCTTCAGAGCGACAATAAGGGCCGTCGCTTTCTCCGCGCCATACATCTTGGAAAGGCTCGCACGCCATTCTTCTTCGGTGGGGCGCGACGACATTCGGTTGCCCTCTTCGCTCACCGAGCCCACAAGCATCGGCACATTCTTCGAGATCTCTGGAGCTGCGTCGAAGAAGGAGCGCATGTTGATTACCTTCCCATCAACGCAAGGCGACCACCCCACCCGCGGTGTGCCCGGCGCTCCCGGCCCCATCAGCGGCGGTCCCGAAGGATTGATCTTCGCCGCTGCCGCATTGCCTGCCGCAAACAGCTTCGCCCATTCCATCTTCTGCAGGGCTCCAATGTCATTCGCCGCGAGCCCGAGCTCTTTCATTACCTGCCGGGCTAGTTCCTTCTGCTGATCCCTGCTGGGAATGTTCCCGCCGCCTCCCGACTGCGCTGAAGCACGATGGAACAACCCCACCGCCGAAGGCATGCCCATCAGGGTAGTCACCTTCGACCCGCCGCCCGATTGCCCATAGATCATCACGCGATCCGGGTCACCGCCGAAATTCTCGATATTTTCGTGAACCCATTTCAGCGCCGCCACCAGGTCGGTCATACCCACGTTCGCCGAGTCCTCGTATGCCGAGCCCCCAATCTCGCTGGCATCGAAGAATCCAAGAATGTTCAGGCGATGATTCACTGACACCTGCACCACATCATGGTGACGCGCCATCTGTGCGCCCTCGTGCGACGGCAACTCGTACGACGATCCGAAACTGAAACCACCCCCATGCATGTAAAACATCACCGGCCGCTTCCCTGTGAGGCTCGGCGTCCAAATGTTCAACTTCAGCATGTCCTCGCTTTGCCAGCCGTCGTCCCAGTCGAAGAGAAACGTCTGCTCGATGCCGGTCCATGTATGCAGATTCTGCGGACAGTTTGCTCCGTACACCAGGGCCGGATACTCGTCCGTCCACGGCGTGGGCGGCTTGGCTGGAAGCCAGCGATTCTCTCCGGCCGTAGTTGCGCCATACGGAACACCTTTGAACGTCAAGACACCGCCATCCAAAAATCCGCGCACCTTGCCGTATTGCGTCTTCGCAATCGCCGAGCGCGGCGTTGAGACATTGCCGGGCTCCTGGTGAGCGGCGGTCTTGATGCTGTCCGATGCGAGTGCAGGTTGACCCGCAACCATGCCGATTCCCGCGGTGGCCGAAAGAAGCAATGCCTCGCGGCGAGTGAGGACGCGCCTTGAAGATTCAGACATGAATTTCTCTCCTTTGCTATTCGGGCAATGCATATTGGCCGTCAATGTGGAAGTGGCCGGTCGCAACGGGCGCCGCCGTGTCTGGCTGGCCACCGCCGATGCTGATGGTGTAATCGCCTTGCGCGATGATCGGATTGCCATCCTCCGTCACCATCTCAAGATCGCGCGGCTTCAAATCAAAGTGCACTTTCTGGCTGGCGCCCGGTTCGAGATGGATGCGTTGAAATCCACGCAGAGCGATGTCGAGGCGCGCCCTTGACTGGCGGAAACTTGAGATAGAGCTGCACAACCTCATCCCCCGCAACTTGCCCGGTGTTGGTGACCGTCACGTCAGCGCCAAGCGGCTGTCCGGCAGCAATCGCCGCGCCGGCACACTCAGGTCGCTATAACTGAACTTCGTATAACTCAGCCCATAGCCGAAGGGATAGAGCGGCTTGCCGCTGAAGTAGCGGTAGGTCCGGTTCGCCATCCCGTAATCTTCGAAGTTCGGTAACTGATCGACACCCTTGTAGAAGGTAACGGGCAGCCGGCCGGCGGGATTGTTCTTGCCGCTCAGCGTCTCAGCGACGGCTGCGCCGCCTTCTTCGCCCGGATACCACGCCTCGAGAACGGCATTGGCGTGTTCATTGATCCAGTTGACGGCCAAAGCGCTGCCATTCATCAGAACCACGGCCAGAGGCTTGCCCGTAGAGGCTACCGCCTCCACCAGATCCTCTTCCGGCTGCGGAAGGTCGATGCTGGTGCGGTCTCCGCCCAGGAAGCCCGGTTCGCTGACAGGCATCTCTTCGCCTTCAAGTTGACTCGTGATTCCGACAACGGCGATGACCACGTCGGCATTCTTCGCCGCTGTGATCGCTTCAGGCGAAGGGGCATTGTTTGCCTTGTCCCAGATCAGCTCCGCCTGCGCTTTTCCGTCCCTGATTCCGTACGAAATCTCGAGAGCGACCTTGCGGCCCTTCTCAAGGTGGACTCGGCCTACCTGAGACGCCAGCCCGCCGCCGCCAAATGCCAACGCGATCTGCTTGCCATCCGCGGCAACTCTGCAGAATCCCGCGCAGCGAATGCCAAGCAGAAAATCGCCCGATTCCGTCGGCGTCAGAAATCCCGACCACTGCACGCCGAAGGTTTTCTTGCCGGCGACCTCCGATGGCAGGTTTGCTCCAGAGAGTTTCACGTTACTCTCGGTGCGGCTCACGATCGTAGGACTGTCCGGGCTGCCGGGACCTCTGCGCATTCCTTCGTTATAGTCGGCTTTCAGACCGGGCTTGCCGTCGGGAGTCGTCAAGAGGGCGTCGGGCACTGCCGTCCCATCAGTACGGAGAAATTGCGTTCCAGGAACGAAGGTGATGGTTGCGTTAGGGAACTCGGCCTTGAGCCCGTCCATGATCGACACGATATGCGTGGGCTGACCGGCATAGTTGCCAATGAGCGGACGAGTCTGGTCGGCAAGCGGTCCCACAACGGCGATCTTTTTGATTCCGGATTTCAGAGGAAGAAGGCCGTCATTCTTCAGCAGGACCATCGATTCATTTGCGAGCTTGCGCGCGTGCTGACGATGCTCGGCGCTGTCTAACTCTTTCTCATCGATCTTCGTGTAAGGGACCATATCCGGCGGATCGAACATGCCGAGCTTGATCCGCGCCGTGAAGAGGCGAACCAGGGCAGTGTCAAGAACGCTCTCGGGAAGATAGCCTTGCTGGACCGCGTCGATATACGCCTTCTCCACTGGGTCGCCGAAGCGCGACGTGAACGTAACGCACTCGTTGTCCATGCCGCGGATGACCGAAATCGCCGCGCCTTGTGCCTGGGTCGGCTCGATAGCGATGATTGGCCGCTACATCTCTCACCGCGTCGCAGTCGGAGACGACATACCCCTGGAATCCCCACTTACCGCGCAACTGATCCTGCAGCAGATATTGATTCGCGCACGCCGGCTGGCCATTGATCGCGTTATAGGCACACATCACCGATCCCGCCTTGCCCTCCACAATAGCGGCGCGGAATGCAGGCTCATAAGTATCCACTTCATCGTGTTTGCTCACGTCTACATCCGCGAAGTGGCGTGTGGGCTCCGGTCCGCTGTGCACCGCATAGTGTTTTGGCGTCGCGATGGCGAGATAGTATTTCGGGATCCGTGCCCTGCAATCCCGTCACATAAGCAACACCCATGCGTCCCGTCAGGAAAGGATCCTCTCCGTATGTCTCCTGTCCTCGGCCCCAGCGTGGGTCACGGAAGATGTTCAAATTCGGCGACCAGAAGTCCAGTCCGCCCATGATGCCTGTATGGCCCTCGCGCGCATTTTGAACATGCTTAATGCGGCCCTCAATTCCAATTTGCCCCGCCATCGTGTGAATACCCGGCACGTCAAACGTCGCAGCCAGACCAATCGGCTCCGGATATTCCGTCACGCCCTCATTGATCACTCCGTGCAGAGCCTCGCTCCACCACTGATAGGCAGGAATCTTCAACCGCGGAACCTCCGCAGAATTGTTCTGCATCTGCGTCGCCTTCTCCGCAAGCGTCATGCGGCGTACAAGGTCCGTTGCGCGCTGCTCAGGCGAAAGCTGCGGATTCATGTAGGACAGATTCGCTGAGTCCTGCGCGATTCCATCCTTCGCGGCGACAGCGAAGAGCAGCGTTCCCAGGCAAGTAACAATGCATTTGAGTACTCGTGTCATGCGGCGGTTCATAGAGTTCTCCAGATTCGTCTCGGCTTCGAGCCGAAGATATGCTTTTTTGGAAGACAGCGATTGATCGTGCATCCTATTGCGCACTGCTCTTCTTGAAGAGCAGTGGCGCAAACTCATTCAGGTAGTCTCGCCAGTTATTCCACGCGTGGAAGCCGGCGCTGTGATGTTGCTCTACGTCGATTCCGGCTTTTTTGAGGATGGCAACCGTGGCATCGCTGTTCTGCAACGCAATATCGTATTGGCCGGCATTTACCCAGAAGAGATGGAAGGGTTTCCCCGAGGTGCGGTATTGTGCCACATCGGTATCCTCTTCTTCTTTTTGCGCATTCGGAAACCAGCCTGAACTGAAGATGCCCACATAGGCAAAGTCCGCCGAATCGTCGAGCGCAATGTCCAGTGCTTGCAGGCCGCCCATGGAGAGGCCGGCGATGGCCCGATGATCGCGGTCGGCGATGGTGCGGTAGTGCGCGTCAATGAACGGCAGAACCACCTTCGTCAGATCGTCGTTGAAGGCATCATGTCCCATGCGAACTCCGGGCGTGAGCCGGAAGTCGGTTGAGATGTGGCCCGCCGGCATCACGATCATCATGGGAGCGGCTTTGCCGGCGGCAATCAGATTGTCAAGAATGGCTCCCGCTCGCCCCACGGTGCCCCATGAGTCATCGGAGTCGCCTCCACCATGAAGCAGATAAAGCACCGGCAGCCGCGCGGTTCCGCTTTCATACCCGGGCGGCGTGTAGACGTGCATTCGGCGCTGGCCGCCGGTCGCCGAGGAGTCATAATAGACCGCCGAAATCGCGCCGTGCGGCACTCCGGCCTTCAACTCCATGAACTCCGCGCCCGGAACTTCGTACATGCTTGAAGAGTGAGTCAGCGATTGCGACGTGAGCGGATTGCGTGGATCGGTAGTGCTTACGCCATCCACGGTGAAGGTATAGCGATAGGTCCCGGGTTCGATGGGACCGATGACGGCTTCCCAAATGCCCTGATCCCCCTTCACCATCGCCACTCCGCCCTGGTACTTGTTCGCCTCCTGAGGAGTGATGCCGGGCGTGGCCTCAGGCCCCTCGGCATGCAGTCTCACGTCGGTCGCGCTGGGTGCCCAGAGGCGAAATCGAACATGACGATCGGGCATTACTTCGACGGACTTGAGAGTGTCATTGGGTGTGGGCGCGGGCATCTGCATCGCCGGCCGGTTGGGCGCCTGCTGTGCCGCTTGACCGAACGCCGAGAGAGACCCGCATAGTCCGGCGAAGACTGCAAACTTGCCGCCAATTCGCTTACCCATTCTCATTTTCTATCTCCTGTGTGAGCCAGTCAGAATTCGCAGTCTTGACCCTCGGCCGCGTGCTAACGGCAGCCATCGGTAAAGCAGAGATTCTTGCTGAAGAACGGCATCACGTGGTTCTGAAAGCGATCGGCCACTGCGCTGGTGTGCGTGCCTGAATAGATCTCGAAACCGTTTGCGATTCCGTAGTGATCGAGGATTTCGTGCAGCTTCGTGGCATCGAACCGAAGGCCATCCTGATCGCCCACGTCCATTGCGATGGCGCGGTACTGCTTGAGATTGCCGATGTACTGGTCGACAAAGGCCAGTGGTGAGTTGGCTGCGAATTTCGCCACGATCTCCGGCACGGGCACTCCATCCTTAGTCGGCAGATCGAAGTAGAGCGGCGGGTTCTTAGGATCGGGAGCCCAAGCCGCTGCCGTTGCGTATTGCGCCGACTGAAAACCGGGCGATTGCGCTGCGAGATCGCCTGGAGATTTGGCCGCCGCAACTTTCTTCTCGCTGGCAACCGCCCGCTCTTTCATTTGATCCGCGGTTCCTGGTCCGCCGCCAGCCATGGAAGAGAGGCAGCAGGGGCTCATGATGTAGAGAGCACCGAAAACATCGGGGTGCTTCATGCCGATGCGCGACGCACCATACCCGCCCATTGAGTGACCGACCAATCCTCTGCTCTGCCTATCCGGTATGGTGCGGTAGTGCGCGTCCATGTAGGCAACAACATCGCGCGCGACATAGTTCTCAAAATCGCCTGTCGTCGCAGAGCTTGAATACATTGAGCCGTTGTAGATCGTCTTGGAATCGGGCAGGACGACGATCATCTCCCGCGCTCCCTGCGCGAACGCTCCTTCAGCGGTCTGTGGCACGTGGATTTCGTGCGTCCACTGCTCCGCTCCAATGAAAAAGCCGTGCAGTGCATATACCACTGGATAGCGGCGCTTCTTGTCCTTCTCATAACTCGGCGGCAGAAAGACAATGGCATCGCGATCGACAACCTCGCCTTCGAGATTTCCTTCCAAGGCCGCGCCGTGGATCTTGATGTGTTCCACTGCGACAGGCCTTGCGCCAGGCACCGGGTCGGGAACTATGGTCTGCACCTGCGCGTGAAGTTGAGCGATGGGTACAATCGCCATTGCGATTGCACAGGCAAGGATCAATTTCGTTGTTCTCATCTCTGTCTCTTTCGAAGCACGTCGGGCTATTGCACCGGGTAGGAGTAAATATTCACGCTGAAGGGGCGAACGGAAATAGTTTTGGGCAGCGCTCCGAGCGATTGCTCCTCAACTTTCACCTCGGGCGTCTTGTCCACCTGCACCGTAGCATCGATCTTGTCCGGAGCCATGCGCCACAATTTCCCGGCATCTGCAAGTTTCGTTCCGTTGATTTTGAGCTGGATGCTCTGTTCGGAGTCCGAAGGGTTGAGCACTGCAATGGAGAGAGACTTTCGATCTTCACTGAAAGCCGCAACTACATCGAGCGGATAGGTCGGACTGCCCGGATTGACCGCCGGTTGGTCGCCGCCGGCCGGGAAGGCAGGCTTCGGTTGTGGCGAGTCGCCCGTCACCTCGACGGGGATGGTGCCGAAGTGATCGCGGTACATCTTGAAAAGCAGGCCCGTGGGGTTGAGGATTGCCTCGGTGCGGTTGGAACTCATCGTTGAAGTCGCAAAGGTCAAGGCGCCCATCTGGAAAATGTCGGAGTGGCGGAACATCTCGTGGAATGCCCACGCATAGGCCGGCACCGTCTTGTACGAGTTGGGGCCGCCGCCGAAGTAGGCCCACTCATCAATGGCAATCGGGACCGGCTTGGCGCGCAGCGCAGGGATTCGCTTCAGATACTCCTGGTAGTGTTCATACTTCGCTCGGACTTGCACAGCCGGTGCGCGCTGCCACTCGATGAACGAAAGCGGCGGCTCGATGGGCATCTTCTTTTCCAGCTTCATATCCGTGTGCTGCGTGCCCGATGCATAGTAGTGCTCGCTTACCATGTCGATGTTGTCGAGACAATTAAGCAGCAACTGGCCGGTCCAGTCGGCCGAGGATAGATAGTCAGGCACATACTGGCCGTTGATGCGACGCGCTTGGTCTGCGCCCTCCATCACATCGGGCATGGCGCCGCCGGCAATCAGTTTGATGGAAGGATCCACCTTGCGCATCTCTTTGGCGAAGAGGTTATGTTTAAGCTCGAATTGCGGTAGCGACATGGACCCCATCTGGTAGTCGCCCCACGGTTCATTGCCTACACCCCAGAACTTCACGCCGTACGGCTGAGGATGTCCATTCTCGGCTCGCCATTTTCCCATGGGAGTTGTAGCCAGGCCGTTCGTGTATTCAACCAGTTCGCGCGCCGACCATGCATCGCCGAAGCCCGCGTTCACAGTGATGTAGGGATCGACGCCAAGCAAGCGGCAAAGCGTGAGAAATTCGTCGGTGCCTACGTCATTCGGCTGCACTGCCGACCAGACCGCATCGAAGATCGGCGGCCGCTTGTCAATGTCGCCTACTCCATAGCGCCATTCGTACGAGGAAACGAAATTTCCGCCCGGAAACCGCAGCACGCCGAAGCGCAACTGTTTGAGCGCGGCAATCACCTCGGCGCGGAATCCGTCCATATTGTCCGCAGGCATCAATGAAACTGTCCCCACGTGGAATGAGCCCGTGCCCGTGCCCGTAATCTCAAGCGTCGCGTCATCGCTGTCTGTCAATGCAGTGAAGTGCAGCGGAAACTTCCGGTAGACGGAGCCGAGTTGCCGGATGGTGATGACCTGGCGATCAGCAGTTTCCCTTCCCCAGATGAGCGCAACCTTGACGACCGCGCCGGGACTGCCGGCCAGAATGATGCGTCCTGTGTAGGCCCTGCCTTTTCGAACAGCGATACCTGACTCGCTCAGCCCATGCGCTTCCTTCGCGTCCAGCTTGATGAGCGGGGTGTGCTCACCGGTGTATGGGGAGTTTGTATCCATTCTGACGACGCTATCGCCGCCGACTGGCGCCCACCAGCGCGTCGGAGTCCGCCGAAACCGTGGATTGCCTCCCGCATTGGCAATCACCGGCGGCGGTGTGGGCGCACTGGAGGCAACCGGGTAGAAAAACTTGCGATCTGCCAGCATCTCAGCCCACACGCCGGTGTTCACGATATCTCCGCCGTGCTCCAGAAACTGCCCATAGATGTTCTTGGAAATAGGTGCGCCCATCTTCGACGCGTCGATCGTCGCGCTGATCGAGTGCGGCTGAGAGAACGCCATCGATGACACCAACACTGCAGTCAGCAGCAACAACTTCGAACTGGCGCATGCGAGTAAAACAAGGTCGGCCTTCCGGAGAGCTCCAGCATTCCACCGGCTCGCTGCAGAATCAGACCCGTGTAAATTGTGAACCCCGAAATCCAAGCGAAGCATTGAACCCCCCATGCACTCCTAAGGAAACGTTTACTAGCTCTTCTGCAACTGCCACATTGCAAAACGTCGCTGATCCTACAAAACGGAACCACACGACTATATAAAGGAGATGGTAAGTAGAACAAGCTAAAAAATCGCTTTATTCAAGCACCTCCGCCGGTATAGGATTCCGATCGCTTCATTTTCCGCCGGTTGAGAAGCAGTGAAAATCTTCCGGACTGAGGTGCATGATGCGAAGCATCGGAATTGTCTTGTTGTTGAGTGCCAGCCTTTGCTTTGCCCAGGGCTCAAGTGACTTCAAACCCGCCTCCTCCAACGTTCTCGACGCCCAGTTTCCCCAGGTCGATAGCAACTCGCGTGTCCAGATTCGCTTCAAGGCACCGGATGCCAGCAAGGTGCGGGTGAATTTCTGGAGCGGTCCAAAAGCCGACATGGAAAAGCAGGCGGATGGTTTCTGGACCTTCACCACTCCGCAGTTAGCTCCCGGACTTCACTACTACACCATCATTGTGGATGGCGCTGAGGTCAGCGATCCCGGAAGCACGGCTTACTTCGGCGGCAGCAAATGGGCGAGCGCTGTCGAGGTGCCCGAGGCCGGCGCTGATTATTACCTGCCCAAAGAAGTGCCGCACGGCCAGGTCCGGCAGATTTGGTATCACTCCAGCGTGACCGGGACTTGGCGAGATGCGTTTGTCTACTTGCCGCCTGACTATGACAGTTCGAAGGCACGTTATCCCGTTCTCTACCTCCAGCACGGCGGAGGCGAGGACGAGACTGGATGGATCCGTCAAGGCAAAGCGAACTTCATCCTCGACAACCTGATTGCGGGCGGCAACACCAAACCGATGATCGTCGTCATGGCCAATGGCTATGCGACTCGTGCCGGCTATGTCGTGCCCGACCTCACGGATAAGCCGTTTCTTGGGCCTGATTTCATGAAGGTGATGCAGGAGCGGATGGGCGCCTTCGAAGAAGACATGACCCAGGCCCTGATCCCGTTTGTCGATAAGACATTTCGCACCATCGCCGATCGCGATCACCGCGCCATGGCCGGACTTTCCATGGGCGGCATGGAGACATTTCAGGTCACCTTCAATCATCTGGACCTCTTCTCCTACATTGGCGGGTTCAGCGGCGCAGGCAATCCTTTCCTGACGGGTGCCAAGTTTGACGTCAAGACCGCGTACAACGGAGCTCTGGCCGACCCGTCCGCATTCGCGAAGCGCGTGCACCTGCTGTGGATCGGCGTGGGCACGAATGAGCCTGAGCGCATGAAGTCTGGATTGGAGAGCCTGCACACTTCGCTTGACGCGGGAGGCGTGAAGCATGTCTTTTATGAATCGCCTGGGCACCGATCACGAATGGCAGACCTGGCGGCGCGACCTGAAAGACTTCGCACCGCGGCTGTTTCAGTCTACGACCGCCTCCCAATAACGAAAGACCGGGGCCAGCCTCCGAAGGAAGCGGTCCCGTACAAGAGCCGGCAGATGGCCGCGCCGATCAGGATCGCGAGGAGCGAAACCGGAGCTTATGGAGCGTAGAAGTTTCTGCAAATCTCTTGCCATGACAGCCGCATCCGCGGGGATTCCTTCGTATGCCGGAAGCCTGTCCAGTGATCACTCGGAATTGCCTGAAGATTTCAACCGGTACACCATGGACTACGCAGAGTTCTGCGCTTTGCCTCCGGAAAAACGAGTCTTCTACAAGGTGAGCGATGGCAGGATCGTCTCGACAAAGCTGGATGAATCCAACTGGCAGCAGCCAGCCTGGAATTACAGCCCGGCTCCATCGCAGATCGCAGGGGGCATGTGGGACGACGTGCCTCTGGCTTCGCCGATTCCCAATCTTGCCGGAGACGGTCCCTTCAAACCCACATGGGATTCCTTGCTCGAGTACGAAGCGCCGGACTGGTACCGCGACGCTAAGTTCGGGATCTGGGCTCATTGGAGCCCGCAGTGCGTGGCCGAAGCCGGAGACTGGTACGCACGCAATATCTACGTTGAGGGTCAGCGGCAGTACAAGTATCACCTCGATCATTACGGGCCGGCATCGCGCTTCGGATACAAAGAGCTCTGCGCGCAATGGACGCTGCTTAACTGGGATCCCGACGAGTTAATCACGCGCTACAAAAAGGCGGGCGCCAGAATCTTCGTGGCGCTGGCGAATCATCATTGCAACTTCGACGCCTGGGATTCGAAGCATCACCCGTGGAATTCGACAGCGCTTGGTCCGCATCGGGATGTAGTTGGCGCATGGGCATCCGCTGCTCGCAAGCAGGGAATGCGATTCGGCGTCACCGTGCATCAGGCACGGAACTGGTGGTGGTTTCAGACCTCTCATGGTGCGGACAAATCAGGGCCGCTGGCCGGCGTCCCTTACGATGGCGCTCTTACCGAGGCGCAGGGCAAGGGACAGTGGTGGGAAGGGCTCGATCCGCAGCGCCTCTACTGCGTGAAGCATCCAGGCGACGCGCTCCCGGATGTTTCCTACGTGAAGAACTTCTACGATCGAACCCGCGATCTGATCGATCAGCACAATCCCGACCTTCTCTACTTCGACGACTCGCTCCTTCCGCTCGGCTGGGCCGGCATGAACATCGGTGCGTACTTCTACAACAACAGCCTGAAGAGGAACGGCGGCAAGATGGACGCGGTCCTGAACGTCAAAGACGTTCCCGACCGGCTTGTGAAAGCAGTGGTTGCCGACTATGAGCGCGGCTTGACCGCCGACATCATGAAGTATCCATGGCAGTCGGAAACCTGCATCGGCGCCTGGCACTACCTGCGTTTCCTATATGAGAAGCCGGGCGAATACGGCGGCTATCAAAATCCAAGAGAATGTGATTCACTGGCTCATTGATACCGTGAGTAAGAACGGTACGTTCATTCTCAACGTGCCCGGCAGGCCGGACGGGACCATCGACAGCAAAGAGATCGCAGTACTCGATGGCATAACCTCCTGGATGGAGGTCAACGGTGAAGCCATCTACGAGACGCGCCCATGGAAGATCTCCGGCGAAGGGCCCAACATGGTCAAGGCCGGCTCGTTCCAGGGCGAGAGCGTCAACAAGCTTGGTGAAAAGGACATCCGCTTCACTCGCAACAAGGCGAACAACGTTGTCTACGCCATCGTGCTCGGTTGGCCCGCAGAGCCGATTCTCGTACGTTCGCTAGGATTGTCGGCAGCGACCAGCCCCGGCAAGATTACCCGCGTCGAACTTTTGGAAACCGGAGCAAGTGTTGATTGGAAACAGCAGGCAGACGCACTTCGCGTTGAATTGCCTAAGAACTATCGCCCAAAGACGGACTACGCAGCCGCTCTCAAACTGAGTCTGTCGTGAGAGCATACGAATCTCCGTCTCTCCTGAACGGATGAACTCATGAATCGTCGCACGTTTCTTATTTCGTCGGGTGCCGCGGGTGTCGGAACCCTGCTACGGGCGCCTGCAGTTGGCGCTCGCGGTTGGGATCATCCTCATTGGCAGTCTCTACATCGCATCGCCCGAAAAGATGATGCTTACGACGAACACGCGGACGGTAGGCATAGCGTTTCTCGTTGAGTCCCTCACCGCGTTCGGCGACATGTCGAACGTGCTTGGCTCAGCCGGTTCGAAGCAGGCAGCCTTCTCGATCCATGGCGCGACCTTCGCGGTCATGGTGGTCGTCGGCCTGTTCCTGATTAACGTCTTCTGAACCAACGCCTCCGACCGTCGTCATCCAACAAGTCTTGGCTGACCGCAGTAAATTCTCAACCCGAGTTTTTGAATCGTGTAAGTTTCAATGCGACAGCTTTCACCCACCGCTATTTTTTCGATTTCTCTCACAACTCGATTTGCGCTCCGTATTAGACCTGCGCCAAGCCTCCATCGACGGGGAGATCTATACCGGTGATGAAAGAACTTTCATCGGAGGCGAGGAATACGACGGCAGCTGCGATTTCCTCGGGCTTGCCTCTGCGACCCATTGGGATCTGCGAGGAGAACTGGGCGGCCGCTTGCTCGGCCTGTTCAGCGGTAAGGCCCGTCGTTGTCTCTAATGCGGGAGTCTCGATTGGCCCGGGGCTCATCGAATTCACGCGGATCTTGCGGTCTTTCAGCTCCATAGTCCAGGCGCGCGCGAAGTTGCGCACAGCCGCCTTAGTCGCGGCGTAGGCGCTAAACCCTGGCAGCCCCAACACGTTCGAGACCGAAGAGTTCAGGATGATCGAACCGCCATCTTTGAAGAGGGGAAGGGCCTTCTGCACCGTAAAGAACAGCCCCTTCACGTTCACGTCGAAGGTCTGGTCAAAATGGGTCTCAGTAGCCACGGCAAGCGGTGCGATTGTACCTGCGCCCGCGTTCGCGAAGAGTACGTCCATGTGATCATGTTTCTCTTTCACGACGGCATAGAGCCGGTCCAGATCTTCCAACCGCGACACGTCGCCCACGACTGTCGTAACGTTTCTCTTGATGAAGGCGGCGGCCTCCTTCAGCTCTTTCTCTCGTCGCCCAGTGATCACGACGTGGGCGCCTTCTTCCACGAAGCGCTTTGCTGTGGCCAGGCCAATCCCGCTGCTTCCGCCCGTGATAACCGCAATCTTGCCCGCCAATTTTTGTCCAAGATTATTACCCATATGTTCTCTCCCTTTTGTTTTCGTTGTTTTTCTGTTGAATTAGGTTCTTCTTCCAAAGCCGACATAGTCTTCGATTACTGCTCCTTCTTGAACAAATCCTGGAAGATGAGCCGACCCCAAGTTTGGCCGCGAGCGTGCACCAGCGCGCCACCCTCGTTGAACTTTCCCAGCTTGACGGGTGCGTACCCAAGTTGCTTGGCCAAATCCGCCACGGGAGCGATCGCGTCCTCGTCGCCGCTCGACAGAAAGACAACCCGGTGGCCGCCCTCGACGGCCGGATCGGTCGCAAGGATGGCCGCACCCAGGTGGTTAAAACCTTTCACCACCTTGGCGCCGACGAACGACTTCGCGACGAAGGCTGAAGACGGAAGACCGTCCAGTTCCTCAGGTGGGATTGGAAACGAGTTCATCGCGTCGATGACCGTCTTGCCTTGCCAGCTCGGCAGGGCCTTCGCAATCTCGCGATGCTCCCCGAACGGAACTGCAAGGAAGATCATGTCGGCCTCAAGCGCATCCCGCAGCGACTTGGCGACGACCGTTGCTCCAATCGCTCGAGCCTGCGGCGCCAACTCCTCGGGCGCCCGGCGACTCGCGACGGTGACTTCCATGTTCTTCCGGGCGAAGGCATGGGCGAGGGCCTGGCCTATCTTGCCGAATCCTACAATTGCGTAGCTCATATGCTCTCCTTTGGTTTACCGAAGCGACGCGGCTCCGAAACATCGAATGGAGCGCCATCCGGCGAGTGTGTCAGATTTGCGCCAGTCCGCCGTCGACGGCGAGCTCGCTGGCAGTCATGAAGCTGCTGTCGTCCGACGCGAGAAAGGCAGCCGCCGCTCCGATCTCCGCCGGATCGGCCATGCGCTGGAGCGGAGTCATCGAGGCGTAGACCTTCTGGCCCTCCACGCCTAGCGCTGCTTTCGCGAGTTCGGTTGCCGTCGGCCCAGGCGACAGCACGTTTACCCGGATGCCGGTGCCCTTCAGGTCCTCCGCCCAGGTCCGCGCGAGGTTGCGCACTGCCGCCTTGCTCGCGCTGTAGACGCTCATTGTCGGGGCGCCCGTGGTGCCGGCGCTCGAGCCCGTCAGGATGATCGAACCGCCCTTGCCCATCAGCGGCAGCGCCTTCTGGACCGAGAAGATCGTACCCTTCACATTGGTGTCGAAGGTTTCGTCAATGTGCTCGGCAGTGATCTTGCCGAGCGGAAGCGGGCTTCCCGCCCCGGCATTGGCGAAGACGATGTCGAGGGTTCCGCGCTCGGCCTTCACTGCCGCATAGAGTCGGTCGAGGTCGCCCAGATTGGAGACCGAGCCCTTCACCGCTCTGGCATTGGGGCCGAGGTCGGACACAGCGGCGTCGAGCTCTGGCTGCCGGCGGCCGAAGATGAAGACGATGGCGCCCTCCTCGATGAAGCGCTTTGCTGCGGCGCGGCCGATGCCGGTAGCCCCACCCGTAATGACTGCAACTTTTCCTTCAAGCTTTCCCATACTTACTCCCTTCGGAATGCGTGTGGCATTCGGTACAGTAGATTAGAGTGCTTTGGCGATGGACAAGAACCGCTCTGGAGTCCAAGATTTTTGTCTATTCGTCCAAATGAGTGAGGCTGAGTTGGACCCGATCACGGACATCTTCAGAACGATGCACGTAACCGCTTTCGGTCTGCACAGGCTCGAAGCGACTGCCCCGTGGGGCGTGAAACAGGAAAATCAGGCCGAAGAAAAAGTCACGCCTTCAGAAGAAAAGACTTCTCAAACAGATTTGGCCCACTTCGCCATGCTTTCGCGCGGTAACTGCTGGCTGAGTGTTGAAGGGATTTCGGACCCAATTCCCCTCACCGGTGGCGATTGTTTTTTGCTGGCTAAGGGGACTTCGATTGTTTTGCGCGACAGCCCGCGAACGCGTCCGAAGTGGAGTTTCCGCGAGATCGGGGCCAGGGCCAACGGCAATGTCGCTCTTTATGGAGGTGGTGGCGCACCGACGACAATCGTCTGTGGTTCCTTGAGTTTCGATCGCGCCAGCCTGAAGCCAATCACTCAGCTATTGCCGAGCTTCATTCTGATGAAGGCCGATGAGGCACGCACGCTTGCTCTTCACAACACGGTGCAGGCGCTTGCTTCGGAAATGGCAGAACAGTCGCCGGGATCTGAAGTCGTCGCGACTCGGCTAGCCGAGGTCCTGTTTATCCAGGTACTCCGGGCGCATATCGCGTCGGGACCAGAACGTAACAAAGGATGGCTTCGTGCGGTTTTTGATCCTCAGATGGGCACTGCATTGAGTGCCATTCACGACAGTGTGAAGACACCCTGGACGGTCGAATCCCTGGCCGAAGCGGCGGGCATGTCTCGCTCCGCATTCGCAGCGCGTTTCAAAGAGCTACTCGGACAAACACCGCTGGAATATGTAACCGAGTGGAGGATGCAGAAGGCGATGCAGTTACTCGAACAGCGTGACAAAAAGCTCATAGAGGTCGCTCGGTCGGTCGGTTACGAGTCCGACGCTGCGTTCAGTAAGGCATTCAAGCGAGTTGTCGGGGCCAACCCTGGTGAATACCTCAAACGTGGTTTCGGAGATCAGGGCAATGCCGGAATGGCGGAAGCTTTATAAAGCGAAGGATTCATAGGTTCCCTGAAACTGCCCGCCGAGCGTCTTCTTCATATCGACCATCTGTTTGCGCGCATGCAGCGTCTTAATGCATACGAAGCAAAGGCGAACGCCATAACGAGAATCGGATCAAATTTATCCCAGGTACTGCCACTGCCATTCAGTTGTGAATAGAACGCGAGTAAGAGATCGATCGAGATACCGGCATAAACCCACTCAGTCAATCGAGGCACATTGGGAATCAGAAGGCCCACGCCGCCAAGGATGTGGGTCACGCCAATCAGAGGGATGATATAGAGCGGGTATCCGAGCTGCTGATTGGCGATCCTCCATTCGCCGGGATCGTGAATTAGATATAACCTTCCGAAGTACAACCACATGAAGGCGACAATGCCAGTTGTTACCATTGCGGCTATTTGAGTTGCTCGGCCTGCCCGCGCGAGTTTATTTGTTGTGTGTTCAGCTTTCATATTCAAAGCGCTCCTCCTGTTGCGGTTTAAATGGTTTCAATCGTTCTGCGATAAGCCGTCATGGCTGATGCAGCAAAGGCAGGAACAGCCGGTCGAACACGAAGCCGCCTGGCCACGGATGGCTGCCCCCGCCCCCCAGTGCGCTGATGCTGCTTGCCCGGGACCTACGCCTTGATGGCGTTCTGTGCAGCCGCAAACACATCGCGTGCGGGCGTCGAACCCGCTACGTGCTCCGTACCCGTGACTCCGAGGTCCATCCATCCCGCGTTAATGCCCTCAAACATTTCTTCGGCAGGTCCAGTGTGGCCCTTCGGGATGCCGAACTGCTGGAACGCTTCCGCCCACCCTGCACGTGGGACCGCAAAGGCTTTTACGTCGAGTTTCAACACTTCACCCAATTGTCCGGCCACTTCATCCGCGCTTACCATCGAACCCAACTCGATGACGCGACGCCCTGACCACGCCGGCCCGGTCAGAAGCGTTGCCACCTCTGCGCCGATGTCGTCTGATGCGACCATTGTCGATTTCCGGTTTGTAGGATTGTAGAAGACCGGTAGTGTTCCGCCCTGGGCGGCCTGCAAGCCGTATAGAAAGTTTTCGAAAAAGCCGCCTGCGCGCACAAATGCGACCGGAGATGGCAGGCTGCGAAAACCTTGCTCCAAAAGTGATAAGGCCGTGATCATCCCCACTCCGCCTGTTCTATGCGCGCCCATCGACGAGAGCGCTACCACCCGCGGAGGCACTACCCTGGTCAGAGCCTCGACATAGTTCGCAATCACGCCCCTTGCTTCTCTGAAATCAGGCGAGGGTGCCCATACAGCCGGCAACATGACAAACGCGCCCTCAACGCCTTTGAGCGCCGCCGTTATGGCTGTCGCATCGTTCCAGTCTCCATCCACCAACTCCACGCCCTGGTCTGCCCACTTCGCCGCTTTCTCGGGATTGCGCACAAGGGCTCGCACCTGTTTGCCTTGCTTCAGCAGATGCCGCGCGGTGGCGCCCCCAACATTTCCAGTAATGCCCATGACTAAATACATGCTCGTTTCTCCTTTTGCCTCGTATTTGGCCGCCCATCCAAATGAGTGACCTGACCATTAGAGGTCCGTGATAACCATTGGTTGCAAAAAACTCATCGGTTATTAAACCGCTGGTTATAAATAAACAAATGGTCGCACAAATAGTCAAAAGGGACTAAGCTATTGAAGTGACATCCACATCACCAAGTCGACGCCTGGAACGCAAAGAGAGGTTGCGGAGCGAAATCCTTGCGGCCGCCAGCAAAATGTTTGCCGATCGCGGCTACGAAGCCGTGACGCTTCGCGAGATCGCTAAAGAGATTGGCTATACGCACGCCGTGATCTATCAGCATTTCCCCGACAAAGCGCACATCCTCGCCGAGTTGAGCCGCGAGACGATCGGGCTGATGGTTCAGAACTTCGACGCGATTGCCGCTAAACATCTTCGACCGAAGGAGCGCCTTTTTGCGACTTCACGCGGCTTGATTCAGTTCTGCACTGCCCATCCACAGCAGTTCCGCAACGTCTTCTTCGGGCCTGAGAACCGCAACGGCATTCGCGCAGGACAATATATCAACGACATTGGCGCGCCTTTGTTCCAACGTTTCGTGCAGCTCTTTTTCGATGTTGCCAAGGATGAGGGATTGCCAAATAAGAATGACATAGTGGTAGCCCACACCTGGTGGTTTACGATCTTCGGCCTCGCCACACTCATGGTCATCCAAGGGGTTGTGCCTGACTTGCCTGACCAGACTCTCGTGGTCGAGCAAACGATCGCTACGCTTTGGGCGGGCGTTAAGGCTGTTCCGCGATTGCCCAGGAGAGCAATCACTAAGAGATCCGGCCGATCCAGTGCCTCAAAGCGCTAACAGCTTCTGTCTACTTAGAGTCGTTGAGGGTATGCGGCAACCGAAGCAGGCGGTGGAAATATGGAAATCGATCAAACCGATTTCCACATTCCCACCGCTACGACGACTACGACGAGATGAATTAACCTCGTCAAAACCGGGCCGGTATGGGATACGCATTCTGAGGGCAAGGTCATTTAGTGATGCCGGTGAGGGGAAGCTTGGGCACATCTTGGGCACAATTTAGGCACAATTTGGGCACAAACGATTTCGCTGTCTTACAAATGTCTGATTCTACATAAGTTTAGCTTTGGTGCCGGGAGGGGGGGTCGAACCCCCATGACCGCAAGGGTCGGCGGATTTTGAGTCCGCTGCGTCTGCCAGTTCCGCCATCCCGGCCTGGGCGCGGTTCTTCATGAAAAGTATCGCACAGGCTCCTATAAGGCGCTACGCTCAGTTGCCCATCACCGTCGGTCAAACGAGTGCCTCGCGCCTCAATTTCCGATTTGTATCTCGATATGGCCGGGGTCAACCCTTCCCGAGGCAATTGCTTTGCTGGCCTGTTCGGAGAGGCAGTTGACCGGCTTTCCACATGCGCCCCGGGAGATTCGAATGTGACTCCCGTGCGACAATGGAGGCAATCGTGATGACCACCGCCTCCTCTGCAGTTATTCCCGAGCCGGTCACCGTAACCCCGGAGCTGCTGGCTCAACACAGCATCACCGCGGACGAGTACGACCGTATTTTGACAGCCTTGGGCCGGGTTCCTTCGCTCACTGAATTGGGCATTTACAGCGTGATGTGGAGTGAACACTGCTCCTATAAATCAAGCCGTGTGCACCTGAAGCGCCTGCCCACCAAGAGCGATCGGGTGGTGCAGGGGCCGGGGGAAAATGCCGGCATTATTGACGTGGGCGACGGCTGGGCCTGCGCTTTCAAAATCGAAAGCCACAATCATCCCAGCTATATTGAGCCGTTTCAGGGAGCTGCAACCGGCGTGGGTGGCATTCTGCGCGACATTTTTACCATGGGTGCACGGCCACTGGCGGTAATGGATTCATTGCGTTTCGGCCCGATCGAGCCCGAGGCGGGCACCGAGCCGGAGTTGCTCGCCAAGAACCATTCCATTGTCGAGGGAGTGGTCAGCGGCATTGCCGGATATGGCAACTGCTTTGGTGTGCCCAATCTGGGCGGCGAAACCAAGTTCGAGGCGAGTTACAGCGGCAATCCGCTGGTGAATGCCTTTGCGCTCGGCATGGTCCGCAAGGACGAGATTTTTTATGGCAAGGCCACAGGAGCGGGCAATCCGGTCATTTATGTCGGCGCCAAAACGGGACGCGACGGCATCCACGGCGCCACTATGGCTAGCGAAGAGTTTCACGCAGGCACCGAGGCCAAGCGGCCCAACGTGCAGGTCGGCGATCCTTTTATGGAGAAGCTGCTGCTGGAAGCGTGCCTCGAAGCCATGAAAACCGGCGCCATTGTCGGCATTCAAGACATGGGCGCGGCCGGTCTCACGTGTTCCACCTGTGAGATGGGTGGCCGGGGAGGCGTGGGGCTGGATGTCGAACTCGACCGGGTGCCGCAGCGCGAAACCGGCATGAGCGCCTACGAAATCATGCTTTCCGAGAGCCAGGAGCGGATGCTGCTGGTGGCCGACAAGGGCCGAGAAGATGAAGTGCTCCGCGTTTTTGCGAAGTGGGGCCTGGACGCGGTGATTGTGGGCACGGTTGAGCCCGAATCACGGCTGCGCATCCGCCACCATGGCGTGCTGGTTGCCGATATTCCCAACCAATCGCTGACCGACGATGCGCCTCTTTACCATCGTCAGGTGGGCACATGGAAGGCGCCCGTACCGCTTGAGCCTCCCGAAGCAGTGCTCGCCGAACTGGAAAGGGATCGCGATTACCTGGCAGATATGAAGAAACTGCTGGGGGGCTCAAACGTCAGTTCCAAGCGCTGGGTTCACGAGCAATATGACACCATGGTGCAGACCAACACGGTGCAGGGACCGGGCGGTGAAGCGGGCGTGATGCGCATCAAAGGCACGGGCACGCCCGGTCATGAGCGCGGTCTTGCGATGGCTCTCGACGGTAACGGACGTTGGGCCTATCTCGACCCGAAACTGGGTGCGATGCACGCTGCAGCCGAAGCCGCTCGCAAGGTGGCCTGCACCGGTGCGACCCCAGTGGCCGCAACGAACTGCCTCAATTTCGGCAATCCTGAAAAGCCGGAGATCATGGCGCAGCTTTCAGCCGCGATTGATGGGATTGCTGAGGCCTGCACTGCATTGGGGACGCCGATCACCGGCGGCAATGTTTCGCTTTACAACGAAACTCGCGGCGAGGGAATTTATCCTACGCCGGTGTTGGGGATCGTGGGCATTCTTGACGATGTGACGAAGGCGGTTCCAGCTGATTTTCAAAAAAGCGGAGATGCCATTCTGCTGCTGTGGCCCATCCCTTCTGGCGAAGAGCCCAACCCCGATCTGCAAGTGCCCTTCGGCGAAGAAGCGATCAACCACAACATCGTGGGACATCCCGAGCCAATCACGCCGGAAGGCAATGCGGAAGAAAACATCTCTGTCACCACAGAACTTACTGCGTTCGGCTCATCGGAGTACGCCAAAGTGGTGCTCGATGGAATCTGGGGACAGCCTCCACCGCTTGATCTCGATGCTGAAGCCGACCTTCATACCCTGCTGGCGGAGATGGCTGAACGCCAACTGATTCACTCCGCCCGCGATCTCGCCGACGGTGGGATCGCTGTTGCACTGAGTGAGGCCGCATTTGGAAAAGGGATAGGCGCTACTGTCGAGCAGGAGCAGGCGCTTATGATTCATCCGCTCTTCGGCCTATTCGCCGAGCCGGCCTCTACCGTGATCGTGAGCGCCGAGCCCAGTCAAATCGGGGCGATTGAGGAGTTGGCGGATCATTTCGGATTTCATTCCGCTCGCATCGGAACGACCGGGGGCGATCGGTTGAATATCTCGGTGTATGGCGATGCGTTTATCTCGGCTCCGCTGGAGGAGATTCGCAAACCCTGGGCTGAGTCGCTCGAGGCCTCCCTCCACGGCGAGGTATCGGCATGAGCCGGGTTCTCTTTCAGGGAGTTCCCGGCGTGGAGGACACCTCGCTCGTCAACGGACTGTTGACCACTGACTGTTCACTGGCCAGTGATTTTGACAAGCTCCGCGAAGAGTGCGGCGTTGTCGCCATTCATGGCCATCCAGATGCGGCGCGGCAGGCGTACCTTGCTCTCTACGCTTTGCAGCATCGCGGGCAGGAGTCGGCGGGCATTGCGACGGCTGACGGACAACACCTCGCCAACATCAAGGGGATGGGGCTGGTATCGGAGATATTTACTGACGATGTGCTCTCGAAGCTGCCCGGCCACATGGCCATTGGCCATACGCGCTACTCCACGACTGGCGACTCCGCATTGCTGAATGCGCAACCCATTCGCGTGGACTCGACCAAGGGCCTGATTGCCATTGCTCATAACGGCAACCTGGTGAACCTGGGCAATGTGCGCACGCGGCTCGAGCGCGAAGGGGCATACTTCCAGACCACTTCCGATTCCGAGATCATCGTCCAGCTCATCGCGCACTCCAAGGCCGGGACGCTTGTGGATTGCATTGCCGACTCCCTGTCGCAGGTCGAGGGGGCATTCTCGATTGTGATGATGACCCGCGACCGCATCTTTGCGGCCCGCGATCCACGCGGCTTCCGACCGCTGTCGATGGGTCGCCTCAAGAACCCGGATGGCCCCGACACCATCGTATTCGCATCTGAATCCTGCGCCTTTGACTTGCTTCGCGCCGAGTATGAACGCGACGTTCTACCCGGAGAACTGGTCATGGTCACCGAGGATGGCGTGACGAGCCGCCAGTTCGCCTCAGGGTTTTCGCAATCAAGCTGCATATTCGAGCATGTCTACTTTGCGCGGCCTGACAGCCGCATCTTTGGCCGATGGGTGCAGGAGAGCCGAGATGCGATGGGACGCCAACTGGCGCGCGAATCGGGTGTGCCCGCCGACGTGGTGGTGCCGGTACCTGACTCGGGCGTGACCGCTGCTCTCGGATACGCAGAGGAGGCGGGACTTCCCTTCCGATTTGGGTTGATCCGCAACCATTATGTGGGCCGTACATTCATTGAGCCTGAGCAGCGGGTGCGCGATTTCGGTGTCCGGCTGAAGCTTAATCCGGTCCACAACCTGCTCGAAGGCAAGCGTATCGTGCTGATCGATGACTCGATCATTCGCGGAACGACAAGCCGCAAGATCGTGCGCATGGTGCGCGGCGCCGGCGCGAAGGAAGTGCACCTGCGCATCAGTTGTCCGCCCACCATCTCGCCGTGTTTTTATGGCGTCGATACTCCGAGCAAACGGGACTTGATCGCGGCCAATAAGTCGATTGAAGAGATCCGCCGCTTTATCGAGGCAGACTCCCTAGCCTATTTATCTCTCGATGGCCTGCTGAAGTGCTGCGATGGGACGCACACGGGGTACTGCACCGCCTGTTACACCGGCAACTATCCGACGCAGTGGATCGATGTGGATGAGATTCTGCCGGCGGCGGCAACCTATTAGCGCCAGTTGAGTCTTTCAATTCCACGACTCCAAAACCCAGCGACAAGCAGCGGCGTAGACTTGCGGTTGATCCAACAGGCACAATGGAACTTCCGCAAGGACCCTTGAGGTTGCGCATGTCTGCTTCGCGAATGCTGTTCGGTAGCACTGTGTTTCTGGCATCCTTTCTGCTTTTTCTTGTCGAACCTATCGCGGCCAAGCAACTATTGCCCATATTTGGCGGCTCTGCCGCAGTTTGGATCACATGCCTTGTTTTCTTTCAGACGGCGCTCCTTGTCGCTTATCTCTATGCGCATTGGCTTGCGCAGCGTTCGCGCTGGATGTTGCATTTTGCCCTGCTGATGCTGGCCGCCGCTTCTGCGATTGCGTGGTCAATTGGCTCGATCAACGCGGACTCAACTCGTCCGGTTCTCTCCATCTTTCTCGCTCTGAGTCTGTCCATCGGAGTTCCCTTTCTCATGCTCGGCGCGACCAGCCCGCTCTTGCAGGTCTGGCTTGCCCGGCTTGAGACGCGCGGCATTCCGTACCGGCTATTTGCGCTGTCGAACCTGGCTTCTCTGCTGGCACTCGCGCTTTATCCAACCATCGTTGAGCCGTACCTTACGCTCAAGGCACAGCGCCTGGTGTGGTGCTATGGATTCGCTGCATTTGCGCTTGTATCGGGGATCTTGACATGGAGAACGCGGACGGCAACGGGTTCGCTTTCGCAGCAGGCGAAGGAGGACGACCCGCAAATTACTCCAGCGCCGCTGAAGCAAAAGTTGCTTTGGGTGCTGCTGCCAATGGGCGCCGCGATGCAGTTAGCAGCCGTGACCAGTTATCTGACCGCGAATATTGCGGCGATTCCGCTGCTATGGATCCTGCCCCTCGCGGTTTACCTGCTCACACTTATTCTGGCGTTCCAGTTTCCTGGGCTCTTGCCGCGCGCGATTGTCACTCGTTTTCTCGTGGTAATGCTTGCCGGACTCGCCTACATGCTCGCGCAGGTCGATGTGTCATTGCCGATGCGCATCGGCATCTCTTTTTTTCTGATCGAGGTTTTCATCTCCTGCCTGTTTTGCCATACCGAGGCTTACGCGCTGCGCCCCAAGCGAACTTCTGAATCAACGCTCTTCTATTTGCTGTTCGCAGCGGGCGGTGCGTTAGGATCCTTTCTGATCGGCATTGTGTCTCCACTGATTTTTTCGTTCAACTACGACCTGGCCCTCACATTCTTTGTGACTGCCCTGCTGGCGCTCGCAGTGACGTGGAACAGCGGTTGGGGACAGCGCCTCTTGTGGTCTACAGCCAGTGCCCTGCTGCTGGTGCTGGTCTTTATGCTCCACACTGCCTATCGGCGAGATACGCCGCTTGCCATTCGCAACTTTTATGGCAGTCTTCGGGTTCGGCAAACGCTGTCGTATCCGGGAGCAATTACGCGCACCCTGACCAATGGCGCCATTCAGCACGGCACCCAAATCTTTTCGCCGGAGTTGCGCAGAACGCCCACCACCTACTACGCAGAGGATTCGGGCGTCGGCCTCGCGTTGCGCATGTGCTGTGTGGGCCATGCGCGCAACATCGGTGTCGTCGGCTTGGGCGTGGGAACCATCGCTGCATATGGCAAGCCCGGCGACCGCATCCGCTTCTATGAAATCAATCCGGCGGTCGCGCCCATCGCCCACAACCTCTTCACATATATCCGCGATTCTGCTGCGCAGGTCGACATTGTGGAAGGAGATGCGCGGGCCTCTCTTGTCCAAGAGCCTCCGCAGAACTTCGATGTGCTGGTCATCGACGCGTTTTCAGGCGACGCGATTCCCTTGCATCTGCTGACGACGCAAGCGATCGCCGTTTACCGACGGCACCTCGCTCCTGGCGGGATTCTGGCGTTCCATGTCTCAAACCAGCATGTGGATCTTGAGCCTGAGATTGCCCTTCTTGCGAAAGCCGCTGGGATGACGGCGATGCGGGTTACGAGCTATCCAAATGACCAGCGCGGCGAGTTCTCTGCGACATGGATGCTGCTGACGGACAATCCAGCATTTTTCCAACTCCCAGAGGTTGCGGGCAAGGTGCGGCCACCCGCTGAAAACCCAAAGGTCCATCTTTGGACGGACGATTATTCCAGCCTGCTGCCGATCTTGCGATGATCGCGGATTTCACACGCAGAACTATCTAAAATGCTTCGGCATCGCGTAAATGCGCCGCGACTCGCTGCTTCAGGCTGCGCGTGAGCAGAAACATGATGCCTGCCGCGGCCAGGGCCGGGATGGCGAGCCCGCGCAGTCCGAGCCAGTAGCTTCCGGTGGCATCCTTCATCAGCCCCATCCAATAGGGGCCGAGGAATCCGCTGAACATGGTGATGGTGTTCATCGCAGCGATACCCGCTGCGCAGGCTCGCCCAGCCAGAAACTGGGTAGGCACGGCGAGGGCGGGGCCCAGCATTGAAGTAAATGCGGCAAAGCTGACGGCCAGCGAGGCAACCACCAGCCAAGGTTGCTGTGCGTAGCCCGCGACCAGAAAAGCTGCTCCCATCACCAGGCAAGGCACGATGCAATGCATTGACCGCTCGCCCGTTCGATCGGAGTGCGAGCCATTGGCAAGCATCGAGACTGCGCCCGCCAAACCAAAAGCAGCCACCAAGTACCCGACCTGGGCGATTGTCCAACCGGTAACGATCTGCAAGATGGCCGGAGCTGAAAAGTTGTAGGCGTAGGAGCAGGTGAGGGCAAAAAAGAAAAACGCGCCAATCATCCAGACTTTAGCCGACAGCAGCGCCTGCATTACTCCGGCGCTATGCCCCAAAATGGCCTGTCGGCTGTCGGTATCGAGGCGGCATTGCAGCCATGCTTTCTCACCGGGCGTCAGCCAGCGTGCTTCGGCAATCGTGTCGGGCAGCATCGTAAAATCACAAAGCTGAACAAGACTGCCGGCAGGCCCTCAAGCAGGAAGAGCCACTGCCAGCCTGCCAAACCCAACCGGCCGTCCAAGCCCATCAGCCACCCAGCCAGAGAGCCCATCACGGTTGAGCCCAGAGGCAGCGCAATATAGAAGCGGCTGACCGCACGAGCCCTCGCATTGGCCGGGAACCAAAGCGTGAGGTAATAGATGACACCGGGAAAGAAGCCTGCTTCCGCTATTCCCAGCAAGAGACGCACTAAATAGAACTCCAGCGGAGTGCGCACGAACATCATGGCCATGGCCAGCAGGCCCCAGGTAAACATGATGCGGGCCAGCCAGCGCCGAGCCCCAAAGCGGAGCATCAGCAGGTTCGAGGGTACCTCGCACACCGCATAGCCGATAAAAAACAGGCCCGCTCCAAACCCATACACTGTCGCGCTGAAGTGCAAATCGCTGTTCATGCGCAGGGAGGCAAAGCTGATGTTGATACGGTCCATGTAGGCCAGCCCATAGCCGATGCCGATCAGGGGCAGCAGCCGGAGTGACGCCTTGCGCTGGGCCGCTGCGCCGAGACAGGGGTCATCCTCGGGCGATGAAGAAAGCGGAAGCGCGGACGTCTCGACTGTCGTGGACATCGGCTTCACCTCAAATCGGGACGCAAACTGGGATAAGGGGCCGGGGACGGGGACCAACGGTAAGCCGAATCTATCACAAAGCGGTGCAGCATTTGAGCTTTCACGGCTCCTGACCGGCAGGTGAGTCAAGTCACAGGACGTTCACATACCCCGTGTGATAGCATCCCTTTTCTTAAGGAAGACGCCCGGCACACATGTTCTTTTCTGCCGCCAGGCGCCTGCCGGAGACCGTCTGCATGGATGAGGAAGACGGCAGACCGGGCCCTGAAGCCCGGCAATCCGGACATGCTGACGTCCTGACGGACGCCCTTATGAAGTCCCTGCGCCGAGCACAAACCCCACAATTCACCTTTTTTTGCGCGGAGATGCAAGTCTCTCGCCGCGCCCCGCACGCGATTTCGCATCATCGAGGAGAAACCCCATGAAAACGTACCAGGGAAGTGAGATCCGCAACGTAGCTGTAGTAGGGCATGCGCACAGCGGCAAGACCACCTTGATAGCCGCGCTGCTGCATGCCGCCAAAGCAACCCCGACCCAGGGCCGCGTGGAAGACGGCACAGCCGCGACCGCCTATGACGAAGAAGAAGTGGCTCGCGGCGCAACCATGCAGAATGCCGTGGCCTTTGCCGAATGGCAGGGCGTCAAAATCAACCTGGTCGATACTCCCGGCTTTCATATGTTCAGTCATGAGGCCCGCGCGGCCCTGCTTCCCGTTGAGGCGGCGGTAGTGATCGTGAATGCCCAGAATGGGGTGGAAGCGGTCACGGAGCGGGTTTGGAGGTATGCAGAAGACGCCAATGTTCCCCGCATGGTGGTGGTGAACCAGATGGACCACCCCAAGGCAGGGGGCGGCGGAGGGCTGAGCGCCCTGATCGATGATTTGCACGAGCGCTGGGGCCGCAACTGTGTCCCCGTACAGTTGCCAATTTCCGATGCCCAGGGATTTCACGGCGTGGTGGACCTGGTGACGATGGAAGCGTTTTATTACACGCCGGGCGGTGACGGCCGCGGCAAGATCACCGGCGAAATCCCAGCCAGCATTGCGCATCAGGCGAAGGAAGCGCATGAGGCGCTTGTGGAACTGGTCGCCGAGGGCAAAGACGAGTTGATGGAAGAGTACTTCGCCGAGGGCACGATTCCCGAGCAGCACCTGATTACCGCGCTGCACGAGGCGATCCGCGAAGACCGCATCTTCCCGGTACTGTTTACCAGTGGCCTGGCCAACATGGCCACGGATCACCTGCTGGACTTCATCAAGGTGTATGCGCCTGCGCCGATTGAGCGTGCGCCGATCGCGGTGAGGGTACCGGCGATGCAGGCGGTGGCCACTAACGGAGACACTGCTGGGGCCGCCGGAAACGGTGTTGCGTTCCGCAAGGTCGAGGACGGCGAGCCGCCTGCGCTGCTGGTCTTCAAGACGATGACAGACCCATTTGCGGGTCGCATCAGTTTTTTCAAGGTGATCAGCGGCGTGGTCAAGAACGACGCGACACTCGAGAACTACACGCGTCGCGGCCAGGAACGGCTAAGCCACCTGAGCGTGATGCAGGGTCGCAAGCCCTTTGAAGTTACCGAGTTGCATGCCGGCGACCTTGGCGCGGTGGCCAAGCTGCGCGAGACGCTTACCGGCGACGTTCTGGGAGTAAAGGGGGCCGACATTCAGGTAGATCTGGCTCCCCTGCCCGAGCCTGCCATGACCTACGCAATTGAGCCGAAAAGTCGAGCGGACGAGGATAAGCTGGCGCCCGCCATCCACAAGTTGATGGAAGAGGATCTGCTGATCCGCTTTTTCCGCGACCCGATGACCAACGAATTTCTGCTCGCCGGGGCCGGACAGCCGCACATTGAAACCATCGTGAGCCGGTTGAAGAAGCGCTACCACGCTGAAGTCACCTTGAAAGCGCCTAAAGTGCCCTATCGAGAGACGATACGCGCGAAGACAGAGGCCCAGGGGCGGCATAAGAAGCAGACTGGTGGCCATGGGCAGTTTGGCGATTGCAAGATCAGGATGGAACCTTTGCCCCGCGGCGGCGGTTTCGAATTTGCCAACGAGGTTTTCGGCGGCGCGATTCCGCGCAACTTCATTCCGGCTGTCGAGAAGGGCATTGTGGAGTCGGCTGTGCGCGGCTACCTGGCCGGGTATCCGGTTGTGGACTTCAAAGTTACGGTCTTCGACGGCAGCTACCACGACGTTGACTCGAACGAAATGTCGTTCAAAATGGCGGGTCGAATCGCCTTCCGCAAGTGCATGGAGACTGCGAAGCCCTGCCTGCTTGAGCCTGTGATGAAGGTTGAGATCGAGGCGCCGGACGAGTTTGCCGGGACGCTGATGGGCGATCTGAACAGCCGGCGTGGACGCGTACAGGGCATGGAATCGAGAGGACGCACCACGATCATCAACGCGGAAGTGCCGATGGCTGAGATGCTTACCTACGGCACCCTGCTCACCTCGATGACCCAGGGCAAGGGCAGCTACCGCATGGAGATGCATCACTATGAGATCGTCCCGCAGCTGGTGGCCGACAAGATTCTGGCCAATGCGAAGCGACCGGTGGAAGAGGAAGAAGAATAGAGGTCAGGGAACCAAGAAGGAACCCGAAGACAAGCATCTTGGTGCGAGCGGCCGCTGCCGGTTCAGAGGCCGCTCGTTTTATTCGGGCGGATTTGCCTGCCGCGATATGACCAGTTGTCCAGTTATTTCACGTTGCCGCTGCAACTAGCGTGACCGCACAGACAGGCGATTTCGGTCTTGTTGCCGACGCCCTCGCAATGAGGACTGCAATACTTCGACTTGTCTGGTGGCACACAACTGCAGACCATGTTTGCGCATTTCTTCGTGTTTGCCATGTTCCTCCTCCAATGCCAGTCGATATTGAGCTATTTCATTTGCGGTAAGATGCGGGAATTACGCTAAAGGATGAATTCGATTTCACCGCGGTGACAGCACTTCGGGTTTCTCGAATGCAACTCTCACATGGCCTGCAATGCGACCTCGTGGGGTCGCACTCTTCGCCATACACAGATTCGCAGTCTTCTTTGCATTCAAAACCGAATTCGCGGTACACTCATCAAACCCGCCGGGTCCCCGGCCAGGGAGGACAACCATGTTGCAGCCTCACGCCGTACGAATTCGTCGCTGAACATTCCCTCGGGTTGATTCCTGCTCTGCCGCCAACAGCGGCGCCCCCGAGGATGTTTCCAGCCCCGGGGTGATTCTGCAAATTTCAAAGTGCATGCAGGCTGACCCCTTCGCCCATGCTCTGCGCGTGCAGGGCACACGTGGAGTTCCCCATGTCATTGCTTGAAACAACCGCGCCGCAGCCGGCTGATGGTGGCGCGCGCACCTTTTGGTCCTCGGTACGAGAAGCCTTGCGCGGCTCGCACCAGGACTACACCATCGGCAGCTTGAACCGATCCATCTTCCTGCTTGCCATCCCCATGGTTCTGGAGATGGTGCTCGAATCCCTGTTTGCCGTGACGGATGTGTTCTGGGTTGGCAGGCTGGGCGCCAATGCCGTGGCCACCGTCGGCCTGACCGAGTCGATGCTGGCGCTGGTATTTGCGATCGGACTGGGCGTTTCTCTGTCGACGACCGCGATGGTGGCACGTCGTATCGGCGAGAAGGATCCGGAAGATGCAGCCATTGCCGGGGTGCAGGCGATTGTGCTGGGCCTGATGATCTCTCTCGCGCTGGGCATCCCGGCAGGTATCTTTGCGCCGCAACTTTTGGGGCTGATGGGCGCGTCGCCGGCGATTGTGGCCAGCGGCTCGGGCTACGCGCGTATTGCGCTGGGCGGCTGCGGTGCCATCATCATGCTGTTTCTGAACAACGCGATTTTTCGCGGGGCAGGCGACGCTGCGATTGCAATGCGGCTGTTGTGGGTATCGAACATCATCAACCTCGTCCTGGATCCGTGCCTGATCTTCGGGCTTGGGCCGTTCCCTCACATGGGCGTGACCGGCGCGGCACTTGCCACGTTCACGGGACGCAGCATCGGCGTGCTTTACCAGTTTTACCGCCTGCTGAAAGGCACCGAGCGCATTCACGTGCTCAAGCGGCATGTGCGGCTGAACCTGCGGGTGATGGCCAAGCTGCTGCGTGTTTCTCTCACCGGCATTTTGCAGTTTGCAATTGCGAATGCGAGCTGGATTGGGCTGGTGCGGATTGTGTCGACGTTTGGCGCGGCAGCGGTAGCGGGTTACACGGTTGCTATCCGCATCGTCGTGTTCTTCATTCTGCCGGCCTGGGGGCTCAGCAATGCGGCCGCCACACTGGTAGGGCAGAATCTCGGCGCCGGGCGTCCGGATCGTGCTGCGCTCGCGGTGTGGCGCACGGCGTTCTACAACATGATTTTTCTGGGCAGCCTTGGGTTTTTCTTCTTTGTGTATGCCACGCCTGTGGTTCGGCTATTTGTCAGCGATCCTGCGGTGGTACTGATCGCCGCCTCGGCACTGCGCACATTCAGTTGCGGCAACCTGGCCTACGCCTATGTGATGGTGATGCTGCAGGCATTCAATGGAGCGGGGGATACCATCACTCCGACGATCGTGAATTTCTTCGGGTTCTGGGTTCTGGAGATTCCGCTCGCCTGGGGACTGGCAGTCGGCTTGCATATGGGAGCCCAAGGGGCGTTCATGTCTGTCGTCATTGCCGAGTGCGCCATTGCCGTGACCAGCGTCATCCTATTCCGGCAGGGCCGATGGGCGCGGAAGCGAATCTAGGCCAGAACACACTTCCAGTCGGGAGTAGGGGCGAAGAGGAGGCTTCGCCCCTGATTCTTGTGTATTTCCGGGTGTGATGGGGAATCCTTGCGCTATTTGAATCATCTGAGAAAATGTGGAAGTGAGACGAACGGGAAATTCTGCCTTCCTGCGGGTGAAGGCGCCGGTGGTTTTTGCGATTCTGGCCCTTGCCGGCACGGGCGGGGTTGTCTACGGACAAGCGAACCCGACTTCGGCGACCAATCCATTCTTCGGGAGCGTGACGGCGCATCCTGCGACTGACGAGGTGTTGAAGCTCTCGTTGGACGAGGCTGTGCGTATGGGCCTGGCGAATAACCTCGGCCTGAAGGAAGCGGTAAACAACGAAAAGTCGATCCAGGGAGAAAAGAACGAGGCGCTGCAGGAGTTCTTGCCTACGATTACGCTGAGCGGAGGAACCGGGGTTTTTCAGCATAACCTGGCAGCGCTCGGCTTTCGAGGGGGCCTGATCGGCGATTTTTCCTCGCTGTTTCCGGGCGGGGTCGTGCCCACTGGTATTTCTCTGATCACCCGGGACGACCTGACACAGGGACAAATCAACTTTAGCCAGACGCTTTTCTCAGGACCGGTGCTCGCGGGCTGGAAGGCGGCGGGCGCGGCCCAGCGTGTGGCTTATTTTGCGAAGATGTCGGCTCGAGGCGAGGTGGTGCAGCAGGTGGCTTCGGCTTATCTCCACGCGATTGCGGCGGCCAGCGAGGTGGATAACACCAGCGCCCAGGTGGCGTCGGACCAGGTGTCTTTCAACCAGGCTCATGCAGAGCACGAGGCGGGCACGGTGGCCAATTTGGAGGAGTTGCGCGCCCGGGTTCAACTCCAGGCCCAGCAGCAGGCATTGATTGCCGCGCAGAACGTGGTGGAGAAGGATCTGATTCTGTTGAAGCGGGAAATCGGCGTGGATCCAGGGCAGAAGATTATGCTGACCGATGCGGCGCCCTATAGTGAGCTGGCCTCGCAAACACCGGATGAAGTGCGCGCTGTGGCGTACGCGAATCGGCAGGACTACCAGAATCTGCAGAACCAGGTGGTTGAGGTGAAGGCAGTACGTGCGGCATACAGGAGTCAACGGCTGCCGAGCCTCAGCTTCAGCGGCTATTGGGGCGTCGACACGGTGAATGGCGCAGGCACGCATGGTAATTTTGCCGCCATCGGAACTCTGAAGGTACCGATTTTTCGCGAGGCGCGGCTGCGCGGCGATGAAGATGCCGCGGCGGCGCAGTTTGCAGCGGTGACAGCGCAGCTCGCCGACTTGCGAAGCCACATTGACGAGCAGGTGCGCGATGCGTTGCTCGATGTGGACGCTGCGAGCAGGCTGGTCGAAGTGGCGCGCTCAAATGTGGAACTGGCCACGCGCGCCCTCAGTGATGAAACCGAGCGCGTGAACGCCGGAGTTGACGATAATTTACCCCTGGTGACGGCGCAGGCGACTCTCGCCTCTGCCCAAAGCAATATGGTCGAGAGCCTCTACCAATTCAACATATCGAAGCTCGCTCTGGCCCGCGCTGCGGGGATTATTGAGCAGCAGTATCGTGTATATCTCGGCCACTAACTCGCGCAACGCGTTCTAACTCACATTGACGGCTCTAACTTTCCAGAGTTAGCTGCCCAGCGAGCACGAGGTCAATCTCAACCTCTTGGGCGACATGACGGCCGGCGTATCCGAAAATGACGAGTTGTTCATCTTGTTCTGATCCGTGCACTCTTCGGATTGTTTCGCATGCAAGATAGTCTGTTGTCCGGTTGACCTTAACTAACTCATCGAACCGGAAGACGTTGACGAAGGGAATGCACTAATATCCATTCATGCGACTTCTGCTTGTTGAAGATGAGCATGATATCCAAAGCTTCCTGCGGCGATCGCTGGAAGAAGCCGGATACCAGGTGGATGCCGCCGCAGATGGAAAGACGGCGGAACGTCTCGCCCGGGAAACGTCCTACGACATTCTGATCGTCGATCTCGGCTTGCCCGACGTGGATGGTATCAGCCTGATCCTGCGGCTGCGCCAGATGGGTGTCCGGGCCCCGGTGCTGATTCTGTCGGCGCGCCGGTCGGTGGATGACCGAGTACGCGGCCTTGAACAGGGTGGAGACGACTATCTGACCAAGCCATTCGCGCTGGCTGAGCTGCTGGCGCGGCTTCGAAACCTTCTGAAGCGCAACAGCCCTGCCGGTAATGACGCAACACGGCTTCGTGTTCTCGACCTGGAACTGGATTTGCTGCGACGGGAGGCTACGCGCGCGGGCCAGGTGCTGCAATTGACGCCGCAGGAGTTTGTCTTGCTCGAGTACCTGTGCAGGAACGCGGGACGGGTGGTGACCCGCTCCATGATTCTGGACAAGGTGTGGGGTATGCGCATCCAACCAGATACCAACGTGGTGGACGTGCATATCTACCGGCTGCGCGGAAAGGTGGACGGCAAGGAGCAGCAACCGCTGATTCGCACGCTGCGAGGAGTAGGGTATGTCCTCAAAGACCGGTAAGGCGGTGATGCATAGTGCAGCATGGCGCATCTCGCTCTGGGCTACACTTGCTTTCGCATGCGGCGCGCTGATGGTGTTTGTCTTCCTGCACCGCTTCGTTGCCAGCGACATTAAACGGCGAAGCGACGCATGGCTTTCCGGCGAAGTGGAAGTGTTGGGCGATGTGGCAGAGCGGACGCCCAAAAACGCACTCTACGACCGCGTGGTGGGAGAGGTTGCGGAGCTAGCCGGCAAAGAGGTCCCCAACCGATATTTATCTGAAACCAGCTCAAACGACTCCGTATTTTTTCTTCAGACGGGAGGTGACGGCGCGCTCAAGCTGTGGGTGGGCGCAGGCAGCGGCGCACCGTATCTGAACGCGATTCAAAGCACAAAAATTCCGCCGGATCGGCCCTCAGACCTTCGAGTGAAGGGCTTTGAAATCCCGTTTCGCGTGGCCTCGATACGCATCGACGACGGCAGCCTGATCTACCTTGGCTTATCGGAACGCGACGAGTTGCGGGTGTTGAGGAATCTCGGCGTCCGCTTCATCCTGTTATGGTTTTTGCTGGTGTTTTTTGGATTCGGCATTGTTTTTTATACGACCCGGCGCATGCTGAGTCATGTGCGACAGATTAGTGAGGCAGCATCGCAGATTGGACACTCGGAATTGAACGCGCGGGTTCCGACTACTGCACGCAACGACGAAGTGGGACAACTGGCGCGCACACTGAACCGGATGCTGGACCGCATCGAAAGCTCGATGCACCAACTCCACACAATCACGGATTCACTGGCCCATGATTTGCGCAGCCCGCTGACCGCAATCCGCGGAAAGCTGGAGATGTCGCTCTCGGCCGCTTCGCATGGAGAACAGGCAGAGCCCATTGTCTCAGCGATTGAAGAACTGGATCGCCTGACGGAGTTCCTAAATACCTCGTTGGACGTGGCCGAGGGCAAGGCGGACGCACTTCGGCTTTCTCGAAGCGAGATCGATCTTGACGAATTGCTGCGGGTGATGATCGACCTCTATGAGCCGTCGATGTCCGAAAGAGAACTACAGATCAAGTTGCAGAGCGGCGGCCCGTTGATGATCGATGCGGACGCGGCGCTGATTCATCGCATGATTGCAAATCTGTTTGATAACGAAATGAAGCACCTGCCGGCCCAATGCTCGGTGACCGTAATGCTGCAGCCGGCAGACGGGACGGCGTTGCTTACGCTGGAGGACGATGGGCCGGGATTCGCGCCCGAGGTAAGCCCTCATCTGTTTGAACGACGCGTGAAGGGGAAGGAGTCGAGCGGCCATGGGCTCGGACTGGCCTTTGTGGATGCCGTTGTGCGCGCCCACGGCGGGACTGTGACGGCGACGAATCGCGCGAGCGGCGGAGCGCGGATCGCGCTGACTCTCCCCCTTTGTCCCTTGCACCAGAAGCATGAAACTCAAGAAGTTGTGGGTGGACGGAACCGGGCGAATGCCAAGTGAGGGTCGAAATCGGCGTGGTGGTCGACACGTATTCCCAAGTTACACCGGTTTATGGCTTAACGGTTCGGGCCCGTGTAACTTAGGAGCAAGGGGTTCGAAATCGGATGGCGAAGAAACTCAGCATCAAGTATTACGTTGAGCCGGACGCGGCGGCGCTGGCCAGGCGGACTGCGCAGTATTTCGTCGAGATGGTGGGGGAAGCCGTAGCGGGAAACGGCCGGGCACGCATCGCCATCAGCGGCGGATCAACTCCGAAGGCCGCATTCAGCCTGCTGGCCGACCCTGGACAGCCCTGGCGCTCGCGGATGCCGTGGGACAAACTTGAACTCTACTGGGTAGACGAGCGCTGCGTTCCACCTGACCACCCTGACAGCAACTACCGGATGACCCGGGAAGCGCTGCTTAACCATGTGCCACTGAGGCCGGAGCAGATTCACCGTATGGAGGGCGAACTGGAGCCGGAGATAGCTGCGGCGCGCTATGAGTCGATGCTGCGCGACTCGTTTCGCCTGGAGGGGGCCGAGACCCCGCGTTTCGACTTGATCAACCTGGGAATGGGGCCGGACGGCCACACCGCTTCGCTCTTTCCGCATACCGCCGCCCTGCACGAAATGACCCGGCTGGTGACGGCCAATTTCGTCCCGCAAATGAATACCTGGCGCATCACGCTGACCTGGCCGGTAATCAACCAGGCGAGGTCAGCATTTTTCCTGATTGGCGGGACGGACAAGGCAAGCGTTGTTCACGAAGTTTTCATGGGACCGCACGATCCGGAACGCCTTCCCAGCCAACTGATATGGCCCTCAAGCGGTATACTCACTCTGATTCTGGATAAGGCCGCGGCTGCGCTTTTACCCGCAACGGACGGGGAAGGCTGTGGGGTTTTGGAGAGAGAAAGATGATTCTGGCGGGCGACGTAGGCGGCACCAAGGTACACCTGGCGCTGTACGACTTCATTAACGGAAAGCTTAAACATAACCGCGATGAGAAGTACCCGGCGAAGGAATACAGCGGGCTGCAGGAGATCGTAAAGGAATTTCTGGGCGCGGACCCGGTGACTGCGGCGTGTTTTGGGGTACCGGGCCCGGTTCGTGACGGCCGCCTTCGGCTTACCAATCTTCCCTGGACCCTGGACAGTCGCGAGTTGGCCAAAGAGCTGCACATTCAGCATGTTTTCCTGATCAATGATCTTGAAGCCAATGGTTATGGCATTGCCGAACTCACTCCCGACCAGATTTACACACTGAGCGAGGGCGACCCGAGCCAGATTGGCAATCGGGCGCTGATCGCAGCCGGTACGGGGCTGGGCGAAGGCATCCTGGCTTGGAACGGCCGCATCCACGTGCCCTACCCCTCTGAAGGCGGCCATGTGGACTATGCGCCGCGCAATGAAGACGAGATCGACCTGTTGCGTTTTTTGAAGCAGAAATACAACGGGCGCATTAGCTTTGAGCGCGTAGTCAGCGGCATGGGGATGACCAATATTTACGACTTCCTCCGCGAGGTGCGCGGAGTGGAGGAGCCGGCCTGGCTGGCTCAGCGCATCTCAGATGCTGCGGACCCCAACAGCGTGATTACCGAGCTGGCTCTCGCGGCCAAGAGCGAGATTTGCGAAAAGACACTGGAGATGTTTGTGTCGGCTTATGGCGCCGAGGCGGGCAACCTGGCGCTGAAGGTGTTATCGGTAGCCGGCATGTACATTGGTGGCGGCATCGGGCCCCGCATTCTGGAGAAGCTGAAAGACGGCACGTTTATCAAGGCCTTTACCGACAAGGGACGCTTGAGCCAGTTGCTGATCAATATGCCGGTGCGGGTCATCCTGGAGAGTCGCGCCGCGCTGATGGGCGCTGCAGCCTATGCCGAGGCGAGGGCGGCCGACCTGAGCGGCGTTTCCGCCAGGGCTGCATCCGTGCAGAGCTAAAGCCTATTCAGGAGCGCGGCCCATTCGCGAGGTTGAATCGCTGAGCGCGGGACGCGAGAGCGGTTCAGCTTGTAGTGGATCTTCTCGAATCCACGCAGTGTGCGGTCATCCTTTACGAATGGGATGAGGCGAGCAGCGGTCCGCTCCAGCGCGGTCCTCTGGTCATGAAACAAGGCTCCGTCTTCGGGCTGGAACTGCGACCAGGCAATGGAGTGGACGAAACCAGCCGCGCCGAATTGATCCGAGCGGAGCACATCCTCGACAAAAACGCGGATTGGACCGGAAAACGCATGGAGCGCGTCGTGGAACGCGACGATGCCTTCCGGAATTAAGTGGCGGATGAAGCCATCGAAATCCGCCTTAGCGCCCCGGTAGCTGTGGTCGCCGTCAATCCACAGAAAGCGGACGGGGCGTTTCCATGCGGCCGCAACCTCAGTAGAAAATGTTCGGTGAACTTCGACCTGATTTGAAACTCCGGCGACTTCGAGGTTGTTCAGAAAATCCTGGTAGGACGAGGCGCCGGGGACGGTGCGATGCTCTTCAAGTTCGGCCGAGTTGAAGTTGTGGGGATCGATGGCGACGACGCTTCCCAAACCATAATGTTGGGCTACCTTGGCGAGCATCACCGTGGATTTCCCCTTGAAGCTGCCGATTTCAAGGATTACCCCGTTGCGCGGTGCGCAAGCTGCGATCAATCCCAGAAAGCGAGCCTCCTCTTCGACAAGGAAGCCCGGAATCTTTTGGACTGATCCCCAAGCTTCGTCGAGAACGCGATTCAGGTCGGGCGGAATTTCGATACGGGACAAAGACCTTCTCCAAAGACGGCGCGGCCATCGCAGAGGCGAAGAGCAAGCGAGCGGAAGTCCGTCTCATTATATCGGGCGCACCCAGGCGCTATCCCTGAGCCGAAGGCGTCTGCAGAGGGAGCGAAGCGCTCTCTGAAAACCATCTTCGCTGTAGCCAGAGGGAAACCTGCACCAGCAGAATGAGAGCCGGTACCTCGACCAGCGGGCCGATCACTGCGGCAAAGGCAGCGCCGGAGTTGAGCCCGAAGACAGCTACAGCAACGGCAATGGCTAACTCAAAGTTGTTGCTGGCCGCCGTGAAGGAAAGCGTTGCGGTCTTTGAGTAATCAGCGCCCACTCTGCGACCCATCCAGAAGCTCACGAAAAACATAACCACGAAATAGATCAGAAGCGGCATGGCGATGCGCAGCACGTCGAACGGAAGCTGGACGATGAGATTGCCCTTGAGGCTGAACATGACCACGATGGTGAAAAGTAATGCTGTCAACGTCAAGGGGCTGATGGCAGGGACGAAGCGCGTCTGGTACCAGGTACGGCCCTTCAATTTGCAAGAGCACGAAGCGGGTCAGCATTCCGGCAATGAACGGAACGCCGAGATAGATGAAGACGCTTTGGGCTATCTGGCTCATGCGGATGTCGACAAAGACGCTCTTGAGGCCGACCAGCGGCGGCAGCACGGCAAGAAAGAACCATGCGTAGACACTGTAGAAGAGCACCTGAAAGACAGAATTGAAGGCGACCAGGCCGGCTGCATAGTCGGTATCACCGCGCGCCAGCTCATTCCATACGATGACCATGGCGATGCAGCGAGCGAGACCGATAAGGATGAGGCCGGTTCGGTATTCCGGGTAGCCGCGAAGAAAGATAACAGCGAGCGCAAACATGAGCAAAGGACCGATGATCCAGTTCTGCATAAGGGACAGCGCAAGCACCTGGCGATTGCGAAAGACCTCGCCGAGTCGCTCGTACTGTACCTTGGCCAGCGGCGGATACATCATCAGGATGAGGCCCACGGCGATGGGAATATTGGTGGTGCCCGCCTGGAACCGCTGCAGCAGCACCGGAACGCCCGGCACAAATCGCCCCAGCGCCACTCCGGCTGCCATGGCGAGAAAAATCCAAAGGGTCAGAAACCGGTCGATAAACGAAAGCCGGGAAGGACGTGCCGGCGAAATCGGAGAACAACATCCGGCCGATAAATTCCGATGAAAGCATGGTCACAGCGGCTCCTTCCCGATGGCGCGCACGCTCTTCTCGATGGCCAGGCGGTCAAGGGTTTCCAGCGGAAGGCTGAGGAAGAGCTGCACTCGGTTGCGCATCTGGTGCAGGGTGCGGGTGAAGGCTGCGCGCTTCTCTTGGTCGGTTCCCTGAACGGCCGCCGGATCGGGAAATCCCCAGTGTGCCGTCACGGGTTGGCCGGGCCAGAAGGGACAAACTTCGCCGGCCGCTTTGTCGCATACCGTCACGACGAAATCCATCGGCGGCGAGTCAGGTTGAGCGAATTCGTCCCAGCTCTTGCTGCGCAGGTTCTCGACGGGATAGCCGAGTGACTGCACCTGTTCAATGGCGAAGGGGTTGACTTTGCCGGTGGGATGGCTTCCTGCGCTATATGCCTTGAAGCGGCCGGCGCCCAGCGTGTTAAACAGCGCCTCGCCGATGATGCTGCGCGCAGAGTTGCCTGTACACAGAATAAGAATGTTGTAAGGTTTTTGCATTGCCGTCGCCCCGGGTGTCGAGTTCAGTTGCCGCAGCAGTTTGGGCCGCAGCATGAGGCGCCGGGCTTGGTGGCGCGAACGAAAGCGCTCATCAGTGATCCCGCGGCTTGCGCAGCGATGTCGTCGACATTGATACCGGCTTGCTCAAGGAACTGGCGCGCGTCCTCAACGTCGTACACCCGCGTGGGCTCGACGGAGATACTGCGTAAATCCAGCGTGCGCGAGCCGGGCCGTATAGTCGTGCTCTTCCAGCGCGCCGGCAATGCATCCGACCCATAGCGCCATGCTGCGTCGAACCGGCTCGGGAACTTCGCCGCGCGCCACAACGTCGGAGACGGCGAAACGGCCGCCCGGCTTGAGCACGCGAAAGGCTTCTCGCAGCACACGGCCCTTGTCCGCGGAAAGATTGATGACGCAGTTAGAGATGACGACGTCAACTGAGTTGTCAGGCAGTGGGATGTTTTCGATTTCGCCTTTGAGGAACTCGACGTTTTCGACGCCGGCCTGGCGCTGGTTTTCACGGGCGAGGGCGAGCATGTCATCGGTCATGTCGAGGCCATAGGCTTTGCCGGTGGGCCCCACTCGTTTTGCCGAAAGCAGCACGTCGATGCCGCCGCCGGAGCCGAGGTCGAGCACGGTTTCGCCGGGCTTGAGTTCGATAAGCGCCGTGGGGTTGCCGCAACCCAGAGACGCAAGCACAGCATTGGCGGGCAGGTCGCTCTTCTCCGCCTCGCCGTAAAGATTAGTAGTGATCGGGTCGCAGCAACTGAATCCTGGGTTGCAACAGGCTGCACTGCCCGACTCGCGCACCTGGCGCGCCGCAGCGCCGTATTTCTGCTGTACTTCGTCTCTTACCTGGGTTTTGGTGTCCATCCAAGAGCTCCTCACATTCGCTTAAGCAAATATATTCCGCATACTCATATTTGTCAAAGCGTATATAATTCATCCATGAGTCGCGGTTCAAAATCAGCAGACCTGGCAACACTGTTCGCGGCGTTGGCCGACAGCACACGACTCCGCCTGCTTAACCTGATGGCCGGGCGCGAGGTATGCGTGTGCTATTTTGTCGAAATCCTACGGCAAAGCCAGCCCAAGATTTCGCGCCACCTGGCCTACCTGCGCAAGGCGGGCATTGTCTCGGCGCGGCGCGAGGGCAAATGGATGCACTACCGCATCTCTGTGCCCGCGGATGCTGGGGTCGCGGCCATTTTGGATGCAGCACTTGCTTCACTCCGCAGCAATCCGCAGATGCAGGCCGATCTGGCCAGGCTTGCCCGTGCCTGCTGCGCTCCGCAAAAGCTGGTAGTGCCGGAAGGGGCGCCGCGGCCGACACAGTTTTCGATGAAGTCGAGCGTATAGACAATCTCCTCGCCCCGGCAGCGTAATTCAAGATAGGCTAGAGCGAAAGCATGACCTTCGCCCACACCATCGGGAATAAGCAGTACGCGTTCGTCAGCCTGCGCGAATTGCTGGCGAAGGCCACTCCTTTGCGCAGCGGCGACGTGCTCGCAGGGGTGGCCGCGGATTCAGCTGAAGAGAGGGTGGCGGCCCAGTTTGCGCTGGCCGATGTGGCGCTCACGCAGTTTCTCGAAGAGGAGATTGTGCCGTATGAGAAAGACGAAGTTACGCGGCTGATCGCAGACACGCATGACGTCGAGGCTTTTGCGCCGGTGCGCTCATTCACGGTGGGCGAGTTGAGGGATTGGCTGCTTTCAGATGAAGCGACCTCGGAGCGGCTTGCTGCTCTCGCGCCGGGAATTACGCCGGAGATGGCAGCCGCGGTCAGCAAGCTGATGCGCGTGCAGGACCTCATTGCCGCGGCGGCAAAGATACGTGTAGTGACGCGCTTTCGCACTACGGTGGGACTGCCGGGAAGACTGAGTGCGAGGCTGCAGCCGAACCATCCTACCGATGACGCAATGGGAATTGCAGCGTCGATTCTGGATGGGCTGCTGCTTGGTTCGGGCGATGCGGTCATCGGCATCAATCCAGCAGGGGATAACGTGGCTACGACTTCGCGTTTGCTGCGGCTTGTGGATGCACTGCGCGAGCGGTTCAGGATTCCCGTGCAGAGCTGCGTGCTGGCCCACGTGACCACACAGATCGCGGCGTTGAATGCCGGGGCGCCGGTCGATTTGATCTTCCAGTCGATTGCGGGAACGGAAGCGGCCAATCGCAGCTTTGGCGTGAATCTTTCTCTTCTCAGAGAAGCATATGAGCAAGGCAGTGCGCTGCACCGGGGCGCAGTATGCGCGGATGGACGGGTTGGCGACAACGTGATGTACTTCGAAACGGGCCAGGGTTCCGCGCTTTCGGCAAACGCGCACCATGGCGTTGACCAGCAGACTCTGGAGACGCGTGCATATGCGGTGGCGCGGCATTTCAATCCGATGTTGGTGAATACGGTAGTGGGATTTATCGGGCCTGAGTATTTGTTCGACGGCAAGCAGATTATGCGCGCCGGATTGGAGGACCATTTCTGCGGCAAGCTGATGGGCCTGCCGATGGGCTGCGACGTTTGCTACACCAATCACGCCGAAGCGGACCAGGACGACATGGACGCGCTGCTGACTCTGCTGGGCGCGGCGGGAGTGAACTACATCATGGGCGTGCCGGGCGCCGACGACGTGATGTTGAACTACCAAAGCACCAGCTTTCACGACGCGCTGTATCTGCGCCGCGTTCTGGGGCTGCGACCGGCGCCGGAGTTCGAAACGTGGCTTGCAGGCGAGGAGTTTCACCGCCTGACCGTGGAAGCGGACCACCCGGAAAGGCTGTTGACCGCATGAACGAAATCGCTCCCGCCTCGCTGGCTGCGCGACTGCGAAGGCTGACACCGGCCCGCGTGGGACTGGGCCGAACGGGGGTAAGCCAGCAGACGCGTGACTTGCTGGATTTTCAACAAGCACACGCGCAGGCCCGTGACGCGGTTCATGCGCGCCTGGATGCGGCAACAATTGCGGCGACGCTCTCCGAGACAACGGGCCCCGTGCTGCGATTGCATTCCGCGGCGGCGGATCGGGCTACGTATTTGCAGAGGCCTGATCTGGGTCGAAGGCTCGATGAAGCCAGCCGTGCAACGCTGGCGAGCCTGCGTCTGGAGCGATGGGATCTTGCTCTGATCATTGCCGACGGGCTTTCGGCGCTGGCGGTGGAGCGACATGTATCGCCTCTGCTGCTGGAACTGCTGCCGCGATTCGGGGACTGGCGGCTCGCTCCGATTTGCGTCGTGGAGCAAGGCCGGGTGGCGATTGGAGACGAAATCGGCGCGGCATTGCAAACGCAACTTTGCGTGGTACTGATCGGCGAGCGCCCAGGGCTCAGTTCGCCGGACTCGCTGGGCGCCTACATCACGTGGCAACCACGACCGGGCCGTACTGACGCAGAGCGCAATTGCATCTCGAATATTCGCGCGGAGGGGCTCAGCTATCAGCAGGCCGCCGTCCAACTGGGCTTCTACCTGACTGAGGCACGCCGCCGCCAACTTACCGGCACAGGGCTGAAAGAACATTCCAATCTGATCGAGGAAGGCTAAAGCGTGCTGAGACTCTTGCGACGGTGGCTGCCTAGGGCAGCGCTGGTTCTCGTGGTGGGATTTGTCGTTCTATTCCTCGGCGACTGGGCGGTCTTCCGGTTGCGCGGCGGCCCAATGTCAAAGGTGACGGTCGATCGCTATGTGACGATCCCCTTGAAGGGCAACAAGTCGGAGTTCGACTACCTCGGCACCATGGATGTTCCGTGCTCGGTCTCGCTTTTTCCGCAGGGCGGCCAAAGCCCTTGCTGGCAGGTTCGCCGAAATGCAAGTCAGACCGTCAAGATGTAAATCCCCCTACGGCCGGGAACGATCTTGAAGGGCGATCTCACACCATATCGTGATGCCGATCACGCCGTGCAGAGATTTCCGCTGGGTACTATCTAAAGACCACGCGGGCCCAGCGAGGAACCATGTATAGCCGAACACAGAACGACAATGGCACTTATAACACCCGCTGCCTCGATTGCTTCATGACCGTCGCCTCGGCCGTGGAAACCGCGGACGAACTGGATGCGTTTGAGGTGAAGCATATGTGTCCGGAGAAGGTGCTGGCCCAACTGGTGTCGCGCGATCGGTCAATCGAAGCGCAGTCGCAGAGGAACTAGGGCTTGTCGGCCGAAGGGCTGGATGGCTCCTGAGACGGCGGCGGATGGGCGTTCCCGTTGGAGATCTTCTGATAGAGTGCGTCGTCGGCCGCTTTATTCAAGTTGCTGGCTTTGTTCAGTTCAATCTTTGCCTGATCGTTCTTCCCCATGGCCCGATAGAGCCTTCCCAGCCGCCAATGCACATTTACATCATTAGGCATCAGCTTTTCGGCCTTGTCGAGTTCACGCAAGGCATCTTCGTTGCGCCCCGCCTCGCCGTCGACGATTCCCAGATCGAGGTAAGTGAGGGGCAGCGCGGGATTGACTTGCAGCACCCGCTCGAGCAACGGCTGAGCCGCTGAGATCTGATTCATCTGAATGTCCGAGTCGGCCAGGTAGAGCATGGACTGGGCATGGTTGGGGTCGTTTTGGAGCTCGGCCTGAAACTCCTGGGCTGCCTCTGGATATTGTTTCTGAGTCCACAGGAGATAACCCAATCCGAAGTGCACATCCGGCTCCTTTGGATTGGCCTGGATAGCTGCGCGAAACATTTTTACGGCGCCTGCATTGTCTTTCATCTGATCCAGCGCTTCGCCGGCCAGCATGTCGGCTTCCGCCGAGTCGGGATCGAGGGTCAGCATTTGGTGATAGACATCGAGCACATCGTTGTATTGCTTGGACCAGAGATAGCTGTGGGCAAGGACAAGCAACAATTGAACATTCTGCGGGTCGTGGGCTACGGCTTCTTTGAGGTAAGGCGCCGCTTCGGCATATTGTGCCAGTCCATAGTGCGCCATGCCGATCAGCGTTCTTAGCTGCTGGGCGGTCGGCGAAGAAGCTGGCACAGTAGCCAGCAAAGGCTTGAATACAGTGATTGACTCTTTGAGGTCATCGCTCTTGAAGAGTGCGAGGCCGAGGTTCAAGCGCACACTGGGGATCGGTGGGCCAAGCGAGAGGGCTTTCCGGTAAAGCGGAATCGCGTCTTTGTAATGTCCCTGCCGGGCCTCGAGCAGGGCGATGTGCGCGTAAGCTTCTGCGTCAGCCGGATGCGACTTGAGAATCGCGCGCCATGCAGTTTCGGCCTCGGCGTTATTGCCCTGCTGCTCGAGCGACAGGGCCGACTGCCGCATCGTATTCGGCACTGCCTTGGTTTGTGCGAAACAGCCGAATGTGATCGCCGTGAGACCAAAACAAATTCCGAATTTGACAAATCGTCTCACGTGCTTCCTTTCCCTTTTTGCCGGATGTCGAACTGCGAGCACAGTCGCGCTGTCGAACATCTGTTGGACGCGCCGCCCGATACTTCATTTTCGCTCGTGAGCTTAAGCACGAGCAATTCTTGACGGCAAAGAAAAAGGGCGCGGCGGGGATTGCCCGCCGCGCCCCGGTTGAGGGTTGGTTAGAAGATGAACTTGCCGCCCAGTTCGAGGGTACGAGGATCCAACGTATTGGTGACCTGACCGTAGTTGCCGTCGGTATTCTTGACGTCAACGTTGTTGAACCGAGTGTGGTTGAAGGTGTTGAATGACTCGAAGCGAAGCTCGAAGTGCGCCCGCTCGGTCATCGCAAACGACTTGTAAAGTGAAGTCGTAAAGTTTACACCTGTAGGACCAACAACCGCGTCCTTGCCCGAGTTGCCGAAGCCCTGATTCGGGCCACCATCCCACGCGTTCACTGGAACGGTGAGCTTGGCGGTGTCAAACCACTGTTTCACCTTCTTTGGGTAGTCCATTTTGCCGGTGGCATTCATGCGGTTCTGGTAGCCGCCACCGAGACCGATTGTATCGTTGCCGCCGTACTGGTTGGCCAACGGTACACCCGACGTGTCGGCGAAGGTACCAGCAAGTTCCCAGCCGCCCGCGACTGACTTGAGCAGGCCACTGGACTTGGTGAAGATGGGCAGGTTGTAGATGTAGTTTCCGCCGAAGATATTGCGACGATCAAGGAAGCCCGAACCCTTGTCGTACTTCGCATACCACGGATTGCTCAAGCAGCAGGTGTTGTCGTAGGTTTGAATGTCGATTTCGTGCGAATACGTGTAATCGAGTTCGCCGCTAAGACCCCACCGGTTTTGGATGCGCAGGCCGGTCTGGAAACCGTTATACGTTCCATTGGTGGTTGTTTCCTGCTGAGTGATTCCGCTGTATCCAGGATAGACGCGGAAAGAGTTGGAGTTATTGGCTACAGGCCCCTGACCCGAAGTGGGCAGCAGAGCGCCGGTAGTCGTGCCGTCTACGGTGGTGACGTTGCCGCCCGCCGAACGTACTCCCATCGGAGTGTTCAGCGAGAAGTTGTCGACATGGTTCTGGTCGTACTGGTGCCATGCCATGTTGCCGACATACTGGACGACCCAGACGACGGACGGTGAAATTTCACGCTGCACGCCGAGGCTGAACATGGCCACTGCAGGAGCGCGGTAATTGATGGCGAGAGACGTCAACCCGCTCGGCCCGGTCGGAGTACTGGCAACTGCCCCGGTGATGGTGCTGACGTGCGGGTTTGCCATGTTGACATTCGGAGCGCTTGGATCGTTGACATACGGGGTGTTGGTGGCAGCGTCATAGATGTCGTTGCCCTGAATGCGCTCGAAGAAGGTTCCGAATCCGCCGCGGAGAACGGTCTTGCCGTTGCCCGAGAGATCTTCAGAGAATCCAACGCGAGGTTGAATGGTGTCATAGTCGTTCTTGACCAGCCCTCTCGGGAATCCGCCCTGCCCAGCCAGCCTCATGCCGTTCACGTAGTATGGGCTGGTGACTCCGGCAATGGTGAAGGTCTGGAAGCCTGGTCCGGTCGGAAGCATTGACCCGCCTGCATTCCAGAACGGGGTCGCACTGGAAAGGAACGTGCTCGGGTCAAAGTTGGCGAGAAGGTTGTTGCGCTCCCATGCGTGCGGCAGCGCGTCGTAGCGGAGGCCCAATTGCAGAGTCAACCGCGGCGAAACGTGCCAGTTGTCCAACGCATAAGCGGAGGGCGTCTGGTTAACGTAGTGGTCGATAGGAGCGGATGCCTGCTGGTCATAGCTCGAAGACATGCCAAGCAGCATATCCATCAGGCCGTCACCCTGGACGCAGGCAGCTGTCGTAGCCGTGCCGCAAGATGCGAGGTTGCCGGTGAACTGACCCGACGATGTGCCGCCCCATGCGAACTGGCCTTGCGTATCGCCGTTGACCTGCTGGTTCTTGGTGTAGCGGTTGTAGCTGAAGCCGAACTTCATGGCGTGCTTGCTCACGGTGTACGAGATGTCCAACTTGGGCTCGTAGTCTTCAGCCGCATTGTGCCAGGGAGCATTGCCCATTTGTTCGGCGGTGCCGTAAGGATTGCCAAAGCCGTTCATGCTTGGGAATGCCTTTTGGCCGACGAATTTGCCTTCCTGGATCTTGGTGACATCGAAGAAGGTGTTGACGCCCCACCCGGCGGGAGTGTTGCCGTTCGGGCTGTTGGTGATGTTGATGATGTTGCCGTCGTAGTTGATGCTGGTTTCAACCAACAGGTTCGGATTGATGGTGCCGCTCAGTTTGAGGGCGGCGCTGTTGGAAGGGTTAGACAGGATGCTGGTCACTGTGTTGTAGCTGAACCAGTCCCAGCCCAACTCGGGACCGCCATAAGCCTGGGTCACTGAATCGTGCATGTAGTGACCGAGAATCTGCCACTTGTCGTTGATCTTGTGATCCACGCGAAGGATGTCATCGCGTACGGTGATCGGCGTTTGCGCTTCTGAGACTGCCTCGCCGTTGCTGGTGTTTGGCTTGGGCAGAATGCCCGAGTTCAAATACAGCACGGCGTTCGGATCAAATAGCGCGTGCGGAATGGTGTTGTTCGGCCATGGCGAGCCCGGAGTCAGACCATACTGCGTCAAGAGAGCTGCCTGGCAAGCAGCCGGATTTGTCACTGAGGCTTGCAGGCAAGGCTCGAAGTAGACATTCTGGACACCTGCCGCCACCGCTGCTGCGCCCGAATAAGGCACAACCGCGCCTGGGACGTAACCCTTCCCATTATTCGTGCCGTTTGTGGCAAACAGAGGGGCAACGTACGTCAGATCCTGCCCCGCTGTCGGAATATCCTGTGTCGCCAGCGTAGGTACGACGTTCGGCGAATTGCCCTGGTTGATCTTGCGCCACTCTTCATTCCAGAAGAAGAAGGTCTTGTCGTGGTTCTTGTTGTAAACCTTCGGAATGTACAGCGGGCCGCCGAGGTTGAAGCCGTAGATGTTGTAGTTCAGCACCTGGCGCGGCGTGGGAGTGGTCGTCGTCTTGTTGAAGTAGTTGTTCGCGTCGTAATCGGTGTTGCGATTGAACTCGAACAGCGTGCCATGGAATTTCTGCGTGCCGCTCTTGAGCGAAAGGCTCATGGTGGCGCCAGAAGAAATACCGTAGTCCGGCGGATAGTTCGACGACATGACGGTGAACTCGGCGATCGCGTCCTGCGAAGGCATGATGTCCATGCCGCCTGCGCCGCCGCGGTCATCGGCTTCGCCACCGTCGATGAGCCAGATGTTATGGCTTTGACGAAGTCCGTTTACGCTGATGGTGAAGTTCGCTGCCACCGAGGTTGGTGTGTTGCTGTCAGGCAGGGCGGAACTGACGCCGAGGCCCATGGCTGCGAGGGCCGCAAAGTTGCGGTTCTCAGTTGCGATCTGGCTGATCTGTTCGGAACTGATCAGGGTGCTGACCACGTTGGAATCGGCTTGCACCGCAAGGGCATCAGCCTCTACGGTAACGGTCTGCGACTCGGCGCCAACGGACAACTTGATGTCTACGCGGGCCGTCGAGGAAACGTTGACCACGATTCCGTTCTGCGCGAATGACTCGAAGCCCTTCGCGGTAACTTTCATGTTGTAGTTTGCGGGATTCAAACCGGCAATGTCGTACAAGCCGGTTGCGCCGCTGACCGTGGACTTGGAAGCACCCGTGGCTGGATTGACGAGTACGATGTCCGCCCCAGGTACCACCGCTCCGGTCTGGTCGGTGACGATGCCGGTGACTTCAGAATTGGCTTGCGCGAATGCTCCCGCACATGCCAACACGAAGAACAGCGGCAACAGGAGGAACCTGTATTTCATCTGTCTCATGTGACCTTCCTTTTCAAATGTTGTGCTGCTTTGTGTTCGTACTTTCGTTCTGCTGCTTCCCCGTCCAGTTGGGATTCAATCGGGTTGTTGCGTTTCATGAGCCCAATCCATCCTTTTATGGCAGAACTCGATTGCTTCTCGCGTTTTCCGTGGAATTCAGACCCGGAAAAACTAGCATCGATTCCAACCGCGCTGGTATGCGGGTACATTCGTTTTTTTCTTACCTCGCCGTCTCGCTCCTCTCGATCCGGCCAGTCCGCTCTCGCCCCGATCCCGGCATTCGTCGGAAAAAGGACGCAAAAAGGTGCTGGTTTATCCATCGTTTGGGATAAGAAATTCCGCGATTTACGCATTTTGGAATTTCCTAACTCAAACGTTTAACTAGCTTAAGCCAGCGATGCCTGTCTTTGAGCCGGAAGACATTAAAGGCCCAAAGGTCAACGCTTGTCAAGCGCGTTTTCCTAAGATTGCCCAAGCCTCGAAGCTCAACAGTCACAGGCAGAATTTTCTATTTTGGAATCAATCAGATAGCGAGGTGTCGGACGTGAGGCTCTTTGCCCTGTTCCCCTGATTTTCTCGTAAAGTAATTCGATTTTCCTGAACGGAGCTCCGTTTCAGCAAAAACACAGCCGGAGGGCTGGCCGGGCCGTTCACCCATTAACCGAAAAATCGATTTTTCCGCACCACAAACGGTTTTCGCCTCAAAAAAAGGTCCGGGAGGACCCCTGGAACCGCCCTTAGCGCATCCTGGCGATATCGCGTAGCTCTCGCGCGGCGGCTTCAAGGAAGGTCTCAACGCTGACGTCGGGTGGCGGCTCCAGTTCGGATTTGGCTTGGATCGCGGCCGCAATTCGTTGCGCGAGAGCTGCGCGGGTAGCAAGAGGCAGGTCCAGCCTGCGGGCAAAGAATCCCTCAAGTACCTCTAGATCGGACGAGGATAGTTTCGCGATCCCGGTGGCAGGGAGCGAGAGAGCCGCATGCGGTTCGGGCATGGCGTGCCCGGAGACCTGCGCGGGAAGGACCCCGGACTGACCCCATAAGGGTGCTTCCTGCTCGCGATCGCGCACAACGAGGGTTCCGGCAGCCAGGTCGCCGAGCCTCTGGTGTTGCCGGGTGGAGAACATTGCGATCACACCGACTGCATAGAAGAACGGAATCTGATCGACGTAACGAATGAAATTGCGAGCCATGGATTCGAATAAGCCGATCGGGCGGCCGGACTGCTGGATGACCCGAATCCGGGCCACGCGCTTGCCCGGAGTGCGCCCGCCCCAGAACGCCTCAAACAAGGTGAAGTAGCCCCAGTTGAGTAGAAAAAGGACGAGCACGTAAATGGCTACTGCCCATTGCGCTGAAACCTTTGAAAACGCAGTAATGCCGGGAACCAGGAGCCAGGACATCAGCGCCAGCACCAGGATTGCAGCCACCCAGATCAACGTGTCGATCAGCAGGGCAATAAACCGGCTGCCAATGCCGGCCAGCGGCATCTGAATGGCCACCAGTTCCGGTGTATCAATGCTAAGCTGGTCTGAATTCTGCTCCATGACGCACATTCTCTCAAATCAGTGGATTCGAAAGCGGCGGCCCCATTGGGACAGGCTGGCGTCGCTGCTCGCGCAATCGGATCAAGTCGGCCTTGGCCAGCTCTCGCGCGCGGAACTGCAGGAGTTGGCCCTGCTCTACCGCCAGGTAGCGGCGGACCTGTCGGTACTGCGTCACGATGCCACGGCGCGCACCTACGCAGACCATGTGAATCAGTTGCTGGCTCGCGCTCACCATATCATCTATTCCCGCCAGAAGACGAGTTGGGCGACGCTTTTTCGTTTTATGCGCGACGAGTATCCGGCGATCTTTCAACGGCAGTTGCCCTTCGTTGCAGCCTCGCTGCTGGTATCGGTGGCGTGGGGCGTGCTGGGCGCGGTACTCACCAGCGCGCGGCCGGAGTTCATGCGCCATTTTGTGGGACCGGGCATGATCGCCACCATGGAGCGTCACGAAATGTGGACCAAATCGGTGGTGAGCGTTGCGCCCATGGCCTCAAGTCACATTATGACCAATAATCTCTCGGTCAGCTTTGTGACCTTTGCAGGCGGCATCGCTTTCGGGCTGGGAACGTTCTTCTACCTTTATGTAAATGGCATGATGCTCGGGGTGATCGGCGCGGCCTGCCATCAATATGGCATGTCGATTCTGTTGTGGAGTTTTGTTGCGCCACACGGAGCGCTGGAACTGCCCTCGATCCTCATCGCAGGTGGAGCGGGGTTCCGGCTGGGCTACGCAATGCTCTTTCCCGGCACACTGCGTTGGAAGGACTCGGTCGCCCAGGGCGGCATCGAAGCAACACGCCTGGTCTCGGGGATTATTCCGCTGCTGGTTATTGCGGGGATACTGGAAGGCTTCTTCTCACCTTCGCGCGCGCCGGTGTGGCTCAAGTTCACCGTCGGCGGACTGCTGTTTACGCTGTTGCTGGTATGGCTTTTCCGGCCTGTCAAAGACACTGCGACTGAGAGCTAAGTGGCGCGATGAACCTGCACTCCATCGTTCGGCCGGAAGTCGTTGTCGCTGCCCTGCTGATCCTGGCGCCGATGTTGGGCGCGGCCTTCTTCCCTGCACACGTAGCATCTCTAGGGAAGAAACTTCCGCGCGCCCTGTTTCTGCTCTGCCCATCGCTTCTATGTGTGCCTTATGCGCTGATCGCTCAGAGTTTTCACATGCTTCGCTGGAACTGGCTGGCGCTTTACGCATCGCTGCCTGTCGCGATCGCGGTCGTTCTGAGTCAAGCTCGGAATGCCGATCCAGAGAAAAAAGGGGACTGGCGCGATTTTCTGATTATTTTGGTGCTGGGCCTGGCCGTCGATCTGCGCTGGATGGAGCCGGCATGGCCGACCGGTCTGACTGCTTTGGGCAAGATGCTCATGCTGGATGCGGGCATCTTCGGATTTCTAGCTGTGCGGCAACTGGACGGAGTCGGATTTGATCTGCGCCTCAGGCTGCGGGATGCCGGTATCGGTCTGCGCGAGTTCTGTTTCTACGCGCCGATTGCCATCTTTCTTGGACTGAGCATGCGCTTCTTGCACTTCCATGCAGCATGGCCTGCATCTCTGTCCGCGCTGGGTGCTTATGTCTTCACGTTTCTTTTTATCGCCATTCCCGAGGAGCTCTATTTTCGCGGATGGCTGCAGAATCTGTTGGAGCGGCGCATTGGCCGCACCGCGGCGCTGGCGGCCACGGCGATTCTTTTCGGTCTGGCGCACTGGAACAAACGGACCACGAACTTTAACTGGCAGTATGTTCTGCTGGCGGCGCTGGCGGGCATCTTCTATGGCAGAGCATGGCGCGCCGATCGCCGCGTGGGCGCGTCGGCCATCACTCACGCGACCGTCGATACTTTGTGGTCGCTTTGGTTCAGGTGAACGCGCAGCGGCGCGCGATAGCGAAGATAGCCAAGCCCTACGCGCATATTGTGCACCACTGGCCCAGGGATTGTGATGGCGACGCAGATGCCGAAGATGGCATGCGCCAGGCCAAGCGCAAAGATATTGCGGAATCGTAGGAAGACGAAGCACGCGACCAAGCCCCAGATGAGCGTGATCGGGGTGAGTATCGGGTTAGGTAGATGCGTCGACGCGAAGATGGCAGCCGCCGTGATGACCGCCCAGGTCTGGTTAGGAAGCACCCGGACCAAGCGCAGCAAAAAATAGCTCTGGAGCAGGAACTGCTGCAGAAACGACCAGACGGCATATCCTCCGAAGGTCATGACCCAGGGCAGCAGCCCGTTGGGATGATGCAGGGTGTGGAGACTGCTCGCCAGCATGATTGCAGCGGCTGCCATGATCATGGCAACACCGACGACCCAAAGCGACCGGCCAAATCCAGCGGTGTGACAACCAAGCTCCTTCCGCCCCGGATAGGAGCGGTAGAGCGACATCGCGAACCAAACGATCGCGCTCCAGAAAAACCATCGCTGCTCCGGCCTTGGCGTCCAGAGAACCAGCAGGATCAGACTGTAACCCACGGCGAGTTCCCAGATATCCCACGCGCTGCGCCGGATGGCGGATACCGGCAGCGGGAACAGACGCAGAACTGACATCCTGGATTGAGCTCAATTCGACCTCCGAAAACAGGCCATCGCGCCTACCATCGCCATACGGGCCGGCAATTCAATGAAGCAAGCCTCTGCGGAGGTGAAGTCTTTCAGGCAGCGAAACCCATTACGCAGTAGACGGAGCAAACTCCGCACGCGTTATCTGAGATCTTATAAATAATTTTGGCGGACTCCGCACCTGTCCATAGTTCTAGATCTTCAGGAAAATCTTTTTGCGGTAAAGGATCCAGACGGGGATAAAACAGACCACGCAGAAGCTGCACGAGTAGGCAAACGCAGCCCATCCTGGGTTGGGGATGTGCGCGAAGGAATGAAAGAACACCCAGGCTTCGAGCGAGAAACGCCGTGTTCCTTCGGCGATGAAAATGTTTCCCAGCACTCCGGGCATCAGTTCACTGAACATGTAGGCGGCAATGGCGTTGGAACCGAAGACGAGCCACACCCATGTCCAGCCTTTGCGCCACCCTTTCAGTTCCACTGCCCAGAAGGCAAATGTAAACAGGGCCAACGAATAGCCTGCGGCGACCAGCACGAAGGAACTGGTCCACATGTTCTTGTTGAGGGGGAACGAGAGCGACCACAGATAGCCGAGCGCCAGGCATGACGCGGAGGCGGCGGCCAGCCCCGCGGCCTTGGCGCCGACGCTCTTGCGCCCGCGCAGCCAGAGCCCCGTCAAGATGCCAAGGAGCGCTGTTCCGATGGCGGGCAGATCGCTCAACAGACCTTCCGGGTCGCGGACATTGTGATCCGGCGCGTAGAGATAAAGGTGATATGGGAAGAGGTGTTGATCGATCCAGGAGACGAGGTTCCGATCCATATCCATGAAAGGAACGTCGCGCCCCGGGACGCCGATGCCCGGGATAGGAACCCATCGCACCAGAATCCAATAGCCCACCAGCGCTACAACCAGCGCCGCCACTTTGGTCCAGACGCGCTTATCCCACAGGTAAAAGAAACCCACCACGAGGTAGCAGATACCGATCCGCTGCAGAACTCCGTAGAAGCGCATGTGATCGAGCTTGAAAAGCGGGAAGCTGTTGACAAAGATACCGAAAAGAATGAGAACCACCGCCCGTTGCAGTGTGTGCCAGGCCAGCTTGGCGCGCGTGGCGCCGCGGGCCAGCCGCGCGTCAAAGGCAAACACCACGGAAACGCCGACCACGAAGACGAACGTCGGGAAGACCAGGTCTGTCGGGGTCAGCCCGTTCCAATTGGCGTGATTCATGAAATGCCAGGAGCCGGCCCCGCCATTGTTGTTCACCATGATCATGAACGCGATGGTGATGCCACGCACGACGTCCAGAGACAGCAGCCGCTTGACGGGATTAGGAGCCAGTGCGGGGTTGGTAATTTCAACGGTAGTGGAGGCGGATGAAAGATTGGCCATCGCGATTCTGATCTCCGTTCAGCCGGATGCGGATGCACCCTACCCTACTCGTCCGGGGTGGGGTTCGCCAAGAGGCAAGTCCGGGAGGAAGTCCGAAAGGTCAGCTTTTCTGAAGGCCCTCGTTCTCGATCGCCCACTTCAGACTTTCAAGGTCAATAGCAAGCGCTGACCTTTTGAGATAAAGAAGCGGCCCAACAAAGAAATAACGAAGCCTGGTAATGAAGTCCACCGAACAAAGCAGAGTTGTTCCGTCAGGATGGGGCGTGCTCCTGAAGGTCCAACTTGCCTGTTTGAAATAGCGGGCGTTGCCGGTCGAGCTCGTCAGCTGCACCCTGCAGTAATCAGAGCCGATCTCGGCAATCTTGTACGACATCTTTCCCCAGTCGGATTCCTCACCTTTCGCGAAAGTGTCGAATTCCAAACCAACTTCGAACTCGTTTGCGGAATGATCCGCTCTGGTTCGCTCAACTCCTCTGTCCCATGCGGCGATGTTGGTCACGGATCCAAGGAACCGCCAGACATCTTCGGGTTTACGACCGATTTGAATCGAGGTTTCCAGGTGCATTGTCGCTCCAGAGAGGAACCACTGCCATGAGGAATCTCAAGACCGGGGAAAGATAAACCTGCGTTCGATCACCGACACTATAACAGGAGAAGAATCGATGACCAATAGCCCGGACCTCAACGGCCCGGGCTTTTGGTCTCTAACCTGGTCTGGCATCGAATGCCGACGCGTTTTCCAGTTCTCAATTCAGAACATCGAGGGTGACGGTGGTCGTGTGGGTCGTTGTTCCGCTCTTGCCTGAGACAGTGATCGTGTGGTTCCCAAGTGCGGCTCTTCTACCTACTGTGATCTCCATGGTGGAACTTCCCGCCCCCGTAATCGACGACGGCGTGAATGTCACGGTATTGTTGCTTCCCTGGCCTGACGCCGACAGGGCGATCGCGGAGTTAAAGCCGCCGCTCACCGCTGTGCTGATGGTGACTGTGCCAGAGCTGCTCCTGGCAATGCTGATGCTGGTGGGTGATGCGCTGATCGAGAAGCCCGGAGTCGTCCCGGTCACCGTCAACGAGACTGTGGTGGTTTCAACCGTGGACCCCGAGGTCCCGGTCACGGTAATGGGATAGGTGCCTGGAGTGGTGGTCGACGCTACCGAGATGCCCATCGTCGAGTTCCCTGATCCACCGCTAACGGATGACGGGTTGAAGCTGATCGTCACTCCGGTGGGCTGCCCCGACGCTGTCAACCCGACCGCCGAATTGAACCCACCGCTCGGCGTGACTGTAATGGTGCTGCTCCCATTGCCGCCTTGAGCCACCGTGACCGATGTGGGCGAGGCTGAAAGGCTGAAGCCGGGAGTCTGCGGAGCGCCGGTCAGCGCCGCGATCAAGCCGGCGTTGGGGCTGCCCCAGCCAGTAACAAGATCGAAGCCCGTGACTGCCGAATAGCTGCCGGAGGTGCCGCTGGTGATGTCGTGGAAGTCCGTGGCATAGGCCGACGTGATGTTTTGGGTGTAGATGGTGGGGTTAATGAAGCCGATGGTCGAACTGCCGTTGTTAACCAACTGTTGATTGACTAGGGCAATGTAGGCGGCCCACATGGGCGCGGCAAAGCTAGTGCCGCCATAATAATTCGCCTGGCATGCCTGCTGATCGCCGCAGGTGTAAAAGGTGAAGTTGGCGTTTGCCGAAACGTCGGGGCCATTGCGATAGGTGGTCGATCCCTTGTTGCTGGAATTGATGACGCCCGAAAGCTTCTGCCACGAGGGGATGGCAATCTTGTCAGGCGAGATGCCGCCACCGCTATCGGCCCAAGCAGTTTCCGACTTCCACGGACCTGCAGCACTCGCGGTCACTAGATCGGTGCCGCCGACAGAAACTACGTACGCATTGTCTGCCGGCCACGCTGCTGAATTGCCACTCGCTTTCCAGGTTGAATAATCGCCCGATGCCGCAAAGAAGTTCTGGCCCTGCGCGGCCATCTGCTCGAAATAAGGGTTTAGGGTCGTTGGATCTGCCGGAGTCCATCCCCAGGAGCAGCCGATGGTGGTCGGCAGCGGGTTGTGCGTCGTCATGGCGCTGATGATCGCGGTATCGGTTGAACCGACGTACATGACCAGACTCGCGAGGCCGGGAGCCATGCCAATTGCCTGGGTCATATCCAGATTTTGTTCGCCGTCATCGCAGGAGGGATAGGTGCAGCTTGTGCTGGTACCATCCGTCGAGAGGATTGTTACGGGGACGTTATTTGTTTGACCGACATTCTTGAAGTAGGTAGTCAGATCAGCCAGATCTGTTCCGTAGTATTCCAGCAACCCGAGATTCTGGCCGGCGCCGGTCAGAGCCGTTCCACCGTAGTAGGCCGCGCGCATGTCGCTGCCTAAAAAGGACGCCGAAGGACCTGAGCCTGTGGTGGCATGGGATACGACGGCTTCCGCATCGATGCCGTGGGCCTTGGCGAAATCATCTTTGCTGACGCGCAGCGGGTGCGGGATGGAATAGTTATCCAGACCCGAGATATGCCAAAGATTAAATTGCAGGTCGAGCACCGGCTCGCTGTCAGGCGAATAGAACTCACGGTTCTCGGTGGGATGCTTGTAGGTGCGCATGTTGACGTGGAACGCCGTCTCGATGGCGGCAACAGTGCCCTTGACCTGCACATCTCTGCCGTCGCGTGAACCTCCTGTGACCTCAAACCCATAGGTCTTGGCGAACCGAACCACCGCATCATAGTTTTCCTGAGTAGGGCCAAACCGAGCGGTAAACTCGGGCGGAGTCAGGAACTGCCGGTAGGTGGGGCTTGCGGGATTGTAAAGCTGCTTTAGAAAGCTCTCAAGTCCTGCCGGGTCGCGCAGGGGCAGGACAAGGTTCAATTGCAAAACCTGGTTGGACGGGAGGCGGCCCGTGGCCTGCGCCTGGCCGCTGCGAACCGCGTCGCGCACGTGGTGCGTGAGGACGGACTGACCCTGGGCGACAACAGCCGCCACGGACATAACCGCGACGAATGGGAGCAAAGAATTCCTGAGGCCTCGAATCACAAATTCTCCTTGTTGTAGAAAGGGGGAGATAACCGCTACAGACGCGCCGAAAATAGCGTTCAGCGTCGTTGAATTCTGGAGCAATTGAAGCATCGGTGTCTACAAGAATCAGCAGGGGTAAGGCATTGTCTCCCGTTACCTTCAGGTGATTCGGCTACTCCAAAAGTTGCACGTCGGTTCCTGACCAGGGGAAAAGATACCAAGTCCGGGAATGTGGGTTGGCAATCTGGCCGCCCCCGATTGGTCTGGCCTGCATAGTCCCGACCCTGAAGCACTGTGCCTCACGCCCCCAGCACTGCTAAACTCCCCCTTCAGGGAAAAACATAAAAAACGCAAGCGCTCATGCACGGAGGCTTTGGAATGCCTGATTTTCAGCCCTTTGTTCCAGCTTCAGAGAAACCGCCGGAGTTCACGCTCCGCGCGATTCTGCTGGGCTGCTTCTTCGGCCTCATCTTTGGCGCCGTCACGGTATATGTGGGCTTGCGCGCAGGGCTCACCGTGGCTGCATCGATTCCGATTGCGGTCTTGTCCATCAGCATTCTGCGCGCCTTCGGCCGTGCTTCGATTCTTGAGAACAACATCGTGCAGACAACCGGGAATGCCGGCCAATCCATCGCCTCCGGCGTCATCTTCACGCTGCCTGCGCTGATTTTTCTCGGCTTCGATCTCGAATACTCGCGCATCTTCATCCTCGCCCTCATCGGCGGATGGTTGGGTGTGCTGTTCATGATTCCCTTGCGCCGCCAGCTTATCGTGAAGGAACATGGCGCACTCCCCTACCCGGAAGGCACCGCCTGCGCCGATGTGCTCATGGCCGGCGAAAGAGGAGGCTCGCTCGCCAGCCGCGTCTTCCTCGGACTCGGCCTCGGCGGTGTCTACACTTTCCTGCAGAACAAGAACTTGCTCAGCGTGTGGCCCGGCTCTCCCGCGTATCAACCCGACTATGGTGCGCAGCACGTGCTCAAGGGTGCATCCATCAACGCCGATGCCACTTCCGAATACCTCGGCGTGGGCTACATCATCGGGTCAAAGGTGGCCGGCGTCATCTTTGCCGGCGGCGTCTTTTCCTGGCTCGTCGTCATGCCGCTTATCTACTTCTTCGGCAAAGACCTGCCCCGCCCCGTCTACCCAGGCCAGATTCCGATTTCCGCGATGGGCCCCAGCGATCTGTGGGCCGCCTACATTAAGCCGATGGGTGCCGGAGCCGTAGCCGCGGCCGGCCTCATCACGCTGCTCAAGACCCTTCCGACCATCTGGAGCGCTCTCACCGAAGGCTTCAAGACCATGCGCCCCGGTGCGGTTGAACGACCCCAGCCCATTCGCACTGAAGATGATCTATCCATGAGGGTTGTTCTCATCGGCTCCGTGCTCATCGTCGCTTGCATGTTCATCTTTCTTGAGTTCAAGCCGGTCCCCGGAGCCTTTGTAGGATGGGCGGCCAATCTTGCCGCTTCGCTCCTGGTCGTCGTTTTCGGATTTCTCTTCGTGACCGTCAGTTCCCGCATCGTCGGCCTGGTGGGCTCTTCGGCCAGTCCTGTCTCGGGTATGACGATCGCCACACTGATGGCTACCGCTGCTATCTTCCTCGTCCAGGGCTGGACCGCCCCCGCCTTTGGTGCGCTGGCCATCACGATCGGTGGCGTCGTCTGCATCGCGGCCTCCAATTCCGGAGACACGTCGCAGGACCTCAAGACCGGCTACATCATCGGCGCCACGCCGCGCCTGCAGCAGATCGCTCTGATCATCGGTGTCGTGGTCTCGACTGTGGTGATCGGTTTCACACTCAATCTCATGAATACCGGCCTCCAGGAGTTCCATGCGATGGCCCAGCCCTGGAACCTCCAAGCCCCTCATCCCGGCGTCGCCCTGGAATCCGACACACATCGTCTTCCCAATCAGATTCGCGTCACGGGGTCTGACGACAAAACCGCGACGACACATCAGAAGTCCGAATATGTCATCCTCAACTCCATCGGCTCCAGTGAACTGCAGGACGGCAAGTATCTCTACTCGCCGGCGAGCGGGCAAATCACCGTGGCGTGGATTCAGGGGATTGGCAGCCCCAGCGCGCCAGCCCCGCAGGCCCGCCTCATGGCCACCGTCATTAACGGCATCCTCAGCCGCAAGCTGCCCTGGGGACTTGTCCTGCTCGGTGTCTCTCTGGTGATCGCGGTTGAATTGCTCGGTATCCGGTCATTGACCTTCGCGGTCGGCGCATACTTGCCCATCGGAACGACGTTGCCCATTTTCGTGGGAGGTATGGTCCGCTGGTTCGTGGACCGCGCCGCCGAGCGCGCAGGCGAAAAAGACGTCGATAGCGAAATCTCCTCTGGAGCCCTCTTCGCCTCCGGACTTATCGCGGCCGGTGGCATTGCCGGACTTATCGGCGTGGCACTCAAAGCTCTAGAAGCCACTTACTACGACAACCGCGATCTCCTCAATGTCCCGCACACGTTCCTGGATAACTCCTGGGTTTCAGTGATCGCGTTTGGTTTGCTGGCGTTTTCGCTGTATTACTTCGCGCGGAAGCCGCTGAAGAAGTAATCTCAGCATCTCGGATATTCAGTATTTGTTTTGGATAGCCAGTCACGCAGAGCAACACTGATTCGGCGCCGTCGCGAACAGTTGTGTTCAGTGAGTTTCAAGCTCACCGGTTAGAACGCGATTCTTTGGTCTCGTTACCGGAAAAGGTGCAGGCTGCGTATGAGGTGCCAAGTTCCATAGATGCAGAAAGCCATCAGGACTTCCATGCCGATTCCCACGATGATGCCCCTCACACAGCGGGGTCCCTCGACACGTGATTCGGCCAGGCCTTCTAAGTCGGCAGCCGAAGCCGAGCCATCGGCCTCGGAAGCACCCAATAAGCGACCGCTATAACTAGCGGATTTCGTGGAGGAAAGAAGCACTCCCAATTCGAGGTTTTCGAAGGCCCTGACAGACACGTGGCAAATCCCCCTGAGAAAGTCTTTCCGTTGATCGCCCGGATGAATCATTCTGCCGCTGTTCATATCGGAGATATGTGACTTATATCACTTCTCTAGCATGAGTCCACAGTATTCCGCAGAAACTTTAGTGGGAGCCGGCTGAAAGGACCGGAAGTTTCAGGGATGGGAAACGAAGCGCTCAGCGGCCTCTGAGAGCCGGCTAATTCTTGAATGAGAGTCAAGCGACCTATCATAAGTACTGGAGGAATAAAGCCCGATGAACATCAGCGGCAACACCATTCTGATTACCGGCGGCGGTTCCGGCATTGGCCGTGGCCTTGCGGAAGCCTTCCACAATCTTCGCAACCAGGTTGTGATTGCGGGACGCCGACGGATCGCCTTGGACGAAACCGCGGCCGCCAACCCGGGTATGAAATCTATTGTGTTCGACATCACAGATGGCGCCGGAATCTCCGCTTTTGCCGAGAAGGTGTTGGACCGCTACCCAGGCCTGAATGTGCTCATCAACAACGCCGGCATTATGCGGGCTGAAAGCCTCACAGCCGAGTCGGTCGACCTGGCCAACGCGGAGGCGATCGTGACGACGAACCTGCTGGGGCCGATCCGGCTGACAGCCGCGCTGCTGCGGCATCTGAAAAAGCAAAAAAATGCGGTCATCATGAATGTGTCGTCGGGACTGGCCTTTGTTCCCCTGACCCTCACCCCGACCTACTGCGCTACCAAGGCAGCGCTCCACTCGTATACGCAGTCGCTTCGCTACCAGCTCAAGGGCACATCGGTCGAAGTGCTCGAACTGATTCCGCCCTATGTTGCGACGGACCTGATGGGCGGCGCCAACGATCCTCGTGCCATGCCCCTCGATGCGTTCATCACGGAGACGATGGCTATTTTGAAGGCCCAGCCCGCGTTGGACGAGATTTGCGTGGAGCAGGTGAAGCCGCTGCGCTTCGCCGCCGAGAGCGGGCGCTACAGGGGAGTCTTTGAGGGCATGAACGCCTCTCTCGCCAACGTGCATTGAGCGGATAGCCGACTTGCTCTGAACTTCTTGTTCCTTCGCAATTCTTCTTTCTTGGGCGGAAGGGCGTATCAGGTGCGAGGGTCGCCGCTGCGCTTGCGGAAAATCACTTTGAGTTCCGTCCTCCAGTGCTCGGCCAGCGCGATGAGTTCCCACTCCACCTCGGGCGAGAAATAGCGCAGGACCGGTTCGTTAGCGGGGTGGATGCGCAGCGCAGGGGCGGCCAGCAGCAGGCGGGGCGCGAGCGGAGAGACCTCAGAACCGGCGAAGTAGCCTTGCCGTTCGAAGGCCGAAATGGGCCGGCCCCCACCGGCGGATTGACGATCATCGTTCAGCGCGCGGACACGAATCCAGTAGTCCAGAGCTTGCACCGGCAGGTGCAGGTCTTCGTCGGCCTTCAGTTCAATAATCACGAGGCGGCCATTGCGGTCGAGGGTGAGCAGGTCGATCATGCCGCGGTCGCCAACTGAGAGCGCGGGGACCTGCGTGTACATTACATCGCCGCGCAGGCCGGGCAGCAGTTCGTCGATGCCGGCTCGCAGGCGGGACTCAAGCCACCGCTCGGGCTGCAAGCGAAAGAGAGGGTCGGTGTGAGCGCCGTCGGCGCGCCTGCTAAGGAAAAGCCTTGCAAACAAATCGCGGCAAAGTCCTTCATTTTCGTCGGTCAACGGCGTCTCGTTGGCCCCGGCGCCAAATGTGATCGACTGTTCTGGGGCGAAGGACTGGGCGGCTGCAGCATGCCGCACCCGGGCAAACTCCAACCCGTGCACCAGCAGACCGGTTTCCGTGGCCGATCGGGGCCGAATCTCCACTCGATTTTTCGCAGCAGGCGGAACAAGCTGAAGGAGCCGGTCGATACCGTCCTGACAGCGCTCGACAGCCGCTGGGGCCGAAAATGCGTGGACCAGCCCCGACTGCAGGTTGCCGGTGTCGCGGAAGTCTACTTGCGTCAATTCTTCACTTCGTTCGTCGAGGGTGAAAAGTTGGAACTCGGCAGCCGCATGATTCAGCCACGCAATGCGCTCGGCGGTCGTCCGCCATGCACCGGGCGGGATGATGATCTTGAGGCCGCCAAAATGCCGTCGGCCGTCGCCACGTTGGCGGCAGTAGTCAAGCCACAGAATGCCGAGCGTGAGAATTCCGTCGATGATGGAGGAGGACTCTGCCTCGCCCACACCGATAATGGCGTCGGCAGCTGTGCCGCGCAGCAGCCGGCCGCGGACATAGGCGGGACCGAAGCTGTGCTCCAGGTCCATAGCCGAGCGCAGGCCATCGACTTTGGAACCGATGAAAGCACGGGTGAGCGCTCGCTGCAACAGGCGCTGATAGGTGCGCCGCGCGGCGTCCCGGGTAGTCGGAGTGCGGCGATCGGAGGTCGGCACGAGCTCCAATGCCTGCGGTTTGGCCGCGCCCATGCGGCGTGTGAGCAGGCGCAGGCACTGCAGCTCGCTCCTGCACTTCGACCACGGTGCGCATCAGGTTGCGTTCCTCGCTCCACAACTGCAGGAGACAGCGCCCGTGCTGTTCGCTCACGGCGTAATGGGCCGTGCGCATATCGAATAGAACTCGGCCATCTTCAAGCACAGCGGCTGCCGGGTGCAGGGCCAGGTACTCTTCGATGGTTTGGGTAAGCTGGCCGGCGGATGGAGCGGATTCGACCGGGCTCATGCGGAACCTTACCAGTTCATACGTGCGCGCAGATTGACGATGTGGGCGGTGTGATGGCGGGAATGCCATGCATAGAGTGCCAACGCCGCAGCCAGGTTTTGGCGGCCCATCTCGGGGTGATTGTAACCACGCTGGAAATCGTCCGCATCAAGAGATTCAAGCAGAGCAACCCAGCGGCCGTGCAGCCCACCGATGAATGAGAGAGAAGGCTCGAGAGGCAGGTTGCGGCTGTCGGCCAGGTTGGCCCATGCAGCCTCGTCGTAGGGCTTGATGGTGGGCCAGTCTTCAGTCAGCGCAAGCTTGAAGCGGACATAGGAGTTGGCGTGACTGTCGGCCAGGTGATGCACCACCTGGCGCACAGTCCAGCCGCCCTCGCGATAAGGTGTGTCAAGTTGCGTGGCGGAGAGTCCCGAGACCGCGGCGTGCAAGTGGTCAGGCAGAGCCCGCAAGGTTTGAATATGTGCCGAGCGTACACCGGTCACGGAACTGGCCGGGGCGGTGAATCGCCCAATGGGATAGCGAAGATCGTCCTGCTGAGTCATGAGAGCCCTTACACATAATTCCTCGTGAGGGCGTGAAAGCGCAACCAGGTGTAATTGCGGATTTGCAGGGCCTCGCGGCGTTGCGGTTAGTTCTTGAGCCGGTGGTTATGGTAGTGCGCCTTGGAGTGCTTGAGATTGGGATTCTTGGGGTGATTCGCCTTGGGATGGACCGCCTGAGGATGATACGGCTTGGGGTGGGTGGCGGGGCGTTGCTCGGCGAGAGCCGGGATGGCAAGCGCCAACGATACGAGGATTGCCGCGACGATCTGCTTCATGGCCCGAATGTAGCACGAAGGCAGACTCTGCGGTATATCACCAAAGGAACTGTATCAGAGGAGGAAACTGCGTTGAGCGGTGCACGGGATGAGAGTGCCACCGCCCTCGCAAGGTATGGTTGTGACCGACCGCTCGACCGCCAGATCTTTGCGGCCAGTTCAAAACTGCTTTGGGCCTGGAAAGTCTAGGCCTTCCTATGGGCGTGGTGATGATGGTGATGGTGGTGATGCGTGACAGCGGCAAAAACCGGACTGGCAAACACCGTCAAGAGCAGCGCAGCAAGTAGGATCTTCTTCATGGCCCGAATGTAGCACGACTGCGGAAGGGACGGTGTGTCAGAACAGCCTCAGGCATCAAGAATGGAACGGTACTCAAGGCTGGCTGCATCCGCACCCGGAGAAGCGTAATCTAACAGATACGATGACTACTCCGGCTCCTTCCCCTGTTACAAGCCATAGACGTTATTTTTTTGAGAAATTTGGAATCACTGAAAGGCTCTTGGAACGCTGCCTTGGCGAGGCCCTTTCAGCGGGCGGCGATTATGCCGATCTTTACTTTGAATCGGTGGCGGCGACCTCCCTGGGCGTGGACGAGCAGATCGTCAAATCCGCCAGCCAGGGAACCAGCGCCGGGTGCGGCATTCGGGTGCTCTCCGGCGAGCGAACAGGCTATGCCTACACCGACAACCTGAGCCCAGAGCGCCTTCTCCACGCCGCCCGTACTGCTGCTCTGATTGCCTCCGGCCCTGCGAAACAGCCTATTCAGGGATTTACCGAAGCGCCGGCCGCTGATCTGTACCCCGTGCCGCTGGGCGGGTTTGACCTGGATCTGGCTGCGCGGTTGGAGCTGATTTTGCGCGCCGACCGAGCCGCGCGCGCCTATGATCCGCGGGTCGTGCAAGTACGTGCGGGCTACAGCGAAGAACTGCGGCGGATCCTGATTGCGGCCTCCGATGGCGCTTTCGCCAGCGACACGCAACCCCTGTGCAGGCTGAACGTGTTCGTGATCGCCAAAGAGGGAGTGCTTTCAACCAGGGGCTCGGCAGGAGGCGGCGGGCGCGCGGGCCTCGAACAATTCACAGGGAGTAAAAGCCCGGAGCACCTGGCGCAGGAGGCTGCGCGAGGCGCGATTTTGCAACTCGGAGCGGTGCCTGCCCCGGCGGGCGAAATGCAGGTGGTGCTGGGGCCAGGATGGCCGGGAATCCTGCTGCACGAGGCGGTAGGCCATGGCCTCGAAGCTGATTTCAACCGCAAAAAGACTTCGGCGTTCACGGGGCTCATCGGGCAGCCCGTGGCGAGTTCCAAGGTCACCGTAGTGGACAACGGCACCATGGCAGGGCGACGCGGCTCATTGAATGTGGACGATGAAGGCTCAGCCACCCAGGAGACAGTACTGATCGAGGGCGGCGTGCTGAAGGGCTATTTGAGCGACAAGCTTTCGGCGCGGCTGATGGGCATCGCCAACACCGGCTCAGGGCGGCGCGAGAGCTATCAGGCCATTCCCATGCCGCGCATGACGAACACTTACATGCTGGCCGGAGACGATGCGCCGGAGGACATTCTGCGCAGCGTAAAGCGCGGGCTGTACGCGGTGAATTTCGGCGGCGGACAGGTGGACATCACCAATGGCAAGTTTGTCTTCTCGGCATCGGAGGCGTACTTGATCGAGGATGGCAAGATCACCGCCCCTGTGCGCGACGCGACGCTGATCGGCAACGGTCCCGAGGCGCTGAAGTATGTGTCGATGGTGGGCAACGACCTCAAGCTGGACGAAGGCATCGGCACCTGCGGCAAGGATGGCCAGAGCGTGCCTGTCGGCGTCGGCATGCCGACGATCAAGCTGGACAAGATGACCGTGGGTGGCACGGGCAGGTAGTTGAATCGCCCGGACGCACGATAACCCGGTTTTGATAGCTTGAGGACATGCCTGAAATCGCAACACAACCCGATGTAAGCGGTTTGGACCTTGAGACCCTGGCTGCCGATGTGGTCTCGCATGCCATGAAGGCCGGCGCGAGCGACGCCGAAGCAGTCGCCCGCGAAGGCGACGAATTCAGCGTCAATGTGCGCATGGGCGAAGTGGAAACTCTGAAGGAATCCGGTTCGCGGGGACTGGGATTGCGCGTGTTGGTGGGCAAGCGGTCGGCGTCCACCAGCACCAGTGATTTGACCCCGGAGGGAATTCGCCAGCTTGTAGAAGGTGCGATGGCGCTGGTGAAGTTCACCGAAGAGGATCCATTTACCGGGCTGCCGGAGACGGACGAATTCGGCTCGATCAAAGGCGATCAGCACCTTTATTTCGAGGATGTGTACTCGCTTGCGGGGCCGGAGCGCATCGAGTGGGCGCGGCGGGCAGAGGCTGCAGCCCTTGCCGCTGACCCGCGCATCACCAACTCCGATGGCGGCAGCTTTGACGCGGCCACCGGGCGCAAGGTGCTGGCCAATTCGCGCGGATTTGTGGGCGGCTATCGCACCAGCTATGCAGGGGTTTCCGCGGCGCCGCTGGCTGTCGACGCAGACGGCAAGATGCAGCGCGATGGCTGGTGGTCGAGCGCTCGGCGGATGGGCGATCTGGAATCGCCCGAGGCGGTGGGTAAGGAAGCTGCGCGGCGCGCCGTTCGGCGCCTGGGTGCAAAACGGGTACCAACCCAGCGGGTACCCATTGTGTTTGCGCCGGAGGTGGCGCGGTCGCTGATCGGGTCGATATTTGAAGCGGCTTCGGGGGATTCGATCTGGCGAAGCGCGTCGTTTCTTGCCGGGCGCCTCGGCGAACAGATTGCGGCTTCTTCCCTCACGATCGTGGACGACCACACCATGGCTGCTGCCCACCGGAGCCGGCGGCTTTGGGACATCGCCTTTCGACGGCGAGGGCCTGCCGTCACAGCGCAATCTCGTGGTGGAAAATGGCGTGCTGCGCAACTACCTGCTCAATACCTACACGGCGCGCAAGCTGGGGATGAAATCGACGCACAACGCGTCGCGCGGGCTGGCCGGCACGCCCGGCATCGGCTGCGGGAATCTCTATTTGGCGCCCGGGAACCTGTCTCAAGAGCAAATCCTGGCAGAGATTCCCGCAGGCCTTTACGTCACCAGCCTGATGGGCTTTGGCACCAATCTCGTGACCGGCGACTACTCCCGCGGCGCGACGGGGTTGTGGATTGAGAACGGCCGACTGACGCATGCGGTAGAGGAAGTCACCATTGCCGGCAACCTGGGCGAGATGCTCAAAAACGTCACCGCCATCGGCAACGACCTGGTCTTCCGCGGCTCGGTGGCCTCGCCGACGCTGCGCATCGACGGCATGACCATCGCGGGCGCGTGAGCCTGAAACGTGAGGTGGGAGCGGCCGTGCCGATTGATCTCGAAAGCATCGCCTTCGATCCTGCCGACGCCAGGGTCGCTCTGTCTCAATTACCGGCGAGCCCTGCGGTCTTCGCGCTCTATGGCGCAGAAGCCAAAGACGAGCCCTACATTGGCCGCACGCCAAATCTACGCGGACGCCTCGAAAGGCTGCTGCAGCCCTCACCGAAACACCCGAGGCGTTTGCAATTGGCTGGTCGAGTACGGCGGATTGCATGGCGGCTAACCGGCTCGGATTTCGAATCACTGCTGGCGCAGTTTTCTCTTTTGGAAGAGATTTACGGTGCAAAGGCTTTAGAGCGCATGCACCTGCGGGCTCCGGCGTTTGTGCGCTTTCTGGGCAGCAATCGCTACCCGCGCATCACGGTCACGAATCGCCCCAGCCAGCGCGAGGCGGAGTGGGCCTATGGGCCATTCGCTTCACGCGCGGCGGCAGAGCGCTATGCCGAAGAGGCGTTGAAGCTATTCCTGCTGCGCCGCTGCACCTTCGAACTGGACCCCGATCCCGGCTATCCGGGATGCGTTTATTCCGAGATGAAAATGTGCCTTGCGCCCTGTTACGAGGGCTGCACAGACAATCGCTATGAGGAAGAGGCTGCGGCGGTGCAGGATTTTCTGGCCACGCGCGGCGAGAGCCGGCTGGTGGTGTTGCGCAACGAACGCGACGAGGCGTCGGCCAGAATGGAATTCGAGACCGCCGCGGCGATTCATGCGCAGGTGCAGCGCGTAGAGAACGTGCGTGCGCTGGCGCCGGAACTGGTGAAACCCATGAGCAAGTTGCGCGGGGTGATCTTGCAGGCGTCGGCAAATCCGGACGAAGTCGCTGTTTTTCTTTTTGACAACGGCCGGCTGCGCGGTCCCTTGGGATTCTCGACGCTGGGTATGCGCATCCAGAATGAGCAGTCCGGCTCGAGTTCGCTTTTTGCTCATCCTCTGGCGCTTGAGCCTGTTCCGGAAGAACCAGGGAACAGGGGTCAGGGAGAAGGGAGAGGAGAGCGGGGATCAGGTGTCAGGGATCAGGAATCGGAAATCAGCGCGAATCATCCTGCGAGCGCTGAACCGACCGCAGAGGCCGCGACGGATGCCGTCGTGGCCGCACCGATGAGGTCCGCGCGGGGCGTACTTGAAGCGCGCATGGATGCAACTCTGGCTGCACTGTCCTCGAACGAAGAGCCTCTGTCCGGCACCATCCGCCAAGGACACCTGGCATTACTGAAACGCTGGTATTATCGGCCTGAAGTGCGCCGGCCAGGGGAGATATTCTTTCCTGATTCTGAGGGAGCGTGGCCCGTTAAAGCGCTGCTGCGCGGCGTGGGACGCGTAGCGGCGAAGATGCTGATGGCCCCCACGGCGAGTAGTCACAAATCCAGGTTCGCCAACTCGTCCGGCTGATACACTTGCGAGGTAGGGAGACGCGCGAGCGAGGCCTATGGTTGAGCTTTTGCCATCGATTTTGTCGGCGGATTTTGCGCGGTTGGCCGAAGAGGTCGCCGCTGCCGAACGGGGCGGCGGCACGGTCATCCACGTGGACATCATGGACGGTCATTTCGTGCCCAACATCACCATTGGGCCGCCGGTCGTCGAGTGCCTGCGCAGAGCGACTGACTTGCCGCTCGACTGCCACCTGATGATTGAAAACCCCGACGAATTCATCCCTGCCTTTGCCGATGCCGGAGCCAACTGGGTCAGCGTTCACTACGAGGCATGCCGGCACCTGCACCGATCGCTGGAGTTGATCGAGCACCACGGAATGAAACCGGCGGTAGTCATCAATCCGGCGACGCGGGTCGACCTGCTCATCGACATTTTGCCCATGGTCCACCACGTCCTGGTGATGAGCGTGAATCCAGGCTTTGGCGGACAGAAGTTTATTCCGTTCGCCTTGGATAAGATTCGACGGCTGGTCGAGTTGCGCCAGGAACTGGGGCTGGCGTTTAGAATCGAGGTGGATGGCGGAGTGGCTCACGACACGGTAGCGCAGGTCGTCCAAGCAGGAGCGGACCTGCTGGTGGCGGGAAATGCCGTATTTGGCTCGGGACGTCCCGAGCACGATGCACGTGCGCTGCTGGCGGCGGCCCGCGAGGCTGCAGCAAGTAAGATTTACTGAGGGACCAAAACAACGGCATGCGGCTTGGCGTCGTTGTTCCAATGAGGTGGTATGAACCGGTTGTCAAAAAAATTTGCCGCGGCCGCGTTGGCGGTAGTAATGGTTCTGGCCGGGGTTTCAGCCCAGGCCAAGGAAAAGAAACCCAAACACAAGAAAAACCAGGACCTGAGCGCCAATCCGCTAGCAAATGTGAAGTCAAGCCAGCCTGATAAGGTCCTTTTCGACAAGGCCATGCTCTCCCTGAAAAAGGGCCGCTATGACGTGGCGCGACTCACCTTGCAGACCTTGCTGAACACCTATCCCGATTCGGAATACCGGATGCGCGCGAAGCTGGCCGTCGGCGACACCTGGTTCAAGGAGGGCGGGACCGCCGCGCTGACCCAGGCTGAGGCAGAATACAAGGACTTCATCACCTTCTTCCCCAATGCTCCCGAAGCAGCCGAAGCGCAGATGAAGGTGGCCGACATTTATTACGAGCAGATGGAGAAGCCCGACCGCGACTATACCAACGCGCAACGCGCCGAGCAGGAATACCGTGTGATGATCAACCAATTCCCTGACTCGACGCTGGTGCCGCGCGCAAAGCAGAAGCTGCGCAATGTCGAAGAGGTTCTGGCAGAACGCGAGACGCAGATTGGCTTGTTTTATGAGGGCCAGGAGAGATACCCAGCCGCCATCGCGCGCTTGCAGACAGTCGTCGACACCTACCCGCTGTATTCCAAGAGCGACCAGGCCCTGCTTGGCATAGGCGATGCTTACGCGGGTGAGGCGCATGCGATTCAAATGTCGGCGAACTTGCCTGGCGCCATCAAAGAGCGCCTGCACGGGATGTATCTTGACAAGGCGGCCGCTGCATACAGCAAGGTCATTACGCGCTATCCCATGGCGCCCCATGTAGAGGATGCGCGGGACCGGTTGGTGGCGATGAATCGCCACGTTCCCGAGCCGACGCAGGCAGCCATTGCCGAGAGCGACGCGGAAGAGCGGAGCCGGCAGCCTCTACGCTTTACCGACAAGACGCTGGACCTGATCAAGCACGGGCCGACCGTGGTTGAAGCGGTGCACGTTGGCGAGCCGAGCCTCGAAGATGCGCAGCGAACCATTGCGCCGGATATCACCAAAGAAAACATCGCCATGTTCAAGGATGCGGTCAATGCTGGGAAACCAGCGGAAGCCGCCACCAAGGCGACCCCCACCGGACCGAACGAACCTCCACGGAGCGATCAACCCTCAGAGGCGCCAGTGCAGCTTGCCGCTCCTGACTCAGGAACCGGCGTAGGTGTGTCGATTGTCAACGCTCCGTCTGGTTCTGCAGCGGCCGATCCCAACGCTGTAGTGAAGCCGGTAGGTCCGGTTGATACATCATTGCCCGCCGCCGAAAAGCCGGCAGAAGCGCCACTTCAGGTCAATGACATCAAGCCCGGCCAATCCCCAGCCCAGACCGCGACTACGGCCGGCAAGAAAAAGGCTCCCAAGGCTGACCTTAGCGACGAATCTTCAAGCAAGAAGAAGAAGAAGAAGGGGCTTGGAAAGCTCAACCCGTTCTAGGCTGATAGACGATGTTCAAAACAGGCCGCGTCCACAGGACGCGGCCTAATTGCTTTCTGCGCACAAAGAATCGTCTGGGCAGGTCACGATTCTCTTCGACCGGCATGTGCTAAGGTGAGGGGTGGTCCCCCTCGCTCGAAAGCCTCAAAGAATTGAGGTTTAGCGCAACCCATTGGGGCTCAAAACAACCCTCATGCCTCACGATTTGCCGAAAGCATACGACCCGACCGCCATTGAAGATCACTGGGCCGAGTATTGGGTGCGCGAGAAACTCTTTGCGCAGCCCCACGCGGCCGCCGGTGAAGCACCTCCGGGCAAATCCTTCTCGGTTTTGCTGCCTCCTCCCAATGTGACCGGCAACCTGCACATGGGCCACATGTTCGAGCATACCGAGAGCGACATCCTGGTTCGCTGGCACCGTATGTGCGGCGACCGGGTCCTGTGGGTGCCGGGAACCGACCATGCCGGTATCGCAACCCAGATGCTGGTGGAGCGCCAGATCGTGAGCGAAGGCACGACGCGCGAGAAGATGGGCCGCGAGGCCTTTGTAGAGCGCGTGTGGGAGTGGCGGCGGCATTACGGAGGCGCTATCCTCGGCCAGATGAAGCGACTGGGCGCCTCGGTCGACTGGGAGCGCGAGTACTTCACCATGGACGAACGGCTCTCCGTTGCGGTGCGGGAGGCCTTCGTAAAGCTGTATGAGCAGGGGCTCATTTATCGCGGCGCGTACATCGTGAACTGGTGCCCGCGCTGCCAGACCGCCATCAGCGACCTTGAGGTGGTCTACGACGAGCACAAAGGGCACCTGTGGGAGATTCGCTATCCCGTCCTCGACGAAGGCGGCAAGGAGAGCGGCGAGTTCCTGACGGTGGCCACCACCCGCCCCGAGACCATGCTCGGCGATGTGGCTGTGGCGATTCATCCCCAGGACGAGCGCTACCTGCACCTGCACGGCAAGAAGCTGCGCCTGCCGCTGGTGGGCCGGGAAATTCCCGTCATTCTCGACGAATGGGTCAGTCCCGAATTCGGCACCGGCGCGGTCAAGGTGACGCCGGCGCACGATCCGAATGACTTTGCGCTGGGCCAGCGGCACGATCTGCCCTCCATCGACGTGATGGATGATACGGCCCACATCAACGCCGAAGGCGGAGTGTATGCGGGGCTTGACCGCTACGTGGCGCGCAAGAAGATCGTCGCGGATCTTGCGGCGCAAGGCCTGCTCGGCGCGGTAAAGGATTACACGAACAACATAGGTCATTGCGACCGCTGCAAGACGGTTGTGGAGCCGCGTCTCTCTCTGCAGTGGTTCGTCAAGATTCAACCGCTAGCAGATAAAGCGATCGCGGCGGTGAAAGAAGGGCATGTTCGGTTCACGCCGGAGATGTACGAGAAGACCTATCTGAACTGGATGGAGAACATCCACGACTGGTGCATCTCGCGGCAGCTTTGGTGGGGGCACAGGATTCCAGCATGGCACTGTGCCGTGTGCCACAAGACCACAGTGACGCGCCAGGACCCGACCCAATGCGCTCATTGCGGATCGGAGAAGATCACGCAATCGACAGACGTGCTGGACACGTGGTTCTCTTCGGGCCTGCTGCCGGTTTCGGTCTTCGGTTGGCCGCATATTACCGCCGAAAACCGCGGCGATTTCGACGCGTTTTATCCGACCAGCCTGCTGGTTACGGGTTTCGACATCCTTTTTTTCTGGGTGGCGCGGATGATCATGCTGGGGTGCTGGTTTGCGGGCGACGTGCCCATGCCTGATGGCAGCGCGCGGCCGTTGTCTGAGTCAGTTCCCTTTCGCGAGGTGTACATCCACGCGCTGGTGCGCGACGCCAACCGCGAGAAGATGTCGAAGACCAAGGGGAACGTGGTCGATCCGATCGAGATCGTGAAGCAATACGGTACCGATGCGGTACGATTTACGCTCGCCTCGATGGCGTCGCCCGGAACGGACATTGCCTTCAACATCGCGCGGACCGAGGGATACCGCGCTTTCGCCAACAAGATCTGGAATGCGGCGCGGTTCATCTTTATGAATGTGGATCGGGCTGCGGAGATCGGCATCACGGCCGATCCGGCGGTTCTTGGCGGTATGCCAACTGTACCGGAAGATGCGCCGCTTGAGGCCCGATGGATCGTGGCGGAGTTGCATGAAACCGCGGCCAAGGTGAATCAAGCGCTTGAGAACTACCGCTTCGACGATGCGGCTAATACGATCTACCAGTTTTTCTGGGGCAGCTTTTGTGACTGGTACCTGGAGATCGTCAAGCTGCGCCTGGATTTTTCGGAGTCGGCCGATAAGGTGAGAACCAAAGCTGCGCTCACTACGCTGGTCTCGGTGTTTGAAGCGGCGCTGCGGCTGCTCTCGCCCTTCACGCCGTTTCTGACGGAGGAGCTGTGGCACGCAGTGTATGACGGCAACCCGCCGGCGAAGTCGATTGCGCTGACGCCCTACCCTCGCTCACAGAGCCCGGAGGATGATTCCGATGCGGAAACCGGAATGGCGCTGCTGCAGAGCCTGATTGCCGAGGTGCGCACACTGCGCAAGGAGATTGGCGTCGAGGAGAAGGCGACGACTCCGATTGAAGTGCGCATCGATTCTGCGCATCAACATGTAGTCGAGCAGAACAGTGCAACTGTGGAGCGCCTTGCGCGCGTGGGCGAAGTCCGATTTGTTGCGGAGATTACGCCCGGTTTGCCGAAGCACTCCACTCCCAACTTCGAAGTCGCTGTGGTCTATGAGCGCACCGTCGATGTCGCTGCCGAGCGCGAGCGGTTGACGAAGGATATTACAAAATGCGAGAAGGGCCTGGCCGCCGCCGAGCGCCAACTGGGCAATGAGGGATTTCTGGCCAAGGCGCCGGCGCATGTAGTCGAAGGGTTGAAGAAGCAGGAATCGGAAACTCGTATGTTGCTCGAAAAGGCGCGTGCCGCGCTCAATGCTCTTCCCGAGTGACGAGAGATGCCCTGTGCCTGCCAACGGTGTCTCCAACACGCCAAAATTCTCGGTTTCGCTCCCAAGCCTCCTACGCAGGCGGTGGTTCGCAGGGCATTTCGGGCGGCGGCCAAGCTCTGGCATCCCGACCGATTCGAGAAGATGCCCGTTAAACGCGCGGAAGCAGAAGAGCATTTCAAAGGCATTCAGGTGGCGTACCGCGAACTGTTGGAGCACTGTGAAGCCCCGGTCGAATTGTGGCCCAAGCGCGCCGCCGCTCAGCCGTCTGACAGAGCAAATGGACCGGTTCGCAGCGAAACTGCAGGCACAACGCAAAGCGAAGACGGATTCGCTCTCTCCTTCGGCGGCGCACCCTATTGTTTCGTCGCGCCGCATTTTTCTCCCTATGCGAATGAGATCATTCTCGCCAGCCGTCTTGAAAACGCTGAAAAGGTGCTGGCGTTTGTCGACGTGTCCGGCGCTTCTCGCGGGGCGAGCCGCGGGGAGTACATCCTTTTGACCAGCTATCGGATTTTTGTGCGCGACGCCTTGAACATCTCTTCCTTTCTCTGGTTCATCGACCTCGGCGATGTTCTGTTTGTCGACCGCAATAAGCACGGAAAGCCCCGAATCTGGCAATGGATTCTCGAACTGTTCCCCGACATTGAGCCCCGATTTTCGCTTCAGATCTACCGGCGCAACAGAACCCTGCTGTATTCGCTTGGCGGAACGGATGACAGGGTCAAGAAAGTCATTTATAACTTTCTTCTACAAAAAAAGTCGCAGACCCGATCTTGAACATCTGAAAGAAGAAACATGGATTGGAAGAGTAGCCGCATCGACGCATTGCTGGAGCAGGCCCTGGTGGAAGACAAGGCCGCGAGCGATGCCACCACCAACGTGACCATCGACCCCGGCCTGCGCGCGTCGGCGTCCATTCTGGCTCGGCAGGAGATGATCGTCGCCGGCCTGGGAGCGGTGCCGCGGCTGCTTGAGATCTTTGCCCGTCTCGATCCGCGCCCTCCCGCGCATACGCGATTTGAAGTCATCAGCCACCCTGAAATCTTCGACGGCGTGCGCGTGCATGGGGGCCAGGTGCTGGCCGTGATCCGCCACAACGCCCGCGTGCTGCTGAGTTGCGAGCGCGTCATCCTCAATCTGATGCAGCACCTCAGCGGCATCGCCACCCTTACCCGCGAATACGTCGACGCGATCCAGGGCACAAAGGCGCGTGTACTCGACACGCGCAAAACGGTACCCGGCCTGCGCGCACTGGAGAAGTATGCCGTGTTGTGTGGCGGAGGGACCAATCACCGCCTCGACCTCTCATCGGGCATCCTGATCAAGAACAACCACATTGCCCTCGGCGGCGGTCTGCGCACCGCGCTCACGCACGCGCTCGAACGGCGCCCCAAAGGCCAGCGCGTGCAGGTGGAGGTGCGGAATGCGCATGACTTGGAAGAGGCGCTTGAATGCGGCGCAGAGGCGCTTTTGCTGGACAACATGACTCCCGCGCAGGTGAAGGCTGCGGTTGACCGGATTCGCGAAGAGAACCGCTGGATCCCTATCGAAGCCTCAGGTGGCATCGTGCTCGAAAACATTCGTGCCTATGCCGACTCCGGCGTGGATTTCATCAGCGTGGGCGCTCTGACGCATTCCGCCAAAGCAGCCGACATTTCGATGAGCATTGTGGCGGAGCCGAGTTAAGCCGTGTACGACCTGGCCGCGCTTGAGGCCGCGCTCGCGGGCACTGGCTTCGTGGGCAAGCTGCATTTCTCGCCAGTCACCGGCTCCACGAACACCGACGCGCTGGCTGCCGCACGCAGCGGAGCGCCGCAAGGCTCGGTCTACTTTGCCGATGAGCAGCAAGCAGGGCGCGGGCGCGGCGATCATGCGTGGCAATCGGCCGCGGGGCAGGGGGTCTATGTGAGCGTGCTGTTGCGCCCGCAAATTCCAGTCGCCCGGCTGCCCTTCTTGCCTCTGGCTGCGGGATTGGCGGCGGTTGAGGCGGTCGGCAAGTCGAGCGGGCTCGAAGTCGATTTGCGGTGGCCCAACGATCTGATGATTGCTGAGCGCAAGACGGGCGGCATCCTGGTGGAGTCGAAGACCGAAGGCGGTGAAGTTGCGTTCGCCGTTGCCGGCATTGGAATCAACGTTCACCAGCGCGCGTTCGATCCGGGCCTGGCGACGCTAGCAACTTCGCTAGACATCGAAGCGGACCGTCCCATCAGCCGCCAAGCTCTGCTCGTTTCCCTGCTAAAATCGCTGGAGCGCGAGGCTGCTGGGCTCTGCGAACCGGCAGCGATGGCCGCGATTCTCAAGCGCGTTGAGCAGGCTTCCACGTGGATCCGCGGACGGCGCGTTGATGTGCATGGCCCGCAGGCTTGCACAGGCGTGACAGAGGGACTGGATGAGCACGGATTTCTGCGCGTGCGCACCCAGCGCGGAATCGTGACGGTGCAAACGGGCGGAATCCGCGCCGCGGAGATAGGCTGAACGATGCTGCTTGCCTTGGATGTGGGCAATACGAATACGGTGCTGGGGCTCTATCAGCTCGATGCGGCACCTCCAACGCTGGCCGCGCATTGGCGCGTCACGACGCACCGCTCTCAAACTGTGGATGAGTACGGCGTGTTTTTCGTCAACCTGTTTGAGATGCATGGCATGGCGCCTAATCAGGTCACGCACATCATCATCTCCTCGGTCGTGCCGCCGGTCGACGCGACTTTGCGCCAGATGTGCGAGACCTACTTCCATGTGCAGCCGCTGTTTGTTGAGCCGGGAATCAAGACGGGCGTGCCGGTGCTGCAGGATAACCCCGCGGATCTGGGCGCGGACCGCCTGGTGAATGTGATCGCTGCCTTCGAGCGCTACGGCGGCCCTTGCGTTGTGGTGGACTTCGGCACGGCGACCACGTTTGACGTGATGTCGGCAAAAGGCGAATACATTGGCGGAGCCATTGCGCCGGGACTTGGACTCAGCGCAGAGGCGCTTTTTTCGCGAGCTGCCCGACTGAGCCGCGTGGAAATCAAGCGCCCGCCCAAGGTGATCGGCACCAACACGGTGACCCATCTGCAGAGCGGGCTTTACTACGGCTACATCGGCCTCGTCGATGGCATCCTGGAACGCATTGTGGCCGAGTTGGGAACGCAGCCACACGTCGTGGCGACGGGCGGCCTGGCTCGGCAGATTTCCGCGGACTCGCGCTTCATCTCCGAGATTGATGACATGCTCACGCTCGACGGGCTGCTCATCCTTTTTGAGCGCAATCGTGCAGCGCGCCCGCGCGGCCACGCGCACTGAGGCACCTTATGACATTCTCGGAGTCCGTCGTATACATAAGGCAGCTCGCAGCGAGTGCAGCTTCCGTCTGGTTTCTTGGTTGGGCGATTCGAAGACGATACGACCTCGATATTAAATTGACAATCGCGGAGCAGATCGTTAGATGGATCGTTGTGGCAGTCTGCTTGGGTATGACCCTATTACAAGGTCTGCAATTCGCCGCAGTTCGAATCATCGCTGGCGTTATTGGGATATGCTTTATAGCTTGGCCGAATCTTGGACACCATACGATGAAATTCTTCGGCCGCTGACCCACCGTGCGCAACTATTTCAACTACTTTACGGAGATTGAAGAGCGCTTCCAGCAGCGACGCGGCGCGCTGCTATTACTTTCCACACTCGATTGGGCGCTGATTGAAACCTGGCAGGAGGCAGGCATCCCGCTGGAAGCGGCCCTGCGCGGTATCGATGCAGCCTTCGACAAGTATGAAGCGCGACAGAAGCGGGGCCGCATGCGCCGCGTCAACGGCCTGGCATGGTGTGCGCAGGCTGTGATGGAAGCAGCCGAAGAACTGCGCGAAGCAGCGGCAGGCAGCGCACCGGCAGCACGCGAAAGCCGCGAATCGGGATTTGAACACGAGCGGGTGGCAGCGCATCTCGAGGCAGCCGCGGCCGCATTGGAGGCGGCAACGATCGCTTCGGAAGCCTGCGCCGCAACGGCGTCCCGTCTGCGCACATTGGCGACCGAAGTGCGCGCCGAGCCGCCGGAGAGCGCCGCTGCGCATGACCTCGAAGCGCTTGAACGCACACTGACGGTTCTGGAAGAAAAACTATTTGAGGCAGTCAAAGCTGCCGCTCCTGAAGAACTGCTGGTTGCGCTCAAGGAACACGCAGCCCGGGAGTTGGCTCCTTACCGTGGCCGCATGGGTGTTGAACAAATCCGCCAGGTAACCCGCCAATTCGAGCAGAAACAACTGCTGGTGCACTACGGCTTGCCACGATTGAGTCTTTTTTATATGAGCCAGCAATGACCGCGCAACCAACTGAACTCGTGCAGATTGAAAAGCCCGTTTATGGCGGTGCTTTCCTGGCGCGTGTCGCGGGAAAAGCTGTGTTTGTTCCCGCTCACGCTGCCTGGCGAGCAGGTGCGCGTGCGCATCACGCAGGACAAGCGCGGCTACTCGACGGCTGAGGCCGAAGAGATTGTGGTCGCGGCTCCGCAGCGCATTGAGCCGGGCTGCCGCCACTTTGGCGTCTGCGGTGGCTGCAACTACCAGCACACAGACTACGTAACGCAACTCGCGCTGAAGCAAGCGATTCTGCGCGAAACACTGGAGCGCGGCGGTGTTCATGCACCGGCTGAGATTGCGGTGCTGAGCGCCGAGCCATGGGGCTATCGCAATCGCATCCGTCTCGGGTTCGATGCGCAAGGCAATCCGGGTTACCGCGGACGGCGATCTCATGCGGTGGTCCCGATAAACGAGTGCCCGATTGCCGCGCCGCTGCTGGTCGACGCTGCGATGGCGGCAGCGGAGATTCTCCGACGCATGCATCAACGTCCCGCCGAGATTTCGCTGTTCTGTGACGCTCAAGAGACGGCAGTGCTCGTCAGCATCATGACCGCCAATCCGGCGAAAGCCCAGGTTGACGATTTTGCACGCACGCTTAACGAGCGAATTCCGGCACTGAAGGGCGTCGAGTTTGTTACAGAAGGCCTTGCAGGCCGCCAGCCACGTACCGTTGCGCGATGGGGCGCACTCTTTCTCTCCTATCGCGCTGCGGGGTTTGATTACCGCGTGGATCAAGGCGCATTCTTCCAGGTGAATCGCCGGCTGGTGGACGCGCTCGTCGACAGGGTAACAGTGGGCTGCAAGGGTACGCTTGCCTGGGATCTTTTCGCAGGCGTGGGTTTGTTTGCGCGGCGGCTTGCGGCGAGTTTCGAACGCGTGGTTGCAGTCGAATCGGCACCGGCGGCAATGGCGGCTCTCGAAGCGAATCTGAGCGGCACAGCGGGCGTGGCCGTGAGAGCGGATGCGCTTGCGTTTCTGGGAAAGCGGCACATGGAGCGGCCGGACCTCATCGTTGTGGATCCGCCGCGCATGGGATTAGGCGCGGAGATGACCGCGCTGCTCAGCGCTGTCGCGGCTCCCGAAATGGTGTATGTATCGTGTGATCCAGCCACGCTCGCGCGCGATCTGCAAAAGCTGGTGAGTTCCAGATACGACGATTGAGTGTGTCACGCTCGCCGATCTGTTTCCGCAGACTTTCCACCTGGAGACAGTCGTGCATTTGCGGCGAGCCTGATAGGCTGAACACCAGAACACCAAGTGATCTGCGCGCCATGCAATCGGAACCGACTACCACCGGGCCCGCTCTGTCACGTCCTGCCCCCGCAAGGCTGAGCGCGGTCCCACTGTTCCATGCCGCATGGTTATTTGCAGCAGGAATCGCCCTTGCGCAGGCTGTGTGGATACGACCGAGTTGGGTGCTGGTTACACTGGCCCCGTTAGCGGCGCTGTGCGGCATTGCGGCGTTTCGCGCGCCGCGCATCGTGGGGCTGCCGGTTGCGGCGTTGTGGTGTTTGCTGGGCGCGTGGTGCGCAGAGATGGAGCCGCATCCAGCGCCCGCGCCCGATGTCGTCCCATTGTCAGACGGCCTTTTGCGCACAGTTGAAGGCACCGTGACGGACGTCGCTCCGGTCCGCAGAGAAGTGGTCGAGAACATTGACGAGCTTCCGATTGAGGGCCCTTCACAGCGAATGGACCTGCACGTCTCAAGCATTGAAATTGTCAATGATGTAGTCGACGAACAGACGCTGGTCAATGGCGGCGTGCGGCTGACGGTCCGCTGGCCTCAGGAGTCACAGGGCCAATCAGAAGTGCAGTCCTTCCGTTGTGGCGATCGAGTGCGCGCCGTCGTGCGCCTTCTTCCACCGGAGGTCTATCGCGATCCCGGCGCCTGGAGCCGCACGGATTATTTGCTCGATCAGGGCATCACATCCACAGCATCTGTCGGCATTGAACGCGTTGAACGGCTTGGTCAGGCGCAAGAGAGTTCCATGGATTGCCGCATTGCCGCGCTACAGCACAGCGCCAGCGCGCGGCTACTGGCACTGCCTGCGATCATGCGACACACGCCGGAGGCGCTGCGGCTCAGCGACGATGACGCTGTCATGCTGTCGGCGATGACTACAGGCGACCGGACCTACCTGACACACACGTTGCGTGTAGGCTTTGAGCGCACCGGATCGTTTCACATGCTGGTGGTTTCAGGATTCCACCTGGCGATACTGGCGGGATGCTTTTTCTGGATTGCGCGCCGCCTGCGCCTGCCGCGCGTGCCGGCGACGCTTCTCACCATTGCGGCGTCGTTCGCGTTTGCGCTGTTTACGGGCTTTGCGATGCCCGTGCAACGTTCGCTGTGGATGGTGACACTCTACTTGCTTGGACGGCTCATCTACCGCGAGCGCAGCGCGTTGAATACGATTGGATTCGCGTCCCTATGCCTGCTGGCGGCAAGTCCTCGCAGCCTCTTTGACCCCGGCCTGCAGATGACGCTGCTTGCCGTGATTTCGATAGCGGGTGTCGCCGCTCCGCTCTTGCAAACTACTGTGCATCCATATCTGGCCGCGACGCGAGACCTGCGGCTCATCGCATTGGATGTCAAGCTGCCTCCGCACCTGGCGCAGTTTCGGGTTATATTGCGCATGATTGCAAGCCGCATACAGCGTGCCATCTCCCCAGTTGTTGCGTGGCGGATCCTCCCATGGGCCGTGCGTTTCGCGTTGCGTTGCACTGAGCTTCTGGTGGTTTCCTGCGTGGTTGAACTGGCGATGACATTGCCCATGGCCACCTATTTCCATCGCATCACGGTATTCGCGCTGCCGGTCAACGTACTCATCCTCCCACTGCTGCTGGCGCTGATACCTGCCGCGCTGCTCACCTTAGTCGCGTTGCTAATTTGGCCGGCTGCTGCTCTGCTCCCTGCGATGATTGTGGCTGTGTTACTCCATTTCGGAGTATGGCTAGTACGCATTTTTGGATCGCTTGCTCTGGGCGACTTTCGCGTCCCCGCGCCATTGGCGTGGCAGTCTGCCGCTTTTTGCGGGCTCCTCGCAGCAGCTATGGTGCTGGCTGCCGGAAGGGGCTGGGCGCGCAGGGCGGCTTGGGCTTCCCTTTTGCTCGGCGCCTTTGCCTCTATCGTGCCACGGCCAATTGATCATCCGCGCAACGCACTGCTGGTTGAGGCAATCGATGTGGGACAGGGCGACTCCATCCTGTTGATTACGCCGGACGGCAAGACCCTGCTGGTAGATGGGGGCGGATTTGGCGGCGGGCCGCAACAAGCCCCGCAGGATTTCGATATCGGCGAGGAGGTTGTGTCGCCGGCGCTGTGGGCGCGCGGCATTCGCCACCTCGACGTGGTGGCGTTGAGCCATGCCCACTCTGACCACATGGGCGGCCTGCCGTCGGTACTGCGCAATTTTCGTCCTGATGCATTGTGGGTGGGCAATAACCCGCGCGTTGCGGCTTACGTTGCGCTGCTGGATGAGGCAAAACAACTGCATCTGCGTCTCAGCACGTTGCGTGCGGGCGATGCGCTCTCACTGGGCGATGCGCAGGTTCATGTGCTCGCGCCTTTTCGCGACTATCAACCTGGCGCGGAGCCTGCCAACAACGATTCGCTGGTGCTGCATGTGGCCTATGGAACGACGTCCGTGATGCTGGAGGGAGACGCTGAAGAGCCCATTGAACAGGCCATGCTGACCGAGTCCGGCCTTGAGAGCACGCTGCTCAAGGTGGGACACCACGGTAGTGTGACCTCAACCCGCCCGGAGTTTCTGGCGCGCGTGGCTCCGCAGTGGGCTGTCATCTCCTGCGGGCTGCACAACCGCTACGGGCATCCCCGCGAGGAGGTGCTCGCAGAATTGGAAGCTGCCAAGGTACGTACCTACTCGACCGATATCAATGGCGTTACATGTTTTTCGTTGGACGGGAAGAGGGTGGCGGCCGATCCAGCCTGCGCGACTCGCTGACGTCGATCCGCCGGAGGATCGACGGAGTTATTGCCGCAGTTCCACCAGCGTCGCGCCCTGGCCGCCTTCGTTCTGGGGCGCTTCGGCGATGGTCGCTACGTGGGGATGGCTTTTCAGAAACTCCCGCACACCGCGGCGAAGGATGCCGGCGCCGTGGCCGTGAATGACGCGGATGCGCGGCAGACCGGCGAGAAAAGCGCGGTCGAGATATTTCTCCAGTTCTTCTGTGGCCTCATCGACGGTGCGGCCGATGAGATTGATCTCCATGCGCATCTCGTCGGTGTTGGCGCTGGTCACGGTGACGTGCACATTCTTCTGCTTGCGCGCCGCGGCTAGCGGGTCGGGCCGCTTTCCCTCCTGCGCAGAATCTCCACCAAGAGGTGAAGGTGCGGAGCACTCGTCGCGCTTGACGCGCATCTTGATAGGACCGAGGGCCACTTCGAAAACATCCTTCTCGACTTCACGTTGCACGACCGCAATTTTATTCATTGACTTGATGCGAACCTGGTCGCCGGGGGCGATGTGACGCAGGACGTGCGGCTGGGCATTCACGTCGCCCTGGTCCGCGCCGGTACGATGCGCGACGACGGTCTGATTGAAACTTTCTTGAAATTCGCGGCGGAGACGGGTGATGCGCCGTTCTGCTTCTTTCGACAACTTTTGTTGCGCGGCGCGATCTTCGATGGCCCGCACCGTCTCGCGCATCTGGAACTCGAAGTCCTTGAGCAAGGAGGCCAGCTTGGTTTCAAGCTCGCGGGTGCGGTTGCGCAGTTCCACGTCGCCTTCGCGGGCAAGCCTGGCCCGCTCCTGGTTCAGCGCATATTGCTGTTCGCGCGCAGCTTTGCGGTCCTCCTCAAGTTGCGTCAGTTCCTTGTGCAGGCGGTCGAGGAAACGGGCGATGTCGACCTGCTGCGAGCCCAGGCGCTGGCGGGCAGCCGCGATGATGCTCTGATTGAGCCCGAGACGGGCTGCTGTTTGAATGCCCGCCGAAGCGCCGGGCACTCCCAGGCGCAGCTCGTAGGTCGGAATCAGGGTGACTTCATCAACGCCCGCGGCGGCATTCAGCACACCGGGAGTATTGGCGGCGTAGACCTTGAGCGAAGTGTGGTGAGTTGAGATGAGCGACCATGCACCCGCGGTGAGGAAGTGGTGGGCAACGGCCACTGCGAGCGCGGAGCCCTCTTCAGGATCGGTGGCCGAGCCCAGTTCGTCGAGCAGGACAAGTGAATGCGCGTCGGCCAGCCGCGAAAGGCGATCGAGGTTGAGGATGTGCGCTGAAAAGGTGGAGAGCTCGGCTTCAATTGATTGCGCATCGCCGATATCGGCGAGGAACGCGGTAAAGACCGGAAAGGTGGCGGCCGTTGCGGGCACAGGCAATCCTGCCTGCGCCATCATGGCCAGCAACGCCGTGGTTTTGAGCGTCACGGTCTTGCCGCCGGTGTTGGGGCCGCTGATGATAAGCTGGCGCCTCTCGCCGGTGAGTTCAAGAGCGAGAGGGACAACGCGGCTGCCTGTGGTGCGCAGATGCTTTTCGAGCAGAGGATGCCTGGCTGCTTCGAGATGCAAAAGACCGGGCGTAATGACTGGTGCTACGCAGTTGTAGTCGCGGCCAAAGCGGGCGCGGGCCAACAGGCTGTCAACGAGCGCAAGGACGCGGGCGCCTTCAACCAGAGCAGTTGCGTATCCACCCACCTGGCGCGTGAGCGCGACAAAAATGCGATGAATCTCGGCCTGCTCCTCCTCGATGAGGCGGACAAGTTCGTTGTTCTGCTCGATCGTTTCCAGCGGCTCGACGTAGACGGTTTGGCCGGAGGAGCTGGCGCCGTGAACCACGCCGGAGACGCGCCGCTTGAGCTCGGAGCGCACGGGAATCACGAAGCGATCGCCGCGAATGGTGATGAGGTCTTCCTGCGTGGACCCATCGCTCGAAAGCTTGCGCAGCGCGGCGCGAAGGCTCTCTTCGATCACCCGCTGCTGACGCTCCTGCTCGCGGCGAATGCGGCCCAGTTCAGGCGAGGCGTTGTCGGCCAGCGAGCCGTCGGGCTCAATGGTGCGCTCGATCGTCTCCGCAAGTGGTCGCAGGCCGGTGGTCAGCGAGGACGAGAGCTGCGAGAGCCCGGGAAGCTTTCCGGCAATGCGGGCCGGAGGCGATTGCAGAAGAGCTTGCCAGGAGGCCACGTCGTTGGCGAGACGGGCGATGGATTGCAGTTCAGAAGTTTCGAGAGCGGCACCGGGGATCTGAGCCTTTGCCGCCAGTGGCGTCGGGTCGAACAGACCGCCGAGCGGAACGGACACCTGCTCGTCGAGAAGCAGACGGAGTTCCCCGGTGAGCTGGTGCTGGCTTCCGATCCAAGCCTCGTCGGTCGAGGGCCGGAGTTCAAGGATCGCATTGCGGCCGATCGGCGACGCGGAAAAACCGGCCACCAGTGCCAGCAGCGGCTCCCACTCAAGGGCGGCTAGATCGGCGTTTTCGACGGGCGACGGAATGGGTTCGAGCAGCGGCATGTACAGGACTATCTTAGCTTTGCACGGGCAGGGGCCCGATGCAGAATCGCGATACTATTGATTTGTCGTGGTCGAACCCGAAGTCGTTGAGCTCTGTGTAGATGCGGGCGCGGCCGCTGACGTAGGGGCGGGCGTGCTGGGTGTGCTCTCGCCGCTGGCCGACGGCGATTTTTTCTCGGTTGCTGAAGATTCCTTGCCTGATTCGGTTGAGCCTTCAGAAGCCGGTTCGCTGCTCTTGCTGGCGTAGTCGTTCACATACCATCCCGCACCCTTGAAGTGGAGGCGGGGAGCGGTGAGCGGGCGCATCAAAGGCCCATGGCAGACAGGGCACTCCGTCTCGGGCTCGGCGCTGAAGTTCTGGATCTTTTCGAAACGATGGCCGCACTGGGTGCAGCGATATTCATACATGGGCAAGGAACTTCACCCCTCCGACAGAAAAACCACTATGCCCATTGTACCGGGAGGGGCGGCAATTCCCCGCAAATGCCGCCCCGTGGCAACACGCTGGATCATCTCGCGGTCCTTATTGGACGGAAATCGGGACCGAGGCTACTTTGTTTTCCCATTCGAGGGCGATCTTGCCTTGAGTGCCGCCCAGGTCGGTGATGGTGTACTTCAAATCCTCAACCATGGCGGGTGGTTTGCTCATGTCCATCTTGACCTGGCCAAGGTCGGCTGACTTGTCATAAGCAAGGCCCCATTCGCCGGTCTTCTTGTTGACGATCAGGTTCCACTGGTCGGGGTTGGAGATATCGATGAACAGGGTGTATGTCCCCTTCGGCACGGAAAGATCGCCAATTCTAAGGTCCGCGTTGGTCATGAGGGTGGTGGCAGCGTTGGCGCCCCCGCGCCAGATTGGATACTGCGAGCCGTGTGCGGTCGCAATCAGACCATCGCTGGTGAATACATGGCCCTCGCGGCCTTTGACCCTGGGTGAGTTGTAGGTGATGGTGATGCTTTTGCCGGCAAAACTGGCCATCGCTGTTGCGGGAGGGCTGGCCGGCGGCTTCTGCTGGGCGGAAAGGCTGGCGGTAGCGGCAACAAGGATGCCGACGCAGATCAGGAGCTGCTTCATGACGATTCTCCTTCGGGCAGAGCCCGTGCTGGGGTGAACTGACTCAACCCGACGATTGTCGCACCGAGCGCCTTGGTCGGGAAAGGGAGTGCTCTCAGCCTGTTATGATGCGGCGCAAGGCATTGCATGCAGCAGAGACCCAATCGACTATCGGCCGGTGAGAGATTTCGCGCAGCCCTCGCGGATGAAAAGCCGCTGCAGGTTGCAGGCGCGATCAACGCCTACACCGCGCGGTTGGCGGAGGCGACGGGGTTCCACGCGTTGTATCTTTCCGGAGGCGGGGTTGCGGTAAATTCCCTCGGAGTGCCGGACCTCGGCATCAGCACCATGGAAGACGTGCTGACCGATGTGCGACGCATCACGGATGCGACCGATCTGCCTTTGCTTGTAGATATCGATACGGGTTGGGGCGGGGCTTTCAACATTGCCCGGACGATCCGCTCCATGATCAAGGCAGGCGCGGCGGCGGTCCACATCGAGGACCAGGTGAGCGCCAAACGCTGCGGCCATCGGCCGGGAAAAGAGCTGGTATCCGCCGAAGAGATGGTAGACCGCATCAAAGCTGCAGTGGATGCACGCAGCGACGAGCAGTTCGTCATCATGGCGCGAACCGACGCGCTAGCCAGCGAGGGCCTGGCCGCGGCCATAGCGCGGGCACAGGCGTACGTGGCAGCGGGCGCGGACATGATTTTTGCCGAGGCGGTGACGGAGCTGGGGCAGTATACGGAATTTCGCAAGGCCGTGGGAGCGCCGATCCTCGCAAACATCACGGAGTTTGGACGAACACCACTGTGGTCGCGGGAGGAACTTGCGAACGCGGGCGTGGATATTATCTTGTATTGCTGTGCGGCCTATCGTGCCATGAATGCAGCGGCGCTGCAGGTCTATGAGTCCATCCGCACCGAGGGAACGCAGAAGAACGTAGTTTCGCTGATGCAGACGCGGAATGATTTGTACAGGTTTCTCGATTACCACGCTTATGAAGAGAAGCTGGACGAGCTGTTTGCAAAAGAAAAGCGCGAAAAATAGATAGATTCGATTCATGGTTCGCAGGACTAAGCAATTTGGAGGAGTTGGATGAGTCGAGAGGAGGTCAATCCCGGGCCGGTGGGATTCAAACCCAAGAAGTCCGTAGCGCTGTCGGGCACCCCGGCGGGCAATACGGCGTTGTGCACGGTGGGGCATAGCGGCAACGACCTGCACTATCGCGGCTACGACATCAAGGACCTCGCTTCCCATTGCGAGTTTGAGGAAGTGGCGTACCTGCTGGTGCACGGCAAGCTGCCGGATGCGGCGGAGCTTGCTGCGTACAAGGCGAGCCTGCGGCCGCTCCGCAGCTTGCCCGCGGCGGTAAAGCAGGCGCTGGAGCTGCTGCCTCCCTCGACGCACCCGATGGACGTGCTGCGGACGGGCGTGAGCGTGCTGGGGTGCGTGCTACCTGAGGGCGAGAGTCACAAGGAAAGCGGCGCTCGGAAGATTGCGGATACACTGCTGGCATGCCTGGGGTCCATGCTCCTGTATTGGTACCACTATGCGCGCAATGGACGGCGGATCGAAGTGGAGCGGTTTGAGGATTCGATCGCCGCGCACTTTCTGCACCTGCTGCATGGCACGGCACCGAGTGCAGAGTGGACGCGGGCGCTACAGACCTCGCTGATTCTCTACGCGGAGCACGAGTTCAACGCGTCGACGTTTACGGCGCGCGTGATTGCGGGGACGGGGTCGGACCTGTACTCGTGCATTGCAGGAGCCGTTGGCGCGCTGAAGGGACCGAAGCACGGCGGCGCAAATGAAGTGGCGCTGGAGATCCAGCGGCGGTATGACAAACCGGATGCGGCGGAGAGCGACATACGGCGGCGGATCGAGGCGCGTGAGGTGATTATCGGCTTCGGGCACCCGGTGTACACAATTAGCGATCCACGCAGCGACATGATCAAGGAGGTTGCGCGGGGGTTGGCGAAGAGCGCAGGCGACATGCGGCTGTTCTCTGTAGCGGAGCAGATTGAGGCAACGATGCACGACGCGAAGCGGATGTTCCCGAATCTGGACTGGTACAGCGCCGTGGCATATGACCTGATGGGGATTCCCGTGGATTTGTTTACGCCCCTGTTTGTGATGGCGCGGACCGCTGGTTGGTGCGCGCACGTGATTGAGCAGCGCCAGGACGGGAAGATTATTCGGCCTTCGGCGGTTTATACCGGGCCGGAGAATCTGAAGTTTGTAGAGCTATCCGAGCGGAGTTAGCGGGGCGAGCGAAATCTCGACCCTTGCTGAAATCGAGAAAATAGAGTGTCAACCCATATCAGTAATGAGCGACCAGTTCCCGATCAGGTGATCGCAGATATCGCCGATTACGCGCTCAGTTACGAGGTCAAGAGCGAACTCGCGTACACCACGGCGCGCAATTGCCTGATGGATACACTGGGATGCGGGCTGGAGGCATTGGAGTATCCGGCATGCACCAAGTTGCTGGGGCCGATTGTGCCGGGGACCGTCGTTCCACATGGCGCGCGGGTACCGGGCACGCAATATGAACTCGACCCGGTGCAGGCGGCGTTCAATATTGGCGCGATGATTCGCTGGCTGGACTTCAATGACACCTGGCTGGCCGCCGAGTGGGGACATCCATCGGATAATCTCGGCGGAATTCTCGCCACGGCAGACTGGCTGTCGCGTGCGGGTATTGCTGACGGCAAGCCTGAATTGAAGATGCGGGATGTTCTTACGGCGATGATCAAAGCGCACGAAATTCAGGGATGTATTGCGCTTGAGAATTCATTCAACAAAGTGGGCCTGGATCACGTGGTGCTGGTGAAGGTGGCGTCGACCGCGGTAGTGAGCCAGTTGCTGGGACTGACGCGCGATCAGACCATTGCTGCTGTGTCGCTGGCGTGGGTGGATGGGCAAAGCCTGCGCACGTATCGGCACGCGCCCAACACCGGCTCGCGTAAGAGCTGGGCGGCGGGGGACGCAACCAGCCGGGCCGTTCGACTGGCGTTGATGGCACGGGCTGGCGAGATGGGCTACCCGGCTGTTCTGACAACACCGACGTGGGGCTTCTACGATGTTTCGTTCAAGGGGCAGGAGTTTCGCTTCCAGCGCCCCTACGGCTCGTACGTGATGGAGAACGTGCTGTTCAAGGTCAGTTATCCGGCAGAGTTCCACGCGCAGACGGCTGTAGAGGCTGCGATGACGCTGCATGAGCGACTTGGCCAGCTTGGCAAATCGGCGGAAGACATTCGCCACATCACGCTCCGCACACATGAGGCCTGCCTGCGCATCATCGACAAGAAAGGGCCGCTGGCAAATCCCGCAGATCGCGACCACTGCGTGCAATACATGATGGCGATTCCGCTGCTGTTTGGCCGACTGACGGCTGCGGATTACGAGGATGATGTTGCAGCAAATCCGCGCATCGATGCGCTGCGCGCAAAAATAGAATGTGTCGAAGAGCCGGCCTTTACGGCTGATTATCACGACCCGGAGAAGCGTTCGATTGCGAATTCGCTGCGTGTGGAATTGGCCGATGATACCGTGCTGGAAGAAACGGTGAAGTATCCCATCGGCCATCGGAGGCGCCGCGAAGAAGGCTTGCCGCTGCTGGTGGAGAAGTTCAAGGCCAACCTTCAACGGCGCTTCTCGAAAGGGCGGCAACAGAGGATTCTCGAAGTTTCCCTCGACCGCGAGCAACTCGAACAGATGCCCGTACACGAGTATGTTGACCTGTACGTGATCTAGGGAGCACGGACAAGGTTCTGCTCGGAAACTCACAGGGCTCGGGCTCCTTGCGGCAACCCGGCTGCGCGTGTTTGACTGGTTGCCGAAGGAAAACAGCATCAATGGCTTACATCCTCGCACTGGACCAGGGAACGACCAGTTCCCGCGCGATTTTGTTTGACGAGGCGGGCACCATTGCCGCCGTGGCGCAGCACGAATTCGAACAGTTTTACCCGCAGCCGGGCTGGGTAGAACACGATCCCATGGAGATTCTGACCAGCCAGTTGAGTTGCGCGGTCGAGGCGCTGGGCAAGGTGAGGGCGCGGCCTCGCGATGTGGCCGCCATCGGGATCACGAACCAGCGCGAGACGGTGATTGTATGGGAGCGGGCAACGGGAAAGCCGATCCATCCTGCGATCGTCTGGCAGGACCGCCGGACGGCTGCGCTGTGCGCGGCATTGGAAGAGAGCGGCATCGGAGACGCCGTCTCCAATCGCACCGGACTGGTGCTTGACCCGTATTTCTCCGGCACCAAATTGAAGTGGATTTTGGACAATGTGCCGGATGCGCGGGATCGCGCGGGGCGAGGCGAATTGGCCTTTGGCACAGTGGACAGCTGGCTGATCTGGCATCTGACCAGCGGCAATCGCCACGTGACCGATGTGACGAATGCTTCGCGCACGCTGCTCTACAACATCGTGAAGGGCGAGTGGGACCCGGAACTGCTGCGCATCTTCGACATTCCCGCAAGCCTGCTGCCGGAGGTGGTGTGGTCGAGCCAGCAGGTGGGCGAGGTGACCACTTCATTGGGGCTGGGCGGTATTGCCATTGCGGGTATCGCCGGCGACCAGCAGGCAGCGCTGTTTGGCCAATTGTGCTGGAGCGCAGGGGAAGCCAAGAACACCTATGGGACTGGGTGCTTTCTGCTGCAAAACATCGGGACAGAATTTGTGCGGTCGAAACACCGCCTCATTACAACATTGGCGGCCAGCGCGCAGCATCGCCTGGAGTATGCGCTGGAGGGCAGCATCTTTATTGGCGGCGCGGTGGTGCAGTGGCTGCGCGACAACCTCAGGTTGATCGGCTCGTCGGCCGATGTGGAAGCGCTGGCGGCGAGTGTCCCCAGCGCCGGCGGAGTTGTATTTGTGCCCGCCTTTGTGGGCCTGGGCGCGCCACACTGGGATCCTCATGCGGGCGGACTGTTGATCGGCCTGCGCCGCGACACTTCGCCTGGGCATATTGCGCGAGCGGCCCTGGAGAGCATTGCGTTCCAGGTTGCTGACGTGCTTGAGGCGGTCCACAGCGAGACGGGCACACCGCTGGGCGCGCTGCGCGTGGACGGCGGCGCAGCGGTGAATGACCTGTTGATGCAATTCCAGGCGGATATACTCGGCGTGCCCGTGGTGCGGCCTGAGGTGACCGAAACAACCGCTCTCGGTGCTGCTTACCTGGCGGGGTTGGCGGTGGGATTCTGGCCAGGACCCGACGAGTTGCGCGCAAAGCGGCAGGGGGATGTTCGCTTTGAGCCGAAGATGGATGCCGGCAATCGAGCGGAGCTCCGCGCGCGCTGGCACCGTGCCGTCGAGCGGTCAAAAAGTTGGACTGAGTAAGTCTGATGAGTAACCTGGGACTGAGCAAGCCTGGACTGAGTAAGCAAGGAGCACGTGATGCGCAGGGAAGAGATGGTGCGCAAGGCAAGAGAACGGCAGCAGCCGTGGGATATTGCCGTGATTGGCGGCGGGGCAACGGGGATGGGTGTTGCCGTGGATGCCGCGGCCCGAGGTTTGGATGTGGTGCTGGTGGAGGCGCACGACTTTGGCAAGGGCACCAGCAGCCGTTCGACAAAGCTGGTGCACGGCGGAGTGCGTTATCTCGAACAGGGCAACGTCCCGCTGGTGATGTCGGCACTGAAAGAACGCGGGCTGATGCGCCAGAACGCGCCGCATCTGGTTCACGACCTGGCTTTCGTGGTGCCGAATTATTCATGGTGGGAGGCGCCTTTCTACGGCATCGGCTTGAAGCTTTACGATCTGCTGGCCGGCAAGTACGGTTTTGGCGCGTCGAAGCTGCTATCGAAAGAAGAAACGCTGGAACGGCTGCCGGCGCTTGAGCCCCAGGGCCTGACGGGCGGAGTTGTCTACTACGACGGCCAGTTTGACGACGCGCGGCTGCTGATTCACCTTGCCATGACAGCGGCTGACCATGGCGCCACGCTCTTGAATTACTGCCCTGCTACGGGCCTGATGACGCGATGCCGAAGGCTATGTGAACGGCGTAACCGTGCGCGATGAAGAAACCGGTGAAGAGCTGAAGATTTCGGCGCGCATCGTGGTGAATGCGACTGGAGTTTTCACCGATTCGATTCGGCGGATGACCGACCCTGCAGCGGAGACGCTGGTTGTAACCAGCCAGGGAATTCATCTTGTCTTTGACCGCTCATTTCTGAAGGGCGACACGGCGCTGATGGTGCCGCGCACAAGCGACGGCCGCGTGCTGTTCGTGATTCCATGGCATGATCACGCCGTGGCGGGGACGACAGACACGCCGCTCGACGCGCCGAGCCTGGAGCCGCGGCCACTCGATGAGGAGATTGAGTTCATCCTGGAGACGGCAGCACACTACCTGACGCGCCCGCCAACGCGTGCGGATGTGCTGGCCGTTTATGTGGGGTTGCGCCCGCTGGTCAAGGGCGAGGGCAAAACGTCGGCGCTCTCGCGCGATCACGTGATCCACGTTGACACATCGGGATTGCTGAGCATTACCGGCGGCAAGTGGACCACCTACCGGCACATGGCGGAAGACTGCGTGGACCACGCCATCACATTGGGCAAGCTGCGCGACGAGCCCTGCCCCACGCGCAACTTGAGGATTCATGGGTACCTGCGGGACTCGGCGGCACTTGGCAGTCTAGAGGTCTACGGGTCTGACGCCGAAGCGATCCGTGCACTGGCCCAGGATGCTCCTGCACTCGCGGTGCAACTGCATCCCGATCTGCCCTACATCGCGGCCGAAGTCGTGTGGGCGGCCCGGGCTGAGATGGCGCGCAGCGTCGAGGATGTGCTTGCGCGGCGCACACGGGCGCTGTTTCTTAACGCCAATGCAGCCATTGCCATGGCCGAGCCTGTGGCCAAGCTGCTCGCGGCTGAGTTGGGACGCGATGAAGCGTGGGCTGCAAGCCAGGTGAAAGAGTTTCGTGCGTTGGCGGAGCAGTATCGGGTGGCGTGAGCGCCTCTGGGAGATAATCTGAAGCTGGAGCAACTCCCGTGGAACGGCGCAGAATCGTCTCCTTCCTCCCCGCGGCGACTGAAATGGTGTACGCCCTGGGCCTCGGCGACCAGCTTGTCGGCGTCACGCACGAGTGCGATTTCCCTCCGCAAGCCCGAGAGAAACCCGTCGTGGTCCGCCCTTCCATGGCGCTTGAATCCATGAGCCTCAGCGAAATTGACGTGGCCGTTGCAGAACGCATTGGCAGCGGTGGCAGCCTCTATCAGATCGACGAGCAGCTGCTTTGCGCGCTGCAGCCCGACATTCTGCTCACTCAAGACCTCTGCCAGGTTTGCGCCACCTCCGGCAACGATCTCACCGATGCCCTCAAGCTGCTCAATCCGGCGCCGGAAATTCTGTGGATGAGCCCGCACTCGCTGGCGGAGATTTTTGAAAACATCCGCGAGTTAGGCCGAGTGACTGACCGTTTGAACGCGGCGGACTCTCTTATCCAAGATTGCCGTGAGCGATTGGAAAAAGTCGCGGCGCGCAGCAAGGAAATCTCTCACCGCCCCCGCGTGTTCTGCATGGAATGGGCCGATCCCGTCTATTGCGCGGGACACTGGGTACCGGAGATGGTTGAACTCGCCGGCGGAGCAGATGAGCTGGCACGCAAAGGAACCGATTCCGTGCGCATCCCCTGGGCCGATGTCATCGAATGGTCGCCCGAGGTCATCGTTTTTGCGCCCTGCGGATTCAATCTTGAGAAGGCGCTCGAACAAGTCGGCCATCTTGAAAGCCAACCGGGCTGGGGCGATCTGCCCGCGGTCCGCAACCAACGTGTCTACGCCGTCGACGCCAACTCCTATTTCGCCCGTCCCGGCCCGCGTGTGGTTGAGGGAACCGAACTGCTGGCCCACCTCATCCACCCGAAGCATTTTCCCTGGAACGGCCCTGCCGATGCTTTTCGCGCCATCGCCCCATCGGGCGCGGCGGCATCCCAGGCACGGATGAAAGCCTGCCCTGAATGCGGACAAAATTTCGAGTGCAAAATGGGCGGCTGCTGGTGCGGCGATCTGCCGCCGCTCCCGCGCTCCGCCATTCCAGCTTCCGATTGCCTGTGCCCTGCATGTTTGGAGAATGCAATCAGGATGAGCGGAACCGTGCAGTGAGCGAATTGGCAAGCCGGTATAGTTGGCGAGACAGCATCGGGTAGTGTAACTATAGAACGAATCGCCTCGATTCACGGAGGTCCAAATGCCTGCCACCTGCACCCACATTGCCGATCATCTGAAGAAAGTGAAGCCTCACACCAAGGGCTGCGAGGAGTGCCTAAAGACCGGCGACACGTGGGTTCACCTGCGCATGTGCCTGGAGTGTGGGCACGTGGGTTGCTGCGACTCATCGAACGGCCGCCACGCACGCGGGCACTTCCACGCCACACAGCACCCGCTGATCCAATCCGCCGAGCGCGGGGAAGACTGGCGCTGGTGCTATATCGATGAGACGTATCTGTAGCTTCAGCCTAGTTCGACTTGAATCTTCTTTGATTCGGCGTCGAGCTTGACGATCTTGAAGCTGCGGATCTGGCCGGAGCTTAGTGGTTCGGGGTGCGCAGATGCATCCGGCGCACTTCCCTTCCAGCGAGCCTGAAGCATCGACGAGAGCGATGACAGATCGACGTTGGGCTTCGCGCTCGTTCTGGCAGGCGGAGCAGAAGTTTCATCGATGCGGCATTCGGATCGAATGCCTTCACCGAGTTCAACGATGGCCGCGCCCTGGAACAGGTCGACGACCCTGCCTGAAACTACGTCGCCTGCTTTATGTTCGGCGATGTACTCATCGATGCTGGTGGGGATGAGCTGCTTCATGCTCAGTTTGATCTGGCGCTTTTCCGGGTCAATGGCCAGAATCTGCGCCTTTACCATTTGTCCAGCGCGGAGCACGTCCTGGGGATGGTTAATGCGCTTTTCCGCGCTGATCTCGCTGACGTGAACAAGGCCCTCGATGCCCTCGGCAATCTGCACAAAGGCTCCGAAGTTCATGAGCTTTGTCACCGGCCCTTCGATCTGCGAACCGACGGGAAACTTCCGCTGCACCTCGGTCCATGGATCGCTGAGCGTCTGCTTGAGGCCGAGCGAAATACGACGCTCCTCGGGCTTGATGGCGAGAATCACCGCGTCGACGCGATCACCCTGCTTGAGAATGTCGCTGGGGTGGCGCACTTTTTTGCCCCACGACATCTCGGAGATGTGAATCAGCCCTTCGATGCCCGGCTCGATCTCGACGAAGGCGCCGAAATCCGCCAGGCGGGTGACGGTGCCGGTAACGCGCTGACCCGCCTGGTATTTCTCCGGCGCGGTCTCCCACGGTTCGGGCTGAAGCTGCTTAAGGCCCAGCGAAATCTTTTTTGTCTCGGGATCGATCTTGAGGATGCGGACCTTGATCTCCTGGCCCGCGCTCAGCACGTCCTCGGGCTTGTTCACACGGCCCCACGCGATGTCGCTCACGTGGAGCAGCCCGTCCACGCCGCCCAGATCGACGAATGCGCCGTAGCTCATCAGGCTGCGCACCGTGCCGCTGATGGCATCGCCTTCCTGCATGGCGGCAAAGCGGCCCTGCGCGGCTGATCGTGCCTGCTCTTCGAGAACGACGCGGCGGTCTACGACTACGTCTTCGTTGGTCACATCGAGCTTGGTGATGCGGCAGTTGATCTCGGTGCCGACCAGCTTTTCAAGTTCCGCCGCATCGCGCGTGCCGCTGCGGCTGGCTGGCATAAACGCGCGCACGCCCACATCGACGTTGACGCCGCCCTTGACCACGCCAGTGACGGTGCCAACCACCGCTAGCTTCTCGGCAAACGCGGCTTCGAGGGCAGACCAGTCGCGGGGCTGCGCCACCTTGAAGCGCGACAGCTCATAGTAGCCTTCCTCATTGCGGCCGGTTACCGAGACCGGAATATTCTGTCCGACTTCGACGCCTTCGGCATTGTTCTCAAATGCCGTGCGCGGCAGCACGCCCTCGGTCTTGTAGCCGATATCGAGGAATACCTGCTCGGCGGACAGGGACACAACCGTGCCCTGCAATTGCTTCGCGCCGCCCGCGGGCTTGTGCGTGTGGCTGCGTTCGAACTCTGAGAGCAGCGCGGCAAAGTCTTCTTGGGGTTCTGCGATTGGTTCGGGCGCGTTCTCGTCGGGTGTGTGTTCCGGAGGCAATTGATTTTCAGAGGCGGCTTCGTTGGTCATGGCGTGTACCTATCTATTCTCCCATGATCCAACGGGGCGCGCCCATCGGCGGTGTTGCCCGGCACAGATCAGGGAAACTCGGTCACCTTGGGCAATACGCGCGGCTGAATCGAAGTGGGTCCACCCTTGTCGTCGATGACGTTGGAGATTTCTCCCTTATCGTCCAGCGCAACGGTAATCATGTGATGAAAACGGACGTCGGGCTTGCGTGGAACTTCGATGGCGCGCGTCAGAACGACGTTGGGATGCCGAAAGACGCTGTAGATTCCCAACCCCCATGCTTCGTGGCTCGTGACTGAGTCAGCAACTTTGTAGGAGGCCCATCCGTTGACGCCGGGGGCGCTTGTATAGCTGGCCTGGTCGGGCGGATCGTAGGGAATTTCGGATTGATAAAAATAGGTGCGACCGCCATTGCCGTTCCACAAGACCTGGAACTGCTGATGATGCTCGACAAAGAGGCCATAGACGGTCACGTTGTCGCCATTGACGACCAGTCCGTTGGTGCTCGTGTTGCTGTCCCAGCCCACCCCCGCTCCGTGATCGGCGCGCCATATCCAGGTGTGATCAACGATGGTGTCGTTGCTGTTGATGCGCAAGATTGACCTGTGCCCGGCCCACGCCAGCGCCGCCTACGCGAAAGAAAACGTCATGGAGACAAATTGGATTTTTGGCGTGGCGCGCATGGCTGCCGTCCGGGCCCACTTCCAGAAGCACAGGCGATTGGGTTTCACCCGCATCGAAGAGCAGTCCTGCAATCTCAATTCCGTCTGCGTCCGCCGCCGTCATCGCCGCAGTGCCATGGGTGGGTCTGAGGGTGGCGAAACCCAGGCCCATCACCACTGTATTGGACCGCGTAACGCGAATCGGTTCGGTCAGGTCGTAGATTCCAGGAGTGAACAGCAGGTCCTTGCCGCGGGATAACTGCGTGTTGATGCTCGCCGCGGTGTCCACGTCGGGGCGCGCCACGTAGAACCGGTCAAGCGGGATCGATTTTCCGGGCGTTGATCCTGCGTGCCACGTAATGCCCACACTGTCGGTCGTGAGCGTCGGAATGCGGACGGTCCAGTTCCCTTTCGCATCAACCTCCAGGAACGGTTTCTCCCGAACGACAGGCGTGCGCTCCACTTTGGTGTAGGGTGGCTCGGGCCATTCGCCGGCTGGCGGATGCGGCACGCCGACAAAGACCATGTTCCAGTTCGCACCGCTCCAACTGCCCCACTCGCTGTTGCGTGAGATCCATTGCTGCTGAGGGCCTGCGCCCACGTTGCCATCAACCAGGGAGTCCGACATCCAACCGCCGCTGGCCCAGCCTCCGTTCTGGTGCAGCACAATGCTGCCACGCACGTGCATGCGACGAAAGGGCACAGCCTGCGAGACGGCCCACTGCATGGTTCCGTTTGTGGGTGTCACCGAAAAGCCTTCGGCCGCTCTCCAGAAAGTGCAAGTGGCATTGTTGTGAGGGAGGCTGGCATCCGAATGAACGTTGCCGAAGATGTGAACATCGTCGGGAGTCGTACCGAGGCCCAGAACCTGCGTATAAAAGCCCACCGGAACATCCACGTGGTATTCGCCGGGCAGAAAGAGTAACGCATAGCGGGCCGAGCCGAACTCGCTATGTTGCTGCACCGCGTAGACCTTGTCGATCTGCTGTTGGATTTCGGCCGCGGGCATCGCAGGATCGAAGACAAACACATTGGAGCCGAAATCAGGTTTCGCGTTTCTTTTCGTGCCTTCGAGGCGTGCGCATTGAGAGCAGCGACCGCCATAAGCCCCAGCAGGAATCCGACTCGAATGATCGCGCCTGATTTCCTCACACCTATCGAACCCAGCTTCATCGCTTTCACCATGTTCCGACTAACCTCTCTTCATTTCCTGCTGTGCTCCACCTCCAGCATCGTATGCCATCGGGGCTCAATTAAGTTGAGTCGGTGGACACGAGACGGCCCGGCAAGCGAGAATGGCGCTCGCACAGGAGAATCCAAATGGACCTTCGGTCAATCACGCGCCGGGATTTTGTGCGCCTGGGCGCGGGTGCAATGGCAACGGGCGCAGCGGTCAAATCAACACTGCTGGAACCGCCAGTGCTAGCGGCTCAAACTCAGGCGGGAGGCGACGCCGGACGCAAGATTCGATTTGTCTCCATCGGCACCGGGATTCGCGGATGCGATCTGCTGCGCTCAGCCCGCGCGGTGCCAACCGGCGAATTGGTGGGCATTGCAGACCTCTATGACATGCACCAGAGAGCCGGTCAGGAGGCATACGGAACGGACGTTCCCATTACGCGGGATTACCGAACCCTGCTTGACCGCAAAGATGTGGATGCGGTGGTTGTTGCCGTTGCCGACTTTCAGCATCGCCACGTGGTGCTGGATTGCGTAGCCGCCGGCAAAGACGTGTATTGCGAAAAGCCCATGTCTCACAATGTTGCCGATGGCCTTGCCATGGTGCTGGCGGTTCAGTCGGGCAAGCGCATCTTCCAGGCCGGAAGCCAGCGCGTGAGCAACATTGTGTACAAGAAGGCCGCAGAGATTTACGCGTCAGGACGCCTTGGCAAAGTGACGTTCATCGAGGGTCACACAGACCGCAATTCGCCCTCCGGCGCGTGGGTCTATCCCATAGCTCCCGATGCGAGCCCGGATACCATCGACTGGACGACGTGGATCCGTGATGCGCCTTCTCGTCCCTTCGATGCGGTGCGCTTTTTCCGCTGGCGATGCTTTGCCGATTATGGCGAAGGCGTCGCTGGCGACCTGTACGTCCACCTGCTGTCGGGCATCCAGCGCGCCACCGGCGTCAATGCCATTCCGGCCCGCGCCTATTCCACCGGCAGTCTTACCCACTTCAAAGACGGGCGTGATTTTCCCGATTTGCTGGCCACGCTGTACGACTATCCAGACATCACCGTGAACCTGCACTGCAACCAGAACAACGCAGCGGGTGACCTTACCATTTTCTACGGCAGCGAGGCCACCATGGTGATCGACGGCGACACTCTCACGGTGACGCCACAGGACACTCGCCCGCAGCCGGAGGGCTACTCGTTGAATGGCTGGACTGTGGAAGCGAAGCAGCAATACTTGAAGGAATGGCACGCCGCGCATCCTGCAACGCCTGCACAACTGGACGAGGTGGAAAGTTATTCAGCCACGCGCGGCTACGACGATACTGCTGACCATCTCGCCAACTTTTTCCGTGCCGTGGAAACACGCGAGCATGTGGTGGAGGATGAGGTCTTCGGCAACAATGCAGCGATTGCCTGCCATATGGCCAATCACTCTTACTTTCACCGCAATGTCGCCACATGGGACGCGGCAGCGCAAACAATCAAGAGCTAAAAAGGGAGAGTCATCCAATGAGCAAATTTTCACGTAGATCGTTTTTGAAGACTTCCGGTGCAATTGCCGCGGCAGCCTGTGTGGGCGCGCGACGCCTCTCCGCCGCACATCTCCACATGCCTGTCGGCCTGCAGCTTTATTCCGTGCGTGAGCAGTTGCCCAAGGACTTCGACGGCACCTTGCACCAGTTGAGGGCAGCGGGATACACCGTGGTGGAGGCCGCCGGGTACTTCAACAAGACGGCGACGGAGTTTCGCCACTCCATGGACCAGGCCGGGCTTCGCTGTGTGAGCACGCACCACACACTGAGCGCACTGCGTACAGAGCTTGATCAGTGGATCGAATATGCGCACACGGTGGGGCTTGAATACATTGTCTGCTCGTCGTCGGGTGGGGTGCATCGTGACCCATCCACGAAAGGCGAATTGACCCTGGACGACTGGCGCTATGTGACGGGCGAGTTCAACCGGATCGGCGAAAAAGTGAAGGCCGCCGGCATGACGTTTGGCGTGCACAATCATACCCCGGAATTCGCCACCGAAGACGGCGTTCTGGTATATGACGAACTGCTGCGGTTGACCGATCCCAAGTTTGTGGTCTTCGAAATGGATGCAGGCTGGGTCTACGCCTCCAGGCACAACCCGGTGGATTATCTGCGCAAGGCGCCGGAGCGGTTCCCCCTGATGCACGTGAAAGACATGGTGCTGGGCGAGGGCGATAAACGCCAGATGACAGTGTTGGGCAAAGGAAGCCCAGAATACGGCCCGATCATGCGTGCGGCCACGGGATTGAAGTACTACTTCGTCGAGCAGGAGGAGTTCGACATGGACCCAATGCAGGAGTTGCATGAGGACGCCGAGTACATGCGCAGACTGAACGTTTGAGGCAGCCCGTCCAGTTTTTCAGGTAGGCTGGAAAGATGAGTGTTTTTGACGAAAAGCGGGCCGAGTTGGACAAGCACGAATTCATGATGGGCGTGGAGCGGGGCAGGCTGGCGGTGGCGCTGGATCTGCTGACCGATTCACTGATCATGGTGGGCCAACACGGGGTGTATTGCGCCTCCAGCCGCAACCCCGCCAAGCCGGCGCTCGACTTGCAGGCCGTCTTAAGCGGCCTGGAGGGTGCCAAGACCCTTATCCAGTCGGTGATGGAGGAGTTGCGGGTGCAGAAGCAGGGAGCAGGGGGCAGTGATCAGGGGCCTATCTGACGCTGGGTCTCACCCCAAAGCGACCTGCCGCGATAACGCTCAAATACGGTATGCTGAAAGAGCGCGCCCGTAGCTCAGCTGGATAGAGCGAACGCCTCCGGAGCGTTAGGTCGGGAGTTCGAATCTCTCCGGGCGCACCATTCCCTTCATTGACATTCTCCAAGACAGGAAAATCGTTGCCTGCCGGTGCATGAAGGCCGGCCGAGATTCCCGTCCGCGTTTGCCCAGGTGGGGAGATGCCCTAGACTAAATATGGCCCCTCATTAAATGCGGGGTGTAATAAGGAGTCCATGCACTTCAACTTTGGCTTTAGTGCAGTCCAGGTCCTCTGGACGTTGACGTTTGCAGCCCACCTCGTTCTGCTGGTGGTTTTGCTGGGACGCGACCGGATACACCGTTTTCCGTGGTTCACCACCGCGATCGTGCTGGTGACGCTGCGCTTGTTAATCAGCCGGCTTCTCTTCGGTAGGTTGCCGCAGCTCACAACCAGCGCCATCTTCATCGTGCTGGCCGATCTTTCGTCCCTTGTCGGGCTGCTGGTAGTGGTGGAGTTGGCCCGCCGGGCCTTCGCACGCGCTCCACGGCGCGCGTGGCTCGCCGGGACCTTGGTGCTGCTGGCCCTCGGCGGCCTTGTCGTGGCTCTATGGGGTAAATGGCCGGCCTGGAAGACGCTCGCCGTCAACACTCCGCTTGCCGTGCTGGGCCTTATGCAACTGGTCGCCCAGAAAAGCGGGCTGCTGGTGGACGTGCTTACCGTCGCATTGGGTCTGCTCGTACTCCTTTTTGGCCGACGCTACGGATCTGGATGGCGTAGCCATGCGCAGCAGATCGTCATCGGCCTTTCCACCGCGTCGATGGGTCAAATCGCAGTGCAGGCAATCTGGCAGCTCATCGCAAAGACTGCCGCGCCTCACTCGATGGCGGAGTATCAACGCATTGTCGGCTTGCGGGAAAAGCTTTTCAATGCCAACAGTGCTGTGTATCTGCTTGTACTGATCTGGTGGATCGTTTGTCTGTGGATCGACGAGCCGGGGACATCTTCGGTTGCGAAAGACGCCTCGGTGGGCGAGATCTCCCACGACGACAAGGCGGCGTTCGTCCCCGAATTACCGACAGAGACAGAGGAATAATCGCCGGCGCTCCGAGCGGATGGATGTAGTTTCACGCAATGGAATGGCTTGGGTCATGCGCCGAAATGTGATTACATCGCGAAGTCGATGAAGCCACGCACGGGGTCAGTGGAGACTAGCTTTACAGTCAAGCGGTCGCCGACGTCCAGACCTTTTTGGGCTCCAGGCTTGCCCGCATTCACCAGCATGCCTTCAACATGCGGATCGAGTGCGCGGACAAAAGTGCCGAATTGGTTTACTCCGGTAACGATGGCCTGAAAACTCTGGCCAATGCGCGGGCGCAATACCACCGCGGCAATGCGCTTCTGCATCTCCCGCTCCACCTTGCGCGCGCCATCCTCCATCAGCGTGCAGCGTTGCGCAATCGCATCTAGATCCCCCTCGGAATAGGGCTGCGGCGCGTGCGCGAGCCACGCCTTTAGCAGGCGCTGCGTGACCATATCGGGGAAGCGCCGATTCGGCGCGGTGGAATGTGTGTAGTCTTGAACGGCGAGGCCGAAATGTCCCGGCGAGACTTCATTCGGTTTCACTAGCACATACTCGCCGGGTCCCATCAACTTGACCACAGTCAGCGATAGATCTGAGAAGTGGTCAGGATCTTTTTGCTTCTGGACCAGTAGAAAATCGTTGAGCGACTTGGAATCCGGCTCCGCCGGCAACGTGGTCCCCAGCGCTGCGGCCACTTCGACAATGCGGTCCCAGCGTTTTGGCGTGCGCACAATGCGCCGGATGGAAGCCACGCCGGCGCCCTCGAAGGTCTTGGCGACAACCCCATTGGCCGCGACCATGAATTCCTCAATGAGAGAGGTCGCCCGATTCTTTTCAAGAACGTCAATTTCGACCGCCTGGCCGGCCAGCATGATGGGCCGGGTCTCAATCGTCTCCAGATCGAGAGCGCCGTGCTGAAAGCGGTTGCCCAGCATACGTTGCGCAGCGGTGTCCTGCAGCTTGAGTTGCGCAGCCAGGTCGGCGTTAGCTGCAACCTTCGCCGGTGCTGGTCCTTTGCCTTCGAGCCACGCGCCTACGCTGTTATAGGCCAATTGGGCCCGATTCCGCACCAGGGCGCGGCAGGCTTTGCCATCGGATGCAACGCCGGCCTTATCGATGCAGTATTCGACGACCAAAGCGACGCGGTCCTGGTTCTCATTCAATGAAGTGATGCCTTCGGAAAGCTCCGACGGAAGCATGGGAAAGACTTCGATGCCGGTGTAGACCGAAGTGGTTTCGCTGCGCGCGTGTCCGTCAATGACTGTGCCCTCTTTCACGCGCACATCCACATCGGCCACGCCTATCAGCACGCGAATGCGTCCATCCGTCAACTGCTCGGCCCACTCGATCTGATCAAGATCTTTCGAAGTGTCGTTGTCGATGGACGACCACAGAAGATTACGCAGATCCTGTGCTCCGGGAGCTGCAGGCAAGTCGGGTTGCGCCTGAATCGCGCTCAGTTCGGCCTGGGTCCCGTTTGGAAAGTCGGGCTGAAAACCGTGCTCGATCATCGAGGCATGAGCCGCGGCCGTGAGGTCAAAGTGCAGAGGAGAACTGTTGTGCACGTGTAGGAAGCTCCTTTTATGCGAAGAGCCAGCCTACCACGCAGGGGTTATGCCCTGGATAAATGCACAAAGGGCGGCTGGAAAATCGGCGCCCCTCGTGTCCCTTATCTGAACTTTCACTTACTGGATGCCCAGGTCAGCCAACACCTTCGGCTTGGACTCATCGACCGCGAGCAGGTTGTGACAGGCCGCGCAGTCCTGTGTGATTGCATGTTCCGTTCTTGGCCGTGTGATCACCATCGTGGCAACGGAAACAGCCCGGATAGCTCATATGTCCGATGTGATTGGGATGCGTTCCCCAGGTGACCTTCATATCCGGAAAGACATTTTGACTGTAGAGTGTCGCAAGATTATCACCTGCGGCTTTGACCAGGTCGGCCTTGGCTGCGAGCACCTCGGGATGTCCGCTGCGATAGAAGGCCTCAAGCTGCGCGGGAATTTTATTTCGTGCCTCAGCTTGACTGGCGTAGTCAGCTTTGAGCAGCGCCAATCCCTCCTTGTGAACCCAGGGCAGCGCCGGACTCACAGCTCCGTCGGCCATGGCGCGATTGAGAGCGTCCTCCGCGGTAACGAACGTGTGGGACGCGCGATTATGGCAGTCGATGCAATCCATCACCCGCCGCTCGCCCGTAGGAACGGCGCCCTTCAGTGCGGACGCGGCATAAGCGGTCTCGGTTCCGTCGGCATTGCGCCGTTGAACCCAGGGAATCGTAGTACGCGTGGGGTCGGTAGCGATGTACTCGATATGCCCCAGATGCACTCCATGGATTCCGGTCAAATGAGAGAGCGAATCTTCTCCGCCCAGGTGAAGAACCAGCACCGTCTGCGTTTCAGTGTTCTGTTCATCGTCGGCAAAGCTGGACTTGACCAGCAGTTTCTCGCCAACGAATTTTGCCGGCGTGTGGCATCCTTCGCAGATCACGCGCGCCGGACGCAGGTTTCTGACTGGAGACGGAATCGGCGTGGGGTAGCGATTGGTCGATACTTCGATCAGTTGCTTGGTCCCATTTACTTTTGCGGCGAAATACGCATCTGCGCCGGAGCCGATATGACAGTCGACGCAGGCCACGTGCGAGTGCGGGGAAATCTTGTAGGCCGTGTACTCCGGATGCATCACATGACACGACTGCCCGCAGAATTGCGGAGAATCCATGTAGGCTGCGCCGCGATAGCTGGCCACAGAAACCACAAGAAAGTTGACAATGGTGGCCACGAGCACGATATCGACGCCGTGGCGAAAGATGCGATCGTTGAAGTCGACCTTGGGATATGCCGCGGGAATCTGTCCGGCTTTCTGCAGCTTTTTGCGGCGCACAAAAACGCCCACCGGGATGAGCGCCAGCCCGAGGACAAAGACACCGGGCAGAATCAGAAAGAAGATGATCCCGAGGTAGGGGTTGTCGTTCGGCCGGACGAACATCTGTTCGAGCCAATAGCCGATCATGGTGATGCCGGAAGCAGTGGTGATAGCGCCTCCGGCGAGACTGATGGGATTGTTGCCGAAGAACAGCGCCGGCCTTACCCAGTGTTCACGAAATTTTTGAAACAATGGCACGTTGCCCCCAGCGTAAGAATGAATGGCCCGCCAGTACAGCGGAACCAGAGTAGATGTATCCCGAAACCGCAGCGTTCAAGTCGACGTGACCAACGGGGAGCGGCGACCCGCACGGACTCCAACAGGACACGGTTACTCTGGTTCCGCTCTAAAGGCGGACCGCATGGCTTGCTACTTCAACGAGCGGAAGTAGGTAACAACTTCCTTGACTTGCGGATCGGTAAGTCCGGCGATCGGCTTCATCTTGCCCTTGCCGTTCTTGACGGCGGCAATCATGTCGGCTTCGCTGAGCTTCTTGATATCTGGATCGGAGGCCGCCTTGATGCCCATCATCTTGGCCATTCCCGCACTGGGGGTTCCGTCGGCGCCATGGCACATCTGGCACTTGGCTTTGTAGGTTGCCGCACCCTCAGATTGGGCGAAGCTCATGGAGCTGGCCATACAGACTGCAGCGGCCAGCACCGCCAGGGATCGAATCGTCTTTGTCATTGTGAATCTCCTTGAGTACTGCACGCACAGTGCGCCGGCCGAAACCACGCCTGCTTTGTGGGTTGTTGCATGTTAAAACCCCGCCACTAAAAGGAAGTCGCCGGAGTCGTCTTTCGAATAAAACAAGTCACTACTCACTTCAAACCCGGCGCAGCTCCTTCAATCAAGAAAACTGCGCCGGCATTTCAACTTCTTATTTCAAAAACGTACGGAAGTAAGTGACCGCGTCCTTGATCTGGGCATCGGTGAGCTTATCCTTGTACGGCTGCATCTTACCCATACCGTTATGAACGGCATCGGTCATCTGGGCTTCGGTAAGTTTGCTCACTTCAGGATCGGTGACCGGCTTGACTTTCATCGCCTTGCCCGCTCCTGAGTCAGCAAGGCCTGCTGCGCCGTGGCACATCAAGCACTTTGACTTGTAGAGAGCTTCCCCTGAAGACTGGGCGAAGCCCACGGCGCCGGCCAGCGACAGTACCGCCGCCAACGTCACAAAAATTCGAATCGTCTTTGTCATATTTCTACTCCCTCGAGAGCTCCCCGTCCCGTACGTGGGGAAAATCGCTGTCGAAAAAGACGCCTCTTCAACATGAGCCGCGCCGTTCCCTATTGCACCGGACTGAAGAAATCTGCGACATAAGGCTGTGAAAAATGCGAATGAGTGAAGGGTGGGCAAACAAAGGCTCTTGCCGCCCATCCCAGTGGTTAAAATGCATACTGCACGCCCAGGGTGATCACGTCACCATGGAAGTTGCGAGGCGCAGGTCCAGGTCCGCCCGCCTCGGTATAGGCATGGTGAATCCAGTTGCCATGCCAAGCCCACTGCGGCGCAATTTTGACCAGCAGATCGGTGAATGGCGTCACGACCTTCGAATTCAGCGCTCCCGGAACCATTAGCGGATTCAATTGCTCGGCTTGGCCGCCCTGGTTGTTGAGCGATACGCCGCCGTTGAACCGGAAATATTTCGCCGGCGTATAGCTGAGCGTCCCGGAGAAGAACGTTTCGGGCGCGTTATAGTAGCCGTTGCCCAGGTAGAGAATCGTTGTGCTGGCCGGAGTAACTCCCGGAGGTGTTGGCGATCCGCCCGGATTTGTTGGGGAATACACGCAGGTTCCAGCATTGGTCGCGCCCGGCGGAAGCGGCGCAGTTGCAGTGGGCAAGTAGACGTAGCATAGGTCGGTGGTTGAAAAGACGTCGTCGTAAGCGTAGTTGAAGTCCAGGCTTAAGGTTTCCGTGGGAATGACCTGCGCTGCAAAGCTGATGTCGTGATTGTGCGCAAAATGATTCACCAGCGGGTCATCGTTCTTGGCTGAGTAGTCGTTCCCAGTAACGGCAAAGTTGATCCACTTGGCGGGAATCACCGTCATGCGCAGACGCAAATCATTGATCACATTCGGAGCTTCGCGAGTATATGTGTTACTCATCGTGTTCGAGTTGGCGCTTTTCGAGTGCATGATGTCGTAGTTCACGTTGAGACGAAAAGCGTGCGACGGCTGCACCACTCCGCCCAGGAGGAGCCAGTTCTGGTGCCAATCGAAGGTTGGATCACCATTGAATGTGATCTGCCGGTCATTGAAGCGCCAGCCTCCTGAGACCTTCACCTCGGGCGTAACCGTCACGATACCCATCACCGTGTTGCCGGTGTTTTGCTGGCTCAGGAAGTCAGAAAAGGTCGCGGGCGACACCAGCGACGTCAGGGTGCCGCTGGTTAGAGGCGTCAGCATTGAAGTGGTGGCTGTCGGCCCCACCAATTTCGCCTCTGTGTAGGCGCTGAAACTCGGAATACGGAAATCCCAGAAGTTAAACGCATCTGTGATCGAAACATTCTTGCTGAGTTCCGCTTCGAGCCCGTAATCCGCGTTCACGTTGATTCGCTTATTGTGGGCGAATTGGCCGTTCGCGCCGGCGCCGGTTTCAATCTCTTGCCGCTCGACGCATGAGCTGACACCGGGCGGGCAGGCGCTGGCGCGTCCGTTCCCAATGAAGGTCTCGTTGAAGCTGTTGACATTCGTGGTGCCGCCGCTGTAGGTCACGCGGCCGTTCATTGAAATGGCATCCCAGTAGTGCGACGCGAAGCGCAATTGCTCAGTCGGAAACGAGGTTCGCATCGGCGCTACTTCGCTCTGCGTGGTGGTTCCACTGCAGAACGGATTGGCAATGCCGTTGACGACGTTTTCCGTCTTGTTGGCGCCTGTGCCGCATGTGACCGTAGGCCCGGTCAGCACATCCACTCCGAGCGAGACCGGCGTTCCATTGGAAAGCTTGAAAGGCGTCGGCGCCAATTGAAAGCTCGTGTCTCCCTTGTAGAAGGCGAAGAACTGATCGTAGCTAAGAGTCGTACGTTTCGCCAGCTTGACGTCGACTCCACCAGTGTAGGTGTCGAGTGAATTGCGGAACCATTGTGATAGCTGTACATCTCCGCCGCCATGAAGCGTCGAGAGCGTCGGCCCTTCATTTGTGCCGTGATTGAAGCCGGCACGGAAGCTGACCCGCGACAACGGCAGAAGAGTCACAAGTGTGTCGGTATTGCGCCGCACCGTGTTGAAGATATGCAACGAGTCCGGCTGGGGAACAAGTACGGGCGTTGCCGGAGTGGCATTCGACAGCAACGAATTGGCCAGCAAGTTGTAGTCGAAGTAATTGCGGTCCCGCCGGAAACTGCCCGCGAAGTCGTAGATCCTTCCTTTGGAAAGATTCAGGTAGGAGACATCGTACGGATCGCCGCCATATCCAAAACTGGAACTTGTCAACGTATTAAAAAATGGCGTCTTGGACGGATTGAGTGAATGCATCTCGAGAGTGTGGCTCAGGACGCGCATTCCTGTGCTTTGATTCACCATGGTGGCCCACATTGCGTTGCTGCCGCTCTGGTTGGCAACGATGCGGCCGCCCAACTCGATCTCCTGGTGCACCGCGTAGCCGCCGATGATCTTGGGCCCGGGTGCTGCGGGAGCTTTCGTTTCTGTGACTTGTTTTGCGGGTTTGGCCGCATCAGGCGTGGTCTGGGCAAAGCCAATCATGGCTGGGCCGGACGCCATAGCCGCTACCAGGGTAAGGGTGCATAACCGGGAAATGCTGGCCCCGGCCGGCGACCCACCCAGACATCTCGAAGCTCTTGTCTGATTTGTCATCGCTCGCCCCTTCCTAGTTGGAGTTGAAGAAATCTGCGCTCACGTTGGAGCCATGAATGCTGGTGTGACATATGGTGCACGACTGATACTGCACCGCTTGGTTGTGTGCAGGCCCCATCGGCGGATTAGTCGTAAAGTTAGGCGACGGTGAATGGCACTGCAGGCAGATCGTGTTGACATTGGCGCGATTCAACAGCCGCGGATTCGGTCCGCCGTGTGGCGTATGGCATGCGGTGCACCCTTCGGTCTTGACCACCGCGTGCTCGTACACAAACGGCCCCGCCGTCTCCGTGTGGCACTTGGTGCAAACCGCATCCTGCTGGGTCGAAGACCTCAGACCCTTCTCGCCAAAAGTTCCATGCGGGTCGTGGCAATCGGAGCACTTTACCAGTCCCTCTTCCACCTTGTGATGGAATGGCATGGAGAACTGCGGCTTCACGTCGGTGTGGCATTGGAAGCAGAGCTGCGGCTCCTCAGCTTTAAGCAAATGGTCGGGAGTCGTGGCGGCATGAACGCTGTGGCAGCCGAGGCAGCTCACGTTGCCTTCGCCATGGGCCGAGCGTTCAAAGTTCGCGTGCTTGCCCTGGTGGCAGCCGAGGCACTTCTCGTCCACTTCCTTTGCCGTGGCTTTGGCAGGGTTGAAGATCTTCGTTGCATCACCGCCGCCATCCACGTGCGCTTTGCCCGCGCCATGGCAGGCTTCGCAGGTCACGCCAGCTCCGCCATGCATTTCAGCAAGCCTCGCATGCGGATTGTTGGTAAAGCCCTTCGCAACTTCCTGATGGCAGGTTGCGCAGGCATCTCCGCCCACGAAGTCGCCGGGAGCAGATTGTGCAGCCTTGCCCCCCCCCGACTTGTCGTTCTTCGCAGGAGCAGCTATCGCTGTGGCATAAAACAGGGTCAAGCAAAGCAACAGCAGCAGACCCGCTCGCATTTCCCTACATTTCCTGGGAGCCGCAACACTCGGCAATCGTCTTAGTGGCCCATCTCTATGCATCAAGGAACACCTCTTGAGTTCTCAACATTGCTCCGTAAATCGGTCGGACCGCGTCCAGCCTTGTATGTTAGTTCCCTCGAAAGGAGCAGACACCGGCCGGTTCATTGATCTTTCCGGTAAGGATGCTCTTTGTGCGGAGCATCACCTTACGCCCAAAATGCTACGTGCTTTGGCTTCGAGGCTCGGTGATGTTCATCACACGCCGCAGGGGTGCGTTTAACTGCCTGGGCACTCGCTGAATCCGATCGACGCACTTTTCCCATCACATCCGGCTCTGAGGTCGGACAACCCGGTTTTTTGCGTTCCGGTTTTCTGAATTCTCGAAGGCGGCATGTCCGATAACCAGCCGGATGCGCTTTAGTCGAGCCAGCTGCCTGCGCGTTACGAATCGGGATCGGCACCGACAATGAGCGCGATCAAGAGACGTGAGGCCCATCACATCCAGAAAGGCCGGTCTGCGGGAAACTTCGAAGAAGCGAAGGTCTCCATTCCGGGGACCGCGGCAATCAGTTCAGACGTGCTCCCCGCACAAGAGGAGCTCCGAAGCAGGTCCAAGGCCCTACACCGGCAAAGACGGGGCAACACCATGACGGACAATGCGATAGCGGTAGGAGTGCAGAGACGGCAAAGACACATGGCGCGTCAAGCACCAGTCGGTTGCGCAGCATGTGCCAACCGGCGTCCCGGCTGGTTCTGCTCGCTGGGCAGCGCGGTCCTGGCTGACCTTGAATTGGCTACCAGCACCATTTCGCTTCCCGCGCAGGCCTCCCTTTTCAGCCAGGGTGAAGAAGCGCGATGTCTCTATCTGATTTGCGGTGGCTATCTCAAGCTGACCGCGGGACGAGTCAAAGATCGCCAGATGATCGTCCGCGTCGCGGGTCCGGGTTCAATGCTGGGCCTGTACTCTGTTCTCTCCCACGGCGTCTACGAAGTTTCGGCTGAGTCGCTGACCCCAGCGCAGCTTCGCCCTGTGGAGCGAGAGAGATTTCATACCTTCCTGCGCAGTCACAAAGAAGCTCAGATGCGCGCAGTGCAATGCATTTGCCAGGAATATCGATTCGCCCTGCAAGATGCCTGCCGTATCGCGCTCGCGGAGACTGTTGCGGCAAGGCTGGGACGCCTGCTGCTTGAGCTGGCACACCAGATCGGCGACCATCTTGAAAACGGCGAATTCCGTTTTCCGCTGTTGCTGACTCACGAAGAGATGGCGTCGATGGCCTGCACCACGCGCGAGACAGTTACCCGCACTTTGGGCCAATTCCGCAAAGACGGCTGGATTTCAATCGAGGACTCGCTCGTTACCCTCCACCATCCGGAACTGCTCGAGATGCTGGTCTGACTTCGACCCTCTCCGATTTTGCCGCTCCCGCACTGCCGGCCTCCCGAGTCCAAGAGATATCATCGAATGTGGGAGTTCATGGTTCGTATGATTCGAATTGCAGTAAGTCTTTCTGTTTTGCTTCTCTTCTCTGCTGCGAATGCCCAAACTCCGGAGTCGGCTGCGGCGCCTCAAGCGCCCATCACCACAACCTCATCGCCTGAGATTGTCGAGTTTCAGAAGATCGAGGATGCCTGGGCAAATTCCGTGAACATGCGCGACCAGTATGGCCTCGAACTTGTGCTGGCGCCGTTGTTTATGGATGTCTCCGCTGCCGGAGACATCAGCACTCGCAACCAGCAGGTGGCCGATCTGCTCTCCGTTGATGACAAGACCATGCATCTTGAACAAAAGGTGATCACGGTGCGCATGCTGGGCGACATCGCCGTCGCCAACGGCACCTACATCTTGCATCACAAGGTCGGCTCCGCACAGGTGGACGAGAAAGGTGTGTTTACGCACGTCTTTGAGCGCACGCACAATGGGTGGCACTGCATCAATTCGCAGCGCACATCGCTCCGCGAGGACTCCAATGCCAAACACAAGAAGCAGTCCAACGCCGAATTGCCTTTCCATATCCCGCTCTTCACAAAGAGCGATAAGTCGAATTAGCCGCGCATTCTTTTCCGGCACTCACCGGTTGTACTTCTTCAGCACCTGCTGAAGCTGCTGGTGAGGCAGGGCAATCACCGTGTGTCCGTCGATGCCCGTCATGGTTTTCGCGCCAACCATCGCGTTCACAATAGCTTCTTCGGTCGCCTCGACCGTGGCCGCGAACAGGGGGCTGATGCGCGCATTGGACACGGTTTGTATCGTATTGGGGCCCGGCTCTGCGTCGGCATGCGGGTTAGCGGTCGAGAAGGCCAAAAAGATATCGCCCGAACCGTTACCGGAGATGGACCCGGTGCGGGCTACCCCGAGTGCCGCTCTGCGGGCAATGCGCTTCAACTGGTGCGGCAGAAGCGGCGCGTCGGAAGCGACCACAATGATGATGGAGCCAACATCGCCTCGCGTCTCACTGCCAGGAGGAAGCGCGGAAGGCGCAAGACCCGCATAGGGAACCGATCCCGGAATCTCCTTTCCTACCGGCACACCGGCGATGGTCAACTGGGGGCGTCGCCCGCAGTTGCATTGCACCAGAACTCCCACCGTGAAACCACCCTCGTCTTTTGAAAGCACGCGGGAGGCTGTCCCCGTGCCCCCTTTGAACCCGTAGCAGACCATCCCCGTGCCGCCGCCGGTGTTTCCCTCAGGTACCGGGCCGCCCTTGGCTGAATCAAGAGCGGCAAAAACGTCTTCCGCCTTAACATGGAAGCCGTTGATGTCATTGAGCCAGCCGTCCCATGTCTCGGCGACCACGGGCAACGACCAATCCTGATGAAGCGTGCCATGCTTGATGCCCCAGGCAATTACGGAATCGCGCACTGTGCCCACGCTGTGGGTATTGGTGATGGCCACTGGGCCTTCAAGGAATCCCGACTCTTCCACCCAGGTCGTGCCGGTCATTTCGCCGTTACCGTTCAAACTGAACCAACCGGCATAAACGGGATCGGAGTTCTTCGTTCCGCGAGGAGCGATCACGGTGACGCCGGTGCGCACCGGACCTTCACCAACCTTGAGCGCGCCCTCGCCGCGAATCAGAGTGGTGGCGCCCACCTCCACCCCGGCCACATCCGTAATTGCGTTCAATGGCCCGGTAGCACCATCGAACGGAACGCCCAGATCGCGCGCGCGAACGGGTCGGGGATCATTCTCTTGACCAATCCCTGAGGCTGACGCAAGTATGAGCATAAGCAGAGCCGGGGCAAACCATGATCGCATGCCCCACTCTATCCCAGGCAGACTCCGGTGAAAATCATTTCTGTTAGCTGGCGCGGCGTGTAGCCTGCAGCCGGATGGATACATGCACCAGGCTGAGCGCCGCCGGCGTGACCCCGGGAATGCGGCTGGCCTGGCCAATGGTGGCAGGGCGCACCCGCTCCAATGTTTCGAGCATCTCGCGCGAAAGCCCGCTGATGGTGCGGTACTCCATCCAATCGGGAATGGCGACCGCTTCCGCAGCCTTGAGCTTCTCGATCGACTTCTTCTGCTGGTCGAGGTACCCGGCGAATTTGATCTCCGTCTCGACTGCGCGCACTTCGTTGCGGATAGCGGCTGGCAACGGAACTCCACTGCCAACCGCAGCGGACAACTCTGCCAACTCTGGCACCTGGGCCAGATCTTCGCGCATTGCGCCCAGCACCGGCTCAATGCCTACCTCGGGCCGCTTGAGCAATTGCGCCCAGGTAAGTCCGGCAGTTGCAGTCAGCGCATCGAGGCCCGCGCTGGAAAGGCGCTCTGCAGCCACTTTCCGCGTGTTCAGAACGCGGTCAAGCGCAACCATGCGCGTTTGCTTCCGTTCGTACTCAGCCCAGGTCCTGTCGTCGATCAGGCCCAGCCGCCGACCGTGCGGAGTCAGGCGCCGGTCGGCGTTGTCGATCCGCAGGTGCAGCCGGAACTCGGCTCGCGAAGTGAACATCCGGTAAGGCTCATTGGTTCCCTTCGAGATCAAATCGTCGATCAGAATCCCGGTGTAGCCTTCGGTCCGGTCCATGGTAAAAGGCGGCTCGCCCTTGAGCCACAGCGCCGCGTTGATGCCAGCCATGATGCCCTGGCAGGCGGCTTCCTCGTAGCCGCTTGTTCCATTGATCTGCCCGGCCAGATAAAGGCCTTCCATGCTCTTCACGCGCAGCGAGCGATCCAGTTCGGTCGCGTCCACGCTGTCGTATTCGATGGCGTATCCGGGGCGCAGCATCTCCGCCCCATCAAGCCCGGGAATCGAGTGCACGATCTGCCACTGCACCTCCATCGGAAGCGAAGTGGACATGCCGTTGACGTACACCTCGTGCGTATTCAGCCCCTCCGGCTCCAGAAAAAACTGGTGCTGCGTCTTGTCGGGAAACTTGACGATCTTGTCCTCGATCGACGGGCAATAGCGCGGCCCGATGCCTTCGATCCGCCCCGAATACATCGCCGAGCGATGCACATTCTCGCGAATGATGCGCAGGGTCTCCGGCGTGGTGAAGGCGATGTGGCAGCTTACCTGCGGCTGCACGATCTTCTTTGTTCGGAAGCTGAAAGGCGTGGGATCCGCGTCGCCGGGCTGCTCTTCAAATGCCTCCCACCGTATGGTCCGGCCGTCGAGCCGAGGCGGTGTGCCGGTCTTCAGGCGGCAGGTCCGAAGTCCGAGCCTTCGCAGTGCCTCGCCCAGCAGCACAGAGGCCGGCTCGCCGCTGCGCCCGGCGGGATAGCGCTCCTCGCCGCAATGAATCAGGCCGTTGAGAAACGTGCCGGTAGTGATGATGGTGGCGCCGGCCAGCAGCTGGCGCCCGTCGCGCAGCTTGAGGCCGAGCACGCGCCGGCGCGGGCGCATGGGCCGCGGAAGTTCGCCGACCTCTTCGCCAGAAACGGCGCCTTCTATTCCCTGTTCCCTGTTCCCTGTTCCCTGTTCTTCAATCACCAGATCCACGACCTCCGCCTGGCGAATATGCAGTCCCGGCTGGCCCTCGAGCACCTCGCGCATCTTCACGCGATAGAGCTGCTTGTCGCACTGCGCGCGCGGACTCCACACCGCCGGGCCGCGCGATGTGTTGAGCAGGCGGAACTGAATGCCAACCGCGTCAGCCACCTCGCCCATGATGCCGCCCAGCGCGTCCACTTCGCGAACCAAATGCCCCTTGGCCACGCCGCCAACGGCCGGATTGCAGCTCATCTGCGCGATCAGGTCCATGTTCATGGTGATCAGTGCTGTCTTCAGGCCCATGCGCGCCGCCGCCATCGCCTGCCTCGCATCCAGCGTGCCCCGCGCCCACCACCACCACGTCGTATTGTTCGGTAAAAGCCATCTGTTCCTATTCTACGGATCGTGCGACTTTCCCGCAGCCGCAACGTGACAGAAGCGTGGGAATCCAACCCGGACGGGTGCTACCATGCAACAAAGCAAGCCATTCCGCCCATCTCCAGGAGGAATTGCCGCATGGGTTCATCGGATCGCTCGTGGGAGCCCCAGCCCGAGGCTTGTCACACAAACCCTAATCAACCAAGCGCCGAGTCTCCCGAACCCGCGCAATCGCCTGAAGAACTGAAAGAAGAGAGCCGCAAGATTCGCCGCCTGCAAATGGTGGTCAACATGGTGATGCAGGTCATCATCCAGGACCCCAACCTTTCCGTAGAAGAGGCCTCGGAGATGGTTGCCGATACCCGCCGCGTGGCGCTGGCCATGTTCCCGGACAAGGAACTGGCCTTTAACCTCATCTATTGGTCTCGTTTGCAGCGCCTCATGCGCGAGCGCTACCGAATGCAGTAGAAAAACAGGGGTCAGGGATCAGTGGTCGCGGCTAGAGACCGGTAGCCAGAAGCGAGCCTGTTATCCCTTGATTCTCTGAACTCCGCCAGAGAAACTGGCCGGAACTGTTGAAAGCTGTAGGGCCTGCCTGACAATCGATCCCTGACCCCTGTTCTTCTACTTGCTTTCGTTGCCGGTGAGCCGGAATGTAATGGTGCCCCAGAAGAGGCGCGCCCGCATCTGCACCGGTAGATGCCGCTCATCGTCGGTGTACCAGATCCAGATGTTGCCGCGGTTCTTCACCACGCCGGCCGCGGCCGTTGGCTGCACGCGGACGGTCTTAAAGGTGCCCAGCGTGGTCTTGATCTCTTCCCTGCCTTCAACCTTCATGGTCACAGGCACGTTGTGCATGGCGTCTACGAGGGGAACCTCGAGGTTGTGACCGACGTCGAGGGGCTGCGACGCGGCGTAGAAAACTCCGGTCAGCAGATCGGTCATGCAGCCGGGAACAGGCGACTCGACGTGTTTGCTCTTTCCCGTTACCAGGTTCTTCTCGTCGAGGATGGATTTGTTCTGGCCGTAATCCATCTTAAGAGTGGAGTTGACCTGGCGGCGGCCCTCCACCGTCTGCTTCTCAAAGTCGTAGGTGCAGCCGTTGGCGCGATCGATGGTCGATTGGAAGTGATCATCCACATGAAAAAGGAGGTTAAGGGCGCCGATCGTGTCAGCCGTGGCAGAAATCCGCTCGCGGTCTCCCGCCGCCTCGAAGTGCACGATCGCGGTTCCCGCGGGAAAGACACGCCAATCCACGGAATAGGTAAGAGTTTGCTTCTGTGGAAAGCTGAAGCCGGCGCGCGGGGGCGCAAGAGGAGGAATCTGCTGGCCGTGCGCCACGGCGGCAAGAAAAAGTGCGCAAAGGATCGTCTTCACCGTCGTGCGCGTCGTCACCGTGTGGCATGGCTCCTTTTGAGTCTTGGTTTTGGCGCGCGATCTTCGCTCACCTAAGTTCTCAACTACAACTTCTTCCCCATGGTTGGGCGGTCACTCATCGCAGACCATGCACGAGTACACCCAAAGCCGGCCGAAGGAACAGCAGGCCGAGGTAGAGCAGTGCAGCCCCTATAGCTGCATTGTACTCGCGGTGCCTTCTATACAGGGTAAACGAGAAGCTCCCCGGATCGGCCGTGGCGCGCGGGGCAGTGAGCCGTGGAATCAACCGTGGCACACGTCGGCAATATGTCTCAAACTCTGGAAAAGTCGCCCGCAGAAAGCGTTCTTCCGAGGCGATCACCGGTACATAGATCACCAGGAAACCCACCGCCAGAATCAGCGCTACCGGCCAGCTCAACAGCGCCAACGCAAAACCGGCTGCAATCAGCATCGAGCCCAGGTAAAGTGGGTTGCGCGTGTGGGCATAAGGACCGGTCTGTGTCAGTTCTCGATTCTTTTTCACGTAACCGGCGGCGTAGCCCCGCAGCCAAAGACCCGGCAGCACCAGCACCAGGCTCCAGGCCACAGCGGCAGGTTGCGGGGCGCGTTCCCACAATTCGAAGAGATAGAGGAGGGCCACCAAAAATCCCAACGGAACGCGGATGCGGCGAGCCACTCGCTGCCACCGGGCGATCCAGTCCAGTTGGGTCGGGTTGTTGGTGCTGGGGTCGGAAGTCTCGTTCATTGAATGGCCTCTCCGCCCAGTAATTCGTCCACTGCCCGCAGCACCTCTTCCGGCTGAATCGTCAAAAGCCCTGCCTCGGGCGCTTCATAACGAGTGTGGTCGCGGCGACTCTCGTGGCTGCGCAACACCTTGAAGCGGGTACCGTAGGGCCCATTGCGGCTCGGATCAGTCGGCCCATAGATCCCCAATACCGGCCTTCCGAGAGCACAGGCCAGGTGCAACGGGCCGGTATCGCCCGCGATGGCGAGAGCCATGCGCCGCGTGAGCGCAATCAAGTGGCCCAAATGACCGGCAATCGAGATGGCCGCTCCACGTGTCTGCTTGACGATCACCTCCGCCAGCGGCTCTTCGCCGGGACCGGAATTCACGATTACCTGGCAGCCCCGCTCGATCAGCCCCTCTGCCACAGCGGCATAGCGCTCCACCGGCCAGCGTTTGGCTCCCCAACCCGCGCCGGGATTGATGAGTACCTTGGGCCGCCCGCCATAAGGCGCAAGAAGTTCGTCAGCCCACGCCTCGGCAGCAGTCTCTAATGGTAGCCAGGGTTGCACGGGCTTGAGATCATCTCCAGCCACGGCGGAAGCCAGTTCGACGTCTTGCTCGATCACATGCGCCCCGTGGGTAACGACCCGCTCCGTAAACAGCCGGCGCGCTGCACGTTCGCGAGGTTCGGCCTCGCCGATTACACGGCGACAGCCCGCGAGACGGCCAACCATCGCCGAGCGTATCGCGCCTTGCAGGTCGAGCACCGTGTCATACTCGCCGGCCCGCAACGCCTGTCGCAAGCCCCTGATTCCATTGAAAGTCTCTCCCGCCAAGGGCCGACGCCGCCAATCCTTGGTCGGCGCGAAATGGAGCCGATCCACCAGCGGCTGCAATGATGGCGAAGATCCCGTGTCGCGGCCCGTGCTTCCCGGAGCTGCCAGCAGAACCTGCCACCTGGGTTCCACGACCCAGTCGATCCCCCACCCCGGATGAGCCATCCGCAGCGCCGTTACCGCCGGGAGCGCATGCAGAATGTCGCCCATGGCGCCCAAACGCACAATGAGCAGGCGAAACTTGGACTGGGTTTGCAAAATCTGATTTTCTCACAGCGAGGGGTGCAGATTCGCGTCGCGAAGCCGGCCAGCGAGATACGCGACGGCAACGTCCTCTTCTTCAATTTCAACTCGCAGTCGCGCGGTCAGGAGAGGCACTTCGACTGCGAAGCTTTCACACAGGCTTCCCAGCCGGACATGATCCTTTTCGGTCGTGATCAGCGCGACGGCTCCAGCAGACCGAGCCGCCACCAGCAAATGAACCACGTCACGCGCCGAATATTTGTGATGGTCGGAGAAGACAATTCTGCCGGCCACCCGAAAACCCGCCGATTCAAGTCCGGCAAAAAACTGCTCCGGACGGGCGATTCCGCAGAAAGCAATCACCGGACCGCCGATCTTTGGAACCTCCATCCGACGTTTTAGCCGCCAAAGCGGCCCGCGCCACCCCCAAGCTGATAGCTCCGCCTCCAGTCCTGGGTCGTCCGTCGGAATCGCGAGGATGTTCGCGCGCCTGGCCGCATGCACTGCCTGGCGCAGGTTGCCCGCGGGCAGCAGGTTATCCTGCCAGTCCGAACGATTCATGAGCAAAATGTCCACGTCACGGTGCAGTTGGCGATGCTGAAACCCATCGTCCAGAAGATGTACGCCAACCGACAAACTCCCGGAGCGCTCTGATTCAGCCAGCAAGCCGGCCTCGTAGCGCTGGCCGGCCACATAGACCGGCACACCTGCCTCCCGCGCAATCAACAGCGGCTCATCGCCGAACTCGGCCGCAGTGCCGTCCGGGCGAACCCTGGCAGGTGTGTGACCCTCTCGCCCATACCCCCTCGACAATACGTCCACTTCAAACCCGGCACCGTTGAGCAGCGAGGCCAGCGTGATCGTTAGCGGCGTCTTGCCCGCGCCGCCGGTGGAGAGGTTGCCAATGCTAATGACGGGCCAGCGCAACCGCCGAACAGGGCGCAAACCATGCGCGATGCTGGCATCGCGCAACGCCACACCCGCGGCATAGAGCGGTACGAAAGGAGCCAGCCAAGGTCGTTTCATGGGCTCGGGTGCCCTTTGGCCAGCAGGACTTCCAGCGCGCGCACCGTCCTTTCCGTTGCCCCGGCCTGCTCGTCGAAAACCTGCCTGGCCCGTCCGCCCGCGGCCGCGGCAGTCGTGGGATCGCGCAGCAGGTCTCCCAGGGTACGGGCAAGTTCCTCTTTCGCGGCGATGCGAATGCCGTCGTGTGCGCGCAAATCCTCCGTGATGGCGCGGAAGTTGGCGTAATGCGGACCCATGACGATCGGCACTCCAAACTGTGCCGGCTCCAGCGGATTATGCCCTCCTGCTGCTACCAGGCTGCCGCCCACAAAGGCCATGGCGGCGAGCGAATACACCGACGCCAGTTCGCCGATGGTGTCGAGAAGCACGACTTGCCCGGGATTGAGCGCTTTGGGTCCGGTTCCCTTTTTCCAGTCCGACCGCCGCACCCATCGATTTCCCGACTTTTCGAGCAACGCGGCCACCACGTCAAAGCGCTCCGGGTGGCGTGGAGCCAGCACCATCGCAAGTTGCGGATCGCCTTCGAGCAGCTTCGGCCACACCTCCAGCAGGGCACCCTCTTCGCCCTCCAGCGTGCTGCCGGCCACGACGAAGCGCAGACCGCCCCCGTATGCCTTTAGCAGCTTTGTTGCCTCGGCCTCTTGCGCAGCGCGTACATCGAATTTCAGGTTGCCGCTCACTGTGACCCGCTCCGGCCGGCAGCCAATCGCCCTCAGCCGCTGCGCGTCGGTTTCGCTCTGGGCGAGCACTCGGCTGACTTGCGCAAGCAGCGGTTCCCAAAGCCGGCGCAGCATGAGATAACGTGGCCACGAGCGGTCCGAGATGCGCGCATTGACCACGGCGACCGGAATCTGGCGCCGAAAGCAGCCGTTGAGCAGGTTGGGCCAGAACTCTGTCTCGGCCAGAATCAGCAACTTTGGCCGCAATGCGTTGAGATAGGCTCGTACGACCCACGGCAGATCCAGCGGACAATAGAAAACCCTGTTCTCGCCAAAGCGCTGGCGAGCCAGAGCCTGCCCCGTGCGGGTTGTCGTGGAAACGAGCACCTCGTGTTCCGGAAACAAACGGTCCAATTCGCCAACCAGACGGCTAACCGCCAACACTTCGCCCACTGAAACGGCATGAAGCCAGATGACAGGCCGCTGCCCGGCCCTGCTCTTCAACCAGGCTGGGACCTTGCCCAGCCGTGGCAACAGACCTTCTCGATATTTCTCAGTCGTCGCCATCCGCCACAGCCACCAGGGGGAGCCGGCCGCTAGGGCCGTGAGCAGCGCCAGGTTATAGAAAAAAAGAATCATGCGTGACGGAATTCCCTTGTCCCCGGTCTAACCCTCAAATGATACAGTCGTCCACGATGACGATTCTCAGAGGCATCCCGCTGCTAGCGATTTGGGTGGCGTTGCCGGCAGTGGCCAGCGATCACAAACCGCCACCCGTGCAGCCTGCAACGTCGTTTGCCGCGGAGGAAACCCACGACAAGGAGAAAGTGGCGATTGCCGCCGAACCCTATGACACAAAAGAGAAGGAATCTATCTTTCGCGTCGATTACCTCAGCCACGGGGTAATGCCGGTGCGGCTGGTGGTGACCAATCTCAGCGACCGGCCCGTTTCCCTGCGCGACGCGCGCATTTTATTCCAGACCGCCGCAGGCGACCGCATCCAAGCCGCCGAACCTGAAGATGTGGAGCGGTTGATGACTCTCAAGGAGCGTGCAGGCGGCAAGCTCCCGATGCCAGGCCCGATTCCCAGCATCCACTTGAAGCCCAAGGCCAGCAACAAGAATATCGAGGCCGATTTCGACGAATTTGAGTACCAGGCATTGGTCGTCGAGCCGCACAGCACCCAGGCGGGCTTCCTGTTTTACGATGTCTCGCAGCTCGATCACCCGCTCAGGGGCGCCAAGTTGCACCTGCACGAACTGCGAGATGCTGACGGTCACGAGCTGTTCTACTTCGAGATACCGTTTGACAAGTATCTCCAATCCAAATCCAGCCAGATGAATTGAAATTCGAGGCTACTCGTAATAGGTGGCCGTCGTGGTGTCCGTCTCCCAGATCGTGCAGTCCTTCACGCGCACTCGTCCCTGCGTCATTCCATTGAGTTGGCTGTTGGTCTGGTCGTAAAAATAACGGGCGATGTTTTCGGCCGATGGATTCAGCTCGGTAAACGGCTCGAGTTCATTCAGCATCTGGTGATCGATGCGATCGATCACCGGGCGCAGTACCTGCTTCAGCAGCTTGAAATCCAGCAACAGGCCGCTCGCGTCCAGTTCGCCGCCGCAAAGGGTGACGCGGACCTTGTAGTTGTGCCCGTGCGGGTTCTCGCATTTTCCCTTGTAGTTGCGGAGGAAGTGTCCGGAAGAGAATCCGGCCTCCACGGTGACTTCATACATCGGTCTTTGCCCGGTCCTGTCTGGGGAGAGCCCCTTCTTCCATTCTAGGGCCTGCAAACCATGCGGGCAGCGCTAGTCGTTGCCACCTTGGCGCTTGCGACGGGCAGCCTGGCGGGCTTCCTCGCTGCGCCGGTCCACCTGCTCAAAAAGATGGCTCATCACCCCAACCAGCGCGAATCCGAGGCCCGCCAGCAGCATCAGCAACGCGATGGTGCGCCACAGGGAAGCATTCGCGGGCAGGCCCGGCTGAAAGCTCGATGGCACCAGCGCCATGCCCATGGAGAGGACGGCGAACAAGCCCCAATGTTCCGGCGAGAATGTAGAAGTTGCGAGACATACTTCTTTCGGACTGCGCGTTTTCTTGACGGCCTGCTCAAGATTCTACTCGGCATGCGTCAGGAAGTGAGTTGCGCGCTTTCGATCAGTCCGACACCGGTCAGCGTAAACTCAACTTCCATCGTCGCTACGGAGCCTTGCGGGTTGATGGCACGACAAGCGTCGCGAACGACAAACGTAGACAAGTTAAAGCGCTTCGCGTCGAGCGCGGAGTAACCAACGCAGTAGTCGTAGGCCAGGCCGGCGAGGAAGACGCGCGTTAGTTTTCGTTCTCTGAGATAGCCCAGCAAGCCGGTCGGCGTCCTGCGGTCATTCTCAAAAAATACGGAGTAGGAATCCATCTCGCGCCGGAAGCCTTTGCGCAGAATCAGTTCAGCTTGCGGCAAAAGAAGCTGTGGATGAAACTCCGCGCCTTTGCTTCCCTGAACGCAGTGATCAGGCCAGAGCGTCTGACTTCCATAACTCAGTTCGATTTGCTCATAGGGCTGCTTGCCAGTGTGGCTCGATGCGAAGGACGAATGTCCCTTTGGGTGCCAATCCTGCGTGAGGACGATGTGCTCAAAGCGCTGCGCAATTCTGTGGATCGGCGCGATGACAGCATCTCCGCTCGCAACCGCCAGTTGCCCGCCGGGACAGAAATCGTTTTGCACGTCGACGACAATGAGGACGTCTTGGGAAGCGATTTGCATAGAGGCCCCTGTAGATTCTCACTACCATTTGTAGCTCATTGCAGACAATTTCGGTAAGAACGGCATTTCGGCAGAATGGGCGTTATCGGTTCGCTGCGGTCCCCATCACCGCACTGAATGTTCCAGGCGGTGTATTTTCAATCTAAGCCCATTGAGTCCAACTTTTGTGTGCTGAGAGCCGCATGGTTACGGGAAAGACTGAAGGTATCGGGAGAAATGCGAGACAGGAACAACCGAAGGATCAGGAGAATCATCACAGCTGCGCTCTTGCTGTGTGCCGTCATATTGAGTAAAGCGCAAAGCAACGATGCACACCAGAGCTTCCCTGATTCTCCGGTACCCGCCGCGCATTCCATTGAGGACCTCAATTACCTCGGAGGCGACGCCTGCCATGCCCCCGTTTTCCGACAGCGTCATCGACGTTGATTCGGGATTTCGGCGAGCACTCCTCGACAAGGGCATCTCCTTTCGAGTCATTTCGGGGGCCCAATATACACAGAACATGCTGGATGCGCCTGTGCCTGCCGAAGAGCAGGTCTACGTAGGTCAGCGCGCTTTCGAGAGTTCGTTTGTGCAGCCGATCTTCTCTGCCGACCTTCGTCAACTGCATTTACACCAGGCACAGTTCTATCTGGGCGGGGTGTGGAACTGGGCAAGTTGGAATCCTGCCGGTCCCAAGACGGTTCAGTTGTGGGCGCTCTATTTCTACAAGGCATTTGGAGAAGATCGCGTTCAAGTGAAGGCGGGATACATCGCCAACAACATGAATTTCGTCGGTCTCTTTGTCGGAGGATCGACCGCGACCGGCGCACAAGGCGTGTATGCCGTATTGCCCTACGAAGCGGGCATGTCGTACTTCCCGCTAACGGCGCCCTCGTTCAACGTTCGGATTCGCGGACCTAAAAACACCTACATCAAAACCGCCGCGCAGCGGAGCCAGGATCCAAACGGAGGCCCGACGGAAGTCGCTCGCAATCACACCGGATTCCGGTTCATTCCGCACGGCGACAAACTCGTCCTGATCAATGAAGGTGGGTACCTGCGTGCAGCCAGCGCCGATGCGCACCAGGCGTGGTTTCGCGCCGGCTCCATCAATAACACCACGCCTTACAGAAATGAGGTCAGTGGTCGCCCCGACACGGGCAATTACTGCGCGTACGCCCTGATGGATTATCAATTGCTCAAGTCAGGCCCGGAGCATCCAACCCAGGGCCTCTATGCCGGTGGATCGTTCATGACAGTGCCGGACACATTGAACGCCTACGCCCGCTATTACGAGGCACGGCTCTACAAAGAAGCGCCGGTTCGGTCACGTCCCAACGATGTTCTCTCCGTGGTCGCATCCCGCACCGGCTACAGCAAGATCTTTACCGACAACCTCGTCTTCCAAGGCAAGACCGTGTGGAGGGCTGGAACGACGATCACCGGAAGCTATTCGCTCCAGGCTTCACGCGGAAACTACCTGAGCCTGGGCTTGAGCTACGTCGAAGGGCCGGCCATCACGCCGCGCGTTTCAAATCCGCTCAATATCCTTGCGAACTGGACTGTGTTTTTCTAGTGTCCCGTCTCTAAAATTCGGATCAGTATTGATCTGTCATCCTGAGCGTAGTTTGGCCGGTCTTTAGGCCAAACGAAGTCGAAAGATCTGTGGTTGTTCTCGACTGCTTATGCCATGACTTCGGGGACAGCACACCAGCACTCTGCGGAAGAACTGATCCAGCCGCGATTAGCGAGCGATTCTGTAGCAGGTCATGACTCAAATGGCAATTGAAAACATGTGAAGCACAGACGAACGTTCTCAATCGGCCACCATGCGACCGAATTCCCCACGCCGCCTTCTCCTGCGCGTTGTCATCCTGAGGAGCGCAGCGACGAAGGATCTGCGGTTGCCCTTCGGGTTATTTCCCAATTGGCCACAACAGGCCCGAAACCCAAACATCAAGTTGAGTCGGCTTGTCTGAGTCGCCTTGAGCGCCAGTGTCTCTTGAACAAGAAGCTTGGCAGTGAGCTTCGATCTGGTTGTGCCGATGTTCACCCCCTGGGAACCACACGAGGTCCGTGGCCGTATTTCCCATGATTGAACGTAGCGATTCCACAGATATCGGAGGTCATCGATGAAGCCCTTTGTGCAGACGGCTCTTCTTGTCTATTCGGCTACTCTGAGCACAGTCTTCGCCGTTGCAATGGTGACGGGAGCGAAGTCGCAGCGCAACGCTGAATTCGATCAGATCGAAACTCACCGTCTCAACATCGTTGAACCAGATGGCACGCTTCGAATGGTCATCTCTGATCACGACCAAATGCCGGGCGTGATCGTCAGAGGAAAGGAGTTTTCCAAAGCAGACAGGCCGCAAGCCGGGATGCTCTTTTACAACGATGAGGGGACAGAAGACGGCGGGTTGATCTTCGGGGGGCGTCGAAATGAGAAAGGTGAAATCGTAGACTCAGGTGTCAGTCTCTCGTTCGATAAGTACGGTCAGCCTGGGCAAATCGTGCAACTTGCCGGCGTGGACGATAAGGAGAACAAGTTCGCGGGGCTTGCAATCAACGATCAAACCCATCGCATCTGGGTTGGTCGCCGAGCAGATAATGCATCGGTCGTTTCGCTAATGGATGCGAATGGCAAGAAACGCATCGTGATGCAAGTAGCCGCCGATGGCACTCCGACTCTGGATTTTCTTGATGCAGAGGGACATGTAGTTCGTCACGTTGCTGCGGGCAACTAGAACGGGATGCTTCGGTAGCCCGTTAGTCAATATGCGGAAAGCACCATGCGGTGGACGGGGCTGGCGTGTCACCGCCGATGCGGAAACTTCGGCTGAACAAACCTACCAGAGCCGATTCCTGCGATCTCCCGTAGCAAAAAATCAGCACAGAGATGATCGAGCGTTTTGTTCGCCTATGAATTCGCGGCGGTTTCGGACCATTCTTTGTAACAGGGCATGACTTGAAATCGCGCCGCAGGTAGGCGAAAACAGGCGCGGGCCTTAGCCACTGCCCGGGAAAAGCGGGAAGTTAGCTGACTTCGTTTTCAATGGATCATTGGGTCTTGGTTTCAAAGAACGCTTCCACATCGGTAATCGTCGTGGTCATGCGATAGGGCGGCAGGCTCTTGAGAAATGTCTGCCCGTAGCGCTGCCGGCGCACGCGCGGATCGAGCAGGACCAGTACACCGCGATCTTCGAGCGAGCGAATCAGGCGGCCGAAGCCCTGCTTCAGCGTGAGCACCGCGGCCGGAACCTGGTAGTCATTGAATGGCTTGCCGCCCGCCTCTTCGATGGCCTTCATCCGCGCCTGCACCACCGGGTCGTTGGGCACAGCGAAGGGCAACTTGTCGATGATGACGCAACTCAGCGCCTCGCCCTGCACGTCCACGCCCTGCCAAAAACTCGATGTACCGAAGAGCACCGCGTTCGGTGTATCGCGAAACTGCTCCAGCAGCGCTTTGCGCGGCGCCGTGCCATGCAAAAAGATCGGATAATCCAGTACCGGAATCAGCCGCTCGTAAAGATCGCGCATCTGGGCGTAGCTGGTAAACAGACAGAAGGCGCGGCCCCTGGTGATGGCAAGCACGCGCCGGATGCACTCGGCGGCGGCCTCGGGAAACTCAGGATCGCGTGGGTCGGGCATCTCCGGCGGCAGGTAGAGCAACGCCTGTTCCCCGTAGCGAAAATGCGAAGGCACGACCAGTTCCCGCGCCTCGCTCAAACCCAGCCGCTTCCGGATATGCTCGAAGCCACCCTGCACGGTGAGCGTGGCCGAAGTCAGCACCACGGTCGGAATCGTTTCGAAGACCAGTTCCGACAGCAGCGTCGAGACATCGATCGGCGTGGCCTGCAGAAATACAGTGCGTGCCTGTGATCGGACACTTCGTGCGGCCGACCGTTCGGGGGCAATCCCCGCCACGCGGCGCTCAAGCCAATACACCATGTTGCTGGAGTTCGATTCGAGCAGAAACTCAAGCTCTGAGCGAAGACGAGCTACGCGCTTCCTGAGCCCCGGCGCCTCATCGATCCCGGTAAGCGCATCCATCTCTGCTTCCATCAGCTTGAGGGTGGCGCGCACGCTCATGTACATGTCGCCCGAGGTTTCGAGGAACTCTTCGCGCTCCGCAAAAGGCTGGCGCCCATCTCCGGTCATGGGCAGCCCGGCGAAAAACATGCGCGCGCGATCTCGCAATTGCTGGGTCACGTTGGGCATCTTTTCGGCGCCTTCTTTACCACGCAGCAGCACATCGGTGTCGCGGGCCAGTTCCTCAAAGCGAATATTGCTGACCGAAAGACCGAAATAACTTGACGCCACCTCTTCCAACTCGTGCGCCTCATCAAACACCACCGCGGCGGCTTCGGGCAGAATGCCCGCATCGGGCGCGCCGGCCGCCTCCTGCCTCACGGCCAGGTCGGCGAAAAACAGGTGGTGGTTCACGATGATGATGTCCGATTCGAGGGCCCTGCGGCGCATCTCGGTGATGAAGCAGCGGCGATAGTCGGGGCAGGTTGAGCCCAGGCATGCATCGGAACGGGCATCAAGCTTGTGCCACAGCGCGCTTGCCTCGGGCAGCTCAGCCAACTCCGAGCGGTCGCCGGTCTCTGTCGTTCGTTCCCATTCGGCGATCTGCCGGTACTGGTCAATCTCTTCAAGGCCGGTGAGAATCGGCTCATTGCGCAGCGCAACCAGCTTGTGCCGGCACAGGTAATTTGCCCGGCCCTTCATGTAGCAGACGCGCAGATCGCCCAGCAACGATTCGAGAAACGGCACATCGCGGAAGTAAAGCTGATCCTGCAAGGCCTTTGTCCCGGTGGAGACGATGACGCGCTGGCCAGTGCGCAAGGCGGGGAGCAAATACGCCAAAGTCTTTCCGGTGCCGGTGCCCGCCTCGACAATCAGGTGACGGCGCTCCGTCAGGGCTCGCTCTACGGCCTTCGCCATCTCCAGTTGACCGGGGCGGTACTCATAAGGCAGCGGTGAACGCGCCAAAATGCCGCCCGGCGAGAAGAACTCGTGCAGGGTCGGTAGAGCGCGAGTTGTGGTGCCAGAAGATGCCATCGGGGCCGGGTGCTCGCTCTATCCTCATCATAGAGACTGTTGCACGGGACTGTTGAACGGCGAGGTTGGAACTGCTCTCTATTCGATTGGCAGGAAACTCCCGTTCGACTTGTTGCGTCATGAGCCAAAGCAAGTTGCTGGCGAGAGAACCGATTCCACCAATGCTGTTCGTAACGAATTTTGCTCGTTAATCTTGCTCGTCTCGGAGATCACAATCGACCTTACTACACTGTATGTTTTGCTCATCGTGTTTGGCGCCACGCTCATTCGTTCCGCATTCGGTTTCGGCGAGGCGCTGGTTGCGGTTCCGCTACTCGCCTTCTTCGTGCCGCTTCAGGTTGCGGCTCCGCTCGCGGTGCTTGTGTCCATCACGATCGCCGGCATTGTCGTGGTGCAGGACTGGAAAAAGATTCATCTCAGAAGCACGGGCTGGCTCCTGCTTCCCACATTTCTTGGCATCCCATTGGGCCTTTTGCTACTGACCAGCAGCCATCAACGAGTCGTAAAGGGAGCACTTGCGCTGATCATTCTCGGGTTTTCCCTTTATTCATTGATCCTTCGCACACCGCCCGAACTGCGGAGTGACAATCGGGCTTGGCTTTTGGCTTGTGGATTCTGCGCTGGCGTCCTCGGCGGAGCGTATGGAATGAACGGGCCGCCGCTCGTCATTTATGGCGCGATGCGACGCTGGTCCGCTCAGCACTTTCGCGCCACCCTGCAAGCATACTTTCTGCCTGCCAGCATCCTTGGCATGATGGGCTATTGGCTCGATGGACTCTGGATTCCGGCGGTATCGCGATTCTATTTACTCTCATTGCCGGTCATGATTCCGGCCGTGTTTCTCGGCAGGGTGATTAATCACCGGCTGCACGGCGAGGTTTTCATGGCCTATGTTTATGCCGGTTTGGGAGGTATCGGAGTCCTCTTATTGATCCAGGCGATAGGCGGACGAGTCTGATGGAAACATCCGCCTTCAACGTCCACCTCGGCGATTCAGCCAGCCCTCGAGAACAGGCCACCGCCATTTCTCGATGTGAGGGTTCCTAAAATCAGGCGGGCTGGCTCTCCGCCGTCGTTGGATCGATGATGCTCCTGACTTTTGAGACGCTGTTTGCCGGGAACCCACCCTGTTTCGCGTGTTCGCGCACCATCTCTTCGTTAGGCGCGATGTAGACGCAATAGATCTTGTTGTCAGTCACATAACTGTGTAGCCATTGAATCTCGGATCCCATCTTGCGCAGCACGCCACAGGATGTTTGCGAGATGGCCTTGAGGGTTTCGGGAGAAAAAGCGCCGGCGCCGGGAATTTCGCGCTCGATCACAAATTTGGGCATGGATCACGACCTCCTAACAGTCGGAATTGCCGTAGTCTACAGAACGCGATGGTCCATTGGGCACCTAATTCGCTTAAAACTTGAAAATTAGATCAGAGCTGCCATTCTGGCTTTGGCAGTTGTCAATCGAGTCTCTCCTTTCGAAGGGCGGGCGAGGTTGAGCATCGGCATTGGAGTGGGCAACGCAAAGCCCGGCACGGATGCGACTGCCCTGCTCAACCTTGCCGATCGAGCACTTTATGAGGCAAAGGGATTGGTAGAAACACGACCTGCGCTTACATACTCATGCGTTAGGACACAATGGGGCGGTAGACTCGTAGAGGGCCGTGGGCGCGCCGGCCACTATTGGAGATTATTTTGCCGACGTATCGCAGATCGGTTATACCCGCCAGTGCCGGCTCTGAAACGCTGCCGCTGGTGGCGATCGTGGGTCGGCCCAATGTTGGCAAATCCACCCTTTTCAATCGACTTACCCACAGCCGACGCTCCATCGTGGGCGACGAGCCGGGTATCACCCGCGACCGAATCTATGGCGAATACGAATGGGCCGGGCGTCGCTTTCGTCTGGTCGACACCGGTGGCATTGTCCCCGACGACCCCGAGCTAATCCCCACCGAAATCTATAACCAGGCCAAGGTCGCGTTACAAGATGCCGACGCACTGGTGCTCGTGGTTGACGCCCGCACTGAACTCGCCAGCCCCGACTACGATTTGGTGCGGCTGCTGATTCGCGGCGGAAAACCTGTATTTCTGGCCGTGAACAAGGTCGAAGGCGAAGCCATGGCCCTGGCGGCGGAGAATTTTCGACAACTCGGAATTCGCGAGGTTTATCCGATCAGTTCCGAGCACGGCCTCGGCATCGGCGAGTTACTGGATGCCATTTCAGAGGCAATTCCTGCTCCCGCGATAACCGCGGAACAAGCCCTGGAGACCGAAGACGAACAGGCCGAAGAGGAGGAAATCTCCGAGGGTGGACCGCTTGTTCCGGGCCTCGAAGATGAGCCGCATCGAGCGCTGCATCGCACTCATGGAGAATTTGAACAGCATGAAACTTCGGTGGCCATCATCGGCCGCCCCAACGTGGGCAAGTCCACCTTACTGAATGCATTGACCGGCACTTCGAGAGCCATCGTCTCTCCCATTGCTGGCACCACCCGCGACGCGGTCGATGAAGTCGTGGAGTTCGAGGGAAGCCAGTTTCGCTTTGTCGATACGGCGGGCATCCGGCGCAAGGGCAAAACACACCTCATGGCTGAAAAGATGAGCGTCGTGATGGCGCGCCGTCACCTTGAAGCCGCGGACGTGGCCCTCCTGATTATCGACGCCACCGAGGGAGTGACAGCCAGCGATGCGACCATCGGCGGCTACGCGCATGAGAGCGGGCGCAGCGTCATCATTCTCGTGAACAAATGGGATGCCGTAACCACTGGCCGCACCGACGGCAAGCCTCCTGCGGACCGCGAAATCTTCGAGCGGCAAGTGCGCTCGGCGCTCAAGTATCTGAGCTATGCGCCAGTTGTTTTTCTCTCCGCGCTTGAAGGAACCGGGCTGGGCCGGGTGCTGAACGAGGTCAAGTCCGTCGCGGCCGAGCGGCGCAAGCGCGTCACAACGGGGCAGATGAATCGCTTCCTCGAGCGGATTGACTTCCAGCGCGCCCCGGTGCCGATGGCCAAGCGTATCCGCATCTTCTATATGACCCAGGCCGCCGTGGCGCCGCCCACATTTGTGCTGTTCACTGACCGCGACATCAAGCTGCACTTCGCCTTCGAGCGGTTTCTTGAGAATCAGATTCGCGAGGCGTTCGGATTCAAAGGAACGCCGATCTGGTTCAAAGTGAAAGCGCGGAACGAGAAGAAAGACGAATAGCTCTTCGCAAACTCTGCACATGAGACTGAGGTCGCTCGAAGCTGCGGGGGCGCACCTCATCATGTTTGCGTCGGGATCTCCACCCGATTACCAACTGAAGCCTCCTGAGGGCGGCGGCCATGCCCCTGCGAGCTGGCGCAGCAGAACAATTCTTCCAAAGTGGTAGGCGTTGTGGGCTCCCAGGCTTTCGAGTTGTTCCCGCACTGTCATGGTCCGCGCGGGCATGCCTGGCCGGGACGGGCAGCGCACCACAACATTGTGCCGGCTCACGTCACATGCGATCGCGGCTGCCTGCTGGTTGCCGCGAAAAAAGCGCTGTCGCAGTTCGTCCCAGCTTTCGCGCGCCGCGTCCTGCTCCGTTGGAAAACCGGCCGATGCATGGATGGGGTAGGCAGTTTCGATTCCGTTCACCCAATCCAGCGTGATCTGCTGCCAGAAGGTGATATGCCACAGTTCTTCGTAGGTTGTCCGCGGTGCGCCATCCTGCGCACGATGCGCCAACGATGCATCGAGCCCTTCAAGAATGACTGCGGGCGGCGAGGCCGCGCTGTCGCCTATGAGAACCTGCTCCAACTCATTCATCGTTGTCCCTCCCTCGAATCGGCTGTTCAATCTCCATCCATTGTGCTGGCATTGTGCAGGGGTTGAACAGTCTGTTTCCACTGGCAGCCCTCGGCGAGAGCATCGTCGAGGTACCTGGGCAGCAATGCGTGTGGCGCGCCAGGGACGATCTAAGCTGGGCTGCGACAGATCTGGACGAGAGCGGCCTGGCGTCCTTACGACCGATGGAATCTGCAGCCCGACGAGGTGCACGCGTGTGTACGCTGTCATACGGACCTGTCGTACGTGCGTGCCGGCGTTGTGACACTGGCCAATGCGGGACACCTCGCTCCCTACTGCAGCGGTTAGGAAGTCTCTGTTCTGCCCGCATTGCCGCTCGGCATCGTCTCATCTCCGGAAGCGTACGAGGAACGTTCCTTCACACTGAAGGCGGGAGGAACATTGACCTTTCTCTCCGACGGCGCAGTCGAAGCGCGCAACGCCCAAGTCGAGCTCTTCGGCTTTGAGCGCACACGTGAAATCAGTACGCAGTCCGCCGACGAAATCGCCGCCGCCGCCCAACGCTTCGGGCAGGAGGATGATATTACCGTCCTCACGCTCACCTTCGTTTCAGCAGGAATTCTGCGAGCCTAAGCTCGCCTTCTTGCGTCTGTTTCTCTCTTCCCTCCGGATCTCTTCGGGAAGGCGTCGACGTGCTCCGGATCCTTGCGCCGGAAGCTTCGAACGTCTGACAGCGGTTTCACAAATGCTGGAGGTATTCAGGCCGATTGGGAAATAACCCCCGTTTTCTCGTTTCGGGGTTACTTCCTCATCGGCGGTGATTCAACCGGAATCCGAGGGAGCGCCACCAGGCTTAGGATCAGCACAAAGTGGAGGAGAGATTTTGCAAATATACTTCGTTCTCAGAGGAGTCTAAAAGACTGGCCTGGTCGCATAATTCGCAAGAAGTCCAGCGCGGCCCAGATTCAGATATACGAACGTGAACAGTTCTTTGAGGAGAAACCGTCTCAAGAAGCTCCTATTGCTGTGTGTTACTGTGTCGTAGCCGATCCTTTGACAAGTCGGGCGTAGATGCCAAAATGGAGATCCGGAATGCTCATCATGCGGCCGGAATTCACGGAGAATTGAATTGGTGACTGACCTCCCTTGGCTGCAGGCACTGATCCAAACGGGACCTAAGCCAAAGCAATGTGGCGACTCGTTCGGAGGTTCGCCTACGAAATGATGAATATTGAAGAGCCTTCGGATTTGATTCCCTACTTGCGTTCCCATCGACTGATCGGCCCGGACGATGTGCCAAACATATGCACTTTGACCGGCGGAGTTTCGAACCGCACGGTGCTTGTGGAACCCCACGGACAAGCTCCATTTGTGATGAAACAGGCCTTGGCGAAATTGCGGGTAGCCACTGATTGGTTCAGCTCACTGGAACGTGTTCATCGTGAAGCGCAAGGTATGCGTTCGTTACAAAAACTTGCCCCTCAGGGATCGATTACCACGCTTCTTTACGAAGATTTTTCCGAGCACCTCATCGCCATGTCGGCAGTCCCGCGACCGAACTTCACATGGAAGGAACTCCTGCTTTCGCAGCCTCCCGAGTCCCGTCACTTCGAAGTGTTTGCTGAAATCCTCGGTGAAATTCACTTTCGCTCGCGCGATGATCGCTCGCTCGCCGGGGAATTCGAAGATCGGGCCGAATTCGAGTCGCTCCGCCTGGAACCTTATTACCGCTTTACTGCAAGTCGCATTCCTGAAACAAGAGCTTTCTTCGAAGAGCTGATCGAGGAGACTCTCAGACAAAGGTTGGCCCTGGTCCACGGTGACTACAGCCCAAAGAATATTCTGGTTCACGAGAACAAATTTGTGCTGGTTGACCATGAGGTGATTCACTTCGGTGACCCGGCATTCGACGTCGGCTTCTCCCTGACGCACTTGCTTGCGAAGGCGCTGCACCTGGGGCAGCACCGGAGGGAGCTGCTGATTTCTGCCGAATTGTACGTGTGCCGCTATCTAACGAGCGTTCATGACGCTGGATTCGGCGCGAGCTTCGAAGCAAGAGCCTGCCGTCATACCCTGGCATGCCTTCTGGCTCGCGTCATGGGTAGATCGCCGTTCGAATATTTGACCGATGCAGAACGGGAATGGCAAAGTAGTGCTGCCTGCCGGCTCATGAAGCATCCGCCCTCCGGTCTATCGAATCTCATTTCCCAGTTTGCGGAGGCGCTGAATTGACAAAGATTCTCAAGTTGCATGCTCGCGAAATCCTCGACAGCAGAGGACGGCCCACAGTGCTGGCGAAGTGCCAGCTCGACAGGGGCTGTGGTGAGGCGTCGGTTCCGTCTGGTGCCTCCACAGGCTCCGCGGAAGCAATGGAGTTGCATGACGGCGACGAGAAGCGATATAGGGGTCTTGGATGCCGGAAGGCCGTGGCGAATATAAATGGGGAAATGACCAATGCCCTGCGCGGTCTGTCCTTCTCAGACCAGGCAGACTTTGATGCACGACTGATCGCTCTGGATGGAACTACAAACAAGTCGCGTCTGGGCGCAAATGCAATTCTAGCCGTTTCGATTGCCTTTGCACGTGCCGTATCAAACGGCCGCCGATTAACCCTTTGGGAATACTTTGCGGAATTGGCAAATGCGACGCCCCGGGCCCTACCTCGCCTCACGATTAATCTCTTTAGCGGCGGCAAGCATGCTGGAGAGCAAGTGCCAGTGCAGGATGTTCTAATGGTTCCCCTGTGCTCCAGTACAACCGACGAAACGCTTTCCATTGCCTACGACGTCTTTCATTCCGCAGCTGAGCTCACTCATCGGCGCTATGGTATGCGCCTGCTTCGCGCAGATGAGGGCGGGCTAGCTCCCCCCTTTCGTGAAGTGGAAGAGATGCTTGAGGCTGCGGTGGAGGCAATCTCGGCTGCCGGGTTCGTGCCCGGCAAGGAAGTCGCGCTCGCCATCGATGTGGCTGCCAGCCACTTCTATAAGGATGGTAGCTATGCACTCGGGAATGAGAATCTCTCAAGCGAACAGATGATCCAACGGCTGGAACGATGGGTAACTGCGTATCCAATAATCAGCGTGGAAGACGGGCTTGCGGAGGATGACTGGGAGTGCTGGCCATCTCTTCTGAATATCCTTGGATCGCATGCCCTTGTCGTTGGGGACGATCTTCTTTGCACCCAGCCTGCCAGGATCCAAAGGGCAATCGACAGTCATTCAGCAAACGCACTGCTGCTTAAGGTTAATCAGGTGGGAACGCTGACTGAAGCCGCCAGAGCTCTCGGCTTGGCACGCGCCGCCAACTGGACGATTGTGCTCAGCGTTCGCAGCGGGGAGACGGAAGACAACTGGGCGGCAGACCTTGCCGTCGGCTGGTGTGCCGACCAGTTCAAAAACGGCTCGATAACGCAGTCGGAGCGGCTCTCCAAGCTCAACCGGCTCCTGGAGATTGAGGAGATCACGGGCTTTCACGTAGCACCGTGGTCGACCAGATAGTCCCCCCGTTTCTACATTCAAGTAATCCAGGGTCTCTACAATCTCCGTCTCAGAGACATCAAAAGCGCCGTGCCAACAAGAAACATGAACTTTCTATGGTTTGTCGTCGATTTGCGCCTCCGACTTTCTCAAAACGGTACCGCACGTCGAGTTCAAATGCTCGAGGGACACAGCCATGAGGTTCATGCCCATCGAGCTATATATCCTGCCTGATTTTAGTGAACACTTTATCCTGCATATCGGTTCCTGGCGGTTAGTCGCCGATACGAACAAAGCCCGTCTTAGAGTTTACTTCCCGTTTGGCGGTGACTCTACCGGAGTTCGAGAGGCCCGTTTTCCATTCAGGATCAAAAATGGCGGGATCGGAATTCGTTATGTCGATCCGAATTCTTCCTCTTTCAGGATCTGCTCGTAGGCCGGTACCGTGAGGAAGTCGATGAATTGCGGTGAGCGAATCAAACGCCGCGTCAATTCTGCGGCCTTTTGATAAGTGGCATAGCGAACGGCATCTACGGCGGTCTTTTGCTGATGGAGCTCTCTGTCGATGAGACTTTCAACGAGCGCAAGGTCCACGACTCTGCCATCGCTGAGCTTTGCCGAGTGATGCACCCATTGCCACAGTTGTGCGCGGCTGATCTCGGCAGTTGCGGCGTCCTCCATCAGGTTAAACAGGGGAACGCACCCGATGCCGCGCAACCACGCCTCAAGATAGCCCAGACCAATGGCCACATTTTGCTTTAGCCCGGCTTCGGTGATTTGCCCCTCGGGAACTCGTAGCAGATCATCGGCGGTGGGGTTGTAGTCGGGCAACTGCTTCGAGATCTGATTGGGCTGGGGCATGAGCCGATCGAAGATCTCCAACGCCACGGGAACGAGCCCGGGATGTGCAACCCATGTCCCATCGTGTCCGTCACCGGCCTCGCGTTCCTTGTCTGCCTGCACCTGGGCGATTGCTTTGTCGTTGGCTACGGGGTCCGACTTGATGGGGATGAACGCCGACATGCCGCCCATGGCGTGCACATTGCGCTTGTGACATGTCTTGATGGCAAGCTTTGAATAGCTCCTCATGAAATGCGTGGTCATTGTGACCTGGGCACGGTCAGGCAGCACCGCGCGCGGATCGTTGGCAAATTTCTTGATGAAGCTGAAAATATAATCCCAGCGGCCGCAGTTCAATCCGGCAGAGTGGTCACGCAGCTCATAGAGAATCTCGTCCATCTCAAAACTGGCCAGGATGGTTTCGATGAGAACAGTTCCTTTGATGGTTCTCTGCGGAAGGCCGAGTTGCTTTTGGGCGCGGATAAAGACATCGTTCCAGAGTCGGGCCTCCTTATGACTTTCCATTTTGGGCAGGTAGAAGTAGGGCCCACTGCCCCGAGCCACTAACTCCCTTGCGTTGTGGAATAAGTACAGGCCAAAGTCGAAGAGGGAACCTGACATGGACTCCCCATCCACGAGTACGTGCCGCTCCTCCAGATGCCAGCCGCGGGGACGGATAAAGAGCACGGCGACCTGGTCATTGAGCTTGTACTGCTTTCCCGAGGACGGGTCGGCATAGGTAATGGCGCGCCGGACGGCGTCGCGCAAATTGATATGCCCATCGAGCAGGTTGTTCCATGTTGGAGTGCTCGAGTCCTCAAAATCGGCCATGAAGACCTTCGCGCCGGAATTGAGCGCGTTGATGATCATCTTGCGGTCCACGGGGCCCGTAATCTCAACCCGGCGGTCCATGATATCCGCAGGCAATGGAGCGACCGTCCATGCGGATTCGCGGATATCTCTGGTTTCATCCAGGAATGCGGGCTTTTCACCGACGTCGAGTCTCTTCTGCCGTTCCTGACGAGCGATGAGGAGCTCTTTGCGGCGCTTATTGAATGCTCGCTGCAAATCCACGATGAAGGCCATTGCTTCGGGTGTGAGGATTTCGGCGTGGCTTTCGCTCACGGGAGCGCGAAGCTCTACGCCGGGAAGATCAATGGAAACGGGCATTCGAAAAACCCCATTCTAAAAAATATCGCGTCGTCGTCTCAATTGGAAAGATTATTGCCGCCTCGCATCAGATCGTCGGCGGAGATGCCGCGGATGGACGCATCCAGCAGTTCCACCATATGGAAGGCGGGCATAGCCTTGAACCCGCGCCGTCGGAGGCCATTCATGAGTTGCAGCAGGCAGCCGGGATTGGCAGAGAGGACGGCTTGCGCACCGGTTGACAGCAAATTCTCAACCTTCCGATCACCCAGTTGATTCGCCGTCTCGGGCTGCAAAAGATTGTAGACGCCGGCCGAGCCGCAGCAGAGCGATGCTTCGGGAATCTCGGCTACGTCCAATTCCGGGATTCCGGCCAGCAGGCTGCGCGGCTGTTGGCGCACACCCTGTGCATGTTGCAGATGGCAGGCGTCATGGTAGGCGATGCGCAATTTGAGTGGATGGCGTGGCGCTTGCGGTTTCAACTCGCACAAGATTTCCGAGATGTCTTTGCACTTCGCCGAGAAAGCCGCCGCGCGCTCGGCCCATTCGGGATCGTCGCGCAGCAGATGACCGTACTCCTTCATGGTCGATCCGCAACCAGCGGAGTTGATGACGACCGTGTCTACATTCGCCGACTCGAATACGGCGATCATCTTCTTCGCCAGAGCGATGGCGTCTTCTTCCATTCCAGAGTGGAGCATGAGCGCGCCGCAGCATGCCTGCTCTCGCGGAACGATGACTTCGCAACCTTCCGCGGCCAACACACGCGCAGTTGCGCTATTCACGTGCGGGAAGAAGACCTGCTGTACGCAGCCACTCAACATGCCAACGCGCCGGCGCGGCGTCGTCTTCGACCGTATGGTCGGAGGGTAGCCTTCGAAACAAATTGGAAGGCACGTCGGGGAGGAGGGCTTCCATGGCCGCGACGCGCTTCGGCAGAAGCTTCAGAATCCCGGTTCCACGTAGCGTCCGGCGCAAACCGCTTCGTTGATAGACAAGCAGCGGAAGGGCAAGCAGACGGAGCCGGCCGGCATGGGGAAATGTGGCAAAAATCAATCTGCGAAAGGCCGACTCGCCCCAACTGCGCGGAAGATTACGCTCGATCTGCGCGCGCGTCGGCTCGATGAGCTTGTCGTACTGCACGCCGGAGGGGCACGACGTGATGCAGGCCATGCAACCCAGGCAGTTATCCATGTGTTGTCGAAAACGCGCATCGAGCGGAGCCTGGCCTTCGGCGGCCTTCTTGATCATGTAGATGCGTCCGCGCGGTGAATCCATCTCCTCGCCCCACAGCACGTACGTGGGGCAAGCGGGCAGGCAGAAGCCACAATGCACGCAGTCATCCAGGTATTTCTTCTCCGGAGCATGGTGCGCGTCGAAGCTCGAAGGAAGCGCATCCTCATGGGGAGCGGTATGCGGCATATGCGTCAGATTCCCCCTACAAAACGGCCGGGGTTGAGAATGCGGTCAGGATCGAAACGCCGCTTGATCTCGCGCATCAGGGGCAGTGCGTCAGGATCAGGCCCCCACACATTGACCTTTCCCCGCAGCGAATCCGGCATGTGCAGCACGATTGCACTGCCACCTGAATGGGCCAGCCTCTTTCGAAGGTGCTCAATCAAGGCAATCGCTGCATCGGGTGCAGAGCTGAGGGCGACGGTCATCAATCCTGTGGCCTGCGCAACGACATCGATCTCGTGCCCTTCAGCGGCCGCCCGCTGTTGTAACTCTGAAATCACGGAACAGATTTCACCGGGAACAACCGACACCTTCATCACAAGCGCACCGCTCTTGTCGAAGAGCCGCTGCCGCGCTTGCCAGATATCTTCGCCAGCCTCAGTCAATGTCACTTTTCCGCAGAGACTTTGGATGCGGACCCCATATTCTTCAAGGCATTCGGGGATGCCCGCGATGCGGATATCGAGCGCGCATTCGTGATTCAACACGCGGAGTTGCACGCACGACGGCGTCATCGGCGAGTCCATCAGCGCGCGAAGTGGCTCCGCAAAAAAGTCCGGAAGCGCTGCTTCGGGTGCCGTCACGGTCCAGGTCCGGACATGTTCTTCCACCGGGTGCAGGCGGAAATTAACCTCAGCAATCACGCCCAACGTGCCAAAGCTGCCCGTCATCAGCTTGTGCAGGTCGTAGCCTGCAACGTTCTTGACCACCTTACCGCCGCTCTTCGCGATCGTTCCGTCTGCCAGCACAATTGTCATTCCGATAATGAGATCGCGCAGCCCGCCAAACTTCGACCGAAGAGCACCGCTGTCATTTGCGGCGATCACGCCACCCACCGTAGCGCGGTCCGGCCATAGAGGATCGAGTGCGACCATCTGACCGTGGAGTCGTAGTTCCGACTGCATCGCGGCCCACGCGCAGCCTGCCTCAACGGTGCAGGTCATGTCCTGCCATGGGTGGTCGCGAAGAGCGTGCATGCGATGTATACTCAACTCAATCTCCGGCATTACGGGGTTGCCCCAGCCAAGCTTGGTACTGCCGCCGGTGGGCATTACCGTAAGTCCGTTGGACTGGGCAAAGCGCAGCAACTGCGCGACCTGCTGCGTGTCTCCGGGAGCAGCGACAACTGTATCTCCGCGAAGTTGTGCATGCTCCGGCCCAACGATTGAAGCGAGATGGGCCATGCCTTCATCGAGTGTCAATGCGGCGGACGTGTTCATCAGAAGATCTCGGCGATCCCTGCGGTTTCCAGCGGATGCGGCGTATACGGACCGGGCTTTTCCGCGCAAAGACGCGGGCGAGGAAAGACCTTGTCCGGATTGGCGATGTTTTCCGGATCGAACGCGCAGCGCACCAGTTGCATCGTTGCCAGATCCGGTTCACTGAACATATAGCCGAGCGCTTCCTGCTTTTCTTTTCCTACGCCGTGTTCGCCGGTGATGGAGCCTCCATGATCCACGCAAAGACGCAGTATCCGATAGGAAAGGTCAAGCGCCACTTCCTCCTGCCCCTCAATGGAGCGATCGTAAAGCACCAGCGGATGCAGGTTGCCGTCGCCGGCATGGAAGACGTTTGCTACGCGAAGACCTGCTGCGGAGGACAGGCGGTTAATCTCGGTGAGAAGATGCGGCAGCGCAGTACGGGGAATGACGCCATCCTGCACGATGTAGTCCGGCGAGATCCGACCCACCGCGGCAAAGGCAGCTTTGCGTCCTTTCCACACCAGGGCTCGTTCCTGGTCAGACTGCGCAACGCGTACCTCCCACGCACCATTGTCGCGGCACAGAGCCTGCACAGCCCGCATAAGCACTTCGACTTCGCTCGATGGGCCGTCCAACTCCACCAACAGCAAACCATTGCAAACCGGATAGTGGGCGTGAACGGCAGCCTCTGCTGCCTGGATGGCTAGTGCGTCCATGATTTCGAGCGCCGACGGCAACATTCCCGCGGCAATGATGTCGCTGACGGTCTGCCCCGCCGCCTGGATCGAGTCGAAAGCGGCTAGCAGCGTTTGTACCACTTCAGGGCGCTTGACGATGCGCAACGTGATTTTTGTCGCCACCCCCAGCGTGCCTTCGGACCCGACAAAAACACCAGGTAGATCGTAACCGGGCGCATCGAGCGTCGGCGAACCCAGTTGCACCAGTTCGCCTGAGGGTAGCAACACATCGAGGGCGAGCACGTGTGTAACGGTAAAACCGTATTTCAGGCAATGCGCGCCGCCGGAGTTTTCTGCGACGTTGCCGCCGATGGTGCAGACCGATTGGGATGATGGATCGGGCGCGTAGAAATATCCCTGGCCTGCAACACTTTGGGTGACATGCGCATTGATGACCCCTGGCTCAACAACGACGAAGCGGTTGGCCAGATCGACCTCAAGAATGCGGTTCATCCGAGCCAGGCTGATGACAATGCCGCCGGCGGCCGGCAGCGCTCCTCCACTGAGTCCAGTGCCAGCGCCGCGACTGACAAAGGGAATTCGATGCTGGGCACAGAAACGCACGACCGCCTGCACCTGCTGAGCATTGCGAGGCAGCACGACGGCGCCGGGTATCACGCGAAAATTCGTGAGGCCGTCGCACTCATAAGTCTGCAATTGACTCTGAGCGGTGATAAGGCCGTCAGTTCCGACGGCAGCGGTCAGCTCGGCGATGTGCGCGGCAGTAAGCACTCTACGGATACCATACTTCATGGAAGGCAACACGGGGACACCGATGGCGCTGCGGTTGCTCGTTGCCGGGCACGGATTGTCGGTGTGGAACCGGAGCGAACAGCGTACTAAGCCGCTCATCCACGAAGGTGCGATTGCCGCAGCGACTCACCCTGAAACCGAACTTGGCTTCGACGCCGTAATCACGATGCTCCTGGATCAAAGACGCTTAGCTGCGCGATTCTGGGCCAATTCCGATGGCTTTTTGATACCGACCACAAGAATGCGGGTATCGCCAGGATTTAGGTTGAGTCTTAAGGGTATTTTTGTTCTTCGCAGGACTTAAAAAACAAATTTAAGACGAATCTTCGAAATCGATACGACGACGCTGGATGCGGTCCGGTGACGCCTCGCGGTTCCATTTCAGAGACCCTTATCGCGGGGAAAATATCGAGCTTCGCACCGGAGGCGGATTACGCACCGCCTCGTTGACGATAGCGCGCGTCTCTTCCAGCTCCATGCCGGCTAGTTGCAACCGCGGCGGACGCACGCGCGCATTGCCGGTCCCCGTCTCCTGTTGTACCTGGTGGATGAGCTGAACGAACTTCGGCACCGTATCCATTCGCAGAAGCGGCAGGAACCAGCGATAAAGCACAAAGGCTTCCTCCCGCTTTCCCGAGGCGGCCCAGTTGAACAGCGCCACCGACTCCGCAGGAAAGGCATTCACCAAGCCGGCCACCCAACCCACAGCTCCAGCGGCAATGCCTTCAACGATGGCGTCATCGACGCCCACAAAAACCTGAAGCCGGTCTCCTGTCAGGGCGCGAATGGCCGTCACCCGGCGCACATCGGAACTGGATTCCTTTACCGCCGCGAAATTCTCGTACTCCTGGACCAACTCAGCGATCTGCTCAGGCAGAAAATCCGTCCCGTAGGCGACGGGATTGTTGTAGAGCATGCAGGAGAGCTGGGTGGCGCGAAATACTGCTGTCACGTGCGCCTTCATTTCGCGCCAGTCGCCGCAATACACATAGGGCGGCAGCACCATCAGGCCGGAGCAACCTGCCTGCTCTGCTGCCTTCGCCATCGCGATTGCTTCTTCCGTCGAAAGCGCGGAGATTGAAGCGACCACTGGGGCACGATCCCCAACCGCGGCGGTCATGTTCCGCAGAACCGCTTCCTTCTCGGCGAAGGTGAGGGTTGTGCCTTGACCAAGAGAACCGAGCGAAATGATGCCCGTACAACCGTTATCGAGCAGCCACTGGGAGTGTCGAGCCATAAACGCAGCATCGACCTGCAGGTTTTCGTCTAAAGAAGTTGTCATCGCAGGCATTACGCCATGCCATTTCATGGAGTCTCCTTCGAGGTATCAGTAGATGCGCTTGACGGGATGGGGCCCTCGCCCGCGCAAGCGCGTTTGTCGTGGATCCCGAGGCTGGAGACCAGAACGGGAAAGACCGGAGGGCGGATGCTGGATTGGACAAGAGCTGAATCCCACCCGAAGAGATATTCCGTTGCTGCGCCGCAGACACGTCCCTGGCAAGGACCCATGCCGCAGCGTGTATGCAGTTTGGCATCGCGCCAGGATCGGTGCTCGCGCAAGGCACCAAAAGAGACATCCTCACAGCGGCAGACGAGGGTTTCCTCGGTCGCCAAATTCCTTAGTTGAGGGTTCAGAGCTGAGGCGTCCCTCAGTGCGTAAACAAATCCGAGCCGATGCCTTCGACGCCGAGCCAACTTCTTCGCTTCTGCGATTCTGCCACCGGCCGCCAGTCCGGCGATTTGCCCCTCGAGCAGCGCCAGGTCCATGCCTCCGATACCAGTTGGTTCCCCTGCACAGAACACATCTTTGGCCGAGGTGCGCTGCAAATTGTCGGCGCACACGAAACCGTCGTCGATGCGGCACCCTAGTAGCGACGCCAGTTCCAGGTTCGGCACCAAATGATATCCGCACGCCAGGTAGTCGCAAGGCACTTCCCAGTTCTTCTCGTTGCGCTGGAGAGTCACCGACTCGAGCTTCTCTCTGCCCTTCGCCGCAATCGGCCAGCAGTTGGTGTAGAAGCGAGTGCCACGCATTGCCATGACGTACCCGATCCCCTGCAGTAGTTTGGCGGGTTCGCGAAACAAATGTTTCGTAAAGGGAACGAACCGGCGCATTGGAGCTTGCTCACAAAGGGCAACGATTTTCGCGCCACGACGCGCCAGATGCGCCGCAACCGCGAGAAGCAGCGGACCAGTTCCGGCGACGACTACGCGTTTCCCTAGGATTCGCAACCCGCCTCGGACCATCGCGTCCAGGCCTCCCGCCCCCAATACATTGGGCAGCGTCCATCCCGGAAACGGCAGGAAGAGTTCGCGCGCCCCGGTCGCCAGAATTATCTGGCCATAACACAGTTCGCGACAATCGCCATTGCATTCTGCGCGCAGCATGCCGGGCCTGGGATGGTCAAAGACTCGCCAACCCTGAAGCCGAAACACTGGCGCGGCATCGAGTTTTGCGAGCCATTTGCGGGCGGGCGCGGGCTGAGGAGCCCCGCTTCGCCAGATCTGTCCACCCGCCGCCGGATTATCGTCGACCAGGCCAACTCGTTTTCCCGCAGCTGATGCGCTAACCGCTGCCGCGATGCCGGCCGGGCCCGCGCCCACCACCAGAATGTCAAAGTGCTCACTCATGGCGTGTACACTTCCATTCCCTCAAGCGCATAGAATCTGGCAACTCCGCTGATGCGGCATCCCATCGATGGTGACCCGGCATTCAAAGCAGACGCCCATCCCGCACAGCGGCCCGCGCGGTTCGCCGGTGACTGATCTCCGTGTGAGCGGACCGGTCATTAGGATCGCGGCCGCAACCGTTGTTCCTGACGCGACTTTTACGGGAACGCCGTTCACTTTCAAAATGAGAGTGCCTGCCAGATTAGGCATTGACTTCACCCTTCGCAAACCGTGCCGGCAGATATGGCTCAATAGGAATCTTGGTCTCGATGCCCTGCAGATGGTCTGCCAACATACATGCGGTTCCAAGCGAGGTGGTGATGCCCAACCCTTCGTGGCCGGTTGCTAGAAACAGGGATTCATCCTCTTCACAGGGTCCGATGAGCGGAAGTTTATCTGGAGTGGCCGCCCGAAATCCGGTCCAGACACGAATTGCAGAGAGGACGCCGATTTCCGGCAGATACCACTGCGCACGTTCGATCATAGAGGCCAGGATTTGGGTGTCTACCGTAGGATCCTCAGCGTTGTACTGGCGTGAGGAGCCGATAAGAACTTGCCCCGTTTTGCGCGGCTGGACGTTGAAAGCTATTGAATCGGTGGTAAGCGAGTGCGCGCTCTTCAGGTATCCCAGTTCCACCAGTTGATGCCGCACAAAACCCGGATATCGATCCGTGATCACCAGATGCCCCTTGCGTTTTCTCATCGGCAGTCCCGGATAAAGTTCTCCGGCTTCTGCACCACCCGCGTTCACAATGCACGCTGCGTGCAGTTTAGTTCCATCGTCGAGCCGGACATTTCCCGCCTGTGCCGAGAGTGCCTTTCGCGAATAGAGCCGCGCGCCCAGGCGTAGCGCTTCGCCAAGCAGATAACCGGCCGCACACGGCGGATAGAGCACGGCGTCCGACGGAACCAGCAGCGCGCCCGCCAGTGGCTGACGCAAATGCGGCTCAGCTTCCGCCAGCAACCGGCCATCCAGTACCACGGTAGAAATGCCGGCGGAAGCGTAAAGGGCGCTCTTGCGTTGAACTTCCCGCATCTCCTCATCGTCGCTTGCCACCCATAGCGTTCCGCACTCCTCGTATTCCACGTTGGCAGGAAGGCGACCAGAGAGACCCTTCCAAAGCGTCTGCGAATAGTGGGTAAGAGCCATCTGCGCCGGCGAGTCATCCATGACTACGATGTGTCCCATCCCGGCTGCTGTGGCTCCGCTGGCGATACCTTTGCCTTCGACGACTGCTGTGCGCAACCCACGGACTGCGCATTCCAGTGCGCATGCCGAGCCCACAATGCCCGCCCCAATGATGACCACATCCCAGAGGTCGCTCATCCCCGTATGCCCACCAGGAAAGGATCACCGGGGCTCAGAATGAGCCGGCCCTCGGCTGTGATAAACGCAGCGCCGGTTATGCTGGGGATGAGTCTGCCTTCACACAGTTGATAAGATCCCTCAAACACCGTGCCGAGAATACCTGCCTGCCGCCACACCTGACCCGGGAGCAAGTTTTCCGTCGGCTGCCAGGCACGCTAGTTTCGCACTCGTTCCAGTTCCGCAGGGAGAACGATCATAGGCCTTGCCGGGGCATAGGACGAAATTCCGGCTGTCCACTCCCGGCGTCCGTGAGCGGCTAGACAGCTCAATGTGGTCGATCTCTTTTCCTTCGGCGCCCGTAATGCCGCCTTTGCAAAGTGCGCCGCGAACGGCCCACGCGAATTCGGTCAGTTGCTCCGCATTGTCGAGCTCCAACCGGAGCGGCGCATCTTCTACCAGAAAAAACCAATTGCCTCCCCAGGCAATATCACCGCTCACGGTTCCGAAACCCTCCACAGCTACGGATACTCCAGACTGATGGCGGTAGCTTGCGACATTTTCAACCGTCACGCTGCCTTCAGGGTGGAGCGTTGCACGGACTACACCGACCGGCGTCTCGATGCGGTGTTCTCCCGGGCCGATTCGACCTATGTGGGCCAGCGTCGTCACCACTCCGATCGTGCCATGACCGCACATGCCCAAATAACCGACATTGTTAAAGAAGATGACACCTGTCGCACAGCTCTTGTCCAACGGTTCGCAAAGCAGTGCACCAACCAATACATTCGAGCCCCGCGGCTCATTGACCACAGCCGATCGGAAATCGTCATGCTCCGCTGCAAAATGCCGCAGACGCTCTGCGAGCCTATCGTCGCCCAACTCCGGTCCCCCGGCAACGACCACCCGTGTTGGCTCACCAGCCGTATGCGAATCGACAACTTGAACAGATGAAAAGGGAATACGGCTGAAAGACATGCGAAGAATTCTAGCCCAGGGAGAAAGCCTTGATCACAACGAAATCGTGATTCGGTTTGTAATGCGCGCGGAAGCAACGGCATGGGAAATCGGAGGCAGTTGCTATGGGACAGTTATCGCCATTTACCCGAACGCAACAGTGCTTCGGGCAATGCTCTCGCTTGTCGTGAAGGAATCGCCTGCCGCGAGAATCGCCAGCCGCTCATTTGAGCTTGCCGAACGCGTTTGTTAAAATTGAAACAAGGTTAGGGCTCCCGCCAAATTAACCGGCACGAGCCCGCAACCTTGCACGTGAAAGGGCTGCAACAACCCCGTGGATGGGGACGGAGCTACAACGCCAGTCAGAGTCGGCGTTTTAATGCAACGACAGCGCGTCCACTGCAGCCGTGTTGGCTTTCAACATCCCCGTCCGCCGTCCCTCAGGATGGCTGGACTGAAGGCGGAATACAGTGAACCTGGCTCTTGACGAAATGACAGCGGTCTCGGCCTCTGCGGCGGAGACGAGTTGCAGCCTTGAAAACTACCTTGCGCTTCCCGACCACTCCATGGACGCCCGCATTGCCGAGGCGCGCGCCCATCTAGGCTCCACGACCATCCTGCTCGGCCACCACTACCAGCGCGACGAAGTGATCCGCTTTGCCGACTTCACCGGCGACAGCTATAAGCTCTCCAAAATCGCTGCCGAAACCGACGCCAACTACATTGTCTTCTGCGGCGTGCATTTCATGGCCGAGAGCGCCGATGTGCTGGGCCACGATGGCCAACAGGTCATCCTGCCCGACCTCAATGCAGGCTGTTCCATGGCCGACATGGCTGAGATCTCCCAGGTTGAAGCCTGCTGGGAAGCGCTGGAGCGCCTCGGGCTCTCGGACGACACCATACCCATCACTTATATGAACTCCGCCGCCGCCATCAAAGCCTTTTGCGGGGAGCGTGGCGGCCTCGTCTGCACTTCGTCCAACGCGGGCGCAGCCTTCCGCTGGGCATTTGCCCGCGGCATGCGGATTCTCTTCTTGCCCGATCAGCACCTGGGCCGCAATACCGGCTACGCCATGGGCATTCCGCTGAACGAGATGACGGTGTGGGATCCCTGGGCCCTGGCGGGCGGTCAGACCGCGGGCCACCTCGCGGCCAGTCGCGTTCTCCTTTGGAAGGGCCATTGCTCCGTACATCAACGCTTTCTGCCCGGCCACGTCGATGAGGTGCGCGCCAAATACCCCGGTATCCAGGTTATCGTTCACCCCGAGTGCCGTTGGGAGGTCTGTCAGAAGGCCGACGCTCTCGGCTCAACCGAGCAGCTTATCTCATTGGTCGAAAAGGCTCCGGAAGGCTCGGTATTCGCCGTTGGCACAGAGATTCATCTGGTCAACAGGATGGCCCGCCGTTTTGCTGAGGAGAACAAGCGCATCATCAGCCTCGATGACCACGGCTGCCTTTGCACCACCATGTACCGCATCAGCCCGCAGCACCTTACCTGGGCACTCGAAAACCTCGTGGAAGGCCGCGTGGTCAACCGCATCCAGGTGCGCGCAAGCGTGAAACATTGGGCCAAAGTAGCCCTCGATCGCATGCTTGAAGTGCGATGAAAGCCACATGAAGCCTCGACCTCGGCCGGGCAAGATCGATTTACTAAAGGGGCTAGACCTAGCCCGCGGACGAGAAACCTGCCCCCAAAAGGATCATTCCCTGACCATAAAGGCTCATTGACCCCCAGGGTGGGTTACCTTAAGTTACTTGTATGCGGAAGCGCTAGGTACCTTCAGGGCGGCTCCGAACAGATCGGGATCAAAAATGGCAGCGCCTCCCGATCGAAGGTTGAGTGATGATCGTTCCGGCTCTCCAAATCGCTGCAATTTCGTTCGTCGCGCTCTACTTGGGAAAGGCGCGCGTTGCCGTGTGGCGCCGGAATAATCAGACATGGGAGTCTCTCATTGCCAGGCTGAGGCATGACTGGAGCGCCCGAAACTTAAGCGAGCATTTCCTCTGGAAAGAAGGGCTGAACTCAGATCCGACTGAGACATGGGAGCGCATCCAGGGTGCTCGCGGTCTCTGGGCCATGTACCACAATGCCGGCGTCATGCTTGAGATTGCCAACTTTGCCGCTCAAGATAGCGGTGAAGTCGAAGCGGAGTTGCTCGCCAACCTGCGTAACGATGCGATCCAGATTCGAGCTTCTGTGCTGAAGGCCCTGGCAGAATATTCCTTGAATATGGCCAGCGAGAGCGTCCGCTTTAACGCGTTCCGGGTCGCGTCGATGTATACCGGGATGGCAGCTCGGATGACGCAGTTGCTGCAGGAAAATGCAGCTTTCGCACTTCCCGACTTTGTCGCCGCGATGTAGACGGTGTTTTGCTCGCCGCGGAACAAGAGGCAAGCATCTGTCGCGTCCATCATTCGGAACTCTGGTCATACGTCTTTAGTACTGAAATCTACCTGGATTGCCTTTAATTCCCGTTAATTAGCACCCAAAAGGGTCACGCGGTCACCACAACGGGTCATTGCCGGTTTTGAGTGCCGAAGACTACCTATAGTGAAGAACCACTATATTTCTCAACAGCCGGGCCCGAGTTTCAACGTCGGTGACTTATACAATGATGCGCGACAAGAAACAACGTGTATTGTTTGCCCGGTTGGCGACAATCACATTGACAGCAGTTGGAATGGCAATCGGCTATTTCCTGGGCTGCGTCCTCGCGCTTCAAGTCGGCGAAAACTGGCTTGACCAATATTCAAAGCTCATTGCCGTGCAGGAAGACGCATCCTCAAAAGAGGCGCATGACTTGCTCGGTGTTCTAAAAAAATCACCGTACCCGTTCTGCTCAGACGCTGAAATCTCTTACTTCCGCGAACTGGTCTTTCGCTCGGAATACCTCAAGGACGCTGGCCGCATCCGTGAAGGAAACATCGAATGTTCTGCTACTGCAGGCCATCCGGCGCGGGCCATTGGGCAATTCAAAGCCGTTTCCACGCAGCAGGACGGGACCCTCGCTTACAGCAATCTCGTGCCGCTGCACGATGCCGCGCTGCGAAGGGACGGCTTGCAATCCGGTGACGCATACGTCGTGTTTGGATCGCACATGCCCGCCAGCCTGGGACCATTTCCCATGCATCTTGCGATCAACATGAAAAACGCGTCCCATGGTCTTTCCGGCGCAGCTTCAAGCGGAGAACCGGATCTGACCACCGACGGCGCTGTCCGTGTGGGAGACATTCTATATGGAACCCGCTGCTCCGCTCTTCACCTCAACTGCGTCACGTCCTCGGCTTCTGTTTCCGATGTCCTGCGCGGTGAAATAGGTCAAATCGGCGCATGCACGATCCTGGGCGGGATCGCCGGCGTATTGTTCGGGATCGTCTTTTCACGCGCCCAGCGCCGCAGCCTCAATCTGGAGCAGCAGCTTCGCAGGGCCATTGCAAACGATAAATTACAAGTTGCTTATCAGCCCATTGTGAGTCTGGGCACCGGCCAGATCGTCGGCGCCGAGGCGTTGGCGCGTTGGACCGATGAAGAAGGCACGACCGTCAGTCCCGATGTCTTTATCAAGCTCGCCGAGGAGCACGGCTTCGTCGGATCGATCACCAGGCTGGTGCTCCGGCGAGCCTTGCACGATTTTGCAGAGACGCTCCGCAAACGCCCCTCGTTTCGCCTTAACGTCAACGTCGCCGCAGCCGATCTCGCCGACCCCAAGTTTCTCCCTATGCTCGATGAATCCCTCGGGCGAGTCGACGTGAACCCAAAGAGCCTCGCTATTGAGATCACTGAAAGCTCAACCGCGGATCGTGAAGTGGCAATGGAATCGATTCGTATGCTGCGACGCCGAGGCCACAGCATCTATATCGACGACTTCGGCACCGGCTATTCAAGTTTGTCCTATCTGCTGTATCTTTCGGTCGACACGATCAAGATCGACAAGGCGTTTACGCGCGCCATCGGCACCGAGTCGGTGACGGTCGCCATTCTTCCCCAGATCATGGCCATGGCCAAATCGCTGAACCTTGAAGTGGTGGTGGAAGGCATCGAAACCGACCAGCAGGCCCTCTATTTCTCCGACGGAACGCAGCGCGTTTATGGGCAGGGCTGGCTCTATGGACGTCCCATTTCAGCCGAGGCGTTTCGCTGTCTCCTCGCCGAACAAGGAGAGAGCCTGATCATTCCCGGGGCTTTGAAAGATGTCCAAAGCCTGAGACCGGGCGCCTTGCAGCAGCCCCAAGTCGCCTGAAAAACTCATCCCAACTGGGATCCGCACAGGTTCTGTAACAGGGCGCGAGTCAGTCGTGCCGCAAGCCCACAAAAATCAGCGCGGGACTTACAGCCTGCGGAAAACTTCGGGGGTTGAAAGGGCGCGCCTTCGGCCGTGCCGTAAGCGCAACAACGCAACAATATGATGCCCGGCTTTAATGTCCGTCGACGGCCACTCGTTACTAAACCACGCAACCGCAGGATCGGGACGTGACACGGCGACATTCTTCGCGGGTTCGATTCGTCCTCGATCTGCGCGGCTTGCGAGAAACTCGGCGAAAATCCATCGTGCCCCGATCGCAGCCACATTGTGTACACCAGCGCCCCACGTTCTCTGATTGTGCAGTCGGATAAAAATGGGAGGTATTTCTACCAGGCCTTAAAACAGCAACAGCATCGGCGCAAGCCAGGCCTGAATCCGGAGAATGCGATAGCTTGCTCGACGATAAGTTCAACTATGATGGTCTGTTGAAAATGACGCCAACTTCTTTGCGGCCTATCCATTCACAGGGCCGAAAACACCTTATCGCAAGCCCAACTACCCGGGAGCGACATGTCTGAAACGCGGAAAGCAATTACGCGCAGGAACGTCCTGCAATGTGTGTCTTCGGTTACGGCGCTACTGATCCCAACAGCCTCCTGGACGCTGCAGTCGAAAAGCGTTATGCCCAGCCTTGCACACGATGACCTCGATCTGCCAGTCCTCGCGCAGCCCGACCTGGTCTTTGCATTCGTGGGCGATTCACAGACAGAGCGCCAAGGGCTCTGGAGATCAGGGAGTAGATGGACGGGAACCAACCGGGCCGCGGGTGTTGAGGTGGATTTCGCCGCTGCTGCACAGCGGGCTGTGGTCTCCATTACCGCACCCACGGTGTCCGTCCAGCGCGTTCAACTCCGCTGGAAGAGACGACTGGCAGAAGATGTCCTTGCACTCGGTGACGCTTGGGAGCGCAGCTACGGAGACCTGGAATGGCGACCGCTGCAAGCAGAACGTGTGTTGCCCTGGTACGCGTTGTTGCATTCGCAAGGGAGAACCTCCGGCATGGGTATCAAGACCGGAGCGGCTTCCTTTGCCTTCTGGCAAGCGGATCCATCCGGCATCTCGCTATGGCTTGACGTACGCAATGGAGGAAACGGCGTATCGCTTGGGAGCCGCACACTTGAGGCGGCGACAATTGTGCAGTGCAAAGGGGCGTCGGAAGAAAGCGCCTTTGCCGTGACGCAACGCCTTTGCCGTGCAATGGCTGAAGGCACTCAGGTGCCTGCCAAACGAGGCGGCCTGCAAACCGACGCCATCATCGGGAGCAACGATTGGTACTACGCCTACGGGCAAAACACGCACGACGGCATTTTGCGCGACGCTGATCTCGTCGCATCCCTTGCACCCGCTGGCGGAGTCAAGCCGTTCACGGTAATCGACGATGGATATCAGGACCCATCCCGATTTCCAAGCCTCCCCAGGCTTGCGTCTGCCATCCGCGATCGAGATGTGATTCCGGGCTTGTGGATTCGGCCTTTGCGTGCGGCACCAGGTACCCCTGCGAATCTGTTGCTGCCGGGTTCTCGCTGGAGTGGACCCAGAAATGAGCAAGGACCAGTAGCCTACGATCCGACAATTCCAGAGGCACTTCACGCCGTCTCATCTGTAGCAGCCAAGGCGTGCGATTGGGGCTTTGAATTGATCAAGCATGACTTCACAACTTGGGAATTGTTCGGACAATGGGGAAGTCAAATGGGCGCTTCACCGACCCGGGGCGACTGGCACTTCAATGACCGCACGGTCACCAATGCTGAGATCGTGACCGCGCTCTATCGACAACTCCGTGCAACCTGCGGGCAAGACCGCCTTATATTGGGGTGCAACACCGTCGGACATCTCTCGGTTGGACTCTTTGACGCGTCTCGCACTGGCGACGACGTAAGTGGAAAGGAATGGGAGAGAACACGCCGGACAGGTGTAAACACTCTAGCTTTTCGCGCTCCCCACCATAGGACTTTTTATTCCGTCGACGCTGACTGTGTCGCCATCACCCCGGATGTGCCCTGGTCAATGAGTCGCCAGTGGCTCCACGCAGTAGCGAACAGCGGAACCGTTCTTCTGATTTCACCCGATCCACGGGCCACTGGCAATGAACAGAAACAATCGCTCCGTGAAGCTTTCGAACGCTGCCTCGCGAAACCGGCCAGTGAGCCGTTGGATTGGATGAAATCCCGCACCCCTGCCTCATGGCGATCTGCTGAGGTGGCTCAGAATTACGTCTGGATTCAAGAAGAGGGAGAAAGTCCATTCCCCATTGGAATACAACGTGGACCGGACTAAATAACGGACTAGGATGGCGGGCGTAGCGGAATCACAGAAAATGAATTGTTTCGAACGCATAGTCGCCGACTTTTGCTTTCCGCGAGTTCCAGTCGTCATTCAATCTGAGAGCGCGGGCAGCCAGGCCGCCGCCACTTGGGCCGCTGTCTAGCGGAGCAGATTTTCAGATTCAACAACAGGACCACCAAAAACAATCCGCTAAACGATAGAGATCGTTTCATGCTGGCAGTGTCGCAGGTTTCAGGAAAGAGAGACTGACCTACGCAGCGCTGACTGGCAGGTGCCTAGTTAAGACTGGGCTTTGCGGGGACGTACTTGTATCGCTTATAGCGAGAAACCTTCTCGGACTTCATTCGGTCAACACGCCGCTGTAACTCCGATTTTGGAACGGTAAAGCGCGGAAGACAAAGCCTCCCTAAACGTCCGGCATTCCGGCGACGGAGGCTTTTCGACTTTCTTGTTTGGACTGCTCATTTCGTCCTGCTGGGAATATGGCGCGAATCTCCCTACCTAGAATCCGGGTGGGTGGGTACTGTGAATCTGTGGGACCGCCCGGCGCCTACTCGGTCACCTTGAATTCCGTCTCCGCCGTCGCCAGCGAGCTGCCGCCAACCCATATGTCATAGGTGGTTGGCTCCACGGTGCGCTTAACCTCGACGTTATAGAAGTTCAACTCATCGAATCCCAGCGGAAAGGCAACGTGCTTCGTTTCGCCCGGCGCAAGCTGGACGCGCGCAAATCCTTTCAGTTCGCGCACCGGCTGCTCTACGCTGGCCACGGTGTTGCGAATGTAGAGCTGCACGACCTCGGTCCCCGCCACGCTGCCCGTGTTGGTCACGTCCACGCCTACCATGGTCACTGGCTTGTGGTCGTTCAATATCTCGCTTACCGGAACCTCGGCTCGGCTCAGGGTCGGCGTCGAGTAGCTGAAACGCGTATAGCTCAGCCCCCAGCCAAACGGGAACAGCGCCGAGTTTTCCTCGTCCACATATCGAGAAAGGAACTTCTCCTCGGAGTTGCGCGGCATCCGACCGAGGTCGCCGTGTGCCGGTCTCCCCGTGGGAAGCTGCGCATAATAAAGGGGTTCCTGGCCAACGGCGCGAGGCAGACTCGCCGGCAGCTTGCCGGAGGGGTTCACATCGCCAAAGAGAACATCGGCCACCGCAGGCCCCGCTTCGATGCCCGGACTCCACGCCTCAACAATGGCCGGCACATGCTCCGCGGCCCACTTCAGCACCAGCGGCCGCCCGGCGAGGACGACCAGAATCACTGGCTTGCCGGTTGCGACCACCGCCTCCAACAGCTTTTCCTGCGACCCCGTAAACCCGAGATGAACCCGGCTTGAGGCTTCGCCTTCCATCCAGTTCGTGGGCTCTCCCAGAGCCAGAATTGCGATATCGGCCTGCTTCGCCGTCCCCACCGCCTCGGCGATTGTCTTATCGTCATCCGGAACGGCCCCATGCACCTCGGCTGTGGCCGCAGCGCCAAAGGTGACACTCTTCAGCACATTCGCATCCTCGCCGGAGAGCAGTCCGCATCCTTCCGCATAGAGGAGCTGGTCGCCCAACCTCTGCGAGAGCTCCGCCTTCAGCGTGATGACATCCTTCGCGTTGCTCTGACCGGACCAAGCGCCCAGCAGATCGCTGGGATCGTCTGCCATGGGGCCGATGAGCGCCACCTTCTTCCCTTCGGCCTTCATCGGCAGCAGCGTTCCAATGCCCTCGACAGGATCGTTCTTGAGCAGCACCATGGTCTCGTCGGCCACCTTGCGCGCCACCGCGCGGCGCTCCGGCGTCGCTTCATACGTCGGCCCAGGCTGGGTGTAAGGATGGTCGAAAAGCCCAAGCGCGAACTTCACGCGAAGAATGCGTCGCACTGCTTCATCGACGACGGCTTCAGGAATCTTGCCGGAGCGCACCTGGGCGGCCAGGGTGGTTCCGAAGAGGTTGCCCTCCATGTCCATGTCCAAACCGGCTTCCAGGGCCTTGCGAGCCACCGTGGCGCCGTCGGCGCCAATGGCATGATTCAGCAACTCTGCCACCGCGCCCCAATCGGAGACCACCAAGCCGTCAAACCCCCACTCTTTGCGCAAAATCTGGGTCAGGGTAAAGGGATCGGCTGTGGCGGGAATTCCGTTGATGGAGTTGAAGGAGCTCATCACCGTCGCCACGCCAGCGTCAACGGCGGCCCGGTATGGTTCCAGGTAGACCTGCCGTAGCGTGATCTCGCTCATGTCGGCGGCGTTGTAGTCGCGCCCTGCGATTGCCGCGCCGTAAGCTGCAAAATGCTTCACGCACGCGGCAACAGAATCCAGTTTGGAAAGATCACCCTGCTGATAGCCCTTGACCCACGCGCGCGCCATCGCCGAACTGAGGTAGGGGTCTTCCCCGTTTGACTCGACGATGCGCCCCCAGCGCGGATCGCGTGCGATATCCACCATCGGCGAGAAGACCCAATCGACCCCGTCCTGCGCGAGCTTCGGTCGCGCCCGTTCGCGCAACTGTCTCCGCGGCGTCGGTGTCCCAACTGGCCGCCACCGCCAGCGGAATGGGAAATGTGGTTCGATGGCCATGGATCACGTCTAACCCAAAGAGAAGCGGGATGTGCAGACGCGATTTTTCCATGGCAATGTGCTGATAATGATTTGTCTTCTCCGCGCCTACCACGTTCAGCATCGACCCAACCTGGCCCTTGGCCACCAGTTCGTCGTAGGTCAGATTCGAAGCGGCGGGACCAGTGGCAAATCCCGCCGAATAGGAAACAAGTTGCCCGATTTTTTCATCGAGCGTCATCTGCTTCACGAGAGCGTCGACACGCGCGTTGACTTCCTTTGAGGCGAGTTGCGCATTGGGTGTCGTACGGGACTGGGCAGCGGTCGGCAGTATTCCGAGTCCGGCCAGAAGCAATAAGAAGATGAGCAAGGAGGAGGCACGATCGAGAGCGGTTTTCATAACCCGGCCATCATAAACCGTTTCAGTCGCACACGTCAGGCACCCACAATGCGGTGATTCGGATCGCGATACCCTCGAAATGCACATGGGATCTCGCCATTGGTCCGGAGGCTGGCTAATCGAACCGGCATGGATGGAATCCATGCAAATGCTCTACTCTTGCAGATGACCCGCATGATGTATTTCATTGGAAAATTGCGAAAGGCAATCTGGCTGGCCCTCGAGCACGACATGCTCAACACCGCCAAAGCAGCCGCCTATTCCGGGATGCTGATGCTCTTCCCGGCGATGGTGGTGGTCACAAGCCTGGTCGCTATGGTTCCCCAGGGCACGACCCTTACCGGCGAGATTCGCCACTCGTATGTGCACTTTCTGCCCGAAGATACTCTGTCGCTTTTGCAATCTTCGCTGCAGGCCCGCCGCATGCAGTCGGCGCAGTTGCTCTTCTCCGCCGCCAGCCTGAGTGTCTTCGCCGGTTTGGGAACGATGCTTTCGCTTATGGAAGGATTTCGTCGCGCCTACCGTTTGCCGCGCAGCGAATGGGGATTCTGGGAGCGTCGGATGCGCGCACTGTTGCTGGTGCCTATCGTACTTGTTCCCATGGCGCTGGCCACTCTTGTACTTGTGTTCGGCAGACAAATTGAGTCATGGATGATTGGAACTGCGAACCATGAGTTACGTCATGTTGTCCTTTTCTTCTGGCGCATGGTGCGATGGGCGATTGCCCTGCTGACCAGTGTTGCGGTGCTTGGCGCGCTATATCACTTCGGCACCAAGCGCACCGAACACTGGTGGCACGTAATGCCCGGCGCTATTGCAGCCACTCTCGCGTGGTTCCCAGCCACCCTGGCCTTTGGATGGTATGTGACCCGGGTTGCGGATTATTCCAGGTTCTACGGCTCATTTGGCGCGGGTATTGCAACGCTGGTGTGGCTTTACATCACCGCATTCAGCGCCCTGCTGGGCGCGGAGTTCAACGGAGTCCTCTTCAGAACGCGCCAGGAACGTCATTCCGCTGAGGGCTTTGCCGAATCCGCATCTTCTCACCTCTGATTCCTCCTATGGACCTCAGTTGGATAGAACGCATTGACCGTTCGATCGCAGGGTTTATGCTCGCATTCTTCCGTGTACAATAAAGCGGACCGCACACATTTCAACCCTTTCCCCAACTGCACCTTGTAATGGAGTTATTGTCAATGCCGTTCGCCGACACGAACCTGTCCGAGTCCCCTGTTCAACGCCGCGCAAAAATTGTTGCTACCCTCGGCCCAGCCTCGAACACCGAGCCGGTGTTCCGTGAGTTGGTTCGCGCGGGCATTGATGTCGTCCGTCTGAATTTCTCCCATGGCACTCATGAAGAGAAGCTGGCCCTCATCCAGATGATTCGCAAAGTGAGCCGCGAAGAGCACAAACCGCTGTGCATCCTGGGCGACCTGCAAGGTCCCAAAATCCGCACTTCCAAGCTCAAAGATCACCAGCCCGTATTACTGAAAGCCGGTCATCGGCTGACCATAACGCCCCGCGATGTTCCGGGAACCGCATCCCTGGTGGGGACCACCTTCAAGACGCTGGCGGAAAATGTCGAGCAAGGCTCGCACATTCTGCTTTCCGATGGGCTGATCGAGTTGCGCGTTCATGAGGTGGACGGCGCCGACGTCGTCTGCGAAATCATCAACGGCGGCATGCTGGGCGAAAACAAGGGCATCAATCTGCCCGGCATTCCGGTGCGCGTTCCTTCGCTCACCGACAAGGATTCCCAGGACCTTGAGTTCGCACTCAAAAATGGCGTGGACGCGATCGCCGTTTCATTCGTGCGCACCGCGGAAGATGTACGACTGGTGCGCAATCGCGTTTCAGCCTACGGGGGCGACACCTGGATTATCGCGAAGCTGGAAAAGCCCCAGGCGATCGAGCATCTCGACAGCATTCTGCAAGCTGCTGACGGCATCATGGTGGCGCGCGGCGATCTGGGCGTCGAGGTGCCGCCGGAGAAGGTGCCCGCGATTCAAAAGCACATCATTCGCCGCGCCGCCGAGTTCCGCAAGCCGGTCATCACCGCGACGCAGATGCTGGAATCCATGATCGAGAATCCGCGGCCCACCCGCGCCGAGGTCTCCGATGTAGCCAACGCTGTGTACGACGGCACCGACGCCGTGATGCTCTCCGGCGAATCGGCGGTGGGAAAGTACCCGGTGGAAACGGTATCGATGATGGCGCGCATCGTTTCAGAAGCGGAGCGGCACATCAAGGAAGACATTGAAAAAGAGCCTCGCCAGCGCCTGAGCCATCTCTCGATCGCAGAGACCATTTGCGAGGCGACGGCACATGCCGCCGACGATCTTGACCTGCGCGGCATCGCGTTGTTCACGGAGTCTGGAGCTACCGCACGCCAGCTCTCGAAATATCATCCGACATCGCCCATCTTCGCGCTCAGCCCAATTGAAGTCACCATCAATCGTCTCAACCTTCTGTGGGGCACTACTCCGATCCGTTGCCCCAAGGTCAACTCGACTGAGGCCCTCGTCGAAGTTGCCGAGAGCCTGCTTGAGCAACACGGCTACGTCCGGAACAAAGAAGTTATCGCCATCGTGGCCGGCACACGCACCAAATCGGGCTCAACTAATTTCCTGCGCCTGCACGTGCTGGGCGAACACAACCAGGAAGGCGTGCGCTTCTTTGCTCCTCGCGAAGAAGAAGTGGTCCACCCTCCCGCAGCAGGCGAAGCCAAACCCAAGCGTGCTGCGGCGCGGAAACCGAAGACCTTCGAGAGATTTCCGTCGCCAAATCCACCCAAGATTTCAAATCCCTGATAGCACCGCGCTAAACAGTGGCCCGAATTGTTCGCATGGAGCCGAAGAATCCGGGCCGGTGAATGCCGTGGACGTGACGAAAGTCGCAGGCAGGCTATTTTGCCGCGAGCTGCCGCAACACGTACTGCAGAATACCGCCGTGCTCGAAGTACTCAATCTCCTGCGGCGTATCGATGCGGACGTGTGCTTTGAACTCCTTCACCGTCCCGTCCGGGGCCGTGGCTTTCACAGCGAGCGTGCGGCCATTGGCAAACGCTCTTTGAGCATCGCGGTCAATCCCGGAAAATCGTAAACCTCTTCGCCGGTGAGCCCGAGCGACTCGACGTTCTCGCCATTTTCAAACTGCAAAGGCAAAATGCCCATGCCTACCAGATTGGAACGATGAATGCGCTCGAAGCTTTCGGCAATCACCGCGCGCACGCCCAGCAGCTTGGGGCCCTTGGCCGCCCAGTCGCGTGACGAACCCGACCCGTACTCCTTGCCTGCGAGAATGACGAGCGGCACTTCACGTTCGGCATACTTCACGCTCGCATCGAAGATCGACATCGGCTCGCCTTCGGGCAGCAGACGCGTGACGCCGCCTTCGGTGCCCGGTGCGAGCTTGTTGCGCAGCCGTACGTTGGCGAAGGTGCCGCGCACCATCACTTCGTGATTGCCCCGCCGCGAGCCATACGAGTTGAAATCTGCCGGCTTGACGCCGTGCTCCGCAAGATACTTCCCTGCCGGCCCGTTGGCCTTGATGTTGCCCGCGGGCGAGATGTGGTCGGTGGTTACTGAATCGCCCAACACGGCCAGCACGCGCGCTCCGAGAATATCGGTCAGCGGTGCGGGGGTCTGCGTCATGCCGTCGAAATACGGCGCCTGGCGAATGTAGGTTGAGTCCGGTTCCCATTGATAGACATCGCCAGTGGGAAAGCTCAAGTCCCTGCCAGTTGGCATCGCCATCGCTGACAGTCGCATATTCCTTGCGGAAACTCTCGCTGCTGAGACCAAGTTCGATGGCTTGTGCCACCTCATCCTGTGTGGGCCAAATGTCTCTCAGGTACACCGGCTTGCCGGCCTGGTCCGTGCCCAGCGGATCGGTATCAAAGTTGTGACCGATTCGCCCAGCCAGCGCGTAGGCCACTACCAGCGGCGGACTCATCAGGTAATTGGCGCGCACATCCACATTCACGCGTCCTTCAAAGTTGCGATTTCCGCTGAGCACGCTGACCGCAACCAGTCCATGCTCGTCGATGCTCTTCGAAACGTCGGCAGGCAGCGGGCCGGAGTTTCCGATGCAGGTGGTGCATCCGTAGCCCACCACATTGAAACGCAGCTTTTCGAGATACGGCAACAGGCCTGCCTTGGTGTAGTAATCCGTCACCACGCGCGAGCCGGGAGCGAGTGAAGTCTTCACCCACGGTGGCACGGTCAATCCCTTTTGCACCGCCTTCTTGGCAAGAATGCCAGCGGCCACCATCACCGAGGGGTTCGAGGTGTTGGTGCAACTCGTGATCGCGGCGATTACGACGGAACCGTGATCCAGATACGTGTCCGGATCAACTCCAAACCGCTCTTTGACTGTCGTGGTCACATGCAGTGGAGCGTTCTCCGCGACTGCGGTATCTGCAACGGATGACCGCTTCCACTCAGCGGCCGTTCTCGTGCCCAGCGGCTTGGCCGTGGGAGCAAGCAGCGTAGGCAACTGCTGAGCAAAGCTGACCGCGGCGTCTTTCAGCAGCACGCGGTCCTGAGGGCGCTTTGGACCGGCCACACTGGGCTCGACGTCAGCCAGGTTCAGTTGCAGCGTCTGCGTGTACTCAGCTTCGGGCGAACTGCCGGTGTGGAAGAGACCCTGCTCCTTGTAGTAGGTTTCAACCAGCGCAATCTGTTCATCGCTGCGGCCCGTGAGCCTGAGATAGCGAAGAGTCTCGGCGTCAACTGGAAAAATACCGCAGGTCGCGCCGTACTCGGGCGCCATGTTGCTGATGGTGGCGCGATCGGCCAGAGGCAGCTCCGCGATTCCTGGCCCATAGAATTCGACGAACTTACCCACCACGCCCATCTTGCGCAACAACTGCGTCACTGTAAGCACAAGGTCGGTGGCTGTCGCGCCTTCGCGCAGCTTACCGGTGAGTTTGAATCCCACAACCTGCGGCACCAGCATGGAGACGGCTTGACCGAGCATGGCCGCTTCGGCTTCAATGCCGCCCACGCCCCAGCCCAACACGCCCAGTCCATTGATCATGGTGGTGTGCGAATCGGTGCCGACCACCGTGTCGGGATAAGCGAAGAGTTCGCCGTCGATCTCCGTGGTAAAGACTACGCGCGCCAGATACTCGAGATTCACCTGATGGCAGATACCCATGCCCGGCGGCACGGCGCTGAAGTTGCGGAAGGCCGTCTGGCCCCACTTCAAGAAGGCGTAACGCTCCCGGTTTCTTTGGAACTCCAACAAGGTATTGGCTGCAAGAGCGCCCACAGCGCCGAACTCGTCCACCTGGACGGAGTGGTCGATGACCAGCTCAGCGGGCACCAGGGGATTGACGCGCTCCGGGTCGCCCCCGAGAGTCTTGATGGCATCACGCATCGCGCCCAGGTCAACCACGGCCGGAACACCCGTAAAGTCCTGCATCAGCACGCGGGCCGGCATGTAGGCGATTTCGCGGCTGGGTTCGGCCTTGGCGTTCCAGTTGGCCAGAAACTCGATATCCGCAGCCGTCACATTCACGCCATCTTCCCGGCGCAACAGATTCTCGAGAAGTATCTTCAGGCTGAAGGGCAGCCGGCTCAGATTAAAGCCGCGCGATGTGAGCGCAGGCAAACGATAGATAGTGTAAGTGCGGTTGCCGGAAGCAAGCTTGGCTTGGCTGTCGAAACTATTCATCGGGGAAACCTTTCTATCCGCAGCAGCGCGGATTGACGTTGAAATCGGGATTGCGATCTCCCCCGCCGGCCGACTGGCGCAGCAGAATCATGGAACGCAAACCGGAAAGATGTCGACGGGGATAGATTACTCAGCGGGACAGGCGCCGTCCACGGTCGGGGCGGCCATGACGAAAGCGCCGAAGCAGAGGGATGACGGAAATGACTGGGCAGGCACGCATCGAATACGCAACGATTTTATCGCGGATGAGGCTTGTGAGGAAATGGAATGAGCCCGTTGGTCGTGGGTCAGTTTGGATTCGAGCGAATGTGGTAGTACCGCCGGGAGGTTTCCACGACGACGCCGGCCAGTGCATACGTGGCCGCATTCATAACAAGGTCGAAGTAGAATGTTTGCGGGTGGCTGGCAATCGTAATCGGGCAGGTCACATGGACGAGAGCCCGCCCGACCCCGCCCGCACCAAGCGGATTTGAGAAAGACGCTGAGATGTAAACTCTCCAGGCGACGACAACGAGCGCACCCAAACCCGCCCAAATCGCGATTAAGAGTTTCATGCCGCCTCTCGCCTTCTTCCGCACGCTCCAATCATCCCACCGAATCACTCAAAGTCCAAACTGACCCACTACCCGCCTAATGAAGGTCATTCAGCACGCATTTTTAGAATGCACGGCACTTGCACGCCGAAATGACAGACGCTACGCTCGAACCGTGCACTCCAGGAGGCCATTCATGCAACTGCGCGCAGCTTGCCTTGCGATTGCGGCGACTCTTCTCATCAATTTGGCCGCATTCAGCCAGCCGAGTTCTACTGCCGCGCCAGGGTCGTCGTCCGCGAACTCCGCGCCACCCGCCGCCTGGCCGGCGGTCGACGGCGTAACCGTGCTGAAGGATTTCCGGTTCGGCACCGGCGAAACACTGCCGCTGCTCAAGCTGCACTATCTCACTCTCGGCAAGCCGCACCGAAATTCCGCCGGCCACGTAGACAACGCAGTCCTCCTGCTGCATGGAACCGGAGGCAATGCGCACTCACTCTTGAACCCCTTGTTTGCCGATGTGCTTTTCATCCCAGGCGGGGTGCTCGACATCACGAAATACTTCATCATCCTGCTCGATGACATCGGTCACGGCGAGAGCTCAAAGCCCTCCGACGGCCTGCATGCCCGCTTCCCCGCATACGACTACGACGACATGGTGCGCAGCCAGCGCATGATGCTCGACGACATACAGATTGATCATCTCCGCCTCATCCTCGGAACCTCGATGGGATGCATGCAGACGTTTGTGTGGGGCGAGACTTATCCGGGTTTCGCGGACGCGCTGGCACCATTTGCCTGCTTGCCCGTTCAGATTGCCGGCCGCAATCGAATGATGCGGTACATGGCGATCCAAAACATCAAGCTCGATCCCGCCTGGATGAACGGTGAGTATAAAACTGAGCCCGTGCAGGGGCTGCGGGCTGCAAATGAACTTATCCTGGTGATGGGCTCGAGCCCACTGCAAATGCAGAAGCAGGCGTCCACCCGTGAATTTGCGGAGCAATTTGTGGACCGCTATCTCGCGCGCACGGCTTCGGTCGACGCCAATGACATGATCTTCTATCTCAACGCCAGCAGGAACTATGATCCCAGCCCGCGCCTCGAACAGATCATCACGCCGGTGCTGTGGATCAATTCAGCCGACGACTTTATCAACCCGCCGGAGCTGGGCATTGCCGAGAAGATGGTCAAGCGTATGCCGCACGCGCAGTTCATTCTGATCCCGATTTCCGACGCGACACGCGGCCACGGGACGCATACGGTTGCAGCCGTCTGGAAGGACTACTTGGCGGAATTCATGCGAGCCACCGAGCCGAAGCCGTGATGATCAGCTAGGTCTCCGAGGGTGGCGTCAAGTACTCCCCGCCTGAGCCATCCCTTAACCCCCTGACTCTATTCGCAAAACTTTCAGCCGGCTTTTGCCGATTATTTCGCGCGAAGGTGCATACTCAAATGAAGGTGAAGGAGCTCGAACCCGGTCCATCCCTCTCCGGTGCCTCCTCCTTCACGCTCGATATGGTCGTTAATGCGCTGCTGAAGCGCTCGTTTCTATCAATAAACTGTTTATATTCAATTATTTAATAAGTTTAGAACGTGGGGGTACCCCCCCAGATTCGTCAAATCTTCGCCTTGATGCTCGCGTTGCATCATCTGACAGCAATCGATGACGCCGGGCATGAGACGAATGCAGCCACAACGACGACCGCAGAGCTCACTTTCCGCTGCGGCGGGGACCTCCGATCCTGATGACAATGGCAGGGAAGGTTCGGTCGGAATAACAGGCAACTGGGAAGCGCCGGCGCAACTTCTATACTTGAGTGTGTGCAGCCCCCGAGTCTTGAGAATTCGCCGAAATTGAATTATTGGGTCGGTTTGGCAGGTCTTTATCGCCGCCTTGTTGCATGGCTGATGAGCCGACTGCCGAACGAGCGCCAGCGATTGCTGGTTTTCACCATCCTCGCGGGTGCATTGTGCGGGCTGGCCGCGGTGGCCTTTCACATCAGCTGCGGTTTGGTTGAAGCGATAATTATCAATCGCGCCACATCCGCCCCGGGGCATTCCTGGATTTTCTGGACAATTCTCAGCCCGGCACTCGGCGGTCTTGCGGCAGGGCTCGGCCTCTATTACTGGGTTCCCGCGGCGGCAGGCAGCGGTATTCCCCAGGTAAAAGTGGCATTCATCACGCGCTCAGGATATGTCTCCGTGAAGGAGACAATCGGCAAGTTCGTACTGTGCACACTGCAGTTGGGCGTGGGGGCTTCACTGGGCGTTGAAGGCCCGACGGTTCACATCTGCGCCGGGGTCAGCAACATGCTGGCCCGCATCGGAAAATTCAGCCCGAAGAACAGCCGCAGAATGACATCAGTGGGCATGGCAGCGGGCATCGCAGCAGCGTTTAACGCCCCGATCGCGGCTGTTACGTTTACGTTGGAAGAGCTGATCGGCAATCTGGACCAGACCATGCTTTCCGGTGTGATTGTGGCTGCGGCACTGGCCGCCGTCGTAGAAAATCGCGTTCTCGGCGCCAATCCCATTTTTCACGTGCCAAAGCATTATGAGTTGGGCAATGACTCGTCGCTGATCTGGTATGCGTTGCTGGGTCTTTTGGCGGCTCTTGTCTCCGTGGCGTTCACCGACTCGCTTCTCTGGCTCCGCGCCTGGTTCAAAAAGCTCACAGCGGTTCCCAAATGGGTGCATCCGGCTATTGGCGGCGCGGCAACAGGCGGTTTCGCTGTAGTGGCGATCCTGTTCTTTCATGTGAACGGTATTGCAGGGGACCCCTATAAGACCCTCACCATGGCCCTCACCGGCGCTTCCGGCTTGACAGTTGGAGCCATGGCGGGCCTATGCATTCTCAAGCTGGCCGCGACGGTTACTTCCTATTCCAGCGGAGGCGCGGGCGGCATCTTTGCTCCCGCGCTCTTTATGGGTGGAATGCTGGGCGGCGCGGTGGGGTATCTGGACGTCTCCGTATTCCACCATTCCGCCGATTCCATTGGAGCCTTTGCCGTGGTCGGCATGGGTGCCGTATTTGCCGGGGTCGTACGCGCGCCGATGACCTCCGTCCTCATCATCTTTGAGATGACCGGAGGCTATGGGCTGGTGCTGCCGTTAATGATCGCCAACATGAGTGCCTTCGCCCTGGCCCGCCACTGGCGACACACCGCGGTTTATGACGCACTGCTCGAGCAGGACGGCATTTTCCTGCACCCGAGAGCCAAACTCGATCCACCCACACCCGGTTCGACAGCTCTGCCAACGACCGAGCTTTCGGCCGACATGAGCACTTAAAATGCGGGTCTCCGCAATCGCCACGGGCCTTCAGCGAAGAGAGGGCTTGCTTGAACCAAGGTCCCTTTACCGGGGCTGCATGTTATAGAGAAACTCCGCGCGAAGCTCGAGATACGGTCCGTGAAATTCTCTAGGCAGCGGAGGATAGTTAGAGCCAGTCAAAGCTCCCCACGCAGCGCGGTCTAGACCCGTATCGCCGGAACGCCCCTCCAAGACCATGCTGCCGTCCATCAGGCGGCCGTTGGGCAGCACCTTGAAGCGGATGATGACTGCCCCCTGCTTGAGAATCGGGGCATTGACTTCATCGGGGATCAGAGGATCCCAGGTGTGTTCCGTCTCCCAGTACCAGCGCTGCAGCCAGGGATTGAAGTCCACCCCCTGCTGGTCAGAGAGAATCTGAACTCCGCCACTACCCGCGCCGGGATGCCTCGACAGCCCCGCACCAGAGGGCAGGTTGCTGGCCCCCGCCCCGGGACTGCGAGCTGCCCCTCGCATGGCATCGCGCAGCTGGTCGGCAGGATTCTGCGAACCCATGGCAAAGTTGGGCCGGGCGGGGACTGCCTGGGGCTTCGGCTCCTCAAACTGAGACTGCGACTCCGCCTTCGGCGGGATAGGCGGCGGCTGAACAGTTGGCTGCACGTCGGGCTGCTTCTCGGGCACCGGCAAAGGTGGCGGCGTCGCCCTGTTCATGGCTTCCAGCGTCTTCTTGTCGATTTGCGGTGGTCTTTCAGGGACCGGCTTGATCTTGACCTTGGGTTGAATGTTCCGCAGGGCATCGGGAGGCAGATCAAGGTAACTCAGGTCCTTGCGCTGCTTGATGGCATCGAAGGGGTCGATGACCGCCGGGACCTTGAACACGTATTTGGGAATCCAGGTGATCGCAGAGAGAACCAGCACATGGATGAGGATCGCGAGCCAGATACCCTCGCGCAGACGAGCCCAACGCCGCTCGTCTTCGAGATCGCTGATCATCTCCAGCAGTTCGTGGGTGTTGTAGTCGATCCAACGCGAAGTCGAGATTACAGGCCGATCAGGTTCACCATCCGGCGGGCGAGAGCCGTTTGGGGTGGGGCCGCCCGTCTCCGGGCTGGCTCCGGTGGGCTCGTCTGGCTCGTTCACGGTGGTTTTGGATTCGGTGATCGGCATTCATCCAGCAGGAGATTCAAGGGCGCGCCCTTGAAATCCGTTGCGAGTCCTTCCCATCTATTCTCTCATCTTCGAGACAACAGGCAATCCCGCCCTCGTTCATCCAAGGACCGTACAATGATTCTTTTGGAATGGACGGATTAGCAGCCGGAAAGAGACCCGTTTGAAAGCTTTTTTGGCACGAATGATCACCAAGTGGAAGGTTGCGCTGGTGCTCCTTGCGAGACTCGGGTTTTGGGGTGCCGGAGCCGCTGCGCTGCTTGACTCCTCATCAATTCCAGTGCCGATGGACCTGTTTATCGCCGGGTGGGTGTGGAATGACAAGACCCACTTCTGGGCATATTGCCTGATGGCAGCGGCGGGTTCGGCAGTGGGTGGACTGGCGCCTTACGGAATCGGACGAGCGGGCGGTGAGCTTTTTCTGCTGAAACACGTAAACCGAGTACGTTTCGAACAGTTGCGGCTTCGGTTTGAACGGCAGGAATTTCTGGCCGTCATGATTCCATCGATGCTGCCACCGCCCACGCCCTGGAAGATTTTCGTCTTTGCTGCCGGGGTTTTTGAAATGAGGGTCTTGCCGTACATGCTTGCGGTTTTTTGCGGGCGGATGGTGCGTTGGCTGCTGCTGGCGCTCCTGGTGCTGAAACTGGGACCGGGCGCCGTGGACCTGGTGGCCCATCACGCACTGACCGCGTTCGTTGTGGTGTTCGTGCTGGCTGTAGGAGGGTTCCTGTGGTGGTGGCTCAGAAAACGGCGCAGCGGGGCGCCGGTGCTGTGATCAGCAGCCAACCAAACGGAATTTGACTGATGGATTACTTCGCGGCGAGGGCCGGATGGGGCTCAATACCCTTCATACGGCGCACCAGTACCGGGACGCCGAAGGCGAGGCCGCAGACAATCGCGGTAGAGAGCACATCATTGCGATAGAACGGAATGGCGGCGGCGTAGCAGGTTTCCAGTCCCGCAAGGGTGCGAGGATACATACCGCCCGAGGCCCACACGGCGTAGTTCGAGATCACAAAGAAGGAAGTGGGTCCAAGTACGACACCGGCGGCGACGCGGACAAACGTAGTGCGCGTATGAAGCAGAATCCATCCCAGCGCCATAACCGCTAGATACCATGCCCACGTGGTGACGTATGCCTGCCACTGGAACGCATAGTGATAGCTGAAGACGGTGAGGCAATAGTCCGTCGCCATGAGGGCGGCCAGAGGGGCCAGCATCTCGCGCCATGAGCGCCGCGCGCCAAAGTAGAGCAGAGCACCGCCCACGGCGGTGAAATTAAGCCAGCCGGGATGGGGCACAACGCGGCTCAGAATGGCGGCAATCAGCAGCAGATAGGCGGGCATGGATACCTCAAGGTCGAGATTCCCAGGGAACCTGTCCCAGGGCGAGGAAACGCTGTATCCATTCTGAGGGCCACGCCTCAGTGGGTCAACCGGTAAGAATTGCAGGATGAACAAAACTTTTTATTCCATGCGAGGAAAATACCGGCGCGACGGCACAGATTCACAGTTTCACAGCCAGCGATCGCGTTTTTCCGGTTAGTACAATTAACCCTCTTGGATTGAGCAAGATAATCAATCGGCATGATGTTATTTGCTCATTTTTGCCCGCATTTGCCTGCATTTTGGCGACACTTTCGCGCCTTTTGATGGCATTTGGTCTTCGCCTTTACGAGGCTTCGCGATGATCGGAGCCCGCGTCCTGTATTTCTGGTTTGAGTTTAGCCCTGGACCGGAAATAATCTGCAAAATTCGATGGATTCTCTTTCAAGTGTTCGAAGGAGCTTGGCCCTAATCGGCAGTTGAGGGGGTTGACATCGTCCGGCCGCAAAAGGAACCAGGCTATTTTCAATTCTCCTCGGGCGAAATTCCTCGGTTCCAACGCGGGTAAACCGGGGTTGCTATCCCGCTTGCTGCGCGGCGATTGCCCCAATGATCGGGATGCGGTACTCCTTCTGTTGATACGCCTGGTACATCACATAGAGCCAATAGAGAAAGAACCCTAAAGAGATGAGAAGGCGCAGCGGGGCTCCAACAACGTAGAGGGCTCCGCTGATATCAAGGAGGAGTCCCCAAAAGATCCTCCACCCCATTTGAATAACAATCCAGGCAAAGCAGAAGAGGATGGACTGAAACGCGTGAAAGCGAACAAACCGATCCCTTTTGTACGGCTCCATCACGAGGAACAAAACTCCAGTGATGAAGCCTAGAAGGTAGCAGAGCGCACCCGCGATGTTCGATGTCAGCGCAGATGCCGCAAATGGCGGCGCGCCCGGCATGCCAGGCGGTGGCGCGGCACCCTGCGTCGATCCGGGGCCACTCCCCGGCGGCGCGGGCGGAGGGGCAAAGGTTGGCGTCCATCCGGGGCCCGAAGTGCTCGCTGAAACGGGAGGCGGGGGCGGAGGGGGTGGCGTCCAGCCGCCCGCGGGCGAAGTGGATGGCGGTGCCACGGGCTGGGACGGAACCTGTGACCAACCGGAACTCGACCCGCTGGCCGGAACTGCAGGAGGTGGAGTGGCGGGTGTCCAACCCTCGCCCTGCGTGCTAACCGGCGGTGCAACCGGCTGGGACAGGACTTGGGACGGGGGAACCTGGGGCTGGGAAATCTGGGGCTGCGAGGGAACCTGGGTCCAGCCCGAAGCTGGTGCGCTGGGTGGAACCGCAGTCGGGGTCGAAGGGGCTGACGTCCAGCCGTCGCCTGAGGCGCCGGCTGGCGGCGCGACCGGCGTGGAAGGCACCTGCGTCCAGTCGGATTTCGTTGAGTTTTCGGCGGCTGATGAAGCCGGTTGGTGCGAGCCTGTCGGCTTGCCGCAGCTTGCGCAGAACGCTGCTTCGTCATTCAGAGTTGCACCGCAACCGCTGCAATATGCCATTGGGGTCTCCTTCAGTACTTTCAGAAAGGATGCCGGATGGATCAACCGCCGCTGAGAGCCCCCTCTTCAACCCAACTCTGAACGGTGCTTGGGATTGACCTCAGGCTGGTGATGAAACTATCACGACCTCGATCGATTTGGCACGCAATTCAGGCGATTTTTTCGCGATCGTCAGCTGATTGGATGGCGCACGTTGAGTCTTCTTGAGTGGGTGAAATTCGAGAGTGATTCTGGCGTTTTGTGAGGAGGGCACGCGGCGATCACAACGGATCAGGGGTGCGGGCAGCTTTGCCGGTGCTATTTCTGCTCGCGGCCGCCGATGGCCTCGCCTGCGTCTTCACGCCCGTCGATGATATAGACCCAGCCGCTCAGTGGCGATGGACCAGTGGGCCGGCCGGTGCCGCGAAACGAGTAGGCAAAGCGCAGGTCAGAGAACTCCACGGTGGTCCAGGTGCGATTGGGGGGCAGTTGGGGAGGCGCCATGGCGGGCACAGGTTCCTGGCCCAGGTCGCGGACCACGGCCCATGTTCCCCAGTCGAGATAGACCTGGCCGAGGGATGTGCGCTTGGCGGCCTCAACGGCGGGCGTGTCGGCGGGCATGTAGATGACATCGCGCTCGGGATCGCTATCGATGGAGCCAGCATTGGTATTGATTTCGGCAGTCTGGTAGAAGTTGTCGGTTTGAAGAATTGCGTGCCAATGAAACGGATTGACAGGATAAGGCTCAACGGCGAAGCGCTTGATCGGCGCGGAGGCGACCTGGGTGTTCTGAAGCATTACCCCGGCTTGCGCGTGCTCTGCCCAGCGCCAGCAACCTAAGACGACAAAGCCGCACAAAGCGAAGATGGCCCAGGCTCGGCCTCGGAACGCGACGCGCCGCACGCCTATTTCGCGGTCGGCGAGGCCCAGCAGGCTGGGGATGATGAGAGCCGCAATGAGCAGGACCCACAAGACAGGTTCCGCGATGAAGAAGAAGCTGCCTGCATACCAGCGCGGGTTGAAGGGGAAAAAGGGGCGGACGCCGTAATTGTTGGTCCAGTCGAGCAAGATGTGGCTGAAAGCCGCGATGAGCGCGGCGAAGTAGAGCCAGAGCCAACGTACCGGCTGATGCAGCGCGGCGGGCTGTCCGTCCCGTTCGAGCACCGCGGCTCTGCGAAGGCGACGACCCTCTCGCCAACGATGCAACAGCCATACGGCTGCCACGATCACAGCGGCCACCACGGGGGCTCCGATGAAAGTATGGGTGATTCCGCGATGGTGCTTCAGCTCTTCGACTGGCCCGGCGAAACCCCAAAGGATGTCGATGTCGGCGGCCTCGGCGGCCAGCACGGCGGCTAGTGTGGCGTAGGCGGTTTTGCGGTTGAGGCCGGCGCGGCCGATGCAGGCGCCAGTAAGAAAGTGAGTGATGGGCTCCATAGTTCGCTGGAATTCATAGTAACGGGTTGGCGTGGGTAGCGGACTCGACGGAGTTAGCGGAGTTGGCGGGGCTGGCGAATTTTTGCCGTTGGGCAAATCGGAGCCAATGCGGCACGACGAATGGGCCTATTAGCGTGCTGAGTGGGGCCAGCGCCGCATCCTATAATCCTGCCCATGGATGAGAAGGACAAAAAGGAGAAGGCGGCGCAGCGGGTGGAGAAGTTGCGCGCGGAGTTGCGGCGGCACGAGCACTTGTATTACGTGATGGACGCACCGGAGATCAGCGACGCGGAGTACGACGTGCTGATGAATGAGTTGAAGCGGCTTGAGAAGGAACATCCTGGATTGTTGACGCCGGACTCGCCGACGCAGCGTGTGGGCGGCAAGCCGGCGGAAGGCTTCCAGAAGGTGCGGCATTCGCGGCCCATGTTGAGCCTGGACAATGCCTACACCGAGGAGGAGTTGCGCGACTGGGACCGGCGCGTTCATGAACTGGCTGGAGGCCTTCCCGTGGAATACACCGGCGAACTGAAGCTGGACGGGTTGAGCCTGGCGCTGCACTACGAGGGCGCTCCCGATGGTGGTGCGCGGCTGGTGCGCGGATTGACCCGCGGCGATGGGCAGATCGGCGAGGACGTAACGACGAACGTGCGCACCATCCGGAGCGTGCCGTTGAGCATATCGCCGGAGCGGCTGAAGAAGGCTGGTGTACCGGCGGACTTCGAGGTGCGCGGCGAAGCGGTCATGCCGCAGAAGGCCTTCGAACAGATGAACAAGGAGCGGGAGGCGCAGGGATTGCCCCCCGCGGTGAATCCGCGCAATGCGGCAGCAGGCACGCTGCGCACCATGGAGCCGAGCATCGTGGCGCAGCGGCGGCTGGACGTGTACGCATACTTTTTGTTGAGCCAGGGCGAGTATCTCGCCATCGGGCAGGAGGCGACTCTCGATGCGTTGACGGCGCTCGGCTTCCGTGTGAATCCGCATCGCGGGCGCGTGCACACGGTTGAAGAGATGATGAAATTTGTCGATGCGGCAGAAAAGCGGAGAGAGACGCTGGGCTACGACATCGACGGCGTAGTTTTGAAGGTGGATGCGCAGAACACCCAGCAGCGGCTGGGTTACACGGGGCGCGCCCCGCGTTGGGCGATCGCCTACAAATTTTCGGCGGAACAGGCGATCACCCAAATGCTCGGCATCATGATCACCACCGGGCGCACCGGGAAGCTGACCCCGACAGCCATGTTGAACCCGGTATTCGTAGGCGGCGTCACCATCAGCCGGGCCACGCTGCACAATGCGGACTGGATCGAGCGCATGGGGTTGCGGATTGGCGACTGGGTGAAAGTGGAACGCGGCGGCGACGTGATTCCCAAGGTCGCAGAGATCGTGGAAGACGCCGAGCATCCACGCGGCACCGAAAAGTTTGTGTACCCGACCCATTGCGGGGTATGCGGACAGGCGGCCGTTCGCGAAGAGGGAGAGGCCGACTACCGCTGCGTGAACCTGGATTGCCCTGCCCTGCTGCGCGGAGCGTTGGAGCACTGGGGCAGCCGCGGGGTGATGAACATCGAGGGGTTGGGGGAAGCGGCAGTAGCGCAGATGGTGGAGCGTGGGATGGTGCGCAGCGTGGCGGATCTGTACTCGCTCACCGAGGAGCAACTGGTGAGCCTGGATCGCTTCGGGGCCAAATCCGCCCGGACGCTGCTCGCAGAGATTGAGCGCAGCAAACATGCAGGACTGGCGCGGGCTTTGATGGGCCTGGGAATCCGGTTTGTGGGCGAGCGCACCGCGGAGGCAATTGCCCAGGAGTTTGGCGAGATGGACGCAATTATGAACGCGAGCGCGGAAGAGCTCGAGCGCGTAGAAGAGGTAGGCCCCCGCATCTCCGAAGCGATTACCGACTTCTTTGCGCGGCCCGCGAACCGTGAACTGATTGAGCGGCTGCAGATCGCAGGCGTGAAGATGACCGCAGAGAAGAAGCAGCGCTCGACGCAACTGGATGGGTTGACATTCGTGCTAACCGGGACTCTGCCGACGCTGACGCGCGATGAAGCCAAGGCGAGGATTGAAACCGCAGGCGGCAAGGTGGCGGGCTCCGTCAGCAAGAAGACAAGCTACGTGGTGGCGGGAGAAGAGGCAGGATCGAAGCTGGACAAGGCACAGGAGTTGAAGGTGCCGGTGCTCGACGAGACGGGGTTGATGAAGCTGCTTGAGAAACAGTGATCAGGGGGTCAGGGATACAAAGTCGGCCACCCGACGAAAAGGGGCTTGGTCAGCCGAGGTTTGGCTGAGGCAAGCTCACGCGTTGGACCGGCGGCGCGCGGTCGCGGAAGGTTGGTGCGCAGCGTGCTCTTCGCGCTCCCGTTCGCGTTTCCAGGCTTCAGCACGCCAGACGCGCGAAGAATAGCTAGGTGTATCCGGGATCAGCACATCGTCGAGACCGACGGCTGGCTGGGGTACAACGACCTGCAATCGAGCGATTGCCTGCGTCTTCACAAGGGCGGGAGGAACGGGCTCCGACGGCGCAATGAGCCGCGCGGACGATTCGACTTCGTCGCCGCAGAGATGCATCGGATCTCCGATGAGCGGCGTGGAAAGCGCGGTGAGGCTGGCGTCGTTGCGGGCGGCGGCACGATGGCCTGCTTTCTGCTGATTCAGCGGCTCATCTTTCAATTCCGTTGCCAAATCCGCTGCAACTGAGTGGGTTCTTGCAGACAGGGTGCGGGCCATGAAGTCATCCACCAGCTTGTGCAGGCAGGTGTGTCCGCACAGGTGCCTGGCTCCGGCGCGCAGCCGGTTGCGCGAGGTCCACTCGCTGACGCGGAGTTCGCCGCCGTGGTCGTAGGCCACGAACCAGTGATTGGTGCCCTGCATTTCTGTTCCGCAGATGTCGCACGAGATGGCTTGCCGGATCACGGAATTTTTCTCCTCAAGGCACAATGCTGCCGCGGCCTTCTTCGCGTTGTGGGTGTTTGCCAGATGGCGCGAAGAGTCGCTTGCCTGGCAGATGACTCCATGGGGAACTTTTTGAGTCCCCTTTTGTTATTTCATCGCGAGTTGGAAGGAAGACAGAAGTCGAAAACCGTAAGAATCACAGAACGGCGCCAGAATGGTCCGGAGAATGGAAGGCAGGCCTGAAATGAAACCGGCGCATCCTTCATCGCGAAATAGCGAAGAAAATGCACCGGATCGAAGAGCGACGAACCTCACCGCTTGGTTCACGAAGCTCTATGGGCGGGGTGCGAAGTATCCCTTTTTGGCACGCACCTGGTATCGACGGTCGGTGCAGTAGAGATAAATCGTGCGGAATGCGCCGTCGTCTCTGAAATCGGCAGGAGAGTAGTTGAGCGCGTATTGGCTGCGCAGCTCCTCTTCAATGTTTTTGAAGCTGGAGGACATTTCCTCGACGGAGGGCGGGAAGAAGACCTGGCCGCCGGTGGCCTCGGCCATGTCGCTGAGGACCTTGTCGCCCTTGCCGCGGCTGGGGGTCCAGTTGGTGCTGATGGCGTAGATGATGGTTTCGGCGCGCTGGCACATTCTTGATCGCCTCATCGGTATGAACACGGCTCTGGTTGTCGTCGCCGTCGGAGATGAGAATCATGGCCTTGCGCACTGGCTCGGTGTCGCGATCGGAGAGCAGCTTGTCGTGGCAGGCGGTGTAGACGGCGTCGAACAGCGCCGTGCCGCCGCCCGGACGCAGGCGGTTGATGCCGGTTTCGAGAGCATCGAGGTTGTCCGTCCAGTCCTGTTCGACCGTGGGCGTGACGTCAAAGCCCATCACAAAGGCGCGGTCCTTGTTGGACTTGAGAGTCTCCAACAGAAACTCAGTGGCAGACTGCTGCTCAAACTGGAAGCGCGAGCGAATTGAGGTACTGGCGTCGATGACGACGCCGACGCGCAGCGGAAGATTGATTTGCTGGTGAAAGGCGTTGACTCGTTCCGGCGCTTTTTGGTCGTCGAGCAGGGCAAAGTCGTTCAGCTTGAGGTTGGGAATGTAATGGCCGTGCTTGTCGGTCACGGTGAAGATGAGGTTGACCTCGTTGACGCCCAGGCGGATCGTGGGCGCGTTCTGATCGGTTGAATCCTGCGCGGACTGGCCATTGGGGGCCTGCGCAGCCGGGGCTGCCGGCGGCGCTGCGGGCTGCTGAGCTTGCAGGGAGACGACGGGGATAGCCGCGGCAAGGAAAAGGCCAAGGATCGTTCGAATCATATCTCTCTCATTTTATCAATTACGCCCCGGCCTTATTGCAACGGCTGGCGCGGTAACGCCAGGATCGTTCTCAAGCTGGACGAGGAATCGATTCAATTCATCCGGAAGCGGCGCTTCAATCTTTAGCAACTTGCCGGTTTTAGGGTGCGTGAACTCGAGGTTCGCGGAATGAAGAAAATTGCGGTCGAGGCGAAGCTTTTCCGGCGCTGACTTGCGCCGCGCAGCTTTGGATTGTGCGGCCTGGGAAGCGACCAGGTCAGTGAGTTGGCTTGAAGCGCCGTAAAGCGTATCACCCACAACGGGGTGGCCGATGGACGCCATGTGGACGCGGATCTGATGAGTGCGCCCAGTCTCAATGCGCACACGGACCAACGTGAACTTGCCAAATCGGGTAGTGAGGCGGCGAATCACTTCATAGTGAGAGACGGCGGAGCGGGCATTTTCGTTAGGTCGCGCAGTCATGCGGGTGCGGCGGATCGGGTCGCGGCCGATGGCGGTATTGATCGTCCCCTTTTGCCGCTCCACGGCGCCGTGCACCAGCGCAATGTAAGTCTTGCTGATTTGGCGGCTGGAGAATAGCTCGGCCAAGGCAGCATGAGCGGCGTCGTTCTTGGCCACAACGATCAGGCCGCTGGTGTTTTTGTCGAGACGGTGCACAATGCCGGGGCGGAGCTCGCCGCCGGTGGAAGAAAGTGCCTGAAACCGATAAAGCAGTGCGTTGACCAGTGTGCCGCGGCTGCGCGCATCTTCATTCTGGCCAGAGCCGGCATGCACCATCATGCCTGCAGGCTTGTTGACGACAGCGATATGGTCGTCTTCAAAGATCACATCGAGCGGAATGTCTTCAGCCGTGGCTTTGAGGGGAGCGGGGCGTGGTTCGCCGGTGATGACGATCTGCTCGCCGCCGCGCAATTTGAGCGCGGGCTTGACGCGCACACCATCGACGAGCACGTCGCCCTGATCGAGCAGCAGTTGCACGCGCGAACGGCTGACACCTTCAAGTTGCGTGGCAAGGAAATGGTCGAGCCTCTGACCGGCTGCCTCGATCGGCACAGCGATGGAGCGGGCGTCGCTCATGATGTGCCTCGCTGGTATGTTTCGTCGGCATGTCGGGTTGCATCGACGCGCTCGGATTGACTGGACGGCGGAGTCAGGTCCGCGTTTTTGGTTGCGTCGGCGGCGGCCGCTTCTGCGGTGCACGCACTCACACGCTGGCGAAGAAGGAGCGCGCCGGCCAGCACGAGTGCGATGGCAGCGACCTGCGGGCCATCCAACGAGCCATGGAGCAAGGCGCCGCGGCCTTCGGGATCGCGCCAGAACTCAGTAAAATAAACGGCGGCGCCAGTCGAGAGAAGCCAGAGTCCGGCGATATCTCCGTGCTGGCGGCGATACGGCAGCCAGACCAGAAGCGAGATGGCAATAGTAAGGAAGGCGAGCGCTGCGTAGGCCTGCACGGGGTGCAGCGGGACACCAAGCGGAGCGCCGCTCCAACGCGCTGCCAGCGGATTGGTGTAGACGACAGACCAGCGCACAGAGGTTTCAGTGCCGTAGCCCGAACCGGCCAGCAGTGCGCCGAATTGCTCAAACGCGAGGCAGAGTGCCAGCGGCGCAGCCACGGCGTCGGCAGTGCTGCGCAGGGGCATTCGTCGCCAGCGAGCATAGATTGCCGCGGCGATCAGCGCAAAGAATGAGCCGACGGCTGCGAGCAGCGGATGATGGATCATGGCCAGGCTGAACAACCAGATGGGATGACGGCGTACGACGGTCCAGTTGACGATGACCAGCAGCAGGCGCGACCCCGCGAGCGCGGTAAAGAGTGCGACGATGCAGAGATTCCAAAGATGATTTGGATTAACGCCCAGGATGCGAGCCGTACGCAACGCAAGCGTCAGCGCGAACAATATGCCGAGCGCCGCCATCGCGCCGTAGGACGGGATGAGAAAGGGGCCGATGTGAATGAGAACGGGATACACCTGAACAAGAATATCGCCTCAGGCCTGTGCTAGAGCACTTTTGGTATACACGTAGACTTTTTAAGCGCTGCGAAGGGTGGCTTCTTCTTAAGAAAAGCTACTTGAGTGCGCGAACTGCACCAATTCCGAAAGTGCTATATGGGTTCGAGTTTCTGCTGCCGAGGAGAATGCACTTTTCAAAGGCAGAATCGAAGGAAGGTAGAATCCGGCCCACTGGGCCGTGAATGATGCGCTGGTGAACCCGTCCAAAGACGGTGGAGCTCTCCGCGGTTCATTAGGCATTCCGGACTGGCGGACACGGCACACAGAACCGATTATCGAGTCGAGCCCCTGTTCATGAATGTTGGTTCAACCAGCGTTGACCACCCACCTGCTTTGCAGGCCGGTTTCTATTGCGGATAGTAGGGGTACTGGCGAAGAATTACAAGTCTTGTATTGAACCGGCGCGGTGTGATACGTTCTTGCGCTTTCTTGATTTGGATCGTTGTGCCGAAACGGAGCGACATACGTCAGAGCGAAAACGACGAAGCTCAGGAGCCCGTTTGACGCTCTTCTTCGAGCACTTCGTCGAGCAATCCGCGCAGCGTAGCGACACGCGCATGACCGAGGCTCACATCGCGCCGCCAGCCTGCGAAAGCTCGTCGGCCAGATTGAGCGCGGCCAGCACGGCCACGCGCAGCGAGTCCACGGTGCGGCCCTGCGCGGCCACGGCGCGCATCTTGGCATCGACGTGTGCAGCGAGATGGCGGATGTGTTCGGGGTCTTGTCCGGTGAGGTGATAGGTCTGGTCGTAGATGGTCACCGAGGTGTGACCGCCGGGGCGTTGCGGAATGTTTTGGGCCATGCCTACCTCACAGTTCGAGTGAATCGAGTTGGGAAAGCAGCCGCTCAACGCGCTGCCGCACCTGATCGCGCTCGGTGCGCAGGGAGCGCACCTCCTGCTTCAATTGTTCGACGACTGGGGCCTGCTCGGTGAGCTGGGCCTCGGCTTTGGCGGCGCGCTCCTCGGCCGCAGTACGGGCCTGCCGCTCGCGTTTGACGAGTTCAATAGCACGCAGGATGCGCTCTTCAAGAGCTGAAAAATCGTTCGCGCTCAGAGCGAGAGCGGTCGGCTCCACCGGTGAATCCATGGTATGTTGCTCCGTCTGCGGCTCTTCAGCGACATCGGATTTCCACAAAGATTGCGACATGAAATTTGACCTCCGCAGGTCGAGCTTTCCGTGCAAGTATAGCGCCAACGAGAGCCGCGATGGGCGTTAAGTGCGCAGCCGCGCGCCGGCCTTGGCAACAACCTCAACGACACGCGACTGGAAGCTTTGCAGCTCCTCTTCGCGCAGGGTGCGGTCGGGGGCCTGAAAGGTGGCGCCCATCAGCAGCGAGTACTCGTGCGCGCCAAGGCGCGCATCGCGAAATACTTCGCGCACGCTCCACTCGACCAGCTCCGGGATTTCGAGGGAAGCGAGCGCTCGGTCAATGGCTTGCCAGGGAATGTTTTCGTCAACAATGAGCGAAAAATCGCGGCGCACGGGCTGGAAGCGCGAAATTTCCCGCGCGGCAGGTTTGCGTAACGGCATCTTGTAAAGCCGGTCGAGATACAGTTCTCCAACGAGCACAGGCTCTTTCAGCTTGCGGGCCGCGGCCTCGCTCGGATGCAGCTGGCCGAACCAACCCACGGTGATGCCATCAACCACGGCGCGTGCCGCACGGTAGGGATGAAGCCACGCAGGGGTGAGCCCGGCCTCTGGAGGAAAGCGGTCGAAGTAGAGGGAGCGCGCATCAAAGCGCCGAAGCACCTGCTCCACCGCGCCCTTGAGATCATGAAATTCGACGCTGCGCGGAGGATGGAGCGAACTCTGTTCGGGCAGGCTGCCCGCCGCGCCGAATGCAAGGGCGGGGCGCTCGTCAACTTTTTCCGTGGTGCCGCTGAAGACGGTGCCGAGTTCGAACAGGCGCACATCGCTGACGTCGCGGTGCAGATTGCCAGCGACCATGGTCAACATGCCGGGAACGAGCGAGGGACGCAGCACGCCAGCCTCTTCGCTGAGCGGATTGCCCAGCGGCACCACCAGGCCCGGCTGCGGCGCGGTGAGCGCGGCCTCAGCGGCGGAGCAGAAGGTGCTCGCGATGGCTTCGTGGAATCCGGCTGCGAGCAGAGTGCGGCGCACGGTGGACTCGCTCTCGGCCCAGGGCAGCGCCCGCACGCCTTCGCCAAACGAGGGCAGCGTGTTGGCGAAACGGTTGTAGCCGTAGACGCGCGCAACTTCTTCAATGAGGTCGATTTCGCGTTCAAGATCGAGGCGCCAGCTGGGCAGACTGACCTGCCATGCAGCGTCGTTGGCATGCGCGGGCATTGTGGATGTGAGGCCGCAGCCGAGCGCGGACAGCACATTCTCAACGGTCGCGGCCGTGATGCCTTCCTTGTCGACGGTGGTGCCGAGGATGCGGTGCACTTCGCTCAGCGCGAGGGAAATCGGTGCGCGGTTGGCGGTGCGGCCTTCGAGTGCGGAAACGCGCACGTCAACGAGATCGCCTTCGATGGAGCCGCCGTTGGCAAGCAGAATGCGGCTGACGAGCGCCGAAGCGACGGGACCAGCGTTGAAGTCCGCGCCGCGCTCGAAGCGATGGCTGGCATCGGTGTGCAGGCCGTGGCGGCGCGCGGTGCGGCGCACGGCCATGGGCTCGAACCACGCGGCCTCTACCAGCACATTCGTCGTGGAGGGCGTAATCATCGTGTCCCAGCCGCCCATGACGCCGGCGAGGCCCAGCGGCTTTGCATGGTCGGCGATGATGAGATCTTCCGGATCGAGCATGCGCTCAACGCCGTCGAGAGTCTTGAGCTTCTCGCCTTTGCGTGCGCGGCGAACGACGATGCCGCCTTCAATCTTGTCCAGGTCGAAGACATGCGTGGGCTGGCCCATGGCGAGCCAGACAAAGTTGGTGGCATCGACAGCGTTGGATATTTGCTTCTGCTCGAGCAGCTTGAAGTATGTGGCGACTTCGGCGCCGGGAAACCAGTCGCGCGATTCGCCGATCGTGACATTGCGCAGAACGCGCGCGGTGAAGCGGCCGCAGGCGTCTTCGGCTTCGATGCGCACGGAAAAGTCCTTGGCGGACGGCTGGGGTTCGGGAAGTGCAATATCGAGCGGCTTGAGTTCAACACCGTAAATTGCAGCTGCCTCGCGCGCGATGCCGTAGTGGTTCATGGCGTCGACGCGGTTGGTGGTGATGTCCATCTCGTAGAGCGAGCCGTTGCCGGGGCCGAGATCATAGATGCCTTCAACGGCGATGCCGCGCAGGGTAAGGTCTTCGGCGAGTTGGGCGTCGGAGACGGCAAGAACGGGAAGATAATTGCGGAGCCACTTTGTAAGAATCTTCATGGACGAAGCCTTTTTGAAGCGGCGCTAGCGGAGTTAGCGGGGTTAGCGGTGCTCACCAGAGCCTCGGCTTGCTCGTAATCACTGAGCGAGGCCAGTAAGCCGTTTATCAACCGCGCTACTTCTGAACTCTGACCCTGAAATCTCTGCAAGCTTTCATTGTCGAAATAGCCGAAGTCGGCGGCCAATTCAATCTGGGTTTGCAATTCGTATAGCGACCCTCGCGCGTTGCCCAAGAAATGCCTAAACTGCAAATCCGTCAGTCTTCCGTGCCCCTCAGCGATGTTGCTCGGCACGGAAACAGCAGAACGTCTGATCTGGTCGGATAGCCCGAATAGTTCTAACTTCGGTAAGCTACGGCTCAGTTGATATGCCTGAAGCGCAAGGCTCATTGCCTTCTGCCACACAATCAGTTCTCGATAGCTCTTTGGTCTGGCCACTGCATGCTCCGTGTCGTGCTAACTCCGCTAATGCGCGAAGCGCAGCTAACGCCGCTAACTCCGCTTCTCATTCGAACTGCCCCAGAAACCGCATATCGCCCGCGTAAAACTGGCCGATTTCGCTGATGCCGTACTTCATCATGGCTATGCGCTCGACGCCCATGCCGAAGGCGAAGCCGGAGATCTTTTTCGGATCATAGGCGGGCTGTTTTTCTGCTGCGAAAGCGAAGACCGCGGGGTCGACCATGCCGCAACCCAGCAGCTCGATCCAACCCGATTGCTTGCACTTGCGGCAGCCTTTGCCACCGCAAAAAATGCAGCTGATCTGCACGTCGGCCGACGGCTCGGTAAACGGGAAGAACGATGGAAAGAAGCGCGTCTTGACCGAGGATCCGAACAGCGCCTTCATGGCGTGGTCGAGCGTGCCCTTGAGGTCGCTGAAGGTGATATTGCGTGTCGACGCAGAGGCCTTCCACCTGGTGAAAGATCGGCGAGTGGGTGGCGTCCTGCGCATCATTGCGATGAACCTTGCCGGGAATCACGATGCGGACCGGCGGCGGTTGCGACTCCATGGTGCGCATCTGCACGGGCGAGGTATGGGTGCGCAGCAGCAGACGATCGCGCAGGGGGCGGCGGTCCTGGTTGGCGACGACGAGCGTGTCCTGCGTGTCGCGCGCGGGATGGCCGGGCGGGAAGTTCATGCACTCGAAGTTGTAGTAGTCGGTCTCGACTTCGGGGCCGACGCCGACCGAATAACCCAAGGCCGCGAAGACGCTCGTGATCTCGTTGAGGGTGCGGGTGATGGGATGCTCGGCGCCGATGAGGCGGCGCGTGCCCGGCAGTGTGATGTCGATGGCCTCGGCGGCGAGGGCGGCGTCGGTCGGGCCCGTGCCCTGAGCTGCCTCATGCAGGGCATCCACCCTCGTTTTCAATGCGTTGAAGCGCTGGCCCAAGGCCTTTTTGGCCTCAACGGGAGAAGCCTTCAGCCAACGGCCGGAGACCTCCTTGAGCAGACCCTGCTTCCGGCCAAGCCATTTCAGGCGGAAGGCCTCGACCGCCTCGGGCGAACCGAGTGTGGCGGCATCGTCGCTGGCTTGTTTCTCCAGCGTAGCAAAGGCTTTATCGAGCGCGGAGTCACTGAACTCCGTCAGATCGGGGATTGCTTCTTTGGTCATGGCGAAACCCCAGAATAAATCACTGAGTGAGGCGCAGCCTCAATGGTCATAAAAGCAGAACGGCCCGGAGCTAAGCTCCAGGCCGTTGGCAATACGCGGAGGCTCGAGCTCAGGCGGCGGATTTGCTGGCGAGAGCGGCTTTCGCCTGCTCGGCCAGCTTGGTAAAGCCCGCGGGATCCTTGATGGCGATGTCGGAGAGGATCTTGCGATCGAGCTCGACGCCGGCCTTCTTCAGCCCGTTGATGAACTGCGAGTAGCTGGTGCCGTTGAGCTTGGCAGCGGCGGAGATGCGGACAATCCACAGGGAACGGAACTGGCGCTTCTTCTGGCGGCGGCCGGTATAGGCGAACTTGAGGCCGCGCTCGACGGCTTCCTGGGCAGCCTGGTAGAGCTTGGATTTGGTAAGGAAGTAGCCGCTAGCGCGATCAAGAATCTTTTTGCGGCGGTCGCTGCGCTTGGTACTGCGTTTTACACGAGGCATGGTGCTTCTCCGTTTTGCGTTCGTATGTCAGGCGGCTGGAGGCAGGAGGCGCGACCCTTGGGGTGGCGCGGTGAACCTCTTCACTCGCTCATTCGTGCCTGATCTCTCGCCGGTCCAGACGCTGTTTGGACTGGCGGGGGCCTTGCTTTGGCCCGTATGCATTTGTGGCACAGCCCTCATCCAAAGAGCTGCTCCATGCAATGGTCAGGCGTAGGGAATCATGCGCGCGACCTTCGCGAAATCGCCGTCTGAAACAAGAACTTTCTTGCCGAGCTTCCGTTTCACTTTTGGCGATTTGGACGAAAGGATATGGCGCGTCTTGGTCTGATGCCGGACAATTTTGCCGGTTCCAGTCTTCTTGAAGCGCTTTTTCGCGCCCGTATGGGTCTTCAACTTGGGCATTTTCTTCTCTTTGTCCGGCGAAAGGGGTAAATTCCGCCGCATTTGCCTTGAGACAGGGACACCCCTGCCCACTTGAGGCTTCAACCAGTATACCGCAAGGTCGTGTTTCTCGGAAGTTTGGCATATTCCGCCGGGTGCGCCGGCTCACTGCCCAGGCTCAGGCCGAAGCAGAAGCGGGGCGAAATCGGATGAGCAGATGCACCGGACCGAGCACATTCAGTGCCTGTCGCGGCTCCCAGGGCTCACCTGTCGCGAGTTCGAAATCCTTGAGCCGTTCCAGAATGTCTGAAAGGGCGATGCGCGTTTCAAGTCGAGCCAATGATGCTCCCAGGCAGAAGTGTATCCCGTGCCCAAAGGCCAGGTGAGGATTGGGGTTGCGTTCGATATCAAAATCTGCTGCGCGGGCGAACTGAGTTGAATCGCGATTTGCAGATCCGATCATCGCAAACACCAGCTTGCCGGCGGGAATCGTGCAGCCCGAGATCTCGACCTCTCGTTTCGGAGTTCGCATCACCCACTGAACCGGCGAGCGGAAACGCAAGACCTCTTCGATCGCTGACGGTATCAGGTCGGCCCGCTGCTCCAACCTGGATCTTTGGTCGGGATGCTCGATCAGGCATAGAACCGTGTTGTTGACGAGGTTGGTGGTCGTTTCCTGGCCAGCTACCATCAGGAGCTGAACGAACCCGAGAATCTCTTCCAACGTAAGCCGCTGGCCATCGATTTCAGCGGTTACGAGCCGGGTTAAAAGGTCGTCCTCCGGCATCGTTTTCCTTCGCTTGATCATTTCGCCGAGATAGGCACACATCTCCGCAGAAACAGCCCTGAACTCGTTGACAGCGATTGCTGCTTGTTCCGCGGTGGAGCGAGTGTGACTGAGTTGCAGAATGACATCGCTCCATCGATTGAAGCGAGGCCATTCCACAAGCGGCATCCCAATCATCTTCGCGATGACCATCATGGGAAGCGGGACAGCATACTCCGAGGCAAGATCCATTTCGCCGCGGCCTGCAACCGCGTCAAGAAGCTGATGCGAGAGCTGCCGGATGCTCGACTCAAGACTTGCCACCATGCGCGGAGTGAAAGCCTGCGAGATGAGAGTGCGCAGTCTGGTGTGGCTGGGCGGGTCAGAGAAGATGAACCAGTTGGGAGGGGCGGGCACATGCGAGCTGAAGATGCCGTGATCGTTCAAGGCGCGCTTGACGCCTTGATAGTCGAAGATTAACCACGCATCCAGAGGCGGCGGTACGTAGAGAGCCGGAGAGGCACTCCTCATCTGTTCATAAAACGGGAAGGGATCGCGGCGCATCGCATCGGAGAACAAGCTATCCATGGCGGATTTCGAAAGTGTTCATGGACGACTCCCGTCAGCTAATCCATCGCCAGGCCACACACAGAGGTAAGGTGAACTGACCCTTTCGATATTCCCGATTCTCGGACATCCAGCGGGACGCGACTTTTTATTCAAACCGGTAGAGCTTCACCTTTTCCGTTTTCACGTGTCTTGTGTCGAAGCGCCAGAAATTCCCCTGGTCGTTTTCATCCCCGTTAAGCCGTCTTCCAGGGACCCAGTTGCCATTCTCGAAGCGGCCTTCATCAACGGCTGCTATCCCCACCCGGCGGCCGGAACGCGGTTTAAAAGTGACGCGAAAGCCCTTGCCCGCCCCTAGAAACTCGTCCGGACCGGCGGCCATGATGAGGCCGTATCCGCCCTCGGCATGGTTGCCGAATATCTCGTCCAGCATTACATGCAGCGTATAGCCGTTCATGGTGAAATCAACCGATGAATGATTCTGGTCGAGAATAAAGCCATGCACATCGCCGGCGCTTTGGTGCTCCAGCAATAACGGCGTCAGGCTGGCAATCTCGTCGTAACTCACCGCCAGATCGTCTTTCGGATCCATTTCATCGTCAATGCCGAAGGGAGAGAAGCCGATTCCAGCCTCTTCGCCGACCACGTAAAAGACGTTTGCGGCTCCTGTCGCTCCGCCCCGGGCCTCGGGCATGAAGAGCGGGTTGCCTTCGCGGTGGTAGCGACGGCTCCATTCGGTGACATTCGGGGCATACAAGTCGGGTGAATAGAAATCAAGCGCCGATCCGGCAGCCCTCCACACATCGACAACCCACGGCTCGGGACATCCGCTGGGGAAGCTGCCCGGTGTTGAGTCGTCGCCCGCCAGCCATGTATTCACATACATCGGGAGGTTGTAGGCGGTCTTGCCTTGCGCTGCAACCGCCTGCATGAAGCGCGCATATTGCCAGGCCATGAAGATTTCGTCGGCCCGCTCGGTATCGCCAAAGACCTGGGACCAGGTGCCTGAAGTCTTGTCGCCATTCGCGTCCCAAAGCTCCCGGAGCCGCGGGTAGAGCGCATCGTGGTGTGCCTTGAGGTAGCTGGTCAGTTCCGCGGGCACAGCCGACGCGAAGGCACGATTGGCGGCGTCGGAGTGGTCACGCGTATCGCCCAGTACGCCGACCTCGTTCTCCACCTGCATCATCAGAACGGTGTGATCGCGGCTATCGACCTGCTTGATGTGCTGCATGAGAGCGGCGTATGCGCGGGCATCAGCCTGCTGGGTGGCCTCGCTTTGCGGGCTGAGAATCTCGACTTCAGCACCGTGCTCCACGACACGCGGAAAGCGGTGGGTATCCTGCTTGACCCAGACTGGCGCGTAGCTCGACATACCGTTTTTCCACGAGGCAAGCCACAGGAACACGATGCGCTCATGCGCTTCACGTGCCTGGGCGAGGAGCCCATCAACGAGGGAGAAGTCGTAAGAGCCCTCTTGTGGTTCGATCAGTTCCCAGCTCAACGGCGTAACCACTGTGTTGAGCCCCATAGCGGCCAGCTTGGGCCAGATTGGCTTCATGTAATCCAGACTGGATGAGGAGGAGTTGTGCAGCTCCCCGCCCAGCATCAGGAAAGGCTTGCCATCGACGATGAGTTGGATGGCGGCGCCGCGCTTCTCAAGATGAGGCACATCGTTCTGCTGCGCGGAAAGAGTGGTGATCAGTGACCCAAAAAACAGCGTGAGAATTGGCAACGCGTACGAGCGGATTCGCATATCGTCAGGGAGTCTAGCACAAAGATTTCGCTCGCTATGTGACAGGACCAACGCCAACTTGCCCTGTTCGGTGCTGCGAAGACGAAGAACCGCGACGAACGGACGCAAGGCCTGATTTTGCTGCGCCCGAACACAGAATGGCCGCCCATGCGGGCGGCTTCATTCGCACAGAGTTGAAATCTGTTACTGGGCCTGCGGGACAGGCGGACGCGGTGCAGCTTGTTGCTGCGGTATGGCCGGCTTGGGCTTCGGCGCTTCCTGCTTCTTTGATGGAGCGAGGATGGCGTGCAGGATCGTGCCTTCCATGCGCGGCATGAACTCGACGATGCCCGCTTCGCCAATGTCCTGGATGAGGCGATTGATGATGTTGTAGCCCGAGCTCGCGGTGGGCCATCTGGCGGCCGCGGAAGCGCAGGCTGGCCTTCACCTTGTCGCCCTCGGTGAGGAAGCGGACGGCCTGATTCTTCTTGGTCTGGTAGTCGTGCTCGTCGACGGTCACGGAGAACTTGACTTCCTTGATCGTGATGACTTTCTGCTTCTTCCGGGCCGCGCGCTCGCTCTTTTCCTTCTCGTAGAGGTAGCGGCCGTAGTCCTGGATGCGGCAGACGGGCGGGACGGCGGTGGGCGAAACTTCGACCAGGTCAAGGCCGCGTTCGCGGGCAATCTTCAGCGCCTCAAAGGGCGGCAGGATGCCGAGTTGCTCGCCGTTTTCGTCGATCACGCGGATTTCGCGTGCGCGAATTCGGTCGTTGATGCGAATAAAGGACTTAGCCGAACGTTTGTCGAGTGCGATGGTGCTCCTCCAAATGGTGTTGCGGCCCGCGTGCAGAAGTCCTAAGGCATCGCGGCAGGCTCGCGAACGCACCCTGAGTATAGCATTGGTCCGGCTTCGCCGGTGATCTGCGGCGGCGCAAGTTAGACCGCAACAAGCTCGGCAGGCGGGCTTGGAACGCATGCCGCTTGCGATGCGAGCAATGTACCATCGGACGCGAATCCGGTAACGCAGACTCGAATCGGCCGATTGGCTGCGACTGAATCTGCGATCTCGATGGGAAGGAAGTTCTCACTGAGGGCGGAAGTGCAGCCGCGAGTTGTTCGCGAGACCGGTGAGTTCAGAGTGATGGCATCGAGTTCGCGTCCCAGAAACCGTCTCCGATGCGCTTCGCTCTTTTGGGCCTCGAGCACGCGAAGAGTGGCCATGCGCTCTTTGACAACGGCGGCGGGCACTGGCGCAGCGGCGTGGAGCTCCCAGGCCGCTGTTCCGGGGCGTGGCGAAAACGGGAACAGGTGCAGATAGGCGAAGGGAAGCGCGCGGATCAGCTCCAGAGTCTCTTCGAACTCGCTGTCAGTTTCTCCGGGAAACCCCACCATGACGTCCGCGCCGAGAGTGAGATCGGGGCCGGCAGCGCGAAGCAGGGCGGCCACCTTATCGGAGTAGTGCCAGGGCCGGTAGCGGCGGTGCATGCGGCGCAGCACGGTGTCAGAACCCGACTGAAGAGGCAGATGAGCATGGCGCGCTAAGCGCGTGCCGCCGAATTCTGCCATGAGAGCGATCAGATCCGAGTCCCAATCCATCGGCTCGATGGAGCTGAGTCGGAGGCGCAGAAGGTCAGTTTGTTCGATGATCTTGCGAACCATTCCGGCAAGCGTGGGGCGGTCTGGATCGCTTGAGGCTGCTAGATCTCGCCCCCAGCGGCCAAGGTTGATTCCCGAAAGCACAAGTTCATTGCCGCCAGCGGCGACGAAGCCTTGCACCTGGCGCAAGATGGTTTCAGCCGGCAAGCTGCGCGACGAGCCGCGCGTCTGCGGAATGACGCAGAATGTGCAGCGATTGCTGCAGCCTTCCTGAATTTTCAGGTTGGGGCGGGTCTGCGCGCCGGGGAGGACCTGCGCTTCTTCAAGAAAGGAGTGGGCGAAACGGTCGTCGGCGAGCACCACCTGCGGTGGGGCCAACTCGGCTTGCGCCGCCTGAATCTGGATAAGCCCGTTCGCGGGTTGTCGTGGGGCGAGCGCACGGCGTCCGGCGGTCGGTGCGATCAGGTTCAGCGCGATTTCAGGAGCGAATGCTTTATGACTATTGCCGACCACGGCGGCGACTCCGCCGAGAGCGGCCAGTTCAGCATGCGCGCGCTGTGCGTAGCAGCCGGTGGCGACGATGCGCGCATCCGGATTGAGCCTGTGTGCCCGGCGGATGAAGGCGCGGGCCTCGCGGTCAGCCTCAGCCGTGACACTGCAAGTGTTGACCACCACCACATCGGCTAGGCTTGGCTGGCACTCGCTGAGGCCGGCGGCACGCAAGCGATCGGCAATCGCTTCACCATCGGCGCGAGCGGCGCGGCAGCCGAAGTTCTCGATATGGAAGAACCCGCCCATGAACTGAGTTTAGCGGAACGAGCGGAGGAGGCGGAGTTTGGGAAGTTGGCGAATAACGCTTCGATATACTGAGGAGGAGCCGCTCTTCTCCATTGGCTACCTCTCACCGCATGGAACCCTCTGTAGTAGACAACCTGCGCCCTCCTGCTTCCCTTCCTTCGCACGGGACGCGACGAATTCTGGGGTATGTCTATTTCACGTTCGTCTGCTACCTCTCGATCGGCCTGCCGCTCGCGATTTTGCCCGCGTATGTGCACCTTCGCATGGGCTACAGTGCGGCCCTGGCGGGACTGGTCATCAGTATTCAATACATTGCGACGTTCCTGAGCCGGCCGTGGGCCGGGCGCATCAGCGACCATGCGGGGGCCAAGATCTCGGTGCTGTGGGGAATGGGTGCCTGCACCGCGAGCGGCGCTTTGCTGGTGATTGCCGCGGCCCTGCATCGCAACCCGCCCTGGCTGAGTTTGGCCATCCTGCTCATGAGCCGGCTGATGCTCGGCGTGGGCGAGAGCCTGGGATCGACCGGCGCGACGCTCTGGGGGATTACCGCGGTAGGTCAGGAGAAAACCGCGAAAGTGATTTCGTTCAACGGCGTCGCCACTTATGGAGCAATGGCGCTGGGTGCGCCGCTGGGCGTGGTGATGGAGGAGCGGTGGGGCCTTGCGTCGCTCGGGCTGGTGACCATTGCGATCTGCGGAGTAAGCCTTCTGATGGCCAGCGGCAAGCGTCCTGTGCCTGTGGTTGCTGGCGAACATCTGCCCTTCCGCGATGTGCTCGGGCGCGTGACTCCGCATGGCGTGGGCTTGGCGCTCGGAGGCGTGGGTTACAGCGTGCTGGCTACCTTTGTAACGCTCTTTTATGCCAGCCGGCACTGGAACGGTGCGGCGTTGTGCCTGACTGCGTTCGGCGCAGCATTTATTGCGGCGCGCCTGCTCTTCATTCACGTCATCGATCGATTCGGCGGATTTGCGGTGAGCATGGTGTGCCTGGCGGTGGAGTCGCTCGGAGTGTTGCTGTTATGGCGCGCCGGGTCGCCGTGGATGGCCTTTGGCGGCGCAGCGCTGGCTGGATTTGGCTTCTCGCTGGTATTTCCGGCACTGGGCGTGGAAGCAGTGAAGCGGGTTCCGGAGCGCAGTCGCGGAACGGCGCTCGGTGTGTACACGGTCTTCGCGGATGTGTCGTTTTTCCTGGTTGGTCCGATCGCAGGCGCAGTGATTGGAGCGTTTGGGTACGCGAACGTGTTTCTGTTCGCGCTGGTGTGCGTGCTGGCATCATTGGGGATTGTGGTTGTACTGGCGGAGAGAAGGACAGCTTCCAGCTTCTAGCTGCTGGTCGGTCGCGGGTGTAGCGGTTGCCCACCCTGACCGTAAACCACGCGGTTAGAATGCGGCACGCCCTGAGATCACTCAGACAGCGGTTTTTCTTCTTAAAATAACTCGCTATACTGCGTGGGTAAGTTGGTGTGGACGCAACGAATGAGGACCAGCATCGGATGAAGCTCATATCGGTGAATACTGGCCTTCCTCGCGAAGTGACATGGCACGGGAATCGCGTCACTACGGGAATCTTCAAGGAAGCGGTCCATCAGCGCGTCGCTTTGCGCAAACTTAATCTGGATGGTGACCGGCAAGCAGATCTCAGCGTTCACGGCGGAGTCGATAAGGCTGTCTATTGCTACCCGCTCACACATTACGCCTACTGGAAAAGTGAGTTGCCTCGCCGAGATTTGCCTATGGGTATCTTTGGGGAGAACTTTACGCTCGATGACTTTTCTGAAGATTCGATCCATTTAGGCGATCGATTTTCTGTCGGTTCCGCGGAAGTGATCGTGACTCAGCCTCGGCTGCCTTGCTACAAACTCGGTATCCGATTTGAAGCCGACGACATGGTGAACCGATTCTTCGCCAGCGGCCGCACGGGTTTCTACGTTTCCGTTGCCAAAGAGGGAGAAGTCGGCGTTGGCGACGAGATGAGTCTCATTCGTCGCGACCCCAATGGCGTCCCGGTCTCGACAATCCTTCGGTTGTATGGCGAAAAAAGGTATAACGAGGCGGAGGTAGCCTTGGTCGAGCGTGCACTCCGGGTCGCCGCTTTGCCTGAAGGTTGGAAAGAGTATCTCCGGCGGCGGCTGGAAGATGCTTCGCCTTTGGGTTGAGGGGCCGGTGCTGTTTGCCGCATGCTGGCAGGCGACGAGAGAGTATTGCTTTCCCACCCTAACCGTCCGCCGCGGCGGACGCGGGTTAGGATGGGGCACCCTGGCGCTTGGGACACCCGGCTGTTCTCTGGACCGAATCACTCCGCGCGCAAAGCTTGGATAGGGTCAACTTTGGAGGCGCGCGCGGCAGGCAGCCACACCGCGAAAAGCGCAATTGCAGTGAGGATGAATGGTGCCGATACGAACACGACCGGATCCCATGGCTTGACGCCGAAGAGGAAGGTAGACAGGAGACGCGTAAGCCCGAAGGCCGCAGCGATCCCGATCGCCACACCGACCAGTGCCAGCCTCATGCCGTGCCACACCACCATCTTCCTAATCGTGGCGCGATCGGCGCCCAAAGCCATGCGAATGCCCATCTCCTGGGTGCGTTGCGCCACCGAGTAAGCCATCAAGCCGTAGATGCCGATGGCGGCGAGCAACAACGCCACCGCGCCGAAAACTGTAAGCAGCAGCATATTGAAGCTTTGCCGGGCCGTGGAGCGACCCATCACCTCATCCATGGTGCGGATGTGGCCCACCGGGAATCCGGCGCTCGCGATGCGCAACTGCTCAGTAATGGCGGGAATGAACCGGTGCGGGTCGCCTTGAGTTCGCACCACCCAGAAGAGCGGCTGGATATTGGAGTAGGCCGCGGCATACCCGTCTGGGACCTGCGCAATGGGAACCATCATCATCGGGTCGGCAGGCTGGCCGAGGCCGCTGTTGTGCGAGTCGCCGATAATGCCGATGATCACGCGCTCAGGTTCTCCCTCCAGGTCCGGTCCTACACCCTGCCCGCACATGAGGTGTTGCCCGATGGGGTCCTGGTTTGGCCAGAGTTGCTTGGCCAGCGCCTCATTGACAAGAGCCACACCGGGCGAGCTGGCCTTGTCGTTTTCAGTGAAGCCGCGTCCACGCAGGACGGGAATTTTGAACAGGCTCAGGTAACCCGGCGAGACGCTCATCCACTTGCTTCCGCAACAATCCTTGCTGACCGGACGCCCGATGATCTGGAACGGCATCGCATCTTCGACATCGATGGGCAGCCAGTAAGCGGCAGCCGAAACCTCCACTCCGGGAATCGCATTGAGCCGGTCGCGGCCATTCTTTATCAGTTGTGAAACGCCTGCCGTTTTCTGATACCGCTCGCCGTTGAGCGACATTTCCATGGTGAGAACGTTGTGAGAATCAAAGCCTGCACCGACACCGTGCAGGGCAGTCATGGTGCGAATGAGGAGCGCCGATCCCATCAACAGCACCAGCGCCAGCGAAATCTCGCTGATCACCAGAAGCGACCGGGCTTTACTCTGGCGAAACCCAGTGCCGGAGCGGTTGCTGCTTTCCTTCAGCGTCGAATTAAGGTCGGTGCGAGAGGCGGCAAGGGCCGGAAACAATCCGAAGAGAATGCCGGTGAGAAGCGAGACGGCTAGTGTGAACCCAAGCACGCGCCAATCAATTCCTATAGCCGAGCCGTTTTCGCCGATGCGGGGAAGGCCGGCGGGGCTCACGGCCAGCAGGGCGCGCACGCCCATGAACCCGAGGACCAGCCCAAGAATTCCGCCGGCCACAGAGAGAAGAATGCTTTCAGTCAGCAATTGGCGAACGATGCGCCCGCGTCCGGCTCCAAGCGCCGATCGGATAGCGAACTCGCGCTTGCGGCCGGTGGCACGCACCAGCAGCAGATTGGCGACATTGGCGCAGGCGATCAGCAGCACCAGACCCACCGCTCCCAGCATCACCAGCAGCGAGTTGCGCGCATCGCCAATGATGCTGTCGCGCAGCGGCCCGACGGCGAATACCTGGTGCGGGTCCGTAGCGGGGAAGTCACGGTGGTATTGAGGGGCTGCCGCCGCCAGTTGAGCGTTGGCTTGCGCCACCGTCACGCCGGGCTTCAGCATGGCGACGATCTGAAAGAACTGGTTCATGTCCTGGCTGGCGGGCTCGAATTGAAACGGCAACCAGATGTCCGCCTGGGGATCGGACACAAAATCCTTTCCGATCACGCCGACGATGGTGTAGGGTTCATTGCCCAGCGAGATGGACCTTCCAACTACGCCGCGATCGCCCGCGAATCTGCGCTGCCACAGACCGTAGCTCAACAACACAACTTTGCCGCCGTGGGGCGAATCTTCCTGCCTGGTGAAGGTGCGTCCCAGCATCACCGGAGCCCCGTAGATGCGGAAATAGCCTTCGGTTACGTGAATGCCGTGGAGTTGCTCCGGACGGCTGCCGGTGAGGTTGAAGCCGGGGCCCGCGTTGTCGTACGCCGCGGCCTCTTTGAATATGCTTGTCTGCCGCTGGAAGAAGTGAAACTCGGGAATAGAGGCAAGGTTACTGGCGATGAGGGCTGAGGGCGCCAGAAACTCGACGATCCGATCGGCGTCGGGATAGGTAAGCGGCTTGAGCAGAACCGTATTCACTACGGAGAAGATGGCGGTGTTGGCTCCGATGCCGAGAGCAAGCGCGGCGATGGCGGAAACAGTGAAGCCAGGATTTTGACCCAGCTGGCGGAGGCTGAAACGCACATCCTGCCAAAGAAGCTCAAGGCCGGTGCCGGCGCGATGATCGCGCACCGCTTGCTTCACCTGTTCGATGCCGCCGGATTCCAAGATGGCGGTGCGGCGAGCCTCGGGAGCCGACATGCCGGCGGCAATTTGTTCGTCGGTCCTCATTTCGACGTAGGCGCGCACTTCATCGTCGAGTTGGCGCTCAACCTGCGGCTTGTGGAAGAGGTTTCGCAGAGTGCTCTTGATACGGGACCCGAGTTTCATCGTTCTCCCCTAGGTCGCTTTTAAAGCGTTTGTCATGGCGAGGGCTACCCTCGTCCATTGTTCTGTCTCGACTTCAAGCTGGCCCCTTCCTGCCCTGGTGAGCCGGTAAAATTTGGCGCGCCGGTTGTTCTCGGATTCGCCCCAAAAGGAGCTCAGCCAGCCTGCTTCTTCCATGCGATGAAGTGCAGGAAACAGAGAACCGGGCTTGACGAGAAATGTTCCGTGCGTGATTTGCTCAATGCGGCGCGAGATGCCCAGGCCGTGGAGTTCTCCCGGGCCGAGCGCCTTGAGGACCAGGAGATCGAGCGTACCCTGCAGAAGATTCGCCTGTTTAGAGCTCATTTTCGTGGTCCTATCGGAAGTCTGCATGAGTTTGAACTGCTTCCTACAGAATGTCAATAGGAGAGAAAGCGAAAGTGTGTTTTCGCTAAGTTGGAGAGCTCATTCGTCACAAATCGCGATTGTTTTGCCCCTCTGCGACTGCGGCTATGTGTGACTTCGGCTATGCGGCTGCGGCTATTATTGATCGACGATTGGCAATGCTGGGCCGGGCGAGGTGAAAACGAGGGGTGCACAAGTGGACAAACTGAACGGAAGAATCGCGGTGGTCACGGGGGCCAGCCGCGGTCTGGGCCGGCGCATTGCTGTGCGGCTTGCGAAAGAGGGAGCGGCGGTGGCGCTGCTCGCGCGCGGCGCGGATGGCCTGGAAGACACGCGGCAGGAGATTGCAGCTGCAGGAGCGAGCGCGCTGGTTGTGCCTGTCGATCTCGGCAAAGCGGAGTCCGTGATGCATGCGAAAGGCGTGATCGAACGCGAACTCGGCATCCCTTCCATCCTGGTGAATGCGGCCGGGGTGTTCGGCCCGATCGATCTCGTCAGGGACAGCGATCCAACGGCGTGGATTGAGACCATCATGATCAACACGATCGGTTCATACCTGACCTGTAGAGCGTTTGTCGGCGGAATGATCGACGCTGGTTGGGGCCGTATTGTGAACGTGACTTCGGCTGCGGCATTGCACGAACCCGGCCCTGTGAACAGCGCTTACGGCACAAGCAAGGCCGCGCTGAATCAGTTCACTCGCCACTTGGCGTCTGAGTTGAAAGGAACGGGAGTGACCGCCAACGTGATCCATCCGGGTGATGTGAAGACCGATATGTGGGCAGACGTCAAAGCCGCTTCGGAACGGCTCGGTAGCATTGCCGATGCGTACACGCAATGGGCAAACTGGGTGGAGGAAACAGGAGGTGACGACCCCGAGAAAGCCGCGGACCTGGTTGCCGATCTGATGACGAATGAAGCCGCGCAGATCAACGGTCAATTTCTCTGGATTAAGGATGGCCTGCAGAAGCCTATTCCAAGCTGGGGCGAGCCGGGCGAAGTGCAACCATGGAGGAAATGAAAGAGTTCCCAAACGTCCTTGTTCCGCCGTGTTCGCTGCTGGGTAGGGTATGTGCTTTCCCACCCTAACCGCAAATTGCGCGGTTAGGATGGGGCACCCAGGGCCGGTTATTTGAACTAAGCAATAACGGCCGCCCCGATGACAAAACAGAACGGCCACCCTGAAGGGTGGCCGTTCTGCTTCACTGATCACTGACCGCTGTTTCTACCGCTCGCTCTTGCGCCAGTTGATCAGATCGCCAAGAGTTGTGGTTGAGCTGGAGACGGGATGCTTGTGCGTGTCCGCCTTGTAGTTCTCGACGCGCGCGCGGCTGGCTTCGTGGCCAATCGATCGCGCAGGCTCAGGCCCACCTTCTTCTCTTCCACGTTGATCTTGATGATCTTGAACTCGTGCTCCTGGCCCTGTTCGAGCTTGACCGCCGTGCCGTCGTCCTCACCGCTTCGGAGATGTGGCACAGGCCTTCCACGCCCTCCGCGATTTCGACAAATGCGCCGAACTGCGCCGTGCGCAGCACCTTGCCGTGAACCACGTCGCCCACGCGATGAGCGGCAAAGAAGCTCTCCCAGACGTCGGGCTGCAACTGCTTGATGCCCAGGCACAGGCGGCGGTTCTGCGGCTCGACGCCGAGAACGACTGCCTTGACCTTTTCGCCCTTCTTCACGATTTCAGAGGGATGCTTGACGCGCTTGGTCCAGCTCAGGTTGGAGACGTGGACCAGGCCGTCGATGCCGTCTTCGATTTCGATGAAGGCGCCGAAGTCGGTGAGGTTGCGAACGCGGCCTTCGACCACCGTGCCGGCCGGATAGCGCTCGGTCAGGTTCTCCCAGGGATTGTCGAGGAGCTGCTTCATGCCCAGCGAGATGCGGCGGTCGGCCGGATTCACGCTGAGAACCACGGTCTCGACTTCGTCGCCCGGCTTGACCAGCTTGGAGGGATGCTTGAGGCGCTTGGACCAGGTCATCTCAGAGAGGTGAACCAGGCCTTCGATGCCCTGCTCGAGCTCGACGAACGCGCCGTAATCGGTAACCGAAAGAACGCGGCCATGGACGTGCGCGCCCACCGGATAGCGCTCGGAGGCGTCGAGCCACGGGTCGGGCGTCAACTGCTTGAAGCCCAGCGAAACGCGCTGCTTGTCCTTGTCGAACTTGAGCACCTTCACCTGGATCTCGTCGCCGACGTTGACCAGGTCGCGGGGATGCGTGAGGCGTCCCCAGCTCATGTCGGTAATGTGCAGCAGGCCGTCGATGCCGCCGAGGTCGACAAACGCGCCGTAGTCGGTGAGGTTCTTCACCGTGCCGGTGAGGATGGCGCCCTCGCCCAGGTGCTCCAGGGTGGTGGAGCGCTTGGCGTTCTGCTCTTCTTCGAGGATTTCCTTGCGGCTGACGACCACGTTGCCGCGCTTCTTGTTCAGCTTGATGACGCGGACTTCAATCTGCTGGCCGAGATAGCCGTCGAGATTGCGCACGGGGCGAATCTCAAGCTGCGAGCCGGGCAAAAATGCCTTCAGGCCGATGTCGACGGTGAGGCCGCCCTTGACGCGGCTGACCACGGTGCCGATGACCGGCGTCTTGTCGTTGGCGGCCTTCTCGATCGTGTCCCACACGCGCAGGCGCTGGGCCCGCTCGTAGCTGACCAGGTAGCCGCCTTCCGGCTCCTCGCGCTCGATGACCACGTCGATCACGTCGCCGGGCTGGAACTTGACCGCGCCGGTGTGATCCAGAACCTGCTCCAGCGGCACCAGTCCCTCGGACTTCAGGCCCACGTCGACGACCAGGTGCTTTTCAGTCTGCTTGATGACGGTGCCGGAGACGACCTTGTCGCCATACGCCTCGACGGCGGCGGCCTCGGCGGCCTGCTCGCGCTCAAAAGCTTCCAGCGCGGCGGAAAAATCGTCCATGGACTCAAGTCCATGTTCAGCGTGAGGGGCCTTCTTCGGCGCTTCGACAGCCGGCGCAGCTTCTGTTGCGGGCGCGGCTTGGGCCTCAGATGTGGTTGGGACGGCGGCCTGGGCTGCGGGCTCGTGAACGTTGGCGACGGATTGCGTGGGCTCGGCCTCGGTTGTCATCACGGGCTCGGCCTGGGCTACAGGCTCGGTTGGGGCATCGGCGTCCAGCGCGGATGTTCAGACTGCTTCGGCGGTCTCGGGGTTGGACGTGGATTCGGACGACGGCTGCTCAAGCTCCGTCGCAGGCTCTAGGGTGGGTGTTTCCAATTCGGTGTTCAGGGTTATGCTCTCGGGTTCGGGATTGAGGACGTTTGCCATCGCTGCCGCTCCGGGATTCCTTGCTCCCGCGACGAACGAACATGTCGCTGGGGGTGGCTCCCGTTCCGCGAATGCCGTCGCGAGATGCCGGAGACCGATTCCCTACGCCGCATTCCGTGTGACCGTGGAGGTTCTCTCAGAGACAGGCTTCCCGGCCAGATGCGCTGGAGTGGAAAGCGACTCGTCTCCTTGGGAAACACCCGGCAGGCAACGGCTGGCTGGAGGGCGGCCGCAACTCACTGCTGGAATCCGCGCAGGAAGCTACGCTCATGAGTGTAGCAATCCTGCTTTCCAGCGTCAATCCAACAGCTTGGCAAAACCGCATTGTGAAAAGAATTACCACAGGAAATTCATAGGCGGCAAGTCCAACCCGAAAGGCAAATTCACAGGGTTTAGCCCGGAGGAAGAAGAGCACGCAATGCTTCGCAAAACGACTTGCCGCGCGGGAAAATCTGCGGCCGCTCAAGGGATCGGGTAAGCCCACTATACTGATGGGCAACGGCATTGACATGGACGTGCTTTGGACTCCCTGGCGATTTGCCTATGTCACGACTGCGGACGGAGCTCCGCGGCCGGGAATTCCCGCGAGCCTGTCGGCATGGCCCGGGGACCTGGGCTGCGTCTTCTGCAATCTTATTGCCTCCGTCGATTACGCCATTGCCCACGGCATGAGTCGTGGATGAAGCGGAAAGCGCCGCGGGACTTGTGCTGCGCGGGAAGCATTGCTTTATCTGCCTGAATGCCTATCCGTACACGTCGGGACACGTGATGGTGCTGCCCTACGCGCACCTCGACCGGCTGGCGGCGCTGCCCACTGAGACCGCGCATGAGCTGATCGACCTGGCGCAGCGCACCGAACAGGCGTTGGAGCGGCTCTATCACCCGCACGGGTTCAATTTCGGCATGAACGTGGGACAGGCGGCGGGGGCGGGCGTGGCCGGTCATCTGCACCTGCATGCGATGCCGCGCTGGGTCGGGGACACGAACTTCATGACCACCGTGGGCGAGACGCGGGTGCTGCCCGAAGATCTGTCGACAACGTGGAAGCGGATGCGCGAGGTGTTTGCGGAGCACCCGGGTTAGACGCAGCGCGAAGCGGGATTGACCCCATCGAGCGAAACCGCGCGATCGCCCTCATCAGCTCTCCTCGATGGATGGTCCGGACCTGTCACACCTGACAGTAGGCAGAGCCCGCTGCCGTCACTATGGTCGCGAATGTCGGATGCAGGTCTTTCGGCTTGGACTGGCCGTGGGCCCATCGCCATCGAGCATCTTCAATGCCCGTTCCTATTGGTGCGCTTCAGAGTCTGAATAGCGGCTGCCTCCGAAATTTCAGAAGTCAATTGATTTTGCCGCTGATTGACCTCACCGAATTCTGGAGGTAATAAATGTATTTCACCGATGACTCATTGCTACCCGAAAATCAAGCCCCGCTCATGATCACCGCGGCCCCCTATGGGCCGATGTGGTTGCCGGAGGACTGCACGCCCGAACAGAAGCTCCCTGTTACCTGGGAGGAGCAGACCCAAATCGCAGTCGATTGTTACAACGCGGGCGCCACGCTCCTGCATATCCATGTGCGCGATCCCAAGACGGGGCACATCTCCAAGAAACTCAGTGAATATGGCGACCAGGTCGCCCGCCTGCGAAAGGCTGTGCCCAAGATGATCCTTCAGGTCGGCGGGTCTATCTCTTTTGCGCCGGAGCCGGGTGAGGAGGCAAAGTTCCAGAGCTACGACTCGCGCCACAAGCTTGCCGAGATCGATCCAAAACCGGATCAGGTCACGATTCTATGTGGCACAGGCCTCTACGACCTGACGGCGTTGCATCCCATAGATGATTCCTTTCAAGGAACCCGTTTTGCAAATCCGGCGATGCTTCACGCCATGGCCAACATGGTCGCAGACTCGACACCGGATTTCTATCTGGAGAACATCAAGCGGATGGTCCAGCACGGGATCCAGCCTTACTTCGCGCTCGGTCACGTTCACGGTCTCGAACTCGTGGAGCGGCTCATTCGCAAGGGCTACTACATGGGGCCGATGAACGGCTTCTTCAGCATAGGTGCCGGTGGCGCCTGCGGCGCAAATCCGTTTGACCTGATGGAACTCATCCGTCGCACGCCGCATGGCTCGTTCTTCACCTACCAGACGACGTTCCGTCTGACCCATCCGCTTGCCGCAATTTGCATCGCCCTCGGACAACACACTCGCTGCGGCCTTGAGGACAATCTCTGGAACACCTCCAAGGGCGTACGCATGTCGACCATCCAAATGATCGAGCGCGATGTTCGCATGGCCAAAGAGCTGGGGCGAGCGATTGCGACGCCCGAACAGGCGCGCCAGATGCTGAAGATCGGGGTTACGTACACATCGACCGCGGAAACCCTCGCCAACCTCGGTCTGCCCCCAAACCGCCGCCCGGGCAACATGGGCTTCATGGTCCATGAGACCGACGGAAGATTCCACCCGGCTGCGCAGGGTGGGTGCGGACACATCCACGCAGGCGAGTGGGAGGAAAAGGTCGAGAACGTGATGGCTATGAGCAGCTAAAAAACGAAGTTGCACTAGAGGAGACGCTCATGGCGGATTCGATTGAAGTTGCGCCTGCGGACCGCATACCGCCGGGCACAGGCGCAAGCTTCACCGTCGCGGACAAGGACATCGCCGTCTTCAATGTGAACGGGACGATCTGTGCCATGGGCGATACTTGTCCTCACGCTGGCGGATCGTTGGGAATGGGAAAGCTGGACGGCAAGATCGTGACGTGTCCAGTGCATGGAATGAAGTTCGACGTCACCAACGGATGCTTCGCGGGCACATCATACTTTGGGGTCGCTTCTTACGCAGTGAGGGTGGTAGACGGCAAGATCCTCGTGGCTGTTGGCTTACGGTGATTCTGGAGGGCTGGCCAACCCATTTGAGTCGATCTGGAGGTCATTGATCCGGTGCGTCAGAAAGGCCATCTTCGGCTTCCGCGGCAAGGGACAGTTCCTCTTGATCGACGTCGGCGCGATCGAGCAGACGCTTTGGGATCGATTTATTGGTGCGCACGCCGAGTTCCTTGAGGAGTTCAACCTGACGGATCAGGTTGCCGCGGCCGTCGGCCAGCTTCTTCATCGCTTCTTCGTAGTGCTTATCGGTCTTGCGGAGGCTGTCTCCGATCAGTTCCATATCCGTGACGAATCCGGCGAATTTCTCGTAGAGTTCGGTGCCGCGTTTCATCACATCGCGCACATTGCGCGCCTGGCGCTCCTGCTGCCAGAGCACGTTAATGATGCGGATGACATAGAGCAAAGTGGTCGGACCGACGAGCAGAATCCCCTGCTTGTAGGCATCGGCCCACAGCTCACTGTCGTACTGCAGGGCCATCAGGAATGCGGGCTCGATGGGCACAAACATCACTACGAAGTCGGGAGCCTCGACGCCGGGAAGATTGTGGTATCCAGCCTTGGCCAGGCTGGAGATGTGGCCTCGCACGCTGATCAGATGCGATTTAAGCGCAGCCTTGCGAGCGTCCTCGTCGGCGGCGCTGACGCAGTCGGTATAGGCAGTGAGCGAGACTTTGGAATCGATGACGAGGTTGCGACCTCCCGGCAAGTAAATGAGGACGTCAGTGCGAACCGAGCGCTCGCGTTCGCCATTTTCCCCCTCGACCGCAAAAGACTGCTGAAATGCGTATTGCTCTCCCTCGCGCAGCCCGGCCTTGTCGAGCAGGTCGCGGAGAATAAATTCGCCCCAGTCGCCTTGCGCTTTTGACGAGCCACGCAATGCAGTGGTCAGGTTGCGCGCCTCTTCAGTCAAGGCCTGGTTGAGATTGCCCAATGTGCCGATGAGCGTTTTTAGTTCCGTGACTCCGGTTGTGGAGTCGGTCTGTACCTTTTCCACTCTCTCGCGGAACTCCTTGATCTGCTCGCGGAGCGGGGTGAGGAGCGTTCCCAACTCTTTCTGACTGCCTTCTGAGAACGACCTGGATTTCTGGTCGAGGATTTCAGAGGCGAGGGCCTGGAACTGGTTTCCAAGAGCTTGCTTGGCAGTTTCAAGGAGGGCGAGTTTTTCGGCCAGGTTCTCGCGCTCGTTTTTCAGATCAGCCTCAAGCTGGCTGATGCGGGCGGCCTGAGTGCGGGCGGAGTCGGAACCGGCTACCAATTCGGCGCGGAGGTGATCCCGATCGGCGGCCAGCGTGGTAATGAATTTTTCGCGCTCGGCGGCGAGGGATTCAAATCCGGCACGGGTTGCCGATTCAGATTGAGATTGTGCCAGCTGAATGCGGAGCGCGTTCAAGCCCTCGGCCTGTTCGCGATTATGCTGTTCGAGCAGGTTCTTCTCGGACTTGGCGGAGTTGGCGCGAATCCAGTAGCCCAGAGCGATCCCGACGAGAATGGCAATTCCTGCTATGACAGCCTGCATGAGATGTCCTGTTAGCCTCTTCGCCTAATGTACGCCTTTTTGATGTGCAATTCGCGGCCTTAATTCGCGCTTTTTGCGGATGGATTGCGCAGGAGTTACGCTGTGAGTGGTTTCGCGCAGATGATTGATTTTATTTCGCGCTGGGTGCGCCTTTACACACCCCAACCCGCCCGGTAGACTTGGAGTTTCGGGGCCATGCGCATTTTTTGGCGCGGTGGTTGTGTTTCCATGCCGCGGGCCGGTATTGTAAGCAGGCGGAACATAAACGAACTTTTGCTCCGGAGCGTACCCTAAGCTCCGAAGAAACGAGGAGAAGCACGCATGGCTGTTGAAGAAAAGGTGAAGCAAATCATCGTCGAGCAGTTGCAGGTGGACGAAGCTGAAGTGACCCCTGGGGCCAGCTTTCAAGAGGACCTGGGCGCGGATTCGCTGGACGTGGTTGAGCTGGTGATGCAGTTCGAAGAGGCGTTCGATCTGGAGATTCCCGACGAGGACGCCGAGAAGATCAAGACCGTAAAGGACGCGATCGAATACATCGAGAAGAACGAAAAGACCGCGAAAGGCAAGTAGCCGGTGAATCGTCGAGTCGTGATCACCGGCCTCGGGCTGGTGTGCGGTGTGGGCAACACTGCTCCGGAGGTGTGGCGGCAGCTGCTGGCAGGGGCCAGCGGCATGGCTCCGATTCAGGGATTCGATGCCACCGGATTTCCGGTCACCTTCGCCGCGGAGGTGAAGAATTTTGACCCTCTGAATTTCCTGGACAAAAAAGAATCGCGCAAGATGGGGCGCTTCATCCACTTTGCCTTCGCCGCCACGCACGAGGCGATTACCCAGGCAGGCCTTCAAATTACACCGGAGTTGGGCGACCGGGTCGGCGTCTTTATCGGCTCCGGTATCGGCGGTTTCGAAATCATCGAGCGCGAGCACTCCAACCTGTTGGCGGGCGGCCCGCGCAAGATATCACCCTTCTTTATTCCCGCGGTCATTGTGAATATGGCGGCGGGGCAAATCAGCATTCGCTACGGCGCTAAAGGACCCATTTCGGCCACAGCCACGGCCTGTGCCACCTCTGCCAACTCCATCGGGGACTCGGTGCGGATGATCATGCACGGAGACGCGGATGTGATGATCGCTGGCGGTGCGGAGGCTTCCGTTACTCCGCTATCAGTGGGCGGATTTGCGGCGATGCGCGCACTTTCCACCCGCAACGACGACCCCACCCACGCCAGCCGGCCCTTCGATAAGGATCGCGACGGTTTTGTCATTGGCGAGGGCGCCGGAATTGTCATCCTCGAAGAGTTGGAATTCGCCAAAGCACGCGGAGCGAAGATCCTCGCCGAGGTGATCGGCTACGGAATGAGCGCGGATGCGCACCACATGACCGGCATTGCTCCCGAGGGCCAGGGCGCACAGCGAAGCATGAGGGCCGCTCTCAAAGACGCAGGCATCGAGCCGCAGGAAGTGGGCTATGTGAACGCCCACGCTACATCGACTCCCGCGGGCGACGGCAATGAATCACGGGCCATCGAACTGGTGTTTGGCGAACACGCGCTGAGCGGCGGCCTCAAGGTGAGCGGCACCAAGTCGATGACCGGCCATCTGCTGGGCGGCGCGGGAGGCCTGGAAGCCGGAATCACCGTGCTTGCACTGCAGAACCAGATGTTGCCGCCGACCACCAACCTGGACAACGTGGATCCCGAGTGCCGCTTGGATTACGTGCCTAATCAGGCCGTGGCGCACAGCTTCGATGTGGCGCTTTCCAATTCATTTGGATTCGGCGGCATCAATGCGACCCTGATCATGCGTCGGTGGACTGAGTAAGGCAGGGAACAGGGAATTGGGAACAACATAAACGGCGCGCATCTTTCGATGCGCGCCGCTTTTAGTTCTGAAGCTGCTCTGTTCGTTAGGTTGCTCTACTTATTAGCCCATGGCGGCGGCCCAGCCCACGCCGATCAGGACGAAGAGGGCCCACCATCCAAAGACAGCGATGTAGCCCGACGAGCGCTTCACTCCCGCCACGATGGCCGTGCCGATTCCTGCCAGCACGAGGGTCCAGATGGTGATCGCATCGAGTGAAGTCGCCAGTGAATAAAGCGCAGCGTTCGTATCCGTTGGATTCAGAAATGCGCCGAGGTTGGTGGGAGCGAAGTTTTTGATGTTGAACGACTCCGGCGCGACTCCCGCAAAGATGACGATGGTCCCCAGCAAAGTCTTGATGACCGATGGCAAGCTGGCAAACATCCATACGGCAAAGATGCTTCCGTAAGTGGCCTTGCCGCCGAAGCCGAAGTTGATGGTGCCCCACAGACCGAGCGAGCCGAGAGCAACCACTGCCAGCACGACCAGCGGATTGGCAATAAAGATGCCCTCAGTGACGTAGAGCGAGATTTTCATCCCCGTTTCACGTTGCGCGGGTGGCGCATCGGCCATCTGCTGCGCCTGTTTTGGGTTGAGCTGAATCTGGTTCTCAACCACCTGTTTCATGCCGATCTTCAGATCGACGACGGCAAAGAAGAGGTAGCCGATCACCACCATGATGACGAATGGCAGCCACCAGCTTCGGTTGCCTCTTTTGATGTCTTCGAAAGTTTTGGATGGTGCACTGAAGATGTTGACAACGCGCTGCCATTGCGAGAGCCTCGGCTCCTCAACGACCGCGGGTTGAACGATTGAATCGCTCATAGTCTGCCTCTCAAAAAAAGCCGGTTAACGATCACGCAAGGAAATCGTGTTCGCACGCGATTGTACCCTGAATGGTCTGGAGGCGTAATCAATTTCAGGAACTTACCGGCTAGAGCTTGATTTACAGCCCGCCCGAGGCGATGGCAGTGGGTGTGGGAGGCTCGCTTGAGCCGGGAGAAACGGGCGCTGCGACGCGCTGGCGTGGTTTATGAAGAGGCCCCGCGCCAATGTAGCTCTTGTAGACCGTGATGTGGAAACAGGATTGATGGAACTCCTCTTCCACATCAATCTTGCCTGCAGCCTGCAGACTGTTCAGCCGGTCGCGCATCCAGTAGATTTCTTGCCGGCCGAGACCCTGCTTGGCAATGTCGATGGTGGCGCCCGTCAAATGGGGACTGGCGATATCGCCTTCGGCCTGCGCGGCGTTGCCGTTGATCTCCATCAGGCGCTTCTGGTATTCGACGGTGCGGACCGCCGAGCTGACATCGAGCGCTGTATGAAAGCGCGCTTCGTGGGCGTGCGCCAGGTCTGTGAGGAAGGCCGCTGTCCAGGGGCGACAGTAGCGGCGATTCGCAGGCAGTTCGGGATTGACCATGAGTCCTGCCGAAACCGGGACGGGAACCAGCATGCCGCGGGCGATCCGATCGTTGAGATCGTTGTCGTCCAGGATGCGTTCGAGGCCGTCAGCCACAGTCTTTTCGTTTTGCCGCTCAAGTGATTCCAGCGAACCTCGCAAAGGCGCCACGGCTACGATTCTCGTCGTCTTTTGCAATGGAATGGGGGAGGGTGCAATGGGAACAGGCGCGATCGTGCGTTCCGCTGCCGGAGAAGGAGCCTTGAATGCCTGTGGCGCAGGAGTGCGTGTGTCTGTTTCGGCGATCTCGGGGCGAGAAGTACGCGCTACTGAGACGAGGCGCGCCTGTGCCTGATGGTAGGTGACGGTCCGGCGGTGATATCGGTTGCGCCCTCTGTACGCGGGGTACCGCGCCCCTTGCCGGGTGCCGTGGCCGGCGATGTGCCGCGGGGCATGCGATGCAGTGCGGGAAGTCGCGTGCCGCGCCCTCTGATGATGGACTCGAACGGGGACAACCCTGTGCGCCCTCAGTGTGCGGGTCGGCGTAGCAACACCTGGGACCGCCGCGAGTGCGGCACATAAGAGCGCGAACATTGCGAAACGCACCATGGGGAGCGTGCGGAGAATCGAGAGCATCACTAGTATATGACGCTGGAAGTTCCATTTTGAGTGCCTAGTGGGGTTCAGGATTGTCCGATAACTGGGCCGGGGAGTTTGCGTAAGCAAGTGCTTAATCCTGTCCTGCCAATCGGCATTTCCGTGTTGGCGTTAACGTAATCTCCGCAGAACACCGGATGCAGATCAAGCGGGCGTCGGGAAGATTGCGGGATCTCGCTGATTTGGAAGCGATCCGGGAGGTGAATCTGGAGAAAAATGGCTGCCCCGCCATTGTCGGAATCCCGGGTCTCAAAGACGAGACCCCGGGGCCATCCGGCGGCAAAAAGAGTCAACCCAGATCCTTCGCGCCGTTAGGATGACAAGACGATACTGATATCTGACCCGCTCCCTACTGCAGTAGTGTCCCTTGATCGTCTTCTTTGCCGTTCAGTTCTTCCGGCGGGATGATGACGGCAGCAGCAACTTTATCGTCAGATTCGAGGTTCAGGAGCTTCACGCCCTGGGTGGAACGACCCGCAGCGCGAATCGTCTTTGTATCGATGCGAATGATCTTGCCAAACTGGCTGATGACCATCATCTCCGAGGTCTCATCCACCAATAGGATAGACATGGACTTGCCCACCTTCGAAGTTGCCTTCAAGTTGTTGACGCCCTGCGCTGCGCGAGCAGTCAGACGATACTCATCGATATCCGTGCGCTTGCCAAACCCGTTTTCAGTAACGGTCAGGATGAGATATTTGCTCACCCCAAGGCGTTCGTCCAAAGCCTTCAGGGCCCAATATGCGTCATCGGCGGCCTTTTCTGCAGCCTTCTCCGAGGCCTTCAGCTTCTCATCGGTCGCCGAACCATTTCTTCGATCCTCTCGCGCTTTTTGCAGGGCCTCCTTGGCCTTTGTGTACGCGTCTCTCAGGGATTTGAGACGCGGAGTCAGGTTCAGCTGTGCGGCGCACTCATCCCGATTGCGATCCCGCGTTTCATCGGAATCCGTAATGGCGACCCCAATGACCTGATCGCCCTTCTTGAGCGAAATGCCCTTGTTCCCTGCGGCATTGCGGCCCATGGGCCGTAGTCCGGACCGGTTGCGCTCCGGATCGTATTCTTCTTCGAAGCGAATGGCCATGCCTTCACGCGTGGCGAGAAAGATGGTCTGTTTGCCGTCGGTGATCCGCGCGTCGATGAGGTCGTCGTCCTTGTCAATCGCGATGGCGATGATGCCGCGCGCCATCACGTTGCTGAAGTCCTTGAGCGGAGTTTTCTTGACGATGCCGTTGCGCGTCGCGAAGAAGATGAACTTGCCCTCTTCTTCGAGGTCGCGAATGGCCAGGATGGTCCGCACGTTTTCGCCCTGCTGCAGGTTGAGCAGGCTCTGCATGCTCTTGCCTTTTCCCGCAGCGCCCACATCGGGGATCTCATAGACCTTGAGCCAGTAGACGCGGCCGGTGTTGGTAAAGCAAAGCAGATAAGCGTGGCTGGAGTCGACAATGAGCTGCGAGACGAAGTCCTCTTCGCGGGTCTTCATGCCAGTGCGACCGGTGCCGCCGCGGCGCTGCTGGCGATAAATGGAGATGGGCGTGCGCTTCAGGTAGCCCTGGTGGCTGACTGTAACCGCAACCTGCTCGTCGGCAATCAGGTCTTCAAGCTGTAGTTCCGCCGACTCGTCGACGATCTGCGTGCGACGGGCATCACCATAGCGGTCGCGGACATCTTCAAGCTCCTTGATGATGACCGCGCGAAGTTTCTTGTCGCTGGCCAGGATGGACTCGTACTCGGCGATCTTGGCGCGAATCTCTTTCAGTTCGCTAAGCAGTTCGTCGACGGAGAGCTGCGTGAGACGGTAGAGCTGCAACTCGAGAATAGCGTCGACCTGGCGCAGGGTAAGGCCGCGTTCCTCGGTCCGGAGGCGCTCGCGATCAAGAGTGATGACGATCTCATTGCCCTTGCCCCAGGCGTAGAGGTTCTCGCGAGCTTCGGCGCGCGATCCCGATGCGCGAATAATCCGGATAACCGTATCGAGATTGTCGAGCGCGATCTTGAGGCCTTCCAAGATGTGCTCACGCTCGCGGGCTTTGCGCAGCAGAAAGACAGTGCGCCGCTGCACCACGTCGATGCGGTGATTGATGAAACAGCGGATCGCTTCATCCATGCCCAGTTCGCGGGGCTGGCCGTTGAGCACGGCCAGAAAGATCATGGAGAAGCTTTCCTGCATCTGGGTGTGCTTGTAGAGCTGATTGAGCACGATCTCAGGCTGCGCGCCACGCTTGAGCTCGATCACGATCCGCATGCCGTCGCGGTCACTCTCGTCGCGCACGTCGCTGATGTCGTCGACGATTTTGTCGGTCACCAGTTCGGCAATGCGCTCGATGAGCTTCGATTTATTGACCTGATAAGGAATCTCAGTGACGATGATCGCTTGCTTTTCCTTGGTCAGGTTTTCGGTGGCCACCCGGGCGCGCATCATAAACCGTCCGCGGCCGGTCTTGTAGGCCTGCGCGATGCCGGACTTGCCGTAGAGAAAGCCACCGGTCGGAAAGTCCGGGCCTTGCACGTGCTTCAGCACTTCCGCCAGACCGGCGCTGGGATTATTGACCAATTCGATGGCCGCATTCACCACTTCAGTCAGGTTGTGCGGTGGAATGTTGGTGGCCATCCCGACCGCAATGCCGCTGGAACCGTTGACGATCAGGTTCGGAATCCGGGTGGGCAGCACGGTGGGCTCGAAGGTGGACTCGTCGTAATTCGGCGTAAAATCCACGGTTTCCATATCAATGTCGGCCAGCAGCTCGCCGGCCATGCGCATCATGCGGCACTCGGTATAGCGCATCGCCGCTGGAGGATCGCCGTCCACAGAGCCGAAGTTACCCTGGCCATCTACCAGCGGATAACGCAACGAAAACGGCTGCGCCATGCGCACCAGGGTGTCGTAAATAGCCGAGTCGCCGTGGGGATGATAGACGCCCATGGCCTGGCCGACGACCTTGGCGCACTTGGTGTATTTCTTGTTGTACTGCAGGCCCATCTCGTTGAGGGTGTAGAGCACGCGGCGGTGCACGGGCTTGAGCCCGTCGCGGGCATCCGGCAGCGCGCGCCCGATAATGACCGACATCGAGTAGTCGAGATACGAGCGGCGCATCTCCTCTTCAATGTTGATCGGAATGAGGTTTGTACCGCCATTGGGCGGAGTGCCGCCATCGAGAGGGAGCTGGGGGTTCTGATCGTCTGCCATAGGTGTTTTCTGGCTCGCAGGAAGGCGGCAGGAAAGGTCCGATAGAAGTGGGCCGGAGTCTGCGGGCTGACAATTCTTATTTTACGCTTCGCAGGAGTGATTCAGCAAGGCGATTGAGTGTGAATAAGTCCTTATTATACCTGAGTTTAACGCAGATGCGGATGCGAGTGCGCGGAGACCCCGATGATCCATGCCAAACGGCGGAATCGGAGTCCCGCATTGGGCGCCGTTTTTAACCTTCTACAACAGCCCGGGCAAGCTGAGAATGCAGAAGATCGCCTGCACCAAGACGATAGCCCCGGCGGCTGCCACTGCGACGCGGCCCCGCGGGCTCTCATAGGCATCTGCAAATACTCCGCTGACAAAAGTGAGCAGGAACGGGAGCGCCCATAGCCAGGGACTGCCGGGGACGCCGGTGGTCACCAGCGAAAGCAGGACGATTGCGCAAAGCAATGGAGCCGTATTGCCAAAGTAGCGTGAGCGGCGGAGAGCCAGATACAGCAGAACGGCAGAGGCCGAAGCCACCGCGGTGCCCGCGTTGGGCAGCGCGGAGAAGAAACGCCGCGCCGGGTCAAGCGAGAACCAGAGGAACCCCGAGGCGGAGCGGAATAAGTAACTGAAAGCGTCGGGAGAGAAGCCATAGCAGGCAAAGACGATGACCAGCGCACCAGCCGAGGCCAGAAGCACAATGGGCAGTACCTGGCTTCGCCTGCCTTCGGCGACCCACAGCATCAGCACCAGTCCCAACAACGCCGCGACAGGAAGTGCCGCGATGTGCGCGGCGGCTGCGGTCCCCAGCGCCACCGTGAGCAGCACGATGCGCGGCCGCCATTTGCGTCGCGGACCCTGCATGGCATGTGCCACCCCTATGCACGTATACACCGCGCCGTAGACGCCGAGGGCCGTGAGTATTTCAGGATTGGGCGAAACGCAAGCCTTGAGGATGGCGGGAGAGAAGCAATAAAGAGCCAGGGCAGTATAGCCACCGAAATTGCCATAGAGGCGGCGCGTAACCCACCAGACACCCGCGCCGAGCATGCACCCCGCCAACAGAAAAGGAAGCCGCAGCAAGAGCAGGACGTGGGTTACCTGGTGGCGCAGCTCCCATGTGCTGAGTTCGCCGGCCGATTGAACAACGCGGTCTTCCGGCTTGCGGAAACGGTCAAGACCGCTCTCGATGAGCAGATTCAGGGTGAGTGGAAGACCCGCCACGCGGTAGGCGAGAACGCCATCGTGGATGTTGCCGCAGGTGGTAAAGTACCCAGCCAACTGCGAGGGCCGTTCCCAGGTCTCGCGCCCACACCGGGCATATTGGTAATCGCGGTCTGAAAGTGTCTGGCGGCTGGTAAGCCAGAGACCCTGCGCTAAAAAGAGCAGCAGCAGACCCGCCGCAATGCGTTGAGGCAGATTGAAGCGAAAGCGGCGTAGGCGGGCGAACCGGTGCATCATCTTTAGAAGAGCCGCTTCCAGTCTAATTCCCGAATCTCCATCGAAATGAACGGCCTGTCATCTTGAAGACGCCAGATCGGTATTAACGCAGGAAAGCCGCCCCGAAGAGCGGCCTTCTTGTTTCTCCAAGGTTGACGCTAGTTGAAGATACCGCCGACTGTATCGTCACCGTCCATGATGACCGTGCAGCTATTAGGTCCGGCGGCGGTGATTGCTGCTGTCGGCGCGCAGTTGTACGACCATCCGCCAAAAGCTCCACCTGTCGCAGTCACAGTGACAACCGTTCCTGCCGGGTAGGTAGCCGTGCAGACTGATCCGCCGGCTCCCGTCCAACCGGGACCGCAGTGGAGCACGTTCGCCGTGCCCGTGGCGGATGGCGCCGTGATCTGCCACGACGTCGTATTCAGGCCCTCGTTATAAACGGTGAGAGTCGAAAAAAGTCCCTGACCGACCGGACCATAGCAGGAACCCGGAGTTGGTGGGTTCCCACTCGGATTGGGAAGTACCAATGGGCAGTTGAAGGTTGCGGTGGCGGTCTGGACCGAGCCGTCGGTTGCGATTGCCTCAGCAATGATTGTGGCACCACCACTACCCCAGGCAGCGGCAACACCAGCGTTCTCCTGTCCCTGCGACCCAGGGGTGTTCGCGGTGTTGTTTGTGCTGATCGGGAAAACCTCGGGAGCAGAAGAGAGCCAGGTAACCGTGTTAGTGAGATCCCTGACGTAAGGCGGCGTTGAGAACGTTCCGATTGCCAGGAATTGCCCTGTTTCCTGCAAATAGCCGACGCTGATCGAGTTCGGAATGATGGTAAGCGAAAGCAGCGGCTCAGCCGGGGTTGTGAGCGTCACGGAGACGTTTGCGCTCCCGGTTACAACCGAGCCGTCGCTGTTCTTCAGTTCCGCGGTGATCGCAGTGCTGCCCACGCTCACGCCAGTCGCTAGACCGGTCGCATTGACCGTCGCAACAGACGGACTGCTGGAGTTCCACGTGATCATCGGTGAGTTGGTTACATCATCCTGGAGGCCAGTGGTGCCGGAAGTGCCAAGCGCAATGAATTGCCCTGTCTGACCCGACGCTGAAAGCGACTCGGTTCCTGGTGTGATGGTCACCGCGGTGTACTGTTCTGCTGATGCACCAGCCTGCACTGTGAAGGTGGCAGTTCCAGTCACCGTGGTTCCGCTTGAACCGCTTGTGTAAAGGGCGGTGATTGTCGTCGTTCCCGGACCCACAGCCGTGGCAATTCCGGTCGCAGCACCAATGGTGGCAATCTGTTGGCTGCTCGTGCTCCAGCTAACCAGGTTGGTCAGATTCTCGGTGGCCCCGGAGGAGGTCGTTCCAATCGCGATGAACTGGCTCGTCTGATTGGGACCTGATACGGACTGCGAACCCGGAATGATCGAAATTGTCACGATACTTCCACCGGCCACGCCGCCGCCAGATGCGGCTACGGTAATGGTTGCTCCGGCGGAGACAGGGCCCGCGTATCCAATCGCGCTCGCCGTGATCGTTGTGGTGCCCGCCCCAACGGCCGTGGCAACGCCGGAACTATTCACGGTAGCCACAGTCGGAGTGCTCGATGTCCACGTCACCCCACTCGTTATGGTCTGGGTTGAAGTATGTTTCGAATTGCCGTATACCCCGGTCGCGGTAAACGCGGCAGTTTGACCCACTGTAAGGGACTGAGCTGTCGGCGTAACCTGGATGGAGTCCAGCCCAGACGTGTTGGTGCAGCCGGTAATCGGAATAACAAGGCAGACGAGAAACAAGGCGCCCAACAACAAACGATCACGCATAAGAAATCTCCTGGCGTTTACCGCGCGACTGGCTCCGTTCGATTCGTTTCCAGTCGCGACATGATAATGAGAAGGACAACCCGGTCGATGTCTGAACCGGCCACCCTTATTTACAAGCCCGTGAACTGAGATTCCGCGCCACCAGTTTGAGTGTTAACGCGCCTGAATTCAGCTATATGCGCGTTCTGCGGACCTCACGCATACAGCGCCGCCGAACCGCCCATTTTCAAGTTGTGCCTCTTGTGAGGTGGCGCAATCATACGGCATGTCAATCCGCTGAATCAATAGCTTCTTTGAGTCATTGAACTCGAAAGTTACCCCCGGCTAAGTCACAGATAACTCTCTGAAGTGCATTGGGTGACTCATCAAAATCAAGACGCGGACACGAAGGCGATGCGTCTTGCCGCGGATCATCCCAGTGCGCGGCTGTCCTTTGCCGCAGCCGCCGGCAACCGCTACACTTCTCCCAGCATGGCGATTGCACGTGACAACTCTCCGGACCGTTTGGTCAGCGCCTCGCGCGCTGAAGAAGAACAGGGCTTCGAGCTGAAGCTGCGCCCGCGTTGGCTGCGGGAGTTCATCGGCCAGTCGAAAGCCAAGGAGCAGTTGGCGATTGCGCTCGAAGCCGCCAAGTCGCGTGGCGAGGCGCTGGACCACGTGCTGCTTTTCGGCCCTCCGGGGCTGGGCAAAACCACTCTCGCTACGATCATCGCCAATGAATTGGACGTGGGCTTTCAACAGACATCCGGGCCGGCTTTGCAGATTCAGGGTGATCTCACGGCAATCCTGACCAATCTGCGAGAACGGCAGGTGCTGTTTCTCGACGAGATTCACCGCATGCAGCCGGTGCTCGAAGAAAAACTCTACACCGCTTTGGAAGACTACAAGCTGGACATCATCATCGGGCAGGGACCGGCAGCGCGCACCCATGTAATGGAGCTGCGGCCCTTCACGTTTATCGGCGCGACCACGCGGCCCGGTTTGTTGAGCTCACCCTTGCGGTCGCGGTTCGGGATTCTGCTGCGGCTGGAGTTCTATAACGAAGATGAGTTGCGCGTCATCGTGGAGCGCTCCGCGGAAGTGATGCAAATTCCGATCGATCGCGATGGCGCGGCCGAAATCGCGTTGCGGTCGCGAGGAACTCCGCGCATCGCCAACCGGTTGCTGCGTCGTGTACGCGACTATGCGCAGGTACGCGGCACCGGCAGCATCGACCTGCCCACGGCCAATGCAGCGCTGACCATGCTGGAAGTGGATGCGCACGGCTTCGATGAGATCGACCGCCGCCTCATGCTGACCATCATGCAGAAGTACGATGGAGGACCGGTGGGGCTGGGCACGCTGGCCGCAACCCTGGCCGAAGAAGAAGACGCGTTGGAGGAGGTCTACGAACCATTCCTGATCCAGATTGGATTCCTGGACCGCACACCGCGCGGGCGAGTCGCAACGCGGTTGGCATACGAGCATTTCGGCGTGGCCATGCCAGGGCGGCAGCCGGGGCTGTTTTGAAGGCAGGCGGGTTAGCGCTGCTGTCAGAGGTAGCGGCGATAGCGGAGTTAGAAGAAAAGGGAGCAGATTATGGCACTTACTGAATCCACGATGACAATGGAGTTAGGAACCGAGGCGCCGGACTTTGCGCTTACTGATGTCGTGACAGGGAAGACTGTGCGGCGCGATGATTTTCGAGGACAGAAGGCCCTGTTGGTGATGTTCATTTGTACTCATTGTCCTTACGTCAAGCATGTCGAAAAGGGCCTGGCTGCGCTGGGCAGAGTATTCGATGGCGAACCTGTTGGTATCGTCGCCATCAGCAGCAACGACGCCGATAGTTACCCGGACGACGGTCCCGCCGGGCTCAAGCGACAGGCGGAAACGATGGGCTTCCGCTTCCCTTACCTATATGACGAATCGCAGGCGGTAGCGCGATCTTACAACGCCGCATGCACACCGGATTTCTTTCTCTTCGACTCCGCCATGAAACTCGTTTACCGCGGGCAATTTGATTCAAGCCGGCCCGGCAACCCGATTCCCGTAACCGGCGAGGATCTGCGTGCCGCAATCGACGCGGTGCTTCAAGGTAAGTCGCCTCTGAAAGATCAGCGTCCGTCGATTGGCTGCAACATCAAGTGGAAGACATAAAGCAGGGATCAGCTAGGACGCTTTCACTTGATGGACCTCAGAGCAGGAGCCCTTTGAGGTAGTCGCGGAACTTGTCGCCGAACTCGGGGCGCTTGAGTGCGAACTCCACGGTTGCCTGTAACATGCCGAACTTATCGCCTGCATCGAAACGCTTGCCCTCAAACGTGTAGCCGAAAACCTTCTCTTCCTTAAGCAGGGCTTTGATGCCATCGGTAAGCTGGATCTCGCCGCCTGCGCCGGGAGTGGTTTCTTCAAGCAACTCGAAAACGCGCGGTGTGAGGACGTAGCGGCCGATGATGGCCTGCTTCGAAGGAGCGTCCTCGAGCTTCGGCTTCTCGACCATGCCCGTGCAGTTGTAAATGCGCGGGTTCGCGGGATCCACCGAACCGGCCAGCACACCGTATGCCGAGATCGCCGGCCCTTCGACGGTCTGCGTGGCCAGCACCGAGCCGCCGCGCTCTTCGAAGACGTCGATCATTTGCTTCAGGCACGGAACCTCCGCATCAATCACATCATCGGGAAGGATGACGGCGAAGGGCTCGTCTCCCACCAGTTCCTTGGCGCAGAGCACGGCATGACCAAGTCCCAGCGGCTCCTTTTGACGAACATAGCTGATGCGGGCCAACGCAGCCACTCCGCGCGAAACCGCGAGCAATTCACTCTTGCCGCGGCGTTCGAGGGTCGCGTCCAACTCGAAGCTGTGGTCGAAGTGATCCTCCATCGCGCCCTTGCCTCGGCCGGTGATGATGATGATGTGCTCGATGCCCGAGGCGATCGCTTCTTCAACGCCATACTGGATGATGGGCTTGTCGACCAGCGCCAGCATCTCTTTGGGAATGACCTTGGTGGCCGGCAGAAAACGCGTGCCCAGGCCGCCGGCAGGAAAGACCGCTTTCCGTACACGATTGCTCATTCTGTCTCCCGTTCTCATCTAAAACCGTGCGATTTTTATTGCTTATCGCTGGGTACTTCAAACGCCAGCCACTTCAAACCGGATAGGCGCGATTGAGCATATACCCCAAGCCATACACGCCGCCAAATGAGGAAGCCCTTCAGAGCGTCGGTGAATCGTCTCCAAGCAGCGCCTGGCGCACGATCTTGACCGGCGGGAAGCCCTGGCGGAGAAAATTGTTGTGGAATTCTTCCAGCGAGAAGGCCGCGCCTTGCTTCTTCTTCAGGTCTTCGCGCAACTTCATGATTTCAAGTTTGCCGAGAGTGTAGTACAGATAGGTGGGATCGGAGGTGCCGCGCTTGGTTTCAACCAGAGCCGCCTCTTTCGATTGGTAACCCTCCTTCTGAAAGAACTCGACAGCCTGGTCGAAGCTCATCTTGCCCGTATGCATTTCGATGCCGACAATGAAGCGTGCGTTGCGTAGCAGGGCATCCTGCAACTGGCCGAGACGCAGGAACTTGGATTCGCGCTCGTCTTTGGCTCCCTGCCCGGGCTGTCCGTAGCCCTCGTCGAGCATCATCTGCTCTGTATAGTGCGCCCACCCTTCCACATCGGTATTGGAGCCCAGCAGTTTGCGCACGCGGCTGGGCGCCTGCGGCAGCCAGAGGAACTGCACGTAATGGCCGGGATATGCCTCGTGCACAGCCGTCGAAATCACCGTGCCCACATTGAATGAGTGCATGAAGCCCTCGACCTCGGCGGGAGTCATCGAAGTGTCAGGCAGCGTGACATTGAAGTATGCCTCGGTGGAATGAGTCTCGAAAGGACCAGGCGTATCCATCGAAGCGAATGTGGTGGCGCGCATAAAGGGTGGAGTCTCTTCGACGATAGGCCGGACGTCCGACGGAATGGTGACAATGTGGTGCGAGCGAATAAAGTCGACCAGCCCATTAAAGGTGGCGCGGAACGTATCGAGCAAATGGTCGGGCGCGGGATGATCCTCGCCCAACTCTTCAACTACGGCGCGGGCGTCTTTGTTGGGTTCAAGTTCTTTCGCGACCTGGTTGAAGTGCGCCTGATTCTTGCGCAGATCGGCCCAACCGATCTCAAGCAATTTGTCGAGCGGAACGTCAACCATCTCGTCGTACTCGAGCTTCTTCGAGAAGGTCTCCGCGCCAATGCGGAAGTCGCCGTTGGATCTCGGCAGCAGGTCGGTCTTAAGCCAATTTAGATAGCTGGTGAGCGCGGCAATTACCTCGGCATTGGTGTGCGCGAACTCCGTTTTAAGCGCGGGATCATTCGCATCGGCAAAAGCCAGCGGCACATCGTGCTGAAAAAAGCTGATGATGCCGGGCAACTGCTCGATGGCGATTTCGGTGTAAATGCGAGGCGGGTTCTGAAGGTTCACGCGGGCGGCCTCGAGCAGCGCCGGCATCTGCTTTTCACGCGCCACAAGCGAGCGCAGCCGATCGTCAGTCGGGGCGAATTTGCGTTCCATCAACACGAATACGCCACTCGCGCAGGTGCTTGAGTAGCTATCGGCGTTCGTCTGCCAGGGGCGAATAATTTCCAAACTCAACAACTGCGAACGGATGCTGTTGAGGACGATCTCCCGATCGCTGCGCGGAACGAAATCGGCCGGGGTCGTGTCGGGACGAATGGCCTCAATGCGCTGCTCGAAGCTCTTCAGCAAGGTAATCTCTGCGTCGATGCTTTTGCGCGTGTAATTCTCAAGCTGCGCGTCGTATTGGTGATAGCCGACCGCAGTGCCCGAGGAGGGCGAAAACGGAAAGTACGCCTGGTCAAAGTACTCGTCGGAGGCCTTCTGAAATTGTTGCTTCCAGTTTTCCGTTTCAGCAGGAATAGTCATTGGGGAAGACATCGAGGCTCCAATCAGAAGCAGTGCGGCAAGTCGTTTCACATTCCCTCACGATGCTGGAGGCAGATTTTCATGCGTTGGCCGGCGCCGGTGCGAGCCTGGCGAGAAGTTCGCGAATTTCAAGCAGAACATCGTCGGGCCGTGTAGCAGCCAAAGGATACTTGAGTACACCCTGCGGCGTGAACTGGGCGCCCCGCTTGGCGTTACGCGCAACCAGGCGCATCAGGTGTTGCGGATCGACTTGAGCATTTTCAGTGAATCGCACCTGCAGTTCGCCGCGCTTGCGGTCAATTTGCGCGATCCCCATCTGCTCGCACTCCACGCGCAGCGCAGCAGCCTCAAGCAGGAAGACGGTAGCGTCGGGCAATGGGCCATAGCGGTCCTCCATCTCCGCGCGCAAATCGGCGATGGCTTTCTCATCTGCCGCTCCCGCGATCTTCTTATAGAGACGAAGGCGTTGGTTTTCCTCGGCCACATAACTCTCGTCGATCCGCAGCGCGATACCGAGATTGAGTTGCGTCGCGGGCCGTTCTTCGGCGCTCTCGCCCTTCAGTTCCTTCACCGCGGCCTCGAGCATCGAGGTGTAGAGTTCGAACCCAACGGCCTCAATGTGGCCGCTCTGCTCGCCGCCCAGCATGTTGCCCGCACCGCGCAGTTCGAGATCGAGCGCAGCAATTTTGAATCCGGCGCCCAAATCGCTGAACTCCTTGAGTGCAGCCAGGCGACGACGCGCAATCGGCGTCAATTCCTGCTCCGGCGGAATAAGTAGATACGCATAGGCGCGGCGATTGGAGCGGCCTACGCGCCCGCGCAACTGGTAGAGTTCGCTCAGTCCATGGCGGTCTGCGCGGTTGATGAGGATGGTGTTGGCGAGTGGAATATCGAGGCCGTTCTCAATAATGGTGGTGGCCACCAGCACGTCATACTCATGGCGCATGAAAGCGAGCATAACCCTTTCCAACTCGCTCTCACTCATTTGCCCGTGGCCCACAGCCACGCGCGCCGCAGGGACGAGTTCTTGAATGCGCGCAGCGATTTCATAGATGGATTCGACGCGATTGTGCACGAAGTAAACCTGGCCGCCGCGCTCCAGTTCAACCTCGACCGCTGAGCGCACAATCTTCTCATCAAATTTGGCTACGACTGTCTGAATGGCCATGCGGTCTTTGGGAGGCGTTTCAATTACGCTCATGTCACGCAGGCCCACCAGCGACATGTGCAGCGTGCGCGGAATCGGCGTAGCAGACATCGCGAGCACGTCGATTTCCTTGCGCATCTGCTTCAGCCGTTCCTTGTGGCGCACGCCAAAGCGCTGCTCTTCATCGACGACCAGCAGGCCGAGGTCCTGGAACTTGATGTCTTTTGAGAGCAGGCGATGTGTGCCGATGAGGATATCGACCTTCCCTGCCTCGACGCGCTCGACAATGAGCTTTTGCTCTTTCGCTGTGCGGAAGCGCGAAATCATTTCGACGTTGATGGGGAACTGCGCGAAGCGGCGCTTGAAGGTTTCGAAGTGCTGAAAACTGAGTACAGTCGTGGGTGTGAGTACGGCCACCTGCTTGCCGTCCTGCACGGCCTTGAATGCTGCGCGCATGGCAACCTCGGTCTTGCCGTATCCCACGTCGCCGCAAAGCAGACGATCCATCGGCGTGGCGGCTTCCATGTCATGCTTGATGGCTTTGATGGCGGTAATCTGGTCGTCGGTCTCGCGATAGTCGAATGAATCTTCAAACTCGCGCTGAAACTCGTTGTCGGGCGAGAAAGCATTTCCCTCAGCAGTGTGGCGCTGGGCGTAGAGCTTGAGCAGCTCGCCGGCCATGTCCTGCATGGCCTTGCGCACGCGAGCCTTGGTCTTGGTCCACTGCTGCGAGCCCAATTTGTTGAGCACCGGTGCGGGGCCAGTGTCAGTGGAGCGATACTTCTGAATCAAATCAAGGCGCGTGAGCGGAACGTAAAGCCGGGCCTGCTCAGCGAATTCAAGGATCATGAATTCGATGGAAAGACCGTCCTGCACAATCTCTTTCAGTCCCTGGTATTGCGCGATCCCATGCTCGACGTGGACCACATAATCACCAATGGTGAGGTCGCGAAAGTCCGACACGAATGCCGCAGTTTTAGATCGCTTCGGCTCGGGACGCGCCATAATGTCGGCTTCATCGGAGAGGTCATTCGCGCCGAAGAGGACGAGATTCGATTCGGGAAAGCTTACGCCTGCGGCCAGTTGCGTGCGCACGATGACCGGCACGCGCAGATCGCCGGCCAGGTAGCTCGCTTCATCGAACATGGTTTCGCCGGCAGGATGCGAAGGCCGGCTGCCGAGGCGATAGGGGATCTGATATTCGCGCAGCACGGTGGCCAGGCGCTCCACATCGCCCTGCGTAGGTGCGGCAAGAACGATGCGCTGCTCAGCAGCGATCAGGTTGCGCAACTGCTCAGTGAGTGCAGGGATCGAACCATGAAAGCGCAGTGTGGGCCGCGAACTGACTTCGATTTCGCCGAGGGTGTTGTCTTCATCGAGCACATCGACGGCGCCGAGTTGATCGAGGTCCAGGCCGGTATGCGATTCAAGCAGCCCCTGCAGCACTTCGGGCCGCAGATAAATATCTTCAGGCCGAATGAGCGAGCCGATGCCACTGCGCTCGTGGCGCTGTTCAACCTTCGTCCACCAACGGTCGATCTGGTTGCGCACCATGGCAGGCTCGTCGACAAACAGCACACTGCGAGGTAGCAGTTTGAGCAGATGACTCTCTGCGCCCGCGACAGAGCTGAAGAATTCCCACCCGGGAAAAACGCTGACGCCCCCGGCTGCGGCCATCTCAGCGGCCATCTCTTCATCTTCGCCTACCCCTTCCACTGCAACGCGCTGGCGGCTGAGGCGAGCATGTACGGCTGCCAGTAAATGCTCCGTGACCGGCGTTTCGGTCAGGGGCGACAACTGCGTTTCATCGAGCCCGGATTGCGAGCGTTGCGTTTCGGGATCGAACTTACGGATGGTCTCGATCTCGTCGCCGAAGAACTCGATGCGCACGGGACGGTCAGATTCCGGCGAATAGACATCGAGAATGCCGCCACGGCGCGTGAACTGACCGGGCATCTCGACAAGGTCCATCTGCGTGTAGCCAACGCTCGCGAGATGAGCAGTGAGCACTTCAATGTCGATCTCCTCTCCGCGGCGCAACGTCACGGCAAGGCTGGCGTAGTAATCGCGATCGAATAGCTTGAGCGCAGCGGCCTCTGCAGGCGCAATCAGGATAGAGACGCCGCCGGTAGCGAGCTTCCACAGTGCGGCGGCGCGCTGCTCCTGCACGTCGGGGTGCGGCGAAAGATTTTCAAACGGAAGCACATCGTGGGCGGGAAATCGCACTACGCGGCCTGGGTCAATCGCGCCCGTCAGTTCGCAACCGGCGCGCAGCGTTGGCTCAAGAGCTTCGGCAGCCTTATTGTCGGCCACGATCACGATGACGGGATGCTTGGCGGCGCGCGCCATCAGCGGCAGGTAAAGAGAACGCGCTGTAGCGGTGAGTCCGGACACACGCCGACGCCCCGTACCCAGACTGAGGTGCCTGCGTACGCGCTCGAATGCGGAGGAGTGCTCCAGCTCCGCGAAGATTTCGCGGACGAACGGGAGGATCATGCAGTTTCCATTTTAACAGCGGAGACTGCGCGTCCCGTGGGGCGGCGCTTCACGCAAGAGCAAGAAATACGAGCGCATAGTGGGAAGAGTTCAGGTTGCTTCAGTGTTAATAGCTCATCGCTTACGCAGGCGCAAGGATTCCCACGTACCATCGGTGGCCCAGCCGCCATCGACCGAGAGGGCATGGCCGTTGATAAAGCTGCTTTCATTGGGGTTAGCGAGGAAGGCGATGGCTTGCGCAATGTCGTCGGGTGAAGCGAAGCGCCCCATCGGCACGCGGCCGGTGATGTCGGCATTGGAGTAGCTTCCGCCAGCCTGATCCGCTACGTCCATCTCCGTTTTCACCCAGCCGGGGCAGACTGCGTTCACACGGACACCGCGACCGCCCCACTCGGCGGCGAGAGTGCGAGTCAGGCCGATAAGCCCGTGCTTCGAGGCATTGTAGGCAGCACGGTCGGCGACACCAAGCAGCCCTGCAACGGAAGCAACGTTGACAATGGATCCACTACCCGCTTCAAGCATCTTCTTGCCGAAAATTTGTGCCAGCAGAAACGGAGCTACCAGGTTCACCTCGATCACGCGACGATAATCGGCGACAGATGTCTCTTCCGCGGGCGCGATGTGGCTGATCCCTGCGTTGTTCACCAGCACGTCGACACGGTCGTAGCGATCGAAGACGCGTTGCGCAAACTCGCTTACTACGGCCTCATCAGTAATGTCACCGGCGAAACCAAACACCGCGCCACCGTTCGCTGCAATGGCCGCAACGGTTGCTTCCGGCTTGTGCAGATCGATAATCGCAATCGAATAGCCGCGTTCAGCAAGCAACTCCGCTGTCCGGCGGCCGATGCCCTGCGCGCCTCCCGTAATAACCGCCGTAGGCTTGTTGGCGCTCATCTCTGATAATTCTCGCTTTCGTTGAACTGCTGTGCAATCACTCCCCACCCAGCGCTTTGGCGAAGGAATAGAAGAAATCCAACGACTTCCAGTAGGAGTCGATGGGCAGGCGCTCGTCCTGGCCGTGGGCACGTTCGTCATCGCGCTCCAGGGCGACAGCCGAGTAGCCGTAAGAAGGTATGCCTGCCTGGGCGAAATAAATGGAATCGCTCGCTCCGTTTTCCATCACCGGCGTGACTGGTGTGCCCGGCCAGATCTGCTGGGTGATACGGGTGAGCGGATCGAAGACCGCCTTGATGGGCGGAGGCGGCGTCATTGCTTTCCGTTCAGGAGCGGTGTCGGAGATCTCGCCCGCGTCGGAGACATACTTAACGCTGAGTTTCGGATCGGCAAAGATGGCGATCAGCTGCTGACGAATCTCCTCGGGCGAGTGGCCGGGAAAGATGCGGCAGTTCACGTTGGCCTGCGCTGTCTGGGGCAGAGCGTTGTTGGCGTGGCCGGCAAGCAGGCGCGTGGCGACGCAGGTGGTTCGGAAGTTGGAGTTGAAACTCGGCTCGGCGCTGAGACGGGCGGCGGCCGCCATGTCCGGCGGGGTTTGCAGGATGGCGCGCATATCTTCGGCGGTCTGGCCCGTTTCGCGCTCGGAGAGATTCTTGAAGTAGGTGCGCGTCACCTCATTCAATTCAAATGGGAATGAATAGGCAGCCAGTTTGTTAAGGGCGGCAGTGAGTTCATAGATGGCGTTGTCAGGCCGGGGCAGCGAACTGTGCCCACCTCGATCGACGGCGGTAATCTGAAAGTCGGAATAGACCTTCTCCGTTGCTTCGACGTCGGCCACCACCGCACGGCCATGGTCCAGTTCCACGCCACCCGAGTCGGGATTGATAACGAACGCAGCGTCGACCAGATCACGGTGCTGCTGCACCAGCCAGTTCGCGCCGTTAAACTTGCCGCCCTCCTCATCCGCGGTGAGGGCCAGGATCAGATCGCGATGAGGCTTGTAGCCCTCACGATGCAAACGGAGAAAAGTTGCCACCAGCACGGCATCAGAATCCTTCATGTCCTGCGTGCCGCGCCCGTAGAAGTAGCCGTCCTTCTCTACAAATTGAAACGGATCGGTGTGCCAGTCAGAACGCAGGGCCTGCACCACATCGATGTGGCAGAGGAAGAGCAAGGGCTTCTCAGTTGGCGTACCTTCCGCGCGGTAGCGGACAACCAGGTTCATCTTGCGCGGGTCCGGCCCGATCAGATGCACGTCGTCGGGGGAAAATCCTGCGTTAAGAAATCGCTTCTGCATAGCCTGCGTAGCAGTCGTCACGTTGCCCTGCGGCGTGTCTGTGGTGTTGATCTCAATGAGCTGTTGGAAGATCTCGCGGGCTTCGGTACGTTCCGCGGGCGAAGCGCTGGGCACTTGACTCTGAGCAAGCGCGGGCAGGAAAAGGAAGATGGCAGCGGCTTGACTGGTTAGGACCAAGTTGTTGCGCATGAGGGCATTCTACGGCGCAGAGGTGGCGAACCAGCCTGGAATCGCCAATGGAGTCGGTTTACACCGCATGGCAAATCGATTTATGGTGTACCCGCCAGGTATTTCGAGGTGCATTATGTTCTCCAGATTATTTGCTCTTGCTTTCTTTGCCGCTTTCACCGTTGCAGCCACTGCACAGACCGTCCCGCCGATACCCAAGATCACCGGCATTTCGCACCTTGCCGTCTACACGTCAAACCCTTCGGCCACCGACCACTACTATCGGGAAATCATCGGGTTGGCCAAGGAGCCTGATCCCGAGAATCCGCAGGGCGTGCGCTACATGGTCAACGCGACACAGTATGTCGAGGTTTTGCCGCTGCCGCCGGGCTCGGGCATCAACCGCTTGGACCACACCGCCTACAACACCAGCAGCGCCGAAGGCATGCGCACATACCTTGCCGCCAAGGGATGGAAGACGCCGGACAAAGTGATGCGGGGCTCAGACGGCAGCCGCTGGTTCGCGATTCTCGACCCGGAAGGAAACAAGGTCGAATTCGTGCAGCCGCCGGCAAATGCCAAGGCCCCCGAAGAACCCAATGCAATCGGACATCAGATTATTCACGTCGGCATGCTGGTACACGACCGGGCCAGGGAAGACACCTTCTACCGCGACCTGCTGGACTTCAAACCGTATTGGTTCGGCGGGATGAAGGAAGGCAAGATCGACTGGGTAAGCCAGCAGGTTCCCAATGGACACGAATGGCTGGAATACATGCTCACGAGCGGGCCCTCGGGCTCGGGAATTCCAGCCACGATGTCGCAGCACCAGCTTGGTGTGCTCGACCATGTCTCGATCGGCGAGATATCAGTCCCCGATGCCTACAAGGTGCTCGTTGCCGGCAACCGTCTCGGTGGGGTCCACGACGACGCGCCCAAGATCGGCAAAGACGGCAAATACCAGTTCAACCTCTACGACCCCGATGGCATTCGGACGGAGTTGATGAACTTCCACGCCACCGACAAGCCATGCTGCTCGCCATTTACGGCGACAGACCCTTCGGGGCGTACAGGGACGGCGAGTCCAGCTGAGTAAATCCTCGTTTGCTCTGACCAGAACTTTAAGAAGAACCCGATTACTATGCCCTGCCGAAGAAGCTGAACGCGCGGAGAGCGGGAACCGCGCCCTGCAGCAACCTTCGCGGTAAAATTGCTTTAGCCATGCTAGCCACTTCGCTTTCGCCTGAAGTTCTGGCCAAGTACGAGCCTGTCATTGGGCTCGAAGTCCACGTGCAACTGCTGACCAACACCAAGGCCTTCTGCGGTTGCGCCAACCAATTTGGATCAGAACCCAACACTAATATTTGTCCAGTGTGCCTGGGCCTGCCGGGAGCATTGCCGGTGCTCAACGCCAAGGCAGTGGAATTTGCCACGCTGGCCGCGCTGGCCCTTCATTGCGAAGTGCGCGAGCGCTCCATTTTTGCGCGCAAAAACTATTTCTATCCAGATCTGCCCAAGGGCTACCAGATCTCGCAGTTCGATAGGCCCATCGCAGAGCACGGGTGGATCGATGTGCCCGCAGCAGACCGAAGCATAAAACGTATTGGCATTACGCGGCTGCACATGGAAGAGGACGCGGGCAAGAGCCTCCACGACGGGTTTGCCGACTCTGCCACACGGACTTATGTGGACCTGAACCGCTGCGGCACGCCCCTGATTGAGATTGTCAGTGAGCCCGACATTCGCACCCCCGACGAAGCCTTCGAGTATCTCACCCGGCTAAAAGAAGTCCTGCTCTACACCGGCGTTTCCGACTGCAACATGGAAGAAGGTTCGCTTCGTTGTGACGCCAATGTAAGCGTGAGGCTCAAAGGCGCGCCTAAATTCGGGACCAAGGTGGAAGTAAAGAACGTGAACAGCTTCCGCTTTATCCGGGCAGCACTGGAATACGAGATCGAGCGGCAGATTGAAGTCATCGAGGCCGGCGGTCACATAACCCAGGAGACGCGGCTCTGGAACTCCAACGAGGGCCGGACTTACTCCATGCGCTCAAAGGAACAGGCGCACGATTACCGTTATTTTCCCGAACCGGACCTGCCGCCGCTGATTGTGTCGGCTGACTTCCTCGCGGCGGCCCAAGCAAAGCTCCCCGAATTGCCTGAAGCGCGGCGAGCGCGCATGATCGCGGAATACGATCTGAACCTGCAGGACGCGCATACGCTGACGGCATCCCGCGAATTTGCCGATCGTTTTGAGGCCGCGGCCCGCAGTGCCAAAAATCCACGCCGCGTGGCGAATGTTCTGCTCAGTGAGTTGGGCGGACGGCTCAAAGCTCTGGGATTGGAGCAGGAGCAATCGCCGGTGTCGATGGCTGGCGTGGTGCTGGCCGCCAATCTGCTCGACGAGGGCAAGATCAGTTCAAAGCAGCTCAAGCAGCTTTTCGATGTGTCGTTTGAAATGGGGGAGGACTTCCCTGCTGTCTACGAACGGGAGAAGCCACAGCAGCTTACCGACGTCACAGCAATTGAGGCGATGATCGATGAGGTAATTGCTGCGAATCCCAAGCAGGTTGAGCAGTATCGCGCCGGCAAGAAGACCGTAGGGGGATTCTTTGTAGGCCAGGTTATGAAGGCGTCGAAGGGCCAGGCCAACCCGACGCTGCTCAATGAACTCGTGACAAAAAAGTTGGAGAGTTGAGGCGTCCACGGGGGTGCCTGCTTCACCCTGGACCTGCCTCCTATTTCATTTTCAGCTCGGTCTCAAACTCCTTGCGCGGATCCCATGAACTCACGGTCTTGGTCCCGCTCTTCCTGCCCCCCTTTTCGGCCCAAAGGTCGTAATCCTCGGCAATATTGACCTGCGCAAAATAGAAGCGGCCGTTCTTGCCTGATGTATAACTGCGGATTGACTTCGTTTTCAGATTCTTGAGGAAGACCGTGGCTTCGGCCACAGGCGCGGAGTCGCCGTCGACCACGGCGCCGGATACAGTACGCTGCCCCATGTTCTGGGCCTGCGCCAAGGGACCCCCAATCAATCCTCCATGCGTCATTACCGGACCCACCCCGGCCGCAAGCACACCAAAAACAGCCCATACAGCCAACTTTCCGCTGATTACTTTCACTCTTCCTCCTCTTCCTCGTCGAGCTCTTCTTCCTCGTCGATGTCTTCATCCATCCGCGATAATTCCAGCGGTTCGACGCCGACCACCTCATACTCAGTCCCGCATTCGTCGCAGACGACTACATCGCCTTCTTCCACCTCGTCCATTTCGATGTCTAATTCATTCTCGCATTCAGCGCAGTTAGGCATGACAGCCTCCCCTCCCAAGGCAAATTTCGTGTTGTAGGATGACGGTAACTCTTGGTACGACTCCGCTAGTTTTAGGGAGGGACCGGCCATAGGTCAAGAGGCGACATCAGGCCAGCTTCTGGAATACCCCAATGCGTTGCAGATGCGAAGACGCGATGTCTGCTCCGCCGGTCGACATCGTATGCAGATTCGTCCTGCCGCAAATTCCCTTAAATGCGCCAAATGCCGCCGCGGTGCGCTCTTGGCCGTTAAATCCCACCCGCTGCGCGCGGAGCCATACAACCGCTCGCATAGAACAGACGATCCAATCGCTGGATTGTTTTGGCGGCCGCCGTACACCTGGGAGGATATTGGGGACGCGCCGATTGGCCGGGCGGCAATTCTGTGACGCCGTAGATTCGCCAATACCGATGACACTTTGATGCCTTTCAATTTACCCTGTTGATTACGATGCGCAGGATTGGCTCAACCCCGTTCTCCTTCCCCGACTTCCACGGCGCAACCCGCCGCCTGGTGCTTGTGAATCTTACCGCCTATTTTCTGCTGGCGCTGGGGTTAATGGCCTTTCGGGAGACGGCGGCGGATCTCTTCAGGCTCCTCGCCTTTGATCCATACTCCTTCCTGCATGGTGCGATCTGGCAGCCATTGACCTACAGCTTCATTCATCCCAATCTCATGGGGACATTCTTTGAGTTGCTATCGCTGTGGTTCCTGGCCGGCTTTCTTGAGAGCTTTCACAGCGATACCTGGGTGATGGGACTTTACGGCGTTTCGGTAGTGGGAACGGCGTTGGCTGCCGTGGTGCTCTATCTCGGTGGAAACGTCGCCGGGATGAATGTGGGACCGGTCCTGCTTACCGGCTGTTTCGGCGGCATCTTTGGCCTGCTCATCGCCATCGGTGTGCTCTACGGCGACATGGAGTTCCTGCTGTTTTTCACCATCGGCATCAAGGCCCGTTACATGGCGATCATCTATGGGCTGGTCGCCATCGCCATGCTGTTCGGCGAGCAGCGGATGTACGCGTTCTCCGAGTTGGGTGGCGCACTGGCTGGCTGGCTTTACATCCGCATGGCGCCGCGGCGGGGGTTCTCGTTCACCTTCAGCGAGCGCTTTTACGGACTGCGCAACCGCTACTACCGCTGGAAGCGCCGTCGCGCTGCCCGCAAGTTTGAGGTTTATATGCGCTCGCAGGGCCGCACCGTAAAGTTTGACGGCAGCGGTCGGCAAATCGACGAAGACCACGAAGACAAAAGCCGCTGGAATTAGGCTGAATCAGCTTGATTCGCTCGCGAAGCGCAGAGCGAGTCGATGTGGGGCCAAGCAATTGAGCGCACACCCAAAAACCGCCTCCGATCCGCTACAATCCTCTTTGCAATGATCAAACAAATCGCCTTCCTTTTCCCCGGACAGGGTTCGCAGTCTGTTGGCATGGGCCGTGACCTCGCCGAGCGCTTTCCTGTTGCCGCCGAAACATTTGCCGAGGCCGACGAGGCCTGCGGCTTCGCGCTCTCGCGCCTTTGCTTCGAAGGTCCGGACGAAGACCTGAAGCTGACCGAAAATACGCAACCGGCAATCCTGACCGTGAGCGTGGCGGCATGGCGCGTGCTGATGGCTCATGGCGTGGAACCATCGCTTGCAGCCGGACATTCGCTCGGCGAGTGGTCCGCGCATGTCGCTGCGGGAACGCTCAGCTTTGCCGACGCGGTACGCGCCGTAAAAGCTCGCGGCAAGGCGATGCAACAGGCAGTCCCGGCAGGACAAGGCGCTATGGCGGCTGTGCTCGCCCTGGACGCGGCTCAGATTGCGGAGGCATGCACTGAAGCCGCCGCTGAGACGGGTATGACGATCGCCGCGGCAAATCTGAACTCGCCAGGACAAACGGTGATCTCAGGCGCACTCGCTGCCGTTGAAAAAGCCGTTGGCATCGCCAAAGCCAGGGGCGCACGGCGCGCGATGATGCTGCCCGTGAGCGCGCCCTTCCACTGCGCGCTGATGCAGCCGGCGCAGGAGGAAGTTGCACGCGTGCTGGCGTCATTCGAATTAAAGGACCCGCACATTCCCGTGGCGGCCAACGTGACCGGCAAGCTGGTCACCACGGCCAACGCCGCGCGCGATGCGCTCATCCGGCAAGTGACGGGGACGGTGCGCTGGGTAGAATGCATGCAGACGCTGATCGCGGGCGGCGCCGGGGCCTTCATCGAGGTAGGACCGGGCAAGGTGCTCTGCGGGCTTCTGCGACAAATCGATCCGGCACAGAAATCCTTCAACGTGGAGGATGCGGTCAGCCTTGAGAAGACTCTCGCCGAGTTGCAGTCTCTCTGACGTCTTGGTTACGGCCCCAGATACAGTTGCACCGGCGAGAAGCCCAGGGTGTGGTCCTTCGGGTCATAGTTGAGAAACTGCGCATTACTCTTGAGGCCGTTAATGCGGATCCCCATCAACAGTACATTGCCCGAGAGGCGCGCAGCCACGATCTTGTGCGATCGAATGACGCCATATTCATTCGCCGGGCTCTTGGGGCTCCAGTCCTCTTCGAAGCGAGAAAACGGATAGTTGATGTGCTGCTTCTCGTGCTGCTGCCAATCGGGGTCGTGGGTCCAGATCGCGTAGGCTTTTTGTAAGTCGTCTTGCTCCACGGCATCGAGGAAATGATTGACAGTCATCCTGCCGCGAAAGTGAGTCCACCAGTTCCATGGCCAGTCCACAGGCATACCGGAGATCAGCCAGCCACCAATAAAGAGTGCTACAAAGAGCCCAATGGCGCTGTAAAGCAACGCACGATTGCGGCGGTAGCGGGCCTCGTTAAAGGCAGGAGCATCGAGCAGAGTCATCGCGCAAATCCCTCGAAGTTAGGATACGGCACGGAGGTCAGTGGACAGAGAAAGCAGTGAAACAGAGAAAACAGCCAAACAGGGAAAGCAGTGAAACAGTGAGGCGCGGTATCAGCGTTCGTGGTCGAGGCGAGGATATCCATCCGCCGCGTTCTCTCATCCGACTATCTTTTTAGACACCATGCGGTGGTGATCAGTTCCCGAGCTTCGTTCTTCACATTGATTCAATCTGCTTTTTCTCCGGTACCTGTCTCTGTTTCGCAGTTTCGCTCCCTCGCTGTTTGGCCGTTTCTCTCTTTCGCTGTTTCTCCCTCAATCGCGGCTGTAAGTGGTGCGGCTCTTCTCCTGGTGGCGTTCAAGTGCCAATTCGATGAGCCGGGTAATCAGGTCCTGGTACTTGATTCCGGTAGCCTCCCACAGCTTGGGGTACATGCTGATCTGGGTGAAACCGGGCATGGTGTTCACTTCGTTCAAAAAGATGCGCTGCTTGCCATCCGGCTCCATGAGGAAGTCCACCCGCGCCAGCCCGGAGAGGTCGCAGGCACGAAACGCCGCCACGGCCATCTCGCGAATCTGCTTCGTCTGGCCTCGGGTCAGTTTGGCGGGAATTACCGGCACTGAGCCCTCGGCGAGGTATTTGGCTTCGTAGTCGTAGAACTCCTTACCGGGAATGATTTCGCCGACCACGCTGGCCTTGGGGTCGTCATTACCCAACACGGCCACTTCCAATTCGCGAGCCTTGGCGGCCGGTACGCCTCGGCGGCTTTTCCCGCCCACACCCTGCTCGACAATCAGCTTGCGATCGTAGCGCGCGGCCAGATCGAGGGCGGCGCCCAGTTCCTTGCGATCGTGAGCCTTGCTGATGCCTACCGACGATCCGAGATTTGCGGGCTTGACGAAGAGCGGATACCGGAGGGCGGATTCGATTTGTAAGATGGCCTTGCGCGGGGATTTTTCCCAGTCGGCGCGTAACAGCGTGACGTGTTTCACGATGGGCAGCTTGGCCTGGACAAAGAGCCGCTTCATTACATCCTTGTCCATGCCGGCGGCCGAGCCCAGCACACCCGACCCGACATAAGCGATCCCGGCCAGTTCAAAGAGTCCCTGGATGGTGCCATCCTCCCCGAAGGTTCCATGGAGCACCGGAAAAACCATGTCGAGGGACTTGCCGTCCAGGCGGCGTTTCTCAGGAGTTGCGGCCGGGTGCGATTCCGGTTCTGGTGCCAGCAGCGTCGGAATGCCCTCGTGCAGCAGCCTGGCTCCCGGTGTAGCCTCGGGGTCGCCCGCACGCAACCGGTGTGCAACGGCGCTGTCATCGCCTTCCAACAGGCCATGCGCATCGGCTGCCGCCAGCCAGCGGCCCTCTTTAGTGATGCCAATCGGTGTCACGTCAAACTTCTTGCGATCAATCGCCTTCAAAATCGACGCAGCCGAAAGAAGCGAAACTTCATGCTCCCCGCTGCGCCCGCCAAACAGCACACCTACACGAAGTTTTTTTGCCATTGATTGATTCACCGCTCCCGATACGAAAAAAGGACAATCCCAGTGTAGAACTCCTCACAGGATCTTCTTCCCAAATGCCGAGCAGGCCAGCTCGACGGCCAGGTCAGCGGTGCGATTGTGTTCGTCGATGACGGGGTTTACCTCGACGAGCTCGAAGCTGACCATGCGGCCGTGATCGGCCACAATCTCCATGGCCAGGTGGGCTTCGCGGTAGGTTGCGCCGCCGCGAACAGGCGTGCCGACACCCGGCGCGTCTTCCGGGTCGATCCAGTCCATATCCAGCGACACGTGATATCCAGCAGTCCCGCGACCCGCCGCGCGCAACGCCTCTTCCATCACCGCCCTCATGCCGCGCTCGTCGATGTCGCGCATGGTGTAGACCTCGGTGAGGCCGGCGCGGCGGATGTTGGCACGCTCGGCGGCATCGATGTCGCGAACCCCGACAAGCACCGTGTTGTCGGGCACAATCTTGGGCATGTAACCGAAGATGCTGGTCAACGCCTCCGGCCCCAGGCCGAGCAACGAGGCCAGCGGCATGCCATGCACATTCCCCGATGGCGAAGTGTCGGGCGTGTTGATGTCGGAATGGGCATCGATCCAAAGCACACCGATCTTCTGGCCTTGGCGCCGATAGAACTCCGACACACCGGAGATAGACCCTACGGCCAACGAATGATCTCCCCCCAACACCAGTGGCGTCATGCCTTCCTCCAGCGTCTTCACCACAGCTTCGGCGGTGCGTGTGCAGGTTTCCGCAATCTGCTTCAGATAACGGGCGTTCTGGCTTCCAAATGCCTGGGTCTCGGCGATTTCGACGCGAATGTTGCCTCCGTCGGTCACTTGGTGGCCCAGCGCCTCAAGCCGTGCTTCCAGACCAGCGACGCGCATCGCTGAGGGTCCCATGTCCACGCCGCGACGGCTTGCGCCCATATCGAGCGGCACACCCAGAACGCGAATCCGCCGGGTGGGCAAGGCCTGGGTTCCGCTCGCTGGGTACATTGGTGCTGTCGAAGGCGTTTCAGAATTCGGCATTTGATTGACCTCGTCATACGCAAGCCATTGATCTCTCAGGACAATGCGTGCGCTCCTGCGTACAGGATACGCGTGATTCCAAAGCCGTTGAGGTGTGACTCAAGTTAGCCCAATGCCCCGAAAGAGCTATTAAACGAAAAAAAGTTCAGCGTAAGATGAGAGCCAGTAGCCGATCGTATGTTGTTGGCGGACACGGCCTTGCAAGGGTATTTTGAGGCGAGGCGGCGCTGGAAGGAACAGGAAATGCGTTACGCGGGGGGAACCAGGCTGCTCTGCTGGGGCGGTGCTGGAGCACTCCTCATGCGAAGAGCGGCGTGTGCCGTGGCGATTTTCGCCGCATGCCTTTCTGCGGCTTGGGCAGAAGCCGGCCCGTTGACTTCGGTCCGCGTCCTGGATGCCCTCACAAACGCGCAGGCCAGCCATTCCCTTCCCGCCGAGTTTCAGGCGACTGTCACCTATTTTCGCGGCTACGAGCACGCGCTGTTCGTGCAGGATGGCGACGCAGCTATCTATGTTGAAACACCGCAAAATGTTCTCCTTTTTCCCGGTGACCGGGTTGTGATCAAGGGGACGACACGGGACGGCTTCAGGCCCATCGTCGTCGCCGACAACATCACCGTGATGCACCATGGCACGCCGCCCGCCGCTGTGCCCGCCACGTTTGACCAACTCATCCACGGAGACCTCAACTCCCGCCTGGTGACCGTGTACGCCACGGTGCGGAATGCCGACACCGTGATGAACTCCGATGTTCAATCGACCTTTCTGCAATTGCAAACGGATGGCGGAGAGATCGATGCCGCGGTCGACGTTGACAATCCCGCCGTTCTCAATGATCTGCTCGATGCCCAGGTGCTTGTAACCGGGGCAGCCTCGCTACGTTTCGAAGGCAAGATGCAGCAGACCCGGGTGCTGTTGCATGTGTCTTCGCTCGATGGCGTTAAGGTGATGAAAAGGGCAGCCTCCAACCCCTGGACCTTGCCCATCACGCCCATGGGCGAGATTCTTTCCTCCTACCACGTCAGCAATCTCAGCCGCAGGGTGCGGGTTCATGGAACCATCACCTACGATCAGCCAGGCGCCGCGGCGGTGTTGCAGGATGGCTCAAGGAGCCTGTGGCTGATGACCTCGTCGATCGCCCCGCTGCAGATCGGCGATGTTGCCGACGCGACAGGGTTCCCGGATGTGCACGACGGCTTTCTGGCACTGACCGGCGCTGAAATTCAGGACCGCAACCAGCAGGCGCCGATCGTTCCCGAAATTGCCACCTGGGACCAGCTCTCTACAAGCAAGTATCTGTTTGACCTTGTATCCATTGACGGCGAAGTGGTGGCCGAAGTTCGCGGAGCCGCGCAGGACGAGTATGTCCTCGAAGCGGACGGCAACCTCTTCTCAGCCATCTATAAGCACCCGGCAGCACCCAGTCAATCTTCCGACCCACCGCCCCCGATGAAGCATATGCAGCCGGAGTCGCGAGTGCGCGTGACGGGAATCTGCTTCATGAACTCTTCCAACCCGTTTGATACGCGGGTGCCGTTTAACATCCTGCTGCGCTCTCCAGACGACATCGCAGTCATCGCCTCCGCGCCGTTGCTGACTGTGGGCAATCTGATCCGGCTGGTCGGAGTCTTGATTTTCATATTGCTCTCGTTCACGGTCTGGAACTGGGCGTTGCGGAGAAGGGTCCGGAAACAAACAGTGGCTATTAGCGCGCAAAGCGAAGCAGACGCAACACAAGAGCGTCGCGTGATCCAGCTGGAGCAGAGGCGGAGCCGGATTCTTGAAGACATCAACGGCTCAGAGCCGCTGGCAGACATCGTCGAGCATATCGCAGAGATGGTGTCGTTCATTCTGAATGGTGCGCCCTGCTGGTGCGACGTAAACGATGGGCCGCGCCTTGGACATCCTCCAGCCAACAAGGAAGGCCTGCGCATCATCAGCCGTGAGATTCACGCTCGTTCCGGGCTGGTGTTGGGTTCTCTCTTCGCAGCATTCAACACTCCGGAAGGCAATGAGAAGGATGAAATCGAAGCGCTCACCGCCGGAACGCGGTTGGCGACACTGGCCATTGAAACCCGCAAGCTCTACAGCGACCTTGTTCACCGATCGGATTTTGACCTGCTCACCGATATGTACAACCGTGCCTCATTGGACCGCTGCTTGGAAAAGCAGATCGAAAGCGCCCGCGCGAATGCCTCGCAGTTCGGCCTGATCTATATTGATCTGGATGATTTCAAGCTGGTGAACGATCTGTATGGCCACCACGTGGGCGACCTGTATTTGCAGGAGGTGTCGCTGCGCATGAAACGGCAACTCCGCACGGGCGACGTGCTGGGCCGCCTGGGCGGCGACGAATTTGCGGCGCTGGTCTCGGTGATGCGCGGCCGCACTGACGTGGAAGAAATTGCTCAGCGGCTGGAACGCTGTTTCGACGCGCCTTTTGCCATGGAAGGTTACGTGCTGCGCGGCTCGGCCAGCGTGGGCATCGCGATCTATCCAACCGACGGCACAACCTCTGACAGCCTTTTGAGCGCTGCCGATTCGGTCATGTATTTGGCCAAGCACAGCCGCAGCGTGCATAGCAAGATGGGCTCGCGCTGAGCGGACGAGAAGCCGGTCGTGCCTGAGCGCTCGATCAGCAGAAGAAAGGCCCGGCTTGGTGGCCGGGCCTTCTGATCACTGACAACTGAAACTTCCTACTCGGCTGCCATTTCTTCGGCTTCGCCTTCCTGGCGCATGAGCTCCAGTTCGCGCTCTGCAGCTTCGATCTCGGCCGAAACTTCTTGCTGTACGCGGGCTGCCGCTTCTTCCAGCTCCGGTGAGAGCTGAACATTGCGGTAGTACTCGAGTCCCGTGCCGGCAGGAATCAGGCGGCCGACGATCACGTTCTCCTTGAGGCCGCGCAGGTTGTCCACCGCACCGTTGATGCTGGCTTCGGTGAGCACACGCGTGGTCTCCTGGAAGCTCGCCGCGGAGATGAAGCTGTCGGTCGAGAGTGAGGCCTTGGTGATGCCCAGCAGCAGCGGACGCCCGAGGGCCGGACGGCCACCTTGCGCCTGCACCCGCTCGTTCTCTTCGCGGAAGCGGAAGCGGTCCACCTGCTGCTCGAGCAGGAAGTTGGTGTCGCCCACTTCGTCGATCCGCACCCAGCGCAGCATCTGCCGCACAATCACTTCAATGTGCTTGTCGCTGATGGCCACGCCCTGCAGACGGTAGACTTCCTGAATCTCGTTCACGAGGTAAGCCTGCAGCGCCTTCTCGCCCAGCACGTTGAGAATGTCATGCGGGTTGAGAGGACCGTCCATCAGCGGGTCGCCCGCGCTGAGCCGTTCGCCTTCCTGCACGTTGACGTGAATGCCGCGCGGCACGGAGTATTCCTTCTCGTCACCATTGTCAGCGGTAATGTAGATCTTGCGCTGACCCTTGGCAACTTCTCCGAACCGAACTACGCCGTCGATCTCGCTGATGATAGCTGTCTCACGCGGCTTGCGCGCTTCGAACAGTTCCACCACGCGAGGCAGACCGCCGGTGATGTCCTTGGTGCGTGTGCTCTCCTTGGGAATCTTGGCCAGCACATCGCCCGGACCCACTTCATCGCCGTCCTGGATCATGAGGTGAGCGCCGCGAGGCAACAGGTAACGCTTGCTGCCCTTGGAGCCCTTCACCACAAAGGTCGGCTGCCGCTTTTCATCGGGAGCGTCTGCAACCACCCAGCGCGAAAGGCCGGTGACCTCATCCACTTCCTCGTTCAGCGTGATGCCTTCCTGCAGGTCCTTGAACTGCACCGTGCCGCCGATTTCAGTCAGGATCGAGTACGTGTACGGATCCCACTCGGCAAGCAACTGGCCCAGCTTTACGTGTTCGCCGTCCTTGGCACGCAGACGCGCGCCATAGACCACCACGTACCGCTCTTTCTCACGGCCGCGCTCGTCCACGATGGCGATGGAACCGGAGCGGTTCATAGCCACCAGCGTGCCGTCCTTGCTCTCAACGTAGTTCAAGTTGATGAAGCGCACGTAGCCGTTGTTCTTCGCATCCAGGCGCGACTTGTCCTGCACACGGCTGGCGGTGCCGCCTACGTGGAAGGTACGCATGGTGAGCTGCGTTCCTGGCTCGCCGATGGATTGCGCGGCAATGACGCCGCAGGTTTCGCCCAAGCTCGACCATACGGCCCGAGCCGAGGTTGCGCCCGTAGCACAGTCCGCAAACGCCGCGGCGCGACTCGCAGGTGAGCACGGAGCGAATCTTGACCTTCTCCACGCCCGCACCCTGAATCGCCGAAGCGATGTCTTCGTCGATCTGCTGGTTGACATCGATCACCACGTTGCCGTCGTAATCCTTGATGCGTTCCAGAGACACGCGCCCGATGATGCGGTCGCGCATCGGCTCGATGATCTCGCCGGACTCAACGATCGACCCGACGTAAATTCCCTCAGAGGTACCGCAGTCGTACTCGGTGACGATTACGTCCTGCGCCACGTCGACCAGGCGGCGGGTCAGGTAACCGGAATCGGCAGTCTTGAGCGCCGTATCGGCCAGGCCCTTACGAGCGCCGTGGGTCGAGATGAAGTACTCCAGCACCGTCAACCCCTCGCGGAAGTTGGCCGTGATGGGCGTCTCGATGACTTCGCCCGAAGGCTTGGCCATCAATCCGCGCATACCCGAAAGCTGGCGAATCTGCTGCTTCGAACCGCGGGCACCTGAATCGGCCATGATGTAAATCGGGTTCATGGCTCCTTCGTCGTCCGCCTTCTTCATGTTGCCGAACATCTCGTCGGCCACCTGGTCGGTCACAGCGGACCACATCTGGATGACCTTGTTGGAACGCTCGCCGTTGGTGATAGCGCCGTCCATGTACTGCTTCTGGACTTCGATCACCTTCTTGTCGGCTTCGTCCACCGTGGTGTACTTGCTGGCCGGAATCACCATGTCGTCCAGGCCAACCGACAGCCCGGATTTCGTGGCGTAGTTGAAGCCCAGCGACTTGATGCGGTCCAGCATGCCCACCGTCACCTCAAGACCGAGGTTCTGGTTGCAATAGTTCACCAGTTGGCCGATGCCCTTCTTCTTGAGCAGGCCATTGATGTAGGGCATACCCGCGGGCAATGCGTCGTTCAGGATCACGCGGCCAACGGTGGTGGAGATGTACTCCTTGTTGAAGTCCACCGGCTCGGTGTGCGTCAGGTCCTGATCGTCGTAGGCGGTGGTCATGTCGAGCACCTTGCCTGTGTAGCGCAGACGAATTGGTGTGAGCGTCTCCACTTCCTTGGCTTCGAGAGCCATCAGGATCTCTTCCGTATTCGAGAACACGCGACCTTCGCCCGTCGAACCCTTCTTGGCCTTGGTCAAGTAGTAGAGTCCGAGCACCATGTCCTGCGTAGGCACCGTAATCGGTTGACCTGAAGCAGGCGACAGAATATTGTGCGAGGCCAGCATCAGCACGCTGGCTTCAATCTGCGCCTCGGGCGACAGCGGAATGTGCACGGCCATCTGGTCACCGTCAAAGTCGGCGTTGAAAGCAGTGCAGACCAGCGGGTGAATCTTGATGGCCTTGCCTTCCACCAGCACCGGCTCGAACGCCTGAATGCCCAGACGGTGCAGCGTTGGCGCGCGATTCAAAAGCACGGGGTGATCCTTGATGACTTCTTCAAGAATGTCCCACACCACCGGCTCCTGCATCTCCACCATTTCCTTGGCTTGCTTGATGGTGGTGCAGTGGCCCGTCTGCTCAAGACGGTGATAGATGAACGGCTTGAACAGTTCGAGGGCCATCTTCTTGGGCAGGCCGCACTGGTGCAGTTTCAATTCAGGGCCGACCACGATGACCGAACGACCTGAGTAGTCGACGCGCTTGCCGAGCAAGTTCTGACGGAACCGGCCCTGCTTGCCCTTGAGGGTGTCCGAGAGCGACTTGAGCGGGCGGTTGTTGGCGCCACGCAGCACGCGGCCACGGCGGCCATTGTCAAACAGCGCGTCCACGGCTTCCTGCAGCATGCGCTTTTCATTGCGCACGATGACTTCAGGAGCGTGCAGGTCCATCAGCTTCTTCAACCGGTTGTTGCGGTTGATGACGCGGCGATAGAGATCGTTCAAATCCGACGTAGCAAAGCGGCCGCCATCCAGCGGCACCAGCGGGCGCAGCTCGGGAGGAATGACCGGCAGCACATCGAGAATCATCCACTGCGGCTTGTTCGAGCTCTTGCGGAACGCCTCGACAACCTTCAGGCGCTTCGCATATTTGATCTTCTTCTGCGCGGAGGTCTCGGTCTTCATGCGCTCGCGCAATTCGATGCCGAGCTCGTCAATCTGCACGCGCTTAAGCAGTTCCTTGATGGCCTCGGCGCCCATCATGGCCTTGAAGCCCGAGGGACGGTACTGCTGATCGAGTTCGCGGAACTTGCCTTCGTCCTTGATGATCTCGCGTTCCTTCACCGGCGCATCGCCCGGATCCACAACGACATACGATTCGAAGTAGAGAATGCTCTCAAGGTCGCGCAGCGAAATGTCCAGCAAGTGGCCGATCCTCGAGGGCAGCCCCTTGAAGAACCACACATGCGAGCAGGGAGACGCCAGCTCGATGTGGCCCATGCGCTCGCGGCGCACTTTGCTCACCGTCACTTCGACGCCGCACTTGTCGCAGATGACGCCGCGGTGCTTCATGCGCTTGTATTTGCCGCACAGGCACTCCCAGTCGGTCACAGGTCCGAAGATGCGGGCGCAGAACAACCCGTCACGCTCCGGCTTGAAGGTGCGGTAGTTGATGGTTTCCGGTTTAGTTACCTCACCATGTGACCAGCTGCGGATTTTTTCCGGGCTAGCCAGCATAATGCGGATTGCGTCAAAATCGGTAATTGGGCTGGTAAGTTCAAACGGATTTGAACGGAACAAGGCGACCCTCCTTGGCGGCCCTCTTGGAGCCTGCCTCGGTTTTCCCCGGGATGACTTAAGAATCCTTCCTTCCCGGGAAGCGGCGGTTACCGCTTTCAAGAAGGACCCTGAAAAATTAGCTACGAGCTTTCAGCTATCAGCCGTCAGCTTTCAGCCTGTTCGCGTCTGACCTGCGGCGGCGTTCGCCGCGGTCAAACTGAAGGCTAAGAGCTGAGAGCTGACAGCTGCATTTAATCTGCTACTGCTGCCATTTCCGGCGTGGGCACTTTCTTCAAAAGGTCGGCGCGCTTAATCAATTCCACGTCGAGGCACAATGACTGCAATTCACGGATCAGCACGTTGAACGACTCGGGCACGCCCGGCTCGATCGCGGCCTCTCCCTTGACGATCGCTTCGTAAATCTTGGTACGGCCATACACGTCGTCCGACTTCGCGGTAAGCAGTTCCTGCAGGATGTATGCTGCGCCGTAAGCTTCGAGCGCCCACACTTCCATTTCTCCGAAGCGCTGGCCGCCGAACTGCGCTTTGCCGCCCAGCGGCTGCTGGGTGATCAGCGAGTACGGTCCGATGGAGCGAGCGTGAATCTTGTCGTCCACCAGGTGCGACAGCTTGAGCATGTAAATGTAGCCCACCGTAACAGGCTGCTCGAACTGCTCGCCGGTCATGCCGTCATATAGCGCCGTTTTGCCCGAGGAAGGCAGACCGGCCGAGGCCAACAATGCCTTGATCTCTTCTTCCTTGGCGCCGTCGAAGACTGCGGTCCCGAACCAGATGCCGCGCTCCATGCCGGCTCCGACGCGGAGCAGCATCTCGTCGTCGAGTTCGAGAAGCTGGCGCAGCGTAGCGGTTCCGGCAAACTCCTTCTTCATCAGTTCGCGGGTGGCTTCCACGTCGCTGTTGGCCTTGATCAGGTCGGCAATCTTCTTGCCCAGCGCATGTGCGGCCCAGCCCAGGTGCGTCTCGAGGATCTGGCCCACGTTCATACGAGAAGGCACGCCGAGCGGGTTGAGCACGATCTCCACGGGCGTTCCATCGGGCAGATACGGCATATCCTCTTCAGGCAATATGCGCGCAATCACACCCTTGTTACCGTGGCGGCCGGCCATTTTGTCACCCACCGAAAGCTTGCGCTTCATGGCGACGTAGACCTTGACCAGTTTGATTACACCTGGAGGCAGTTCGTCGCCCTTTTGCAGCTTGGCGATCTTCTCGTTGGTGATCTTGCGCAGCACTTCGATCTGCCGCGAAGTCATCTCCTCGATTTCATCGATCTGCTCGTTGACGCGGGGATCCTTGTCGGCGTAGCGGATGCGCTTGAGGTTCTTGGTGGAGATGCGCTCGATGGTATCGCGATCGAGAAGCGCTCCCTTGGTCAAGAGGCGCTTGTTGGTCCGCTCGTCGTGCAAGTCGGCTAGCACTTCCTTCGCGCCCAGGATGCCTTCGAGACGCTTCAAACGCTCATCGGTCAGAATGCGGATTTCGTCGCCCAGGTTCTTTTCAAGCTTCGAGACGTATTCTGCCTCGATCACCTTGGCGCGCTCGTCCTTCTCCTGGCCCTTGCGGCTGAAGATGCGCACATCGACGACCGTGCCCTCGATGCCCGGAGGGCAGGTGAGCGATGCGTCACGCACATCGCCGGCCTTTTCGCCGAAGATAGCGCGCAGCAGCTTCTCTTCCGGTGTGAGCTGGGTTTCACCCTTCGGCGTGACCTTGCCCACCAGAATGTCGCCATGCCCGATCTGGGCGCCGATGCGGATTACGCCGCTCTCGTCCAGGTCGCGCAGCGCATGCTCGCTGACGTTGGGAATATCGCGGGTAATTTCCTCGGGACCCAGTTTGGTGTCGCGGGCTTCGATTTCGAACTCCTCGATATGCACTGAGGTGTAGTAGTCCTCCCGCACCAGCTTTTCGCTGATGAGGATTGCATCCTCAAAGTTGTAACCGCGCCAGGGCATGAAGGCCACCAGCACGTTTCGTCCCAGTGCCAGCTCGCCCTGCTCGGTGCAAGGTCCGTCGGCGATGACCTGTCCCTTGACCACCCGTTCACCCTCGCGCACAACCGGCTTCTGGTTGATGCAGGTGTTCTGGTTCGAGCGCTTGAACTTGATCAGCGTGTAGATGTCGGAACCCACCTCGCGCGAAAGCTGCGTGGGATGATGCTCGCCTTCGACACGCACGATGATGCGCTCGGAGTCGACGGAATCAATGACACCATTGCGGCGCGCCAGGATCACGGCGCCGGAGTCGCGCGCAGTCACGCCCTCCATGCCTGTGCCCACCAGCGGAGCCTCGGCCACCAGCAAAGGAACAGATTGCCTCTGCATGTTGGCGCCCATCAGCGCTCTGTTGGCATCGTCGTGCTCAAGGAACGGAACCAGCGACGCAGCCACCGAAACAAGCTGCTTCGGCGAGACGTCGATGTAATCCACATCGCCGCGGTTCACCAGCACGAAGTTGCCCTGCCGCCGCGCATTCACCAGGTCCTCAGTAATCACGCCTTCATCGTTGAATTCGATGTTGGCCTGAGCGATGGTGTGCTTGTCCTCTTCCCATGCCGACAGATAGAAGCTGAATGGGATATGGTCGATCTGCCGCTTGCCCGCTTTCTTGAGCGAGGCATTCAGGCGGCCCGCTTCTTCCTTTTCAATGTGGTCACCCACGCGCAGGCCGCTTTCCCCGGCGTTGGTGATCTCAACGAAATCGAGAATCCGCGATTCCTTTACTTTGCGGTATGGCGACTCGATAAACCCATACTCATTGATGCGCGCAAAGCAGCTTAGCGAGCTGATCAGGCCGATGTTCGGACCTTCCGGCGTTTCAATTGGGCAAATGCGGCCGTAGTGCGTAGGGTGCACATCGCGCACTTCAAAACCGGCGCGCTCACGAGACAAACCGCCCGGCCCAAGTGCCGACAGGCGGCGCTTGTGCGTAATTTCCGACAACGGGTTGGTCTGATCCATGAACTGCGAAAGCTGCGACGAACCGAAGAACTCACGGATGGCCGCCATGACCGGCTTGGCGTTGATCAGGTCGTGCGGCATGGCCGTGGTGAGCTCCTGGTAGACGCTCATCTTTTCCTTGATGGCGCGCTCCATGCGCACCAGGCCGATGCGGAACTGGTTTTCCATCAACTCGCCCACAGCGCGCACGCGGCGATTGCCCAGGTGATCGATGTCATCCACCATGCCGATGTTCTTGCGCAGCTTCAGCAGGTAGCGGATGGTTGCGTAGAAATCCTCAGGCGTCAGAGTGCGGCGATCAAGCTGCGTCGCGTCCTGGCTCTCATAGAGCTTGATGTTGAACTTCAAACGACCCACGCGCGAAAAGTCGTATTTGCGCGCGTCGAAGAACATGCCTTCGAACAGAGCGGTCGCCGTGTCCAGCGTCGGCGGATCGCCCGGCCGCAGCTTGCGGTAGATTTCGATCAGAGCCTCTTCCGGCTTGTGCACGGAGTCGCGCTTGAGCGTGTTGGTGATGATGTTGCCCACGTCGTCGCGCTCGGGGAAGAACACCTCAAAGCTCGATGCTCCGCTCGCCATCACCTTGTGAAGGCGGTCGGCGGTCAGCTCGACGTTGGCCTCAACCACCACTTCACCGGTGGCCGTGTCCACCACATCGGCAGCGGTATATGCGCCATCCAGCTCTGCTTGTTCTACCTCAATTCTTTCAATACCCGCTGCACGCAGTGCCTTCAGCGTATGTGGCGTGATCTTGCGCCCGGAGTGCGCGATCTCTTCGCCGTTATGCACCACTGCATGAGCCGGCTTGGAGCCAAGCAGGTGGGAATGAATCTTCGCATCCGGCTGCACCGCCCAAAAGACCTTGCCGTCGGCGATGTTCATCCGGTCAACCGTGTAGAAGGTCTTCAGAATTTCTTCGTCGGAGCGCAGGCCGAGGGCGCGCAGGAAAATGGTGCCCAGGAACTTGCGCTTGCGGTCGATGCGCACGTAGAGCGTGTTCTTCTGGTCGTATTCAAACTCAACCCACGAACCGCGATAGGGAATGATCTTTCCCAGGAAGTAGGTGCGGTTGTTCGCCGTCTCAAAAAAGACGCCGGGCGAGCGGTGCAACTGCGAAACAATGACGCGCTCGGTCCCGTTCACAATGAACGTGCCATTGGGCGTCATCAAGGGAATATCGCCAAAGAAAACTTCCTGCTCCTTGATATCCCGAATGGTCTTGTTGCCGGTCTCTGGATCCTTGTCGTAAATCGTGAGCCGGACCGTCACCTTCAGAGGCGCAGAGAAGGTCATGCCGCGCTCTTCGCACTCCTGCTGGTCGTACTTCAATTGCAGGCCCACCGGGTCGCCGCACTTGTTGCAGAAGTCGGGCGTGTTCTTGTTATAGGTGCCGCACTTCTGGCACAGCACTTCGCCGGGCAAGAAGGGATCTGTAATGACCATGGCGCCGCAGTGCACGCAGGCCGTTCGCAAGTGATGCAGTCCTTTCAAGTGGCCGCACTTGCACTCCCAGTTGCCGATGGCATAGTCAACGAAGTCCAATTGGGAAATGCCGCGGAAATCGGTGATGGGAAAAACCGAAACGAAGACCGACTGCAATCCCGAGTCGTCGCGCTCGTTGGGCAGCTTGTCCATTTGCAAAAAACGCTCATAGGACCGGCGCTGCACTTCAATCAGGTTAGGTATCTGGGTTGCTGTAGGAATCTTTGAAAAATCGAGCCTGCTGCGAATCGCGCGCTTCTCGTTGGGCATGCTTCACTCCTGAGACTCAGGACTCCGGACGCCCGTTTTGGGCTGTGCCGGGCCAGCGCCTGAGTCTCGTGGCGCCGGCTGTTTACGGTAAGAAATCAAATAGTCCGGACTGGTGCACCTCTGAAACCAATCCCATCCGAGCATTCAGCAAGCCTTGGGCAAGGCCGCCGCGCCGGAGATCCGATGCCAAGCGTGTCAGCATGAGAGTCGCGTTAAAAAGCGTCACAGGCGTTGTCGCGTTTCGGGCTTGTGCGCTAGACTGCACACAATTGGAAAGCAGGCGCGCAGTGAACGACCTTCGTACATTTGCTGCGCGTATCAGGAAGATCTGGCCGGAAAAATCCCTATCTGCCGGGGTTCGGGAGACACAAAATGCCCGTAAGGACGCAATGCCTCACGAGCGCGGCCCATCGCCTGTGCCCCCATCCGAATTCTCTTGCCCTGCTATCGCCGATCCCAAAGCTCGCTTCTGTCGCTCGCCCGCCAGCCACTCGCCATTCGTCAACGGGAAACCCGCCTATCCCCTTGACCCTAAGGCACTTGATCTCGCCCGATGTCCGCCCCTGGAGTGCTTGGCTCTGCTCCAGTTTGCGGACGCTTGCGTGCCCCGCCGCTTAATCTCAAAGACGCGCCACCCAATTCTCGCCCAGTCCCCCGAAAAAGGCGGAATGAGCCGAAAAGACGCGCAACCTCTATCGTAGCGCGTCTCGGCTCGTCTTGCAAGTCCCGTTTGCTTACTTGATCTCGATCGTGGCGACGCCTTCAAACTTCTTCTTGATGGCCTCCGCCTCTTCCTTCGTCGCGCTCTCCTTCAGCGCCTTGGGGGCGCCGTCGACCAAGTCCTTTGCTTCCTTCAGGCCGAGCGAGGTAACCTCACGAACCGCCTTGATGGTGTTGATCTTGTTGGCGCCGAAGTCCTTGAGAATGACCTGGAATTCAGTCTTCTCTTCGACCACTGGAGCCGCCGCGGCGCCGCCGCCGGCCGCTGCCACCGGGGCTGCCGCAGCCGCCGAAACGCCAAGCCGCTCTTCCAGCTTCTTCACCAGGGCTGCCGCTTCCAGCAGGCTCAGGCTTACAATCTGTTCTTCCAACTGCGCGAGATCCGCCATTTTTCTTCTCCAATCAGAACTTTTTGAATTTTTTCTTCCCGTCGAATTCATTGACCAAAGGCCCGCCCCACGCAGTGGAAGTTTCCGATGCGCCAGACCCGCGCACTTCCCGCCCGTTTGACTGCCAAAACTCTAAAACTCAGCTATTAGCTTTCAGCCGAACAGCTCTCAGCAAACCTGCCACGAATCAAGCTGAAGGCCGACAGCTGCTTCTACGCTGCCCCAGCAAACTTCTCTTTTTCCACGCCCTGGCCCAGAACAACCGCCAGATCGCGCCCCGTCGCATTGAGCACCGTGGCCAACCGCTGTGCCGGCGCATTGATGAGGAACAGAAGCTTGGCAAAGATCTCATCTTTGCCTGGCATTGTAGCCAGAGACTTCACTTCCTCTACACTCAATAACTTGCCGTCCACAATGCCCAGCTTGAACTGAAATTCGGCATTCTCACCGACCCACTTGGCAAAGCCCTTGGCCAGGGCAACCGGGTCCCCCGAGGTGAATGCCACGGCGCTCACGCCCTTCAGCCCCTTCAGCGCCGGCTCAATCTTGGTGCCTTCGCCGGCAATGGCTGCAAGCCTGTTCTTCACCACGCGGTATTTGCCGCCCGACTCGCGGACCACCTTGCGCAGCGCGAAATCCTGCGCCACGGTCAGCTTGGCAAACGTGCCGATAATCGCCGTCGTCGAAGTTTCCAGTTCCTTGGCTAGCGACTGGATCTTCTCTTCCTTCTTACCTCTTGAAACCGCCATGTCTTCGCTCCGCTACGACAGGGGTCAGGGTTCAGAGATCAGGGATCAGTAGAAAAACCTCACCACCCTCAAACTCTGCTTCCCACTCCCGCATCCGAGCCCCCAAAGGGGGCCCCGTTCAAAGTCTCTTTAAACCCGGCACAATGCCGACCGAATCACGGAATCAACTGATCCCTGAACCCTGATCTCTGCCTCTTAGTGCTTTCCGGCTGCGTCTGCAACTGCCGAATCCAGCGGCACGCCCGGCCCCATCGTCGAGCTCAGCGTGACGCTCTTGATGTACTTGCCCTTGGCCGCTGAAGGCTTGGCGCGCACGATCGACGAAATCACGGTCGTGGTGTTGTCGATCAGCTTTTGCGGATCGAAGCTCAGCTTGCCCACCGGCACGTGCACCAGGCTGGTCTTGTCGGCGCGAAACTCCACCTTGCCGGCCTTGATCTCTTTCACCGCCGCGGCCACATCCAGGGTCACCGTCCCGGTCTTGGGATTCGGCATCAGGCCCTTCGGCCCCAGCACCTTGCCCAGCCGCCCGACTACTTTCATCATGTCCGGCGTGGCGATCAGCGCGTCGAAAGCGGTCCAGTTTTCTTTCTGAATCTTTTCCACCATCTCTTCGCCGCCCACGAAGTCGGCGCCGGCTTCGGTCGCTTCCTTCTGGCGGTCGCCCGAGGCAATCACGGCCACAGTCTTGGTCTTGCCTAATCCGTGCGGCAGCACCACTGTGCCGCGCACCATCTGGTCGGCATGGCGTGTGTCGACGCCCAACCGCATGGTCAGATCGACCGTTTCATCGAACTTGGCATACTTGACCTGCTTCAGCAGGCTTACAGCTTCGGGCAGCGGATACGCGGGCTTGACCACGGCCGCGCGCGCCTTCGCAATATTCTTACTGGGTTTTGCCATTCTTCCCTCATCTCCCACCGCTCTTGCCAGCCCCGCTTTGCAGGGAACCGCCTCGGGTGGGGGCAACTTTATGTCGCCTCATCCAACCATCGGGGTCCAAGTGCCGTGGTGCGATTGACCAGCCCGGACACAACTCCGGGCACATCGTTGAATCATATCCAAAACGCAACCGGAAAGCAAACTGACCCATTACCCGCTCTCGACATGCGAAGGGATTAGCCGCCATGCAGCCGAGGGTGAAGCCAGACCACTTACCGCAACAAATTGCTCTGTCTCCCATCTAATCATGTGGAACGGGTGGCACCGGTGAACCAGCCGTCGGCCCACCCTGGAGGAATCAAATCGATGAAAACACTGGGAATGGCCATGTTTGTGGCTGCAGGAGCGGCAATTCTGATGGCGTCCGCATCGGCTGAGCCGCTACAAGGCCAAGGGCAGGCAGTGGTTACCGTCCTGCCGAAAAAGAACTTGGAAGCGCCAATCGAAATAACCGCGCAGGACCTGCAGGTCAAGGTAAATGGGAAAGAGTCCAGCGTGACCAACTGGGTGCCACTGCGGGGCGACAACGGCGACTTGGAACTCGTTGTCCTCATTGACAGCTCAGCACGGACCAGTCTGGGAGAGCAACTCAACAGCATTGCCGACTTCATCAAAGGCCTGCCCCCGAATGTGAAGGCAGGCGTGGCATACATGGAGAACGGTCGCGCTGAACTGGCCAGTCCGCTGTCCATAGATCACGCCCAAGTCCTGCGCGGACTACACTTGACGGGCGGGTTTCCCGGCTCCAGCGGCAGTCCCTACTTCTGCCTATCTAACCTGGCCCAGCATTGGCCGTCGAACGATCACGCCGCGCGTCATGAAGTCGTCATGATCACCGACGGAGTGGACGACTACAACCGGCGTTATGATCCCGATGACCCCTACGTGCAAGCCGCTGTACACGATGTGGTGCGGGCCGGGCTCGTGGTCTACTCCATCTACTGGCGCGACCGGGGTATTCAGGACAATTCGCTCAATGGAGCCACCGACGGGCAAAGCCTGATTTCCCAGGTGACCCAGGCCACAGGAGGCGAAAACTACTGGGTCGGAACGGGCGATCCTGTCTCCTTTACGCCGTACTTCGAGAACATCAGTCTTCGCCTCGAGCACCAATACCGGCTCAGCTTCGCTTCAGGGCTGAATGGAAAGCCCCAGGTCGAGAACATGAACCTCAAAGTCGGGGGTCCCGCTTCCAAGGTCTATGCGCCGCAACAGGTCTACGTCACGCACGCTGCCGGCGAGTAGCCAATCAGTCGGGCGGTTTATCGCACATGCAAAAAATGGGCACGCAATTGTTTAGTCGGTTGCGTGCCCATTCATTTGCCAGATTAGATTTCTAGGCCCCCGAGACAACTGGTAGATCCGCTGCAGGATACTGGCGGCGATTGATGAGCGATAACCTCCCGCGCAGTGGACGGTGATGAGACGGTCGCTGGGAATTTCGCCGATGCGCTCCTGCAAATGGTTGAGGGGGAGATTCAGGCTGCCCTCGATGCGCCCGCTCGCCCATTCGCGAGGGCCCCGCGAGGTGGGCCTTGGCATACTCGACTGGGTCGCGCATATCCAGGCGCCCAGGTGGATGATCGCGCAGCTCCAGGTGGCCGGCCACGAAGTCCGCATGGAAATGGCTGAGGAACCGTGGCGGATCTTCAGACCAAATTTTTCGGCGTCGGCCAGATAAATTTGAATACCGCGCGAGGGTCCACGATGACGGCTGTCGAACTCTCTTCGTCTCCGAGCACATAGGAAGCGTGGGCGAGGCAACCGAGGTAGTACTGTTTCAAGATCATCGAAGTGGCACGAGTCTAACAGCGCGTGATTCAGCCAGCCAGTACAACCTTCTTTGAATTCACAACGCATTCCCCTATAGTCTGTTGTGATCGGTTTTCAATTCAGGCAGCCGCAGCGCGAGACAGATCGAAGCTCGCAATCGGCCCATATGGTAGACCGCCGCGAGTTGATTCCCGCGCATTCAGCATAGCGAGCGATTTCCGGACCCAAAGTTTTCGCCTGCCCGAATTCCGCTGTTGGTTTGCTCCAAATACCGGAAAGACCCATTTGAAATGAGGACCATGAGACGCTTTCTGTTTGCCTTCCCGTTTGCCTTGACGCTTGCTTCCTTCCTATTGTCTATCTCAGCCGCTCATCTATCTTCCCAGGCATTGGACACGAATTACGCCCGCGATCCCGGCCAGGCGATCGACCAGAAGTACACGGATCAGATTGTCCAATACACCACCGACAAGTCATTCCTTTCGCCGCTGGTCGATTATCTTCCCGCCTCGAAGACCGTCCCCACGCCGGAGAAGGTGCTGGGCGATGTTTCCGGCGCGCCGAACATGCTGCCCTATGCCGAGGATGTCTACAAATATTTCCGCATGCTCGAGGCGGCAAGCCCGCGCGTGAAGGTATTCACCATCGGCCATAGCGAAGAGGGCCGCGAGATGATTGCCGCTGGCCATTGCCGACCCCGAATTGCTGGCCGGGGCCAAGGAAAACAGCGCGCGGCTGGCGCAGCTGGCCGACCCGCGGACGATCGGCATGGACGACGCCAAGGCAAGCGCGCTGATCGACAAGTCATATCCGGTTTACTACATTACGGGCACGATCCACTCGACCGAAACAGGCGCGCCGACGGCGCTGATGGAGATGGCCTATCGGCTGGCCGTCGACGACTCGCCCTACATCAAGTACATCCGCTCGCACATGATTGTGCTGATTACGCCGGTGGTGGAAGTGGATGGCCGCGACCGCATGGTCGACATCTACAAATGGCACCGGGCGCACCCGGACGCAGCAGTCCCCGCGGCTGGTCTATTGGGGCCACTACGTCGCGCACGACAACAATCGCGATGCGATGGGCATGACGCTGAACCTGACGCGCAACTGTGCTCAACACCTATCTCGACTGGCATGCGCAGGTGCTGCACGATCTGCACGAGTCCGTGCCGTTTCTCTACGACAACACGGTGGGCGATGGCCCCTACAACGCGTGGGTCGATCCCACGCTTGCAGACGAATGGGCGGAGCTGGGCTGGAACAACGTGGCGCAGATGCAGTCGCTTCGGCATGCCGGGCGTTTTCACGCACGGCGACTTCGACACGTGGAGCCCCGGCTACCTGATGTTTCTCGCCGCGATGCACAACGGCATTAGCCGGCTGTATGAGACGTTCGGCAACGGCGGGGCGGACACGGAGAAGCGCATTCTCTCGCCGGAAGAATACTCGCGCACGTGGTACCGGCAGAATCCGCCGCTGCCCATGGTCAAGTGGTCGCAGCGCGACAACAACAACTACGAAGAGACCGCGCTGCTGTCGACGATCTCCTACTTCTCGCGCAACACGCATCACTTTCTTGAGAATTACTACCTCAAGAGCAAGCGCTCGATCGAGAAGCCCACGCTGGACGGACCGGCCGCCTACGTCATCCCGCCCAATGCCGCCGAGAACAACCGCAGGTTGAATTGCTCAAGGTGCTCAAGCGCCAGCATGTCGAAGTGCAACAGCTCTCTGAAGTTGCCACCTGCACCTTGCCGGCGAGAAGCGCGGCGACAAGCCCCGGCAGCAGACCTTTGCCGCCGGCAGCATCGTGGTACGCATGGATCAGCCCTACTCGCGCATTGCCGATGCGCTGCTCGATCATCAGTTCTGGGCGCCCGACGATCCGCAGAAGCATCCGTACGATGACACCGGCTGGTCGTTCAGCCATCTGTTCAACGTGAAGGTGGTGCGCGTGACCGATGCTGTCCATTCTCAAGGCCACGATGACACCCGCTCGGCGACCCCGCAAAGCTGGCCGGCAAGATCGACGGCACAGGCTCGCTCGTCGCGGTCGCCAACACCGGGCAGGTTTCGCTGCTCGCCGCTCGTTTACAAGCTGAAGAGCGCAGCGACTCAGCTCAAAAGATACAGATGACGGAAAAGCCCTTCGACGCCGGCGACAAGCACTTCGCAGCCGGTCGCTGCTGATCTCCGGCGCTGCGGACGACCAACTGGCCGCTGCGTTGCACGACTTGTCGCTCGATGCCGAGCGGCTCAGCGTCGCGCCGTTGGTTGCGGCACACGCTGCCGTCGCGCCGCGCATCGCCTTCATGCACACCTGGCTCGGTACGCAGACCGAAGGCTGGTGGCGCTATGCCTTCGACGCCGCAGGCGTCCCCTACGACTACATCAGCACGCAGACCGTCGGCCAAAGAAGCCGATCTGCGCTCCAAATACGATGTGATCATCTTCGCGCCGGTGGGCGGCGCCTCCGCGCAGCAGATCATCGACGGCACTGCCGATGTGGAAGAATGCCCTGCCGTGGCAGAAGTCCGAACTTACGCCGAACCTGGGCCGCATCGACTCGACCGACGACATGCGTCCCGGGCCTGGGCTACGACGGCCTGGAGCACCTGAAGAAATTTGTCGAGCAGGGCGGCCTGCTCATCACCTGCGAAGACACAGCGGCAGTTCGCCATCGACACCGGGCTTGCGCCGGGCGTCAGCGTCGCGCCGCGACGACGATGCGCGCGTTGTCGGCACCGTTCTGAACACCGTCTTCGTGGATCCTGAAAATCCGGTCGCCTTCGGCTATGCGGCCGATCTCCCTGTGATCAGCGCTGAACGGCATGGCCTTCAACGTCAGCAACACGCTGGGGCGCGAGGGCGGCCGCACCCTGATGGATCCTTATGCCGCAGCGCCCCACCGGCCGCGGCAGCCCGGAAGACAGCGACGAGCCGCAGGGCCGCAAGATCGCCGAAGCCGAGGCCTTGAAAAGCAACAGCCGTGGCAGGCCCAGAAAGCTGAACGAAGAACAGATGCGCAACAATCCATCTGTCATTCCGGCCGAACTGCGGCCCGACGTGATTCTGCGCTTTGCCGACGCGAAGGGCATGCTGCTCGATCGGGCTGCTCGACAAACCCGACTCCATTGCGGAACATGCCGTCGTGGTGGACGCGCACCTGGGCCGCGGCAATGTGCTGCTGTTCGCCAACAATCCCATCTACCGCGGCGAGACCATCGGCAGCTACGGCCTGGTTTTCAATGCGATCCTGAACTACGACCACCTGTCACACGAAAGCGTCACAAAGCAGGCCGGTCCTGAGCAAAAGCACTAACCCGGTACGTTGCCTCCGATTCAGGTATTTGGGCCTTTTCGCCGGGTAGCCTTTTGTGTCATGCTTTCACGCATGGGAAACAAAGACAGAGGCAAGAAAGAAGTCAAGAAAGCGCCGAAACCCAAGCCCAAACCAGAACCCGGCCAGAAGCGCGAAGTATTCACGCCGGCCCCGCCCAAATAAACTCCTGCCGATCGGCCGATTTCGCCACGCCAGTTGCGGTCGCAAACGAAAGCCCTCCCGCTTCAGGAGGGCTTTCTTGCGCCAACAATTTTCGACTGTTTCAATTCAGCAGGTCCGCGTATGCTTTCGACATGCTTTCCAAGTACAGGTGTTTTCCCTGCCTGACGCTCATCGCATTTCTTGTCGCTGCGTCTGCCGCGGCCCATGGCGCAGACACTTCCGCGCTCGCGGATTCAGCTCCGCGCACCCTGGTCGTGGATGCTCTCGGCAAAGGCGCCGTCCCCATCGACGGCCACTGGCAGTTTCATCTCGGCGACGACCCCGCATGGGCCATGCCCACATTCGATGACTCGGATTGGGAGCAGCTTACAGCCGACTCGTCATGGGGCCAACAGAGCCATCCCAGCTATACAGGCTTCGCCTGGTATCGCCGTTCGATCCGCCTGACGCCCGCACCCGGCGCGTCTCCCAACGTCGCCCTTCTCATTCCCGCCATCGACGACGCCTATCAGATCTATTGGAACGGTGTCGAAGTCGGTCACCTGGGCACATTGCCGCCGCACATGGTCCTCTATGAGGGCGTGCCGGCGCAAACCTTCGGCCTCGGACCGGTGCGCACCGGCGTTCTCGCTATCCGCGTTTGGAAAAACGCACTCGCCTCCAACGACCCAAGCAACCTTGGCGGCTTTGAGGCTCTCCCGCTGATCGGCAGTCCGGATGCGATCGATGCCGCCAAAGCCAAGATGGATTTCGCGTGGCTTCGCGGCCAGCAGTTCACTTTCGGCCTCACGTCACTCTACGCGCTCGTTTCATTGCTCAGCTTGATTGCGTGGGTGCGCGACCGAAAGCAATGGCTTCTCTTCTGGATGAGCGCCTTCGCCTTGATGCCCATGCTCGCGGTGATTCTTAACGGGCTACGGCTTCCCTACTCCTGGGCGCTCGCACAATTCCTGATCCAATGCTCGATCGCCATCCGCGAAGCCTCGGGGTGGTTTCTCCTCATTTGGCTGTTGCAACTGCACGAGGAGACCAGGCTCGTCCGCTTCACACGGATCGCCGCCATCATCGGCATCCTCTCCGCCGCTGCCGACGGGTCCCTGTCTTTTCTCTACCCGAACTTCATCAACGAAGTCACAATGCAGGTCGCGGATGCCATTACCACCGCTCCCGCGATTCTATTTGAGGCCATTCCGGCTATCCTGGTCGCCGTCGCCATCGCAAAGCGCAAGCGTCTCGACTTCGCGCGCTGGCTCGTCGCCATCCTCGCTTTCCTCAATGCGCTGGTCTACTGGATCTCGAACTTCGCCGCTCAAGGCATTCGCTTCACCCACTGGGCGCTTGCCGACCAGATCAACCATCCCCTTTTCACAGTAAACGGCAATCCTTTCAGCCTGCCCACCGTGCTGCGTACCCTGCTCTTTGTCTCCATCGTGTATGCCGTCATCCACTACACGATTGAGAGCCGTCGCCGCCAGAATGCAATGGAGCTTGAGCTACAAAACGCACGCGAACTGCAACAGGTCCTCGTCCCCGAAACCATTCCCACGTTGCCGGGCTTCTCTCTCACCAGCGCTTATCGCCCCGCACAGGAAGTTGGAGGCGACTTCTTCCAGATCATCCCGTTTGAAAACGGCTCGACCCTGATCGTCCTCGGCGACGTCAGCGGGAAAGGTCTCCGTGCAGCCATGGCGGTCTCGCTCATCGTCGGCTCCATCCGCACCCTGGCCGAAACCATCTCCAGCCCTGCCGAGATCCTCTCCGGAATCAACCGCCGCCTGTTCGGTCGTCTGCAAGGCGGCTTTGCCACAGCCGTTGCGCTGCGCCTGGACAGCAATGGCGTCTGCACCCTTGCCAGCGCCGGTCATCCAGCGCCATTCGTCAACGAGCAGGAGCTCAACTTTCCCGGCTCCCTTCCGCTCGGCCTGGGACCCACTGCAATTTTTGAAGAGACGCGTGTTCAGCTTGGCGTGCACGACCAGCTCGCCCTCTACACCGATGGCCTGCTCGAAGCGCGCAGCCGGAGCGGTGAGCTCTACAGCTTTGACCGACTGAAATTGCTTTTCTCCGGCCGCCCTACTGCCGATCAAGCTGCACAGGCCGCAGTCAATTTCGGACAGGACGACGACATCACCGTCCTCACCCTTACCCGGCTGCACTCAGGAGAAGAATCGACCGCACTGCACAGTGGCGCCCTCCCCACCCTCGCATAGTGACCAACGTCATCGCCGAGTTCCACCAGCCTATCCAAAGCGCTCAATTTGCGGTGAGCCTGGACACCGCAGGCGCCGCGAATGGGTCACGCTATATCAATTTCGGGTTTGGCGGTCATACGATCGGCGCTCGCCAGCTTAGGAATCCGGGAATACTCGTTCGGTCCATCGAGGAAAACTGGTGTAGCCTTTACCACGAAGGAGCTCAGTATGATTCTTGTAGTGGGGTCTACAGGCCTGCTTGGAACAGAGATTTGCCGACGACTGGTGGCACGAGGAGAAGACGTCAGGGCGCTGGTTCGCACGACAAGTTCACCGGAGAAGGTGGCCGCTCTGGAGAAATGTGGCGTGGAACTGTGCCTGGGAGACCTGAAGGACACTCGCTCGCTGGCTAGCGCCTGCAAGGGCGTGAATGCGGTTATCTCGACCGCGTCGTCAACCTTATCGCGGCAGGCGGGAGATTCGATCGAATCCGTTGACGACCATGGACAGCTCAACCTCGTCGAAGCGTCAAAGGCGTCCGGTATTAATCGGTTTGTTTTTGTTTCGTTTCGCCGTCCGTCCAATCTCTCCTTCCCGCTAGCGGATGCGAAAGCGCACATCGAGGATGCGATCAAGGCTCTGAACTTTACGACAATCCGGGCGAGTTGGTTCATGGAAGTTTGGTTGAGCCCGGCGCTTGGATTCGACTATGCCAATGCGTCCGCTCGCATCTACGGATCGGGCACCAGCCCGGTGAGTTGGGTCTCCTTCCAGGACGTTGCGGAGATGTGCGTTCAAGCCTTGAGGCACCCGGCGGCAGAACGAAGGGCTATCGATGTTGGCGGTCCCGAGGCACTGAGCCCGCTTGAGGTGGTTGCCCGTTTCGAACAGATCGGCGGCAGACCCTTCAAGCTCGAGCACATTGCTGACCAAGCGCTGCGTGCACAATTTGATGCCGCAACGGATCCATTGCAGAAGAGCTTTGCTGCCCTGATGATGGGCTATTCATCTGGAGATGCGATGGACGTGCGGCCTATTCAGGATGAGTTTGGTATCGAACTAACGAGCATTAATGAATATGCGCGAGGAGTTCTCGATCAGAGTACGCGCAATGAGAGTCTGAGCCAGAAATGAGATAAGTTAACCTTCTTGTCTGCTTCCTCGCCGGCCCCTCTTTCCATGATAAAAGGCCCTCCCGCGCGGGGAGGGCCTTTTATTCGAAATGTGCAGCCGATCTTACCCGATTACTTCAATGCCCATGGAGCGGGCGGTGCCCTTGATGCTCTTGATGGCCGTCTCCACCGACGCGGCGTTCAGGTCGGGCATCTTCTGCGTGGCGATCTCGCGTACCTGCGCCTCGGTCACCTTGCCCACCTTGTCCTTGTTCGGCGTGCCGGAGCCCTTGGCCACGCCGGCCGCCTTCTTCAAGAGAACCGCCGCGGGCGGCGTCTTGGTGATGAAGGTGAAGCTGCGGTCGGCGTAAACAGTGATGACAACCGGGATGATGAGTCCGGCCATCTCCTTGTTCTGCGTTCGTGCGTTGAACTGCTTGCAGAACTCCATGATGTTGACCTGCGCCTGCCCCAGTGCGGGGCCGACGGGCGGCGCGGGCGTGGCCTTGCCGGCCTCGATCTGCAGCTTGACTTGTGCGGTTACTTTCTTCGGAGGTGCCATTTTGGTTCCTTCGGAACCAGCTTTCAGCTCCTAGCTTTCAGCTTTCAGCCGGTTGATTCTGGTGCGAATTTTGGTGCTGCGACTTCAGCGTTCACGTCAAACCGGAGGCCGCTAGGTAAGCGAACCGGCTAGAAGCTAGAAGCTAGTAGCTAGAAGCTGCAACTACTCAATCTTTTCCACTTTGCCAAACTCCAGCTCGACCGGGGTGGAGCGTCCGAAGATGGTCACCATGACCTTGAGCGTCTCGCGATCTTCGTTGATCTCATCCACCACGCCGTTGAAGTTGGCGAACGGCCCATCCGTAATCCGGACCTGCTCGTTCTTTTCAAACTTGATCTTCATCCGCGGCTTGTCTTTGGCAGTCTCGGAACGGAAGATGATCGAACTTACTTCTTCCTCCGACAATGCCACAGGCTTGTCGCCCGTGCCGAGGAAACCCGTAACCTTGGGTGTGTCTTTCAACACGTGCCACAGGTTATTGTCGAGTTCCATCTCGACCAGCACATAGCCAGGAAGAAAGACCCGCTCCACCGTGCGCTTTTTGCCGTTGACGATCTCCGTCACCGGCTCGGTGGGAATCATCACTCGTCCGACTCTGTCCTTGAGCCCGAAGGCTTGCACCCGGCTCTCGATCGACTCGCGCACCTTGCGCTCAAAACCGGAGTAGGCGTGCAGGATGTACCACTTGAAGCGCTCATTGCGCTCCGGCTGTGCCTGAGGCTCTACCTGCTCGGCGGATTGTTCTCGCTCTTCTGCCATTCTGCTCTCGATTCGCGGCTGCACGCCTTACTGCGCGCCGCCCAGCCGGGTCAATATCTGATGCACGGCTCTGCTGAAAACCATGTCGACTACAAAAAAGAAAAATCCGAAAAGGAACACCGTGATAATCACCACCGAAGTGGTGGTTTCCACTTCTTTTCGCGTGGGAGCCACAACCTTGCGCATTTCTGCGCGCACGTCACTCAGAAAGCGCGTAAAGCCGTTCCACACGCCCAGTGCGCCGCCCGTCACGTTCGACAGCCCACCTGGCTCCTGTAACTTGGCGGAACGTTGCTCACCCTTTTCGATTGCTGCTTTGCTTGCCATACTTCAATTCCTTTGCGCCCGGCGTTCTGCCCGGCGCATCCCGTACTGATCTGGCAGGGGCGGAGGGATTCGAACCCCCAAGTTCGGTTTTGGAGACCGACAGTTTAACCGTTGAGCTTACGCCCCTAAAGGCAGCTTTTCAGCTTTTAGCCCTCAGCTTTCAGCTTAATCTCGATTGACCCAAATTCGCCGGTCCGCCGATGCAGAAGCTGAGAGCTGAAAGCTGACGGCTGGCAGCTGTCTTACTTCGATTCCTTGTGCGGCTGATGCTTGCGGCAGCGGTTACAGAACTTCGAGAACTCCAGGCGCCCCGTGGTCGTCTTCTTGTTCTTCGTCGTCGAGTAATTCCGCTCCTTGCACACAGTGCACTGCATTGTCACAATTTCCCGCATTTCCATTCCTTCCGAGTGAAGAAGCGAAACAGCGAATCAGCAACATCGGCTATTCACTGTTTCACTCGTTCACTGATTCCCTGTCACTTGATAATTTCCGAGATCGTGCCCGCGCCGACCGTCCTGCCGCCTTCGCGGATCGCGAACCGCAATCCCTTTTCCATGGCCACCGGCGTAATCAGTTCCACCTGCAGCTGCACGTTGTCGCCCGGCATCACCATCTCCGTGCCCTCGGGCAGTTCCGCCACGCCCGTCACGTCCGTAGTGCGGAAGTAGAACTGCGGACGATAGCCCTTGAAGAACGGCGTATGACGGCCGCCCTCTTCCTTGCTCAGCACGTAGACTTCGCCCTTGAAGTTGGTGTGCGGCGTGATCGATGCCGGCTTGGCCAGCACCATTCCCCGCTCCACATCTTCCTTGGGAATGCCGCGCAGCAGGATGCCTGCGTTGTCGCCCGCCAGGCCTTCGTCCAGCTGCTTCTTGAACATCTCAACGCCGGTGCAGACCGACTTGCGGGTCTCGCGGAAGCCGACAATCTCGACATCCTCGCCCACCTTCACCTTGCCGCGTTCGATCCTGCCCGTCACCACTGTGCCGCGGCCCGAGATCGAGAAGATATCTTCGATCGGCATCAGGAACGGCAAATCGATCGAGCGCTGCGGCTGCGGCACGTTCTTGTCCACCGCGTCCATCAATGCGTCGATCTGCGCCTCCCACTTCGGCTCCCCGTTCAGGGCGCCCAAGGCCGAGCCGCGAATCACCGGTACGTCGTCGCCGGGGAACTGGTACTTGGTCAGAAGCTCGCGGACTTCCATCTCCACCAGGTCCGTCAGCTCTTCGTCCTCAACCGCGTCGCACTTGTTGAGAAACACCACGATGTAGGGCACGCCTACCTGGCGGGCCAGCAACACGTGCTCCTTGGTCTGCGGCATCGGGCCGTCGGTCGCCGCCACCACCAGAATGGCGCCGTCCATCTGCGCCGCGCCGGTAATCATGTTCTTGATGTAGTCGGCGTGGCCGGGGCAATCGACGTGCGCGTAGTGACGGTTGGCCGTCTCGTACTCCACGTGCGCCGTCGCGATCGTGATGCCCCGCTCACGCTCTTCCGGCGCGTTATCGATCGAATCAAACGAACGGTACGTGTTCTTCGGATTGTGCTTCTGCAATACCTTGGTGATCGCCGCCGTCAGAGTCGTCTTGCCGTGATCGATGTGCCCGATCGTCCCCACGTTCACGTGAGGCTTCGAACGATCAAATTTTTCCTTCGCCATAAAAGTTCCGAATCCCTTTCGTCTGGCATTTTTCGTTATCCTGCGAAGTCTTTGACTTCATCGATAGGTTGTCGCTCCCTGGGGGTCGCGCCAACTTCAATTCATCGACTCCTCATAGACCCAAACGAAAAATGCATTCGCTCATACTGCCCGTTGCAACCAGGGGCGCCGGCCATCCGGCTCCAGCCCCAAAACCCCAAAATGCAGCTTCTAGCTGCCAGCCTCTGGCCTTTCTTGCCGGAGGCGACAGCCTTCAATTTTCCCAAGCATTAGCTAGCAGCTAGTAGCTGAAGGCTCGTCTTACTTTCCCTGCGCCTCAATAGTAGGCGTAGGCCCTGAGATATCTCTGCCTCAACTCCGGCGCTACCGCTTCCACCAGTCTCAAATACCGCTCGCGTGTCAGCGCCTGATCTGAAACGGGAAGCACGGCATAGAGCGTCTCCGCGTCCTTGCCCAGCAGCCCGCGTTTCATCACTCCCTCAAAGTCGCGAATCCGCAGCTTGAACCGAATCACGCGATCCAGAAAAACTTCCACATCCCGGGCATCGAAAGCTGCATCGACCAGCGCGTGAAGCTGCGCGAATCCCTGTTCATTCTGTATGGCGATTGGCGCTTGCTCAAACATCCTTGACTATCCTCGTAAGAGCCTTCAGCTATCTGCCGTCAGCTTTCAGTTACATTTCGCTTACCCCGGCCGTCTCAACCTCTACCCGCCGCACAAGCTGAAAGTTGAGAACTAAATGCTGACAGCTTCGTTCCTGGAGCGGGAGACGGGGATCGAACCCGCGACCAACAGCTTGGAAGGCTGTGACTCTACCACTGAGTTACTCCCGCCTAAAAACAGCTTCTAGCTTCCCCGGCTGTCAGCTTTCAGCTTTGTCCCGCCAGCGCGTGCTCAGCGGCTGATACCGCCGTTGCGCCCGGCTAGAAGCTAAAAGCTAGCAGCTAGCGGCTGCATCTCTGGAGCTGATGACCGGGTTTGAACCGGTGACCTCTCCCTTACCAAGGGAGTGCTCTACCAACTGAGCTACATCAGCCCTGCTTACAAACTCATCGGGCGTCTAACTGCCACCCTCACCCCGATCACGGCGAATCTTGTCCGCCTTGTGGGCCACGACAGTGCGTAATGCGAAGGTGCCGATGATCAAAATCGGGATCAACCGCAACTCCACCGATCGGCCGCTGACGAGAATCTTTCCCTCGCCCATTGTGAACCAGACCAGCACCGCCAGAACCCCATACAGCACGAGAGCCATCGGATACTTCCGGTCCAAATCCGAACCGGTACTTTGGCCCTCAATCCTGCGCTTCTGGGTGACGTATGCAAACCTTTGCCACCATCCGCGCATTGCAGCACCTCAACTCATGGTGCACAGGGGAGGATTCGAACCTCCGTAGCTCCAAGGAGCGGCAGATTTACAGTCTGCTGCCATTAACCGCTCGGCCACCTGTGCCCAGACACCCAGGCAACGAAAATCTGTCGCCGGGACCCTGACCCACCCCAGCAACAAAGACCCGTGACCGGGACCCCGCCACTGCAGCCCGGCGACCAAGTCCTGCCGCCGGAAAACCCAACACATCTGCACTCCACCTGAACCCGCACAGCGCACTTATTCTGCGCATTACGCCCCGCCCGGAAAATCTCCGGCTTGTCGGAGCATGCACCTCAGTGGGATCACCGCGGAGGACAAACCCGGCAGCGCAAAATTCGCTCCCGGTTAAAACCTGTTGCCGTTTTCAAAGGCCCGATTTCCGCTTCCTTACGTGGAGCTGGCGAAGGGATTTGAACCCCCGACCCTCTGATTACAAATCAGATGCTCTACCAGCTGAGCTACGCCAGCCCTACCCACACATCGGAAGCTCTTCCGGACATCTGGAAGCCGCGCGGACACACTCCCGCTCCGCGCATACCACGACACAGATTTCAAGGTTAGCACACCGCTGCAGGCGGAGCAAACACGCAGGCAGCCCGGCAAAACGTCGTTGACTTTGCATCACGCCCCGGGGTAAATTCCTCAGCACCGGTATATCCCCCTAACACTGCCTATGAACTAAGGAAGAGGCGTATGGAACAGGCCCGGTTCTTTCGCGCTATCGGATTCGCTGTCATGGCCGCCGCCCTCGCTGCCGCAATTTCTGCCCAGGTTGGAGACCCTGCGACCCTTGTTCAAGAGAAGCTCGTCTCTCAGATCAAGGTGACAAAAGCCGCCGCCGACCATTCCGACATCGTCACAGCCGGCGACGTCGTGCTGCTACATAAAGACGGATTGATGATGTGCAGTTCGGCCTCCTCGTACGGCTTCTCAAACACCTACAACAACGGCGTTCTCGTCGCCAATTACAACAACCGCGCCAAGGATGCCGCGAAATCCTTCTTCAAGGGACACCTTCCCTTCGGCGGGGGCGGCAGCGTCACCGACGCCGCAAATAACGGTTGCCCCTCGCGAAAGTTTGTCGCCGGAGAGAAGTTCTGGATCACCGGGATTGCCGCGCAAAAAGACGGAATCCTCATCAGCACATTCAGCGATCCTTATCCTGACCCTTCAGGCAATCAGGTCCGATATTACGGAGAAGTCAAGTTTCTGTTCCCCAAAGGAAGTGTGCCGCCCCCGGATGACTTCGCCAGAACGGTTTCAGAACTGATCACCGTTCAACCTCCGGACGATAAGGATAATGGCGGCCAGGGCAATCAGGGCGGTCAGCCTGCCCAGGCCGCAGCGGCGCCGCGGCAGGCCCCGCCTCCGGCGCCCATGGCCGCTATTCCGCCGCCACCGCCGCCACCCGATGCGACGCCGCCAACCATCGCGATTGGACAGACGGAGGACCAGGTAACGGCTGCCTTCGGGCAACCGCATGCGGGAAGCCAAACTGGGCGCGAAGAAAATCTTCTACTACAAGGACATGAAAGTAACTTTCACGAATGGAAAGGTGAGCAACGTTGATTAGGCCGTCGGCGCATCCGCGATAGAGCGGCGACCTGGGTCGATGCGGCCTGGGCTGAGATGCGAACCTCGCGGCCTATGAAGTCTTCCCCCGCAACTCAGGAAAGGCAAGACCAAATGATGCATACGGGGTGGTTTCGTTCATTCGCATTGATTTCGATTACATCCATGCTCAGTCTCCCGCTGGTGGCGCAGGGAGATCCAGCGGCAATCCAGCAAAAGCTTTCTGTTCAATTCAAACTCACCACGACCACAGCCGATCGATCGGACATCGTGACCGCCGGGGACGTGGTCGTGATCCACAAGCCGGGTCTGGTGATGTACGCAGTCGCCTCACCCATGCCCCCGTCGAACACCTACAAGAACGGAAAGATCGGACAAGGCTGGGGTGGCTTCGGCAAGGACCTGGCGATCGGCATGTCCACACCGGGAGGCGGAACCGCCGCCGATTATCCGCATCGCACGTTTGTGCCCGAGGAAAAGTGCTGGGTTACGGCCGCCCAGGTTCAAAAGGACGGAGTGCTTTTCAACCTTTACAGCGATCCCTATAACGATGTTCGTTACTACGCAACACTAAAGGTTCCTTTTCCCAATAAAAAGCAGGTTCCATCAGCCGACGAGGCATTGCAAACTGTTGCCGATGTGCTGACCGTTGCGCCTGCAGACAACCAGGGAGGCCCGGGCAATCAGGGCGGCCAACAAACCCAGGCATCCGCTCCCAGCTCCTCCGGCTCCTGCGGCACCTTCAGCGCCAATGGCCGCCATTGCGCCGCCACCTCCACCGCCTGATGCGGCGCCGCCGACCATCGCGATCGGGCAAAGCAGAGACCAAGTCACTGCGGCCTTCGGCCAACCCCTCAGGGAAGCCAAGTTAGGGCCCAAGGAAATCTTCTATTACAAGGACATGAAAGTGACTTTCAAAGAGGGAAAAGTCAGCGACGTTGAGTAATGCGCTAACGGCTCCGGTATGGAGCGCGGGCCAGGAACAGAAATGAGGATTCGAGATGACGTTGAAATCTGCTCGCAAACTGATGCGTTATGGTTCCGCGGTGCTGATGCTCGCCGGATTGCTCGGCGCAGCCGGAATCGCGCACGCCGCTGACAACAAGAAGCCTGCTGCTCCAGCGAAGGCTGCGCCCGCCGCTAAACCAGCCGCAAAACCGGCAGGCGGAGCAGCGCCGCATGGCGCAACAGCCGGTGGATCTGCGGTGCACGGGTCAAGTGTGAACGGCGCAAGCCACGGGCCCACGGCAAACGGGTCACGCACAACAACGACAACCCGCACCACTACCACCACCACCCGCACCACCACGACAGCAGGCGGCGGAATGCGAGGCGGCAACGAAGGAAATGCCGGCATGCACGGTGGCGCCGCCGCTCACAACTCCTTCGGCGGACGTCCTGCGCCGCGTGGCACCAATGAGCGCGTGACTCGGAGCGGCAGCGCGGTCCGCATGCGCCCGGGCGGCCGGGTAAGCGATATTCATGATGCTCGCAGAGGGATGGACGTCCATCACGGCCTGGCGGGCGGGCGCAGAGTTTCAATGGAGCGAGCGGACCATAGCCGCGTTTATGCCGAGCGCGGCCGCCGCGGGTTCGTTGAACGCCCCTACTCTTACCGCGGCCACGACTTCGCCCGGCGCAGCTACTACTACCACGGCCGCGCTTACGACCGCTACTACCGCGGGTATGGATATCGAGGCGTGTATTTGAACGTGTATGCGCCGGGATATTACTACGCACCCGCCTTCTACGGTTGGGCCTATAACCCGTGGGCGGTGCCGATCGCATACGGATGGGGATGGGGCGGCAACCCATGGTACGGATTTTATGGCGGCTACTTCCAACCCTACCCGGTATACCCGTCGGCCGCTTTCTGGCTGACGGATTACATCATCTCGCAGGACTTGCAGGCAGCCTACGCTGCGCGACAGGAAGCCGCTGAAGCCGCCGCTGCCCAGCCGGTTGCGGGTGGACCGCCGGCGCTCACCCCTGAGGTGAAGCAAATGATCTCCGATGAGGTCAGGGCGCAGTTGGCTCTTGAGAACCAGGAGGCGGGCCAGAATGCGCAGCAGCAGGATGTGGACCCCGCTTCCAGCGGCATTGCGCGCATGTTGAGCGACGGACGCCCGCATGTGTTTGTTGCCGGTGGCAGCCTCGACGTGGTGGACGCGTCTTCCGGTCAGGAATGCGCGATCAGTGACGGCGACGCACTCCAGTTGCAAGCTCCGCCCCCTCCGGACGCAACCTCGGCAAATCTGGTTGTGCTGGCCAGCAAAGGCGGCGTCGAGTGCGCGAGAGCCAGCTCCGTCACCGTTCAGTTGACTGACCTGCAGGAGATGCAGAACCACATGCGGGAGACCATTGACCAGGGACTCCAGGATCTGCAAGCCAAACAAGGCAAGGGAGGGCTGCCCGCAGCTCCGCCATCTGCCCAGACTCCGCCCGCAACCGCGCAATTTGCCGCGGCCGCGCCTCCGCCGGAGCCCAACGTGGGGACGGAGATTGCACAGGCGGATCAGCAGAGCGATCAGGCTGAGAAGGACGTAACCACCGAAGCTGCCCAGGACACCGGTGCACCTTCGCCCGTGGCTCAGGCCGCTGCGGCCGCCCCGCCACCTTCGGCAGCCCCGGCCGGTCCGCCTCCGTCGGTCGAACTGGGTCAGACGACGGACCAGGTCAAAGCCGCGCTCGGCCAGCCGCAACGTCAAGCAAACCTGGGAACCAAGGTCATCTACTACTACAACGACATGAAGGTGGTCTTCAAGGACGGCAAGGTAACCGACGTGCAGTAAAGCGTACCGCCGCCGGCCTCAAGTCCTCCGGCGACCGAGCGAAGAATATCCAGCCGTCAATCCGGGCCTTAGGTGGTGATGCCCGCCGCGCTTTTGCGTGGCGGGCATTCTTTTGGATTCAACACAATAAACCAGAAAATCACCAAGGAGACATCTCCCGTAGGCGTGTGGGTGTGAGTTTCATTCGGATTAGGGGTGACAACCATCACCGATGGTGGTCGTCGGGCAGTGAAATAGTCTCGCACTGAGGTGAGCGGGGTATGAAGAGACTGCTGGCAATGTTTCTCTGCATCATTTTTCCAATAATTGCTTTCGCCGGCGACAACAGCTACAAGATTGCCTACGACGGCGGATCGATACCCGGAGCCAAAGCTGGCACCGATATGCAGCTTTACATCGAGGGAAGCAATATCCGGGTCATGAAAGGCAAGACCGAGATCGCAGTAATTCCTGCCTCGGCTGTAACTGAAATCAGCTACGGCCAGGATGTTCATCGGCGTGTCGGTGCAGCCATTGGCATCGGAGTCTTCACTTTGGGCGTCGGAGCTCTGATGGCTCTCACGAAGTCGAAGAAACATTTCGTAGGACTAACCTGGGACGATAGCGGCAAAAAGGGCGGCTTCGCTTTCCAAGCGGATAAGAACGATTATCGTGGCCTCCTGGCAGGTCTCGAAGGAATAACAGGAAAGAGGGCCGTCGACTCCGACGCGATGACCGTAAAGAACTGACGCAAACCACCTGAGTTTCTCCGTCAGCGACGGCTCGGGCTTCGAGTCGAACGCGTGCCTGTGCCCCTCAGTGTTACCGTTAATCCTGAAGGTCCTCGCTGACCCGACTCATGCACCGACGCACGCGTAGAACGCTCTTGATAGTCGCTGGGGTCCTGCTGTTGCTGGCCGTGGCCATCTTCCTGCGGTCCAAAGCTCCCCCCGAAGCCGCCCGCCTGCTGCCCGAATCCGATGGCATCGTCTATATCGACATCAAGCCCTTCCGCGTCTTTCTGCACAAAGACCTGAAGCCGCCCCAGCGCGTGCCCGAATATCAGCAGTTTGTCGACGCCACGGGCATTGACTGGGAGCGCGATCTGGACCAGGTGGCTGTTGCGTTGCACCGCATGCCCAATCCCAACGGCCCCAACGGCCCGGTCGCCTATTCGCTGGTGCTGGTGGGGAGGCTCACCGGCAAGCGGCTGAATGCATGGCTCGAGGCCCACGCCACATCGCGCGAGAACTACGCCGGCAAGACGATCTACAGCGTTCCCTCCGAGGGCCGAACTGTCCGAGTCGCGCAGATCGGCTACGACATGCTGGCCGTCAGCAACACGCCTACACCCGAGCAGATTCACGCCATCATCGACCGCCATCGCACCGCGGCTCTGCCCTTTGCCGGTTCAACTCTCTTGACGCAGCACTACCACGAGGTGCCTTTGCTCGCTCTTGTGTGGGGCGTAGGCCAGATCGGCCTGCCCTTCTCTGAGAGCGGAGCCATCAATATTTTCGGCTTCTCTCTACCGCTCCAGGATGGAGCCACCATCGTGGCCAGCGTGACCCCCTCGCTACCGCTGGCTGGCTCGCTGCATCTGCGCGTGGAAGAGATTGCACCTACTGAGCAGGAAGCCGCAAACCAGGCCGCAGCACTCAACACGCTGGTTGCTATGGCCCGCGGATTCACCGCTCCCCTGCCCTCCAACGCCGCCAACAACGGTCTAAAGCAATTGCTCTCGACGGCTGAGGTCACCCAAAAACGCGATCGTGTACTGGTCACCGCTACGCTGTCACCTTCGCTTTTGCTGGCCGGCGCGGCCGAAAAAAATATAACTATTCCCAGCCAGATAACCGCAACCGCCCAGAGAGCATCAAACCCTCAATAGCGCGCTTCCCATCCGCCGTTCGATTGCTGCCGCGGAGACGAGCCGCCGGGGCATCGCCGCGTGCGCATCAGACGCAAGGCGAATTGGCTCCCGGCGGCTTTCCTTTGAAGAGCGTTTATAATCGTCTTGAAATGAGCGGCTTGCTCGCTCCCCATTCTCCCGCCGCGATTTCCATCCTACTTTTTCTCCAGAGGTCCCATGAACCGCGCTCTCAAGGTCTCAGCTCTCCTGTCGGCTTTCGCTCTGCTCCCTTTCCCTGCCGCCCGCGCCCAGAAGCCCGTCCTGACCGGGCAGGCCGCCTTTACCGACGCGCTCCACGAGTCGCCTGGGACGCGCCGGCACCTGACCGTGGCCGATCTCCCCGCCCCCGCGCCCGATCAATCGGTTGATAACGGCCCCGACGTGGTTGAGCGCCCGGCCAACGCGTGGCCCATCGCACCCAAGGGCTTCAAGGTGGACCTCTACGCCTCAAATCTCGATAACCCTCGCGAGATTCGCACCGCACCCAACGGAGACCTGTTTGTGGCCGACAGCGAATCCGGCAAGATCGAGATTTTTCGCGGAGTGGGCAAGGACGGAAAGCCACAGCAAACGTCGATCTTCGCGACCGGCCTGCACCAGCCTTTCGGGATCGCGTTTTACCCCCTCGGCCCCAATCCCCAGTGGATCTACATCGGCGATACCGATGAAATCGTGCGCTTTCCCTATCACAACGGTGATCTCAAAGCCAGTGGGCCCATGGAGAACCTCACGGATCTGCCCGGCGGTGGACGCCTGCGCGGAGGCGGCCACTGGACCCGCGACCTGGTCTTCTCCAAAGACGGCAGCAAGCTCTTCGCCTCTGTCGGGTCCCACTCCAACGTGGACGACCCCGACACCCACCCTGAAGAATTTCATCGCGCCGACGTGCTCGAGTTCATGCCCACGGGCAAGTTCATCAAGGTCTACGCCTGGGGCATTCGCAACTGCGTCGGCGAGGCCATCAATCCCATCACCGGCGAGTTGTGGTGCTCCACCAACGAGCGCGACGCCCTCGGCAACAACCTCGTGCCCGACTATGTGACCCACATCCAGGAAGGCGGGTTTTACGGCTGGCCGTGGTGGTACATGGGTGGCCATCAGGATCCGCGCCACCAGGGCAAGCATCCAGAATTGCAGCACCGCGTCATCACCCCCGATATTCTTCTCAATCCGCACTTCGCCTCGCTGGAGATGCTGTTCTACGAAGGATCGCAGTTCCCCGCCGAATACAAAGGCGACGGATTCGCCTGCGAACACGGCTCCTGGAATCGCGCGCAGCGGTCCGGCTATGAAGTGATTCGTCTGCCCATGCACGACGGCCACGCCACCGGAGAATACGAAGACTTCCTCACCGGCTTCGTCACCCCCGAGGGCAAAGTCTGGGGCCGTCCCGTGGGGGTCGCCGTAGCCTCCGACGGTTCCCTCTTCGTCACCGACGACGGCTCGCGCTCCATCTGGCATGTGAGTTATGTCGGGAAGTAGCGGGGTTAGTCGGAAGTAAGCGGAGCTAGCCGGAATAAGCGGAACGGCGGAGCTAGCGCCGCTTAGACCCCCTCGCGTTTATGATGGACCTTCTCTAGATCGGCTCAAGAAAGGTCCCCCCTAAATGCGCGTTCGTGTTGCCGCACTGTTTCTCGTTTCCGTTTCCATTCTTTCTGCCCAATCCACAACATCGAAATCCGAGCCTGCCTCATGGGTTGGCGCATGGGCTGCATCTGCTTTCGATGGCGCCTCGTGGCACACCGTGCCCACCCTCGTTGACTCAACACTCCGCGAGGTGGTCCACACCTCCCTCGCTGGCAGCGAGTTCCGCGTCCGCCTCACCAACGAGTTCGGCATTGAGCCCCTCCGCATTGGCGCCGCGTCGGTTTCTTTGAGTACCGGCGAAAGCAGCATCGACACCGCGTCTCTTCATAACCTGACCTTTGGCGGCTCGCCTTCTATCGTCATTCCTCCCGGCGCGGAAGTCCTTTCCGATTCTGTCCCGATGGCCACTGCGGCTTTCGCGAATCTTGCCGTCAGCGTCTACCTGCCGCTGCAGCAGATCAGCGACGTTTCCGTGCACTCGGATGCGCAGCAGGACAACTACATCGAGACCGGCAATCACGTCAGCGCCGCATCACTGACCGCGCCGGTCGTCGTGCCGTCGTGGTATTTCGTCAAGGGCATCGATGTTCGGCCCATCGCCGCGCACGCCGCTGCGGTTGTGGCCTTTGGCGACTCGATCACTGACGGAGCCTATGCCACAGAGAATGCCAATCACAGGTGGCCCGACTACCTCGCCACCCGCCTTCACGACAACCCGGCCACCGCACATCTCTCCGTTCTTGATGAAGGCATCGGCGGCAACTGCGTACTGATTCAGTGCGCCGGCTCAAACGCGTTGGCCCGTTTCGACCGGGACGTCCTCTCCCAGGCCGGCGTCAAGTACGTCATCGTGCTCGAAAGCATCAATGACATCGGGACACTCCACAACCCCAACCGGCCCAACTACAACCTCACCGCCGACGACCTCGAGCAGGGCATGGCCCAGCTTGTCGCCCGCGCCCATGAGCACGGCATCAAAGTCTTCGGGGCGACGGTCACGCCCTACAAAGGCGCCGGCTACTTTACTGAAAGAGGCGAGCAGATTCGCGAAGCCCTCAACCAATGGATCCTGACCTCCGGCGTTTTCGACGGCGCCATCGATTTCGACAAGGCCACGCGCGATCCTGCCAACCCCCTCGTCTTCGCGTCGCAGTACGACAGCAGCGACCATTTGCACCCCAAGGACGCCGGTTATTCCGCCATGGCCGACTCCATCGACCTCAGCCTCTTCCGTTAGCCTCTTTTGCCGTCGCGCCCTCGGGCGGGTGCCCGGTCCCAGGTGGCCCATCCTTGAATCGTCTTCTGATTCAAGGGCGGGAAACCGCAAATCCAAACCCGCATGCCCTGGACCTCCCCGCATCGTGGTATCGTTGCCTCGGCCCTTCCCCGGCCAGCAAGGAAGGGTTATTCATGCGGGTTCGTTTTGCTCTGCCCTCAGCAATTGCCTTAGCTCTCTTATGCATTCTCCCAGCGGCTCCGGCACAGGACCGCACTACGGACGTGCAGACCGCCTTTGCCCGTGCGCACCACTTGCGCCACGGAATCAACGCATCCGAGTGGTTTGCCCAGTCAGCAAGCGACTACTCAGCGGCGCGGACCAATCGCTACATCGATGCGTCCGATATTGCCCTGATGGCCAAGCTGGGCTTTGACAACGTGCGCCTCAGCATCGACCCGGTGCCTCTGGAACAGTCGCCGCTGGCCGCCGACGGCCTGAACGCTGATTTTCTCGGGCGGCTCGATACAGTGGTCGACGCGATGCTCGCTCATGGGCTCGCCGTGCAGATCGATATTCATCCCGAGGAGCCATACAAGCTGGGCATCCGCACCAACGACGGCGCGGTCGATCGCTTCGTGATGCTGTGGCGCAAGTTGGCCGCGCACTACGCGTCACGCAATCCCGACCTGATCTTTTTCGAGGTGATGAACGAGCCGGAAGTGCACGATCCATACCGCTGGACCGGCATCCAGGCACGTGCCGCAGCGGCCATTCGCGAAGCTGCGCCGAAAAATACGATCATCGCTGCCGGGCCGAACTACTCCGATATCGTGGACCTGCTCACGCAGCATCCTCTCGCCGACGGCAACGTGATTTACAACTTTCATTTCTACGATCCGCACGAGTTCACGCATCAGGGCGCGGGCTGGGGCGAGCCCTGGTGGAGATACACGCATGGCATTCCGTATCCCCCAACCAATGACTCAATGGCGGAACTGGTGAAGGAGGTTCCCGGCGCGGCGGATCGATTCAAGCTCGAAAATTACTGGCTCGATCGCTGGGACGCGCAGCACATCCGCTTGCTGATCGACGAGGCCGGGGCGTGGGCGCACGACCAAAATGTGCCGCTCATCTGCAATGAGTTTGGCGCGTATCGTGAGCACGTAGAGCCCGCCTCGCGCATGCGCTGGATTCATGATGTGCGCACCGCGCTTGAAGCAAACGGCATCGGCTGGACGATGTGGGATTATCGCGGCAGCTTTGGTGTGGTGTGGAAACAGGATGGCCAGCCGGCGCGTGTGGACGAGCAGGTGGTGGAAGCGTTGGGATTGAAGAAATAGCGTTGTGCGTTCGGTGTTACTTGCCTGAGCCGCCGAGGGCTGCGCCTTCCAGTCCGGCCTGCTCATAGGTCGTCCGCAAATACTTGTGCGGATTTACTGGAACGTTGTGGACGCGAACTTCATAGTGAAGATGCGGACCGGTAGCACGGCCCGTCTGACCCACATATCCGATAACCTGTCCGCGGATGACGTGTTGGCCGGGCACAACCGCAATGGCGGAGAGATGACCGTAAATGGTCAGCAGGTCGTGGCCATGATCAAGGATCACCTCGCGTCCATAACCTGCCCCTGTCGACCCGCCAGCCACGTCGCCGTCGCCGGCAGCGCGCACAGGCGTTCCGTAGGGCGCATCAATGTCGATGCCGGGGTGGAACGCACCCTCGCCGTTAATCGGATCTTCCCGCTCGCCGAAGCTCGAGGCGACGCGGCCTTCCAAGGGCCAAAGCGAAGGAGCATCTGCCAATTGTGTCCAATCGCCCGTAAAATTCGCAGTCAGCCCACCCTCAAGCGCGCGTGTCACCTGGCCGGACATGGCCTGCGCCCGCAATGCATAGAACTGGTTGAGCGAGAGCGTCACGTCCTGCTGGTTCACATCATCACTCGATGCAAGGGTCTGCGGAGTGGGAGCGGATGCGGCGCTTGCGGCAGCGGCCGGCCGGCCGGAAATAAGCTTGTTCTGCCGGAGCCCGTACAGGGCAGTCACTTCACTGGCCAAAGCACCGAGAGAAGCCACCTGCACGTCGCGGTCGTGCGCGATCTGCGCCATCTGCTTGTAGTTCTTGCGGAGGGTTTCCCGCTCCTGCCGGACCTGGTTGTAACTCTCGGTCTTCAGCAGCATGCGCGTATAGGAGCCGGCTAGCCCGACGATGGTGACAGCACCCACCAACGCGGCAGCGACAAAGCCGTACGCCCACTGTAAAGGCACGGGAATCTTCCGAACCCGGCCGTCTTCATCTCTGGCAATAAAAAGGATGTAATAGCGTTTACGCAGCATATTCCTTCTCTCATTCCCCGCACCTGGGAAGGCTGCAATTCGCAAAGAACTCAATGAATAACGCGAAAGGCGCTCAGGGCTCCTTGGGAGCCGACAAATCTACGGGGATAGCTGTTTGACTCCGCCTGCCGTAGAACGTTCGTTAAAGGCTAACAGCCACCGGTTGGCGAGGTCAACGAAATCTACACCCGAAATCTTCTTAAATCTTTAACTAAATCGTATTTCAACAATTGCCCAAGACAACGAAGGCCGAAGCCCGCCCGGTTGCCCTATTCTTCTATTAAGATGCGCAAAAGGCCAGAACAGGTGGTCCGAGCACCCGGAAGGCGGAGCAACCCACACGGGGAACTCCTGCTGCTGCAACAGATACGCAGCCGGACAGCCCACTCAGCCGCTGCTTTGCGCCTGGGCATCGGCGACGACTGTGCCTTGCTCCGCGCTCGGCCTGGCGAGGAAATTGCCGTCACCACCGACCTTTCCATCGAAGGCCGGCATTTTCGCCTCGATTGGCATCCTCCGGAGTCCGTGGGCCACCGAACCCTGGCTCGGGGGCTGAGCGATCTCGCAGCCATGGGTGCCCGCCCGTTAGCCGCCTTTCTTTCCCTGGGATTACCGCGTGATCTCACCCGCGGCAGGGGCCGGCAGCCGGCATGGGTTCACCGCTTTTTCGACGGCTTTCTCGCCCTGGCTGAAACTCACAAGACCCCGCTCGCAGGAGGCGATCTGGCTGAGTCGCCCGCGGCCGTTGCCGACATTGTGCTCGTCGGAGCGGTTCCGCGCGGAAGGGCGCTTTTGCGCGCCGGTGCTCGCCCCGGCGACCTGCTCTATGTAACCGGCAGCCTCGGCGGCGCCGCCGCAGGTCTCCTGAAGCTGGGCGAACTGGCAGCGAAGAACCCTTCAAAGCCGCCTCGCATCCCCACGAAAATGCAATCGCTGCTCACCCCCCACCTCTATCCGCAACCGCGCATTGCTCAGGGCTTATGGCTCCGGCGCCGTGGCCTTGCGACTGCCGCGCTGGACTTGAGTGACGGCCTTTCGACCGACCTGGCCCACCTCTGCGCGGAGTCCGGGGTAGCCGCCGAGGTCGATGCCGCCGCCCTGCCAATCCATCGTGCCGCCACCCCGGCTCTGGCCCTTCATGGCGGCGAGGATTACGAATTGCTGTTTACGGCCAAGCCCGGCATTCGCATGCCTCGAACTATAGCCGAGGTCCCGATCACCCAAATCGGCCGCATCGTTCGCCCCCGCCGTTCTGGGGCACCGGTCACGCTCGTCACGCCACTGGGCCGCCAGGCCCTCGAACCGCACGGGTGGGAGCACTTCTCCCGGGACGCAACCTTCAAAACATCGCGGTGAACTCAATAAGCTGCGGTGAACTGCTGGCCCACGTGTCGCGCGTTTTCCAGTTCATCCACAAGGGCGATGGCATAATCCTCGGCGGATATGCGGCTTTCGCCCTTCGCGTCGTTCAAAAGCTGCTTGCCTCCGAGTCGAAACTTGCCGGTGCGCTCTCCAGGCTGAATCAAGCCCGCGGGACTCATGTAGGTCCAGTCAAGATTTGACTGCTTAACGATCGGCAACACATCCCGATGCGCCAATGCTATTGCTTTCCATTCCTCGGGAAACTGGGGGATATCCACCAATTGCACGCCGGGCGCGACCTCCAGGCTGCCTGCCCCTCCCACAACGATCAATCGTCGAACGCCAGCTTTGGTCATGCCGGCAATCAGCGACCGCGTCGCATCCAACAGCACCTTCTCCTGTTTTTGCGGCGGGGCGTAGGCGCTGACCACAGCATCCGCGCCCATCACCGCTCTAGCCACGCTGGCTTCGTCGGTTATGTCGCCCTTCACCACCTTGACCCCGCTGTCTGTGATCTTCTCCGGGTTTCGAACCACCGCGGTGACTTCATGTCCGCGCCGAATCAATTCCCGCAAAACACGGCTCCCGATCATCCCTGAGGCGCCAAACAAAACGACTTTCATTTTTTCCACTCTCCTGCACGTCAGATGATCGGCTCCCGCAAAACGGACCGGAATAAGCCCAATAAATGCGGGCTCTTCGAATGTGCGCGAATCGCACAACTTGCTATACCTCCAAATCCTGTATCCGGCTATGATCAGGAGTGTTATGACCACTGACAAGATTCGCGTGCGTTTTGCTCCCTCGCCCACGGGAATGCTGCACGTGGGAAACGCCCGGACCGCCCTGTACAACTGGCTTTTTGCGCGCCGCCTGGGGGGCGATTTCATCCTTCGCATCGAGGACACCGACGAGGAGCGCTCTGAGGCTCGCTACGAAACGCAACTCATCCAGGACCTGCGCTGGCTGGGCCTCGACTGGGATGAGGGGCCGGATGAACCGGGAGTGCCGGGCAAGGGCGAGTCGGGCCCGTATCGCCAATCGAAACGCCTCGGCATTTATGCCCGGCATACTGAGCAGCTGCTGAATGAGGGCAAGGCCTACCGCTGCTTTTGCACCCCGGAGGAACTCGACGCCGAGCGTACTATGCAGGCGGAAAAGCAACTGCCCCAGGTCTACTCCGGACGCTGCCGCGACCTCAAACCCAAAGTCATCAACAAGTATCTCGATGCCGGTAAACCCTATGCTGTCCGTCTAAAAATAGGCGAAGAGCCATTGCGCTTCCATGACCTGGTTCGGGGCACCTTGGAGTTCTCCGCCGAAGCAGTAAGTGACCCGATTCTTGTCCGCTCCGCACAGAATGATGAGTTGGGCATGCCGGTATACAACTACGTCGTCACCATCGACGATGCGCTGATGGGTATCACCCACGTCATCCGCGGCGATGACCACATCTCCAACACTCCCAAGCAGGTGGCCATCTACCAGGCTTTCGGATGGCCGCTTCCGGAGTTCGCGCATCTCTCAACGATATTAGGTGCCGACCGAGAGAGGCTCTCCAAGCGTCATGGCGCCACATCCGTCGCCAGTTTCCGCGAGATGGGTTATCTGCCCGAAGCGCTTTTCAATTACCTGGCCCTGCTGGGCTGGGGCGCCGAAGATGGCAAGACGGAGACATTTTCAAAGTCTGAGTTGATTCAAGCCTTTTCTCTTGAGCGAGTGACTCCTTCGCCTGCCGTCTTCGACTTCGACAAACTGAACTGGCTCAACCGCCACTACATCAAAGCCTCGTCGTCGGGTCGGATCACGGCGCTGGCATGGGAGTTTTTTGGTGGACTGATGCCCGCCAAGAACGATGCCAGCGATGAGGTTCTTCTCTGGTTCGTGAAGCTCGTTTCGCTATTCGCGCCGTACGTGGATCACCTTGGCCTGTTGCCGGCAAAGGCTTATTTCATCTTCGGCTTCGATTCCGACGCCGCCCGTCTCGTCGAACAAAATGCCGCGATTCTGGCTGCCGATTCTGCCCGCACCGTTCTGGGCGAACTAGCCAGCCGCGTCCGTGCCCACAGTGAGCTGGTGACCCCCGAACTTTTCAAAACCTGGATGAATGAAATTAAGGAAGCCACGGGCGTTAAAGGCGCTGAGCTCTACCATCCCGTGCGCATCGCCCTGACCGGTGCGCACTCCGGCCCGGACTTCGACAAGCTGCTGCCGCTCATCGAAGAAGGATCGACGCTGCACCTCGGCGTCCCCAGCGTCCAGGAGCGGATCGAGCGCTTTGTGGGTGTCTGAACGGCCGTGAATCAAAATTCCCTATCCCCGTTAATCGATCTCCGCTTCCCCCACGGCTGGCAGGCCGAAGCGCTCGCAGCGCGGCCACTTATCTTGCCGCCGCGCCATTTCGTATATCCTCTCGAGGCTGAAGAAGTGGAGCGCGGCGCGCTCGAAGTGCTCGTCCATCCGGAATGGCGCGAACAGGCCGCGGAATCATATCGGAAGCGCCCACCCTCCGCGCAGCCGTTTTTAGCCACATGCGCTCTCGGGTTCCGCGATCCGGCTGTCCCGACTGGTCTTTGGTCCACTCCGAATCCGGATGAGCTTTGCGCAGTCTCAGGCGGCTACGCCTATCTCATCGACACCACTGCGCCGGAGCGCTTCACCATGATTCCCTACCGCCCCGTACTTCAGGTACACCCGCTGCTCGCGCAAGGCCTGCTCCTTTTTGTCGGCCATCACGCCATCCTCGCCTGGGGTCATCGAGGCGAAGCGTGGCAATCGGGAAAGCTCTCTGACGAGGGCGTGACCATCACCGGCATTGAAAAGGGGGTGCTTCGCGGCCTGGGCTGGAACATGGTCACCGACAGGGAGACACCCTTTATGCTCGACTTGCGCACCGGAATCCGTCTTCAGTAGCAGCAGTTGGGCCGAGCGATTGGATGCGCACAAGAGTGAATGCAATGGGCGGCCTGAAGTGCTACCCCGCGACGACATTTGTCCGATTGGCCGGCAATAGATTGTCATATGCCGCGTAAACTCCCTCAAACACAGAGTCCCAACTTGCCGTCAGAGCATAAGCACGCGCTGCATGACGCATCTCTTCGTGCTTCGCGGGATTTCCTAAAATCCCCGCCACCGCTGCCGCAAACCCTTCATCTGGAACAATGCGTCCCGTCTCGCCATCGCGCACAATCGTCTTCGGGCCTCCGTCGGGCGTCACGATGGCCGGCACGCCGCTGGCCAGCGCTTCCAACACCACGTTACCGAATGTGTCGGTGTGCGAGGGGAAAACGAACAGGTCCATTCCGGCATACGCCGTTGCCAGCGCTTCGCCGCGCAGCACTCCGGTAAACTCCGCGCGCGGCAACCGTTCCCGAAGCCACGCATCTTCGGCGCCGTGCCCCACGATCACGAAGCGGAAGCTCTTGTGTCCCATTCGCTCCAGTTCTTCCTGCACCTGCACGAGCGCCGCCACATTCTTTTCCACCGACAACCGTCCCACGAAGCCCAGCACCTGATCGCGATCATCGGCCTGTCGCTTTCGCTTTGCCGGGTGAAATAGCTTCGCGTCGACGCCGCGCTGCATCAGATGGCAAGGCCGTTCGGTCAGACGCTCAAGCAATCGGCACAACTCGGGATTCGGCGCGAAGAGCACCTGTGCCTGTGAATAGAACTGCGCCGCAATCGACATCGCCAGGTCTTCAATCGTCTGGCCGGCCATCGCGGACTGCTGATGGGGCAGCCGGCGCAAAAACCACTCCGAACGGCGTGCCGCATATTCGTGCACATTGGTATGCCAGCTTGCGGCCAGAGGCAAGCCCATCTCGTAGGCAAGCCCCGCCCCCAGCATGCCGACTTCGCTGGGCCCGGTAATGTGAATCAGTTCGGGCTTGAATCGGTCCATCACTTCCTGGATCAGCGGAAAATGACGCAGAAACACAGGATCGAAACGGAGATCTTTTTCAAGAGCGATGGAAAGAGAACCGCGCGGCAGTTCCAACGTCCACACATTGCCGTCTTCCATCAGCGACTGGCTGCGGTCCCCGGCGCGTACGCACAGAAAAGGCAGGTCTCGCCGTCGCGCGAAGGCCTCAAAGTGGCGGCTGGTATGCGCCACTCCGTTCACCTCGTTGAAGGAGTCAGGAAAGTAGGCCACGCGCGGTATTCGGGCAGTCATCGATTCAGTCAAGAGTCGTACCGCAGTGTAGTGGCATTCGAGCAATTGAGCCTGCTTGATGAGTGATCGGCCCGAGTTCGGCCGCGCAGGAATCTTACCCGCACTCCACTAGCCGTCGTGTTCGCCGAGTGCAAGGCGCAACTGGTGCGATTCGTTCCACGCCAGGCGCAGCCCACCGAAAACCGGCCCCATACCCAGCAACTGCACCATTCCAATCGCCCATCCGAAACTGCGGGGCGCTCGCCCGTTCGGCCAAAGCTCGCTCAGCGGCCGGACAACCCCGTTGGCATCGGGATGATAGGCGCGTTCATCCCAGGTCCGCGAACCCTGCGGAAAATCAGGATAGCTTCGAATCGCGTCCAGTGTCGATCGCAGAATACGATGTTTCCACGGCTCCGCATACTGGGGCATGAAGAGCACGTTGCTCTTTTTTTGGCGGCGAATCTCGAGCACAAATTCGGTAAAGGTCGCCGCGTTGGTCAGGTTAATGTTGGCATTCGGCTCCACGCCATGACGATCACCACCGCTGATGAGCAGCATGTTCCACTTTTCAGCCAGCCGCTTCACCGCCCGATTCTCGTCCCAATGGCGCAGGCCGTTCAGTTCCAACGCGTGAAGCCACGCGCCGTTCTTCTGCAGAAATTCGTTCACCAAAAATTCGTGCTTCTCCTGGCCCACCACGTAGAGATCCCATATCGGATGGTTAAAAACCACCAGGACATTGGGTTCCTTGTTAAGGGCGACCAGAATCTCAGTAAGCCGCGCGTCGCTGGGATTCGCAGTATAGTTCGCCAGCGTTTCCATCCATTCGGTGGCGCGGGCGCTCGGAAGGTTGTGCACTCCCAGGTGGAACGACTGCACGCCGCCGTAAGGTGCGCTCCACTCCACCGATACCGGAATTTGACGAGCGCTGGGAACGGTTCTCAGCAGCATCGGCGCCTTGATGCTGTCGTGGTCGGTGAGAGAGACCATGGGCCTCACATCCAGCTTTTCGATCTGCCGGCTCTCCAGGTCAAAAGCCAACTTCGGCGTCATCGGCGGAGTCCAGTAGCTGCGGGCGTAATCGACACGCACGCCGTGCACGGACTCGGATCGGCTCTCAAGTCGTGAAAGCATGGTTCGCAGCACTGGGTACTGGTTCCCGAGGTTGGCGAGGAAATCCAGCGTCTCCTTGGATTGGTTGGTGTGGCTGTGCAAGGAAACACCGGTACGGAATCCGCTGGCAGCTTTCTGGTCGCGCCATAGGTATGAGATGGTCGATTGGGCCATTTCTGCTCCTTTACGCTCGGCGTTCTCGCTGGATTCTTACGTCTAAGTATCCCTTTGAATCCATCAACATCGCGTTAAGATGGCGCGAATACCGCTTCAATTACCAAAAGAATCAATAGAGTTACCAGAAATGCCCGAGAATCCCGGCGATTTCAGGCAGAAATCGAATCAAGAATGATGCAAAAGCGGGCGACCTCTTCGTGCTTTGATCCACGCGGAAGAATCCGCTGGCAGGGGCGGCCCAACATCCGCCGGTGCAACGTTACGGATCGAAAATCGAAGCGAATAATTGCGCTTCCTGTGATTCAATTGGGGCGAATGAAAAGGGAACATCCATGGAAGACCATATCCCTTTTTATTGCCTGTACTTATAAGCCAATATGGCGAAGATTAGACGAAGACGAATTGCTATTTTTTTTCCCTACAAAGCGGGTATTCATGGGTTGGCTCGGCCGCAGGATCTCGAGTTCTTTGCTCATAGATTTCTCCGATGGCCGGATTTCGGTTCTGTTTACAGTGTGCGCCGAGCGAAGAAATAAACTGCAAACGTCAGCGAATCCCATTCGCAATGGATTGATGGAGGTGGAAGGGAAAGTCAGGCGGGAGGGGTTGACGAATCTCATGGGGAGGAAAGCTCGAACGGGGATAAGACCCGAAAAAATATCCCGCTGGGGCTAAAGCCGCGCCTTTATTTTGTGGCTTACGGCACGGCTGAAGCCGTTCCCTTTCAAAACCAGATGCTTAAAGCTCTTCAGTTTTCGGGGTGGCTTACGTCATGCGCTTTCAAGGGGGAACAGACGCCAGCTTCCTCAGCCGTCCTATTCGCCCAGCGCCAGGTTGAGTTGATGCGATTCGCTCCACACCATGCGTAAACCACCTGAGACCAGGCCTCTGCCCATCAGTTGCAGCAATTGAATGCACCGGGTCATGATCCACGGTGCTGATCCGTCCGGCCACAGATCGCTGAGCGGACGAACGACGCCATTTCCATCGGGATGATAGACACGTTCGTCCCATGTACGCGAACCCGGAGGGAAGTCTGGATAGTCCCGCACCGCGTCAATGGCCGACTGCAGAATTCGGTGCTTCCACGGCTCGGCATACTGAGCCATGAAGAGGAGCTTGCTCTTTTTCTCCCGTCGCACTTCGTGCGCAAACTCGGCAAAGCTGGTCGCATTCGTCAGGTTAATGTTGGCGTTGGGCTCTACGCCATGGCGATCGCCGCCGGAGATGAGCAGCATGTTCCATTCGTCTGCCAGCCACCGCACTGCGCGATTCTCATCCCAGTCCCGCAGCCCGTTCAATTCCAGCGCGTGCAGGTATGCGCCATTTTTTTGCAGAAACTCGTTGACCAGAAAGTCATGCTTCTCTCTGCCAACCATGAAGAGGTCCCAAAGCGGGTGGTTGAAGATCACAAGGACATCCGGCTCCGCATTGAGCGCGACCAGAATCTCGGTCAGCCGTTCGTCGCTAGGGTGGGCCGTGTAGTCCGCCAGTGTGGACATCCATTCAGTGGCGCGAGCGCTGGGCAGGTTGTGCACACCCAGGTGGAAGGACTGCGTGCCGTAGGGAGCGCTCCATTCCACTGAAATCGGAATCGCGCGCGTACTTGGCACAGCCTGCAACAGCATGGGCCCCTTGATATTGTCGTGGTCTGACAGCGATACCATGGCCGCCAGATCAAGCTGTTCAATCTGCCCGCTCTCGAGGTCGAAAGCCAGCTTCGGTGTCATGGGCGGCGTCCAGTATGCGGCCGCATAATTAACCGGCATTCCGTGATTCGCCGCCGACCGCGTCTCCAGGCGCGCCATCAGCGGACGCATCCACGGGAGTTTGCTGCCGAAGTTCGCCAGATGCGCCAGCGTTTCAGTGGATTGATTGGTGTGGCTGTGAAGCGAGACTCCAGATCGATAGCCGCGTGTTGCGCCATCGTCGCGCCACACATAAGAGATAGTTGAGCTGGCCATTTCTGCCCCTACTTCCGTAATCGATCCGAGCTACCTGCCAGCCGACGCAGACTCTCGCCATCGCGGACGAAGAACATATCGATCAGGATCTTGCTCTTCAGAAGGCAACCAAGCGATGCCGCGTATCGGCAAACAGGGAAATGCTCGGGCAAAACCAAAAAGTGCAATACGGATCAAGGAAAACAAAAACCCATTCGGCCAAAACGCGCCACTGCCAAATAGGGAACCTGTCAAATAATGGAAGCTATGCATCACCTTATCAGAACCGTTGGGATTTGACCGTGACAGAATGCATTTACCCAAAAAGATGACAGAAAATTCATCTAAAGGGCTTATGCAACTCCTTTTATTTGGCTGTCTTGGCCAGTTCCGGCCCAAGGAAATCCTCCAGCGTCGAGCCTGGCATTACATCCTTGACCGGATGTTCAGCCGCTGCGTTCGCCTCGGGAACAAGGTAGTTCTCGGTCAAGCCCTGGCGGAGGAGTTCAAATGCCTGTTCCGGCGTATCGGCGAACTGGAAGAGCTCAATGTCTTTGGGAGAGATGGCGCCCGTATCCACCAGCGTGTCGAGGTTGAAGACCCTCTTCCAATAATCCGAACCATAGATCACGACGGTGATCTTCTTGGCCAACTTTTGTGTCTGTGCAAGAGTCAGAATCTCGAACATCTCATCCAGTGTGCCGAAGCCGCCGGGGAACACCACCAACGCCTTGGCCAGATAGGCAAACCACAGCTTGCGCATGAAGAAGTAGTGGAACTCAAAATTGAGTGCCGGGGTAATGTACGGATTGGGCGCCTGCTCGAAGGGCAGCCTGATATTCATTCCGATGGTCTTGCCGCCAGCCTCGTGAGCGCCGCGGTTGGCCGCCTCCATAATGCCCGGTCCGCCGCCCGAGGTGACAACGAAACGGTGGCGGCGCGAGGGAATCCTCTTGGCCCACTGGGTCAGCATCGCTGCAAGACGCCGCGCATCCTCGTAGTAGCGGGCCATTTCCACCGCTGCCACGGCACGCTTGCGCTGCAGGTCGGTGGCCTCGCCCGCGGCAATCTCCCGAGGTTTGGCCGGCTGCTCTTCGCTAGGCGCGGGACGAGTTGATCCGGTGTTCTCAAGCAATTCGAGCGCGTGATCGGCCTCCTCGCGCCCGCGAAACCGTGCCGAACCGAAAAACACCACCGTGTCCTGAATCTGCTCGCGCCGGAACCGGGACAGCGGCTCAAGATACTCTGAGACGATGCGAATCAGCCGACCGTCGGCACTGTTCAAAAATCCTGGGTTCTCATACGCCAGGGGCGCACACGGCAGTGGAGGCGGGGCCCCGTTCCCGGGAATTGAAGCCGGCCCGGGCACGCTGCCGGCAGATCCGCCGGCCCCGGCATCCGTTCCTGGATTGCTGATCCCTGATCCTTGCTCTGCGTCTTTCATGTTCTATCTATCTCGGTAACGTATGGCATCCTGAAACGCGATCCATAAATTCAAAAGCCCCAACCCTGAGATCAGGCCGCGCACCGCCCCATTGGCTGCGTAAATCGAGAGCGTCGGAAACTGAACGAAGAGCGGATTCTGGTCCCAGAATAAAGGCGACCATGGAGCATAACAGACCGCCAACCCGATATACATCCGCAAAAGTACCCGAAGGAACAGCTCGGCCCTCTCCAGCCAGCGCGGAATGCGCTGCGGTGCAGGCGCGGCAGGCTGCTGATTAGGGACGGGAGAGTCGCCGGGCGCGGTCCCGGATTCAGGAGCCGGGCTCGCGGGTAACGTAGGCGATATCAATTCCGGCTGCTGAGACATTCTTCAAATTGGCCCGCCAGCCCACTATCTTGTTCCAGGACCGGCAAAAGGGCACCGTATTGCAACGGTATCACAGAGGAAGCCCGAGAAAGCCCATCGCGCGGAATCGCCCGGGAGGTATTTCAGGTCTTCCGCAGACGGTCCTCAGTGCCCTTTGCGCACGTATTCCATCTTGAATTCCGTTGTCAAAGGCCCTGTGTTGATCGGAGAACCTGACCCGGCGTATTTTGTTTGTGTACGCGGTTTCCCTTTCGCGAAGGAGTCCCGCCATGAAGCGTACTGCCTGCCTTGCATTTGCCTTTCTCCTCTGCTCGGTCGCATCACCCTCCCAGATTACGAGCGTGTCCCACAATCAGTTGAATTTCATCGTTCCTGTTCCACTCAGCTCGGCCTGCCCGGTCGGAATGCGCGCCCGCCACGAGGACGGCCTTCACAGCCGAATCAATGTGAACGGCCCCACCCCCAAGGAGATTCCCGGCCTTCACCTGACCCTGACGCTGACCGACCGGCGACCCAGCCCAATCACAGGCGCTACCGTGACGGTTCGCGGGCTGACCTATCATGGAATGAACGGACAGTTGCAAAAACTGCAGGCCGGCGCGGCTCACGATGGCTCGGCCGACGCAACTAAGACTCTGGATCTGGTGTTTGCGGCAGACAAGAAAGAAATCACTTCCGCAAATCTCGTCGCGCCCGGCTTCACATCAGTCAGCTCCATCGAACTTGACTCCGTCAGCTACGCGGATGGCTCGACTTGGAAAACCGCCCCCCAACTGGCCTGCAAGGTCGCTCCCGACCCCTTCATGCTGGTAGACGCCCAGATGGCGCATTAACCCCTCGTCGGACTCAACGGCAACCAGGGCGCGCCAATGCCGGTTCGCGCCTCGTCATGATAGGCTCTGTTACATTCCGTTGAAAGTTTGAGCCTGCACGGCAAATGAGAATCGCTCTCTTTACTGAAACCTTTATTCCCAAAGTCGACGGAATTGTCACGACTCTCTGCCAGACCATCAAGCAGCTCAAAAACCTCGGCCACGAGGTTTTGATCTTCGCCCCCGAGGGCGGCTTCACGGAATACGAAAACTGCCGAATCGTCGGCATTCCCGGCCACGCCTTTCCGTTCTACCCCGAGCTCCGTCTCTCCCCGCCTCACGCGTTCATCCGCAAAACGATAGTGGACTTTCAGCCCGACCTGATCCACGTCACCGAGCCGGCTCTTCTGGGCATCGCAGGCCTCTATTATGGGGGCGGCGGAAACGGCGGCGCCTTGCGGCTGCCGCTCGTCGTCTCCTATCACACTGACCTGCCTAATTATCTGCGCTACTATGGCTTAGGTTTCCTGGAGCCCTGGATCTGGCCGCTGCTCCGCTTGCGCCACAATCGCGCTACAGTCAACCTCTGCACCTCAGAGATCATGGTCAGGCAGTTGGAAGAGCACGGAATCGCCCGGGTCGCTCTGTGGCCGGGCGGCGTGGATGCCGACCGATTTGAGCCCTCCCACCGATCGCAGACCATGCGCGCCCGGCTTACCGATGGCCATCCCGAGAGCCCTTTGCTGCTCTACGTCGGGCGGCTCTCCGCCGAAAAGGACATCGAGCTGCTCAAGCCTGTACTCGAGGCAAATCCCGAAGCGCGCCTCGCGCTGGTTGGCGACGGTCCTCACCACAAAACTCTCAAGCAGCATTTCGTCGGCCTCCCGGTTGTGATGGCCGGATTCCTCCACGGAGACGAACTCGCCGGCGCCTACGCCTCAAGCGATATCTTCGTGATGCCCTCGCGAACGGAGACGCTGGGTCTCGTGGTTCTCGAAGCCATGTCCTCCGGTGTGCCGGTTGTCGCAGCTCGCGCCGGCGGCATTCCCGAAATGATTGAGGACGGGGTCAGCGGATATCTCTTCGATGACCAGGCGGGGGCGATCGCAGCCATCCGCCAACTGCTGCCTTCGCCTGACAAGCGGGAAGCCATGGGAAAGACCGCCCGCATTCATGCCGCCGAGCACAGTTGGAAGGCTGCTACCGCCGTTTTGCTGGATCACTACCGGACGGCCTGCGTCACCCAGCAAATCGCACCCAGCCCTTCGCCCGCGCCGATCGGAGTGCGGCCGCGGATTCGCAAGGCGCTGAGCGCCTCAACGCTCTTCGCAATTCGCAAATTGCTGCCTTAAGTTGTTTCGGGCTTGGTTTTCGAGGGTGCGGTCAGTCGTGCGCGGTTGCGGTCGAGAAGAATGTGACTGATACCGAAACCCAGGAACTAACGAGCGCTTGCCGCACCGGCCGCGGATGCGATTGCCACCGGGTCAACCTGGTAAGGTCCGTAAACGATCGTCAACACCGCTGACCCGCCGATGCGCACTTTCGTCTCGCTCCGGTTCTGTTCGGGCAGCCAGAAGTCGCCTGTCTTTGCGCTGGTAAAGTTGATCTCCGTTCGCGAAATCCACACGGAGGGATTCTTGGCCGGCTCAGCCTCAATCTTTGCCACCGCGAAATCTACCGCGTCAACCCAGATCTTGCCGCGATAGAGGAATTTGTTTGCGACGATCGGCTCCACGTCCAGAATGTACGCCGGACGACCTCTCACGTTCTCCGTCCCCAATAACTGGAACGTGTAATTGGCCGCTGTCAGCGCTGTCGAGGACTTGTCGCGTGACGCTTCCACTTCGCTGTCAACCGCGCGCCTCAGAACCTTGTCGCATAGAAACTTGGACCCACTCTGTGAGACGATTCGAAAGCTTTTCCCCGAAACCGCGTCATATGCGACTTCAACGTCCATTGCGGCGGCAATCGAACTGGAGAATCCGTGATAATCCACCGTGTAATGACGCACCGACTTGTAATTCTTCAACTCGTCGTTGCGCGCCTGGTTATGGACCTGCATCTGGTCCACAATCTGCGCGGCATTCAAAATCGCCGGGGGAAGCGAATCCCCCTTTTCAGCCCGTAGTATGACTCCGGCCGCGAGGATCAAAGCGACCCCTGCCGCCAAGCCTCTGGTTTTCCAGGAAAGCATTGCCTCATCATATCCCGCAACCCGATGCTTTGAACAGAAATGCAGGCCACCCGACGCTCCGACGTAACCTCGACGAAGACTTCTTTCTAGCCGTCGGCAAAATGAGAGACCTTGAGCGATGGAATCGCACACATACGCCTCTTAAGTTCGCGTCGTCTAAATGGATGGTCCGCGCTACCAGCGCGCAGGGGCAGCGATGAGTTTTTTCTAAGTTAATCTCATCGACACGGAGATCTGAATGGCTGGAAGCGCAGGTATCGCAAAGTGGCAGACATTCGTTTTGTGGACGGCCCTTCTGATTTATGCCCAAAGCCGCATCTGCCAGCTTTACCCGGAAAGAATTTCGATCTTGCTGATCGTGCTGATGCAGGTTGTGCCGCCCGCGGTGTTTGCCCTGGTGCACGGAAGCGTGCTTTATGGGGTGCGTGGCATGGCGGCATTCACTGCCTTCTGCCTTGGAGTTGGCGCGATTAGCGAGAGTCTCAGCCTGCGTACCGGCTTTCCATTCGGGCATTACTACTTCACAAATATGATGGGGCCCAAGGTCCTTCAGGTGCCGATCCTGCTGGTTCTTGCCTATCTGGGAATCGGCTACAGTTCCTGGGTGCTGAGCCTGTTGATCCTCGGCTATCGAAACAAGCCACTAAAGGGCGCAGGCGTAATCGCGCTTCCATTGCTTGCCAGCTTTATCATGCTGGCCTGGGACTGCTCAATGGAAGCGATATGGTCCACTCTTGACCAGGCATGGATTTGGCGCGACGGCGGTTCGTTTTACGGAGTCCCCGTCAGTAACTTCTTCGGCTGGTATCTGACGGGGTTTCTTTTCTATCTGGCTTTCGCACTATATTGCAGCACCACTCCAGCAAGAAAATTCCCGACCTCTCGGAGCTACTGGCGCGCGGCCATCCTTTGCTACGCGATATGCGCTTTTGGAAATCTTTTCGTCTTCAAAGCGGGACTGTTTCCGTCCGGAGTCACAGATGCCTCCGGAAGACCTTGGTTAACCATAGACATCCTCATTGCCTGTACCTTGATCTCACTTCTTGTAATGGGACCGATGGTTCTCCTGGCGTGGCATAGATTGCGGGTTCAAGAAGTCGAATCATTCGGAAAATGATTGGGGAAGAATCGCACACAGAACCGGGTTCAAAAGCGTGCACATCATATTCGCCCGGTTCGCAGGCCGACTGCCCAGTCGGCGCGGCCATTTGCCACGGCCAGCCGTGCCGCGCTCTCCCATTCGTAGACCACTTTGATTAACTCGACCCTCCACTCACTATCAACACGCTCCGCGACCGCATAGCGTGCGTGCGGCGAACCAGCTTCCATGGTGTGAGAATGAGGCCATTTTGCCGGGTAGGCCTGCAATCCCACGCTGCCGGGATTCATGACCACGCGCCCGTCCGTCAGCCGCATGGTGCCCGGCAGGTGCGTGTGTCCGCAGACGATCAACGACGCGGCGCAACCAGCAGCCCGCTGCTCCACCTCGGCGAGGGTTGCGGGACGGCAACCTGTCTCGTCCACTGTGTGGAGGAAATAATCGACGTCGTTCAGTGGTGTACCGTGGCACAAAAATACATCGCCCGCGACGACAAGCGTGTCTGGAAAGCCGGCGAGCCATACGCGCTGGTCGACCCGCAATTGCGAAGCGGCAAACCGATCGGATTCGCCCAGATTCTCCAGTGGACATGTCAAAAGCTGGCGCTCATGATTGCCTCGAATCGTCGCCATTCCCAGGTTCATGAGCCGGTCCGCAGTCTCGCACGGCTGCAGCGGGCCCGAAACCACATCTCCCAAGATTGACGGTCAGGTCCACCGCGCGCCGCGCGATATCCGCGATCACGGCATCCAGAGCGCCGAGGTTTCCGTGAATGTCGGCAATGACGGCGATCCGCATGGCCCGATCATAGCAACCACGCCCACGGCTGATTCGCCGCGTCCATCGCGCCGCTTTTCAGAACCGGAAATATGCCCCGATCATCGGCTCGGCGGTGTGCGTGAAGGCACCCGTCGATGTGTAGAGACTGGTCAGGTCGGGAGCTTTGTAGAGGTTGCCACGATATTGCAGGCGCAGGCCGATGTGTGGGATGAGCCCCCAATCCAATCCGGCTCCATAGACAAATACCGGCTTGGTCGAGGTGCTGGTGCTTGCCTGTCCGCTGCTGGGCACATCGAATAGGAGACCCACGCCGGCGAGCGCAAACGGCCTGAGATTCGCAATCTTGACCGACGCGATCCAATCGCCGGTGATTTCGTGCGCATTGGCCTTGACCGACTGCTCCGAGCAAAGCGGATTCACAATGCCACACGAAGAATACTTTTGATTGGCTCGATTGAACGAGTATGTGCCTTCATAACCGACGATGGGGTTTGAAATGTGCCTCAGCTCTACGATGCCTCCCGCAGAATTCGACGGGCTCTGCACCGTGCCATTGCCATTCGTGGTCCCGCTAAACGCGCCGTAAAGGCTCAACGCGGCGTCGGTCTCCGCGCGGGCCATGGCGCTGCTCAATGCTGCCAGTCCGACCAGTAGAAAAATTGCATGCATCGGTTTATTTCGCAAGATTGTCTCCCGTGTTGAATTCGTTTGATCTACATTCGGAGCCGCTTCTCTGGTCTCCACGCTTCTGCTTTGACGCCAAAACTGTCACATGGGTGACTTACCGCCCAGCCGCGGCAGCTTTCCTTCCTGATCCCTGACCACTGATCTCTGATCCCCGGTTTTTCACGCTATCCTGTCAAGACAGCGATGAATCGACGACCCCTTCTTCCCGTCCTGGCTGTCTTCGCAACCGCCGGGCTCTTGATCTCAGTCATCTACGCAGGCCGCAAGGGAGGGGCGAGCGTGCTCCCCTATCGCGGCGAGCAACCTGTACGTGCGCGCCACGGAATGGTCGTCAGCGTCCATCATCTGGCCGCCGAAGCGGGTGTTCAGATCCTCCGCGAAGGAGGCAATGCGGTCGATGCAGCCGTGGCAACGGGCTTCGCCCTGGCAGTAGTGCACCCGAGCGCGGGCAACCTGGGCGGCGGGGGCTTCATGCTCATCCGCGATCACAATGGCAAGGCCACCTTCATCGACTTCCGCGAAAAAGCTCCGCTCGCCGCTAGCGAAAACATGTACCTGGACGCGCAAGGGAACGTGATTCCCGAAACGAGCCTTTTATCCAGCGTCATCGGATACCGTTCCATCGCCACGCCCGGCTCAGTAGCCGGCCTGGTCTACGCCGAACGCAAATACGGCAGGCTGGGACTTCAGCATGTCATGGCACCCGCCATCAAGTTCGCGACAGATGGCTTCGCACTTACCCAGCCGGAAGCCGAAGAACTGGCCGACTCCGACCTGGGCAAGTTTCCGGCATCGAAGCACATCTTTCAGCGCGACGGCAATCTCTACAAGGCCGGAGAAATATTCAAGCAGCCCCTGCTTGCGGAAACGCTCGGACGGATCGCCGCCGACCCCGACGACTTCTACCACGGCAAAATGGCCCATGAGCTGATCGACGACTTGAAAAAAGGGGACGCCCTGATCACCCTCGACGACCTCGCCCAATACACTGTCGTCGAACGCACGCCTGTCACCGGCACCTTCCACAACTACACCATCCTCAGCGCACCGCCTCCATCGTCGGGCGGCGTGGTGCTGGTGAGCGCGTTGAATATTCTCGAAGGCTACGATCTGGCTAAACTCGGCGACCGCACGCCTGCTTCGATGCACCTGATCACCGAAGCGTGGCGCCGCGCCTACATGGATCGCGCCGATTACCTCGGCGATCCCGATTACAACCACATCCCTGTAGCCGAGCTGACCAGCAAGAGATACGCCGAGGCATGGCGGAGCAGCATCCTACCCGACAAAGCCTCGTCGAGCGAAAGCCTCAAGCGCCCCGAAGGCTTTCTGCCTCCCGCACCAACGACGGCCGGCCGCCGCGGCCCCGAGTCGCAGGACACGACGCATTACTCCGTGGTCGACAGTGAGGGCAATGCGGTCGCTGTCACCACCACCCTCAACGACAGCTTCGGCTCCCACGTCACCTCCGGCTCACTTGGCTTTCTTCTCAATGACGAGATGGACGACTTCGCCTCAAAAATGGGCGTGCCCAATATGTTCGGGCTCATCCAGGGGCCGGCCAACGCCATCGCGCCTGGCAAACGCCCCCTGAGTTCCATGACTCCGACGATTGTTCTTGAAGACGGCAAGCTACGCTACGTGCTTGGTTCCCCGGGCGGCGCCCGCATTATTACCACTGTGGGCAACATTTTTCTCTCCGCCGCAGAGGGCGGTCTCAACATCCAGGAAGCAGTCGATGCGCCCCGTTTCCACCACCAATACCTGCCCGACAAGCTCTATCTCGAACCGGGCTTCAGCCGGGATACCCTGACAGGTTTGCGCGCCATGGGCTACAAGGTTGAGCCCCGCGACGGCCACTGGTCCGACGGCGAATGCATCGCAGTTGATCCCAAAACCGGCGAGCTCCTGGGCGGCCAGGATCACCGCAGCCACTACGGCAAAGCGGTGGGTTATTGATCAGGTTGTCGCCGGCGTTACGGCGCAAACCTTTGAAAACTCGGGTCGGGCGCAGCCAACCCGCACCTGCTCGTGCAACATCCCATTGAAGTTAAGTAGTTGTAAAGATGCGACAATAGGGGTGCGCTCAGGCGAGAGATGCAAAGCGGCCCAGCGCGGGGGGCTTCGTGACCATGTTGCGCGTTTTGTCGACGCACCTCTTCCTGAACCAACGCCTTCATCCTGGACTGCTGGAGCTCGCCGACCGTTCCGGTGCGCAGGCGGTGGAGATTTTTGCCGCTCGCCAGCACTTTGACTACACCAGCCGCGAGCATGTCTCCGAACTGGCGGAGTGGTTCAGCTCCAATCCGCTCACGCCGTTCTCGATGCACGCCCCCCTTTTTCCCGACCGCGAAATGGGTCGTGCCGGCGCTCCCGCCGTGAACGTGTTGCACCCTGAAAAAGCGCGGCGCATCGATGCCATGGATGAAATCAAACGCGCCCTCGAATCAGCCGAACGCATTCCTTTCAAGAATCTTGTTCTGCACCTCGGTGAAAAAGAAGATGGATGGTCCCTGCGCAGCATGGAATACGCGGAGGCGGCTCTCGAGCATCTTGGCGCTTTTGCCCATCCACTGGGTGTCAGGCTGCTGGTGGAGAACCTGATCAGCGAACCGACCACTCCCAGTCATCTATTGACGATCATTGAAATGGGTCATCTGCCCAACATCGGCATCTGCCTCGATCTCGGCCATGCGCACATCACCGTTGGAGTAGCTCAAGCCATTGCAACGCTCGGTGATCGCATTTCTTCAGTCCACATCCATGACAATCACGGCTTGAAGGACGAGCACCTGTGGCCCGGCGACGGCACCATCGACTGGCCGGTCACCGCAAAGGCATTGAAAGCTCTGCCCGCGCCCCCCGCTGCGGTTCTCGAAATCAACTACACCCTCGCCGAAAAAGAAGCCGCTCTGCACACCCGCATCGAGCAGGCATTCGACATATTCAGCTGATTCCGCACTCGCGTCATCCGACGGCCATGCTGCAGCACCTCCCGCTTCAGAATGAGTTCCGAAGCCGCAATGATGCCTTGTGCCCCACGACGTGACCTCGGTCATCGAGAGGGCACCGAATTGAGTCAATCCGCCTAAGCCGCGGCGTGTATTCTCGGTCTAGATTTCAGCCTTCCCGGTGCGATGCGTGCGAATTCGAATTACACGATTCGCTGAGTCAATGCAATCGCCCAGATGAACCTCCCTGTTGCATCCCCAGAACCACGCGGGAAAGAAGGAGTATGCGCAACTGGGATTTGTGTCTCATCATGGCGGCCGCGGCCGTTCTGTCCGGATGTAGCTCTTTCACCAAAGTTGCCGTTACTACTCCACCACAACAACCCGCCCAACTCGTCATCACCACAGCCTCGTTGCCCGCCGCAACCGCCGGCACCGCATATAGCAGCGGGATTACCGTCTCCGGCGGCACCAGTCCTTTCGCCTACACCGCTACCAATCTGCCCGCCGGAGTCGCGATCAACAGTTCCACCGGCATCATCACTGGCACGCCGGCTCAAAGCGCCGTGGGAACATCGTCGGTGGGGTTCAAAGTGGTCGACTCGAGTCAGCCATCCGCACAAACGGCGACAGCGAATCTAAGCCTTACCGTCAATCAGGCTGCGCCTTCCAAATTAACCATTACGACAGCCTCGCTACCCAATGGAATCGTCGGCATTGCCTACTCCAGCGCGATCACGGCGTCCGGTGGAACCCCTCCCTACACCTACAGCGCGACCAACCTGCAAAGCGATCTCGCCATCAACGGTTCCTCCGGCGCCATTACCGGCACGCCGCAGCAAAGCGATGTGGGCACAACTTCTGTCATTTTCAAAGTGATTGACTCAGGCCAACCAGCACAATCAGCCACCTCCGACCTGGACATCACGGTGAATCCGGCTGTCGTTGCATCCGCATGCAGCAAGATGAGCACCGGAGATAGCGCCAGTCTCAATGGCTTCGTTCCGTTTCCAGCAACGAATGCGTGGAATACGGATATCTCCTCGGCTCCCCTCGATCCCAACAACAGCGCGATCACTTCGGCGTCAGGCTTTGCCGGATTGCATCTGCATCACGACTTCTCCTCGACCGCCGGGGGAAACTACGGCATCCCCTACGTCGTCGTTGACTCCAGTACCACGCCGCTGGTTCCCATCAATGTGATCGATTACGCCAGTGAAAGCGATGTCGCGCTGGCTCCCTTCCCGATCACCGCGCCGATCGAGGGCTCGCCCGCCGATTGCGATGGTTGGCCGGACACCTACGTCGGCGATTCGCACGTGCTGGTTCTCGACCGAAATACGTGTTTTCTCTATGAGACCTTCAATACGCATCGTTGCAGCGGCGCATGGAACGCATCCTCCGAAACCATCTGGGATATGAATAACTATGACCAGCGTCCCTGGGGCTGGACCTCGGCCGACGCTGCCGGGCTGCCCATCTTTCCGGGCCTCGTGCGCTACGACGAAGTCGCCGCGGGCGCTATCAACCACGCCATCCGCTTCACCATGCAGCAGACCAAGAACGATGCCAACGGCGGATACTTCGTCGAGCCGGCCAGTCATGCCGCAGGAACCGTCTATGGCGTCAGCAACGTCATGGGCATGCGCATCCGCCTCAAGGCCAGCTTCGATATCTCCGGATATTCTGCCGCCAACCAGGTGATCCTCACTGCGATGAAGAAATATGGAATGATCCTCGCCGACAACGGCGGCTATTTCTACTTCCAGGGCGTCGCGGATCCCCGATGGAATGACAACGACCTGGTCAATCTCGACTCCATTCAGTCGTCGAACTTTGAAGTGGTGCAGATGACGCCGACCTTCCCCGGCTACGACGACGCGACGGCGCCGACCGGCAATCCGCCGACGATCGACAGCTTTACCGCGTCGGCCTCGACAGTGTCTGCGGGCACGCCCGTTACGCTCACATGGAACACGAGCAATGACAGCTATGACTTCATTGACGTGCTTGGCGGTGTACGCGGCGGCAGCGTCACGACCACGCCTACGGCCACAACCACCTACACCTTGAATGCGACGAATCAATACGGGCGATCGACAGCCGCGGTGACGGTGACGGTCCACTGAGAGCGACCGTTTCTGTTCATTTCCTAATCAGCAAATGCGCGGCAACTGCTCGCCAATTTGCGTCGGGATGACGCGGTTGGCGCCCATGCCCGTGCGGGCCACCAGCATACGCGGATGCTGCGCGGTCACCTGGCCAATGCGCGCGGCGTCGCGGCCGAGCGGATGCGCGCGCAGCACTTCAAGAACCTGCGCCGCAGCCTCGGACGCAACAAAGAATACGACCTTGCCCTCATTGGCCACATAGACCGGGTCGAGCCCGAGCAAGTCGCACGCCGATTGCACTTCGAGCCGCACGGGCAGGCTTTTCTCGTCGATCTCGATGCCCACATCGGAAGAGGTCGCAATCTCGTTCAGCGTCGAAGCGAGTCCGCCGCGCGTTGGATCCCGCATCGCATGCACTGCATTTCCAACTGCGGCGAGCACGTCCGCAATCAGTCCATTGAGCGCGGCGCAATCGGAGCGGATGGGACTCTCGAAATCCAGACCCTCGCGCACGCTCATGATCGCCATGCCGTGATCGCCGATCATCCCCGACACCAGGATCGCATCGCCTGCCTGCGCGCGATGCGGACCGACGATGATCCCGGCGCGCAGCACGCCGATGCCTGCCGTATTGATATAGCAGCCGTCACCGTGCCCGCGTTCAACCACCTTGGTGTCGCCGGTGACAATGCGCACGCCCGCCGTAGCTGCCGCATCCGCCATGGCTTGCACCACGGCTGCCAATTGCTCCAGGGGAAAACCTTCTTCCAAGATGAAGCTGGCACTGAGGAATTTGGGGTCGGCGCCGGAGACGGCAAGATCGTTTACCGTGCCATTCACGGCCAATGCGCCGATCGAGCCGCCGGGAAAGAAAAGCGGCTGCACGACGAAGGAATCTGTGCTCATGGCAAGCCGCCCTGAATCCAGATCGAATACCGCGGCATCGCCAAGATTCTCAAGAGCCGGGTTGCGAAAAGCGGGCAGGAACAGGTGCTCGACCAGCTCGTTGCCCAGCTTGCCGCCGCCCCCGTGGCCCATCACAATTGCCGGATAGTCCCGCAGCGGAAGTGGGCAGGTCCAGTTTGAAAAGTCCGGCGTGCCTGCGTTCTCAACCACCAATCCGGCCTTCTCCCGGTCACCCATGCTGGCACCCGCATCCTTTTCTGGACTTCAAATATTGCGGCGGATTCGTTCTGCCGAAACCGTTCTGGCGCAAACAGCTATACCTTGCCCGCTCCGGCCAGTTCATCGGCAGAGATGAACCGCCCGTAGTTGTAATACGCTGCGCAGGCGCCCTCGCTTGAAACCATGGTCGCGCCCAGCGGATGACGCGGCGTGCACTCCTTGCCAAAGGCCGCGCACTCGGCCGGCTTGATGGCTCCGCGCAACACATCGCCTGAGCGGCAAAGCGGTGACTCCTCGGTATGGATGCCCGTGATGTGGAAGCGCTCCTCGGCGTCGAATGCGCGGTACTCCTCACTTAGCCGCCATCCACTCTTCGGAATCACGCCGATGCCGCGCCACGCCCGGTCGGTGACTTCAAATACCTCGGCGAGCAGCTTCTGCGCGGCCTGGTTGCCGTCGAAGGTGACGATGCGCTCGTAGGCGTTCTCCACTTCGTATGTGCCGGCCTCCAGTTGAATCACGGCGCGGCGAATACCGTCGAGCAGGTCGAGCGGCTCGAATCCCGTCACCACCAGCGGAATCTTGTACTTCTCCGCGATGGGCGGATACTCCCAGTAGCCCATCACGCTGCACACGTGACCTGCAAGCAAGAACGCCTGTACCTTGTTGCCGGGCGATGCCATGATGGCCTGAATCGCAGGGGGCACCAGCACATGCGAAACCAACAGCGAAAAGTTTTTAAGCCCGCGCCGCTTGGCCAAATGCACGGTCATGGCGTTGGCGGGAGCGGTGGTCTCAAACCCTACGCCAAAAAACACCACTTGCTTATCGGGATTCTTCGCTGCCAGATCCACCGCATCGAGCGGCGAATACACCACCCGAACATCGCCGCCACGGCCCTTCACCTGAAACAGATCACCCTCGGTGCCAGGAACGCGCAGCATATCGCCGAAGGAACAGAAAATCACGTCCGGCTGTGCCGCGATTGCCAGAGCCTTGTCAATCAGTTCGAGGGGAGTGACGCAGACCGGACACCCTGGCCCGTGGACCATCTCGATCCCGGCGGGCAGCATCTGGTCAATGCCGTTGCGAATGATGGAGTGCGTTTGCCCACCGCAGACTTCCATGATCTTCCAGGGGCGGGTGGTGACCTGGTGAATCTCCCGCGCGATGCGCTGGGCGATTTCGCCGTTGCGAAACTCGGTGAGGTACTTCATTTGCGGTAACTCCTACCCGACGATCAACAACCGAGGGGTCGTCATCGGTTGGTTTGGAGTTTCAGTCAAGGGGAAACCAGCGGTTCCACCAGTCGGGCTCCCGGGCCTATGCAGTGAGGTCCCCGACAATCAGCGTCCTAGAGCGCCTTCTCTTCTTCCACCGCACAGCTTCCATCCGGACACGACGATTGCGGAGCGGCCGCCGCCCGGGCAAAGTGTTCTTCCTCGCTGGCCAGTTCCTCCTGCAGCATGCCCATCTGTTCAAAAACCGCCAGCGTCTTTTCGGCGCTTTCCTGGTCGATCTTGGAGAGGGCAAAGCCCACGTGGACAATGGTATAGTCGCCGACCTCGACCTCCGGCACGTAGTCCAGGCAGACGCGCTTGACCACCCCGCCAAAGTTCACGCGGCCCACCCGAAGGCCGCCTTCGGTGCTGATTTCTTCGACTTTTCCCGGAATCGCTAGACACATGGCAACTACCTTATACCCGTTTGGATGCGTCGTACAGGGTGATCTGAATCACTCAAAAGCCAAAGCCGTCGATTCCAACCCGTGAAGTGCATGTGAAGCGCCGAGGGCCCGCACTGCCTGCTCCAGTCGGCGTTAGGTTTTCCGCTCATTCTCCGCGATCCGCGCCTTTACCATCTTCTTCACCAGCGCGGCCGGTAGTGGCTTGTCCACCGCGAACTGCAGTGTTCCCTTCGATGTGCGGTAAGCCTTCAGGTCTTCTTTCATGGTGTCGATGAGCGATGCCTGCATGGGGAAGAAGCTGCAATGGTTTTTGAAAGCAGCATACCCCACGAGCGCGCCTTTGTAGCGAAACGCCGGAATCCCGTAGCTGAGGCACTCAGTGGTTTCGGCGGGAACCACCGAGCGGATGGTTGCGCGAATCTTCTCGAGAGTGCTCCGCGCCGGCTCCGGCACCTTGGCAAGGTACGCTTCAACCGCCGCTACGTCCTCAGTGGCCGCCGCACTCCTGGTCGTCGTGGCTTTCAACTGCTCCTCCACAAATTAACTCGACGCGTACACTCGAAGCGCCGCGGCATCGGCGACACCGCGGCGCTTCGCGATTCCTAGGTCTTGTGTTTGGGTGCGGGTGGCGGCACCGCTGAGGTCGCGATGTCTTCCACCGCCTTCCACGATCCATCTGCCTGCTTGCGATAAACCGTCACGTAGCTGCCGTGGTCGCTCAAAGTCCCTTTGCCGGCCGGGTTGCTCATCGTCATCTGGTAGGTGCCCCACGAGTAGCCCACATCACCCGACTTCGCCACGTCCACCTTGGACGGCTTGAACTGGAGCGAAAACGCTGGATCTTTCGCCATTGCCTTCATGGAATTGGCGATGGCGTCCTTGCCGGTGGTGGCCTCCGCGCCCGGCGTTATCAATACCGCGTCATCCGCATAGTAGGTCGCAATCTTGTCGGGATTTTTGGCTGCGTAGTCCTGGCTCCACTGCGCTTCAAGATCGCTGATGGCCTTCACATCGGCATCGTGTGTATCGGGCGCAGCCGGAGGAGCCTGGTTGCAGGCTGCCATCGACAACGCAATCAATGTTGCACCGCAGAGAGTTGCTATCGCTTTCATGGTGTCTTTCCTTCTCCAATAAATCCGCCGAATATGGAGGATCATGGCTGCATCCAGTCGGGATGCGAATGATGGATGCGGATGATGTGCAGCCACGCAATAAATCTGCCGGCTGCTCTTGGGCGGCCAGTATATCCACATGAGGACGGTGAGAATCAAGCCCCAACGTGATTTATTTTTGGGTCTATTTTTGGATCCGAGCGGTTGCGGTCAGGCGATGCGGAGCGCGCGGGCCTCCGCCAGGTACTCGAGCCACTCCGTCATGCCCGTGCCGGTCTTCGCCGAGGTTTCAAACACCCGGATTCCCGGCCGAATCTCGTTGATGTTTCTCAGCGCCGCCTCGCGGTCAAAGGCGCAAGGCTCCGCGATATCCATCTTGGTAATCACAGCCGCATCGGCGGAGTTGAACAGCGTGGGATACTTCAGCGGCTTGTCTTCGCCCTCGGTCACACTCAGCAGCGCCACGCGAATCTTCTCGCCCAGGTCGTAGCTCGACGGGCAAACCAGGTTGCCGACATTCTCAATAAACAGGTAATCGAGCGCGCCCAGTTCCCATCCTTCAAGGTGCTTGCCCACCATCTCAGCCTCAAGATGGCATATGCCATGGGTATTGATCTGCCGTACGGGCGCACCGCTGGCTGCGAGACGGCGCGCATCGTTATCGGTTTCAAGATCACCCACCAGCGCCGCGACTTTCGCCCCGCTCTCGCGCAGGTCGCGCAAGGTGCGCTCAAGAAACGCCGTCTTCCCCGTCCCCGGACTCGATACAAGATTCAGCACCAGCACGCCCGCCGCCGCGAACCGCTCGCGCAGCCCCGCCGCCAACTCGTCATTTTTTTTGAGGATTCCCCGCCGTAGCTCCACAATCCGGGTCGTCATGCTTTTTCCCCTAGCTCTTCCGTCTCGGCTTCTTCGATTTCGATAGCCTCGATCTCCAACTCGCGTCCCTGGCGCAAATCGCCCACCAGCTCGCCGCAGCGCGGACAGCGAAAACTCTGCAGGCTTTCCAGTTCCACGTCCGCATCGCAGCGGGCACAATGCATCACCACCGGCAGAATCTTGATCACCAGCACCGAGCCGGCCAGAGGCGTATCCTCGGTCGCAATCCCGTAACAGAATTGCAGCGAGTCCTCGACCACCGCCGACAAAGCCCCCACGCGCAGCCGCACTTCCTTTACTCGCGCGCCGGGATAGCGCTCCAGCGATTCGATCACCGAATCCACGACGCTCGAAACGATGGAGAGTTCGTGCATACCAACTGGATTCTACGCCCGTGCCTCGTGCCCTTACGCCGGAGCTGCGCCGCTTGGTCTCGTCAGAAATGTAAAATGGCAAAAGGTCGGAGACACTTCCCTGTGACCCAAACGCTAGCGCACCACCCTCACACCGCGTCCCGCCTCGCTTTGAGCGAGCTTGCCCCCGGCGTCATGCAGTCTGAAATTCGCGCAATGACCACGGAGTGCGACCGTATCGGCGGCATCAACCTTGCCCAGGGAGTCTGCGACACCCCCGTTCCCGCGCCCGTCGAGGCAGAAGCCCATGCCGCCATCCACGCAGGTCACAACATCTATACGCGGCTTGACGGCATCACCCGCCTGCGCAACGCGATCGCCGAGAAACAGCAAAAGGATTACGGCCTGACTTACGACCCGGAGACAGAAGTCCTGGTGGCCAGCGGAGCTACCGGGGGACTTCACGCCGCGGCGATGGCCCTGCTCAATCCGGGCGACGAAGTGCTCTTGTTCGAGCCGTTTTATGGCTACCATGTGGCCACCCTGCAAATCGATGCGCGTGAAGCCGGTGCTGGTAGCGCTGGCCGAGCCGGACTGGACGCTCGATGCAGACGCGTTGAAGGCGGCGATCACGCCGCGCACCCGCGCCATCCTGCTCAACACGCCCGCTAACCCCAGCGGCAAAATCTTTTCCCTGCCTGAAATTGAAATGATCGCCGCCGCGTGCCGCGAACACGACCTGTTCCTGTTTACCGATGAGATTTACGAGTATTTCGTCTACGACGGTAACCGGCATATCTGCCCGGCAACTCTCGAGGGGATGCGCGAGCGCACCATTGTCATGTCGGGCTTCAGCAAGACATTTTCAGTGACCGGCTGGCGCCTCGGCTACGTCACCGCGCCCGCGCAGTGGATGGCCGCCATGGCCTACTTTCACGACCTGACCTATGTCTGCGCGCCATCGGCCTTTCAGCATGGAGCCGCCGCAGGCCTCGAGCAGTTGCCGCCGGAGTTTTACACGCAACTCGCCGAAGATCACCAGTCCAAACGAGAACGCATGCTGGCCGCCCTGCGCGACGCCGGCATGGAGCCCAGCGTTCCCGCCGGAGCCTACTACGTGTTGGCCAAAGCCGCGCGGCTGCCGGGCAAAACCGCCGCGCTGAAAGCCCGTCACCTGCTTGCCACCACCGGAGTCGCGTCGGTCGCCGGTTCAGCCTTCTTCCGTGCAGGCCGGGGCGAAGATCTATTGAGATTTTGCTTCGCAAAAAAAGACGAGGATCTCGACGCCGCCTGCGAACGGCTGCGGAGGCTATGAACGGAAAGCCAGTGGAAGCGATCAGTAGTCAGTGAAAAGCGGTCAGCGGTCGACTGCTGCTGAGGGCCTGGTCTTCGAAAGAAGCGAAGGAAAAGGGAATGAGGGGGGGAGGGGGGTGGCTTTCTCCCACTTAACGTCATCATATAGATGGAGTTAGGGGTGAAAAGACGACCCCCAGATGCACATTAAGCCCCACCTCTGTGCGGTTTTGTGCCGCCAATCGAGACGTCGCAGAGAGCGTCTGGATGGCCCGTGCCGGTCTTCGCAAGCGGCTCATCTTCAAAGTGTGCGCCAACGGGGGAATTAATGTGCAACGTCGTAGAAGATTTTCGAGAGACATAGTGATGCGGGTCGGCTTCTGATTGCTAGTGCCCCGACGCTCACAGCATTAAAGACCGACCGCGGGTCCTTCGGCTCCGCTCAGGATGACAACACTCGCCCGACACGATCGTGACCTAGCGCAGCGATGCGATGATCCCCAGGTTCAGCACGATCATCAGCACCGCCGAGCCGGGGATCAGCAGCAGAGCTTTCTTGAGGCGCAATGGGTCGCCGCCTGCGATGGCCCCGATGAGGCGTGAGCTGACGGCAAGGCCGGCCCATCCACAAGTGATGACAAAGCCGATCGCCGTTCCGCTCATGCGCGGAAAGGCATTGCCGACGATGGCCAGTGTGGTGGGAAACACGGGCGCCATGGCCAGGCCCGCAATAAAGACCAGCACCGCCGCCGCTCCGGGTTTGTTCGTCCGCAGCATGAGAAACGTGGTAATCGCCATCGCAATCGACGCGGCCAGGGTGACGGTGACAGCGGGCACCTGGATGAGAATGGGCGAGACGGCGACGCGGCCCACGAGCAGGCCGAGCGCGAAGCCCAGGGAAAGAATATTGAGCGCCTTCGACTCGGGAATACCCTGGGCGATCAGATGGCGCGGAAGCCAGTTCCACACGCCGACCTCGCAGGTGATGTAGAGGAACAGGAACGCTCCGAGCAGAAAGAGCAGCGGTCGGCCGAGAACGGGGCCTGCCTGGGAGAGCACGAATCCGCCAGCGCCCGGTGGGAGCGGGCATTTTGGCGATGGCCTGGATCACGAGCGTGACGACGGTGAGCGAGGCAACGGTATAGCAGAGCCGCACCCAGTTGCGCTTGAAGAGATTGGCGGAGATGAAGGGGGTCGTGAGTCCGCCGAGGCCGAAGAAAAGGTTGACCAGGTTGAGCGCGGTAGCGCGATGCTCCGGGGTAACACCGCTGACCAGCGCGTTGGCGCCGGTGACCACGATGCCGCCACCCAGCCCGAGCAGAAACAGAAGCAGTACGATGCTGCGGAAACCCGGCGACCGCGGCAGCGCGAAGAGCGCGATGGCAATCAACGCCAGCCCGAGGATAAGGCCAACCTTGTCGCCCTCGTTATCGAGCAGCGGACCCACGCCGACCGAGGCCACCATCAGACCCAGCGCCTGCATGAAGGCGATGGTTCCGTTCTGCGCCGGCGTCAGATGAAACCGGTCAGACAGGTCGGGCAGGATGGTGCCCAGCATGGCGGCGATCAATCCATAGACGAAGATAGCGAGGATAGCGGCAAAGATCAGCATGCGGCAGAGTCCTTTCGGGATCGTAGGCAAGCATACACACTGACCCGCTAGACTACGCAATAACTGGCGAGTGGCGCTCACTGCGGCTTAGCTCTCGCGTCTAGGAAAGAGACCAAGGTCTAAATAGGTCGGCGGCGCATTAGGAAAGACACGGCGGGCGTCTGCCGGTTGCAATGCTCTCCTGAGTACGAAAATCAGCTCGAGGCTTTCTTCAACAATCAGTCGCGAAACGGAGTTCCGCTATGGGCGATCGCTGGAATGACGTGAAGCATGCGCTTCATCTCTTCATCAAGAGCCCGGGCTTTACCCTTGCCGCCGTTTCCGCGCTGGCGCTGGGCATTGGAGCCAACACTGCGATCTTTACCGTGGTGAATGCGGTGCTGCTGAAGCCGCTGACCTATCCCGATGCGGACCGCATTGTGCAGATCGAACTCGCCGGGCCGAATGGCAATGACGCCGGTGCTTCCATTCCGAAGTTTCATATCTACCAGCAGCAGACAAGCATCTTCAAGGAAGTTGCGGCCTACGACTTTGCGGGGCCGGGCTTCAACGTAACCGGCGACAGGCCGGAACAGGTGCACGGCCTTCACGTCAGCGAGGGGTACTTCAGGGTATTCGGTGCGCCGGTGATGCTGGGGCGCACGTTTACAAAGCAGGAAGATTTGCCCAACGGCGGCCACGTGGTTGTGTTGAGTTATGGATTCTGGCAGCGCCGATTTGGAGGCAATCCGAATGTGATTGGCAAGTCGCTCTCACTGGGCAATGAGCCGTACACGATTGTCGGCGTTCTCGGAAAGGACTTTGTCTCCGACCCGGAAGCGGAGATCTGGGTTCCTTTTCAGTTCGAACCGAACAGCACCAACCAGGGGCATTTCTTTCTTGCCGTTGGGATGCTGAAGCCGGGCATAACGCTGGCGCAGGCGAACGCGCAGATGAAGCTTGCCTTCGCCGAGTTCCACCGCTTGTATCCGGTGTCGAACCCGAAGGTTGGATTCGCTGTGGAGCCGTTGCGCGACGCAATTGTGGGCGATGCGCGCAAGTCGCTGCTGGTGCTGCTGGGCGCGGTGGGGATGGTGCTGCTGATCGCCTGCGCCAACGTGGCCAACCTGCTGCTGGTGCGGGCGACGGGGCGCAAACGCGAGTTCGCAATTCGCTCGGCGCTGGGCGCAAGCCGGGCGCGCATTATCAGCCAACTGCTGACTGAGAGTGTTTTGCTTGCGGTCACTGGGGGTGCGCTGGGTCTCGCGCTCGGTTATGCGGGAGTGCGCGCGCTGCTTGCCATCAGCCCGGCGGGGCTGCCGCGCATTGGCGAGGACGGCGCTGCGGTGAGCGTGGATTGGCGCGTGCTTGGCTTCACGCTTGCGGTCTCGCTGCTGACCGGAATTCTGTTTGGGCTCTTCCCTGCTCTCAGCGCGTCGCGCACCGATCTGAACTCATCGCTGAAGGAAAGCAGCAATCGTGCGGGCATCGGATTGCGGCAAGGTAAGGCCCGCTCGCTGTTGGTGATCAGCGAAGTGTCCCTGGCGCTGGTGCTGCTGATCGGGGCGTCGCTGTTGATCCGGTCGTTCATTGCCCTCATGGGCGTTAATCCGGGATTCGATACGCACAATGTGCTCACGCTTGAGATGTCGTTGATGGGCGCGCGGTACGAGACGACGGCCGGCGTGGCGCAACTATCGCAGGAGGGGCGTGAGCGGCTGAAGGCGATTCCCGGCGTGGAAGACGCGGCTACAACCTGCTGCCTGCCGATCGAAGGCCAGTTCGGATTGCCGTTCACCATCGTCGGGCGGCCAGTGGACCCGGCAAAAGGCGAACCGGCTGCGGGATGGATGAACGCATCGCCGGACTACTACAAGCTGTTCAAAATTCCGATTCTGCGGGGGCGCGAATTCAACGAGCACGACACGGCCTCGGCGCCGGGTGTGGTGCTGATCAACGAGGCGTTGGAGAAACAGTATTTTCCAAAAGAAAACCCGATCGGCCAGCAGATCAACGTAGGCGGAGGCATGGGGCCGCCGTTCGAAGAGCCTGCGCGCCAGATTGTGGGCGTTGTCGGCAACACACATGATGGCGGGTTGGCGCGCGAGCCCGGCGCGCTGATGATCGTTCCCGACGCGCAGGTCAAGGACGCCTTGACGGGACTGAATGCGCGCATTTTGCCGATGATGTGGGTGGTTCGCACACACGGCGACCCGCGCCAGTTTGCCGCCCTTGTGACCGAACAATTGCGCGTCGCGAGCGGAGGGTTTCCGGTGGCGCATGTTCGCACCATGGATGAGATCGTGGTGCGTTCTACTTCGCGCGAGAGCTTCAACATGCTGCTGCTGACGATCTTCGGCGCGGTGGCGCTGGTGTTGGCGGCGATCGGCATCTACGGGCTGATGGCCTATTCGGTGCAGCAGCGCACGCAGGAGATGGGGATCCGCATGGCGTTGGGCGCAGACCGCGCAACGATCCGCAACCTGGTTGTGTGGCACGGCATGAGGCTGGCCCTGGTTGGAGTGACCCTTGGCATTGGCGCGGCGTTCGGGCTTACGCGCCTGATTGCCAGCTTTCTTTTTGGCGTCAAGTCGTGGGACCCTCTTGTGTTCGTTGCGGTGCCCGTGATTCTCAGCATCGTGGCACTGCTTGCCGTCTGGCTGCCCGCCACGCGCGCGGCGAGACTCGATCCGATGCAGGCGCTCCGGGTGGAATGAGGATCGCGCAGGCGCAGCCTCTGCGTCGCCAAGCCTGGCTACCTCGTGCGTCCAGTAGACTGGGAGGGCAATGTGTACACGACAGGGTTGGATGGTGGCCGTGCTTGCGTGCGCGCTGGCCGTAGGACTGACCGGGTGCGGAACAGAGGCGGCGCCGCAGCCTCCATCGCTTGATTTGCCTGACCGGGTAACAGACCTTGCCGCGACCCGCACGGGCAACCAGGTTTCGCTTACCTGGACGATGCCCAAGAAGAATACCGACAAGCTGCTGCTGAGGGGCGACGTGCATGTACGCGTCTGCCATAAGGAAGATGCAAGACCCTGCGAATCGGCGGGCGCGTTGATGTTGGCTCCGGGCGCGGCGGGCAATTTTAAAGAGACGCTGCCTGCTCCGCTGGCATCGGGGGCTCCGCGGTCCCTGAGCTATTTTGTGGATCTGAAGAATCGCAACGGGCGGTCGGCGGGATTGTCGAATGCCGCCGTGGTGTTGGCGGGCGCGGCGCCCGCACCCGTGACAGACCTGAGCGCGGAGGTGCGCAAGGCGGGCGTGGTGTTGCACTGGACTGCCGACGAGAAGGACTTGGCTGTGCGCCTGCATCGGAAGCTGCTGAACCCTCCGGCAGCCAAGCCGAAGGAGGGCATGATGGCGCCCGCGCCGGAGCCTGTGGAGGAAGACCTGCTGGTGGAAGCAGGGTCACATGGGCGGGCGTTGGATAAGAGTGCCCGCTTCGGCGAAACCTACGAATACAAAGCCCAGCGCGTAATTCCGATCGAAGCAGACGGTCAAAAGCTGGAGCTGGATGGGGACTTTTCGCAGCCCATGCGGGTGGAAGTGAAAGATGTGTTTCCGCCGGATGTACCGACCGGGCTGGCCGCTGTGGCAAGTGAAGGTGAGAATGGAGCAGGGCCCGCGATCGACCTGAGCTGGCAGCCAGGCACCGAGGCCGACCTTGCGGGGTATATTGTTTATCGGCGAGAGGATGACGGAGCGTGGCAACGGATTTCGCACCCGCAGCCGGTGGTTGGACCCGCGTTCCATGATGCGCAGGTACAGCGTGGGCACACGTATCATTACGCGGTGAGCGCCGTTGACCAGGGCGGGCATGAAAGCGCGCGGTCAGCCGAGGCGCAGGAGACGGTTTCGAACCCCTGAATCCATCCTTCGCACGAAAGAGAGTTCCCATGAAATATTGCCGCTTCTTGTATGAAGACCAGATCCACTACGGCACAGTCGAGGTGCGGGGCGGCGAGTTGTGGATCGTGGACCTGACGCCCGGACCGGAGGAGGACCTGGCTTACAAACTGGTCCATGGAAGGGCAACGTCGTGGAGTTTCGACTTCGAGCCGATGCCGCTGAGCGCGGCGGAGCTGCTGGCGCCAGTCACGCCGTCAAAGATCGTGTGCGTCGGACGCAACTATCAAGATCACGCCCAGGAACTGGGCAACGAAGTTCCGGCGGAGCCGCTGCTCTTTTTTAAACCCCCATCGTCGCTTTTGGCTCCACGGGGCGTCGTGATGATGCCGAAGGTCTCGGAGCGCGTGGATTATGAAGGCGAACTGGCGCTCGTGATAGGCCGTCGCGCCAGCAAGCTGAAGCCCGAAGCGAACTGGCGTGCTTACGTTCGCGGTTATACGCTAGCCAACGACGTGACCGCACGCGATCTGCAAAAGAAAGACAGCCAATGGACGCGTGCCAAAGGCTTCGATACATTCTGCCCGGCTGGCCCATTTGTGAGCGACGAAGTGGATCCCGAGGCGGGCTTAGTGATAGAAACGCGCTTGAACGGTGAGCTGCGGCAGAAAGGATCGACCACAGATTTCATCTTTTCGATTCCAGCGCTTCTCAGCTATATCACTGCGGCAATTACCCTTGAACCGGGCGACCTGCTGCTGACCGGTACGCCGGCCGGGGTGGGGCCGGTAGCCGCCGGCGATCGCGTCGAGGTTTCAATTGACGGGCTTGGCGTATTGCGCAACACTTTCGCCGCAACGGATTAACCGGAGTTTGACGGGCCTGCAACCAGGGCCGTGCCGCAAGAATCCAAACAGCAGTACACTGGAGCCGAAGCACGCTTTCGAGCGCTAACGCCCCTTCCCCAGGAGGAATCATGCCGAATTTGCTTGAGCAATTGCGCAAGTACACCGTAGTTGTCGCCGATACCGGGGACATTGAGGCGATGGAACAGTTTCGGCCTCAGGATGCCACCACCAACCCCTCTCTGATTGAGACAGCGGCGCAGATGCCTCAATACCAACCCATCGTCGACGGCGTTCTGTTGGGGGCGCGCAAGGAACTGGGCGAAAGCGCTACCGATCAGGACGTGGCCAATCTCGCGTTCAAGCGGCTGGCCGTCGCGTTTGGGAAAAAGATCCTGGCCATCGTGCCGGGCCGCGTCTCCACCGAGGTGGATGCGCGCCTCTCCTACGACACCCACGCCACCATTGTGCAGGCGCGGGAGATCATTGCGCAGTATGACGATGCCGGCATCAGCCGCGAGCGCGTGCTAATCAAGATTGCGTCGACGTGGGAAGGCATCCGGGCCGCTGAGGTGCTGGAGAACGAGGGGATCCACTGCAACCTGACGCTGCTCTTCGGGCTGCACCAGGCCATCGCCGCGGCGGATGCAGGCGTGACGCTTGTCTCGCCGTTCGTGGGCCGGATTCTCGACTGGTACAAAAAGAACACCGGCAAGGATTATCAGGGAGCGGACGATCCCGGCGTGCAATCGGTGACCAGCGTCTACAACTACTTCAAGAAGTTTGACTACAAGACGGTGGTGATGGGCGCGAGCTTTCGCAATATCGGCGAAATTACGGAGCTTGCCGGATGCGACCTGCTGACCATTTCCCCACATTTCCTGGGCGAGCTTGAATCAACCCAGGGTGAGCTGCCTCGCAAGCTGGACCCGGCCAAGGCCAAGACACTGCCCATTGAGAAAATTGGCATCGACAAGGCCACGTTTGACCGAATGCACGCCGAAGACAAGATGGCTACCGACAAGCTGAAAGAAGGCATCGAGGGCTTTTCGGCCGCGTTGGTGAAGCTGGAACAGCTGCTCGCCAAGCGTCTGGCGGAATTGGAATCGCGCACGCCGACCGCCGTCTAACACGTAACTTCAATCGAACGCGAAGGGCAGCCGCAATGGCTGCCCTTCGCGTTTTTCATGGGCCAATATAGGACCGCTTTTTCCTCTGACTAAAGTGATTAGAGAAGTGATTTACATCACGCACAAAAACGATTTTGCTTGTAAACTCAGTGCAACAAGCTAGCAAGTTCAGCGACGACCGGGCATGAGCCCCGGACTGCGCACGTTGCACCCGGGGCCATGCCTTGTATCCGGCATTGTGCCCGGCAGGGAGATGTGTATGCAGACAGAGGCTCATCCGCTCGAATCCTTTTTTCATCATGCAGTTCGGAGTAGCTACCAGGACAAGCTACGGCTCAACGATCCGGAGATTACGCTCTACGTTGCGCGCATGCTCTGCGATTTTTCAGAGCCTGAGAATCTGTTCAGGCTCCGCGAAGCGACGGAACGCACCGTGGAAACGTTTCGGGTCATGGTCCGGGCCTCCGACCCTGTCCACGGCACAGCTCCTTCATTCGATGCGGAGCGATCCATTCGCAAGTACATCGGCGATTACGCGCTTTTTATATCCGGCATGTTTCTTGATGTGGTGGAATCTGGCCCGAACCCCGAGGCTGATCGCACCACCCTTGCGGAGCTGATTCAACTCGGCAAGGAGAGCTACTTCATAGTGAGTCAGTTCGATGTCTTCGAGTACAAGGAAGAGGCAGCGCTGTTCGCGCGCCTCGCCGACCGATTTGAGCACTGCGTGCTGGGCCTCGCGATGATCCGGGAAGAGCTGGGCATAAAGGCGTGAAAAAAGGTTGTCCATGCGCGTTGCTATTTGCAATCGATGCCCGTAACTGCCAGAAAAATTGGGCCTCCCTCTTGTCAAACGCAACATTTCGGGTAATCTCAGTGTCAAAGCTATGTAAATAGGCGGTGGCTGGACTTCCCCGGCTGCACTGATTGCGTAACCGGCCACAGCCCGAAGGCAGACCGGCTGCGCACGAGCAGTCACAGGAGGTGTGTATGGAAACACAAGGTCATCCGCTTGAGCCGTTTTTTCACCAGGTAGTTCGCAACAGCTATGAAGGCAAGCTGGGGCTGAACGATCCGGACGTGACCGGCTATGTGGCACATCTGCTGTGCGAATTCTCAGAGGCAAAGAATCTCTACAAGATGCGCGACCGGCAAGGCCACCCCGTTGAGGAGTTGGAGGCAATGATGCTGGCCGCCGATCCCGTTAACGGAAGTGCGCCATCCTTCGATGCGGAACGCTCGGTACGCAAATACATCGGCGACTACGCGCTCTTTGTGAGTGGCATGTATCCAGAAGCGGCGGTGCCGGGGCGCCGCCGCGGTCCTCACCCGAGCCTGAGCGAGCTGATCCACGCAGGGAAAGAAAGCTACTTCATCGTGAGCCAGTTCAACCTGTTTGAGTACGAGCAGGAGGCGCCGTTGTTTGCGCGACTCTCCGACTGGTTCGAGCGCTGCATTCTGGGCCTGTCGCTTGTGCGCGAGGAGCTGGACAAGCGCAAGACACTTCCACCGACGGTGCAATAGCCTCTTGGCCATGATGAAACTTCCGCGATGAAGGTACGTTGCTTTCCCACTCTAAATCTGGAGCTTCTTCGAAACTCCAGATTTAGAATGGGGCACCCTTGTTCGTGCTTGATCAGGCGCGGAATTGATTTATCAAGTGCAGCCACTATTCAGACCACACTGCCAGCACATTGCCCTGCCCATCGGAGAAGTGAAAACGCCTGCCGCCGGGAAACTCGAATGTGGCAACCACGATTTCGCCGCCGGCCTCGAGGATCGCGACTTCTGTTGCCTTCAGGTCCTGGGAGTAGATGACGACGAGCGGCGCAGAATCGTCGTGCTTCTGGCCAGGATCGCCTTTGCTAAAGCCGCCGTCGATGCCGGCACTCGCGTGGTCAAAGCTGATGTAGTCGGGGCCGAAGTCCTGAAAGTTCCAGCCGAAGACCTTCTCGTAAAACTTCTTTGTCTGAGCGATGTCGGTTGTCGTGAATTCAATGTAGTTGATGCCGTGGTGCTGCGCGGGCTGACTCATTGCACTCTCCTGTGAGTTGGGATGCGTGGAGTGGAAGAAAAGGCGGCGCGGATCGGACCCCGCGTGATTTGCCCACCATACTACGCTGCAAATTTGCTGTCTCTGTCGCGCGCGGGTATCGCAACGCAAAGAGCCACCGCAGATTCTTCGACTCACTGCGTTCGCTCAGGATGACAACGCTCTTTGACAGTGAAAGGGCGCATGCCTGGGCGACTTACAGGATGTAGCGGCTGAGGTCCTGGTCCTTGACGATGGTGGCAACCATTTGCCGTACGTAGTCGGCCGTGATGGTGAAGACTTTCTCGGGGCCGGAGGCGGTCATGCGTTCCGCGTAAGGCAGCGGGGTGGTCGCTTCGTTGCGAATGCTCTCGGAAAGCGTAGCGGCCTGTTCGCCATCCTGCGGCCGGCGAGCGACGTCCGGGGCGAGAAAGCTGACGTCTTCCAGCACGCGCTCCATGATGGTGTGCAGGCGACGAGCGCCGATATTCTCAGTAGATTCGTTCACCTTGAACGCGAACTCCGCCATCTCGCGCAGGGCATCGGGCGCGAACTCAAGGCGCACGCCCTCGGTCTCAAGCAGCGCGGTGTATTGCTTGGTGAGCGACGATTTGGGTTCGGTGAGGATGCGCAGAAAATCCTCGACGGTGAGCGACTTCAATTCGACGCGGATGGGGAAGCGGCCCTGCAACTCGGGGATAAGGTCGCTGGGCTTGGAGACGTGGAATGCGCCGGCAGCGATGAAAAGAATGTGGTCGGTGCGAACCATGCCATAGCGCGTGTTGACGGTGGTTCCCTCGACGATGGGCAGGATGTCGCGCTGCACGCCCTCGCGGGAAACATCAGGGCCGTGACCACCCTCGCGGCCGGCAATCTTGTCGATCTCGTCGAGAAAGATAATGCCGTTGGCTTCGACGCGCTCGGTGGCGGTGCGGTTCACCTGGTCCATATCGATGAGCCGGCCTTCCTCCTCCTGCACCAGGTAGTCGAAGGCGTCGCCCACTTTCATTTTGCGTTTCTTGGTGCCGCCGCCGAAGATGTTGGGCAGCATGTCCTTGAGGTTCATCTCCATGTCCTCAAGGTTTTGATTGCTGATAATGCCAAACTGGGGCGTCCCGCGCTCGCGCACATCGAGCTCGACCATACGGTCGTCGAGTTTGCCTTCGCGGAATTGCTGGCGGAGTTTTTCACGGGAACGCTGGTGGCTTTCGGCGCCGGGAAGCGAAAGCTGGCCCTCCTGCGGTGGAGGGCTGGCGGGCGGCGGGGGCAGCAGGACGTCGAGCAGGCGCTCCTCCGCGTTCATCTCCGCGCGATCTTCCACTTCTTCGAGGCGCTCTTCGCGCACCATGTCGATGGCGATCTCGACCAGGTCGCGGATCATGGATTCGACGTCGCGGCCCACGTAGCCGACCTCGGTGAACTTGGAGGCCTCAACCTTGAGAAAGGGCGAGTTGGTGAGCTTGGCAAGGCGGCGCGCGATCTCAGTTTTGCCCACGCCGGTCGGCCCAATCATGATGATGTTCTTGGGCATGATGTCGTCGGCGATGTCGGGCGGCAGCTTTTGGCGTCGCTGGCGGTTCCTGAGCGCAATGGAAACAGCGCGCTTGGCGGCCCTCTGACCCACGACATGCTTGTCAAGCTCGGCGACGATCTCGCGCGGCGTCATCTCGTCGAGCGAGAGGTCTTGTTCTTCAGCGGATGCGGGAAGGTAAATGGCCATTCTTCTCTTCGATTGCTCCAGTTGCTGCGGTCAGGTGGTGGCCCGAATCGCTCAGCTCAAACTTTCAACAGCTCAGGCTGGCCTTTCAGCTCTTCAATGGTGACGCGGTCATTGGTGTAGATGCAGATCTCTCCTGCAATCTTCATCGCCTTCTCGGCGATTTCGCGGGCGCTGAGGTCGGTGTTTTCCATCAGGGCACGCGCGGCTGCCGTGGCGTAGCTGCCGCCCGATCCGATGGCAGCGATAGGCTCGTCGGGGTCGATCACGTCCCCTGATCCCGAGATCAGGAAGGTCTGTCCCTGATCGGCGACAACGAGCAGAGCCTCGAGATTGCGCAACATCTTGTCGGTGCGCCAATCCTTGGCCAATTCGACAGCAGAGCGGTTCAAGTTGCCGGCGTACTGTTCCAACTTGGTCTCAAAGCGCGCGAAGAGTGAAAATGCGTCGGCAGTCGAACCGGCAAAACCTGCCAGGATCTTCTCTTGATAGAGGCGGCGTATCTTTTTTGCCGAGTGCTTCAGCACGTGGTCGCCCATGGTGACCTGGCCGTCGGCAGCCATCACGACCTGACCGTTGCGGCGCACGCAAATCACGGTCGTCGACCGAATTCGGGATTCTTGCGACGTACTTAAACCCCTCTCCAAAGTCAAGAGAACAACCTCCAGAACCGCAGCGTCAAGCGGGCCGTAAGCGATCGAAGACGCAGTCCCCAGTATAGGGCAACTTGCCCGACCGCCTTTGCGTTGGCAGAAAAGTCCACCAGGCAGAGAGGTTCCGAACTGCGGGGCGTGATCTGCGTGCGGTTTGACGCCCCCACCCCGGGGCAATAGCTTTGAAGGAGTGCAGGGCAGCGGTCTGCGCTCGGCTCAGAGGAGTTTGGATGCAAAGCAGAACTTTTTCCTGGTTTTGGAGAGGAGCTGTGGCCGTGCTGGCCGTGGCAATGGCCTGCCGGACCGGGATGGCCCAGGATTTAAGGAGCTTCGAACAGAAGATCACCACCAAGGTGCTGCCCAATGGGTTGACGCTGATCATCTGTTATCGGCCGGATGCGCCGGTTTTCAGCTATACAACATTTATTGATGCGGGCGACGTGAACGATCCCTCGGGCGAGAGCGGCCTCGCGCATATGTTTGAGCATTTGGCCTTCAAGGGAACCACCGAGATCGGCACCAAGGATTACGCGGACGAAAAGGTAGCGCTCGCCAAAGTAGAGGCGGCCAACGAGGCCTATGAAGCAGAGTTCCTGAAGCCGGTGGGTCGCGATGAGAAAAAACTTGCGGAGTTGAAGAAGACATTCATCGAGGCCCAGGCAGAGGCGCACAAATACGTCGTCCCCAACCAGTTCACTGAGGTGGCGGAGCGCAATGGCGCCAACGAACTGAACGCTGAAACCGGTCTGGACGACACCATGTATTTCTGGTCGATGCCGGAAAACCGGCTGGAGCTATGGGCGTGGCTGGAGAGCGGACGCCTGTCAGACGCGGTGCCGCGCGAGTTCTACAAGGAACGCGACGTGGTGTTGGAAGAAAGGCGGATGAGGGTCGACTCGAACCCGATCGGCCGGCTTCTAGAGCAATTCAAGGCTACTGCTTACGTGGCACACAACTACGGGCGGAGCGACATCGGCTGGCCCAGCGAGGTGGGCCAGATCACGGCGACCGAGGCCATGGCGTTTCACAAGAAGTACTACGTGGGGTCGAATATCGTGGTGGCCGTGGTGGGGGATGTGGATGCGCAAAAGGATCTGCCGATGCTGGAGAAGTATTTCAGCAAGGTTCCCGGCGGGCCCAAGCCAGAAGACACGACGACCGTGGAGCCCCGGCAGTTTGCGGAGAAGTCGGTGGTGATTCGGGAGCAGACGCAGCCGTTTTACATCGAGGGCTATCACCGGCCGAGCTACCACGATCCGGACGATGCGGTTTACGACGCCATCGGCGACATCATGTCGAACGGAAGGGTTTCGCGGCTCTATCGCAGCCTGGTGCGCGACCAGCAGATCGCCGCGGAAGCCGAGGGATTCAGCCCTTTCCCCGGCGATAAGTATCCCAGCCTGTTTGCGTTCTACGCAGTTCCGCTGCCCGGGCACACTCCGGCCCAGATGCGCGATGCCATCCACAAGGAGATTGAAAAGCTGAAGACGACGGATGTAAGCGACGAAGAACTGGCGATGTACAAGACGCGCACGCGGGCTGACCTGCTGCGCGGACTTGCCGACAACCAGGGGCTGGCCAATGCGCTGGCGGAATACCAGACCCGCTATGGCGATTGGCGCGAGCTCTTCCTGCAACTCGACCAGGTGGACAAGGTGACCAAGGCAGATATCCGGCGCGTGGCTAACAAGGTATTTGTGGCTTCGAACCGTACCAGCGCGGAGATCGATACCGAGGCTCCCGCGGCGACAGCCAAGAATGCTGGAGGCGCGGAATGACGGACAGGGAACAGGGATCAGGAAACAGGGATCGGGGATCGGGGATGAGGGGCTGGTTCGGATTGCCGAAGCATGCCTTGGCTGGTGCTCTCCTCGCATCATTGATTCCAATGGCGCTGCCGGCACAGCAAGCCAAGCCGTGGGAGCAGATACCCGATTCCGGCGCTGCATGATTTCAAACCGCACCAGGCGAAGCGGATCGAGTTGAAAAACGGAATCGTCTTGTTTCTCCAGGAGGATCACGAACTGCCGTTTATCAGCGGTTCCGTGCTGATTCCCGGCGGCGCGCGGGATGAGGATCCGGCCAAGACAGGGATGATTGATCTCTACGGCCAGACCTGGCGGACCAGCGGTTCTGAAAAAATGAGCGGCGACGACATGGACGACTTGCTCGCCTCGAAGGCCGCTACCATTGAAACCGGCGGAGACGTGGATTCGACGGCGTTATCGTGGAACTCGCTGAAAGGCGACTCCGACCAGGTGTACGCGCTGGCGATGGATCTGCTTTTCAAGCCTAAATTCAATCCGGAGAAGCTGGAGCTTGCGAAGCAGCAAGATGCGGCGGGCATTGTCCGTCGCAATGACGATGAGGGCGAAATTGCCGGCCGCGAGGCGGTCAAGCTGGTCTACGGCAACGACAGTCCCTACACGCGCCAGGCGGAATTGTCGACCCTTGGCAACGTCGCACTGGACGATCTGAAGGCCTGGCACGATCGCACTATGGGCGGCAAGCTGATTGTGAGCGTGAGCGGCGATTTTGATCCTGCTGCGATGGAAGCGAAGTTGCGTGCGACCTTTGAAGGGCTTCCTGAAGCCAAGGCTCGGCCAGCGCGGAACGACGCCTTTCACGACACCAATGCCGGAGTCTTCTTTATTAATAAGGAAGACGTGAACCAGTCCAACGTTCAGATTGTGGGGCTGGGCACGGACCGGCGCAATCCCGACGTGCCGCCGCTGGCACTGATGAACGACATTCTTGGCGGCGGATTCGGCAGCCGGCTCTTCCAGAAAGTACGTACCGAACTAGGTCTGGCTTATGCGGTGGGCGGCGGCTACGGGTTCGACTATGACCATCCGGCGACCTTTCAGGTGGAGGTGCTCACCAAGAGCGAGTCGACGGTGGATGCCACGAAGGCAGCGATGGCCGAGATTGCGGGCCTGACGACCAAGCCGTTCACCGAAGAGGAACTGAAGCGGGCCAAGGATGACATTCTGAATTCGTTCCTTTTCCGTTACGACACCCGGGACAAGGTGCTGGCGGAGCAGGTGCGGCTGGAGTTCTACGGCTATCCGGCAGACTATCTCGAGACCTACAAGGCGGCTCTCGAAAATGTGACCGTGCCCGATTTGGAAAGGGTGGCAAAGAAGTACATTCACCCGGACAAACTCGCCGTTCTGGTAGTTGGCAACGGGCCTGAGATCAAGCCGGGGCTGGATGCCTTAAGCCTGGGGCCGATTCATCCCGTGGACATCACCATTCCTCAGCCAAAACAAACAGCGGAGGAGAAGACACAGTGAGCAACGAACGAATTGACGGGCAGCAGAAGGGCTCAAAGCTTGCCGTCGTCATCATGGCTGCGGGCAAAGGAACGCGTCTCAAGTCGCGCCGTCCCAAGGTGCTGCACGAGATTGGCGGAAAACCGCTGCTGAGCTACGTGGTTGCGGCGGCCAGCCGTTTGGTTGCGCCGGCTGATATTTATGTGGTGGTCGGCCACCAGGCAGAACGCGTGAAAGAGACAGTGGCTTCAACCGGTGTTCAATTCATTGAACAAAAAGACCAGCGGGGCACTGGCCACGCAATCCAATGTGCGCGAGAGGCAATTGCACATTACGAAAATGTCCTGGTGCTGTCCGGTGATGTGCCACTGATCCGGCACGAGACTCTGGAGCAGCTATGGAGTTATCACCAAGCCGAACCCGCCGCCATGACGATCCTGTCGGCTGCTCCTGAAAATCCCTTCGGCTATGGGCGGGTGGTGCGCCGGACGTCCGGCGATGCGGAAGTGGAGGCCATCGTCGAGCAGGTTGACCTGACGCCTGCGCAGGAAAGCCTGCGCGAAATCAACTCAGGGATTTACGTGTTCAAGACAGCGTCGCTTTTGGCGCATTTGGATGAGTTAACGGCCAACAATGGCGGTGGAGAACTTTACCTGACACAAATGGCCGGCCTGTTGCGGACGGCGAGTGAACGGGTGGTTGCCGTCAAAGCAGCCGGGGCCGCTGAAGTGCTGGGCGCCAACACCCTTGCCGACCTGGCATCTCTTGATGCAACGATGCGCGCCGCAACCGCCAGCCGTCTGATGGCCGCCGGCGTTACCATCTTCCGCCCTGACACCTGTGTCTTCGACGCCGAGGTCGAAGTGGCGGCGGACACGATTATCGAGCCGTTTGTGCAGTTGCTGGGCCGCACCAAGATCGGCCCGGAATGCCATATCCGCTCCTATTCGGTGATCGAGAACTGTACTCTGGGCAACGACGTGCTGGTGCGTCAGAGCTGCATTCTGTCGGAGAGCACAGTGGCCAAGGGCGCTCGAATCGGACCTTTTGCGCATCTGCGTCCCGGCAGCGAAATCGGCGAAGACGCGCATATCGGCAACTTTGTCGAGACCAAGAAGGCGAAGGTGGGCAAGGGCGCCAAGGCCGGCCATCTGACCTACCTGGGCGATGCCGAGATCGGTGCAGGGACCAACATCGGCGCCGGCGTCATCACCTGCAATTACGACGGAGTCCACAAGCACAAAACGCGCATCGGCGAGGGAGTTTTTGTGGGCAGTGACTCTACGCTCGTCGCACCGGTAACCATTGAAGACGGTGCTTATGTTGGCGCGGGCTCCTGCATCACCAAGAACGTGCCTTCGGGCGCGCTGGCGGTGGCACGGGCGCATCAGATTACCAAAGAGGGATGGGTAGCCGCGCGGAAGACGCGGCAAAAGGCGCAGAAATAGGCAGCGGGCAAATCGCGGCGGCATAAGAAGTAGTAGGCAAGCCCTTATATCCCAGCGTCGCTGCGTCCTTTGCTCGCCGGAACAGAACCATCCGAGAGGGCCGAAACCCCGCGACGGCTGGTAGCAGAGAGAGGTCAATTCCGCGCTGGACAAAACCGGCTTGACTCATTTAATAATTGGGTACTTGCATTGGAAACCCTTGCACTGGGCGCTCTTCTGGCGTAATGTCTGCATACGTTTAGCCTAAATTAGCAAGGGAGCAGAGAGTACGGTTGAGTGCGAATCAGCCGTTCGAATCTGACTCAAGTCGTATTAACACTGGCCCCAATGGGCTTGTTTTCATTTCCTGCGTTGGATGAATTTTGTTTTTAGTCCACATTAAATGGACAAAGATTCATGGGCTCGGCGAACGGGAGATAATCGGGTAATCAATAGGTCCGACCCGAATGAAGCCAGGGTCACGGTGCGCAGGAGAAAAATGGGACTGGCAGCGAACCTGTCTGGTTTGGGTGGAAAGAACCCTACGATGCCAACAGCCGCAAATGCGGAGACGCGCTCGAACGTGCGAACACGCAGGTCTGCCCGAATACTTGTCGTGGATGACGAAGCGCCTGTGCGGTCGATGATTGGCGCGACGCTAGAGCGGCAGGGGTACGCTGTGCAACTGGCGATCAGCGGCTCCCAGGCCGTGGACATGCTGGTGCAAGACACCTACGACCTGATCCTGACCGACATTGTGATGCAGGATGGAAACGGCATTGCGCTGCTGGAGCGCATCCACGCGGAGCAACCGCACCTTCCCGTTGTGATGGTCAGTGCGATCCACGACATCAGCGTGGCCATCGACTCGATGCGCCGCGGCGCTTACGACTACCTGCTAAAGCCCTTTGAGCGCGAACACCTGGTCGCCACAGTGCAACGGGCGCTCGATCACCGCCAGGCACTTCAAGAGAGCCACAACTACCAACAGAATCTGGAGCAGGTTGTCCGCGCCCGCACAGAGATGTTGCGCCAGGCCATGGAAGACCTGGAACATTCCTACGACGTGACCCTTGAGGCGCTGGGCGACGCACTTGACCTTAAGGATTCCGAGACTGAAGGCCACTCGAAGCGTGTGACCGCCTATACGATTGCGCTGGCACGCGCGATGGGCATCTCCCCGGTCGAGATCAAGGTGATTGCGCGCGGAGCTTTTCTGCACGACATTGGCAAGATGGCCATCCCGGACGACATCCTGCGCAAGCCGGGCAAGCTCACCTCAGAAGAGGAAGAGGTGATGCGCGACCATTGCACGCGGGGCTATCACATTTTGCGCAAGATTCCCTTCCTGAGCGAGGCGGCTGCGATCGTCTACACTCACCAGGAGCACTTTGACGGGGCAGGCTACCCAAGCCGCCTGCGGGGCAACGAGATTCCGATTGGCGCTCGCATCTTTGCCATCGCCGACGCTCTGGATGCTATCACCAGCGATCGCCCCTATCGCAAAGCTCGCACCTTCGACGTTGCTCGTGAAGAGATCCTGCGTTGTTCCGGTACGCAGTTCGACCCTGCCGTGGTCGAGGTTTTCCTGAAGATTCCGAATGAGTTGTGGAACGAACTGCGCGCGGAGTTGAACGCCGAAAGTCGCCATTTTTCCAGCTTTGACATTTTGCCGGGTCCCGAGACCCCTTCCCGCTAGCACCCGCTTCCCTCTCGCGCCTTTCATTTCACCATCGATCGTGACTGCGGGGAATTTGCAGACGCATAGGCGGGCGGGGTTTACGGTGCCTCAGTCTCAGCGAACTTCTCCCATTCCGCAATCGCATTCAGGATCCCAGTCCTCTTGGCGGGGTCGATTCCCGTGATCCGGCGTCCCGTCTCGATTCGGTTCATCGCGAGATTATCCATGTCTGAATGAAGCTCGACGACCTCATAGAACTCACCCCCCTCGACCCAATAATCCTCGATCGGCTCGCCGCTATCCGGCCATGTCCTGATGTGCCAAGCCAGGTCGCCCCGGTCATCTTCAAACTGCGATCCATCCACTCTGCGTCCGTCAAACCAAGCGCTGCGCTGGAGTTTTAACCGAAGACCGTGCTGTTCGTCCGCCATGGCTTCCCTCGAGGATGAGTCTACCTGCAATGACCCATAGTTATATCGCAGACGTCAGATCCTGCTGTGACCGGCCATTGCTTGCAGCGATGAGTCTCATGACTCGATTACACTATGGCTAATCGTTTTTGGGGAGTGTGAAACGGCTGCGGGGTCTTCACAGAAGGTCACTCAAAGGAGAACAGATCGAGATGGCAATACCGGGAATGACAGAGTTGTTGAAGGACATAAAAGTCCTTGAGGACCGGGCCCGAGCCTGCCAATCCAGGGAAAATGAACGAGTGGTGCTCCTCACACGGGAAGAGGCCGAGGTAGTCGAGTCGTTCCGCCGTTTCAAGGATCAGGACCTCGATCGATAAGTCGATGGTCTGCTATCGGACCTGTAACGCGGCTTCGATTTGACGGTCTGGCGAATTCAAAAAGAAGGCCCGCGAATTCCTGACCCTTCTTCTCCAGAAGCTTCCGACCATTTTCGCTAATTGTTGGTTCGGCTCACACGAGAACTGATCTCCGCGTTGTGCACGGATTCTGTCTGTCACGGCGTCGAAGTTGGCCGATGCGCCCTTCTGCAAAAGGCAAATATTGAAGTGCCTTCAGGCCGATGTTTGGGGATGGAGGGCGTGGAACAGAAACAGAGTGTCAATGCTCTTGTTCCTCGGTATGCTCGACTGGATGTTGGCCCTGTTTTTGCAGCCGTGCTTCTTGAGGTGACTGATCAACCGCGATGCCAGTGCTTGCGCCGGCCTCATAGATTTTCGTCAGAAATTCCTTGTCCCCATAACGGTTGAATACCAACTCGTTGTGCTTGGGTGTATCGGAGTTGTCACTCTGGCGGACGGTGATTTCCACCGATGTGTCTGCAACGGCGTTGGTTATGGTCATCGCTTGCAAGTCGGTCGCTTGCGACATGCGGAAAATGTAGCGACCCGCCGGTAAGGTCGTGTTGCCCACCACAAAGGGATAAGTGACACTGGCTTCGATTGCGTTTGTGATTTGGGCGTGTGCGGCAAGGTTGAATAGAAACAGGCTAAAAGCGGTCAGGACGAAAACTGCAACTCGTCGCATTTCTAAATCCTCCTTTCTTTCACCATCCTCCCTTCTTAATTGCATTGGGAACTGTCAAAAGCGGCTGTTCTCGCATCTTGATATCTGGCAAGGCGATGATGAGGGCAACTTCTCTTTGGCAGGAGTCCAGATGCCTCGAAGAATGCACCCAGTGCTCAGTCATACCGAGTGTCCCTTGAACCGTGCTGAAAGAAAAAATAGCCATAATATCTTGACTTTGCAGGATATTATGGACGCCCTTGAATCTTCTCGGAATGTGGTTTGGCGGGGATGGAGTCGAACCCGTAGCATGATCTGAGTTTGTTCAGCCTATTTGCTTCGATGCTGAGCACACTCAAAAAAGGGTGAATAGCGTCGGGTCAATAGGAATATCCAGGATGAAAGTGCGAGTCCTGCATCCCCGTGCACTCATGGATAATTTCCCTAAAGCAGAATACACCAGGGTTTTGTGAGGTTTAAGCCATTGAAACAATATCTACTTCCCCTGTTTCTTGGCACTCTTACTGCCTTGTGCCAGAGCAACAGCGGAGAATTACGACTCCATGTCGCTGATCCGTCGGGGCGCGGTGTTCAGGCAACGATTCACCTGCTCAGCCAAGCCAATCAGTACAGCAATGATCTCCAGACCGACAAGCAAGGGAACGTGAAGATCGCGAGGCTTCCTTATGGCATTTACCGCTTGGAAGTCGACCAATCAGGCTTCGCATCGGTCGCCGAGACTGTCTCCATCCGCTCAGCGATTCCGGTCACGCATTCCATTGCGCTGAAGCTCGCATCCGTTCAACAGACAGTGGCAGTCACGGCAGACAGTACCCTCATCGACCCGGAACAGCCCGGCAACGTAGATCAAGTGGGATCATCCTTTATTCAGCATCGCCTCGATTCAATCCCCGGGCGTTCGCTGCAGGACTTGGTCAACTCTCAGCCCGGCTGGCTCTATGAAGGAAATGCCGTACTGCATCCTCGCGGGTCTGAATATCAGACGCAATTCGTGGTCGACGGGATTCCCCTGACGGACAACCGCTCTCCGAGCTTTGGGACAGAGATTGAGGCGGATGATGTCCAGTCTCTCAGCATCTACACGGCTGGAATTCCAGCCGAATACGGCAGGAAGATGGGTGGGGTAATCGAGGTAAATACCGTACAGGACGCGCAGCCCGGATTCCACGGCGAACTCGCTCTTGCGGGCGGAAGCTTCGACACTGGAAGCGCCTTCGCGAAGGGTCAGTACACCGCGGGCAAGAACACTCTTGGCGGGAGCGCGAGTGGAAGTATGACGGACCACTACTTGAATCCTGTCGTTCCACAGAACTTTTCAAATACCGGGACCCTCGGCGATTTCTCCGGTCGTTACGAACGCACTCTTTCCACGAACGACCGCATCAGCCTAACGGTCCGCAACGAATCGTCGCGCTATGACATTCCAAACGAACAGGTGCAAGAGGCTGCGGGCCAGCGCCAGACTGCGGACAACATCGAAACCATGGGCACCGCCTCTTATGAGCACACCTTCTCTCCGAATACGATGGCCAGGCTCGCAGGAATGGTGCGCGACAACGCGAACGACTTCAATTCAAATCCTGAATCAACGCCGATCGAGGTCTTCCAGCACAACAGATTTCGCGAGGGTTACTTCAGGGCCTTCATAGTGGCTGACCGTGGGCGCAGCGAATTTAAGGCAGGAGTGGAATCTGACAACACTTTCCTGCACGAGAATACGAGTTATGTCATCACGGATCCGGGCCAATTCGACAACGGGACACCGCTGACGTTCGCCTTTACCGCGCAGAGGCCGGATCTGGAGCAGTCGGCATTCGTCGAGGATCTGATGCATTTGGGAAACTGGTCGATCAACGCCGGCCTCCGATGGGACCACTACCAGCTTCTCGTGAATAAGGAAGCCGTTGAGCCGAGATTTGCCATCTCGCGGTATTTCCCAACCGCCAATTTGATCCTGCACTTCTCCTACGATCGGATTTTTCAAACGCCGTCGTTCGAAAACCTCCTGCTCTCCAGCTCAGCGCAGGTCGATTCACTTGATCCAACAACATTTCTCCGACTGCCCGTCGAGCCCTCCGTCGGCGACTATTTCGAAGGTGGCATGACGCAAGGCCTGTTCGGCAAGGCGAAGCTGGACGTGAATTATTTCCGCCGTGTGGTGAGCAACTACGCCGATGACGACCAAATCAACAATACGACCCTCAGCTTCCCCATTGCTTTTCGGAAAGCGATCATCTATGGTGCCGAGGGCAAGCTTGATCTCCCCGAATGGAAAAGATTCTCGGGGTTCCTCAGCTATTCCTATGAGGTGGGTAACGCCTGGAATCCAGTGACCGGCGGACTCTTTCTTGGAGGTGACGCTACCGCTGCGGAAACGCAACTCTCCGGGCACTTCCCAGACTCGCAAGATCAACGCAATACAATACGTGGCCGCGTGCGTTATCAGGTTCATCCCCGGTTCTGGTTGGCGGCCGGAATCCAATATGATACCGGCCTTCCCTTCGAATTTGACGGAGATCCTGCTACCGTGCTCGCGCAATATGGGCGACAGGTCTTGGGTCGAATTAATTTTGACCGTGGACGCATCGATCCTTGTTTTCAAGTCAACGCGTCGGCCGGGGTTGATGTGTACCACTCCGAGAGCGTCGATGTTCGGCTGCAGGCCGATGGACAAAATCTCAACAACGTTTTGGACGTAATCGACTTTGGCGGCTTGTTTTCAGGGAACGCGATTGGGCCGCCGAGGAGCTATCTCCTCCGACTGACGACGACATTTTGACGTCAAGATAACCGGCCTCGCGTCAGCCAGAAGCGTTGGCCAGTCCGCGCCCGTGGGTCTGATGCGAAGCGTCGACAAAAATAAAGGCGAGAATGCCCAAAGCTGCCGGTGGGAGCGCATCGTCTCTGTTTTCGGGGTTCATTGGCAACGCCCTAATATATGCAATTCACGCGGAAGATATTGATATCGGACTTAATTTGTCGTATATAGTCTAAAGAGCGACCAAATTGGTCGCAATTGTTTAAGGCACTTGGATGAAGTGGAGGGACCAGGGTCCCGCGGGTTTATCTCTTGGCCGAGACCGCAAAGACCCTGGGAACTGCCGCCCACTGGGCTGCAGGTTGTTTGCATTATAGGGTCGGCCCGATTCCGGGCTCAACACGATCCTCCCGCAATCCGAATTGCCCATTGATTTCCGTTTCCGGCTCGCCTTTGTGCCGAGATTGCAGGGGCGTGCGCTGACAGATCAGTTGCAGAGTTCGCACGGATTGATTGAAGGGGACCATGAGACCGAAGGCTCGAAAAAGGTACTTAGGGCGAAAGATCAAAATGCAGGCACTCACCCGCAGTTGGATTGCAGTGGGAACCCTGGCAACGTACGCAGCCTTTGGTGCCACCAGACCTGCCCTTGCGGCTGAAAAAGTTCTTCCGACGGTAGACGGCGCAGCTCCGCCCACGTTGCCTCTGAAGCGATTTGATATTCCGGCCGGCCCGCTTGAACAAGCAATCAAATGGTTTGAAAAGACAACCGGAGTCAAGGTGAAGGTGGTGCTGCCTGCGGGGACTCTCGCCGGGTTCAATTCGCAAGGTGTCGTGGGTCTTTACCGGGAAGAGGACGCTCTTCGTCTCCTCCTCGATGGCACCGGCTTGAACTTCCGCATGGAAGACCAAAACACGGTCGTGGTCGGAGTACAAGCGAGCGACACCGTATCGGTGAGTGCATCCATCGCAGATTTCATCTCGATGCAGAAATTCCCGGAGCCGCTGATCGATACTCCCCAAAGCGTAACCGTCGTTCCGCAGTTTGTGATGGAGGACCAGGGTCTTTCAACGCTACGGGACACACTGCGCAACGTGCCTGGCATAAGCCTGGCAGCGGGCGAAGCCGGAGCACAGGGCGACAACCTGACCATCCGCGGCTTTACCGCACGAAACGACATTTTCCTTGATGGAATTCGTGATTTTGGCAGCTACTATCGCGACTCGTTCAATTTCGAGCAGGTGGAAGCCCTCGAGGGTCCAGCAGGTATCCAGTTTGGCAGAGGATCGACGGGTGGAGTTGTCAATCAGGAGAGCAAGATCCCAGGCGTCGAGAAATTCGTCGATGTGCAAACCCAATTTGGAACCGATCTGACCCGGAGGCTTACGGCCGATCTGAACAGCCCCCTCGAAGACAACTTTGGCGGCACTGCATTTCGCGCCAATGTCATGGCCGAAGAAGCAGGAGTCGCAGGACGGGATGCCGCCGAGGTGCGGCGCTTCGGTATTGCGCCTTCGATCTCAATCGGCCTGGCTGCCAAGACCCCAGCGACATTGAGCTATGAGCATCTCTCAGAAAATGACACGCCGGATTACGGGTTACCCTGGCTGTTCAACGGGGTCGCACCTGCAATTCGGCAGAGCTATTTTGGATTTGCCGATGAGAACTACCTGAAGACCAACGACGACATTCTCACCCTGAAGGTTGAACACGACTTCAAGCCCAATCTTAATGTGCACATGATTGCGCGCGCGGCGAACTATCCGCGAGATGCGCAGATCACCGAACCGCAGATTTGCTCAAATGCTTCACTCAGCGTTCCGGTTGGCGGAGTGGTCTCCTCACTGCCTACGTTGGCCTACAACTCAGCTCTTCCCTGTCCTTACACGCCTTCAACACCCGCAGATCAGATCAACCAGGTTAACCGAAACCAGATTCAGGTCAAGAGCGTGGAAGGCATTCTGTGGGACCAGATCGAGATGAGCTCCCAATTTAAGACTGCCGGGATTCACCATGATTTCGTGGCGGGTGCTGAGGGCGGACAGGAAATCTCGAACCCGATTCGGTACAGCTACACAATCAATAAGGTCAATACAGTTCCTGAGACGACTCTGCTGAACCCGAACGAGGAACAGCCCTTTTCGGGAACGGGATACATTACATCGATCGTACATACGAAGTCGAAGAGCTTGGGGCTGTACTTCATCGACACCATGAAAATCGGCCGACTGTTTGAGCTGACAGGCGGAGTGCGCTGGGACCGATTCGACACGGATTACAACCTTTACCAGCCGACGCCGCCAGCAGGCGGAACAGCAACAGCCGCAGTAGCGCCCATCAGCAGGCTTGACGAACAGCCTAGCTACAGGGCGGCGCTCGTATATAAACCCTCGTCACACGGCAGCCTTTACTTCGACTACGGGACGAGTTGGAATCCCGACGCAGAATCACTGAGCCTGAGCGTCGGATTGGTCAATGGCAACGTGGCTCCGGAAGAGAACCAATCCTATGAAGCGGGTGCAAAATGGAGCTTCCTGAAGGACCGGCTGTTGACCGAAGGCGCATGGTTCCGTACCGAAAAGGACAATGCGCACGAAACCAGCCCGACGAACTCCAATGAGATCGTCGCCGCCGGCAACCAACTGGTAAAAGGTGTGCAACTGAGTGCGGTTGGCCGTCTTTCGGAGGGAATGGACCTTGTTGTCGGATACGCCTATCTGGACAGTGCGGTGATCTACTCGCAGTTCTTTCCAACGGCCGTTGGCTACCCGCTCGCGAATGTACCCAAACAGACGTTCAATCTCTTTGTGACGCATCGACTACCCTGGCGGCTTAATGGTGGCTTCGGCGGCAACTACGTCGGAAGCCGGACAGCAAGTTCAACCGTGCCCTATGTACCTACGGGATTCGCACCCAGTCCCAATGGAGCAGGTTACGTGGTCACGAGTGTCGCCATGAAGCAGGTCCCGGGCTATTGGGTCTTCAACGCCATGTTGAAGCGTCCTATCGGCGAAAAACTGGAGTTCCAGGCCAATGTAAACAACATTTTGAACCGGTTCTACATCGACCTGCCGCACCCGAGCCACTTGATTCCGGGCGCGGGAGCGGGTGCACTCTTTGGCATCAACTTCCGCTTCAAATGAAATCGGCAATTTCGTATATGAGGTCTCGTGCGCTTCGACCTCGAACGCCCCTGGAGTTCCACAATCATGTTGATTACGATTCCTGATATTTTGACCGCCGAAGAAGCCACCGAAGCGCGTGCGATTCTCGACGCTGCCGAGTGGGTCGACGGTAAAGTGACGGCTGGCTATCAGGCTCAGTCAGTCAAAGAGAACCTTCAACTGCCGGAGGGTCATCCAGCAGGAGTGAGGCTGGGTGAGACGGTGCTGGCAGCACTCGCACGGTCACCAGTGTTCATGTCGGCAGCGCTCCCCCTAAAAGTGTTTCCGCCGATGTTCAACCGGTACGCCGGGGGCGGGCATTTTGGAACGCATGTGGATACCGCGATTCGCGCTTTGGCCTCGACCGGCCAGCGGATCCGGACCGACGTCTCTGCAACGTTGTTTCTCACGCCCCCCGATCAATACGACGGCGGCGAATTGCTGGTGGAAGATACCTATGGTCTTCATAGCGTCAAACTGCCGGCGGGGCACATGGTGCTTTACCCGGCGACCAGCCTCCATCGCGTCACACCGGTTACGCGCGGTGCGCGAGTGTCCTCATTCTTCTGGATTCAGAGCATGATCCGCACCGACGGTGATCGTGCTCTTCTCTACGATCTCGACACTGCAATCCAGCGATTGGCAAAAGAGTCTCCGGGCAACCCGATCGGCGTGCAATTGACAGGTGTCTACCATAATCTGCTTCGCCGCTGGGCGGAAATGTGAGCCGTCCCTACCGCTGGTCCGGGCGAATCCGGCATTTCGCTTCAGTCGGAACCTTCCAAAAACGACCCTGTCCTCCCGCTGAGCCCTCTCCATTGAGGGACATCTAAATAACTCTATATAAAAGATTTCTCAACATCGCGAGATGGAGAGAAACCAGTGCCCCTCCCACAATCCGGACCGAAACGATCGGAATTGTGACTCTTGTCACAGCCATATGCGTGGCCCAAGCATATGTTGAAAATGATTTTCACTTTCATAAGAGAACGACACGAGCTGATCCATGATGAGTGATTTACGGTTTTCTTCCTGTCTCTTTGGCGTCCTGGCAACCCTGGCATTTCTGAGCCTCGGGCCATCGAATGTTTTTGCCAGCGATTCGCAACAACTTTCCGGCACCGTTTCCGATCCGAGCGGAGCCGTCGTTGCGGGTGCCGAAGTGAGCCTTCAGAGTGTTGGAAACGGTGCCAGGAACACTACGAAAACTGATGACAAGGGTGGGTTCGAATTCATGCTGCCTCCGGGCAGATACCGGATCGAGATCGCGGCTACTGGCTTCGGGCCGTATGAGCAGGACGGCATCAGCTTGGATCAGACGGCACCGCTCCGCTTGGACGTGGTGTTGCCTATTCAAGCGCTCCAGGAGAGTGTTGAAGTGAACGCCGCGGGAACCGGGATGGACCTTTCCTCGACTCAAGTGGGAGAGGGCATGGGGCAGGAGAAACTGGTGGCCGTCCCGCTAAACGGAAGGAGTTTCACCGACCTTCTGGGACTGCAAGCAGGCGTGATTCCGCAGAGTTCAAAGCAATCGAATGCGGTCGTGATGTCGGGTTGCACAACGACTCCACCATCGGGCGATCTCAATCCGGGGGATGTTTCGGTCAGCGGTCAAAGGGAAACCGCAAACGGATTCGCGGTCAACGGCAGCTCCGTCGAAGAGGACTTCAACAACATCGCGAGCGTGGTGCCGAATTTGGATTCGATCGCGGAATTCCACGTCCTCACGAGCAACTTCGACGCAGAGTACGGAAACTTCAGCGGTGGGCAGGTGCTGGTCACAACGAAGACCGGAACAAATGATCTACACGGCAGCGCGTTTGAATTCTTTCGGAATACGAACTTCGACGCGACGAACTATCTTGCGCGCGAGCGAGCTGCGTATGACCGCAATCAATTCGGAGGGACCCTGGGTGGACACCTCCTCCGTGACCGGATCTTTTACTTCGGTGATTATCAGGGAACGAAAATGACGCAGGGGGTTGAGACGGGGCAGATCGCTGTGCCCTCTCTTGCGAATCGCACAGGAGATCTTGGAGACCAGTCGGCACAACTGACCGGCAAGGTGAGCGGCGACTATCTGGCATCTCTTTTAAGCCAGCGTCTCGGACGCACGATCACGACCGGCGAGCCATACTACAAGGCGACATGCACCGAATCAAACACCGCATGTGTTTTTCCAGGCGGCGTGATCCCGGATGCTGCCTGGTCTGCTCCGGCGAGAGCGTTGCTTGCATATATTCCAGCGCCGAACATTGGAACGAACGTCTTTTCGACATCACGCGAAAATCAGACACTCACCGACAACAAGGCGGCGCTCCGGTTGGATTGGAAGACGAAGGCAGGCGATTTTTCCGGTTACTACTTCCGCGATGGATATGAACTGAACAATCCTTATCCAACATCACAGGGCGGCGCAAACGTGCCAGGGTTCAACGCCATCTCACGTGGACGCGCCCAGCTTGGAAACCTTGGCTGGACGAGGACTGTAGGCGCGTCGCTGGTGAATGAACTGCACTTCAGCTATCTGAGAAACGCAAACAAGATCGGCCAGCCAGTAGGCGGTGTTGGGCCGTCGCTCTCTTCACAGGGATTCGTGGAGGGTGCCGGGACACTGGGCATCGTTCCCCTGAACCCCGCAGCCGAAGGGATCGAAAATGTTGCATTCAACGACTTCACCATTGGTGTCGACGTGACCGGCGAGCGCCAGGTCAACAACACCTATCAAGCAACCGAGGCCCTGTCGAAAGTGATTGGGAATCATACGATCAAAATAGGCACGGGCTGGCACATCGATCAGGTGAACATCAACTCAAATTCGATCAACAACGGATCGTTCGTGTTCCAAGGCTCTGAAACGGGCTTGGATTTTGCGGACTACCTCATTGGCGTGGCCAGCACGTATGAGCAAGGCGATGCCAGCGGCTTCTACATTCGCAACAAGTACACGGGCATTTTTGCGCAGGACACCTGGCAGGTACGCACCAACCTCACCCTGAACTATGGCTTGCGGTGGGATATGCTTCCGCCGTGGCGGGAGAAGTACAACCAACTGCAGACGTTTGTGCTTGACCAGCAGTCGGAGGTTTATCCGGGCGCACCGCGCGGCATGGTGTTCCCGGGAGATCGTGGCGTACCAAGCACCTTGTCACCAACCAAGTGGGCCAACTTTTCTCCGCGCTTCGGTATCGCCTATGCGCCGAACTGGAGTAGCGAGTGGGCGAAGCGCCTGATTGGCGGGCCGGGAAAGACCAACTTCCGCGCAGGCTATGGTGTGTTCTACACGGCATTCGAAGGACTGTCCGCAGGAATTATGAGTGCCTGTCCGCCGTATGGATACGACTACGACAGCACGGTGGGGCATCCCCTGTTTGGGGAGCCTTTTGTTTCCGCGAGTACCGGCGAGACAAATGGACAGCCGTTCCCTTCCCCGATTCCGGCCTTTGGCGCGTCAAGGCAACATCCGAATACGACAGTGGACTGGTCGAAGTACTCGCCGATTACGGGCGATCCTGCTTTCTACTATCGCAACGCGTCCCCGCATACCGAGAGCTACAACGTCTCCATCGAGCGGGAACTCGGGCAGGCCACCACGGTCACTCTGGGTTATGTCGGCGCTCGAGCCCACAATCTGCTTGTTCTGACCCCAGCCTCGCCAGGAGATGCCGCACGCTGCCTGAGCGTGAACGACCCAAGTCAAGTGGCGCCCGGTTCCAACACTTGCGGTCCTTTTAGCGAGGGGGGCTTATTCAGCCGAATAGACGGGAGCACAGTCGAGGCGCGCGGTCCGTTCGGACCCGAATTCGATGGCATTACGTATCAGAAGACAATCGGCTGGAGTAATTACAACGCAATGGAGATTACGCTGAAGCATCACAGCCGGTTGGGCGAAATCCTGGGGGCATACACCTATGCCAAATCGCTGGACAACTCCTCCAGCCTGTCGGAAGAAGTGAATCCGATCCAGTCTGGAATCAACAAGGCGATCTCTGCATTCGATGTACGGCACAATCTTGAGCTCAGCTACATGGCGCCGCTTCCGCTCGAAAAGGTGTTGCCGGGGCCGCGGGCACTCACTCAGGGATGGACACTCTCGGGAATTACCCGACTGACCACTGGGATGCCGGTCACACTCTTCAACAACGACGACACATCGCTGATTGGCTCCATGCCCAACGGCATCAACAACGATGGAGTCGACACGCCGAACTACCTTGGCGGCAATCTCCACCTTAATCTGAATCCCGGCAACGGCCACCCGGCATTCGATACTTCACACTTCGCGATGCCCGCATTGGGCCAGATTGGGAATGCCCCTCGGCGTTTCTTTTACGGTCCTGGGACGGACAACTTCGATATGGCACTTGAGAAGAAGGTTACGTTGGGAGAGTCGCGCGAACTGTTGCTGCGCGCCGAATCATTCAACGTCTTCAATCACGCGCAGTTTTTTGGACCCGAAGCAGTAAACGGAAATCCAGACAGCACGAACTTCGGCCGGATCGTCAATGCTGACGCACCGCGGCAAATCCAAATAGCTGCGAAGTTCACGTTCTAGACCGCAGGCCGATTCTTTTTCTGGCATGCCTGGCAGGTTCCAAGTATCTGGAAGGTGTGGCGCAAAGGCTCGAACTGAAATTGGTTTCCAATCCGACGCTGCACTTTTTCCAGCTCCGGTGCGAAGAACTCAGCGGAGTCGCCGCATGACGTACAAACCATATGGTGATGAGTGCGGCGGTTCAAGCTATTCTCGTAGCGCACCACCCCATCTTGAAAATCGACCTCGAAGGCCAATCCGCAGTGCGTAAGTAGCTTGAGCGTCCGATAGACGGTCGTGTACCCGATGCTCGGATCCTTCTCCTTGACGAGTCGATGGAGATCTTCGGTGCTCAGGTGGTCCCGGGTATCGAGAAACACTTCCAGAACGCGATCTCGCTTGGCACTCTGCTTTAAGCCCTTTTCGCGCAAATATCCGCCCAGCATGCGCTCGGCTACGCCCAGTAGATCCTCGCGGGTGCCGGGTGGGTCGTCGACACGTTTTTGGGGTGCAATGCTCAGGACTTTCTACCTCGCTTGATTATATGTTTTGCGACGTGCGTCCCTGTGAACTGCGCTTCGGAACAACCCGGCCTTCCCGAACTGTCGACGACCCGTCCCACGGTCGCTGTGGCTCAAATTCCAAATAAGGAACCTTTCGTCGACTGACGATGATAGCCTATGGGGCAACCAGCTAAGGTGGATTTGAAGATTTCTCTTAAGGATGGGCTCCATGAAAGGAAATCCGAAGGTTCTTGAGCAGTTGAATCAGGCTCTCCGCGACGAGTTAACGGCGATCAACCAGTACTTCCTGCACGCCGAAATGTCGGAGAACTGGGGCTACAAGAAATACTCGAAGTACATCAAGAAGCAATCCATCGACGAGATGAAGCATGCCGAAATGCTGATGGAGCGCATCCTGTTTCTTGACGGCATACCGAAGATGGAACCGATGTCCCTCACGATCGGTAAGTCCGTCAAAGAGATGATTGAGTCTGATCTGAGCCTTGAACATGAGGCGGTTGAGTCGTACAACCAATCGATAAAGGTGTGCGTGGAGAACGGCGACAATGGTTCCCGTGACCTGTTTGTAAAGCTGCTGAGGGACGAAGAGGGCCACGTGGACTGGCTGGAGGCGCAGGTCCACCAGATCAATGAGATCGGCTACGAGCGTTACCTGATCACTCAGACACAAGAGGATTAAGCCGGCGGCTTTTTGGAACTGCGCTAAGCTGCGTCTGCAACAGAACGAGACCTGACGGGTCGGCGATCGTACCGCTGTTCCGGGCACGTTCGATTTGTCTGGCGCGGAGGTTGTCTTGAAGAGACCGTCCGGTCGCAACCTAGTCGGCGCGACCGGACATGGTAGGGGTGACCCGTCTTCAGCGTTCTGATTGCAGTTGCAGCGTCTTTGAGGCCCTGACCGATCGAAGAAACCGCAAGCATGTTCGGCAAGTTATTCAGCGGCCCGCCAGGGCGACTTCGTGCTTTTCTCCTTCGAGTTCGGACCCAGTGTTTCTGTCTGAAGTCTCTTTGTCATCGAATGAATGTCCGGTCAAGAGTCCAAAGACGAACCAGGCAAACAATGCTGCTCCAATCGTGAACAGGATGTCCCCGGGGACTCTCATCCAGCGAAGGATTTGCATTGATCCAGACTGCATGAACTCCGCCGAACGCGCGTACCAAGTGCCGCGTTCAATCGATGCCCATGCCTGCAACAGTCCCACCGGCAGCATGCTGAGGATGACCATGAAGATCAAGCCCAGGTTCAGTGACCAGAACGATAGCTTCAACGGTCTCTCTTTCCATTTGCGGCCTGGCATTAGAGCGCGCAAGCAGAACAGAGTCAGGCCGAGACCGAGCATTCCATACACGCCGAACAAAGCGGTGTGACCGTGAACTGGAGTCAGGTTGAGTCCCTGGACGTAATAGAGGGAGATCGGCGGATTGATCAGGAATCCGAATAGGCCTGCTCCCACCAGATTCCAGAATGCGACTGCGACGAAGAAGTAGATGGGCCATTTGTAATTGGCGATCCACTGAGACTTTTTGGTCGGTTGTGCGAGCCGGATGTTCTCCCATGCTTCGTATCCGATCAATGTCAGTGGGACCACTTCAAATGCACTGAAGATCGCTCCCAGCCCAATCACCGCCGGGGTTGCGCCGGCGAAGTAGAGGTGATGAAAGGTGCCGATGATTCCGCCGGACAGAAAGATGGTTGTCGAGAAGAGCGCAGCTTTCGTTGCAGTGCGAATTTCGATGAGCTTGAGCCGCGTGAACAGAAACCCGATGACAACGGTTGCGAATACTTCGAAGAAGCCTTCGACCCAGAGGTGAACCACCCACCAGCGCCAGTATTCGGCGGTCACAAGATGGCTGCGCTGACCGTACATCAGTCCGGCTGAATAGAAGAGCGGTATAGCAATGCTGGAAATGAGGAAAAGCGTAAGCAGGGATCTGTCCTCACTCTTGCGAGCGAGGGCTGGTTTGAGAGCCGCGACCATCAATACAAGCCACAGCACCAGGCCGATCAAGAGGAGGATTTGCCAGAAGCGCCCGAGATCGACGTATTCATATCCCTGACTGCCGAACCAGAACCACATGTTGCCAAGACGCTGTTGGATGCCAAGCCATTCGCCGGCGAGCGATCCTCCGACTACGAGAATCAGCGCACCGAAAAGTGCGTTCACACCAAGCCGCTGATACTTCGGCTCGTGACCGCTGACAGCAGGTCCAACGTAAAGTCCGGTGGCAAGCCAAGACGTCGCTATCCAGAAAATAGCGATTTGAAGATGCCAGGTTCGTGTGACGGCGTAGGGCAGATATTTAGCGAGCGGAAATCCAAAGAAGGCCTGGCCCTCGACACCGTAGTGCGCGGTTAAAACACCCATCAGAATTTGGACGCCCCAGAGGATTACCACCACGTAGAAGTATTTCAGCGTCGCACGCTGCGACGGGGTTGGTTTGAATGCGAGGAATGGATCCTTTTCCGGATAAGGCCCATGAACGAGTTCCTTTTCCTGCGACGCGTACCACCAGACCAGGCCACCGATTCCCGCGAGCAGGCCGACGAAGCTCAGTACGCTCCAGAGGACAACGCCTGATGTCGGTACATTGCCGATCAAGGGTTCATGCGGCCAGTTATTTGTGTATGTCGTCTCGGATCCCGGACGTTCTGTGCTGCAAGCCCACGAGGTCCACCAAAAGAACGCGGCCAGTTGATGCTGCTTCGCAGCGTTGGTGAGTGCCCCGCCAGGGATTGCGTATTCGGACCGGCCTGTTGCGAAAACGTCGGTGTAGTAAGCACGAAGCTGCTCAAATGCAGCCGCGCGGTCAGCACTCAGTGTGACCCGATTACGCACGGCATCGTACGTGTTGGTTCGCATCTCGCGAATCAGGCGAGCCTTGAAGATGGCCTGCTGGTCGGGCCCTAGAGCGTCGAAATTGGCCGCCCCGGCCCTGACAGCCCAGGTGTTCAGCAGGATCTCCGATTCCCGGTGCAGCCAGTCGGCGCTCCAATCGGGCGCAACGTAAGCGCCATGGCCCCAGACTGTACCAATTTCCTGTCCGCCGATGGACTGCCAGACGCCCTGCCCATCGGTGATGGAACCTCCTGTGAAGAGAAGCTGCCCGTCTGTGTTGTAGACATCTGGAATGGGCGGAGCTTCGCTGATCATCTTCCTGCCAACTCCTCCGAGAACGGCGAAAGATCCAATAATGACGATGGCCAGTGCCACCCAATAACGCTTGTAGGACATAATTTCTCCTCGACGAACCGCGCACTACGCCGCGCTAAGACCACGGTAGCGTCGGGTGCGCAGCGTTGCAGGGACTTTAGTCACTCGGCGCGAGAAATTGATTGGGGACCGGATACCGTCGTCTCTATTTGGTCTTTCGTGCAGGTTAATCGGCTTGCCTGTTAGAGTTCGGAATGTCATGTTTCGGGCGGGAACGTTACATCATCTGCCCGCAGACTCAGACCCAATTCCTCGGGGGCCCGCCAAATGTCATTTCGCTCCGTATTCCTGGCTGTCGTCATTGCATTTGCGCTCATTCTGGCCGCTTTTCTCGTGAATCGAGCGCGACCGAACGTCGAAACGGCTCAGCCGACCGCGGATTTTGTCCGGGCTTCAGGAAAATGCGCCGAATGTCACGCTCGCCTTCAATACTCGGTCGTTCACGAATACGAGATGTCTGTTCACGCGAAGAAAGATGTGAATTGTCTCGACTGCCACCAACCCGGGCCCCGCCAGCAGAAGGTGGATCACCACGGATTTGTGATTAGCGCTCACCTTACGGCTGGCAATTGCCGCTCCTGCCACGAGAACATCTATCAGGAATTCCTCCGTAGCCGCCACGCGGCGCCGAGTTGGGCCGCCGTCCATGGAGAAAAGGGCTTGAGTCCGGAACAGGTTGCCTTCAGCGAACAGTTTCAGCCAGGCGGCACGAAACGTCCTCCCAACCCTCTGACATTGCCGGAGGGGCATCCTGCCATCAAATCGGGATGCGAGCAGTGCCATGCTATCGGAAAGCCGAATGAAGATGGCACAATCGGGACCTGTACCGAGTGCCATTCTCGCCACACCAGTTCTGTTGCTCTGGCACGCCTTCCGACTACCTGCGGTCAATGCCATATGGGTCCGGACCACTCACAGATGGAGATCTACAACGAGTCCAAGCACGGTGTGATGTTCGCGGCGCAGCGCAATCTGCTCAACCTCGATGCCGATCCGCGCACGTTGACGACGCGGGACATGTTTGTGCCAACGTGTGCCACCTGCCACATGAGCGGCATCAATGGCCTCAAGGTGACCCACAACCCATCCGACCGGCTCGGCTGGTACCTCGCGGACGCTGTCACGACCCATCGCCCCAACTACTTGCAGGCGCAGATCAACATGAAGCAGGTCTGTACGCAGTGCCACACTCAGGCGCTCGTGGATCGGGTTTATAACCAGGGTGAGCAAGTGATTGACAGCACCAACGCCAAGGTTCTCGCTGCCAAGGCCATCATGGACGGCTTACACAAGGATGGGACCTTGACGGGACCGCCCTTCACACACCCTATCGACTTTACCTATTTCAATCTCTGGCACTATGACGGCCGTACATCAAAGCACGGAGCGTTCATGGGTGGTGCCGATTTCGTGCAGTGGCACGGGAATTATGAACTGCTCTCAAAGACTGTCGAGCTACAACATGATGCCGACGAAATGCGGGGACAGCATGACCACAAGTAAACTACTCCTTCGCTTGCAAAGTCTCGTTGCGGACAAGCGCCTTCGGTGGGCGCACGATCCTCAACTGTGGGTCGAGCTCTTCGTTACCGCGAATCTTGCGATTCTCGCCGCTGACATCTACATCGCTCACTCGGTGAATCATTTCCAGAAGGCCGCAGAGTACATCCCTCTCTATTTTTCCATCGGAGCGCCGGCGGTTTTAGTTGTCATGATTGCGTTGCGCTGGATCGGACACTTCGAAGCCCCGTGGCGGGATGTCGGATACATGATTGGCTGGCTCTCGATACTGGTTGGATTGGGTGGCGTCCTCTACCATCTGGAGAGCCGATTCTTTCTGGATCGAACACTCAAGAGCCTTACGTACGCGGCACCGTTCGCAGCGCCGCTTGCGTATACGGGACTTGGCTTTTTACTTCTCATGAATCGAATGGTGGACTCGCGCAGCGCCGAGTGGGCACGGTGGGTCATCTTTCTGGCGTTAGGCGGCTTCTTTGGAAATTTCGTGCTGTCACTGACCGATCACGCGTCAAACGGATTCTTTGCAAAGACCGAATGGATTCCCGTCTTCTCATCAGCCCTGGCGACAGGCTTTCTGATCGCTCCCCTCGTGCTTACCGTGACGCAGCGATTCATGGATGTGTGTCTAATCGTAATGATGACGCAGGCCTTGGTCGGAGTGTTGGGATTCTGGTTTCACATCCAGGCGAATCTTGTAGAGCCGGGTCATAGCATTTTCGACAAACTGGTCAATGGCGCTCCTCCGATGGCCCCTTTGTTGTTTCCCAACCTGGTGGGCCTGGCGCTGATCGGAATGTGGGCACTTCTGCCGCATCTTGAGGAAGCGCCCCCGGGCCGATCATGGCTAGGTGCCACATATGTGTGGGCGCATCCAGGCGAAGAAACGACCTTTGAAGGGTAAGCCCCCCGGCAGAAAGAACGATTCTCAGGTGGACAACGGTTTCTTTGGATGATGGCGCCATAATCGAGAGGAAGGAACTTCAAGTTCCGGAGGTTCGTCATGGTGTCATCTACCGGGAAAAAGGAGTGCACGGCGGTACGCGGCATCGGGGAGATCGCACTCCGCGTCAACAATCTTGAATCGATGCAGAAGTTCTACGAAGAAATCCTCGGCCTGCCTCTGATAAACCGGTTTGCAGACTGCGCATTCTTCAAGATTGCGGAAGGCTACGGCGGTCACACCCAAGTCCTCGCCTTATTCGATCGTTCCCAGTCCCCCGGCTATCGCGGGATAGATGCGGCAACTACCACTATCGACCACATCGCGTTCGAAATAGCTCCCCTTGATTTTGCTGACGAACGGAAGAGACTGGATGGATTAGGGCTCACCGTGGAAGTCACAACGCACGCATGGGCACATTGGCGGTCGCTCTACGTAACCGACCCCGAGGGCAATCAAGTTGAGCTAGTCTGCTACGACGAGAGTGTCTAGCATTTCAACCGGCATGCAACAGATTCCTTGATGTGGCGATAAGTATTACGCCCTCATTCCTTCCCTCGGACTGCAGAATATTTGCCGGCCCAGCAGAAATGTGAGCGCAAGATTGGTCGCGAAGATCAGCACTCCAGACAATTCCAAGATTCCTGAAACAGGTAATACCTTCCACGCGAAAGAGGTCAATCCCTCATATGCGAGCGGCTCAGAAAAAACGCGCAACATGCATCCCGTCTGAAGACATAACAGGCTTGCAAGCATGAGGCGTTTGCTGAAGATGCTCTGTATGCCGGCGAAGTGAGGCAGAATGCGCGGTCCAATTGCGAACACCATTGTAGCGGCAAAGCCGACCGTCAGCGCGTGACGCGAGGCGCCCCAAATGCCGCCATGCACATCGGCAAATGCGGCCCAGACACCCATGAACGCGGCAACGATGAGCCACACATATGGCAGACGTGCAAAGACTGGGAAGCTTGGATGAATTCCACGGATCTTGGCACGCCCAAGCGGCTTTTCTGCGAAGCGGAGAGCCACACCAATGGCAGGCGCGCTCAGGGCAAACAAGATGGTTGCCAGCTTGGACCAGCCAGCCACGCCGAAGATAACGCCCGCCAGGTCCAGACATAAGGCTGCCCTAAACCAACGAATTTTAGGCATCGATATTCCGAGGAACGACGGCAACCATCGTGCAGAGAATCCCCAGACCACGGGAACGACGAATCCCCAGCCGAGCAAAACCAGGTACTTCTGATCGATTGAGTGAGGGAACGACCGCAGATTGCCCTGAACGCCCAATCGAACGCACTCGACAAAATTGAAGATGACAGCGGATGCGAGCCCAGCGGTACCGATCAGAACGGAGAGCATCCAGAGTTCCATGGGAGTCTTCGCCTGATCTCCCTGAGATGGTGCGGGGCGCTTATGGTTTGAGGCTGCAAGGAGAAAGAGAAGCACCGCGACAAGCTCGAATCCCGCAGAAAGGGGGACAAGCGCACGCCAGTGCCATCCATAGATGTTGGCAAACCAGCGCATCGCGACGCCGGATGTCCACAAGAGAAAGCACGACATGGGGACGCGAAGGAGGGACCGTCCATGCGCGGGTTGTGAATAGAATCCAATGCCAAGAATAAAACTTCCAATCCAGCCAAACATTTGAGCATGACCGTGTCCTTCCAACCATGCCGCGGGCAATGCGCCCAGCCCATGATGCGCGCTGATCGCCATCAGGTTCGAAAATCCCAAAAGAGTTCCCGGTAGAGCCATAAAGAACAAACCGCTCACGATCCAGGCGCGAAGCATGAGGCTCTTCTGGCGTTCGCGAGCAGTAATTTGTGCATTCTCACCGGCTGCGGCGGTGGAGACCGCGTGATCGAACAACGCAATCGTAGCCACGATTATCTCCTCGCCTTGATTTCTGCTTCCAGTTGAATGGCGCGAGGAAACAGAACGTCGTTCTCAAGATGAACGTGTTGTTTCAAGTCGGACTCAAATTCACGGAGCCCGGAGAATAGAGCGATATGAGTCGCGCAAGCCCATGAGGGCGGCTCAAAATGATTTGTAAGGCGACTGAGTTCAACCATTAAATGGTCGGCGGATTCGTGCTCCTGCTCCATCATGAAGATTGGGTGCATAACCGAGCGGAAGCAAGCGTGCGCGGGTGGATAAGCGACGATCGATTCCTGATCCATTTGCGAGATGAATGGAAAGAGGACCTGCTCTTCCTTCTGGATATGCGCATACATCTCGCCGCGCAGTCTTTCAATCAGCTCGGCGATGTTTGCCAGTTCGGGCGCTCGATCGCTGCGCTTCGCCGCCACCTTCGAGGCCATCTCAGCGAGCCTCGGGAGTTCTTGTCGAACGCAATAGTGATGAACCCGGACGATATGTTGAATCAGGCGGCCCAGAGCGAAAGTCTCTGGATTCAAGGCCACGCCACTGCATCCATGGGCTTCGGCATCGGCCAGTTTTTCGAGGACTTGATCGACGGAGAGCTGCAGATTCTGGCACGCCCCTTCGAGCGATAAGTCCGCCTGCAGGCAAAGGTCGATATCAAATCGATGGAAGATTTTGGCTGCGGAGGGCTGCCTGGTTACGATTTCCCGAATAGACTGAGCTGCGGTACACATAATCACTCTCCACTTGCAACCGTAGCGGTCAAGGGAGAGTTGAGCAGTAACTTATGTCACTCGGAGCCGGAAGGTTTAAGAAGAAGTCTCCAGAAGTGCCTTTAAGCCGGGCAGATCTTTCACGACGATCTGGCGCGCATCTACTTCAAGTAGTCCTTCTGCCTGCAGCCGCATGAGATTGCGAGAAACCAGTTCGCGGACCGTTCCCAGTTGATTGGCCAGTTCCTGATGGGTCGCCGGCAGTTGAAACTCGATTCCGAGAGGACTCTGCTTGCCGTCGTTTTGCGCGAGTTTGAGCAGCGCCGATATGAGGCGCTGGCGAATCGTTGTAAACGACAATTCCTCAATGATTCCAACAAGCCGCCTCAACCGGGCACCAACAACTTGCAGCACCTTTAGAGCGACTTCAGGGTGTTCCATGCAGTACGCCTGAAAATCGCGCCGCGAGATGAATGCAATCTCTGCATCCTCGATCGCAACTGCGGAAGCCGGAAACGGGCCGCCATCAAAGACCGGCAATTCCGCGACTGATTCGCCTGGAACGTTTACCGCAAGAACCTGTTCACGGCCGCTCATGGATGACTTGAAAATGCGGACTTTTCCCTGTGCGATGATGTGAAGGCCATTGCAGGGCTCGCCTTCTGAAAAGAGCATCTCTCCGGTGCTGAATAGTTTGCGGACTGTTCGCGCCGCCAGCATTTTCAACTCCGTCGGCGTGAGACTCGACAAGAGTGCAGTTTTCCCGAGGGCGGTAGCGAGATCGGTGCGTTCAGCGGTCACTCGGGAATTCTACGGCATTGTCGGGAAATCTGCGCCCTCATTCATGTCGAGCAGGGTCGCCGCTCGCTGATGGTCACCTAGAATTGAAGACTGAAGAATCGTGAAGCCTCGTTCCCGACAAAGCGGCCCAGCCTGAGACTTTGGTCACTGCATCTGCCAGTCTCACACTGTCTCATAAGTTCATGAACCCGCAAATCAACACGACCAACTTCAACGAGCGACCATTCATCGCTATCTGGGAAGTGACCCAGGCATGCGACCTCGCCTGTGTGCACTGCCGCGCATCCGCGCAGCCGGACCGCAGCCTCATGGAACTCAGCACAGATGAGGGCAAACATCTGATCGACCAGATCGCCGCCTTGAAGGTTCCCGTCTTTGTGTTGACGGGAGGCGACCCGATTAAACGGCCGGATCTTTTTGAACTGATCGCGCATGCCCGTTCAGTTGGAGTCAGAGTTTCTCTGACGCCTAGCGCTACGCCTTTGCTGACAAAGGAAGTCGTTGTCAGACTCAAAGATTCCGGTCTTGCCAGGTTGGCCGTGAGCATGGATGGTGCGAGCGCTGAAACTCACGATGCATTTCGCGGAATGAGCGGGTCATTCGCGCGAACGCTCGACGCCGTGCGCTGGGCAAATGAAATCGGATTACCGGTGCAGATCAACACCACATTCAGCCGCAGGAATATCAATGAGATTGACAGCATCGTTGCCTTGATGGAAACGCTGAAGATCACGCTTTGGAGTGTTTTCTTCCTCGTTCCTACCGGACGTGGAAAGCTGAATGATCTACTGAACGCGGAGGAGTTCGAATCGGTCTTTGCGAAGCTCTATAGTCTGTCCAAGACCGCGAGCTTCGACATCAAAACGACCGAGGCGCAGCATTACAGGCGCTATCTTTTGCAACAACGAGTCACTGAACGCCAGTTGGGAATCGACAAGGCCTCACAGCGCGATAGAGCCGTCGACGCAATTGGGCGCGCACCGCGCGGTCTCAACGACGGAAAGGGATTTGTCTTCATCTCGCATAAAGGAGAAGTGTTCCCCAGTGGCTTCCTTCCTCTCTCGGCCGGCAGTATCCGCGAGCAGAAATTAGCCGCGATCTATCGCTACTCGCCCCTGTTCCGCGATTTGCGCGACACGTCAAGACTCGAGGGAAAGTGCGGCTCCTGCGAGTTCAAGGAAATTTGCGGAGGATCGCGGGCCCGCGCGCATGCTCTGACCGGAAACCCATACGCTGAAGAGCCAAGCTGTTCCTATGTTCCAAAAGGTTACGCGCGGCCGGCGCCGCAGCCGAAAACAGCAACAACGCTCCACGTTCTTCAGGGTGCATGAGAGCGTCAATCGCCGCCGCGTGGGCGTCCATCAATGGGACGAAAGAAGTTAAGGTGAACACCGTGGCAATTCCGATTGGCGCAAAGGACGATAACGGTTTTGACGACGATCGGCATGCTCGAAGACTGTCCGAGTGAGAGCTTCCTCGGCATTCTTTGTACTGCGGTCGATCGCGCTCAGGCTGGAGTCTGGAGGATGCAGCGCTCTTCGCCTATTCTGCGCTTATCGTCTCTAATTTATTGAAAATAAATATGTTACTGGTGGGGCGGCGGGAGTCGAACCTTTTATGCCTATGAAAACAAGCAACTTATTAGTTTACGAGCGGCTAGAACGATCAAAAGGCCCAGAATGCCAAATTGACTGCACGTTTACTGTACGGCCGCATCTTAAAGGTCCTTTCCAAGCGTTGGGGCCCGGCAACTCTCCAAAACCAGTTTATGCTTGTCCGAGCATGATGGGGGCTTTGGCAACAGCCCAACCTTGACAAGTCGCTGGTCCGGAAAACCGACTTCGGCCATGTGCTTTGCCGCGGCGTAATACGCGGAATAGCATTCCTGGAACCTGGGGCGTCACTCGGTACGAACCATCATCAGTCTGTGTTGTGAGCGAGATGCGCCGTTGTGCTGGACGACGGCTGTCGCTGGAAACGTTCAATGGATCGGTACGAGAGCGGTCCTATTTCGTGTCCGCAGCTTTGTAGACGACCTTGCCGCCTACCATCGTCAACACCGACACCGTCCTGGGCAATTCAGGAATTGGCACCGTGAATATGTCTTGCGACAGCACTGCGATATCAGCAAGCTTGCCCGGCTCAATTGTGCCTTTTTCTTTCTCCTGAAACTCCGCGTACGCCGATGTGCGCGTGTACGCGGTAACTGCTTGCTCCCGCGTGATCCCCTCCGATGGCCGATTGCCGGGGTTCGTCGCGAACATAATATCGAGGTAAGGATTGGGCGGCGCATCCGAGCCAAGGGCTAACGGAATGCCCGCGGCCAGCAGGGACTTTAAGGGCTGGGCTTTCTCAAACGCCACCTCCCCAGGCGGTACGATAGGGGCAAGATGGAGCGGATTCTGCACGACGACGATGCCGTCCTGCTTGATACGTGCAAACTGGTCCGGGTAAATGCCATCACCGTGTTCAAAGCGCAGCCGGCGGCCATTCCATACGCTTTTTCCGCCCGACGCGTCGACGGCATCGAGGATCGTCTCCACCGACCGATTGCCGGAGACATGAAGCAGTAACTGTTCGTTGTTCTTGAGAGATTCCTGCAGCATGGCCCGGTATTCCCGCTCTGGGAATTCGAGCGGCAGGTCGGTAACGAGAGAATCAAAGGGCGGATTTGCCGGCAGTTTCCATTCTCCGCGCGGGGTGAAGGTACCTTCAACCCCTACGCCATCCGCCAGCCACTTCGACCCACTCACGGTGATCAGGCTTGCCGGATGGGCCGGCACGCCTTTTCCCTCGTCAATATCGCGACCGGCCGCAGTAGTTCCCGGCATCCGCACCACGCGAATGCGAATCTGCGTCGGAATGGCCGCAAGCAAGGAAACGGCACGGGACGGTGCCATGGAGAAGGAAAGCTCCTGGATGGATGTGACGCCGTACTTCGCCTCTTCATCCAGTTGTTGCCGAAGTTGCGCGATCGCCGCACTTTCAGGAACACGATCGGCCGCCGCGCGCTCGATGTTCATAATCGCGTATTCACGCAGGGTACCGGTCAGCCGGCCCTTCGCATCGCGCTCGAAGCGGCCGCCCAGAGGGTCAGGTTGGTTCTGGGAGATGTTGTAGAAGCGCAGGCCCGCCGTATTCAGGATCATCCCATGGCCGGTGAACGTGCCCAACGAGACTGGGTTGTTTGGCGCAATCTGATCGAGCGCATCCCGGTCGATTGATGGGTCTCCGAAGACCCTGAATCCGATGCTTACCGATATCAGGCTGCCTGGAGGGTTCTTGGCGATGGCGGCCACAATGCCATCCTTTACCTGCGCCCACGTTGGGTTCATCGCGTGCAGATCGACGTCGACCTCCGGCGGCCCGAGCTGGAAATGATGATGAGCGTCGTTGATACCCGGGATTGCCGTAGCGCCGTGCAAATCAATGGCATTGGTCTTTGGACCGACCATCGCCTGGATCGTCTTCATATCGCCAGTCGCCATAATGCGATCGCCTAGGATGGCCACGGCCTGCACATAAGGACGCGAAGCGGCCCCGGTAAAAATCTTTCCATTGAGTAGTACCGTGTCTGGTTTCGCTTCCTGTGCCGGTGCATGGCTGCAGGCGCACACGACGCATACGACCACGATCATGGCCTTCGTAGTAAGCCTCTTCATGTTTGTCACTTCCTCCGAGAAAATCGTCTCAATCCCTACTGGGTCTCCATGCGGCTACCAATTTGGCCGAATGTCCGCAGTCGGGGCGACACGCAGACAGATGAATCGTAATCCTAGGTGCTTAACGACTGAATTACCACACAAATCGATTCGTAGTGCACGTCCTTCCTCGAAGTGTTGCCGTTCTTTCAGATCGGGACTGATAAGTTGGCCAGTGTTTACAAATCCAATCCAGCTGGGCCCCACACCCGGCTTCACGGACAAGCTATCGTCCCCAGGAAAAGCGCTCCGACTTTCTCTGCAAGCGCTAAATCTTAATGATCTGGATGCATTCAGGACGTGATTTGGTACCAGGACCAAGCTCTTTCGAGCGCCAATGAACGGAGGCGTCCTCAAGTTCGTTTCTCGGACGTGGGTTCAATCTACCGTACGATTTTGAAATCAACGCGTGTAAGTTATTAGAAATAAATGGTGGAGGCGGCGGGAGTCGAACCCGCGTCCGAAATCGATGTCAGCCAGGAGAATCCATGCTCAGTCCAGTTCCGGAGGTTTCACTTCTGGCGCTCAGAACGGACAAAATACGCCAGAAGCTAGTCCGATGATCTTATGGCTGCAACACGGACCGAGAAGCAGCCACCAGCCTACTGAATGACGTCTTACTCGCAGCCCATAGGCAAGGCCGCGAAAGACGGCAGCTTAGTTAATTAAGCTGCAAGTGCCAGATTATCGTTGGCAACTTTTGTTTTGCAGGCGATTACGGGTGCCCACACCCCGGCATGCCTCCTTGCCGCAAGCGATCCCGTCGAAACCGTGACGCCCCCACTATTCCACCCCATCGACAACGACCGCTGGGGATCCCGGCGCCAAACCTTGATTCGGCGGGGATTGGGTGCGAGCCGGGCCAACTGGCTCGTGCTGCAATCCTTATTCTACGCCCAATTTGGGTTTGGGCGATCCGACTACTGCCGCTCGAGGTCGATGGCCTCATACTGGTGGCGGCTGATGGCGGCGCGAATCTCGGCGGGCGACTTGCCCAGCTTGGTCTGCTGGTAGGCGAAGAGAGCTTCCTTGGCGCAGGTGGAGCACTCAGTGCCGTGCAGCCCCTCGAAGCAGCTGCGCAGGCTGGTGTGGCCCAGGGACCGGTCGCAGCGGCAGTTGCAGGGAAGCTGATAAAGCACGTTTCCCACCTTGGCCGCCTGCTGGTAAACATGGACCTGCCATGGGTATTGGAAGTTCTCGCCGGTCAGCTTGGCCCCAGAGAGGATGGGCGGCAAGGCGCTGACCTTGAGGGGAGCCGAGGGATGGTAGGCAGGAACATCTTCGGCCGGATTCGACCACTGCGCGTAGCTGGCCGCAGTCAACGCAAATACGGCAAAACCCAAGGCCCAGCGGTATTTTGTCCAATTCATATCGGGTGCTCTCTCGAAACCATTGTAGACTGGCGCACGCGGCGAGAGCGGTTTCTAGTGTGGAGATTTTGGGCAGTGCGGTCGAGATCTTAGGGAAGGCGGACTGGCAGGTTTTTGACCGACAAAAAAACGGCACGAACTTTTTGCTGTTCGTGCCGGGAGGCCAGTGACGCAAACTACTTCCAGATCCGGTGCGGTAACTCTACCGCCTCCATCACTGGAATATATACACCTTACTATAGATTCGATAGAAAGCAAATACCAAAATTGAAAGTTTCTCGCAATGTGGGAATTTGACACTTTATACACCTTCTTGCATCGAATGGACTGTCCAGCTTCGAACCTGATCTGCAGTCAGAAAATTGAACGGAGAACGCCCCTCGCCACATGACAAACCATTTAGAAACTGTAACTTCGGAACAAGCGGAAACCGCACGCCCGACAAGTTGGCTGAAGGTGGGAATCGTTGCCGCGGCTTCGGCACTGGCCGGCGGTATGGCGGCCGCCTGGTTCTACCGCAAAACCCTCACTCGGCTTCGCCAAGCTGAGGGTCAGGCCCCCAATCCGGCGTTCAGTAGCACGGAAAACGATTCCGACGAATACATCTGATTGGCCCCTGGCGGCGACTTCCGGCGATGCCAAGAGCCCCAAATGAACCGCGTGGAGGGCTTGAGCTAGGGCTGCACTTCGCCGACGTAAACCCCAAACGGACCAAGCTCGATGCTCTGAAGCGAGGCAGGATCCTGCGCGCCGGGAGTCTTGAGCAGAGTCGTGAGCTTGCCGGAGCCGAAGGTCGCACCGGGTACCGTCAGGCTAACGCTTTGCGGATCAGCGGTGAAGTTGAGAGAAACCACCACGGCAGGCGAACCGGGCACCTGGCGCACCCAGCTCAATACTTTGTCGTTGTCGGTATCCAGCATGGTTTGCGAGCCCTCAGCGAAGACGGGGTTGGTCTTCTTCAAATGGATGAGGCTCTCGTACCAGTTCAGGAGCGAGGTTGGGTTGGGCTGCTGAACCTGGACGTTGACGGTGATGTAGTCAGGCGGGACGGGCAGCCAAGGCTTGACGCCGGCAGGGCAAAATCCGGCATTGGCGGAGCTGTCCCACTGCATTGGCGTGCGTTCTCCATCGCGGCCCTTCTCCTTGGGCCAGCCTCGAATGCCGACGGGGTCCTTCACCTCGTCCCGGCTGGTCGGCGGAGTGGTCTTCATCCCGATCTCGTCGCCGTAATAAAAGAGCGCGGCATCACGGCTGGCGAAGAGGACGGTGGAGATCACGCGCTCGATGTCAGTATTGTGGACGCCGTCGCCATAACGGGCGTCGATGCGTGGGTTGTCATGGTTGTCAAAAAGCAGCAGCGGAGTCTGGCCGTCGAGATGATTCTCCGCATCATCGAGCTTTGAGCGGAACTCGGCCACATCGAGCTTGTTGATGAAACCCAACTGGGTATCCATGGGCAGTTCAAACTCAGGCTTCTCTGGCGTTCCATACTGCTTGGCGAGCTCGGCGACATTGGGCAAGTAGGTTTCGCCAATCAGCACGCGCTTGCCCGGGAATTGGGTGGCGTCAAACTCATCGGCGACGCGGCGCATCTCCTGCATGACGGGATGGACCTCAGGAAGGTTGTTGGTGAGCGAATCATCCAGTTCGGGCTCACCGAATGCGTCGATGATTGGCTTGCCGTCCTTTCCCAGAATCTCTTTCTCATCGGCTAGGCTGGGGTCCTCAAACAGAGTCGTGATGGCGTCGAAGCGAAATCCGGCCACGCCCCGCTTGAGCCAGAAGCGCATGATGTTTTTGAAAGCTTCCTTGACCTTGGGGTTATTCCAGTTCAGGTCGGGCTGCTGGATATAGAACTTGTGGTAGTAGTACTGGCGTGTCTTCGGATCCCACTGCCATGCCGAACCGCCAAAATCAGACTGCCAGTTGTTGGGCGGTTCACCCTTTGAGGTAGCGGTCTCGCCTTTGCCGTCGCGCCAGACATACCAGTCGCGATAAGGATTGTTGCGCGAGGAGCGCGACTCGAGGAACCACTTGTGCTTGTCGGAGGTGTGGTTCATCACCATGTCCATGAGGACGCGGATGCGGCGTTTGTTGGCCTCGGCGATCAGGCGGTCAAAGTCGGCCAGGGTGCCGTACTGCGGATCGATGTTTTCGTAGTCGGAGATGTCGTAGCCAAAATCCACCTGGGGCGATGGGTAGATGGGTGTGAGCCAGAAGGCGTCAACGCCCAGTGTTTTCATGTAATCAAGGCGCTGGGTGATGCCGTTGAGGTCGCCGATACCGTCGCGGCTGGTGTCTTGATAACTGCGCGGGTAGATCTCGTAAAGGACGGAGTTCTTCCACCAATCGCGTTCGCTGGCGGTTGGGTTGGACTGCTGTGCGGGCGTGCTTTGCCCAGCGGCAGCTAGAACGGCGGCCCCGATGAACAGGGACGTGGCATAGGATGCGATGTTACGGGTCCAGTGCATTGCGGTTCTCCTCGTCAGGACGCCCCAGTGACGAAGATCTGCCACCAGGGCCCCGTGTTTCCGCTGCTCATGGATTTGGCAACGGTGTGACGGAAGACAAACTAACACATTGGACTGAGATGCGCGGACGGATTTTGAGGCAAGCTATCGCCGCGGGCGCGCGATGGCCGTCTCATATTTCGGCTTGATTCCCTTATGAGAATCCGGCGCTCATCAGACCGAAGCTCTCCCCGCAACCAGCATGGACTCGAGAATCTGATCCGAGACTTCCTTGACGGCGGCGGGCGAATGGGTAAGAAACAGGGTGTTCGTCTTGTCGCTTTCGCCGATAGACTTCAGCGTGTCAAAATATTGCGTGACCAGGACCAACTGCATGACCTCTTTTGAGGTCGCCCCTTCCACCGCCTTCTGGAACTGTTCGACCGAGGTCTGCAGACCTTCGATGATGGCCTTTCTCTGATTGGCGATGCCCTGCCCCTGGAGGGCTTTGCTCTCCGCTTCGGCTTCGGCTTTCTTGACCACCAGGATCTTGTCCGCCTCGCCTCGAGCACTTGCGGCTACCTGTTCGCGCTGGGCGGCGTTGATGTCGTTCATCGCCGACTTCACCTTGGCATCGGGAACAATGTCGGTCACCAGCACGTTCACAATCTCGTAGCCGAATGCCGCCATATCGGCGTCGAGTTCCTGCTTTACTGCCGCAGCGATCGAGGACTGTGAGGCGAACACCTCGTCCAATGTCATGCCGGGAACATGGCCGAGAATCACCTGCTCGACATACGACTTGATCTGCGCCACAGGATCCGAAAGCTTGTAGAACGCGTCGTAGACCTTTTCAGGACGGACACGATTCTGCACTGAAATCGGAATCGTGACGAAGACGTTGTCCTTGGTCTTGGTCTCCATAGTCAAAGTGATTTGATTGACCCGAAGACTGACCATGCCGGAAACCGAATCAAAATACGGAGTTTTCCAGTTCAGCCCCGCCTCCGCGACCCGGAGAAACTTGCCGAACCGAGTGATGACGGCGACCTGGGCGGTGTTCACGGTGAAGAAGCTTCCAAAGACAAAGGAGAGAAAAACAAGGGCAAGAATACCGATGGGAATCAGGAGCAGTAGATCCATTGCATCCTCCGCTGCCAGCCACAGGCGGCAACAGCGAATTGTACAGGATCGCCGATCCTACATAGATTACGAACGGCTGGAAATCCGCACAAATGCTGATTTTAGCGAAAGCTGCCGCATGGTCCATGCCAAATCCTGCCATCAGGTTCCTACTGATTTCGTTAAACCCAGGGAGCAGTTGTGTGCATCTAAACTCCGGCGGTTATCGCCCCAGGGGTTACACATGACAGACAGCACTGCGACAGCTCTTATAACCGGAGGAACGAGCGGAATCGGTCTTGCAACAGCAAGGAAACTGGCTCAGCTTGGTATGCATGTCTTGGTTGTGGGGCGAAATGCGGAACGCGGGAAGAAGGCGGTCGACGAAATTCGCGACCGCAGGAGGCAAAGCGGATTTTATTTCTTCCGAGCTTCTAGGCGCAGACAGCGCTCGCGAAGTGGCCAGCAAAGCAATCGAACTCGGAAATGGCCACGTCGATATTCTCATCAACAATGCAGGAATCTATCCTTTCGGGCCGACGCATGAAATGACGGAAGAGCAGTTTGAGCGCGTCTTTTCAACAAACGTGAAGGCGCCATATTTCCTGGTCGCGGCGCTTGCTCCACTGATGGCCGAGAGAGGCAAGGGGGCAATCGTGAATCTTTCGACGATGGTTGCTGATTACGGAGCGCCCGGAATGAGCCTCTACGGTTCGAGCAAGGCCGCCATCAATCTGCTGACGAAAACCTGGGCTGCCGAATATGGACCTAAGGGTGTCCGCGTGAACGCAGTCAGTCCCGGGCCCACTCGCACGGAGGGTACGGACGCAATGGGGGAGGGTCTCGAACAATTGGCCGCCCAGGCCCCCGCCGGTCGTCCGGCAACGGCCGAGGAAATTGCGGAAGCAATTGTCTTCCTGGCCACAGACCGTGCCAGTTTCATTCACGGCGCGAAACTCGCCGTGGATGGAGGACGCACTGCCATCTGAACGACAATTGACAATTGCGACTGGACAAACTTTGCGGCTTTCGGTCTCAAGGTGCAGAAGGGAGCAGACCCAATGGCAAGTCTCCAAGGACAGCCGGAAGAATACGACCTGGTGATTCTCGGTGGCGGCACGGGATCCACAGTCGCTGCGTGGACATTTGCCGGAGAAGGAAAAAGGGTCGCGGTCATCGATCGAAAATACATCGGCGGATCGTGCCCTAACATTGCGTGCTTGCCAAGCAAGAACGTCATCCACAGCGCAAAGGTCGTCTCGTACTTTCAGCGAGCCAGGGAATTTGGCATCCTTCAAGACGGCTTCACGATTGACATGTCGGGTGTCCGCGACCGCAAGCGCAGGATGGTGTCCGGCTTGAACGAGATGTACCTGGAAAACTATAGGAAAACGGGAGCGGAGTTCATTCTCGGGACAGGACGGTTCATCGCTCCGAAGGTGGTGGAGGTCGCTCTCTCCGACGGAACGACCCGTCGACTGAGTGGCGCCAACGTGATCGTCAGCACCGGCACACGAGCGGCAATCGAAGCAATTCCAGGGCTCGCAGAAGCTCGACCACTTACCCATATCGAGGCGCTCGAACTCGACCGAATTCCCGAACATTTGCTCGTCATCGGTGGCGGCTATGTTGGTGTGGAATTCGCCCAGGCGATGCGCCGATTTGGCAGCAAAGTTTCCGTAATCGATCGCAACCAGCGCTTGATGTCGAAGGAAGACGAAGACGTCTGTGATGCTCTTCGCAACCTCCTTGTAGACGAGGGTATCGATATTCTTTTGGGGGCGAAGGTCAACCGAGTGTCAGGAAAATCGGGAGACTCAGTGAGCGTTTTCGTCGAGCAGAATGGAGCGCCGAAGATCTTGAACGGCAGTGATTTGCTAGTCGCGGCAGGCCGCACTCCGAATACCGAACGGCTTGGGCTGGAGTTGGCCGGCGTCGAACTGACCGGCCGCGGATACATCAAGGTCAACGAGCGCCTGCAGACCACCGCACCCGGCGTTTGGGCAATCGGCGAAGTGGCTGGTAGCCCGCAGTTCACCCACATCAGCATTGACGATTTCCGCGTCGTCCATTCCAATCTCACTGGCGGCAATCGCGTAACCACCGGCAGGCAAGTTCCGTATTGTCTGTTTACCGATCCTGAGCTTGCACGCATCGGCCTGAGTGAAAGCGAAGCGAAAGCGCAAGGCATTCCATATCGCCTGTTTAAAGTTTCCATGGACAGCAATCTGCGCGCGCGTACGCTTTCCGAGACACGCGGGTTTCTCAAATGCCTCGTTGAGGCTAATGGCGATCGCATTCTTGGCTTCACGGCCTTCGGTGCCGGCGCGGGGGAAATCATGGCTGCCGTGCAGATTGCCATGATCGCCGGACTCCCCTATACTGCGCTGCGCGATGCCGTTCTGAGCCACCCCACATTGGTCGAGGGCCTTACACAGCTGTTCTCATCCCCCGCATCGGAACACAGCGCCGCAGGGGTGGCAGTGACATCGGCTGCATAAGCGACCCACCTCGCTTCGACGGGCTGCCAGGGAGGTGTCGCTATTGGTACCGTCCACCGCAGCTTTAAAGTGCGTGTGTAATGCCATCGTATCGCCGAAAACCGAAAGGCTGAAGTCCGGTACAATTTGATCGAATCAGAATCGAGGCAACGGTTCCATGGAGCACAAACAGTGCGAACAAGTACAGTTCACATGACGTCAAGACTGCTCCTGATTCTGATCGCAGCCGGAGGGTACCAACCGCTGTTCGCTGCACGCCAAATCACGGTAAAGCAGTTGGAGAGCATTGCGGCATCCGCCCATGACATGTCAGATGGAAAGATTGCAACCGAGATTGAGGGCTTGGAACTGACAGAGCGGTTAAGCCAGACAGATTTGTCACGATGTATGGCGAACCTACCCGGACTTCACTCGAAGCGGGCATTCCTCGTGCTTGCCGATCAGTCTGCATTTCTCGATCCTCCAGCCGCCGAGATTCCGGCGTTACCAGAACCCGACCTTGCCACGCAGCGGAAGATGATGGCATTAACCGCAGACTATGTGACGAACGCCATGCATCATCTTCCGAACTTCTTCGCCAGGCGAGTTACGACCTCATTTGAGAACGACCTCTCATCTCACACCAATCTTCATCATGTTGGTACGTATCGGGCTGTCGTGAGTTACCGCGACGGTGCGGAAAAGCAGAATGCCACCGGGCTCCACAACTTACTGCAAGGGTTAACCACTTCAGGTGAATTTGGACCTATCCTGGGCACGGCCTTGGTTGACGCCGCTGTTGGGAATCTTACGTGGAGTCATTGGGAACAGGGAGAACAAGGAGCAGAAGCTGTCTTCCGCTACTCGGTAGCTGCGAACGAGTCGCATTACATCGTTGAGAATCAACCTGCCGCCTACCACGGAGAAATTGCGATCGATCCGTCAGATGGTGCGATCCTTCGCCTCGTTCTTCTCGCAGACCTTCAGCCAGGTAACGAACTCGTCAGCGCCGACATTGTCGTTGAATATGGCCCTGTCGAGATTGGCGGGACGAACTACATCTGCCCTGTCAAAGGAGTCGCCTTTTCGCAGGTAAGGCAGTTACAGTGGCTGAATGACGTCGTCTTCGAGCAATACCATTTGTTTCGCTCGAATGTGCAGATTCTGCCAGGATTCAGTGAAGCCCCTTGAGAGCTGGGCTTATTTCGATTTCGATTGATCGGGAGACTCGGGCGAGGTCGCGCCTTTCGCATGAAAGTCGAGGCCTATCTTCGGATTCCTGTCGTTTCCCCCGATGTGGATGGGGATATCCGCCCCTGCTCCATCCTTTTTGAAGAAGGGATCGGCCGCCTTGAGCAGGAAGCCTTTCCATCCCCCCACCATCTTCGAGATCGTGGCCTGCATTCGAGCGTGTCCGAGAAAATCGAGCGCGCCGCCATCCAGGCCATACGCGCCTTTCAGTTGGATATCGGCTCCAGGAACAATGAAATCGAGAGTGGGAAATGTAATGACCGCATGGGCCACTTGGAAATCGCCCTGAATGTGAGCCTGGACATCGTCTGGGTCGTTGGACTTGAGATCGGCGAGCTTGCCCTGTCCGCGCAGGCTCAGCTCTCGGATGCGACCCTTGACCCCTGGGTTTGTAAACTCCGCCTGATCCAGCGCGAAGCGACCCTTCATCATCATCCGCTTATGCGCCGGAGGCGTTCCGGGCGGAATCAGCATCGAGGCATTCAGTTCCAGAGTGCCGGTGAGCAGCGGCGTTGGGTCGCGACTGGCAAGGCGCGTGAAGTCTTCGATGCGGCCCTGGGGGATATTGACCGTGAGCTCAATCTTGTGGCCGAGACTGTGCGGCGGATTGCCGGGCACATCCTCGAGAACGCGCACGACTTTGCCCTGCACTGTAAACTGCGAGCGTCCCAAAGTCGCTTCGACGGGCTCCAGCGAGGTGTCGCCATTGGTGCCGTCCACCGTAGCGTTAAAGTGCGTATGTAATGCCATCGTATTGCCGAAATTCGAAAGACTGAAGTCCGGCACATCGGCTTCGCCCTCGACTTTGATGTCGCGCAATGTACCCTGGTAGCGTCCTGTCGAGTTGAGCGTCCCCGCTATCCCCTTGAAGGTGGCGAGGTTGGCGTTGTCGAAGCGATACTCACCCGCGACCAGTGAATTGCCTGGATCGTCCACCTGCCAGGGACCAAAGGTGCCCTTGCTATGGATCGTGCCCACGGGCTGCGGATTGGTTAGATTCGCGTCGAAATGCATCCCTTGTTGAGGTGTAATCCCTTCATTCGGCGTCAACTCGGTCAGCTTGAGATACGAAACAAAGAATTCGAGCGGTAATTTGCCGGGAGAACCCGGTTCATGCACGAAATGGGTATTGGTGCAGACAACTTCGTCGACGCGAAAGGTGAGCTTCTGCGAGCCTGCGTCGGACGAAGACGAATTCTTGTTCCCGGTTGGGAGATGAATGGCGTGCGACCTGGGCGGAAAGTGAATGTCGAGCCCCTTGAGTTGCACTTGATGGATTTGCACGGGGACGCCGGGCTTGTAGTGCAATGGCGCATGAAAGCGGAATTCACCGAGTTGGATGATGGGGTCGCCCGCCCCGGCGACGTTGTTCGCAGGCCAGATGCGCAGACCCCGCCCGTCGGCCCAGACGCCCCATTCGCCTCGCAGGCTGTTGCCGAATCGGAGGCGGAAACTGTCCAACTCGACGTGAGAGCGAAAGCGCGCCGAAAGCGCCGTAACGATCTGGGCGCGCAGGAACGGCTCCGCCCGGTGAGCCAGCGCGGCAAGGACAACGAATAGCACCAACAGGCCGGTCAGCACCATTCCGGTAGTCCATCGAAGCACCTTGTGCCGTTGCCAGAAAGAACCTTGCATGTATGAAACCTACTCCTAGTTGGATGCATTGGCAGCACCAGCGCAACGCCTACATTTCGCAACAAGTGGCCCATAGGCATAAACTCCTATAGACGAATGCAAGCCTACATACAAAATCTCGTAAAGCTGCAAAATGTGGATCTTGAGCGGGCGCGCCTGGTGAAAGAGACAAAAGCCCTGCCGGCCGAAATTACCCAGGCCGAGGCCGAGCTTGCCGCGGCACAGCGCACTGCCGCCGATGCGTCCGCCGCTTTAAGCCGTGAAGACTCACTGCGTACGCGCATGGACCGGGAAGTCGACGGACATCGAAAGAAGGCTGCCCACGTCCGCGCGCAACTGGACTCGGTGACGACACCAGCCCAGGCCGATGCCATTGAACACGAGTTGCGCTTCGCCGAGCAGGAGATCGAGCGCCTGGAAAACGACGAGTATGCCAGCCTGGAGCGCACCGAAGCCCAGGAGGCTCTACTGGCTGCTGCGCGAGCGCAGGTGGAACAGCTGGCCATGGCGCTGGACAAGACGCGCGAGCGCGTTGCGAAGCATCAGCAGGAACTCAGCCGCGAGCAGGCCGCGCTGCAGGCCGAGCGGGAGGTTTTGCGCCAGGCCATTGAACCGGAGTGGCTCACTCGCTATGACCGCATCGCCGCCAGTCGCGGCACCGGCATCGCTCGTGCGGAAAATCAGCAGTGCATCGGATGCCGAATGGGTGTGCGCCCGCAGGTCTGGAACCAGTTGCGCGAAGGCGAACTGCTGACGTGCGATAGTTGCGGACGACTCCTCTACTGGGACCCTGCTTTTGCGCCCGCAGCCAAGTCGCCGCAGACTGAAGTAGCGCCCGGCACCGGTCGCGCCATCCGAAAGCCGAATCATCAAGCCGGAGCTTGAAGCACGACACTTCTTCCCTGCTAACCTTCTACTAAGACGACCGGGAATTCTAACAACAACGAAATCGATTCCCATCCCCATCAAGGAGCGGGCAGTGCGGCGCATTTGCGTGGACATGGATGAAGTGATGGCGGATACGCTGGCCGAGCACCTGCGCCGCTACAACCAGGAATTCGATGAACTGGTCACGGTAGACGACCTGGCCGGCAAGGGCCTGTGGGAAGTGACGCCCGTTGATCGCCAAGCACAATTACGCGCTTTCCTCGATGCCGAGGACTTCTTCGAAGACCTGGCACTCATGCCCGGCGCACAAGAGGTGCTGCGGCAACTGTCGGCGCGCTTTGAAATCTTCATCGCAACCCAGGCCATGACCGTGCCTAACTCGCTGGGGCCGAAGTATCGCTGGCTGCAGCGGCACTTTCCGTTTATCCCGCCCACCCACTATGTCTTCTGCGGCGACAAGCGTATTCTGCGCGCCGACTACCTGATCGACGACCTGCCGCGCAACTTGCTCCGGTTTGAGGGCCAGGGCCTGCTCTACACCGCTCCCCACAATCTGACGGCAACCGGATTTGTCCGGGTGAAGGACTGGGGGGAAGTGGCGGCGTATTTCGCTGGCATCCCGGAGTAGCGGGACCAGATTCCCTACCCGCTATCGGCTGCCCGATGCAGCCGGTGCCGCGTTGCCTGGAATCGCGCGGGGCACAGAAGGACGAAGCAACGTGACCGGCTGGGCTGGCGGGGCCTGGTGCATGGTTACAATCAGGGCATCGGCAGGGCGCTTGCCGGAGCAGACATAAGAATGAGGCGTGCTGGCGTCGAAATAAACCGCGTCGCCCGGCTCGAGCGTACAGTGATGATCGCCGTGGTGCAGGTCGAGCGCTCCGTCGAGCATGTAGAGGAACTCAAAACCTGGGTGCATGTGGGCCCTTGGTTCATGACTCTTTTCCAGCGGAATGAACTCGGCAAAATACGGGTCCATATGCCGGTCGGGCACCATGTAGCCGAGGCTCTCAAAGAAGTAGGTTGGCTCCTCCACCCCGGTCTGCGGCAGGCGCACCCGTTCTTTGCGGCGATGCACTCGGAACATGGCCTGCGGCTCGGTTTCGAAGAAGTAGGAGAGATCTTTTGAGAAGACCATGGCGATGCGCGCCAGGTTGCGCAAGGTCGGCACCACTCTGCCGGTTTCAAGCTGCGACAGGAAACTGGCCGAGAGACCGGTGTGTTTCCCCAACTCCACCAGGCCCATCGACTTCTTGAGCCTCAGCCGCTTGATGCGCTCGCCGATGTGCTTTTCCGCTATAAATCTCTCGGTGGTTTCAGTATCCACCTGTGATTTCTGGGTCTGTTCGCTATGAACTGCCGCGAGTTCCGTCATCAACCTCTCCCGGAGTATGCAGGGCAAATGTTGCCCCGATCAAAAGCTATTCCCATGGTACTAAACTCCACTACACTGAGCAAACCGTGACCGATTCATCGAAAGCTAAGACCGTTCCGCCCGGTAAATATCCAGATGAGTGAAGAACGATTCAAGGTTGTGTTGAGCGGCGCTTCGGGGATGCTGGGCAGAGCTTTACGCGAGGCCCTTCACGCTCGCCAGTTCCCCACCCTGCAACTGGTGCGCGGGGCACCCGCCTCAAGCGGCCGGCTTGCGTGGAATCCCGCGGTGGAACCAGCAATGGGGAACGCTGCCGCACTGGAGGGTGTTGCTGCCGCGGTGCATCTTTCCGGCGCCAGCCTGGCCGGGCATCGCTGGACCGCTGCCTATAAACGCGAACTGGCGTCCAGCCGGGTGCAGTCGACGCACGCGCTTGCACGCCTGCTCAGCAGACTGAAGCAACCGCCGCAGACGCTGCTGGCCGCCTCCGCGGTCGGCTTCTATGGCGACCGCGGCGAGGAATTGCTGGATGAATCGTCGCCTGCCGGAGCGGGGTTTCTGGCCAAGCTGTGCACGGAATGGGAGGCAGCCGCGAAGCCTGCAGTAGAGGCGGGCATCAGGGTCGTGCACCTGCGTTTCGGCATTGTGCTCGGCGGCGGTGAAGGGGCTCTGGCGGCCATGCTGCCGGTCTTTCGCCTGGGTCTGGGCGGCCGGCTCGGCACGGGACGGCAATGGATGAGCTGGATCAGTCTGGCGGATGCCATCGCCGCCATTCTGTTTGCGATGGAGACACCGGGGCTGGTGGGGGCGGTGAATCTGACCGCGCCCAATCCGGTACGAAATGTTGACTTCACCCTTGCGCTAGGGCGGCAACTCAAGCGGCCGGCCATCTTACCGGTGCCGGCGATTGCTTTGCGGCTGGCGCTTGGACAGATCGCCGATGAAGCGCTTCTGGCCAGCGCCCGGGCCTTTCCTCATCAACTTACGAGTGCTGGGTTCCAGTTCACGCACCCCATGGTGAACGAAGCTCTTGCCGCCGTCCTGATTTAGAGTGCTCTGCTTGTCTACCGGCGCCCCTGGACTACGCGCGGGCTGCTATTGCTGCTTTTTTTTTGCGCGCGCCGGGCTGCAATAGCGTGCATTTCCTTGCCAATGCTGGACTGATTAATCCCAATCTGGATGGCCAGGTTGATGATGTTGCCGGTGATCCAGTAAAGCGCTAGCCCCGAGGCATAGTGCCACAGGATGAATCCCATGAAGACCGGCATCATAAAGGCCATCATGCGCCGCTGGGTCGGATCCATGCCGGGTGAAGGAGTAATGTACTGCACCAGGAACATGGTGACGATGATCAGGGCGGGCAGGATGTGCATAGGATCGGGCGCCGAGAGGTCGGTTAGCCAGAACCAGTGGGCCTGGCGCAGTTCGACGGCGTTGAGCAGAACCTTGTAGTAGGCGAAGAACAGCGGCATCTGCAGAAGCATCGGCAGGCAGCCGCCGTACATGTTTACGCCTTCGTCCTTATAGAGTTGCATCATCTCGGTGTTCATCTCGGCCCGCTTGGGGTCGTTCACCTTGAGATGGGCGTAGCGTTTTTTGAGGGCCTCGACCTTAGGCTGAATGCGCATCATCTTCAGCGAAGATTTCATCATCATGAACCGGGTGGGCAACAGCACCAGGTTGAAAATGACGGTGATGATGATGATGGCCCAGCCCCAGTTATAAGCACCCGTGCCGAGCGCATTGCGCAGGAAACGCAGCGCGAGATAGAGGGGCTTGGCAATGACGGTCCACATGCCGTACTGAATCAATGGCTCGAGCGTGGGGCCATCGGGTTTGCCGTCGGTTCCCATGGCCCGGACAGTCTTCAGAACTTCAAGCTGCTTGGGGCCTGCATACAGGCGCAGGCGGGTTTCGCCGCTGGTGTTACCCATGGCCAGGCCAAGAACACTGTTCGCCTTTTTCTGGCTGGTGGGATTGCTGAGGTCGCTGGCCAGATCGACGCTGTGATGCAGCGTGATCAGAGTAGCGTCTGAAGGATTGTCGGGCAGGAAGGCCGCAGCAAAATAAAGGTCGGTGATCGCCGCATACTGGAACGGCTGTTCGAGCGTAGCGTTGCCGCTGACCTTGGCCGCCGCCACCGTCTCCTGCTTGCCGTCAACGGCCCATACAATCTGCGACGGAGTGGGCAACGGGCTGCGCGTTTGCGATGAAGGAAGGAACTCCTCCATGTCGCCCAGTCCGGCGGGCCAGGCCACCAGCGCGCGGACAGGCTGCCCGTTGCGCTGGACGCGCGCGTCAATGTCGACCACGTAGCTTGTATCGAAATGGAAGGTCTTTACCGCCTCCACGCCATTCTGCGCGTAGTGGAAGGTGAGCGTGGCAGGCGCCAGAAGCTGCCCGGTTGAGGTCTGCGTGCCCGAGGTCGTGACCTGGTAGAGCGCCTGATTCAACTGTGTCGTGAGGGACGGGTCGTAGGTAAAGTACGACAGCGGATTCCCGAAACGCGCGGCAAGCTGAGGCTGCACCATATCCAGCGGTTTGCCGGAGGTGTCAGTGTATTTCTTCAGGATCCAATGCTTCACCTGCGCGCCGCGGTTGGTGAAGACAATCTTGTACATCTCGTTCTCGAGCGTAGTCTCAGTCTCGGCAGTGGCGGCAATGGCTGGAGTAGCCGACTGGGCATTCGAAGTTCCTGCGGTGCCAACATTGGATTCCGGTTGGCCTGAAACGGCGGGAGACGCCGGCTGCTGGGCCTGCTGCACCTGCTGCTGAGTTTGAGCATCAGGCGCGGGCGTTTCCTGCTTGGGCTTGAAGTACTGGTAGCCCAGCAAAACAGCGAGCGCAAGGAACGTGAAGGTGATCAGGCTGCGGAAATCGCCGCCGCTGTTGCCACCACCGCCGCCGGAACCCTGCGACTCAAGATTTGGATTGCGAATTTCGGGCAAAGGAAACTTCCTGTCGTTTGAGAAGCGCCTCGGGCGCTGCTCGTTCTATGGTAACGGTTCGTGGGGAAAAATGGCTTGCTGCCCCGGCTTCTGGCGTCGGGGCGGTACCTGGTCAAGCCCCCCGCGGCTGAATGGATGGCATCGCAGCAAGCGCCACGCGGCCAGCGCGATGCCGCGCACCGGGCCGTGGGTCGCAATTGCCACCTCGGCATATTCCGAGCAGGTGGGCACAAAGCGACAGCCGCCGCGGCTCAGAGAATGCAGCGCCGGCGAGAGCCAGCGGCGATAAAAGGCCAAAAAGGCCAGCAAAATTCGGGTCATACAATCGGCTTCGCCGGAGCAGGTTGCGTTATGCGAGTTGCCTCTGCGTTCGCCTGTCGAAGAATACGCACAACCTCGGCCTCTAGTTTCGTGAATTCCATGGTGAGCACAACGCGGCGCGGATGCAGGATCATGTCAAAGCCCTGAGGCAGCAGATCCAGGTGACGGCGAAGGATTTCACGCACGCGGCGCTTGATGCGGTTGCGCTCATGCGCCTTGCCCAGCACTTTACCGGCAGTGAGACCGACCCGCGGCCCGGATGAGGGTCCGGCTTGCGGCGCCAGAAACCAACTCATGGAAGCCGACTGGCGTTTGCGGCCTGCAGCATAAGCGCGCTGATAGTCGCCGTGCTTGCATAGTCGCGCACCGGTCAGGGACTGGCGGCGAGGTTCAGAGCCGCGTGCAGTCCATCGCAGGTCAGCCTTGAGAGGGGTGGTCATGATAATGCCGGATAGCGATTGAGCCGGAAGTGCAAAAGGCGCAATCCATTCCGGCGAAAGCGAGTCGGCGGGAGCGAGGCTAGTCGCGAAATCCGGCACTGACCGACACGCGCTTGCGGCCGATCGCGCGACGGCGGCTCAATACGGCAGCGCCGCTCTTGGTCTTCATGCGCGCGCGAAAGCCATGCGTCTTCACGCGGCTGCGGCGGTTGGGTTGAAATGTGCGCTTGGGCATGGAAATGCGCTCCTGTTTCCTCTTGAGAATCTGTGCCTTGACGGCAAGCTTTAAGTGTATCGCAGGTTGAGCCAGTAATCCAGTCGGCGGGTCGACGTCCTCAAGAGCCGCGACTCTCGTTTTTCGCAAGCAAGGGCCTCTCGTTCTCGCCGAACGTGCTCTGATCTAGGGGAAAAATCGAGGGCTTGCGCGGCGCCTCGCGATGACCGTGGTAACTTTTTTCGCAGCTTTCACCATCGATGGTGCAACCCGCGGAAGATTGAGCAAAGTAATGTGAAAGAGGGATTGCAACGATCTCTGAATGTGCTACTATCGGGACCGTTCAAGAAAGTTTCCCAGCGTCCCACGGAACTAGTTTCATCCGGCGTCCCGGTGCGTACATCAGGGACAGAACAACGGCGTTCAGGCAGGTCATGGCGAAATCGGACAGCGAGCTACGGCTTAGCTGGAAGAGAGAGCTGTTGCCAAAACCGACGGATGAACTAAGACGGCAGTACATAGGCGGCGCAGGCAAGGATTCGCTCGATGGCATTCGCAGTTTCGCCGGCTTCGGCTCTCAATCCCTGGGTTCAGATTCTCTCAGCCCTGGAGAAGAAAGTAATTCGCCAGTCCTATGAGACCTGGCTCAAGCCCACTCGCTACAGTCATGCAGCAGGCCGAACGCTTTATGTGCGCGTGCCGTCACCAGAATTCCAGCACATCGGCGATAAATATGGCGACCTGATTCAGGAAGCCATTGACTTGCAATCACTGGAATTCGACGACGTATGCTTCGTGACCACAATCGACGATCCGTCGATACCGCCGCAGCGCAAGGACGGCGGCTTTGGTCCTGTACCCGCGCATGCCCCAACGGCTCCCGCGCCGTCGCAGAGCCACCGCGCTCCGGAGCAAGGGCGATTCGACTGGTCGACCGCGGCGCAGCTCAACTCGCGCTACACTTTCGACAATTTTGTCATCGGGAACGGCAATCAGTTTGCGCGCGCCGCATCGCTGGCCGTCGCCGAGCGGCCCTCACGAGCCTACAACCCGCTGTTCCTTTATGGCGGAGTCGGGATGGGCAAGACCCACCTGATGCATGCCATCGGCCATGAGGTGAAGCGCCGTCAGCCAACGTCGAGCATCTGCTACGTCTCCGCTGAGAAATTTACCAACGAGATGATCACCTCGCTGCGCAATGACCGCATGACCAGCTTCCGCGACCGCTTCCGCTCAGTCGACGTGCTGCTCATCGACGACATTCAGTTTATCGCGCAAAAGGAACGCACGCAGGAAGAGTTCTTCCACACCTTCAACGCGCTGCATGAAAGCATGCGCCAGATCGTCATCGCCTCTGACCGGCCGCCCAAGGAACTGGCTGAGATTGAGGACCGGCTGCGCTCGCGTTTCGAGTGGGGCCTCATCGCGGACATCCAGCCGCCCGACCTTGAAACCAAGGTGGCCATCCTGCAAAAGAAGGCCGAGAGCGAGCAGGTCACCCTCCCCACGGACGTCGCGCTGTTCATCGCCTCGAACGTGCGCACCAACGTGCGCGAGCTCGAAGGCGCCTTGGTGCGGCTCATCGCCTGGTGCCAGCTCAACCGCATGGAGATCACGCTGGGCACAACGCAACAGTGCCTCAAGCAGTTCATCGACATGCAAGTGCGCAAGGTGACGATTGAGGCCATCCAACGTGCGGTTGCGGAGCAGTTTGGCATGAAGGTCGCCGACCTGAAGCAGAAAAATAACTCGCGCAACGTGGTGGTGCCGCGCCAGATCGCCATGTATCTCGCCAAGCAGATGACCGAGGCTAGTTTGCCTGAGATCGGCCGCCAGTTTGGCAACAAGCACCACACCACGGTAATGCATTCCATTAGCAAGATCGACGAGTTGCGCCGGACCGACAAGGACTTGCACCGCACGCTGAACAAGCTGCACGAAATGCTGAACGGCTAACCACCTGCGGTGGGGCCAACTGCCTTCGGCTCACCCGCGCCAGAGAAAAAGCCCACGCCTCGATCCTTCGGCGTGGGCTTCTTCTTTTCCCTGATCGTGTTCTTAGAACTCCGTCACACTGAGCACATTTCCGTCAGGATCTTTGAACCATGCAATCCGAGCGCCGCTGGGGGCGGTCCAGATGCCGAGGGGATCGGTGTCGTTCATGCCGGGAAAGCGCAGAAACTCGATGCCGGAGGCGGTGAGTTGCGTGACGGTGCCCTCGATGGACGCGACGCCCCAGCCCAGCACGGTGAACGGGTCGGGATGGAGTTCGCGGACGGTCGTCACGCGCAGCATCGTTCCGTTGGCGTCAAAGACCAGGGCGAAGGGCTTCGCATCCTCAACCAGGCGGAGACCGAGAACGTCTTCATAGAACGCGCGTGCCTTTGCCGGGTCGAGGGTGGGGACAAAGGCCACAAGCTTGGCCGGGCCCAGAATAGATGGTGAGGACATGGTGGACCTCGCGCTTCCCAGAATAGCTTTAGTGGGTCATCAACTCCACAAACATCTTTTGAAAACGCGGCAGATCGAGGTCAACCTGCGCGTGGACAAGGCGGACACCGGTGGCCGGCTTGAAGTTTTCAGTCCAGGTCAGGGTGTCGCCGTAACTCGGCCCGTGGCTCAGATCCACGTCCATGTAGAGCAGTTTTTCTTTAGTAATGAGCGTGGGATCGAGCCACGCACAAGCTGCCAGTTCATCCCACAGGTAGTATCGGTCCTGACTCCATGCGGCGATGTAGCGAGCCGCGGGCGTCTGGGATTTGGAAATCTCGTCCAGCATCTTTTGCGTGAACGGCGCTTTGATCGAGACATCAACGGTAGTCACGTCAACGCGCGGCCAGTCGGCGCGGAGCACAATGTGGGCCGCTTCGGGATCGAACCAGAAATTGAATTCGTGGCGCGGGCTCGATGCGAACTCCGGATCGTCAGTCTCCGGATTCAGGCTGCCGCCCATCAGCACAATGCCCTTGGTGAGCGCGGCAAAATCGGGATCGATCGAGATGGCCAGCGCGATATTCGTCATCGGACCGGCCGCGTAAATGGTCACCGCGTGCGGATGCGCACGCACCTGGCGAATGAGGAAGTGCGCGGCGTCTTCATCGATCGGCTTGAGGCTGGGCTCACCCTCAGGCATTGGCGGAATCTCGTAGGGACCATGCGACTGGATCTTCGCCGGCGTGACCGGCGTGACGCCGCCTGCGGTTTCAACCAGCATCGTCTGACCCTGTCCCCAGGCGCCCAGCCAAGCGACTTTACCGTCAATCGCCGCAGCCAAGCGCGTCTCCTGCTGGGTGCGGACGAGCGGAAAGACGGCGCCCTTGGCCACCGGGACATTGGCGTGGCCCGTCAACTCAAGCATGCGCAGGGTGTGCAAAGTTTCTTCGTCGCGCCAGGCATTGCCGGTCACCATGGTGATGCCCAGCACTTCAACCTGCGGAGACTGCAGCAGCGCCAGCATGGCCATCTGGTTGGAGCCGCCGGGACCAGAGCCATCCTGATCAATCAGCACAAGACGCTTTTGCCCAGGGCACACCTGTGCGGCAACGGCGAGCAGAAAAAGAAAGGCTGTGGTTCTCATTCTGGGTATTTGGCATACCCTGTTGCGACATACCTGGCGCCTGCTCATCGCCGCGCTGATCTCTGGCTATCTGCGACCGAAACCCCTTGGCTTGACCGGAGGTGTCACCGGGAGGTCCGTTTTGCCAGCGGGATAGACGGCAAGAAATCGGTCCTGCCCTTCGCCGGAACTGGCGGTTTCAACGCCTTCCAGGCTGCGGAACGCGAGATGCAGAAGGCGGCGCTCGCGGCTGTTCATGGGCGGAAATGCATACGGGACGCCGGACTTGCGCACTTTTTCAGCGGCAGTCTCGGCAGCCATGCGCAGTTCCTGCGCGCGCAGGGCTTTGAAGTTGCCGGCATCGAAGCTGACAAGGTCGTTCTCGCGCTGGTCAAGACGAAGCATCTGCGCGGCAATGGTCTCGAGGGCGCGCAGCAGTTCGCCGTTGTGCTGGGTCACCAGCGGAACATCGGGGCCGCCCAGTTCGACATAGATCATGCGAGCTTCAAGTCCTTCAGGGTCGCGAGCACCGTCGCCGGCGGTAATACGGTACTTGAGGCGCATGCCGCCCAGCTTGTTGAGGGTGGCGAGAAATCCGGCGATTTTTTGGGCTGCTTCTTGCAGGTCGGCAATGGGCATAACGAAAACTAGTATCGCAGAACCAGGCGGAGTCGGCGCGAAATCAAGTTGGATTCTCGAAGAAGTGCGCTCTGTGCCGGAACTGCCGGGCCGAGTCCAGCAACCTAATTCTCCCGCACCAACGGCGTCAGATACTCCGGTCCTATGGGATCCGTGACCGACTCGGCCACGATGCGGTCGATCTCGGCCATTGAGCGCGCATCGAGTTTCCAGCCCATCACGCCGCCCATCGCATCCAGTTGATCGGGGCGCTTGGCGCCCCACAGAGCCACCGAAACGCCGGGCCGGTCCAGCACCCAGCGCGCGGCCAGTTCCACAATGCTCTTGCTGAAGCGGGTACGGGCAAAGTCGGCCAGGCGCTCCACCGCGGTCATGTATTGGCTGAAACGCGGCTCCTGGAACTTGGGATCGGCGCCGCGAATATCGCCTGTGTTGAAGCGCATGCCGCGTCGAAGACGGCCTCCCAGCATACTGCGACAGAGCGAGCTATAGGTCAGAACCGCCACTCCATTCGCCGCGCACCAGGGCAGGATCGAGTCGTCGATCTGGCGCTCAAAGAGGTTATACGGAGGCTGATCGGAAGCCAGCGGCGCAATACGGCGAAACTCCTCCATCTGGGCTGCACTGAAATTGCTCACCCCCAGTGCACGCACCTTACCTTCGCGCAGGAACTCCGCGAAGAGGCACGCCACCTCCGCGATGGGGACACGCGTATCCGGCCAATGCACCTGGTAGAGGTCGATATAGTCCGTGCCGAGCCGCCGCAGGCTGTCTTCCAGTTCCTGACGTAGCCGTGGCGCGGTGGAGTTGGCGAAGACGCCGCGATCGAGCCACTCGAGGCCAGCCTTGGTGGCGATGAAAAATGCATCCCGCTTGCCATGGGCGCGCATTGCCTTGCCGACAATCTCCTCGGCGTGTCCGTGGCCATAGATGGGCGCGGTGTCGAACAGGTTGATGCCGCGCTCGATGGCGCTGAGGCAAGTGGCAATGGCCGCGTCATCGGGCACCGGGCCCCACTCCAGCCCACCGATGGCCCAAGTGCCCAGCCCGATTCGGGAGACCTTCACATCAGCAACTGTTGTCGTTTCCATGCACACCTATATTAATCACGCTCTCCGAACCGGCGCGAGCACTATAGGATTTGCATCAGGCTCGATGAAGGCGACTGACTCGAGACTCATGTGAAATTAAGGTTTCAATCGTATGCTTACAGTGTTTATGAGGCTACAAATCCAGCTGGCCCAGGCAAGGCGATGCTTGACACTTCTGCCCGGTGCCACTCTTTTGATCATTCTTGCGGCTTCGACTGCATCGGTTCCTGCCCAGACGGCGAAGGACGCTTCGGCCCCGGCAGAATCGGCCTCGAACCCGCCAGTCACGATTACGCTTCAGGACGCGATCCAACGCGCGGAGAAGAGTGAGCCATCGTATGCCGCGGCATCCGCGACCAGCCGGAGTTCAGCGCTTGACCGTTCGATCGCGCGCGCAGGCATGCTGCCCGGCGTGGTCTATCACAACCAGGTCCTCTATACACAACCGAATGGCCTACAAAACCAGGCGGGCCAGGGAACAGCTGCGCAACCCGCTCCCCGTTTCATCGCCAACAACGCGGTTCGAGAGTATGCCAGCCAGGCGCTCATCAACGAGACCATGGGCCTCAGTCAATTGGCAGCGGTGCACCGCGCGGATGCCGACTCGGCACAGGCTGCGGCGGAGTTGGAGATCGCTCGTCGCGGACTGGTGTCGGCTGTGACCGGGCTCTACTACGGAGTAGCGTCAGCAGACAACAAGCTTGCCGCCGCCCAGCGCGCGCACGCCGAAGCCGCTGACTTCACAAAGCTCACGAGCGAGCGTGAAGCAGCGCGTGAGGCAGCGCACGCCGACGTAATCAAGGCTCAGCTCGAAGAGCAGCAGCGCGACCGCGATCTTTCCGATGCAGAATTGGCCGCAAAAAAAGCACGGCTGGAGTTGGCGGTACTCTTGTTCGCCGATCCCCACACGGCCTACGTGCTGGCTCTACCTGAGATGATGCAGCCATTGCCGGGACGCAATGACGTCGAACAGGCTGCGGGCAGGAACAATCCTGAATTGAAGAGCGCCCTGGCCGCACTCAGTGCATCCAATGCTGACGTGCTTGCAGCCCGCGGAGCCTATCTGCCAGAGCTGGGATTGAACGTGACGTACGGAGTGGACGCGCCACAGTTTGCCATCAATGGTCCTGACCGTGTTCGCAATCTGGGCTACTCGGCGAGCGTCACGCTCGATATTCCAGTGTGGGATTGGCTGGCGACGGAACATAAAGTGAAGCAGAGCGAGATTCGCCGCGACGCCGCGAAAGTGACACTGACAGCAACACAGAGGAGCCTGATCGCCAAGCTGGACGAGGTCTATGCCGAGGCCGCCGCAGCGCGCGATCAGCTTGCCTCCCTCGAAGCAAGCGTGGCCACGGCCGCTGAGAGCCTGCGCCTCACCAAGATGCGCTACACAGGCGGCGAGGCCACGGTGCTGGAAGTTGTGGACGCACAAAATGCCAACCTGCTCGCCGAAAATGCACGCGAGGATGGGCGCGTTCGCTATCAGTTGGCATTGGCCGATCTACAGACCCTCACCGGAACGATGTAAGACGTGAATGATGGAAGACAAGAATGACGGAAGTCCCGGAACGAAGTGAGCGCATGATCACGCTGAGTGTCGGAAGAAATGCATTCAAGGATCGCGCAGTGCTCGGAGCGCGCTGCATTTTCGTGTGCGCCCTTGCACTTCCCATGATCCTGCTGCCCGGCTGCAAAAAAGAGGCCGAGCCCGAGCCCCAGGTCACGGTTCAGGCCGAGCATCCCGAACAGGGCCCGATCGCCGAACACATCAACGCCGATGCGACGCTGTCTCCGTTGGCGCAGGCTGCCATCGCGCCGCGGATCAGTGCACCGGTCAGGAAGTTTTATGTTCAGCGCGGCGCGCATGTGAAAGAAGGCCAATTGCTGGCGACCCTTGAGAATAAGGACCTCGCGGCTGCAGCGCAGGATAACAAGGGCTCTTACATGGCGGCCGAGGCTGCGTTTGCAACGGCAACCAAGGCGCAGGTACCCGAAGATACACAGAAGGCCGAACTGGATTTCGCGCAGGCAAAAGCCAATCTCGATTTGAATGAGAGCATCGTGAAGGCGCGGAAACAGCTCTTTGCCGAAGGCGCCATTCCGGGCCGCGATCTGGATACCGCAGAGGCCGCGCTGGTGCAGGCGCAGGCTGCCTACGACACGGCGGCGAAACATCTTGAGTCAATGCATCAAGTCAGCCGCGAGGCTGCTCTGAAGTCCGCGCAAGGACAATTGACTTCCGCCGAAGGCAAGTTCATGGGTGCGGAAGCGCAGCTCAACTATTCCGAGATTCGAAGCCCCATCAGCGGCGTCGTGACTGATCGGCCCTTGTATGCCGGTGAAACTGCCGCCGCGGGCGCGCCGCTGCTCACGGTGATGGACACCTCTGCGCTGATTGCCAAGACGCACGTGGCGCAGAGTCTCGCACAGCAAATGAAGGTGGGCGATGAGGGCTCGGTGCGCGTGCCAGGAATGGCCAATCCGGTCTTAGCAAAGGTCGCGCTCATCAGCCCCGCGCTCGATCCGGGCAGCACCACGGTGGAAGTGTGGCTTCGCATGGACAACAAGGCGGGAGCGCTGAAGGTGGGCACGCCGGTCAAGGCCGTCATCACGGGAAGAAGTGTTGCCGAGGCGTGGAAGATTCCCGTCTCCGCGGTTCTGACTTCGCAGGATGGGAGCAAGTCCGTGATGGTCATAGGCACCGACGGCGCGGCGCACCGCAAGCCCGTGACCCTCGGCATTCAAGATGGCAGCGATGTACAGGTGACCGGCGGTCTTGCGCCGAGTGACCAGGTCATCACCGTTGGATCGTACGGGCTGGACGAGGGCACGAAAGTAAAGGTCGGTCCTGCAGCGGAGGATCAGTGATGTCGACCTCACTGCCCGAAGTGGCGGCCCGAGAAAAGCCCTTCTGGCTGGCGCGCTCCACGCGTACCGTCTTCTTCTTCGCCGCTGTACTGACCATCGCCGGCGCATATCTCGCTTTTCAGGTGCCGATCTCTGTCTTCCCTGACACCAATTTTCCACGCGTTGTGATCGGCGTGGACAACGGCGTGATGCCCGTGGAGCAGATGGAGGTGACGATCACAAAGCCCATTGAAGACGCGGTGAATTCCGTGCCGGGGCTTGTGACCGTGCGCTCCACCACCAGTCGCGGCTCGGCTGAAGTCAGCCTTTTCTTCGACTGGAATGTGGATATGTACCGGTCGTTGCAACTGACGGATGCCGCGCTCAGCAAGGTGGCGCAGACGCTGCCCTCCTCCGCCCGCATCACGACCAACCGGCTGACATTCGCCACGTTTCCAATTCTCGGCTACAGCCTTACTTCGGACACGATTCCCCAGACGCAATTATGGGAGCTTGCGACCTACGATCTGAAACCTCCGCTGAATCGCGTCTTGGGCGTGAGCACCGTGACCGTGCAGGGTGGCAAGGTACCGGAGTTCCACGTCACCCCTGATCTCGCGCTGCTGTCCGCTTCCGGCGTCACGATCTCCGACCTGGTGAACGCAATCCAGAACTCGAATATTGTTGAATCTCCCGGCCTTTACCAGGCGCATCACCAGCTGGTTCTGGGCCTTGTCGGAGCGCAGGTGCACGATGCCGACGAATTGAGGCAGCTGGTGGTGAAGACCACGGCAGCCGGCGCGCCGGTGCGCGTCGCCGATGTGGCCACGGTGGAGTCGGCCACCATGCCCGTCTACACCACGGTCACCGCTAATGGAAAAGATGCCGTGCTGCTGAATATTGCGCGGCAGCCTTCGAGCAATACAGTTGCGGTGGCCGACGCGGTGGCTGCCGAAGTGGAACAGCTTCGCCAGAAGCTGCCGCAAGGTGTGACGCTCCAACCCTTCTACGACCAGTCCCAACTGGTGCGCGACGCCATTGCCAGCGTGCGCGATGCGATCTTTATCGGGCTCATCCTGGCCTGCATCGTTCTCTTTCTTTTTCTCCGTGACTGGTCTACCTCGCTGGTTGCGGGACTCGTGATTCCAGTCACCATCGCTGTCACGGTGCTGGTGCTGCGGATGATCGGGCAAAGCTTCAACCTGATGACGCTCGGCGGTCTCGCCGCCGCCATTGGTCTGGTGATCGACGATGCCATCGTGGTGGTAGAAAACATTGTGCTGCACCGCGACTCGGGCGAGCCGCGTGCCAGCGCCGTGCGGAAGGCTCTGAGCGAAATAACGAAACCCCTGGTCGGATCGACGATTACGCCGGTCGTGGTCTTTTTACCGCTCATCGCAGTAAGCGGAGTTACCGGCAGTTTCTTTCGTGCGTTGGCCATCACCATGGCTTCGGCTCTTCTCACATCGCTTGTGCTGGCGCTTACCTGGACACCGGGCTTGAGTCTCGTCCTGCTGCGCGATCGTGAGAAAAGGGCAGACGAGGGCGATCATGCCGCGGGCCGCTTTCTCACGCGCGTTCTCCGCGTTCACCGGAACGTTCTGGATTGGTCGCTGGCCAAGCCGTTGTGGCTCGGCGGCGCATGTCTTCTGCTGGTTGTGGCCACGTTTATCGGATACAAGGCACTTGGCTCCGACCTGCTGCCGGAGATGGACGAAGGCGGCTTCATCCTTGACTACATCATGCCCGCGGGCAGTTCTCTCGATGAGACAAACCGCGTTCTGGAACATGTTGATCGTATTCTTCACGCCACCCCGGAAGTGGAGAGCACCTCGCGCCGAACCGGATTGCAAATGGGGCTGGCCGCCGTGACTGAGGCCAATACCGGCGACTTCACGGTAAAGCTCAAAGCCAAGCGCAGCCGCGGCATCGATGACGTGATGGAAGATGTGCGGACGCGCATCCGGGCGACTGAGCCGGAACTGGACATCGAGTTCACCCAGGTGCTCCAGGACATGATCGGCGACCTCTCCAATGCGCCAGAACCGATTCAGATCAAAATCTTCTCCGACGATCCGGCCATGCTGAATCAACTTGGTCCGCGGGTCGGCGATGCGATTGGAAAGATCCCGGGTGTGGTCGATGTTCAGGATGGAATCGAGAACACAATCAGCGGACCGGCGACAAATTTTCAAGTGGACCCGGTGATTGCAGCGAGGCTCGGGTTCACGCCGGCCGAGGTGTCACAAGACGCCACCGCCATCCTGGATGGGCTCCCTGCCAACGATCCGCTCATCGCCAACGGCAGGCCATATACCATTCGCGTTCGCCTCAGCGACGAGAATCGCGATTCGCTCGATGCGATCCGGAACACTGTCTTCAACAGCAGTTCGGGGCATATGGCTACGCTGGGATCATTATCAACGGTCGAAGAGTTGCCGCCGCAGAATGAGATTCTGCGCGAAAATCTGCAACGCCTCGTCATCGTGACGGGCCGCCTGGAAGGCTCGGATCTTGGCACCGCGATGAAAAAAGTTCGAAAGACGGTCGCCGGCCTTCATCTGCCCCCCTCGGTGCGCGTCGAATATGGCGGCACGTATGAAGAACAGCAGAAGTCCTTTCGAGATCTGCTGCGGGTACTGCTGCTGGCGCTGGCGCTGGTCTTCGGTGTATTGCTGACCGAGTTTCGCAACTTTCCGGCGCCGATCGCCATTCTCACGTCCTCCGTGCTTTCTATCTCGGGCGTCATTCTGGCGTTGCTGGTGACGCATACCACGTTCAACGTGGCCTCGTTCATGGGCCTCATCATGGTGATTGGAATCGTCGCCAAGAATGGCATTCTGCTGCTCGACGCCGATGAAAAGTTTCGCGCCGAGGGGGTGTCGGCCGCGGACGCCATGATCCACGCAGCCCAGCGCCGCTTGCGGCCCATCATGATGACCGCCATAGCAGCGGTCTGCGGTATGTTGCCGCTGGCCTTCGCTTTGGGAGCGGGCTCACAGATGCTGCAACCGCTCGCAATCGCAGTCATTGGGGGCTTGGCCATTTCGATGGTGCTCAGCCTCGTGGTCACACCGGTTGTGTATTTCCTGCTGACGCGGAACCGCGAACCGCAGCCGGAAGACACGGCGTGATGGCGCTCGGCGGCCCCAGGGACGACTGGATTCCAGAGCCCATCCTCGCCAAACAATGGGAAAATGAACGTATGACCTCCGCGCAGATTTCGCTGACCGCTGCCCAGGCTCGCGTGCTTGGGGCCCTCGTAGAAAAGGAAGCGACGACGCCGGACTACTATCCGCTGTCGCTGAACGCGTTAATCAACGCGTGCAACCAGCGCTCGAATCGCGAGCCGGTGATGGACCTGGACGAGGACGAACTCCGCCAGGCGTTGCATGGCCTAGAGAATCAGGGCCTGGCAGGGCGCGCGCGCAATGCCGATGGCCGCGTGACCAAGTACGAGCACTGGCTGGGCGAGGCCTTCAACTTCAGCCGTGCGGAGTCGGCTCTGCTTTGCGTGTTGCTTTTGCGCGGTCCCCAGACACCCGGCGAGTTGCGGGGCCGCACTGAGCGCCTGCACCGCTTCGACGAGATCACCGACGTGTTGGCCGGGTTGCAAAAGCTGATGGAGCGCGAGCCGCCCCTGGTGGTTCTGCTGCCGCGCCAGCCGGGTACGAAGGAGTCCCGCTACGCGCATCTGCTTTCTGGAACCGTGGAAGCTGCGCCTGTTCCCGCCGCAGCAACGGACCCCGAGGATAGGCCGGAGCAGGAGCAGCGCATTGCGCAATTGGAAGCGACGGCGAAAGAGCTCCGCGAAGAGATCGCCGAACTTCGCCAGAAGATCGATTCTCTCTTCGGCTGAGCCGGGCTTGCGCCTAGACCAATTCGTACCCCGCGAACCAATAACCGATCTCGAAAGCCGCGGTGTCTTCGGCATCTGAGCCGTGGATCGCATTCTCCTGGATCGACCCCGCAAACTTCCTGCGAATGGTTCCCTCTTCGGCATTGGCAGGATTCGTTGCGCCCATGAGGGCGCGCAGGTCGATAATCGCGTTGTCCTTTTCCAACACAATCAGGAACAGCGGCCCCGATGACATGAAAGTCGTGAGGTCGTTGAAGAATGGCCGTTCGGCATGAACATGGTAGAAGCCTTTGGCCTGCTCTTTTGAGATCGAGGCTTTCTTGATGGCCGCAATCTGGAAGCCGGCCTTTTCGATTTCGGCCAGGATGGCCCCGGTGTACCCCTTGCGGACCGCGTCCGGCTTGATAATGCTGAAAGTGCGCTGCGCCACTCGCTTTGCTCCTTGCGGGAAACTCGCCCCGATCTCTCATTGTAATGGCCCGCCTCTACCCGCCCCTCGGCAGGACCGACCGGCCGCAAATCTGCTACAGTGTCGCCATGTTCGGCTCCCCTGGCTCCTCCTCATGCCTTCTCGCACTGATTGCTTTTCTGGGCACAGTTCGTGCTCTTTCCCAGACCGCAGGGCCGGTCGCTGGACCCGCGGCCATCAATCAAGGGCTACGCGTTTTTGATCCGTCACTGATTGACACGACGGTAGACCCTTGCGAGAACTTCTACCGATACAGCTGCAACGGATGGTTCAAACGGAATCCACTGCCTCCCGATCAGATTTCGTACGGTCGCTTTACCGAGCTCTACGAACAGAATCGCCTACACCTGAAGCAGATTCTTGAACAGTCCGCAATCCCTTCGCCCACGCGCACTGCCAATGAGCAGAAAATCGGTGACGAATATGCCAGTTGCATGGACGCGGCGACGATCGACAAGCTCGGCATTGCCCCACTCCAGCCGGAGCTTGACCGCATTGCGGCACTCCATTCCGTTGCAGAACTGCCTGCGCTGCTGGGTCATCTTCATACGATCGGCGTCAATGCATTCTTTGGTGTGGGCTCCAACCAGGACTTTGCGGATTCGAACGCCGTCATCTCTTTCTACGACGCGGGCGGGCTGGGCCTGCCCGAACGCGACTATTACACGCGCGCCGACGCCAAGTCCGTCGAGCAGCGTAAACAATACGTGGATCATGTGCGCAAGATGTTTGTGCTGGCCGGAGAACCCGAGGCGCGAGCCGCGAAAGATGCGGCCTCCGTTTTGGCGCTGGAAACCCGGCTGGCCAAAGCTTCGCTCACCATTACCCAGGAGCGCGACCCGCAAAACCTGAACCATCCCACCGATTTCGCCGGCTTTGCCAAGGAATTAACCCACTTTTCCTTGCCGGAGTATGTGGCGGCCGCTCACGCACCCGCCGCAGGCAAGATGAACGACGCCCAACCGGAGTTCTTCGCTGAGTTCAACGCGCTGCTGGCCGACACTCCGCTCGACCAGATTAAGACGTACCTGCGCTGGCATCTGCTGCAGAGTTTCGCGGGCACCGCCTTGCCCGAAAACTTTGAAGAAGAATCGTGGCAGTTCTATGCGCATATCCTTAACGGAGCGGAAAAACAGCAGGAGCGCTGGAAGCGATGCACCAGCCGCATCGACGGCGAGATGGGCGAAGCGCTGGGCCAGGTCTACGTGGCCAAGTATTTCCCGCCTGAAGAGAAGCAGCATGCGCTGGAGATGACACTGACCATTGAGCAGGCCATGGACAAGGACATCGATTCGCTGGACTGGATGAGTGCCGAAACCAAAGTCCGGGCGAAGGAAAAACTACATTCGGTGATGAACAAAGTGGGCTATCCCAACAAATGGCGCGACTATTCCAAGCTGGATATCGTGCGCGGCGATGCGCTGGGCAACCTGGAGCGTGCGCGCGAGTTCGATTTTGCTCGCGACCTCGCCAAGATCGGAAAGCCGGTCGACAAGGACGAATGGGACATGTCACCGCCCACCGTCAACGCCTATTACCAACCGCAGCAGAACAATGTGAACTTCCCTGCCGGCTATTTTCAGCCGCCTTTCTTCAATGAGAAGGAGGATGACGCGGCCAACTACGGGGACATGGGCTCGACCATTGGCCACGAACTGACCCACGGCTTCGACGACGAAGGCCGCCAGTACGACAAAGACGGCAACCTGAAGGACTGGTGGACCAAGGACGACGAACAAAAGTTCAACGATCGCGCCGAGTGCATGGTGAAACAGTATGACGCCATCGAGGCAGTTCCGGGCGTTCACCTGAACGGCAAGCTCACCCTGGGTGAAAACCTGGCTGACCTCGGCGGGTTGTGGCTTGCATGGCTGGCCTGGCAGGAAAAAGCTGAGGCCGTGCACCTCGATATGGCCGCCAAAATGGATGGCTACACGCCGGACCAGCGGTTCTGGATCGCGTATGCGCAGCAGTGGTGCACGCAAACGCGTCCCGAACAGTTGCGCACGCAGGCCGAGAGCGATCCACATGCACCCGACGAGTATCGCGCCAATACCGTGCTTACGGATTTGCCGGGGTTTGCGAAGAGCTTCAGTTGTAAGAAAACAGCCCCTATGGTGAGCCCGAAGCCCTGCCGGGTCTGGTAAACCGCTCACCCCGTCAACGGCCGAACGGGCTTTTCCCAGCGTCGGGTGCTTGCTGAGCATCGGGGCCGTAGAGGCGCGTCAAAGTCCGCGTAATCCATTCAGAGTGCCAAGTGTTTTTGAGTCAATACGATGCAGTTTTCCTGAAAAAATTAGCCCTTGTACCGAAGCTAAAAATTCGAACTTGTGTCAATAAAAATTGGATGTGATAATCACCCACGGCCCAACTCAGCGCTCAGGTTTTCCAAAGGAAGATCGAATGGATTCGAAAGCAACAATCCTGATCGTCGACGATGACCCACTACACCTGCAACTTTACGGGATGATTCTGGAGAAGGCCGGCTTCACGGGGTTGCCCGTTCTTGTCTCCTATGCGGGGATGGATTTCCCGGATGGGGTTCCAGTGGACGCGGCGCTTGTGGACTATCGACTCGGCCCGAACGTGTCGGCATATAGCGCAGTACAACGGGTCAAAGAACGTTACCCGTCTGCTCCGATTCTGATTTTGTCCGATATGTATGATCCCCCCGCCGACACAGCCCCGCTTGTCCAGGGATTTGTGCGCAAGGGCAACCCTGAAAAATTGCTTTCGGCGCTTCACGATCTGATTCACACGAGTGCGCCTGAATACCTCGAAACCCACGGCAACCCATAGAGGATATTCGACATCTAAATACTGCAGATTCAAGCTCCCCTCCTCCGGCAGATTCGGGAGCCCCCCGAAATGGTTCGTGCGGTGGCTATCGTTAGAGTCCAAGAAACCGGAAGAAGCCCGGAAGACCCCTACAGCGACCTAAGTCTTTACACGTGAGGATATCCGCAGATCGGGTGTGGCCAACGTTCCCGATGATCCTACGAAGTCTGAACGCGAAGATTACCTGGACACGACTAGAGCGACCGACGATGCACTGCCCACGCCAAAGAGCATCCTCCCTCCCATCCAATCGCTTCGGGTACGCGCCTCACATCGGATCCCTCTTGTGTGCGCTTTGCCTTGGATGGATCTCCGTGTCCGGCTCTTGTGCCCAGGAACAGCCATCAGAGGCCGATGTAGAAGCTGCTTATCTCTATAACTTCGGAAAGTTCATCCAGTGGCCCGCCGATCCCGCCGCGGCTTCGCAACCATTTTCCATCTGCATTCTTGGGCAGGATATTTTTGGCAGAAAACTCGATGACCTGATTGCAGATGACCGCATACAAGGCCGCAGGATTGTCGCCCGGCGACTCGCGTCTCCTGATTCCGCGAATAACTGCCAGATTGTCTTTCTAGCACTCTCTGAAGACCCTCACCTTAAGAAAGACATCGACGTCCTCAGCAAGAGACCGATCCTCACGGTCAGCGACCTGCCTTTGTTTCTTGAGCGCGGAGGCATGATCCAGTTTCTCCTTGAGAACCAGAGGGTTCGCTTCGCTGTCAATTTGCCAGCGGCTAAACGAGACGGACTCGCCATGAGTTCTGAACTATTGAAGGTCGCAAGATATGTAAACAGAACCGAGACCGGGGAGGCTAAGCCGTGAGCAATCCCTCCCGCCGGCGCTCTATTGCTTCGACGCTGACCTGGATGAACGTGCTGGTAAGCGGCATCGCGCTGATCCTGGCCTATGTGTCCTTTTTCGGGTACAACCTGTTTACTTACCGAGAGGCTGCCGTCAACAACCTCTCGAGTGAGGCGCAAATTATAGGAGCGAACAGTGTCTCCGCGATCATCTTCAACGACCCCGCCTCGGCGCAAACGACTCTCTCTGCTTTGGCCAATTCGAATGACGTAGTTGCCGCGGCCATCTACACAAATTCAGGCATTCCTTTCGCCCAGTACATGCGCGAAGGCGTTCCGCTCCTGCAGCCACGGGAGATCCCCAACGGCGCAATGCAGGGCACCTGGGTCGACGGGCTGGATATGTTGACGGGCTCGCGGATTGTAATGCAGGGAAAACCGGTGGGCACGGTGTACATTTGGGCGCATTTGCACGCGATGAGGCCGCAGGCAATCCGGTATGGCACCATCGCTGGCTGCATTCTGCTGCTGTGCCTGCTGGCGGCTTTGGGCGTCGGTGCGATCTTCCGGCGGGTACTCGCGCAGCCAATCGTTTCGTTTGCCGAAACAGCGCGCCTGGTCTCTCGATACCGGGACTACCGCATCCGGTTTACGCCCACCCGTAGCTACAGCGAACTCATCTCGTTGACCGAAGCCTTCAACGAGATGCTGGCCGAGATTCAGCAGCGAGATGCCGCCCTCGAGAAGGCCAAAGCGGAGTTGGAACTTCGCGTCGAAGAGCGCACCGCCGAGTTGCAGGCCGCCAATCGCGAACTTGAGGCATTCTCGTACACCGTGGCCCACGACCTGCGTGGCCCGCTTCAATCCATCACCAACGTCTGCTATCTGATTGTGGAGGCCGAACGCGGACAGCCGGCAGAGAACAAGACGCCCATGCTGGCACAACTGAGTGCCTCCGTCACCGCGATGTCGAATACAATCGACGATTTGCTCGATCTTTCGCGTTCTACAAGCGCGGCCTTACACCTGACCCGCCTGGACCTGAGCCTCTTAGCCAGTTCGATCCTTGAAGTTCTTGCCAAAGCCGATCCCGACAGGCACGTGGTCACAGTCGTCCATCCGCGATGCAGCCTCAATGCCGATCCCGGGCTCATGCAGATTGTTCTCCAGAACCTGCTGCGCAATGCTTGGAAATTCACCGGAAGACGCGACCCGGCTCAGATTGAATTTGGTTGCGAACAAAAGGGCGGGATGACTGTCTTCTATGTTCGCGACAACGGTGCGGGCTTCGATCCGCAGATGGCCGACCGCCTTTTCAAGCCATTCCAAAGGCTCCATGCCGTCAGCGAATTCCCCGGCACCGGCATTGGATTAGCCACAGTGCAGCGCATCATTCGCCGCCACGGAGGAGAAGTGTGGGCGACGGGCGAGATCGAAAAAGGAGCTACTTTTTATTTCACTTTCGATACGCGAAAGCCATGAGGGCGGTGGTCCTTCGATGCGCCGTCGAACCAGGAGCCAGAAAAGTTTCGAGTTTCATGCTTTAATGAACGCAGTTGCGCTCTCCGGCGGCAAAGACGTGATCCAAATCACAGCCTGGGAGAGAGCAACCGGGGGATGCTTGCCATAGCGACTCGGAGCGACACCATGTCCTGGGGCAGAAAAGGCGCGTTGCTGATGCTGGCAGTTGTGGTCTTCTGGACCGCAATGCCCGTCTCCGCCTGTTTGCTGGCCAGGCAGTTCCCAACACAGAAAGATTGCTGTGGTGCGATGGCGCGCAATTGTAATGCGCCCGGATCGGCATCAAACACCTCGTGCTGCAAGACCACGCGCCAAGAAGCTGCCGTCACTCCAGCGACCTCCTACTCTTACGAGCAAGCCCAGAAACTGGAGCTTGTGCCGGGAACAGCGAATCTCCTGTCGCTCCCGCAAATCCATATCTCTTTGAACAGAATCGCTTTTGAGACACCCCCTCCTCGGCCCTCCCCGGGCTGCAATTCCAAACTTCAAATCTGAAACTCCATCGTCGCAGGTTGAGCCCGGCCCTGTGTGCGTCTTCGTGCGCCTGAAAAGGGACCGAATGCGGCCAGGACACGAGCCGTGGTGCCGATGGAGGAGTTTTATGAAAGTCCTGTTGTCTTTGTTCTGTGTTCTGGTATTCGGAGGGGTCTTGGCTGCTGCGGAGACGCCCTCAAAAAACGATGGCCTGGCTAATGTTGCCACGCTCCTCGACGAACACCACGCTGAAGATTCCGGCCCGGCGCTGACGCTGGAGGAAGTCGAACGGATCGCTCTCGCAGTAAATCCTGAGATCGAGGTAGCCGCCCGCCGGGTCGCCATTGCAGAGGCCCATGTTCCCTCCGCCGGATCGCTCGACGACCCTATGGCCATGTATCGCGGGTGGGGAGTTCCGCTGACCAAGCCCTGGGACTACAACGCCGCGCAAAACATGTTCAGCATAAGCCAGACATTTGCCGGCGCGGGCAAGCGCACACTACGCACGAGCGTGGCCCAATCAGATGTCGCGGAAGCAAAAGCGAACCTGGAGGAAACTCGCCTGGAAGTCAGGGTGCGCGTCCGCAAGGCCTTCGACGACATGCTGCGCGCCAGCGAGGAAATGCACATTCATCATCAGCATGTGGGTATCGCACGCCAGGCCATTGAAGTGGCGCGCATCAAGTACACCGTGGGGAAGGTGCCGCAGCAGGACATTCTAAAAGCGGAAGTGGTGCTCACGCGGCTCGCGGAGCACATGATTCAATTCGACCAGGATGCCGACCTCGCCCGGGCACGGCTCAACACATTACTGGCACGCGATCCCAGTGCTCCTCTTACCGTGCATGGAGAATATGCCGCGCTGAATGCGCTGCCCGCCGCGTCGGCTCTCGACGATCTGGCGCTTCGTTCCCGGCCCGATTTGGTGGCAGCTCAAAAAGCGGCCGAACGGAGCCACATCGAGCAGGCACTGACGAAAAAGGCTTACGTTCCGGATTTCACCGTTTCAGCCGGTTACATGCTGTTGCAACCCGGTACCAGCATGCGCAATGCCTACATGGTGGAGGGCTCGATGAACCTGCCCTGGCTGAATCGTCACAAGCATGATGCGGAGATCGCGGAATCCACGGCGCGCGTCACCGAGCAGGATGCCGAATTGAACGCAATGCGCAACGCGGCCCGAGGCCAAATCAATGAAGCCCTGGTTGAAGCACAGGCTGCGCAAAAGCTCGCGGACATGTATCACGACCAACTGAGGCCGCAGGCCGAAGCCACGCTGCAATCGAGCGTGATCGCTTATGAGAACGACAAGACTGATTTTCTTGACCTTCTCGATAGTCAGATGGCAGTGGTCGATATCGATCTCGCCTGGATCCAGGCAAATGCCGATTACGAAATGCGTCTGGCGGATCTCGAACTTGCCACAGGCGCCACGATGGACCAGGTACAACAGCTCGCCCCGGAGGTGAAGCCATGAAGCTGCATCGTTATCAACTCGCACTTGCCGCATCCGTTGCCCTCTGCGTTTTGCTTGCCGCAGCGCTTGTGTATGTACTCATGCTGCGCGGCCATTCTACCCCCGAGACCTCAGCAGATGACCCCGTCGTGGCGAGCGGACCGGAGATGGCGGTTCAGGCCGCATCCGTGAAGACTTCGCCGCCGGCGGGAGCCGATCCGGCGCTGGGCCCCGTGCAGCTTTCGCCCCAGCGTCTTCAGGAGATCGGCGTCACCACAGCAACGGCGGAGCTCAAGGATGTAAACGATGATCTGACCGTGCCCGGCAATGTGGACATCGATGAGGAGCGCCTCTCGTATGTGCAAACGCGCTTTCCGGGCTGGATTCAGAGTGTCTTCGCGAATGCGACGTACCAGTACGTGCGCAAGGGACAACGCCTCTTCACGATTTACAGCCCTGACGTGGTGAGCAGCGAGCAGGAATATCTGCTGGCGCGCCAGAACCAGGCGGCCTTTGCACAGGACGCGCATGGAATGGCCGCGCATGAGAGCGGTTGGCTGCTGCAGGCCGCCGAAGAGCGCCTCCGGCAATTCGGTGTTCCGGCGCAGGCGATTACGGACCTGGAGCAAAGCGAAAAGGTTCAGCACGACATCGCCATCGAGTCGCCCGTTTCCGGCTACATCATCGAGCGCAACGCGCTGCCCAATGCGTATGTCCAGCCGGATACCAAGCTCTACACGATTGCCGATCTCTCCACGGTTTGGGTAGATGCCAATGTGCCTCAGAGTGATGTGGGACGCCTGAAACCGGGCGATCATGCGCAAGTGACAGTCGATGCGTACCCGGGGCGCATTTTCAGTGGCCGCATCGATCAGATTCTTCCGCAAGTTGACCAGGCAACTCGCACTGTGCGCGTACGCGTTGCATTGCGCAACCTTGCGGTTGCACTTAAGCCGGGCATGTATGTAAACGTGGCACTCGCCGCGCCGATGGGAAGGCAATTGATGATTCCCGCGTCCGCGGTGCTGCAGGCTGGCGATCGGACGATTGCGTTTGTCGACCACGGAGACGGCAATCTCGAGCCGCGCGTGATTCAGACTGGGCCCCAGCTCGATGATTCCATCGTCGTTCTAAATGGCCTGAAAGCAGGCGAAAAGGTAGTCAGCTCCGCCAATTTTCTTGTCGATTCAGAGGCTCAACTCCAGGCGGCCCTTGGTTCCTTTGCTTCCCCGCCCCAGGCTGCGAGCGCGGGAAATGCGAATCAAATGCACATCGATCTGAGCACCCAACCCTCTCCACCGCGCAAGGGTGCGAACAGCGTGCGCGTCAATCTGACTGGCCCTGATGGAAAACCAGTCTCAGGGGAGCAGGTTTCAGCAACCTTCTTTATGCCGGCGATGCCCGCGATGGGGATGGCCGCGGAGCGCGCAGTCACCACACTTGCCGACAAGGGCGACGGACGCTATGAAGGAACTCTGCAACTGCCGTCGGGGGGCACATGGCAGGTCACCCTGTCGGTGCAGCGCGGCGGTCAGCCGCTCGCTGCTAAGCAGCTCACTCTGAATGTTGCAGGAGGCATGTGATGATTTCTCGCATCATCGCATGGTGTGCGCGCAACCCGTTCCTCGTATTCACAGGAGCGGCTCTGCTTGTGGTCGCGGGCATGTGGAGCCTGCGGCGAGTTCCGCTCGATGCGCTGCCTGATATCAGCGACGTGCAAGTCATCATTCACACAGGGTGGGCCGGCGAGCCGCCCAGCGTGATCGAGGACCAGGTTACGTATCCGATCGTGACTTCGCTCCTCTCTGCACCGAGCGTCAAGAGCGTGCGGGCGCAAACCATGTTTGGCGATTCCTATGTTTTCGTCGTTTTTCAGGATGGCACCGACCTCTACTGGGCCCGCTCGCGCGTGACCGAGTACTTGCAGCAGATTGCAGGACAACTGCCCGCAGATGTACATCCTGCGATCGGCCCGGATGCAACCGGAGCGGGCTGGGTCTACGAATATGCGATAGTTGACCGCAGCCACACCAAGAGCCTCGCTGACCTCCGCGCACTGCAGGATTGGTATCTGCGCTACCAGCTTGAGACGGTTCCTGGAGTGGCAGAGGTTGCGAGCATCGGCGGCTTCGTCCGGCAATACCAGGTGAACCTCGATCCAAACAAATTGTTCTCCTACGGAATCTCTGCCGCCATGGTGATTGACCGCGTTCGGCAAAGCACCAACGAAGTGGGCGGCGATGTGCTAGAGATGAATGGCGCCGAATACATGATTCGCGGCCTTGGATATCTGCGCTCGCTCTCCGATCTCGAAAATGTCCCGGTCGCCACCAAGAACGGCACGCCTGTGCTGATTCGTGACCTCGGTACGGTCTCGTTCGGTCCCGATGTCCGGCGCGGCGCGGCCGACTGGCAGGGACAAGGGGAAACGGTCGGCGGCATTGTGGTGATGCGATACGGCATGAATGCCCTCAACGTCATCGATGGAGTCAAGGCCCGACTCAAGGAGATCGCACCATCGCTGCCTCCCGGCGTCGAGATTGTGACAGGATATGACCGCTCCTGGTTGATCAATCAGTCGATCCACACGCTCAAGCGCGACCTGATCTTCGAAGGGATCATCGTCAGCTTCGTCAGCATTATCTTCCTTTTTCATTTCCGTTCCGCTCTCGTGCCTATCCTCACCGTGCCTATTGCGGTTCTGGCTGCATTCATCCCGATGTATTACCTGCACGTCAGTTCCAACATCATGTCGCTCGGCGGGCTTGCGCTAGCCGTTGGCGTACTGATAGATGCCGGGATTGTGATGGTGGAAAACGGATATCGCCATCTTGCCGAACGAACCGATGCGCCCACCGAAGCAGAGCGGCGCAGCATCCTCGTGAGCGCGGCGCAGCAGGTTGGGCCCGCGCTCTTTTACTCGCTCATCATTATCGTGGTCTCGTTTTTGCCCGTGTTTCTATTGGAGGCACAGGAAGGCCGCATGTTTCGGCCTCTCGCCTGGACCAAGACGCTGGCGCTGATTTTTTCTTCGCTGCTCTCCATCACGCTGGTCCCAGCGTTGATGCCATTGTGCCTGCGCGGCAAGTTGCAACCCGAGTCGAAAAACCCGGCCGCACGGATTACGCAGGCGATCTATCTGCCAGTTCTGCGCTGGTGCCTGCGCCACTGGAAAATCGTGATTGCACTGAATCTCATGTTTTTGGCAGTTACGATTCCGCTTTACTTCCGCCTCGGAAGCCAGTTTATGCCCGCGTTGTATGAAGGGTCATCTCTTTATATGCCGAGCGCGTTGCCGGGCATTTCGATCACACAGGCGACTGCACTCATGCAGGAGCAGGATCGCATCATTCGTTCTTTCCCGGAGGTTGCTACTGTCTTCGGCACCGTAGGCCGCTCCGATAGCGCCACTGATAATGCGCCACTCGACATGTATGACACCACGATCATGCTGAAACCGCGCAATCTCTGGCGCCCCGGCATGACATATGAAAAGCTGGTTCAATCGATGGATGAGAAGCTTCAGTTTCCTGGACTCACAAATACATGGACGATGCCCGTTGAGAACCGGCTCGACATGGAATTGACTGGCATCAAGACCGCTGTAGGCATCAAGATACAGGGGCCAGATCTTGCGCACCTCGAGGAGATTGGAGCGCGCATGCAGCAGATTCTGTCTACCATGCCCCAGGCAAATTCTGTTTTTGCGGAGCGCGTTTCGCAGGGCTTCTATCTCAACGTGGAGGTGAACCGGCCGGAGGCGGCGCGTTACGGACTGACTGTGGCAGATGTGCAGCGCGTGATTACCTCGGAGATCGGCGGAGCGGACATAGCACAAAACGTGGAAGGCCGCGAGCGCCTGCCTATCGCCGTGCGCTATCAGAGGAATTTCCGCGACCATCCCGAGGCCTTATCGCAGGCTCTCATTCCAACCCCATCAGGCGAGCAGATTCCTGTGAGTGAAGTGGCGCGTGTTTACTATTCGCGCGGTCCGGCCATGATCCGTGACGAAGACGGCGCTCTGACGGGGTATGTCTATCTCAATCTAAATACGCACGACTATGGTGGCTTTGTGCATCACGCCGAAAAGGAGATCCAGCAGAAACTGCAGCTACCGGCCGGTTACACCTGGCGCTGGGCCGGGGAGTATGAGTTTGAGATGCGCGCCAAAGAGCGGCTCAAAATCATTCTGCCTGTCGTATTCTTCGTCATCTTTCTGCTGCTATATCTCGTTTTCAAATCAGCCACCGAGGCTGCGGTCCTGATCTTTCCAACGCTCTATGCTATGTCGGGTGGATTGCTCCTGCAGTGGCTGCTTGGCTTCAACTTCAGCGTCGCTGTTTGGGTCGGCTACATTGCGCTGTTCGGCATTGCAGTCGAGACCGGCGTAGTCATGGTGGTCTATCTGGACGAAGCTTTCCAGCATCGCCTTGCTCAGGATCCGCCGATGTTGGAGAGCGATCTGGAGAAGGCCGTGATCGATGGAGCAGTGCAACGCTTGCGACCCAAGCTGATGACCGTGACGGCTGTCATCCTGAGCCTCGCGCCGATTCTATGGGAGACGGGGATTGGCTCGGACGTGATGAAGCCTATCGCGGCCCCGATCGTCGGCGGAATGATTACGTCGACGATTCACGTTCTGATCCTGGTTCCAGTTTTCTTTATGCTCATCAAGCGCGCCGCACTTCGCAGAAGTACTCTCGCTGCCGCGGCTATCCCGCAGATGCAGGAGAACGAATCAAGAGTACGAGTCGGATAACGCGGCCAGCTTGAACGCCGATTGATTTTCAAAAAGAATAAGGCTTCGAAGTGAATCAACCTTCGAAGCCTTAACGATTACTCATTGGGAAAAATACCGCGTTTCTCGAAACCTCTTTAAGCCATCGCTTCCCGCCCCATTGGCTCAAACCGCAACTGGTTCGTACGGCGGTCTACGTCAATCCGGACATGCGCGCCGTGCAATACTTCGCCGTTCAATATCTTGATGGCCAGCGGATCCTGCACCATGCGTTGCAGCGCCCTCTTGAGCGGACGTGCGCCGTATGCCGCATCCGAACCAGCCGCCAGAATCAATTGCCGTGCGGGCTCGGTGAGCTCGATCGAAATCTGCCGGTCTGCCAGCATCCGCCGCAATTCGTCGAGCCGCAATTCGAGGATCTGGTTCAACTGCGCCGCGCCCAGCGAACGGAAGATTACGATATCGTCCACGCGATTCAAAAACTCCGGCCGGAAGTGCTCGCGCAACACCCGCATGACCGACTCGCGCGCCATCTCAAAGTCGTGCTCGCTCTTGAGCGCATCGCCGGTCAACATGGCCGCGCCCAGATTCGAAGTCATAATGAGCACCGTGTTCTTGAAATCAACCGTGCGCCCTTTAGAGTCGGTCAGGCGCCCGTCGTCCATGACCTGCAGCAAAATGTTGAAGACGTCCGGATGCGCCTTTTCTATTTCGTCGAACAGAATCACCGCGTAGGGCCTGCGACGCACGGCTTCGGTCAACTGGCCGCCTTCGTCGTAACCGACGTAGCCCGGAGGTGCTCCGATCAGCCGCGCCACCGCGTGTCTTTCCATGTACTCGCTCATGTCGATGCGAATCATGGCTTGTTCGTCGTCAAACAGGAATTCAGCCAAGGCACGCGCGGTCTCAGTCTTGCCTACGCCGGTCGGCCCAAGAAAAATGAAGCTGCCAATCGGCCGTTTCGGATCGCTCAAGCCTGCTCGCGAACGGCGGATGGCGTTGGCCACAACTCTGAGCGCTTCATCCTGGCCAACCACGCGCTCGCGCAAACGGTCCTCCATCTCGACGAGCTTTCGCACTTCCCCTTCCAACATCCGTGAAACCGGAATTCCAGTCCACTTGCTCACAATCTTGGCGATGTCTTCTTCGTCCACTTCTTCTTTCAGCATGCGCGCCGCGCCCGAACTCCCATCCTGAAGCGCTTCCAACTGCTTCAATTCGGCTTCCAGCTTGGGCAATTCGCCATACTGGATCTGCGCAGCGCGGTCGAGCATCCCCTTGCGTGTCTGCTCTTCTGCTTCAAAACGCAAAGCCTCGATTCGCTTCTTCAACTCGCTGATGCGCGTGATTGCCTCGCGCTCCATCGTCCAGCGCGACCGGAGCGCAGTGATCTTCTCGGTGAGCGCGGCGATTTCGCGCTCCACAACTTCCCGGCGTTCGATGCTGTTCGGATCCGTTTCGCGTTTCAGCGCCTCACGCTCGATTTCGAGCGAGGTCTTTTCCCGTTCGAGCTGGTCAATCTCGGTGGGAACCGAGCCGATCTGAATGGCCAGCGACGCAGCCGCCTCGTCGACCAGGTCGATTGCCTTGTCGGGTAGAAAACGGTCGCTGATATAGCGGTGCGACAGCGTCGCAGCCGCCACAATTGCCGAGTCCTTGATGCGCACGTTGTGATGCGCCTCGTAGCGGTCTTTGAGACCACGAAGAATGGCGATCGTGTCTTCGACGTTAGGCTCGCCAACAAACACGATCTGGAAACGCCGTTCCAGCGCCGCATCCTTCTCGATATATTTGCGGTACTCATTCAGCGTGGTTGCGCCGATGGCCCGCAGTTCGCCGCGCGCCAGCGCCGGCTTGAGCATGTTGCTTGCGTCGATGGCTCCTTCTGCTGCGCCCGCGCCCACCAGCGTGTGCAGTTCGTCGATGAATAGAACGATTTGCCCGTTCGATTCTTCAATTTCTTTCAGCACCGCCTTGAGCCGGTCTTCGAATTCGCCGCGATACTTTGCCCCGGCCAGCATTGATCCCAGGTCGAGCGAGATGACCCGCTTGTCGCGCAAGCCATCGGGTACGTCGCCAGAAACGATGCGTCGCGCAAGGCCCTCGACGATGGCCGTCTTGCCTACGCCGGGCTCACCTATCAAAACAGGATTGTTTTTCGTACGCCGGCTCAGCACCTGGATCACGCGGCGAATCTCTTCGTCGCGGCCGATGACCGGATCGAGCTTTCCGCGGCGCGCCAATTCAGTCAGATCCTTGGCATATTTCTCGAGAGCCTGGAATTTGCCTTCAGGGTTCTGATCGGTCACGCGCTGCGAACCGCGCACGGCGGTGAGCGCCTTCAGAATGGCGTCGTGTGTTGCACCCAGCGTCAACAGCGTCTCGCGCGCCGGATCGCCTTTCTCGTGCGCTACGCCCAGCAGTAGATGTTCGGTCGAGACATACTCATCCTTGAAATTCGTTGCCTCGCGAAACGCCTGCTCCACCACTTTGTTAAGCGCATTGCTGATGGCTGGGGGCGCAGACGCGCCGGCCACGCGCGGCAGTCTCTCCTCAACAACGTGGAGTTCAGTCTCCAGCCGTTGAATGGGCACGCCGATCTTTTCGAGCACCGCGGGAATGACACCCTCGGTATCCTCGACAAGGGACAGCAAGAGATGTACGGGCTGAATCTCGGGATTCCCAAGTTCGGCCGCGCGCTCCTGCGCCTGCTGCATCGCCTGCTGCGACTTGACGGTTAATTTTTCCCAACGAATCGCCACGTTTCAACTCCTGAGCCCGGCTAATGATTTTTCCTGCCGGTCACTGCTCTGATTCCAATATTTCGTTATTTCAGCAAGCGTATTAATAAGCGAACGCCGGGAGTAGACTTTCCATCTAAGCTCCCGGCGCAACCCCGCTGCCTGCCTGTAAGAGGCCCTTAATTGGGACAAGATCCTAGTTGCCTCGTTACGCCGCAACCGACTTCTGGTTCTTGTCCTGGATTTGGCCCTGAATCGGTTTCTCGCTGTCCACGTTGACTTTGATCTGCTTGGGCTGGGCTTCGGGCTTCTTTTTCAACTCCAGCTTCAGCACGCCGGCATTGTAATTTGCGGCGATGTGTTCTGTGTCTACGGTCGGCGGCAGCGTAAAGGCACGATAGAAGCTGCCATAGCGCCGCTCAATCCGATGGAAGTTCTCTTCTTTCTCTTCCTTCTCGAACTTGCGCTCGCCTTTCACCGTAAGCGTATGGTCTTCGACCCGGACATCCAGGTCCTTTTCCTCGACCCCGGGAACTTCGAGTTTCAGGACAACTTTTTGCGGATCTTCATAAACATCAACAGCCGGCACAAAGGTCGCCGTTGTCAATGGATTGTCGCCACCGTCGTTGAAATCGCGAAAGATCGAGTTCACGCGGTTCTGCAGTGTCATCACGTCCCGGAAGGGGTCCCAACGAGTGATTGCCATGAGAATTACCTCCAGATGGTTTTCGGAATGATGGGGCAGGGGCTCAGCTCTGCCACTCAAACCATTTGACGCAACTATAGCACAGAGGATTCATAAAATGTGAGTGCCTAACGCTCATGTTGCGGATTTGCAGCTATCGCTCCCCCCTGCATAACCGCGCAAATTCTCGCTTAACGCCTTCATCATGAATAATTTAGCTCTTGCGCTCCGCTCGCTTTTGGATGAACGCAAAGTAGCCCCAAGTCCCAAAGAATGAGCCCACACACCCGCTGAGCAGGTGGAGAATTTCGTGGATATAGCGGATTTGGAACAGTTCGTGAAGAAAGTCGTGAAGCGCCATCCTTTGCCCCCTTCGTTCTGGCACCGATTGTATTGCCAAGGCATCGGTGGAAGGTATCCGGGAAGGGTATTGGCGCGAAAAAAGATGGCGGCGCGAACAGGGGCGATACGCGCCGGACGAAAGGATTCGCATTCGAGGGTGGCCGCAAGGCCGCTCCGTGTCCGCCTAAATTTCCGCCATTTAGATCTGGGCGAAGTTCGGCGCGGAAAGGTGGGAGGAAGATTGCTGTCCTTTGCCCAGCCGGGTCAGGGTCAGCACTGTAATGTCGTCGTCCTGGCCAAAATTGACGGCCGCCTCGGTCGCTTTGGTTGCGTCAGGCCGGGTAGCAAATAACGCGTCGAGGCGATCGAAGCTGAAGATCTCCCCGCTTGAACTGCGGGCCTCAAGAAGCCCGTCGGTGTACAGCGCGAAGTGGTCGCCCTCGCGAAGATCGATGGCCGTTTCTTCGTAACTGGCGGCGGGAAGGATACCCAGCGGGAGCATTCCCGGCAGGTCAACTTCATGCTTGTTCAGAAACGGCGCCGGGTGGCCTGCGCTCGAAATCACACAATGACCGGCGGCATCAAGGCGCAAGGAGAGGCAAGTCACAAAGCCGCCCTGCAGACGGCCAAACAAGCGCAGGTTCAACTCAGCCAGCATGTCGGCAGGGTTGGGCGCAAAGCGCGCCAACGTACGCGCCGCTCCCACAATCATCGATACCGTCATGGCCGCCTTGAGGCCTTTGCCGCTCACGTCGCCCAGCAGGATCATCGTGGAACCTTCGTATTCGCCTTCGAGCGGGATGACCTGAAAGAAGTCTCCACCGACTTCCTGCGCGGGCCGGTAGGCGCTGGTGAACGCAAACCCAGGCAACGCGGGCAATGTTTCCGGGATCAGAACCTGCTGCAATTCACGCGCGCTTTTGAACTCCTGCTCCAGGGAACTCTGGCGGCTTGCCGAATCGAGCATGTAGCGGTACATCGCATAAATAATAGCCAGCAGAAGAAGTGTGTTGGCGATCGTCTGCAAAGTAAAAACATTGCCGTTGAAGGTAAAGAGCGGTGCTCCGATCTTTTCACCCAGGGTGAAATGGGTAAACCGGCTGCCTTGCTGCACCCCGATGCGAACCACCGAAATCATCCCGGAAAGAAAGGCCGCGATAGCCACCAGCCAACGCGAAGGATCGAGGCGCTTGCGCAAGGCGTAACCGACCAGCACCAGGGGATAAACCTCAGCCGCCGTAAAAATGACCGTCAAAAGCGCATCGGTTGTCTGCACCCAGGGCGCGATCAGCGGGTTGCTCCAGTCCAGCAGAGTGATCAAACCATCCAGCGAGGTGGCCACGATGCTGATGATGGCCAACTGACGAGTCAGGCGCGCCAGTCGCGGATTCTCGTCCAGCTTGAGCAGGTAAAGCAGCAGGAACCACAATCCAACGTCGGCGAGGCTTAGAACCGGCTGCAGCCAACCCAGGGCAAAGCTGAAGGAAAAGGGAATCCGCAATCCAACAAGAATTAGCGAAAGCACAGAAGCGCCGCTGAAGACAGCCATCCAGAACAAAACGCGCTTGGATCGGTCGCGCAGCCATGCCAGCAGGCTCAACACCATCACCAGCGCATTGAGTGACTCGAGACCAAAATAGTATTGCCGGCTACGCAACCATCCGTAATCCAGCTCGGCCTTCTGCGCCGCGATGGCCGTGGGACTTCCGACCAAAGGCGCAGCATAGAGACCACCCAGATGATCGGAGTCGAACGAAGTTAGCGGCGCCTTCCAGACGCGCAAAGCGAGCACCCCATCCCGAGCGGGTCCCATGCCGAAGGTTTGAGCCGGTGGCGAATACGGGTACGAGGGGTGTGGAGGGAGGTTTCCGTGATGTCCGATCAGTGTGCCGTTCCAATAGATCTCGTAGGCGTCATCAATATGCCGGATCAGCAAAGCAAAATCAGGCGGGGCCCCCGGCGCCGGCTGAATGTGGAGGTGCTTTCGATACCACGCATAGCCGGTATAGGACGGATGGCCCTGCGCTCCCCATGTCTTGTCGGGACTGATTTGCTCCCAGCCCACGTTTCCAGCACCATCACCGGTCTGCGGCAGCGCCCATTCCAGATTGTCGCCAACATGGAACTGCCACGGACCGTCAAGCGGCGCGATTCCCTTGCCCAGCCCGTCGATTGCGAGCACAGGCGCGACCGTCTGTGCAGCGGCCAATGATGTGAAGCCCACCAAGGTAAAGAAGACCAAGCCCGCAAACTGCGGGAAGCGAGGAATGCGCGGAAGCATGGGTAGAGCATACTCCGCTGGTTCTGTTGGCGATAGCCATTTTTCAACGTGTGTGCGGAGCAGCCAAAAGCAGCCGGGAATCCGCCATCGAACTCCCCCGCGGGGTGCCCTTCTACAATATCCAACAGATGATAGCGCTCTTTGGCCTGCCCTCTTATGTCAGTTGGCAATGGCTTTGGCTTACGGTCGCCGCCTTTCTGGCTGGGGTGCTCAACGCCGTGGCGGGCGGTGGATCGTTCCTTCTTTTTCCTGCCATGCTGGGGATGAAAATCCTGCCTGTCCAGGCAAACGCTACCAACACCGTGGCGCTTTGGCCGGGCCAGCTTACCTCGATTGCCGCCTATCGCCAGGACGTAAGAAAGAATCTGCGCCTGGCCTTGCCCATGGCTCTCGCCGGCCTGCTCGGCGGCACTGCAGGCGCCCTTGTTCTGCTCAACACACCGCAGATGACCTTCCTGCATCTGGTGCCCTGGCTGCTGCTGGTGGCCGCTCTGATCTTTGCCGCCAGCGGTCCCGTCTCCCGCTGGCTTGAACGCCGGAACACCGCCCGCCGCAGCATGGCCAGCCGTGAAACGGCCGCCGGCCCGGCTCCGGCGCTGCGCCGTCTGCCGGTATTCTTCGCAACCATCGTCGTCTGTTTCTACATCGGTTATTTTGGTGCGGGCGCGGGGTTCCTCATCATCACCGTGCTGTCGCTCTTTGGCTTTCAGGATATCCACGAAATCAACGCCCTAAAGGTGGTATCCACCACCATGGCCAATGGCATCGCGTTCGCCATCTTTGTTGTGGATGGACAGGTAGTGTGGCGTTATTGCCTGCTGGCCATGGTCACTTGCGCAATTGGCGGCTATACCTCCGCCAGCATGGCACGCCGGATTCCGCAGCCGGTGTTGCGCGGTCTTGTCGTGTTCATCGGTCTCTCAATGGCCGCATGGTTTTTCTGGAAGGATAGGTAATGATCGCCTCATTCAATATTCTCTCGCGCTGGATTTTGAACTGGATCGGCACTGTCGCCGCCTTTTGCACCACGCTTTCCTTCCTGCCTCAGTTGATCCGCATATGGCGGCGCAAGAGCGCAGACGACATTTCCCTCAGTATGTTCCTGCTTTTCAGCTTTGGCGTCGCCTGCTGGCTGGTTTATGGACTGGGCATCGGCTCGGGTCCCATTACTGCCGCCAATGCCATCACCCTCGCGCTGGCCCTCGCCATCCTGGCATGCAAGTTCCGTTATGATCGACGCGCAAGCGGCGCAACCAATCAACGATAAAATGAAAACATGAGCCACGAAGGCATCCGGATCGTTTCAAAGGAAGAAAAGGCACAGGAAGCCGAAGAACAGCGTCCGCTCTCGCGCATCGCCGTTACTCCGCACAAGGTAAGGGTTCTGCTCACCGAGGGTAAGGGCCTCGAAATCGACTGGGAAGACGGTCACCGAAGCTCCTGGAGTTTTGCCTGGCTACGCGACGCCTGCCCCTGCGCCACGTGTATTGAAGAACGAAAGAACGAGGGCCGCAAGATCGGCCAGCCCAAGCCGAAGCCCACAAACCTGCTGCCCATGTACAAGGCGCCCGCCAAGCCGGCCAGCGCTCACGCCGTGGGCCGCTATGCGCTGCAGTTTAACTGGCTCGACGGCCATTCGGGCGGCATCTACTCCTGGGAGTACCTGCGCCGAGTGTGCCAGTGCGCCGAATGCACCTTCTCCGCGACGCAATCGGAAGGTACGCCCAACTAGCCTACAGACCCGGGGCATCGCGAGCCACTTGAATCCATTGGGTATTTCGGTGTATTCCAAGCCCCGTCTTTTCATTTGCCCTTGCTGCAGCGCATGGTAGAGTTGCACTCCAGGAGGACGCACGTGACCCTCAGACAGTTCCTGGGCAAACAACTCATCGATGTCATTCAGTGGAATGAAGCGGAAGACGGAATGCTCGCGTTCCGCTATCCCATGCAGGACATGGAAATCCAGAATGGCGGACAGCTCACCGTCCGCGAATCCCAAATGGCTGCCTTCGTCAACGAAGGCAAAATCGCCGACATCTTTGGGCCGGGACTACACACGCTGACCACGCGCAATCTTCCGTTGCTCACCGATCTGATGAATTGGGATAAGGGCTTCGAATCTCCCTTCAAGTCCGACGTCTATTTCTTCTCGACGCGGCTGCAGATCGATCAGAAATGGGGAACAGCGACTCCCATCACCATACGCGACAAGGAATTTGGCGCTGTCCGCCTGCGCGGCTACGGCATTTATTCCTATCGCATCGCCGATCCGCGTGTCTTCTTCAACCAGATCAGCGGAACGCGCCAGACCTACTTTGTCACGGAGCTCGAAGGGCAGTTGCGCAATACGATTGTCGCGCGCATGACCGACATTTTCGCCACCAGTGACGTGTCATTCCTCGACATGGCGGCAAACCAGGACGCGCTCGGCCAGAAAATTGCGGAACAGATGAAGCCCGCTTTCACGGCGCTGGGACTTGAGCTGAACCAGTTCGTCGTCGAGAACATCTCTCTGCCCGATGAGTTGCAGAAGGTCATGGATCAGCGCATCGGGACCGGCATGGCAGGTGATCTTGGCCGCTATACCCAATTTGAAACCGCGCAGGCCCTCCCGATCGCGGCGGCCAACCCGGGTGGCGCTGCTGGAATGGGAGTCGGCCTCGGAGCCGGAGTCGCCATGGCACAGACCGTGATGGCGGCCATCAAGTCTCCAGCCGATTCGGCTCCCGGTGCCGCTGTCGGAACACGATTCTGCATCGAATGCGGGAAGACCATTCCGGACCGCGCGAAATTCTGCCCGGAGTGTGGAAAGGCCCAATGAACTGTCCATCCTGCGGGGCGCCCATGCACCTTCAGCCGGCCGCCGACGGCTTGGCTTGCGACTACTGCAAGAACATCTTTTTCCCGCAGAAAGATGACGAAGGTGTCAGCGTATTTCCCGAGGCGTCGGACGACATGTGTCCCGTCTGCCTCCTTCCGCTCATGCACGCTTCACTTGCCAAGGTGCAGATGGAATATTGCACGCGCTGCCGCGGCATGTTGGTTCCTATGGGTGTGTTCATGACGCTTGTAGATGAATTGCGTGCCGGGCAGCCCGGTTCCCTGGTTCCACCGCCGCCGGATCCCAACGAGCTGCACCGCAAACTCGACTGCCCCCATTGCCACAAGCCCATGGACACGCACTTTTATTCGGGCGCGGGCAATGTGGTCATCGAAGATTGCGATACGTGCGAGCTAAATTGGCTGGATCATGGCAAGCTGATGCGCATCGTCCACGCTCCAGACCCGCGCTATCACAATGCAGAGCCCATGGCCTGAGGATTAGCTTGCGCTTGGGGACCTTTCATCCGCCCGTTGACGAGCGGGCGATACGTTGAGCGCCGCCGCTGCCTTCTCCCGCTCTTGCAGCTCGTCGATCTCCTCGATCAGCTGCACCAGTTGCTCCCTTTTGCGCTGGCTCATGTCGAGGAAACGGATGCCGACCGTGCGTGGGTCGTAGAGTGCCTGGGTGACGCCGGCGAGGCGGAAGGGCAATCCCTCAAAGGAGAATTCCGTCTCCACCCTCCTGAAAATGCCCAAAGGAAATCGCTGATAGGTGTGAATGCAGCAGCCATGCAGGCTCACGTCCAGAATGCGCCCCTCCGCCTTCGCCGCCAGGTCGATGAGATAGATTACTGCGTTCGTATCCACCGGGTGCCGGAGTTCTCTGCGACGCTCCGTATGATTTGCCGTTGTGCCTTCAAGGTCCATCGCGCAACCCGTCCCATCCCGGGCAAAGCTCAGTGTCCCGAGGCCAGTTGCCAGGGGAGAGCGGGCGCGGGTTCTGCCGCTTCCCGGCCCTGCAAACGGTCGTATTCATATACATCGCTGGTGGTGCCCAACGACTCGTTATAAAGGCTGATGCCGCCGGTCAACTGCTTCAGTTCCTCAGAGAACTGGTGAATTGCGTGCAATTGTTTGGCCGTTGCGGGCAGTTCATATTGGGAAGTCTTAATGAACTTCTGATAGCCCCTGTCGAGCAGTTCGGCCACCTCGCCTCGCACCAGCACGCCGGGGTGAACCGCAAAAACCGGCGGCGCGCCCTTCTCCTTTGCCGGTGCAAGAACTGCCCCAACACAGTCTTTGCTCACCAGCGTGCCGCCTGGCACCTTGGCCGAGGACGTTACCTCAAAGGAGTGGGCACGCAGGATTTCAAGAATCTGATCAAAGGTTGGAATTTTGGCTTTTCGAGTCATGGCCGTTTTCTTTCTGCGAAGATGATTCAAGGGAGTGCGGAATCTTCCCTGTCTCCAGTCTCGCACATCCCGAGGCAAGTCCTCTGTTTCCGCTATGAAGAGTGCCATTGACCAAGCCGCGCTGGGTTCGTCCCTCCCCGATCGCATCGGCTCCACGCCGCTTCTCCGGCTTGATCAGCTTGTCCGCGATCTCGAGGGAATTACCCTGCTGGGCAAGGCCGAGTGGGCCAACCCCGGCGGCAGCGTGAAAGACCGTGCCGCCGCTGCCATGGTCCGCGATGCGCACCGGCGCGGACTGCTCGTGCCCGGCAAGATTCTGCTGGATGCCAGCAGCGGCAACACCGGCATTGCCCTCGCCATGCTGGGCGCCGCGCTCGGTTTTCCGGTCCAGCTGGCCATGCCCGCCAACGTGTCGCCAGAACGCAAACGAATCCTGCGGGCCTTCGGTGCCATGGTGGAGTGGACTGATCCGGACCTGGGTTCCGACGGCGCGATCCGCCGCGCGCGCGAGATTGCCGGCAACGACCCGCAGCGCTTCTGTTACGTCGATCAGTACTCGAACGACGCCAACTGGCTGGCGCACTATCACACCACGGGCCCTGAAATCCTGGCCCAGACCGCCGGCCAGGTAACCCACTTTGTCGCCGGCCTCGGCACCTGCGGTACATTTATGGGCACGTCGCGCCGGCTCAAGGAGCACAACCCGGCCATCCAGGTCGTCAGCATGCAGCCTGACTCGCCCTTCCACGGCTTGGAAGGCCTGAAGTATTTGGCCACGTCCTTGGTGCCGGCCATCTACAATCCGCACCTTGCCGATCGCGAGTTGCAGGTGGAGACCGAAGCGGCCTACGAGATGGCCAAGCGGCTTCCGCGCGAGCAAGGGGTGCTGGTGGGGATTTCGGCGGCCGCGGCGGTCGTAGCCTGCCTGCAGATCGCCCGTGAAGAGGCCGCGGCAGGCCGCCACGCCATTATCGTCACTGTGCTTCCGGATTCGGCAGACAAATACCTGAGTGAGCGGTTCTGGGAGGAAGCGTGAGTACGCTTCGCCTGCCTCGCGCCGCCTACGATACCATGCGCGCTCATGGCGAGGAGACTTATCCGCATGAGTGCTGCGGCGCGCTGCTGGGACGGCTCGGGACTGAGGGTTGGGTCGTTACGGCCGCGCTGCGCGCCGGCAATACCCGCACCGATTCGGCCCACAACCGCTATCAAATCGCTCCCATCGAGTTGGTGAAAATCGAGCGCGAGGCGCGCAGCCGCGGGCTTGAGATTGCGGGGTTCTATCACTCCCACCCCGACCACCCCGCACAATGGTCGGTGACCGACTTCGCCGAAGCGCATTGGCTCGGCTGCTCCTACGTCATCACCGAAGTCGAGCAGGGCAAGGCCGCAGTCACCAACTCCTTCCTGCTAGCCGGCGCGACCGAGGAAGATAAGCGCTTCGAGCAGGAGACGATTCGGATCGACGACGAGAGCTGAGCGGTTTGTTTTGTGTACACCCGGCCTCTCGGCTTTTATCCACTGTTCATCAGAAGTTCTTTACAGCATCGCAGGCGAGGCTTACTATCCATCTAAACTTAGGACTCACGCGTACCCCCCGGTTTTCCTCTCCCCCCATCGCGAGTGGTCTCTGAGCACGTCAAGGAGGTTATTCCACATGAGAAAGATCAGCCCTTTTGTGTTAGGACTGTCCCTCGCGGTCGCCGGCAGCACCCTAGCCGCGGCGCAGCAAGATTCATCCGCCACAAATGCAGTGCCCAAGGTCCTGCAGATCACGCGGGAATTCATCAAACCCTATAAGAACGGCATGGCGCACGACAAGACCGAGAGCGCTTTCATTACCGCCATGACCAAGGCGAAATTCCCAGCCTATTACGTTGGAATGGACTCCATGTCCGGCAAATCGCGGGCTTTGTTCATGACACGGTATTCCTCTTTTGACGAGTGGGAAAAGGACAACAAGATCGTCGCCTCAAACTCCTCGCTCAATGCTGACCTTGAGAGCGCCAGCGTCGCCGACGGTGAATTGCTTGAAGGAGTGGATTCGGTCGTCTACACCTACGATGAAGACCTCAGCTACCACTCGCACCGCGACCTCATGAATCACCGCTACTATCAGATTTCCATCTTCCATGTCCGTCCCGGCCACCGCAAGGATTGGATGGAACTGGCAAAGATGGTCAAAGCTGCCCACGACAAAATGGGAGACAACGCTCACTGGGGCATGTATGAGGCTGCATTCGGAACCGAGGATGGCACTTACATCGCCATCAGCGGCGACCCGCACATGTCGGTGATCGATGAGGATTATGCGAACGACAAGAAATTTGTCGAAGCCATGGGCGGCGAAGAGGCAATGGCCAAATTCGACGCGCTTTTCGGAGCAGCCGTCGACTCTTCGCGCAGCGAATTGTTCGCGGTCAATCCCAAACAGAGCTACGTCTCCGACGAATGGATCAAGGCAGATCCGGATTTCTGGAAGCCGAAGCCATCGTCCGACAGCATGGCCGCTACTCAATAAAACAAAGGTGGACCGCAGTTTACGTAACCTGGGACCACCACCACGGCCAGTGACCACCATCTGAAGCGGTTTCGGCATTGCCGGAGCCGCTTCTTTGCCTGTAGCGCCCAGTTCCCAGGATGATTGACCTGGAATGAAGTAGCGCGGATTCAATAGAATCACTTATTGCCGTTTCACCATGGCGAGACATTCACATCATCCAATCAGCCGCGTGCGCCATCTAAAATAGTGCAGGCGAGGAAATCCTTTTGCATGACGGTCTTTATCCCCACACCTTTGCGGGCCTATACTGGCGGACAGGACGCCGTGGAAATCACCGCAGCCACCGTTTCCGAGGCGCTCGACACCCTGACCCAGGCGCATCCCGATCTCCGCAAACATTTGTTCACCGGTGAAGGCAAGCTTCGCGCTTTTGTTAACCTGTATCTGAACGACGAGGACGTGCGCTATCTCCCGGCGAAAGAGTCCACAACTGTGACGGCCGCCGACACGCTCTCCATCATCCCTTCCATCGCCGGGGGTTGTTAGCTCGCGGAATCGGATCGCCCCGCGGCCGACCTGCACGTGGATACAGAAAATCAGAGCGACCCTCTTCGGAGCACGCCTCTTACAGGAATATCGATCCGACTCAACCACGGCGATAATCTGAGAATTGAATATGCCATCCATCATTGAATCCATCCCGCTTCCGGAGTTAACCACCGACGATCTTTCGCGCTATTCGCGGCACCTCATCCTGCCCGAGGTGGGGATGGAGGGCCAGCAGAAACTGAAAGCCGCGCGCGTGCTTTGCGTCGGAACGGGCGGCCTCGGATCGCCGCTCGCCTTCTACCTCGCCGCGGCCGGCGTAGGCACCCTGGGGCTTGTGGATTTCGACGTGGTGGACGCGAGCAATCTGCAGCGCCAGATCATCCACTCCACCAAGGACATCGGACGCAAGAAGCTGGACTCAGCCGAAGAGAAACTCAAGGCCCTCAATCCTGCGCTTAACGTCGTCAAGCATGAGACCATGCTGACCAGCGCGAACGCACTCGAAATCCTCAAGGATTACGATGTTGTCGCCGACGGCACAGACAACTTCCCCACGCGGTATCTCGTCAATGATGCATGCGTGCTGTTGGGCAAGCCGAACGCCTACGGGTCCATCTTCCGCTTCGAGGGCCAAGCCAGCGTATTCGCCACCAAAGATGGCCCTTGCTACCGCTGTCTTTACCCCGAGCCGCCGCCGCCGGGCCTCGTCCCAAGTTGCGCGGAGGGTGGTGTACTCGGCATTCTGCCCGGCCTCGTCGGGGTCATTCAAGCCACCGAGGTCATCAAGCTGATCTTAGGCAAGGGCGATTCACTGGCGGGCCGCCTGCTGCTGGTGGACGCGCTGAACATGCGCTTCCGCGAACTCAAACTCCGCAAAAATCCCGAGTGTCCCGTATGCGGCCTCAATCCAACGGTCACCAAACTCATTGACTACCAGCAGTTCTGCGGAATTGCCCCTGAAACCCAAGAGGAGAAGAAATTGAAGAATGGCATTCCGCAGATGACGGTGAAGGAATTGAAGCACAGGCTCGATGTAGGCGATAATGTGCTCTTGCTCGACGTCCGCGAGCCCTACGAGTACCAGATCGCCAACATCGGTGGAAAGCTGATTCCTCAGAATGATGTGCCCCAACGTCTCGCCGAGATCGATCGTGATCGTGAAGTGGTAGTGCATTGCCGGACTGGTGGGCGCAGCCAGCGCATCGCCGAGTTCCTCAAGCAGTCCGGCTACTCCAACGTTGCCAACCTCGCCGGCGGCATTCATGCGTGGAGCGACGAGATTGACCCATCCATTCCGAAATACTGAACGATGCGCCTGCAATGTGAGGTAACCATGGTCAAGGTCAGCATCTACTTCCCCAATATGCCCGGCAGCCATTTCGACGTTGATTACTACACCAACGTCCACATGCCGCTGGTGATGAAGTCGCTCGTCTCCGCTGTCAGGGCCGTTTCCGTGGAAATCGGGGTCAGCGGTGCGAAGGTGCAACAACCACCTCCCTTCCGTGCGGTCGCAGCCTTTACGTGCGATTCGGTCAAGGCCTTCAGCGAAGCATTTCTGCCGCATGCCACAGAGTTACAAGGAGACATCCACAACTACACCGACATTGAGCCTGTCATCCAGGTCAGCCAGGTAAGTGAACTCAGAGTATCCCCGCTAGTCGATACGGAAACCGTTTCCGCTTAGCTTTGTTGGAGATAACTCTGGATGCTTCAGCCCGGAACGGCCAGCACCTTGCGTCGCAGGTCCGGTTCATTGTGGATGAAGAGCACCTGCAGTGTGCATTGAATCGGTCCAGTGGCCATCTCCGGGCCCAAGCTGTAAAGCAGCGCCTCGGTCCTTGTATTGAACTTGACGCCTGCATCGAGCAGCGACTCGGCCAGCAGGGGCAGATGCTCGATGGGGATTTCAAACTGCAGGCATATCGAAAGGTTCGAAAATTGGTGGAAGTCGGTCACCCAGCCACGGCTGCTGACGATGGCTTCGCGCAACCGTCCCACGCTCTTCAGGCGCTCCACGCGCGTGAACCCATTCAGGTGGAGCAGATTCGGCCGGTTGAGGATGACGGGCATGCACTGCCTCCATCCCTTTTAGATTAGCGCGCCCCGTCTATTCGCGCACGCCGATGCCCAATGCCTTCATCTTGCGATAGAGGTGGCTGCGCTCCAGGCCCAGCATCTCCGCGGCGCGGCTCACGTTATTGCGCGCTTCTTCGATCTTTTTCAGAATGTACTCGCGCTCATAGGCATCGCGCGCCTGCTGCAGAGTTGAAAACTCCTCCGTGGTGCGACTGCCCGCTTTGTGCATCAGCGGAGGCAGGTGCTTGCGCTCGATTCGCAAGGTACGCGGGTTGAGAATCAGAATTCGCTCGATCACATTCTTCAACTCGCGCACGTTGCCGGGCCAGTGATAAGCGGACAGAGTCTCCAGGGCATCTTCGCCGATCTCCATGCGCGGGCGCCCATATTGGCGACCAAATTCAGCAAGAAACTCCCGCGCCAGCAGCGGAACGTCCTGCTTGCGCTCGCGGAGCGGCGGCACAAAAAACGGCACTACGTTAAGCCGGTAAAATAAATCCTCGCGGAAATTCCCCTTGGCAATCTCTTCTTCGAGATCCTTGTTGGTCGACGCGATCAGGCGCACATCCACACGCAGCGGTTGCGTGCCGCCCACGGGCGTAAACATCTGGTCGTCGAGGGCGCTCAGCACCTTGGCCTGCGTCTTGAGGCTCATGTCGCCCACTTCATCCAGATAAAGTGAGCCTTCGTCGGCGCGCTCCAGTGTGCCGCGCTGTTCAGGAGGGCCGCCGGGCTGCGCGCCATGCCGGTAGCCAAACAATTCCGCCTCAATGTGCGCTTCGGGGATGGCCGCGCAGTTCAGTTCGACAAACACGCGATCGCGGCGCAGGCTCTCCGCGTGAATGGCGCGCGCAATCAGTTCCTTCCCCGTTCCCGATTCGCCGTAAATGAGCACGCGTCCATTGCTCGGGGCCATCAGACGTATCTGCTGCCGCAGCGCCTTTACCGGCACACTCTCGCCTGTCAGCACCGAACCCAGGCCGAACTGGCGCTTGAATTCCTGGTTCTCCGCACGAAGCCGCCGCGCTTCAACCGCATTCTTCAGCACGATCAGTGTTCGATCGAGCGACAGCGGCTTCTCGAGAAAATCAAATGCACCCAGCTTGGTCGCTTTCACCGCGCTTTCGATGGTGCCGTGCCCTGAAATGATAACTACTTCGGGACGCATCTCCGCCGCCAACCGGTGAATGTCGCCGAGCACATCGAGTCCGTCGCGGTCGGGCAGCCAGATATCGAGAAGCACCACGTCATACGGAGTATCTTCAACCAGCACCAGCGCTTCGGCCGCAGTCGCAGCCGTGGCTACACCATAACCCTCTTCACGCAAAATCTCTTCGAGCGACGAGCGAATCTCTGCCTCGTCATCCACCACCAGGATGTGATTCATGAGCGCGCTCCGGTGAACGGCGTGGTTGCGCTCGATTCAGAAGTGATTTGCACCCCATGTTCCATTAATGGCAGACGCACCAGAAAACACGCACCCTTGGGGCTGTTGCTCTCGGCACGAATTGAGCCGCCGTGCTCCTGCACAATCTTGGCCGCGATGGAAAGCCCGAGCCCCGTGCCCCGTTGCTTGGTGGAATAGAAGGGCAGGAAAAGTCGCTCGCGAATCTCGTCGGTGAGTCCATGGCCGGTATCGGATACGGTGACCTCAACCGCGGTGCCGTCTTCGCTGAGTGCGCTGCGAATGTCGAGCAAACGAAGAAGGCTGCCCTGCATCGCCTCGGCAGCGTTGTCGATCAAGTTGGCGAGCGCGCGGCGAATCGCCTCAGGATCCGCCAGCACCATGGGCAGACCCGGCTCCAATGCGCGCGTCACCGTGATGCCATCGAGCCGGCCCGCAAACAAGGTTAAAGCTTCCTCGGCAACCTGGTTCATATCGCAGGCGCGAGGCTGCGGCGCCGGAAACTGCGCGAGCGCCGAGAACTGGTCGACCAGCGTGCGCAGCGTGGCCACACAACTCAGAATCACCTCGCTGCACTTGCGAATGATGGCCGGAGAATCCGGCAAACTTCGATCTAGATGTCTGCCAATCCGCTCGGCTGAAAGCGCAATCGGCGTGAGCGGATTCTTGATCTCGTGGGCCACGCGCTGTGCCACTTCTTTCCACGCCAACTGCCGCTGCGCGCGTAAAAGCTCCGAGGTGTCTTCCACTACGAGCACGGTGCCCACCATGCCATGCGCCAACTCAAGTCGCGCGCTGGTCACGGCCAGGTGCATGGTGCGCCCGCGCGCATGAAACTCTATTTCAGTTGAAGCCGCGCCCATGCGCTGACCGCGCCGGATCACTCCAGCCAGGTCGTCCACGCACTCCGGCGGCAGCAGCGAATCCAGCTTCTCGCCGCGCAGTCCGGCATCTTTGTGCTGCCCCATCAATACCGCGAATGCGCGATTCGCCTGCAGAACAGTGCCTGATCCGTCCAGGGTCACCACGCCGCTGGGAATTGTCTCCACGATGGTCTCGAGTTCCCGGCGCCGCTCTTCAATGGATAAGTTGGCCGCCGTCAGTTGCGCCGAGGAACTCTCCGCCAACTGGCGGCTTGTTTCGAGATCGGCCGCCATGTGGTTGAACGAGTTCACCAGTTCCCCCATCTCGCCGGTCGTAACCAGCGCTACGCGCTGATCGTATTTGCCGTCGGCGATCTCATCCATGGCATCGGCCAGCGCTTCCACCGGGCGTGTAATCTGCTTCGACAAGAACAGGGCCAGCCATACACTCGAGAAGAAGACCACCACCGTAATCAGCAGCAGCATCAGGAAAAATGTGGTCCGGATGTCATGCCGCGAACGGAACAGATGCCAATACGCCGATGCCCCTTCACGGATGCGCGCGGTAGTCTGGCTCAGTCCCTGCGGCATGGGCAGCGCCACCACGACCACTTTCCCCGAGGCTGTGCCCGACATTCCCAGCGCATAATCTTGTCCGGCCACCTTCAACACCGGCTCGCCGCTCGTCTGCGCCGTCGCAAGCAGATGAGTCGAGAGGGGTCCTTTCAACGGAGTGGCCGCCCCCTGCTCGCCCTCGTTGATCCCGGGAAGAAGGCTTGCCGGGGCTGACTCCGCGGGAGCCTGAAAGCTGGCCAGCACCTGCAGGTCCTTGTCATAGACCACTGCAAATCCGCCGGTCAGCGTGATGCGGTGCGACCTCAACACATCCTGCAGGACGGGCAAATCCTGGTCCGGCGCACCCGATGCGGCAATCGATTCCGCCTCCACCCGCGCATTGTTGGTCACGTATTGCGCCAGTTCCAGCACCACCCGCGTCGAGTCCTCGCGCAGTTCCGTCGTGTTCGGTGAGAACCAGCGATCGATGGAGCGGTTCATCAACTGAAAACTAAAAAGGAACATGAAGACCGCGGGCGTCAGCGCAATCAGCACCGCGCCCAGCACCATCCGCGTGCGCAGCCGCGCGCCCAACGCACTGCTGCCCTGATCCGCATAAATCTTTAGAATGTTCCTGAGCAGCAGAATCAGAAGCACAAGCAGCAGCAGAAACACCACCACGTTGAGCCCCGTGAATGCCAGCGTTTCCCCGGCCGTTTCCGGATTCAGAAAACGCACATTGGAGAAGTTGAAGGCTTGCAGCGCACCGAGCAGGGCGAAGAACAACACTACGCCCGAGCCCAGCAGAACCACCGACCGCCGCCTGGAATCGCCTCCGAAGAGCATGGGGCGATTATAGAGCGGTTCGCGGTAACTGGGGAGTTGGATCCACGCCATAAGCAGAATCGCCAACCCGCCGCATGCGGCACCCTAGTGCCAAACCAGCATCTGCAGCCAGCCTCCCCAAATATCGCCCCACGCATGAGCAATCATATTTGCGCGCAGGTTACGGCGCCACGCAGCGAGCACGCCATAGAGAACTCCAAGAACGCTGATCACGATCACATTGGTCCAACCTTGGTAAGAGTGAAACAAGCCAAACACCAAACCTTGCCCGAGTACCGCCACCGCGACATTGCCGCTCAAGGCATGCAACTGCCGCTGCAAATAGCCACGAAAAGCCAACTCCTCGCAAACCCCAGCCGTAATCGAAACCGCAATCCAGATCAGAATCTCAAGCAGGCTCTGGGGCAGAAGGCTGTTGACTGTTTTTACGCCGCCCGGCCCGAGCAACCTCGGATCCAGCAACCGGTGAACCCCATAGGCCGCGCCCTCCCACAGCACCCAGAATGGCAGGGCAATACCCAGATCCACCCCCACGCTCCTCCACGATGTCCACCGTCCCCCTGACAACGTTTCAAGATTCCCGTTACGGTGATGCACGCCGACCCAGCAGTAATAGAAAAGCGCCAGATCCATAAACATTGCGGTTAGGTAGATTGGAATGGCTTGACTGTGGCTGGCAAGCTGACCGGCCGCTTCGCCTTTTCCCGCTGGCGCATGTTGTGCCAGAAAGCCAAGGACAACCACACCCGCTCCAATGAGCAAGAAGCCCATCAAGTGCACCCCATGAGGCAATCTGCGGAATCCCGTGCCCCTCCTTCGTCGGTGCCAACATATGATTAGCGTTGGGTGTTTTACCTGCCTCCATAATTCTTCCCCTTTCTACTTTCCGCTCGATCGGGCTGCTTCCTGGCGAGCCTGCGCAACTCCGCCAGAGTCTCTTCCGCCCAGCGCAAATGCGCTTCCAATTCGAGTTGGCCGAAGTGCGCCGCCATCTTCCAGTAAGGTGCGTCCGGATATTTCTGGTTGCGTGCGATTTCTTCTTGTTCCACTTGCTTGAAGTGTTGGAGTAATGCGCGCTCTTTCTCCGCCATGCTTTTTACATACTCGATAAGGAGATCTGGAGAAGCCTGCGTGCCAAAGAAAAGCTTCAGCAACAATTCGTTCCGTGGAATCTCCGGCTGCGGTGGGACCGTCAGCCACTTATGCAGGCGCTCCCGGCCCTTGTCCGTGATCGAATAGATGCGCCGGTCGGGCTTGCCCTTTTGTCGCTCCGTCTTGCAGCTCACAAGTCCGTCGTTTGCCAGCTTTCTCAGGTTGGGGTAGATCTGCCCATAACTCTCATTCCAAAAGTGACCGACTGATCCACGGACCGTGAGTCCCAGGTCATAGCCGGACATGGATTCAATCGTCAGCAAGCCCAGCAAGACTTCCATACTCGAACTCGAGCGTTTCGCCATATGACTGCTAGATATATGACTATTAGAGTGCAGTTGTCAATCAAAACCTTCCGCTTGCTGCGATCCGCATTTAAGTTTGCTTGCGCCTGGTGCTGGAGAAGACTGGGAAAGCCCTCTTTCGCGGTGGTTGGCGAATCAAACGGAGATTCCGGTCCAGGCAGGAACACTCGCCTTCGCGAAGATTGGGCGCAGGCGGAAAAGTTGCAATATCCGTTGTTGGTGCAAGAGTTGATCCCTGCTTCCTGCGCTTACCCAAGCACCTCGGCAGGCGCAGTCCACATGCGCTGCTGGCTCTCGGCCACGCCTCGATGCGTCAGCTCTCCCAGCCACGTATTCAGCCCATCGGCCAACCCCGCATCCTGCTTGAGAGCCTCGCGCGCGCCCAGGTTGGCAAGCCGCAGCAAGTAGGGGAACGTCGAATTGGTCAGCGCCAGCGTTGAAGTATGCGGCACCGCTCCCGGCATATTGGTCACGCAATAATGCACCACGCCATCCACCACGAAACTGGGATTTGAGTGCGACGTGGGTCGCGCCGTCTCCACGCATCCGCCCTGGTCGATAGCCACATCCACAATGACAGCGCCTTTCTTCATCTGCGCTACCATCGCGCGCGTCACAAGCTTGGGCGCCGTCGCTCCCGGAATCAGCACCCCGCCAATCACCAGGTCTGCTTCGCGCGTCGCATGCGCCACGTTGTAGCTGTTCGAGGCCAGCGTATACACGCGTCCGCCGAAGATGTCGTCAATCTCGCGCAGACGATTCAAATTCACGTCCACGAGGGTCACCTTAGCGCCAAAGCCCAGCGCGATCTTGGCCGCATTCGTGCCCACCACGCCGCCGCCGATGATCGTCACATGCGCCGGTGGCACACCCGGCACGCCGCCCAGCAGAATGCCGCGCCCGCCGCGTTCCTTTTCAAGGTATGTGGCGCCCACCTGCACGCTCATCCGCCCGGCAACCTCGCTCATCGGCGTCAACAGCGGCAGCGTTCCCTGGCGGTCGCGCACCGTTTCGTAAGCAATGCCGATGACCTTGGACTCCAGCAGCTTATCGGTCAAATCCGGCATCGGTGCAAGGTGCAGATAGGTGAACAGCACCAGGCCTTCGCGGAAGAAGACATACTCCTTCTCGATCGGCTCTTTGACCTTGACCACCGTTTCGGCTTTGCCCCACGCGTACCCGGCGTCGCCCACAATCTCCGCACCGGCATTCTGATATTCGGCGTCTTCGAAGCCCGATTGCGCGCCGGCCTGGGTCTCCACCAGAACAGTGTGACCGGCCTCGGTCAGCGCCTTCACCCCCGCCGGGGTCACTCCTACACGCGCCTCATTGTCCTTGATCTCTTTCGGAACGCCGATGATCATCGCTCTTGCTCCTTTGTCCATTGGACCCTACTCCAAGGATTTAATGCTTCAGGGAAGGCTCATTCTTCAAGAAGCGACCGCGCCGGAATGGATTGATGAGAGGGAGGGCTGTTCCGGCGCGGCTTGGTGGTCCGCATCCAACTGAAAGAAATCCTACGTCCTAAATCGCTTCCAATGTGTGCAAAGTTCGTGATAAAACAGCCCAATGGGAACGATTCGTGATCAAAAAGACGAATTATCGCAAGAAAACGTCGAACGAAATATCCGCCAGCGAACTAGATGCCCTCGACATCTCAATTTTGCGCCATCTTGAGCGCCATGGCCGCGCCACGAATTACGAGGTTGGCGAGGCTATCGGGCTCTCCGCCTCAGCCGCATCGCGCCGCATTCTGGCGCTGGAAAAACTTGGAGCCATCCGCGGCTACCGGGCCCTGGTCGACGACCGCCTGCTCGGCAAGCGCATGACCGTCTATATCCGCGTCACCCTCGAGCGGCAATCCGCGAACGTGCTGGGAGCGTTCGAAGCCGCGATTCGCCGCTGCCGCGAGATCGTCAGTTGCCACCTCATGGCCGGCCAGTACGACTACATGCTGGTGGCCCGCGTCGCCGGCATCGACGACTATGGCCGCCTCCATCAGAACGAGTTATCGCACCTGCCCGGCGTTACCCGGCTGGAAACCAGCTTTGCCTTGAGAGACGTGCTCGATCGGACTAAATCATAGTTTGCAAGTTACGCCCGTGATCCCCGAACCTATCTAGTCAAGCCCGATCAGCGCGGTGGGGCGGTACATTGAAGTTATCGAACGACAGCGCTCCATTTCGCCGTACGTTCCTCGCTCCAGAATCTATGACGATCGGAAGGCAATTAACGTATGACGGATTCTGAGCCCCAGCCCCCCGAAGGCCAGTTGCCGGAAGGCCCATCTCTCGAACGCCAGCCCACAGAAAGCCGTTCCTCAGACGGCGAGAAGACATGGACCGATCTGCAAGAGCGATATATCGCCCATCCCGAGGAAGTCACCCCGGAACCCGACGCAGAAGCGCCCGCCACACCGCAGGTCAAGAAAAAATTGGATCGTTCCACGCTCTTGATCGGCGGAGCGGTTCTGGCGGCGATCATCGTCGTGTTCTTGTTCTCTTACCATCCCAAGCCAAAACTTGATTACGACGATCTAGGCTCAGGAATCTCGAATGCATCCGGATTAAAGGGCCATCTCATTACCCGTTGGCAGGGTCAAACGCAGTTCCAACTCGATGTTGGTCCGATCGATCCGCGAGAAGGTCCCGGGTTCGCGCGCGTCATCGACGATCCGCCGCAACCACTTTCCATCAACATACGCATTCTTGACTCCTCCGGCTTTGCCTTGTGCGGCAAAGAAATTCTGCTACCCTACTATCCCGGCGGATCGGGCCCCCAGGCCGCCGCCAGCCTGCAGCCTCCTGCCGGAGCGACCCTCAGCAGCAAAGCTCAAAAGGAATTAGAAGACAGGCAGGCCAATCTTGAACTCATGCAGGTGCAGGAGCAGGACCGAGAGCGCGGGAAAGACGTGTTTCAAAACAAGCTTGGGTCCGATGGTGAAGTTGCGTCCATCACCGCGCAAGGCGTGCTTCCCTGTTCCGCGGATCAATACAAACACTTCGACTATTGGGATTTCTCTACGAATTTTCCCACGGTCGCCGAACAGGATGAGCTACTCAAACACCCACGGAATGCAAGAGCGCAGCAAGCCCTTGAAGAACGCAGGGCCGCTGCCCGCCGCGCCGCAAAAAAGCCTCAGTCCGCCTTTTACATCGAAGGCGACGATACCGTTTCGGGCTATGACACATCCAGCGGCGCTTTGGAGACCAGCGAGAACAGAACTTTCTATATCGGGAGGAAAAGCGATCAGTCGGCAGCGGCAGCGTGGGCTTCCAGTTTCGCGCATATCCATTACAAGTGCGACCAGCACGCAACCTGCGCACTCCAGCGTGCGGGCACTTCGATCGTGATCACCGGCCGCATCAATGAATAGTGTTCAATAACTTCCCAGTTCGACAGGTAGCTTCGCATTGGTCGCAAGGCGAGCACATTGCACGATCGCTGCGTCCGCCAGCTTACTCCGCATTATCGATTTGCGCTCTTTGCAACTTATCGGAGTAATCCACGTACACAGCCTTCCACGTGGTGAAAAAATCGATCGCGCCCAGTCCTTCGCGGTGTCCATTCCCGGTTTGCTTCACGCCGCCAAACGGCAGATGCACCTCCGCACCAATCGTCGGAGCATTGATATACGTAATCCCCGCTTCCAGATCGCGGATTGCCGTAAAGGCGCGATTCACATCCTTGGTATACAGCGCCGTCGAGAGCCCGTAATCAATGGAATTGGCGATCTCAATCGCTTCTTCAAACGTGTCAAACTGGACCAGGCTTACCACCGGGCCGAAGACCTCTTCACGCGCGATGCGCATCGTTGCCTTCACCCCGCCCAGCACCGTCGGCTCAAAAAACGTTCCCTTGCTGTGAGCTCCCTCGGTAAGTGGATGCCCGCCGCAGAGGAGCTCCGCTCCTTCACTTACTGCGATTTTCACGTACTTGGCAGAAGTATCAATCTGGTTCGAATTCACTTGCGGACCGACTTCGACCTTCTCGTCCAGCCCATTGCCCACTCTCAGCGCTTTAGCCCGCGCCACAAACTTCTTGGTGAAGTCCGCCGCAATTCCCTTTTGCAACAAGATACGGCTGGTGGCGGTGCAGCGTTGCCCTGTAGTCCCAAACGATCCCCACAATGCGCCATCCAAAGCCAGGTCGAGATTGGCATCATTCAATACGATTTGCGCATTCTTGCCGCCCATCTCCAGCGATACCGGCTTGAACGTGGCTGCGGCCCGTTGGCCGACCAGCGATCCCACTTCGCTTGATCCCGTAAAGCTGATGGCGCGCACATCCTTGTGCTCCAGCAGCGCCATTCCCGTGGCCGAGCCGCTGCCGCTGACGATATTCACCACCCCCGGGGGAAGACCCGCATCCACGAGCGCCTGGACAAGGTTATAAACCGAAAGCGGCGTGTCCGTTGCAGGCTTGATCACGCAGGTGTTGCCCGAAACCAGTGCCGGAAACAGCTTCCAACTCGGAATGGCCATGGGAAAGTTCCACGGCGTAATCAGGCCTACAACGCCAACCGGCATGCGCACGCTCATGGCAAATTTGTTCTGCAACTCAGACGGAGTCGTGACTCCGAAGAGTCTTCGCCCTTCGCCTGCCACATAAAATGCTTCGTCAATCGCCTCCTGCACATCGCCGCGAGTCTCGGCCAGCACCTTGCCCATTTCGCGCGTCATGTCGCGTGCATATTGTTCTTTGCGCTCCTGCAATAACAGACCCGTTCGCACCAGAATTTCAGCGCGCTTCGGCGCTGGAACCAGTCTCCATGAGGCGAACGCCTTCTTCGCCGCCGCCACGGCCAAATCAACGTCCTCTGCCTGCGACAAGGGAAACGAGCCCACCACGTCGGTGTGGTCTGCAGGATTCAGGTTCAGGCTGGTCTTGCCGCATTTTGCCGGCATCCACTCGCCGCCAACCAGATTTTGATACGTGGGATAAGTCATCTTTGCCTCGTTCAGGGCTACAGCCCGCACCATCATTCCAAAGCCATCGGGCGCAACCTATCAGGGTACAGGATCGTGCGGAATCTGCGCCGACCGTCGCGCGGCGGCCACTGATCGGTTTTCTCTATCGCCGGGTTTGGCTCCGATGCTACGCTGGGTCCTCGATTCCCTCGAACACCCGCAAAAAAAAATGGAGGAAGTTAGATGCTTGCCGACTCGAAACCAACCGCCGAAATGAACGGCGAGCTCTGGGGGACACGAGCCACTGACTGGGCCACTCTTCAAGAAGGCCAGTGTCGCCCGGTGTACGAAGCCGTCCTTGAGCGGCTGGCCGTTGGCCCGGAAACTGCCTATCTTGATGCCGGCTGCGGTGCCGGAATGGCCGCGCAAATGGCGTCGGCACGCGGCGCGCACGTCACCGGCTTCGACGCATCTCCAGCGCTGTTGGCTGTCGCCCGCGAACGTGTGCCGTCCCGAGACTTTCAATCCGGAGACCTGGAAACCTTGCCTTTCGCCGATGGATCCTTTGACGTAGTCACTGGCTTCAACTCCTTCCAATATGCGGCGAATCCGGGCAGCGCGCTCGCTGAAGCCCGCAGGGTAACCAGGCCCGGCGGGGCAGTCGCCATCGTCACATGGGGTCCTCCCGAGGGGATGCCCGCGACGGCGCTCGTGGCCGCGTTGAGGCCATTGCTGCCGGCTCCGCCACCTGGGGCTCCGGGGCCGTTCGCGCTCTCAAATGAGTCCGCTCTTCGCGGATTCGCAACTGCTGCCAGGCTGGACCCTGAAACGATGTTCGATGTGGAGTGCCTCTGGACCTATACAAGCCTCGACGATGGGGTCCGCGGGCTGGGATCATCCGGTATCGCGGCACGGGCGCGACACACGGCCGGAGACGAAGCAGTGGAGCGCGCCCATGCCGAGGCTTTGGGTCCGTTTCGCAAGCCCGACGGCAGTTATCGCATCGCTGCCAAGTTCCGTTGCCTCATTGCCCGCGTAAGAAATTGAACGGTCTTGTCATAGACGTTACCTACGCATAGTCAGGCGCATTTTACACCTTCGTCTTTCATCGCCGGCTGGCCGTACAATACTGCTTGAGGTAGAATCCAACTTTCAAATGTCATTGAACGGTTACCCATCCCGCTCCTCGCGGTCGCACGGCCTGCGCTCGCTCTTCAGCATGTTTTCCAGCGACTTGGCGATCGATCTGGGCACGGCCAATACGCTGGTCTTCGCGGCCGGCAAGGGCATCGTCGTCAATGAGCCCTCCATTGTGGCCATTAACAAGAACACTGGCGAGGTGGAAGCAGTAGGCAAGGAAGCCAAAGACATGCTGGGCCGCACGCCCGGCAACATCGTGGCCATCAAGCCGATGAAGGATGGCGTGATCGCCGACTTCAAAGTCACTGAGAAGATGCTCAACTACTTCATCCAGAAAGCACATAACCGCAAGATGCTCGTTCATCCGCGCATCGTCATCGGTGTGCCTTCAGAGATCACTCAAGTTGAAAAGCGGGCGGTGGAAGACTCCGCCTACCGTGCCAAGGCCAGCGAAGTCTACCTCGTGGAGCAGGCCATGGTAGCTGCCATCGGGGCTGGCCTGCCCATCACTGAACCGGGCGGCAATATGGTGGTCGACATCGGCGGTGGCACCACCGACATCGCCGTCATTTCGCTGTCAGGCATCGTCTATTCGCGTTCTGTCCGCATGGCAGGCAATCAGATGGACGAAGCCATTACCAACTACCTCAAACGCAAGTACAATCTCCTTATCGGCGAACGAACCGCCGAGCAGATCAAGATCGAAATCGGATCGGCTTACCCGCTGGACAAGCCGATCACGATGGAAATCAAGGGCCGCAACCTGATTGAGGGCGTACCCAAAACCATCAGCATCGACGACAGCGAAATTCGCGAAGCACTCGGCGAATGCATCGCGGTGATTATGAATGCGATCCGCGTGGCTCTGGAACGCACCCCGCCTGAACTGTCGGCTGATATTTCCGATCGCGGCATCGTGCTCACCGGCGGTGGCGCGCTCATCAAGAACCTCGACAAGCGCATCCGAGAAGAAACCGGGCTGCCCGTCTCCGTAGCCGACGATCCCCTGGCCTCCGTCGTGCTCGGTACCGGCAAGATGCTCTCCGATTTCCGCCTGCTGCGCAAGATCAAAATCGACTAACGACAGTAGGCAGTGAACAGTGATCAGTGATCAGTTTCCAGCATCGGCGCCGGCCAGCGGCTTGCGACGGTTCTTTCCCAGGAAATGTCTGCAGGCCGCTGTTCACCGATCACTGTCCACTGTTCACTGACCCCCATGGACTCGTTTTTCGACCGATACCGGAATCTAGTGGTGCTGCTGATCATGCTGGTGGCGCAGATCATTGGTCTCGCCGTGCAGGTGCATCGGGCCGATTCCGGACACATGAGTCTCGATGCGCGCGACAGCAGCGGGGTTCGCTTGCTCCGTCTGTGGGCCAACGCCCTCGTTTCGCCGCCCGAGCGGCTCATTCATTCGTCCGGCCTCGGCGTCTCCAGTGTCTGGCAAAACTACGTCGACCTGCGCCATGTCCGCCAGCATAATGAGGACCTCCAGAAAACCGTCGACCGGCTGCGTCTCGAGCAGGCCGCTTTGCTTGAGGATGCTCGCCAGGGCGAGCGCCTGCAGACCATCATGAACTTTCAGGAAAAATATATTTACAAAACATTGTCCGCCCAAATCATCGGCTCCAGCGGCAGCGACCAGTCGCGCGTCTTCTATCTCGACAAGGGTTCGGCCGACGGACTCGCCCGCGACATGGCGGTTATCTCTCCTGATGGCATCGTCGGCAAGTTGCGCGAGGTATATCCCCACTCCGCGCAGGTGCTGGCCATCAACGATCAGTCCAGCGGCGCGGGCGTCATTCTCGAAACCACGCGCACCCGCGGCATTCTGCGCGGCAATGCCGCCGGCCAGCCGCAGATTGTCGGCGTCATGGCCGACCAGCGCATTCAGCCAGGCGAGAAGGTCCTCACGGCCGGCGGAGACCAGATTTTTCCCCGCGGCCTGCCCGTCGGCGCAGTCGAGAAAGTGATTCGCGATCCCGATCGCGATTCGTTCATCGAAATCATCATCAAGCCGGCTGCGCACCTTGAGCAGCTCGATGAGGTGCTCATCATCACCTCGACACAGCCGCGTTTCCCCCCAGACCAGCAAAGGGATATGGCGACCAGCGAGTCCCTCAAAGGTGCTGAAGTGGAGGAAGAAAAGGCGCAGAAAAAAGCCTCTGACATTATGGCCGAGCGGCTCCCCGGGCTCCTGGACCCGAATCTACCGGCCGACCAGCAGCCCTTGAACGACACCTCCAACCCGAACCCCGTGGCGCATACGCCACAGCCGCTGCATCCGGATCGCTTCACGCCTGGAGCTTCGGAGGGTCAGGTTCCAGCGCCGTCCGGCGATCCTGCGCAGACTAAGCCTACCCCGAGAACCACCGTCCCGAAAAAGCCCGCAGCGCTTCCGCCCGCAACAGCTCAAGCGCAACCCGACACAAATACTTTGCCGCGGAAGGACCCTTAGCCATGTCAGTATTGACAGCGGACACCCGCCGCGACTTTGAGATCCACCGATTTCCCATCATCATTTATGCGCTCGTGCCCCTGGCTTCCCTCGTGGCACAGGCCTGGCTGCCGCGTGTCTTGGGGCCTTACGCCTGGTTCGATCTGCCCCTGGTGGTCACCGTTTATTTCGCGCTGGGCCGGCGCAGCCCTATCCAGGGAACGCTGATGGGCGGCGCGCTCGGCCTGTTTGAAGACGCGCTCACACACCAGGCCATCGGCATCAATGGCATCGCTAAAACTGTGGTCGGCTTTTTGGCAGCGTCGGTCGGCGTTCGTATTGATGTGGAAAGCCAGACGATTCGCCTGGCGCTGATTTTTTTACTCTCCCTCCTTTCGAGCGCGATTTACATCTTTGTCTATCGCGTTCTGCTGGGGCTTTCCCTGGAGTCAAGCTGGCTCGTCGAGTTGCTCAAAGCCTTTGGCAACTCGGCCATCGCGCTGGTTCTCTTTCCCCTCCTCGATCGATTCCAAATACGAGACTGACTGCGATTGAATCGCAGAACTGATGAATGAAACGAACACGCAGTATCCTAAGAGTGCAGTCAAATGGCTTCTGACAATTTCACACGAGGCGAAAAGCTCTCCAGCGTCAAGCTGGCGGTCGTGCAATACGGCATCCTCTTCATGATGCTGGCGCTGGCCGCGGGTCTGTGGCGGCTGCAGGTGCTGGGCGCAACCAATTTCCGCGTGCTCGCCGAGCAGAATCGCGTTCGCAAGGTCCCGATCCTGGCTGCGCGCGGCAAACTCTTCGACCGCGAAAACCGCCTCATTGTCGACAACTACCCCTCCGTCTCCTGCTTTCTTGTCCGCGAACAGAACCACAGCATCGACGCCGATCTGCCGCTGATCGCCCGCGGCCTTAACCTCGATCTGAACCAGTTGCGCGCCACCCTGCAACACTACCGGCTTTCTCCCGGCTACCAGCCCATCCCCATCAAGCAGGACATCACGGCCGACGAGCAGGCCTTCATCGAAGCCCACCGCAACGAACTGCCCGAGCTTGAAACCATCGACGAAGCGCGCCGGCTCTATCCCCGCGATGGCTTTGCCGCGCACCTCATCGGCTATGTGGGCGAGGTCAGCGAAGACATGCTCAACGATCCGCGCTATGCCGCCTATGAACCCGGCGACGTGGTGGGCAAGGCAGGCGTCGAGGAAACCTACGACCAACTGCTGCGCGGCCAGGATGGTTCCCGCGACGTGATCGTCGATAGTCATGGCCGCGAGGTCGGTTATCTCGGAATCCAGCATGCCCAGCCCGGCAAGGACCTGCGCCTCACTATCGACAATGATCTGCAGCGTGCCGCAGAACTGGCCCTCGGCGATCGCGATGGCGCCATCGTGGCGATGGACCCGCGCAACGGCGAGATTCTCGCCATGGTTTCGCGCCCCAGCTTCGACCCCAACGAGTTTGCCGTGCGCATCGACCGCGCCGATTGGAACAAGCTGGTCACAGACCCCGCTCACCCGCTGATGAATAAAGCCATCCAGGCCCAGCTCGCGCCGGGGTCCACCTTCAAAATCCTCATGTCAGTGGCCGGCCTGCAGGAAGGACTCGCGCAGAACCTCCACGTGTTCTGCAACGGCGGAGCCAATTTCTACGGCCACTTCTACCATTGCGACGAGAAGCACGGCTCGGTGGACATTCACAACGCCATCCCCATGTCCTGCGACACGTTCTATTACACGCTGGCCGACAAGCTGGGCATCGACCGCATTTCGGATTACGCCACCCGCTTCGGTTTTGGTCAGAAAACCGGCATCGATCTTCCCGGTGAGCAGGCCGGCCTTGTGCCCTCCGCCCAATGGGCCATGAAGACCTACCACCGCAAATGGTACGCAGGGGAAACCATCTCGGTCGGCATCGGCCAGGGAGCCATCGAGGCCACCCCCATCCAGCTTGCACGCATCATCGGCGGCATTGCCTCCGGCGGGCACATGGTTCGGCCCCACTCCGTTTTCCCCGATGAGTTGCCCGACGATTTCCGACGTGCGCTGACTGACACATTCCCCGGCACAGGAAAAGCAGACCTGCCCATCGATCCGGAGAATTGGGACATCATTACCGACGGAATGGCCGAGGTGACACAGCCCGGGCTCTACCACACCGCTGGCTCTGCGCACCTTGATGGCATCGACCTTGCCGGCAAGACCGGAACCGCGCAGGTGATGAGCCACGAAGCCCTCAGCAAAGTAGCCAAGAGCCATACCAACAACCCCAATGTCTGGTTTATCGGCGTTGTCCCTCGCCGCAACCCCGAGTTGGTGGTCGCCGTGCTTTGGCAGAATGGCTCGTTCAGCTTTTACCCCGCCCGCATCGGTGCCAAGGTTGTGGCCGCCTATGTGGAGAAGCAGCGCCGCCTGGCCCACAACCTGCAGCCCGTCAAGGAGGCACCTCCTCCTGTTCCGGTCGAAGTCGGCGCCATCTGGTCTGAGCCCGGCCCGGCTGACGGAAAAGGCGGTGCCGAGACGGCCCGTATCCATGGCAGCCATTTCTTCGTGAACCCCGGCGCCTCAGCCGCCAAAGAAGTCGGGACTCAAAGCAGTCCAGGTCGCCAACAAAGTCACCGGCTGGAACCGCCTGGCACGAGCCCGAAATCCCCCGCGAATCCCTCCGACCTGGGCGTAATGCTCCCCGGCATTTCCTGGAAAAAACCATGAGCCCCGTCCGCCGCTTGATCAGCTTTCGCGACTTCGACTGGGGCCTGCTCGCCATGGTCCTGGTGCTTTGCACCATCTCGGTGTTTGAAATCTACTCGGCCACCTTCCACACCCGGTTCGCCAGCTTTCCCACCAAGCAGGTCTTCTGGATCGCCGGCGGATTGGCCATGATGTTCATCCTGGCCAAGATCGACTATCACCGCCTCCTCGATTGGGCTCCCTGGGCCTACGGCGTTTTCCTTCTTGCGCTTGTTGCGGTGAAGACCGTGGGGCACAAGGTGCTGGGCGCGCGCCGCTGGATCAGTATCGGCCCCATGCAGTTCCAGCCCTCGGAGTGGGTCAAGCTGGTCCTGATTCTCATCGTGGCCCGCTACTTTGCCAACCTGGGCGGGCGCAATCTCACCTGGCGGGACATCTTCAAGGCCTTCGCGCTGGTGGGCGTCCCCATGGCGCTGGTGCTCATCCAGCCCGACCTGGGGACAACCCTGACCTACGCGCCCATCCTGGTCGCCGGTCTCTTCCTGGGCGGAATCAACCTGCGCCAGGCGCTCATTCTCTCCACCTGCGCCGTCGTCCTGATGGCCGGGGTCTGGACCAGCGGCAAGATCCTGAAGCCCTATCAGAAAGCTCGGCTCACCAGCTTCATCAACCCCGACAACGACCCCAAGGGCACCGGCTATCAGATCCGCCAATCGCTCATCGCCGTCGGCTCCGGCGGCATCTGGGGCAAAGGCGCGGAACAAAGGCACCCAGACCCAGGGCGACTTTCTGCCCATCCCCTACACCGACTTCATCTTTGCCGCCTTCAGCGAGGAGCACGGGTTCGTCGGCGCGATTTTCGTGCTGCTGCTATACTTTTCAATATTGATGCGTTTGATTCAAAACGCTCAAACAGCCGCAGACCTGTCCGGCTCCCTGATTATCATGGGAGTAGTGGCTGTGTTGACCTTTCAGATCGCGGTCAACGTGGGCATGGTCATTGGCTTTATGCCAGTCACCGGAATCCCTTTACCGTTAATGAGTTACGGGGGATCTTCGGTGCTGTTTACGTTCCTGGCGCTGGGCGTGGCGATGAATGTCCGCATGCGCCGGTTCGTAAACTAAGAGCGGGCTTGCAGGCACTTACCTCTTGCGTCCCCGGAAATCGGTTCCGGCCCGCAAGAGAAGATATTTAAAGCATTACGCCGGCCAGGTCCGGATGGATCGCGCGCCCGGCAGGATTGGGTTCATGAGCACGCAGAGACGGGAAAACCGTTGGCAGCGTGTAAGTTGCACGGAACGCGAAAGGGAAACGGTGCTGACAAGCGCCTCCCTCTACACGCCGTTCGCCCGTGCAAACGCCAGCGGATTGAACGGCCCAGCCGAAAGCTTCGGCAGGATTGGCCACAAACTCTCTGCAATCGGATCACCAACTCGAACAGCTTGTCAGTCAGGACAATCGCAGCGACTCACCGCCCCTACGGCCTTTGAGCTCCGCGGCTTCCGGCACTCGAGCCTCTCGCAGGTCATCCCCCTCGCACATCCCCTTCCCTTCCGGTCTCCGCGTCTTTCCATCCCACCTTGCCGCAGGTCCCAGCAGGCAGACGCCGCTGGGCGGAAAGGTACGATGGCAAAAGAGATTTGCATCTCCAGCACGCCGCATGAAACGCGGCTTGCGATCCTTGAAGACGATCAACTCGCGGAAATCTACTACGAACGCGAAAATGAATACACACTGGCCGGTTCCATTTACAACGGCCGCGTCACCCGCGTCCTGCCCGGCATGCAGTCGGCCTTTGTCGATGTGGGCCTCGAGCGCGACGCCTTCCTCTATGTAACCGACTTCCTTGAACTCGAAGACCAGGAAGAATCCGACGAACTGGAGAAGGCAGCCGCCAGCAACCCCAACCAGCCGCCTCGCGAAGTGCACCACGGAGGCGACCGGAACGAGCAACGCCCTGCCCCGAGACCTGACGGCCGGCAGTCCGATGGCCGTCAAGACCAGCCGCGGCAGGACCGCTCTGGCCGCGACCGTCGTCCGCCGATTGAAAGCGCTCCCCTGAGCGCCGAAGCAGAATTCTCTGCGCCGCAATCCCTCATCATCTCCGAGCAGCATCAGGAATCGGGCCAGGAATCCTCAGACGAGCAAGGCGCGAAGCGCTGGCGCGGACGCCGTCGGCGTCGCGGCGGCCGAGGCCCTTCCGGCGGGCCTGAAGGAGCACCTGAATCAGCGAAATCCGACCCCGTGGCCAACGGGGCCCCAGAACCCGTAGCTGCTCAGGAAGTCCGTCCGGCCTCGCAGCCCACGCCGCGTGCTGAACGTGCCCCTGCGCCATTCGTCCTTCCCGGCGAGTCTCTTTCACGATACGGGGGCGTTCCGGCCGACTCCGAGCAGAAGTCCGCGCCACCGCCGTTGCCTCCCGCGCGCACGTTGCCGTCTTCCCGCCCCTCCACGCTCATTGAAGCGCCCCTCGCGTGGGATGGTAGCGGCCTTCTCCCAGGCGAGTCGCTGTCAAAGCACCGCGCACGCCAGCCCGAGCCGGAATCGGAGAGAGCGCCGCAGCCGAACGAATCCCTCGACGCCGCCGACCTGATCGAAGAAGAATCCTTCGTCGAAGAGATGACAGAATTCCCTTCCGAATTCGTCGAGCCTGTGGCGCCCGAGGCGGTCCAAGGTTTACTAAGCTCTGGTGCGATGGAAGACGACACAATCGAGGTCGATTGAAGAGCATCTCGCTGATGTGCCGCATTCAGAACAAGCGTCCATCGAATACGAATCGACCGAATTAACATCGGATGCCCCTGAGTTTTCAGATCCCGCATCCGAGCCCGATGCAGCCGCATCGCACCACGTCGATCCGAATCCCCCCAGCGGCTTCCGCCTCTTCGGTCTCGGCGGAAAGAAAAAGAAAGGCGACGAGCCTGCCGCCGAAACGCCTGCTGCTCCCAGTTCGACCACCGCTGCTGTAGCGTCCGTCTCGACCTTCGCCCCCGGCAGCGGCCTCGTCGAAGAAGAGGTGATCGAAGGAGAAGAGTTCGACGCTCCCGGTCATCATCATCACAAAGGCGACGAGCACGACCTTGATGAATACGAGGAGGAGACCCTCCAGAACCAGATTCGCTCCGGCGAATTGGGTGAAATGCTGCAGGAAGCGCACCTCGATCACCGCATCCAACTCGACTTCGACGACAAGAACGGCGAAGAAGAAGAGGAAGACGGCGAAGAAGAAGGGGAAGAGCCCGTTGTCGCCGATGGTCAGCCTGCCGGTGCGCCCCGTCCGCAACGCGATCGCGGGGGCCGCGGCCGCCGTGGACGTGGCGGACCCGGTGGCCAAGGTCAGGGCAACCGCCGTGGTCCTTCGCGCCGCTCCGCACAGACTTCGGACCTGCCCATCATCAGTGACCTGCTGAAGCCGGGTCAGGAAATTCTGGTTCAAATCGCCAAGGAGCCCATCGCCAAGAAGGGTGCCCGCATCACCAGCCACATTGCTCTGCCGGGACGCTTCCTCGTCTTCATGCCAACGGTTTCGCATGTAGGCGTCAGTCGCAAAATCGCTTCCGAAGAGGAGCGCCAGCGTCTCAAACGGATTCTCACAAGCGAGCGCGGCGAAGCCTCAGGGGGCTTCATCGTGCGCACTGCGGCCGAGGGTGCTTCGGAAGAAGAATTGCGCTCCGACCTGCGTTTCCTCATCCACCTCTGGGATGAGATCAAGCAGCGTTCCGAATCGTCCAAGTCGCCTGCCCTCATCTATCACGACCTGTCGCTCATCGAGCGTATTCTGCGTGACCAGGTGAGCGCCAACTTCTCGTCGATCTGGGTCGATTCGCAGGAAGACTACGAGCGCATCGTGCGCTTCCTCAACCGCTTCTCGCCTACCCTGGTGCGGCGCGTCAAGCTCTACACCAAGGAGACGCCGCTGTTTGAGCATTTCGGCATTCAGGACGAAATCTCCAAGGCGTTGCGTTCCAAGGTCTGGCTCAAGAGCGGCGGTTCCATTGTCATCAATCAAACCGAAGCGCTCGTGGCCATCGATATCAACACCGGCAAGTACGTCGGCAAGTCTGCGCGGCTTGAAGACACCATCGTCAAGACTAACCTTGATGCGGTGCCCGAGATCGTGCGCCAGATTCGCCTGCGCGATTTGGGTGGCATCATCATCATCGACTTCATCGATATGGATGAGCGCAAGAATCGCTTCCGGGTCATGGCCGCGCTTGAGGAAGCACTCAAGAGCGATCGCGCACCAACCAAGGTTCTCCAGTTCAACGATTTTGGATTGGTGGCCATCACGCGCAAGCGCGTCAAGCAATCATTGGAGCGGACTCTCAGCGTTCCCTGCCCCACATGTCAGGCCACCGGCATGGTGAAGAGCCCGGCCACCGTATGCAACGAGATCTTCACTGAGCTTCGCAAAATGCGGAAGCACTTTGAAAGCGCCGATGTCTTGCTGCGCGTCAACCCCGAAACCGTGAAGGTGCTCAAGTCAAACAACGCGCGCTGGCTCACAGAATTCGAAGAACTCGTCGGCAAGAACATTCTGGTCAAGAGCGATGCCACTCTGCATCCTGAGCAGTTCGACATTCAGGGCTGAGTCGACATTTCCAATCAACAGCAATGGCAGGAGCAGATGCTCCTGCCATTGTCATTTGGCCCTCGATCCTTCGACGGGTCTGCCATTTGATGTACAACCCGCTAACCGCCAAGTCGGAAGGGTATCATCCTTTCCGCGTCTGAAACGTCTATGTACAAATGTCCCTTTGATACTCAGACATGGAAGCTGTATCCTTTTGCGTTTCTGGCATTTCTAACGCAACTTCCCCTGCTCTCTCGGTGTCTAAGTGGTTAACAAGAGCCCGCGCAAGTTTTCGCGCGGGTTCTGTTTGGCCACATGCATGACCAACAATCCGAAACATGAGGTTACCAGCATGTCATCCTTCTGCCGGGTGTCGCTGATGCGGCATGTCAGCATTGTCACGGTAGTGGCGGCTTTTGCAACCGCCTTCGCGAGTGCCCAGTTCGCACCCTCCCCCAACCTTTCCGCCTCGGTTTCCGCTCCAACCGAATCGAGTTCGAGCTCGCTTGACTTGCCCGATCCCAGTGCCGACGGAGCTGCTTTGCCTTCCGCACCCGCCGCCTCCCCGTCGCATGCGGGCCAAAATGGCGGGTACGATAAAAATGGTGGCTATCAATCGCACAGCCGCTTCAGCCATCTCACGTTTGAGGCGGGCGCCGGCGCCAACGGCCCCACCAGCAGCTCCTCCAACTACATCACCTGGGGTGGCAACCTCACGTTGGGCGCGGGCTATCGCATCAACCCGTGGTTGAGCACGCTGGTGGAGTATCAGTTCATCGACGACAAGCTGCCCGGAAGAGTCATCGCGGAAGCAGGATCCGACGGCGGACATGCTCACATCTGGTCGTTCACTGTGGATCCAGTCGTCGATCTCTTTCCGAAGAGCTCCAATGATCTCTACATCACCGGCGGTGGTGGCTTTTATCGAAAAGTCACCAGCTTCACCGTCCTCTCACCCACGCAGTACTGCACCTATTTCTACTGCGGCATTGGGTACGTGCCCCAGGTGGCAGGTCACTTCTCAAGCAATCAGGGTGGGTGGAATATCGGTGGTGGCTATCAGCACAGAATGGGAGGTATGTACGGCGAAAGCAGGGTCAAGCTTTTCGCCGAGGTACGTTATCTCGATGTGCTGACGCCCGCGGTAACAACATCACCCAACGGCCTGGGAACCACCACCGTAGGCGCAAACACCCAACTTATTCCCATCACTCTCGGCGTTCGCTGGTAGAGCATCGTTCGCGATAATCCATCCTTGCGGCTCGATGTTGCGGAATGCCGCAAGGGTGGAAGCCTAAACCGCATTTCACAGAATCCCGAGCACCCGCAGCCGAATGAGGCCGCCGGCCAAAACGCCCAGCGGCGTAAGCGCCACGAGGCTGAGCTGGTACCAGATCGGCTGCTTCCCGCGCGATTGCAAAGCGCTGAGCGCTGCGATGGCCAGCACAATGATTCCTAACCCAAGCACCAGAACAAGCGGATTACCCTTTGCAGCCCAGGCTGTCATGTAGCCGCCTGCCGCTGCGGCTAGAAACGAATAGCCAAGGTTCACAAAGATATAGCCCGGCTGAGGCTTGGTCTCCGTGCCGGTCCAGCTCGGCACCATTCGCCTCAACAGCGCCGTCATCACAAACACCAGCGCAGCCATCGTGGCAAAGCCCGCCAGCAGCGCTAGAAATGCGTGCACCATCACCACGGCTTCTTCTCCGTCTCTGTGCCCACTTCTCCTCGTTCGATCCGCGCAAGAAATGTCCGCGCCAGCCGCGGCTCGCCGGGGTGACTCTCCCCGTGCATGCTGCAGAGGTCAAGGAACTCGTCGCAAAGAGCATTCGGTTCGCCAGCCTGGTGCGAGATTGCCTGCAGCGCAAGAGCCAGTTCGCGCAGCCGTGCGGCCTCGCGCCACGCGTGCGTCTCATCGTCATCACTCATGAATTCCAGATCAGAGAACAGGCCGCGCCGGCCACGCGCGCACTCCTCAAGGCAAGCCAGAAGCTGCTCCGCAAAAACCTTGCTCAGCGTCTCCAACTGCCCGAAGTCCATCTCGTCGTGTGTGTCCATTGGCTTGCCTCGTCCATTCCCGGTTCACTTACCCCGCATTGCCGCTTCCACTTCATCGGCCGTGTGAGGAAGGTCCGCGTCGAGGTCAATCAGCTTGCCGTCCGCGCCTACCAGAAAATCGCACTCGATGCGCACTCCGATCTTTTCCTCAGGTATGTAAACACCCGGCTCGATGGTAAATACCATCCCCGGCTTCAGCACCGCAGGATAAGTCCCGCGGGTCGTGCACATCGATGCCCATCATGTGGCCCAGTCCATGCTCCCAGTACTTGCCCAGCGGCTGGCCATGCAGATCTTTTCCGTGCGTGTTGATGTAGTTGTAAGCCGCCACATCGAGCGAATCCGGATCCTTGTGATAGAAGTCGTTGATCTTCGACTTGCCTGCGACAAACGCCTTGATAGCCGCCTGCTGCGCGCCCAGCACGATGTCATAGATCTCGCGCTGCCTCGCGGTAAAGTGCCCATTTGCCGGCACGGTGCGTGTGATATCCGATGCATACATCGAGTACTCGCAGGCCGCATCCACCAGCACAACGTCGCCATCTTCCACGGTGCGCGAATTCTCTGAGTAGTGCAGCGTCGTTGAGTTGATGCCCGTGCCGACGATGGGCGCATAGGCAGGCCGCTCGCATCCGTGCTCAAACCATACTGCCGTCATTTTCCCGGCAATCGCGCGCTCCGTTACGCCCGGCCTCACACCGCGCATCATCTCTCGCTGCGCAGCGATCGACGCGGCGGTGGCTTTCTTGATCAGCTCGATTTCCCCGTCATCTTTCACCTGGCGCAACGGCATGGTCAGGCTGGTCACGTCATGCGCCGTCGGAGCCGAATCCAATCCCAGCGTGACTGCGTTGAAACTCACCAATGCCTTGGCCTGTTCGGCAGCGGGCTGCGTCCACAAGTTGAAAGCCAATCGCCGGTCGTCCGCAATCACCTTGTTCAGTTCCGCAGGCAACTCGGTCATTGGCTCTACCGCGTCAACACCCGTCGCCGGCACCACGCCCGGCGATGCTGCATCCATCTTTGCGCCGGTGTAGGTTTCTGTGCGCAGGTTGCGCGTAGGCAAAAACAGAATCTCTTTGTATTTCCGCTCGTGCCCCGGCACCTTCGACGCGCCAACCACCATCAGTGCTGCGCCCGGCTCGTTCCAACCCGTCAGATAGTAGAAATCCGAGTCCTGGCGGTAGGGCATGAAGTCCAGCACCGGCTCTTCTGCGGCAAACAGCACCGCAATACCCCCATCGAGCTTCGTGCCGAGCGCCGCCCTCCGCGCGTGATACGCGCTTGCAGGCTGCTTTTCAAGGGAACGTGCCGCAGGAGCCAGGGCAACAACGACAAGCAATCCAACAGCAAAACAACGGATCTGGTTCATTCCGCTATTGTCGTCGGTCATCCTCTCGAGCGCAAAACATTCACGAAAGTGAACTCCATTGTTGGAAGAGTCAACAATCTTAGGAGACCTCAGAGCTGCCCCGCTCTGACCGCAAGGCGAGGGCGTCAGGCAATCTGCAGCGGAGCGGCCAATCTGTCTTCGTGCGCGGCAAGCCTGTCCACTCCATTTTTCTTCTCGTCTTCCGCCAGGGTGCGATGAAACGAATCGGCCGGAACGGGGCGGCCAAACAGCCAGCCCTGCGCGAAGATGCGCTGATTAGCCGAGGCAAAGTACCTGGCCTGTTCCTGTGTCTCGATGCCTTCCACAACCACGCGCAGCTTCAGCGTATCCGCCATATCGAGAATCTGCGGAAGAATCGACACCGTCACCGCTTCGGTTCCGATCGCTTTTGTGAACGCCTTGTCGATCTTGATGGCATCCACCGATAGATCGTGCAGATACGCCAGGCTGGAGTAGCCGGTGCCAAAATCATCGATGTGGACAAAATGTCCCCGCCGCCGTAGATGAAGGATCGTATCTTTCGCTACCTGCTGCCGGGCCGTATAGCTCTCGGTGATCTCGATCCCCAGGCTCTTCGGTGAAACTTTTGCCTGCGTCAGGGCTTCTTCCAGCATGGGCAGGAATGTCGGGTCGGCAAGGTCGGCAGCCGCGATGTTCACGTTGACGCGAAACCCCGGCCGCTCCCGCATCGTCGCTCCAAAATCGCGCAGAACATGTCGCACCACCAGCTTCGTAATGCCTCCCACGAAGCCCTGCTCCTCCGCCACCTTGATAAATACGTCCGGAGTGACTGCGAGCTGATCTTCATTGGTCCAGCGCACCAGCGCCTCCGCCTCCATGATCTGGCCGCTGGCCAGGTCCACAATCGGTTGATACACCACCCGCAACGTGTCGCGGCGGATCGCTCTTTGCAGCTGATATTGAAGGCTCTTTTGGCGGAGATGAAGAAACGAGCAGAAAAAACCGAATAGCGCGCCGCAGACCCCGCTGAGCACTGCAAATGCGGAGAGTTCATTGCGGTTCGTTCGTAGTCCGTCCGCTACCGACATGTAGGTCGTCATGCACAGCGAGTGATCCGCTGTGCAACGGGTCGCGTACAGGCTTTGCGCGACCCGAGCCTTGCCTTCGCTGGTTAAAACCGATGCCGTGAGGTCCGGTGTCTCGCCCACAAGCCGCCCTGTCTGCATCGTCGGAGCATTCACGTCCGTCACGGTGTAATGCATGAAGGGCACCGCCGGAACGTTTCCGTTATAGGGGCTGTAGACGATAAACGAGTCGCCCAACTGAATGGTGATTACCGTCTGCTTGTCGATGCGGAATGGGGCAACGTCCCGGTACACCAAGGTACCGTCCCGCTGCGTGAAATCCGGAGTGAACCTGGTCTGCGATTGAGCCTCTCTACCCATGGTGGTCGAGCAGTCGATCTTCCCCCCGTGCATCCGTCCGGCTTCTTTCAGGTATCGCGACTGGAAGACCAGCTTGCGAAAATAACCGATTTCCGCATCCGAACAGAAGCTGAAAGCCGACCCGTTCAATTCTTTAAGCACTTGGCGCGATTCGGCTTTGGAGGCCTCTCCTTCAACCAGGATGCGCGTTGCCTGCTGATCCAGTCTTCCCAGCGCCTGCTCTATCACGATGCCGCGCCCGAGCCAATATCCGGTCAGCACGCCCACGGTGGTCCCAATGGCAGTCGCGATAAGGGCGACGAAAACACGCTGCTGGCTGGCCCGCATCATAAGAATCCACTCATCGTCTTACCTTTCGTAACAATAGACAAGAGCACTTTTGGGCCATAGGGTGCCCATAGCCTGCAAAGACAGCCGCCTCTCCCCGAAACGCAGGCTTCCTTTCTAGAAAGGCAGGTTGACGTTGAATTTCCCCGCGTTTGGCCGTATCCTAGGAATGCAGACGAATTTGTCCGCTTGAGTTGCCGTGAGCTTGCCGGCTGGCGGAGAGATGAGTGGGCTCAGAGCCCACTTTTTATTTGGGGCAAATTCCAGGCACTGAATTGCCGCTGTCGGGGACCACCGAGTCCCTTGGAAGCGGTCTTGGCTTTAGGGGTGTAAATCCCTGATCGACAGGTTTTTACGTACTTTGTAAGGGCGCACAAAATTGGTCCCCGGCGGGGGATTTGCTCGCTGGGGTAATTGGGAACGATGGCGGTAAAGCTGGATTCAATACGGTTGGCGGCGGAACGGGTCGCCGCATCACATGGGCTGGACGTGGTGGACATCGAGTTCGTTGGCCCTGCCAAAGAACGCATCCTGCGCGTCTTCCTGGAGAAAAATGCCGAAGGGCGGGCAAGGCTCAAAGCGGAGATAGATGCTGGAGCAGCAGGGCTTCCCGAGCGGCTTGCAGAGGGAAAGGCAAGCCGGATAAATCCTGACCAGCTTTCCGGCATCCAACATGAGGATCTGGCAGAATTCAGCCGGGACTTCAGCGTGCTGCTGGACGTTGAAGACCTGGTTCCCGGTGCAGAGTACACACTCGAAACCAGTTCGCCGGGCTTGGATCGCAAGCTGATCAGGCCGGAAGAGTTTCAGCGCTTCGCCGGATGCCTCGTGAAGGTGCAGACCTTCGAGCCGATCCGTAATAACCGCCATTGGCAGGGTCGGCTGGCGAATGGAAGTGGCGAGAAGATTACGCTCGATCTCTCTGCTGTGAAGCAGAACAGCAAAAGCCGGAAAGCCGGCGTGGACACGGTGGAAATAGCCTTCGGCAACATCGAGAAAGCGCAATTGGTTCCGGAAATCTAAGGGTACCCAGGTCTTCCGCTGCGGGCTTCCGCAAATGCGGAGAAGGGACCGGGGAAGCCTCGAAGGGAGCAGGCCGAAGCCTGCGCCCCATGGACAACGAATTAACTGAACGGCGGCCTATTGAACCCGTCCGACGCTAGAACAAACTGAGAGAGCAAGCACAGTATGGCTACCAGCATGTTGTATCAAAGCATCGAGCTCCTGAGCCGCGAGAAGGGCATTGAGCCCCAGATCGTCGTCGGCGCCGTGGAAGAGGCCATTGCCCTGGCAACGCGCAAGTATTACAAGACCCAGGAAAACATGCGCGGCGAGCTCAACAAGGAGACGGGCGAGATCACGGCCTATATCTATAAGACGGTGGTGGCCGACGAAGAGCAGGTCGAAGACCCGGTCAACCAGATCACGCTCGCCGAGGCCAATGAACTGGCCCCCGGTGTCGAAGTGGGCAGTGAGATTCGCCTCTATCGCGATACCAGCCCGTTGGGCCGCATCGCTGCACAGCTCGCCAAGCAGGTCATCTTTCAGAAGGTGCGCGAAGCCGAGCGCGACACCGTGTACAACGAGTACGCCCATCGCGAGAAGGAAGTCCTGAACGCCACTGTCAAGCGCATCGAAGGCCAGGACGTGATCTACGATCTCGGCAAGGCGGAAGCTCGCTGCCCCAAGCGCGAACAGTCGCGGCTTGAGCAGTTCTCCATCGGCGAGCGCGTACGCGTCGTGCTGCTTGAAGGTGGACCGCGCCGCCAAGGGGCCGCAGGTGATCGTCTCCCGTGCCGCGCCGGAGCTGGTTCAGAATCTCTTCCAGTCGGAAGTGCCGGAGATCTACGACAACACTGTCGTCATCCGCGCCATTGCCCGCGAAGCCGGCGAGCGCACAAAAATTGCGGTTCAGTCGCGCGACAAGGATGTGGACCCCGTAGGCGCTTGCGTTGGCATGAAGGGCATGCGCGTGCAGTCGATCATCCGCGAACTGCGCGGCGAGAAGATCGACATCATCGAGTTCAGCGATGAAATCACCACCTTCGCTGAAAAGGCCCTGCAGCCGGCCAAGGTCAGCCGCGTTTCCATCGCCGACCTCACCGACAAGCAGCTTGAAGTCATCGTGGACGATACCCAGCTTTCTCTGGCCATTGGCAAGAAGGGACAGAACGTTCGCCTGGCCGCCAAGCTGCTCGGTTGGAAGATTGACATCAAGAGCGAAGAGGAGAAGCGTCAGGAAGTCGAGCAGCAGATGCAGGCTCTCTCCGGCGGTCCCTCCACGCCGATCGAGCAAGTCACCGAACTGGGCGAAGGCATCATCCAGAAGCTGGTTGCCGCCGGCATCACGACCGTCGAGTCCCTGGCCGACATGACGCCCGAGCAGCTTGAAGAAATTCCCGGCATCGGCGAAAAGACGCTGGAAAAAATCAGCGTTGCCGTGCGCCACTACTTCGGCCACTTTGAAGAAGGCGAAGAAGGCCACGTCGAGGAACCATCTGAAGGTTCGGCGGCCGAATCGGCTGCTGCCGATACCGGCGCCTTGTCGGAAGGTGAGTCGGAAGTGCCCACTGAAGCAGCAGTCGCCGGCACGGCCGAAGCGGAAGCGGAAAACTCTGCGGAAGTGCTGGAGGAAGCCGAAAGCGTCCGTGCGGCCGAGGCGGAAAACGACAGCCTTGAAGCCTCGAGTGCAAAAACCGAAGCCCTGGCCGAGGAAGATGCGGAAGCTCAAAATGAGACCGCGGCTGAATTGGCCGTAGAGAATGTTCCGCCCGCGGATCAAGCTGAAATCCCGGAGTTGGAAGCGGAAGAGAACGCGATCGGTACGATCGACGAAGATGAAGCGGGCCATGGGCGCGGTGCGTAAGATGCGCCGCGATTTTCAAGGCCAATCAGGCGATAATGAAAGTTCAAAGAGCAGCCAATGCCATGAGGTAGCTATGAGCGACTAAGGGCTTTGGTAGCAGATTCTGAAAAGAGGCGGATGAGTAAGGTTCGAATCAACGATCTCGCGCGAGAGATGGAAGTCAAGAGCCGGCAGATTCTTGACGTATTGGCAGAGCTCGGCCTGGCCAGAAGGCAAGACCCACTCCAGTTCCCTTGAGGATCATGAGGCCGAGAAGGTTCGCGCGCATTTTGAGCGCGGAACGCGGGCGGGTGCCCACGGCAGCAGCGCTGCGTCTCGCGCTTCCCAGACCATTGCACCCAAAATTGATCTCTCCCATGTCTCCAAGCCCGGCGACGTGATGAAGGCCATTCTGGCCAAAAAGCAGGAAGAGGAAGCCGAGGCTCGCCGCAGCCATGCACCGGTGCGGACAGCCCCAGCCGCCCCTCCCAAGGCTCCGGCAGCGCCAGCCCACACCGTCGCGGTGGCTGCTCCGACAACCCCTGTAGCAACGCGACCCGAGCCGCGCAAGATTGTTCCGCCCACCCGGCCCGCACCCAATATCATCGCTCCACCTCATACAACACCAGCCATTGCTTCCCGGCCGCCTGCCGGTCCGGTGATTGCCAAGGCCCCAGCAGCAGGCGTTTCTTCTCGTCCCGCTGTCGCGGTGGTGCCGCCGCCGGTTGCCGTCGTGGTCAAGCCGCCGGTCCCGCCGCCAGTCCGCGAAGCGCAGCCGCACCCGTGGAACCGCCAACCCCGGCCGGGAAGCCTCAGGCTCCTCCTCCGCCAGCCGCAGTCTCTGTCGAGGCTGTCTCAGTGCCCGTCGCGGCCGCCCCGGTAGCTCCCCTCGCTGAGGCTCCGGCCGCACCCGTTGCAGTCGCCCCAGTTGAGGCTCAGCCCGCCGCGATCGTGGAACCGCAACCTCAGGCTTCCGCCGAGCCTGCCGGCGCCGCTGCGCCCTCGCGCCCGGCTCATCGCGCCCCGGAACCAGCGCCACCGCCGCCGATTCGCCGCGTTGTTATGCCCCAAACCGGCCCGCGCCCCGTCTACAAAGCGCCGATCCCGGTTCCAGGCTCGCTCCCTCCCGCCGCAACACAAGCCGGCGGAATTCAGCGCGGCAAACCCATCTTCGATCGCCGCCCCCGTCATCAGGTCCCGGTGGCCCGGGCAGCTACCCCCAGCGCACGCCCGGCAGCTGCTCCCGGCGCACCGGGCCAGTTCCCCGGCGGCCCGCGGCCCAAGCATCCCACGCGCACCACTCCGGGCGGTTTCGCCGGACCCGGCGGACCGGGAGCTCCCGGCGCACGTCCAGGCTTTGGCGCACGTCCCGGCTTTGGTGCACCCCGTCCCGGCGGCTTCGGCGCCCGTCCAGGCGCCGGCGGCGCTCCGCCCACTGGCGAAGCGCCTCGCCCGCAGCGTGCGCCTTCCAGAGGCCGCGGCGGTCGTCCGCAGTACCCCAAGACCAAGGAAGGCCCGATGAAGGGCTTTGTGCCGCCGCCACGTTATGGCGGGGTGCAATACGGCGGAGAGCCGCTGCCCATCACCCGCGAAATCACCGTCACTGAAGGCATCAGCGTCAAGGACCTGGCCGAGAAGCTTGAAGTTCGCGCCAAGGACCTGATCGCCACGCTGCTCATGACGCGGCGTCTTCGTCACCGTCAACCAGTCTCTCGACGCTGAAATGGTGAAGGACGTCGCCGCCAAATTCGGCGCTGGCGCCACCGTCATCAGCTACGAAGAGGAGATCGCCAACCAGGCCATCGAAGAAGTTCTCGAAGCCGAAAACACCGGCGAGCTTGAAGTTCCGCGTTCTCCCGTGGTCACCGTCATGGGCCACGTCGATCACGGCAAGACCTCGCTGCTCGACGCCATCCGCGAAACCGACGTGGCGGCAGGCGAGGCCGGCGGCATCACCCAGCACATCGGCGCTTACAAGGTGAAGTTCGCCAAGGAAGGCTCGCCCGCTTCCGGCCGCGAGATCGTCTTCCTCGATACCCCGGGCCACGAAGCCTTCACCCGCATGCGAGCCCGCGGCGCCAAGGTCACTGACATTGTGGTCATCGTGGTTGCCGCCGACGACGGCGTCATGCCCCAGACCCTCGAAGCCATCGACCACGCCAAGGCCGCCGGCGTGCCCATCATCGTGGCCGTCAACAAGATCGACAAGCCCGAAGCCAACCCCGATCGCGTCAAGAAGCAGCTCGCCGACCGCGGCCTGATTCCCGAAGAGTGGGCAGGCGCCGGCCAGGAAGGCACCGTCTTCGTTGAAGTCTCCGCCAAGAAGCGCATCAACCTCGACCTGCTGCTTGAAATGATCTGCCTGGTCTCCGACATCCGCGCGCCCAAGGCCACGCCCGGCCGCAAGGCCGTTGGCTCGGTCATCGAAGCCAAGCTCGATCGCGGCCGCGGCGCAGTGGCCACCGTCCTCGTGCAGGACGGAACCCTGCGCCTCAACGACAGCTACATCGTCGGCAACACCTTCGGCAAAGTTCGCGCCATGTTCGACGATCGCGGCCGCGCCCTTGAAGAAGCCGGCCCATCGACTCCGGTTGAAGTTCTCGGCCTCGAAGCCATGCCCGACTCCGGCGACACCTTCCTCGTCGTCGCCGATCGCGACAAGGCCAAGGGCATTGCCCAGTACCGCAAGATGAAGGAGCGCGAGGCGCAACTCGCCAAGAGCTCGCGCGTCTCGCTCGAAGGACTGGCCGAGCAGATTCGCACCGCCGGCGTCAAAGACCTGCCCCTCATCATCAAGGGCGACGTGACCGGATCGGTCGAAGTGCTGGCCGACTCGCTGGTCCGCATGTCCACTGAGAAGGTGCGCGTCAAGGTCATCCACTCCGGCGTCGGCTCCATCACCGAGAGCGATGTGCTGCTGGCCACGGCCTCGAACGCCATCATCATCGGCTTCAACGTCCGCCCTGAGCGCAAGGCCGCCGAACTGGCGCAGCAGGAAGGCATCGAGATTCGCCTGCACTCCATCATCTACGAGTTGCAGGACGAGATGCGCCTGGCCATGCTGGGCCTGCTCGACCCCACCTTCAAGGAAAACTACGTGGGCCGCGCCGAAGTCATCAACGTCTTCCGCATTCCCAAGGTCGGCACCATCGCCGGCTGCCGCGTGCAGGACGGCGTCATCCGCCGCGACGCCGAGGTCAAGGTCATGCGCGGCGACGAGCAGGTCTTCAAGGGCAAGATCGGCTCGCTCAAGCGCTTCAAAGACGACGCCCGCGAAGTCACCAACGGCATGGAGTGCGGCATCGGCCTCGGCGGCTTCAGCGACCTCAAGGAAGGCGATTTGATCGAAGCCTTCTCCACCGAAAAACTGGCCGCCGACCTCGGCGCGCTGACATCAGCGAAAGCCTGACTCGGCTAACTCCGACTAACGAAAGAAATGGCCCGCTTCTCAACCCGAGAAGCGGGCCATCTCTTTTGATCACCACCCGAAAATATCCGAACACCCTGTCGCCAGTCATCGTCTTAGCGTGTGTACAGGCAGTAGAGTTGTTCCGCTACGGCATGCAACTTGCGCCGGTAGCCCGAGGGAGCGCGCAGGCCTTGACCAGCGACGAAGATGCGGACTTCACTGCGCTCGTCCGGCGCCAGTCGCGTTTCGTCTTTCGTGTGGCCTACGCCGTCCTGCTCAACTCCCACGACGCCGAAGACGCGGTGCAGGAGACTTTCTTGAAGCTTTATCGCAATCGTGGATGGCAAGCGGCGGAGAACGAACGCGCATTCCTGGCACGCGCGGCATGGCACGTTGCGGCAGACCTGCGACCTCGCATGCGCCGGCCAGCGGTCGTTGCCGCAGAGGATGACCCACCATCGCCGCAGCCCGGCCCGGAGCGGACGATGCTTCACGCCAACCAGGAGGCCATGGTTCACTCCATGATCGACGCGCTGCCTGAAGAACTCCGTCTGCCCCTCGTGCTATCTGCTTTTAACGAACTCAACTCACGCGAGATCGGCAGCATCCTCGGCGTCCCCGAAGGCACGGTACGCACGCGGCTGCAGCGCGCACGCCAGATGCTTCGCCAGAAACTCGCATCGCTTGAGAAATCCCACATTCCGGAGATTCGCCATGCGTGAAAAGGATGAACTCGACAGCCTGCTCGACGCGGCCCTCGTCACCTACGCCGATCCCAGCCCTGACTCCGGTCTCGAACAGCGCGTTCTTGCCCGCATCTCCGCCGAAAACTTCGCTGCATCCGCGCCCGCGCCACGCCGCCGCTGGCTACCCTGGGGCATTGCTTTGGCCGGCGCTTGCTGCCTGCTCTTCTTCGTCGTAATTTCAGCGCAAAAACGAATTCATCCGCCAATACACAATGCGCAATCAGCAAAATTGGCCAACACACCTCCCGCAGTGACGACTCAACATGGTCCGACGCCCATTGTCTCTCACACCGCATTCAACCATGGAGCCAACCGGACCATGGCCAAAGTACACCGCCAACCAATAGAAATCACGCACAAGTCCCCGCCTCTGCCCAAGCGTGAAGTCTTCCCCACCCCGGAGCCGCTCACGCCGCAGGAGCAAGCTCTCGTTGCATTCGCAGCCCAGGCTTCAAAACCGGAGATTCAAGCCCTGGTCCAGGCGCGACAAGAGGCTGAGGCACCGCTCGCCATCGCTGCCCTTCATATCCAGCCACTCGAACAGCCCGAACAGGGCCAGAACTAAGGAGATTCGCATGCGCAAGATCACGTTCATTTGCTGCTTTCTGCTCTGCTCGTTGCTGGTCAGCCATAAAGCTTTCGCACAGGACGCCAAACCTCAGGAGTCCGCAAAAGCAGCGGAGCCGCCAGCTCACTATTACCACCTCGACTATCTTGTGCAGGAACTTGGCGCCGACGGCAAACCCACCAACAGCCGCAAGTACACCACAACTGTGTGTACCGGTCTTAACGAAACGGCGTCCATCCGCGCCGGCTCCAGGATTCCAGTCGCCATCGGCCCTTCTAGTGAAATAAAGTCTTCAGTCGTCAACACTCAATTTCAATACATCGATGTGGGGGTAAACATCGATACGCGCCGCGTTCACGAAATCGACGGCCAACTCTCCCTCGATCTCACCGCAAATATCAGCGGCATGGCTGCGTCGAACAATCAGGATCTGCATCAGCCCGTCATCCGCGAAAATCGTTGGCAGGCTCAGGTCCTCATTCCCATCGGCAAACCAACGGTGGTGTTTACCTCCGACTCACTCGATAGCAAGGGCAGCATGCAGATCGTAGTGACTGCCACGCCGCTGCAATGATTTCGAGCGGCCTGCTCGCGCCTCACCCGCCCAACTTTCGTCTCTCAATCGGAGCAGACAGGCCAAGAATTGACGAAACGCGCCCTGCTTCTCAACGCGAGAAGCAGGCATCTTCTTGCGCACGCGTATCACGATCTCGCATTCCTTCTCAGTTTTCTTTCTCCCGCTCCAATCCATGTTCCCACTACCTCCGTACTTCCCACACGGACCACCCCAGGTCCGACTCACAATCGGAGGTCTTTTCAATGGCTCTCACGCTTTTGCCCGAAGAATTCCGCCAGATGAGCGCACAGCTCGTCAACCGCCGCAATTTTCTCCAGCGCTCCGGCATGGCCAGCCTCGCCGCGGTCGCCGCACCGCTTCTCGCCGCAACACTTGCTCCCGTCACTGCCCGCGCCGAACAGGAATCCTCCGCCGAAAAAGCCCAGGAAGCGGAGCAAGGCAAAGACACAGTCACTGAAATCGCAACCGCCGCCCTGATTGCCGAAGATCTCGCCACCACGTTCTATTACAATGGCCTCGTCGGCGCCGTCATTCAGGATCCCAATCTCGCCGGCCCCGGCGGATCCGCTGACAACGTGTCGTCCAGCGGCAATTTAGGCAATGTGAACTACATTCAGGCCGCTCTCACCGAGGAGATCTCCCATGCCAACCTCCTCCGCAGCCTTCTCGGCATTTCCATGGCGAGCAGCGATCCGGTGCAGACCTTCTACTTCCCGTCGGGAAGCTTCGATACGATCGGCCCGTTCCTGGGCCTGCTCGATGCGCTCGAGAACGCCTTCATCGGCGCCTATCTCAATGCCATTCAAGAATTCGCGACGATGGCCGCGGTCGCTCGCGAACGGCGGCACAATCATGAGTGGTACGATACCCGCTACTCGCCGGAAGAGCTTGACTACCTAGCCAAAGTCTCCGCGTCCATCATGGGCATTGAATGCGAGCATCGCGTTCTCGGCCGCGTCATCTCCAACAGTAATCCGGCCAACAATCGCAACTACGAAACCAACGATGGCATCAACGCCGTTTACAACGGCCCAAATTCAGCCGTGGTCGCGTTGACTCCGTTCCTCACCTCCAGCACCGGCCCCGGCTTTTCCCTGCAGACCGCGCTGGCCAATCAAGCATCGGTTTCCCTCCCTGTTTCCGGCACGCCGCCCGCATTCTAAGATCCGCTCCCCGTCCAGAACGCGGGTATCTCACATCTCGGCCCCCAGTGACAGGTCATTGTCGCCGGGGACCACTCCGCCTCCAGCGCTAGAGCCGCACTGCCATACCTGCAAATCGAACATCCTCACTCATCTCTTCTCGCAACACTCGGCGACCGGGATATAATCTCGCCGCAGCACCTTTGCGAAAGAGGTTTTGATGCTCTCATCGATAAATCTCTGGATGAGTTGTGCCGGGCTTATCTATCTTGTCGCTGGAGTTTTTCTACTTCGAAAAGAGATCAGTGCGGCTCCGGGCTTGGACAAGCTCATCACGCTGGGTCCTGTCTTCATCTCCGTTTCCCTCGCTGTATTCGCACCGGAGCATTTCCGCGGCCCCGAGTTTGTCCAGAATATGGTCCCGTCGTGGATGCCGGCCCACGTGTTCTGGCCTCGTTTTGTCGGATGCGCGCTGCTCGCAGCCGCTGCCAGTCTTGCTCTGAGGAAGTTCGTACGCTTGTCGTCCACCCTGCTCGGATTGATGTTCTTTCTCTTCGTCTGCATGATTTATATTCCGTCTGCCCTCGAGAATCCCAAGGATCGATTCGCATGGGCCATCTTGCTCAGAGATCTCTCTTTTGCCGCAGGCGCGTGGGCTCTCGCCGGACTGCATCTTCGCGCCTCGTCGCCGCGACAATCGAAATGGATGATACTGTTCGCGCGCGTCGTCATAGCGATTGCTGCGATCTTTTATGCTGTACAGCATTTTCTTCATCCAAAGTTTGCGCCAGGCGTTCCTTTGGAAATGATGACGCCATCTTGGGTTCCATTGCCCGGCTTATGGGCTTACCTCGCAGGAGCGATCCTTCTGGCCGCTGGAATCGGCTTGGCCCTGAACAAGAAGTCCCGGATAGCCGCAGTTTCGATTGGCGCATTAATGACCGCTCTCACACTATTCCTGTATATGGTCGATTTGATCCTCGTCCATGGCGAATCGGCGTCGGAAGTCAATGAAGCGTTGAACTACGTCGCGGACACATTGCTCTATGCCGGAGCGGCACTCGCCCTGGCATCGGCATTGCCGCGCGACCCTGATCGCGGGGAGGGGACGTAGCGCTGCAGTGCCCAACCTTTCTCTCAACCATTTCACTTTTCACATCGCCCAAACTATTTTCGCGAATCTATTTCTTTTTCCCGGGCTCGCCCACTCGCCGGGACGCTGGCACTCCACCATCATTTCCTGCTCCAGAGTTTGGCCGTTTCATCCGCGCTCGGCGCCACGCGCGTCCCCAACGGCGCCGCCTTCGACGATTACTCGAAGAAAAGGCGCTAACTCGTTCCCATCATTTACGCCATCCGTAATTTCCGTTTTATATCGCCCAAAATGCATCCAAAAGCCGCGACTAAGCCTCGTTTTTTACCCAGATTTCACCTGCGTGTGCCGCGCTTGAGGACAATGAGCGGCACGTCGCGATCATGCAAACCGCGTGCCACGCTTGCACGTTTTGCTGACCTTCCCGATTCTGTTTTCATGCATCGAAAACGGCATTCCTGGAGCTCTTTGCGACGCGGCAACCCCTCCATTCAACGAGGCTTCCTACTAAGCACACAGGAGGAAACTATGGCTTCTTTGAACGGCAAGAAAATCGCGATTCTTGCGACCGATGGCTTTGAGCAAGTCGAACTGATGGAACCCCGCAAGGCGCTCGACAAGGAGGGCGCGACCACCGTGGTCATTTCACCAAAAAGCGGCGAAATCAAAGGGTGGAATCACACAGAATGGGGTCAAACGGTCAAGGTGGATAAGACCATTGAAAGCGCCAATCCCAATGACTATGACGCGCTGCTGTTGCCCGGTGGAGTCATGAATCCGGACCATCTCCGCATGGAACCTAAAGTCGTCAACTTTGTTCGCCAGTTCGTAGCGACCGGCAAGCCTGTTGCGGCCATCTGTCATGCTCCCTGGACGCTGATTGAGGCCGATGTGCTAAGAGGCAAAACGGTCACCTCCTGGCCCTCCTTAAAAACCGACTTGAAGAACGCCGGCGCCAAGTGGGTCGATCAGGAAGTGGTGACCGATGGCCAGTTCATCTTCAGCCGGAAGCCCGATGACATTCCCGCCTTCAACCGCGCCATCGTCCAGTCCGTCAGCCATGGCGTCCAACAACACGCGCACGCCTGAGTTCCGCTCGGAACGCCCGCCCGGCTCCAGTGCACGATGCGGCTGGAGCCGGATTCATCCAATCAAGGCTTAATGCGGATTTTTGAAAGGGGCTGGCCGAATTGCGCCCGCGACCCTCCACCTAAGAGTGGTCCGGAATCTCCGCGAATTCCTGTCCGAATTGACAGTAGTCGAGGAAGCGCGGTGCCGGTAGATTCGCGACAGTGGGGAAAGTCATCTCTGAAGGCAAGCGTCTCGTGTGTGGGCAAGAGCTCGAGGCTCGAGCGATTTTCTCGATGTACCTTTTTCGCGCAAATGTTTGTCGGAATCGAATGGCGAATTGATCAGACCTTGCCCGTAAGAGAAGGAGGAGTGATGGGTCATGGCAAATACAGGACCGGCAACGACAACTCGGCCAAATATCGTGTTCATCCTGTGCGACAACGTCGGCTGGGGTGACTTCTCCTGCTACGGGGGAAGCATCCCGACCCCACGCATCGACAAACTCGCCAGTGAAGGCATCCGCTTCACCAACTACAACGTCGAGTCTCAGTGCACCCCGACCCGCACCGCAATCATGACTGGCCGCCAGTCGGTGCGTTGTGGCACTTACAAGGTAGTGATGCCCGGTCAAGGCGAGAGCGGTCTGGTGCCGTGGGAGTACACAATCGCGGAACTGCTCTCCGACGCTGGCTACGCCACATCCATGTGGGGTAAGTGGCATCTCGGTGAAGTCGAGGGGCGGCTACCCAATAACCAGGGCTTCGACGAATGGTGGGGCTACAAGAACAGCGTTGATGAGGCCGGCTGGACCTCGTACGCGACGTTCAACGCGCTCGCGAAGACCCTGGGGATCGAGTCGCCCAAGATCTGGGAGGGCAAAAAGGGCCAGAAGTCTACTCCGGTCCGCGAGTTGGACTTGGAGGTGCGTCCACTGCTGGACGAACTGATCGTCGAGAAGGCGACCGATTACATCAAACGTGCGGCGAAGGCCGACAAGCCGTTTTTTACGTACATCGCGCTCTCGCATCTGCACCCGCCAGAGGCTATTCATCCCGATTTCCACCAGACCGATCCCTCGCGGATAGGCGGGTACGCGGACCTGATCGCTGAGATGGACTACCGGGTCGGCCAGATCGTCGACTGTGTGGACAAGGCCGGGATCGCCGAGAAAACGTTGATCGTGTTCTCCAGCGACAACGGGGCCGGATTGATCGCCGCCGCGCCCCAGGGAGGTTCGAGCGGGCCGTGGCGTGGCGGGTTCATGACTCCCCCCTGGGAGGGTTCAATGCGGGTTTCTGCGATCGTCCGCTGGCAGGGCAAGGTGCCAGCTGGAGTGGTCTCCGACGAGATGCTATCGGCTCACGACTGGTATAAGACGTTCGCGGCCCTGGCCGGCGCCGCAGGCAAGGTGCCCACCGACCGACCAATTGACGGGGTCGACGCCTCGAAGTTCCTGATCGGCGAGAGCAAGACGACCGGGCGCGAGAATGTCTTGTTCTTCGGTCCCGACGGTTTACTGATGTCATCGAAGTGGCGCCAGGTCAAGACGGTCTTTCGATATTGCGAGGGCATCGCTGAGCCAATCTTGCAGCCGCAGTTTCCAGTGGTCTTCGACCTCGGCAGTGATCCCGGCGAGCGGTACAACCTGTTCAGCACCAAGATGGACTGCGGTTGGATGCTCGGGATCGCGTTCCGCACCGTGGCAGCCTTCGAAAACAGCGTTGCACAGTATCCAAACATCAAGCCAGGCGAGGAGTTCACCGGCTACAAGAAAAGGCTTGCGAAAACAGCATGAGAGCGATCAAGAGTGCGATCCCAATTTCTGCCTGCTTGAAGATTCCGAAACCGAAGCTGCCAACCCAGAAATCGTAGTTCTTCACTTCTTGGTTTGTGGCGCTGAGGAGGGACCGGCTCGGGACAATTCGCTGAGCGAAACTGCGTGTCAATTCTCCATGCTCCGGGCGGATTGTGCACAATTGGGAATGTTTCGGCGGAAGTTTGACATGCCGACTAAAGCGGATACCGACCCATCGCCACGCACTGTGCGGCCACAGACCGGCTCAGCGCTCCTGCGTCGGCGGGAGTAAATCGCGCCAGCCGTCGCAGAATTGCCAATTGCGTCCGCAGCATGTCGCCCTCGCCGCAGGCCGCCAGCACCCGTCGCGCCGATTTCTCGGCAAGCGCCATGCTGTCATCGGCCAGCAGTCCCGTCATGGCCCCCGTGACCGCAGCGGCAGCTCGGCCCTGCAGTTTGCGTGTCCGCACCAGCGCCGAGTCCAGCACGTACACCTGCATGATCATATCGGCCAGGTCGGCCATCACTTCCTGCTGATCCTGCAATGCGGTCATGAACCGCTGGCTTGCGACTCCCGCCGCAAACAACGTCATTTTCTTCACCGCCGCGAGCACTTCAGCCTCGCGCGCCAAAGCGCTGCCTTCGCCGGATCCCCCCTCAAACGAGGGCGGCTGCGTCACCTCATCCATCAACTTTTTGATCGCCGGCAGCAGCGGAAGCTGCCCATTCAACGCCCGCTTCATCAACCATCCGGTGATGATGAGCCGGTTAATCTCATTGGTGCCTTCGAAAATCCGGTTGATACGCGCATCCCGGTAAAGCCTCTCCGCCGGGTACTCTTCGACGTAGCCGTAACCACCCATGGTGGCAATCAGCTCGTCAGTGACCAGACTCAGCATCTCCGACCCATACACCTTCAGAATCGAACACTCCACCGCATACTCCTCGATCCGCTTCTGAATCTCACGCGGCTGATGTGCCTGCTCCGGACCCAGCCCCTGTAGGCTGGCGTCGATCATCCCCGCCGTGCGATACGCCATGCTTTCGGCCGCATAAAGCTGAGTCGCGGCTGCAGAAATCTTGCGCTGGATCAATCCGAACTCCGCGATAGCCTTGCCAAACGCCTTGCGCTCTTTGGCATAGCCGATCATATGGCCGAGCGCGTGACGGGCTCCGCCAACGCAGGCCACGCCCAGCTTGAATCTGCCCACATTCAGCACGTTAAAGGCGATGTGGTGCCCTTTGCCCGGCTCACCCAGCAGGTTGCCGGCAGGCACTTTGCAGTCCTGCAGCACCAGCGGGCAGGTGGACGAGCCGCGAATCCCGAGTTTGTGCTCCTCGGCGCCCACCGTCAGCCCCGGCGTGTCCCTCTCAATCAAAAAAGCGGAGAACTTCTCTCCATCGATCTTGGCGAAGACGGTATAAAGCGCTGCAATCCCGCAGTTTGTAATCCACATCTTCTCGCCGTTGAGCGTATAGGTGGTGCCGTCCGGCGAAAGCGTGGCACGGGTCCGGATGTTCATGGCGTCCGAGCCTGAACTTGCCTCCGACAATCCGTAGGCGCCAATGCATTCAGCCGTGGCCAGCCGGGGCAGGTACGTCTGTTTCTGCTCTTCCGTCCCGTACCAGACCAGCGGCAGCGTAGCGATGCCGACATGCGCGCCAAAAGCCGTCGAAAAACTCGCCAGCACCGACAAGTGATCTGTAATCAACGTGGAGCTCACCTTGTCCATCCCCATGCCGCCGTATTCCTCAGGAACATCGACTGCCGTCAGCCCCAGTTCGCCGGCCTTGCGCAGCAGCCCTGCAAGCACGCCCGGCTTCTTCGCCTCGATCTCCGCCGCCGCCGGCAGAATCTCTTCCCGCGCAAACAGTGCGGCGGTAGCGGCAATCTGGCGCTGCTCTTCGTTCAGGTCCTCCGGGGTAAAGACCTCCGCGGGCGTGCGGGTTTCAAGCAGAAAACTGCCCCCTGCGGCAGCGACGATGGGCGAAGCAGCGGCAAACGTCGACATGGAAGAATTCTCCGACTGTCACAGACATTACGACGACAACGTAAGTGGTTGCAAATGCAGATGGCGCAATACAGGCTTTCAGAAAGTGAACTCCCGACGCTGACCGACCCGGATGTGCACTTCGTGCGCCGCTATCGCGTACAATTTTGATATCTAAGTCGTGGAGGCCCCATCCTGTTCGCCGCGCTTGCTACCAGCATCAATCACTCCACCAGTCTCCTTTCCGTCCGGCTTGCGGGACTGCCTTTGCGCATGGCGCCCTATCTTTCATTTGCCTCCCAGAACGGCTTCCGCCACCAGGTGAAGATGCTGTTCAACGACCCGTTCTCTACGGTGCACCACTACTGGAACTGGTTTGACGCGGCGCTCCTGATCCCCTATTTCGCCGTCATGATCATCCTGGCGCTCTATGGAGTGCACCGCTACACTCTCTGCTATCTCTATTTCAAATACCGCAAAAACTACAATCCCAACCCGCCCTGCCATTTCGACGAATTGCCACTCGTTACGGTGCAACTGCCTATCTTCAATGAGCAGTTCGTCATCGACCGGCTCATCGAGGCGGTCTGCGCCATGGAGTACCCGCGCGAAAAGCTCGAGATTCAGGTGCTTGACGACTCCACCGACGAAACCACTGAGGTGGCTTCCGCGACTGTGGCGCGCTATGCCGCATTGGGCCATCCTATCGTCTACATCCACCGCACCAACCGTCACGGCTACAAGGCCGGAGCACTGGATGCAGGCCTGAAAGTTGCCAAAGGCGAGTTTGTCGCCATCTTCGACGCCGACTTTGTGCCCCCGGCGGACTGGCTCATGAAAGTGATCCACCATTTTGCCGAGCCGGAGATCGGCATGGTGCAGACCCGCTGGACCCACCTCAATCGCGACTACAGCATGTTGACCCAGATTGAGGCCATTCTGCTCGACGGCCACTTTGTGCTGGAGCACGGCGCCCGCGTCCGGACCGGCGACTTCTTCAACTTCAATGGCACGGCCGGCATGTGGCGCATCCAGGCGATTGGCGACGGCGGCGGCTGGCAGCACGACACCCTGACCGAAGACACCGACCTGAGCTATCGCTCGCAGATGGCCGGATGGAAGTTCAAATACCTTCCTGAAGTTGAATGCCCATCCGAGCTGCCCATCGAAATGACCGCCTTCAAAACCCAGCAGGCGCGCTGGGCCAAGGGCCTTATCCAGACCAGCATCAAGGTCCTTCCCATGATGTTCAAGTCCGACGTCCCGCGCCGCATCAAGATTGAGGCCGTCTACCACCTGACCGCGAACATGAGCTACCCGCTCATGGTCATCATGTCGGCCCTGCTGATTCCGGCCATGATCTGCGCTTCTACCAGGGATGGTTCCAGATGCTCCTCATCGACTTTCCTCTATTTACCGCATCCACCTTCTCCATTGCCGTGTTCTATGTGATGAGCGAGCGCGAACTCTTTCCCAAAAACTGGATGAAGACCTTCCTCTATTTGCCTTTTCTCATGGCCCTCGGCATCGGCCTCACCGTGACCAACACGAAGGCGGTGATGGAGGCCCTCCTCGGCATTAAGAGCGCCTTTGTCCGCACCCCCAAGTACCGCGTCGCCAAGAAAGGCGAGAAGTCGCAGGCCGCCAAGTATCGCAAGCGCCTGATTCTCGCTCCATGGATCGAATTGGCCTTTGGCGCCTATTTCTTTCTGGCGATCCTTTACACCTTCACCAACCAGAACTACTTCACCGCGCCTTTCCTGATTCTTTTCGTCATCGGCTACTGGTACACCGGCCTGATGAGCCTGCTGCAAGGGCGCTTCGAACGCTGGCGCACTGGCGCTCCGGCGGCCAACGATGAGTCCAGCCCCAAGCCGTACCCGGTCGGGGTGTAACCTGTGTATCCTGATCAACAATATGCCGAAGAGGACCAGTGAAAGCTGGTCTACGCGAGGTGCACGTTGCACGCCAGCCCGGAAAGTTCATTCCTGAGTTCCCCGCTTGGGTTCGCAATATTCTTCGGAACTCTGTGGTGTCTTATCTGCTTTGTGATCGCCTTGGTGAGTGGCTGGTTCACTCTTTCCAGACGTTTCCTACGCGACTCTGAACCCTGTGGCGAGACAAATTCCGTGGGACCGTTTTTCTACACTGTGTACGTGCGATTCTGGTGCCATTACAGCAGTGTCATTCGAATGATCGCTGCCGAAGACGCCCTTTATTTGTCGGTACTCTTGCCATTTCGCGTCGGTCACCCTCCCCTGCGCATACCATGGAGCGAGATCGGGTTCGGAAGGGCTAAGTTTCTCTGGCAACGCTACGTGGTCCTCACCCTGGGTGAAAAAGAATGTATCCCCATGCGCATCTCAGAACGCATGGCCCGCAATCTCGGCATCCTCGACCGAGTTCCCGGCGGAGCAGCAGTAGTTTGATCGACGCTCATGTTCGCAGGCCCGGATCAGCCCCCCCTCGCCCCCTCCGCTACAATAGACTTCAAGCGCCTGCCGAACCTGGGACTTGAATCTCCGGCCCGCCCGGCGCATCAGAGCATGATGCTATCCAAAACTCTCCCAGAAGCCCTGACCTTCGATGACGTGTTGCTGGTGCCCGCTTATAGCGACGTAGTGCCCGCGCAGGTAAGCACGCAAACCCAACTCACCCGCGATATCACTCTGAATACTCCCTTGCTCTCCTCGGCGATGGATACCGTGACCGAATCGCGCATGGCCATCGCCATGGCGCAGTTGGGCGGCATCGGCATCGTGCATCGCAACTTGTCGATCCTCGACCAGGCCGGCGAGATCGACAAGGTAAAGCGTTCTGAGAGCGGCATGATCGTTGATCCTGTGACCATTGGCCCGAACCAGATGATCGGCGATGCCCTCGAGGTGATGCGGCGCTACAAAATCTCCGGCGTGCCGGTCACGCAAGGCAAGCGGCTTGTCGGCATCCTGACCAATCGCGATCTGCGCTTTGAAACTCGCACCGACGTCCCCGTGGGCGACGTGATGACCAAGGAAGACCTGATCACCGTCCCCGTCGGCACCACGCTCGAAGAGGCCGAGCTGATCCTGCACAAGCATCGTGTGGAGAAGCTGCTCGTCGTCAACGACCAGTACGAATTGAAGGGCCTGATCACGGTCAAGGACATCCAGAAGAAGCTGAAATATCCCAGCGCCAGCAAGGATGAGAAAGGTCGCCTCCGCGTAGGCGGGGCGATCGGGGCTACAGGCGATTTTCTCGAGCGCGCCGCTGAACTGGTGCGAGCGCGCGCAGACGTGCTGGTTATCGATTCCGCGCACGGCCATCAGACGCGAGTGCTTGAAGCGGTGACCGAAATCAAGAAGATGTTTCCCAGCGTCGGTGTGCTGGCCGGCAATGTAGCCACCTACGAGGGCGCAATGGCCCTGATCGACGCGGGCGCGGACGCCGTCAAAGTAGGCATCGGGCCCGGTTCCATCTGCACAACTCGCATGGTCACGGGCGCAGGCATGCCGCAGATCACCGCCATTGCCGAGGCCGCTCGTGCGGCACAGGAGCGCGGCATCCCGATCATTGCCGACGGCGGCATCAAGTACTCGGGCGAGATTACCAAGGCCATCGCCGCTGGAGCCAGTTCGGTCATGATTGGTTCGCTGTTTGCCGGTGTCGATGAAAGCCCCGGCGAGACCATCCTCTATCAGGGACGCAGCTTCAAAAGCTATCGCGGCATGGGCTCGCTGACCGCCATGAGCCAGGGTTCCGGCGAACGCTACTTTCAGAGCACTGAAGATATGGCCAGCACCGAGATGGGCACTGAAGGCGTAGTGCAGCGCGAGCGGGCCAGCCAGAACCGGCTGGCGAAATTCGTTCCCGAAGGCATCGAGGGCCGCGTCCCGTATCGCGGTCCCCTGGAGTCAATGATTTACCAGCTCGTCGGAGGCCTGCGCTCCGGTATGGGTTACCTGGGCTGCGCCTCCATCGCGGATCTGCAGCAGAAGGCGCAGTTTGTGCGCATCTCCGGCGCCGGCTTGCGCGAGAGCCACGTACACGATGTCATCATCACCCGCGAGGCGCCCAACTACCACGTCGAATAATAAGCTCGCTCGGCAAACCGCGCCCTTTGTGCAATCTCGCCCATGGTCTTTTGGCACCTGGTCCCCATCGGCGTTCCATCTCAACCCGTAAACGGAGGTCGCACCCATTGGCTGTTGCAGAAAGGCAGCATCGTTTGGTTCCCTCGGACGACCGGCAGAAATGGACTTATTGGCTGCGCACTTGGCTGCCGGTGGCGATATGTGTCAGCGTGATCGCGATGGAGTCGACAAAATACTTCGGAGCTGACCGTACGAGTGGTCCCTTGCGCTGGCTCTACGAGTCGATCTTTGGCCCCGTCGCCAATGCTCGCTGGGAGATGCTGCACCATTACATCCGAAAGTCCGGCCATTTCCTGGGATATGGGACTGTAGGGCTCGCATGGCTGCGTGCCTGGTGGATGACGCTGCCGCGCTCCAGCTTCGTTTTGGATGCCTTTCTCGCTATCTTGAGTACCGGCCTTGTCGCTAGCGCCGACGAGTTTCACCAGTCGTTTTTGCCCAATCGAACCGGAGTCCCTTCCGATGTGCTGCTGGACTGCTGCGGCGCTATTACGTTGCAACTGCTGGTCTATGTCTTCATCCGCATTTTCAAACCCAAACAGCTCGCAAAAGCAGCCTGAACCGGGGAGCGAAAATCTTCCTTCGCCCTCTCCGTTTCAAGCCTTGGAATCAGCAAAACCGACAACCCTCCGCAGAGCCCCCGAATCTAATTCAGTAACGGAAGAGCAATCTTCCAGAGGAGAGAGCAATCAATGACTAACAAGAGAATCGGCAACGAATCTCGAGAAGGTCAGCGAGGGCACTCAGACAACTGCGATAACGGAAAGGTCGTGGAAACTCGAGCTGAGCTCGAGCGTACCGGCCCCGACCGGTACTGCTAGTTGAGCTGGTTGCCGAACCAGATCTTCAAAAATCGGACAGCAGAGGGCGGAGTCTCGCAAGGGGCTTCCGCCCTTTTGCTTTAGGAGCTTGATTGTTTTGAAGCGGGGCGGTTTATCTCTTCGACTTTTCCGGCTTTGAAATGAAGTAGCTGCGCCGTGCTTGCAAATCCAATCCATCCCGGTCCACCTTCACTCTTAAGCTGTGAGTAGAACCGTCGGCCCTCACACCATCGAGGGGAAGCTCCAGAATATAAATCGTTTCGGGCGCAGTCGTGAGACTTTTGAACCCCGCATCAAGATCGTTGCTGTTGTGGAAGAAGATCCCGCCGGTGCCATCCGCCAGTTCTCCCATGGACTCCTCCGCTATTTTCATCGAGCTGCGGCGATAATTCTCAATCAGGCCTGGGCTGCGCCCCCTCGTGTCTTCGCTGGCCGTCACCGAGGTCGTGTACAGCCCGCGCGCATCAAGGGCGCTGATCGTCACGTTGGATTGTGCGGCAAGGTCCAGCACCCGGGACTCCTCAGTCCGGGATTGTTGCTCAATGGGAAGAAAACCGGATGACACAAGGACCAGGGTGCGCTGCCCCGGCAGGGTAGCCATTCTGCGTACAAATTCTCCGATTGCGGAGTAGGTCGTCAGCACGTCCTGGCTACCAAGATTCAGGGTGCGCATCGCGGCTGAGTCCACAACTCTTTCGGCCAAATTCTCAGGAATGTTCGGGCTGCACACCGTCATCACCTGGCGTAACGCCTCCTGGGTCGCCGTCGTATCATGCTTATTCACAATCAGGTCTGCCTGGTAGTAGTTAATCGTTGGACATTCGTTGATGTCAGACCGGTAAACACCCTCGGGTTGCAGAGCCATGATTGCTTTCTGCAACACCCCGCGATCGCGCGTCAAACCACTGTTCACCTTTCCGGAGGAAGAGACGACCGCGGCCACATCAGAGCCGGTGAGCGTCCCGTCCAGTTCCTTCACGGCGGCCTTTCCGGCATACGCCAGTTCGTCAAACGTCAGGTGCATATCGTCGAAGAGAAAGACCACGATGTGCTGCGGCAGGTTCGACGATTGCGACACATCCGCGAGAGCAGCGCCCTGTGTATTGGATTCTGCATCAGCACCGGCACCAGTTCCCGCGGTCGTTTGCGATGTCCCGCGCTCCTCGACTGTAAATGCGGAAGCAGCCCGCAACTTGTTGTTGTCGTAGATCTGGAAGTCTTCTTTTTTCAGATCAGTTACCAAGTGGCCTTGTTTGTCTCGGACGACCACCGGGATCAAGACACGGTCCACCTTGATTTGGAGGGTTGGCGCTGGCGCTTGAGGTTCGTTTCCGTGCGGCACAATCGATGCGGTAGGAGCGGATTCAGCCGAGGCGGAAACAGCCGCGGCAGACCCAGGTGGTGTGGCGACGGTTGAGGTGGAGACAGCGGCTGCAGCCACTGCTGGAAGGGGAGCCTCGGGAGAGGATACCGCCGTGAACGCTGTCGAGGGACTGGATTGGTCCAACGGCTTTTCAATCGTGGGTACCGGTTCATTTGGTTGCAGCGAAGCTTTCTGCGCCCCCTCGCCTGCTTCCTCCGGCTTACGCAATTGCGCGTCGAGTGTGTCGGTCAAAATTCGTGTCGTCGAAGCAAAGCGGTGATATCCGGTAAACAAAGTCTCATTCAGCCACTCCGTGGGCGCATCGCTCGTCAGCGCATGCGGGTCGGGATCGGCCATCGATAGAGCCACGCTCCTTATCGGGCAGATGAACATGTCGTCCCCGATCTGGACCGTGCCGTACTGCACCAGAATGCGCGCCTGCCGAAACGGAGCGCCGTCTTTCGAGTCAGCTTCGATGGTAATGCGAAGAATGGTCCCCGTCGCCGGGTCCAGCCAAAGTGCGCCGTGATAGCCAGGCCTGGCATGCACCATCATGGTGTTCGATGGATCGCCAGGCAGTACGCCCACCCTCGAAGGCGCCGAGCCGCGCGTGACGGAACCAAATCCTACGCGGTCCATCTTCTCCCGGGAGCCGATGACCTCGAAATGCGATGCCGACCGTGGCACCCAATACTGGAACATGGCCGATACGCCCGTCGGCATTTGCTCCCAGTGGCTCCATACCAACTTACCCTGCAGCGTGTCGGTCAGAATCATACCCAGCGTCGTGCCGAATTCGCCTCCGGAAATCAGGCCAAATTGCGCCCGCCACACTGCGGAGCCCTGCGTCGGCGGCTGATTTTCGCGTTCGTCGCGAACCGAGATTTCGTGGCTCGACGTGTCCACCAGGTGCAGTCCCGTGCGCACGCCCCAGCCGCCTTGGGTCTGCGACTGGGGCGTGTCGTCGTAGCGGTTGATGGTTCGGGTCGCCAGAAAATTAGGCAGGCGCGGCAGCGTCTGTGCAACGTATCTGCGCGCGGCCTCAAGCATCTGTTGCTGGGCGGCGTCGTCCGGAGCGGCTGTCGTCGGCAACTCCGATACGGGAAGATCGAGAAACGCCGACTGGTCGGCGAGCAACTGAAGGGCCTGCGTCGCGTGCCGGTCTGAGGCAAGCCGAGCCTTGAGACGCGCCAGCGAAACCTCGGTCAGCCGCTCCGATAATTCCATCCCGACAATCTGGCGAGCGATCGCGTCGTCGGACTTGTGCGCTGCGATCGAAGCGCCAAGCGCGCCTTCCAACTGTGCCACGTTGACGCGTTTCGCCGCTCCGGCCGGAAGCGTCATTGCTGCCAAGAGCGAAAGAAGAATCAAATGTCGCATGCATTGGCCTCCGTTCCGTTGGTTGCCAGCTTGGGGGTACGGCAACTGTCCGTTCGAAAGCTACCGGCAAGTTTATACCGTCTGGAAACTCCGGGTTGATCATTGCGCGGCCGGCTGCAGCCAATCAAATAACTCGTCAAATCGGACTGCATCTTGTTTGGGCTTCGCTCTTAAGTTCGATGGAAGAAACAACTGATTAACCAGAAATTAACCGGCCCCGTCGACCACAGGAAGTTAGAATCGGCCGGTATTGGACCGAGGGGAATATATGTCTACTGCGCCCGGCACTGCTTTCCATTACCAGACCGAAGAGACCAAGGATGAACGGAATTGGATCACCACGACCATCAAGTGCCAGGGCAAACTGATCAGCGAAAACACGGATGAGATCCGCAAACTTGTACATCCGCTGATTCTGCGTGGGGACCGCATCGTACTCGATTTCAAGGATCTCGAATATCTGGACAGCTCCGGCCTGGGAACGATTGTAGGTCTCAAAGTCTCTGCGTTAAACCGAGGATTCTGCGTGCTTGAGTTGGTAAACCTCACGCCTCGGGTGAGGAAACTGCTGAGTATCACAAATCTCCTGCAGTTGTTTTCGTCTTAGAGCGGTGGATTCACAAGACGCACTCTGGATCTGCACAGATCGCACTCGATATCGGTTTCGATACTCGTTGAGAGCTGGTCGAGTAGCTTCGGGAAATTTCACCCGAGGCCCGCTGAATTGGCGTCAAGATCGTTAATGTTTGTAAGAAAAGCACGGGCGCCCGCCGTAGCGGACGCCCGTGTTTGCCTTCAAACTGAGGCCAAAAGCCGGAAAAGAATCGCCTACGCGGCCTCTTCGCCGCCTTCTTCCTTCTTGCTTTCTTCCAACTGCTTTTCCAACTCGGCGCGCTTCTTGGCTTTCACTTCGTCGCGCTTCTGTCGCTTGGCATCGAGCTGCTTTTCCGCGCCCAGCAGTTCGATGAAGGCGGTCTCGGCCCCGTCGCCCTTCTGGAAGCCGGTGCGGACGATACGCAGATAACCGCCCTGCCGATCGCCGTAACGCGGAGCCACGGTCTCGAAGAGACGCGTGACAGCCTTGTCGGTCATCAGGAAGCTGAGAGCCTGACGGCGCGAGTGCAAATCGCCCTTCTTGCCCAGGGTAATCATTTTTTCGACGTGCGGACGGACAGCCTTGGCCTTGGCCACGGTCGTCTCCACGCGATCTTCCACAAGGACGGACGTGACCAGGTTGCGCAACAAAGCGCGGCGATGGCTGGTATTGCGTCCGAGCTTGAATCCTGCATTGCGATGGCGCATGTTTTAGCTCCTAGCTCCTAGCTTCTAGCTCCTAGCTCGATTGTCGTGAAATCGACAATTTGGTACACGCACCAAAGCTAGAATCGAGTAGCTCATTAAGACCTTGATTCGCTTCCAGCTTCTAGCCGCTAACTCCTTAGCTCGCAGGTTTGAATCGAAATTCATGATTCAGCCCGCGAAAGCCAGGAGCTATTAGCTAGAAGCTAGTAGCTGCTTCTAAAAGTTCTCCGTCTCGGTCGGCAACTGGAGGTCAACCGAATCCAGCGGCTCGTCTTCGTCGTCGAAGTGGCTATAGTTGGCTGCCAGTGCGGTGGCCGGTGGAATGCTCGTCGGTCCCGGAACCGCATTGCCGCTTTCGTCGATCTTCATGCCCAGCGAGAGCCCCATCTGCGCGAGGATTTCCTTGATCTCGTTCAGGCTCTTACGGCCGAAGTTCTTGGTCTTCAGCATTTCGGCTTCGGTCTTCTGCACCAGTTCGCCGATGGACTGAATGTTGGCGTTCTTCAGGCAGTTGTAGCTGCGGACCGACAATTCCAACTCTTCCACCGAGCGGTTCAGATTGTCGTTGCGCAACAAGACGCGGCCTTCTTCGCCCCGCGCTTCGGCTTCGATTTCTTCCTCAAAGTTGATGAAGATGTTCATGTGGTCCTTCAGCAGCTTGGCGGCCAGGCCGACCGCGTCGGCGGGCAGTACAGCCCCATTGGTCCACACTTCCAGCGTGAGCTTGTCATAGTCGGTGATCTGTCCCAGACGTGCCGCTTCCACAACGTAATTCACGCGGCGCACAGGCGAGTGAACGGAGTCCACCGGAATAAAGCCCAAACCCAGGTCGGCGTCAAAATTCTTGTCGGCGGAGATGTAGCCGCGCCCGCGCTTCAGGCGCATTTCCATGTCCAGACGGCCACCTTCAGACACCGTGGCAATGTAGACGTTCTTGTCCAGAATCTCCACGTCGCCATCGGCCTCGATCATGCCTGAAGTGACAACGCCCGGCTGGTCGGCGCGCAGATACAGCGCCTTGGGGCCTTCGCCTGCAAGCTTGAAAGGAACCTGCTTGAGATTCAGAATGATGTCGGTAGCGTCTTCGACGACTCCCGCAATCGACTGAAATTCATGAAGCACGCCCTCGACGCGAACCGCGGTCACTGCGGCGCCTTCGATGGAACTGAGCAGGGTGCGGCGCAAAGCGTTGCCGATGGTGGTGCCAAATCCGCGCTCAAAGGGCTGCGCGCTGAACTTGCCAAATGTGTCGGAAAGCGTCTCGGCATCCACTGCCAGCCGCTTCGGTTTTTGAAATCCTCTCCAAAGCATATCGTTGTCTCTTTTCCCGCACGGCATGTACGTCGCGATGCATTTTGCGGCGGCCGCGCAAGTTCTCCTTCGGTTGAAATTCGGACGGCATGCCGCCCTCATATTGGTCAGTTGTCAGTGATCAGTTGTCAGCTACAAGGACATCTGACCACCGTTCACTGACCACAGTTCACTGTTACTTCGAATACAGTTCGACGATGAGCTGCTCGTTGATGGGCAGCGCAACATCCTTGCGCTTGGGCAGCGAAATTACGCGGCCCGAGAGATTTTCGAAATTCACTTCAAGCCATGCCGGTATCGGGTTGGAGGCGGCGTACTGCGCGGCCTGCTCCACGATGACCATCTTTTTGCCGGCCTCGCGCAATGCGATCTCGTCGCCTACATTTACCTGGTAAGAGGGAATGTTGACCTTGCGGCCGTTCACCTGAATGTGACCGTGACGCACGATCTGGCGAGCCTGTCGCCGCGAGATGGCGAAACCGAGCCGGTAGGCCACGTTGTCCAGGCGCCGCTCCAACTGTTGAATGAGCAGTTCGCCGGTTACGCCCTGGGCGCGGTTGGCCTTCTCGTAGTACTCGCGGAACTGGCCTTCGAGTGTGAAGTAGATGCGCTTTGCCTTCTGCTTCTCGTGCAGTTGCAGGCCGTAACCCACAATCTTGGCCTTGCGATCCTTGCCATGCATGCCAGGGGCGAAGTTGCGCTTCTCGATCGGGCAACGATCGGATAAGCACTTGGTGCCCTTTAGAAATAACTTGGTGCCTTCGCGACGGCAAAGGCGGCAGACTGGTCCTGTATAACGTGCCATTTCTTCTCCTGACTTCGGATGACGGCCGGTTTACGCGTAGTGCAGCTTTCAGTTATTAGCTCTCAGCTTTCAGCTCGTGCAATCGCGAGCAGATTTAGCCCAGGCTAACCGAACTTCGCTGCGTGGGACGCTTCGTCCCGGCCCTGTTTCAGTTTTCAACTCTCAGCTTCAGCCTTTGGTTCCAGCAGTTCCGTCGGGGAGCCGCTGGCGCAACCAGCAGCACATTGAAGCTGATGGCTGACAGCTAATAGCTGCTCTTACACTCTCCGCCGCTTCGGTGGACGGCAGCCGTTATGCGGTACCGGCGTCACGTCGCGGATGGAACGTACTTCAATCCCCGCGGCAGCAAGCGCGCGGATCGCCGACTCGCGGCCCGAACCCGGACCGGCAACGCGAACATCCACTGCGCGCAAACCGTGATCGCGCGCCATACTGGCTGCATTCGAGGCTGCCTGCTGCGCCGCGAACGGCGTGCCCTTGCGCGAACCCCGGAAGCCCAGCGAGCCCGAACTCTTCCAGCTCAGCGTGTTGCCCACCTGGTCGGTGATGGTAACGATGGTGTTGTTGAACGAGGCCTGAATGTGCGCAATGCCAAACGGTACATTCTTGCGCTCGCGCTTCTTGAACTTCTTGTTCTTGCCCGCCTTGCCGGTTCCGGCTTTCTGCTCTGGTTTCGCCATTTAGGTTTTACCCGTCGCTTTCTTCTTGCCGGCCACGGTGCCCTTGCGGGGGCCCTTGCGGGTGCGGGCATTGGTGTGGGTGCGCTGTCCGCGCACCGGCAGCGACCGGCGGTGACGGTTGCCGCGATAGCTCTGGATGTCGATCAGACGCTTGATGTGCATTTGGACGTCCTTGCGCAGGTCGCCCTCCACATCGCCCTCGTCCTCGATCACCTGACGGATGCGGTTCACCTCGTCCTCGCCTAGATCCTGGATCTTCTTGAAGGCATCCACATTCGCCTTCTCCAGAATCTTCTTGGCGCGCGGATCACCGATGCCAAAGATGTATGTGAGCGCGATCCGGGCCTGCTTGTTGCGGGGCAGATCGACGCCAGCAATACGTGCCATTCAGTATCCTTTGCTGCTACAGGTTGTGTGCCTCCGGCCTTAACCGGCTCGCACGGTTGATGCGGGTGCTTCCGGGGTTCATCGCTAGCCTTGACTCAAGCTAACTAGCCCCAAACCAAGAATCAGTTTTCAGCAATCAGGGGTCAGTTGGATCCCGTTCGAACTAGCACTCCTAACTAACCCCTGATCCCTGTTTCCTGACCCCTTTATGGATTTCTCCGCTTACTGCCAGGCTCAACTAGCCCTGGCGCTGCTTATGCTTTGCGTTCTCACAGATCACCCGCACCACCCCACGGCGGGTAATGACCTTGCACTTGACGCAAATCTTCTTTACCGATGCACGGACCTTCATTGTTACTGCCCTTCTCCGCGCATCCAAACGTGGCCGCGGTTTTGATGAGTTCCCATGGTCAGTCTGACTGAGCACTGTTCCCTGACCACTGTTCACTGTCTTACTTGTAGCGGTACACGATCCGACCGCGATTCAGGTCGTAAGGGCTTAGCTCCACCGCCACGCGGTCGCCAGGTAGAATGCGGATGAAGTTCTTGCGCATCCTGCCCGAAACATGGGTCAACACTTCGTGGTTGTTCTCAAGCTTGACCTTGAACATGGCATTGGGCAGTGTCTCAGTGACCACTGCCATCACCTCAATCGCGTCTTCCTTCGACAAACTCTCTCCCGCTTGTGCTTCCGCACCTTTATTTTTTGGACCGGCGTTTACTCGGTCAGAATTCTTGCGCCGGTGTCGGTCACCGCTACCGTCTGCTCAAAATGAGCACTCATGCTTCCGTCGTCGGTCACAGCCGTCCAGCCGTCCTTCAGCACCCTCACCTCAGGCTTGCCGGCGTTGACCATCGGTTCAATGGCGATCACCATGCCTGCGCGCAACTTCATTCCGCGCCCCGCTTCGCCAAAGTTCGGCACTTGCGGCTCTTCGTGCATGTTGACGCCGATGCCGTGCCCGACAAAATCCCGTACCACCGAAAATCCGTGCGACTCGACCACCTTCTGCACGGCGGCGCCGATATCGCCCAAGGTTGCCCCCGGCCTTACCACGGCAATTCCCGCCCGCAGGGATGCTTCGGTCACCCGAAGCAGTTGTGCCGTATTGGGCGCGATCTTCTCGCCCACCGGCACGGTAATAGCGGCATCGCCAAAGTACCCATCCACCACCGCCCCGCAATCCACTGAAACGATGTCCCCTTCTTTCAGAACCCGCTTCTTCGATGGAATGCCGTGCACGACCTCACTGTTAACTGAGGTGCACAGCACGCACGGATAACCGTGATAGCCCTTGAAAGCGGGCTTGGCGCCCAGTGCGGCGATGCGCGCTTCAGCCACCCTTTCAAGATCGAGAGTCGTCGCCCCGGGCTTCACGTGGCTCCGTACCAGTTCCAGCACTTCGCGAACAACCTGGCCCGCGCGGCGCATTTTTTCGATCTCGTCTGTTGACTTCAGTACCACCGCCACCCCGTTAATCCCCGCTTTCAGTGCGTACAGCGCACAAACAACCGCCCGTCAGCTGCGCTCTTTGCGCAACTGCTCGACGGCAGTAACAATTCCAGCCGCGATTGCGGCAATGGGCCTGTCTCCATCCACTTCAGCAAAGCGCCCCATGGACCTGTAATGTTCAACCACGGGCGCGGTCTGTGTCTCGTAAGCGCGCATGCGCTCCGTGAAGACCTTCTCCGTGTCATCGGCTCGCTGGACCAGAGCTGCGCCTTCCACGTCACAGAAACCAGCCCTCTGGGGCGGGTTTGAGTAGACGTTGTAGATGCTCTGGCAGACAGGACAGTTCCTGCGCCCCGTAATGCGGCACAATAACTGATTATAATCCACATGAATGCTGACGGCAACCACTGGAAGGGTCTGCGATTTCGTCTCCAGACGGCCGTCCAGCCAGCTCGCTTGCGGCAGCGTCCGCGGGAAGCCGTCCAAAATGTAGCCATTGGCCGTGTCGGGCTCCTGCAGCCTTGCCGCAACCATCTCATCCACCAAAGAATCCGGAACCAGTTCGCCCCGGTCCATGATCTCTTTCGCCATCCGGCCCAATGCCGTTCCCTGGGCCACGTTGGCACGCAACAGGTCGCCGGTTGAGATCTGCGGAATACCCCACAGCTTCACCAGCGCCTTGGCCTGGGTTCCTTTGCCCGAGCCCGGCGCGCCCAATAAAAGAATTGGACCGGGGACGGTCATTGAAGCCGTACCCCGGTCGCTTTCTACAGCACTTGCAGATGAAGACATTACCAGGTTTTCCTTCCGCGAATACGACCGGAACGAGGGGAAAAGCCGTCATAATGCCGCATGATCAGCTGCGATTCGATCTGGTTGATGGTGTCCATGGCCACACCCACGACGATCAGCAGAGAGGTGCCGCCGAAGTAGAAGTTTACGTTCAGACCATGGGTTGTCCAGGTGGGCAGATTCTCAAACAACCTCCCAATCAGCCACACTTTATCGAAACGGATGCCCGAAATCAGGAAGGTGGGCACCAGCGAAATAATAATCAGGTACAGCGCTCCGACCAGCGTAATGCGCGTCAGGATGTCGTTGATGAAGTCAGAGGTGCGCTTACCGGGGCGAATTCCGGGAATGAATGAGCCCGATTTGCGGAAGTTGTCGGCAATGTCATCCGGCTTCATGATGATCGATACATAGAAGTAGGCAAAGAAGATAATGCCCATCATGTAGAGGAATTCATACCAGGGATAGCCAGGCTGCAGAGCCTGCATGATCGGTTGCAGCAGGCGATTGTTCTGAACCCAATCCACCTGGCCAAACAGCAGCGGCGCCGACAGAATGGAGCTGGCAAAGATGACCGGCATCACGCCGCCCGAGTTCACCTTCAATGGCAGATGGCTTGATTGGCCCCCCATCATGCGCCGGCCGATGATCCGCCGCGCGCTTTGGATGGGAATGCGCCGCTCCGACCGCTCCACAAAGACAATGAACGCAACGACCGCGATCATGCCCACCATCAAAACCGCGACCGCCAGAATAGTCAGCGAGCCCCAGGCGTTGGTCTGCACCTTCTGAATCAGTTCGCCTACGCCGCGGGGCAGGCCCGCAACGATGCCGGCAAAGATCAGCAAACTCATGCCGTTGCCGATGCCGCGATCGGTAATTTGCTCGCCCAGCCACATAATGAACGCCGAACCGGTGGTCAACGTCAGCACCGTCATCAGGCTGAAGCCGATACCGGGATTAAGCACCAGTCCCTGCCGCGTTAGAATCGCGGCGATGCCGATCGACTGCAGCGCAGCCAAAATCACGGTTACATAGCGCGTCCACTGCGTGATCTTTCGCCGGCCGAGTTCGCCTTCTTTTTGAATGCGCGCCAGCGGCTCATAGACCACGGTCAACAGCTGAAAAATGATCGAAGCGGTGATATAGGGCATAATGCCCAGGGCGAAAATCGTCATGCGGCGCAGGTTGCCGCCGCCGAACAGGTCCATCAGCCCCAACGCCGACCCGCTCTGCTGGTTAAACATCAGTTCCAGCTGGTGGGTGTTAATACCCGGCGTGGGAAGCCATGCGCCCAGCCGGTAGACAGCCAGAATGCCCAGCGTGAACAATACCCGCTTGCGCAGGTCAGGAATCCGGAAAATATTAAGAAACTTCTCAAGCATGTTGGATAATCCGCTTCGGCGTTTTCCGCCAGTCGAACTCGTTACCACTCCATCTTAGAGCATTCTCGTTTTCTGAGAGCGTACCGAAACCGGAGAATGCCATCTATGCGGGCGATCACACGTGTCGGGCTTGACTTGTGGTTGGCTTCCCGAGTCCCATCCCGGCGACCCGGGGCAAGCGATCCGCCTAAGCCGTCGCCGGAGCAGCGGGAGCACCCAGAACTACGGCCTTGCCGCCCGCTTTCTCGATCTTCTCTACCGCAGACTTTGAAAACTTGTGGGCATGAATCGTCTTCGCAGAGGTCAGGTCGCCTGAGCCGAGAATCTTGATCAAAGCCTTCTTGCTCGAGGCCAGTCCGAGTTTCTTGTAGTCATCCAGAGCGATCTCCGCCACTTCAAGGGGCTCGATGCGGTCGAGGTTGATAACCGTGTACTCGGTGCGGAAGATGTTGGTAAATCCGCGCTTGGGCAGGCGGCGGTGCAGCGGCATCTGGCCGCCTTCAAAACCGCGCATCAAGCTGAAGCCTGAACGCGAACCCTGGCCCTTGTGGCCGCGGGCTGAAGTCTTTCCCATGCCGGATCCCATGCCCCGGCCCACGCGCTTGCGCCCGGTATTTGCATTCTTGGGCGCGCGCAAATTCGATAGATTCTTTGCCATGATTTCCTCGCTGTAGCGCCGGACAGGATTGAATTCCCGCCGACTCGCGTTTCTTTTGAGCTTTCAGCCGTCAGCTCTCAGCTTTCAGCTCTTTTTCCGTCGGGCCGATCAGGTTCGATCCAGCACGGTCAACCTGATAGCTGAAAGCTGACGGCTGAGAGCTTTCGGGCCCTTGGCCCAGTTAGCCTTCCACGATCCGAACCAGGTGCGGCACCTTCTTCACCATGCCGCGAATGCCTTCGTTATCCACGCGCTCCACAATCTGATTGAGCCGCGTAAAGCCCAGGCCCTTGATGACCGCCTTGTGCTTGTAAGGCGTGGAGTTCTTTGAGCGGTAATACTGAATGCGAATCGTTTTGATCTCCGCCATGGTCTACATCTCCTCCACGGTCTTGCCGCGCATGGTGGCCACTTCGCCCCGGTCCCGCAACTGCACCAGCGCATCGAAAGTCGCCTTGATCACGTTGTGCGGATTGGGTGAGCCCAGGCTCTTGGTCAGCACATTCTGCACGCCGGCTGAGGTCATCACCGCGCGCACCGCGCCGCCGGCAATCACGCCCGTGCCTTCAGGAGCCGGCTTCAGCAGCACCTGGCCCGAACCAAACCGTCCCAGTACCTGGTGCGGAATCGTGGTGTCGGTCAGGTTTACGCGAACCAGGTTCTTCTTGGCCGATTCGATTCCCTTGCGAATCGCCTGGGGAACTTCCTTGGCCTTGCCCGAACCGTAGCCCACCACGCCCGAAGCAGCATCGCCCACCACCACCAGTGCGGCAAACGACATGTTCTTGCCGCCCTTCACCACCTTGGTCACGCGATTGATGGAAACCACCTGATCCTTCAGGTTGTACTGGTTGGCATCGAGTTTCTTTTTTAACATCATCATTGCTCTCTCGTCTCTTTTTGAGCTGTCAGCTTTCAGCCCTCAGCTTTCAGCCACTTCCTTGATCGGGTTCAATCCTTCAACCCGACGCGAACAAGCTGAAAGCTGAAAGCTGACAGCTAATAGCTGCTCTCAGAACTCCAGGCCGGCTTCGCGCGCCGCGTCGGCCAGGGCCTTGATGCGCCCGTGATACAAAAAGCCGCCGCGATCGAAGACCACCTTTTTGATGCCCTTCGCAGTCGCCGCCTCGGCAACTGCTTTACCGATCTCCCTGGCCGCTGCCACGTTGCCGCCGGTCTTCACCTTCAGGCCGAGCGTCGAAGCCGAAACCAGCGTCTCGCCCTTCTGATCGTCGATCACCTGCGCGTAAATGTGGTTCAGCGAACGGTACACGTTCAGCCGCGGCCGCGCCTCGGTGCCCGAGAGCTTCTGGCGGATGCGCGCATGAATGCGCTGTCGAATTTCGTTTCTCTTATTCTGCGTAATCATCGGTCTCTCATTCCTATCAGCGGAACCGCCCAGCGATTCCGTTCGGTTGAAATTCAGCTTCTAGCTGTTAGCTTCGAGCGAGAAGCTAAAGGCTGGAAGCTAGCGGCTGTTACTTCGAGCCTGTCTTGCCGGCCTTCTTCTTCAGCTTCTCATTGGAGTAGCGCACGCCCTTGTTCTTGTAAGGATCCGGCTTGCGCAACGACCGCATATCGGCTGCCACCTGGCCCACTTTTTGCCGGTCAATGCCGGACACAACCAGGTGCGTCTGCTTGGGATCGACAGCCACTTCAATGCCCGAGGGCAGCGGAAACTCGATGGGATGCGAATAACCAAGGGTGAAGACCACCATGCCCTTGCCCTTCAATTCCGCGCGATAGCCGATGCCCACGATATCCAACTCGCGCGACCAGCCCTTGGTCACGCCCTGAACGGCGTTGAAAACCAGCGCGCGCGTCAGCCCATGCACCGCGGCGAACTTATCGTCCTGGCGATTGACATGCAGAGTTCCGTCCTTGGTTTCCAGCGAAACGCCTTCGGCGATCAACGCCGATACCTTGCCCTTGGGACCTTCTACCAGAACGGTGTTGCCCTCAATCTTGTACTTCACCCCCGCCGGCAGCGGGATCGGTTTCTTTCCAATACGCGACATCGATTCAATCCTTCATTTGGCTTGCGAGTCCCGCGGGAGCTTCATACTCCTCGCGTTCCACTGCAGCCCTTGAGGAAACTTCCCCAGTCAAACAGACCACTTAAACTCCCACAACGCCCCGCGTCGAAACGCCGAAGGCCGTTGCCTGGACGGCCAGTCCTACCACACTTCGCAGAGCAATTCACCGCCTACGCCTTCGCGGCGCGCCTGACGGCCCGTCATCACGCCCTTGGGCGTGGTCATGATCGAAATACCGAGGCCGCCCTGCACGCGCTTGATCTCATCGCGGCCGATATAAACCCGGCAGCCGGGACGCGAGATGCGCGCCAGGTCGCGGATCGCTGCTTCCTGCCCGCCGTACTTGAGGTACACGCGCAAAATCGGCTTGCCGTCCTCTTCCTGGGTCTTGTAGTTCGAGATGTAGCCTTCTTCCTTGAGAATGCGGGCAATCTCGGTCTTCAGCTTCGATGCTGGAACGTCCAGCTTCTGATGACGCGCCCGGATCGCATTCCGGATCCGCGCCAGAAAATCTGCTACTGGGTCGGTCAGACTCATTCCTTCTCCTTCATTCCCCGTTCGCCCGCCGCACTTTTAGCGGGAACCAGCGGGAATGTTTGAAACAGCTTTCAGCTATTAGCTTTCAGCTTTCAGTTCATCCTGCTGGAACGCGCTCGATTGACCAAGCACGAACAGCTGAGAGCTGATGGCTGAAAGCTGGCAGCTGTCGTTCTTACCAGCTCGACTTCACGACGCCGGGTATCTCGCCCTTGAGCGCCAATCCACGGAAGCACAAACGGCAAACGCCAAACTTCCGCAGGAATCCACGCGGCCGCCCGCAGAGCTGGCACCGGTTGTGCTTGCGGCAGCTGAACTTCGGCTTCCGCGCGTCCTTTACTCGTTTTGCAGTGGTTGCCATAAATCCTCTTAAGAAACAGCTATCGGCTTTCAGCCATCAGCTTTCAGCCTCTTCCTTGTTCAACCCAACCCTCGCGGAACACGCCAATCTGCCCGCCCGCCCCGGATCCTGCCCCGGCCTCGATCAAGCTGAAGGCTGAGAGCTGACAGCTAAAGCTGTTTTACGCCCCTTGCCGGAACGGCATTCCGAAGTGCTTCAGCAGCGCCCTCGCCTGGTTGTCGTCCTTTGCCGTCGTCACAATCGTGATGTTCATGCCCTTCAGCTTCTCCACCTTGGAGTAGTCGATCTCCGGGAAGATCAGCTGGTCGCGCAATCCGAGCGTGTAATTGCCGCGCCCGTCAAAGCTCTTGGTCGACACGCCGCGAAAATCGCGCACCCTTGGCAGCGCCGTTGAAATCAGCCGGTCAAGAAACTCGTAGGCCTTGTCCTGGCGTAGCGTCACCATCGCTCCAATCGACATGCCGGCGCGCACTTTGAACGCCGCAATCGACTTCTTGGCCTTGGTCGTCACCGGCTTCTGTCCGGCAATCGCGGCCAGGTCGGCCACCAGCGGGTCCAGCAGCTTGGTGTTCTGCGTCGCTTCGCCCAGTCCCATGTTGACCACGATCTTGTCGAGCCGCGGAACCGCCATCGAATTCTCGATGCCCAGTTCCTTCTTCAGTGCCTGCTTGATCTCTTTGTTGTACTTCTCTTTCAACCTTGCTGCCATGTCGTTTTGCTCTCTCTCTTCCGATTCTCGGAGTGGATCACCACGGTGATCCGTTTACCGTTGCGGAAGGTTAAAAACCGCTGCTAGCTTCTAGCTACTAGCCTCTAGCTCAACTCGCTTCTGCCCCGCCTGTCGTCTCAACACGAGAAGCTAAAAGCTAGAAGCTAGCGGCTGGAAGCTGCCTTTACTTCTTCGTGGGCAGTTCCTGCCCGCACTTCTTGCAGATCCGCATCCGAGTGCTGCCCTCAGTCTTGAAGCCCACACGCGACGCGCCGCAGTTGGGGCAAACCAGCGCCACGTTCGAAATGTTGATGGGCGACTCATGCTCGGCGATGCCACCCTTGGTGCGCTGCCCGGACTTGCTCGAAATCGTCTTCTTGACCACGCGCACGTGCTCCACCAGCACTGTGCCCTTGTCCGGGAAAGCGCGCAGCACGCGGCCCGTCTTGCCACGATCGGCGCCCGTAAGCACCTTGACCGTATCATTGCGATGAATACTCAAACTCGGCATCTCTTCTCCGAAAGACAGCTATCAGCTTTCAGCCGTCAGCTCTCAGCTTTACCCTTCCAGTTACAAACTCTTCCACTCTTGCCGCCGGCGTCTGCTCCACCAAAATCGAGCTGAAAGCTGAGGGCTAAGAGCTAAAAGCTGCCTTACACCACTTCCGGGGCCAGCGAAACGATCTTCAAAAACTTCTTCTCGCGCAGTTCGCGGGCTACCGGCCCAAATACGCGCGTACCGACCGGCTCATGCGCATCATCAATCACCACGGCCGCGTTTTCATCGAAGCGGATATAGGTGCCGTCGCGCCGCCGATACTCCTTGCGGGTGCGGACGATGACTGCCTTAACCACTTTGCCCTTCTTGACCGTGCCGTCCGGCGAAGCTTCCTTCACCGCTGCGGTTACGATGTCGCCAAGACCGGCCTTCTTGCCCAATCCGCCGCCCAGCGGCAGAATCACCTGAAGCTTGCGCGCGCCGGAGTTATCGGCCACCGCGAGCATGGTTCTCATTTGCACTGCCATGGTTGCTTCTCCTAACCGCTCGCCTTAGCTGGCAGCCTGGGTTTCGGTCTTCACTGCTGTGTCTTCAACCTGGACCAGCGACGAACGCCGCACAATCTCTTCCAAAGCCCACCGCTTCAGCTTGCTGAGCGGCCGGGTCTCGCGAATGCGTACCACATCGCCCATGCGCGCCGAACTCTGCTCATCGTGCGCATAAAACTTCTTGGTGGTGCGCATAATCTTCTTGTACTTGGCATGCGGCTTGCGCATCTCGACCTCGACCACGATGGTCTTTTGCATCTTGGTCGAAACCACGTTGCCAACCTTTTCATTGCGCCGGTTAGCCGCAGCCGGCGCCTGTCCTGCTTCTGTCGTTGCCGTCATCAACGGGCTCCCTTTCCGGCATTTTCCGCCGCGACATCTTTCGCCGCGCCGCGGATCCCGAGCTCGCGCTCGCGGGCCACGGTCTTGATTTGGGCGATCTCCTTGCGCAGCTGGCGGAGCTTCTTCACTCCGTCGTTCTGCCCCAGCGAGACCTGAAAACGAAGCCGGAAAAGCTGCTCTGCGGCTGTCTTCTCCTGGTGCAGCAGTTCGGCGTCGCTCAAATTGCGAATCTTTGCGAGTTCCATCTTCTTAGCTCCTAGCTTCTAGCTGCTAGCTCCTAGCCTCACCCTGCTCGTCGATGACCCTTCGTCTCAACACGAAGCAGCTGGAGGCTGACAGCTGAAAGCTGCATTTCTACTTCTTGACCGCGGCCACAACTTTTTCGGCGCCCGGCCGCATCACGAACTTGGTCCTGAGCGGCAACTTGTTCGATGCCAGGCGCATGGCTTCCTGCGCCGTCGCCGTGTCCACGCCTTCCATCTCAAACAGGATCTTGCCCGGCCGCACCACGGCCACCCAATGATCCAGCGCGCCCTTGCCCGAACCCATGCGGACTTCGGCCGGCTTCTTGGTAATCGGCTTGTCCGGAAACAGCCGCAGCCAGATCTTGCCGCCGCGCTTGATAAACCGCGTCATGGCGATACGGCTGGCCTCGATCTGCCGGTCGGTGATGTAACCGCACTCCATGACCTTCAAACCGTACTCGCCGAACGACAGCGAAGAACCGCGCCACGCCTTGCCGCGCCGCTTGCCCTTCTGCTGCTTGCGAAACTTCACCTTCTTTGGCATCAACATAACGAAAACCTCGAAAATCAGCTCATAGCTCTCAGCTATCAGCTATCAGCTTTTTCCTTGCCCAGGCGGCCTCTCCTCCTGCTTTAGCTGATAGCTGAAAGCTGAAGGCTGAAAGCTGCCTTTAAAACACCGACGTTCCGACTGCGGGAGCCTGGCGGCGCTTCTGCTCGTAAATGTCGCCGCGATAGATCCACGTCTTCACGCCGATCACGCCGTACGTGGTATGCGCCTCGGCAAAACCGTAGTCGATATCGGCGCGCAGCGTGTGCAGCGGCAAACGCCCCTGCAGATACCACTCCGAGCGGGCGATTTCGTTGCCGTTCAGTCGGCCCGAAACGCGCACCTTGATTCCCTTGCAGCCGAAGCGCAGCGCCGAATCAACGCTCTTGCGCATGGCCCGGCGGAAGCTCACGCGCTTCTCAAGCTGCAGCGCAATGTTCTCCGCCACCAGCTGCGCGTCCAACTCCGGCTTGTTCACCTCGATGATGTCGATGAACACGTCGCGGCTGGTGCGCTTGCCGAGCTCCGTCTTGAGCTTCTCGATCTCCGCGCCCTTGCGGCCGATCACGATGCCCGGCCGGGCGGTGCGGATCAGGAAGCGCAGCTTGTTGCCAGGCCGCTCGATCTCGACCGAGCTCACGCCGGCAGCCTTCAGCTTTTCGCGCAGCTCCGCCTTGAGCTTCACGTCCTCGACCAGGAGCTTGTCATAGTCGCGCTCTGAGAACCAGCGCGAACGCCATGGCTTGTTCACTCCCAGCCGGAATCCGTAAGGATGGACTTTCTGTCCCATATACTTCCTCTCAAAACTCTCTAGGCCTTCTTGCTGGCCTTTTTCTTGATGGTTGCATACCGGCTTTTTCGCCGCTGCCTTCTTCGCAACTGGCCTCTTGCCCGCAACCGTCTTGGTCTTCCCTGGCAACCGGCTTGGCCGCCGCCCCCGGTTCTTCAACCTTGGTCACCAAGCCTTGGGCTCCCGCGCGCTCTGCCACCGACAGCACAATGTGCGTCAGCCTGCGTTGATAGCGGTAAGCGCGCCCCATCGGCGCGGGGCGAATACGTTTCATGCGCGGTCCGTCGTTGGCCAGTGCCTGTTTCACATAAAGGTTGTCCACGTCCAGATCGACGCCCTGCTCCCCTGCGACGTACTTGGCGTTGTCCACCGCCGAGATCAACAGCTTGTGAATCACGGGGGCAATGCGCTTCTTGGTAAAAGCCGCCGTCTCCAGCGCCTCCTGAACCCCACGGCCCTTGATCAGATCAAGCACCAGCCGCGCCTTTTGCGGCGACACGCGCTGAAACCTGGCTTCGGCCCTGTATTCCTTTGTCTCGACTGCCATTCGTCTGTCCTCAAATTCAGCTACTAGCTTCTAGCCACTAGCTTCTAGCTTGTCCCGTTTCCCAACAAGCTTTAGCTCCTCCACTGTCTAGCCAGAACCTAGAAGCTGGAAGCTGAAAGCTGCTCTTCGCTAGCGCGGCTTGGCGCTGGTTTCAGCGGCCTTGCTGCTGCCGCCGGTGTGGCCCTTGAAAGTGCGGGTCGGCGCGAACTCACCCAGCTTGTGGCCCACCATGTTCTCGGTCACATACACCGGAACGAACTTCTTGCCGTTGTGCACGGCGATGGTGTGCCCCACAAACTCGGGAAAGATCGTCGAACGCCGCGACCAGGTCTTCACCACTTTCTTGTCGTTGGCCTGGTTGAGCACCTCGATCTTCACCGTGAGGTGCGCATCCACAAACGGACCCTTTTTTGTCGAACGTGCCATAAAACTCAGCTCCTAGCTCTCTAGCTCTCAGCCTTCAGCTTGTTCTCGCTCAAACTGACTGCTCGGCGATTGCCTTATCTATTCCACGCCGCGTTGAGCTAAAAGCTGAAAGCTGATAGCTGACGGCTGCCCTTTTACTTCGCCCGGCGGCTGACGATGAACGCGTCGGTCCGCTTGTTGTTGCGTGTCTTGTAGCCCCGTGTGGGCTGGCCCCACGGGGTTACCGGATGACGGCCGCCCGAGGTCTTGCCTTCGCCGCCGCCGTGCGGGTGATCGACAGGGTTCATCGTGACGCCGCGGTTGGTGGGGCGAATGCCCTTCCAGCGGTTGCGCCCGGCCTTGCCGATGGCTACGTTCTCGTGATCCGTGTTGCCCACCTGCCCGATGGTCGCCATGCACTCGGCGAGCACCTTACGCGTTTCTCCCGAAGGCAGTTTCAGCAAAGCGTAGTCGCCTTCCTTGGCCACCAACTGCGCCTGCGTGCCGGCTGAACGCGCCATCTGCGCGCCCTTGCCCGGCCTCAATTCAATCGCATGCACCGTGGTGCCGGCCGGAATATTCTTGAGCGGCAGCGCGTTGCCCACCAGGATGTCGGCCTCCGGCCCTGAACTGACCGTTGCGCCCACCTTCAACCCAACGGGCTGCAGGATGTAGCGCTTCTCGCCGTCGGCATAATGCACCAAAGCGATGCGCGCGGACCGGTTGGGGTCGTACTCGATCGTCGCCACCTTGCCCGGCACTCCATACTTCTCGCGCTTGAAATCAATGAGGCGCAACTGCTGCTTATGGCCGCCGCCGTGGTGGCGGATGGTCAGATCGCCCGAATTGCGGCGTCCGCCCGTACGCTTGCGAACCGCCAGAAGCGGCTTGTGCGGCTTGTCGGTCGTCAGGTCGTCATTGACCAGCGAAGTCTGAAAGCGCAGCGTCGGCGTTATCGGTCTATATGTCTTGATTGCCATCGTCGTTTTTCCTTGATGAGTTTTCAGCTCTCAGCTTTCAGCTCATCCATCTTCAACAAACTAACTTTTGTGACTCGCTCTTACCTTTTCCTCTTGCCCCTCCACGGAACAAGCTGAAGGCTGAAAGCTGACAGCTGAAAGCTGTCCTTACAGGTTGCTCACGTACTCCGGCATCTTCTCGCCTGCCTTCAGCCGGACGTATGCCTTTTTCCAGTCCGGACGGAAGCCGGCGAACTTGCCCCGGCGCCGTTCCTTGCCAATCACGTTGGCGGTGCGGACCGCCGCGACCTTCACTTTGAAGAGTGCTTCGACCGCCTGCTTGACTTCGGTCTTGGAGGCTTCGGGCGCCACGTCAAACACCAGCGTCCCTTCGGTCTCCTTCACGCCCAATCCCTTTTCGGTGATCAACGGGCGGCGAATTACGGTATAAAGAGTCGGCATTATGCAGCCTCCGTGTGCGCTGCGCTCTTGGCCGCCGCGGCTGCCTTGCGCTTTGACGCATTCTTCTCAAGCATCTCGGTCAACTGCTCAATCGCAGCCGTCGAGAAGATGGCCCGCTCATAACGCAGCAGATCGTAAGGATGCACTTCGTTGTTGAGCACCAGTTCGACGCCCTTCAGATTGCGCGCGCCCAGCAACAGCCCCTGGGTCAGCGTCTTGCCGTTTTCCACCAGCAGCGCGGTACGCGTCACCTTCAGCTTGTCGAGTGCGGCGCGATAGAGCTTGGTCTTGGCTTCCTTGATCTCCAGCGTGTCCACCACCGTCAGCTTGCCGTCAGCCAGCTTCGAAGCCAGCGCCGAGCGCAAAGCGCCCAGCAGCTTCTTGCGCGGAAACGCGTAATCGTAGCTGCGCGGCTGCGGTCCGTGCACTGTGTAGCCGTGGCGCCACAGGGGCGAACGCACCGAGCCGATGCGAGCCCGGCCCGTGCCCTTCTGCTTCCACAGCTTCTTGCCGGAACCGGCGACCTCGGTGCGGCTCTTGGTCTTGTGCGTGCCCTGGCGCAGAGAAGCGCGATAATGCTTCACCGCCTCCCACAGCAGAGCCTCGTTCACCTGGTCCGGCCCAAAAAGCGCATCGGCCAGTTCCAGCGAGCCGACCTTGTCCCCGTTCATATTCAATACATCCACGTTTGCCATCGTCTTCTTCTTCCGCCGGTCTCTTCCCCGGCTCTCAATCTTTTCGCGCTCAGCAGAGCGCTCCTGCTCCACCTAAGTTCCTGCCAGACCCTCTGGCGCCGCAAGGCGCAGTCGGCCGCACCGCAGGTGCCAGGTGGCTACTTGCGCTTGCCGCCGGCCTTCTTCGAAGCCTTCAACGGATCCACTGTGCCGGATCCGGCAAAACCACGGCGCTCGCGCGGCGGAGTCTTGGCCTTCGAAATCAGCACATAGCCTTCGCGCGACCCGGGCACCGCGCCCTCGACCATCAACAAGTTCTCTTCCAGATCGATGCCGCGAATGCGCAGGTTGCGCACCGTCACCTGTTCCGCGCCCATGTGGCCCGGCATACGCTGCCCGGGAAAAACGCGCGATGGAAAGCTGGAGGCGCCGATCGAGCCCTGCACCTGGAACATGTGTCCGTGCGACTTGGGACCGCCGCCGAAACCGTGGCGGCGCACAACGCCGGCAAATCCGCGGCCCTTGGAGGTGCCAATCACGTCCACAAACTTCGCATCGGTGAAGATGTCCACCAGCACACGATCGCCAGCCTTGGTGTTCTCCGCGCCCTCAGCGTCGGCCACAGATCCCACTTCGTTGATGACCTTCACCGGCGGCGCTTCGGTCTTGGCAAAGTGTCCCGCCTGCGGCTTGGTCACGTTCTTGGCCTTGACGAACTCCACCAGCCCAATCTGCGCGGCGTCGTAGCCGTCCTTGGCCAGCGTCTTCAACTGCGTAATCACGCACGGGCCCGCCTGCAGCACCGTAATCGGGTGCACATCGCCCTTTTCGTCGAAGACCTGCGTCATGCCGATCTTTTTTCCCAGAATCCCTGTAACTGCCATGTCTTCCTCACCTCATCATGCGATCTTAGAACTTCATCGCACTGCCGGAATTGTGTGAGCTTTGAGCCGTCAGCTATCAGCTTTCAGCAATCCCTGCCACTGCGCAGGCTTTCAACTCACATCTTTCCTCACATGGTTTCGTCAATCGCCCGCCCCACTCACATCCAAACTGAGAGCTGAAGGCTGACGGCTGAAAGCTATTTCTCAAACGCCTTGATCTCGACATCGACGCCGGCCGGCAGATCGAGCTTCATCAGCGCGTCCACCGTCTGCTGCGTCGGCTCGAGAATGTCGATCAGCCGCTTGTGCGTGCGAATCTCGAATGCCTCGCGCGACTTCTTGTCCACGTGCGGCGAACGCAGCACGCAGTACTTGTTCTTGATCGTCGGCAAGGGAATCGGGCCGGCCACCGTTGCTCCGGTGCGCTTGGCCGTCTCCACAATCTCGCCGGTCGAGGTGTCGAGCACGCGATAGTCGTATGCCTTCAACCGGATTCGAATTCTCTGTCCTACCATTGGCTTCCCTTCGGATGAAGCCAGTGAAGAAGCGAAACAGCGAATCAGCAACATCGCGCTTCACTGTTCACTGTCTTCACTCGTTCACTGATTCCCTGTCTACTTCATAATCTCCGAGACCGTGCCCGCGCCCACCGTGCGTGCCGCCTTCGCGGATCGCGAACCGCAAGCCCTTTTCCATGGCCACCGGCGTGATCAGCTCCACCTGCAGCTGCACGTTGTCGCCCGGCATCACCATCTCCACGCCCTCCGGCAGCTCCGCCACGCCCGTCACGTCCGTCGTGCGGAAGTAGAACTGCGGACGGTAGCCCTTGAAGAACGGCGTATGACGGCCGCCCTCTTCCTTGCTCAGCACGTACACTTCGCCCTTGAAGTTGGTGTGCGGCGTGATCGATGCCGGCTTGGCCAGCACCATTCCGCGCTCCACGTCTTCCTTGGGAATGCCGCGCAGCAGGATGCCCGCGTTGTCGCCCGCCAGGCCTTCGTCCAGCTGCTTCTTGAACATCTCCACGCCCGTGCAGACCGTCTTGCGCGTCTCGCGGAAGCCGACGATCTCGACATCCTCGCCCACCTTCACCTTGCCGCGCTCGATGCGGCCCGTCACCACCGTGCCGCGGCCGGAGATCGAGAAGATATCTTCGATCGGCATCAGGAAGGGCAGGTCGATCGCGCGCTCCGGCTGCGGAACGTACTTGTCCACCGCCTCCATCAGCTCGTCGATCTTCGCTTCCCACTTCGGCTCGCCGTTCAGCGCGCCCAAGGCCGAGCCGCGAATCACCGGCACGTCGTCGCCGGGGAACTGGTACTTGGACAGCAGCTCGCGCACTTCCATCTCCACCAGGTCGATCAGCTCTTCGTCCTCGACCGCGTCGCACTTGTTCAGAAACACCACGATGCAGGGCACGCCCACCTGGCGGGCCAGCAGCACGTGCTCCTTGGTCTGCGGCATCGGGCCGTCGGTCGCCGCAACCACCAGAATCGCGCCGTCCATCTGCGCCGCGCCGGTGATCATGTTCTTGATGTAGTCGGCGTGGCCGGGGCAATCGACGTGCGCGTAGTGACGGTTGGCCGTCTCGTACTCCACGTGCGCCGTGGCGATCGTGATGCCGCGCTCCCGCTCTTCCGGCGCGTTGTCGATCGAGTCGAACGAACGGAACGTGTTCTTCGGATTGTGCTTCTGCAATACCTTGGTGATCGCCGCCGTCAACGTCGTCTTGCCGTGATCGATGTGCCCGATCGTCCCCACGTTCACGTGCGGCTTCGAACGATCAAATTTTTCCTTCGCCATAAAAGTCCCGAATCCCTTTCGTAGCTTGTACTGCCCGTTTCAACCAGGGGCGCCGGCCATCCGGCTCCAGCCCCAAAACTCAGCTTTCAGCTGTCAGCCATTAGCTTTCAGCCCAAACTTGCTCGTACTTGCCGCATTGGCTCATTCCGCCATTGCGCAAGCTCATTTCCCCTGCGCCCGGCCGATAATCTCATCGGCAATCATGCGCGGCGCCTCTTCATAGCGCGCGAACTGCATCGAATACGACGCCCGGCCCTGCGTGGACGAACGAATGTCGTTCACGTAGCCGAACATCTCCTTCAGCGGCACAATCGCCTTGATCACCTGCGAACCGGCCAGCGTGCTCCATGCCCTCGATGCGCCCGCGGCGCGAGTTGATGTCGCCGATGATGGTTCCCATGTGCTCCTCGGGAACCGTGACTTCGACCGCCATCACCGGCTCCAGCAGCACCGGCGACGCCTTGCGCGCGGCTTCCTTGAACGCGATCGAACCGGCAAACTTGAAGGCCATTTCGTTCGAGTCCACTTCGTGATAGCTGCCGTCGAACAGGGTCACCTTGACGTCCACCATGGGATAGCCGGCCAGGATGCCCAGTTCGATTGCGCCCTGCACGCCCTGATCGATGGGCTTGATGTATTCCTTGGGCACCGACGCCGCCCTTGATGTCGTTGATGAACTCGTAGCCCGCGCCCGGCGTGTTGGGCTCGATGCGCAGCTTGCAATGGCCGTAGTTGCCCGAGCCGCCGGTCTGGCGAATGTACTTGCCCTCGGCTTCGGCCGTCTTGCGAATGGTCTCGCGGAAGGCCACCTTGGGCTCGCCCACATTGGCTTCGACCTTGTGCTCGCGCTTCATGCGGTCGACGAGAATCTCCAAGATGCAGCTCGCCCATGCCGCTGATGATCGTCTGGCCCGAATCTTCGTCGGTCCGCACCTTGAAGGTGGGGTCCTCGTCGGCCAGCCGCGACAGCGCCACGCCCATCTTTTCCTGGTCGGCCTTGGTCTTGGGCTCGATGGCCACCGAGATCACCGTCTCCGGGAACGTGATCGCGCCCAGCGCAATCGGATGATGCGGCGCGCACAGCGTGTCGCCGGTCTTCAGTTCCTTCAGTGCCCACGCAGGCGCAGATGTCGCCGGCCAGAATCTCGGTCACGTCCTCGCGCTTGTTGGCGTGCATCTTCACCAGGCGGCCAATGCGCTCGGTCTTGCCGGTGCGCGGATTGAGCACCGTGTCGCCGGTCTTGAGCGAGCCCGAGTAGACGCGGACGAAGCGACAGCTTGCCGAACGGATCGTTGATGATCTTGAAGGCCAGCGCCGCAAGCGGCTCGTTGTCGTCCGGCTTGCGGACAACAATCTTGCCCGCGATGGTCAGGATCGATGCCCTCGACCGGAGGCTTGTCCAGCGGGCTGGGCAGGTAATCGACGACCGCATCGAGCAGCGTCTGCACGCCTTTGTTCTTGAAGGCGCTTCCGCAGATCACCGGGAAGACCTTCAGATCGATGGTGGCCTGGCGAATGCCGGCCTTCAATTCGGCAATGGTCGGCGTCTCGCCTTCGAGAAACTTTTCCAGCAGCACATCGTCGGTCTCGGCGATGACTTCGATCAACTGCAGCCGGAAGGCCTCGGCCTTCTTCTGCAGATCGGCCGGAATCGGTTCGATCGAAAACTCGGCGCCCATGGTCTCGTCGTGCCAGAGAATGGCCTTCATCTCGATCAGATCGACGACGCCCTTGAAGTCGGCTTCCGCGCCGATGGGAATCTGCAGCGCAACCGGCCGCGCGCCCAGCCGCTTGCGAATGGTGTCCAGAACGTGCTCGAAGTCCGCGCCGTTCTTGTCCATCTTGTTCACGAAGCAGATGCGCGGAACCTTGTACTTGTCGCCCTGCCGCCAGACGGTCTCGGTCTGCGGCTGCACGCCTGAAACCGAATCGAACAGCGCCACCGCGCCGTCCAGCACGCGCAGCGAGCGCTCCACCTCGGCGGTAAAGTCCACGTGGCCGGGCGTATCAATAATATTGATGCGGACGTCTTTCCACATGCAGGTCGTGGCAGCCGAGGTAATCGTAATGCCGCGCTCCTGCTCCTGCTCCATGTAATCCATGGTCGCCGTGCCTTCATGCACTTCGCCGATGCGGTGCGTGATGCCCGTATAAAACAGGATGCGCTCTGTCGCTGTCGTCTTTCCGGCGTCGATGTGCGCCATGATTCCGATGTTCCGGCAACGATTCAGAGGTATGGTGCGAGCCACGGTCATTTTCCTTGCGGGCTTCAGCCCGCGGTTATTCTTCCTTCTTCAACAATCAGACTTCCGGGTGCCCCAGGTCTCGATTTTGAGACTCGGGAGCCCTCACTCGTTCAAACCAAACCTACCAGCGGTAGTGAGCAAAAGCCTTGTTGGCCTCGGCCATGCGGTGCACGTCTTCCTTCTTCTTCATCGCCGCGCCGCGACCGTTGGCCGCATCCAGCAGCTCGTTGCGCAGCTTGTCGGTCATGCCCTTTTCGCCGCGGTTGCGCCCGTAGGTGATCAGCCAGCGAATGGCCAGCGAGGTGCGCCGGTCGGGATTGACTTCGATCGGCACCTGGTAGTTGGCGCCGCCCACGCGGCGGGTCTTCACCTCGAGCAGCGGCTTGCAGTTCTCGACCGCCTTCTTGAAGAGCTTGAGAGCGTCGTCGCCGCCGCCCTTCTCTTCGAGGTTCTTCATCGCCTGGTAGAAGATGCCCTGGGCCGTCGACTTCTTGCCGCCCCACATCATCGAGTTCACAAACTTGGTGACCAGCGTGGACCCGTAAACCGGATCCGGCGCCACTTCCCGCTTCGCAATGTGCCCTTTTCTCGGCATAATCCCTCAAAACAGCCTTCAGCTCTCAGCCGTCAGCTTTCAGTTCTTCCCGCTCGCCCAGCTCAGTTCCGCCACCGCACAAGCTGACGACTGAAAGCTGAGAGCTTATAGCTCGTTCCTACTTCTTGCCTGCCGCCGCGCCGCCCTTGGCGCGCTTGGCGCCATACTTCGACCGGCTCTGCTTGCGGTTGGCCACGCCCACCGAATCCAGCGTGCCGCGCACCACGTGATAGCGGACGCCGGGCAGATCCTTCACACGGCCGCCGCGGATCAGCACAATCGAGTGCTCCTGCAGGTTGTGGCCGATGCCGGGAATATAGGTCGTGACCTCAATCCCGTTGGTCAGCCGCACGCGGGCCACCTTGCGCAGGGCCGAGTTCGGCTTCTTGGGCGTTTGCGTATACACGCGGGTGCAAACGCCGCGCCGCTGCGGCGAGGCCTGCAATGCCGGCGACGCCGTCTTGTAACGCGGGGCCGTGCGCCCCTTGCGAACCAGCTGATTAAAAGTAGGCAAACTGAAACTCCTTACCCCAAAACCCTTTAGCTCATCAGCCGCGCGCAGATCCCGGGCCTTCGTTGCGAGTCGCCGCCGAACAAGCCGCGCACGCGCACAGAAGCCCTTCGTTGCTGCTTCGCGTCTGCCTTCGTTCCACTTCAGACGAGAACCAGGACGGTGGCCGGGCGTCCGCCTTCGCGGAGCCAACTCCGTTTCGCGGTTCCGGCCCGCATAGCCCTCCAAGGTGGAGAACGCGCGGGCGCCGATGCGATGTGCCCCTGCCCTCCGCAAGATGAGAGCGATTCCGGGGACCTGTCTGGCCGGCTAACTGCGCCTGGCCTCGGGTTTCAGCCCATGGCTTTTACATCCAGCCGGGCTACCCTTACGCTTCCGACGTCAAGACACACGGACGGAGGCGTTCTTGCAGAACCTTCTTACAATAACAAGAAACCGGGGAAGGGTCAACGATTTCTCTCCCAGAGAGGCATTTTCCCCGAACATACGCGCCCAACAACTCCCGCTCGACTCAGGGCACCGCGAATGTGCCTGCGTTCGACACCATCATCGTGGACCCGTTCGACGTCGTCGAGACAGACGGAATACTCCCCTGGGAAATCTCCGCGGTCCAGACCAAGTTCGTTCCAGATGCCGGCGCGGCCAGGAATCCCGCCAGTCCCGATAGGTCCGGGACGGCCAGAGTCGTTGATCCGTTTAGAGAACTCCCCGTGGCTGTCACAACAACCAGATTTGTCGCGGTCGCACCCGCCGTCCAGGTTTCGGCTACTCCAACTCTGACACCCGTCTCGCCCGCAAATCCGGCATAAGCAATGTCGAACGATGGCCACGCCGCTGCCGGGGGCCCTGCATACGTCCACGCCACGGGAAACGTAAACGATTCAGGACCAGCCGACGTCGAATTCGTGGTCACCCGGATCTGCTCGCCCAGATTGGAAATGCTGTGAGCAGTAGCACTGAAAACATAGGAGTCCCCGCTTTGCACTGCACCTGCCGGCAACGCCGGATATCCGTTCGTATCAGTGGTTCCAACCAGAATGGCGCCCCCTCCGCTCGTTTCAAACCCTACAAGGACCGAAGGTGCGCTGTAACCTGAGGGAACGCCGGCAAAGGAGAGGGGCTCGAGCGTTGTCGCATCGGCAGCGCCGAGTACGACCGTATTCCCCCCGTTCAATGCTCCGGGAACGATCTGGCTACTGAAATTTTTTGCAGCCGCAAGGTCCCCTGGGGTTTCCAAATCGCCACTCAGAACAGAATCGTAAGCCAGCACCAACACCCGGTCAGTACCCACTGGTTCGGCAACACTGATGCTCCCGCTCGAACCAAGCACCGGAAACCCCAGTCCCATCGGGCCGTCCTGAGCGTTCTGCGCATAGACCTCCAGAATGTTGGCCCCAGAGATAGCGCTCGCATCCACCGATCCGGTAAGGGTTCCGGTGGTCGGCGTGCTTGGCGGGGCCGGACACGATTCGGTGAACGCAGTTCCGTCCAGCGTCGTCGCCTCAAACACATTTTGGAGCGTCTGCAGTTCCTGGGGATTTATGGTCGTCAATGATGATGGTGGGCAGACAAATGCCACGGCAAAATTCGTGGTGCCTTCCGGCAATTTAAGCGAAAGTTGGCTGCCGCTGAGTGTCGCCGCGGTGAACGAGCCAGAGCCGATCCGGGTGGCAACTGCAGTGGGTGTCGCTCCCTTCACTGTGAAGGTTACGGTCGTCGAGTTGTCGCCGCCGCCCGAGCCGCCGCTGCTGGAGCTCCCAATCCGAGGAGCCGCCGCAACCGGCGACGAATATAAGCCCTCCACCTAGGATCAATGCACGAATAAATGCGCGCGTCATCGTCAGTCCGCTTTCGAGATACCCGAGCCCGAAAAGGTGATTGCAAACGAATTTGACGGGATTCTAAGCCAGAGTCGCGCACTCGCAAAGGCCCGGCCGGTTCCGCAAAAAACCCAACGCGCGGACTGTGAGAAAGCTCCGCGCGCTGTGCCGCTAGCGAGAACCAGATGTGGCTCCCGCCTCTCTCTTCAGAACTTGCCGCTATTCGATCGAATGCAGCTTCCAGGCATTGTCGACCAACTCAAAGCTCGCATGCCGCTTGGTGGTCAGCTGGTTGCCCGGATTGTGCGCGATCGCCTGCAGCGCATCTGGCACGCCCGTAAGGTCCACCGCCTCAGTGAATTGGACGCCCTTCGCCGTTGGCGAGCCTTCATCCTGGATATCCTGCAGATTGCGCGCCTTGAGATGATTGGCAGCCACTGTCACCACCCGGTAGGTATAACCCGTGTCGGTCAAGCTATCGGGACGCCACTGAATCACGTCGCCGCCAGCCGGCAGTTTCACCACCTTCTTGCCATCCGGTGTGAGCGTAAAATCGGCCCAGAACTTATTGGGATAAATCGTCGTCCGCGTCCAATATTTGGCCGAGATACCCTGTCGCATCCCAAGGTCGTTGATCAAAATGTTCACGCCCGCCGGGGCTGCGTGATCATAGTCGGCCTGAATCAATGCCAGGGCCTGGCTCTGGGTCAAATCCGGTGCTGATTTGCAACCGCCCAGAAACATCCCCAGACCCAAGATTGCCGCTACACCCAAAACCTTCATCTTCAACGTGTTCCTCACTTTCCCTCGCTCCGCCGCTTAAAACGGCCTATTTGTCATCGACCGCCATTTTTCTCCTACTTTCTCCTGCTGTCAATGGAGTTGCAAGTGACACTGCGCACACATCACAGGTTTTATCTGTGGGGAAGCTGTGCAATTCCCGCCGCTCACTCCCTCACTCCCCGGCTATCCGTGAGAGCAGCAGACTCATAAAGCCTTTTTCGTCCGACTCGAGGCAGACCTGCGCGTTCGGAGTTCCTGCCACGGCCCGGGTTAATCCCTTGTCATCCACTTCAATGCGCAGCGGTTTCACCGGGCAAAGGTCCGGACGGAACGCATAGGTCACCGCCACCGGATCAAACAGCGTCGGCAGTCTCCACTCCTTCGCACCGGTCCACTCGTGGTAGAGGAGCGTCAACTGGTCGGTGAGCGGTGAACCGTGCGAATAAATCTCTCCCTGCTCAGGAATCTGCAGATGGATCTGGGTCGAATCCAGCGGCATCATGAAAATCGGCACCCCGGCTGCGAAAAGCGCCTTCGCTCCTGCCGGATCGCGATCGATGTTCCACTCTGGTTCGGCGGGCCGGCGTTCTCCATTTGCCCCGTCGTAACCCCGGTCGATGCTCCCGCCCATCATCACCACTCTCTTCAACTTGCGAAAAGTGGCCGGGTCGCGCGCGATCGCCGCCTGCTCGTTAAACAGTGGCCCAATGGCAATCAGCGTAATCTGGCCCGGATGCCGGCGAATCTCGTCGAGCAGAAAAGCCACCCCATCCGGATGTTTCCGGTCCGGCGCCCGGCGCGCATAGGCGGCCTGGGTCATTACGTTGTCGGTCTGCGTAGTCACGCCCGCTTCAACAGGAATGTCGCTCCGGCCCACTGCGGCCAGATACCGATCCACCAGCCGCGCACGCAGCTCCGTGTTCCCGAAAGCCGTGGTCACGCCCAGAATCTTCAGTTCCGGACTGCGCAGGGCCAACCCCACCGCAAACGCGTCGTCAATATCATCGCCAATATCGGTGTCAATAATCACCAGTTGCGGTTCTGCCGCCGATGGTTCCGCAGCCCTTGCCGATCCGACTCGCACAACCGAACCAACAGCACACACTCCCGCCACAACCAGCAACGCACCCAGCGCAGAAAAAAATCGCCGACTTTTCATGCTGAATACTCTAACCGTCGCAGCCCGGAACCGGCATCACGGCTGCTTCTGCACGCGCCTTACGCCACGCCCTTTTCCCACCGCTTGGGGCGGCGGTTCTGCTGCAGGATCTTCTTCCGCAGCCGCAGCGACTTCGGCGTCACCTCGACCATCTCATCCTCTGCGATAAACTCAATCGCTTGTTCCAGGTTGAGAGCCTTCACCGGTACCAGGCGGATGGCCTCATCGGCGCTCGAGGCGCGCATGTTGGTCATCTTTTTCTCGCGGACCACATTCACGTCGAGGTCGTTATCGCGCGAGTGTTCGCCGACCACCATGCCCTCATACACTTCAACGCCCGGGCCCACAAACAGAATGCCGCGCTCCTGCAGCCCGTTCAGGGAATACGTAGTCGTGAGCCCCTGCCGGTCGGCGATCAGCGCTCCGGTGGGCCGCTGCGGAATCTCGCCCTGGTAGGGAATGTAACCGTCAAACAGAGCGTTCATCACAATCGTCCCGCGGGTCTCCGTCAGCATTTCGCTGCGCAGCCCGATCAGTCCGCGGCTGGGCACGCGAAACTCCAGGCGAACGCGTCCCGAGCCATGATTGTGCATCTTGGTCATCTCGCCCTTGCGCGGACCGAGTTTCTCAATCACCACGCCGGTATAGGCTTCGGGCACGTCGATGGTCAGGTGCTCCACCGGCTCCATGCGCGTGCCTTCCACTGTCTTGGTCACGATCTCCGGACGCCCGGCCATCAGCTCGTAGCCTTCGCGGCGCATCATTTCGATCAGAATCGCAAGTTGCAATTCGCCGCGTCCCAGCACCTTGAAGCTGTCCGGCGAGCCCGTGTCTTCCACGCGAATGCTCACGTTGGTCAGCAGCTCTTTTTCCAGGCGCTCCCTCAGGTTGCGGCTCGTTACGTACTGCCCTTCGCGCCCCGCAAATGGCGAATTGTTCACGCTGAACTGGATCGCGATGGTCGGCTCGTCAATGATAATGAGCGGCAGCGGAGACGGGTTCTCGACGCTGGTAATGGTTTCGCCGATGGTGATGCCCTCCACGCCGGCCACGGCCACAATGTCGCCCATTGTGGTCTCGGTGGTCTCGGTGCGTTTGAGCCCCGAGAACGTGAACAGCTTGGTGATGCGCGTCTTCATCAACGATCCATCGCGCTTTGAAATGGTGACCTCGTCGCCCGCGTGCAGAGTGCCCTGAAATACCCGGCATATCGCGATCCGGCCAAAATAATCGGAGTAGTCCAGATTCGTCACCAGAATCTGCAGCGTGCCGTCGGCATCGCCCGTAGCGGCGGGAATCGTAGAGACAATGGACTCAAAAAGAGGCTGCAGGTCCGTGCCCGGCTTCGCTAAATCCGTCGTCGCCGTGCCCGCCTTGGCCACCGCGTAGAGCACCGGGAAATCCAGTTGCGACTCATCCGCATCGAGGTCGATGAACAAGTCATAAATCTCGTCCAGCACTTCCTGCGGACGCGCGTCAGGCCGGTCAATCTTGTTGATCACCACGATCGGCAGCAGCTTGGCCTCAAGGGCCTTGGCAAGCACGTAGCGCGTCTGCGGCAGCGGCCCTTCGGCCGCATCCACCAGCAGCATCACGCCATCAACCATCTTCAGCGCCCGTTCCACTTCGCCGCCAAAATCGGCGTGGCCCGGCGTATCCACAATATTGATCTTGCCGCCCGCAAAATTGATGGCTGTATTCTTGGCCAGGATGGTGATGCCGCGCTCCCGCTCCAGTTCGTTCGAGTCCATCACTCGCTCCGCCACCTGCTCATTGGCGCGGAAAGTGCCCGACTGCCGCAGCATGGCATCTACAAGGGTGGTCTTGCCGTGGTCAACATGGGCGATGATGGCGATATTGCGTATCGTCTGGCTCACAGGGGCTGCTTTTCCTCTTCTAGGGTTCGGTCCCGCAGGACCGTCAGGGTTGGAAGGTGAATATACGATGAATCACCGCACACTGCGGCAATGTCCATTCTATCAGCAGGGCGAATCGCGGCTGCGAGCCGAACGCACCTAAGCCTCCAATAGATGCCGAGCCCTGCAAAAACAACCAAACGTTGGCCGAACGACCACGATAGGCCTGTTCCCAAAAGTTGCAGATGCTTTAGAGCTGACGATGAGCCGACGGAATATTACTTATAAAGAAATGCCGGGTAGGCGGTTGCCGAGTACGCGATGACACATCCGCTTCGACCCCCAAAACCCTGTCATCCTGACGCAAAGCGGAAGGATCTGCGGGTACCTTTTGTAGTCAACTGCTGAGTTGGTGGTGATCCGCCGGGAACCCAGAATCAAGAGGCAAAGATTCACGCCGGAGCACGATCCCTTGACTTTCCCGGCCAGTGTTGACATCTTGGGTGAAACGCTAACTCAAAGCTTTCGCGCTTCTTAGAGATCTCGTAAGTCGAGGGGTTCCTCGGCCTGCTCTGAAAACAACGATTGGCGATCGGGGGAGTCAATGCGTTGCCCATTCGTCTTTTGCGCTCTTATTTTTGTTACTTGCACCGCTTTCGATCTACCCGCGCAGCCGAGCCAAGCGGCGGAACCTGCCTTAAGCCTGATCGCTCAGCCTGTCGATGATAGTGTGCGCACGACGCTGACCGGCAACGTTCACCCAATGGCCCGTCGGGAATTCGATAAAGGGGAAGCGCCGGCAGATTTGGCGCTCGGCCGAATGCTGATCATCCTGAAGCGAAGTCCGCAACAGGAGAAGGCACTAGAGCAGCTTCTTGAAGACCAGCAGGACGTTCACTCACCCGCTTATCACCATTGGCTCACGCCTGAGCAGTTGGGTGAACGCTTTGGTCCGGCCGCAATTGACGTCAACACCATTACCCAGTGGCTGACCGCGAATGGTTTCCAGGTCTCTCAGGTTAGCAAGAGCAGACTGTTCATCGAGTTCTCAGGCAATGCGGTACAGGCCAAGCAAGCGTTCGGCACTGCCATTCACAGCTTCGTCGTCAACGGAGAGCAGCACTGGGCAAATGCAGGCGATCCCTCCATTCCCACGGCGCTTGCTCCAGTGGTGGCCGGCATCGATTCCTTGTACGACTTTCGGAAGCAGGCTCAACACATCGGTGTCTCAACTTACTTGGCAGCAGGCAGGACGCTTTCGTCGCCTTTCCCCTACTACACCTCAGGCGGTGAAGGACCCGAATACGCGGTTGCTCCCTACGATTTCGCGGCCGTCTACGATCTGCTCCCTCTTTGGACCGCCGCGCCAACCGCCATCAACGGCACCGGCCAGACCATCGCCATCGCCGGACGCAGCGACATCGACCCCGCGGACGCTGAGGCATTCTGGAGTTTCTTTGGACTCGACGGCGTTCACGCGCCCGAGCCGACGCTGGTCATTACCTACGACGGCCCGAATCCGGGAAAGAACGTCGATGAAACCGAAGCCGACATTGACACCCAGTGGTCGGGCGCCGTAGCTCCCGGCGCCACAATCAACTTCGTCGCCACGCAATCCACCACAACGACTGACGGTATCGATCTCTCTGCTCTCTATGTTGTCGACAACAATCTGGCTCCGGTGCTGAGCGTAAGCTATGGCGAATGTGAGAAGAGCCTGGGCGCAGGCGGAGTCCAGTTCTTCGGATCGCTTTGGGAGCAGGCCGCCGCGCAGGGAATCAGCGTCTTTGTCGCTAGCGGGGACAACGGCCCCGCCGATTGCGATGATCCAAGCCTGCCTGCTCAGTCGGGACTTCAGGTGAACGGCCTCGCCTCCACGCCATTCAATGCTGCCGTTGGCGGAACGGACTTCAACCAGTACGAGACCTGGACCACTTATTGGAATTCCACCAACGCGCTCATCACGGGGCAATCCGCAAAGGGCTACATTCCGGAGACGACCTGGAACGACTCCTGCACCAACAGCTTGCTGCAGTACATCACAGGCGGCACGACGAACTCTGAGGCCAATTGCAACAACTCGACCTTCAAATCGCTGCTCAATAGCACCGGAGGCAGCGGCGGACAAAGCTCCGTTTGGCTGAAACCGGTGTGGCAGACCGGCACTCCCAACGACAACGCACGCGATCTGCCGGATGTCTCTCTCTTCGCAGGCAATGGCTTCCTTGACAGCTACTACCTCTACTGCCAAAGCGACAAAGTCGGATCGAATTGCGCGCTCGCGGGTGGAAATTTTCTCGGCGTAGGGGGTACCTCGGTCTCGGTTCAGGCTTTTGCCGGCATCATGGCGCTGATCAATCAGAAGACCGGCTCTCCGCAAGGTATTCCCGGCCTCACGTTCTATAAACTGGCCGCCCGGCAGCCTGCTACATTTCACGATATTCCCGTCGGTTCAACCATCGCCGTGCCTTGTGTCAGCGGCACACCCAACTGCACAACCAGCACCTCGGGAGATGCCTACGGCACTCTATCCGGCTACAGCACAGCCACCGGTTACGATCTGGCCACGGGATTGGGATCGGTCGATGTCGCCAATCTGGTCAATAAGTGGCAAACTGTCTCCTTCACCCCATCGGCAACCACTCTCACGATGAATGGCGGCGCAGCTGTGAACATCGCCCATGGCGCCGCAATTCCCTTCACGATTGGCGTCACACCCCTCGCCGCGACTGGAGAAGCGGCCCTGATGGTAGCTCCCGGGACTCCCGGCAATCCTGGGATCGCCGCGTTCCCGCTGACCTCCGGCTCGGTTGACAATTCAACCACGCTCTTGCCCGGCGGAAGCTACAGTGTCCTGGCGCACTACAGCGGCGACTCCACCTACGGCGGAAGCTACTCCAACTCGGTCCCTATTGTCGTGAATCCAGAAACGAGCCTTACCTTTCCCAATCTCGTCACCATTAATGTCAACGGAGTCCCCGCTAGCTTTTCCGCGTCCAGCGCAACTTATGGTTCTGGCTATCAGGTCTTTCGGGTGGATGTTGGCGATGCCCAGTCGAGCGTTTCGCCCACGTCTGGCATCTCCAGTCTGTGCGCCGCCGGCACGGAAAGCTGCCCTACCGGAAAAGTCACGTTGAGTTCACCCGGCACAGCGCTCGATGGTCAAACGCTCTTGCTCACCAGCAAGGGCTACGTCGAGACCGCAACGCCTCCACCGGGAACGTACTCAATCAAGGCACAATATCCCGGCGATGTCAGCTTTGGCCCGAGCGCCGGAAATGTGAGTTTCTCGATTGCCAAAGCGCCAACGACCGTAAGCGCCGGAACCTTCACCACCGTTGAATATGGCAATCAGGCAGAGATTGGCGCCGAAGTCGTCACCACAAGCGATGGCGCCGCTCCTACTGGAACGTTTCAATTCTTTGTGGATGGCAATCCTCTATCCGGACTTAACCTTGCCAATGAAAGTGCTCCGTACGAAGGGGCTGCCAACGGAAAAGCCAATTATGCGTGGATTGATACCACTTCATCGACCACATTTCTAAGTATTGGCAACCACACCTTGTCGGTTACGTATTCAGGCGACGCGAACTACGCGGGAGGCGCCAGTCCGGTCGCAACTGTCTCGGTGGTCCAAGCGACCCCGAACATCAATGATTATGGCGTTGAGAATCCGGGCGGAAATTCAGTCGTCGTCGGTAAGAGCGCGACTGCGACCGCAACCGTCTTCGGATCGCAGGCGGGAGTGCCTCCGACAGGCACGGTTACCTTTTATGACGGCGGAGTCGCCATCCCCGGAACAGTCAATTACACCTCTACGAGCGCCGGAGGAGGAGTGGCGAGCGCGCTCTATGCGACCATGTCCGTTGAGTTTTCCACCGCCGGGACACACCAGATCACAGTCAGCTATTCAGGCGATACGAACTACACTTCCGCGACGAGCTCCGGCGCGCAGTCCTTGGTCGTACTAGGTCCAGTGAGCGTAACTCCGACAGGCTCGATTCCGATCGCCAGCCCCGGCCAGGGTGGATCGACGACGCTGGCCGTCACACCTAATGGCGGGTTCACCGGAACAGCTTCACTCGCTTGCACTCCCGATCGCACCGCGAATGAGGCAACGTGCAGCCTGACAAGCGGATCGTCCTCAGGCTCGACTGTACAAGTGAATCTGACGGCGACCGGCCTCAACGTGACTCTGAATGTCACGACCACGGCTCCGCACCAGGTGGCCCGCCTTGAGAATCGTGCCTTCGGGTCGATGTGCAGAGTCGCGCTGGCTGGCATCCTGCTTGTCCTTCTCCCGCTCTTCAAGCGTCACCGCAAATACTTCCTGTGCCTCATCGGACTGGCAATCGCGCTCAGTCTCGGGGCCTGCGGCGGAGGTAGCGGCGGTGGAGGCGGAGGCGGCGGCAACACCGATCCCGGCACCGCGACTGGAACCTACAAGTTCACGGTCACCGCCTCCACAGGCAGCGGCGCTAGCCTCATAACCTCGACGGCACAAGTCACAGTTACAGTAAACTGAGTCCGCCAACTTTATGAAGTGCAGCTCCCTCTGGCTCGCATGTTACTTACTAAATTTCGCCCAGTACCTTCGAGCTGCAATCTAAGTTTTCAACCTGCCTCACATACTGAAGCACTCGAAGGAGCTGTGTTTCGAGTTCCTGTCCTATGCTGGCCGAACCGGAAGTTGCCTTTCTGGCAACACCATTGCCCTCAGATTTTCTGAAGCTCGGCCACGCTTGTAGTTCTGAAATTAATAGAGCGTGCCTGTTATTAATATTCGAGCAGTTGAGAGCGGCCAAGATTCGCCTGAACCGGCCAACTTTTGAGTGTTTTGTCAGTCCCCGCCAACCGCCAACTCAGAAGTTAAAACCCATTTCAAGGAAAATACTTCGATTGCCTGCCGTTGAAGGCCCGAAGAAGCCGCCTGCGAGCGATTGCGATTTGCCGAAGAAGGGCGAGGTCAATGTGCCATTGGGCGGTCCAAGGTTTTCGTGATTGAAGATGTTCTGCCCGAACGCGGTAAACGTCAGGTTGTATCTGTGCGGCGTGGTCGCATTCAGGCGCCCCGGGCCGCCCTGGTTCCCGCTTAATCCGCGGCCGCCCAATCCGCCGCCACCGCCGCGACCACCGCCCTGATACCCACCCTGGCCGCCGCCACCCGTAACTTTTGGGCCGAATCCGACCACCTTGCTGACGCGCAAATTGAGGCTCACATTCGATGGTCCCGTGCCGAGGTTGTACGGAATGATCTTCTCGCTCGCCCCATTCGGACTGGCGGGCGGATCCGCGTCGAGACAACCGTACGGTGTCGAAACCGCGTTCACTTCGTTGCAACTCGCCGCATACGTTGGCCGCGCGTTGAATTGATTGTTGCCTGTCAGGTCCTTGCCTGTGGTCAGGTTGTAGGGTGTGCCGGAATTGGCAGAGAGAAACGGCGCAAACGAAAGTTGCCATGGCGCCATGATATTGCCGAGCACCAGGAACCGGTTCTGCACATCGAAGCTGGTGCGGCCGTAATCGAATCCCGGATCGGCCGCGATCGATGGTGTGTAAGTTACGCCGCTCGTATCTCCCTTGGCGTTGTTATACACATAGAAACTGAAGATACTGAACCGTCGGTAGCGCGCTGTGACAGAAGCAATGACTTGTTGCTGACGGTAAACCCCTCCCGATTGATACTGCAAGTTGTTCTCCGGAGGCGGCGAGATCGGAGTGCTCGGATAAGTGCCGCTTGAAATATTCGCCTCAGGAAAAACCCCCGCAGCGCTGATGTTGTTAGTCAGATACTGGTGGACACCGCGACTATAGAGATACGTTACGTTTGACGTCATTGACCCGGTCAGTTGCCGATCGACTCCCACCGCGCCCTGCATGTCGTTGGCGGCGTGGAAGTGCGAGTCGACCGAGTATCCTGTGGGCGCCGCGGCATTCGGAGATCCGGTAAAATTCGTAACCGGCGCGTTGGGATTGAAAAAGTTAGGATTCTGGATGATGAAAGTCTGTTGATTCGGTATCTCGGTCGATCCGAGCGGCACAAAATTGTTGTGGATTGCCTGAATGATGTACGGCGTTCCTTGCGTCGACCCAAAACTGTTCGGCACCTCAAAGCGTTGGTAAAACCAGCCATAACCGGCGCGCAGCACGGTCTTTGGCTGCTGCTTGCCGCCATGCTTTCCCAGCGCGTAGGCCAGGCTCACCCGCGGCGCCCAGTCGTTCTTGTCGTTGATGCGATTTTGCATCTCCCAGCGCAGCCCATAACTCACCGTGAAGCGCGGGCTCACCTTCCAGTCATCCTGATAAAAGAGGCCTGCATCGAAAAGGATCACGCGCGCCAGTGCGTTATGGATCAACGTGACGGAGTATTGATTCGGCATCCCCGCAAGATAGTTCGCAACGGTGGCGAAGACGTAAGAACTGTTCGAGCCCCCATTCGTGTAGTTAGCATCCTGGTAGGCGCGCAAACGCGCCCCGAAAGTCAGCGCGTGGGCGCCTTTCGATCCCGTGAAATAATCCTGCAATTCGTAGTCATCCTGGTGGTCCTCCACCGTTCCCGAGTTGCTGCCTCCATCCGTAAAGGCGCCCTGTACCGATACGGTCGGTAATATGGAGAACGGTAATTGCTGGTTGCGAATGCGGCGATATTGGAAGCGGATATCATCAACCAGGTTTTCGCGCAGGATCAGGCTATCGCTCACCTGCAGCGTACCTTCAATGCCGTGTGTATCGTAGGCCGCCTCGGGCAGTGTCAGCGCTCCCAGGCCGGCATTCGTCTGCACCGCGCGGTAGAACTCGCCGCGGACAGTAAGGGTATTCAATTTTCCAACTTGCAGATCGACGCGCGGCGCCACATCGAGCCGTGAACTGGGGTTGGTCACTGCTTCGTTCAGCGTCTGCGATGGATCCGCTGGATTGAGCGCGTCGATCACCGCTTCATTCTGTGTGTTCCGCGCAAACACGCTGGTAAAGTAAGAACTGCTCTTGTTCAGCGGCCCGCCCACGCTGCCATTGACGTTATAGGAGTAGTAACTTGGCTCCTGAACCGGCGGCTCCCCCGGCCTCAGATTCGAATTCAGAATGGGATTCGCCGAATTGAAGGCGGAATCGTTGCCGCGGACCTGAATCTGCCCATGCGTCTTGTCGGTGCCGGGTTTGGTTAGGATCTCAATGCGCCCATAGCCCAGCCGATCAAACTCCGATGAGAAAGGATTCTGATTGATGCGAATCTCGCGGATCGAGGATTTGGGAGGAATCTGCCCTCCTGTGAATCCGTCGATGTAGATCTCGCCGCCGTTGGGACCGGCCGATGGACCCGCCAGGGCCTGCAACTCATTCGACAGCTCATCCGGATCGTCCGACAACGCATTCAGATCCTGACCTTTCAGGACAATGGCATTCCCATTCCCCTCCGGGCTGGTACTCACTCCGGAAGCCTCAGAGTTCACTTCCACCTGCTGTTGCTGCACTTCGATCTGCAGGGTGATATTGAGCTGCTGGCTCTCGCCCGTCTTCAAATCAACAGTCTTCGGCGCGGACGATGCGAACCCCGTCGCGCTCGCAGTTAAAAGGTATGTTCCCGGCCCAAGATGGGCAACGTGATAGCTCCCCACCCCGTTTGACTTCGTGTTGGCAATGGGGAGTCCGTCAGACGTCGTGACGATCACCGTTGCGTTCGGAATTACCGCGCCTGTCGGGTCTGTGATCGTGCCCCGGATGGCGCCCGTATTGTTTGACGCAGTCGGCGTAGATCCAGTTGACTGAGATGCTGGTTCCACCTGGGCGGTCAGAACACACGCCGCCCCCAGAACTCCAAACAAAAGAAAGAAATGGCGAAGAACTGATTTGTACCCCACAGTGCTCCCACGCGGTAACGCAATCGAATGGCTCTTTAGGCGATTCCCGGGCAACGTATCTTCATCGCTGGCATGGTAGGAAAGACGCCCGGTGATACATTCTGTTCGTTCGGGTCGGAATAAGGGTGTCGCTTTAAACGATCAGGGAAGGCACACCCTTTACCCGGTTGGACGAATCCTTTAGCAATCAAGACGCAGCCAACAGCATCTTTGGTCGGACAAATTTCCGGCATGACAACCGAGAGAAATCAGTGCGAAGATGCCGCCTTCTTCTCCGCACTTCGATGCGAGCGCGAGCGGACGTCCTCTCCATCAACCAGGTCGAAGGCCGCATTGATGAGCGCAATATGGGAGAAGGCCTGGGGAAAATTCCCGACCTGGCGCCGGCGATACACATCGTATTCTTCTGAGAGCAGTCCCAGGTCATTGCGCAACTTCAGCAGTCGTTCAAAAAGCGCGCATGCCTCGTCTTTGCGCCCGATGGCTTGCAAACTGCTGACCATCCAGAAGCTGCATGCCAGAAACACGCCTTCGCCCGGCGGCAATCCGTCGTCCACTTTCGCCGTGTCGTAGCGCAATACCAGGCCATCCGGCATCAACTCGCGCTCAATCGCCTCCACAGTTCCCTTCACGCGCGGATCGCTCCCCGGCAAAAAGCCGGTCAGGGGCATCTGCAGCAGCGACGCGTCCAGCAGGTCAGAGCCGTAAGCCTGCACAAAGCTGTTCTTCCTTTCATTGAATCCCTTGGCGCAGATCTCCTCGTGAATCGTATCGCGAAGAGCCTTCCACTTCCCTACTGGCGCTTCGTACCCCAGTTGTTCGGCCAGCAGCACCGCTCGATCAAATGCCACCCAGGCCATCATTTTGGAATACGTGAAGTGTTGCGGACCTCCGCGCGTCTCCCATATGCCCTGATCCGGCAGTTGCCAGATCTTCTCAAGGTGCTCCAGAAGCCGAACCAGAATCCTGAAGTCGTTTTCGACATGGGCGCGCATGCTGTGCTGCGCATGGAAAAATGAGTCCACCATCTCGCCGTAGATATCGAGTTGCATCTGCTGCGCCGCCGCGTTGCCCACTCGTACTGGCTTCGAGTCTTCATATCCGGGCAGCCACTCGATCTCCCACTCCACCAGCTGCCGCTCTCCGGCCAGCCCATACATGATTTGCACCTGGTCCGGGCTTCCGGCCAGCGCGCGCAGCAGCCAGTTCTGCCACGCCTCGGCCTCGTCAAAATAGCCGCCATTGGCCAACGCAAGCAACGTGAGCGTGCTGTCACGTAACCAGCAGTAGCGATAATCCCAGTTGCGCGGGCCGCCGATCGCCTCAGGCAGCGACGTGGTTACGGCTGCCACAATGCCGCCGGTCGGGCGATAGGTCAGCGCCTTCAGCATCATCATCGAACGCACCACGGCCTCGCGATAATGGCCCTCGTACTTCAGCCGCGCGTTCCACTTTTTCCAAAAAGACTCCGTTTCTTCCATGGCCGGCTGCGCGTCGATTCCTTTGGGATCGGGCAGGTGCGAGGGTCCGTACGTCAGTGTGAACGTCGCCTGCTCACCCTTGCGCAGATTAAACTCCGCTACGGTTTTCAAGTTCTCGCCGTGCACCGGAACGGTCGCATGCAGCACCACGAGGTGGGGACCCGCAATCGCACGCACACCGTCCTCGATGTGCGTCACCCAGGGCACCATCAGGCCGTAGTAGAAGCGCAGCGCCAGTTCCATGCGCACCGAAACGCTTCCGCGAATGCATTCCACCATCCGCACCACATCGGAGTTCTTGCCGCGAATGGGCATGAAATCTGTCAGCCGCATCGCTCCATCCATTTGCTCAAATGTTGTTTCAAGAATCAGCACGGAATCCCGATAGCAGCGCGTTGTCGTCCAATCACCCTCGGCTGGAGTGATCTTCCAATAGCCGTTCTCCGGCGTGCCGAGTAGCGAGGCAAAGCATGCCTCCGACGAAAAATTCGGCCAGCATAGCCAGTCGATGGAACCATTGCGGTCCACCAGAGCACCCGTTTCGCAATCGCCAATCAGCGCATAGTCTTCGATTTTTGCAACCATAGCTTTTCCTATTGCTCGCGGTAGTTGCGCATCAGGCCACCATCAATTACAAAGGTCGAGCCTGTCACGTAGGATGCATCGTCCGACACCAGGTAAGCCACCAGGCCTGCCACGTCTTCCGGGCTTCCCAGCCGGCCCAGCGGAATGTTTCTCAGCAACGCATCCAGCTTCGGCTTGTCATTCAGCAGCGCCGTGTTGATCGGCGTGGCAATCGCGCCCGGCGCAACATCGTTCACTGTAATCCCCAACGGCCCCAGTTCCATCGCCAGGTCCCGCATCAGCATGCGCAGCCCGCCCTTGCTGCAGCAGTAGGTTGAAAATCCCGGAAAAGACATGTCCTCGTGCACCGAACTGATGTTGACAATCCGCCCCGGCTTTTTCGCATCGCGTAATCGCCGCACAAATGCCTGTGTAAGAAAAAATGGCCCCCGCAGGTTCACCGACATCACCTTGTCGTACTCCGCTTCCGTCGTATCCCAGAAGTCGGATTTTTCCTCCATGCCCGCGTTGTTCACCAGGATGTCTGCCGCTCCAAACCGGGTCCACGCCGCATCCACAAGCGCGCGAATGTCATTCATCGAGGTCACATCCGCCTGGACAATCTCTCCTTCGCCACCCGCTTGTTCGATCGCACTCTGCGTATCCTTCGCGCCTGCTGGATCTCCGACATAATCCACGATCACCTTCGCGCCTTCGCAGCCCAGCCGCTTCGCGATTCCCTGCCCGATCCCCGACCCGGCTCCGGTCACAATCGCAACCTTTCCTGCAAGACGATGCATCGCTTTCTCCTCGCTTTAAAGTTTCCAGCTTCAACCCTTAGATGCGAAGACCTCCCGATTTGTGGCCAGGCACGCGCTTTATCAACCACGCCATTGAGATGCACGAACCATCGGCCTCGACCCGGCTTTCCCGTGAATGGCTCGGTCGAATACAATCTCCCGCAAATGCGAATTGCCCCTCAAGACAGCGTGAATTCTGTAGGCCCTTCTTTTTTGGCGCGGCTCCCGCGTTTGCTGCCCCTGCTTCCGCTCATCGCGGTCGCATCGGCGATCATCTTGTTTGCCTCGTCGCAAACCGCCGCCGCGCAATCCGCTTCAAAGCACCTCCGCATCTACACCATCGATGTCGAGGGAGGCCAATCCACGCTCCTGGTCGCACCCTCCGGCGCATCGATGCTCGTGGATACAGGCTGGCCCGGCAACAACGCTCGCGACACCGACCGCATCATGGCCGCCATGCACGATGCCGGCATTAGCAAACTCGACAAGGTATTCATTACGCACTACCACACCGACCACGTCGGCGGCGTCCCCAATCTCGTCCAGCGCGTCCAGGTGGGCCAGTTCCTCGACCACGGTGAAAACCGCGAAGACTCCGACATCACGCGTCACGATTACGCTGCATATCTCAACGCCATTCAGGGCAAGCCGCGGCGCATCGTGCATCCCGGCGATACCATCAGCATTCCCGGCCTTAGCATTATCGTGCTCGCCGCCGATGGAGAGCACATCCCATCGGTGCCCGGCATCAATCCCGAGCCTAACAAATACTGCGCCAGCGAGCCCACGTGGGAAGCGGATCCAAGCGAGAATGCGCGCTCTGCCGGCATCTTGGTCCGCTTCGGCAAGTTTCGCTTCCTCGACCTCGGCGACCTCACCAAGGCCAAGGAAATCTCACTGGTCTGCCCGAATAATCTCATCGGCACAGTCGATCTCTACCTTGTGAATCATCACGGAATGAATCTATCCAGTTCGCGCGCGCTCGTAGATGCAATTCATCCCCGCGTGGCCATCATGGATAACGGCGCGCACAAGGCTGGTAGCCCCGAGGCGTGGCAAACCGTCCATGACAGCCCCGGCCTCGAAGACCTTTACATGCTCCATACCGCGGAGGGCTCCGATGCCGCCCACAACAGCGCCGCCCCGCTTATCGCCAACTTAAAAGGCGGAAGCGATGGCGCGTACTTCAAAGTAGACGCATCGGCAAACGGCAGTTTTTCAGTGACTAATTCCCGCACCGGCAAAACAAAGGACTATCCGGCGCACTAAATCAAAAACGCTTCAACTTCCAGGAGAAAACAATGTCCTTATCGCGACGGAATTTTTTCGCCGGGCTGGGTGCGGCCGGCGCCGTAGCCGCCATGCCTCGCATTGCGCGGGCAAGTTGCCCTTTCCGCGTTGCCGTCATCAATGACGAAATCTCGCAGGACTTCGATCACGCCTGCTACGTCGCCGCGCACGACTTCGGCCTGCAGTGGATCGAATTGCGCGGCATGTGGAAGAAAAACCTCACCGAACTCGATGCGGCTGAAATCAAGCAGGCGCTCGACATCCTCGAGAAATACAAGCTTCGCGTGACCGACATCGCCAGCCCGCTCTACAAGTCCGACTGGCCCGGCGCGCCGGTTTCAAAACAAAGCGAGCGCCGCGACCAGTTCCACGCCGACTTCGACTTCAAGCAGCAGGACGCGCTGCTCGAGCACTGCATCGAACTCGCCAAAACCTTCCACACCGGCCGCATCCGCTGTTTCGATTTCTGGCGGCTCGACGATGTGAAGCCCTATCGCGAGGCCATCAACAACAAATTGCGCAAGGCCGCGCGCCGCTGCGCCAAAGATGATTTGATTCTGCTGCTTGAAAATGAAATGTCGTGCAATACCGCCACTGGCGCTGAAGCCGCGGCCACGCTCAAGGCAATCCCCGAGCCCAATTTCATGCTCAATTGGGATCCCGGCAACGCCGCCACTTTCCCTGACAGCATCCCGTACCCCGATGGCTACGATCTGCTGCCCAAGCACCGCATCGGCCACTGCCATGCGAAGAACGTGGTCCGCAAGCCAGACGGCAAATGGGAGTGGGCTCCGGTCGGCACCGGCGTAGTGGATTGGGCGGGGCAGCTGCGCGCACTCGACCGCGATGGCTTCCGTTTTGCGGTGAGCCTCGAAACCCATTGGCGCGGTGCCGGAACCCCCGAAGCTTCAAGCCGCATCAGCATGCAGGGATTGAAAGAAGCGCTCGCGAAGGCCGGGACCGGCTGCTGAAATCCAGTCTTCGGCGTACCAATGATGGGTGCCCAGGTCTCTTTTTTTTGAGACCTGGGACAACACTGTTTGTCGCGTCTCGACAAAATCGCTATCACTTTTATGCAACCATTGGGTTGCGCTATTGCATGCTCGATACTTCCTTCGAATTGCCATCCACTGCAACGTTGTGATTCTTGGCGAGTTGCTCAGCCAGTTCAAGGTGCTGTGAGATCACCTTTGCGCCCTGTTGCGCAACCTGCTTTACATTCGGATTTTGCGCTGCCTGCGCCTCGCCTTCGAAGTCCTTCAGATCCTGCTTGTGGTCCTTCACCATCATCTTGATGTACTCGTTATCGAACTCGGTGCCAGAGAGTCCCTGCAACCTGGCGATCTCCTTCTTGTCCTTCTTTGACGGACCTTTGGGCTCTGAGGCCCCAAGCTGCTGTGCTACGGGCTTGAACCATTTGTCGCTCATCTGCGAGTGCTCTGACACCATTTTTTGCGCAAATTGCTTCACATCGTTGCTTTGCGATTTCTGCAGCGCAAGCTGGCCGAGTTGGACCTCGGCGTCCCCTCCCTCAATTGCCTTGGTCACAAATGCCTGCTCACCGAAATCCTGAGCCGTGGGCGCAGTCCCGGGAGTGTTTCCCGGATAGCCGGCGCTGGGACTCGTCGGTTGTTGCTGGGGTTGCTGGCTGGGCATTCCCGGCTGCTGACCGCCGCCACCGGGAGCTTGTGCAAAAGCTCCCACGCTCATCAGCAGCGCCGCCGCCGAAGATAATAAGATCCGGCTCGAAATTCGACTTTTAATCATTGGGTGTTCTCCCTTCTCGCTGCATCCAGGGCTCCGCATTCGAAGCCCGCGCTTTCACATTTCGACTGCGATGCGCCATCCACGGCACAGAGTTGCCTTCCAAATCTTGGAGTTGGAGGAGTTGATCGTGCATTCGATGTGGAATCACGAAGTTCCGCTGCCGCGTATTTTTAAGCGGAAATTGCACGCGGGGCGCCTGATCCAAGGCTGGACCGATCAGCCCAAATTTCACTGCGGACGCAACACCTGGTAGCGAGTAATGGTGTATCCGAGCGCAGCCCCGAGAAACACATCCGATGGAAAATGCGCACTGGTCGTAATGCGAGAAAGGCTGATAACGGTCGCGAAGCTATACATTGCCCAAGGCACCCAGCGATGATTGCGATAACGCGTGGCCACTACGGTCGCCACAGAAAATGCGCCGGTGGCATGGCCCGATGGAAAGCTGCTCCCTTTAAGCGGAGACTTGCTTCCATTAAAAAACGTGCCTGTAAAGGGCGCTCCCGGCGGGATATCCGAGGGCCGTTCTCGACGCGTAATGGCCTTCACCGCAAGGTTCACCACCGCGCTGTCGGCATAGGCATCCGCCGCGAGTAATGCTGTGCTCACCTCGTATGAGTCATGCCGCATATATCCGGCGGTCATCAGCGCGGCCGGTATTGCAACCACTTCTCCGGTGGCAATGTACGCATCGAAGACGTCGTTGAAATCGTCGAGATTGGTCGCGTGTTTTTGAAAATACGGCATCGCGTGCGGATCAGCGTAGATCAGTCCTGCGGTTCCACCCACAATGGCAAGTGTCGGAATCAGGAAATGCCCTTTGCCTAACTGCGAAGGGAACACCATCCAGATATTTTTTTGATCGTGGAGAAAGTCGCGCGGCAGGCTCCGCCAAGTCATCTCCCGCTCCCCTGCTGATTCGCGCCCAGGACTTGCCGGGGGTGCCATCTGCGGCGTTGGGGTGTCGGGCAGACTGGCATTGTTATCTTGCGCACTGCACCAATTCGGCGGGCAACAAACACACCCGCAAAACACAAGAGCAAGCAACCACGGCGACTTGATTCGATCCATACACGTTGTATGATGCAGAATTTCTGTCCGCGGAGAATGCCATACGATTCGGAGCAATAGCCGTGCGATCGAAATTGCCATTCCGCCTGTTGCGCAAGGGCGCGGTCATCTCAGTTCGGCGCCCGCGCGTGGCATGCGATTTTCTTCGCATGACCGTAGGGTCAACAGAGGGTTGAATTCACTTCCGGGTCCGCGCAAACAGCGCTTCCAACGCGTCACACGCAGTCTTCACGCCGTCCTCGTGGCTGATCTGCAGCGCAACTTTCCGCGCACGCTCGGCAAATTGCGGCTCAGCCAGCATCGCTTTCAGCTTTCTTGCCACGCGAGCCCGCGTGTAGCTGGACTTCTCAATCACCTTCGCCACTTTCAGCCGTTTCATGCGTCGTGCATTGTCGGGCTGGTCGTGGGAATACGGCATGATCAGCATCGGCGTGCCCGCGCGCAAACACTGCGCCGTTGTGCCCACACCGCCCTGGTGCACCACCAGTGAGGCCCGCGAAAACAGCGCCGAGTAAGGTGCATACTCGGCCACGCAGATCGAGTCCGGCAGCGTTTGGCGTAGCTGGTTGCGCGGGTCATTGCCGATTAGCAACACCGCGCGCAGCCCCAGGCTTATGGCGGCTTTCGCCGACACTTCGTAGAAGTCTCCCGCGGCCAGCACCGCGGCCGAGCCCAGGGTAAACACCACCGGTGGCGGCCCGGCACTCACAAACTTTTCAAGATGCGCCGGCAGCGCCGCATTGCCTGCATCGGAATCGTAAAAGCAAAATCCGGCGATCAGCGTATTCGGCGGCCAGTCCTTTTGTTCAGTCCCCAGCACGCGTGAAAACAGCGCCAGCACCAGGTTTGGAGAATGCTTGGCGTCAAACAGCGGATTCGCGCCCTTCGCGAGTCCTAGTTCCCGGCGCAGTTCGTAAATTGGCTCGGGCCACTTCCGGGTGCTAAAACGCGCCAGCCGCTTGATCACGCGCCCGAATCCGGCAACCTTGTCCGCACGCGCAAGCTTGGGAAACGGCGGCAAAACCGGCGGGTCGAATGCGGAGAAGAATGACAATGGCGCCAGCACATAACTGGACCACGGAATTCCCGTGACCTCCGCCACCAGCGGCCCCGCATAATTCAACTCCCCCAGCAGCAGCAGATCGGCGCGCTCCGGCTTCGTCGCGATGTCAAGCAGATCGTCATACGTCTGGCGCAGCGAGGGAAACAAAAAATCGCGCAATCCATGCTCGGTGCCGTGCTTCACGTCGTACACCATCTCGACGAGGATGCTGTTGGTCGGATCAATGTCGGGCCGAACCGCGCGAAACTCAAGCCCCAGCGGCACAATCTTCGACTGATAGACGGCGGGAAGCGCCATCACCGGCACGTGCCCGCGCCGCTTCAGTTCAAGTGCAATAGCGATCAGCGGATTGGTATCTCCGAAGGTGCCGATGTTCGACAGAATAATGCGCATGGATGTCCGTAAATAGGGAATGGGGCTGCAGTTATGAGAGTAATCCATCGCGGCGGGGGGCGCGGCACAACCCACTGCGGCAAGTGCTATCATTCGCCTGTTCCAATGCCAGCCCCCGGGGGTTATCGTGAAAAACGTGCGGGCGTTTTTATCGCTGACGATCCTTTTGCTCTCCGCGAGAGCCTGTTTCTCCCAAACAAATCTTTCTCCAAAATGGGAAGAGCTCACCGGACCCGACTTCATCCAGGCCATTCATCAATCGCAAGGCGTGTGCGTGCTGCCCTTCGGCATCATCGAGAAACACGGCCCGCATCTTCCCCTGGGCACTGACCTGCTCGATGTGCGCTTCGCCGTCATCAACGCAGTCAAGCAGGAGTACGCGGTGGTGTTTCCCGAATATTACTTCGGCCAGATCTTCGAGGCGCGCCACCAGCCTGGAACCGTTGCCTACAGCCTTTCAACCCAACTCACGCTTCTGCAGGAGACGGCGAGCGAGATGGCGCGCAACGGATGCAGGAAAATCGTCATCGTCAACGGCCACGGCGGCAACGAGAGCCTCCTCCCGCTCTTCGCGCAGTCGCAGATGGCCAGCCCCCGCGACTACGTCGTCTACGTTTTCGGATTGCCCAACGAGAATGTGCCGGGACGTCCCGCGCTCAAGACTCCTTATGACATGCACGCTGGCGAAGTCGAGTCCTCGAACATGCTCGTTGCCCGGCCCGACCTGGTTCACATCGATCGCGCCACCCAGCAATCGGGCGCGGACCAGAAACGCGATCCTCTTCCCGCCTCCGTCTATACCGGCATCTGGTGGTATGCGCGTTTCCCCAACCACTACGCAGGCCAGGGCGCCGCGGCCAACCAGGAACTCGGCGAGTTCGACCAGAAAGAGTGGTCCCGCCAGATCGCCGAAGCCCTCAAAGCCATTAAAGCCGACACCAATAGCCTCAAGCTGCAAAACCAGTTCTACCAGGAATCGCAGCACCCGTTGGACACGAAGCAGTAGACCGCTGCCCTCGGCCCGCCGCCGTTCCGGCCGAGAGCGCCCGATAGTTACAAAAGTGGTAAGCAATGCCTCGAACGTGGCATTCTCAACCCCCTATCCTGTTAGTACCTTAATCCGTGTAACCAAAGTTCCTAGACTACAGTTACTCTTAGCGAGGTAGACCATGTCTGATATAAAAAATTCCGTGTTTCATGAAAATTCTCTGAGTGCGCTCGCCTATATCACCTTTGCGCCGGCGATCTACTTTCTTCTCGTCACACGCTATAAAAAGAGCGCGACCGTCCGCTTCCACGCCTGGCAGTCCCTTGAGCTCAATGCCGCCTTGTTCATTGCCACCTATGCACTTGCGCTCACCATGGCCTTCGGACCGTTTGTCTATGTGAGTCTGCTCGCGGCTGCCTGGGTCTCCGCGACTTCGCTTTGGCTGTTCTGCGGAATGAACGCCCTGCATGGCAGGCGCCGCCTGCTCCCTCTACTGGGCCCCTTGGCTGAGAGCCTTGCCAATCGGAACCACGCGGCGGACGCTCAACTCGCACAGTAACCTCACCCGGCTCAAGCTTTGTTGCCGGATCAAGCCCTGCGCTTCTCCTCCATGAAGCACAGGGCTTGCCTTTTGAGTTCAGCTTATCCATTTGCCCCTCCATCGCTAGCCACACAGGGTTCGCCGCTCCGCAATTCCCGCTTCAGCCTCATTTAATCTTCAACCAGCGATAATTGCGGAGGAGTAATCTGCCTCAATGCGCGTTCTGCTTGTGGAAGATGAAGTTCGGCTGGCGGACAACCTCGCTGACGCCCTGCGCGACGGGCCCGGCTTCGCGGTGGATTGGGCCGCGGACGGTGAAGCCGGTGACGATTGCGCGCGCAACCGCGTCTACGACCTCGTGATCCTCGACCTCATGCTGCCCAAACTCGATGGCCTCGGCGTGCTCCGGCGTCTGCGCGGTCGCCAGGACCCCACACCCGTACTCATCCTCACCGCCAAAGAGGGCAAGAACACCATCATTGAATTGCTCAACGCCGGTGCCGATGACTACCTCGCCAAGCCCTTCGATCTGGGCGAGCTCATCGCCCGCGCCAAGGCGCTCATCCGTCGCGGAAAGGGTGCGGCCCACCCCACACTCAACGCTCTCGATGTAGAGTTAAACACCCTCGAGCAATCGGTCCGCCGCGCGGGCACGCTGGTTGACCTCTCGCCTACCGAGTACCGCATCCTTGAATACCTCATCCACCACCCGCGCAAGGTCGTCAGCAAGCGCGAACTGCTCGAGCACCTCTACGACTACAACTGGGAGCATCATTCCAACGTCATCGAGGCCCACGTCTCGAATTTGCGCAGAAAACTCGAGACCGGCCGCCCCGATGCAGACCCGGTGATTGAAACCCTGCGCGGCCGCGGCTACCGGCTGGCGGTCGATCGGGAACTGAATCTGGAGCAGGCTCTTGGGTAACAGGAAATCACGCTCCATTGCCTTCCGCCTCATCGCTGCGGTGCTCGCGGTTGAACTGGTCTCGGCGGCGGCTGTCATCTTTTTGTCGCTTGGCTATGAGCGCCATTCCCACTTCCGCGCCTTCGACGTCATGCTGCGCGGACGCGCCGACAGTGTGCTCGGCGCGGTCCAGGATGCCGAAGACACTGGCGACAACGTGATGCTCGACTTGGCCGATCTGCACGTGCCCCCTGAAGACGTCTACGAGGTTTGGGACGGGCGTGGCCATCTGTTGGGCCGCTCGGCAAACTGGCAGGGCAGCGCCGGAATGGCCACTCCGCGGCGCAATGGATATGCGCGATTCGCTCTCAGCCAGCGGCCCTACCGCCTGCTGCGCATGCAGGGTTCCCGTATCGTCGACCCCGGCGAAACCGGCGGCGGCCATTTGCGCTTTGTCACTATCTTGTATGGAGCGCCTACCGATCGTGTCTGGAGCGCGATTCGCGGCGCTGTCGAGTTCTATGCTGCCGGAAGTCTTCTTCTGCTCCTGGTCACCGGCCCGCTGATCGCGTGGCTGCTCCATCGCGGCCTCGAGCCGCTGCGCCAGCTCGCCGCTCTCGCCGCGCAGGTTTCAGTAGACGCATGGGAGTTTGCGCCCCCGGCAAGCGCCCGCACTACGCGTGAACTGGCGCCCCTGACCGAGGCGATTGAGAGCGTGCTGCAACGCCTGCAGCGCTCCTTCACTCAGCAGCGCACCTTCGTCTCGGATGCCGCACACGAGCTCAAAACTGCCGTAGCCGTTGTCAAGTCCTCGCTGCAACTCCTCGGCCTGCGCCAGCGCACCGCCAGCGAATATCAGGTAGGCCTCGCTCGCTGCGTTGCCGATTCCGACCGTCTGGAGGAGCTTGTCGCCAAGATGCTCACCATGGCTCGCCTGGAAAATGCGCCCGAAGCCGGCAACGCACTGCGGCCCCTTGCCTGCGACATCACCGAATGTATGCGCATCGCAGTGCACGACCTCGAAACCGTGGCCGCCTTTCGCGGCGTGCGCATCGTCATCTCCGATATCGCAGAGGACGCCATGCCAATTCCGCTGCCCGCTGACGATTGTTCCCTTCTCATTTCGAACTTGCTCCTCAATGCGCTGCAGCACAGCTCTGCCGGGTCGATAGTCAATCTTCGCCTCACCTCAATGGGTCAGGCCGTCGAGCTGGTCATTGAGGACCACGGCGAGGGCATCTCGTCCGAGGCTCTGCCCCATGTGTTTGAGCGCTTCTATCGCGGCGATCCCTCGCGCACCCGCTCCACCGGCGGCGCCGGGCTCGGCCTCGCCATTTGCAAGGCCATGGTTGAAAAAGCCGGAGGCACCATTGCCATCACTAGCCGGCAAGGCGAAGGCACAACCGTCACCATCCGTCTACCCGTGGCGAGCGCGATGCTGGCCCAACCCCCTGGAGCACTTGCGCAAGACACCTTCGCTTGATTGGGCCAAGGTGCTTGCGACTCTAGCCCTCCAGCGTAACTTCACGCGAATATGACACAATTCTCAGGCCGGTGAATCTGAAACAATCACCCACCTATCGAGCGGAGTCTTCCATGCATAGCCAGCGCAACCTTCTTCGTGTGGCCCAAGCCTTCTCGGCTGCCGCCCTGTTCTGTAGCCTTCTTTTCGCCGCCCGGCCCGCGGGGTCGGAGCAGCCCTACCGCATCCTCGATCATTGGAAGCTGGCCGACTCCGGCTGGTGGGATTACCTGGTCGTCGATTCTCCTGCCCACCGTCTCTTCATCACCCGCGGTGACCACGTCGACGTACTCGATACGCAAACCGGAAAGCTGCTGAACACCATCGGGCATCTCCACGGCACCCATGGGGTGGCTCTCGACACCGCCGGCAAATTCGGCTACATCTCTGATGGCGGCGGCAACGCGGTCGTGGCCTTTGATCGCAATACCCTGGCCGTTGTCGCCACCATCCCCGCCGGAATGAACCCCGACGGCATTGTCTTTGAGCCGGCCACCCAGACCGTGTGGGCCTTCAACGGCCGCAGCAAGAGTGCGACCGTCATCGACGCCGTCACCCAGAAAGTCGTCGCCACCATCCCCTTGCCGGGCAAGCCTGAATTCCCGGCCGTCGACGGCCACGGCACCGTCTTTGACAACATCGAGGACAAGAGCGAAATCGTCCGTCTCGACGCCCACGCCCGTACACTCACCGCCGAGTGGCCCGCCGGCTGCCAATCTCCCTCCGGCCTTGCATTCGACATCGCCGGCCACCGGCTCTTCACCGTCTGCGACGGCAAAAAGATGGCCGTGGTCGACTCCGAATCCGGCAAAGTGCTCGCCACCCCTGCCATCGGCGACGGCCCCGACGCTGCCGCCTGGGACCCCAGGCATAACCTTGCCTTCGCGTCCTGCGGCGAGGACGGCGTTCTTTCCGTCGTCGATGCCGGCAAGCCCAACTTCCCATCTATCCAAAATCTGAACACCCAAAAAGGCGCCCGCACCATGGCCTATGACCCCGCCACCGATCGCATCTATCTCGTCACAGCCAGCTTCGGCCCGCCGCCTCCGGCAACCCCCACCAACCCGCATCCCAGACCGGCGATGCTTCCCGGCAGCTTCACTGTGCTTGTTGTGGGCAGATAAGCAGGTGAATCGGTTTGACGGAGGGGGGCGGGCCCGGATCAGGATCTCAATGAAAGAGTTGAGATTCTGCCTACTGCCGAGATGGATCACTTCAGATCAGGAGGCCTCGGCGCCGGTAATACGTAGAACCTCTTCCCTGTCATGCGCGGCCTTTTCGGCCGCTTTGCCGAAGGCGATCCACGCGATAACCAATCCAGCCACGGTTAATAGGAATAGCCACGAGCCCGAGTGAAGTTCAAACGCCCGACGTGACAAGTCGATATCCCAAGAGCGCCCTCGAGTCCACGACGTGTTGCCCCACCAGCAAGCCAGGATGCCCGGAGCGAAGAGGAACAACCTGCGCCTTAAATGCAGGTAACCGCGCCGTCTCTCCTCGTGTTGACGTCGAAGAAAATGTGCGCATGGTTCGCTGATCCCCTTTCGCCGCTGGTTGCGTTTGAACCCCGCGAGCAACAAGTAGACGAGTACGCCGAGCGTCCAGGCCTGCCCAATCCGGATCCAAGGCTGCTCGATTCTGTACACGTTATAAAGAAGTCCTGCGCAAAGAGCCAGTGTGACAGCCGCGACGGCTCGGACTAACCAGGTATTCAGCGCTTCCCGGGCACGAGCCATATGAGCCAGGTCGGCAGGGGTGGGTGCCGTTTGCATATCCTTGTTCTCCTCCTCTTTCTGCGCCAACCACGCGGATTGTGGAACATCGTCTCCAGAGAATTGCTCATCTCGTGGCATGAAGGGCTCCTTCCAGGTAGATCTGCCTCAGCAGCTTCTTAATTCTGTGAACTTTTGTCGCAATATTGGTCGCGGAAAGACCAGTCACCGCCGCGATCGTCTCTGCCGCCTCACCCTCCAGATAAAGCAGGATGATCTGGCGGTCGAGAGGCTTGAGCCGACGAATCAGATCGAGGAGACTGTCTGCCGAACACCATTGACAATGTGCACGGGCATCGGCCAAAGAGGCCTCCGCTTCCATGGTCTCGATATCAACTAGGCGCGAGGCAATGCGACGGCTTCGTCCCACATGCGATGCCGCGACGTTGTGCGCGACGCGGTATACCCACGTCCTCAAACTGCAGCGACCATCGAACGACGCGAGGCTCTGCCATAGCTCCAGATGAATATCCTGGAGTAGGTCCCGCTGCTTGTCACGATCGACCTCATAGGCGCGGGCAAGGCGCTGCATTGTTGGACCATGCAATGAACTCACCTGGGCATACAATTCGTCTTGGCGGGCTCGACTCATGCGATCGTATTTGGCTCTTCGTAAGGATTAGTCTCTAGCCGTTCCCGTTTTCTTACAGCGGACTCCGCAAAACAGCGGACTCCGCAAATGATGAGCATGATGATGCCACGCGGCCAGTGGCCCTAATCCTGACAAGAAAAAAGTGGGAGCGTATGGCCCACCTTATCCTTAGGGATGGATGCCCCAGCGTCTCGCTTCTGACACCTGGATGTAGGATGTTGGCATACAGAGAGATGCGCATCGATGCTTGCTCACTAACCTCTAATTTCTGATAACTGCCTATGAATTGGTTCCTCATCCTCCTCGTCGTCCTCGTCTTCGCCATCTCCTTCTTCGCCGACTACAAATGGCGTCGGTGGATGGAAGCCCGCAAAGCCGAGCGTCAGGGAAATCCTGAAGACGACCCCACCCATCGCCATTAGTTGCCTGACTCGCATGAGCCATAAAGACCCTGACCACCTGGAGCCCGCCCAACGCACCCAACCCACAACTTTCCCCATCCCTGCCGTTACAATGAACTAAAGGGAGCCGTCCAACCGCTATGCGCTTTTCTTCCACCCTTCGCTTCCCCAGCAACCCTGCCCGCCTGCTGCTGATTCTGGCCTCTGCCGCGCTGCTCGTCTCCGCCGCGACCGCCCGCGCCCAGTTTGGCCCGCCGCCCACCACCCCGGTCCACGACCCCGCCGCCCTCAAGCCGCCCCCAGGCGCCCGCGTGGCCATCGTCGAGTTTGAAGACCTCGAGTGCCCCGACTGCGCCAATGCCAACCCGCTGCTCAAAGAAGCCAGCGAAAAATACCACATCCCCTGGGTGCGCCACGATTTCCCGCTCCCGTTCCATGCGTGGAGCATGCAGGCCGCCATCAACGCCCGCTGGTTCGACACCAAGAGCAAGAAGCTCGGCGACGACTATCGTGACGCCGTCTTCGCCAACCAGCCCTCCATCGTCGACCTGAATGGCCTGCGCCAGTTCGATGAGAAATTTGCGCAGCAGCACGGCGTCGCGTTGCCCTTTGCCATGGATCCCCAGGGCAAGCTGCAGGCCGAAGTCAAGGCCGATTACGCCCTCGGTCAGCGCATCGGCATCGAGCACACGCCCACCATCTGGGTTGTCACCAATGGCGACCACACCGCGCCCTTCGTTGAAGTCGTCGATCGCACCAAGCTCTTCCAACTCATCGACCAGGCGCTGGCTCAAACCGCTTCAGAAAAGCCAACCAGAACCGCGCGCAAGTAACGGAATCATCTCTCATCCTTGGGCCCCGCATTATGAAGGATTTCCGTATTGCCGTCGAGATTCATGCGCCCCCGGACCGCGTCTGGCCCGTGCTGCTCGATGTAGCGCGCTGGCCCGAGTGGACCCCGACCGTCACCAGTGTGCATCGCCTCGATCCTGGCCCCCTCGCGGTTGGCAGCCGCACCCGTCTCGTCCAGCCCAACCTCGAGCCAGCCGTATGGAAAGTCACTGAGCTCGACGAGCTCGCGCACGTCTTCACCTGGGCGGTCCGCAGCATCGGCATCGCCGTCACCGCGCGCCATCAGGTGGAGTGGTTCAAAAGCGGCTCCTGCGCCACCCTCTCGCTCAAATACTCGGGCCTCATCGGCCGCTTCATGGCGCGTCAATTACGCGACTTGAACTGGGATTACCTCGCCGCCGAAGCCGAAGGCCTCAAGAGACATTGCGAACAACATCCTTCGCCTTGAGCCCCCGTCAGTGATCTTTCCCTGTGAATTGTCAGCCGACCGCTGCCCTATAATCGGTCGTAATGAAAGCCTTCATCACTGGAATCGCCCTGTGCGCGAGCCTGCTCGCCTGTGCCCAGACCCCCGCTCCCCACCGCTCTCCCGCCAAAACCGGCTCCGCCCACACCGCTGCCACCGCGCCCCAGCCCTCGCTGCTCAATCCCGCCTCGCTCCACGCCACGGCCCCCGCCGTCTTCAAAGCCAAATTCACCACCACGGCCGGCGACTTCGTGATCGAAGTCCATCGCGACTGGGCTCCCCTCGGCGCCGACCGCTTTTACAACCTCGTGCGCCGCGGCTACTTCACCAACGCCGCCTTCTTCCGCGTCGTCCCCGGCTTCGTCGTCCAGTTCGGCCTCAACGCCAACCCCGCCATCAACAAGGTCTGGTCCGACGCCAACATCCACGACGACCCCGTCAAGCAAAGCAACACCCGCGGCCGCCTCGTCTTCGCCACCGCCGGCCCCAACACCCGCACCACCCAGCTCTTCATCAACTTCGGCAACAACGCCCGCCTCGACGGCATGGGCTTTGCCCCCTTCGGCACCGTCGTCGAGGGCATGGACGTCGTCGACAAAATCTATCCCGGCTATGGCGAATCCCCCGTGCAGGATGAGATCACCAGCAAGGGCGACGCCTACCTCACCGCCAACTTCCCCAAAATCGACAAGATCAAGCTGGCGCGGATCCTCCCCGCCGTCGCCGGCCGCACCCGCCACCCATCCGGGCACGAAAACCCAACCTCACCCCACTCCCAAGCCGACGTCGTAGCACGAACCGCTCCCAACCACCCACGCCTCTCCACCCAAAACAAAACGGCGCATCCGTCAGGAAGCGCCGTTGCCTTGATGACAAAGTTCCTCGCTTTGAAAGGGCATGGATTTATCCGTGCCGTGGAAGTTTCGAGGAATCGCGGGATGCGTTCGCTGGGACCAAGCGGCATTTATACAACTGAAAGCTGAAAGCTGACAGCTAAAAGCTGCTCTTACACATCAATCCGCACCAATCCCCCATTCATCCCCGGCGAAACCGTCTCCGTCTGCGGAGCTCTCCAGTGGTCGATATAGCTGATTCGGTGCACGCACCCAATCGTGCAATTCGGCGCGCAGCTTTTGGCCGTCAAAAACTCCCGCTTCACATCCGCCGTCGTGTACTCGGCCAGCGGAACCCCCGGATACCCGCGCTGCTGGCTGCAGTAGTGCACCAGCCCGTCCTCGCAGATATACAGGTAGCGCGACCCCGCCCGGCACCGCCAGTCGTTCGGCCGCCCCTCGGCAATCGCCTCCTGAAACTTGTCGAACTGCGCGTAGTTGGTCTTCCTCCGATTGGTCATTTCAAAGTAGACCCGCGCCTCATCTTCCTTCAGCGGCTTCAGTTGCCCGCTCCCGTCGTGAATGATCCCGATCGTCGACTCAAACCCCAGCTCCAGCGCCCGCTTGCCAATCACCAGCGCGTCATTGGGATCCTTGAAGCCCCCGCCCACCACTGAATTGATGTTCACGTGAAACTCGGCGTACTCGGCCAGCATCTGCAGCTTCTTGTCCAGCACCTTCAGGCTCTTCTTTGAAATCTCGTCCGGCTCCACGTTGTCGATCGAAATCTGCAGGTGGTCGAGCCCTGCGCGATTCAGCCGCTCGATCCGCTCCACGTTCAGCAGGTAGCCGTTGGTAATCATCCCCGCAATCGCGCCCGTGCGCCGCATGCGCCGGATAATGTCGTCCAGGTCGGGATGGGTCAGCGGCTCGCCGCCCGAGATGCCGATCATCGCCGTCCCCAGCCGCCCCAGGTGGTCGATGCGCCGGTTCATCTCGTCCAGCGGAACAGGCTCGGAAACCTTGTCGTACTCGTTGCAGTAGCCGCACGACAGGTTGCAGAACCGCATCGGCACAATCTGCGCCAGCACCGGATGCGCAGTCGAAGCCAGCGCGCGCGTCACCATCGCGTACTCGCGCACCTTCCGCCGAGCCGCAATCGCCCGCCCACGCACCGTCGACCTCCGGGGAATCCCCATCCTTTCTATTGAAACATAGTTCGAGACGCGTTGAGCATCTTCGCTGTTGAACCTCAAATCTATTGGAGGGGCTGATGAGTTGAGAGCAAATGATTTAGGGCATCTGCGCCATAGGTCCTAGAGAGCCGTTCAAGAAATACCGGCTCAACCGATTTGACGAAGGAAAGCATTCCCGCAAATTCGGCGATTTCCTTCTCGCTCAAGCCACCCAGCATGTACCTATGAAATCTGGCCCTAAGTCCCCTTTTCTTTTCTCTTCCGATCGAGACCAAGCCTTCATTCGCGAGAACAAGACCAGTAACACGCCGGAGGCCTTTTTTCGAGGCATGGACCGTCTTGGTTTCGTTGAGGGTCAGTCTCGGAGGTCGAGTTCTTTTACAGATTTCCGCGACTTGGCCGTCTATTTCCCGTAAGATGCCAGGGACGTTCGTTGAAAACGACAAATCGTCTGCGTATCGAGTATAGGTGATGCCTCGTTCAGCACAGAGCGCACTTATCTTGAGATCGAAATTGTAGAGCAAGATATTAGATAAAAGAGGCGAGCTTGGCGCTCCAATTGAAAGCTGGAGGACGTTCCCTCGCTTCTTTCGCCAGAACAATATCCTCGACATATAACCTACTTCTTCTACTGTCCACACTCTCGCGATTGGTGCCAAGCGCATGAATTTCTCAAAATCTGTCGATTTGATCGACGGAAAGAAACCCTTGAAGTCGAGTTTGCATATGTACCGATGAGCAGCATGAGGCCTCGCATTATCCAAGATGCTCCTCCCCTTTCGGTAAGCAACTGCCGCGTTGTGAACTGGAAATCTAGCCAAGACATTCTCCATAACCCAATATTGAAGCGGCTTCACTTCCCGAGCTGGTTGAGCAATAGTGCGCGTCTTTCCCGGAGCCTTTTTCGGAATGTCGTAGACTTTGTATCGATATGGCGCTGACCTGATCAGATACACCAAATCCTCGCGTGGCACCGCTAAATCTGTTGATAACCTATCCAAGAAATCGCTCATGGCGCGACCCCCGCTAGCCGATGTTCAAAAGCATCCAACGCAAGTTTCTTGTGTCTAGTCACCGGCAGATCTTTATGCACCATGCTTCTCAGTCTTGCCCGATCTGCGGGCGTCTTAGGGGCATAACCGATGTGGTCAGGTGTGCCCTTTGCACTGATGAAGTAAGTCGCGCCCCCGTAGGGTTCAGTTGAGATGATCCCAAGCTGCTCTAGTAAGTAGAGGTAATTCTTCAATTCTTTGGTCTTTATTATTATGCCCAAATCCGTGATGAGTTTCTGTATTTCAAGCAGTTGGATTACGACGCTTAGCCTTATTAGATCCGCCACCAAGAGCATTCGGTGACCGTGGTCCTCTTTTAAAAAATTTGTAGTCTTCGGCTTTTTCGCAAGTATTGATTGAACTTCTCTCGCCACTTCATCGAGGGTGTTTCCTAAATTGGCTGTATCGATTTCTTTTGGACCGCCCCCAACAGGGGTAGTGAGCCAAGGGTAAAACAGAATATTACGGGGTCTGTTTCGGATGGTCTGCTGAATTGGCCCGTTTCGGATGAAAGACGTCTGCCTGAAATAGGCTTGCTCAACGACCACAATGAGCTTATCTCGCAAGCGAGGCATTTGCGAAAATGCGCCGAACTCAGCTATTGCCCCTGGGCTTTCTACAAAAAGCAAAATGCATGCTGAAAGTCCAGCAAGGTATTCTTCTAACTCTAAAAGGTCTTCGAACTGCCTGTGGGATAGATACCACTCGTCGGCTTTCTCAGCGAGCAGCACCCGTTTTGAGAATCCTGGATCTGCCTTTACCTTGTTTTCGTGGAATTGTGCGCGCAGCGAATGCTTGAGGTCCTTTAATGGCCCTCCACATAGAAATATGTAATCTGGTGGATTCAGGACAGTGAATGCACTTGGATCGACCGAATCTGTAAATGCACCCACTTTCTATCGAGATTCTCCCGTCTATCCGTCGCTCTCTACCCCGAGATAAGCGCGTCGAGGAAAACTTTCTCAACGCGTTTTCAGTATCGTTGATACTCCTATGGGCGGCACAAAGCGTTGAGGAAGTTTTCCTCGACGCGCTGGTAAATGCTGCCAATCATTACCAGTCCGGCGAAACGCCAGACTTCACCCCTGCCAATTTGAATCTTTGAGGTGAACCACGTAAAGAGCATCCCCATTGTCAGCGATGCCTGCCACTGTGTCAATTGAGACTATGGGGCGGGTGGGCCAACCTAAATATCTCCCCAATTTGGGGGCGGGTGGCCCACCCTAAATATCACCACAAATCGGGGTGCCCCATCCAAGCTCCGCTTGGGTGGGATCGAATGACACTCAATTTCCTCCCCATCCCAGCTATCCCCGCATCCGCGCTGTTTGGATACACTCATGCTGGAAACGTCCACACGGAGGCGCCTCGACATGAAAAATCTCTTCGAACCGGCGACGGTCAGCGAGGTCAAGCAGAGAGTGGCGCAGCTCAAGCCCGACAGCCAGCGGCAATGGGGCGCCATGAATGTGGCGCAGGCCGTAGCGCACTGCGCCGCGAGCATGGAGTGGGCCGTCGGAGACACCCTTCCGCCCCGCATGTTCATCGGCCAGATCATTGGCCGGATCATAAAGCCCATGGTGCTCCGCGAAAATGAGCCGATGCGCCGCAATTCGCCGACTGCGAAAACCCTTGTCGTAGCCGATGAGCGCAACCTCGAAACAGAACGGCAACGGCTTAGCCATTTAATTGACCGCTTTGCCTCCGGCGGCCCGCCAGCCTGCACCACTCATCCGCACAGCTTTTTCGGTCGCCTCGCACCGCAGGAGTGGGCTGTGCTGATGTACAAGCATCTCGATCATCACCTGCGCCAATTCGGAGCTTAAACCCGCCATGGGCGCACCCTGATTACCTGCGAAATCAGGCGACAATATCCCTTGGCAAACATCGCACCGTGACGCCGGTCACGGCACAAGAGTAAGGGCCGAGCGCATCGTGACGCGCATGAGACCCGAACTCGTTATCTCCTTCGATGACAATATGTTTCCAGTTTCGGGAGTCTGCTCTGTTTGTCATGATTCGATGCCCCCCAAACACACTCCGGCTTCGAATTCGCACGACCAGATCGCCTACCTCTCAGAACAGTTCAAACTCCACCTGGAGAAGAAGCATTCAACGGCTTTCCCTGCGATCAAGCGAAAGCCTCCCGAAATCGCGGGATAGAGAATGTCCCTGCGCGTCACCCCGGCGGTGCAAGCCGGGTGTTCAGGGTGGAATCGCACGACCTTCAACCCTCTGAAGACCGTCTACCTTTATCGGTCACGGCTTAGCCGCATCCTGCAGCACCATCACAACGATTTTCCAGGCATCGTCCGACTTGTGCAGTAAATAGCTGATGGCTGCGCGTTCCAATTCCTCTCCATTCGACCGGTAACGAATGGCAATCCCGTTTACGATTGCGGACTGGGCGTCCAGTATCCGGACATCCTGCGAGCCTAATTCACTTCGAGCGTATCCTCGCGTTCGAAGCCGTTCCATCACCGGGCCAAAGATCGGTTCGATCGCCGAAGGAGTCGGCAGTGGGATCACTCCCAGTGGTCCCACAAGTAATGCTGGCTGCTTGAGGTAAGGCAAAATGGCTTGAACACTCAAGGTGCTGAAGGCGCGGTAATACTCATCAAGCGTGTGTCGCACAGCAGTTTCGTCGGTCATCGCTCCTCCTCGCGTTCGGTAAGTCAGAATACCGTTGATGCGCGTCAGTTTCCGTTTGCACATAATTTCGCCTCTTGGGCGCACAATGGGAATGGGCGAGAAGAGGCCAAGGCAGGATTTCTGCCAACGCTTCTCGATGCTTTCCGCAAAATTTTGCGATAATCCTGTGAAACTGTGCGATTTCAAGATTAACTATCCTATAAGCAGCAACTTACAGAATTTATCAGTGCAAGTAAATGCGAGCAAATGCGGGCAAATCATCCTTATCTGCGCCATTTTTGCATACCAAAATCGACCAAATTTTGTCGTTTCCGCTCCTGAACGCCAGCACGCGGAATTGCGGTTCAAGCAACAACCAGCCCTATACTAGCGCCATGAAACTCCCCGGCGATGAACTCGTGGCCCTCCTGGTCGCGGTCAGTTTCGCCGCGGGCCTCAACGTCTACGCCACAGTCGCGACCCTCGGCCTGCTGGCCCACACCGGCGTCTTCGCCCTGCCGCCCGGCCTGCACCTGCTGGCCAGTTGGTACGTAATTGCCGCCAGCGGCGCGCTCTTCGTGGTGGAGTTTTTCGCTGACAAGATTCCGGCCTTCGATCTCCTTTGGAATGCGCTACATACCTTCATTCGCGTGCCCGTCGCCGCGCTCCTCGCCTATCAGGCCACAGCCGCGCTCAGCCCCGGCGAGCGCCTCGTCGCCACCCTCGTCGGAGGCTCCATTGCCCTCGCCGCGCATGGAGGCAAAACCGCCGCGCGCGCCATCGTGACGCCATCGCCTGAGCCCTTCTCTAACATCACGCTGAGCCTCGGCGAAGACCTCATGGCCGTTTTTCTCACCTGGATGGCGACCGTCCGCCCAATCTGGGCCATCTCCTTTGTTGCCGCACTTTTACTGCTGATCGCGATCATGGCGCGTTGGGTGTTGCGCGCGATGCGCTCTCTCTTCCGCGGAGCGGAGCAGGAACTCGCACACTGATCGCATCCCGAGAGCCGTAAGCCCCTCTTTTTGCCCTGTCATAAATTCCTCGAACCTCCGACCGTAATTTCAGTGATCTGCGTGCCGCACCAAGCGAAGGCGAACCAGCATAGATAACGGCAGAAGCTGACTCGCCGGTTCCTGCTAAGTCACACGTATGTAGGATGATGTATCGTTTCTTGACCGCTATGGAGTCCCATCATGGCACCGCGGCGAATGTCAGGCGCTGTTGAGCACAGAAAAACGACATGAGTAGAAAGGAGTGTCGTTATATTGTTGTGTAGTCAAAACATCAGACAAAACCTTGGGCTTCTCCAGAGACCCGACCGCCTGAACAAGGATTAAGACCACATGGAATCGCAGAGGTTCTGTGTCTACAACCTGACTCGGGAAAGTCTCCTCGGCCTCGAAGTTGCGGAAGTCGACAGCACGACCGAGCCCTTGAAAAAGCTCATCGAACACCTTTTCGCGTTTGCTGAAACGGGTCTTTGGTTGACGCCGTACCGCGGTATTCCCTCGGTTCCAGGACTGGCTCCTTTCGATCTGGTCTGCCTGAATGAAGACTATCGGGTCATTCAGGAAGTTGAGTTGTTTCTCACCGCCGGCTACGTCCAGATCGAACCTCAAACCGCGAGCGCACTGGTGTTGCCGGCACGCACGCTTCACTCGTCGCACACGCAACCTGGAGATCAACTAGTGATTTGCATTCCCGAGGAGATGGAGAGGCGCTTTGACCGTATTCCTGGCCATGGTGGCCGTGTTCGCTTTGTGCCCAGAGGGGATGCCCGACCCACAACGCTAAGCGGCAACGGTGCAGCTCCGCCTGAATCGCTCCTGGACGAGCGTTTGCGCCAGGAGCAACTCGCCGCGCAAATGCTGGAGCAGACCGTAGAGGCGGAAACCCAGGAGAGCCAGAAGAAATCGTTCAAAAGTCGCGTTCTGCGCATGCTCATCCCCGATCGCCGCCGAGCCAGCCGCCATCCTGCACCGGAGTTGGTCGCTTATCGCTGGACAGGCGCTACTCCTCAGGCGCAGCGCGTCGGTGATATCAGCGACACGGGATTGTTTCTGCTCACCGATGAGCGGTGGCTGCCCGGAACAATGATTACGATGACGCTGCAGCGGGCAAACAGCAGCGGAGAGGATCCTTCCGATTCGATCGCCGTGCAGACCAGAGTCGTACGCTGGGGAGCAAATGGGGAGGGCCTCGATTTTGTCCTGTCCAACTTAGGTGATGTTGAGCGCGACCACACCTGGCAGCAAGGCGGCACCAGCAAAAAGGCCCTGAAGAGATTTTTGCAGCCGTTAACTGATCGCGGCTGACCACAGCGGCGTCAATTCGCGCCGGCCATGAATCATCTTCCGGCAGCGGCTACCGTTGTCTCCTGCTTCATCAGTTCGGCTTCTGCCTCACTCCATGAGATTTGAGATGGAAGAGGCTTGAACTGGGACTTGTCTTCGTCTTCGATTTGAGAGATGTCCTTGAAAAGCAAGGCATTCCCCTGGATATGAATATGCGTCTCCGTGATCTGCCATACGGAAGGCCCGGTTTCGCGCCGCTCCACATCAAATGTTCCGCCTGCCTTCAAGTCTCCTAACAGACCCCAGGCGAACTTGACATCGTGGATCAGCCGCCCCTTGAGGCTCACAATGCGGAGTTGACTGTTATCGACCGTCAAGTCCCCTTCCATGGCAGCAAAGACGCGGGTCTCCCAGTCCGGCGCCTGAAAATCGGGGTCCGGCCTGAAGTGCAATGTGGTCTGGTTGTTGTGCGTACTCGTAATCGACCAGACAAACGCATTGGGCAAGAGTTTAAGCATCTCTTCCGCCTGCTCGTCGTCGTGTTCACCTGATTTGTGCTGCTTTGCCTGCGCTTGTGGATTATGGATGAAGCGATCCATCCTGGCACGCTGAGCGTCCACGGGGACCGGTTGGCCGTTCTGCACCAGTACGCGATGCAAGCTGCCCTGGCCTGTATCGGCCACCCACTGCTTCACCGAGTTTCCGGGTCTGCGGTCGAAATCAAAATAGAGCCAGCGGGAATGATCGTCGCGATCTGCCGCAAGTTCGGTCTGTACGGCACGCTCGACAAACTGCTTCGGATTCTGCGCCATGGCCGCGATCGATTGTCCAGCCAGAAGCGCCCACAGCATGAATCGCCTACCCAAGCACACGGTTCCAACTCCTTTTCGCAGGCCGCGTATTCCCTTTTAGATGCGCACAAGAGAGCTGGACCACAGAAGTTTAGACTCCGGCGAGTTTACTGAGTCATCGGAATCGCATCCTCGACGGGGCCGAATGCGGGTCTAATTGCTGAGGTTTCCGGGCCGAAGCGCCGCGTCCAATTCCTTCCCGATCCTTAGGACGATGGGCAGGAGCGCTTCGACATCTGCCTGCGATGTGCGGAAGTTGACGATGCAGACGCGCAAGGCGAATTTGCCGTGGATCATGGCATTCGAGAGATAGGCTTCGCCGCTGGTCTGGAGTCGAGTCAACAACTCCAAATTCAGCTCATTCAGATATCTGGCGACGCTCGGATGGCCGCAATCGAGGCCCGCGGGCACGAAACGGAATGTTGTGATGCTCAGCGATTGAGTAAGCGGTTCAAGTTCCGGATATTGCGGAATTCGCTCGAAGAGCGCTCGTGCCATCCGGATATCGTCGGAGATCATCTGCTGGTAGCCGGAAAGGCCAGCCTGCTGCAGCGCGAGCCATACTTTCAGGGCCCGGAACCCGCGTGAATTCTGCGGCCCAAGATCAAAGTAATTTGTGGCTTCGACGCCGAAATGATAGTAGACAGGATGATAGGCAAAGGCGTCGCGCAGCTTTTCTTGATCGCGCACCAGTGCGCATCCGGCTTCCAGGGGAGCATAGAGCCACTTATGCGGATCGACGGCCAACGAGTCTGCTTCGCGCAATGCGGAGAGCGCAGCGGGAGCGTCGGGCATGACGGCAGCAAGGGCCCCGTAAGCTCCGTCCACATGGAACCAGAGATTAAATTCGCGGCAAAGTGCTGCCAGTTCCGGCAGGGGGTCAATCGCGCCGGTGCTGACGGAACCGGCATTTCCAACGACGATCGCGGGCCTGTCGCCGGCGTCAATGTCTCTGAGAATTTGCTCTCTCAAGGCGGGAAGGCTGATTCGCATTTCATCACCCGCCGGAATCCAACGGATGGCATCGGTGCCAATACCGCAAATGTCGGCGGCCTTTTGAATCCAGGTGTGCGCCTCTGTTGAGCAATAGGCGCGGAGATGAACGCCGTCCATCCCCTTGATGCGCACGGCGCTTCCCGCTTTTGCCCGCCGTGCCGCAAGAAAGCATACGATGTTCGCCATGTTGCCGCCGCTGACAAACAAGCCGCCGCACTCAACGGGGTAGCCCAGCATTTCAGCAATCCATCGAATGGTCTGCGCTTCAATCTCGCTCGCCATCGGCGACAACGGCCACGCTCCGACATTGGGGTTGACGGCGGCGGCAAGCAAGTCGCCAAGGGCGCCGATGGGCGCGGCCGACGAAGTGATGTATCCCCAGAAGCGCGGGTGGCCGTTGAAGAGAGAGTGATCAAACAGCAGATCGGCAGCACGATTGAGCAACAGCGCCGGGTCGGCTCCATGCTGCGGAAGAGCGCGCCCGGCCTCGAGAGCCTGTCGAACTTCAGAAGGCGATTCGGCCGAAGTGACCGGCCGTTGGGGAAGCGAGTCAATAAATCCGGCGATGCGATCGATAAGTTGATGGCCTGCGACTCGAAACTCTTCTGACGTCATCTCCAGGGGTGACTCGCGTTTTGCAACAATCTCATTGTTCGGCATGGCGACCCTCGCGGGAATTTTACCCGAAGAGTTGTTTCTTTTTGCTGTCGAATCTTTGGCGGCGGCATGTAGAATTCCGCGCATCCGGAGGTTCGATCGATGGGGCGCAGATACGCGAACATTCTTGAAACAGTCGGCAACACTCCCGTGGTGAGAATCAACAAGCTTGCACCGCCCGATGTGAATCTGTATGTGAAGGTGGAGGCTTTCAACCCGCTGGGCTCAGTGAAGGACCGGCTTGCGCTGGGCGTGATTGAGGATGCGGAGAGGACCGGGCAACTGAAGCCGGGCCAGACGGTTGTTGAGGCGACAAGCGGCAATACAGGGATCGGGTTGGCGATGGTGTGCGCGGCCAAAGGCTATCCGCTGGTGGTGACGATGGCGGAAACCTTCAGCATAGAGCGGCGCAAGCTGATGCGGTTTCTAGGGGCAAAGGTGGTGATCACACCTGCCTCCGGCCGCGCCGTAGGCATGGTTAAAAAGACCCTCGAACTGGTGGAGAAGCATGGTTGGTTTTATACCCGGCAGTTCGAGAACGAGGCCAATGCCGACATGCATTCGCGCACCACGGCCAAAGAAATATTGGAGGATTTCAAGGGCGAACGACTGGATTACTGGGTAACGGGATTCGGAACCGGCGGCACGCTGAAGGGCGTGGCGCGGGTGTTGGCGAAAGAACGCCCCGAAACGAAGATCGTGGTGTGCGAGCCGGATGACGCAGCCATGCTTTCAAGCGGAGTTCCGCAGGAGCGGAATCCGGATGGATCTGCGGCGACGGGTCATCCCGCGTGGAAGCCACACCCCATGCAGGGATGGAGCCCGGACTTTATCCCGAAGCTGACAGGGGACGCTGTCGATTCAAAGGTGATCAGGCAGGTGCTGCGCGTGCCGAACGCAGAGGCGATGAAGTGCAGCAAGGAACTTGCGCGCAAGGAAGGGATCTTCGTCGGCATTTCATCGGGCGGAACGTTTGCGGGGGCGCTGCGCGTGGCGGCGGAGGCTCCGAAGGGATCGACGATTCTGTGCATGTTGCCGGACACCGGGGAACGCTATCTGAGCACTCCGCTCTTTGCGGATGTCTCGGTCGACATGACGGACGAGGAAGTGGCAATTTCCCGCTCAACGCCGGGATTTTGGATGGAACCGGCAAAGTAGGACTGGAAGGCATTTTGTCTGGCGCAAAGAAGGCGCCAACCGGAAGTTCCGGCGGCGCCTTTTTGCAATGTGGATGGACTTCTAGACGAAGTGGCCGAACTCCTGGAATTGCATCTCTTCCATCTGTTGCTTGAATTGCTCCATCTGCTGCTTCAACTCGTCCATCTGCTTCGGATCGAGCTTGAAGTCTTCCGGGTTGAAATTCTTGCGGAACTGCTCCATCTGCTGTCTGAATTCATCGAGCTGCTTCTGCTCGAATTCGAAGCCCTGACTCTTGAGGCTGTCACGCAATTGCTCAGCTTCTTTTGGGCTCATGCCGAAGTCCTTGGAGCCAAGTTGCTGCTGCAACTGCTTCTCGAATTCCTGCATCTGCTCGCCCATCGCATCCGCTTGGCCGGCAAACTGCTGCGCCATCTGGGACGCGATTTCCGGATCAAGCATGGCGAACTGTGGGCAATCGCCTGCGCAAAACAGGTCTTCAAGCTCGGCGTGGCGATGCTTTGAATCCACCTGCAAGGTCAACGTCTGCTGTTTGCGGTCGCGCAGGATGGTGACCTGTACGGGCTTGCCCTGGTTCGAGCGCAAAGCGCGGTCCCAGTCGGCGGTCGTGGCGATGCCTTCAGGTCCAACCTTGAGAATCACGTCAAATGCCTTCAACCCGGCTGCTGCGGCTTCGCTCTTGCGCGCCACCTGCTTGACCATAAGCCCACTCGGCACGCCCAAGTATTCAGACATCTGCGAAGTGAGCGGCTCAACCAGCGCGCCTACATTGAGGCTGCTGCCGAAGAACGGCATGTGGAAGCCCCCCGACAGCGGCACGTCGCCCCCGCCCGTGAGGATGCCCATGCCGGGACCCGGCGAAAATTCGTCGCTGCTGTCGCCGAGCTTGTTCCAGACATCGTGCTCCATTTTCTTGTGATCCACGAGCTCGACGGCAATGGTTTGAATGTTGCCATCGCGGCTGATCACCAGGCTGACTTTGCGGCCGGCGGGAATTTCGCGGAGCATGCGGCCAAACTGTTCTGCGCCTTCGACGGGCTGCCCGTTCAGTTGCAGCACAACATCGTTCACGTGGATGCCGGCTTGCGCCGCTGGAGCATCGTGGTCAATCAGCGTGACAACAGCGCCACGCACGTCTTTGAGCTTGAGCTTTGGCGCGGAATCGTTATCGACGTCCCCCACCAGCACGCCCAGATAGCCCTGTGAAGTGGAGTGCAGAACCGGACTCGGGCCCTCGATCGCTTGAGCAATCCCGGATGATTGCGCTCCCGCGCCAGGTGGCGCCACGGCCATGCCCAAACCCAGCAGGATGGCGACTTCGAAATGATAGTACGGCCTCAAAAAGTTGTTCATGGTGGTTCTTCTCCCGAACTTCTCTTACCCGGCCCTGCACTCTATATGGACGGTGCCACGGGCTCAACGGGTAGTTCTTACTGAATTTCCGGTGCCCGGCTCAGTACTTGGCGGGACACATTGCGGATTTGGGGGTTCCGATCAGAATTGGCGACGTTCGATAACACCTGGCGCACGCTGGTGTCGGCCTCAACCGGCTCCAGAATATTGATGGCAGTGGTACGGATGCGAGGGTCACTGTCGTTCAAAAGTGCCTCGAGAACAGCGTCCCGCACGCGCATGTCCTGGGTGACATAGGGCTCCAGCCCCTTCAATGCTTTTTCGCGCACGCCCGCATTCTTGTCATAGCGGAGCGATACCATGAGCGCGTCGCGAATGCCGGCTTGGTTGCAACTGTGGCCCGCGCGGCATTCGGCTGCCAGCAGTCCGACAGAATCGTCGCGCACACCGGCCGAGGTTGCGTCTTCTGACGCCATCATCAACAACTGGCGAATAGCCGGGTCATCCAGTGAGCCCTGAATACGCTGCGGAACCACCTGGTTGTAGCGGACCTCGACAACTTCGCTGTTGGGCTCCTGCACGATGCTCGAGATGCTGGCGACATCTGCCGGAACTACTGCCGTAGGCGGCTGAGCGCTGGAGGCCTGCGTTGCCCGGGTTGCGGTTTGCGCCGCGCGGCCCTGCGCATATTCATAGCCGGCCAGGCTGCCTGCGCCGGCACCGACAATCAACAGCAAAAAGGCCGCTGCCGGCGCGGCCTGAAGGCTGGCAACGTTGTAGATCAGTCGAGTGCTCAACCGCTCGTACCAGCGCTTGGGTGGCAGGGCGTCCAAAGCTTCCTCAAGACGCATCCGGGAGCGCGCGATCAGATTGGCGGGCGGCTCACTTACCGGGTGCAGCGAAGCCAGCGTCCGAAGCGCCATCAACTGCTCGCGCTCTTCAAGGCACCCGGCGCAGGTCGTCAAGTGCCGGTCCAACTCGTGCGCTTCTTCATCGGGCAGCTCCCCATAAGCCGCCAGCACGATTCGCTCGTGAGCTAATTCACAATTCATCTCGTTACGTCCTTCCAGCCTCTAAATGACCCAGTCCACGTCCGAAATTCCGCAGTCCAAAAGGACCGGCCGGACGCTTTACCGCAACCCCGCCAGTTGTGTTCTCAACTTCTTTGTCGCTCTGAAGAGCGTATTCTTGGCGGTTTCTTCCGTGGTGTTTAACATTTCTCCGATGGTGCGCAGGCGGAGACCCTGGTAGTGCTTCAGTTCAAAAACCATGCGCTCGCGCGGGGTGAGCTTGCCCAGCGCTGCTTGAATCTTTTCGCCCAGCACCTTGCGGTCCAGTTCCCTCGCCGGATTGGAAAACGCCCGGTTGTCTGAGACCGACGCCAGCAAGTCGATTTCGTCGCCGGAGTGATCGAGCATCACGGCCTGATCCTCACGGCGGGTTTTGCGCCGCCGCAATTGGTCGAGGCATAGGTTGGTCACGATCCGGTAAATCCAGGTGTAGAAGGAACACTCGAAGCGGAAGTTCCCGATATACCGGAAGGCCTTCAGAAAAGCTTCCTGGTAGATGTCTTCCGCGTCGTGTTCTGAGCCGGTGAGGTGCAGAGCCAGGCGCAAAACCTGCTGTTCGTATTGGCGCACCAGGGAATCGAAGGCCACCCGCGACCCAGCCTGTGCCTGACGAATCAGTTCCATCTCCGGCGCACGCGCTTCCAGGCGCTCCTGGGCGCGGTTCGGTCCGTCCATTGCCCTCGATACAGCCATACCTTGGAAGGATTGTATCCTCCTTCTGGCTGACCATGCTAAGGGTGCCGGCGCCCCGGCCGGGGACAAGGGGTAAGTCGCAGCTTCGCTTGCCATCGAATCTCCGCTCCGGCGAATCGAGAACAGATGCACTCAAATAGACGCGCCCAGTGCCGCTTGGTGAGCGCCGCCCAACGCCGGTTTCACCCGCGCCCGTTACACTGGTCACTAATGAGCGAGAATCTGTTTTCAGGCCTCGAAGGCGCCGGCAAAGAAGCAGGTGGATGGTACGTTGCCCACTGCGATGGCGGGTCGCGCGGCAATCCCGGCCCCGCCGGCTATGGCGCGGTAATCGAAGACCCGGACGGCCGTGTTGCAGCGCGCCTGAGCGAGTACCTGGGTCGCCAGACCAACAACTATGCCGAGTACAAGGCACTCCTGGCAGTGCTGAACTGGGCCCTCGAGCAAGGCGTGAAGAAGTTGCGCGTTATCTCGGATTCGGAACTGATGGTGAACCAGATGAAGGGCCGCTACAAGGTGGCCAGCCCCGGCCTGCGCCCATTATGGGAAGAAGCCAGGCAGCGCGCCGACCGTCTGGAGCACTTTGAGATCCGCCATACCCTGCGCGGAGGCAACCAGGAGGCCGACCGCCTGGCCAACGAGGCCATGGACCGAGGGACGGGAAAACCGCTCGGCGGGCTCAGTTTTCCAGAGAGGCGCGATACGACACCGGCTCCCGCTAAGCCTCAACGCCAAGTCTTTGAAGGGCTGGTGAAAAACGGCGTCGTCCACCTCATCGAAGGCGAACTGCCCGACGGAATCCTGGTCAAAGTAATCCGCGAATAACGGGCCGCTCGACAGCGCCACGAGCACGGGCGCGCCTCACACAAATGGCTCGTCGCCCGCGCTTCAGCTCTTCTTGCCGAAGTCGTTGCGCCACGTGTGGCCGTCCCGCTCAAGCAGGCGGTCGGAGCAATCCGGCCCCCACGAACCGGCAAAATAGTTAGGAAATGCCTCCGGATACTTTTGCGCCCAGGCCTGCAGAATCGGCGTATAAAGAGCCCACGTCGTTTCCACGCCATCGCGGTGCGCAAACAGCGTCTGATCGCCCAGCATCGCGTCCAGCAGCAGCCGCTCATAGCCGTTGGCGCTCGATGTGCCGAAGGCCGCGGCGTAGTCGAAGTCCATGTTCACCGGGCAAACATTCATCTCCGAAGTCGGCACCTTGGCTCCGAAGCGCAGCGCGATTCCTTCGTTCGGCTGAATGCGGATGGTCAGCAGATTGGGCTGAATCTCCTGGCAAGGGCCGCTCGATTGCATGCGGTTGAAGATCAACAGCGGCGGCTGCTTGAACTGGATACTGATCTCCGTAGCACGCCTCTTCATCCGCTTGCCCGCGCGCAGATAGATGGGGACGCCCGCCCAGCGCCAGTTCTCGATCTCCAGGCGCACAGCGGCGTAAGTCTCCGTTGCCGACTCGGGGTCGACGCGCTCTTCTTCGCGGTAGCCGACAACGCGCTTTCCTTCGACTATGCCCGGCCCATACTGGCCGCGCACGGTGTTGAGAATCGGCACAGGCGGAATCGACTGCCACACCTTCACTTTTTCCCGGCGCACGCTCTCCGACTCAAAACTTGAGGGCGGCTCCATGGTCACAAAGCTCAGCAACTCCATCATGTGGTTCTGCACCACATCGCGCAGCGCCCCGGCTTTCTCATAGAACGGCCCGCGGCCCTCGACCCCCAGCGTTTCGGCTGCGGTGATCTGGACATGATCGATGTAATTACGGTTCCAGATCGGCTCGAAGATACCGTTGGCAAAGCGGAACACCAAGATGTTCTGTACCGTCTCTTTGCCCAGGTAGTGGTCGATGCGGAAGACCTGGCTCTCTTGAAAAACGGCATTGACCTGGTGATTGAGTTCGCGCGCCGAGTCGAGATCGTGCCCAAACGGCTTCTCAATCACCACCGCCGCGTGTCCATGCTCCGGCGTCGCCATACCGTGCGAACCCAGGTTCTCGATGATCTCCGCAAAAAACTCGGGCGCGGTGGCAAGGTAGAACAGCCGGTTACCGCCGATGTTCTTTTCCGTATCAATGCGGTCCAACTCGGCCTTGAGAGCATCGTAATGCGCCGGGTCGTCGAAGTTCAGCGCAAAATAACTGATGTTCTTGATGAATTCATCGAGTTTGGGATCGTCCGACTTCGTACCCCCGAACTCGATAATCCCTTCGCGCATATCGGCCGCAAACTCACCGCCCAGCGGACGGCGCGCTACGCCCACGATGGCGTACTTTTTCGGAAGCAGTCCATTCTGCTCCAGGTGGAAGAGCGCGGGGAGTAGCTTGCGCTTGGTCAGGTCGCCCGACGCGCCGAAGATCACCATGATGACCGGCTCGGGGATCCGCTCACCATGGGGCGGAATCTGGGAAAGATCCTCCGGATGGACTTTCATCTGCACTGTAGCCATAACTCGCTTGACCTCCTCCTGCGCTGATCTCCGTGCCCTGTTCCCTATTGCCTATTCCCTGTTCCCTGTCGTTCAGTCCTTCTTCACTGCGTGGCCGCCGAATTCATTGCGCATGATCGCCAGCATTCTATCGGTGAAGTTATTCTCCTCGCGGGAGCGAATGCGGCGGATGAGCGACTCGGTAATCACCGGCGCCGATACGTTCAGATCGATCGCCTCAAAGACCGTCCAGCGGCCCTCGCCGGAGTCGGCAACATACGGCTCCAGCCCGTCCAGTGTCGGATTCTTCGAGAGCGCATCCGCGGTCAGATCAAGCAGCCAGCTCCGCACCACGCTGCCGTAACGCCATATCTCAGAAATCTGCGGCAGGTTCAGGTTCATCTCTTCCTTCTTTTCAAGGATGGTGAATCCCTCGGCATACGCCTGCATCAGGCCGTATTCGATTCCGTTATGAACCATCTTCACGAAGTGACCCGCGCCCGCAGGACCGACGTGTCCCCAGCCTTTGTCTTTGCCGGGAGCCAGGGTCTCAAAGATCGGCCGTAAAAACTCGACCGGCTCCTTGTCTCCGCCAATCATCATGCTGTAGCCCTCTTTCAGGCCCCACACGCCGCCCGACGTACCCACGTCAACAAACTGAAAACCCTTCGCGGTCACTTCTTTGTAATGGCGCATCGAATCCTTGTAATTCGAGTTGCCGCCATCGATCAGAATGTCGCCGGGATTGAGCAGGGGTTCGAGCTTCGCAATCGTGTCGTCCACCGGCTTTCCCTGCGGCACCATGATCCAGATCGCCCGCCGGCCCTTCAACTTCTGTGCCATTTCATCCAGCGTTGCAGCACCCACGTTGCCTGAATCGGTGAGCCGCATGACCGCCTCAGCGTTGAAATCGAAACCAACGACCTGATGGCCGCCCAGCCGCAGCCGCTCCGCCATGTTGCCGCCCATCTTCCCCAAACCAATCATTCCGAGTTGCATATTGAATCTCCTTCCAATCCGTTTTAAAAAACTCCCAGGTCCGTCAAGTCGCTACGCAAAGATTCCGCGCCCTCAAAAAGAATCGTCTTCATACCTTCTGATGCTGCGGTCACCAGGTTCTCCGCCCGGTCGTCGATAAACAAGATACGTCCCGCAGGCTTGCCGAGAATGTCGAGCGCCCGCCGATAAATGGCCGGTTGGGGTTTACGCAGGCCCAGAAAACAGGAACTGAACGCGAACCCGATGCAGCCACGCAAACCAAAAGTGTCAAACCGGTACCGGTTCGGCTCACGCGCCTCATTGTTCAGCACTCCGACCATGCACTTATCCGATGCTGCAAGTTTCTTCAAGATTCCCAATGCCCCATCGGGGAGCAACCGCGATTGTGCGCACATGGCTGCGAAAAACTCGACATGCGAGAAGTTTCGCGATTCGTAGAACACCGTCGCATCGAGATAAGCTCTCAGATCGATCAGGTCCCGTTCCCAGGCATCATTCTGCGCAGTGTGGCGGACCTCAAAAGCGGCATGATCCAGGTGAAACTGGTCCAGCACCACTGCACGTTCGCAATGATCCCAGCCGTTCGTCAGCAGGACTCCGCCAACATCGAAGAGGATCACGTCGAAGGGGAACATCGGCGTCCTTTGTGATGCGTCCAGCGCTATTCTGCGCGGGTTCGGTTACTGTCTGATGAAGTCGAGCCGGCCAAGCGGACCGCGCTGTGGAATTCGTCCACGTCGTCAGCGGGGATTGTTTGAGCCGTCACCGCACTGATACCTGGCCTCGATGGCCAGCACCTTCTTGAATCGTCGGGTGAATCGTGGTTCGTTGGAGAAGAATACGGCCCTGACGAATGCATCCACCAGTTCGTAGGCGAGCGCTGAGCCAATGATGCGCGCACCCAACACCAGCACGTTCATATCATCATGTTCAACGCCCTGATGCGCCGAGTAGGTGTCGTGGCACATCGCGGCACGAATACCGGGAATCTTGTTGGCCGCAACCGAAACGCCTACACCCGAGCCACAGATGAGAATGCCGCGGGGCGCCTCTCCACGGTTGATGGCTTCCCCCACCCGCTCGGCAAAATCGGGATAGTCATCCTGCGGTTCGACCCGATACGCGCCCAGGTCGATAATCTCGTGACCTGCCTTGGTGAGATATGCCCGCACCTCTTCCTTGAGAGGAAAGCCGGCGTGGTCGGAGCCGATAACAAGTTTCACTGCAATTCCTTTCCTGTAAGCAGGCTTGCGAAGCTAGCGGAGTTGGAGTTAGCACCCCGTCGATCCATGCGAACTCCGCTAACATGCGCGAAGCGCGGCTAACCCCGCTATTTCTTCAAAAGCGCCTTGGCCTTCGCGGCCACGTTCTCGGCCGTGAATCCCAGTTCCCTAAGCACAATTGGACCCGGCGCCGACGCACCAAACCTGTCGAGACCAATGACATCGCCGTCCTGGCCCACGTATTTCCACCAGCCCAGCGGGGAACCTGCTTCAACAGCCAGCTTGGGCACGCCGCGCGGCAGGACGCTCGCCTTGTACTCGGCCGACTGCTCTTCAAAAATCTCCCAGCTCGGAAAGCTGACCACGCGCGCCGCGATACCTTCGGCGGCAAGAAGCTTTGCGCCATCCACGCACGGCCAGACTTCAGAACCTGTGCCGATCAAAATGACCTTGGCATTCGACGCATCTTGCAGAACGTACGCGCCCTTGCTGACGTCTGCATAGGCGTCGTGCGTAGCCGGATCGATAACCGGCAAATCCTGGCGTGTGAGAGCGAAAAAGCATGGTCCGCTGCGCTCCAACGCGAGACGCCAGCAAGCCGCGGTTTCATTTGCGTCTGCAGGGCGATAGTCGGTGAGGAATGGCACAGCCCGCAACATCATCAACTGTTCGACGGGCTGGTGAGTCGGACCATCCTCGCCCAGGCCGATCGAGTCGTGCGTGAAAATGAACAGCGAATGCGTGCGTGACAACGCAGCGATGCGAATGGCCGGCTTGCAATAATCCGAGAAACAGAAAAAGGTCGATCCGAAAGGCGCCAGCCCCCCGTGGGCGGCCATGCCATTAACCGCGGCACACATGCCAAATTCGCGCACTCCAAAATAGACGTTGCGGCCGGCGGGATCGACGTGAAAGTTGGCGCCGGGCTTAAAGATTGTTTTGGTCGAGGAGGTCAAGTCCGCAGCGCCGCCGAAGAGCTCCGGTACCACGTCGGCAATGGCGTTCATCACCGTACCACCGGCGTTGCGCGTGGCCATCGGCTTGCCCGCCGGAAAGCTCGGGATCGCTTTAACCCATCCCTCTCTGCGGATGTTCTTTTGGGTTCGCTCAAACTCCGCGGCGAGATCTGGGAATTGTGCGCGATACCCCTCGAAAAGCTGGTTCCATTCCGACTCGAGTGCTTTGCCGCGATCAATGGCCTGGCGCCAGTTGGCGAGCGCCTCCTCGGGTACGTAAAAGCTCTTGTCCTCGGGGAAGCCAAAGAACTTCTTGGTCGCCGCGGTGTCTGCCGGGCTCATCGCTTCACCGTGCACTTTGTTAGTACCGGCTCTCGGACTGCCGTAGCCGATCACGGTGCGCACAGCGATGAACGACGGCCGGGTGGTCTCCGCTTTTGCCGCTTCAATCGCCGCTTCAATGGCTGGAAGATCGTTGCCGTCGGCCACGCGCTGCACGTGCCAGTGATACGCTTCGTAGCGCTTCAGCACATCCTCGGTGAAGCTCAGCTCAGTCGGCCCGTCGAGCGAGATGAGATTGTCGTCGTAGAGAACGATGAGCTTGCCCAGCCCCAGCGTTCCGGCCAACGAAGACGCCTCATGGGAGACGCCTTCCATCAGATCGCCGTCGCCGCAGAGCGCATAGGTGTAATGGTTCACGATTTCGAAACCGGGACGGTTGTAAACAGCAGCGAGGTGCCTTTCGGCCATGGCCATGCCCACGGCCATGCCGAAGCCCTGGCCAAGAGGGCCGGTAGTCACTTCGACACCTTCGGTGTCAAGGGACTCAGGGTGGCCGGGCGTTTTGGAATGCCACTGCCGGAAGGACTTCAGGTCGTCCAGCGTTAGGTTGTACCCGGAAAGATAAAGCGCGCCGTAGAGCATGGCCGAAGCGTGGCCATTCGAAAGCACAAAGCGGTCCCGGTCCGGCCATTTAAAATGCGCGGGGTTGTGCTTCATCAATTTGTGGTAGAGCAGATACACAATCGGGGAGTCGCCCAGTGGAGCTCCCGGGTGGCCGCTGTTTGCCTTTTCCACCTCATCCACGGCAAGCAGCCGCAAAGTATCAATGGAAAGTTCGTCAATGGAGAGAGCAGCAAGACTGGGGGTCATATGAGTTCGCGCCCGCTGACGCGGGTCCTTTCGATGAAATACGAGGGACGTATCAATTTGCCGGGGGTTCAATTCTGACGTTCACGTTGTAGCCGAGCCAGCGATCCTGCCCCGGCCAGTAAAGAGTCCATGATAGCCCACCGCTCTGCTGATTTGCCGCAGGCGAAATGTCGGCACTGTGGCCCGCGCACCCCAAACTACGGCTGGGGGTATTTTGCACCGTGCGCCAATCGTCATTGGACCACCTCACCTGGAAGCGCTCCTCATCGATAATGCGCAGCGTGTCGCCTGCTGCAATCTGTTGAATGGGCCGTCGAAAAGTATAGAACTCGAGATCTTTTCGCGGCTTCTTCTGGCCGCTTCGCTCGCTATAGCGCGCACACACAGGTTCGATGCGATCGAAGACCTTGCCATCCACGGCCGAACGGAGCAGTTTCAGGTATTCTGCATGTGCCCACACCAGCGGCACCGCGGAACCAGCCGGCTTGCCCAGCACCAGGCGAGCTTCGGGGCGATCCGGCTCGTCCCACACCTGTTCCGGCATCATCTGTCCCATCGTCGCAAAGCGCTCATAAGCCGCAATCAGCGGGGTAATGTCTTTGCCGGCTGCGAGTTCGTAGTGGGCGCGTTCACCAGTCAGCAGCGGCCAAACCCGACCCTGCCCCCAGCCCTGGTATGGGCCGCCGTCGGGCCGTTGGCCGTAGCCGTCCCCGTTGTAGCGAATCCAGCCCGGCCCCTGCGGCAGTCCGCGCTTGAGAACCGCATCCACCACTTTGAGCGAGTCGATGATCAGCGGATCATCGGCGCGCCGGACTCCATAGCGCACCAGTTCAAGAAAGCCCGCATCCACAATTTCGCGCGCTTCAAACTCCGTACGGGAGCCCGGAGGCCGATTTTGAATCCGGATGATCTCTGTTCCGCAGCTCTCACAGGAGTAGGCCTCGCCCTTCTCCGGCGGCCGGATGCGCATGTAGTGGCGCGGGACCGAAGCAAGCAGCACGCCCTCGTTGGTGACGGTCCAGTCTTCCAGATGAAAATCGATCCAGTCGGCAAAATCCTCATAGAAGCAGGCTAGTTCCGTCGCGTCGCGGGCACGCGCGATCTCTGCCGCGCAGATCAGTCCTGAAATCACCGCCGCCAATGTGGAGGGCGAATAGCCCGCATTCTCCTCCCAGCGGTCCTGGTGCGTGATGGGCGCATGACGCACCAGAAAGCCCGCAGCGCGTTCGATAAAGGGGAAGATGTCCGTGTCGCCCAGCCCGTCGACCTTCCAGAGCCTCCATGCCATGATCAGCGGAAAAGCTACTTCATCCAGTTGCACGCCGGACCAGTAAGGGCGTCCATCCACCCAGAAATTCTGAGCGAAGCTGCCATCGGGTTTTTGCGTGCAGGCAAGATAAACCATCGCCCGCTTGGCAGTTTCGGCGCGTCCGCAGGCCAGCAGAGCACTTGCGGTCTGCACCATATCGCGGGTCCACACCAGGTGGTAACCGCCCAGATCGTCATCGCCGTGCACCTGGCCCCACGGAATCGACATCGAAGCCACAAATGCTCCGGAAAAAGTCTTGTCCTCGTGTGCCAATAGCACGTTATGACTGGCCCGCATCAGTTTGCCGTCGTCGCTCGATTTGGCGGCCAGCCACTCGGGGTTTGCGGCGCGATGCCACTGCTCGATGAACCGGGTGCGATTCTGCTCGAAAGGCGCGGACATCGCGCTTACTGTCTTTTGTAACGCGGTATGATCTCCTTCGCCGATCCCGATCGCCAGCGTGAATTCCCGCGCACCGTCTGCTCCCGCATTGCCCAGGTCGAGTTCGCCAAGGAGCGCAAGATTGCCGTTTGTAGCCGACCCGAACTCCCAGGTCATCTTGAAATGTTCCATCAGGTCGCGCCAGCCGTCACTTGCGCCCACAAACCCGCAACTCACCCGCGAAAAGCCGCAATTCGCGCCCATGGCAAGCGACCACCGATCTTTCCATGCCAGCAGCATCTTGTGACCGGCCACGTCGAGGGCTCGCGCCGCATTGCCGGCTCCTCCACCGTTGAGGTGCGGCGCCAGAAGCGCATAAATCTTCAGGCGCGGTACAAGTTCCTCGTGACCTTCAAGGCGCACGTGCTGCAAAACCACGCTATGGTGCGGATCGCAAATGATTTCCTTGGTGAGGGTGTATCGGCAATCGGGATCGCGGTTCACATAACGAATCCCAAGCGCCTCTTTGTGAATGTACTCGAAGGTCGTGATCAGGTCCCGCTTTTCTTCATGGACAAACGTTTCTCCGTCGGTGACGAGGAATTCCATGTCCCTGACCTGGGCGCTGTCGATGGTCGGGTGATAAAGCTCGTTCAAGATGCCGTGCGAGCAGGTGAACCATACCCGACAGGAAGCGGAATAGGCTGTCCCCACAGCGTCTTTGACGCTCGAGGTCCAGCGCGGCTCAAGGCCAGGCGCGCCAAAGGCCTCGCCTTGTTGGTCAAGCCAACGATAGAGTGGCTGATTATTCATCATTCAGCGCCAGTTGTGTTTTGGGAAAGTTCAAAATGAGCAGATCCGTTCTCCTAATCGATGATTCGTGAAGCAAGAAGGTTTCGGAACCCCGGCGGAAAACCCCGGGCAGAATTACTGGGCACCCTGACCGGGTCGTCCCGCATCCATCAGAACATAGGGGCGGGGCTGGTGTGTGAAGATTACATTGCAGCCGGACGTTGACCTTCCTGACCCTGAGACCTGAACTCTGACCGGCCGGGTCCCCTTGACCTGCAGCCCACACTGCTAAGCGGTCGAAACCGCTCAGCCATCACAGTACAATTCCGAATGAAGGAGATTCCCCAATGGCACCAGAAGTAGCAGTCGCTTACACAGTTCCACCGCTGCCTTACGACTACGCCGCTCTCGAGCCTTATATCGATGCGGAGACGATGCATCTACACCACGACAAGCACCACCAGACCTACGTGACTAATCTGAATGCCGCACTTGAAAAACACCCCAACCTCGCTTCCAAATCAGTCGACGACCTGCTGCGCGACCTGGCCCAGGTACCCGAGGACATCAAAGCGACCGTGCGCAACAATGGTGGCGGCCACTCCAATCACAGCATGTTCTGGAACATCATGGCTCCTGCGGGTCCCGGAGTAGGGGGCGCGCCCACCGGCGCAATCGCTGCGCAGATCGCCGCCGACTTTAATGATTTTGAGGCCTTCAAGAAACTTTTCAATGAGACCACTGCCAAGCAATTCGGCTCCGGCTGGGGCTGGCTGGTCTTTACCGGTGGAAAGCTCAAAGTGATGACCACCGCCAACCAGGACTCGCCGCTGAGCCAGGGCCTGTATCCCATCCTCGGGAATGATGTCTGGGAGCACGCCTATTACCTGAAGTACCAGAACCGCCGCCCCGAATACCTGGCCGCATGGTGGAACGTGGTCAACTGGCCCGAAGTGAATAAGCGCTTCGCCCTTGCCAAGGGATAAAACAGCCTTCAGCCGCTAGCTCATAGCCTCTAGCTTTGCTGTCACGGTGCGTGGCTGAATCTTCCGCCTCAAAATTGGGTGGGAGACAGGAACTTGGCCGGTATCGTGATCTGCTGATTTGGTAATAGTGCCCACCAACTTGGGTGCCCCAGGTCTCGATTTTGAGACCTGGGAAAACACCTATTTACGCGACCGTGGTGCTAGAAACTAGAGGCTCAAAGCTGTCTCATCGCAACTCTCCCCCTCATTACGTGTCTAACCATGCAGCGCGATGGAGATGGGTGTGCGCATTTTTGTTCTTCTCCCGCTTGCGGGACTGCTTGCCTTTGTTTCAATCGGACCCTCGGCTGCTCTGGCCCAGGGGAGCTTCACCGTCAGCCAGCGTGGCACCACGGTGGGCACGGCCACCTTTGACCTCATCGTGACACCCGATGGCTACGAGTCGACCTCGCTGGTACGCGTCGCAATGCAGGGTCTGGATTACGCCCTCTCAAAGAATGAGCGGCTCTCCTCTGCCAACCAGCTCGAGCATGTGGAACTGAGCGCCGCCGTGAACGGCTCGGCGGTGCATGTCACAGCCGAGCCGGATTCGGCGCAGATGCTGATGAATATCTCGGCCAACGGCCGCAGCTCAACCACCCGGCTGGCGGCGCATCCCGCCGCTGTTTTCCTCCCCGACTTCGATCCTGGCGCGCTCGAGACGCTGCTGGCGCTCGCCGTCAACCACAATAACCGGGACCTGTGGGCCATCATTCCCAAGCAGGCCGGGTCGGTTGAGCCCATCCAGCTAGCCACGTATCCCGATCAGCAGGGCACGCTGGACGGCAAACCCGTCATTGTGCATCACCTGGTCGCCACGATCGCTGGTGGGACGACCGACTTGTTCTCGGGTCCCGCCAGCCAACTTCTGCAGGCCGAGTTGCCGCAGGAGGGCTTTGTCCTGGTTCGCAAAGGATTTGTGCTTACGCCGCCGGCCCGGCCCGAAGCTCCGCCCGCCGAATAGAGGTTCGCAGCAGTCGAGGCCGGTGAAAGATAGGAATCGCTGTCCCACTCCCCAAAAGCGCTCAACTTATCCTGAGTGGTCGAGGTGGCCCGCTGCGGCGGCGAGTCGAAAAAAGGGACAGCCGTTTTGCACCCGATGCCTTCGCCGCAGCTGAGCAACGAAGGAGGGGGCCCTGATTCTTCTCCGCTGCTCAATGGGGAAGCCGATCTGTCGCCCGAAACGATGCTGTAGTGCGTCAGCCCTGCGCGACCAGCGGATTACATGGCCGAAACCCAGCCTTCCCGTCTGCAAAGACACTCGGTGGCGGAGCGGTCTTTCCTGAGACGTCACAAGCGATTTCGCTGGCCGGCGTCAGGTGTGGCCAGGCGGGTCTCGCCGTCCGACGCGAATCGGGCCGGGCCATCTTTCTGTACCCAGGTTCGATTTCCAAGCCAGCCTCCTCGCCGGGTGCATCCCTGGCCGGCAGCATACATGCGATCGCGCTCAGCAGATCGGGTACTGGAGTCGGTTTCGATAGGAAACTGTATACGAGGCGTTCCGGGGGAGGAGCTTCCGAGCAGTCCGCGATGGACGGGTTGCCGGAAAGAAACAGCACTCTGCAGTCAGGTAACTTTGCTGTTATCTGGACCGCCGCTTCAATCCCATTCATTGGGCGCATGGATATGTCAGACAGCAGAAGTTTAGGGAGAAACGCTTCTGCTCTCTCGATTGCTTCCTCGCCGCTAAAGGCACTGGCAACCTCGTATCCTGCTTCTTCCAGAATTGCGCCCAGTGTCAGGGCGATGACCTGATTGTCGTCAACAACGAGAATCCTGGATTGCACAGACTCTCCATGCTTCATGGTCGTTCCCTTCCTTGCAAAAATTCGCAACACGGGTTTGTCCGGGGCACTAAACAATGGGCATTGCTGCTGGCCGGGGCAGCGCGAGCACAAAACCTCTGTGACCAAATTCCCGAATAGGAGAGCGGTCGATCTTGAGGTCTAACTCCATGGTTTTCCTTTCCTTACTCCTGGGCCAGTCTCCCCAGCGAGGAAGACAGACTGTGTGGTGCGTTCTTCAACACTACGTCGCCAAAAAATAAATGCGTTGCCCCAGTCTCCAGCCTTTTGCCCGGGCGGGAACACTGCCAAAATTGCTAGGACTGAAGCCTAAGAAGTTAGCGGCACAGAGTTCTTGATACCTCAGCCCGAGCGATCGGTAGCCCGAAAGCTACCGGGATCGGGAGTGGCAGGAGTCTTTGAAATAAGCGGGAGCAGAAATGGGCACACTCGTGCCACCGTGCGCAACGCCTGTCATTTCATGAGGATTGAGCGGGTAGAGCGGAACTTCTAGCGAAGAATCTGCCAGATTCCCCAGACGCCGAAGAGACAGAGCGCTGCGGCAGCTTCGAGACCAACCGCAACCATTGCGCCTTTGGCGCCGTGCAGGGTCTCCACTCTTGAAATTTTAATGTCTATCACCGGCCGCGAAAATAGGGTGGTTTCGAACCCGCGGAATCCTGCCAGAAGGCCCGTATAAGCCTTGGTCGACCGAGTCGTGGCATCTATCTGTTCCGCTTCAACATGATGGTGCAGAACCCGACTCGCCATGTTGGTTCCTTCCTGCTAAGTGTTCTACCCGCAAGCGGCACTTATTTAAAGGGTTGACCCCGGATCCGGAACCAAAGTGGATATTCACACTTTGTGTTCCGGATCCTTCTTCCTGAGTAGCGCCCTCCGGCACGGAGAGCTAAAGGTACCTTCTTGAGTTGCCTGACATGCAGCATTTAAAAGACCAAAACGGCCGCCTACTTAAATGGCTGACGAATAAGACTCCCCCAAAGGGAAGCTATTGCCGCAGGCAGCCCGACTATGTATTTTTTTCTGCTCAAACTGTAAGGATTACCTGTTGACATCGATTGCGGAATGGTAAAAATTGCCGGGGCTCGGTTCCTTTACCCGACGGTCTGCCTTACTTTGCTCGGGCCCACGCTAGCCCGTCCGACGACTTCCCCGTCGCGATCTGCCTCGTGACCTTCCAGGTCGCCAGGTCAATCTCTGCCACTTGTGCAGAATTAGGGCAGGAGACCCAGGCCGTCTTTCCACCTGGCTGTACAATCACTTCCTCGGGGTCAGGCGGCGTCTCGATTGACTGCGCGACCTGCATGGTATTGAGGTCGACCACGGCAATCTTGTTTGCGCCGGGCACGGTCATCAGCAGCCAGCGCCCGTCCGGAGTCGGCACGCTCCCGTAACCCAGCCCCTCCAACGGAACCCACTTCGCCACCGTATCGGTCGCCGTATCGATTACCGCGATCCGCGGCTGCTTCTGGTCAGCCGTAAAGACCCACTTGTCGTCCGTCGAGATCGAGATCCGCTGCGTTGAACCCGAGATCGGGATCACCTTGAGCGTCTTGCGCGCCGCCATGTCGAGTACGGAAACGGTCCCAGGCCCCACATTGGCCGTATAGCCGAGCCGCCCGTCATGGGAGATGGCCAGCATGTGGCTCTCGGGCTGCCCCGTGGGAATGGACCCCACGATCTTCAGCGTCTTCGGATCGACGATCGTCACCGTCTGGTCCAGTTCGGTGGTTACATAAAGCAGTCCGTTCTTCGGACCAAACACTGGCAAATGGGGCCGCACTTCATGGCCAAAGTCGAGATTGCCCACAACCTTCTGCGAGGCGATATCGATCACCACCATGTTGCGCCCGTTGGTCCCCGGTTTTCCCACGCCGGAGTTGCCATAAATCGGTACATACGCCCTGCGCCCATCTGGAGAAGCCGCCACCTCATGCCCCGTGATACCGCCTTCCGGCACGGAGGCAGTCAACTTACCCGCCGCAGGATCCACGATCCCCAGGCTGCCCAGGCCCTTTTGCGCCACCAGCAGCCGCCCCTGCGCAAAGCCTGCCGGCAGAGCCATTCCGAGTAATCCAGCCAGCATAATCAGACGAATCCCCATCGAAGACCCCCTCAAACCACGACTGACTATATCAACAGCGCCAACGCGCCGGCATAGCCTTTTTTCATTTGGTCTTTGATGGGGGTCGAACTATGCCCTTGTTGTCCCTAATCGTGCGCGGTCCAGGGATTGTATGTCCCAACGCTCCACGAGTTTCCCTCAGGATCCTTGACGCTGAACTCGCGGCTGCCATATTCGGTGTTTTTGAGCGGCCGCACGATAGTTCCTCCCTCGGCCTGCGCCCGCGCAAACACCGCGTCGGCATCCGGCACCACGATGTAGGCACTCCTCGTCTCCACGCCGCCCAGTTCCTGCGGCGATTTAAAGCCGCGCCCATATTCGTCGTCTTTTCCGTGATCCGAGCATGATCATCCCGCCGTCCAACGCCAGTTCCGCATGGCCAATGGTGCCATCGGGATTCGCATACACCGCGTGCCGCGCAAATCCGAAAACCTGGCAGAGCCAGTCAATCGCCGCTGGCGCATCCTTATAGCGCAGCGAAGGCATGATGGTGGATGGGGTGTTCCTTTCAGTGTTTGCCATAATTCCTCCTCATTTCCGATCAACTTCCCCTCCACCATGACACTCGGCCCCCACCCTCATCTTGGAGAAATCGGAAATGCTGCGCAGAAAACCCCCTGGCCCTCCCTAGTCCTCTCGAATATGGTTTGCCCATCGGCTGCGCATCGTGGAATACGTGGTCGCATCCACTCCCGAAAATGCGCGAAACTCGTTGGCAAAATGCGACTGGTCATAGAAGCCGCAATCGAGCGCCAGCTCGGCCCATCGCACATCCGCGCCCGCGTGCAATTGCCGCACTGCCCGCTGAAAACGCTGAATCCTGCACCACACCTTGGGCGACAGGCCGACTTCCTCGCGAAAAACCTGAGACAGGCGGCGCTCGCTCCAGCCCACGCTCTTCGCCACCTCCCGCACTTTCGCAGCGCCCGGCGCTTGTTTGAACTGGCGCAGCGCAAATTCCACCGTCCTGTTCCGCGTGAGCCGCCGCGCGAATTTCGCGACGCAGAAAATTCTCCATCAATCCCAGTTTCGCGGCGGCCGTGGGAGTCCCGCGCAGTTGCCAGCGGAGATCCTGAGCAGGCGCGCCCCAAACATCCTCCACGGGCACGCTGCGATTGCTGAAGAGATCCACCGCGTCGGAAGCAAAGCAGCCGAACCCGCCCGGCTCAAAGACCACGCCAATCAAATCGGCCATGTCTGAAACGGCAACGATCTCATAGACCGACCGCGCCCCGACAATCACCGCGGGCGGCGTAGGCAGATCCGGTTGGCCTTCGGGGCAGTCGAGAAGAAAGTCGCGCGCAAGGCTCAGGATCACCTGCACACAACCGTTAGGAAGAATACGCTCGCGCCGATGTGCAGCATCCGGAATCTGCGCATACCACAACACCCGAACAAATCCAGCGAGCGGCGCGGCGGGGATGCGCTGCAGGTAAACCACAATGACCTCGAGCCCTTATAGCACGAATGCATCGCCAATGCATTCGCACGCGGCGCAGGGGGTTGCCCCAGGTCTCGGTTCTCATACCTGGGAATTTGTAATGTCCGGTTTAGGCGGTAATTGGCCCGGAACGACGCGAGTCGGCGGAAAACGTCCGCAAAGCCGACATTCGCGTACTAATCTCCCATCGACGAGTGATTTGGCGATTGGGCGCCAATAGTGATTGCGTGTGAGCCGCACGAAGGTAGCCGCTCTGGGTTTCCTGCTTTTCGTCTACGGTCTATTACTCTCGTTTTTCATATTGGTTAAATTGTGTGAAGTGGGTGCCGATAAGACCTTCAACGACAGAAGTCTAGTTTTGTACGGTGAGGCGATGGCACAAACACATCATTCGACAGTTGCAGCCCCGGTTATTCCTTCCACTTCCACATCGACAATCGTTTCCCAATCACCGAAGAGCCTGCCACCAGGCGCATCGCTCGAACTTCAGGCATTCGGTATGGCCCTGAATTTCGCTTTTTGGACTGTCTTGGTGATTTTCATCTTTAGGAAGCGGCTTACCGCAGGAGATAGCACGCGTGCCAAGGTATGTAGGTCCATACTGAGAGCCACCCAAATTATCTTGACGGTTGTCAAGATCCTCTTGATGATTGGGTTCTTTCCAATCACAATCTACTGCTATTTATTTTTGCGGTGCTGGAATTGCGGAAAGATAGGTCACTATGCGCGCAACTGTCCTGAGCATTGGCGGTGCTGGACTTGCGGGGAACTTGGACATCACGCCAGGTTCTGCACCAAGCATCCCGTTTCATCGTAGATTCACGTTGATCTCACTTCTCCGGACATATGAAACATCGGGAGTGACGCCAACAGGGCAAAGCACTCATCCAGCATTGTTTCGGTGATCTCTATCGGATTGGTACCCGAAAGCGCCCAAGCGTCCACGGATAGTTCTTGGGCGAGTCGTGGGCGACTCGGCAGTGGGCCACTCGGCACTTACCTTTTAAGCAACCAGACGACCTTGTCAGGATTTCCAAGTATCCTTGGCGCAATGATCCTCCCCGCCGGCGACTCCGAACTCGTGCAAATCATGGATGCCTCGCTGGCCGATGCAGCCCAACGCGCCGGCCCCTGGCTCGCCTGCCGACCCGGCTGCACCCAATGCTGCCACGGAGCTTTCGCCATCAATGTCCTCGACACCCTCCGTCTCCGCACTGGAATGGATGCGCTGCGCACCGCGGACCCCGCCACTGCAGCTGCGATTGAGACCCGCGCCCGCGCCTGGCTCAATGAATTTCTTCCGGACTTTCCAGGCGATCCGGTCACCGGTTTGCTCGGCACGTCCGACCAGGCCCGCTTCGACGATTTCGCCAATGAAGCCCCATGTCCCGCGCTCAACCCCACCACCGGACTCTGCGACGTGTATGAATGGCGACCCATGACCTGCCGCGTCTTCGGCCCGCCAACGCGAACAGGCGATGCCCTCGCCTGCTGCGAACTCTGCTTCGTCGGCGCGACTGAAGCCGAAATCGCCGTGTGCGAAATGCCAGTCCCCCATGCCCTCGAAACCCGCCTGCTCGCCGAAATCGAAAGCGCTGACGAGAACAGCCAAACCGTAGTAGCCTTTGCTCTGCTGCCATAAGCTACGGTGGAACGCCAATGCCCGTCGCACACCTCACCCTCGAAGTCCGCATCGAACACGCGCAGTCGCTCAAGGACCGCCGCCAGGTCGTCCGCTCTCTGAAAGACCAACTACGCCAGGGCTTCAACATCTCCGTCGCCGAGCTGGACGAAGCCGTCACGTGGCAGTCCGCCACCCTCGGCATCGTGGCCATCTCCCGCTCGCGTGACTATCTTCACGGCCTTGTCGAAGAGGTGGAGCGCGCCGCGCGCCGCATCGCCAACGAACACGGCGCCGAACTGGCCGACACTTTTTGGGATTACATCGAGAGCTGAGGTATCCCGCTTTTATTCGCGACCCATCGGCCCAACGCCGCGTACGCTAATGTTTCAGCCGCGTACGCTCAACGCGGAATGGTCGCGTACTTCCCACCCTTCACCCACAGCCAACCGCCACCCGCTTCGAGATTCGCCGGATCCTTCGCGACATAAAGCAGCACCGTCTGCGGTGCAAAGCATTGCCGAAAAACCTTGGCCGCTGCCGCCCCGGCCGGTCCGAACTCCAGATCCATTTCGAATTGCGCGGGTACATTTTCGAAGCGAAACACACCGCCGTGTCCCAGCGCTGTCACCTCGTGCAAGCCGCCTCCTGCAAACGTCGCCTTCCCGCTTTCGTTCACGCCGATGTTATAGTGCGGAGTTTTTTCTGTTGAGAGGTTCAGGTCCACCGCCACCTGGAACCCATCTGCAACCGGCTCCATCGTTCCCGCACGTACCACCCTGAACGCCACGGTACATGAATTCTTCGACTCGGGTCCGGCCATCGCATCCACAAAGTTCGTCGCCTCGCCGCCCGTCAGGGTCGATATTTCGCTGACCGGCGCTTCAGAAATCGTCGTTCGCGGCTGGGTTAGCGCCGCCGACTCCCCGCAGCTCTCCGGAACAAGAAACAGTGAAGCATCCGGCGCGCTCAGACTCACCTTCGTCACTTCCATCACGGTCTGCGGCCCTTCCCCTGTCGGCGTCAATTCCTGCTTCACCACGAGACCGGTTGCAGTATCCACCCAGGTCCTCATCGTTCCCTTGGGCCCCGGCGGAGTCTCCACAATCTTCGTCGCAAATCCGCGAAGCGTCTCCGCTCCCACCTGCCGAGCGCCCTGCGCCAACAGAATCGCTTTCCCCCCAAACGGGTCGCCCCAATCTTCTGAGAACATCCCTTTTACGCAGCTGGCGGAGTCGTGCACCGGGTCCCAGCTCAGGCTCTCTTTTTTGTCCAGATCATAGAGGGTCCGCATCTCTACCGTATGGTTGCTGCCCGCCACCTCTTTGGGTGTGCCGCTCTGGTCCACCATCACTCGCTGGCCCAGGCGATAGGTCTTTGTTATCCCACCCGCGCCGAGCGTCGCATCGTTGGCCGTCACCGTGTAGGCCGTCGGACCCGCGACGGATTGCCCCGGCAGCGCAAAGCCGACCTCGATCAACGCCGTACAAGTGACCAGGCAAACGAGCGTGCGCAGAGCCATCGGACCGTCTCTCCTTGTCCCAGCATTCCCTTTTTAACGAACCCGCCGGGCAGCCAACATGGTACACCGCGACGACAAAACAGAGTTTCTTGAATATCCCTCTTGCCATACCTCGCAGTTCGAGGTACTCTGTCTTCTCAATGGCCGCCCGCGAAACCAATCCGAACTTCATGAATGGCGTGCCCGAGCTCCTCATCCTCCGTCTCCTCCAGCAAGAGGAAATGTACGGCTACGAGATCGTGCAGTCCATTCGCAGCCGCACCCGCGCTGTCATCGCCGTGGGTGAAGGAGTGGTTTACCCGGTGCTGCACGGCTTGGAGCGAGATGGAGCGATCCGGTCGAGGCGCAGGACAGTCAACGGACGCAGCCGAATCTACTACTCCGTCACCCCCGGCGGCGCACGCCGCCTCGCCGACCTGGCGCAGACGTGGACCAATCTCACCGGCGCAATCCAAACCCTTCTGGCAGGAGGTGCACATGGCGAAGCCATTCCTTGAACCGCGCAATATCCTGCGCAATGAACTGCGCGAGCGTCTGCTGCGCGCCGGCGTCGCACCGCGGCATGTTGGTCGTTATCTCGCCGAGTTGGCCGATCACCTCGCAGATCTTAGCCGGGAAGAAGAAAGCGCCGGACGCAGCCGCGCTGATGCCGAAACCGCCGCGCTCGCGCGCCTGGGCACAATGGACGATCTCGCCAACGCCATGACCTCCCAGCGCAATCTTCAGTCCTGGACCGCCCGCGCCCCCTGGGCCATCTTCGCCCTCGCACCCTTCCTGTCTCTGGCCGCAGCCTGGACCATCGCCTTGTTGATCCTCTGGACCGGCTGGGAAATGTTCCTGCCCGGAGCCGCAACGCCCTTCGGCGCGGCACAGGCAGGTTCCATCTTTCGCGTTGAGAATATTTATTTTCAAACCGGCCGCATGATCTACTTCGGCGCGCCATTCCTCATCGGATGGAGCATCTCAGCTCTGGCCGTCCGTCAACGCCGGCGCGCCATCTGGCCCATTGCGGGTCTGGTCCTCGTCGCCATCGTCGCCGCCACGGCCCATGTAAACGCCAACCGCCCCACAGCCCCCGGACGCGCCGGATACGTCAGCATGGGCTTCACTCTTGGCTCTTCAACACAAGCCATCTCCGACAGCCTGATTCACGCGCTTGTGATTCTCTCGCTCACCGCACTGCCCTACCTCATCTGGCACTTGAGACGCGGATTGTCGAGCGAGTAGGAGTCTCTAAGGAGCCAGCGGCGAAGCAATAAAAGGACGGCGCCCCTATCCGCTCGTCTCCACCCCCTCTGCTATCCTGAATGGTTTACCCGCGGAGGAGCAGGGAGTCATGCCGGAGCACAGGGGTCGCAAACATCATCAGGATCGGGTCGCGGAAACGCTGCGCGAAGAGATTGGCGCCATGATCGAGGGAGAGCTCGTCGATCCGCGCATCGCCTTCTGCTACGTCAGCGAAGTGGTACTAAACCCCGGCGGCAAGTCAGCGCGCGTCTACGTGGCCCTCGACGGCGCTGTCCCCGACATCGCCAAGGCTGAAGAAGAAACCGTGGCCGGACTTGAAGCAGCCAAGGGCTACATCCGTTTCGAGCTCAAAGAGCGCATGGGCGTTCGCCACATCCCCGATCTGGCCTTCTTTGCCGATCGCTCCGGCCGCTTCCAGGCCCGCATCGACGAATTGATGACCCGCTCGCGCAAACGCCAGAAGGCCTCGGCAGAGTAGCCGAAATGGACACGCTGCAACCTATCTCCGTGGACCCCGGCGCCCTGCCGGCCGATCCGGTTGAAGCGATTCTCAAGGTCCTGCGTGATGGGGAGCGTTTCCTCGTCTGTTCGCATGCCCATCCTGATGGCGATGCCGTCGGCAGCATCCTCGCCATGGGAATGCTGCTCCAGCAGATGGGTAAGCGCGTCGATGTGGTCACCGCCGACCGCATTCCCACCGTCTACCGCGCCCTGCCCGCCGCAGAAACTATCCAGACGGCCTTGCGCGTTCAGGGGCCTTATGACGCGGCCATTCTGCTCGAGTGCGACGGCCTGGGACGCACCCGTCTGCGCGGCCTCGACAAACTTTTCATCATCAATATTGACCACCACGCCACCGGTCATCCCTGGGGCCACTTGAATTGGATCGACCGCGGCGCCGCGAGCGTCGGCGAGCTCGTCTACCGGATGGTCAAGGCCGCGGGGGCCCCCATCACGCCGGAGATGGCCACCTGCCTCTACACCACCGTGCTCACCGATACCGGCGGATTCTGTTACGGCTCGACCTGCGCATCCACCTTTGCCCTGGCGCAGGAACTGGTCGAGGCGGGGGCCAGCCCCATCCGCATCGCGCAGCAGGTCTATTTCTCGACCTCCACGGCCAGGCTGCTGCTTTTGGGCGCCGCGCTCAACAACCTGAATCGCGAAGGCCGGCTTTCCTGGATGTGGGTCACCCACAAGGACATCGTCCGCACCTGCGCCGCCGAAGAAGACTGCGAGGGCATTGTCAACTACGCCCTTTCCATCGCCGACGTTGAGGTCGCGGCCTTCCTGCGCGAACTGCCCGAGCGCGGCATCCGTCTAAGCCTAAGAAGCAAGGGCAAGGTGAATGTAGCTGCCATTGCGGAAAGACTCGGAGGGGGCGGGCACGAATGCGCCGCCGGATGCACCCTCGAGGGACCCCTTATGCGCGCGACCGGTCAAATCCTTGCCGAACTGCGTCCCATCGTCGCGGCGCTGGCCCCCGGGCTCGCCCCCCTCTGACTCGGATCCGGACAGGACTCCGGGCCTCCCGCATAAGGTCCGGCTGGAATCTGTTAGCCTTGTGCCTGTTGCAATGTTCCCTTTGAAACGCGCACGCGATTTTGAGCGTTTCGTAGACCTGGAACGACACTAAACCCGGCTAAACGGTGTAGCTCCAGTTCCAATAAACAGGCCGGAAGGGCATTCTTTTGGCATCCGCGTCTTCGGTCCCTGGAGAAACACTGGTAGTGGAAACATCACAACAACCTGCCGTGGACTTATCCGGAGCCGTGCGCAAGCGGCTGCCAACCTGGCCGGTCTTCTGCGAAGCGGCTGTGTTTGTGCTCTTCGCCGTTTTCTTCATTATTTATGGAGTGACACCCATTCTGGGCGGCGACGGGTTGGGCCTGGTCGGCGCCGATGAACCTCGCTATGCGCAGATTGCACACGAGATGCTGGTCCGCTTCGACTCGGCCCACACCCTGAAAGAACGCCTCAGCGCCTGCGTCACCCCTTATCTTTACGGGCATCCGTGGCTCGAGAAGCCGGCCCTCTACTACTGGCGCGCGATGTTTGTCTTCCAGGAATTCGGCGTCCACGACTGGAGCGCCCGCCTGCCCTCGGCCACGTTCGCCTTCATTATGGCGGCGCTCATTTATCTCCATATGCGACGATTTCGCCGCGGCGGACACCTCGATGCCGCCATCATTACCGTTGCCTGCGCCGGCATGATCGGTTTTGCGCGTGGAGCTTCAACCGATATGCAGATGGCCGCCCCGCTTTCCATCGGTCTCCTCGGTTGGTATGCGTGGTATGAAACAGACTCGAAATTCTGGCTCTTCGATATTTACTTTTTTACCGGCGTCGCCACGCTGGCCAAGGGGCCGGTGGCGCCGCTCCTGGCCATCCTCATCATCATGGCTTTCGCCTTTCTGCGCCGCGAGTGGTCGATTATCTGGCGCTCGTTCTGGTGGCCGGGCGTGCTGCTCTACTTCGCCATCGTCCTGCCCTGGTTCATTGCCGTACAGCACCAGAATCCCACCTTCTTCCGCGAATTCTTCCTCGAACACAATCTGGAGCGCTTCGCCACCAATCGCTACCAGCACGAAGAGCCTTTCTGGTACTACTTTGTTGTACTGCTGCTGGCGGTGATGCCATGGACAGTAATTGCCATGCGCGCCCTGGTAGACGGGCTCCAGACCTCGGTCGCCGAGTGGCGCTTGCGCCGGTCCCATCCCGTCGAAGCCCAAGCCCAACCGCCCGGGCGATGCATTCCCCGAATTTCTGGTGCTCTGGGCGCTCATCCCCATCATCTTTTTTTCATTTTCGAAATCCAAACTCCCCGGCTACATCCTCCCCTCCATTCCTCCCATCACCATCCTGACCGGCGACTACCTCTACCGCATGCGGCAGCGCGGACTTAATCGCTGGGTCCTGTCGGGCCACGCATTGCTCTGCGGGGTCATGACGATGTTTGCTCTGTTGTTGCCGTGGTTTGTGCTGCATGGTGCCGAAATGCCTCCGCTGCATGCGTTGGTGGCCGCCCTGTTGGCCTCCGCCGGAGCGGTGCTGCTTATCCTGATTGTGGTCCATGGCTTCGGAGTTGCCCGGCTCCGGCTCGCCACAACCGCGGTGCTCATCGTGCTCATGTTGTTCCTTTATGGCGTAGGGCCCTTCTTGGGCATTCCGGCCGTTGAAGCCAGCAAGCGCGTGATTCACTTACTCGACCGCTCCTACTCCGCGCGCCCCCTGGCGGCGCGGCTTGCGTCCATTGCGCCCGCCAACGAGACAGTCGCCGTCTTCCGAGTACGCCGCGACATGGAGTACGGGCTTGCGTTCTATCGCAATCGTCCGGTGGTGAACTATGAAGAAACGGGTGTGCCCGAGGATGAGCATTTGCTCGTGGCGCGCGTGGCGGGACGCGGCGGCAAGGACCTGCACACCCAGGAAGCCCTCGAAGAGTATCTTGAAGGACGTCAGTACGAGACTTTATTCAGTTGGCCGGAGCAAGGAATCGAGGTCTACCTCGTAGGGGCCGAGGTACCCCAAAAGACGGATCCGCAAAGAGTAAGTCGGAGTTGAACTTGCACTGTGCTCCTGCTTCGTGGCACAGTGACCCAAAGGGCTGTTGGATGTACGCGTTCAGGGTGCCGCGTCGTCCGAGTCTCGTTTCCAGAGATAGCCGCGGCCGAAACGCATCTAAGAGAAGTCCCATGGCGTCAAGCGTTTCTATCGAGATTCTCGACCTGCGGCATTTTGGTGCGCCGGTACTCCGGCACGTGCTCGATGCCGAGAGCGACCTGTGGATGAAGCGCCTGCATTGGGATTACCGCTCCTCATCCAAGCTGCTGATGCAATACCTCGACAACCACATGCTCCCCGGCTATGCGGCTCTCGAGACTGGCCAGGTTACTGGTTATACCTTCTGCGTCTACGAGGAAACAAAGGCCGTGATCGGCGACGTATTCGCCCTTCCCGGCATCAATCCCAATTTCTCCGAAGCTCGCACTGGCACTTCGGGACCCGCACATGAAATTGAAGAGACGCTCCTGCGGCACCTGTTTGAAACCCTGCTCAATTCGCCCCAGGTCGACCGCGTCGAGTCGCAGCTTCTACTCCATCCCGCGGGAGCTCACGCCGCTGCCTTTCGCGCTGCCGGATTTGAAATCTTTCATCGCCTGTTCATGGTGCAGCCGCTGGCCGGCCGCTGGAGCCGCCCCCATTTGGACCTGGGGAACTCACTTGAACTGCGCGCCTGGCGCGATGAGGACCTGAGCGCCGCCGCGCGCCTCATCTCCGAGGCTTACCTCGACCATCCCGACAGCCTTATCAATGATCAGTACCGCTCGGTGCATGGCTCAATGCGTTTTCTCCACAACATTGTCCGCTACTCCGGTTGCGGCGTCTTCTCCGCGCTTACCTCGCACGTAGTGGTCGAGCGCTCCAGCCGCGAACTGGTCGCGCTGGTGCTGGGTTCGCGCGTCTCGCCGCAGAGCGGCCACATCACCCAGCTTTGCGTACATCCGGGCTACCGGCGCCAGGGGATGGCCCGCCTGCTGCTTTCCATGGCCGCGTCGCAGTTCATGCGTCAGGGCGTCAGCGAAATCTCCCTCACCGTCACCGAAGCCAACAACGACGCCATCGAACTCTACAAGTCAGAGGGTTATGACTGCCTGCACACCTTCGACGCCGCCGTCTGGCAGCGGTAAGAGCCGCGCGCAATTCGAGCGATCAAGCGCGACCACCCACATGTTCATTTAGTTTTGATATACGACAAGAGGCTCTTCGGCACTTCCCGGCAGGCGCAGTGTTGCTGGTGTTCCCGGTGCCATTCGATCCTTTGCGCCAGCGTGGCCTTGGGAGGCATCTTGTTTTGTGCATGCCACAGCTTGTTCACCGGGCAAATCCTCCCCATGGAGAACTATCGCGCGATCAGGAACATCACCCAGCTCAGCACGATGGTTGAGCCCACGAACAGCACGAAACAATACGCTCCATAGCGCACCATGCGTCGGGGCGTTTCGCGCTGCGTAATCCCGAAGACCACCGACGCGCAAAGCGCAAACAGAAGAACCGCGGTGAAATGAGAGGGGCTGAACATTACGACGCCTTCCTCCCGGTGCGCAGGTTGTGCGCATCCACGGCGGCAATCACGTTCAGCAAGCCGGCCACCACGATGAAGCGCGTGCCATAGTCGGCTGTCGTCACCTGCACGCTATCCGCGCCAAGGCCCAGGGCGCGGCTTCCAAAATAGAGCAGCCCGTTGCCCAGGTCGCCTGCCAGGCCGAGAATGTCCAGGATGTCGTGCGCGCTCGAATAGACCTTGCCCTGCATCGCGATTCCCAGCGCAAACATGATCAGAATCGACGCCATCAGCAGCGCGCCGCGACCCCATTTGCGCAGCAGAAAATGCCCCGCGCCGGGCACCAGCCAGCCGAGGATCAAGGGAAGATAGACAAACCCGCTTTGCGAACCCGTGGTAACCGCGGCGTTCTTGTTTTCAGTTGCAGCCATTCCTTTTTGACTATATCGCACCGAACAGGGGTCAGGTATCAATGCCTGTATAGACGGCCGCATCCTCCGGCGGCGGATTCTTTCCAGCGGATGAGGCAGGTCAGTTGCCGGTGGGAATGATTCCGGCGTTCTCAACCATCAGGATCGTAGTGCGCTTCGGCGCACGGGTACGGTGGACGACTCCCCGGGGCACCACGAATCCCTGACCCGGCGCAAGCTCCGCGGTCCGGCCTTCAAGATCAATCAGCAGCATGCCCTCCACCACATAGAAGAACTCGTCATCGTCGTCGTGTTTGTGCCAGTGATATTCGCCCTCCACAATCCCTACGCGCACCACCGAGTCGTTCACCTTGCAGAGCGACTGATTGAACCACTTGTAATTGCGCGCGTCTTCGATGGCATGAACGTCGATGACTTCCAGCGGTCCATGGAGGAGGTTGAGGCGGGTTTCATAGGGGAAGGTGGCTGCAGACTCGGCCATAATTTAGCTCCTCGTGCGCAGCATAACGCACGGGTTCGATGGGAAGCAACGCGGGCTCTTCCGCCATCGACGAACTCCCGCGACAGTTATCTTACAGAGCGCCCTCGTCTGGCTGCGCCGTGATGTTCTCTATCAAGTGGATAGGCTAAATTCTCACCAGCTCGCGCTGAATCTTGCCCGTGACCCACGCCTTCTTCGCCGAGGTCAGCATGTCCACTTCGCTGCGCACGCCGAACTCCGGCAGATAGATTCCGGGCTCGACTGAGAAGCAGGTGGCAGCCAGCAGGCGGCGCTCGTCGTGAGTCTCAAGATTGTCCAGGTGAGCGCCCGGCCCATGAATCTCGTGAGCAATATTGTGCCCGGTGCGATGAGTAAAAAACTTGCCGAATCCCGCCGCCCCGATCACGCCCCGCGCCGCATCATCGGCCTCATATCCGCAAATCGCCCGGCCCTCTGCAAAGGCCCTCTCCACGGCTGCGATGGCAGCGTCGCGCGCGTTCCGCACCGTTTCAAACACGTGCTGTTCGCGCTCCGATGGCTCACGCCCCACCACGCCCGTCCAGGTAATGTCGTAGTAGACGCTGTTCCCTTTGTCCATGCGGCCCCAGATGTCAATGAGCACAAAATCGCCCTCTTTGATCGGCGCGCAGTGCTCCGCGGTTGGCTCGTAGTGCGAGTCGGAACTGTTGGCATTCACGCTGACGTTAGGCCCGTTCTCCCACACCAGCCCCGCGCGCCGCATGGCGTCGCTCAGCCACTGCACCATGTCGAACTCTGTAACCGCTCCCGCACCGCCCGAAGCAGGCCTCAGCCGCTGGCCCATCTCCTTCCAGCACTCTGCCAGGATTTTGTCGACCTTGCGCTGCGCATACATGTGGCTGGCTACCTGCTCTTCGTCGAGCACCGCTTCAAACTGGCTCACCAAATCGGCCGAGCTCACAATCTGCTTGTTCAGCCCGCGCAAAAACTCCACCGTGCCCGCGTCCACCATGGAGACATACATGATGGCGTTGTCGGGCGAATACTGCATCGCAATGCGCTGCGCATCGCCCAGCATGGCGTCGAGGCCCGATCCCAATTCCTGCCAGCTTGAATACTGGCCCTTGGAGCCGGGCAGCGAATCCAGCCGGCCTTGCTCAATGCGGTGCACCAGCTTGCGCGGCTCGCCCCGCGCCGGCACAAAGTAATACCAGCGGCGCGTTATATGCGCCTTGGGGTCCAGCCCAAGAATGCGCTCTCCGATTGGGTCGCGGTGATGATGGTCGTAAAACATCCAGCCGTCGAAGCCCGCTTCGCGCAAAGCAGCTTGAATCGCCTCTAAGTTCATAACGGAAATTGTATTCTTCGTCCAGCGACAGGAGGTCGCGGCAGGGCTTCTTCAGTCAAACTCTGAGATTTTTCGCAGTAGTTCCGACGGGTGCATCGGCTTGGTGAGAACTTCGAAGCGTTGCCCGCCCTTCTTCGAATTGGCATGAAAATCGCTGCTGCCAGAGAAGAGAAGCACCTTGCAATTCGGGCAGACTTGCTGCACCTGAGTCGCCAGCTCGATTCCGGAAAGCACGGGCATCGAGACGTCGGAAATAAGCAGATCGGGCTTCTCAGACTGGGTAGCCAGCAAAGCCTCGCGGGGCATTGTGAAGGATCGGACCTCAAATCCTCCTCTGCACAGAATCGTAGCTAACGTCGAAGCGATGACCGGCTCGTCGTCGACGACAAACACCCGGTGAAGCTTATGCGCGTTTGGCATAGATTTCTCTTTCCGACACTCGTGGCCGCGATGTCGATCTCCCTTTCCAGCAGCGGAGTGACCTTCGCGCCCTTGCTCAACATAAGGTGGGTTTCAGTTTCCGTGATCCCTTGTCAGATTCAATTCACTTTCTCAACAACCGGCGGAAGCCAGTCGCCTTTGCAATTGACTCATCAGGCCAGTAAACACGGGGGGTTGTGCACAAGCCGCCTTACGAAGCGGATGGCCAACCAAGCACAATTGTCCCAATTCACACCGTCAGCGTACCGGCATTGTGCAAATTCGGTAACTGGTAAAACTACCAGTGCCCACCAAGAACATTTTGAGCACTTGGATTGTGCCCGGATCTCGGGCAAATGGGGGTTTTCGGTTCGCTCGTCGAATTAGGGCCTTGACAAACCATAACTAATTGGCTATGGTTTGTCCATGCCAGCTATAGCCGATCCCGTCTTCAAGGCTCTCGCCGATCCCACTCGAAGGGCCATCTTCGAGAGACTGACGCGTGATGGCGAACAGACCGTTCATGCGTTAACTCGCCGTGCCGGGATCTCGCAGCCTGCCGTTTCCAAGCATCTGACCATACTGAAGCGTGCGCGGCTGGTGGGCCATCGACACCAAGGCCGTGAAACCCATTACAGTGCTCGTCCCCAGGCTCTGGCCCCGCTCGTCGACTGGATGGCCCTCTATGGCGCCTTCTGGCGCGACCGGTTTGATCAACTCGAAAACCTGCTGGAAAGGATGGACAAATGATCCCTACCGCAACGACTCGAACCCTCGTCATCGAGCGGGAGATGCCGCATCCACCGGAAAAAATCTGGCGAGCCCTCACCGAAGGCAAGTTGATGGAGGAGTGGCTCATGAAGAATGATTTCCAGCCGGTCGTAGGCCATCGGTTCAAATTCCGCGCCACACCCGTGCCGAATTGGAACGGGATCATCAGACAGCGAAGTCCTGGTGGTCGATCCAATCTCCCGGCTCTCCTATGGCTGGGGTTCGATGGGTTTGGAGACTGTCGTCTCCTGGACGCTGACGCCAACTACAGGCGGCACGCATGTCCGCATGGAGCAATCCGGCTTCCCGTCGGAAGAAGGCCCCAACTACAAGGGTGCAAAATACGGCTGGCAAAAGTTCATCAGCAACATGGAGCGTGTTGTAGGAGGACTGGAATGACCATGAAAACAAAATCCATTCTCTATTGGACGATGACCATACTGGTAGCGTTCTTTATCGGAGGCGGCGGCGCTGCGCAGATTTGGCAATATCAAACCAACCCCCATGGCGTGGTGCCTCAGCTTGGCTACCCAATGTACTTCTTCGCCATCCTGGGATTTTGGAAGGTGCTTGGGGCCATTACCATCCTCGTGCCGCGTTTTCCGCGGCTCAAGGAGTGGGCGTATGCCGGTATCTTCTTCGACCTGACAGGCGCGGCCGCATCCTGCGCGTGGGTCGGCGGCTACGGCGCTTATGACTTTCACGTCATCGCCCCACTCATCCTGACTGGCTTTACCGTGGCATCGTGGGCGCTGCGACCGCAGAGCCGTACCATCGGCGTTCTCTTTCTAGCGGCAAACGGAAAACCCGCCATAAACACCGGTGCCGCGAGAGACTGGCCGGTGGCGCAGCCTTGATGATCCATAACCTGGTTGCTCATTCTTCCTCGCAATTGCGCGGGAGAATGGGCAACTGCAAGCCCAGGATGGGAAGTGTTCTCAAAAGCAACTGGAGTTCTCTGGTCTGACGGAATCATGCTAATCTGGCTGCGTTCGCGATCCCCTTCCCGCCGCAAACTGGAGCCTGGGAACCATGCAGAATCGAAGCCTCGCATCCAATCTCGGCATTTACGCCTATGCCGCCGGCGCCATCTTCCTCGGCCTCATCGGCCTGGCCTCGGGCGACTTCGCCACCACGTGGCAGCGCGTCGGCCCGAACGTACCCTTCCGTGAGCCGCTCGCCTATTTCACCGCCCTCGTCGAGCTCGCCGCCGGACTTGCCCTCCTCTTTCCCCGAACCGCCCGCGCAGGCGCCCTGACCCTCACCGTCGTCTACTCTGTTTTCACACTCTTGTGGGTGCCCAAAATTCTCGAAGGCCTGAGCGGCTTCGACCCCACCGGCAACTTCTTTGAGGAGTTTTCGCTTGTCGCCGCCGGAGCTGCTCTCTTCGCACGGTTCTCTCCGGCCGACTCGTCCATCTCGCGCCGCGAGTCCCTCTTCGCCCGTCTCTTCGGCCTTTCCGCAATCTCCTTCGGCATCGTCCACATTTACGATATGCCGGGCCTGGCGGCCTGGGTCCCGCAATGGATTCCGCCTTCGCAGATGTTCTGGTGCTACGCCACGACCATCGGCTTTTTCCTCGCCGCCGCGGCCATCCTTTCGGGCATCATGGCTCCGCTCGCCTCGCGCCTGCTCACCGTTGAGATCGTCAGCTTCGAACTATTCGTTTGGATTCCCAAGCTCATGGCCAGCCCACATGACCATTTCATCTGGGCGGGGAACGCCATCTCAGTCGCCATCTCCGGCGCAGTTTGGGCCGTCTCCGACTCCATTTGCCGGGCCAAACGAGCGACCACCCGCGCAGAATCTGCGAGCGAAGTCAGCGCCCCCGCCTGAGGAGAATTCCCTCAGCGCTCCGGCGCAAGCTCTCGAGTATAAATTCAGCGGCACGGGGTCCATATGGGCAAGTCTGTAAAGGTCTCACGCCAGCATTCAAACAAAGTGTCGCAGGAACAGCCGATGGCCTCCGTCGACCACAGTTCGATCATCATCCGCGGCGCGCGTGAGAACAATCTCAAGAACGTCTCGCTCGATATTCCCAAGCGCCGTATCACTGTGTTTACCGGGGTGTCGGGATCGGGCAAGTCCTCCCTGGTTTTCTCCACCATCGCGGCGGAAAGCCAGAGGCTGATCAACGAAACCTATCCCGCGTTCGTGCAGCAGTTCATGCCGCATTACGGCCATCCTGACGCCGATGAGCTCAAAAACATTTCGGCGGCCATCATCGTTGACCAGCAGCGGCTGGGTGGCGATGTGCGCTCGACGGTGGCCACGGTGACCGACACGGCACAGATGCTGCGTGTTCTCTATTCGAGGCTTGCCGAACCGCGTCTGCCCGCTCCAGGCTATTACTCCTACAACGATCCGCGCGGCATGTGCCCCGATTGCGAAGGCGTCGGCCAGGTGGCGGCGATGGATATGGCCGCGGTGGTGGACGAAAGCAAGTCGCTCAAACAGGGCGCGCTGTTGCACAAAGTCTTCGCGGTCGATGGCTGGTGGTGGTCCATCTATGCCCGCTCCGGCATGTTCGATCTCGACAAGCCAATCCGCAAATACTCGAAGGAAGAACGCGCCAACCTGTTCGATCTCGACGACGGGCGCAAGGTCAAGGTCGACAAGATCAACCTTACCTACCTGGGTGTGGTGCCCAAGCTCAGGCAGATGATGGGCGACAAGGACCCCGAATCGCTGCAACCCCATGTTCGGGTCGAATACGATCGCATCTTCACCCGCAAAATCTGCCCCGCATGCAAGGGCGCGCGGCTGAAGGCGGAGGCGCTGGCCAGCAAGATTTCCGGCAAGAACATCGCCGAATTGTCTTCCATGCAGGTCAGTGACCTCGCCGCGCTGGTGCGCACGATCAAGGCACCCCAGGCAGGGCCTATTCTGTCCGCCCTGGCGGCGCGCCTGGAAAACCTCGTCACCATCGGGCTGGGCTATCTGAGCCTTGACCGCGAGAGTTCAAGCCTGTCGGGTGGGGAGAGCCAGCGCGTCAAGATGGTGCGCCATCTCGGCTCTTCGCTTACCGACATCACCTATGTTTTCGACGAGCCCTCGGTGGGCCTCCATCCCCACGATGTTGGGCGGATGGCCGGGTTGATGCAGCAGTTGCGCGACAAGGGCAACACTGTGCTGATCGTCGAACACAAGCCGGACATGATCGCCATTGCCGACCATGTGGTGGACATGGGACCCCTGGCCGGCAGCAAGGGTGGCGAAGTGGTCTACGAGGGCGATTTCGCGGGGCTCTTGACTTCCAGCACACTGACAGGCAATCACATGAAACGGCACCAGCCGGTCAAGGATAAGGCCAAGTGCGTAAACCGAGTGGCGAGCTCAAGGTCAAGCACGCCCGGCTCAACAATCTCAAAGACGTTTCGGTCAGCATCCCGAAGGGCGTTCTGACGGTCGTTTCGGGCGTCGCCGGCTCGGGCAAATCATCGCTGATCGTGGGCTGTCTGGCTCAGGCCTATCCTGAAATCGTAGTCATTGATCAGAATTTGGCGCGCGGTTCGCGGCGGTCCAACACGGCTACCTATACCGGCATTCTCGACAATGTGCGCAAGGCCTTCGCCAAGGCCAACGCGGTAGATGCGGCGTTGTTTTCGGCCAATTCCAAGGGCGCGTGCCCAGACTGCAACGGCCTCGGCGTCATTTATACCGACCTCGGCCACCTCGACCCCATGGCCACCACCTGCGAAACCTGCGAGGGCAAGCGCTTCCTGCCTGAAGTGCTGGAGCACCGGCTGCGTGGCAAATCCATCAGCCACGTTTATGAGATGAGCATTGCGGACGCGGTAGCCTTCTTCACTGAACCGGCCATCGCCAAAATCCTCAAGGCACTCGACGATGTGGGTCTGGGCTACCTGACCCTGGGCCAGCCGCTCTCAACCCTGTCGGGCGGCGAACGCCAGCGACTCAAGCTCGCCGCGGAACTCGGCAAAGAGGGCAATATCTATGTGCTCGACGAGCCCACCACGAGCCTCCACATGAACGATGTGGATACCTTGATCGGACTCTTCGACCGGCTGGTCGACTCGGGCTCCTCGGTCATCGTCATCGAGCACAATCTGGACGTGATCGCCCGGGCGGACTGGGTTATCGATCTGGGGCCCGGCGCCGGGCACGAGGGCGGCACGGTGCAGTTCGAAGGCCTGCCGGCCGATCTAGCGAAGAACGGGAAAACGCTGACCGGACGATACTTGTCCCATCGCCAGGAAACTCGCTGACGCGGCAAGGAATTGCGGTTGGCGGAACTTCATAACCGCGCCGGAAACAGTCGTCAGTCAGTTGCGATAGGGCTAGCAGAAGAGGGTCTCAGGGCGTCTGCGATGTATCGGCGATCGGTGAGTCGGGCCCTGACCCAAAATTCGAGACTTGACAAAATGTCCGGCTCACGGCGACGCGCTGGGGAGTTTCAGAGCAGCCGCGACGCCCTTAAAGCGCCGCCATCGCCGCGGTCTCGCTGGCAAACAGGCCTGCGTACTTGGTGATGCCCACCATGGTAAAGACCTTGGTGAAATGCGGTGAGAGCCCGAAGGCAAAGACCTTCTGCCCGGAGTTGGCCGCCTCAATCAGCATCTGGATCACCAGCGCAATGCCGCTCGAGTTGATGTAATCGACCTTGGTGAAGTCCAGCAGAACCAGCTTCGCCGTTTGCTTCGGCAACGCCTGATAGGTGCCCAGGACCGCGTCTTTCGACGTGCTGGCAATATCTCCCTCATAACGGAGTACAGTGACCGGATGCCCGGCCGGGGAAGTAAGCTGGTCGACGCGCGCTTTGGTTTCTGTCTGCACGATCATTATCTCCGTATTCGATTGTGTGTTATTCCGCTTCTTTATCCAGCCGGATTACCAGCCTGACATAGCTGCTTTTGCCGTTGGAGCCTTTGACCCACTCTGCTTCGTCCACCAACGCCTGGATCAGAAACATGCCCATGCCCCGCGGGTCTTCCTCACCATGAATCTTGCGGTCGATGTCGGGCTTTTGAGGCATCCCCTTCAATCCCTTGCCGTCGTCGATTACCTTGACTTCAAGCCCGTCGGCCCCCGCAGACAGGACTACGCCTACCGAGAGGCCCTCGTTCAGCATATTTCCGTGCTCAATGGCGTTGATGCAAGCCTCGGCCACTGCCGTTTTCAGGTCTTCCACACGGTCTTCGCGGAAACCCATCAGTTTGGCCACCGCTGCCGCGGTGCTCATAGCCACTTTCTCATAGCCGAGCCGCGAGGGCAGCCGCACTTCCACGCTGGTGGATTTCAAGTTGGTCATACCGTCGTCTCCGTCATACCCGCTCCCCGGCAAAGAGCCAGAGCGGTCATGTCGTCCCCCTGCGGGCCGCCTTCAGCAAAATCCTCAATGGCTGTCCATATTGCACCGAGAATATCATCTGCCTTATCTTTCCGGCTCTTAGAAAACACATCCATCAGCCTTTCCGGCCCAAATTCTTCGTCTCCACGGAAGACTTCAGTCAGCCCGTCCGTGTAGAAAAGCACCTTTGCCCCCGGTATAAACCCGCATTTCTGGCTGGTGTAGCGCATCCCGGGCAACAATCCGAGCGGCGTCCCGGTCGATTCAAACTCGCAGATCCTGCCATCAGGCTCCAATAGAAACCCAGGATTGTGGCCGGCATTTACGACCTCGATCTCGGCTGTCTCGGGGTGCAGGCGCAGAAAAATAGCCGTCACGTAGCGGCGCCGGGCCTCTTCGCCTTCGGTCCAGTGGTGCTGATTCATGCGCGTCGCCAGCTCTTCAAGGGGCATATCCTGCACCGCCATGGCGCGAAAGGCTGCCCTGAAACTGGTAGCCATAATGGCCGATGCAAGCCCTTTGCCGGCCACATCCGCTACCGCGATCAAAAGGCTGCTGTCCGGTTCCTCCACAATATCGAGATAGTCGCCGCCCACCTCATAGCAGGTGACAGAGCGGAAGGCCAGGGAATAGCCGGGGATCTCAGGCAGCTTCTGCGGCAACAGCGACCGTTGAATACCGCGAGCCGCATCCAGATCCTGCTGCACCCGGGCGAACTCCACGTTGCGCTTGTGGTTGCGCGCGTTTTCAAGTGCGACAGCCGCCTGAAGGGTCAAGCCCTCGAGAAAATCGGCCTCATAGAGGGTCAGCTCGCGGCCATTGGGAGGAGCCACAACCAGCTCCGCCATGCGTCCGCCTTCGCGATCCTGCAACAGGAAGATCGGCAATGGCGCGCCGGTCTGATCGGTCTGGCCTGGCTCCGGTATCTGGCCGTAGGAGCGTCCTGTGCCGGGAAACGCGGCGCCCGCCATCTCCAACTCGCGCACCACGATACGCAAGACCTGCTCGAGTACTTCGTCTTCGCGAATTGTCGAGTGCACCTGCCGTGAAGCCTCAAGCAGTGCCTGCAAACGCGCCACCTGCTGCTGCAGGTCAATCGTCTCGTCATTGCCTGGAAGCTGAGTACCCGCCGCCATTCCGCCCGACCCCCGTGGGATTTCAATGTAACATGGCCGCTGCGGCGCTGGCCTAAAGGGTCTGCCCAGCCGCGAAGAACGGCCCTTCACTCAACCGCCGTCCCTGAAATACGCAGGTCGGAAAGAGCCCGTTTCGCGGAGTGATAGCCGCACATGCCGTGCACGCCGCCACCCGGGGGCGTCGATGCGGAACATAAATATAGGTTGGGCGTTCCGGTGGAGTAATTGTGCACACTGGGCCGAAACAGAAACTGCCGCACTGTGAATGCCCCTCCGCTGATGTCGCCGCCCACAAGATTGGAGTCCATTTCTTCAAGCAGCAAGGGCGGCGAAGCACGGCGCGCCAGCACACAATCGCGAAATCCAGGCGCAAAGCGCTCAATCTGTGCTTCGATGCGCGCTGTCATATCGAAGTTCGACCCATTCGGTACATGGCAATATGCCCAAAGCACGTGCTTGCCGAGCGGGGCGCGCGTTGAGTCGAAAAGCGATGGCTGCGCGACCAGCACGAACGGCCTTTCGGCACACCACCCGTTCGCGACGGCACGTTCCGACGCCGCAATCTCTTCGAAGGTGCCGCCAAGGTGCACGGTAATCGAGCGAGAGCACTCCGCCGCCTTCCAGGGAACGGGCTCAGAAAGAGCAAAGTCGATCTTGAATGCCCCCGGACCGGGCTCGAACTCCTCGAGCGTGCGCCGGTATCCAGCCTTCAATCGTTCGCCTGCCAATGCGATCAAATGGCGCGGCGTGGTATCGCACAGGGTGAGCGTGCGTTCGGCGTCCAACTTGCGCAGTGCGTCTCGATCAATGCGACGGGATGTGTGGATCTTCCCACCCAACGACTCAAGGAGAGAAATCAGCGACTGCGAAATGGCGCGGGACCCGCTGCGGGGAATAGGCCAGCCCACCGCATGAGCGGCCGCACCCAGCACCAACCCGAAGGCTGCGCTCAGCGGCCGGTCAAAACTGAGAAACGAGTGCGCCGCCAGCCCCGCAAACAGCGCTCGCATGCGCACAGTCTTGAAGCGGCTCTGCGCCAGCTTCTGCGCCGATTGAATTCCCGAAAATCCAAAACGCGCCATCAAAAGCGGGTGATGAGGAATGCGAACGGCCGGGCCGAGGCTGTCTTGCGCAAATGCGTCCCAGTGGTCGACGATCGGTCGCATCAGGCGGCGCCAACGTTTCCCATCTTCTCCGAATTCCTTCACTGCGTCGTCCAGGTTGCGCTCGAGCATCACGGCACTGCCATCATCGAGCGGGTGCGCCAGGGGAGCATCGCCGTGTATCCATTCCAACCCATAGTCTGCCAGCGGAAGCGTTTTGAAAAACGGCGACCCCGCCGCCATGGGGTGCACTGCGGAACCAAAGTCGTGCAGAAAACCCGGAAGCGTAAGAGGCAGAGTGCGGGCGGCGCCACCCGGCTCCTCTTCGGCCTCAAAGACCTCGACGTGCAGCCCTGCCTGCGCCAGCACGATGGCCGCGGCGAGTCCGTTGGGGCCTGAACCGATCACGTAGGCGCGCTTCATCGTGCCTTCCTTGCCGCTTAATCGTGAGGCGGCAGTTCTTCCGGCATCTGGACCACCGCAGCTTTGCCGTCCTGTGTGAGTGTAATCTCCGGCGCGTAGAGACCGAGGAGATTGCGCCGCCACCAGTTACCGGTGCTACGCTTTTCGTCCATCGAGGTAAACCAGTATTGCCACAGGACAGCGCGCACATAGCGCGGCGGCGACTTCGCAAATGGGTTGCTCTTGAACAGCGCGAGCACATCGGCGTCATTGCCAAGCAGCCGTTCTTCGGTCAGCGGAACGATGTCATTCTGTCGCCAACCGCCCAGCGATGCGAACCAGAGATTCCAGTCAAAGCGTGGCTGATAGGGCGCATAGATGCCGGGCGCCTCGTTCAGCGCCTGTGGTTTGTATTTGAATGGATATGCAACCCATTGGTTGCCATCATCCGAACCCTGGAACTCAATTTCGTACCGCCCCCGCGTCATGACCGCGAAAAGACCATATTGATTGGCAATGCGAAGCGGTTCGAGAGCGGCAATCGGCAAATTGGGCAGCGGAATGCCGCGTAAAAGCATGCTGATCATCTCCGCTGTTGTATCGTAGGCGATCCACGTGAGCATGACCGTGGCGACGGCCAGACTGATGGCGCGGATGTGTCCCGCGAGCCTTTGGCGCAGGGTTCGGGGCAACGCCGGCCGTGGCGTTTCTCTCGCAACTTCGGGTGCCTCGTTTGTTGCGGGGCTCACTTGGTTCGCCGCAAGGATCGACAACGGCGTCTCTGCGCTGATCCCAGCTTCCACCGTCGGTGAGGGCGTGGGGGGCCGGAATCGTTTCGGCACAAAGCGAATCAATGCCCGGTCATCCAGCAACAGAAAGCCGAGTGAGAGCACGAGGTAGTTCAGAAAAGTGTAGTTCGCGGTGAGAATCACTCCGATTTCCCAGGGCGTCACGATGAAGAAGCAGATCAAGCGAACACGGCGCGGGAAAAAGAGCATCAGCACCACGGCGAGCTCCATCACCAGGGTTCCGGCAGCCGACGCCACCTGAAACCAGTGCGGAAAGTGCTGGACATACCACCCGATCCACGTCGGCAACGGACCGTTCTGGTAGTACTCATCCATTGCCGTCAAATTCCGCCACTCCGTGTCGCCGCTGAGCAGCTTGACCATGCCCGATTCGAAGTAAATCCGAAACCACTCCCATTGCAGGAGAAACAGGCTGGCGCGCGAAGGAGGGCTGTCAGTTCCCCAACCCGGCATAAGGCCGCTGGGCACGAAGAAAAGCGCGAGAAAGCCCGCTTCGAGCAGCATTCCGTCCGATTGATAGTTGGAAAAATCGCTCGCGGCTGAGACAAAGGACAAAAAGCAGGCGAAGCAGACGAAGAAACTGGCTCGAGGCCAGAGGTTCAGGAATGCGGCCACCGAGGCAGCGAGACCGATCCACGTAACCACCATCAGCGCATGTGAACTGGAGGAGATCCAGAAGAGCGACGGCGCATACCAGTAGCGCGCCATTCCCGAAAGAGAATTGTTGACGGCGGCCAGGTATTGCTGCGCAGGCAGAATGCCTTCCGGACCGTTCAGCCCCTTGATCTGAAAGAGCAGCGAATAGAAGGCAGAAAAATAGATTGCGGCGAGCGCACGCAGAAAAAGCCAGCGTGGGACCAGCCGGTCCTGCAGACCGAGGCGGGAGTCGAACAACCGGCGAATGATATTGCCCGGGGTACGCTCCATGACGGAATCATCATCGCTGGTGGCAAAATGCGCAAGATGAACAGGGCGGAGGGCTGCATCGACGTCCCTGCCCCGGAAATCGACGAGGTTTGGAAGCTCGTTCCCGTTGGGACGCCGGGCGAGATCCGGCCATAGATGGTAAGTCTCAACGCCACCCTCCGCTTGGCCCAGAGTCGAACCCCACAGCAGGTGGTGGTCTGCGAAAATAGAGTTGGATGCTATCACTGCAAAATGCGGGCAAGCGGTTTGGGCCGCGCGTACTGTTTCTTGAGGCCAACTGGCTGATCCGGGCCCGGGAGAAAACCGCGCTTGTGGGCGCTAATGGCACCGGCAAATCCACCCTGATGAAGGTGCTTGCCGGTCTCGAGTCGCTGGACTACGGCACCATGCAGCAGACCCGCGGGATGAGCATTGGCTACTTGCCGCAAGAGGGACTGCGCCTCACCGGACGAAGCGTCTTTGATGAATGTCTCACGGTCTTCGATGAAATCCGCGACATGGAGCGAGAGATCGAAGGGCTGGGCGGTCAGCTTGCCGAACTCGACCACGCGAGTCCCGAATATGAATCCGCCGCCGAGCGCTTCTCCATGCTGCAGGATCGGTTTCACGCACTCGACGGCTATGCCCTGGACGCGCAAGTGGGCTCTGTCCTCACCGGGCTGGGGTTCAGCAAGGAGGACTGGGCGCGGCAGACAGACGAGTTCAGCGGCGGATGGCAGATGCGCATCGCGCTGGCCAAACTGCTGCTGGCCAAGCCCAACCTTCTGCTGCTGGACGAGCCGACCAATCATCTAGACCTTGAAACGCGCAACTGGCTCGAAGACTATCTCCACAATTATCCCTTCGGCTACATATTGATCTCCCACGACCGTTATTTTCTGGATGTGACGATCGATCGCACGGTAGAGATATGGAACAAGCGGCTCACCATTTACCAAGGCAATTACACCAAATACCTGTCACAAAAAGACGAGCGCCGCGCGCAGTTGCAGGCCGCCTATCGCAACCAGCGCGACCAAATCGAACACCTTGAGGCGTTCATCAACCGCTTCCGCGCCCAGGCCACCAAGGCGAAACAGGTGCAGAGCCGCATCAAAGAACTGGAGAAGATCGAGCGCATCGAGATACCGGAAGATGAGCCGGTCATTCACTTCAAGTTTCCGCAGCCGCCACCGTCGGGCCGCATGGTCGCAGAGACCGAAGGGCTGTCCAAGAGCTATGGCCCGAAGCAGGTGCTCACCAACGTCCGGTTCTCCATCGAGCGCGGCGATCGCGTGGCGCTGGTGGGCGTCAATGGAGCGGGCAAGTCGACGCTGATCAAGCTGCTCACCGGCTCCGAAGCGCCCACTGCGGGTCAAGTGCGCCTCGGCCACAACGTGGTTGCCGAATACTTTGCGCAGGATCAATACAAGGTACTCGACGGCGATGCGCGCATGCTCGACGACATCAGCCGTGCGGCGCTCAAGGTGCCGGAACAGGCGTTGCGTTCGCTGCTGGGCTGTTTTCTCTTTTCGGGTGACGATGTCTTCAAGCCGCTGGGCGTGCTCTCCGGCGGCGAGCGCAACCGCTACGCCCTGGCGCGCATTCTCGTTTCGCCGTCCAACTTTCTGCTGCTCGACGAGCCCACCAACCACCTCGACATGCGCGCCAAAGACGTGCTGCTCGAAGCCATCGCGGCCTTCTCCGGCACGGTCGTTTTCGTTTCACACGACCGCTATTTCATTGACCGGCTGGCTACCCGCGTGCTGGAAGTCGCCGACGGCACTGTCACCAGCCACGAAGGCAATTACGAAGACTACCTGCGCTGGAAAGACGCCCAGGCCGCCGGAGTCGAAACCACGGTCGCCGCTTCCTCGCCGGCCGCCGCCCCGAAGCCAACTTCCACCGGAGTCACCATCGTCATCGAAGGCGGCCCTGAACCAACCAACGGCTCCGCTTCATCGTCCGCGCGGCAACGCCGCCTGAATCCCATCAAGCAGAAACAGATGGAAGAGCGCTGCGCGTTCCTCGAGGAAGAGATTCCGCGCATCGAAGCCGCCATTGCCCACACTGAAGAAGAGCTGGGCGTGTATGTTTCTGCCGCCGAGACGCAGCGTCTCGCAGATCTGGCCTTTGAATTGCGTTCACAACTCGCCACCCTTACCGCCGAGTGGGAAGAGCTGACGATGCAACTAGAGGGCGCGTAGGCGACAAGGTGATCCCCATCATTTCTGGAACCCCAAGCCGCGCGTACGCTTTGGCCTAACTTGTTCGCGAACCGGGTTCGCAGAAAAGAGAGGCGCGCTGCCATGGGCGCGATGGAATCACTATGAAAGCTGCCGTTTACACCAAGAGAAAGTCGGGAAAGGTTCTGGAAATTGTAGAGGTCGAAGCTCCGTTTCCGAAGGAAAACGAAGTTTTGATCAGGGTCCGCGCGGCTGCGGTCAATCCATTGGACTGGCGGTTGAAGAGCAAGCGGCCGGGGATTGATGTTGCCGGTGAGGTGGAAGCGGTCGGCCAGAAAGTCACGCATTTCCGCAAAGGCGACGTCGTGTTTGGCTTATGCAAGGGAGCATTTGCGGAGTACGCCTGCGCTTCAGCAGCCGAGGTAGTCGTGAAGCCGAAGAGCTTGACCTTCGAGCAGGCCGCAGCCATTCCAATTGCCGGTCTGACTGCGTTGCAGGGGCTTCGCGACATAGGGCGCCTTCAGCCAGGGCAAAAGGTTCTGATCAACGGTGCGGCGGGAGGGGTCGGCATTTTTGCGGTGCAGATTGCGAAGGCTCTGGGTGCGCATGTTACCGGCGTATGCAGCATCAGCAATGTGGAACAGACGCTGGCGCTCGGCGCGGACCGGGTAATTGATTACACTCGTGACGATTTCACGAAGGACAACGTGTGCTACGACCTGCTGCTGGACAACGTGGGCAACCGCACGCTGTCGGACATCAGGCGTGTTCTTGCGCCGCGTGGCAGATGTGCCATGGTAGGAGTACCCAAGGAAATGCGGGCCGTTTCTGTGCGCTTGGTGAAAGCGTTTGTGTGGTCTCCGTTTCTGCGACAGAAGTTCACCTTCTTTTTTGCGAAAAGACAGAGCGAAGATCTGATGACGCTTTGCGAAATGATGAAGGCCGGAAAAGTGACGCCTGTGATCGACCGGCAGTACTCGCTGGCCCAGACAGGTGAGGCCATCTCTTACGTCGAGACGGGGCACGCGCGAGCGAAGGTCGTGATTGTCGTCGAATGAAGGTAAGGGCTGCCCGCAACACTCTTCCCGGATTCGTGTTCAGTGGGGAAAGGTCTCCCAAAAAACTGGTGGGCCAGAAAACATCCCTGAGGTGTGAACATGAAACGGATGCTTCTTCTTTTTGTCTTTTCGGCGCCGGTGCTGCTGGCAGGCTGTGCGCATAAGATGGTGGTTGTGTACCAGGCTCCTCCTCCGCCTGCTGAATTCGATCAGATTGCACAGCGCGGCTTTCACGATGGATTCGAGGCTGCGCGCCATGACATTGCCGATGGACGCCCTCCGCGCCTTGAACAGCACCCGCGATTCCGCAACCCGCCGGTGCCGCCGCCGGCATTTCAGGATTATCGTCACGGCTTTCGCGAGGGATATAACCGCGCCATGCGCGAACTGCCTCCGCAAGGGCGGTGAAATAACGGGTTGCGCGAATGGAGCCCGTAACGGATCGCGGCGCGGCGTGGGATGAAAAGCGCTTCGCCGCAACCGCCTTTGAAATGCATCGTGCATAATCAAAACACGATGGCCTTACTCTGGAACCCCGAGAGTTGGTCGCAGCGGCTGGCCGAGCTGGAAGCCCGCTCTGGCGACCTGAAGGAAGCACCGCTGCGGCGCGATGTCCGGTCGCTCGGCACGCTGCTGGGCGAGGTGCTGCGCGAGCAAGCCGGCGAGGACCTGTTCGCACACGTTGAGGCTCTGCGCCAGGGCACCATTCGCCGCCGTGACGCCGAGGCGCGCGGCAACGAGAAAGAAGCTGCGCGCCACGCCGCAAAGGCGCTCGAGCTTGTGCACTCGCTGCCCGTCGAGCGCGCCATCCTGCTTACCCGGGCATTCGCCTTCTATTTCGAACTCATCAATCTTGCCGAGACCAACCACCGCAAGCGCCGCCGCATCGCCCTCCAGTTGAGCGGCGAGGCAGGCCGCCAGCGCGGCTCCCTTGCCGGAACGTTGTGTGAAATGCGCCGCGTCGGCATCACCGCCGAGGAGGCGATGGATTGGTTGAAGCGCGTGCTCATTGTGCCGGTCTTTACCGCGCATCCCACCGAAGTGGCGCGCCGCTCGGTGATGTTCAAGCGTCGCCGGATCGGCGAGTTTCTCACCACGCTCGATCGCATTCCTGTCCCGGAGCAGGACATGGCACGACTTGAGGAACTGGTGCTCGCTGAGATCACCAGCCTGTGGCAGACCGACGAGGTTCGTTCGCGCCGGCCCACGGTTTACGACGAAGTGAAGATGGGCCTCGACTACTATGACGTCTCCATCTTCGCCACGCTGCCCAGCCTTTATCGCGAGATCGCCGAGGCCTTGCGCGCCGCGTACGGCCTGCAGATTGAGGCTCACGAATTGCCGCAGGTGCTGCGTTTCGGCTCGTGGATTGGCGGTGATCGCGACGGCAACCCCTTCGTCACGCCCGAGGTCACCCGTGACGCGATCCGCCTGGCACGCGGCCACCTGCTGCTCTACTACCAAGTTCAACTCAACGCAATTATGGAACTGCTGACCACCAGCGCGCAGCAGCGGCCCGTCAGTGAGCCGTTGTTAGAACGGCTCGAGGCCTATGTGGCGCAGGTACACACGCCGGAGTCCCAGGTTTTCGGCGCACAATACGAATTCGAATACTATCGCCGCTTTGTCATCTGCCTTAAAGCCCGACTGCAGAGAACGCTTCAGTTCATGGAGCAGCCGTCGCACCCCGGCACATCTCTGCCAGTGATGCCCTACACGCTGGCGACGCTCACACAGGGGCAGGACAAGCTGGCACAGGTGCTGCCCGCTTACTGCTCCGTCGATGAATTCCTCGACGACCTGGAAATGCTGCGCGCCTCGCTGGCGGCGCACGACGGGCTGCGCATTGCGCGCACGCTCATTGATCCGCTTGTGTTGCAAGTACGCACCTTTGGGCTGCATCTGCACACGCTCGATATTCGCCAGCACGCGCGGGTGCATGCGGCCGCCTTGAAGGAAGCCATTGCCGATACCATAGCGCCCTCGCTGCCCAGCGGCCTCTCCGATGAAACCTCCAGCGTGCTGGAGACGTTGCGCGTGGTGGCCGAAGTAAAAAACGGCTGCTCGCCCGAGGCCATCCGCCATTACGTCATCAGCGGCGCCGCCTCGGTTGAAGATGTGCTCGCCGTGGTGCGGCTCGCTCGACTCAGCGGAGTGCGCGTCGAGGGATCCGGACGCGACCCGGGACTCATGCCGGTACCGCTGTTTGAGTCGATTGAGGATTTGCGCCAGGCCCCGTGCATCTGCCGCGAACTCTGGAGCCGCCCTGACTATCGCAAGCTGCTGGCCACCTGGGACAACTGGCAGGAAGTCATGCTGGGCTACTCCGACTCCAACAAAGACGGCGGGATGCTGACCAGCACGTGGGAGATTTTCCGCGCCCATCGCGATCTGCATGTGGTCGCGCGCGAGTGCGGTGTGAAGCTGAGACTCTTCCACGGCCGCGGCGGCACCGTGGGCCGCGGCGGCGGGCCCACGCATCGCGCGATCTTTGCCCAGCCCATGGATTCCTTTGAAGGCCAGTTGCGCATTACGGAGCAGGGTGAGGTGCTCAACTTCAAATATGCCGACGAAGTGCTCGCTGAGCGAAACCTGGAACTGATGATTGCGGCTTCACTCGACGCTCTTGCGCGCCCCAATGCGCGCGACCCCGAGGGCCACTTCACCGGCGTCCTTAGACCGGAATGGGAAGCGGCGCTGGATGAGCTGTCAGCAATCTCGTTCGCGTTTTATCGCAGCAAGATTCTTGAGAACTCTGAAGTGGTGACTTACTTTGAAGAGTCCACCCCGGTGAGCGAACTGGAACACGCGATGATCGGGTCGCGGCCCTCGCGCCGCAAGGCTTCTCCCAATATCGCCGATCTGCGCGCGATTCCCTGGGTCTTCGGCTGGACGCAGTCGCGGCTGCTTGTGCCGGCCTGGTTTGGTGTCGGCTTTGCGCTCGAACAATTCACCGAAAAATCCGGGGCCCTGGAACTGCTGCAGGAGATGGCAAGCGAGTTTCCACTGTTTATCGACCTTTTGCGCAACGTGGAAATGGCGCTCGGCAAGGCGGATCTAGCCACAGCGCGGATGTATTCGTCACTGGTGAGCAACGCCGGGGTGCGCGAAGGCGTCTTCGACATGATTGAGGCTGAGTTCCATCGGACCGTGCGGGCCATACTGGCGGTGACACGACAAAAGGAGCTGCTTGAAAAGAATCAAGTACTGGCCCGTTCAATCAAGCTGCGCAATCCGTACGTCGACCCCATGCACCTGATCCAGGTGGACATGCTGAGACGGAAGCGGTCGGGGGAGGATACGCCGGAGGTGAATCGGGCCATCGCCGCGACGATCAGCGGGATTTCGGCGGGGCTCAGAAACACCGGGTGAAACGGGACTGTAATTTTCTGCAAAAGCCCCGAAAGAATCTTTGCCGGTTTCCAAGCGCTCAAAACTCCTAAGAGTTTAGTTGACAAATGGGCTAAAAGGGCATTAATCTCCTAAGACAATAGGAGACGGTGTGAAGAAAGAATCGAACAAGATAGGCCTCACCAAGCTTGAACTAAGGATCATGCAGGTGATCTGGAGGTGCGGCAGCAGCACCGTGAGTGCGGTGCAGACGGCGCTGGAGCCCTCACTTGCCTACACCACCGTGCAAACCATGTTGAACATCCTGGAGCGCAAGGGAAAGCTCAAGCGCGAGTTGCACGGACGCGCCTACGTCTACAGCGCCCAGGTCACCCAAGACAAGGCTTTGGGACAGGGAGTCCGGGACCTGATCGATCGCATGTTTGGCGGCTCGAGCGAGGACCTGGTAATGAGCCTGCTGAAGAATGGGCAGATCGACGCGAAGAGGCTGGCCGAGCTGTCCAGGCGCTTCAACAAGGAGGGAAACAAACCATGATGAATCTCGAGTCCTGGATGCTCAACTACCTTTTGAATTCGCTGTGGCAGGTGCCGCTGCTTTTTGCCGTGGGATGGGTAACGGCGCGAATGGCAAGGAAGACCGGCGTGGGTCCGGAGCATCGGGTGTGGGTAGGCGTCCTTGTGCTGCAGAGCCTTTTGCCCGCCGGTTCTGCTCTGCCGTGGGAGTGGATACGGCGGACTCTGGATTGGACGAGCGAATCACACCGAGGCAGCGAATCGCATGTGAGCGTGGCGGTCGGAGGCGGTAGTTTGCTCGGCGGGTTCCAAATGCCTTCAGAGTTATTTGGAGCGATCGCAATTGCCTACTGTGCGGTGAGCGCATATTTCCTTTTGCGATTCTCCTGGAGGTGCAGACGGCTTGCTGTCTTGCGCCGGGAAGCTGTAGAAGTTGATTTCCCCGCTGAGGTTGCCGACTTCTGGATGCGGTGTTCGAAAGAGTCCGGGGTCGGCGGCGTATCGATCGCGACGTCGTCGCACATCTTCGGGCCCGTCACACTTGGGATTTCGCGACCGCTGGTGCTTTTGCCCCTCAACATGGTCGAAGGCATGCCGGCCGTCGATCTGCACGCAGTGGTTGCACATGAATTTGCCCACATTCAGCGGAACGACTTCTTCAAAAACCTGCTGTATGAGTTGCTTGCGCTGCCAGTGAGCTATCATCCGCTGTTCCGGCTGACGCGAGAACGGCTGATGGAGACTCGCGAGATGGTCTGCGATGAGGCGGCGGCGGGGCCTTCAGGACGAGACGAGTATGCACATTCGCTCTTGAGGCTGGCTTCCCGCCTGATCAATGGGGCGCCAATCAGGATCCCTCACGCCATCGGAATCTTCGATGCCAACACACTGGAAAGGAGACTTATGCGACTGACTGAGAGACGAAATGAGATTCGAGGATTGAGACGGCTGGCGATTGCGGCGGCATGTGCGCTTTTGGGGGCGGCGGCCTGCGCTTCGGCCCTTGCGCTGGAGATGCATGTCGATGCGGTGGCAGCGGGCGAGTCCGGCAGCACGGCCAAGAAAGTGGGGCCAATCGCGGTTTCTGCGAAGGTAATGGAGGACCAGCTACTGACCAAAGTCCCGCCGACCTACCCTGTCGAAGCCAAGAAGGAGAGAATTCAGGGAAAGGTCGTGCTGAACGCGGTGGTCGGTAAGGCGGGAAGCGTCGAGGAACTCGTTGTGGCTTCGGGACCCAGGGAATTACAGCAGTCTGCGCTTGACGCAGTGCGGAAGTGGAGCTACAAGCCGTTTCTTCTGAATGGAGAGCCCGTCGACGTGAAGACGACGATCACGGTGACATACACGCTGGCCAAGTAGAGGATGGCAGCGGCACCGGACGCACAACGAGGGCTGGGACCGATCCCCAGCCCTCATGTGTCTGCTAGATTCTGCCGAAATCCGGCCTTCAACTTACAGCGGCTGAACGTCCGCAGCCTGCCATCCCTTGGGCCCCTTCACCACGTTGAACTGCACGGCTTGACCTTCCTGCAGGCTCTTGAAACCACTTGAGTTGATCGCAGAGTAGTGCACGAAGACATCTTCGCCGTTCTGACGCGAGATGAAGCCGAAGCCTTTCGCGTCATTGAACCACTTCACAGTGCCTTGTTCCATTTTGCTCGTATTTCCTGATTTTGAATTGCGCTGGATGAATCGGAGCGACCACTGGCAGAATCTTGCTTGGTTGGGCGAGTTACTGCTCACGCCCGGTTCGACTCTAACGCTGGCGATAGTGTAGCATCCCGCCGCGAATCTTCGGCTTCGAAAACTTGACCGAGCAGCGGGATTTCCGCAACGTGATGCCGTAAAACACTTGGAATCAATAACATGCGAGGTTACCTTTGGGTATGATAGGGTGGACTGTCGCTATGTCTAACGATCCGGTTCCCAGCCTGCTTTCCCGCGCCACCGAAGTCCTCGAGGCAGAATTTGGCTCGCTGCCGGCGTTTGAGCCAGCGCTGGAAAGCGCCGCCGATCTGGAGGCGATGCAGCGGGTGCTCGAGGCGACGGCGCACCGGCTGGGCAATAACTATCCATATTTTCATCCTCTCTATGCCGGACAAATGCTCAAGCCGCCGCACCCGGTAGCGCGCGCCGCCTACGCGCTGGCCATGACGATCAACCCGAACAACCACGCCCGCGATGGGGGTCGGGCCAGCTCCGAGATGGAAATCGATGCCGTGGCGGAAATCGCGCGGATGTGCGGATGGACCGAGTTTCTGGGCCATCTCACCTCGAGCGGGACGCTGGCAAACCTTGAAGCGCTGTGGGTATCGGGGCAGATCGCGCCCGGGCGGCGGATCGTCGGTTCGGAACAGGCGCACTATACCCACCAGCGCATCTCCGCCGTATTGAAACTGGACTTTACGCCCATTCCATCAAATGAAGGGGGTCGCATGTGCCTGGAAGCGCTGGAGGCGGAGCTACGCAAAGGGGATGTGGGAACCGTGGTGGTCACGCTGGGCACGACAGCCATCGGCGCTGTCGACCCCTTGGACGAGATTCTTGCTCTCCGTGAACGTTATGGATTCCGCGTGCATGTGGATGGCGCTTACGGGGGCTATTTCCGGCTGATTCGAGAGGCACTGGATGAACCAGCCCGGCGCGCGTATGCAGCCTTGGATTCGGCGGATTCCATCGTGATCGACCCGCACAAGCACGGCCTGCAACCCTATGGGTGCGGATGCGTGTTGTTTCGCGATCCAGCCGTAGGCCGGTTCTATAAGCACGATTCTCCTTATACCTACTTCACCTCGAAGGAGTTGCACCTGGGTGAAATCAGCCTGGAGTGTTCCCGGGCGGGAGCGGCGGCCGTGGCGTTGTGGGCCACGCAGCAACTGCTGCCGTTGGTGCAGGAAGGCGAGTTTGCCCGGGGGCTGGTGCGCGGTCGGTCCGCAGCGCTTGAGTTGGATCGGCGGCTGCGCGGAAACGCAGACTTTCAACCTCTGGCAGCCGGCGGGCCCGAACTGGACATCGTGGTCTGGAGGGTGGTGGCGGAGACGGTCGAAGCGTCTTCGCGGCTGGCCCAGAAAACTTTTGTGTTGTGCGCCACGCGAAACTTGCATCTGGCGCTAGTACAATTGCCGGAATACTGGTTTGGTGCGCCCCAGGGCGTCCAGCAGCGAGCACCCAGCGGGTATTTGACTTGCCTGCGTTCCGTGCTGATGAAACCCGAGCACGAAGCGTGGCTAGATAGCATTTGGGGTAAGCTGTCCGCGTCCTGTGCGGAGGCAAGGGAGATGTAGTGGGATGGCGGAAACGTTCTTGATTGCGGCTGAAAAAGAAAACGTTCTCATCCAATCCGGAAACGCTTTCATCACGATCGTCCCTCAAATGGGGGGCAAGATATCCTCAATTCGCGTGATGGGTCGTGAGCTTCTGCAGGCTCCGCTCGCCCCGCTCGGCCCGCGAACCCGAACCATGGGTTTCGAACAAGGCGACGCAGGTGGTTGGGATGAATGCCTGCCTTCCGTAGCTCCATGTTCAGTCGAGACCATCGCAGGACGGGCCGATATCCCCGATCATGGAGATGTGTGGCGGGTGGCATGGAGCCAACTCTCTGCCAACGGCTCCCTGGTGCTGCGCGCCGAGTGTTTCTCACTTCCCCTGGTGCTTGAGCGGACCATTCAGCTTCGCGAAGACGAAGAGAAATGGCATCTTGGGCTGGATTACAAACTAACTAACACAGGCGACTTCTCCGTGCCGTGGTCGTGGTCGGCGCATCCTTTGTTTGCGACGGAGGCAGGCGACCAGATTTTGCTCCCGGCTTCGATTACAAAGATGCGTCTGGAGGGTTCCGGCGGGGGACGTCTTGGGGTGGCAGGCAACACAGTAAACTGGCCGATCGCCACGCTCGTCGATGGTAGCCGGACCGACCTTGGCCTGGTGCAGGCTCCCGAATCACGCATCGGCGACAAGGTCTTTGCGGGCCCGCTCTCAGACAACGAGAACTGGTGTGCCATTTACCGGCCCAAGGCCGGGGTGCGCATCAAGATGAACTTTGACCCGCTGGCGACTCCTTACCTGGGGCTCTGGATTTGCCATGGCGGCTGGCCGGATGGGCCGGGACCAAAGCAGATGTGCGTGGCGCTTGAACCCGCGACGGCGCCCGTAGACTCCCTTGCGGTCACTGGCCCATGGTCGCGCGTGCTGGCTCCGGGAGAATGTTTTTCGTGGACGATATCAGTCGATTTTGAGATGATCCAGGTTTAAAAAACTATGCATGATCCTGCGGTACTGCGTTCTTTGCATTTAGCCCGATTCCAAGCCGAACCGGTCGTTTTTGAAGCACCGGGCCGCGTGAATCTCATCGGCGAACATACTGATTACGCCGAGGGCTTTGTTATGCCTGCGGCCATCGACTTCGCGACCCTCGCCGGTATTTCGCCCCGCTCCGATGGAAAGATCGTTATCTTTTCTGAAAATTTCAATGATGAGCGCACCTTCGATGCATCCGCGCTTCCGTCTGCTGGATGCAAGGCATGGAGCGACTATCCGCTGGGCGTGGTGGTGATTCTGGCGGGTGAGGGGCACACAATTCCAGGCTTCAGCCTGTCGCTATGGGGCGACGTGCCGCTCGGTTCAGGTCTTTCGAGTTCCGCTTCGGTCGAAGTGGCTACCGCGCTGGCGGTCACTTCGCTTCTGGGAGTCAGCTATCCGGGACCGATTCTGGCGCGGCTTTGCCAGCGCGCTGAAAACGAGTTTGTGGGCGCCAACTGCGGCATCATGGACCAGTTCATCTCAACCAATGGCGCTGAAAATAACGCCCTGCTGATCGACTGCCGCGACCTGAGCTACAAACTTGCGCCCATTCCGCCCGACGTCGCCCTGGTGATCGCCAATACCATGGTGAAACACTCGGTTGCCGGAGGGGAGTACACCAGCCGCCGCTCCCAGGCGGAAGAAGCGTGCGCGGTGATCGCGCGGCACCGGCCTGAAGTGCGCTTTCTGCGCGATGCGACCATGAAAGACCTGCAGCAATGGGGCGGCGAGATGAGTCCCAATGCACTTAAGCGCGCCCGCCACATCATCACTGAAAACCTGCGCACGGTGGCGGCTGCCGAAGCGCTGATCAAAAAGGATTTTTTGGAACTTGGGCGGCTGATGGCGGAGGCGCATGTCAGCTACAGCAAGGACTTTGAAGCGAGTTGCGTGGAGGCTGACGCCATGGTGGCTTTGGCCCAGGACTTACCGGGACTCATTGGGGCGCGTCTAACTGGAGGCGGCTTTGGCGGCTGCACCATTAACCTGGTTGAGCGAGACAAGGCGCGGGATTTTGCTGAAGCGCTGGCGGCGCGCTATTCCACGGAAACGGGCATCATGCCGCAGATTCACATTTGCCACGCCTCGGGCGGGGCACACCGGGTAGGGTGAACCCCTTTGCTGGAGCAGATTGTCGATTGTCCTCAAAAGGATTTGGCGGGCCATTACGGAATTGGAGAAGATTGGTTACTGTCGCCGGACGGGAATTTTTGCCAGGTCAAACAATTTCTGTTTTCCTTGATAAAATCTGTAAAGGTTTTCGACCATCTAAGGTACTGGGGAAAGACAGGTCCACCCCGGTCCAGCTGTTGGTTTTAATTTTAGATTTCGTGGCCGTCGCCCGATTGTTTGCGAGTACCGCAGAGAGATAAAGGTAATGCAGCTGAACTCCAGTAAACCCTTTGCTTACGAAACATTCCCCACGTGTGGTCTAGTCGCCTACTTCTCAATGGAAATTGCCATTAACCCTGCCATGCCGACATACTCGGGCGGCTTAGGCGTTCTGGCAGGCGACACCCTTCGTTCGGCGGCAGACCTCGGCGTGCCTCTGGTGGCCTTCAGCCTGGCCCACCGCAAGGGCTACTTTCAACAACACCTGAACGGATCAGGCGAGCAGAGCGAGGATGTGCAGCCGTGGAATCCCGCGGACTTCTGCACCGAACAAGAAGCGCGGGTGACGGTTTCAGTGGAAGACCGCGTGGTAACGGTGCGCGCCTGGCGCTACGACCTCGAGGGCCGCTCCGGACACGTGGTGCCGATCTACCTGCTGGACACGGACCTGGACGGAAACTCGGGCTGGGACCGCGGCCTTACCGACCACTTATACGGCGGCGACACCAACTATCGGCTGGAACAGGAGATCGTGCTGGGCATGGGAGGCGCACGCATGGCGCATGCGCTGGGCCTGCACGTAAACGTCTATCACATGAATGAGGGTCATGCCGCGTTTCTGACCCAGGCGTTGCTTGAAAGCGAACTGGGGGGCGGACCGTTGGGCGCCGCGACGGATGCCGATATTGCCCAGGTCCGTCAGAAGTGCGTCTTCACCACGCACACGCCGGTCCCGGCTGGTCACGACCGCTTCTCGACCGAGCAAACCATCCGCATTCTTGGCGGTGATCGCACTGCGCGACTTGAAAAGTTTGGATGTTTCCGCGACGGTCTGCTGAACATGACCCTGCTGGCACTCAAATTTTCGCGCTATGCCAACGGAGTGGCCATGCAGCATGGCAAGGTCTCCCGCGCCATGTTCCCCGAATTCAACATCGACTCCATCACTAATGGCGTGCATGCGCCGACTTGGATCTCAGAGCCGGTGCAGCAGATGCTGGATCAGCAGATTCCCGCCTGGCGGCGCGACAATCTGTACCTGCGCAATGCCATCGATCTGCCCGAGCAGGACCTTCTGAATGCGCATAGTCGCGCCAAGGAGGCGTTGCTCGCCGAGGTGGCAACACGTACGGGCCATGTACTCAATCCCAAGGTTTTGACGCTGGGCTTCGCCCGCCGCGCTGCGACATACAAACGCGCAACCTTGCTTTTTACCGATCCGGAACGGCTGCTCAAGATCGCGCGCGATGCGGGCGGTCTGCAGATTCTATATGCCGGCAAGGCGCATCCACAGGACCAGCCCGGAAAGGCGCTCATTCATCAGGTGATCGAGGATGCGGGCAAGCTTTCCAACGAACTGCTCCGCATCGTCTACCTTGAAAACTACGCCTGGGATCTGGGCGCGCTGCTCACCGCGGGTGTGGATGTGTGGGTGAATACACCGCGGAGACCTTACGAAGCATCCGGCACCAGCGGGATGAAAGCAGCGCTGAACGGCGTGCCGAGCCTCTCGATTCTGGATGGTTGGTGGATCGAGGGCTGCATCGAGGGCGTGACCGGCTGGGCCATTGAAGACGGCGTCAGTGACGTCGAAGAGGCCGGCTCGCTCTATCACAAACTTGAAACGGCGGTGGTTCCGCTCTATCGCGATACCCAGGAGAAATGGGCGCGACTGATGCGCACAACACTGGCCTTCAACGGCTCTTTTTTCAACACCAACCGCATGGTGAAGCAGTACACCCGCAACGCGTATTATCCAGTCAAGCTGCTTGAATCCGCCAAGGCGGAAGAGCCGGCATTCGCGGGTTCAGCGACGAGTTCGACATAAGGGGCGATGCCGGTGGGGGACGGTGGCAACTTCACTCCCCGCCGGCTCGAAATCTTCCTTCCAGTACGCAATCCACAAATTCAAGGCAGTGAGAATCATCCGCCACATCCGCAGGCGCCGCGCAGCTGCGTGTTGCGGGGGCACGCCATGGTGACGAATCGCATCCAAGAGTACGAGAACAGATCGTATTGGAGGGGCGATGGAGAAACCACTGATTCTGGTTGTGGGTGCGGGACCGACAGGAATGACCGCTGCGATCGAGTTGAGGCGAGCCGGGTTGGACGTGCGGATCGTTGATAAATCGGAACATCTGGCGCAGCACTCGCAGGCCCTGGCGGTGCAGGCAAGAACGCTGGAGCAGTTTCAGCGATACGGCATTGCGGAGAAGGCGGTCGCTCGCGGCCGAAAGCTGAAGGAGGCTGCATTCTGGAGCGATGGAAAGAAGATCCTATCCGTTAAATTTGACCGCATCAAGAGCCGCTACCCGTATGTTTTAATGCTTCCCCAGAACGAAACTGAAGCGATTCTGAATGAGCAGATGGAGTCACTGGGCGTGCAGACCGAGCGGGGAATCGAACTCGTCGGACTGACGCAGCAGGATGACAGGGTTGTCGCGACGCTTCGCCATCGCAATGGCAGCGAGGAAGAAGTCAGGCCGCGTTGGGTCATCGGTTGCGACGGGGCGCACAGCCGTGTCCGCGAAATGCTCCGAATTCCTTTTGAGGGGCAGGGAGTGGGGCTCTCGTTCTTCCTCGGGGATTTGGAAATCGACGGACCCGATGCTCCTCGAGACGAGCTCTCGCTCCATTTTGACCACGGGGGCGACGTTGTGTTTCTTGCGCCGCTGACGCAGAAGCTGACGCGCGCGATTGTCGCCGTCCATTCCAGGCAAGGCGAACAATTGCAACGGGAGCTTGCACTGAAGGACTTCCAGGACGCGATGAACAGCGCGGGAGTGAAGGTGCGGGTCCACTCGTCAGAATGGATGACTCCGTTTCACGTAAACGATCTGCAGGCACGCCACTATCGCAGAGGAAATGTATTTCTTGCCGGCGACGCCTCGCACATTCACTCGCCGGTGGGCGGCCAGGGAATGAACACGGGCATTCAGGACGCTGCGAATCTCGGATGGAAGCTGGCCGCAGTCGCGCGCGGAGGCGATCCTGTGCTGCTGGACAGCTACGAAGAAGAGCGAGGCGCAGTGGGAAAGGCTCTGCTGCGGTTTACAGAACGCGGCCTGAAGCTGGCCACAACGACGAATCCGCTTGTGGAGGTATTGCGGAACGATCTGCTCCCTGTCTTATCGAGCCTTACGCCAGTTCAAAAAGCGATGCTTGGATTCATCTCCGAGACTGGCATCAACTATCGTTCATCTACGATTGTGAAAGATTTTGGCGGAGATAGCAGTCTCTCGGCCGGAGACCGGTTGCCGGATCTGGAGTTGAAGCACGGCGAAGGCGCAACCCTGCTGGAGAATTGGACGGAGGCGAAGCACTTGGCGCTGCTGATGGATCTGTCGAATGAGGAGCTCGATGAAGTGAAAGCGGGGCTTCCCATGGCGAAGATAGTTACGGTGCACGTCCGTGATCTGAACGAGGAAGGGCTCAGGGTGCTGGGCACAGAGAAAAAGCTATTGATTGTGCGCCCGGATGGCTACGTCGGCTTCCGCGGGATCGTGGAGCCGCACATGCCGTGGACAGAATATGCCGAGCAGGATGGGCTAGCGCCGTCGATGAAGATGGCAATTCAGTGAGCAAACAGCCTTTAGCCGCCTTGCGCTTCCTGTGAGGCCGAAAATGAATCTGCATTCGAATCGACCGAGGGAACAATCTCTGGCCGGGATGGATAATCGACGATAATGACTCGTCCATCCGTGACGGCCTTGACGGAATGGCGCATGCCGCCGGGCACTAACGCAACCGGACCCGGCCGGACAATCTGCATGACTCTGTCGAGGGTCATCTCAAGTTCGCCCTCGATCACCTCGTAGACCTCTTCCTGGGGATGGGAAGTGCTCGTGAATGGATGCCCCGCACACGAAGTCGTAGTGTGCAAAGGTCATACTGGGCGAGTGGAAATAACGACCTCGCCATCTGGGCAGGCGCTCGATGACCCGAAGATTCACCGTATCGACGAAGGGTATACGACCTCTCTTTGCGGAAATTCTACCCCACTCTCGTCGATTGCGTTACCGCGCAATTGAGGTCTCGACCCTTCAAAAAACCACTTCGTGCAAGCTGAAAGTGCTCCAAACGGAAAGAGAAGGTTCCAGGCAAACAGATGGCACGGCAGCGGCTATTCTGAACGAGACCCTATGCCGCCGCAACCGCGCCAGTTCGATGTGATTGTGTTGGGTGCGGGGGCAGCAGGGCTGATGTGCGCGGCTGTGGCCGGACAGCGCGGGCGGCGGGTGGCGCTGCTGGAACACAACCCCCAGCCGGGGCGGAAGATTCTGATCTCCGGCGGCGGACGATGCAACTTCACGAATCTGCATTGCGCACCCCATAATTTCATCTCTGAAAATCCGCACTTTGCCAAGTCGGCACTGGCGCTGTATCAGCCCAGCCACTTTATTGAGCTGGTGGAGCGCTACGGGATTCAGTGGCATGAGAAAACGCTGGGGCAGCTCTTCTGCGATGGATCTGCGCGCGCGATCCTGGACATGCTGCTGGCGGAGTGCGAGCGCGCTCGAGAGATGCAAGGCAGCGTGGAGCTCGTGCTAAACGCCCGCGGCATTACCGTGCAGGGCGGCGGCGGGTTTCGCGTGGAATGCTCGGCCGGCACGTTCGAGGCAGCCGCGCTCGTGGTCGCTGCGGGCGGCCTGTCGATCCCCAAGATGGGTGCGACGGGGCTGGGGTATGAATTGGCGCGGCAATTCGGACTGAAAGTCGTGGCGCCCCGGCCGGCGCTGGTTCCCATGTTGCTGAACGGTGTCGAGGCGGGCTGGACGGAGTTGGCCGGCGTTGCAACCGAAGTGGTGGCTCACGCGAGCGGTGCGAAGTTTCAAGAGAAGATGCTTGTAACACATCGCGGGCTAAGTGGGCCGGCAGTGTTGCAAGCCTCGAGCTACTGGAAACCGGGCGAGCCACTGGTGATTGATTTTTTGCCTGACACGCCGGCGAACTGTGTATTGGAGCCATTGATGAAGACAGGGGCGCGGCGGGATGCTGCGGCCTTGCGCCAGGTGCTGCGGACGGCTCTGCCGCAACGGTTAGCAAATCATCTGGCAACCGTAGGTGCGCCCCAGGGCTGGTCGAACGCGGCGCTCGAGGCGTGCGAGAGAAATCTGCACAGGTGGTCTTTCCATCCTGCCGGGACCGAAGGGTTCGAGAAGGCGGAAGTGACGGCCGGAGGCGTGGACACGAATGGACTGCAGGCGCGGACGATGGAGGCTCGCCGCGTACCTGGACTGTTTTTTATCGGCGAGGCCGTTGACGTGACGGGCCAACTGGGCGGGTTTAATTTTCAGTGGGCGTGGGCTTCGGCGGTGGCAGCGGGGAGCGCGGTCTGAAACCGGCGCTGCTTCGCTTGATTGTCGAATGCTTATTCTCAAGAGGTGGTCGGATTGAGCGGCTTGCGAAAGGTGAGGCAGTAGAGTTTGCCGCCGGCAATCTCTCGCGCCTTGACCTCGGTCATATCTTCGGGAACGAGGTCGATAGGACAGCGCACTTTTTCACTTCCTGGCTCATAGTAGTTGCGCGTTGCCGGATTCCGCTGGTAGTCGTCCCTGACAGTCTTTTCGGTTTCGTCCACGATCACGATTTTTGTGCCGGGCCGGGCGACCCAGATCATTTCCTTGATGGCGCGCGCTTTGTCGGTAAAGAAGTTGATACCGCCGACGTGAAACACGCAGTCGAATGCTTCAACGCGAAAAGGCAGCCGCTCCGCTTCGCCATGAAACAAGTGCGCTTTGCGATGCCATTTCTTGAGGTTCTTCTGGCATTTGTGCAGCATCCCCCAGGAAAGATCAATTCCGTAGAATTGTATGTTTTCGGGCATATAACGGATGTTTGCGCCGGTGCCCACGGAGACTTCCAATACTCGCGAACCTTCTGAGATTTCGAGCTCCGGGATGTATTCCTTGCGGTAGTCGGGTTTGCGAGTAACCCAGTTATAGAGCCGCTCAGCCAGGTCGTAGCCCGGAGCGAGGCGGTCATACATCGCCTGGTACTTCAAATTTGACCCGGTCACAGTGCTTACAAAGAGTGGAATGCCGTCGCGGATGGGGTAGACGCGTCCGGTTGCCGTATTACGCAGAGTGTTGCCGTCCAACTCGAACGCGTACCGCGTGTCCGGGTCGCACAGCACAGACAAAACGTCGTCTTCCCTGATCGTTTGCGGCATGTCTTTCGGACCACCAATTACCCGCTTCAGCCCCAAAACTAACATACGCTCCGTCAGGATTCAGCATTCCACCATGCGGCCCGTAACCAACCCATAACCCCCGCTGCTACAATCGAAAAGGCGCAATTCAAGTAGTCTTTGAAGGCTTTTTTGAATCAACAGTTCGACCTCCGACCATGACTCTCCGTCTCTTCAATACCCTTTCGGGACAAGTGGATGAACTCGTCCCTGAGGACGGCAACGCCCTGCGGATGTACGCCTGCGGTCCGACCGTCTACGATTACGGCCACATCGGCAATTTTCGTACTTTTCTGCAGATCGACGTGCTGCGGCGCTTCCTCAAGTTGACCGGGGTCCGCATCCAGCACGTGATGAACATTACCGACGTGGATGACAAGATTATTCGCAATGCCGTCCAGGCAGGCATCCCGATCAGCGAATACACGCCGCCCTTTATCGAGGCTTTTTTCGAGGACCTCGATTCTCTCCGCATCGAGCGGCCTGAGCAGATCGCGCGGGCTACGGAGCACATTCCGCGCATGGTGAAACTGATAGAGGAACTGGCCGCAGCCGGTGCCGCCTACCAGACCGAAGACGGGAGCTGGTACTTCCGGCTGGCATCGTTTCCTGAATACGGGAAGCTAAGCAAGAAAGACCTGAGCGGCATGGAAGACGGGGCCCGGGTTGATTTGGATGAGTACGAAAAGGATTCGGCGCGCGACTTTGCCTTGTGGAAGGCTGCCAAGCCCGGCGAGACTTCGTGGGACACGGCGATTGGCCGCGGCCGGCCGGGCTGGCACATTGAGTGCTCAGCGATGGCGATGGAGTACCTGGGCGATAGCTTTGACCTCCACACCGGCGGCGAAGACCTCATGTTTCCGCACCACGAGAACGAAATTGCGCAGAGCGAAAGCGTGACTCACAAGACCTTCGCAAGGCATTGGATGCATGTGCGTTTTTTGCTGGTCGACGGGCGCAAGATGTCGAAGAGCGAAGGCAACTTCTTCACTCTGCGCGACCTGCTCTTGAAGGGCTACAAGGCATCCGCGATACGGCTGGCGCTGATTTCGGTTCCTTATCGGCATCAGCTCAACTTCACTTTTGACGGACTTGTGGAAGCGACCAACGCCATTGAACGGCTGCGCACTTTTCACCAGAGGCTGATAAAAAGCAGCTTCGCACCCGGTGAAAATCCGCTATTGCAGGCAGCGGCTGAGAGGGCGCAGACGGAGTACATGGCAGCGCTGGCCAACGACTTGAATACCGCTGAAGCGCGGGCGCCGATCTTTGACCTCATTCGCACTGCAAACACGGCGATCGACCAGGGCCAATTGCATGCCGGGGACCGAGATGCGATCTTGAAGGTATTGGCGAGCTTCGATGCGGTATTCGATGTGATCGAGGATCGCGATGCGGAACCGACGAAGCGGGCGATTGAGTGGGCGGAGCGGACTGGACGGCTGGACGAAGTTGCTCCCGAACTGCTGATGCGTCAGTCTCTCAGTGATGAGGCGATAGACTCACTGGTGGCAGAGCGGACACTCGCCAAACGGCAGCGCAACTTTGCCCGCGCCGACCAGATTCGCAATGAACTGGCGGAAAAAGGCATTGTGATTGAAGATTCAAAAGACGGCGTACGGTGGAAACGGAAATAGCGGAGCCGGCGCGCAGGAGCACGAAGCAGGAGATGATCCCCGATGGAAGCGAAAGACGTTCAGGAATTGCAGGAGAATGCGGAGCGCGGATCGAGCGAATCGTCGATGCGACCGGTCGCGTTCACAATGAGCGTGCTCGCGGTGCTGGTGGCCGTGACCACGGTGCTGGGCCATCGAGCTCACACTGAAGCAGTGCTGGACCAAAACAGAGCTACCGATCAGTGGAATCTTTACCAGGCAAAGAAGATTCGCTCCAACACGACGCAGCTAGCTGCCGATCTGCTGAGCGTGATGACGGTCGAGGACAAGGGCGCGGCGGCGAAGATTGCCAAGGCGTATGCGGATCACCAGGCAAAGTGGGTTGACGATCTGAAGGAAGAGCAGGACAAAGCTGAAGCGCAGGAATCGAAGGTGGAGCAGGCCGAGGCCCGTGCCACTCGTTTCGACCTGGGTGAGGCGCTGCTGGAGATCGGTCTCGTAATCACGTCGGTCACGCTGCTGACCCGTAGCCGCACTTACTGGTACCTGGGCATCGTCTTCTCGCTTGCGGGGATCGCTTCGGCGCTGTCGGTGCTGTTTTTGAAGTAGGGTTGCGCGGCAATCAGGCACTTCGACCTGAAATGGCCAACATGGTAGACTGGCGGCGAAATGAGCCTTCGTCTGTTGATCCCCTTGTTTTTTCTTTGCAGTGCATCGCTCCCAGCACAGGCTCCTTCGCGGACATCCGAGACCCACACCAGCCCTCTCGGCTTCAGCTACAGTTTGCCCAACGATTGGGACGTGGTCGATACGCAACCGGCGCTGCCGGAGATGAAGAAGCAGCAGTCGCAAAACGCATCCTCTGACCAAGAAAAGAAGGGGATCCAGTGCGTCCAGGTCGCACTGACTGCGCGGCATGGCACCCCTGCCTCGGTGGTCGTCGTAGTGGCGTTACCGTTCGCCTGCTTTGGGCAGCAGATGACTGAGAAGGATCTGCCGGGCTTCGTCCAGGGCGCCTCGCAGGGAATTAAAAGGTCGTTTGTTGTTTCCGATCCTATCTATGGCGCCTACACGCTGGGCACGCACAGTTTCTGGATTGAACGCGCCACTGGCACCGTCATTGGCCATCCCGAAGCGAAGTACACAGTAGAGATTGCCTGCAGCCTGCTCTTGAAAAGCGCCGCTTGCTGGATGGCAATGGCCGCGGATAGCACGGGCCTCGAAACCTTTGAACACGGCAACGTCACACTGGATGGTGACTCGCCGATCGCGCTTGTGCCGGAAACCGCCTTCGATAAGAAGCCGCAATCGTAAGTCAGTTCTGCTACTCAGCAGGAATTTGCTCTAATCCTTTTGACGGCCGCGGCTTGGTCCCGACCTGCGCCGTGGTCAGCAGGAATACGGCGACAATGATGCCGAGCATTCCTGCAAACTCCGCCGGCTCGGGTCGTTCGTGAAGCAGAAATATCCCCAGCAATACGGCCACAACCGGGTTCACGTAGGCATAGGAAGCGACCTTGGCTACCGGAACATGCTCGATGAGATAGATGAAACCTGTGTAACCCAGCAGTGAGCCTCCGGTGATGAGCCATGCCAGCGACCCTGCTGCTGCGCCATTCAAATGAAACCGCGGCCACTGGCCCAACGCTGTTCCAACCATGATGTTGAAGGCGCCCGCGGCCAGCATTTGCCACGCCGCGGCTACAAAGCTGTTCACGGGAAGCCGCGTTCGCCGCGACAGAATGCTGCCCACAGTCCACGAGAGTCCTCCGGCCAGCAATGCAGCGATAGCCCACAAGAGGGTTGGGTTGCCACCAAATCCGTGACTTAGCGATGGCCACAGCAAGACCGCAAGGCCGGCAAAACCTAGCGCCATACCCACCCATCCGCGCATAGGCAGAGGCTCGCCGCCCGGCAGCAACATTTCAATAAGAGCCACGTAGAGCGGAACCACTGCCAGTACTAACGAAGCCAGGCCGCTGGGAACAGTTTCTTCGGCATACACAAGGCCCACATTGCCGCCACCCAGCAGAAGCAGCCCGATCAGTCCAAGGAGGAGCATGACTTTGGGCGGCCATAGCAGGCGAAAGCCGCGCCAACGGCACCAGGTCAGCAGAATCGCTCCCGCAATGGTGAAGCGCGTCCCTGCCAGCAGCAGCGCCGGCATCTGCGCCGCGCCAATGCGGATAGCCGTATAGGTTGAGCCCCAGAAGAAATACACGCTCGCGAAGGCCAGTACGATCGTGGCCCGTGTGGCTCGCTTTGGACCTGCGTGGATTGCCCTGTCAACCATGGAGTTCATCTCATCGTAGCCCCAGTCGTGGCCTGACGCTTCCTCCATCTCGCAGTGCCCCTTGACGGTGCCATGCTGGTTTCGCATTTTGACCCCGTGCTATCCTCATAACCAGCGGGACTTCCATGCACAAGCACGCCTCAAGCGCGATGCCCCTCATGCCGGCTTCCAGGCGCTGGTCGCGGTCGCGCGCGCGCTGCATTTGCCCGCGCCGCCATTTGCGCGTGCTGCCTACCCGCACTCGACCTAGCCTCTTCGGCGGCGACTAGCAATCGATCGCCGTCCACCGCGCTGGACACGCCCGCGTTTGCGAACTAGTTCGTGAAGCTGGACGACCCCTTTCAACCGGGGTCCGGCCACTCCATCCAGTTAGCTGAGGCCGCACAACCGAATCTGCCGAGGAGACAAGAAGATGACCAAGCACGAACTGCATGCACAATACGGACCCAAGCTCGTTGGATCTCTGCCGGGACCGAAGGCCAAGGCTGCCGTTGCGGCGGATGCGCGGCTCATTTCGCCGAGCTACACCCGCTCTTATCCGCTGGTGGCCAAGCGCGGCCGCGGTATCCGCGTGGAAGACGTGGACGGCAACGAGTTTCTCGATTTCGCTGCGGGCATCGCCGTGGTCTCAACCGGCCATTGCCACCCTGAAGTGGTTGCGGCAATTCAGAAGCAGGCCGCGGAGCTGATTCACATTTCCGGCACTGACTTTTATGACGAGCATCTTACGGATCTCGCCGATCGGCTGAGTGCCGTCGCGCCGATGCCTGGGCCGCATCGCTTTTTCTACGGCAATTCAGGGGCCGAGGCAATTGAATGCGCGCTGAAGCTGGCGCGCTATCACACTGGGCGGCAACAGATCATCTCCTTCTTCGGAGCATTCCACGGACGCACCATGGGGGCCCTGTCGTTAACCGGTTCAAAGCCGCAGCAAAAGCGGCGGTTTGCACCACTGGTGCCGGGCGTGACTCACATCCGCTATCCCTATGCCTATCGCGGATGTTCGGGCGGACCGCAGGAAGAAGAAGCGTTCAGCATGGGCTGTGCGCGGTTCATTGAGGAGAAGCTTTTTAAGACCGTCCTGCCTCCGGAAGAAGTGGCCGCCATTTTCATTGAGCCGATCCAAGGCGAGGGCGGCTACGTGGTGGCGCCGGACAATTTTCTCCGGGAACTGCGCGCTGTCTGCGACCGGCACGGCATTCTGCTGGTGGTGGACGAGGTGCAATCGGGCGCAGGCCGCACGGGCAAATGGTGGGCCATCGAACACTCCGGCGTGGAGCCGGATATGGTTTGCATGGCAAAGGGAATCGCAAGCGGCATGCCCTTGGGCATCTGCATGAGCCGCGCCGAGATCATGGACTGGGTGCCCGGCTCGCACGCCTCCACGTTTGGCGGCAACCCGGTGTCGATTGCTGCTGCGCTGGCAACGATGGACATCATCGAACGCGAAGCCATGGCGAACGCCGGGCGCGTGGGCGGCCTGATGCTGCAGCGACTGCAGGGATGGAAGCAGACGCATCCGCTGGTAGGCGATGTGCGCGGGCGTGGGTTGATGATCGGCATCGAGCTCGTCAAGGACAAAGCCACGCGCGAGCCAATCGCTGCCGTGCGCAACCGGGTGGAGACACTGGCCTTTGAGCGCGGTCTAATGGTGCTGGGCTGCGGCGAAACATCGCTGCGCTTGTGTCCCCCACTGATCGTGAATGAATTCGAGGCGACCGTGGCGCTGGACATTCTGGAAGAAGCGCTGACTTTGGCTGAGAAGGAACACGCGCACGCGGGCGAACTAACGGCGACGACCGCATAAATAGCTTCGTATCGGAACGGCTCATGTTGGCCGGACTGCGGATTCTGCCGCCAAAGAGTGCTCGTCTGTTGAGCGCAGCGAAGCGGCGTCGAAACATCTGCAGCTGTCTGCGGCTGTCCTTCGCGACTCTTCCAGCCGCAAAAAATGCTTACCTTCCCGCTAGCCAGTCATACTGCCCGTTTCAAGCTACACTAGCGCGCTGTCATCCTGAACGCAGTGAAGGATCTGCGTTTGCCTTTTGTAACTTCGGTTTGGCGTCCGATTCAGGAACCACGCACATTCGAGGAGGGCAGACGCGGACTTGCCATGTTATCGGGGCGCGTCAACGGGTAGCTTCCCTCCCGCTGGAAGGACGGTAACGGGAAGGTGTTCGCGTTGAGCACAAGCCACGGCACCCAAACTTTTTGCCAACTCGCTCATTCAATTCAGCTAAAACATTCCCTCCGTTTGCGTAGAATTTCGCTCCCTTGGCGCACACTGGAAATTGCTTGGTGAATACGGTGTTCCAAAACCGCCCAGCCAACGGGATCGTTGATTGCGCATGTCTTCAACGCGCCGTAAATGGTCCTTAATGTGCGCTTAACGCGCACCTTTCTGCCGTCAACTCGAATCGAGTCAGATAGTTAAACCGAAAAATGTGCACCCCCTCCCCCCTGCTGTGGTAAACCCGCAGCTTCGTCACCTGTCTTCGATTTGCGCCTTTTTGCCCCCGCGAATGAAAATGGTTGGCGATGACCTGGGGCAATCAGATGCGCGTCGCATGGCTGGAGCGGACCCTCAGCCGGCTGGATCGGGTGGCGCAGCGGCGCGGTCGCGCAGAGTGCCTGCCCGCACATCTGACCACTGGCATCGAAGGCGAAGACGCGGCCTTCTTTTTTCTGCGGCGCAAGGGATATACGGTGGTGGCGCGGCGCTGGTCGTCCGGCGATGTGCCGGGCGACGTCGATCTGATTGCATGGCAAGGGCAGATGCTCTGCTTTATCGAAGTGAAGACCCGCACGGCACGTGATGCGACTCCCGCCGAAGTGGCCGTGGATAGTCACAAGCGGGCGGTGCTCCGCCGCCTTGCGCGGCGCTACGTGCGCCAGTTACCCGGCGAGATTGCGCCGCAGGTGCGTTTTGACGTGGTGAGCGTCTACCTGGTTCCCGGACAGGCAAAGGACTTTGTGCACTTCGAGAGCGCCTTCGGCTGGAACGAACACGGCGGACGTGATTAGTCTTGCGCGTCTTGAAACTCGTCGTGCCAGGCCATCTGGATCGCTTCAAGCCGGGACTCGTTGGATTTTGCAGGGTCGTCTGCGAAGCCGGGAAGCTCAGTGACATAGCGGTGCAGGTCAGTGAACCGCACGGTGAGCGGGTCCAGGTCCGGATACTTCTCCTGCAACTGAATGCCGATTTCTTCAACGTCGGTCCAATGAATCTCGCGGGGCATCGGGTTTCCTCACTTGGAATCGAGCATCGTGATCAAGTCCTGCTCGCCGTCGAGCAGATAGAAGGCGATAAACGTCAACGGGGTGACATCGGAGGCGTTGCCGAAGTCGGCAATCACACGCTGCGCCGGTTCGTAAAATGCCGATCCAACGGGAAGCAGTTCGGCAGGTTCTCCTTCAATCTGACAGAAGCCCGTGCCGCTGGCAATGTAACCGACCACAGGACACGGATGCAGGTGGCGTCCCGTCTTCTGAGCCGGAGCAAGTGTAATGCTTCGGACATCGACAGAGGTAACCCTGCGACTGCCGAGGGCCGCGAGGATAAGCTGCTGCCGTTCAATCGTCGATAAGCTCATGACGTTCTGCGGAGTTTTTCTTACTTCTGTTCGGCCAAGGCCAGCGGCTTGCCTTCGGAGACGTAGTTGCGGTTCCACTTGGGAATTTCGACCACGTATTTGCCGGGCCTGGTGATGACGGCCTGGCAGCCGAGACGCGAATTCAACTGCTGGTCGGCGGCCATGTCCATGCGGTCGAGTTCGTCGTCTTCCGCTTCGCTGATGCCCGTCCTGATCCTTGATCCACAGGTGGCAGGTGGTGCAGGCGCAGACGCCGCCGCAGGCGTGGTCGAGAAAGACGTCGAAGTTCTCCGCCACGTCGAGAAACGACATGGGCTTGCCGTGGTGCTCGTAGGGCAGCGTGCCGAACTCGAACTCGACGGTCTTGCCTTCGGGAAGGAAGGTGACGCGCACCAGTTTGTCGGCGGGAATGTTTTTCTGATTTGCTTCGACTCATAGCGATATCTCCTTGCTGTCCTCGCCCGCTAACTATCTGCTACTTGAACTCCGCCGGCGCCATGGGATGCGGCGCGGTGACTGCCTCGCCCAGCTCCTCGCCGGCTGCGTCCATGGTCTTGCCGCGAATGGCGGTGGTGACCGCGGCATCCATCATCAACTCGGCAAAGCGGCGCGTGGCCTGGTCGAGCGCCAGCGTTGCTTCGCGAATCGCGGCCAGGTCCTCGCCTTGTTTGACGGCTGCAAGCCGGTCGCGCGCGGCGATAATGGCGGACTGCTCCTCGCCGGTCAACTGCGCCCATGCCGGGCTCTGCGGAGCGCGCTCGACTGCGGCAAGAATCGTCTCCGCCTCGTTGCGCGCCTCGATCAGCAGGCGCTTGGCAAAGTCCTCTTCGGCGTGATCGAAGGAGTCGAGAATCATGCTCTCGACCTGCTCGTCGGTCAGTCCATAGGTCGGCTTGACTTCAATCTTTGCGCGCCTGCCCGCTGCGCTGCTCGCGCGCCGAGACCTGCAGAATGCCGTCGGCGTCGATGAGGAACTTGACCTCGATGCGCGGCAGCCCGGCGCTCATGGGCGGAATGCCTTTGAGGTCGAAGCGCGCCAACGAGCGGCAATCGGCGGCCAGTTCGCGCTCGCCCTGCACCACGTGAATGGCGACGTTGGTCTGGCCGTCGACGCCGGTGGTGAAGTGCTCGGTGGCCGAGGCGGGAATGGTGGAGTTGCGCTGGATGATGCGCGCCACCGTGCCGCCCAGAGCCTCGATGCCGAGCGAAAGCGGCGTCACGTCGAGCAGCAGCATCTCTTCGGTGGTCTTCGAAGCGCCGGCCAGAATGTCGGCCTGCACGGCCGCGCCCAGCGCCACCACTTCGTCGGGATTCAGCTCGATGTGCGGCTTCTTGCCGCGCGCCGCGAGATGAAAGAGATCGTCGACCAGCTGGCGCACTGCGGGAATGCGCGTGGAGCCGCCCACCAGCACCACTTCGTCGATCTGCTCGGGCGTGATGCCGGCGTCGGTCAAGCGCCTGCTTGCAGGGGCCGGCGGTGCGCTCGAGCACCGGCTCGATCAGCAGCTCGAAGACCGCGCGGGGAATCTCGCGCTGATAGCGGTCGCCGTTGGGCAGCTCGATGTCGAAGCGCGCAGACTGCTCGGTGGAGAGCTGAATCTTGGCTTCGATGGCGGCCTTGCGCAGGCGCCTGCACCGCGCCCGGATGGCCGCGCAGATCGACGCCGTGCTCGGCGTGAATTTCGTCGAGGGCGATGGCCAGCAGCAGATTGTCGATGTCGTCGCCGCCCAGGTGCGTGTCGCCGTTGGTGGACTGCACTTCGAAGATGCCGTCGCGCAGCTTGAGAATGGAGATGTCGAAGGTGCCGCCGCCCAGATCGTAGACGGCGATGGTGCCTTCCTTGGCGCGATCGAGGCCGTAGGCCAGCGCGGCCGCGGTGGGCTCGTTCACCAGGCGCAGCACTTCAAGGCCGGCCATGCGGCCTGCATCTTTGGTGGCCTGGCGCTGCGCATCGTTGAAGTAAGCGGGCACGGTGATGACGGCCTGCGTGACCGGCGCGCCGAAGAACCGCTCGGCGTTGCGCTTGAGCTGGCGCAGAATGTAGGCGGAAATCTCCGGCGGCGTGAAGCTGAGTTCGCCGAGTTGAATGCGCGGGACTTCACCGGCTTCGACATCGTCGGCAAGACGGAAGGGAAAGAGCTTCAGCTCGCTCTGAATCTCTTCAAGGCCGCGGCCCATCAGCCGCTTGACGGAGTAGATGACGCGCTCCGGCGTCTCGATCAGCGCCTTGCGCGCGCTGTTGCCCACGGTGACCGTGGGCCGGCCGCCCTCTGCAGGAATGGGGTCGAGCGCCACCACCGACGGCACCAGGTTCGAGCCGTCCACGCCGGGAATCACCACCGGCGCATCGCCCTGCATATAAGCGACCAGGGAATTGGTGGTTCCCAGGTCGATTCCGACTACGCGTCCTTCCGCCATGCTTCTCTTCTAAGCTCCTAGAGTTTCGGTCACGTCGCGGACCAGATTGCTGAGGTAGCGGCGCCGGTCGAGCAGGGCCACCATTGTGTTTTGCGCGGCGCGTGCGCGCCGCTGTCGTCGCCTTCATCCCACGCCTCCCACTGCGCGCGCAGATCGTGGTCCACATCATCGAGCAGGCCGTCGAATTTTCTCTTGCGCCTGCTCCAGACTGAGCCTGGAGTTCGGGGTCGGTCTCGCCCATCTTGCGGGCCATGCGCATCTCTTCAAGCTGCATGTTCAGCTCGAAGACTTCTTCGAGCAGATCGGCCGGAACGCGCGAGGGATCCTTTGCCCCTTGCGATCCTTGCCGCTGTGCTCTTCGCCGATCTCCGCGCCTTCCAGCTTGAGCAGATATTCGGTGCGGTGGAGCGGATCTTTCAGCGTGCGATAGGCGTCGTTGAGCAGCGCCGTGTCGGCCAGGCTCCACTGCTTTTCGTTTTCCTGCGCGCGGGCAAAGCGGTCGGGATGCAGCTTGCGGCTGAGGCGGTGAAACTCGTGTTCCAGTGCTGCCAGGTCGAGGTCGAGACGCGGCGTGCAGGCCGAAGACGGAAAAATAATCGCCGCCCGGCGGAGGCTGAATCTTGCTGCAATGCGGGCAAAAGAGCGTGGAGTCGTTGTGAGCCACCGAACAGGACCAGCAGGCAACGGGAACTGCGGAATCGAGAACTTTCAACATGATTGAACTCCAGCGACCGAGACCTACGACGAGAACGACGAACCGCAGCCGCAGGAGCGCGAGGAGTTCGGATTGATGAAGTTGAAGCCCTGCCGCATCAGCGTCTCTTCGTAGTCCAGCGTCATGCCGTGCAGATAGAGGAACGACTTGGGATCGACGAAGACGCGCACGCCGTCGAACTCGTAGATGCGGTCGCGCTCGCGGGGCCGCGTGTCGAACTTGATGGAATAAGAAAGCCCCGAGCAGCCGCCGCCCATCACGCCCAGGCGCAGCCCGCCTTCTTCCGGCGAGACGCCTTCCTTGGCCATGGCCACGCGAATGCGCTTGATGGCGCGCTCCGTCACCTGCAAGTCCAGCAGCTGCCGCCTGCGGTGCTGCCTGCGCCGGCACCTGCGATGCAGCCGACGGAGCGGCAAATGCGCCTTCGGCGGGCTTCGATTCGATTGTCACCATGTTCGACATTGTCTACGCGCTTTCCATCTCGGGGCTAAAGCCCCCTGCAATTTGCGGCACTCACGGCACAGCTAAAGTCGTGCCCCTGTTCAGCCAGCTGAAACTCCGCTTACTGCGCTGTGGCAGTCGCCTGGGCGGCTTCCGCAACGCCGTTCTTCTTCTTCCAGTCGCCGATGGCCGCGCGAATCGCATCCTCGGCCAGCACCGAGCAGTGAATCTTCACCGGCGGCAGCGACAGCTCCTTCACGATGTCGGTGTTCTTGATCGCCAGCGCGTCGTCCACGGTGCGGCCCTTGATCCACTCGGTGGCCAGCGAAGAACTGGCAATGGCCGAGCCGCAGCCGAAGGTCTTGAACTTGGCCTCTTCAATCACCTGCGTCTCGGGGTTCACGCGGATCTGCAGCCGCATCACGTCGCCGCACTCCGGCGCGCCCACCAGGCCGGTGCCGACTTCGGTCGAGCTCTTGTCGAGCGTGCCCACGTTGCGCGGATTGTTGTAGTGGTCGATTACCTTGTCGCTGTATGCCATTTGCCATTCCTCCTGCGGGGGAAGCCGCGTTCTCTTGTTTGATTCGGCAGGCTGGCCCGCCGATGCTTGCTTTAAATCCTTAGTGCCCGATTTGAAAAATTCCTCAGGGGCTAAAGCCCGACTCAATTCATTGGATTGCGGCACAATTAAAGTCGTGCCCTGTTACAAAACCTGTTTCGTCACCTTGCGGCACAGCTAAATCGAACCTCTCGAAACTTTCCGCTACCCGGCCGGAGGCAGTTGGCCCCATCGCAGGTGGTTAGTGCGCCGCCCATTGAATCTTGGTCAGGTCGATGCCTTCTTGCACCATCTCGTAGAGCGGCGAAAGCTCGCGCAGTTTCTTCACAATGTCGATGACCTTGGCGGCCACGTAATCCACTTCGGCCTGGGTATTGAAGCGGCCCAGCCCGAAGCGAATGGAGCTGTGCGCCACGTCGTCGCCCAGGCCCAGCGCCTTCAGCACATAAGAGGGCTCAAGCGTCGCCGAGGTGCAGGCCGAACCGCTGGAGACCGCAACGTCGTTGATGCCCATCAGCAGCGACTCGCCTTCGACATAGACAAAGCTCATGTTCAGGTTGCCGGGCAGGCGATGCTCCATGGAGCCGTTGACGTGAACGTAGTCGAGCTCCGACTCGAGCTTGGCCTTCAGCCGGTCGCGCAGGCCGCGCAGATAGGCCGCTTCGGTAGTCCATCTCCTCGTAGGCGATCTCGCAGGCCTTGCCCAGGCCGACGATGCCGGGCACATTCAGCGTGCCGGACCGCATGCCGCGCTCGTGGCCGCCGCCGTCAATCTGCGCGGCGATCTGCACGCGCGGGTTGCGCCGGCGCACATACAGCGCGCCCACGCCCTTGGGGCCGTAAATCTTGTGTGCCGGAGAGCGAGAGCACGTCGATGTTGTCGGCGATCACGTTGACCGGAACCTTGCCCACCGCCTGCACCGCGTCGGTGTGGAAGATGACGCCCTTCTCATGGCAGAGCTTGCCGATTTCGCGGATGGGCTGCAGCACGCCGATCTCGTTGTTGGCCGCCATGATCGAGACCAGGATGGTCTTGTCGTCCATGGCCCGCTTCAGGTCTTCGAGATCGATGAGCCCGTCGGCCTTCACCGGCAGATAGGTCACGCGATAGCCGTACTTCTCCAGGCGCTTGCAGGTATCGAGCACCGCCTTGTGCTCGGTGACCTGGGTGATGATGTGGTTGCCGCGCTCGCGGTACATCTCCGCAATGCCCTTGATGGCCAGGTTGTTCGCTCTCGGTGGCGCCGGAGGTGAAGATGATCTCCTTGGCGGTGGCGCCGATCAGCTTGGCAATCTGCTCGCGCGCGGTTTCGACGGCCTGCTCGGCCTCCCAGCCAAAGGAGTGGTTGCGGCTGGCCGCGTTGCCGAACTTGCGTGGTGAAATAAGGCATCATCGCCTCCAGCACCCGCGGATCGAGCGGGCTGGTGGCGTGATTATCCATATAAATCGGCAAGGTTACGCCTGCCGGCACTTCAACCTGGCTGGCAACTGTGCTCATCTTGATCTCCATCCTCATCGACGGCTCCGCCCCTTTACTCGCTGGCGCGGAGGAAAATCTACAGCTAAAGCGTCAGTGAAACCAGCCCTGCGACTCGTGTGCTCGCGTGCCGCTGGATGCTCGTGCTCCGCCAGGTCCTGAATACTGATGCTCTTCAGCACTCCGGCGATGGTGTCGTTCACCCGCGCCAACGGCTCTTTGATGGTGCAACTCGGCGTCAGGTCGCAGACCTTTGCGCCCTTGGTGCAGGAAGTGATGAAAAACGGCCCGTCGATGGCGTGAATCACCTCGTAGGCCGAAATCTCGCGCGCATCCCGGGCCAACGCGTAGCCGCCGTTCATGCCGGCATGCGAACGCAAGCAGGCCGGCTTGGTCAGCTGCTGCAGAATCTTGGCCAGCAATTGCGCCGGAATCCCGTAGGCGTCGGCAACATCCTTGGCGCTCAGCGCAGGCGATCTCCGGGTGCTCAGCGAGATACTTGAGCGCCATCAACCCGTAATCCGCCTTTTTGGTCAGCTTGAGCATTGAATATCCGACTTCTTCGGTCCGTATTCAGTATACGACCGTTTCTGTCGGTATTTCAAGCCGACTGCGCGAATCGGATCGCGCGGCGACAGTGGGAAAGATATCTGGAGTACCAACGATAAAACGATTCAACAAATTTGGCGTTTCAAATTACTGGAAAAGACCGCTACAATCTGGCGGAAAGAGTACTTAATCTCAACCGATCAACGAAGCGATGGCAACCGCCTGCAAACACCCCAAGGTACGAATTGTTTCCCGGCACGAAGACACCGAGTTTGTCGAGTGCCTGGAGTGTGGCGAAGTCTTTGACTCCGAAGAGTTTCGCGACATGGAGATTGAAGAAACCGCCGAAGAGGAACCGGTCTCGGACGACGAGTAAGCCGCAATATCGCCCCTACCGCTAGCGCAATTCAAGAACGACAGCGTCTCGCTCCCAAGAAGAACCGGAGACGCGGAGAGGTTATTTTGCGCCCGTTCCGGTAGCCGAGGAACTCCCGGCCCGATGGACCCCGATCCATGCATAATGCAGGCCCGAGACCACGGTCAGCACGATGGTCGCGTCGAGCGCTACCATGCGCAGAACCACCACCCAGGGCGCCTGGGTGAGTTGGTGCAGCAGCACCGCAGCCACGGCGGTAACCTGGGCAAGGGTGTTGGCCTTGCCGAAGATGCTGGGGTGAAATTCGCGCCGGCCCACGCCGCATACAGGATGGCCGAAACCAGCAGGATGCCCACATCCCGGCCGAAGACCAGCACCGTGACCGCACTGGCATCAGGCCCTGGTGCATCAGCACCAGGAACAGCGTGCTCAGCAGCAGCTTGTCGGCCACCGGGTCGAGGTATTGGCCCAGCACGGTGCGCTGCTTCAGCCACCGGGCCAGCATGCCATCCAGCGCATCGGTCAGTCCGGCGACCAGAAAGAGAATCAAAGCCCAGCTCAAACCGGTTCTCGAGGATGGCCGCCACCAGGAACGGCGCCAGGCAGATGCGCAACAACGTGAGCAGATTGGGCGCGGTGCGGAGTGGGTTGATGCGGGGCTTCGATACGTCTGTCATGGCAGGTTCAACCGGAAACGGTCTACAACGACAGCCGAAAGCCGGGCCCGTGCAAAGACCGGACGCAGGCGAACGCGGCTTTGTGGCCGGAGCGCGCAATGGCAATTTCTGACGAATCGCTGCAAGTGATCCCCGCAAGCGAGCGTACTCCGCCCGACAACGATGGTACAGCATGGCGATTCGGGGCAGCAGCCGCGTCTTTTCGCGCCGCGCTGATGCTGATAAACTACGAGTTGTTGCATTGCAGGCGCGTAGCTCAGTTGGTTAGAGCGCTTCCTTGACACGGAAGAGGTCGCTGGTTCGAGTCCAGTCGTGCCTACCATTATTTTCAAAAGCTTACAGACTATAAACCGATTTTCTCAACCCGCATCCTAACCCGCATTTCCCTAGTTGCAATCCTTTCATGGCGATAATGGTGCCCAGGTAAGCAATAGGTCAAATCTCGAATCCTGGTCACGTGCCCATGCGCAGGCCAAATACAGAAGCTGCCGTTCTGTGTTGTACACATCTTCGAGATCGCCATCGTCAGTCACCGCTTCAATGCGCTAGCGCTGCACAAAAACGCCGAAGTTGTGAAATTGGTGTCTTCCCAGCGACTCTGCATAACTCGTTGCGATCGCGCGAGCCCGCGCAACCCTCCTCGTCTTCTTCAGCAGATCGACCCATGAATATGGAGTGCAATGCGCGAAAGATGACTGCGTAATCAATCAACGTGAAACACTTCCTCCATCGACGCCCACCATTCTCCCGGCGCCCGGTCGGGGAATGGATCTTGCATTGGCCCTATTCTGCTCCACCATTTCTGCGTGGCTGGGTCGGCAGCCATTTTGGCCATGTCCGCTTCAAAGTCATTTCCTACGTATACGAAGTAGTTGTACAGGACCGAGTTTCTGACAAAGATCGAGAAGTCGCGAATGTTGCATTCCTCGATCATACGAAGAACTTCCGCGGGGACCGCGCGGTGCGCGCTGCGATATGCTTCTTCACACTCCGGCTTTAGTCCGATTGCCATTCCGTATCGCTTCATCATCTATCTTTCTGGCTCGTGTGCCGATTCCTAATGCTCATGACTCCGGAATAAAAAACTGCAATCCTTGACGTAACTCAATGAAGCGCATCGCGCGGAGGGATGTCATAAATAATCGATGGCCAATTGCGTTGCCGGGAGCGTTACCTTAAATCGTATTAAATTTTCTCCATTGCAAACCTGTCAATGTAAAAACACACCGCTAGTGGCGTCGAGCAGGGCTTGCCGTAACGATGCGGAAAGTGCCGGATATTCAACTCCGGGTTGAATCGCTGACAGATGGAATAATTCGCATGGTCTCATGAGCCGAATCGTTTCCGTGTCATAACTGCGTTACCTTAACGATGCCGGTAGCGCCAGTAAAATGACGGCCCCAGATCGGTGAATTCGGGCAAGGTTGTTGCAACATCGACCCACTATGGCAGTTACGATGAAGGACATGCTCGTGACCTTGGAATAGCCGTTATCACGGTGTGGGACATTCCGAAGTGGTGCTTGTTTTGACTCACGCTGCGTCCGAGTTTCTCTCTTCCCACAACATTGCCGAATTTGCTACTTCGATTGCGCAGAAGCTCGGAGACGCAATCGCCTTTCATGGCAGTACATAGCGCAAATTCCCATAACCCGCAAATACGTGCGCGTTCTTTGGCGCCCCCGGAGCCAGATACCATGGCGCTCTCTCGATGTATGAGCTCTGGGTGATCACCTGCACTGATCCATATCCGGGCCGCGTCCACAGCATCGTCTGTGTAGCCAACGTTCCTTCCTGCAGCGCACGATTATTCGAGTTCGCGCTGCCGGAAAATCCGTAACCAATCAATTCCCCGGTACTCGGATCTCTTGAGAAGGAACGCGCAAAATATGCGCCGCTATAGGTGAACGCGATGACGTTGTTCCTGTTGGCATGCCACTCAGTTCCAGCAATCACCGATCCAGAGTGAATCATCTGTATGGAAAACGGCGAAGTCGTCGTGCCCGGCTGCGCCACAACGAATCCGGGTCCGAGGCCGCCGATATATCTGCCGCCACCATCGCTCCAGAAGCCCGTGGCAATGAAGTGAAGATTCTTCACCACCTCCATGTTAGCCGCTCCTGAAATCCCGCCCCCTTCCCGGACGTCTTTCACTGTCACAGATTTTGTGATCGAAGCCGGCGTCAAAATGCCCACTCCAGTCAGCAGTCCCGCAGTCTCAAAGTGCCATCTGCGGTCGCCCCAACCGGTGTCGGCGGAAAGCTTCGCAACCAGGTCGGGATGCAAGGTTGGCGTAGACGTTCCCCCGCCCGCTCCCGTGCTGGATCCCAGGTCGGTTTGTGCCGTGCTGAAGAGTGCCGGAAACGTTGCAGCCCCGCCACTAAATTGCTGCGGGTTCTCCGCTGAGAACCCCAGCGCAACATTCTCGGCCAGGTGATAAACCGCACGCATTTGTGTCTGCCGCGCGTAGGTCAGTCCTACCTGGTAATTCGAGTCCAGGTGAAGCGTGTTGTAAATCTCCGAGAGAAATGGCGACACGCCCACTCGGTTCGGTGTCAGCATCGACCAGCTCTGCCCGGCCAGCAACTCCCAACGACCGCTCTTCAAATCGGTAAAGTACACCCGCAGCCGAAGGGAGTCTGAGTTGGTACTTACATAAGCATTCGAGGGAAGGTACCCGTTGAAGTCGGCCTCAGCGTACCCAAACACCTTCACTGGCCCAAAGACCTCGTCGGTGCGCAGGCTTAGTCGCGAACCCTGCGCGGTGAATCGCGTTTCGCTCAGCCCACCCTGCACGGTGTTGTTGAAGGGAATCGTCGAAAACGCCGTGCCCAGTCCGCTGCCCACGTCGGTGGAGCGATAGTACGAGGTAAAGTCAACCCACCCCCCTGGAGTCAGCTGCGCCTTTCCGAAGTGGATTGAAAGCGGCGCATCGCCGGACTCCGTACCCTTTTGTGCGCCCAGCGCAGTGACTGCAGGCTCTGACGATGTTTTCATTTCAGACACCGGTCTCCTCATAACCTCCGCGCCAGTTCGGAGCAGCGCGGCGGCGTTTGCTGCCGTATATTCCTCTTCGGCGGCCGGAGCTTCTCTGTGTCCTGGCTCGACCTCCCGCCGCAACTCTTCGATCGCCACTTGCTGACGCTCCAGGAGCCGCCGCTGCATCTCCAACTCTTCCGCCTGCTTTTGAATCAGGGTGCGCATTTCAACGAGCGCCGCACTTACTTCAGCCGCCGAATTGAAACTCGGGCTAGAACCGGTGCCGGATCCTTGATCCGATGTCAAGGATTGCCCCCCCGCCAGCTGGGCAACAAGGCTCAGCGCGATCAGAAATTCAGCTGCTCTCTGCACCATCGGCGTCTCCTCATTTTCGAAATTCGTTATCGATAATGCGCTTGCCGAAGAATCGACAGTGCTTACGGCGTAACGCAAACCTTCCATGGGCAGGATGAGAGCGAGTTCAATTGTTTCCCCGAAAAAGAACCAATCTCATCGACTTGCCGAATAGGCGGTTGGGAATTGTTTCTTTGAGAGGTGCAAAATCGTGCTAATGCCAGCGGGCGCCAGCTTGGTGGTACACAACAACAGGCATTGGTCGAACGGAACTCTCACGCGTTAGCCGATTCATTGTTTCAACCTGCTTGAATCGCTTCCCGCCGTCAACGGGAACCTGGTGAGATCGGCCGGAACTAGCCGCGGTTTTCGACCGCGGCTTCCGATGCCCATTCGATTTACAGACCCTCGCCTGTCGCCAGCCACTGAGCGCATTGCGGGCCTAATTCGGCCAGGGCCTTCGCCTCATACTCAGCGGATTCGGCTGCGGTCAGTGTCTCGCGCCAACGGCCATTTGTGCCCTTGTTGAGGAAGGTCTTTACGCCGCCTTTCCACATAACTCCGCCCATCGGAACGATCTTTTCCCCATGGTTCTTCATCCAGTCGAAGGTGCAATGCTCGACAATCGTATCCCACTTGCTTTCGTCGATCGGAATGTCAAGAAACTTGGCTATCCGGCGCATTTCTTCGGGCATATGTCGTTTCAGGACGTCGAAGTGGACCATCAGGATGTTAGGGAGCTCGTGGATTGCCCACCAGCCGCGCACATTCTCCCAAAAGGACCAATATGGAAATCCGTCCTTCGCCAGCCAGGTGTGCCAGTATTCACGAATGTCATCGGGCGGAGGCTCCAACGGAGGGCCCACCCGACCAGGAGCATTATTCAGTGCATCGTACATGGCCTCGTTGCCCATCGCATGGTGGTTGTAGAGACTCCACAAGACGTCGCGACCGTCGCGGCCAACGTAGATGTACTTGGCCTTGGGTGAATACACAAGGGCATTGACGGGGAGATGCGTCTTCACAAACCGGCGGTGTGTCTGAGCCTCCACCTGGGGCAGCTTCACTTCTTTGGGAGGCAGCCGAAAGTCGATCCAAGGGGACATCGCCTGTGTGTCGATATCAGTTTCGCCATTGAACAGCATCTGTGAAATGATCTGCTGCATCCAGGTTGTACCAGACTTGGCATAGGTCGAGATGATGATGTCGTCATCGCGAAATTTGAAGTCATTCCAAATCGTAGAATCGATGTGTTGATTGTGCATTTCCGTGGTCTTCACGGGCCAAATTGCAGTCATCCTGATCTTCTCCTTTGTTTGTGGGGGCCTGTTTGAGCTCTTAACGCCGCGCCAATTCAGATCTCCCGGCGCACCTCAGATCGAGTTGATCGTTGCCGGAACGGCAGAAACCCCAGCGCCTGTCCCGGAGATTATGTCGAATTCCTCAAGACGACGCAGAATGATTGCGACGCTTGCCTCCAGTGAATCGGCAGATGAGTCGATTGTCACCTCAGGTGCGATTGGCGGTTCGTAGGGGTCCGAGATTCCGGTAAATTTTTCGATCTCTCCAGCCAATGCCTTTTTATAGAGGCCCTTCACGTCGCGCTGGATCAGCACTTCGACCGGGCAGTTCATGTATACCTCGATGAATTTGGGGATCCGATGTCTTAGCTCGTCGCGACCTGCCCGGTACGGCGAGATTGCGGCAGCGATCGCGATTACGCCATTGCGAGCAAGCAATTCGCAAACAAATCCGATTCGCCGGATATTCTCTTCCCGGTCTTCCCTGGTAAAACCAAGGCCTTGGCAAAGCAGGGTACGAATAATGTCTCCGTCGAGCACTTCGACCTTGGCACCCATTTCCCGAAGGCGAGTGGCGACCAGCTGAGAGAGCGTACTTTTTCCGCTACCCGAGAGCCCGGTGAACCACAATGTACCACCAGTGTTCATGTCGCACTCCTCCGCAAGTGGCTGAGTATTTCACCGATCCAACGGCATGATTTGCTTCTCGGACAGAATTGCCAAAATCTTCGCAACTGCTTCTTCTGGACTGCTGAAAAGCGAGGCATCAACGTCAAGGAACCGCGTCGGATCAATGAGAACCTGCGCGCGATCTCGTTCCACTTCGTAGAGGAAGTCCGCCGCACAAATGGTCACAAGGCCCGCGGCCGTCAGGTTTTGCGCAAGTTCCAACATGACACTGCTATCCGCCTGGGCGGCAATTACGTGCGTCAGATAGCCGCGCCTGAAGAGCTCGCTCTCGATCTCAAAGGCGAGTTCCACGCCGCCATTCAACCAGATGAGAACGGACGCGTGGCCTATGCGCTTCTGCCGGTCAGGCTGGGTGATGTGCTTCGATTCGAAGACTTGCACCTCCTGAAGCGCGGAATCCGCCATTTTCGGGTCGCGGCCCGTGATCATCCCGGCAGCCACGGTGGCGTTCGAAATGGGGTCGACCAGCACAAAACTGCCCGTGGCGCGATTGCGACGATATTGGTCGACGAAAAGAGGCGAATGCGTATCGATGACTACAGTCCCAATCTCATTGAGTTTCAACTCCGTGGCTGGGTGTCGTTGGAAGCTGTTCACATCCACGCGATATCGAACATATCTGACCTGAGCCTTTACCCATTGGGTGGTGTGTTTAATGAGGTACTGGCGGCGAAGATCAAGAGGCTGGTTGTCCATCCAAACAAGGCGCGCATCAATGCAGCGCGTCACATGGGGAGGGTGGGAGGGCGGCACGAGCATGTTGCCACGGCTAACGTCCACCTCGTCTTCAAGGCAAACCGTCACCGACATAGGCGGAAAGGCCCGAGCCAGTTCGCCGTCTTGAGCAACGATTGATTTCACACGGGACGTCCGTCCCGAAGGAAGCACCATCACAGGATCGCCGGGCCTGAGCACACCGGAGGCCACCTGCCCCGCAAAACCGCGAAACTCCTGCGTCGGCCTTGAAACCAGCTGAACCGGAAATCGCATTTCGGACAAGTTCCTGTCACTGGCAATGTGAACCGTTTCTAGATGGTGCAGAAGGCTGGCGCCGCCGAACCACGGCATGTTTTCGCTCTTGGTGACGATGTTGTCGCCGAGCAGCGCGCTCACCGGGATGAAATACAGATCGGAGAGCTGGAGTGGAGCGGCAAAGCTACTGAAATCCGCGCATATCTTGTCAAAAACTTCTTCGCTGTAGCCAACCAGGTCCATCTTATTCACGGCTACGACCAGATGATGAATGCCGAGCAGAGAAGCTATGAACGCGTGGCGGCGAGACTGAGCCAGCAATCCGCTGCGCGCATCGACCAGCACAATGGCCAGATTTGCCGTAGAGGTGCCGGTGGCCATGTTGCGCGTATATTGCTCGTGTCCGGGAGTATCGGCGATGATGAACTTTCGCCGTGGCGTGGAGAAGTAGCGATAGGCGACGTCAATGGTGATGCCCTGTTCCCGCTCCGCACGAAGTCCGTCGGTGAGCAAAGCAAAGTCCATGGCGCCGGCAGACTGATTCACCGTCGCTTTCCTGATGGCGCTGAGCTGGTCCTCGTAGACGCCCTTGGAATCGTAAAGAAGGCGGCCAATCAAGGTTGACTTTCCGTCGTCCACACTGCCGCAGGTGATGAAGCGGAGCAAATCATTCTCCTCTTCACGCCGCAAGAATGCGTCGATACCGGTCAATCCTCGGGTACTTGTGTCCACGCTAGAAATAGCCTTCCCTCTTCTTGATCTCCATTGATCCTTCCTGGTCGAAGTCGATGATGCGATTCTCGCGCTCCGAACGGCGAAACAGCATCATTTCTTCAATGATCTTGGGCAGAGTATCGGCGTCAGATCGGATTGCGCCCGTGCAGGGACTGCAGCCCAGCGAACGCATTCTGCACATGACCATTTCTTTCCTCTCACCGGGCAGCAGTGGCACATTGGCTTCGACGGGGATCAGGTTGGATCTACGCACCACCATCTCACGCTCCCTGGCGAAGTACAGCGGCACGATCGGGATCTTCTCCAGATGGATGTACTGCCAGATGTCGAGTTCGGTCCAGTTCGAAAGCGGGAAAACGCGAATGCTCTCCCCTGGGTTCAAGCGCGAATTGAAAAGGTTCCACAATTCCGGTCTTTGATTCTTCGGATCCCACTGGCCATGGGGATCGCGGAAGGAATAGACGCGTTCCTTGGCGCGCGACTTTTCTTCGTCGCGCCGGGCGCCGCCCATCGCCGCGTCAAATTCGCCCTCCGCCAACGCATCGAGCAAAGACCGTGTCTTCAGGAGCCCGCAGCATTTCTGCGTACCCAGGTCGAACGGGTTCGCTCCAGCCTCGATGGCCGCCTTGTTCGTATGCACGATAAGTGTGGCGCCGATTTCCGCGCAGAACCGATCGCGAAACTCGATCATCTCGCGAAACTTGTAGGTTGTGTCTATGTGCAGTAGCGGAAACGGGATTCGTCCCGGATAGAATGCCTTTTGCGCAAGGCGCACCATGACCGACGAGTCCTTGCCGATCGAGTAAAGCATCACCGGGCGCTGAAACTCCGCCACGACCTCGCGCAGAATATGGATACTCTCCGCTTCAAGCATCCGCAAGTGGCTCAAGATCAGGCTATCTGTCATACAGTGTCACTCGTCCGATGTTGTCTTGTGGCACACATTTCGCGCATGTTCTCGAGGAAGCTGTAGGCCAGGCGGATGTTGGAATCGATGCCGTGCCCAAGCCGGATGGATGGCTTGTTTTCTCCATGGAAGTCGGAGCCGCCCGTTGGAATCAGGTCGAAGCGCCGAGCGAGTTCCGCGTATTCGGCAGTTTCCGCGCGGGAATGCTCGCTGTGGAAGACTTCGATTGCCTGAAGCCCGACGTCGATTAAACGTTCCAGAAGATTCGCGAGTTCCGGGCCGCGTTGTGGAAGCCGCACCGGATGGGCTAGTGATGCGATGCCCCCGCTCTCCGAAATTCGCCGGATGCCTTGTTCGAGCGTAGGTTCATCGCGGTCGACGGCGGCTTGCGCCTCATCAGCGAGGTATAGATCGAATGCCTCCTGCATGTTGGATACATAGCCCTTATCACAAAGCACTCTCGCGAAATGCGGGCGCCCCACCTGGTTTCGTCCGTAGATCTCGGCGTCGCCAAGCGTGATGGCGATTCCCAACTGCTGGAGCCTGGCTGCCAGGTCCACGTTGCGCTGGTGCCGGCTTTCCTGCTGGCTCTGAAGCCAACGCCGGAATTCCGCTGATGGAGGGGAGAACAGCCAATAGCCAAGCAAGTGAACTGACCGCTCTCTTTTTCCGGGAGCACTTTCCTCGTTTGGACGCGTGCTTAGCTCTACGGCACAGACTAATTCCAAGCCGCAAACCGCAGCCGTCGGAAGCGCAGCATCGTAGCCGGCCAACGTGTCGTGATCGGCAATTCCGAGCGCCTGGATACCCTCGTCGATCGCAAGGCGAACCAAGTCGCCGGGTTCAGTCGACCCGTCCGAACGGTCAGTATGTGCATGCAGATCGATCAATTGCACTCCGACAACTCACTGCTTAGTGGGGGCCGAGTACATATCTTGCACGCGATAGCTTCGATAATCAACAGCCCCCGATATCTCAAGGGCAAACACGATTTTGCCATCCTTGTCGATTTCGGCAGTCCGTCCCTGTATCGGGAGTGACCACCCCGCCACAGCACTGTAGCCGCCGTTTTTCAGGGTCTGCATGGATCCGCAGCAGATGGTGCCAGCCCCCACTGGGGCACTGTAGACAAGCGTGGCAATATGTTTGTCTTCATCGAGTTTCCAAACCTGGCCGCGCACTCCTGGTTTGTCGCTTGTACCGGTCACGGCACCGTCGTCCGTAAGGGTCAGGAGGTCAGAACCGACCGGCTCGAAACCTGCATCGTGTTGGTAGGAGAACCAGGGACTTGGATCTTTGGACTCCACCTTGAAGTCGCCGTCCTTACCCAGGCGCCAAAGAACCTTGCCACTGCCTTTTCCATCCTTCCAGTCAATCTTCAAGACCCAATTCTGCTCCGGCTCGGAGACGATAAAGTCTCCGGTCGAGGGGATGTAGTTTAGAGAATTGCTGTGAAGCCACCCGTTTGCTTCATCGGCCAGCAGAACCGCCGGACAGCCTCCTCCACCCGTGTGGCACGTGGCATCACTCAACGACTTGCGATTGATGTCCTGATGGTCAAAGGAATTCCACACGCCGGCAACCTGGAAGTCTTCGTCCAGGTCGATAATTACGTCCCCAAGGATATCTACCGGGAGCTTGGATCCCTGGGTCCCGGTGGGCATCATGCGCTCAATTCCGGCGACCGCAAGGGTATGTCCGTTGGGCAGTCGAATTGCTTCGTGATGAAAGCCGGAGACGCACTCTCTACCATTTTTGTGGCAGTCGGAGTGGATACCATGCGATTCCAGTTGCTCTGCCACGCGCCCAATATTTGTTTCGCGGACCACGTTTCCCGCCAGATCCAGTTCCCGCAGCAACTGTCCGCTATGCTCGCCGTTAATGGAGTTCAATCCATCGCCCAGGACCAGAAAGTGCCCCCCTGGTATCACCCGGGTCATGCTGTCTGGGGATCGCAGATACCAGATCACCCGGCCCTCAAGGTCGGTCGCCATCGGTCGCACGCCGCCATCCAAAGATAAGGAACTGAAGATGATCACTGGCAGAGAGTTGTCCGATGCGCTCGTTCGCGGGACCACGATCGATACGGGCGGAAAATTGCCATCCAAAATGCCCGTGTGGAATGGCAGTTCATCACCAGTCGTGGTTTTGCCGTTGGAGATTACCTCTGAACGAAGCCGGTACGTGGTGTCGGCGCGCATGCCGGCGACATAGACGTTGTTGCTCAACGATCCGCTACATCGCTGGCTGGGTGTGAGGCTGATAGCCTCGCCATCGGCGTGAAACGCTACGCGAAATTGGCTGCCTTCGGGACACGGCGCGGCGCTGAACAGTGCAACAAGCGGGTGCGACGTAGGCGTGACCACCTGCCCCGTGCCCTTGATCCGCGACACGATCTGGAAAGGCAATTCCGTCTGGCCGGTTGCCTTTGTCGCGTTGTTGCGGACGACGACCCGTATTTTCGCGGTCTGCTCAAAGAGCTCGGGGGCCCAGGCAAACGAATCCTGCTGGCTGAAATCCCGCACAATACGGAACGGTCCGCCGTTCACGCTGACAGAGTACTGAAAGACGAACATATCCCTCGTCAAGCTCTCGAGTCCCGGCCACGACGTGAGGCCGATGGGTGTTCCCACCGGCTGGGGCGAGGGCAAACTTGACTGCATGTGAACGACCATGGCCGTTTCAGCCGCACTGACTGAAACGGCCAGCAAGAGTAGGGGAAGTACAGGTAGCTTGAGCACAGACTTGCTACGCTAGCACAGGATTTACAAGCCTGTCGATAACTTTCGCCGCATGAAATCGGACCTCCACTTAACCCATGGCCTTGAGGCAAAGCTGCACACCAAGACCTATCAGGCAAATGAAGAGCAAAAGCTGCAGCGCACGCGACGGGATCCGGGAGGAAAGCAGCGCACCGGTGACCGCACCCAATACGCCGCCGATGCAGAGCATTGACAGGATATGCGCGTCATAATGCCCCATGAACAAGTGAAGGCCGCTGCCGATGGTTGAGACGGTAAGACCGAAGGCCATGTCAGTGCCAACCACAAGGGCCGGCGTTAGCTGTGTGAGGCTCAAAAGCACCACGGCGCCCAGCGCGCCCGCACCCGCAGACGAGACGCCGACCTCGGCCCCGATGATCGCGGCAATGGGCGGAAGCCACAAGGATCGATCTGCCGAAGCTTTGGCAACCCGGCGCCGCAGCGATCGGTAGAGGTTGAGTAATGAGAGGAAAATGATGGTGATTCCCAGGACGAGAAAGATTCCGCGCTCGTGGTCCTCCACGCTCAGTTTCTTGAGCAGCTGGATACCAATCATCACGCCGGGAATGCCGCCTGCGCAAAGCAGGAGCAGCACGCGATAGTTGACCTGCTGTCGGCGCAAGTAGATCGGCAATACTGCCAATTTGATTACCGCGGCGAACGTAAGTGCGGTTCCAACTGCGGTTGCCGGCTTGAGATGGAAGAAGAGGATAAGTATGGGCGCGGTAATGCTGCCCGCGCCGACACCCGTCAGCCCGACCGCACACGCGATCAAAAACCCTAAGAGATATCCCATGGTTATGTGGGGCGCCCGCGCCGGATTGACGTTCGCATATCATAGCAGCCGGTTCCGAAAAGGCACGTAACTGTTAATGGCCATGCTCGCGGGCTGGAAAGCGCGGGATTTGAAGAATGAGCACGAAGGTGACAAGCAGAAGGCAGATGTTCACCGAAAAAGCGATACGCAAGGCGCGAATAAAGGCGTCGGTTGATGTGAGCTTCCCTAGCACGCTGAAGAAGACTGTGCCGATGACTGCGACTCCCGTAGCGAACGAAGCCTGCTGGACCGTGGTGAGAATTCCGGACGCCGAACCGGCATCATGCCCTTTGATGTTGATGAGAATTGTGTTGATCAAGGTCGGCATGACAAAGCCCTGTCCGGTCCCATAGATCAGAAGGACTGGCGCGAGATCCAGACCGCTCAAAGCGGCACCCCTCCCAGCCGTGATCCAAAGCAATCCGCTAAGACCGATAATCATGAGTGCGGCGCCGAGGTTGATGATCCGACTTCCGAGTTTGGGCTGCACGCGGACGGAAGCGAGCGAACTTCCCAAAAAGGCGATGGCAAACCACAGAAAAGTTAGACCGGCTTCGCGCGCTGAGTAACCCAATCCGTTCTGCACGAATACAGTGGAGACCAGAAAGAACGCCGCCGAACCGCTGAAAAAGCAGACACCACTGAAGAGGCCTATTACGAATACACGGTTGTGAAAGAGCGAAAGCTCCATCAGCGGCGATCCGCCGCTTGCCATGACCAACTTCTCAAATCGGACGAATACATACAGCAGGGGGAGAAACGATGCGATACAGACAAATGTCCAACTGGGCCAACCCGCTTCTCGACCCTGAATCAGGGGATAGAGCAGCAGGGTGAGGGCGAGAGTCATGATCGCAACTCCGCCAAGGTCAAGCTTGCGCGCCTTGGGTGAGTGAGTTTCTTTCACGAATTTCGTGGCGGCAAGCACCGTCAGCAATCCGATGGGCAGATTGATGAGGAAAATGGGTCTCCAGCTTAAGCCGTAGATGTTTGCACTAACGAGGAGTCCACCGATGGCGTTGCCGGAAAACGAAGACATGCCAATCACGGTGCCGAAGAGGCCGAAAGCCGTTGCACGCTCGCGCTGCGGGAATGTGACCTGGACAATGGACAGCACCTGCGGGGACAGAAGCGCCCCAGAGATGCCCTGGAGCGCGCGGGCCGCGATCAAGAAGATCGGCGAAGGGGCGAGGCCGCAAAGCAGAGAGGCAACTGTGAAGCAAGTGACACCCCAAATGAACATGCGTCTCCGGCCAAAGATATCACCGAGCCTTCCACCCGAGATGAGGAAGACCGCATAGGTCAGCCCGTAACTTGCAATGATCAGCTGTACCTCAGCGAACGTGGCATTCAGGCTGGCGTGGATGGAGGGAATGGACACGTTCACGATGAAGAAATCGAGGCCGGTGAGGAAGGCGCCGGTGAGGACAACCGCAAGCGAGCTCCACCGACTCGGATCGGGAGCGGTTAAATCAAAAGGAGGAGCACTCACCGGACTACCGGTCGTAGCGGTTGAAACTTTCATGAATCCTCTTATCGTGCGCTTCGGGGGTCTTTGTCGCGAGGGACGGGGTTCCGTCATTCTACAACGCTGCGTGGTAGACTCGCGCGGCAGGGGGTCCAGATGCGATTACTCAAGCTTTCAAGAGTTGCAATCGCTGCAGGGCTGATTCTGGTCGCGGCGCGGGGATTAACGGCGGAAACGGCAAAAGTGATTATCCTGGGGTCCGGGACGCCGATTCCTGATCCCTCCGCTTCAGGCCCTTGCGTTGCGGTGGTCGTCAACGGGCAGGCCTATCTCTTCGACGCCGGGACGGGAGTTGTGCGGCAGGCCGAGGCAGCGGCTGAGAAGTTTGGGATCGAAGCGTTGGATGCACCTCACCTGACCCGGTTGTTCGTTACTCATCTCCACTCCGATCACACCCTGGGATATCCGGATCTCATCCTGACTCCATGGGTGGTTGGCCGCCAGGAGCCCCTCGAGGTTTACGGTCCTCAAGGAATCGCGGCTATGACTGATTATTTGAAGCAGGCTTATGCCGAGGACATCAAAATCCGGACTGAAGGAGCGGAGGGATTGAGAAGCGCGGGGCTAACCGTGAATGTGCACGAGATCGCCGCACCAGGACCCGTATACAAGGACGCTAACGTGACGGTGCGGGCCATCGCGGTCAAGCACGGGACGTGGGCGCAGGCCTTCGGGTACGCGATCGACGCCGGGGGCCGTACGATTGTCATCTCGGGCGATACCAGGCCAACCGAAGCAATCGTCGAGGCCTGTCACGAGTGCGACGTTCTAGTTCACGAGGTGTATTCGGCGGACCGGTTCGATATGGTCTACGGACCGTTGCATGGCCAGTATCATCGGAGCTTCCACACATCAACCCGGGAACTGGCAGAACTGGCCGCGCGAGCGAAGCCAAAACTCCTGGTGCTCTATCACCAACTCTATTTTGGGCCTCCTGGAGAGGTGGACCTGGTGAAAGAAATCCACCGGACATACTCCGGAAATGTCGTGAGTGGCCGCGACCTCACAGAGTATTAAGCGGAAGCGTCCAGCACTCCGCCAGCGTGTCATCCGGGCGCGTCCCACCAAAACTCAGATGTCTGTCATCGAGCCGGGGCTCAACCTTGCCGCGTCATGCAGAGGCGGCATTGAGTCACACTAGGCGATTACCGCTCATTACTCGCTTCTCTTCGGAAGATTCAGCTGCTTTAGAAATCGCCGCAGAGCCGGTTTGTCCGCGGCATTCCGCTCAACTTTTAAGAGAATTTCGTGTTGCCGCTGTACTCTGCTGGCTTTGTCCACCGTCCATCAGGACAAAGAAAGAGAACCGCAAGACCGGGAAGAGCGGCTATGAGGAGGTTGGAGATGAACATCGGCAAATTCCAGTGCGGCGTTACCGGCCTTGCCTTAGTCCTGGCGGTGTCGCCCGCACTCTACGGACAGGCAGGCTTTGGCAGAGGTTTTGGACATGGCGCTCGGTTTGGCGAATTCCACGGACGAGTCACCACCGGAGCACCCTACTCCGCTACGCGCACGATCACACGGGTTCAGAAACTGGACAACGGCACGACGATCACCCACACCGAGGTAGTCAAGGAGGCTCGCGATTCAGACGGAAGGACGTTCATGGAGAGGCTGCCTGAAACGACGGGCACAGGAGCCGGCAACCGCACCTTTGTCCGCGTCTTCGATCCCGTAAACCGTGTTGCGATCTCCTGGTCGTCAAACTCGAAACAGGCCACCGTCGTCCACCTGCCCAATGCAAGCCCATCCGGCAGGTCGATGTTGGCACAGGACTCCGGCGGCGCAGGCGGCCCGATGCGGTTCCGCGGCAGCACGCAAAGCGCAAACGTTGAGACCCTGAGCACGAAGACCATCAATGGCGTCACGGCTGAGGGAACGCGCACCACCCGGGTGATTCCAGCGGGCACGCAAGGGAATGATCAGCCGCTGACCGTCACCCATGAATCATGGGTCTCCTCCGATCTGAAGATTGCGGTGATGCGGGTGGATACTGATCCCCGCTTTGGCACCACCACGATGGAGTTAACGAACATTAGTCGCGATGAGCCGCCATCCACGCTCTTCCAAGCGCCCGCAGGCTACACGGTGAACGAGCGGACGCCGAGCGCGCCGGGCCGGACGATCGACACCGAGCCGTAGGGCCGGCTGCTGTCCTGTTATCGGGAATCGAGAACCGTCCCTCATTGACTGCGACTCGAGATGACGGGCCATCTGGTGTGCCACAGGAAGCAGACCTGACGGTACCCATTCAACAAGATCCAGTTACTCCGCTCGGAGTGCCTCAACCGGATCGACAGCGGCCGCGCGCCGCGCAGGCAGATAACTTGCCAGCGCGGCCGCCGCTGCCAGAACCAGCGGCACCCCAAGAAACGACACCGGATCGAGCGGGCTCACTCCAAAGAGCAGCGCCTTCATCAGCCGCATCAGCGCGGCTGCGGCGCCCATGCCGATCAAGACCCCGACTCCAGTCAGCACCAGCGCCGAGCGCACAAACATCCAGCGCAGCACATCTTTCTGCGCTCCCAGCGCCAGCCGAATGCCGATCTCCCGCGTCCGCTGCGTCACCGAGTAGGAGATCACTCCATAGATCCCGATAATGCTCAGCGCCAGTGCCATCGAGCCGGCAATGGCCAGCATGACAAGCGTGAACGAGGTCCGTGCCATTGATTGCGTATACAACTGCTGCATCGTGCCAACTGAGATCAGCGGCAGATTGGCATTCACCGACCAGACCGCCTTCTGCATCTCACCCAACAACCCTCCCCTGCCGGCGCGGCTGCTGTGAATCGCAAACGAGACAAACCGCAGCCCATCCATCATAGGAGGCGTCGTAAAGCGGTCATAGAACATCGCCGGCCAGTAGATGATGGCCGGAGCCTTATCATCTACGCCGTGCACATGCACATCTTCCACCACGCCGATCACTTCCTGCCACGGCGAGCCCTTATACTTCCTTACCCGCTTCCCGATCACTGCCTGAGCCGAACCCCAGTTTTCGCGCGCGAAACTCTCTGAAACAATCACCATGGGCCGCACCTGCTCCAGATCGTCCCATGTAAAGTCGCGTCCCGCGACCAGATGCGTGCCCAACGTCTGAAAGTATCCCGGCGAAATGTAGTTGTAGAGTTGCAGGGGTCCATCTCCGCCTGAGTACTGCTTGCCCTCCACCGCAATCAGGTCGTAGTTCGGATCGTTCCCGTCCATCGGCATAGCGGCTGCAAAGCCCACCGAAACTACTCCCGGAATCGCCGCAAGCTTGTCGGCGATCTCGCGCTGCATCACCGCCACCATGTGCGTGTCCTTCGCCATCTGCTCCGGAATAAAGATGCTCATTGTCTGCACGTGCGCCGCGTCCGCAAAGCCCGGCTCGACATGGCGCAGAGCGGCAAACGTGCGAATCATCAGCAAAGCACTCACAAGCAGAACCAGTGCCATGGCTACCTGCGCAGCCACCAGCACACTGCGCGAGCGCTGTCGCGAGCGGCCAGCGCTTGCCGTGCGGTTAGCGCTGACCATCATGGCTGAGCCCTTCATACGCGCATATTTCAATGCCGGAATCAAGCCGAATAGAAGACCTGAAAAAACCGCCAGCGCAAACGTGAATCCCAACGAGCCCGCGTCAAAGGAAACCTCGTTCAATCGCGGCAAATCCGTCGGCCCCATGGCCACCAGCAGCCGCAGTCCCGCATAGGCCACGGCAATCGAAACTATGCCGCCCATCAGTCCCAGCAGCACGCTTTCAATAAGCAGTTCGCGCACAATTCGCGCACGCCCCGCCCCCAGCGCGGCCCGAATCGAAAACTCCTGGTGCCGCGTCTCTGCGCGAACCATGAGCAGATTCGCAACATTGACGCAGGCAATCAGCATCACGAGCCCCACGGTAGCCATCACCACCCACAGCACATTGCCCACATTGCCGATCACCTGCTGCTTCAGCGGGCAGAAGTTCGGCGTAATCTTCCAGACCTTGTAGTAATGCGAATTAGTGCCCGGGCCATTCGACCACGAATCCATCCACAGCGAAATCAGCCTCGAGGCGTCCGCGTCGGCCCGCGCCAACGACACCCCGGGCTTCAGCCGCGCAATTCCCGAATAGCCGAATCCAGCCAGCTTCTGATTCGTAGGATCAAAGGCCAGCGGAATCAGAAGGTCAAAGTCCTGGTCCACCACGCGAAAGCCCTTCGGCATCACCCCCTCGATCGTGCGCGTCTCCCCATCCACCTGCAGGCTGCGGCTAATCACGCCGCGGTCGCCTCCAAAGCGGCGCTGCCAGTAGCCGTAGCTGAGCATCACCGTCTTCGCTCCGCGCGGGTCTTGGTCCGCTGCCGTAAACCAGCGCCCAAGCGCCGCCGGCACTTGCAGAGTCTCAAGCACTCCAGCGCTGAGGAATGCTGCGCTCACCTCTTCCGGCTGCGCAAAGCCGGTCACGTTCGCGCTCCGCATCTGAAACACACCCATCGACTGAAAACTGTGGTTGTGCCGCGTAAACGTCAGATACATCGACGGCGAAAGCTGCAGGCCGCTGTTGAGGCCTGACAAACCTCCGGCGCCGGGAGCATTCATCCATAAGGCCGCCAGTTCCTCGGAATGCGGATAAGGCAGCGGCTTCAGCAGAACGCCGTTCACAACGCTGAAGACCGCCGTATTCGCGCCAATGCCGATAGCCAGCGTCAGCAGAATCGTCATCGTAAATCCCGGCGATTTGCCCAACCGCCGCAGCGCAAACCGCACATCGCTCAGCGCAGACTCGAGCGCGGTCCACTGCCACACTTCGCGGCTGTGCTGTTCCATCAGAACTACATTCCCAAACTCGCGCCGGGCCTTCTGCCCGGCCTGCGTGCGTGGCATGCCTTCCGCCATCAGTTCGTCGATGCGCTCTTCAATATGCTCCTGAATGGAGACAGCGATGTCGTCGTAGTGTCGACGCCGGAAGAGAAGCTGAGCGAGCAATCCCATCGTGAGCCTCCTATGTTCTGGCAGTAGCGAGCACGCGAGTGATTCCAGCAAACATCCGCTCGAAACTCACAACTTCCTTTTCGAGATGGCGGATGCCTGCCTCGGTGAGGCCATAAATGCGCGTGGGGCGGCCCTTTGCGGAGGTTCCAGTCTCCACCTTGAGCCAGCCCTCTTTCAGCATTCGCTGCAGCGCCGGATAAAGAGAGCCTTCTTCAACTTGCAGCAGGTCCTCGGATACCTCTTTAATGTGCTTCACGAGCGCGTAGCCGTGCATCGGCTTCAAGCGCAGCGACTGCAGGATCATGACCTCCAGCGCACCCGGAAACAGATCGCGATGTTGAGGATTCTTCGCCATGACAGGATAATAACCCAAAATACCTATTTTTAAAATAGGTATTCCGATCCGGCTTAAGTTTAAGGAAGAAGAAGTGGTTGGATCGGCGACAGCTCGGAGTAAGGCCCACTGACCAGCTGTGTGGATTTATTCAGTTCGCAGGCATTCCATGGGGTCCGTTCGCATGGCTCGGCGCGCTGGAAGATAGCAGGCAATCGCCGCCGCGAGCAACAATACAGCGGAGACGCAAAGCAACGTGAACGGATCGGTCTGTACTACTCCGTACAGCAAATGAGAGAAACTGGGGAGCAACCGGACCAGCGCGATTGCTGCCAGGACGCCGACACCCAGTCCGGCGCCCGCCATTCGGAGTGCCTGGTGAAGAATCAAACGGAAGATCTGCGACCTGTTTGCACCGACATGCGTTCGAATGATCGCGTCGTACCTTCCCAATCCTGGAAATTCGGATAGGAAGCGTACGCCTAATCGAGCGAGGATCACGGATTCTGTTAGTGTCGTGGGTCTCCCGAAAGGACGTCACGGAGGCGATTCGAGAGCTGGGGTACAATTCGAATCATGGTCGAGACATTCTATCGAATCGAGCTACCCGTGAAGGGAGTGTCGGAGTGCTACGTTCTGGTTCTGACTTCTCGCGCCGCAAGCGGACGCAAGGTTTACCTCTTCATGGAGGAACATGGGCAGTTGGATGACGGTTCAGGGCGGTTTCATTACGAAGTCTCTTCAAATAACCCCGAAGATGGAATGCCATACGAAGACGCACTCGCGCTGTACAACACCGCGAAACAGCGGTTAGAGAAGCTCGGTTTTATCTATTCATTTGTGAAGCAATACATACGCAAGACGCCGCGCGAGGTTCGCCAGCTTGAGCACGAAACGATGAGTGCGTAACAGACTCTGAGGGACCTTCAGCATGAACAGGGTGGCAGAATGAGAAGGCTCAACGCTTGACGAGACTGCGATGCGCCAAGCGATTTCCGCAATTGCATCGTCAGATAGATTCGATAGCGCTGATCTTCCTCGAAACTTCGAAGGTCAGAGACCCGACCTCGGTGTAAAACACCTTGCGCTCGCGGGCCGGGAGCTCTTCAAGCAACTCGGCGAAGGGCGCGCCATGGCAAAACGGGAATGCGGGAAATCCTGCTGCGTCGGCCATGCGGCAAGCTACGTTGACGAGGTCTGCCATGTTCCAGGTTCCATCCGCCTGCCGGGGGGTGTGGTGCTCAGCCACGATGGGTTCAAGACCCTCGGGCAACCGCCAGTCGGCGACAAGTTGCTTGCCGATTTCGCAGTGGTCTTTTCCAAAGCACTCCCGCTCACGCTCGAGGATGCTGCCCGACGTGCCGTTATAGGTTCCGAGCACGTCGATGTACTCCTTTGGGCGCAGAACTACCAGCGCCAGGCGGCCGATGTCGTGCATCACGCCGCAGGTAAACGCTGTGTCGCGATCCATAAATCCTGCCAAAGCGATTTGTTCGGAGATTGCCGCGCAGGCAAGGTTGTGGCGCCACAGCGCGCGCAGAGAGGGATGGGCGAGCGATTTACCGATATAACCTCTGATGCCGACGGCGAGGCAGAGTCCCTGCAGGTGGTTCGCGCCCATCACCGCAATCGCCTGCAGAATGCTGCCGATGGGAAAACGAGGTGCATACACCAGCGAGTTCACAATGGCGAGGACTTCGCCGGCAAGAGCGGGGTCAGACGAGATAAGTTCACTGAGCTTGTGCAACTGCACGTTCTCATCGCCGGCAAGCTGCAAGACGCGAAGCGCAACCTGCGGAAACGGTGGCAGACGGAGATGCGCCCACGGTATCTGGCACGTTTCATTCGCTCGCCCCTCAATCATCATGGCCACATTCCCCCGATTCCGTTCACCTGGGTCCAGCACTCTGCCGGGCTGCTCTCGCGGACATGGTCCGCCGAAGCGAAGACCAGACACGGAGATCCCACAGAGTGTTTGTCGGCTGAGGTGCGGTTTTCGATAGGCCGATCCGGGAAAACGAAGTCATTTACCGCGATGGCGAAGGCCCTCGAGTTGACTTATCGCTTACTGCCGATCCGAGCGAGCCGGGGCACCCCGATCAAGGTGATGGCGAACAGGAAGAAAGACGCGGCAATGAATTCCATACGGCCGTTGCGCAGGTCTTCAAAGAGCAGTTTTACCGCCTCAAAGACCAAAGCAGCGTAGGCGATCCGGGTCATTTGGAGTCGGCGCCATTGGGCTCCCCCGAATGCGAGCGCAAGGGCCGCCGAGCAGATGGCGAGGGTCCGAATGAAGGCCACATGAAAGACGTCGGGCGTGATAAAGAATGCAGCGACGTTCAGCAGACCTTGTGCCACGAGCGCCACGACCGCACAGGACGCCACTAAAGCGGAAATGAAGTGCAGAAACTGTTTCTGCCAGTCTTCGCCGGCGCGCTCCTTGACGGCAGCGTAACAGGAAACAGCCGCAACTGAAACAAGGAAGACGCTCCACGAGGACTTGCCAGTCGGCGGCCCGGCCAAAGCGCGAAAAGCATAATCCAAAAGTCCTGATGTGATGGCGGCCGCTCCAAGGAAGACCACGCCGTGGATGTCGAGCGCTGCAGATTCGTGTCGGGCAGCCAGTAAAACCGCGGTCACCGCTGCCAACCCCAGGCACGCGGCGGCTGAAGCGGGCGGCAGAGCCCAGAACGCTCCGACAAGCAGGAGACCGGCGCTCCAGGCGGCAAACACCTTGAAGGTGCGCTGTTCGGCGGCGTGGCGGAACTCCGCGAAAGCGACCCAGTAGCTTGCCGCAGACAAGACCAGGCAACTGATCCCGAGGACAAAGACGCCTGTGCCGGGCTCGAAGAAGAACACGCTGGTGACGGCGAGCAGAAATGCGATGATGCCCTGGACTGTTTCGAAGACAGATATCCTTCGCCGCAGGAGCGCGGTCGTGCAGGCGACACTGGCAGCATTGAGAAGGAATAACACGCAAGCGGGCGCCAGCAGAGCCGCACCACGGAGAGCGGGATAATCGGCACGGACGTTCTCAGCGCCTGAGTAGATAAAGATGAATACCCACACGGCGACATCGGCCACGGCTGCAACCAGCAGCCTGATGGATTGGCCGCGACCGCGAATTGCGGAAAACTCACAAAGCAGGACCATCAGCAGCAACGCGGCGAGGAATGGAATAAACTCGTGCGTCGCGATGGATAGCGCGACGGCCGTAAGCGCAGCCGCAACATAAGCCATCCAGAAGATGGGGGTAAGGTCGCGTTTCCAGGCTAGCCCCGTGGCCGCAATGACAAACCCGCTGAGGACGCCCGCGGCGAGTAAGGGGGATAGGACGTTGAAGCGGAGAGTCAGTTCCCAGAGCATGGGAGCGAGAATCAGAGCGGACGTGCCCGCGTAGATGACGCGCATAAAGGTTGCTATGTTTTTTGTCTTTGCCGCCCACACCAGCCAGGCTATGGCATAGGCTATGGCGACCGCCGCAATGGCCTCACGAGGAACAAGGCTTGATTCTGCAAATGCGCGCAGAACGTAAGCCCCCGCAATGCCGAGCATGGCGCCACCAAGCGCGGGGAAGATGCTGCCCACCTGCTCGATCGCGGATTCGCCGGCAAGATCAGAGACAACCGGGGCAAGTTGCATGACAGGCGGCTCGCACACCGCACTGGTGTGCTCAAGCTCATGGACCCGCTTTTCCAGCGCATCCACGCGAGATGTGAGCAATTCGAGGGCTTCGGGAAGAACGTTCATGGTCTTCACCCGATGGCAGCGCTCTGCCCCTGCCGTGTCTAGTCGGCAGCAACGCCGTCCGGCACGTGTTCGTCGGGCCAGGGCGGCAGCAGCTTGACCAGCACCCACAGAATGCCGAGCGGGAGGAGGGTCAATGCAATGGCAACCAGCAATCCCTCGCGCGTCACCAGCGTCATCTTGTAAGTTGTGTAGCCGAGAAAGCTCTTGCTGAAGAGTTGTCCGCCGATGACCACATTCCAGCGCATGGCAAAGATGCCGATGAGCGTGAGGCAACCGGCAATGACATAACTGCGCTTGCGCGCGATTTCAGGCAATTTGACTACCTGGTTGACGGCCAGCAGGATCAACGGAACGAGGGTGCCTAGACAGATCTGAATCACGATTTGTGAGAAGAAAAGCCGGGAGTGCACCATGAAATCGAGGCTGCGGAATGATTCGTCGGCTTCGTATATGCGGTGAATCAGGTCGAGCATCTCCAGGCTGAAGTCGATGATGAAGGTATAGAAGAGGTACATCGCTATCGTGTCGACGCAGTGCATGTCAATCACCTTGCGGCGAAGCTTGGTGGCAGCCATGTAGAGCAACATGACGCACGCGATGCCCGAGACCATGGCTGAAAAGATAAAGACCACAGGCATGAGCGGCGAGTTCCACCAGGGATTGGCTTTGATGGATCCGAAGATGAATCCGACATAGCCGTGCAGCAGAAAGGCCGAGGGGATGCCGACCAGGGTGACAATCCATCCCACCCGCTCGTCGATATGCAGCGAGCGCGGGCTGATGTTGCTGGAGCCCAGCGTCATGATTTTGTAGACCAGGCGGACCAGGCCTTTGGATTTTTGCGAGAGCAGGACGATATCGCGCCGGTAGTCGAGCCATATCTCGAAGGTCAGCACCGCCATCAGATACCAGAGATACACATAGCCGAACATCGCCATGGCCGATGTGCTGTGGGGTGTGAAGTACATCTCAGGCGACCGTTCGGGGTGACCGAGATGTAACTGCAATGGCAGCGGGGCCACCAGCAAAAATGAGAGGGCCGTCAGCAGGGCTAGCCGGTAGGTGGGCCTCACTGCTTCCACGCGGAAGACGCGCTCCAGCGATGCCAGGATGAATGCGCCCGCAACCAAACCCGTGATATAGGGATAGAGAACGATCAATACGCTCCAAAAGAGCTCGACTTCGTTCGGATACATGAAACCTTCAACACCATTCATAAAGACAACTCCTAGCCTTAGCTATCAACTTTTAGCTCCATTTCCATTTGCTCCTGCCGCCGTGACTTCCCATCGGACGATCGCGCTGAGAGCTAGAGGCTAAAAGCTGATGGCTGCATTTCTCACCGCACCGATCCGTCCAGCCCGTTGTAGTAGACCTTTGCTCCGGTGGCCATTTGGGGTTTCAGTATCTGCACGCTGTGGGTTTTCAGAAACTCGTGGATGGGATCATTGGGATTCTTCAGGTCTGCAAGCTGGCGCGCGCCGGTGGGACAATTCTCGACACAGGCTGTCGTCAGTCCCTTGGTAATCCTGTGATAGCAGAGGGTGCACTTGTCCGCGACCTTCTTTTCCGGGTGGATGTAGCGGCATCCATAAGGGCAGGCCTGCACGCAATAGGCGCAACCAATGCAGTATTTCTGATCGACGAGCACCACGCCGTCAGGAGTCACGAAAGTTGCGCCCACCGGACAGACCTGGGTGCAAGGCGATTCGGCACAGTGGTTACACATTTTGGGGACGAAGAAGTATTTACCTGCGCCCTCAGCAGATGCGGGAAATCCTTCTTTGCCGCCGTCAGGAGAGATGACCTCAGGATTAGCCATGTTCTCGTCGGAGACGTGATACCGCTCCACCCACGTGCGGAAGTGGCCTTCAGGAACATCGTTCTCAGCCTGGCAGGCACGCACGCAGTTGCCGCAGCCGATGCACTTGGGGATATCGATCAACATGCCCCACCAGTGCTCCGACATGGTGTAATTCGGCGAGGCCTCGGGAGTTCCGGCCAGCACGGACTTCCATGCAATGGCAGCGGCGGGCATCAGAATTAGAAAATGACGCCGGGATGTATTCATTTCGCACCTCCTGCGGTCATGGCCGGGCTGTGCGGCTGGTGGCATGTTTCGCACGGCAATCCGGTGGTGTGATCGGCCGGCACCTGTGGAAACCCTTTCGGCTTGGCGGCACTGACCGCATGGCACCGCACGCACAAGACCGCCGTATCAAGCTTTGGAGGGATGATAGAGGCCGGGTCGTCGGCATGTTTCGCCAGCGCCCCATGGCAGGCTTCGCAGTTCACGTGCGCATGTTTGCCATTCTTCTTCACGTCCAGAACATCGACGTGGCAGGTTTCGCATGCCTCATGGCCGGCAAAATGAACTGGACGCGCGGCGATCTCTCCGATCGCAGCTCCACGATAGTGACCGTATTGCCCAAAGCTTTTGGGGACAACGTAGCCGCGAATCACCCAAAACAAAATAAAGGCGAGGACAAAAAGCCCCGCGAATCGAAAAAGATGTCCCGCATCCCTGAAGATGCTCATACGGCCCAATCTCCTTGACGCTGCCAACAAGAGGCTGAATGACGCGGCCTCATGTGATCCAGATCATTCGTGTGCCTAACAGTACGCGGATGGCAATAACAGTTGTAAGTAAGCCAAATCACACACGCGTGTGACGTAGGACACACCGAGGCTGAGAAGCAGGGTCAGGCGTGCTCCGGCGGCAATTGGGATCGGATCTAAGGAGCGGAGTGAAAGGGAATAGCGGTGAATCGATGCCGGCTTGCGATCTAGGCAAAGTTCATTGCGAGTGACTCTTCGACGATGGCCAGACGCGTGAGGGTGAGGACGGTGATGTCGTCATCCTGGCCGAAGTTGACGGCGGCCTGCGTGGCCTGCGCGGCGCTGGGATGGGTGGCGAAGAGCCTTTCGAGGCGCGCGAAGCTGTAGAGTTCGCCGGCCTGGTTACGCGCTTCGAGCAGCCCATCGGTATAAAGAGAGAAGTGGTCACCGATCTCGACGCTGAATGAAGATTCCTCATAGTCGACGATGGGGGAGATGCCGAGCGGAAGCGCGCCCGGAAGATCCAACTCCCGATTGTTGAGGAACGGAGCGGGATGACCGGCGCTGGCGACGGCACATTCGCATCGGGAGTCGATGCTAAGAATCACGCACGTGGCGAAGCCTCCCTGGAGTCGGCCGCAGAGCCTGCGGTTCAGCTGGGTGAGCAGTCGGGCCGGGGACGGATAGTCGTCGGCAAGCGCGCGCACGGCACCCACGATCAGCGATACCGCCATGGCCGCCATGAGCCCCTTGCCGCTGACGTCGCCCAGGACAACAAGTGTCGAACCGCTTTCCAGCGGGATGATCTGAAAGAAATCGCCGCCGACTTCCTGCGCGGGACGATAGGCGCTAGTCAGCGTGAACCCGGGGATGATCGGCAACGATGAGGGGACCAGGACCCGTTGCAACTCGCGGGCGCTTTGGTACTCCTGTTCGAGGGCGACCGTACGGCGACGATGCTCAATCGAATAGCGAATGACGGCGTAGAGAATGGAGAAGAACAAAAGAGTCCGGAACAAGAGGATCAGATTGATCGGGTTGTCGCCGAAGTGAAACAGAGGCGCACTGATTTTGTCGCCCAATGTCCAATGGGTATACCGCACGCCCTGCACGGCGATGTTTTGCACGAAGTAGATCATGCCGTTGCAAAACGCGAACGCGGCAACGACCCACCGGGCGGAATCGAGCGGCTTGCCTCGAAGAAACGCATAGCCGACCAGCAACAGCGGCAGAGCTTCGAAAAAGATGACCAGCGGAGTGAGCGCGGCGTCCACGATCTGCACATTGATTTCACTGAGCAGGGATGGGTAAGAAAAGATCAGGATGCCGTCGAGGGTGCTTGCGGTGACGCTGATAAGAGCAGCCTTGCGGACAAGCACGACGATTCTGCGGTTGTCCTGGAGCTGGAGGAGCCACAGCAACAGGAACCAGAGCGACATTTCGCGAATCGATATTTCGATCTGGCTGAGGCAGGTCAGAACGGCAAACGAAACGTGGAGCCGAAGGCCACCGAGGAACAGTTCCGCAACCAGGCTGGAGGTATACATGGTCATCCAGAACAGCACCCATTCCTTGCGATCGCGAAACCATGTGAAGAGGCTGAACAAGGCCACAAGCGCGTAGAGCGACGTGAGCGCGAAGCGGAACTGCTGCCGGCGGAGCCATTCAAACTCCAGATTTCCTTTGGCCGCTGCGATGGCGTCGGGGCTACCGATGCTGGGCGCAGATTCAAACCCGCCGGCTGTGCCGTCGTCGGTCGAAAACAGAGGCGCTTTCCACACGCGCACGGCGAGCACGCCGCTCCGGGCCTGGCCCATACCGTAGGTCTGCGAAGGTACAGCGGCATACGCAACCCAGTGGGGCGGCATGTGACCGGAATGTCCTATAGGGACGCCGTTCCAATAGACCTCATATACGTCATCGATTGCCGGGATCAGTAAGGCAACGTCCGGAGAAACTCCGGGAGCCTGCGAGAGGGTAATGTGCCGGCGATACCATGCGTACCCGGTGTAACTGGTGTGACCCTGCTGACCCCACGGCTTATCCGCCCTGATCTGGGACCAGAAGAAATCGTCGAAGGAGGGCGAGGCCCAGGCTGGGTTATCGCCGAGGTGAAATTGCCAGGGACCGTCCAACGGCGCGGTTCCTTTCCCCAAGCCATCCAGGACGAGGAGAGAAGCCGGCTGAACCGACCGGAGTGACCTCTGATCAGCTTGTGACGCAGTTGTGCCGAGCGCAAAAAATGCCGCCAATACGAGATAGGCTATGCGCGAACTGCGGGGAAGCATGCTCAAGCATACCTTGGAAGCAGCCTGATGGGGAACGGCAAAAGCTTCAAAATAAAGGCCACGCATATGATAAAGGTCACGTGCGTTCAGGAAAAAGGTCACATACCCTCAGGCCTCGGCGGGCGCAAGGTTGGGAGCGACAAGATTGGTTGTCGGTTCCTGCCCGGTGGCCAAGCGGGTGAGGGTCAGGACAGTGATGTCGTCATCCTGGCCGAAATTAACGGCAGCCTCGGTGGCCTGCGCGGCATTGGGATTGGTGGCAAAGAGACTTTGCAGTCGCGCAAAGCTATAGAGCTCGCCTGTCTGGTTACGGGCTTCAAGTAGACCATCGGTATAAAGAGCGAAATGGTCGCCGACACCGAGCCGAATGGTAGTTTCCTCGTAGCTCACGTTGGCCTGGACGCCCAGCGGCAGAGCTCCAGGAAGGCTCAGCTCCTCGTGATTGAGGAATGGAGCGGGATGGCCAGCGCTAGAGACGGCGCATCGTCCGTCTGAATCGAGGCGCAAAACAATGCAGGTGGCAAATCCGCCTTGCAAACGGCCATAAAGACGGCGGCTGAGACCGGCCAGGATCTCCGCCGGGCTTGTAGTAAATTCAGCCACCATGCGGGCTGCTCCCACAATCAGTGATACAGCCATCGCAGCCTTGAGCCCCTTGCCGCTGACGTCGCCGAGAATGACCAGGGTTGACCCGCCTTCAAGGGGGATGATCTGGAAGAAGTCGCCGCCCACTTCTTCGGCGGGGCGGTAGGCGCTGGTGAGCGTGAAGCCGGGCACGGCCGGCAGAGCTTCGGGAATGAGAACCTGCTGCAATTCGCGCGCGTTCTTGAATTCCTGCTCGAGGGCAGCCTGTTGGCGGCGATTCTCGATGGAGTAACGGTAGACAGCGTAGACGATGGAGATGAGCAGAAGCGCATTGGCGAGGGCTCGGGGAGTGATGGAGTTGCCGTTGAACACAAAGAGCGGCGCATTCAGCTTGTCGGCAAGAGTCCAATGCGTGAAGCGGACAAACTGCGAAGCCGCATTGCGAAAGACAAAGATCATTTCCGCAATAAAGGCACAGATAGCGACCATCCAGCGGGCGGGATCGAGCCGCTTGCGTTTCACGACCGCGGCGATCACCAGCACGATTGGGAGGGTCTCGAGGGGAGTGAAGATCACGGTCAGAATCGCGTCCACCAGTTGCAGGAATCCTGCGGGCGCGGAACCCCACGCGGCCGTGGTGAGACCATCCAGGCAGAATGCCACGCAGAAGACGATGACCCAGATGCGCATCAGCCGTATGAGCCTCGGGTCCTCTTCCAGTTGCAAGATCAGGAGGAGCAGATACCAGAGGGAAATGTCCTGAATCATCAACACGGGCTGAAGCAGTCCGACCGTGAAGCTGAACCCGAATGGGATAAGGAGTCCGCCCAGAAACAGAGCCGCGACCTGCATCAGCGTGTATCCGCCCATGCATAAAAGGAGCCATTGCTTGCGATCGCGAAGCCACGCAAGGATGCTCAGCAGGCCGACAAGGGCATAGAGCGAATCCAGGCCAAAGGTGAATTGCTGGCCGCGAAGCCATTTGTAATCGATCTTTGCTTTGCGGGCAGCAATGGCGTCAGGGCCGCCAAGGAGCGGCACTCCTTCAAAGCCGCCCAGTGAATCGGGATCATTGGATGTGAGCGGAGCTTTCCAAACTCGCACTGCCAGGACGCCATTTTGAATCTGGCCAAGGCCGTAGGTCTGCGACGGCTGCGATATGTACCACTCCGGATGCGGAGGCATCTTGCCGTTTCTTCCCACAAGGGCGCCATTCCAATAAAGCTCGTAGGCATCATCAATACCCGGAATCAACAGGGCCAGTTCTTTCGGAGAGCCTGTAGCGGGAGCAACGGAAAGGTGATACCGATACCAGGCAAAGCCGGCGTAGCTGGGGAACCCCTGCGTTCCCCAAGTCCCATCGGAAGTCACCGGTCGCCATTGAGAATCGTCAAAGGTTGGCGATGACCAACCTGGATTGTCGCCGGTGTGAAACTGCCAGCCGCTATCGAGTGCAACTGCGTCCTTGCCCAATCCTTCAATCAAATGGCGTTGCGCGGGCTGTGCGGGAGGGGCAGAGGTCTCCGAAGCCCGTGACAAGACAGGGAGAAAGGCAAGAAACGCAACCAGAAGAGGCGTGGGAAAGCGCGTCCAGCGGAGAAGCATGCGGCAAGCATACTCCGGGAGTGATGTTGGAAGTAAAGAGGAATCTGCATTTTGCACCGGCGGGAAGGCACCCTTCGGTGTGCGAGGCGATAGGATGGGAGTTTGGAGCGCGGGATGCCGAAAATTCTCGATGGCGTAGCGATTGCGTCGGCGATCAAGCAGGAAGTGGCGGATGAGGTCCGGAAGCTGGCGGCGCGAGGCGTCCGGCCGGGATTGGCGGCGGTGCTGGTGGGGAACACGGCAGCGTCCGAGATCTATGTGCGCAGCAAGGTGCAGACCTGCGCTGAACTGGGCATCTACAGCGACCTGATCACGCCACAGGACACCGTCACCACGGAGGAAATGATGGACGTGGTGAATGCGCTCAATGCGCGCGACGAAGTCGACGGCATTTTGATTCAGTTGCCGCTGCCCAAGCAGGTGGATGCGAAGGCGCTGCTCGATGCCGTCTCGCCAGCCAAGGATGTGGACGGGTTTCACCCGGTAAATGCAGGGCGGTTGCAAGCGGGACGGCCAGCACTGGCGCCCTGCACGCCTGCGGGCATTATCGAAATTCTCAAGCGCAGCGGCATTCCGATCAGCGGACAGCACGCCGTGGTGGTGGGCCGCAGCGACATTGTGGGCAAGCCTGTCGCCATGCTGCTGTTGCACCAGAACGCCACGATCACCATCTGCCACTCGAAGACGCGCGATCTGGGCGCCGTCACGCGCGAGGCAGACATCCTGGTGGCCGCGATTGGCCGGCCCGGCTTCATTACGCCAGAGATGGTGAAGCCGGGCGCGACGATTATTGATGTGGGTATCAACCGGATCACCACGCAGGAGGAGTTTGATCGCTACTTCCTGGGCGACGTCAAGCGCGCTGCGATATTCGCGAAGCGCGGCTCAACCATTGTGGGTGATGTGCACCCCAAAACCTTTGAGATCGCAGGAGCGTATACGCCCGTACCTGGCGGTGTCGGGCCGCTCACCATCGCGATGCTGATGGCCAACACCGTGCGCGCTGCAAAAATGCGGCGGGGACTGTAGACGATGCTGCGGGTCGGCCTCACAGGTGGGATTGGCAGCGGCAAAAGCACTGTTGCGGGGTTTCTGCGCGAATTGGGTGCCGAGGTCATTGAAGCCGATGAATTGGGCCGCACATTGATGGAACCGGGACAGCCGGTCTATGCCGAAATTCTTAGGAAGTTTGGCCCAGACGTGGCCGGGTCCGACAGGCGCCTGAACCGGGCAAGGCTGGCCGAACTGGCTTTTCGCGGCGGCCGGCTCGACGAATTGAATGCTATTGTGCATCCCGCTGTCATCGAGGCCCAGCGGCGCTGGACGAACGAAGTTTTCAAGCACGATCCGGCGGCGGTAGCGGTGGTGGTGTCGGCTCTAATCTTTGAGGTGGAACGCGATGCCCGCGCCCGCGGAGAGCGGGAATCTGTACTCGCCGACTGGCGGCGGCGTATGGATCGGGTTGTGGTGATCACCGCACCCGACGAAGTGAAGATCGCGCGCTACGTGGGCCGAATGGGTCTGGCCGGAACTGGGCGCGAGGCGGCCGAAGCCGATGCACGCTCCCGGCTGGCACACCAGGTTCCCGATGCCCTGAAGGCAGCGCGCGCCGATTTCCTGCTTGAAAACACGGGCAATCTTGCCAGTCTTCGCGTCCAGGTGGAGGATTTATGGCAACGGCTCAAGGCACAGAGCAACAAACTTTTGCAAGATGAGTCATTAAAATAGGAACTGGCACCGGTGCTTTGTATCCCTGTGAACCTTATGGCGCCGGAGCTGTATCTATAAGGAAAGGTCGTCAGGTCTGCGAGCATGAAACTGCGTCGATTTGTATTGGTTGTCCTGCTGGTTGGCGGATTCTGGTATCTCACCTCGCATCTTCCGTCGAAGCTGAGTGATTTTTCGCTCAGTCATCTCTCGCTGGTTGGCGCGGATGGGACCGGGTCCCCGCTCGAGTTGACGGAGGCGGAGGCTGCTCCTGCCTACAACGCCGACGAAGAGAACAATATCTCCGTCTACAAGCGAGTGCTGCCCTCAGTGGTGAATATCACTTCGAGACAGGTGGTGTTCAACTTCTTTTATGGCACCGTGCCCCAGGAGGGGCAGGGCTCGGGATTCATTCTCGACAAGGCGGGCCACGTGCTGACGAACTTCCACGTGGTGGAGGGCGCCAACCGTGGCATCCAGGTGATGCTGAGCAACAAGAGTTCCTATGCGGCCAAGGTGGTAGGCACTGACCGGGTGCACGATTTGGCGCTGCTCCAGATCAACGCACCCAATCTGCAGCCGGTAACACTTGCCAGCTCGACCGATCTGGCCGTGGGCCAGGAGGTCTACGCGATCGGCAATCCATTCGGTCTGAATGGAACCATGACACGCGGCATCATCAGCTCGATTCGTTCCATTCGCAATGGGGACGGCGCACCGATCGAAGACGCGATCCAGACCGACGCGGCGATCAACCCCGGCAACTCGGGCGGACCGTTGCTCAATTCGCATGGCGATGTCATTGGAATCAACACCATGATTGCGTCGAACGGCGCGGACCAGAGCTCGGGAATCGGCTTCGCCATCCCCATCAACACGGCAAAAGCAGTGCTGGGCGACCTGACTCGCTATGGGCGGGTGAAGAGGCCTTCGCTGGGCATTGTCTCCTACGCCATCGGGCCGGATTTGGCCCAGCAGATGGGACTGGCTGCCGACTATGGAGTCCTGATTCAGAAGGTGATTCCAGGAGGCGCGGCTGAGCGTGCTGGCTTGCATGGTGGAAATGAGCAAGCCTATGTAGGCAACACACCCATCATGCTGGGAGGCGACTTGATTGTCGGAATCGACGGGCAACAGGTGACAGATCCACAGGACATCAGCGCCATCATGGACAAGCACCAGGCCGGCGATACGATTAGCGTGACTATTCTGCGTGGACGCAAGCAGATGACCCTCAAGCTGATTCTGGGAGAGGCACAGGAAATGAATACCTAATGTCCCGCGGGCAGAGTGTGATTTGAGTGGGCCGCTCCGGAGTTGGGGCGGCCCGTCTTATTGGGCTTTAGAACTTGACGCCCAACGTACTGAGAAATGCCTTGACGTCGGGCCAGGCGGCCCTCAGGTCGGTTACGGTTTGGATGTCCAGAGGGATGTTCAGGGGGTTGGCGGCTGCGCCGGCAAGTTCCGCCATTGGTTTTTCCACTGCGCCAATGAGGGTGGCGAGCGCCGCCACAACGGCGGGCGCCGCGGTGAGTGCCTTGTTGGCGCCGGTCAGCCATTTCAAGGCGTCCTCGGCTCCGATTTCAATGCCTTTTTCGATATTTACCAGGATGTTGGCCATTCGCGATGGGTCCTTTTCCGGTCTGCGGCCGGCTTTGTTCCGCACCGGCCCTTGACCTATTGTTCTGCGGCTCTCAGCATCGGCAGGCCACGGTTTCGGCGGCTGAGAAGCGGAGAACCGCTCTTGTCCAGACAGCGACGGCCCCGCGCCCCGGTGCCCTTCGCAAGAGAGGAAGGGCGTACTCGTTCGCCGGGCGCGGCATTTCCGTTTGCTTGTCTGGCTTATCTCTTAAGGTTAGGCAATCCGAAGATATAAAACGCAAATTAGTGCACGTGTCCACGCCGTCCGCAATCAGCTACTTAACCCGGAACATTGTCGCGCGTGCGCTTGACATCTCTATGAGGTGAACCCGATGGGTGAGACAGTTTGTATTTTTGACAGTTCGCCGTTGGGAAATCGGTGGAGGGATGTCTAATCGTTGTGGCGACTGCGGCTTCGATAAATAGGCCCCGGCTGCCAGTCCTTTGAATTGAAAAGCCGCCTTGAAGCGCATTTCAAGCACGTCTGGTGAGCGTCGAATCCTTTGACACGTTCCTCGCGGTTGGTGCGCGGCCAAGTCCATGCATGCCGCGGGCAGCTCAGGAGCAACCTGAACCAATCGAAACCCGCCACGATGTGGGTGTGCTCGGCCTCGAACTGTTGCGGGCGGGTACGGATTTTGTGCCCAGATCCGGTGTATGTCGGAATTGCGTGCGCCGTTGCCATAATGAAGCCTCAAGGAGAATATGCAGAATCGATCGGGTTCCGCTTCAAGCTTCGCCCCCCAGAGCTATCAGGGCTTTGGTCGAGCCTTTTGTGCAAATGGCGCCGATAGGATGGCGAGCCTGCTTTAGTGACATGAGGCGGGAGAACTATAAAACAACCCAGGGGCCCGGAGACGTCTTCCGTCCCATGTCGAAACTATATTGGCAGGAAATCCGCTAGTCGCATGTGATTTAAATCACTCCGGTCATTCGCTTGACGTACCGCCGTCCGTGAATCTCGTACTCACCACTGGCTACGCGGGCGATGGCCTCGGTGTAGGTCAAGTGTTCCTCCAAAAGGATGCGCTCGGCCAGGGAATGCGCGTCATCGGTTTCAAGCACTGGAATCGCGCGCTGCAGGATGATCGCGCCGTGGTCCAGATGCTCATCGACAAAATGGACAGTGCATCCAGCCACTTTGACGCCGTAATCGAAGGCCTGCCGTTGCGCACCGAGACCGGGAAATGCAGGTAGGAGAGAGGGATGGATATTCAGGATGCGATTGGGAAAAGCCGCGATGAGCTCCGGCGAAAGCAGGCGCATGTAGCCAGCCAGGCACACCAGGTCCACCCCGTGTGCGCGCAGGCAGGCAGTCACATCAGCATCATGTTCGACGCGGGGACGCCCCTTGGAGACAAGCAGTGCCGTCGATAATCCGAGTTCGCGAGCTGCTGTGAGGCCTGGAGCATCGGCGACGTTCGAAATAACAATCGCGATCTCGACGCCAGGCAGGCGGCCTTCCCGGATGGAACGAGCAATGGCGAGGAAATTCGAACCGCGTCCAGAAAGCAGAATGCCCAGGCGCTGCGGCTTGCTTTCCTCGCTCATGTGTACTGCACCCGGCGCTCGCCTTTGACCACGCGCCCAATCACGTAGAACTTCTCTTCGGCGCGATCGAGCAGAGTCTTGGCGCGTGTGAATTTGGCCGCCGGAATGGCTGCGATGAGCCCGATGCCCATGTTGAAGGTCCGCATCATCTCTTCCTGAGACACTTGCCCCAACTGGCGAAGATGTTCAAAGATAGGCAGCACCGGCCAAGACCCGAGCTCGATTTGAGCCCCCGTGTTTTTGGGGAGTATGCGGGGCAGATTCTCCGTGATTCCGCCGCCTGTGATGTGGGCCATGCCCGGGGTCATCCCCGCCGCGACCAGCTTTTGAATCACATGGAGGTAGCTGCGGTGGGTCTTCATGAGGGCCGTTCCGGCTTTCTCTTTGATGGCAGTGACATATTGGTTGGGCTTGTAGCCGGCCAGCTCAAACATGAGTTTGCGGGCCAGCGAGTAGCCGTTGGTGTGCAGCCCGGTGGACGGCATGCCGATGAGGACGTCGCCAGGCTTGATGCCTTCGCCGGTGACCATTTTGTCGCGGTCGACAGCTCCCACGATGAAGCCGGCCAGATCGTATTCGCCATCGACATAAAAGCCGGGCATCTGGGCTGTTTCGCCTCCAATGAGAACGCAGCCATTGGCCTTGCAGGCTTCGGCCAGTCCGGTCACGACACTCTCAGTCACTTCAGGGTTGAGCTTGCCGCTGGCCAGGTAATCAAGGAAGAAGAGCGGCGTGGCACCCTGCACGGCGATGTCATTGACGCAGTGGTTGACCAGGTCGACACCCACGCTCTGGTGCAGTCCCAGCTCGAAGGCAATCTTGAGCTTGGTGCCCACTCCGTCGGCCGAGCTGACGAGGATGGGGCTTTTCCAACGCTGCAAATCGAGCCGGAAGAGCGCCCCAAAACCGCCGATACCCCCTAACACGTTGCGATTAAAGGTCTTTTGGGCCAGGTACTTGATGCGGTCCTTGGTGCGATCTCCACTGCTGATGTCGACCCCGGCATCGGCGTAGGTTACGGATTTGGATTTGGGTTCGTCGGGCACTGTATGGGCTTTCTGCGCGTGAAATCGCGGACGGCATTGCTGGCCGGAAAGGTCGATTCTAGCAGGATTTCAAGCGGCGGGCGGTGAGGTGGGGAACAGGGAACGTGTTCAAAACCTGAGTAAAGCTATAAGAAATGTCCTCGCTCCTGCGGGGTCGGAATGGGGCAGGCGTCGAAGCGGCCCCAGATGCGATAGCGCCAGTGGGCGATGACACGATAGCCCAAATCGCGCACCGGCCGGGGAATCCAGCCGAACACTTTGCCGATCGCCGGCCACGGACCTGGCAGAACGGCGAGCAGCGCGACGGCCGCATCGGAACGGATGAGGACTTGCTCCGAAGCGCGGCCGGGATCGCGCACGACGAGAATCGTGGTGGAACTGAGGGCACGATCAGAACCGACGTGCCGCGCGAGTAACTCAGCTACTTTGGGCGAATCGGACGGCGCAAAACGCATGCGGTCGCCGCGGTCGCGGCGCAGGAACCAGCGCACCGAGCGATTACAAAAACCGCAAAGGCCATCGAAGATGACCAGCAGCCGACCATCAAGTTCCTCAAGACTGTTCACTACCAGAGGGATTCTGGCGCCGCTCGTTGCGATTCAATTCGGCGGGTGCCCGAGCGCGATGCCTTCTATACTGAACCCACGATGAGCACCAAGATCTCAGGTTTCAGCCAAACCCGTTCCCAAGACCTTCAGCAGCGCGCCGAGCGCTTTTTCCCTGGCGGCGTGAATTCGCCGGTGCGGGCCTTCAACGCCGTGGGCGGCGCACCTCCTTTTGTTGAGCGGGCCGAAGGCGCGTGGATCACGGACGTGGACGGCAACCGGTATATCGACTATTTCGGCTCCTGGGGGCCGATGATTTTGGGCCATGCTTTTCCGCCGGTAGTGAAAGCCATCGAACGAGCTGCGCACAATTCTTCCAGTTTCGGAGCCTCGACACCGACGGAGGTCGATCTGGCCGAGCGCGTCGTTGCGTGTTATCCCGCGATTGAAAAGCTGCGCTTTGTAAGTTCCGGAACCGAAGCCACGATGTCGGCCATTCGGCTGGCCCGTGCCGCCACCAGGCGCAAGATGATCGTCAAATTTGAAGGCTGCTATCACGGCCATGCAGACGGGTTGCTGGTAAAGGCCGGCTCCGGTGTTGCAACCTTCGGCATTCCCGGTTCGGCAGGCGTCCCGGAGGAGATCGCTCACCTGACCCATGCGCTGCCTTATAACGATCTTGCCGAGGCGGAAGCAGTTTTTGATGCTCATCCCGACCAGATCGCAGCGGTAATTCTAGAGCCAGTAGTGGGCAATGCCGGCTGCATTCCACCTGCTCCCGGCTATTTGGACGGACTGCGCGCTCTCACCCGGCGCGAAGGAGCTCTCCTGATTGTGGACGAGGTCATGACAGGTTTCCGCGTGGCGCTGGGCGGGGCGCTTGAGCTTTATGATCTCGACGCTGATCTCGTCACGCTCGGAAAAATTGTGGGCGGAGGACTGCCCGTAGGGGTATTCGGCGGGAAACTCCGTTTCATGGATCTTCTTGCGCCTCTTGGACCGGTCTACCAGGCAGGAACGTTGAGCGGGAATCCGTTGGCCATGGCTGCCGGTATTGCGACGGTCAGTTATTTACAGGAGCACGCCGCAGAGGTATATCCGCGCATTGAGGCAACGGCGAAGGCTGTCGCTGAGGGGGTCGCCGCTGAGGCAGAGAAAGCAGGCGTGCCCCTCACGCTGAATCGCGTGGGCGCAATGTGGACATGGTTCTTCAATCCCGGCCCCGTGACCAACTACGAAGAGGCCGCGAAATCCGATACGGCCGCCTTCGGGCGCTTTCACCGGGCAATGCTGGAACAGGGTGTGTGGCTGCCGCCTTCGCAATTTGAAGCGGCTTTCGTCGGCACCGCACATGGAGAGGCCGAAGTGCAGGCGACGATTGAAGCGGCGCACACGGCATTCCAGGGCATTTAGAAGAGCCATCCCAAGGAAAGCTCTACGATCTGCGCAAAAGTAATCTATCGGCGATAGATGTTAGATGACCTTGGCGTGCGCCAGAGTGTTACCAAGTTGGGATTGCGCTTTTTGTGTCAATCACCCAATGTGATGCTGTCCTGCCCCCCAAAAGAGGAGCAGATTATTCCCTCTAGTTCGGTTTAATTCACCTCTGCAAAAGTCTGCCCGCGGATCGTCCCCCTTTTAACTGCGATCCGAGCCCCAAACGATCTCCTGGAAGGACTTCATGCGATGAAATTCTTTAGAATGACTTGGTGCCTCGGACTGTGGCTTGCCGCGAACTCGTGTTTCGCGCAATCCAATCCTGTCCCCTTTTTGGATCAGCCACTCGTTCCAGGGGCGGTCGCACCCGGGGGGCCGGGATTCTCATTAACCATCCGCGGGGCCGGATTTGTCTCGGGATCGAAAGTAAATTGGAATGGAACGCCGCTGGCCACCACATTTGTAGGTGCTGGTAAGTTGTCGGCAGTGGTTCCAGCCGGGAATGTATCCACACCCGGCACCGCCAACGTGACCGTCGTCAGCCCCGGTCCCGGTGGAGGAAGCTCAAGCCCCGTTCCCTTTACCATAACCACCCCAACGTCCGATCTTGTCTTCAGTGCGCTTCCGGTCGGGGGAACCACCTCACCGATCAGCGCTGTCACTGCGGACTTCAATCACGATGGCATTCCTGATTTGGCTGTGATCGACCAGGCACCGGCCCCTTCCTGCGACTACCAGTACTATGGCGTTGGAAGTATTGCGATCCTTCTCGGAAAAGGCGACGGGACGTTCACGAAGCGTTCCACTCTTTGTTTCCTCGATTCCTATGGAGGAACACCTCTTAGGCTAGCTGCGACCGGTGACCTTAACCGGGATGGGAATGTTGATCTGGTTGTGGTTTCTCACGACCTCGACGATGACGATCCCATTGCTGTCTACTATGGGAACGGGGATGGCACGTTCGCTGCCCCAGTGGAGGCCGGAGACGGTGATGGAGCACCCTTAGCGCTCGCGTTGGGGGATTTCAATAGCAATGGCCAACTCAACGTCGCGGTTTCGGAGTCCGATGATCTCGGGGCCTCTGAGGTCTTCCTCCTTCCTGACGATTTCCTGGTCTTCGACGATTTCCTTAGTGGCCCCGGACCATTGATTTTCGGAGATTTCAACGGAGACGGCATCCTTGATCTCGCAAACCCGCCGAGGATGTTCCTCAACCACGGAAATGGGGAATTCACCCAACTCACGAATGTCCCATATGGAGAGGTGAGCGGCGACTTCAATGGCGACGGGATTCTCGACCTTGCCTCAACAAACGGAAACAGCATTTCGGTTCTTTTAGGCAACGGAGATGGAACCTTTACCCAAAAGGGCGGCCAACCCACTTCGGCCCAGACCAACGTCGACTTGATCACCGCCGACTTCAATGGGGACGGGATACTCGACCTTGCCGTAATAGACTCGACCAACGTCGTTTCTATCTGGCTGGGGAATGGCGACGGCACCTTCAAGGCACCGGTCGACTCCACTGGACGCGGGGATGGCGTAGCGGCTGCGGACTTCAACCACGATGGGCGAATGGACCTGGCGGTTACGAATTCCTCTACGGCTACGGTTACAGTGCTCTTGCAGGCGACAGCAACCTGCGGCAATCCGTCCCAGAACGCGCCCTATTCGGGCACATACAATGTACCGCCGACGAAGCTGCCGCTGGTGATCACGTGGACTAATCCGACTTCTGCGTGCGAGCTTCACTACACCACGGATGGAAGCGCCCCAACCGCAAGCAGTCCGGCCTATCCTGAGGATGGTCTTTCAATCGACAGCACCACGACCATTCGAGTGATTGCAACAGCCGCCGGATACAACAACTCCGCTATCATCGGCGGCAAATGGACCCTAAACCTGCCGCGGGCGGCCACGCCGACCTTCTCACCTGCCTCACCGTACACAGGTCCGGCAACTATCGTCGCGATCTCGGATTCGACGCCGAGCCACACAATAACCTACTGCGCGTCGAACTCGGGGACTTGTACACCATCGACCACGGGTGCCAGCGCTAGTTTCGGCTCGTCCGGGCCGACAAATATCTGCGCCTTCGCCAATGCCACCGGCTATACACAAAGCGCCACTGCTTGCTGGGCAGGGACCTACGTAATATCAACCTGCGGCAATCCATCACAGAACGCGCCCTACTCGGGCACATACAAAGTGCCGCCGACTACGCTGCCGCTGGTCATCACCTGGACCAACCCAACGTCAGGGTGTGTGCTTCATTACACGACCAATGGAAGCGCGCCAACCGCAAGCAGTCCCACGTATCCCGCCAGCGGTCTCTCGATCTACAGCACCACGGAGATTCGAGTGATTGCGGCAGCCCCCGGATACCATAGCTCCGCTATTATCGGCGGCAAGTGGACCCTAGACCTGTCGACCTGCGGCAATCCATCGCAGAACGCGCCCTACTCGGGCACATACCACGCACCGCCGACTACGCTGCCGCTGCTCATCACCTGGACTAACCCAACGTCAGGATGTGTGCTTCATTACACGACCAATGGAAGCGCCCCAACCGCAAGCAGTCCCACGTATCCCGCCGGCGGTCTCTCGATCTACAGCACCACGACCATTCGTGTCATTGCAACAGGCACCGGATTCAATAGCTCGAATATCATTGGCGGCAAATGGACCATAAATTGACTCCAAAATCGGCAGATCATTTCGCCGAAATATTCACACTGATTGTGGCTTAAGGGAACGACCGCGCATTTTTCCTGGCCGCACTCCCTCAGTCTGGGCGCGGAGGGACGCAGCTAACTCCACGCATCTAGAGTTACGAAGCGATGTGCGACTTTGCAACTGACGATGAGCTGTCCCGCGGCTGCCACAGACGGGCCACGATTTGCGCCGAGGCCAAGGTGGCCGCCGTCGTGGAGCACGATGTTGGCAGCCCAACCGCGTTGCTCGAGATGATCGGCCTTCCGCTTAAGGCGCGACGCGATTCGTTCCGCCGAAGGGTCTCTCCAATCGGACGCGATGGCGTTCCACAGCACCGGGATCATACCCATCAACCTCGCTGTGTCCAGTACATAGGGCCTGCGCGCACCAAAGGGCGGCCGGAAATAGCCGACACGCCGCCCGATGATCTGGGCCAGAGTATCGCTGCTGCGCTTGAGTTCATCGTGAATGCGGCTGGAAGCGGTGAGCGCAAGATTCGGATGGCTCCATGAGTGGTTGCCGATCAAGTGGCCCGCCCCGGCGATGCGCCGAACCAGTTCCGGTTCCGCTTCGGCAAACTTTCCCACTAGGAAGAAGGTGGCACGTACGTCGTGAGTTGCCAGAATATCGAGCAGCCGTGGCGTCCAGGCCGGGTTGGGCCCGTCGTCGAACGTGAGGGCCAGTTCGCCGGCGCGGCGCGGGGCAATCAGCGCCTCGCCAAAGATCTGCGAGGCAGGCCACATGGCGGCGTAGGCATACCCGCCTGCTGCCAAGCCCAGGGCGCCTGCCGCGCCGATTCCCGCATAAATGCCTGTGGCCAGTGGAGAAAGCATGCTGCCTATCAGTGTGCGGCGCAAGGCCGATCAACCGCAAGCACTTGCCGGTTGTCATTGAGAAATTAGAACGCAAAATGGGACGCCGCCTTTGCATTCTCGCCTGGGGTCGGGCGTATACTCTGACTGTTCGGGTCGCATCCTGAGTGAACGGAGCGGCACTGGAGACAACATGAGCCTCACCAATTTCCCTGGCGGTGGTGTTTCGGCCGCCGGCACTCCCATCACAAAAGTGACCATGCCCGCACTGGCGGAGATGAAGCGCCAGGGCAAACCCATCTCTGCGCTCACGGCCTACGACTACGCCACATCGCGCCTTGTCGACGAAGCCGGCATCGACCTGGTACTGGTCGGCGATTCGCTGGCCATGGTTGTTCTGGGCCACGACAACACGCTTGCAGTCACCGTAGACGAGATGCTGCACCACACGCGGGCGGTGCGGCGAGCGGTGCGGCGCGCGCTGGTGGTGGCCGACATGCCTTTTGGCAGCTACCACGGCTCGGTATCCGAAGGCACGAAGAACGCCGTGCGCTTTGTGAAAGAGGCCGGGGCTGAAGCGGTGAAGATTGAAGGGCCGCGCGTGGAACTGGTTCGCGCACTGGCAGAGGCGGAGATCCCTGTAGTTGGCCATCTGGGGCTGACACCGCAGAGCATTCACCGCATGGGAGGGTACCGCGTGCAGGCCCGCACGCTCGAAACCGTGCTGCGACTAAAGCAAGACGCGCACGCGCTGGCCGATGCCGGAGCCGGCTTGCTGGTGCTCGAAGGGATTCCGCGCGAAGCGGCCGCTGCCATCACCGCTGAATTGGCCATTCCAACAATCGGCATCGGCGCTGGGCCGGATTGCGATGGGCAGATTCTCGTCTTCCACGACTTGCTCAACCTGACGTTTGCGGCTCCGGCGAAGTTTGTTCGCCGCTATGGAGACGCGGCTGCGCTCATTCGCGAAGCGGTAGAGCATTATCGCGAAGATGTGGAGCACAGGGCGTTTCCGTCCGACGAGGAGAGCTACCACTTGCCGGACGCAGCACGCAATGCGTTGAAGCCGGATGCGGAGACCGCAGCGAAGCCGCAGATATTGCGCAAAGCCTGATGGAGATTCTCAGAACCGTTGCGGAACTGCAGGAGTGGTCGCGCGCGAATCGGCAAGCTTCCAGCAAGCACCAGGGTTACGCGATCGGCCTTGTGCCGACGATGGGCGCGCTGCATGAGGGCCACGCTTCGCTGATTCGGGCGGCTCGAAGATCGTGCGCGCAGGTCGCCGTCAGCATTTTCGTCAACCCAACCCAGTTTGGGCCAAACGAAGATTATGCGCGGTATCCACGAACGTTCGACGCCGATTGCACGCTTGCCAAGTCTGAGGGAGCGGATGTAATTTTCGCGCCGACAGTCGAGGAACTCTACCCGGTCGACGCAGCCACGTTCGTAGAAGTCGGAGGGCTCAGCAACCGCCTCGATGGCGCATCGCGGCCGGGCCACTTCCGCGGCGTAGCCACGGTGGTGACCAAACTGCTCATCGCTGCTGAACCGGACCGCGCATTCTTTGGCCAGAAGGACGCGGCACAGGTTTCAGTGCTCCGTCGCATGGTCACAGACCTCCGCCTTGCAACCGAGATCGTCGTTTGTCCGATCGTTCGCGAGTCGGACGGCCTTGCTCTCAGTTCTCGCAACGCCTATCTGAATCCGAACGAGCGGGCCCAGGCACTCACATTGAGCCGAGCCATCCGCAAGGTTGAGTCGCTGGTCGCCGGAGGCGAGCGCTGCGCCGGTGCTTTGATCGCCGCCGCCCGTGAAATCTTCGCGACCGAGCCTGCTGTACGCGTGGACTACATCGAGCTTGTCGACTGGGAAACGCTGTTGCCGGCGAATACAGCCGCGCCCGGTACGCTCTTGGCGGTTGCGGCCTGGGTGGGACCGACGAGGCTCATCGATAACACGATTATCTTGTAAGGCCACGCAAGATCTGGATTGCAAGAGCGCATCTCCCGGCTGCAATCTAGGAGCAATGCCGGAACTACCCGACATCTCCGCCTACATCACCGCTCTCGAATCGCGCATACTCGGCCAGCCCCTCGAGCAGGTGCGCCTGGCATCCGCATTCCTGCTTCGCACTGTCGACCCGCCGCTTGCGAGCATTGAGGGTCGCGTCGTACGTGAACTGCGTCGCATCGGCAAGCGCATCGCAATTGGCGTCGAAGGAGACTTGTGGGTTGTGCTGCACCTGATGATCGCGGGCCGGTTGCATTGGAGGCCGCCGCAAGCCAAGCTCGCCGGAAGGAACAGCCTGGCAGCTTTCGATTTCCCGACAGGATCGTTGGTTCTGACCGAAGCCGGCAGCAAGCGGCGTGCATCGCTTTATGTTTTGCGCGGCGAAGCGGCGCTGAGCTCGATTGATCCCGGCGGCGTTGAGATTTTCTCGACCGATCTCGAAGGCTTTCGCGCCGCGCTCACGCTGGAAAACCGCACGCTCAAACGCGCCTTGACCGATCCACGACTCATCAGCGGCGTCGGCAACGCCTACTCCGACGAGATTCTTCACGCAGCGCAACTCTCTCCCATCGCGCTCTCGCACAAGTTGAAACCAGGGGAGTGGGAGCGCCTGTTTGCAGCCACGCGCTCAACACTGACCTTATGGATTGACCGGCTAGAGATCGAGGCGAAGAAAGCCTTCCCGGAAAAGGTCACTGCGTTCCGTCCGGAGATGGCGGTGCATGGGCGCTTTGGATTGCCATGCCCGCGCTGCAGCGAAAAGGTCCAGCGCATTCGCTATGCCGACAATGAGACCAACTACTGTGCGCGTTGCCAGACCGGCGGCAAGGTGCTGGCCGACCGCAGCCTCTCCCGTTTACTGGGCTCCGACTGGCCGCGGACGCTCGAAGAACTTGAAGCGCTGAAGCGGCACTGAGGCCGTAAAGTTGCTGGATTTGACACTGCAACCTGCATTTGCGAGACTCAGAGATGCTGCCGATCTGGCCGAGAAGGCTGGATTCGTGTCCCGTGCCGAAGTGGCGGAATTGGCAGACGCGCGTGGTTCAGGTCCACGTACTCGCAAGGGTGTGGGGGTTCGAGTCCCTTCTTCGGCACCAATGACTTTATAATCAGCAGCTTAGAGCGAATCGCGAGATTCGCTTTACTATTTGTGGCCTCAAATTAGCCTCTGCTGGCTCCCGCTGGCATCCACTGGCACGCCTTCATTCCAAGGCTGACGAGGCTTGATGTAAGAATCGTATTAGTGGGAAAGAAGAGCTGACCGGAATTGACAGATACCCATATCTCCCGCAGACAGTTTGTTGCTGGCGCGACCGCCGCAGGATGCATTCAGGCGATTCCTGGCGCGTGTGCGGCTATCGGGTGCGCTGGTACCCGCGACATTGAAGGAATTCGACTATGGCGCAGTGGAACTGACCGGCGGTCCGCTCAAGGCGCAATACGACATCGTTCGCGCCTCCTACCTGGCACTGGACAACGACCGGCTGCTCAAGGTGTACAGGCAAGGCGCCGGACTGCCGGCTCCCGGAGCGGACATGGGAGGCTGGTATGACCGGGACGGGTTTGTTCCCGGTCACTCACTGGGGCAATACATTTCGGGGCTGGCAAGGTTCGGGCGTATTTCTGGAGACCAGGCGTGCACCAACAAAGTGCATGAGCTGGTGGAAGGCTTCGGGGCCACGCTCGGCCGCAACAACCGGATCTACCCCGGCCCGAACGCGCAAAACGTGTGGCCGTGTTACATCCTCGATAAGCACATGGCGGGACTGGTGGATGCTTACACGTTGAGCGGTGCGGAACAAGCGCGCGATTTGATAGCGAGGGTGTATCAGGGGGCGTTGCCTTATATTCCGGAACGCGGACGAGACCGCATCGGGAAGAAGGACCCGCCGTATGACGAGACGTATGTGTTGCCCGAGACTCTGTTCACGGCGTCGGCGTTGATCAATGAGCGCGCTCTGTACGACCGGGCAGTTACGTATCTGCTGGATGAGGATTTCTTCGATCCGCTGGCGCGGGGGCAGGATGTCTTGCCGGGACGCCATGCTTACAGCCATGCCGTCGCTCTCAGCTCGGCAGGAAAGGCGCACCTCGTGCTGGGAGACGCCAGGTATTTGCGCGCGATGGCGAATGCGCACGATCTGCTTGTCGCCACGCAGCAGTATGCCTCGGGAGGATGGGGTCCTAACGAAACATTTATAGAGCCGCACAAGGGCCGGCTGTACGAAAGCCTGCAAACGACCGAGGATCACTTTGAAACCCCATGCGGCACATATGCTGCCATGAAGCTCGCCCGGTATTTGCTGTGCGCGACGGGCGATGCTCAATACGGCGATGGACTTGAAAGAGTGGTGTATAACTGCCTGCTCGGCGCGAAGATGCCGGACAGCAATGGAGACTATTTCTACTATTCGACTTACAGTGCCCGTGCACGCAAGGTGTTTTATCAGAAGAAGTGGCCTTGCTGCAGCGGTACGCTGGTGCAGGGGGTGGCGGATTATGTCAAGAACATCTACTTCCACCAAGACGACGTGCTGGCGGTGAACCTGTTTACGCCTTCACGCGTTCGCTGGAGGCAAGGTCAGCAGACGATTACCCTGTCGCAGGAGACGGAGTATCCGTTGCGGCAGACCGTATCTCTGTACGTCAAGTGCGATGACCCGACCAGTTTTACTCTCTGCCTGCGCATCCCAAGCTGGGTCGAGGGATCGTGCTCATTTGAGGTAAACGGGAAGCCGAAGCATATCGAAACGGAGAAAGGGTTTGCCGTGATTCGAAAGCAGTGGAAGACCGGAGATCACTTGAAGTTCGAAATACCGTGTGAGTTCCGCCGCGAAAGCATCGATGATCTGCACAAGGACACGGTCGCAATGATGCGGGGGCCGCTGCTTTATGTCGAAAGGAATTCGAACGGCGGAGCGACGCTGCCTTCTCTGGATAATCTCCGGGAGGTCGATGGCTTGACCGGGGTCCAGAGACTCGCCGCGGGTGTGACCAGCAGGGACTTCGTTCCCTTCTATTTCATTCACGATGAGAGTTACACGACATACTTCGAGATGGCTTGACGGAAACGAAGACGGCAGGCAATCGCGACATGAGCGCATCCGATGAGGGCGTACGGGCGCGCTACTGGATTGAGACAGCGTATCTGCTGCAGGATGATGCTGCAATCATACCAGCGGATTAGAAATCAGCCGTTCCGCAGTCCGTTTATCGGTGATGAGGACGTTGATCCACTGGCCCTTGAGAGAGGCCAGCAGTGCGGGGAACTTCGATTCACCACCGGCGATACCGACCACTCTCGGAAGCGACTTGAGGGTTGCAAGATCAATGCCAATGACGCGCTTCATGAGTGGCGACTCGACCTTACGACCCAGTTTGTCAATGAACTGGAAGCAGATGTCGCCAACGGCTCCGGCGCGGCGCAACTGCCGCCGTTCCTCAATGGAAAAGATATTCCCGCTACTTGCGAGAAGAGACGATGGTTCAAGAGATCCGATTCCTACCAGAGCAAGGTCGAGTTTCGGAAAAAGCCTTGATGCTTCTTCGACAGCGGCATCCTTAATGAGTACGGCTCTTGCTTCCGGAGATCCGACGATACCTGGTGCCTGTAAGAGCACAGGGGACGCGCCTATCAATCCAGCAAGGCGCTGCGCCAACATCATCGCCTGATATTGCGTGTTGGCGTTGCCCACGCCGCCCAGTATTTGCACTACCTTTCCGCCAGCGCCTGCAGAATTCGGGTGCAGAGTTTCCACCATTGAAAACAGCGAACGGCTCCAAGAGGAGATTCCGATGAGCATCTTTGGCTGTGTCGTTGTTTCAAGATAGAAGGCAGCTGCGGCACCGAGATCGCGAACGACGCGCTCCTCGTCCCCGTCGGAGTCGATGACTACGGCGTCTTTCAGTTGGAATCGACTCTCCAGGGCGTCCTCCAAATCAGGGAAGAAGCCCGCAGGAGTAGACACGCTGATGCGCACGATGTTTGCTTCTCGCGCCCGCTTGAGCATGCGAGAAACCCTGGACTGATGAATATTGAGACGCTCGGTGATCTCTTGTTGACGAACACCTTGGCTGTAGTACATTCGCGCGACCTTGGCCATTAGTCTCAATTCGTCCAGTCGCGACATAGGAGGATTACCTCATCGGGCGGGATTGCTTTCGCCTAACAATAATGGCTAACTCAGTTAGAGGAATGAAGATATACATCCCAGCCAAGGTACTTCTCCAGGGCTTCTGCAGTCGGTGCAGCGCAGTGGCTGGAGGTCATCGCGGCATGGTGTTCGAAACCATTTAGGCAGATGAATTGCATGAGTTCACGAAGCTTCGGCACCTGAACGACTGCACGTGTTCCAAAGGTATCCAAGGGGTCGTCGGTGAAGCGCCCGTCTCCGAAGTAGGCCCGAATCTTTCCGGAAAAATCATCGGTGCTCACTCTGCCAAAGGTCATGGGGCCCGACGGCGTCCGACCTTCCAACGCGCCGACCGTATTTTCTTCGCCCAGCATGGTGCCAAGGATGGGAGCAGTACCGATGCGAATATCGGGAAGAAAATCCTTGGCCCAGTTCCCGCAATGAAAAAAGACGCACTTATCGGGCTCACCGCCGTAATTGTTATTCCAGTCAACCAAGGCGCTCGGCTTGCCACTGGCAAGCTGTAAGGCGTACATACTCACGACACCAGCGATATCAACTTCGCAAGCAGAAGGCAGCATCTGCTCGGACATCATGCTCATGATGGTGCAAACGTTGACTCCATAGTTCTTCTGCATGGAACTCCAGCATTGGATCGCGGTTGCAGTCAATCCCAGCGAAGTCATCCAGTCGTCGACGACGATCGCGAACTTGGCCATCTTGCGCAGAGACTCGTCTGGAGCCGAAGAGCTTTCGGCGTAGGAGCGAATGAACTCTATGCGCTGTTTCACCTTGGGATCATCGTTCGCAATTAATGCAGCGGATCCGAAAACCTCCGAGAGATCAATTGTGTTCACTGAAATTCCGGCGGACTCCAACAGCTTCTCGCTAAAGCGGGTCGTATTGAAGGCATTGGGGCGTGCACCGACAGCCCCGATGCGCACTCGCCGCATTCCGCGAACGACACGACAAATTGCGAAAAAGTCCAGAAGATCCTTTTGAAAGGCATCGGAAAGGATCGCAGCCGTATGGTCGTGGGTGAGCCCAAACTTGTGCCCATATTGACGGAGGTTGTTGCAGACTGAAATCTTGCCGCAGAAGGCATCGCGACGGCGTGTGAGCCCGAATTGATCCAAGTCATCAGGGCAAGCCTGTATGAGTATCGGCACATTCAGATCGGAGAGACGGATCGCATCAGCCACGCCCTTCTCGTCGCCAAAATTAGGTAAGCAGACCAGGATGCCTTCGATGCGATCACGGTTGGCACGAAACAGTTGCCCGCACCTGGCCGCGTCGGCCCATGTTTCAACAGCGCCGAGTTTGGAGTCGGATTCGGTCAGCCAGACCGGCTCCACGGATATCTGATCGAAAAGCTGAATCAGGTCGCGGCGCGCTTCGGTGATGAGCGCATCGGGAAAGAAGTCGCGATTTCCGATAATAACGCCAAGCGTAACGGCCATGCTACTTCACCTTACCTTTTCAAAATTGCTGAAGTCGTCGACGTTGTCCTTTGTGACCAGGTTGCACGGAATGATCTGGCGCTCGGGTTTGCCGGTAGTTCCCGTCTTCAAATATCGATGAGCCTCGTCTACCGCGAGCTGGGCGATCAGGACCGCTGGTTGCAGTGCGGTGGCCCTCAACTCGCTTAAGCGAATCGCATGGAGCGCGTCTGGGCTGCCGTCAAAGCCGGTAATGACAATGTCGTTACGTCCTGAAGACTTGACTGCTGCTGCCGCACCCACGGCCATCGTGTCATTTCCGGCAATGATTCCGCGGATGTTTCCGTGAGCCTCCAGAATAATCTCAGCCTTCTGAAATGCCTCGGACTGGGACCAGTTGGCAGACTGAGCCTCCACGAGTTTCAGGGCTGGATCGTGATCCAAAATGGCATGGAACCCCTTGGTTCGGACCTGCGCGTTGGTGTCAGATTCACGGCCGAGCAGTTCAGCGTATTCGCCCCCCTGAGGTTCGAGAGCATGGGCAAACTCCGCTGCAACAATCCTGGCGCCTTGATCGTTGTCGGCGATGATTTGTGCCTTTGCGATGCCTGTTGCTTGTATCTCGCGATCGATCAAGAAGCAAGGTATTCCTGCCTTGGTGGCGCGCCGAACCGCGGCGATCGAAGCCTCCGCACCGGCATTGTCGAGGATCAATGCCGCTGCATTGGATGCGATGGCTGCGTCAATCAGGTTGTCTTGACGATAGGCGTCATCGTCGTGCGCATCCACGCGAACACGATAACCCAGGGCCAGAGAGCGCGCGGCGGCTGCGTCCGCCTCGGCCTTGAAAAAGGGATTGTCCTGTGAAGGTACCACGATAACGATGAGTGGCTTGTTCATATCTGCACGACGACAGCCGGCACCCACAAGCAGCAGAATCGTTGCCGCGCACAGGGATGCGTGCCTCATCATTTAGTTGCCTCGGCGCCGGAACTCATCAGATATGGGATGAACTTAGCCTGCGCATGCGACTGCAACTGGTCAATGGCTACAGCCAAGACAATCACGATCCCCTTGATCACCATCTGCCAGAACTCCGAGACCCCAAGCATAACGAGGCCATCTGCCAGCACACCGATGACGAAAGCGCCGATGAGCGAACCGGTAATCGAGCCTCGGCCACCCATCAGCGACGTTCCACCAAGAACCACAGCCGCAATTGCATTCAACTCAAAGCTTTCTCCAGTAGCGGGGTGCGCAGCTTCAAGTTGAGAGGCGATAATGAGGCCGACAAAAGCAGCGCATAGGGCCGAGACGATATAGGTCACCAGCTTCACCCTAGGCACCTGAATCCCGGCAAGTCGCGCGGCTCGCTCGTTGCCACCCACGGCATAGACGTGACGGCCGAAGGGAGTCTTCGCAGCGACCAGAGCGGCGATCGCGAAGAGGGCACACATAATCCAGACTGGAATGGGGAGGCCAAATAGGAAATTTTGACCAAGAAAAGTGAAGCCTGTATTTCCGCGAGACGTTTCGCCGGCTAGTTCAGGAAACGTCTTGCCATTCGACAGGAGCAGCGCAGCACCCCGGGCGATGTAAAGCGTGCCGAGCGTCGCAATGAACGGGGCAACACCGGCCTTAGAAACCAGCCATCCGTTTAAGAAACCCACGGCACAGCAGACGAGGAGAGCGGCAAGCATGGCGAGATAGACAGGCGGGTAATGGACGGGACCTCCAAAAGAAATCCCCTGTGTAAGTACGTAACCTGCAACCATTCCTCCGAGTCCTGCGACCGAGCCAACAGATAGGTCGATTCCTCCGGTCAGGATTACGAAGGTCATGCCGATCGCGAGGATTGCGGTTAATGCAACATGTTTGACCAGGATGGACAGATTGTTTGCAGTAAGGAATGACGGCGCAAGCAGGGAGAAAAGAATAAGCAACAGAAGGAGTACAAAGACTGCGCGGGCGCGAAGAAGAAAGAGGAGAGTGCGCACTGAGAAGGTCGCGATGCGTTCCGAACGGGTGAGCGGACTGGCGGCGGTAATCATGCGAACGAAGCTCCATCGATCGGAATAGAGGAAGTAGATACAACCGGACTGGCCGCCGCAAAGAGCGCTTCGTCTGTGATCGAGGCGGCTTTGAACTCGGCTGAGATACGGCCTTGGCAAAGCACCAGAACGCGATCAGCGAGAATGCGGGTCTCCTCAATCTCGGAAGAGGTGAAGAGAATGGTAAGGCCCTTAGAGGCCAGCCGACGAAGAATTCGATAGATCTCAGTCTTCGCTCCCGCGTCGACTCCGCGAGTTGGATCGTCGAGCAGCAGCAGAGACGGCGAACACATGAGGCAGCGCGCAATGAGGAGCTTTTGTTGATTACCTCCGGAGAGTACCGTAACAGGAAGTTCAAGATCGCGGACGGCAATATTGAGGTCCGCAGCGAGTTCGCGCACACGAACCGTCTCTCGCGCGCGTGAGAGGAAAAATCCATTTGCGGAAGCGAGAGCAACGTTCTCTCGGATCGACATCTCGGGAATGAGGGCATCACGTTGCCGATCTTCCGGAACCAGAACAATTCCCGCTTTGGCTGCATCAGATGCGGAGTTGAGACGAAGAAGCTGACCATTAAGAAATATCTCTCCCGCAGTAACCGATCTGCAGCCTGCAAGCGATTCAAGTAACTCTGTTCTCCCTGCGCCGAGCAGGCCGTACACGCCGACGATCTCCCCTCTGCGCGCCGTTAGACTGACTTGATGCAACGGCGCTTGCGCCGCTTCGTCCAAACCTGAAGACGCCAGCGACAGACCTCTTACGGATAGACATTCCCGCAACCTCGCGATGGGAGCGCGCACTTGAAGATCGCTCGTGTCCGCGCATCCCGACATCCGTTCCACTATCCATTGGCGCGAAACGTCTGAGCGCGGTGCTTCACCCACGACGCGACCCGAGCGAAGTACCGTGAAGTTGTCTCCCAGGTGTAAAAGCTCGTGAAGCCGATGCGAGATATAGATGATGGTCACACCGGAGTGTTTCAAATCATGAATTACTCGAAAGAGCGAATCCGCCTCGGTCGTCGAAAGGGCGGATGTCGGCTCATCCAGGATGAGAACCTTTGCGCCCTGGTCCAGGGTCCGGGCTACCTCTACGATCTGGCGACAACCCAGCGATAAGTGAGCAACCTGAGAGGCGGCTTGCATCGGCTTGTGGAGTCGGCGTAACGCATTGTTCGTTCGTGAGTGCTGTAAAGCATGGTTCACGACCACTCCAGCTCTCACCAACTCGCGTCCGGCGAAGATGTTCTCGCTGATGTCCAGGTTGGGAAGCACCGATAGCTCCTGATGAACGATGGAGATTCCGAGTGCGGCAGCCTCGCGTGGGGAATTCACGGTGATCGGGGAACCATTAAGGAACAGTTCGCCTTCATCTGCTCTCTCTACGCCCGCCAGAATACGCATCAATGTAGATTTGCCCGCCCCATTCTCGCCGATCAGCACATTTACTTCATTCCTGTGCACGCGAAATGTCACGTGATCGAGGGCAATTGTCCCTGGGTAGAACTTTGTGACGGCACGCGCTTCGAGAATGATTTCCGAATCTGTCATGCTTATGCGCCGACCTCCGGAGCTAGCCGCGCGCGGCGTACAGTCTGCTGCCACCCATGGTAGAGCCGGTCGCATTCCATCGGGCTAAGCGAGGGCTCAAAGCGGTCTGCCGTGCGGGGAAGGGCCTGAATCTCGGCTAGTGATCCCCACCAACCGTGCGCGAGACCCGCAAGCAATGCTGCTCCCAAAGCTGACAGTTCTTCATTGGATGAGCGCAGAACGGGTCGGCCCAGAATATCCGCCTGAAACTGGATGAGTTTCGCATTCCGAGTCGCTCCGCCATCTGCCAACAGTTCATGGATCTTTCCATGAGTCATCTCTTCCATTGCAAAGAGAACATCTGCGACCTGGTATGCGATGGCATCAATCGCCGCCCGGGCCAGATGAGCAGATGTGTGTGAACGACCAATCCCAGCGATCGTTCCGCGTGCATTTGAATCCCAATACGGAGCGCCAAGACCGACCATGGCCGGCACAAAATAAATCCCATCCGCGTCGGGTACGCTGGCAGCAAGTGCGACAGCGTCCGCGATAGGGTTGGGCAGTTGAAGAAACTCGCCAACCCATTGAACGGCGGACCCGGTCATTGCGATATTTCCCTCCAATGCAAATTGGGGCCGTCCACTTATAGACCAGGCGATTGTGCGAGCGAGTGCGAGATTGTCCGGCAAAAGTGCCTGAGTGAGCATCATTAAGGACGAGCCGGTGCCATAGGTTGCCTTTACTGCTCCCGGAGCGTAGTGTCCGTGGCCGAACATTGCGGCATGCGAGTCCCCAATTGCAGCGAGCACGGGTACACCACGGAGTCCGGAATCGGAAGAGCACGATCCAAATGCTCCCGCAGAAGGGCGTATTTGCGGCATCGCCTTTCGGGGAATCCCGAAAATAGCCAACAACTCGTCGTCCCAGGAAAGATTTTCCAGATTCAAGAGCCCCGTGCGCGAAGCGTTCGAAAAATCCGTGGCGTGAGTTGCGCCGGCTGTGAGTCGATTGATAATCCATGAATCGACTGTCCCCAGGCATAGTGTTCCATTCGATGCGGCATCTCGTGCCGCTTGATTGTTTTGAAGAAGCCACGCCCATTTGCCTGCGGTGACAAGAGGAGCAAGAGGTAAGCCCGTCCGCATGCGAATTTCGTCTGAATATGCCGTAAGGCGGTCACATATCTCAGCAGAACGTCCGCACTGCCAACTAATCGCGTTTGCTACCGGTTCGCCGGTTTCTGAATTCCATGCAACCGCTGTTTCACGCTGATTCGAGATCGCCAGGGCCTCAATTCTTGCACCCGCATGATCGGCGTGAGCTTTGCACTCGGCGATCACCTTCATCACGGATTCCAACAAGAGATTGGGGTCCTGTTCTACGAACCCGGATGCCGAGTAGATTAAGGAAACAGGCGTGGCGGCGCGAAAGACAGGCTCTCCTGAGCGGCCCACCAATAAACCTTTGGTGTTGGTCGTGCCTTGATCAATCGCCAGGATCAAACCGACGGGCATCTAACGTTTCTCCCCCAATAGATCAAGGGCCGCACGATGAATTCCCTGTGTAGTGAGGCCGAAGTGTTGCAGTAAGAATTCAGCCGAACCTGTTGGCGCGAAGATATCCGGTACACCGAGGATACGCATAGGCGCGGGGTGATTGACTGCCAGAATTTCAGCAACCGCACCTCCAAGTCCGCCGGCCGCGAACGCCTCTTCGGCGGTTACAATGCCACGAGTGGTGCGCGCTGCGTCGAGAACAGCATCGACATCCATTGGCTTCATGCTGCTCATATTGAGCACGCGAGCATGAACGCCCTTGGCAGCAAGGGATTCGGCCGCATCGAGCGCTCGAGACACCATAACGCCATTCGCCATTAGTGTGATGTCGTTGCCTTCGCGAAGTTGATCTGCCTTGCCAAGCTTGAACTGAAAGTTCCTTTCATGTACTTCAGGAACTGGCATCCGGCTAATCCGTAGAAACATCGGACCGACATGCTCACGCGAATAGCGCATCGCAGACGTGGTCTCGAGAGGGCCCGCCGGGACAATCACCGCAAGATTCGGGATGATGCGTGTCCAGGCAAGGTCCTCGATAGAATGGTGAGTTGGCCCTAACTCGCCGTATGCCATTCCCGAGGACATTCCGCAGATCTTGACGTTCGAGTTTGAATACCCCAGATCGACTTTGATTTGTTCCATCGCCCGTGCAGTCAAAAAGCAGGATGCGCCGCAAACATACGGGACCATGCCGCCGTTAGCCAGGCCCGCGGCAACACCGATCATGTTCTGTTCGGCAATACCAACATTAACGAAGCGGTTGATGAACTTCACTTGAAAGTTCTTGAGCTTAGCGGACGAGACGGAGTCGTTTACGACTGCACAAACGCGCTGGTCCTCCTCCGCCATTGCCTCCAGCGTTTGAGAATAGGCGTCGCGACAATCAAAGAGCTCCACCGCAGAGACCGGGTGTACAGGAACGCTTGTACTCATTGGCTTTCCCCAACCCCGAGTTCGGCGGCTGCCAAAACAAGTTGCTCCGCCGTTGGCACGCCATGGTGCCATGCAGGCTTGTTTTCAGCAAAGGAAACGCCCTTGCCCTTTATCGTATCGGCGATGATGCAAGTAGGCTTTCCGGGCTCCAGCGGAAGATTTGAAAATCGTTCCAGCAGCGCGGCGTGGTTGTGGCCATCGATCTCTTCCACCGCAAAGCCGAATGCTTCCCATTTGGTTGCCAATGGGTCCATGCGGATCGTCTTTTCAGTGAAGTCGCCCTGTTGAATCCGATTGCGGTCTACGATGACGATAAGGTTGTCGAGACGATAGTGCTGTGCTGTCATGGCTGCCTCCCAGTTGGAACCTTCTTGCAGCTCTCCATCTCCGGTGAGCACAAACACTCTCCAGTTTTCGCCTCGCATTCGAGCCGCCAAGGCGGCACCTACGCCAATGGGAAGTCCGTGCCCGAGTGGTCCGGTATTGGCCTCCACACCAGGCAGTTTGTTGCGATCCGGATGCCCGTTCAATCGGGAAAGCGGATCCATAAAGGTGTTTAGCATTTCTCGAGGGAAAAACCCTTTGAAGGCCAAAGTAGAGTAGAAGGCCCCCGAACAATGGCCCTTGCTCATAATGAAGCGATCGCGCTGCGGCCATGTTGGGTCGGATGGATTCAGCTTCAAGATGTTTCCAAGATAGAGGGTTGCGAGAATGTCCGAGGAGGATAGATCGCCGCCAGTATGTCCCACTCCGGAGTGATTGGTCATGGTCATGGCGCTGAACCGAATCAAGTTGGCCTGATGCTGCAGCCAATAATCTCGGTTGTTGCCTTTAGCGTCTGCGCTCCCCGAAGTTGGCCAGTTCATTCGGGCCCTTTCGTATCCGCATAAATATGCGTGTATGCATTAGGATGTATTTAGACCGTGCGCTCACGATCGAGTTCTTGTCAACTATTTTCTGGGTACAAGAGTGTCATTAACCCCTGACCTCACGATTGCAACCACAAATCTGATTGAAACGGCAGGACACCGATCCTGCGGCATTCAATGTCAAGCGGTCTCGATCAGTAGATAAGCTTGAGTGACAATTGAATCTGCCGCGAAGTGCCGGCCGTCTTTGAAATTTCGCCGAAACCAGATCCGGTCAAAATGTTCGAGGGAAGCCCCATGTTGACGATGTTGAACAGATTGAAGAACTCTCCGCGGAACTGGACGTCCATACGTTCCGCGCCCGAAGATCTGCGTCCGAACGGAGTGTCTTTGATCATTGCGAAGTCGTAATCGTAGTAGGCAGGCCCGCGGAAGGTGTCGCGTCCGAGAGTGCCGAAGCGTCCCTGGTTCGGTCCAGTGCCGCCGGCGATGTGAATCGGAATGTCAAAATAGGTGCTCGCATTCGCCGCTCCCATGCCGAAGTAATCCTGCCGGTTCTTACGCGCCGTGGAAAGTTGCGGCACAGCGATCTGGTCCGGACGATCGACGCCGTTCGCGCCCGCTCCTGTCTGCTGTATGCCCGAGTAAACCGTGAACGGAGCGCCGGACGATATCGAAGAGATGGAGAGAAGTTCCCATCCATAGGTAAAGCTCCGCGGAAGCACGCGTAAGAAGCTCGCGCTCTCCATGTGCAGGTCCTGCGCCACACTCAGCCCAAAATTGTGCGTCGCGTCAAAGGCCGAGGGGCCCTTCTCTGCGCGAAGATTGAACGGGTCCTGTGACGCTCCTGAGGTAGTAGCACCTGTTGAACCCGTACCACTTAACACCATCGAAGTAGTGTCGATCGACTTACCCCACGTGTACGAGGCCTGAATACCGGGTCCGCCGTGACCCACTGTACCGAACAGCGAAGCCTGCAGCGCGTTGTAGTTGGAGTGCACATCATCGGTCATCACGTTCATCACCCCAAAGCCGCCAGTTACGTCGCCCGCGGAGTTGAATTGCGTGTAGGGTGCGAACTCGGGGGTAGCGCCGGGATATGCGTTCGGAAAAGAGATGCGCGGAAGCTTCTGAGCCACAGTCCCCACGTAGCCCAGGTCCGCGGTCAGGTTGGCGATCTTGCGCTCGAGGCCCAGTGTCCAGGTGTAGAGTGTGCCATTGCCAAACTTGGCATCGATCCCGGAGAGGTTCAGAGAACTCACCGCACCCGAGGAAGTCACGTTGGCCAAATCCTTCTCGTAGCGGTCCACGTCCATCGGCGTGTTGGCAGGAATATTCTTCGCTCCCTTCGCCAGAATGTCATTGCCGTTCAGATCGTAGGCAATGGGCAGCATCGATGGGGTGATCGTGAACCCATACGCAAGTGGCGCGCTCGATGAGGATTGACGCCGCGGGTTAATCGAGAAAGGTGTAGAACCAGTGAGCATATTATCCTGCCAGATGTTAGGCGGGATTGCCGTCACCGCTCCACCTGCGTGCGCGGTAAAGTTTTTGAGCGGCGCCCAGGAGATTTGTACCCTGGGGCCCCATCCATTCCAGGTGGTTGAATATCCGGGCTGAGGATTGACAACATAATCCAAGACTCCGTCCAGTGTCCGGAAGGAACCGGTGCGATGTGCACGCTCGGTGATCGGGGTGTAGTACTCCCAGCGGACACCGTAGTCCAGTGTCAGTTTTGGCGTGGCCTTCCACGTGTCTTCGACATAGGCGTTGTAATCGCTGCGGTTGATGGCAGCCGGACCGATGTGTGCTCCGCCTGAAACTCCTGGAGGCGCAACGGCTACGATATAGGCAAATGGCGAACCTGAGAGCAAGCCAGAGAGCGTATCCGGCAGAGGCTCACCAACGTTGATGTTGTGCTTGCCACTCGCGGACGCGATCGCTTCCGTTGCGTAGGCGGTGCCGCCGCCGAAATCGTACTCCCCGTTCGGTGGAATACCGAAATAGGTGGTGTCCACATTCTTCCTGACTTCGAAGCCCGCTTTCAGAGTGTGTTGTCCGGCAGTGTAGGTGATGTTCTCCTGCTCCTGGAACAGGTTGCCGTAGGCCTGCATCACTGATCCGCCGGCGCTGTTGAAGGCTTCGAAGAGACCGTCTTCAAACTTCACCGCGGGGTCGGTGTGATCGGGTGTAGGAAAGCCTGGGGTGGATCGGGTGATCGAGAGCGAGGACTCCAGCGCGAGCTTAGGCGTGAATGTGGTCGTGAGTGTGCCGACGACGTTGCGCTGCCGATCGAGGTACTCGACGGCGAAGGCAGGATCGATTGCTGTTTGATCGGGGTTTGTCGTCGGGCCCGTCAGGTTGTCCATCGTGAAACGCGCGAAGAACTGGTTCTTTGCTGAAAGCTTGTGGTCGATGCGCAAGGAGAATTGGTCGGCGTTGGTGCTCACCTTCGAAGGGGTCGCGTAGGTGTTGGCACCGAAGGAACCAGTAGGAAGATTCGGCAGCGGATATCGAGCTAGTATCGCAGCAATTGACGGATTCACTGGAACGGCCAGCGAATCTGTTGTGCCGTCGGGAAAACTCACCGTGTCGGAGACGATACTTGAGCCTGCTGAAGGCCGTTGTGCGGCGGTGGGTACCGGCATGACCTGAGTGGTGCCCAGCACCTGACGGAAGCCCTGGTACTCAGTAAAGTAGAAGGTGCGCTTACGCCCGTCATAGAGATGGGGGATGTAAACGGGGCCGCCATTGGTGAATCCGAATTCGTTACGACGGAACGGGGGAATGCGTCCCGGGTATGCAGGCGTCGGATGATCGAAGAAATTGCGCGCGTCAAACGCTGAGTTGCGCACGAACTCAAAAAACGAGCCGTGGAAGCCGGCCGCTCCGGAGCGAGTGATGATGTTTGTGAAACCCGACGCCCCACGACCGATATCAGCCGGCATCCAACCCGAACTCGATTGCAGTTCCTGAATGGCGTCTACGTTGAAGTTCGGCATGATACTGCCACCCATCTCAGGATCGCTGATGTCCGCGCCGTCCATGGCAAATGTCGCCTCCACGCCGCGTTGGCCGTTGATTGCAAACTGCTGGGTGAAATTTGTCGCGCCGTTTGTATCGGTCATAGTGCCGGCCGCCAGGAGCAACAAAGTACTGAAGTCACGGCCGTTCAGAGGTAAAGAACTCACTGCCTGGCCGGAAAGTGCTTCACCGCCCGTTGCACCGGTGCCCTGCTGCGCCGCCACAGTGATTTCGCCCTCGCTCGACAACGTGATCACAACAGGCGCAGCATCGGAGGCCAGAGTAATAGCCTCGGGCATAGGCAGCGGTCTTGCCCTCGGCGATGATTGCGAGTTTGTATTGCCCGCCACGTAGTGCGGAAAGCGTAAAGCTACCGTCGGCACCAGTGTCGGCTTCGGCAGTGGCTGCACCCGTCAGCTTCACTTTGGCATCTGCGATCGGCGCGCCAGCACTGTCGCGCAAAAGACCATGCCAGCCAAAAGCGGCTTGCTCCTGCGCAAGGAGTGGTGTTGCGAACACCAATCCAAGTGTCAGCAGGAGGGCGGCAGAACGTACGAGCCTCTTCAATATCGACATCATCGTGCTTCTCCAGCCTGTCCGGGAACCTTCACTGTCGCCCGCTTGGACGACAGGAACATTCATCAGTTAGATCACTCCACAGTTGAGGCTCAGCGTTGTACTCCCACGCGTCTTGTTGGAATACAGTTCAGATTCAGAGAGACAACTCATCGCACGGACTCAACGAACCACGAGAGTCCCCGTCAACGGCGTATTGTCCGACGATCCACCGACCAAGACTTGATAATCCCCCGGTGTCATATTCCAGGCATTCTTTTCTTCGTCGAATGTCTTCAATACGCGGTCGTCGATCGAAACAGAAACTATTTTCGATTCGCCCGGCGCGAGTCCGACCCGGGTCCATCCCACCAGCCGCTCGTAAGGTTCGTCTGTGCCTTTCGGAAGCCGCGTGTACACCTCGGCAATTTCGGTCCCGGGCTTCTTCCCAGTGTTCTTGACAGTGAAGCGCACAGTCTTCGTGCCTGAGTCAACACCCAAGCCGGAGTATGCGTAGGTCGTGTAAGACAATCCAAACCCGAAGGCAAACAGCGGTTTCTTGTGCTGCTCTTCGAACCACTTGTAACCAACTGCGGCACCTTCGTCGTAGTGGACAGCGTAGCCTGTGTGAGCAGAAGCGTTCGAAGAAGGAGCTCCGTTGTCCGCTACATCTCCAGCATGAGGCTGACTGGCAGGGGGAATCTCGGGACGATTCGGGTGCGGAAGATCCGCTTCGCTACTGGTGAAAGTCAGCGGAAGTTTGCCGGATGGATTGACATCCCCGACAAGTACGTCCGCCAACGCCTTGTGTCCCGAGCTGCCGGCGTACCAAGCCTCAACTACGCCGGCGACCTTGTCGATCCAGGGCATAGTCACGGCAGTTCCGGTCTCCAGCACGACGATGGTGTGCGGATTCGCCGACGCTACCTGCTCGATCAAGGCATCCTGATTGTCAGGAAGCGAAAGGCTTGGCAGGTCCATATCTTCAGATTCCCACTGATACGCAAAGACAATCGCCAAATCAGCGCTCTTGGCCAAACCTGCTGCCGACTTCGGATCCGTTCCTGGATCGAAGTCAATCTTCGTGTTCGGCAGTTTCGCCTGGAGCGCTTTCAAAGGAGAGGTTGGGAACCAAACGGGTTTTTGCCAGATTGTCGCGCCTTTGCCCGGAGGCATGATGGCATTGCCGCCCGGCGGATCCACCTGTGCTGATCCTCCGCCGGAAATCATCCCGACGTCAGCGTGGCCGCCAATGATCGCAATGCTATGAACCTTCGACGGCACAATCGGAAGTACTGTCGGACTATTCTTCAATAAAACGATGCTCTTCTCTTCTACACGTTGCGCGACTTCGAAGCCCTTCTCCACATCGACGACGCTTTTCTGAGGCGGGTCGTCGACGATGCCAGACAGAAATTCAGCGTAGAGGACTCTCCGCGCATGGTCGTCAATTTCTGACATTGGCACTCTTCCGGATTCCACTGCTTCTTTTAGCTTCGAACCAAAGAAGTCTGCCATCGGTTGTTCCTGATCAAGACCTGCTGCAGATGCCTTCTCTGTGCTGTGAGTTCCTCCCCAGTCGGAGATAACGAATCCTTTGAAGCCCCAATCTTTCTTGAGTACGTCGTGAAGCGTGTAGGGGTTCTCGCAACCGAAGTCACCATTGATCCGGTTGTAGGAACACATCACCGCACCAGGATTCGCGATAGAGATGGCGATCTGAAAGGCGAGCAGATCGGACTCCTGCATCGCTCGCTTGGAGATGACCGCGTTCACAAAGAAGCGTCCCGTCTCCTGGTCGTTCATCACATAGTGCTTGATGTCGCCGACGACATGCTGTTCCTGCTCGCACTTCATCAGGCTGCCGACGACAGTACCGGCGAGGAGCGGGTCTTCGCCGGCATATTCAAAATTGCGCCCATTGCGGGGTTCGCGGACCAGATCGACTCCGCCTCCCAGCGTCATATTGAACCCTTGCGCTCGAAGCTCCTTGCCGACCACAGTCCCAAACTCGCAAGCTGAATCCGGATCCCAGCTCGCTGCAGCGCCCAGACTCGATGGCATAGCCGTCGAATATCTGCCGTTTGCACCGCTGTCTCTGACTCCATAACCCGCATCAGAGATAACCAAAGGCGGGATCCCGAGGCGTTTTACTCCCTCCACGTATCCCGCACCACCGTTGGTAAGGTTTGACAGAGGCATTTGCCACTGCGGCGCGTGGGCCATGCCATTCCCATGTAGTAGCGCGAGCTTTTCGTCGAGAGTGAGCTGTTTCAGAACCAGGTCGGCCCGCTCTTCCGGCGAAAGGCTGGGATTCATCCACGCTCGGTCATTGTTCTGAGCCGCTGCGACAGATGCCGCAGAGACGAGCGCGAGGGCCGCAAAAACGGTGAGAAGAAGGTAAGAACCAGACTTGCAAATCTGCATGTGTCTCCAAAAACTCTTCACGCGAAGGTGATGAAAGAGTTAACCCTATTCCTGTTGAGCTTCGATGAAATTGTTGCCCAACGAAGATGACAGAAGCGGTATCCCGCTGGGTGCGGGATACCGACAGAACTCATTTCGACGCTTCTGTGCCGTTTTCAAAGACGAATTTGGCATTCCTGGTGTGAAGTTCGACCAGGTACGTAACGCCATTCACGACCGAAGTGACCACACCGGCTCTGTCTTCCTTTTCCTCGACCATAAGAGCCGGAACGGTAACAGTTTTCTTGTCATCCGTCTTGATGGTCAACTGCACCCGGGATCCTGAGGTTGTGATCCAGGCCACTTCGCATATTCCACGGGGTAGCTGAACGTTTCCTGCCCGAACATCAGAACCCAGGTAGAACGTCTGCGAGTTCTTCGCAGCCATTAGCGTGACCGAGGACAAGATGAATAAAAGAGCGAGTCCAAGCATGCGTCTCATAGAAAATCTCCTTCCGTACATGACAGAAATCCTGCGGACTTCCGTAGGTAGTCAGGCTAGGCGCAGCTTATGCAGTTTTTCCAGGTGCATCGTGCATCAGACATGGCAAGAGAGCGACAAATCTTGCGTTTACAAAAGGATAGATCTCAAGTGCGGCTACGTTTGTGGGGATGTATGATACAGGTTTTTGAGTTAGAAACGATTCACCACGTCTCGACAGCGATGACCGTTGGCGGCCCGGGATGGCCATCAATCACATTCGCTTCTATTACGGCTTCGAGATTTAGCTGGTCCCAGTTCTTCGGAGCCTTCTGCAGCATCGCATCCAAGTACGCCGGATTGGAGACGACCTCGCTTGCTGCCTCAGTTCCTTCCCCCAGGATGCCGGCCAGGATGATGACGGGCTCGCCGGTAACCGTGTCATGAAGTCGGGCGACTATGGCGTAATCGCGCGCGAGACTCTTGCCTGGAACCTGCCATTGAAGTGTCCATATTCTTTTAGGCGCACTCTTGCGATCCACTACCTGGCGGACGTGATTGTCATATTCAAACCCCATCGGTAAATCCTGCGTTATGCGCATCGTCCAAGGATTATCGAATGCACCGATCAAGACGAATGGACCTTCTCGCAATTGAGCAAAGCCAGTATCCGAAGCGGATAACAAGCGAAATTGGCCATTCTTCGGAACGAGGGGCACAAGGGAACGGGCGAGGGTGATGACATCGTAGGTATTTAGACTGCCTCCTTCCGAGGCAGGGTACGGCCGGCTTTGGAGATCCACAGAGTCGGTTGGTGCGCCAAGACAATACGTAACCCGGCTCGAAGTTGCGGTGATCGGCTGCCAGAAGCGCGACATGTTGGAGGCTTCACCAGCACCTGCTGCATGGCTCGGAAGTCTCACGCGACCAACGCTAAATCCGATCAGCGCGGCGACGAGCAATGCGATGGCAATCGGAATCCAGCGGCGGGTCACGAGTCGTGAATGTGCCTGTTCGGCTTCTATGTGCGTGAGCGATTGGAAAACAGAATCGTTCGGAAGCGACTCCACTTTCTCGGCGGCTAATGGCTCGGCCACGAAGCCCATCTGAGAGGCGGTTGGCTCCCGAAAAGAGGGAACATAGGAGCCCATCGGCAGTTCGATTACCAATTCCCCGGCGTGATCAGGGTTGTAATAGTACTGGCTGAGCCTTTTCCGGACCTCGGCTGCCGCAGTGCGAACCACCGGGTCCAGATTGACATCGTAGACGGGTTCGCGCCCAAAAGCCTCGATGCCAATTGTCCTTTCCTTCAATTCGCCCGCATTGCCAAGAAGCGTTTGCTCGACAGTGTAGGTGAGCAAAACCGGGTATCGCTTGCTATGCGTGAACAATGGGTGCGCAACGAGCCGCCTCAGTTGTTCGCGAACGAGTGCTGGATCCGGCCCAAACTGCACACCGTTCTGTCCGTTCACAGAATTTGACGAAGACGCCATAGCAAGCGACCGCTGAAGAAACTGTTCGCCACGTCCCAGCAATCTCCTGAGCTGAAACGATTTAGCATGGGCCTCAGTAGGAGACGTAAGATCTGCAGCAACACATAATCATTTCATACACGAGGTGCTGTCGTCATTTGTCCCGAATCGCAGGGCCGCTCCAGAGAAGGTGGGGGACTTTATTTCTTTTTCGCGAGTTCGGTTAGCTGAATACCCTCTTTTAAGCTCGATCGTCCCGAGAGGCATCACAGTCAGAGCAGGCTTCGCTCGCAAGCCATCGGCAGGCGCGGCCGGGCGCGTGAAGTTTTTCCTGCACGGTTTTCTCCATCGCTCCCGGCTACAATCATCAAAGTAGAGAATCCGCGGGCGCGTAAGTCGCGTCTTAACTAAGAGAAGGAACTCGAGCAGGGAATGGCGCGCCAAAGACGGAAAAGCAGAAGAAATAGGAAATTTGGCGCTTCGGGAACCTTGCTCGTCTTGTTTCTCATAGTGTTTGTTGCGGCCGGGGCCGCAGCCTGGCTGGTGTTCACGCCGTTTGGACCCCAAACCGAGACATTTGTCGATCTGGCGCCCGGTTCTTCAACGTTTCGCATCGGCCAGCAACTTGAGTCAGCCGGCATAGTACGCAGCCAGTTTGCATTTGACCTGATGCGCATCTGGAAAAGGGGAACCCTGGAAGCCGGCGAGTATAGGTTCGAGCATCCCGCCTCCGTTCCGGAGGTGTATGCGCGCATTCGGCGTGGTGATGTGTACACCATCGCGGTGACCGTCCCTGAGGGATCGACCATCTTTGACATTGCAACGCGCCTGGAACAGGCAGGCTTGGGCACGAAACAAGAATTCCTGGATGAACAGGCGAAGCAGACGGGACTTGTGGCCGATCTTGATCCGGGGGCGAAGAGCCTGGAGGGTTATCTTTTCCCGGACACGTACCGCTTCACGCGCAAGGCTACCCCGGCGCAAATCACGGGCGCTATGGTGAAACGCTTCAGGCAGGTATCCGCACAGCTGGGACTGAAGGAGAATGTGCACCGGGTGGTGACAATGGCTTCGCTGATCGAGCGGGAGACGGCTGTGGATGGCGAGAGGCGGCTGGTGGCGAGCGTCTTTGAGAACCGGCTCGCCAGGCAAATGCCGCTCATGACCGATCCTTCTGTGATTTACGGCCTTCAGCTCGAAGGATTGTGGAGCGGCGCCATCCACTCGAGTGACCTGAAGCGCGATACTCCCTACAACACCTATCTTCATATTGGAATGCCGCCCGGGCCAGTGGCGAATCCGGGAGTTCGTTCGCTCCGTGCAGCGATGGATCCAGCGCACACCGAATATCTCTACTTCGTGGCTGCCGGGGCCAACCCGCAGGGCCACTCAATGTTCTCCACTACGCTGGAGGAGCATGAGCGCAACGTCACTGGATACCTGCACGCCTTGAAGAAAGCGGGTAGCCGGTGAAGATGAGCTACCGATGTGCTTGTGCGGTTATAACCCTGCCGCTTTTTTTGCTTTCGGGCTGTTTGTTTACCACCCGCAAACTGCCGGTGCCGAAGGCGCCAACCATCACGCAGACGGCGACCCCGGACCAGTTGGTAAAGTTCCTCAATCAGCGTTGGGATGCGCTTAACACCCTGTACGCAACGGTTGAGATCCAGGCCAGCGCTTTGAAGACGAGCAAAGGCGAGGAGAAAGACTACACTTCATTTCCGGGCATCATCATGATGCGTAAGCCGGAGTGGCTGCGCGTCTATGGCCGGGTGCCCGTGATTGGCTCGCGCATGTTCGACATGGTGAGCGACGGCAAAACCTTCACCCTGTATATTCCTTCGAGGAGCATCGCCTACGAAGGCCCGAACTCACTCAACAAAAAATCGCCGAACGCGGTTGAGAACATGCGACCCGGTTTCTTTTTCGATGCCATGATAGTGCGAGGGCTCGACCCGGACGACGATTACATGGTGACCGCCGATACCGATACGATCGTGGATGCCAAGAAGAAACATCTTATTGAGATTCCGGAATACGTGCTGAGTATTCTTCGCACCAAGCCGGGTTCCAGGGAGCTGACGCCGGTGCGCGTGGTCACCTTTCATCGCGACGATCTGTTGCCCTATGAGCAGGATCTTTACGACAACAACGGAAACCTGGAAACCCACGTCACCTATGCGGACTACCAGAACTTCGGCACCGAACAGTACCCCACGACGGTCGTTATCAAGAGGCCGCTGGAGGAGTACCAGATTGTGCTGACGGTGGAGAAGGTGGTTCCGAATATAAAGCTCACCGACGACCAGTTCCAGATCAAGCTTCCTGAAGACATGAAGATCCAGCACCTGCAATAGCCTGATTGCCCGGAGTGGCTTGTGAAGGTTGCACTGTGAGAGACACGGCCTCGTCGCCAGGCAGCACGGCGGCTTTTCTAGATGACGCGCAATCGATGAGCCCCTGCGGCCACGGCGCCGAAAAGACTCCCTCAGAATTTCGTTCCGTCTACGCTAGCGGAAATCGCAGGATCAGCTGGAACAGCTCAATTTGTTTCGAGATCTGGAACCTGCACGCGTTCAACCGTCAAGGCGCCGCAATGCTTTGCCCTTGTGCATGGCGATATGATCGGTCTTATCGCTCTTGATCTCGTACTGTGGATCACCCTCGCTCGCATGATGGACGTATCCTTTGTAGTTCACGTCCGTCGTGTGCACCCGTACGATATGGCCGCTGACCCAGCCAGCCTCGGAATTCCAGGTTACATGATCGCCGACTTTCAATGCCTTGGCCATGAACTGATGTTATTGCATCTCATGGGCAGGATGATGCCGTGATTGCGTCGAGATGATTGGGGACCGAGCATCTTCCCGCAGCCAAGCTGACTGGAATTTAAGCACGACAAAGAGGTTCCTTCGATGCAGGAATACGACCTCTATATCAATCCGCACAAGCCAACTCTAGGACTCTATGTGCTTACAGGTGCCGGTCTCCCCGATCTTGCCGACCCCAGGCAATGGGTTTTTGATAGCACACTAGCCGGGAACGAATTGTCCGCCGAGCTTATACAAAGGATCAACGCCCATGGTCATGCCTTCCAGGAACTGGACTGATTTGTAAATCACATCAGCACACCCAGCTTGCAGCTTCTCGGCATATGCCTCGCACTCCTCGTGCAGGGATCGGCCGTCCCTATGGCCGGTGCAATCGGGGAGCACGTAAATCCAGTCTTCGACCGTAAAGCGGTATCCATCGCGGGGGCGGAATTGCGATGCGTAACAAAAACCCACGATATAGCCCTCGAGCTCTGCGACCAGGTACGGGAATTGAATTTCTGAGTCCAAGATGCCCGCCCAGATTCGGCTCGAACTGTGCCATCAGATTTTCGACACACTGGCCAGCATTGATACCGGATTGCAGAACGCACTGCGGTTATGCCTGGCGTCCAGGCAGATACTGTTCCAGAAAACGTCGCGCCAGGACAAATCCGTCTTTGCGTTGCTGCGGAAAATCCGGAAGGTCCGCGGTGCGCGGCACATCCCAGAATTGGTCTTCGTGCTCCACCGCGATTCCGCCGTTGAAGCGGATCTGCAGCAGGACCGTGAGGAATTCCGTCCAGTTGACAATCCCCTGTCCGGGGATCCGATATCGCCACCATCCCTGGCCGGCAATGCCTACCTGCTGCAGCACAGGCTGAGTGATCTCCGTATCCTTGGCATGCACCGCGAGGATACGGTCTTTGAACTGCCAAGCCGCACTGACCGGGTCAATGTAGAGCCGCACCAAATGCGAGGGATCGAATTCCAGCCCCAGCCGCTTGCTCGGGACGCGGTCGAAAACGGCCTGCATCGCTGCCGGAGTGCTCGCGAAATTGACATCGGTAGGATAATTTTCCCATCCCATCCCGACGTCGAGCTTCTCGCAAACGGGCAGGTATTTTTCATTGAAGACATCGGCGAAGGCCGCGGCCTGATCCTCCATCCGGACGCCCGGCTGTCCGCCGCTGAAGGTGCCGACAAACTTGCAACCCAGGCGATGGCAAAATTCCAGGGCGCGAATAAAATCGGCCTGCGCGGCCGCGCGTTTGCCCGCATCGGGATGCGTGTGGTTGGGTTCGAAGTACTCAATGCTGACAATGCGAATGCCCGCATTGCGCGCCGTGGCCAGAATCTGATCGATCGCGCTGTCGCTCAGGTTCGGGTTGAAGTCCGCACCCGGCGTGACCACGACGCCTTCGTAACCGGCCTGCGCAGCAAAGGCGAGCTTCTGCGGCGAGTACGGCGTGATGATGGAGAGCTTGGGATAGGGCGTATCCGGCGGTGTACCCGCTGGCGCCGCAGGCGCTTGCGCTGCCTGTATAGGGACAGCCGCTGTCCCCGCCAAGCCCAAAGCCGCCGTGGAAGTGCCGCCTACTTTCAAAAAATCTCGCCGGTTCCAAAGCGAGTTTTCACTCTTCATATCGTTCATCCTATCTGGCGCAGCAAATTCACAATCTATTCAGCTTATACTTCTTGCCCCTTGCAATTCCTTTGTGTCCAGCCTCTCTTGTGAGAACTGGTACAAAAGGATCGTGCAAAACTTCCTGTTGTTTTCCAAAATGAACCGTGTCATTATTCCTGTTGGAAACCTAAAGGATGGATCCTCGATGGCCGAAAAGCCTGACGTACTGCAGGGAACGCTGGCGCTGATGGTGCTCAAGACGCTGGACCTGCTCGGGTCGCAGCACGGCTGGGGCATCGCCCGGCGCATTGAGCAAATCAGCGGAGATCTGCTGGCTGTGAACCAGGGCTCTCTCTATCCCTTGCTGCTGAAGCTGGAGCATGAAGGCACGATTGCTTCGCAATGGGGCATATCGGAAAACAATCGCAAGGCACGCTTCTATGGCCTCACCGCGGCCGGCCGCAAGCAACTGCAGACTGAAACTCGCGATTGGGAACAAACCGCGGCCATCATCGCGCGCTTCTTCAATGTCAAAGGGGAGGACTTGGCGTGAAATTTCTGCGACGTTTCTTCATACGGCTGACGAATTTCGCGACCAGGCGGAGTGCCGACCAACGCCTGCTAGATGAGATGGCCGGACATCTTGCCTTCCAGGTTGAGGAGAATGTGCGCGCGGGGATGTCACTCACCGAGGCGCGGCGCCAGGCCGCAATCAAGTTCGGCGCCGCAGAAGCCATCAGGGAGCATCACCACGCCGAGCAAAGCCTGCCCTTCGTTGAGAATTTGATGATCGACATGCAATACGCATTTCGCATGCTTCGCAAGTCGCCGGGATTTGCCTTTGTCGCCATCGCAACAATGGCTCTGGGTGTCGGAGCCACCACCGCCATCTACAGCGTTATCGACGCAACCCTGCTGCATCCTTTGCCCTACCCCCACCCCAGCGAACTGGTGCGAATTGAAGCCAACCTTCCCGGCGTGGGCGCGCACGACATCGGCATCTCCATCCCTGAGTTGCGAGACCTGCAGAACTCGGGAATCTTCCAATATGTGTCCCTATCCTTTTTTGGCACTAACAATCTCACCGGCAGCGCCCAGCCCGCGAGCATCGCCTCAAAGTCGGTCTCACCGAGCTACTTCGCGGTGCTCGGCGTCGACGCGCAGTTGGGCCGCACCTGGGATCCGCACGACGCCACACCCGGCTTCATCCCTGAAGTCGTCATCAGCGATGGGCTCTGGAAGCGCGCATTTGGCGCCGACCCGCACATTCTCGGCAAGAGTGTGCGCCTGGACAACGATGCCTATAATATTGTCGGCGTCATGCCCGCCAGCTTTCGCGACCAGGGCCAGACCAGCGAGGAGCGCAATACCGACTTGTGGGCAGCAGGAGGATTTGCCGCCGACCCCGCCCCGCCGCCGATGCGCGGCACGCGTTTCCCCTTCGAGACCATCGCGCGCCTCGAGCCTGGTCTCTCTCCTCAGACCGCCCAGGGGCGCCTCGATGCCCTGGTTGCATCGTTGAAGAAGCAATATCCGGCGGATTATCCGGCGCAAGGCGCGTGGACCATCCACCTCACTCCACTGGCCGAGACTCTGGTCGGCAACGTTCGCCAATCGCTCATCCTGCTCTTTGGCGCGGTCGGCCTGGTCCTGTTGATCAGCTCCGTCAACGTCGCCAATCTGCTGCTTGCCCGCGCCAGCTCGCGAGGACGCGAGATGGCGGTTCGCCAGGCATTGGGAGCCGCGAGAACGCGCCTGATTCGTCAGCTCCTCACTGAGAGCTTGTTGCTCTTCGTGCTTGGCGGCATCGCCGGTTTCGCGGTTCTCTTCTGCGCCCGGAAATTCCTGCTGCAATTTGTTCCCGAAAGCCTGCCGCGCCTCAATGACATATCCATCGGTTGGGGCGTGCTGGCGTTTGCCATCGTCGTCTCCGTCGCCGCCGGAACCATCTTCGGGCTTGCCCCCGCGTGGCTCACAACTCGCCTTAATTTGACAGCGACGCTACGGCAGGAAGGTCGTGGCTCCAACGGTTCCCGGCAGCGCTCGCGCCTCCGCCACGTTCTGGTGATTGGTGAATTAGCCCTTTCCCTGGTGCTGATGGTCGCCGCCGGCCTTCTGCTCCGCAGCTTCTGGGATTTGTTCAAGGTGCAACTCGGCTTCAATCCCTCTCGGGTCGTGGCAATCGAGACCTCGCTGCCGAATCCTAACGATCCCAAAACCGACATTTACGGCACCGCCACGCAGGAAGCCGTGTTGCTGCGCGAAGTTCTGCGCCGCAACCGGACGATTCCGGGCGTGGAGGAATCCGCCGTCAGTGATCGGGCGGCCATTCCCCTCGGCTATGGCCAGAGCGATCACAAAGCGGTTCCATTGGTTCGCGAAGGCCAGCAAGTCGAAAGCAGCCAGCCTCCGCTGATCGATACATTCATCGTCTCACCGGAATACTTCCACCTGCTGGGCATGACTCTCTCGCGTGGTCGCCTCTTCGTCGACCAGGATGTTGAAGACACGCCCCTGGTCGCAGTCATCAACCAGGCCGCGGCCCGCATGTACTGGCCAGGCAAAGATGGGAAGGGCGAGAATCCGGTCGGCAAGCGAGTCCAATTGTTTGGCCGTTTGGGCCGTGCCCGACCGGACTGGACCACCATCGTTGGCGTCATCGCCGATGCACGCACAGAATCGCTAGCGGACGCAGGCATTCCGCAGATTTACCTCGACATCTACCAACGCCCCGCCAAGTTTCTTGCGTTCTACCTGCGTGGACAGGTCGATCCCGCCGCCATCTCCGCGCAGGTGCGCACACAAATCCAGTCGGTCGATGCGGAGCTTCCTGTCTTCCGCGCCGAGACCTTGGACGACGTCCTCTCCTCTTCGCTTTCTGTGCGGCGGTTCTCCATGGAAATGGTCGCGCTGTTTGCCGCAACTGCCCTGCTGCTCGCTGCATTGGGAATCTACGGAACCATCTCCTTCCTGGTCAATGAGCAATCGCGCGAGATCGCCATTCGCCTCGCGCTGGGAGCGCAAAGGCCCGATATCCTCAGGATGGTTTTACGCCAGGGCCTCACCCTGGCCGCCGCCGGCGCCGGCATAGGCCTGGCTGGGGCGCTTATTGTTTCTCATCTCATGGCTGGCCTGCTTTACGGTGTCTCGCCCTACGACCTCTCCACCTTCGCCGGCGTGACCGCCGTGCTCACCGCCGTCGCCATCGCCGCCAGTTATGTCCCTGCGCTGCGCGCCATGCGCCTCGATCCGATCACTACACTCCACTCCGAATGATCTTTGGCAATGATCGAAACTTGTCTTCACAAGTTGTTGCCATCCCAATGGCCTCGTTAGGGATGCAGATGAATTCACCCGGCAGCGAGTTCCAGAGGATTAGTCCTCAAAAACGCCCATTGCGACGGCGATACTGGTCGCCCGACACGTCGTGAGATCCTGTGACACTTGTCGATAGCCAGGACTAATCTGCCGTCGATGAGGTGACGCAGCGATTTTTCATAAAAGTAGAGATTCACATCGAGGCATTCAACGATCTCGCCGCTCATTCCGCAACCAGCACAATTCTTGCAACGCGCTCAGTTTAGCCCTTTTACTAGTGGCCGTTCTTCGCTGGTAACGCGATGCAGAACGGTAATTGGAATGGAACCGTCGGGACGGGGTGCAACCTTCCAGGAAAGTTCGTTGCCAGTTATCTCGTAAGGGCGAACTTGCGTGGTGTCATCCTGATTGGGAAACGAGGATCGATCGATGTGAAACGTGATCGTAGCTTTGGCGGGATCGAGAGTGTAGCGCCCGAAGTGGACACTGGTGCTGAGAGATGCCTCCTTGTACTCTTCCGGAGTTCCCTTCAGTTTGTCTCCGGAAGAGAACTTGAGACGCTCAGCGCGGTAAATCTGCACAGAGTAGTAACCATCGCTGGTGAAGATGACAAGCCCATGCGGGCTGTCTCCGTAATCCGACACCCGGGTGCCGTCCGGAAGAAGCTTTTCGGCCTTGGTGAGAACCCAGGTGCCGGCGATGGAAGGCGTTTGAGCAGTGGCCATTATTGAGCCAAACAGCAGGACAGCGAGAAGCGGGAAACACTTGATCGACATGAGGCCAATGTAGCAATCGAACAGCTGGCGCACAATTTGATTATTCTCAACGCACTCGTGAGCGCGGCTTATGCATTGCTACACCGGCGGTGGCCACTACGGCGAGACCGTTGTGGCGTTTGCGGGGAATCTCCGATTTTGATCGCGGGGCGAGGATCAATTTCAGAGCCTCTACGAGAAGCGTCGCCATGCGATCAGCGGCACCTCCGATCAAGTGCGCATTGCGGTGCAGAGAGACAGGCAGGCTTCCCAGCAAAGGCAAACCATAGAGCGACGCGGCGAACATCAGGCCTTCGGAAAGATTGAGCGAGGTACGCGCCGTGATGCCGAGGCCACCAAGCAAGGCCGCCTGCAGACCGTCAAGGCTGGGGCTGGCGGCAGCGATGCGATACGGCATGCCTATAGCCTCGAGATGTTGAATCGCGCATTTCCGGAAGGCGCACTGCGGCCCCAATACAGCGAGGGGCAGAGGTTGTCCCTCCGGCGGCACGAACGTGGAAGAGGCGATCCAAACGAGGTCCAGTTGGCCCACCGTCTGCGCGGCGGAGCGGTGTTCGTGACCAATGACCACAGCGAGGTCGATCCGCGATTTCTCAATCGCCTCCGCGAGGGCAGTATTGCCTTCAATGAGGAGTTCGACTTGCATGCGCGGATACAGCCTAGCGAATTGCGACAGGACCGAAGGCAGAAATGTGGCAAAGTCTTGCGGGCATCCGATTCGGATGTTGCCGGCGAGGCTACCTCCCTGGATGGTGTCCAGCAACTCGTCATGCATGGCAAGAATGCGGCGCGCATAGGTGAGTGCAACTTCTCCAGCCTCGGTGAGTACGAGACCGCGGCCGCGCCTGCGAAAGAGTACTATTCCGAGATCATCGTGCAGCCGTTTCATCTGAAGGCTGATGGCGGAAGGAGTACGGCCGAGACGGTCTGCGGCTTGTGCCAGGCCGCCTAGGTCGTGTGCCACGACGAGAGTGCGCAGGGTATCCAAATCGAGGTTGGTGCGCGTTGCCATGAGTGTGCGTAGTGTAAACGATTGGATTTGCTCGACCCGAAGCTACAACTGCATAAAGTCGGCAATGACCGCTCGTCGCTTCTCATCCTTCATCGATTGTGGCGAACAGTGGCGATGCACTCATCCATCATAGGTTATTCACCCAAAACAGGATCGGCGCTGAAAAACGCCCATGTGACAAAGCTTTGTTAGGAGTCCGGCCCGAACGTTGCACCTCGTCACACAGCCCGTCTTACGCCCGGCTGCATCAACGAAGCTAGGAGCACGGCTACGATCCCGACCAGAAACACCCCGTCAAACGTCCCCGCCCCGCCTATCGATGCGACGGGCGCGCCCAGCCCCTGAACCTTGTCTAGATTCATCAGGTCCGCGCCAATGAGCGTACCCATGCTTCCTCCGACGTAGGCGAGCGGTCCCGCTTGCTGCCAGGACAGCAGCAGCGCGCAGACCACGGCAACAATCGGAGGGATGTAGATCGGGAGCGTGATTCCGACTCCGCGTACCGGCTGCGCCAGATAGTGCGTTACGAGCGCCACCGCCGTCAGGGCAAGGGCAGACTTCATCACAAGCCGGTTCTTGAGCGCCAAGTAAAGCGACAGCAGGATCGGGATGAGCGCTCCGCCTACGTTGATCGCCAACACCGTCGCTGGCCAGTGATGCACCACCGGCACCACATACCGCATCCCGTGGTGGTGCACGACCGTTCCTGAAATCACTTTCTCCGGCCGAAACTCGGCCAACGGAATGTTGATCGAGCTACCCAACAGCGTGAACAACAGAATCCACATTGCGTACCGCGGTGAGATCCCCATCCGTTCGTATGCATAGTGCAGAATTCTGAATTGGACAAGCACCACCAGAACTGAGAAGAGAAGGAACAGGGCCAGCAGGACAGGCCACTCCAAAGGAAAATAGTGCATTCCGGAAGGTTGCATCGGGCTCCATCTTCTTCAACGGCGTTAGCGACGATAGTGTAAACGCCTCCCCCGTCTGCGTGATTCTGGATGCAAACCCAATGCGGGTTCTGACCATCGACTCGAAAAGCACGACTTCAATCCTTTACCTCTGAGAATCTCACCAATTCAGCCTGTGTTCATGGAAAATAGCGGGATTACTCCCGACAAACGCCTACTGCCATGCCATCCGCCTCTCGGAGCGTATTCGGCAGATTCCAGTAAACTGGCCGACTTATCGGTACCAATCAGCGCTCGATGAGTCCCATGAGAGGGGATGTCTAGGTGGCTATTCCATTAAGGAGATAAGCATGAACTCGGCAACAGCTTTCAACCAAGAAACAGAAGTGCAACAGCCAACCAACAGTGCAGGCCGCCTGAAATTGGCTCGACAGTGGCATCTCTACCTTGGGACGCTCTTTGCTCCCTCGATCCTCTTCTTCGCATTCACAGGGGCTCTCCAGTTGCTCGGTCCACACGAATTCAAGGCAACCGCACTCTGGTTTTGAAAAGGATTATGAAAACGTTCATGCGTCGTGGAGCGCGGATTCTGGGCATCGCGCTTGCGATTTAGATCAGTCTTGGTCCGGCTGTGACCCCGGCTCCATCCTTCGGCGGATACCAACTCAAGTTCATGGGGGACCTTTGATGAAATTTCAGGCAAGCGGTTCGCGGCGGCGATTTCTCTCTGCTGTTGGTATGACAGCAGGCGCTGCAATCATACCGTGTCCGCGCTTAAACTGGGCCGCGGATCTGACCGATCCGCGGGTAGCCGACATCGTAGCCGCGACTATCGGCATCGACACCCATAATCACATCGACGTCCCCCTCATCGCCGCCGAAATGCCCGGACCAGATATAGACCTGGCCAGTGAGATGAAACGGTCGGGTTTCTCGGGCATCTGCATGACCTTTGCGACTGACTACCAACCCGGCGATGCCTACGACCGCTTTCTCAAAGGGCTGGCGTCTATGGACCGGCTGTTGGAACGCAATGGCATGAAGCGTTCGTTCACTCCGGATGACGTCCACACTGCCCACAAGAATCGCCAGCCAACGGTCATCCAGGCGATCGAAGGCGGCCACTTTCTTCAAGGCCATCTTGAGCGGGTGGAAGAAGCTTATGGGCGGGGTTTGCGGCATTTTGGGCTTCTTCACGACAGCGATGCTTCCGTGGCGCTCGGCGACGTGTACACTAACCCGCCGCGCTACGGCGGATTGACGCCCTTTGGGACAGCCGTCATTAAGGAATGCAATCGGCTGGGCATCCTCATCGATCTCGCCCACGCCAATATGCAAACCACGGAAACCGCGCTCAAGGTCACGACCGAGCCGGTCATCATCTCCCATACCGGCCTTGATACGCAATTGGGGAGCAATCCGTCCATGGCGCAGATGATGCGCCCAAGACTCATTAGCAAAGAGCAAGCCAAAATAGTCGCCAATGCCGGGGGCCTGGTCGGTGTCTGGACGCATCTGGCGGATACGCCGTTGGACTATGCACGAAATCTCCGGGCACTCGTCGATGTCATTGGCGTCGATCATGTGTGCATAGGCACGGATACCAAGCTCACCCAGCCCAGCCCACGTCCCATTGGTATCGGTCCCGGCGGACCTTCTTCGGGAGGTCCTCGCCCCGGTCAGCAGAACGCGCGCGTCGGGGAACGCACCAACCAAGTCTGGCAGGATCAAACCGCCGGTTTCTACTATGAAGTTGTCGATGCCATGTTAAAGACTGGCTTCACCCCGGATGAGATCGGAAAGATCGGCGGCTGGAACTTTCTGCGCGTATTCGGCGAGGCCGTTAGGAAATAGGCTGAAGAATTTTGAATGTTGAATCGTAACGAGATCCCCGTTTGAATGGGGCGCTGAAAGAGCGGCGTGGCCCGCTGAGCTGATCGCGGCCGTCATTCGCTTCTCGCGCTCCCATGATTACAAACCGAAGACACCTCCTTATGCGTTCAAGAGAAGTGCCGTCATCGGCGGGATCTCGCTGAGAAGGCCGCCGAGTATGCCGACGTTCTGTGCAAATCGATCCTCATAAAAGTCGCGTAGGCTTCAATAATGACGCTGAGAGGGACTTGTTGGCCGCCGCTTTCTCTGCGCGGTCAAACAGCTCCCAGTGACGGCTCAGATGCTTTACGGCGTCAGCTTACCGCCGGCGAACTCCACCTCTTCGTCCCGCGCCAGGGCCTTATTCATCTTCCTCAACAGCATATCCAGAACACCACAACGAATCGCGCCGCGACATGCCTCGCTCACCCGGCCTTCAGGTAGGCTCGATAGATTGAGCGGACCAGGCGACAAAAACTCGGCCGGCTGCAGATCGGAAGAGATCCGCGAAAGTCCTCCAGAAGGCCATAGTGGTCCTGGTGGTGGGAGATCGAGATCCCTCGCAGGGGCGTCGTTGATTCAGCTCGTCACCGGTGGAAGTGGCAGGTCCCGGGGTCTGCAACGTCAATCCGACGTGCAGCATCTGCCTGAATAAATTGAACGGCGATTGTTCTTGCTTCGACATAGCCTTCGTTTCGAAGGTTGTGTATGTGTTCACCGCCGGGATCAACAAACCCCATCCCCTTTGTGTATACGTGAGGCCTGCACTCGGGATCGTGCCCATCATAGTCCGTCACGGTCCCAGCCGTTACGATAACCAGGCTTTGCCCGGGATGCATGTGCCAGCCAGTACTTCCGCCCGGAGCCCAGGTATTGCTCTGCACATACACGTCTGACAAACCCTTTGTCTGCTGCAGTAACTGCAGGGCTCTCTCATCAACGGTCGCCCTCTGGCCGCTTTGAAAGGCACTAGTGACATCAATTTCGCGAAAGCGTCCCTGAGCGAGCGAGGTGCTTTTGTACCCTTCAGATTCTGTCGCCGAGGCCTTTCCTGATTCATAGAGAGCTGTGGCAACGATTGTGACGCTGAACATCACGAGGCATGCCAGTCTCTTTTGCATATCAGCTCCGTCCCTGTCCGAGCCGCCGGATGAAGATGGCATGGACACTGCTCAGCAACTTTGTGCGAACCACGTCAAGGAAGGCGAGACTATGACGGACCATGCCGATCCTTCCAAGAATCGTACCCCCCTTTCATCAATTCTTTCTTCCTTGACGCTTAGGCCCACACCCGAGAAGGCACGGTTCCCAAGCAATCACCCGCTGGTTTTCATCGACCGCCTCATCGATCCTCGAACGGGCTGCCTGACGCTGCTCGCACGACGCCGTGGATGGCCTGGGTCCCGAAATGCTTCGTACCCGCAGGCCCCCCGAACTCCATCGTGATGTTGGCGTTTGGAATCGAGTACTGCACATCATCCCCTCCTAAGACGCAGACCCGCAGCGTCGATGAAGGCGGAGTCGTTTCGAAGGGAGCATTGTTTCCATTCCCTGTCATCAGGATGACCGTGTCGCTGAACTGAAAGCCCATTTTTGGGGGGGATATGGTGTATGGGGGGCAGCCGGTCATGTTCCAGACGATCTTGGCGTTCCTCATGCTGACATGGTGTGTGTGAGCGCCTGCGCCGCCCTTCGTCCCATCGGGGAGACCGTTAGTGGTCCCATAACCGGACATCGTCATATCCGCTGAAAAGTCCGCGGTGCCCGATTCCGGGTGGACGTCCATTGACCATTGTCCATGCATCTCATAGGGGCTGCCGCTGATCAGCGGATTCGCGGGTGAATAATCGTTGATCAGCCCGGTGAGGTGCACTGGCCTGCGCTCCTGGGCCAAAGCACAGGTGACTGAAACCAACAGGAACATTGAAAGCGCGTGTGCCGCCGAAGCCAGGGTTTTGCTTTTCATGAAAGACCTCCATATTGGAATTCGTTCAAGACTCACGCAAACCATCGGACACCTTGGCGAGTGCCTTCAAACGGTAAGGCGCAGAAGCACAAGCGTTTCCCTGGTTTGCTATCGAATGCCGCCTTTTGCCGTGCCTCGCGGGGCTGGTAGAATCTGTGTTCTCTAGTTCGTCAAGACACCGGACCAACTCGGAGTGCGCGATGCGCGAGCCATCCCTTAGTACACGGCCATCCGAGAAACTGCCGGAAGACCGGCTGGATTCGTGGAAGGAGATTGCGGCCTACCTCAAACGCGACGTGACCACGGTTCAGCGCTGGGAGAAGCGCGAGGACATGCCGGTCCACCGTCACCTGCATGACAGGATCGGCTCGGTGTACGCGTCCCGCGCCGAACTGGATGCGTGGATGCGCAGCAGGAATCTTCGTATAGGGCTGGAGAATGGAGATAACGCTGCGTCGCCGAACCCTCCCGGGCAAGCGCCTCGGCAGGTGGCCTTGCTTAGAGGCTGGGGATTTCTGTTGCTTCTGGCGATGGCAGGTGCGATGGCGATTGGCGCCATCCTCTGGCTGCGGAGCACTGAGCGATTCTGGCGTAATCCTATAGCCGATGCACGATTTCAGACGGTCACAGACTTCGACGGATTGGAGCAGGCCGCTGCGGTGTCCCGTGACGGCCATTTCGTGGCCTTTCTGTCGGACCGGGACGGATCCACCGACGTCTGGGTCACGCAGGTCGGATCAGGTGAGTTCCACAATCTGACCCATGGGAGTATTCCCGGTCTGGCTAATCCATCAATCCGAAGTTTAGGGTTCTCGCCGGATGGATCTCTGGTTACGTTCTGGGTGCGCAGGCCAGGCGTGCCGAACGGTAGCGACATCAGCGTATGGGCGGTGCCTACACTCGGCGGCGAGCCGAGACCTTACCTGGAAGGGGTGGCCGAATTTGACTGGACGCGCGACGGCACACGCCTCGCGTACCACACACCCGGGCCAGGAGACCCGATGTTCGTGTCAGACGGCAACTTGCGACCGGAGAGCCGCCCCATCTTTACTTCGCCTGCGGGAACCCACAGCCACTTTCCGCTTTGGGCGCCCGACGCGGAGTTCCTCTACTTTGTTCGAGGCGCTCTGCCAGACAAATTGGACATATGGCGCATTCGTCCGGGCGGTGGAACTCCCGAACGGATCACGTCGCACAATGGACTCGTGACTTATCCGGTCATGTTGGACCAGCATACTCTTATGTACCTGGCCAGCGATCCCGATGGTTTGGGTCCATGGCTGTATAGTATGGACGTCGAGCGCCGCGTTCCTCACCGGCTGATCCCTGGCGTTGACCGGTACACGTCACTGGCGGCCAGCGCTGATGGTCGGCGGCTGGTCGTTACGCGCGCTACTGCCAATGGAACACTCTGGCGCTTGCGGATCCCCGATTCACCCGCGGAAGTATCGGAAGCCAATCGGATCCCGCTGACAACGAGCACTGGCTCCTCTCCACGGCTGGGTCGAGATTATCTTCTGTATGTTTCTGCGGCGGGCACAGCCGAGAGCATCTGGAAGCTGGCCAACGGGACCAGCACGGAGTTGTGGCGCGGCGAAGGAGTGCGGACTCTGGGCGCCCCGGCAATCTCCCCCGATGGGCGGTATATCGCGTTCTCGGTCTGGCAAAATGGGCGAAAGCTGTTGTATGCGATGCAGGCGGACGGCACGAATGCGCGGGTCGTAACTGATTCGCTCGATCTGCAGGGGGCTCTCGCATGGGCGCCGGATGGCCAATCGATCACCTCGGCGGCCAACGATCACGGCGTCCCTCACCTCTTCCGCGTGCCGATCAATGGTGGCTCCCCCACTCCCTTCGTCGGGGAGTATTCAGTTGATCCGGCGTGGGCGCCCGATGGCAGCATCGTTGCCTACTCCGGGCCCGACATCGGCACCACATTTTCTGTGAAAGCAGTCACTGCCGAAGCCGTGCCGCACCCTTTGCCGGCCTTGACTCTGACTCGGGGGGCCCGACATCTGGTCTTCCTTCCCGGGGGGCGGGCTCTCGTGGTCCTGAGAGGAGAAATTCAACATAAGGACCTCTGGCTCATCGATCTGGACACTGGAGCCGAACGGCAGTTGACCCACTTTGCTCCCGAATTCAACATTCGCGATTTCGATATCTCGCCGGACGGCCGTGAGGTTGTAATCGAAAGAGTGCAGGAGCGCTCAAATGTGGTGTTGATGGATATCTCCCGACCGTAATTCGGATTCAACCCAAACGGTTGCCGCGCTCAGGATATCGGGCCGCCCGAGTCTTTAAAGGCAAGGCGCGGGTCTCGATCCGCCGAGTCTTGTTGGGCCTGCGGGCAAGGTGCCGGAGAACTGGCAGAAGCTCTGTGCGACGGCCAAGGGCATCAGCATGCGAATTGCTCAAAGATGACCTGTGGCTAACTCGTAATAAACGAACAACTCTTATCCCCGGTAAATGGCGCTGATGATTGTGGCCTCGGTCAGCGAAATCGGAGCGCTCCAAATCCGTAAGTTCAATTTGACGCGACGCACCGCAAGTAATGCGACATGGACCTCAATGAATCCCCATTCTGTCAGCCGTCGATTCTGCCCAACCAAAATCCATAAGTCACTTAGGGCTGTGACCTGTGGCACATCCAATCGTTCCAAACTGGTATCAGAGTTCTGACCAGACATTCTCAGGGGAATTCTCTGGGTAGTGTTCCGAACCTTGGCGCGGCGTTTTCTTTCGCCGATATGTAGTCCACATGTGGCGAGCGCTCTTCTTCTCTTCCATCCTCCCTGAAGAATGTGCCAGAAGCAGTGGAGGCTTCGGTCTATGTCGCCCTCTCATTCCGGTTTTCCAGAAAATGGCTGCGGTTGGTTTGGCCTGGATATCTCACGGAGACCGGTGACCTTGCGATCGGCTCCAGCGCTTCCTCCCAGCGGCGGAGATGCCAGAATCGAGTTGGCATATCGCCACAAGCGTTTTGACATCGCACAAGGTGACATATGAAAGGCGTCTTCGTAATCGGAGCCGGCCCTGCCGGTCTGTTTGCCGCGAGGAAGATTGCACTGGCCGGATACGAGGTCTTTGTCTTCAACAGGGACATCAAGCCCGGCGGTTTGGCAGAGTATGGAATCTATCCAGCGAAGTACAAAATGAGGGCTGGACTACGAAAACAGTTTGCGCAGGTGCTGGAGATGCCGAACGTGCACTATTTCGGTAATGTCCAGATCGGGTTGCCGTACGACATCACAATCGACGAATTGGAGGCAATGCAGCCGGCCGCCATCCTATTCGCATGCGGAGCACAGGAAACCAACAAACTTGCACTTCCTGGCGAGGAATTGGGGGGAGTCTACGCGGCCGAGGATTTCGTGTACCACTACAACCAGTTGCCAAGCCACGCGGGAATGGACTTCTCGACAGGCAAAAGGATTGCAATCGTTGGCATGGGCAACGTGGCTATCGATATTGCTCGCTGGCTGCTCGAGGACTGCCCGGAGAAACAGACCGAAAACGTGCTCGTGATTGCCCGGCGTGGACCGTCGGAAATCAAATTCGACGAGAAGGAGATCGAACATGTTGAAGCACACATTTCGCGCGCCGATCTCGAAAATGAATTAGAACGCGTCAGGGGCCGTTGCGCCCGTTGCTACCAGGATGTTTCGCCGGAGAAAGTCTTTGAGCACCACTTCCATCGCCTAAAGGCTTCCGGCTTCGAATCGATTGCACCTCGCCTGTCGTTCCGCTTTCTTTCATCACCGACGGCGTTTCTGCCGAACACCAACGGCCGTGTAGCCGAAATCCGCATCGCTGACAACAACCTGGTGCTGAAAGACGACGGCAGTACGACAGCAAGGCCCAATGGCGAGACAACGACGATCGAGGTGGATACAGTAATCTTCGCCATTGGCAACAAACACGATGCAAAGATCGGTTTGCCGATGGGATCGGAAGGCTATGCCACGCGGCCAGATTGCCTCCGACCCAACGAGCCATCTTTTGAGGTTTGGGATCCCGTGGCTGGCTGTGTTCTCCCTGGCCGGTTCGTCGCGGGTTGGGCCAGAAAAGCCAGCACAGGATTGGTCGGCATTGCACGCCACGACGGGGAATCGTGCGCCGACAAAGTCCTCGAACACCTGAGGAACCTGCCGGACTGTACGACACCGGATGAGGCGCAGATCCGAAAAAAGCTGAAGACGAAGGGTCTTCGCATCATAACCAAGGCCGACCTTGACTTACTGGCCCATGCCGAAGCGAGAGAAACACAGGCGCGTCACGTCGATTCCTTCAAGTTTTCAGATAACGATGCCATGTTCGAAGCCATCTATCGGGAGCGGGAGAGAGCGCATTTTGAAGATCATGCACTCACGCCAAGCGCCTAGACGGTCCTCAACAAGGCGGCCTCCGGCTGCGCCGGGAAAAAAGGGGAAGAATCATGCAGAATGTCGCTTTTGAAGTCTTGGATGCTCGCGAACGGGCGCTGATCGACGAATCGATTGCCGTACACGAGGGTCATCCAGGAGCACTGCTGGGGATTCTGGAAACAGTCCAAGCTGCGAATCGGCACAAATTTCTGTCGATGGAGTCGTTGCGTTACATCGCAACAAAGACGGGAATGCCTCCCGCACGGATCTATAGTGCCGCCACATTCTACGCCCTATTCAACCTCGATCCGCAGGGAGACAACGTGATATGCGTGTGTCGCGGAACAGCTTGCCATACGAGGGGTTCACGCGACTTGTTGGAGAAGCTCAGTCTCGATCTTGGATTGAGCGGGCAAGCACCGGGCGGATCGAACGAGGCTGATAAGTTCGCTCTGACCACACCCGACGGCAAGTTCACAATTCGCACGGTTGCCTGCTTTGGACAGTGCGCGTTGGCGCCTGTGGTTGAAGTGAATCACCACATCTTAAGCCACGTGAATGAGCGCACACTCCAGCGAGAAGTGAAGGCACTCACACAGGGGAGGAAATAATGTCGCGCATTCTGGATATTGGCGCATTTAACTCGGTGCGAGAGTCCGGGCTTGCCAAACTCATGCCGGACATCCCACGTCTGACGGTGGGGATGGGGACCTGCGGCAGGGGCAATGGCGCCGAAGAGCTTTTTCACGCCTTGAATGAGGCGATCCAGCGAAGCGGCCTCGATGTCCTCCTCACGGGCGTAGGCTGCTTTGGTTCCTGCTTCCAGGAGCCGATCGTAGGCATCCTGCATCCGGGACACCCCCTGGTGATGCTGCGGCGCGTGCAAGCCAACGATGCCGACCGCATTTTGGAAAGCCTCTCAACCCATGTCATGCCACCGGACCTCATCTTTTGCAAGATTGAAGAGTGGGATCACATCACTGCGCATTTGAAATACGGACAGGGCTATCCCGAAATCGCAAAATGGAACGAAATCCCCTTCTTTAAGGGACAGAAGAAGATTGTCCTGCGTAACTGTGGACTGACCAATCCCTCAGACATTGAAGAGTACTTCGCCGTGGGCGGTTATCAGGCCCTATATAAGGTGTTGATCGATGGGCGAGCCGAAAGTGTGATCGAACAGATTAAAGCATCCAGGTTGCGCGGACGCGGCGGAGCCGGGTTTCTGACAGGCAACAAGTGGGACTTCCTTGCCAAAGCCAAGGCAGATGAAAAGTACATCATCTGCAACGCCGATGAGGGCGATCCCGGCGCTTACATGAACCGCAACGAAATTGAAGGCGATCCCCACTCGATGTTAGAGGGCATGATCATTGGCGCCTACGCGATGGGCGCAACGGAGGGCATTATCTATGTACGTGCCGAGTATCCGCTGGCGGTGCGACGCCTGAGCCGGGCGATTGAGCAAGCGCGGGAGTACGGACTTCTGGGCACAAACATTCTGGGTCGCGGATTCAATTTCAATATCGATGTTGTGCAGGGTGCGGGAGCCTTTGTTTGCGGCGAGGAAACGGCATTGATCGCTTCTCTCGAAGGCTTTGCAGGCCGTCCGCGCCCACGTCCGCCGTTTCCGGCACAAAAGGGATTGTGGGGCAAACCAACCAACATCAATAACGTGGAAACCTGGTGCAATATCGCGCCCATTGTGAGCCGTGGACCGGGATGGTTTGCCGAGACCGGAAGCGCAAAGAGCCCTGGCACCAAGGTCTTTTCGTTGGTTGGCAAGATCCAGAACACCGGTTTGGTTGAGATGCCACTGGGCACTCCGCTCAAAAGATTTATCTACGACATCGGAGAGGGTGCGGTAACCGGCAGGCGCGTAAAGGCCGTGCAGACCGGCGGCCCATCGGGTGGATGCATTCCGGTAGAGATGCTGGATACTCCCGTCGATTATGAAAGCCTCGCCCAGATCGGCTCCATCATGGGGTCCGGCGGCATGGTGGTGATGGACGAAGACAATTGCATGGTCGACGTGGCGCGTTACTTCATTGAATTCACTCACTCCGAGTCCTGCGGCAAGTGCGTGCCGTGCAGAGTGGGATTGAATAAGGCGTTGCGCATTCTCAATTCGATTACCGAAGGCAGTGGAAACCCGGAGCAATTGAACCTGCTGGATGAACTGGGACGAATGATTCGCGAATGCTCACTGTGCGGCTTGGGACAAACGGCGCCAAATCCGGTGCTGACAACCATTCGGCACTTTCGCGAGGAGTATGAAGACCACATTGTCGCCCACCGCTGTCGAGCAGGCGTGTGCCAGGAATTGGCGCTGTCTCCATGCGAAAACAGTTGTCCGCTGCGCATGAACATTCCGCGCTTTCTTGAGCTTTATCAGGAGGGGCGGCTCGAGGACGCCTTCGAGTCGGTGGTGCTGGACAATCCTCTACCCGCTTCAACCGGTAGAGTGTGCCAACACCCTTGCGACAATCGTTGCCGCAGGCAATCGTTCGATGAAGTCGTGAATATGCGCGAGGTGCATCGATTCCTCGCGGATGCGATTTACCAGACTGATCTCTTTGAGCCAATGTTGCGGCGGATTGTGGCGCGGAAACTCGAACCGACGGGCCACAAGATTGCCATCGCCGGCTCTGGACCGACGGGCCTGACGGCCGCGTTCTACTTGGCGATGCTGGGCCACGACGTAACCATTTTCGAAGAAAGAAGTGAAGCCGGTGGTATGCTCCGATTCGCCATTCCTGAATATCGGCTGCCGAAATCCGTGTTGCGGCGCGAGCTCGACCTTATCGAAGGCATCGGTGTGAAAATGGCTTTCAACTCCAGGGTGGGCGCCGATATTCAGTTGAATGACCTTGCGAGCCAATTCGATGCGGTCTTTCTTTCGATTGGAACTTGGAAGGAATCATGGCTGTACCTGCCTGGCACGGAGTTGAAGGGCGTTTATCCAGCACTCCCGTTCCTCGAATCAGTAACCAGGCAGGAAAAGGTGGCGCCGGGAGTGAGGGTTACCGTGATAGGCGGTGGGAATGCAGCCATTGATTCGGCGCGAACTGTGCTGCGCATGGGTGCGAACGTCACGATTCTCTACCGCCGTGAGCGCAAGGACATGCCCGCAATCGACGAGGAGATCCAGGCGGCTGAGGACGAAGGCGTAAAGTTTGTTTTTCTAGCCGCACCGCATCGCATCCTCGGCGACGCGGCCGGAAATGTGAAGGCAATCGAAATCGTGAAGACGCGGTTGGGTGAATATGACAAATCCGGGCGCAGAAAACCCATTCCCACAGACGAGGTTCAACGCTTCGAGTGCGACAGCGTGATTCTGGCCGTGGGCGAAACCTTCGACCAGGATTTCTGCCGTGCCTCCGGCCTTGAACTCAAAGAAGAAGGCACTATTGCCGTGGATCGATACACGCTGGAGACCAGCCGGCGTGGCTTCTATGCGGGCGGAGATGTGATCACAGGTGCTTCCAATGTGTCCAACGCCATGGGTGGAGGCAAGCAAGCAGCCAGGAAAATAGATGAACGCCTCATGGGCGAAGGGCGTTGGGAAAGGATCTTCCCACAGTTCGAATACGGCCGCCAAGCGCCCGGGGATCCAAGCCTGAGCCATCGCCACACGGCCCACGCCGTTCCTGCCGCGGTCCGCATTCGTTCACAGGTTGAAATAGTCGCCGGCCTCACTCCCAACGAGGCTGCGGAGGAGTGCCGTCGCTGTCTGCGCTGCGACCTGAGGCCGACCGTCAGCGCACATTGAGCACCATCGCAAGAGAAAGGGGACCTGCTTTGCCGAATAAAACAATTTCAGTCCGCATCGATGGTGAACTTGTCACTGCCCGGGAGGGACAAACCATCTTGGAAGCCGCCCGCGCTAATGACAAGGTGATTCCGACTCTCTGTTATTTGAAGGGATTGAGCGCGGTAGGAGGATGCCGCGTGTGCATTGTGGAACTCGCCGGTACCGACCGGCTACTGGCCGCATGCACGACCCCTATTCAGGATGGAATGTCCATCAAGACCTCCTCTGAGAAACTCATGCTCTACCGCCGAATGGCTGTCGAATTGTTGCTTGTCGAGCGCAACCACATCTGCTCGGTCTGCGTCTCGAACGGCCATTGCGAACTTCAGTCCCTCGCTCGCTCACTGGGCATTACCCACGTGCGCTATGCTTACAACAATCCGCGCCTGCCTGTGGATATGACGAACGGCCGTTACGTTCTCGATCACAATCGCTGCATTCTATGCACGCGCTGTGTAAGGGCTTGCGCCGAAGTGGAAGGTGCGAGCGTGTGGGAAGTCGCCGAACGCGGCATCTACTCTCGGATAGTCAGTGACCTGAAGGAAGATTGGGGGAACGCACGAAATTGCACCAGCTGCGGCAAATGTGTCCAGGCATGCCCCACCGGAGCACTTGCTGAAAAGGGCCACTCGGTTTGCGAAATGGTGAAAGAAGGCGAAGCTGTCAGCCGGCTGGCCGCGCATAGGGCCGACGGCGCACGTTGATGATTTGCATTAAAAAAAACGACCGGTGCCTGAGCCTTGGGAAACTGAGAATCCGAGCTTGGATTGGCGCCTTGGCATACTTCACGGCCTTCATCATCAACGACGTCGATCGAACCGTCATAGTTTGTGGGGCCAGATGAGCGGAACTGCCGGGACTGGCCGGCTGCGTTCACAACGTTGAGCAGAATCAGAACGATGACATCTCTTTTTTCGACCTGGCCCAGGAGAACGTTGCCTTCAAGGATGCATTGCCTATGACAGACTGGTTCGCGCGTCCCGTCTTGCACGTGACCGACGTGGAGGCCTCGCTCCGCTTTTACGTCGACCAGCTCGGCTTCACGAGTCCCTGGCGCTATGACGAGGACGGCAGAGTGTACGTCGCACAGGTCGATCGGCAGGGCTGCGCGCTTATCCTGGCCAGCACGTGGCCCGAGAAGATTGGCAAAGGGCTGTTGTTCATTTCCCTGAATGTTGAGCCGGCGACGCGCGACGCCGCAATCGCCGCGGTCGATAGTCTGCGCGTGGAACTGGAAGCCAGGGGCGTTCCGGTCAAAGAGGGTTCGTGGGGCTACCGGCTCCTGGTCGTCGATGATCCCGACGGGAATCAACTCTTCTTCAACTACCCGAGCGAGACTGCATCCAGCAAGACTGCCGGGGATGAAGCGTAATCGTCCAGCCGGGCGTCGCAGGGAAGTGCGGGCAGAGCGACCTGAGTGACGGTGCAATTGCGTGAGGTATTCAGTGGGCCGGCGGAATATCGCCGAAGCGATCACTCTCGCAAGTCGGCTTCGGCCACTCTCGCACTCATTCGCGCATTCGTGTGTTCACTCGGGGATTGACGGCTTGAGGTCCCTTTGTGTCTGATCGAGTTAGGACAGGCGGCATCGGACGGGTTTCCTCACATACAACGAGCGCCTATTGGAGAATCCCATGCGGAAGAATCGTTTCAAGTTCATCGCTTTGGTTTTTCTTGTTCAGCTTAGCCTGCCTGGGGCAACCCGCCCGGCGGCGGCGCAGGCAGAGAAGGCTCCGTATCCATCCATGGCTCGCGTAGATGAGTATTTGATCGCCGACCAGAATACTGAAATCGCGCTGGCCCGCAGTGCCGCTCCGGCATCCATTTCAGACGGAGCCGAGGTGATGGTGCTGGGCCGGAACGGATTCACCAGCGCAGTAAAAGGCACGAATGGCTTTCTTTGCGTAGTGGAGCGATCATGGGGCGCCGCCACCGATGCTCCGGAATTCTGGAATCCCAAAATCCGCTCCCCCATTTGTTTTAATCCGCAGGCCGCGCGTACGTTTGCGCGCATCTTCCTGATGAAGACCAAACTGGTGCTGGAAGGAAAATCGAAAGCGGAGATCGTGGCAGAGACTGCTTCGGCACTGGATAAGAAGGAACTGCCCGCGCTGGAGCCGGGAGCGATGTGCTACATGATGTCGAAGCAGCAGTACTTAAACGACCAGGGCGCGAACTGGCATCCTCATGTGATGTTTTTTGTCTCGGGCGATGCGGCGAAGAGTTGGGGAGCCGATCTGCCCGGTTCGCCGATCATGGCCGCGGCTGACCCTGAGGAGCGAACCACAATCCTCATGGTCTGGGTCGGCAATTGGTCCGATGGGTCGCCTGCTCCGCCGACGGAGCACTGACGCCGCGTCAATCGTTGAGGAGGACGGCGCGCGCCCGGCGCACTTGCGGACCGGTGTCAATGAGCGCATCTGCCTGTTTGCGATAGTTGAAGCTTACTCCTGTCGAAGAGCCTGCATTGGTTCCACCGCAGCCGCACGACGAGCCGGAATCCAACTTGCCGCAAGTCCCACCAACACCAACAGCAACGCCGCCCCCGCAAACACAACCAGATCGTTTGCCTTCAGCCCATAAAGTAACGACTGCACCAGCCGCGCCGCAAAAATCGACGCCCCGATGCCGCATGCAACGCCCGCCGCCGAAATCCATGTTCCCTCGCACAGCACCATCGTCAGCACCTGCCGCGGCCGCGCGCCCAGCGCCATCCGGATCCCGATCTCGCTTGTCCGTTGCGCCACGGAGTAAGCCATCACGCCATACACGCCCACGCACGCCAACAGGAGCGCCAGCATGCCGAACGAGGCCGTCAGGGCAGCAATTATCCGCTCCTGCTGCATCGACGCGTCAATCTGCTCCTGTTGCGTGCGGACATCCTGCAGCGGCAAATCCGGATCGATGGCCTGCACCGCCTTGCGGAGCGACGGTACAATTGCCGCCGGACTCAGGCTCGTCCGAATTTCATATGTCGCTCCAAAATTGAGATTCGGCGTCTGCAAGTACGGCTGGTAGAACACGCCGCTCGGGTCCTCCTTGAGCGACCAGTACCGCGTGTCGCCGCACACGCCTACCACTTCAATCAGGTCGCCCGGCTTGCCTTCCAGCGGATGGAAATGCGCAAGGAAATGCCTGCCGATCGGGTTCTGCCCCGGAAATGCCCGGCGTGCCAGGCTTTCGCTTAGAATGCCGACCTTCGGGGCCGCTGCTACGTCGTCCGCATTGAAGTCCCGCCCCGCCAGGATCGGAATTCCCATGGTGCGAAAGAACCCCGCGCCCACCGCGTTATTCCACGCCGACTGATCCTTGCCCGGATCGATGCGTTCTCCTTCCGGCAGAAAGTTCGTGTTTTCCATGCTGCCCGAGATGTATCCCACCTCCGATAGCGTCAACGCGTCGACCCCCGGCAGCACCCTTAGCCGCTCTTCAATCCTGCGGTGCAGAGCCAGGTCATTCGGCGCGGGATACCGCGACCCTGGCTGCACAATCGAAAAAATCACCAAGTGATCGGTCCTGAATCCCGGATTCACTCGCGCCAGATTCCACAGTGTCCCGACAAACAGAAACGCGCCAATCACCAGCAGCGTCGACAACATCACCTGGAACCCGACGATAGCCTTCCCGCCAAGTCCTCTGCGCCGCCGCGTGCTTGTGCGCATCGCCGACTTCAACAAGGCTCCCACGTCGCTGCGCGTTGCCAGCCACGCCGGCACGATCCCGAACAACAGCCCGCTCGCGACCGTGATTCCGCCCGTGAACAAAAGCACTACCCAGTCCAGCGGCATCGTGAAGTCCGATGGCTTCCAGGGATTCGCGAGCAAAGCAGGCAAGATGCGGCAACCGGCAAACGCCAGCGCTACACCGAGGATCCCGCCCAGCGCGGAGAGCAGCAGACTCTCTGTCAGCACGCCGCGCAAAATCCGTGTCCGTCCTGCTCCTAGGGCCATCCGCATTGCAATCTCGCGCTGCCTCGCCGTTGACCGCGCGAGCAGCAGGCTGGCGATATTCGAGCAGGCCAGCAGGAGTACCAGAGCTACCACGCCCATCAGTACGCTCACCGGCCTCGCAAACGTCTGCTTCGACACAAACAGTCCCCGGCTTCCGTCCTGCACATCCAGCCTGGGAATCGTCCGGCTCGCGCCTGGCTGCAGGTTCGCGCGCACCAGCGCTGCCAGGGGCACATCCAGAGCCGCCTGCGCTGCCGCGTCAGTGACCCCTGGCTTCGCCCGGCCCATGATGTTCAGCCACCACACCTCGGGGCTCGACTCCCCGATCAGCGATCCTTTTTTGCCCCACGGCTCCACAAGCGGCTGCGCGCTCAGCGGAATAAAAAAGTCCTGGGCCGATTGCGCGCCTTGGGCACCCGTGAATCCCTGCGGTGTCACACCGATAATCGTCACCGGAACCATGTTCAACTTGACCGTGCGCCCGAGCACCAGCGGGGATGACCCAAACACCCGTGCCCACAGCCCTGCGCTGATCAGTGCAACCGGCGGTGCGCCAACGCGATCATCCGGCGCCTGCACCGGGCGGCCAAGCTCCGGCTGTACCTTCATCTGGTCGAAAAAGTTCCCACTGACCGCCTCTACCTGCACCACCTGCGCATTTCCTTCAATCGTCGCGTTCACTGTTCCCAAGTCCTTGAACGCGAACAGATCCTCGAGCACGCTGTTGTCGCGACGCAGTTCCTCGAATGCCGGGTAAGAAAACGAGGTTCCGCCCAGACCGCCCGAACCGGGGTCTGGAATGCCCCATATGTTGTTTATTGCAACATTCCTGTCTCCGTGCCAGTGCAGTAGCCGGAGCCGGTCGGCATACGGCACATTGAGCCGTTCGAGCAGCACGTGCTTCATCACCGAGAAGATCGTCGTGTTTGCGCCGATGGCCAGCGCCAGGGATATCGCCGCGATTGCCGTAAAACCCCAGCTTCTGCGTAGGATCCGCACCGCATAACGCACGTCCTGCGCCGCACTCTCGATCAGCGGCAGACTCTTCTCGGCTTGATATTGCTCGCGAATCGCCCCGGCAGAGCCGAATTTCAACACCGCCTGCCGCCGGGCCTCCTCTGGCGACATTCCCAAACGCATGTTCTCCTCAGTCAGGTGAATGAGATGCTGTTCCATCTCCTCCAGAAACCGCTCTTGCCCGCTCTCCCGCGAGACCAGGTTCCGAATGCGCCCAACCAACCGTCTCAGCAGTTTCATAGTGTCGCCTCCACATTGATCGCCAGGAACCGCGCGATGATATCTGCAGTCTGATGCCAGCTCGCCAGTTCGGCCTGCAGCTGCTTGCGCCCCTCCCGCGTCAGCCGGTAAAAGCGCGCCCGCCGATTGTTCTCTGAAGGCCCCCACTCCGACCCGATCGCCCCCTCCTGCTCCAACCGAAGAAGCAAGGGATACAAAGTTCCCTGGTTAACCGCCAGCTGCTCTGCGCTGATCTGCTCCACGCGCCGTGCAATGCCAAAGCCGTGCTGCGGCCCCAGCACATCGAGAGTCTTTAGGACCATCAAAGCCAGCGTGCCCTGCTGTATATCTGTTCGTCTTCTCATTGTTTCGACCTTTTGGTTACCAACAGGAAGCATGACACGATACCTTTTGGAAAGCAACAGGAAACTGATCCATTCCCCGGAGAAGGCTCCGGCCGTAGTTGAAAAAACAGCATTTCAGAAAAGTGGCGTTTGGAACGCGTGCGATCCTGTCCGTTGCTGCCAAATAGCTAAGGCACTCACCGAGCCGTCTGGGCGAGTTCTGGGTTCCGTGCGGGTGACAACAGTGAGCGATATCTATTAGCAGGAACATCTTGCTTGGCGACGATGCAGGAATGAAGCTATATTGGGCGGCGAATGTCGCGTGTCCTGAAACTTCCCCTCGCTCACCTGCGTAAACACCTGCAGAGCCCCGAGGTGCTGAATGCTCTGGTTCTACGAAGCTTTCTTTCCCGTGATCTGGGTTTTCTTTTTTGTCTACTGGCAGATCAAAGCCGCCAATACCAAAACCACCCAGCGCCTCGAGCCGGCTGCCTCGCGCATCCTGCGCGTCTTCATTTTCCTGATCGCGATCGTCCTCCTCTCTACAACTCGCATCCCACTGCCCTGGCTATACCTCCAGCTCTGGCCGGTTGGCCTTTGGCCCTTCTGGCTGGGAGCTGCCGTCACCATCGCCGGCATTCTGTTCGCTGTCTGGGCACGCGAGCACCTCGGCAGCAACTGGAGCCGCTCCGTCACCATTAAGCAGGACCACGAGCTGATCACCACCGGTCCCTATGCCATGGTCCGTCACCCCATCTACACAGGCATTCTGGCCGGTTTCCTTGGCATGGCGATTGCCGTCTCCCAAGTGCGCGGGTTCATCGCTTTCGTTCTCATCTTCCTCGCGCTTTGGATCAAGCTCCGCATGGAGGAACAGTGGATGCGTTCCCAGTTCGGCGAGACGTATGCCACCTATGCCCATCAGACCGCTGCGCTGGTGCCTTACATCCTCTGATCGTTACGTCGGAATCTCAGCCCCATCAAGAGCGAGTTGAACCAACCTGAGGAATTGAATCCCGAGATCGATGTGCGGCGCGGACCATTCGCGGGACGAATCATTGAATGAAGCCCATTGTGGCTGGTGCATTCACGTGCCTCTGGCCATGCGCCATCGGATCGGCGAGCACTGGCCGGCTTTCGGGTAGTAATGGGCTCGGTGAGCGTATTGATTGGCTTGCCGTAATATGCGACTACTCGTTGCGTAGCGCAACCATCGGCTCCACTCCGGCAGCGCGGCTCACTGGCGCTATCGATGCCATCAGCGCTGCCAACGCAAGCAGTAGAGTGGCCCCCGCCAGCATCACAGGGTCCCATGGCTGCACGCCATACAACTGGTCTTTCATCAGCTTCGCGGCCAGAACGGCTAACGGAATCCCGATGCCCAAACCAATGCCAATCTGCAAGATCGCGCCACGAAGCACCATTGCGATCACGTGTCCGCGGTCGGCGCCGAGTGCCATCCGCAAACCTATCTCGTTGGTGCGCTGCTCGACGGTGTAGGCCATCACGCCGTATAGTCCGACGGCAGCGAGTACCAATCCAAGTAGACCGAAGAGAGAGGTTAGCGTCGCAATCATATTCTGCTGCTTAAAGTCAGTGCTCACGACTTGGCTGTACAGATTCACGTCATCGATCACCAGGCTTGGGTCGACGCTGGCGATCGCTTTGCGCACTTTCTTTTCCATCCCTGGAGGATCGCCCGGCGCCCAGATGACGATGTTGTAGAGGTAGTGCGACCACTTCTCGCCTACTGCAAAGTCCGGATCGTCGTAAGACGCGGTCTGCGTCTCCGACGCCCAGTACATTGGCCCGACAGGCTGCTTGTAGTCATAGGTCATATACCGAATGTCTTTGACCACGCCGACAATTTCATAGGTGGAGGCGTACCTGATCCGGTTTGGACCGAAATGCTGCCCGATCGGATTCTGTCCTTTGAAAAACCTCCGGACAAAAGCCTCGTTGACAACCGCGACAATGGGCGTCGCCGCCGTATCGTCTTTGGTGAAAGGCCGCCCCATCACCATCTTGGCTCCGATGGTTTCAAAGAACCCGGGCATCACTCGCACATAGCCTGCCCCCGTGTCTTCTTTGGGCCCCGGCTCGGGCCTGCCCTGGATGCGAACTCCGTCGTTCCAGCTATCGCCGGTCATGGGGGCGTAAAGCGCAGGAGCCACCATCCGCACTCCCGGAATCTGCTTCAGGCTGTCGTCAATCTGCCGGAACCGTTGCTCCATCTGCTCCGGCTTGTCGTTGCCGAGCGTCGGATTGATCCACGCAATATAACGGCCCTGCATCTCGAAGCCGAAATCCTGATGCTCTAAATTGCGCAGACTCTGCGCCAGCATGGCGGCGGCCGAGAGCAGCACCAACGACATTGCCGCCTGCGCGATGACCAGTGACTTCTGAGCCCATGAGCGGCCTCCACTGACGGAACGGTTTGCTCCGCGCAGGGCTTCGACCGGATCGGCATGAGAGGTCATCCATGCTGGAGCCGAACCGAAGAGGATTCCCGTCAGAATCGAAATGCCCATGGTAAAGAGCAGCACCGGCCAGGATGGCGCAGGACTCACGGGAACATAGTTGTTCGGCCCTCCCATCGCGAAGGCGAGATACAGGATCAGCCGCGTTCCGGCATAAGCCACGGCGATTCCAACAGCGCCACCAATCACGGCGAGTATCACGCTTTCGACCAGGGCGCTGCGGATCAGCCGGGTGCGCGAGGCTCCAAGTGCCACGCGCACGGAAACCTGCGCTCGATTTCTCAATCCCCGTGCCAGCATCATGTTGGCGAGATTGCCGCAAGCCACCAGCAGCACGCATCCTGCGGCGATCAGCAGCAGCTTGAGCCCTTCCTGGTATTCATCCCGCATGGCCGACACGCCCGCTCCGCCGGGGATCAGGTGCAGCGTCTGCTGCTGCCAGAGCTGTTTTTCGCCGGGCTCCATCTCCGGCACATGGCTCGCCAGCCAGTTGTGAAATTCCACCCGCAGTTTGGCCTCGAGTGTCTGCGGAACGACACCCGCGCGGACTCTGCCGAGCAGGTCAAGGTAGTTTTCATTGGGCCGCTTGAGCCGCGACACATCTCCGGCAAGAATCTGCTCGGACGTGATCGGCAGCCAGAAGTCCGGCATGCCCCAGCCGGCGAGTTTTGCCCCATAAAATCCTGGTGGAGTGACGCCGATGACAGTAAACGCGTGGCCATTGATCTGGAAACCCGCTCCGACGACTGAAGGATCGGAACCATATTTGTTTTGCCAGATGCGATAGCTCATGACTGCGACCGCGGGAGCGCCGAGTTGGTCGTCGGCGTCCGTGATCAGCCGGCCAACCCACGGCTGCACGCCCAAGGTGCGGAAGAAGTTTCCAGAGACTTCTTGCCCGTTGAATGTGTCGACCTGGGCCTGCGATCCTGCACGCCGGACGCCGAGTGGAGCATTGCCTGCCTGCAGGGCTGCGAGATCAACGAACTCCGGCGTATGCGCGCGGAAGTTCTTGTAAGCCTCCCAGGAGAACAAGGAGAAATCGCCGTCGTTACCCTGCGTGTATCCACCCCAGTTGCAGCAGCGAATCTTGTCCCCAATCCTCCACAGCTCCTCGGGTTTCGCCACCGGCAGCGACTTGAGCATTACCTGGTGCACCAGCGTGAAGATGGCCGTCGTAGCTCCGATTCCCAGGGCCAATGTGATCACCACGGTTGCCGCAAATCCGGGCGAACGACGCAGCTGCCGCAAAGAGTGCTTTAAATCGCCGACCATCTATTCCGACCTCCGCCGCTTCATCGTGAAAGGCTCGAACAGCACACCGAACGCCACGATCGCTTCCTTTCAGAGAGATTGGCGCCGGCGCTCAATGCAAGATTCGTCCGCAGTTGAGATTCTCTGTACGGAATCAAACCGAGGCAGTACTCTCCCGCCAACCGCAGGTTCGAGTTCTATTTCATCTCAATCCAATGGATTCAATGGACGCGAATGTCACCTGAGCCGGTTTGAGCCCGGACTAACGGGCCGCCTCCGTTCAGATTGCCCTTGATGTGATGGTGATCCAGAGAACCCTGCACCATCATTTCGTGGTCCGTCGTTACCGAACCCGATCCGGTTGAGGCAACAAGAGTGAGCGGCGCATTGCCGGTCCAGATTTCGATGTTGCCTGAGCCGGTTTCGAGGGTCCATGGCGCAGAGGGTGTGCCCGTCGCCTTGATATCGCCAGAACCTGTTTGGCCGCGGAAACTGCCGTGGATGTCCTTGATCTCGATATTGCCCGAGCCAGTTTCGGCTTTCACATCTCCCTGACCGGTCCCCTCCGCGGTTATATTGCCGGAGCCGGTATTTACTACGAAGGGGCCGTCGAGGCCGTTCGCGCGGATGTCGCCAGAGCCCGTTTCGAGTTTCGCGTTCTTGCCAACGCCCTGGTCAACGATGTCGCCTGAACCGGAGTTAGCTTCAAGCAGGGTTCCAGCGGGCGCTTCAATCTGGTAGTCGATGCTGATTCCACGCCAATGCTCATGTTGCTGTCCGACCCGAATCACATTACCACTCTGCTCGATGGGAGGATTCGCTGCGATCTGGCGAGCCTGCTCTTCGCTGCCTTCGCGGCTCACATGGATCTGGGCGTGGATCTGGATCTGGTCACCGGTGCCGCGCGTGAGATGGATATTGCCTGAACCCGTCGAGACAATCAGTTGCGCTTCACCGCTGACCGAAAGTGCGCGATCAAACGCAATAGCGTTACTTGACTCCGATTGCGCAACGATCGCACGCGCAAAAGCGGGGACTGGGAACAAGTTCGGGGCCGCCTGCGTGGCAGCAATTTCAGGCGTCGTGATGAGCGGCGTTTCCGCTTCAGGAGAAATTGCAATGGTTGCCTGGGCATCGGGCCCTTCTGCAAGGGCGAGGCTGTTCCGGTGCGTTATCGTCCGCAGCGACCTGCTGCGTGGGATTGGCAGTTTCAGGATCTAGTGCCGGTTCAGGAGCAGGCGAGGGGCTGGATGCGACCCAGGCAACATGCACAGAATGCGTAGCAGCTTGTACTCGCACCATGGCAGTCGCAGCAAAAAGCGTCACTGGCACCAGCACAACTGCGAAAAGTGCGCGGCGGCCGCCGGCAAAAGACTGGCGAAATGCGTGGTCATTGAGCAAGCGCTCGATGCGGCGGGCAAGACTGCTGGAACGTGCCATGGCGACTCCTAATGCGGTTGGGCGCGGCGCGGCCGCGAATTCGAGGAGGATTTGCGCGTAAGAGGTGCGGCTTCGCGCTTGCTCGATTCCAGCACGATCGCTGATGGCTTCGGCCAGGTCAGCGAGTTCTTTCTTGAGCCACCAGCCCAATGGGCTGATCCAGAAAAGAGCGGTGTAGAGGCTGGCGAGGAGCTGAAGGTAAAAGTCACCCTGACGAATATGCGAACGTTCGTGAGCGAGCACGATGCGAACCTTCTCTTTGTCCCAGGTATCGTAATCGGCGGGCAGCAGGATGGCAGAACCGATGGTCAAGGGTGAGGAGACTTTGGGGCTGGCGCGGAGAGGGAGCCCTGTGGGAATGTCGGGTAGTACGCGCGTGGAAATCGGCGCGGCGGTGAGCCACAGACGAAGCGTTACAGCCAGCCCAAGGGCGAGTCTCAGAACAAACAATAAGGCTACCCCGAGATAAATCGAGAGAGCGAGCGATGCTGGCGAGAACGCCACATGGCTGTGCTGAGCCAACGGCTGCGTTTCTTCGACTGTATTGGCGCTCACCGTGCCGGCCTCTTTCTGCAAGGAGACGGCTTGGGAACTGGATGGTCGGGGCTCTTTGGCGCGTGGAGCGGACGCCGAATCCAGCGCTGACCCGGAAGGCCTTTCAGCATGTGGCGAATAGGGGGTTGGAATTGGCGAGGCGACGGACTTGCTTTGCGTTACGGAACCGCTCTTCGCCTGGAGTCTTACCTGCAGTTCTTCCAGGAGGGTCATGGGATGTGCAGGAAGCACAATGCTTGCGTTCGCAGGCAGAAGTTGCAAACGATCCGCGATTGGCATCAGGAACGGCATTGCCAGTGCACCGGCCAGCACGAGGCCCAAAGCCGCTTTTTGCGCGAAGACATTGCGAATCCGGAAAGCCCGCAAGCCGACCGCGACAATCAGGCCGACGAATAGCGAGCGCATTGCAGCATCGATAAGAACGGGAATCATTGATCCTCCTTCTTTGCGTTTGGAGCGTTCTTCTGGGCCGTGGCGATGTGCTCGGCGAGCCGTTGAAGTTCTGCGCGATTGAGCACCTTGGAATCAACCAGGCCGACGAGCAGCGCTTCGACGGACCCATCGCAAAACCAGTCCACAATCCGTTTCGCGGCGCGCCCGGCTACACGCTGTCGTGATTGTGCCGGCCGGTAAATAAACGCGCGATCGTCGACGCTGTGGGCCAGATAGCCTTTCTCTTCGAGCCGGCGCAAAACTGTACGAACCGTGGAGTCCTTCAATGGCCGGTCCAGCTCTTCCCGAACCCGGTCGGCGGTGACACTACCTATACGCCAAACAATGAGCAGGATGTTCCGTTCCAGTTCACCTAACTCGCCGGGATCATGGTTCGCCTTGGTGTTACCGTCCATAGTGTTACCGACTGTAACACAATCCGTCTAAAAAGCAACTGGATTTTTTGAACCAAAAACCAAAAACGAAAACCCGGAGAGTGGAACGCGGGAGCCATGCCGTCAAAACCAGCCCCCGGATGGCACGACGCCATTGATGCGCAGATAGGTGACGAGATTGCCGTAATGCAAGGCGTCATGATTTCCGACTTGCGTCAAAATGAACATCTTGTTCGTCTTGACGCCAAAGAAGTTCGCGGGGTCATTGAGGTGCGCATCGGTGAACCCGGAGTACACGCCATCGCAGTAATCGAACGAGCCTTTGAGGTAGGCCTCGATCTCGGCCTTCGAACCCTTGGCGGCGGCCGTGCCGGGGGTGGCTTCACCCTTTGCGTTTGAACACAATATGTAGGAAATATCCCCCACATGAGTCAGAATCTCGGCAAACGAGCGAACTTCCTTTGTCGGCCGGTAGTTGTACTTGGACTCTGGCATCGCATCCGCCGACTTCATGATCTTGTCCTGCATATTGCTGCGAAAAATGGATAACGTCGTCGTCAGCGGATTCGACGCTGCGATCGGATTGGGTAGGCTGGGCGAGATTTGGGCGTTGGCCGACGACGCCAAGACGCAAATAAGTACCATCCCAACAGGGAGCACGACGCGAGCAATGGATCGGAACATTAAGAATCCTCCTAGATCTCCGGGTGCGCGGGAAAGGGCTTTGAGATTCGCAGACCTGCTTTGACCGGTCTCTGCGCGAGGTGCGATCTACTTGGAGCCGTGCACTTAGCCAGCCAAAACGCTCTAACTTCAAGTCACTGATTCATAAAGTAAGTTCAGTTCCGGGGTGGCGAGCGACGATGCGATCTTTGTCCGGGATCGAAACTCGCTGACCAGAAACGAACAGTCGATGCGATCATTTGCCATTCAAAACTGGCCCGGATGAAACCAAGGAAGTATTTGCTGACGAGTCTGATTTCGTCTGACTCAAATCGCAGTCTGGAGGTGATTGCGAATCGGCAGTCTTGCCACCACAAATTCAAGATGCGCCGGTTCCAGTGAACAGAAGAACGGCTTGCGGAACTTGGTAAGAATTAGCTAGGTCGATAGGTGAGTCCCAGAACGCAGGCGGAGAAATCCTTCTAACGCGCATTCCCGTTGGCGGACGCGGGGTGCTCGCTGCGAGCCCGGGCAATCAACTCAAGAGCAGCCTGGGTCACGGGATCAGCCGGCTTGAGCGCCTTCGCGACCAGCAGTTCCTTTTCGCCGTTGTCCAGGTCGCCAGCCTGACAGTCGATGATGCCGAGTTTCCTGTGAAGGTCGGCTTTCGCCGCACAGTCGCCGCATGCGGCGATTCCTTCTTTCAACTGCCGAATCGCTTCGGGCCAATCGTGAGCAGACGCCGCCTCAACACCGTTGTTCGCCAGCGTGTCCGCGCGGTCCAGGATGCGCCGCTCTTTCTGGACATTCATGTAGCGCATCATCAACTGTTCCGACTCAGCCCCGTCAGTAGATCGCAACGCGCGTGCCAGGCTGAACAGCGCCTGGCTATACTTCGGATCGATCGCGATCGCCTTTCGCCAAGCCTCTAGCGCCTCCGCAGTCTGCGACTCCTGCTCGAGGCATTCGCCAAGCATATACCAGGCCGTTACGTTGCTGGGCTGTAGCTTGACGGTCTCCCCGAGCAGACTGGCGGCAAGCTTGTACTGGCCCTTCTGCTTGTCGATGAGGGCGAGAAAGTATCGTGGTTCCGGCATCTGCGGATTTAGGCGGCAGGCAGTTTCGAACTCAGTCTGTGCTTCGGCGGTGCGGCCCAGATCGTACAGAATTCGCCCGTGATAGAAATGGGCAACGCCGGACTGCGGAGCAAGGCGCACTGCCTCGCCGGTTTGCGCCAGGGCCGCGGACAGGTCGTAGCTGTCGGCGAGTGCGAGCGCCAGATCCAGATGCGCAGCGGCCAGATCGGGCGCAAGCTCCACCACCTTTTGAAGGAGCGCGATCCCTTCGCTCAACTTGCCCATTTGTACATTTGCTTTTCCAACCGTCGACAAAGTGGCAGGGTCCAGCGGCATCAGCGCGATGGCCTTATCCAGTTCTTTCTCGGCGTCGGTGTCCCTTTTCTGCTGGGCAAGAATCAACCCCAGGTTCAAATGACCTTCCTTGAATTTCGGATCGTCTTCAATAGCCTGACGAAGAAGCTTCTCAGCCGAAACCAGATCGCCGTTCTTGGCGTAAACCATCGCCAGATTTCCGCGTGCTTCTGCCAGTTCGGGCTCCAGGTCCAGTGCAGATTCAAGCCACTTCTGCGCGGATTTGAGGTTGCCTCCGGCCAACTCCAGGCGGCCCAATTCGGCGCGAATCAGCGCCAGCTTCGGGTCGATATCGATCGCCTTGCGGAGTGCGTCTTCCGCGCCCTTCGTATCATTCATCGCTTCCAGGGCCAGCGCGAGATTGTAAGCCGTCTGGGCGCTGTCCGGGTTCTCTTCGAGCATGTGGCGATAAATCTGCGCCGCATCTGACGGTTTCCCGGATTGCAGCAGTTGATTCGCCTTGGTTCCCTCAGATGTCAACTGGCTATTCAGCGATTCTTCGCCCTGTTCTTTCCGCAGCTGCCCTACTAGCTGCGTCGCCTCCTGCGTTTGACCAAGCGAGCGCAGCACAGCGACCAGCTGGAACTGGGCCGCCCTGTCTCCAGGCTTTAGCGCGACAGCTTTTTGCAACTGGGGCAGGGCCCGATCGGGTTTTCCCATACGCGCCAAAACGAGCCCGAGCTGATATCGAGCCTCAAAATCGTCGGGCGTCCTGGCGACTCCTATCTCAAGTTCCGGCTCTGCCTTGGCATAATCGCCCAGTTGCTGGTACACCGTGCCAAGCATGACGTGCCCCGATGGATCGTCCGGCTTCCGGCGAACATAATCGCGGGCGGGCTCAAGCGCCTCGGAATATGCTGATGCGTCGATGAGGGCCTTGACCTGCGCGGCCAGCGCCACCGTATCGGTGGGATTTCGGCGGGTTATCTCCTGGTACTCATCGGCGGCCTCGCGATCACGGCGCTCGCTGGCATATATGTTGCCAAGAGCGAGATATGCAGCCGTTGTGTCGGGATGGCTCTTGAGCAAGTCCGTTAGGATTCGAATCGCGTCAGCTACCCCTGCGCCATCCGGGGCTGATAGTCCATCTGCCTGCCTGGCCTTGGCAGACTTATATGTCGCCGTTGCCAAAGCGAGCTGCAAGTCCGGAGCGTCCGGCTGGGTCCGGAGGGCCTGGCGCCAGTAATCGATGGCGGCATCGTATCGTTTCTCCTTCACAAGAGCCTGCGCCATCCCGTCCAGGGCGCAGACCAATTGCGGGTTCACTGCGAGTGCTTTGCGAAATTCGGTTTCCGCTTCGGCCGGGTCACCGAGGGACGACCCTAGCGCACAATGTGCCTCGAGTAATGCAGGATCGTATTGCAGCGCCAGGCGGAACTCGCTGATTGCTGCGTCAGGCTGCTGCTGACTTTGCCGAACAAGCCCAAGATCGAAATGCGCCTCGGCCAAGCGCGGCTCCAGCCGCAAGGCCTGTTTGAACGCCGCGACTGCACATTTCAGATCGCCCTTCTCTGCGAACCAGACGCCCTCGGCGTCATAAACTCGTGCAGGCGGAGTGCCGGCGGGCGGGTGCGCAGCCGATGCCGGCGGTTTGCACGTTTCCGGCAGTTGCGCCGCGGCCCGCGCGATAACACACACTAGAAATGCACTACAGCAAATGAGCGATCGCATCACGATGGATACGCTCCGGCTTTCCACCTTGCCCACATTCATTGCTGACTGCCATTGCGGGGCTCGGTCACCTCGACGATGCGATCCGCAGTCACATCCTGCAACAGCTGGCGTGTTCCCGATGGCCAGCGGATCTCGATTTCCTTCATCACACGCGAACTACCCAGGCCGAAATGAACGCGCGGATCGCTTGATGCGGCATAGCCCGTGCTGGTCGTCGCCTCGTTATAGAGCTTTCTGCCATCGTCGGTGGTCACCCTAATCTGCGCGCCAAGGCCCATGCGGTTGCTTTTCGTTCCGACCAGTTTGAGCAGGACCCAGTGATTGCGCGTTTCGGTGACGTTGCGGTACACGCTGACCGGGGCGCCCAGAGCGGTCACTACGAGATCCATCCGTCCATCGTTGTCAAGATCCCCGTACGCAAGCCCCCGATGCGGAGCCGGCCGCATAAAATCGGCCCCGACAGAAGCGCTCACATCTTCAAACTGCCCGTTGCCGAGATTGCGAAAGACCGAGTTCGGTTCGGCGTAGCGAAAATGCCGTGAAATTTCCCCAATATTGTCCAGCACATTGCTGCGGGCCACCACCAGGTCTTTCCAACCGTCGTTGTCGAGATCGACGATTCCGTTCGACCAGCCGGACATCGGCCTGGTTAAATTCGCAAGTCGGCTCTGCTGGCTCGCATTGCGAAAGAGCCCTTTGCCTTCGTTGATGAACAATGGAAACGTCTCGTTTTCGATCGCGGTATGCCAGATGTCCGGTAAGCCATCGTTGTTCAGATCCCGGAAGTCAGCGCCCATCCCTGCAAGCGCGGTCCCCTCGTCGTTGTAGGCCACGCCTGCCTGAAAACCCACCTCCTCAAATCGCTTTCCCCCGAGATTGTGAAAGAGAAGGTTCGGGCTGTTGTCGTTGGCCACAAACACGTCGAGATAGCCGTCGCCGTCGTAATCTGCAAACACGACTCCCATTCCCTTGCCCAGCACGGTTGAAATTCCGGTCTCCGCCGAAACATCAGTGAACGTACCATCGCCATTGTTACGGTACAGCGTGTTGGGAAGCGGAGCGAAGCTACCGGGGTGACAATAGCCGCGGCCATCCAGACCCATGCAGACAGGTTCGTAGCGCGGATCCCACTGGCAGTAATTTGCCACAAACAGGTCCAGCAGTCCGTCGTTGTTGTAGTCGAACCAGCCGGCCGCGACGGACCACATCTTACGGCCGTTGTAAAGCGCGCCGCTCAAACCAGCTTTCGCAGTCACGTCGGTGAAGGTGCCGTCGCCATTATTGTGGAAAAGCTGATTTCCGTTGACGTTGGCAAGAAACAGGTCAGGCCGGCCGTCGTTGTCGTAATCGCCCACCGCCGCGCCCATCCCATAACCTGCTCCGGTCACTCCGGCATGCTCGGAAACATCGGTGAACGTTCCATTGCCGTTGTTGTGAAACAGCCGGTTGTAATACTTCGGGCCCGTTTTCACCAGGGATGGCATCTCGGCGCCGTTGACGAGGTAAATGTCGAGCAGACCGTCCCCGTCGTAATCGAATAAGGCGACACCGGCTGGCATGGTCTCCGGCTGGTGCTTCTCCGGGGTGGGGTTATTTTCGGTGACAAAATGTACGCCGGCTTTTTGAGCAATGTCCTCAAACCGGATCGCTGGTGGAGGTGCCGTTGCCGGGAAGGAATTCTGGATGTGCTCGCTTCGGACCGGTCGCAACCACGGAAACAGTATTTTCGGAGCCAGCAAGCTAGTCGCGCGCAGAAAGGTTCGCCGGGAATCGTTGACGATCGAAGCCGGATCAATAGCCGGGGGCGATACGTCCCCCAAAGCAAATACGATTCCAACGATCACAACAGAGCAAACCAATAGAATCAACACCGCCAAACGCGTTCCTCTTCGTCTTCAATCTTCTAGCATAGATCGAGGCTTTGAAGAGAATAGTGTCACCACCGCTATACTGCGCAGCGATGACACTATCGGAGTTTCAGTCGGCACCCGAGATTCGTGGATCGGATTGCGAAAGCACGAATTCACGGCACTAGTAGTAGAACTTCAGACTCATCTGCAATTGTCGCGTCGCCGGTTGGCCGTTTTGGCCCGTGCGCTCACTTGTGATTTGGCCATAAGTCGTGTCGGTACTGGACGTGTCCGGAACGCCAAAGACAACGTTGTTGAAGAGGTTGAACGATTCGGCTCGGAATTCGAAGTATCTCCTCTCTCCGAGCCCTAGATGGAACGTTCGGAACAGGGACATGTCCACATTGTTGTAATGCTGCGAAACGAGCGGGTTCACCACTTCATTGCCATAGGTATACCCGGTCGGCACCGCGAAAGCGCTTGTGTTGAACCATTCCTTCTGGGTATGGATACCGGGCCCGGAGTTCGGGTTGCCGACCTGGTTCATTCGTTCCTGGTTGATTCCACCGACATTCTCCGGGTCGCCACCCGCAGTTACCGTGTAAGGCTGCCCCGACGTGACTTGAACAATACCATTCAGCGCCCATCCGCCAGCCACTGTGGAAACGAACCTGCTCTGTGATTTGTCAAATGGCGATGCCGCCGTGAATGCTACCGTAAACACGTCCTTCTGGTTGAGGTCCGAGGTGCCGTAGCTGCTGGCGCGATCGTATGGATTCTGCTCGTCGCAACTTGCACCCAGGTTGCAGCCATCGGCATTTGCGTGCGAAAGCGTGTAAGCCGCCAGGAAGGTGACTCCATGCGTAGCATGTTCCTGCACGGTAACTTGCAAGGCGTTGTAGCGGCTGTTGCCGACGCTCTGGTCAAACCATTGCGGCTGCATGTAGGGGTATGGTCGCCGGGCTTGCTGGCTGCCGGGTCCGGGCTGAGGCACGTTCAAGGCCGGACCCCAGTCCTCATGCCTGCCGTTCGAACCGACATAGTTCGCGTCGAGTGTCAAATTAGCCGGCAACTGCCGCTGAATACCCACGTTCCACTGGTCGAACACCGGCGTCTGGAAGTTCGGATCCACCATCCACTGGCTGACCTGGCTGAAGTCGTTGATGGGATAAACGACCGCTCCGCCGTTGCCAAATTGCAGCGGATCGGCGGCCGTCACGGTGGGAACGGCAGCGTTCAAATTACTGTTATCGATGGTACTGACCGACGGCCAGTTTCCACCAAAGTTCTGTGAGAGTTGGGTGATGTCGGCCCACTCGTCGTAGAAGCGGCTATACGCTGCACGGATCACGGTCTTGTCGTTCAGACGGTAGGCCAGGCCGAGCCGGGGTGCCCAATCGGCCAGCGAGTTCTTGATCACGCGCAGAGTCGGGCTGACGAAGGCGTTCGCAGGAAGCCCGCCCGGAGCAGGTGTGCTTGACGCGGTGTAGATGCCTGTCGGAATGCAGGGCGCGCCCTGGGTTGCCGAGCAGTTCGGCGGAAGCGCGTTGAGCTCGTACTTGCCGGTGATGGGATTGGCATTGCCGGTATAGTAGTTCCCGCCTTTGCCGGTCCCATAAATCGGCGTCCAGATCATATCGTTGCGGAAGCCGAGATTAATCGTTAAACGGTTCGTTGCCTTGAACTGATCCTCGACGTAGATTCCGTCGATCCAGCCGCCCGAAGCATCCTCGAAGATGTTCCGGTAGCTGCCTCCGTTCGGAATTCCGAGCACCAGAGACGCCCAGCTATTGCCACCGCTGCTACTTGCCCCGAGGCTTGAGGTCTGCTGTGGTTCGAAATCATCGCCCGCGTATGCGATCGGCGAAGTGAAGTTGTTGGTCTCAAAATCGGCGCCGGCCTTGATCGTGTGCCTGCCGATGATCTTCGAGAATGAGCCGCCAAACTGCCAGTCATCCGCTAATCCCGAGCCCTGCAACTGCGAACCGCCTAATCCAATGTAATTACCCGCCGTATACTGCGGAGAATAGAGAGTGTTGTTCAGCGTCATCCAGTACGTGGACACCCCGGCCTGCTGCAATTGCGCCAAAAATGACGGGGTCGCGCCGGCCCAACTGGTGCCGGTGGTTGTAAATCCGTAGTTTCTGCCGAAGTACACGTCCGAGAAGGTTGTCGGACTATATTCGTGCGTCCAGTGCCCGATGTAGTTGTGGCCGGGGACATGCACGAAGGCGCTGCCGATTGTATCCGACGGCGATGTCTTGAACAGATCGAACTGGCTGTAGCGGAAATACACCTGGTTGTTATTGCCGAAGTTCTGGTCGACCCGAAGCGTTCCCGAATCCTGGGTGAAATCGGTGTTTTGGGGGTAGAAGAGATTCTGCCCGTTGACCGTAGTCGCGCTGCCTGTCGGGATGATCGATAGGAACAGCTTCGAGACGGGACTGATTCGGTTGCTTGGGATGCAGTTGATGTCGCCGTTGCAATAAGCCGGGTTCGGCTCGTTGTACTCCTGGGTGAAGCTTTCGCGCGTGTACTCGCCGTTGCTGAGGGTCGTTGTCTCCGGATCGTAGATGGTTGCATCAACGCCGCTGAAATCGCCGGCGTCCATCGCGGCCGTTGGCGCCAGCGCTCCGGTTTCCGATTTTGAGGCGTACCTGTAGCCTTCCCATGCTACATAAAAGAAAGTGCGGTTCTTGCCGTTATACAGTTTTGGAATCGAGAGAGGACCGCCGGCCGAAGCCCCATACTGGTTCTGCCGCAAGGGCTCGCGGGCTGCCTCGAAAAAGCCGCGCGAATCCATCACCTCGTTGCGCAGATACTCCCAAACGTCGCCATGGTACTGGTTGGTGCCGGATTTTGTCACCACGCTTACCGCGGCGCCGGCAGCCCCTCCATATTCGGCCAGATCGTTGTGCCCCTGGCTCTTGAACTCCTGAATGGCATCGACGATGGGCGCATAGTTGTATGTCCCCGAAAGCGTGTTCAGATCGTTTGAGCCGTCCAGTATGAACATGTTGCTGCGGTTGCGGGCGCCGTTCACCGCCGGGAAACTGAACTGCCCGATTGAAGCACCATTCCATCCGCCGCCTCCGCCGCTGTTCTGGTCGGTATTGAGGTTCACCGTACCCGGCGTGATCAACAATAACTGGGTGAAGTTACGGCCGTTCAAAGGCAGGTCGTTCATTTCCTTCGGCGAGACAACTGTGCCCAGTTCCGCAGTTGCAGTCTCCAACGCGGGCGCGGCGGCATTCACCGTGATGGTGCTCGACGTTGCGCCGACTCTCATTTGAAAGTCGAACGTCGCGGTCTGGCCAACTTGGAGGGTTACCGGCGGCTGCGACACCACAGAAAAGCCGGTTGCGGACGCCTGCATGCTATAAGTGCCCGGCACGACGCTCGGGAAGTCGTAAATCCCGTCACTATTTGTGCCTGTTTTCCTCACGACTCCGGTATTGACGTTCGTGAGCTCAACCTGTGCATTTGCAATTGCAGCGCCGCTTGAATCCTTGACGACGCCGTTAACGTTCGCGGTTGATTGTTGAGCCGTGACCACCGGGGGCACTAAACCCGCAACGCTCAAAAGCATCACAAGCAGCCCACGATACCAGCCCCTTTTCCGGAGTCTTCTGACTAACGTTTGCATACTCGCCTCCTTTGATGATTCCTGCACGAGCGAGATAACGTTTTCCGAATACACTCTAGAAAGTTTAGTAATCGAAGAGTTATCGATTACTATCACGGCGCGAAACTTTAGCCGCTGGACGAGTGCCTGTCAAGGATATTTTCTTAAACCCGGCGGTAGGCGATTAGGTTGTCGGTGTAGATCATTGATTCAATGCGAGGTAAGAAGTACGAGCCGCCACTCCGTCGCGACAAAGCCGTTTTGAGCGCGTTTCGCGGTGGTTCGGATGGCCAGGGGGAGGAATTTATGGGAGCAGTCTTGAAACGTCGGGGTTACCGCTCGGTGTATCGAATTCTGCTCTGGCGGTGAACATGCGATCTGTCGCGCGCAGGCGGTCTGTGTAGAGCATGCGCATAGACACCGGCTCATCTAAACCTTCAAGTGCCGTACCATCTCCGGAAGAGGTAAATAAGTTGCGATTCTATCGGCGCTGCGTTTACCCCCTGCGCTCTGTCTTGCATGGCTGCATTGGGAGATGCATTGATCATCTATGGCTCCCGCCCGTTTTTCTGCTGTCGGCGGTTTGCACCTTGCTCGCACTGGCGCTGCGCACCACTCCAGCCTCGGTAATCGCCGCGGGCCAGCAGGGTCAGGCAGCAGGCGGAGAAATGACCAATGCCGGCCCTCAGGCAGCAGTATTCGATAGTCAGCACCGTCCCATCACAGCCGGTGGCTTTGTGAAGACGGGTCCGATTGTGTTCATCGATGCAACCGAAAAGGCGGGGCTCTCGAAGTGGCGGAACGTGACCGGTACACAGCAAAAACGAGTGATCATTGAAGCCAAGGGCTCCGGCGTCTGCCTTCTTGATTACGATAACGACGGCTGGCTCGATATTTATCTGGTGAACGGGTCGACGCTGGACGCTCTAGCGGGCAAAGCGCCTTCACCGCATGCGGCGCTCTTCCATAACAATCATGACGGTACATTTACCGACGTGACCGCGAGCGCAGGTGTGGCGAACGACCGATGGGGAACGGGTTGTGTCGTCGGCGATTACGACAACGACGGCTGGCCCGATCTCTACGTGACCAATGTCGGTGCGAGTCGGCTCTATCACAACAATCGCAACGGCACGTTTACCGATGTCGCGGTGCATGCCGGTGTGGCCCTCGACGAAGGTTCATCCGACGTGGCGATTGACCACACCGGCGCCACTTTCGGGGACTACGATGGCGATGGCAATCTCGATCTTTTTGTGGCCGGGTATATCGATCTTGACCTTAAAAACGCTCCCCTCACCGGGTCAAAGACCGCTGGTTACGACTACTGCCAGTACCGCGCCGTGCAGGTGATGTGCGGCCCGCGCGGCCTTCAGGGAGCACACGACCATCTCTTCCGCAACAACGGCGACGGTACCTTTACCGATGTCGGCAAGAAGCTGGGCGTGGACGGTCCCAATGGTTATTACGGACTCGACGCGTTGTTTGCCGACGTCAACAACGACGGTAAGCCGGATCTCCTGGTGGCCAACGACTCCACGCCGAACTATTTGTATATGAACAAGGGAAACGGCACCTTCAAGGACTTGAGTTACGAAAGCGGATTCGCGCTCAACGGGGACGGACGCGAGGCGGCCAATATGGGGCTCGCCGTCGGAGACTATGAGAACAACGGACACCTCTCAGTGGTGAGCACAACCTTCTCAGATGATTTCCCCATACTCTTCCGGAACGATGGCACAGGGGCCTTTACCGATCTCAGTTACCAGGCCGGAATTGCCCAGTCTTCAATCCCCTTTGTGAAATTTGGCGATGGATTTCTCGATTACGACAATGACGGCTGGAAGGATCTGTTCATCGTGAACGGCGGCGTCTATCCACAGGTCGATCAGCATCCGGGGTGGGGACAAAGCTACGCCCAGCGACCGCTGCTCTATCAGAATCTGGGCAACGGCAAATTCGAACTGGTGCCTGCGGTCGAGGGAACAGGGCTGGCGGTGCTCACCGTGGGCCGTGGCGCAGCGTTTGGGGACCTCTTCAACGACGGCAAAATCGACGTGGTCATCAACAGCATCGATGGCGTCCCGGTGCTGTTGCGTAACGTCAATCCTGACCACCATCATTGGGTCGAGATGAAGCTCATCGGCGGACCCAAAAGCCCCCGCGACGCGATCGGCGCAACCGTCTACCTGGCTGCGAACGGGATGCGTCAGCGGGGAGACGTTCTGAGCGGCGGAAGCTACCTTTCCTCAAACGATTTTCGGGTCCACTTCGGTCTGGGCGACGGCAGCGATGCCGGCACGGTCGAGATTCACTGGCCCTCGGGAAGTAAAGAGACCCTGAGGCTGCCCGCGGTAGACCGCATCTACACCATCGCTGAAGGCAAAGGCATTACCGGCGCGATGTGCCATGGCAAGCCCTGCGAGCCGTCTCATTAAAATCCGCCTGCCGGAAGCCGGCATACGAGGGATTGTTTGCGTGTCGCAACCCTCGCCGCTCTGTTGTGCGTTGCCTTGTTATCGCAACCGCAAAATCGTAATTTCAGCTTTTAGCGAAACAAGATTTGCGACTCGCCTGAAGTTCGATTTACTTCAAGTTGCGACACGTGCGATCACGGTAAGGTTGACGGGAGCGTCGCCGGTTATTACGATGTGATGCCGCGCGGCAAAGCGCAGTGGGAGAATTGGCAATGATCCGTCAAGTTAAACGCTTCTTGATCGCGGCAGGGTTTCTGTTGCTGGCCAGCAGAGTGTGTACGGCACAAGAGCACATGAACTATCAGGCGACCCTTGCGTCGCTTGATAGTCACCCGCTTCCGCAGTGGTATGCGGGAGCAAAGTTGGGAATCTTCATACACTGGGGATTGTATTCGGTGCCGGGCTGGGCGCCGTTGTCGCATCCTGAGCACGACTTTGCCAACGTGGACTACATCAAGAACAACCCCTACGCGGAGTGGTACCTGAACGTCATGCGGGTTCCGGGCTCGCCAACGCAGGCTTATCACCGCGAACATTACGGGGCGAACTTCAGCTACTACGACTTTGCTCCCATCTTCAACCGCGAGTCGAAGAAGTGGAAACCTGACGAATGGGCAAAGATCTTCCACAATGCAGGGGCGCGCTACGTGGTGCTGACGACCAAGCACCACGAGGGCTTCACGCTGTGGCCGAGCGCGACGGCGAATCCGAATCCTTCGATTCCTCAGAACGAGCGACACGCCGAGCGTGACATTGTAGGCGACCTGGCTGCGGCCGTACGCAATGAAGGAATGAAGATGGGACTCTATTACTCCGGCGGATACGATTGGACCTTCAACGCCGGCCCCATCGAGGCGACATCGGACTACGAGACGGTAAAGCCGGAAACACAGGCCTATGGGGACTACGCCTTCGCTCAGATTCATGAGCTGATCAATCGTTATCATCCAGCGGTTCTCTGGAATGACATCGATTGGCCGAAGACCGGCCGGCCCATGCAGGTTGAGGCGGACTACTACAACGCGGTGCCGGATGGAGTCATCGACGATCGATTCGGAATTAAGCACGCGGATTTTACTTCGCCGGAGTATCAGAAGCTGGATGAGATCGCTGCGAAGAAGTGGGAGGAGTGCCGCGGGCTGGGGCGGTCGTTTGGGTATAACCGCGCCGAGGGTGAAGCTGAAACCATTGCTCCCGCCGATCTGATTGCGCTCTTGGTGGACATTGTCAGCAAGAATGGCAATCTGCTCCTGGACGTGGGGCCGGAAGACGATGGAACCATTCCTCCGGTGCAGATGGAGCGCTTGCAGGCGCTGGGTGCCTGGCTCAAGCAGAATGGCGAAGCGATCTACGACAGCGTCCCGTGGGAGCGCGCCGTGGGCAAGACTGCCGAAGGCGATGATCTGCGCTTCACGCGCAAGGGAAGCGATGTGTACGCGACGATCCTGGGAAATCCGAAAGCGCGAACCGCAACGATTGAGGGGGTAGCCGCGCGGCCGGGCATGCAGGTGACAATGCTGGGCGATGGCAAGCCGCTCGAGACGAAGGTTGCAGAAGGTAATTTGCAGGTCACGCTGCCGGACCATCTGCCCGGGAGCTATTCCTATGTGCTGAAACTGGCTGGCTACGCGCAGTGATGCAAACCGGCCGCGATTGCTTTCGATATTGTCTCTTTGAGGACTGCGGCAAAACACTCTTGTCGCGCAGGTAAGATGCGATTCAAGAACGGCAGCGCAAGCGTACGACGTGCGATCGATTTCGTCACAGGAAATCAGCACATCACTGTGCAGCGCCCCAACCAATTCCAAAGGATCTCCAGCCAACTGCAGAGGATTTGTTATCCACGCTCGCCGCGGGAACCCGAGCAGTGACAGTTCAGCGTATGATCCTGATCAGACCAGGATCTGCTCTCGAAAGAGAAGCGTTGAGAAAACCCCGCTCATTGCACCCACAAGCAACAACCCAGGAGGCACAGATGCTATTGGAACTCGACTTCACAGTCCAGGGTCTCGGCGGCTACATACTTCAGGGCCGCGGCTGCAAGCCGCACACGTGGATAGTAAATCGGGGAGGCGTAGGCTGGAGCGTCTTCGCTGCACAATGGAACTTTGAGCTGATGAACAACCCCTATTTTGATTGGCGCCCTGGAACTGTTGGATCATTCCTTTCCTCCTCTCCCTTCGCACTCAATGGCCTTCAGAAACTGACTGTTTCTGCGAGCGTGATTACGGCCGATTTTGAACCTTACAATGATGTTGGGTTTGCGCTTCTTGTCCAAGGCGCGGCAATTCAGGAAGTCCTCTTTGCCTTGCGTCCGGACGGCTCCAACGAGAATGGGGGCGGCCCGGGGCCCACCATCATGTTTGCCCCTCCCAGTCCAGGTGTAAGTGTCAATCCAATTGAACACAACACTCTGATGAACATTGTGTTGGCCGGCGTGAACTACGGGGATACTACTGTTCCATTTCACGGAAGTGGTTACTTGGATGTGTCGCCTGATTGCGTTCCCGCCGCGGGCAGTTATCAATTAGTCGTCGGCATGTTCAACACTGGTGGCGGGAACTTTAATTTAAGGCCATCGGCTTTGATCGTTCGGTCTGTGGAAGTTACCTAGGGCGCTTGGTCGTCAGGCAAGATCAAGGCGAACCTGGACATAGAAAGCCCCCGTGTCATGATCGTCCATTCAATGGCGGGCGAGGCGGAGACGTTGGGCAGAGTCCCGACTCCCCGGGCAGCCCCATTGATTGCGTGATTGCGGCCCATCGCTCTGGGTTTTATCGAGGAGCCCGCCACATTCTGAGCAAGCAAACCTGGCTCCTAGCGGCCATGGATGGAAATACCCGGCTGCTCCCCGCAACTGCGGTGCTATCATCTAGTTCTGGCCAACGGGTTCGCATTCCCCGGCTCTTTCCCAAGAGCTCCGATCTCGACATTGGGCTATAGCTTTGAATGACCCATTGGTTGATCTCTAACAAGCGGGTTTGCCATGCTTTCCACTCGCTGGGAGGAAGTCAAGAGCGTTTTTGAAGCTGCTCTTCTTCTCGAAGAAGGAGAACGGGAAGCATTTGTTGCGAATCGGTGTGGAGAAGATCGCGAACTGGCGGAAGAAGTCCACCAACTGCTTGCCGCGGAGCGAGAATCGAGCAAATTCCTCGAGGGAGATTTATTACCGCATATAGCGGGGTACTCCTCGCTGACCGAGGGCGGGCTTCTCGCAACCGACGACACACTTTGCGACCGATTCCGAATTCTCGCGTACCTCGGCGAGGGCGGCATGGGACAAGTCTACAAGGCAGTAGACCTGGACCTTAAGCAACAGATCGCTATCAAAGTAATTAAACCTGATATCGCCGATATCCCGGGCGTGCTTTCACGCTTCAAGCGCGAAGTAAATGCGACTCGAGTGGTGACTCATCCGAATGTTTGCAGGACGTTCGACCTGGAAACCCATGTTCCCTCTGAAGGCGAGGCAGCCAGACTCGGGACTCGAATCACGTTCCTCACCATGGAGTTGCTGGTCGGTGAAACGCTTGCCCAGCGCATCCGTCGATCAGGAAGATTGCCCTCAGAACAGGTTCAAGTCCTCGCGACGCAGATCGCCCATGCCCTTCATGCAGCGCACTCTGCGGGCGTCATTCATTGCGATTTGAAGCCATCGAACATTTTCTTGTCAGGCACACAGGACGAGCCACGAGTTGTCGTGACCGACTTCGGAATTGCGAAGTTGATACGCACACAGGAACAGACTGCGTTTTCGCAGCTCACAGTCTCGGGAGTGCCGGGCAGTGCGCCTGTGGGAACGCCTTTCTACATGGCGCCAGAACAAATCGAAACAGGGGATTGCACGCCGGCGAGTGATTTGTATTCCTTTGGCCTCGTCATCTATGAGGCGCTCACCGCACAAAAACTTTCGCCCTATCGACGATCGCGACTTGAGATTGAATCTACTTTGTGCGGCATAGATTCAAACTCCGGCGAGGGAAATCTCCGCGTAATCGACCAGTCTTGGATCGACATGATCGCGTGCTGTCTGCAGCCCAACCCCAACGATAGATTCGAGAGTGTAGAGCAACTGCTCAACTCGCTGCAGTCCGTGCCGAGCTGCCTGCCCGCGGACTCGCAACCGGATCGTACCAGTTTCGCGACCGCCGGAAAGAGTGAATCGGGAAAGCGGCGCAGACTCAACTCGATGTGGAGTGCGATCCCTTGGCCCATCCGCGTGCTCGTACTTTCAATTGCCATTCTGGTACCCTCAATTTTCCTTTGGCGTGAGCGTCCCACCACCTTGACAAATGGCGGCGGCACAGCCGGGACAAGCTCTTCAGTTGCGGTGTTGCCAATCGTTGACCGGGGAAATGATCCTCAAATGGATGCGCTTGCCGAAGGCTTCACGTTGAGCCTTACGAACGATCTTGCGGAGGTGTCTGGACTTAGAGTTGCGTCTCAAGACACCGTACGCGCTCTGGGCAAGGCTCCCGACATCCAGTCGATCCGACAGAAGTTGGATGTCGACACTGTCGTTAACGGGACCATCGTCAAAACCGGCCGCGAGCCCATCCTGCAGATGGAACTAGTGGACGTCCGCACCGGGTTCCAACTGTGGGGCCAGAGCTATACGCGCAAACAGATGGAAGAGCCCGTTCTGGCCGAAAATATTGCGCAGGAAATCACATATCAACTTCGGACGCGGACCGACAAGGGTTCGGCGCACAAGCGATCGCGCCCGCACTCGAGCGTTCCCGCTGCCGAGACGGCGTTCGTTCAAGGACAGAGCGCGCTTGCCGAACACACCTATGCCGGCTTCGAAAGAGCAGTCAAATTCTTCCAGCAGGCAATCGATGCGGATCCGACCTATGCAGCAGCGATGGGGGAACTTTCAAGGAGTTATGCGCTCATGGCCATTAACAATGGCCGCCCTGAGCCTCCGGTTGATTTGCTAAATCAGGCTGAGGCCACAGCCCGCCACGCTCTTCGTCTCGATAGCACCTTAGCCGCAGCGTACACTTCGCTGGCACAGGTGGAGATACTTAGGGACTATAACTGGAGCGGAGCGGAAGAGGACTTCAAACGCGCCGAAGAAGTCGAGCCGGATTACCTGCCGGCACACCTTTCGTATGCTCTGCATCTGTTGACCGCTCGGGGCCGTTTCGCGGAGGCGCGAGCTCAGTTGACCTATGCGGACAGGGAAGTACCAAAGACGCTTGGCACGAGTCTAGCGGAAGCCGCTGCGGCCTATTTTTCGAGAAAGTACGAAAGCTCGCTTCGTAAAGTCGAGCAGACCAGAGCTCGATTTCACACATCCGCAGTTGCAATCGAGTGTGAAGCCCAGGATTACCTGGGGCTTAACTCGCCGGCACAGGCGTTAAGAGTACTAGTCGAAGCACCGCCAGATCCGTCAGCACCTCGGGACCTGAGGGATGCGTTACGCGGAATCGCCCTGGCAAGAATGGGACAGCGACAAAGTGCTTTGACGCTGTTGAAACGGCTTGAGATGTCAAATCAAAGCGTTGATTCCAGTTACTACATCGCAGCACTCTGTGCACAACTGGGAAATAAAGATAAGGCATTTGCTTATCTCGAGAAGTCTCATGAAGACAAACAAACAGATATGCTCTTCCTGGCCGTTGATCCTTTGATGGATCCGCTGCGATCTGATGCGCGATTCAAGGTATTGATGTCGACACTGAACCTGCTCTGATTTTTGTCTTTCAATGGGTAAGAAGATTGATTCTTGGCTGACAAACAGCAACGGGAGGTAACGAAGCATGACCCGTCAACAGATTCTCGATAAGATCGGGATTACGGACGAGGACTTCCGCGATTACTTGAGGAAGTACTGTTTCTTTCTCAATTCGCTCGAACCCAGTCAACGGGAATTTCACTACAAACACGCCGGGAGAATGACGGTTGAGGAAGTTGCGAAATCGCTCGGTCCTGGGGTGACGGCGAAGGATATTGAGCACTTGTTTGCCGAGTGTCCTCCCGTTCATGGCATCTGCATTATGGAGTGTTGCGGACGCGGGTGATGCTCCCTCAATGGAAGTCGAAGTCCAGGCAACTTCGCAAGGTAGTTGGAACGCAACGCAGCGTCGCTCCCGACGAAACATTCCGTCGGGTTTTTGCGGAGGCCTGTTTGCTGGGGGTGACTCGGCTTGGTGATATCACCGGTATGGACCGCCTTGGTGTGCCAACCTATTGCGCGATCGTCCCGAAATCGAGAGATATCATCTCCGTTTACACGGGGAAAGGACTTGATCGAATCGACGCGAAGGTCGGAGCTCTTATGGAAGCAATCGAAAGGCAAACTGCCTTGCGCGCGCAATTGCCTATCGTGACGGGCAGTGTTAAAGATCTTCGCCGAGACTATAAAATTTTGGATCCGAGTGAGGCAATGCTCGAACTCTTGCTTGATTATTCTGATACGCGCGAGTATTCCTGGGTGCTCGGCAATGACCTCCTTTCGCAATGCGACATTCTCGTGCCGGCCGAGATGGCAGGTTATCTATGGCAGAACACATTGCCCGGCCCGTTCGCCCCGTTCAGCTCCACCAACGGCCTGGCATCAGGAAATGTTGCAGAAGAAGCCATCTGTCAGGCGCTGTGCGAGCTTATCGAAAGGGATGCGTGGACTCTGGCTGATATTGGGGCTCATCTGATTCCCTGGACTCGCAGGCGATTCGTGGATCCGGAAACCGCCAACTCAGGAGAAGATGACTTTGAAGTGTTTCAAAGCCTGGAACTGGAAAGCGATGGGGTGGTGGAGCTTTTCGAATCCGCAGGGCTACAGCCAGTCGTGCACGACATCACTTCCGACATTGGCGTTCCTACGGTCTTCGCTGCCGTGCTCGATGAGGAATTTCCCGATTTCCCGATGATCCATGCGGGACTCGGAACACATCCCGATGCCCGCGTGGCAGTCAGGCGGGCGTTGACCGAGGCCGCGCAATCGCGTTGCGTCGATATCCAGGGAGTGCGCGAGGACCTGTGTCCGCCGGACACCGAGCGAACCATATTCAATTCCCATACACGCCGCATCTCCGAGGTGAATCGCCGGATATGGACCATCAACCATTCTCGCGTCCGCAAGAGCATCTCGGCCCTGCCATCTGCCGTTTACGATGACGTGCAGGAGGACCTCGACCACATTCTTTCAACGCTGAAACGGCGCGGGATCAATCAGGTGATTGCGGTTGATCTCAGCCCTCACGGCGCTCCTTACTCCGTTGTGCGAGTCATTGTCCCAGGACTTGAAACCTGGTCGGTCAATCGCGCCAAGTTGGGGCGGCGCGCGGAAGACTTTTGGCGAACCCATGTCTGACATTTTCGTTTACCTGGGGCCGACTCTCGCGCTCTCTACAGCGCAATCGTACCTTAGCGCAACCTACCTGCCGCCAATCAAGCGAGGAGATCTCGCGACGCTGCCAGACGAAACTCAGATTGTTGGGATTATCGATGGCGTATTTCATCAGAGTCTCGCGGTTTCACCGAAAGAGATTATTGCACTCCTCGATCGCGGAGTGCGTGTTTACGGGGCATCCAGTATCGGGGCACTACGAGCTGCGGAAATGCACATGTATGGCATGATCGGCGTGGGTGAAATCTTTGAGATGTACCGTGATCGGGTGATCGACGCGGATGATGAAGTAGCCGTTGCCTACGATCCACTCGCTGATCGCACTGTTTCCGAACCCCTGGTGAACATTCGCTCGGCGTTACGTCTTGCGGTCGCACAAAGAATCGTTTCCTCGAAGGAGGCTGGCGAGATCATTAGCACTATGAAGGGCACTTACTACCCGTTGAGGTCGTATCAACTTCTTGGGCACATGTATCCGGCTCTTGCGCCATTTCTCAAAGCTGGGCGTTATGACCAGAAGCGGGATGATGCTGTGCTTCTTCTTCGAACGATTGCCGGGGATGCGGCCGTACTACCTGACTCGGCTTCGTATCCAGGCGAGCCTCACTAGTGGCTCGCTGCCGCTCGAACGTTTGCCGATCGACCGCTCTGCAAGAGTTCGCGGTACAACCAGGCTTTCGCGATGCGCCAGTCCCGCTTCACGGTTCGTTCTGAGATTCCAAGCTCCGCGCCGATCTCATCCTCGCTGAGCCCTCCGAAGAACCTCATTTCCACTATCTTTGCCTGACGTTGGTCGAAGGTCTCCAGGCGTCCGAGCGCTTCGTCAAGTTCCACTATGTTGACGGTGGACTCTGCTGCAGCGGACAACTCTCCGACCTCAATACTCACCTGATTCCACTCAAGCCCACGCTTTTCGGCGTGCTTGGCTCGCGCGTGGTCGACAAGGATTCGGCGCATCGTATGTGCGGACACAGCAAGAAAGTGCGATCGGTTTTGCCAATCGACGGATTGCATTTTGCAGAGCCTGAGATAAGCTTCATGAACCAATGCCGTCGGCTGGAGCGAATGGTCGGCGCGCTCGTTGTACATGTAATTCCGAGCAATCCGCCTCAACTCGCCATATATAAGGGAGAACAGACGCGCCTCGGCATCCGGGTTGCCAACTTTCATCTTGGCAAGAAGCTGAGTGATTTCGCCCGATTCGGAATTCAACCTACACCTCCAGGTTGGCCCCTTGCGCCTCAGTTTACACCGTTTCAACTGGATTGGATCTAGCTTGGACAAACCGCCATGGGTTCTCTACCTCGGTAAAGCAACTCAAATAACGTCCAGTCATCACTTCGTTCCAGCGTTCCTTGAAACTTCGAAACATGTTCGAAAACGGATTCCAGGCTGTACAGATGAGTCCGGGTCTCGAGCGCTGAGTCTCCAAACTGTTCGCCCTGAGAATTCTCCGCTTCGGTGATGCCATCCGTGAAGACCAGGATTCGGTCTCCATGCATGAGTTCGCAAACCTCCGACTTGTATTGCGCCGCCGCGAGGAGGCCTACGACCACGTTGCTCCCCTCCAGTCGACGTACGCTCGCGCTGTTCACCAGAACGGGGGGAACGTGACCGCAATTCACATACTCAGCCTTTCCGTTTGCACGAACCTTTAGCAGGACCATCGTCGCAAATTTCCCGGTTGCGCGGGAGCAGAGAAACTCATTTACCATACTGGCGATGACTGTCAGGGGTTGATCGGCCAACATCTGGGCATGAATGATTCCCTGAAGCATGGCTGCCACAATCGCGGCAGGCGCTCCCTTGCCAGAGACGTCGGCGACAACAGCACAGAGCGCGTCGGTTAACGCGATTGCATCGAAGAAGTCTCCACCGATCGCGCGGCATGGCACCGTCTTACCCTTCAGACAAGCGTACGAAACATTCGGCAGCCTTATTGACATAAGCTCCGAATGAATGCGTGCGGCAAGTGCGAGTTCTTCGCTCGCGATTTGTGTGTCGAAATTTGTTGTGCTTGGCGCTGCATTTCGTGGGAGCCTTCTGGAGGGAATGGCGGAGATATCGGCGTATGATCCTCTCTTGCCGGTGGAAATCGGTCTCTCGAGCAGAGAAATCCAGCCTGGGATTCTCTTGAACCTTCTGAGATTGGCCGTTATGTGCGCGAGAGTCGTCATAGTCACATCCGAGGAAGCAAGCAAGGAGGTTGATATTGAGAAAGCGAGTCTTGCGCGTTTTCGAGATGTAGAAGATGTGTGACCAAGGGAGCGAGAGAATTTGAGAAAGACAAAAGTGACCATGCTCCAGAGGTGGGTTTTCCCCGCGAGCATGGCCACTCGGCTGTGACATCACTTCGCAGCAACCATGGTTTCTTCTCCGCTGTGAAGATTTGCCTCAAGGGCGCGGGAGCGTGCCTTCTTCTCAGCCTTCCCTTGCGGGACATCAAGGTTCAACGAAGCCATAGAGGGGCACAGGACGTGGCGGAGAAAGTACTGATCGCCGTACTTGTCAAATACCAGCTGGCTTCCTGATTTAGACTCGTTGAAGCTCTGAATGCTCACGATTGATGCGATTTTGGCAAGGTCGGCGCTGCGAACTTGGACGACCTCGCGGACGGGCGTTGAGATTGTGTATTCACCGGCCGGCATCCAGGTATCGCCTATGGTGAAGCCGAAGGGGATATTCGCTTTGAGTGTGGGCTGTTGAGCGATGGCACCGGTGCACGTTGCCAACGAAGCGATGGTGAGCAGACCAATTGCTGAAATCCGGTTCATGTGAGTTTCTCCTCTCGGGGAAGCGTCGTTAATCGACCGCCTTCACTCTTTAAAGCGGAACGCTTCGGAATTTAGGGACTCACATCCAGATCTTTTTTTTATTCTTTCCATTCAATTCTTAGCAGCCACACAAGCGAAGGTGCGCAACGATTTGAGGTTGTGCCGGATCGCGCTAGCCCAATGGTGCAGATTCTACGCATCTGTCAGTTTTGCCAGTGACCAAAACCGGCCCGATGGCCATAGACTCCCGCCAGAGGGTCGCGTACCTGGGCTGACCTGCAAAATGCGACGCCCCGGTGGCACCCACTGAGGAGGTCGAATGCGCACCTACATGAAGTGTCTTTTAATTTGTTTTCTGACCGCCCTGCTCGGAATTTCGAACGGGTGTAAATCAAAGCCAGGCAACGAGACCGTTACGAAGGACGTCGAGACCAAGGTTGCGGCCGATCCGGACACAAAGGGCTCCCAGGTCACCGTCACCGCCAACGACGGCAAAGTCACACTGACCGGCAAAGCTAAAACCCCCGCCGCGCAGAAGAAGGTGGAAGAGATCGCCCGGGAAGAGCCGGGAGTCACGGCCGTCGATGATCAGGTCGCAGTGGAGTCGTCGGCCGAACAGGCAACTGAACCGCCTACCGAACAGGCCGCGCAACCGGTGGCGCCTCCGCCGCCGCCACCACCGCCTCCGCCCATTGTCGTGCCTGCAGGGACAGTTCTTACCGTGAGAGTGGGGCAAGCTCTGAGTTCCAAGACCAGCCAGACAGGCCAAACTTTTCTCGCCACGCTGGCGCAACCGGTGAGTATAGGAGATAGCACCGCGATCCCTAAAGGATCAACCGTAAGCGGGACGGTGGTGACGGCCAAGGCAAAAGGCAAGATCAAGGGTGAAGGCGAACTCTCCCTGGCTCTCACAAGCATTACCGTCCGCGGGCAAAACTATCACATCAGGACCGCGGTACTCGAAAACACGGTCAAAGGAAAAGGGAAAAGGACAGCCGCGACGACTGGCGGAGGAACCGCCGGGGGTGCCTTGATCGGCGGGATAGCAGGCGGAGGTAAAGGAGCACTTATTGGTGGGCTGCTCGGCGCCGGTGCCGGATTGGCAGGAGGAGCAGCCACCGGGAACCAGCAGATTGAGATCCCCGTCGAATCGGCGCTCAGTTTTCGATTGTCTGCGCCCTTGACGCTCCCACCGCCGGGTCAACAGCTTCCGCCGCCGGATCACCAGCTTCCACCTCCGAGTCAATAATGGAGGATGCAGCCGATAGGTAGCAGCGAGACGTCCAGTCGGAACCCGTTGCCTTTTCTGCGCATGCGGGTTCGCTTGGAACGACGAAAAGAGTGTCGTCGTCCAAGTCAGGAAATCGAATCGCTAAATATCGGTATTGGGCGCATGAGCCACTATAAAAAGAAACGTGGGGTTGCTCGCTATTCCCGTTTCAGAAAATCAGAACGTCCAGCCCACACTATTACTTATGCTGAGTCCATTTCGTTGCGCGTTGAAAGGCGGGCTGCTATCGAAATTATCCAGGAAGGATAAGTCAGTATGAAAATTGTTCACCAGCTTCATACTGAACGTCGTCTTGGTCGTCATGCGGATACGCCCGGCATCCGTCAACCCCGGATAAATGAAAAGCTGGGACTGCAGATTATATCGGTCAAAACGAAACAATTGGTACTGAAGACCGAGCAGAGCTTCCGCGTTTTGGCCGCCGGGTTGGTCATTCGATTCGAAATCTTCATGCGTATAAACAACACCCGCCAACCAACCAAGAGTATTGTGATTGGTGTGAATCAGATAGCGCCCATACCCTCCACCGAGGGTGGTACGAAGAGAAAGGTCCTGCTGAGAGCTGTGTAGAAAGTCCCCCAAACCCATGAGGACTGAATTCCGGCTCAGAAACCGCCCGTCAAGCGTTTGCACTTCAAACAGATTCGAATTCGAGCCGCCCGACTGGCCGCTAAAAGAAGAATCGAAGCTGGCGCCAGCGGTCCATTTCGTTGAAAGGTAGTTGGCACTTGCATCTGCGCTCAAAGAGATCTGACTGTTGCCACTCGTAAAATCGGATCCGAAGTCGATCGCACCTTTCAACTGGCGCCAGAAGTTTGGCTTTTGCGACTGGATCGTGACTACGTCAGGTGCCGCAGCGCGCACGTCACCAGGAGCCGCGTGAATCTTAAAGTCCTTGTCGGCCGCATTCGCTGGTGTCACCTTTTCAATTGTGCCTGCGACGCGCTCACCATTTTTCAGGACGACCTGAAACCCGCCTGTGCTCTGTACACGCTCGACCTGCAGCCAATCCAAACCAACCGAGCCGGATACATATTGGAGATCTACAAACAGGACTCCGTGCTCCAGTTTCTTCACTTCTCCCGTCAGACGATCCCCGTTTTTCATAATGACCAGGTCTTGTCGCTTGGCCGAAACTGGCAGACAAATGAGAATGGTCAAGAAGAAAAACACAACGCAGGATCTTCTCCAATTTCGAATCCTGAAAATGCAATTTGCCATTTTCCGCTCCACATTTTGCATTGATCCAGCAGCCGTCGTGCGGAAGCGGCTCAAAAAGAGCGGTCTTCGGCCAAGGCGGCTGTGACCTTACTTTTCTGAATGTTCGATGCCCGCGAAATCATCCGGATGGGTCTGGCATCAACGCAACCAACGCGAGCGATCAATCACACCCTCACAATACCGTCTCCTGGGCTGACGGCGATAGAGGAATGGCCTCCAAGATTTTGAAAAGACCGATCCACTTGATAGTTTTGGTGACGCCGGCTGATACGCAATGCCAATTTGAGATTCATCTCGAACATGTTCGGGCAGAATATGTTCCCCCAAAGCGGTTCTTGCGGTTCACCGGCCGAATGCCGTCCGACTCTCATCGGGGGCTTGCCGTTTACCGGAGCCGTCCTGTCAAGTTCAATAGCTCCGGCCTGTAACATCTGCCAGTTTGCAATGATGCAGGCTCGTGATCCACTTACTCAAGTGACGGGCAAGGGCGTCCCTTGCTATTCGCAACTGCACCGCAATTTTTATCTATAGAGAGGTGGCTACGAAGCAACCCAGCATCGTCGCCATCAAGTTTCCGGGCGACGACGCTCATTCGGGTGCAGCGATTCATGTTCAATAAATTTCTTTGAAGCGACCCGCGCTGGCCTGCATGTGCTGGCTGGCATGTTGTGTGAAGCGATCACCCAAACAGGAGAGGGAAAAAATGACCCAAACTGCTGAATCAGCCCGACTGCAAGAGGCGAGCTCGCTCGAAACCCTCAGATTTCAACAATTGGGCCCCGGCAGGATTCCCTGGAGAAAGTGGGGACCCTACCTGAGCGAACGTCAATGGGGAACGGTCCGCGAGGACTACAGCAAAGATGGCAATGCCTGGGACTACTTCACGCATGACCAGGCCCGATCGCGCGCTTATCACTGGGGCGAAGATGGCCTTGCCGGCATCAGCGACTGTAAGCAGTTGCTGTGTTTCAGCGTGGCCTTGTGGAATGGCAAGGATCCCATTCTCAAGGAACGCATGTTCGGCCTGACCAACAGCGAGGCCAATCACGGCGAAGACGTCAAGGAATATTACTTCTACCTCGATAGCACCCCTACGCATTCATACATGAAGTACCTCTATAAGTATCCGCAAGCAGAGTTCCCCTATGACAATCTGGTCGAGACGAATAAGCGGCGCAATCGTGGTGACATGGAATATGAGCTGCTGGATACGGGAATCTTCAATGATGATCGGTACTTTGATGTTTTCGTCGAGTATGCCAAGCAGTCGCCCGAGGACATCCTGATCCAGATCAGCGTGAGTAATCGCGGTGCTGAGCCAGCCACCCTGCACGTCCTCCCGACTTTATGGTTTCGCAACACCTGGACCTGGTGGCCCGGTACCCCGAAGCCGTCACTGAAACTGGTCTTTGGGCCGAAGGACGTTCAAATCGTTGCTGCATCACACGCTGATTTGGGAGAGCGCTATTTGTACTGCGAGGGAGGCGTCCCGTTGCTCTTCACAGAAAACGAGACGAACAATGAGCGGATTTTCGGTACTGCCAACGACTCTCCTTACGTGAAAGACGGAATCAACAACTACGTAGTCAACGGAAATCAACTTACGGTTAACCCCGAAAAGACGGGAACCAAATCCGCGGCACACTACGAGTTGCAGGTGGGGGCAAGACAGACATCCACAATTCGTTTGCGGCTGAGTGATGCGGCCCCGAGTGTCATGGGCGATCCCTTTAAAGACTTCTCGAAAATTATGCAGACACGGCAGCACGAGGCCGATGATTTCTACAGTTCAATCATCCCGGGCGGCGTCAGCAAAGATGAAGGCCTTGTCATGCGGCAGGCACTCGCTGGAATGCTGTGGTCCAAGCAATATTTCTTCTTCGATGTGGATAAATGGCTTACAGAGCACGGTGACGATCCGATGAAGCCCGGCGAACGCTCCATGAGGAACAGTGAGTGGTTCCACATGGTCAACCAGCACATCATCTCCATGCCCGACAAGTGGGAATATCCGTGGTTCGCCGCATGGGACTTGGCGTTCCACACCATCGCTCTCTCTTCCGTCGATGTGGATTTCGCGAAAGAACAGCTCGACCTGATGCTGCAAAATTTCTTCATGCATCCCACTGGTCAGATCCCGGCTTACGAGTGGAACTTCGGCGACGTCAATCCACCGGTGCATGCCTGGGCGACAATTTTCCTGTACCGCACCGAGCAGGCCCTTAAAGGTCAAGGCGACCTCGAGTTCCTCAGGCGATCTTTTTCCAAGCTCATGCTGAACTTCAGTTGGTGGGTGAACCGCAAAGACCGTTTCGGCAAAAATCTCTTCGAAGGTGGTTTCCTGGGCCTGGATAACATCGGGGTTTTCGACCGCAGTGCAGCGCTGCCTACCGGTGGAAACCTTGAACAGGCTGATGGCACCGCGTGGGTGTCTATGTTCGCACAGAACCTGTTAGAAATTGCCGTCGAGCTGGCGGCTTACGACACCCATTACGAAGACATGGCCTTGAAGCTTGCGGAGCACTTCCTGTGGATCGCTAACGCCATGAATCAGACTGGACCGGAAGGAATGTGGGATGAGCAGGATGGTTTTTACTATGACGTCCTGCGCCTTCCCGACGGGAGTGCCCGTCGGCTGAAAGTCCGATCCATGGTAGGACTACTGCCCTTGTGCGCTTCCACGGTGATCGAGCCGTGGCAGCGCGAACGGGTACCGCGAGTGACCGAGACTTTGAGAGAACGGCTGGAACGTATGCCAGAACTGCGCAATAGCATTCATGCTACGGGAGGCGACCATTTGGGCTATGCCCAACGCGGCATTGCTGCCTTGGTGAATGAGCAGAGGTTGCGACGGATTCTTACTCGCATGCTCGACGAGAACGAATTCCTCAGCCCTTACGGGATTCGGGCACTCTCCCGCTTCCATGACGAGCATCCATTTGTCATCAATGTCAAAGGTCAGGAATACCGGGTCAATTATCTTCCCGCCGAATCTGACACGGGTATGTTCGGCGGAAATTCCAATTGGCGCGGCCCTGTCTGGATGCCCGTCAACGCCCTGCTGATTCGCGCCCTATTGTCCTACTACCTCTATTACGGTGACAACTTCAAGATTGAGTGCCCGACGGGTTCGGGAAACCTCATGAATCTGTTCGAGGTATCCCATAACCTTGCCGATCGATTGACCGGGATCTTCGTGCGCGACAAGTCTGGCCATCGACCGGTATATGGAGGGACCAAGAAATTCCAGAGCGATCCTTACTGGAAGGACTACATCCTTTTCTACGAGTACTTCCATGGAGATAACGGTGCTGGATTAGGAGCGAACCATCAGACCGGCTGGACCGGAGTGATCGCAAAGCTGATCGAGGTTTTCGGTCGCCTCGATGCGCAACATTTTTTGGACGCCGGTAAAGCGGGCGCATTTGCCAAAAAAGAGCCGGCCTCCTACCAGCAGGTCGCATGACCGAATCCTGACGTTTTGCCGAAGGCTCGGCAACTGTTGAGGACTAGCCTCACCATCGCGGCAGTTTTGTCGCCAATCCGGATTGTAAGTTCCACTACATGATTGCAAGCGAAAAATGAGAGTGCCGGTTTAGTCTGTGCAAATGCATCCGGCCTTTGAGCCAGCCGTTGGTCTGCGCAATCGGCCGCACAATCTGTGGCCGTGGGGATTTCCTCGTTCCGCCTTCGAATCTCGCAAGGCAACCCCTCTGGATTGGCCGATTGGGGTAGAATGGGGCCGCCTTCGGAATACGCTTTCTTTTGCGGGAAAAATCACCGCGCCGCGTGGTTCCGAAAATTCGACAGCATTTCAGGAATGGACCCAGATGAAGCCAATGGTCAACTCACTTGCCGCCCTTCCCATTGTCCTGCCCATGTTGATGGCAGGCTTCTTCTTCGCGCGCAGCCACGCCCAAGGTGTCACCGAGATTGGCGGCGAAAAACTTGTGACCCTCACTCGCACCGCGACCAGCAAAACCAAGCCGGAGTTCACCAGCGTCACACTCGCCCCGGGCCGCGGCATGGAACTCCTGCAGATTACTGCCAACTTTCCCGGCAAAGGTGAAGTGAATGTGCTCGCCTCACCCGACCTGGCCGGTGCCAAGCAAATGCTCGACGAGCAGGACAATGCCAATGGTGACCTCGGCTACCGGCTCGGCGCGGCCTTCCTGGTTCCCTACCCTAACCGCATCCGCGGCAAACTCTCCCCGGACGGCAAAACATTGACCACCGAGTGGGACGGTCACACCCTCACCTTGCCGGCCAATAATATCGGCAAAAATCCGGGCGCCGAGCGTCATGCCATGCACGGCCTCATTCTCAAGGCCAAAGCCGATGATGTGCGCGTAAAGGACATCCCGGGCGGCCAGCAAGTCACCGGCGTCATTCATGCGGGCGACTTCGGCGGTCATTGGCTCTCCAAGACCGACCTCGATTACACCATCACTCTGACGGCCGACGCCGTCGACGCCAGCATCGTTGCGCGCAACGTTGGCAACGAGGCTGAGCCCATGGCCATCGGCTGGCATCCCTACTTCAACCTGCCTTCCGGAGACCGTGAACAGGTCAAGCTGCACATCCCCGGTTCCATGCTGGCCCAGGTCGACAACTACGACAATGTCTTTCCCACCGGCAAACTGGTGCCTGTGACGGGGCAATACGATCTGCGAGCCCCCGGTGGCAAGCCGCTCGATAAGAACTTCTACGACGACAACTGGAGCCACCTCGACTGGAAAAACGGCGCGGTGACCGTCACTGTCATCGACCCAGCCGCGAACTACGGCGTGAGAATCGAAGGTCTTTCGCCGGAGATCAAGACCATCCAGGCCTACGCTCCGCCGACAGCCAAGTTCGTGGCCGTTGAAGACCAGTACAACTTCGCTGACCCATTCGGCAAGGAATGGGGTTCGATGGATACCGGCATGGTCACTTTGAAGCCGGGCCAAAGCACCAGGTGGCACGTTCGCCTCAAAGTATTCGTACCTTGAGCTCACCTTCAACCTGAATCGAAAACCGGCCGGGATCGAATCCCGGCCAGTTTTTGTTTTGCGCTTTCTCTGCCCTCGATGCGTTGTTCTCCGGTGTTAGAAAATCAGGACCGGTACTGGGTTTGACGGAATACCGTTCGCGACAACTTGTAATTCGCTCAGTCCCGGCTCCTGCCTGGCGGGAACATCGAAATGGGTCGAGACCACGCTGTTCGACGCCACCGCCATACTGCTGTGATCGTGAGTGCGGCTATAGAAGACATGGTGAGTCACCAGGTTGGTGATTCTCACCATGGGAAAATTCGTCGCGGCCTGCACATCATCTCCATAAGCAGCTCCCTGCGACATGCCATTGAAGCGCAAGCCTGAAATTTGATACGAGCTTCCTCGTCTAAGCAAAAGCTGCGTGTTGAGTATGATCGGCGCCCATTCCGGTTCGTTTGATGCTGCGGGCGTGTACACTTCCACGTCGTTGGAGAAGTCCGTCAGCAGGATCTGTCCCGTCGGCAAAACCAACATGTTTCCAATAAACGAGGAGTCGATCGAAGCATTGGGAGGGCCAGATACTGGATTCAAAGATTTGCCATTCCACTCGAAAAACTGAGACGGCGATTCGAAGATTCCTGGGCTGGCCATCATCAGGACATTCCCATTTGGTTCGAGTGCCGCCGGACCGTCGGCAATGTCGTAGTCATCGGGGAATGCAGGGCCTGCTGTCCATCTCCTGCTTCGCGAGTCGTAAACCGCGGTGTTTCCGGGACCGCAGGAATTCGCGCCGGTATAGAAAACAGTCCCGTCGGGCCTCAGAACGCCGGGGCCAAGTTCAAATGTAGCCACCGATTCTCCCCCGCAGTCGGCAGCCGAGTCCCAGAGCTGCACGATCGTACTGCCTGCGCTCGACCACGCGCCTGTCCTCGGGTTGTAGAGCTCCGAATTCGTTCCCGTGGGTATGTACGGGAAGGGCGGAATCGAAACATAGGCATCGACTGCCAGCACTTCTCCGCTTGGCAGCAAATTCCATCCCTCTTCATCGTTGGGATCGAACTTGTTCGCGCCCGTCGGGGTCCAGGTCAGGGTCGCCGCATTCAGCAGGGCTTGTTGATCCGTGCAACAGTTGGCCTGCATATAGGTGCCGTTTGGAAGCACCACGCTCTGGGCGTCCCCGATTGTTTCCCATCCCGCGGGCGGAGTTACCTGTGTCCACACGTTTGCAAGCGGGTCGTAGATCGCGCCTTGATTCGTCCAGGTGGGGACGAACGCCGTTTGCGCCAGGTTGAGAAGGTATTCGCCACCCTCAATCACCATGCGGCCGTCAGGCAGCACGGCGGTAGAGTGATAGAGCGGGCTATACGTGGCAGGCAATGAGGCGATCGAAGTCCACGTCCCGTTCACATAGCTGCCATTCTGGTCGGGAGTCAGTTTCCACCAATCGGGAAAGCCGGTGTCTTGAAATAGCACGGTTCCATCGGTCAACAAAATTGGATTCGAAGCGCCATTCAACAAAAACGCGGGTTGATTGGTTAAGGGAGTCCATGACCCAGCGGCAGGTCCCGAGCTCGCGCTTTTGGGGCCCGTATTCCCATTGGCCCTTTGAGGTGCACGAATCGGGTGAGGGATTGGTTTCATATGCTGAGCGTCACAGATCCAGGGGCAGGTCGCGAGCACAACGATCGCAACCGCAAATGTTCGATTTCCGCGCATGCTGGCTCCTTTTCTTGCGCCTTGAGGTTTGGGCCCGCTCCCAGGCCGCTTGAACCCTCTCCATTGATCCTCTGGTTATCGAGATCGAAGGCCTCTGTTCGCCGGGATATCGCGTCCTGTGTTGGATCGGGCGAACAAGAGAGGAATCAGCTAAAGAGCCGGGCGTGATGGTCAGTCGTACAGATTTGTCCACCGGGAGATGATGGACAGTGATTCTTGAAGTCGAGGCCGCGAGGTGCGTGCGCACACAAACTCGAATGCATCATGAGGATCAACTGGGCCCGAACTGTGTGGGAATCGACGGATCGGCCGGGGATGCCGATGCCCGAAAGACTTCAATTGCGCTGCCGAGCAATGTGACATGCGATGTCAACAAAGTCAAGATCAAATTTCCGCAACATCTTGCAAGGGTCCTTCTCAGTGGCGGAAGAGTCGACAGCTCCGCTCACGCGGCTGTTGGTCCCTGGCTTGGGCTTCTACTCCCCCAGCCTGGTCAGCCGCACAGTCCTCCCGGTGCGCGCCGATTCCCGGGCCGCATCCAGAATCTGCATCACGATCACATTCGTATCGAGTGCCGACAAATCGCCCTTAGGCACAAGTTGGCCGCGGAGCACAGCCGCAAGATAATTCAGCGAGTTGTCCTGTGGCGGACTTAGCCGTTGCGCGGTCGTCAACTGTTCTTCCGAGTCGTGTTCGTGACGTACCCGCAGTTGATCCGGCCCCACTGTAATCACATAACCTGTCGCCCCGTAAACTTCCATGTCCTTGCGCGAGAATGGCCAATTCCACGACCCCATAATCACAGCCTGCGCATGCGGATAGGTCAGGACGATTGTTGAATCATCATCTACTCTCGGGTAGATTTGCGGCTTGTCGTGTGTGACTACCGCGGTCACGGTCAAGGGCGTTTCACCGTGCATCAGCCATGTCATCAGGTCCACGCCGTAGCAGCCAAAATCGTAGAGCGCGCCCGCTCCGTTCTGCGCGGGGTCGGTAAGCCAGCTGAGGAACTCCGGCGGCACGCCAATCTCCTTCGGCCCCTGGTGCCCGTCGTGAACGACCACCCGCCGCACCGGTCCCAGGCGTCCGTGCTCCAGTTCGTCGTAGGCCGCCTTGTTGCTTGCGTACCATGTCGTCTCGTAATTCACCAGCACTTGAATGTGGTGCTCGCGCGCGATGTTGCGAATCGCAAGCGCGTCCTCGAGCGAGATGGTCAGCGGTTTCTCCACCATCACCGAGACGCCGTATTGCGCCGCGATTTCAATTGCATGACGATGCTCGCCGATCGAGGTATACACCAGGACTGCTTGCGGGTGACGCACCTCAATCATGTTGGCCATGCTCTTGAAAAACAGCGTATCCGGAAGCGAATATTTCTTCGCGTATTTCGCGATCAGGTCGGAATGTTCATCCGCGATGCCAACCAGCTCCACGTCGTGGTGCTGCGGAAACTGCGCCAGGAAGCCTTCCACATGACCGTGCTCCAGCCCCACAATGGCAACGCGCAGCGGCGCGTGCGGCTCTTGGGCCTTGATGATTCCGGGAGCGGCAACAAGCAACCCCACTAGCAACAGGCGGCAGGTGAAACATGCTGACAATTGGCGCATCGTGATAGACTTCCTCCTCGCGCCCGATTCTACTCCGCAAGGAACAATATCCCTATGGTGCCCTCACCGTTTCGCAGCACTGTCGGACTCACATGTCGCGTTTAAGCCAGAGGATCCTCGGTTGTTTGGTCGGAATTGTCAGCGTGGCCAGCGTCCTGGCCGGCCAGACACTTCCGCCGACGCATGTTGACGAATTCAACGGCAGACCGCGGGTCATCGTCATCAGCGACATCGGCAATGAGCCCGACGACCAGATGTCGTTGGTCCGGCTCCTTCTTTACTCGAACGAGTTGGAGATCGAAGGGCTGATTGCCACCACGTCAACATGGCAAAAGACGGCTGTGCATCCTGAGACCATGCGGCAGTTAATCGACGCTTATGGAGAGGTGCGGTCCAATCTGTTGCTCAACGCCAAAGGCTGGCCCGAAGCCGCCAAGCTGGCGAGTCGCGTCTTTGCCGGACAGTCCGGCTATGGCATGGCGGCAACCGGCCCCGGCAAACTTTCCGACGGAGCCAAAGACATCATCCGCGCCGGCGACGAAAACGTAAGCCGGCCGCTATGGATCTGCATCTGGGGCGGCGCCAACACACTGGCGCAGGCCCTCATGGAAGTGCGGGCGACACGCACGCCCGAGGAGCTTGCAAGATTCATCGCGAAGCTGCGCGTTTATTCCATCAGCGATCAGGATGATGCCGGGCCATGGATTCGCAAGGAGTTTCCAGAACTGTATTACATCGTCACGCCGTCGACGCCGACCAGCGGCGAATATTATTTCGCGACGTGGACCGGCATCAGCGGTGATCACTACTATCGCAACGGTGCGGGCGCGGACTTCACGACAACGACGAATGAATGGCTCGATGCCAATATTCGCAGTAAGGGGCCGTTGGGCAAGGACTATCCGCGTTTTATGTTCATCATGGAAGGCGATACGCCGTCGTTTCTGGGCCTGATTGACAACGGTTTGAATGCCTACCGGCGACCCGACTGGGGCGGTTGGGGCGGGCGCTATGTTTACCGCCAGCCGTATGGGGAGACGCACCCGATATGGACGCAGGGCGGGGACGAGTTTGCGCGCATGACTTCGCAGGACACGGTGATGGGCATGGACGGCGAGGAGCATGTGTCGGATCAAGCAACGATCTGGCGCTGGCGCGAGGCTTTCCAGAACGACTTTGCGGCGCGCATGACTTGGACAGTAGCCGATTTTGCCCATTCCAATCACAACCCCGTTGCGGTCGTGAACGGTCAGGCGGGAACGGCGCCGCTGGAGATGGACATTGCGGTTGGACAGTCCATCACGCTCGACGCCGCGGAGAGCTCCGATCCTGACGGACAGAAGCTCAATTTTCACTGGTTTCACTATGCCGAGGCGGGCAGCGCCGACGGAAATCTCGCGGCAGTCACGCTCACCGGCGCGGATACCGCGCGCGTGGTGGTGAAGGCAGACGCAGCTTGCCGGCCCAGATGGTTACCCCTGATTCCCTGCAAGGGAGACGGGGTCGCGCATATCATCCTTGCCGTGACGGACGAGGGTACGCCGCGCATGACTTCATACCGGCGCGTCATCCTGCGGGTTCATCCGCCGGCCAGCGTCCAATAGGCCTTGGCTGTGCAAGCGACCGTGCCTGCGCCTACAATGCTGAGTGTTATGGCGAAAACGAAGGAAGTCACGTTTGAGGTTGCGTGCCCCGATTGCGGGGCAATGCTGAAGATCGACGCCGCTACCGGGGTGCTCGTGAGTCACACACCGGCGCCGCGCAAGCGGACTTTTGAAGACCTGGAGGCGGCAGCCAAGGCGATGCGCGAACAGGACGAGCGCAAGGAATCGATCTTCCGCCAGTCGGTTGACGCGGAGAAGAACAAGGAAGATTTGTTCGAAAAGCGGTTTGCCGAAGCCTTGCGGAAGGCCAAGGATGCGCCCGAAGGCAAGCCCTTACGTGATTTCGATCTGGACTGAAGGTCCAGTTTGCGCATCTTAACTTGAGTCGATGTAGATCGCCCAATAGGGAAGGAGAGGTCCATGGCCTTTGAGCCGCCTCGTAAAATCGAAAGCCAGTCACCGGGCGAGGTTTTACCTCCCGATTCAATCGATTGGCTGAGAATCGCAGCCGCCAGTTCTCTGATTGCCGGCGGATTGCTTTACATCGCCGGCGAACGTCGCGCCGGAATCGCGGCGGCCGCGACAGGAACCGCCTTGGCAATGATTGACCAGCAGGACTCGCTGCGCGCATGGTGGCGTCAGCTCCCTGGCTATGTGGATCAGGTCCAGCACATGCTGGATGATGTGCAGATTCTAGTGGCGGACGTCACCGGCAAACGGGAGCAGCTACGCGAAGTACTCGGCAAGGTCAGCAAGGCAATCTAGCAGGCTGCGGAAAAAGGCCAAAGCCGCAGAGATTCCGCCAAAACTTCCCCCAAGGGCTAAAGCTGGCTTTAACTTGTTGTACTTACGGCACGGCTGAAGCCGTGCCCTTTCAAAACCCGGAGTTTTTCCCCGGCCTGTTAGGGGTCGTCTCGGGTTGCATCGTCCCTAAATCCCAAGCTGGCGGCGTCCTGCCTCGCTGATGCGATGGGGAGTCCACGCCGGTTCCCAAACCAGGTCGACTTCAACCTTGCTGATATCGGGCATCCCGGCAAGACGGTTGTTTACCTGTTCGAAGATGAGGCCGCTGGCAGGGCATTGCGGCGTAGTCAGGGTCATGGTGACTTTGACCCACTGGCGCGGCCACGCAGGTGTCGAGTCCGGGTCGGGCCCGGTGGCAATGCCGTAGACCAGGCCCAAATCCACAAGGTTCAGCTTCACTTCAGGATCAAAGCAGTCGCGTAGCGCAGCCAGAATGTCGGCTTCAGAGAGCATTCTCCCTTAATTCTTCCGCTCGACCAGGTAGCGGGCAACTGATTTGAGTCCATCGGCGCGGCGCCCATAAGGCTCGAGCGCGGCAAACGCCTCCGCGATCAGGCTCTCAGCGTCCCTTTTGCTTTGCTCAATACCATAGACGGCGGGCCACGTAGCTTTTTCAGTGGCTTTGTCCTTCCCCGCGGTCTTGCCAAGATGCGCCGAGTCCACCGTCAAATCGAGCACGTCATCCACAATCTGGAACGCCAGCCCAGCCTTGCGGCCGAAAAGGTCCAGACGCGCGACGTCGTCGGCTGTTGCGCCTGCATACACACCGCCGGCCACGACGCTCACGCGAATCAGCGCGCCGGTCTTGGCTCGGTGAATCGCTTCGACAAGCTCTGGCGTAGGTTTCAGATGCTCGCTCTCGAGGTCCAGCACCTGGCCCCCGATCATGCCATCCACAGTGCCAACGGCATTCGCAATCAAGCCGAGGATCTGCACGGTGGCCGCAGGCGGGCAGTCGAGGCCAGCCAGTACTTCAAAGGCGCGGGTCTGCAGCGCATCGCCGGCGAGAATCGCGATCGCCTCGCCGAAGGCTACGTGACAGGTGGGTTTGCCGCGGCGCAGGTCGTCATTGTCCAGGGCGGGCAGATCGTCGTGAATGAGCGAATAGGTGTGGAGCATCTCCAGAGCCGCGCCCAGCCTGGCAATTCCTTCCGGAAGCCTGCCGGCAATGGTCACCGCTGCCTGCATCGCCAGCACCGGGCGCAGCCGCTTTCCCCCGGCAAACGTTGAGTGGCGCATGGCTCCGTGGATCGACGCTGGGACCGTTTCGACGCTGGGAATGAGTTCCTCAAGCGCCCGGTCTGTCAGCTCGGCGCCTTCCTGAATCAGCGATTTCACGTCCGTCGGCATTGCCCTTATATTAACCGAGGCTGGGAGAACTTTCTCTCCAGCAAACATAGGGCTGTGATCAAGACCAGGGCCAGCGCGCTCAGCCATCGACCGGCAATTATGTCCGGAGTGGTGGTCCAACTCACGCTCAGGTTCACGGGTCCCTGAGGAACCGGGACTGCCGTCAAACCATCAGAACGCTCCGGAAGGGCGCGCAACAACTCGCCATTCACCCTGACCTGCCAGGCGGGATAGCTCCGCAATCGGAGGATCAGATAACCGGCATGATTCATGACTGCATGGATGCTAAGGTGCTCCGCGCCCGCCGTGTTGGAATGGGGAGAAGCCGGAAACGTCGCATCGCAGCTTTTCTGATCCGCCGACCACTCCAGATCAGCCCCATCGGGGCCCTGACCCAGAACCGTGGAGGGAGAACTTGTGAGGCAGGCTTCCGGCAGGTTCATCGCGAGCAGCGAGTTGTCGGCGTCCGGCGGAGCGTACTCATCTCCACCTTCAAATCCTGCGCCCGAGTGGAAAGTATCCACCATTGCCCACACAGCATCGTCTGGATCGCAGGCCTGGAAGAAGTTAAACCCTGCGGTTATGGCGGCGGCAACAAAGACCGTGGCGCAGGCGCATAGCACGACGAAACGCCACCGCACGCGGGCTACCCAGACGGCGTTCGCGAAGAAAATGCCCATCGGGGCCTCAAGCACCACCAGCCACCGCCAGGGGAACTGCAGGAATCGCAGCTTAGGCAATGCCTCCCAGATCGGCATTGAGATGGGTAGCTGAAGCAAGAATACAGCCAGCGGAATCAGCGCCAGGGGAAGCCACCGGCGCAACTGACCAGGCAGCCTGCCGCGAAGCCAGCTCACCAGCACGCCCGCGAGAGCCACTGCGATCATGGTTACGGCGATCGTGGAAACCTTGAATAACTCCAAATCGTGCAACTCAAGAGCCTGACTGGCGTGACGCGCAAATAGCCAGCTGTCTTCGATGCGATAGCCGAGGTTGGTGGCCTGTCGAACATCGATCCAGCGCTGCTCATAGGTGGCAGGAACCAGGTACACAGCAGCAAGCCCCAACCCCAATCCAGCCGCGAGGGTAGAGCGCAGCACCGGAGCCCAGGACCGCCAGAGCAGTGCCGCGATCAGCGCCATCCCCGCCATCAGGTAGCTTGCGATGATTCCAAGCGGAATGTCTGATAACCATGCCCCGGCCAGAACCACCGCCAGCGGGACAGTGGAACCGTCGAAGGCGCGTCGCCACACGGGCGCAGCCGAGTTGCGGTCGCGCAACACGAAGAGAAGCAGTAACGGAATCCAGAAGCCGCCCGCCAATTCCCCGAAGGCGGTTCGCTCATAAGCGGTGTAGAGGGTGTAGCCGGAGAAAAGCGCTGCGCATCCGGCTAGGGTTGCCGGGCCATCGGGCAGCGCCAGGCGGGCCAGCGCGCGGGCAGCGAGTCCGGTTCCAGCCAGAAGCAGGTAGGTCAGCGCGATCGGAACCAGCTTCCACCGCATCACGGCTCCCAGCGCCGCTCCCAGCATCCAGGTGAGGGGCGGATAGAAGACGAATCGCGGCTCGCCCGCGCCGAAGTTAGCGCTCGAAGTCCAACGCGGGTAGAAAATGCCTTCACGCCAACTCTGCAGCGCGTCGAGCCATGAGACCAGATGAAAATCGAAGTCGTGACCGCAGGTGTTGCCGCGGAATATCTGCGGCGCAACTGCAGCGAGCGCGGCCAGCAGAATAACCGTGGGGCCAATGAAAGAGCGCAATCCAGGAAAACTCCGGGCCCGCGGCCCTGGGCGCTCCGTTCCGCTTGCCGGAATACTCATGGCAGCAGACGCAGCGTGTGCCGTGCCTGCGCTGCAACGGCGGCCGGGCTGAAGGGCAGTGCGAAGGTCGTTCCGTTGTAGTAGTCGGCCCACTGGTCGCGGAAGTAGGGACTCAAGGGGTTACCGCTCTCGCCTAGAACGATATTTTCCGTGGAGCCGTCGATGTTGCTCCAGTCCATCGTGAAACGCTGTGAGGGGCCAAGGTCGCGGCCCACCTGCTTCACCGTGGTCGTGTCGCCACTCAGGGGCTGCGGCCCGGTGCCTGCGATGCGACCGATTATGGGCAGGAATTGAGCAAGCGGGTGCTCAATGTCGACAACATGCCAACTGCCATAGGTCCACTGGCTCAAATCGGCGGGAGCCTTGCCCTGTTCCATGCCGCGGCGAACAGCCTCGGTCAGCAGTGCGTCCCAATCCTTGTAGCCGGAAGGGAGCCAGTCGGGGCTTGCGTGCATCACGATTTCTTCCTCGGCAAAGTTGGATTCGGACCAGCGATAGTCCTCTGCGTCCTTTCCTAGCTTCGGTTCCAGAAGCAGCGGGGCAAGGGCGACGCGGGTTTGCGCGACCAGCGAAGCGGCGACCGAGTCAGTAGTGAGCCGCCCATCCCAACTGCGCATCAGGTCAGCGGCTTTCCGCAGGCGCTCGTCCGTGCCGGCCGCGTGGTCAATGGCGTAGGCGAAGCGATGTGCGAGTTCCTGATCGACCTCGCTGTAGATGTCGATCTGGACGGCCAGCATATCCTGCGGGCGCAGCATATCGCGGCCTTGCAATTCCTTGTAGATGCGCTCCGCCCGGTAGGGATCGGCCCATTCAAGCGAGAGCGGGTAGGGTGACTTCTCGGTCGTCACGCGGGAGTTGGCAGTTGCCAGAAACCCCGAAGGCGGATCAACTGCATTGGGCATCGAACTGAATGGAATGTAGCCCTGCCACTCGTGCGTCGCGTCCTCGATAGGCGTTTCCTGCAGGCCCGCGGGACGAAGCGGTATGCGGCCTACGGCCTGGTAAGCAATGTGTCCCTGGTCATCGGAGTAGACCACGTTCTGCGTCGGCCAGCTCCACTGGGAAAGCGCCGCGGAGAATTCGGCCCAGTTCGATGCCACGTTCATCTCGTAGACCGGAATGTTGTTGAGCGCCGGATCATACAAGGTCCACTTGAGCGCGATAGGCCGCCTCTCGTGCGGAAGAGCTGGATTCAGCAGTGGACCATGATCCGTTGATTGCACGTCAAGGGCGACGTCGTTTCCGCCGCGGACATGGATGACCTCATGATCGACGGCGAGCGGCTTCCAGCTTCCATCGACGGACTTGAAATTGCCCCGGCCGTCGAGGTTTTCGACGTATAGATCCTGAACGTCGCCATATAGCGCGGTAAAACCCCACGCCACATGCTCGTTGTGGCCGGCGATCACAAACGGCATGCCCGTCAGCGTCACTCCAGCGGCGTGGTAGCCGGGCGCACTGAGGTCAGCCATGTACCAGATGCTCGGCACGCTGAACCCCAGGTGCATATCGTTTGATAGCAGCGGCTTTCCGCTGGCGGTGTGCTGGCCGGAGATGACCCAGTTGTTCGATCCCGGGGTGCAGCCCATACACGCTGGAAGACCGAGCGAGGCGCGAAGCGCGGTCAGGTCAGGGGGCGCGGTGCGGGCCTGCGAATTATCTTCTTCATCTTCGTCGTCGCTCGCCGGCGGCTCGGGGTGCGGCTGGCTCAGGTCAAGCAGCACGCCGGTGGGAGGGTGGTCGCGCCATGAGCCGACTGGGTACAGGTCCGCCTCCAGCTTTGGGTTGTGAAGATCCTTCGCGATTCGCTCCCGCGCGAGCTTAACGTCCCAGTGCGTGTCCAGCGTCTCCACCATCATCATTCCGACGCTGAGGGAATCGACGCCGGTCCAGGGCCGCGGCCGATAATGCAGCAGCTTGAACTCGGGCGGCAGGGTGTCCTGGTGCTGCGCGATGTAAAGGTTCACGCCGCGCGCGTATGCATCGAGGCGGCCACGGTCGGCAGAGGACAGGTTTGCATAAATCCGAGTGGCCGTATTCCGAAACTGCAGCACGCGCTCCGCGATGTCATGCTTCACCAGCGAAGGACCCATGATCTCCGCCAGATCGCCATCGGCGTTGCGGCGAAAGGCATCCATCTGCCAAAGCCGGTCCTGCGCTGTTACATAGCCTTGGGCAACGAAGAGGTCTTCTTGGGTCGCCGCTTCAATGTGCGGCACGCCATGAGCATCGCGGCGGATGGTGACCGGCGCTGATAGTCCTGCGAGATGCAGCTCCCCATCCAACACGGGCAGCGCTGCTTTTGTGACCGAATCGAGCCATAGAACGCCTGCTCCGGCAGCCAGCAGAACAAAGATCACAAGTCCGACAAACGTCCGCAGCAGAATGCGTGGCCATCGACGTTTGCGGGAACGGCGCGAGGACGCAACTGCCAATTTGGTCGCTGGATTCTGAATGGTGGGGTCCGCCATCGGTCAAACAACAGGATAACGCCAGTGCGCGCCCTTGTCTGACTGCGAGCCGACTTACTCTCTCAGCCTGCGAACTGCTCCGTTCCCGACAAGACCTGTGGCGCAGGTTTCCTCGGGCCGTAAATGACAAGAAGCGCCATAAGCAGAAGCAAAGAAACCGCAATGACCAGCAGACTGCCTTCGGGTCCATCAGTGCCACCACTCCACAGCGGGTTTCCCGTGGCCGTCGCGGAAAGAAAATGGCCCTTGGCCACGAAACCGCTGTCGGCGGTGCCGTAGAAGTAGGTTTCTGCCCAATCCCAGGCGGCGTGGCAGCCAATGGCCCACCACGCCGAGCCGGTGACCCAAACGCTAACGCAAAAAACGAATCCGATGAACGCGGCAGCAAAGATGCCGATCCAGTTTTCGCCGTTGTTTCCGGTGTGAATGAAGCCGAATGTAGTCGAAGTGACCCAGGCCGCCTGCCAGAAGCCGGAACTTTGAGCCTTGTTCACATGAAGCAGGGCGCAGGGAACCAGCCCCAGCAAAGCAATGACATAGACGCCCCAAACGCCGTTGCCTTGGACATGAAGTGCAAGGCGGAGACACAACGCGCCGATGCACGCCAGCGCCCACCAGAAGTTGAGGCCGCGGGTAAGCGTGGCTTGGAAGAAGCAGCGGAAGACGCCTTCTTCAACGCAACCCACCAGCAAAAAGGCGGCACCCCACAGAGCGGCATATTGAAAGATTTGCGGACCACTGAGCGCGTGCGGGCCAAAATGCAGCCAGCCACCCCAGTCCATCGCCCATACAAGGGTTGAAAGCGCGAGGAATCCTGCGATCAGTCCGGAGAAGAAATTCAGCACGCGTCCGGGGCCCCTCAGATTGAAGTCCAGGAGACTCCGGTGCTCGATCAAGGCCACAATCCCGACTGCAAACAGGACCATCAAAAACGTCACCAATTCACTGGAAAACGCTGAGGAAGCAGTAAATTCGCTCTGCCTGCGGAGAAAGTGGAAGTGCCTGTTGGCCAAGGTAAAGGCATAGCTGATGAAACGAAACATGGTGTAGAAAATCGCCACGGACCACCCGACTCGCAGGCCTTGGTCGCCGATAAAGATCCAGCGCAGTTCTTGAAACGGCGGATCCTCGGGTGCAAGGGTCGGGGAACCGGGCAAACTTTGCTCATCCGGGGCGTGCGGCCCGGGGCCGGGCTCCGGTGTGCGGGTCAAATTCTCTGGATCCATTGAACTCCTCTAGATTATGTATTGATCTTATCGGGAAAACTCTCCCTCTATCTAATACGGATGTGTCACAAGGGGGGTTGCACCCGCACGCCGGTCACCCTTCCATGTGATCCGTCGCCTTGACACAATCGGCCCTTCCCTTGATGCTTAACTTTCGGTTTTGTTCGACTTTAGGCATCAGGGAGCTGTGGGTCTTGCGAGTTCGCGTCTTCTATCACGACAAATGTTTCGACGGAGCTTGCTCAGCCTCGCTGTTCACGCGATTCCACCGCGAGTGTATTGACGCCGACTCCAGCTACGAATATCACGGGCTGGTCCACCGTGCCGGAGCGCTCTTCGATGAGGACGAGTTTACCGGCGATGAAAACGCCATCGTCGATTTCAAATATTCTGCCTCGCCGCGCATCACCTGGTGGTTTGACCATCATCTTTCGGCATTCCTTACGCCGCAGGATCACGAGAACTTCAACGCCTGCCAGCGCGACCCGATCTGTGCCGCGCACAAGTTTTTCAATCCCGAATACACTTCCTGCACCGGTTTCCTCGCGGATATTGCATCGGCGCGCTTCGGGTTTGACACCACGCCGGTTGCCGAGCTGATTCACTGGGCCAACATTGTCGACGGCGCCCTCTATGACAGTCCCGAAGCAGCCGTGGAGATGGCTGCTCCGGCCATGAAGCTGACGCTCATAATCGAATCCACACAGGATCCGGAGTTTATTCCGCGCCTCATTCCGCTTCTCACTGCCATGCCGCTGGCCGAAGTGCTGGCTCAGCCTTTTGTAGCCAACCTTCTGCCACCGCTGCTCGAACGTCATCAACAGGCGATGGAGCTCATTCGCAGGCGCAGCGAAGAGCGCGACGGAACCATCTTCTTCGACATTACCGATCAGCCGCTGGAAGGGTACAACAAGTTCATCCCCTATTACCTGCACCCGCAGGCAACGTATTCGATCGGGCTTTCGAAGTCCAGTTTCCGCACCAAAGTATCAGTGGGATCGAATCCGTGGACCAAAGCCGACCCGGCCAAGATGGTCAACCTCGCCCAGGTCTGCGAACGCTACGGCGGCGGCGGCCATGCCCGCGTGGGAGCCATCAGCTTTCCTCCGGACCAGGCAGATAAAGCACGAGCGGCGGCCGCTGAGATTGTCGCGGAACTACGTGCGAACGATCCACTGGCCTAAAACGGCTTGGCTGTCCCGAACTTCAATTTTTCACTTACAGAGAATTCCTCCACCGCGGCAAACCCGGCCGGTGCGAGCTTGCAATCACAGCCCCAGCTCTCCGGCCCGCTTCTTCATTGCCTCCAGACAAAACCCAATATGCGCGTCCAGGTCGACGCCGAGTTCCGCCGCGCCCTGAATCACATCTTCGCGATGGATGCCGCGTGCGAATGCCTTGTCCTTCATTTTCTTGCGCACACTGGGCACTTCCACATCGGCGATGGCCTTGGTGGGCTTGACCAGCGCGCATGCGGTGAGAAAGCCGGCCAGTTCATCACAGGCGAAAAGGGATTTATCCAAATGCGTCACGCGCGGTACTCCGGAATATTGCGCGTGGCCAAGAATGGCGGTGCGCAACTCCTGCGGCCAACCGAGACGTTCCAGTTCGCGCACGCCGACAAATGGGTGCTCTGCAGCGGTGGGGTGCCGCTCGTAGTCGAAATCGTGCAGCAAGCCTGTGGTGGTATAGAGCTCAATAAACTCTGTGCGTTCATCGCCCGCGAGACCCAGCCGGTCCGCTTCCGCCTCACCGCAGGCCGTGACACAGATCTCAACGGCAAGTGCATGCTTGCGCAGGCTTTCGCCCTGCGTCCACTCAGTGAGTAATTGCCAAGCTTGAGCGCGCCCGAATTTCGTCCCGCCATTTGCGCTGCCACTCATTATTTTTTTCCTCCATGTTGCACAATTTGGTTCGTGATTCTTTGGGTTTTACAGGGTATGATGGGGAAATCTTAGGGTTGACCCTAAGTTTCTACTTGACAATTATGGTTCATTCCCCCGAGAGTAGCTCTTATCGCGGTGAAAAAAATCACCCCGGAGATCCAGCTCTGGCGCTCCGCAACCTGAACATGGCAACCACTATCGTTAACGTGGAACTGCGTGAAGTTGTGCGCTGCGATTACTGCAGCCTGGTGCAATACCGAACCAGCAACTCCCTTTGCAGGAAATGCCGCAAGCCCCTCGACATCGAGGAGCCCGCCCCCCTGGCCCCCCAGCTTGTGACCACCCCACCCGTTCCGGCGTCGGCCGAGGCGGGAATGCAGGTTGCAGGCCAGGTGCGCGAAATACGCCGCGCTCGTCACCTGAGCCAGCGCCAACTGGCAGGTCGCATGCAAGTGCCGCGCACCTACATTTCCAAGATCGAGAACGGCAAGGCCATCCCCACGCTCGGTTCGCTTGAGCGGCTGGCTAATGCCCTCGAGGTGGACGTGAGCCAGCTGGTGCGCGACTCCCGCAGCCGTCGCGACGAGGAAGTTGCGGCGATTCTCTCCGATCCGCTGCTGGCTGAGATTGCTGCTCTGCTGCCACAGCTTGACTCGTTGCATCGCACGCTCCTTTACGGGTCGGCACGCGACATGGCAATGGGCCGTCGCCGCACCGCATAGCGTCGTTTTTCGCGGGGTTCAAGCCGTGGCGCCGACGGGCGCCATCGCATGTCATCACACTTTAGTGTGATGACGGGGCATGAACCTTTGCGGCGCTTGGGCGCATGTGCTAGGTTCGAATGTGCCGCCTCTTTTCTCCGGTAGCCGGAGCAAAGTTATCTTGTGCGGAGCCCGTACAGGCCCTCTATCCGGTCTGGGCGAGAGACCCCCGGGCTTGAACCTTCGATGTTTCCTTCGAGCCGGCCTGGAAGCATCAAAGCACGTAGAGGCCACCCATTGCACCCATCTGGCACGTTGCGCATCGATGAATTGACCGCTGAGGAACGGGCTGTCTATTCGACGCTGAGGCCCGAGAGCCTGCCCCAGCACGTTGCCATCATCATGGACGGAAACGGCCGCTGGGCCGGTCGCCGCTCCCTTAAGCGCTTCCTGGGCCACCAGCAAGGCGCGAAAAGTGTGCAACTGGTTACCGAGACGGCCTCGCGCATCGGACTGCCGTGGCTAACGCTCTACGCCTTTTCCCTTGAGAACAACCTGCGCCGGCCCCGCGCCGAAGTCAACTTCCTGATGCGCCTGCTGAAGAGCTACCTCGAGAGCAATGTGCAGCGCATGATGGACAACAACGTGCGCATTCGCTATATCGGGCGCACTCACGAGTTGCCCAGTGAAGTGCAGGATAAGATGCGTTGGGCGGCGGATCTGACAGCCCGCAACACCGGGACCACGCTCACGCTCGCCCTCAACTATGGCGCGCGCTCCGAGCTCGTTGACGCCTTCCGCTCCCTGGCCGCTGAGGCAGAGCGCAAGCACCTGTCCCTCGACCGCATCGGCGAAGAGGACATTCACCGCCACCTCTACACGGCGCACATGCCAGACCCCGACCTGCTGATCCGCACCTCTGGCGAAATGCGCATCTCGAACTACCTGCTGTGGCAGATTGCTTACACAGAGATTTTCGTCACAGAGCGCCTTTGGCCGGATTTTCGCGGAATCAACTTGCTTGAGGCCATCGCGGACTTTCAGCGGCGCGAGCGCCGCTTCGGCGGCATCGGCGAAAGCTGCGGCGAAGTCGAGGAAGACCCCGAGCACATCAAGATCGCCGGCTGATGCGTAGCTTCCTGTCGTTGAGCCGCAACTTTTCCTCCACTCGATGATTGAAACGCTCGCGATCTCCGGCTACCGCTCCCTTCGCAACTTGGTTTTGCCCATGGGGCGGCTGAACCTCGTTACCGGGGCCAACGGGACGGGAAAATCAAGCCTTTATCGAGCACTGCGCCTGCTCGGCGATGCGGCGCTCAATACCGTGGTTTCATCTCTGGCGCGCGAGGGCGGTTTGCCGTCTACCCTGTGGGCTGGCCCCGAGACAATTGCCCGCAGTGTCCGCAAGGGAGAATTTCCCGTTCAGGGCACACCGCGGCAAAAAACCGTGAGCCTGAAGCTGGGCTTCGCAGGCAATCCTTACAGCTATTGCATTGACTTGGGCTATCCGCCACCGGCACAGACTGCCTTCCCGCTTGACCCTGCAATCAAACGCGAGTGCATCTGGCACGGGGGTGTGTATCGAAGAGCATCCGTCCTGGTTGACCGGCTAAATCGCCTGGTTCAGCTTGCACCGGCCAAAAACGAAGACCCGGTCATCCTGACCAAGGAACTTAGCTCCACCGACAGCATGCTCGCAACCATTGCTGATCCGCAACGCGCGCCGGAGATGCTGGCAGTGCGGGAGTCAATTCGCGGATGGAGATTTTACGAGGGCTTCCGGACGGACACAGCCTCCCCGGTGCGCACTCCCCAGATCGGGACATTCACACCGGTGCTAAGCAACGAGGGAGCAGACTTGCCGGCCGCGCTGGCAACGATCAAGGTGTTTGGCGACCGGGAGGCGCTGGAGCGCACGATAGACGATGCTTTTCCAGGCAGCCGCATCGAGATCGAGGCGCAGGCCGGGAGGTTCGAAGTCCAATTGAGGCAGCACGGTCTGCTGCGGCCTCTTGCGGCGGCCGAACTCTCCGACGGCACTCTGCGCTTCCTCTTGTGGACGGCAGCTCTGTTGACGCCGCGGCCTCCGGAACTGATGGTGCTGAACGAACCGGAGACGAGCCTGCACCCGGACCTGCTGCCTGCGCTTGCGCGCCTGATCGCGGTGGCTTCTGAGCGGGCACAACTCGTCGTGGTGTCCCACGCGCAATTGCTGATTGAGGCGCTTGAGCAGAACTCGGTTTGCAAGCGCCTGCACCTGGAGAAGTCCTTTGGCGAGACAACTCTCGCGGGAGCCACACTCTTCAACAAGCCAAAGTGGGAATGGCCTTCGCGGTAGCACAGCAAACCAGCAGCACCGCCTATTCTCCCCCGGCAGTGTATTCTCATCCCTGAATGAAACGTGTGCTGACTGCTCTCGTACTGGCGCCGCTGACGCTGGCCCTGGTGTTTCTTGGCCCCAAGTGGCTGATCACATTGGTCGTAGCGGCAGTCGCAGTCCTAGCCGGGTGGGAGTTTCTGGGACTGGCCCAGCATTCGGCCGCAAAGCCGCCTCGCGTTGCGGTCGCCGTTGCCATCCTGGTGCTTTTTGCGGGCGATTTCCAGTGGCCAGACCAAACCCTGCTGATCCTCGGAGTTCTGAGCCTGGCGCTGCTGGTCTACTGTACGTTCGCCTCGCCCGTTGAGCGGGTGCTGGCCGACGCCTCCTCCTCGGTATTCTGTCTTATCTATGTGGGACTTACCCTCATCGCCATCCCAACCCTCCGTGAACAATCGAATGGCGCCACCCTGGTGGTTTTTCTGCTTTGCGTGGTATGGGCCGGGGACATCGCTGCTCTTTATGTCGGCCGCATGTGGGGAAAGCGCAAGCTGGCTCCTACGCTGAGCCCCAACAAGACCTGGGAGGGTGCCGTGGGTTCCGTGGTAGGCAGTGTGCTGGTGGCCGGCGCCCTCTTCTGGCTGGCGAGCTTCCTCGCCCAATGGAATTTTGTGAGGCTTTCCTTTGCTGATGAGATCTGGTGGTATTGGCTGGTGACGGCCGTCCTGGTGAACGTGGCCGCGCAAGTGGGCGATCTGGCCGAATCGGCTCTGAAACGCTCCGCTGGCGTAAAGGACTCGGGTACCCTGCTGCCCGGCCACGGCGGGATGCTGGATCGCATTGATGCGCTTCTGCTGGCCGCTCCGGTGCTATGGTACGCTCAGGTTATTCGTTAGCGGCTATGAGTGGTTGATCTGGAACCGATTGCCGGACCGGTCTCTACCGCGGCCCTGGACTCAAAAAACACCTTGAAGCGTCTCGCCATTCTCGGATCTACGGGCTCCATCGGGCAGAGCACCCTATCCATCGTTGCGCAGTTCCCTGAGCGTTACTCGGTGGTCTCACTGGCCGCCGGGCGTAACGTGGACGAAGCCTTTACGCAGGCAGTGCGCTGGCGGCCCAAAGTCATTTCCCTGGCCACTGATCAACTGGCCGGAGAGCTGGCAGTGCGTCTGCGTCAGGCCGATGTGACCGGGATCGAAGTGGTTCACGGCACCGAAGGCACCGTCGCCTGCTCCACGCTGCCCGAAGTTGATTTTGTCGTATCAGCGATCGTCGGCGTCGCCGGACTCGAAGCGACCCATGCTGCCATCCTGGCCGGCAAGCCCGTGGGCTTGGCGAACAAGGAGTGCATGGTGGCTGCGGGCGAAATTCTCACCGCCGCCGCGCGCCAACGCAACGTGCCGATCCTGCCCATCGACAGCGAACACAACGCGGTTCACCAGTGTCTGCGAGTAGGCGCGCATTCTGAAGTGAAAACCATATGGCTGACGGCTTCTGGTGGTCCGTTCCGCCAATACCCGCTCGATCGGTTCGACAGCATTACGCCGGAGCAGGCGCTCAAGCACCCAACCTGGGTCATGGGCCGCCGAATCACCATCGACTCCGCCACCATGTTGAACAAAGGATTGGAGATCATCGAGGCCTGCCGCCTTTTTGATGTGCCGCCTGTCCAGGTTCGGGTTACGGTGCATCCCCAATCCACGGTTCATTCGCTGGTTGAATACATCGACGGCTCTATCCTGGCGCAAATCTCCGTCACCGACATGCGGTTGCCGATTCTATATGCGCTGGCCTATCCCGAACGACCGGCCTCGACGCTGACCTTCGATCTTTCCGCACTGCGCCATCTCGAGTTTGAAGAGCCTGATTTCGAACGCTTTCCTTGTTTGCGCTTGGCCTATGAAGCGGCGGAAAAAGGTGGCGCTCACTCCATCGCCTTGAACGCGGCAGACGAGGTCGCGGTCGAGGCATTCCTCGACCGCCGAATCCCCTTCACCGGAATCCCGCGTACAATTGAAAGGGTGCTCGCCTCCACTGCGGAGGCACACCCGGCGACCATCGCCGAGGTGCTCGCTGCGGACAGGGAAGCGCGTCAAATAGCTCGTGCGTTTGTCCCTTCGCAGGCGGTACTCGCTGCTGCACGAATGCACGGCTAAGGATCTGATTTAAAACCTATGCATGATTTTCTAGTTTCTACCATCGCCTTTATTATCCTCATCGGGATCATGGTGGTGGTCCATGAGCTTGGGCACTTTCTCGTGGCCAAGTTTTTCGGCGTTCGCGTCGAAGCTTTCTCTGTCGGCATGGGGCCGCGCCTGTTTGGCATCAAGCGCGGCGACACCGACTACAAGGTCTGCTTGCTTCCCATTGGCGGGTTCGTCAAAATGACCGGCGAGAATCCCGGCGAAGACCAGCCCAAAGACGATCCCGGCTCGTTTACAGCACATCCTCGCTGGCAACGAATGCTCATTGGCGTGGCCGGTCCGGTGGCCAACTTCATTCTGGCCTTTGTGGCCATGGCGTTCTATTTCGGCTGGATCAACGAAGTCCCCGCGCATGATGTCAAAACCACCAGCATCGAATGGGTTATCCCCGGTTCCGATGCCTCTGAGGCCGGGCTTCAACCCGGCGACATTGTCCGCAGATTCGATACCGACGAGAATCCATCGTGGGAGCAGGTCTATGCGCGCATGACGTTGGACCCCAACCAGACAGTTCCCGTCACAGTTGACCGCGATGGCAAAACTCTGCAGACGGAGTTGCGGATCCCGGGTACCCTCGAGGGCGACGATTTGGCGGGGATTCTGCCCCAATACATGCCCGGCCCCATTACGATTCAAAACGTGATGCCCGGCACGCCCGCTGCACAATCCGGCTTGCGCCCGGGAGATGCGATTCTCTCCGTGGATGGTCAGCCCTTCCACAGCGTTACTTCGCTGCTTGCCTATATGCAGGCTGGCCAGGGCAAGCCCATTTCGCTCTCGATCCGGCGCAACGGCGCAACCGTCGGCCCCATCACCGCCCGCCCCGCCAAACTCGATACGGGTTGGAAACTCGGGTTCATGGCCGTTCCCGTTCCCATTCGCCCGTCCCCCCTGCCACTGAAAACGGCGCTGGCCAAGTCCGCCCAATTCTGCGCCAACGGCTCTACGCTGATTGTCCAGATGCTGGAGCGGATCGCGACTCACCAGGTCTCCGCAAAGCAGCTTACAGGGCCCGTGGGAATCGCCCAGATTGCAGGCGAAGCCGCGCAGACCAAGGGCTGGTATTCCAAGTTTTACCTGGCCGGTGAGATCAGCCTCAACCTGGGCATCCTGAACCTGATGCCGTTCCCGATCCTCGATGGTGGCCTGATTTTGCTGCTGTTGATTGAGAGCGTTCTCCGTCACGACATCAGCATCATGGTCAAAGAGCGCATCTACCAGGCGGCCTTTGTGGTGCTCATGATGTTTTTTGCTTTTGTCATCTTCAACGACGTGACCAAGCTGCCCATCTTTAACCACCTGAAGCCGTAGTCAGCGAGCCATGAAAGAGTTCGACCAATGCCCGTGACGACCCACCAGGTGCGCGTGCGCTATGCCGAAACCGACCAGATGGGCATCGTCTACTATGCCAACTACCTGGTCTGGTTTGAACTGGGCCGCGTTGAGCTGTTGCGCTCTCTGGGCCTTGCCTACAGCCAACTGGAAAAGGAACACGAGTGCATTCTGCCGGTGGTTGAAGCCACCTGCCGCTATCGCTCCCCTGCCCGTTACGACGATGAAATTCTGATCGAGACGCGCCCCGCTTTGCTTCGCGGCTCCGTCATCAAATTCGCGTATCAGATTTGGCGCAAGCCCTCGCATGAAGGCGAAGAGCGTAAGCTGCTGGCCGAAGGCGAGACAGTGCACGTGGTCTGCGACGATCAGCTCAACAAGAAGCCATTGCCGGCGCATTATGCGGCGGCTTTGCGAGCGCTGATGCTGGAGAAGTGAGTTTCTGCACTTCGGGTTGAGTTCCTCAACTTCCTACCCGAACGACCTACCCAAACGACAAAGCCCTGTCCTCTTGAGCGGAGGTCGCAGCGGCGACCGCAGTCGAAAGATCCGCGGTTGCTTTCGAAGTTATTTCCCAGTTGACCACCATCCACCCCATGTCAAAGCTTTTCGCCGACGGCACCGAGATGTCCAAGTTGCTGGAACATGCCGAGGTCATCGCGCACAGCAAAGTGCTCGACAATTTTCGCCTCTTTCAGGCGAAAGCGATGGATATGCTTGACCGTGAATTTCCTGCCAGTGGGAGCCAGAGTTGGTCCATGCAGCGGGAGGATTTGGGGGAAGTCGCCGAGGTGCGTGCCAGACAGAGTGACCTCGCACATCACAGTATGGCCTTCCTCTACGAGCGAGTCTACTTGAAAAAGCAAATCCGGAAAAGCGCCGCGCCAAGTGCGGATAATGTGCTGAATGATTCCCCGAACGTCGGAATACTGGACACCGAAATTGGAGAACTCCGTGGAAAAGAACTCGTCTATCCTTTCGACTTCTCCGTGATTCCAAAGTTCCTCGAAGTGGCGCTTGATGCATTCCTTGTTGGCGCTATCAGCCATGAGCACTCCTCGAATTACTCTGCGCAGCATACACCCGCTCGCAGTTGTGAGGGTACGCAGAAATTCCAACACCTTGGAGTTCCGAGCGAGTAACCGCCTAACCGGCAATTACTCTTTCATCAACATTCCCGCACGGTTTGATCGAGCCGCTCCCCTATCCCGCAGCAGGCAATTTTTGATCCAGAATTCGGAGTTGAGGGCCTCACCAGGCGAATGCACTAGCTCTTGCGCGAATGGCATTCCATGCAGGCCGTCAGCAGGTTCTCAAAGCTATCATCCCCGCCCTCCGCAATGGGTCTCACGCGATCCAGTGTGGCCGTGAAACGCGTCAGTTGCTTTGCGCACGAATAGCATTTATAGCTATCGCGCTCAAATACACGGATGCGATGCTCCTGCGTGATGGCTTCTTCGGGTTCAGAGGCAGGAAACATGAGCGCCGGCTCCGAGGCCGTTCGTTCCGCGCGGAACTTGCGGCACGCTTCGATCTCGTCGGGTATCAGCACTTGATACTGCGTCCCTTGCCGATTCGGTTCGCCTTCTTTCCGAATGGCTCCGACGCCCTCAAGGGCCCTCAGAGTCTCCTGCACTTTGCCCAGCGAAATCGTGTTTTCCTCGGCCTGCGAATAGGACGACCGAACCACTGCCCGTTGCAGCGAGCGCGTGCTCACTCGAATAAACGGGCTGCCATCCTTCGCGATCGAGTGCCGGAAGAGGAACCAATAGAACGCCGCATCGTACGGAGTGAGCAGCGGCTGCAGATCGTCGACTATCTCCTGGACGATCATCGGCAACTCCAGCGCGGAGAAGCCCCGATCCCTGGAAGCATCCACCGCCGCCTCAACTTCGAGTTCACTTAGAAGCTGGCGTATCTTCTCAATGCGCGGATTCATTGCACAGCATTCTACTGCTCCCGGTGCAATGCTGCATGCTTTTGATTTCTATGGATGCAAAGCCGCCGATTCCAAAGCGGGTTTTCGATCTCTGAGCCAAGACCGGATACTTACCGTGTACACCACGATGCAGAACAGATTCGCCGGGATCAACCCCAGTTGCGAGGTTCTCAATCCGATCATGCAGACAACCGCGCTGTTGATGCATGCGACCACAAGACCGGTCCAAAGCTTTCGTCCAACCAGAATGGTAGAAAGAATGGTAAGGAAGCAAGACAAATAATCTAAATGGAACATAGTAATTCGACTCCCATAAACAGATTCAGCGAGCAATGTCGAACAGAAGCATCGGAACCTCGGTGACGGATCGCACTCGTATCATCGCCTGGAAGTTCGTCCATTCCCGCAGATCCCCATTATCCTAGTCGCATGTCTGCACCTGATCTATCTCGTAAGGAATTGAAGCCGATCGAAGCCACCTCCCCGGCAATGCAGAAAGTTCTTGATGATCTCTCACGCCGTGAGCCGATTTTCCATCGGCCGGAGTTTGGAACGGCGCGGGGAGACTTCGAACGCACGACAACGGAGGATTTCTGGGAGACGGGTGCTTCGGGTCGGTGCTATTCGCGAAAGGCTGTGCTGGGTGAATTGGAGAAGCGATTCTCTGCTCCGCGCGAGGAGGTCTGGGAGACGAGCGACTTCCGCTGCCAAAGGCTCGCAGAAGATCTCTATCTGCTGACCTATTCACTGGTGCAGGACCACTCACGTCGTACCCGGCGGTCAACCATCTGGAGAGAAACTTCGGATGGCTGGAAGATCGTTTACCATCAGGGAACGGTCGTGCAGGACGGCTGACGAAAACTCAGCGCAGCACAACCGCAACCGCAAACCCGTCATAGCCCTTCGACCCAACTGTCTGCAGCACCGTTGCGCTCAAGCGTGGCTCCGCGGCGACCAGCTCGGTAAAGCGCCGCACTCCCTTGATATCGGGATCGGGATTTTCGGACTGAACCACCTTTCCGTCGCGGACCACATTGTCGGCAACGATCACAGTTCCCGGCCGCGACAGCTTCAACGACCAATCGAGATATTCGGGATAGCCCGACTTGTCGGCGTCAATAAAGATCAGGTCGAAAGGTTCGGCATCGCCTGCATCCAGATCGGCAAGGCTTTCGCTTTGCCCGGCCCACACGCAGATCCACCTTGTCCAACACCCCGGCCTTTCGCAGATTCGTGCGAGCCACCTCGGCGTGATGCGGGTCGAGTTCCAGCGAGACGATCTGGCCGCTCTCGGGCAGAGCACGTGCCATCCAGATGGTGCTGTATCCGCCCAGTGTGCCGATCTCGAGAACGCGCCTCGCCCTCGCGATGCGCACCAGCAGGTCGAGAAACTTGCCCAGGAACCAGGTCACGTCGATGGCGGGGAGGCCTTCTTCTTCATTCGTCTTGAGCGCCGCATCCAGGGCCTGGTCGCTGGGGGCAAGCTGATCGCCAAAATAGCGGTCTACCTCTGACCAGATGTCCTGCATGTTTTGCACCTCAAGGGAAGGCTACTTGTCGCGCGCCACCACGAAATCCGGCACCCACAGCAGGGCGCGCTTGAAATCGGAGTCCGGCAGCGGTGCCAGAGCCTGGCGGGATTGCTCGGCATAGCGGTCGGCCAGGGTCATGGCATACTCCACGGAGCCATTGCGGATCAGAATCTCCTGAATCTTGTCGCGGCTTACATGCTCAAAGCTACGGTCATCCAGAACCCGTTGGATCGTCTGCCGGTCCTTCGCAATACCGTGGTCAAAGGAGTGGATCACGGCCAATGTGGCCTTGCCCTCGCGCAGGTCGCTCGCTACGGGTTTGCCTAGGACCTCCTCAGTGGCCGTCAGATCGAGAACGTCGTCCACAATCTGAAATGCCAGGCCCACGGCCCGTCCATAGGCGGCCAAACTGGCCTCCTGCGCCTCGCTCGCGTCGGCCAGCACTGCACCGAGACGCATCGAGACCGAGAAGAGACAGGCTGTTTTGCGGAAGATCAGGTCGTAATACTCGGCCTCCGAAACGGCCTTGCCAAGCTTCTGAATCTGCAGAAGTTCTCCCTCGACCATCTGCTGCGTGAGCCCGATGAGCAAGTCGAGCACGCGGAGGTTTTTCTCCTCCAGCGCCACGCGGAAGGCTTGCATGTAAAGCCAATCGCCGGCCAGCACACATTTCTCGTTGCCCCAGGTGGTGTTGGGTGAGGGCCGTCCGCGGCGCATGTCGGCGCCGTCGATAATGTCGTCGTGAACCAGGGTTGCCGTGTGGACCATCTCTACTACCGCGCCCAGGCGGATGGCTCCTGGACCGGAGTACCCCAGCAGATGCGCGGCAAGCAGCAGCAGGGAGGGGCGAATGCGCTTCCCGCCGCCTTCACGCAGGTATTCAGCAATTTCGGTGATGGTGCTTACGCTGGAGGCGGCGTCCCGGCCCAACTCCTGTTCGATCGCCACGAGATCTTCCCGCAGCAGGTCGAACACTTCTCTCGCCGTCGCTATCGCCAGGGTGCTCAATGGTCTCAGATTCTCGCTCTTCTTGAGTTCCGATGCGGACTTGCTCGCCGAGCGCCCATGTTGGATGCGCGGACTTCCGCCAGCAGCCTCTTAGTTTGTGCGGTAGTTCGTAAACTGCAAATCGACGCCCAGATCCTTGCCCCGCAGCGTCGATATGATGGCCTGAAGGTCGTCGCGGTCCTTCCCCGCTATCCTCACAGTATCGCCTTGAATGCTGGCCTGCACCTTCTTTTTCGAGTCCTTGACGATACGCACAATCTCTTTGGCCTTTTCCGTGGGGATTCCCTGCTGCAAGGATATCTTCTGGCGCACGCTCTGGCCGGCTGCCGGTTCTACCTTGCCATAGGTCATGTTCTTGAGAGAAACTCCGCGTTTGACCAGTTTCTGGCCTAGGATTTCCTTCACCGCCTCCAGCTTGTACTCATTGGCTGAGGCCAGTTGAATCTCTTTGTCGCCCTCCGCGAGGGTGACCTCTGAGTGGGAATCCTTCAGGTCGAAGCGCTGGCGAATCTCCTTGAGCGCCTGGTCGATGGCGTTGCGGACCTCCTGGATCTCCACTTTGCTGACGATGTCAAATGAATTGTCCTGCGCCATACTTTCCTCGATTTGTCGGCCTGGCCCGAATCTGCTGCGCCGGGCGGTGCAACTCTATCAGTTTCCCATGCCGGGGGGAAGGTGGAACAGCCGGGCGAAGTTTTTCGTGGTGGCGGAGGCGATTTCCTGCGGTTCGACGCCCTTCGCTTCCGCCAGCACTGAGGCTGTCCGGGTAACCCAGGCCGGCTCGTTGCGCTTGCCGCGATCGGGCGTGGGAGCGAGCCACGGTGCATCCGTCTCAACCAGCAGTCCGTCCAGGGGTACGCGCGTCGCAACATCCCGCAGTGGCTGAGCCTTGGGATAGGTGATGTTGCCGGCAAAGGAGACTAGAAAGCCCATATCCAGCGACCGCCGCGCCTGCTCCCATCCCCCGCCAAAGCAGTGCATGATGCCGCCCAGACCTGTATGCCGCCAATACGTGTCGAGGGTCAGGAACAGATGATCCCAGGCATCGTGCTGCCCATCCTTGGGGCGGCAATGGATCAGGATGGGGCGCTTGCGGGCGGCGGCGATTTCAAGCTGTCGAACCAGCCCCACTCGTTGTACTTCGTGAGCAGCTCCCTCGTGGTAATAATCGAGGCCGATCTCCCCGCAGGCGATCACCTCCGGCTCGGCCAGCAGACCGTCGAGTTTGGCGAGGGCTGCGTCGTCCGCTTCCGGCGTGTTGTGCGGATAGATGCCGGCACTCGCAAAGAGACGGGGCATGCCGGGCTTGCCCGTTGAACTGGCGGCAAATGTCCAGCGCCTGGTGCATTTGCGCTGGTCCGTCGCCGATGCCGATGGCCAGCACTGTGCCCACGCCTGCTTCCTGCGCGCGCAGGAGCATCGCCTCGCGGTCGTCCGCGTAGCGCTCGCTGTCAAGATGGGCGTGGGAATCGATCAGCAAATCGGAAACCTCAAATAGGGCGCAAAGGTCGCGTGTTCGCAAAAGAGATTGTATGGTTCAATGATTCCAAACCGGAAATCAAGGTTGATTCGCGTCGCAATAATCGGCGAAACTCCTCATGCGTTTGCGCTTGTGCGCGCAAGCGCGCCGAAGGCCCCTGCCGCACCGCAGTTGTCTACTTCAGCCGCGCGCCGAGCGGAACGTCTTCAAGGAATCCAGCCAGCACCGGCGCGCCATCCGGCAGCGAAGCCGCCAGCAGCATGCCGTTCGACTCCAGGCCCCGCATCTTGCGCGGAGCCAGGTTGGCGACAATGACGATCTTGCGGCCGACGAGCTTTTCGGGATCGTAGTATTGCGCAATTCCGGCCAGGATCTGCCGCTTTTCATAGCCCAGATCCACTTCGAGACGCAGCAACTTGTCGGCCTTGGGAACGCGCTCCGCGACCAGAATCTGTGCCACCCGAAGGTCCACCTTCACAAAATCGTCAATGGTTATTTGCTCCGCCACCGGTGCTGGGCCTGGCTGACCCGCCGAAACGGGCTGCTCCGCAGGCGTCAACGGAGCGGTCGCCGGAGCGGCAACAGGAGTGGAACTCAGCCTGCTGCTGCTTAGTTCGGCCGGCGACTTGGTGAACATGCGCAGTCGGCAGTGGCTTTTCCGGATCGGCCGGTGCCGTGGCCGCCGGCGTTGTCTTGCTCTGCGCGGTTCGATTCTCAGCCGGTGGCACGGTTTCCTCTTTCGATGTGCCTGCCTCCTGCACGGTCACCACTGAGGGTGAAGCCGGGGGTGGCGCAGGGGCTATTGGAAGAGCCGATGCCGGTGCTTCCGGCGACGACGTCGGAGCATTCTCCGCATGGCTGGCAGCCTCTATGGCGCTGCGGCTGTTTTCATCTTCAAGGTTTTGCATACGCTCGACAGCATCCTTTTCTGCTCGCGGAAAGAGCGGCGCGGGCTCCCCGAATTTTGTCCCAGCCTTCAATCCGCCCCATGCAATTTCAGTCAAAAATGCGCTCTTTGCGGCATCCGCGATCTCGCCCTGTCCAAGCTGGCGCCAAACCTTGGCGGCCGAATCCGGCAGGATCGGATACACCAGCCCGGTTATGATGCGGATGGCCTCGGCAGCCGTTGCCAGAACCCTCGCCTGCAATCGAGAATGATCGTCTTCGGATCGGTCCGTTGGCCGTTTCCAGGGCGCGTTCGCAGTCAGGTAGCCGTCAGTCTCCGCGACCAGCACCCAGAGAGCTTTCAGTGCATCGGAGAAGTTCAGCTCGTCAAACGCGGGTGAGAATGCGGCGATCGTGCGGACGGCGCTCTCGCGCAAAGACGCCTCGGCGGGCGACTCCGGGCCGGCGTCAGGCAGCACTCCGCCAAAGTATTTGTGCACCATGTTGACCACCCGGCTCACCAGGTTGCCATAGCCGTTGGCCAAATCGCCGTTGTAGCGCTGCACCAATGCGTCAAAAGAAAAGTTGCCGTCCTGCCCAAAGGGAATTTCGCGCAGCAGGAAGTAGCGCAGTGCGTCTGCGCCCAATACCTCTTGAATGGTCTCCGCGCGGACAATGTTGCCGCGCGACTTGGACATCTTGCCCTGGTCGAAGAGCAGCCAGCCGTTGGCTTTCACTGAGCAGGGAACCGGCAGGCCGGCAGCCATCAGAAAAGCCGGCCAGTAAACGCAATGGAAGCGGCTGATCTCCTTGCCAATCAGATGCAGATCCGCCGGCCAGAATTTTTTGAACCTTTGATCGTCATCCGAGCCATACCCGAGGGCGGTCATGTAGTTGGCCAGCGCGTCGAACCAGACATAAATCACATGATCTTCATCGCCTGGTACGGGGATGCCCCACTTCACGGCCGTGCGGCTGATTGAAACATCGGCAAGGCCGCTGCGCACAAACGAGATCACCTCGCGCCGCGTGGATTCAGGCTGCATGAATCCAGGATTTTCCTCGTAAAACTCCAGCAACTTGTGTTCAAAGGCGGATAGCTTGAAGAAGTAGTTCTCTTCGCTTACCGTTTCGGTGATGCGTCCGCAATCAGGGCACGGAGCGCCCGGCGGCACATCAACCCACGCCTCGTCTGACACGCAATATTGCCCGGTGTAGGAGCCTTTATAGACGAATCCGCGGTCGCGCAGGGTCGCAAAGAGCTTTTGTACGCCGCGCTTGTGTCTCTCTTCGGTGGTTCGGATGAAGTCGTCATAGGTAATGCCCAGCCGGTCCCATAGCCCGCGAAACTCCGCAGAGATCGTATCCGCGAAATCCTGCGGCGTAAGCCCAGCTTGCTTGGCGGACCGCTCGATCTTCTGACCATGCTCGTCGGTGCCGGTCAGGAACCACGTTTCGACACCCAACGCCCGTTTGCGCCGCGCAATCGCGTCGCACACGATGGTTGAATAGGCGTGGCCCAGGTGCGGGCGCGCATTCACGTAGTAGATGGGCGTGGTGATATAAAAACGGGCTGGACTGGGTTCGTTCATCATCGGTGAGATGAAGCCTTCCATTCTTGCCCGGTTCCAAGCTACCCGGCTGCAAGCTACAGATCGGAAGGCAATCTACTCTTCATCTTACGGTATCCGATCGAACCCGAGCGAACCAGGCCGCTCCACTGCAGGTGGTAAAATCACCCTTGAAAATCAAGGATTTTCAAAGGCCCACCCGTGTATCTCGAAATGCAAAAGCGGCTCGGCAATCGCATCAGCGCCGTGCTCAAAGAGAAGTACTCTCTTGCGATCGACAACGTTCCGCTGGAGACTCCGCCGGACCTGAAGCTCGGCGAGTTAGCGACGCCGATCGCCTTCGAACTGGCGCGCAAGCTGCGGAAAGCCCCCAAGGTTATCGCACAGGAGATCGTGGCGGCGCTCGGTGGGCTGGAAGGATTTGCGGGATTTGAGGTTGCGGGCGCCGGCTACATCAACGCGCGTCTCGATCGTGCGACAACCATACACGCGATTGCCAGCCCCAACTGTTGCGTCATCCCCGTGCAGGACCTCCGTGTTCGGCGTCACTCTCTCGTCGAGCACACCAGCATCAATCCCAACAAGGCCGCGCATGTGGGGCATCTCCGCAATGCCATTCTGGGCGACACATTCGTCCGCCTGCTGCGCGCCGCCGGGCAAAAAGTCGATGTGCAGAACTACATCGACAACACCGGCGTGCAGGTGGCCGATGTCGTTGTGGGGTTTCTGCACCTCGAGGGCATGTCTGTAGCGGAGGTGAATTCGCTGGTTGAGGCGCTGAGCGTCTCGGGTGAGCGGATCGACTACTACTGCTGGGACCTCTACGCGAAAACCTCGCAGTGGTACACGAGCGGAACAGCCGAAGAGAACGAGACGCGCAAGCGCCTGCGCTATCAAACGCTGCACGAGATCGAACGCGGCGGCAATGAAACCGCTGACGTGGCCGAACTGATTTCAACGGTGGTGTTGCGTCGCCATCTCGAAACCATGCTGCGCTTGGACATCGAATACGACTTCCTGCCACGCGAAAGCGAAATTCTGCACCTGAATTTCTGGGCGCTGGCCTTCGAGCAGTTGAAGCAGAAGGGCGTGCTTTACTTCGAAACCGAAGGTAAGAACAAAGGCTGCTGGGTGATGACGCGGCCTGGCGCTGCAGAGCAGTCAGTAAATGAAGAAGACGGCTCGAAAAGCACCGACGAAGATGCCAAAGTGATCGTTCGTTCCAATGGCACCGTGACCTACGTCGGCAAAGACATCGCCTATCACCTCTGGAAGTTCGGCCTGCTTGGCCGCGACTTCGGCTATCGGCCATTCTTCGCTTACGCGGATCGCGAGTGCTGGATTTCGACCGTGGACGGCATCGAGCCGCATCCGCACTTTGGCGGAGCGCAGGCGATTTATAACGTGATTGACGCCCGCCAGGCCGATCCGCAGGCCAACGTGATCCAGGCGCTGCGCGGCATGGGCTATACCGAGCAGGCAGACCACTACACCCACTTCAGCTACGAGATGGTCGCGCTCACGCCCCGCTGCGCGGTTGAACTTGGCTACGATGTTTCACCAGAAGATTTGAATCGCCCCTACATCGAGGTCAGCGGGCGTAAGGGGTTCGGTGTCAAGGCCGACGACCTGATCGACAAGCTCATCGCCGCCACGCGCGCCGAAGTCGATGCCCGCCAGACCGGCCGAGACGAAGCAGAACGCCATCTCATTGCCGCGCAGATTGCTATCGGCGCATTGCGCTATTTCATGCTCAAATTCACGCGCAATTCCGTCATCGCTTTCGACTTTAAAGATGCGCTCAGTTTTGAAGGCGAGACCGGCCCCTACATCCAATACGCCGTGGTGCGCGCCCGCAACATCTTCCGCAAAGCTGGAATTGTGCCCGAAGCCGCTCTGAACGAGTTTGCCGCAGTGGACGCGGGCAAGTACCTCAACGGCGAGGAGAATGAGGACATCTGGGCGCTGTGGCTTCGCGCCGCGCGCCGCACACTGGTGCTTGAGCAGTGCATCTCTACCTCTGAGCCTGCCTTCCTGGCCAAACACGCATTCCAGTTGGCGCAGGAATTCAACAACTTCTACCACAAGCACCACATCCTCACCGAAGAAGACCCCGCGCGGAAGATCTTCCTGCTCGCAACGGCCGCCGTGGTGCTGCGCGAACTGGTGACGGTGCTGGGCTGGCTCGGAATCGAAAGCCCTGAAGCCATGTAGCAGCGCATCGCCCCTGTAGCCTGCATCACATTGGCCGGTACCGCAGGCGGAGTATATTCTTCCGCGGCTACGATTATGACAAGCACACTTTCGATGACAAATACGCTTTTGCCCATTCAAGTCGTTGCGCAGAAACTCGGCTTGCAGCCCGAGGAGTACGAAACTCTCGGCACCTACGGCGCCAAGCTGAAACTAGGTCTGCTCGACAACCCCGCCTTTCCTGCGCGCGGCAAATTCATCCTTGTCACGGCCACCACACCTACGACCTCCGGAGAAGGCAAGACCGTGGTCTCCATCGGCCTGGCCCAGGGCCTGGAGCACATCGGGCGCAAAGCGATCGTCACCTCGCGCGAGCCATCGCTGGGTCCGGTCTTTGGCCTCAAAGGCGGAGCGGCGGGCGGAGGCCTGTCGCAAGTGGAACCGAGCCATCAGATCAATCTCCACTTTCACGGCGACTTTCACGCCATCACCGCCGCGCACAATCTGCTGGCCGCCATGGTCGATTCGCACCTTTTCTTCGGCAACGCGCTCGACCTCGATCCGGCACAGATCACGTGGCCTCGCGCCGAGGACATGAACGACCGCGCCCTGCGGCGTGTGATTGTGAGCGCCGGTCAGCAGGACAAGCCGGGCCGTGAGGGAGGCAACCGCGAGACGAGCTTTGTGATTACGGCGGCTTCTGAAATCATGGCCATTCTCGGACTGGCATCGAGCCGAGCCGATCTGCGCCACCGGCTCGAATTCGATCGTTGTCGGCGTTTCGCGCGCCGGCCGTCCCGTGACCGCGGCCGATCTGCATGCTACCGGTGCCATGATGGCGCTGCTCAACGACGCAATCCTGCCGAACCTCGTCCAGACCACCGAAGGCACGCCCGCCCTGGTGCATACCGGTCCCTTCGCGAACATCGCACACGGAACCAGCAGCGTGTTGTCGCAACAGATGGCGCTTCGATTGGCCGATTACGTCGTCAACGAGTGCGGATTTGCCGCAGACCTGGGCGCGGAGAAGTACTTCGACATCGTGATGGGCGCGTCAGGCATCAAGCCCGACGTGGCCGTTCTTGTGGCTACTGTCCAGAGTCTTCGCGCGCAAGGTGAGGGCAACCTCGAAGCCGGTTTCGCCAACCTCGTGCACCACATCCGAGCGTTGCGTGGATACGGCGTGCCCATCGTCGTCGCCATCAACCATTTTCCCGGCGATACACCAACAGAGCTTGAGGCGATTGCCTCTGAGTGCGCACGAGAAGGGGTCTCCTGCGCCGTTACCGATGCATTCACCAGGGGTGGTGTGGGCTCAATCGATCTCGCTGAAAAAGTGGTTGCGGCCATCGACGCGCACCCATCGCCCCATGTTCACCCTGTCTATACGCTCGACGATTCGCTCGAAGAAAAAATCAGCAAGGTGGCCACACAGGTCTATGGCGCAGCAGATGTGGCGCTAAGCGATGCCGCGCGCGTCAAACTGGCACGCTACGCTGAGTGGGGCTTCGGACGTCTGCCGGTCTGCATCGCCAAGACGCAATATTCGCTCACCGACAACCCCAAGATCATGGGTGCGCCAACCGGCTGGACGCTGAAGGTGACCGACGTTTCGTTGTCGGCGGGCGCGGGATTCGTCGTCGCCGTCGCAGGCAACATGATGCTGATGCCGGGCCTGCCCAGCGTGCCGCGCGCTCTCTCCATCGACGTGGATGAGGAGGGCAACATCGTCGGCGTGTGAGGCAAGCAAAAAGGGCTCTGTCATCTTGAGCGGAGCGAAGTGCAACAATGTAGGTGGAATAGGCTCCTTCCGGCATGGCCAACTTCGTACATGGTTGGCGGTCCTCGCGCAGTGACAGGAGCGACCGCAGATGTTTCGACTCCGCTGCGCTCAACATGACAAGCCCGCTTTTTGCCATTGTTCGCGAATTACCGCCAAATCTGAAAATCCTGTTAGTCCGTCATTCGCCGGTGTGAAGACTCATCGATCTCCTTCGTAGCTTCGCACCCACTCCAATATCGACCGCACCGCGACCCCGCTCGGGCCTTTGGCGATGTAGGGCCTGCGAGTCTTCGATCCAGGCCATGCCGGCGATGTCGAGATGAATCCACGGCGTGTCTTCGGCGAAGACTTTCAGAAACTCCGCCGCCGTGATGGCTCCGCCCTAGCGCCCTCCGGTGTTCTTGATGTCGCCGATGTCGCTCTTGATCATGTCGGCGTATTCCTCGCCCAGCGGCAGCCGCCAGAACTTCTCGCCCGACGTCGTCAAGCGCCGCTGAAACTTCGCATACGTCTCATCGTCGTTCGAGAAAGCGCCCGCATTCACCGTGCCCAGCGCCACCACGCAGGCGCCGGTCAGCGTGGCCGCGTCGATCAGGTGCGTCGCGCCCAGCTGCCGCGCATAGGTCGAGCCCATCGGCCAGCACCAGCCGCCCCTCGGCATCGGTGTTGATGATCTCGATCGTCTTCCCTGACATGGCGGTCTGCACGTCGCCGGGCTTCTGCGCCTTGCCGTCGGGCATGTTCTCCGCCGCGCACACAATGCCGATCACGCGCACCTTCGGCTTGAGCAGCGCGATGGCCCGCATGGCGCCCAGCATCGCCGCGCCGCCGGCCATGTCGTACTTCATCAGTTCCATCTTGTCCGCCGGCTTGATGGAGATGCCGCCGGTATCGAAGGTGATGCCTTTGCCGACCAGGCCCAGCACCGGGCCATCCTTCACGCCCTCCGGCTCATAGCGCAGCACAATCAGCGCCGGCGGCTCCGCGGAGCCTTGCGAGACGCTCCAGAACGCGCCCATCTTCAGCTCGTGCAGTTTTTCGGTCGAGTAGACTGCGCAGTCGAGCCCGACCTCCTCCGCCATCTCCGCGGCGCGCTGCCCGAGAATGGTCGGCGTCAGCTTGTTGCCCGGCTCGTTGACCAGCGAGCGGGTAAAGTTCTGGCTCTCGCCGACGATCACGCCCTCGGCAAAGGCGGCCTTGAGCGCGGCCTGGTCGGCGCTCTGCGGTGCGGCCACGGTGAACGACTGCACGCTCTGGTCCTTGCGGTCGCTGCGATAGGTGTCGGGGTCGAAGTCGCCCACGAAGGCGCCCTCGATCGACCGCGCGGACACTGCGTGTCGGCAGACCATTCGGTGTTTTCAGGCAACGCAAGAACCATCCCGCGAATCCCGCGCGGCTTTGCGAAGCGCACGGCCGTTCCCGCGGCATTGCGTACGCTGTGGACCGTTGCCTTGGCCTGCTTGCCCAGTGCCGACAATCAGCAGCCGCTTGGCTGCCAGGCCGGCCGGGGCGTGCAGAAGCAATGTCTCATTGGCCCCGGCCTTGTATTCGCCGCTTGAAAGCACGGCGGCCGCAGCAGATTGGACCGCTTTGTCCGTCGGTAAGCAGTGTGGGCTGGGGCTTGGCGTCAGGGCCTTTGGTGGTTTGCGTGTCAACGGCCAAAACGAGCCAGCAGTTCGGTCTCGATTCGGTGGAGAGGGGAGAAAAGGACAGTGGCAGTGTGCATAGAAACATTATTTCATTAAGACAAGGAGCGGGAGATGGCTAAGGGCTGGTAGCTGAGAGCTGCGTTCAGCGCCCCATGCGGTGTTTGCTGGCGTTCACGGCGGCGCGGGCCTCGCGGTCGGCTTCGCGGCGCCGCTCGGTCTCGCGCTTGTCCCAGTCCTGCTTGCCCTTGGCCACGGCCAATTCGCACTTTACCCGCCCATTGCGAAAGTAAAGCCGCGTGGGGATGAGCGTGTGGCCCTTGATCTGCGTCTTCGACTGTAGCTTGCGAACCTCATCCCGGTGCAGCAGCAGTTTGCGTGTGCGCGTGGCGTCGTGGTTGGCCATATTTCCGTGCGAATAAGGACCGATATGCACGTTGAGCAGAAACGCCTCGCCATCCTTGATGAGGCCATAGGAGTCTTTGAGGTTGGCCTTGCCCTCGCGGATGGACTTGACCTCGGTTCCGCGCAGCGCCACGCCGGCCTCAAACTTCTCCAGCAGGAAGTAGTTATGGCTGGCGGCGCGATTGTGCGCGGCATCCCGCTCGCCGCTGGCCACGGGGTCGCGCGGCCGAGCCGGCTTCTCGGGGCCGGAGCGGTCCGGCTGAACGATCACGTGGCTGGTTTGGCGGGCCATCGGGCAACATCCTTGAGTCTTCATCGTAGCATCGGCCTCGATACCAGCGTCGTTCCGTGCTGCGCGGCCCCTCTAAACGCCGGTAAATTAAGCACGTTCCTTGATCGCAGCCCTGCGAGGTTTTGCTAGAATGGGGCGACATTGGATGGGTATCGTAAGCAGCAGAAATTGCGTCCAGGGCGGCCAAGGCAGCCCGAGGCGGCCTCGGACGGAAAACGGGCCGGCAAAGACGCGAGGGAGTTCGATGAACCGTCGCGCAGCCGCATCGGCTATCTCCAGTTGGACTTCCTGGCTCGCATTTTTTTGCTGTGCTGGCTGTATTCAGCATGGCCGGCGTCGGTTTGCACGCGGAGTCGGCGAAGGCGAAGACGTTTTTCAAGCGCGGACAGGCCGCCGAGGCGCGCCAGGACTACGACGCCGCCTATGACAACTACCAAAAAGCATACGAGCTGGCTTCCAACGACCTGACTTATCGCACCGCGCTCTACCGGGTGCGCATTACCGCTTCTTCGCTGCACATGACCAAGGGGCGGAAGCTGTTGCAGGCCAGAGACGAGCAGGGAGCCCTGGTGGAATTCTTGCGCGCCGTCGAAATCGATCCCGGCAATGAGGCCGCGCAGCAGGAGATCGCCAAATTACGCGAAGAACAAGGGCAAAAACAGTCCCAGAACGAAGGCGTTCTTCCCGAATCACCCGGCGAGCAGGCAGAAATCGACTCAATGGCTGCACCGGTCGAGCTGAAGCCGCTTTCCAATCGAGCCGCTCACCCTGCACATGGTTGAAGACAGCAAAGTGGTGTATCAGGCTATCGGCAAAGCGGCCGGCGTTAACGTCCTGTTCGACCCCGACTACACGGGCAAACGCATCCATGTGGATCTGAACAATGTGTCGCTGATGGACGCTCTGCGCATTGTCGGCACCCTTTCCAACACGTTCTGGCGTCCGATTACAAGCAACACGATTTTTGTTGCGGCGAATTCGCGCGCCAAGCGCACCGAGCTGGAAGAGCAGGCGATACAGACCTTCTATCTGACCAACGCGTGGCAGCAAAATGATTTGAACGATGTGCAGACCGCCATCCGCAACGTGCTCCCCAACACCAATGTGTACGGCGTGCAAAGCCAGAATGCCATCGTGATGCGCGGATCGCCCGACGAGCTACTGCTGGCGCAAAAGCTGATCAACGATCTCGACAAGGCGCGGCCTGAGGTAGTGGTCGACATCGCCGTCCTTGAAGTGAGCAAAAACTGGGAGCGGACGCTCGGAATCGCATGGCCCAGCAGCGCAAGTATTCAGCTGCAGGCGCCCACCACCACCAGCACCACAACTTGCCCCACCGGCAGCACCAACTGCACCCCCACCACGGGCACCACCCCGACGCTGTACAACCTGGCCCATCTCAACTCATCGGATTTTGCGGTGACGATCGGAGCGGCCACGGCCAACCTGCTGCTGACCGACTCGAATACCAAGGTCCTTCAGAATCCGCGCATCCGCGCGACCGACCAGCAGAAGGCAACGATGAAGATCGGGCAGCGGATTCCGATTGCCACCGGCTCCTATCAGACCGGTGCGGCTACTGCGCTCGTCAGTTCGCTGGTTAACACCCAGTTCCAGTATCAGGACGTTGGCGTCAACATTGAGATGACGCCGACCATTCACTATGACCACCAGGTCACCCTGAAAATCAAAATCGACGTGTCATCGGTCGCTGGCCAATCCACGATCAGTGGCGTCACCGAACCCATCTTCGCCCAGCACACCAGTGAACAGGTGATCCGGCTGAGCGAGGGTGAGGCCAGCATTCTCGGCGGCATTCTGGAAAAGCAGGATCAGGTAAGCTGGACCGGAATTCCGGGGCTCAGTTCAATTCCGCTCGTCAAATACCTTTTTGGATCGAAAGACCACACGATCATGGAGGACGAGATCGTCTTCCTGGTTGTTCCCCACATCATGCGCACACAGGATTTGACTCCGGCAAATCTCCGTCCCATTGATACGGGCAGCGGTCAGGCAATCGAGTTGCGTCACGTCTCGTCTCAGGGCTTGGCCTCCATCCTCTCGGAGCCGGCCCAGGCGCGTCCGGCGTCGTCGCAGCCCACCGTCGGCACCATTCCCGGCCAAAGTGCGCAGGCGGCCGCCCCGGTAGCGATCGCCCAGTTAAATGCAGCGGCTCAGGCCAATGGAAGCGCAGCCCCAATGCCCAGCCACCGGCTCCCGGACGGCTTGGTTTCTCGCTGGTTCCACCACCCGGCCCGGTCGCAATGGGTGCAACCTTCCAAGTGCCGGTTGTCATCACCGGCGCAACTGACATCGCGTCAGTTCCGTTGCAAGTGCAGTATGATCCAGCGAAGCTATCGTTGGTCAATGTGGGAGATGGCGACTTTCTCAACCGCGACGGGCAGTCTGTGGCGCTGGTGCACCGCGACGATGGCCCCGGCACCATCGTGGTCAACGCTTCGCGTCCTCCCGGTGTCGCCGGCGTGAGCGGAGCAGGCGTAGTTTGCGTCCTTACTTTCCAAGCCAAAGCCGCCGGAGAGAGCCCTGTTGCCATGACCCAGGCTGCGGCCACCACCAGCACGCAACAGCCCGTGCAGGCGCAAGGGACGCAAATCAACGTTGTGGTCAAGTAGGGATAGAACACCGATGAGCTTCGAACCCGCAATCCGGAACCGCACGGAACGCGGCCTTACGCTGGTCGAGCTCATCGTGACCGTCGCCATCCTCGCCATTCTGGCCTCGGCTGCGGTTCCGATCGCTCGCTTCAAGGCCAAGCGCGACAATGAGCGGGAATTGCGGCGCGACCTGTGGCAGATGCGCGACGCAATTGACCACTACAAGGATGCCGCAGACAGGGGCGCTTTCCAGACCAAGGTGGATAGCCAGAATTATCCGCCCGACCTTGAGACGCTGGTCAATGGAGTCGACGTACAGGGCAAGAAAGTAAAGTTCCTGCGGCGCATCCCCATCGATCCCATGACTGGCACGGCCGACTGGGGATTGCGTTCGATGCAGGATGATCCGAAATCGGACTCCTATGGCGGCCAAAGCGTTTTTGACGTGTATTCGAAGTCCACGGGTACAGCCTTGGATGGCACCAAGTATTCTGACTGGTAGGAACAGCCATGCGCAGATCAAAAAAACAGGACGCGGGCTTCACCTTGATGGAGCTGATGATCGTGATGGCCATTATCAGTGTGCTGGCCACGCTAGCCATCCCCAGCTTTATCGGTGCCATCAAGTCTGCCAGGGAAGCGGTGCTCAGAGAAGATCTGCACGTGATGCGAGCGGCCATCGATTCCTATACCATGGATAAGCAGAAGGCCCCGCAGTCAATGGACGACCTCGTTCAGAACGGATACCTGCGCAACATTCCAGAAGACCCGATGACTCATAGCAGGGAAACGTGGGTGACCGACACGAGCGATTCACTTCATTCTGTCGACGAAACTGATCCAGGGATCGACGACATTCATTCTGGATCGGACGAAACCGGCTCTGATGGGCAACCTTACTCCGCTTGGTAGAGGCCAGGAAAGACATGGTTCAACGAATTCGCGCATTCCTGCTGCTCATGTTGATGGCGGTCCTTTGTGGTTCTCTGCATGCGCAGGCCGCCAAGACCATTACCCTTCGCTTGTTGGATGGAAAAACCGGACGCCTCCTTTCATCAACAGGCATTCTCGTCCGTGCCAACCACGACGCTACCGCGCACGGCGATTGGGCGAAACAGAATGAGGATGGAACAACAGAACTCAAGGTTCCTCAGGACGCTTCGGTCATCTTGATCCATGCCACCTATGAGAACTCTATGGAGTACTACATCAACTGCGATGGTCCGAAGCAGACTGACACGCCAGCCGAGCTTTGGTATCCCGTCTCACAGATACTTACCACCGGACTTGTCTCTCCCAACGGCTGCCTCAAGCCCAAAGCCGCCGAAAAACTCAAGGTGACGGCTAAGCCCGGCGAATTTGTCCTGTTTGTACGTAAGTTGAACTTTCGGGAACTGACGCAGGAATAGGCATCCTGAGCCTCGGGGGCAGGTTGCAGCGCTCTCCGAATTGGTGCAGTTCGGAACCACGCGCTCAAGTGGCTTTCTACTCAAGAAGGAGCCACCCTCCACCGCGCTCAAAAAGTCTGCGTGTACTCCGAAAAGTGATCTGGAACTGGTCGCATAAGTCGTGTTCTAGAAGTAGTTGCATAAGTCGCGTTTTGAAAGGGCACGGATTTATCCCTGCCATGGAAGCCCCTGGGAATCGCGGGCTTCAGCCCTGAGGGATGCATTTGCTGGGACTGGGCGGCGTTTTTGCAACCAGCACTAGACGTGGAGAGAATCTTTCTGTGGCTCTCGACCCTCACCTCTTAGCGGCATTCGATTTCGTTTGCAAAGTGGATATGGCCTACGCGGGCCTCGTTCAATCCGCGGACCTGGATCCAGTGCCTGGCCAGGAGCCGACCCTTGGCGGCAAGCTGCTCTACATAGGAGAACTTGATCCGGCCGGCCGCGCCCTGGCGGTTGCCGGCAACATTGCCGGAGTCGCTTCGCTGTGCGCCTCAGCCGATTCCGCCATCCAGAAACAAGCCGTTCGCGACGGCGTGGTCGATTTCCTCGTCACGTCGCTCGATGAAGCCCTGCGCATCCTGAAAAACGAAATCCGCAAGCGCGAACCGGTCGCGGTCTGCGTCGCCCTTGATCCTCTTGTCATCGAACGCGAGATGCTGCAGCGCGGTGTGTCACCCGATCTCCTGCGCTCCGCCGCGGCTTCCGTTCACTCTGCCGGGTCGCGTCCGCTTATCGAAGCGGACTCCATGGAAGCATCTGCTTGGCTGACGTGGACTGTGGCGTCGGCCCCTGCTCGGTGGCTGCCCAAACTCGACGCGGTCGCCCTCGATTGTCTTGACTCGAACAATCTGACCGCGCGGCGCTGGCTGCGCCTCGCGCCCCGCTACCTCGGCCGCCTGGCAAATGAATTGCGTTTGCTTCGCTGTGACCGGGAATGTGTGGCTGCCTTCACGGCAAAGGTGCGGGACCAGGTTATGCGTGGAGAGATCGTCGTCCTGGTGAATATCTACTCAAACTATCTGGGGACGGGTGAGGAATACCACTTTTCGCCGCCTGAAACTCCAGTGCGCGCAAGCTGAGACTGTAATAGTTTCCGCATTGGCGATTATTCATCAACAATGGCAAAAATGGCTTGTCATGTTGAGCGCAGGTCGCTGCGGCGACCGGAGTCGAAACATCCGCGGTTGTCTTTAGGGACACCACTTCGAAGACGCGGGAGCACTCTGTCCGGTGAGCCGGTCATCCATCCGGCACTTTTCGCACTGATCTGCGATCATGCTTACGGCATCTGACGGCAGGGAAGGCGCGGATCGGCAATAGTAGAATGTGCCGTATGAATGAGCGCGAGGAATTTCTCCAAAACTTCAGGCCCGTCTTCATCGAGATGGTTGACCGGTTCGAGACGATGACGGAAAGTCAGGTCTTGGATGGCCTGCTGAAGGTGAAGGTCGAGCGTGGCATTTATAAAGAGGAGTTCACTCACCGGATTGAGGAGATGATGAACGCTGAGCCCCGGGAGCGACCGCGAGTAGCATGGGACGGGCGAGTCGCTCGCGAGGATTTGGCTTATCTCGCGTCCATTCAGGCCTTTTTCAATTCTGTCAACAAACTCAGATTGCGGCGAGCAAAAGCGCCACCCCTGGGCGGCCCTTGTTCGACTCTCTTGAGGAAGCGTTGAATGAGCGGCTTGAATCGCTAAGGAAAAGGCCGAGTGGCGATTCCTAGCAGCTTCATTCGTCGTTTTGGTTTGTTTCTTGCTGTGGCCTATTCGGCCGCTATTTGATTCAACACAATCCCTAAGCCCGGTGACAGATTCGCACATCGCCCGGCCAAAGTCGCGGCATCGAGCTGTACTCGGTGGCGGTACTGTATCCAGCCACTGCTCGGTTTCACATTTGCTGTATCTCGAAGTGATTGCGATAAGAATTTTGCAGATTAATTCTCCGCTCGGCGCACACTGGAAACAGAACCGAAATACGGACCAATTCGCACCGGAGAATTCCAACCATCCATGACAGATCTTCAGGAGTTGCCGCAAAAATCGCGCTTTTCAATAGGACACGACTCGAGTGGCTCCGCATATTTGCAAAACGATGAGCACTTCAGCCGCTCCCAAAAAAGCCCTGTTCGCCTTCGTCACATATTCGCCTACAAGCCGCGTATATTAAACAAAATTAAAGAGTTACACGCCACGCAGCGTGTTCTCTTTTCCTTCGCCAAAGTGTCTTTATCTAGCGCTCCCCGCCCGCCGCTTCGATCCTGCCCCAGAGTTCATCTACGCCAATCCCGGTTTTGGCTGAAACTGGCAGGACTTCATCCAACTCCAGCCCCTTCCTCAGCGCCAACAAGTTCCGGGTGCGCTCATTGCCGCTGAGCCGGTCCACCTTGGTGGCCACGACCGCAAAATCCCGGCCCGCCGCTCGCAGCCAATCAAGCAACTGGCGATCACTCTGCTGCGGCGGCACATTCGAGTCCACCAAACAGACGCACAGTCGAAGCGTCGATCGAATCGCCAGGTAAGGCTCAATAAACGCCGGCCAACCTGCAGAGATGGATTTGGAGATTTTGGCGTAGCCGTACCCTGGCAGATCGGCAAAAACCATTTGCCGCCGCTGCTTCTGATCCAGCAGAGCAAAGAAGTTGATGGCGCGCGTACGACCCGGAGTCTGCGAAACCTTCGCTGCTTTCTCCCCCACCAGCGCGTTCAGCAGGCTCGATTTGCCCACGTTCGAGCGCCCCAGAAACGCGATCTCCGGTACGTCGGGAGCAGGAAACTGCGCCGCAGACAGGGCCGAAAGCAGGAATTGGGTGGTATAGCGCATGGTCGTTCGAGCAGCAGCAACGCTACTGCCGAGCCACCTGACCACTTGCGCCTTCGGATGCCGGCTGCACGGCGGCCATCACTTCGGTCTCCGGCGGAACCAGGGTAGGCAGCGGGCTTTCGAGCGCCAGCGCGAGCACCTCGTCCATTGAGTCCACGAAATGCAGCTTGATCGACTTTTTGATATTGTCGGGCAGCTCCGATAGATCCTTCTCATTCGCTCGCGGCAGGATGACCTCGAAGATGCCGGCACGCAGAGCCGCCAGCAGCTTCTCCTTCAATCCGCCGATGGCCAGCACCTTGCCGCGCAGGGTGATTTCCCCGGTCATGGCGATATCGCGCCGAACAGGAATCTTCGCCAGCGCGCTCGCAAGCGCTGTAGCCATGGTGATGCCGGCCGAGGGCCCGTCCTTGGGAATGGCGCCTTCGGGCACGTGCAGGTGCAGGTCCACGTTGCGATAGAACTCGCGGCTCAGCCCCAGCGCCTGCGCCCTGCCGCGGATGTAACTCAGCGCGGCCTGCGCCGACTCCTGCATCACGTCGCCAAGCTGGCCGGTGATGGTGAGCTTGCCCTTGCCGTCAAGCACTTGAACTTCCGTCGTGAGAATGCTGCCGCCCACTTCAGTCCAAGCCAGGCCGGTCACCAGGCCGACTTCGCTCTTCTCATGTACTTCGGAATCGCGGAACCTAACCACGCCGAGGAACTCGTTGATGTTTTCCGCGGTGACCTCTTCCTTGTGCTTGGAGCCCTTCTTCACCACGCGCCGCGCTACCTTGCGGCAGACGTTTCCGATTTCGCGCTCCAGGTTGCGCACGCCCGCCTCGCGTGTATAAAACCGGATGATTTCCAGAATGGCATCATCCGTGAAAGAAATGTTCTTTTCACTCAGGCCGGTCTGTTGCCTTTGCTTCTTCACCAGGTACTGCCGGGCGATTTCGAGCTTCTCCTGTTCCGTGTACCCTTGCAGGCGGAGCACTTCCATGCGGTCCTGGAGGGCGGCCGGAATGGTATGCATCACGTTGGCGGTCGCCACGAACAACACCTGCGACAAGTCGTAATCCACGTCGAGATAGTGATCCTGGAAGGTAGTGTTTTGTTCCGGGTCCAGCACCTCCAGCAGCGCCGAGGCGGGGTCTCCACGGAAGTCCGAAGCCATCTTGTCCACTTCGTCGAGCAGGAAGACAGGATTCTTGGTACCCGCCCGCTTCATGTGCTGGATGATCTGACCCGGAAGTGCGCCAATGTAAGTGCGTCGGTGGCCGCGAATCTCGGCCTCGTCGCGGATGCCGCCGAGCGAAAGCCGCACAAACTTGCGCCCCGTGGCCTTGGCGATCGACATGCCCAGCGAAGTCTTGCCGACTCCCGGAGGTCCGGCGAAACACAAGATCGAGCCCTTCGGATTCTTGACAAGCTGCCGCACGGCGAGAAACTCGAGAATGCGTTCCTTGATTTTCTCCAGGCCGTAGTGGTCGGTGTTGAGAACTTTTTCCGCGTAATCGATCGAGCGTGTTTCCTTCGAGCGCTTCTTCCACGGCACGGCCAGCAGCCAGTCGATATAGTTGCGGCTCACAGTGGACTCGGCCGACATGGGCGGCATCGCCTCCAGCTTCTTCAGTTCCTGCACGGCCTTCTCGAGCACTTCCTTCGGCATGCCCGCGACTTCTATCTTCTTGCGCAGCTCGTCGAATTCGCTCTTTTCACCGCGGCCCAGTTCCTTCTGAATCGCTTTAATCTTTTCGTTGAGGTAATACTCTTTCTGCGCGCGCTCCATCTGCCGCTTCACGCGAGACTGGATGTTGCGGTCGAGGTCGAGTTTCTCTATCTCCACATCGAGCACATCGGCGATTCGTGCCAGCCGCACCGCCGGATCGAAGATGCCCAGCAGTTCCTGCTTTTCCTCGATACCGAGTTGAAGATTCGCGGCGATAGTGTCAGAGAGTTTGGCCGGCTCGTCCATCCGAACCGAGGCGATGATGGTCTCGTAGTTCAGTGACTGCTGCAGCTTCACATACTGCTCAAAGAGGCTCGTCACTCGTTGCATCAACTGCTCGACCGCCGGAGTCATCTCGAAGTCGGTCTTGCCGGTGCGCACCGTGGCCACAAAAAAACCATCGCGGTCATTCACTTCGACTGACTTGGCGCGCTCCACGCCTTCCACCAGCACTTTGATATTGCCGTCAGGCATTTTGACGCTCTGCACAATGTTGCAGATCGCGCCCACCTGGTAGATCTCTTTCGCCTTGGGCTCGTCAATCGAGGCGTCGTGCTGTGTGGCCAGAAAGATCTTGCGGTCGCCATTAAGCGCTTCCTCAAGTGCGCGCACGCTCGACAAGCGGCCCACTACGAACGGCGTCATCATGTAGGGAAATATCACCATGTCCCGGATGGGCATCATGGGTAGTTTGTGGGGCTCAGTCTTTTCGCGAGACGCGGTCATAAGGACACCTTTAGGATTGGACGCGCTACCGCGCCTTCGGCTGCAGGGAAGTTTGCGCGGCTCATGTTCGGATTGTACCGCGGAATGGGGAAAAAGCGGTGTTGGGGGTGCCGCCCCCACGATTCGAGCCGTGCCGTTTCCCGCGCAGCCTTGGGCAAACCTCTCAGAGTTTGGTGAATTTCAGGCACACGGGGCGTTCGATTTCGGCCTTGGCGCCGGTCTGAGTGATCTTCCCGGTTGCGGCGTCAACGGCGAAAGTCACAATGTTGTTCGATTCCTGATTTGCCGCGAACAGGTATTTGCCCGATGGTTCGAAGTTGAATGCGCGCGGCGTCATCCCGCCACTTGCAACGATGTCGACCGTGGTCAGCTTTCCGGTTGCCTCGTCAAGCTCGAAGATCGCGATACTGTTGTTGCCTCGAGTGCTTCCATACACGAATTTCCCGTTAGGATGAATTCGAATATCCGCCGGCATGTTCTTGAGGCCGCGCGACTGCAGCCCCGAAGGAATCGTAGCAACGGTTTCAATCGGGCGGATCGCCCCTGTTTTCGAGTCAAACCAGAAAGACGTGAGACTCGCTTCAAGTTCGTTGATGATGAACACGTACGGCAAGCGCGGGTGGAAGGCCGAGTGTCTTGGCGCGGTACCAGGCGCAGATGAGAACATCTGCCTTGTCCCTAGCGTGCCCGACGCAGGATCGAAGCTGTATACGTAAATCCGATCGGCACCCTTGTCGCATGCAAGCAAGTACCGATTGCCAGGATCGAAATTCACCGAGTGAGGATGACAGCTGCCTTGCAAAAAACCGCCTGGCCCGTGTCCCGCTTCCAACACTGAGACATCGCAGGTCGCTTCCAGCGCTCCGTTTTGTGCGACGGAAAACATGGCGACAACGCCATCGTCGTAAACAGTCTCCAACTCCGCTTGCGCGCGGTGCATGACTGTTTTGATCACGCTGTCGTAGGAACCGTGGTTGGCTGTAACAACACGCAAACCTGTGGCGTCGATGCAGATGTATGCGGGAAAGGCTCCCATGCTGGCATGTGAGTTCACATGGGTCAACGATCCGTCTGCCGGATCAATCGAGAATGCATGAACGCCCCCGCCTGCGCCCGGGTTGCCGCCAAAGTCCTTCCTCTCGTCAGTGGCGTAGAGGAATTTTCCGTTTGGTGAAATGCAAATGTAGCCGCAGTTCAATTCAGGCGCGACTTTGCTGAGCCGAGTCAGCGACCCATCTGCCATGTCGACGGCAAAGACGTGGATGCCGCCTCCGGCATTGCCATTGTCCAAACCCGAAAATCCGAATGTCTGGCTCATCGCCCTCGTCCACGAGCTCGCGTAGGCGTAGAGCTGCGATGGGCGTTCCGCCGCGGGAGATTTCAGAGAGACAGCAGAACCAACAAGACCGGCGCCGGTGATCGCGACAAACTCGCGTCTCGACATCTTCTCGATCATGATTCGCACCGTCTTACACGCCTGTCACACTGCAGACGCAGAATGGCCGGAACTTCTCAAGCGTGGTGTGGAAGCAATGCCCTAGCCGGCTTTTTCGAGCAGGCACAACGACAGGTCGCGACGCTCCACCATATCGCTGGTGATTTCAAGATCGCGCACGCGTTTGTTGTTGGGCAGGTGATACATCAGGTCAAGCATCAGCTCTTCGAGGATCATGCGCAATCCACGCGCACCTACCTTGCGTGCCAACGCCTCGCGCGCCACGGCGCAGGTGGCTTCCTGTGTGAAATGCAGGCGCACATTCTCGTACTCGAGCAGGCGCTGGTACTGCTTCAGGATGGCGTTGCGCGGCTTGGTGAGGATCTCGATCAGCGCCGCTTCATCCAACTCGTCGAGGATGCCCATCACGGGCAGACGGCCCACAAACTCTGGAATCAGGCCGTACTTGATCAGGTCCTGCGGCTCGGTCTTGCGCAACAGTTCGGTATCGCGGTGAGAGCGGACCGTCGCCGCATCGGTCTCCGGGTCGACAGCTTTGAAACCCAGTGCCTTCTTGCCCACGCGACGTCCGACTACGCGCTCCAGGCCCACAAATGCTCCGCCGCAAATGAAAAGGATGTTGGTGGTGTCAACGGCAGTGAACTCCTGGTGCGGATGCTTGCGTCCGCCTTGCGGCGGCACGTTTGCCACGGTGCCCTCAAGAATCTTGAGCAACGCCTGTTGCACGCCCTCGCCCGATACATCGCGGGTAATGGAAGGGTTCTCGTCCTTGCGACCGATCTTGTCAATTTCGTCGATATAGATAATGCCCTGCTGCGCCCGCGTCACATCGCCGTCGGCGGCCTGCAGCAACTTGAGGATGATGTTCTCGACATCCTCGCCGACGTAGCCGGCCTCTGTGAGAGTGGTCGCGTCCACGATGGCGAACGGCACGTCAAGCATCTTGGCCAGCGTATGCGCCAGCAGGGTCTTACCCGAGCCCGTGGGGCCGATCAGCAAAATGTTTGACTTGGCGAGTTCGACTTCATTGTTGCGCATGCGGTTCATTTGGATGCGCTTATAGTGGTTGTAAACCGCGACCGCGAGCTTCTTCTTGGTTTGGTCCTGGCCGATCACGTAATCATCGAGGAAGCTCTTCACTTCCTGCGGTTTGGGTAAATGGCCGGCTGCAGTGGCGGGATGCGCTTCGCCGCGATCGTCTTCGAGGATCGAGTTGCAGACAGCGACACATTCATCGCATATATATGCCCGAGGATAGTCGCTGGGCGACGAGATCAACTTGGCTACGGCGTCCTGCGATTTGTGGCAGAACGAGCACCGCAGCGCTTCTTCAGGTCCCGTGCGCGTTTTCATTTTCCTGCTCCCTTTTAGATCCTGTTAAGTTCCGCAAAATGCGGGCCCGTCACTACGTGCGAGGTCTATCGATGATTTCGTCGACGATCCCATATTCTTTAGCTTGTTGCGAGTTCATGATGAAATCCCGCTCAACGTCGCGCTCAATCCGGTCGAGCGATTGCCCTGTGTGCTTTGCCATCAAGTTATTGGTGATCTCACGAATCCGCAAGATCTCGCGCGCATGGATGTCAATGTCCGTCGCCTGGCCGCTCAGTCCGCCCATTGAAGGCTGATGGATCAGAATGCGCGAATTGGGTAATGCAAAGCGCTTGCCCTTGGTGCCGGACAGCAGCAGGAATGCCCCCATGCTCGCCGCCTGCCCGATGCAGTAAGTCACCACATTGTTCTTGATGAACTGCATCGTGTCGTAAATAGCCAGGCCTGCAGTAATCGATCCCCCCGGAGAATTGATATAAAGCGAGATGTCCTTCTCCGGGTCCTCGCCCTGCAGAAAGAGCATCTGGGCCACGATAAGATTGGCTATCTGGTCGTCGATTGGCGTTCCGAGAAAGATAATGTTGTCGCGTAGCAAACGGGAGTAGATGTCGTAGGCGCGCTCGCCTCGGCTCGTCTGCTCCACCACCATGGGTACCAATGCCATTGAGTGTTCTTCTCGCTCTTCCGTCGGGGAACCTTGGTTCTCCCCGTTCATTGCTTTGGCCGCGCCGTCCCGCATCCTGCCAGGGGCTTCGCGGCGATTCTCGCTGCCTTACTCGGGTAACCTCTCGTACAGCAGACTTGCGGTTTTTTCGCGCTTCATTTGTTCCCGGATTCTAGCTAGCCCGCCGTCATCCGTCAAACGTTGGCGGAGGGTCTCCACCGGCTCCCCGGACTGCAGAGCCGCCAGGTGCACTTCGCGATCCACTTCTTCATCGCTTACCGAAATGTTTTCGGCTGCGGCGATACGGTCCAGCAGGATAAATGTTTTCACCTCTGCCACGGCGCTATCGCGCTGGGCGCCGCGCAGACGGCCAAAATCCAGCTTGCGCATTTGTTCGGTGTCCATGCCCTGTGCCGCCAGCGCCCGCAAACCGCGTTCCAGGCGCGCATCGATCTGTTCCTGCACCATCGATTCCGGAACGGGAAACGCAAAGCGTTCAGTGAGTGCTGCGAACAGTCTGTCCTTGGTTTCGCCTTCGACACTGCGGCGCTTACGGTTGGCCATGTGCTCGCGAACCCTGTTTTCCAGCTCCGCAAGGCTCTCGTAGTTGCCCATCTCTTTGGCAAAGTCGTCGTTCAGCTCAGGAACGATGCGCTTCTTGATCCCCTTCACGGTTACGTCATAGGCAACGGTTTTGCCGGCAAGCTTCGCATCCGTGTAATCCGCGGGATAGATGACCTCGGCCTTCAGTTCCTGTCCGGTTTTGGCGCCTCGCAGGATCGTTGTGAAGGCCTCTACCGTATCTTTGCCGCCGATCTCGACCAGAGCGTCCTCCCCCGCCAGCGGTGCCGCATCCGGCTCGTTCGCAACCTGGCCGGTATAGGAGATCTGCGCCCAGTCGCCGTCTGCCAGCGTCCGGTCTTCCTCAACCGGTTCAATGGTCGCCCGCGACTCGCGCAACTGCTCCAGTTCGTGCGAAAACTCTTCCTCTGTGACCTCAACCGAAGGCTTCTCGACCTTCACGTCCTGGTAGCCGTCAATTGAAAAATCGGGGATAAACTCGAAGACCGCCTTCACGTGCAGAGGCTGGCCATCCTCAATATTGAGTTCAGTCACCTGCGGTTGACCCACCGGCTTAACCCCAAGGTCGCGGACACCCTGGTTGAACCGCTCAGGAAGCAGGCCATCGATCACTTCTTTGCGAATTTCGGTCGCGTAACGGCGCCGGATCACCGACTCAGGGACTTTGCCGGGGCGGAAACCGGGGATCTTGGCGTACTTCCGGTAATTCCGAACCACGGTTTGGAAGGCCTTCGAGACCTCTTCGGCAGGGATGTCCAGCACCAGTTCCCGGGTGCACTCCGGATTGAGAACCGGTCCATGCTGATGGTCATGTTCGTGGTCGTGTTCGTGATCATGGCCAGCCTGCGCGTGCGGCTCCTCGGCCGTTTCAGGTTGCGGATTATTTTCGAGAGTGTCGGTAGAACTCAATCGTTTTGCCTTCCGGGCGCGTCAGACGCCAAACTAGCTGCCACAGCGGGCTGACGCTTGAAGCCTGCAGCGCCGTCTGGCTGGGGAAATTCCTCATCTCATGGTAAGAGGGATTGCGGGTAGGGTCAAACCGGCCAGGCGGGTTTCAGGTGCTCTGGACCGCGGAAGTCACGTTACTCCTCGGTGACCCCGGGCTTTCGGACGTACGGCAGAAACCGGGGATGCGACGCGCCACAACGATCGTAGTACTCCCGCGCTTCCTTGAGGCTGATCCCGCCGTTTACGGTGTGATGCACCTCAGTAGCGTCCGCATCCTCCTGGCCGTCGTCTTCCCACCAGCAGACGGGGCAAAGCGCCATGGCAGCGGGCGCCTCCAGCGTTTTATTGCCGCAGCAAGGGCACCGATAAAGAGCTTTCGCGGGTTCCACTGTAGATGGACGAAAAGCGCGATGGAGGGATTACGCGCAAAGCCGGCCTTCACAAAGAGCAACGCTCCAATGAAGAAGAAGAGCCCCCTTAGATGTCGAGGTTCTTCACATCCAGCGCGTTGTCCTCAATGAATTTTCTGCGCGCCTCAACGTCTTCGCCCATCAGGGTCGTGAAGATGGCCTCGGTTTCGGCAATATCTTCCAGCTTCACCGAGAGAAGCGTGCGGTGTTCGGGATCCATGGTGGTCTCCCAAAGTTGGGACGCAGTCATCTCGCCCAGCCCCTTATAACGCTGGACCTGGTAGTCCTTCTTGCCCTGCTCGACAATGTAGGTGAAGAGCTCGCGCGCGGTCTGCTTCTCCACCGGCTCGCGCAATGCGCGGGCGCCGCGCGTTGTCGCTTTGGCCTCTGCGCGGACTTCTGCGCTCCCGGGAGATGGAGCCCCTTCGGCGTCGGGTTCTTCTTCATCAGCGTCCGGGCTTGCTTCGGCTGCGGCGCCCTTGGGCGCAAACTCGATGAGGAAGGGCGGCTCCAGGTACTCCTTGATCTGCGAGTATTTGGCCATCATCTGGCGGAACTCGGGGCTTGAAGCCAGGTTCCAATCGATGCAGCGCCGGGCGCCCTGGGAGTCAGTGAAGCAGATGGACCAGGTATGGTGCTCTTCGTCCTCCACCGGCTTGTTCAGCTTGAATTGGAACTCGTCAGCCAGTTCGGCAAGGCTCGCGTGCAATTCGACCAGCTTGGGCGGAACTTCGCTCTCCTGCTTCGACGTGAAGTCGGACCGGTGAGTGAGTTCAGCGCGCGCCAGCATCTCGGTGAGCTTTTCATTGCGGATACGCTTGTCGACTTTCTCTACGAATCCAAGGTATTCATTCAGGAAGCCCATGAAGCGTGTGAGGTGAGCTCCTTCAATGCGGCTGGCGCTCTCTCCGTGGCGCACGATCATGCCTTCAGAAGCGCGGTTCACCATCACCTTCACAAACTCGCGGTCGTCCTTGATGTACTGCTCGAATCGGCCCTTCTTGATCTTGTAGAGCGGCGGCTGGGCGATGTACACGTTGTCGCGCTTGATCAGCTCCGTCATGTGACGGAAGAAGAAGGTGAGGAGCAGGGTGCGAATGTGCGATCCGTCGACGTCGGCGTCGGTCATAAGGATGATCTTGCCGTAGCGAATCTTGGTGGCGTCGAAATCGTCCTTGCCGATGCCGCAGCCGAGCGCCGTAATCATGGCGCGAATTTCCTCGTGGCCAAGCATCTTGTCGTAGCGCGCCTTCTCGACGTTGAGAATCTTGCCCTTGAGCGGCAGAATGGCCTGGAACCTGCGGTCGCGGCCCTGCTTGGCAGTGCCACCGGCGCTTTCTCCCTCCACCAGGTAGAGTTCGCAGCGGTCAGGGTTGCGCTCAGAGCAGTCCGCCAGCTTGCCGGGCAGACCGCCCCCATCGAGTGCTCCTTTTCGACGAGTCAAATCGCGGGCCTTGCGGGCGGCTTCACGCGCGCGCGCAGCTTCAATGGCTTTGTTGATGATCTTGCGAGCTACCGGTGGATTCTGCTCGAGGAACATGCCCAGGCGCTCGTTGACGAAAGCCTGCACGGTGCCGGCGATGTCGGAGTTGAGCTTTCCCTTGGTCTGCCCTTCGAACTGAGGCTGCGACAGCTTGACGCTGACCACGGCCACCAGGCCTTCGCGTACGTCATCGCCGCTCAGGTTTTCTTTCAAATCCTTGAACAGCCCGAGCGACTGGCCAATGGCATTGATTGTCCTGGTCAGCGCGGTGCGGAAGCCGGAGAGATGCGAGCCGCCGTCAACTGTGTTGATGTTGTTGGCGAAACTGAACACCGTTTCCGAGTAGCTGTCGTTGTATTGCAGCGCAATCTCGATTTCGACGTTGTCCCGCATCGCCTCCATCACGATGGGCTTGTCATGCAGGACAGACTTGCCGCGATTGAGGTGCTTGACGAATTCCGCGATGCCCCCGGCGTAGCGGAATTCCGCTCTCTTTGATTCGCCGGTCTTGGGATCGGCGGTGCGCTCGTCTGTGAGCGTAATTTCGAGGCCCTTGTTCAGGAAAGCCATTTCGCGCAGGCGCTGGGCAAGCGTGTCGTAGTTGTACTCCGTGGTGGCGAAAATGCTCTTGTCGGGCAGGAAATGTACCTTGGTGCCGCGCTTCTTGCTCGTACCAGCCTGGCGCAGTTCACTGGTGGGCAGGCCGCAACTGAAATCCATCTCCCAGGTGTGGCCGTCGCGCCAGATCTCCACGTTGAATTCCTGGCTGAGCGCATTTACGCAGCTCACGCCCACGCCGTGCAATCCGCCTGAGACCTTGTAAGTCGAGGCGTCGAATTTGCCGCCGGCATGAAGCTTGGTGAGAACCACCTGCACCGCAGGCATCATCTGGCCGTTGCCCACCGGCATCAAGTCCACAGGGATCCCGCGGCCATCGTCGACCACGGTGATGGAGTTGTCGACGTGAATGACGACTTCGATTTTCTTGGCGTATCCCGCCAGCGCCTCATCGACGGAATTGTCGACAACTTCATAGACCAGGTGGTGCAGGCCCATCTCGCCGGTCGAGCCGATATACATCGCCGGACGGAGGCGAACCGCCTCCAGGCCTTCAAGAATCTTGATGTTCTCCCCGGTGTAGGTGCTGTTGTCGCCATTGCCGCCGGAGACGGGGTACTCGTCGGGTACCTCAATCGCCATAGTCTTAGTCGCCATAGAGTCCTTTTCGCAAGGCTTTCGCTCTGCGCTCCACAAGAATTGTGTTCCCGGCTCTACTTTCGGGCACGGCTTCTGGGGATTAACCGCTTGAAACAACGGGGGCTTTGAAACGAATTCGCCTGGGTCTATTTTACCATGCGGGGACCTTGGCGGCACGGATGTGAAGTGACCATGAATATGGTTACCGATGGGCAGATTACTTGTGCGTTATGTGACGTCAGTAACTACATAGGTTACTACTTGTTGATATGCATGAAAAAGATGGACTTACTGGAAAAGTTGCACTACCATTTACGTGTTACGGGGGCAAGCCTCCGATCGAGTCAATTGGATAAGGGGTAACCAAGTATGAAACTCACTCTTCGCGTTTTCGCCTTAATTATTGTTGTCGCCGGTGCCGCCGCAGCTGCCACCTCTCCTACGGCCGCCATTGCTATCGTCAGCCACCAGTCTGCCACCGCCAGCCTTCCTGCTCCGGCTTGTGGTCCCGGAATGAACTGCCCGGGACGTTGAACCGGCATAGCACGATAGTGCTATGCGCGTAGCATCGTTTTCTATTTGAATCTGAAGGCACGAAGCGCTATCCTGATAAAACCTTCAGGATTGGTAGAGGGGCTTTATGCCTTTAAGTTTTGCAATGTCGCTCATGAGCGCGGCTGAATTCTTGCTCTGGGCTATTATTGGTTTCCTTTTTTGGACAAGGGGATTGCATCGTCGCTTCCCCGCGATGAGTACTTATCTAGCGTTGCGTCTCGCTTCGATGCCCGTTCTGCTGGGCGTGCTTTACCTCCAGGCGCAGCCCTGGGGGCATGGTTACTTCCCGGTCTATTTTTATGGTTACTGGGCAGTCTATATCGCCAGCGCCATTACTCTATTTTTCATCTGTGTCGAGGTCTTCCGCTCCGTACTCTCATCGTTCACAGGTCTCATGAGACTCGGAACTGTGGCGTTTCGGTGGGCTGCGCTGGCTTCCTCCATCGTAAGTCTCACCTCGGTCTCATTCACCCACCGCGGTGTGTTCATCATTCCGGATATCGCCTACGCGCTGATGCGATCGGTCAGCATTCTTGAACTTTGTCTCCTGGCCTTCCTTTGCCTGTGCATGAATGCCTTGCGAAGCTCGCCGCGCGACATGAGTTTCGGCATCGCTCTCGGATTTGGACTTATGTCGTCCAACGATTTTATTGTTGCCTCGCTGCTGGCGCGCAACACTTCGCTCAACTCTCCGCTTCAGGTCCTCAATGAGGCGCTCATCCTGGTTTCGCTCGGCATCTGGGTTGCTTACTGCGCCCTGCCTGAGCCCGTCCGCAAGCCGGTCGTCGTGCCGGCTAACTCAACCATCTATCGGTGGAACGAGATCGCAGCCGCGTTGGGCCATGGAACCCAGGTCGCCGTGCAGCAGCCGGCCAATAGCTTCTTCCTCACTGACGTCGAGAAAGTAGTCGACAAGGTGTTGAACCGGAGTTTGCAGAACAGCGAATCGAAATCATAGGCGCGCATTGCGCACCTCCAGAACAGAAAGGGCCGGACTTGCAAAAGTCCGGCCCTTTCTGTTCTGCGGCATGAAACAGCAAAGAGGGCCACGGCTGCGCCGCGGCCCTCTCTCTGCAAATCGAATGCTCTACTCGGCTGCGATGGGGTCGACAGAGGCAAAGCGGCCACGGTTGCCGCGGTCAGTGAACTTCACCCGCCCCGTAACTTTGGCGAAAAGCGTGTCGTCGGAGCCGATACCGACGTTGGGACCCGGCTTGATGCGGGTGCCTCGCTGGCGCATGATAATCGAGCCCCCGGTGATGAGTTCGCCGGCGAATGCCTTCACGCCCAGCCGCTGTGCATTGGAATCGCGTCCGTTTGTGGAGCTGCCTCCACCCTTCTTATGTGCCATTGCCGAATTCCCTTCTGAAATGAGTCTCCGCGCCTAGCTGGCAGCGGTATAGGTTACGCCATCAGCTTCAATGGCCTTGATGCGTACCTCGGTAAAATTCTGCCGGTGTCCCTGCAGCTTCTTGTACTGCTTCTTCCGCTTGAGATGGAAGACCAGGATCTTGTTACCGCGGCCTTCGCCGAGGACCTCTGCCGTCACCTTGGCAGTCGCCGGTTTGGTCATAGTCCCTGGTTCGCCTGAAACCGCCAGCACGTCGCTGAATTCCACGGTCTGGTTCTCTGAGGCAACGCTCTCAATCTTGACAACGTCGCCCGGAGCGACACGATATTGTTTTCCACCTGTGCGAATGACGGCGTACATAATTCCTCCAGCGCTGTTCCCGCTGCGGCGGATGCGCTTGCAACTCAAAAATAGCTCGGGCGGAAACTTCCGCGCCGCGGTACGCTCAAGCCCAAACTTCTGGGCGAACGTCTGGCTCCACGACGACAGGCAGGAATCGCCAAACTAGTGTAGTGTACCGGCTTTGGCGACCAAGGTCAATGCTGAAGGCCTTCACCCAAATGGGAATCTCGCGCTTTCCTATCGCCGGCGGGATCACCTGGCGCGGCATCCGATGCCCCATTCAGGCACGCTGTGGCACAACGTAGAAAAGAATCGCAAAGTAATGGGCCACGCTGCCGGCCAGGACGAAAAGGTGCCAGGCGGCGTGGAAATAAGGCCGTCGATCGAGGGCGAAAAAAACGATGCCGAGGGTGTAAGCCACCCCGCCGGCGGCGAGCCATAGAGCTCCATGCCATCCGATCGCCTGGAGAAGCGGGCGGGCGGCGAAGACCACGAACCAGCCCTGGAAAAGATAGACAGCGGCCGATGCCACGGCAAAACGGCCCACCGCAAGGCTCTTGAAGATAACTCCAGCGATGGCCAAGGCCCAAACGACCCCAAACAGCACCCAGCCCACTCGACCTCGGAGAGACACGAGGGTAAAGGGTGTATAGGTCCCGGCAATGAGCAGATAGATAGCCGAGTGATCGAGCACGTGGAAGACGTGTCGCGCCCCTGTTCGAACCAGGGAGTGATAGAGAGTGGAGCATAGATAGACGAGGACCAGCGTCACGGCGAAGACGGCGCAACCTGCGATTTGCCATGCGCTTCCGCGAGTGGACGCTGCAATCAGGTAAACCGCGCCTACAAGAGCCAGTGCCGCTCCCACGCCGTGCGTGATTGCGTTGGCAAGGATCTCGCCCAGTCTTAAGTGGGTTTCCACAAAGCGATCATAAGCCTCCGGCCGCACCGCCCGCGCCGGCGCTGAAACGCTGATTGCACTGGCAAGCAGTAGGTTTCACAGTTCACTTCCAGGAGGGTGGATTGAGGTTAAGCGGCAAAGTTTCTGATTCAGGATTGTCTTGCGCCGCGAACAAAAGCCAGCCGGCTCCGACGGCCATCAGAAGCAGCCCCCCACCTGCGCGCAGGCTCACAGCCGGCCGCAGCAACACCAGTCCGATAAGGCTCGCCATCAGCGGCGTCAATACAAACCGAGTCGTCATACACACCGCAGACATCCGCCGCATCAGCCAGAAAAGCAACAGGAGTCCTGGCAACTCCGCCGCCGCAGACCAGGCTAGCTCGGGCCCAAGCGCGTCAATTCTCCAAACAGGCCTTTCGCTCACCCCGCTCAAGATTGCAAGCCCCATCACGGCGATGAATGCGGCAATCGCGGTCATGGGTGCGATGGATTTCTGGGCCGGCTCGGTCGCCATGTTCACGGCCATACAATTAGCTGCTGCCACACACGCCGCAGCCAGAATCACGGCACAAAATGCGCTGCCGGCTCTTATCGAATTTGGAGCGCCTGCCGGAATCACGCACAGCGTCCCGACCACGGCCACAAGTGCCGCCAGCAAACCGCCCCTGCTTTGCGAGACAGAATCGCGACCGCCAATATAGGGCTCAAAAACAACCGCAAAGACCGGCGTGATCGAGAATAAAGCGACCTGGGTCAGGCTGCCGACCCATTCCTTCGCAAGACAGAACGACGCGGCAGGCGCGACAAACAGGCCGAGACCAACCAGGACTGACGTCAGAAGCTGTGGCCTATTTGGCCATTCCGCCCCGCGCAAAAGAGAAAATAGCGCTGCCGCGATCCCCAACAATGCAAAGGGCACCGCCTGTCGTTCCATCGGAGGTAAATTGTTCGGAACAAGGCTCGGAAAGAGATCGGAACGCAGCGAACCCACAGACCAGAAGAAACACAGAATTAGCAGCCCCGCAGTCGGGGCCACTCTAAACCTTGCACGTTCGCGCCGCCTCACGGTCATGTTCTCGATCAAAACACACCCGCCCGAACGCCTCTCACCGTCTGTGCTGCATTGTCGTTCTGGGCCGGCGCTCAGTTGGCCGTAAGCTACAATGGTTGATGGGCCGAGGCCCGTCTTTTTTGCGTATTTAGACGCAACTACAGCAAGGAGTTTTCCTATTATGGCGATTCCCGCCACTCAAATGCGTCCGGGCATGATCATCAAGCACAACGACCAGTTGCACCTGGTCTTCAAGGTGGAGCACCGCACCCCCGGCAACCTGCGCGCTTTCATCCAGGCCAAGCTGCGCAATCTGAGGACCGGCGCCATGTTCGAGCATCGCTTCCGTTCGGCCGACGCCATTGAAAAAGTGGTTGTCGACGAAGTTTCAATGGAGTTTCTGTATGCCGACGGCGACGACTATTACTTCATGAATCCCGTGGACTACGAACAAACCGTGCTGAAGGGCACCACGTTGGGAGATGCGGTCGAGTACCTCACAGCCAATTTGCAGATCAAGGTGAGCTACCACGACGGGCAGGCTGTGGGCATTGAGCTGCCGTCGGCTGTTGAATTGGAAGTCGTGGAGACGGAGCCAGGGCTTAAGTCCGCCACGGCATCCAGTGTGACCAAGCCCGCCAAGCTTGAGACAGGGCTGGTGGTCCAGGTGCCCGCGTTCATCAATGAGGGCGAAAAGATCCGCGTCGACACCAGCGAAGGCGCCTACCTCAGCCGCGCATAAATCGCACCTACTGTTCCTTCAACGCCGGAGCGCTCGCTCCGGCGTTCTCGCTTTAAGCAGCGCGCGTCAACCAACTCTTCATGGTATTGGCGTCCACCACGCCCGCTTGCTGGAACTGAAGTTTGCCGTGAGCGAATACGGCGAAGTTCGGAATTCCTCGTACGTTGTAGCGGGAGGCAAGTTCCGGAAAACGCTCCGTGTCAACCTTCAGCACCACAGCTCGGCCCGCGAGGTCCCGCGCAACCTCTGCAACGTGCGGCGCAGCCATCTTGCACGGACCGCACCAGGCCGCCCAGAAATCGACGAAGACAGGAACTTTGCTGTCGCGAATAATCTCGTCAAACTCTACCGGGTCCACCTCAGCGGGCTCTGCGATCGGCGGCAACGGCGATTTGCAGGCGCCGCACCTTCCCGTGTCGGCAAGATGTTTTGCCGGAATTCGATTCGACTTTCCGCAGCTTGGGCATTTTCGGATGATGGCCATGGCGAAGTCCTTTCGTGGATAGCCGCCTCAACATTATGGATGAGCGATGAAGGCGGACGTCGCATTCGAAAAAAATCTCTTGCGCGCTCACCCTTTTCGTGTGCTACAGTCAGTAACACTATGGTGAGTAACACTCCAAGTCACGATCCGGCTGAGTTGGGCGAACTGGAACGCGGCATTCTCTCGATTGTGTGGCGCATGGGCCGGGTAACCGCCGAGCAAGTGCGCGAGGAACTGGACAGGCCGCTGAAGGACTCCACTGTGCGCACCGTCCTGCGCCGTCTCGAAGAGAAGGGGTACCTTGCGCACACCGTGGAAGAGCGCACTTTCCTCTACCGCCCGGCACAGTCGCGGCAGCGCGTTGCCGGTCGCGCGGCGAAGCGCATCGTCGACTGGTTTTGCGAGGGCTCAGTGGAGGCGCTGTTGGTGGGCATGGTCGATTCAAAGGTGCTGGATCGCGCCGAGTTGCAACGATTGGCCGCGCGGATTGCCGAGGCTCAAAAGAGCACCGCGCCATTCAAAGGGGAGGAGAAGCCATGATTGCGTTGTTGATTGAAGCTGCCGCGCGCTCCCTGATGGTCGCGCTCGTGGTGTTGGCTGGAATGCGGATATTCCAGGTGCGCAATGTGCTGGCACTCAAGGCAGCCTGGGGGCTGGTGCTGGCGGCAGCGATCCTGATGCCTCTGATTCTGCCTGTGGCCACGCGCTGGGCGTTTCTACCCGTCAATGCTGGGGTCGTCCTTCCCGCCGATCCCCAGACTCTTCTTCAGGAGTTGCAGGCGAGGATTCAAGCCAAGAGCTCGGTTGCCCGCAGGCCGTCTCCGATAGCGGCAGAAGCCCCACAAACTCGCTCACCGCAGATCGAGGAGTCGGCGGCGCCGGGGCCCGGCAAAGCTTCCGCTAACCGCTCTCCGGCCTCGGCCGATTCGAATCCTGATACGGCTCGGCCCGTGGAATATGCCCCGCCGCAGCCTGTCGCTCGCCAATGGGCCGTTTCGCCGGCAACGATAATCGTGTTGCTTTACCTGGGGGTTGTTATCGCGCTGCTCTCCAGGATGTTCTACGGCCTTGGGTCCGCCATTCGTATCTGGCAGACAGCCGAGCCCGTGGCAATTGACAACGCGATCGCATTGGCCAACGGGCTGCCCCTGCGCTCGAGCCTCGCGGTCTCTTCGCCGGTCACCATTGGGTCTGCAGTCGTGCTCCCGGTCGACTACCAGACATGGAATGTCGAGAAGCTTCGCGTTGTGCTGGCCCACGAACGCTCCCACATCGATCAGCGGGATTTCTACCTGCAGCTTCTCGCGGGGTTCTACGCCTCCATTTTCTGGTTCAGTCCGCTGGGCTGGTGGCTCAAACGTGAACTCTCCGATCTCGCCGAGGCTATCAGCGACCGCGCCGCACTGAGCGAAGCCGCCAGCCGATCCGTGTACGCACAGATCTTGCTTGAATTCGCGGCCGCACCGCGCCCAACCCTTATAGGAGTCGCCATGGCTCGCACAGGTCGTCTCTCGCAACGCATTGAACGGCTGCTCAACGATCATTCCTTCCGCCAGTCTTTTGCGGGTACGCGCCGCCGTGCCTTGCTGGCCGTGTTGCTGGTACCCGCTGCATTATTCGTCGCAACGGCACTCGTTCGCGTGCAAGCTGCTGGACAGGCACAGCAAGAGCCCGCACAGGCTCCGCAAGCTGCGCCGGCCACTTCGCCGGAGGCTCCTGTGACTGGACAGTCGCACCCGGATCAGGCGCCCGACGCCGCTCCGTTGCCACCAGATCAGCAGCAGGCACCGGCCCCTCCTTCTGCTCCCAACACTGCACCCGCACCACCAGCGCCTCCGGCCAACGCCGGAACCACTGTCATTCCTCCAGACGCTGACCTAACTCCGCCCGTTCCCCCGGCCCCCGTCGACTCCCCGGGCGAACCTGTCCCGCCCATCAGCGTCCATGTCCCCGCCATCGACGTTCACCAGCCACCGGTCAATGTGCACGTGCCGGCCATCAACATCCATCAGCCGGCGGTAGATGTGCATATGCCCGCCCTCGATATCCATGCTCCCGCTGTGAACGTCCATGTTCCTTCGATGGAACTTCATGTTCCCTCTCCGGAGGGTCGCGCCTATGTCATGATGCGTCCCGGCCAGGATCCGGCTTCGCCCCGCGGGTACTCGTATCGCTACTCTTCCAATGGTGATTCCTATGCCGTCATCACGGGCGATGAGCGCCAGCACATGTCGTTTTCCGGCGACATTCATACGGGCGAAATCGACAAAGCGCGCAAAATCGCTCATGGCAACTTCCTCTGGTTCACCCATAATGGCAAGTCCTACATTGTCGATGACCCCGCCATAGTGGAACAGATTGAGGCGATGTATAAGCCCATGGAAGCGCTCGGCAAGCAGCAGGAAGAGCTCGGCCGCAAACAAGAGGCACTGGGAAAACAGCAGGAAGAGCTCGGCCGTCAGCAGGAACAGGCCAGCGTGCCCACTCCCGACATCAGCAAGGAAATGGCCGATCTGAATGCGGCGATGGCCAAGCTTCAGGCCAAGATGGGCAAGACCGTAACCCGCGAAGAACTGGCCGACCTGCAAGGCAAACTTGGCGAGTTGCAAGGCCGCCTCGGTGCACTGCAGGGCGAGATGGGCTCGAGGATGGGCGCTTTCGGCGGGCAGCAAGGCAAGCTGGGAGCGGAGCAAGGCGAGCTTGGGGCAGAACAAGGCAAGCTTGGCGCGGAGCAGGGAAGACTCGCTATGCAGGCCGACCAGAAGGTGAAATCGATCATCGATGAGAGCCTGAAGAACGGAAAAGCCAAGCCCGTGGAGTGAAGAGCTTTGCCAAAGAATTCTGATTGTTTGGGCAATACGGAAGGTATTTGGGGCAGCAGCTCGACTTTTCTGACCCAGAGGCGAACGGCTCGATCTAAACACCGAGAGCGACCCGCCCGGTCACGAAACAGTTAGCGATGGCAGGGGATTTTCGTTCGTGTCCCGGCGTCATTCAGGGCCGCGTGGACAACACTTTCTGATACCGGGGACGTTCAAGGAGCAGAAGGCGCCGGTCTATGTCGATGGCAAACTCTGCACCACGCTGCGCCGAAAGCGTCTACGGGCAGCGCGCTAAAAACGACGAGTTGGTGGGGGCGATAGCTTCTGACTGGGCGGGCGCCTCACGTCTCGCTCTTAAGATCCTGGGGATTGTTTATACACACCATCTCGGCGCTGACGCCGTAAATTCTCTTGTACAATTGGCGCATAAAATCTCTCGAAGGATGAGCACGTGAAACGGTTGGGATGGGCTTTACTATTGCTCATGGCAGCTTCCCCTGCAGGGGCTGTCAAGAAGATCACCGTGCAGCAACTCAAAGATTTGCTCGTCTCCTTGCAGCAAGCCAATAAGACAGACGCGGAGGTGGCTTCGGAGTTGATGCAGGTCGAACTCACCGAAGAGCTGACCCGCTCCACCATGAATGACGTCGCCAATAGCGTGCCCGGGCCTCAGTCCTCTGTGCAGATGTATGTTCTCGAGATACACAGCGCAGAGCTGCCGCCCCCCGCCTCTAACCTGCCCTCCACTCCGGTGCCTGATGTGGCCGCTCAAAAGGCCATTCTGGACAGGGCCATCGATTACGCAACCACGACATACGCACAGTTGCCGCACCTCAGCGCCACTAAAACCACTCTCCGCTTCGAAGAAGAGTGGCCCAAGATCGACAGCGGGACGATCCAGGCAGCGTCACAGAAGACGCTGTTCGACCTTGACCGGAGGCAGCTGGGACGGGTGATTCGCTTCGTAAAATCCACTGATATCCCCGTAGATCTTCAGAATGGCGCCGAACACGACCTCCTGCCAGCAGACAAAACGCACTGGGGCGAAAATGGCCAGATTACGTTGCTCGGACAAGAACCGGCTCTTGCCAATGTCGTCAAGGAAGCCCAGGCCACCGGAAAAATCGATTGGCTCCGCTGGGAGACGGTCAACGGAGTGCAAACCGCCGTCTACGCCTTCGCGGTGGGTAAGAAAGAGACTCACTACGCGGTGGATTATTGCTGCTTCCGGCAAGAAATGACTGAAGGCATCCAACAGATGCATAGTTCAGCTCTATCCGAACACAATTCCCGGTTAGATACATCCAGTTGGGAGAGCCGCAAGGCTACCGTCCCCTACCACGGCGAGATCTTCGTCGATCCGGAGACAGGAATCGTCGTCCGGCTGGTGATTCAGGCCGACTTCAAGCCCTCGGAGGCTATTCGCCAGGAGGACCAGCGAATCGACTACGCTCCCGTAAAGTTGGGCGAGAAAACCATTGTTCTGCCTGTCAGAACGCTCATCAGCGCGGCCACAATCAACGCCAAGACTGTTGCCCGGACGGGCGGGGAGAGGCTCGCCAGTTCCGAAGTGTTTACCAAAACCTGCAATACCCTGTTTGTTGCCGAATACAACGGCTACCAACTGGCCAGCGCGACCCCGTTGGCGCAAAAATAGGTGCAACCTGGGAATGGGCAGTTATCCCAGCGGCGGGCAGCTCAATCGACCGATGTTCCTTGGTCAGCAAGCATTTGATGACCGTGCCCCTCGCTTGTCAATGCCTTCTATATCCTCGCCCTGCTAAATCGCTGAAAATGCGGGCCAACTTCCCGGCCTCTCTTTGCACTTTATTTCCCGCTTCACACTAAGCTGAAAACAGGTGGCGTGGACGCGGCCGGGCGCCTCCAAACCCTGTGTGCTGAGTTCACTCCCACCACCAAATGCGAAGCAAATGCGAGCAAATGTCATTAAAAGTCGCCAAAAATGCACTCAAAATGGCTCAAAATATCGCTCCCTAAAAAGCTAAGTCGCTATTAAGAAAGGAGATGCATCGCTTCCGGCTCAAAAAAGCGCACTTAGCGACTGTGAACCTGTGAAGCTGTGAAACCGGGGAGCCACGCAATCCGCGCATCCCCGCGGTTTTATAGCTGCACGAGCTTTGCCTCCAGCAACGCCTCGATGGTGCCGAGAGCTTCGAGCACCTTATCCGACACGGGAGCATCCACCTGCACCACGGCGAGCGCCTTCACCGGCTTTGCTCCGGCACGTTCGCGGCCCAGAGCGAAGTTGGCGATGTTGACGCCGCATTCGCCCAGGATGGTCCCGATCTTCCCGATCACGCCGGGAACGTCGAGGTTGCGGCAGACCAGCAGATTGCCTTCGAGCGGCGCCTCGATGTCGATGCCGTCGAACTCCAGCAGTCGCGGCTGCTCGCCGTGGATCACGGTTGCGCTGGCGTGGCTTTTTCCGGCCGCAGCGTGCAGCTCGATGGTCAGCATGGTGGCCGCGCCGCCGCGGCCGCTCTCCCGCTTTTCTTCATGCACGCGGATCCCGCGCTCCTCGGCGACCGCTGCAGCATTGATGCGGTTCACGTTCTCCGAGCCTTGCAGCAGGCCGGCGATGGCTGCATTCCGCACCAGGTCTGTTTTGGCCTCGGCCAACGCGCCCCCGTAGACAAGGTGAATCGCCTCGATGCCGCCTTTTCCGGTCTGCGCCAGAAACGATCCCAGCCGACCGGCGAGATCGATATACGGTGCGAGCTGGAGGTATTCTTCGTGGCTGAGGGAAGGCAGATTCACCGCATTCTGCACCACGCCCAGCTTCAGATAATCGGAAACTTGGCGGGCGATCTGGATGCCGACTGCCTCTTGCGCCTCGGCCGTTGAGCCTGCGATATGTGGCGTCAGAATCACCTGGTCCAATTCGGCGTACGGCGAGTTTTTCGCGGGCTCTTCCACAAAAACGTCCAGCGCTGCGCCGGCCACCTGCCCGCTTTTCAGGGCCTCCAACAGGGCCGCGTCTTCAATCAATTCGCCGCGGGCGCAGTTGATGATGCGGACGCCCTTCTTCATCTTCGCCAGTGTTTTGGCATTGATCACACCGGTAGTTTGAGGAGTCAGACCCACGTGCAATGTGAGGTAGTCCGAACCCGCAATCAGCTCATCGAGCGTCACCAGCTTGATGCCGTTTTCGCGCGCCACAGCGGCAGACACAAAGGGATCGCTGCCGAGAATCTCCAGGCCAAAGCCCCGCGCGCGCTTGGCGACTTCAAGGCCAACGCGCCCCAATCCGAGCACGCCCAGAGTCTTGCCGCGCAGTTCTGCGCCCTGCAGGCTCTTCTTCTCCCATTTCCCAGCGTGCATGGTGGAGTTGGCCGCGGGCAGCTTGCGCGCCAGTGCCAGCATGAGCCCAATGGTCAACTCTGCCACAGCCACGGCGTTCGCGCCGGGCGTGTTCATCACCACAATGCCGCGCCGGGTGGCTGCTTCGGCGTCGATATTGTCCACACCCACGCCGGCGCGGCCGATGACCCGCAGTTTGGGGGCTTTTTCCATCAGCGCATCGTCCACCTGCACCGCAGAGCGCACCACCAGCGCGTCGGCGTCGGCCAGAGCAGCAGCAAGTCCATTGGGCAACTTGTCGTGCGTCAGAACTTCCCACCCCGGCTCAGCCGCAAACACAGCCAGCGTTGCCGGAGAAACCTTCTCTGCCAAAACGATCTTCATCGTTGCTCCCTTTTGTGCTGCATTGGACGTGGCTTCATACTCATCAAAGCGAATGGCGTGCTTCTCGCAGAGCAGCTCGAACATCCGCACCACCGCGGCGTGCGGCTTACCTTCGCCTCGCTCATAATTGGTCACCGAATTGGGATGCACGCCGAGCCGCTCGGCCATCTCGTATTGATAGAGGTCAAGCTGCTTGCGCGCAATCAGCAGCTTTTCTCCGAAAGTGAGTTCAGGCATGCGTTTCTTCCTGTGTCTCTCAGCACGAAACTGGGTGCCCCAGGTCTCGAATTTGAGACCTGGGAAAACAAGAATCTAACCCTTCGCCGTATCGGCGTAGACCTGCTGTGCCGCGGCGACGGCCTGCCCGTACACGACCGGCAGCTTCAGCGTGTCTTTGGCAATGTGTTCCATGGCGCCCAGCAGCGCGATCGTGTCGAGGAAGTCGAAGAAGCCAAGATGCGCTACGCGGAAAATCTTTCCCTGCATCTCGCCCTGGCCGTTGGCGATGACGAGCGCGAAACGAGCTTTCAGCGCCTTCACCACGTCGCTCGAATTCATGCCTTCGGGCACCGCGACCGCCGTGGCCGCTGCGGCCGGAGCCGTTGGTGCGAACAGCGTGAAGCCCAGCTTGATCAATCCCGCGCGAGTTGCGGCCGCATTCACCTGTGCGTTGTCTACCAGCGCAATGCGGCCTTTTTCGAGATCGCCGCCGGCCTGGCCTGCGATGTAGTCGAGTGCCGCGCCGAGGCCGGCGACCAGCGCGACTGCAGGAGTGTAGGCGCTCTCGCCCTTCACGGCGTTCTTGCGCTCCTTGCGGAGGTCAAAGTAGTAGCGCGGGCTCTTTGCCCTCTCCATCGCTGCCCAGGCCTTCTCGCTGACGCTCAGGTAGGCAAGCCCCGGCGGAATCATGACCGCCTTCTGCGATCCGCCGATCAGGATGTCGATGCCCCACCCGTCCACGTCGAAATGCGTGGTTCCCAGGCCGGTAATGCCGTCGACCACCAGCAGAGCTTCGGGCGCAACTTCCTTCAGCAGCTTGGCCACCGCTTCCACGTCGTGGCGCACCGCCGTCGAGGTCTCCGTGGCCTGCATGTAGACAACCCGATGCTCCGGCTTCAACGCCTTCCGCACTTCGGCCAGGTCGAACGTCTCGCCATACGGAGCCTTCATCACATCTACCTGGCAGCCGAAAGCCTTGGTCAGGTCAACCCAGCGCTCGCCAAACTTTCCCGCAGTCAGCACCAGCACCGGGTCACCCGGCGAGGTCAGATTCGACACCGACGCTTCCATCGCGCCCGTACCCGAAGACGACAACAGGAGCACGTCGTTTTTCGTGCCGACAAAGACCTTCAGTTGTGCAAGTACCTTCTGGAAGAGGGCACGAAATTCGGGGGTCCGGTGGTGAATGTCCGCCGCAGCCATGGCGAACTGGGCGGCCGGCAGCAGCGGCGTGGGACCGGGCGTGAACAGGCGCGTCTTGCGAATCATGCGTTCTCCTTTGTCCGGATCGGGCGCGCCAACTCTGAAAAACCCGCGTCGGATCAGGAAATCACAGATTACACAGTTTTGTGGATTTTGTGAACGCACTATCTGTGGAAATCCGGGGCACGACATTGCCTCTCATTGAACCAGAAGGGGTTTAGACTGCTGAAAATAAAAGGCCGGGGATAGCTTCCCCGGCCGCTAAGGCCCTCGGTGTGATTGATTACCTGCCGCCTGCGTGGCCACCACCGCCACCATGGAAGCCTCCGCCCCCAAAGCCGCCCCCGTGGAAGCTGCCGCCACTGAAGCCGTTGCTGGCCCGGAGGCCACCCCCACGATATCCACCCCCACCAGGGAAGACCCCATGGACTGGACCGCCGCGTGGAGCGCCGACTCCGCCGTGGCCGTGGAATCGGTCATGCCCATAGAATCCTCCGCCGTAGTACCCGCCATAGAATCCACCCCAGGGACCGTAGAAGCCCCAGCCGAACGGACTGTAGAACGGATTCAAGCCAATGTAGGTGTAATCCCAGGCATATGGATCCCAATACCACCCCGGCGCGAAGGCCTCTGCTCCGGCATATTCAGGGGCGATCTGGTCGTTGTCCTCGGCAAGGTACTCCGAGCGCAGGCTGCTCCAGTTGTAAAGCGGATCTTCATTTGCCTTGGCGTTAAACTTTTCGGCCTTTTCCTTTGCCAAGGGCTTTCCGTCTGTCCCTTCGGCCAGCGCGAACTCATGGTCGTTCTTTAGCACTTTGTACTTTCCGGCGTTCACCTCCACCGCGGCTTTTCCATTGAAGACCTTGACGGTCGCAGGATTGGCATTGAATTCGTAATAGCCGTTCTGAACCAATTGAGTCGCTACGCCCGAGTCGATGACCTGCAAGTCGTTCTGTTTGAATATTTCATCCACCTCAACTCCGGCGTGGCCGTGTTCTAGCTCAACCTGGGTCAGAGTGATATCGGGTGAAATCATCTTCACCGCGCTATCGTCTCCGAGGCGGAGAAACACGCCCGGGGTCAACAGGACTTCCGCCCGACCCTGCTGGGTCGTCAACTCGTCACCGGCGTTCAGTGTGGCTGCCCCCACGTCGTGGCTGTTGAGCTGTCTCCCATCGAGATAGGCGGCGCCCTCTATGTAGTTCACCGCGCCGGGGCGCGCTGGAATCGCGCCAAATGCAGAGGCGCTTATTGCCCCCGCTGCGAGTAGGACGATCAACTTCACCCTGGTTAACATTGCCTTTTTACTCCCGTATATGAAATGCGAAAAGCGCGCGAAAGTTCCGGCTAACGAACCGTGCTCCGCTATTCAATTTGCGCGATATCAAATCGAAAATCCCACGCGGCGAATCCGATCCAGAGGCATTGTCATCGCCTAATGAATCTCAAATTAGTTCGGCGCTATGGAGAACCAAGGTCGCTCGCGTGTTGTCTCAATTTGACAACGAGAACTCGCGATGAAGGAAGGACGAAGCTGCATGACCGTACTGAAGGGTAAAGTAGTTTCCGGAATGGGCAATTTCTCTTACTGGATTGGGAAGTTGCGGGAGCACTATTTCAGCAAGACCGGGATGAACTTCTTTCCCGGCACGCTCAATGTGCAGCTTGAGGAACCTTATTCGCTGCCCCAACGCGTGATTCGGTTGGAAGGGCAGGAATACGGCGGAACCGTCTCGGTCAACATGGTTCCATGTTCGATTCGCGGAAAGAGCGCATTTCTGCTGCGCACGGATGCGAACGAACAGGAACGCGGTCATCATCCCAAAACAATCGTGGAGATTGCCACGGACATCAGGCTTCGGGATCATTTTGATCTGAACGATGGCGACCAGGTGGAGATTGAGATCCACGACGCCGATGGCAGCGAATCGCATTGAACACCATGATTTCCGTTGTCTTTCTCACGAAAGACGTGAGGGGCCCGCCACTCGATTAAGATTGTTAGACAGGGAAGATCCGATGACAGAAGCAGGCGCACTCGAAGCACTGATCACTCAACAGGTCAACGCCGCCCTCAAGGCCCATGATGCCGAACGGACGCAAACTCTACGCCTCATCAAGAACGCGCTCAAGAACAAGGCGATTGAGAAGCGCGCCGTACTCACGCCCCCTGAAGAGCAGCAGGCGCTGGCGACCATGATCAAACAGCGCCGCGATTCCATTGAGCAGTTCACCAACGGCAACCGCCCGGAACTGGCCGCCAAAGAAGCCGCGGAGATTGTGGTGATCGAGGAGTTCCTGCCCAAGGCGCTGGACGAACTGGGCCTGCGCGCGTTGGTCTCCGAAGCCGTTGCGCAACATGCTGCTGCCACGGGACAGAAACCCACTCCCAAAGACATGGGACCGGTCATTAAGGCAGTCCAGGCCAAATTGCAGGCTGGTGGGCTCCGTGCCGAAGGGCGCGTGGTGAGTGAGATGGTGAAGCAGGCGCTCGCCGGGTAGACAAGCGAGCGGGATTACGCCGCAAAGGTCCGCCAGAAGGGGTTTATTGGGCGCGATATTTGTCCAGCTTGAACTGTTTTCCGGTTCCGTTTTCATCCTTGATTTCGGGCCGAAAGATCATCCAGATCAGCATTCCCAAAGGGAAAAAGAAAACCACGAGCAGCGCAACCAGGAAGGGTGACTTCCCGCGCCTTTTCGCATCCATCGCGCACACGTAGACCGTCACCGCCAGCGCGATCAGAATGCAAACTGCGAGAATGTCATCTAACACCGACATGGGAGCCCCGAGCGCTTACCGCGTTCACTGGAAGTGAGGCTAAAGCCGCCCGCCTGCTCTGTCCAGCGCTCCGCTGCCAAAAACCCCTTTCACCGCGATTATAAATACCGAATGAATTCGGCCCGAAACAGGAGACGTACTCCCGTTGATCCCTTAGTATTACTTTCCAAATGGCCAGGAGATGCGATGAACCTTCCCGCGATGCTGAAGACGATTACGGGCCATCTCAATCAACTTGCTCTTGTCTTGTTCGTTCTCTTCGCCGCTCCGCGCGCGTGGGCGCAGGGCCCACCATATCAGACGGACGATCCGGTGCCGGTGGACCTGCATCATTACGAGTTCTACATCTTCAGCGGCGTGGACGGAACTCCGGCGGAGATTGACTCAACGGGGCCGGCCTTCGAGTTCAACTGGGGCGCCATTCCACGGGTGCAGGTTCACGCGATTCTTCCCTGGGGCGGCATCTTCCCTTCCAACAATCCTGTCTACTATCCCGGCGGCACGGGGCCCAGCGCTTTCGGACTCACCGACATGGAACTGGGCGCGAAGATTGCTTTCATCAAGGAGTCGAAGCACGTTCCGCAGATCGGTAGCTTCACCATGTTCGAGATGCCGACCGGGAACTCAGACAAAGGTCTCGGCGTGGGCAAGGTCTGGTATAAGCTCCCCATCTGGCTGCAAAAGAACTCCGGGCATTGGCTCTTCGATGGCGGTGGCGGCTACCAGGTCGTTCCGCAAACCGGATACCGCAATTTTCCCTATACCGGATGGTTGGTGAAGCGGGAAATGAACGAAAGGCTCGAACTCGGAGTTGAGGTCTTTGCGCACGGAAAAGAAGGCTTTGCCGCGGCTCAGACACAGGCTTCAACCATGATCGACATGGGCGGCTACTACCACTTCAAGCACAATCCCAATGAGCAGTTTTTGTTTTGCTATGGGCACTCTGTCGCCGGGCAGACAGAGAACTACGCCTATGTGGGCATGTACTGGACCTGGGGCAAAGACGACAAGAAGACAAGTGCCGCGAATCTACCGCGATCCGGGCCGCTCCTGAGAGATGGATTCTGAACGGCCGCGCCGCGCTTTGTAGTCGAACAAAGGAGCACCGCGATGGAGATGACAACACGCGGTCTGTGGACGATGTTGCCGATCTCTTCTGAGTGATCTGTCGGCTTTCAAGCTTCCAAAAGAAAACGCCGGAGCCAGTGAAAGCCGGCCCCGGCGCCAAGTTAGATTCAATTCCAGGTTAGTTCATGTCATCTACATAGTGTCCGACGAGCACTGTGTTACCCGATACTGGATCCTTCAGTAGCAGGCCGACAACGCGTACCTTGGCACCGTCAGTCAGATCAGCGAACGTCGACCATCCATCGCGGAACTCTGTCTTATCCGTGATATAGACCGTCACCGTTTGCGGAATGAGGACACCGGCGAAGCCGTTCACTTGCATCTGGAATGTGTTGCTCCCCGCATTCTCGCTCGCAGGTACCACAGTTCCGTTGAATCCCCAGTTCCGCAGCACAACACGATTGACCGTGACAGCTTGTCCGTTTGCCGCGCCAGTGGCTGGCCCGCCAACTGCTACGTGCTGGCCTGGGAGCAACCCGCTCTGGTTGAAGAGGAACTGCGCAAGCGGTCCATGCATCCAGTAGATGGAGTATTTTTCGCTGCCGCTCAGATTCACCGTTGCAATGTTGCCGTCGGAAACGCCCGTCCCGGTTGCAGGCAGAGTTCCACGCACATACAGATCAAAGCTGCTGGCAGCGCCGCTCGACGGCGTAACGTAGGTCACCTGCCCCGCTGCGTAGAATCCGTTGTCCGAGAGGATTGCCACTTCGTCCGCATCGATGGTCGCATCGGCACGGTCAAGCGAGCCGGAGATCTGCACGATGCTGTTTTGGGTCAGGTCGCCCAGAGCTGCGCCGCCATCCCACTCGGTTTGACCGTTCACGTTCACCGTGAACTGGCGGCCATGAGGTCCCTGAATCATAAACGTCTGTGTGCCCGCGTCCACGTTTGTCACCGCGGCGTCGAATTCGTCGATGTAAGCGCCGGGATCGGAGTTGTTGACGGCTTTGATATCGAAAGTGGGAGCCACTGTGCCGGTAATCTGGTTGTTCGCGTCCACCTGGATAGACTTATGCAGATCGAAGTCCATGTGCAAGCCAACAGGCGCTCCGGCCGCTGCCACAACCATGGGATTAGTCAAAGGTGCGGTAACGTTGCTCGTGGTCAGTGTCGCGGGCTCTGTCTGGATTGTGGGTGCGCCGCCGGCACTCGTGTCAAGGTAGCCTAGCATTGCGGTACCCAGGGTGATCGACACGCAGTTGTAGGTTCCTGCTGGAACATCGTTCATATCAAGCAACGTCTGCAGTCCGTTGAAGCGTGCAAAATCCACGCTCGGCGTGCCGCTGATCAACGAGACGCTGGTTCCGGTGCAATCACTGGACGTGAATGCATTGACGCTCGTCAGCTGCACCGTGAACGAGGTGACACTCGCCATCGGCGCATCGGTACCCATAACAAAAGAGGCACCCGTGGGCGTGCTCGTGTTGGTGTTGGTGGATGCGATTGAACCGCCGCTGCAACCGGCTATCAGCAAGGAGCCAACGGACAGCGCAAGAAGAGAACCAAGTAAGACTCTGCCATTCGTCTTTGTGGGCATAGTTCGGGTACTTCGCTTTCTGCGAACGTCCGTGCCTCCACGGAATCATCGCGGTAATCTACGCAAGACGGCAGTAAGGAGGTGAGTTTAAGTCAGAGTGTGAGCCGTCACTGGGCACAAACACGGCCGATGACACGAAAGTTGCGCGTCTTTTTCAGATTAATTGCATCGGATTAAGCTCGCTCATTACTTAGGTCACGACTTATGCTGCGTCGGTCTTATTCTGCTTCGATCGCGCGCCGCGCCAATAGAGGATGAGGCCCAGCAGGAGCGAGGCGCCGGTGCCGACAACTAACTTCATTTCAAATCCAATCTTGTTTGCCGAGTCGCCCGGCGGCACAAGCGAAACAAGAATCCCGATGAGGACGACTAGAAATCCGAGTCCGCCGCAAATCCACACACCCGGGAGTCCTCCTGGCACCAGCACGGCGTGAGGATTCTCACTGCGGTCTTTGCGCTGCGCGAGCTTGATGACCGCTGCGAACATGTAGAGGAATGGAATGAAGTAGAGAATGATGGCGGCGTCAATCAAAATTTGATAGGCGCCGCGCGTCGTCTCATTGATCTGGCTCACCAGCAGGATGGCGCCGGACACGACGGCCTGCACAAGAATGGAGATGTACGGTGTCTTCCAGCGCGGATGAATTTTCCCGAAGGCCGTGGGTAGATAGCGATCGATTCCGACAACGAAAGGCACGCGCGCGATCCCCGCTACTGTGCTGCCGACTCCGCCTGCGTTGCCCACCGTTACCAGGATGGCCGCAAGCATTCCCAACAGGCCAACGCGCAGCGCGATCGATCCAACCGTGATGGCATGGAACACGCCGCTCTGAGGATCGAGGTCAGCGGCCGGAACAAGCGCAAGAACCGCAAACGTGCCCACGATGTACATCAAGGCAATCAACGCTCCGGCCCCAAAGACCGCACGCGGCAAGGTCCTGCGTGGGTCGCGCACTTCTTCGCTCATGGCGGAGACAAGCTCAAGTCCGGTGAATGCAAAGGCGATCTGCGACCAGAAATTGATCGTGTCCCAATTCCATGTCGGCAGCATGTTGGCCACGGTGAAATGCGTGACAGAGCCATGCTTCCAGCAGACAATCGCCGCGATTCCCGCCAGCATCAGCAGCGGCACATAGGTTCCAACGCCGCCAGCATTCTGCAACCATTTGCCGACATTCAATCCAATAATGTTGAGCACCACCGCGACGACCAGGAGCCCAAGAGAGACCGTGAGTTGAAATGTCCGGTCCTGCGCGAGTATGGCGCCGCGTCCTCCGATGATGTATGCGGACATGGACGCGCTGGCCAGCAGTAATCCCGGAAAATAAAAGACGGTATAGATCCAGTAAGTCCAGCCGGCGACGAAACCGTGGAAAGGGCCGAAGGCTTCTCTCGACCAGACATAGAGTCCGCCCTCTTCAGGAAACCGCGATGAGAGTTCGTTGATCACCAGAGCGCCGGGCACAAAAAAGAAGATCGCGGCAAGGGCCCATAGGCTGATCGAGGAAGTGCCGTTGTGGCCCGCGGCTGCAATCCACCGCGGCCCGAGCACCGTTGCAATGTTGAACAACAGCACATCCCAGAAGCCCATTGTCTTGCGCAATTGCGATTTGGAATCCAGCGGAGCAGGCGCAGAGATTGTCATAGACTCGCATCAACCGAGTTCTTCAAGTTGAATCAGAGAATAAGGTAGCATCCTCGGCGACACCCTGGGAGGTTGTTAAAAGTCTCCCCATGGCAGGGGATGACTGAATAGATAGCCCTGGAAGGAATGACAACCAAGGTTCGCGAGAAACGCACGCTGTTCTTCGGTTTCGACTCCTTCTGCGATCACCGACAGGCCCATTGCCTTGCTGAAAGAAATAATGGCCTGTGCCACGGCGCCGCTTGCCGGATCCGCGATAATCTCGCCGACGAAGGAACGATCAATTTTGAGCTGATCCCAAGGCAAGCGTTTAAGGTGACTCATAGAGGAGCGGCCCGTACCAAAACCATCCAGCGAAAAGCGCACGCCATGAGATTTGAGCTCTTTCATCTTGGCGACAACATCATCCACGTTGTTCAGCAGCATGCTCTCAGCAAGCTCAAGCTTGAGGCTTTCCGGTCTGGCTCCAGTTCGGCTCAGCACAGTCAAAACATGTTCTACGAATTTGGGCTGGCGGAACTCCCGGGCACTGATGTTCACGGCAACCGTTAAGTGGGCGCCTTCTTTCCGTGCCGTCCAGGCCGCAATTTGCATGCAGGCTGTCTCCAGCACCCAGCTTCCCAAGGGGAGTATCAGCCCCGTCTCCTCGGCCATTGGAACGAACTCGCAGGGAAGCACGATGCCGCGCTTTGGATGCCTCCAACGAATCAACGCCTCCACGCCGGTCAGCAGTCCCCGGTCCAGTTGCGGCTGGTAGTAAAGCGAAAATTGCTTTTTCTGTATTGCCTGGCGAAGGTCGTCTTCGATGGCCGCTCGCGCATTGACCGAGGCCTGCAGCGCTGGCGCAAAGAACAGCATGTTATTGCGTCCTGCGGACTTGGCCTGATACATGGCGATATCGGCTTGCTGCAGCACCTCATTTGTGCCTGCCCCATGATCTCCAAATACCGTAATTCCCATGCTCGATGTGCTGTGGCATTCGCAGCCATCCAGCGAATACGGCTGGCTGATGGCATCCAGGATCTTCCCACCCACGGCTTTTGCCTGGGCAGCGGCGACCTCGGGAATCTCGCTCAGGTCTTCAAGGATCACGACGAACTCATCGCCGCCCAGTCGCGCCACTGTGTCCACTTCGCGAACGCAACTTGCAATCCGCCGGGCGGCTTCCTGCAGCATCAGGTCGCCAACGTGGTGGCCAAACGTGTCGTTCAACGCTTTGAAGTCGTCCAGATCAACAAAGAGCAGCGCGTGTTTGCAGCGCGTTCTGGTGCTCACAATGAGCGCCTGGCGAAGCCGTTCCCAGAGGAGCCGGCGGTTGGGCAGGCCCGTGAGGGGATCGTAGAAGGCGAGATTCTTGATCTCCTCCTCCGCCACTTTGGCCGCAGACACATCGCGTATGAAAGCAAGAATGCAGGGGACACCCTCGATCTCGGCAAAGGAGGACGACAACTGTCCCCAGAACATCTCACCGTTCTTCCTGCGCAGGCGGACTTCCAGATCCCGGCAGCCCGAATTCTCGTGCAGCGCATTGGCCAGTCTCTGGCGATCGGTGGCATCGGCCCACATGCCCAGTTCCATCGACGTTCGTCCGATCACTTCCTGGCTCTCGAAGCCCATGATGTCCAGGAAGGCGCGATTCGCATCGATGATCATTCCATTGCTTAATTGGATAATCAGTACAGCATCCGGGCACGTCTGGAATGCGTTCAGGTAGCGTTCTTCCCGCGCCTGCAGGGCTTCCGCCGTTGCCAGCAGGTTTTCTTCGGCCGCCTTGCGGAGATTGATGTCTTCGACGAGCATCAGCAAATAGAGGGGGTGCCCCTCCAAGCCGGACTGAACAGACGCGGTCAGCTTTACCCAGGTCATGCTGCCGTCTTTGCGGATAAAGCGTGTTTCGAGACTGATCGCGTCGATCGCGCCGGACCACAGCCGTTGGAGGGCCTCCATAAAGGCGGCCGCATCCTCCGGGGCGGTGATCTCCTTGAACGTCAGGCCGGGAACTTCATCCTGAGAACAGCCAATAACCTCGGCAAAACGTGCATCGCACCTCAGAATGAGCCCTTCGTGCGTTGCACGGACAATCCCGACAGAAACCTGCTCAAGGAAATCCCGGCGATCTAGTCTCAGCTTATCTGCCATTGGGAATTTCCGTGTCAAACAATCCTTGTTTGATCGAATTGTATCGCTAGCAGGCATGTTTTGAATGGTTTGGCCGTGCTCCTTGCCGCGGAAAAGGTCGCTTTTCGTCACCATTTACCGACACCCGGGTAATCAGGATTTTGGGCATTCGGGTCAGATGGAGAGAAAACTCACATTCTCCCCATGGCCCGTATGACCCCTGGCTTGGATGAGGAAGCCGGTGGGCCTGAAAGACCGGAATCACCCCACACATTTCCAACCCCAGGCACACGTGACTTGGAAGATAACGCCAAAGTGCCGCTTGTTACACGTGTGCTTCCCTGTCTAGAAGAGGCCCATGTACCCCTCGGGGAGGGGAGCAAACTTGAGTAGGCCGAGTTCGCCGGCCAGACGTTCGAGACGGTTGCGGGTGGCTGCCATGGGGGGGACCAGCGGCAGGCGGACCACATCGGTGGTGCGGCCCATTAGATTCAGGACTGTCTTGACCGGGCCGGGATTTGATTCCCAGAAATTGGCGTCGAAAAGGCGTCCGTACAGGCGCTCAATCTCGCGGGCCGTAGCCCAGTCATTGTGCAAGGCGCTGCGGACCATTTGGCCCACTTCGACGGGAGCCTCGTTGGCGGCCACGCTGATAAGACCGTGCGCGCCGACACCAATGGTCGCCAAGGCAAGATTGTCATCGCCGGAGAATACCTTGAATCCGTGCGGCAAAGAGTGCAGGAGCGAGGAAATCTGGGGTAGCTTTCCGCTGGCTTCTTTAATGGCTTCGATATTGGAAGCGGCCTCTGCGAGACGGACGACTGTCTCCGGTTCCAGGTTCGCAGCAGTGCGTCCGGGCACGTTGTAGAGGCACACGGGGATGGGGCTGACGGCTTTGGCAAGCGCCAGAAAATGCTGAAACTGGCCCTCCTGCGTCGGCTTGTTGTAGTAGGGATTGGCGGAAAGGATGGCGTCAATACCGCGCACCTGGCGAAGAAGAGCCGCCTGCCGCAGCAGCGTGCGGGTGGAATTGTGCGTGCAGCCGGCCCACACTGGAACCCGGTCCGCTGCTGCATCGACGACCAGGTGAATCACGTGCAACCATTCGCCCTCGTCCAGCGTTGCCGCCTCGCCCGTCGAGCCGCATGCCACCAGAAAGTCGATTCCCGAATCGACCTGCCAGTTCACCAGGGCCCGCAGGGCCGCTTCATCAATCGAGCCGTCCGCCTTGAAAGGCGTGACGATTGCCGTCCCGCAACCTGTCGTTTCCATCACAGAAAAAGTGTATACCGAACTGCCCGGTGGATAAGCGGTCAGGAACAATCGTCCGTTGTCGGCATTCACCGCTTGGGGATCGGGCAAGGCGTAGGACGCGGTTCTCGCGCCCTTTCCCTCTGCCGATGGCTGTTCCCTGTTTTATGGCTTCCGCTGTGCGTACTCGCGGTCAAGCAGCGACATGAGCAGGAGGTTGCAAAACGTGCCATCGCGGAGGGCGGCTTCGCGCAGGATGCCTTCGTATTGGAAGCCGAGACTTTCGTAGAGGTGGCGAGCACGAGCGTTGTCTTCGAATACGTCGAGGAAGAAACGATGGGCGCGGATCTCCTCGAAGACCATGTGGATAAGCTCTTCAAGAATCTTGCGTCCTACCCCGCGCCCGGGTAATGCAACCACGATGCGCTTGAGTTCGATGGCGCGCGAGTCTTCGCCGAGGCCGCGCAGAATGGCAAAAGCGTCGAGTTCACCGGAGTTCGTTTCAAAAAAAACGAAATAGCGCGAGTCGCCACCGGTGAGAGTAGCGTGGTGGCGCTCTTCGGACCACCGGCCGACGAAGTCGCGTGCCACCGATGAGCGCTCAAGGGCGGCAATGCGGGGAATGTCGGCGGGAACAGCGGGACGCAGAAGCATAGGGTTTCAGAATATCGATTTTTGTGGCTCGCCCGTCGGTGTCGAAGGTGCCGATGGCAAACCGGGGCACAACGGCCGAATTGCGGGTCAATTCAGAGGAAGCTCCGCCACCCTGGTTCGGACTTGCAGGGGATCTGGCCTAAGCGGATAGATGACTAAAGGCATATGCGGAGACCGCCCAATGGTTCCATCCCGAACGACAAGACGTGTACCATTCGCTTTACAGGAACTGGAAATGGGTCGATTCGCGTATACGGGCCTCCTGGTCCTGAGAGCATCGCACTTAGTTAAAAGATCTTGACCTGCAATGGGTTAAAACCAGAATTGCAGGCTGAATTCCCTCAATTTTCCCAGATCTCTGAGCTCCGCCGCAGGTCGAGTGCTTGTCTGCACTTGCTTTCGGTGGCATGGCCGTTTTGGGTTGACGACCTGAGCCCTGTCAAGCGATGGGGATGAAGGCAGGTCGCGATGAGATCAAATTAACTTAAACCAACCGGGATTCTGCACGGATTTCTGATCTACGGGAGCTGAAATGTCGACCACCCTTCAAGGTCCTGCCACCGAACTTACAGGCCCCAGCGGCATGTCAGTAGCGGTGATCGGCCCCAACACTGCGCACCGCAAGATTGTCGCGAAGGCCCTGGGTGGCTCGTCGGCCAGAACGGTGCGTGAATTCACTGACTATCCTGCCAAGCTGAGCGATGTGCCGCGGATGGTGGAACAGAACTACGATGTCGTGATGATCGACGTAGACAGCGACCAGAGTTATGCGCTCGCGCTAATCGAGAGCATTGCAGAACTCAATAAGGCGATGGTGGTCGCCTATTCGAAGAGGAATGATCCTGAGCTGCTGTTGAGCTGCATGACGGCAGGAGCACGCGAATTTCTGCCCCTTCCGGATGAAGATCATTCGTCCCCGGAAGCGCATACCCAATCCGTCGCGCAGGAATTCCCCAGGGCAGAGGACCTCCGCTCTCCTGATCGGCAAAGCGCGCCCGAGGCGCGCATGGGCTTGCCGACTGCGATGAGTGTTGAAAGTGCCCCGCATCCAGGGCTCAATGAAGTTCCTCTGCCTGAGCCCGCCCCGTTGGACTTTAATGCCTGGGACCTTGCCCATCTTCATCCGGTCAAGCCATCGAGCACCAACGGCCATGAAGCGCGGAATTCAAAAGAATCGGAGACAGCCGCAAAGAAAGAGAATCATCGGGAAAGCGCGCGTGCTCGCTCCGCGCAGCCGATCACAACTTTGGGTTTGGAAACGAATTCGCGAGCCAAGACTGTCCCGGAGTTGTTTGCAAAGAGCGAACCCTCGGTCCCGGAGTTGTTTATTAAGAGCGAACCCCCAGTGCCGGAGTCGCTTACCAAAAGCGTATCGTGGCTCGATGCGATGGATAACGTTGCGCAGACCACCTCCCGCATACGGCCCAAGATTGATCGAGACGCGGTCGGCCCTACTTTTCATGCCGAGCTAGAGGAGGATGCGAAGCCGGAAAACAGAACGATGTACTGGGTCATCCTCTCCGCCGGATCCGGGCTTCTTGTGGGTCTCGTTGCGTTGGTCCTTCTGCATCCGTTCGGACAAACTGCTACGAACGCTCCGGCAGCTCGGCCTGAGGCGCCGCAGGTGGTGACCGTTCCCACAGAGACTCAAGCTCCCCGGCCCGTTGCGAAACCGGCGGCAGCCACAGCCAGGACTGTCAATGCCGCGGCATCGGCTCCGGCGGAGCCGGTTTCGTCTGAAATGATGGATGCTCAGCTTGCAGCTCCGTCCAGAATCACCAGTGATATGAAGAAGCCCATTCCGGTAGAGGAAGCGCCGCCGGCCGGCTTCTCCCCCAGCGCGATGGATGACGGCGCCTCTGTCCCGGGACCGGTTTTCGGCACCCAGGCCAAAGTGAAAGTTGAGCCGGCGTTGTCCGCGATTTCAGCCGGTGTTGCCGAGGGCATGGCGATTCACAAAACCGCGCCGGTATATCCGCAGTTTGCGAAAGATAGCCACCTGAGCGGGACCGTCATCCTGGGTGCCACCATCTCCAAGGTTGGAACGATTCAGGGACTGCATGTCATCAGCGGCCCCTCACTTTTTCGCAACCCAGCCATGGAAGCCGTGAAGACCTGGCGCTATCGGCCTTACATGCTCGACAATCAGCCAGTGGCGGTGGATACGACGGTCAAGGTGGTCTTCTCAATGGACCAGCACTAGAACGCTGAGGCCCGACTAGCTCGAATTACAACTGATCAAAGATCTCGCGGAATTCCCATGTGCCCGATTTGCCGGCGAGCCACTCGGCTCCGCAGACGGCCCCAAGGGCAAAGCCGCGGCGTGACCGCGCGTCGTGACGAATCTCGAGCATGTCGTGCTCGCTGCTGGCAGTGACAATGTGCTCGCCGTTGGCGTCGCCCACCCGGTGAGAGGCGACGGGAACCTCGATGCCGGGGCGGACAGAGAGGATGATTTCCTTGAGTGTGAGTGCGGTGCCTGAAGGGGCATCCAGCTTCGAAGTGTGATGCGTTTCGCTAATAGCGAACTGATAGCCGTCGAGATGCGCCAGCTCGGCGGTGAGGCGGAAGAGCTTTTGCACGCCGATGGAGAAGTTGGTGCCGTAAAGAAGTGCGCCGGCGCGACGCTGGGCGAGAGCTTTCATTTCGTTCAATTGGGCATACCAGCCTGTGGTTCCGACGACGATGCGGCAGCCGAGGGCGAGCACAGCCCGCATGTTTTCGATCGCCGCCTCGGGGGCGGTGAAGTCAATCACCACGTCCACGCCGGCGAGGTTGGGCGCGGTGAGTGCGGAGGCGTGGTGGTTTTCATTGATGTCCAGGGCGCGTACACCGTGGCCGCGCTCGCGGGCCACCTCGGCGACGAGCGAACCGGTTTTTCCTTTACCCAAAACGAGGAAGAGCATGGGTCGGCTGCTAGCTCCTAGCTTTTAGCTTCTAGCTCAACACAATACAGGATTACACGAGAGACATGTGGAATTGAGCGGCAGATTCTCTGCGGTCAGCGCAAGCATGCTTGGAAGAACCTGCGGCCAGAAGCTAGGAGCTGGAAGCTAGAAGCTGCCTTCTTGCTTCCACATCGAAGACGGCCGGGTCCGGGTCCTTGAAGAAAGCGGCATGGAGGGAGCGCACGGCTTCCTCGGCGTCATCTTCTTCGATCATGAAGCTCATGTTGATTTCGCTGGCGCCCTGAGAGATCATGCGCACGTTGATGTGGCGGATGGCGTTGAATACCTGGGCGGCGATGCCGTTCTGGCCGCGGATGTCTTCGCCGACCATGCAGACCAGCGCCTTTTTGCCCTCGTATTTCACGTCAGCGAGTTGGCTCAAATCGGCGGCGATGGCGGGCAACTGGTCGTTGGAGTCAACGGTGAGCGAGACCGAAACCTCGCTTGTTGAAACCATGTCGACCGGGCACTTGTGCTTGTCGAAGATGGTGAAGATCTCTTTCAAATAGCCGTGGGTCATGAGCATGCGGCCCGCGACCACGTCGATGATGCTCAGCTTCTTCTTCACCGCGATGGATTTGAAAGGGCTCTTGCAATGGGGCGCAAGCGAGATAATGCGCGTGCCCTCGCACGAAGGATTGCGGCTGTTGAGCACGTGAACGGGGATGTTCTTTCTGACCGCGGGGAGGATGGTGGCGGGATGCAAGACCTTGGCGCCAAAGTAGGCAAGTTCGGCCGCCTCCTCAAAGCTGATGACCTTGACGCGCAGCGCTTCAGGGCAGACGCGGGGATCGCAGGTCATGATGCCGTCAACGTCGGTCCAGATTTCAATGGCGTCTGCGGCGAGCGCGCCGCCGATAAGGGCGCCTGTAAAGTCAGAGCCGCCGCGGCCGAGGGTGGTGGTGATGCCGGCTTCGTTCGAAGCGATAAAGCCGCCCATGACGGGCACTTTAGACTGGTCGATGAGTGGGCGCAGTTTTTCAGCGGCGCGCTTTTCAATGATGGTGTCTTGCGGCGCAGCCTTCTGGAACTGCGAATCGGTGATGACGACTTCACGTGCATCGACGTAAGCAGCCTCAATGCCGCGCTCACAGAACGCGGCGGCAACGATGCGGCTGGAGATGCGCTCGCCATAGCTGACAATCAGGTCGGAGATCCGCGGCGTGAGTTCGAGGATTGCGGCCAGGCCGCGCAGGATTTCGTCGAGAGCGTCGAACTTCTGATCAATGAGGTTGCAGAGGGTGGCCGAGTTTTTTGGTTCTTTGATGAGGGCGCAGGCCGTGTCGCGATGGCGGCAGCGCAGGCGCGAGCTGATAGCGAGAGCGCCGGTGCGGTCGCCCACTGAGGCAGCGGCCGCCGCACGCAGCAACTGGTCGGTGACCTTGGCCAGGGCGCTGACAATTACGACTGGTTTGTGGCCGAGGGCAACGCGCCCGGCCACGATCCCGGCGGTGCGGGAGATGGCAGCCGGATCTTCAACCGACGTGCCGCCGAACTTCATGACAACTACGCTCATGCGAGGAATCTCATGGTAGGCGTGGCGAGGGAGTTTCGAATCATCGGGTGACTTTCCTCAGGCTCGAGTCGTTGCTTTTTCGTCTTCTTCGGCGCGGTCGAAGCCGTGCCCTTCCAAAACTGCAAACAGCGCAGAAATGCGGCCTCAAACTCGAAACTCTCAGACGCGTGCAGCGGCCTCGGTTACGGGATCCAACTTGCCCAGGCTGGCCAGCAACTCCGCGTTCAGGATGGCGGCACCGGCGGCACCGCGTATGGTGTTGTGCGAGAGCACAGTGAACTTCCAGTCGAGCACGTTACAGGGGCGCAGGCGGCCGACGGTAACCGCCATGCCGTTGCCGCGATTGCGGTCGAGGCGAGGCTGCGGCCGGTCGGGCTGCGCAGCCCACTCGACGGGCTGGTCGGGTGCGGTTGGCAGGTTCTGGCCCGCAAGCGGTTTGAATTCGGCCCAGGCAGCGAGAAGTTCTTCACGCGTAGCTGGCCGGGCAAGTTTTATGCTGACAGTCTCGGTATGGCCGTCTTCGACCGCAACGCGGTTGCAACTGGCGCTAATTCTGGCAGCAAGGGGCGTCACGGCATGGCCTTCAAGGCGACCCAGCAGCTTGAGAGTCTCGGCTTCCATCTTCTCTTCTTCGCTGCCGATGTACGGGACGACGTTGCCGAGGATATCCATCGACGGGACGCCAGGATAGCCTGCGCCGCTGACGGCCTGCATCGTCGTGACGAAAATCTGCTCGATCCCGAAACGCTGTTCGATGGGCTTGAGCGCCATGACCAGTCCGATGGTGGAGCAGTTGGGATTGGTGACCATGTAGCCGCCCGAGTCGCGGCGCGAAGGCTGCTCCTCGATCAAGTGCAGGTGCTCAGCGTTGATTTCGGGAATGACGAGCGGCACGTTGGGCGCCATGCGGTAAGCGCTGGAGTTGGAAACGACGGCGCATCCGGCGTTGGCAAAGCGCGGCTCCAACTCGCGAGCGATGCCGGCATCGAGGGCTGCGAAAATCACCTTGGGCGCGCCTTCGGGGTCGGCGGGCGCGACAGTCATCCGCGCGATGCGCTCGGGCAAAGGAGTGTCGAGGCGCCACTTGGCAGCTTCGCCATACGGTTTGCCGCTGGAGCGATCGCTGGCCGCAAGCCAGGTGACCTGAAACCAGGGATGGTTCTCGAGCAGTTGAATGAAGCGCTGGCCGACCATTCCGGTCGCGCCGAGGATGCCGATTGGATGTCTTGTTTGCATGGTCTTGAACTCTCCAGTGTACAGGAGTAGAGACTTGGGCACCGCAAAAACCCCCGAAGAGGCGCCGTCTCCGAGTCACGGACAGACTGCTCGCGCCGCTCTGCATTATCCGGCGGGTTGTGCCTGACCCGGCCTGACAGGGCGCGAAGAGCCTTCTCCCGCGACCGTCGTCCATTCGCGCACATACCACCGCTTCACGATTCCGTGGGTCACATACGGATCAGCCCTCGCGAATTCCGCCGCGACCTCGGGCGAATCGCCTTTGAAGAGGATCACGACGCCGTCCACAGGATTGGCCAGCGCGCCGCCCAGGATGAGTTCGCCGCGTTCAACAGCCTTCCAGGCCATTTCGAGGTGTGCATTGCGGAACTCTGCACGGCGGGGAATGTAGTCTTCACCAACTTCGTAGAAGAGAAGGTAATGCATTGGGGTCGCCGGGTCCTTTCGTTGAGAGTTCTCCACGATATTTATCCCATCGCGGCCAGCACGGCGTCGGCAAATTGGCTTGTGCCTGCGTTGCCGCCCACATCGCGAGTGAGGGTTTTGCGCTCTGCGTAGACCGCCTCGAGGGCCTTTTGCACCCTGTCTGCCGCGGCCTCCTCATCGAGGTGGCGCAGCATGAGAATTGCGGACTGCAGCAGCGCCGTGGGGTTGGCTACGTCCTTGCCGGCTATATCGGGCGCGGAGCCATGCACGGCTTCGAAAATTGCGCAATCGTGGCCGAGGTTGGCGCCGGGCACCAGGCCGAGACCGCCAACAAGGCCCGCGCAGAGGTCGCTGACAATGTCGCCGTAAAGGTTCTCGAGCAGCAGCGTGTCGTACTGGTAGGGGTTCATCACGAGTTGCATGCAGGTGTTGTCGATGATGTGCTCGCCATAGAGAATGTCGGGAAATCCCTCGGCCACTTTGCGCGCACAGCGCAGAAACAGGCCGTCGGAGAGCTTCATGATGTTGGCTTTGTGGATGGAGTGGACCTTCTTACGGCCGTGCTTGCGCGCATACTCGAATGCGAATTTGGCGATGCGCGTGGAACCTTTTTCCGTGATGACCTTAATGGCTTCCACAACGCCGGGAACGACTTCGTGCTCCAGGCCGAGGTACTCGCCCTCGGTGTTTTCGCGCACCACGATCAGGTCCACGCCGGGCCAATGCGTGGCCAGGCCAGGCAGATTGTGAATGGGCCGGAAGTTGGCGAAGAGATCGAACTTTTTGCGTAACGTGACATTGATGCTCTTGAATCCGCCGCCAATGGGTGTGGTAACGGGGCCCTTCAGTGCGACTTTGTTGCGCTCGATGGATTCGCAGAGCGCAGCGGGGATGTATTCGCCGAAGATTTCGAAGGCCTCGGCTCCGGCGGCGAAGCGCTCCCACTCCCATTTCACGCCGGTAGCTTCGAGGATGCGAACGACGGCCTGGGTGACTTCAGGTCCGATGCCGTCGCCGGGAATGAGCGTTACTTTGTGCGTCATAATTCAGCTCCTGGCTGCTAGCTTCTGCCACTAGCCAGAAGCTGGTGATTCCCAATACGCCTGTCTTCACTTGGCGTGGTCCAATTCAGTTTCGCAGCCATCGATCCCGATATTGATCGAACAGCCAGCGGCTAGAAGCTAGAAGCTTGTTCACTTCTTCCCCTTGCCGGTTCTGTGGCTGTCCAGCAGCCCTTCGAGTTCTTCCTTGAATTCGCGCACGTCTTTGAAGTCGCGGTAGACACTGGCGAATCGAATGTAGGCCACGGTGTCGAGGCCCTTGAGGTGCTCCATAATCAGCTCGCCGACCTCGTTGGTGCTGCGCTCGCGCTCGGGGGCTTCCATCAGGAATGTTTCGGTGGCGTCAACGATGGCTTCGAGTTTGCTGGAGGGGACGGGGCGTTTTTCGCAGGCGCGGAGCAGGCCGCTCAACACCTTTTGCCGGTCAAAGCGCTCGCGGCGGCCATCCTTTTTGACCACCATGTAAGGGATTTCATCGATGCGCTCGTAGGTGGTAAAGCGGCGATTGCAGCTCTCGCACTCGCGGCGGCGGCGGATTGAATCGGCCTCCTTGCTCTCACGTGAGTCGACGACCCGGTCCTGCCCGAAGCCGCAATACGGACATTTCATAGTTAAGTTGATTCTATCGTGCAGACCAGCAGGCCGCGCGGCTTCGCCAGCTACTGCGCGGTCGCGGCGATCCGGCTTCGATCAAGCGTCAACGGTGTGGACAGCACCATCTGGCACTGCCACCCATTGTCGAAGAGCACGTAATCCGCGGTTCCGCGGTGATGCGATGCAATCAGAGCGACGGCCAGAATTCCGAGCCCGCCCCCCAGGACTGCGCCCGTGACGACCGCTGGGTTTGGGCCGACCGAAGGTAAAGGAGGCAGTTGCGGAGTCGTTTGGCCGCCTGTTGCGAAACCCTCGCCGAGAAATGGAGCGCCATCGCGCCCGTCGGCTAACTCGTCGGTGGACCGAAAGGGCAGCGTCGGCTCCATCATCATTGCTTCGGTATTCACGGCGTCGAGCGGAACCGAGTACCCATTGGCGAAGAGCAACTGCGTGAAGTGAATTTGCACACTAGGCATGTGGGTTTGACCGACTCGCACGTTGAGCGAAGTCACAACACCCTCAACATAAGCGCCGGCAGGAATCGCCACCTGGTTTCCCGCGGTCACCGGAAAGGCAACCACCGCACGGACTGAATCGCCCGGATGGGTGGATTTGCTTTTGATCGGTGTGACGAGCGTAAGCGGAACCGTTGTTCCGGTTGTCACGGTGATTGTTCCCGAGGCGATTGCAGGGGCCTGCGCCGAAGAAGGTGACGCGTTTGAAACCGGCATGGGCGTTTGTGCCCCGCAGATTGAGGCAATCAGAAACACAGCGATGAGGCGGTATTGCATTGGGGGTTCATTCCTTTCCTGTTGCTGACCCGCTCATAAGCATCTGCCACTGCTAAGCGCCCGCGACCTCAACGAGCGGATGGAGGCGCAGAGCCAATATTCTTCGGTTGCAGCACGACCGGGACGCTGGAGACGACGATAGGCGCCGCCGGACAAACACTTCCCGGCGTTCCAGGGAATCCCGGCGATCCGGGTATAACCGTGTCGGGAGTGGCCGGAGTGCCGGGGATGACGGTATCCGGCATGCCGGGCGCGCCCGGAATTGTAATGCTGGGCGTGCCTGGCGAGCCGGGAATCACGGTGTCCGGTGAGCCAGGAGTGCCGGGGCTGCCCTGCGTGGGACGGCAAAGTGTGGCCGATTTGAACTTCCCCGGCTCGGGCGGGCGGCTGACCAGGATCGCACTCGCGATCTGGCTCGCATCCATTGTGAGCGGCGCGGCGAGGGTCATCTCGATTTGCGCGCCATTATCGAGCAGCAGATCGTTCGAGTTCGTCGCTTCCACGGTGATTGTGACTGCCGACATCGCTGAGCCGTCCACTCCGGCTTCATGAGCGGCGTCGAGGCTTTGATCCGGCGAGCCGGGGAGAGAGAGTGTGTACCCGTTGGCCAGGATGATCTTTGTGAAGAGCACTTGCAGTTCTGCGAGGCGAACCTTGCGCGTGGGCAGCTTGATGGATTCAATCCTGCCCTGAACCCAGGTACCGGCAGGAATGGCTACGCTCCCGCCGGCCGTAACCGGAAAATATGTCTGCGTGTAGACGGGATCACCCGGCCTGGCTTTTTGAGACCAGACGGGAACGATAATCGCGAGTTCCACCTTGGTTCCCGGAGGCAGTGTGATGGATGAAGTGGCCGTTGAGCCGGCTTGCGAAGAGCCGGATTGTGACGCCGCTGCAGCCCCGGCAACTTTAAAGGCCAAAGCACTCAGCAGAATCAGAAACGATACAAACCTCGCCCAACGAGTCATGTTGCGGCCGTTCCAGTAACACCTGCCACAAGAGACGCTTGGCAGCGTGCAACTGTTTCACCCGATCAATGGCCTCGGCTTGGTCGCGGCTCTTGGAGCTAGCTCAAAAACTCGGCGATGGCCGTCACCACTGTCTGCTGCTCGTCTTCGCGTAACTCGGGGAAGATAGGCAGGGCGAGGACTTCGCGAGCCGCACGCTCGGCTTGCGGAAAGCTGCCTTCAGCATAGCCGAGGCTCGTTAATGCGTCCTGCAAGTGGAGCGGGACGGGGTAGAAGATCTCACGAGCCGATCTTGCGGCTAATGAGGAACTCGCGCAGGGCATCGCGGCGGGCTGGTGCGGATGACGTACTGGTGCCAGACGTGTCGGCTGCCGGGAACTTCGTGCGGCAGGACGATGCCGTGGATGGGAAACGGACCAGCTTCGGCGAGACCCGCAGCTGTAAACAGAGCGCGGTAGCGCTCGGCCACGGTGCGGCGGGCCTCGTTCCATGCAGCCATGTATTTGAGCTTGACCTGGAGGATGGCGCCCTGGAATCCGTCCATGCGCGTGTTCCAGCCCAATCTCGTCGTGGTAGTAGCGGCGGCGCATGCCGTGCTGGCGCAGCATGCGAGCGCGTTCGGCCAGGTCGGCGGAATTGGTGGTGACCATGCCGGCGTCGCCCGCGGCGCTCAGGTTCTTGGTGGGATAGAAGCTGAAGGCGGCCGCATCGCCTAGCGCTCCTGCCTTTACCCCGTTCCATTCAGCGCCCCAAGCTTGGGCGGCGTCTTCAATGATCTTTAGCCTAAACTCTTCTCGAAGACGCGAAAAGGCATGGAAATGCCGCGCATTGGCCGTAGAGATGGACGGGGAGGATGGCGCGAATCGGTTTGGCCTGAGGGGCCGTTCAGGACGGCTTCCACGGCTGCTGGATCGAGGTTGAAGGTGGCGGGTTCGATGTCGGCCAGGACGGGCGTGGCCCCGGCGCGAAGAATGGCGCTGACGGAGGCAAAGAAGCTGAAGGGGGTGGTGATGACGGCATCGCCGGGGCCGATGCCGGCGGCGGCCAGGGCCAGCCAGAGGGCGTCGGTGCCGGAGGAGCAGCCGATGGCATGGGCCACGCCTAATTGTGCGGCCGCCTGGCGCTCGAATGCGGCTACCGGCTCACCGAGGATAAACTGCTGCGTCTCAAGTACATGCCCAAGAGCATCCAGCAATTCGTCATGGAGCGGCTCGTACTGGCGCTTCAGGTCCAGCATGGGCACGGGCTGATTTGCGGGAGCCGGATGCACAGGAGGGTCGGCGGACTTTTGCACCTGACAATGGTATCAGCCGCGGAACGGAGCATCTTATTGTTCGGAGCGACCAGAACCTTTAGCAAATGGGAGGGTTTCGAAGGTGTGGCGGGTCGCTGGCGGAGTTGAAAAAGCCAGCGATTCTCTATAATGTTGTCTCATTGCGGGAATTGACGGCTCCGGGGCTTCCGGCGCCGTCCCCGCCGAATTGTATTCACACGCAAGAGCAGGCAGGTGGCTCTAAAGTCACCCAAAACAGGAAAGCAGGAGATCGGCATATGGAGAACAAGCCGGCACAAAATATTCAGGACACATTCCTGAACACGGTCCGCAAGGACAAGACCCCCATCACGATTTATCTGGTCAGCGGCGTCAAGCTCACCGGAAAGATCCGCTCCTTTGACAAGTATTCCGTGCTTCTGGAAAACAACAGCCAGGAGCAGTTGATCTTCAAGCACGCCATTTCGACGGTGGTGAGCAACCGCAGCGTGATGCATACCGAGCATCGCCCAGGATGGCGACTACCGGACTGGGCCCGTCCGCAGTTCCGTCGCCGACCCCGGCAACAGCGACTGCGGAACAGCGATAGTACGCGGGGAGCGGTCTCGATTGGCAGTGCTGAAGGCGACGATGGCGGCCAGCCGACGTCCCCGGCGACGGATGCTCGTCGCGCGAGTGGCGGGCTGGAGCGCGCGGTCCTCGTCGGGGTCGATCTCGGAACTCCCTCACGGAGTGCCCGCACTGGTCGTCAAAGCGCCCGCCTGGCAGCTGATAAGTTCAGACGAAGGCCAGGAACAAGCCGCCGAAGCTATAACTGTGCCGCATCGCGCCACAGACGCACGCGGCACTTACGAATGCGCCGGGGCTTGACGCCGAAGAGTCCCTGGCCGAGTTTCGCGAGCTGGTTTCGAGCGCCGGCGGCGTGGTGGCGGCGGAGCTGATGCAGCGCCGCGCCACGGCCCGATCCGGCGACGCTGATTGGCGCAGGCAAAGTGGAGGAGATTGCCGGGCGTCGCCGCTTCCACCGAGGCCGACCTGGTGCTCTTCGACCACGACCTGACGCCCACCCAATTGCGCAATCTTGAGGCGGCGCTGCCGTGCCGGGTGCTGGACCGGACGCAACTGATCCTGGACATTTTTGCGCGCCATGCGCGGACCCGCGAGGGCCAGTTGCAGGTGGAGTTGGCGCAGCTTGAGTACATGCTGCCGCGGCTGACCGGGCGGGGCAAAGCGATGTCGCAGCTGGGCGGCGGCATCGGCACGCGCGGCCCGGGCGAAACCAAACTGGAGACCGATCGGCGGCGGATTCAGAGCCGCATCGACCATTTGAAGGGCGAACTGGAAGCGGTGCGCCGAGTGCGCAAGCAGCAGCGGCAGCGGCGCGAGTCGGTGCCGGTGCCGACGGTGGCGCTGGTGGGTTATACCAACGCCGGGAAGAGCACGCTGTTCAACTCACTGACCGGGCGCGCAGGTGCTGCAGTCGTCGCGGATGTTTGCCACGCTCGATCCCAAGCTGCGAGCGATCGAGCTGCCCAGCCGGCGCAAGGTGCTGCTGTCGGACACGGTGGGCTTCATCCGCAATCTGCCGCACACGCTGGTGACCAGTTTTCGCGCCACGCTGGAAGAGGTGGCGCAGGCCGAGGTGCTGCTGCATGTGCGGGACGCTGCGTCGACTTATGGCGAAGAGCAGAAGGCGCAGGTGGAAAAAGTTCTGGGCGAGCTGGAAGCGCTGGACAAGCCGCGCATCGAAGTGCTGAACAAGATCGACCTGCTCGGAGAGCAGGAGCGCGATGGGGCTGCTGGAGAGAAGCCATGCTGCGGGCGAGGTGCTGGTTTCGGCGCGCACCGGCGAAGGAATGGACGCGCTGCTCGAGGCCATTGACCGTGCGCTCTTTTCCGATCCGCTGATTGAGGCGGAGCTGCGCGTTCCGCAGCACGAGGGCGCGGTGCTGGCGGCCATCGAGGCGGGGATGGTGGTACATGAAAAGAAATACGAGGGAAACCTGGTGCGGCTTGTCGTCAGTGGACCGGCTTCGTTGCTGGGGCGGCTGCGCCGTTATCGGGTGCGCGACGGGCAAAACCTGCAAGAGGAATAATCCAAGACCTGCAAGAGAATAATCGGAATCGTCTGACGTCTCAGGTGCCGGAGCCGTCATCGAATTCCGGGCCCCGGCTCTCATCCATCGGCTCCTCGAGATTGCCTTCGACGATGGCGTCTTCCGGCACATTCTCAATGTTGGGATGATGCCTGCGCAGAGTTTCGCCGGTGTCCTCGCGGCCCGGTACGACGCTTCGCGCACCTTGAACGGACGCGTCCGGACCTACCTCGGTAAATCGCGAAAGGTCCTCCTCGGAAAGATCATCCACGATTTTGCCGGAGCCGCGCGAGGGCTCCGGCAGATTGCGATCCTGCAGCAGATCCAACTGGAGTGCATCGATCTCCTCGTCTGAGGACGCATCGAGTTCGTCGATCTTGCTCGCCAGTTCGCCACCGAAGAGAGCCGGCAGGTCAATATCGCCGGTGAGAGCCTCGACACGTTTGATGATTTCTTGGGTGATGGTTTCTTCCGTAGGGATATCGCCGCCCAGGGTTGCGCGCTTCTTACCTCTGTGATCGTGGGCCTTGTTCTTCTTCGTATTCGATTTGCTCTTTTTCGACTTTTTTCCCATCACAATCCTTGTTTGCGTTTGGGCAAATGCGGTGCGTTGGTACATCAGATGCGGATTCCAAGCCGCGGGATATTAGAAGCCGAGATACGTTTCGTGGCACACTTGAAGGCGTGAGCGAAGACGATCCGCAGAAGCCTGGTTCGCCCAATCCCGGTCCTTCCATCACCACGCTTTCAACCCGCGAGGTCTATCGCAACCGCTGGATTCGGGTGCGCGAGGACGAGATTCTGCGCTCCAACGGGCAGAAGGGCATTTACGGAGTGGTGGAGAAAGACGATTGCGCCATCATTCTGCCGGTTGACGCGGGACGCGTGTGGCTGGTTGAGCAGTTCCGCTACACCATCCAGGAGCGCGCGCTGGAACTGCCGCAGGGCGGTTGGGAGATGGCGGTCGAGGATCCCGAAGAACTGGCGCGGGGCGAACTGAAGGAAGAGACAGGCCTCCACGCGGCGCAAATGACGTTCCTCGGAACGCTGTGGATCGCTTACGGCGTGATGCGGCAGAAGATGTTCGTATTTCTGGCCACCGGGCTGACGCCGAGCGGCAAAGACCCTGATGATGAGGAACACGACCTTGTGGTTCATTCGATCTCAGTGAAGCGATTTGAGGAGATGATGCTTGATGGAACGATTCGCGACGATTGCACCCTCGCGGCCTGGGGTCTCTACCTGATGTGGAAGGCGCGGCAATAGCGGGCGGCTGGTCGCCACGCTCGTACAGTTTCACAGTTTCACGGTGCTTTTTCGCCCGGAACTGCAGGCTTCGGAGGTTATGTGGTTTAGATGCAATAGGTTGAGCATTTCTCCCATGCTATTTTTGCTTGCATTTGACTGCATTTGCCTGCACATTTGAGCACATTTGACCCGTTTTGCTGTGCGTATTTCTGTGAGTCTGTGGCTTCGTAAGAAAGAAAGGCGCCGCCCGATTCCCCCCCAGGCTTCGCGGGTCATTGGAACGAACTTCTCCCGGTGTTTTACGGATAGATTCAGGTTAGCGCGACGCTCGAAATAATCTGCAAACAATTTCGACAGGCTCGGCGCGAGGAGTCAGAGATTTAGCCTGCAGGCGATGAAAAGCAGGTTGACATTTCGCGGACGCGGGGACGAGAGTCTTTTCCCGGGGCTTTTCCTCAGGCTGCCGGGCTCCCACCGTTGCTGGCATGGGGAAGCGGCCGACGATCAATTCGGAACATAGAAAACCAAAGCGGGGGTGTATCCCTCTTATCTGCAGGAGGAAAGACGGGTATGAAGAGAATTCTTTCGATCGTGTGTTGTGTAGCACTTTGTTGCCTTCCGGCGTTGGCGAAGAAGGGCCACCATGCAGCCAAGGGTGGGGCGCCGATGACGGACCAGAAGTTTGTGGACTTCGCGGCGCAAACGGACATGATGGAGGCCCATCTGGGCCAGATGGCACAGAATCAGGCTGGGCGCCAGGATGTAAAAGACTATGCGCAGACGCTGGTCACCGATCACACTAGCGACTATCAACAACTGACCGAGGCGGCAGGCAAAGCCAATCTGACGGTTCCGAAGGGGCTGGATGCCGCACATGACAAGATGATCGCGCCGTTTGAGAAGTTGAAGGGCGCCGCCTTCGACACCCGCTATATCCACGAGATGATTGCGGGGCACAAGAAGGCGATAGGGGTCTACAACAAAGAAGCTGCCCAAGCGCAAAATGCAGACCTGAAGGCCTACGCAAGCGCCGCGCTGCCGACGCTCCAAAAGCATCTGGATGGCGCCGAAGGCCTGATGAAGAAACCAGTGAAATAGAAACTGCCGAGAAGACCGCGCTCAATGATTTCGGTTCCGGCTGACAGCCGCGCGAACCTTCGCGGATGCACGCGGGTTGTGCGTTCATGACCCCGTGCGATGCTTTCACGCGGCGCGGAACCTGCGGTAAGCCACGGTGGTGAGTACCACGAAAAGCACCAGCGCGGCTAACTGCGCGAGTTTGAAGGGTGGTTCGCTCTGCGTAGGCGCGAGGGCCTTGAGAGCCGGGATTTTTTCAAACGACTGCACAATCAGGACGAAGAAATTGAAATAGAGGGCAAGGATTGCGGTGATCACGTAGGTTGAGCGCCAGGCGCCGGCGAGATGACGGACATAACGCGCGATGATTGCGAGCAGCAACACCAGCAGCGATAGAACACCCACACCAATGGCGGGAGTGAAGCCCTTGTAGGGAAAGAGAAATCCACTGAGGATAGTGAGAGCCGTGGCGATAAAGAAAATTCCGGTCCAGCGGGGAAACAGCTTTCCGCCGATGAGCCCGATGACCATCACAAATCCCGCAACGATTCCGATGAGGCTCACGAGCACATGCAGAAAAGTAAACGTAGGGAGGCTCATGCCGAGAACCATGATGTGCGTCCTTTCCTGACCGGATTATTGAGGGGAAAGCGTCCACACTCGCTTGGGCGCCTCTGCTGCGAGAGCGGGACTCATCCGCCGGTCGAATTCCGGTCCAGCTTCAAGAGCCGGATCAGCCTGCGGCCGTCTGGAGAAGATGCTTGACCTTGGCGTCGAGGCTTCGGGCCACCTCGAGCGCAGCAAGGTTACCATAAGGCGCGAGATAACTGGCCATGAAATCGTAGGAAAGATGAACACCATCCGCACGCTCGTCGATGAGGATCGTCACCGGCCCATAGGAGGCGGCATCGGGGACATGCTTGGCCATTTCCCGAATGATGAGCGGATTGCCGAGGATGATGCGCAGGATACGCGGCGCCGGGGAACTTTGAGCTTTCTGAAGGATCATGCCGAAATCGAGACGCAAGAACTGCATAAGGCCGGAACGACCGACGGCGGCGCCGACGACTTGTTCGACATCATGCCAGGACTCCGCGGCGGCCATACTCTTCTCAAACTCGCGCATATCGGGATGGCCGATGGCCGCATCGATCTCCGCCAAGATCTCTGCGAATGGTTTAGGAGAAACAAGGCTGAAGCGTTCGACCTGCACATGAGTTGTTGCCATTCTGCACCTGCCTCGCGCATTGGATGCACGGAGGCGGGGCGTGAGGCGCAAAGAAATCTGAGTTTGGGAAGCGGCGGAGTGGATGCAGAAAGCAACGGCCGGCAGCAATCAGGGCCGGTATTGAACAATCACCTTCTGCGGGACGGCGGACCTGGTGCTGAGAGTTTCGCCTTGAACGGTCTGTTCGCTCACGGTGTAGAGTTCCGCCCGTGAAGTATCGAGAACGATGCCGGACGCGTCCTTCAGCGTGAGGGTAATAGGGTCCGCTGCGTTGAATTGCGAATCCGGAATTTGAAAGCTGAGGTCGTAATCGAAGCGCGCATCGCGGAGCGCATCCTTGACGGCCTTGGCGAGGTTGATCTCATGAAAGACGCCGTCGTCGAGGTAGCGCACTCTTTTGTAGGCAAAATCCACGCCACTGGGTGACGGCCCGCGGGAATAGCCCCAGGACGTGTCATAGAACGCCTGCTGACGTTGACCGCCGTCGACGAGATAAATCGGCATGAGTGATTCAGCCAGCGGAGCCAGCCATTGGTGCGAGGGTTTCGTGGCGGAGCGGGCGAGGTCTACAAGGAGGACTCTTCGTCCCGGAAACTTTTTAAGTTCCTGGGTGGCTTGTAAGAGAGCGAGATTCGCCTGAGCGGCGGGCAAGGGCGTTGTGGAGGCCGCTGCCAGTGCTGCGGCAAGCGCTGCGCCCGTGGAGTACGGCGTAAAGGCGCCGTCAGACCGCGCGACGCTGACCAGCCATCCCTTTGCAAGGACCCTGGCGAGATTTCTGATGATTTCCCCATTCTTAGGACGCCGCACACCGGGAGGAAACACGACGAGCAGATGCGTGGACAGACTGGGTGACGTAGCGGCATTCCCGTTGGATGGCTGCGCAATGCGGAAGGGATACTGATGCTGGTCCTGCGAGACCACAAAGCTTCTCTCTGACAAGTGCGGAGGATTGCTTTCGTAGAGAGCGTTGGCCTGGGTATTCACTTCGATGTGATAGGTGGGAAGAGTCACCGGAGAAGGTTGGGCGCAAGAGCGGCTGATGGAAAAGGACCAGAGGGCAAGGAAAATGCCGAAGCAGGAAAGAGTATGCCAGGCTTTCATGACAAGGCCTCTTGCGCGTTAGACATGCGCCGCGGCAACGAAGTTTCGGGTTATTTGCCGGCTACGCGCGATCGCCGACGGGGATCCAGTGCGAGGGATACTCGGGGCCGATGTATTCAGCGCGGGGACGGATCAGGCGATTGTCGTCAAGCTGCTCGATCACGTGGGCGGACCATCCGGCGATGCGGCTGATGGCGAAGATCGGTGTATAGAGGTCGATGTCGATGCCCAAGGTGGCATAAGTGGAGGCGGAGTAGAAGTCCACGTTGGCGTTGAGCTTTTTGTCGGCCTTGATGTAGAGCTCGATGGCGCGGGACATCTCATACCATTTTGGCTGGCCGGCATCTTTGCCGAGCTGTTCGCTCATGCGGCGGAGGTGGGTGGCGCGTGGGTCTTCGGTCTTGTAGACCCGATGGCCGAAGCCGGAGATTTTCTGTTTTGCGGCAAGCATGCCTTTGACATACTCGACCGGATCGGCGCCGGCTTTGTCGATGGCATAGAGCAGGCGCATCACGCCCTCGTTGGCCCCGCCGTGCAGCGGGCCTTTGAGCGCGCCGATGGCGCCGGTGACGGCGGAGTGGATGTCTGCCAGTGTGGCGGCGATGACGCGGGCGGCGAAAGTGGAGGCGTTGAGTTCGTGGTCGGCGTGAAGGATGAGAGCGATATCGAGGGTGCGGGTAGCGGTTTCAGAGGGCTTGACGCCGTTGAGCATCCAGAGAAAATTGGCGGCGTGGGTGAGGGAACGGTCGGGGGGAACGACTTCACGGCCTTTGCGGAGGCGGTCGTAGATGGCCACGATCATGGGCAATTGCGCGGTGAGATTGTAGGCCTTGCGCACATTCGCGTCGTGGGAGTTGTCCTTCTCGTCGGCGTCGTAGAAGCTGAGCGCGGAGACCGCAGTGCGCAGCACTTCCATGGGCGTAGCGGTGGCAGGAAAACTGCGCAGCATGTCGACGATGCGCTGGTCGAGGGCGCGGGCAAGGGCCAGTTGCGACTGGAACTCGCGCAAATCGAACTGGTTGGGCAGGTGGCCGTTCCAGAGGAGGTAGGTGCACTCCTCGAAAGTCGAGTTCTCGGCCAGCTCGTGAATATCGATGCCCCGATAGGCCAGCACGCCCGCTTCTCCGTCGATCCAGCAGATTCCGGAGTTCGCCGCAACAATTCCTTCCAGACCTTTTCCAGCGACAGCAGTAGACATAGCCTTCGGAACTCCCCTCTTGCAATTGATTTTTTTTACAGTATTGGCCCCGTGCAGGCAGCGGCGGCGCAGCCGGAGCCTAAAAATGCAGCAAAGTTCTTTATAACGCGTTGATTCGCTGGTTGTCACGGCGGGATCAGCGCGAAGAGGGACGAAATGACGCGCCGTTAACTGCGCTGGCGCATGGTGGGCAAGGTTTTCGAGCACGGATCGATGAATTTCTATATATTTTGTAGAGTCTCCGATTATTGCGCGACTTCGAACTTTGAGAGCTCTGATTCAAGTCTCGCCGGGGGATCGGGAGATATGAGCGAGAACTCTAAAGCGGCGTGAAACAGGGCAAGATTGCGCCATCTATTGTGGAATGAACCGCGCACAGCCGCGAAGCAGAAGGAAGGCACACATGAGTGAAGTTGAAGAAGTCCCAGAAGCGCCACGAACTTATTCCGGCGCACTGCTGGTAGTGATTGCAATCACGTTTTTAGGCGCAATTGGGGGTCTGATCTGGACCTACACGTTGAGTGGCCGCATCACCCATCAGGAAGCCGCTCTGAATGACGCGACCCAGCAGAATCTGAAGATGGCAGCCGAGTTGCGGGAGACCAATGCGCGGCTGACGGTGGCGACGGACGAACTTGGCAAATCGCTGGGCCTGACGCAGAAGCAGATGGACACGCGAGCTGAGCAGATCATCCTGCGCGAACAGGCTGACAGCAAACGTCTTGAGTCGGCGCAGAAGCAGACCGCGCAGCAGGTGACCGCAGTATCCAGCGCGGTTACGGATGTGAAGACCGACGTGGGCGGTGTGAAGACCGACCTGGGAAAGACGCAGACCGACTTGGCCGGCGCGATCAGCCAGTTGACTTCGATGAAGGGTGATCTGAGCGATCACAGCAGCCTGATTGCGCGCAACGCCGGCGAGCTCGAGATTTTGAAACACAAGGGCGATCGCAATTACTACGAGTTCACGCTCAACAAGGGCGACAAGAAGCCGGTTGGGACCGTGAGCCTGGAACTGAAGAAGGCCGACACCAAGAAGAGCCGGTTCACCATGGATGTCTACGCCGACGACCGGCGTTATGAGAAGAAGGACAGGAACGTTGACGAGCCACTGCAGTTTTATAGCGGCAAGGAGCCTGCGCTCTACGAGATCGTGGTGAACAATATCAACTCAAAGAACCAGGTGTCGGGATATCTCTCCACTCCGAAGAATGCACCGGCACCGCCTACCGCTCAGTGACCGCGGTCTGGGGTGTCGAGGTGACGTTGGGCTGGTAGCGAAAGCTGAAGGTGTAGTCGAGGTTTTTGCGCGTTTCCCATTGCTGCTTGTCCAGACGAAAGGCTGAAACGAAGGTGCCTTCGACGGTCTGGCCGGCCTCGATTACCGCCTCCGGCGACAATCCGTTGCTGTGCCACGGCGCCAAGTCGGGATAAGCCAGGAAGACGCGATCATATTGTGACTGCTCGGCAGCGTAGCTGGAGTGGACGCCGTCCGGCAGCGCGGCGTTGGTCATGATCTGATGCAGAACCAACGGATGCTGGGTCTGATTGTGCAACTTGACGCGGGTGAAGACCAGCACCTGGTCGTAGGCATCTACCGGCACGGCAGCGCCACCGGCATCGAAGCTGGGGGTGACGGCATGCATTGGATGAGCCCAAATCTCCTCCACTTGCACGGTAGCGACCGGCGGTTTTTGGCCTGCGATGACATAGATGGCAATGGCCACGCTGACCACGACAGTGGCGGCGATGGCAGCCCAGACCAAGTGGCTCGTGCCCCGGGTCAGCGATTCGCCGCGGGCTGCGTCGTCCTGATCCTGCTGGCTTTCCTGATGAAGGAGACTCATAGCGAACTTATCTTAGCGCTACCAGAGCTCAGCAAGCCATGAATTCCTGCAGTTCGTTGTGGGCATCGCCGCCTTTGCACCAGGCGGCGGGCAGTTTTGATTGCAGAATCAGGGCTTTGGCCTGAGAGCGGCTAGAAACTCGCTGGGGCCCCTGGTGTTGAGCACGTCATCGGGTCCAAGCCAGGCGCGGCGCAACTGGCGCAGGCCGTAGGTCATCTTGTCGAGGTCGCGGAGGTTGTGGGCATCGGTATTGATGACGATGCGGCAGCCCTGCTCTTTGGCGAGGCGGAGATCGCGGTCGCTGAGGTCGAGCCGCTCGGGTGATGCGTTGTGCTCAACGGCGACGCCCAGCTCGGCGGCGCGACGCAGTATGGCGCCAATGTCGAGAGCATAGGCTTCGCGGCGCAGGAGCTGGCGGCCGGTAGGATGGCCGAGGATGCGTGTATGGGGATTCTCAATGGCGCGGAGCATGCGGGCAGTCATCTCTTCGCGGCTTTGGTCAAAGCGCGTGTGGACGCTGGCAATCACCACATCCATTTGCGCGAGCACTTCGTTGTCGAGGTCGAGTGCGCCGTCGGCAAGGATGTCGACCTCGATGCCGGTGAAGACGCGAATGCGGCCTTCCATCTGTTCGTCTACCTCACGGATGCGGCGAATGTGTTCAAGGGCGCGCGCTTCATCGAGGCCGTTGGTCATGGCCAGGTTCTTTGAGTGGTCGGTGATGGCGATGTACTGGTAGCCCTTGGCGAGTGCGGCTTCGGCCATTTCGCGAATGGAATTGCGGCCGTCGGTTTCGGTGGTGTGCATGTGCACGTCGCCTTTGATATCGGACGCTTCGATGAGCCGGGGTAACTGGTGGCGCGCGGCGGCCTCGATTTCGCCGAGGTTCTCGCGCATCTCGGGCGGCATCCAATCCATGCCAAGCGCCGCGTAAATCTCCTCTTCAGTGGCGGCTGCGACGGTGGAGTTGTCGTCGAGGCGCGCCAGCGCCCATTCGCTGAGGGTGTAGCCCATCTTCAAGGCACGCTGACGCAGCGACACGTTATGCGCCTTGGAGCCGGTAAAGTACTGCAACCCCGCGCCGTAACAGGTTGAGGGCAGCAGGCGCACATCCACCTGCAGGCTATTGCTGAGATAGAAGCTCACCTTGTTCTCGCCCTTGGCGATCATGCTGTGAATGCCGGGGTAGGCGGCGGCATATTCGACAGCGGCGTCGGAGCATTCAGGCTCGCAGGCCGGGCCGGTGGCGAGCAGATCGAGATCGCCGGCAGTTTCGCGGCCACGGCGCAGAGAGCCCGCGGGCGTCACGCGCTCAATGCCATCGAAAGCCAGCAAATATGCGGAGACCCGCTGCGCGGCGTCTTCAGCTTGGTCGATGCGAAAGCGGCCGGCACTGCGGCGATAGTCTTCAATGCCTTTGCGAAGCTTTTGAATCTGCTTTTCGCCCATGCGAGGGAGGCCGGCGAGGCGCCCCTCATCAATGGCCAGGGCAAGTTCGTCGATGCTGGCAATTTTGGACGCATCCCACAGCAGGGCGACAGTCTTGGGTCCCATGCCGGGCAGCTTGAGCAACTGCAGCAGGCCGATGCCATATTTCGCGAGCAACTCATCGCGCAGGGGAAGGGTTCCGGTGGTGGCGATGGCCTGGAGGTTGGCGGCCATGCTCTTGCCGATGCCGGGAATCTCAAGCAAACGCGCAGTGTCAGAGACGGCGGCGGCAAGGTCCACGGTGGTTTGTTCGGCTGCCTCAGCAGCGCGGCGATAGCTGCGAATACGAAAGCTGTCGGCTCCGTCGATTTCCATCAGGTCGGCAGTCTCAGCCAGAAGGAGAGCCATGGTGGAATTGTCCATGGAACAATTCTCCGTCAAAAGAGCAAGTTAAGCGACAGAGGAAGACGAGCATGGAGGAGGGAGTGGGAAGCTTTGGAGCTTCCCCTGGAGAGTTTTCACGGATGTGATGCCGGATCAACATCCACGCGTAACTTTCCCAAGGCCACTGGAGGAGTGGTTTGGTTGTTACGCCCCGAGGTACGCGCTACTAAGCTGCGCTGTGGGCGGCGGCGTCGCGAAGACGGAGAACTGCATCCGCTTGCGGGCCCTTCTGGCCCTGGACGATGTCGAACTCAACCTCATCGCCCTCTTTCAGTGTCTTGTAGCCGTCCAACTGGATTGCCGAGTAGTGAACGAACACATCTGGCCCATCATCGCGGCCGATGAATCCGTAGCCCTTGGCGTTGTTGAACCACTTAACCTTGCCTTTGTACTGAGCCACAGGATTGTGCCTTTCCTTGCTTGTTGGTGTAATGAGGGGGCGACTGAAACGGGGGAAGCCCACCACATAAAGCTATGACGAAGAAAAGCGGCGAAAGGTTGATTGAGATTCACGATGAAGTATTCATAAAGTGGGACGCGCGACGTCAAATTTCGACGCGGTGTCTGGAAGATGTTGATTCGAATTGCGCGAAGGAGATTCTAGCTCCCCATTTTTCTTTTCTTCATTTTTTCTTTTTCTTTGCAAGCTGGCGCGCATAGAGAAGTGCGCTGGTGAGTGTCTTTCCATCCTTGATTGCACCTTTGTCGATCATCCTGAGCACATCGGATAGCTTGACGAGGCGAAATTCAATCTGCTCATCCTCTTCAGGGTGCGCATCGCCGGGAATCAACCCTTCGGCGATGAAAACCATCATCGACTCGCCCAGAAAACCGGGGCTGGCGTAGTACTCGACCAGCGGCCTCCACTTTTTTGCGCGATAGCCGGTCTCTTCTTCCAATTCGCGCTGCGCGCCTGCCAAAGGCATCTTCGCCTTCATCGAGCTTGCCTGCGGGCACTTCCCACAAGTACTGGTTGGCGGCATGGCGATATTGCCGCTCGATGACGACCCACGGATCCTTTTTGCTTTTTGAACTGTCGAGAGCAAGAATGACCACGCTGCCGTTGTGGCGGATGACATCGCGCTCACTGTGCTTGCCGCCGGGCTCGATGAGCTTATCGTGGCGCACGCGAAACAGAGAGCCTTCATAGACGATCACGGAGCTGAGCACTTGCGCTTTTGCGGCAGGAGGGGCCGCGATCTTTGCAGCCTTCAATTTGCGCTTCGCGCTCTTTGGTTTGGGGACTCTGGATTTCTTTGCAGGGGCAGGCCGGGCAGCCTTGTCTTTCTTCGGCATCATCTCTCCTCAAAACTGGTCGTCAGAGAAAGTATACCCATCGCGGTTTTGGCAACCGGATGAGCTTGTGCATCGATTCGGCCTGGCATGGCATCCTTATCACAGCCCATTTCCATCCGAACCCGCTTTGTCGGGTTCCTCTGAGGCACAGCAACCGAAAGAGAACGTTTTGTCAACTGCAGACTGTTATCCGATTACCGTGGCGCCGGGACTGCACCGGCTCTTTCTGGATTACTGCGCCGGAGCACCGGCAGTGCGGCCATTCTATGGAGCTGCTGTCACGGACAACGGGTGGGCCTCGGCTGCGGACGGGCGGGCTCTTCCAGCACATTGGCCAGAGATGGTGGAGTTGCTTGCTGCGCAGAATCCCGCGGTGACGGCGAGGCCGGTGCTGGATGCGCTGCAAGAGGGCGCGGGCGTGGTGGTCACCGGGCAGCAGGTGGGCTTGTTTGGCGGGCCTTTGTTTACGCCGTTCAAGGCCGCCACCGCACTGGCACGTGCTCGGCAAGCAACGAAGGCGGGGCATGCGCACGCGGCGATTTTCTGGATTGCGAGTGAAGATCACGACTTTGCGGAAATCAATCATGTGACGTTTCCGTCACGCAAAGGACTGCGGAAGCTGGCCTATGCGGAAGCACCCTCGACGCCGCGTCCGGTGGGCGGCGTGGTGCTGGATGAGACGATCACTCCGCTGATTGAAGAGGCGTGGGAGCTGCTCGGCTACTCCGACGCGATGGAGGCGCTGGCCGCAGCCTACAAACCGGGACGCACGTTTGCGCAGGCCTTTGCGGAGTTTTACGCGAGGGTTTTTGCGGCGCAGGGATTGCTCGTGCTCGATGCGGGCGGGCGCGCTTTCCATCGCATGGGCGCGCCGGTGCTGCGCGCCGCATTGGAAGGCGCAGACGATTTGCATGCGGCCCTGGTGGAACGCAACATGGCGTTGGAGGCTGCGGGATATCACGCGCAGGTGGCGGTTGCGCCGCAATCGAGTTTGCTGTTTTTGATTGATGAGGCATCAGGGGCGCGGCTCGCGCTGAAGCGGATGGCGCCGAGCGCAGCGGAGCGGGATGGATTGTGGCAGGCCGGGCGCGAGAAATATTCGACGGCCGATTTGTTGGGCATTCTGGATGCGGAGCCGGAGCGCATCTCGCCTTCTGCGCTGCTGCGGCCGGTGTTTCAGGATTACCTGCTGGCGACGTCTCTCACCATCGGCGGGCCGGCGGAGATTGCTTACTTTGCGCAATCGTCAGTGCTGTTCGAACGCATCCTGGGACGCATTACGCCGGTGCAGCCGCGCTTTTCTGCAACGCTGGTGGAACCGGCGATTGGTGAGTTGTTGCGCAAGCACGAGCTGTCGGTGGAGCGGCTCTTCGCCGGAAGCGACGGTTCTTTCTCACCTGGGCATGAACGACCTCTTGCGGCCGACCCCGCTGAGCTGGCGCAGCTGCTGGCGGCACGCGCGATGCCCGTCGAGGGCAAGCGCAAACTGGCCGCGGCGGGCATGGCACTGGATGCGGAGCTTGGACCGCTGCTCGAATGGATGCACAAGCTGGATCCGGGGCTGGGCCAATCTGCTGAGACAGCGGCGAGCAAGGTGCGCTACCAGATGAACCGGCTGCGCAGGCTGGCGGCGGATTTCCAGTTGCAGCGGGAAGAATCGCTCAAACGCCATGCGGAGGCGATTTGCGACGCGCTTTACCCCGACGGCGTACTGCAGGAGCGAGTGCACGGCGCGGCTTATTATTTTGCGCGCTACGGAGTTGAGCTGGCCGAGACGTTGACAGAGCGCGCCGAAGATTCGTGTCCGGGACATGCGGTGGTGTGGCTGTGAAAAGGCAGGGATTAGGGAATGGGGAACAGTGAATATTTGTGATCTCCCTCTTTTGGCCCCTATTCCCTAGCCCCTATTCTGCCTGTCCCTGTTCTTTGAACGTATAATCCTCCCAAATCGCGGGAGGCTCTCCAGTGAAACACTTCATTGCAATCGCGGCGATGGGTCTGCTGGTGTGTTCAGCGGCCCAGGCGCAGAAGCAAGCGTGCACCACAGCGGGCGAAGACAACGCATTTCTGGGCATTCAGACGATTCGCCTGTGGCCCGGCGAGGCTCCGCAAGCCAAAGGTACCGCCTGCGAAGACATTCCCACCCTCACGATTCTTGAGCCGCAGCAAGGCCGCGACAACGGCTCGGCGGTGGTAATTTTTCCGGGCGGCTCGTATGTGGGACTGGCCGCGAACCTCGAAGGCCGGCAGGTGGCGGACTGGTTCACGGCGCGTGGCTTTCGCGCCTTTATCCTGAAGTACCGGCTCTCTTCCAACGGCTACCTGCTGCCGATTCCGCTGCTGGATGCGAGACGCGCGATTCAGACGGTGCGGGGGCGTGCGGGGGATTATCACATCGATCCCAACCGAATTGTCGTGATTGGCTTCTCTGCCGGGGGCCATCTTGCCGCGTTATCGGCAACGCAGTTTGTTCCCGGCAATCCCAATGCCGATGATCCCATTGAGCGAGCCTCGAGCCGGCCGGATTATCTTGTGCTGGGCTACCCCTGGATCGGGGCGATCTCCTCTGACACTTCGCACCTGAGCTATTGCAAAATCTTCAACGTGATGGACCGCTGCGAGGCTCTGCGCGCCGCCTATTCACCCGACCTTTTCGTCACAAAAGAGACGCCGCCCACGTTCTGGTATCACACCTTCAACGACCAGACCGTGCCGGTGGAGCAAGGGCTGCGATTCTATGAGGCGCTGGTGAAGGCCGGGGTTCCAGCCGAGGCGCACATCTTTGCCAACGGACCCCATGGAACCGGCCTCGGCAGCGGCGATCCTGCTCTCGACCAGTGGCCGGAGTTGCTGGAGAACTGGCTGCGTGCACAAGGGCTGCTCACGGTGAGCAAACGGCCCTGATGCAGGGCGGGCGCTCAGGCTGTGAAACGGAGCACGGTCCCTACTTCTGCACGAAGAACTCAGCCATGGAGGGCGCCGTTGCGGCAGCGGCCGGCGGATTGGGCAATGCCAATGCTTCCATCAATGTGCGCAACATGCTCTCGTGCTGAAAGACCGTGGAGGACGCCTGGGTAAAGTCCGGCTTCACATTGGGTCCCCAGAAAACCGGAGACACGTGACCGCCGCCATGGGTGGTGTCAGTAGTCGCCGCTTCATCGAAGTCGACGATGAGCAGGCCGTCCCCTCCGGGCTGAAAGCCAGGATAGCCGGACAAGGCGCCGACCACGTTGGCCTGTAACCAGTCATCTGCCTGCAGCGGAGTTCCATTGTGGGCATCGTCGTTGAGGTCGGGAACGATGAACGAGAATTCGGGCAGAGTGTGGTTCGCCACGTCGACCGCAAACTGCGTAAAGGGCCAGATGACTTGACTGGCCACCACGGAGTTGTCAGCCACATCGGAGAGCATGGCGAAGGGATCGTGCCGGATCACGTAAAGCCCTGAGTCTCCACCCAGATAGCCCCGCGTGATGCCTTCCGCGTAAACCCGAAACGAAACGCCTGCGGCCAGCATGCGCCGGGCGATATTGTCGACATTCCATACGGTGGTCGAGCCGTCGTTGTCGGTCAGCAGCTGTCCCGTGGTCAGCATAAAGTAGTTCCCGATCGAGCCGTGGGCATCGGCGTAGTAGTTTGTCGGGAGAGCTCCCTTGGCGATGAGGGCGTTGAGATGCGCCCACGAAGTGGTGTTCCCGACCACGGTGGAGTAGCTTTGGTTCTCCTCCATCACCATGACGATGTGCGTGCTCCTGGGTGTGACCAGTTGCACGGTGATGGTGGCGCCGCCGAAGAGCTTCGAGTTCTCGACACTTGTTGCCGTCACGGTCACGCTGCCGGCTGTGGCCGATGCGGTGAACAGGCCGGCGGAGGTGATGGAACCCGCACTTGCGGACCATTTGACTGCGGTGTTGCTGCCGGATGCGCCCGCAACCGTTGCACTGCACTGCGAGGTGGCGCCCGGTGCAACGGATGTTGGAGTGCAGGCAACGGTAATCGATGTGCCAGAGGGGGATCCGGGTTGTGACGCCATGCTGTTTGAGCCGCCGCAGCTTGCGAGAAGAGAGACGAGAGGGCAAATCGAGAGGAGCCAAAGCACGGTGCTGCTCAACCAATCTCTCTTCATCCTGGATCTCAATCTGCTCATACAAAAAGCGCGCAATCGCTTTGGATTACTGAACTTGGAAACTTCAGCGTCCGACCGACTCCGAGCCGGTTGCCGGCCAAAAGCGACCGAAACTCATCTTTCCAATAAGAGTGGGCAGAGTCGCTCGCCGGTTGCATGGGACCTGCAACGTGAGCCGCTGAAAGAGGCTTTTGTTTGAAGCTGGGAAAGCAGCGGGCTGGGGAACACCACGGGCGGGGGATCGAACGGAAAGCGTGCTTCTCGAGCGCAGTCCGGGATGGGACTGCGCTCGACTTCACACTACTGCGGCGGCTGGGCGCCGTCGGGAGGAGGGGGGCCATTTTCGCCGCCGCGGCCGCGCCCGCGCTGCTGCATGGCTTCGAATTTCTGTTTCTGCTGATCGTTGAGAACCGCTTCAATCTTGGTTTGGCTGTCCTGCCGGATCGACTGCATCTTCGCGCGGCGATCTTCGCGGGAGAGCGACTGATCCTGAAACAGGGCTTCCATCTTCTGCTGGCGATCGACCAGCAGGGGTTTGATCTGGCTCTGCTGATCGGCACTGAGGTCCAATTGCCTGGTCATGTGCTGAAGCTGTTGATCGGGGTCCATGCGCATGCCGCGGCCGCCGGGCTGGCCCGGGCCTTGTCCCTGGTCCTGGGGTGGGGGAGGGTTGTCCTGGGCGAGCGCGGCCCCAGTGGCGCCAAGTAGCAGCGCGCCGGAAAGTGCGAGGTTGAAAAGTCTTTTTGACATAATGTGGTATTTCCTCCGAGGTCATTGGAGGAGCCTGTCGGCGCAGGCTTTGGCCGCCGCGAGACTCCTCATATTCTCCCAGCCGGTTTCGGGCCAAGAGTGACGTTCAGGGAGATAGACGGGGTGTTTGCCCCATGGGATACGAGTTGGGCCGAATATTCACGCAATGGAACAAATCGCGGAGAGGGACGGCGCAGGTGGGCGAGCCCAGTCGAAGGAAAAAAACGTCCCAAAAAATAAGAGGCGGGCAGCCTGTTCCGGGAGTGGAATGACTTCCCGCAACAGGCCGTCCGCTGGACCCTGAACCGGGTCTAGGTGGTATGTTTAGTCTAGGCTTGTTGTAAGGGAAAGCAAGCACTTTTTTGAACAAAATATCTCAATCGTGACAGCAGTCACAGGACACCGCGGAATCCGCTCCAATCGCGTTGACTTGCGGGTCCACCCCTGATACAAAAAGGTGTTCAACCCACGCACGAAATAACACCAATCATCTGAAGATTCGGTACCATAATGCAAGAAATCGTTCAACAAGTTGGCGCGTACCTGGTGGGTTCGATACCCACGGCCCTGCTGTTCCTGGTGTTGGTGGTGGCGTACCAGTTTCTGGTGCAAAAGCCGCTGACCGCCACGCTGAAGGAGCGCCGCGCCCGTACGGAAGGCGCAGTGGAAGATGCCAATCGGGCCATTGCGGAAGCCGAAGCCCGGACGGCCGAATATGCTGAGAAGCTGCGGCAAGCCCGTGCGGAGATTTTCAGGGCGCGCGAACAGCGCATCAAGCAATGGACTGCGGAACGCGATGCCGCGCTAGAGATTGCGCGCAAGGCGGCAAGTTCAAAGGTGAGCCAGGCCAGAACCGAATTGGAGATCGAGGCCGATCGTGCACGCACGACGATTGAGGGTTCGATTGTGGAGTTGGCCAATCAGGTGGTTCGGGCGGTGCTGCCCGCAGCTGCCGGGGGTTCCCGTTGAAACATTCGATTGTGTATTCGCGATTCACCCACCGGATTATCTGCTTTGTATTTCTCGGGATGGCTGCCGGGATGTTGTCCGCGCCGGTGCGGGTTTTGGGACAGGAGTCTGCTCCCGCTGCGACTTCGGCGTCGGCACCGACTGCGCCACCGCTCGCCGCTGTATCCAAGGCCGGGGATAAAGAGACGGAAGCCGAAGAAGACAACGTCTACCGGCACGCTCCCATCGTTCAATCGATTGCCAAAAAATTCAATTTGAGCGTGGAAACCACGGCACGCTTTTTCGAGTGGATCAACTTCGCCATTCTGGTGCTGGCCATCGGTATTCCGCTGGCGAAGGTTATGCCCAAGATTCTTCGCAAGCGGTCGGAGACGTTAAGCCACAATCTCGAGTCTGCGCGCAAAATGACGCAGGATGCAAACACGCGACTCAGTGCGGTGGAAGCGAAGCTCTCCAAGCTGGGCGACGAGATTGCGGATATTCGAACCCACGTGGAAGAGGAAAGCAAGCAGGACGAAGTACGCATCAAGGCCGCGATCAAAGAGGAAAGCGGGCGTATTGTCGCTTCCGCGGAGCAGGAAATTACCCTGGCCGCCGCACAGGCGCGGCGCGGACTGCAGAATTTTGCCGCTGAGCTGGCGATTGAAAAGGCCGTCAGGCAACTTAAGCTTACCCCGGAAACCGATCGCGAACTGATCGCAGAGTTTATGCGCGAGGCCTCGACCGGCGCGGGCAGCGGAGGGAAGAACTAGATGGCTGCCGCATTCGCATCCCGCTACGCCAGCGCATTCCTCGACGTCGTGATCGCCGCCAAGCTGGACACCACCGCAATCGACCGGCAACTGGGCGACTTTCTCGCGACGTGGGAGGGAAGTCCCGAGTTGCGCACGTTCTTTTCGAATCCAGCCGTTCCCGCCGCGTTGAAGGTCGAAATTCTCGATAAGTTGAACGTCAGCATGAGGCTGCAGAAGGAATTACGCAACCTGATGGCCGTGCTCATCAACAACGATCGCATTGCCGAGGTGCACCAGGTAGCCGCGGCCTATCGCGCAAAGTTGCAGGAACGGCTGGGGATCCGGCAAGCGGAGATTGTGACGGCGCGCGAACTGAGCACAGAGGAACGGAAGGCGCTGGTAGACGGCGTGGGCAAGCTGGCTGGATCGAAGATCGAAGCCAGCTTCAAACTGGATCAGTCGATTCTGGGCGGCACGGTGGTGCGCATCGGCTCGACGGTGTACGACGGTTCGGTCCGCGGTCGGCTGGAGCGGTTGAAAGAAGCATTGACGGCCGGGTGAAGACGGCAGGGTTCAGAGATCAAGGGTTCAGAGACCCGTTGCTTGGTAGCTGCGATTTGGTTTGGAAGTCTGAACTGAAAAGTAACGATTGGAACAGAGGGAAAGGGAGCACGGCGGTTAAAGTTTTAGCGAGTGCAGGGCAGGAATTCCGCGAGGCAGATGCGGCGAACTGATCCCTGATCCCTGAAACCTGAACCCTGATCCCTGAAGGAACGGAAATGGCTCAGATCAAGGCAGACGAGATTACGCAACTCCTTCGCGAGCAGATCGCGAATTATGACGCGAAGGTCCAGGTCGACGAAGTTGGAACGATCACGTCCCTCGGCGACGGCATTGCCCGTCTCCACGGGCTCGACAAGGTGATGGCCGGTGAGTTGCTCAGCTTCCCGCACGGTATCGCTGGACTAGCCCTGAGCCTGGAAGAAGACCAGGTGGGCTCCGTGGTGCTGGGCGACTACACCGAGCTTCGCGAAGGCGAAGAGGTGAAGCGCACCGGCAAGATTTTGAGCGTGCCGGTGGGCGACGCCATGATCGGGCGCGTGGTGAATGCACTGGGTGTTCCCATCGACGACAAGGGTCCCATTGCTACCACCGAAACTCTCCCCGTCGAGCGCCTGGCGCCCGGCATCATCGATCGTCAGGGCGTACGCGAGCCGATGGCTACTGGACTCAAGGCCATCGACGCCATGATCCCGATCGGCCGTGGGCAGCGCGAGCTGATCATCGGCGACCGCCAGACCGGCAAGACCGCTGTCCTGCTTGACACCATCATCAACAACGCGAAGAACGACCTGATCTGCATCTACTGCGCTATCGGGCAGAAGCGGTCTTCCATTGCACAGGTTGTGCAGACCCTCACAGAAGCCGGCGCCATGGGCCACACCATCGTGGTGGCTGCTTCCGCATCAGAGCCCGCGCCGATGCTCTACCTTGCGCCTTATGCCGCGACCGCGATGGGAGAGTTCTTCCGGGATAATGGCCGGCATGCGCTGGTGATGTATGACGATTTGTCGAAGCACGCAATGGCATATCGCGAGATTTCGCTGCTGCTCCGCCGCCCGCCGGGCCGCGAAGCCTACCCCGGCGATGTCTTTTATCTCCACTCGCGTTTGCTGGAGCGTTCGTCAAAGATGAGCAAAGAGCGTGGCGGCGGATCACTCACCGCATTGCCGGTCATCGAAACGCAGGCCGGCGACGTCTCGGCCTACATTCCGACGAACGTCATTTCGATCACGGACGGCCAGATCTTTTTGGAAACTGACCTGTTCAACTCCGGCGTGCGCCCGGCCGTCAACGTGGGACTTTCCGTTTCGCGCGTCGGCTTTTCGGCGGCCATCAAGGCGGTCAAGCAGGTGGGCTCGACACTCAAGCTGGACCTTGCGCAGTACCGCGAACTGGCGGCGTTTGCGCAGTTCGGTTCGGACCTCGATCCGCTGACCCAGAAGCAGCTCAATCGTGGGCAGCGGTTGACGGAATTGCTCAAGCAGCCGCAGTTCCACCCGCTCACCTGGCAGCAGCAGGTAATCATTCTGTTTGCCGGCACACAAGGGTATCTCGACGATATGCCGGTCGCAAGCATCCGTGGCTTTGAGAACGGGCTCTACAAGTATTTCGAGGCGGCGCAGTCGGATCTAATGGACGACCTGACCAAGAAGAAGTCGCTTGACGACGATCTGCGCAACCGGCTGCATGCGGCGCTCAAGGAATACAAAGAAGGCTTTGTTGCGGAAAAAGTCGAGGCAGTAACGGCGTAAAGGCAGCTTCTAGCTGCTAGCTTTTAGCTTCCAGCCAAGCTGAATGCCGGATTGAAAAGCTAGGAGCCAGAGGCTAGGAGCTGAAAGCTGAATTATGGCAAACGTTCTCGATCTACGGCGGCGCATTCGGAGTGTGAAGAACACGCGCCAGATCACCAAGGCCATGAAGATGGTGGCGGCAGCCAAGCTGCGCCGCGCGCAAGAGCGCGCAGTATCGGCACGGCCCTATGCCCGGATGATCACCAGTGTTCTGGAATCGCTGACGCGCCGCATCGAGATATTCGATCCGGAGACGGGCAACCTGCGCCATCCGCTGTTTGTCACGCGGCCGGAGAAACGGGTGCTGCTGGTGATTGTCAGCGGCGACAAGGGGTTTGCGGGTGCTTTCAACGCGAACATCCTGAAAATGGCGTACCAGTTCATCAACGGCAATCGGGACAAAGAGATCGACATCGAAGCCGTAGGCCGCAAGGGCCGCGACCAAATGCGGCGGCGGTATCCCGCGGCCGTGTACGTTGGGGCTGAGGACTCGGACCAAGAGGGAAAGAGCGGCGACCGCCGCCAGGAACGCAAGGCGCCCGTTGAGGTGACCGGTGATCATCCGGGCCTGCTGGAGAAGCTGGAAGCCGGACGTGTTTTCGAACTGGCAAAAAACATCATCGCGCGCTATGTACACGAGGAGATCGACTCGGTCTACATCGTCTACAACGAATTCAAGTCTGTGATCTCGCAGCGCGTGGTGGTCGAGCAGTTACTGCCGCTGATCAAGATTGGCGGCAGCCGCATTGCAGGCGCCATTGAGCCGACGCTCGAAGAACGCGAACGGGCCGCCGAGGCCGCGCGCACCGCAGGCATTGAGGTTGAGCCGGCTGACACGCATGAGGCCGACGAGGAAGCAAAGAATTTCGGAACCGCCGAGGTGGACTACATCTACGAGCAGCCGGCAGAGGAATTATTTGCTGGGCTGATTCCGCAATATGTTTCGTCAATGCTGTTTCACGCCATGGCCGAGTCGGTGGCCGCGGAACAAGCGGCGCGCATGACGGCAATGGATTCGGCGACCAACAACGCTTCGGACATGATCGACGCCTACACGCTGCTGATGAATCGCGTGCGGCAGGCTGCGATCACCAAGGAAATCATTGAAATTGTCAGCGGCGCCGCCGCTGTCTAGCATTCGGAAGGCAAATATGGCAGAGAATATCGGCAAGGTAATTCAAGTCTCCGGACCCGCTGTGGACGTGCAGTTTGAAGAAGCGACGATGCCGCCCATTTACCAGGCGCTACACGTCACCAGCGACGGTTTCACGGTACCCACACCCATTAGTGTCATTCTCGAAGTGCAGCAGCACCTCGGCGAGGGTCGCGTGCGCACGGTGGCGATGGAAGCAACCGACGGCATGGTCCGCGGCATGAAGGCCATCGATCTGGGCGGACCCATTCGCGTGCCCGTGGGAAAAGAGACGCTGGGCCGCGTGATCAACGTGATTGGCGAGCCCGTCGACGAGTTGGGCCCTATCGGCGAGAAGACGCGGATGCCCATCCATCGTCCCGCACCGCTATTCGACGAGCAGACCACGCACGAGGAGATGTTCGAGACCGGCATCAAGGTCATCGATCTCATCCAGCCGTTTTTGAAGGGCGGCAAGATTGGCCTGTTTGGTGGCGCCGGCGTAGGCAAGACCGTCGTCATCATGGAACTGATCAATAACGTGGCCAAGAATCACGGCGGCTACTCGGTGTTTGCCGGCGTGGGCGAGCGTACCCGCGAGGGCAACGATCTCTGGGTTGAAATGACTGAATCGGGCGTGATCAAGCCGGGCGACTGGCAGAACTCGAAGTGCGCGCTGGTGTACGGGCAGATGACCGAGCCGCCCGGAGCGCGTTTGCGCGTGGCGCTGACCGGCCTGACCGTTGCCGAGTACTTCCGCGACGTAGAAGGATCGGACACGCTGTTGTTCATCGATAATATTTTCCGGTTTACGCAGGCTGGTTCAGAAGTTTCAACGCTGCTGGGCCGCATGCCCTCAGCCGTGGGTTACCAGCCGAACCTGGCCACGGAGATGGGCGAGTTGCAGGAGCGTATCACTTCAACGAAAAAGGGCTCTGTCACGTCGGTGCAGGCAGTCTACGTGCCTGCTGACGATTTGACAGATCCTGCGCCGGCGACCACATTTGCCCACCTTGACGCGACCACGGTGTTGAGCCGGCCGCTTTCGGAACTTGGCATTTATCCCGCCGTCGATCCGCTGGCGTCGTCATCGCGCATTCTTTCGGCGCGCATCGTGGGTGACGAACACTACGATGTGGCGCAGGGTGTGAAGCGCATTTTGCAGCGCTACAAAGACCTGCAGGACATCATTGCGATTCTGGGCATCGACGAGCTCTCTGACGAAGACAAGCTGACTGTCGGGCGCGCGCGCAAGGTGCAGAAGTTCCTGTCGCAGCCATTCCACGTGGCCGAGCAGTTCACCGGAATTCCGGGGGCTTACGTGAAGGTTGCCGATACCGTGCGCAGCTTCAAGGAGATTATCGCGGGCAAGTACGACGATATCCCCGAACAGGCCTTCTACATGAAGGGCGCAATCGAAGAAGTGCTGGAGACCGCCGAGAAGCTGAAGACGACGGCGTAAAAGCAGCTTCTAGCTTTTAGCTTCTAGCCGTTAGCTAGCAGCTAGAAGCCGGCGGCTAGAAGCTAAGGGAATTTATGGCAGAAGCGACAAATCAATTGCGGGTGCGGCTGGTGACGCCGGAGCGTACTCTCTTCGAGGTCCTGGCTGACTCTGTCGATCTGCCTTCGAAGACCGGGTACCTTGAGCCGCTCTACGGGCATGCACCGCTGCTGGCTGAACTGGGCGCTGGTGATGTGATTCTGCACGGAGGGTCCGGCGACGGGCAGGTTTATAACGTAAGTTGGGGATTCGTCGAGGTACTGCCGGATCGGGTGACGATTTTAGCCAACGACGCGCTCAAACCGGAAGAGATCGACGTGCCACGCGCTGAGCAGCAACTCGACCGCGGCTTGAAGGAATGGAACGATGCCGGCGACAGCGAAGATGCTTACACCGAGGCGTTGCGCGTGATTACCGAGGCCGAAGCCAAGATTGCTTCGGCGCGAGGAAAACACTGACGGCGGTTTTTCGCTTGCTCGTCCAACGGAAAGGCCCTGCTGCTTGCAGGGCTTTTTCATTTGTGGCGCCTGGTAAGATGACGGCCCCGCAAGCTTCGACAGGTGACCGGGACTGGCGCTATGATTGCTCTTCCTTGCAAGAGCCATTTCGAGGAAGCACAACTCAGGAATCCGCAGGTTGTGCTTTGCACACAGTGGCGACCTCTGGCAATTCAAAAATAAAGACAGCCATCGACATGGGAGGAAGAACCGGGATGAACAACTCGCGCAGGCTTGCGGTGCTGATGAGCGCACTCTTATGTGGCGTTTCCGCCAATCTGATGGGACAGCCAAATCCCGGCGCGGACCTGCGTGCACCTGCAACGCCTCTCGTGGTTCACGATCCATATTTCAGCATCTGGTCCACCTCCGATCGGCTGACCGACGGCCCCACGCGGCATTGGACGGGCGCCCCGCAAGAGCTCAACGGAATCGTGCGGATCGACGGCAAGAATTATCGTTATCTCGGCGATGCGGAACGTGAAATGCCAGCGCTGGACGAGATTCAGCGGACCATCACGCCCACGCGCACGCTGGTGACTCTGCAGAATCCGCAGGTCGAGATCCATATCAGCTTCCTCACTCCCGCATTTCCCGATGACATGAAGATCATGGCGCGGCCGGTGACTTACCTGACCTGGGATGTGAAGTCACGCGACGGCGCGAATCACGATGTCACCCTCTATCTCGACATTGATGGAACGATTGCGACGAACACGCCCATTGAGCCGGTGGTCTGGTCGCGTGCACGGATCGCGGGGCTTGATTTGCTTCGTGTCGGCTCAGAGAAACAGCCCATGCTGGAGAAGTGGGGCGATAATGTGCGCATCGATTGGGGTTACTTCTACGTGGGCGTTCCCGATGCGCAGGGCGAAGCGACATTGGCCGCCGGCAACCGCGACGATCGAAATCACTTTGTGGCTAGCGGCGAACTGCTCAATCGGGACGATCTGGATCAGCCGCGCATGCCGCAAAGCCGCCACCCGTCACCGCCGCTGCTGAACCTCGCGATTCCACTGGGGCAGGTGGGAAAATCGCCGGTCAGTCGCCATGTCCTGTTGGCCTACGATGACATTTACTCCATTGAGTACATGCACCAGAAACTGCTGCCCTACTGGCGCACGGAGTTCCCGAGTTTCGCAGCAATGCTGCAGGGTGCGGAGCGCGACTATCCTTCGCTCGAAGCACGCGCCGAGAAGTATGATGCCGACCTGCAGCACGACCTGGTCCAAGCGGGAGGCGAGGAATACGCGGCCATCGCTACGCTGGCGTTTCGCCAGGCGATCGCCGCGCACAAGCTTGTCGAAGATGCAAGTGGAGTTCCCTTCTTCATGCCCAAGGAGAACTTCAGCAACGGATCTATTTCTACGGTCGATGTGCTCTATCCCTCCTCGCCGATGTTCCTGTTTCTGAATCCCAAGCTGGTTGAGGCGCAGCTTGAGCCGGTGGCGCGCTACGCGCAGACACAACACTGGAAGTTTCCCTTCGCTCCGCATGACCTGGGTGTCTATCCATTGGCTAATGGACAACTTTATGGCGGCGGCGAAATCAGCGAAGACGATCAGATGCCGGTGGAGGAGTCGGGGAACATGATCCTGATGTTCGCCGCTCTGGCTCACGCCGAACATGACACCGCGTTTGCGAAGCGGTACTGGCCGCTGCTCACCAAATGGGCCGAGTATCTTCTGGACAAGGGATTCGATCCGGAGAATCAGCTCTGCACGGACGATTTCGCGGGACACCTTGCGCACAACACAAATCTGTCGATCAAGGCGATTGAGGCACTGGCCGCCTACGCGCAACTTGCAAAGCAAATGGGCGACGATAAGACCGCGTCACAATATGAGGGTGCAGCCAAATCGATGGCGGCGCGATGGACTGCGATGGCCGCGGAAGACGGCCATTACCGGCTTGCATTCGACAAGCCCAATACGTGGAGCCAGAAGTACAATCTTGTGTGGGATGACATTCTCGGTTTGCACGTCTTTCCTGCCGAGATTGCCACGCGAGAGGTTGCTTTTTACAAGACGCGGCTGAATCCCTTTGGCCTGCCGCTCGATAACCGGGCCACGTATACCAAGCTCGATTGGACGGTCTGGTCTGCCACGCTGGCAACGAATCCCGCCGACTTCAAGGCCATCGTTCACCCGATTTTAAAATTCCTGAACCAGACGCCTGATCGCGTTCCGATGACGGATTGGTACGACACAGTTTCCGCTCACCAAATCGGTTTCCAGGCGCGATCGGTCGTTGGCGGTGTCTATATAAAAATGTTGGCCGACCCACAGTTGTGGAACAAATGGGCCAACCGCTCCAAACACACCGACGAGAAACCTTGACGTGTAGCTCGCGTGCGCTGGCGCCGCTTTCAAGCACCCAGGCTCGTGATCTGGTCCGCCCGCGCATTGTTTGCGTTCTGCGCGCATTCCCTTAGATCGTTGCAAAGAGCGTCGACGCGCGCCAGGTCTGTATCCCAGGAGAACATGAAGCGCGCTGCGCCACCGATAAAGGTATAAAATCTCCAACCACGCTCGCGCACTGCATTGAGAATCTCTTCGGATGTGACCAGGAATGCGGCATTGGCCTCAACTGGAGTGGCCAGTTCAATGCCACGGATATTGGAAATCTCCGCGGCAAAATACTGGGCGCAGTAGTTTGCATGTTTGGCATTTTCGAGCCACGCGCCGCTCTCGAGCATGCCAACCCACGGAGCCGAAAGGAATCGCATTTTGGATGCCAACTGGCCGGCCTGTTTGCAACGGTAATCGAAGTCCGCTGCCAGCGCGCGGTTGAAGAAAAGAACAGCCTCGCCGACAGCCATCCCATTTTTTGTGCCTCCGAAGCACAAGACATCCACGCCGCTACGCCAGGACAGGTCGGCGGGCGAACAGCCAAGACTGGCACAGGCATTCGCAAAACGTGCGCCATCCATATGCATATAGAGACCGTGAAGTTTGCATGCTTCTGAGATTGCATGCAGCTCGGGCAAGGTATAAACGCGGCCCGTCTCAGTGGATTGAGTAATGGTGACGACGCGCGGTTTGGGGTAATGGATGTCCTGACGCTTGGTGGCGAGCTCTCGAATCGACCCTGGTGTCAGTTTCCCATCTGCACTTTGCGCCACCAGGAGTTTGGAACCATTTGAAAAAAATTCGGGTGCGCCGCATTCGTCGGTCTCGACATGCGAGGAGTCGCAGCAGATGACACCGTGGTAGGACTGGCAGAGGGAGGCCAGTGCCAGAGAATTGGCTGCGGTTCCGTTGAATACGAAGAAGACCTCGCACTCGATCTCAAAAAGCTCGCGGAATGCATCGGATGCCTTGGCCGTCCAGGGATCGTCGCCATATGCCGTCGCATGGCCGCGATTGGCGATCTCCGTTGCAAGTGTGGCTGCGGGACAGATGCCGGCGTAGTTATCGCTGGCGAATTGCTGAAGCAAAACATCAGGGTCAATCCCCGTCATAAGTAAGCCCTTTCCGTGAGCAATGCCCAAGAATGAACGCGTGAGGAGCGCGCGGTATTCGGTGTATCCATCTACCATGATACGGCTGCTGACGGCGCTGCTGCTGCCGGTGCGGGCGCACGCGGGCACGTCTGCGAATCGCGCGGCTTCAGGAAGGTTGAGAGATTTTCAGATCGAACGACCCGTAGGCGCAGTGGACCGACAATGCTCCATCTTTGCGCGAGATGGTGCCGAAGCCAGTCGACGTGACCCAGGGTGCATGGAAATCACCGGAAACGGTGGGATGGATTGCCACGGATTTATTGGGGATGTCGGGCCTGAAGCCAGTGGCGGCGAGCAATGTCGCCCAACTGCTCATCGCGCGGGAGTAGTGACCGCCGCACTCGACGTGACTCCACGGGCGGCCGGCACGCAGATAGCGCCGGTGGATCGCATCGACGATTCTTACTCCGTCGTCATATCGTCCGTGATCCATCAGGAAAGAGGCGAAGGCAAATTCAATGCCCGACCACAAACCACCCGCCTGCAGATTATTGAGCGCCAGCAGATCCGCGCCGCGCTTGGGAGCCGTCGCATTGTGCAGTCCGAATTCGGGGTTGAAGTTGTATTTGAAGATGCTTTGCATGGCCTGGTCGAGGTTGTTCACTGAAATGGTTGCGGGCAAGCCGATGAGGCTGGTGAACCACTCGCCAGAAATCTGGTCGGTCATGCAAAGTTCATCGCGGATTTTGCCATCAACCCACAGGCTGTAGTACTCGCCGTTGAATAGCTTCTCATCAAAGCTGGCTGAGGCCTTTGCGAGTTGTTCGGACCAGTGCTGTGCGTCGTCGGGTTTGTTCGCTGCGCGGGCGATCTGCACGGCAGCGCGCAGAGCGCCGATCCAAAGCGATGCAATATAAGCAGGTGTTCCACGCATGCGCCATTGGTCATAGGTCTGCACGGCGGTATCGCGATCAGGAAGGCCGTCGCCATTGGTGTCGAGTGACTGAGTGAACGCCATCGCCTTGACGACGTGAGGCCACATGAATGCGAGGTAATCCGCGTCGCCGGTCCACAGGAAGTCGCGATAGACCATCATTACGAATTGCGGATTCATATCGACGCGCGCGAAGCCTGCGTCCACGCGACCCACGTCGCCAGCGTAGGTATGCGGGACCTGCCCAAGGCTGTTTTGATGGGCGATGATCTGCTTCATCTGCGAAAGCTTGAGTTCAGGGAAAAGTGCAATAACGGGAAAGCTCCCCTGATAATCGACATCCGTTGTGGAAAGTCCGCAGCATCCGAGGCCTTCCCAGATGGCATAGCTGCCGTCCTTGGTCCACCAGGTATTCGAGATGAGGCTTGAAAGTTGACTGGACCATGAGAAGGCCATTGCATCGCCGAGCGATGTATCGGCAAGCGTGCGGGCAAAGGTCTCGGTCGCGGCCCGATGTTCATCGTAGTGATCGCAAAGGAATCGATTCACGTCTGCCGCATCGCGATACCACGTCGCGTACATGTGCCCCATCTCGCGGCCGTCGGTGGTGAGGTGATGGGGAAAGTACCAGCTCAAAGTGAAGCGCAGCTCAACCTTCTGGCCCGGGGCCAGTTTGACACTGGAAGCCAACGCTCCCGTGCCCCAGGTTAACCGCGGCGCGCCCTTCTTCGAGATCAAATTGTTGTGGACTTCGCGGAGGAGACCGCGCTCATTGAGCTGGGAACTATTGATCGGGGAATCGGCAGCGCGCGCGTCGCCGATGACACGGGCCAAAAGTGCGTCGGAACTGAGTTGTTTGAGTTTGGCGCTGACTTCGACATCGGACATGGCATCGATTTGCGTCATCGAAGGCAGCCCAATGGTTGGATCGGTGCCTCCCTCGGTGTTTGGCAAGCGGCCAGTGTTGCGCAACTCCTCAAGAACATTAAGCAACATGAAATTTACGCGAGGTGTCTGCCATCGGCAGCAGTCGGGCGCCGTGTATTCCTGGAACGTGCCACAGATCGAGGAGTGTTCACCTCCCGTAACGGAGAAGCACATGTTGCCAATGCCCGAGGGGAAATCAGACTCGGCCGCAGTATCGAGAAACAGGCTTGTCATGCCGCTTTTATTGGAGAGCGTATTCGCTAGACGTCGGTCGGGTAGCGCGGAAGCAAGCGGATTGTCCATGAATCCGGCAATCGATGCTTCGACTGTTTCGTTACTCGTATTTTCAAGAGTGTAGACAACATGGAATCCGGGGGTCGCCGATTCGCGCGCTTTGCCGGGAATGAACGGCGAGAAAATCTGTGCCGAGACTTTCAGGGGCAAAGTCTGGTCGTTATAGCGTAGACCGGTGATCGGGAACCATGCGGAGTAATCGATGGACTCGACATCTTGCGCGAAGGGCAGAGTGTACAGATTATTTTCATCCGAGCGCAGATAAAGCCGGCGCATCTGCGGGACGTCGTCCGAAGCCTTTTTGGTGCGGAGCATGAACCGGAGATAAGGCGGCCCTGCTGGCGGCGCCGCGGTAGTGGAGCGCGCATCCTGCGCCCATGCGCCTGAGTTGAAAATCTGCCATTCATAAAAGCAGCCGTCGGCGCGAATCTCGACAAAGCCCGTGCCGATGCCGCCGAGCGGCGCACCGGAGCCCATCGGCATAGTGGCGGGTATCACGATCGGCGCGCCGGAAGGACCTGTTGTGGGCGCGGCACCTTGCGGGCCAGCACCGGTGTCCCGAACAACGAAAGCATGATAGGGCGCGGAGAAGGCATGTGACTCTACCGCAGCCGCGCTGGCCGCAGTGGCGATGGTCGAGAGAAACTTGCGTCGGGAGAGACTCACTGCATGCTCCGGGGTTTTCCGATGCCCTGTCTACCAGGCGGCCGGTGGGTTGGGTTGACGCCCCGTGTACGGGGCACAACACGGATTCCTGTAGGGCAAAAACTCCATGAACTCCACCCGCGTGCCATCGGGATCGGCCAAGTCGAACTGCCATTTGCCATCCACACCCAATAGCGGTGGATGTTGTTGAGCACTGGCAACCCAGCCATTCTGCTGCAGTTTCTTTTGCACATTCGCTATGGTCACAACGCCTGGCGAGAAGTGATTGGCAGAGGCCAGCTCGGCGCGGCTTGGGTGCACAGGCAAGCGCAACATGTATTCCAGCCAGTCAGTGCCATCGGGGACCTGCATCATTACCCAATCCGTCTGGCCCGGCTTTGCACCGCCCTCCCAATACACGTGGAATCCAAGCAGGTTTTTGTAAAAGGCATCCTCGGCCGCCCGGCTTCGAACCACATAGCCCGCGTGATTGAAATGGCCGCTCACCCGGCTCGACACCGACGGCCCCCCTTTGGGTGCGTTCGGGCCCGCCTGCGTGAATTCGATCTTGTTTCCTTCCGGGTCTCTCACCGCAAAGGATCGATCGCCATTTGATTCCAGCTTCAGGGCTGAAGGCACCTTCACGCCATGGGCTGCGAGATATTTCCGCAATAACTCCGCATCGCTGGTTGAAAAGGCGACGCTGTCGAAACGATTCTCCTGACCTTTGCTTGGTGGTGACAGCAACTCGATGTATTGCAGGTGATTCGCGTAGAAATGGACGCCAGATTCAGGAGTGCCCGCCGGAACCTGTTCCCAGCCTAGCAACGAACTGTAGAAATGCTGCGACTTTGCAAGGTCGTCTGCAAAAAACGTCACGTGGGAAATCCCGGTGATAGGCGGCCTTGATGTCTTCGCACTCTGCCCGAAAGCGCAGCCAGCATACAGCAGCACGCAGGTTAATACGAATGAGCGGTACATATGTTTCCTTCCATTGAAGGTGCGGCGTCGAACTCTCCAGCACTATAGCAGCATAAGCCGGGAATCGGCGGTGAGTGTCGCATCCGAATGCACGCCTTCAGGCTGAACGGAAACCTTGATTGTGAACAGCAGTTCCTTGGGGCAGATGACCTTATCAATGCTAGGCTGAATGAGACCGTGAAAGAATTGGATTTTCCAGAACGGGCAACGCTGCCGATGCGCCGCTGGCGAATCGCGTGGCTGCTTGGCCTTGGCGTACTGGTCAACTACTTCGATCGGGTCAACATTTCGGTTTCGCAAGCTTCTTTGTTTACGGCCTTCGGGATTTCAAGCATCACCTTTGGCTATCTTTCAGGCGCGTATAACTGGACTTACGCCCTGTGCCAATTGCCCGTTGGTGTCCTCTTAGATAAATTCGGCGTCAAGAAGATCGGGAGAATCAGTACATTCATCTGGAGCCTTGCGTCGTTCGGGGCAGCCATCGCCCCCGGAGTTCCTAGCTCTGTTTGCGGCGCGGCTGACGCTCGGAGTAGGAGAGGCGCCCACTTTTCCCTCCAACGCAAAGGCAATTGGTCAGTGGTTTCCTCCAAAGCAGCGCAGCTTAGCGACGTCTCTTTTTGATGCTGCCGCGAAGTTTGCGCCGGCGATAGGGGTTCCGCTCATTGGCATGGTCCTGCTGGAGGTAGGCTGGCGTTGGAGCTTCGCGCTAACCGGCCTGGTCAGCTTCCTCTATTTCCTTCTCTTTTGGAAAGTCTATCGCGATCCCGATGAAGACCCGGCCCTGACCGAAGTTGAACGGCAGCACATTTCGGGAGAAACCAAAGATCTTTCCGCGAGGCAGAGCACCTATGAGGAACCATCCTCGTTAGGCTACCTGTTGAAGCGACGCAAAGTTATCGGTCTGGCCATTGGCTTTGGCTCATATAACTATGTCTTCTATCTTCTGCTTTCATGGTTGCCGAGTTATCTATCCATTGCTTTCCACGTCGATCTTCTGCATTCGTTTCTATACACCAGCATGCCCTGGCTGGTCGCTACGGTGATGGATCTTTTGGTGGGCGGTTGGCTGGTGGATAGCTTGATTCACCGCGGGTTTGATGCAAGCGTTGTGCGCAAGGTGGTGCTGGTTGGCGGCACGATGTGCGGGCTTGGCATCTTCGGCGCGGGCAGCGCGCATACTGCACAGCAGGCACTGATCTGGATCAGCATCTCGATTGGCGGGCTCTCGGCAGCGGCCCCGGTCGGCTGGTCCGTTCCGGCTCTCATTGCGAGCAAGCATAACGTGGGAAGAGTCGGCGGCATTCTTAATTTCTCCAATCAACTCTCCGGCATCGCGGCGCCGGTGATCACCGGATACCTGGTAGCGCGAAACTCCTTTCACTGGGTCTTCGGCGTGGCTGCGATCTACCTGGCGATTGGAATTGCGGCATACGTCATCCTGCTGGGCCGGATCGAGCCGATGCGGGGACAGCGCGGTCTCACGGGCGCGCTATCATGATGTTGCGCAAAGCGCGGGCTTAGACTGTGACGTGAATGAGATGAGGATTGACGATACTCCTCTCTCGCGAAACAATCTGTTTCCGGATGACATGGAGATTGTATGAAGGGGATGCTCCTCTCTGCCTATAAACAACTCGACCTGGTCGATATGCCTTCGCCGCAGCCCGCAGAGGACGAACTACTGATTCGGATCAAGGCCTGCGGCATCTGCGGAAGTGATGTGCACGGATACGATGGAAGCACGGGAAGACGCCTGCCGCCCATCGTGATGGGACACGAGGCCGCCGGGGTGGTCGAGTCCGTTGGTAGCGCTGTTTCTGACTTTCGGCCGGGCGACCGTGTCACCTTCGATTCAACTGTCTACTGCGGCAAGTGCTTTTTCTGCCAGCGGGGCGACGTCAATCTTTGCGACAACCGCGAAGTTATTGGCGTTTCAACACCGGGCTTCCGGCGAATGGGTGCATTTGCGGAGTTTGTGACGGTGCCTGCGCGCATTGCCTATAAGTTGCCGGATAACATGCCTTTCGAACACGCGGCGATGATTGAAGCGGTTTCGGTGGCCGTTCATGCAGTCTCGCTCACGCCGATTGAGCTAGAGGATACGGTCGTTGTCGTAGGCGCCGGGATGATCGGCTTGCTTGTATTGCAGGCTGCGCGGTTGGCAGGCGCGGGCCAGGTGGTTGTTTTCGATCTGGACGACACGCGGCTCGAGCTTGCGCGCGGCCTCGGTGCGACGCATACGATCAACTCGCGCCAGGCCGATCTCATTCCCCAAGTGCTTGATCTGACCGGAGGGCGAGGCGCGGAAGCTGCGATCGAATGCGTGGGCGCGACCATTCCTGTGAAGCTCGCCCTCGACAGCGTGAGGAAGGGCGGAGCGGTGACGCTAGTGGGAAATGTCTCGCCCACAATCGAGTTCGGTTTGCAATCGGTGGTCACACGGCAGATTCGCGTGCAGGGTTCTTGCGCATCGTCGGGAGAATATCCCGCGTGCATCTCATTGATTTCGCGCGGAGCCATTCGCGTGGATCAGTTGATCTCCGCCGTAGCTCCGCTTGAGGATGGGCCCTCGTGGTTCCATCGCTTGTATGAGCGGGAGCCCGGTTTGCTCAAGGTTGTGCTGGAACCATAAGGACACTACAAATGGAAAGCTCGTTGTTTGATTTGTCAGGTCAGGTCGCACTCGTAACCGGCGCCAGCCGTGGCCTCGGCCAGTATTTCGCTCGCGCGCTTGCCCGGGCTGGCGCGGACATTGCCATCACCAGCCGGTCAAAGGACGATCTTGCCGAGTTTGCGCGCGAGATCGAGGGATTGGGACGGAAAGTTTTTTCCGTGGCGCTCGATGTGCGGGATCATGCCAGCATCCAGCAGGCTATCGCCGCAGTGGAGGCGCACTTCGGCAAGATCGATATCCTGGTTAACAATGCCGGCTGCAACATTCGCAAGCCCGCGCTTCAGGTGAGTTGGGACGATTGGAACACGATTCTCGATACCAACCTTCGCGGTGCATTTTTCGTGGCGCAAGCCGTTGCGCACGGCATGATTGAGCGCGGCTATGGCCGCATCATCAATATTGGTTCAGTGACCAGCGTTGCGGGATATGCGGGGCTTGCGCCTTATGGAGCCAGCCGAGGCGGGATACGACAACTCACGATGAGCCTTGCCGCAGATTGGGGAAGTCATGGCGTCACGGTCAATTGCCTGGCTCCGGGCTGGTTCAAAACGCAGCAGAATCGAGTGCTCTATGAGAATGCAGCGTGGGTTGAGTACATCACCGACCGTATCCCGGTGAAAAGGCCGGGCAGGCCGGACGATCTAGACGGGGCAGTGGTTTTTCTTGCCTCAGAGTCGAGCCGCTACATTACGGGGCAGATTCTTTTAGTCGATGGTGGCATCTCGACAGGAGCCGCGAAGGCTACGGTTTAAGCTCGGATTCAATTCAAACGGCAGCAAACGAGAGCAGTTCTCCCAAGTCGATCGCAGAATCGGACTCTTTGCCCTTGGGAAAATACGGCGCAATCACAAGTGCCTGGTTATGACCCTCAAACCACACCAGGAACGAAGAGTGTTCCGATCCCGGCAGCCGCTGCTGATTGATCCAGTGATAATAGGCAGCGAAATCCGCGTCAACCAGCGAGCCTGTCAAATCGAGTTCAGGGTTGCTACGGTTGTTTGAGAGCAGCTCATTCATAGGCCGTTGCCGCTGCCTTGGAGCAAAGCGCACCAGTAACGTCTGCGCCTCGGCTCGCCGAAGCACTTCCCGCGTAGCCCATTGAGCAAACGTGGTGCTGAAAATCTGCGTCCCTGATCCCTCAGTGAAAAGTTTGACCTGAAAGCGGCCCAGCACGGGATCGACTGTCGCATCCATTCCAAGGTCTTTCGGCGTCAGTTGGGCCAAGCGCGTGCGCAACTCTTCGGGACCCATCCCGGGCTTTGCAATTTGAACCTGCATGTCCCTAAGAAGTGCGGCACGCACAGGCTGCAGAGCGTCGTAAGAAACGCAGGCGAGCAAAGGACTGTGAGCGGCTTCGCGACCTCCATCGATATACCAGTGGGCATACGGTGCGGGGTGTGCCTTGGCTCGCGCGGCTGCAGCCGCAAGCAGCAATTGAAGTCCGTTCTCCGGTTTTACGTGCCCGAAGTAGGTGCCGTGTTGGCGCAGATTGCGAAAGAGGGGCGCATCGTAGTTGGTGACACCCTGGCCAATGACGGCGATGCCGAGTCTCCGCACCGGACTCGGTTCGGGAGGCGCTGCTGCCTGCATCCGCGCCCCATATTCTGTCGCAGCTTTCCGAAATGCATCCAGCTGATGTGTTGTCCAAAGGTAGGCTGATTGCTGTTCGATAAATTGCGCAGGCTGATTGACCCAGTCGAAATTCTCCAGCTTTGAAGAGAGCGAGATTTCAGCAAAAGGCTGAAACCACTCCTTGAGCTGCGCCGGCGAAAGAGCGCTGAAATTCGCAAGTTCCTTATCGATTGCGACGCGCTCCGCGGGGAACTTGTAGTCATAGTCGATCACTTCGCGCAGAAAGCTCGGCACGAAACTCACCGGAAGTTGCTGTATCGCTCCCAGGTGGGCCACCATCAACCCCCGTGCCTCCGGAGGGTAACCGGCAAAGTCTTCGGATTTGAGATCGCGTGGCAGCATCGCGGTTACAACAGCTCCTTGACTGGCTTGCCTTGCGACTGGGCAGCTGAGAATCCCATCAGCGAGCCCACCGTCGGCACCAGGTCAATCGATTGCATTGGATCGTCAAACACCACACCTTGGCGCACGCCCGCGCCCAGGGCCATCATCCACGTGGTACGGCTGGCTGCATCGCCGGTGCGATGATGTTGAAATCCATTGCCGCCGGAATCGTAATCGGCGTCGCGTCCAAAATCGGGGAGAATGAAGAACGTTGTGTTGCCCGCGTACTCCGGCTCGTTTTGAACGGCTTGCCAGAGTTCCGCGCACAGGCGGTCGGTTCGACGGATGCCCTCGATGTAAAGCGAATAGGCGCCGGAGTGCGCGATATCGATGTCGTGCATCGTGATCCAAAGAAGACTGGGCGACTCCTGATGCATCAGCCGTTTCGCGATATATACAGAAAGCTCGTCGGGGCTCGACAACGTTCGCGCATGAGTCATGAAGTCATCGACCGAGAGCTTCAGGATCATCTCGAGTTGTTCCAGCTCAAATTCGCCGCCACCGAGTTGCGGAGCATAAAGCGGAGTCTCATAGTTGTCGCGCAACAGGTGGTCATAGTCGGCAGTTGCCCCTGAATTTGCCGCACCGAGCAAATGCTTTGGCAAAATCACCCTGGCCCCGAGACCCGCACCGTAAGAGCGGCAGTCGCTCTCGCCAATTCGATTGAACCCGTTGCTCGGTGCAACGACCCACGCGTCGGAGATGGGGCGCTTAAGGTCTTTGCGGAAGTATTCAAATACGGTGGGATGCTCCGGTGGAACAGCGGAGAAATTATTGAGCGTTTCGTATACCCCCGTCGCGAGGCTCGCCGTTGCTACGTAGTGGCCAAGGATTCCCTGGTTCGTAACATGCGTAAAGAAGCTTGATTGCGGAATCAATTCCTTGAGGAGGTGAGGAATATTCTCCTGTCCCTCGGGCGCGAATGTCTCCTGATCGCGTGCGCCTCCGCCGAAGGTGACGACGATGACCTTCCGCTTCTTCTGCGTTGCCTCGGCGCGGGCGAAGGGGCTGACGCCCGTAAGAGCAGCCCCCAATGCCACTCCCGCAGCACCGCGCAGGAAATCACGCCGGCTACGGCTGAGGCCGAAGGCAATGTCGCGGGGACTCAGCACTTCCCTCGAAAAAAGTCCTCGAGACATCGCTTTGCTGAAGGGTAACTGATTCATTAACCAACTCTTCCCTGGAAGCCTTTTCGGCAAACCTCAGACGCGACCTCGGCGATTGGTTTGGCCCGCAGCAGTCTGCGCGGGCACAAGGGGAAATCGCCACGAAATTGAAAGCCCTGGAACCCGCCTCTAAGGCGCGTGCCGCTCCAGAGCGTTTTCATTCTAGCTCAGCCAGGGAACCTCAGGATAGATTTTAAGCAGCGTGAGAGGATTAGCTTTTCACGATCACGACGGAGTTTGGTGGCAGCATCACGGCTCCGTCTTTCACCGGGGCAATCCTCTGAGAACTGAGAATGACCTGCGCGCCCTCCGGCACCGGAAATCGCCGATCCTCGTTGCTGAGGTTGCAATTCACCACAAGATCACTACGCTCGATCGAGATCCACATCTCCTGCTGATCATAGAAAACGCGCGTTTGTCGCGGCTCTCCGTTATTCAAAGAAGGTGACGCCCGTCGCAAACGAATCAGTGCGCGATACCACTCCATCATCTCGGCGTGTTCGCCTTCGTTGATTTCATTCCATTTGAGCTTTGAGCGTTGAAATGTTTCCGGTTTCTCGGGATCAGGGATTAACTCCGGCGGCCAGCCGAAGGCTGCGAACTCCTTCTTTCGCCCTTCTGAAACAAGTCGAGCCATCTCTTTGTCTTCGTGGCCGGCGAAGTATTGAAACGGCGACGATGCGGCCCACTCCTCACCTTGAAAAACCATCGGGATAAAGGGACTGGTCAACACCACCGCAGCAGCCAACTTGGCGCGCTCAAAGCCGGCATCCTCGTGCAGTCTTTCTCCCACCGCTCGATTGCCTACCTGGTCGTGATTCTGGATGTAGCCGAGGAATCTGTGGTGTGACAGATTCTCCGCCGGCCGTCCATGTATGCGGCGGCGATATTTTGAATAGATCCCGTCATACACATAGTTGCACTCGAGCGCCTTTGCCAACTGGCTTAACTCGCCGAAATCCGCATAGTAGCCGGTGGCTGCCTCGGGGCACAGCACTGCAAAGAGGGCATGATGAAAGTCGTCGCTCCACTGCGCATCCAGACCATACCCGCCGGCCTCGCGCGGCAGAATCACGCGTGGATCGTTCAGATCGCTTTCTGCAATCAGTGTCAACTGGCGGCCCGTAAATGCGCTCAGCGTTTCGACTTCAGTCGAGAGCTGTTCAAGGAAGTGAATGGCAGACCGGTCGATGAAGGCATGCACAGCATCGATGCGCAGCCCATCGATGTGAAAGTCGCGCATCCACATCAGCGCGTTATCGCAGAAGAAACGACGGACCTGGTATGCCCACGCATCTTCGAGATTCACGGCTCCGCCCCAGGGCGTCCGATGCGAGCCCACGAGATACGGGCCAAATTTGCCGGTGTAATTTCCAACAGGGCCGAAGTGGTTATAGACGACGTCGAGCAATACGGAAAGGCCCTTGGTATGTGCCGCATTCACAAATCGCTTCAGCACGTCGGGGCCGCCATAGGGCTGATGCACTGCAAACAACGCTACGCCGTCATAGCCCCAACCGTGATTGCCGGCGAACGCGGCAATGGGCATGAGTTCCACATGAGTGATGCCGAGGGTGGCCAGATAATCCAATTTCTCAATGGCCGAATCCAGCGTGCCTTCCGGGGTGAACGTGCCAACGTGGAGTTCGTAGATCACGCTGCTTGCGAGAGGAGGCGCTTGAAAATTCGCGTCGCCCCACACAAACGAATTCTGGTCGTATATGCGAGACATCCCGTGCACGCCATGCGGCTGCCATTGCGAACGCGGATCCGGATAGCATTTCTCATCGTCGTTCAACAAAAAGCCGTAATCGGTGCCTGGGCCGGCTTCCTGCACATCAAGACGCCACCAACCCTGTTCGTCTGGACCCTGCATCGGCAGGGTTGAGTCATTCACCCGAAGCGCAACGTTGTTGGGCAGCGGAGCCCACACCTCAAAGCGATGCATGGCTATGCCGCTTCCCGCGTCAGCAACGCAACGGGAAAGCGTTGTAACAGGGTCTGCACACGCAAGCGGCCTCCCTGGAACGTCTCCCGCGTGAGCACGTTTCTCCACTCGCCTGGGGGCAACTCGATGGTTGTGGAGGCCCATCTTCCACCCAGCTTGAGCGGCCATCTGGGCACGATTACGCCGACTCGATCGCCGCGCAGGTATCCCACGAGATGGTCGCTCTTCAATCCATCCGCCATCATCGGCGAATACGTGGCATCCGCGCCGAACCATTCCGGATGCTCGCGCCGCAGGCACAGGGCATTGTGCACAAGCCAGAGTTTGGGTAGTCCGCTCTCCATTCTTCGCATGATCTCTTCCACGTCCATGCCGCGTTCAAGCTCACTTAGCATATTGCGGCGCGCGTCATAGTCCACAGGCCGGCGATTGTCGGGGTCCACGAGGCTCAGGTCCCAAAGCTCGGTTCCCTGATAAGTATCCGGCACGCCGGGCGCGGTATGTTTCAGCAGGGTTTGAGCCAGGCTATTAATGCGTCCCGCCTCGAGCACGCGGCCGACAAAGTCTTCCAACTCTGAAATAAACACCCGCGACTCAAGAATGCGTTCAATAAAGTTTCGTAGTGATTCTTCGAATTCCTTGTTCTGTTGCGTCCAGCTCGTCTGCTGCTTAGCCTCGCGCGCGGCCTTCTCCATGTGGGCGACCAGGCGCTCCTTTGTAATAGGCCACGCCCCAACCAATGTCTGGTAGAGGTAGTACTCCGTGTTGCGATCGGGATATTTCCCGGAGCGAAACGATGCATTGGCGCGTGACCAGCGATTGACCGCGGCTCTCCACCGTCCCGTCAGCTCGGTGATCGCAGCCAGCCGCGCCCTTACATCCTCAGAACGCTTCGTGTCATGTGTAGACAACGTCGTCATGGTTTGTGGATGAGTCATCTGCATCTTCGCGCAATACGTGTGGAATTCTGCCACGGTCAGGCCATTGCGCCCAGGCGCGCCACCTACTTCATTTAATCCGATCATCCGGTTGTAGCAGTAAAAGGCGGTATCTTCCACGCCTTTTGCCATTACCGGTGAAGTGGACTGCTGGAACCGCAGCACAAATTCGCTCTCCCGCCCTCCGCGCACGCGCAATGCCAGCACATCACCGATAAAGTCGAGCAGACCGGGATCCAGGTCCTGTCTCCATCCCTTGGCCTGCGCGACGGCGGAGTCGATGTAGGCGCGATCCTCGTCGAGAATCTCATCTCGATCGGGAACGACATAGCTCCGGTAAACGGCGAAACAGGCAGCAACTTCCCTCAATGCGCGGCGAATCTCAGCCCGCGTGTAGTCGCGGCGGTCGCGATTGTTTTCGCAGATCTCGACGAACAGGCTTGTCAACCGGTTGACGTCGCTGCCCAGTGCTTCCTGCTCCACCGCTAGTTTCTTGTCATGCGCCACGGCCTCATAGTCGGTGGGCTCCGCGGTGAAGTCGCTGTAGATTGTGGTCAATTCTTTCAGGCCTTCGCCGTGCACCAGCAGGTTGTTGCATACGTTCAGAAAGTCGTAACCGCTGGTACCCTCAATCGGCCACGAGGGGCGCAGAAATTCCCCCGGCTCCAGGATCTTCTCACCGACAATCCACGCATCGGGCGCGCGGTTGCGGAGCCTGTCGAAATATTGCTGTGGATCGCGCAAGCCATCCGGATGATCCACTCGCACTCCGTCCAGGACGCCTTTTTCAATCCATTCCAGAATCCGGCAGTGCGTTGCCTCGAAGACGTGGGGGCGCTCCATGCGCAGACCGATGAGAGTGTTGACATCGAAGAAGCGCCGATAGCCCAGTTCCTGGTCGGCGGTGCGCCAGTAGGCTAATCGATAATGCTGCTGATTCAGAACCTCGTCCAGCGCGTCGTAGTCGGCGTTCAATTCGTCCACCGCGCGGTCAATCGCGGCGACAACCTGCGGGTCCTCCTGGCAGAGCCGCTTCAAGAGCGCGTAGATGACGGTTTTGTCCCGGTGTCGGGCAATCGCAACATCGTGGTCTGTCGACTCCGGCGACGGCAATTGCGAAAAGCTATCAGCGATGAAATTCAGCAGGTCGTTTTTCGCATACTCCGCCGCCCTCGATAACAGAGAAGACAACGACGCAGGAGCGACCGGGAAAAGATTGTCTGTGTAGCGCACCTGGAAGCAATCGCAGGAGTGCTCGATCTTGATCTGCCCGGCACTGAGAACTCGCCCGTACTGGTCGCCCAATACGGGGATCAGAATCTTGTTTTGCAGCTTGACTTCAAACGAGTGCCAATCGACATCGAACCAAGTGGCATACCGGCTCGATGGACCGTTCTCAAGCACATCCCACCAGTAACGATTCTGCGGGCCGAGTGCCATATGGTTGGGGACAATGTCCAGGACCTGTCCCATCCCCAATTCGGCCAGCCTTTGGCAGAAACGGGCGTGGCCTTCCTCGCCGCCTAATTCCTGGTTCACTTTCTGAGGATCGACGACGTCATACCCGTGCATGCTTCCCGGGGCGGCCTGCAGATAGGGCGAACTATAGAAATGGGAGACACCGAGTGCTTTGAGATAATCGGCAATTCTGGCCGCATCCTCAAACGTAAAGCCTAAATGCAACTGCACACGATATGTGGACGAGGGGATTCGTCTCATGGAGTTCTTTCGCGTCAACCGCCGCAATCAGCCTTTAAAGGGTTAGAAGTGGGATGCAACTACAATGGTTGTAAGGTTTGTGGATCGTCCGGTTCTCACAACACGTCAGGTTCGATGCGTCGCCGGTTCAGTGGACAGGCAGCGCAGCATGTGTCACATTGTCATTCTGTAGCCTTATCCTGCGCCACGGAAGTCTTTTCTGCCAAAATTCCTGGTGCCATCGATCTGCTACCCGTAGTCTAAAAACTGCGTTTGCTTTTTATGTGGAATGAAACACTGATTCAGAGTGAAATTGAGGTAACGGAGCCCCGGACCATCGCCGTTAGCCGGCTTTTCCCGACGCTTCGGGTCTGCTCCCAGTCAAGTACATAACTCCCGGAACACCCGAAAGACTTGAACCTATGCCTCGGCGGCGGTTTGTGAAGGCTGCACGGTTAGAAAGGCTGTACGTTCAACCAACCCGGAGAACGATAGAGTGAAGAAGCTGGCAAGCGCGTCCGATCCGCTCTGGTACAAAGACGCGATCATCTACGAAGTCCACGTGCGCGCCTTTGCCGACTCCAACGATGACGGCATTGGCGACTTCCCCGGACTGCTTTCGCGGCTGGACTATCTGCAGGACCTCGGTGTCACCTGTATCTGGCTGCTGCCCTTTTTTCCGTCGCCCTTGCGCGACGACGGCTACGACATCGCCAACTATGTTGACGTCAATCCATCCTACGGAACCCTGAACGACTTCAAGGCGTTTCTGGATGCGGCCCATCAGCGCAACATGCAGGTGATGATCGAGCTGGTCATCAACCACACCAGCGACCAGCATCCATGGTTTCAAGCGGCGCGTCTTGCTGCGCCCGGTTCTCCGGCTCGCGAGATGTATGTGTGGTCCTCGACCGACCAGCTCTACAAGGACGCGCGCATCATCTTTACCGATACGGAGAAGTCGAACTGGACCTGGGACGAGACGGCAAAGGCCTATTATTGGCATCGCTTTTTTTCGCACCAGCCCGACCTCAACTTCGACAGTCCGCTGGTGATCGAAGAAGTTCTAAAGGCGATGCGCTTCTGGCTCGATATGGGCGTCGACGCACTGCGCATGGATGCCATCCCTTACCTGGTTGAACGCGATGGCACCTCGTGCGAGAATTTGCCGGAAACGCACGTCATCATCAAATCCCTCCGGGCCGCCCTCGATACGGAGTACGCCAACCGGTTCATTCTGGCGGAAGCCAACCAGTGGCCCGCCGATGTGCGTCCTTACTTCGGCAATGGCGATGAATGCCAGATGGCGTTCCATTTCCCTCTGATGCCGCGAATTTACATGGCGCTGCGGCAAGAAGATCGCCTGCCGATCACCGACATCATGGCACAGACGCCGCCCATTCCGGACAATTGCCAGTGGGGCCTTTTCCTGCGCAACCACGATGAGCTCACGCTGGAGATGGTGACCGACGACGAGCGCGATTACATGTATTTCGCCTACTCGGCCGATCCGCGCATGCGCATCAACGTCGGGATTCGCCGCCGCCTGGCCCCGCTGGTCGACAACAACCGCCACCGGATCGAGTTGCTGAATTCGCTTCTGCTCAGTTTTCCGGGCACCCCGATCCTCTACTACGGGGATGAGCTCGGCATGGGCGACAACATCTATCTGGGCGACCGCAACGGCGTCCGCACGCCCATGCAGTGGAACTCCGACCGCAACGCAGGCTTCTCCCGATGCGACCCGGCGCGGCTCTATTTCCCCGTTGTCATGGATCCCATTTATGGCTACCAAGTCGTGAATGTGGAGGCCCAACTCAGCGACCAGTCCAGCCTGCTGCACTGGACCCGCAACATGATCGCGCTGCGTAAGCTGTTTCAGGTCTTCGGCCGCGGAACTCTCCGTTTTTTGAACCCGGCGAATCGCAAGGTTCTCGCTTATCTTCGCGACCTGGTCCGCCCCGACGGTTCCCACGAGACGGTACTGTGTGTGGCCAATCTCAGCCGGTTCGCGCAGCCCGTCTCGCTCGATCTGAAAGATTTTGCCGGCCTTGAACCGGTAGAGATGTTGGGGTACGTTCCGTTTCCCACCATCACCGAGGAGTCTTACGCACTATCGCTGGCTCCCTACTCCTTCCTCTGGCTCGAATTGCAACCCGCCGCTTTGGCGCCGGAACCGCTGGCTGAGCCGGAAGCTGAGGGTTTCGTTGACACTTCAGAACATGAGGCGGCCGCCCTCGAACTGCTCACGAAAGGCTGGCCCGGCTTGCTGGGCGGACCCGGGTTGGCCCTGCTTGAAACCGCCCTCACCACCTGGCTGCCTCTACAGCGATGGTTTGGAGCCAAAACGCGGAAGATTCGGTCTGCGCGAATACTCGATTGGGCGGAGCTCCCGGCGGCCGCTCCCGCCGATGGCGGCCTGCCGGCTGCTTTCAGCCTTCCCTCGGGGAACGCAATTCCTCCGGTGCTGTTCTATGTCGAGATCGCCTACTCCGACGGCCCGAGCGATATCTATCAGATTCCGCTAGCCTTCAGCACCGAAACGGTTGCCGCAGACCTGACCCTCAACAACCCGCAGAACATCCTCATCACCTTTCCAACTCCATTTGGTCCCGCGGTGCTCCATGACGCCGTCACGCGCGAAGACTTTCGCCAAGGCTTGCTTGCGCTGATTGAGCGGAACGGCACTCTGTCGCTGTCAACCACCCGCGTCGACAACATGGGACTTGGGACTCGCCTCGCTGCAGAGGTTGCTGGGGGTCCCGTGGCTTTGGAGAAGGGCAAGGATCGCCTGCTCCATTCTGAACGCGCAACGCACGAACTGAACGCAGATAATTTTCTGGCGCCGCTGCGGCCTCCCGAGTTCCTACCGGCCCAGGATGCCGCGCATCCGGAGCACACCTCCGTGGCAACTTCTGAAGATGCGCCCTCACAGGTGGCCGCATTGCCGGTTGCTCCCGCACCCATCAGCGCTCAGCCTGGTGAAGCGGCCACGCCGCCGCGCTCCGACGCGGCGAACACTCGCTTCACAGGCGCTCAGCAACTTGAGGCGCGCGAGTCGCCCTATGCCGGCATCCCCGCTGTACAACCCGGCCGGCTTGAGGCACGCGCATCCGAACATTTCGCCGAGGCAAAGAGAATCAGGCACCTGCCCTCGCGGGTGAGTTCGGCGGAGCAGTCGAACACCTCGATCGTCTACGGCAATAAGCTGATCCTGAAGCTCTTCCGGCGCCTTCAGCCCGGGGAGAATCCCGATGCCGAGATCGTTCGTTTTCTGACGGAGGTCGCTCACTTCGAGCGAATCGCCCCTTTCTTCGGCGAGATCTGGGTGACTCCTCGAGGCGGAGAAAAGACCACGACGGCCATGCTGCAAGGGTGGGTCGGGAATGAAGGCGACGGCTGGAGCTGGTTTCTCCATCAGCTCTCTGGCTTCTTCAGTTCTGTCGAGGCTCTCCCGGCTCCCCCCAAGGTTCCCGCCGCCAGCTTTCTTATCGACAACGCACTTCCCCGTGAAGCCCTTGATCACGCGGGCTCGTGGCTCGCGGCAGCCGCATGCCTTGGCCGCCGTACCGCCGAGATGCACCTTGCCCTTGCCACTCCGACCACCGATCCGGCGTTCGCCGCAGAGCCGTTTACGCCCGAAGACCTTGCCCGCGACGCGCGCCGCATTGACGACCAGATTACCTCCACGCTTGAAATCCTGAAGGTGAAGCTCTCAACCCTCAAGGACCTGATCGCCGATGATGCCGCACTGCTGCTTTCTCGGCGCATCAACCTTTTCACCCGCGCCAACGCCATTACCTCGTCCGCGCCCGCCGGTGAACGTATTCGCATTCATGGGGACTACCATCTTGGCCAGACCCTGCGGACTCCCGGATCGTCGCGAGCCCCAAAGAAAGACGCCGGCGACTTCGTCCTGCTCGATTTCGAAGGCGAGCCTGCCCGTCCTCTCGCGGAGCGCCGCCAGAAGCAATCGCCGCTGAAGGACGTCGCCGGCATGATCCGTTCGTTCTCTTATGCCGCGTATTCCGGGCTCGATCAGTTTCTCACCGCGAATCCCGAGCGCATGCACTCCCCTGATTGCGAAAGGATCACCGGCTGGGCGATCCTCTGGCAGAATGCTGCTTCCGCTGAATTCCTGCGTGCGTACCGCGAAACCGTTGGGGCCAACCCTGCGCTGCTGCCGCCGCCTCAGCAATCCCAGGCGCTGCTGTCGGCTTACCTGCTGGAGAAGGCGCTTTACGAACTGCTCTACGAGCTCAACAATCGCCCCACATGGCTTCATATTCCTCTGGCCGGCATCTTAGCTTTATAGCAGCGCTTGTACACTTTGAAACTGGATGGCAGTTGTCAAATGCCGCCGGCGGTTTTGTAATCAGTTTTGACGAGAAGCACGATGGCGACATCCAATCCGAATCCAAGCGTCACCTCTGCCACCGCGATCTCCGGTCCAGAACTCCTGGTGCTGCTCGCCAGCATGCCACCGGAGCAGCGGGAGTCTGTGCTGGCCAACCTGGCCTCTTCGTTTCCGGCGCAGAGTGTGTTGGTGGCCACCCCGGATGCGCCGGAGGCCTATCCCCAACTCGGAATCATCAACATTCCTCCAACCGGGCCCTCCTGGACTCTGACCGCTTCCGATTTTCTCAATGCCTATCAGCTTGCCGGCAAGAATGAGGCGCACGCCATTCTCATGCTGGGCCCCGGAGCTGGGTCACTGAGCCCCTTTGCACTGCGCGACCTTGCCAACGCGGTCCTCGCCTCTTCAACCGACCTTGCCCTGCCACGCTATGATTTGCCGCCCAACGTAGCCCTGGTGAACTCGGCCATTCTCTATCCCCTCACCCGCGCGCTCTTCGCCTGCCGCGCTCGATTTCCCCTCGCCATCGATCTCGGGCTTTCGCTTCGCATGGCGGAACGACTCTCTGTCGTGGCCCAGAGGTTCGCCGGGGTCAACGGCTTCGATGCGCCTGTCTGGCCGGTCAATGAGGCCTCAGTGAACGGTTTCACTGTGAATGAGATCCTCGTCGGCCAGCGTGAAATGCCGCATTCCAACGAACCGGATCTGAACACCATTCTCCCGTTGGTGACGGGATCGTTGTTTGCCGATATCGAGGCCAAGGCGGCATTCTGGCAGCGCGCGCGACAAGCGCCCCCGGCCGGTTCGATCACGACCATTCACGCGCCTTCGACGGACGCCACCGCGGAAATTGCACCGATGCTTCAGGCTTTCCGGCTCGCCTATACCAATCTCCGTGAGATCTGGTCGCTCGTTCTTCCTCCGAATACGCTGCTCGGACTCAAGCGGCTCTACAGCACTCCAGATACAGTGGCGTTCCGCATGCCCGACAACCTGTGGGCCCGCATTGTCTACGACTTTCTGCTCGCCTACCGGCTGCGCACCATCAATCGCGGACACCTGCTCGGCGCGTTGATTCCTTTGTATCTGGCATGGGTCGCAAGCCACCTCGGCATCATTGCCTCGGGAGTCGACCCCGAACACCATATCGAGGCGGTGGCTGTGGCTTTTGAGAACGAAAAGCCCTATCTCGTTGCGCGCTGGCGCTGGCCAGACAGGTTCAACCCATGAAGAACCATGCGCAAGAGCTGTCCCGGTATTTCAGCCTTATGCATCGGTCTGAACCCAGTAACTCGGTCACCGAATCCAGGCCCGCCAGAGTCGTCTCTGGCACACAGAGCAAGCGTCGATTCAAGGAGTGAGTCTTATGCATACCGCCCTTGCCACCATGCTCCAGACAACGACTTATCAGGCCCCGCAGCCGCTGATGGCTGATAATGCCTCCATCTGGCACCACATGTCGGACGCACTGCATCAGTCGCTCTATCGCGTCTTGTCGCTGCTCATCGCTATCCTGCCGGGTATCCTGGCGTTTTTTGTCGCATTAGCTTTGTTTACCTTCATCGGGATGGTCCTCTCTGCCCTGCTGCGACGTGGACTTGCCGCAGTCAAGTTCGATGACCGCATCGCGCGCGACCGGGGTGACGTGAACTGGACGCCCCTCACTTCGCCCACCGCTCTCATTGCCAGAACCGCCTTCTGGGGCTTCGTTCTCCTCGGACTGATCATCGGCGTTTCGGCCTTCGATACCTCCTTCGCCTCGGCATCCGCGCTCCCGATTTCGCTGCTCCCCTACCTGACCCACGCGGTGGGCGCCATTCTGCTGCTGATCGCCGGAACCCTGATCGCGCGCTTTCTGGCCCGATCGGTTCTCATCGGGGCTGTCAATGCACAACTGCAGTACGCGCGGTTTCTGTCGCTCGGAGTCAAGTGGCTGGTTCTCGTTCTTACTGCCGCCATGGTGTTGGAGCATCTTGAGATCGGCGGCGGCGTGGTTCTGATGGCCTTCGGCATCCTCTTCGGCGGCATCGTGCTCACGCTGGCTCTCGCCGTGGGCCTCGGCTCCCGCGACCTGGTAAGCCGCTCGCTGGAGAGCCACGTGGAACGCACAGGGGATCACAACCCGGAACCGCCAGCGCCCGGTCCCGGCGAATCCATCCGGCACTTCTGAATGAATTGAATGGCAACGCAACCCAACAACTTAGGTGAGCCCCAAGCCCTCGGGCAACCGGCGATAGCAAGCGCAGGCCAATTTCAAATTGTGCCAACAAGATTGACGTCGATCGCGACATCATTATCCGCTTTCCAAATCATGAAGCTTGGATTCTTGAGGCCCCATTGGACGTAAGGCACTACAAAATGAGCCTTGGCAGTTGTGCTGGCGCCAGCAAGACGTACCAACATGGGGATCGTGATTTCGTGAGGCGTGCCCAGCAGGGTGAAGATTCCGGTTACCTGGATGGTCGAGTCGCCTGAAGATGCGATGGCGCCAGTATAGGTCTTCGGCTCAAAGGAAACAGTTACGTGCTGTTCGACCTTCAGGATGTCCTTCTTCATCTTCTTGTCGCGGCTGTCATTGCCGGTCTTGCCGCTTCCGGCGAGGACGACTACCGAGCCCCCCATCTTAGGAGTGCTGCGGTCAAACTCAATTGATCCGGATTGGACGCGAAAGGTGCCATTGACCAGCTCATGCGTTGTTTTCAGCGTCATTTTGACTTCGCTGGCATCGGGGTTGACGACGAAGGTCTGATGCTGGGCGAGTGCGGCAGGAGTGAGTATGACAGCGAAGGCGAAGACTTCGAGCGATTTCATTGCATCTCTCCTTGGGATGACTGCTGAGAGTCCACGGGACAAGAATTCCTGCGTAATCGGGCGTCGCGTTGTGGCCTTTGGCACGGCCGATTTTAGCTGGCGACTGCATGCGCAGGGACGGCGGCATGATGCGCAACGCGTGTCAGCGTCGCTGTCACGCGCATGACCCCGGGCCAGACCCTGAGACAAAACGGTAAGACGGCGCGCGCGATTGAGTTGTTCAAACCATCGGCGGCGAACTCGGCAAGACGCATCTGGGCCAGCAGTGCAGACCGTAATTTAGCCTGGAAGAGCGGTGCCGGCTCGGCTGCAAGGTAGGCAGCGACAGCACAACGCGCAGTATGGAGCGCGATGGATATGCCATCGCCTGTGAATGACGGGATGACGGCAGCCTGATCGCCGATGCGGTAGAGCCCATTCTCCGTCGTGCGGCAGATGTAGCCATACGGAATATGAGTGATGGCGATCGGTTTGGCGAGCAACGGCTCCGCACCCGCAAGCCTCATCGCGAGATGTGGGCAGTCCTGCTGCATCTTCTCGAGAAAATTCTCCCAGCGATTGCCCACGCGTGCGAGATACCGTTGTTGCACAACCCAGCAAAGGTTCGCGATACCGCCTTCAACCGGCTGGATACCGCCATAACCTCCGGGATAGAGCATCAGCTCGGAGGCGCGCGCGAGCTCAGCGGCCTGCGCGGGCGCCAGGCGAAAATACATCTTGAAGGCGACCCATCGCTGCGGATCCTTTGGACGCATGTGGCCGCGGAGATCGTGTTTGCCTGTGGCGAGAAACACCGTTGGAGCTTCACAGACGGCGCCATCGTTGAGCGTGGCTCGCCAGGCGCCGTTGGTTGTGCGATCGAGCGCTTGTACGCTTTGACCGCGCATTACGCTGACTCCTGAGGCGATGGCCTCGGCGATGAGCGCCGTATCAAGCGCCTTGCGCGTGAGCGAGGCGGCGGGAAAAGGCAACGGAGCCTCCGCGGCGCGCCTGGCAGCGGCAAGGCGAACGGTGTCGATGGGCAAGGCGCCAAGCGAGAGCGCATCGATGCCGAGCGCAGAAAGATCTTCAAGGGCCTCACCGCTTAAGAACTCACCACAGACCTTATTGCGGCAAGCGGGCTCGCGTTCGATCAGCGTGACGGTTCGTCCATTGCGGGCGAGCGCGATAGACGCGGCACAGCCTGCTACTCCACCACCAACGATGAGAACTTCATTTTGCGAAGGAATCCGATTCTGATTAGACGTTCTAACTGGAGTCTCCTTTTTCAGACCCGCTACAACGATATTGTCCAGCTTCTGAGGCGGGGTTGTATGACGAATGGTTCATATGACGAATATGTCATTTAGATAGCGGCGAATTGAGAAATCCAAAGCACGGGCGCAGAAGTTTGACGCGGTGTTGGAGAGAATTGTAAGCGCCAGACTGCTTTGCCCAATTTCTTGCGCCGGCAAGTGGTTCGTACCCATGATCAGGCGCGGCGAGTTGTAAGCTCGCGCCAGTTGAGGCCAAGGTCGACGATCAGCAGGGAAGCCAGGGTGAAGGCGATGACGCCGACGGCGGCGAACGTGTCGCCAAGATGGCTCCAGTAGCGGGGCCAGAGATTAAGCACGCGGCTGGAGACGAAAGTGAACGTGACGGCGTAGGAGCGAGCCATCCACTGACGATGCTGGACGATTTGGCGGTTGCGCGCGGTGATAAAGGCAGCGGTGGTGCACACGATCCATGCAGCAGCCTGCATCGAGGTTCCCGGTAAACCGGGGCGGCCAGTGGCCAGAGCGATCCCGGTGAACGCACCGACGAAGACGGAGATGACGTAAATGCGGCCGAGGACCCGATGGAATGTCAGGTGACGCTGGCGAAGGCGCGACGAGAATTGCATAGGGCCGGCGACAAGAGCGATGACACCGCAGAGGGTATGAGGGATGAGGAGATGGCGGTCGGCGATGACCTGCAGACGGTAGGCATGGTACATGGGGTAATCAGTGGCGAGAAGAACTTCTGAAGTGATGAAGACAAAGAGCGCAGTCAGACCAAGGGAGATCCAGAGAATGGTTTTGAATCTTGAACGACTGGTGCCCGCCGCGAGCAGGGTGGATGATGCCATTATTCGCCTCTTTTTGATAGACGTAACGACGGTGCCAAGTGGGCGGAGGATGACAGAAACTTCATGTTGACCGCGTCTCATCAAGGACGGCATCCGGCACGACGGGCGGGGGATTCGCAATGTCAAACCCTGGCTGACCGACTTTCGTTCCTCTCACTTGCCGTCGTGAAACTGGTCGACGATCTTCTCGGTCACGGTCCTTTGCATTACCGGCGAGGAGAGCACCGTCGCGGTTGAAGTCGTTCCGTAGTGGCCCAGCTTGTCAAGAAAACGCTCGAGATGCTCAACGGAAACCACGCGCGCCTTAACAATAAACGAGTCCGATCCTGTGACGCGGTGGCACTCGATGACCTCGTCCCAGGTCTTTACCTGCTGCTGAAAGGTGCGCACCAGGGCTTCCGGTCCGGCCATCGAAAGGCGCACAAAGATCAGGATCGGAAGGCCCAGCCGCTCCAGGCTGATGTCGGCATGGAAGCCGCGAATGACGCCGATCTTCTCCAACCGATGCACCCGCTCGGCCACCGCCGGGGTCGTCAGCCCAACGCGACGACCGAGTTCCGCCCAGGAGATGCGCGCATTCTGCTGCAGCTCTTCAATGATCTTCCAGGCGATGCGATCCAACTCGGCAGGCTCATATCGATGGCCGTATCGGTTCGTAGACATGGGCAGGCCTCTTTCGATTGAAAGGACATCAGCGTCCTTTTCTTAAGAAAATAAACCAAGAGCCTGTGAATGACTACTGAAGAAGATTGTCAGGGCGGGCAAACGGATGCGATACTTCCCGGCATCAAAGGTTTGCGGAGCTTCCCCAATGGCCCAATCCTCAGTAGCTCAATCTCCTACGGCCCAGACAGCGACGGCCGAGCGCAGCCGGCAGTCCGGCTATCAGTCCGGATTTGGCAACGAGTTTGCCACTGAAGCGCAGGCCGGCGCGCTGCCGCAGGGGCAGAACGCACCTCAGCACGCACCGCTTGGTCTCTACACCGAGCAGATCAGCGGGACATCGTTTACTACTCCGCGCGCTCTCAACCGCCGCACGTGGAGTTACCGCATCCGTCCCTCGGTGATGCATGAGCCCTACGCGGAGTATGCGCGTATCTCGCTGTTGCGCAGCGGCCCTTTCAACGAAGTGCCGACGCCGCCCAACCAGATGCGCTGGAATCCGCTGCCCATTCCGACAGAGGAGACCGACTTCGTTGACGGATTTGTGACCTTGGGCGGCAACGGCGATCCGTCGCTGCAGGATGGCGTCGGCATCCATCTCTACGTGGCCAACGCCTCGATGGACGACCGCTTCTTCTACAACGCCGATGGCGAGATGCTGATTCTGCCCCAGGAGGGAAGACTGCGGTTGTGCACCGAACTCGGCATTCTTGAGGTCGCTCCCGGCGAGCTTGGCGTGATTCCGCGCGGCATCAAGTTCCGCGCCGAATTTCCTGATGGCTCCGGCCGCGGTTACATCTGCGAGAACTATGGACAGAGCTTCCGGCTGCCCGAACTTGGGCCGATCGGCGCCAATGGCCTCGCCAATTCTCGCGACTTCCTCACCCCCGTGGCTGCGTTTGAAGATCGCGAGGGCAGCTTCGAGGTGATCTCAAAATTCCTCGGCCGGCTGTGGCGCGCGGAGATCGATCATTCGCCTTTAGACGTGGTCGCCTGGCACGGCAACTATGCGCCCTACAAGTACGACATGGCGCGGTTCAACTGCATCAACTCCGTCAGCTTCGACCATCCCGATCCCTCCATTTACACGGTGTTGACGGCGCCTTCACCACTCCCCGGCACGGCCAACGTGGACTTCGCGATCTTCCCGCCACGCTGGATGGTCGCCGAGCACACCTTCCGGCCGCCATGGTTTCACCGCAACATGATGAACGAGTTCATGGGCCTGATCCTGGGCCAATACGACGCGAAGGCCGAAGGATTTCTGCCCGGCGGCGCGAGCCTGCACAACTGCATGTCGGGCCACGGACCGGACGCCGAGACCTTTGAGCGGGCCAGCAAGGCTGACTTGAAGCCCCACTACATCGACGGGACGCTGGCCTTTATGTTTGAGACGCGACTGCCTGTGCGGCCAACCCGCTTCGCTCTCGAAGAGAAGATTTTGCAGCACGAATATTACGAGTGCTGGCAAAGCCTGAAGAAAAACTTCCCCGGCGCTGGATAATCGAAGCACTGCATCGCTTGCATGCGGGAGCGACAGTTCGGAGCACGCGTTCATGCATCGGTTTTCAAGCGCTGAGTGGAAGCGGACCAGTTGGGTCGAGTCGGCCGGCGACACCGCCTGCGGCTTTCCGCTGCAGAATCTTCCGTACTGCATTTTTATTTGGAATGACGGACCGCCGCGGCCCGGCGTGGGTATTGGCTCGTTCGTGCTCGATCTGCAAGTTTGCAACCGCAGCGGGATGTTTGCCGGATTGCCCGAGTCCATTCGGGATGCCTGCGAGGCGGCAACACTCAATCCGCTGATTGCTTGCGGGATGGAAGCACACACAGTCTTGCGCAGCCGTCTCATGGATCTGCTGGATGTGACCGCAGATGCGACGACGCGCCGCGAAGTCGACGCCGCTCTCGTCCCCACGCATGAAGCCACGCTGCTGAAGCCCGTCGAGCCAGCCAACTACACCGACTTCTACGCTTCAATTCACCACGCTACGCGCGTCGGCCGGCTTTTCCGGCCCGACCAGCCACTTTTGCCCAACTACAAATACGTGCCCATCGGCTATCACGGGCGCGCTTCGTCATTTGTGGTCAGCGGGACGGGCATACGGCGGCCGAGCGGCCAGACCAAACCCGCGCAGGGCGTCGTTCCCGGCTTTGGACCTTCGCAGTTTCTCGACTACGAGGTCGAAGTCGGCCTGTACATTTCCTCTGGCAATCCACTTGGCGAGCCGATCCCAATCGGCGATGCGGGAAACCACATCTTCGGCGTGTGCCTTGTCAACGATTGGTCCGCGCGCGATATACAAAGCTGGGAATACCAGCCGCTCGGGCCTTTTCTTGCAAAAAGCTTCGCCACCAGCATCTCGCCCTGGGTGGTGCCCCTGGCCGCGCTCGCGCCGTTTCGCGTTCCCGCTTCACCGCGCCCCGGCGAAGACCCGCAACCGCTGCCTTATTTGTACGACCGAAACGACCAGGAGACTGGCGCGATCGATCTGACCCTGGAGGCATTCCTGCTGACCCACGCCATGCGTGCCGCCGGGCTTGCGCCTCATCGTCTCAGCCGAGGCAATCTCCGCGACCTGTATTGGACTCCCGCGCAGTTGGTCGCCCACCACGCCAGCAACGGTTGCAACCTGCTGCCGGGCGACCTGCTGGCTACAGGAACGGTTTCAGGCGCTGCAGCGGACGCTGCCGGCTGCCTGCTCGAACTTACTGCCGGCGGCTCGAAGCCGATTCTGCTGCCCAATGGCGAGAATCGCAAAGCACTCGAAGACGGCGACGAAGTGATTCTCCGCGGCTGCTGCAGGCGCGCAGGATTCCCGCAAATCTCGCTCGGAGAGTGCCGGGGGATGCTGTTGCCGGTCGATTAGTTGCTCCTTCATTTATTAAGTCATGATGCCATCTGAGCGCATGATCAAGAAGCATTCCAGCAGATTTTCCATACAATCGCTCTTCAAAGTCGTCTACGAACGGGCCTATGCTTTGGCTCAGCGTGACGTGGATTACCCCTGTCTTCAGATCCCCGTCATCTCACAACTGGAGGTCTCGGATGGCATCCCTTGCGCCCAGCGCCGTGAAGTCAACCCAGGATTTTCTGCCCTTGAAGGGGACGGACCACGTGGAATTTTACGTGGGCAATGCTCGCCAGGCGGCCTACTACTACCGCACCGCATTTGGCATGAGCCTTGTGGCCTATGCCGGCCCCGAAACGGGTCGGCGCGACCGTGCTTCCTACATGGTGCAACAAGGTAAGATCCGCTTCGTCTTCACAACCTCGCTGCGGCCCGGGGACGCCATCGCGGAGCATGTGGCGCGGCACGGCGACGGCGTGCGTGTCATCGCCCTCGAAGTGGACGACGCGCGGGCGGCGTGGCTCGAGACAACAGCTCGCGGGGCACGCAGCGTGGCCGAGCCGGCGGAGATGGCCGATGACTACGGCCGCGTGACCACCGCTTCCATCGCCGCGTATGGCGATACGATTCATACCTTCGTCGAGCGCGGCCACTACAACGGCGCGTTCCTGCCGGGCTTCCGGGCTGAGCCCGATGACCGCGTGGCTCGCCCCACCGGCCTCAAGCACGTGGATCACATGGTGGGCAACGTGGGCTGGCATGCCATGGACGAGTGGGTGCAGTTCTACGCCAATGTGATGGGCTTCCAACTCTATCAGCACTTCGACGACAAGGACATTTCCACGGAATATTCAGCATTAATGTCGAAGGTGATGGCCAACGGCAATGGCTATGTGAAGTTCCCCATCAACGAGCCCGCCGAGGGGCGCCGGAAGTCCCAGATTGAAGAGTATCTCGACTTTTACCAGGGCCCGGGCGTGCAGCACATCGCGCTGGCCACCGACGATATTCTCGGCACCGTTGCGCGCATGCAGGCGCAGGGCGTGGAGTTCCTCACCGTGCCCCACACCTACTACACCGAGCTTGCCGGGCGCGTGGGCAAGATCGATGAGCCTGTCGAGGAACTGGAAAGGCTCGGCATTCTAGTCGATCGCGACGACGAGGGCTACATGCTGCAGATCTTCACGCGGCCCGTCGAAGACAGGCCAACGCTGTTTTACGAAATCATTCAACGCAAGGGAAGCCGCAGCTTCGGTAAAGGCAACTTCAAGGCGCTGTTTGAGGCAATCGAGCGCGAACAGGCGCTCCGAGGAAACCTGTGATGGCGACCGCAGTAGAATTGCCCAAAGCCGCACCGTTTCTGATCGAGCAGGATTACTCTGCGTACACCACCGAGCAGCATTCGGTATGGGCCGAACTGGTGCGCCGCCGCATGCCCCAGCTTGAACAGCATGCAGCGCGCGAATACCTCGACGGCTTCGAGTCGCTTTGCCTGCCCTATGACCGGCTACCCAACCTGAACGCCGTCTCGGCGAAACTGCAGCGCCGCACCGGCTGGAACGCAACGCCGGTGAGCGGGTTTATGCCCGCTCCGGCTTTCTTTGAGATGCTTGCGGCGCGCCGCTTTCCTACTACGACCTGGCTGCGCAGCCGCGACTCGCTTGAATACACGCCCGAGCCGGACATCTTCCACGACGTTTTCGGCCATGTTCCGATGCACGCGCATCGGGTCTTCGCGGATTTTCTCGCTCACTATGGCCAGGTCTGCGCGCGGCTCAGCGACGAGGCTATCCTGGAGCGCATCGGGCGCGTCTTCTGGTACACCGTTGAGTTTGGGCTCATCCGCCAGAATGACCAGGTAAAGGTCTATGGAAGCGGTTTGATCAGTTCCAACGGCGAGTGCTCCAACGTGCTTCACAACGGCTGCGAGGTGAGGCCCTTCGTTCTGGATGAAGTGCTGCGCACGCCGGTTAAGGTGGATGAGATGCACCATCTGCTCTTTGCCATTGAGAGCTTCGACCAGATCTACGAAACCATGCACACGCTGGAGGCCCGCATCAATCGCGGATCGCGCCTTGACGATTGATGCTTGCGACGATTGGAAGCGACGGCCAGCGGCATTCTTCTGATTCCAGGCTTTAAGCCCGAAGCCATTTTTGGCATCACGCATCGAAGGGAAGTGAGATGCTATAGGTCTTCGAGTTTCTCGTGAAAGGGAAGATGGCCCACGACCTGAAGTTTGACAACAGCCTGGACTCAAAGCTCGACCTGCAGTCTCGCCGCGTGCAAGCGAACCGGGAAGCGCTGTCAAGTTTAATGTTGGCGCTACGTACGGAAGAGGACTCGATTCGGCAGGGCGGCGGAGCTAAGGCTGCCGAGGCACAGCATGCAAAAGGGCGATTGACCGTCAGGGAGCGGCTTAACCTCCTGCTCGATGAAGGAGCTGAGTTCCTCGAACTCGGCCTTTGGGCCGCTTATGAAATGTACGGCGACTATGGCGGCGCTCCCGGTGCGGGCGTAGTCACGGGACTGGGCCGAATAAGCGACCGGCTGTGCATGATCATCGCCAACGACGCCACGGTAAAGGCCGGCGCGTTTTTCCCCATGACGGCGAAAAAAGTTCTGCGCGCCCAGACCATTGCGCTTGAGAATCGAATCCCCACGATCTACCTGGTCGACTCCGCCGGTGTATTTCTGCCATTGCAGGAAGATGTTTTCCCTGACACCGACGACTTTGGCCGGGTCTTTCGCAACAACGCCGTCATGAGTTCTCTCGGCATTCCGCAGATCACCGCCATTATGGGCATGTGCGTTGCGGGCGGCGCCTATCTTCCGGTCATGACCGACACGGTGCTGATGACGGAGGGCTCGGGGTTGTTTCTTGCCGGGCCATCGCTGGTGCAAGCGGCCATTGGGCAAAAGACCGATCCGGAAGAATTGGGTGGGGCCGCGATGCACGCGGAGATTTCAGGAACCGTGGACTTCAAAGAACCAAATGATCACCTATGCCTGGCGCGGCTTCGCTCGCTGGTGAGCAAAATGGGGGAGCGGCAGGCTCCAGACCGATCGGTCGAGGCGTTCTCGCGCGTTCCCTATGACCCCGAGCAGCGATGCCCCGAAATTCGCTGCTGAAGATGTGTACGGGTTGCTGAACCCAGCGCCTGGCGCCAGCAACATCTATGACATGCGCGAGGTGATTGCGCGCATCGTAGACCGCAGCGAATTCGACGAATACAAGGCAGATTTCGGTCGAACGGTTCTATGTGGCTATGCGCGAATTGGTGGCCGCGCTGTGGGGATTGTGGCCAATCAGAAGATCAACCAGAACCAGACCGTCGCCATGGGACCGGCTGCCGGGGCAAATCGAATTGAAGTCGGCGGCGTCATTTATACAGAGAGCGCGCAGAAGGCGGCCCGCTTCATCATGGATTGCAATCAGACCCTCGTGCCCCTTGTCTTTCTTGCATGACGTCAACGGATTCATGGTGGGCAAAGATGCGGAGTGGTCGGGAATCATCCGCGCCGGCGCAAAGATGGTTTCGGCGGTCAGCACCAGCGTGGTTCCCAAGATCGCTGTCATCATAGGCGGAAGCTTTGGCGCAGGACATTACGCGATGTGCGGCAAAGCCTACGATCCGCGCTTTCTGTTCGCATGGCCGACGGCGCGCTACGCGGTGATGAGCGGAGCCTCGGCGGCGAACACACTGGCTGAGGTGCGGGCAAAACAGATGGAGCGCGGCGGCAAGGTCCTGTCGGAAGCGGAGAGGAAAGCTCTCTTCGACGAGATTAAAGATACCTACGATGCGCAGGCCGATCCGCGTTATGGAGCGGCGCGGCTTTGGATCGATGCGATTATTGATCCGGCACGGACGAGAGAAATTTTGATCACAGCGCTGGAAACTTGCGCCTTGAATCCTGACGTCCCGAAGTTCAATCCCGGCGTTTTGCAGACGTGATCGGATGAAGTCGATGTTTTGAAAGGGCATGGCTTTAGCCGTGCCTACAAGGCTCATTTAGAAACCCGGGCTTGAGCCCCTGAGGGAACGTTCAATTGCAAATGGGACTCTTTCAGAAGTTTCTTAAACACTGTCGATCGAATCCGAATAACGCATCTCACAAATGAAGGCAAGATAGGATCCGGCGGGCTGCGCGAGAAGGAGCAAAAAACATGGACGTGGCGCTGGAAAAGGTTGAGAGCTTATATCCATTCGTGCTGACGGAAGACCAGGAACATCTCCGGCGAGAAATTCGCGAGTTTGCTGCGAACGAGATTGTGCCCAACGTCATGGCCTGGGATGAGGCATGCGAGTTCCCCGCGGAGGTGGTGAAGAAGCTGGGCGCCATGGGCTTGATGGGCATCATCGTGCCGCCGGAGTACGGTGGCGCGGGCCTGGGCTACGTGGATTACGTGCTCGCGATCGAAGAGCTCTCGGCCGCTGACGGATCGGTGGGCATCACGCTAGCAGCGCACAATTCGCTGGGAACGAACCATATTTTTCTGGCCGGCAATGAGCAGCAAAAGAGGAAATATGTACCGCGCCTCGCAAGTGGCGAATGGCTGGCTGCATGGGGATTAACTGAGCCCGGTTCCGGTTCCGACGCCGGCAGTGCACGCACCACGGCGGTGAAGAAAGGCGAACGGTATGTCTTGAATGGGAACAAGACCTTCATCACCAATGGACACTATGCGGATGTCGCGGTGGTCATTGCGGTAACCGACAAGAACAAGGGCACACATGGTCTTTCCGCCTTCGTCGTGGAGAAAGGAACTCCAGGATTCCGCCCCGGCAAAAAGGAAAACAAGCTGGGCCTGAGAGCCAGCGATACCAGCGAGCTGATCTTTGAAGATTGCGAGATCCCCGCGGAAAACCTGATCGGCGCTGAGGGCGAAGGCTTCATTGACGCCATGCGCGTGTTGGACGGCGGCAGGATTTCGATAGCGGCCCTGGCGTTGGGAATCGGGCGCGGAGCCCTCGACGCCGCGCTGAAATACGTCAAGCAGCGCCGCCAGTTTGGAAAAGCGATTGCGGAGTTTCAGGGCATTCAATGGAAGCTGGCCGACATGGCGACGGAACTCGATGCGGCGCGTTTGCTGACGCAGCGAGCGGCCGTGCTCAAGGACGCCGGGCGAACGTAACGCGCGAATCGTCGATGGCGAAGCTCTTCGCCAGCGAAGTGGCCGTGCGCATTTGCGATGAAGCGGTGCAGTTATTTGGCGGATACGGCTTCATCAAGGACTATCCCGCAGAGAAGTATTATCGCGATGTGAAGCTGTGTACCATTGGCGAGGGCACCAGCGAAATCCAGCGCATGGTCATCGCCAGAGAGATTCTCAAAGTTCATCCATCCCGCGGGTGACAGGTCGTCACGGGCAGGCGCGCCCAAGGCGCCATTGATTATCGCGATTTGAGGAAGACGAGTGGCGGACGCCGTCAAAATCGTGGAGTGCCCGCGGGATGCGTGGCAGGCGCTACCTGCACATATCCCGGCAGACGCCAAGGCCGATTATTTGCGCAGTCTCATCGCAGCCGGCTTCACGCATATCGATGCGGTCAGCTTCGTTTCACCGGCCGCAGTCCCGCAGATGGCGGACTCGGAGCAAGTGCTTGAGATTCTCAGGCCTCCCAAAGAAGTCGAAATCATCGGCATCGTTGTGAATGAAAAAGGCGCACAGCGAGCCATCGCGACCGGCGCGGTGCAGACCCTTGGCTTCCCGTATTCCGTCTCTCCCGAATTCCTTCAACGCAACCAACATCAAACGCCGCAGCAATCGCTGGATACTCTAAAAGCGGTTATCGCGCTTGCCCGCGATGCGGGTCTGAATGTGGTTGCGTATATTTCCATGGCATTTGGCAATCCTTATGGGGACGCCTGGAGCGTCGATGAAGTTGTGCGCGCGTGCGAACTCCTGATTCATCACGGGGTGCAACAGATTTCGCTCGCCGATACTGTGGGGCTGGCAACGCCGGCGCAGATTGGGGAGACGATAGCTGCAGCCCACAATGCCCATGGTGAATTCGAAATCGGCGTGCATCTGCATGCGCGACGAGAGGAGGCGCCGGCGCGCATTCGCGCGGCCTTCGAGGCCGGCTGTCGCCGATTCGACGCGGCGATAGGCGGCCTCGGCGGCTGCCCGTTTGCGCAGGATGACCTGGTCGGCAACATCCCAACGGAAGTATTGGTGGATGTGTTGTCGCAGTGCGGCGCAACCCTTCCCCGGTTGGGACCTCTCCAGGAATTGACCCAGGCCAACGCGGAAATTGCCGGGAGCTTTGGCACGGTTGCGCGGTAGTAAGCGATCTTCATTCAGTGCGCCAACGGCGTGGAGGAAAGCATTGAAATACGCGACGATCGTAGTCACCGAGAATCGCTCCGATACGGACGATTACGTTAAATCGTCCGGAACGCCGCAACGCGATGACTCCGCAAATGCAAGATGGAGTTGATCGCCGCTTTTGAAGATGCTGTCGCCAGCCGGCTGTCGCGTGCTGGTGTTGGCCGGGGCGGGAGATGCGTTTTGCGCCGGGCTGGACTTGTCGGCATTGCAAAGCATGAGCGACAAGTCCGCGGCAGAGCATCGCGCGGACGCTGACCGAATCGCCAAACTCTTTCGCACCCTCTATGAGCTGCCGATTCCAACCATTGCCGCCGTGCATGGCGCGGCTATCGCAGGGGGAACGGGCTTGGCCACGGTCTGCGACTTCACCATTGCAACGCCGGGGGCGAAGTTCGGATTCACCGAAGCGCGCATCGGTTTTGTACCGGCCCTCGTATCGGCGTTTCTCGCTTTGCAAATCGGAGACAAGCGGAGCCGCGACTTGCTTTTGACAGCGCGCATCTTCGACGCAGCAGAGGCGCATCGCCTGGGGCTGGTCAATGAGGTGGTCCCGCCGGAACGACTGGCCGAGCGGGTGCGACAGTTGGCGGAATCGCTGGTCGCGAACAGTCCCGCAATCGCTGCGCGGAACCAAACGGCTGATGGCTGCGCAGAACAAGACATGGCTCGATGCGGCCATCGAGATGGCGATCGAGGCCAATGCGGAGTCTCGCCAAACGCCCGATTTTCGTGAGGGCATTGCATCATTTCTTGAGAAGCGCAAGCCGGTTTGGGGAAGGTAACCGCGGCGTGAAACTAAGTTGCCGGCAGTTTAAATCGCAGGGGAGCTTCGGTGCGCTCCTCCACGTGCTTGCGCGTACACCCCATGCGCCAGTTCAATTACTTCGAAACCCGAAGGCGTGACATCGAGGACGCAAAGATCAGTAATCACGCGATGGACGACACCGGCCCCCGTCAACGGCAGTGTGCAATGGCGCAGTAACTTGGCGCCGCCATGCGGACTCGCATGCTCCATCAACACCAGAACGCGCCGCACGCCAGAAACCAGGTCCATCGCTCCGCCCATCCCCTTGACCCGCTTGCCGGGAATCATCCAGTTGGCCAGATCGCCGCGCTCTGAAACTTGCATGGCGCCGAGAATCGCCAGGTCGATGTGCCCGCCGCGAATCATCGCAAATGACTCGGCGCTCGAAAACATTGAAGCACCCGGCACGAACGTCACCGTCTGTTTTCCGGCGTTGATCAGATCTGGGTCGACCTCGGCTTCGTGAGGAAAAGGGCCCATCCCGAGCAGTCCGTTCTCCGACTGCAGCGTCACTGTCATTCCAGCCGGAATGTGGTTAGCGACCAGTGTCGGAATCCCAATACCCAGGTTTACATAGAAGCCGTTTCGCAACTCACCGAGCGGCCCGAGCCGCCATCTGATGACGAGTCCATGCCACAGGATTACTCTCCTCGAGTGGTTCTTTTTTCAATCCGCTTTACCGGATGAGGATTGTGTACCAGCCGGTGAACATAGATGCCCGGCGTGTGAATCTCGTCAGGATCGAGTTCGCCTGGTTGAACAATAATCTCAGCTTCAGCCACTGTGATCTTGCCGCAAGTGGCTGCGGGAGGATTGAAGTTACGCGCAGTACGCCGATAGATGAGGTTGCCGTGGAGGTCCGCCTTCCACGCCTTCACCAGGGCCACATCAGCCTGAATGCCGCGCTCCAGAATGTACGTAAGCCCGTCGAAGTCTTTGTGTTCTTTTCCCTCCGCAACCATGGTGCCAATGCCGGTTCGCGTATAGAAGCCAGGAATCCCTGCGCCGCCAGCCCTCATGCGTTCGGCCAGCGTGCCTTGCGGGCAAAACTCCACTTCCAATTCGCCGGCGAGAAATTGGCGCTCGAACTCAGCATTTTCGCCCACATAACTCGAAATCATCTTCTTCACTTGCCGGCTTTCCAGCAGCAAGCCGAGCCCCCATCCGTCGACCCCGGCGTTGTTGCTGGCGATGGTCAGGTTGCGCGCGCCGGTGTCGCGCAGGGCAACGATCAGGGCCTCGGGTATCCCGCAAAGGCCGAAGCCGCCGATCGCCAAAAGCATTCCGTCCTGCACAATGCCGTCCAACGCGCTGCGCGCATCCGGCCATAATTTCGTCAGTGCAGAGCCCCCGCCGCTGCGACCCTTCCCTGTCGTCTCAAACTCCATCCAATCATCCTCGCACCCGAACTTCCGGGGCTGCAATCCGGGTGGTAGATTGGCCTTCATCACCGCCCGTCCTTTGAAGCCTGTTACGCGCCGCGTGCTCAAGCATTTCAATCGCTCTCAATCCCAAAGTAACGTGACCTGAGTGTGCCGACGCCTAGTTACTGGTTGGGAAACCCACAAGCTAATCGAGATACGATGTACCGATGCGGGAGATTGATTTCCTACTATGAGGTGGAGCTAAGACGTGAAAGCATTTGAAGATACCAAATGCACCCGGAGCATAGTTGCAGATACCCTGCAGTCCGTCACGACCCAGGCGAAACTCCTGCGCGAGAAGATCGACCTCCTCGAAGCGGGCCACCAGGTGGGTAGAGCAGACGCTCTTGCCGATCTGAGCAACCTGCTCGATGCCTGCGCGAATCTCAGGGACGCTGTCCTCTCTGAAGATAGCGCGGCAAGCTGGCAGACAAAGGAAGAGCTGGATGCGCTCGTGGATCGTTTGGATGACGTCGCGGCCAAGAGGCGCCGCTATCTTGACCTGGCTCAACTGCTGGCCGCCGGCACGGTCTCGCATCGGCGCGAACGCACCCGCCAGGAGAGAATGGCGCAGCGCGATGCAGCGGTAACCGAATTGATGGAAATCTCCGCACTGACCGCGCCGCCCGAACTTCCCGGTCCTGTGGCTGAGGAGTGGCTCAACTGGGCATGCAGCCTGGAGGACGGCGCCAACGACGACGAACTTCGGAACCTCAAGACCAACTTTCCCCGCGTAGACGACTTCGTTCGTCAGTTGGAGGTTGAACTGTGGCACGATGGCCCGAGTGCAGCCCCTGATCAGCTGCGCGATTCGATCTCGGAACCTACTCCTGATCCCGGGCCCTCTTCTCCGTCTTCTTCTTCGTCTCCTTCCTCCTCTTTGTCCGCCGGAGAAACTATGCTCGATGAACCGGAGCGTCCGATTCGCACAAGCACTGCGCAGAATCTGTCGTCGTCCAGTTCCGAAATGCAATCCTCCACTGCGGTTCAGGTTGAAGAGGAGACGCAGGATCTTCCACCACGTGCTCTCAATTCCATTGAGCGGGGTAAGCTGTGTTTCTTTGCCGCCGATGAACTGGAAAGTCTCTCGCGCTATTTGCGGCAGGCAAAGAGCAAATCCAAAAAGGCGCGAAAGGTTCGCGCGCTGCTCGCGGTTTCTCAGTGGCTCCTGCCCCGCGATCAAAACCCATTGCTGCATTCCGGTTGCGGCATTCGCGCGCAGATCGACTACGCTGGCCCCTTTGACCACATGACGGTCTCGCCTGAACAGGCATTGACGGCAATCGATGCCGAGGATGATTTACTTCTCTTCACCGGCGGCGCGGATCTGTTGCGGTGGGGCATCTCGCAGTGCCCCGATGAACCCCGCGACAGGATTGCCTCGGTAAAGCGCCTCAGCGTGGACCAGCTTCGGGCATGGTTCGTCGATCTGTTTAAGATTGCGCTTTCTGAACCACAGGTTCAAGACATCCATAGGCTCACCGCCGGCATTCCATTGCTCGTAGGTGAGATGCACCGCCTCATCATTCCCGTTCCTGATGCCCCGCCGACATGGCTGGGGTACGGAATTTGGACGGAGATGAAGGCCAGGTTCCAGCGACGCCTCCCGGCCCTCGGTCAGGAGTTGCGCAGCGGCTCCGGCGAGGTTCGGCTGACCAATCGCGAGTTGAGCCTGCTCAAGATGGTCTTGATTGCCAGCGACTATTCAACATCGGAAACGATCGTGTCGAACCTTACGGACAACTGGTATCAGTACCATCCTCCCGAGTTGCCGGCGATCAGCCCTGCGGATGAAGGCAGCGTCGCGCTGCTTCATACCCTTGGGCTGCTGCCTGTGCGGTCTGGCGCGGGCCTCGACGCGATTGAAGCGATCTTGCCCTTTGCGCCCGACGATCCGGTTCGCCAAATCGTCAGCAATCCGTAAGCCCGGATTAAGGGCTGCACACCTCGAGAAGCGTGACCTGACAGGTCACGCTTTTTGTTTGGTAAAATCACGCCAATTCGCAAAATCTGACACTAAATCGATGCGGCACGCGTCTTAAGTGGCATGGCACAGGAAAAAGCGACATTTGGCGCGGGATGTTTTTGGGGCGTGGAGGCAGCTTTTGCTGCGATTCCGGGCGTAACGGGGACAGCGGTCGGCTACGAAGGGGGCTCAAAGCAGCGGCCCAGCTACCAGGACGTTTGCACCGATCAGACGGGGCACGCCGAGGTTGTCGAGCTGGACTTCGACCCGGCTCAAGTCTCTTATGAACAACTACTTGACGCCTTCTTTGCACTGCATGACCCTACCACGCTCAACCGCCAGGGACCGGACTGGGGCACGCAATACCGCTCGGCCATCTTCTTTCATTCCCCGGAACAGGAAGCCGCAGCGCACGCCAAGATCGAGCAGTTGAGCGGTGACGGCCGCTTCAAGCCGAAGCGCATCGTCACCAAAGTTGAGCCGGCGCAGACCTTCTGGCGTGCGGAAGAATATCACCAGCGCTATCTCGAAAAGCGCGGCCAGGCAAGCTGCCACATCTAGGGAATTTCAGGACCCTTTACGCAGGGAAGGCACGCGCTAGATTTTTTGCGTCCGCTGCACGGCGCGCACTCCGCTGACGCGGCGAATGCCGAGGACCATGCGGTTGAGGTGATGCAGGTCTTCGGCCTCGACCACAAACTCGATGATGGCCTCGCCATCCTCATCGCGGCGAATATCCACCCCGCGAATGTTAGTGTTGTCGTCGGAGATGACGGCGGTCAGTTCCTTCAGCATGCCGGTACGGTCGTCGCAGAAGATGGTGATCTTGACAGGGTAGCGCTGCGGACGCCCTGCCGTCGGACTGCCCACGCGGGACCACTCCACCGCAATGCGCCGATCGCTTTCATACAGCAGGTTTTGCACGTTGGGACAACTGCGAGCGTGCACGGCAACCCCTTTTCCGCGTGTCACGTAGCCAACAATCTCTTCGCCGCGAATTGGGTTGCAACAGCGCGCACGGTAGACGAGCAGATCGTTTTGACCCTCGACCTGCAGCGAGTCAGAACCGGTGAGATGCAGCTTGCGCACCGCGTCGGACATGGGCGCTTCGCCGGTGCCGGGTTTGGTCTCGGCAGCATCGTCAGTCTCGGTCGCGGCAAAGCCGGGTGCGAGCTTGTTCAGCACCTGGTGCGCCGAGTGCTTGCCCTGGCCGAGTGTGGCGAGCAGGTCGGCGGCCGTGGCAACTCCGTATTCGTTGGCGATGCGACCCAGGTCCTGGTCGGAGAGCTGGCTCATGGGCACCTTGTACTTGCGGGCTTCGCGCTCCAGCAGCTTGCGCCCGATCTCCACAGCGCGCCGGCGCTGATCTTCATTCAGCCAGTGCTTGATCTTGTTGCGGGCGCGCGGGCTCTTCACAAACCCGAGCCAGTCACGGCTGGGCTTGTGGTCCTTCTGGGTAACGATTTCGACGATGTCGCCCGTGCGCAGCTTGGTGCGCAGCGGCACCATGCGGCCGTTCACCTTGGCGCCCACGCAGGTGTGGCCCACCTCGGTGTGAATGGTGTACGCGAAATCAATAGGCGTGCCGTCTGCGGGAACCACCACAACCTTTCCCTTGGGCGTGAAGGTATAGACCTCGTCGGGATACAGGTCCATCTTCAGGCTGGAGAGGAATTCGTTGGGGTCGGTCATCTCCTTCTGCCACTCGACAAGCTGGCGGATCCAGTTCAGGCGTTCCTCGTCACGCGCCGTGACGACGCTTCCACCGGACTTGTACTTCCAGTGAGCGGCGATGCCTTCCTCGGCGATGCGGTGCATCTCCTCGGTGCGGATCTGCACCTCAAACTGGTGGCCGCTCGCGCCCATGACCGTGGTGTGCAGCGACTGGTAGCGGTTGGCACGGGGCATGGCGATGAAGTCCTTGATGCGCCCCGGAACCGGCCGCCAAAGCGTGTGAATCATACCGAATACGGCATAACAGGCAGCCACGTCCTGGGTAATGATGCGAACCGCGAGAAGATCGTAAACCTGATCGAAGGTGACTTTGGAGCGCTGCTGCTTCTGGAAGATGGAATAGAGCCGCTTGATGCGCCACTCCACGCGGGCTTCTATATTGTTTTCGCGCAATTGCTCGTTCAGCGTATCTTCTACGCTGCGCAAAAATTGCTCGCCCTCGACCCGCCGCGACTCAACCGCCGCCGACACCTGCTCGAAACTCACCGGGTCGGTGTAGCGGAAAGCCAGGTCTTCCAACTCGCCGCGCACTTTGCCCATTCCCAAACGGTGGGCGAGGGGGGCATAGATATCCAAAGTCTCGCGAGCAATCGCTTCCTGGCGGTCGGGCTGCAAATGTTCGAGCGTGCGCATGTTGTGCAGCCGGTCAGCCAATTTGATCAGCACCACGCGCACATCCGTGACCATGGCCAGCAACATCTTGCGCACATTCTCGGCCTGGCGGTCCTCGCGATTGGCGAACTGGATCTTGTCGATTTTGGTGACGCCCTCGACGATGTGAGCCACCTGATCGCCGAAGCCGGCTTCAATTTCCTCGCTGGTAGCGGGCGTGTCCTCCACGGCATCGTGCAAAAGACCGGCTGCTATGGCCGTCGCGTCCATCTTCATCTCTGCCAACACCTCGGCCACCTCAAGCGGATGAACGATGTAAGGCTCGCCGGAGGCCCGCATCTGGCCTTCATGATGTTGCACGCAGAATTCCCACGCCTTGCGAATCAGGCTGACATCTTCACTGGGGCGGTTGGCCTGAACGTGGCGCAGGAGCGCCTCGAAACGCTCGTCGATGGCCTGCCGATCCAGAGCAATCAGGCCAGATGAAGTCTGTCCCGGAATAGCCGGGGAGGGGCTTGCGAAATCGGCCGGTGTGGGTTGGCGGACGGTCGCCATGCTTCATTATAGGCTGCATCCCTCCCATCCTTGCCCGTCAGCGCTGCATCCGGGCCAATCTGGAGCCCCACGTCACAGCGAGACCGTTGATGTCTGCACTGGACGACGATGCCGGGCCAAATTTAACGGGGACGACGATTCAGTTCTTTGCTGTGGCAGCCGCGGCGATGAGCCCCCCGAGCGCCCCTGCAACTACCAGCACGACCAGGAGGCCTTTTGTGCGGTCGGTGTGCCGGTGCTGAACCGAGTTGTATCCGCCATATCCATCTTTCACCTTGCGCACCTCGGCGTACTTCAAGGTGACCTCCGCTTTGCGATCGATATCGTAAAACGTAAAACCATGCTGATCACTGGAGACGAATTGACCGTATTCTTCCTCTGAATCTGTGCGGATCACGCTGATCGGAGCACGAAGAGAGAGTTGGTCTACTTTCCGCTTGATCGCAGCTTCTTTCTTTGAAAGCGGAGCAAGCTGCTGCGCATTCGATGTTAGCGCCAGCATGAGAATCAGAGATGCGGCTAGAACCTTGACTGCGACTCGCTGGAGACGTATGTGAGATATAAGTCGGATGAGCTTGACGAAGTTATCAAAGAGCGACAGGGTTGATTTTCTGTAAGGAAATGATTGACCAATCAAGACATCCAACATTTAGCTTCCTCCACCGAAGCGCTGCCGGATTTACGGCGAACATGATGCGTCGATCGGAACAACCGCCAATCGACTTACAAGGGAGGGGTCAAGTGATCATTAGCATACGGTACATGCCTTTAAATACTAATCTTTCCCTCGTTGGTACGTCGGTGTCGTCGGGATCCACCTTGTGTGCTTGCCGTCACAGCCGGGCCAATATGTGAGAGGCGTACAGTCCCCTTCGGACTAGAGCGGTTCTCCAATTTCTGTCCTGCAAAAGCCACTGTATTTGAGTGGCTTTTGTCACGAGAAAGCAACCTTGCAGGACGATTGCAAGGGGCTGCGAATTGGAGAGGTGCTGAGTAAGTCCGGAACCGAGGGAGTTATGTTGAAACGCCTTTTACTTATGAGCCTTGCCGGGGCAATCGCCGTTGGCATGGCATATGCAGATCAAGCCAGAACAAAGGTGATTATCCCGGTCAGCAAAACATCGCCCACGAGCGGAAAACAAATGTTCACCAATTACTGTGCGCCATGCCATGGCGTGGACGCCAGGGGCAACGGGCCGGCTGCCGCCGCGCTGAGAATGCGGCCCACCGATCTGACCGGGATGTGCAAGAAGAACCATGGCAGGTTCCCCGATACTCATATCGTTTCGGTATTGGAGTTTGGCTCAACCCTGCCGGCACACGGATCGGCGGAAATGCCCGTATGGGGTCCGATCCTTGGTAAGATGAACCTGGCGAATACCCAGGACAAGCTGCTCAGAATCAGCAATCTGAGCCGCTACCTCCAGAGTATCCAGGCAAAGTGAAGGGCACGCGGCCCATCTGCTCCTGCCTGGGCTGAACCCAGGGGAATAAATGACCAAGCCGCACAAGCCCAAAACTGACACGAAACAGAAGGCGCCCAATGCCACCCGGCCGAAGGCGCCTTTTGAACGAAATCACGAGAACCCTCCTCCCGCCCGGCGTCCGGAAGGCCGCGATTCCCCTCGACAGCCCTACCCTGCTTCGGCTGAAAAGAAGCTCGTCCCTCCCGGAGCCCGCATCAATCGCCGTGCCGCCGACCGGCTCCGCGCAGGCTATCTCTGGGTCTACGCGTCCGACATCGAGTCCCTCGAAACCGGCGCCGGGGATCCGCCAGCCTTGCTTCCGGTCGCCGATAGCCGGGGACTGTTGCTGGGTACCGCACTTTTCAGCCCGACTTCGCAGATTGCGCTCCGGCTTGTTTCGCGGGAAGCCACCGACGAGCGCGGCTGGCTGAAGCTGCTTGAGGACCGTCTGCGCGCGGCAATCGCCCGCCGCAAGCCCCTGCTGAATGAGGATACGGACGCCTGCCGCCTCTGTTTCAGCGAGGCCGACGAGTTGCCCGGCCTGGTGGGCGACAAGTACGGCAACCTCGTCATTCTGCAGCGCTTGACCCATGGGCTGCTCTCCGCCGGAGTGCGGGAGACGTGCGTGAACGTTCTACGGGAGGAGCTAAGTCCTGCGTCAATCCTGGAGCGGCCCGACCCCCGCATGCGGGAGCTCGAAGGGCTGGCAGCGCCGGAACTCGGGCCTTTATGGGCCGCTGACTCGAATACCCCGCAGACCAGCACCGATTTCCGGCTCAATGGGTTGCAGTTTCACTTCGACGCCAATGCTGGGCAAAAGACCGGCGCTTTTCTCGACCAGCGCGCCAACTACACCGCCGCCCACGACTGGGTGAAAACACTGGATCTCGCCGCCAAAGAGCGGAGTCGAGCTCTCGACGTTTGCTGTTATCAAGGTGGCTTCGCTTTGCACCTGGCCCAGGTTTGCCGCCAGGTCACGGGTATCGATTCCTCGCGTGCGTCGCTCGAAGTGGCGGAGCGGAATCTCCAGGCCAATCGTGCCAGGCTGATCGCCGACGTGGATTGGGTGGAAGCCGATGCATTTCAGATTTTGCGCGACTGGTCGGATGCGGGCGAGAAATTCGACGTCATCGTCCTCGATCCACCGGCCTTCGCCAAGACCAAACGGGCCGTCGAAGGCGCCCTGCGCGGGTACAAGGAGCTTAACCTGCGTGCCTTGCGCATGGCACAGCCCGGCGGGTTGCTGGTGACCTGCTCCTGCAGCCACCATGTGAGCTGGGCAGACCTGGAGGGAGCGGTTGCCTCGGCGGCGGCCGATGCACACCGGCGCGTTCGGCTGCTGGAACGCCGGGGCGCAGCACTCGACCATCCCGTGGTGTTGAATCTGCCCGAAACCGAGTATCTAAAATGCCTGGTGCTGCAAGTGGAGTGAGCTCAGTCGCGAGCGGCGCTGCCCCGGCTTTTCCAGCGCGAAACCAGCCGGGACCACGCGCTGTATGTTGTGGCGGGATCGACGCTATCGGGCCGCAACTGGTCTTTCGCATCACTCGGCCGCAATTGTGCAAGCGCTTCCTTGACCTGGGCGCGCAGGGTTTCCACCTCGCACGTACAGAAGCGCAGATACGCTGAAATCGTGAGCCCCGCCTCTGCCGCGCGCTGATGCAGCTGTGCGCATTCCGCCTTGCTGAGCCGAACGGTGATGCTGGAAGCCTTGCGGGCCTCGTGGAGGGTGGCAGGGCGGCGGACTCTCGCTGCGGAGGCTTCGGCCAGGTTTGCGCACTGAGACGACGGCAATTCCGCTGCGGCGATGGGTTCGGAAGGGAGCTTCTTTTGCTGGTGCCGCTCTTGCTCGGCGTCTTGCTCCGGCGGCAGATCGCCGACGGGGCGATAACGCGCATGGTTGCGCAGGGCCTGTTCGTAGCTCAACGTGGCGACGTCGTCGGCGAGACCAGCATCATCCCAGTCTGACCGCAACTTCTGGGCAGGCGCAGCAAAGGTGGCCAGGATGCCGGCGAATCCGCCGTCACGAAGCGCGGGCGAGGCTGCTGCCGGTTGCTTCATGAAGCAAGATTAGGCCGCGCATCTTGCGGACGTGAGGAAAATCTCATTTCTTGAACAGCAGCAATTCCCACGGCAGGAAGCGATGCAAATAGTCTCAAATCGGAACGGGCGGGGCTCACGACATCGACGAGTAGGGGTGATTCGACCTTAACTCGACCGAAGCAGATCTCGGCTATAGTTAAATTCGTGGAACCAGCTTCATTTCACTGTAGAGTTCTCTCCCCGAGAACTTATGATCTGAGCTTCAATTTGAAGGACGACAGATGGTTACACAAATGCCGTCGTTGGGTGAGCGACTCCCACACACTCCGAAGAACTGGTCAACCGTCAAACGAATTGGATTTCGTTTCTGTTTCGTCTACTTCATTCTGTATTCCTTCTCTAGTGGGATCATCAATTCGATTTTCTTCGCTCAACTGATCGACGGGCCGGATTACGAGGCACTGTGGCCAATTCGGTTGGGGATTCTCTGGGTCGCCAAAAACATCTTTCGGACCAAAAACGAGCTTGTCTACGCGGATACGGGGAGTGGAGACAAGAGCTTCGATTGGGTGCTTGCCTTCTGCGTTCTCGTGATTGCGCTCCTCGCTGCTGCAGTCTGGTCTGTGATCGATCGCAAGCGCACAGGCCATCCCGTACTCTTGAGATGGTTCCAGCTTTTTCTGCGCGTGGCTCTCGCCAGTCAAATGTTCGTCTACGGATTTGCCAAGGCCGTTCCGCTGCAAATGTATTTCCCATTCCCCTTCAAATTCCTCGAACCACTCAGGGATTTTTCGCCGATGGGCCTCCTCTGGAGTTCGATTGGCATTTCTCCCGCTTACGAAATATTCACAGGCTGTTTGGAGTTGGCAGGCGGAGTTTTGCTGATCTTTCCATGCACAGTTACGCTGGGTGCTCTCATCTGCCTTGCTGACATGGTCCAGGTCTTCGCCTTGAACATGGCCTATGATGTCTGCGTCAAACTTCTTTCCATTCACCTCATTGCCATTTCGCTGATCCTGCTTGCACCTAACCTGCGCCAGCTTTTTGATCTGTTTTTTCGCAATCATCCTGCTGCTATTCCACCGCCGAAGCCGCTCTTTCGCTCGCTTCGGGCGAACCGAATCGCTCGCATTGTTCTGGCGGTGTTGTGGTGCTGGATGATCGCTGCCAATCTTCTGGATATACAAAGAGGCTGGCACGAGGTTGGAGGCGGTCGCCCCAAGTCGGCGCTCGCAGGAATTTGGGTTATCGAGCAGCTATCAATCGATGGTCAACCCCAGCCACTTCTCGCCACAGATGCGAACCTTTGGCGCCGCATCACTTTCGATTATCCGAACTGGGTTCACGTTCAACGGATGGATGACATGTTCACCGAATATTCAGCCTCGCTCGATGCGCAAAAGAACATGCTCGCGCTCACCACGTCGAGCGACAAGAACTGGCGAGCGAACTTCTCCTTCAATCGGCCGGATGAAGACGACCTGATCCTTGACGGAACCGTAAATGTGCATAAACAGCACATACAGCTTAAGAGGATGAACAGCTCGGAGTTCCCCGTTACGAGCCGCGGGTTCCACTGGATTCAAGACTATCCCTTCAATCATTGAGACTGATGCAGCGCCAGCAGCGCATTCGAAACATGGGGCACTCATAGTGGTTCAACAACAGGCGGTCAGAGATCTGGTTGGGCGCCCCATTCCACTGCCACCAATGGCAGTTCTTCCGGATCGGGCAGGATGCGTCCAGGGAGCCGCAGAAGCTGGGTCACGTCCTCCGCGGCCATCGGCCTGGCAAACAGATATCCCTGGCCAAAGCGGCAGCCCATCTGGCGCAGCAGGCGGTACTGTTCGCAGGTTTCGACGCCTTCGGCCACCACGTCCATGCGCAGAACTCGCGCCAGCTCGATGATGGTTCGCACGATTTGCAGCGGCTGGTCTCCTTCAGTCATGCGGCCCACAAACGAGCGGTCGATCTTCAGCACGTCGAAGGGAAAGGAATGCAGGTGACTGAGGGAGCTGTAGCCGGTGCCGAAGTCGTCCATCAGCAGGGAGACGCCCAGTGCGCGCAGGTTTTCGAGAACGCCGGAGGCGGTGTGCATGTTGGGGATGAGGCTGGATTCAGTCATCTCGAGGCCGAGCTGGCGACTGGAGCAGCCCGACTGCAGCAACAGGGATTCCACGTGGTCTGCCAGCCCTTCGCGCGAGAATTGACGCGCCGATAGATTCACGCAAACACGCAGCGACGTATTAGAAGGATCATCGCGGTTCCATGCCTGAATCTGATTGCAGGCCTCGGCCAGCCCCCAGTCGCCGATGGGCAAAATCATGGCGCTCTCCTCGGCCTGGGGAATGAATTCGATGGGAGGAACAAGACCGCGCTCGGGATGTTGCCAGCGAATCAACGCCTCGACGCCAACAATCCTGCGCGTTTTGAGATCGACTTCAGGCTGGTAGTAGAGCAAGAACTCGCGCCGCTCAAGTGCCCGGCGCAAGTCGGAGCAGCGAGGCCACGAAGTCTTGACGGTACGGGTCGCGGCGGTGTGTGTCCGGTGCGAGCCGTCGGGGCTGAAGGCGCTGCGCAGCCGGCGCAGCTCCAATTGGTTCGACACCAGGTCCGCCAGCCTCTCCAGCATGTGCAACTCGTCCGGCGACATCCCGTTTCGAGGCTGTTTGTCAAAAATAGTCAACACTCCCAGGATATTTCCGCCCGATGAGCGCACAGGAGCGCCGGCGATGAAACTTGAATTCAGCAACCTGAGCATCGCCCGAGGCACCGCTATCGCGGAATGCTTCGAGAGGTCCGCAATCACCACCGGGCCATTGGCCGCCAGCACCATATCAAAGATGGAGTTCTCGCGGGGCAGCTCGCGCAGATGCGGGCCGCAGTAGGATTTGATCCACACGCGGCTCTCGTCCCCGAAGCCGAGTCCGGCCGCATCGGCATGAAAGTATTCGGCCGTCAGCTGGGTAATCGCGTCGTAGCTGGGTTCCGGCGCGGTATCCAGGATTCCGATAGAACGAAGAACGGCAAGTCGCGCAGCTTCATGCTGTCGGTCTGTAGCGATGGGTTCCGATTGTGTTTGTCGCATCTCAACTCCAGGCCCTGACGTTGCCGACTATCTCTCTCTGCTTCCGGTGCCGACGCTCCCGCATCTCCGGATTTTTCCGGATGGGCGGGAACAGCCCTCTGGCCGAATCAGCTGAACAGGCGAAACGGCGCAGAAGAGACCCCGGCAGACCGCACTGCAGTCTTGTCTCTCCTATATCGGTTCAAATGGGAAGAGTCTTCAGTTCAGGGCCTGGATGAGTCGGGAACAGGCATGGTCGCGTTGTTCGAGATCTTTCGGGCCGGAGCCGGCTTTCCCGTTTCAGTCCACAGAAAGGTGAGCTGATCGGCATCGTCCTGTACCTTCTGCTCCACGCTGACCCCGGCGGAGTGGCCCCCGATAACGCTGTAATGGAGCAGGATGGGGCGGCCGCTGGAAGAAGCTGCCTGCAGCAGGGCTGTCATTTTCCGGGCATGCAGCGGGTCGACGCGCGTGTCGCTGTCGCCGGTGAAGAACAGGATGGCCGGATACGCGGTTCCGGCTTTCACGTTGTGGTAAGGCGAATACTTGAGCAGGTAAAAAAACTGCTTTTTGTCGTCGGCAGAACCATACTCGGTCATCCAATGCGAGCCTTGCTCAAATTTCTGATAACGCAGCATATCAAGCAGCGGATAGCCGCAAAGGATGGCTGAAAACAACTCCGGATGCTGGGTCATGGCTGCGCCCATCAATAAGCCGCCATTGGAGCGCCCCGTGATGGCAAAGTGCTCGTGCGATGTGTATTTATTGGCGATCAAATAATCGGCAGCCGCATAAAAGTCGTCAAAGACATTCTGCTTTTTCTCAAACATTCCCTGTTCGTGCCAATGCTCGCCATACTCGCCTCCGCCACGCAGATTGGGCAGCGCGAACCAGCCGCCCTGCTCCATCCACCAGGCATATTCCGGATTCCATGCCGGCGTGTTGCTGATCTTGAAACCGCCGTAGCCGGTCATCAGCAGGCGCTCGGTGCCGTCCTGTTTCAGGCCCTTCTTGCCCGCGATGAACATGGGAACCTGCGTGCCATCCTTCGATTTGTAGAAAACCTGCTTCAGTTCGTATTGACTGGAATCGAACGGCACCTTAGGGGCGGCGAACTCGTCCCGCTTTTCCGTGACTGTATCGATCCGGTAGATGGTGGGTGGTTGAATGAAGGATTGAAAGCTGAAGAATCCGTAGCGGTCGGTGGGTCTGCCCTCGACATGAGAAGCCGATCCGATTCCCTCGACGTCGACGTTGCCGGCTGGCTTGCCGTCCAGCGTGAAGGCACTGATCTCCGACTTCACATCCTTCAGCCGCACCACGTAGACCTTCCCGCCGACGATGTTGAAGTTCTCAATCGCCTCTGCCGTTTCAGGCACAATCGGGGTCCACGCATCGGGCAAGACGCCGGGATCGGCTTTGAGGACGCGGCCCATCGGCGCTTTGTAGTCGGTCTTTACGTACCACGCTCCCTTGGCATAGATGGCCGAGAAGCGCGAATCGAGTCCCCACACCAGCACCTGGAACGTCGATCCGGGCTTGGTCAGATCGCGGAACACGATGTCCACGCGCTTTGCTGGAACGCCGTGCTCCGTCGTGACGACGAGATAGCGGCCGTCCTCGGTTACGGTTGCAGTGCTCAGGTCGTTGGGGCCAAGCGGCTCGTCGTAAAACTCGCGCCCGAAGAGCAGCGTGTCGCGCACGGTGCGCGTGCCGAACACGTGCTCATAGATGAGGGTTCCCTGCGCATTGTCGCGGGAGTAAATAAGGCCGCTGCCGTCGGGTGTGAAGTTCATTGACCAGTAGAGCCCGCTGGGCAGTTCATCCTGCATGATCTTGCGGGTCTTCACGTTGAATACCCGCACTGTCGACTCATCCGCGCCGCCCTGGCGAACCCCGTACGCGATCAGCGTGCCGTCCCGGGAGACATCCAACAATTCAACCGAGGTGTTCGAATCGCGGCTCAGTACGGCGGGGTCGATGAGGCGCTCGTCTTTGGCGGTCCAGCCGCGGCGGATGTAGATGGAGGCCTGTCCTTCACCCCCCAGCCGTTTCTCAAAGTAGTAGTTGCCGGCGCGTTGGATGGGAAGCGACCAGCTCGATACCTGTTCGAGAGACTCAAGCCCGTCGATCACCTGGGGCCGGATGCGCGCCTGCTCCATGTAGTGCGTCGTATAGGCATTCTCGGCGTCGATAAAAGCGCGAGTTTCCTCGCTCTTGGCGTCCTCGAGCCAGCGATAGCTGTCGGGAATTCTGGTGTCGAAATAGTTGTCGAGAACGGGGGTGGCCTCGGCCGGTGGTGGAGCAGGAAGGGTAATGCCCCCGCGGCCATGAACCGCCTGCGCAACAGCGCCAGCTTCCACACCCAACCAGAGGACGACCACCAATCCGAACCTTCGCTGCATCCAACGCCTCCTGAGAAAAGAATACGCGGGGATTTTGGCCCCATATCCCGAAAGACCTGTCAGGCCGGCCTGCTTGAAGTCACGGACGTTGCCCGCAAGCCTGCCAGCGGCTCTGAATGGTAACGCCGCGGCGATCGTAACCCCGATAGAATCGAATCAAGTGACAGAGACGCACTCAGCTCAACCGGACCAGCAGCCGAAATCGCGTTGGGCGCGCGGCTTGCGGATGCTGCGCCCGTCGCATGCGCACTCCGCCTTCAGTGCCACAGTGGTGCTGATGGTGTCGGTCTTTCTGTCGCGGATCATGGGGCTGGTGCGGGTCAAGTACATCATGTGGCTCTTCGGCAGCGGCGTGCAGGCCGACGCGCTCAACGCTGCCTTTTACCTGCCCGACATGATCTCGTACTTTCTGGTTGGCGGAGCCGCGTCGATCACCTTTGTCACCATACTCACAGGCTATCGCGAAACCGGGCGCGAAGCCGAAGGCGAGCGTTCGCTTTCCGTCATCCTGAGCACAATGTACCTGGTACTTGGCGGGGCCATCGCGCTGGCCGAGATTTTCGCGCCCTGGTACATCCATTGGTGGTTTAACGGCTTTGATCCGCAAAAGGCCGCGCTGTGCGTGATGCTCACGCGCATCCTGTTGCCGGCGCAGCTCTTCTTCTTCGCGGGCGGCGTCTTCGGAGCGGTGCTGCTGGTGCGCAAGCAGTTCAATGTGCAGGCGGTTTCGCCTCTCATCTACAACCTGGGCACGATTGTCGGCGGTGTCCTGCTTGAAAAGCGGCTGGGGGTATCTTCTCTGGCCATCGGTACAGTGGCCGGAGCGTTTTGTGGACCGTTCCTGTTGAATTGGGTGTTTGCGCGACGCGCCGGCACACATTACAGGCCCATGCTCGACTGGCATGACGAAGGATTGCGCGAATGGGTGCGGCTGTCTCTGCCGCTCATGGCCGGAGTTTCGCTGGTCACCGCGGACACGTGGATCATCGGGCATTTCGCTTCGGCAATCGGCGGTGCAGTGTCGCTCTTCAACTACGCCAAGCAGCTCTTCACCGCTCCCATGGCCATGCTGGCTCAGGCCGCCGGCGCGGCGTCCATGCCGTTTTTCGCAAGCTTGTGGGCAAAGGAAAAGCGCAACGAATTTGCCAACGTGGTAGCCGATTCGGTTTCCCGCGTGGCCTGCATGGGGATGCTGGCCGCTTCGGGCATGGTGGCGCTGGGCAAACCGCTGATCGACTTGATCTTTACAGGCGGCCGCTTTTCGGCAGACGATGCAAGCCTGTGCTTTGCCTACTTCGCGGTGTTCTCTCTCTCCATATTTCTTTGGTCGGCACAGGCCATTTATTCGCGCGCATTTTATGCAGCGGGAAACACTTTTGTGCCCATGGTCGCGAGCACCATCGTCACGGTCGTTTCGCTCCCGATCTACGCGTCGTTCTTCCACTGGCAGGGCGCCATGGGTCTGGCTGTCGCCTCAGACATCGGTATCGCCATGCAGACATTGACCATCGCCGTCCTGCTGCACCAGCGGCACATGGTTTCCCTGGCCAGCTTGGATTTTGCCGAACTGGGCCGCTGCGTCCTGGCCGCGATCGCGAGCGGAACGGCCGTCTGGGTCATCTTTTCCTGGCTGGGAGGCATCGCGAAGCAAGTCTGGATTGCCCAGTACGGGGGCGGCGCGCAGAGCCGGTTGGGCGACCTGGCCATTCTGCTGTTAGGAACGGCACTGTGGCTCGCAGTGACAGACTGGGTGCTTACGAAAACCGGCTCCGTGTTGCCCAGGGTGGCACGGCAGCGGCTCGGACTCCGCTAAGCCGATTAGACGCCCAGCGAAACCCGCAGGCGAGGCAGCTCGTGAAGCAGAATCCATCCCAAGGCACAAAGGCCCCCGCGCCTGCGAGGGCTCTTGCACTGGAGAGAACGACAGGACTGCTCTAAGCCGGAACGGCCGTCTTGTGCGACTCGTTGACGGGCGCGGCCACCGAGCCCTGTTTGGAATCCGGCTTGCGAATATCAATGCCGCCCTTGAAGAAAGCGCCGTCCTCGATGCTGATGCGGGCGGCAGCCACGTCGCCGGTCAGCGCGCCCTCGGCGCGAATATCGACGCGGTCTGTGGCAGAAACATTGCCCTTCACCTTGCCCAGAACCACGATTTCCCGGGCAGTGATGCTGGCGGTTACCTGGCCGTTCCGGCCCACGGTGAGGCGGTTGCCGGGAAGGTTGATGCTGCCCTCGACCTTGCCGTCGATGAACAACGATTCAGAGCCCGTGATTTCGCCTTTGATGTAGAGGCCTTTGCCAATGGCGGCCTGTTCACCGGAGGTTGTTGGGGCGGCGGCGGGGCGGGCGGGTTCAAACGAAGGCGATGGGGGCATAGGGCGAGAGGGCTCCGGAGTTGGGTTGGGGGTCGTCGGTCCTTGTTGGTTGGGTTTCCACATAGCGCTCAAAGGTAGTTCCTTTTCTGTCCTGGTGGGACTGGGGGGTTGCCAAGGCAGGGGCCAATCCATGGTCCCAAAAATCTAAGTTTGCGGGAGAGCGTGCAATACGCCCACCCCGCGAAATCAAAAGTGCTGCTCGGCGGACCCAAGCACATCACTGCAGCTATTCTAAGCCGTCGCGCAGCGTATGTTCGAGTGCCAAAAACTTTGGTACTAGCTGATTGTCAATTGTAGCAACAATCAAGGGTCGGAAATTGGGATGAATTCATTCCGCAACATACAATCGCGCAAAGAGGGCAGAATGCATACGAAAGCGAAATTCCCGGCATTGAGCCTGTTGATGATAGCCCTGGCAGCCACTTCGGCGATAAAGGCGCGGACTCAAACCCAGACCCCACCCTTCGACGTGGTCATCACCCACGGCCACATCATCGACGGCACCGGCTCGCCCTGGTATTCGGGCGACATTGGCATTCGCGGCGGCAGAATCGCCGCCATCGGTAACCTGGGCGACGCATCCGCAAAACGCACCATCGACGCGCGCGGCAGGGTAGTCGCGCCAGGGTTCATCGACATGCTGGGTCAGTCGGATCTGACCATCCTCGTCGATCCGCGACTGCCTTCGAAGATTACCCAGGGCATTACGACCGAGATTACAGGCGAAGGCGACTCCGTTGCGCCGGTGAACGATGCCATGCTCGCCGCCGACCACGAAACTTATGAGCACTTCCACATCACGCCGGACTGGCGGACGTTTCGCCAGTACTTTGCGCGCATCGAAAAGCAAGGCATGGGGATCAACCTTGCCAGCTATATGGGCGCCAGTTCGGCGCGGCGCATGGTACTGGGCGATGCCGACGTGCAGCCCACACCGGCGCAATTGCAGGAAATGCAGGGCCTGGTCCGCGATGCGATGCGCGATGGAGCCGTAGGTCTGTCGACAGCGTTGCAATATGCCCCAGCTCCCTATGCGAAGACCGACGAGATAATCGCGCTGGCATCGGTGGCGAGCCAGTACGGCGGCATCTACGCAACACATATGCGCAGCGAGGGCGACGCGGTGCTCGACTCCATCGATGAGGCGGCGCGCATTGGCCGTGAGGCGCATATTCCCGTGGAGATTTGGCACCTGAAGGCCGCGGGCAAAGCCAACTGGGGCAAGATGCCGCAGATCGTTGCGCGCATTGATGCGGCGCGAGCTTCGGGCGTGGACATCAGCGCCAACACCTATGCCTATACCGCGTGGTTCAACACATTCTCCGCTTTTGTTCCGCCCTGGGCCCATGACGGCGGCGACGCCAAGCTGATCGAGCGCCTCAAAGATCCGGCCACGCGCGCGCGCATTCGCAAAGACATGCTGACGCCGGGCAAAGACTCGGCAGGCGAGACCTGGGACAACGAGTGGCAGGAGGTGCCGGGACCCGACGGTGTGCTGATCGCCGTTGTACAGAATCCTGAACTTCTGTCATTGCAAGGGAAGCGGTTAAGTGAAATTGCGAAGCAATGGAACGAAGACCCTATCGACGCGCTCTGCGACATCCTCATCAAGGACAAGGCCTTTACCGAAGTGGCCGTCTTCGGCATGGATGAGAAGGATGTCCTGCTGGCGCTGAAGCAGCCGTGGGTGTCCATCGACAACGACTCGCAGGGCACTTCACCGGAAGGTCTTCTCGGCCAGGAGCATCCCCATCCCCGCGCCTACGGTACTTTTCCGCGCATTCTGCGCAAATATGTCCGCGAAGAGCACGAGTTGAGCCTCCCCGACGCCATCCGGAAATTCTCAGCGCTTCCGGCGCAGCGCATGCGCCTCACCGATCGCGGCGTATTGAAGAAAGGCATGTGGGCCGATGTGGTCGTCTTTGATCCCGCAACCATCACCGACAAGTCCACCTACGAGAATCCCAACCAGTTCTCAGAGGGTATGGAGTATGTGCTCGTCAACGGCGTCCCGGTAATCGCCGATGGCAAAATGACGGGCGCACTCCCCGGCAAGGTGCTGCGCGGGGAGGGGTACGTGCCCTAAGCGCGTATGGCTGACTTGACCTACTCTTGAGTAATGACCGATCGAGAACTCATCACGCGCATCGCCCGCTCCCCCGGCGGCAAAGCCGGATACAAGCAGCTTGTGCGCGAACTCGGTCTCGGCGGGGGGCGCGAACGGCGCCTTTTGTTGGAACACCTTGCCCGGCTGACCGTGCGCGGCGATTTGACCAAGCTCGACCGCGAGCATTGGAGTATTCCGCGCGCGCCCGGTGGACGCGACAACCTTATCGCCGGACGCCTCGACCTGCACCGCGACGGCTACGGTTTTGTGCGGCCTAACCCGCGCCAGGCTTCCGGCGTGGTGGACGATATCTTCATTCCGCCGAATGAGATAAACGGCGCCATGCAAGGCGACCAGGTGCTGGTTGAATTGGAACCGCCGCGCGCCGACGGCCGGCGCCTCGGCCGGATCGCCCGTGTGCTGGAGCGCCGTAATCCCACGGTGATCGGCACGTTTCACTACTCCCGTGGCGAACGCCACCCCACCAACGTTGTCATTCCCTTTGACGAGCGCATGACGCAACCGATCCTGATTCCGCCTGGACAGGAGTTGCCGCCTGCCGCGGAAGACGCATCACCGCATCGCGTCTTAGGTCGTGGAACAACCACTCATTCAAAACCTGAAAGCCCGGAGAGCCTGGAGGGCCTGGTCGTCGATGTTGAGATCACCAGTTGGCCTACGCCATTCAAGCCTCCCGTGGGCCGCGTGATTGAGGTGCTCGGCGATCCCGACGATTTTGGTGTGGACGTCGAAATGATGATCCGCAAGCACCAGCTACCGCATGTATTCCCTGACAATGTGCTTGCGGAAGCGCGCGCCGTGGCGCATCTCGACCTCTCCGAGGTTCAGCGCCGTAAAGATTTTCGCTCATTACCGATCGTGACTATCGACGGCGAAACCGCTCGCGATTTCGATGACGCCGTGTTGGTGCGGGAACGTCCCAATAGCGCGGGCTACGAACTACAGGTGCACATTGCCGACGTATCTGAATATGTCCACGCTGGTACCGATCTCGACTTGGAAGCGCGCCTTCGCGGGACTAGCGTCTATTTCCCCGATCGCGCCATTCCCATGCTGCCCCAGGAGCTCTCAACCGACATTTGCAGCCTGCGTCCGGGCGAAGACCGGCTGGTCCTCAGTTGCATCATGCAGCTCAGCCCGGAAGGCCGCATCGAGAGCTACGAGATCGTCGAGGGCGTCATCCGGTCTGCCGCTCGCATGACCTACACCGAAGTCCATGCGATCCTTGAAGGCGATGCCGAGACGCGTGCGCGCTACCCAGGCCTGGTTGCAGATTTCGAACTCATGCGTACGCTCGCCGTGCTGATGAACAAGCGGCGCGAGGAGCGCGGCAGCATCGACTTCGACCTGCCCGAGCCGGTGATCGAATTTGACGAACAGGGCCAGATGCGCGGCGTGACCAAGGCGGAGCGCACGTGGGCCAATCGGCTCATCGAAGAGTTCATGCTGGCTGCGAACGAGAGCGTGGCCACGTGGCTCGAAGACCTTGGCGTGCCCTCGCTCTATCGCATCCACGAGAAGCCGGAACCGCGCCGTGTCGTCCAATTCGAGGAGCTGGCTGCGAGCTTCGGCTACTCTCTCGGCTTGGGCGCGTTGCCGGTCAAGCGCATTCAAACTCGAGGAGACCGCCGCGACGCGCAGCGCAGCGGACGCAATCCCCGCACCCACGAAGTCGTTGAAGACATCCCCGTGACGCCCAAGATGTATCAAAAGCTCGCGGCGCGCATCGAAGGAAAACCGGAAGAGCGCATTCTGAGCTACCTGATGCTGCGCTCGCTCAAGCAGGCGCGTTACTCCGAGATCAACGAGGGCCACTTCGCGTTAGCCGCACCCACCTATACGCATTTCACTTCGCCCATCCGCCGCTATCCTGACCTGATTGTGCATCGCATCACCAAGGCACTGCTGCGGGCTGGCGTGTCCGGCCGCGGCCAGGTTGCCGAAGACCGTCACAGCTCGCCGTGGACACACCCCAATGAAGGTCTGGCGGGCATCGTCGTCAGCCGCAAGAGAGCCGGCGCTTCAACGCCGGTCTACATTGGAGAGCCCCCGATTCCCGAGCCGGAACTGGCGCAGATTGCCGAAGAGACCAGCCAGACCGAACGCCGCGCCGCCGAGGCCGAACGCGAGTTGGTGGAGTGGAAGAAGGTGCGCTTCATGCAGGATCGCGTCGGCGAAGAATTTGCCGCCCTGGTGCTCAACCCCGCTAAATTCGGCCTGTTTGTCGAGCTAACCGACTTATTTGTAGAGGGACTTGTGCCCATTGACACACTGCGCGATGACCGTTACACCTGGCGCGAAAATACGCACGAAATTATCGGCGAACGCTGGGGACGGCGCTTCCGCGCTGGCGATCGCGTGCAGGTGATTCTTGACCGCATTCTTGCGCAGGAACGGAAACTGCAGTTCTCGATCGTGGAGGAGGGCCTGCCTCTCATCGGGAAACCGCCCGTTCGGTCTCTATCGAAACCGAAGAAGGGCAGGCGCAAAGACGCCCCGCACAGGGTCTTGAAAGGCAAGAAGCGACCACCCAAAAAGGGCAAACGGCGCTGAGGCATCTGTCGCCTCTGCAGCGCCGCCATCAATGTGATACTGAATGCCTCAGGCCCCTGCTTGTTGTTCCGCCAATCTGCCGATAATGGGCAGCTCGTAACGTTGGCCTTTCAGCGCCTTGAGCAGCACGAAAACCCAGATTGCGAGAAACCCCAAACCCACAAACGGGATCAGAATCCATCCAATCACGGGAATGATCGTCAGTACTGTGTTGATGGCGAAAGCGGCGATTCCCAGAAAAATGGACTGCCACGAATGAAATCGCACGAACGAATTCTTGTTATAAGGCTCGATGAGCAGGAAGACGATTGCCGGGACGATGGTGACATACGCCAGGGCGCCGGCGGCTTCATTGGAGAGCCCGGCTTGCGCGGGCTGCGACGGAGACGGAGTGAAATCGGACACGGTGGCTCCTTTACGATTTACTTCCAAACCATAGGGGAGAGACTTGCCCAGGTGCTCGGCGGTGCATTGCGGGTCTAAAGCGCAATGCATCGTCAAGTCCCATTTGCGAGAACGGCCTCACTTCAGGTCGTCCGCGTAATACTGTGGCCCTGTTGCGTTATGCAAACTGCTTTAGTTAATGCTGGGTCCGGGGGCGCTACGAGTTGGCCTGCTTTTCGGCCAGATCGCCAATGATCGGCAACTTGAACCGCTCCCCATTGAATGCCTTGATCAGCACAATGATCCAGACGATAAAGAATCCAAGCGCTACCAGTGGCCAGAGGAACAAAGCCGACAAACCAAGAAACGGCAACCTGCCGAGAATCATCATGACCATGTCCACTGCAAAGTAGGCAATGGCTAAAAAGATGCATTGCCAGGAATGGAAACGCACGTAGGGAATTCTGTTATAGGGCGCCACGATCAGAAAGACGATCGCCGGGATGATCGTGATATAAGCCAGCCCGCCGGCCGCATTGTCAGATAGTCCGGCCTGATTCACGCTGGAAGGGATTTGGTCTGTCATAGGTTCTCCTCATAATTCGTGCAATCGGAGGAACCGTAAAGCGCCACCCCTGGAGTTTGATCAGCCATTGGGGGACAAAGGCCGACGCAGCCGTCCAGACGCTTCTGGGCAACGTTCTCTTTCAACCGGCATCCGCAGGCCCTGAAGCCAATCTCTGAGGATGCGAGTCTAAGTCGCGGTGCTAGTTATCGATTCCGCCCCCCGCCCCCGATTCGTTCCTAACTGGCACATATTGCACGGAACTTAGCAAGGTGTGGATAGGAATCAGGAAACCCCGAAACTAGCTGGTTGTCAAGATAATTCGCAGTATTTGAAGCGGAGTTACTCTGCTTGCGCGTGCTCAAGCAAATCTGGATCGTCGTTGCGAACGTTTCCCACGCGGTTGCTGACCGGCCAGGCGAGCATCTTCTCGGCGGGGTAGGGTCGGAGCAGGTCGATTGGGGGGCGCGCCGCGTCGCCGGCATCGAGCCACCGGTCGTAGTCGCGCCTTTCCAGGATTACGGGCATCCGGTCGTGGAGCGGCTCGGTCACTTCGTTCGCATCGGCGGTAATTATCGTGAAGGTCTCGAGTGGGGAGCCTTCCCTGGGATGCCAATGCTCCCACAGCCCGGCAAAGGCGTAAGGTTCACCGCTGCGGAGGGCAATCGCATGGGGCCGCTTGGTCTTTCCGTCAAGCTTCTGCCACTCATAAAACGCGTCGGCGGGCACCAGGCAGCGCCGCTTCTTCAGCGCCTCTCGGAAAGCAGGCTTTGCGGCCACCTCTTCGGCTCGTGCGTTGATCGTGGTGTAGGCGAGCTTGGCGTCCTTGGCCCAATACGGCACCAGCCCCCACCGCAGCAAGGCGACTTCGCGCTGGCCCGAGTCGCGATTCAAGCGCACCACCGGCTGCACGCTCTGCGGAGCGGCGTTGTAGGTAGGCGCAAACCACGGCATATCTTCGAGTTCCACGCCGAACCAGTCAGCGAGAACCTCCTGTGTCGATTTGCGAGCGAATCGGCCGCACATACGCAAAGAATAGCGTCAAGAGCCAGCCTGCGCGCAAACTGACCGACTCAAGGATTGGCCCCGATTTGATAGTTGAGGGTCGCTAGCGAAAGCCGATACTGGTACTGGGCGTCGGTATTCCCGATGGCAGCATCGGTCTGCTGATACTGCGCCTGGGTGAGTTCGACAATCGAACTCAATCCCAGTTGGTAGCGCGTTTGCGCCAGCCCCAGCGCCTGGTTAGCCTGTTTCAAAAGCTCGGTTGTCACCGCAACTCGCTGATACGCAGTATTTGCCGCGAGCCACGCAGTACGGACATCGCGGACGATCCGGTCGCGCAGATCCCGGCTTTGTTCTGAAGCCGCCTGCGCGCGGATCGCAGCTTCCTTCGCCTGGGCAGAATAGAGAAAGCCATTGAAGATCGGGATATTCATATTGACCCCAATGGCGCCCCACCAGTTTGTCACGTAATACTGTGCAGGCCGAACAGGTGCGCTTCCCACGGTTCCCGCGGCACTGATGCTGGGCAGCATCTGGTCGCGCTCGGCATGGCTGTATTTAACGGCGGACTGCTGCCTCAGATTCAATGCTTGCAGGTCGGGTCGCTGCTGCAACGCAAGCTGCGTCAACTGGTCGACATCCGGAGGCGGCGCATTCATAGGTTGGTCTGCGTCAACCAGGTCGTAGATGACTCGCTTATCAAGTCCGAGGATTGAATCCAGCGACGCCATGGTCGAGTCGACATTGTCCTGCGCATTCAAGAGCAACAACTTCGCCTGGGATAAGTTGACATTCGCGAAGCTCAAATCCAGCGTTGACTTGAGCTTATTTGCGGTCATCGCGCCGACTTGGGTCTGAGTGGACTGACGTGCATTCACGTTCTGCTGCGCAACAGTGAGAAGAGCCTGGGCCTGGAGCGCGTCGTAGAAAGCCTGATCCGTTGCAATGAGGATGTCCTCGGTCGTGGCCAGCGCATCCGCATTCTGTGCCTTCTCCTGCAGCTTTGAAGACGCAACAAGGTTGCCGGTTTTACCGAAATCCGTCAGCAACTGCGTAAAGCCGCCGCCTGCTCCGGCATGTTCAAAGAGGCGTGACGAAGTCAATGAGCCCGCGGAGATGCGGCTTGCATTTTCCGCCTCCACGGCAGTAATGCTGGCGTTCCCGGTGGGCAACTCGGCCGATCGTGTTTCCCGCACAACCTGGTGCTGGGCCAACGCGAGCAAGTGAGCTACGCTGACTCTCGGATTATTCTTGATGGCCATCTGCTCGGCGTCTGCCCGTGTCAGGCGCGGGTTGGCATCGACCGGCTGGCCGCTCATGGCTCCGGCCGACTGACTTGCACTCCCCACAGGCGTCGCAGCCTGCTGTTGCAAACTTGCCATCAACCGAGGCGAAGGAGCATTCGGCAGGGGCTGTTTGGCAATCGTGGTCTGTCCGAAAGCCGGGACCACGCCTGCAATCGCAAAGAGAAGAAGCACCGGGAAGAAAGGCCGACATTCGCTCGGGTCGTCATTCGTTACACCTCCTTCTCAATAGCGGACTGCTTGTCATGTCTGCCGTGAATGAGCAGGTACACGGCCGGAACAAGAAAGACGGTGACGACGACGGAAACTGCCAACCCGCCAATCACGGCCCGTGCCAGCGGCGCATATTGCTCGCTGCCTGCTTCGAGCCCGAGTGCCATCGGAATCATGCCCAGCAGTGTCGCCAGCGAGGTCATCAGAATCGGACGCAGACGCACTTTGCACGACTCAACCACTGCGTCTAGAACCGGCAGTCCATTCTTGTGCAGAATGCCTGCAAATTCCACGATCAGAATGCTGTTTGAAACCACGATGCCGGTCATCATAATGACGCCCATCAATGACATGATGTTGAGCGTGCTGCCGGTTATCAGCAGAATGATCGCGACTCCCGCAAGCCCTGGCGGAATGGCCATGAGGATGATGAACGGATCAATGAACGATGCGAACTGGGCCATCAGAATCAGATAGACCATCAACACAGCGACGATAAGTCCCACTCCGAATTCCTTAAATGAATCGTTCATGCTGACCACGGCTCCCCGCACTGTCACTACGGTGTTCCTGTCGGTCTTCGTATTTGCCTTAAGCTTATTGATTTCGGCGCTGACCTTCTGCAGCGCTTCTGTCCTGGTTGATACGTAAACATCGATGACTGGCCGAATCTGATAGTGATCCACCTCCGTAGGGGTGTTGATGAATTTGATATCGGCAACGGACCCGAGAGGCGTATAGCCATTCGTGTGGTCGCTCTTCCATAGATTGCTTGAGGCGGGGGGATCAGCCCGCGAGCCTCATCCATCGGCGAGTAGCCGGCTGGCCGGACGCCGCGCAGTGGAATGTTCTCAAAGTCCTGCATCGTCATGTTATTGAGAACTCGGTTGTTGTATTGGACCGTCACCATATAGTTGTTGCCGGTCTTGGGATCGATCCAGTAACTGGGCGCCACCATGCCGTCTGAAGTCATCGCGGTAATCACGTTGTCCACCACGTCCTTGGCAGTGAGGCCGATCAGGCTTGCCCTTTCACGGTCGATGTTCAACTCAATGCCCGGGTAATCCAGACTCTGCGGAATGTACACTCCGCTCACATTCGGCATAACTTTGATCTTTTCGGCCAGGCTGCTTGCCAGCGCATACGCGCCGTCAATGTCGGTTGAACTGACCTGGATGTCGATCGGTGCCGGCAATCCCTGATTAATCACCGAGTCAACCAGTCCGCCGGCCTGGAAGTAAGTGGAGAGCTCCGGCATCTCGCGCGAGAGCTTTCGTTGCACCCGCGCATATACACATAGCTGCCGACGCTATGACCTTCCTTCAGGCTGGTCTGCACAAAGGCCGTATCCATCGAAGCATTGGTGGTATAGATCGCTGAAAGGTCGGGATAGACGCCGATGTTGGAGACGATCATGCCCAGATCCTCGGAGGTTACCACGCTGCGGATGACGTCTTCGACCTTCGCGATATAGTCGTTGCTCACGCCAAGGCGCGTTCCGCTGGGCATGCGCACATCAATGATGAATTGCCCGGGGTCGGTGCGAGGGAAATAAGCGCGGCCTACGAACGGCACTGTGACCGCAAGCACCAGTACCATGCCCGCAGCAATTACAAGGGTCGTGAAACCGGGACGACGCATCGCCCTCTTGGCAAGGCCTTCGTACCAGTTCAGCATCGCCTGAAACTTTTCATTGAACTTTCTGTCGAAGCGGCTGAAGAGGCCCTGCTTCCGCTCTGCGCTGTGCTCCTCCTCATCTTTCATGCGAATGAATTTGGCGCAGTAGAGCGGCACCACGGTCATGGCGAAGAAGTAAGAAGCGAAGATCGACAGCACCACGCCGAGTGCGAGCGGTGTGAAGATGTATTTACTTACTCCGCTGAAGAACGTGACCGGAAAGAAAACGATGGCGGTGGTAAAGGTAGCGGCCAGCACGGCCATCGAGACCTCTGTTCCGCCCCGCTCGGCAGCGATCACCGGCGGTTCACCTTGCTCCATGTGGCGAAATATGTTTTCGAGCACGATGACGCCGTTATCGATGAGACGCGAGAAGACCAGAGCCAGGCCGCCCAGAATCATCGTGTTGATTGAGCCGCCCATATAGTTGCTGATAGTCAGGCACGCCACCATCGCGAGCGGAACGGAGATGACTACCGCGACCGTTGCCCGCGGGCTGCCCAGGAAGACGAGGATCATCAGGCCCGTCAGCACCAGTCCAATGCCCGCCTCCTTCGAAACGTTCGCGATGGCCATCTTGACGAAGACCGATTGATCGAAGACGACTGCGGTCTTGAGCGACTCCGGAATGTCGACCAGTTTTTTGATGGCGGCCTTCATTCCATTGACGATGGTGATGGTGTTGCTGTCGCCGCCCTGCTTGAAGACTGGAACGTAGACGGAGCGCTGCCCATCGATGCGCACAATGTTGTATTGCAATGCGCCTGCGTCCACCGCCTTGCCGATGTCGCCCACCAGCACCGACGCATTCCCCACTGATTTCAGCGGCATCTCGTTCATCGCGTTGGCGTCGGGAAACTGGCTGTTGGCGTAAATGTTAAAGTCCTTTGAACCGATGCGCACGTCGCCTGCCGGCAAAATCAGGTTCGAACTGTCCACCGACTTGACCACATCGTTCAGGCTCAGGTTGCGCGCCTCCAGTTTCTGCGGGTCAACGTAGATCTGAATCTGCCGATAGGTTCCACCGTACGGCTGCGGGACCGACGCGCCCTGCACATTGGAGATTTGATTACGCACTTGAAATTGAGCCAGATCCTTGAGTCGTGTCTCGTTCAACCCCTGGCCCTTCAAGGTCACCAGGCATACCGGTTGTGTCGAAGCGTCCATGCCCAGCACAACGGGCGGCAGAGTTCCCGGCGGCAGGCGGCGCAAATCGGCCATCGCCAGGTTGGCGATGTTGCTCAAAGCCGCGTTGGGATCGGTGCCAGGTTTGAAGTAGATTTTGATAAGGCTCACGCCGGTCAGCGACCGCGATTCGCTGTGATCCACATTGGCAGCCAGAGTGAAGAACCGCTCGAAGGTGTTGGTAATATCCGCTTCTATCTGTCGCGGCGGCATGCCATTGTAGAAAGTCGCCACCACAACTACCGGCATGTCAATCGAGGGAAAGAGATCAACGGGCATGCGCGCCACGGTTACCGCGCCCACCAGGGCCACCATCAGGCACAACATAATAATGAAAAACGGAAAGCGAAGAGCGAACTTCGGCATTACTTCGTCCCCCCGTTGCTCTCTTCTTGTTCCGCTTTCATGTCGATCGTGCTGCCTGCCTCCCGCACCTGTTCTGAAGCCGGAGTCTGCGTGAGAATCGGCCTCACCTGTTCCCCTTCTGTGTACTGGTCCTGCCCGCCCAGGATGACGTGATCGCCAGGTTGAAGACCGCTCTTGATCTCGGCCAGCTTCGATCCCCGCAACCCAACCTCGACCTCGCGCACGTGAACCCGATTGTTTGCGTCCAGCAGATACACCGTGTTCTGATTCCCGCGCAACACCAGCGCTTCCACCGGAATGGTCGTCACATTGTCCGCATGGGCAAGTTGCAGTTCTGCATTGGCATACATGCCCGGAGCGATCGAAAGGTCCTCGTTCTTCACATCAACTTCTGTTTCCATGGTCCGGGTTTCGAAGCTCACGTCGCGTGTGAAACGCGCCACCTTGCCGGTGAAAGAACGGCCAATGGCATCGACCCTGATCTGCAACGGATCGCCAATATGCACGTAGCGGATATCGTCTTCCGGAATCGGCATGCGCAATCGCAACAGGCCGCTCTCAGAGAGTCTGACAATCGGTATGTCTTGCTGGTTTGAATTCTCGCCACTCTGAATCAGAGCGCCTGTATCGGCATAGCGCCAGACGATCACGCCGTCCAGGGGCGCCACTACGTTCGTGTAATTCTTGAGGGCCTGCACTCGGCTGTTGTCCGAGTGGGCCACTTCTGCGCCCTGCTCCGCGGCAGAGGCCGCGGCCTTCGCTGCATCCACCTGCGCCTCTGAAGACAGATCCTTTCCCTGTGCGTCATCCAACTCCTGTTGCGCAATCAGCCCCGGCTGCGCCTTCGACGTCTCCAGCAGACGTTCATAATCGGAGTGGACTGCCGCATGCAGGGCCTCTGCCCGCTTGATCTCATGCTGGGCGCGGAGCAGGTCGTCCTTGGTCTGCTGCATCTGGAACACAGTGCCCTGCAACTGCGCATTCAGTTCCGGGACCTCCAGCACAGCGAGCACTTCACCCTTGTGAACCCGGTCGCCAATGTCGACGTTGATCTTCGACATGAAGCCGGTCACCTTGGGGTGAACGTCGACCACCTGGTAGGGTTGAAACTGCCCTGCCAGGCTCAGTACGTGCGCGATGTTTCCCCGTGCGGCTACGGCAACCGTAGCTGATGGAATCTCGGCTGCGTCAGCGTCGATGCGCGGACCATGGGAATTGCAGGCAACAACACCGCCCGCCAACAGAAGCGTGATTCCAGCGGCGAAAAAGAAGATAGTTCGCTCTCGCATTTCTCGATTGACCTCAGAATTGAAGTTTGTCGTTGTCCGGGTCTCAGAACGACGCATCCCATTCTCCGGAAAAGCCGGAGCGGCAGCATGTGCCACGCAGCAACAGACTATTGGTCCGAGCTGAATGCGCCAGTAAATATGATGACGGTGAAACTAGAAAAGAAGTGGCGGGGGTCGAACGAAGAAGCTGCCGAAATATGCAGGGCCTGAATGCGACGTCTCATCCGACGACAGCGCTGCCTCCGCGGATGCGCACGGATCTCCTACGCTAAGGCAAATGAATAGAAATAAAAGGACGCCAAATCCACGAATCATAATCCTGGCGGTGGGCTCCGTTGCCATCGTGCGTAGAACGTCCGCCATCCTGGCTTGTTCTTCATTGGTCAAAAGTTTGGCATTGGGAACCTGGTGCGGCAAAGACTGCGGTGGATCGTATAGAGAAAGCTTGTATTGAAGACCCCAGGTAAAAACACAGAACGCCAACCCCAGAAAGACGAGGACCCTTGCGCGACTGAACTCACGTTTTTTGATGTAGTTATTCAAAGCTAATCGAGCCGGGAACTTGCCGTGCAACATTCATTTGATGAACAAGAACGCGGCTCAGAACAGACCCCCCAAAAGGGAAACGCGCGTAGTGTTCGACCCCAGAATACCATTTTTGTCACCGCCTGCGAGCGTCGCGGAACAGCTCCGAAGCCTTCCCGGCCGCAGCAAGTTTCGCCAGGAGCAGCACACGAAGTCCATGAATCCAATCCGATTGAGGAAGAAAGAATTCAGAATGACGAAACCGCAACAGTGTAGAAAACTGGATTTGCGAAAAGAGTAGACGTGCGTTCAATGGTGGGCCCGGAGGGATTTGAACCCCCAACCAAGGGATTATGAGTCCCCTGCTCTAACCGTTGAGCTACAGGCCCTTTTGTTTCGCATCTTATTGTATCTGATCAGCTTATACGCATATTATCCAACTCTTAGCCGATCACTCTTCATTACGGTGCCGGTTCTGGTGCCGGTTCCAAATCACCCGGCGCCCACTATCTGTCCTCGAAATCGAAAGGACTTCTCAATTGTCGCATTTCGATGATCGTGGGGCGTCCTCTAAATTACCCATCGTTCTCCCCTACAAGCATTTGAGCCCAGGGAGACTATGTGAAAGGTACTCAGAACGAACTGCCGGCACTTGATGCTTTACCGGCCGCGATCAGGTCTCGCCTGCACAGCGTTTGTGAACATGCTCGATTACCTGAACATCGAGAACTGGCGAAGATCAGAAGATCCACTGCGAATCAGCGAAACATGCAAGAATGATCTTCCTATCAATTCCAGCGTTGTATGGCTCTCACCGACAGGGGGACAAAGCGCGTGCACATCCATACAACCGCATCTTGGCCCGCGCGTGAAGATCGCCGGGCTGCGCTGGTCTGGCTCGCCCTCTTCTGGGTGTTCGTGGGCGTTGGCTTCGGCTTCGATCTGCATAACTATCTCCATGAGCAGCCGCCTGTACCCAAGATCGTCCACGTCCATGCCATCGCCACCACGCTCTGGCTGCTCACTGCCACCGCGCTTGTGCTCATGGTCGAAACCGGCAACGTCCGCATCCATCGCCGTTTCGGCTGGTTTGCGGCCGGCTGCGCCGCTCTCATTATGGTCATCGCCCCCTGGTCCGAACTCAGTTGGCAGGCCTTGAACCTGCGGACTCCCGGCGCTCTGCCTCCACAATTCCTCTCCATCGCCTTCAGCGGAGTCATTTGCATGGCCGTGCTGCTGCTTTGGGGCATTCTCATACGCCGCAACTCCGCCGCCCATCGGCGCGTGCTCATTCTGGCCATCATCTGCATCAGCGATGCGGGTTTTTCCCGGATGGTGGGCCTTTTTCTGCCTCCACCAACTTCCTTTTTCGGTACGTACATGTTTTACGAGGGCGGCAATCTGTTCCTCATCGTTGTCATGTTTCTCTGGGACTGGAAACGCGATCGGATCATGAAACAGTTCCTATCGGGAGCCTTCCTCGTTATTGCTGTGGGTCTTACCGCTACGGGTCTCTACTTCAATGAGTCATGGATATCGATCTCACGCTCCTGGCTCGAGGGCTGGGCGCGGCACATGCTCTAAATCCAGGTGTCTTGAGCCACTGTCTTTAAGCGCATTGGGCCAGCGCTGAGAAGACCTCGCCGATCATGTATCGCCGAATATCGGTGGTATCGGGCAGTTGCTTTCACGACGATTCCTTAAGTGCAGTGCTCTGATGGTATGGCGAGATCGTCGATACGGAGGGAACCAAGCCCGCTGCATGCGGTCAGCCCATGAACCCCAGATATGGGCTGGAACCGAAATTTGCAAAGTTTGGAAAGACCTGTCGAATCTGGCCATCGGAGAGTCCGAACCAGCGCGCCAGCGTTCCCGCATACTGGTCGACCGCAGTCGTCGGAATCAACCTGCCCGACCCGACGTCGTTGGCTTGATTCACGCCGATTACCGGGTAAGAACCATACATATCCTGACCCTGGACCGCGCCGCCCACAACGAAGTGGTGGCTGCCCCATCCATGATCGGTGCCGTCGCTGTTGCTCGTCAGCGTCCTGCCGAAATCGGATGCAGTGAATGTTGTGACCTGGTTGCCCATGCCAAGTGTTGTCATCGTGCCGTCAAAGTATTCGAGTGCCTGTCCAAGCTGCGTCAGCAGGCGCGCGTGCTGCGCGGCCTGGCCGTCGTGCGTATCGAAGCTGCCGAGTTGCACATAGAATATCTGCCGGTTCACGCCCAGCCCGCTCTTTCCCGCGATGATCCTGGCAACGGTCTGCAGCGAAGCCGCTAGGGGGTTGTCCGTGAGTTTATTGGTGATGGGATCAAGATATTGCGGAGGATTCGGAATCCCTCCGGGGCCTGCCGCGAGCATCGAAGACGCCAGAAGCGCCTGCGCCTGGGTCGACCGGGTAATGACTACTTCATACTCCTTGGCGAACAGGTTGGTTTCGTCAGCGGTGAGGATCGACGCAAGCGCATTGGTTCCCGCAGACTGCCCAAACAGAGGCTGCGCCAATCCGGAGATCGGGATCGGGCCCGCGGGAGTCACGTTCAACTGAAACGATGTTTGCCCCGAAAGAAAGAGCGCGATTCCCGCCGTCGAGATGCACGTGAACATGGAGTTTGAATTCAGATTCATGCTCTCAATCACGTCGGCTACGGCTCCGCCCCATCCCACGTGTTCTGCGCTGCCGCCATTTGAAGCGATTGCCTGCCACGCCGCCGTTTGATCGAAGTGCGAAAACAGCGAGGCAGGCAACGGAACCGAGTTGGCGTTGACCTGCGCCTTGGTCGCGGGAGCGATCAGCGTCCCGGTATTGGCGACAATTGCAGCGCGTCCGGCATTGAACAGGTTCTGTACTCCGACTAACGCGGGGTTCAGCGCGAAGGTGCGGCCGCTCTGCGGCGTCCTCAAAACGATCGGCAACAACTCGCTCATCGGATAAGCGAGTCCCGGGGCTCCCGATCGTGCCTGCGTAAATGCGCTGAAGGAGTCCGGGTCGGTTGCGATCACGGTTCCGTGACCGTCGTTGCCTCCCTGCAGAAAAACGCAGACCAGGGCGCGATAGTCGGTCGTACCCGTTCCCTGGGCCATGGCCGCCACTGAGTTCAGTCCCAGTAAGAATGGGCTTGCGTACATGCCTGCCATGGAGGCCATTGAAGCCGTTCTGAGAAATTGCCGACGGGTTTGCTCACACTTGCACGTCATAGGGCTCCTTAAAACTGGGCGCTGAATGATGGCGACGCCATCGTTAGATAGATCGCCGTTTGCACGCGGGCCGCCAGCGCGGCATTGATCGCATTCTGATCGCCTGACGGTATTGCGATTGAGTTCACCGCATTCAGAATTTGACTGCGAAGCGTGCTGTCCATTTCGCCCGACATCAGCAGCAGATTGATCCGGTCGAGAAGTGCGTCAGGTGTTGCCGCCAGCCCCATCTCGGTGTCGTAGGACGAGAACACATCGGCGCCATCGTTGGCGTCGCTGCCGATCGCGGACTGCATATAGTTCAGGTAGCCCACAACCGAAGAGACGTTCGTCATCTGCATCTCCGGCGCCACAAGGCCGGCCTGCTCGATGCTGGTGCCGGGTGGAACATACCCCGGCGCAAACCAGTTGAAAACCGTGGGCGAACGAAGCCACATCTGGCCCAGTCCCCAGATCGGGTCTTCGGTGTCTCCCAGATAATAGGAACCCGTGCGCGACTGCGCCGTGAATGCCCGCGCCCACTCCGTATAGCGGAGCAGCGCTTCCCGAACCTTGCCATATTGGGGATTGCTGAAGTCGCCTGCGGAATCCCGCGCCTCCGGGTCCATCAGGATCGCGGTAATCACCGCCTTCATGTCTCCGCGCACGCCCTGTCCGTTGTCCTTGAACACCGCGGCAACACGGCCCACGTATGCCGGACTCGGATTGCTGGTGACCATGTGCTCAATCATCTGCTTTGAAAAAAATGCAGGCAGATTGGGATGATTGAACAGAGTGTCCAATGCGATCGTGAGGTCGCCATTCGGGTCCGGCGAACCGGAAGCCGGAATGGTCACGCCGAGGAAATCCTTTTCTACAGTTGAATGATGACTCGGGAAGCTCTGCATCGGCAGCAGATCTTCGCCGTAGCCGGGGCCGACGTAAATGCAGCAACTTGACCACGCGGTATCACTGCTATTACCCGGTATGTTCCAGCTGAAGCCCGTGAATACTGCGGCCAGTCCCATCACGTCCGTATTCGAGTAGGTTGGTATGGGCTGTCCTGTCGAACCTAGCTTCTGTGTGCCATCGTCATTGAGTTGGTAGAGCCCAATCGTGAAAAGCTGCATCACCTCTCGTGCATAATTCTCATCCGGATCCGTCGTGGCATTGCCCTTGTCGTTGCCCTGCACAGACAGGAACTGACCCATCATCGGGTTCAATGTCACGTCCTGCAGCAACTGGCGGAAGTTCCCGAACGCGTCTGCACCGAGAAGGTCGTAGTAGTTGGCCTCACCTCGCGGCATGTTCTGCACTGCGAAATTTGAACCCGAAATCACAAACAATTCCGACAGCGTGTACTGCACGCGCTGACGTAACTGATCGCTGCCCGTCATACTTTGCTGCCAGAACGCATTCTGCACGAGTGCTTCGTTCTGGTCGTTCTGAACAAACAGTGCTGCATTGCACTTCAAGTCGCCTGTGGCGCAGGGCGCGTTGTTGAGTATCAGAGCCTGCTCAACCGCGGGCTCCTGTGGCACTTGCGGTGTATTGAATTGTTCGTTCAGCCACGCCGGATAGCCGATGAGCGACAGGTGGTGAATGCCCGCGTCGGTTGCGCCAAACGTTGCCTGCTCCAAAAACCGTGAGGCATCTTCGGGAGTGACCACAGGCACGGGTGGCGTGCCTTGCACCTGCGCGATCAGATCGGCTGACGTTGCGGGGCCGGGATTGGGATTCAACACTTGCAGGTCAAGATTGCCCGGCTCAGTCAGGTTGAGCGTCGCGGTCAATTGGCCGCCGCTGTTGAATGTTGTTGGCACTGCCGAGCCATTCTGCAATACCTGCGCGCCCGAAATGAAGTCCTGCCCCGTCACAACCACCGTCGCCGTTCCCACATTGAATGACATCGGTGAAGCCGAAGTCAGAATCGGAATCGGATTCAGCACGGCGATGTCGCGGGTGATTGAAACGGCCGGATTGTCCACGCTGACCACCGTAAGCTGGACGATGTTACTCGGCGTGGGAACAACCGGTGGTGCCGTATAGGTGATGGATCCATCTGCGTTCGACACTGCCGTGCCGATCTGCGCATTTCCGCCCGCTATTCCATTCACCATCAGATTGACGCCGGTATTATTCGTTCCCATCACGGTGAGCCCGAGATTCAGCTTGTTGCTCACGCGCACATCGGTGCCTTGTCCCGGTTGCAACTGCAGGACCACATTTCCTGGGCCAACCAACACAGAGGCTGTTGCAGAATTAGCCGACCCCGGGTCCGGATTGCTGACCACCAGCGGAAACGTCCCGGGATTCGGCGCGGCAATCGCGGCCACCAACTGCGTTCCCGAAACAAAGGTCGTCGGAACTACGACACCATTCCACAAAATCTGCGCGCCGTAAACAAACTGCGACCCGTTCACGGTAACCGTCGTCGTCCCTTCTGAAAATCCTGACGGCGTTACGGAGCCGAGAATGGGAATGGGATTCAAAACACCCAGGCTCACCGATCCGGGCGGATAGGCCGGAAACTTGCTCGCGATGCTGGTGATCTTCACCGTATTGGGAATGGGAACAATTGCGGGCGCGGTGTAAAGGCCGTTACCGTCCACGGTGCCCAGTTCTGCATTGCCCCCGGCGATCCCGTTTACTGAATAGATCAGCGGCACTCCTGTGGCCTTTGCGTTGTTGGTGAGCTGAATTTGCTGGTTCACGCGGATCGTGCCGCTCCCCGCGGAGATGGCGGTAAAGTAGCTGGGATCGTTGACAGTAAAGCTGGAGCAGCCTGAGAGCATCCAAATCGTCGTAAAGAGTGAGGCAACAGCCAGCGTGAGATTGGAGGCGCAAAGGCGTTCGAATCTACCGTGCATGGATACTCCTGGTCGGGCATACAAGGGATCAATGCCTTCCGAATTGCAGCCGGCTTACCTGTCCTTCAGGGATTGCCTGCGGTGCTTTGCTGTTTCAAATGGAAGTTGCATTCACTTCAGAGCTATGTCACATCACCGGCCCAGCCTGCCAAACGCAGACTCGCCTGAAATTTGGGAATGATCCGGGGAGACCAGGTGACAGGAACCGGCGCGGCAGCATAGTGAAGTCGACTCATTCGACTTCATCTCTTTACAATCGAAAGATCGCTACCGACCGCATTTGCCGCGAGCGCAGTTGACCCCCTCGCTCACAGCCAAGCCCGTACTTCATCAGAGTGAACACCTCTAATCAAAGCACAGCAACTTCGGCCGACCGGCGCGCCCGAACACCTCAAAACAAACAAAAGTAACGTGCAAAATGGATCGCTTTGTCGTGCAAAGGCTTTAGTCCTTCGCGGAATGCCGTCTTTAAGGCGCTTGCCCTGAGCAATAGTCTTCCGGTACCGCCCGAAAGGCCAGAATCGCAGACTGAGAAATCAGCCCCGTCCCACTTTTCCCTTTGTGCCCGGAAGCAGAGTTGTTAGATTCACACTTATGCTTTTTGCCCTCAAACCCGCACGGCGAAAGATGCTTCTTCTGCCGCTGATCGCCGCCACCTATTTCATGGTGTCGGGCGGCCCCTATGGGATTGAGGACATTCTTGGCGGCGCGGGGTTCGGCAAGGCGATCGCGATTCTTCTCGTGTTGCCGATCCTGTGGTCCCTTCCAACTGCGCTGATGATCGGCGAACTTGCCAGCGCGATTCCGGCCGAAGGCGGATTTTACGTCTGGGTCCGCCGCGCGCTCGGCCCCTTCTGGGGATACCAGGAAGGTTGGCTTTCTCTCTCCGCCAGCATCTTCGACATGGCCATCTATCCTGCCATCTTTGTCCTCTATCTTGGCCGGTTCAACCCCGCCCTTACCGCCGGAGGGTTCGGCTATGCGTGGTCAATCGCCGTGGTGGCACTGTGTTGCGTGTGGAACCTGCGCGGCGCCCCGGCAGTTGGCGACGGCTCCGTGGGCCTCTTCGTACTCTTGCTGGCACCGTTTGCCGTCTTCGTCGCCGTCGGCGTTTGGCGAGGATTTACGCTCCATCCTGCGGTGCAATGGGGCAACGCGAGCTCCGGCGCCGCCCTGTCGACGGCCGTGATGGTCGCCATGTGGAACTACATGGGTTGGGACAACGCCTCCACCGTGGCTCAGGAAGTGGAGGACCCGCAGCGCAACTATCCGCGCGCCATGATCGCTGCAGCCGGGCTTGTGGCCATCACCTACATCTTGCCCCTGCTCGCCATGGCGCTGTCTGGCCTTTCGGTTGCCAGCTTCTCAACCGGCGATTGGATGACCGCAGCCATCTCCATCGGCGGTCCGCTGCTGGGCTACGCCGTGGTGGCAGGTGGAATCATCTGCGGTCTCGGCATGTTCAACGCGCTGGCGATGAGCTACACGCGCCTTCCCATGGCCATGGCCGAAGACGGAATGCTGCCGCTCGTGCTGGCACGCCGTAATCAGCGCGGAGTGCCGTGGGTCAGCGTCCTCTTGTGCGGGTTGGCCTGGGCGCTCGCGCTCAAGCTGCCCTTTGAACGGTTGATCTCCATCGACCTCATCCTCTACGGCTCGAGCCTGTTGCTGGAGTTTGTGGCGTTGATTGTATTGCGCGTCCGCGAGCCTGAACTTCCCCGGCCCTTCAAGGCCGGCAACCTGCTCTTTGCCTGTTCTCTTGCGGTCGGCCCGGCAGCGCTCATCGCCTTTGCGCTCTACGCCTCGCGCAACGAAAAGCTGATGGGATCCATCTCAGCGCTTCTCTTTGCGACCTGCGTCGCGCTCCTGGGACCAGTGCTTTACTGGCTCACCGCTCTCCCGCTGGCCCGCCGCCGTCTCGCTGCCGTCCCCGCCGCAGACTGATTTTTCGTTTGGCTGGAACGGCTCAAGAACTTGGATGCCCAATCCTGGCGACGTCTTTGTCGCCAGGGTGGGAAAGCGAGAACCTGATCAATCCGCATCGAAAGCGGCAAGAACCTGCAATGCTTTACTTCGACGCCGGGTGCCCCATCCTAGCGATGTTTTTGTTTTTGTCGCTAGGGTGGGAAAGCGAGAACCTGATCAATCCGCATCGAAAGCCGCGAGAACCAGCAATGCTTTACTTCGACGCCTTCGCCTTGTGTGCCGTTGCGGGTTTCGCCTTGCCTTCCCCGAACATCTTCACCGCCCGCACCACGCGATCCCGCGCATAGGCCGCGTCGTGCCACCCCTTCACCTCCACGCGCTTGCCCTCAAGATCCTTGTAGATCGAGAAGAAGTGCGTAATCTCCTTCAGCATGTGCGGGTAAATATCGGTGTAGTTCCATACGTTCGTATAGCGTGGATTATTCTTGCCGACCGCCAGTACCTTCTCGTCCAGTGTCCCCTGGTCCAGCATCTCCAGCAGGCCAATCGGGCGCACCTCCTGAACGCACCCGGGAAAGCTCGGTCCCGGCACCAGCACCAGCACGTCCAGCGGGTCGCCGTCGTCGCTCAACGTCGATGGAATGAATCCATAATCCCCGGGGTAATGAACCGGCGAGTGCAGGTTCCGGTCCAGTTTGAAGACGTGCAATTGTTTGTCGTATTCAAACTTGTTGGTTCCGTCTTTCGGAATCTCGATAACCGCTCGAAAGACCTCCGGTGCGCGGTCACCGACCGGTAGCTCCAAATAATTAACCATCTCTTCTTGCTTCTCCTTTATCAGTGGGAAGGTGCTCGGTCTGAATGAACTTTCCGGGAAAATGGGAAACCGCCGGCGATCCACCGGAACAGGGGTCCCGCTCACCCTGCCGGGTCAAGGTGATCCCGATGCCGTGAGCAGACCCCTATATAATCACGGATAATGAAGGCGCATGTCTATGTCACGTTGAAGACGTCGGTCCTGGACCCGCAAGGCCAGACCATCCAGAATGCCCTGCACAAGATCGGATTCGCCGAAGTCACCGCGGTGCGCCAGGGCAAGTATTTCGCGCTCTCGCTGGCCGATGGGTTGCCCGCGGAGAAGGCGCGCACCGAGGTCGAGCGCATCGCTCGCGAAGTGCTCACCAACCCTGTGATCGAGGAATTCACATACCGCATTGAGGAATAAGCTGGTTCCTCTCCATCAGGACGTCATCTGAGCGGAGTCGATTGAGCGCCAACTGAGAATTATGCGCGCCATCGCATCCCTGGTCTCAACTCAGGCAAGTCGTCAGCTCGTTGCTCAGGGATTCCAGCTCCTATTGCGCTCGAAGCACTCGCATCGGATCAATTGACGCCGCGCGGCGCGCAGGAATGATGCCCGCCATCAGTGAACAAAACACCAGCACAAGCGTGGCGCCAATAAATATGGGTGGGTCGTATGGTCTGGTTGCGTATAGTTGACTGGCGATGAGATGGCCGGCAACGAAGGCAATGGGAATGCCCAACAAAAGCCCAATCGCCGTTTGCATGAGAACGGATTTGAGGACGATGGAAACGACCGCGCTGCGAGTTGCGCCGAGGGCCATACGGACGGCGATTTCCTGGGTGCGCCGCAACACCGAATAGGCCATCACGCCATAAATTCCGATTCCTGCGAGCAAAAGAGCCACAACCGCGAAGGTGCCCATCAGGGCCGAGCGGAAACGCGGCAGAGCGACAGTTTCATACATGGCTTCCGCCATCGTGCCCACGTTTGAAACCGGCACGTTTGAATCGATCGCTGCGATGTTGGACCTGATCGCGGAGAACAGCGGGTTTGTGTCGCCTTGAGCGCGAACCACAAGCCACATGGGACGGTCAGGAGACTGCGAGCTTGCCTGGTAATACACTGGTTCATCCGGTACGGCCATGCCCTCGTATTTCACGTCCGCCGCCACGCCCACGATTTCCATGTACGGGTTGTTCGATTGCGGACCGCCATGCTTCAGTTGTTTGCCTATCGGGTCTTCTCCGGGAAAGTAGCGGCGAGCAAGATCCTGGCTGATAATCGTCACGCGCGGAGATGTCATCGTATCCCGGCCGTCGAAAGAACGACCGCGAAGCAACGGAATTTGCAGCGTCTTAAAGTAGTCCTGCGTGACGATCGGCACGGGAACTACGGGCCCGCCGTCGGGTGGCGTTCTGCCTTGAATTTCAAAACTGTCGCTCATGGCGGAGTGATCCGGCGGCAGCCAGACAGCCAGGGCTGCCGATTCCACTCCCGGCAAATCGCTGATGCGCCGAATGACCTCACCCCAGTAGACCGACAGCGTCTGCTCTTGCGCATAGTGGTCGCCGCTTGGTGAGATTCGCATCAGGATGAGGTGATCGGCCTGAGCAGTAAAGCCAGTCGGCACGTTGTCGAGTGTCAGAAAGCTGCGAATGAGGAGTCCGGCACATGCCAAAAGCACCGCTGAAAGCGCGATCTCGGCAACCACCAGCGAACTGCGAAGCGTTCGATGTCCGCGACTCTCTCCTGTTCCGCGCCCGCTTTCTTTCAGAGGCCGCGTGAGATCGCTGTGAGTAGCCGCAAATGCCGGGATAAGTCCGAAGATCGTTCCACAGAGAGTTGACACCACCAATGTGAACAACAGAACACGACCATCCATGCCGATCGTGTCGAGTCGTGGAATTCCTGGAGGTGCAAGCAACCGTAGTGCCCTGATAGACAGGGCGGCAAGCAACACACCCACAGCCCCACCCATGAACACGAGCATCGCGCTCTCAGTGAGCAACTGTCGAAACAGGCGGCGAAATCCAGCGCCAATGCTGAGCCGGATCGCCATCTCCTGCTGCCGCGAGATGGCCCTGGCGAGAATGAGGTTGGCAATGTTGAAGACGGAAACGAGCAGAACCAGGAAAGCGGCTCCCGCCAGGGCTCTGATAAGCGGACGTGTGTCACCGAGGATGGTCTCTCGCAGCGACTCGACCGGATAATGAAGATGTTCCGCACCCTTTGGATCGGAAAGCTCAACCTGCCGGGCGAGGCCAGCCATTTCGGCATTGGCCTGGGCCACGCTTACGCCCTCCTTCAGCCGGGCCACGCCGCGCAAGATGAACGGGCCACGCCGGACCGGGGGTGCCAAGGGCAGAATTTGCCATACGTCCACATCCGGCAAACGGAATTGAAAGCTGGACGGCATGATGCCAATGACAGTCACAGGACGGCCATCGAGTGTAATGTTCTTGTTTAGAACCTCGTCTCGCCCTGCAAATTTCCCTCGCCACAGCCGCTCACTGATCACAGCCGTACTTTGAAGGCCTGGCTGGTCAGCACCGGCAACGAAGGTTCGCCCCAGAAGTGGCCGCACACCCAGCGTTCCGAAAAAGTCAGCGCTTACATCGGCCCCGGCGAGTACTTCCGCTCGTCCATCGCCTGTCAGTGTGAACCGGTCCGCGGTGAATGCAGCGAGATTTTGGAACGACTTGCTCCGGGCTCGCCAGAGCAGGAAATCCTCCATACAAGCGCTCCACCCGCTCTTGTCCTGCTGCGTCATGCCGTCGTGAATCCAAACCAGGCGATCGGGATCTTGATAGGGCAAACGCCGTAGCAACACGCCATCGATCACGCTGAATGCTGCGGTCGTGATCCCGATGCCCAGGCCGAAGATCGCAATCGTGGTCCATGCAAACCCCGGTGACTTGCGCAACTGCCGCAGCGCGTATCGAAGGTCCTGTGAAAGATGCTCGAGTCCGGCTGAGCCCCAGGCTTCGTGGGTATGTTCTTTGATCAAGGTCTGATTGCCAAAAGCGCGTCGCGCGGCGTAGCGAGCTTCTAGTGGCGGGAGGCCATTTTCCCGTTGCTCCTCTTCTTCCAGTTCGAGATCGGAACGTAGCTCCCGTTCCAGGTCTGCATCTTTCTTCTTGATCTTCCACCAGTTCATGTCAGCTCTCCTCGACGGTGGGCCACATCACCAGTGCTACAGCCTCGGCCATCTGCTTCCACTGCGATTCTTCGACCACGAGCTGCTTCCTGCCTTTGTCAGTCAAGCGGTAGTACTTGAATTCCCGGTTGCGGTCAGGCGCCGTCTCCCATTGGGCGTTCACCCATCCTCTTTTCTCCAGGCGGTGCAACGCCGGATAAAGTGAGCCGTGCTGCATCTGCAAGAACTCGTTCGTGGTTCTCTGGATATGCTTCCCGATCTGATGACCATGCGCCGGCCCGTAAAGAAGCGTTCGCAAAATGAGCATGTCCAGCGTCCCTTGAAGAAGTCCGGTTCGCTGCTGCGTCTGATTTGCCATGGAAGACAGCCTACCCTCGATCACGCGATGATGGTAGACATTCGACTATAGATTGTCAAGAGACGTCGCAGGATGTGCCGTCTCGAAGTGATGACTTCAGGCCAAGCCGCCCGCGCGAGTGCAGTCCGTCGTAGTGGAAAATCCTGCCCGTGTGGCGGCGATCTGCGGTTGACCGGACGTCACTTCCCAGGCACGGAATAGACTGCGACCTCGTTGCGGGTCAGCACTGCGAGCTGCGAGCCATCGGACGAAAGGGCATAGCCGTCACGGCTCGATGAAGGGGAGCTGACGCGCACACCAAGCAACCGCTTGCCGTCGGCGGCGCGATAGACCCTTAGTTCCTCGGCGTAGAAATCCGACGCGCTAAAAATAGCTCCCGAAGTCACAGGCTGCGTGGTCTGCACGGTCTTCACAACGAAGACCTCCTGGTTGGCACTGCCTTCGGCGGCATAGCCAAACTGGTTTATGCTCGAAATACCTTTCAGCGCCACGTTGCCGTTGGGGCGCAGCACACGGTACTCGAACTCTTCATTCTGCTTGTCGCAACTTACCAGGAAGATCAGGTCCGGCGCGATGCCGGAGATCTCGGGTGTGCAACTGGAGTAGAACCGGACAAGAGTCGAGGGATGGTTGTTCCAGGGCATCACGGAGATGCGGTACCGCATATTCGGCTGCGCCAGCAGCTGGGCCTGCCCCGCGTTCAGGAGCGTCGGCGCTATCAGGCCCGACCTGGATGTGGATTTCGAGATGGGCTCAAAGTCGCGATTCAGAACCTCGATATCGACATCTTCTTCCGGTTCGGCGCCGTCCAGGCTCTCTTTGAGTTGGGCATGCAATTCAGGAGAGTGCCGCTCGCGGATCACGCCCACGGCCAGAAAGCTTCCGTCGGGCGTTACTCGCACGAAGGCCAGCGGCCCGTCGAGGGAAATTCGATTCTGGATCTTCAACCCCGTGCCATAGACACGAAGCTCTGAGCCGACGTGCACCAGCACGCGACCTTGCCCCAGCGGCCACAGAAATTGCCGGTTGTCGGCCATCTCCCAATCGACCGTATGCGTGACCTGGCGCGTTTCGGTGTCGATAACGGCGGCGCGGATCACGCGGACAGTCCAGCCCGACCGTCCCAGCGAATGCCTGGGCGTAAGGATGTGCGGTTCGAAGGCGACCAGCAGTTCCCTGGGACCGAGATAGGCCAGCGCCTCATCGAAGTCGAAGCTGGCCATCCTTTTTTGCGGGCGCGGCGCGTACCCCAGCTGGCTAATCGAAATGCTGGCTGCGGCGTCGCCCATGTCACTCGCGTCACCCAACGGCAACGCCACGTTGCACTGCGGCGGCACGCAAAGGTCGATGTCTTCGATGGGCGGCTCGGCTGGAATGGATGGAATTACGTCTGCAACGGAGGCGGCGCTGGCACCGGGGGCAGCGCTGGTAACGGAGGCCGCGGCCGAAGCCGGCTGAGCCGCGCCGGGATTGGCCGCCATACGGGGAATCGCCCCTTCGGCAGGAATCAGGAGAAGCACCGTATGCATCTCCACTGCCACATCGTGGTCCTTCGACGACAGGACGGAGCTGTTGTCCTGTCCTGTGCCCACGCTTAGCTTCAATCCCTTGATGTTGGCGACATCGCCCATCTTCATGTTCGGCATCACGGGGGCCTGACCGATCGTGGCGGTCACTTCCATTCCCACGCCGGCGGCGCTTTGCGCGTTGACAAATGAATTTGAATAGGCCCCTGTTGATCCACCCTGCGGGCTAAACGGCAGGGGGTCGCTGAAAAGGCCTAGATCCTGTTGCTCGGCCGGTCCCGCCATGGCAGCAAGAAGCAGGTGGAAATCCTTCAGCCTGCGCGCCCCGCATTGCGCCCTGGTAAACGCAAGGTCGAGTTCGGAACCCTTGACAGTCTTGGTATGAGGAACCACCGAAACGACATGAGCCTCGAGAATCGCCCCGTTATCGAGGACGCAGTCCGGGTTTCGCCACTCCGTGAGAACCCGAGCGAAGATGGTTTGGCCCACTTGCAGTTTGTGGGCATACACGCTCGTCATCAGTTCCGCCTGAACTGGCGCGATGCCAGGCTTGGCGACTGCGGCGGCAGTGGCGGCAAAGACCGCTGTGCTTGACAGCGATAAAGCCGCTGTCAGCCCCCATACCCGCATCTTCATTCGATTCCTCCATCGGCTGCGATTCTATATCGGGAAACAGATTCTGCGTAACTGGCTTTTTAGCGTGTTCATGCATCTGCGCAGGCGCAGCCGAACACCAGAGATTGGATGGCGGGTCCAAATCGTTACGCTCGCTGTCGCCACCCGCCCTTCAGTTGAGATGAGCGCGTCTTGACTTTATACTAAGACATCTATATAAAGACATCTGAATATGGCCAAGACCGATGCTCTGCAAGGTTCGCTCGATTTGCTGGTGCTCAAGATATTGTCGCGGCGCCCGCGGCTTCATGGATACGCCATCATGGCTGCCATCGCCAGTACATCCGGCGAAGTGCTGCGCGCAGAGGAGGGCTCGCTCTACCCCGCGCTGTACCGGATGGAAGAGGCCGGCTGGATTCGCGCCGAGTGGATCAAAAATGACACCGGTCGTCGCGCCCGGATCTACGAACTGACGGCCGATGGCAAGAAGCAACTGGGTGCAGAAGAGTCACGCTGGCAGTCAGTCAGCCTGGCCATCAATCGGGTTCTCCGGGAGGCATGACATGTCGTTGTGGTCGCGTATCTCGAATGCCCTGCGCAGCGAGCGCCTGAATCGTGAGATCGATGAAGAGCTGCAGTTGCACATCGAAGAAGCCATTGCATCGGGACGCGACCCCGACGAAGCACGCCGTGCATTTGGTTCGATCGGTTCGATACTGCGCCAGCGCGAGGCGAGCCACAGCATTCGCGTTGCCGGATGGCTTGAGTCTCTCCTCGCCGATACGAGTTTCGGCTGGCGGCAGCTCGGCCGCAACAAAGTCACGTCCGTGGCCGCTGTGCTTTCCCTCGCTCTCGGCATCGGCTCCTGTGTCGCCGCCTTCCGTCTTATCGACGCCCTGCTCTGGCGCCCGTTGCCCATCTCCGGCGCCAGCAGGCTCTACGTCCTCTCCCGCAAGTTGATCGGCTTGTACGGCAAACCTATCGAGGACGGCTACTGGGCCACCCCGGAATTGAAGCTCATGCGCGATGCCGTCAGGGACCAGGCCGACCTCATTGCCATCAGCGACGCCGACAGGACGGACATCACCTGGTCTACAGACGATGACATGGAGAAGGCCCACGTCGCTTATGTGTCTGGCAACATGTTCCCGCTCTTCGGCCTTGAGCCCGCGCTCGGCCGCCTGCTCATCCCCGCTGACGACCGCGGCCCCGGTGCCAGTCCTGATGCGGTCCTATCCTGGGACTATTGGAATCATCGCTTCGGCCGCGATCCCCACGTCCTCGGCCGCTCGCTCCACATCGGCGATCAGACCTTCGAAATCATTGGCGTGGGCCCCCGCGATTTCACTGGAACCGAAAAGGGAACGGTCACCGACATCTTTCTGCCTCTCAGCATGAACAGCCTTGCCTCCGAGAACAGTGTCGACTGGCACCGCACCTTCCTGATGTTGAAACCCGGTATAGACCCGTCCACCGCCCTCGAGCCAATGCGGCAGCACCTCTCCGCCGTCAACCGCACTTTCAACAGCTGCTGCACCACGTGGTTCCGCGGCGCGAGCAAGGCGGACATCGACCGCTTCCTCAATCAGACGCTCGTCTTCAGTCCCGCTGGCGCCGGCATCTCCGAGCTCCAGAAGGACTATCGCCGATTCCTCGGCGTCCTCGGTCTGATGGTCGCTCTCGTCCTGCTCATCGCCTGCGTCAACGTCGCCAACATGATGAGTGCCCAGGCTGCCGCCCGTGCCCAGGAGATGGCACTCCGCATCTCCATCGGCGCCGGCCGGGGTCGCCTCGTCCAGCTCATCCTGGCCCAGAGCGCGCTGCTCGCCCTCTTTGCTTCCGTCCTTGGTGCATCCTTTGCGGCGTGGTCGGCGCCCTTTGTGCTCAGCCTGGTTAATCCGCCCGACAACCCTGCGCGTCTTGCCCTTCCTGCTGACTGGCGTGTGCTCCTCTTCGGCTTCGGGCTCATGATCCTCGTCGTTCTATTGCTCGGTTTGCTTCCTGCTCTCCGTGCCTCTGCCGTCCGGCCCGTCGCTGCCCTCAAAGGTGGTGAAAATCCGCACTCGCCACGCCGTCTCATGCGGGGAGCCATCGCCCTTCAGGTCGCTTTCTGTTTCCTCGTCCTCTTTCTGTCTTCGCTCTTCGTCACATCCTTCCAACGCTTGCAGAACCGCCCCCTCGGTTTCTCCACCGACCGTCTGCTCCTGCTTGAAACCGCTGCCGGCAAAGGCCAGCTCCCTGTTGACTGGAATCAAACTGCCGAGGCGCTCCGTGCCGCACCGGGTGTCGACTCGGTCGCCATCGCGGGCTGGCCTCTTCTCGGGCGCATCCGCATCAACAGCGTCATCTCCATCAACGGCGCCCCTCCCAGTCCGACTCCCGCCTGGTTCCTGAACGTTACCCCGGGCTGGCTCTCGACGATGAAGATCCCCCTGGTTTCCGGCCGCGACTTTCACCCGGAAGACACCTCGCCGGGAGCTGCCATCGTCAACGAAACCTTCGCCAAGACCTTCTTTCCCGGCCAGGACCCCATCGGCCGCACGTTTGAACGCGGCGCCAACCAACCCCTCAACAAGATCGTCGGCGTCACTCCCGACGTTCCTTACAGCGACCTGCGCGAACCAAACCGCCCCATCTTCTACGTCCCCTTCGACGAGATCGACGACAAATCCGCGCCCAAGCCAGTCAACTTCGCCACCTTCGTCATTCACACCGACGCCCAGAAGCCGCTCGCCCTCGCCGACTCTCTCCGCCAGCTCATCGCGCAGCGCCACAACGGCCTTCGCGTCTCGAACGTCACCACGCAGCTCGATCTGGTCCGTGACCAGACCATTCGCGAACGCCTGATCGCCACGCTGGCCGCCTTCTTTGCCGCCGTCGCGCTGCTCCTCGCAGGCATCGGACTCTACGCTGTCCTCAACTACTCTGTTCTCCAGCGCCACCGCGAGATCGCTATTCGCATGGCGATTGGCTCGACTCGCGCCGGCATCGTGCGCCTTGTGACTCTCGATGTCTTCCTGATGATCGCGCTCGGAGCCGTCGCGGGCGTCGCGCTCGGATTCGGCGCGGCGCGCTATGTCGAGTCGCTTTTCTACCAGGTCAAAGCAACCGACGCGGATATGATCGCGCTGCCGGCGTCTGCCCTTCTGCTCACCGCGCTCATTGCTACTCTGCCCGCCGTGCTTCGCGCACTGCGCACAGACCCCACCGAGATCCTGCGCGCGGAGTGAGGCACAGAGTCCCATTTACAGCGAACTTGCAGTTGGCGATCGGATTTACCAGGCATCTGGATCATCAGCTGCAAATCGCCAAGCCGCTCACCGAAGTTTCGACCAGCAAAGCTCTCCTCTTTGCGCCACAAGGTCGAAGCCGGGGGCGACGATCAGTCGCGCTGCGTTTCTGCGCCGTCGTCCGCCCGCCCGAACGCAGGGAGGTACCGGCCGAAGTTCAATTCGAAGTCACTCGGAACGCCGTAACCGATGCCGCGGATCTTGGCGCGGCGCGCCTGTGCACTGGGCAAGGCCAGCAACGGGAAGAACAAGTCGATGCTCGACTGAATCTCGCCAGCTGTCGGCGTACCGAACCGATTGATCTGAGCCTTTGCCGCGCCCAGCGTCTCACGGTCGAACGAGGCCAGACGCCGGACGAGGGCATCGACAAACGAGTCGAGGTCGTTATCGTCCAGCGCGCGGTTCACCCAGCCATAGCGCTCGGCGAGATCAGCATCGAAATCGTCGCCGCTGAGGACTATCTCAAGTGCGCGCGAGCGGCCAACCAGGCGCGGCAGCCATTCCAGCGCTCCGCCGCCCGGGACCAGTCCGACGCCGACCTCAGGGTTGCCGAACAGGGCGCTTTGCCGGCTGGCGAAGCGCATGTCGCAGGCCAGCACGAACTCGTTGCCGATGCCGCGCGTGCGGCCGCGAATCTTGGCGATGCTCACGACTGGCGCGGACGAGAGGCGCACTACAAAGTCGCGCCAAAGACCCAGCACCTCTGGTCGTTCAGCTGCCTTGGCCACGTCGAGGTGAGCAATGAAAAAATCGGGATTCGCCGACTGGAACAGCACGACCTTCACGGACGGGTTCGCCTCGATGTCGGTCATGAGCGTTCCCAATTCGACGATCGTTGAGGGAACAAACATGTTGATCGGCGGGTTGTTGAAGGTGATTGTCCACCGCCCCGGATAGGTGCGGTCGACGTTGAACTGCGCCACGCTCGCCTCGCCGGCGGGGTCGTTGGCGCGGATCGCATACGTCGGATTTGCCATGTTCTTTCCTCCTTTTGCGTTTCGCATCTGTCTTTTCAGTTGAGACGAAGACAGGAGAGCCCAGTCGTCTGCGCTCTCCTGGTGCAATGTGCACACAAGGCTAGTCTTCGCCGCGATCAAGTTATGCGGCAGACGCTGCCACGCCCGATCGTAATGATCTGAAGCCCGCGCGAACTTCTTCACAAAAGAGCTTCGGCTGTTCCCACGCTGCAAAGTGCCCGCCCTTGGGGAGCTTGTTGAAGTGAATGAGCTTGGGGTACGCCTGTTCCGCCCAGCTCCGTGGGACTGGATAGAGTTCGTCTGGGAAGACACTCACGGCAACCGGGATGGAGACTCCTTTAGCATTGAAGAACCCGAGTTTGCCCCAATTCTCCCAATAGAGACGGGCCCCGGAAATCCCCGTGTTCGTCAACCAGGCGATCGTGATGTTGTCAAGGATGTCGTCGCGCGTGAGGCCTTCGGATGCTCCCCGAAAAACGCGTGAAATCAGCTCGTAGCTTCGCGCGTCGTGATCGAGGAAATAAGCCGCCAGACCGACGGGGGAGTCCGCGATTCCGTACAACGTCTGGGGCCGGAGCCCCATCTGGTACCCGTAGGCGATTCCCTTTTGATATTCGAGTTGCAACGCGTCAAAGGCGTCCTTCTCTTCGGCCGAAAGTCCGGATGGCGCCGGCGCTCCGGAAAATGCTGCCTTGTCAACGTCGTTTGGAAAGATACCAGGCATGTTGGTGTGAATGCCGAGCAACTCCGGAGCCGCCTGCAGACCCATGAATTCAGTGACGATCGCACCCCAATCGCCACCTTGTGCCACGAATTTCGTGTATCCAAGGCGCTTCATCAGCACGACCCAGGCACGTGCAATGTGGGGCGCATCCCAGCCAGTAGTGGTCGGCCTACCTGAAAACCCATAGCCCGGCATCGACGGAATCACCACGTCGAAGGCGTCTTCTGCTCGGCCGCCGTGTGCGGTGGGATTAGTCAACGGATCGATAATCTTCATCTGTTCGATGATTGACCCGGGCCACCCGTGCGTGACGATGAGCGGCAACGCGTTCTTATGCTTCGAACGAACGTGAATGAAATGAATGTCCAGTCCATCGATTTCGGTGATGAACTGCGGCAGAGCGTTGAGTTTCGCCTCGATCTTGCGCCAGTCGTACTCTGTCGCCCAATATTGCGCGAGCGCCTGAGCCGTCGCGAGCTGCACGCCTTGGGTTGCATCTGTGACCGTTTCCCGTTCCGGCCACTTTGTGTTGTTGATGCGCCTGCGCAATTCGGTGAGTTCCGCCTCCGGTACGTTCACATGAAACGGACGAATTGCGGTTGCTTGCACCACATCTGCGAGCTCAGTCTTAGCGAAATCCTTTCTGGAAACCGTAGACGTGCTCATATCCAATTCTCCTTTGGTTGGGATTTGTCGGCTTGCGCTGTCGGTTTTCTTCGGGACTTGCGCGATTGGGCCAGGAGCACAGGAAGGAATCTATTGGCCGAAGGCGTCGATCAATACCTTGGTAGAGGAAGAGGTCCAGTAGATCGATGAGTGCCAATGACCGACCGTGCGCAGTATGTTACTACGGAAGTCAGAACTTGCGGGACTGTGAAAATTGCTTTCGTCGAGATGCTGCGATCTCAAACCCTTCGCTAAAAGGACCTTGTTGCGCCGTGAGAGCAAAGCAAATTTCAATCAGCAGCCGCCTGCACGACGCCGGAAACCGATTCGGTGGAAGCTTGGCTATTCTCAGTTCCGCCGTTTATCGGTGCTCGGCTATGTCGCCGCGGAACGGCTACACCCGCATCAACCGCGAAAAAGCCCGAAGCTGGATGAACGCTTCGCCCTGAAGTCATCAACTGAGACGGAAGCAACCCCGATGTTCGTCGACGGCCACGCGTTACTCGATCACGCAACCACCGGATCGGTGTGTGACGCGGCGACATTCTCCGCGGGTTCGATTCGCCCCCTATCTGCGCGGCTCGCGAGCAACTCGGCGAATATCCAGTATGCCCCTATCGCAGCCAGGTTGTAGACAGCGGCGCCCCACGTCCTCTGGTCGTGCAGTCGGATAAAAACGGGAGGTATTTCTACAAGACCCTCGAACAGCAGCAGCATCAGCGCAAGAAGCCTGGCGGCCAGGACATCCATAATTCCTGAGCAAATTGCACCTCCTGCCAGGATGAAGGCGATTCCGGTGAGCCCCGCCCAAAAATATCCAAACGACATCCACTGTGGGACGATGCTTGCGAAGACGCGAATGCCGATGAGGTGGAGTAAGCCGAAGACGATGGGTGGCAATCCCAACATCCAACGAGCGGCGATCGCTGTTCTCGCTTGCAAGAGAGAATCCGTTGAGGTGATGGACGCGTAAACGATTGCTGCCGGAGCGACCAGCAATAACTGTTGTGCAAGCCCGAAAGAGATGCCGAGTAAGACGTCGATTCGCCAGCCAAGCGCATGAATCCCGGCATAATACCTAAGCAGCCAAAAGGCGACAAAAATCAAGTAGATGAGGCCGGATGCCGCGGCGCCGATCCTTGCGCTGCGCCGCCACAAGATTGCAACGCCAGCCGCGACCAGCCAGACGCCCGCGGCATAGGCGAGCAGGTGTTGACCAGCGAAGTTTTTGCCCAGGGACTGGATGGGTTGATGAGAGGCATCGAAATCACCCCAGGCGATATCCAGAATGCCGATGAGAGCGGTGCCCAGGCCATAGAACCAAATTCCAATTTTCATCTGCCGATCTCCCATGAGTCGCTGAGCGAGAAGCCGGAGCTCAAGGACGATGCGCTTCTCGCTTTCGGAACTGATATTATGGCAGCAGTGGTACATCGAACAGAGCCATTTTCGCTAATCCTATTGGACCATTTGAGATGTCAAAAGCCATTAGCTCGTTCGAGCTCACTCTCAAAAGTCGGGCCCGTCATCAGACCCTGACAAATTGGCTGTACGGCGAACTGCGCTCTGCCATTCTTGACGGTCGGCTCGCGCCAGGCACCAGAGTTCCTGCCTCCAGAGATTTCGCCAGCCAGTATGAACTCTCCCGGGGGACAGTCGTCAGCGTTCTGGAGCGTTTGCAAGCCGAGGGGTATGTCACCTCCCGTGTCGGATTCGGTACGTGGGTCAATCGTGTGGACGCGCCCCGGCCGTTCCGCCAGGCAACCGCGACACCGGCGTACATTCGTCGCGTCGTCTCGACATATAAACGGCCGCAACCCTGGATTGACCTGGCTTTTGTTGAGGGAATACGCCCCTTTCGGATCGGGGTTCCGGCCATCAACGAATTCCCATCCGAAGTTTGGGGACGAATTGCCGCAACCCGAGCCCGTAATTTCAGGTCATGGTTAAAGAAAGAGGCTGATCGACGTGGGTATCGACCATTGCGCGATGCAATCGCCGAGTATTTGCGAACGTCACGTGGGGTTCGATGCACCGCAGAACAAATCGTCATTGTTTCCGGAATACAACAGGCGCTCGACCTGTTGGCACGCCTGCTCTTGAAAAAGGGCGATCCGATATGGATGGAGGATCCTGGATATTTCGGAGCCAGAATCGCGTTTGATAATGTCGGAGCCAGGATTATTGCTGTGCCGGTGAATGAGGAAGGACTGTCGGTTTCCGCCGGAATCAAGAGCTGTAAAGATGCGACGGGAGCCTACGTAACGCCGGCTCACCAATTCCCGCTGGGGGTAACCATGTCGCTGGAACGGCGGATGGCCCTACTTAGCTGGGCCTCACGCGCCGGCGCTTTTGTTATCGAAGATGACTATGACAGCGAATACAGGTTTGAGGGACCGCCCTTGCCTGCCCTGCAAAGCCTCGATAACCACTCAAGCGTTATCTTCATCGGATCTTTCAGCAAGACGCTATTCCCAGGCTTACGCGTGGGCTACGTGGTATTACCTGTGCCGTTAATAGATTTCTTCCTGGGTTTTCGCTACCGAACCGATTTCCGAAATTCATCCTTTGACCAGGCGGTGCTTTGCGACTTCATCGTAGACGGGCATTTGGCACGTCATCTGCGAAGGATGAGGAACCTCTACGCGGAGCGCCTCGCAACACTCATGGACGGAGCCAGGCAACATCTGGGTGGGTTGCTTGAGATCTCTAACGTCAGGGCAGGCCTCTACACGATCGGGTACCTCAAGAATGGAATGACTTCACGACGGGCGGAAAAGCTGGCGGCGGCCCAGGGTGTCGAGGTTCTCGCCGTCGATCGATGCACTCTGAGACGTCCAGATCCGAATGCGTTGCTCCTCGGCTTCGGCGGATTCGACGAGTCTGCGATACGGCAGGGACTCATTCGACTGGCAAAGGCATTGAGCTAGCCAGGCCTCGGGACACGAGACCAGTTCATTGGCCACTTATCTCCGGAATCACGGGACACAAACAATTCGCTTTGGGCTGTGGCCTGTTGCTGCTCCCGGAACAGACAGTAGCAGTTGCCGCAGCAAATGATTCGCGTCTTCTCTGAAAATGGTGATCGTACAGACCGCGAGCTTGGCGCGAAGTTGGCTTTTTGCGCAGTTGATGTGGGCGTAGCCGTTCCGTGCTGACATGCCGACATTTGGGGACTGATCCATTTTGAACGGGGGCATATCTGCCACTGCCGAACGAGGCGCCCCTGATCCCCGACCCCTGACTCCTGACCCCTGCCCTTGATCCCTCTCCACCGTCGCTTAAAATCGTTCCATGTGCGGCATTGTTGGTTATGTAGGTCCCAAGAAGGTGGTCCCTGTCATTATCGAGGGGCTGCGGCGCCTCGAATACCGCGGTTACGACTCGGCAGGCATCGCCGTCGGTAGCCCCGCGCGCGCCACGCTTGAGGTTTCTCGCGCCCCGGGTAAGCTGGGCAATTTGGAACAGGTGCTGCGCGAGCATCCCCTCGAGGGCACCTTCGGCATCGGCCACACGCGTTGGGCCACCCACGGCCGCCCCACCGAAGAAAATGCCCATCCGCATCGGGATTGCACCGGCCGCATCGTGGTCGTCCACAACGGCATCGTGGAGAATTACCTCGACCTGAAGCGCGAGCTCACCGCCCAGGGCCACAAGTTTGTCACCGAAACCGACACGGAGATCATCGCCCATCTCATCGAACAGGTGCAGCTTGACGCGGAAGCGGCCGGTACTCCGGTTTGCCTCGAAGTCGCCGTCCGCCGCGCCGTCAAGCGGCTCACGGGAGCATTCGCACTGGGGGTCCTCTCCGCCTCGGAGCCGGACAAGATTGTCGCTGCCCGCTTCGGCCCGCCAGTGGTCATCGGGGTTGGCGAAGGCGAGTCGTTTGTCGCCTCCGACGTCCCTGGCATCCTGCACCACACCCGCAATATTTATTTTCTGGCGGACGGCGATATGGCCATCCTCACCCGCGCCGGAGTCGAGCTCACCGACTTCGAAGGCAACCCCATTCACCGCGCCATCACCCACATTCAATGGGACCCCATCCAGGCGGAAAAGGGCGGCTACAAGCATTTCATGCTCAAAGAAATCTGGGAGCAGCCGCGCGCCATTACCGACACCACGCTGGGTCGCGTTTCGCTCGATTCCGGCAAAGTCTTCCTGGGTGAAATGGAGATCGGCGACCACGAACTGGCCGCCGCTTCCAGCATCAACATAGCTGCTTGCGGAACCAGTTGGCACGCCGCGCTCGCCGGCAAATACATGATCGAGCGCCTCGCGCGCTTGCCTGTGGACGTCGACTACGCCAGTGAATATCGCTACCGCGATCCCATTGCCGATCCCAAAGCACTGGGGCTGCTCATCACCCAGTCCGGCGAAACCGCCGACACTCTCGCAGCGCAGCGCGAGATGAAGAGCCTCGGCTCAAAGACTGTAGCCATCTGCAACGTGGTCGATGCCATGGTGGCCCGTGAAGCCCACGGCGCCATCTACACGCACGCTGGCCCTGAGATTGGCGTCGCTTCCACCAAGGCATTCACCTCTCAGCTCACCGCATTGTTTCTGCTGGCTCTCAAGCTCGGCCAGTTGCGCGGCAAGCTCGATGCGGCCCGTTCGGTGGAACTCATCGAGCAATTGAGCCGCATTCCCGCAAAAGTCGAAGAAGTGCTGCGCTCGCGCTCCGCCCAGTGCGAACAGCTCGCTAAGGAATTCTCCACGGTGCGCGATTTCCTCTATCTCGGCCGCGGCATCCATTTCCCCATCGCCCTCGAAGGCGCCCTGAAGCTCAAGGAGATCTCTTACATCCATGCTGAGGGTTATCCAGCCGGAGAGATGAAGCACGGTCCCAACGCCCTCATCGATGAAACCTTGCCGGTCGTCGTGCTGGCCACGCGCGATGAATCCGATCCCGCATCAAAGCTGCGCTACGAAAAAACGCTCTCGAATATTCAGGAAGTGACTGCGCGCAGCGGCCGCGTAATCGCCGTCGCCACCGAGGGTGACCACACAATTGGCGACCTCGTTGAACACGTCATCTACATACCGCCTGCATTTGAATTGCTTTCTCCCCTCATCGAGATTATTCCGCTGCAACTGCTGGCCTATTACATCGCCGTTCGCCGCGGCTGCGACGTTGATCAGCCCCGGAACCTGGCCAAATCCGTCACGGTGGAATAGCCGCGCCCGGTGCGGGCCAAAGAACCTTGGCTTACTAATATTGTGGTGATCCACAATAATTGTCATTTCACGAAGTACTCGGTCCGTCATATTCCCCAGCCTTGCACCCAGTGTGCAAACGCATGCCAGGGCGTCGATGGCCCGATAACGCGGGTAAGCTGCCCCATAACGATCAAAAACAAGCTCCCCCACATCGTCGCGCGATGAATCTTGCGCGTGGACCACAAGTCATATGCGGCCAGCAAGAGAAGAAAAGCATACGTGGCGGCATAGGCTGGGTATACCTGACGAAACAGTATTGGGACGTGCCAGCGAAAGAAAGCGGCCCGTGTGAGACAAGCGGTTGCTATGATGATGAGCCTCTTGTGTGCAGCGGCATCCCTCCGCAGCGCATATGCAAACCCTGCAAGCACAGCAAAGTCAAACGCGTCTGTAAACGTGACAGCGAGAAGGCCGAGCACCAGTTCCATTGACGGAGCGCCCTTCACCCGCGCGGCAAGGCCCGCGGCAGTCAGGACCACCATCACCACCATTGCAATAGCAAGCACGAACCCCGCCATGCCGAGCTTGCGGTGCCAGCCAACCCGCTTGGCTGAGATGAGGCCCGTCTGGACCATCAGCAGAATCATCCAGGTGCTGAATACCGCTGCGTGGACGTGTACGATCCGCGATGGCAACGGAGCTAGAAAACCACCCGCCAGGTAATACGTCGGGGCAAAACCGATCATTACGACCGCAGCCAGGAGGACGGTCATCGCAAAAAAGAACTGCCGGTCATACTTGCGTCCCGGCAAGCACTTCGACAGATCGGCCGGAACCGCTGGGTAAATAGACACGGTGCCCTTTCAAAAAAGCCCAGATGGGTTCGAGTGCAAGTCGCATCACTATAGCACTCAGAGCGCTACGCGGGAGCAACGATACCAGCCCGTTTCCTGAGTGCAGCTCGTGGCTCGGCTGCCTGGGATGCTGTTGCATGCGTAATCACGTTCTAAGGTGACTCTCCCGAACCGAAAACAGCCACATCGCAGAGTTCGAGGAACTGCTCGAAATTGTTAGTCCCACCTTTCCTGACTGGCAGATGCAAAGAGCAACTTGACCTATGGCCGTCGCATCACACCTCCAAGCAAGCCAAAAAACCGATGCAATTGAAGTAGTGGAGGAATGCGATGAGTACTGTAGATACGATGGAGAAGTTGTTTGTCCAGGAATTGAAAGATCTTTATTCGGCTGAAAACCAGATCACCAAGGCCCTTCCGAAGATGGTTAAGGCCGCCGCATCGAACGAGCTGAAAAGCGCATTCGAGCATCACCTGAAAGAGACCGAAGGGCAGATTCAGCGGCTGGATAAGGTATTCGAGATACTCGGGACGAGCCCGAAGGGAAAGACGTGCGATGGCATGAAAGGCGTGCTGGAAGAGGGAAATCAGATGCTCAGTGAGACCGCGGAGGGCGACGTAAGAGATGCGGCCCTGATCTCGGCCGGTCAGCGCGTCGAGCACTATGAAATGGCAGGCTACGGCACGGTCCGTGCATACGCTGAACGCCTGGGCAAGTCTCAAATCGTGAAGCTGCTGGAACAGACGCTGGAAGAAGAAAAAGCAGCGGACAAGAAGCTGACGGAGATTTCGAAGAAAGTGAATCCAGCCGCAAGGGAAACAGCGTCCGCGGGCAGGCACAATGCATAGAGTTTGTGCAGGAAATGCGCGGGATAAGAAGCTCTGTTTCCCGCGCCGGCCTGGCTGAAGACCTGAAGATGCCTCGGTGTCGAGTAAGCGTCCGGCCTGAACTGAATTGTTCTCTAAGAGTTCAGGCCGGCATCACAATCTAGCCGTCACCTGATCGGGAAACCGCAAATCGATTCGAAACAGCTTGTGCGTTCAAAGAAGGGGCCAGTGGCTCATCCAAAAACACAGAAAGGAGACCGATGCTCGGCCTCCTTTCCTGATGGCGCCAGTTCGACTTGTATGCAGGGGGAGCTAAACCACAGGTCGTCTACCTGACACCAGCTGAATGAGCAGCACAACCAGTGCGACCACGAGTAGAAGGTGAATGTACCAGCCGACCACGTGGAAGCCGATAAACCCGACCAGCCACAGTACCAAGAGAATCACAAAAATTGTCCAAAGCATCGATCGTTGCTCCTGCTGAAATAGATCAACCGCCTTCGTTTGGGATGGTGGGCGCAGGGTTGGGGTTGTACGGTCGTTGCAAATGAGATCCGGCCTTTTCGGATTTATCGTCTCCACGATAAGCCGCCGGGAGATGCCTGCTTCTTTGCGACAAAATGATTTAGCCGCTTTCGCCTGCAGCCATCCTGAAAAACCGAAGCTCACAGGTCGCGCCCGGTTCTAGAAAACCTGTTAACGGAGAGCCGCTTCTAATGAAATATGGCATTCACTAACGCAGTCGGGCGCGCTTTCGCCAATGCGTCCGACGTGCTCCTGCTCATCGAACGAAAGCCGACCATACGGTTCTTTTCCCCTTATGAAGAAAAAGTTCTTCGTACAGTCATGGATCGGCTGATCCCGCAGAACGACCTGCTTCTGGAAAAACGAATTGACCTTGTCCCGTTGATTGATGACCGGCTCTACCGGAATGCACTGAACGGCTTTCGCTATGAAGATATGCTGTCAGATCGCGACGCATATTGCGAAGGCCTCAGAGCCATCGACGAAATGGCGCGGCAACGGTTCAAAAGTCAATTTTCAGAGCTCAGCGTTCGCTCTCAAGAGTTGATATTGAAGTCGCTTCATGATAGCGAGCCCGATCCCCCGCACGAAGTCTGGAAGAGAATGCCCGTAACTCGGTTCTGGAATATGCTTGTTCGGGACTGTGCCAACGCCTGCGGTTCTCAGGCGCCTCGAAGCGGGACATTTCTTGGCTACAGGGCGCGACTGGGTGAGCAGTGAAATCAAATGCCCAAGAGCTCTCCGCGGAGTGATACTTCAAGAAGGACTTAGAATCGAATTCTCATCCCGAATTGCAATTGCCGCTGGCGATAAGAATTAGTCGCATTGATGTTCAGCGGTTGCCCGAATTCCGTCTGCCCCGTTTTCAGCCCGGTTAGGAAGTTCAGTGTCGGCAAGCTTCCGTTCACGCTGCCCGGCTCGATCGAGTATCCCACTGTCTCCAGTTCGGTGACGTTCTGGTGGTTGAAGAGATTAAAGCTCTCTGCCAGCAATTCAAGCTGCCGCATATGTCCCAGGTTGAACCGCTTGCCCAGGCGCAGGTCGGCTTTCCATGTCGCAGGATACCGAAACGTGTTGCGTCCCACGCCGTACATGCGGTTGTCCCCGCCATAGCCGTTTATCCCCTGCGCCAGCGCGACGATCGCTGTACCCGATGCATCAAATTCCTCGGCAAGAGAGCCCGCGGTGCGCATCGTGAATGGAAGCCCGCTATGGTAAGAGCCTACTGCCGACATCATCCATTCGTTGGCCATATATCCAACCCACCCATGCAGTTTCCACCTGGGTTCCCAGATGGCAGACGCGGAGGCGGAGTGGCGCACGTCCAGATTGCTGGTTCCGTACTCTGCGCGAAGGTCTGTAGGATCCGCTACGCTGGGGCCCGTGATCTGCGCACTCTCGTTGGGATTCCAATCCATTGCATGCGCATACGTGTAACGCGCGTTCAGGCTCAAACCGCCGCGGCCATAACGCGTCACGCGCAACATCGCAGCCTCATAAGTGGAGTTGGCTCGGTCGAAGATCTCAGAGACTTGCTGGTAGTTCGAGTTCAACCGTCCCGTCAGTCCGGTCGGAGAAGGCCATGATGCGAAAAAGGGAATCGTGATTTGCCTTGCCTTGATGGGCCCTGAGTTATTGCCGTCTATCACTGCATAGGTGATGGTCTTTGGATTCACCAGGGGATCAATATTGGCGTCGAGCGTGACGGGCAGCCGGCGTCCCAGGCTGGTCTCAGCGCTCGCTTCCACCCGCACATGCCCTGGCAATGATTCTTCGACTGAAACCACGCCCTGGTGCACTTCGCCATTGTGAAAATCAGATGCGAATTCCGCAGCCCCTGGTTTCACCACGCTGGCCGGCTCCCCAGCCAGCACGTAGGGAAATGGCGGCGCTCCCCCGCTGTTCAGATTGTCAGTGGGCCGCATGAAAAAATTCAGGTCGCCCTTCAGCGAGCCGGTCTGCGTGAGCGCATTCTCCAGCGTGGCGTTTGCGGTGCGCCCAAAATACATGCCATAGCCCAGACGTAACAATGGCCAACGGCTTTCGCTCGATCCCCAGGCAACGCTTGCCCGCGGACCCCATTCGTTCCCCAGGCTGGGCAGCTTCTCGGTCAGTGGAAGGTCGGGGTTGTTGAGTCTGCTGATCGGAGGCGGCAACTGCTCGCGCTCCCAGCGCATGGCCAACGACAGGGCCAGCCGCTTTGCCGGCTGCCATTGAGCAGTTGCATAGCCCGCCCAGTCATTCGTGCTGAGCCACCAGTCCGTGGGTCCCATGGTTTGCGAATAATAGGAATAGCACGGCAGATAACCCAACCCATGCAGCGTGCCCGCCGAGTCGCGCCACACTTTGCCCGTCTGATCGCAGTTGTGCTGATCCATCGGGTTCAACTGGCCATTCAATCCAAAGTCAGCAAAGGCCAGGGCATCCGATGCAAAGTTCTCCACACTCGAGTAGTAGTAGGTTCCCGTCTGGTTCCGCAGCAGGCTCGTCGCATCCGTATTGTGGCCCAGGTCGAAACCCGCCTTGACCATCACCGCGCCGCGCACCCAATCCAACTGCTGCTCGGCTTGATAGAGGTGCTCATCGGGATAGCTTCCTGGCCCAAACCGCGATGGGTTGCCGATCGTGAAGCCGTAACGCGAGTCGACGACCATCTGCGGCAACTGGCCCCAGTCGTTGATGTTCAGCGTCTGTTCGAAGGGTGAAGGCCGCTCAGCAGGGGCCTTCATCACATGATGGCCGAAGGATGCCTGCGTAACCGCAAGCAGGTTGGGAGTAAGAAATGCCTCCCAGCGACCAAGCAGCCATTGTTCGTCTGTTCCGTTGGAGCCGTAACTATGGCTTCCAAAAGTTTCCGATGCGCGGGTCATTCCGCCTCCGGGTGCGTCCGAATGCGCATCGGTCCCTTCCAGAGTGAAGCGGTGCCGCTCCGCTACAGCCCAATCCAGGCGGCCAAAGCCAGTCCATTGCGAAGCCGTGCGTGACGCTGGCCCCAACAAACCGTCGAGCGTTTCCAGCAGGCTCGAGTAGGCGGCCACTCCTGCCGCAACCGGGTTTGCGCTGCTTAGCCCCAGGCGAGCACTCAACACCTGCATCTGGTCATTGGAGGGCTGCGCGAAGAAATTCTCCGGATGCTTCACCATCGACACGCCAGGATCGTTGCGCTGATAGCTGTCGACTGCGGCAAACCAGAAGATCCTGCTGTGATGAATCTGGTCGCCAAGTCCGAAGCCCCATGTTGTTTCCCGGTCGCCGGGTGTGTACGGCTCGGGCGTGAACGTCGGAACTGTGCTCAACGAGGCAGGCGCGGTCTCCCTTACCCACTGGGTGAAGGGATTCTGCGCACCCCAGAGATTTTGCCGACTGAAGAGAGATCCTTGTCCGTGAAGCCCAGTGGAACCGCGCATGGTTTCGACGTTGATACGCCCAGTGCCGGCGTGATTCGCCGGAGAGGCCAGATTGCCCGCCTGCGTCTGCACCTCGCGAATCGCAGCCTCGCTCGCGCCGGGACCGATGAGAGATGCCCCATGCCCGTTCATCCGGCCTGCGCCTGCACCTCCGAACGCGAGCCGTATGCTGGAGCCATCGACCTCGACTGATCCCTGTCGGCTTCCCTGCAGACTATTTCCCTGAACTTCCGGCTCACTACCTTGCGCGGGCGCGTCCAGCACAAAGTTTTGCCAGTTCCTACCGGTCACAGGCAGGGCCTGCAACTCCGCCGCGATCCCGGTGTCAGTAATCGGTGCCTGTCTTCGGTCGGCGCGTTCGCCAGATCCCGCAGCCGGACCAGGCGTCAACTTTGCTTCGGCCGAGGATGTTTGAGGCGCGGGGGATGTCCGCGCTGCGTTCGCGGTGACTTCCACAACGGCCGTTCCGCTCCCGTTCGATCGCATGCCGGATCTGACGGACGCGTTCGCCGCTCCGGCGCCTCCACTGGCAATGCCGACTCCCTCCGTTGACACGGCTGAACGTGCGCCTTGCGGCCCATTTGTTTCCGTGGTCTTCTCGTTGTCCTGCGCTTGAGCCGGAGTGGTCTTCGCCTTCGCTACAGACACGGTCTTTGGCATGAGAGGCAAAGGTTTTCCGATCGCTCGCCCGGTCAGCGGAAGAATCTGTAAATTCTCTGCCTGCACCGCCGCATTCATCTGCGGAGAGAACGTTTGGAACATGGTGCGATCCACGGCCGGACCGACTGGTCCTGCCAACTTCGCATTCGGCTGCTCCGCTGCCGGCATTCTCCCAGGCTTCGGCACAACTGGCGCTCCGCCGCTGGTATCGCTGACGGAGGAGGTATGCGAACGGCTCCAGTAGAATGGCCGCTTGTACTCGTGACTCGTGGCCGGCGGCGATTACGATGCCGTCCACTTGCCCTCGACCCGCCCCTGGAATCTCAGCCTTCAGCGTGTACTGGCCCGGTTTCAGTCCGCTGAATCGGTAACCTCCGCCCTTCGCCGTGGTGCTGCGTGCCTCCGCGCCTGTCGCCTGGTTGCGCACAACCACGGCCGCGCCGCTCAGTGGCTTCGAATCGAGATCGGTGAGCCTGCCGGAAAGTGACCCGTCTATCGATTGCGTGAACCCCGGGCTGCCCGCGCCGGCAATCACCAGCAGCGCGGCCATGGCCAGCGTTTTCGCCCATCTACACTCCGCCATCGACAGACCAGCCCGCAGCAGGCCCAGTAAAGACACACGCTTCCCGCGCGGCCCGCTCTGCCGGCAGGTCCGGGTCGAACAATGCCGGACTCTGTGGCTGGAGACGCAAATCCACCTGGAGACACAAGTCTCCCAACTCCAACCGTGCCCGTTTTGCCCTTGCAGTGAAGTTGCATCGGATTCTACGGCATGATGAGAAGGTAATTAGGTGATTTTAAGCACATATGTCGCGAGCTTCGGCCTGAACCTCGCTGCAATCTCGGGCAAGATCGGCTCCATCCGATAAACTGAAATGGCGGCATCGGGGTTTAGCCGCCAAAGGGAAAGCCAAAACGGCTCTGATCGACGATCCCTGACCCCTGATCCCAGTTCCTGTCTTTCCATGTTTATCGATGAAGCTAAAATCCGAGTGAAAGCCGGCGACGGCGGCAACGGCTGCATGGCCTTTCGTCGTGAGAAGTTCGTGCCCCGCGGTGGTCCTTCCGGCGGCGATGGAGGCCGCGGTGGCGACGTCATCATGGAGTCGTCGCAGAGCCACAACACCCTGATCCATTTCCGCTACAACCCCGAGCACAAGGGACAGCGCGGCCAACACGGCATGGGTTCCAACTGCAGTGGACTGGACGGCGACTCCATCATCCTCAAAGTCCCTGTTGGGACCTCGCTTTACGATCAGGAAACCGGCGAGTTGGTTCACGACTTTTCTACTCCCGATGACCGCCTGGTCATTGCCAAGGGCGGGCGTGGGGGCCGCGGCAATCAGCACTTTGCCACCAGCACCCACCAGGCTCCCCGCGAGCACGAGTTGGGACGCGCAGGCGAAGAGCGCAACTACCGGCTGGAATTGAAACTGCTGGCCGACGTCGGACTGGTGGGCTATCCCAACGCCGGCAAGTCCACGCTTATTTCGCGCATTTCGGCCGCCAAGCCTAAGATCGCCGATTACCCTTTCACCACGCTGGAGCCCAACCTGGGCGTGGTCACAGTGGGCGAGGAGCCCAACCTCGAGTCCTTCGTTGTCGCCGACGTGCCGGGGCTCATCGAAGGTGCACACATGGGGTCAGGCCTCGGCGTCCAGTTTCTGCGCCATATTGAGCGGACTCGCCTGCTGGCCCACCTGGTGGACGTGTCCGATGCGTCCGGCCGCCCCGATCCCGTTGAAGACTTCAAAGTCATCAATAAGGAATTGGCCAGCTTCGGCAATCGCAGCGGCGAGCAACCCCTGGCTGAGAAGCCTATGATCGTTGTCGCTACCAAGATCGACAGCGCCAACCCCGAAAAGCTCAAAAAGCTTGCCGCCTACGCCAAGCGAAGAAAGCTGGAGTTTCACGCCATTTCCGCCGTAACCGGAGAGGGAATTGACGAGTTGAAGTGGGCTCTCGCCAAGCGTTTGCGTCCCGTCGAAGTCGAAGCCTGAGGCCAGGCGCGAGATCCCTTACTGCCCGAAACACAGCAGAGAGTCCATTGAGGTCACCGTTGCGATTGCAGCGAACCGACCTCCATGAGCAGCTTTCTGTGGGGCAGGCACTCGATTTGCGGGATCTGCCCAGCTTGGGTGTATAACGTCAATGAACTGATTCCCGCAAAAAATTGAGGGCAGTTACACAAAGGACATTCTCAATGGGGGACCTATGAAAACCTTTACACGTCGCGATGTACTCAAGACAAGCCTCCTCGCACCAGCCGTCGCTGCTACCGCTCACGCCATCGGTCCCGTCGGTTCCATCGATTCTGCCGTGCACGCCGGTGAAGCAGTTTCTGGTCCGCTGAGTGCGCCCGCGACTCTCGCTTCTCCCATACCCGGCGCTGGCCGGGAGCGCCTCCTGCTCGATTTCGGATGGACATTCCACTTCGGAAACGCCGACGATTCTGACAAAGACTTTGGCTATGGAAGTGCCGACGCGGGGAACTTCCAAAAGACCGGAGGCTTTATGCCGGCCGGTTCCACCTCTTTTGTTGACGCAGACTGGCGCCGCATCGATCTGCCTCATGATTGGACGGTTGAACTGCCCTTCAAGAACGACCCGGGCCTGCAAAGCAAGGGCTTCTATCCTCTTGGCCGCAAGTATCCCGAAACCAGTGTCGGTTGGTACCGGCGCATCTTCGAACTTCCTGCCGAGGATGCCGGCAAGCAGATCACGATCGAGTTCGATGGCGCATATCGCGAAACCACTGTCGTGTTCAACGGGTTTTATATCGGCCAGCATAGCGGTGGTTACGATTCCTTCAGCTTTGACGTCTCAGATTTCGCGAATCCCGGACAGCCCAACGTGCTGCTGGTGCGCGTTGACGCCACCGGGAGCGATGGGTGGTTCTATGAAGGCGCAGGCATCTACCGGCACGTGTGGCTCGTTAAGACGCATCCGGTGCACATCAAGCAATGGGGCACACTGGTTCGCTCGGAGATTCGCTCCACAGGAGCAAAGCTTTCCATTCTCAGTGAAGTTGAGAATCACGGCAACGCATCGAGCAATGTGCGCGTGATCTCCACCATCGTCGATCCCTCGGGCTCGGCCGTGGCCAAGGATGTTTCGACTTCCGCCACGATCGCGACACGCGATCAACACGGCTTTACGCAGGACATCGTTATCAGCCGACCCGCATTGTGGTCGCTCGAGGAGCGCAACCTCTACAAGTTGTTGACCGAAGTGCAGGTCGACGGCAGGGAGGTCGATCGCTATGAAACGCCGTTCGGCATACGCTCCGTCCAGTTTGATGCCAAGCAGGGTTTTCTGCTCAACGGCGCACCCGTGAAACTGAAGGGAACCTGCAACCACCAGGACCACGCCGGTATCGGCGTCGCATTGCCTGACGCCGTGCAGTACTACCGCGTCCGCAAGTTGCAGGAGATGGGTTGCAACTCGCTGCGCACGTCGCATAATCCGCCCACGCCCGAACTCCTCGATGCCTGCGACCAGTTAGGCATGTTGGTCATGGACGAGACACGCATGATGTCGTCGAACCCCGAAGGGCTGAGCCAATTTGCAGATCTCGTCCGGCGCGACCGCAATCATCCCAGCGTCTTCCTGTGGTCGCTGGGCAATGAAGAGCCCACTGCCAATAACGCCAAAGGCGCCAACATCGTCACCGCCATGCAAGAGGTTGCCAGGCGCCACGACGGATCGCGTCCCACCACCATTGATGGCATGATCAATGGTGAGGCTGCGGGTAGCGGCACCGGCGGCCTCGCGGTTTGCGACGTGATTGGCTATCACTACGCTGACCCGCAGGCCGAAGCCTTCCACAAGGCGCATCCTGAAAAGCTGGTGCTGGGAACCGAAACCGTCAGCGCAGTCTGCACGCGGGGCATCTACATTACCGACAAATCCAAGGGCTTTGTCAGCTCCTACGATCCCTACACTACGTCAGGCCGCGCCTCCGCTGAAGGTTGGTGGCGATTCTGCAACGCACGCCCGTGGCTTGGCGGTGGTTATGTGTGGACTGGCTTCGATTATCGCGGTGAGCCCTCGCCCAACGGATGGCCCAACATCAGTTCGCAATACGGCATCATCGATATCTGCGGGTTTCCCAAGGACGCGTTTTTCTACTACCAGTCGTGGTGGACGGATAAGCCCGTTCTACACCTGTTCCCGCACTGGAACTGGTCCGGCTACGAAGGCAAGAAGATCGCCGTCTGGGTCTACTCCAACCTCGACAAGGTGGAGTTGTTTCACAACGGGCAGAGCCTCGGCGCAAAGGATGTGATGAAGGACGCGCACGTGGCCTGGAACGTGGAATATGCTCCGGGCTTCATCGAAGCACGAGGATGGAAAGGCGGCAAGCAGGTCATGACCACGCGCCGCGATACCACAGGCGCTGCGGCAAAACTCGTGTTGACCGCCGATCGCGATTCCCTTTCTGCCGACGGCGAAGACGTGGCCATGTTTGCCGTCGAGGTGCAGGACGCAAAAGGACGCACGGTCCCCGTCACCGACAATCTGGTTTCGTTCCGCATCACCGGGCCAGCCAGGCTCATCGGCGTTGGCAACGGAGATCCAACCGACCAATCGTCCGACAAAGGCACCTCGCGCAAAGCCTTCTCCGGTTATTGCATGGCTCTCGTCCAAACGGAAAAACGGCCGGGCACCATCACCGTCGAGGCCACGTCGCCCGGGCTCGCATCCGCCGCCGCGACCGTCTCGACCAGGCAGATCGAGCTGCGCCCGCAAGCCGGCATCTGGCAGCGGCCTATTCCCAAAGGCGAGGGTATCACCGGTCTATGGGTGGCCACGTCGGAGCCCGGTACCGGGCTCGCGGCCTCGGCGCTCGGCTCGCCACGCATCTTCACGCTCACCCAGGAGGGAAGCAAGCTCACCGGCACTGTAGAAGGTCCAGGCGGCTGGTTCGGCGGCGATGATGGCCCTGCGCCAGTTCGTGACGGCATCGTCGAAGGGGATCATGTCTCCTTCAAATCCGGCATCAATGTCTTCGAGGGCAACATCAAAGGCGCGGGACTTGAACTCCAGCGTACCGTCAACATCCCATTTAGCCTGCCCACACCGAAGAAACCAGATCCCAACGCGCCCGTCATCGGCCCTGCACCCGACGGATCCGATCCTTCCTTCGACCCTTCCGATTTCTCTGCTCCCGGCAACATGTCCGTGGTGCTCAGGAGGTCAGATCGCTGACACGGCACCTCAGCCACGCAATCTGAACCGTGATCGGCGCGAGCCCAGGCTGCCCCGAGGCGAGATTCAACGAACGGGACTTTCTGCGCCCAGAGACTATAAAACCCGCCGAAGTATTGACTCGCGCCGCGGATTTTTAGACTTTCTCGGAATCTTTTACTCGACTCGGGGCGCTGCGTAGCGTCGCCTTGGTCCTCGGTTTCGGCTTCTTCTCGGTCACCGCTTTGTCGAGCAAACGCCCAATTGCGTCAAAATCCGCTCTGGGTCCGGTCCACCGTAAACGGTCAACGTTCGTGAAAAGAGGGATATCGTTTTTGAGCGTGGCGAGCGTTCTGAAGTGCAGCGCAAGTTTTCGCTCCCGCACCAGGGTGTCGGCCAACGAAGAAGAGTTCAGAACATTCACATGCCAGTCCCGGGCCGAGACCGGAATGGACTCGATGTGGCCGAATTTGGCCAGTACCGCGGCGGTTGACTTGGCTCCCCAGCCAGGAAGGCCGGGATAGCCATCAGCGGAATCGCCAACCAGTGCAAGGTAGTCCGGAATGGACGCCGGAGGCACGCCGAACTTGGCGATGACGCCGGCTTCATCGACTGTGACGCCGCCGCGCCGGATGAACTGCACAACACGCGATCCCTGAACGCACTGGGCCAGATCCTTGTCCGGTGTGCAGATGACGACCTGCTCGACGCGCCGGTCTCTTAGAGATTGCATTGCTGCCGACGCGAGGGCGTCGTCGGCTTCAAACTCAACCATCGGCCAGACCTCGATTCCGGCTGCCGTGAGCACTTCTTCGAGAACAGGAAACTGCGAAAGCAGGTCGGGCTCGACCCCTTCACTCGTTTTGTAACCTGCCCAGAGGTTGTTGCGGAACGACTCGACCACGTGGTCGGTTGCAACCCCGACGTACTCGGCTCCGTCGCGCATCATGCCCAGCAGCGATGCAAGCACGCCGCGCACCGCACCCACTTCGCGGCCTTTCGCATCACGCGCTTTCGGCACGGCAAAGTAGTGCCGAAATAACTCATAGGTGCCGTCAACCAGGTAGACTTTCAACGCGAAGCTCCGAATTCACAATAGCTGTCCCAGGCAAAGCGCACATCTCGTGAAGGAAAAAATCTGCCTCTATTTTTGCGTATTAATTCACCAGACCGCGCACACTGGATTCAGGACTTCCGAAAAACGGCTGGATCACCCTTCGCCCCGCATTTTCGATACCTTTGGCGCCTGCCGGCTATGGCACTTTCGGAATTGGTGTAGTCCGATTCCGAAAGTGCTATAAAAGCGTACTTAACGCGCTGTTATTTGCTCACAAGCTAATTAATATCAATAGCTTAATGTCATTCCTTTTAGGGGCACCCCCCCATTGCACTTTCTCATTATCTTCGCCAATTGAATGTTAAGCAGCGTGGAATCAGTACTTTATAGTTCCATCCGCACCAACTGCAGCGAATTAATCAACGTTGCGGTGCTAGCGAGCCGTTGGCTTTGAGAACGACTCTGGATCTATACCATCGCCCGTTCCTTCACGGTCAGGTATTGATTCAAAACGGAGGACGTCAGCGCCTCCGGGTTCAGATCGAGCGTCAGTGCGCCTTGCTCGTGCAACCGCGCCAGCAGCAATTCGCGTCGCCCCGCCATCTCCTGTGCGGCGGTGGCTCGAAACATCTGCTCCACATTTCTCGGCCGCGTTTGCGCGATCAGGTCCACCTCCGGCTGAGCCATGGCCACAAAAAGCAGCACGTGCCGGCGAAGCAGTTGCACAGCACCATCGATCACCTCGGGGCGCATGGCTGATTCAGCGAGATCCGTGATCCAGAGAATCAGCGACCGGCGTGGCTGCAGGCGGTTGAGGGTCGCGGTTGCGCGCAGATGGTCCGCCTCGCTGCCTTCCGCGTGTACCTGCGCCAGCGACTCGATCAATTGCCGCAAATGAGCCGCGCCGCGTCCTGGCAAGAGCCGCTGCTGAATGCCCTGTCCATAGGCCAGCAGGCCCACCCGGTCGCCGGAATAGAGCGCCAGTTGCGCCAGAGACACTGCGGTGGTGCAGGCGTAGTCGAGTTTGGAGTGGAGTCGCGCATGGGTCTCAGCGACCGGCAGCGCCGACTTGCCCGGAGCTATGGCCGCAACCCGCGAGCGCATGAGCCGTCCGCAGTCCAGCACGATCCAAACCGGCTGGCTGCGCTCGGTCTGGTACTGGCGCGTGATCGGGCTGCCGCGCCGCGCCGTCGCAGTCCAGCAAATGTCGCGCAGATCGTCGCCCTCGCGGTATTCGCGCAGGCTCTCAAAATCGCGCCCCAACCCCCGCTGTCTGTGCCTGGCGCAGTTGCAAATCGATCTGGCGGCTGCGAGCCAGAAAGATTTGCTGCTCCTCGCCGGTGCGCAGAGCCGGATAGACGCGCACCTTCTGTGCCAGCGGCGCTTTGGCCCAGCGCTCCGCCAGTCCCAACGGCGAGCGGTAGCGCACGTAGAGCCAGCCTGTCTCCGCATCGCCGCGTTCCTGCGGTTCCACGCGGTAGCGGATCGAGGCGGGCACGCGAGGATAAGCCATCAGCGCGGTGGGTGGCAGGCTACTGCCACGAGCGCGGGCGGCAGATCATCAATTAGCCGGCAGTCCACGATCACCCGGCTCTGGTTCTCAATCGTCAGTTCGATCTCGGTTTCGCTATCGAGGGCCGGCGCATTCGCCCACGAACGGCTCGCAATCAGTTCCGTTGGCGCGCGGCAGGCGCATCCCGTCCAGCAATGCGGCCAGCAGCACCAGCCCGTCCCAGCCCAGCATGGCATAGCTGAGCAGTTCCGTCCCAAAAGCCCGGAATCAGCCACAGAAACCCGGCAATCAGCAGCCCGATCGTGCGCCCCGTGAGGCCGAACGCCCAGCGGCTGCGCGGCTGACACGTGGCGCGGACCGCCGTCGGGTGGAGTGACGCCGCAATCATTGCCGAGGCACCGGCACCGCTGCAATCACGTCAGCCAGCACGCGGTCGGCATCAAAGCCTTCAAGCTCCGCCTCGGGCTTGAGGATCACGCGATGGCGCAGCACCGGCTGCACTGCGCGTTTTACGTCGTCGGGTACCAGGTAATCGCGGCCGTCGAATGCCGCCGCAGCCTGGGCCACCAGCATCACGCTCAGCGCCGCACGGGGACTTGCGCCCAGCAGCAGCGTAGGCCACTCACGCGTTCGGCGCGCCAGAGCCAGAATGTAGGTATAGAGCTCCGGCTCAATCCGGATTGAACGCACCTCGGCGCGGGCCGCAGCCAATAGCCCTTCGGGAATCGGCGTGATGGCAGCATCGTCGAGCAGACCTGCGCCGGAGCCCGCGTGATGCCGCTCCAGAATCTGCAACTCTTCAGCCTCGGAGGGATACGCCACGCGAATCTTCATCAGGAATCGGTCCAACTGCGCTTCGGGCAGCGGATAAGTCCCTTCGAAATCCACCGGGTTTTGCGTTGCGAAGACGGTAAACCACGCCGGCAGCGGGCGCCGCACGCCATCGGTGGTCACCTGGCGCTCTTCCATGCATTCCAGCAGCGCGGCCTGGGTGCGCGGCGGCATGCGGTTGATCTCGTCCACCAGCAGCAGGTCGGTAAACACCGGCCCGGCGTGGAAGGTGAACGACTCCGCACCCGGCCGCAGAATGGTGGTGCCAAGAATGTCGGCAGGCATCAGGTCCGGCGTGGCCTGCACGCGCTGAAAGCCCAGGCCCAGCAGCCGCCCCAGCGCTTTCACCATCAGCGTCTTGGCAATGCCCGGCACGCCTTCCAGCAGCGCGTGACCCTGGCACAGGACGGCGATCAGCACCTCCTCGATCGCGCCGCTCTGGCCGGAGATCACCCGCCCCAGTTCCGTGCGTGCGTGGGCGATCAGCTGGTTGGTTGCCTGCAACGTTGCGGTTTCCGGCTCACTGCCGGGGTTATGGCCGATTTCCTGATTCGTTTCCTGGCTCATGAAGCCCTTTCTTGCGGTTTTGATCGATCATCTTCAGTTCGCGTCACCTGGTTGTCCGGCTTGGCTGCTGCCGTGAGCATTTCCTGATGCATGTGCAGTTTCTGGATCAGTTTCAGCGCCTGCGCGTGGTTCGATGGTCTCACTCCAGGCTGCCTCTTCGCAGGCAACCAAATCAGCTTCGAGACTTGGCGTCCGTCTTTGGGAAGCGCCTTCGAATCACGGCTGCAAGCTCGGCTCGCGCCCATCGCGACGGGCCGCAGTCCGCACAGCCGCAAGCTGTATCGGCGAAAGCGATCCAGGGCAACAGCCACTGCGGTGGAAGCAGCGCCGGCATTGCGATAAAGCGAGCCCAGGGCCTCAAGAAACTCGACCGGCGCGGCGCGTGCCGGCTGCGGCAAGTCGCGCACCGGCCCGCTGCGCCGGCTGAAGCTGAGCACGATCAGCAGATCCCCAGTACAGGCAGTCCGATACGCAGCAGGTTCAGCGCCGGTCCGGCGGCATAACTCCAGTCCGACCTGACATCGCCGTGCAGCGACTCGTCCCAATAGAAGTGGTGCCCCTCGCGCGGTCCCAGCGAATTGAGCAACAGGTCCAGATTGCTGGCGCGCGCCAATGAGCCGTTTTCGAGCGGAGTAGAACTGGCCCACCACACCACATGGCCCTTGCCGTAGTCGTACTCCACCACGGCCGGCTGTCCTGCGCAACTGTACTGGATGCGTTGGGTTGGATTACCCACTTGCCACGTAGCTTCGGGGACCATCCACACTTCGCCTGAATTCGCGAGAGCATCCAGGCCCTCCGGCTCCAGTTGGCAGGCGGCGAAACTGAATTCCTTTGGCGTGTCGGGCTCGCCTCCGGGCAGGATGAATCCGCCCCAGAACCCGGTCGATAGCACGCGGCCGCCGCGCTCCACGATCTGTCGCACTGCCTTGATGTCGCTGGTTTCGCGTGAGAACGGCTCGGCAAAAATGACCACCGTATCCGGTCCCGCGATGGCGGCCAGCTCGCCGAGCGGCCGCTCCCAGCGCTCGATCGGATAGTTGGCGCGAAGCAGCGTCTCGTAGGCGGCGCGGGCGCCGTGCTGGCCGGCAAGATAGGTGGAGGGCAGGGGATTGTCGTTGCCGTTCCCGTTGGGGAGGAGGAACCCGATCAGCACAGCCAGGGAGAACGCGCCGCCCAGGCACCAGAGAAGCAGGCTGCGGTCCTTCGCGTCGAGTGACGAGAGAAACTTCATGCCGCGCCGCCTTGCGCTGCGGGCGACAGCATCGACGAGTCCTTGACCGCAGTCCCTGCGATCAACCCCTTCGCCAGCTCCTCGGCCTGCCGGTAGTCGTTCTCACCGGCCGCACGTCCCCCATACCAGGTGCGCTCAAATCGGCCGGTGAGCTGCGCCAGGCCGGCTTTGCGCGGATCGTCCGGAGCCACCAGCGCCAGGTACTCGCGCGGAGTGCGCGCGCGATCCGCCGGCCAAAGGCGCCGTGATTCTAGCCGCGAAATCGACGCCCAGTAGACAAAATGAATGGCCTCGCGCCACAGGCCAGAGGCAGCGGCACGCCGCGCATCCTCAAGCCAAAGCTGCCAGTCGCGTGCTGAAACGGCTCCGCCTGTCGGCCCGGAGTCATCCGGCACCAGGCGGACGCGCCACCTGCGTTCCAATTGCAGCAGCGCCCATACCAGTGCGACGCAAACCGCCAGAATGAATCCCCAAACCAGGGCGCGCCCGACCCAAGCCGATTGAGTTCGGAACCTGGCAGCACTCTCAAAGAGCCGGTTCAGCCAGTTGCCCACCTTCTCCATCAAAGAGTCTTGCACGGTTGCTTGTTTCAGATTGCGAAAGTCCCGGCCCGCCAACACCTGCTCCATTGTGCTGCGTACATCTGAGTGAGAGGGTGCCGCTGTCTGGCCGGCTTCGGATTGGGCCAGGTCGCGCGCCAGGCGCTTCTCGGCATCCTGCAACAACTGGCTGGTTGTCGGCTGCGGCGGCTGTGCGCCGGCCGGGTCAGAGCTGCTCTGTTTAGCGGATGCCTGCTGATCGGGCTCTTCCGCCTTTGAAAAGAGCACCCTCAGCCATCCGTAGCGCACCAGCCGCCGTGCCGCGTTCGGCCCGCTGCCCAGCGGTATGTGATCGTCTTGCCCCACAAGCAATGGATCGCAGTTCTTCAGATCTCGGGCTTTGGCACAAGCTTCGACCAGTGTGGTCAGCGTCACCAGGTGCTTGCGATAGTCATCCAGCGACGCCTCGCGCCAACGGCCCCCGGTCTGGGGCCCGGGAATCGAAGGAAGTTGCGTGGCCGAGAGGATAGGTCCGGAAACAAAAGCCGCGGCAACGCTCGCGGCCAGGACCGCTTTTCGAATCGTGCCGTTGATATGCTCCGGGGCGCTCACGTTTGCGGAACTCCGGGGAACGGTGGCTCGGGAGATTCCGGGAAAGCGGTCTTCGGCGGACCGGAGCCGGGTCTTTCGTCGACTCGCATCTCCGGCGTTGATGCCAAGCCCGGTTGGCCGCCCGGCGCTTGCCGATCAAACGACATCCCTGCCTGCTGCATCATCCACTCGATATCGAAGCCCTCTTTGCGAATTCGCTGATCGAAGTAAAACAACGTTAGCGCGATGCCGTAGACAGGCTTGGTGAGCGCTTGCACCGCAAACCAGAGCCCGTACCAGCTAAACATCAGTATCGTTCCCAGCATCTGCGCGTGCTGCGGATTATTGGCGCCGGGGACCAACGCCAACAGGATACCGACAGGGATGGTGAATCCCAAAGCGAGCAACCAGGTAAGAGCGTATCCGAGCAGAAAAAGCAGAATGATTCGCCCCTTGGTCCCCTGGCTCAACGCAGTGCCGCGCTTGAGCGCATTCCATGCGCTCATCTCCTCTATCACGCAAGCGGGGAAAGCCAGGCAAAGGCGAAGCAGCATCCACACGGCATACGTAGCCAGCCCAGCCGCGAGCAGAAAAATCAAGCTTCCCGCGGCCGCACCGGGGATATTGCCCAATCCCGACTGCCTGGCAAGCACTGCAAGACCGGCGGTGGCAGAAATCGCTACGATCGCGACTGTAATGGGAGCCGCTGCGACGATGAGCGCGACGAGGGCGTAAAGCCAGACATATCGCCAGACGCGTTTCCAGGCAGCGCGGTAGGCGTGGAGAATCGTGACCTCCTCTCCTAAAAATGTGCGCGCTGCCGCATGGCACATCGCCGCCCAACCAAGTGCTGTGGCTCCAAGGCAAACCGGTAGGGCCAGCAGCAAGGCTGAACCCAGAAAAAGCCACGGCACGATCCTGGCCAGAGATGCAGGGACTCCGCCAGCCGCATCGGAACCGACCCATGCGAAGAAGACGAAAATGGCTGCGGCAAACACCAGCACCGTTCCCGCCGGAATCACCCCGATGCCGAAATACACCAGAAAGCGCGAGCGGTAAAGCTGTGCTGTGCGGTCGAGAATCTCGCCAAGGGTCAGCGGGTGTAGCTGCTCATTCATGCACACTCCCCGGTTCCGGCAATGCTGCGGGAGCCGAAGCGGTCTCAGTCAAAGATTCGGGGAGGGCCGGCGCTTCGGTCTCTGGCGAGAGTGTGGGAGCCGTCCACCCCGCCGCCTTCATCATCCACTCGATATCGAATCCTTCGTTGCGTACCCGTTGGTCGTAATAGAAGAGGGTGAGCCCGGTGGCGTAAATGGGACCGACGAAGGTATTGGTGAAGAAGGCCACTATCTGCTGCAGGGCGCGGATTCCCACGGGCAGCAGGCCATGATGTTTAACGGTTGCGACAATGAAAAACAACTGCGTGACCAGAACCAATCCCATTTGAACGGCGAGGGCCAGCAGCCCCAGAAGAAAAATCCGCCCTCGCGCTCCCTTGCTAAGTTCAATGCTGCGGCGGATCGCTGGACGCGCTTTCAGGTCCTCCACCACGCAAGCCGGCACCGCAAGGGAGTAGCGAAGACCCATGAAAACGGCATACCCAAAAGCAAATAAAAACACCAATCCGAAGCACAAGGTTACCAGCGCAAAAATGAGCATGGCCCGGGGGTCTTTCGGGGCCGCTGACTGCGTCAGTAGGCCTTTGGGTCGGATATAGAGGAGAGCAAAGGCGATATAGCCCGCGTACAGCAGAGCACACGGCAGCCAGACTCTGAAAGCCGTAATCGTCATAAGCCACAGATAACGGCCCAGCTGTGGCACGATACTGGAGTAGGCCCCGCGAATCGTGGCACGTTCTCCGAGATGAACCCAGGCAACCGCGCGGTTGTTGGCCGCCACGGCAAGTCCGCCAAAGATAAAGATGGCGCCCCAAAGGATCAGAATGCCGATTCCGGTGGCCCAGGTCAGTTGGCGTGTCAGGTTTTCTACGCGCAGCAATTCCTGAACGCCGATCTGAATCAGGCTTAACACCAGCAACACGCCTGCATAGACCGCAGAAATGCCGGCAAACAGAAGAAAGTTCTCGCGATAAAGCTGGGCAGTGCGATCGAGAATCTCGCCGAGCGCCATGGGGCGCAGGTTCGTTTCCATGCCGGGTTCCTTTTGAATCAGCGGCGGGCGCTTGCCCGGATACTAGCACAGCATCAATTCACTCCGCTGTGTCACTCTCTTTAGCTGAAAGGTTGCGAGCAGTCTGAACCTTTAGTCCGTCGCGCCAGCAACTTATTTCCCGACGCCCATGTCGGTAGAAAACGTTTCTCGATTCGCGCGAGATCGCCAATGCGCTCACCGAGTCCCACAGGTCCTCGGAATCGGCATTGCGACTGGAATCTCGTGACCTATCCTTCGTGTGGGTTGCCGTTGCCTAGGGCGTTTCTGGAGACCGATCTTGAACATCTGGCTTGCTCCCCTTGGCAGAGCGAAGAGACCATCGGTGGAGTGTCGTGGTTCCCGCCCTTCAAGCACGGGACGCTTCGAGGCGGGGTCACCCGCTGCGGAGGGGGAACCGAAGGTCGAAAAGTGAAGGTCGCGCCACCCGCCATACGGAACGACCAATTCGGTTATTCTTGGGAGGCCAGGCTTTGGTAAGAGCTAGCAATGGATGCTCCGCGAACGATTGGAAAATACGAAATCCTGTCCACGCTAGGGCGCGGCGGCATGGGTGTGGTCTATCGCGCACGCGACGCCTACATCGGTCGCGATGTTGCCATCAAGCAGCTCAGCGACAATAGCGAAGAGCTGCGCCGGCGCTTTCTTCTTGAAACGCGTTCCGGCATGCTCAACCATCCCAACCTGGTTACCATCTATGACGTTGGCGAGCAGGATGGCTGCCCCTATCTGGTCATGGAGCTCCTCTCCGGGCAGCCCCTGGACCAAATCCTTAAGCTGGGACGCCTTACAATTCCCGAAAAGCTCGACGTACTTCGCCAGGTCTGCGCCGGCCTTGCCTACGCTCATGCAAACGGTGTGGTTCACCGTGACATCAAGCCCGGCAACATTTTCGTCACTGCCGATCTCCACGCCAAGATCCTCGATTTCGGCATCGCCCAACTGGGAAATCTTTCCGGCAACACCGGGACAGGCAACGTGATCGGGACGATGCATTACATGGCGCCGGAACGATTTAAAGGCGAACCCTCTGACGGACGCGCCGATGTATGGAGTTGTGGCGTCCTTCTCTACCAAATGCTCACGGGACAGTTGCCGTTCCCCGGCGATGATTTCGCCGTCATCCAGAAGGTACTGAACGAAGCGCCTGCGCCGCTCTCGCAGTATCTCGCAGAGGTTCCCGCGGAACTGGACGATGCGGTTGGCCACGCGCTGGCAAAGAGCCCTGAAGAGCGCTCCACCGCAGAGCAGCTTGGCGCGGAACTTGCGCATCTCGTAACCCTTCCCAGTGTGCGCCGGCTCTCCGGACCACCGCCGCCTTCCGTGCCCACAGTACCGGCAGTGCAACCTGCATCTGCGCGCAGCTTCACGGATATGCTTCGCAGTCTGGATAGCGCTCAGGAGGCGGATGCGCCCCGGGCTCCGGAATCCTCGGCCGGCGCCTCCACCGTGTTGCTGCCCAATGCCGCCCCTACGGCGATCCTCCGGCAGGACGCTCAAGTCTCCACTTGGCAGCCGCCAGCCCCAGGGCCCAACCAGGTCCCAGGCAACGCCGGATCCTTCACACAAATCTTCGATGCGGCTTCAGCGAAAGCATCGTCCTCCTCGCCCTCGCGCCCGCAGGTTCTACTCGCGTTCGCCGCCACACCGGACGCTATGCAGACCGGCAAATCGGTCCCCGTCACCGAGATCCCGTTCCTGATAGGCCGCGATCCCCAATGCAACCTTTCCGTTCCGGATGACCATTCGCTCTCGAAGCATCACTGCAGCATCGACTGGCGCGACGGCGCCTACTACATTGAAGATCGCGGCAGCCGCAATGGAACCTGGGTCAACGGCTGGCTTATCGGCGCCAAGCCTACGCTCCTGCACTTTGGTTCGATCATCCGGTGCACTGGCAAGACTGTCCTCAGCTTTATACCGGTCGACCTGTCCGACCTTCCCGACCTCACGGGTACGCTGATTGGCGGCCGTTACATTCTGGAGGCGCCCGTACGCCTGAGTAAAAAGAGTGCGATCTACCGCGCCAAACACCAACGGCTGCCGCGTTCAGTCGCCATCAAGCTGCTTTCGCCCTACCTGGCCATTTATCCCGGATATGCCGAGCAGTTCGAGCTTGAAGCCGAGATAGCCGCCGGGCTCGAGCACCCGAACATTGCGCGCATCGTGGATTTCGGCGGTTCCAAGCTCTCGATCGCCAACTCGCCGGAACTGGAGGTCCAGTACATTGCCACAGACTTCATGGACGGTGGCACTCTCGACACCCGGGTTGCAAATAGCCGGTTTCTGACCTATGACGAAACCTGCGCCTGGCTCACCCCCATCGCCGATGCACTAAGCTACGCGCATCGGCAGGAGGTGATTCACGGCGGCCTCAAGGCCACCTCCGTCGTGTTCGACAAGAACTTCACTCCGTATCTCCGCGACTTTGCCGTGGGCGCACAGGCCAGCGTGCGTAAAACGAACATCTTCTTTGGGACGCCGGATTACATGGCGCCGGAGCAGTGGGATGACTCCGTCGCGCCCACTCCTTTGACCGATCAGTACTCGTTTGCCGTGCTTGCCTACTTTAGCCTTTGCGGCGTTCTTCCCTACGACGGCCAGGCCGATCCGCGGGTTCGTGCGCGCAACTTCGAGCGCGGCACTACAAACATCCAGGTCGAAAGCCGGCGAAGCGGCAACGAGACCGTGCCTGAAAATCTTCATTCCGTGTTTGTTCGTGCGTTCGCCGTCAAACCCGAAGACCGTTTCCCGTCCATCGTTGAGTTCTGCCAGGCGTTCAAGACGGCCGCCGTTCCGGTCCCGACAACTCCTCGCAGGCCGCATGCGTTCTTCAGCTATCGCCGCGGCGGGGCCTCGGGATGGGCCACACACTTTGCAGACAAGCTGCAACACAACAACATTGATGTCTACCTCGATGTGAAGCGCCGTGACAATGTTACGCAGTTCCCGAGCTGGATCGAGGACATGATCAAGCGTTGCGACGTCTTCGTCTGCTTCCTCGAAAAATCCGCGCTCGAATCTGGTTGGGTCCGGCAGGAGATCCAGCTCGCCTACAAAAACAACCGGCCCATGATTCCAATCATCTTCGAAGACTTCAACGTGTCGGAGTACGCCTCCGAGTCCGACCCCGCGGTGCAGCGCCTCCTTACTTACTCCGGAGTCACTTTGCTCAACGACCGTAACGTCTACACCGACGCGGCCATCGCAGATCTCGCCACCATGATCAAAGGGTCTCCCGCCAGGCCCCACTAACACTCATCCCTCGTCTGTGGCCTACGAACATCTCGGAACCGCGCTATTGTGATTAGCCGTGAGGAATTTTGGCCTCGTGCCAAATCGTCGATGCACGTGGTGACATCGGATCGGTAATGTTAAGTCGGCATGGCGACTGAAACCGTTTGTCAGCCGCCAGACTGGCGTCTGAGGATTTGCTCCCCGAGCCTTGTGCGTTTTTCAGAACCGATCCTGTAGTTGGTTTTTGTTGCGGCGCAACGAGTTCACCTGCCCTTTATCTCAACCCGCGATCAAGCTCAATCAGATCGGCGAACATTGGCCGAAATATTGTTAACAATCCTGAGGGGCGCCTCCGGCCTATAGCTTTAACTTGATATCCCGCCGCCAGATCACTCGGCCCGAAGCGCTTCAACGGGATCGATAGCAGCGGTGCGGCGCGCGGGCAGATAGCTTGCCAGAGCTGCTGCAGCAACCAGGATAATCGGCACCGCTGTGAACGTTACCAGGTCGAGCGGGCTGATCCCAAACAGCAGCGTTCGCATGAAACGCATGAGTGCGGCAGCCGCGCCAAGACCAATTGCCGTGCCAACGCCGGTAAGTACCAGCGCGGAGCGAACAAACATCCACACCAGTTCACTCTTCTTCGCACCGAGCGCCATGCGAATTCCAATCTCCCGCGTGCGCTGCGAGATAGCGTACGAAATCACGCCATAGATGCCGATGACGCCCAATGCGAGGGCCATTGATCCGGCAATCGCTAACATCACCAGCGTGAAAGACTGGCGTGCCAGTGACTGCGTGTACACCTCCTGCATCGTACGAACGCCTGCAACCGGCAGGTTCGGGTTCACCGAGCTGACCGACTGCCGCACCTGATTCAGAAAGGCCTCGCTTCCCGCACGTCTGCTGCGAATGGCGAACGTGACATTTCGCTCGGCGCCGATGGTTGGCTTATCGATGTAGGGGATGTAGATCAAGACCGGCCAATAGATGATGATCGGCGCCTTTTCGTCCACACCGTGCTGGTGTACATCCTCAACAACCCCGATCACCTCATCCCACGGGTGGTTGGCGACCTCGTGAGCATGCTTACCGATCGCATTCGCTGCCGAGCCCCAAGCCTCGCGAGCAAAGCTCTCTGACACGATCACCTTATGCCGCAGGCTATAGTCATCTGTCCAGTTGAAGTCGCGGCCCGCCACCAGGTGAATGCCCATGGCATTGAAGTAGCCAGGCGAAACGTAGTCGAAAAGACGCATCCGAGGCTTCGCGCCGCCATAGTCCTTGCCTTCGACGAGAAGCTGGTTCCAGTTCGCGTCGTTTCCGTCCAGCGGCACCGCAGCCGCGAAGCCGACTGCAGTCGACATCGGGAATGGCTGCGATGCGGTCGACAATATCGTTCTGAACGCGCGTCACCATCTGCTCATTCGGCACCATCGAAGATGGAATCGCAGTCCGCATCGTCTGCACATGAGCCGCATCGCTGAAACCCGGCTTCACACTCCGCAGGGCCATAAAGGTGCGGATCATCAGGGCAGCACTGACCAGCAGCACCAGCGCGATTGCAACCTGAGCCACAACGAGCACGCTGCGGGAGCGATTCCGCGCGCGACTACTGCTGGCCGTGCGATTGGAACGTGAAAGCGCATCGGAGGACTTTGCGTATGCATATTTGATCGCCGGGATCGAGCCGAAGAGCAGGGCGGAAAACACCGAGAGAAGCAGGGTGAATAGAAGGGAACGGCCATCGAGGGATACTTCGCTTAGACGTGGCAGCTCTTCCGGTCCCAGCGCCTTCAGCAATCTCAGCCCTCCATATGCGACGCCGATTGAAAACGCGCCACCCAGAATGCCCAGAAGCATGCTCTCTGTCAGCAGTTCTCGGGCGATGCGGGCACGTCCGGCCCCCAACGCCGCGCGGACCGAAAGTTCATGCTGCCGCGAGTCAGCGCGCACCAGAAGCAGATTGGCAACGTTCACGGAGGCAAGCAGCATAACCAGACCGACGATGGCCATCACCACCCACAGCACACTGCCCACCTGGCCGATCACCTGCTTCTTGAGTGAGCGGGAGTTTGGCGTGATTCGCCACTTCTCGAAATAACGTCCGTTGGTACCCCAAGAATCCATCCAAACCGGCAGCAGCCTTGAGATGTCTGCATTGGCCTGATTAATCGTTATTCCGGGCTTGAGCCGAGCAATACCATAAAAGCCGAATGGAGCGAAGTCCTGGTTGGTGCGATCCGGAGCGAGGGGTACAAAGACATCGAAATCCCGATCGACCATCCGGAATCCGCGCGGCATGACGCCTACAATCTCGCGCGCCTGCGAATCCACCTGGATGCTGCGGCCAATCACCCCACGATCAGCGCCGAAGCGGCGCTGCCAGTAGCCATAGCTGAGAATGATGGTCTTCGCTCCTCGAGGGTCCTGGTCCACCTGGGAAAACCATCGTCCAATCGCCGGGGGAACGCCAAGAGTCTGGAGTACGCCGTCGCTCACAAGGATGGTGTGAACCTCCTCGGGCTGCGCCAGCCCGGTGACATTTGCAGTCCGCGGCGACCAGATGCCCATCGACTGAAAGCTCCGGTTGTGATCTGAGAATGTTATGTACATCGATGGCGACATCAGCAGCCCCTCTGAGAAGTCAGCCATGCCAGCCCCGGGGGCCTGCAGCCAAAGTGAGACCAGCCGGTTCGAATCAGGGTAAGGAAGCGGCTTCAATAGCACGCTGTCCACGACACTGAATACCGCTGTGTTGGCGCCGATGCCGATGGCCAGTGTCAACAGTATCGTGACTGCAAAGCGGGGAGACTTGCGCAAACGGCGCAACGCCAGCTTGAGGTCGGCGAGGACCGATTCGAGCGTCCTCCACTGCCAGACTTCACGGCTGCGCTCCTCAATTCGCGTGACGTTGCCGAATTCGCGCTGGGCGGCTTGTTTCGCTTGCTCCCGTGTCATGCCGCGGTCCATCAGGTCGGCGACCTTTTCGTCGAGGTGCTCGCGGATCGATTCTGAAAGCTCGTTGTAGCGATCGCGTCGCGAGGCCAACTGTCGAATCCAGCCCATAAGACCTCCTATCGCCCAGCCATTGCGAGTACGCGGGTGACACCGGCGAACATCTTCTCGACACTCGCGAGTTCTTGTTCCAGGTGTTTCCTGCCGGCCTCCGTCAATTTGAAGATCCGCACTGGACGGTTTCTGGCCGAGAGGCCCATCTCCGTTTCAAGCCAACCGGTCTTCAGCATCCTCTGCAGGGCGGGGTACAAGGAGCCTTCCTCGATCTGGAGATAATCCTCTGAAATTTCCTTGAGCCGCTGAGCCAGCGCATATCCGTGCATTGGTCGCCAGCATAGGCTTTTCAGGATCATCAGTTCCAGGGCGCCCGGGAAGAGATCGCGGTATTGGGATTTCTTGACCATACGAACATCGTAATTTAAAAATACTAGTTTGAGAATAGTATTTCGAAGTCGTTGATATCGGCCGGATCTACCGTCCGTCACACCGGCGCCAAACCGGCAGCGGCAATGTTCCTCATCAGCACCCGGGACGCGGTTGAATCGATGAAACGATGGGTAGGCTGGCTAGGTCCTGGTTCGAGTGGAGGTCAGCCAGATCGGCCGGCTGACGTTTCAGGTCGCGGCCGAGTTCGAACAAGCCCTGACTCGGGTGTTATGGCCGGGAGAGCAGAGAAACCGGCGCTCGGATTCCTCGATCCTAGCGCGTTTTCGGCAACCTATGGAGGGCGACAACCGGCGATTCGGAGTGATTTGCATGGGATCGTCCGGATGCATGAGCCAATAACCGACGTGCCTCACGGCTGATTAAACCAAAGCCCTTGCTGTCGGCATCTGCCTCAAGGATTTCGAGATCACGCCGGCCTGAAAGCTGGTCAGCGCTTTGCAATTCGATTTCGCCGAGAACCAGTCTGGCCTTCATCATCATGCTACCCTGATCTGCTTTCATGGCTTGATCCACGGCCATAATGGCTTGGTTTTGCGCCTGCAATAATTTGCCTTCAGCTGCATCAATGAGGGCCATCACGATGGTTCTTTCTGTGACGTGCTCTCCGACAAACGGTCGGCCTTTCGGTTGTTTTTGAAATACGGCCTCATATTCGTTGAGGGCGGCTTCACCTGCAGTCAGCTTTCCTTCCCTCAACAAGACTTCCGCCAGTTGGCCGGATGCGATGGCTACACCACCGGGATTGTGACCATTCCGGGATTCTTCGATCGCAAGCTTGAGAGTTGCCTCCGCGTCTTCGAGCCGTCCTTCCTCCATCTGCACAATTCCGAGGTTTTCGCGACTCTGTTCCAGCAGTCCAGCGTCCCCAACGGAAGTCAAGATTGCGATCGCCTGATTCGACAAAGAGTCCGCTTCCTCGAGCCGACCCTGCCAAACTCGGACATCAGCAAGTAGTTCCATCTGCAGAGCCTGTCTGTTTCGCTCACCAATCTGGCTATAAAGGGCCAGAGATTGCAACAAATGCTCATTTGCTGAATCGAGATGTCCCTGGACCATGGCCTGAATCCCGAGATCCATTAGCCTCCCGGCAGTGCGGCTACGGTCATTTACCTCACGGCTCAAGTCGAGCGATAGTTGATAGAGTTTGATGGCTTGTGCGTGATTGGAAGGCGACAAAATATCAGCCATAATGCTTAGGGTGTAGGCTTCTTCCTGCTTATTTCCGGTTTTTCGAAAGATTGCCAATGCCTGTTTGCACAGCCTGTTCCCTTCGGCCCAAGAGACGTAATACATCCGCACTTGAGCCAGCGCCGTCAGGGCACGTCCAAGATTGCCTTCATCCCCGGTCTGCTGACTGATTGAAACCGCACCGTTGTAACTGGCCTCCGCTGCTGCAGGATCGCCCTGCTGCCATTGCACGCGACCCTTGTCGATCAAAAGTCGAGCCACGGCCGAGCGGTCGCCAATGGCCGTGTATCTCGCCTCTGCGTCCTTCCATAATGCCTGCGCCTCTGAAAGGCTCCCCATGGCCCTTAGGGCTTCTCCCTGTTCTTCCTCGGCACGGGCGAGCAACTGGGTCGCGCTCGACTGCCTTGCCCTGTCTGCCGCTCGACCGGCAGCGTCTCTCTCCTGGCGAAAATCGGAGACGGATGCCGCAGCTTCTGCCTCCTCGATGTCGATTCTGGCCTCATCATCGGAAGCAACGGAGGACTGACGGAGCTGAGCAAGAGTGTCCAGAGCTACCAGCGGCTTTCCGTCACGCACCTCCGCGCGGGCGAGACGAATGCCATTCTCTGCACTGTCGGGGAAAAGTTGAAACAGTCTGGAGTAGACCTCTACCGCCCTGTCCCATTTGTAATTGGCTTCATCGAACTGGCCCTCAACAAGCAATCTCTGTTCCGCGGCGAGAGCGCCTGAGAAGTCAAGGGCTCTCCTGGCTTCAGTTCTTGCCTCGGCTGAAGAACCGAGCATCGTATACGCTGTGCTCAGAACTGCATGTGATAGCGCGTGCGCGGGTTCCAGCGCGACCGCTCTCTCAAGCAGCACTCGCGCATCCACGGGATCAAATCTTTCGATCTCCTCTGTCCCTTCGGCATAAAAACGTGCTGCGTCGGGATTGCTGGGCAACATCGCGCGCATGGAACTCAGCCCTGAAGCATCAAGTGGACCAAGCCTGAGCTTTCTTCTCAACTGGATCCCCGCACTGGTCGCGAGATCAAAGACCTCTTCACGAGAACCAGTTGCGTTTACGGAAAAGATCAGCCGGCCCGTGTGAGCATCGTGCGCGTACAGGTCAAGCCTAATTCTGCTTTGGTTATCCGTCCCAGAGCTTGCATACGAGCCGGAAAACACAAGATCGGCGCCCAGATTATGACTCATTCTGGCGAGTACATTTGGGCTGATCCGATCGAAATCTCTCAACCCCTGATCTGTCTCAAATTGGGCTAGGTCGATCTTTGAAATCGCCCGAAGACTTCCTCCTGCCGTAAGATCGCTTGCAATCCAGTCAGCGAAGGCAGTAGAAAGCCACTGGTCCGCCGGATTTCCGCTCAGGTTGGCGAAACTCAGGACCGCTATCGATTTGTAAGAAGTCGGGAAATAGGTCGCTCTGTATTTCGCCCACACTGAAAATAAAGCAAAGGCAAGAACCAATCCAGCAGCTATGCGCCAAAACAACGATTTGGGCTTGAAGAGTGAAATCAGACTCGGAGCGACATCACCTCCGGTTGCGGCGTCATCTTCCAAATGATCGGATGAATAGTCGCTACCGCGAAGAGGGGAATTCCGGAGCTCATCGGCGGGTAACTCCACGGCCCGAAAAGAATCGTTCGCATTCGGCTGGAGCGGGAGAAACCGTTTCTGCCCCGATTCACTCGCAACCGGCTCCGCCGATGAGCAGCCGTTCTGGTTCACGAACTCAACGTTGGCAATGAAGCGGTACCCGCAGCGGCTCAATGTTTCAATGAATCGGGGATCTGCAGATTGATCTCCGAGTGTGCAGCGAACCTTGTGAACGGCCTTGTTGAGGCGCTGATCGAAATCGCCATGCGCCTCTTCCGGCCAGAGCAGTTTCACTAAATCATCCCGCCTGACCAGCTCGCCCGGCTGCTCCAGGAGACAGGCCAAAACCTGCGCGGGCTTCTGTTCCAGTCGGAGACGCAGACCGTGTTTTCGCAGCCGCAGGGTCCCAAGGTCAAACTGAAAGACCGACCACACGGCCAAACGCCCGTCATTATCTGGGGTGGTACGCATGGGCGGTGACTTGCACCTCGCGCAGTTTGGTCGAACTACAATAGCCGATTTCTTCATTGTTGTCTAGTAGTTACAGGGGAATAAAAAAGGAATGATTTCGGAACTTGCCCCCCTCCTCGAATTCCGAGAGGGTTCTATTCGCGTTAGCAGCTACATCAACGAGCTGAGTGCGCGAAGACTGACGACGAACCGAGATGCCTGGCACATTTCGAATAGGAGGGAGCAGTCAGGTATCACAAACCGAAATTCAAATCCTACTAGGAGGACCACTGATGCAAAATCGATCGATTAGCCGGCGCGCCATCTTGGTGGCATTTTTGGCGACCGCAGCGTGTGCGAGCAGCGCGCTCGCGCAGGACACAAGATTCTCGACGCTCTATAAGTTCGAAGCCCCAGCCGCGACAACCTTTACGAGCGCTCTGGGATCTCAACCGGATACGACGCCGGCTGTGGGTCCAGCCGGCGCTATTTACGGAATGACTAGCGTCGGCGGCCAGTATGGCAATGGCGTCATCTATCGGTTCGACCAGGAGTCGCATCAGTACACCGTCCTGCATACCTTCAGCGCGTTGGATGCGAATGGAGACAATGAGGACGGAGCCTCTCCAGGCAATGGACTGACCGCCGGTCCCAACGGTGTGTTTTACGGTATGGCTTATCTCGGCGGCACCAACGGCAATGGCACGATTTTCAAAATCACCGCCTCCGGAGACTTCACCGTGTTGTACACGTTCAGTGCCTTGGGCGCGAACGGTAACAACCAGGACGGGGCGGGTCCGCTGCGCACCATTGTCATCGGGAGGGACGGCAATCTTTACGGAACCACCCGCGTTGGGGGGGAAAACAACTGCCTCTTCACGAATGGTTGCGGGGTCGCGTGGATGATCGATGGCAAGGGCAACCTCACGGTTATACATCAGTTCACCGCCGAGGAAGGCCACGCAGCATCGCTGATTCAGGGGCTCGACGGATACTTATATGGCTGCGCGGTGTGGCCGGCTACCTCCCTGCCTCCCGGGCCTTTGCCCTCAGGGATCTTGTATCGGATGGCGCCGAGGGGACAAGACTTTCAAGTTCTCTACACGTTCAGTCAAACGAACGCAAGCGGCCAAAACACAGATGGCGCCGACTGCTACGAGCCGCTGGTCGAGACAAGGCCTGGCGTCTTTTACGGCGCGGCCGCCAACGGCGGAACAAATGGCAACGGCGTCGTGTTCAGTTATTCCCTGTGGCACCCAGGGGTCGTCGAGGTGGTGCACGACTTCAGCGCCCTGAACTCGGGCGGCCAGAATTGGGACGGCGCGGGTCCGGATGGCCCGCTAGCTCTCGGGCCGAATGGGACTCTGTATTCGAACGCCGATTACGGGGGTGCAAACGGCAGCGGCGTGATTTACAGCGTCAGCGAAGACGGCCGCTTCGAGGTTCTGCACACCTTCAGTGCAACGAATGCAACCACCGGAGCCAATTACGACGGTGCGACCCCTGATGATGGCCTGATACTGGACGGGAACAGGCTCATCGGAATAGCCATCTATGGCGGCAACGGCAGCCCCGCCGGCTTCAACAACAGTGGCGGCACGCTCTACGAACTGAAACTGTATTAGTCAAGGTACGGCGGCGAAGGTCAGCGTTATCAGCGGAGCGAAGCAAGCGCCACAGTCCTCTCGCACCTCAAACCGTGGAGATTTTGCGGCATTGAAACCTAGCGATGCCGCTCCCACAGCTCTAGTGTTTTCGGCTCGCAACGGTTCTCCTCTGAGTCGGCGCAATCTGCTCAATCGCCAACTCAAGCCAGCGTGCAAGGCGCTCAAATTGACGGGTGCAAATTGGCACTGGCTGCGCGGCGTGCATGCCACGTTGCTCGACTCGGTGGGCGCTCCCATTGGCACCACCCAGGCGCTGCTCGGACACGAATCTGCGGAGACGACCAAGGGGTTTTATATCCGGTCGGTTTCCTCGGATGCGCAAAAAGCGGTCGATGGAGTGGGGGAAAAGCTAATTGGACCCAAATGGACCCAAGTTCCGGTTTGGCCCGAAATGAGCAGTTCGCTAATTAACTGATATTGCGGGATTTAATGGTCGGCGCTAGAGGACGATTTTAGAACCTTTCTGCTCTATCCCGGATCACTTAGCACCCAAGAACGCGTACCGGCGCGGGTTTGAGGGCACGAGAGAGTTTCGCGTGAAGTTGCGCATTGTCTGTGAAAGGGAAGATATCCATCCCGCCCTGGCAGAGCTAGGACGGGGCACCCATATTGATTTGGGCGAGGTTGGCGCGGGCCACCCGCCGGTGATGACCAGATTTGCTCCGCCACCATTCGTGAACGAACTTTGTATGTTCGCGTTGCTGAAGGGCGTCCCAAACTATTGGCTCACTGCTCCCAAGATAGTGGCTATGCACGATGAAGGAATCGTGCTGTCGTTATTTGGGGCCAGACCAAATACACAAACGTTGGGTAACGTCGTAGAGACACCTATCTCATTCATACGCATAGGCAATAGAGATGGCCATACTGTCTCTCATTTTTGGAACAGTTTCCAGAGCGAGGACTTCTCGGCGAAGATGACCAGCTTACCTTTAATAGGTTCGCTCTTAGCTTTCCCGCAGCTATTAGGCACCGTAACGCCCTCTTGGAGCACCTTGGCGACAGAGACGTAAGGATCGACACCGCTCTCCACCTTCCGGCACGTCGTCCACCATTCAGTCGCTGCAAAAACCTCTGCCGCAGGGTCGAGATCGACCGTGATGTTCCCCTCGGCATCCGTGATGTATTCAGAGGCGTCTCTTGTTCCTTTTATGTCAACCGAGACCTTCTGATTCTTTACACGTTCACCGTTCTTTGCGTTCAAGACTCGAATTTGGATTGGGGTCGCGGTGGCTGCTTGCAGCAAGACTGCAAACATCCAAATGCAAGCCCCGGCTGCTCTGCAACGCACTTTGTGTTTGAATGTCATGCTGGCCTCTTAACACTGCTTCCTTGAGTTGTGGCCCAACACATCCGTGAAGAAGTGAATAAGCGCTCCAAGGGGATTGTTCGCATATCCATTGTCATCGTGGAAAGCGAAATGCACGGACAGATTGCCGCCGATGTTCGAGTTGCTGAACACCGCTCCAGCGTTTACGCCTGGCTCGTTTGCGATGTGGCCAGCCATACCGAATCCGAGCAAGAATTGGCCGCCGTATGAGGAGTATCTGCCTGGCTGGAAGGAATTGAACTGAGCTGCCGTTAGCCCACTTGCATCGATTATCAGATTTCCCGCTGTTCCGTTGTTGTACGTTTTAGTGATGTTGGCATCTGTAAGATTTGTGCCATGCTCGCTATTCAACATGTCAAGAAGTGATGCCCGACATGCCGCCGAAACAGGGGACACCGGCGCGTTATTTGGGGCATCAACGAGATCAGATGCGGCTTCAATTAATGTCTTTGATTGAGTATAGGTAGAGGGCATTGGACCTCCACGCATAGGTCAGAAACATCGCCGTTGTTTTGCTAACCTCGATTCGGATTTCATATTGTGATGCCCCGTAGTCAGTCGGGTCGTTGACGATGGCTTCAACTTTCGGGTTCTCGGCCCGCCAAATCGAGAAGGAACTCTGGATAGAACTGTTGCGTTCCAGGAAAGCGTGAGTCTTCGTCGTACCAGTGAACCCAACGACATATCGTTTAAGGATTGTACCCACAGCAAAATGCACGCCGGTCGAGGGGGAGCAGTAGTCGTGAGAGATGGCACGAGTGCTTACATTCAAACTTCCGATACAATCCTTCTTGTCATTTGCAGGATTGCTAGTTGCAAAAAGGAGTTGTCTGCCCAAAAACGTCATTTGCGCCACAGGGTCAACGGTTCCGAAGCTCATACAAGTTAACGTGGCTGCGGATTCGCAGACATTGATGTTGCTCGTATATCGGTGCCCTGTCTCCTGCGAATCAGCAACGGCTACCTGTCCGGTTTTTGGCTCTAATGCTAACCTAGCTCCGCTCCAAGCCGCCTGGGAAAGAGTGATCTCTTGCAGTGCACTTCCGTCACTCAATGAGTATGCTGCGAGCCTTACGGACATATCGCTGCGCAGCGACAAAACAAATATCTTGCTGCGCTGCTCGTCAATGGCAAAATCGTAGATGTGTTGGTTGATACCGACCGCTACACCTCCTATTTCGCTCAAATCTTTGGCATCTAGAACCTCCAAGCGCGTTTCCGCACTACAGAGGTAAACGCGCCCGAGCGAGGCCACCACAACATCTACGCGCCCGCATGGATGTGTAGAAGATCCCACGGGACTCAAGGGAAACTCTCGCTTGGTCAGCTGCAAGTGGCTCTTGACACTCCATGAAGTGAGCAGACGATGTGACCGAAATACAAGACCGCCATTCTCGGTCGACATCACGCTTTGCTGAACGATGAATGTGTCCGCGCCCTCATCAAAGGCCGCGCCGATCACGTCCCCATCGGGCAAAGAAATCTTGTCCCCCGTTACACTGAGGGATTGAGCGATAGCGCTCAGACCGAAAGCGCAAAGGAACAATGCAGTGAGGAAGATTCTTCTCATGGTCAGCACCCAGGGTCCAGCAGACCATGACTGTGCGGGAAGAGATGTTGAAGAAGTGTACCGATTCCAACGTCCCAAATTGAATGCCCAATAAATCCAAATGGGCCGGAGGCAGGATTAAACGTATCGATATGGCCTTGGGTGATTAGTCCGCCCTGACCGTTATCGTGTACCTGAAAGAAAACATTTCCATTATGGTAGCCATCAGCAACCCCAAAAGGATTGAACGGCGTAAAACCTGCGGCGGTGAGTTGAGCGGTCGTTACGTTGATGCCAAACTGAACGTGCCCACCAACCGATGTGCCAACCGTATCATTCGGGTTGGTAAGTGTTGACCCCGGAACGGCATTCAATATGCGGTTCTGCTGGCAAGTGTGCGGCACCTGCGGCGAGTTATTTGGGGCAAGTCCAAAGGCACAAGCGGCGAACTCCGTCGTACACATATTCATGGTTTTTAGCTACTGCTTCATCTTCTCCATGAACGTAGGAGGCCTGACGAACAGGATTACTCGTCCGGGCTGTGGCGTGGCTGTGACTTTACCGCATGTGTTCCCCGAAGCATATCCGTGGTCAAGAACTTCTTTCGTGCTGAAGTTCTTGAGGTCTAGCCATGAGCGGCTTCCTTCTGCCCCGCACAACACGTAGGGAGCATTAATTCGGAAGGACGCGTCGTATTTCACAACGGGATGCTTCTCGACGATAGTACCGTGGCCCGTCGAGAGGGGGACGTTCTCCTCATTCGGATTCAGCGTGAGTTGTAGGCGAGCAACGCCGTTATCGTCCGTGGGTATCGCGATTGCTTCTTTGCGCTCTCCGCCCACCCAGACATTCACGTAGGCGGAAGTGCCAACCATAGGGCGTCCGTTTCTACCGTTCACCAACTTGATTTCGAGCGTTTGAGCAGCAAGTGACATAGCAGGCATGGTCAGCAAAACGGTTACCAGAAGATTGAGCAACCGAGTCATCGTTTGAAGTTCTCGAAGAACGAAGACTTTCTGGCGAAAATAATCAGTTTGCCCTTGACCGTTTCACTCTTCGCTCGACCGCACGTATTCCCATCGGTAAAGCCGTCCTGCAAGATGGTGGAGACCGGAACGAAGGGAACCACGCCCGGAGTGATAGTCCTACAAGTGACTCTCCATTCTGTGGCCACATAGACGGACGCAGAAGGATCAACTTGGAGAGAGAAGTTGCCCTCGCTATCTGTCGTGTAATCTCTTGCATCCCTCTCGCCTTTGATCAACACCGATACCTTCTCATTGGGAACGCGAGCACCGCTCTTGGCGTCCAACACCCGGACTTGAACGGACTGAGCCAAAAGAGTCGAATGCCCCACTGAAAAGATGGCTAGAGCTGGAAGCAAGAGAAGAGTTGACCGTAAGCTATTCATGCAATCTCCCAGCCCCTTAGCAAGGCTTCCGTGTGTTGTGGCCGAGCACGTCGGTGATCCAGTGGATAAGAGCGCCTATCGGGTTATTCGCATAGCCGTGGTCATCGTGGAAAGCAAAGCTCACGGAGAGATTGCCGCCAATGTTCGAGCTTTGGAAAGCCGACTGAGCAAAGCCCAGATTGGTCTCGTCGGCGATGTGACCCGCCAGACCCGCTCCGGTCAAATACTGCCATCCCGATGTTGTATAGCGACCCTGCTGGATATTGTTGAACTGGGCAGCTGTTAGCTGATTCGATTGAATGATGATGTTGTACGCAGTCCCGTTCATATAGGAACCTGAAACGTTGCTGCTGTTGAAGTTGGTTCCAAGTTGTTGATTGGCCATATTCAAGAGCGTCGCTTGGCAGGCCGGGGGATTAGCCGCGTTATTCGGGGCAACAACGGGATCGATTGAATCGTAGACCTGGCAAACGATGCCTGCTGAATTCATTAGTGGTTGTTAGCCATCTTCGCCGAATTGACGAAATACTTCGAAAGATCGCAACTCGCCGGACCTCCTGACTTCGGGAAAGGCACAATATCAGCGATTGCTCGATGCGCGTTAGGATCAGAAACTATAGCCACAGCGAGTTTCAGCGAGAGCAGCTTGTTGCCTTGGAAAGTGGGGTCCAAAATTCGCAGCGTCAACCTCATCCCTCTTAGCGTGAAGTTTCGGACAGCGCCAAACTCAGGAACCTTTGCGCATTCGCCCTTCAAGCTAGTGGCGAAAAAACGTCCCCTGCTTTCCCAATCCCGACTCTGATCCAGGTCTTCTGTCAAAAGCGTACTGTATGTGTTTTGACCGTTGGACAAAATGAGGCGGCACTCAAAATCGCCGCTGTAATCGAAGCTAGAATCTCCTTCATATCCAGCCGAGTGGCATTCCAGCTTGTATAAGTCGCTTCCATCGCGTGCTTTGATAGGTAAAAGAATAGTGGCTTTGCTCACATCAGGAACGGTAAAGACCCGCTTGATTGGTGCAGGTGCAGGATACGACTGCGCGTTTGCGCAGAGACTCGTAAGAAAGAATAGAAAGATGACGACGGGATAGCTTCTTGTGCGCATAACGACTCTCCTCATCCGTTAGAAGTGTGTTCCCGCTGGGCAACCGAGAGATTGCGGCACATTGATGGTCACAGGTGCGTTCGCTCCTTGATCCTTCGCTCCGGGAATCTCTAGGATGAGCTGACCAGGGAAGAGTTGCTGTAGTGCTGTGCGCACGGGAACACCTGGAATAGGCGATTTTCCACCGTTCACGTCGGTAATGGAATTGAAATACGCGTTTCCTACCGTCCCGTTAATATAAGGAGCAAAAGGACTCAGCGCCGCACCATTTGGAACATTGAACTGCGTGGGAGTGACAGCAGCCGTATTCAACTGCACCGTTTGACCGGGAATGCCTCCCTGCCTGCCGACCAAGTTCGTATTGCCTGCAAGCCCGCGACCAACACCTGTGCACTTGATCATCTGATACGGGTTATTTGGGGCGACATATGCAGAAGGAGAGAGGCCAAAGAATGTAGCTTGTTCATTCTGGTCCTCACCTGAATATATCGCACCGAATCCGGCTCCCAATGCACCAAGTGCGGTACCGGTAGGTATACCGAAAAGCGGAAAGAGGGGAACGGTTCCATAACCAGGATAGATACCGCCGAAACCTAATGCGTACGTCAAGGGGTCACCGTTATAGTCATTGAGTCCCAAATCTCCTCCGGGGCAGAGAATCTGGCTCGAATCGCACACGCCCGGCGCTAACTGATTCAATCCCATCGGGTCGATGAAGCTCAACGGATTGTTCAGTGCATAAGTATACCGGTTGAAGCTCTGCGGATTGTTGAAGTCGTAGCTGCCCTGGTAGGGGTCGGGGGAGAACCAGCGTCCGGCGATGTTGGAGTACTCGCGGAACTGGGCGTGCTCGTTGGCGGAGTTGTCCTGGTCGAGGGTGGCGAAGTGGTAGGGATCGTCGTCAGAGCCGTAGGTCACCTGGTAGCCGTCGCCGAAGGGAAGAGAGGAGTAATTGCCAGTGGCTTGCTGGCCGGTAACGTTGGTGCGGGCGCGCTCGGTTCCCATCGAGTCCTGGTGCTCGAACTCGGTGGTTCCATTGAAATAGAAGGAGAGGCGAGCGCCGCCCCAGTAGGTCAAGCCGGTGACCTCGAACCCGTCGGTCGGATCCCATTCTGACACCTTCCGGCCTTGAGGGTCGAAGATGAACTCGGAGTATGCGCTTGTTCTAACGCGGTGGTTGAGAGCGTCGTAGGTGTAGGTCGCGGTTTGGCCGCCGTCCTCCTGGATCACGTTGCCCTCCGCGTCGTAAGTATAGGTGTGGTTGGTATCGCTCGTCATGTTGCCCGCCGCGTCGTAGCAGTAGTGACCCACTACCGGCGGATTGCTGCATGTGTCTTGGACTTGATTATTGCTCGTGTTGAAGCTCAACTGCGGTTGAGGTCCGCCGCTGCCTGAAGTCTGGTTCTGCTGCCAGCGGTTGCCCCAGCGGTCGTAGGCATAGCTATAGTTCTGCGAAGCGCCCTGGGTCACGGTCTTTGAGACTAAGCGCTCGAAGGCATCGTAGCCATCGCTGTTGCATTGGTTCAAGACCGTATCGCAGCCGCCTGTCTGGAGTGCTCCGACCCATGAACTGGTGAAGCCGTAGTAGCTGGTTCCCCCAGTGCAATTGGGTTGGGAGGAGTTCCCGCAGACCCATCCGCCCGAGACGCGGCCGAGAGAATCGTAGCTTTGGATGCCAGTGAGGCCGTTTCCAATGGTCCAGGTGAGCGGTCCTGAAGGGCCGAAGGTTACGTTGGACAGTAGGCCTGCGGGATGGTTGGAATCGTTCCAACTGCTGGTGATTGAGCTCAATTCGCTGGCCCGAGTGTACGAATATGTGTATGTGGGGCCGAAGGCGTCGTTGAACTGCGTCATGTTGCCCTTCCAGTCGTACGTTGCGGAGACGATGAAATTGCTGGTGCCGCAGTTGGAGGGAGTGCACTCTCCGAGGGCCAGGATCCGGCCCATGGAATCATAGCTGAAGATAGTTTCTGCAATCGGGGTATTGGAATTGGACACCTTGGCATAGGCGTAGGAGTGGCCTCCGTTGCGGCGATACTAAAACCCGACCCGTCTGTTGCATAGCCAGTGAGTTCGGGAGAAGCAGAAGTTGGCGGGTGATTACAGGGAATGTACTTGGTCCATGTGCTACCCGCAAAGGGATGCTGCCTGCCCAAAGAATCGTGATAGACATAGTTCGACCACGTATCGGTCGTCACGGTACAGGGCGGCCCTTGCTGTGTTGTGACCGTATATGTGGCCGTTACGTATCCCAAAAGCGCAGCAGTATTGGAACTCCAACCCCAGTTCCCAACTGGTTGCCACGACGTGACTCCACTTGAGGTCACGGGAGCCCAAACCGAACTGTCATAGGCGAGGTCGTACGTAAATGGCGTTCCACGGCCAGCCTTATTCAAGACAGGAATCGCAAAGTGCACATTCAGATTGCCGAGGTTGACGGCGTCGAAGGGTCCGCCGCCGATGCTGGCGAATTGTGGAGTTCCCGTTGAGACTTGGGCCGAGGCCGTGGCGACAGCGAAGAGGATTACTAGAACAATCCGCGTGAATCTCATTGTTTCCCCGCTAGTTGACTGAGAAATCTGAAAGGGTTAGTCCGGCGTTGAACAATATGTTGTTCACGGTGATGTCGAGGATCGGAGAGCCATTGAGCAGCCTCTCGACATGCATCGGTATCTGCGCTCCTGAAATCGCCTGATAGTTTGAGAAGTCAACCTCAATGGCGATGTTGATCACCGCATTGTTATCCGGATGTTCGTTAAACACGACAGCTGCGGGGAGAGAAGAAGTCGCGTCCAGATAGAAATCCATCGTGCTCAAATCCTGCTCTGACGGACCAGTGCTGGCCGCGATCGGGACCTGGAAAACGTAAGATCGCAGGTGTTGGACTTCTTGGCCATTGCGAGATTCCAGTCCCACGTAAGAGAGCACAACGTTTGGACCTACCGCCAATGCCCCGAGGGCTGAATAGAACCACACAGCGTCAGTCATGGCATTATGCAAGGCATACATCCCCGAGGTTCCGTCCAGTGCGATCCATTTGCCCTGCGATATTCCGGTGGATGCATCGCGAATTTCTGTGCGCGTGCCATCCGGTAATGAGAGATCCATTCGGCTTTCTCCCGTACCAAGCGCCTTGAAGGTAACAGTTCCAGATTCGGGCTCCCCAGCGTACCAGGTTGCATCCCCAGTCATGGTGATGTCCTTGACCGCTCGGGGGCCTGCTAAGGCGGCGATCGCCTTCGAAGCCAGTTGCAAGGCCTGAGGATTGCTCGGGGGCGAAGTTGTTGTCTGTCCGTCTGCAGTGCAAGCGAGAAAGAAGAGCGAAAATACTGAGCCAGCGACCGCACATTTCCATGCTCTGCAAAAGAGATTTACTCTCGATTGCAGGAACTCTTTTCGACCCCTCATGTGGACCAAGTCTTCGAACTCGTATGCTTGAGTTCGCGGTACCTTTGTAAAATCTGGCCACCGCATCGGAAGATTCCGAAGTAGCATTGCTTTGGAGCAACCGTGTCTCATGTGTAACTTCTCCAGACAGCGCACAATTCAACTCTTCGCGCGAGCGTTGGCTAGCGCGATCGATACCCACCGTGCAAGGAGATACAATTCGTCCGCGCATCCGTCGAACTTGCAACTCAAGCACTGCGAGAAACTTAGATGAAGTTTAAACGTGCATTAGAATGAGGGAGGAGCTGGAACTTGTCAACTATTTTGTTAAGTTTTTTTATGGAGTAGAGTTATCAACAGTTATTATTTAGTTAATGTTGTGGTTACTGAAGTGATCTCACTCACACTGAAAATTCTTGAGCTGCCGTAAGGATCGCCGAACAACCCCATCCTTCGCTTTCGCAGAATTTTTCGGTCCTCGCAGCGCGGTACGAAGCATATCAATCGTGCTGGCCGTTTGTTAGCTTCCATTCGATGGGATTTACACCTAAGCTTTGATAGTTAGCTGTACATTGTCCCCATGATCTGTACAAATACTGAGTCCCAAATGCGCCTAACCTTGCATCTTTATTTCGATAACTCTTGATGGCAGTCGCGAAGTTTAGAAGACTGTAATCTGCGGATAATCTGCCGAGCAATTCGGGATGTTTTCTTCGGATATACGCTCGGATGGCGCGACCTCCGATGGCGTCATTGCATGGGCTTGCTTGGCAGATTTTGAGGGACCTCCAAATGCCAATTCCGGGAAATCCGGCAAACGCATTCGCAATTTGCCGAGGATCGCGACGGAATCGATCGGATGACAGGAAATCAAGAAGCTTGGAAAGATGCTTCAGCATTTGAGTTGCGGGGAACTCATAACGGCCTTGCATCTGTCGAGTGAGAGATGCCAACACCGTTTCCAGGCCTTTTGCATTTGGATTTGGGCAGCATAGAGGCTCAATTTCCGGCCAATAGTATTCCAGCATTTGGACCAATTCGTCTCGGTCGTGGAGGACCATCCCGGGATTTAAGGGTTTTGGTCCAGGCTTTTTACGTTCGACCGCTGGCAAAAACTCGGGCCCAATACCGTTCGCAACGCTAAGCTGCGCAACTAGGCTCTCTAGTTTCTCGACGCGCTGTTGGAGGCTGCGTATTAAGGAATCTGCGTCAAATTTCTTCTTCTTTGGTGATGATTGCGTCGAGTTCCATTCGTTCGTCGATCCCTTGCGTCGCATTTCAAACTCTCTCTAAATCCCTCATTCTTTATGCACTACAAACGTATCAGTTGTAGCGGCAAGGGAGAAGTGGATTTCGACGCAGGCAGGTCACTGCGACGGGTCCCAAGTTTGATATGGGCGAGCGGAGCGCGGTCCGACCAAAATCCGGGCAGTCGGTTAGCCAATCCGATCCGGGGTGAGACGGCCTACATCTCCATCGACAGCTGGTCGAAAACCAGCGGCTCGCCCCCCATTCCAGGTTCAATTCCCGTTAGACTCCGAACTCCACCCAAAGCCCCGCGAAGCGGGTGTGCCTCAGCCTAAAATTGGCCGGGGCGCGGGGCAGAGCCCCGCCATTCAATCCCGGCGCGCAGCGCCGGGCTCCTTTAGTGGGCCCGTTGAACCCGAGTCGGTCCTCTCCTTACGACTTGGACGATTGCCAGATCAGAGCCCTGATTGAGTTCTTTGAGACGCTCGACCGCTGGGACAGGGAGGCGCATGAGCCAAAATTCATGTAGCCGTGCTCCCCCACCAAAGGGCTCCTCACGCCTCCTTTCAGCGATCAATCCCTCCCACTTTCCGAAAAGGTAAAAACGGGCGTTCCTCTTTCACGAGCTTCCAAGCTCTCATTTGCCGAGAGGTGTTCCCATCGGTCTTCCAGGTCCAAACGATTATCCAGAGTACCGCTATAGCGGTCGCAAAGACCCCTTCTCGCGTCTTGTGCAACCGGTGCGGAGCGTTCTGCACAACTGCATCAGCGGAAGGGCTCCACCAGGGCGGCACCGCCGCCCTGAGTTGCAGGCTCTGTCTAATAGCCTGCAACTCACGTCAATTTGACGAGCGGGTATTCGGGCATGATTGATAAGCTCGAATGCCGGTTACCACGCTTGACACTGTTCCGCCCTACCGTCCGCGAATTCATGCTTGAAAGTCGGTTCTTTGAAAATAGTTCCAGGACCATGGGCTCTGGCCGCTATGCGTGGGTGACGAATCTCGGTCCAGTCGGAATCGATGCCCTGCTGCACTACGGGTTAAAGAGGCCGGAGAATGATCCGCACGAGGGTGAGCACAAGTTAGAACTTTTGGACACTGGCACAAAGACCTACAGCGGCCTTGTCGGACAGATCGAAGGGACAATCGAGGGCCCTGTCGATGACCTGGAACTCATGCGCATAGATCTTTGTGCCGACCTGTATGAAGTTCCAGTGGAGTGGTTTCTGTCGAGACTGCGCGTGAAATTCAAGCGGGTCGCTTACGAGATGGGGAATCTGAAATACCAACGCATCGGGAAGCTGGGAATCCAGACAATCACAGCAGGCAAACGTCCGAATATCGTAAGGATTTATGACAAGGTGGCCGAATACGCGGAGCAGCTAAAGAAACGGAAGCGCAAGCAGAGTTTCGATGCCGACGAGATAAGCCTCAAGACAGAGTTTGGTATTTCAGAGCGCGCGACCATCACGAGGATTGAGCGTCAATTCGGTGGCGGTCGTATTCCCACGCCAATTGACTGCTTCGGAAAGTTGTCTGAGTTACCGAACTTTGACCCTTTTACAAACATTGAAATTGCAAACGGAACTTGTGCCATGCTTCCCACGGTTAAGGAATCCGGGCTTGACGCTTGGCTCACCGGAACACGCCTTCGTGAGATGCAAGACGAAATGGGGCTCCAGCAATTCAATCGATGGTTGAGTACGAACTCGGCGGGAAACGCTGCTCGCTACAAAAAGAAGTACGCGGAGTTCCTCCGGCCCGAAGGAAACAACCTTGTGACCAGTGAAACCATATTCGAGACCTATCGCGAATCGGTCTTGAAGCAACTGGCAGCGTAGCGGACTCGAGTAAAGGAGCGTACACTTATCCCCTACGTATGGACGCACGAAACAAATTGCCTGAGACCGCATTGGAATTCTTCCGCACGAAGGGGCGCAAGGGCGGACGCCAGCGGGCCGCGAATCTTACCGCTGAGCAGCGCAGCGAACAAGCCCGCAAGGCTGTGCAGGCCCGATGGGCCAAGCAGACGAAGGCAAGCAAACCGAAAGGCACGAAATGACACCATGTACCGCCGTTCTCTATGCCCGTGTATCGAGCCGCGAACAACAGGAAGAGGGCTATTCGATCGAAGCCCAGGTGAAATTGCTCCGTACCGTCGCATCGGAGAAGGGGCTCGGAATCGTGCGGGAGTTTGTTGACGTCGAATCCGCAAAGACCTCGGGGCGCAAACTCTTTGCGGAAATGGTGACGTACTTCAAGCGCAATCGATCTTGTCGCACGTTGCTCGTAGAAAAGACAGACAGACTGTACCGCAACTTCCGAGATGCCGTAACGCTCGAAGACCTCGACGTCGAAATCCACTTCGTCAAAGAAGGGCAGGTACTGTCAAAGGATTCCAAGTCACAAGTGAAGCTCATGCACGACATTCGTCTCGCTATAGCGCGCAACTATTCGGAGAATTTGCGAGAAGAGGTGAAGAAGGGCATGAGTGAAAAGGCGTTGCAGGGTACATACCCCGGACGCCCCCCATTCGGGTACCGCAACAACAAAGAAGCGCGCACCATTGAAATTCATCTCGAGAAGGGCGCTATAGCAAAGCAAATATTTGAACGGTACTCCACGGGGCGGTACTCGCTTTTGGGGCTCTCCAAGGAACTGCGGTACCAGAGCGGTACCAACATTTCGAAAACAAACCTACACAAGATGTTCACGAATCCGTTCTACATCGGGAGGTTCGAATGGGGCGGAAAGACCTATGACGGTACCCACCGCCCCCTCATCAGTCCCGAACTGTTCGCGCAGGTTCAAACGGTACTGCATGGGGGTACCGCTCCGAAGTACGGTAAACACGATATTGCCTTTCGTGGGCTCCTTAAGTGTGCTCACGACAATTGCACCGTTACCGCGGAACTGAAGAAGGGCAAGTATGTGTACTACCGGTGCAGCGGGTACAGGGGTAAATGCGCCCTTCCGCGCTTTCGCGAGCAGGAAATCGCAGAGAAATTGGGGTACGTCCTCAAGGATGTGCAGGTACCGGAAGAAGTCGTGCAGACGATTGAGACGTCGATGCAGCGCGTCGGAACGCAATTGAGGGTGCAAGGGGCGCAGGAGGGGGCGCGCTTGGGGCGCGAATTGTGCGCATTGCGCAACCGCATGGATTCGGCCTATATGGACAAGCTAGACGGCAAAATTTCAGAGGAATTCTGGCAGCGCAAACAAGCCGATTGGGAGGCAGAAGAACGGAGGATCAAAACCTTGATAGTCGGGCTAAATCACGACAATAGCAGTGAGCGAATACTCGGCGCGCGCAGGATTTTAGAACTCGCGCAAAGCGCTCATTATCTGTATCTTACGCGCAAACCGGCGGAACAAGCTGAATTGCTCAAAAAAGTGCTTTTGAACTGTTCCATTGACGCCGTAAGTCTTTACCCTACATATAGAAAGCCCTTTGATTTGATATGCAGAAGGGTCAAAAATCAAGAATGGTCGGGGAGAGAGGATTTGAACCTCCGACCCCCTGGTCCCGAACCAGGTGCTCTACCAGGCTGAGCCACTCCCCGAACATGTTTTGATAAGGCGTACCTTCGGGCGCCGCCTGGTGCGTTTTCCCGCTTGATACGCTCGGTTCAGTGTAGCAGAGTCAGAGGCCCCTCGGAGCGAGGACGCCCGCGCTCAACTGCAAGCCAGTCCAGTGCCCGAATGACATCTCCATGCTCAGTGCTTTAGAACCCAGCCATCCGCACACGCACTACGACCGGGCTCCCATAGAAGCAGAGCCCGCGATCCGTTTCGTCGCCGTTCCACAGCTTAATGGGTTTCCAAACACCATTCTCATAGACTCCCTGCTCCGCGGTAACGATTTGGCTGCGCATCCACGGCTGTTTTCCGGGTAAATGGAAAACCACGCTCGCATCTACACCCGTCACCAGAAACTCATCGGGGCCTAGTTGCGCAATGACGGCCGCGCCGTGGGCATCCTTGGTTCCGGGAGCCCGGCGGCCATCGGGCTGCGGAAATCCGAAGGCGACTGTGGCTTGCCACGATCCGAAGTCCACCTCTTGTGTCGATTGTCCTGGCTCCTCCACGGCAGTCTTGAGCTTGCCTTGAAACTCAAGTCCGGCAATCTCGCGATCCATAGGCTCGATCAAAGCAAAGTTTCTCGCGTGTGCCTTCCAGGGCTCGTTACCGAGAATATTCCAGCCCGTCTGGTCGACACCAAAAGGGGAAAACCCGATGGCTCCGTCTCCCAAGGCATAAAAGAAAAACTTTGCAAAGCTGTCACTGCGGCCGGTTTCCGGGATCCACAATGGATTATCCTGCCGCCGATAAATGCCCATGGTCTCACGGTAAAACGGAGAATCGTCGGTGTAGATGTCGGGCCCGATCATGTCGATCGAAGGAGCGAGCGCTCGCCAGAGGCCAACCAGCTTCTGCACCGCGCCGCCGCTGGGATAGCCTATTCCGGGTGTATCGATCTGCCTCTGCGGAAGCTCAGCCTGCGGGTAGTCGATCCACACGTTGATGTAATACGGGATGTTGAACTCGGCCTTTCCCGCGGCCACGATCTCATTGATGTACTTGGCCTGGTAATACGCTTGAAAGACTTCATCCGCTTGGGCGCCGAAGACCTGCGACCACGTGCCTGGCTGTTTGTGTTCTGCGGCCAGCAGGTCGGCTGGAACGGCGCCGGCGAATTTGCGATTTGCTTCAGCGGAATTGTCGCGCACGCTGCCAATGTTGCCCGACTCGTTTTCCACCTGAATCAGGATCACCGTGTGCTGCTCGTCATCGATCTGCTTTAGGTGGCGCATCAAGGCGACGAATGCAGCTTTGTCCGCATCAAGATTGTTCTGCGAAAGAGGCGAAAGCACGTCGATGGGTTCGCCATCGGGCCGAATGACGCGCGGAAATCGCTTCGTGTCCGTCTTCACCCAGGCTGGAACGTAGTGGTTGTTGCCATTTTTCCAAGTGCCAAACCAGAGCAGAACCACATGCAATTGATGGGCGCGGGCGCCTTCGACGATTTGATCGACGTTGCTGAAATCGAAGTGGCCCTCCTGGGCTTCGATCTGCTCCCAGTAGACGGGCGCTTCCACGGTATTCGCATGAAGCGCCGCCATCGATTGCCAGACCTGGGGCAGCTCACTGGGCCAGCCGCTGGAGTTGTGAATCTGCCCTCCCAGGACAAGGTAGGGACGGCCCTCGACAAACAGTGCATAGCGGCCGTCCTTCTGCACGATGCGTGGAGCATCGACCGCAAAAGCTGAACCAATCGTTGCAAAGAAGAAAAGAGCGAAGGCAAGGAGGCGAGCACGGGAGCGGAACAGAGAGCAGGAGCACATGATAATTTTCACCTGCAAGCAATGTAATCGTATACATCGCGTAACGCAATCTGACCTGGCTCACTTTCGTTGGTTAGTTTCGAAAGGGAGACCGACGACCAGGTGGCCCACTCACGTAGATTTGCCTCGACGCAAAAGCAAAACTTGCAATAGACTTCTCGACCATGGGAATCTTGCAGGGTTTGTGCAGTTTCGAGAACTTTCTCTACGCAGGCTGGAAAGGCGTAACCGGGGACGACCGCCTATTTTATTCGGCGTTCCTTGCTGGCCCGGACAATGCCCAGGTCTGGACCAACCAACAAACTTTCGGTGGAAACAGCAGCGCGGGACCTGCACTCGCGACATTCAACAACGAGCTCATTATTGCCTGGAAAGGCGAATTCGCTGACGAGCGCCTTTTCTACCTGCGCGTTGGCAGCGGCGGATGGTCCCCGCAGGCTCAAATTCCCAATGTTGCCAGCAGCGTGGGACCCACCCTGGCCCAATTCGGTAGCGTCCTCTACGCGGCGTGGAAAGGTATGGGAACCGATCAGGGAATCTACTATGCCCATTTTGACGGGAATAGCTGGTCGGCTCAGTCACTTATCCCTGGGGTCGCCACCAGCGTTGGGCCTTCACTGTGTAACTACAATGGGCGACTCTACGCGGCGTGGCGGGGCATGAACAACGACCAGGCGATCTGGTATTCCAGCTTTGACGGCGGCGGTTGGTCGCCGCAGGCCACGATTCCGGGGGTAGCCAGTTCGGTGGGTCCATCCCTTGCCGTCTTTGCAGGCAAACTCTACGCAGCATGGAAGGGAGTCACGGGAGACCAGGGCTTGTGGTACTCGTCTTTTGACGGATCGCGTTGGGCGCCGCAACAACTGATCCCCAACGTAGCCAGCAGCATCGGACCTGCACTCGCCCAATACAATGGGCGGCTGTATGCCATGTGGAAGGGCATGAACGACGACGAGGGCCTCTATTTCTCGTCCTTTGATGGTCAACAGTGGGCGGCTCAGCAACGTGGCCCGGGCAACACGGGACAGGATGTCCCTCAGAACATGGGCCTGCGCATGCAGTACCAGCAGACCACTGAATGGTGCTGGATCGCGGTCGCTACCAGCATCGCTCACTTTTACGGCGCCACCAACTGGTTCACCCAGTGCAACATGATGACGAGCATCGGTCAGAACATCAACAAGTGGCCGAACACCACGATCTGCTGCCCCACTTCGGCCATGCTGCAGGCTCACCCGGACGTTGTCGCCAAGATGCTGAATCCCTATGACGCGTCGGCCGAATATGCGCTGCAAAATATCGGAATCCCCGGCGTCTGCATCAAGAGCGGCGGAGTCGGAGACGCCTTGAAAGTGAACGGGAACTATGCCTCCTACCAGAACTCGATGAGCCTCGACGCCATTACCGCGGAAATCAGTGCAGGCAGGCCGCTCGCGGTCGATATCACGTGGAACTCCGGTGCCGGGTCGCACGTGGTTGCCATTGCGGGTGTGCTCAATGACCAGCTGCTGATCTGCGACCCAGCAAACGGTGAGTCAGTGATGGAATATGAGCAGTTCCCGGCAGCTTACTTCGGCGGAGCCACGCTGAACGGATTCGCGCTCACCAAGTCGAGTTAATACCCAATGGCGGGTCGCGCCCATCTCAGTGTGACTCCAAGCTCGAGTGCCCCAGTCTATTGTTGCTTCTCGCCCGTCGAAGCTGCGCCGGGAAAGATTCCCTCAAGCGGAGCGATGCGTTTTTGTTCCCGGTCTGGCTGCGGAAGGGGTTTGCGCGGCAGCATCTGGTCCCGCTGCGCTGCGTTGTAGACGAAGATGGCTTCGACCGTGGCGATCTGCTTCAAGTCAGAAGGCTGGAGGCGCTCAACTACGTCCTGGTTGGAGTGGTGGGTCCGTGTCTCGTAATCCAGATCATCCTGAATGAATTGAAAGCCAGGAATTCCGACGGCATCGAAACTCAAGTGATCAGTGCCGCCCGTGTTGCGCATGGTCAGCGTGGTCACGCCGAGGTCTTTCAGCGGGGCGATCCACTGCGCGAAGATAGGCGCGATCGCTGCGTTGCCCTGCAGGTAGACCCCGCGGATCTTGCCGGTGCCATTGTCCACATTGAAATAGGCGGAGATGAACTTGTGTTCGGGCTTTACCTCGAGCGGCCCGGCAGCGCGGCGCATGAACTCCGGCAGCGCGAGCTGATCGGGCGCGGTAGAGAGCGGCGCCGAACCGAAGTGCTGCTTGACGTAGCCCATCGAGCCAAAAATGCCTTGCTCCTCGCCAGTCCAGAGGGCGATGCGGATGGTACGTCGCGGCTTGACGCCCAGCGCTTCAAGAATGCGCACTGCCTCCATCGCCACGATGGTTCCAGCACCGTTGTCTGTGGCGCCGGTTCCGGCGATCCAACTGTCCAAATGCCCGCCGAGCATCACAACCTGGTCTTTCAATTTCGGATCGGTTCCGGGAATCTCGGCGATGGTGTTGAAGCCGTGCTCATGGTCACCGGTGAATTTCGTTTCAATGTCGATTTGAACGCTAACCGGGGCATGCGCCTGGGTGAGCCGATAAAGGCGGCCATAGCTCTCGATGGCCGCTACGGCCACAGGAATCTTGACCCGCTTCTCAGCGATATACGGAGTGCGGCCCAGCGTTGCGCCGTTGTCGTCGAAGATGGTCCCGCCCGAGCCGCCGCCGTCTTTTGCGTCGCGACTGGGCTCGATCACCGCGGCCACCTTCTCGTCGTAAAAGAACTGAGCTACCTTGTCGATCAGCTTCATGCGCTCAATACGGGCGCGAAGGCGAGCCTGCATCTCCGGCGACATTCCGCTGGAACCGGCCTCTACCGGGAATTCCGCAATTTCTTCCAGATCCTTTTCGCTGTCGCGATTAAAGAGCGCCTTATCGACCGGCGGAACGTCCCGCATGGCACCGAAGAGAACAATCTTTCCCGCCAGCTTGCCCTTGTATTTATCGAAGTCGCCGTCGTCCTTGATATTGACGAAGACCACATCGCCGGTGACCGGACCGTCCGTCGCGGGCGACCATGGAGTGGCTTGCACAATCAGAATGGCGGTGTCGGGCGTGACCATGCGCGCCCAGGTGTTGAGCTGTTGCCAGCCCAGGCCGAATTCGCCCCAGTCCTCAAGGTGCGCGTTTTCGAGACCGATCTTCGTCAGTGTGTCGCGAGTCCACGCGTTGGCTTTCTCCAGGTTGGGTGAGCCGGTCAGGCGCGGGCCAATGCCGTCCATCAACGCGGAAGCAAACTCCATGACATGCGAGTGGTTGATGCCCTCGTCGCGAATCCGCTGGTACATGTTAAGGTCCAGCGATTCGGTGGCGGGTTGAACTTCGGCGTAGGGATCAGGAGACGTGGGCGCAACGGGTTTGGACTTGTCGGCGGCATAAAGGGCAACAGCCGCAGACAGCAAAGCCGCGGGAAGCAGGCGAATCATTCTTTTCAGCATTTGAGAAACGGCTCCGGGTAAAGGGTATGTGGCAGTTGGTGAAATTCTAAGCGATCCACCACGCGTGCCGCCCATCCATCTCGCGGAGCCGGTTCAGTTGCGATCCGGGCTGCTTCGTTCCTAGTCACTCTTGCCGTCGTTAGTTAACCCTGTCGGCAAGTCCAAGGCAACGAGTGAGAATCGGGTCTTGCCGTTCTCTGGATCTTCAAAGCCGACGATGTGCTGGTGCCGTACTGAGCCGGCCTTCAACTGCAGACCGTCCTTGTTGACGCCATAGTCTTTGTTGTCGATCTGCACCTTGGTGTGCTTACCGTTGTCCTCGCAGCTTAAGCCCTCTGTCGTGACAGCCGGAGAGCCGACCGCGGTGTGACCCTGGCAGGTAATCACATCGCCATAGCGATCAAGAGCCTTCTTGTAAAACGCGACGACTTTGTCCTGCGGATCGGCCGAGGAGTAGCTGACAGCGCGTACCCGCAACTGCCATTCGCCAAATCCCATATGCACATCGGCGGACTTGTCGTGGTCTTTGTCCCGCGTCACCTCGGCGCCGGGGTAGACCGGAAGACCAAGATCGGCGGCCGTGGTCTGGTCCGTATTCACATGGACGCCGCCAAAGGGTGTGTCGATCTGAACCTTCTTTTCCTCTCCATTGGCATCCTTGTCGACATGAACCCGGCAGCCCACGAGTCCGGCGGCCAACGCCAAACCTGCCCATAGAATCACGGATTTCCGCATCATGACAATTGCCCCCATCATCTTTATACGGCAATCGCTCGCGTGCGGTTCCTTTTGAATCAGCCGCAACACGGCAACACCCTTTTTACTCCTTTGATTGGGGATCGGTCACTGCATTCTGGCCTGCCACCTCGAACTTGGCTCTCCTAGCCTTCCTCGGCCGATGTATCGTTGCTTTTATCCAGCGCCCATCGAGGCTGATGATCTTCAAAGCTGAGGAAGAAAATTGAATTCCCGTCCTCTCCATTACGCCGTGGTCAAACCCGGGCTGAAACTCCGACGGAATGCCCGTCGGAGCATTCTTGCTGTTTCGCTTTGCGTTCCAGCCTTATGCCGGGGTCAAGTGCCGCAGCCTCAGGGTCCGCAGACAGCGCCGATTCTGGTGCAGGTGCATGCCGGCCAGATCATCGGACCCTATACGCCCATCTGGAACTACTTCGGCGCAGATGAGCCGAACTATCTTTATGCAGCGAACGGCAAAAAGCTGCTGGGGGAGCTGACGGCGATGAGCCCGGTCCCGGTGTACTTTCGCGCTCACAACCTGCTGACCACGGGGAACGGCGAGGGGTCGTTGAAGTGGGGATCGACAAACGTCTACACCGAACGGCCAGACGGGACGCCTGTTTATGACTTCACCATTACCGACCGGATCTTCGACGCCCTGGTCGACGCGCATGTGCGGCCGCTGGTGGAGATCGGCTTCATGCCCGAGGCGCTCTCCACACACCCCGAACCGTACCGGCACACCTTTCCCAAAGGCGACATTTTTACCGGCTGGAGTTATCCGCCGAACGACTGGACTAAGTGGTCGAATCTGGTGCTTGCCTACGCGACTCATCTGCACGAGCGGTATGGCGACCAGACAAGCACGTGGCTTTGGGAGGTGTGGAACGAGCCCGACATCCCGTACTGGCATGGCACGCCGGAAGAGTACGACCGCCTCTACGACCTGACAGCGGCTGCGGTCCGCAAGGCGGTGCCGGGAGCGAAGATCGGAGGACCTGAGGCAACCGGCGTCAGCGACCACTCCGAGCCGTTTCTTCGTCAATTTCTGGAGCATTGCGCACATGGCAAGAACGCCGCGACAGGCGGAGTGGGCGCGCCGCTCGATTTCATCAGCTATCACCCCAAAGGTAAGCCGGAGTTAGTCGATGGCCAGGTAGTGATGAGTATTGCCACGCAGTTGCGTGCAGTGGAGCGCGGCATGAAGGTCATCGCGAGTTACCCAGAGTGGAAGCATACGCCGATCGTTCTGGGCGAGAGCGATCCCGAGGGGTGCGGTGCGTGCCTCAACCCCCGAAACGGTTATCGGAATGGGCCGCTCTATGGCGCGAGCGTGACGGAGGCCACCATGCGCACCTATGAGTTGGCGCGGAAGTACGGTCTGCAGGTTGAGGGTGCGGTGACGTGGGCTTTTGAATTCGAAAATGAGCCGGCGTTTGCTGGATTTCGTGCTCTGGCCACTGACGGAATCGACAAGCCCGTTCTGAATGCATTCCGTTTAATGGGGCTGCTGGGCAGAAGTGGGCCCTGCGAGGCTGGATCTTGCGGGTCTTGGGTGGCTACGGAGAGCAACGGCGCGCTTCCGCTCGATCAGGTGGTTGCCGACAGCGTGACCTCTGCGCCGGACGTGAATGCTGTAGCGACGCATAACGGCCCGGAAGTAGATGTGCTGCTCTGGAATTATCACGATGCGGATGTGGAGGCGCCGGCCACGCCGATCCGGTTATCGGTGGACGGGCTTCGCGGTAATGCTGCGATGGAAGCGGAGTTTCGCATGGACGCCTCGCACAGCAACGCCCACAGGGCATGGCAGCAGATGGGCAGCCCTGCACATCCGGGCGCAGAGCAGGTGCAGCAATTGGAGAATGCAGGGGCCCTTGAGCAGACGGTCGCGGATCGGCGAATTGCTGTAAACCGGGGCGCCGCCAGTATTGAATTATCGATTCCACGACAGGGAATGGTGCTGGTGCGCCTGCGGTCACTGGGCCGCCAGGCGAGTCTCGCGGTGGGTCAGTGCGCTGAGTGCCCGTCTTCTTTGCTGCTGGTACCCCACAGGATACAGGTGAGAAAAACGGCCACGATGACCGGCACGACAACGAACGGGGAAGTGATGTCCATGAGCCAGGACTCCTTAAAGCTAGAGTAGCAAAAGCACCCGCGCGCCGAAAACGGCAGAGAGGGCGCGGAAGCTTGCCGCGCCCTCTCTGCTTTCGTATATGTGTTGGCCGGGCCAAGCCGGCATCGGCTATTCCTTCGGCCCTCCCTGCGGGTAGTCGACGCGGATGGTGAGAATTTCATAGGGGTGGATGGGGGCACTGACCACGTCGCCGGTCACAGAGAGCGGGCTGCCCTCGGGCGTCTCCATCATGTTGGTGACGGTGGCCGAAGAAGCGCCCGGCGGAACGTGAAATTCGACGGTCGAGTCCTTGCCTGCCCACTCATAGGCGCGGAAGATCAGGCCCTTGGCGTCTTCAGCCTTCTTCACGGCGGTCAGAGCGATATTGTCGCCCGACGCCGACGCAAAGGAATGCTCAGCAGGCAACGCCCCGGGGTGCGGTGTCGTGACCACGGCGGTGAGCGGGTAGTTGTATTCCCAGCCGTGGCGGACGGTGAGCGCGTCTTTCCACGTGCCGGCGTGCGGATAGAGCGCGTAGTGGAAATGGTGATGGCCCATGTCGGCATCGGGATCGGGCCATTTGGGCGAACGCAGCAGCGTGAGCCGGAGCAGGTTGCCGACCGCATCGTAGCCGAACTTTGAATCGTTGATGAGGCTCAGGCCGTGCTGGCCGTCGCCCAGGTCAGCCCAGCGCTGCGCGGGCACTTCAAACTGCGCCCTCTCCCAACTGTTGTTGCGGGTGGTGGGGCGCTCGATGGTGCCATAGGGGATTTCGTAGGTGGCGAAGGGGCTCGAAGCGGCCAACGGGAAGGCTGCTTTGAGCAGGATGTGCGATTCGTGCCAGTCGAACTGGTTGTCCACATCCACCTGCGCCGCTCCCGGAGCCAGGCTGAGGGTTTGCACAAACTTCGAACTTTGCCAATGGCGGGTTACGCGGATCCCGGGGGTTGGTGACTGCGCATCGGAAATCTCGATGGAATCGGCAGCATCAATCACCATCGGCGGAACATCGAGAGTGCCGGGATCAATGTTCCACGCATCGTAATCCTTCGGCGTGTCTTTGAAGAACTGAAGCTGATTGCCGCAACCGCCTGTCGCGAGTGATTCGAAATTGGAGCGCTTGTCGAAGAGGCTGGTGATGCAGCCGGATTTCTTGTTGACGGTCACGCGCAGGTTGGCGTTCTCAATCACGAAACTATCGCCGGTGTCGTGTGCCTGCGTTGCAATGAAAACGGGAGCGCCCGCTTGCTCTGCCGTAACGCGATAGACTTTGTATCCCATCGCCGGAACGTCGCGAACGAACATCCGTGCTTTCGCGACTCCGGTTTGTTTGTCATACGACAACAGCTCCGAGCCTTCGAATTTTCCCGTGCCGGCGTCTTCAACGTGAATGCCGGCTGGACTTGGATTGGGCAACTGCAGTGTGACGGTCACGGCTCCAGACCGGCTCCAGCCGAGTGGATTGAAGACCACAACCGGAATGGCATCCGGTTGCTTTACCTGCGTGTCAATTCTTTCGGCGACCGCTTGCAGCGATTTAGAAGAGATTTCATTCGTGGACCAGCGAACTACGGCATAGTCCTTTTGCGCATCCTTATAGATGACGCCGATGCCGGACCCTGCGGCGAGGTCGTGGAACTGGTTGAAGAGCACCTTCTTCCAATCCTCGGTGAGCTCGTCTGCCGGGTATTTTTTGCCGTCGAGCCACGCAAGAGACGCCCACTTCTCAGAGTTCAGCACTTCCTCCGAGCTTTCGCGCATACTGCGTTTGTGATTGGCCTGGGTGGTCATGACGCCGCGGTGATACTCAAAATAAAGTTCGCTCTTCCAGGTCGGAATGTCGATTTTACCGGGAACCGCCGGGGGCGGCGTGTAGCCCTTGGCAATCGATTGGTAGTTCCATGTTGGGCTATTCGGCGCGATCTCCTTCTCCACGGTCGAGAAGTAAGGCTGGGCGATGCCGAACTGATATTTGGGCGTAATGTGATCGGGAGCGGCCCAGTGGAAGCCCTCGTCCAGCACGGCGCGGGTCGGTCCGCCGCCATGGTCGCCAGTACCGTAGAGGTCCATCATGTCGGTCATGCCGGGTGCGTGTTCGCGGGCAACCACCATGTCATCTGACAGGTGAACCGGAGTAAGATCGGTGTCGCCGTAGCCATGCGGGAAATAGGCAAGGACCTTGGAGCCATCGGGCGATTCCCACCAGAAAAGCTTGAACGGCAATTGGTTGGTGTCGTTCCACTCCATTTTCTGGGTGACGAAATAATCCACGCCGCTCTTCTTGTAGATTTGCGGCAACTGCCAGGTGTAGCCGAAGGAATCCGGATTCCAGCCAATGCGTACATCGACGCCGTAGTGCTGCTTATACCAGCGTTTGCCCACCAGCAACTGACGCACCAGCGATTCGCCATCCGGCATGTTCAGGTCGGGCTCGACCCACATTCCGCCGACGATCTCCCAGCGGCCTTCCTTGATGCGCCGGGCGATGTCGGCGTTCATGTCAGGATACTTGTCGGCCATCCATTCGTTGTAAGCAGCGGCCGATTGCGTGTAAGTGTATTGCGGATACTCATACATCAATTGCAGAGCGGTGCCGAAGGTGCGCTTGACCACGTCGACGGTTTCGGTCCACGGCCAAAGCCACGCCGCATCGATATGCGAGTTGCCGGTCATGTGGAAGGTCGCCTGCTGGAGCAGCGGTCTGAGCGCTTCGAGCTTAAGCTTCGACGCGTTGAGGCTGGCATCGAATTTTGTCTGGTCGTGTGAATCGAGGGCCGCTATATTCACGGCCTGGATTGCGCCGTTGAGCGTGGCCATCTGGCTGGCGTCATTTGGGGCGAGAGAGGGGACGAGCAGCGTGGCGGAAAGGAACTCCAGGCGCAGGTCTTCAGGGTTGGGGCGGTTCTCGGGGAAGTCGATGCGGAGAGTTGCGCCACGGAAGCTCTTCTTATCCACGGTGTGCATCAATTTCACGGCGATGGTCACTTTGTCGCCGGGTTTGGCGTCGTCAAAGAGGATCATCGGCTCGAGGTCATCCCCAAGCGCCACACGGCGGCCATTGAAATAGAGAATTTCAGGCATCGGGCCATTGGCATCGGCATGGAACTGGAACCAGATTCGTGACCCGGTGAGGTCATATCCCTTTAGCGTGCCGGGTACCTGAACCGTCTGACGGAACCAAACGGCATCGTTGGGCGCGTCGCTCTGGGGCTTAATAGTTTCCCAGCCGGAGTCGTCGAGGTTCACAGCTTCGCCATGAGCCAGGTCGCCGGGATGCATCTTCCAGGCGCCATCCGGCAACTCATACAGGCCGGAAAGCCGCTCGATAACGGCCTGGGATTGGGGCTGCAGAGTGGAGGCAATTTTTGCGGCTTCAGCGGCGGATTGCGCGGCAGCGGGGCTGGCACACAGGATGGCTCCGCAAACAGAAGCAAGGACGGCAAAGACAACATCGGGCAGAGGCGCACGGCGGCTCAGTTTGGCGACAGAAAGCATGATGAAAGATCTCCCCGGAAATCTTAAGGCATTGGCGCGGGCCGGCAGGTCGCAAACGAGCTTCCGGATGTCGAAATGGTGCGCGGCCGCATTTGCGGAACATTCCTAATGCCTGCGCCTCTAATTCTTTAAAAATACCCGTCATTCCGACCGAAGAGCCTGCGTGCAGAATCGAGGCCATGCCTCAAAACCGGCACAAACCGGCCGAAAGGCCACGATATCCCTGTTTTCAGAGGTTACATGCTTTGGCAACAGCGATGAGCCACTCGGGAATTTGCGCGAGCACGAGGCTCACTGGATGCATTGGTCGGCGTTGTCCTTGCTCTCTTGGTCGATTTCAGCTCATTCATTTGGGATCGTCGCGCACTGGAGCACTTGTGGGCGCCCGGAAACGCAAAACCCATGCCACCAATGCCCCCACCCCACCGCTCAATGGCACGACCGCGGTGTGCCACACCAGGATGTGTGCGGCCTCGAAATTCGGGCAATGCAATTCCAGCATAGCGACGCCAGCCAGCCCCCCGAGTGTGCCCGCTGCCAATCCCGCGGACACAAAGTTAAGCGCGAATCCTCGCCGGAGTAGCAACCAACTCAGCAACCCCGCGGGTATGGCGTAGAGCAACCCGGTCAGGAGGCAGACGATGCCAACCGAAACGAAGTGGTATGTCGTGTAATCGTGGAACAGGAGTGCAAACAGGCAAAACAACCCCAAGCTGCCCGAACCCAGCAGTACACCCGGAGAGAAGCGACGCAGGCTACCCGGAATCATTTCGCCAACGAACACGATTCCCGCCAACCAGGCAACAAGAACGAGCGCAGGAAAGATCAGACAGCGCTCCAGGAGATCCATCTTCTCAAATCCGAAGAATCCAGCGCGAGCTGCGCCCAGCAGAGAAACGGCCGCGCAGCCAAGGACAAGTTCGCCTGCCAACATCCATGTTGACGGGAGCGGACGAACGGGCCGGAGCGATGCTTTGATTGAGTCAGAAACGCGTTGCAGCGTCTCCGGCTTCAAATCAAGCGGAACTTGACCAGCCTTGATCAGGGCATCGTCAATTTCTTCATCTTTCACAATTGTCCCCCGCTTTGCCCTCTCCTGATGCCCGTGGCGCTGATGGTTTCCCTCAACTTCTTGTACGCTCTGTGCACTTTCTGCTTCACTGATCCGACGCTGGAAGACGTGGCGCGTGCCACCTCTTCCAGCGACATTCCTTCCACCTTCAACATCTCGATCACTTCACGCTGGCTCTCTGGAAGCGGCGCTAACAGTGTTTTCAAGCTGTCGGCATGATCAGATTCTTCCGGGACCGTTGTCCCCTCTTTGGAAATTGCCTCCAATTTCCGTTCGCCGACAGAGGTCCTGACCGATTTCCGGTAGTGGTCGACGCGCACGTGCCGTGCAATTGCGTAGAACCATGGAAGCGCCGGCTCGCCAGGGCGATAGGTATGGCGCACCTTGTGAATGCGAAGCCAGGTTTCCTGCAGCAGGTCATCCGCATCTGCACGGCTCCCGGATCGCGCCACTAAGAACCGGTGCAGCTGCGGACCGATGCATTCGACGAGTGCCGTGGCCGCAGCGAAATCGCCCTGTTGATAGCGGGCCATCAGCATCTCGAGATTGCTATCCGGACGCATGGAGCGGAAAGTCTTCATGCAATCTGTATCAGTACCAACATGTTTGCGCAATCCGTTCCTCGCGGTCAGGTACCGATGCAGACCGATTTCAACCCGTATGACGGTTATTCGATGGAGGGGAATCGGAAGTTACGGCATGGGATGAAAAATTAATGCTCTTAAATTCAGAGACTCCGCGCAGTCAACCGTAACTTTTCACCAACCCAGATCGAACTTCTATCTGTGAAACTCTCCCGTTTCTCACTTGGGTCCGCAAAGTTGGGCCGGGACAGACTCTCACCACAAACTCCAAGGAGATGGCCATGAATTTTCAGAGACTCCATAGAACTGGTCTGTGCCGCCGCGGCATTACGCTGGCGGCCATATTTTTCACGAGTGCAATGGCCGTTGCCGGCCCGAAGGAACGCAGCGTATTGGTGATCACAAGCACAAATGACCCAAGCACCAATGCTGTTGTCGTGTTCAACCTCGATACCGGAGGAACTCCTTCGCTGGCGCTGGCTGAAACACTGGCCACTGGCGGCAAGGGCGGCGCCAGCACGAACGCAGGAATTCTGCAGTTCAACGACGATTCCGGAGCGGTGGCAAACTACGGATCAAACACCATCAGCCAGTTAGTGCGCCACAACAATTCGATTATCGTGGGAAAGACGATACTGCTTGCGCCTGACTGCGCGAAGCCGGATTCAGTCGCGTTGACCGAGGACCATCTCTTCGTGGTCGGTGCGAATTGCGCTGAGAGTCATGCGTGGCCTACGGGATCAGTCGATGGACCCGTTGTGAGTCTCTCCGATCCTTCGGCAGCGCAGATAGCAGTCGGAAGAAAGTGGGCGGCCGTCACGATGAGCTCTGGATCTTTACTTCAATTGCCACTCACCGGGGAGGGTGGGGTATTGAACGGGACAAGTAACGCCGTCACGCTGCCCAGCGACGCGGACATGGTGCCGCTGGGGGAGGCATTCTGGGGAAATGTTCTGGGCTTCACACCGGCTCACAGTCCGGACAGCTTCGCCATCGTGGATGAGAGCGGAAACCTCTATCCGATCGCTGGACCAACGCCGTCCTATCCCACCAACGCTCCATGCTGGGTGGCAAAAGGACCGGGAAACGTCTGGTACACCGGCAACTCCCCGGGTCAGGCAATCTCAATCTTCTTCAGCGACAACCAGGGCGGAGTCTTCTACAAATCGGTGCCTCTGCCGGGCTCGCCCTACCGACATCACGGTATCTCCTGATCGCAAGTGGCTGGCCGTTATCTACTCTGCGGGTGGCAGCGCTTACGTCTCCGTCTTCGCCATTGACGACCATGGCGACCTTACGCCTGTTGCGACCTCAAGTTCAATCGGAGGTGTCGCATCATTTAGTGGCGTGGCGTTCAGCCAATAACCATTGGGTTCATCCTCGTCTCGCCTGGCGGGCGTCGCTCGCCGGGCAGAACGATGCATACGGAGATTCTGAGTCTGTCATCACAGCAAGTTTCAGCGGCCCCGGTTTTCTGACACGACTACTTCTGCCCCGCATTCTGTTCCAGATACTCGACGTAGCCCAGCAGCGCGCCCCAATGGTAGAAGCGGTCGCTCGAGGAAACGTCGTCGCCGGTGCCGAGGATCGCATTGTAATTCTCGTGGACATGGCCTTTTTCGCGCCATTCTTTGCGGAACAACTCGTATGACTTCTGCGCGAACTGCTTCCGCACGTCCATGTCCGGGTAGTTGAGCAATCCAAGATAGACCAGATAGTTCATCGGCCCCCAGATGCGGCCGCGCCAGTAGTTCTGATCGTGGAAGCCGGGGTCGTTGCGCTCGATGGAGGGGATGACCCACTCACCCCAGAATTCCTTGGGGTTCAGCAGGTGCTTGTCGATCATGGTCCGGGCCTGTTCCGCGTTGGCCGCCTTGGCCAGCATGGGGTAAAAGTTGGTAGGCGAAACCCGCGTATTGAATTGGCCGGTGTGCAGGTCCCTATTGAGGAAGATGCCGGCCTGCGGGTCCCAGAGAGTGGCGAGCTTGGCGCGATAGCGTGAGCTCCGCTCTTTGACTTCGTTTGCTTCCTGAGGCCGGTTCAGCGCTGTGGCGATCTGTGCCAGCGCATCGCAATCGGCGATGTACAGGCTCGTCATGCCCACATCGGCGTATTCAAGCAGGTGGGTTTGCGGGTTGTAGAAGGTGCCGTCGTACATGGGGCTGTTGTCGAGCCCTGACTCGAACACGGCGCCCTGCCAAGTGCCGCGCGACGAGTCGTCGAGGTTCACGGGCTGATTATCGGGATCGCTGCCGAGAACGATGTAGCCCTGCATGTTGCGATGCTCATTCCACCAGCGGTTCCAGCGGAGAAGCGGCTGAAACGCGTCTTCGAGGAACCAGCGGTCGTGGAATTTGTTGTAGAGGCCGAGCACGGTGATGGCGCCGACGGGTGGTTCGGAGCGGTCGGAGCTTTTCCATCCTCCGGCGCGGGCATAGTTGGGCACGAAGCCTTCGGCGGTTTCTTCGCGGAGGGTTTCGAGAGCGTCGGCGTAGGCCAGGTCCCGGTCGCCGATGCCGGCCATGGTCGCGGCAAAGAAGGTATCCCAATCAAAAAGGACGTACCCGCCCCAGCCGACGGACCACACGCGGCTGACCGGGAGAAACCACGCGCTGCTTTTCGGGCTCGTAGATGGTGTCCCAGCCAAGCGTGGTTTCAATGGCGTCGAGGATTGGGCCGCTCTTGCCGGCGGTGATGATGGACTGCTCGTAGGCTGCGCGCTCGCGGTCGATGGCGGATTGGATTTCTTCGAGGGTGCGGTTCTTGCCTGTGCTGATGCCTATGGAATGAACCAAGTCGACGGCGAAATAGGAGCCGGGGACGGGGACGTTCACGTTGTTGGTCCCTTCGTCGGCGGTATTGGTGCAGGCGCAATTGATCGTGATCGTTTTGAGGCCGGTGCGCGCCTCAATGAAATTGCCGTGCTTGAGGGTTGCGCCGGGCCGGTTCCATAGAAAGTCGACGGAGAAGACAATGGTTGGCCGGAGCGCAGAGTCGGGTTTGGACGGGAGCGGAGTCACCAGCAGCACCAGATCCCCCTCATCATGCGCGCTCTGGATGCGCCAGTCGTGCCCTTTCCAGGCGATGCGGAGTCGGTGTAGCTGCCATCCCATGAGTGCGGGCCGGGAGTCACTTGTTCGGCGCCGGGCGCTAGGCGGCCAATCAGCGCATCCTGCAAAAGGGCATCACCATTCAGAGTTGTGTTGTGTTTGAGCCCAACGTGGATCGCGAGTCCTTCGGGCAGGAGCACCTGGGTTGCGACGCTGTTGACGTCCCAGGTGTTCCATCCTTGCGCCAGGTGCTTCTGGACCTGCGCATATTGCGCCGACCTCGGACCGGGTTCGCCATTCGGGGGAGAGAGGACCCGAGATCCGGCGGCGACGGATTGGGCCTCAGCGCTAACAGCCGAGGCGAGGAGTAGCGGGAAACAGATGAAGCAGGCAGCAGCGATCTGAATCGATATGCGGGGCGCTTGCATGATCGGCCTCCGGATCGGCGCTACACCCAGCCGCCATCGACGATGTAGCTCTGATTGGTGATGGCGCTGGAATCATCCGAGGCGAGGAAGAGCACGAGGCGTGCCACGTCGTCGGGCATGATGTCGCGTTTGAGTGCCTGACTGGACAGGATTTTTGCTTTGTATTCGGGCGTGTACCAGAGTCGCCGCTGACGTTCAGTGACGATGGCGCCGGGAAGAACGGCGTTGACGCGGATGTTGTCTGGACCCAGTTCGTGAGCCAGGGTGCGGGTGAGGCCCACGATGGCTGCTTTGGCCGCAACGTAGAGGGGCACCCCTGTGGAGGGGATCATCCAGGAGATGGAACTCATATTAATGATGGAGCCGCGACCGGCAGCCCGCATTGCCGGCAGGACCGACTGGATCATGAAAAACTGGGGGCGGAGATTGACGGCGATCGAGTGATCCCAATAATCCGGCGTAACTTCATCAATGGAATGCCGTTGATCGTTGGCAGCATTGTTCACGAGCACATCGATGCCGCCGAGGGTGGCCAGCGTGTGCTTTATCGCGGATTGCGAGGCTTCGACGTCGGTCAGATCGCAATGGATGTAGAGCGGTGAGGGGCAGCCCTCAGCGGCGAGCGATTCGACGAGTTCGCGGGCGGGTTCTTTTTGGATGTCGACAAACGCGACGCGTGATCCCTGACGCGCAAAATGGGCGACGATCGATTCGCCGATGCCCGTAGCGCCTCCGGTGACCAGCACGGCGCGCCCCTGGAGGCTGGGGTAGCGGGCAAATTGCGGGTTTTGCAGGGCTTCTGTCTCGGCCATGCGAGGTCCTTATCTGATTTCGCGAACCGGTCCAAGTATAGTGCCACGCGGGGGATAGAGCCACGCAGGAAGCGGAATCGAAAAGGGAAAAAGGGGCGACAGTGAAGCCGTCCGGACAGCGTACCAATATATGAAACTCTGTCCCCATTTTTGGAGAGAATAGAGCATACTGTACATGAGCCGATTCAGGAGGAATCTTCCCCAGATTTCCCCGTTCCCCACTTCGGCCGTTAGACTTGCAGGGGTAAACAGTTCGCATCTCAGGAGACGGCGTATTTTGAGACCAGGGGGAACCCTGCTCGGACGCCTTGGCGACTCGGGCCGAATCAGCCCGAAGACTCTGCCGCAGGAAATAGAGAGATTTATCGGCCGCAGGCCAAAGGCTGAACAGCGCGTGGTCCGTTAGAGAGCGGGCTCTTTTTGAGCGCAACCAGCCGGTCGAAACAACCTAGGGAAGGCATAGGGGGGTTCATGAAGGAAGCAGCTCGTTATCCCGGCATCCGGGTCACCGCCAATGGAAACCAGCTTGTCTCGTACCATACCGAGACGCGCATCGCCGACGCCGGAGTTTTCTATCCCATTACGCCTTCAACGGAGGGCGGCGAGCTCTTCCAGCAGGCCTATGCCGAAGGCCATCTGAATGTGTTCGGAAACAACACCATCGCCATTGAGACCGAGGGTGAACATGCGGCCCAGGGCGGCGCGATTGCCCACTCAGTTTGCGGCAAGCGCGTGGTCAACTTCACCTCGGGGCAGGGCGTGGTCTATGGCGTGGAGCAGTACTATCACGCGCCGGGCAAGGGCTCGACCATGGTGTTGGAAGTGGGCGCTCGCGCGCTGACCAAGCACGCCCTTAACGTGCACTGCGGTCACGACGACATTTATGGCGCGCTCGACACGGGCTGGATCATGCTGTTTGGCAAGGACGCGCAGCAAGCGGCCGACCAGGCGCTCATCCTGCGCCGCGTGACCGAACTTTCGCTCACTCCGGGCATGAATATCATGGATGGTTTCTTGACCAGCCACCTGGAGCGGACCTTTTACAAGCATGAATCCGAGCTGATTCGCGAATACCTCGGCGCACCCGATGACGTGATCGACTGCCCGACCGAAGCGCAGCGCGTTCTGTTTGGACCGACGCGCCGCCGCGTTCCCAAGATGATGGATCTGACCAACCCCATTTTGCTGGGGCCGGTGCAGAACCAGGAACACTACATGAACGGCGTGGTGGCACGAAGAAACAACTTTGCCGAGCCGATCCTTCGCTTCCTCGAAGAGGCGTACGAAAAGTTTGGTGAGTTGACAGGGCGTCGCTACGGTCTCATCACCAAGTACAAGACCGACGACACCGACACGGTGTTTGTTTCGCTGGGTTCGGCGGCTGAAAACATCGAAGCCGCGGTGGATTATCTGCGCGAGACACGCGGCATCACGGTCGGCTCCATCCACGTCAATGTCATTCGGCCTTTCCCTGAGGCGGCCTTGGTTGAGGCGCTCAAGGGCAAGAAGAACGTAATCATCCTGGAGCGGACCGACGAAGCATTGTCGGGCGACAATCCGCTGGGCCGCGACATCCGCACCGCACTGTCAAAGGCCGTTCAATATGAGGGCCATCCCGCCGCAGAGGGGCTGCCTGCAATTTCGCCAAGCGAACTGCCCAACATCTACAACGGCAGCTACGGTCTCGGCTCGCGCGACTTCCGCCCCGAGCACATCATTGGAGCCTACGAGTTTGCCACTGCCGGCCGGGCCCGCAAGGACGGCAAGACCGCAGCGGACGGCGCGAACTTCTTTGTGCTGGGCATCGATCACCCCTACGCCGTGATTGGCGAAGAAACGCCATCATTGTTGCCGGAAGGCGCGGTGGCCGTGCGCTTCCACTCCATCGGCGGCTGGGGCGCGATCACCACCGGCAAGAACCTGGGCGCGATTCTCGGCGATTTGAACGACCTGATTTATGAGCGCGACGGGCTCAAAGACGAGCTGGGCAATCCCAAGGAAGTGATTCACGTCAGCGCCAATCCCAAGTACGGGTCAGAGAAGAAGGGCGCGCCGACCAGCTATTTCATGGTGGCCGCCAAGGATCGCATTCGCGTGAACTGCGATCTGCGCCACGTGACCACGGTTCTTTGCTGCGATCCCAAGGCGTTTACGCACACCAATCCCCTTGACGGCATGCGGGAGGGCGGAAGCCTGGTATGGGAGTCGGATCAGGAAGGCGAGGGCGCGTGGGAGCAATTGCCACTATGGGCGCGCAACCAGATCATCGAGAAAAACATCCGCGTGTTTACGCTGCCGGGCTTCAACATCGCCCGTAAGGCAACGGACCGCGCCGATCTGCAATTGCGCATGCAGGGCAACGCATTTCTGGGCGCATTTTTTGCTGTGAGTAATCTGCTGCAGGAGTTCGGAATTACCCAGGAGCAGTATCGCGATGTCGTGCACAAGCAGTATGTGAAGAAGTTTGGCAAGCTGGGCGATGCCGTTGTTCAGTCGAACATGGAAGTCATGCTGCAAGGCTACGACCAGGTGAAGGAGATCAAGATTGGCGCGCTGACCGCGGCCGATCGCTCCAGCCTGCGCGGAGCAGCGTTGCTGCCGATTCTTGAACTCGCCACCGCAGGCGGCTCGTGCGGCACAGGCTGCCGTTCTACGGCAATTCCTGCCGGTCAGGGTCCGCGTACGCCCATCAGCACCATCACGGCGTTCGATGCGGAGTTCCGCTCGCACTTTGGCTACGACCAGCCGGCCACGCCGCTGTCTGCAATGGGCGTGATTGCCGCGGCCACCGGCGACACCGCCTCGAAGTACGTAGCGCGCCGCGAAACCCCGCTTTACATTCCTGAAAATTGCACGCAATGCATGGAGTGCATTTCGGTTTGCCCGGATACAGCGTTGCCGAATACGTCGCAGGATCTGTCGACTGTGCTCTCGACGGCGATTTCGTACTACATCGCGGACCCGACAGAGCGCACCAAGCTGATGCACAAGCTGCCGGAGATCGAGAAGCAGACGCGCCAGCGCATGGTCGCGGAGATGAAGACCGGCACGCCGCTGCAGACCATTCTGCGCGAGGTGACCGATTCGGTCGACGGCTTCTCTGCCGAAGCCAAGCAGCAGTTCTTCAACATCATTGACAAGGTTCCAATGGCGTACCAGAAGGTAAACGCCATCTTCTCTTCGCCGGAGCGCAAGAGCCCCGGTACGGGCGGTATCTTCTCGATTTTTGTGAGCGACCTTTGCAAGGGCTGCGCCGCCTGCGTGACTGCCTGCGGCGATCACAACGCGCTGCGCATGGTGCAGGAGACCGAAGAGGTCAACGCCGAGCACGAGAGCGGCACGGCCTTCCTCGATCTGCTGCCCGATACTTCGCAGAAGTACCTGGGTCTGTACAACGGGGCCAATCCTGCCGACTCGAAGACGGCGACCCTGCGCAACATGCTGATGGTGCGGACCAACTACGACGCGCTGGTGGCCGGCGACGGCGCCTGCGCGGGATGCGGCGAAAAAGTCTGTGTTGCGCTCCATTGCGGCGGTAACCGAGGCGTATATGCGTCCGGTGTTCCACGCCAAGAGCGATCGCTTCGTGGCCAAGGCCGGCGAGCTTGAGAAGTCAGGCGCCGCGAAACTGGGCGCGCTGAAAGAGAAAGATCCTGCCGAGTATGCGCTGTTGCGGCAGGCAATTACGCACCTGGTCATGGGACTTGGCGGCGAAGACGTCGAAGACACCAAGTCGCGCATCGCAGCCTACGAGGCCGAACACGGCGTCATCAGCGACGCCCAGTTGGTCGAAGCCATCGTTGCGGTGCTGCTGACCGAGGCCTTCAACCACAAGAGCCTGCAGCCGATTGACGGCCGGCTGGCCAACGGCATGAGCGTGATGGCCATGGCCGCGCACACGGGATGCAACACGGTGTACGGTTCCACATCGCCCAACAACCCGCATCCTTATCCATGGATGAACTCGCTCTTCCAGGACGGCATCACCGTGGGCTGGCTGATGGGCGAGAGCTTCATCGTCGATCATGCGCGGCGTTCCGTGCTTCCCGAGCGTCTGGCCGACGTGCTGCTGACGCGCGAAACCGGAATCACCGATCGTGAGTACTACGAATTCACGCACTTCACTGACGCGCTGATGACCGACCAGGAGATCGTGGAACTGCCCAAGGTCTGGGTGGTGGGCGGCGACGGCGGCATGGGCGACATCGGCTACCAGAACATGTCCAAGGTGATTCTGCAGAACCGGCCCAACGTCAAGGCGCTGATGCTCGACACGCAGGTCTACTCCAACACCGGCGGTCAGAACTCCGACTCGACGCCGATGCTGGGTGGCAACGACATGAACGTCTTCGGCTCCGCGACCCAGGGCAAGAACACTGAGAAGAAGACCGTGGCCGAGACCTTCCTGGCCGGGCACGGTTCGCCGTTCGTGGCGCAGGTCTCCATGGCCAACGCCCCGAAGCTTTACCGGGCGATTCTGGACGGATTGGAGTATCGCGGAACGATGTTCCTGCAGTGCTTCACGACCTGCCAGCCGGAGCATGGCGTTGCCGACGACATGGCGCTGCACCAGGCGCAGCGCGTACGCGACTCGCGCGGCGCACCAGAGTTCGTCTTCAACCCGCGGATGGGCGAAACCTACCAGGAAGCTCTGGATATCAAGGGCAATCCCTCGATCGACATGGACTGGTACGAGACCAAGTTGAAGTCGACGGGAGAGACCATGCGCTACACAGTGGCTCACTGGTGCACGACTGAAGCCCGCTTCCGCAATCACCTGAAGAAGATCAAGCCGGAGGCGGCTGCCAAGCTCATTCCGCTCGATAACATGCTGGTGCGCATCACGCAGCAGGACGTGGTTTACCGGCGCTATCTACAGCCCGGACACCGCGCCTTCATTCCCGACTTCGGGGTGTACATCCAGTATGAGGAGAATGGCAAGATCGAGTACCGCGCCCTCTCCCGCCAACTGGTGATGTTCTGTGTGGAGCGGCGCAAGGCGTGGCGCATGCTGCAATCGAAGGCCGGCATCCAGAACAAGGAGTATGCAGCCCAGAAGGCCATCCTGGCCGATGTGGATTCGGGCAAACTGCCGCAGGAAGAACTGCTTGCGCGCGGTTACGAACTCGTGAAGGAGCGCCTCGGCGTGGCCGTACCCGTAAAGGCCTAGCCCCCCGGTTCGAAGCTGGATGAAGGGCGCGGACTCCGGTCTGCGCTCTTCGTCTTTGTGCCGCCCGATTGCCCAAAATTCAGAGCGTACCGTCTCTCCCATCTCGAGCGCACAAGCACGGCGGGTGACTGTCCGGGTTCGCATTTTGCGCATCTAAGAAGGTGTGTCCCATCGGCCACGCTTCCTTTGAGTGAGGGGTTCCATGCGTATCGCAATCATTGCTTCTCCGTTTATCCCTGTCCCTCCATTGAGATATGGAGGAACAGAACTTTTTATCGCCACCCTGGTAGATGCCCTGACGGCGAAAGACGTTGACGTTGTGGTGTATGCCAATGGGGAATCGAATATCAATGCGGAGCTCCGTTGGCGTTATCCCCGGTCTGACTGGCCGCTGGCCAATGAATCGGCAGGGATGACGAAAGAGCTGGACCATCTATCCTGCGCGCTTGAGGACGCGGCAGAGGACTGCGATATTGTCCACGTCAACAGCGCGCTCGCGATCCCTTTTTCAAGATTCACGTCCAGCAGGATGGTATATACCCTGCACCATGCCTACGATGCGGCGCTCGCCGAGCTCTATTCGCAGTATCAGAATGTTTCCTACGTTGCGATTAGCCGGAATCAAGGGTCTCTCTATCCAGAACTGAATCTGCAGGCGATTCATCATGGCATCGATGTGAATCAGTATCGGTTAACGGAGAAGAAGTCCGGGTATTTAAGCTTCCTTGGCCGAATTGCACCGCTGAAAGGGGTGCATACTGCGATCAAAGTTGCAAAGGGCGCCGGCATTCCGCTGAAGATTGCCGGAGAAATCCAGCCGATCTTCAAGGACTACTATGAGGCCGAAGTGAAGCCTCATATCGACGGCCGTTTCATAGAATATGTGGGCGAGGCTGACCTGGGAAACAAGAATGAATTGCTGGGCAGCTCATTGGGAATGCTGTTCCCTATCCAGTGGGAAGAGCCATTCGGGCTGGTGGTGGTTGAAGCCATGGCGTGCGGAACGCCGGTATTTGCGTTTGGGCGCGGGGCGGTGCACGAGATTGTTTGCGAGGGCGTGTCAGGCAGTATTTGCACATCCGTCGAGGATATGATTTCGTGTGTACAGAGGATGCGTTTCAAACCCCGCTTGGTTCGGCAATGGGTGGAGCGGAACTTTTCAGCAGACGTCATGGCAAGCCGCTATCTCGAGCTTTACCGAAGTCTGGTTGAAGTTGAAGAGGAAGCAGATCTGGGTCCGACCTGGCAGGAGCCCGGGGAGATTGCAGTATGACCGTCAACGAGTCCGGGACGTTGCCCGTTCAGCTACACGAGATTCCGCCGCCGCCGGAGCCGCGCATCGCCTATCCGGAACCTCATCTCTGGACAACGGATGTGACCGCACTGGTTCATGGAAAGACATTTCTGGCTTCCGATCTTGCGGGCAACGTCATGCCTCCGGGTCATCCCAACGTCGGATTCTTCTACGATGACACCCGGTATTTGAGCTATTTGCAGTTGAGGGTTAATGGACACCCACCAGTCGTTCTCTCTTCCAATACCTCCGACGGAATTTCAACGCGGGTGGAAATGACGCCCAAGGGCAGCATTCACGGCAGCGGGCTCGATTTGCCTGTGAACGCAGTCTATATGCGGCGAGAGCAGGTACTCGAAGGCGGCGTACTGCACGACGTGCTTTACCTGCACAACTACCATGTCGAGGGCATCCGCCTGACGATTGAATTCTCATTTGACGCGGATTTCATGGACATTTTTCAGGTACGAGGTATTGTGCGGGGGAAAAGCGGAAGGTATTATGCCCCGGTGCATGAAGGAAACAGCTCGGTTTTTGTTTATGAAGGGCTTGATAACAAGCTTCGCAGCACGACGATTCGCTTCGATCCACCGCCAGCGCAAATACGGGAGAACTCCTCGTCCTGGAACATCGAACTGGCGCCGCTTGGAAGATCTCAGATCAGCATCGGGATCGTTCCGCGGATCACGGACAAGACGCCCAGCGTTTCCGCGGGTGAGTTTGCGAAAGTGGAGGTTGCGCCCGGAGCAGCGAGACCTGGGTTGGATGGGGCGCTCGAAGAGTTGGAAGACGGGCTTGATGTGTGGCTGGCTGAGTGCAGCCGCTTTAATTCAGATAACGACATCTTCGATGCCATGCTGCAAACGTCGATTAGAGACTTCTACGCTTTGCAGATCCGTCAATCGACGGGCAAGATGATCGCCGCTGGAATCCCGTGGTTTGCCACTCTGTTTGGGCGCGATTCCCTTATTGCTTCTTTTGAAACGCTGATTCTGAATAGCGAACTCGCCAAGGGAACACTGCGGGTTCTCGCAGCATTTCAGGGCAATCGTTCGTCAGATGAGCGCGACGAGGATCCGGGCAAGATTCTTCATGAATTGCGTTCGGGGGAAATGACCAACACCGGCGAAGTCGCATTTGGGAGGAATTATGGGTCGGTGGACGCGACACCCTTGTTTGTCGTTCTGTTGAGTGAGTTTTTTCGCTGGTCAGGCGACATGGATTTCCTGGTGGAGATGAAGCCTCACCTGCGCGCAGCCGTTGATTGGCTTCTCGAATACGGCGACCTGGACGGAGATGGTCTGATTGAATACTGCAGGAGAAGTCCAAAGGGACTCTTCAATCAGGGATGGAAGGATTCAGGAGATGCAATTGAGCATGCAGACGGCAGCATTGCTCAGCCGCCGATCGCGTTGGTTGAAGTGCAGGGTTATGCAATCGATGCTTTCGCGCGCGCATCTACACTTTTCGCTCTTCTCGGATCGCATGCTACGTCAGAGTTGATGGCGAAGAAATCGCAAGAATTGCGCAAGCGGCTCGATGAGGCATTCTGGCTGCCTGAAGAGGGTTTTTATGCTTTGGCATTGGACCGCGAGAAGAGACTTGTGAGGGTGAAGGCATCGAATCCAGGCCACCTGCTTTTTGCGAATGCGATTGATAACCACCGCGCTCAGGATGTTGTGAATTGCCTGATGGATCCGGATTTGAATTGCGGCTGGGGCATTCGCACTCTTTCACAGGGAGAAAAAACATTTAACCCGATGAGTTATCATCGCGGATCGGTGTGGCCTCACGACAATGCAATCGCCGCATACGGGATGGCTTTATGCGGTTTCCATGCGCAGAGCGCGCAGGTGCTCTCATCGTTGTATGAAACGGCAATGCGCTTCCGCGACTATCGGCTGCCGGAGTTATTTTGCGGAATCCAGCGGGGGCGCGGAGACGATCCCGTTCATTACCCGGTCTCCTGTTCTCCGCAGGCGTGGGCTTCAGGCGCCATGTTTCTGATCCTGACGGGCCTGCTCGGCATTCGCCCCGATGCGCGCAATCGCGAAATGAAAGTGGTGAATCCACATTTGCCGCACTTCCTGACCAAGCTGTCGATCGATGAACTGCGCGTGGGAAAGAGCCGCATTTGGCTCGAATTTCTGCGCCGGGAGGGAAGAACATTCTGCAATGTGACCCGGCACGAGGGCGAGCAGATCTCGATCAGCGTGGTGTATCAATAGCGGGTCGTGATCTGCGGATTGGTGGCAGGCGATCGGTGACTTTGATCTGGAGAGACGTGACAATGCGGTAGATGGTCGAGAGTGGCTTCCGAGTCGACGGTGATCCACCCGGAGCTCCAGCTTCAGATTCAGAAGACTTCTGCAACTGCCCTGTCACTACTGACAGTTCCCCATGCACCTAAATCCATCTAAGTTGGTTTCCTCAAGCCCTGTGCCTCGTCCAAGCTCGCTTGGCCAGTGTGGTTGCTCGGTGAGAGCGATTCGACGAATCGATGATCCGTGAATGCATGATTGCGTTGGTACTGCGAGGTCTGCAGTTTGCCCCCTGAATGGGCAGATAAGGGTGCCTTCAGTCACCTCACACTCCCAACGCGTTCTGCATATTAAGAGGAGAACTTATGGCCACAAAGCAACCCAACATCGTCGCCATCATGGCTGACGACATCGGTATCTGGAACATCGGCGCCTACCACCGCGGCATGATGTGCGGGAGCACCCCGAATCTCGACAAGCTCGCCGCCGAAGGCATGCTATTTAGCGACTACTATGGCGAGGCAAGCTGCACAGCGGGTCGTGCAGCGTTCATCACCGGTGAGCTTCCGATTCGAACAGGCTTGACCACGGTCGGCCAGGCGGGTGCATCCGTGGGAATGCCCGCTGAAGCGCCGACGATTGCCACAGTACTCAAATCCATGGGTTATGCCACGGGACAGTTCGGCAAGAACCACCTTGGCGATAAGAATGAGTTCCTGCCTACCGTTCACGGCTTCGACGAGTTCTTCGGTTACCTCTATCACCTGGACGCGATGGAGGACCCCGCGCACCCCGCTTACCCGAAGGCGTTGTTGAATCAAGTTGGCCCGCGCAACATGGTTCATTCCTGGGCAACCGATAAAGATGACCCCACCGAGGACCCGCGCTGGGGCAAGGTGGGCAAGCAGAAGATCGAGGATGCAGGCACCCTCTATCCCAAGCGGATGGAGACTGTGGATGACGAAATTCTCGACCATTCGCTCAAGTTCATTGGCCAGTCGAAGGCCGCCAACAAGCCGTTCTTTGTCTGGCTTAACCCGACGCGCATGCACGTCGTCACTCACCTCTCACCGAAATACGAAGCGCTGCGCAACGACACAAATGGCTGGAGTATTCAAGAGGCAGGCATGGCGCAGGTCGACGACATCGTCGGCTCGGTGATGAAATACCTGAAAGACAACGGGCTGGACGATAACACCATCGTCATGTTCACCACCGACAACGGCACTGAGGCATTCACCTGGCCGGATGGCGGAACAACTCCGTTCTACGGCGCCAAAGGTACAGGCTATGAGGGCGGTTTCCGTTGCCCAGCCATGATTCGCTGGCCCGGACACATCCCCGCAGGCAAAATCGAGTCCGGCATCATTTCCGGCCTCGATTGGTTCCCAACGTTCGTGGCCGCCGCTGGCAACCCGAACATCAAGGAAGAACTCCTCAAGGGCAAGCAGATCGGCGACCGGACCTATAAGGTGCATTTAGATAGCTATAACCAACTGGACATGCTTACCGGCAAGGGTCCATCCGCTCGCCACGAAATCTTCTACTTCACGGAAAGCAACCTCGCAGCCGTGAGGATCAACGACTTCAAGTACCAGTTCATTACGCAGCCTGGTGGCTGGCTCGGCACCAAGGATCATCCGGACGTGCCGCTTCTCACCAACCTGCGAATGGATCCGTTCGAGAAAATGAACTTTCCAGGCGCGGATGGCAACAGGGGAAGCTACTACTTTATGAACTGGTTCATGTACGAGTTCTGGCGTTTTGTATTTGTCCAGCAGGTCGTCGGGAAGCTCGCCATGACTGCCATCGATTATCCGCCCATGCAGAAGGGCGCATCCTTCAATCTCGACGCCGTGAAAGAGAAGATCGCAGAAGCGATGGCGAAACACGGACAGTAGTCGAGTAGCCGCCGTGTTAACCAATGCCTGTTCGCGTCGACGAAGAAGGGCCAGAGATTTCTGGCCCTTCCTTTTTGGATCTCGAACCGCCGGATCGCAGCCGCGCTGCACGTCCGGAGGCGGACCATCAGCTTATCAATCGTGGTCCTGAGCCTTAAAGCGGCGGAATGACTCGATTACGTCCGCCTCCTCCCGGGTGAGGAGCACCATTCGTTCTTCTTCCCTAGAATGGCAGGCTCGGGCATGGTCCTCAACTGCTTTTATGGCCTTAAACAATTCCGGCATTCCCGGTATCATCATCCGATTGTTCTCCTTTAAGCGACCCTAACACGTAGACCGCGTAGCGCTCGGCACTTCCCAAAGACGATTTACCCCACGTAATCGCTGCGGTTCGCGAAAAATGCATTAAACGGATTATGAGAGTCAAGATAGGATAGCCATGATATGAGAGTCAAGTGAGGATCACCCAGGTAACCCCACACCCCCCTATTGGCCTACTTTTACTCCGCCCCAGTGCCCTGATTTTATTCCGCCCTTGACATCGAAGTTAGCGGGGGGGCATGTCGCCTCCATCGATGCAGGGACTTTGAAACGTCAATTTGCGTTCAGGGTGGATTTTTGAATGATAAGTCGAAGAGGAGCACGAGGGTGTACAACTCGGAAGTAAGTCCGAAAAGCAGGCGTGCGGATCCCGCCCTAGCGTAACTAGGACGGGGCACTCACATTTCGGGTGGGATTTGAGGTGCGCTTTAGCGGCTGAACACGACGTACTTGCGCCCTGCATAGAGGCGGAAGCCGCCGGCGGGATCGGCCATTACCTGCAAGGGCAGGGGCCGCTTGAGCCCATTGTCGGTGGTGGAATTCACCGTAAGCAGATCATGCGCGCCGACGTCCGTGACCACAAACTTGCCGCCGCCAACGAACCCCACGCCGTAGACGCCCGCGGGCAGGTTTTCCCCGCCGATTCTGATGGGAACCTCTGTGATGAAATAAGCCTGATACTTGGCCTGGACGTCGCTCGAGTAGCCGCTCGTGTCGACAAGAGTGGCCAGCACGTAATAGCCATCGGCAAACTTGACTCCGCCCGAGTTGCGTAATTGGGTGGGAGCCGATTGAGCTTTGTAATAGACGGCCGAAGGGATGAGCTTTTGCGTATCCGCCGGTTTCAGCACGGTGTCGCCGGCCTGCGCCAAGGTGCGCACCGGAGATGCCATCACGGCCAACGCCAGCGCGCCGGCTCCTGCCCACTTGCAAATTGCATTAAGACCCATCGACTCTACCCCCTGAATATGGTTGCGTCCGGAGTATACCGCATCATCACCTGATTTGGCCCAAACCAGTGCGGCCTCATTGAGTTGCGGGCGCGGTATAATCGCAACTATGGCGGCTAACGCGCAAATCACTGTGCCAGGCGCTGAAAACATGGAGTCGAAGCTCAACGCCCTCGAAACGCGCCTGCGCGAATTGGGCAGCGTGATGGTGGCGTACTCGGGTGGCGTGGACTCCGCTTTTCTTGCGGCGACGGCGCATCGCGTGCTGGGTGACCGCATGTTGGCTGTGCTGGCGGATTCGCCAAGCCTGGCTCGACGCGACATGGAACAGGCCCGTGCCTTTGCCGAATCGCTCAAGATGCCTCTCCGGGTGATCGAAACCGAAGAACTGGATAAGCCCGAATACCAGCGCAACGATGCGAATCGATGCTTCCACTGCAAGACCGAGCTCTTTGAGGGCATGAAGGCGCTCGGTGCTGAACTGGGCTTTGCGCAGATTGCTTATGGCATGAATGCCGACGACCGGCGCGATTACCGCCCGGGTCAGCGCGCAGCCGAGGAGCACGCGGTGTTGGCGCCACTGGCTGAGGCCGGGCTGACCAAGCAGGAAATTCGTTCACTGGCTAAAGCGGCCGGTTACACGCTATGGGATCGTCCGGCAGCACCATGCCTTTCGTCTCGCGTGGAGTATGGCCGCACCGTGACCCGCGAAGTGCTTGAACAGGTGGAGCGTAGCGAAGAGAGCTTGCGGCAACTGGGGTTCCGCGAATTTCGCGTGCGCCACCACGGAGAACTGGCCCGCGTGGAGATTGCGCGGTCGGAGTTGCCGCGCGCGCTGACCATGGAGATGATGGACGCAATCACCGCGGCCCTGCGAACGGCCGGCTTCCAGTATGTGACGCTGGATTGCACGGGCTTCCGGTCAGGATCGCTGAACGCGGTGCTGCCGGCGGACGTTCTAACGCGGCGCGGAGCCTAGCGGAACACTGTAGAATCTCCTTCGATGCGAATTGGATATCTTGAGTGTTTTTCCGGCATTAGCGGAGACATGCTGCTAGGCGCGCTGGTCGATGCCGGCGTCCCTTTTGACAGCCTGCAGGCAACGGCGGCCGCGCTGAATGTAGGTGCGCGGCTGGAGATGCGCAAGGTGAGCCGCAGCGGCCTCGCCGGAACAAAAGTGGATGTGGTGACACAGGAAACAGGGAACAGGGATCAGGGATCGGAGGAACCTCATAGCCACCAACACGCGCACACTCATGATCATCACGAATCGCATTCGCATGAATCGCACTCGCACGCGGAGCACTCGCACCAGCCGCACACTGCGCCCACCCCGCACTCCCATGAGCATCATCGCCCACTGTCCGCGATTCTTGCGATCATCGCATCAGCTCCGCTCGATGAGCAGGTGAAGCATCAGGCGAGCCGCGCTTTCAAACTGCTGGGCGAAGCCGAAGCCGCCATACATGACATTCCCGTCGAGAAGGTTCACTTTCATGAAGTAGGCGCGGTAGACACCATCGTCGATATCGTCTGCGCGGCCGCGGGCTGCGCGGCGCTCGGTGTGGACCGCTGGCTGGCATCGCCGTTGAACGTGGGCAGCGGAACTGTGGAATGCGCGCATGGCACGCTGCCGGTACCGGCGCCGGCCACGCTGGCTCTGCTCGGCGATGCCCCGGTGTATGCCGCAGGGCCGCCGATGGAAAGAGTCACGCCGACAGGCGCGGCGATTTTACGCATGCTCGATGTGCGTTTCGCGTCATTACCGGCCATGCGCGTCAACGCTTCAGGCTACGGCGCGGGCGGCCGCGACACACCGGGACAGCCCAATTTGCTCCGCCTCCTGATTGGCGAGCAGCAAGGCGCGCAGGAAGCAGTCGAGCCGATCGCCGTGCTTGAAACGGTGATCGACGACTCCACTCCGCAGTTGCTGGCTTATGTGAGCGAGCTGCTGCTCGAAGCCGGCGCATGGGATGTATATAGGATCGCCGTGCAAATGAAGAAAGGCCGCACGGGCGTACAGCTCACCGTGCTTTGCCGTCCGGACCTGGTGCAGCCGTTGCGCGATTTGTTGTTTCGCGAGACCACCACGATCGGGATGCACTGGCGGATCGAGAACAAGGCATCTCTCGCACGCGAATTTGTCGAGGTGCAAACCGCTTGGGGCGCGGTGCGCATCAAAGTGGCGAGGTTTCCGTCAGGCGAGGTGGCAAATGCGGCGCCCGAATATGAAGATTGCCGGCAGCTTGCGACGAAACACTCAGTTCCTCTGAAACAGGTGATGCAGGAGGCAATGCAGATATATTCATCCATGCAAGCCGAGAAGGAGACGCACTAATGGATCGCCATCAGATCGAGGCGCTTCTGAATGGGGTGCGCCAGGGCCATGCCAGCGTGGAAGAAGCGCTCGACCGCCTGCGCGATTTGCCCTTCGAGGACCTCGGATTCGCAAAACTCGATCATCATCGCGCGCTGCGAACGGGAATGCCCGAGGTGATTTTTGCTGCAGGGAAAACCGCATCACAGGTCGCACAGATCTTCTCGCACATGGCCCACGCCGGCGGTAATGTGCTGGCGACACGGGCGTCGCGCGAGGCCTATGATGCGGTGGCCGTTGTTGAGCCGCGAGCCGAGTATCACGAGACCGCCCGCGCCATTACCCTTTCGCAAGCAACAGCCGCCCCAGGCAACGGGACCGTCTGTGTGGTTTGTGCAGGGACCAGCGACCTGCCGGTTGCCGAAGAAGCGGCGGTGACCTCGCGCCTGATGGGCAACACGACCGAACTGATCGCCGATGTGGGCGTAGCCGGCATTCACCGCCTGTTGGCCCAAAAACATTCCCTGCAGACAGCGCGCGTGCTGGTTGTTTGTGCCGGAATGGAAGGCGCTTTGCCCACGGTGGTGGCGGGACTGGTGAATGCGCCAGTGATTGCGGTGCCCACCAGCGTGGGCTATGGCGCTTCGTTCGGAGGCGTAGCCGCGCTGCTGGGCATGTTGAACTCCTGTTCACCCAATGTTTCGGTCGTCAATATCGACAACGGGTTCGGCGCAGCCTGCATCGCCTCGCTGATCAATCACCTGTAGTCGCGGCGAGGGCACATTCGGCAGAACGAAAGCAGGCTGTGGACAACTCAAAACGAGGGGCTTTGTAACAAGGCGTCACTCAAACGGCCGCTGCGAACACGTAAATTACTGACTCCGCATTGCCCTAAATGACCGGGGTGTCCAACACGTTCACGTCGTCAGCACAAATTAACACAGATCCGGCGACAGGCGGCATGCCAAGCGCAAGTCCAAACTTCCCAATCGGGCACGACCTGGCCACAATGCCGCGACCGGCTCGCATCCGCTTCCCCAAAACGCTGTCATCCTGAACGCAGTGAAGGATCTGCGGTTGCCTTTTAGGGGCACTTGGCTGGGCATCACTTCCCAGTAGTCCACCATAGGCTCAGAACGGGACAAACGGGGCCAGCTTTCCATGGCTGACCCTCTGGAGCTGTACCATTAAGACGCAGGAAAGCAAGACTGCTTATGTTCGAGGAAAGCAAGGAAAGCAACTCTGATTGGGATCGAGCGTTCTTCGCTCGCCTCATTGCTGTGCTCGGCCTGCCACCGCTCATCTACACACTGTTATCGGCATTCATGCTCCCAAACGATCACGGAGGGGCCAACGAGCGACTGGTTCTCGCGGGATGTTCTATTTCTCTTGGGTTCTTCTTGACGTCAATCACAATTTCCCATGTGCCGTACCTACGAAGACGTGAAGCAAGATCGATATGGCATTTCGGTCCAATCGAAATGGGCATAGTGACCACGATCTGTGCACTATTGATGTATTTGCTCCTCGCCTCATGCTTGTTTCTTCTGCATCTGCATCGCTCAAGCCTACGGTGAGTTGCCAATCCATCTGTTTTGAGGGCGTATTACCGCCTATGCGGAAGTTGCAAAGGCAACCGCAGATCCTTCCGCTTCGCGTCAGGATGACAGGGGCTTGGGGTCGAAGCGGATGTGTCACCGTCGATGCGGAAGTTACGGTTGCAGGAACCCGTTCTCACGACCTAGGCGACCAGGGCGTAGCACAAAATCATCACAGAAATCCTGAAGCATTCTCTTACCCGGCGATTTGCAGCAGTTATGGATCGGCTTTTATATCAGGGCACGACGTCAGTCGTCCCGCAAACGCAACAACATGAAGGATGGGCTTTGCGCCCCTGCGGGACGCTCCGCGTCGAGTCTTTCCGAACCATGCAAAGTCCTTCCCCGTCAAAACCAAACGCGCAGGCCGCCCCTAGAATCCGCTCAAAGTGATGGCTATCACTGTCCATAGCACCCCGGCGCGCGAATCATTCTTGGTACGTGGACAACTCCCCTGCCCACTGCGCGGAGGAGAATCGTGGCTCGTTCCCGACTGCCGTTGTGGCGCAGGATCTCGCAGATTTTCTTTCTGCTTCTCTTCATCGCGCTTCTAATCTTCACCTCGCTGCGTCCCACGCCGGGCGCGACGGCTGAGATTCATCTTCAAGCGCCTGTGCGTCTTTTCTTTGAATGGGACCCGCTGGTTGCAATCGCCAATGCGCTGGCTTCGCACGCTCTGTATCGCGGGCTCCTTTGGAGCCTTGTCATTTTGCTGCCGACCCTGTTCCTTGGGCGATTTTTTTGCGGCTGGATCTGCCCCATGGGCACGCTGCAGCATTTTGTCGGCAACATGCCGTCTGAATCCAAGCGCGGCAAGCAGCGCATTGAATCGAATCGCTACAAGCGCTGGCAGACGGTAAAGTACGTCGTGCTCATCGCCGGCCTCGTAGCTGCGTCCTTTGGTTCCATGGCGATTGGCTGGCTCGATCCATTCAGCCTGCTGGTGCGATCGATTGGCCTCGCAATTTTGCCGGCTTTCAACTTTGCGGCGCGCTCGATCTTGCTCCCGCTCGAGCACAGCCATGTTGCGTGGATCAAGGCAACCGGCGAAGCCCTGAACGCTCTTCTCGGCGCCACGGTGCTCGACTTCCGCCAGGCGCACTTTGCGCAGGGGCTGGTGCTCGGAGTTGTGTTTCTTATCATCCTGGCGGCAAGCCTGCGCGTGACTCGCTTTTGGTGCCGTTCGATTTGCCCGCTGGGCGCGCTGCTTGGTGCTGTATCGCGCTGGTCGATTTTGGGGCTGCATAAGGATGCGGCGAGTTGCGACAAGTGCAATCGCTGCCTGCTGAATTGCCAGGGTGGCGATGATCCCATCGGCGGCGTGCCCTGGCGCAAATCCGAGTGCCTGATGTGCTTCAACTGCGTAGGCAGTTGTCCCCACCAGAGTCTGAAATTCCGCTTCTTCCGGAACGAGCGCGAGGTGGCTTCGCCAGACATAGGACGACGCAAGGCGCTCACCGGGCTCGCGGCGGGGGCAGTCGTGGTTCCGCTTATGCGTTCGAATACCGGGCTGGGCAAAGGCCGCAATGAGCGGCTGCTGCGTCCGCCGGGCGCGCTGGATGAGACGGATTTCCTTTCGCGGTGCATTCGCTGCGGCGAGTGCATGAAGGTGTGCCCCAACAACTCGCTGCATCCCACCCTCGAACAGGCGGGCCTTGAGGGCCTTTGGACGCCCACGCTGGTGCCGCGCATCGGCTATTGCGAACCCAGCTGCGTACTTTGTTCTGAAGTGTGCCCCACTGGGGCGATCTGGCAAATCACGCCCAAAGATAAAGGCTGGATTATGGGCGCGACGGACCATCCCATTCGCCTCGGCACGGCCTTCTATGATCGCGGCCGGTGTTTGCCCTGGGCCGAAGCCACCGATTGCATTGTGTGCGAAGAGTGGTGCCCGGTCTCGCCGAAGGCAATTTATGTGGAAGAGGCCCAAGTCATCGACTCAGTGGGCAACACGAAGACGCTGAAACAACCGCGCGTCGATCCGAGTCGTTGCGTGGGGTGCGGCGCATGTGAGTACGCCTGCCCGCTGCAGGAGCGGCCCGCGGTCTACGTGACCAGCATTGGCGAAAGCCGCTCACCCAGCGCCCAGATTTTGCTGAACAGGAATTGAAGGGACCTACAATGATTTTTCGTTCGAGAAGATGGATGTTCGCAGCCGCAGCGATTACGCTGATAGCCCTTGCCGCCGGCACGGGATGCAAGAAAAGCAAAAGTAACCCATTTCCGGCATCAGGCGCGGTATCGAACTGGGAAAAGACCAGCGACACGCGCGTGTTTGCAGCCAACGACCTTTGGAAGTACATCGACGGCGACGCCGAGCAGTACATCTCTGCCGGCGTAGTTTCGACGTCGACCTCTGACTACAAGTACCAGGGTCAGTTGGAGGCGGTGGTGGACGTGTACACCATGGAAGCTTCGAAAGGCGCGCGCCAGATTCTTGAAACCGGGCTTACCAAGGACGTTAAGACTGTGCCATTGGGAGACGAGGGCGTGCAATACGCACAGAGCGTGACCTTCCGCAAGGGACCATATTTGGTGCGCATTGTTGCGTATGAATCCACTCCGGATACGCCACAAGCGCTGATGGCATTGGCGCATGGTGTTGAAGGGAAACTCTAACTGGGTTCGGACCTGGATGACGGACCGCGCCGCAAGCGAATTGCGAGGAGAATATGAAGAGCCGCCGTGAGTTTTTAAAAGAAGCAGCAACCGGAGCCGTGTTACTTGGATCGTCTGCGGCCGCGAACGCGATGCGGCTGGCCGATACTCTGGACCGCCATGCCAATTCTGGCAAATCAAAGGTCGTGATCGCGCGAGACTCTGCCCTGCATGGCCAAAGCACCAGGCCTGATGAGAAGCGGGTGCTTGACCTTCTCGACCGGGCTATCGTAGCGTACACGGGCCGCGACCACCCGGTGGACGCATGGAAACACATCGTTAGCAAGGGCGGAGGTCAGGATAAAGTCATCGGCCTCAAGACCAACGGTCTGGGCGGCAAGGGAATTTCGACTCACCTGGCGCTGGTGCTTGCGATTGCAGAGCGGTTGCAGCAGGCGGGCGTGAAGCCCGGCAACATTCTGGTTTGGGACCGCAACGCGCGCGATCTCGAAGCGTGTGGCCTGACGATTAACACTGACCCCGCCCGCATCCGCTGCTATGGTTCCGACGTAACTGGATTTGAGGAACAGCCGGTCAAATGGGGATCGGCAAGCGTGCAGCTTTCGAAGATTCTGACGCGCGAATGCACGATGGTGATCAACCTGCCGATCCTCAAGGACCATGAGCTGTCAGGTGTCACCTTTTCGATGAAGAACATGTATGGCGTAATTCAGCGGCCATTTGAACTACACGCGAATGGGTGCAATCCGGGTGTGGCCGATCTGAATTGCATCCCCGCGATTCGCGAGAGAGTGCGCTTCACCATTGGCGATGCCATGTCCTCTGTCTATCAAGGCGGACCGAGCTTTCATCCTGAGCACCTCTGGTATCCCAATGCGCTCGTTGTAGGCGAGGACAAGCCGGCCCTGGACCAAACGGCGTGGCAAATGATCGAGACCAAACGTGCCGAGGCAGGGGTGCCGACGCTGGAGGCAGCGGGCAGACCTCCGCGCTACATCGCCACGGCTGCCGATGCGGCACATGGTTTGGGGACCAACGATCCAAAGCGGATCGACCTCGTTGAGATTTAGCTGCTCGCAATTTGATTGGGAAGGATAACCATGAGCGGCGAAACGAAACAAAAGTCCGAAAGCATGAGCGAGTCACGCTTCGCTTTGACGCGGCGCGAAGCGATGCTGCAACTGCTTCGCGTGGGTGGCGTGGCCGCGGGTGCCGCTGGAGCCGGCTTTTGGCTGAGTGAGCGAAGCGCTCGACCGACGGCGGCCCATGCAGAAGAGGCCCGCCGCGACCACCGCGTTGCGGCCAATCCGCAGTGGCCAAGGTTGACTGTGGTTCAAGGCGGCGAGCCGCGCGCACTGGTACAGCAGGCACTGGCGAACCTCGGCGGCATCAGTCGGTTTGTCAGCCGGCAAGACGTGGTCGTGCTCAAGCCGAACATCGCATGGGACCGCACGCCCGAGCAGGCTGCGAATACCAATCCCGAAGTCGTAGCCGAGATGGTACGACAGTGCTGGCAGGCTGGCGCCAAGCGCGTCATCGTCACCGACGTCAGTTGCAACGAGCCTCGCCGCTGTTTTCAGCGCTCCGGTATTCAGGCAGCGGCGCGCGCCGAGCGGGCCGAAGTGATTCTTCCCGATCCGGAGCTCTTTCGCGAAGTGGAGATGGGCGGCGTGGCGCTGAAAACCTGGCCCGTTTTCACGCCCTTTCTCGAAGCGGACAAGGTGATCAATCTGCCCATCGCCAAGCACCATGGGCTCACCGGCGCCACGCTGGGCATGAAGAACTGGTATGGCATACTGGGCGGCCAACGCAATCGCCTTCATCAGCAGATTCACCAGAGCCTCGCCGACCTGGCCAGCTTCATGCTGCCTACGCTCACCGTCATGGACTGCTATCGCATTCTTTTCCGCAACGGGCCGACCGGCGGCAATCTTGAAGACGTCGCGCTAAAGAAGACCGTGGTGGCCGGAACCGATCCCGTGGCTCTCGATGCGTATGTTGCGAAAGCGTATTGGAACCTCGACCCCGAGCACCTGCCCTATCTGCAAATGGCAGCCAACCGTGGCCTCGGCACCGTCGATTTCGATACGCTTTCAGTGAAGGTGAGTCAAATAGCATAGAGGGCGCCGAAGAGGCGCATGCACAGAACCTCCGCGCGGCCTTCCCTTTTCAAGATGCACGAACTGTGTTTGAATTGCCTCGCGTTCCGACAGTGCTCCTCGGTGTACACCTGACGCGGAACGATCCACACGAGGCATGGTGATGACTCAATCTCGCAGAACATTTCTGAAGACCAGCGCGGCGATTGCCGCCGCTTCTCTAGTCAACGCAAGCAATGGCTTCGCGACTGTTGGCGATGAATCGACAAGTTCATCGCCGTTGAATCAATTTGGTTATGGCGATGTTGCCTTGCTCGATGGACCTCTGCGCGAGCAGTTCGACAGGAACCACGCATTCTATGCCGCGCTCGACGAAGACAGCTTGCTCAAACCCTATCGCCAGCGCGCCGGGCTTCCCGCGCCGGGCGAAGACATGGGCGGCTGGTACAGTTGGGCTCCGCTGAGCGACATCGATAAACCTGGCAACAACGGCTTCGCCCCGGGCCACAGCTTCGGTCAATATCTCTCAGGGTTGTCGCGCGACTACGCGGCCACCGGCGACCGCGCCACGCAGGAAAAGGTGCATCGCCTCGTCAGCGGATTTGCGCCCGCGATCAGCTCGCATTTCTGGGACGGCAATCGCTTTCCCGCTTACACCTACGACAAGATTTCCATCGGCATGATCGACGCGCATGAGTTTGCCGGAGACACGCAGGCCTTCAAGGCGCTGGACGCGGCGCTCGATTCGGTGCAAGCGCACTTGCCGCCGGGGCCGCTGTCGCGTGCGGAACAGTATGCGCGCCCGCATACCGATGAGTCGTTCTGCTGGGATGAGCCGTATACGCTGCCGGAGAACCAGTTCCTCGCGTGGAAGCGCGGCGCGGGCAGCCGCTATCGCGATCTCGCCATTCACTATCTCGCCGATAGCTGGTACTGGGATCCGCTGGCTGCGGGGCAAAATGTGCTGCCGGGAAAACACGCCTATAGCCACGTGAACGCAATGAGCAGCGCCATGCAGGCCTATCTCGTGCTCGGTAGCCAGAAGCATCTGAACGCGGCAAAGAACGGGTTTGATTTCGTGCGGACAACGCAGAGTTTTGCCACCGGCGGCTGGGGACCGGATGAGCAGTTCCGCGAGCCAGGCAGCGGAGAGATTGGCGATAGCCTGACTAAGACGCATTCCAGTTTTGAGACGCCTTGCGGGTCGTACGCGCACTTCAAGATCACGCGCTATCTGTTGCGGGTGACGCGCGACTCGCGTTATGGCGACAGTATGGAGCGCGTTCTCTATAACTGCATTCTGGGCGCGAAGCCGATTGAGAAAGATGGGCACGGGTTCTACTACTCCGACTACAACAGGGATGGATCGAAGTTCTATCACCCCTATAAGTGGCACTGCTGCACGGGAACCTTTTCCCAGGTGACAGCCGATTACGGAATCAGTTCCTATTTCAGCGATGGCCAGGGCGTCTACGTCAACTTATACGTGCCCTCGCGGGTGAAGTGGACGCGCGCCGGCAACCGCATCGCGCTCACGCAGCGAACCAATTACCCGCATCATCCGACCACGCAAATTGAGGTTGCAGCGGTAACCCCGGCAGCGTTTCCGGTGTATCTGCGCATTCCCGCATGGGCGGGCCCTAAGACCACGGTTGCGGTAAACGGCAAGCGCATTGTTTCAGCTCCTGAGCCGGGCAAGTTTGCGCGCCTCGATCGGACCTGGAAAAACGGCGACCGGATAGAGGTGGAGTTCGATATGCCGACCGCGCTCGAGGCGGTGGACCCGCAGCATCCCAATCTGATGGCTGCTGTTCATGGACCGCTGGCATTGTTCAGCGTTGGAGAGATTCCGGCGACGGTACGCAGGCAGGATCTGCTGGGAGTAACCCAGGTGTCCTCGGGATCGACAGACTGGCAGATGAAGACGGCCAACGGTCCGGTGACGCTGCAACCTTTCGCGTCCATTCTCGATCAGCACTACCGCCTCTATCTCAACGTAGAAGCCTAGAGCGCGTCTCCTTAGGGTGTGAAGTCTTGGGTGCCCCACGTTGCGAGTGCGGCCCAAGTACCATAAAATGAATGCCCTAAGAAACCCGCTTAAGTTTTGGTGCTAGTTTTGTGCTAGCCATCGACGGCAACTCCGTTTAACAGACGTAATTGCCTAGTAGTTGACAAATCACTCGGAACGATCCGACCGAAGGGATACAGCAGCCGCACTTCTACGGATTTCCGGTGATGTGGATCGTGATAGGCAGCGAAGAAACCGTTACAAAAGATCGCAGTTCCTGTGAATCAGAAGTGGCTCTTAATTTGTCACAAGGCGGATCGGACGTCGGGTAGGGACTCCACGTAACTGTGAGGCGATAGGTTCCGGGCAGCGTCGGTAACAGGTTGTGCTTTATATCAGCGGGGCGTCCGAGATAATACACCCGGCCAACCTCCAGGGGTACCGGGCACTCCAACGGGCCGCTCGATCCGCTGACGATGTATTGCAGATTAGATGGTTCGTCGTTTCCGACAATGCGGCCTTTTTCATCGATGATGGTCAGGTGGAAAGCTCTTGCAACTGGGACATTCTTGATGAAAGTCGGCCTATCGGGAACGGCGTACAGAGGGCGCTCGGCAGACACGATCTGAGCTTTGATGTAGAGCGGTATCGTTTCGTCGACTGCATAGGTGGACTTGTCGAGTGAGAGAGAAACTCGCACACCTTGCTGGGTAGGCCCCCAATTGTCCGGCGTTGGAGGCGAACTCTGACCTGAAGCTGACAGGCAAAGAGTAGTGGCGCCCAACAGCGCAAGCACTGTCTTCACGCTAGTCAGTATAGCTCGGTCGAATAGCTAAGGGAGTATCACCGGCTATCCAGACATTAGAGTTGGTGAGCACCCCGTACCTCTTCGGATGGATTAATTCGGAATGGACGGACCGAACGGCCTGCAAACTGAGAAAACAGCCGAAGGCGCCGTCCGAGGATTTTGTGCCAATTTGTGCTACTGCCGTGGGCTTTATGGAATTCCTGGTGATTTAGGAGATTGTGGAATCTGTAACTTACGTGCTTTCAAGGTCTCCCATTGTCTGTGCCCGAGGTCTCGCTTTTGAGAACCTGGCAAACAACATAACCGCACCGTCGCGGTACTGGAAAACACGAACTGAAAACACGAGATAGAAAAGAGGCCAGACTTGGGCTTGAGCGTTCAGGAGCAGTTCGGGCAGATCGACATCTATGTTTTCGATCAGATTCTGCGCGGAAACATTGCGGCCGATATGCGCGTGCTCGACGCGGGCTGCGGCTATGGTCGGAATCTCGTGTACCTGCTGCGCGAAGGCGCCGAGATCTTCGCGCTCGATCAGGATGGGGAGGGGATCGAGCATGTGCGCCGCCTGTCGGCTTCGCTGGAGACGGGATTGCCGGCTGAGAATTTTCAGGTGGGATCGATCGAGCGGATGCCCTTCGCAGACGGATTTGCCGATGTGGTGATCTGTTCGTCGGTGCTGCACTTTGCGCGGGACGAAGAACACTTCAGGAGCATGCTGGCGGACCTTTGGCGCGTGTTGCGGCCGGGCGGAATGCTGTTTTGCCGCCTCGGATCGCGGATCGGCATGGATTTCGAGCGGCTGCCGGGCGGTCTGTTTCGGATGCCGGATGGGTCGAAGTGGTTTCTGGTAGATGAAGAGATGCTGCTGGAACTGACTGACGAGTTGAACGCAGTGCTTGTGGACCCGTTGAAGACAACGATTGTGCAGGATCATCGCTGCATGACGACATGGGTCCTGCGCAAGCGAAACGGATGAAGGGGATGACTCACGCAGACCGCATCCGTTGACACGCTTTCATCGAAAGCAGCTATCTCCCGACGAGGAACTTGGGCGCGCAAGCGCAGTCAACCCCACCGCAGGTGGTTAGCCCCACCGCAGGTGGTTACGGACGGTCATAGAAGCGGAAGAAGAGCGAGGGCTTGGCGCAGGGCTCAGCGCGGGCAACCAGTTCCGCTGCCTGGGTGTCATTCAACGGCGTGAATTCACGCGCGAGTTGTACGTTCTCTTCGAGCTGCGGAATCGTATCGCACCCAATGATGACCGTACTGACCGGTCGTGACAGCGTGTAGTACATCGCCTCGCGCATCGAGAGCGTGCCCGACTTGTCCGTCTGGATGGTCATGCCTTCCCACGAGTGCTTCTGCTGCTCGATGGGCGGCGGGGTCCAGGTGGAAAGGATGCGGCCGCGGCCGGGGATCTTCATCCCGATGATGCCCATCTGCTTTTCCACGGCCAGCGGCAGCAGCTCTTCGTTGAAGCTGTAGTGGTGCGGGTCCGCGGCGTTCATGGCCATGAGAATTGTGTCGAAGTCGTGGCGATGGATGCCCTCGATCAGCGCGTCGGGGCGGTAATGGCCGGTGAGGCCGAGATAGCGCACGACTTTCTGCTGCTGCATTTCGACCAGCGCTTCCATCGCGCCGCCTTTGGCGAAGATCTCGTTGATGTCGGTCATGGTTCCGACGTCGTGCAACTGCCAGAGGTCAACATGATCGGTTTGCAGCAACTGGAGCGACTTCTCGATCATGCGCATGGAGCCATCGCGGGTCCGTTCCTTGGTCTTGGTGGCGAGGAATGCTTCATTGCGCCGGTGGGCCATCACCTTGCCCACGTACTGCTCGCTCCATCGCTCCGGGCCGCCATAGATCGAAGATGTATCGATGTAATTCACGCCGAGATCGAGCGCCTTTTCGACAATCGGCACGGCCACGTCGAAGTTGTTCGCCTTTTCGAGAGACGCCTGGCCGCCGAGCGAGAAGATCCCAACCTTGTAGCCGGTCTTGCCCAGGTTGCGCGTGGGCATGGCCGCGGTCGTTCTCGGGTTCGCGGGCAATGCGGGCATCGATTTCGGCGTGTCGGCCAGTGCGGACGGGGCAAGCAGGGCGGCGGTGAGGGCGCCACCGGCTTTGAGGAACTCGCGGCGGCCCTGGCTAGGCGCGGATTTGGAATCGTTTCTGCTCATGAGACACACTCCGTAAGGATCGAGACTCGCGCACCCATCATAAACCCGCAGGCGGCAGCGCGGCGGGGCCCATTGACTTAAGGCTGAGAGCTCACTGAAATTCCGTGCACCGGAACCGGTTGGTTGTCCCTCAGCTCTTTAGCTGTGATTCAACTCTTCTTTGAAGTGACGGCAGAGAAAGAGGTTACCAACTGGGCCACCCGCTTGCTGCCGCAGTGAGGACACGTCACGTCGCTGCTGTCTCGTTCCGCGATGTGAAGGTGCTGGGTGAACTCCTTATTGCAATCATGGCAATGAAAAGTGTATTGAGACATAGCCATTCTCCGAGGACATGATAGTCCTCGCGGCCGTCGGTGGAAAATATTCTGTCGAGCCGGGCCCAATCGGCGCGCTCGGCCGTAGGGTCGCAGGATCAGGCGACGGTCACGAACTTCTCGTTGCGGACGGCGATCTGCTCGTGGCAGGCCTCGCAATGGAAGCTTTCTACGCCGGGCAGGCTGCTGACCGGTGCACCGCAAAAGGGGCATTTGCCCTTGACCGAGCCAAAGCCGACCATGGGACCGGCGAGAGGCGCGAGGACGCCTCCGATGATCATCGGAATCCCGAGAATCGCTCCAAGCCCGGTGAGGCACAGCATGACCCCGACGATGATCAGCACGGGCGCTGCGAGGACGCCGAACAGCAGGCCGGAAAACGGCGCCTTGACCGGTGCTTTTTCGGTTTCGACAGGCTTGTGAAGCTCGTGCGGGGCGCTCGCTCCGCAATTAGGGCAGAATTTCCAAGGCGACGCAAGATGCGTTTCGCATTTCAGACAGATGGCGTCCATTTGAATGCCCTCCTTGAGGGCTAACACGTTAGCGCTCTCACAAAAGCGAGTCTGTAATGGCGGGCACACGAGCGGGGCGGGAACCTGCGCAGGTGGTTTTCTCGCTCGTGTTAAAAATGAGATCCGCTTTGCAGAATATTTCCGCGACGTGTGTACTGTGGAAATAGCCGGGAGATCCGCCGAGCGTTCCGGTTTCTATCGAGATGGCGCTTAACTCGCACCTAACGCGCAGATTTTGGCCCACAATAGGTTTTGGATCAGCAACTTAACCACCCCAGAGGGCCCCCCCCCTCCCCCCATGGGCAGGTTTTCCTTTTATTTCGCCCATGATGATCCTTCCCATTTTCACCAACTCGCGCGCACCATTTTGGCTGTGTTATGTCCGTTGACGGTTCTTGCATCTAACGGTAGAAGTGGCCGGTTGCGATGCTCTGGATCGGCTCTTTGTCTTGGTGAAGTTGGTGTATGGCACATCCGCGCACCAGATGCGGAGGCTGATGACAAGACATGGTCTTGTTTTGCAAAAAAATCCCAAATGAAGAGGAGTACATATGAATAGGATTCACAAGGCATTAGCCTTTTCGACCCTGGCAGCGATTCTTTCCGGCGGAGTTGCCTTCGCCCAGGATGATCACCATGACAACCGCGACAACCATCAATATGTGAAGCACGAGGAGTGGAAGAAGGGCTATCACATGAAGCATGAGGACTGGGACCGCGGAGAGAAGGTCGATTATCAGCAATACCACTTGCGTCGGCCGCCGAACGGCTATGAATGGCGGTTGGTGGATGGAAATTACGTAATGGCGGCTATCAACACGGGTGTGGTGTCTACTGTTGTTGTGGCTTCGGGACCTCGCTAAATACTGCGAAAAAGGAGCGCGGCTGCGGCCGCGCTCTTTTTTTTTGCGCGCATGAGGAGACTACACAGGAGAGATGGAAGGGACGGTTCCTGTTCTCATCCAAATCTGGGTGCTCGAACCTGCCCTGAGCTTGCCGAAGGGTCCTGGTGGCCACCCGCCTCAAAAAAGGCGAAAGAGAAATGAACTATTGACGCCGTCACGCGGTTTGGAGAATCAAAAAGAAGTAGTTCACACGAGCCTTGAGGGTACTTCGATGGCAGCCGCCGAAATGGATTTCCTGCACAGCCAACTGGAGGAGCGAAAACGACGCCTTGAGACAGTCATCCCGCTGACGCCGGACGATCCAAATCTTGGAGCCTTGTTGCGCGAAGTGGATTCGGCATTAGATCGATTCGCCGCCGGTACCTACGGCCTGTGCGAAACGTGCCATGACAACGTGGAACGGGACCGGTTGCTGGCCGATCCGCTTATTCGCTATTGCCTCGACCATCTCACCCAGCATCAGCGTGCTGAGCTTCAGCGCGATCTGGATCTGGCCTCCGAACTGCAACGGGGCCTCTTGCCGCCCGCGGATCTCAAGGTTCATGGTTGGGAGACAAGCTATCACTATGCACCTCTAGGACCGGTCAGCGGCGACTATTGTGACCTGTACCCATCCGATGGGCAGCTCTTCTTCGTGCTCGGCGACGTGTCAGGAAAGGGCGTGGCGGCGTCGATGAGAATGACGCAACTCCACGCGCTCTTCCGCAGCTTGATCGGTATGGGTCTTCCGCTTGCGGAGATTGTTGAACACGTCAACCGCTTCCTCTGCGACAGCGGACTCGCCGGACAATACGCCACGCTGGTCTGCGGACGAGCAAGGTCCGGCGGCGATGTCGAACTCATCAACGCAGGCCATTTGCCCGTGATTGCCGTTCAGCAGGACGGTGTACGACTGCTCGAGTCAACTGGGTTTCCGCTCGGAATGTTTCGCGAAGCCTCGTTCACTTCCGCCCGTTTGCAATTGTGTGGCGGCGACATGCTTTTCCTTTTCACAGATGGTCTCTCTGAAGCCAGCGGAGAGGACGGCGAATATGGCATTGATCGCGTAACGAATCTGGTTGGCCGGCACATTGCGTGCTGCCCGGCCGGAGTCATCTCCGCCTGTCTTGAGGACCTGCGCGGATTTGCCGGCGCCAACCCGGGGATGGATGATGTGACCCTACTGGCCATGCAGCATGCCGCATGAGCGTGCGTGAGGCTCTACCCTGAGTTATTTTCTTTTCTCTCGCAGGGAGAGCGTGCAGTCAGGTCTCGTGCTTTCCCAACTCTCAGAAGCGAGACCTGGAGCACCCATATTCATCGCGGGAGCATCTCGGACTTGGGCCACCCACCCGTCTTCGGTGGTCGGAACAATCCTTTTGGGACTTAGGCCACCGACCGCCCAGCATTCTACGGTAGGTCTAAAATCGCAGCGCGAGTGAAAGCCTTTGGTTCCTCCGGTATTACGCTCAATAGTTTATTGATGCCAGCCATTGCAGGCAGGAGGAGGATTGAATCGGGAATAAGTTGAGGCAACGTTTGCTGCGTCTTCCTCAGAACGGTGGCAGTCCTCCTCATGCATAGTTGCATCTTGCGGTGGGTGTAGGTCGTTTCTTGAAAGGCTATAGAAATCGCCCGCGCTCAAAAATTCGCCAAGTGCCAGTTGACTCTCGTTTAAGATCCGCAACACTTCAAAATCGTTGCTCTTTGCTATTAGGCTTTGGAACTTAGAATACAAGCCCTCTGCAGCCTTCCGAACTTCTTTCGTTGGAAACGACGATGAGGGTTCAGCATTGGTTTGGACTGGCTTGTTGGGCGACTCCTGACCTAATTGTTGGTCTTTCGCCGTATCTGCCAAGTTGACAATATACTCGCTCAGCCAAAGCGACAGCTTGAGTTCCCGAATCGTTTGCATTATTGACCTGTTTGAAAATCGCCTCATTTAGGGCCGTTTGAAGCTCACGGAATCTCGAGAACGCTTCCTAAGTTGCTCGTCAGGGGATTTCAACCGTCTGGGAGTGATCTTCTTAAAGACAATCCAGATTTCTGGCTTCCTCCGAGGTCGTTCGCAGGTATTTGGCTAGCTCGTACTCTTCTTGAAAGCCGGAGGAGTAGCCGCCAGAAGGGGTTCCCCATCTTTGCCAAACAAGCCCAATAAAGAGATCACAATCTTCGATCATAGGATTGTATCAAATCCTGAGGTCTCCCAAATAGCAGGTGATTTATCTTCCCAACGGTGGAGATCGATTTGCCAACCGAGATTGCGACCAAGCGTAGCATTGACTGAAGCTACGACTCTCTCGGCGGCGACCCTCTCTTCCACAACGTCGCTCGGAGAGGCCAAGAAAACCGACAAGACTCTTCTGGTTATTCTCATCGCAGGTAAGTTGATTATGAACCATAGCTTCGCTTCGGAACATCTACAGCCCCGCATGGCGGGTGGCCCATCGCTAATCTTCAATCTCACCGATCTGGGTGCCCGTCCGGACCCTGCTCGGGCAGGTCGATGAGGTTAAGGGCACGCCATCCAGCCTGAGACAGAGCACAAAGGCCGCCCCGGTTGGGGCGGCCTTCTTTGCGAGAAGAAGCAAGGTGAGGTGAGCTTAGTCCCCGGCGACGAGGTCGGCTTCTTTTTGCTTTGCCGGTTTTGCCGGGGCAATCGAATCGAGAGTGACCAGTCCTTCGACGGGCTTTTCACCCAGCACCTGCTCGCGGTAGAGCTTGGCCATGCGGGCATTTTCGGCTTCGGCCTTCAGCTTTTCTTCGCGGGCGCGCATCTTCTCTTCGCGGGAGTTCTTGGCGATACCCAACGTGTCCAGGGTATGGTTGGCTTCCGCGTTGACGTGCTCCATGTTGAGAGCCAGGTCGTGGCCCACGTGGGTCATGCCAACCTTTTTGCCGCCGGCAAAGATTTCATGGCGGCCGTGCTCCTCATACCACTTGGTAAGAGTCGCCGTCATGTGCATCTTCTCGATGATGTTTCTCCAGCCCACGCCCGTGTTGTAGGCGCAGAAGCTGATTTCGCCTTCCTGGGTGGCGTAAGGAATGATGCACTGCTCGGTGCGGCGGAAGTCGTAGTTGAAGAGGTCCTGGAACCACATGCCCGCGATGAAGAGGAAGTTCCAGCGGTCCTGGCGGCGCTTCTTGATGTCTTCGAGGGTGCGGTCGCCCTTGACGCTGCCGTAGTTTTTGCCGGTGGCGTTGAAGGTCTTGTCCATCTTCTTCATCATGTCGGTGATTTTGAAGTGGGTGGGCGCCTGGAACGGATCGTAGTTGCGCAGCAGGGCGAGACCGAAGCCGATGACCGAAAGCCACTTGCCGCGGGCGGCATCGTTGACCTTGGCGAGATCCTTGGCCACCTTGTCCATGTTGAGGAAGGCGGTAACGGGAGCGGCTTCCTTGGTTTCCTTGTCGATCATCAGCGCCATGCCGATGCCGCAGTTGGGATGGCAACCGCAGGAGAGCTGGCCCCACTCGGCGCTGGGCCCGTGAATGAGATCGGCCCAGTCAGAGAAGGTGCTCATGAAGCTGATGGGGAACCAGTCGCGCTCCGGCTCGCCGATGCCGCACTGCTTTTTGACGTCGTGCGCCATGTGCGAGAGGGTGTAGCGCTGGGCCACGCGGCGCTCTTCGGTGATGTCTTCGTCGCGGCCGGTAAAGCTGACCGGCTGGAAGCTCAGGAAGCTGATCTTCTTGGGATTGTCGAGGGCGAACTGGATGATGTGCCCGACCTGCTCGTTGTTGATGCCGTTGATGATGGTGGTGACAGGGACGATTTCAACGCCGGCTTCGTGCAGGTTGTTGATGGCCTGGAGCTTCACATCAAACAGGTTGCCAACCTTGCGGTGGGAGTTGGCCGCGTTGCCGATGCCGTCGAACTGGAGGTAGACGTAACGCAGGCCCGCTTCAGCGGCGGCGCGGCAAAGCTCCTTCGACTTGGCGAACTCGATGCCATTGGAGGCGGCCTGAACCGAGTTATAGCCGACCTTGCGCGAGTAGGCGACGGCGTCGAGGAAGTAGGGCGAGAGGGTGGGCTCACCGCCGGAGAACTGGACGCTCATCTGCCGCTTGGGCTTGACGGTGATGGCGTTGTCGAGCATGGTCTTGATCTCGTCCCACGTAAGCTCGTGGACGAAGCCAACCTGGTTGGCGTCCATGAAGCAGGGGTCGCACATCATGTTGCAGCGGTTCGTGAGGTCGATGGTCAGCACCGAGCCGCGGCCGTTGGTGATAGTCGAAGTGCCGTGGTGGTGAAGGTTCTTGTCGCCTTCGCCGTGGGCGCGGATGTCGCGGCCGGGGAAGCTCTCTTCAAGGTGCTTGAAGAAGGCCGGGTCCATCGACATGACGTCTTCGAAGTGGCCGTGCTTGGGGCAGTCCTTGACCATCAGAATCTTGCCGTCGCGCTCGATGATCTGGGCCTTGATTTCGCCTACCTTCTCATTGAGCAGGACTTCGTGGGGGAGCTTGCCATCAATGATCTGCTTGCGGATCTCGGGGACGCACTTGGGACAGAGCGAGTCGGTGGTGCGCGGCCAGCCAAGGGGCGGCTTTTCTTTCTGGTAGCTCTTGAGGAGAGGCTTCTCGCTCCACTTCGGCGTAAAGGACGGGTTGGGGCTGATGCGGTTGAACCGCTCGAAAACTACCCACGCGCCCCTTGCCGCGTAAACAGCGGCTTTCTCGGCGTATTTGATCGCTTTGGCCATGACGTTGCGATGCTCCTCTTGAAATGTGATTGGATTCGCAGGCCGGCATGTCGGCGGATGCATTATGCACAAGCCAGCCCAGACCTTAAAACCCATTAACAGAGTAACTTCGCGCGCGCGTCAATCCAACTCAGGTGCAGCGAATGGGGAAATTTCCGGCTGAATGGCAAATCCGGGTGGGTGAACTGCGAATGGGGGAGTCGGTACCGGTACAAAGCTCTTTGTGTGCAGAGGCTTAGGGCCGCAGAGCGGCTACTGCGATGTGGTGCCGTCGGTTTTGGCGACCTGGTTGATGATGCGCTGGACCAGGACGACCTGGACGTGGATGTGGCGGGCCACGTCGGGCAGGAATTCCGTGATGAAGTTGTCAGTGGGTGCGATGGCGAGGCCGGTGAAATACCGGGCAGTGCTGGCGGATAGATCGGTCTGGCGTCCCGGGACGTAGAGGTTGCTGATTTCGTCGTCGATGGCGAAACCTACGAGGTTGGCATAATTCGGCATTCCCTTGCCGTTGTCACCCTGGGTCCAGACCACCTGTATGATGGCGTGCCGGATCCGCTTAATGTAAGAGGCGCTGGGCATACGGTGATAATGCGGATCCTGGTGGACAATGGACGGGATGAGGAAGGTGCCAAAGAACTCGCCGGTCATGTCCTGGGTGTAGCTGACGCCGACGTAGCGCCCGAAGCCAGTCATGCCGGGACCGTAGGGCGAATGAGAATCGGATCCCACCGAGACTGCGGCCGTGCCCAGAATGGTGACGGCATTGAAGGGGTCGACGACGTTGCGGACCGCCAGGAGGGCCTTCTCCTTGGGAGTGAGCGGCTTGACCTGAGGTCCATTGAGGAATCGTGCAAACCAGTTTGTGGTTTGCGGCGGACAGGGAGGCAGTTCGGGCGGCACGCCGGCGTGGCCGCTTTCAGAGTGGGTCACCGGGACCTGGACACCCGCCAGGGAGCTGGCGGTCCGGGTTGCCATCGCTGTGGCAGCAAGACCGGCGGCTTCAGAAGCCGGGACGACCCTGCATGGCGGTGTTTTGGGCCTGGGACGAACGAGATTCTGCGGTTGCGGAGCTTCGGGGAGTGAAGGTGCCGAGTCGGGCGTAGGGTCCTGCCCGGCGGCGGCCTGCGCGCGTGCGGGGACGAATGGAATTGGCAGGGTGATTAAGGCCAGGAGCACAGCTGCGGACAACGACGCTCGCCGGTGACGCATTCGCCCTGCGCAACGTGGGCCTGCATCCTGTTGGGCTCGACCTTGAATTTTCCATCGCTTTCGCAATAGCAGGCCCCTGACTGACAGCAGGCATCTATATCGGACTAGAGGGCGGGAATAGCCAGCCGCCGGATTCGGCGCAATGATACTGCTTCGGCCCCTAACAAGGTGAGACGCTGATTTTCAACGAAAAGTACGCATGGAGCCGCACAGAGTTGCGTCGGAAGGCAATCGCGGCATAAGAGCTTGCCGGGAAAGATCATGTTGGCGACCGCGGCACGTACGGGGCAAGTGGTATTGACGCGCTGTGACACACCTCGCACACTGAAAATGAGGAGGTTTGCCATGAATTCTTATCCTCCACCGGGACCGGGCGGCGTGGGCCAGCGGATTGAAGAAGCGATGGAACTAATCGAAATGGAACTGCGCCACGCGATCGCTTATGTCAACGATGCGGTTGTCCCGCAGGTCCGCTACGAGTCCATCACGGCCATGCGCAAGATGAGTGACACGCTGCGCAACCTGGCTGACCGCATCGAACAGCAAAAGGGCCCGCGAACCTGATGGGAGCAAAGGGACTCAGCGGCTTTTCGGAGTGCACGGCGACATGGGCCGGGGCGACATGGGCCGGATTGGCGCTTGTTATCCTGGCGTCCTCGGGATGCGGTCACCGTCGAACCACCGCTCAATATCCCGCGCCACAGGCGGCGCCGCCCGCAATCGAGCCGGCGCAGCCCAGCTACTCCTCGGAGCCACGGGCGCCAGCGGCCGGCGCTTCGACCGGGCGAATTCCCATCACGCCGGTTCCACCGGGCGGTATAAGCGATGAGGATCGGGAGTTTGTGCTGACGCACCGGCCCATTTTCAGCGAAGAGGGCGATGCCGCCTGGTACACCGCTCCATATAAAGGGCGCAAAGCGGCGAATGGGCAGGTGTTCGACGATGGTGCATTGACCGCGGCGCATCGCACATTGCCGATGGGATCGTTGATCGTGGTGACAAACCTGAAAACGAGACAGGCCTCGGCGATGCGGATTACGGACAGAGGGCCATTTACGCCGGACAGGATCATCGATTTGACGATTGCCTCGGCCAAGTCGATTGGGGTTTACAGGGTTGGCACGGCGCCCGTGCGGATCGACGTGTATGAGACTCCCAAGCCTATCGAAACGGGCGGGAGATGGTGCGTGCAGATTGGCGCTTTCAAGAGCGAGCGCAGAGCCGAGCAACTCAAGGAAGAACTGTTGCGCAAATATCCCGAAGCCCGCGTCATCGAGTTCCCCGGTGAAAACAGCTACTGGGTTCGCATCCGGCCAGAGGGAGACGACCGCGAGCGCGCCGAGTCCATTGCAGAGCATCTGCATCCTTCGGAAGGCGATGCATACCTGACGCGACTGGACTGAGAAAAGCAGGGATCAGAGATCAGGGAACAGCGGTCAGGGAACGTCTGATCGATGGGCCGACATTAACTCTTTCTTTTCGATTGCGTTCAGCGTGGAATTCGTCATAATGTGAGTCCGTTCCTGAGGAATGGAGGGCGCAATGGCGGTTGGAGTTCCAACGATTGAAGCGGCGAGAGTTCGGCAGAATTATCTGGCAATCGTCGTGGCGGCGGTGGCCTGCTTTCTGTTGGAAGCAGGCTGGTATTCGTACTTCATGCAAACCTGGCTGACCGGGATAGGGCGAACAAGGGATTGGTTGATGGCGGCGGGCGTGAGCCCGGCATTGCAGTATGGCACGGCACTGGTTTCGGCGGCGGTGATGGCCACTGCGATCTCCTGCGTGACGCAACTTACCGGGGAGCAGACGATGCTGCGCGGGGTGCAGGCCGCGTTGCTGTTGTGGTTCGGATTTGTGCTGCCTACGTGGGCAACCGAATACGTGTTTGAGGTTCGGCCCTTCAGCTTGCTCGCGGTAAATGCGGGGTTCTGGCTGCTGGGGATGATGCTGATGGGCGCGATTGTGGGGGCGTGGAAGAAGAAGGCCTGAGGCAGTTTCCAGCGTCAAGCTGCCAGCCTCCAGCTTCCCCTTGAGCTTTCAGTCAATACATTGGAATCCTGCCGCGCTTAGGCCATGGGACGGAGCAGCATCATCCACGCCGAAAACGCGGGGGGATGTTAGTCAACCAGTAATTGACGGTTGGGCGGTGATTCGCCCGGAGCTACTGGCAATCTGAATTTGCGAGAAGCTGAAGTTGCTTAATTGCCGCTGAGCCGACATCCGGCGAACTCACGGGAATAACCGCAGTGCTCGTCCCTCCGTTAAACTCGACCTGATCATTCGTGGAGATCAGTTCTGAAATCTTGTGCTCTGCACTCCTGAATCGGACCCAAGTGAGTTCGCAGGACGGCCTTTCGTCGCAGACCGCGCGGGTGGTCCTCCGCAACTGGGATGGGCGGGCCTCCACCACTTCCATCGTCTCTGCGATTGGCCTCGAGAGAGGGAAGGAGATCTCATAGACAGTCTTATCTTGTTGTTGACCAATGCCAGACTTGCCCACGATGCCAGCGAACTGATCGACGACGAGAGTTTGCATCTCGATTCGACACTTGTTGATCTTCATATTCTGTACAGCAGCATAGATAGAGCCCTGGTATTGGGCCCGTTGTTTGTCAGAACTCAAGAACCGTTGGTGATAGAACACCCACTCTCCCTTGCGTCCGTCGGCTTCGATCAGTTCGACAAGGCTCTGTCCAAGCTTGCTAAAAGAGTTCGCGCCATCTTGGGCAGATACGCGGCAGATGAAAGGGACCATGAAAACCGAGCTCAGTACGCTCACCGAGAGGGATACCCGAGAGTTCATACCAACGCGACTCCAACGACTGAGTTCGACGCACCCTGTCTGAGTGTAATCGCCCCGGATAGGGGCGCAAATCTTGCCACGTGAGCAGTTGGTGGGCGAACCCGGCAGTTTACTTCGCGCTCAACAGAATTGCCGCCGACCGCGCCCTCAGAATCAGCACAAAAATCTAAGCCTGATTTTCAGGGCATTTATGTTATTGAACTTGGAGCGCACTCGAGACTTGGGGGCACCGATGTTCTTGTATCGGAGCACCGTGAAAAGGCGAATCTCTCAGCTGCCTGCGCCTTGCCTAGGCGAGGTCACGCACGGGCACCGGTCTGAGCACTTGCTAAAAACTTCAGAGCGCTCTATTCCGGCGGCGGATAAAACGGCAACTTGTCATTTTTCTCGTTGGCGCGGCGAATGGTGACGTCGTCGAACAGGAGCGCCGGGGCGAGCACGGTTTGCGGCACATCGCCGGAGTAGTTGGCCACCCAAAGATCCTGCCCCGCCGCTACGATGCCGGAGCGCAAGGCACGCTGGTCAAGGTCGTCGAGGATCGCCCCGCGCACCAGTTCCCGTGTTCCGTCCTGATTGATGCGATAGAGAAGGCGGGGGGCGAGCCCGGGTCCCAATGTGGCGGCATAGTAGACGCTCTTGAGTCCGCGGTCCTTGGCCATGTCGAGCAGTTTGCGGTTGAGCGCCTCGTCGCTGAGGGCCACCGCGGCGGGCTTTGCGGTCACTTTCATCACGCCAATTGTGGGATGGGGCAGCCCGGTGACGCCGGCGCGTCCGTGACCGTTGGATTGCGGAAAATCACGGACCGGCTCGCGGGCAATGAGGTAGTTCTGAAGCTGCCCGTCGGTCACGAGGTTGACAGTCTGTGCGGGCACGCCTTCGTCGTCTATGGCGTAAGAGCCAACGAGGCCTTTTCCATCGAAGCTCCTCAAGCCGGGGTCGTCCTCGATGTCGAGAAACTCGGGAAGCACGCGCGCATGGTAGCTATTGGCAAAGGGTCCGTTGGTACGCGCCTCGGTGCCGAGCGGGGGGCGCGTCGCCACGACGGCGCCTGCCGCGAGGGTACGCAGCGTATCGGCGCTGGCGTCGGAACTGAGCAGCACAGGGCCGTGATACTCCTCCTCAACCAGCGGGGCCTTGCGCAGATCACTGAGAGAGGCAATCACCGCTTCTGCATGTTTTTGAAAAGCTTGCGGTGTATCAATGTCCTTGAGGGTTGCGCCCGTCGTGCCGTAGGAGCGATCGAGTCTCATGCCGTCGGCCGCCTGGGCGCCCACACCAAGGCTCTCCTGGTAGCCGGTAGCGGACTTCCGCACGATGGTGCCTTCGCTGTTGACGAGCCGTGTAGTTGCGAGGCGCGCATGGAAGGTTGCGGAGGAATATTGGACGTCGTGCTGGGCCGAGTTGACAGCAGGATCGGTGCGGTAAAGGCCGCTGTCGCGCGCCACGCGCTCTTCCCATGCAGATTGATCGAGGGTGAGCGTTGGCGGAGTTTCAAGGGAGACGATTGGCTTTTCTTTGCTGAAGTCATCGGCCTGGGGCGGCGTTTGCACCTGCTTGAGAGCGGCCTGTTTTTGCGCGTAGGCGGCAAGCGCATTCTTGTAGGCCTGATCTGTCGCGGTCCACAGAGCAGAGCGGAGTGCGATGGGATCGTTATCGAGGGCAGCGAGTTCAAGCGCGCCGTCGCCGCGGCCACCGGAGCTGTCAGTCTTGTAGTCTCCTACGCGGACTGTGACACGGGCGATGCGCGCACGGTTGTGCTGCGAGCCTTCGCCTGCGCCAAAGGTGGCTTTGGTCTCGAAGTCTTCTACATCGACAATGCGGTACTGGATAAAGAATGGCTTCTGAAATCCGGGGAGTTGCAGCTGGCTCATGCTGCGGTCGAGTTCCTGCAGCATGGCGGCGAGGACAGGATCCTTTTCGGCATCGGCGCGCGTGGGCTGTGCGGCAATTGGCGCGGTGAGGGCTGCGACGAGGAAGAGGGCTGCGGCGAGTTGAGATGGTCTCCCACCCTTTCCGCAAAGAACGCGGAAAGGATGGGGCACCCGGCGTTGAGCAATCTGTGCAAGGAGACGCAGCGGATTCATTGGGCCTCCTTCGCGGACGCAGTGGCCGGCGCGCCTGGGATGGGCAGGATGGGCGGGCGGGCTGTGCCTTGCGGCTGGCGCTGGGTTTCGATTTCACTGACGAGCATGGCAGGGGCGACCGCACTGACGGGAACTGTGCCCGATTCAGCGCCGCACTCGCCATTGAAGACTTCGCTCTTGTCGCCGGTGGAGAGGATGCGCTTCATCGCAGCGAGCGGCGTGCCGACAATACTGACGCCGCGAACAAGCTCGTCTGGACGGCCGTCGACATAGACGCGATAGACGACGAGCGGGATGACTTGAAATGCCTGGGGCGAACTGCGCGTGGTGACGGCGAAGCCCGAGGAGATGTCTTCAAAGTAGAGGCCGTAGGGCTTGTTGGCCTTCCTGGCTTCTTCGATGAGTTGCTTCCGGAGTTCGGCGTCGGGAACTGTCTTTGTCGACGTCACAATCAGGTTTCCCTGGCGGCCGGTAGGCATGCGGCCCGTCTCCGCGCGGCCGTGGCCGTTGGAGGAACTGAAACTCGCAATGGGCAGGCGCGACATGAGGAAGGTTTTCAAGACGCCGTCCTGAATCAATGCGACGCGCTGGGCTTTTTGACCCTCATCGTCGTAGGTGTAGGTACCACTGAGCCATGTATTCCCGAATCGGCTCATGGTCGGGTCGTCGGCCACGGAGAGGAAGCTGGGCAGAATGTCTTTGCCAATATCTTTGGTGAAGGTCTGGCCTTCTTCATCGCCGCGCTGGCGCTGGCCCTCGAGGCGGTGGCCGAGGACTTCGTGGAAAAAGACGGCGGAGGCGCGTCCGGAGAGAATGGCGGGACCGTCGAAAGGCTCAGTGACTGGGGCTTTGCGCAGAGCTTCAAGACTTTTGCCCAACTCGCGGACGGCCGCTTCCAATTCCGCCTCGGCGGGCAAGCCATCAATTGTTTCCGCCTCAAAAGTCTGATCGCGGAATAAATCCATGCCGTCTTCGGCGCGGGTGACAGCGAGCACCACCAGGCGTGCCTGCATGTGAGGCTCAACGACGCTTGAACCTTCCGACGAGGCGAAGTAGTCGGTCTCATTCTGCACCGAGAGCGCGACAACATTCTGATATACATCGGGGAATTCACGGAAGATGCGGGAGAGCTGGCGCACGCGGTTTTCCCAGGCAGCGCGGTCGACCACGACAGGAGGCGCCGGCTTGCCAATCGACACTTGCGGCTCTTCCCTGCTGAAGTCCGGCGAGGTGTCTTCTTCTTTGGCTCGCACCTGGGCTTCAGTTTTCACGCGGAGATAGTTTTCGAGGGCATTGCCGTAGCCGGTGTTGGTGGCGAGCCAGAATGAACGTGCCAACGCTTCGCGGTCGTCGCCGAGCGGGAGTTGCAAACTGTTGACCGCCGAGCCGCGATGATCTCCGTGGGTGTTGTCGAGCTTTGAATCGCCTAGGCGCACCTGAACGTCGGCAATGCGCATGTGATTTGCGGAACTGTCGACGAGCGCACCATATTGCGCACGAATGGAAACCATGCTGGCATCGCTGACGGAGTAACTGAGAAAGTACGGCGGCAACTGCTGCCCGGCGTCCTGCTTATTGGGATCCTGCCTGCCCAACGACGTGAAGGCGCGATGCAACTCGGTGGTCATGGCGTCCAACAAGACGGGTTTTTCCTGCTGCGACGCGGCGGCCACGGGCAATGCGATGGAGACGAGAACTGCGGCGCATGCGGCGCCTCTACGGAATTGAAGGGCGGACCGCCTCGGGGCGGGGAATGGAAGCTGTGGCATAAGTTGGGACGACTCTGGTAGAACCTTCTCCATGTTGATTGTCTCAGAGTCCGGGACTCAGGAAGGAATTGTGACTTTTTGCAAGAATTGGTGGCTCGCGTTTTTCCTGGCTGTGATGCTTGCCGGAGTGTCGCCGGATCGCAGTAGCGCCCAGGCTAACGCACCGGTACAGCCGACACAAAACCAATCAACTGCCCAGCAGGGTCAACCTGGGCAGGCCTATCGGTTGCCGCCGGAGAAGCTGGCTAAAGCGATCGTTCTCAATCGGATCCGCGTCCTGCTCGATATTGCCGGATCGGTATGGGGCTTGGCTGTGTTGTGGATTCTGCTTGCGTCTTGCGCTGTCGCCAGGCTGGCGGCCTGGACTGAGCGCGCGCTGCGGCGCCGCTGGTTACAGGGATTACTCTTCTTTGCGGTGTTTCTGGTGATTCTGACCCTGGCGAGCCTGCCACTGGACGTGGCCGGTCACTTGGCGAGCCGCCATTTCGGCATCAGCGTGCAGGGATGGGGCGGCTGGCTGGGCGACCAGGGCAAAGCGCTGGGGCTTACAGTGCTGATTGGCGCGCCGGTATTGCTGCTTTTCAACTGGATTGTCCGCGTTTCGCCGCGGCGCTTCTGGATGTGGGCGTGGATTGTTTCACTGCCGATCCTGGTGGTGTCCATCCTTGTCGAGCCGCTGATTGAACCGCTCTTCGACAAGTTTGAACCGTTGAACAAAAACCATCCGCAACTTGTGGAGGAGCTCGAAAAAGTGGTGGCTCGCACCGGGACCGATATTCCCCCGGATCGCATGTTTCTGATGAAAGCCAGCGCCAAGACAAACGGCCTGAACGCGTATGTAACGGGCATAGGCGCTACCAAGCGCATTGTGGTTTGGGACACCACCGCAGGCCGAATACCGGACGATGAAGTGCTGTTTGTGTTTGGACATGAGAGTGGGCACTACGTTCTGCACCATATTCCCAAGGGGCTTACCGGCACTGCTTTTGCCTTGTTTTTTGTCTTCTGGGGCTGCGCCATCTTTGCGGGATGGCTGGTAAAGAGATTCGGCTCGCGATGGCATGTGGATTCGCTGTCGAGTCGTGCCGGGTTTGTGGTGCTGCTGTTCGTGCTCTCGTTGGCGGGCTTTTTGCTGGAACCAGTGAGCAACGCATTCAGCCGGCACTTCGAGCACCAGGCGGATGTGTATGGCCAGGAGGCAATCCACGGAATCGTGGCCGACCCGCAGAAGACTGCAGTTGCCGGTTTCAATGCCCTGGGCGAGGCATGGTTGGAAGACCCCGATCCCAATCCCTTTATCGAGTTCTGGACCTATAGCCATCCCTCGGTGGAGCATCGGGCAAACTTTGCCGCGCATTACGATCCTTGGAAAAACGGCGGTCATGGAGAGTTCTTCAAGAACTAGAGAACCATCGCAGCCCGCGGCGATCAACGGGATTTAAGATTGGGCATCGGGAATGAAATCGATCGAAGGCTGAGCGCGGGCTCAAACCACAAATGAGAACACGTTTTTCTTTTGGCAAGAACGGCATTGAGGTATCGGTGCCGGATGATTTCGAGTGCCAGGTGATCCGCAGCCGATGCGCGCCGGCCCTCGAGGACGAGACCGCCGCGCTCAATGAGGCGCTCGATCATCCCATTGGGTGTCCGGCTCTGGCAGCACTGGCCGCGGGCAAGAAGTCTGCGGCGATCTCGGTGTGCGATATTACGCGGCCCGCGCCGAATCGTGTGACGCTGCCGCCGCTGCTGAAGCGGCTGCACGATGCGGGGATTCCGGCGGAGAGGATCGCGATCCTGATCGCGACAGGCCTGCATCGGGCCGCGACCCAGGACGAAGTGAAGGCGATTGTCGGGCCGGAGATCGCGGCTAAATATCGCGTCGTGAGCCACGATGCGCGAGTGCTCACGGAGCATCGGGCACTGGGCGTGACGGTGCGCGGAACACCGGTGTACATCGATGAGCGGTTCATGGCGGCCGACCTGCATATCACGCTGGGTTTTATTGAGCAGCATCTGATGCTGGGATTCAGCGGCGGGCGCAAGCTGGTGGCTCCCGGTCTCGCTGCGCAGGAGACGATCAAGGTGATCCACTCGCCGCGCTTTATGCGGGAGCCGCTGGCGAAGGAGGGATCGATTGTCGGCAATCCGCTGCATGCGGAGCTGCTGGAGATTGCGCGCATGGCGCGGCACGACTTCATTCTGGATGTGACGTTGACGCAGGAACGGAAGATTTCAGGAGTGTTTGCGGGAGATCCCGTGAAAGCGCACGCGGCAGGGGTGGAGTTCCTGGAGACAACGTCTCTGGAGCTGCTTGCGGAGCCGGTCGATGCAGTGATTACGAGCGCCGCCGGGCACCCGCTGGATCTGACGTTCTATCAGTCAGTCAAAGGGCTCACGGCGGCGCAGCACGTCGTGAAGCCCGGAGGGAGGATCCTAACCCTGGGAGAATGTGCGGAAGGGGTGGGATCGGCAGAGTTCGCGCGGCGGTTAGCGACGCTGACCGATTTCGAGAGCTTTCTGGATGAGATTCGAGATACGCCGGTTGAGGTGGATCAATGGCAGCTTGAAAAGCTCGCGCTGGCCGGATTGAATCATGAATTGTTCTTCTACACGCCGGGAGTCAAGAGGACACAGCTCGGATTGCTGGGTGCGAGAACGTTTGAACATATAGACGCGGCGGTAGCAGCAGTGCTGGAAGGGCTGCCGGCCCATGCGCGTGTTGCACTGGTGCCGGAAGGGCCATACACCTTTGCGAAGGTGGAGTCGGTGTTCGCTGGAGCGAGTTAAGGCCTTTTTGCTGATGATCGGCTTGGGTGAAAGCTTTCCTCAGGCTTTTGCCTAAAAGCTGCCCATGAAGTCCGGGCGTTGCCATGAACTCCGAGTTTCACAAGAACTATCTGCGCAGGTTGGACACTGCAGCGCGGAAGGAAAACTCTTGACGCCGCTGAACAGAAAACAGATCAAGGCCATGGAAAAGACGTTGAGAGGGAAAGTCCCAAAACAGACTTTCCCTCTCAACTTGCGAATCCCGCACAATACGCGGGATTGGCACTTTCCCGGCGCCTCTACGGCTGCTAACTTATGAAACCGGACATTTCATTTTGCTACAAAAAATGAACATTTTCACTTGCTAATGACACCGCAGGGTTGGCGGTAAAACCGTTGCGCACGAGTGCATCTTGCGTGGTATTGAGCGCCATTCTATAGTCGAAGCATCAGAAGACGCTTTTGAAAGGAAGAAGCTGCTCTTATGATGTACGGACCGAAGTCTCTCCTCTTATCTCTACTGCTTTTGTCGAGTTTCTCCCACAATTGTTCAGCCTATGCCCAGCCTGCTCAAACGTTGAGCAAAGACGATCAGTACAAGGTCTCGGAAATCCTGCATGATGCCCACGATGAGGTTAAGAAGCACTATTACGATCCGAAGCTTCGAGGGCTGGATTGGGACGCTCGTTACGAGAAATTCGCGGCAATGGTCGGCCAGGCGCATAACCTCGGTGAAGGTTTTCAAGTGGTAGCGGCCTTCCTGGAGGGACTGAACGATTCCCATGTGTACTTCATTCCACCAAGCCGAGTAAATCGCTACGACGATGGATACCGATTCGCTCTGGTTGGAAACGACTGCTTTATCACGCAAATCCGGCCCGGAAGCGATGCGGGAGCCAAGCTTCACGTCGGTGACCAGGTAGTGACCTTGGATGGCTACAACGTGAATCGCGAGGACTACCACGATTTAGCTTATTTCCTGCGAGTCCTTTCGCCGATGCCGGCAGCGCAGTTGGTTCTCCGCGCGCCCGACGGAACCACGCGTTCGGTCATCGTGAATCACCGGGTAAAGCCCGGCAAGACAGAGATGGACCTGACCGATTCGTCGGATTTCGTCAACCTGGTCCTCCACGAGGAAAACGCAAATCACGCGACCCGTTCGAGGATTGTGGAGATGGGCGACGTTGCCATTTGGAAGTTACAACACTTCGATCTGGAGACCACGGAAGTCGAGCACTTTATCGGCATAGCGCGCAAACACAAAGTGCTGATCCTGGACCTTCGCGGCAATTCTGGAGGTAGTGTCGAAACCGAGAAGGTGATCGTGGGCTCACTGTTTGCCAAAGACATCAAGATCGGCGACAGGGTCGAAAGGAAAGACACGAAGGAACTGATCGCGAAGCATCAGGGACACCCCTTCGATGGAAAGCTGATCGTGCTGATCGATGCGGGTTCGGCCTCCGCCTCCGAACTATTAGCCCGCGTGATCCAGTTAGAACACCGAGGCACAGTGATCGGAGACAAGTCGGCCGGTGCTGTCATGGAATCCAGAATTTACGATGATTCGAGAGGCATGGATGTAAAGTTCTTCTACGACTTCAGCGTGACTGAGGCAAACCTGATCATGACCGATGGCAAGACTCTAGAGAAGTCCGGCGTCACTCCAGATGAACTGCTTCTTCCGACTGGCGCCGATCTTGCTGCCGGGCGCGATCCGGTCCTTGCCCGGGCTGTCGAACTGGCCGGAGCAAAACTCGATGCTCTTGAAGCGGGCAGGATTTTTCCCTTTGACTGGCCGCCGCTTTAGTCGCGCTTGAAGCGCGACAGGCGCACGGGGCAATGCGGATGTTGATCAACTGCGCTCTTTCATCCACCTGATCACGGTCGTCAGCCATCGCCAGGCCTTGTGAAACGGGCCCAGCTGTTTATTGGTCATCGCGATATAGCCGATGAGTAAGGCCTCGTCATCAGGGCGGTTCAGCTCACGTGCAATAGGAAGGGCTTCCTCAAATGTTGCCAACGCCTCCGCTGGCTGGCCCGTGTCGACATGAACGCATCCAACATTTATCAGCGACGTTAACAGGCCTGAGCGATCGTTAATGCAACGGCGGAGCACCAAGGCCTGAGTGTAAAGCTCCATAGCCTGCACATATTGCCTGTTGTTGAAAAGCTCAACTCCCTCGTTATTCAGTCCGCGGGCCCAGGCAATTGCGTCGAAGGGTGGAGCAGCCGCCGTCGCAGCCGAAGCGGAAGCGAGTAAATCCGCAAAAACAGGGGAGTCATCAAGGTGGTCGAACCCGATCTCATCTTCGCTGGCTATGCGCGGAAAGGCGGCAAATTCCGGGTTGTCCTTTAAAGGATCGGGAGGCTTTTCGGCGATTCCGCCGAAAAGCTCCACCGTCTGCCGCAATGTGTCGCGGCTTGAATCGTTGGCGGGGGGCAAGACGATGATCGTCGCGCTCTGCCTGTTTGCCGCCCGGACGAACTCCAACTCCCGCAGGACACCGGGCGCAAGTGCATAGCAGTCCATGACGATAAAATGAGCATGTTCGACAAGATTTTCAACCGCCGCTTCCCATCCCTCGTTCGGGAGCATTAGCCGCGGAAAGCCCAGGCGAGAGGTTAGCATCTGGGCTGGATTTGCGATGCTGATGGTCTTCAACCGCCCTGCCAGAGCGGCTTTCAGCTTCTGTTCTACTCGGCTCGGTCCGTTGACGGCAGTAAAAATCTTCCGTTTACCGGAGTCGTCTTCCGGAGTCAGATAATTGTAAGCTTCAACCTCAAAGCTCCTCAGAAACAACACGAACGGGCGCCTCGTCGCATTGAAATCCTGCATGATGAAGGCGGCTTCGCCGTGGGAGCGCGCGGCATCCTGGCGTTCGAGCTCGAGGGTATGCTCCCAACCCTTCTTCATCGGTCGAGTGGCTGGCACGTCCTTGAATTCCTGTGCCATGGCTCGTGTATGAAAATTGTCGTCGATGTGACTGAATGGTTTGCTCATAAAGCTGCCATCTCCGTCCGCCTGGATAGTGAATGATACAGGAGATTTCTTGGTGAAAAAGCCACTTGAGTGCATGGTTCTGGACTACACCAATTCCGAAAGAGCTATAGCGCCCGCGATCTGGGAATGCGGGCGGGGCTATTGCTTTTCGGAGGCCAGGTAGACGACGACTCCGCCGAGAAGGGCCAAGGTGGCCAGGACGGGGACGAGCAGCACGAGGCGGTTGTCCAAGCTGACCGGCCACAGGTCTGCCAGATGAACCGAAGCGGAAAGATCCGCGAGCCACGACATCAAGTGCAGACCTCGCCGGGCTTGGGTGGCAATGAATCCCGCGGCAATTAAAAGGGCGACGGCAACGGCGAAAATCTGCGCGCCAAGAATGGGTTTGCCGATGCGCTCGATGGCGGCATTGCGGCGGCGAAGCTGGGCGCGCCACCACAAGGCGCCTGCGGACTGGAGCGGTGCTGCGGCCGTCGCGCTGGCGCGCGCGTGTTGAAAGCTCTGCGTCAACAGAACGAGATCGGAGCAGGAACGGCAGGCTTCGACGTGGGTGCGCAAGTCGGGCGGGCAGGCATGGGGCCAGTGATTGAGGCGCAGAACTTCGGCGGTTTCTTTTTCACGCGGGCAGGCAAAAGGGTTCATGGGCGCCTCGCTTGGTTGGACGGATGCTGGCGCAGGAGGGCGGCCATTTTATGGCGGGCGCGAAACAGGAGCAGCCGGATACTGGCCGAGGCAAGACCGGTGACCTCGGCGATCTCGCGGTGCGAGTAGCCCTCGGCATAGGCCAGCCACAACAGTTGGCGGTCGCGGGAGCGCATTTGCGCCAGCGCCGGTCCTAGCATGGCTTGGGAATCGGACTGAGCGGAGCTGACATTGGCCGCAAGAAGCTCTTCAGGGACTTCCTCGATGGACGCGGAGCGCGGGCGGCGCCAGTGATCACGCAACAAATTGGTTGCTATACGAAAAAGATAGCGGCGCGCGGCTACTTCGCCGTCGCCGGAGAATGAAGTGCACAAAAACCGGACGTAGCTCTCCTGCATGAGGTCGTCGGCAAGAGCAGGATCACACGACACGCGCGCCAGATAAGCCCAGAGGGAACGGGCAGAACGCTCATAAAAACCGGCGAAGGCCTCGTTATCCATTTCCGCGACGGGCGCGTGGCTGGCAAGCGACTCTGCATCGCCTGCCAGCACGTTCGAGATGACGGATTCCCAAGGCATATTCCGACGCTTTCTCACTGGATTCGCGACCCTTCGGACTCAATGTTGTTCCCTTGATCCGTAAGGCGAGACGAATTTCCCAGAGGCTTCGGGATTCTGGGGCATGAGGCCGAGACGGGCGGCCAAGACCCATGTGATCCCCGCGCTGATGATAAACCCGATGCCGGGCATCATGACGACGGTTCCTAAAACGAGCATGGGCGTCTCCATGTCGGGGTTGGCGTGGCGAAGAAGGAGAAAACCGATGCCGAGCAGAACCAAAACGATGCCGATTTGCAACGGAGTCAGCACGCGGGCCACGGTGTTGGGCATGCTCTGGCTGGACTCGATGTTCACCGGGATGGGCGCGGCCTCGAGGAAGCGCTTGCCGGCTTCGGTTTCCATGTAGGTGGCGAGTTCCTGGTTCGAGCTGAACTTGTCGATGAGCCGACCGTGGACCTCGCTTTGCAGCTTGAAGATGCGGTTCCAGCGGCGGTTCTCGAGCAGCGCGCGGATCATCCACACCAGGGCTGCAAGGAAGCAGGCGAATGCCACAGTGATCGCGATCGGCACGATGATATCCCCATAGTCCGGGGAATTGCGGCTCGCTCGCACATATTCGGGCCAGACGGCGCGTTGGAGGGCCTCGTCCGGCTCTCCGTCCTGGTGGTTCAAATGCGAGAAGAGATAGAACTCCGGATTGCGGGCGACCTCAGGATGGTTGGTGAGGAATTCGGCCAGCTGGGGATTGTTGTGGGCCACATAATCCTGATTGGAAAGCAGCGAAGGGTCGTGGGCGACGACAGTTGTGAGCGTGGGGCTAAGGCGCAGGAGCTTGATGAGCTCACTCTGGGTTGCAGCCACTTCGCGCTCGTCGGGAGCGGGCGCGTTGGCTGCCGGCGACGGGGCTGCGGGCCGCATAGGTGGTGTGGGCCGTGTTTGGGCGGCGCCAAAGGATGCAAACAACAGGACTGGGAGAAGGGCGAAGAGAAAAAGCCGAGACGTGCGGCGGCATTGATTGTGCATGTGTGTCCCCTTGCTTGAAAGAGGGCTTAAAGCCTCTTCTGCACATACAACGGGTGAAGGGGGCACATGGTTAACAGAGGTCCTGCCGGTTTCTTTTCTGGACGCAGGTTTCCTGGAACCGAACGCCTGCTATTTCGGCAACTGGGTCGCGTCCCAGCCTCCGCCAAGGGCGCGGATGAGCTGGACACTGGCAGCGAAACGTCGGGTTTGGAGGTCGGTGGCGGTGCGCTGGTTGGTGAGGAGGGTGCTTTCGGCCACCAGAACTTCGAGGTAGCTGGTGGCGCCGCCTTTGTAGCGCTGGTTGGAGAGGTCGAGCGAATGTTGTGCGGCGTGGACGGCACGGTACTCGACCGTTGACTCCTGCTCGAGGATGCGCAAGTCGGAGAGCTTGTCTTCGACTTCGTTGAAGGCTCCGAGCACGGTGGCTTTGTAGGTGGCCGCCTGCGCCTCGTAGTCATGGCGGGCCTGGTCGGTGAGGGCGTGACGCTGACCCGCATCGAAGAGCAACTCCGACGCCTGCGCACCCAGGCTCCATAACGAGCTGGGGCCCTGAATCCATGTACCGCCGTGGGTGCTCTCAAAACCGCCCTGCCCTCCGAGCGAGATGTTGGGATAAAAGGCACTAACGGCTACTCCGATCTGGGCATTGGCGGCGGCGGTGCGACGCTCGACGGCAGCAATGTCGGGACGACGCTCGATCAACTGCGAGGGGATGCCGAGGGGAACATTAGGCAGAGGAAGATCAAGCGGAGCAGGCTGCAGGGTAAGCTGCCCAGCTTCAAGATTGGCAAGGGTGGCGATGGCATGCTCATACTCGGCACGGCCCACGTTGATCTCGATGAGCTGGGCACGGACAGTTTCAAGCTCGGTGAGGGCCTGGGCGACCACGACTTCGGTGACTACGCCGCCTTTGAGCAGGCGCTGGTTCAACTCCAACTGATGTTGATCGTCGGTGACGGTGGATTGGAGGATTTGGCTTTGGGAATCGAGGCCGCGGAGCTCGAAGTAATCCTGGGCGAGTTCGGCATGGAGACTGAGGTCGACGTTGGCCGCGTCGGCGGCACTGGCCTGGGCACTGGCGCCCGCAGCCTCGACGGTGCGCCGGATGCGGCCCCAGAAATCGGGCTCCCAGCTCGCCTGACCGGCGAGAACCAGATCGTTGTAGTTGTTGCTGCTTGTTGCGGTGCTCAGCGGTCGGTTGTGGGAGAGCTTGTCGTGCGCAATGGACGGGCCGGCGGAGAGTGTAGGAAAGAAGGCCGAACGAGCGGAGGCGACCTGGTCGCGGGCGGCGAGGTACGTTTCGACAGCACTGCGCAGGGTCTCGTTGTCGGCGGCGATGCGATCTTCAAGCTGGTTCAGCTGCGGGTCCTGATAGATTTCCCACCACTTGCCGCGCAACATGCCGTCAGAGGGCGAGGCAGGCTGCCATGCACCTCCTGCAGGGCTGGGTGGGGGAACAATGGCCGTAGACGCGCCGATCTCCTTGTAGCCCGCGGGCGCGGTATAGCCGGGGCGATTGTAGTTGGGACCCACTGGTTTGCAGCCGGCGAGCAGGATCAGGGCGGCAAGCGCAAAGAATGTCGCTTTCCCACCCTTTGCGCAAAGGCTCGCCAAGGATGGGGCACCCGGTGTGGATTCCAGGGTCTCGGAAGCGAGACCTGGGGCACACGGAATTGTGATGGCGCGGGCATCGGGAAATGCCGGTCCTTCGACTTTGCCCGCTACGCCGACTTCGCTCTGAGTGACAAGGGATCCTTCCACTCGGCTCTGCGGACCTGACTCAGAAAGACAACTTTGAGGAAGAGGCATGGCTACTTGCCTCCTGCTTCGGCGGTGCTGGATTGGCTTTCAGGAGTGACCTTTTCTCCTTCGATGAGGGAGTCGGGGGGGTCTTGAATGATTTTGTCACCGGCGTTGAGTCCGCTGACGATCTGCACAGTGGTTCCGTCATCCTGTCCGATAATGACGGGGATCAGGTGGGCAATATTGCCGTTGGTGACAGTGCCGAGTTGCAGACCCTGGCGGCGAAATATGAGGGCAGCGGCCGGCACGATGTAGGTTTGGACAGCGGCAGGAGCCTTGAAGTGAACCTGGGCGAGAGAACCGGGAAACAACTTGCCGTCGTGGTTGTTCACATCGATCTCGACCAGCAACGTACGGCTGGCGGGGTCGATGGCGTCGGCGGTGCGGACGAGTAAGCCCTGAAAGGTCTTTCCGGGGTACTCGGGGAAGGTCAGATCGAGCTTGAGCCCGCGCTTTGCGGTATCGACGTAGGGTTGCGGGACATTGGTGTAGACGCGCAGGGTTTGGATGGCCTGCATGTGGAAGAGTTCCGTCCCGGCACCCTGATTGATCAACTGGCCGGTATCGACGTTGCGGGCGGTGACCACGCCGTCAAAGGGTGCATAGACCTTTTCAAACGCAACCAGTTCGCGAAGTCGCTGCACGTTGGCCTGTGCGGAACGGACTGCTGACGCGGTGGACGCAGCCTGGTTCACGAAGGTATCGGTGTCCTGGCGGGAGACCGCATTGGAAGTGACAAGGCCCGAATAGCGCTCGGCCTGAATGTGGGCGTTGTTGGCGGTCGCTTCGGCGGTGGCGAGATCGGCCTGGGCCTGCGCGAGTTGCTGATCCACTTCGGGGCTCGCAATTTCGGCGAGAAGGGCGCCCTTTTTTACGCGTCCGCCAATGTCGTAGTACCAGCGGGTGAGGTAGCCGGAGGTACGGGCGTAAATAGGCGAATCAGTATAGGCGGTGACGTTGCCGGGGAGCACAAAGCTATCAAGCGGCGCGCCGGGCTTGGGAGGCAGGGCGATGACGGTGGGCGCAGCGAGCTCAGTAGTCGTCTTGGCGAGCACATCGTCGACCTGACGGCGGTGCAGGATGCCAAAGATCGCCAGTGCCGCCAGCGCGATGAGAATGACGATGAGGCCGAATATGGCTTTGTGCGGCGCGATCTCTGCCTGATCGGGCGCATTCTCGTGATCGTGCGCGCCTTGCTGTGACTTTTGCGGATTCGGTTTGGATTCGTTCGTCATTGAGGGTCGCTCCGAAAGGTTGGGTCTATTCGAACTCGTCGATGGTTGTGTCGGATGCTTTGCCGTGAGCCTCTTTCCGGCGTTCGAGCCAGCCGTGAACGACGAAGAAAAAGGTGGGCACGAAGAAGAGAGTGGCGAGGGTGGCCAGCAACAATCCGCCAATGACGGCGCGACCGAGAGGGGCGTTCTGCTCGCCGCCGTCGCCGAGTCCGAGAGCCATGGGCATCATGCCGATGATCATGGCGAGGGCGGTCATGAGCACCGGACGCAGACGGACAAAGCCGGCGTTGATCGCGGCCTTGCGGGCATCGCCAACGAGAATTTCCAACTGCTCGCGGGCGAAGCTGACCACAAGAATCGAGTTGGAGGTGGCCACACCCATGCACATGATGGCCCCGGTAAGGGCTGGTACGCTGAGCCGGGTTCCGGTGATGAACAGGAACCAGACAATGCCAGCCAGCGCCGCGGGCAGCGCAGAAATGATGAGGAACGGGTCGAGCCAGGACTGGAAATTGACCACGATAAGCAGATAGACGAGCAGGATGGAAAAGGCGAGGCCGGCGAGCAGGCCGATGTACGACTTGTTCATGGTCTCACTTTGTCCGCGGAGCACAAAATGCGAGCCACGGGGCAGGTCCTTCTCGTGATCGTGGATGATCTTCTGCATGGCACGAGTGACGGTGCCGAGGTCGGTTCCCTCCACGTTGGCAAAGATATCGAGGACCGGCTGGACATCGTAGTGGCTGACAGCACCCAGTTCCTCTCCGGGCACGATGCTGGCGAGATTGCTGAGCACCTGCACAGGCATGGGTGAGCCTGGCGCCCCGGTTGCCGCCGCGCCAGGCATTAAGGTCGGGGCTGCGCCGGGCGCTTCGGGAAGGGTGGTCTGTGTCGCGGAAGAAGAACCAGTGACCGGGAGACTATTGAGCGCCGCGAGCGAATCGAGGTTGTACTGCGGTGTCTGGACGGCGACGTTGTAGCTGACTCCGTTCCTGGGGTCGAGATAGAAGCTGGGGGTGGTCTGAAAGCTCCCGCTGAGGGCGACCAGCACACTCTGAGCGACATTTTGTTGCGTGAGGCCGACCGTCCTGGCACGGGTCCGGTCCACATCGATTGTCATGTTGGGCAAATCAAAGGGCTGCTGAATGCGGGCGTCGGCTGCACCCGGAACGTAGCGGACGTCATTGAGCATACGTTCGGCCAGGGCGCGATTGCCGTAGAGGTTGGGGCCCACAATTTGAAGGTCGATGGGCGCGGCAAGGCCGAAGTCGAGAATCTGGGTGACGATATCCACCGGCAGCTCATAAAAGGTGACGCCGGGATATTGCCGGGCCAGCACTTTGCGCAGCTTTTCAACATAGGCGGGCGTGGGGTGGTGATCCGGGCTCAATTGCACCTGGATGTCAGCGTCAGCGGGGCCGACCGGAGCCGAAGTGGAGTACGAGAGGTTGAGGCCGGAGTACGGCAGGCCGATGTTATCGACGATCGTGACCACTTCCTTCGCCGGAATGTTCTGGCGGATGGTTGCGTCGATGTGGTCGCAGAGAGCGGCCGTCTCTTCGATGCGAGTTCCGGTGCGTGCACGCACATGCATCTTGAACTGGCCTGCGTCGACGGAGGGAAAGAAATCCTGCCCCAGCCACGGTAGAAGGAGTGCCATCGAACCCAGAGTGAAGATCAGGAACACGATGAGGAAGACCGGAGCATGATCGACGCACAGCATGAGCAGCCGGACATAAAAAAGGCGGAAACTCTCAAATCTTTTCTCAAAGCCCAGTTGAAAGCGGATGAACGGGTTGTGACTGTGCTGTTTTCTGGCGAGTTCCGCGTCGTCATGCTCGTGGAGCAAGTATTTGGCCATGGTGGGCACGACGGTGCGCGAAAGCAGGTAGCTGGCCAGCATGGCGAAAACCACGGCCTCGGCAAGGGGCACGAACAGGTAGCGGGCCACTCCACTGAGGAGGAACATGGGCACGAAAACAATACAAATGGACAGTGTTGAGACGAGCGCGGGGGTGGCAATCTGCGCTGCTCCGTCGAGGATGGCCTGCTCGATCTCCTTGCCCGACTCGAGATTGCGGTTGATGTTCTCGATTTCGACGGTGGCATCGTCGACGAGGATGCCGACGGCCAATGCCAGTCCGCCCAGGGTCATGATGTTGATGGTCTCGTGAAGAGCGGCGAGCGATGCGAGCGAACACAGAATCGAGAGGGGAATGGAAACCGCAATAATGAGAGTGGAGCGCAGGCTGCCCAGGAAGACGAGAATCATCACCGCTGTCAGGCAAGCGGCGATGATGGCCTCGCGGACCACACCACTAATAGCACTGCGGACGAAGATCGACTGGTCAGAGAGGAAGCTGATCTTGAGCTGTGGCGGCAACTGCCCAGTGATGCTTTCGAGTTTGGAGCGGATGCCCGCGATGATGTCGAGGGTAGAGGCTGAGCCCGTCTTCATGATGCTCATGAGGATGGCTCGACGGCCGTCAACGCGCACGATGTTGGTCTGCGGCGGGTTTCCATCGCGCACATGGGCGACGTCGCGGACATAGATGACGGCGCCATTCACAGTGCGGATGGGGAGGTCGTTCAGCTGACTGACAAGCGTGGGCGCGGAGTTGGTTTCGATTGCATATTCGAAACGGTCGATCTTCATGGTGCCGGAGGGTGCGATAAGGTTCTGCACCGAAACGGCACTGACCACATCGGCAGGCGATAGTCCTTTGGCTTGCAAGGCAGGAAGATTAATGTCCACCTGAATCTGGCGCTGCTTTCCGCCGTAAGGGAAAGGCGTCTGCGCTCCTTCAATGGTGGCGAGCTGGGTACGGATCGTATTCGTCGCCAGGTCGTTCAACTGGGTCTCGTCAAGCCCTTTACCGGCGAGGCCCAACTGCAGGACGGGCACGCTGGAAGCGTTGTACTGAATGATGAACGGCGGCGTGGTTCCCGGGGGTAGTGAGCGCAATTGCACCTGGCTGATCGAGGTGACCTGGGCCACGGCGCTGGCGACATTCACGTGCGGCTGGAAAAAGATCTTGATGATTGCGATGCCATTCAGCGATTGCGACTCAATATGCTCAATGTCGTTGACCGTGGTGGTCATGCCGCGTTCGCTGTTGAAGACGATGCGGTTGGCCATCTCCTGTGCGGAGAGGCCGGTGTATTGCCAGACCACCGTAACCACGGGGATATCGATGTTGGGAAAGATGTCGGTCGGCATCGTGACGATGCTGTATGCGCCAAGGATCAGAATCAAGAGAGCAAAGACGGCAAAGGTGTAAGGCCGTCGAAGCGCAAGGCGGACAATCCACATCATAGGGCAGGTACTCACTCCAAAGCCGGGTTGCTCGCCACCTCATTGCGAGAGGAGGACTGGTCCGAAGACCGGCAAACCCATGCAAACTGTAGCTCAACTTGTTCAGTGGCCAAACGGGTTGAGCGGCATCTCGGGGTGGTGTTCCAGTGCGCCCTCAAGCAGCCCGCTCTGCCGGAGAAAGGCATTTCCCGCGCGGCACATCAGGCCGCTTACATTGGAGAACGGCTCATGGCCACCCAGATCCGCTCTACATCCTGCGAAAACTCAATGTTAGACGAAGATGCGGCCCCGGGTCGCGCGAGCGCTTCGCCTACAAACACTCGGGGCATGGGTTTAGGACGTTTCCGTGGGCGCGAAAGATGCAAAATTCGGACTTCGAACTATATCAGTATATGAACCACTTGGAGTCGACTTCAAGACATTGCCTGGCAATCATTGAACTCTTTAGGATGTATCAGGTAGCCCAAAGCGCCAAAGCAACTACGGCGACTCCGACAGCGAGGCTCATGCGGTCGTGCATGGCAAAGACGACGGGGTCGTCATCCAATTCGCCGCGTGAAGCCAGCAGCCAAACACGAAACAGCCAGTAAATGAGAAGAGGCACGATAAGCCATAGGCGGCCGGAATGCTTATAGAGCGCGACGACGTCGGGGCGGGAAATATAGAGCGAGAAGACCACCACTGCAGCGGTCGCGCTGGAGGTGCCGAAGCTGCGGATCTGTTCGAGATCGGCGACCAGATAACCCCGCCCGTGGGTGACCGCGGCGCCTCGCTCGCGCAGGTTCTCAAGTTCGCTGAATCGCTTGACCATGGCGAGGGAAACAAACAGGAAGATGGAAAACGCAGCGAGCCATGGAGATATCTCAGTCGCTGTAGCAGCACCGCCAGCCAGCAGACGCAATGTGTAGAGGCCTGAGAGGAGCAGCACATCCATGACCGCAATGCGTTTTAGAAAAAGGGAATAGGCCATGGTGGAGACGATGTAGATGCCGAGCCAGAAGGCAAAAGCAACGGGCAACAAAGGCAGCAGCGCGGCAGAGGCGATGACTAGCCCGAGTGCCAGGCCCATGCCGCCTGAGACGGACAGGTCCCCGGCGGCGAAAGGACGCATGCGCTTGGCTGGATGACGCCGATCGCTCTCGATATCGAGCATATCGTTGACGAGGTAATTGGCTGAAGCCATGAAACTGAAGCAGAAAAAGGCCGCGATCGCAGCGGCGACTGCACCGGGAGCCAATTGATGGGAAAGGGCGAGCGGCGCCAGCAGGAGAATGTTTTTTGCCCATTGGTGGACACGGATGGCCTTGACCAGAGTACGCGCGGTAGGAGGCTGGTCCAAAAAAGTGCGAGCAATGGGAATCTGTTGCAAGCGCAGGGATAAGCGCAGACCGGCGGTGGGGTTGGCCAGCATAGCCTGACGCGCGGCGGCCAAAAGTGTGAGGTCGGCGCGGGAATTTCCTATGTAATCGAATTCGCTGAGCCGGTCTTTGAGAAGCCGGAGTTTGCGGTTGCCGGTCAAGTTCGTCGTGCTGTCGGTGGCCAATACCCCATCGAAGATGCCCAGGTGGCTGGCCACGCGCCGTGCCAAGGCACCGTCAGCCCCGGTGGTGAGATAGATGGTTCGGCCCTCCCGCCTCTGAGCCTGGAGGTAACGGAGAAGTTCTATGTTGTATGGAAGCCGGCGAGCGTCGAGAGGGGCGCGGCGGCCCACTTCAATTTTGAAGTATGCCTTTCCTCGGACGAGCCAGAGGGGTATGCGCCAAAATTGCCACGGCTGTTTGCGCAGAAGTTGGCAGAGCGAATCGAAGAGAGTATCGGACTTGACCAGCGTGCCATCGAGATCGATGCAGAGTGGATGGCCGAGCGCGGAGAGTTCGGCAGTGGCGGCAAGCTCGGTCGTGGCAGAATTCTCGTGCACCCGGTCCTCGCAGAAAAGCTGGCCGCCGCCGGAGTGCGAGTTCGCTCAAACTGCAGAAGATTGCATGGCGGGCTGCCGGTTTTCAAAGCTGTCAACGTGCGGAAAGGCGATTCGTCCAAATTATATGGGACACATCGGAAGATCGCTCGGCCGCCCGTCCCCTGCGCTTAGAATGGAACCGGGATTGACGCCAGAGCCTTCCCTGGGCGATGGGACCAGGCCCGAAACCTTTACCGGAACAAATACGTCGGTAATACCGGGTACGCCGCTCTGTGCTCATGCCAGGCAGGATCGAAATCCACCCTTATTCTGATCACCCACGTGAGAGAAACGACGGACATCGAAAAATATGGAAATTCAACACGCACCGGAGACTCATTTACGCGCAACCGGGACATTGGAACCTGAACCTGAACACAAACGGGTATGGGTCCGGATCGTGGTGTACCTGGTGATTGCCATCGCGCTTGGCCTGGCTGTGTGGAAGGTCTACCAGAATCAACAGCAGGCCGCGGCCAATACGGCGAGACAAGCGGCTGCGCTGCAGAGCCGTCCGGTACCGGTGCAGGTGACGCCGGTTGAGCAGAAGCCGATGCCGATCTACCTGACTGCTCTGGGCACGGTCACTCCCTACATGAGCGTGACGGTGAAGGCGCGGGTGAGCGGACAACTGCTTCCGGTGAAGTTCGTCGAAGGTCAGGAAGTCAGGAAGGGGCAGACGATTCTGGAGATCGATCCCAGCCCATACCAGGCTGCCCTCGACCAGGCCAAGGGTACACTCGCGCACGACGAGGCGCTGTTGAAGAATGCCCAGGCGGAATACAACCGCTATAAGGCGCTCTATGACGCAGGCGTGACCTCGAAAGAGACCCTGGACGCCGATGAAGCCAGCCTCGGCCAATACCAGGGCGCGATCGTGTCAGACAAGGCCTCCATAGAGAATGCCCAGTTGCAACTGGACTGGTGCACGATTCAATCGCCGATAGATGGAAAGATTGGCCTGCGCCTTGTGGATCCCGGCAATCTGATTACGGCTAATACCACGAACCTGGTGATCGTCAACCAGTTGAAGCCGATCGCGGTATATTTCACGCTGCCGGAGAACCAGCTTCCCCAGGTACTCGATCGGCTGCGGTCGGACAAGCTAATGCCCGTGGATGCTTATGATCGCGGCGATGTCCAGAAGCTGGCGGCAGGAAACCTGCAGGCTGCGGACAACCAGATTGACACTACGACCGGCACAGACAAGTTGAAGGCGGTGTTCCCCAATCTGCACGAGGAGCTGTTTCCTAATCAGTTCGTCAACATTCATCTAGTGCTGGAAAACCGGCCGAACGCGCTGGTGGTGCCTTCAGCGGCCATTCAATCCGGCAACCAGGGCGCATTTGTATGGGTGATCGACAAAGACGCGACCGGCAAGATGGTCGCGAACATGCAGCCTGTGAAGGTGGCTCTCGCGGAAGGCCAGGTGACGGTTCTGGACGGCGGTGTGACGGCGGGCGCAAGCGTGGTGATCGACGGAGCGGACCGGCTGCGTCCCGGGCAGATCGTTGTGGTGAGCAAGACTCGCTCGCAAGCGAGCCAGGGCGCGGGGCAAAACCCGGCAAATGAAAATCAACCAGGAACGCCGATGACGAAAACTCCGCTGGCGACGAATGCAGCCAGCGGGGCTTCGCACGCCCAGGGCAAGCACCAGGGGAAGGAACAGCAGTGAGCATAAGTCCTTCCCGGCCGTTCATTCTGCGCCCGGTAGCCACATCGCTGCTGATGGCAGCCATCCTGCTGGCCGGTGCAGTGGGGTATGAGCAGCTGCCGGTTTCAGCGCTGCCCGAAGTGGATTATCCGATCATCCAGGTGCTTACCTTCTATCCCGGTGCGGGGCCGGAAGTGATGGCATCGTCGGTGACGGCGCCACTGGAGCGGCAATTCGGGCAGATGCCGGGATTGAAGCAGATGACGTCGGTCAGTTCCGGCGGCGGGTCGGTCATCACGCTCGAATTCAACCTGGACGAGAACATTGACGTAGCCGAGCAAGAGGTGCAGGCGGCCATCAACGCTGCAACCAGTTTTTTGCCGACCGATCTGCCCAATCCTCCGATTTACAGCAAGGTGAACCCCGCGGACGCGCCCATCATGACGCTGGCGCTGACCTCGAATTCCCTGCCGCTGGATAAGATCGAAGACGCAGCCGATACGAACCTGGCGCAGAAGATTTCGCAGGTGATGGGCGTAGGGATGGTGTCGATTGCGGGCGGGCAAAAGCCGTCGGTGCGGATCCAAGCTAACCCTGCTGAATTGGCTGCCTATAACCTGAGCCTCGAAGACCTGCGGACGGCGTTGGCCGCAGCCAACGTGGATCAGGCCAAGGGAACGCTCAACGGCAACCGCCAGTCCTTCACGATCGGCGCCAACGACCAGCTAATCTCAAGCGGCGATTATCAACCGGTGATTGTGGCTTATCGCAACGGGGCGGCGGTGCGCGCGTCGGACGTGGCCACGATCGTGAATGCGGCGGAGAACTCGCAGCAGGCCGCGTGGATGGACCGCCAGCCGGCGGTGATCGTCAACGTGCAGCGCCAGCCGGGGGCCAACATCATCGCGGTGGTGGATCGCATCAAGCAATTGCTGCCGCAGCTGCAGACCGGAATGCCGGCCAGCGTGCAGGTGAAGGTACTAACCGACCGCACGGTGACGATTCGAGCCTCGGTGCGGGATGTTGAATATGAACTGATGCTGACCATCGCATTGGTAGTGATGGTCATCTTCCTGTTCCTGCGCAACCTGGCGGCCACGATCATCCCGTCGGTAGCAGTGCCGCTGTCGATTGTTGGCACATTTGGGGTGATGTACCTGCTGGGCTACTCGCTGAATAATCTGACGCTGATGGCGCTCACCATTTCGACGGGCTTCGTGGTGGACGACGCGATCGTAATGATTGAGAACATCTCGCGTTACATCGAGGCCGGGGACAGCCCGATGCGCGCGGCGCTGAAGGGCAGCGAACAGATTGGCTTCACCATCATGTCGCTGACGGTTTCGCTCATCGCGGTGCTGATCCCGCTGCTCTTCATGAGCGATGTGGTGGGACGTCTATTCCGCGAGTTCGCCATTACGCTTGCGGTGACCATTCTTGTTTCGGCGGTGGTTTCGCTGACGCTGACGCCGATGATGTGTTCGCGCATTCTCAAGGACAAGGCACACGCGAAGCAGACGCGCTTCTATCACTGGTCAGAGAAGGTTTTTAACGGGATCATCGCGTGGTATGGGCGCACCCTTCAGGTGGTTTTGCGCTACCGCTTTATTACCTTGATGGTGACGATCGGCACACTTGTGGCCACAGTTTTGCTCTTCATCGTGATCCCCAAAGGCTTTTTCCCGGTGCAGGATACGGGTGTGATCCTGGGGATCAGCGAGGCGCCGCAAACGGTGAGCTTTACGAGCATGGCGGAGCGGCAACAGAGGCTGGTGGACGTTGTGCTGCAGGACCCGGCGGTGGATAACGTCTCCTCGTTCATTGGCGTGGATGGGACAAACACCACGCTCAACTCGGGGCGCATCCAGATCAACCTGAAGCCGCTGAACGTGCGCAAGATTTCGGCGACAGAGGTGATTCAGCGACTGCAGAGCAAAGTGTCGCACGTTGAAGGAATTCAACTGTTTCTGCAGCCGTTGCAGGATCTGACAGTGGAAGACCGCGTGAGCCGGACCCAGTTCCAATATGCGCTGGAAGATCCCGATCAGAACGAACTCGGCATTTATACGCGCAAGATGGTGGCGGCGCTGGCACAGGAAAAAGTAGTGACCGACGTAGCAAGCGACCTGCAGGACCAGGGGCTAGGGGCTGAATTGGTTGTGGACCGCGATACCGCAGCCCGGCTTGGCGTGGCCATGGCTGACGTGGACAACACGCTGTACGACGCTTTCGGCCAGCGGCAGGTATCCACCATCTTTACGCAGCTGAATCAATACCACGTGGTGATGGAGGTGAAGCCGAACTTCCAAACCGATCCGGCCACGCTGAACGATCTTTATGTGAAGTCGGCGAACGGCACGCAAGTTCCGCTGAGCGAGCTGGCGCATTGGGAGCAGACAAAGGCGCAACTGGCGATCGGTCACCAGGGTCAATTCCCGTCAACTGTAGTCAGCTTCAACCTGGCGCCGGGCGCATCGTTGGGCGATGCGGTGACCGCGGTGCGCCGCGTGGAGCAGCAAATCCAAATGCCGAATTCGATCAACGCCAGTTTTGAGGGTACGGCCGCGGCTTTTCAGACCTCGCTCGCCAATGAGCCGATCCTGATCCTGGCGGCGCTGGTGACTGTGTACATCGTGCTGGGCGTTCTGTACGAGAGCTACATTCACCCCATCACTATCATTTCGACGCTTCCCTCGGCGGGCGTGGGAGCGCTGTTGGCGCTGCTCATCACGCGCACGGACTTCAGCGTGATCGCGCTGATTGGAATCATTCTGCTCATCGGCATTGTGCAGAAAAATGCCATCATGATGATCGACTTCGCGCTCGACGCAGAGCGCAACCAGGGCAAGCCGGCCGAGGAAGCTATCTTTCAAGCTTGCCTGCTGCGCTTCAGACCGATCCTGATGACAACCATGGCTGCCCTGCTGGGCGGGCTGCCGCTGGCACTGGGCGGAGGCGTGGGCGCCGAACTTCGCGAGCCGCTGGGCATCGCGATTGTGGGTGGCTTGCTGTTTTCGCAGGTGCTCACGCTTTACACCACGCCGGTGGTCTACCTCTACTTTGACAAGTTGGCGCAGCGGCTGAGCGGCGGAGTTGTGCGGCACGATCTTCGCGAAGAAACGGTCCCGGGCGACTAAGGGAGAGGGATAATCACAGATGCATCTTTCCGCACCCTTTATCAAGCGACCGGTGGCGACTTCGCTACTGAGCCTGGCGCTGCTGCTGGCGGGCTCGGTGGCCTATTCCATTTTGCCGGTGGCATCGCTGCCGGATGTGGACTACCCGGTCATCGGCATCGGCGCGGGATTACCCGGCGCCAGTCCGGAGACTATGGCTTCGGCGGTGGCCACGCCGCTGGAGCGCCAGTTCGGGCGCATCGCGGGCGTAAACCAGATGACCTCGCAGAGCTCGCTTGGCTCGGCAAACGTCACACTGCAATTCGACCTGAGCCGCAACATCGACGACGCGGCCCGCGACGTGCAGGCAGCCATCAACGCGGCGCGCAGCCAATTGCCGTCGTACCTGCCGCAGAATCCCAGCTACCGCAAGGCAAATCCCGCCGACGCGCCGATTTTGATTCTGACGCTAACTTCGGACGTAGTTCCCAAGCCGCAGATCTACGACCTGGCCGATTCGATTCTGGCGCAGAAGATTTCGCAGATCAATGGCGTCGGGCAGGTGTTTGTAGGCGGCAGTTCGAGCCCCGCCGTGCGCGTGGAATTGAATCCGATGCAACTGGGCAACAACGGCATCGGCCTGGAGGCGGTACGTACGGCGCTGGCTAATGCCAACGCCAACCGGCCCAAGGGCAGCTTCCAGGATCCGGCCCACCGCTGGGCGATCAGCGATAACGACCAGATATTCAAAGCCAGTGATTACGCGCCAATCATCGTGGGCTACAACAAGCAAACCGGCGCCGCTGTGCGCGTTTCCGATGTCGGCACAGTAACCGACAGCATTGCCGACATTCACACGGCCGGCGTGTCGGGGATCAACCCGGACAAGGGACCTCCCGCAAAGTTGAAAAGCGCGGTGCTGATTATCATCTTCAAGATTCCGGGCGCCAACGTGATTTCGGCTGTGGACAACGTGATGGCCGAGATGCCCCATCTACAGGCCGCCATTCCGCCGACGATCAAGATCGACGTGGCCGTGGACCGGACAACTACCATTCGCTCCAGCGTGCGCGACGTGGAAATCTCGCTCATCATCAGCGTGTGCCTGGTGGTGCTGGTCGTCTTCCTCTTTCTGCGCGAGATATGGGCGACGATCATTCCATCGGTGGCCGTGCCGTTGTCGCTGGTGGGCACCTTCGGAGTGATGTACCTGCTGGGGTACAGCATTGATAACCTGTCGCTGATGGCGCTGACCATCTCGACCGGTTTTGTGGTGGACGATGCCATCGTGGTGATCGAGAACATCACACGCTATCTCGAAATTGGCATGACGCCGTTTGACGCGGCAATGAGAGGGTCGAAAGAGATCGGGTTTACGGTGCTGTCGATGAGCACCTCGCTGATCGCGGTCTTCATTCCCATTCTGCTGATGGGCGGCATTGTGGGCATGCTGTTCCGGGAGTTCGCGGTAACGCTCTCGGTGGCGATCGCGGTTTCGCTGCTGGTTTCGTTGACCACCACGCCCATGTTATGCGCGAAGTTTCTCAAAGCGAGGGACGAGAGCCGACACGGGCCCATTTATCGGGCGAGTGAGCGGGCCTTCCAGTGGCTTCACCACGAATATGACGCGGGCCTGCGCTGGGTGCTTCGCCACCAATGGCTGATTCTCGGGGTCGCTGTCGGCACGGCATTCTTGAACATCTATCTTTTCATCATCGTGCCCAAAGGATTCTTCCCGCAGCAGGACACAGGCCGATTGAGCGGCCAAACGATGGCAGCGCAGGATATCAGCTTCCCTGCAATGCGTGACAAGCAGCGCACGCTGGCGCAGATGACTCTGGACGATCCGGCGGTGCGTTCGGTGACGGCGTTTGCGGGCGGTGGACGGAGCAGTAACAACACGGGATTCATGTTTATCGCCCTGAAGGACCCGAGTCAGCGCAAGGGCGGTGACGGCCGACATGGTGGTCAACCGCTTGCGGGCCAAGCTCTCGAGCGTTCCCGGCGCGCGGCTGTTCCTGCAGGCCAACCAGGACATTCAAATAGGCGGGCGCGGCAGCGCAGCCCAGTACCAGTACACGCTCTCGGATGAAAATCTGGAAGAGCTGAATACCTGGGCACCTCGGCTGCAAGCACGCGCGGCCAAGATGCCCGAGCTTCGGGACGTATCCACGGACCAGCAGGATCAAGGACTGGCGGCCAACCTGGTGATCGACCGCGACACGGCCTCGCGGCTGGGCATCAGTGCCTCGACAATTGACCAGACGCTCTACGATGCGTTTGGCCAGCGCGAAGTCTCCACCATGTACACGGGCCTTAATCAGTACTTCGTGGTGATGGAAGTTGACCCGCAATACCAGCTCAGCCCCGATTCGCTCGACGGGATTTATGTGAAGGCGAGCAATGTGACTGGAGCCGCGGCCACGGTGCCGACGCTGGGCTCGGCTGGGGCAACTTCGACGACGGCAGCGACGACGAGCGCCGCAGCGCCGGCTTCGTCCTTCACTCCATCGACGGGAGACACGCCATCGGTGTTTCCAACATCGGGCGGGAATCTTGCGACGAGCACGTCGAGCACGACCTCGTCCAACTCGCTATTGTCAGGTACGTTAACGGGAATTAACCCGGCGGTGGGGGCTCCTGCTTCGAGTGGTTCGGTGTCGAGCACGCCTGCCGCTGCAACGCCGGCGACGGGCACTTCCGCAGTTGCTGCCACACCAGCCTCGGGCGGAGCCGAGGTGCCGCTTTCGGTCATTGCGAAATATGAAACGCAACGGACGTCGCTCACCGTGAATCACCAGGGCCAGTATCCGGCGATTACGCTCACCTTTAACCTGGCGCCGAATGTTTCCCTGGGCCAAGCGGTGACCGCGCTGGAACAGGCTCAACGCGATATGGGCATGCCCAGCGCCATCCACGCGAGCTTCCAAGGCACGGCGCAGGCGTTTCAGGAATCGTTGAAAAACGAGCCGTACCTCATCCTGGCCGCACTGGTGGCGGTTTACATCGTGCTGGGTATTCTGTACGAGAGCCTGATTCACCCGCTGACGATTCTTTCCACCCTGCCTCCGGCGGGCGTGGGCGCCATCCTCGCGCTGCTGCTGACGGGGACAGACCTGAGCATCATTGCGCTGATTGGCATTCTGCTGCTGATTGGGATTGTGAAAAAGAACGCCATTATGATGATCGACTTTGCCTTGCAGGCGGAGCGCGATGAAGGATTGCCGCCGCGTGAGGCCATTTACCAGGCCTGCCTGTTGCGATTCCGGCCCATCATGATGACCACCATGGCGGCCATGTTTGGCGGCCTGCCTCTGGCCATCGGGATGGGCGTGGGCTCAGAACTGCGCAAGCCGCTGGGCATCACGATTGTTGGCGGTCTGCTGGTGTCGCAGGCGCTGACGCTGTTTACTACGCCGGTGGTTTATCTCTTCTTTGACAAGCTGCAGTGGCACTTCATGAAGCTGCGAAAAATCGGCTCCGAGCTCGAAGGCGAGGGCGTGCCCGGAGACTAAGCGCCAACTTCCTTCACAATTTGGCTTTCGGGGCCGGATTTGAATTTCGGCTCATCACGGCGCGAATGTTCGCTCCGCGCTATACTTCCGCCGGCAGTTTGATCATCAGGAGGACTGTCGTGGAAAAGCTGGATCTGAAGAAGCAATGGAAGCAACTGTATCAGCCGCCGACCGGCACTGTGACGGCCGTGCTTGTTCCGCCGCTCACCTATCTTATGGTGGACGGCGAGGGAGATCCAAACAGTTCGGTGGCGTTTCAGCAAGCCATTGAAGCACTTTACAGTCTTTCGTACACGCTCAAGTTCTCTTTAAAGAAAAGCCCGCATCCTGTGGACTATGGGGTGATGCCTCTGGAAGGGTTGTGGTGGACTGATGATCCGCGTGCGTTCTACTTTTCAGACAAGTCCGCGTGGAAATGGACCGCGATGATTCTACAGCCGGGCTTTATTACCAAGAAGCAGATCATGGGCGCCTTTGATGAGGTAAGAAGGAAGAAGAATCCGACGGCGCTGGACCGAGTCAGGGTGGAGGCGCTGGACGAGGGAGAGGCAGCGCAGGTGCTTTACGTAGGGCCTTTTTCAAACGAAGGCCCGACCATCCAGCGGATTCACGACTTTATTCACGATGCGGGGAAGCAACTTCACGGCAAGCATCACGAGATTTACCTGAACGATCCGCGGCGGACGGCTCCGGAAAAGCTGAAAACTGTTTTGCGGCAACCCATGCGATAAATTGCTTCCGGCAATCGAGTCAGAATGGACGATCGACGGCAGCCGGACCCCCGCTTCCGGCCATTTTTCATTCGCGGCAGCGGGTGAATTGATGATATTGTCACAATTATCCCGACCAGGCGAAGAACGGGATTTTTCTCCCTAAGCTAACACCCCAGCTATAGCCGTCTCACGTTTCGGCATTGGGCCGGAAGCACCTTTGCATTTTCTGTTGAGGCGTGGAACACGTGTCGTTCGAATCATCTTGAACTGATTGAGAGGCGATCACCGATGACCCCAATCAACGAAGCTGCTGAAGTCAATCACGTCCTGACCCTTGAGGAGATCACGAATCTGACCGAGGAAGGCAGCAAACCGGCCGACACCCTGATGAACGTTGTGGCGCTCATCGCATCCCGATTCAGGACCGATGTTTGCTCGGCGTATCTGCTTGAGCCGGACCGCTCGAACCTGGTTTTGGCGGCGACGCTTGGGCTTCATCCGCGCGCCATTGGCAAACTGCGCATGCCGCTCAACGAGGGGCTGGCTGGACTGGTGGCGGAACAGGTGATGCCGGTGGCGGTAGATGACGTGAGAAATCATCCGCGCTTCAAGTACTTCAAGGAATCAGGCGAGGAAGAATACCGCTCGTTTTTGGGCGTACCCCTGATTGACCGCGGCATTCTGCAGGGCGTTCTGATTGTACAGACCAAGGAAGCGCGGGTCTTTCGCGAGGACGAGATCCGCATGCTGGTGGATGCGGCGGCGGAAGTTGGGCCCGTGGTGAGCGAGGCGCGCACGCTCGACCGCTTCATCGGTCCGGCCCAGGAGCGCCTTTGGGCGCTGGCGCGCAACCTTTGGTGGAGCTGGGATCATGACTGCATCAGCCTGTTTCGCGATTTGAATCCGACTCGCTGGCGGCAGTTGAACCAGAATCCGATTTCGCTGCTCAGCGAAATTCCTCTCGGCGAAATCGAGCGCCGGGCTGCGGAACTGGTTTTGCATAGCCGCATTAACTATGTCTATCGCAGGCAGCAGGAATATCTGAACGCTGACCGGACCTGGGGCTCGCTGAATGCAGGGGTTTTGCGGCCGCGCCCGGTGGCGTATTTTTCCGCAGAGTTCGGATTGCACGAATCGCTTCCGATTTATTCCGGCGGGTTGGGCGTGCTGGCCGGTGACCACATCAAGAGCGCCTCCGATCTCGGGATTCCGCTGATCGGGATCGGTTTGTTTTATGGGCAGGGCTATTTTCTGCAGCGGCTGGACAAGAGTGGATGGCAGCGAGAGGAGTACCTGCAGACCGACGTGAATCAGCTGCCGATGCAGCCCGCGATCGGACAGAACGGCGAACCCGTCGTGGTGGAGATTCAGACACGCGGCGGTTTGATTCGCGCTAAAGTGTGGCGCGTGAAGGTGGGACGTTGCGACCTGCTGCTGCTGGACTCGAACGTGGAGGGCAATGCGCCGGAGGATCGCGAGTTGACTTCGCGGCTGTATGGCGGAGATGGGCGCACGCGCATTCGTCAGGAATTGCTGTTGGGAATCGGCGGATTTCGCGCGCTAAAGGCAATGGGTGTGACTCCGGGAGTGCTGCATTTGAACGAGGGACACAGCGGTTTTGCGGTGTTCGAGGCGATTCGCAGCCGCATGGAGGAAGAGGGCGTGGACTTCAACACGGCCGCTCGGCAAATTCCACGGGAAGTGATTTTTACGACGCACACCCCGGTGCCTGCGGGACACGACCGGTTCAATGCCGATTTGATTGAGGAACACCTGGGGCCGCTGCGCGACGAATTGGGGTTATCGCAAGAAAACCTGATGGGATTTGGGCGCGAACATTCCAATGACTACCAGGAGCCGTTTTGCATGACGGTGCTTGGACTGAAGCTTTCGCGCCGGGCGAATGCAGTTTCTTCATTGCATGGGGAGGTTTCGCGGGCGATGTGGTGGGGACTGTTTCCCGGCAAGCCGGAAGACGCGGTGCCCATTGGCCACATCACCAACGGCGTCCATGTGCCCTCGTGGCTGGCGCCGCAGATGTGCCGCCTTTATGATCGCCACCTTGGAGTTGGGTGGCAGAACCAGAGTGGAAGGGCGCGAACATGGGAGGCGATTGAAAACGTCGACGATGGCGAGCTCTGGGAGACGCATCTCAGCCTGAAGTCGCAGCTGCTGGGGTTTGTGCGCAGGCGCGCGCGGGAACAGGCGGCACGCCGCGGTGAATCGGAAGAAACCTTGCAAGGGCACGACAAGGTGCTGTCACCCGATGCGCTGACCATCGGGTTTGCGCGCCGGTTTGCCACCTACAAGAGAGCCAACCTGGTGTTGGCGGATATGCAGCGGCTGGCGTTGATGGTCAACGATCCCAAGCGACCGGTGCAGTTTCTGTTTGCCGGCAAGGCTCACCCGCACGATGAACCGGGAAAGCGAGTTCTGCAACAGATCGCGGAGATGATGCGCGACCCGAAGTTCGCCAACAAGTTCGTCTTCATTGAAGACTATGACATCAATGTCGGCAGGCACCTGGTGCAGGGCGTGGATGTCTGGCTGAACAATCCGCGGCGGCCGCTAGAAGCGTCCGGCACCAGCGGACAGAAGGTTGTGCTCAATGGAGGGTTGAATCTTTCCGTTCTGGATGGATGGTGGGCGGAAGCGTACGACGGGCTGAACGGCTTTGCCATTGGCACAGGCAGGACACACTCCAACATGGATGTGCATGATACCCGGGACGGCGAAGATCTCTACCGCGTACTGCGCGATGAATTGATTCCGCTCTACTATCAACGCGACCGTGACGGGCTGCCGCGCGGATGGATCAAACGCATGAAGCGAACGATTCGGACTTTAGGATGGCGGTTCAATGCGGATCGCATGGTGATGGATTACACGCAGAAGTGTTACATTCCCGCGTCGGGAGGGACCTCGAGCGAGATCAGGCCGACTTGCTAGGTGGGCTGAACACGACAGACAGAGCGATTGAAACGCAGGACGTTATGACGGATCTGCCGTCTACATCCCGTCGTCCCGAAACATCGGGTGTGGGATCAGCTTGCGATAGTCCTCCTGGAGAGCGCCATCGAGGCATGCTTCGATGATTCTCCGGCCGAGGGGACTCAGTTCCGGCACTTGAAACTGCTTTAGCTCGCGGGCAAAAAACCCGCGCCATTGCCGCGCGCCCTCTTCGTAGACATCCATTCCGCCCTGCAACTGCTCCTCGACGCGCAAAAAGACCCGTGGAATCATGGAACCCTCGATGCGCAGTTGATTCGGGATATAGCCAAGCAAAGGACAGAGCGCCTCGCCAACCTGTTCGCGGCCAAACTTGGCGCTGCCGCGCCGGGCGAGATACTCGCGCGCCATCCACTCAGCCATGAAGCCAACCTGCCACGCGCCGATGAATTGGTTGGGCAACAGCACGTAGCGAGTCTCAGGATTGTCCACGATCTGGCGAAGCAGCAGGTTGGCCTGGTCCACGCGGCGACCGGTAGCGAAGGCCCAATAGGAACCCACGCCTTCCGACTGCATTTCCACGCTGTGCTGGGTCTGAATGCTGGGGTTCGCATGACCGCGGGGTGCAACCAATCTCCACAGCCACGCGAGCGCGGGGCTCAGCACGTGAATCATGGCCAGAATTCCATACAGCTGGCTTTCGCGATGCGTCGGCGGGCAGCGCACGCCAAAACTGCGCACATCTACTCGCTGCGGTCCGTCGAGAATGTCTTCAATCATGCGCCGCGGCAGAATGACACGCGGGTTGGGACACAGCTTGCCTGGCTCGTCTTCGACGTGTTCCCAGGTGAGGCAGTTGCCGCCGGGCACGATGTAGTGATTCAGAAACAGGAGCGGTTCCGGAGGATCGATGCAGAGCCGTTCGAGATTCGGCGCGGTACCGTAGCTGTGAATATGGTCTACGCGCACAAACCAGGCGTTTTCAGCATCCGCCACTGTGAGGCGCCCTTGATTGCCGTGGTTGCCCTCCCGATCGCCTTGATAATTCGGATGAGCGCAGGCCATGTCGTCTGCGATGGGCCGCAAGTGACAAGCCTCGGGAAGATTCAGCGTTCGCTCCTCTTTGGTGACGATGTTGCGTCCCAGCAGCAAGCGCCCATCCTCCATGCGGTGGATATGCTCGGTCATCTCGCTCTTGCCGCCGCCTGACGCGCCCTCGTGCATCAGAATCAACTGATTCTCATAGGGCGTGACCACGGCCACAGCGGCGCAATGATTGGTCGTCCAGCCCTCACGCTCGCCTTTGTCGAGCAGCATGGAGTAGACGCCTTTCTTGGCGCTCGGTCCCGGATAAAGGTTGTAAGCAAAGATTTCCTGATGCGTCTCTTTGCGGTCGTGCACGACCACCTGGCGGCCGGCAAAGTGAGTGTGACGGAAAGGCGGGGCCACAAAGAGAACGCCGCCCGTAATCTCGAAATCCGCGGGAACGTGACTGCGTGGAATCATGCCTTGCAAGTCGGCCAGCGCCGCCGCGAAAAACGCCGCTTGCCGCGGCACAATCAGGAGTGAACCGTAGTGTAGCGAGTCAGTACCCGCATAGAAAGGCATTGCCACAAGTTCCTGCGTCTTCAGCCAGTCCAGCGTCTGCTGCCGGGTTGCGGCAAAGCTTTCTCCGAATCGCTGCGCATAGGTTGGCTTGTCGGTGGGTAAATCGTCACCGATCACCATCGCATCAGGATCGCGGCGCCGCATTTCAGGGTCAGGGAAATTGATGGCCAGGCCATTGCGCGCCTTGGTGATGATGGCTTCCACGATGCGACCGCGGCCACGAGCTTTGAACACGGCCTCATATACGCCGTGATCGTCGCGGTTTCCCAGTCGCCAGTCGGTGGCGCCGGTCGTCCTGCCGAGCGCCCAATCGAGCAATTGCGGACGTGTCTCCGGTGTCTGCATCAGGGGCGCCGCGCTGAGCACTTCGCGCACCGCGGGGGGCAAATCCAACTCCGTCCACATGGCCTGGAAATCGACAACGGTGCCATCAGCAACTTCAGTCGCCATCGACAGTTCCTGCTTTCTCAGGCTTGTACTAATTGAGTTTAGCGCCAAAAAGGATCCACTCTCTATATCTCATTCACCGCCAGACATGGCAGTGCGTCCCATCACAGTCTCTTTCCGTCACCTGAAGGAAACCCTTCGTCACAATTTTGCGTCGAAAGATTTAATCACGGCGCGCCTTTCAGGATCGTTATTGAGGCGGCTAAAGAATCGCCCTGCATTTGTTACGCAATTTGAAATGTGCAAGTTCGCCAGTTAGCCCTGCTGGAGGCTGTTATGACGCAGATCTTCCTGAAGCGAACCACACTCGTGGTTTTTGCGGCGCTCTCACTCGTTTTGGTACCGGCGGCACTGATCCTTGCTCCCGGTTCCCTTAGAGCCCAAACCTTAACTTCCGGCGATATCGCCGGTACCGTTATGGATTCCTCCGGCGCGGTCGTGCCAAACGCCAAAGTGAAGGCGACCAACACGGGAACCGGCGCAACGAAAGAAGTGGTCAGCGACGCGGCCGGTAACTATCGAATCTCTCTTTTGCAGCCCGGCAGCTACACGGTCACGGTCACTTCTCCAGGTTTTCAGTCGCAGCAGTTCAACCTTGTTATCGCTGTTGGTCAGATCGCCAACCAGAATTTCAAGCTGGAGATCGCTCAAGGTGTGCAGACAGTTGAAGTGATGGGCGCGGAAGTCCCGCTGCTTCAGACTGATACTTCCGAGATGTCCACCACGATCACCCAGGAACAAGTGCAAAATCTTCCCAACCCCGGCGGCGATGTAACTTACCCGATCAACGTTACCCAAGGCGTTGTGATGAACACCCAGGGCGGATATGGCAACGCTGAAGCATTTGGCCTTCCTGCAACTTCGAACAATTACACCGTCAATGGGGCTGAAGACAATGATCCATTTCTTAACCTGAATAATTCCGGCCCAAGCAATTTGCTCCTGGGCTCGAACGACGTCGACCAGGTGAATGTCGTTGCCAATGCATATGGCGCCGAATATGGCGCTCTAGGCGGCGTTCAAGAGAACATCCTGACCCGCTCCGGCACCAACCGGTTTCACGGAAACGTTGTTTACTATTGGACCAACAGCGACCTGAACGCGAACCAATGGTTCAATGACAACACCGCCACGCCTGAGTCCTACTCCAACGCCAATCAGGGCGCAGCTGCGATCGGCGGCCCCATTGTTAAAGACAAGGCTTTCTTTTTCGTGAACTATGAGACTCTGCGCTTCTTAACCTCTGTGCCTCAACAGGTGATCGTTCCCAGCCCCGCTTATCAAAGCGCAGTTCTGGCTAATCTCGCCAGCACCGGCCAGGCTACACAGATACCGTTCTATCAGCAACTCTTCGCCGCCTATAATGGTGCCCCCGGAGCATCGAGAGCCACGCCTTACAACGGAACGACTTATGCGGACGCATTTGAGGGCAGCGCACGGAGTAATTTGGACGAGAACCTCATTACCGGCCGCGTGGACTGGAAGCTTGGAGCCAATGACAGTTTCTTTGCCCACGTGAAGCACGATCAAGGTGTCCAGCCTACACACGTCGATCCGATCAGCCCATTATTCAACACCCAGAGTAATCAGCCGGATTGGGAAGGCCAGATGCAGGAGACGCACACCTTTACGCCTGACCTGATCAATCAGTTCATCTTCTCAACGGCCTGGTACAGCGCCATCTTCAAGAATTCGGACCCCGCAGGTGCCGCAGCTTTTACTCCTTATACCCTTAGCTTTGCGGATGGATCTTTCACCACACTGGGAGGCGAGATGTACTTCTTTCCCCAGGGAAGAAACGTGACGCAATACCAGTTCAACGACGATGTGAGCTGGACTAAAGGGAAGCACACGGCGAAGTTTGGATTCATCTTCAAGCGGGACGATACGACCGACTACGACCCTCAGATCTTGTCGCAGTTTCCTCTGGCCACCGAATATGGACCTGCGTCTTCACCCGCATCCGATCCGACAGCTGCGCCATTGAGCTCGGGCGATTATTTCGGCAGCGGCACGATCCTGAATGCGCTCCAGGCTTTCCCGCAGCGTCCTACATCCCCGATTGCGCAATACAACCTGGGATTCTATGCGCAGGATCAGTGGAGGTATTCGTCCAATTTTCAGATCACCGCTGGAGTTCGCTTCGAACACAATTCCAATCCCGTATGCCAGGTGGATTGCTTCGGGCGCTTCACGACAAGCTATGACAGAGTTACGGCAGGGCTTGATACACCGTATAGCAGCGTGATCGCGACGGGGTTGCACCAGGCGTTCAATGGGCTGCAAACACTCGCGGTTGATCCGCGCATTGGCTTTACCTTCTCGCCCAGGAATCATTCCAACACTGTGTTGCGCGGCGGGTTTGGCATGTTCACCGACATTTTCCCCGCGACGGTTGCCGATAACTTATTGAGTAACCCTCCCTTCAACGTTCAATTTTCAGCGTCCGGCCTCAGCGCTCCGTCAGTGGCGGGTAGTGTCTCAAGTGCTCTCGTCGACAGCAATTCGGCATTTCAGAATGCTTATGCCGCAGGGGGCAGTTACAACTCAATCACGGCGGTAGATCCCGGGTTTACCCAGCCCAACATCTTCAACACCGATCCGAACATTCATTACCCCACTTACGAGGAATACAGCCTGCAGCTACAACAGCAGATCGGGCGAAATACCAGCTTCCAGGTTGGGTATGTGGGCAATCATGGCTACCATGAGCCATGGGTAAACAACGGTGTGAACATGTACGGATTTGGCGGCGCGCCTGCAACTGCAACGCTTCCGGCGTTTGCGCAGGTGAACGAAATCAAGAGCGCAGCCAATTCGAATTACAACGGTTTGGTGATCTCGGTCAAGAACCAGTCGAAGATCGCGGTTCTGCAATTCAACTACACCTACAGCCATGCACTCGATGAGATTTCGAATGGCGGCTTCCTGCCCTTCGGCTATGACAGTGTGGGTCAGCCCAACACCGGCACGATTGATCCATTCAATCTCGCCTCGCAGAATTACGGAAATGCCGACTATGACATACGCCACAATTTGAATGGGAGTTATTTGATCAACGTTCCGTATCTCGGCGGCCCGCATGTGGTGACGGATAATTGGACGCTTGGTGGCACGCTATTCTTGCACACAGGTTTTCCCTTCAGCGTGTATGACGGCGATGTAACCGGCTCTCTGGCGCCAAATTACGGTGGCGGGGAGCCTGCGGGCGAGGTACTTGCGGATGTTGTCAATCCGGGAGTTCCTCACCACTGCGGCATCAATAAGTCCTCCCCCACCACGTCCTGCTTCGGCAGCACGTCCACGTCGACCAGCCCTGACTTCGCCGATCCCACCGGATTTGGCGGCCAGACAAGAAACCAATTCACCGGGCCCGGCTACTTCAACACGGACTTCACGATGATGAAAGGCTTCAAGGTCCCGCGAATGGAATCGGGACTCTTTCAGGTTGGAGTGGAGGCATACAACATCCTCAACCATCCGAATTTCCTGAATCCCGACAGCAACTTCTCTGATGGCCCGGGCTTTGGGGTAGTCACGGCGACTGCCAGCGCACCCACCAGCGTGTATGGATCGTTCCTCGGCGGTAATTCTTCCGCGCGCATTCTGCAACTGAAAGCGCAGATCAAGTTCTAGGTGGTGGAACTTAACTGTCGATTGGCCGGCCGAAGCGCTGCTGCACAACCAGCAACGCTTCGCCGGCAGTCGCGATTATTCCCTCCAGTTGCGCATCTTCAACAGCCTGCAGGATCTGTTTGAATTGCGGGCCAGGCGTGTAGCCTGCGGCAATAAGATCCCGGCCGGTAATCAGCGGAGCCGGCCGCACATCCTCTTCGGGCATCGTTTCGTAACGCTCGCGCACGAAATTCCAAATATCAAGGTTGGCATGGGCTGCGAGACAGTCCATTTTGTGCAGCGCGAGGTGCTGGTTGAATTCCTCGAGCCGGAAAAACCTCTTCAGTGTCGATGACTTCATACGCGGCGCATCGGCAAAGCGCATGTGGTTCTGGATGAGCGCAAGAATCTGCCGCGTCTCGTCATTTGAGAAGCGCAAGCGACGGCAGATTTCCGCGCCGATCGCTACGCCCACTTCGACGTGGCCATCGAAGCGAATCCTGTCGGGCGCGACGCGAAAGGTCGGTGGTTTGCCCACGTCGTGGAGGAGTGCACCCCATGCCAGCGTGGGCGAACAACCCGAGGCCAGTTGCTGAAGCAGCAGCAGCGTATGCACCCACACGTCACCCTCGGGATGGAATTGTGGCGGCTGCTGAACGCCTTTCATCCGCGCCACCTCAGGGAGCACTTCGGTGAGAAGGCCTGATTCATCGAGCAATTCGAAAGCGCCGCGCGCATGGCCTTCGGTGAGCATCTTTGTCAGTTCGTCGCGCACGCGCTCGCGGCTGACCGCACGGATGCGCGGAGCCAAGGCGCGCATGGCCGCGTGGGTTGTGGAATCAATTGCGAAATTGAACCGAGCGGCGAAGCGAACGGCGCGAAGAAGGCGCAACTGGTCTTCTTCAAATCGCCGCGCAGGCATTCCGATGGCACGGATGATGCCGGCTTCGAGATCCGCAAGGCCGCCGACGCAGTCGACCACTGCGGAGCGGAGAGCCACAGGGTCTGTCAAAGAGTCTGCCGCCTGCAAGGCATCAAGCAGGAGCCCGTTGATCGTGAAATCGCGGCGCTGTACATCTTCTTCCGGGCTGAGGGTGTAGCGCACTTCATCCGGATGGCGCCCATCGGAATACAGCCCGTCCGACCGGAACGTCGCCACTTCAATGGGCTTCCCGATGTTTGCCTCTTCGCACGCGCCGTCAGGCGAGTCGTCTGCAGAATCCGGTGCGGCCACCAGCACTACTCCGAATTTTGCGCCAACTGCGAATGTACGCGGAAACATGCCCAGCACCGTGTCCGGAGTCGCCGATGTCGCGACGTCATAGTCTTCCGGTTCGCGGCCAAGGAGCAGATCGCGCACGCAGCCTCCGGCGAGATAGGCTTCGTGGCCGGAGGCTCGCAGTACTTTGATGATCTGCAAGGCCGCGTCGAATTGGGGCTTCACCGGCAACATCGCTTTGCTTGAGAGTAATCTCTTTTAAAGGCGTTTCCAGAAATCCACGCCCTCTTTAGCGCCAGTTCAGGTCGCCGCTGACCGGGGTCCCGTTGACTTGAGGTTTTCAGCTTCTACATGCGGTGTTTCTGGAAACGCGGCCGGTCAAGGTTCGAGGCCGGTAGACTGAATACATGGCACGCGGCCTCATTCTCGGAATTGAGAGTTCCTGCGACGAGACGGCAGCGGCAGTTGTGGAGCGTGGCGCGCGCATGCTTTCATCGGTCGTCGCTTCGCAGATCGCCACCCACGCCCGATATGGGGGAGTGGTCCCCGAGTTGGCGAGCCGCGAGCATCTGCGCGCCATTGTTCCTGTCGTCCGTGCGGCCCTCTCCTCGGCCAATGTCACTCTCGCCGACCTCGACGCCATCGCCGTGACCTCTGGGCCTGGACTGGCCGGAGCGCTGCTGGTCGGCATCACTTACGCTAAAGCGCTGGCCTTTGCGCAGGGTCTGCCGCTCATTGCGGTCAACCACCTTGAAGGGCATATTCACGCGGTGCTGCTGAAGGAGCGGGAATCCGCGCAGAATCCGCTGGATGCGCAGTCCCCGGTGCTGGCGCTCGTGGTTTCAGGCGGGCACACGCACCTCTACCTGGCTCACGCTGCGGACGGCTCGTGGCAGTACACCCTCGTCGGGCGCACGGTCGACGATGCCGCCGGCGAGGCCTACGACAAGGTGGCCAAGCTGCTTGGGTTTGGCTACCCCGGCGGTCCGTGGATCGACGCCCTCGCTCTCCACGGGAATCCGCATTCAGTTCCCTTCGCCTTCTCGCAAATCAAAACCAAGCTCCACCTGGGCGGCAAGCCTCCGCGGACCAAAGCCGCGAAAACGGCTCCAATCGCTGCGCTCGACCCGCACTTCCTGTTTTCATTTTCAGGAATCAAGACGGCGGTGCTGCGCTACGTGGAACTCCACAACCTGCGCCCGGAAGCCGAAGCTCGCCGCGAGGCACTCTTTACCGGGCCCGACGCGCCCGCTCGGCCCACCGTTGAGGACGCGCTGGCAACATGCGATCCCATCGCTCTCGACCTGATTGCCAGTTTTCAGCATGCCGTGGTCGGAGACCTGATGAAGAAGACATTCGCGGCCGCTGAGAGCCTTGGCGCCAGCCACATTCTGGTAACCGGGGGAGTGGCCGCCAACCGCGAACTCCGCGCCCGGTTCACGACTGCAGCCACCCGCCGCGGCCTCACCGTCGCTTTCCCCACGCTGGCCTTGTCGACAGACAACGCCGCCATGATCGCAGCCGCCGCGTGGCCGCGTTTTCTTGCTCGCGACTTCGCTGAAAGCTCCCTCACGGGCGATCCGTCGCTAGCGCTGGGGCGTTGAAAACCCGCAGCGAAGCCAACTTACCACTGCCAACCTTCAGGCAGAATCGAGGGGTATGGCGATCCGATTCAATTCTCCCGCAACTGGATTTGAGCAACGCCGATCAGACTCTGTTGCGTCGATTGATCGTTGCGGCTGCCTTCTCGACGTATCTATTCGATCGCGATGACATTGTGTGGAGGTTTGCCAGGGAGAGCCAGGCGAGCCGCGCATTGGGAACGCTTCTTCTTCCTGCTGGCGACAATTCTCATCCTGCTTGGAGCCGCCCTGTGTACCTGGGCGCGCGCCACAAAGACCGCCGCGGGACCGGATGCGTCGAATGCTCGAGAAGGGCTGGCTCGATTTATTCGATATCCGAAACATCTCGGCGACATGTTGTTTTCCATCGGGATCGCATCGCTTGCGCCTCTTTCGGGCGCCTTACTGTTAGTGGGAGGCGAAGCCATCCGCCTCATCCTGATTCTCCGCAAGGAATCGTCAATTCGGGATGCTGCGCGAGGAAACGCTTCCTCAAGCCTTGCCGAACCTGCATCGCTTTCGCTGATTCCTGATCAATCAAGACTGACAACGCCCGCATGGGGTCGAGCGTTCCGTCACGAAGCTGTGCGATGGGGGATCTTTCTTACGATGGTGGTCTTCACAGCTACGCTTGTCGACGGACTCGCGGAAATGCTGGCCGGGCTGTGTCTGCTTGCCACGGCATTGTTGAACTTGCCGTTCTTCAGGGCGAATGAGTTGAGTCGAGGAGAAGCCGAATGAAGCGGCGCGGTGCGCTTGTAGATCGCGCGCTTAAATGATTGACCTGTCCCAGGTTTCAAGCGTCTTTTTGAATTCGAGCATGAATTTGCCGGCGTCGGCGCCGTCGATGAGGCGGTGGTCGAAGCCGAGGCAGAAGGTCTGCATGGAGCGGATGGCAATCGTGTCGTTGCCTTCGGCGTCGGTCAGCACGACGGGTTCTTTGCGAAGACCGCCGATGGCGAGGATGGCCGATTCCGGCTGGTTGATGATCGGTGTGCCGAATTCGCCGCCGAAGGCGCCGGAATTGGTCAGGGTGAAGGTGGAGCCCTGGACTTCTTCGGGCACTAGCTTCTTTGAGCGGGCACGTGTGGCGAGATCATTGATAGCGCGGGCAATGCTGACGAAGCTGGCCGATTCAGCCTGCTTGATGACGGGCACGATCAGGCCCCATTCAAGAGCCACGGCGATGCCGAGATTGATGTTCGCGTGGTAGTGAATGTCACTGCCGAGGAGCGATGCGTTGAGAATCGGAAAACTGCGCAAGGCCTGCACGGCGGCGGTGGCGATGAAGGGCATGAAAGTCAGCTTGACGCCGTGGTGCTGTTCGAAGCCGGCGCGCTCCCGCTCGCGGAGCCGGGCGATGCGGGTCATGTCCACCTTGTAAACAGAGTAGACGTGAGGACTGACGCGCTTGCTCTCCAGCATGCGCTCGGCGATGATGGCGCGCATCCTGCTGAGCGGCACGACACCGCTGCAGTGGGGGCACCTCAGGTGCGGGTGACTGCGGCTTCGCGGCCGAAGACTGACTGAGGTAGCGGAGGATGTCGTCCTTGTTGATGCGGCCGTTGGAGCCGGTGCCCGGGACCTGATGCAAATCGACGTTGTGCTCTTTGGCGATGCGACGCACCAGCGGCGACGAGCGCACCGGCACCTCCAGTGCGGGCGACTGCGCCACCTGCGGTGGGGCCGACTGCGGCTTCGCCGCCATTTGAGTCGAAGGGCCCGGTGCAGTGGTGGTAGAGGACGACGAGAAGGCAGAGGGAACCTGAACCTTTTCGCTGGAAGTCCCGCCGATGACGGCAACTACCGTATTGACCTGAACGGTGGCGCCCTCGGGAACCTTGATTTCGGTGAGAATGCCGGCCAGCGGAGACGGAATTTCGGCATCCACCTTATCAGTGGAAATTTCAAAGAGAGGCTCGTCCTTCTCTACTGCGTCGCCGGCTTTCTTGAGCCATTTCGTGATGGTGCCTTCGAAGATGGACTCGCCCATCTGCGGCATCACGACCACCTGCGGTGGGGCTGACTGCGGCTTCGCCGCCACCTTCTGTGCTGCTGATCTTCCTGCCGCAGGGTTGTTTTCTGCAAGAACGGCGACCACCGTATTGACCTGGACGGTGGAGCCTTCGGGGACTTTGATTTCGTGGAGGATCCCGGCGACAGGAGAGGGGATTTCGGCGTCGACCTTGTCGGTGGAGATCTCGAAGAGCGGCTCATCCTTCTGAACGGCGTCGCCCGGCTTCTTGAGCCAGCGGGTAATGGTGCCTTCGAAGATCGACTCGCCCATCTGGGGCATGATGACGTCGGTTGGCATGGATTCGTTCTCTCCGCGATGCGGGACCGGAAGCACGGCCTGGTCCTGCCGGATTATAAATCGCGCAATCCGGCAGCCGACGCAATGTGCTCAGGCGCGCTCGGGGCGATGAGGAGTATGGCGCAGGCGCTCGACTTCAGGCGGAATCTGGAGAGGCGTATCTTCCACCTGCGGTGGGGCCGACTGCGGCTTCGCCGTGGAGGCCTGGGCACGCAGAGCTTCGAGGCCCTCCACAGCGAGCATCTGCTCACTGAATACATGGCCGAACTGCCGTGCGGCTTCGTGCGCAATCACTTCGAGCGTTGGCAACGTCGCGGGGTCGGGAATTTCCCTTTCGAGGCTTGTCACCGGCTTGTCGGTAATTCCGCAGGGATTGATGAGTTGGAAGTCGCGGAGGTCGGTGGTGACGTTAAAGGCGAAGCCATGGGAGGTGATGCCGCGTGCGACATGTATGCCGATGGCGCCGATCTTCCTCCCCTTGCCCGGGGGCAGAGCTTCGGAGGAGTTTTGCGGCTCCGCGAGACCGCACCAGACGCCTGTGAGTCCGGCGATGCGACCGGCACGCACGCCGTAGACGGCGCAGAGACGGATCAGCGCCCCTTCAATCATGCGCACAAAATCCACCGGACCGAGGCGGCCGCCGTTTGGGTTCTTCAAGCTGCGCAGGTCAAAGATGGGGTAGCCGATGAGTTGGCCGGGCCCGTGGTAGGTGACGTCGCCGCCGCGATTGATTTCGTGGATGGTGACCCCGCGCTGGACGAGCAAGTCATCGGAGGCGAGGATGTTGGTTCGATTGGCGTTGCGGCCCAGCGTCAGTACCGGAGGGTGCTCAAGCAGCAGCAGGACGTTTTCAACGCGGCCGTGGTAGCGCAGGTCGGCGATCTCGGTCTGGAGGCGCAGTGCGGCATCGTACGGTACCCGCCCGAGATAGAGGTACTGAATCATCGTCTCTTAATTGTAGAGACTGATTGCTCCGAGGTCTGGAAGATCTCATTGCGGATGGTGCGGCCGAAACAGGTGGTAAAACGCCGAACGGTACTGGTAGAACACCAGGAACCACAGGATTGTGACGAGCGCCGCAACCGGCAGCCCGCTGGGAGCCATGAGCATGTGGGTGAGATCGATGTTGATAATCACTCCGGCGAGGATCGTGAGCGCGAGCGGAATAAAGCGGTTGATGAGCAGCAGGATCGCGGGCACAACCTGAAAAATCCCGACGATAAAAATGTAGTGCGTCACGAAGAGCGCGCTTGAGAAGTCGTTCATCGGTCCGGGCGGCAACGGCGGATTGGGGAGGAAATGGAGTAATAAGTTCGAGCCGAAGAAGAGGAAGATGATGCCCAACAGGTAACGGGCGATGGTGGCGGCAATCTTCATAAGGTCTCCTTAGATCGGGCTTGCCCGGAGAATCAACAAGGGGCAGCCGCTCCGCGTGGTCCGTATGGAAGAAACTTCACTGCTAAGGCAATGGATGGTCTTGCAGCGGCTCGCGATTCAGATGTTGAAATCAATGAGGATGCATTTCAAGCTCAAGTACCGGCCAGATGCTGTTCGGGTGGAACCGGCGGACGCGCTTTCGCGATAGACTAGGGACTGGCAGGAGGACCGGGCGGTCGCTGCCGGATTGCTTGCTCAAGCGGGCAATCCGGGGGAGGAAAGTCCGAACTCCGCAGGGCAGTGTGCCGGATAACGTCCGGGACGTGGGCTTCAAGGCCCATGGACGGCCAGTGCCACAGAAAAGATACCGCCTCGGCTACCCCTCTTTCGAGAGGGCGACCCTGAAGCCGCTTGCGGCCTCAGTGCCGGGGTAAGGGTGAAATGGTGCGGTAAGAGCGCACCGCCCGGTCTGTAAAGGCCGGGGCAGGGTAAACCCCACACGGAGCAAGACCAAATAGGGAGGGAAGCTTTCGCCAAGAGCCAGGCGAGGCTGCGCATCGGCCCGATGCGCCCAGGCGGCTCGAGCTTTTGCCGGAACCTCCGGGTAGGTCGCTGATGAGTGTCCGCGGCAACGCGGCGCCTAGAGGAATGACCGCACACGACAGAATTCGGCTTACAGGTCCTCTTGCCGAATGAAAAAGCAGCCCCGGTTGGGAGAACCCCAGTCGGGGCTGGCCATTTTTGGGCTAAGGGAGTTGGCCCACGATGCCGCGTCAGCGGAGTTCGGCGTCGGCTATATCGGCGGAGGGCGAGTCCAAGGGGTCTAAGAGCGCCTCAGTCTAGTTCCGCTAACTCCGCTCCCGCCGCTGCTACTATCGGTTCATGTTGCGAGTGAAGCTGCTTGAAGCGGGGGCCCGGATGCCGGTGGTGGCGCATCCGGGCGAGGATCTGGGCTACGATTTGTTTGCGCTGGAGGAGGTTGTGCTGAAGCCGCGCGCAACACTGCGGGTGCGGACCGGGATTGCCGTCGAAGCTCGACATCCGGAGACGGGCGCGCCGTTGGGCCTGCTGGTGAGGGATCGGTCGTCGATGGCGGCACGAGGTATTGCGACGACGGCAGGCGTGATCGATGCCGGGTATCGGGGCGAGATCCTGGTGCTGATGACCAACCTGGGCGAGGCTGCGCTGGAATTGAAAGCCGGCGAAAAGATTGCGCAGGTGATTCCTGTCCCCGTCTTGACTGGCCTCATCCAAGAAGTGGAAACACTGGAAGTGTCGGCGAGGGCGGAAAAGGGGTTTGGCAGTTCTGGAAGGTGAGAGATACAGGGAACAGGGATTAGGGATCAGGGACCAGGGAATAAGGTTCAGGGGTCGTAACGCGGTCTAAGAGAGGATCAGCCGATGATCACGATTCTTGGCGCGGGTGGCGCGATCAGCAACGAATTGGTCAGATTGCTTGCGGGATGCAATCGACCGCTTCGGCTTGTGAGTCGGCGTGGGGCAGCCATGCCCGGTGCTGCGGTTGAGACAGTATCCGCCGATCTGATCGACAAGGCTCAGACGATTCAAGCGGTGGCGGGCTCAAGTGTTGTGTTCTTGCTGGCCGGGTTGAAGTACGACCACAAAGTATGGGCGGAGACATGGCCGCGCATCATGGCCAACACCATTGAGGCGTGCAAGCGTGCGGAAGCAAAGCTGATCTTCTTTGACAATGTGTACATGTATGGAAGAGTGAGAGGCGCGATGACGGAAGAGACGCGTTTCAACCCGTGCAGCAAGAAGGGGGAGATTCGCGCCAAAATCGCAACAGCTCTGATGAACGAGTGGAAGGCCGGAAGTCTGACGGCGATGATTGCGCGCGCCGCGGATTTTTACGGACCTCATGCGAGGACCGGAATGCCGAATACCCTGGTCTTTGAACCGATGAGCAAGGGGCAGAAGGCGATTTGCCTGGTGAACGATTCCGTGCCTCACTCCTACACCTACACTCCGGATGCGGCACAGGCGTTGGTCAAACTGGCCGAAAGCGAGTCGGCATGGAATCAGACCTGGCATATGCCGACCGCGCCCAGCGCTTTGACTGGGAGGGAGTTCATTGCGCGCGTGGCAGAGGCGATGGGAGTAGAGCCGAAAGACCGGCTGCTTAGCCGCTCGATGGTGCGGGTTTTCGGATGGTTCAATCCGCCGGTCAGCGAAGTGCATGAGATGCTCTACCAGAACGATTCGCCCTACCTGTTCGATTCGTCGAAGTACGCGAAGGCCTTCGGGTTTGCGGGGACGCCCTACGCGGAAGGGATTCGAGCGACGGCCGAGTCCTATCGAACGACGGTTTGATAGGACGGCTCGATGGGTGTGCCGGGAGAGGTTCGTTTTCCCACCCCAAGCGCAAAAAACGCGGTTAGAATGCGGCACCCGACGATCGATGGCAACCGGTGCGTTGGGGACTCAGGGCAATAAGATGGCGACAATTAAAGAAAAATCCCTGCGGCGGTGCCTATGGGCGGAGAGCGATCCGCTGCTGCGCACGTACCACGACGAAGAGTGGGGTGTGCCGGAGTTCGATAGCCGCGCGCTTTGGGAGCTCCTGATGCTCGAAGGCTTTCAGGCGGGGCTGGCCTGGATCATCGTTTTGCGCAAGCGCGAAGCTTTTCGGAAGGCGTTTCGTGGCTTCAATCCAACCAAAGTCTCTGGGTTCGGAGAAGCCGATATCGAGCGGATGATGGCAAATTCAGGCATCATTCGCGGCCGCGCCAAAATCGAAGCCACGATCAACGGAGCGCGGGCTTTCATTGAGATGCAAGACGCCGGCATCGATTTTTCCAATTGGGTATGGGAGATGGCCGGAGGTGAGCCGATTCAGAACAAGGGGCCTGTTCCGGCGCAGTCGCCTCTGTCCGTGAACCTGTCGAAAGAGTTGAAGCGACGCGGCTTCAAGTTTGTCGGGCCGGTGATTGTCTATGCCTGGATGCAGGCGGCAGGCATTGTGAACGATCACGCGAGAGACTGCTTTCGGCGCGGTTTTTGCGCGAGGGTGAAGAGAGCCTAGACGCCGCCCATACTCTTCATATGGAGAATGAAAATCGCCGGGCACACAAGCGGTGCCCGGTCCTCATGCTTGCAGAGGCATCCCGAAACGCAGATCCTTCGACTTCACTTCGTTCCACTCAGGATGACAACCATGAGAGGTGACGACTTCGAGACCTCGAAGACCGAGTTGGTCGTGTCATGACTATTTTCCCAGACCGTCGTCCTTGTGGTAGTTCGGGTAGGCCGGTATCGGGAACGCCGGCAAGGTAGTGGTCTTCAGTTCGTCGAGCACTGTTTGCACGCCGGTTTCAAGTTGCTTGTCGTGGCCTTCGGAGAAGTCCTTCGGCAATTCTTCGACGGGTACATCCGGAGCGATGCCGTGGTTCTCGACCTCCCACTCGCCGTGCAAACCGAAGATGGCGTAGCGCGGAGCCATCACGTAGCCACCGTCGATGAGCGGAGGATAGCCGCCGATACCGACCAATCCACCCCAGGTGCGGGTGCCGATGAGCTTGCCGACCTCGGCTTTCTTGAAGTACCAGGGCATGGCATCGCCGCCGGAGCCGGAATTCTGATTAATCAGCATGACTTTGGGACCGAAGATGGCGCCCACGGGATCGTGGATGGGCAGGCCGTCGCGTTCTTTGGCGCCAGAAAGCGGAAAGCGCTTGAGCACGTCGACAACGTAGTCCGCGATGAGGCCGCCCTCGTTCCAGCGCTCGTCGAGCACCAGGGCCTGCTTGTTGAGTTGCGAGTAGAAGTACCGGTTGAAGCTTGAATAGCCGGAACCACCGGTGTTGGGCATGTAGACATAGGCCACTTTGCCGCCGGAGAGCTGGTCGACCTTGCGGCGGTTGGCCTCGACCCAATCGATGTTGCGCAGGCCGTCTTCGTCGTCGATGGGGATGACGGTGACGTCGCGAGCATCTTTTCCATCAGGATTGGGGCCGACGTGGAGCACCGTCTGTTTGCCCGCGGTTCCGTCGAAGAACTGGTAGAGGTTGTCGCTGGCATGGAGTTCGCGCCCATTGACGGCAAGCAGGTACTCGCCTTCCTTGACATAGACGCCAGGCAGGGTAAGCGGCGAAGCGAGACCGGGAGTCCAGTTCTGGCCACCGAGAATTTTCACGATGCGGTAGCGGCCGTTCTCAATCTTGTAGTCAGCGCCGAGGAGGCCGGTTTTGGGCGAGGTGTCATGAGGGCGGGGACCACCGACAAACATGTGGCCGATCGTGACTTCGCCGAGCATCTCGATGTTGAGATAGGTGAACTCGTCGCGTGAGGCGAGGCTGTCGAGGTATGGCTTATATTTGGCTTCGATTTTAGGAATCGAGAGGCCGTGGGTGTTGGGGTCATAGAGGAAATCGCGCTGAATGCGCCATGTTTCGTGGTAGATCTGACGCCACTCGGCGCGCGGATCGATGGTGGTCTGCATGCCTCCGAGGTTCAGCGGCTTGCCCGGATTGTCGTTACCGGGCTTCAGGTCGTCGGCCGGAGCGATGGTCCAACCGTCCTTGCGGGCGTAGAGCACCTTGGAACCGTCATGCGAGACCGTGAAATGGTCCAGGTCATTGAGCACGACTTCAGGATGCCGCTTCTCCAGGGTGAACCGCCAGATGGCACGAATATCGGCCTCATCGTTTTCACTTGAAGAACGGCCGACGGGCGAGCCCTCGAAGAGGTAAAGAATCCCGGCCTTGCCGGTGGCGATTTCCTCGTAATTGCGGGGTGGAATGGGGAGCGAAAGAATGCGATTGCCAATGCCGTCGAGGTCAATGGTGACTTTGACCGGCTTGTCCTGGTCGTCTTTGGCTGTGCCTTTATCTTTGTCGGCGGAATTGTCTTTATCCGCTGACTTGTCTTTGTCGTCCTTGGCGTCCTTTTTCTGGTCGTCTTTCTTGTCGTCGGCAGCCTTATCGGGTTCGGCCTTCTTCTCTTCTTTGATTTTCTCGTCGTCGCTTTCAGGCGGAATGGGCGAGGCACCGTCTTTAGCCAGCACCACGACGTAAGGTGCGCTGGTTTCGGCGCGGTCCATCGAGGATAGGTCGATGCCGGCGTTGGAAGGGCCGTCGTTGGTGGACTCGATGAAATAGAGGTACTTGCCGTTGGCATCAAATGCGGGGCTGGCGGTATCGCTCATGCCGTCAGTAATCTGGGTGAATTTGTGGGTGTCCATCGAATAGAGAAAGATGGCGTGGAGCTGGTTATCAAGGTCGCGATCGTAGGCAATCCACTTGGAATCGGGTGACCAGACCTGTCCAAAATCCGAACCGAAGGTGCCGTAAATTCCGTGATCGACGAGCAGGGGCTTGGGCGCCGCGGCCGACGGGCCCGAGGGCACATCGACGACCCAGAGGTGCTGGTGCTTGTCGGCGTAGGCGATGTGCTTGGAGTCCGGCGACCAGGTGGGTCTGTAGAAATAACTGGGATCGGGGCCGAGGTCGATGACGGTTGGCGCCTTGAATCCGGTTTGATCATGAAGGAAGAGCTGGTACTCGCCGGAAACATCGGAGAAGTAGGCGATGGTTTTGCCGTCGGGGCTCCAAGATGGGTTGCGCTCGGCCGCTCCGGAAGTGTTGGTCAGGTTGCGGGTATCGCCCTTCTCGGCGGGAACGGTGAAGATTTCGCCGTGGGCCTCGAATGCGGCGCGCGCCCCGGTGGGTGAGAAGGTCACATTTCTGATCTCATCGGGCCGAACGGTGGCCAGATGCGGCTCTAGGTTGGGCAGTTCGCCGTGAATCTGAATGGTAAGGGCTTTGTCCGTGTTGGTTGCTGTGTCGACGAGGTGGAGCGAGCCAAATTGCTCATAGACCAGGCCGCCGGGACCGGCCTGAACAGATTTGAGGTCATAGCTCTTGTTGGGCACCACCTGGCTGACTTCTTTGGTGCTGGTGTCGTAGCGAAAGAGCGAGACGGGGCCGTTGCGGTCAGAGAGGAAGTAGACGGAGTTGCCGGCCCATACAGGATCCGAGTCGTTGGAGTTGTCGCGCGGGACCTTGACCAGATCGAGAGTCTTAAGGTTCACGATCCAGATGGGCGTGGTTTGTCCGCCGACATAGCGCTTCCAGGCCGGCTCCCACTTGGTGATGGGTTCATAGGCCAGCGATTGGCCGTCGGGCGAGTAGGAAGCCTGCGCGCCCGCAGGCAAAGGGAGCGGCTCCGGCATGCCGGAGCCGTCAGCGTGTATGAGAAAGAGCTTGAGGAAGTGTCGATAGCTTAGCGCACCGCTGGCGATGAGGACGTTTTTGCCGTCCGGCGACCAGCCAACCGCCTGGCTTCCGCCCGGATGCCAGGTGATACGACGGGGAACACCACCCTCAGCGGGAGCGACGTAGACGTCGGTATTGCCGAGGAGATGGGCGGAGTAGGCAATCTGGGAGCCGTCTGGGGAGAAAAATGGACCGGCCTGCACGTGCCCATTCGATGTGAGCCGCTGGGCGTCGCCACCCTGCCGGCTGACCGTCCAAATATCGCCGGCGTAGAGAAAGGCGATCTTGTCCTGCGAGAGGGACGGGTTGCGCAGCAGGAGCGGATGATCGGCTGGAGTTTGGGCGGAGAGGAACAAAGGGGAGAGAACGGCAAGATAGAGCGCAAAACGCGCAAAACGGGAGCGGGCGCAGATCATCGGGCCTCCAAAGGGAGATGGTGTGGGTTGAGCTGAACCGGTATCAGGCTACCGGCATGGTGTACTAACAGGTCTGCAACCGTATGGTACGCCGGTTAGATGGCAGCGGTTCTCGAAAATTGCGACGGCGTGGAGCGGTCTGCTGATGGCGTCGAGATTGAACGATCGGGCTAGTCGTGTAATCCGGCAGATATCGCGATATGGATTTGAGAGAGTCGAAGGCTGTTAGTGCGGGCAAATTCCGGGGGTGCATCAGGAACGGTGCGGTTCCGGCAAAATAGAGAGCGCTCGGAACCGGCGAAGAGGTGTTCACGTATTCTGAGAATGTGCCGGCAGGAAATGCGGATTTGGGTCCGCTCAGGTGTTTCATCCGTCAGATTGAGTAGTCGTCCGTGAAGGGCGCACCTGCGACGATGCCCTCACCGGGGCGAAAACCTATTCCGTTGACGGCTTAGGTTGCATTCCGAGGAAAAGCGAAGCTATGAAGCTGATCGAGGCCTTTAAACTCGCGCTGCAGTCTCTGTGGGGCAACAAGCTGCGCTCCATCCTGACGCTGATCGGGGTGGTGATGGGCGTGGCCTCGGTGATCATGGTCCTGACCCTCGTGCAAGGCGCGAAGAGATATATAAGCACCAAGCTTTCGGGCTACGGGGCGGACGTATTCACGGTTACGCGGATGTCCAGCGTGATTTTTTCGGCCGAGGAATACCTGAAGTTCCAAAAGCGCAAAATCATTCGCATTGAAGACTACGAAGCGGTGAAGGATTCTTGCACGGATTGCAGCGAAGTGGGAGCGCTGCTGAGCAAATCGACTAACGTGGTAGCCAACGGGCACTCCAGCAACAACACCGAGGTGCGCGGATACACCTGGACCATGCTCGAATTGAACAATATCGATATTGCTCTGGGGCGCGGCTTCACTCCTGTCGATGATGAGCATGCCACCAAGGACGTCATTGTGGGCTACGACATCGTGGATAATCTGCTGGGCGAGGGCGACCCGATCGGCAAGGAAATTCGCGTTGATGGCATTCCGTACACAATTGTGGGAGTAGGCGACCGCCAGGGCAAAACGCTGGGACAGTCGCAGGACAACTGGGTGGCCATTCCGCTTTCGACTTACCAACAGGTTTACGGCTACAACGACTCAGTCGATATCTACGCACGCGCCAGCGGCGGAGCGGCCGCCATGGAGCGCGCGGAGGATGGGGTGCGGGTGCTGATGCGGACGCGCCGGCATGATGCGCCGGGGACGCCGGATGATTTTGAGGTTGAAACGAACGACACATTTCTCGACATCGCCAACCAACTGTTAGGCGTGTTTGCGTGGGTGGTGCTGGGACTGGGCTCGATCGCACTGGTAGTGGGCGGAGTGGTCATCATGAACATCATGCTGGTGAGCGTGACCGAGCGGACGCGAGAGATAGGAGTACGGAAGGCGCTGGGCGCAAAGCAGCGCGACGTGCTGATGCAGTTTCTGATCGAAAGCGCGCTGCTGGCGTTGATTGGCGGGTTCTTTGGCGTGATGGGCGGCGTCCTCGTCGGCAAACTGATTACGATTTTTGTAGGCTTCCCGACGGCCGTGCCGATATGGGCCGTTTTCCTCGGGCTCTTCCTTGCCGGTGCGGTGGGGATTTTCTTCGGTGTCTATCCGGCCAGCAAGGCGGCACGACTGGACCCGGTGGTGGCTCTCAGGTCGGAGATGTGAGTGGGGCCGCCAGCTTCCAGCCTCTAGCTGAAGCGGGCGCGAGGAAATGAAATTGATGCTTGTTGCGGTTGAGCGAAGCCGCATAGCATTGAAGCTTTAGCCGTTCGGTAAGTTGAGGTCCCGAACCGCAGGTCCTTCCGCTACGATTGCCGCAAATACGCGCCAATCTGCGCTCAGGATGACAGGGTGTTTTCGGCGAACTTTCGGGACGGAACGCCTGAAGGCTAGAAGGTGGGCTAGGAGCTGTTTCTATGGCGCAAGGACAAACGCGAGAATCGGTAAAGATGGCGCTGGAGACGCTGCGGACGAACAAGCTGCGTTCGGGCTTGACGGTGCTTGGCATCGTAATCGGCGTGACGACCGTCATCACGATTTCGTCTGTGATCAACGGACTGAATAATCGTGTGTCCGACTTCGTGGCTTCGCTGGGCACCAATGTCATCTGGGTCTTTCATTTGCCTGTGATCGGGGTGCGCCCGACGACAGAGATGCTGGCCCGCAAGAAACTCACGCTGGACGACGTGAAGGCACTGCGCACGCTTCCCCATGTGGTAAACGCTGACGGCGGATTCCAGCATACCGGGCAGTTCCGCGTAGGCCAGGTGAGTGTGAAATACGGCAACAAGAAGGCGGCGGGCTCGATTCTGCAAGGCTCAACCGCCGCGGTCAGCGAAGTGTCGGACATGCCCCTTTTGCAGGGCCGGATGTACACCGACGATGAAGATAAACGGGGTGCGCACGTCTGCGTGCTTGCCCACGATACGTGGGAGCAACTGTTCGGAGACCAGCCTGCCGTCGGCAAAGAAGTCAGCGTAGAGACTGGACTCTACACGGTGATTGGTGTGCTGGACAAGCGTAAGCAGCCATTTGGCGGCGGCAAAAACCCGAACGACAACATGGTCATCTTCCCCCTGGGCACGTTCCACAACCTGCATCCGGAAGACAAGGATATGTGGGTCAGTGTGAAGTACGACGACCCGAAAAACAAAGCGCTCGTGCAGGAGGAGATTCGAGAGCTGCTCCGGGTGCGACGCAAGGTGCGTGTGGAGTCGCCTGACGACTTTGAGATCTTCGGGCCGGACTCGCTGTCGAAGTTGTGGGGGCAGCTTACCGGCGGGCTGGTACTGTTCATGATTGCTGTCAGCAGCGTGGGCCTGATGGTGGGGGGCGTGGGCGTGATGAACATCATGCTGGTTTCGGTGACCGAACGCACGCGCGAGATCGGCGTGCGCAAGGCAATTGGCGCCACCAAGCGGACATTGCTGACGCAGTTCACCACCGAGGCGGTAACGCTGTGCGCTGTAGGCGGCATTATCGGCATTCTGCTGGGCGCCGTGCTGACATGGATCGTGTATTTCCTGCCGATTGGCCTGCCCGCCAGCTTGTCCACAGGGTGGGTGTTAACGGGCTTTGGAGTCTCCTGCTTCATCGGCCTGGTATTTGGGATTTATCCGGCATGGAAGGCGGCCAACCTTGACCCGATTGAGGCGCTGCGGTACGAGTAAGGCAGCCTCTCGCTTCCAGCCGCCAGCTTTCAGCTTTGCCGGAAAGTCGCTGAACGTTGTTAGTGAACAGTGTCCGATCACGTGTTGGCGGCGTCACAGACGAGAGCGACTGGAAACTGGAAGCTAAGAGCCAGAGGCTAGCCCCTATGGCAAGAGGGCAGACCCGCGAATCGGTCAAGCTGGCGCTCGATACGCTGAAGACAAACAAGCTGCGTTCGGGATTGACCATCCTGGGTATCGTTATTGGGGTCACCACTGTGATCACCATCTCTTCGGTCATTAATGGACTGAACAATCGCGTTTCCGACTGGGTAACGTCGATGGGATCGAACGTGTTCTGGGTGTTTCATATGCCCATGATCGGCGTGCGGCCCACTACGGAGATGCTTACGCGCAAAAAGTTGACCTTGGATGACGTGATCGCCCTGCGCACACTGCCCCATGTGGTTGCGACAGATGGCTCCTACCGGCATGTGAATGAGACGTTCCACGTGGGAGATGTGAGCGTGAAGTACAACGGCAGAAAGGTTGCCGGGGCATTTCTGATGGGTTCGACCGCCCAGATAGAGTCGGTGTCGGAGATTGCCGTGCAGGAGGGCCGGTTCTGGAACGACAGCGAGGACCAGAGGCATGCGCATGTCTGCGTGGTCGGCCATGACACCGCGGAGGAGATGTTTGGCAACGAAGACCCGATCGGAAAAGACGTGAACGTTGCCAGCGGGCTCTACACGGTCATCGGTGTCGTTCAAAAGCGCAAGCAGCCCTTTGGTTCGGGCAAGAATCCGGCGGATAACGGGGTCTATTTTCCGCTAGGCACCTTTCATAACCTGTACCCGGAAATCAAGGACATGTACATCAGCGTGAAGTACGACGACCCCAAGAACAAGTCTCTGGTGGAAGAAGAAATTCGCGAGATGTTGCGCATCCGCCGGAAGGTAAAAGTGGAGGCGCCGGACAATTTTGAGATCTTTGGGCCCGACTCGTTGAGCAAATTGTGGGACCAGCTTACCGGGGGGCTGGTGCTGTTCATGATTGCGGTCAGCAGCGTGGGTCTGATGGTCGGCGGGGTGGGGGTCATGAACATCATGCTCGTCTCGGTGACTGAACGCACCCGCGAGATCGGCGTACGCAAGGCCCTCGGCGCAACCAAGCGAGCGCTTTTGACACAGTTCACCGTGGAGGCAGTCACACTATCCGCGTTGGGCGGCCTGATCGGGTTAATGCTGGGCGCTGTACTCACCTGGATTGTCTATTTCCTTCCCATCGGCCTACCGGCTGCGCTTTCGACCATGTGGGTGCTGGTTGGGTTTGGCGTTTCCTGCCTGATCGGCCTCGTATTTGGGATTTATCCCGCATGGAAAGCGGCCAATCTAGACCCTATCGAGGCTTTGAGGTATGAATAAGGAAGCAACAAACAACAAAATGAGTGATAACCGCGCCGGTTGATATGACCTTCGTAACGAAATGGTGCGGGAGAACTGTGGTCAGGTCACCTACTTCTGATGTATGGCATCACCGTAGTCGCACTCGTGAAGGCCGCCCTTGGGTTCTCGAGAAGACCAACACCCGCATCTCCAATGGCGTAAGCTTGCTGAGGTCGATTTCGCCAAGGACGGCTGTTTTGAAGAGCGCCGGGAGCTGCTTACAGGGCACGGGAAAGCTTAACCATGAAGCTGATTGAGGCCATCAAGCTCGCGTTGCAGTCGCTGTGGGCCAACAAGATGCGCAGTATCCTTACGCTGCTGGGCGTAATGATCGGGGTGGCCTCCGTGATTATGGTCGTGACGCTGACCAACGGCGCCAAAGCATTTGTGACCACCAAGATCAACACGTACGGGGCAGGCGTGGTGACGGTCAGCAAAATGCCGGATACATTCATCACGCTCGAAGAGTACCTGGCTTTCCAGAAGCGAAAAGACGTTACCATCGACGACTACAAGGCAGTTCTTTCCGAGTGCAGGTCGTGCGCCTCAGTGGGAGCGCGCCGCAGTGCCACAGGCAGTGTGGTGTATGGGAAAAACTCCACGACCGATACGAATATTCGCGGCTGGACCTGGACTATGCCGGCACTCTCGAATCTCAACATTGCGCTGGGACGCGGCTTCACGGAAGTCGAGGATACTCATAGTGCACACGTAGCGATTGTGGGGACCGATATTGTTGATAATCTGCTGGGCACGGGCGATCCACTGGGCAAGGAGATTCGCGTGGATGGCGCTCCCTACACGGTGATTGGTGTAGGAGAGGCTCAAGGCAAGATGCTGGGCATGAGCATGGACAATTGGGTTGCAATCCCGCTCACGGCCTTTCTTGAGTCGCACGGTTCCAATGCCAGCATGGATATCTACGTGGACGCGGGCGGAGGCGGAGAGGTGACCGATGTGGTATCCGATGAACTGCGAACGATCATGCGCGCTCGGCGTCACCTAGCTCCTGACGCGCCGGACTCTTTCACGGTGGACACGAGCGCAACCTTCCAAAACCTGCTCGGCAAGATTCTGAACAGCTTCGGAGCCGTCGTTGCAGCTATCGCCAGTATCTCCCTGGTGATTGGCGGCATTGTGATCATGAACATCATGCTGGTCTCGGTGACCGAGCGCACCCGCGAGATTGGCGTACGCAAGGCGCTGGGCGCGCGCCGCAATGACATCCTGCTGCAGTTCCTGATCGAGTCGGCCACAATGTCAATGGTAGGTGGGGTAATCGGCGTCATTGCAGGCATTGCCGCGGCAAAGGGGATTACCTTGATCATCGCATTCCCCTCGTCAGTTCAGGTGTGGTCGATTCTGGTTAGCTTGTTTGTTGCAACGGCCGTCGGTTTGTTCTTTGGGGTCTACCCTGCACATAAGGCTGCGCAACTTGACCCGATTGCAGCGCTCAGAGCGGAGCTATAGATGCGTTTCGCCGACTCAAAAGAATCTGTGAAGCTGGCGTTTGAAACTCTGCGCAAGAATAAGCTGCGCTCCAGCCTGACAATTCTGGGGATCTCGATCGGCATCTCCACGGTGATCCTGATCTCCTCAGCCATCAATGGATTGAACACAAACATCGATCAGTTTGTCCGCTCACTGGGCACCAACGATCTTTGGATTTTTCGCTTTGAACCATTTGGCAAGCGTCCTACGACCCAGGAACTCAATCGCAAGCAGCTTACCTACGAGGATGGCATCGCGATGCGCAGCCTGCCGTATGTGGTCGCGGTCGATCCGGGTGTGACGTATCAAAATTTTCAACTCGGCATCGGCAATGTATCGCTGAAGCATGGCACTCACAAGATTCAAAACACCATTTTGTACGGGGACACGTCGGCGGTTAAAGAGACCAACGATATCGAGCTGATTGAAGGCCGCATGTGGTCGGATCCCGAGGAAGCGCGCAGCGCGAGTGTCGTGGTGCTGGGACATGACGCTGCCGAGGATCTGTTCCCTGACGAGTCTCCTCTTGGAAAAGACGTTGAATGCAGTGGAGACATCTTTACGGTGATCGGAGTTCTCGACAAACAGCCGCAACCGTTCGGAAGCGGGCGGAATACGCAAGACAATGCCGCGTACTTTCCGCTTGGAACCTTCCTCAAGATCCATCCGGAGATGAAGGATTTCTGGATCACATTGAAATATGACGATCCCGCGCACAAGGCTTTAGTCGTTGAAGAAGTGCGTGAACTTCTTCGCATTCGCAGGCGGGTGCGCACCGAGCAGGATGATAATTTCGCGATCTTTGGCCCCGATACGCTGACGCGGCTCTGGAATTCACTTACCGGCGGGCTGTTTCTTTTTATGGTTGCCGTTTCTTCAGTAGGTCTAATGGTGGGCGGTGTGGGCGTAATGAACATCATGCTCGTCTCGGTCACAGAGCGTACCCGTGAGATTGGAATTCGCAAGGCTATTGGCGCAACGAGGAAGAATATTCTTCTTCAGTTCACGCTGGAAGCAGTTACGCTCTGCGCTGTGGGGGGGCTGCTCGGAATCTTCGCCGGATCAGTGTTTACGCTGATCTTGCATTATGCGGTGTCGTTCCTGCATGCAGCGCTTTCGCTCACCTGGGTTGCGATTGCCTTTGGCGTCTCCTGCGCAATCGGACTGTTGTTCGGCATTTACCCGGCGTGGAAAGCAGCCTCGATGGACCCGATCGAGGCCCTGCGGTATGAGTGAAGTAGCCACTAGCCGTCAGCTTTCAGCCTCTAGCCTCGGCTTCTCCTCCTCGGCCGCTTTCAATACAGACCGGCGCCCCGAGCTGACGCTGGGAGCTAGCAGCTAGAAGCTGTCGTTCGCTACACTAGCGACAGTGATGCCGCACGCTTTGGCCCTGGCCGTGGAAGTGGCGACGACGGCGCTGGCCGTGGCCGGGATGGGCTACTTTATCGCTGCGATGATTGCGGCCCGCAGCTTTCTCGCTTCTCGTCGCGCGAAGCTCGCGGCATTCTCTCCCAACGTCAGCGTTCTCAAATCCCTCAAGGGCCTTGACCCCGGCATGATGGATGCTTTTCGCAGCCATTGCAGGCAAGATTATGCGGGCAACTACGAAATGCTCTTCGCCGTCTCGTCTCTCGACGATCCTGCGGCAAGAGCGGTGGAGCAATTGCAGCGCGAGTTTCCAGACCGGGTGATTCGCCTGATCGAATGTCCTGAGCGGCTGGGAGCCAACGGCAAAGTCAGTGCGCTGTTTCAGCTTGTGCCGCATGCGCGTTACGATTTCCTGCTCATCAACGACTCTGACATTACCGTCGGACCGCGCTACCTTAAGCGGGTGATGGCCTCGTTCACCCAGGATCCAGGCGTGTACCCGCAGAACCCGCGGCCCGTGGGACTGGTGACCGCACTGTATCGCGGACGCGCGCACGATACGCTCGCGTCGCGGCTGGAGGCGCTGGGGATTGCGACGGATTTTCAGGCCGGAGTTTTGCTTTCGAAGATGATCGAGGGCGGGCTGCATTACGGCCTGGGCTCGACGCTGGCCGTGCGCCGCGAGGCATTGGAGCACATCGGCGGCCTGGCTTCGCTGCTGGACTACCTGGCCGACGATTATGAACTCGGCGCGCGGGTGGCACGGGAAGGTTATCGGGTGGAACTGTCGCCGGAAGTTGTGGAAACTGCGATTGCGGCGTACGGATGGCGCGGGTTTATCGATCACCAGCTTCGCTGGGCGCGGACAGTTCGTGATTCGCGGCCATGGGGCTATGCGGGGCTCATTTTTACTCATGGGCTGGGTTGGGCACTCATCAATGTGGTGGCCAGCGGGCTAAGCCCGCTGAGCCTTTGGCTGCTGGGGATGAGCTTCTTTCTGCGGCTTACGCTGGCAATGATGGTGGGCGCCGAAGTGCTGGGCGATCACCAGGTGCTGCCCAATCTCTGGCTGCTGCCGTTGCGCGACGTGGTGGCCATGGGGGTTTGGGTGGCGGGGTTTGCCGGCAACACCATCGTGTGGCGAGGCGATCGATTCACTCTGAAAGATGGCAGACTCATCAAGGTGGACGAGTGTTCCTGAAGAACCTGATTGCCCAATTCATCACGCTTGTACGTCGATCCATCACAAAACTGTTTTGTTCGGTGGTCAGAACAATCTACAACAGATTCACACGGAGCGCTATCGGGAATCGATGCCGCTCTGGTAGATTGCGTTCACGCGGCTTACAGCGGATCCACAATGACTCAACCTCGAAGTCACCGCCTCAAGTGGCATTTTCCTCAAGAAAATGGCGCCTTGCACGATTCCAAAAAGAGCACGTGAATTGAGGAACCGCTCGAAAAGCCGCGGGAGGAGAAAGTTTATGGCAACACACACTCGTTTTACGGGACTCTTTCTGGGCTGCTGTCTGCTGGCAGCCGCATCCACGTTTGCGCTTTCCCAAGCCGCGGCGCCCGCGAAACCTGCCGTCGGCACGCCGATTCCCCCAGCCCAGGCGTATGGAAAATTGTTGAGCCTGATAGAGCAGGAGTTCGTTTCCGCCGCCGAAGCGATGCCGGAAGACAAGTTCGATTTTGCCCCGGCGCAAGGCGAGTTCAAAGGCGTGCGTTCATTTGGCTCGCAGGTGAAGCACGTCGCCGAATCAAACTATTACTTCTTCGGCGGAGGTACATTCTCCGAAGCCGACTTGAAGGCCAAGCAGGATGCGATTGAAAAGCTGACCACCAGGGCGGACATCCTCAATGCGCTGAAGGACTCATTGACGCAGGCTCACGCCTATTGCGACGGCATTACACCGGAGAATGCTTTTTTGATGACGGCCAACGGCACGCGCGGGGGCATGGCGGCCTTCGGCATTGCACACATGATGGATCACTACGGGCAGATGGTGGTCTATCTGCGGATGAACGGCATCGTTCCTCCGGCGAGCCGGCCGACCAAGTAATCGACGTGAATAGCGGGCTTGGCCACAGGCCCGCCGCAAGAATTACTGGACGCGCATGGAGGCCACCGGGTCGACGCGCATGGCTCGGAGCGCCGGCAGATAGCAGGCCAGCACTGCGACGACCGCCAATATTGCCGTGACAGAGACCACCGTCAACGGGTCATTGGCGCTGACGCCATAGAGCAGGCCGCTGAAGAAGCGCGTGAGCCCCAGTGCCAAGGCAAGGCCCAGGCAAAGACCTATGGCTGTGAGGCGTAAGCCCTGAGAGAGCACCAGCCTTAGCACATCGGCCCGCGAAGCGCCCAAAGCAACGCGGATGCCGATTTCATGAGTGCGCAATTGTGTGCGGTAGGCCACCACGCCGTAGATGCCTGAGGCCGCCAGTACCAGGGCCAGGATCGCGAAGGCCGAGGCGAAAGTGGTTTCAATCACCGCGAACATGCTGCCCATTTGGATACTTTCCTCAAGTGTACGCACATCGAAGACAGGGAGTTTCGAGTTGAGCTGATGGATGGCCTGCTCGACCGGCGCGGCCAACCGTTCAGGATCGCCGGCAGTGCGTACATGAATAATTGTCTGTGGGCCCCCGAACTGGAATAAGGACAGATAGACCAGCGGCTCGGGCGGCTCATTCATCTCTTGGTGCTTGCTGTTTTTCGCCACGCCCACGACGGTAAACAAATCGCCATACATGTTGAACCGTTTGCCCAAAGGGTTTTGTGCCGGCCAGAGATGGTTGGCCATCGTCTGGTCGACGATCGCCACGCGCGGGGATTTTTCGCCATCGTCAGTCGTGAAAGCGCGGCCCTCAAGCAGCGGGATCCGCATCGTGTCAAAATATCCGGCGGTTACAGATGCCCGACGCACCTCCATTGATTCGTGGGGTCTGGGGACATAACCCTCTGGAAAGGCATCGCCCGATCCACGTGTGAAGCTCAGGGGAACCCAGTCAGACAAGGCGACGGACGTTACGCCTGGAATGACTTCCAACTTGGCCAGCAACTTGTGCTTGAATAGGTTGGCGTCGTCCCACGAGTATCCTGTCGACTCCATATCGAAGGAAGTAAGCAGCACATGTGTCCGGCCAAAGCCCGGATCGGCTTCGCTGGCGTTGCGGAGCGTGCGCAGAAATAGCCCTGCGGTAACCAGCAGCGCGAGGGAGAGAGCGATCTGCGCGACAACCAGGCTGCTGAGAAGATTGCGATTGTGTGCGCCTCCCGAAACACTGGCCGCTTCGTCCTTGAGTACTTCGGCCGGAGATACGAGCGACGATCGCCAGGCGGGCAGCGCCCCGCAAATCGCGGTGGAGACAACGACCATCAGCAAAATCGCCAGGATCACATTGTTATCAACAACACCATTCAATACGATGGGGTTGGCATTGGGCGGTATGAAGCGCTCAAACATCTTTGCCGTCCATGAAGTCAGAACGAGGGCGACCGCGCCTCCACCGAGCGCGATTAACAGGCCTTCCAGGATCATCTGGCGCATGAACTGGATGCGGTTTGCGCCCAGCGACTGGCGAATCGCAATCTCGCGGCGCCGTGCCACGAATCGCACCAGGGCCAGCGTGGCCACGTTGGCGCAGGTCAACAGCAGCACCACACCCGCAATCGCCAGCAGAATCGGCAGCGACTCCGCGAGGTATCCATTGGCGCCAAAAGGCGCACGCCACAGCGGATCGAGCGTGATGGTGTTCACGCCCAGGTGGTCATTGGGATAGGCAGCCACCAGGCGCCGCATCTGCCCTTCCAGTTCTTGCGTAGCGCTGGCTCGGCTTACGCCAGGACGCAGCCGCCCCATCACGTTCAGCCACGTATTGCCGCGCTGAAGCATCCGCGACGAATTCCCCATTGGGTCCAGCGTCAGCCACGCATCTTCGCGGATCCCTGGCATGCAGCCGATGAATCCTTTCGGCGCCACGCCGATCACGGTCACCGGGTGCTGCGCCATTTCAATGGACTTGCCCACAATTTCGGGGTCCGCATTGAAACGTGCCTGCCAGAGCGAATAGCTCAGAATCGCAAAAGGAATGCTGCTCTGCGTCGCTTCTTCATCCGGCCGCAAAAAGCGGCCCATGAATGGCTGGATTCCTAGCACGTCAAAGTAATTCACTGACACGTTGGACACGTAGATGCGCTCGGGAATCGCGGTTCCTCCCGTCAGCGCCAGCCAGTCGTGGTGATAGGCCAGAATGCCGGTAAAGCTTTGGTTCGTCTCTCGCAGGTCGCGATAGTCGGGGTACGAGAGCGGTGGAGATGGCGATGTGCTCCAGGCTCCACGCATGATGGTGACCAGTTCGCCGGTATCCCGCGCCCCGGGGACAGGATGAAGCATGGTCCCATCGATCCAGCTGAAAATTGTGCTGTTGGCGCAGATTCCGAGCGCCAGCATCAAAACGGCAGTGATTGCGAATCCCGGACTCTTGCGTAGCTGCCGCAACGCGTAGCGGACATCCTGAAGCAGTCCAGCCATACGGTCGCCTCCCACATCTTCTTTCGTGTGAAAGAGTAATTATCCTCCTATTCAGCATGTGGCGCGCCAAAGAGTTCCCCGAAGGCAAGTCATTGATGCGATGTAAGTTCAAGGTCATGAATCGCATGGACGACTGCGCTGCTGGTGTTCATGGACGCACAGAATGTCCGGTTTCGCACACGCCGCAGCTTATGGGGTGCGCTGGGCAGGAGTGGGGCGCCCGAATAAGAGCACCAAGGACGGCCAAAATACACGGAACCTTTTAGCAGAGCGAGCGTATGATGCTGTGTGGTCATCCGCGCGGGTGCGAACCTGCGCGTTGCATGCCGGAAAGAGCCGTGGGATGCAAGCCCCCACTGAATCGGACCCGCTGCGGGAAACGGTTGGCGTCGTCGGCCGGGCTGGCTCGTCGTCTTGTCCTTACCATTCCGAGCACATTTATGATCTGCGGCTCAAGGACGGCTGCTCCGATCGCTTTTTCGAGGATGCAGCAGGCTTTTGCGTTGGCCTGGTGGCGGAAGTCGAACGGAGAGCTTCGTTCGCGCTCAATGGCTACAACCACCACGTGCAATTGAATTTGTGCGAGGCTCCGCGCAGCCGCGGAGAATACGCGCTGGATCTGTTGACGCTGGGGATGGCGCTGAACCTCTACGCTTGCAGAGCAGCGAGTACCCCGCGATGGGCTATCGAGGTGGCGCGCGAGCTAGTGCGGCTTCGGCATCAGGCGAAGTGGATGAAACCTGCGTTGGATCGGGCGCGTGGAGCGCTTTTCAAGGGATTTCTGGACCGGACATCAGCAGTGGCAAGCGGGGACAAGAAATGCGCGGGCGCGGATCTGCTGCACCAGTTGCCTGCCCTTGTTGCGTGGATGCGCGCTACGGGCGAGTTGGAGCAGGAAGCCATGCGCGTCGATCACTGGCGGAGCTATCTGGGAACGCTCAAAGTTTCGGAGGCTGCCCGCTGGATTGAGGTGGCCAGCGATCTCTTCTCGGACTTTGAACGAAAAGCTGCTGATGCCCTGGGAAGTTATACCCGGGGCGTGGATGGATTTCTGGCCACGGAGTACGCGAACCATGGTTGCCGGGAAGACCAGCTCTTTTGCGGCAGGGCGTCCGTTGAGTATCACCTGAACATGGTGGCCGCCGAGGTGATGAACCAGGGTTTGCGCAAGGCGTTTGAACGGACGGCGCGCAAGGTGGTGCTGGTGCCTGCTTGCATGAGGGGTGCGCGCGCGGACACCTGCAAGGCAAGGGTGCGTGGCGTGGACATGACCTGCGCGGCCTGCGATCCGGAGTGTTCTGTGAATTACATTACCCGCCGGATGCGCAAAATTGGTGCGACGGTTTACCTGGTGCCTCACACCACTGGATTCGGCAAGTGGCTGGACCGCTGGGAGCGGGAGCCGGGGGTCGGCGTAACCGCGGTGGCTTGCCTGCTGAACATCATGCCGGGCGGGCTGGAGATGCGGGAGCGCAGGATTGCTGCGCAGTGTGTCCCGCTCGACTTTCCTGGCTGCAAGAAGCATTGGGACTCCGAAGGAATGTCCACCGCTGTGAATGAGGATCGGCTGGTGCAGATCACGGCAACGCCACTGTTTACCTGACTTGGTTGGCACCGGCCGCGGCGAGGATGCTATGGTGAGTGCCACATGCCGTTCCTGACCACAACGGAGGCAGGTGTTCCCATTCAGGGACCCACCGCCACATTAATTTACGACGACTGGTATCCAGCGCTGCGGACCGACACTCTGCGCAAGGACAAGCTGGCCAAAGCGATGCTTCTTGGTATTCCCCTGGTGTTGGGGAAGTTAGACAGCGGGAAGCTGTTTGCGATGCGCGACAACTGTCCGCATCGCGGGATTCCGCTGAGCGAGGGCTGGTTTGATGGCCAGCGCGTGACCTGCCGCTACCACGGGTGGGAGTTTGAGCCGTGCAGCGGGCGTTGCGAACTGATTCCATCGCTAACCGGCCAGGATCATCTGGATGCGACCCGCATTTATGCGACGGCGTTTCCCTGCGAAGAGCGGGACGGGCATGCATGGGTATTTGTTCCCGGACTCGGAACTGGAAAACGCTCACATGGCGAAAAGCCTGCGGTGCCGGAGCTCAAGAAGTTTGGGCCGCGGTATCGGACGGCGTTTCTGACTGCCGATCTGCCCTGCAATGTGGATCACGGCATTATCGGGCTGATGGACCCCGCGCATGGGCCGTTTGTGCACCAGGCGTGGTGGTGGCGTTCGCGGGCGAGCATCCGCGAAAAGACCAAGCGGTTCGAGCCGATTCCCGAGGGCTTTCGCATGAGCGCGCACGCGCCTAGCGGAAACTCCGCTCCCTACAAGCTGCTGGGCGTGTATGGGCAGCCGATCGAGACGACAATCGACTTTGTGCTGCCGAATCGGCGGACTGAAGTGATTCGCTGCGGCGACAAGTGGTTCAGCAGCCTGACGACGGTCACGCCGGTAACGGCCTCGACGTGCCGCATCGATGTGGTGGCAGCATGGAACGTGTTTTATTACGTTCCGTTGGTGACGCCGATTGCGAAGTTCTTTGGAGCGCGGTTTGTGCGCCAGGACCAGGTGACGATGATTCAGCAGGCGGAGGGGCTGAAGCACAATCCCAGCCTGATGCTGATTGACGACGCGGACAAACCGGCGAAGTGGTATTTCGCGCTGAAGCAGGCGCGGCTGGATGCGGCGGGTGGCGCTGCCCCGAGGCATCCGATGGATGGGCCGGTGGAGCTGCATTGGCGGAGCTGAGGTGTTTCGATTTCCTATTCCTGCGGAGTCGGGAGAGATTCAATCGCACCATTAGCGAAGCTAGGATGGGGCGCCCGGCAAACTCCGAAGTGCCCGTTACCCCGCGAGGTCCAGCTTCCACCGCGATGAGATCAAATCCATGCACCCCGGCAGCCACAATTTTCGTAATACCGACTGAATTCGAAACTTGGGGCGCGTGAGGGAAATCTCGAATGAACGGCAGGTTCATTTACATTACAAGCACTGCCATTCTCGTCTTGGAGATCCTGGCGGGGGCTCTCATGGACCTTGCGCACCTTCCCTATGTCGTACAGGATGTGCGCTCCATCGGCTATCCAACTTACGTCTTGTACATTGTCGGAATCTGGAAGGTCCTCGCAGTCGCTGCGCTGCTCTGGCCGCGACTCCCTCGACTCAGAGAATGGGCCTATGCAGGAGTCTTCTTTGAGATGTCCGGCGCGGTGGCATCTCACGTCCTGATCGGCGATCCCATCGGCAAATATGCTGCGCCACTGGCTTTCACCTTTCTCACGTTGGTCTCCTGGTGGTTCCAACCGGCCCAGGAGACACGCTGGATTCGTCGATAGGCGACCTTACCCCCTGGCCTGCATTCCTCGTCTTCCGTTTTCCGAGTGGTGCGGTGATACACCAGATAGTCCTTTGTGGGCTCGATTGTCGCGCCGTGAGCCTATACGGATTTCGAGTGTCGAAGAGAGAGTCGCAAGGATACTCTTCTTAAGAGGTTGGGATGCGCGCACTTGCCCTTTTGCTCACTCTGAGTGGATTCATGCTTCCCGCGTTTGGCGCAAAACGGGTCACGGTTGACCGGTTGGAGCAGACGCTTGCCGCGGCACACAGTTTGCAGGATGCGGAAGTTGCCAGGCAACTGTCGGATCTGGAATTGACCGAACGGTTGAGCACCTCCAAGCTAGAAAGGCTTGAAACGGACCTTCCCGGCGAGAAATCGCGGCAGGCACTCATGATTTTGGCGGAAACGTCTGCATTTCTTGATCCTCCCGCCGCCGAGATTCCCGGCCATCCAACCCCCGACGCAGCCACGCAGCGCAAGGTTTTAGCTCTCACCGTGAATTACGTCACGCAGACGCTTCACCAGTTGCCTAATTTCTTTGCCACACGACTGACGAGCAGTTTTCAAGACATGCCGGCGGGGCAGCGGCCGAGTACTACGCCCACTTCTAGCGACTCAACGGCTGCGTACCAGCCAATTCATCTGGTTGGTAATTCCACTGTCACGGTGACTTTCCGTGACGGTCACGAGGTGGTGGATCAGAGCAACTTCGATCCTCGGGTGCGCCCGCTGACCACCGCTGGTGTGTTTGGGCCGATCCTTGGCACCGTGGTTGTCGATGCTGCTCGAAGCAAGCTAGCGTGGAGCCACTGGGAACGGGGCCAAACCGGTCTCCCTGCTCCACCACTCCTCAAACCCTCAGCACGGTCGTCGCCTATCACGGAGAGATGGCCATCGATCCCGCGAGCGGAACCATCCTTCGCCTGATGCTGTTAGCGGACCTGAAACCCGATGAATTCGCCCCCGCCGGGTCTGGCATTGTGGTGGAATACGGGCAGGTCAATATCGGCGGCAAACCCTACTTCCTGCCCGTCAGGAGCGTCACCTCTTCGCTTGCGCATTCTCTCCATATGTTTGGGGGATGGGGAACGGGCAGGGCTGTCCTACGCTTGCCGTAACGCCGGGCCTTCAGACATCGCTGAACGATGTGGTATTCGAGAACTACCATGTCTTCCGGAGCGAGACGCGAATCGTGCCTTAAGGGTTGTGGTGGCTCGTCCTCTTCCGACTTTGTGCTAATTCGTGGCGCTGCACTTAAGCGGCTGTTCCTTCCAGGCCCGATTATCTGCAAATTGGGGAGAAGATTTCAGGGAGAAGTGCGAGGAGAGTTGGACGAGATTTCATGGAAGATGGGATGAGAGTGCTGGCCTCTGGCCCGGCGAGGTTGCTCTTCGGATGGACGCAATCGAAGTTGCAAGAGGAGATCAGCAGTCGTTAGGAGTTTTAGGCGCCCCACTTCTTCGCTTGAGTCCGAAGCGGCAGCCATCCATTATGTAGGCATGACAAGCTTGACGGAATTCGACCTGGCCGAAGCGGTAGCGGTACTCTCTCGCACTCCTGCAACTCTCGATGCGCTGTTGCGGGGGTTGCCCAGTATCTGGGTGCGTGGCACCGAAGGAGAAGATACCTGGAGTGCGTTCGATATTATGGGCCACTTGGTCTCCGCAGAACGCAGCGACTGGATGCCGCGGGTGCGGATCGTGCTGGAGAGCGGCGAAGCGCGGCTGTTTGATCCCTTTGATCGCTTTGCGCAGCTGAATGAGAATCAAGACAAGTCGCTGGAGCAACTCCTGGACGATTTCGCCCGCCTGCGCAGGGAGAATCTAGCAGCCTTGCATGCACTGAATTTACAGCAGGAAGGCCTGACACGACGCGGAAAGCATCCAGCATTGGGAGTGGTAACGCTATCAGAACTTCTAGCGACCTGGGCCGTTCATGACCTCACTCATCTGCATCAACTTTCGCGCGTGATGGCCCACCAGTATCGTGGCGTAGTCGGTCCGTGGAGTGCCTATCTGGGCGTGCTACAGTGTGCCGGTCACAGCGCTCCTTAGGCAGTCGAGCTGAGGCGGCGCTTCCGTCGCGAATTACCTTGCACACGTTGGTCTGGCTGCCGAATTGTGGGCCGCCACCCTTCAATAACCTTCACGGCAACAGAAACATCGTCTGTTGCTCAAGCAGTGATTGCCGTGTAGGCGAGTGCCTGAACAATACTGTTGACATCCTCGTCGAATGAGTCCTAGTATGCGGCGAACCAGTCGTTTCAGGACTTCCCCCTTTCATTTACGAGTGGGCCAAATGCTCAGTTGGCTGTCGTAACCAAATCGGACAGCAACTCATACAACTCACGCCTAACTGGACTCAGGCCTTAGGCCTGCAGGAGATTCCTATGAACAAGCTAGTGAGATTGCTTGCAATTCCAGCTCTGTTTATGAAGTCGAGACCAATTTTCAAACTGTTAGAAGCTTCGGCGGTACTCGTCGCAATCACCGTTTTGTTAATGTCGTTCAAGGCTCCTCGCGTGAGCGCGGGGCCGGAATCTGAACGCGACCAGGAAGACAGCAAGGTCGAGATTGGTTTGGCAATCGCACCGGTTCCCCTCAACTTCGAAAGAAAGGATCGAAGGTTGGTTGGATTGGGCAGCTACATCGTCAACGCACACGCCGACTGCAACGGGTGTCATAGCCAGGGTCCGGCCACCGAGTACCTTGGCCCGGGGAACCCCTACCTCTTGACCCCTCCCAAAGGTCCATTCACCGGAACTCAGGAGGTCAATCCAGCCACCTACCTGGGCGGCGGTCGGGACTTCGGGCCGTTCGGTAGCAAATTAGAGCTGACGCACCTTTACTCCCGCAACTTGACTCCAGACAAAACCGGTCGGCCCGAAGGAGGCCACACGTTTGAGGAGTTCGTTACCATCATGCGTACAGGAAAAGACTACGATCTGGTTCATCCAAATTGTACGGGAGCTCCCGATGGCAACTGCCTCTTACCTCCGTTCAACGGGGAGGTGCTGCAAGTGATGCCCTGGCCCGTTCATCAAAACATGACGGACCACGACCTGCGCGCCATCTACGAGTTTCTAAGCGCCATTCCCTGTATTGACACTGACATCGCTGGCGCACCGGTATTACGGAACGACTGCAAATAGACAGCGCTAAAGCCCGGGCTGATTTTGAGGCGTTTGCGGCACGGCTGAAGCCGTGCCCTGTGCAAAACCTTCGCGCGCGGATTTTGGGTTGATCTGAGCCTGAGATTTGGACTAGCGCCGTCAAACGCTGACTGCGACTGCTGCGCGGGTAATCGTCAGGACGGTGATGTCGTCTTCCTGGCCAAAGGCTTGTGCGGCGGAGGCTACGGCGGAGGCGGTGGCGCGCTGGTGCAGCAGCGTATCGATGCGATCGAAACCAAAGAGGTGGCCGGCGGCGTCCTGAGCTTCGGCGATGCCGTCGGTCATGAGCATGAGCGTGTCGCCTTCCGCAAGGCGAAAGTGCGAGACAGAAACCTCTGCGCCGGGGATCACGCCCAATGGAAGCGCGCCCTCGATCGGCAGTTCTTCTCCATTCAAATAAGGCGGCAGATGACCGGCGTTGGCCAGGATCACAGAGCCGTCGGCGTGGATGCGCATGGCAAGGCTGGTGGCCAGCGCGTAATGTTGTTCAGCGAGTTGCGCATTCATCGCGGCGAGGATCCGCACAGGATCGTTGGAGTGGGTCGACTGGTTGCGAATGGCGCCGACGAGATGAGCGACGAGCATGCCGGCCTGCAGGCCTTTGCCGGCAACGTCGCCTACCACGATGAGAACGCTGCCGTCGGAAGCATGTGGAATGATTTGGAAAAAGTCGCCGCCGACTTCGCGGGCAGGACGGTATTCGCTCTCGATAAGAAAGCCGGGAGTCTGCGGACGCTCGGCGGGCAGAAGGATCTGCTGCACGTTGCGTGCTGCATCGAGCTCGATGGCGTACTGCTCCTCCTGACTGCGCGTCCGTGTGAAGCGAAGGATGAGAATGGCGAGAACAGACAGAAGGAAGAGCGCGTCGACGACCTGGAGAAGCTCGATCGTAAACGGATGGTTGGCTATCGCAATGTCGTAGCCAAACTTCTGTTGCCAGCCGAGATTGAACGTCATGATGGCGCCACGCTGGAAAATCTGCGCCAGAGTCTGCAACAAGACGGGCGCGAACAGCAGGCGCGCATCGAGCCAGTTCTGACGGGCGCGCGCAAACAGCAGACCCAGAATCCAGATATCGAGCGGAAGCTGCAGAAGGGTTTCAAGCAGGTTGACGGTGGTGCTGCTCAGGCCGGTTAGAAACGAGGGATCAAGGAGCGCATACAACTCCACGATCAGAAAAAGGAGAGTGAGGAGGATGCATCCCACGGCCGCTTTGAAAATCAGCGTCGACCGGCCTTTTAGCAGGCGCCGGTAGAAGGCGGCCTCAGCAAGGCTGACGCCGACCAGCGGGAGCGCCTCAGTGAGTGGCCCGGTGAGCAATTGATTCCAGACGCCGAAGACAAAGGCCAACGCGAACCATCCGGCGGCGGCGCTGATGAGCATCATGACACCGAACCAGAGATACTCCCGCTCAGAACGGCGCAAGAAAAAGAGGACGAGCGCGCCTACACCCGCAAGGGTCTGCAGCAGCGCGAGGATCATGGTGCTGGATAGCTCCCAATGGTGCGCGCCGCGGGATAGCGCATCGCGGTCGGCGATCAAATCCGCATCGCCCATCAGCGCTCCGCCAAGGCTCGGGCCCCCACCGAAGTTGGCGGCCCAGCCGGGCCAATGCCAGACGCGGATGGCGATATAGACGCTCCGGGTCGCGCTTATCGAGTCGGGAATCGCATAGGTGCGAAACCAGCCGCCACCCCAATAAGGGACGGCTTTCGGGGGCATCTTCCCGTAGCTTCCGATCTGCTGACCGTTGGCATAGACCTGGTAGCTGGTGAGGATGTAGGGCAGATAAAGGGAGACATGGTTGAGTCCAGCGGGCAGAGTGACGTGGAAGCGATACCAGGCGAGACCGCTATAGCCCTCGTATCCCTGTTCGGCCCAGTTCTCGTCGGTCATCAGCAGGGGCCAGTGAGTGTCATCAAAGCCCGGCTGCGCCCATTCCGGGTTGTCCCCTGTGTGGAACCGCCAGTAACCATCGAGCGAAAGGATGGGAATATGGGCGTTGCCGAGATCGAACTCGTGGGCGCGCAACGTGCCGGATGCGCAGAGGAGAAGCAGCACCAGCGGCAAGAGAGATTTCTTCATCAGATGCCGATTTTACGGCTAGCAAGCCATAGAGTGTGCCCTTTTAGGAACCCTACTCCTCCGGGGACTCGTCGCCTTCGGTGTCGCCTTCGACCGAGATGCGCAGTGAGCGGAGGAAGTGCAGGTCGTTTGAGGTAAAGGGACCGCCGCTTTCGCCGGACTGCTCGGCGCCTGCCTCAGCTTCTTCGGAACCCTTGGCGGCGACTTCGTTGAGACCGATGGTGGCCTCGAGCATCAGCAGCACATCGAATCCGTGGCGCCGAATATCCTGGACCACCCCGGCAATTTGCTCGCTCTCAATGACGGACTCATGGATGGCCTCGCCCAGTTGTTGGATGAGTTCGCGCAGGCGCGATGTCAACGGATACCTCCAGTGCGGCGGCCGGCGCAGAAATAACGCAGGGAGCGCTAGGGATTTATATACCTTACGTCTGCAGCGGGCCAAGGGCAACTGGCAAAACCGGGAGGCTGTGATCGGGCAGCTTACCCACCGTCGCTGCTACCATCATATCGAAGTGAGACCGCAAACCATCGGACGGGTGCTGGGAATCGGACTGCGTGTCGCAGGACGCGTGGCCGGCCAGCACATCAGCAACAGCGCACAGAGCGCTGGTGCACCGGTTGATGCGTCTGTGAGCCACGAGGCAGAGGATGCAAAGGTGCGCGGGCGGGCTGCTGGCAGATCTGCCGCGCGTGTTCCGGGAAGCCTGGCGCGCGGTGTTGGGGGATTTCTGCGGCCGTTCGGGCGCGTGGGCGGGATCCTGTGGCTCGAGGTGATGGGAGTCTTCTTTTTGCTGCCATTGGTGGTGTTTGGTCCCACGCTGTGGCGGATCCGGGCGAGCTGGGTGCACGGCCCCGATCACACCGAGTTTCTGGTGACGGCGGGTGTGATGGTGGTGTTTATTTATTTGAGCGTGAGTTCGTTCTGGCGGGCGCGGAAGAAATCCGCCGCGGGAAACTAGCGGCGTGGGTCGGTTCACTGCATGAATCGGGCGTCCCAGATCCTTCGACTCCGTTTGGCCCAAAAGCAGCCCAAACTTCGGCTCGGGATGAGAACGCATTTGTGAGGCGAACTTCAGGCTCGGGGGGCTAGCGGCGCTTCCACCAAAGCCGCGGCGCGATGGCGTAGTTCAGCTGCACCAGGACGATCGCACCAATACTGACCCAGGTATGAATGAAGCAGAGAGCCGCGCCCGCGGCATAGAGTGTCTGCGCGATGCGGATGCGGCGACAGATGCTGTTGCGGACCTCTTCGGGCGTGTCGGTCTTGATGAGGCCGGCGCGGGTGGCATGCGCCCAGCTCCCATAGAGCATGGCGCCGGGCGCGAAGATGTTGAGCCAGTAAATGCCGAGGGCCGCGCGGTAGTTAATGAAATCGGTCAGCAGGCGCGTGGAGAGCGGCATGAGCGTGATGGTGAAGAGGAAGCCGAGATGGATCCAGGTGAGATCGCGCGTACCTTCGCCGATGTGATTGAGCTGGGTCTGCTGGCCGGCCCAGAAGATGCCGAGAGTGAGAAAGCTCATGAGGTAGGCTTCCCACTGCGGCGCCAATGCACCGAGAGCTGCGAAGAGCTCGCGTTCCGAGTGCACCTGAGAGGCGATGGGGATGTGCAGGTCGAGCACCAGCAGCGTCATGGCCACAGCAAAGATGCCGTCACTGAGTGCTGCGAGTCGTTCGAGGTTGCGGCCCTGAATGCGGTTGTAGAGGCTCGGCATGGAGTGAGAATTCCCCCGTACTGGTTGGTTGGAAGGCAGATTTGTTGGAGGGCGGCGTTTTGCTCATACTCGTGGCGGGGGCGGAGTGCGCGTCAGGTGCCATGCCGCCAATCCCAGGGCGAGTACTGCCAAGCCGTATGCCATGACCGCGTAATGGCCAGTGTGGATCTTCCAGCCGCGATAGAAGGCAAATAATGCGGCGACAAGCATGAGCATTCCGCGAAGCCGGTTCATTTCAATTCCCTTCAATTCGGCAGGCCCTTCTGATCGTAAGCCACCGGCGTGGGGTTTGACCCGGCCGGGGAGCTATCCCTATCGTGGATAGGGTAGATTGTTGGATTGTTGAAAGGATTTCCCTATGGCCTCTCCTGCTGCACCCGTCGCGACTGCTCTGAAAAAAACGGCACTCAATGCAACGCACCGCATGCTGAAGGCAAAGATGGTGGATTTTGGTGGGTGGGATATGCCGGTGGAGTATCCAGGGCCTGGCGGCGGCTTGATCGCGGAGCATATGGCGGTGAGGACCGCGGTGGGGCTGTTCGATGTGAGCCACATGGGTGAGATTCAATTTCGCGGGCCCGGTGCGCTGGCAGCCGTGCAGCACATCACGATGAATGACGCATCGCGGCTTAAAGACGGGCAGGCGCATTATTCCGCGCTGCTGACGCCGCAGGGGACATTTGTGGACGACATCCTGGTGCATCGGCTGAGCGAGAACGATTATCTCTTGGTAGTGAATGCGGGGACGAAGGACAAGGATTATGCGTGGATCCGGCAACAGGTTGGCGGGTGGCCGGGAATTCACCTCAACGACTATTCCAGCTATTACTCGCAATTGGCGCTGCAGGGACCGAAGGCGCTGGACACGCTGAAGAAGCTGACCAAGGTGGACCTGGGGGCTATCAAGAATTACTGGTTCACCTGGGGACAGGTAGCCGGCGTGAACAATGTGCTGATTGCGCGCACGGGCTATTCGGGAGAGGACGGTTTTGAAGTGTACATCCCCTCGGATGAGGCGACGACCGTGAAGGTTTGGAATGCATTGCTGGAAGCGGGTGCGGAGTTTGGTATTCGGCCGTGCGGGCTTGGAGCGCGCAACACGCTTCGGCTGGAGGCAGGGATGAGCCTCTATGGGCACGAGATCTCGGAGGAGATCAACGTGTTCGAGGCAGGGCTGAACCACTGGCTGAAGTTGGATAAAGGCGAATTCATCGGGAAGTCGGCCCTGCTGGCTGTGCAGGAAGCGGGCGGCCCGAAGAGGAAGATCGTTGGGTTGGAGATGGTGGAGCGCGGGATTGGACGAGACGGCTACTCCGTAGTTTCACTTTCCGGAGAAGAGATTGGCCAGATTCGCTCCGGCTCGCCGGCGCCTTTTCTTAAAACCAACATTGCGATGGCCCTGGTGCCCACAGAGGTTGCGGTCAGCGGAGCGGACGTGGTGGTTGAGTGCCGTGGGAACCGTGTGCGAGCGAAACAAGTTCCGCTGCCTTTTTATAAACGACCTAAGAAATAAGGGGAGCAGCCGGCGAAGTGGCTGGTTACATGGCGGCTACGAACTCCGGAAGTGCCATCGACGCGTTTTCCTGGAGAAGCTGGGTCATGCGCGCCGCCATGCCGGTGTACATCGAAGCAGCGCGGAATGCGTTCAAGCGGACGCTCTCACTGGCCTGGTTGAAGGCGCATTGGGCAAGCGTTGTGAGCACGCAGATTCGAATTTGCGCCGCATCGCTGCGCAAGGTTTGAAGCAGCACGGGGTCGACGGAGTCACTGTTGCGGGCGGCAAAGTTGGCCATTTCCTGCATGACGCCGGCATTCCGGTAGATGGCCCACAGGCCCTGGGAACCCTTGATGCGCTCCCATGTTTCATCCGGAGTGGAGCTGAGCCCCTCTTTCCATAGGAAGTGCTCGCTCAATCCGCGGGCGCTCCAACCGGGTTGCAGCCGTGCCGTGAGTGACTCCCACGACGCGCTGTTGCGGCGGCGCTGACTTGCCCGGCAATACCCGAGAAAGATGGCCACCAGAGCAACTGCTGCGATTTGGAGAAGAGAAAGGATCATGGTTCGTCTTCAAAATGAGACCCAGCGCACAGATGCCGGGCTCTCGCGTACACATAAATTAAAGCAAGCAATGGACGAAGACAACGGTACTTATAGGTCATTCGATGGAAACCGGGGATGACGAACGGCGAGAACTGACCCAAGAGCCGATCCAAGCCTGTATGGGGCGAAGCATGTCGTGAAAATGGCACGATGCGTCGTCGAGGGTTATGCTGTTGGGGTGTCGCGCCTTAGACGCTTTCCCCGTCTCGGTTTGGTTGTGGCGTGCCTACCTTTCGTTTGGATCATGCTCAGGCAAGGAGCGGGTAGCGTGGGGCAAGCCGAAGGGCTTAGTGCCCCGGACGCTGCGTGTGCGTCGTGTCATCGTACGATTTACGAGCGTTACCACAAGACGCCAATGGCCCAGGCCAGCGGCTCCGCGGCGGAGGGATTCATCGCCGGGGATTTTCTGCATGCCGCCTCGGGGGTCCACTACACGGTCACAAGGGAAGCCGGCCGGGTCTGGCTGAACTACGAGCGCGAGGATCCAACGCATGCATTGAAAGGGCGCCAGGAGCTTCGCTATTTCCTGGGTTCGGGCAAAAGGGGCCGGACCTACCTATTCGAGCAGGAGGGCTACTGGTTCGAGGCTCCTATCAACTGGTATGCCAAAAAACAGATATGGGATATGACGCCCAACTTCCTGACGGCGCGGGAGATGCCTTTGACGCTTCCTGTCGATCCGGGGTGTCTCCACTGCCACGCGTCGGGGGTGGCGCAGTCGCTGCCGGACGCACGTAACCACTACGCGGGCGAGCCATTCGCATCGGGAGGAATTACGTGCGCCAGCTGCCACGGTGACCCCACGACTCATCTAGCTTCCCGTGGCAAAGTGCACATGCTCAACATCGACAAGCTGGAGCCGGTGAGACGTGATTCGGTCTGCCTGAATTGCCATCTGGAAGGCCAGGTAGCGGTTATTCGTGAAGGAAAGCAACAGGCGGAGTTCAAGCCGGGCGACAACCTCTTCGACTATGAGCTGTTCTTTGTTTACGAAAGCGGGACAGGGTCGGGAGGCCGGGCCGTAAGCCAGTGGGAGGCTCTGCTGAAAAGTGCGTGCAAACAGAAGTCCGGCGACCGTATGACCTGCACGACCTGCCATGATCCGCACGGATCGCCCCAGCGTGCAGAGCGCGTGTCCTTTTACCGCCAGCGGTGCCTGCAATGCCACAACCAGGCAGGATTTGCCGAAAACCACCATCCTGAAAACGCGGACTGCACCGAGTGCCACATGGCGCGGCCACCGTCAAACGACATTGCCCACGAACAGGTCACGGACCACTGGATCAGAAAGCGCGTAAGCAAGGAGCGCCTTCCCTTAGCCGCAATCGGCGATTTGGCGGTGGTAGGAGGGATGCGGGTGGGGAACCGCGATCTAGGTCTTGCCTACGCACAAATGGCGGAACGCGGAGATCAAGCGGCCGGTCGACGAGCAGTGGAACTGCTGCGCGAAGCGGAGAAGCAGACAAGTGGGGCACCAGCCGACCATGAGCTGCACACCCAGCTTGGATTCCTGGAACAGCTGAACGGACAAACGGAGGAAGCGACAGGCGAGTACAGGGAGGCATTGCGGTCGGACGCATTCGATTCGGTAGCTGCGGGCGATCTGGCTTTGATTGAAGCCCGGCAGCATCATCTGGTTGAGGCGGAGCAGCTTTTGAACTCGGTCTTTGATCACGATCCGGCGGAGTTGGAGGCGGGAAGAAACCTGGCCATTGTGGAATGCGCCGAGGGCGAGCGCGATGCCGCCTTGGCAACACTGCGACGGATTCTGGTCTTCGCCCCGGATGACGGACAGGCGAGTTCTTTTGAGCAAAAGATTCGGTCGGGCCGGCAGAGTTGCGGGCGGAGGTAAGCTTTGGAAGAGGCACAGGGTTCAGTCAACGGGGGTTGTAAGACAATGAATTTGTAATACCTAAGACCGCACGGTTTATGGATCCTCATGTTGGCGGGAGGCCTGGCGCCTCTCTATTGGATTGCGTCCCTCGTTTTACGGCAGGATTGGGAGAGAGAAGTCAGCCAGGGGACAAGCATTGGCAAATCGCCGGAAATTCTCCTTATAAATCAATCTTTTGGTGGAGGCCGAGGTCGACCCGAATGGACCCGTGGTCCTGAGCAAAATAAACCAAGAAAAAGGCCTGGATAAGCCCAGAGAGGCTTCGACTCATCCCGTTTTAATGTCATGCCATTTATCGTCAAAAATACTACTTTGTCATACCGTCTGCAGGCGGAATGCAAACGCTTGAAAGGGTTCGAAACGGCGCAGTGGGCCTTGGAAAACTTAAGCACGTTAGAGTAAATCGCTTTAGATGCTTGATTTGCACACAAGGTCTGGCGCGCGGGAAGAATTATTTTTACTTACCCAGGGGACCGTAAAGGTTTTCAGGCATTGTTATATCGTTTTGCAACCCTTTTACCCCATATTTCTTCTTCTAAGCCGTTGACAGTGCTGTATTTTTTTGGGTATCTTTTTGCAGTTGTTCTGGAGTCCTTCCCCTTTCTGGCTCCCTTCTTCCTTACTTCGGGAGCAACGACCCCAGAAATTCTTAACGAACCTGCCCGTGCGGCAGGCAAGTTTATGTACGACTAGCCGAATCACGACCTGCCATCCGGCAGAGAAGTCAAGACTTCACAAACAGAAACTGGCAATTTTTCTTAGGAGACCGCATGAACACGTATCTGCGTACAGCACTCGTGCTGGCGTTCGTTGCCTGCGCGCGCTTGTATTTGATCACACCAGTCAGTGCGCAATCGGTCTACGGATCGATTTTCGGCACTGTGACTGATGCGAGCGGGGCGGCCATCCCCGGCGCCACGATTACGGTGACGGACGAGAGCAAGGGCACCGTGGTGACCGCGACTTCCAACGGCTCAGGGGACTACAGTGTCCCTCACCTGATCCCCGATGTATACGACTTGAAAGTTACGGCCAAGGGTTTCCAGTCATTCGAAACCAAGGGGATTTCGGTTGAGGCCGATACCTCGCCTCGCATCGACCCCACCATGCAAATCGGTGCCGCCAACACCACAGTGACGGTGAATGCCGATCAAGAGCCTGAGTTGAAGACCGCGAGCGCGGACGTTTCAACCGTGTTTGACCAACAACAGGTTTCCAATTTGCCCGTCGGCGACCAGAACTTTACCAATCTGCAGTTGCTATTGCCGGGAGCGCAGAAGCTGGGGTGGTCACATGCCGCGGATGAAAATCCGCAGGCATCGCAGCAGATTCAAGTAGACGGCCAGGCGTTTGGCGGAACGGCCTTCGAGCTGGACGGCACCGACAACCAGGATCCGATTCTGGGCATCATTGTCGTGAATCCCGCTCTCGACGCGGTGACGGAGACCAAGATCACCACGCAGAATTTTGACGCTGAGCTTGGCAAGGCTGTATCTGCCGTTGTGACCGCGCAGACCCGTTCGGGCACCAACAGTTTCCATGGAAGCGCATACGATTTCAGAACAGGCAACGCCAACATTGCGCGCGACCCCTACAGCCAGCCTCCCACCACGATCACGGAAGCGAAGGGCCTGCCAGCCTCGGTTCCCCCAGGTCTCAAGAACCGCTTTGGCGGGTCAATCGGCGGACCAATCCTGAAGGACAAGGCGTTCTTCTTCGGAAACTACGAAGGGCAGCGCCAGAAGGTTGGCGTTTCGAATACCGACACCGTGCCAACAGCCCAGATGGTCAACACCTGCCTGGGTCTCACCGTTGGTCCCCAAGGGATTCCCGGCTGCGACTTCAGCGAATATGCTGCGGTGTATGCGGCCACGGGCAAACTGACGGGGACGTCGCAGTTGATTTACAACAACACGGGCAATCCCGCCTACGATGCTGCCTTCGCCAAGAACGTGGTTCCGGCTGCGCTGGTGTCTCCGCAGGCACAGAATTTGTTGACGATCATGAAACCCTATACGCCGAACCAGGGCGCTGCGGGTCTGTCGTCGATTGAGAATAACTATGCGGCGAGCGGAACGGGACTGTTCAACAGCAACCAATGGATCGAGCGTGTGGACTACACGCTGAACGAGAAGGCCCACGCATTCGAACGCTTCACTCGATTCACAGACACTCTCACGGGCAAGGTCATGTTCGGGTCGGCGGGCGGACCTGGTTTCGGTCTGGGCAGTCCGCCGTATGGCGGCAATTCCACCGGGGCCAACGACAGCGCGGCGGCGGGAATGGACTATGCCCTTAGCTCCAAGCTGCTGACTGACTTCCGCCTGGGCTACTACCGCTATAACATCGTTGACACGAAATTCGACCAGGGCGTGGAATTTGCCAATCAACTGGGGATACCGGGCGAAAACCTGGGGGACTATTACACCTCTGGAGCGCCGGGGTTTGAGATCAACGCCCCGTTCAGTGGAGCTACATCATTGATCGGAGGCGGGCTGGGCATCAACCGCTGCAACTGCCCGCTGACCGAGCGCGAAGACCAGTACCAGATCGTGAACAACTGGACCCGCATCATAGGAAACCACACCATCAAGGTGGGTGCTGACCTGCGATACGCACGCAACCTTCGTGTTCCTTCCGATACAGATCGCGCCGGACAGATGAACTTCCAAACCGGGCCGACTTCCAACGCCGGTTCGGATGGTTTGGGCTGGGCGACATTCGCCATGGGTGACGTGCCGAGCTTCAGCCGCTATGTGGGAAACACAGCTTTGGGAGAGCAAAACGCCAAGGAGTTCCAGAAACGCACCTTCTTCTATGGACAGGACACCTGGCGCGTGACCCACGCCCTGACCCTGAACCTGGGGCTGCGCTGGGATATTTTCTTCCCGGAGGCCGTAAATGCGGCCGAACATGGTTCGCTGATGAACCTGACCGATGGCTACATGCACGTGGCTGGGGTTGGCGGTATTGGTACGAACATGGGGTGGAGCGTCCAACTGCATAAGCAGTTTGCGCCCCGAATCGGTGCGACCTATCAACTCAATGAAAAGACAGTGATCCGCGCAGGCTATGGACGGAGCTTCGATACCGGCGTGTTTGGCTCGATCTTCGGCCATGTGTCCACGCAGAATACTCCCATCCTGGTTCAGCAGAGCATCAACGAACCGGGCGGGAGCACTGCCTGCGAATTCAACCTGGGACCGGGATCCGATCCACGGTGCGGGAACAATCAGCAAGGACCGCCAGCCTATATATTCCCCACGGTGCCCCCGAATGGGCTTCTTCCGGCACAGGCGTATAACTCGAGCCCGAAGCCCCGCCACGACCCGCTTAACTTCCCCACGATCGACGCGTGGAATCTTTCGGTCGAGCGCGCGTTGACCCCGACTCTGGCACTGACCGTAGCGTATGTCGGCAACAAGGGGACTCACACGCTGGGCGACACCGACCAGAACAACACCTTCCCCAATGAAGCAGGGCTCTTCCTCCCCGGTTCCTACAGTGTGACCGGGCAGACGCTGAATTGGGATCCTGCCGGCCCAAGTGGAGTCCTCGCTTCCGGATATAGCGGCGGAGTCTCCAATGGCAATTATCTACAACGGTACTATGGCGGATCGTTGCCGGCCTGTAAAGATCCAGCCTACATAGGAGTCGCCGCCCTCTCCGCACCGCCCTACAACTATCTGAACCTGCAACCGGGAATGTGCGGCTGGACGCAAGCCATCAATTACTATGGAGACGACCAGAACACGGAGTTCAACGCTCTGCAGGTAACGCTTGCGCAGCAGTTATCCAAGGGACTGGCGATTACGGGCAACTACCAGTGGGCCAGCGCCTACGGCGATCAAAACAACTACTGGACGTGGAGTCACGTCGTGACTCATCTCCGCGACAGCAATGTGCGTCCTCAGCAACTCACGGTGTATGGCACCTACGACTTCCCGTTCGGCCGGGGCAAGATGATTGTTCCGAACGCCAACAAGGCGACCGACCTGCTGATCGGCGGGTATCAGCTCAGTTCCGTCATCAACTGGTCAGGCGGTCTGCCGTTCTCCATTGCGTTTAGCAACTTTGGGGGAAACGAAGACTGCAACCACAACGTAGGCGGAACAGCGGCTCCCTGCCGTCCGAATGCCAGTGGGCACATCAAGACGGCTCTCACGAGTCCTGTGGTAAGCTCCGGAGGCACGATTACGAGGGCATTCTGGACGCCGCAGCCGAAGAGCGGCGGAATCTTCACCTATCCCGGACTGGATGTGATCGGGAACGCGGGTGCGAATACGTACTGGGGCCCGTCGTTCTTCAGCTCGGACATGGCGATCAGCAAGATATTCACCATCTGGGAGAGTGTGGACGCCAAGTTCCGGATGGATGCGTTCAACGTGTTTAACCATATCAACGCGGGCAACCCGAACAATGGCGACATTTTCGGTACTGGCCCTATCAACTCTGAAGCCGCAGGCTGCGTGCCCAACGGCGATTGCGGTCCGCGCCAGCTCGTATTTTCACTTCGCGTTCAGTTCTAATTCCGCGAAGGAGCCGCAACAAACTGCGAGGGGAGCTCTGGCTCCCCTCTTCTTTTGAAGATTGCTTCGGAATTGAATTGTCTGAGCGGCCAGCCTTGGCTCGCAGGGATTGCGACCTGATAGATTTAGACATCAAAAAGCAGGAACTTATGTCGCGCGCAATTGCCGCCGCACTTCTATTCGCATGTCTGACGGCATCCGTACGAGCGCAGGAGCCGCAAAGCGCTTCGGGAGCGGAGGCGGTTGCGCCGCCGCCGGCAACCGTTGATTCGGCCCGGGCGCTCGCTGCCAAGGGACGGCTCGACCAGGCAATGACCGAACTCGATCAGCTTTCCGGTCAATCGCCGGAACCTGCCGGCGTGGAAAGACTGCGGGGCATCATCTTTTATCAGCGGGAGCAGTTTCCCCAAGCCATTGAAGCCTTCACAAAGGCGGAGGCGCAGGATCCGGGCGACCGTGAATCGATCGAGATGCATGGAGTGAGCCTGTTCCGTTTGGGCCGCATTCCGCAGGCTATACCATTTTTAGAGCGGTCGCGTGCCGCGGTGCAAAGTGCGAACATCGATCCAGACTACGTGCTCGCATTGTGCTATGCGGACGTGCAGCGCTACGACGATTCCCGGCATGCCTTCGCTGCGCAATTCGGATTCGCGCCCGATTCGGCCCAAGCTTATCTGCTGGCGGGGCGACTGTTTCTGCGTCGCGAACTACGCGATGAAGCGGGCGGCGAGGCGGCCAAGGCGCTGGCCATCGATCCCAACCTGCCGCTGGCACATGAGCTGCTGGGCGAAGTGGCGCTGGCCCGCGGCGACGTGACGGGGGCAGTGCGCGAGTTGGAAGCGGAGCGGAAGCTGAACCCACTTAACCCGGACCTGTATGACCGGCTGGGCGATGCTTATCTGCGCAATGGACAGTACACTGAGGCGCAGCAGGCGCTGGACCGCGCTGTGCTGCTGGAGCCCAATTCGACCGGCCCGTACATTCTGTTGGGCGAGACGTTTCTCAAGATGAATGATCCGATTCAGGCACTGCACTACCTTGATCATGCGGTTCGGATGGACCCGCAAAACTACATCACGCACAACCTGCTGGGGCAGGCCTACAAGGCAACCGGCCAGATCGCGGCGGCCAATCGTGAATTCAAGACGGTGGTGGCGCTACAGCATCCGGGCGATTCCACGCCCGCAGGAAAATAGATCAATGCAACTTTGCCGTGTCTGGTCTCGAGCATCGCTGTTTTGCGTGTTATCTATCGGGTTGATGCGGCTCGCCGCGCAGACCGAGAGCGTCAAGACGCATTCGCTGAAAGAGGCAAGCGCTGATTTTCGTGCAGGGTTTGCCGCAAGGGAGAGCGGGAATTTCGAGCTGGCGCGGGCGAAGTTTGCCGAAGTGACGAGGCTGGAGCCGGGGATTCCCGAGGGGCATGAAGCTCTGGGTGCGGTTCTATTGGAGATGGGCAAGACGAATGATGCGATAGACGAGCTGGAAACCGCGGCGAAGTTGCAGCCGAACAATGCCGGCAACCAGGCCAACCTTGCACTGGCGTATGCGCAGACAGGCCAGCCGGACAAGGCGATTCCGCACTTTGAGCTGGCGGTTCAACTGACGGACAAGCCAAGTGAGGCGAAGATGAGCGCACCGTTTTATGAGGCGTATGCTCACGCGCTGGCAGCAACCGGCAAGCCGGATGCGGCGATCACGGAATTGACAGCGGAGGAAGCGCTGGCGGGACGACGGGCCAATGTCGATGACGAGATCGGTTCACTTTATGCACAACTGGGAAACTGGGACGCGGCTCGCAGCCAGTTTGAACATGCCATTTCACTGGACGCCTCCATGGTGCAGGCGAGGATTCATCTTGGAATTGTTCTTCGCAGGCAAAACAATATTGGCGACTCACTGGCGATGCTGGGGGCGCTGGCAAAGCTCGATCCGCCCAACCCTCTTGCAGTGCTGGAGTACGGGCGCACCCTTGCAGCGGCGGGTAAAGACGACGATGCCGCACAAGAGATTCAGGAAGCTTTGAAACTGAACCCGCAACTGCCCGGCGCGGCGTTGGAGCTGGCCATGGCGCTGCAGAGGATGGGCCGCCAGCAGGAAGCGATTCCCTTGTTCCAACAGGCGATTGCACAGGAGCCGCAGAACGTGAGCGCTCTTACCAACCTCGGCCTGGCGCTGACCCTGACGGGCAAAGCCAAAGAGGCGCTTGACTCACTCTCAACCAGGCGCATGGCGCTGGACGCCAAAGATGCGGTGGTCTACAAGGACCTGGGCGTAGCGCACGTGCAGATGTCGGCTTTCGACGAGGCCATCGGCGACTTTAAAAAGGCGCTCGCGCTCGACCCCAACGATCCGCAGCTGCACTACGACCTGGGACTGGCCTACAAGTTCAAAGACCGTTTTAACGACGCCATCGCTGAACTGAACCAAGCCGGGAAGATGGACCCGACCTTGCAAGATCCTCCCTACACGCTCGGCATTTTGCTGATGCAGATGGGCAGGCTGGACGATGCGGTTGTGGAGTTAAAGAAGGCAGTCGCTTTGCGCCCTGAAAATGGCGATGCATGGGCGATTCTGGGCAGCACGCTCAAGCAGGATTCGCGATTGCCCGAGGCCACCGAGGCGCTCAAGAAGGCAATTTCGCTGCTTCCCGCGCAGCCGGGTCCGCGGGTTACGCTGGCGAGCGTGCTGGCCGAGGAAGCCGCGAATCTTGCCACGCAGGCCCAGACCGCTGAAAATGCGGGCGACGCGCAGAAAGCCGCCGCGCTCCGAACCCAGATGAAGGGATTGCGCGACCAAACGGTGGAACTGCGGCGTGAGAGCGCGGCGCTGACGCAAGGCGCGGTGAACCGGCAGCGGGCCACCTTTGCCATGAACGCGGGCAACCAGCTCATGCTGCGCGGCCAAATCGCAGACGCCATCGCCCGCTACCAGGAATCTATTGCAGCCGATCCTACGTTTGCCGAGCCGCACAGCCAGCTTGCGATTGCCTATGAGCGCCAGGGCCGCACGGACGAAGCAGCCGCCGAACACGCCAAGGTCGAAGAGCTCACAAAAAACAACTAGCACCATGACGCGTAGATGGGTGTTTTCCCGGGTCTTAGAAGCGAGACCTGGGGCATCCAAATTTCGTGCACGATCATAAGATCAGCGGGGTGCGGTACTAGAATGCTTGTTGCAAATGCTTGTTGCACAATCCAGAGGCAAAGATGAATGACTCTCACCCGGAATCTTGCGTACCGCGTCTTTTTGTCCAGCTCACTCTCAAAGCCATGGCGCTCGCATTCCTGTTAACTGCAGCGCATGCCGTCGACGCTCAGCAGCCGGCCGCACCGCAGGAACGCTGGACTGAGGCGCAGGCCAATGCGTGGTATGCACAGCAGCCGTGGCTGGTGGGCGCGAACTTCCTGCCGTCGACGGCGATCAATGAACTGGAGATGTGGCAGGCTGAGAGCTTCGACGAAGCGACGATCGACCGCGAACTGGGCTGGGCAGAGGGCATCGGCATGAACACCATGCGTGTCTTTCTGCACAATCTGCTCTGGGAGCAGGATCCGAAGGGATTTGAAAAGCGCATCGATAGGTTTCTCACCATTGCTGCTCGGCATCACATTCGGCCGGTGTTTGTGCTGTTTGATTCCTGCTGGGATCCGATGCCGAAGCTTGGGCCGCAGCATCCGCCGATTCCCGGGGTGCATAACTCGGGTTGGGTACAGGCCCCGGGCACTGAGATACTGTCGAACCCCGCTGAGTATCCGCGCATGGAGAGCTATGTGAAGGGGGTGGTGGGGGCTTTCGCGAACGACCCGCGCATACTGGCCTGGGATGTGTGGAACGAACCGGATAACCATGGCGGCGGGATTTACGCGCCCGAGGAACCAAAGAACAAGACCGAAATCATTCTTGGACTTCTTCCGCAGGCTTTTGCCTGGGCTCGGACCGCACATCCCACGCAGCCCTTGACGAGCGGCGTCTATGACGGGGATTGGAGTTCGCTGGCCACAATGCCGCCGATGGCGCGTATTCAGATCGAGCAATCTGATGTGATCAGCTTTCATAACTACGGCTGGCCGGAAGATTTTGAACAGAGGGTCAAGGACTTGCAGCAGTTTCATCGGCCGCTGCTCTGCACCGAATACATGGCGCGCGGCGCGGGCAGCACATTCGACACGGTGCTTCCCATCGCGCACAAGTATCATGTCGCGGCAATCAATTGGGGCCTGGTGGCCGGCAAGAGCCAGACGTATCTGCCGTGGGATTCGTGGGAACGCCCCTACGTGTTGGAACAGCCGACTATATGGTTCCACGACGTCTTCCATCCCGACGGAACGCCCTACCGCGAGCGTGAAGCGGAGATCATTCGCAATTTGACGAGTCAAAAGTAGCTCACTTTGCTCTTGTGGGCTGTGGCGTCAAGCGCCTACATTGCTGTCTATGAATTCAACGGGACGACGCGCATTTCTCAAACGGGCGGCAACCATGGCCGGCGCATTTTCAGTGAATAGCCTCTTTCAGCAGATGCATGGCGTGCTGTGGGCTGAAGCAGCAGCGAACCTGAGCGGGCTGAATGCTGACCAAGCTGCGCAAAATGAAGATTACTGGAGCGTGATTCAGCGGTCCTATACGGTGAATCCCGATCTGATCAATCTGAACAACGGCGGCGTGTCGCCCGCGCCGCTGGTGGTGCAGCAGGCTGTCGAGCGCTACAACGAGCTCTCGAATGAAGGCCCTTCCTATTACATGTGGCGCATCCTCGACCAGGGGCGGGAGCCACTGCGTGAAAAGCTCGCGCAACTCGCCGGCGCGCAGCCCGGCGAGATTGCCATCAATCGCAATTCGACCGAAGCACTGAATACGATCATCTATGGGCTCGATCTGAAGAGCGGCGACGAAGTCGTCGGGACTAAACAAGATTATCCCAACATGATCGAGGCCTACCGGCAGAGGGCCGCGCGCGAGGGCATTGTCTACAAACAAATCAGCTTCGATTTTCCGATTGAAGATGACGTGCAGATCGTTAAAGCCTATGAAGCGGCGATCACTCCCAAAACGAAGCTGCTGCATGTGACCCACATGATCAACTGGGTCGGCCAGATTATGCCGGTTGCGAAGATAAGCGACATGGCGCACGCCCACGGCATTGAAGTGATCGCGGATGGCGCGCACTCTTTTGGGCTAATGGACTTCAAGATTCCTGATCTGCATTGCGACTACTTCGGCACCAGCCTGCACAAGTTTCTGTCGGCGCCCATCGGAACCGGCATGATGTGGGTGAAGAGTGACAAGATCGAGAAGCTGTGGCCGCTGACCTGCAATGACAAGCCTCGCAGCGGCGATATTCGCAAATTTGAAACGCTGGGAACGCGCAGCTTTCCGCTGGAGCAAGGGATTGGAGAAGCAATCAATTTCCATGAAGGAATCGGCAGCAAACGCAAAGAAGAGCGGATTCGTTATTTGAAGAACTACTGGGCGACGCGAGTGCAGGGCATCCCGAAGGTCAAGTTGCATACATCTCTGGACGCCCGATATTCGTGTGCGATCTGCGGCGTCAGCATTGATGGAATGACGCCGAGCGAGTTGGAGAACGCGCTGTTCAACCAATACAAGATTCACACCGTTGGGATCGTTTGGGAGAACATCAGTTGCGTCCGTGTCACTCCGCATGTGTATACGACGCTGCCCGATCTGGATAAGCTGGTCAGCGCGATTCAGACATTTGCGGCTGCGTGAGGGTGTGGACGCCTCTTATCCGGGCATCCAGGCGCGGATAATCACCTTTGAAATCGGATTGCGGCGTGCGGGGACGATCCGCATCCAATCGGCTGTGGGGCTATGTTTTCAATAGCCGGCGGGTCTATTTGACTTGCCCGGCAAACTGCGCACGGAGGGCAGATGGAGTACACAAGGCTTGGCAAGACGGGAATGAAAGTTTCGCGGATTTGTCTCGGCTGCATGAGCTATGGCGAACCGGTCGCGGGCGAGGCAAAGCCCGGTTCGCACGCCTGGGCCTTGAACGAGGAGCAGAGCCAGCCTTTTTTCCGCCGTGCTCTCGACCTGGGCATCAACTTCTTCGATACCGCGAATGTGTATTCGGGTGGGGCAAGTGAAGTGGTGCTGGGACGGTTTTTGAAAACGAATGTGCGCCGCGAAGCCGTGGTGGTCGCGACCAAAGTGCATGGCTTGATGCGCGATGAACCCAATGGACAAGGGCTGTCGCGCAAGGAAATCCTCTTTGAGCTGGACGAGAGCCTTCGCCGGCTGCAGACGGATTACGTGGACCTCTACCAGATTCACCGCTGGGATCACGAAACTCCCATTGAAGAGACGCTTGAAGCGCTGCACGATGCAGTGAAGGCGGGGAAGGCGCGTTACATCGGCGCCTCGTCGATGTATGCGTGGCAGCTTGCCAAGGCGCTTTATCTGGCCGATCTGCATGGCTGGACGCGCTTTGTCTCGATGCAGGATCACTTGAACCTGCTGTACAGGGAAGAGGAGCGGGAGATGCTGCCGCTCTGTGCCGCGGAAGGAATCGGCGTGATTCCGTGGAGCCCTCTGGCGCGCGGCCGGCTGGCGCGGCCATGGCAGGCCGAGCCGACAAGGAGGCTGGAAACAGATCAGTTCGGCAAGAAGCTGTATTCATCGACGGAAGACGCGGATCGGCGGGTTACGGAACGCGTGGGCGAAGTGGCGGAGCAGCGCGGCATTTCGCGGTCGCAGGTGGCGCTGGCCTGGTTGCTGAGCAAGCCCGTCATTACCGCACCCATTGTGGGCGCAACCAAGCTGAGCCATCTTGACGATGCGGTTGCGGCGCTCGGGGTGCATCTATCGCCGGAGCAGATTGCTTCGCTCGAAGAGCCATACACGCCGCACTCTGTGCGCGGATTTCAGTGAAGAGGGATCGACGGTAGTACACCGGGATTCGGCCGCTGGTAGCGATGGCCTCGCCTTGGGTTCCCGGGCACTACTGAGGTATTGTGTCTGAGAGATCATTCGATGCAAGCTGCAGAACTCATCGCGCCTCTGACATTCCAGCTTATTGACATGCCGATTGACGATCCCGGTCCAGGCGAAGTGCAGGTCCGGATCGAAGCTGTGGGTGTGTGCGGCTCCGATTTGCATGCCTACACCGAAGGCGCGGTCGGCAGCACTCCGAATGTATACCCGATGGTGCTTGGGCACGAGCCTGCGGGAACCATCGTAAAGACAGGCGCGGGGGTCACCGGACTCGCTGCGGGCGACCGCGGAGCGCTTGAGCCCGCGCTCTATTGCTATCACTGCGAATTCTGTTTAAGCGGGCATCACAATGTGTGTGCGAACATCCGCTTTCTCAGCAACCCTCACCATCCTGGTTTTTTCCGTGAACTGGTCAACTTGCCGGCGGCCAACTTTCTTCCCATCCCCGTTGGGATCTCGTTCAACGAGGCGGCACTGGCCGAACCTCTGGCGATCGCCGTGCATTCCATCCGCCTCGCGTCGATCCGGCCGGGTGAAACCGTAGTTGTCATCGGTGCAGGACCCATCGGGCTTTTGACAATTGCCGCATTGCGAGCCGCCAAGGCAGGACGCATCTGGGCCGTGGAACCGCTGGCGCATCGCCGCGACCTGGCCCGGGGAATCGGCGCTGATGCCGTGCTTGAGCCCGCAGAAGCTGTTCAGGAGATCCTCAGCGAGACGGGGCAGCGTGGGGTGGACTGCGCGATTGACTGCGCGGCTCAAGAGCACACCACCAATCAAGCCATTCAGCTCACCCGCAATGCCGGCCGGGCCGCGCTGACAGGAATTCATTCAACACCGAACGTCTTAATGGACGGGTCAGCAATGCGGCGCAAGGAGCTTACCATTTTCAACGTGCGGCGATCGAACCACGAGACGCAGGAGGCTCTGAATCTACTTGAGGCGCACCCCAAGTGGTTTGCACCGCTGCTTACGCACACCAGGGAGATCGAACGCATCGACGAAGCCTTCACGATAGCCAGCCAATATCGCGATGGGGTTGGGAAGATGATCGTCAGACCTTAGAGCACTCTCGGTCATCACCAATGGACTAATACGCGAGCGCGACGCCATCGGCGCGCATCTCGCTGGCTGCTGCATAGACGCGATCGGCGCCATTCATGCGCGGCTCGATGCATTCGTAGCGGCCAAAGCCGCCGTCGGATGGGCCCATCGGCCAGCCGAGGTCAATCAGCGCCTGCCGCGTCGCAGCGGGAATGCCCGCCTCCAGGTGCAAAAGGCCTTTGGGTCCCATGCCGGGCGCGTCTTCTCCCATGCTTTGCGATGAGCCCTCATGGTGCCAGCGCGGACTGTCTCCTGCTGCCTGCACGTCGAGGCCGTAGTCGATACGGTTGAGCACAATTTGCACCTGTCCCTGCGGCTGCATGTCTCCGCCCATCACGCCGAACGCCATCCAGGCTTTGCCCTCCTTGGTGGCGAACCCGGGGATGATGGTTTGGAAGGGACGCTTGCCGGGTTGGTAGAGGTTGGGGTGGCCGTCCTGAAGCGAAAATAGCTGGCCTCTATCCTGGAACATGAAGCCAAGCCCATCAGCGACGAGACCCGAGCCCATGCCGCGGAAATTCGATTGAATCATGGAGACCATCATGCCGTCGGAGGAAGCGGTGGTGAAGTAGGTGGTGTCGCCGTGGCTGGGCGCCTGGCCCGGATACACGGGCGTAAGGATCTGGTCGGGCCGGATCAGCTTTGCGCGCTCTTTCGCATACTCCTTTGAGTTAAGCCACGCGATGGGAATCTTTGCGAAGTGCGGATCGGCGTAGTAGCGCGCGCGGTCCTCATAGGCGAGGCGCTTGGCCTCGACCTGGGTATGAATTGCCGCGCTGGACTGGAATCCCATCTCGCGGAGGTCGAAGTTTTCGATGATATTCAGGATTTGCAAGGTCGCGAGGCCCTGCGTGTTGGCCGCCATGGCGTAGACGTCGAGACCGCGGTAGTTGGTCACCAGCGGATCGATCCACTCGGCGTGCTGTTCGCGCAGATCGTCGTAAGAAAGCCATCCGCCGATGCGTTTGAAATAGCCGTCGATGGTACGGGCGATGGGCCCGTCGTAAAATGCGTCGCGGCCTCCGCCGGCGATAAGGCGGTAGGTATGCGCAAGGTCCGGATTGCGAAAGACGTCGCCTTCGCCCGGAGCCTTGCCGCCGGGCATGTAGGTATGGACTGCATTGGCGGTCTCTTCGATCCCGGAGCCGGGGCGCACGAAGATCGCCATGTTGCGCTTGATGTAGAAGCCGATGATCTGCGGGACGGGCACGCCGCTCTCGCACAAGTGAATGGCGGGTTCGAACAGCTCTGCCCATTTGAGACGCCCGTAGCGCTGGTGCAGAGTCCACCAGGCGTCGAGCGCGCCGGGAGTGGAGACCGAGATAGCTCCGTGCGCAGAAATCGCGCCATTCTTCGCACGCGCACGCACGGTTTCAAGACTCAGCGATTTGGGAGAGCGGCCCGAACCCGCAAGGCTGACGACTCTCTCGAGCTTTGGATCCCACACCATCGCAAAGCAGTCGCCGCCGAGGCCCGAACTGGTTGGCTCAAGAAAACCAAGGCAGGCATTCGCTGCGATGGCCGCATCGGCAGCGGAGCCACCGCGTTTGAGTATCTCGATGGCGGTCAGAGTGGCGATGGGCTGGGCAGTTCCCGCTGCCCCGGAACAACCCATGGCCGCGGAGCGGCTGGCGAAACTGGCGCCGGAGACGCGATCGCCCGCATGCACATCGAGGCGGACGAATCGCTCCGCACCGGCGGGTTGAAATTTGGGCAGCGCTGCCGGCGTTTCTGTGTCTGCATGGTCGGACGGTGCCCCGCCTTGGGCATTGGGCAAGGTGAGGCTGGCGGCGGCGAGGGGAAGACGGGCGAGGAAGGAGCGACGGCGCATGGGGATCTCCTGCGGTGGGTGTGCTCTCTTGCACCATACCTCACCTCAGCAGGATTCGACAGCCAATCGCGATGCGGGCATGGTGCAGCCCTAGCGTTTCGACATTGCATGCACCTTGAGAACGGTGTTCCAGTTGCGGGCGGTGCCGGTGGTGCCGAGAATGCGGTCGATCGTTTTTGCGGTGAACTTGCTTTCCGCGGCTCCGTCGGGCAGATGCAGGTAAAGCGTGTCGCGGGCCACGTGATAGCGGTCGCGGCGTGCTGGATATTGGGTCACGATGCGATCGAGTCCGGCGGCTACGGATGGTGCGGGAGTGGCGGACAGAAAGACAGCGTGGACCTTAGTCCCGTCGGCGGCCGCCTCGGTCGCGAAGGGATTGTTGGCGATGACGTGTTCCAGTTCGTCGTGGGTGCGGATGAGAACGCCGCAGGGCGCGCCCATTTGCTTTTCGAGGGCAGCTGCGATGGCTTTGGACACTTTTGGCGCAGGATCAGGAGCTTCGAAGACGGCATTGCCGCTCTGGATGTAGGTTTCGACGTTGCGATAGCCGAGGTCGCCGAGCAGCTTGCGGAAGTCGGCCATGGGCAGCTTGCCCGTGGATCCGACATTGACGGCGCGAAGCAGGGCGATGTAGGTGGGCATGGGGGAAGGCAGCCTTTAGCTGCTAGCTTCTAGCCTTTAGCTCTCCGTGTCCAGCCCCGAATTCAGGGCGGCTCTCCGATGGGGGTTTCAGACGGAAAGCGCTGCGAGTGTAGCGCGGATGACCCCAAGTCATCGATCCCTCCCTTCGCAAAGTGTGCGAAGGAGCCCAGGTGTGTCGGGGTTCATCGCTTTCCCACCCTTCGCCAAGTACGCGAAGGATGGGACACCCAGGTTTGAAATCGGTTGAGTGCGATTTGAGGATTCACCTCACGAGCTGATCCCCACCTTGTAGCGCGGCCATAGGGGGCGAATGGCTTCGTGGTCGATGACGGGTTCGCCATCGCACTCGACTTCGATCACGGTTGCGGGCTGATCGGGAGCTTCGAGAGGCAAGCCGGTGAGGCGCAACGAAAATTCGTTCTGCGTGAACTCAACTTTCTGGCCAGTCTTGAGCAGGCGCGCCGACAGCACTTTGGGTTTGAGGCCGCCGAGGGCAATGACGGCCTCCGGCTGGTAATAGCTCAGCCAATCGGCCGCAGGAGTATGTCCTGGCCAGAACTGCTGGTGGACATAAAGCGTGTTGCCGCGACGGGTGTAGTTCGCATTGGTGTTCCACGAGAAATCGCCGCGCTCGGCGCCGTAGATGGCTTTGCCATTCGTATCGAGCCATTTGCCGACGGCTTCGAGGACCGTGATGGACTCTTCGGGGATGGAGCCGTCGGGCTTGGGTCCAATGTTGAGCAGGTAGTTCCCGCCCCCACGGGCGCAGTTCGCCAGGTTGGCGACGATGGTTTTCGGAGTCTTCCAGGCGTCGTCGAAGCGGTTGAACCCCCAACTATCGTTGAGGGTCATGCAGCTCTCCCAGGCGCGGCCGGATTGCGCGGCGCGGACTTCCTGCTCGGGCGTGGAGAAGTCGCCTTCGAGGCCGTTGCGGTTGTTCACGATGATCTCCGGCTGCAGGTCGAAGACCATCTGGTTCATGCGCTCCGACTCCCACTCCACCGGCGTCAATGGCCAGTCGACGTCGTACCAGAGCACGTCGATCTTGCCGTAGTTGGTCATCAGTTCGCGAATGAGGCCGTGGGTATAGGCGACGAATCGCTTGCGGGCCTCCTCGTCGGTCTTGCATTTGGCGCCGTCAGGGTGGTGCCAGTCCATGAGCGAGTAGTAGAAGCCTACGCGGAGGCCTTCCGCGCGGGCAGCATCGACGAACTCGCGGACCAGGTCACGGCCGGGACCTTGCTTGGGCGCGCAGTAGTCGGTGAGCTTGGTATCCCAGTGACAGAAGCCCTCGTGGTGCTTGGTAGTCATCACCATGTATTTCTGCCCGGCGCGCTTGGCGAGGCGCGCCCATTCTCGAGCGGCGTTGGGCTTTGGCTTGAAGTTTTTGGCGAGCAATTCGTACTGCGGAATGGGGACGCCTTCAACTTCGAGCGCCCACTCATGCTGGCCGATCACGGAGTATAGCCCCCAGTGGATGAACATGCCGAAGGTGGCTTGGTGCCACCAGGCCATGCGCTGGGCTCGGGTGGCAGCCATTTTCTCCTGAATCGGCGAAGTCGGCGTGGCTTGCGTGCCGGCGGCGGAGTTCAACGCGAGACCGGATGCCGGGGTATTTGACGCGGAAAGGGCCAGGGCTCCCGCCGCGCCAAGCTGCTTGATGAACGACCGCCTCGAACTTTCACTCCAATCCATGATTGCGTAGCTCCTCTCGAATGAATGCACCGCACGAGGGTTTGAGGGCGTTGCGCCGTGGCCTCGTGCTGGCGGGGCAACTATATCAAAGGACACAGGACTAGGGGACACGGGCTAGGGAACAGGAACTGGGGAACAGGCGCTGAGTGCGGTTACAGCTACAATTTCTCTATGCAGTTTCTTTCCATGTCTCGCCACTCTATGGATGTGTTTCAGGTGCCGTATCCCGGCTTTTGACGCGGCGATGATCGTCGACAACAGCGGAAGCGCCGGAATTCCGCTACAAGCGAGGCACGCTTTTCCTCAGGATTCGGGCCGCGTGCAAGTCGTACACTAGAGCTTCGCGATTTTGCTGGGAGAGGATTGTTCATGGCCTATCCGACGAACTACCGCTATACCAAAGAGCATGAGTGGATTGCACTTGAAGGCACCATCGGCACGATCGGTATTACGGATTACGCACAAAACTCATTAGGCGATATTGTGTATGTCGACGCTCCCAAGATTGGAGAGTCGGTCACTGCAAACACGGCCTTTGGCTCCGTGGAGAGTGTGAAAGCCGTGAGCGATCTCTTTTCGCCTGTTTCCGGCAAGGTTACGGCGGTCAATGAGGAGCTTAAGACTTCCCCGGACAAGATCAACGAAGCGCCCCACGAGGCGTGGATTATCAAGGTCGAACTGTCCAACCCGGCTGAACTTGAGAAGCTGCTCGATGCCGCAGCTTATGAGCAGTTTGTGTCCGAGGAAACCGGAGCGTAGCTCCGGTTTCTAGCCAGCTATTAGCCGCTAGCTTCCAGCTCGGTATCGGACGCTGTGAGCAGCGTGAACGACGACTCTTTCCCGCACGTCAAACGGGCTTTTAGCTGAGAGCTAGAAGCTGGAGCTAGAAGCTGCAATGCGCTATTTACCCAAATCACCTGCGGAACGGCAACGGATGCTCGCCGCGATCGGCGCGAAATCCATCGACGACCTGTTCGCCATCATTCCTGCGGAGTACCGCCTGAACCGCGACCTCGACGTGCCCCGGCAGCAGGCGGAGAGCGAGATCATCGACTATTTCCGAGCCGCAGGGCAGAAGAACGCGAGCGATTACGCCAGCTTTCTGGGTGCTGGGGTTTATCGTCACTACCGGCCCGTGATCATTGACTCGCTCGTGCAGCGGGGCGAATTTCTCACCAGCTATACGCCCTACCAGGCGGAGATCACGCAGGGAACGTTGCAGGCCATCTTCGAGTTTCAGACGATGATCGCCGAATTGACGGGCATGGACGTGGCCAACGCCAGTATGTATGACGGTTCGACCGGCGCGGCCGAAGCGGTGATGATGGCTGTGCGCGTCACCGGGCGCCACAAAGCGGTGGTGGCGAGGACGGTGCATCCCGAATACCGCGAAGTGTTGGCTACGTACGCCAGGCATCAGGGCCTGCCGTCGACTTTAGTTGGTTATGAGCGAGAAACTGGGCGTGTGGATTTGAAGGCGCTGGAAGCGGAAGTGACGGAAGAGACGGCGGCGGTGCTGGTGCAAAGCCCGAATTTCTTCGGTGTGATCGAAGACATTCCTGCGATTGCGGAGATTGCGCACAAGAAGGGCGCGCTGTTGATTGTTTCCATTGCCGAGGCAGTGTCGCTCGGCGTGGTCCGGCCGCCGGTGGAAGCTGACATTGTGAGCATGGAGGCGCAGTCGTTCGGCGTGGCGTTAAGCTATGGCGGGCCCTATTGCGGAGTGATCGCGGCCAAAGAGCAATACGTACGGCAGATGCCGGGGCGGCTGGTGGGGCAGACTACCGACAGCACCGGGTACCGTGGATTCGTGCTGACGCTGGCGACGCGCGAGCAGCATATCCGTCGGGAGAAGGCGACCTCGAACATCTGCACGAACCAGGCACTGGTCGCGCTGATGGCCACGATTTTCCTGACCGTATATGGCAAGGAAGGCATTCGCGAGCTGGCGGAGCACAACCTTGCCAAAGCTGCTTATGCATCCAAAATGCTGGCGGCGCAGCCGGGTGCAAAGTTGCTGTTCACCGGAGCACCGCACTTTCATGAATTTGTGCTGGAAACGGCGGAAACGCCAGCTCTGTGGTCGAAGCGCCTGCTGGACGAGAAGATCGTGGGCGGTATTGAGTTGAGCCGCTGGTATCCGGAGTTGGGAAACGCGACGCTGTGGTGCGCAACGGAAGTGGTGACGCGCGAGCAGATCGATGCAGCGGCCAAAGTGCTGGCGGAAGGACTGGTAGAGGCATAATGACAACCGATCTAAAGACTCCGCAAATCCCCTCCGGCCCGCGCACGACTGGCAAGGTTCGTCCGCACCAGACGCAGAATGAGGCGTTGCTGTTTGAGAAGTCGTCGCCGGGCAAGCGCGGCTACAAAATGCCGCCGCTGGATGTGCCGGAGGTTGATGCTTCTACCCTTCTCGGAGAATCTCATCGGGACAAAACAGCGGAGCTGCCCGAGTTGAGCGAGATTGAGATCATCCGCCACTTCACACGGTTGTCGACGTGGAACTACGCAATTGATCTGGGCATGTATCCGCTGGGCTCCTGCACCATGAAGTACAACCCGCGGGTGAATGAATTTGTGGCGCGGATTGAGGGGCTTGCCGAGGCGCATCCTTACCGGCCCGAATCGCTGGCACAGGGTGTGCTTGAGATCATCGACCTGCTGCAGCGATGCCTTCTCGACATTACCGGGATGGAAGCCATCACGCTGCAGCCAGCCGCCGGGGCGCATGGGGAGTTCACTGGCATCCTGCTCGCGAGGGCGTGGCACGAATCGCAGGGCAATGCGCGGCGCAAGATTCTGATTCCCGACTCAGCACACGGGACCAATCCCGCAACGGCGGCGATTTGCGGATATGAAGTCGAGAATCTGAAATCCAACGCGGACGGGGGAATCGATCTGGAGGCGCTGGAACGCCAGATTGACGGAGAGACAGCCGCCCTGATGCTGACGAACCCATCTACCCTCGGCGTTTTCGAAAACGAGATTCACAAGATCGCAGACCTGCTGCACGCGAAGGGCGCGCTGCTGTATATGGATGGCGCGAACATGAACGCGCTGGTAGGCAAGGTGCGCCCCGGCGACTTTGGCGTGGACGTGATGCACCTGAACCTGCACAAGACGTTTTCGACGCCACATGGAGGCGGCGGGCCGGGATCAGGGCCGGTGGCGTGCAAAGGCTTTCTGGAGCCATTTTTGCCGACGCCGGTCCTCGTCCAAAACGAGAATAGGTCGAAGTCCTGGAACTATGACAGGCCGCAGTCGGTGGGGCGAGTGCGCGCGTTTTACGGCAACACGGGCATGTTCATCCGAGCGCTTGCCTACATTCTGGCCAACGGACCGGACGGCCTTCGGCAGACCACGGAAGATGCCGTTCTGAACGCCAACTATATCCGCAAGAAGCTCGAAGATGTCTACGACCTGCCCTACAAGACTCCATCGATGCACGAGGTGGTTTTCAGCGACAAACGGCAGGCGGCCAAGGGAGTGAAAACGGGTGATATCGCCAAGCGGCTGATCGACTATGGCTTCCATCCATACACGGTGAGCTTTCCGCTGATCGTGCACGGGGCCATGATGATCGAGCCGACAGAGAGCGAGTCGCTGGAGGAACTGGACCTGTTTGTGGAGGCGATGCGCTCGATCGCTAAAGAGGTGGAAGAGAACCCGGAGCTGGTGAAAACCGCCCCCCACTCGACGCGCGTATCGCGCCTGGACGAGGTGCAGGCAGCCCGCAAGCCTATTCTGCGCTGGCGTCCGGCCAAGTAGATCTGGTTTGCAATACGGAGCCGCCGGTATGGGCGTGTCTGGAACGGGGCTGCAGTGCCGCGCCGTGCAGCCGAATTCAGGGACGAAAGGCGGTGCGCGGCCGAGGGAGCAACCAGCTAACCGGTGCGTCTGCCGACCTTTGACCCGATAGGCCGGTGATCGCCATGTTACCTGAGGGTAGCGCGGGAAGCAGCATTTCGGTTGCATTTCCCATCTCCGCAACTCGATAATGATTGACCCAGGGATACCTTTATTTCGGGCCGGGCGCGAAGTCGCTCGTCGGCAGGAATTGTGTCACCGGACGCCATGGTGTCTAGCCTTCGATGTGACTAAGCGCCCTGGAATCAGACGCGGGTGGGGTGTGCGCCTCAATTCTGCTGCGAAAAAGGTTGCGCGAGAGGTCCGGTTTTGCAAGGCGGGGAAGCCTATCCCAAAAGTGCGTAAGGAGCGACTCATGCGGATGAAGGTCATGAAGGACGAGAGCGGGCAGGTCCTGGTGCTGACCGCTCTAAGCATGGTCATACTATTGGGCTTTATGGCGTTCGCGATCGATGTGGGTCTATTGTTCCGTGCCAAGCGAAACATGCAGATTGCGGCCGACGCCGCCGCGATTGCCGGAGCTCTGGATTACAAATACAACGGTTCACTCACGTCGGCCCAGGCAGCGGCCGTGGCAGCCGCATCGGCGAACGGGGTGACGAGCACGGGAACCTGTCCAATCTCCGGCTCCACGCAGACCTTTGTATGCATAAATATTCCCCCGGTCTATGGCCCGAACGCGGGTAGTTCGGGCTTCGTGGAAGCCCTCATCAGCCAGCCGAATCAAACGGTCTTCATGGGAATAATCCGGCATAGCGGTCTCATGGCGGTAGGCGCCAGGGCGGTGGCTGGATCAGGGGCCAGCTCTGGATGCATCTGGGCGCTGGCAAAGTCAGGATTGGACGTTTCACTCACCGGGTCCGGCGCCATTACTGCGCAAAACTGCTCCATTTTTGACAACTCAAGCGCGAGTGACGCATTAACGCTGACGGGAAGCGGTTCGATCAGCGCTAAGGCGATCGGAATCGTCGGCAACTATAACAAGACCGGATCGGGAACGATCACTCCCAATCCCCCAACAACTGGAATCTCCCCTGCGGCTGATCCGCTCGCCAGCCTGTCGGCGCCGACGGTTACGACCGGTACCTGCACCGGGACCGCTGCGGCGTGTAATCCAAGCAACACGGGAAGCGGGAACCTGGTCGTTCCGGCAGGAACCTATACTTCGATTTCGAACACCGGTAGTGGAACCTTAACTATCAGTGGCGGGACCGTGATCTCGGGTAATTTGACCAACACCGGGAGCGGGGCCCTGGTTCTTGACGCCGGGAATTATTCGATTGGCGGAAACTTCAGCAGCACCGGAAGCTCATCTCTCACTCTCGGCGCCGGGCTTTACACAATCGGGGGCAACCTTGCTCTTACCGGCTCGGGTTCTCTCACTGGGGTGGGCGTCAGCTTCTACACGCAAGGCAGCACCACTGTTACTGGAAGTGGCAGCATGGACCTGACCGCGCCGACTTCGGGGCCGGACAACGGAATCCTGATTTTCCAGTCACGGACTGATTCCTCAGCGGTGTCGATCACCGGTTCGGGCGGCGACGTAATGCAGGGCATTGTTTACGCTTCCGATTCACCTTTGACCTTGACCGGCTCCGGCAGCTTTTCCGCCTCCCTGGATGTCATCGTAGATTCACTCAGCGTAACCGGAAGCGGATCCATTACAGACACCAATTACGCTGTAGTAACGAATACAAATTCCCCCCTTGGTAAACTTGTGATGGTGGAGTAGGTATGCACACTTCGAAAACTTGTAATTGCGGCCAGCGGCGCTCGATCCCACGTCTACTCGGCAGAGCAAGAAATGACAAGGGGCAGGCGCTCATTGAACTTGCCCTGAGCATGCCGATCTTGATTCTGCTTTTCGCGGGAGCAGCAGAGTTTGGCAGTGTGGTTTATGCATCGATCGAGTTGTCAAACGCAGCCATGGCCGGCGTGCAGTATGGCGCGCAGGATCCCACGACGGCCGGCGACACAACCGGAATTCAGACGGCAGCTTCGAACGACGCGCAAAACATTACCCTGGGCCCGACAACGGTATCGAAATCCTGTATCTGCTCCAACGGAAGCGCCTCGACTTGCCTGGCGACAGATTGCAGCACCTCCAACATTGAGACAATCCTAACGGTCCAAACGCAAGCTGTCTTTGATCCGGGGATTCATTTGCCGGGGTTCGCAACAACCTACACGCTCTATGGCAAGGCGGTCCAGAAGGTTCTGCAGTGACGGAACGCATGACTTCGAGCGGATGGGAGGCAATCTAATGTCGAAATGGCAAGCAGTGCTGAGCCGCCGCAGATTTTCGCGGCTGTTTCTCACCGGGCGAGGCGCGGCGCAGGGCTGCCCGGGAGTTCTCGGCGAAGAAGGCGCGACGATTGTCGAGATGGCGATCTGCTCGTCAGTCTTGTTTGCGCTGTTGTTTGGCGTCATAGGGTTGTGCATGGCGTTCTATTCCTCTAATTTTGTTTCCTATGCCGCCCGGGATGCGACCCGGTGGGCGATTGTCCGCGGTTCAACTTCGTGTTCGAATACTCCAAATCTGACGAACTGCAACGCAACGTCGGCCCAGATTCAGACCTACGTTCAGAACCTGGGATATCCCGGAATCACTTCGGCTAACCTGCATGCAACCACGACCTGGCTCACCGCAAGCGCTACTCAACCGACCACCTGGTCAGTCTGCTCAACGGGCACCTGCAACGTTCCCGGGAACGAGGTTGAAATAGAAGTGACATATGCTGTTCCGATTGCTGTTCCATTTGTGAGTGTGAATATCATCAACGTGGGCAGCACATCTGAAATGGTGATTGCACAATAAGCGCGGCGCCCTCAGGGCGGAGAGTGAAAATGGGACCACAGAAGCTCCGGGTTTATAACCGGGCTCGCGAAGACATCCTAAGCCTGGGGATTACTGTCGTCGACACGACGGTTGAGCCGTTGAAGAAACTAATTGAAGATCTTGCGGTTGGAGCCGGCAACGGGATCTGGCTTACGCCCTACCGAGGTATTCCGTCGGCACCGGGACTTCCGCCCTTCGATGTAGTTTATTTGGATGAAAACCAGCGCGTCACGCAGGAAGTGGAGTCGTACCCGAGCCCGGAAATCAAACCCTTGTATGCCCAAGCCGCAAGCGCGTTGGTTTTGCCGGCACACACGGTCTTTGCTTCTCACACCCGGACGGGAGACCAACTGGAGTTTAGCGTCGTCGAGGATGCGGCAAAGGCGGGGTCGCCGAACCATCATCGCGCCCCGTCCACGCCAGAAACACGCTCTCGTCAATTGCAGAACGAAATTGAGAAGCTGGATAATGAAAAGGATTCTCACAGCCCCAAAAGCAGCTCACTCGGGGCGCGGTTTCTGCGCTGGCTGAGCGGCGAAGCGGAGACTCGAAGGAGAGGCGACCGGCATCCTTTGCCGGGTTTGGTCGCCTACCATTGGACCGGCGGCGCTCCGAAAGCCTACAAGATCGGAGACGTCAGCCATTCCGGGTTTTATCTCATCACTGAAGATCGTCCCTTTCCCGGAACCATCGTTCTGATGACTCTGCAAATCGCCAGCTCCGGCGGAGAGAAACCCGAAGACTCGATCGCCGTGCGCACACAGGTGGTGCGATGGGGTGATGACGGAGTGGGATATGCGTTCGTCTTCTCAATGCCCGTGAAGAGCGGGCAAAATTCCCCCGAGAATGGCGCCGACAAAAAGACACTGGAAGAATTCCTCAAGCGATTGAACCTCGCGATTTCGTAGATATATGGAAGTCGATTGGCTTTATGTCCGTATTGATACGTACTAATTCGATTTGAAGCGCGCAGGTTGCTCTCTGTTTCGCCGTCGATCCGGGGCAAAGTTACAAATCGCAGCGCCCAACAGCGAAAAATCCCATTGCATCCGCCTCTGAGAAGAGTGGATAATCAGTTTCCCCAGAGGGCGATTCTCAGGGTCGGGCCCTTTTTTGTAATGCGGTCGGAGTTGAAAAACAGCCGTCGTGCCAAGGCAGAACTGGTACCGCCGTATGCGCGTTTGGCGAGCTCAATGAGCTAGGTCAAGGTGCATCAGCCGAAACACGCGACTCAATTCCGTCGAAAAATAATAGCTGCATGGGAGCCCGGGTTTGCCACACGGGGACCCGTCCCGAGAAGCGTAGGGAGTGATCATTGCGCGTGAAAATCCTAAATGACGAGAGCGGACAAGTGCTGGCATTGACGCTTGTCAGCATGTCACTGCTGTTGGCTTGTATCGCGTTTGCGGTGGATTTGGGTATGCTGTTCCGCGCCAAGCGGGACGTGCAGATTGCCGCAGATGCAGCGGCAATTGCCGGGGCCCTGGCGTCGCAATACCCCAACGTGAATGTTTCGGCCACGCAGGCGGCCGATAACGCGGCCTTGATAAATGGGATCGCCAACGTAAATCAAGTTACGGTAAACCCAACTCCAACGAACGGATATCACACTGGCGCTGGGTATGTTGAGGTCATCATCTCTCAGCCGAATCCTACGGTATTCATGTCCATGTTCGGGTTTAGCAGCGTAAACGTAGCGGCTAGGGCAGTGGCAGGTACAGTTCCTGGGCCCGCGTGCATCTACGTGCTGGACCCGACAGATGCCCACACGCTTTATCTACAGGGAAATGCAAGCATCGACGCCCCTGGTTGCGGCATCCAGGTGAACTCGAACAGCCCCGACGCATTCTGCGACCAGGGAAGTGCTTCGATCACTGCTCCTTATGTCCACATCGTGGGCGGGCAGAGCGGCTCAGGGAAATGCGGCAAAAGCCCCGGAGCTCCGGTGGTGACCGGGGTGGCGCCGGTAGGGGACCCTTTTCATGATCTGACTGGGCCGACCCCGACAAACGGCGAATGTACCTCCACGAGCGCCGCGACTTCGATCACGGGCGTTGTGGGGGGGCCTGGAGCAGGAAGCTCCATCTGCTATACGCATGCTGTGACCGTGAGCTCCGCGACGTTGGGCGCCGGAACCTATGTCTTTGAGAATGGTGTGACGCTCAGCGGCACGGTGACCGTAAACAGTGGGACGCTCGACATTGAGCAGGGCACATTTTCGCAGGGGAATGCGACCTTGAATATCACGGCGCCGACATCGGGCACCTACAACGGGATTGCCTTGATGCAACCGTCGTCGAATACAACTGCCGGAACCTGCAAGGATGGCCTTGGTGAACCATGCCTCCAGGTTCAGTTTGGCAGCGGTTCCGGCAGCATGAGCGGGCTGATCTACGCGCCCACATCTCAGGTCTATCAGCAAGATCATGGCGGAAGCACGGATTCTTCAGGCGTGATCGCGTACCAGATTTATCTGAAGGCTTCCGATATGGGGATCACCGAGAGTTATAACGCTGCCAACCCGGGAACAACGCCGCTCACTAAAGTCGCGCTTGTGGAGTAGGGGGACCGGGATGAGCAATTGCTGGTTTGAACGCGACCTGAAGAGGCTGCTTCGACGGCGTGATGATGGGCAGGCCCTTATTGAGCTTGCCCTGGTCATGCCGGTCCTGCTGGCGATCCTTTTGGGCGCAGTGGAGTTCGCCAACATTGTTTATGCAGGGATCGAGGTGTCGAACGCCGCCCGGGCCGCTGTTCAATATGGGGCGATGAACGGGGGCAACACCGGAGACGTAAACGGAATGCTTGCCGCAGCCCAAAACGACTCTGCTAACCTCAGCACTGCGGTTTCGTTCACGTCGGGCTATCCGACGACTTCGTATGGCTGCTCAGACGGGAGCACTTACAGCGCGACGACGTACTGCGGCAGCGCTTATGTATACGAAACCCTCAGTGTAAAAATGCAAACTAGTTTCACTCCAATCATCCAATTACCAGGGTTCGCTTCCTCGTTCTCGCTCTACGGCTACGCACAGGAGTTGGTTTTGCAGTGATCAAGCGAAACGCGGTAGGAAGAATGAAGGGGTGGCTCAGTATGCGCAGCCGTTGCAGCAGGTCTCTCCCCTCGGAGGCGGCGGGGGGTACTGAGAGCAGGAGTGGGCAAACCGTAGATGAAATGCCGCGCGATGAGGGAGCGGCCCTTATCGAGATGGCGCTCGCAAGCAGCGTGCTTCTGTGCGTGTTGTTCGGGATTATTGAAATGTCCTTCGCACTTTACACGTACAACTTCGTCTCCGAAGCGGCTCGCGAAGGCACTCGGTACGCGATTATTCGGGGCTCGAATTCCTGTGGTCCCAATCCAAATTTTCCTAACTGCAATCTAAACCCAACGACGAGTGGTGCGATTCAGACATATCTAAGGAGTCTTGGATTTCCATATTCAGGTGGATTGACGGCAACCGCGACCTGGTGGAGTCCCGTTCAGGACGCCAATGGAAGTACAACTTGGCCGACCGCTTGTACGACGGCTGTGGATGCCAATGGAAATGCCTGCAATGCTCCAGGCAACGCAGTACAGGTCATCGTGACCTACACCTATCCCCTGGCAGTCCCGTTCTGGGGCTACCATCCTATGACTATGAGCAGCAGGTCAGAAATGATGATCTCGGAGTGACTTCCGAAACGACTCGGGTGTTTTCTCTCGGGATTCCCACATAACCCTGCGGCGATTCACATGCCGATTGAGGCTCCGATTCGGCCTACACTTTGAGGTATGGCCACCATCTCCAATGTCAGCCTCGATACGGGCCTGCCTGCCAACGTAGACGCTGAAAAGACGATTCTCGGCGCGATTCTGCTGGACAATGCTGCTCACTCGGAGGCGGCCGAAAAGCTGGAGTCGGAAGACTTTTCGCTGGACTCGCACCAGCGCATCTTCCTGCGCATGACCGAGCTGATGAACGCGCAGCGCGCCGTGGACATTGTGACCCTGGCCAACGAACTCTCCCGCTACAAGGAGATTGAGTCGGTGGGAGGCGTGGCTTACCTGGCCTCGCTGACCGAGGGTTTGCCGCTGCGGCCGGTGATTGAGGAATACATCCGGATCGTCAAGGACAAGAGCCTGCTGCGGCGGCTCATGATGATCTGTTCGGCTGCGATTGCGCGCGCAGCGGACCAAAGCGAAACAGCTCTCGAGGTGCTGGGCGCGGCTGAGACGGAGTTGCTGCAAGCCAGCGAAAGAGGCATCACGCACGGCTTGCAGCCTCTCGACCAGATCGTGGCGAACTCGTTTGGCACCATCGACAACCTATACAAGGAAAGCCGGGAGGTGACCGGGCTGAGAACCTGGTACGACGACCTGGACCGGTTGACCAGCGGGCTGCAAAAAGGGGAACTGATCATCATCGCGGCGCGCCCGTCGATGGGAAAGACAGCGTTAGCGATCAACCTTGCGCAGAACGCGGCAATAAGGGGCAAGGCAAAGGTCGCTATCTTCAGCCTTGAAATGAGCAAGGAGTCGCTGTTGCGGCGCATGCTGGCTTCGCAGGCCGGGGTGGACCAACGCAAGCTGCAGACCGGTTTTCTGGGCGGAGAAGACCAGGGCAAGCTACGACATGCACTGGAGCAATTGGTCGAGTCGCAGATATTCATCGACGACACAGCGGGAAGCTCGCTGGCCGAGATGCGCGCCAAGGCGAGGCGGCTGCGGCAGACTGCGGGCGGGCTGGACCTGGTGGTGGTGGATTACCTGCAACTGATGTCGGCCACGCTACCCTCGGCGGGCGGCAAGCGCTACGAGAATCGCACCCAGGAGGTCTCGGCCATCTCGCGAGGACTGAAAGCGCTGGCCAAGGAGCTGGATGTGCCGGTGGTGGCGCTTTCGCAGCTCAGCCGTGCGAGCGAGCGCCGCGGGGAAGATAAACGCCCCATGCTGAGCGATTTGCGGGAATCCGGCTCGATCGAACAGGATGCCGACGTGGTTGCTTTCATTCACCGCGAGGCATATTACAACCGCAGTGAGGAAATGTCGGACTCCGACAAAGCGAAATCGGAGATCATCATTGCCAAACAAAGGAACGGGCCTACCGACACGATCCAGCTTTTCTTCAATTCGAGCCTGACTCGATTTGACGCCATTGACACCTCGCACGGGGCGTAAACCTCACGTTTCATTGAGGATGATGGCCACGCGGCCGGCGATCAGGTCATTGGGTGTCTCGTCAGGACCTGTCTCGATCAGTTCGATCGAGAAGGCGAGATTGTGCGGGCGGAGCACCAGGCGGTCGGCAAGGAACTCGACATAGCGCAGCTTCAGATGACCTCGATCCCGTACCGCGTAGAGCGTGAGCCGGCGGGAGCGGTAGGGTAGGAGCGAGTTGTAATGGCGATCGATGATGACGAGGGCTTCGGGCAGGACAATAGGGTCCATTGGCAGGGCGTCGGCAGGCGGGATCCGGACCGCGACGAATCGCTGCCATGTGCTACGGGCGGCTGTGGTGCGTGCGCGGATCGGACGGAACAAGCCGGGAGGCAAATGAAGGACGGACTGCGCCGCCGCGGGCCGGATATACGGCTCGAACAATGCGGCCCCGTGGGAAACGACGGGAACAGGGCTGATCTCTCCATCAGCGGGACGCTCTGCATCGAGTTTCGAGGGCAGCAGATCGTCGGCGGCCATGTGCTGCGCGGTCAGGATGCGATCCATGGCCCGCAGGGAAAGCTGCCCCTTATTTCGAAGAAAATTGGAGATATGAGACTGGCCAAAGCCCGTTTCCCGTGAAAGAAGAGAGACGCTCAACGTACCCCGCTGAATTCTACGGACCAATTCCAGGCGAAGATGCTCATGCATCTGGGTCAAATTCATGTGTGGATAGTCCGCCGCCAGAAATGGAGAAAAACAATCTCCATTCGTTTACAGCAATACGATTTACGCGGGTTTTCCAGCATATGTAGATGTTTGGCCTGTGCACGCGGGCGCGGGGTAGTAATTATGCCCGGACCGATTGACGCCCCATGCGCCAACTTTTAGAGTGGCATTACTTTATCTCGCACTTGCTGTGGAAAATTCTCGAGGAAACGCTTCGTTGGCGCAAGCTTACGAGGGTTGTAGTATGCCCTCATCGGTAACCATCGAAGATTCTCGGTTGGCGTGTAAATCCATACCAATCATCCACTTCTGGTGGCGCTCGACGAGAGCGCCCGAGGCAGGCTGTGCGAGGGATTTCCAGAATCTGAGTGCAATGAACATGACAAAGAACGAGAGAGCACAGGTGGCGATCCGGCATCAGGACATCAGAATCCTGAGTAGCCTTGCCTGGTTCTCGTCACCCCGCCAGAGCAAAACAAACCAACAAAAATGGCGGGTAAAAGGGCTTTTACGGAGAATCCGTCATGGAAACGCGCGTGCAATTGAAGATTTGCGAGAGTTGCGGTTGTCTTTGGTACCGGCAACAGGAACAGCAGGAGATCGTTTACTGCCAACAATGTGAGACGAAACTGAAGGCTTTTCCAACACCGGAGAGCCGAAAACGACGCGGACGCCCGGGCCGGAAGCCATTGATCAAGATTTGGGCGGTGGCCGAGGCAGCCGGGGGTGCGGCATGAGCGCAGCACTGCAGTTGCCGATAGTTTGGGGAGTGGGCATGCCGGATGGCGTTCACCCGGTGTATGTCGTATCAGAGCCAGAAAGACCGACAGCAAAGCTTTGGGGGCGACCCGCTCTAGCGCCCGCTCCAGCGACCCCGGAGAAATCGCCGGTTGTCAGCATGGCGTTCTATCGCAAGCATACCGAGAAGATGTTACGGCGCTATCTCTATGCTTCAATGCAGGTGGGGCGAGCGCCTTCAATCCTGGGCGATCCGGTGGGGCGTGGATGGGTGTCAAGCCGGCCAGTCCGCACATTCGAGGATGCGGTGATCTTTGTACTCGATGTGGAGAAGTGCCTGAATCAGCTGGGGCCGCTGGACCGCAAGATGTTGAGCAGAATCGTTCTGCAGGAATACACGCAGGCCGAGACGGCAACCTTGTTGGGGATGAGCGTTCGCACCGTTTGCTACCGATTTCCGCAGGCAGTGGACCGATTGACTGAAAAGCTGTTGCAAGCCGGGATCCTTGTTCTACCGCATTGATACCATTCCGGGCCGTGTAGCAAAAGGGGGAGCGCATAGGCGCTCCCCTTTTGCTCTATGCTGCGAAACACGCCGTTGCGAAAGCGCGAATGACTTGGTGCATTTCTCCAGATGGTGTAGTGAGTGAACAATTCCCTCGGGGGCTAAAGCCCAGATTTCATGCACATTTACGGCACCCTTCGACTGCGCTCAGGGCAGGCTTTGAAGCCGTGCCCTTTCAAAAACGGCTCTACGCCACAGGAGAACCGGTCTAGTGCATCGCTCCGGCTCCAGCGCCCTGGCCGGGACGGTTCTTGCTGAGCAGGAAGGCGAGGAGAATGAGAACCGTCGACATCCAGGAGAGTTCCATGTAGACGTCCTGGTAGCCCTGCATCTGCGCCTGCTGATTGAGCTGGTTGTAGATGGATGCGATGGCCCGGCCTTTGCTGTTGGGGTCGCCGAAGGTGCTGCCGAACAGACCGGAGAGGGCGTTGACATGCTGTTGGTAGGCGATGGAGGCCGAGGTCATGGCGCTTTGCAGATGTTGCTGATGCCACATGGCCCGGCTGGTGACCTGCGCATTGGTGATGGCGATGAGGATGCTGCCGCCGATGTTGCGCGCAAAGTTGATGAGTCCCGCCACCTGGTTGCTTTCTTCGCGAGGCATGCCGACGTACGCCGCATTGGTGATGGAGATGAAACAGAAGGGCAGCGGCAGCATCTGCACGACGCGCAGCCACGATGCCTGGGCGAAGGTCATTTGCAGCGTGGTGACCTCGGCAGCGATGCGGAACGTGAAGACGAACATGATGAATCCGCAGACGGCCAGCGTGCGCGCGGAGATTTTACCGGTAGCAAAACCAGCGAGAGGCATCATGATGAGCAGAGCTACGCCGCCGGCAGTGAGGGCGAGCCCGGCCGTGGTTGCGGTGTAGCCGAGAAGTTGCTGCATGAACTGCGGCTGGAGGACCGTGTTGGCATTGAGCACGCCGCCCACCAGCATCATGAGAAAACAACAGATCGCAAAGTTCTTAAAGCGGAAAAGCTTGAGGTTGATGAGGGGATTTTTTTGTCGCCACTCCCATACGACAAGGCCGATCATGCCGGCGACGAATAAAACACAGAAGAAGCGGATGAAGTTGGAAGAGAACCAGTCGTTCTCCTCGCCCTTGTCGAGCATGATCTGCAAGCCACCCATCGCAATGGTGAGGAAGGCAAGACCCACGTAATCCATATTGCGCAGCTTGGAGGGATCTGCCTTGATCCACGGCGGATCATCGACCAGGCGCGTGACGAGGATGAAAGCAAGGATGCCGACGGGGATGTTGATGAAGAAGATCCAGCGCCATGAAAAGTTGTCGGTGATCCATCCGCCAAGCGTAGGTCCGATGGAGGGCGCGAGCACGGCAACAAGGCCGTAGAGCGCGAAGGCTTGTCCGCGCTTGTGAGGTTCGAAAGAGTCGGCCATGATGGCCTGGGCCATGGGCTGCATGCCGCCGCCGCCTGCTCCCTGGATAACGCGGAAGACGAGCAGCATGGGTAGCGTGGGCGCTGCGCCGCAGAGGAAGCTGGCGACGGTAAAGACCGTAATGCAAAAGACGAAAAAGTTGCGTCGGCCCATGAGACTCGAGGCCCATCCGCCCAACGGCAGGACAATCGCGTTCGAGACGAGGTAGCTGGTCAGCACCCATGTTCCCTCATCGGTGCTGGCGCCAAGGCTACCGGCGATATGAGGCAGGGCCACGTTGGCGATGGAGGTGTCGAGCACCTCCATAAAGGCCGCCAGCGCCACGGTCATGGCGATCAGCCAGGGATTGACGCGGGGCTTCCACTGCGCAGACGGGACCGCAGGATTCGGATTGTCCACTGTAATTGCGGATCTGCCCATCGCAGCAGGCGGTAGAGGTTTCGTAGCCAAAAACTGCTCTCCTTAGATCGTCTTCACTGCGTTTGGCAGGTCGGGGAAACTGCGGCCGGCCAAGGTGGCGGACACAGGTAATGTCCTTCTCTCACGGACCTCATGAAATTGACATACGTAGACTTAGATTCTCATGCGCGGGGTCGGGGTTCATGGATTCTGAGCACCCCGAGATCACGCCGAGATCAAACGGGCTCAGACCACTTCGTATCATGCCACGGGTAGTGCGGCGATTTCGGAAACTTTGGGGTCTTGCCAGCCGATGAGGGCGATAGCGAGCGCGACAAGCTGCATCGCAACGATGAATCCCACGCAGGCGGGCCATTTGCCGAGCGCCCAGAAAGCGCCCGGGACGACGCCCGCAGCCGTTCCGCCGAGGTAATAGCAAGTGAGGTAGAGGCCGGCTGCTGTGACGCGGGCTCCAGGAGGCGCGGCCACGCGCAGATGGCTTTGCGAGGCAGTCTGCGAGATGAAAACGCCGCTTGAAAGCAACGTGAGGCCGACGATCACGATGGGCAGCGAGGGTGCGAGGGTAAGCACCACGCCCACGATAGACAGACAAATGGCTCCGCCCACTCCGGCGCGCAAGCCGACGCGGGTGATGATGTAGCCGGCTGCAGGGGTGACGACGAGGCCGATGAGGTAGACGAAAAACAGCGAACTGAGGGCAGTGGTGGAAAGGAAAAACGGGGCCGCGGCAAGATGAAAGGTGATCCAGGTGAAGACGCCGACCAGTGAAAAGAGGACGTTGAATCCCACGGCAAAGGTCGCGATGAGGCGGCGGTTGCGAAAGAGTCCTTGCACCTGGTAAGGGAACGGGGGCAGTTGGTCGAGCCGGTGCGACGGATGACCACGAGGACGTCCGGGAGGCAGCCACGCCGCTACGGCGGCGGCTCCGATGAGCGAGGCTGCTCCGAGCGCGAGAAAGCTGACGCGCCAACTGAATCGGTCGGCGAGGATTCCGGCGGAGATGCGGCCGATGAAGCCGCCCAGCGCGGTTCCGCTGACGTAAAAACTCATGATCAGGGCGAGCCGGTCCGGCGGCCACTCTTCACCGATGTAGGTGATGAGAACGGCAATCACACCGGGGACAGTGATGCCCTGCAGAAATCGCCAGAAGACAAGCTGCGCCAACGAAGTGGAGGTCGCGGCCAGCAGCGTAGGCACGGAGATGCCGATGAGCGAGGCGACGATGACACGCTTGCGGGGAAGACGTTCGGTGAGGGCTCCGAAGACAGGCGCGGAGATGGCAACGCCGAGTGTGGCGGCCGAAACGGTCATGCCCGCACCGGTTTTGGAGGCATGGAAGAGGCGCGCGAGCATGGGCAGCATGGGCTGCGTGCAATAGAGCTCAAGAAAGGCGCAAACGCCGCAGAGCGCCACCGCGGCGGCAGCCCAGTGGGTGGGCGCGGCACGTCCCTGAGATGGAGTATCCAATGATCAGCATAATTCAATTGATGAAATGCAGTTGTGATCTTGAGCTGTACTCCGAAAAGGAGCGCCCCAGCCTGCCCTGAGCGAAGCCGAAAGGCCCTGGCTCCGCTAGGGCGTGATCTCACCTTGCTGTGTGAAGCAACGCGCGGGAAGTTCCTTTGATATGCAAGAGGCGAATGTTTTTTGCAGGAGATTCGCGTCGATGCCGCCAGCGGCACCAATGGCCACGATCTGGGTGCGTGGTGTACGCTTGCCCCATTCTTCTTGTAACGAGAGGTCCACACGTCGCCCGACAACCTGCAGCACCGCCCGCCGCTGCGGCGCGTCGCTGTTGTAGATCACGCCTTTGGCCCGGTAGACAGTGCCGGGCAGCTTACGCATCGTTTCACGCAATGTTTCCAGCGCCAGCGGCTGCTCTGTTTCGTAGCTCCAGGTGCTGAACACCTTCGAGTGATTATGGCGGTGCTTGTCGTCACGACACGCCGGGTCGACACAGTCATGCGAGGCATGACAGTTGCTACCCGCTTGCGCTGGATCGAAACGCCCGACTCCCAGCAAGATTTCGTAGGGCACCTCGCAGTAATTGGTTTCGACGATGCGCAGACGGCCGAAATGCTCATCGAGCCACGCTATTACCTTCTCAACTTGCTCCGATCCGGCAAGGTCCACCTTGTTAAGGATGACCATGTCCGCGAACCCGACCTGCAGGAGCTTCAGTTCGAGCAGCGGAGGATATTCGGGGTGTGCGAAAACCTGGTCTGCGTCAACCACGCAGATGACGCTGTCGAGCCTGATGCGGTCCCGCAGATTGAAATCGCTAAAGGTCGCGAAAATCCCGGCGGGATCGGCAACACCACTGGCTTCGAGCAGGATGTATTCGATGGCCTCAGGGCGCGCCAGCAGCGAGACGACCGACTCGATGAGGTCATCCCGAATCTGGCAGCAGACGCAGCCGTTGGCAAGGCTGATCATGTTATCGTCCACGCCGACAACGAGTTCGGCGTCGATATTGATCGAGCCGAAGTCGTTGACGAGGACGCCGACGCGCAGGCCGTGATTCCCGACCAGGATGCGATTCAGCAGCGTGGTCTTTCCCGCTCCGAGAAACCCGGTCAGGATCGTGATCGGAACGGTTATACGGTTGTCCTCTATGATTTCCATCATTTTGGGTTACCTCTAAGAACACGCGAACCGGGAACCCGAAATGCTTCTGCGTCGCGGCTGCAAGCGCCCCGCCGCGATGGACCGCTAGGCTACTTTCGCCGGAGTCTTTTCCACCGGCTTGGGCATCTCTTTCAGAAACTTGCTCAGATCAATTCCCATCACCTTTGCCATCTCGAGCAGATCGACCAGTTGCGGGTTGGGGAGCTTGGTCAGCGGCTCGCGGTAAACATTCGGCGGATAGTACTTATGTGGATCAATCTCCAGATCTCGTGTCAGCTGCTCCTGTTGTTGCTCACGCGGGAGCCTCGGCTGCGGGACCACGCCTTGTCCGGTAGCAAGTGGCAGCGGATCGCCAAACAGCAAGGTAGGATTCGGCAAGGGCTGGCCCGCGAAATTCGGTAGGACGGCGTCGCGTTGCCAGATCGCGTCCTTGGTCACGTTGACGGTCACAACATCCGGTGCGCCATAGAGGAATAGCCCTTTCCAGTGTGCGCGAACGTCGGCGCTTTGCTCGTTGAGCGTGTCATTGTCGAAACAGAGATGCGTGGCCATGCCGCAGCGCGGGTTGACCTGGTTGATGAGGTAGCCCGTGGCATATGCCAATGTATGGTGGATGTCGACGGTGTAGTTGAAGAGAAACTCGGGAAGCCCGTACTTGAGCTGGTTCAGGTGCGCCAGATCAGGTTGGAGCTCGGTTACGAAGATGTCGACACCCTTCGCATATTTTGCGGTCAGTTCGTCAGGCCGCCCGTCGCCTGTCCAAACAAACGAAAGGCCGTTCCAATCCAAACGGTAGGCCGAAGCACCGTCCTTAACGTGCGAGCGCCGCCAATGGCGGACGGTGACACCGTTTTTGTCGTAGCAGATGCCGTTCTCGTCCTTCCAGTCGAACTCGTTGACCTCAATTTCGTAGCCATCCCCGATTGGGCAGGCGTCGAAGGCTTCCAGGTGCCATTTGAGCATCTGCTTCATGCCCGCAACCATCCCCTTCGTGCCGAGCTCCGGGGTGCGCCCTGAAGGTCCGGTGACCCGCAATGGCATCTTCCACCGTCCGCACCATGCCGAGAATGGCAGCAAATAGGACAAGTCGTGATAGTGGTCCACGTGCAGGTGGGTAATGAAGATGTCGTTAATGCTTGGGACCGGGACGCCCATGGCGAGGATGTTCTTGACGCAGCCGGGACCGAAGTCGAAGAAGAAGCGGTCGCCGTTGCCCAGTTCAACCATGATGCACGTGCCCGCCTGGTCGCGCCGAGGCGGGAAGGGGCAACTGCCGACGAACGAGATCCGCATCTCGTCCGACCCTAAGGTCTCACTTCCGGGGAAGTAGTTCATCCGGCTCCGCACGGACGGCGTCGGCTTGTAATATGGCGGGAACTGCAGGCCGGTGCTCGGACCCCCGCCGTAGGGGCTGCTCGGTTGGTTCGCAACTGGCGTTTTCGGTTCCGTTCCTTCGATACTCATCTTTCGCTCCGTTTCATTCCAGATCGTCGCGTCAGCACTCACGTCCACGGTCGCCCGCATCCGCGTCTCCGACCCAACGTATTGACAGATGGCGCCCCGGGATACTGGCAAAACTGACAGTCTGAGCAGAAATCAGCTCAGCCTCGCGGAGTTGCCCGGCAACGAGCAGGTAGAGTGGGCCCCTTCCGGCATGGCGACGACTTTCCCGCCGTGGCAAGGACAACCGCCGATCCTTCGGCTCCTCCGACGCGGCGGACTCGCTCAGGATGGCGGCTGCTGTGCGTCTGGCGGAGCGAGTCGTTCCGAATTGCACGAGCCCGAGGATATAACCTAAATCAAGTGATGCATTCCCCTTCCCCAAGGCCAATGCGGCGCGGCATCGAGGCTTTTGCCTCGCGTGATTTCAGACGGTACCAGGTGGCGCGCAGCGCGGCCATTCTAGGTGCCGAGGCGCAGTCGGTTGCGGTGGCGTGGCAGGTCTACTCCATTACTCACCGGGCGCTCGATCTGGGCTATACGGGACTTGCGTTGTTTTTGCCGGGCTTGCTGTTTCTGCTGCCCGCGGGGCACGTTGCGGACCGCTTCGACCGGCGTCAGGTGATCCTGGTCTGCTATGGGTTGCAGGTATTTGCGACGCTGACACTGCTGGAGTTTGCAAGGGAGGGGATGCATCGCGTCTTCCCGATCTATGCGGTGCTGTTCGTCATCGGGACAGGGCGCGCCTTCTCGGGGCCGGCCAGTTCGGCGCTCGTTCCTCACCTAGTGCCGGAAGAGCACTTTGTGAACGCAGTGACATGGGGAAGCGCGATCTTCCAATTTGCCAACTTCAGCGGGCCGGCGCTGGGCGGGCTGCTGTACACATTTCCACTCGAGCGACTGTGGCCGGGCACCCGGCTCGAGGGCGCGGGGATTGTGTACATATTTACCCTATGCGGCCTGCTTTGTTTCCTGATGCTGGTGGGCAGCCTGCATGTGCGGCTCGGGCGCATGGAACACCGCGCCGCCTCGATGAAGGTTGTGTTGGCGGGCTTCCGCTATGTGTGGAGCGCGCGGCTGCTGCTGGGAGCGATTTCGCTCGACTTATTTGTCGTGCTGCTGGGCGGGGCGGTAGCGCTGATGCCCATTTTTGCCAGCGACATTTTGCACACCGGGCCGCGTGGGCTGGGCATGCTGCGGGCAGCCCCGGCGGTCGGCGCGCTGGCAATGTCCCTCCTGATGGCGCGTTTTCCGATCCGTCGTGGGGCGGGAAAACGCATGTTTATTGCGGTGGGAATTTTTGGCGTGGCCACAGTGGTCTTTGGGCTGTCGCGCAACCTGTGGCTCTCTCTCGCAGCTTTGGCCGTGGGCGGCGCAGCCGACATGATCAGCGTGATCATCCGGGGTTCGCTGCTGCAGCTTGCCACCCCGCCCGAGATGCGCGGAAGAGTAAGCGCGGTCAACTCCTTGTTCATTGGCGCATCGAATGAATTGGGCGAGTTTGAAAGCGGGGTCACAGCGCAGTGGTGGGGCGCTGTCCGGGCGACCCTGGTGGGCGGGCTGGGCGCGTTAGCGGTTGCTGGAGCGTGGGCGACACTGTTTCCCGGTTTGCGCCGCGCCGACGAACTCACCGCAGAAGCCCTGAGACCGCGGGAAACTCCGGCCGGCCGTTAGCGTCGGAGGTCGCACGGCCCGGCAGCGAAAAATGCGACAGGGGGGCACGTGAAGACCTGGAAGATCATTCTGATACCGACGCTCCTTACATTGACCATCGGCGGCATCTACCTGTTCTCGGTGTGGAAGCATCGCCAGAACCCCGGAGTGATTGCCAAGCAGGACACAAACGAGACGACGCTGAGCAAAGACGATCTGGTTGTCATGCGCGCCTTCTTTCCCCAGCACTTTGACGATCTGCAGCGGCTGGAGGGGACAACGGTGTGGATGAAGGACGGCTACGCCATTTCCTACTTTCCTTATGTCGGCGGGCGTGTGGATTTTGCGAAGCGCGCCGGTGTGATTCCAGCGACGCAGCAGATGGACATCAAGAAAATGATCAAGTCGCCTGCGCCGGCCAAACTGGATGACGGACTGGAGCACGGAACGCAGCAGGCCTTTGCGGTTTTTGAACTGCCGGGTAACAAAGGGTCATTTGCGGCGCCGGTTGGCTATATCGACGGAGATCAAGAGGCTTACTATACCGATTCGCTGTTCTTCTACGATGACCCGCACAAGATTTACGATTATTGGCCCAAGGATGTGTGGGCGGCCATCGATGCGCACCAGGTAAAGCCGGGCATGAGCGAGGTGGAGACGCGCATGGCCGTCGGCCAGAACATGCATCCCGACGGAACCACGGAAGGCGACCGCACCGTGACCTACAACCAGGACGGGAAGACCTGGACGGTTACGTTTGTGAAGAACCAGGCAAAGGAAATCAAGGAAGGATAGAACGCTCGCGCTAGAGTGGTGAACAGACGAATTCGATTACGCTCGAGCCTATTATTTTCCCGGATCATCGGATTGAACGTGAAATGCTGCCACTGTATTTAGAGCATAGGCATTGTCATAGTCATAAAAATAGTTCCACTTTGCGTCTTCGCCGGTTAACGCTTCTGGATACAGTCTCACAGATTCCTCGTACGGAACGGGTCCTACGGGAAAGTCGTATTGGGCGCCCAGATCAACGTCGGCGACGCGCATGGCTGTGTGCGGAGGAATGATCACATCAATTGGGCCGGTATGTTTGCTGCCCGCGCGCGGCACCAGGCCAACCGCCGAGACACCGCTAGAACCCCGGTTGTGCAGTGATGGGTCAGCCGCAGGGGCGTAGCTCACCACATGAATGAAGAATCCGTTGGGCCCGGCGAAATGCAGTGGTGTGTCGCGGCCATTCTCGATCCAGAGAGCAGCAATGATCGGATCACCCGGAAAGACGACCCCGATGAGATTGCTGTCGTCAAAGCGTGTTGGTATCTCCAACCCCACCTTGATGCCATCAACCGGCAAACCAAACTTGGCCCCGCGCTGCTTGAGGACCGGGGGAAGGCTCAGTGACGGCAATGAAGTCGAGATCATGTGCGAGTCGTCGCAACCAGGCTGCAACTCGTTGGTATACAAATCGAGAGGTGCGAAGTTCACTGGCGCGTTTTCAAGCCGCACCGAAACCTTGTATCGGGCCAAATGGCAGACTTTCGGAAGTTTGGCCTCGACCTCGAATGCGACCGTTGCTCCCGCCGCAATGGCGCCATGCGAGATATCGCCGTTCCAGTCGCAGCGATATACCGATCGCGTCGCCTGGTGAGCGGGCGGGTTCGAGGCCAGTCCGGTGGCGCGCCGCACTTCGCTTGCGTCGATGATGACATGGCAACCATCCCATCCGGCACTGTTGAACGCACTCTGGCTTGCGACACTTACGTGCAGTTCGACGAATGGATTGCTGGAAAGGTCAAAGACCCGATGCGGATCGGGATCCGTCTGAGGCCAGGGAAAGGCGGAGAGTGCGAATTTGCCGGTGGTTTGCCGAGGAAATCTCGACACGTCGGGTGGATTGTCTTTGCCAAAGATTGCCCGCAGGCCCTCCTCGAATCCTTGCGCGCCCGGCATTCGAAGAGCGCCTGGGTCATCCGGGGAAAAACGGAACAAGTAGGTATCCGCAAATGGGGGAGGATCAGGGAACATGTCCTTGTCTCCCGAGTAGGTCACACTGTCGTACTCCGCAAAATCTCCGGGCTCAAGGACAATCGGCCCATGCTCCGAGCCGGGGTGCTCCTGTTGAATGATCGCACCACGCTGATCGAGAGCCATCACGGAAGTGTCAGCGGGCAACGTGCATGCCGTCGCACTCACATTGCGAAAATCGATCGCCGGATAGCAGCGTCCCATGCCGCAGTTGTCGTCGTCGAAAAAGGGCTCAAGCTGGACGGCACGGCACCGCGGTGGACTCGAGGGAGACTGTGCGCACATCGCTGTGCCCCAGTTTGCCGCCAGCCAGAAGCTCAAGCAGGCCCACGCCCGCCAAACTCTGAGCCGGGTCCGATGAATGCGCAACTTCATCGTGCCTTGCCTCGCAAGATACGGATCGGAGTTTAGTTTAGCGCCCCAATTGAGATCATGGCAGCCCGTACCGCAATCTGCCTCCCTTCATCTCGCCTTGATGCGAGGCCTCTCCAACCTCCGCTCAGCTACTGCCGCTGCTGAAGCTGCGGCTGTTGCTCTGGCTGTTCCGTAATGTGAACGGGGTGCTCGAGGCGGAAGGTGAGAAGCGTTTCCGCGGGCAGAACGATTTGCTTGTTGCCTGTAAGGGCACCGCCCGCCGTGCCTGCACCACCGCCGGCAAGTGCTCCAATGGCCGCGCCTTTGCCGCCGCCGGCCAGTCCTCCGATGATGGCGCCGAGACCCGCGCCGCCACCGATAAATCCTGCGGAACGCTTGCCCTTGCCATTTTCAACACGATCAACCGTTCGGGTAGCGACGGGGTAGCTGCCCCACTTGGTATGCACGCGCTCAAGCTTCACGGCGAGCTCTGCGCCGCCCTTGAATTTGCCAAGCGGCTTGGCATCAACGACGGTGCCCTCGGCGCGAGCCGAGCGGGGGATCACGGTTACTCCGCTGACCACCACACTTTCGGCTACGGTGGCGCTGAACGAATCGCCGGGCCGCGAAATCTTCGAGCCCAGATCCTGATCGAGGCGGATCGGGATTTCTGTTCCCGCAGGCAACTCAATCACGGCCGGCGGAGGAGGCGCTTGCGAAGCCTGTGGCCCGGCCGGCGCAAGGTTGGCTTCGGACGGGGCGCCGGGCTGAGCATTGGGCTGGGATCCTGGCTGGGGATTCGACTGTTCGCCAGGCTGGGCAGTGGGCTGCCCTGAAGGCTGCTGGGGATTCGACGATTGAGCGGTCTGGCCAGCAGGCTGCTCGGTTTTGCTCTTGCATCCGCTGAGCGCCAGTGAGGTTGCCAGCGCCAGCAGGGCGAGGGGGATCAAGCTGCGATTGATTTTCATTGCGCGCTCCTGTGGGGGAAATCTCGAAATCGGGTTCACGAAAGTGCGGCGGCTGCTGCATGGCGCCTGCAGGAAACAGGTTTCGGGTTGGATGCGAAAGCACCCGGTTGACGGCTTGCACTCGCTTCGAAAGGGCTATTTTGCCAAGATACGTGCAGGAATCCTGTCATCCCGGTGGACGGCCGCAGAATTTGGCGCTGCCAAGGCTGATTGCTGCAATTCAACCTAACCACGGGCTATTGTAGCGCACTGCAAAATGGTTAAAACGGGTGAAAGCACGGGTCTTCCCCGCTTTCGTAACCTTGAATTCCTAAGGCTGCGGTCAGGGCATTTTCTCCATCATGTTTGCCCTGTCGAGGACGGCCAACAGAGCGTAGTAGTTATCCACGAGAAACCCCTCGTACCCGTGCGCACCGCCATGCCAGTCCTTCCAGTCGTAGGTCATGCCGTCGGGCGCGCGGCCGGAGAACCCCTGATTTGTAAATGCATCCAGCATGGGCATCAGAATCTTGTCGCCCTGTTCCTTTTCGCCCAGTTGGTAGAGGGCGGCAACGGTGAAATAGGCAAAGCACGCAGTCGCGCCGCCGTTCTCGTATTTCTCAAAGCCATCGCTGCCATCCTCGCGCGTGGGGCCACCAAAACGGGGGTCGAGGTCAACATAATCGACACGCCGGATCGGCACCAGGTTCCCGGGCAGACCGAAGGCGAAGTTTCTGTATCCCACACTTTGCATTTTGGCGAGGATGCGATCCATGACCTGGCGACCCTGCTCTTCCGAGATAAGCCCGTATCGCACCGCAATGCCGTTGACGAAAGGAAAGTAGTAATTGTGCAACTGGCCGTCGCGGCTTCTCCATCCCGGCAAGCACGCCGGCGGACGGATCGAGGAATGCGGCGGCGTAAGCGGCGTGAATCTCCTCGGCCCGCTTGCGATAACGTTGAGCGTCCGCTGTTTCGCCGATGCGATCGGCAAGCGCGGCCATGCTGCGCAGCGCGCGATAACCGAGTGCGTTGGAATAGGCGTCCTGGTGGCCGAATCCGATTGTGTCCCACCAATTCGCCGGCCGGACAGCGATCTTCTGCGGCCATGAGCCGGAGTCACCGCTGGCCGGATACTCAAGGAGCGGGCTGCCGTCGGCGTTGGCGGCTGTCATGGTTTCAGTCCATTTGCGGAGTCCCAGGTAGTTGCGGCGGAGCCACTGCTCGTCGCCGCTTCCGTCGGCATAGTCGTAGGCGGAGATCAGCAGCGAGGGGTATACGTCGGTAAAGACATAGGGCTCCTGCGAGTCGCCGGGATCGGCTGTGTCAAAGCCCTTGTAACCGGGAAGGCCGTAGCCGAGAAAGCCACTCAAATAGCGGTCGAGGGTCTCGCGAACAAGATCGAGTGCCGTCAGCCCTTTAACGAGCTGCGGGGTGTAACGCGCCATATCGGCGTATTCGTACAGCGTGAACGCGCAAGCGTCGCTGGCTGCGTGGTTGGCCAGTACATGCATCTCCGCCTGCTGCTGAAAGATGTCGAGATAGTCGCGGCGGAATCCGTCGAACTTTGGATCATTGGCCTCCACGCTGGGAATCGCTGGATAGATCGCGGCGGTTTGGAGCGTGTATTCGATCTCTCTTGTGCTCTGCCGTGGCGGCGGGAAACACGACCTTGACGAAACCGGTCGGAGCTCGCCGGGCATCGTAGTGCAGCGCCGCAGAATCGTTCCCCTTTGCGTAGATTCGCATTGATCCCTGGCCGGGGAGGTGCAGAACCGCCGGCAGCGCGACATCTCCCTGTTGCGTCACGTGCCCCAGCAGCGTCGCATGGGATACATACGGATCGAATTTCCATGTGATGTCTTGCGGGGCGGCGTTAGCTTGGAAGAGGCTGCGCATCCGCAGGGTGTCACCTTCGATCCGCATTTCCCAAACCGGGTGATCTGGATCGGAGCTGGAATACCGCACCCAGCCGCCGCGCACAGAAACAGTGTAATAAGCAGGAGTATTGCCGGGGTCGACGATCGGGCTGGGACGGAAGTTACCTCGCTTGAGCGAGTCGATGCTGAGGGAGCTGAGCCCGGGCTGATGGGCATCGAAGGCCACATGGATGGAGGCGGTCTCCTGCTTGAGTACGGGATCCGCAGTTTGTGCGGCTGCCGGAAAGACCAACAACGTTGCGAACGCCAGGGCAATTGCCCAACCTGTTTCGAATTTCCTGCAGGACCGTCTTGCTAAGCCCACTCTCTTACCGGCAAATGTCATCGATGCTTACCTTCGATTTCAAATGATGAATTGTTTCCGGTTCCCCATCATAGCCCCATCGGGGAAGGGTGTGGCGTTTCTCGCGATTGCAGAGTGAAGGGCGGAAATTCCGGTTGGTGATTGCTTCGCTGAGGCGGGCGCAGCGGACACTATCTCCAGCGAAAGATTCGAAGAGAGATTGCAAACGGCACGATGGACCAGGCGATCAGGATTCCGACTTGAGCGGTGAATTGACCGAGGTTCGTGCCTTGCAGCATGTTGCCGCGGATTGCTTCGATGGCAGCCGTCAAGGGGAGTGCCCGTACGAATGGCTGGACTACCGCGGGGAAGCGGGAGGCCGAAAAGAAGACGCCGGAAAGAATCCACATGGGGAGCATCACCAGGTTCATGAGTCCCGATGCGGCTTCCATCGTTCTGGCCCGTGACGCTACCAGGAGGCCGAGCGCGGAAAAGGCCAGCGATGTGAGCACGCACAAGAGCCCTAACTGCCAGAGCGACCCGCGAAATGGCACGCCGAAAACAAGCCACGCAAAACCGAGGAAGACAGCGACCTCGATGATCAGCATGGCCAGCCGCGAGAGCAGGAACGACGCCAGATACTGCCAGCGCGGCATGGGGGAAGCGACCATTCGTTTGAGGAGTTTTTTCTGTCGCGCCTCGACAATGGCAAAGCCGAGGCTCCACATCGCGGAGCCCATCAGGTTCATGCCGAGCAGGCCCGGCACAACGAAGTCGATGTAGCGCGAGCCTTTCTCGTGGACCAGTTCGTTCTCGGTACGGGTGGTTTCACGCTGTCCGGCGGCGGATTGAATCGCGCGATCTGCAAGGAGGCGCGCTGTACGCGCATCGGGATTGGTGTCGTCGAACTTGTAGGCCACGCCGCCCGACGCCTGGATCGGCGAGAAGCAAAATCTTTCCTGTCGCGAGGGCGTGCGTGCCGGCAGCTTCATCCATCGTCGTCGCCGTCAGTCCCTTGTCGCTGGAGAGCGCCTGCGCGAGTTGGAGCCGTCGTCGCGCCCACCGGCAGCACATCAGGCGGACGATTGCGAAATGCAATTCCAAGGCCCACGGCGAGCAGGATGGGAAAGACGAATATCCAGAAGATCGCCTCTGGCTCACGCAGAATGAGGCGAAACCGCACCGCGGTGAGTTGAAAGAGCGAGCTTTCGCGCAACTTACTCATCGCGCAGATTCCTTCCCGTCAACCCTACGAACACGTCTTCAAGCGTTGCGGAGTGAGTGCGGAACTCGCTTAAATGCAAGCCATGTTGGGAGAGCGCGGCGAAGATGCGCGGTACGGCTGAATGCAGCTCACGAACAGAAAGCTGGTGCAACCCTGCGTCGACGCGGTGCGACTGAATGCCTGGAATCGCCGTCAGCAACGCGGTATCGACGAAGCCATCGCCGGTGGCATGGCCCGTAACGGCGAACTCGACGATGTGCTCACCGCCCAGAGAGGCGATCAGTTGCGGCGGAGTTCCGAGGGCAATGATCTTTCCATGATCCATGATGCCAACGCGGTCGCAGAGCCTCTCCGCCTCATCCATATAGTGGGTGGTCAAAATAATGGTGCGACCCGTCTGCTTGAGCCGGTCGACCAGATCCCACAGATGACGCCGCGCCTGCGGATCGAGACCGGTGGTGGGCTCATCGAGAAAAAGCAGTTCCGGATCGCCTACCAAGGCACACGCCATGGCCAGCCGCTGCTTCTGGCCACCCGACAAGCCGCCCACGCGCGAGCGGCGTTTCTCTTCCAATTGCGCTGTGTGGATGGAGTCTTCCACCGAGAGGCCGCGCCGGTAAAAACTGCGAAAGAGCCGCAGCGTCTCCTCCACCGTGAGCTTGTCGGGAAACTGGGTCTCCTGGAGCTGAACGCCGATGCGCTGGCGCAGTTCGGAGGCGCCGGTCTTCCAACTCATCCCAAGAATTTCGACGGTGCCGGCGTCGGGGGCAGTCAACCCCTCGCAGATCTCGATGGTTGTGGTTTTTCCCGCGCCGTTGGGGCCGAGCAGCCCGAAGCATTCGCCACGAGGCACTTCGAGGTCAAGATTCTCGACGGCAACCACATCGACAAAGGCCTTGCGCACTCCCCGTAGACAGAGGGACGGAACGCTGCCTGCGAAATCGGACTTGAGTTCCGGCGAAGATCTCGGCTGGTTCAATGCGGCGCGTCCTCGCCCAAGACTAAGGCGAAATAGCGATTCATATCAACCCAAAGACGGGCACTGGTCAAGTTTGAACTAGAGGGCTTAATTGAAGGCTTCCAGAAACTGACAGACAGCGCAATTGGGGTTGTGGTAGCAGAAGTAGCTCATGAGAAAGATGACGACAATTGCGGCCAGCATCACCCGAATAGGATTGTCCCTAATGATGCCCATACAGCCGCGCCTCTTTTCTAGGGAAGTAGCCTCACTGCAGCGTGTGCATCAACGATTACTCAAAGTTTACCAGTGCCCAAGGCCGCCTCACGTTGCCTGCCCCGGCGTTATCGTTCATCCTAAGGGTGAGGAGATTTCACGATGAGCCAGAACATACAAACCGTTACCGCCGCGGCTGCGGGGACCGTCCGCCTGGGAGATTGCACGGTCAACCGCCTGGGATTTGGCGCGATGCGCGTCACCGGCAAGGGCATCTGGGGCCCGCCCGCAGATCGCGAAGCTGCGCTGGCCACGTTGCGACGTGCGGTTGAGCTTGCAGTGAACTTCATCGACACGGCTGATTCGTATGGCCCCTATGTCTCAGAAGAACTGATCGCCGAGGCGCTGGCACCCTATCCGGCGGGGCTTGTAATCGCGACAAAAGGCGGATGGCAGCGAGTGGGGCCCGGACAATGGACTCATAATGCCACTCCCAAGCATCTTGAAGAGGCCGTGGAAGGCAGCCTGAAGAGACTTCGCCTGGATCGAATCGACGTCTACCAGTTGCACATTCCCGATCCCGCCGTATCGTTTGACGCGTCGATTGAGACGCTGGCGCGGCTGCAGCAGCAAGGAAAGATCCGGCACATTGGATTGTCGAACGTGACGCTGGAACATCTTGAGCGAGCGCGGAAGATTGTGCCGATTGTTTCGGTGCAGAACCGGTATGGCTTTGCGGATCGAGAGTGGGACTACCTGCTGAATCACTGCGAGAAGAACGGAATTGTCTTCATTCCCGTGGGCCCCACTGGGGCAGAACCGGCAGGCAAATGAAGTGCTGGAAAGGGCCGCGAAGAAGTTAGGCGCGGCTCCGCTGCAGATCGCGCTGGCGTGGCTGCTGCAGCGATCGCCAATCACTCTGCCGATTCCGGGAACATCTTCGCCCGCGCATGCGGAGGAGAACATTGCGGCGGCGGGGATCAGGTTGCCGGATGAGCTGTTCAGAGAATTGTCTGCGGTAACTTCGCCGCCGGCCGTCCTAAGGTAAGGCATTTTGTCAAAGCCGCCGGCAATTGAAGGCTGCACATCACGGCAGCGTTTGCGCCGTTCGCTTGCCAGTTCGGAGCGCAATGCTGCCGAGTAGCGCGATCACGGCGATCAGCGCCACCCAAAGCAGAGCCGGATGTCTCTCTGTGAAGGGCCGCTCGTCGGGGCGAGGTTGGTATGCCGGGTTGGGCTGTTCCGGTCCCGCTGTTGCCTCCGCCGCGTCGGCTCTTTTGGCAAACAGAGTCGCATAATCGTAGCGTGGGGGCGATAGCGCGGCATCCCCGTAATAGAGCGTGTAATTGGCATTGGCAGCCGCTTCGAAGCAGAGATTGCGTTGGAGCATTTCAAGGCGCACCGACTTCAACGTCAGAGGAGTGTCATCGCCGTTGTCGATGGTGATGGTCCACTTCGTCGGCGTCGCAAATGCCTCTTGCGGCGGCTCAATCGACAGTCGCTCCTCGTCGATGCGGTGACCGTTCAGTTCGCTGTGAACGCGCAGCAGATTTCCCGAAGAGGTCGCGTGCTGCGAAGGCTCTGTTCCATCAGCACTTGATTGCGAAAGCGCGGCCACGGAAACAATGGCATCGCGGCTAAAGAGCGCCGGCGTCGCGCCCGGCACGATCACGATCCGGTCGACAGGTACGTCGGCCGGCACCGTAAACTCTACCACTGAAGAATGGCTCTTCTGGGTCACGCCCGAAGATTCAGTGACGATGACATAGCGGGGTTGGCTCGCGGGCAGGCGGGTTACCCACAACCCCGTGATGCTCCCCGGCGCAAGTGGGCCGGCAATGCGGAAATGCAAATACCGGAAGTCCGACTGGGGCAAATGGAGAACAGTGCTCCGGCCCAGCCTCTGGCGCGTGAGATCGAAGATCGTGAACGCGCCGAGCTTTGTTTCAGTAGCGGCGGACTGCGCCTGACTGCCGTATACAGTGACCGTGGCGATGAAGTTTTGGCCCGTGACTGCAAGCTGGATATCGTTGTAGCTCGCATCGGGCATGGCGGCATCGAAGACTGTTTGTCCGCCGCGCCGGCCGAGGTTCAGGGGCACGATGGCCTTCTCCGCTGCCTGCACTGGAGCCGCTACGTTGACCACGTAGGGCGTTTCCGTTTCATCGCGATACAGGCGAAGGTCGGCAAGCTGCGGAGTGGTGTGGGCAAAAATTCCCGGATCAAGAACGAGGCAAGCTTGCGCTGCCTGTTGCGGCGTGTTCTGGATTGGGCGCTGGTAGCGAAAGAATCTGATCTCGGGGGATGCGGAGGCGAGAGCGAACAAGACAACTGCGGCGCCGAACTTCATGAAGGCCGCCGATCGAGATGCTCCGGTCCGCGCAGATTGAGCCAGTCGCGCTGATAGACGAAGCTGACGCCAAGCAGCAAGGCTCCGAGACCAAGGAAGCTGAGAATGCGATAGCCCTGGCTTAGTTCACTTACATCCACGAGAAAGACTTTTGCGACAGAGATCGCCAACAGGAGCAACGCCTGCCAGCGCAGGAATGCCGAGCGACGCCAGAACCCGGCAGCCAGCAGAATGGCGCCGAACACCATGAACCACGCAGAGTAGGTGAACTGCGCATACATCTGGTATTCGTGATAGAGCTTCCAATCGCTGTGCCGGCGAAGGTCCATCCAGTAGCCGTGGATTTCAAGGCTGATGGACAGGAGGATCAGCGCGTTGACGGCCAGCACCGCCCCCGCGGTGAGAGCAGGCCATGGACGCGAGTATTCCGGGTCCGCTTCAACCTTTGCGTTCCTGGCCACCCAGGCAACGAAGACGAAAACGGCAATGGCAAACAGATAAGTCCCGAAGCGCTGGTTGAAGAACGGCGTGGTTGAAGCAGACGGGTTGACTGTGAGCAACGCCATCAGGCCGATCGCAAGGCAGATCAGGGACAGGACGCGCAGCAGCACCGAACGGATGCGGCTCGCCACCCAGAGCAGGCCCGCGCCTTCGGCCAGCCAGCCGATGGTGAGCCATCGACCCTCGGCCTTGAGAGGGATGGCGATAGTGAGAAACACGACGGCAGCCGTGAGATGCAAGGCCGAGAGCACAGTGGGGCTCGCGTGCAACACTCCCTGCGCCGGCAGGCGAAGCAACAGCAGGTAGAAAGCAGCAAAACCAACTGCCAACCAGGGTCCGGCCCAATCGGCGCCCGCCGCTTCTGTGATTGCATAGAACCCGATGAATCCAAGGGCGGCATTCGCAACCGGAAGCAAAACCAGGGCTAGCGTATCCCAGCCGGAGAAGTGCGCCTGATCTTCGAGTTTCACGCGAACGAGACGCGGAGCGAATGCAAAGATGAGGAAAAAACACAGAAGGAAGAAGGCGGTGCGTCCCGATTGCGGGTTTGAATAGTATTCAAACCACCAGCCGGCAACCATCAGCACCGTACCTGTAAAGGCCGCAAATAAAAGGCGGGACCAGGGGCGCAGCAACACCAGCACCAGCACCGCGATGTCTAGTAGCAGCACGTAGCTGAACAACGTGACCTCGTGGTTCTCGCCCGTCGAAACCAGGATCGGCGTGCTGTAGCCGCCGATGATGGCATAGAGTGCGAGAAGTTCGGCGTCCTGCACCCACGCCATGTAGCCGTTGAACGCCGTCACCAGAATCATGGCGGCGAAGGCCGCTCCAGCAGGCACAAGATGGAAGAACGAGAACGCGGCCCAGAGCGAAAGGTAAAGGATTCCGCTGCCCGCGGCTTTCAGCGAATAGGAAAATGCCGCGAATCCGTGGCCGCGAAAACGCTCGGACCAGGCGACAAGAGCCGCCCCCGCGATGAGGCCGATCAAGACTCTGCCCAGCGGTCCGATCCAGTGATTGTCGATGGCCAACTTGAGGAACCATGCCATCCCGATTAACACGGCGAGGATGCCGATACGGTTGAACCACTGAGAGCCGATTCGGCTTTCGAGCGACCGGTTGTCCGCAGGCGTGCTCGGGGCGAAAGAACTAAAAACGGGTTGTGCAGAGGGAGTTGCAGCGGCGATTGGCGGTTTCGAGGCGGCGTGTTGGGGTCCGGGCACGGGCGGGAGAACTGGCGGTGGCTGGGCGGCGATCGTCTGCTCAGCCGCTGGTGTTTCTGCCTGCTCCAGAATTATGCCGCGGGCACGCAATACCTCTTCAAGCCGGTGCACTCGGGCACGCAGTTCGGCGACCTGATCTTCAAGACTGCCGGAGAGGCCAGGGCTCATTGCCGTCCACTGTACAGCACGCGTGCCGGCATTTCCAGCGACAATCGACCGCTATTTTCGCGTGCAAAAAGGAGGTCGATCGACTTTAAGGGAACGCAAGTCTCAGAAAGCGAGCCCAGATCGCCAAGGGAATCTGGCGCCAAATCAGCGGGATGGGTTCGTTAATTATTTCTCCTTGACAGCTTAGGGGAGTGGAGCTACACTCCTGACCATCTTAGGGGGGCGAGTGACCGACCAAGCTCAGCTACTTCCTGGCACTCTCGATCTCCTCATTCTGAGGGCGGTTTCGCTCGGGCCGCTGCATGGGTATGGCATTCTGCTGCGCATCGGGCAGATTTCGGACAATGCTCTTCTGGTCGAGCAGGGGGCATTGTATCCCGGCCTGTTTCGGCTCGTCCGGCAAGGACTGCTGAAGGCAAGCTGGGGTACCTCGGAGAACAATCGCCGTGCCAAGTTTTACGAATTGACTGCTGCGGGGCGCAAGCGATTGCGCGAGGAGACTGACAGTTGGAATCGTCTCGCAACAGCGATTGCTTCCGCGCTTTCTCCGCAACCGGAGGAGATATGAACTTCCTCGAATCGCTTCGCTCCCGCATCGCCACTCTGTTTGAGCGTTCGCGAATCAACGCCGAAATGGAGGAGGAACTTCGCTCGCACATAGAGCATCGCGCCGACGATCTAGAACGTTTCGGCATGAATCGCGCCGAGGCAGAGCGCCGCGCGCGCATCGAGTTCGGCGGCCGCGAGAAGTACAAGGAAGAGATCCACGAGGCGTTGGGCGGCAGATTTATTGCGACGCTTCTGCAGGATTTGCGATTCGCTCTGCGCGTGTTGCGCAAGTCTCCGGGTTTTACGATCGCAGCGGTTTTCACCCTGGCCTTGGCCATTGGCGCGAACGCCGTGGTTTTCGGAATTATGAACGCGCTGATCTTGCGCCCACTGAATGTGCCGCAGGCGGAGAGTCTTTGGGGAATGGAGAACGGGGATGGTTCCGGGTGGCAGTCCTATCCCAACTATCGCGATTTCAGGGAGCGCAACCACAGCTTTGAAGATCTGGCGGCGATCGGCATGGTGTTTGCAGGGCTGGATAAGGGCAATGATGCAGCCAGTTCCGTTGGATGGGCGACGACGGGGAACTATTTCGATGTGCTTCGACTGCACCCGTATCTTGGCCGTTTCTTCAGCAGCGCCGATGAGCATGGTCCTAACAGCGCGCCTTACATGGTGCTCAGCTACGCGTATTGGCACAGCCGTTTCCAGGACGATCGAGGGGTGGTGGGGCGCAGGGTCCTGCTGAACAAGCATCCCTTCACGGTCATTGGCGTGGCGCCGCCGGAATTTCGTGGGACCCTGATGTTTTTCTCTCCCGACTTCTTTATGCCCATCATCAATGTGGCGCAATTGGACGGGGAGGATTTCCTGAACACGAGGGGGATCAATAACCGCGAAGTTTTCGAGATCATGGGTCACTTGAAACCGGGTGTCACTCCGGCGCAGGCAACTGCGGATCTAAATTCTGTGGGCGCGTATCTCGAAAAGACCTATCCCAAGGAGGTTGATCACAAGAGCTACACGCTGGGGCGTCCGGGCTTGTATGTTTTCACGCGCCCGGCGCAGGCTTTCGTCGCGGGACTGATGCTGCTGGCCGGCCTGATTCTGCTGGCGGCATGCGCCAACCTCGGCGGCCTGTTTGCGGCTCACACCGCTGATCGTTCGCGTGAAGTCGCTTTGCGACTCGCTCTGGGTTCGAGCCGCAGGCGCATACTGCGCCAGTTGTTGACCGAGGCGGTTTTGATTTCGCTTCTCGGAGGCGCCGCCGGGCTGTGGGGCAGCGTGGCGCTGTTGGGCGCGTTGAGCAAGTGGCAACCCTTTTCCGCAGCACCCATCTATCTGCCCATTGCACCGGACGCGAAAATCTACGCGGTCGCGCTGGCTTTGGCGCTGGCGAGCGGATTCCTCTTCGGGATCGTTCCGGTACGGCAGGTGCTCCGGGCCAATCCGTACGAGATTGTGAAAGCAGGATCGAGCGGACACGTGGGGCGGCGGATTACGGTCCGCGATGCGCTTCTCGTCCTACAGATTGCCATCTGCGCCGTACTCGTTACGTCGTCAATGGTGGCTCTACGCGGACTGATGCGTTCGCTGCACAGCAACTTCGGATTTGAGCCGCGCAACACCATGACGCTCAGTACAAACCTGGCTTCGGCGGGCTATAGGGGCGACCGAATCACCCAGATGCAACGGCGGATGATCGACTCGATGCAAACGATTCCCGGCATCCAGCGAGTGGGGCTGGTGAACAATTATCCACCATTGGTGAATGCAGCCGGCAACATCGAGAATGTCTACAAAGATGAAACCAGAGATTTGAAACAGTCGAATATTTTTTCCACGCCCTTCCGATACGAGGTATCTCCTGGATATTTCAATGCGGCAAGTACTGCGTTGTTGGCGGGTCGAGATCTCACCTGGCACGACGACCAAAACGCGCCTGCGGTCGCCGTGGTCAATCGGGAGTTTGCTGTCAGGATGTTTGGCTCAGTCACCAATGCGGTCGGCAGGTTCTTCAGATTGCAGGATGGGACACGCGTTCAGGCAGTGGGCGTTGTCGAAGATGGAAAATACATGAGCCTTACAGAGAGTCAACATCAAGCCATGTTTCTCCCGTTCTTGCGATCGCCGGCGAGCCAATCCGTCGTAGTGGCACGCTCGAAGCGCGATCCGCAGGCGCTTGCCGCGGCGATGAGGCGCAAGATGCGCGAATTGGATGCAGGGCTGCCCGTTGAAACACAGACGTGGAACAGCCTGCTGGACGTGGTGCTGTTTCCTTCGCGTGTGGCGACAATGGCGCTGGGCGTGTTGGGGATGATGGGCGCGATGCTGTCAATCACCGGCATCTTCGGCATGGCCGCGTACTCGGTGAGCAGGCGGCTCAGGGAGCTGGGAATTCGGGTTGCCCTTGGCGCACAGCGCACGGAAGTGCTGCGGGCGGCATTGGGGCGCGCATTCAAGTTGCTGGCGATTGGCTCGGCGTCGGGGTTGCTCCTCGGAATTCTGGCGACCAAGGTGCTGGCCTCGATTGTGTATGAGGCCACGCCGCGCGATCCGCTGGTGCTGAGCGGTGTGGTCCTGGCAATGGCCTTACTGGGGCTGCTGGCGACGTGGATTCCAGCGCAGCGGGCGCTCTCTGTCGACCCTCTGATTCTGCTGCGCGAAGAGTGAGTCGGCCTGGTTTCAGCGACCCAGAGGGCTCAAGGCGCGCTTCGCGGATGCCTGACACTATGCCTAAGTTTCAAGCAATGAGGTTTCCTCAATCTCGGTTGCGCGGCCTTTCGCGGGCTTGATCAACAATGTCTTGATTTCCCACGGAGCGAGGTTGACCGTGTGGTCGAGCCCAAGCGCGGCGCTTTTGAGCTTCGCCTGGCTTGCAGTCCCTGAGCGCTCCTGAATGCGAATGACCTTTGCGCCCTGGCACCTGCTCGGCCTGTTTGATCGCCAACACCCAAACATTGCGCGGCATGATCTCGAGGAAGGAATTCTCCCACGGTTCGGTTCCGGAATGCGCGGAGTCCATGACATACTCGGCCGGCGTTTGCAGTTCTTCGGCTCGGCGGTCGAGGTTGAATTCTGAATACGCGCCGCGTCCGGCGATCAGCCAGAATCTGCGTTCCTGGCGGCCCTGGTCCTGCCATGCGTTGTTGTCGTTGTGCGGAACGACTCCGGGGTTATGACGGGCGAACGGAGCGGACCGGATCAGCACTGTGCGAAAGAGCCCGTTGAGGCAGTCGTAGCTGTAGGTCGAGTTGTTCAGGAGGGCCACGGTGTAGTCGGCGTCTCCGGCCCTTCCCTGCACCGCACCCCAATCCTGATAAGGCTCCTCCTGGCCATTCACGTGGCGTTCGAGTATCTGGCCGGGCACTTTGGCGAAAACCCTGGGCTGCGCCAACGCTGTTGGGATCTCAAGCTTGAGCATTTGCTCGTGCTCACGCCAATCGATCACAAAACGCAGCTCGAGAAAATCGAGTGCGGCGAATTGTGCAATATCGAGAACTATCTCGGAGTCCTGCCAACGCGCACGGTGGCGCGTGACGCGCGTGACTGGGCCGTTCTCAACGACGCTTGCCGAAACCAGCTGAGGCCGTCCGATTTCCTGCCGGAATTGATCGATTCCGTGGGCCCATGTGTCGCTGGTGTCGCTGATGGCGACCAGTCCGATGGCGCTCGACAGCAACTCGGTGCCGTCGTCGGCCTTCAACGAAGAGATTCCGAAGCCGGTCTCAGAAACGGTGGCGAAGTTGCTGTAGGGGTCTGCGGCAGTTTCCTCGCCGTGAGCCAGCTCAAAAACCTTGTACCCGCATGGAGGCAGCTCGACCCACGCGGATAAGCGCGGTACAAAGGTAGACATGCTAGCCGAGGGTCTCCACTGCACCGGAGTTTTGCCGCCATCTTTTGAGGCGAGATGGGTGATCCGCGATTCTCCCGAAGGATTGCTGCCCGTGTAGAACTCGACAAGAGCCTTTCGAGTCCACGGGAGCGGATTGAAAAGGAACACCGCGCCTTCCTCGACTTTGCTCAGGTCGACTCGTTTGGCCATGGTTTCGAGGGCTTCAACCTTGGATGTTTGCGCAACCTCACAGGCGTAGCCGACACTGTCGCGCACATCCTGGTAATCGGAGTAGAGCGAAGTGCCTGCCATCATGTCGTGGAACTGGCAGAACAGAACCTTCCACCAACTCTCGGCGTACTGTTCGGCCGGATAGGCGTGCCCCGCGCTGAGATTGGCCACCAGCGAGATGGTTTCGGCCTGGCCGAGCCACCGTTCGGCACGGCGGTTGAGAAACTTTCCTTCGCCATTGGCTGAATAGCATCCTCGCGAATGATGTTGCAGCTCTCCGCGCACGACCGGCAACGAGGCGAAGGCCGGGGAATTCTCTGCCGCTCGAAAGAAATCGCGGAGCGTGCTGAATCGAAATTCTGGCAGTCCTGAATCTTTACGCATCTCGAGGATGTCGTGAATCTGCGTCTTCGTGACTGCGCCGCCGTGGTCGCCCACGCCCAGGAAGTAGGCGCCATCATTGAAACCCGGTGCAAATGCAGCTGTTGCAGCCTGGCGGGCGAGTTCGGCGTCGCCGTCGTAATCCTTCCATATCCTCAAAGTGAGAATCCGCGACCCATCCGGACCCTCCCACCAGAAGAGGAGCGGCAAGGTCATCTCATGTTCCTGGGGGCGCATGAAGGCGTAGTAGCCGTATCCGGCGTGCTTGAGGATGGACGGCAGCCCTGCGGCGTGGCCGAACGAATCGGGATTGAAGCCGATTTTGACATCCGTTCCGAGCGCGCGCTTGCAGTATTCCTTCCCATAGAGTGAGTGACGAACAAAGCTCTCGGTTGCGGGGATATTGCAGTCGGGCTCCACGGGCCACGCGCCCACGACTTCCCATCGGCCTTCGCGAACCCGCTGTTGAATCTCGGCAAACATCGCGGGATCGGCGCGTTCGACCCAACGATAGTGGGCGGACGAGGAATGGCTATAACAGAAATCCGGGGTTTCATTCATTCGATTCAGCGCGCTGCGAAATGTGGTGAGGGCGGTGTCGGCCCCGTCACGCCAAGGCCACAACCACGCCGCATCGATATGGGAATGCCCGATGATGTGCAGAACCTTTCGTTGCGCGGAACCACCTGCTGCGGTTTGCTGCGCAAGCGCCGGCGTTAAAGCGATCGCCCCCAGTGATGCGGCGCCTCCCACAAGAAATTCGCGTCTCGAAAATCCATTCCGCTCCCTGGCCATTGATCCTCCGCTCGTTTTGTTTCGCCGTTGCGGTTCAAGCAAGTTTCTTCAGGTCTGGATAGCGCGCAAAGATGCGGCGCTGATCGGCGGGCGACAATTGTCCCAGCCGGACTGGCTTGTCCTGCGGGCGCGTGCCCTTCTGATTCAGCACGTTCATCAGGCTCCACTCCCGCTGCAGAGTCTCGGGCTCATGCGCCGGCAAATCATAGCGCGTGAAGTCGATGACCATGGAAGGGCTGTCGGTCATCCAGTTCCTGAGCAACGCCAAACGAAATTCCTTGTTCATGAACCACTGAATTTCCAATTCCTTTTCGGAGCCGGGTGCGCCCGTTCCTTTGGCGTCGAACCGGTAGTTGAGAGAATCGTTGTTTGGCGTATGCTTCCGCCACTCCATTCCGAATACCCCTTCGGTCATCACTTGTGTATCGGGCCACCGATCCTTGACAGCCTGTAACCACCAGGCAAGGTCCGCATCGTGGCCGACGGAGACTTCCCAGATGCCCGTTACCCAGCCAAAGCCGTTAAGAGCATGGCCCTTATCGAAATGCATGGCGGTGGTCGCCATCATTTCTTTGCGGCCCGCCTCTTGACCGAGGTTCTGCACCGTCTCTATGGGACCGACGCCCATGCGGCTGTTGAATCCGCCTTGAAAACCATCGCGGCGCGCTGCTAGAAAATCGCATGTCCAACCGTCGAGGCACACGCAGTCAATAAAATCAGCCGCGCCCTGCGCGGGTTTGAGGTAGTGCTCGCGGCTAGGGTAATAGGGATAGCAGATGCCGCCGTCCCCGTCGCCGTTGTCGATGGCGTGCTGGCTCCAGATCTGGCCCTGGCAAACGTGGATGCCCTCATCATTGGCGAGGTGCCTCTGGTTTTCTGCATCCATGAAACCGGCCACGAGGCATTGGGGGCGATAGCCGTTGCCCACCATGTCAGTGATCATCTGTAACGCCGTGTGAATCGTCTCTCGATTATGTGCGCGGGTGTCATACATGGGCGCGAAATAGCCTCCGGGGATGAAGGTGATTTCGTCGCCATATTTTTCGTGATACGAAACGAGCAGGCGCCGTGCATCCTGGTACTCCCGGCGTGTGTCTTTGAGAGCCAGCCAGCTGATGGCCCAAGTCATCTTGCCCTCGGGACAGCCCCGTGCGAAGGCTTCGCGCCGCGAGCGGATGAGTTCGGGGCGGTTGTCGGCAGCCTCGTCCTGGCCGATTGAGCGAGTGGGAGTCACCTCGATCTGATTCACGCGCACGACGGAAACATGGGTCACGAATCTGCCCCGCAGACCCGCTGTGCTCGCGGCATTCGCGAATACATTTTGTCCCGACTGCATAAACGCGAGAGAGGCCGCGGAGGCTGCTGAGCGGCTCAGAAACTCGCGCCTGGTCCAAAAATAGTTCATCGCTTTCCCTTCGATGTCGCCGTTCTTTTGGGACGTCCGTTTTAGGGCATTTTTCTCTGGCAGGAATCATAGCGCACGATGCTGATGCTAAGCGCCGATGCGAACTGCATCCCGCACGACAACTCAAGAGCAGTACAATTCCGCTGACATAGAGGCACACGGCGGCAACGCTGTGAAACTCAGACAAAGAATCTCAAAACGATATCAAGGAAATCCTCGTGAAATCTCACCGCGGTGTCACGATAGCAATTCTGCTTGGAATTCTGCTGGTCATCCCTCAGCATGCATCGTGTGCGCCGGGAAATGGGGCGGCTTCACTCGATACGGATCGATGGCTTGAGATCGATCTCTATTGGTTCAAGCAGCAAGATAGAGCGGAATCGGTTCATGCGTTCTGGGATCGGTTTCAGCCGCTGTTTGCAGGGGTGCGCGGGTATCGCGGCGTCATCTTGAATATCGGCTGGACGGTCGGTCCGGTGATGGAATGGTCCGGCAATTTGGCGCAGAGGATTTCGCTCCCCACCGGATCAGGTCAGAGCCGTTGGGTGGACGAACGCGGTCCGTTGACCGGTACCACGGAGGAAAGAAAACGGGAGTCGGAGGCACGGTTTTCAGGGGCGCTGGTGAGCCGGCGGCACGGCTATGATCCGTGGACCTACGGCGACGTAAAGCTGCTGGCTGCCGAACTGAAGCAGGAGGCGGCGCGGCGGGGCATTCCCGAATTCAAAGTAGGAATGCTGAATTACGCGTGGACGAATGCCTATGGAGAGGAGGCTCCCTGGGTTGGACGGCATCCGGAAGCATTTACGAAACCCCCGCGCATTGCCGGGAACAACTTCGATGTTGGCCGCTATTTCGATCCCGCGGCCCGTTTGCATGCGGATGCATCGGTCTGGGAGGGCTGCCGCACGGCATTGCGGAGGGAATGACCGTGCATGCGGCCTATGCCGCTCAATGGGGAAGCATGTCGCGCGCTCTGGGGCTGGACGCGATCATGCTACGCGATTCATTTGGAATGCCGGTCCCGTATCAGCGGGGCGGTCCGTGGGGCGCTGTGGCCCCGTCGCCGGAGGTGATCCACCAGGCAACCGATGCAGTGGCGGCACTGGTGAAGGAAACAAAGCTGGCGAACCCCGCGGCGGTGGTCATGATGTATTCGAATGCGGCAAGCGCGGTTTCAGACTGGCGGTCAAACGGGTTGGATCTGGAATCCATTGCCAAGCAGGGCTATCTGGATATCTGGGTGGATCAGACCTGGGCGGGGGCATGGAATGAGGTGGGCATTCGCGAAGGGTCGTTCTGGAATGCGCCGACCAAGGGATGGACTTATCAACTTGCTTACATGCTGACGCACGCGGCCATTCTGGCCGATACGAAGGTGCGGCATTATCCGTTGGTTGAGACCTTTGACGCGTGGGAGAGCTGGGATGTGATTCACTCCGCGCCCGAAAGATTGCGATGGGGCATCTGGGCCTACTCGCACGCGGCGGTGAAGACGCCAAACGGCTTGAAGATGCCGGTGGGGACCTACATCTCATGGGCTAACCAGGGTGACCGGCTGCTTGACCAGCAGGACGTCAGCTTTCTCACCGACAATATCAACGCGGCGGTTGCAGATGCGCACCACACGTCGACAGTATTCGGTCCGACGCTGGTTTATTCGCGCGAAGCGATGCAATGGCAGATTGATCATGCTTCGCCAAATCATGATGTGAATGAATGGATTGATGAGCAGGTCGGTTCCCTGGCGAAGTGGCCTGTTCCGATTCTGTCGGCCACACGGCTGGAATGGCTGCCGAAGGTGGAGTCGGATCTGTTCCTGCTTCAGACTCCATCTCATCTCGCGCCGGAACACCTGGAGATGGTGCAAAAACTGATCGCGAAAGGGCAGCCGGTCGCTCTGCTGGGAAGCTTCGCTGAAGGAATAGACCCTTCGCTGCTTCGCCTGGCGGGGCTGCGTGGAGGTGGAGTTCCCGTTGAAGGACAGGTTCGCGCATGTAGTGCAACTGATCGGTTGCCTGACTTGATAAAGAGCGTTTCGGATAACTTCATCACGTATTGCCATTCTGCGAAGAGCTCTGCAGATCCAGATGCGAAGGTCATCTATACGGAGGAAGGCTCTCCGGCGCTCACGCTGAATGAAATGGCTGGAAAAAGAATGGCCGCGTGGGATGCTCCGGACCTGAGATCAATCGAAGAGATGCCTTTATCGCAAATCTGGGGAAACACCGGCGCTCCCTATGCACTTGCCGCGGGTGCGTTGAATGAACTGCTGCAGGGGAATTCGAAATTGCACGTGGACAAGATCGACCTGCGGCAGACAATGAGCATCGCCGCGTGGCGCACCGACGATGGGAAACTTCGCATACTCGCCGGTAATCTTGAAGAGGGCTTGCGCGATGATGCGGATATGAGCCGCAACGCAACACTGGTGATTCCGCAATCCTGGCGAATCGCAAACCATGCGTGGAAGGATGCGTGGACAGGTCGCGCGTTTAGCGTCAACGGTGGCTTGCTGCCGATTGATCTTCCGCAGGCATCGTCTGTGCTACTGGAGCCAATGCAGTGAAGACTAAGGGGTGTCCCCGAAGTTCATTGCATAAGTTGAAGTACCGAACTGCAGGTCCTTCGACTACGATTGGCGCGAGGTACGCGCCAATCTCCGCTCAGGATGACAGCTAATTTCGATGCGAACGTCTGTGACAACATTAGTTCATCACCATCGCGCAAATTACGCTACTTTGCGCTGACTATCAGCAATAGCACGCCGTGCGACGGAACCGTTGCCGCATAGGCGCCGCCGGTGAACTTCACATCCTTCTCCGCCCAAACGTCTCTTGCCTTTTTGACTTTACCGGACAGATGCAGATCGCTGGCATTGAGGGATGCCTGCGCCGCAGCCGGTCCAAGGTTGACCACACCTACAGCGACGCGCCCGTCGGCAAGCGGTTTGACCCATGTTTCCAGGTCACCGTTCTTGACCGGCGAAGCCTGCTTGCCCAGCGGATCTTGATCGATTGCGATGACGTCCTTGTTGAGCAGGATCGACTTTGTGACTGGGGACATGCTTCGAATATCGTTACCGGCGAGCAACGGCGAGGCAACCAGCGCCCACAGGCTCATGTGGGTGCGATATTCGTCGTCGGTCATGTGCCCGTTTCCGATCTCGAGCATGTCCGGATCGTTCCAGTGGCCCGGGCCTGCATACGGTGCGGTCGGCACTTGTTTTTCGACATTGCCGATCATGCTGGACCACTCGTCGCGGATGTCGCCGGTAGTGCGCCAAAGATTGCCGCCCACCTCCGGACCCCACTTTTCCACGCTGCCCATTCCGTATTCGCAGAGGCTGTAGACGATGGGCCGGCCGGTGGACTGCAGGGCGTCGCCCATCTTTTGATAGACCGGCTGCAGGTATTCGTTTTTGTAGACCCTGCTCGCGCTGCACCAGTCGTACTTCAGATAGTCGATGCCCCACGCAGCGAAGGTCTTCGCATCCTGTTCCTCATGCCCATAGCTGCCCGGGTATCCGGCGCAGGTGCGCGGCCCGGGGCCGGAATAGATTCCCAGTTTGAGTCCTTTTGAATGCACGTAGTCGGCGAGCGCCTTCATGTCGGGGAACTTGTGATTGGGCTGGAGTTTTCCCTCGGCATCGCGCACGCCTTGCCAGGTGTCATCGATGTTGAGGTAGATGTAACCGGCATCGCGCATTCCGCTTGATACGAGCGCGTCGGCCATGGTCCGCACGGTCTGGTCGTCGATGCGGCCGGCGAAGAGATTCCAACTGTTCCAACCCATGGGTGGAGTCTTGGCCAGGCCGTTGTTGGGAACATTGTGCAGCGGGGGCGGCTCAATATAGGGCACCTCGGGAATGTCATCGTCCGGGCCGGCCGGTTTTGCAATGAGATTGCGCCGCCCGCCTTCTACGATGTGCAATTCGCCATCGACCAGGTCGCCGACAAGAATCGGCCTTTGCTGGTTCCACTCGGGCACGAACAGCTCGAAATGATTTCCGGTTGCGGTTCCCTTGACATCGACGGAGAAGCCGAGCGTCTTAAGCTTTCCGGTCAGTTCGCTGCCATCCTGCTTCAGATCCAGGATTGATTTCATCTGCTCGCCGTTGTCGAGTGTTCTGCCGGGCGACGCCCAGCGTCCTGCCAGGCCCTGGCCATAGCCGTGAATTGCGAGCAACGTCAAACACATGAATAGTCCGGTGGTACGCATGACCACTGACGCCAGTCCGCTGCCTTTACTCCGCATCTCTTGTGTCATTTTTCAATTCTCCATTCGCGGCGGGAGATCCACGCCGCTCTGGCGGAACAGCCGCCGCCAGCTCCAGCCAATCCCTTGCATTTGCTGCGAGCGAATTGTATACGATTACAGCCGCGCTTGGCAGTGGGTTGGTAGAAGAGAGACAGCCATTCCGGCCACGAGATTCCGCGCCCTTCCTCGTATACTCAACCCAGCGCATGACGACCCAACTGGACACAATTCTTGCTTCGACGCGGGCAGCAGTGGCAGAGGCCAAAGCGCTCGTACCTGCCGCGGAACTGGAGCGCCGGGCTGCCGCGCACCGGCCGCGCGGGTGGGCGCCGGCATTACGACGGCAGGCTGGCACCGGCTCGGCCGTGATTGCGGAGATCAAGAAGGCTTCGCCGTCAAAGGGGTTGATTCGCGGCGACTTCAATGTTGAATGGCTGGCCAGACGCTACGAGGCAGGCGGGGCGGCAGCACTTTCGGTGCTGACCGATGAGCCGTATTTTCAGGGCAGCCTGCGCAACCTGGAGTTGGTTTCGGCAGCGGCGGAGCTGCCTTGCCTGCGCAAGGACTTCATGGTGGACGAATACCAGATTGTGGAGGCGCGGGCCCACTGTGCGGATGCGATTCTGCTGATTGCCGCCGCGCTGAGTAATACCGAACTCAGGCGCTTTGCTGAGGAGGCGCGCGGGATAAAGCTGGATGTGCTGGTCGAGGTGCATACAGCGGCTGAACTGGAGCGCGTGCTCGACACGCTGGGCGAAGACGGCGCCGATGCGATCGGCGTAAACAACCGCGACCTGAAGACGTTTGAAGTGCGGTTGGAAACATCGCTTGAGCTGGTCGAGCGCATTCCGGCCGGCGTGGTGCGCGTGGCGGAAAGCGGTATCACATGCGCGGACGATCTGAGCCGCCTGCGCGTGGCGGGGTTTGATGCTTTTCTCATTGGCGAGAGCCTGATGCGCCAACCGGATCCAGGCATGGCGCTTGCCGCACTGCTCGCGGGGGTGGTCGCACTGCCATGAGTCTCTGGATCAAAATCTGCGGCAACACTTCGCTTGAGGACGCGCAGGTGGCGTTTGAGGCTGGCGCCGATGCGGTGGGCTATGTGTTTGCGGCCAGCCCGCGGCGGGTGACGATAGAGCAGGTCACGGCGATTGCGCGACGCCTTCCGGAAGAATTGGAACAGATCGGCGTCTTTGTTGACGCGAAGCTGGAAGAGATCGAATTTGCAGTGCGCGCCTGCAGATTGACGGGAGTGCAATTGCACTCCGATGCAGGGCCAGAACTGCCGGCGATGTTGCGCGCGCGCCTTGGGCCGGAGCTGCGCATTGTGCGGGTGGTGCACTTCGGCGCCGAAGCCGCGGGACGCGTCGCTGCAGTCGGCGTCGACCCCAATGTGGACGCGGTGCTGGTGGATTCGCGCACCGTGGCAGCTGTGGGAGGCACGGGTGTTGCTTTCGATTGGAAGGTTGCGGCCACAACCCTCTTCAAAAGCGCGAAAGAGTGGAAGCTCATTGCGGCGGGCGGGCTGAATCCGGCGAATATCGCGGAGGCTATTGCCACGCTGCGGCCGTGGGGCGTGGATGTTTCTTCGGGCGTGGAAGCGGCGCCGGGACGCAAGGATCCCGAAAAGGTGCGGGAGTTTATCGCAAAGGCTCGTGCTGCGGAATGCGGGTGATCGAAGGTTTGTGCTTTCCCAGGTCCCAGAATCGGGACCTGGGGCACCCGGCTTTTCCTTGGGTAAAGAGCCACTTGAGTGCGTGGTTTCGGACGACTCTGATTCCGAAAGCGTTATAGCCGATGACAGGCCGCTTGCATCTTTCCGCCACGCGAGAGAATCCTTCTGATTGAACGCCCTACGGAGGTTTGCCCATGGATACGTTCCTTGCTCCCATCGAAAATCCTCAGCAGCCGATGATGAAGCTGGTGTATGCGATGGCTCGCCGTCAATTCGGCAAAGTGGTTACGCCGCTCAAAGTGGTTTCGGCGCGTATGCCGGTTGCATTCGGAATGTTTACGGCGAAGATCGCGAAATTGGATAAAAAGCTCACGTTGCCGCCAGAGACAGCAATGCTGATTCGCGAGCGAGTGGCGCGGATCAACGTCTGCGAGTTCTGCATTGATATTGGGCGGTCATTCGCGATCAAGGCGCAGATGAACGAAGCCAAATTTGATGCGCTTGAGGACTACAAGACGAGCCCGTTGTTTACGGATGCGGAGCGCGCGGCACTGGACTACGTGACGGAACTGACGCGCGACAAGCGGGTGAATCCGGACACGTTCAAGCGCATGGCCAACCACTATTCTGAACGGTCGATCTGCGACATTGTGTGGCTGGTGGCGAGCGAGCATTTCTACAACATCACCAACATTGGGCTGAACATCCATTCGGACATGCTGTGCGACATCAGCAAGAAGAAGAAGACGGCCTGAGGTTTTTGACGTTCGAGGGGCAAATGGCCGAATCAAGGCCGCAGGAAGCCGCGGCGGAACAGGCGAAGAAAATGGGAATCCCGCGGGGGGGGGAGGGGGGTACCATCTTCTGGCCCTTAGGCTCTCATTCGAATCGCTTTACGGGTGGCTGAGAGCGCATTTGGAGCGCGTTTGAGACCATTTACGGCGCAGATGGAGCAGGCGGCCGGGCGTTGGCTGGCGCACCGTAGTTCCTGACTCTCTCTAGTGTGCGCCAGTGACCGGTAATTATCTGCAATCGACAGCGAAGAAAAATGGCCAGACTTCCCGCGACGCCGACGGATGCGAATCGGGGTGCGATCCCGGGGTCGCTGCGCTCCACCGTGGGCTATTCTCGATTCTTTCTTGAGGAGCGGTCAGATGACATGAGGACGACGGGGGGTTGGCTCGAAATGAAATGGACGGCAGGGGTGTGGATCGAGGGGTCGTTCCCACATCTCAAAATCGAGATGCGGGGCACCGGAGGTTGGTTATATGTGGTGCATCGAGCCGGTGCCGCGGTGGACTCTGCTCAGGATGACAGTGTCCCTATGAAACTTTGTTTTGCGACACTAGTACACTGAGAAGTTCACTAACCCCATGGGCAACTGAGCAGGAGGCCCCCCAAATGGCATCATCGGTGATTCTTCCATCGGGACATTCGGATTCGTCGGAGTCGCGGCCGGGACGGTTTGGCATCTATGGCGGACGGTATGTGCCGGAGACGCTGATGGCGGCGCTGGTCGAGCTGGAGCATGAGTACGAGCTCGCCAAGGCGGATGCAGCGTTTCAAACGGAATTGGCTGGGTTGCTGAAGGATTTTGCAGGGCGTCCGACGCCGCTCTACTTTGCGAAGCGGCTGACCGAGGAGCTTGGCGGGGCGAAGATTTACCTGAAGCGCGAAGACCTGCTGCATACCGGCGCGCACAAGATCAACAACGCGCTGGGCCAGGGGCTGCTGGCGAAGCGGATGGGCAAGAAACGCATTATCGCCGAGACCGGCGCGGGACAGCACGGGGTGGCCACGGCCACGGTGTGCGCGCTGCTGGGCATGGAATGCGTGATCTACATGGGCGACGTGGACATGGAACGCCAGGAACTGAATGTCCTGCGCATGCGTTTGCTGGGCGCTGAAGTGCGCGGCGTTTCATCGGGCTCGAAGACGTTGAAGGATGCGATCAGCGAGGCCATGCGGGATTGGGTCACCAACGTCAGGACCACCTATTATCTGTTGGGCAGCGCGCTGGGTGCGCATCCTTATCCCACCATGGTGCGGGATTTTCATCGCTGCATCAGCATTGAGATGAAAGAGCAGATTCTCGAAAAAGAGGGCCGGCTGCCGACCGCGGTGATTGCCTGCGTGGGCGGCGGATCGAATGCGATTGGGGCGTTCTACGAGTTCATTCCCAACAAAAAAGTGCGGCTGATCGGGGTGGAAGCCGGGGGTTGCGGGACTGCGTTGGGCCAGCATGCGGCGCGGTTTCGCGGCGGAGAGCCGGGCGTGCTGCAGGGAACGTTCTCGTATGTGCTGCAGGATGAGAACGGACAGATTGCGGCGACACATTCGGTGTCGGCGGGACTCGATTATGCCTCCATCGGGCCGGAGCATGCGGCGTTGCATGATTCGGGACGCGCGGAGTACGTCTCGCAAGATGACGGGGCGGCGCTCAATGCGGTGGTGAAGCTGGCGCGGACAGAGGGGATTTTGCCTGCTCTGGAGAGCGCGCATGCGGTGGCCGAGGCGCTGCGCATCGCTCCGACGATGCCAGCCCATGACATACTGGTGGTGAACCTCTCTGGACGCGGCGATAAAGACATGGGCATTTTGGCCCGTGAGCTGAAGCTGTAGCGGTTTGCTTCTGGGGCTAAAGCCCCGCTCAGTTTGGGTGCATTTGCGGCACGACTGAAGTCGTGCCCTTTCAAAAGTGTGGATTTCTTCAGAGGTTCTTCACGGAGCTTCTCGCGGATTCCGATGGCGATTCGTTTCAATCACAAGCCGGGCCTGGTTGTTTACCTGACGGCCGGAGACCCAAGCCTCGACGGCACGCGCGCCATTGCGCTTGAGGCCATCGATGCGGGTGCGGACGTGATTGAGCTGGGCGTGCCCTTCAGCGATCCGCTGGCCGATGGGCCGGTGATTCAGCGCGCGAGCGAACGGGCATTGGCACGGGGGACACGGCTCAAGGATGTGCTGGCGCTGGCGGGCGAGATTCACGCGGCGCGGCCCGACGCGGGCCTGGTGATCTTCACTTACTTCAATCCGATTTTGCGGTATGGGCTTACGCGCTTCGTAGAGGATGCCGCCGCGGCGGGCGCCGACGGCGTACTGGTGACCGACCTGATTGTCGAAGAGGCGGGTGAGTACCTTGCGGAGATGGAGCGCGTGAAACTGGCGCCCATTTTTCTGGCCGCGCCGACCAGCCCCGACGAGCGGCTTGAGGCCATCGCCACCCATAGCAATGGATTTGTATACGCTATCTCCCGCGTGGGGATCACCGGCACACAGCAAAGTCTCACATCGGATGCCGCCGCGCTGGTGGCGCGCATTCGGCGATGGACCAAGCTGCCGGTGGCCGTGGGGTTCGGCATCTCCAACGCGGAACACGTTGGGCAAGTGGCGGAGTTTGCGGATGCGGCGGTGATCGGCAGTGCGATCGTGGCGTTGATCGAGCGGTCAACTCCTGAAGCGGCGCCCGGAGCGGTGGCACGATTTATCAAGGGTCTGCGGCTCTCCGCTACGGCGGAAGGCGCGGGCCCGGCAAAGAACAAATCTCCGCAGGCGGCGCACGCGTTGCTTTAGGAATTCAACTTAAATGTGATGTCGCTGAAGTTCTTTGCAAAATTGAGGTCCCGAACCGCAGATCCTTCGACTCCGTCCGCCGCGGCGGACTGCGCTCAGGATGACAGCTTTTTGTTTAGCGAGTTTAAGACTCAGGACTCTAGCTCCTATGCGCCTTTGTAGCCGGCTTTGCAGAAGGCGGCCCGGAGGCGCAACACGAGGATGGAATGACGCTGGAAGAATTGCGAGACCAAATTGATGCCCTGGACCGCCAGCTTGTGGAGTTGCTGAGCGAGCGGGCCCGTGCCGCGCTGATGATCGGCCACCTGAAGGTTTCGACCTCGCTGCCGGTGTATGAGCCGGCGCGGGAAAAGGTGATTTACGCCAATGTGCGCGCGGCCAACAAAGGCCCCCTGCCGGACATCGAGTTGACTCATATCTACGAGCGCATTATCGACGTGATGCGGGCGCTGCAGAGAAACGAGTTGGCATCGGAGAGGAATGCCCTGGCGAATGCGCCGGGCCATGGCACTGGCGCAGAACTACCCCAGCGACAAGGACCTGTCGCCGGGGACCCCAAGGCGTCTGAGACAGGGAACAAGCAATGATCGTAGCGATGCAGGAGAGGGCCACTGAAGAGCAGATCGATGCAGTGATCGATGCCATGGTGGAAGCTGGCGTGGGTGTGCACCGAACTACAGGGGCGACCCAAACCATATTGGCCGGCGTGGGACCCACAGCCAGCCTGGACCTTAGCAAGTTTGAACTGCTGGCCGGCGTACTGCATGTGCACCGCATCAGTTCGCCCTACAAGCTGGCCGGGCGGAGCTTCAGGCCGGAAGGCACCGTGGTCGAGTTCAACAACGGCGTGAAGGTGGGCGGCGAACACGTGGCGGTGATGGCGGGCCCGTGCTCGATTGAAAGCCGCGAGCAGATGTTCGAGACGGCGGAACGCGTGAAGGCGGCGGGAGGCACGTTTCTGCGGGGCGGCGCTTTCAAGCCGCGCAGTTCGCCCTATGCGTTTCAGGGGATGGGGATTCCGGGGCTGGAACTGATGTTCGAAGCGGCGCGGGAGAATGGGCTGCTGGCAGTCAGCGAAGTGATGGAGATTTCGCAGATCGAGCCCATGCTGCCCTATGTGGATCTATTTCAAGTGGGCGCGCGGAACATGCAGAACTTCAACCTGCTTCGCGAACTGGGCATGGTGCGCAAGCCCGTGCTGCTGAAGCGCGGCATGGCGGCGACGATCGAAGAGATGCTGCTATCGAGCGAGTACATCCTTTCGGGCGGCAACTACGACGTGATTTTGTGCGAACGCGGAATTCGTACGTACGAGACGGCCACGCGCAACACGATGGATATTTCGGCCATTCCGGTGGTGCACAAGCTTTCGCATCTGCCCATCGTGGGTGATCCGTCGCACGGCACGGGGCGGCGCGACATGGTTGCCGCGATGGCGCGGGCTGCGGTGGCCGCGGGAGCCGACGCCATCATTGTGGAAGTCCATCCCAACGCAGACAAGGCTGCCTCCGACGCGGCGCAGACGCTCTACCTGGAGCAATTTGAAGAGTTGATGGGGCAGTTGCGGGTGATTGCAACGGCGGTAGGGAGGACTCTGTAGCGGAGTTAGCGTTGTGAGCGGAGCTAAAAAACTAACTCCGCTCACTCGCGCGCGGCGCGGCTAACTCCGCTAATGTGGTAAATCGAAAGTTCGTTGCGGCAATCGAACGCCCAAAACCGCAGGTTCTTCGACTCGCTTCGCTCGCTCAGAATGACAGCCTTATTTTTTGGCCGCTCAGGGTGACATTTTTTTTGGTTTAGCGAATTCAAGATTCAGGACACTAGCTCCGCTTGGGAAAGGCGTCATCCATGATCGAGCGCATCGCCATTCTGGGTACGGGCCTGCTGGGAACATCGGCGGGGCTGGCCTTGCGCGCGGCGGGATTTCGCGGATCGATTACCGGCTGGAATCGCGGTGCGGAGCAAGCGCAGACCGCGCTTGCGATGGGCGCGATTGATACGATTGCCACAGACCCGTTGCAGGCGGCGCGCGAGAGCCAGGTGACGCTGCTCTGCGTGCCCATCTATGCGACGCTCGACTTGATGGAGAAGCTTTCGGGCGTGCTCGGGCCGGAACACCTGGTCACGGACGTGGGCAGCACCAAGGCGCAGATCACCGAGACGGCTGCGCGGTTGTTCAACGCTGCGGAGCGCGCGGCGTTTTTGCCGGGACACCCCATGGCGGGCAAAGAACGCGGCGGCGCGGCGCTGGCGGATGCAAAGCTGTTTCGTGGCGCAGTGTGGCTGTTTACGGACGTTCCGACGTGGGAACGCTCACAAGCTGCCACGGCACTTGTGCATGGCTGGCGGGAATGGGTCGTCGCGATGGGGGCCGAGACCATTGACCTTGACCCCGCGCGCCATGATGAACTCGTCGCCTGGGTGAGCCATCTGCCGCAGTTTGTGGCGACGGCATTGAGCGCGCTGCTCGAGGACCAGGTGGGGAATGCGCCGGAATTAAAGGACGTGGGCGGGCGAGGGCTGCGCGAGATGACGCGCCTGGGGGCAAGCCCGTTCAGCATGTGGCGCGACATTGCTCACACGAACACGGAGCCCATTCAAACGGCGCTCCTCGCGCTGGAGCAGCGCATCGCGAACCTTCGCGAAAATCTCCGCACGCCGGTATTGCGCGATGAGTTCGACAAAGCGAATCAATTTCGGCGGGAATAGTGAGCGTGAGGTAATCAGCGTTGCCGGTCATGGCGCACTTACGTCGGTTTTGCGTGCTTCGTCCTGCGCGAGCGCCGCGGGAGCGGGCTGCTCTTTGATTTTCCGGTGTCGCCCGGGAATGGAACAGAACGCAGGAACATTCGCCATCTGTTTGAGGAATACCGCGTAGCCCGGCGTACCGGGCCGGAGCGTCTCCCAATAGCTGGACGGGCTGAGCAGTCGCTTGTGCCGCGCGATGAGCTGATCGTCGAGGATTCTTACACCACAGGTGAGATTGTTTTTCGGCTCCAGGATGGTCTTCGCCGGATCGTTGTGCGGCAGGTCTTTGTCCTGGTCCCAATCGAAGTCGCAGTCATAGCGATCGGCGTCCATGTAGGTCAACTGCAGCAAGCCTTCCGCGCGCACCATGCGCCGGGTGACGGTGTCTTTGACGGCCATTTCAGGATGGCGGACGTCACTGGTCGGCAGCAATCCGGCCTCGGCGCCCGCGAGCGCCTGGAAGAAATAGGCCCAGAAGGCGCGCTTCTCTGCGTCGCTCATCTTTTTGAACTGGGGACAAAATGGCTTGACGTCCGGCGCCACGCGGGATGAAAGCAACTCAGACGGAAGCGCATCGTCGACGATCTGATCCCATGCGGGATCCCAGGTAGGCTTGCCCAGCTTGTCTTTCTGGATCGCGATCGGAGTGGCTTCCTCTACTTTTGGCGCGGTGGGCGCAACACGGGCGAGCATGGGCGTCTCCTTCGAGGTGATGTTTCTGCCCCCTGTCAGCGCCAGAAGCGCCGCGCAGGAAACCAGAATTGCCGTGCGCGAAATGCCCGCAAATACCATTTGTATTGAGATGCGGGTCTGTCGATGAAGGCTGTCGCAGCCCGAGTTTGTGATTTATTTTCAATGGCTTGCAGAGAGGGCGGACGCCTTCAGGGAATTCTAATCTTGGCCTGCTAAGGTCGCTGCGGTTGACCTGATCCTGCCGTATTGCACCTCAACGAATTGAAACCCCTGCAAGGAGAATGAAAGATGCGAACGATGCGGACAGTTCTGATGCCGCTGGCGGTGCTGCTGCTCGCCGGCTGCCTGCCGGCTTTAGCGCAGAAATGGGACGTAACCCGGACAATGCACATTGGGGGGGACGGCGGCTGGGATTACCTGACCGTCGACGTGCAGACGCACCAGTTATTTGTCACGCGCAGTACGCACACCCAGGTGATCGACGGCGCCACGGGGAAGGTGCTGGGCGACATTCCCGGGCAGAAGAGGTCGCATGGAACCGCGGTTGTTCCGGCACTGGGACGTGGATTCATCACAGATGGCGGCGGCGACGGGGCCATCCTCGTGTTCGATCTGAAGACGTATGCGGTGCTGGGCAAGCTGGCCACGATGCCCGATTCGGACGGCATTATCTATGACAGGGAACAGAACCTGGTGCTGGCTGTTTCGGGCGATGGAGGCAAGCTGATGACCTTCAGGCCGGACATCGATCCGGTGCACGGGAAGATTGATCCGCCGATTGATCTGGGCGGGTCGCCTGAATTTCTCGCTGCCGATGGAGAGGGCGAGGTCTATATCAACCTCGAAGACAAGGACCTTGTTGCGGTCGTGGACCTGAAGGCGCGGAAGGTGATTGCGCGCTGGCCCGTGGCGCCGGGCGGCCACCCCGTGGGCATGGCGCTCGACAGGAAGACACACCGCTTGTTCATCGGCTGCCGCAATCCGCAGAAGATGATCGTGATGAGCACGGATGACGGCAAGGTGGTGGCGGACCTGCCCATCGGCGCAGGGGTGGATGCAACCAAGGTGGACGCAGGACAGGCGTTCGCGAGCTGTCGCGACGGTTCACTGACAGTGGCTGGCGAAAAGGATGGGAAATACACGGTCGAAAATGTGGTGAAGACGCCGCTTGGAGCAAGAACAATGGGCGTCGATCCGAGCACGCACACGATTTACTTGCCGACAGCGGAGTTCGTACCAACAGCACCCGGAGCCGCACCTCCGCAGCGTCCGCAGATGAAACCGGACACCTTCATGATTGTCGTTGTTGGACAAAAGAGGGAGTAACCGGCGCGGAGGCGCGATTCTAGTCTGCTTCATGTTCGTTCTCCGAGGCTCGCAGCGCGAAGACCGTTCTGACTGGACGCTACGGTGTGCTGCGAGCTGGAGAGTCGAAAGTGAAGAGATGCCACTTCGCCCCGTCTTTTTCGAAGCTTGAAGATTGGAAGGCGTCACCGGCGAAAGCCCTGATGGCATGTGCCCAGAATTGGTAGGCTGACTGATTGATCTGCATTACGCGAATCTCCCAGGTTCCGGGAACTCTTCGCCACATCTCGTGGGCGAGGCGAGTGCCGATTCCACGCCTGCGGTAGCGGCGAACAATGAAAAACTCCGCCATATCCCAGACGTTTTTGTTGCCGGAGATCCGGGAGCCTTTCCTTACCAAAATCGCACCGGCTAATTTGTCGTTGATCCGCACGAGAAATGGATAGCGGTCCGGTTCGCTCCAATAGAGGGGAAGGTCCGGGTAGCCGAACCTGCCGTCTTCGCCCAGCTCGACATCGTGAAATTCGCTGAAGTCATGCGCGTAGAGCTCAAGCAGATTGGCGATGATGGGCTGTAGCTCCCGCGTGGCGGGAACGACTGTGATTCGCGTGGATGGCTTCTTTGTTTCCATGAACCGTTCTCGTCAGGACCCTACTTCGATTTGAGGGGATTGCCTTACGGCACGACAGTGGAGCTCTTCACTGCGGCAGGCCGCCGCTTCTCCCCACGAAGACGCGCACCGTTACGCTACCGATGTTTTGCGAACCTGCAGACGCGGTCCAGGTGAGTTGTGCCCAATGCGCTCTTTCGGATGCTGGAGCCGCGATCTGCGCGCTGATCGGGTAGCACTCCCCCGAGCGCACCGGGTATTGCGAGTAGGCCATCGAGTCCGTCCATCCCACCGGGCAGGGAACTCGCGATCGCGATCTCGGCAGCGGCGGGAGTGTGGTTGCAGGCCAGCAGCGGAATGCTGAGTCGCTCTCTGGTGCTCGCGTCAAGCTCGGGCACGGGAATCAATGCAGCGATGCGATCGAGATTGTGAGCCTTCCAGAACATCGCATAGAAGCGCCACGGGTCGCCCATTTCAAAGGAGAATGCGGGTTGAGACGCAGGCTCGCTTCCGTACTGGTATCCGGACGCGCGCGCGAAGGACGCGGGGTTCGACGACACTCCCTCAAATACGTCGCCGGTTGGCGAGCCTCCAACTACCGACTTGCCGAAGATGAGACGCATCGGGTATTCGAAGCCGGAGAAGTCGTGACTCTTCATTGCCCGATCGCCGATGTCGCCTTCCTGCGTTTGATAGAACACCTGCTGCTCCGCGTTCAACTGCGCGTAGGACTCGTGACGCGAGGGCGAAATTGTCGTGGTGTCATAGGTGGGACCGTTGCCGTCAAGAAAGTTGTTGCGAAAAGGCGACAGGTTGGCGGCGTCATGCCAGTAGGGGCCGAAATCCTCGAAGGCATCGGTGAAGAAGTAGAGTTTCCTGGGCTGCCAGGGCAGCAGGCCTTCAGTGAGGTTCGCCATTCCGGCGCGGTCGTGTGCGGGCGACACCTGCTCGGGAAACCATGTCGGGTCTCCGGCCATATCGAAAGCCTCGGTTGCGAGGACGGAAGAGGCCTGGTGATCGTCGTGATTCTCGCCGACTACCGGGTCGGGGAACCAGGTGAGGATCACGTCGGGTCTGCGTAATCCGGACTAACTGCACGACTTCGTCGAGGGCGAGGCCGTGGTTCCAGCGATCGAGGGACCACAGGACATTCTGGCCCGGGTTGTCGTGTCCCTTGAGAAACCAGACGTTTTCGATTCCGAAAAAGGCCAGCGCGCGGCGCGCTTCCATCTCGCGCATTTGGCCAAGAGCCGCACCAGCCTCGTTGCCTACGCTGTTGCCGCCTCCGTCGCCATCGGTGCAGTAGATCACGGCGATGCGTTTGCGCTGGTCGAGGCTGATGCGCGCCAGGTAGCCGCCGATGACGACATCATCATCGGGATGAGCCACGATCAGGAGCAGATCGGCTTTATAGCGAGCATCCGGCAAAAGCAGCGGCGGCGCGACCGACTGCGAGGCCGCGTGCGCAAGAAAAACGGAAGAGAAGACGGCCAAAAGTTGCGTGCCGATCAGTTTGAGCGTCTTCATGGCGAGCGTCCTCGATGTGGCCCGCGCAAACCGGAATGGCGCGTAGCGGCCTGAAGTCAAATGCAAGAGGTGGTAAGGATACGGCTTGAGAAGGGGGTCAGACAAATGGTGCGCTCGTGTGGCGTCTCAAAAATCAGTTAGTGCCTAGCGTGAATGACATGAAGGCCGGCGTTTCCGGGCGCGAGTCCTTGAATGCCGTGGCCGAACCTGGACGCGATCTGCTGGAAATTGATGTCTTCGATGGCACAGAATCCGTGGGAGCGAAGAATCGCTGCAATGCCGGCCGGCTCGAAACGGCTATCTGAACGTTCACCAATTTTCGCAAGCTGTTCGGCCCGCGCCTTTTCTATTTGTCTTAGCTCTTCTGAGAATGCCTCGGCAGGCTCCATGTAGTCGAACACCACCTCCGAGCCTTGGATTGACGCCATGTAATCCAGAGTGCGGCCGATAGCGCCCTCTGTCAGATAGGGCACAACCCCGAGCCAAGTGAAAAACGCGGGCGCGTTCTGCTGAAAGCCTGCGGCGACGAGCTTCTCTCCCACATCGTCCCGCTCGAAATCGACTGGCACGAGAATAAGCCATGGCGGAAGCGCGATTTGAGCTTCGGCGAGGCGCTCAAGTTTACCTGCCTGCGTTGCGGGGTGGTCGACTTCATAGATACGAATTTCGAATGCGCCATGGGGATTCCGCAGTGCGAAGGTGTCGAGTCCGGCGCCAAGGATGACGATCTGCCGAACCCCTCTTTCGACAGCTCTTGACAAAGCATCTTCCGCAATCCGGCTTCGCGCGGCGGAGAACAGACGCCCGATGCTGGCCAAGGGATGTTGATTCGCAAATTGAAGCACGTCCCTTTCGTCTTCACGCAGAATCTTCATGGCAAATGGGTCATAGAGGATTGAGCCATGATCGAGCACCTGGTGAGCAGCTCGTTGTCGGGCGATCATTTGGGCTGTGCGGCTGGGTTCATTCGGCTTCATCTTCGAGTTCTCCGTTCTCGATCGCTGATCGCACGAATTGTCGTGTGCCGGACTGGCGCCGTTCCCGAGTTACTTTAAACCGAAGCCGCGATGTCGAGTGTCGTTTTCATCAAGAAAATGCCGCCTTCACCTAATGCTCATCGATGCGGACAGCCCGGCCAGCAGCAGGGCCGCCGCATCCCTTCTTTGAGCTCCGAGCAGACCCTTTCGACATGCTGCCGCCTTGTCTCGTCTTTCTTGACGGAGATGGTCCAGCAGATCCACTCATTGCGCGCGAGCGGCGTTATGTCTTCCCAGGCCGCCCGTGCCTTGGCGTCGGACGCGAGCGCTTTTCGGAGATCAGCTGGAAGGTTATGTGCGACTCCTCCGGAGATTTGAACGGTTGTCATAGAGTTATCTCGCAGGCTAAATCGTCAAGCATCTGATACGAGAGTACAACTCGGATTCCGGGACTATGGCGCGGGACTTTCATCTTTGACGAGGCCTCCCGACGCGTCAAGCAGTTATTTCGGGATAGGCGTTTAATCGGGAACCGTCGGTCGCCCGGCGTTTAGAGAATTCATCGCACAAATCCGGTCAGGGCGTGTCATCCTTGGGGAACGGCATGATGCGATTAAAGTCACGCGAAGATTCGCAATCGAGGGCGTGGAAGACGGTCCCTCGCTGGGCTATCGTCGTCTTCCTGCTCGCCGTCTTCTCCATCTTCGCCAGCTTCGGATTTGTATTCGACGGCATGGACATGGAACGTCAGTCAGCCTTGGCTCTGGCTTTCTCTGTTGTAATCATCTCCTTGTTCGCGACGTGCTACGCCGTCTCGGGCATCACCCTCCGCCAACGGTTCTGGATCGCCGCTGTGCCGCTCTTCATTCTCGAGAACGTTTGCATGGCGCTGCTTTACAATTGGCTGCCCAAGGCTCCCCCGCTTATCCATCTCGATTCGGCCCAGCTCAGCGGCTTTCATAACCGGCTCGTCTTTGACGGTGTAGCTGCGGTCATTTCCGTCGTCCTGGGCTACACCGGTCTTATCGTGGTCTCCATTGCCGAGTCGCGTCGCCGCCTCCGGGTTGAGCTCGATAAAGCCGCGCTGGACACGGAATTGGCTGCCGCCCACGAAATCCAGCGGCTCATGGTGCCCGAAGAGCTGCCGCCCACTTCCGGGTACGCCATCGAAAGCATCTACCGTCCCGCTGCACAGGTGGGCGGAGATTTCTTTCAGGTCATCCCGCTCGGTGGCGGCCAAACCCTTGTCGTGGTCGGCGACGTCAGTGGGAAAGGGCTCAGGGCTGCCATGATCGTCTCCATGCTCATTGGCATGCTGCACACCATCAGCAGAATCAGCGAGGATCCAGCGCAGATTCTCGCCGAACTCAACAACAGGCTTTTCGAGCGCAAGCACGGAGGTTTCGTCACCTGCCTGGCAGTGTGCCTCGATCCCTCAGGGCGCGTCGTGCTCGCCAATGCAGGCCATCTGGCGCCCTGGTTCAACGGCGCTGAAGTCGCATTCGCCGGGTCCCTGCCGCTCAGCCTCGTTGCTTCCGCCGCCCCGGAGCAGGTCACTCTGGAGATGCGACCTGGCGATCGCCTCACCCTTATCACAGACGGCGTGGTGGAGGCGCGCGATGCGCAGGGAGCCCTATTCGGATTCGATCGTACTCAGGCCCTCATGCGCGCGGAAGCATCCCCGCTCGTCCTCGCCGAAGCCGCAATTCATCACGGGCAGGACGATGACCTGACGGTGATCTCCATCCTCCGCACGGCCTGAGGGACCGGCGATCATCCACTACAGATTGCAGGACTCAACAAGTCCAGTAACCGCAGCTCGCCCGATTGCTTAAATGCCTACTGCGATTTATGGGATTTCGTGCCATATTGGCAGTCATGCACGTCACTCGCAAGACGAATCAGGAACTGGTTGTAGTCGACAGCAGCATCTGGCTGTCGGTGTTCCTTCTGTGCGTTGCTGTTGCGGTCGTCTACGCATCGATTGTTCATGGCAAGTTGCTGGGAATTGCTGTTGCCGCCTTTTTTGCGCTTTTTGCCTTCATGTTCTGGCGCAAGGAAATGGTTGTCTTTGATGCAGCACGTCAGCGGGTTGATTGGAGACGCCGGCGCGCGTTCAAGGTGGCCAGCGGGATCGTTCCGTTCAGCGAAATCACAGGCATCGGCATGGATATCAGTGCGACGGGTAGCCGCGGAACGCTAGTCTACCGTTTGACGATCCTCACATCCGGTATGCCGGTGCCGATGTCGGATGTGTACAACGGCGGGCGACAACATTACGATTCTCTCAAGTCTGAGATTTTGCAATTTCTCCACCTCGACGGTGGAGATGAAGCGCCGACGTCCGGCGTCGCGGATGAGGCTTCGATTCGATCTTTGCTTCAGCGGGGCCGGAAGGTGGATGCGATCGAGTTGGTGAGGGGTAGTCAGCACATCGACCTCTCCGAAGCTGTCAAACGAGTGAACGAGATCGACGAGAAGATGAAGTCGGCGAGATAGTGCCTGAATGCAGGTTCCTCCACTTCGCTTCGGTCGAAATGACAAGCTTGTTCAACTGTGGCGGCTACCGCTAGGCCGGTCGCGCGTCGGAACCCAGCGGGGCGGCTTCGGGCAGCGCCGATTCGCGCGCGGGGTCAAGGGTGTTGAAGCCTTCATTCCTGGCGGTTTCAAGCAGGCTCTCCGATGAGGAGACGAAGATGATGTCGGTTCCCTGGAACATATCGCGAGCGACCAGGGCAGCGCCGAGCTGCAGGGCATCGGGCCAGCGGAGGGTGGTACGGTCGAGTAGCTGGCGGGCCGCCTCGAGCACAGCGGGATTGAGCGGCTCCTGCACCATGCGCGCTGCTTCGAGGCGCAGAATCTCGAGGGCGGCCACGGCATCTTCGGGGCTGATGCCGCCGGTCCGTTCGCGACGCCGGATGGCCGCGTAGACTTCAAGCGGCGCAGAGGCGGCGATCAGCTTGCGGTTGTCTTCGATGGCTTCCATCAAGCGAATGAGAGCGTCGGTGCCCGGCTCCCGCACAAACAATTTCGCGAAGGCTGTCGACTCAAGAAAGTAGCAGTTCAAAGGTTCCCCCGCTCCTCTTCAATGGCTTCGGCGACGGAGCCACTGTGAACGGCGACCGGGTGGAATCGCTGGGCTTCCTCGGGCATACCGGCTTCAGCGCGGTTCAATCGGATGGTTGTGGTGGGATAAGCCGGAGTTTTAGGGTTGGCAATCTTGCTGGTGAGTACGACACCGCGCTGGATGGCCTCGGCCAGCACGGCCTGGCGTGACTCGGGATGCTGATTCCAGCGGAAGGCCTTGCGCGGCAGGAAAGAGTCGCGGAACCACTTGAGTGCAATGAAGGCGTGACCGCCTCGTTCGGCTTCGGCCAATGCGGCGCAGAGCTCTTTAACGCGGGCATCGAGATCGGCGGGAATCAAGGCTTCCTGGTTATCCTCTTCCTCATCGAAGGCATGCTCGTGAACCGGCCGCTGGGTGCGGGCGGGGCGGGAAGCAGGCTCTGCATCATCAGCACGCTCAAAGTAGATTCGCACCTCGTCTTCCTCTGGCGACCACGCCTCGGCCGATGCGCTGCGCCGTTTGCTACGGCCATTTTCGCTGCATAATTCCACAATCGCCTGATATCCGGGAGGGGCAAGGAAATGCAAAGCGCGGGCCAGTCCGGGGTCAGTAGAAAACGCCAGCTCATTCAAGGCTTCTTCGATAATCTCTTCAGCATCGGGAATGCTCAGATTGCTTACATCTACGCTGCCTTGCGCAGCTCTTGTCGATTTCATCTTTCCATCTCCGTATAGCGTCTCTTTAACATGCCGCGATGGCGGTGCGCCTCGAAGGGCTTTGCAGATCCCGTAACGGAGCTCGTTTTCACGCTGGCGCGGGCGCTTACTGCTGAATTATCAATGCCGTTTCATTTTTGGTTCGCACAGGGACTTGAGAAATTAACTATTCAACCTTCGACCGATAACCCCCTTTAGTATAAACGAAAACGCGTGATCGGCACGGTTTCTGGGAGGGGCAGCGAGGGGATTTGCGCGGTCGCAACACCGAAATGGCCACAAAGTTGCGTTACCGAAATGATTCTCAGCGGCCGCAAGACTTCGTACAATATGTACATGCGGTACTGTTTTCGTTTGCTCTTGCTATGGCTAGTTGCCTGGTCGGGGCTGCATGCCAATGCCCAGGCATTTGATCTTGCGGGTCCCAAGGTAGATGTGCACGTCAAACGGGGTGAAGTCACCCTGCCTATCGGAGAAGTTCCCAATCTGCTTCCGGGAGACCGGCTGTGGATTCACCCCGACCTTCCCGAAAGCCAATCTGCGCACTACGTGTTGGTGGTGGCGTTCCTGCGGGGAGCGACGAATCCGCCACCGCCGGAGTGGTTTACCCGGGTTGAAACCTGGTCACGCGCCGCACGGGAAGAAGGCGTATTCATCGTCGTTCCCGATGAGGCGCAGCAGGCGCTGGTCTTTCTGGCTCCAGCGACGGGCGGGGACTTCAGTACGCTGCGCAATACGGTCCGCGCGCGTCCCGGCATGTTTGTGCGGGCCAACCAGGATCTGCAGGCGGCAAGCTGGGACAGGATGCGGCTGGATTCGTATCTTGAAGAGGTTAAGGTTACCTCCCAGACCGATCCGAAGTCGCTGAAAGAACGCGCCGAGATTACGGCTCGAAGCTTAGGCATCAAGGTCAACCAGGATTGTTTCTACAGGCCGCTTGAGCAGCAGGCTACTTGCCTTTCGCAGCAGCCTGAGGGGCTGGTGATGGATGATGCCAATGCCCAGACCCGGGTGGCGCAGTTGACCGGCGGTTCGGCCGGCGACCTGATGACCCAGCTGAGCTACTCTTCGATGGGAGGAGCGGGCGCCTACAGTCCTTACATCGGGGCAATTGTCGATACGGCAAAGATCCTGTCGTCGCTGCACACGGCGCATTACCAGTACATTCCGGCGCTGGCGCTGCCTACCAAAGACACCCTGAACCTTCGGCTGAATGTGCCCCCGTCGTTTCGCGACCCCAAGTCGGTCGTAGTGGTGGCGCTGCCGCCCATCGGCCCGGTGAAAGCGCCGCCGCTGCATCCCGTGAATCCAAGCGCCTCTTTGTGTCTGCAAAAGCCTGGTATGGTGCTGCAGGCTGAGGGCGCGCCGCTGGTGCTTGCCACTCATCTGGCTCATGACCTGAGCCTTCACATCGAGACCAAGACCGGACCGCTCGATCTGCCCCTCGACACCGCCCCGGCCGAGGGCGGCCTGGTGCTGCAGCATCCGGCGCCCCTTGTTGCGGCAGAAGAACTGAACGGCGTGGTGCACGGCAAGTGGGGCTTCGACGATTGGGAGGGGCCGCACTTTCAACTTCGCTCGGCCGAAACGGGCAAATGGATCGTGGCGCCAAGCGACCAGTTAGCCCTGGTAGTAGGCCGGGAAGACACCCTGCACATTCAGGGCGACAGCACTTTGTGCGTGGACAAGGTGGAGGAAGAGCCGGCCGCCGGCGAAGTGCTGCCGCTGACCTGGAAGTCTCCGAAGCCGGAGACACTTGAAGTGTCGGTACCGATGAAGGACTCGGCGCCGGGGCAGGTCAAGATCAGCATTCGGCAATATGGGCTGGAAAAGCCAGACACCTTGAACCTAACCGCCTATGCAGAGGCTGCTTCGTTGACCCATCTCGCGCTGAGTACCGGCGACTCGAATGCGGAATTGACGGGAACCCGGCTTGATGAGGTGGCAAAGGCTAGTCTCAACGGAATTACCTGGTCCCCGGCTGCCCTGACGCGCGTGGAGAACTCTGATCGGCTGGAGATGAACGCGGAAGGGTCGACGGCAAACCTGGAACCCGGCAACCGGTACTTTGCCAGCGTGTACCTGCGCGATGGCCGGGAGTTGCGCACACCGGTCATTGTGGACTCGCCGCGCCCGCAGATTACGCTGCTGAGCAAGGGTTCGCAGGACCAGGGATCGGACGCGCCTTCGCCGGTGCAATTGGGAAGCCCCGAGGATCTGCCCGTGCAGAAACGGCTCATCTTCTTTTTGAAATCGAAGACGCCGGCGAATTTTCCACGGACCGAAAAGATTGAAGTGGCGGCGGTAGATGGCAGTTTCCACACCGTGTTGTCACTGGCCGATGGCAGCTTGATGCTGGAGGACTCAAAGACCGCTTTGGGCGTGGTTGAGCCGCTGTCGCGCTTCGGATCGTCTGCATTTGGTCCGGTAGAGGCGCGGGCCGTATCGGCCGATGAGGTGACGGGAGACTGGCTGCCCCTGGGAACGCTGGTGCGCCTGCCCGGATTCAAGGAATTGCACTGCCCGCATGCCGTGTCGAAGCCTTGCACCTTGATTGGAAGCAATCTTTTTCTGGCCACGTCGATCGCGGCCACCCCGGAATTTGAGAACCCGACCGATGTGCCGCCGGATTTTACAGGAACGCAGCTGACGGTTCCCCATCCCGCGAGCGGCGTGCTTTACCTGAAGCTTCGCGACGATCCAGCGACGGTGCAAACGCTGGCACTGCCGGTGATGCCAATGGCTCCCTGGGCGATGGCCCCGACGAGGGCACAGCCGGCCCCACCGCCAGAAGATGCGCAGCCGCAAATGCAGCCGCCGGGCACGCCGGAGTCTCAGCCCGCTGCGCCGCGCTCCGAGCCTGCCGCTCCCGCGCCCGGCACCTCGGCAAAGGCTGAGACCAAGGGATAGCTTTGACTCGCTGGTGGAAGCGCGCGCCTGGTGGGCTTTCGGCTTGAGTGCTTACGATCGAGAAAGATGTCTGCGGCTCCCCCCTTTGTGCAAAAAGCGCGCAAAGGCTGGGGCACAGAGTTCTGTCAGCTCTGATTCGAAAATGTTTTAGTTGAAGTGGGCGCGATTCTCCTCGGCAAAGTGCGCCTTGTCGGCGGGCAGGTCGTCTGTCGGAAAGATCGCATGCTGCGGGCAAATATCAGCGCAGTTGCCGCAATCGATGCACTCGTCGGGGTTGATGAAGACGTGAGGCACGGTTCCGGCGTCTGCATCGCCGGCCTGGGGCGCAATGGCACCGGTGGCGCACTCTGCAGCGCAGACAAAATCCTTGGTACAAGCATCAGTCACTACGTAAGCCATGAAGTATTCCGCTCCTTGTGCATGGGCGCTTGAATTCGAAACGCGCCGTCTTCTTCAGGCTAACCATCTACGGGCTGCCGACTCGGTGACTGGAGTCACAGGGCGGGAAGGCGTCTCATACGCGTAGGACTTCCACGCTTGGTTGATGACATTGATCTGTGAAAAGTCCTTGTCACTTCAATAGCCAGTCGTAGTTATCGGTTGATGCGATCAGGATTCCTCCTCCAATGATCAACACACCAAAAACTATGATTGTGATCCAGAAAGCTTGAACGTGCTGCTTGTGATGGCGACCTCTTCTTTTCCTTTTGACATTCTCTTGCAGAGGCATCGTGTCTTCCCTTTCACTTTCAGGGCGAACTCGCATTTTTCTTTGCCATTCCACGTTGTTTGTCTAGGTTCGCTCCGGTTGCGATATTCCCTCGGCTCCACGCTGGAACTCCGGGTTGATGCGGGCAGGATGGGGAAAGTGCAAGAATTTGTGAGCAAAAGTGTACGGGACCGCTCGTGAACCAGCAATAAGATCCGGTTTGCCATTCATGCCTGGCGTAATCAGCCTGAGGATTACTAACGTGTCACAAAAATGCCCATGAATTCTGCGCCCGGACGTTCAGGATTTTCGGCGGATGCCCCGCTTATTGCCGAGTTCGTTTGACGGCCGGCCGTTCTTCTCTCGACCCTTATTGATCGTGCTGCACGGCGAGCGAGTCACAGGCCGCGTTGTAACACTATGCTCATAACGGTTTCCCCGCGCCGGTTTATGCTGGTTGCATGTTCAGCTCATCTCTTCCCCGGCTTTTGTTCACGATGGCTGCGTTCACAGCCGCAACGCTCGCACCCACGGCCGCTCAGAAAGCTGTGCCCGACTGGACGTTTGCGGTTTCCGGCGACAGCCGTAACTGCGGTGATTTTGTCATGCCTGCGATCGCAACGAAGGTAATGGCGGAGAAGGACGAATTCTATTGGCACCTCGGTGATTTCCGCTGGATGTCGCAGCCTGACCAGGACCTGGTTGCGATGGCGGGGGGCGTTGAGCCTCCTAAAGCGGAGTACCAGCAGAAGGCCTGGGACGATTTTCTGACACATCAGATGGCGTCTTTCGGGTCGTTCCCGGTTTTCCTTGGGCGGGGAAATCATGAAGATGTAAAGCCGATGACGCGCGAGGGCTACGTCGAAAAATTTTCAACCTTTCTTGATCGTCCCGAGATCGCTGCGCAGCGCAAAGCCGACGGCGAAGAGGCTGCGCCGGTGGGCCCCTGGTATCACTGGACGCACAATGGCGTGGACTTTATCACGCTCGATAATTCAAGCCGCGATGAGTTTAGCGATGCTCAGCTTCACTGGCTGCGCGGAGTATTGGACCGCGACCTGGCGCCTAACTCGGGGGTTCGCGGCATTGTTGCCGGCATGCATGAAGCGCTGCCCCACTCCAGGGGCTCGGAACACGCAATGGATGATTGGGAACTGGGCGAGCGGACGGGCGACCTGGTGTACACGTGGTTTTATGACGCCCAGGCCGCAGGCAAACATGTCTACCTGATCGCGAGTCATTCGCACTACTACTCACCCAATATCTTCGACACGGCGTATTGGAAAGAGCGCTCAAAAACGGTTGTGCCGGGCTGGATCATTGGGTCCGCGGGTGCGCATCGCTACGAGCTTCCCAAAGACGTCGAGCCTGCGGCGCGGACTCATATCTATGGGTACATGCGGGGGACCGTCCACGCCGACGGCACGATCGACTTCAGCCTACTTGAACTGACGGAGAATGACCTCGTTCAGTCCAAATGGCCCAACGCACCGCTGGACGCGATTCACGAGTGCTACATCCACAACGCCGACGAGTAGATCGAGACGGGCATTCGCTGCAGGACGCGCCGATTTCTTTTGTGCTTTGAACGGCGGGCTTCATAAAATACTGTCTGGCTTCCCGACCCGTTCCATGACCGAAAATCCCTCCAATCCGGTGAAGACATCCAGCCGTACCTCTGACAGGGATTCTACGCGTGGCGATGAGACTGGAGTCAATCGGGTGAGCGACGATCTGTTGCTCCAACGCGTGAAGGACAAAGACCAGCAGGCGATGGCGGTGATATTCGACCGTTACGGGGGAATGGTGTATTCGGTTGCGTTGCGCGTTTTGAAAGACCCTGGCCAGGCGGAAGACCTGATGCAGGATATTTTGTTCCAGGTTTGGAAGCAGCCGAACTCGTTCGTGTCGGGACGCGGGTCGCTGGGGGCATGGCTGGCGGTGGTGACGAGGAATCGGGCAGTGGATGTGTTGCGTCGCAGGAGGCCCACGGATCCGGTTAACGAAGTGGTGCTGGTTTCGAACACGAACCTGGCTTCGGAAGTTGAGCGGAATTCGATGATGGAGAAGGTCAGGATTGTGCTCAATGGCTTGCCGGCAGAGCAGCAGAAGTCAGTTGAGATGGCGTTTTTTGAAGGCATGACCCACGCGGAGATCGCGGCGCGGACCGGCGATCCGCTGGGCACCGTGAAGACCAGAATCAGGGCGGCGCTGATGAGCGTACGAAAGGCGATCCAGGCATGACCGAGCGCGACCACATTCCGCAGGAGGATTTGACCCTCTATGCGATGCAGGCTCTTCCGGCGGAGGAGGCTGCAGCGGTGCGCTCGCACCTGGAGACTTGTGCCCCGTGCCGGGCCGAGGTGGCCGCGGCTTCGGGCGACCTGGCGGCGGTGGCCATGAGCGCCGATCAGCACCCGCTGCCGGAAGGGGCGCGGGAACGATTCCTCAGCCGCGTTTCGGTCGATGCGAAGACGGGAGAAGTGAAGACGGACCGGACGGTTGTGCCAATCGCCACTCGAACGCCCGCGCGCAGACCGAATGTCTGGATTCCGTGGACCGCAGTTGCCGCATTGGTCATTGTTGCCGTCGGGCTCGGCGTAAAGATCAACACGCTCAATCAGGCGTTGCAGAGGGAATCCGATGAGGCGGCAAAGCAGGCTGCGGCCAGCTCGCATGCGCAGGAAGTGCTGGATGTGCTGACCGCTCCGACTGCGCAACGGGCGCTCTTGATTTCGGGGAAGACGCGGCCTGAGCCGACCGGGCGGGCCGTCTACCTGGCCAATCGCGGCGGCCTGATCTTCCAGGCGAGCAATCTCGATCCGCTGCCCCCGAAGAAGGCATATGAGCTGTGGGTGATACCGGCAAATGGCAAGGCGCCGATTCCGGCTGGAACGTTCTGGCCTGACGCCAGTGGAAGCGCAAGCTTGGTGTTGCCGCCGCTGCCCGCGGGCGTGCCGGCCAAGGCTTTCGGCGTGACCATTGAGCGGGCAGAGGGATCAGAAACGCCGACCGCCCCGATCATTCTCTCGGGCGCCGCTTCGACTGCCGGCGAGTGATCGAAGTCGGTAACGAACCTTGCCCTTGCAATGGGCCAACGGCGAGAATAAACAGAATGCAAAACTACCCACATGAGATGTTGCGCGAGATTTATGAGCAACCGGACGCGCTGGGGCGCACGCTTGCGGCGTACCTTGAAAATCGAAGTCTCAAACCTGAAGTCACTCGCCTGCTGGCAGGCTGGGCGCACCCGGCGGGCGAGGTCCTGATTGCCGCCAGCGGGTCGAGCCGGCATAGCGGCCTGGCGGGCGAAATCCTGCTCGAGGACCTGTGCGGATTTGCGGTGGATGTCGAGTACTCAAGCGAATACAGTGTTCGCGGCGGATCGAACCTGCGGCGGCCCGCGGTCATCGTGATTTCGCAATCGGGTGAGACATCGGACACGCTGGCAGCGCTGCGCGAGGTGCGGCTTCGCGGGCAGGCAACGCTGGCCATCACCAACGCAGCCTCGTCGACCATGGCGCGCGAGGCGCAGGTTTCGATGCCTCTGTCCGCAGGCATTGAAAAGGCGATTCCGGCCACCAAGAGCTTCACTTGCCAGTTGGCCGTGCTGTTTCTGCTGGGTCTTTATGAGGGCAGCCGCCTGGGGCAAATGGACGCCGCCGCGTTGGCGGCGAATATCAGCAGTTTGCTCACGTTGCCCGCTGCGATTGAAGCGCAACTGGATGGGTGGCGATCTGCGATGGCCGCGCTCGCGCACAAGTACGCGACGGCCAGCAGCTTTCTCTACCTCGGCCGCGGCATCCATTACGCGATTGCACGCGAGGGTGCGCTCAAGATGAAGGAGTCGTCGTATGTGCAGGCCGAGGGCTATCCCACAGGCGAACTGAAGCATGGGCCGAATGCGCTGGTCAGCGATCGGGTGCCGCTGATGGTGCTGGCGACAGTGGACCGCGAGCTCGAAGCCTCGGTGGTGCGCTATGAGAAGACCCTGCAACTGCTCGACGACATGAAGACGCAAGGGGCAAAGGTCATTGCCATCGCCAATACAGGGGATCACGTGGTTGCATCCCTGGCGAGCGATTGCGTTGAAGTGCAGCCGACGACCGAGTACCTTTTGCCCATCGCGGAGGTTGTGCCACTGCAGCTCTTCGCGTATTTCATGGCGGTGGAGCACGGAGTGGACGTGGACCGGCCGCGGAATCTCTCCAAGGCGGTCCTGGAAAAATAAGTCCCTTCACCCTTCCTTTTGTCCAGGACCGATGCCTGTGGTGAGGAGGAGGACATCCGTCCCGCAAGTCCATTCGGTGCGCAAGTCCACCAGGCTCACAAAGCGAAGGCATCAGACTTGCAGTCGGTGACCCTAAGGTGGAGCTTCGCACCTGCGGCTTCCAATCTCGCCGAATTGGGTAGGAGGTTAGGGTGGGCTACCAACCACACAGCGGAGGCGAGATCTTGCAAATACCCTTTATTCTCAAAGCCGTCTAAGAGACTGATCTGGTCGCATAGTGCGCAGGAAGTCCGGCGTGGCCTAGCTTCGGATATAAGAACGCGGATGGTTCTTTGAGGAGGACAGTTTCATGAAGCTCCTATTCCTTTGTGCCGCGATGGCGTGTCAGTTTTTCGCTTGTGCTTCTCCCTCAGTGTGCCAGGAAACGAAAGCGCAGCCGGATCGGCTGCACTTTCTGTTTCCTTTCCCCGACGGCCATAAAGTGGTATTCAGCATGGAAGCGTCCAGCGCACAGAGGATTCTCTCAAACGCGGAGGCCGGAGACGTTCTCCAGCTAAGAGGCAATGTTGAACTGACGATGAAAGCTTGTGTGGGCAAAGAATGCCGGAAAACTCCAGTGGTCCTGCACGCTGATGGGGTCGATTACAACGAAAAGACCGGTGAGATTCATACGCACGGCGATGTGCATGTCGTCCTCGTCGATCAAGACTCGAAGAAAGCAGGGTCAAGGTAGTCCAACGCGTTCGCAATTCCAGGCTACAAGTCCCATCATGGCGTTCCGGGTGGTTGGTGACCCATTCGGAAATTCCCATGAGTTTCCCCTCGCAAAGGCGATGGAGTCCGATAACACCCGGCGAATTCAGCTTTTGCCAGAAGAACTCTCCCTCTTGACCGAAAACTACGAATCCCGTCCCGAGAACCGTGCGTCAGCGCCGCAGATCGAACTCCCTCACTGGCTGTCACCCTGAGTCCGACACGGCGGACGAAGGATCTGCGGTTGTTCTTTCCGTCACAGCCAATGCTTCCAGGAGCGGATACGACGCAATAGATCCCCGACGACGGCGGCTAATCGAATAGATAAGAAGCAGCCGCAGATCCTTCCGCTTCGCGTCAGGATGACAGGGCGTTCTGAGGTCGAGTTGAGCACCGAATACCAACTAGCCGGCGGTTTGTCCTGCGAAATGAGCTTCGATCTCTTCCAGCGTCTTGCCCTTGGTCTCGGGCAGCAGGAATGTCACGGTAAGGAAATAGATGACCGTGAATCCAGCAAACAAAAAGAACATGGATGAGTAGCCGTACTTGCTGACGAAGGGCAGAAAGATTGCGGCCAGCGTGGTCGAAACCAACTGATTCAGCACCAGGGCAACGCTCATGCCGTTGGATCGGATGCGCGTCGGCATCAGTTCAGAAAGCGCCAGCCACACGCACACGCCGGGGCCTGACGCATAGAAGGCGACGAAAGCGTAGAGGCACAATGCGACCAGCCAACCATGACCTGGGTCGGGAACACCGCCGATCAGGGCCTTCTTGATCACCAGGGGGGCAGTTCGCGCGGCATCGAGATTACCCACCGGATTCTTGAAGAAGGCATCCACCTTGTTAGCGGGAACGCAGCTTGCGCGGGTGATGGCGAGCGCCGCCGCACCGGGATCGTCGGAGCGCACATAGCTGGTGGAAGCGGTGAAATCGCCGTAGGAATAGATGATTGCGAAAGAGGCGCGGTCGGCGCGAATGTCACCGCCTGTATGGTTCACGGCGGCCAGCAGGCGTTCCGCCTGGGCCTTATCGAAGTGAACGGTGAGCGCCTGATCGGCGCCGACCGCGGCCTGGAGCACGTTGCGGCAATCCACGCTTGCCTTCTCAGTCCCCAGGAACATGGCTCCGACCGAGAGCATGGAGACGATGATTCCGCTCGTGCCCATAATCATCAAGAATCGGCGCCCCTTGCGGTCAACGAGGGTCATCCCCACCATGGTCATCAGGAAATTGACGAAGGTGAAAACGACATAGCCCCAGTGCGCCTGCAGATCTGACAGGCCGCTCTGCAGCAGAATGCCCGTGTTGTAACCAACTATAGAGTTGATGCCGGTGGCGGTGTTGCAGGAGAGGATGACGCAGGCCAGCAGGAATGGAATCACGTATTTCCGGCGCAGCAGCGGCTCGCGCACCTTTTGCCCCGCAGCGCGTTGCGACGAAAGGACATTCGCTGTCTCTTCCATTTCGCGCAGTTCGATAGCCGCCTGTTGGGGCGTGCGCGAGCGCAGAAGAGCGGCGAGAGCCTTGTCTTTTCGTCCGCGGCGAAAGAGCCAGCGCGGCGACTCGCTTACCAGCAGACTGCCGGCCACAAAGAACACTGCGGGAGGCAGCGATACCCAGAAGATGCGGCGCCACGCCTGATTCTTGAAGGCGAAAAGAGAGGCGGCGTCGGCTGCCCTGGCGACAGCCTCAACACGATAGCTGTAATAAATGCCGATGAGCGCCGCGACCACGATGCCCGCTGTGAGCAGCCATTGAAAAATTCCGGTGCCCTTGCCGCGGGATGACGCGGAGAGGCACTCGGCAAGGTACAGCGGGACCACGACGCCGATGAAGCCACCACTCATGCCCTGCAAGAGCCTTCCGAAAAAAAGTGGCGAGTAGCCCTGCGAAAGGGCGATGACCGGAATGCTCACCATGAAAGCCAGGCCGCTGATAATCATCAACGGCTTGCGGCCCATCCAGTCGGCCAGCAGCCCGGCAAACAAGGTGGAGAAGACGCTGCCCAGTAATACCGCCGCGACGATGACAGAAAGCTCAGCGGCGGTGAGGTGCGAGGTCGCTTCAAGATAAGGCAGCGCGCCGCCAATGATGCCCACATCGATTCCGTAGAGCAGGCCGCCAAGTCCCGCCACCAGCAGCAAAAACATGTTGTAGCCGCGCTTGGTGGAAAGATCGGTGCGCAGGTTCGCGGAACTATTCACGTTGGTTGTCAACATTGTGACCCCTTGGAATCGAATTGACGGAACTCATTCAGATTAGTCTTCCGATGCGGTAACGCCAAGGCGTCAGGTGTATCAGGCTCACCGGCTCAATACAACAGGAACTTTGCCCGCAGCGTCTGAAAGTGTTCGATGGCATCCTGCCAGCTTTCTGCGATGCGGCGTGGGTCTTCTCCGGCGATGAGCGCATCGAGCGTGGCCCGGCTGCGCATCAGGCCGTCCAGCGTGTCGATTTTGTATTCATCGGGATACATGCGGTGCAAAGCGGCGGCAATCTCGAGGCCGAGTTCCGGGGCATCGAGAGCCTCTCGGTCAGTAAGGACAATGTTGACACCACCGCACTGCCGGCCTGAATAGACGGATAAATTCGGCGTGAAGGTCGTCGGAACGAAGCGGACTCCGGCGATCTCGCGTTCGTTGAGATAGGCGGCAAAAGTGGAGGCATCGATCCAGGGGGCTCCTACGAGTTCAAAAGGAGTATCGGTGCCGCGCCCGACAGAGATGTTAGTGCCTTCAATCATGCCGATGCCTGGATAGAGGGTCGCCTCGGTCAAGCTGCGCATGTTCGGCGAGGGGTCAATCCAGGTTCTTCCGGTGGAGTCGTACCAGTCGCCACGCATCCAGCCCTCCATGCGAACGACGGTGAGTTTTGCGCCGATGCCGCGCTCGTCATTGAACATGCGCGCCAACTCCCCCACGGTCATGCCATGGCGAACGGGCGTTTGACCATAGCTGACGAAGGACTCGCGACCCGAATCAGCGATGGGTCCTTGCACATACGCGCCGCCGATGGGATTGGGGCGGTCAAGCACAACCATCTCTTTGTTTCCCGCCGCAGCTGCCTCAAGAAAGTAGCCGAGGGTGCTCTCGTAGGTGTAGAACCGCACGCCAACGTCCTGGATGTCGTAGACGATCACATCGAGGCCGGCCATCTGTGCCTGCGTGGGGCGCCGGCTGGCGTCAGTCTCCCCGTAGACGCTATACACCGGAGCGCCGGTCGCCCTGTCCTGGGAGTCGGCGATGTTGGTGGTATCGAGGTTGCCGGCGATTCCATGCTCGGGGCTGAAGATCGCGGCCAGACGGATTCCGGGAGTGTGGGCCAGCACATCGGCGGTGCGCCGGCCATGCGCATCGATGGCAGTCTGGTTGGCTACCAACCCGATTCGAACCGGATGAGTCACGTCCGGATGAAGTTCGCGGAAATCTTCGGCTTCGAGCACGTCGATGCCGGTCTTCACATCGCCGTTGCGCGCGATGATGCGGCGCGACGCCATGAGAGATTCGTTGTACCCGGTAATACGCGCCATCCGCAACGCCTGGCTTTCACTCGCGGTGAGATCACTCGCGGTGAGTTCAATGGATTGCGCAGCCGCGGTTGCGATTCGCGAGCGCAGCGAAACGATCGAATGGCCGCCGCGGGGATGCACCGCATTGGTGAGAACGATGACGAAAGTATCGGTCACCGGGTCGATCCAGAGCGAAGTGCCTGTGAAGCCGGTATGCCCGAAGCCGCCCACCGGAAACAGAACACCGCGATTGGTGGAAAAGGGCGAATCGATGTCCCAGCCGAGTCCGCGCAGGCTCGCTGCCCAGGCGGGCTGTTGCGGCGAAGTCATCTTCTCAATCGTAAGGCGGTTCAGGATTTTCGATCCGCTCAGAAGCTCCTGCGCAAATATGGCCAGATCGTCGGCGGTGGAGAACAAACCTGCGTGGCCGGCCACGCCGCCCATTCGCCGCGCCGTGGGGTCGTGGACCACGCCGCGCAACATCGTGCCATGCTCGTCGTATTGCGTCGGCGCGATGCGCGGTATCCAACTTGCGGGAGGAAGAAAGCGCGTGTCGTGCATCCCGAGTGGCTCAAACACGTGGGCGCTCGCATACTCGTTGAGCGGGACGCCTGTGAGCTTTTCCACGAGAAAGCCGAGCGCCTCAAAATTGATGTCGCTATAGACGAAGCGCGTACCCGGAGGGAGGTCGGGCTTCGACTCCATCACCATCTTGTAGGCGCTGGTCCGCCCTTCCCACGGCTGCTTCAAATCCAGATCCGGCGGCAGCCCGGAGAAGTGCGTCATCAATTCGCGCACCGTGATGTCCGCTTTGCCGTTTTGCGCGAACTCGGGCAGATAAGCGGCCACTGGATCATTGAGTCGGATGCGGCCCTGCTCCATGAGCTGCATCATCGCGGTCGTGGTGGCGATGCACTTGGTGAGCGAGGCAAGATCGAATATGGTATCGACGGTCATCCTCTCCCGAGTCGGCTCGAGCGAACGCCAACCGAACGCCTTGCGGTAAACGACCGCGCCGTGATGGCCGATGAGCACTACGCCGCCGGGAATGCGTCCAGCGGCGACAGCTTCGTCCATGATGGAATCAATCGCCGCAAAGCCGCCCTGTGGGCTAGCGTTTTGAGTGGGCAGGATGGCAGAGGACTGCGCCGGAAGTTGACCGGAGAGAGCGAAGAGCAGCGTCAATCCGCAGAGAATGTTCCGGCATGTCGAAAAAAACCTCAGGAATTCCTCCATATTCTCCTCGCGTGGGTCATGGCGGACCGGCTCCGTGTTGTTTCGGATGATCTCGAGCGCGGATCGGGGTGGCTGCCTCCTCAATGATGCCACCGGCAGCTCGGGGTGTTGAACAAGATCGATTGGTGTTGCCATTGCAGTCAAGACCGGCAGAGCGGAATTTGGACTCTGCGTGAGGGCGGCTATCGGTTGTAGGCTTGTTGCGTGAAGGAAGGCATTTGGAATCGGCGATTTTGCGCGATGGAAATTGACGGAAACGACACGGAGCGATGAGGACGGAGATGAGAAGAAGATTTCAGCTGCCGGGTTGGGGATGGGCTGTGCTACTTCTCCTTGTTCCTCAATGGAGCGCGCGGGCCGCTGGGCTCGGAGATTCCGCGAGCCTGGCCACCAGCGATGTGCGGATCGAGTTGAACGCCGGGGGGAGGGCACCAAGACTGGAACGGCTGGTGAGTTCGGTCGGATCCGCGTGGAACAACACAGAAAACGAGACGCTTCCCGCAAGTGTCGAGATGAATGGAGTACAGATTCCGCTCGACTGGCGGTTGAACTCTGCGTTGAGCGTTGCGGATTCGCATAGCGTGGTTTATGTGTACGAATGCGACAAGCCGCATCTGCGCCTGCGATGGGAATGGAAAGTGCGCGCGGCCTTTGGTCCTGTCGAGCATCGCATCTCGATCGAAAACCTGAATGGGCAAGAGATCTGGTTGCCCATGGTGAATTCGCTCGAATTGGACTGGCAGGTGCGCGCAGCTAAGGAATTGCGGAATCTCTACGTGGAGAAAGGGGCGGATACGCCTTCAGCGCAGGGGACGCATCTTGACGTCCTGAATGACGGCTACAAATGGACGGGCAAATCTTCGACGTACGCGCGTCCGGTTGCAGGCGAGGCGCGCGAGATCATTCCCGCCGAGTTTGTGTACACGACAGGGCAGCCTGAATCGGGGTGGTATGCGGGAATTGAGTTCAGCGGCAGGACGCGGATCAAGTTGGAGCGCGATGGCGAGGAATTGAAGACGGTGCTGGGCCTTGATCCGGAGCCGGGGCCGTTTCGCACTGGCATCGAGGCGGGCGAAAGCTTCGAGACGCCGACGGTGTTTCTCGGCGCTTTTTCCGGTGGACCGGACGGCGCCGGAAATCAACTGCGGCCGTGGGTGCGCGCGGTGCTCGGCAATCCGCAGACATGGAAAGACCCGCAATATCCGTTGACGGTCAATAACAGCTGGGGCAGCGGCATGGCGGTGGACGAGGCGTTGGCACTACGCATGATTGCAGAATCGAAGGAACTGGGCCTGGAGATGTTTCACGTCGATGCAGGGTGGTTCCGCGGCGTGGGGGACTGGTATCCCGACGCGAAGAAATTTCCGCATGGCCTGGCATTTATCGCAGATGAGGCGCACAGGCGGGGCTTGCGATTCGGCATCTGGGTAGACTGGACGCAGGCGGGGTTGGACACCGCAGTGGGCGCACTGAATGTTCGCGATGCCAAGGTGCGCGATTGGCTTGTCGCGGATGTGGGGCCGGGGTGGAAGCCGGAGGAGTTCAAGGGGCAGACGATCGACCTCGGCGTGCCCGCCGCGCGCGATTATTCCGCCAAAGAGCTCAAGCGCATTGTCGACGACTACCATCTGGACATGCTGGAGCATGACGGCTACCTGGTGGCGCAGGGGTGCGTCCGCGACGACCATCCGCATGCGCCGCCCGATCGCAGCACGATGAAGGTCGCTCACGACTGGGGCTCTGATTTTGTATCGGCATCGAACTCGACGGATGTCAGCTATCACGCGGTGCGCGCTTACTACGGCATTTACGAGACACTGCGCCGTGAGCACCCGGGGCTGCTGTTCGAGATCTGCAATGATGGCGGGCGGATGGTGGATTTCGGCTCGGCTGCGCACGGGGACTACTTCTCCATCACCGACACATACGACCCATTATCGAATCGGCGCGCCTTCTACGACGCAAGCCATGTGTTGCCGCCTGCGATGCTGGAAAGCTACGTGGAGAAGTGGCCTGCGCCGCGGCTCGAAAACTTTCTTTACATGTTGCGCAGCGGAATGATGGGCTGGGTGACCATCATGATGGATACGACGGCCTGGACTCCCGAACAGCATGAAGACGCGCGGCAGGCGATCGCCCTTTACAAACGGGAACTGCGGCCTCTGATCCGCGATGCGCGGCTGTATCATGTGTCACCGCGCCCTGACGGCGTGCACTGGGACGGTATGGAGTACTGGGACCCGGCGCGCGGCAAGGGCGTCGTTTTTGCGTTCCGTGGAGCGATTGCCGACGAAGCTCGGCATCGGTTCGTGCTGGCCGGGTTGAATGCGGCGAAGAGTTACCGGCTGCACTTCGAAGATGGAAGCGCGCCGGATAGAGAGGCGATGGGGCGCGAACTGATGGGGGCGGGATTGGAAGTGAACTTGCGCGATCCATTGAGTTCGGAGCTGGTGTTTATTGAGGAGAACGCTCAACCCGACACGCCGAAACATGAAGCACAGATGACTAGATAGGAGAGAAAGCGATGCGGGCATTGGTATATACGGCGCCACGGCAGGTGACGATAGAAGATTATCCACGGCCGAAACCGGCAGAAGGCGAGAGCGAAATAGCGGTCATTGCGGCGGGTATTTGCGGGTCGGATATCTCGGGATTCCTGGGACACAGCCGCCGCCGCATTCCACCGATGGTGCTGGGCCACGAACTGGTCGGACGGAGGGCTGACGGGCGACGCGTAGTGGCCAATCCGCTGATAAATTGCGGGCGTTGCACGGCCTGCCTCAGCGGAGCGCAGAACCTGTGCGCCAGTTGGCGCCTGCTGGGCATGGACAAGACCGCCGGCTGCTATGCGGAGTTCGTCGCCATCCCGGAGAAGCAACTTTATGAGGTGTCAGACAAACTCAGCGACGCACAGGCGGTGATGGCCGAGCCTCTGGCCAACATCGTTCATCTCTTCCGCATCGCAGCGCCGCTGCCCTTCTTTCGGCTGGGCATTGTGGGCGGAGGCACGATGGGTTCCCTGGCGCTGTTGACCGCGCTGCGGCTGGGCGTGCGCGAAATCCTGGTGCAGGATGTGAGCGACGTGCGGCTTGAGACTGCCCGCAAAATGGGCGCAACGCTCGCCATGAATGTCTCCACCGAAGAGGGCCGCGCGGAGGCACGTCGATTTGCGGACCACGGGCTGGACATGGTGCTTGACGCTTCGGGAACGGCGGCTGCGCGGCAATCAGCATTTGATCTCTGCCGGCCCGGGGGCGTCGTGGTGCTGCTCGGCATGAGCCAGGAACGCAGCGAGATCGACTTCGTGACCAGCATTCGCAAGGAACACCGCGTGGCTATGTCATTTGCCTATACGCCTGTGGACTTCGAACGCTCGCTGGCCTTGTTGAACGCAGGGGAGATCGACCTTACGCCCTGGACCGTGGAGATGCCGCTTGAGCAGGGACAAGAAGCCTTTGACCGCATGAGCGCTGCTCCCGGAGCCACGCTGAAAATGCTGCTGCGCGTGAACTGAGCGGGGCAATCACCCGCTCTCACAATTTGGCGCGGGAATTTTCTTCTGGCGCGAGCTTCTGTTGTCGCGGAGCGTACCCGGCCATGTCCCGCAGATGCTTGCGCATCTCCTTGCGGGCGGCGGCGCTGTCACCGCTCTTGATGGCCAACAGCAGGCGCTTGTGCTGCGCGCAGGCTTTTTCCGGAACTCCCTTGATGGCAACGGCGCTCAGAATCCACTGCTGCAGCAGGTTGCGGATGAGATGCAGTGCATTCATGAGAATGCCGTTGGAGCCAGCGCGCGCAATGGTGAGATGGAAATTGACGTCGGCCTGCACAAACTCCTGCGGCTTTTTTCGCGACTTGTCCATCTGGTCGAGCAGTTCGGCGAGTTGCTTCAGATGTTCTGCGTCGGCGCGTTCTGCCGCGAGGCCGGCTAGCTCCACCTCAATGAGCACGCGCGCTTCGATCAGTTCGCGCACGTCTGCCTCGGAGCCGCTGGCGATAGCCCATAGAAGAGGGCGCGAGAAAAAGTCGGAACGCTTGCAGACATAGGTGCCGTCGCCCAGCCGCGTCTCAATCATGCCCATGATTTCGAGCGCCTTGAGAGCTTCACGCAGAGAGGCCCGCCCCACGCCGAGTTGCTGGCATAGCTCCCTCTCCGCGGGGATCTTTTTGCCTTCGCTCCATACGCCGCGCATCAGCTGGTTGACCATCTGGCGGCAAATGTCGGCGGTGAGCGTGGTTCTAACCACGGGAGTAAGACTGTTAGACGGCATCAAAGGCCTCGATCTCGGGCATCGTGCTTTCAATTGAGTTGCATCTTCTCCGGCTGTCTTGGTCCCGACCGCTGAAAATTCCGGATGAGAGATGATGCTCAGGCAAGGATTCCATTGGGATGACGCGCAAAGACCTCGGGGTCATAGATCGAAGCGAAGATATCCGCCTCCTTGCGAATGCGCGCCCAGGTTGCATCGGCTTCCATCATGCTTTCCATCACGCCCAGGTATCGCCCGGCCTCGATGTTGCCGTACTTGAAGAAACAATCGCTGATGATGACTGTGCCCTTATCGGTGTCGATGGCGACGGCGAGCGAAGAGCGATGATGCACGCCCGCCCAGAAGACGCGGATGCCGGGCTCTATCTCCTCTTCGTCGGCGAGAAGGCGAACTTTGTCCCAGCCGTCGTTCTGGAGGTAGTGATTCACATCGGGGGGAATGCGCAAATGGCGTGGAACGTGAAGATGGTAGTAAGGAGCCTGAAAATCTTCAATCCAGCCACGACGTGAGATACCAATGGTAGCGTTGCGAAACAGGTGAATGTTTGCCGTGGCATAGGCCTGCAGCGGAGTGACGAGGACCAGCGAAATGTCTTCAGGAGTGAGTCCTTGCGAGCGAAGAATATTCTGCGGAAGCTGCGCATCGGTGCGAACGATCTGCGCCTCGGGGTATCCGAAAAAACCGAGCCACGCCTTGTTGATGACGGCAAGATCCTGCGGCGGGCCGGTGTTGATGAGGATGTTGCGGCCTCCGCCGCGAATGAGATAGATGAGGACGTTCATTTCCTCGCGCTGGTTCCACGCCTCCATCCAATACACCTCGGGACCGGGAACCCAGAATGTGCCGGCATTGAAAGCCTGAATCGAATACTTCATGCTGCACCGCCCTGCTGGGCAACGTAGGCCCGGAATTTGCGGACTCCATCAAGGAAGACGCCGATGTCGCTGCCCAGGCTGATGGCGCGAAAGCCTTTGCTGATCCAGTGCGCGGCCGACTCGGGCGTGGGAGGCAGGAACCCGGGCGCGACACCATGCCTCTGGCATGCCGCAACCAGGTCATCCATTGCCGCCAGCAGCCTCGGATGATCGAACTGTGCCGGAATACCCATGGACACGGTGAGGTCGTAGTGTCCCATCCAGGCGACGTCGACGCCGGGCACGGAGACGATTGCGTCGAGATTTTCAAATGCTTTTTCGGTTTCTAAAAGAAGAATCACGGCGATCTCTTCATTCGCCTTGGCGAAGAACTCCGCGGTCCCGGCGCGATAGAGATCGTGCGCGATGCCGAGCGCGACGCCGCGCCGGCCCATGGGCGCATATTTTAGCTGGGCGACAATATCCTCGGCCTGCTGGCGGGTTTCAACGCGAGGCACCATGACGCCGCGCGCACCCACATCAAGAGCGCGGGATAAGGGCGCATAGGCCGCATCGGGCACGCGTGCGACAGGAAAGATTTCGCTGCCGCGGCAGGCAGCGACCATCTCTGCGAGCAGGGTGATGTCGCAGCGACCGTGCTCCATATCGAAGATCACGAAGTCGAGCCCGCAGGCGGCCAGCATGGGCCCGATGCCGGGGCTGAAAAGCTCGAGCACCATTTGGCCGAGGAGTAGGTCTCCCTGTTTAAGCCGCTGGCGAAACTCGATCATGATTTGCTCTCCAACGAGGTGTAGGCGGCCTTGAAGTGGCTGAGTTTCTCAAGGAATTTGGGACTCTCAAGGACCTTGGGATTGACGACGTGTTTTGGCACTTCCCCGCGATGGATTGCCAGTGCGCCCTCGCAGTCGATGCGGCCCATGTCGCGAAACAGCTCTTCGGTCCACGCGATGGAGTGCGAGGTCAAGATGACATTTTCCATGGCGGTCAGCGGCGAATCCTTGCTGAGTGGCTCCTTCTCGAATACGTCGAGCGCGGCGCCGGCGATCTTACTGCTTTGAAGTGCCTCAATCAGCGCGGACTCGTCGACGATGGGGCCGCGCGCGGTATTGATGAGGACGGCATCGGGTTTCATCAGAGCGAATTGTGCTTTCCCCACCAGGCCGCGGGTCTCCGGTGTGAGCGGGCAATTGACGAGCACATAGTCCGAGCTGCGGAGGAGTTCATCCAGAGAGACCAGCTCAACGCCAAGCTCTTTCGCGCGCTCTGCGGTGGTGTAGGGATCGAATGCCAGGAAGCGGCCAACGTCCAGCATGCGCAGCAGGCGAATCGCTTCCGAGGCAATGTTGCCCATGCCAATGGTGCCGACCACGCGGTCCCGCGGTTCGCGGCCAAGACGATGGGTGCTCTCGGCCCAGTGCCCTGCGCGGACCTGCCTGTCTTTGATCAGGAGGCGATGCGAAAGCGCAAGGACCAGCAGCAGGATCGACTCCGCAACAGGCCGCACCACACCGCCGGGCGTGATGTAGACGGCGATGCCATGTTCAGTGCAGGCGTTCAGATCGACGTTGTCGTAGCCGACTCCGCAGCGGCCGATGGCGCAGAGGCGCGTAATTCCTTCGAGAGACGCAGCCGTTACTTTTGGCTTGAGAGAGATAAGCGCGTCGAGCCCTACCAGTTGCGACGGCACATACTCGGACCGATACTCACGCAGAAACTCGTGCGAGATTCCGGGAACGCCCTCCAGCAGTGACAATCCGATGTCGGGAAACGCGAGTCTGGCCATCTTCGGCGCAAAAGTCTGCGGAGAATCCGACGCGAAACCCCGCTGCAGTTGAGCTCGCCAGGCTCATGCAACATGCTCCAGCACGACGACCCAATCCTGAAAGATGGGTACTTCTGCGATCTTCCATGATCCGCTTGAGTCGGGCGTGATGTTGCCGAGGGGGACTTCATCTCCATTCGTGGGATTGAAGAAGAACGCCCGGTAGGACGAGCCCTTGAGATTGTGAAACGCGGCACCGCTGTACGACGCGGGCGTAAACGCGATGATGGCTTCGTCAGGAATCTCGGCGGCAAAGGGCTTCCAATAATCCTCTTTGCTCCAGCGCGGAGAAATCAGATCGGGATTGGGTTCGAGCTTCCACCAGGAGTAACGCGTGAGCAAGCCCTTGGCGAGGCCGAGTTGTCCTGAGCCGGGAAGCTGCGCGGCGATGTCCCATGCGGGCCCACCCCAGGAGTGTCCATGCGGCGAAAGGCCGTAGGGTTTTTCCCGCGTATTCACCTGCCAGATGCCATTGGCGCCGTAGGTGTGCCCCGCGGTTCCGCTAAGAAGCGACGACCAGAACATGAAACGCTGCACCTCCTGGCGGCTTGCTTCCTGAATGCCTTCGTAGCAGACTTCGCCGATCAGCACCGGCATCTTGGGATCCGCTGCCAGCGAGCGATTGACCGTCTCAATGGTGTTGGGGACGCTTTGCCGGTCGCTGTGGCCGGTTTGCAACATGTCGAAATCCAACACGGACGGATCGTCCACGCACTGCCGGGAACTGCTCGAGGGATGAATCGTGATGGGATGGTGATGCGGATCGGTGGTGTGAACGTAGCGTGCCAGTTCGGTGAGCCCATGCTTCTGTGTTTCGGCATCCTGCTCTTGCGTCTTGGAGAGGTAGTAGGGCATGGTTCCTTCGCCGGCGAGGCACCAGACGACCGGGTACGCGCTCCAGCGCGCGATTAGATACCGCCAATGCTGTTTGACCTTGGCCATACCCATGCGGGGAATGAAGTATCCCCAGAATCCGACCACGCACGCCGCAAGCCCGTGATCCGCCAGGTGCTGCATACGCACATCAGCCATGTCAAAGTAAGCGGGGTTGATGCGGGAGAAATCGCGCTCCCACGGATAACCGGCTTCGTTGGCGCCGCGCTCGTCAAAGGGCTCCATGTCGGGGTAAAGACCGGCGACGATCTGCACCATCGTGAATCCCTTGTGCACGCGATCGGCGGTGAGCGTTTCAAAGCCGTCTGGCCAGCTAAGCCGCTTGCATAACCCCATCCACCATGTGTCACCCAACCAGAAAAAGGGCGTGCCGTCGGCGTGCTGAAAATGGCGCGCGCTGTCACCTACCTTGAGTACGCCGTGTTTGTAGTGAGGGTTGTCTCCCGCATAAGGATGCGCATCGAGCGTCATGGTCTGGCCGTGCAGATCGTGGTTGGCGGCATCACTGCAGGCAGATCGAATCTTGTAGAGGCCGGGCGCGGCAGGAGCATAGCGCACGCGCCATGTGGAGTCGCCCGCCCAGAATCCGGGGATGCGCTCTTCGCCACCCGAGGGCAACGTGATGATGGCGTCCACGTCAACCTGGTTGAAAGGATCGGAATACTGCTTTCCGCTCACATAGGACCACTCCGTCGCCATGCCTGCGGTCGCGATTCTTTCTTCGCCCAAACCGCGTTTGGCTACGGAACTCACGACGGCGCTGGCGGCCAACGTCTTCACAAAAGTCCTTCTCGAAATTGCGTCAGACATGGAATCTCCCTGGTCGGAAATACGGGCTGCTGTGGAGGGTCAAGTAATCAGACCATCAGATAATTAGCCCACGGGTGCAATTCTGTCAAGCATTGGAATTCGGCCTTTTCTTTATGGAAGAGCCCTCTGATGCGCGGAGAAAATGAACGATCGCAGGTTCGGACGTTCGATATGCAGACAGCCCCATTGGACGTTGGATGAATCTGCTTGACAGGATGTCTGGGGCGCCAGTAATTTCCATACTCACGGACCGGTCATACGATGGTCTGATGTCTACGCATGGGAAATGCCTTTGCAAAATGAACCTGCAGAGCTTGGCACGGGAACCGTAGCCGAAGCGATCATCTCTGCCCGCCAATCCCCGCCAGCCGAGCATATGCCTGCCGGCGTTGAGTTGCGGACGTTTGTCTCGGAAGGATGCGGGGCTACGGGATTCAGTACCGGCACAGCGACATTCGCACCCGGTGCCTATCTGCCCTACCATTTTCATGAATTCAGCGAAGCCGTCACGGTAATCGAAGGTCGCGCACGCGTGCTCCTTGAAGGAAGGGTGTATCGACTAGGTCCGCGGGATTGCGTGCACGCGCCGGCCGGCCTTGTCCACCAGGTTGAGAACGACGATGCGGAAAAGCCGCTTGTGGCGCATTGGTCCTTTGCGACAGCAAGGCCTTCGAGGACACTTGTCGATCGGGCGTTTCCAGTGGATGAACGGGATTTTGGGTTCCCATCTGAAGCCGATCCCGAGACGATCATCCGGTACGACAGCGGCGCCATTTACGAGCTTTCGACAAATGCCTTTTTTTGCGACTTATTCGCTCGCCGTTATGGTTCGAACGGAATTTGCGGCGGATACGGCAGATTTCTTCCGGGCGCATCTCTTCCTTGCCACATTCACGATTTCGATGAGTCAATCACCATAGTTAAAGGCCGGGCCGTTTGCCTTGTCCAGGGCAGGCAGTACGAGTTGAGTGATTGCGATACGGCGTTTGTTCCCCGTGGACTTCCGCATCGCTTCATCAATCGATCCAGTGAAGAGATGGCCATGATCTGGGTTTATGCCGGTAGTGAGCCAGACCGCCGCATGGTGCTTGCGGGCTATTGTGCGGGCGAAATACCATGGCCCGGTGCGGCGCTCGCTGAGGAACAGAAAAGCTAAAACAACAATCCCTAATTCTGATGCAAAGAGGTTCGGCAGGAGAATGCCTATGAAAAACTTTGAAAACTTCATCAACGGCAAATTCGTCGCTTCCGATGGCGGCCGTATCGAGGTGAAGAACCCGGCGACGGGAACGGTGATTTGTACGGTTCCGGACAGCACTCAGCAGAATATGGATGCGGCAATCGCGTCGGCTGAATCGGCACAGCGGTCGTGGGAAAAGGAGACCGCCGCAAGCCGAGCCAAGCTGTTGAAGGCGCTGGCAGCGAAGATTCGCCAGAATGTGGAGCCGATTGCCCGCGTGATTACCGAGGAACAAGGCAAGACGCTGGGCCTGGCGCGCGTCGAGGTCGAGTTCACCGCGGACTACCTGGAATACATGGCGGAGTGGGGTCGGCGGATCGAAGGCGAGATTATTGAGAGCGACCGGCCGGGGGAAACCATCTTTCTCTTCCGCAGGCCGATTGGCGTGATCGGCGGAATTCTGCCGTGGAACTTTCCCTTCTTTCTGATCGCGCGAAAGGCTGGCCCTGCGCTGATTACGGGAAACACAATCGTGATCAAGCCGAGCGAGGAGACGCCTCACAACGCAGTGAAGTTCTGCGAAATACTCGCTGAAATGGATTTTCCTCCGGGACTGATCAATGTCGTGCATGGCCGTGGAGCGAGCGCGGGACGGGCGCTGGCGTCGTCCTCGAAGATCGGGATGATCAACTTCACGGGTAGCGTCGACACGGGGTCTGCGGTGATGGCGGCGGCAGCGAAGAATATCACCAAAGTGAATTTGGAACTCGGCGGCAAGGCGCCGGCAATTGTGATGGCGGATGCGAATGTCGATCTTTCGGTGAACGCGATCAAGGCATCCCGCGTGATCAACAGTGGACAGGTATGTAACTGTGCGGAGCGCGTGTATGTGCAGCGTTCGGTCGCGCAAGAGTTCACCGACAAGCTGAGCAGCGCGATGCGCGCCACGCATTACGGAGATCCTTCGCAGGACGAGACAGTCGAGTACGGTCCGCTGATTAACGAAGCGGGTTTTCGCAAAGTGGAGCAACTGGTTGGCGGTGCTGTGAAGGCGGGTGCGACGCTGCGCACGGGTGGAAAGCGAGGCGAAGGCGCGGGCGGTTACTACTACGAGCCAACCGTGCTTAGCGGATGCACGCAGACGATGGAAGTGGTGCGCAAGGAAATTTTTGGGCCAGTTATTCCCGTTGTTGAATTCGATGATCTGGACGAAGCGATTGCCTTTGCCAACGACTGCGAATACGGACTGACTTCCTCGATTTATACGGAGAATCTTGATGTGGCGTTGCGCGCCTGTCAGGAGATTCGATTTGGCGAGACATACATCAACCGCGAAAACTTCGAGGCCATGCAGGGGTTCCATGCGGGGTGGCGGAAGAGTGGCATTGGAGGCGCGGACGGGCGCCACGGTTTGTATGAGTTTCTGCAGACGCATGTCGTCTACATGCAACGGCACTGATCTGGAAAGCAAGCGCGCCTATGAAGCTGAAAGGGAAAGTTGCGATCGTAACAGGCGGTGCGAGTGGCATTGGCCGGGCAAGTGCGATTGCATTTGCTCGTGAAGGCGCACGTGTTATTGTTGCCGACACCAATGTGCATTGCGGCGAAAAAACGGCTGCAATGATTGCATCTGAAGGCCACGGGGCCCATTTCATCCAGGTGGATGTGTCGCGCGAAGCCGACGTCGAGCGCATGGTCGCCGAAACGGTCGCACGCTGGGGCGGGATCGACGTTCTTTTCAATAACGCCGGCATCGTGCTGGTGAAGTCGATTGAGGAGATGACGGAAGAAGAATGGGATCGCGTGATGGCCGTCAACGTGAAGTCGGCGTTTCTCGCCATCAAGCATGCGGTTCCGCATATGCGCAGAAATGGTGGCGGCACGATTTTGAATACCGGCTCCATTGCGAGCTTTGCCGGCCAGGTAGGCACACCCGCGTACTCCGCTTCAAAGGGAGCGATCGCGCTGCTCACCAAGTCTCTCGCACTTGACCTGGGCAGAGACGGAATCCGCGTGAATTGCATATGCCCGGGGATTACCGATACGCCGATGCTGCGCGAACACATGGGCCATGGCAGCGAGGGAGAAGCACACATCAGAGCGCGCCTGTCGCGCGTGCCGCTGGGCACGATTCTCAGCCCTGAAGATATTGCGCGCGCCGCGCTTTACCTGGTGTCGGATGATTCTGTGGGCATCACGGGTATCCTTCACGTGGTCGACGCCGGGTTGCTGGCGGCAGCTGAGTTTGACCAGCCATTGTGAGGTTCGTTGGACCAGAAGATCATCGCTTCCCTGTTTGTTGAGTAGAAATAGTGCCGAACAAGAATTACCAAGAGGGGTCAATCATTGGGCGCGAATCCGTTGCTCGGATTATTTCTGCACTGGCTGGGCGGTCTCGCCTCGGCAAGCTTTTACGTTCCATACCGCAAGGTACGCGGCTGGTCGTGGGAGACATATTGGCTGGCTGGCGGCGTGGTGAGCTGGATTGTTGCCCCCTGGATCATCGCAGGGTTGCTGACGCACGATTTGCTGCCGGTGCTGCATAGTGCGCCGGCTTCGTCGATCTTCTGGGCTTACTTTTTTGGCGTTCTGTGGGGACTGGGCGGCCTGACCTTCGGCCTGACCATGCGCTACCTTGGCCTGTCACTGGGCATGGCGACCGCGCTCGGGTACACGGCCATCTTCGGCACGCTTGTACCGCCCATCTTTCACGGCCAGTTCATGCAATTACTGAGCCAGCGCTCGGGCGTCATCATCCTCATCGGCGTGGGAATTTGCGTGGTCGGAATTCTGTTTGCTGGTGCGGCAGGCATCTCCAAGGAGAATGAGCTCTCCAGCGCGCAGAAGCTCGCGAGCATTCGCGAATTCAATCTGAAACTGGGGTTGGGTGTCGCGACGTTTTGCGGAGTGATGAGTTCCTGTTTTGCGTTCGGCCTGGATGCGGGCAATCCCATCAAGTCGCTCACGCTGCAGCATGGAACGAGCGTGATGTGGCAGGGATTGCCAGTGCTGGTGGTGGTTCTGGCCGGCGGCTTCACTACAAATTTCGTTTGGTGCGCGGTATTGAATGTGCGAAATCGCAGCTATGGCGAGTATCTGAAAATACCTGCAGGGGCGGGTCTATCTGCTCCGAGTGAACATCCGCCGCTCGAAAACATAACCGATGCTGCTCCCACGGAGATGGCGCTCGAATTGACAACGCATCCGCATGGCGCGCCATCGCTTGGCTGGAACTATCTATTTTCTGCGATTGCCGGAGCCACCTGGTACATGCAGTTTTTCTTTTACACCATGGGCGAAACGCAGATGGGCCGCTACAAATTCTCAAGTTGGACGCTACACATGGCGAGCATCATGATCTTCAGCACGCTATGGGGGATCGCGCTGAAGGAATGGCGTGGCGTGAGCCGGCGGACGAAAACCCTTGTCTTCCTGACCCTGATGACGCTGGTGGGCTCAACGATGATTGTGGGGTACGGCAACTACCTGGGACTGCATCCCTGATCACCATCCGTGAAAACTACGACTTGCATTGCGGAAACGCCGTGATGCGCAGTTTGGCGGCAGCATACGGCACGAGGGTGATTGTCTCCTCCGGCTCATCGCTTGTCACCGGGCTCTGCGGAACGGGATCGGCGGCGCCATCTTCCGCTTGCCAGGCACCGAGCTTGCGTGCCTTCACGCGGAGCTGGACCGGGCTGTGCCGCTTTGTGAATGGCGCCTCGCCCGGTTCCGATTCCACAACCGATATGCTCTTGTCCGGCTCGTCGGAATCCAGCTTCAACGCATAGTTCCACTGGCTGGTTGGATATACCTGCCAGTCTGCGGTCATGCCGCGGTCGCGGAGCTTGACCCAGTCTTCGCCGATGCCATAGGAGAAGACCAGCGGCCCGCGTTCGATGGCGATCGAGTTGTGGAACCAGCGGGAAATGCGCGGCTTCATCGGAAACGTGATCTCCACGCGGTCGCCCGCCTTCCACAGGCGCTCCACACGGGCAAATGATCCCGGCGAAGGCGGCGATGCTGCCTGGCCGTTGACTTGGATCGAAGCGCCCGCGGCCCACCCCGGTATGCGGAGCAGCAGCGGAAAATTCACCGGTGATGCGGGATTGATGATCAGCCCAATTGTGCCGCCGAAGGGATAGTTCGTTTCTTCGACCAAGTGAACTGGCGTTCCCCGCAAAGCGGTATGCACTTCGCAGGGAGCATACGCGGCTGCGACTAATCCCTCTTCGCTCTCCTGTCCGCCCGAGCGCATGAACAAGCTATTGGTAAACTTCGGCCATCCCTGGTTGAAATTGGCCGTGCAACAGCCGAAGTTGGGCTCGAGGCCATAGAGATTTGATTCCGGCCCGTCGGTGGTCCAGGGCTTCTGGTGCAGGCTGCACTCCACCTGGTTTGGCTCCTGGTTGTATTGATGCGCCCACATATCGTCGGTGAGGGTGCCGGGGAGCGCATTGAAGGCCAGTTTCTCTAGCCCATCGCCAAGGCGCGGGTCGCCCACGATGGCGAGCGAGTGTTCGAGCGAAAACATGTATTCGACAACCGTGCACAGCTCCGATCCCTGCGTAGGATCGAGGCCGGCCAGGTTTTCGTCGCACGAGAACATGCCATTGGGCAGGCCGTGATATTTGTTCAGCTCCGAAATCATCGTGAGAACGGCAGAACGATCGTCGGGGCTGCCTGAAACTACCGACCACACCGGCCCGGTCTTTACCGCCTGTCCGTTGTTCACTCCGTGAGTGGCGAGACTCACATCCTTGTGTCCCCTACTCTTCTCAATCTTGAGGTAGTCCGCGGTGATGGGCTTCGTGTACTGGAAGTTTGCGTATTGCGCCATCCAGTCATAACCTTGCTTCCGCAGCAGCCGCGCCAGGTCGAGCAGGTAGTTAGAGCCGGTCCGGTTGTAGAGCCAAATGACGCTCAGCAATTCATCCTGCCAGCGGAACTTGCTCCAATCCTGCAACGGGCGATGCGGTAGCTCCGCGAACTGATGGCGGAGGTACTTGTCCATGACCGGGATGACCCGGGCGTCGCCTGTGAGTTCCTGGTATTGGGTGAGGACCTTGAGCATCACGAAGCGGGGCCACCAATCGTTGGTTGATGCGGGGCCGATCATGCCATTCGATGCCTGGTGGTCAAGTGTCCAATCGAGGAACCGCTGCGCCTTGGCTTTGAGGCGCGCATCGTCAAGAAGCCAGGCCAGCGGAACCAGCCCATCGAGATAATAAGGCCCCCGTTCGAACGATTCGCCCTTTCCACCCAGCCAGGCGCTATTGGGGCCGACGTCGGCCCAGGTCTCGTCCAGATGGCCGCTGAGGCCGTTGGCCTGAATGCGAAGCTGACTCTCAAGCCAGCCGGCGGGGCGAATTGAGCCAAGCGGCAGAAAATAAAATGCGTTTGCTGCCAGTGGCGCGCGATTCTTGACCCCCGAATATGCGGGAAGCGCCGCTGTTGAAGCAAAGACGGCCGAACGCGAGGAAAGAAGGCGGCGGATCGGCAATGAGGAGGCAAGTCCAACGAGACCGAGCCGATGCAAAAAATGGCGACGCGACGAGAAAGCTTTGAACGAAGACAACGTGATAATCCCCTTAGCCAATCTGCCGTTCATCTTAATTGCCCGGACGACCCATTCCGATCTGCGGTCTATCCGGCAAGCACCGCATCTGCAATCCGCGCGGCCTCTACCGCAGGGCGCACTGCGTGAACGCGTACGATGGATGCGCCGTGCAGAATTGCGGCAACCATGGCCGCGATACTGGCCGTCTCCCGCGCATTTGCAGGCGCGCTTTGTCCGCCGTTGAGCGGCGCCAGCGTATGGCCGAGGAAGGATTTGCGCGAGAGCCCCGCGAGCAGCGGCCGGCCCAGGGCGAGCAGTTCAGCCTGGTGTGCCAGCAACGCGTAGTTCTCGCCGAATCTCTTGCCGAAACCGTATCCGGGGTCCAGCACAATTGCCTCGGACGCAATCCCCGCCTCGGTCGCCTTCTTGACGCTCGCTTCGAGCCCGGCCTTTACTGTTGCCAGCAACTCATCCGATTGAAGCTGCGGCTGGGTGCGCCACTCATCGGGCCGCCCGCGCGTATGCATCAGTACCACGCCGCAGCCCGCATCGGCGCAAACGGCCGCCATCTCTCCATCCCACATGAGGCCGCTAACATCGTTGATAATTTCCGCGCCAGCCGCCAGGGCTGCGCGCGCGGTTGCTGCCTTGTAGGTATCCACAGAGACCGCTGCGTGGGGCCGCGCTGCCAGAATTCCTTTCAACACCGGGAGCAGCCGCGCCTGCTCCTCTTTGGCGCTGACAGCCGGGCCCGTCCCACCATCTGCCGAACTTCCGGCTCGCGGACCGGTGCTGGGACCAGGACGCGTACTTTCTGCGCCCAGGTCAAGCAGATCGGCACCCTCGTCCAACAAGCGCAGTGCCTGCGCAACCGCCGCAGCGGGATCGAGAAAAGCGCCGCCGTCACTGAACGAGTCCGGCGTAATGTTGATGACGCCCATCACCAGTGTCTGCCTGCCGAGTTCCAGCGCGCGCGTACGCAGGCGCCAAGCGCAAGGTGGGCGAACTAGATCCGGCATTGGATGCATCCCTGCTGTCGCATGCGTTTCCAATCGAAGTCTGCTTCGATTCTAAGTCGCGGCGCGGCTTTGAAACCTTCTGCGGCGGGATTCTCTCCTGCTACACTCCGGCCATGGCGATGAATCGGCAAGTTTTTGGGCTCCTGCTCCCAAGCCTTCTTCTTTGTTCTGCCGGGATCACGGCGCAAACGCGTCCCGCTTCGCGCGTCGCCACTCACCTTGCGTCCCGCGCCCTGCCCACAACAGGGTCACTCGCCGACCGCATCAACGCCATCCTGGCCGACCCGGCCTTGAGCCACGCGGTATTTGGCATCAGTGTCACCGCCCTCGACGGCCGCTCGCTCTACAGCCTCAACGAAGGCCGCCTGTTTATGCCTGCTTCGAATGCCAAACTCGCCACGACGGCTGCTGCCTACGCCCTGCTGCCCGTCGAGACCCTCACATGGAACACCAATATTGTCGCCAATGGGGACATCGATGCAGGTGGAGTTCTGCATGGCGATCTGCTTCTGATGGGTGTGGGCGACCCCACTCTGAGCGCCCGGCAATATCCTTATCAGCCTCCTCCGGCAACCCTACCACCGCCTGCGCCTCCGCCCGTTGCAACCACGCCGCAAGCACCCACCAAGCCGCCGCCCCCGACGACTCCTCCGGTCACGGCCGTCCCGGAACCTGAAGCCAAGCCGGATGCCATGACCGTGCTTCAACTGCTCGCCGAGCAAGTTGAGCAGTCCGGCGTCCGCAGCGTCACCGGCAACGTGGTGGGCGATGACAGCTTCTTTCTCGACGAGCCCTATGGCATCTCGTGGACGTGGGATGACCTGCAATGGGGCTATGGCGCACCGGCCTCCGCACTCAGCTTTAACGAGAACACGATTGAGCTGAACGTGATTGCCGATCCGTCTGCTCCCAGCGGCGTCGATACCGCATGGACTCCCAACGTCGACTTTTACACCATTGAAAATTCGATGACCATGGCGCCTGCCGGACAGATCGCGCATCCGGGACTGCAACGTATGCCGGGCAGCCTGCTGGTGCGCGCCTGGGGCACCGCCCCGCCGCAGGGCCTGCGCGCCGATCTGGCCATCGAAGACCCGGCCGAGTTTACGGCGGCAGCTTTCAAACAGGCGCTGCTCGAGCGCGGGATCGGGGTCTCCGGTTCGGCCGTTGCCGCCCATCGTTATTCGGATGACACGGGTGATTTTGCCGCTGAACGCTCCGAGCCGCTTCGGCTGGCGCCCGCGCAGGTGCCTGCTGTGGCAGTGCCTGCGAATGGCCGCAGAGTTCTGGCGGTACACGTCTCCGTGCCCCTGTCAGAAGACATCATGGTGACCAACAAGGTGAGCCAGAACCTGCATGCGGAACTGCTGCTACGGCTGCTCGGCAAACTCTGCGCCAAAGATGGCAGCCTGGCCCAGGGCACGCGCGTGGTGCGGCAGTTCCTGATCAACGCGGGGATCAGCGACAACGACTTTTTCTTTTATGACGGCTCCGGCATGAGCATGGACGACCGCATTGCTCCGCGGGCCTATACGCAGTTGTTGGTCTACGCCGCGCGCCAGGCATGGGGAACTGCGTGGCGCAGCACCTTCCCCATTGCGGGAGTCGATGGTACGCTCTTCGGGCGTTTTCGCAACTCCCCGCTCAAGGGACGTCTGTGGGCCAAGACCGGCACGCTCAACGAGGCGAATGCCCTCACAGGCTATCTGACCTCGGCCAGCGGCAAGACGATCGCTTTCTCCATCATGGTCAATGGCCACCGCCCCGGCAGCGACGCCGAAAGCCAGGCGATTGAACGCATCTGCGAGGTCATTGCTGCGGCAAATTGAGCGCGGGCGCGATCTCTGCTTGAAGAAACCCGCGGGGTCCGGTCTCGACGCCCAAGCAGCGCTTGCATCGCACAATACCGGTTTGCCCCGGCAACTGCGGACGCGACTCTACCTTGAACGTGCAGCTCGTTTTCAATAAAGATGCACCCAAAGAGCGCGCTCCGGGCGCATAACCACCTATGCCGAAGTTACAAAAGGCAACCGCAGATCGTCCCGCTTCGCGTCAGGATGACAGGGTCTTGGGGTCGAAGCCTCAGAGTCGAGTGCAAAAGAGGGGAACGATGGCGCGTTCCACGATGGCAGACCTTTCCGGGCGCGCCCCTTCAACGGCCTTCTGACCATTCGAACGGGTGCTCCAACAATTCGCGAGCCTGACTGATCGCTCCATCAGTGTTATCGCCGGATTGAATAGCTAACTGATATTGCGCGACAGCCCGTTCGCGTTGGTGAGTAATGTCGAAGATTTTTCCGATTTGTATGTGGCTCCAAACTCTGGTCCACTCAGGATACCCATCTGCACGGAGGGAGTCTCGGAAGGCGTTCACACTGGCTTGATATTCGCGCTGCTGGAGAAGCAACTCAGCCATGCAATAACTCGCCAACGAACTGTGCGGAGACGATTTAGTTTGATTGTTTAGCGCGTCAACTATCCGCTCCCGCAGCGACAGCATCCGATAACCCGGCAGCGCCTTCTCCTTGTCGCAACCCGAGAGTGGTCCGCGTGCTTCAACCTGCGCGAAGGCCGGCGTCGCCACTGCCAACATCACAATCAGCATTTCAAAACAACGAATCCGAATCGCCAATGCCATAGCCCTCCCATCGACGCTGCTGCGCCGGGACGCGCTCACGAAACACACCCATGGCTTGGGCGCGGTCTCCCACTTTCTTTGATGGACGACCTTCTGATCCGAACGGTAGCAAGCAAGGTCCGCTTAAGTTCCGGTCGAGTAAGCGCCGATCCGGAACAAAAGGCAACCGCATATCCTTCCGCTTCGCGTCAGGACGACAGGGTCTGGGGGGGTCGAAGCGGGTGAGGCACCGCACAACCGGAAGTGACGTGCGCCCTATCACGTCGCGGACGGCTTGACGACAATGAGACGCTCCCGACCGAGTATCATCGAGTAGAAAATGCATACCTGTTCTTTGTCTTCATCTCTTGCGATCTTCACGTGCGCTGCGGCCCTCGCAATCGCGGGCTGCCGATCTCTGCCGCCCTCCAAGCCGGCATCCGAATGGACTCCCGAAGAAGCGCAGGGAGCGCAGGTCTACCAGGCAAAATGCGCGCGCTGCCACTACCCCACCACCACGGCCGGGCTGCATGGGCCTGGCCTGCAAGCCATCACCAAGGTCAAGGCGATGCCCTCGGGCGCGCCGCCCACCGACGAGCGGCTGTCTGACGTCATCATTCATGGCCGTGGCATGATGCCGGGGACGCCGCTCACAGACGAACAACTACGCGTTCTGCTGGCCTATCTGCATACGCTATGACGGACGAGCCCCATACCGGCCCCGATAACGCAGGAGATAAGGCAGGCGAAGGCGACCAAAAGCCCGCTGCCCCGCCGCCGCAGCATGAACTGCTGCCGCTCCCCGGGCTTGCAGCTATCGGCCTTTACCTGCTGCTGCTTGCCGGCGTCATCATTCTGGGAGTGGTCGCCGGAGGCCACTACCCGCCCTTGTTCCTGATCCTGGCAGCCGCCTTCATCGCTGCGAGTGCGGGCCTCGTCCTGTTGCTTCGCTGGGCATGGGCGCTTACTTTGTCCGCGGTCTTTCTGCTGGCGTGTTACAACCTGTGGATCTTCTCAAGGCAGCAGTCCCTGCCCGCCCTGGTGCAGGGACTGCTGAATCTCGTCTTCTTCCTTTACCTCATCCGGCCCGAAGTACGCGTCAAACTGCGCTAATTGTTCGTCCCTTGCGTGGGGGTTGCGTGTTCGTTTGCCCATGCCTTCGAAGAGTGGAGCCGGTCGGAACTCTATTTTGACGGCTCCTGAACGCAGGCGAAGTTTTCGGCGGCGTTTGTGTCTCCCTTGCCCTTGTATCGTGCAACGGCGGGGTACGCGCAAAGCGGGCGCGTCAACGGTATCCCCACAGTCTTGGTTTTGGGATCGGCCCCGATCTTGCCGCTGGCGATTAATTTGTCCGGAGCGACGCCCTGCGTGACCCATCGATCGAGCGCCAGGAGGATATCGTTGTCGGCGTCGTCGGGCTTGGCATTGAGAGACCCAAGTTCATCGTTGCCGAAGCTGACAGCACCCGGGCCGCCGGTGCAGTGCTGCATGCCGGGAACCATGAACAAGCGGTAGAACGCCTCGATGTCAGCGGGCGCGGTGGAACGCGGATCGGGGTAGCGCTCGAGAAAGGTCCGGACCTTTTCGTAGAAGGCGATCGAGTCCAGGGGAGCGATGGCGCCATCGCCCCACCCGTGGTACTGGATCAGTTTGCCACCGTGATCGCGGAAAGTGCGCAGGTCGGGGTCATCCGAGTTGAGGATGGACGCGGTCTTCTCATCGGCGAGGCGCAAGTCTCGGTCGAAATCCATCGTATGCCAGTCCCAGTGTGGGTCTTCGTGCACCGCACCTGAGTAGAAGCTGTTTCCGAAGAGGGACTGCCCGGAGAGACCCACAATCCAAAGCGACCACCCGCCCGGTTCGGCCTCGGTACCAGGTTCGTAGCCGGGGTAGATTTGTTCTCCTGTCTTGGGATTCTTCGGGCCGGCGTAGATCTTCTGGAGCGCCTCGATCTGGGGCTGGGTGAGACAATCCGCATTCGGCGCACCGTGGCACAGCAGTACGGTTGGATCGAAGTGGCATTGCCGCGGATCCTGGATCAGGCCGTCCTTGACTCCATCGAGCGCATCGCACGCGGCCACTGCGGCTTTCTCAATGGCTGGAAGCTGCTCGGGCGTGATCTTGCTCTGGGGTGTGCTGTTGAGCGCGATCTCGTTCCACATGAACCCGGTGAAGTGATGGGTCCAGCGGTTGGCAGGGGCGCCGGCGATGATGCCATCGAAGTCCTCCGGGAAGCGCTCGGCTTCCATGAGCGCTTCGCGTCCGCCGTCGGAACATCCCGAGAAGTACGCGTGATCGGAGGGCTTGCCATAGTAGGCCTCCAGGATCGCTTTCGAGAGAGCGGCGGTCTCGTGCAGGGACCGATAGCCGAAGTCGATGAGCTTCTCGGGATGGCCGATGGCCCAGCTTGCGTCGGGCATGATGCCCTGGGTGCGATGACCATCATCAGTGGCGGAGACCGCGTAACCACGGATGAGGGGCGCGACGAGGACCAGCGGCTGGATGGAGCCTGCCCATCCGCCACTGCCGCGCTGCATGTATTTGCCATTCCAGGCATCTTTGGGCGGCAGCCACAGAGTGAAATCGATCTCCGAATCCGTAGTGGGACGCGCGATGGCTGTCACCTCGCAATGACGCGGAACCGGGACATCGGGCACTTTGGATACGGCCCCGGGAGGCATCTTCAGGGGAGCCGTTTCCAGCGCTACCGCGGTGACGACCACGGCGTGATCAAGCTTCAGGTCTTTAAGCGACTCGCAGGTCTGCTGTGCGATTGCGAAGCCGGGGCTCACCAGGACAAAGGCGCACGCTGCAGACAGAAAGCCATTCCATGGACGCATGGTTTCGTTCTCCCGAATTGCATTCTCTGATTCGGGAACCATTCTTCCACACGCGGGCTAAGAGACGCGGGGTAATTTGTGAGGTCAGCTTTTTCGTTTCGCTCAATGTGTGGGGGCCCTCGCCGGAGCGCTATAAGGAGCGTCCGCCGAGGCAGGACCGGCCGGTTGATTCGGGGCCAGGCTATCCCCGGTCAAAATGCGTGTCTCCGACCCGAACCGACGATATTGCCCAAACGCAACATCGTTCAGAAATGTCTTTGCCGAGCCCTGAAGATTCGTCCTGGAATACATTCCCTTCTGCTGTGCTGTATGCGCCAGCAGGATGGAGACGCTCTTCGCAGGGCACGTATAACTCTTGCCCCCGATCTCTACCGGGCCGTATTCGATGAGTATGGCGGCATTGGAGACCAGTTCGCCCGGTTGCATTTCGGCCTCCATCGTGATGCGAAGAATTGTTCCGGTCGCTGGATCGAATGCAATCTCGCCATGATAGCCGGGGCGCTCACTGAAGACCTGAAGGTTGGGCGTCCCATCGGAATTGAACCCGTTGGCGACGCAGCAGAACTGGACTTCGTAGTGTGACTTTTCATTGGGAACCGCGTAGCGGAATACAGCCTCAGTTCCCCCAGGACCCGATTCCCAACGACCCCAGGTAATCTTGCCCTGGATCGCATCCGCCACTGACCTGCTCAGAATCGGACCGAACTCGCCGGCAGTGACCAAACCGCTGATTTGCGGTCCATGCTTCTGCGTTTTCGCCGCTTGTGCGTCCACTACTTCATGGCGGTCACGGTAAGTGACGTCGACGCTGGATTTACCGACGACGTGCAGTGGAAGGTAAATCAATGTCATCAAGCCGGTCGCTTCCTGCACATCCTCTTGCGGCCTGTCCTCGAAGCCCGTGGTAGACCGTGTCGCAATCAGATTCGGCAACTGGCGTGCGGACGTATTCACATAATTCACGATCAATGTCATCATCTGGCGTAGAGCGGCTGGTTCGGGCGGGGGGGTGGCGGGGACCTCTGCGGGGGGAGGAGCCAGAAATGCCGACGAATCGGCCAGCGCCATCAGAGCCTCTTGCGCCTTGCTGCCCGGCAGATCAGCTTCTAAATGTTGCAGTTTGGCCGTGTTCAGCCGCTCGGTCAGTTTCATATTCATCAGTTGCTTAGCCACATCCGCGTCCGTCTGACCGTGGCTTGCGGCCAGAGCCTGCTCCAACTGGTCGACAGTGACCTTTGCCGGGGGAACGGCATTCTCCGCAACCGCCGGAGGAGTAACTCCTGCCAGAAACATAAGAAGAACCCATTCCCGCATACCAGCACCCCATTTGAAGGACATCCGATTCTATAACATAGAGATGTATTGGAATCGCCCGGCTCAGGCAGGCGCGCCAGGCAGCATCACGGTTGCGGTCGCATCGCAGACATGGAGTACCGCTAAACCACAAGTGGATGAGCCGTCGATCCGGTTCACACTCAAACTTTGCAAGCGATACAATCTCTCGAAAAGGCGGGCACGTCCTAATAGCTCCTCCGGACGCTCTAAAGCCGACTTCCTTCGCGAACGTGGTCTGAAAGCGAACTGGAGCCATTTCCATGGATAAAAAGCAGCGCATTTCGAAAACAATTCCGGCAGTCAAATCAAGTGGAAATCACAATCAACTTGAACCCAATCGCAGGGAGTTTCTTGCGGGACTAACGGGAGCTGCTGTTTTGGCAGCCGTAACTGGCCAGAAGGGTACTGCGCAATCTAACGATCGTGTTCTCAACATTGCTCGGGTGGCTGTTCCCTCAAGCTTGACCGTTGTGAGCGAGAACAAGATCTCTGCCCTGAACGACGGCTTTGTGCCGGAGAACTCACTCGATCGCTCTCACGGACTTTACGCGCTGAACCCGGAGCGGCCAAGTGAAAGCGGCGAGTCGTGGGTGCAGTATGACTGGAGCGAGCCGGTCAACATCAACAAGATTGAGGTTTACTGGGCTGTGGACCGGCCCAAGTCAGGCGCGCTGCCGGGCAGCAGCAGCTTGCGCCGGATGCACGTGCCTCAGAGCTACCGCATTCTCTACTGGAACGGATCTGATTTCTTTCCGGTAAATCAGCCCGAAGGCCTCGGTCTGATTGCAGACGCCTTCAATGCGACGACCTTCTCACCGGTGAAAACCAGCGGATTGCGCCTCGTGGTCGAACCCCAGAAGGGTCAGCCGGCCGGCATCCTCGAGTGGCGGGTCTACAATTTCGGCCCCACTCCATCTCTTCCACCGGTGATTGAACCCGGCGTGGATCGGTCGGTGGTGCAAGGTGCTCGGACTTATCTCACCGGAAAGGTAACCTGGCTCGAAGATTCACCTGGGAATACGGCTCGATGGGTCAAGGCGTCTGGGCCTGGAACAGTTGCTTTTGATCAAGCAACCTCGCCGATCACCAGGGCTGCATTCTCGGCTCCGGGTGATTACGTCCTGACGCTCGCGGCTTCTGGCTCAAATGATCGGTCCCACTCTGTTTCAGTCCACGTGGAGCCCGAACCGCCGAAGGACCGTCTGGATGTTGTTTACACGCGGAAGTACTCAATTGACAGCCCATTCTGGAGCCGGCGCGCGAAAGCGCTGATCGTGGACTGGATCCCTCATTGCATCCAGATGTGCGAGCGAACCGATATCCCTGCCATGCGCGGCGATGGTGGAATCGACAACTTTGTTGAAGCCGGGAAGGCCAACCGCGGCGAGCCGCACGGAAAGCACAAAGGATACGTCTTTTCGAATGCCTGGGTGCACCAGACGGTTGAGTCGATGTGCATTGCGCTGATGGTGGATGCGCACGATGATCCCGAGATCCTGCAGGCGCAGGAGTCGATGCGTTCGACCCTTGAACGCTGGATCCCGATCATCCTGGCGGCCCAGATGCCGGACGGATATCTGCAGACGGCCTACATTCTGGCAGATCGCGAGAGCTGGCCGGAAAGATGGTCGCCCGATCATCGCGGAAATCACGAAGGGTATGTGTCTGGGTACTTTATCGAGTCGGCGATCAACCACTACACTCTCACCGACGGCGAGGATTTGCGGCTCTACAACGCGGCGAAGAAGCTGGCGGATTGTTGGGTCGCCAACATCGGCCCGGGCAAGAAGGACTGGTTCGACGGCCACCAGGAAATGGAGCAGGCGCTTGTGCGCTTTGGGCGCTTCGTGAACGACCAGGAAGGGAATCACCGCGGGGACTCCTATATCGCTCTCGCCAAGTTCTTACTTGACTCCCGCCGAGGCGGTTCGGAGTACGACCAGAGCCACCTGCCTCCGGGGCAGCAGTATGAGGCCGTCGGCCATGCCGTTCGCGCCACCTACTTCTATTCGGGCATGGCAGACATCGCAGCCGAAACGCACGATCCGGATTACCAGAGCGCGGTGATCTCGCTTTGGGACAACATGGTCAACAGGAAGTATTACGTGACCGGCGGTATCGGCAGCGGCGAAACTTCAGAAGGTTTCGGACCGAACTACTCTCTTCGCAACGAAGCATACTGTGAAACCTGTTCGAGCTGCGGGCTCGTTTTCTTTCAATACAAGCTCAACCTCGCGTACCACGACGCGAAGTACGCAGATCTCTACGAGCAGACGATGTATAACGCTTTGCTCGGGGGCCTCGCTCTCGATGGCAAAAGCTATTGCTACACAAATCCGCTGATCAATACGGAACGTGCCCTGTGGCACGTGTGCCCCTGCTGCGTCGGCAACCTCTCGCGCACGCTGTTGATGATTCCCACATGGACCTATGTGAAGGACAAGTCAGGCCTTTACGTAAATATGTTCGTTGGAAGCCGGATCCACGTCGGTCAGGTCGCTGGTACGGGCCTGGAGGTCGTCCAGAAGACGGATTACCCGTGGAATGGTACGATCTCGATCACGCTGAATCCTGAGCAAGCCAGGATTTTCTCGGTGTATGTGCGGATTCCAAACCGCACCACGAGCAAGCTTTACCAGGAATCTCCCATGGTTCGGGGCGTTGAGCACTTTACCGTCAATGGCCAGCCGGTTATGCCCACCATCCATAAAGGCTACGCGGTAGTGACACGCGAGTGGAAAGCCGGCGACAGGATCGAGTTGGAGTTGCCGATGCAGCCTCAGCGTGTAGTGGCTGATCCACGGATCAAAGCAGATACCGGTCTGACCGCATTAAGGCGCGGTCCGCTGCTTTACAACGTTGAGGTGGCCGACAATCAGAATATCGATCAAAAACTTGGCCCAGCCCCACTGCGTGTGCAGTGGAGCCCGCATCTGCTCGGTGGAATGATGGTGATCAGGGGTCAGTGGGCTGATGGCTCGGAGTTATTGGCGATTCCCAACTACGCGCGCATGAATCGCGCAGGTCCACCGCGCGCCTACCCCGGGGAACCGGACGCCGATTCCGGGGGTGCGCCGCCTGCGGACAAGAAGCATATGAAACCGTCTGTCGAATCCAAGGTCTGGATCTAGCAACTTTGCGCGAAGGGAACTCTTCGGCTCCAACTCGAAGCAGAAGTTCCTGCGCCCAAAAATCAATGGCCTCGCTTGTTCCCCAATCATCTCCGCCTGCCTCGGAGATTTGCGGGCCGGTAAACGTCTACTAAGGCCGAGAAGGGGTTCTATCGGCCTATTGGCATCAGGGTTATTCCTTCAGGCGGAGCCGAGGGGAAGGCGCGCATGTCCGTCTCTTCCAAAAAATAAAGCGATTAGTTAAGGTGCCGGCGCCTCGTTCTGCCTGAGCCGCCGCCAATCGCCCGATCGAAACTTTTGGCTTGACAAACGATAATTGCGCGGCGTACAAAGCCTCCCATCAGCAAACGATTCCCGGCTGGTCCCCGGGACTCAATTGCGTGGGCCCCAGAAACAGGTTTCCTGAAGGTCGCACGGGGCGAACCGGTGAGGTATCCCTCCTGGTCGGAGCACAGGTTCGCCGGATGATCTCTCGCGATCCCCAAGTGGATAACGAGAAGATCGGCTGAATCACAGAACAATCAAGACCTGCCGGATAAACGCCGGTAGTGGCAATCGCCATCAGAACTTCTCCTTTCGCAAGTCGAGAAGTTCAACAAAGACGAAAACAAATCTCGAAGACACGAATAATGCTTCAGGCAAGTCGGTAGATGTTTGCTCAGGAGGCAAACCATGAATCATCCCAAAACCCAAATGCATAGCTGCGTAAAAATGTTCACTACCGGGGTTCCGGAGTGGCGCTTCTTCGCAGGTCTATTTGTGTTCGTTACCATGCTTCTCGCGCTCGCGCCAGGGGCTTGGGGCCAGGACAATGCAACAATTACCGGAACCGTGACGGATGCCAGTGGTTCGGTCGTCCCGAACGCTGCCATCGCGCTGACGAACCCTGCGACAGGCCAGATACGCAATACGGTCTCGAATGCGGTAGGTGCCTATCGATTTCCGAACGTGGGAGTTGGAACTTACACGTTAAACGCATCGGCGCAAGGATTTGAAAAGTTTAACAAGACCGGCATTGTGGTGAACGTGGCTCAAACATTGGAAGAGAACATCACTTTCTCGGTCGGTAGCCAGACACAGACGGTTACCGTCGAAGCCGACGCATTGCAGGTTCAAGCCGAAACCAGCGAAGTGAGTACGTTGATCAGCGGCCAGCAGGTTTCCCAGCTAGCAACCAACGGCCGCAATATCACATCGCTTGCCGCGCTCGGAATGGGTGTGGCCAACAATCTGCCCGCGTTTGGCGGTGTCAATGCTCTGACATCCTCAAACGGCATCAGTTTCAATGGAACCAGGCAGACGCACAACATCTACCTGTTGGATGGAGCCGAACAAAACGATCGCGGTTGTGGCGGCTGCTTCATGAACCTGCCTTCGCAGGACGCAATCACCGAATTTCAAACGCTCGACAGCAACTACAGCCCCGATTACGGCATCGGCTCCGGGGGCACCATTCTCATGGTGCTCAAGTCCGGAACACACAACTATCATGGCGAGCTCTATGAGTTCAACCGCAATACGGTTTACGATGCCGCCGATTACTTCAGCAAATCGGTGTCGGAGTTCAAGCTGAACGAGCCCGGCGGCAATATCGGCGGCCCGCTCTGGATTCCGCATGTCTACAATGAAGCACGCAATCGAACATTCTTCTTTTGGAACGAAGAATGGCGCAGGCTCATTCAAGGCAGCCAACCTTCAATTCAGAACGCGATCCTGGCGAGTAACTTTCCGACGGCAGGAGCGCCGTTAGCTTATACCGTTCCAGCCGGCGGCAAAGCACCGATCGTTCCGGCCACCACGGATCCAGCCAAGCTTGCCCTCTACTCGACCGATGGTCTGACACCTGGATCGCCGTTCCCCGGTAACATCATTCCCGCCAACTTGATGGATCCGAACGCGGTTCTCGAGGTGAACGCGGGCACCTTCCCGAAGCCTAACTTCAATAACGGCACCCAGTACATTGCATCCATCCCTCAGCCAACCGAGGTCCGCGAAGACATTGTTCGCATCGACCACGCGGTCACCAGCAAATACCAGTTGATGGGTCATTACCTTCATGACACGCTTGCCCAAAACTACTTCCCACCGCTGTGGGGGGATAGCACCTATCCGACTGTGGGCACGGCCATGACCAATCCGTCTTATACGGCGGTCATTAAGCTGACCCAGACATATTCACCTAACCTGCTCAATGAGACCGCGATTCTCTACAGCGGCAACAAGATTACCCTCACTCCGATCAAAGGTCCGGGCGGCACGTTTGTTCAACCCGCCGGGTGGACGGCGACAAGCTTCTTCCCGGTCGGTGATGCGGCGGTCAACGATATGCCGGAGATCGATCTGCAAGGCTCCCCACTCAACGTGAACTGGAGCGAAAGCTACTATCCATGGAAGAACGGATATGAAGGCTTTGAATACCGGGACGACTTATCGTGGACCAAGGGGCGCCACCAGCTCAAGTTCGGCTTCAGCTTGCTGCACGACTACAAGAACCAGCAACTGCAGGCCAACACGCAGGGAACCGCCGTTTTTAACTCGAGCAACTTTTCCGGTGACTCCTACATCAACTTCCTGCTCGGGGACGCTTCCAGCTTTACGCAGCTTCAATTCCTCTATGACAAACATTGGGTCAACAACAACTACGGGGTATATTTCAACGACAATTGGCACGTCACTCCCCAGTTGACCTTGAACATTGGCCTCCGTTACGACGGGCTGCCGCACGCCTTTGAGCGGTATAACTCGTTTGCGAATTTCGTACCGGCGGATTACCTAAGCGCGCTTGGCAACCCCGTCTCGGCGGCCGGCACTTTGAACCCAGCCGCTCTCACCACGTACAACGGGCAACAGTTCTATCTCAACGGAATTGAGCTGGCAGACGTCAACGGCTTCCCGCGCGGGAACGTCAGAAACGTTTTTGACACGTTCGAACCTCGAATCGGGTTTGCCTATGACATCAGCGGAAACGGAAAGACAGTTCTCAGGGGTGGCTTTGGCATGTTCTATGAGCGTGTCCAGGGCAACGATGTCTACAACGCGGCGTTGAACCCACCGTTTGCTTACCAGCCTTCAGCCAACAACGTTTACTTCTCCAATCCCAACACCAGCGCGCTGACGGGATTAACAACCACTGAATCGTTCCCTTCCACCTTAACCAACATCAAGTACAACTATCCGCCTCCCGGTACTGCGGAATTCAGCCTGGGGATTCAACGCCAGGTCGCTCCATCGATCGTGGCACAGGTGCAGTATGTCGGGTCAATCGGTTGGGACCAGAACGACGACCGGCAGATCAACACATTGCCCCTTGCCGACCCGAGCAATCCTGCCAATCCGTACGCCTCCCGAGAGGGAGTGGCCAACGGTACGCTCAACGCGAACCTTTACCGAATCTTTCCCGGCTACAGCAATATCAACCAGGAGGAGAACGAAACCAATTTCGACTACCACTCATTCCAGGCTGGGATACGGGCAGAGAACCGGCACGGTCTCACCACACAGGTGGCCTACACCTGGTCACACAACATCGACGAAGTCAGCAACGACTTGAATGGGCTGTCCAATCCATTCAACCCGAAGTATGACCGTGGGTCGGACACAACGTTCGACATGCGCCACAACCTCAACGTGAGCTACGTCTATGCACTCCCGTTCTTTGCCAGCAGCTCGAACACGCTGGCCCGCATGACCCTTGGAGGCTGGTCGGTCTCCGGAATTACTGCGGCGCATTCAGGAGTGCCTCAGTACATTCACTATTCCGGTTCCGACATTACCGGGCTGGGAGGAGGCACCGGCAACCGTCCGGACCTGGTTTCAAAGGTCACATATCCGAAGAAGGTCGGCGCCTGGTTCAGCACAAGTTCTTTCGCTGATCCGGTCGCTCCGTGGAACGGCGGCCCAAATCAAGGCTTTGGCAACGCAGGAAAAGATGTGGTCGTGGGACCAGGACTCTTCAATTGGAACCTATCCCTCTTCAAAGGCATCCCGCTCACCAATCACGAAGGTCCGCGAATTGAACTGCGCTTTGAGACCTTCAATACTTTCAACCACACCCAGTTCCAGGGCATTGACACCAACAACCACGACGGAAATTTTGGAGCGATTACCAATGATTACGGACCTCGCCTCATGGAGTTAGGCGGCAAGTTCATATTCTAGGCTCTGAGGTGGTCTAACCTTGGGCGCAGCAGGGTCATTCCTGCCGCGCCCTTTTTCTTCTCGCGGAAGCGCGTTGCCTGGGTATTGCGTGCGGGCTTCGCCGCAGGCGAAAATGCCAATGGAGATGCGCGTGAAGCGATTTGCGCAACTGGGATCTGCTTTTTCGATCACACTGGCGTTGCTGGCGACCAGTTGCCAGGGACAGTCGGCAGGAGCCGCGGACAATCTGCGCCAGACGGCAATTGCCCTGGAGCAGCAGGGTAACATTGCCGGTGCCGAGACCGAATGGCGTGCCTTCGTGAAAGTTCATCCGTCGGATGCCGAAGCTTACGCCCATCTGGGCTTTCTGGAAGCGCGCGAGGAAAGATATAGCGAGGCTGTACCTCTCTATCGGAAAGCCCTCGCGTTGAATCCGGCAATCCCTGGAGTGAGGCTGGATCTTGGCCTTTCGCTTTTCAAATCGGGAGATTTGAAAGCTGCCATTCAAACCTTCACGCTACTTCTCAAGAACCAACCTCCTTCTTCGCCTGAAACGGTGCGACTGACTACGCTGATCGGGCTGGCTCATTATGGATTGGGCGAATATGCCGCGGCAGTTCCTTTTTTGAAGAAGGCCACGGCGAGCGATTCACAGAATCTGGCTTTTCGGCTGGCATTAGCTCATAGCTGTCTTTGGTCCAAACAGTACCAATGCGTTCTCGACGCATATCACGAGATACTGATGTTGAATGCGGAGTCTGCCGAAGCGGACATGCTGGCCGGCGAAGCGTATGACGAGATGAAAAACGATGCGGGGGCTACGCAGCAATTCCGCGCTGCCGTCAAGGCTGACCCCAATATGCCGAACGTACACTTCGGCCTTGGCTATTTATTATGGCGCCTGATGCAATACGAGGAAGCTGCCCAGGAGTTTAAAGCCGAGTTAGCCAACAATCCGGAACACGCGGAGGCCATGACTTACCTGGCTGATACTGACATTCGAATGAGCCAGCCCGACGCGGCTCTTCCGCAGCTTGAAGAGGCAATCCGGATCGATCCCACAATTGCGCTTGCCCACCTGGATTTAGGCATCTTGTATAGCGATCGAGGACAGAAAGACGACGCGCTGCGGGAGTTGAAGACTGCCGAGAGGTTGAACCCAAACGATGTGAACATTCACTGGAGACTTGCGCGGTTCTATCAAACGGCCGGGAAGAAAGAAGAGGCAAAAGTCGAGTTCGAAAAGACCCGCAGCCTGCAAAAGGCCGCCGACGAAACGATCTTCTCCAAGCTTAAGAAGGCCCAGGATAAGGGCAAGCCTGCCGAGAATACGCCAGACACCGCGCTCAGCAACTAACTACAATGGCGCGCCTTAGTGAGTTACCGGCATTCTGAGCTGAGTTGAGTTACGCCATCATGGTCGATTCGCGACACCGGCTTCTGGAGGCTTGGATGAAACTATGCCCGCCCCTTCGCGAATGTTGTAGAAATGGTCGGCGTCCAGATTCGTAAGAGTTTCCACATTTCCATCCGGCCACAGAACATCGGCCTTATCTACCCTTCTGCGGTCGCCTAACCCAAAGTGGATACGAAGATCGTTCTGTGAGAGATAACTGCCTCCGCTCAGGACCTCACCGAGCTGCCTCAGGTTTCCCGCTACCACGCGCACGCGCGCGTTGAGAGCCAGGCGGTTACTTTTGACACCTTCCAATTGAAAGCTGATCCAGTGGTTTTGCGGGCCGCCCTCTGGACGGAGGATCATGGGCTTACCAACAAGGTTTTCAACGACCGCCTCAAGCTTGCCGTCATTGAACAGGTCCCCGATGGCCATTCCGCGGCTGACTTGTGGAACCTGAATGGCTGTTCCGGCTTCGTGGCTCATATCCCTGAACGAACCATTCCGTTGATTGATGAAGAGCAATTTAGGCTCGAGATATCGCGCCCCGCCTGGAACCTCGTCAATCTGGGGATATACATGTCCGTTGACCAAGAAAAAGTCCTGCCAGCCATCGTTATCGAAATCGACAAAAGCATCGCCCCAACCGACGTACCCTTTCGTACCTCTGGCGATTCCAGTGGGAATTGAAACATCCGTAAACATCATGTCGCCATCATTGCGATAGAAGGCGGCATATTCGATGTCGAAATGGGAGATGAGAATCGACATGCGGCCGGTATGCAGATAATCGCCTAAAGCAATGCCCATATTGGCCTGGCGTGCACCGTCTTCGCTCAATCCGACCCCTGAGGTAAAACTCACATCTTCAAACGAACCGCGACCATTTCCTTGATAGAGGTAATTGGGCTGACCATCGTTGGTCACGAGCAAATCCAGCTTGCCGTCGTTATTGAAATCAGACCAGACAGCCGTCAGGCCAAACCGGTGCTCCGCATCTTCGACACCGGATTTCTTCGAAACATCAGTGAACGTGCCGTTATGGTTGTTGTGGTAAAGATTGTCCGGAGATCCCTTCAATCCCCGGGGGCCGCACTGCACATCAATACCCATGTACTTGCATGTCGCGCTCGACCCAAATGCCGGCAGGTCGTCCAAATGAAAATCAACGTAGTGCGAAACGAATAAATCGACCCAGCCATCGCCGTCATAATCTCCGAAAGTGGCTCCCGTCGCCCACTGGGTGTCGCCGTCGAGCCCGGCAGCCTTGGTCACGTCAGTAAAGGTTCCGTCGCCGTTGTTGCGATACAGAACCACTCCGCCGAAACACGTCACCAATAGGTCGGGCCAACCGTCGTTGTTGTAATCCCCGACGGCCACACCCCCAGCCCAACAGGGATAACCGACGCCCGCCTTGTCCGTTACATCCGTAAATGTTCCATCGTGGTTGTTATGATAGAGCGCGCTCCGCGCCTTCTTGCCATGGAGAGCCATCTCCACGGTTGGCGCATTCGTGAAGTAAATGTCAGGCCAACCATCGCGGTCGTAATCTATAAGAGCCACGCCCCCGCTCATCGATTCAACAATGAACTTTTGGTCGGAACTCGAAACATGTTCGAATTGGATGCCCGTCGAAGCTGTAATATCTATCAATTTTGGATAGCTGGAAGGGGGCGTCCCATCTTTTTCGTTCTTCGCCGCATTCTCTTGACCCGCAGGCTGCGAAAGAGGGATATTAGTCTGTCCAATCCCTGCAGGAAGATAACTAAGAAGAGTTAGAAGCGCAAACAGCTGCCTAATCCCGGCTTGTGGTTTTAGTAACACAATGTGCCATCCGCGTCTTTGTAATCTCTGACTGCTTCCTTATTCCGCTCTTCAACGCAACTTGCACTTGAGTTTACCGCTGAGTCTTCTCGCGTTCCGCTGTTTCTGGCCTTTGCTCAAGATTCCGGCCCTCGCACGAGAGCAAAGCGATCAGAGAGAGAGCGACAGGACCGAATACGAGCGGGCTGGCAGTTTCAATGACATCGTGGAGCCGACTTTAGGATTCTCCAGCGTCTGCGGCACCACACGCTTTGGATCCGCAAAGGTGTTGATCGCTTTGAGGTCAGGCCCGGTCAACGTTTCGAACGCAATGACCCCTGTGGGGGCCAGGTCGTGCCAGTTGATCTCCAGATTCCGCGCATTCTCAAGATCACGATTAAGCACGAATATCGTTGTGGTCTTCTTTTCGGAATCGAGGGTCGCCACCATGTCGAGGTACGGTACGTCTCCGAATCCGGGGGCGGGCAAGCCGATGCTCTCGATGGGCCGCCCCAGGGATGCAACTTCATACGTCGGACCTTCAGGAGCAATGCTGAGAGCGCGGCCGTGAGCGTATTTGAGCGCCCACGTGTACGGATAATAGATGCTCTGGCGCAATATGCCATCCTCGTTGGTCATGATGGGTGCGATCACGTTGACGAGCTGCGCGAGACAAGCCACTTTTACGCGGTCCGAATGCCGGATGAGGGAATTGGCGAGGCCGCCGACGAGTAGTGCATCTTCCAGGTTGTACTGTTCTTCCAAAAGATGGGGCGCCGCTTTTCTGTGTCCGTCCGTCGCGTCGCCTCCGCGGGCGCGATACCACACGTTCCATTCGTCGAATGACAGAAACAACTGTTTATTGGATCGTTTGTGCGCTCGGACGGTGTCACATACGGCGGCTATCTCTTCGATCTGGCGATCCATCGCGAGGTTCATTGAAAGATACTTCGAGCTGTCTTTGCTTGTCTCTTCGGTGTTCCCAAAATAGCGGTGGAGCGAGATGCCATCGACTTCGTCATAGCACTCCTCCAGCACCGTGCGATCCCACTCGATATAGGTTGGCATGAACGGACCGCTTGAACCGCAGGCGATCAGTTTGATTGAAGGATCGAGAACGCGCATCTGCCGGGCGGCATCCGTGGCTTTGATTCCATATTCGCGGGCCGGCATGTGACCGATTTGCCATGGGCCGTCCATCTCGTTGCCGACGCACCAATACTTCACGTTGTGCGGTTGATCGTATCCGTGAGAGCGGCGGAGTTCGCTCCATTTGGTTCCATTGGGCACGTTGCAGTATTCGACCAGGGCGGCCGCATCTTCGGCTGACGCCGTGCCAAAGTTGAGACCAAACAATGGCTCGGTGCCGACAGCACGCGCCCATGTGATGAATTCGTTGGTTCCAAACTGGTTGGTCTCGAGCGTGTTCCATGCGCGGTCGAGGACGGTCGGCCGGTTCTTTTTCGGGCCGACTCCATCGAGCCAGTGATAGCCCGAGACGAAGTTGCCGCCGGGGTAACGGACGATCGGTACTCCCATGTCGCGGACTTCCTTCATCACGTCGGTGCGGAAACCATTGCTGTCAGCAAATTTCGAGTTGGGATCGTAGATTCCTTGGTAAATGGCGCGCCCCAGATGCTCGAGAAAGGAGCCAAAAAGATGAGGGTCGACAGGCGCAATTTGCCGGCCGGAGTCGATGATGACGCGAGTTGCACGGGACTCGCTCTGGGCTATGCCGAATGGGCCAAACTGGGAACTCGCAGCAAGGGCCAGACCTGACTGGCTCAGCTTTTTCAGGAACCGCCTTCTTGAGACTGTCTTCATCAGAAATCCCTTCCTTTATCGCGGATTGCGCGAGAGGGAACTCTTTGCCGCGGCCACCTAAAGGAGACAAAGAGGAAAATCTCTTCGCATGGGCCAACCCAATCTCATTCGCTCTCAGCACCATAGCAGAAAATCTCCAAATTTCGAGGCAAAAAGGGTTGTCACGAATTGAACAAAACTTGGGAGTCTCGGTCGCGTAGAATTCCAGCGAGGCTGGTTGTCGCGAAGGGATATTGGCCGAAACTCGCGGCCGATACGGGTCTAGTGTGGTTGCAATGACTAAAGATCGGACGCGGGAATGAAAACGGCAATGAGCCCTCTTGTTGTTCTCGTCTTAGTGTTGTGCTTCGCATCCTGCTCGCATCTCTCTAGAGGGCAAGCCGCGGATAAGCCGAACGCAATTCATAGTAGTCGCGTCTCGATTAGCGTTTCATGCGGCAGAGGTTGTCTGTGGAGTTATCGCGCGGACAGCGATCCGGCAGAAATCCGGTTCGCACCGCCCGAGTTCTCTATCGATGGTCAGCGCGTGGTGGCTAATGGAGCGGATTTCAAGAACGCCGGCACACCCGTAAAACTCGCAAATGGAGTGACGCAGTATGGAGTGGAGAGCCCGATCGCTTCCGATCGCAGCCTGCACCTGCGCATCGACTTTCAGGTGAATGACGAGACACCGGTCATCCGCTTCCGCTACACGATTGAGTCGGATCATGCGCGTCATCTGACGGCCGAGGACGGCGTGAATCAGCTCGTGTACCTGAAGACATCGTTTGCCAATCTGTCGCAGGTGCATGAGGTCTTGCTGTCGAACTTTGCCGATCTCACCCACAGCTACACCCTCGACGAGCGCACGATTGATGAACGCTACTTCGGGGACAGCCAAGCCTTGATGGGGCCAATTATAGTGGCGAGTGATGCGCACAGGAGCATTCTGCTCGCGTACGAACACGGTTCGCAGGCTCCAGATGCTTTTCTACGTTTTCAACTGCAGCCTGATCGTGAAGTTCGTCTTGAAGCCGTGAAAGGCAACTATGTGTCCGGTCAGACGCTCGATCCACTCCATGAATTCACGACACTATGGTTCGAGAGCGCTGCCGTTGTGGGCGATATTGACCATCTTGCTTCAGCATACCGGCGGTTTGTGCTGAGGTCGATGGCTGTCAACTCCATCACACGATATCCCTACGTCTTCTACAACACGTGGAACTTCCAGGAGCGCAACAAGTGGTTCAACGGCCAGCCGTATCTCGCCTCGATGAACGAAGAGCGGATACTGCAGGAGATTGATGCCGCCCATCGTATGGGCATCGATGTGTTTGTGCTCGACACCGGCTGGTACGAGAAGACTGGCGACTGGACGGTGAGCACGGCGCGATTCCCTGACGGTCTGAAGGCGGTGAAGGCGAAGCTGGATCAGTACAACATGAAGCTTGGGTTATGGTTTGGGCCAACGTCGGCTGCGGTGTCGAGCCGGATTGTGCAGCAGCACCCGGAGTGGCGCATGTCATGGCACGGCAAGATCGGTGAACCGCACGAAATATGGGAGACCGAGAAAAGTTATGACATGTGCATGGTCAGCGGTTACGCTGATGCATTCGCGGATGAACTGATCCGCCTGGCGAAAGAAGTCGGCGTTCGATATTTCAAGTGGGATGCGATCTCGCAGTACGGATGCGACGATCCGCATCATGATCACGGTAGCGAGAATAATTCGGAACGCGAGCGGGCCGACTCGTACGCATTTCAACTTGTGGGTTCTATGTCGCATATCGCGGACAGGGTTGCTGCGGCCGTGCCGGGAACGATTGTCGATTTTGACGTCACCGAGGGAGGCCGAAGCTTTGGATTGGCGTTCCTGGCATCAGGGAAATACTTCCTCATCAACAATGGGCCGTATTACCAGAACTATGACGTTCCGATCGACTTGGAACATTCCAACTGGAATCTCTTCTTTCAGCAAGGGCAGGCAAGGACCTGGATTGCGCGTTCGCCGCTGACGTTCGACAAGTGGATTCCTTCTACACTCTTCCTTACGCATTATTTCCCAGACGATCCGAAGCAATGGCAGGAAGTGAATGTTGCATCGCTGGTCCTTGGACAGGACGGCATCTGGGGCGATTTACCTGGGGTTTCCGATGCAGGAGTTGAGTTCATCCACAGCACACTGGCGCGCTACAAGCAAGTGCGCGAAGATATGGCCGAGAGCGACCCGGTCGTGACGGGCGTGGTCTCAGGCAGCCCCGAAATCCACGAGAAGATATCGGCTGCAACCGGGCGGGGCGCAGTTGTGCTATTCGCCACCACGGTCGGTACCTACCACTATGTGACGACTCATGCTGTGGCAGCCGGTTTCTGGGCAAGCGAAGGTGTGCAGATGTCGCGAGACAGTTCGGGACGCGCTGTGATCGATGCGGTCTTTGAAAAGCCGGGGGCGAAGATCCTGTTCTTTGGAGTTGCGAGATAGAGGCGATGGGATTGATAGTCCCGCGAAACGCAAAAAGCGTCTTTCCAGTAGCCTGTCTGGATCGGGGAACGTGCGAGACAATTGACAACCTTCAGATTTGCCGACTTGAGGGCGAGGCGCAGTTCCGTGTGAACTTACTCTTCAAACGGCTCTCCGCGCCGGATGGGCGCCTCATAGGTCTGACCTTGCCCCGCAAACGCAAGGATCAAGCTCAGCAGGAGGAGCAGGCACCCGAGCCCAGTCAGGGCGAGGCCGGCAAGCGCGGCAACTCCGGTGGTTGTGATGTCGATGTGCAGCGACGTTGCAGAGAACGGATACCCGAACGTAAAGCCTGTGGTGCCATTGCAAAACCCGAAAATCAATCCCAGGCCAACTGCCAGAAACAGCACCGATCCCACCAGTACACGGTTAGAGCGCATCCCGGTCTCCCTTCTTCAGTGCCATGCCCTTTTTGCCCATCGAACGGTCAGAGTCGGCACACGAACCAAGAGGTTGTCCGGATAAGGCGGAATTCTTCAGGTTTCCAAATCTCCCCGGGCCGCAAAGCTTCCGGCGGTCTGCCCGTACAATGAACGTAATGGACCTGGTGCAAATCTCGCCGCTGCGCCAAACTCCCGTGCCCAAGCCGGAGTGGCTCAAGGCCCGCGCCCCCATGGGTGAGAACTACCATGACCTGAAGCGGCTGGCCCGCTCGCTCGGCCTGCATACGGTGTGCGAAAGCGCCCACTGTCCCAACATCGGCGAGTGCTGGCATCACAAGACAGCCACTTTTATGATGTTGGGGAACCTGTGCACGCGCCGCTGCGGCTTTTGCGCCGTGCCCAAGGGCCGGCCCGAGCCCATCGACCTCGATGAGCCGCGGCGCGTGGCAGAGGCCGTTGCAACTCTTGGCCTGCAACATGCCGTCATTACCAGCGTCAACCGCGATGACGACCTCATCGGCGGGGCACGCATCTTCGCCATGGTGATCGACGAGATTCGCCGCCAGGCTCCGGGCTGCCGCGTCGAAGTGCTCATCCCTGACTTTCAGGGCAACCCTGAAGCCATTCGCACCGTCGTCGAGGCACGTCCGGAAATCCTCAACCACAATACAGAATCGGTGCCACGGCTCTATCGCGTAGTCCGATCCGGCGCACGCTATGAGCGCTCTTTGGAGTTGTTGAACTACGCCAAAAAGCTAAGGCCCGAAGGGCTTACGAAATCGGGCGTTATGGTCGGTCTGGGCGAAGAAACTTCCGAACTGCTCCAGGTTTTCCGCGACCTCGCCGCGGTCCATTGCGACATCCTCACCATCGGTCAATATCTGCGTCCTTCGCGTGACCACCTGCCCATGGCGCGCTTGTACACGCCACGAGAGTTTCAGGAGTTGAAGAGCGAAGCTCTGAGAATGGGCTTCCGGCATGTCGAATCGGGCCCGCTCGTCCGCTCCAGCTACCATGCACACGAACAGGCAGCGTCGGCAGACCTCCTTTCAGTGGTGGTTGCATAACCCCTTTGCGAGCGTCAGATACCTCGGTGGATGGTTGTAAAATAGCCGTTGGCAACTGGCAGAGTGAGGACCAAGCTTATGGCAGTCTCAGCAATGGCCGGAATTCCGGCGCTCAAAGAACTTTCAGCCGACCTCAAGCGGCGCATGGACCAGGCCGTCACCGGCTTCCAGGCCAACCTGGCCTCCACGCGCACCGGCCGCGCCAGCGTGCACATGCTCGACCAGATCAAGGTCGACTACTACGGCACGCAAACGCCTATCGGCCAGTTGGCGCAGCTCTCCGCGCCCGAGGCGCAATTGATCGTGATCTCTCCATGGGACCCCACCGTTCTGAAGGAGATTGAGCGAGCTCTACAGGCCTCGGACCTCGGCTTCAATCCCCAGTCCGACGGCAAGATCATTCGCGTGCCTGTACCGCCCATGACCGAGGAGCGCCGCCGCGACGTCTGCAAACATTTGAACAAGGTTCTCGAAGAGCACCGGACGGCGGTCAGAAATGTGCGCCGCGACGGCAATGACGCCCTCAAGAAACTGGCCAAGGAAAAGAAGATCAGCGAAGACGAGGAAAAGCGCGCCCTGGAAGAAGTGCAGAAGATGACCGACGAGGAAATCCGCCGCATGGAAGAGCTCTCCCACAGAAAAGAAGCCGAAGTGATGCAGGTGTGAGTGGGGCCGCTAAGCTGGTCCAAATTCGAGGACACATGGAGCTGCGATCAAGGCTCATCACTCTCGCCATCATCGCGGTCTATGCGGCTGTTATGTTCAGCACGAATCATCGGTTCACGTTTCTCGACGATGAATCCAACAGCATCGCGCTTGCGGGTCACCCGGTCATTCCCACTCTGCGGCTGTTTCTTGCCGGAGCGGGATTGCATGAAGAACATCCACCGTTCTCGAATGTTCTCTTGCATCTCTGGTTAGTTGGGACGCACTTCTCATTCTTCACGCTCCGCATATTCGCAAACATCCTCTTTATTGGCGGCATTCTTTGCACCGCAATATCGGCACAGAGAATTGGGGGAAGGAAAGCCTACTGGGTCACACTTCTGCTTGGATTTGTCTGGCCGTTTGCGTTTCAGTATGGACGCATCGACGGATGGTATTGCCTCTCAATGTTCCTGGTATCGCTGGTCACCTGGACTTACCTCCGGTTGCTTGATGTTGACGGCTATCGTGCATGGGTCGCCTTCGGAATCGCGAGCGTGCTGCTGGTTTGGTCAAACTATTTTGGTTTCGCGATTCTTTTTTTGCTGTTTGCCGATTTCCTAATCTTTCATCGGAATATAGCGGCGACGCGCGTTCGGCCACTCCTGGCTGTTATGGGGACCGTTGCTCTCGCCTTCTTGCCAGTGCTCAAGATTGCTCTGCAGGACTTGGCGGGGTACGCTGTTCCCATCGCCTCGAGGATGGATTGGAAGGATGAGATTGCCTCGGCGGGTTATCCCGCATTTGCAATCTTTGGCTCGGCCGCCATTGCCCCATGGTATCTGCCTCTCAGCCTTCCGGTTTTCGTGTCCGTTACCGGGTTACTGGCGTGTATCTGGTTCAGCAAAGGGCACAAATGGCTTATCTACTTCGTTCTGACAATGCTCATCTTGCAGATCAGCGGCCAAATGGACATCAAGCGGGTACTCTTTCTCACTCCTTGGCTGTTTCTCGCCATGGGACTCGCCGTATGTGGCAATGTTTCTCGCTATCCCAAACTGGCATCGTGCGCACTAGCCCTAGTCGTAGTTTGTGGCTGGCTGGGCATAGCTTCAGGACGGCATTATGCCACGACGAACCTGTATGAGCCGTGGGGCAAGGTTGCCGAGGTCGTCGCTCAGGACGCGCGACACGGAGCGACGATTGTCAGCGAGAACCCCGTCTTCTTTTTTTACCTGGATTATCAACTTAGCCTGCAGTCTGGTACCAGTCAAGCGCTCGATACATACTTGGGTGAGGCGGTCTATAGATCTCATGGATACAGGATTCTGTGGCCAGACGATGAGCAATCGAAGCCACAGGACCTTCATGGCAAAGTCGTGCTTGTGACCGGCACAGCAAGCAAAGATGACTTGGAGCTGGAGAATACGTTGAACGATAAATTGCGTGCGCGGTGCAGCACTTTAGGCCAATATCGCGCCGCGCCCGATCCGGCTGCCGCACTCAAACGGCGGTTTTCAAAGGCTGCTCCAGTTCTCGCTTACCGCACCGAAGTGGTTTGGTATGACTGTCCGCTTTAAATCAGAGGGCTGAATCTTCATGACAGGCTCATCAAACTGCCTTGAGCGCCTCGTTCTTCAGAATTCTGCCACCCTCCTGGATGACGTAGAGCCGGTTCACGTCGAGGTCGTTCAGAGTGTCGACCGCGCCCGAGGGCCAGCGAATCTCGACCAGGTCAACCTTTTTCGCCGCGCCCAACCCGAAATGAATCCTCAAATCGCTCGATGAATAATATCCGTTGCACGAGCGCACCTCGTCGATCTGGGTCAGCGGGGAGCCTGGCTTCGCGGTCAATAACGGCGATCCGGTCTGCGCGACTACCTTGATGCGCGCGCCGATGCCTGTCCGGTTGCTTTTCGTTCCCACCACGCGAATCTTGATCCAGCTCCGCTTCAGCTTCGAGTCGCAGCGCAGCAGTTGCGGAACGGCGTTGACGCAATTCACCACAGCATCCATGTCGCCATCGTTGTCGTAGTCGCCGATCGCGAACCCACGCGCCCTGGCCGCCGCCGTAATACCACTACCGCCGATCAGGCTGACGTCTTCAAATTGCCCGTTGCGCAGGTTGCGATAGAGGTACTTGCGCTCAGCGTAGGCCGCGTCCACCTGCGTTCCGTCCACCTCGGGATAGACATGCCCGTTGGCGATGAGGATGTCGAGCCAGCCGTCGTTATCGATATCCATGAAGCTGACGCCCCAGCCCAGCAGGCGCGTGTTGATGCCCAACCCGGCCTGGTAGGTTCGATCGTCAAACGAGCCGTCGCCGAGGTTCATGAAGAGCGAATCTGTGTCACCGGCGAAGTTGGTCTTCACAATGTCGAGCAGGCCGTCGCGGTTGTAGTCGCCGAGCGAAACGCCCATTCCCGCCTGTGGCTTGCCGTCTGGTGAGTAGGCAACGCCCGCCTCGATGGCCTGGTCCTTGAAGGTGCCGTCTTTCTGGTTTACGTAATAGGTGGAGGCGGTCGAGTCGTTGGCCACGTAGATATTCGGCCAGCCCGTGTTGTCCAGGTCGGCGGCGCCGCAACTCAAGGCATAGGTGCCCAGCGTGCCCCACATTCCGGCCTTCTCGCTCACGTCGGAAAATGTGCCGTCGCCGTTGTTGCGGTAGAGCAGGTTTTTGCCGCCGTCGAGGCCCGGCGGACCGCATGCCACCTGGATACCTTTATAGGTGCAGTTCGCGTCTTCAGGAAGCGGCGCTGTTTTTATGTCGAAGTCGATGTAGTTGCCGACAAAGAGATCGAGGTGCCCGTCCTTGTCGTAATCCAGAAAGGCGCAACCCGAGTTCCACCGCAGCCTGTCCTGCGCCAAACCGGCTTCCTTTGTTACTTCCTTGAAAGTCCCATTGCCGTTGTTGTGAAACAGCGCGTTCTGTCCATAGTAGCTGACGAAGAGATCGTTCCAGCCGTCGTTGTTATAGTCGCCAACACAGCAGGCCTGGCCCCAGCCGGATCGCGCGAGGCCCGCCTTCAGTGTTACATCGGTAAACGTCCCGTCACGGTTGTTCTTGAACAGGTGGCATATCGGTTCCTGCCCCTTGGGAAAGCCCTCAAGCCGCCAGCCATTCACCAGAAAGATATCGACCCAGTCATCCTGGTCGTAGTCGAAAAATGCTGCGCCGCAGCCCGTAGTTTCAAGCAGGTATTTGTTGCGATGTTCGCCGCCGAAGATGGTCTCTACTTGGAGACCGGCTTCTTTGGCGACATCCACAAACTGCACCCCCAGCGGCGTGCCGCTCACTGGCGATGGCTCTCCTTTGGGTGCCGGGCGAACTTCTGCCGTATATGTGTCGCGCGACATGCTCTTAGGCTTTTGCGGCGGCTCAGCCTGCTCTTTACGGCGGCCCAGTCCAAACGCAGGCCGTGCCAGCTTCAGCACGTCCTCCAGCGGCAGGACCAGCGCGGCCCTCGATAGCGACTTTAAAAATCCGCGGCGAGAAAACGCCAAAACTCAATTCTCCTCAGGTGCACCGGTGCGATTCGCGGCAACTCTCTGGAAACCGAGTATAGACGGCGGCTCGGGTTGAGATGCAGAGGCATTACCGTCAACGACCGCAGGTCATCTCTCTATTGATAGGCTGAATCTCTTGTTGCAGATTTTCGATCCACTGAAACGGTGCCCCGATTCTGAGGCACTCCGTCAATTCAGTCGCGCCGGTGCTTCGCGACGTGCTTTCCCCTATGAGCTTTTCTGCATCTCACGACAAGCGGAGATTTATCGCTGAGGAGAATTGGATCATGACGGACTATCGCGTAAGCAAAGGTGAGGCACGGGAAGACCAACTGACAGCGGCAATCGAAAAAGTGACCTCGCAGGCGCCATCGAGTTTATTCCTCGGTCTCGCGCTCGCTTCCATGGGCGTATCCCTGGGGCTGCATCTGGCAAACAGAAGGCACGAGGCCCTATACGTCGGCCAGTGGGCAGCGCCTTTCCTTGTCATCGGAATCTACAACAAACTGGTGAAACAGCACGGATCGGACGGCTCCCACCTGGCTGAGACGCCGTCGCCTTCTCATATTGGCGTACATGCCTGAGAGCATCCGCGCGGAGATCCCGTGAACGATGCGGGATCTCTCTCGCATTCAGCTCCTTTTCGAGCCATTCTTCAGCAGGCCGAGCCTTACCAGGCTTTCGGCGGTCGCAAGGATGGCCTCTTCCCTGGAACGCGGCGACCAGCCCAGCACCCGCTTTGCCTTTTCGCTGCTCCCGTTTCTCACTTTGCCCAGTTCGGGCAAGAGCTGCTTCGCTTCCGGCATGCGTAATGCGACCAGGCGCACCACCCAGTCCGGCAGTTGCCGGGTCGGCACTTTGCGCGCTGACTCCCCCATGCGGCTTTTGAGCACCCGGGCCACTTCCACAATCGACATCGCATCGCCTGCCACTGCCAGAAAGCGTTCGCCCTTGGCCGCAGGATGCGTCATGGCCAGGATGTGCAGGTCCACAACGTCGCGCACATCGACGATGCCGAACGAGAGGCGCGGGCAGCCGGGCATGGCTCCCTCCATCAGGCGCTGCACCAGCAGAATGGACGTCGCATAATCCGGTCCCAGCACCGGCCCGAAAACGGCCACAGGATTGACGACAGACAACTCCAGGCCGCCGCCTTCCCCGGCAATGAACTCCCATGCCGCGCGTTCGGCCAGCGTCTTCGATTTCACATAGGCGGAGATACCGTCTGCGCCGGGATTGGTCCAGTTTGTCTCGTCGAAGGGCGTATGCCGCAGTTCCTGGCCATAGCCGATGGCTGCAAACGAGGAGGTGAGCACGACCCGTTTGACGTGTGCGTCCCGCGCGGCGCGGAGCACGCGAAGCGCTCCTTCGCGCGCAGGCATAATCAATTCATCCTCGTGCCTGGGCACACTCGCAGGAAAAGGAGAGGCCACGTGCAACACGTATTCGCAGCCAGCCACGGCTTCAGGCCAGCCCTCATCCTTCTCAAGATCGGCTGCGAAGAACTGCAAGCGATCGCCCGCCTCGACACCGCCTTCCCGCAACAGGGCACGCACGCCGGCTTCTCGGTTCAGGCTTCTTACCGTGGTACGTACCTCGCGGCCCGCTTTCAGAAGCCCTAGGATGCAATGACTTCCAATGAATCCTGAGCCGCCCGTAACCAGAACTGTGCCCATTAACGCTCCCTCTAAAGTAATGTGTCCATGCGGCTTTAAGAGTTTCAATGATTTTTCAGAATGCTACAATTCGACCCATCTATCTTGAAAGGAAGCGCACATGGAGACTAAAAAAATAGACTACTATGAGTTCCTCCAGATTAGCCCCAACGCCGATCAAGACACGATTCATCGCGTCTATCGATTTCTCGCAGCGCGCTTTCACCCTGATAATCCCGACTCCGGCAATCCAGAAACCTTCAATCAACTCAGGAATGCCTATAACGTGTTGTCCGATGAAGATCGCCGCGCCGAATACGATTTGACTCGGGCTGATGGAGAATCGGTTGGCGCGCCGCCGTTGTCGACTTCAATTGATTTCATGGACACCGTTGAGGGCGAATTGAACCGGCGTTTGGCAGTCCTGGCAGTGCTCTATTTTCGCCGCCGAGCTAACCCATACGCCCCTGAAGTTACGCTTTCAGAAATTGAGAGACGCATGGGTTTCCCTCGCGATTATCTCGATTTCACCACATGGTATCTGCAAAAGAAGGGTTATATCACGCGGGCCGATAACTCGGATTTCACCTTGACGGCTGCGGGCGTGGACTTCGTTGAAACCCAACGCACGAATATTCCCATTCTGAACAAATTGCTGACCAACGGTTCGCAGGGGGTCACTGAGAGTTCTCCGGCGGTCACTGTGACAGGTGCTTCCGGCAGGCGGATGGTCGTCCTTCCTGACATGACAGTGATTGAAGATCGGCGTCGTGGTGGAAGGGAGCGCCGCGGAACCGCGGCCGACCGCCGCATTCCTGAAGAGACTCACCAACTCAGCGATTCCAGCGAACCTCCTCCGATTTCAACTGACAACCCGATTGATCCGGTTGAGGCGTTCAGCGGTTCATCCGATTAACGGGCCATCGACTTATGACCCGGCATTTTCTCCGCGGCGCGCACATTTACGAAGTATTGTTCTGATTCTTAGGGAGGCCTGTCGCCCGCCGCAGAGCCGCGCGTGCCAGCAGACGGGTCGAATCGAGCGTCGGCAGCGGCGAATTGTCGTCGTTCATAATCAGCGGAATCTCAGTGCAGCCCAGCACCACGGCGTCGCAGCCCTCTGCTTTTAACCTTCCCATCACCTGTTGGTGAACCGCGATCGCCTCCGGCCTGAAAACCCCATAGACCAGCTCATCCATGATGATGTGATTGATCTCATCGCGGTCGGCGGCATTGGGACGCACATATTCGAGCCCCGCCACCGTGAGTTTTTCCGGATAGACTTCGCTCTCCACAAGCCAGCGCGTCCCGAGCAGCCCGATGCGATGAAACCCCCTTCCCGCCGCCTCATTGGCGACCATCTCGGCGATGTGCAGCCAGGGCAGCGGCGAGCGGCCCACAACATAGGCGAGACCCTGGTGAATCGTGTTGTCGGGACAGATAAGGAAGTCTGCGCCACATTGCGCAAGCTTGTCGGCTGACGCGAGCATCAGCTCGCCCACTCCCTGCCAATCGCCGTGATAAACGCGCTCCATGTATAAGCCGAGCGAGTATGTGTGCAGAGTAACCTCAGGATGATCATGCGGGCCCAGCACCGGCGCGCCTTCAATGCAGATTGTCCGGTAGCAGAGAGCCGCACCCTCGGCAGAACAGCCTACGATTCCAATATGCAGGGCCATCAATCGATTCTACAAACCCGTCGCGGCAATTTTTCGAGCAATCGATTCGCGACTGCCGGTAGTTATGCAGGTTGAAACTGCACGCTACCCGACTGCCAGACTACCGCAACCCGAATAGTTCACGCCGGACTTAGCAGTCTTAGGTAGTGCTACCTGCTACCTGTCGCCACTGCCAGTTTGCACGCGATGTGAAATCCGATTAACTGGTCAACTGAAAACAAAATGACCCCATCCACGGCGCTCAAAGATTCGGGACTCATATTCGTGGGTAAGGAGAAGGACATGAATTCGAGATCAGCCATTCGAAAACCGGTACTTGTGGCGATCGTGATTTCCGACTTGTTTTTTGCAACATCGACTTTTGCTGCTGACATCAAGGGCCAGGTGCTGGGCGCACGCGTGCCCCTAACCCAATCGACTGTGACTCTATTCGCAGCGAGCGCAGGCCCACCCAAGCAACTGGCACAGACAAAGACTGACAGCGATGGCAGGTTCGTCATCCATAGCACTGGCGCGCCTGACTCTAGCCTCTATCTGGTGGCTACCGGTGGCGTATCTGCAGCCAATCAACGAGCCGGGAATAATCCGGCGATCGCGCTAATCACCGTCGTGGGCAGCAAGCCCCCGGCCAAAGTCGTGATCAACGAGATGACCACAGTAGCATCGGTATGGACGAACGCCCAGTTCCTCAACGACTCGACGCTCCTAGGCCAGCCACTGGGCCTGCGCATCGCTGCGGGCAACGTGCCCAACTTCGTTGACTTGGAAACAGGTGGGTGGGGTGATGCTATCCAGAATCCACTCAACAGCAGCCAGACACCTACTATGGCCAATTTCGCGACCCTGGCCGACCTGCTTTCCGCTTGCGTGACGCAGGTAAAAGCGGATGCCTGCAGCAGCCTGTTCGCGGCAACAGCACTTCCGGGTGGTGGTCTCCCAACCAATACGCTGAACGCAGCCGAATCGATCGCACTGAACCCCTGGCACCAGCCCGACAAAATTTACGACCTGCTCCGTCAGTTCTATCAAGTATCGCCGTCCAATCACATGCTTGCGGTTCCGTACATGCCATACCTCAACTGGGCACCCAGCGCATGGGTCCTGCCGCTCAGGTTCGACGGCGGAGGGTATGTCGCGGGCGGCAAAGCCATGTTCGACAGCGAAGGCAACCTCTGGGTAGGCGACAACTTCAGCGTCGGCTGGCAGGGGCAGGATTCATTGTGGCAGGGCAGCGCAAGCAAATTCGCGCCCAACGGCAAGCCTCTGTCGCCGATCACTACCGGTTTTACCGGTGGCGGGATGGAGGGAGGAACTTTCGGTGCAGCAGTCGATGCCAAGGACAACGCGTGGTTCACCACCTACGGCAGCAAATCAATCGCGGTATTCGACAAGAACGGAAAGCCCCTCACGCCACCGCAAGGTATCAACTTTGGCGGCCGGCTCGGTCTGATGCAAGGGGTCATTGTCGCGCCGAACGGCGACGTCTGGGTCCTGGGTATCGAGAAGAGACAGCTCGTGCACTTTCCCAAGGGTGATCTGACCAAAGGAGAGATCGTTTGCGAGGGTGACAGCGCAGAGCCATGCAGGTCGTTTCAGGCGCCATTTCACCTCGGTATCGACCAGCAGGACCGGATCTGGGTCTCCAATAGCGGAGTTGACCACGTCACGCGCTTTCCGGCCTCCGATCCGAGCAAGGCTGAGAACTTCAAGACCGGGATTAACAATAGCGGTTTAGGCATCGACAGCCAGGGAAATGTGTGGATCACCAACCGATTCGGCGCTGGGCTGCTGGGCATGGCCCATCTAATCGATATGGGAATACACCTGAAGGCCGAGGGGGTTGAGTCAGCTTCAGACTACCTGACGAAAACGATGTCTCGGCAAAAGGGAGGCACTATGAACGGTGGCAGCGTCACTGTGCTGCGGCCGGACGGAACGTCATATCCGGGCTCGCCGTTCAAGAGCGGAGGTCTGCCGGGCCCTTGGGCCGTTGCCGTGGATGGCAACGACAACATTTGGATCTCCAATTTCGCCGCGGCCAATAGCCCGATTGTGGAGTTGTGCGGCGTGCGCACTGAGCACTGCCCGCCGGGCGTACATACGGGCGGACAGATCGCGCCTCCAAATGGGTACGTGGGCGGAGGTCTGGAGATGCTAACCGATATTGCTATCGATCCGGCGGGCAATGTCTGGGCGATGAACAATTGGCAAGATATCGATAGCTGTATTGGCACACCCAGTGAGGCGCTCTCGACCCGTTGTGGCGGACAAGGCGTGGTGGTCTTTTATGGAATGGCCAAGCCGGTGCGCGCACCACAAATTGGCCCATCGCGGCAGCCGTAGAGAATTGATGTTTCCTCTTCTCCGACAGGCAGTACGAAATGCGCGCTTAAGCCCCTCGACTCCCCGTTCACGCCACCTCTGCCGCTATTCTCCCGCAAGCTGCTCCAAGAGCGTGTCGAAGTCGGCCAGGGTTGCGTATTCGATGATGACTTTGCCGCGGCCGCTATGATCCTCAATATGAACCTTGAGGCCGAGGGCACGCTGCAGCCGCTCCTCTACTTCGCGCACGTTGGCGTCGACGGGTGGCTCCGGCTTGGGCTCTTTCTTGTTGCGTTCGGGAAAGAGCATGCTCTGAACCAAGGTTTCTGTTTGGCGAACAGAAAGCGAAAGTGCAACGATCCTCTGCGCCGCTTTCTCAATCTCCGGATGATGATTCAAGCCTAGCAGAGCGCGCGCGTGGCCAAAGCTCAATTCGCCGGTCTCCACGCGAGCCTGAACCCGCTCCGGTAACTTTAACAATCTTAGAAAGTTAGATACCGTAGTGCGATCTTTGCCTGTGCGCAGGGCCATCTGTTCCTGGGTCATGTGGAACTCCCGCGACAGGCGCTCGAAAGCGCGCGCCTGCTCCATCGCATTCAGGTCCGCGCGCTGCAGGTTTTCGACGATCGTGATCTCCAGTGCCTGCTCATCGGAGACTTGGCGCAAGATGGCCGGGATGGTCGGCTTGCCTGCGAGCTCGGAGGCCCGCCAGCGCCGCTCTCCTGCAATTAATTGAAATCGACCATTGGGCAGCGGGCGAACCAGCACCGGCTGAACCACGCCGTTGGCTGTGATGGAGGCTGCCAGTTCGGCAAGCTGTTCCTCGTTCATCTGCGACCGCGTCTGAAAAGGATTGCGATCGATCTGGTCGATAGGGATCTCACGGGGCTTCCCGCCTTCCGCCTCCATCGCGACTGGAGCGGGCGCAGCCGGCGCATGCGCCCTCGGCAGCAATGAATCGAGGCCCTTGCCCAGTGCGCGGCGTTTCGTGTCGGGAGGAGCGGGAGTGATATTCATTCGGGATCCCTTCTGTCGCGGCCATGGGGCCGAGGCTTAGAACCTGGAGCTACCTGAAATTCCCCTGAGAAAACGGCTTTTCGGCACGTCGATCAGGAATATGGCCAGAAACGAACCTCGGGCTTGGGCCGGTTCGATTCTTTTGCTTTTCGTTCAGCGGCGCGGGGACTTTCGATGCGATTGCGGGCCAAATACTCGCCAGCCAACTCGAAATAGGCCTCACTCCCCCGGGAACGGCCATCGTAGAGCGCGATCGGCTTGCCATAGCTAGGCGCCTCGGCCAAGCGGACATTGCGTGGAATCACGGTGCGGAAGAGCCGGTCGCGGAAATACTCGCGCAAAGTCTCGGTGACCTGCTGGGCCAGGTTGGTGCGGTCGTCGTACATAGTGAGCAGGACGCCCTCGATCGTGATTTCCGGGTTGAAGGCGGCGCGGACGCGTTCCAGGGTCGAAATCAGTTCGGAAATGCCTTCCAGGGCGAAATATTCGGCCTGCATAGGCACGACCAAAGAGTTGGCGGCGACTAGAACATTCAGTGTCAGCAAATCAAGAGCCGGGGGACAATCCAGAATTACCAGATCATAGTTGTCTTTGATGGGGGCAAGGGCCTTGCGGAGCCGGACAGCGCGGTCCTCAGCGCCGGTAAGCTCGACGTTGGCGCCCGTCAAATTCTTCGAGCCGGGCAAAACCCAGAGATGGTCGATTTCGGTTGGCAAAATGACTTGTTCGGCCGAAGCGTTGCCAACCAGGACATCATAGATCGAGTGACGGTTGTCATCGCGCTGCAAACCGAGACCGGACGAGGCGTTAGCCTGGGGATCGCAGTCGGCGAGCAGCACCTTGAGCCCCTCAAGCGCCAGACAGGCAGATAGATTGATCGCGGTGGTGGTTTTGCCGACGCCGCCCTTTTGATTGACAACGCCGAGAATCTTGCCCATGGCATTACAGAGTAAAGCGAAGGGACCGGTGCCTGCAGCCAAACCGTTGTGGAGAACTCAGCAAAGCTGTGGAAAGCGTTTCGGGATAAATGAAGCCGCCAAGGACAAATCGCTCAAGATAATAGGCTTGCGCGGGGCGAGTCAATCTGCGAATAGCCAGAGCGCAAAAGAGGCCTCGGTGGAAAACTGCTGGCTAATTGCCAGGGGAATCGGACGTCAAGACGATTCGATGGACCGGCCAGGGATTCCTCCGGAAGCCGGCCCAGATCAACGTTCCACGTGGAACGTTTGTACTGGAGTCGCGGCAACAAAGGACGATCCGATGTTCCACGTGGAACATCGGTCAAGTGAGGCCCTCCATCCGGTACTTCGCAGCCGCGAGTTGAGGGGATGATGAAAACATCTCGACGGCGTTGCTTGTGGAGTACCACTAACGTCAGTACGCATTTCGCAGTCGCCTTCGCTTCGTGTTGAAGCGACATTGCTTTCAGAAAGGGAATGGAGCGATAGAACCTTCGGCACAAGCACCTGTGTCGAGAGAATTGCCCGCGACTCAGACGAACCGGAATACCGCTGATAGCGTGAAACCATCGTGGTGTCTTATCAGTCTCAATCTCCGCTAGCCCAAGGGCCTAGAGCTGCCGGACACCCAACGCAAGGATCCGGTCTGCGCTCGCCGGCAATCGGCTGGGAGGCGACCAGGAGAACGAAGACCCGGCGGCGGTCTGGAGGTAGGCCAATTCAGCTCCGGTCGTCATAAGCATCAGCCAGCCTCCCGCACGAATGAGGCCGCTCGCTGCTTGAACAGCGGCACTCATCCTGTCAACGGCACGAAGAGTGACGCAATCGAAGGGTCGTTGAATCGCCTCGGCGCGGCCGGAGTGGATAGTGATCGGCGATTGGAGAACGCGAACCGCCTCTCGCAAGAACGCTATCTTCTTGCCTTGAGACTCAGCAAGCGTGACAGCAATCTCCGGACGGCAAATAGCTATGGGAATGCCGGGAAAGCCAGCACCGGAGCCGAAGTCGAGGAGGGTATTGATGCCTGCTGGAAGGGCCCGCGCACAGGCGATGGACTCGACGAAATGGCGCTCTAAGATGCCGTTTTCATCGCGAATTGCGGTCAGATTGACGCGCTCATTCCAGCGAATAATAAGCGAAATATACACCTCAAATGCTTTTGATTCAGTAGTTTGCAGTGACGCCATCCCTGCTGCAGTCAGCAGCCGATTGAGGCGAACCGTGGGAGACTCCGGTTCCTGGTCGGGGTTCACTCGGCAGAGACCGACTCTTCTACGCGCCTGGGCTGCCAAGCGCCGGCGGCCCGAACGAAGGCGGCGAAGATGGCGCGGGAGAAAGCGCTCACGGTGTAGGTGCGCTCGGGGTGCCATTGAACGGCGACTACAAACTGTTCCGCTGAATCAAGTTCGACCGCCTCGACGACGCCGTCCGCCGGGGAGACAGCGCTGACGCGGAGGTTATCCCCCACTTTGTGGATGGCCTGGTGGTGACTGGAGTTGACTTGGGGCGGCTCCGCATCGGGCGGGAGGAGTTTGGCGAGCCGGGATTCGGGGGCAATGTGGACCGGGTGGGCCTCGGCGACTGTGCGGCCGGGGCGGTGATTGACTCGAGTCTTGATGACGGTTTCGAGGTCCTGAATGAGAGAGCCGTTGCGCCAGACGTTGAGCGATTGTGCGCCGTGGCAGATGGCCAGGATGGGCTTGCGCAGGTTGAAGGCATCTTGCAGCAGGAGTTCATCAACGGCAGTTCGACCGGGGTCGGCGGGGCCGCACTCGGGTATCCTTTCTTCACCAAACCTTTGTGGATCAACATCATAGCCGCTGCCTGGGAGCAGAATGCCGTGAACGCCGGCCAGCAGGCGGGCAACGCGGTCCTGGCGTTCGTGGAGGGGCACGATGACAGGCGTAGCTCCGGCGGCATGGAGGGCGGCGATGTAGGGCGGCAGCGAACGCTGGTTATACTCGGTGTCGCTGCTGGTCGGTTCGGGGATGGCGATGCGGACGGTCATCGAAAGATAGTGTAAGCCTAAGCGGGCTAGTACGGCAGAATTGGATGGTTCAGCAACCTTGGCAGGGTGCGCTGCGGGCTGGTGGAATGGTGACGAGGGATTTGAATTCTTTGATTGTGGAGTTCGAGGCCGACGCGTCCCTTTGCGAACCCGATCGATTGCGGAGGCGGATGGAGGTCCTTGACGAGTTGGACATATGTTTCGGCGACGCTAATTCTGGGGATTCCGCGGACGAGACGGGTCTCTACGGACGCGCGAGAGCCATTCGGAACCGGCTCGAAGCAGCGAATGACGCGATTTATGAGGCGATTCGTAGCGAGATACAGCTGATCGGCATTCAGCGACAGCAGGGCGCGCGACCTGGAATGTTGCTTCGATGGATCGAGATTTGTAGAGACCGAAAAGAGACTCCGCCCCGCGGTCTGAGTTACGACGACCTGGACGAGCTGATCAGCGGGGTTCTTCAGTTGCGTGAGCCGGATAACGCACCAGTTCATCGCGGGCCTGAAGAGGTCTTTTATCAGCCCACGCCGGTGCGGCACATTCTTCATCTGATTGAGGCCAGCGGGCTCAACGAAGCGGATTGTCTAGTCGATCTTGGCTCGGGGTTGGGTCATGTGACGGTACTCGCGTCGATTCTGGCCGGGGCGCGCAGCATAGGCATCGAAGCGGAGGCGACTTATGTGGGCAGCGCACAGGAGTGCGCGAACAGTCTGGGCCTGAAACGGATCACTTTTGTGCAGCAAGACGCGCGGGATGCAGATCTCTCCGCCGGAACCGTCTTCTACCTGTACACGCCTTTCACGGGCACTCTGTTGCGGACGGTGCTCGATAAGCTGCGTAGGGAAAGTGAGAGGCGAGACATTCGAGTGTGCACGTTCGGACCTTGCTCACTGGTCGCGGCAAGGGAGCCATGGCTCAGGACGAACGTAAGTCTGACTACCGATCAGATTGTTTGTTTTCGCTCTGGTGGTTGAGAACGGTGATCCCAAGATTCGTGCCTTCCCGCGATGGGACCGCGGTAAGGATGGGGCACCTCGCTTTATCGCTTGATTGAGGGCGAGCGCCCGATGTCTTACTCCGAGCGCAGGACCTTCATGGGGTCAATCCGCGAGGCACGGTATGCCGGCAAAAATGCAGCCACGAATGTCGCTACCAGCAGTACGCCGATGCTTGCGAGGATCGTTGTTGGATCAACGGGGCTGGTTTCGTAAAGCAGGCTACGAATGGCGCGGGTGGCTGCAAGGGATGCCAGCAGACCCAGCCCGATCCCTCCTCCAACAGGCGTCAACGCCTCCATCAGAACGAGACGGATGAGCGAAACCTTGCTTGATCCGAGCGCTACGCGGATGCCGAATTCGGGCGTTCGGAGAGAAACCGAATACGCCAGAACGCCATAGACTCCAAGGATCGCGAGGACCAGCGCCGCAATGCCGAATGAAGACAGAACGATTGACTGCAAGCGCTCCGGTGCAATGGATTGCGCCAATTGCGTGTCGAGCATTTCGATGATGGGCAGGGCGGCCTCAGGATCGACATCCCAGATTTGGCGGCGAATCATCGGCGCAAACTCGTCGAGGTTGCGAGAAGTGCGCACAAGAATGAAGGCGGACGCGGGCGGCTCATGCCAGAAGGGCAGGTAAACAACAGGGATATTCTCCTTAAGATTCGCAATACGCGCGTCGGCCGCGATTCCAGCGACCGTGTAAATGCGCCCATCAAACTTGAACTTGCGGCCGAGCGCCCGGCTATCGGGCCATGCTGCCTGCGCCGCTTTTTGCGAGATGATGGCGCTCTGCGGATTGGAGCGCTCGCTGGCTGTGAAGTCGTGGCCGGCGATGAGCTTGGTCTGCATCGTTGCGAAATAACCGGGACTGACGTTGCGCAGATTCGCCGTGGGAACTTCGCTCTCTGGCAGGGGATGATCTGGACGGTACATGCTATGCACAACGTTATCGCCGCTCAAGGGCATAGTGCTGGTGATCGCGGCAAATTCAACTCCGGGAGTCGAGCGAATCTTGTCGAGGATGCGGTCGATGAATTCGGAACGGGCGGAGTCGCCAGACCCATTTGGCTGGTCATATCGCGGGCTGAACAGATCGACCTCGGCGAGAACAACGTGACTCGCATTAAAATCATGCGGCTGATTGAGAACCCGCGAAAAGCTGCGGACGACAAGGCCGGTCACGATGAGAAGCACGACCGTGCATGCGATTTCACAAATGATGAGCAACCGGCGGACGAAGGAGGTTTGGCCGGCATTCGCTATGCGCGTTGACCTGGACTGCAATGCGCGCTGAGGGTTGGAGTGGAGTGATCGCAGAGCCGGAAGCGTACCTGACAACAAAGCGGCGATTCCGGAGATTCCGCACGCGAAGAGCAGAACCGGCCAAGTGACATGGATTTCGTGCAGGCGCGGAAGGTTTTCAGGGGCAACGGCTGCAAAGAGCCGAATTGCGCCGAATGCCAGCAGAACGCCGAGGGCCCCGCCGGTGAGACTAAGAACGACGCTCTCCATCAATGCCGCCTGAAAGAGGCGCATTCGCCCCGCGCCGAGTGCGGCTCGAACGGCGTCGTCACGCTCGCGCACGGTGGCACGCGCCAGTTGCAAGCTGGCGAGATTCACGCAAGCAATCAGCAGGAGGCCGAGAACTGCTGCGAAAAGCAGCCAGAGCGCCTTGCCGATGTTGCCTGCCACCTCCTGTGAAAGCGGCTCGACGATGGCGCCGAGATGAATGGGCAACCGATTGGTTGCAGCATAAGCACTCAGCATGGATGCGAGCTCGGTGGATGCCTGGCTCACAGCTACGCCGTGTCTCAGGCGTGCCACGACCAGGAAAGCGAAATCTGCGTCGTCGGAGGTCTCGTCTCCCTGTGGGACGAATGGCTGAAAAATTTCGTAGGGGGACTTTTGGTCAGGGCTGGCGCCGCCGCGCATTTCATTCACTACAGGAAATTCGAAGTTGCGGGGGAGAACTCCAACAACCGTGACCGGTTCGCCTTTGATCTTGACGATCTGTCCTACAACGCTCGGGTCGCCGTGAAACAGGCCCTGCCACGCAACCCAGCTGATGACAACCACCTCATTCCTGCCCGGCTGAGCCTCTTCAGGCCGAAAGGTGCGACCAAGCACGGGCGTCACCCCGAGTACAGAAAAGAAGTTGGGCGAGACGTTGAGTCCCTTCTCGATGCGGGGATGGTCGCCTCCCGCGGTGACGGCAAACGATGCATTTTGAAGAAGCGCTGCGTCCTGAATGGTGCTTGCATGTGACCGCAGATAAACGAAGTGACGGTAGTTGTCCGGGACGGACGGATATTGTTTGGCTGCCTCCTGCACCACCTCGCGCCAGATCACGATCCTCCCGGGATCACGGAAAGCATAGGGACGCAGGAGTACTGAATCGAGAATGCTGAAAACGGCCGTGCCGGCGCCGATGCCGCAAGCCATGATGAGCAACGCGACAAGAGTGAATCCGGGTGTCCTGCGCAACTGCCGGAACGCAAAGCGCAAGTCTTGGAGAAATCGTTCGAATGGGGCCCGACCCCAAGCTTCGTGGGTTTGCTCCCTGATCAGTGTCGTGTTGCCAAAGGCGCGCCGAGCAGCGTAGCGGGCCTCGTCCGGCGGCAGGCCCTTTTCCCGCTGCTCTTCTTCTTCCAGCTCGAGGTCGGAACGCAGCTCTCGTTCCAAGTCCGCGTCCCTCTTCTTGATCTGCCACCATTTCATTTCAGCCCTCCGTGGAGTTTCAGACTATGGGCCGTTTTGAAGGCTGCGGACTCCGTTTAGGGTGTGGGGGGATATTGATCAATCAGCAACCTGCCCATGCACAATTTTTAGCTTTCCCATCTTCGGCAAAATGCCTCAACGTTTTGGCGCCTTATCCGGATCTGGCGGCCGCTGCGGCAGAGTATGCGGAGTGGTCGCAAGCGCCTTTTCGATTTCTGCAATCGCCCGGTCCAGTTGCGGATCGTGCCCTGCAATCACATCGGCGGGATCGTTTTCGACCTCGATGTCCGGGTCGACTCCATGCCCTTCGATCGAGAACTTGCCATCCGGAGTGCCGGCCGCAAAGAATTCAGGCACGAACACCTCTCCGCCATCCAGCAGCGGTCCCCGGCCTGAGATGCCCACGACCCCGCCCCAGGTGCGCTTGCCAATGAGCGGACCTAACCCAGCCTGGCGGAACATGTGCGGGAAGATATCCCCGTCGGACGCCGACGTTTCGTTGATCAGGCAGACCTTCGGCCCATAGAAGACGCTGGCCGGATACGTGCCGGTCTGCTTGTCCACCCGATCGAAATCGGTCCCCAGCAGTTTCGCGCTCAGACGTTCGATGATCATCTGAGAAACATTCCCGCCACCGTTGCCCCGGTCGTCCACAATCAGCGCCTGCTTGCGAATCTGCGGATAGTAATACTTGATGAACTCGCGAATTCCGTTCTCGCCCATGTCGGGCAAGTGAATATAGCCAACCTTGCCGCCCGTCGCCTTGTCGACAACATCCCGGTTGTGGGTGACCCAGTCGAGGTAAATCAGATCGGATTCGCTCGTGATCGGCAGGTACGAAGTTGTCCGCGCCCCGTCGAGCACCGGCTTCGCATTTAACTTGAGTTGCACCGGATGGCCTGCCTTGCCGCGCAGGAATTCGTACGGATTGTCTTTCGCCGTCAACTCCCGCCCATCGATCGCCAGAATGTAATCGCCCTCTTTCGCGTCCACGCCCAGCTCGGTCAGAGGCGAGCGATACATCTCCTCCTCGTTCTGGCCTTTGTAAATCTTTGCAATCCGGTACCGCCCTGCTGCCGCGTCCAGTTCGATCTTCGCGCCCATCAGCGCCACCGGCGTGCGCTTCGGAATCTCAAAATCGCCACCCGTGATGTAGGCGTGCGAGTTACTCAGTTCCGCCACCATTTCGCCCAGCACGTAATTCAAATCCGAGCGATGCGCCACGTAATCCACCAGCGGGCGATACTGGTCGCGCAGCGCATTCCAGTCGTACCCGTTCATATTCTCGGCGTAAAAGAAATCCCGGTACCGCCGGTATACCTCGTTGAACATCTCCATCCATTCCTGCTGCGGAACCCGGTCCACCATCAACCCGTCCGTGGAGACGCTCTTTGCGCCCGACTTCCCCTCCGGCTTCACGTCGTAAAGTTTGTAGCCGTGGTCCTCGTGCAGCAGCATCTTGGTGCGGTCCTGCGAAATGGCGTAGCCTTCAACCTTCTCCGCCATCGTCGTTTCCTTGCGGTCCTTCAGCGAATAGAGAATCAGCGCCGAAGCCGGATACGCATCGCGCCCATAGTAGTCCGAGCCTTCCCGCAGATACACCAGGTAATCCTTTGTCACCGCAAGGCCCGTGTAGTTTTCGGCGTCCACCGGCACCCGGCTCACCCGATCCGCAATGCCGTCGAAATCAATGTGGATATATTCCTTTTTCTTCTCTTCCTTCTTCTCCCCGGTTTTATCCTTATCGCCCGCCTTGTCCTTGTCGACGCTCTTGTCGTCCGCCTTGCTCTTTTCCGTCGCCTCCTCGCCCGGCTTGGTGACTGTCACCTCGTCGCTCTGGGGCCCGAACGGATTCTTCACATCCTTGCGCAAAGCAAGGGCCAGCAGCTCGTTTCCGCGGTTGGTGGCGAAGTTGAACTCGATCTGGCTCAACTGCGGCTGGTATTCGCGCGTGCTGATGTAGTAGAGGTAATTCCCCTCCGGATCCCATGCCGGTTGACCGGAGTCATACATCGGGTCGGTGATGCGATGCACCTGCCCGTCGGCAACGCTCCACACATAAATGCTGGAGAAGCCACTCGGCTCATCCATAGTGAAGGCCAGAAAGCCACCATCGTCGGACCACGGATACGAACCAATCCGCCCGCGCGGATTCTGCGCGATCTGGGTGACCTTCTTGTCGTCCAGGGTCAGCACGTAGAGCTTGCCGTCCTTGTCGCTGAAGGCGATCCGCTTCCCATCATCCGCCCAGCTCGGCTGATACAGCGCGGCGTGGAATCCGTGCGTCAGCTCTTCCGGCTTGCCCTGCCCGTCCTGGCTGATCCGGTAGAGTTCCTCCTCGCCATCCATGTCGCTGACATACACAATCGATGCCCCGTCCGGCGACCACTCCGCGTATTTCTCGTGTGCATTCGACGAGTCAGTCAGGTTCCGCGTGGCGCCTTTTTCAATTGGCACGCTAAACACATCCCCCCGCGCAACCATCAAAGCGCGCTCGCCCTTCGGGCTCAGCTCCGTCCACTCGATGTGCCCGGCTGCTGAAACCCGTGAAGGCCGCATCGCCAGTGCATCCGTCGGCACCGTGATCGAGAGATGTGTTGAAGTCTTGCCGGCAATGTCGTAGATGTTCAGTTCCCCGTCCAGCTCGTAAATAATCCGTCCCTTGTGATCCGTGCTCGGCCAGCGAACATCCCATTTTGTGTAGTGGGTCAGTTCCTCGGTCGTCTTCGTTTTCGGATCATAGGAATAAAGATTCAGCGTGTTGTCCTTGTCTGATGAGTAGTAGATGTCATCGCCCACCCACATCGGATCACGGTGGCATCGCACGTCGCTGGTGATCTTTTCCGCCGCATGCGACTTCAGGTCAAAAATATAGAGTTGCTGCGCCCATCCGCCGGAATAGCGCTTCCAGGTGCGGAAGTCGCGGAAGAGCGGCGAGTACACCATCTCTTTCCCGTCCGGCGAAAAATCACCGGCTCCCGACTTCGGCATCGGCAGCGGCTGCGGGAGCCCTCCATCCATCGAGACCGTGTACAGCCGCGAGTCGGCCGGCGAGAAATACTCCCGCAGCGACCGGAAAACCACCGACTTCCCATCCGGCGTCCATCCGTATACCTGGTTGTCCAAGCCCCACCGCGCCGGCAGAGGCCCCCGCGCGGGATAAAAGGTGAGTTGCCTGGGAACACCGCCGGTCGAGGGGATCACATACACCTGCTCATCGCCGTCATACTGGCCCGTGAACGCGATCCATTTCCCGTCAGGAGAAAACTTCGCGAACATCTCTACGCCCGGATGCGCGGTCAGCCGTGTCGCCATTCCACCCGATGTCGATGCGGTCCAAAGATCACCCGCATAGGTAAAAACCACCTTGTCGCCCTGGATATCGGGAAAGCGAAGAAGTTTGGTTTGGGCGTGCGCCACGCAATCGATGAACATCGAGGTGAGAAGCCAGAGGAGGGCAGTCCGAAGTTTTAGCCTTAGCACACGTTCTTCCTTTCACTCAACGAAACTCTAAAGCTTGGAATCAAGAGAAAATGCGACGCACGCGCCGGTCAAGCGATAAGTCCCCAAGTGCTTTCCCGGTCAGGTGAGAATATACCCCGATTGCCCCGTTCGCAATTGTTCAATCCTCCTCGGCGGTGGGCCACTTTCCGCAAGCAGCGCGTCATTCACTTCGCAGTGCCTGCATCGGATCGACGGACGCAGCGCGGCGGGCAGGCAGCAGGCAGGCAGTTGTCCCCACGGCAAGCAACGCGCAGACCGCTCCAATGGTTAGCGCTGGATCGTACGGGCTCACCTGGAAGAGAAGACTGCTGACCAGGCGCCCTGATGCGAACGCAAGCGCGACACCCGCAGCTGCACCTGCTACAACGGGAAGCAGCCCATCATGGAACACCAACCGGTATACGTTCGCGCGCTGCGCCCCCAGCGCCATGCGCAATCCGATCTCGCGGTAACGTTGTACGACGGAGTAGGTGATCACACCATAAATCCCTAGTCCAGCCAGAAACAGCGCACTGACCGCGAACAGGAGCAAGAGATCCATCTCGAAGCGCTGGTTTGCCACCGAGTCCGCGACCACACCACCCAGCGCGCGCACTGCGGGGACGGGCACACTGCGATCAACGCTCCATATGACTTGCCGGATCGCATTCGCCATCTCGGAGGGATCCTGGCGCGTTCGCACCACCAGTCCAGCCACGGGCTCGCAACGGTACCAGTAAGGAACGTAAATCATCATCGGATCCGGCTTAGCAAGGGAGATTGTCCGCGCATTGGCTATCACACCGATAACCGTAAACGGTTTCTCTTTGGTGCGATCCCCGCGGCTAAACTGCAGCCCAACGGGATTCTTTCCCGGCCATAATGACTTCGCCGTCTTTTCTGAAATGAGAGCAAGGTTGTTGCCCCAGTCGCTCTGGCTGAAGAAATGTCCCGCGATCAATTGCAGATGGATGGTCGAGAAGTACTCCGGACTGACAGAGCGGAAGCTCTCGAGCGGCAATTGCGTAACCGGCCGCGTGTCTCCGGCAACCCGCGCAAAATCGCCCCAACTGTCGCCGGTCAGCGGCAGCACACTTGTGACGGCTGCATGCTCCACTCCGGGCAGCCGATCCATGCGCTCCAGAACTTCCCTATAAAATGCCGCGCGAGGCTGGTCATCACGGTAAGACTCCATGGGCAGGTCAATGGTGGCCGTCATCGTGCGTTCTGCGGTGAATCCGCGGTCGACGCTCATGAGCTTTATGAGGCTGGTAGTCAGCAGTCCGGTCATCAGGACCACCGCGACGCTCACAGCTACTTCGATTCCTACAAGAACGCGCCGCATGCGCCGGCTCCCGCGCGATTCGCTGGCCAGCCGTGACTCGGTGCGAAGAACCTCGTTAGGAGCTGTACGGGAGACCATAAAGGCCGGCGCCGCGCCGGCCAGCATGGTCGCGAGCACTGCCAGAAGCAGCGCACATCCCGCTCCAGCCCAATCCAGATGAAGGGGGCCACGAAAATCAAGGGCCGGAGGAAGATAGCGCTGCATCGTGGGCACGATGCTCGCTGCAAGCAAAACCCCCAGCCCACCTCCGGCGACGGCAAGCACAGCGGTTTCCCGGAGTGCCATGCGCACCAGCTCCGCACGCTGCGCGCCGAGGGCAGCAGCCACCGCCATCTGCTGCTTCTGCCCGACCGCGCGCGCCAACAGCAGGTTTGTGACGTTCACGCATCCCACCAGCAACAAGCCTGCAACAGCCGCCAGCAGGATAAGCAGCGGCTTTCGGTTATTCCCCACCAGCTGCGCCTGGAACGGAGTGAGCACCGCCGAGAGGGTTGCCTTTTCGTCAGCCGGCAGATTTGCGCTGATCGTGTGTTGCAGCGCGTTCAGTTCTGCCGTGGCCGCAGCGACGGATACACCCGGTCTCAGCCGCGCCAACCCAAAGTAATTCAGATCACCCATCTCCTCGGCCAGCCGCTCCTTTGAAAAGGCCAATGGCTCCAGCACTCCGATGGGCAACGGGCGGCTTGTTTCGCCGATCGAGGCTATCGTTTGCACCGCGGGCATGTAAAACGACTGCGGCATGACGCCGATCACGGTATAGGGAAAGCCATTCAGCCGAATGGTTTTCCCTACAATGCCGGGATCGCTGCCAAATTGCACGCGCCACAGCTCGTACATCAGTACCGCGACATGGTCATTACCCGGCTGCGCTTCGATCCCTGTAAAGGGCCGCCCCAACTGCGGTTGTACCCGGAGCACAGAAAAGATCCCAGGCGTGGCAGACAACACACCCACCTGGGACGGTCGGCCATCGGCTCCGAGTGGAGCAGAGCCTTGTTGCATCACGGCCATCGAATCGAAGCTGCGATTGTTTTGTTGCCAAAAAGCAAAGTGATTCGCACTCACGGGCAGGGTGGGATAGATATTGCTCCATTCCGCAGCTATTTCTTCCATGGTCACAAGCCGGTCCGGTTGCGCAAACGGCAACGGACGCAGCATTACGTCATAGACCAATGTGAAAATCGCGGTCGTTGCGCCGATGCCAAGCGCGAGCGTCATCGCTACAACAAGGCTGAATCCCGGCGACCTGAGCAATTGTCGAATTGCATAGCGAACATCCAGGCACAAGCGCTCCAAGCCAGCCCAGCCCCATGCTTCGTGTGTCTGCTCTCTGATCAGGGTCGTATTGCCGAGGGCGCGCCGGGCGGCGTGGCGGGCCTCTCCGGGCGGCAGGCCATCTTCGCGCTGCTCTTCTTCTTCCAACTCGAGGTCAGAGCGCAGTTCTCGCTCGAGGTCCGCGGCGCGTTTCTTGATCTGCCACCATTTCATGTCAACTCTCCTCGACGGCGGGCCACATCACGCGAGCCACCGCCTCGGCCATCTGCTTCCACTGCGACTCTTCGACGAGGAGTTGCTTTCTGCCCTTGTCCGTCAGCCGATAATACTTAAATTCCCGGTTTCGATCAGGAGCGGTCTCCCACTTCGCGCTTACCCATCCTCTTTCTTCCAGACGATGTAAGGCGGGATAGAGCGACCCATGCTGCATTTGCAGAAAGTCGTGGGTGGTCCTCTGAATATGTTTCCCGATCTGATGTCCGTGCGCGGGTCCGTAAAGAAGCGTTCGCAAGATAAGCATGTCCAGGGTGCCCTGGAGAAGACCGGCCCGTTGCGGTGTCTGTTTCGCCATAGAAGACATTCGACCCTCAATCTGGGGGTGATGGTAGACATACGACTATCAATTGTCAAGAGCGGGTTCGCGCAGGGGTTTGACGAACCGCTTTTACATGCATTCCAGGGGAATTGAGGAGGCAGTTTACTGATACATATATGTCGTGATACGATATATATATGAAGGATAGATTTTCAGAGACTGGTTCTGATGAATTGGTCAGGACGCTGGCAGATTTTCGTTATGAATTGCGCTGCTTTCTGCAGTTCAGTGAACGCGCGGCGCTGGAGGCGGGGCTACAGCCGAGGCAGCACCAGCTTCTCTTGCAGGTAGCGGGCGCGCCCGACGCCACGGCCGTAACGATTGCCTATGCTGCTGAGCGCCTGGGGCTTAAACACAACAGCGCGGTGGAACTCGTGGATCGATCGGAGCGCGAAGGCCTGCTAGTGCGAACTCCGGACCCCGATGATGGCAGGCGGGCGATTTTGCAAGTGACGCGCAAGGGCAGGAAGCTTCTCGGCAAGTTGGCGGGGGATCATGCGCGGGAGCTGAATGAGCTGGCGCCTCGGTTGACGCTCGCGCTGGAACGGGTAAAAAATCACGCGCGCGTTGGCGCTTCTGCGGGGGCCCGATGAGATCGAGGCCCTCTGCACTGCGAGATTTTACTGTGGACCGCCGGGTGTGGCTGCTGACAGGGGTGGCCCTCGTAATCGGCTCGGGTGCGGCCGTCCTGGCCGTGATTCTTTTGCACGCCATTGCGCTGGCCACAAACATTTTCTACTACCACCGGCTGAGCATGGCGATGGTTGGGCCTGCCGGTTCGCCGCTCTCACCATGGCTCATGATGTTGACGCCTGTCATCGGCGGGCTGCTGGTCGGTCTCATTGCTCACTTCGGGTCAGACAAGATTCGCGGGCATGGGATTCCGGAGGCCATTGAGGCGATTCTGCTGAATGGCGCGCGCGTCGATCCCAAGGTGGCGGTACTCAAACCGTTGTCGGCGGCGATCGCCATCGGGTCAGGCGGACCTTTTGGAGCGGAAGGACCGATCATCATGACCGGCGGGGCATTCGGCTCGCTGGTTGCGCAGTGGCTCAAACTGACGGATGCCGAGCGGACGACCCTGCTGGTGGCAGGCGCGGCTGCAGGCATGTCGGCAACCTTTGCGGCGCCGATTGCAGCGATCTTGCTGGCCGTGGAGCTGCTTCTCTTTGAATGGCGGCCGCGCTCGCTGGTGCCAGTCGCGGCAGCTAGCGTTTTGGCAGGTGCCTTGCGCATCTTCTGGCTTGGACCAGGGCCGCTGTTCCCAGTTGAGCTCCACTCGGCAATTCATCTCGGGCAGTCGCTGCTGGTGGCTGTACCGCTGGGGATCCTTGTCGGATTTGCGTCGGCGGGACTCAGCCGCCTGATGTATGGCTTTGAGGATGGGTTTGAACATTTTTGCGGGCGTCTGCGCGTGCACTGGATGTGGTGGCCCGCGATCGGGGGCATCGGAATCGGCGTGGGCGGATTCTTTTTTCCGCGTGGACTGGGGGTCGGCTACGACAACATTGCGGAGGTGCTGCGCGGGAACGCCCCTGTGGCCCTGCTGCTTGGGCTCATCCTGGTCAAATCGCTGATGTGGGCATTTTCATTGAGTTCCGGAACGTCAGGAGGTGTGCTTGCTCCGATCCTGATGATTGGCGCGGCGATCGGAGAGGCTGCGGCACAGTTGGCCCACATGCCGGCAGAAACGCAAGCGCTTTGGGCGCTGATGGCCATGGGGGCGATGCTCTCGGGCGCGCTGGGTGTGCCGCTGACCGCAATTCTCTTCTCAGTGGAGCTAACCCACGCTTTGCCGGCGTTGCTGCCGCTCGCACTGGCCTGCACTGCGTCGTATCTCGTGACCTCATTGGTGATGCCGCGCTCGATTCTTACGGAGAAGCTTAGCCGCCGCGGATATCATTTGTCGCGCGAATATGGGGTTGACCCGCTTGAAATGGTGAGTGTCGCGGACGTGATGACACAGCCATTGGCAGCGGGCGACGACGAAGCTGCGAGCGATCAATGTGAGGGATTGCCGGAGATCTTTGCCTACTCCGATGAGACCTGCAGGGCGGTCGCGGAGGAGATGGCGACGACCGGTGTACTCAGCATGCCGGTTGTGGACCGGCAAACAGGCGTTGTCTGCGGCCAAATCGGCGCGGCAGAGTTGCTGGCTGGTCGTCGGCGCGCGGTGGATCGGGAGTCGGAACGAAGCATATCCTTCCAAATGCAGGGACCGCGACCTCTGCGAAAATCCGCGTAAAAGAGTCAGAATCGGCCAAGCGGTCAGAATCGGATCGAGATACCGTTTTCGCACATGGTGGTGAGAACGGAGAGGAGATTGGTCACGCCGAGAAGGTGACGGACACCTTTTCCAAGGTTGACCAGTTCAAGACAGCAGCCAGCCGACTTGGCGGAGACGTAGAGGCGCACCACGGTGCCCAGGCCCATGCTGTCCATGTGGCTCAGGTCGGTGAGGTCGAGTACGATGCGCTTGCTATCGGGGATGAGCTGGCTGATACGGGCGTAGAGCTTATCAGCGACGCCCGCCACCAATTTACCGCGACAGCGCACGACGGCCAGGGTGCCCTTGCGTTCCACGTCGAAGGAGAAGATGGTAGCGGCGACTGCTGCTTCAGGCATTCGAGATTTCCTTTGGGCAAGCGGGGAAAAAGCCGGTGTGGAGGGATTCTCTCACATGGTCGCAGAGAACGCCACCCGGAGTTGCGGGAGCGGCGCCGAGGCGCTGCATAGCGCTTGGCGGCGCTGTGGGACGACGGGACAGCGCCAAAGAGGCCCAGCTTTTGGGGGTGAGGCAAGGTGTGCACCCGGCAAGAACAAAGGGGAGCGCCAGACGACTTGCTCCCCCTTGTTGACCCCGCCCCAAATTGCGGAACCCCGCGCGGACGTCGTTTGTCTTTAGAAAGTGATCTTGCCAATGAGCTGCACGTTGCGGTTGCCGGCTCCCTGGAAATAGGCACCGCCCGCCGCCGAGCTTCCTCCGCTCGTGCCTGCGAAATAGTTGGTCAGGAAGATGTTGGGGAGCCCGTTCAGCACCTGGAGACTGTCTTCCAAATTCGCATCCGGGGTGCCGTAGTAGGCGCGGTTGAGCGCGTTGAAGGCACTCATCTGCAGCGACATGTTTACGCGCTCAGTGAGCTTGATGTTCTTGCCAACGGTCAGGTCGAGGTTGTTAAAGCTGTCGCCCCGCAAGGTGTTGCGTCCCACGCCCGGAAACGGATTGCCCAGCGACATTGCCTCGTACTGGTTGTTCCACAGCCAATGGAAGGAGGACCGCGCCCCCGCCACGCCCGTGGTGTAGTCGATGTAATTGCCTCCACCGGTGTTGATTCCGACGGTATTATACGGAGCCGACTTGTTCGACAGGATGGGGCGGCACTGGCTGATGGCGCCGCCGGCGTCGAATGCCTGCGCGAACCCGAAATCGCAGAAATTCGTTGATGCCAGCGGGTCGGCCGCGTTGACAAAAGGCGATTGCGCGATCGCGTTTTGGAATGGGGTAAAGGGCTGTCCCCCGTTGAACTGGTAAAAGGCATTGAAGAAATAACCGCCGAGCACCCGGCCAAGCAACCCTTTCTGGGTGATGTACGCGGGCTCGGTATACTGCGCCTGGATTCCCCATACGCTCGGATAGGAGTTGCCGCTGACGCCGCGTTCGCCAACATCCGAGTTGAGCGGGTCCTGGGCAAAGGCGTTTGTTGTGCCGCCGCTGCCCGTGGAGAAAATCTCGCTGACATTGTCGATGGTGCGGCTGTAGGTGTAGCTGGCTGTTCCGGTCCAGTGATGGAAGTTACGCAAGGTCAGCGATGTTTGCAATCCGTTGTAGATCGAAAACGCCGTGTTGCTAACGGTGTTGACCGCGTTGTAGTTGCAATTCGGCCTCGTGTAGCCGGTGGCGGTGGGATCCGTGCACACGGTAATCCCTTGGCCGTAGCTCGGAAACGCCGCCTGTACATCCAGAATATCGGGGTTTGTGTTCAGAGACTGGAATTGGCTGAAGGTGTGATTTCCAACGTAGCGAACTTCCATCACGCCAGCGGGGAACACCTGGTATTGAACGCCTAGCGTGTAGGTTTCCGCCATCGGGTTTTTGAAGCTGGTCGGGACCAGGGTCTGGGGGTTCAGACGCGGATCCCCGCCGGTGGGAATGAACTGGGAATCCAACGCTTGCACTGTGTTGAAGTTCCAGCTGTTACCCGGCAGACACTGGACCGTAATGCCGTCGCAGGTAAAGTTGCCGGCATTCACGAGCGGGGCGCTCTGGGCGGCGTTCAGGAAGATGTTGTAAAACGCAGGATCGACATTGATGGCAAATCCCACATGCACAACCATCTTGTTCGCAGCACCGGGTGTGTAGGCCAGTCCGATGCGCGGCTCAACATTCCTGTAACTCGGATTGATGTACGGGAACGTTGTGGCCGAAAGCGGCAAGGTCGTATCCCAGAATGGGTGAGGGCCTGTCTGCTGCTGCACGCTCAGGTTGTGCAGCTCATTCACGCTTTGTCCAAAATACTCATAGCGCAGCCCGAGATTGAGGGTGAGATTCGGCCTCACCTTCCAGTTGTCCTGCGCGTAAAACGCGAGGTCCGGCTCCGTGAATGCTGTAGTCGTATTTCCTGCGGTTAGCTGGGCGAATGCAACGCCTTCCAACATGGCAGTGAGGCCGTTGTAATAGGGACCGGTCGCATTGCGCAAAGGACCGGCGGCGCCGGGGGTGAAGTCGAAAGAGCCTTGGGCGTTGGGCAGGCCGCTGGCCGGCGAGTTCTGGTGATCAAACTCACCACCAAAGAGGATGGTGTGGCGCCCAACGGTCCAGCTTGCGTTGTCTTGTACCTGGTTCACCTTGATGAAACGGCCCTGCGGGAGGTTCCCGCCGGTGAGCGAGCCGGCGCCGTACCCGAAACTCGCCAGAGAGACGCCCCCGCCCGTCCCCATCGTTACAACAGAGGAGCAAGGCCCAAAGTTGCTGATGGTGCAGTTGGGAATGCCTCCTGACTCGAACGCGATGTTCGACTGCTGGAAGCCATAGCGCAGTTGGTTGACGATGGAAGGCGTGAAGGTGTGAGTCCAGTCTCCCCCAACCTGATGCGTGATGCCGTTCACATTTGAGTACCCACCCGACGCAATACCAGCCGCCGTGTACAGATAGAACGCAGGAAGGAACGGATTGTTCTGGTAGTTATACCGGACGTAAAACCGGTCTTTATCGGTTAGCTGATAATCGATGCGCCCGAGTTCCTCCTGGTCTAGGATGGCCGAGTTCAGATTGCGCTTGAATTGCGAAACTTCGATATCGGCAGTAGAGGTGCCGTCCGTCACCGAAACTACCGAAGGTGTGCCAAATGCCGTCGGATTGCCGAGAGGAATCGAATAAGGACCATTTTTCACCATGTTGATGACGGCCGGGTTGTTTGGAAAAGACGCCTGCAACTGCTGTAGTCCATTCGCGTCAGGAAAGAGAGCTCCGCCGGAGGTGTCGGTGGCGCCGGCCTGATACTGGTGCGTCCAGAAGGTGCTTCCGAAGCCGAAGAGCTTATTCTTCAGGATCGGACCACCCAGAGTCCCTCCCCAGTTATTTGAAACAAACCGCGGCGTGATAGGAGCCGAGCATCCAGTGTCTGGGCTGACGCCAGGAGGGCAGAATCCATATTGAGGCGCTTTCTGCGACTGCAACAGGGACGAAAGAAACGAGCCTGTATACATCTCGAATCCGGAGCCGTGGAACGTGTTGGTGCCGCTCTTGGTGATGTAATTCACCACGCTGCCCATGTTGCGGCCATACTGCGCGCTGAAGTCGTTGGTGATGATCTGGAGTTCCTGGACCGCATCCTGGTTGGAGAAAAAGAAACTCGGTCCGGCTACCATGTTGTCGTTGTTCGACTGTCCGTCGATCTCCGAGTTGTTGGAGCGGCCACGTTGGCCGTTCACGGAATAGTTCGCACCATTGGTGTTGGACATGGAGTCCGAGTGAGTTTGGACAACGCCGGGCACCATCAGCGTGGCATTGTCCATTGCGCCATTGACGGGCAAGCTCGCAAGTTGGGTGCTGTCGACGGTCAGGCCGCCCTGCGGCGAATCGGTGTTCAGCAGCTCTGATGCTCCTGCCTCCACCTCAACCGTCTGTGACGAAGCTCCCAGTTTCAGCGCCTGGCTGCCGATCGAGGTCGCATTTCCTGCTACGACTACGACGTGCTTGACTTCTCCTGCGCCGAATCCGGTAGCCGCGATATTGAGGTGGTAGGAGCCGACGGGTACGTCTGAGATGAGGAAATGTCCTGCGCCGTCGGTCTTCGCCTGGAACGTAGTTCCAGTGTTATCGCCGGCAGCGGTAACCGACGCGTTGGCAATGACGGCACCTGTCTGGTCCGTCACGCTCCCAGTGATGGAGCCAGTGATAATGCCCTGAGCTGGGGAAAGCTGGCTGATGAAGAAAGGACTCCACGAGAGAAGAACGAGCAAATACCGAAGCATGCGGTTCATAGGTGGCTCCTATTCCGGGCGCCGGGGAAGGCGAACCATTCAAATGTGCGTGCCATGCAGCGAGCTTCGATCGATTCGCTGCGCATCGATTCTGTGGCTTTTGAGTGGTTTACGTGCGCTGCCGTCAAACTGCCACGCCGAGCGGCTCGGATCGATCTACAAAGCCACTTGGCACGGTCTTGGCAAGGGCAGCTCGAACAAAGGGGAACCGCTCTCGAACCAAATTGAGGAGAAGTCGGACGAACGTCGCGAAAGGAAGAACTCTCCCCCCAATTGGGTTCCGATGAAGCAATTAGCGTGCCAAACAGCCCGCTGGAGGGATGACCGGTATATTTTGGGAATTCAAATGGTTACACCGACGCCACCGGAAGAGGCTTGTTTAGAGAAGCGAATTGTTCTGAATTCTATAGAATTTCCCCATTGAATATGAAAACTCAGAGACCGATAGCCGACTTAGAGAAGCTGTCCATGCGGAGGTTCAGGAAAATGCTCTAGACTGTTGGCTTTGAGCTGCACACAAAGGACATCACGATGCGCAGTCGTATCTCTGCCTCCAGCATGGCTGCTGCCTTGCTGCTTGTCATAATTTCCGCGATCCCCTATGTGAGCCGGGCGCAGCAGGCTGTTTCAACTTTCACCTCGATTCCGGCGTTCGGTTTTGACGACAGCGGTCCCGTGATCCGCGCCCACGCCGAGCCCCAAAAGCCGTTCACTGTGGCGGGGGAACACGGGGTGCTGCTGGGCCAGCAGGACGGCGGCTTCGAGGCATGGGTGTTGCCGGTGAAGGTGCTGTCTCACCTGACCATTGAGGCCAACATCGAGGGCTATACGATCCCCATCAATATGAATCAGATGGCCGCGGAGATCGACGTCCGGCCCGACCGGACGATCATCACCTATCAGCCACATCGGATTCACCGTGCGGCAGATCATGTTTTCGCCCAACGGCGCGCCGGCCGGGACGGGCCCGGTGGTCCTCTACGAGTTTGATTGCCTGCACCCCACCGACTTTACCTTTCGGTTTACCCCGGAACTGCGCTGGATGTGGCCCGAACGAAATGACGGCGTTCCCGACGCGGAGTGGATCGCGAGGGGCGGATTTTACGTGCTGCATACCGACTATCCCGACTTGGCCGCGGCGGTGACGATCCCCGGCGCGCAACCTGGCATTTTGGCGCCTTACCAGGAGCGGCCCAAATTCTATCCCACTGAATTGAAGCTGCACATTGACCCAGTCCGCGACAAAGGCCGGCTTTTTCCGCTGCTGATGGCGGTGGGCACCACCACCGCCGCCGCCAACACCCGCGCTCTTGAAGAGACGCTCGCCCAGCTCAACGCCGGAATTGCGGCAACCTACCAGGCCCATGCGGAGGAATATAAAAAGCTGCTGGCCGATTCGGTTTCGATTGAGACGCCGGATAAGGGGCTCAACGAGGCGTTCAAGTGGGCCGAGGTTTCGATTGAGCAGTTGCGGGCCATCGCCCAACCCAGCGGCGAAACGGCGCTGGTGGCGGGTTACTTCGAATCCGGCGACTCGGCGCGGCCGGGCTTTGGATGGTTCTTTGGGCGCGACGCGCTCTACACCCTTTATGCCGTGAATGGATATGGCGATTTCGCGCTCTCGAAGGCGGAACTGGAATTCCTGATCCGCCGGCAGCGGGGCGACGGCAAGATCATGCACGAGTATTCGCAGACGGCCCCGCAGATCGACTGGCAAGCCTTTCCTTATATGTATGCCGCGGCCGACTCGACGCCCCTGTTCCTGATGGCGGTGGCCGATTATGTGCGGGCGAGCGGCGATGTGGCGTTTCTGACCACTCATCGCGACGCCATCGAGAAGGCTTGGGCCTTTGAGACCGATCCCGCGCACGATACGGACCACGACGGCATCTACGACAACTCGCAGGGCACCGGCTGGGTTGAGAGCTGGCCCACCGGCATGCCGCACCAGGAAATCTATCTTGCTCTGCTCGATCAGCAGGCATCGTCGGCGATGGCGGAGATTGCTTCCCTGATGCAAGACCAGAAGGATTCGCAGGCCGCGCAGGCCCGGGCGGAGACGATTGCCAAGACGATCAATGCCGAGTATCCCGATCCCGAGAAAGGCTGCTATGCATTCAGCCGCCATGTGAATGGCTCGCTTGACCGGACCAGGACTGTGTATCCGGCGCTTGCATGGTGGGACCCGGCAAACGGCAAAGCGATCCTTGCGCAACCTTCGGGTTGCCTATCGCAATTTGCCGGCGCGACGCTGAATACGGACTGGGGTTTGCGCGATATCGCGAATAACGAAAAGTTTTATGACGGGATGAGCTATCACCAGGGGTCAGTGTGGCCGTTGTTTACGGGGTGGGCCGCGCTAGCCGAATATCGCGGAGGGCAGCCCCTGGCTGGCTACCAGATTCTGATGGAGAACGCCAACCTGACGCGCGCGCAGGATCTGGGCGCGGTGACGGAACTGCTGTCCGGCGATTTCTTCGTTCCGTTTGGACGGAGCACGAGTCACCAGCTTTGGTCGTCGGCGATGGTGATTACGCCGATACTGCGCGGTATGTTCGGGATCTCCATCGATGCGCAGACGAAGACGATCACAGTGAACCCGCAACTGCCCGCGGGATGGGATCACGCCGCGGTGATGAATCTGCAGATTTCCTGGCGGCCCCACATCCCTGAGCTTCGACCGGAAGGGCGCAACGCTGGAGGTTTCGCTCGGTGCGAATCCCGGGGACGCGTGGCATTTGCGCAGCGATGCGGCTGGAGCCGCATTTGGACCTGTCGGCGATATGAGGGTCCCGAAAAAACTTCGGGCTGCCTCGCTTAAGGGGCTTCTCATTCCATTGCCTGCACTCGAGATCGATCCACTGCTGGTGAATCTTACGAATGTAACTGAAAGTGTGCGCGGGGCACTGCCAGACCGTCCTCCTCTGCCCGGCGCGCGCACTTCTCGCTTCCGGATCGTTCATTCCGAGTACAGCGATCACAAGCTGGTGCTTACAGCCGAAGGACTCGGCGGCAGCGAGGGAGCCGTCAGCCTGGTTCGTCATGGCCATTTCATCCCGAAGGTTCAGAACGAAACATCGGGTCCGGATGCCGGCGAGGCAAAGATATCGATGCGAGAGCTTACGGACGATCCGGCAACGCCGGCTTTGCTCGTTGTTAACTTCCCGCCCGGCGAAGGATGGAAGACGATGACGGTCGCGCTGACCTGGTGATTGGCAACGACAGCCGCCAATCATGTTTGGCAAAACATCCGGCCTCCGCGCCAAGGCGCCGGCTATTGCAATTCCTGAGTAGCTCCCTGAGCCACCGCACTTATGTCGACGCAACCATCAGGGCGCGGCAACCCTGCACGGAACTACGACAGAACACAATAACTCAGGCATTGCTGTAGTCAGCGGGTTCATACTCCGGTGTGCGATTCGAAAGCCTAGGCCAGCGCCAGATTCATGTTGCTGATGGCCTCATCGATCTCCTGCGTGCTCTTGAAGCCAATCGTTGCGCATTCCACCCCTGCATTCTGGAAAGCAAACCGCAGCGCCTTTACACGGTCATCGTGACTGTGCTCGAATTGACCGCCGCCGCACAGCTTCATGCCGATCACACCCAGCCCTTCGTTCCTCAGTTGGTGGATGTGATCGACAACCTCGCTCACGTTGTCGGGGTGGTTGGTGTCCTCATAGGTTGGCCCGTCCATGCGCGCGCCGTTGTGATTGATGCGGATCAGTCCCACGTCGAGCCACTTTGTACCCGGCATCTGTCGCAGCGCCGGCAGCCCGTGGACCGAGGCGCCATGCGTGCGGATGATCTTCCTCTGCTGCGCCTCAAGGATTCCGGCCTGCCAGCGCTTCGTGGTCTCCGGCCAGTCAGGCGTGTGCTGCCAGTGCAGCAGCATGATGTCAAAGTATTCGGTCTGCGAGGTGCGCCGCAACTCGTCGAACTTGACCTGCGGGTCAATGCCCTCGTGAAACGTGGTCACCTTGCTCATCAATTGATAGCTGTCGCGAGGCAGGCCTTTCAACGCCTCGCCAAGCATTCCCGGTGTCTGGTAGGCCTCAGCCGTCTCAAAGAAGCGGATGCCGCGGTCGTACGCGTAGCGCACCAGCCGCGTGAACTCCTGCTGCCCCAGCGCGGCCTGCACCGCGCCGCCGTCCGTCCCGGTTCCGAAGGCCAACCGAGTCACTTCCATCTTTGAGCGGCCCAGCACGACCGTATCGGTCGCGGTGCGCCTGGCGGCGCCCAGCGGAAGGATTCCCGTCGTCGCCATGGCTCCGGCAGCCAGGCCTGTTTTGAGGAAACTACGCCGTGTGGTTGCGTTCACCTTGACCTCCGCCGCTCAAGCCGGTGGGGAACCGAATGAGTGGATGTTACCACGCATAAGCGCGCAATGGCCGCAAACAGGCCCCGAGTTTGGGGCGCCAAAACTTTGTTCCAGTCGCGGCAAATGTACTCATCATTGGAAACAGGCAAACCGTGGCCGTTTGGCCAATGTTTGCCTGTTTTTGCGTTTGCCTCCGTCAGATTTCTTCAGATGCGCATCGGCATCAGCACATAGCGCGACTTGTATTCGGCGTCGGGGTCCTCGGGGCGCATCTGGCCGGCGGATTGCGAGTCCTTGAACTCAAGGCGGACTTCGCCTTCGTTGCCCAGAGCCTTGAGGAAGTCGATGATGTACGACGAATTGAAGCCTACCACGATGGGATCGCCGGCGTAGGGCGTGTCGATAGTGTCTTCGCTCTCGCCTGATTCCGTCGAACTGCTGCTGATCTTGAGCTCGTTGCCCTCGAGCCGCATGCGGATGGCTCCCGAGCGCTCGTCGGCGAACTGCGCCACGCGCTGGATGGCCGCGGACAGCTCGCTCGACCGCACCACGGCGAACTTGGTGTTGTCGCGGGGCATGACAGCCTCGTAGTTGGGAAACTGGCCGGAGAGACGGCGCGTGCTGAGTGTGCGATGGCCGACGCGAAAGAAAAGAGTGTGCTCGTCATCGGCAAACTCCACCTTTTCGGCTTCGGAGTTAGCCAGCAACTGCTGCAGCTCCTGCAAGGCCTTGCGCGGAATCAGAACGCGCTTTTCGCCACTGATGCCCTCAAGGGTTTCGCCGAGTTTTTCGACAAACGAGAGACGATGCCCGTCAGTCGCAACCATGGCCAGCGACTCAGCCTTGATCACCAGCAAAGCGCCGTTCAGCGTGTAGCGCGATTCTTCGTTCGAAATGGCAAAGATGGTGCGGGCAATGAGGGTCTTGAGTGCGACCGATGAAATAGTCGTTACCGCGACTGTGGGGAACTCGGGCACCTGCGGATAATTGGCGCGCGCCATGCCGACCATCTTGGTGTTGGATCGGCCGCTGCGAATCTGCACCCAGTGGTTCTCGAGCAGCTTGATGGAGATGTCGCCGTCGGGCAGCAGCTTGATGTAGTCATAGAGCTTGCGCGCGGGGACCGTGCATGAGCCGGGCTTTTTGACTTTGACGCCGGCGCTGGTGCGGATGGCCTGATCGAGGTCAGTGGCCGTGATATTGAGCCTGTCGCCTTCGGCCTCAATAAGAAAGTTGGAGAGAATGGGAATGGTCGTCTTGCGTTCCACCACGCTCTGCGTAGCGGTGAGTTCTTTCACCAGTTCCTGGCGGCTTACGGTAATCTCCATCGCTGCCCCCTGCGCGGCCGGCTTTTCGACTTCAGTTTCCACGATCGACATCAACCCACCCCTCGTTTGCCACAGTTGATCACGGCAAATCAAAACCGGAATTCAAGCCCGTTCCACGCTGGCCCCACTCTACATCAACCAAGCTGGCTGGCGGAAACCGCCGAATCTCTATCTCACTTGATTGTATTCACCTGGACATTTCTGTGTGCGTGGAAAAACGGTGCGCATCTCTGAATTCTTGGTCTCTTTCATCGGCCCGTGGATTCGGGGGTAAGACTTCAGCGGCACGGCATTCCTTCCCGTCAAAAATGCGCGACGGGGAAGTAGGAAAAGGAATAAGAAGTAATAAGAAAAGACAGTAGTACCCGTAGTTCAGGCAGGAAAAGTGGAAAGGTTGACCATCTCCTCTGCTGGAGCGGGTTTGGCTGGGGTACCGGTTTTCTAAATCCTCGCTGTGCAATTCAGGAGAATTGGAAAAGGGGCAGGTTAAGGGGCTGGGAGAGGCGTTTTTCCCACGACTTCCACAAGGGAACCAAAACGGCCTGTGCAAAGAGGGTGGGTTTTGTGGAGAGCCGGTTCGGAGCCGCTTCAGGCAAGGGGTTCGAGCGGGCCAGAGTTCCACAGGAACGATTGAGGAGCAGATTTTGAGGGCCCTTCGATGACCGTGTAGGCGAGGCGAATTTGTGCAGCCGGCAGCAGAACTCGAGGCGTTCGCTGGGCTGTTACCATCAACGGCGCGGAGCATTCTCATAGATGTTTGAAGGGGAAAATATGGACCGTCGCCAATTTGCTGCTCGTTCGCTGGCCGCAGCCGCAGGCGTGGTGCTGCGTCGCACCAGCTACGGCGCTGCGCCGCTCGCCGCAAACCAGGTTCCCGGGTCAGTTCCCGATTCGTTAATACAAAAGGCGCGTTTTCCCGAAGGATTTATATGGGGTACAGCCACGGCGTCCTACCAGGTGGAAGGCGCATGGAATGAGGATGGCAAAGGCGAATCGATCTGGGACAAATTCACGCATACGCCGGGCAAGGTAAGGGGCGGCGTGACAGGCGACGTTGCCTGCGATCAGTACCACCTTTATCCGCAGGACATCGCACTGGCCAAACGCCTCAATCAGAAGAGCCAGCGTTTTTCCGTTTCTTGGCCACGCATTCAGCCTGAGGGGACCGGTGCCCCGAACATGAAGGGGCTGGATCACTACAGCCGCTTCGTCGATGCTTTGCTTGAGGCCGGCATCCGGCCCTGGTGCACGATGTATCACTGGGATCTTCCGCAGGCGCTCGAAGACCGGGGTGGCTGGCCCAACCGGGATCTGGCAAGCTACTTCGCGGACTATGCCGGGATACTCGCCACGCATCTCGGTGATCGAATCACGGTATGGGCGCCGTTTAACATGCCATGGGCGATTGCCTTCATGGGCTATGCCGCGGGCGCTTTTCCTCCTTGCCGAACCAGCTTCAGCGACTTCCTGAAGGCGGCGCACACACTGGCGCTGGCCCAGGGAGAGGCGCACCGCGCAGTCAAAGCAGCTTCTCCCAAGGCAACGGTGGGGAGCGCGTATGAGATGGCCCCTGCATACCCCAAGACGGATTCAGACGACGATCGCGCAGCCGCGGCCCGATACCATGCGATGAACAATGTCTTCTTTCTTGAGGCGGCGATGCATGGCCGTTATCCGAAGGCTTTTGTCGGAGAGCCTCCTTATGAGCTGATGGGCTTTAAAGCTGGCGATGAAAAACTGCTCTATGCGCCGCTGGACTGGGTGGGCTTTCACTTCTACACGCGCCGCATCGTCTCAGACGCGAGCAAGGAGCGGTTTCAAACCGGAGGCAATTTCAGCGGCACCGAAATTGAGAGCAATTCACCGGGCGGGCGCGATCCTTACACACGCTTTCGCGCCGCAATGCCTACAGAGGGTCCGCTTACCGACGCCGGGTTGGAAGTGTGGCCGCGCGGCATGTACGACCTGGTTACCCAGATTTCTAGGGATTACGACCACCCGATCATCGAGATTACCGAGAGCGGTTGCGGGTATCTTGATGGACCCGATGAAGAAGAAAACGGCCGCATACCCGACCGCCGTCGCATCCAGTGGTACCGCGAAGTGCTCGCGGAACTGGCGCGCGCGATCGACGACGGGGCTCGGGTTCGCGCCTTTCATGCCTGGACTCTGCTCGACAACTTCCAGTGGGCGGAGGGTTATACCGAGCGCTATGGGTTGATCTATACCGACTTTCGCAACCAGAAGCGCACCATCAAGGATTCCGGCCTCTGGTACGGTCGTGTTGCTGCCTCCAACCGGCTCAACGTGTGAGGTTGGTGATCGCAGAACGGAGTAAACGGGACGGGGCGGTACCGCCAAATGCTCTGACGATTAAGGTCCGCATCGTCAGCAAGCCGAGTTCCGGCCGGATTCGCAATCCCTCACCGCCAACCTTCTATACTTGTCTTTCCATGTCTTACCAGTCGGCAATCGATGAACTGAACGCCATGGTGCCGGAGCTGCACAGCCGGCCGGGCCAGCCCCGGCGCAAGTTCTCGCTGGACGAGATCGGGGTTCTGCTCGATGCGCTGGACAATCCGCACCGGCGCTTCCCCTCGGTGCTGATCGCTGGAACCAACGGGAAAGGATCGACGGCGGCGACGCTGGCCTCGATCCTGACGGCTTCGGGGCTCCGCACAGGACTCTACACTTCACCGCACTTGAACCGGCCCAATGAACGCATTCATGTAGGCGGGCCGTTAAGCGGCGCGGGGAAGGCGACCGGGCAGGAGATCAGCGACGATGATTTCGCGCGCCTGTTCTATCACGTCGGAGAGGCGGCCCGGAAACTGGTGCAGGAGGGCACGCTGGCGCAGATGCCCAGCTTCTTTGAAACGCTGACGGCGATGGCATTCCTCGATTTTGCAGCAGAGAATGTGCAGATGGCGGTGCTGGAAGTCGGCATGGGCGGGCGGCTGGACGCGACCAACATCGTCGATCCGCTGCTTTCGATCGTGACAGACATCTCGCTGGACCATACGGAATGGCTGGGATCGACGATCGCAGCAATCGCGCATGAGAAAGCAGGCATCCTGCGCGCCGGGGGTACGTTGATTACCTTGCCGCAACATCCTGAGGCGAACCGGGCACTGGGCGAAGTAGCCGTTGAACTGGGTGTGCGCGCGGTGAGCGCTGTGCCCTACATGCCGCCGATGGATGCTGGAACAGGGACGCCGTATGCCGTGGAGGTGCTTGGCCATCTGATCGAGATTGCCTCTCCACTGCGTGGCGCGCATCAGCATCGAAACGTCGCGCTGGCGATTGCCGCAGCGGTTGAACTTGCCTCCAACCACGGCATCCCCATTACAGCCAGCTCGATTGCGGGTGGGATCCAGCAGACCATTTGGCCGGGGCGGTTGGAGCGGCTTTCGACTGGCGGCACAGAGTGGATTCTCGACGTGGCGCACAATCCTGCGGGGGCATGGGCGCTGCGCGCCGGTTTGCGGGATGTGCTGGACGAGGCAGGACCGCGCACGCTGATCTTCAGTTGTTTGCGCGACAAACCGGTCATGGAGATGGCGCAAATTCTGTTTCCGCTATTTGACCGGGTGATTTTTGCGCCGATTCACAGCCCCCGCGCGACGCCGATGAGCGACCTTCTGGCGGCGGCTGAGGCTACAGGCACGCCTGCGGAGGCCGCCGAATCGGTCGGGCAAGCCCTCAAATCAGCCCAAAGTCGCGCGGGTGGCGTCATTGTGGTTTCCGGTTCGGTGTACCTGGTGGGCGAGGCGCGCAGCCTTCTGCTTGCGCACGCGCGGCAGCCGGTAGGTGCCCAGCCATGAGCCGACCCCCCGATCCGCTGCCACGGCTCTATCGCTGGCGTACCAACGTGATTCAGGCGCCGGCCTTCTTCTTATCGACGGCGCTGTTCGGGACCGTCTCGCTGCTGGTTTCGGTATTCGACAAGACAGGACGGGCGCAGCATCGGATCGCGAAGTTGTGGGCGCGTGGATGCCTGTGGATCTCCGGTTGCCGCCTGACGATGCGCGGCGTAGAGAACTTTTACAAGCACCCGGTGGCGGTCTACGCGTCGAACCACACCTCGTATATGGATACGCCGGTGATCTTTGCTTCGATGCCGCTGCAGTTCCGCATCCTGGCCAAGAGAGAGTTATGGTCGCTGCCATTCATCGGGTGGTATTTGAACCGGTCCGGCCAGATTGCGATCAACACCGAGAATCCGCATGCGACACTCTCGAGCCTGGGGGCCGGCGTGAAGGCTCTGCGGTCGGGGATGCCGTTGTTTGTGTTTCCCGAGGGCGCGCGGACACCGAATGGCGAACTGCAGGCTTTTCTTTCCGGCGCGGCCTACCTTGCCATTCGCGCCCAGGTGCCGCTAGTGCCGATCGCACTGAACGGAGTCTACGACTTGCTGCCGATTCACACCCGGCATTTCTATCCGGGAGAGCTGACGCTGGTGGTGGGCGAGCCCATCCTGACCACCGGCATGCATCTGCGCCAGGCCAACGAGCTGACCGAACGCCTGCACACGGCGATCTATGAGTTGCGCATGCAGGCTGTAAGGCAGACAGCGCAAGCCCCCGCGGATGCCTTGGCATAAATGGGCCCGGTTCTCTTTTCCAACTCGGCTTCGGCCGGAATCTCTAAACCGATCTATCAGTTTGCCTCCGGTCCAAGGGTTGTCGCCTCTCGCATCGCCACAATTGCACACGTGCCCGATATGATCTGAAGTGAATGAAACCAATGATCAGAGTTTTCGTATTTAAGGTTCTCCTCGCCTGGCGTCGCACCAATCCCTCGTTGAAGGCCGCATCGATGGCGTTCGGTGCTCTGCTCTTCCTCGGGCCGGGCACGATGAGCGCGCAAGCGATTCCCTCGGCGCAGGGCAGGCTGGCCCTGGTCGATCCGTTCATCGGGACCGGGCCGGACGGCCACACGTTTCCGGGAGCGACGGTGCCGTTCGGAATGGTGCAACTCTCCCCCGACACGCAGATACGGCCTTTCAAGCAGAGCTACAAGTGGGCATCCGGCTACCGGTATGAAGACACCACAATCCTCGGGTTTTCGCACACCCACTTTTCCGGCAGCGGACATTCAGATCTCGGTGACGTCTTGCTCCAGCCCATCGCCGGCGACGTGCGCCTCGAGCCCGGTGACATTGACAAGCCAGGCTCCGGTTATAGGTCCCGATTCAGCCACAAGCAAGAAACGGCTGAGCCTGGCTATTATGCGGTTGATTTACTCGACTACGGCGTCCACGTGGAACTGACGGCCAGCGCTCGCGTTGGCATGCACCGATATACGTTTCCTGCGGACAAGCCGGCGCATGTCCTGGTCGACCTCCGTTCTTCGATTTACAACTATCCTGGCAAAGTGCTCTGGTCGCGTCTTCGCATTCGCGACGACGGCACCGTCACAGGGATGCGGGAGACGCGCGGCTGGGCGCCTGGCCGTCAACTTTACTTTGCGATGAGGTTCTCGCAACCCATTGAACAACACAGCTTGTATGACCGCGAACCCTTTCCGGTGGAATATCACGGTTTCAAGACTCCTGGCACGACTCCTGAAAACACGCAGGCTATTGAGGGCCGCGGCATTGTCGCGGTCTTTGGATTCAAACCGCAGTCGCAGCCGCTTGTGGTCAAGGTAGCGCTCTCGCCCGTCAGCGAAGACAACGCGATCGCCAACATGGACGCCGAGGTGCCCGCGTTCGACTTCGACGCGGTACATGCTGCCGCGAAGGCCGCCTGGACGAAGGAACTCCAGCGAATCGACATTGCTGCGCCCCCTGACATTCAGAAAAGCCTCTACACCGCGCTCTACCATGCGCTGATGTCGCCCAACCTGACTATGGACGTCGACGGAAGCTATCGCGGTCCGGATAACCAGGTCCACCGTGCCGCCGGCTTCCACTTCGTTTCGAACCTGAGCTTGTGGGATACATTTCGCGCAGAGCAGCCACTGATGACAATCCTTGAGCCTCCGGACCGCACCAGCGACCTGGTGAATTCCATGCTCGCTTCCCGCCGTGAGAGCCCGTTTGGCATTCTGCCCATCTGGCAGGAACAGGGAATCGAAACATGGTGCATGATCGGCTATCACGCCGTGCCGGAAATCGTTGATGCCTACATGAAGGGTATTCGCGGATTCGATGCCGATGAAGCACTGCGCGCGGTTGTGGCAAGCGCCACCTACGGTCCATACGGAAGTTTGGGAGACTACATGCGCCTCGGCTATGTTCCGGTCGACAACGATGACGAAGCGGCCTCGAAGACCGTTGAGTATGCCTTTGACGACTGGACGATTTCACGAATGGCGAATGCGATGAATCGCGATGATGTCGCCGACTACGTTCAATAAGCGGGCGGCAAACTGGCGCAATAACTTCAACACGAAAGATGGCTTTGTTGAGCCACGCCTTGCGAATGGCGATTACCGTGTTCCGTTCGATCCTGCGCGAGCGGGAGCCGGTAGCGGCTTCACCGAGGGCAATGCCTGGCAATACTCCTGGTATCAGCCGCAGGATGAACAGGGGCTCATCGATCTGCTTGGGGGCAAGCAGCAACTTATCGATAAGCTCGACGCGATGTTTGATGCCAAAGTGGACCCGCATCAATACGCCGATGTTGAAGACATCAGCGGCATGATTGGGCAATACATCCACGGCAACGAGCCGAGCCATCACCTCGCCTATCTTTACGATTACGCCGGTGCTCCCGCTCGCACGCAGGAGAGGCTTCGCCAGATCGTGGAGTCACAATACCGGGCCGCGCCCGACGGCCTTGTCGGCAACGATGATTTGGGACAGATGTCTGCGTGGCTGCTCTTTACGTCGCTCGGGTTCTACCCCGTCGCGCCGGGGTCGAACGAATATGTGATTGGCCGGCCGTTTGTCGACGAAGCCACGCTGCACCTTCCCAACGGAAATACTTTCAGAGTCCTTGCAGAGCATTTGAGCCCTTCGAATGCATACATCAAATCTGTCACGTTGAATGGAAAGCCACTCGAACGTCTCTTCATTCGGCACAAGGAATTGATGGGCGGAGGCGAGTTGCGCTTTGTGATGGGAACCAAAGCTGAGGCGACCTGGTCGATGCAGAAACTCGAAACGCCGTACTCCATGACACCGGCACATTGAGTCCGTTGTGTGGCCAAGCGCCACGGTCTCTTCAGCGCCGGTCGAATGACGGCTCTTCGGAGCCAAGCGGCGTCTACTCGTTGGAACCAGCGTTGTGCCAATCGATGATGTTGACCAGCTTCCAGGAATTTCTGAGAAGCTCAAACTGAAGTTGACCTTGCTTGTTGATGATCAGTTGGGCTGCAGGGTAGAGAACACCGGCGTTCTTGCTCTTGTCTGAATCGTCCAGATCAAATTCGCCGGCAGTCAAGTTGTAGGCGGTGCTACGGCCATTGTTGTAGGCCTCGGCGAATTTGATCGGTCGATTGGTCGCGAACCGAATCTTGCGACCCGTGGGGGAGGGAATCAAGGCAATGTAACTGAGGTCGAAGCCAAGCGTACCCGTAATGGCAATCCTGCCAACTGGCTTCATATCTTCGAGCGCTTTGACTAAACCCGGACTTTGGCCTTTCTTAAACGCATCAATCAGGACTTGCCTGTCCGCCTGGGTAGAGTATTGATTGATGATCACCTTGACGCTCACATTCTTCCCCATCTGGGTGCTGGTGCCCATTGCGGTGGCGTCAATTGTCTCTGTTTTCCTGTCACCTGCAGAATTGGCAGGTATTGCCATCGCCAGCAACAGCGCGAGCGCAAAACTCCTGCAGCCCAATTCCCGAATGGTGAAGTGTTGGACCTTCGAGTCGATCACCATCTTTATCCTCTTCCCGGTTGCCTCACCGATTCCGCGGCGACAAAACTATCACTTCGTGCGATCTTCAACACGATGTTGCCAGGGAAATGATGCGGCGACTAGTTTGCAGTCTTTGATTGAGCAGGAACACTGGCAAAAGTACTAGAAACCTGTATGAGAAATTGACGGTTCCGGAGTACAAGTGCTTTCCAGTCCCGTGTCCGCCGCGGCAGACTCACTGAGCAAGACAAACGCTCTGTGGGGTTTCGACAAGTCACCGCTCAAGACGACAGCAACATCGCGGTTGTGGCATACACCGCGAATGCAGTGGCTGTCCCTGTCAATGCAATTACGGGTGAGCGGGTGCGGGCTCGTCAGGCGACCGAGGGAGCTTTTAGGAACTGCAGCGCGCGGATCAGATAGCCTTTTAGATCGCGGCGATGGACGACGGCGTCGAGGAAGCCTTTTTCAAGCAGAAACTCTGAGCGCTGGAAGCCTTCCGGGAGCTTCTGGCGGATGGTTTGTTCGATGACACGCGGGCCGGCGAAGCCGATCAGCGCGCCGGGCTCGGCGACGTTCAGGTCGCCCAGCATGGCGAAGCTTGCGGTGACGCCGCCGGTAGTTGGATCGGTGAGAACGCAGATGTAGGGCACCTTGGCGTCGTCCAATTGCGCCAGCGCGGTCGAGACTTTGGCCATCTGCATCAGGCTGACCACGCCCTCCATCATGCGTGCGCCGCCCGATGCGGCGACAATGATGAGCGGCTTGCGGCCAAGGCGGGCACGGTCGACAGCGCGGGCGATGGTCTCGCCCACCACGGCGCCCATTGAGCCGCCGATAAAGCTGTATTCCATGGCGCTGACCACCACCTCGTGCGGACCCATCCGGCCGACGGCGTTAATGATGGCGTCGTCCAGGCCAGTCTCTTCCTGCGCCTTGCGCAGACGCTGCCGGTAAGGCTTGACGTCGACGAACTTCAAAGGGTCGGTGGAGCGCAGCCCGCCGTCGACGATTTCATAGCCCGGTTCGAGCAACATCTCAAGACGCTGGCGCGCGCCGATTTTGAAGTGGTTTTGGCATTTGGGGCAGACATTGAGGTTGGCTTCCAGGTCGGCCTTGAAGATGGCCTGGCGGCAGCCGGGACACTTGATCCACAGGCCCTCGGTGCGGACACGCTTCTCCGCTCCGTCCCCATCGTTATCGGAGCCAGGGTTTGATTCGTAGTCGCCGTTCTCTCGTTTAAACCAGGACATAAGCCTTAGACATTGTATATGGACCGCGAGCCGGGCAAAGTGCGCGGGTCAAGGAGCATTGCGCGCTTCGCCAGTAGGAAATCTCTACAATATTCGCGATGCTTGTCCGTCTTGAGGATAGATGGATGAGCCATGAGCGTGATTTCGATGACCGAGCAAGACCGTCAAATCGCCGAGGTCATCGCGAAAGAACGGCCACGGTTGCGGAGCTTCATTCGCAAGCGCGTGCCCAACGACGCCGACGTGGAAGAGCTTTTGCAGGAAGTCTTCCTCGAATTGGTGGCAGCCCATCGCCTGCTGTTGCCCATTGATTTTGTGACCGGCTGGCTGTTCAGGGTGGCGCGTAATCGCATCACTGACCTCTTCAGAAAAAAGAAGCCGGTCAACTTTACGGATGCGGCGATCGAGGATGAAGACGGGGCGTTACTGGACTTCGGTGACCTGTTGCCATCGCCCGACGCTGGGCCGGAAGCGCTCTACTTGCGCAACGTGCTTCTTGAGGAATTAGAAGTGGCGCTGGCTGAATTACCGGGCGAGCAGCGGGAAGTCTTCGTCGCCCACGAACTGGATGGGCGCAGCTTTAAGGAATTGTCGGCAGAGAGTGGCGTCAGCGTGAGCACGTTGCTCTCGCGAAAACGCTACGCCGTGCTTCACCTGCGGGATCGATTGCAAAGCATTCACGATGAGTTCATGAGGAAATGAGGGACGAACATGAGGAAGAAATGGTGGATTTTCCTGGTAGCCCCGCCGGCCATGGTGCTGTTTGCGTGGATCTTCGGCGAGATCGTAATGCATTTGTGGAACTGGCTTCTGCCGCCACTCTTCGGATGGCACCAGATTACGTTCTGGCAAGGTCTTGGACTCCTGGTTCTTTGCCGGATTCTGTTCGGCGGCTGGGGCGGAGGCGGCCGTGACCGCTCTAAATTCGGGCGGCGAAGGGCCGGAGAATGGGAACGAATGACGCCGGAGGAGCGGGAGAAGTTCCGCCAGAGTTGGCGCTCGCGCTGCGGCGGTTTCTCAGCGCCTCCGAGCGAATCCAAAGAGCCTGCCTGAAGGCTTCCTGTTACAGGCGCGTGCGCATTCGATTCGCCGGGAAAGTGGAGAATTCCTGCCCCGCGCCGATTTTCTTGGGCCTGTTGGCCGAAGATCACCGTGCCCCAGGAAGGCCTGCCTCTCTAATAGCTCCCTCTCAACCAAAGATTACTCATCTCCGGCCCCATCCCCTGCGTCACATAGCAGTGGAGGCAATCGTGAACATTGAAGAGTACAAACGCGTCCTGTTGGCAAAAGAGAAGGAACTCGTCAGGCGAATCGACCTTGCACTGAATGTCGGCCGCGAACAGACGGATGAAGGCGCTATCGAAAGGGGCGACAAGAGTGTCACCGACCTGGATGAAGGAGTGGACTTCACCGAAGCCGACGTCGATACACATTTGCTGAAAGAGGTACGAGACGCGTTGCAGCGAATCGAAAATGGAACCTTTGGCAAGTGCATCGTCGATGGCCTTCCCATCAATGAGAAGCGGCTCAAAGCAATCCCCTGGGCCCCCTACTGCCTGAAGCATGAGCAGGAACTCGAAAAGTCCCGGTCGGCTCCCCCAGCAACCCTGTGAACGCCGAACAATCAGCCCGTATTGCCAAGTTGGACCCGGTTTTGCGACTGCCAAGTCGATCCAGCGGTTGTGGGGTTCGGGCCCAACCCCAAGGGGGGTCATAGCACTTAGGTAATCTGTCGTCTACCACAAAAGTAATGTATAAACGTAGAAGGTTCCTTACTTTCGTTATTTAAGAGAAAAAACTAATGGGCCATTTCCTTTCCCTGGTGAAGTTCATCGCAGTTTCTGTTTTCTCATCCGCTGCTGTGTGGTCAAAGCAAGAAAATCTGGCCACGTCCCTCGAAATGAGGCCCAACCCTCGCAGAAAACTACCAGCCACAGCTCTGGCGGTGGCGTTGTTTCTGTTGCTCGCCGGATCCGGCAGTGCGCAGGCGCAGACGGCAACGGTCAACTGGACGGATGTTCACCAGGTGATCGACGGCTTTGGAGCTTCGGATGAGGCTCATGGCGGGAGCATGTCGTCGGCCAATCAGTCTTTCTTTTTTGGGACCGGAGACGGGCAGCTCGGCCTGTCCCTGCTTAGGGTGGGCGTCACCGATGGCAGACAGGATGCTGGAGACTGCACGAGTGTAAGTGCAAGCTGTGCCGGCTTATACGTCAGCGACATGCAGGCGGTCGTTGCAAATGGGGGAAGAGTCTATGCCTCTCCCTGGTCACCGCCTGCTGCCTACACTACAAATGGGAGCGAGGTTTGCACATCGGGCGGAGGGAACGGTGCGCTTGCCACCTCGGATTATGCTTCCTACGCGACTTGGCTCGCCAATTTCGCTCGGAGTTTGAAAACTGAAGACAACATCAATCTCTATGCGATATCCGTCCAGAATGAACCGGATATGTGCCAGTCCTATGACAGCGCCCTCTGGTCAGCGGCGAACATAGACACTTTCGTGAGTGCGAATCTGGGACCTACGTTTGCAGCAGATGGGCTGTCTACGCTCATCTTTGCACCGGAAGGCAGCAATTACTCCGTGTCGACGAGTTTGGGCGCTAGCTGTGGCAGCGATTCATCATGTACCCAATACGTTGGCGGCTTCAATTGGCATGACTATCAAGCCAACCTTAGCGGCACGAATTCAGTTGCCGCGAATTCTTATCCTTCCGACTGGCCTTCCGGTAAGAAGTATTGGGAAACAGAGGCAGGGTGCGGGCCTGGCTATGGACCGAACTTCTGTGAGTCGGGTTTTAATACCGACATGACAGATGCTCTCAACTGGGCCGCAGTCATCGACCAGCGGATCGCTGTTGATAATGCCAACGCATGGCTCTACTGGCAGATGATTGATTACAACCAGCCTGGTAACGGCCCAACTGCCTCTGATGGTTCGCTGATGGCGAATCCAACCAGCGGGAGCACTGTGGCACGGCGTGCCTACGCGCTTGGCCAGTACAGCAAATTTGTGCGTCCTGGGTATTACCGTATAGATGCAACGCACCTTCCACAATCGGGCGTGAGCGTTTCAGCATATCAGAACACCCCCACTAATACGTTGGTCATCATCGCGACCAACTACACCGGTTCGGCGGTGTCGCAAACGTTTGACTTAACCAATGCTCCTGCATTTTCGACATTGACCCCAACGATTACCTCTGCGAGTTTGAATCTCGCTGCACAGTCGAATGTATCTGTGACAGGCAATTCCTTCACCTATACACTGCCTGCCGGCAGCATTACCACATTCGTGGGCAGCAGCGCTGCGGGTCCGGCCGCCCCCACCAATCTCACGAGCACGGTGTTGCAATAGGGAGTCACTTCAGCTGCGTTGCCGGGATGCCCGAGGGAAAGTGGACGCGCTTTCCCTTCGGACAACCCCGGTACGACTCGGATTGCGGCAAGCGGATTCGTAGCGACGGAACGAGGCAGCTTCACTTGCCGCCGGATTACCACGAATAACGCACGGCATACGTCAGCGTAGTTTCACCTTTGGCCGGAACCTGCAGCGGAAACTCGAGCGTGTGGCTGTCGCGCCTGGTGAAGTCCGCGGACTTGCTCAGGATTTGCCAGTTGTCGCCGCGGTACATGTGCTCGACCACGGTGACTTTGACGGGCTGCTGCTTCTGATTGCTGACTTTGATTTCGAAGGTCTCATCGAGGATGCGGTCTTGTTGATTGATGTGAAAGTCGGTCTGGCGGCGGGAGCCTTTCACGTCGAAGGCGCTGCCGGTGGCGATCTTGACCGTGTCCTCAGTGGGTGTGTGACTGATCATGTTTTCGCCGACAAATTCCATCTGGCCGTCAGCATCGCGGCGATAGAGGCGGACGCGGCCCGCGGGCAACGGGATGCCGAGGTGATTCTGCTCGCTGTTTTTGATCTCCTCGAGGATGCTGACCTTGGGATTTTCGCCGCCGAGCCCGTAGCCGCGCATCTCATTCACGTTTCCGTTGTAGTAGGTCTGCGGCTGAAACTGCTGAGACGCGCCGTCGTAGAGGTAGCTGCGCTTGACGGTTACGCCAGCCGCCTCGAGAAACTGCACCTGCTTGGTTTCGCCATCGCGCAATGAGACGGTGCGGTGCAGATCGTAGAGGTGAAAGTCGTCGAAGGGCTTTTGGGTGACCTGGGGCCCGCTGCATTGGTACCGCCGAAGGCGATCGACGTCCTTGGCCATCCCGTATCCGCCAGCCATGCCGGGCTGAATCTTGGCTACGTCGCCGGCCATGAGCTTGATGGTGGCCTGGGGAAATTCGGTACCGCTTTGATTGCGGATCGTGACCCAGCCGAGCACGTCGGCCTGCTCTTCGCCGGTGACATCGGTGCTGTTGGGAGTGACCACATTATAGGTAGCTTCCCAATCGAGGCCGCCCGTGATGTAGGCCAGTTCAGCGTTGAAACGATCGGCCTTTTCAGATTGGATTTGCCAGCGCAGCGTGGGCTTGAGCAGCAGTCCGTCGGTGGCCGCGGGAAACAGCGGCAGGCCGGGAAGCTGGAACTGCATCTTGCCGTTGACCTCGATGAGAGGCTGTGCGACCTGCTGCTGAATATATTGGCCCTGCGGACCGTACTCAGCGGGCCGCTGGTATCCGGCGCGAATGATCTTTCCCTGGACGATCTGGACCTGGCCACCCGGGCCGGTGCCGATCTGGAAGTCGATGGTCTTGCCTTCGTATTTATCGAGCAGCCAGTCCTGGTTGACGATCCCGGCATCGTAGTTCTGCTCGACCACGTGGATGATGCGTTTGCCGGTGGGATCGCGCAGGACAACGGAATCAGGCTCGAGCCGGCTGGTGACATCGGTCGTCGTGAATTCGTTGAGGCCGGATTGCAGGTCCAGATCAACGGAGGTGCGGGCTACTGCGAAATCCTGGTTGTAAATGGTGAGGGCTACCGGTTGGTTGGGATTTTGTTGCGCTGCTGCAAACGGCACGGCAAGGGCTGCCGCTAAAAAAAGACATTCGAACCGCACAATGCGCCTCCTGGCATGACGATGTGCTCGGTGAAACGGATGCAGCTTTGACTTGGATTGTAGGGGAAGGTGAGGGAGCGAGGCGGTGATAGAACCGAAACTTCCGGTTTGGCGGTGATACGGGATTTGCGAGGATCGGTTCCGAAACTCGAGTCATAGGCACGCATCTAGCCTCGCACGATCATTGATGCTGCGTTTCCCGGTCATAACGAACGTAACTCTTTCCATCGAAGCGGAAGCTGTCCGTAACGATGGTGGCACCGGCACCCATGATCCAAGTCGATCTAATTTCAGCGTAACCATTGAACCTTTTCGGCGTGATTTTGAACTGGTCTGAACGAGTCTTGAAGAGCAGCGAAGCTCCGTGGTCATCTCGGTGAAAGAGCCAAAACGGAACGATATGGGCACCTCTCAGGCCGCCCACACCTATGACGAGATAATTCTCGCCCGGTTGCGATGAAAGGGGTATCCTCCTGCAAAGAATCTCTGGCCTTGGTTCATCTCCAGCTTGTTCGTGATCTTCGCAACGCACGTTTGCAGGGTCTCTATTTGGAAAGTCTTCCTTATCGCTCAGGAGTAGAACGAGAACGCTCTGAGGGAGTTGTACAAAGTCAGCGACCCTCTCATCCTCGGAACTGAACGACAACGACTGCGCCGGCCTTTGTCCGAGGCACAAGCTCATTGATGTGACCAGCGTTAACACTGCGAACGGCTTCATGATTCGACGCATATCCAAAATGTAAGGCATGGGCGCGCAGAGAGTCAGCATGCCCTTCAAATTCATAGTTTCCGGTTTGTCGCCAATGGGGAGGTTTCGAGTGAGCCAGATCACGGTGAGGATCGCCGCAGCGCCCTCGCCGGTAACACACTCGCTTCCCACCACCCAGGCACCTGTCATCCTGAACGTAGTGAAGGATCTGCGGTTGTTCTTGCCATCACAGCCAATCCATTTATAAGCGGATAGGATGCCTCCATGCACGAGGGCAGCTATTTCACCTACATCATGGCAAGTCGTAGCCACACGCTCTACATCGGCGTCACGGGGGACCTCCTCAAACGTGTGTTTCAGCACAAATGGAAAGAGCACGAAGGCTTCACGGCAAAGTACAACTGCGATCGACTGGTGTGGTTCGAAACGCAGCAGGAAATCACAAGGGCGATCGCCCGCGAAAAAGAACTGAAGGGCTGGAGACGTGCGAAGAAAATTGCGTTGATTGAGTCTTTGAACCCGGCATGGACGGATTTGAGTCGAGAGTGGTACGACTGTGAGCCCGCCGATTATCGACGCGCATTGGACCGAATGGATCAATAGAAAGCAACCGCAGAAAGAAGCAACTTCAGATCCTTCACTGCGTTCAGGATGACACCGTTCTGGGGTAAAGAAGGCCGTTTGTTACACCGACACTCCCGGATTGAGGCCAATGGGGAAGTTTTGGTCGATGATTGGCGTGCGACCATTCTGAGTCCGCTCTGCGAGGATTGAGGACGCTGCTCTAGTATTCAATGCCGCGCTGGGCGAGGATGCCTTTCTGGTAGGCGTGTTTCACTTCGCGCATCTCGGTGACGGTGTCGGCCAATTCAACCAGCAGAGGGTGAGCGTTGCGGCCGGTGAGGATGACGTGGACCATTTCCGGTCGCTGGCGCAGAGTTTCGGCCACCTGGGCTGGGTCGAGCATGCCGTAGCCGATGGCGTAGTTGATTTCGTCGAGGATCACCATATCCCACTCGCCGGAGAGGATGGCTTCGCGCGCCTCGGCCCATGCGGCTTCCACGAGGCGAATGTCCTCGGGGTCGGTCTCGGCGCCGCCCACCTTCACAAAGCCGCGCCCCATCTGTTTGAGCACGAAGTTTTCACCGAAGGCCTCGACGGCGTCGAGTTCGCCATAGTGCCACGAGCCCTTGAGGAACTGCAGCATCAGCACGCGCATGCCATTGCCGACGGCGCGCAGAGCCGTGCCCATGGCGGCGGTGGTCTTCCCTTTGCCGGGGCCGGTATTGATCAGGATGAGTCCGCGACGGGAGTCGGTCATGGCAGTGGTCAGAGAAACAGAGAAAGACAGTTAGACAGGTGAAAACCGGAGAAACAGCGGCACGGTTCAGTGACCTGTGTGGTACGGGTGTCCACTCAGGATTGTAAATGCTCGATAGATTTGTTCGGCGATGACCAGGCGGGCCAGGGAGTGGGCCAGGGTCAATGGACTCAGCGAGAGCAGGAGCTGCGCACGTGTGCGTGCCAAGTCTGACCATCCACTGGCTGGGCCGATGGCGAAGACGATGTGCTGCGTGCCGTCGTCGCGACGAGCGCCAAGCCATGCGGCAAGAGCCTCCGAGGTCATTTGGCGGCCGCGGCTGTCCAGCAGGACGGCTGTGGCGGGCGTTCGTCCCTGCTGCCTGCCGAGCCATTCAAGCAACGCGGATTCAGTGCGGAATGATTCGGCCTGGCATTGAGCAAATAGGGCACAGCGCTCGAGATAAGTTGAGGTTAGCGAATTGAAATTGTCCTTTGCCTGGGGCCGGGCGCCGACGTGTGCGAGGGTAACACGCATGGGGAGGAGGATACCTCAAGAGGCACCACGAAAAGAGGGCTCGAATCTAACTCCCCAAAAATGATAGGCGTAACCCATTTTTGGGATACTCGCCCGGATTTCTCCAGATTTCCATATTAGGAGCCGCTGACCGCTTAATTCTGATTGTTAATAAGACATTTATTTTGAGCGGCTAAGAAAATAAGTGATAGGTGTGGGAGATTGGCACTCCTCATGCATTGATCTTCACCAGCGTTTCCTAAATTCCTAGGGCGGCGTGCGTTTCCAGCCGCTCATGGGGATGAAGCAAGATCTCATCTCTTAACTTCTTTTTGTGCAAATTCACGCGGATCGGCTCAACTCCCTCTATCGAGTCCGGGACGCAAGGCAGAATACACGGATCGTGGAGTTCTATCCGTGTCTTCCGGTACATATCGATTTGGAGGAGTTCAATGCGATTTCTCAGGTTGCAAAGCGTGGCTCTGCTTTTTGCAGTGGCGCTTGCTTTAGGGCTGACCCTTCCTGTTCTTCAACAGGCTGCATATAGCCAGGAGACGACCGCCGGGCTGCAGGGTACCATCAAGGATCCTTCGGGTGCTGTGGTGCCTGGGGCTACGGTCACGGTGACCACCCCGACCCTGGTCGGCAACAAGGAAGTTGTGACAGACGCCGCGGGCTATTACCGCTTCGCCAACCTGCCTCCCGGTTCCTACACGGTCACGGTGAAGGCTGCGGGTTTTGACACCCTGAAGCAGGAAAAGATAATTCTCGAGGTTGGCCATCTTCCCAGCCTTAACCTGGCGCTGCATGTGGGCACGGTGAACACCGTGGTTCAGGTAACGGAAGAAGAAGCATTAATTGATGCGACCACTACGACCACGCTGACCAACATCCCGGAAGAAACACTGGAAAATATTCCGCACGGCGTTTCATTTCAATCGGTGATTCAGTTTGCCCCTTCGGCACGCCAGGAGCCGCTGATGGGCAACAGATCCATGAGCACCGGCAACGGCGGTTCCTCGCCGGGAAGCATGAGCAACGGCGGCGCCTTCGGATTTTCGATCGCCGGCGGCTCAGACTCTGAGAACTCCTACCTGGTTGAGGGGCAGGAAACGGCCAACATTATCGGCGGCTTCTCTCATACCAACGTCCCCATGGATTTCATCCAGGAAATGCAGATGAAGACCTCGGGCGTCGATGCCGAGTACGGCGGCGCACTGGGTGGCGTGGTCAACGTGATTCTGGACAAGGGCACGAACCGGTGGCATGGCGCGCTCTTCTCGACCCTCCAGAACGGTGCAATGAATGGAGCGATTTCTCCGACGCTTGCGCTACGATCCCAGTTCGAGCGGTACCACGACGAGCTGGGGGCTGATTGACCCGACGGTCCAGGTCTACCAACCGGTCCGGCCACATTCGAGCGACTTCTTCGCGGGCTTCAAGATCGGAGGCCCGATCGCCGATCTCTTCCCAAAAATCTATGGTGTATCGGACTCGGCTTACGAAAAGCTCAAAGAGCGGGTTACCCTGTTTGCCGGCTACAACCCCGAGTTCAATTCATATGAGCAAACACTGAACTACGGGCCCAACGGTGGATTGATCCCGTTCAGCCAGAACTACCACACCGACTACGGCTATGCCCGCATCGATGCGGAAGTCTCGGAGAAGGTTCGTGTATACGCCTCGTGGCTCGTTCAGGGACAAAGAGAGGCAGGCGAGTCACTCCCGGTTCCTGACTCGGTGCAGGGCTATTACAACGTGGTCACGGGATGCTCGGGCAGCGGGGCGTCTTTGACCTGCGGCAGCAACTTTATCGATCCCTCGACCTACTCTCACACACTTGGCTACACGGCGCCGAACATGACGTTGAACACAGGCGCGGACATCACGTTGACCAACAGCCTGGTATCAACCACGCGGTTCGGTTATTACTTTGAGAACTATCATGACTTCGGTTTCCCAACCAACGGCGTGGTTTCTCAATGGCAGACGAACGGCGGCAGCACCACCGACACCAACGGTGTTGCGCTGTCAACATCCGCTCCAGCGCTGGCCCAGGGCAACGGCTACCAGACCGGTCCGCTGAGCGGCAACTTCACTCACTACAACTCAAACAAGGCGACGCAGTTCGACCAGGACATCGCCTGGTTCCACGCTGGCAAAGGCGGTACCCACAACCTCAAGTTCGGGTATCAGCTTCACCGGAATACCAACCTGATCCAACAGGGCTATAACGAGCCGTTGATCGAGGTTTACCCCGGTGTTTCAGGCCCCTACACTCCAATCGATCCGAATGTCGGCGTGCCGAATTGCGCCGCCGTTGAAGCGATCACAGGCTCTTCGCTTTGCGTGGGCACCTATGGCGTTCTCAACATTAACGACTACGGCACCGCCGGCACCGCAACGGGTGTGAATCATGGATTCTATGCCCAGGATTCGTGGACAGTTGGTAAGGGCCTCACCATCAACGCCGGCCTGCGCATGGAGCGCGAGTATCTCCCCGCCGAGAACCAACCCATAAGTCAGAAGATTACCCAGCCGATCAACTTCGGATGGGGAGACAAGGTTGCTCCAAGAATCGGAGCGGCATGGGACGTCTTCAAGAACGGAAAGATGAAGGTCTTCGGTGGCTTCGGTGAATACTACGACCAGATGAAGCTCAATGTGGCCATCAGCTCCTATGGCGGCCAGAACTGGGAAGAGTGCTGGTTTGCCCTGATGCAGCCCAATCTGAACGGCATCGACCCGGCGTATAACAGTGGCGGCCGCTACTGCATCGGTACGGGTACCAGCCCAGTTGTGAACTGGGGCGGCGGAACGGCGCCTTCAGGAATTACGTTCCTCGAAGGGCAAAACAACCGCGCCAACCCCACCACCTGCTCTACTTGCAGCGTGACTGAAGAAGGTACGGCCCCCGGCCTCAAGCCCTACGCCCAGCACGACTCGAACTTTGGCATCGATTATCAAATCGCACCAAACGTTGCCTTTGAGACGCGATGGGACCGCAGGCGCTTGGATCACGTCATCGAAGACTCGGCCATCTTTAACCCTGCAATCGGCGAAACATTCGTGATTGTCAACCCCGGCCAGGGCGTCAACAGCACCTTCAATGGCTTCTGGAACTTCCTATACGGCGTACCGCCGGATTGCGTAGACAATACCTGCCCGACTGCGCAAAAGGTGATTCCGGCCGCACGCAGCTATGACGGCCTGGAATTCAGAGTAACGAAGGCTGTCACCCACGGCTGGATGGGCATGTTCTCGTACACCTACAGCAACTTCCGCGGCAACTACACCGGCTTGACGAGCTCTGACCTCGGCGACGGTGGCGGTGGCCGTAACGCTCCGAACAACAGCCGTGCCTTTGACGAGCCGTACTTCTCGTGGAATGCCAACGGCACCTCTTCCAGCGGGCTTCTGCCCACCGACCGGCCGAACGCGCTCAAGGGCTACGCCTACTATGAACTGCCGTGGCTGAGCAAATTCTCAACCGGTTTCGGCGTCTTCCAGGCTGCCTATAGCGGTACGCCGCTGACCAGCGAGTACGACGTAGGCTATTCCTATGCAGGCCAGCCCGCGTTCCCGACCGCCATTGTCAATCGCGGCAAATGGATTGATGTGACCCAGGATCCGACCAGCGGCCTCATCACAACTAGCGCACCCTACACCAAGCGCACGCCGTGGTACACCAGCACGGATTTCAACTTGAAGCAGGGCGTGAAGATGGGCGAATCAAAGGCTCTGTCCTTCGACGCAACCTTCTCCAACGTGCTTAACCAACACAGCGTGGTTTCGCGCTGGGAGAATATCGACTCCGACTATACGGGCAGCAATTTCATCGCTCCCGGTGGCAATGCCATCACCAACGGCCTCAATTTCTACTCTGCGGCCTTAAGCAAATACGACTACGCGGCAGCAATGAACAACGGCGCGCAGAACGGAACGGGCACCGGTCCCGTCACGGTCGACGGCCTCTATGGCAAGCCGTACCTCTACCAGCTCTCCAGGAACATCATCTTGGGAGCGCACTTCACCTTCTAGTCAACCCATTTGCACCAAAATCAAAGGACCCGCTTCGGCGGGTCCTTTTTTCGTGCGCTCACTTCGCTAAAAGCGAGGTGCATACAGCGGCCACGGCGCGGGGTTGGCGCGTCCGCTTCGAGACTATTTCTTCGCGGCTTTTGCGGACTTCTTCGCCGCAGGTTTTGCCGTAGATTTGGCAGAGGCTTTCTTTGCCGCAGCGGTTTTTGCCGGGTGCGCCACTTTGGCAGCTGCCTTCGGTTTGGGCGCGGTGCCGTTCTTGCCGTCCTTTGCCGGACCGGCCGTGCTGGCAGGCGCGGATTTGCCTTTGGTTGCCGATTTTCCCCGTGCAGCGCGGGTTCTGGCGGCAAGGGCGGACTTCAGTTCTTCATCAAACTCGGCGGGCGTGACGGGGCGGGCGGACTTGCGCAGCCGTTCAATGTCATAGAAAGCGCGGCGCTCGGCGAGAAAGACGTGCACCACGAAGTCGACGTAGTCCAGGAGAATCCAGTCCCCTTTGCGGCGTCCTTCAACCGACGTGGGGTAGACCCCAAACTCCTTCTTGAGCCGGAACTCAATCTCATCGGCGATCGCGATCGCTTGCCGGTCATTCGTTGCCGAGGTGATAAGGAAGAAGTCGGACAAGCCGGAGTCGATCGGGTCGAGTTCGAGGATGCGGGTGTCTTCGCCCTTTTTTTCTTCACAGACTTGCGCTGCGGTTTGTACCAGGATGCGAGTTTGTTCGTGGGCTGTCGGGGTCGTTGTCGTCATTCGAGGGAAATGCTCTCCAAGGCTCATCGTAGCCTGTCGCCCCGGCAGGGGCAAGTGACTGTCATTTGTACAGCCCGTGCACGGCGATGTATTCAGCGACCGGATCGGGCAGGAGTTCGTGGCCCTCAGGAAGACGACCCCGGGCAGCGTGAACCTGGCGGCGAATTTCCGATGCGCTGATCTCAATGTGCAGTCCCGGCAGAAGATAAAACGGTGCGGTAACTCCAGCAGCGTTGCACAGCGTGTAAGAGCGCACTTCTGTATCGGCTTGCGGAGCTGCGCAGGTCGATTCGGTATCTACGGAAAGGCCATGGGGAAGCACGGCGGCCAAATCACCCAGGCGCTCGCCCGGGCGTGAGGCCACGATGAGTGGGGCGACGAAAGGAATCTCCGCGCCGCGATGCCAGCGGCGGAGACCGAGGAACGAGTCGGCGCCGATAAGACAGAACAGAGCATCGCCGGGAGGCAGTTCGTTGCGTAGCCGGAGCAGCGTGTCTATTGTGTAGTTGGGTAGGCTGTTGGGCGCGGCGGAGGCCGGCGCGTCGGCCAGCGAGATGACGAAGGAAGCGTCCTTCGCGATGGCGAGGCGTGTCATGGCCAGCCGGTCGGGAAAGTCGGCCGTGGAGCCGAGCGGCTTGAGGGGCTGTGCGCCGACGGGTGCGAAGAGAACCTGGTCGAGCCGAAGGGCGTCGCGGGCGGCGCGGGCCACGGCAAGATGGCCGCAATGGGGCGGGTCAAAACTTCCGCCGAAGAATGCAATACGACGGCCATCGCCCGATGCGGGGAGCATGCGTTCATGGTAATGCCTAAAAGCGGATCCGTAGGCAAAGCACCTTTCCGGCGTTCACTCGAGACGGTTCTCTCCTCGGGTGAGGGCCATTAAGCTCCCTTGGCTCGGGAATACACCAACTGCGCGACCGCTGTAGGATCGGAATCAGATGCGATACGTGATAACAATTCTGGCGGTGGTCGGCGTTGTGGTTTCTGCGCTGGCTTTGCAGGTTCACTACTCCACGGCAACCGAGCCCTGCTCAATTAACGAGCGGTGGGATTGCGGCGTGGTCAATCATAGCCCGTTTGCAGTGATTGATCGTGTCCCGGTGGCAGCGCTCGGCATTGCCGGCTACATCGCTATCGCTGCGCTGGCATTGGCGCGACAGCGCCTGCTTTTGCTTCTGGCCGCGTTCATCGGATTCGATTTTGCCCTGTGGCTGACCTCGATCGAACACTTCGTCTTGCAGGTGTGGTGCCTCTACTGCGTCATTTCGCAGGGGATCATTGCGCTGATTCTGTTACTGAGCCTGGGATGGCTTGCGGCAGAGCACGTTGGGTTGAAGCGAGCCCGGCGCACCGGATGAGCGCAGTCGCCAGTCGTCGTACCCGATTTAACCGTACAAAATAGGGTTTCTCAATTTCACGAATCATTATGCCGCATCGGGCTCCGGCCGCCGGTATTTGCAGAAAGCTCCTTCTGTCACGCACGATTTGAGTTTTCAAACTCGCGCAGCTCCGTGATCTCCTTTTGGAGCCTGCGCCGCTTCTTTCTCCAACTGGGAAAGAAGATGGCGAGCCACACCGCACCCAGCACGAGAACCGGCGCTACATTCATGAGCAGTCGCGGAGAATCAAGCGCTCTCAGCAACTCTGGCAGGACGATCATGCCCAGGCCGAGCATGCACAACGGCAGCCCCGTTCTGCGCCAGACATGGAGGTTGTAGTCGAGTTGCCTCTGCAACTCGCTCTTGTAAAACTTGACCGAATCTTCGATCGTGGGATCGGGATCCAAGCGTTCCGGCCAAAGCCACCGATACGCCAGGTATACGGAGTAAATTCCCCACGCGCTCAGTACTCCGAGTCCTATGCGCGGAATGCCGTTCTGGGCCTTGATGAAGGACCACGCAAAGAAAGCGCTCAGGCTAAGCCCGATTGCCATCGTGGAGATCGAAGCCCAATAGGCTCTCCTTTGACGTTGCTGCGCCCGGCGGCGCAAATCCTCTGCTGACATTCTGAATGCCTCCGTTGGTTGGTTTTGCCAGATTTTCTTTGGATCGTCGTTGTGCATTTCACCCGGCATGGGGTTCTCCTTCCCCGAACCACCGTTTCAGCACGTTCTTGATCCGGTGAATTTTCATTGCAATATTCGCCGCCGATAGACCTGTGATCTCGCCAATCGTGCGTGCTTCGAGGCCCTCAAGGTAAGAAACGATGATCTGGCGGTCGAGCGGCTTGAGCCGCTGGATCAGTAAGGAAAGCCGGTCGAGGGCTTCAGCTTCAGCTCCGATTTCCGGCTGCTCACTTCCGGGCATTGTGTCGAGGTCCTCGACGCTGACCAGCCTGCTTCTGGTTCGGCTCTCGCGAACCACGTGCCTTGTTGCCACGTTATGAGCGACGCGGTAGACCCAGGTTCTCACCGAGCATCGCTGGTCAAAATATGCGCAACTGCGCCATAGCTGAAGATGAATCTCCTGCAGCAGGTCGCGGCGAATCTCGTCATCAAACTCATAGGCGCGCGCGAGTCGCTCGAGAGAAGAGCCATGGGCTTCCGCCATCTGCCGGTACAACGAGTCCTGGCTCGTCTCTTCCTTCAAAATTGCCGCACTCCCCTCACAATCAAGGTAGTCACTGGATGCGGCCCTTTCTAACGGATTGTCAAATCAATTTCATGTCCTATTCCTGAGTAGTGAAGGGGTGGCGCGGCCCGCCTCCATCTTCCGAGTGCTCAATTCACTCAGTGCGATCAAAGCCGGTCGGCAAAATTGCCTGCTCTGCGCTGATAAACTTGAAACTGGACATGTTGAAAGAACGATACGCACGCTGGATGTATGGGTGGGAGACGCGGTTGACCACGCGCGACGAAAACCGCGTGGTGCGCCCGCTGGAGTGGGGCTTCGAGTGGGTCGAGCCGTTTCTTAGAGCGCATGGGTTCGCTGCAGCGGTTCCGCGCCCCGAAGATGTATGCGATGATGCGGCTGCCGAGTTGGCCATGGTGCGCATCAACCAGCTGCTCATCCGGAACAGCGAAGTTTTCTTTGGGTATAAGCGGCCCACGGATTTTCGCCTGGAAGAGCGCCATCCTGAATTGTTCCCCACCAACGTGCGGCCCGAGACGCTGGCCAAGGACGCGGCCATCAAGCAACTGGCGGCCGATGGCAAAACGCCGACCGCGCAATTCCTGCGGTTTACTTCGCCGGAGCGGACGCCCTATCCCGAAAACGACCTGGTGAATGCGCGATGGTATCCGGCGCCGGAGCACAAGGACCCCAGGCGGCCCAGGCAGGCCATCATCGTGATGCCGCAGTGGAACGCCGACGCCTTCAGCCATAACTCGCTCTGCAGGATCTTCAACCGCATGGGGATTTCGGCGCTGCGGCTTTCCAAGCCGTACCACGACATTCGCCGGCCGGTTGAATTGGAGCGCTCCGACTATGCCGTGAGCGCCAACGTCGGGCGCACCATCTCGGCGTGCCGCCAGGCGGTGGTGGATATCCGCTGCTGTATTGACTGGCTTGAAGAGCAGGGCTACCAGCATTTTGGTGTGTTGGGAACGAGCCTCGGCTCGTGCTATGCGTTTCTTGCTAGCGCCCACGACAAGCGCATTCGCGTCAATGCCTTCAACCACGCATCAACTGCCTTTGGCGATGTGGTTTGGGCGGGGCAGAGCACCCGCCACGTAATGCAGGCACTGGCCGACGCCGGCCTTACGCAGGACCGTATCCGCGCCCTGTGGTCCGCGATCAGCCCGGTGAGCTATTACCCAAAGATCGCAAGTGCTGAGGCCGGCGGACCCGACAAGCAAGTTCTCCTGGTCTATGCCAACTACGATCTGACCTTTCCCAAGCAGTACTCGCTGCAGGTCGTGGAGGCATTCAAGCGTGTGGGCCTGAATTTCGAATTGCGCGTACTGCCCTGCGGCCACTACACAACCGGTGAGACGCCATTCCAGTACATTGATGGTTGGTACATGGGCTCGTTTGTGCATCGTGCGTTCAAAGCCCTGCGGCGAGAAAAGGCAGAAACAATGAGCGCTGCGCCGTTGCATGAGGAAAAGGAAGAAGTTGTTTCGCCGTAGCACTTGATGAGATCTGCAGTCGGACGAAACTCGAACCCGACTTCTGCGCTTCAGTAATCCTCATTCTTTCGTAACTATTGCGATGCGGGTATCATCTTACGAACGGATGGTTCCTTATGCATCGCTCGTTTCTACGCGCGCGGATTGTGCTTGTCCTCTTTGTTGCGATCAGCCTGCTGACACTGCCGGCCTTTGGGCAGACCGGAGAGCCCACTCACCGTGTGCCGGTGCTTGTGGAACTGTTCACGTCTGAGGGTTGTTCCGATTGCCCGCCGGCCGACGCGCTGCTGGAGCGGCTGGATGCAACGCAGGCTGTTCCCGGAGCGGACGCGATTGTGTTGAGCGAGCACGTCACGTATTGGAATCATGAAGGGTGGCGCGATCCCTTTTCATTTGAGGATATCGATGAACGGCAGACCGAGTATGTGCAACGGTTCGGACTGCAATCAAGCTATACGCCGCAGATGGTTGTGGATGGTGCGACGCAGTTTGTAGGCAGCAATGCGGCTGCGCTTGAGGCCGCTTTGGTCCACGCGGCACAAACGCCAAAGCAGCAGCTTGCGATCGAGAATCCGCGATGGGATGGCGGCGCTGTGAGCTTTACGGTCCGCGTTCCGGCCGGTTCCAATGCGAACCTGGTTGCGGCGCTGGCAGCAAACGCAACGCACTCTGAAGTGTCACGCGGCGAAAACGCGGGACGCACGCTGCACCATGTAGCAGTGGTGCGCGTGATCAAGGATTTCGGATCCAAAGCCGTTGACGGCCGCCCGCTCAAGCTCTCCGACGCAGGCCTCGGCCACGGAGACCAGGCAAAGGACCCTGTGCGCCTGGTTGTGTTCCTTGCCGATCGCAAAAATGGGCATGTCGTTGCCGTCGCTGAGCAGACTCTCAACCGCTAAAGTATTTACTCATCGCGCAGGGTTGTTGCTGGGTCGATGGACGCGATTTTCAGCACCGGTATCGACGTGGCGAGCAACGTGACCAGCGCGAGCGTCAGAACGGCAAAAAGGATGCTCGGCGCATCGTAGACGCCCACCCCGAAGAGCGCGCCGCGCAGAACCCTCAATGCCCCGGCGCACAGAATCAGACCCAGAATGAATCCAAATAAAGATGCGCGGATTCCCGATCCGGCAATGTGAACCATGGCCTGGCGGATGCTCGAGCCGAGAGCGATGCGGATGCCGATTTCGCGGGTTCGCTGGGCCACGATGCTTGCCACCAGGGCAAAGATTCCGATCGCGCTCAACAGCAGGGCGAGACCGGACATCGCGCCGAGCAGCGCTACTTCGACTCTCTGCTCGGCGAGGGTTTCCGCGAGATGATCGTTCATGCTGTAGAAGCCGGAAAAGGGCAGACCCGGATCGACGCTGGCCAGAGCCCGTTGCATGAGGCCGGTCAAGCCCTCGATTGGCTTGGCCGTGCGCACGATCCAACTCGGCTGAAACCAGACGTGCACCACTGCAATAAGACGGGGGTCCACCTGCGCAGAGGGGATGTAGGTCATAGGCTCACTGCCAAGCGGATCGTTGACTTCCGCAGTGTGAGGCGGAAGCGTGACGTCTTCCACGACACCGACAACGATCGTTCCTTGCTTGTCCAGAATTTGACCTACGGGATTCATTCCTCCGAAGTATTTTCGGACAAAGGAGCGGTTCACAATGGCCACGGGTTGAGCACCCCGTTTGTCGGAATGAGTAAATGTTCGTCCCGCCAGCAAGGGGATCTGCAAGGTTTCAAAGTACGCGGGAGTCACGTAGAGCTCGCCCGTCATAACCTGCTGGCCTGCCTGGGGACCGCTGCGCAGTGTGATGCCATCATTCAGAGCGCGCTCGAAGGGCAACGACAATCCGACAGCGGCACTCTGCACGCCGGGAATACGCTCCATGGCGGTCGCGCTCTTGTCGAGCAATGAGTCGAATGCGGTTGGGTCACGGAAGCGCGCATCGTCCAAAGAAGCTTTGGCAGTCATCACACCCTGCGGGTTGAATCCGGGTGGAAGGGTCTGCAAATGGACAAGGGTCCGGATGAGCAGTCCGCTGCCGGCAAGCAGAACGACGGTGAGAGCCACTTCGCCGGCGATCAATCCCTGGCGCAGATGCAGGCGTTCCCCGCCCGCAATAGTTCGGCTGGCCATGAACGAACGAAGATCGATTCTGCTCACTGCCAGCGCCGGAAGCACGCCAAAGAGAACGCTCGTAAGCACCGAGACAACCAAGGTGAACGCCATCACGCGTCTGTCGAGCGGCACGCCGGCCACAGGAAGATAATCGGCGGGCAGCAGCGAGAGAAGCCCGTGCAGCGCAAGAAAGCCCAGGCCAACACCGGCCACGCCTCCCGTGCACGCCAGGACGAGATTTTCGATCCAGAGCTGTTTCTGCACCTGCCAGCTTGAAGCACCCAGCGCCAGTCGGGTCGCGATTTCAGGGGTGCGGCGGGCCATGCGAACTACAGTAAGCCCGGCAAGGTTCGCGCAGGCGATCAGCAAAATGAAACCGGCGGCCAGCATCAGCGTCAGCGCCTTGGGGCGCAGTTCCGCGGTTTGTCCCTTCTGAAGAGGAACCGTATAAAAGGAAACCGTGGTGCCTGGGGGATATTCCGCGGCGAAACGCAAAGCTCGATTGGCCCACACTCGATTAATCTCCGCATTCGCCTGCTGCCAGTTCGCGCCATCGCGCAGCCGGACAATGGCATCGAAGTTCGCACCGGCTCCTTCGCCTTGTCGACTGGGTTGCAGAGCAGTGTAGATATCGGCGTTCAACGGTGTTTCCGCGCCCGCAGGCAGTACGCCCACCACAGTGTAGGATTCACCCTTCAAGTGAATCGCCTGCCCGATCAGGTTCGGGTCAGCGTGGAAGGTGGCGCGCCACAGCCGGTAGGAAAGTACCACGGCTCTGGGACCGTGAGGACGATCTTCAATCTCAGTGAAGCTGCGGCCGATGGCTGGATGAATTCCAAGAACATCGAAATAATGACTCGAAACGCGACCGGCATGAACATACTGGACACTCCGGCCAGCCTGAAGGTTTACGCCGGATGAAATGCTGCTGGAAACCGCGGATAGCAGCGAGGGAACGTTGTCACGCAGGAGTTCAAACTGTTCTCCGTCGATATCATGCTGGCCGTCGAATGCCTCGGAGCCCTGCACACGCATGAAGATGGTGCCGAGCCGGTCTGGCTCGGGATAAGGAAGACTGCTCAGCATCAGTGCGTTCACGATGGAAAAGATGGCCGTGTTCGCACCGATGGAAAGCGCTAGCGTGACCACAGCCGTCAAGGTGAAGCCGGGCGCGCGGCGCAGTTGGCGGAATGCGAATTGAAGGTCGCGGACGAATTGTTCAAGGAAAGGCAGACCGCGCTGGATGCGGTACAACTCGCGGGTTTGGGCCACGCCACCGAAGGCGCGCAGGGCCGCGGTGCGCGCTTCTTGTGCATTCATGCCGCGTTGCAGATTTTCTGCGATCGCGAGTTCGATGTGGGCGCGCAATTCTTCGTCGAGTTCGGCGTCGAGCTTGCGTCGACGAAAGAGAGCGGCGCAGCGCGCGAGAGGGATGCGAATCCAGTCCATCAACGGCTCCTATTCGGTGCGCAGCGCGCGCATCGGGTCGGTGGAGGCTGCGCGTCGGGCCGGCACAATCGCCGCTATCGCGGCGGCGATCAAAAGCAGCAATACGCTGCCGCCCACTGCCAGCGGGTCCATGACGGGCGTTTGATAAAGCAGGCTGCGCACCCAGCGCAGCGCGATCAGCGACATCGTGAGTCCAACAATTGTTCCAAGAAGAACGGGCAGCGCCGCCTGGCGTAGCACCAGCCCGATCAGTGCGCTCTTGCCGGAGCCCAATGCGATGCGGATGCCGAATTCCTGCTGGCGCAGCGAGACGGAGTAGGCCAGCACGCCATAGACGCCGAGCAGAGCAAGCAGCAGCGCCGCGGCGCCGAAGCTGGAAAGCACCAGGGCCTGGAAGCGCTCGCCGGCGACCGAGTCACCAATTTGCTCGTCCATCGACTTGAGCAGAGGGAGGGCGACCTGCGGATCAACGCCCCAAAGGACGCGGCGCATTTCAGGAACCAGCGCGTCGCCGGGTTGCGCGCTGCGGACGAGAAAGAAGACGCTCCAGGGCGTGAAATCCCAGTAGGGGATATAGACCATGGGGGCGGTGTCTTTGAGGCCGTTGATGCGAGTATCAGCAACAACTCCGATAATCGTGACTCTGTGCTGGTCGTCGGGAACAATGTCGGAGATTTGTCGGCCAATGGGGTTTTCGCCGGGGAACGCCTCGTGCGCCGCCCGCTCGGAGAGAAGCGCGACATAGGGATTGGCCCGGTCCGACGCCGTGATGTTGCGCCCCGCGACCAGCGGAACTTGCATGGTCGAAAGATAATCCTGGTTGACCCAGCGCACATTAACCGCCGGCTGCTGCCCTGGGGGCACGGGATGATCAGGGCGGAAGATGTTGTCGACCCAGGTTTCGCCGGCCAGAGGCGCCGCGCTGGTGACGGCGACCGACTGCACGGCAGGCAGTTGCTGAAGTGCGGCAACTGCCCGGTCGACAAAGGCGAGCTTTGCAGCCTTCACGCCGGGCAGAGTGTCGTCGTATTGCGGTGCGAAGAGGTCGACCTGCGCAAGAGTGACGTGGCTCGCGTTGAAGCCGCGGTTCTGTGTGAGTAAATGCGAAAAACTACGCAGAACGAGCGAGGTGATGACGAGGAGAACAATCGCGCAGGCGACCTGAAGTGCAACTAATAGGTTGCGTGTCTTCCTTCCTTCCGGTGTATTCGTGGCGCGCGTGGAATTGGCCTGCAGCGCAGCCTGGGGCCGGACGCGGAGCGATCCTAGTGCGGGGAGGACGCCAAAGGCGATGGCCGCGGCAATGGAGATGCCGGCAGCGAAGAAGAGGACGGGCAGGTTGACTTGCACTTGGCTGAGGCGCGGAACGTTGGCGGGCACAAGCGCAAGCAGAATGCGCACTCCGGCGAATGCGAGCGCGACTCCGGCCGTGCCTCCCACGACGGCGAGCAAGAGGCTCTCAGCAACGCGGGCCGTGACGAGCTGGAACTTGCTTGCACCGAGGGCCGCGCGGACCGCGGTTTCGCGTTCGGAGGAGACGGCGCGGGCGAGTTGGAGATTCGCAAGATTGACGCAGGCGATCAGAAGCACAGCGGCAACCGCGGCAAGCATCAGCCATAACGCCCCGCTGATGCCGGAGGTGACGTCAGCGGCGAGAGGCGTGACCGAGATGCCGAGATGTATGGGCAGGTGCACGGACGCGGAGTAGGAGTTCTGGAGGGCTTCGAGCTCGGCGCGGGCCTGCGCGATTGTGACACCAGGCCTCAGACGCGCGATGACTTTGTAGTCGAAGTTGCCGTTGTCGGTCTTGAGATCCCAGTCGCTCGGCGCGCGGGTTTCGTAGATCATCGTGTCGGGCTCGGCGCTGAGATTGGACTGCGAGGCAAAGCCGGGCCCCACTGCAATTTGCGGAAAGTGTACGGCGGGCGGCATCACGCCAATGACGGTGCTGGGATATCCGCCCAGGCGAAGCGACCGGCCCACGACCTTGGCATCGCCTTGAAAGAGGGCTTGCCAACCGTCGTAGCTAAGCACCACGACAGACGGCGCACCCTTGATGCCGTCGACGGGGATGAAATCGCGGCCCAGGATAGGCTGAACGCCCAGTACACGGAGTAGATTCGGCGACCCCCTGACTGCGCCGACGATGCGGGGACGATCGCCGCTGGGAGAGACGCTTTCTCCGGGGTTCTCAAAGATGGCTGCGTCTTCGAGGGTTTTTGTTTGGCTCATCAGGCGCAGGTAATGGCGATAGTTGTCAGGCTCGACGACCGACTGACCGCCATTTCTCCGCGCAACCTCGCGCATCACCACGAGGCGATCGGGATCGCGGAAGGCAAATGGCTTGAGCAAGACCGCGTTGACCACGCTGAACACGGATGTGACTGCACCGATCCCGAGGGCGAGGGTGAGGATGGCGGTGAGTGCGAATCCAGGCGACTTGCGCAGTTGACGCATCGCAACGCGGAGATCGCGCGCGAATTGGACGAGCAGCGGAAATCCGCGCTGGACGCGGTAAGCCTCGCGGGTTTGTGTCATTCCACCGAAGGCGCGGAGGGCCCCTGCGCGCGCTTCCGATTCGGACATGCCGCGCCGCAGGTTTTCTGCGATGGCGAGATCGATGTGGGCCCGCAACTCTTCGTCAAGGTCGGCGTCCAAAGTACGTCCGCGAAAGAGTGTTACGAAGCGTGTCAACAGGATTCGTATCAGTTCCATCAACCACTCCTATTCGGTTCTCAAGGCGCGCATGGGATCAATTGAGGCTGCACGACGTGCAGGAATGAATCCGGCTACGGCGCCACAGATTCCTAGCAGCAGCGTGGCACTAAGGAACGCGAGTGGATCGTAGCCATTGACGCTATAAAGCAGGCTTTTCATCAGGTGTCCGGCAAAGAGCGCCGCTGGAATGCCCAGTGCGAGGCCGATAAGAATCTGGCCCAGCGCCCCATGCATCACCAGGTTGACGACACTGGACCGAGTCGCGCCGAGTGCCATGCGTATACCAATTTCGCTGGTGCGCCGGGCTACAAAGTAGGACATCACTCCATAGAGACCAACCGAAGCCAGGATCAGCGCAAGAATTCCGAATACGCTGGTGAGCCGCGCGATCAGACGGTCCTGATTGAAGTTGCCGGCTACCTCGGAATCGTAAGTCGCAAAGTGAATCACCGTCAGATTGGGATCGATCGCCGCCAGCGTTCTGCGTGCTAGTGCCTCTGCATCCTGGGGGGCCTGCGTGAAATCCAGAATGATGAAATTGAGGAACATTGAGCTCTTCTCCGCTGCGTCCGCGTCAGGTTCCTTGTAACCGGTGAATTGCTGGGCCAGGGGGCGGAAGAAAAGCGGACCCACCTCTCTGCGCGGATCGGTCATTTTGAAGTCCGCAAAGACGCCGACGATTTCAAACGAGCCGGAGTATTGCGGGCGGCCGAAATGTTTGCCGATCGGATCCTGATTGGGGAAGAAGTGCTTCGCAAACGCCTGGTTGACAATCACAACCTGTTGCGAGGTGGCAGTATCCTGCGCTGTGAAATTGCGGCCGCGCACGATCGCCACGCCGATGGAATCAAGAAAGTGTGTACTCGCGCGATCCCAGGTCGCAAAGCACTGATCGTTTGGCCCCGGCGCAGGATGCCCCTGCGGGATGACACACGATCCCCACATGTTGCCGCCGAGAGGAATGTACCGTACAAGGCTCACGTTGGCCATGGCCGGTAATGCCGAGAAACGGTCCTCGATTTGGCGGTAGAGCGCGGGGAGTCGATCGAGAGTATAGCCAACCCCTTTCGGGTCGAACTGCAACACATAGCGGTTGGCGGTAGCAATACCAAAGTCCTGGTGCTCCAGATTGCGGAGCGACTTGCTCATGAGAAAAGCTCCTGCCAGCAAAACGACCGACAAGGCTACTTGAAGGACGACCAGGCCTCGTTGCGGCAAGGAGGAGCGGTCACTGGTGGAGCGGTTCACGCCTCGAAGAGCATCGGCCGGCTCTGCGCGGGACGACATCCAAGCTGGTGCTGTGCCGAAAATGATGCCGGTAAGAAGTGAAACGAGGAATGCGAATCCCAACACCTGAAGCGAAGGGCTGGCCTCGACGGGTATATTTTTTGCGTGTGGAAAGCCAAGCGCCAGCATCATGCGCGACCCGGCGTAGGCAACGGCCAATCCTGCCGCTCCGCCGATCAAGCTTAACAGCACGCTCTCGGTAAGGACCTGGCGAATGAGCCTGCGGCGTTCCGCTCCGAGGGCCATGCGTACGGCCACATCCGAACGCCGCGCGGTGCAGCGCGCGAGCAGCAGGTTGGCAATGTTGGCGCATGCAATTAGAAGGACGACCGCCGAGAGAATCATCAGCATGCGCAATCCCGCGCCGGTTTGCTGCTGCAATCGCTGAATGCCGCCCCCCGCGGGCGCCAGCACTACATGCTGGCGCGGAATCAGCGCCGCCCCGCCATGATCTGTGAACGTCGGCTGAGTGGCCAGCCATTGCCGCAAAGTAACGGAGAGCTTTGCCTGTAATGTCCCGATGTTTACGCCTTGGCGCACTCTGCCCAATGGGTAGAGCCACAGCACATCGTCTCCCCTCAACGCGGAATTGGCTTCTTCAAGCAAGGGCTCGCTCGCTAAAGGCATCCAGAAGTCAGGCGGATTCGCAATGACCCGATCACCAAAGAAGTTCGGTGGGGCGATGCCCGCCACGACGAAGGGGTGCAACTGCACATAGACTGTGGAACCGACCATTGCCGGGTCAGCAGCGAAATCAGCCTGCCATGTTTTGTAGCTCAATACCAGGGCGGGCGCCGCTGCTGGTGTGTCATCACTTTCGTTCAAAAGACGCCCCGCGTACGCTCCCACGCCGAGCGTAGCGAAGTAGTTGCCGGAAACATATTCGCTTCGCATCGGCATGGCCGGCGCGGCACCGCTCCGCACGCTAAATCCATTGCCTCCCGCTTCAACGGCCGCCAACTGTTCGAATTCCGGTGCCGCTTGTTTCAAACGAAGATAGAGATCGTATGAGAAGAGGTCGAAGTCGCCGTTGTCGTTCTGGTAATTGTCGTAGTAACAGCAATCGTTTTTGTCGCCGATGCGATAGAGGCGTGAAGGATCCGACACCGGCAGGGAGCGCAGCAGAATACCCTGTACCAGCGTGAAAATAGCCGTATTGGCTCCGATGCCGAGCGCCAGCGTGATGACAACAGTCAGGGTAAAGCCGGGTGACTTGCGCAACTGCCGCAGCGCATAGCGGACGTCTTGCAAGAAGACTTCAAGAAGAGGAATTCCGCGTCGCATTCGAAATTGCTCTTTAGTCTGAGTGAGTCCGCCGAAATCACGAAGCGCTATTGTCCGTGCTTGCTCTGGCGACATGCCGCGTTGCAGATTCTCTGAGATGGCGAGGTCGATGTGAGCTCGCAATTCTTCGTCGAGGTCGGCGTCTAGTTTGTGGCGCCGTAACAGGGCGGCGCAGCGGCTGAGAAGAATGCGGAGCCAGTCCATCCAAGCCCTCCCTAACTCGGCGGAGGTGAGAAAGCGCGCCATGGTTGCGGCGATGCGCTCCCAGCTTTCGGTTTCCATTTCGATCTGTTTGCGGCCTATGCGGCTGAGGGAATAAAACTTGGCGCGGCGGTTGGTTTCGGACATTCCCCATTCGGCTTTGATCCATCCGCGTTGCTGCAGACGCAAGAGTGCCGGATAAATCGTGCCCTGGTTGAGGCTGAGGGCGTTGTCGCTTACCTGTTCGATGCGCCGCGCGATGCCGTAACCGTGCAGCGGGCCCATCGACTCCAGTGTTTTAAGGACCATGAGGTCCAGCGTGCCTTGCAGGACATCGGATTTGTTCTCGCCCATTGTGCCTTCCTGTTGTCTTTCTACAGATAGGGTGGCACCGTATAGGCAGAATGTCAACAGGTAGAATTCGACTTTCGTGCGCCTTCCCTGTTTTTCCTCAGGACTGTGCCCCGCCTTGCCTTCCGGATTTGACTTAAAATTGAATTATGACTGACCGCATGTCGCTTTCCCTTGCCCAGGCCGACCCCGAAGTTGCTGCTGCCATTGACCATGAAACCTTGCGCCAGCACGAAGGGCTGGAGATGATTGCCAGCGAGAATTTCGTCTCGGAGGCTGTGCTGGAAGCGGCCGGCTCCGTTTTCACCAATAAATATGCCGAGGGCTACCCGGGACGCCGCTACTACGGCGGATGCGAATACAGCGACGTGGTGGAGAACCTGGCGCGCGACCGCGCCAAACAGATTTTTGGCTCCGAGCATGCCAATGTGCAGCCGCACTCCGGCTCGCAGGCCAACGCTTCGGCGTACATGGCCGTGCTGCAGGCCGGCGACACGATTCTGGGCCTCGACCTGGCTCACGGCGGCCACCTCACCCACGGGCACAAGCTGAGCTTTAGCGGAAAGCTCTATCGCCCCACGTTCTATCACGTGCATCGCGATACAGAGCTGATCGACTACGACGAGCTTGAAGCGATTGCCGAGCGCGAAAAACCCAAGGCCATTATTGGCGGAGCCAGCGCGTATCCTCGGCTCTGGGATTTTGAACGGATGCGTGCAATTGCCGACAAGGTAGGTGCGGTCTACATCTTCGACATGGCGCATATCGCGGGCCTGGTAGCGGGCGGTGTGCATCCTTCGCCGGTGCCCCACGCGCACATCACCACCACCACCACGCACAAAACACTGCGCGGGCCGCGGGCAGGAATGATCCTGTGCGGGCAGGCGCTCGCCGCGGCCGTAGATAAGGCCGTATTTCCCGGCCAGCAGGGCGGTCCGCTGGTGCACATTGTGGCTGCCAAGGCGGTGGCTTTTGGCGAGGCGCTCCGGCCGGAGTTCCGCACTTATTCCGCACAGATCGTCGCGAACGCGAAGGCGCTGGCCAGGAGCCTGCAAGAGGCCGGGTATCGTCTCGTCTCCGGCGGCACCGACAATCACCTGCTACTTGTGGATGTATTTGAGAAGGGCATCCTGGGCTCGGAGGCGGAACTGGCGCTCGGTAAGGCCGGCATCACGGTGAACAAGAACGCGATTCCTTACGACACCAATCCCCCGCTCAAGCCCTCGGGCATTCGCATTGGCACACCGGCGCTCACCACGCGCGGCATGAAGGAACCGGAGATGCGACAGATCGCGGTGTGGATTGCGAAGGCCCTGGAGCAGCGCGGCGACGATGCAGCGCTAGAGCGTCTTCGCGGCGAAGTGGCCGAGATGGCCAATCAGTTCCCCCTCTATGCGTGGCGCCGCTCCCCGGCGGCTGTCGTCGTCTAACAGATTCATCTCCCGTGTCCGGGCTTCTAATGTGCGCCCGGCGCTTATGTGCATCGAATGCTCATGGGGCGGTAACTTTGTATCTACCCACCGCAGATTCGCGTCATGCCGCGTTAAATGCACCGATGTTAGGGCCGAGAATTATCCAAAACACAACTTGCCTTCATGCACAGGGTTAGATTTACTGTATTGAGGATGACTTATTCGGGTATTAGCCATATTGCTGAGTCGCTACCCGGATGGCATTCGGGAGGGTTAATGTGCGCACAGCGCAGATTGCATTGACAGCATTGTTGGTCGTCTCTTTGCCGGCATTTGGCCAAAATAAACAGGAACAACAGTTCCATCCCCAGGCTCCCCCTTCGCGTGGTCCGGCGCCTGTTCATAATCCTCGTCCTGCACCGCCGAGACAGAACCCGGTGCATGAGCAGGCCCAGCAGCCGGAGCAGAAGCATGATCAGGCTCCGCAGCAACAGCGTAATTACAGCGACAAGGCGGGTCATCCGAACGCTCCCCACGTCGATGGCAATAAGTGGGTAGGGCACGACACCGGCAAAAATGATGCCAACTATCATCTGGACAAGCCCTGGGAGCACGGTCACTTTACCGGCGGCTTTGGTCCTTCGCACCGCTGGCGCCTTGCGGGCGGCGGCCCTGACCGGTTCTCGTTTAACAACTGGTATTGGAGTGTGGCGCCGGCGGACATAGCCTTTTGCGACGGTTGGAACTGGGATTCGGACGACATCGTCATTTACGATGACCCGGATCATATCGGTTGGTACTTGGCCTACAACGTCCGACTCGGCACTTATGTGCATGTAATGTACCTGGGATAGCTGGATTCCGATCATTCGATTTGCAAAGGGGCAGGCCGACGTGCTTGCCCCTTTGCTGTCTTTGATGCCGCGGGCAAAATATACAGCGCTAGCCGCGGGACGATAAGATAGCCAGTCGATCAGTGGCAGAGGAGCAACCGCATTGAATTGCGCCAGCTGCACGAATGATTCCCTTATATAAAGAGGATTTGGCATGAAGCCGATCTTTTTCCCGCCATTTTGCGCGTTTTTTTGCGTCGCCCATTCGGATGATTGCACTGGTTGTGGCGCTACTCTGATTGCCTGTGCTGCTTCGTGGGCTGAGTCCGCGCCCATTGTGCTGACCGGCGTAGATCGGCGCCCTGCCACTTCGCTGAATGGCGATTGGGGCTCGATTGTCGACCCTTACTTTGCAGGACTCTTCAGCTTCCATCACATAGAGAAGAAGAACGGCTGGTTCCTGAACCGGAAAGCGCAGCCGAATGATTCCTCTCCGACCGAATACAACTTCGACACTGCGCCCAAGTTGAAGGTTCCGGGGGATTGGAACACGCAACGCGAATCGCTGTTCTACTATGAGGGACCGATTTGGTATGAGCGCGACTTTACTTATCAGCCGAAGGAGCACACGCACATCTATTTGCATGTGGGCGCGGCTAATTATCGCAGTTGGTTCTGGGTCAATGGGCAAAAGGTGTGCGAGCACGAAGGCGGATTCACGGCAATCAACTGCGAGATTACAGCGGCAGTGCATGCGGGTGGCAACTTTGTGGTCGCAGCGGTAGATAACACGCGCCTCGAAGATGGTGTTCCCGGTCTCGAAACAGATTGGTGGAACTATGGAGGACTTACACGCGAAGTCTCGCTGATTGAAATGCCCGAAGCCTTTATCGACCAATACGATCTGCATCTGAAACGTGGAGAGGGTTCGGTGATCGAAGGCTGGGTACACGTACTGGGTGGGCAGCCCGGCACCAAGGTTGAGGTGGAGATTCCAGAGTTAGATGCGAAGGCATCCGCAACCACAGGCGATGACGGCCGCGCTTCGGTCCACTTCGACGTGAAGGGATTGGAACGCTGGTCACCTGAAACGCCGAAGCTTTACAAGGTCGTGGTGCGAGCCGGCGACGATTCGATTAACGAGTTGATGGGCTTCAGGACCATTGAAACGCGGGGAACCGAGATCCTGTTGAACGGAAAGCCTGTCTTCCTCCGCGGAATTGCTGTCCATGCTGAAGCGCCCTATCGCACCGGCCGCGCTTGGTCCGATAAAGATGCAGAGACATTGCTGGGATGGGCCAAAGAGCTTGGCTGTAACTACGTGCGGCTGGTGCATTATCCGCACGATGAGACGATGCTGCGCGCTGCGGATCGCATGGGCATTCTGGTGTGGTCGGAGAACCCCGTGTATTGGGCGCTGGACTTTGACAATCCCAAGGTATTGGCCAAGGCTGAGCAGCAACTGGACGAGGAAATTAACACTTCGCGCGACCATGCTTCCATCATCCTTTGGTCCATGGCCAACGAAACGCCCAATAACCAGGCGCGCACTCAATTCATTGAAACGCTGGCAGGGCGCGCGCGTGGGTTGGATCCAACGCGCCTGATTACGGCGGCGTTGCTGGTGCGCGGCGAGGGAAATACAAAGATTGTTGACGATCCGCTGGGCAAGGCATTGGACGTAATCGGCATGAACGAGTACATCGGATGGTACGAGGGACATCCCGATTCGGCCGATGTTACTGAATGGAGAATTGACTATCAAAAGCCGCTGATTGTAAGTGAGTTTGGCGCCGCTGCCAAGGCAGGATTGCACGGCAGCGAGAACCAGCGCTGGACCGAGGAATACCAGGCGAATGTCTATCGTCATCAACTGCCGATGCTCAACAAGATTGCACAGCTTAGAGGTATGAGTCCGTGGGTGCTGATGGATTTTCGTTCGCCGAACAGGCCGCTGGCAGGCATCCAGGATGAGTTCAATCGCAAAGGGCTCATCTCAGAGAAGGGACAGAGAAAGCTCGCTTTTTATGAACTGCAAAAGGCGTACAAAAATGGGACAATCGGCAAAGCCGAATGATGAAGATGCATTGCCGAGCGCGGTAACTTGGATAACTCACCGGCAAAAGTAGGCAGGAGCGGTAAATTGAGTTATTCTCTCGTTATGGTTATTGAATCAATACTTGCCCAAATCGATGCGGAGATCGCAAGGCTGACACAGGTTCGCTCCCTGCTCGCCGACTCCGGCAAAGTTGCTACAAAAGTTACAGAGCGGAAAACCAGGAAGACGTCGGCCAAGACGCGCAAGAAGCGCGTACTGAGCGCGGACGCACGCAAGCGGATCGCCGATGCACAGCGCAAGCGATGGGCCGCGCAAAAAGCCAAATCCAAATCTTAGACAAACGCCGGAACTCCCAATGCGCGTGCTGCGATCTTAATCGGAATCGAATCGTGCCAAGAGAAACGAACCGGCGACGCGAGACTGGCAACACGGGTGGTGTGCACTGCAACCGCCGCCCGGCTGCAGAACTCGTGTGAGGAGCCGGTCTCGGATATAAGCTTAAGCGGACACAATAAATGAAAAGGATGCGACCGGGTCAGCGCACTCAACGACCCTTTCTTTGAAGTGAGAATTCATCCCCGGCAAATTGAATTCTGAATCCGGGCCAGGACGCTGGCCTTCGATTCGCGTGGGCTCGGGAAAACTTTTCTCACTTATTGTTCGCAAACTTCGTGAGAGCCCTTACCAGGTTTCAACGGCAAGCACGTTGGGCGGCCCGGAGTGGCCCTGGATCACCTGCGTCTCAATCACAGCTTCCATGTTCTTCTGATCCCAGTCAGCCGGGGCGTTGGCCAGCAGCGAATCGAGATAGACCGGGTTATATAAGATTTCCCCCGCGGCCTCGGTTCCTTCTTCAGAGATGCCGGCTGCGATGATGACCGGTTGCCCGGTGGTGAGGTCGTGGATGCGGGCCACGATGGCGTAGTCACGAGAGAGCTTCTCATAAGGCAGGTCCCAGGCGGTGGCCCAGGAGGTAGCCTTCTGATTTTTGCGGTCGACCAGCAGGGCAACGCCATCCTTTGACTCGAAGCCGAAGCGAAGTTTTTGTGTCACGCGCAAGGTCCAGATGTTGTCAAAAGCGCCGATCAGCACAATCGGTCCCTCGCGGAGTTGCTCAAAGCTTGCATCGGAGGCGGGAACGACGCGAAAGGTCTTATGTCGGGCTTCAAGAGCCGCAGCGGTGCGCGTCAGGGTGATCACGTCGGCGAGTGCCAGGTTGCCGGAGTACTGCAGGCGGAAGTAGAGGGGCTCCGGTTTGGATTTGGCGACCGGCGCTTCAAGCGAATTGATAGACCCGACCTCGATGTTCTTGGCCGGCTCGCCCAGGCAGAAAGTGGCCGGGTTGGCACTGGATGTGACGGGCTGCCAGAAGCGATCGAAGTTAGAGGGCGGTTTGGCAGTTTCAGTGCGGGGGAAGCGCAGTCCGATACCCAGGCCCACCGCGCCCGAAATCGCAACCAGGCCTGCGACCAGAAGCCAGCCCATTCGACTTCGACGGACGACGGGTGGTGCAGCGGGTGGCGGCGGCGCAGGGAACGCGCGTTCAGGCAAACTTGCAATAGGCTGCGGCTCGTCAACAGGATCGGGCCGGTGAAACGAGGGAACATAAGAACCGATCGGCAGCTCGATGACATATTCGCCATCGTGGGCGGAGTCGTAGTAATACTGCGAGAGGCGCTTGCGCACTTCGCCCGCCGTAATCCGCACCACAGGGTCCGCGTTCGCGTCATAGCTGGGAGAGCGTCCAAAGACCTCGATCCCGATACTCCGTTCCTTCAATTCGGCGGCGTTGCCCAGAAGCGTTTGCTCCACAACATACGCCAGCAAGGCCGGATAGCGCTTACTGTTGGCGAAGAGAGGATGAACGAGGAGCCGCGCCAACTGCTCGCTGATTAGAACTTGATCACCCGAGGACGCCGATTGTTCCATGTCCGGCACGGATTTCGGCGACAACCCCATTGCGATCTCCTCGACTCGGCTCCAGGCACCGAGGGAAAACTACCTGCCGGGCGATGCCACGCCGGCCAAACTCCAAGCAGCGGCAGAGCGGGCACAAGACGATACCTGGCCGGTTTCTGTTAAAAATTGCCTGTACGTGCCTGTGGAAAACAGCGCAGGTAAAGCCTATTCTTCTTCGTATTGCCGTATCATACGTCCCAACAATTCGGTTGTCTACGCCGGATTAAGGCCATTTGAATGTGGTTTTCTATGTCGATTGACCAGCTTAGTACCCGATGGAACCTGCCATGCGCAATTCGTGACGAATATATTCGAGTCCGGTCCAGAAGATGGCGTCTTAGGTGTGTCTCTGCAGCGAGGAGCAATCCTGACTGCAACGTCCACAGCGGACGGCCCATTTTCTTGTGATTGCGGCTCCTCGCCCCTTCGGTTTGCCAGATCTGGATTTAATCCAGGCAGGACTCACCGAGGGGCGCTTTTTTGCCTGCTGACGTGCTCGACGCGCAGTTCATTTGCAGCGCAGGGCGACAGGCGCACGCAGAATACCTCACGATGAATCTAAGGTGCGGATAATCGCAACAAATCGGCGCGGGCCGGCGAAGGCGCTGCGTCCCCGATGGCAGAAGCGCACGCCTAGAAGTTGATGGTGAAGAGGGCCGCGATCGTAGCGAACACCGTTGTGACGGCGGCGGCCACACTGGCCATGCCAGCGACCGTGCCGAGGGCGATTACGGAAAAAGCCATGGAGTACTCGACCAGGTCCTGGCCCTTTTCGCCTGCCACCAGGTTCTGCATCTTTACCCAGATCCCAATTATGTTATTGCTCATCTCTAGCCTCCTTGGCCCGTGTATCAGACGAAACTTGCGCACTTCATAAGATATTGCCGACAGCTCAAGATCCCACCCATGCCATGCAGTGAGGGAAGCGCATTGAGATCAAGAGCGGTTAGAGTTGCAATCATTGACCAGTCAGCTTGAAGAGGCAAAAGAAATCGTGGGCTCGACCCATGCCTGCCGTAACGAAAGCTGAAGTTACGCAACAATACTGCAGGTTACTAAGGTGGGATACGCGCTATTCTTCATCGGATTACGTCGGGAATCGCAGCGTGTAAGTCAATCGCTTGCGCCTGCGCCAGTTAGGGAGCGGTGCGGCCGTTGAACCGATAAGTGAAACTTAGGCTGGCATATGACGGAATTCGCACCCCGGTCACCTCTGCAATTGATGAAGGATAGAAGTTCTCCAGCGTCTGGCCGGTGAATCCTTTCGCTACGAATAAATTCAGACCAATGTTGAAGCGGCCGTCCTGAAGCGGACGAGCGATGGCCCCACGGAGCTCTTTCACCGCGACACCAATGCATTCCACATTCGGGTTTGGATAACAACCGGTACCGAGTGGCTTGGCACCCACATATTCGAATTCGCCTTTTGCCTGCAGGCGAAATGGCAACTTCTCCGAGACGCCGAGCACGTCGAAAATGGTACGCGGAGCCTCTGCCGTGGGTTGCCCCGTGTTCAGATCGCGCGCGTCGGCCTTTGAGAAGGTGAGGAGCAAGGATCCCGCACTGAAGTTTTGTCGCACGGCAGCAGTGAGAAAGCGCAAACGGCCTGGTCCCTGGTCTTCCTGCAATCCGGTGTCCGGATCGATCTTCGCCAACTGCTCAGCGGTAGTCATATGGCCGACAGTGAGCTTCAGATCGGTATGCGCGAACTGCTTGCCGGCAACAAGTTGATAAGAGTGCGCGCGGCTCACCTCCGATCCGCGCGCTGTTCCTGTGCCGATGCGGGGGTCTTCGGTGAAGAACGATTCACCGGCGCTGGCCGAAACAAAAGGGGCCCATTTAAGTGAACCCGGAATCACAGAGACGGTGGCCTTCGGCGAGTTGACGCCGATCCACTGATGGAAGGAGTTTTGGGGCTGGACAAGATCCTGATTATCGAAGTCGATCTGGTCGCGGCGCCAGCCGGCGTAGTAGCGAAAGTGATTTCCGAAGGCGCCCTGAGCCGCGGCGTACGGTGAAATCGGCGTGATGGTCACGTTGCTTCCGTCGACCTTGGTAAAGGGCCCATAGCTGCTATCTCCGGGAGTGTAAAAGTTGTAGTGATCGAGGTCGTCCCGGCGCGGGGCTTCGCGCTCGATGTCGAGGCCACCCAGGAGAGAAAGGCTGTTGCTGAAGCGGTTTGCGTAGTTGGCATCACTGCCCGTTACGGTGCGGAATTCGCTTTGGCGGATCAGCCCCTGACCAAAATCGGAATAGAGCGACAGATTATAGGTGCGGAAGAATCCTGAGAACTGGACTTGCTGCTGACCGCTGAGAGTCCATTGGTCATGCGCGGCGATCAGCGCAGTATGGGTCTGGTCCTTTTGGCGGGGATCGATGGTGTCGCCAACGTTGGGGTATGCGTCGTCAGCGGCGTTGGGCGCACCGATGGGAACGAGCCCAGGAACAAACGAGAAACCGTAGTACCCGATGCCGAAGAGCGTGATCCGATGCCGGCCAGTCTCGACGATGCGCAGCGCGTTGACCTTGTACTGTTGGCGATGCTCCAGCCGCTTCAGAAATCCGTTCCCGTAGGAGCCTTCGAGTGCCACCCACGAAGCCGCGCCAAGGCTGAGACCAGCGGCAAAATCGATGTCACGGTCGTCGCCTGTGAGGGTGAGGAACGGATTGAACTTCGAGCGGAGAGCGTAGGTAGCGGCGAGGTTGACCGAATGATTGCCTTCGAGCACGTTGAATGAGCCACCGTCGACCTGCACATCGGCCAGGACGGCCGGGATGAGGATGTTCGGATCCGCGTATCCGTTGCCGTGCGCATTGGCGGAGAGATTGTTGGGCAGCAGATAACCGCCGACGGAGATGAACTGCGCGATCGGCTCGCCGTGATCCCCTGCAACCCCGGGTGCGAAATACTGGGGCGCCTTGATGCCGCCCGACGCGGTTTCAATCGGATAGCCAGGAATGGAAACGGGAGCTCCGGGGCGCCCCGGGTTGGCGTCGATCAGGTCCTGTTGGACGAAGACTCGTTCGGCCGGATCGGGGGAGAACAAGTCGACCTCGTTCACGTCGGACGTGACGGTAATCGTCTCCAGCGTGCCAATGGTCAGGTTGACGTTGACCACATGAGGATTCTCGCCGGAAGCAAGCCTTTCTGAGGCGGTTTGAAATCCCGCGGCCTTAACGACGAGTTGACACTCTCCGGCCGAGTCTGCGATGAACTGAAAAGTCCCCGTCCCATCGGTCATAGCCCGGTAAAGTACAGATCCAGATGAGTCAACGAGCTCGACGGATGCACCTGCAACCGGCTTGTGTGCGGGATCGAAGACCGTTCCGCCGACCCTGAAACTGAGCGCCAAGGCGCCAACGGGCAGCAAAAACGAGCAGAAAACAAGAAGGAAAGCCAGCCGCTTAAGGCTCATGCCGCGACCGAAAGCGCGATGGCGCCGTCCCCCTGCACAGTGCTCAAGTCTCCGCATTCCGAGCGCCATCCCTCAGTAATGATTATCGCCTCTGCGAGGAATGCACGGATCGGATGCTGGTGCTTCTGCTTGCCGGTTAGCGCAGTGCGTCAGTTCGTTTGCTAATTCGAGCGCAGCGCGACCATGGGACTGATACGCGAGGCACGGCGGGCCGGAATATAGCCGGAGATGACGGCAATCAGGAACAAGGCGAGCGCCATACCTATATAGGTAACGCTGTCCGATGGCGAGGTATTGAAGAGCAACGAGGCAATTAGCCGCGCCACCGCAAAAGAGGCAACGGTTCCGAGCAGCACGCCGGCCGCGGCAAGGCGCAGCGTGCGGCCAATGACGTCAGCCTGCACGCGTCCCATGGTCGAGCCGAGCGCCATGCGAATGCCGATCTCCTGGGTGCGCTGCGTGACAGAGTAGGAGACAACGCCGTAGATGCCGAGGGCCGCGAGCAACAGGCCGAGCATGGCAAAGGCGGCGACCAGCAGCATGAAGAAGCGGCGTGGCGAGTTGGCGTGATCCACCAGCATCCGAATGGGCCGGAACTCCGCGGCAGGCTGTTTGGGGTTGAGGTCGCGCAGGGTGCGAAGCACGCTGGTGGCCAGCACAGCGGGCGGCAGGGTAGTGCGCATGACGAGTTCCGCGCCGACCGGCCCAGCCTGTGTCACGGGATAGTAGATCTGCCAGCCGGCTTCTCCTTCGACACTCTCCTCGTGCACATCGTCGGTAATGCCGATAATGTGCAGATCCTGGTTGCCATTGGTGATCTCGCGCCCTATCGCATCTCCTTTGGGCCATTGGGCAATGGCCGCAAGATAATGAGCAAACGCCTGGTTGATGATCACGACGTTTGTACTCTTGGGGCCATCGTCCCATGTAAAGTCGCGCCCGCGGAGCCCGGTGCCCATGGCGCGGAAATACCCAGGCGTAATCACGTAGACCAGGGGGCTCGGCGGTGATTTGTCAGGACGCTTCAGGCCCTTGGGAAGAGGTGTTCCCCAGGCGCGATTCTGGCCGAGCGGCAGGTAGTCAGTGATTCCGACTGCCTCGACGCCGGGAATTGCTCCCACGCGTGCGAGGGTCTGCTGAAAAATGGCGGTGCGCTTCTGAACAGAGGCGTCGTTGGTGGCTGCCGAGTCGTCGTATTCGACCTTGACGGCGGCCGCGTGCTCGGGCTGGAACCCAAGGTCCACGTCCAGCACCCTTAGAAAGCTGCGCAGCAGCAGGCCGGCACCCACAAGAAGCATGCACGCGAGAGCCACTTCAGTGACGACGAGAACGGAGCGCAGGCGTTCATGTTTGCGCCCTAAACCCGCGCCTGAACCAGAGTCCTTGAGCGATTCCTGCAAGTTGCCGCCGGCCATGCGCATGCCGGGAACAAGTCCGAAAAGTACAGCAGCGGAGATAGCGATCAAAACAGTCCAGCCGAGAGACGCGCCATCGATGTGCAGCATGCTCAGCAGGGGCAGCGCAATCGCGCCCTGGTGCGCAAGCCAGGTGACGAGCACGAAGGCCAATCCGAGGCCGAGCATTGCGCCCGCGCCCGAGAGCACCACGCTTTCCGTCAGCAACTGGCGCACGATGCGGCCGCGGCTTGCTCCCAATGCGCCGCGCATCGCGAACTCCTTGCTGCGCGCGGCGGCGCGAGCCAGCATCAAGTTGGAGAGGTTGACGCAGGCAATCAGCAGAATGACGCCGACGGCGGACCACAAAACAACAAGCGCGCGGCGCAGGCGTCCGCTGACGTAGTCCTTCAGCGGCACCGGGACCACGTCGCCTTTATAGCTGCCGCAGGATTGTGGCTGCTTGTTATTCCAGCACATGTACCGGGATGCATTCACGGCGTCTTGACGCGCCTGCGCGAGGCTGATTCCGGGTTTGAGTCGCCCGATGAAGGTGATAATGTTTCCCCAGTCGCGCGGCGGTCCGTAAAGATTCAGCGGCGTGAGGGCATCGACTTTGGCGCCCGGCGAAAACACTGCGCCGAAGTCAAAGGTCCTCGGCAGGACGCCGATGACCACGGTCTGCTGCCCATTTATGTCAAATGCTTTGCCGACGATATTGGGATCGGCGTTGAACTGCCGACGCCACCACGCGTCGGTCAGCAATACCACCGGAGGCGCTCCATTCCGCGCGTCTTCCGGCCTGAACGTGCGGCCCATGGCCGGCTGCACGCCCAGCACCTGAAAGAAATTCGCGATCACGTCGATGCTTGTTGCCGGGATCGGTGCGCCCCCTAAGCTGAGGCTGAGATTGCCGGGACTGGAGAAGGCAAAGTAGCCGGTCACGTCCTGATACGAGCGAGTTTGCGTCCGAAACTCGTCGTAGGCATCGGTGGAATACGTTGCGCCTGACAAACCGGACTTGGTCGGCGGCGGGGCGATCCACACAAGCTGCTGGGGGTCGGCGAACGGCAGCGGCCGCAGCATCAGCGTGTTCACCACGCTGAACACCGCGATGTTGGCGCCGATGCCGAGGGCAAGAATCAAAATGGCCACGAGCGTGAAGCCAGGGTCGCGGCCCAGCGTCCGGAGCGTGTACTTCAGGTCCTGCAGCAGAATGTCGAGCGTCATCAGTCCCCTCGCTTCGCGATGTTGCTCTTTCGCCTGTTCCAATCCGCCCAGGCTGACGAGCGCCGCGCGGCGTGCTTCTTCGGGCGGCAATCCGCGCTCAAGATTTTCCTCGATGGCGAAGTCAAGGTGCGCGGCCAGTTCGTCCTCGATGGCGGCGTCGAGCGCCTGCTTGTGAAACAGGGCGCGCATCCGGCCAAAGAGACGCCTGAGGCCGCTCATGCAGGCTCTCCGCTTTCACCGAGCGCTTCCTCCTCGTTCGCGGACTTGCTCATGGAAAGCACGCGGTCCATCACATCGGTGAGCCGCTCCCAGTAGCGCGAGTCCTCCGCCAGTTGCCGGCGGCCGGCTTTCGTGATCGAGTAAAACCGGGCTTTGCGGTTATTAGTTGAGACGCCCCAGCTGGATGCGATCCAGCCGCGCTGTTCAAGGCGCACGAGTGATGCATAAATCGTGCCCTGGTTGAGCAGCACTTCGTTGCCGCTGACCTGCTCGATGCGTCGCGCAATGCCGTAACCATGAAGTTGCCCCATGGCGGCGAGTGTCTTGAGCACCATCAGGTCCAGCGTCCCCTGCAAGAGGTCGAGTTTTGACATGAGAGCGGTTTCCCCTCCTGTGGGAGCGCCACATAAGAATGCCACAACCACATGTGGCCACGCCACACGAAAAGATTCGGTAGTGTCTCAGTTTGAATCGCGGGTACTGGCGAGCACTGGCCCGCGCTCGCGGGATGTGGCAGGATAAAGCCATGTCGTGCAATAGGAGGACGAATGCACTTCGACAGCATCGATCATGTTCGCCAATGCGGTTTTGACGGCTTCGTGACGGTTGCCGCCCTTCGAAAATCAAAATGCTGCAACGTGCCGGATGCGTTTGGTGTTTATCTCGTATTGAGACCGAACAAGACACGTCCACGCTTTCTAGACGAGAGCAAAGGTGGACACTTCAAGAGGAAAAATCCTACAGTTGCCATCAGGACGCTAGAGGATAAATGGGTTGACGATGCGCTCATCCTGAACATTGGCAAAGCTGGGCCAAGACAAAAGAGGACTCTGAAGTGTCGATTGACGGCTTACTTGCAATTCGGAGAAGGGAAGGCGGTTGGCCACTGGGGCGGGAGATACGTCTGGCAGTTGAGTCATTCGGGTGGCCTATTGATATGCTGGAAAGAAACACCCAATGATGTCCCCAGAAACGTGGAGAAAGGACTAATCCGCGAGTTCAAGGACTGTTATCACAAGCTTCCGTTCGCCAATTTTCAACATTAAACCTCTTGGCAACAGATCAAACTGAGACACTACCAAAGATTCTTCCATTTGACACGGGAGGAGCAAGCGAACGCCGATGCGCGCGCCGGAGTCTCGCGGGATCCGCGCCTCCGCAACCACGGCGAAGTGAGAACAAATCGGTTTACAACATGGTTTCCCGTGTGAAATGCATGCAGAATCTGGATTGCGTCCACAGGTCCGCTGCTGGTAAAAGAGTTGGTGGCGTCTGGTATCGCGAGTGGAACGTGCTCGTTCCAGTTCCCTCTTACCGGTTTTTCGTTTCACGCGTTTCCCCGGGTTGGTTGATCGACTTTGGCCTTGTGCCTTCTGACCAAGCAAATCAGTTCGCAATTGATCGAAAACAACAAGCCTTGGCTCGTTCTCTAGCAACGTTTTCAGAGGATTTGAAGCCCTATGCTAATGTCTCCCGGCTTGATGCCCCATGCGATCTGCTGGCGGCAGGATCAACAGCTGATCTGGACAATGGTGGTCACCAACGCAATCACTTTTCTCAGTTATCTCAGCATCTGCATCACCCTTTTCTACCTGGCACGCACGACCCGCCGGTCGATTGTGCGCGACTGGAGGTTTTTTCTCGTAGGGTTCGCACTGTTCATTGTGGCGTGCGGGTCGACGCACCTGATGGAAGTCGTCACCACCTGGATCCCGGTGTTCTGGATCGATGCGTGGGCCAACATCATCACGGCGGTCCTCTCCGGCTATGTTGCGGTGCAGTTCATCCGCCGCGCTCCGGAACTCGGTTTCGGCATCAACGACTACGCTGACAGGCTCTCCAACGCGGTGACTGAAAAGGCGCAGGTCGAGGACAGTCTGCTCGCGGCCAGAAAACTGGAAGAGTGGAACCGGATGTCCACCGTGGTCACGCACGAAATCAACAATCCGCTGGGCGCTGTCCAGAATCTCCTGTTTCTGATTCAAGGGTCTCCCAACATTGCTCCGGAAGCTGCAGCGATGGCCCAGCAAGCCTCGGATGAGGTGCGGCGGATCGGCACCATTACGCAATCGACCTTAGGTTTCTTCCGCCAGGATCAAAAGCCGGAGAACGTGGACCTCCAAACATCGGCTGCGTCGGTGCGGTTCCTGCTGCATCCCTTGCTTCGCCAGCGAGGCGTGGAACTGGTGATTGACTGCGTGGGCGACTGCACGGTGAACGCGTATTCGATGGAGACCAGGCAGGTGCTGCTGAACCTGGTGCGCAACGCGTGCGAAGCGACGACACAGAGAGGTGCATGTGTCAGGATCACGATGAATGGCAGGGCGGACGACGTACAAGTCGTAGTAGAGGACGACGGCGTGGGCATTGACGCTGCCATTCTGGGGAACCTGTTCCAGTTTGGCGTAAGCACCAAGGGCGAACGCGGCAATGGCATCGGGCTCTGGACGGTGAAGCAACTTATCAGCCGGCATGGCGGCGCCATCGAAGTAGAATCGACGCCCGGCAAAGGAAGCCGCTTTACGGTTCGCTGGCCGCGGAAGATCCTGGCCGAAAGGATCAGTTCGCACGATGTGACCGCAATGGCTGGCGCTCGCTAATCGGATACTTGTTAAAACAACTTGCCGTGCAAGACGGCACGCCGCGAACTTTTCGCCGGCCACCTCCGTATTGTCTTCCACAGGCTCTTTCTCTGGGGCGCTGCCTCTCCGCCTGCACCATCAATCCACGCATCAGGAGACTCCGATCATGGCGCTGGGCAATGAGCAAATCAAGCAAGTAGCCAGACGACTCGGCCGAGCGCCGCTGTTTACCGCGATCACCCTGATTACGCTGGCGATCGGCGTCGGCGCCAACACGGTGGTCTTCAGCGTGGTCGAGGGCGTGCTGCTGAAGCCGTTGGACTATCCGCATCCCGAACAGCTCATCGGCGTGTGGCACAAAGCGCCTGGCATTGGCCTCGAAAACCTGAACATGGCGCCATTTCTCTACTTCACTTATCGCGAACAAAGTGCGACATTGCAGGACATTGGCTTGTACAACGGCGATTCTCTGAGCGTAACCGGTGCAGGGCAGCCGGAGCATGTGCGCGGTCTCGACGTCACTGACGGCACTCTTCCGATTCTTGGGGTGAAGCCGGCGCTGGGGCGCATCTTTACGCGACGGGACGACTTACCTGACTCGCCGAAGACGGTGCTGATTTCATATGCGTACTGGCAGCAGAAGTTCGGCGGCAACGCCTCGGTGATTGGCCGTCCCATCACCCTGGACGGAACGTCGCGGGAGATTATCGGCGTGTTGCCCCGCAGTTTCCATTTCCTTGACATGCAGGATCCGGCTCTGATCGTTCCCATGCAACTCGATCGCAGCAAGACCAAGCTGGGCGGCTTCGGCGATCAGGCCATCGCGCGAATGAAACCCGGCGTGACCATCGCACAGGTGAATGCGGATTTGACTCACCTGCTTCCGGTTTCGATACAAAGCTTTCCCGCGCCCGAGGGATTCAGCCCCAGGCTTTTTGAGAAAGCGCAGCTTCAGCCCAACCTGCACACCTTGAAGCAGGATGTGATCGGCAACGTCGGTAGCGTGCTGTGGGTCTTGATGGGCTCCATCGCTATCGTGCTGCTGGTGGCCTGCGCCAACGTGGCAAATCTGCTGCTGGTACGGGTAGAAGGCCGGCGGCAGGAACTGGCGATTCGCACAGCGCTCGGCGCCGGACGCGGACGCATTACCGCGGGCATCCTGTTTGAAAGCCTGCTGCTTGGATTCACGGGAAGCCTGATTGGGCTCGTGCTCGCATTCGGCGCATTGCGCGTGCTGGTCGCCATGGCGCCCACAGGGCTGCCGCGACTGCACGAAATCGGCATCAACCCGCCGGTCCTGCTGTTCACGTTGGCGATCGCGCTGTTTGTCAGCCTCGTTATCGGATTGATCCCGGTGATCAAGTATGCCAGCGTCACTCTGCAGACTGGCTTGCGCGAAGGCGGACGCGCGCTAAGCCAGAGCCGCGAACGCCACCGCGCGCGCAAAGCTCTGGTGGTGGTGCAGGTATCTCTCGCGCTGGTTCTGCTGATTTGCTCGGGATTGATGATCCGCACCTTCCGCGCGTTGATCCACGTTTCTCCCGGCTTTGCTGACGCCGACGCGCTGCAGACGTTTCGTTTGTACATTCCGGAGGCGCAGATTCCCGACGCGCAGAGCGATCGGGTGACCCAAATAGAGCAGGAGATTGCGAACAAGATCGCGGCCGTTCCGGGCGTTTCGTCCGTCGCCATCACGACGTCCGTTCCGATGGACGGAAATGGTTCCTTCGATCCAGTGTTTGCCGAGGACCACACTTACAAGGAAGGTGAACTCGCGCCGATCCGCCGATTCAAATTCGTTTCGCCGGGATTCTTTGCGACACTGGGAACCCCGCTTATTGCCGGGCGCGATCTAACTTGGGACGACATCTACGGAAAGAGGCCGGTGGCCATTCTCTCAGAGAAGACAGCACGGGAATATTGGCACGACCCCGCCGCCGCGCTCGGTAAGCGCATCCGTGTTGGCACCACCGACGACTGGCGCCAGGTCATTGGCGTTGTCGCGGATATCCATGACGATGGAGTGAGTCAACCCGCGCCGACCTCGGTGTACTGGCCGCTGGCGATGGACAACTTCGAGGGCAACAAGAAAAGGGTGTCACGCGGTGTCGCAATGGTTATCCGCTCGCCGCGAGCGGGTTCGTCGGCCTTGATGAGAGAGGTACAGAACGCGGTGTGGTCGGTCGATGGCGATCTGCCGCTGGCGGATCCAACCACGCTTGGCGCACTGTATACCAAGTCGATGGCGCGGACTTCGTTCACATTAGTCATGCTGTGCGTCGCAGGCGGCATGGCATTACTGCTGGGAATTGTCGGTATCTACGGCGTCATTTCGTATGCCGTGTCGCAGCGGACGCGAGAGATCGGAATTCGCATGGCGCTTGGCGCACAGCGCGAAGAACTGACCGGCATGTTCGTCCGCCAGGGATTGATGCTGACTGCCGTTGGAATCGTGTTCGGCGTGGGTGCGGCTTTTGCCACCATGCGCCTGATGGCATCGCTGCTCTTCAACGTGAGCGCCACGGATCCATGGACGTATGGCCTTGCCACGGCTGCGGTAATTGCGATTTCCTGGATCGCGTGCTACTTGCCGTCACGGCGCGCGGCTGCAGTCAATCCGGTGAATGCACTGCGCGCGGAGTAGGCGGTCGCGGTTTCGGTCATCCCGATATCGCTTTCGCGGTTTCGGCCTCGGTGAGCCAGCCGCGCCGCAGCTTTTCTTGAGGAATGCTGGACATATATGGCTTGATGTCGAGGATCGGCGTGCCGTCGAGCATATCGACACCGCGCACATGCAGTGAGCCATTGTCCCGTCGAAGAAGTTCAACCACGGTGAGACCGATCGGGTTGGGACGGCGCGGAGAGCGCGTGGCGAATACGCCGTGCGTGCGGTTGTCGGCGGGCGTTTTGCCCACGAGCTCAAAGTCGGAAGATCGATCAAAAACCCAAATTACAAAAAGATGCGAGAAGCCTTCCACGTCTTTCAGTCCGGGCGCGAATTCCGGCAGGATCTCCAGCACGCCTTCAGCTTCATGCTTGACGCCGAGGCCTTTGGGAATGGCTTTGCTGTCGGTATAAGGGCTGCGCACGTAGCCGATGGGGCGCGGCATGAACATGGGAAGGAACCTCCGCTCTCATCGTATGCTGTGCGGCGCAGGCGCTCCAACAACACCTGTGCCGCCGCTGCAGGTTCCGGCTTGATTTGACTCACCCGCTTGGCGGCTTGCTAGCTGATTCCCGCCATCACCAGCATGCGCGGCTCGGTCATTTCTTCAATGGCGGAGCGCAGACCTTCGCGGCCCAGGCCGGAATCTTTCACACCGCCGTAGGGCATGGGATCAAGACGCCAACTGGGTGTGTCGCCCACAATCAGCGCGCCCACCTCGAGCTCGCGATAAGCAGTAAGAATGCGGCCCGCATCGCGGGTCAGTAAGCCGGCCTGTAACCCGTATTTCGAGTGGTTTACGTCGGCCAGCGCCTGCTCGAAATCCTCGTAGGGTTCCACGATCACAATAGGCCCGAAGACTTCCTCGTCGCGAATCTTCATACCCGGCTTGGTCGCCGTGAGAATAGCCGGAGTCACGACGGAGCCTTTGCGTTCGCCGCCTGCGACGAGTTTCGCCCCTCCTTCAATCGCATCCTTGATCCAGGCTTCGACGCGTTCCGCCTCGCTGAGCCGGATGAGCGGACCCACATCGGTCGTTTCCACCGAGGGGTCGCCCTGGACCAGCCGGGCAGCGCACTCGACCAGCTTCCACAAGAAACTCTGGAAGACGCGGCGCTCCACAAAGATGCGCTGCACGCTGATGCACGACTGACCCGCGTAACCGAAAGCTCCTTCGGCAGAGCGCAGGGCAGCCTCATCGAGATCCGGCCAGTCGCTATGGATGATCAGCGCGGCATTGCCGCCGAGTTCGAGCAACACCCGCTTGCGGCCGGAGTTCTGTTTGAGTTCCCAGCCGACCTTGGCCGAGCCGGTAAAAGTGACGAGTTTGATGCGATCTTCTTTTTCGGCAAGCCAAGCTGTATCGGCATTCGAAAGCGGCAGCACGGCGAGAGCTTCCTCGGGCCAACCTGCCTTTAGAATGACTTCGCCTAGCGCCAGCGCCGTGAAGGGCGTTTGCGGCGCTGGCTTCAGGATGAGCGGACATCCGGCGGCAATGGCCGGCGCGGCCTTGTGTGCGACCAGGTTCAACGGAAAGTTGAACGGCGTAATCGCCAATATGGGTCCTACCGGAAAGCGTTGCATCAATCCCCAGCGATTTTCGTTGCCTTGAGTCAGATCGAGAGGAATGCTCTCGCCGCCCATCCGCGCGACTTCCTCCGCGGCAGTCTTGAAGGTAAGCACGGCGCGATCGACTTCGGCGCGCGCAAGGCGCAAAGGCTTTCCCGCCTCAGCCACAATCAGTTGGGCGAAGCGCTCCTTTTGTTCGATGAGAGCGCCGGCCACGTCCTCGAGGATTTCGCGGCGCTTCCAGCGAGGCAGGGCGCGGGTGCGGCGCAGGCTGGCGACGGCGTGACTCACAGCCTGGCGCGCATCGGCCCGTGTCGCAACCGTCACCCGGCCCACCAGGCCCTGGTCCCATGGCGAGCGAACTTCAAGCGCCTCACCTTCATTCCATTCCTTGCCGCATAGCAGAAATCCGGTTTGCGTCCCGGGCCGCATTTTCATGACGTGGTGCTCCTGTTCTTCTTCTAATCTCGATGTTACTAGTCGGGATGGACCGAGCACAGAAGCAATCCACAACGAGAAGGCACCCCGGAGTTCGATTCGGGCCTGCGATCAAGCCGGTGACCTTCGTTTTTGGTTTGTCGGATTTTCGTTGTGCCGGTTCAAGATGCACACGTATATTGGGATCTCATCCGTTCAGAATTGCTGATAATGGGGGAAGCTTTGGCCACTCCTGAACTGCCGCTTGGCCGGCCTGAAATCGACTTGAGCCTCGACATGGAGTGCGACGATCTGCCTGCAGAGACAAAACCGCGTGTTTGCCGGTTGACTCTCTTCGATTACTTGTTTGTTGGCATACCTCTCCTGTTTGTCATTCCCCTTTTCAATCTGGCCCATCTGCCGCTGCGGATCGATATACGCAGCATGGCAGCAGCGTATTGGGGCGGAACTTCAGTCGGCGCCGCTTTCTTCGCGATCGCGTATGCAATCATCGTGTTCCCGTTCGAATTGACGCTGATTCCCTTTCTGAGGCGCATGCAAAAGCAGAAGGGCCGCATCGTCATAGTCCTTGTGCTTGCGTCCCTGATGACCTTCTTGATGGGCTGGTTGTTAGGCCTTATGGTCACCGTCAGCGTTCTGGGCGTGTCCGAATTGCTGGAACGAAGAGCTGAGGGATTCAATGCAGTATCGTTGGACGTCTTTTTTCCCGCGCTTTACCTGTTCTGCGGGCTGATCGTGGTCTCTTTGTTTAATCACGCTCTTGCCGGCATCCGCTATGGCGCAACCTACGATGTGCTCTTTTCCCGTTTGGATCAACTTGTGTTCCACGCCAATGTCGCGAATATCGCGCATTGGAGCATGAGCCATTTTCCACTGGGCTTCTTCCGATTTCTCGAAATTATCTACTATGGGATGTTCGGTCAAATCACTGCGACTCTGATCTTTATTGTGCTGCGCGGAAATCAGCAATATGGTGTGAAATACGTGCGCACCCTGCTCGTTTGTTACGCAATTGCGATTACGGTCTTCACGGTGTGCCCTGTAAAGGGCCCGTATTCCATCGGCACGCTTCACCTCATGACTTATCCGCGTGCGCTGCCAACCTTCTGGGCAGAGGAGGGGTTTCTTCAAAGGGTGCGCGCTCTCTATGCCCACCAATTAGCCCCCGATATGATTGCCGTGAGTTTCAAGGACTATTTCGTCGGATTCCCCAGCCTGCACACGGCTCTGCCCATCGTCGGGCTCTGGTTCCTGCGCCCGTGGAAGAGACTGGCTCGGCCCTTGGTGTTCTGCTACATTACCCTGCTTATTCCCTCAATCATCTTATTGGAGTGGCACTTCCTGATGGACATTGCAGGAGGGATTGCGACCGCGTTTCTGTCCATCTGGTTAGTCGATCGCTTCTCCAAGGCGGGCGTTCAGGATGACGCACTGATGGCCAATCCGACACATCGCTTCCACCCGTCATCAAATGCCGCTTTCCCGGCCGACTTTGTCTGAACAGCGGACCCGATCGCATCGAATCTGCAACACGGCGTTGATTTGACAATACGCAGCCTGGGCCGCGGGGCCGGCCGCTGCAACAGCTACCCTGGCGCAGTCAGCCGCTTCGAGTCGAGTACCGCCTTCCGCGCGCGATACACTGTTGCCTTATGATTCACGACGGCCGGAGCCGCAAACTTCCCTTCGATCCCGCCGAAGCGCTGGCACACCTGCGCGCAAACGACGCGAAACTGGGCGCATTGATTGATCGGGCCGGCGCGTTTACGCTGCGCCTTGATCCGGCGCCTTCGCCCTTTGAGTCATTGCTGGAGTCGATTCTCTACCAGCAATTGCACGGCAAGGCCGCGGCGACCATTCACCGGCGCGTGCGCGAGTATTTTGGCGGCGACCCGGCACCGCAGCTTTTGCTGGACACGCCGGACGAGCCGCTGCGTGCCGCCGGCGTCTCCGGCAACAAGATCAAGGCTTTGCGCGATCTTGCCGCGCGCACGCTGGATGGCACGGTACCGACGCACGCGGCAATTCGCCGGATGTCGGACGCCCAGATCGTGGAACGGCTGACGGCGGTACGCGGAATCGGCACATGGACGGTTGAGATGCTGCTGATCTTTCGCATGGGACGGCCCGATGTGCTCCCGGTGACCGATTATGGTGTGCGCAAGGGATTTGCATTGACTTTCATGCGCTTGCCGAAGACGCGGGCCCTTGAAGCAGCCGATTTGCCCAAGCCCGAGGTGCTGACCAAAAGGGGAAAGCGCTGGGCGCCGTTCCGTTCCGTGGCAAGCTGGTATATGTGGCGCGCCTGCGACCTGGCCAAGGGAACACCTCCGGCAGGACGGTCGAGCCTACAATAGTCAGGAAAGCCGGGCATCCTGAAGCTCCCGGCACATGATTGGACTTCATGCCTTCGAGCAAGCGCTTTGTTTGCATTCATGGTCACTTTTACCAGCCGCCGCGGGAGAACCCGTGGCTTGAAACGGTTGAGACGCAGGACACCGCGGCGCCGTATCACGACTGGAACGAGCGCGTGTGCGCAGAGTGCTACGCTCCCAACGGCGCGGCGCGCATCCAGAACAGCAAGAACCAGATCACGCGCATCGTGAACAATTACGCGCGCATCAGCTTCGATTTCGGACCGACGCTACTGAGCTGGCTCAAGGAGAATGCGCCGCGCACCTACCGCATGATTCTGGACGGCGAGCGCCGCAGCCGCAGACTCTACAACGGGCATAGCTCGGCCATGGCGCAGGTGTACAACCACGTGATCATGCCGCTGGCCAATGAGAGAGACCGCATCACGCAGATTCGCTGGGGCATCGCAGATTATGTGCAGCACTTCGGCGTGGCGCCTGAGGGAATGTGGCTCTCGGAGACGGCGGCCGACACCGAATCGCTCGAATTGCTGGCCCGGAACGGCATCAAGTTCACGGTTCTGGCACCCCATCAATGTAAACGCATTCGGCCGCTGAAGGAAGGCGTTCCCGAAACCGAGATCGAGTGGACCGATACAGCAGGTGCAACAGTGGATACCACGCGCCCTTACCTGGTGCGCTTTCCGTCGGGACTCTCGATTGCTGTCTTCTTTTACAACGGACCCACTTCCCGCGCCATCGCATTTGAAGGGCTGTTGAACTCCGGAGAGGGTTTTGCCGCTCGGCTCAAGGCGGGCTTGGTGGAGGGATCGAAGCCACAGTTGGTCCACGTAGCCACTGATGGCGAGTCCTATGGCCACCACCACAAATACGGCGAAATGGCACTGTCCTACGCGCTGCGTCTGCTGGAACAGGACAAGACTGTCACGCTGACCAACTACGGCAGTTTTCTGGCACAGTTTCCGCCGGAGTACGAGTGCGAAATCGTCGAGAATACCTCGTGGAGTTGCGCCCATGGGGTGGAACGCTGGCGTTCCGACTGCGGCTGCAACGGCGGCAAACCCGGATGGAATCAGGCTTGGCGGAAGCCGCTGCGGCAAGCGCTCGATGAATTGCGCGATGCGATTGTTCCGCTGACGGAGATGGCGGGCAACCTGCTCTTCAAAAACGTCTGGGCGGCGCGAGACGCTTATATCCAGGTGGTACTCGACCGCGATGATGCGCGTGTGGATCGTTTTTTCCTGGAGCAGCAAAGCCGGCCGCTCACCGAAGCGGAACGCGTGCGCGCCCTCGAACTGATGGAGATGCAACGCCACGCGCAGTTGATGTACACGAGTTGCGGCTGGTTTTTTGACGATATCTCGGGCATCGAAACGGTGCAGGTGATTGCGTATGCCGCCCGCGTGCTGCAACTTGCCAAGGATGTGTTTGGCGAGCAGGCAGAGGCGTTGGAGCCGGCGTTTCTGGCGCGGCTTGCCGAAGCGCGCTCCAACGCGCCTCGTGCTGGCGATGGCGGCCGCATTTACCAGGCGACCATCGGCTCGATGGAACTCGGTCTCGAAGCGGTTGCCGCGCATTACGCCATCAGCAGTGTGTTTTCGTCGTATGCGGATGAGACGGACCTGTTCTGCTATCGCGTGCGGCGCATCTCCTATGACATTCATTCCTCAGGCCGCGGACGGCTGGCGCTGGGCCGCATCCACATCGCCAGCGTCATCACGGGACAACAGCAGAGCTTCTCTTATGCCGTTCTCCACTTCGGCGATCAGAATATTACCGCTGCGGTCAAGGCGTACGCTGAGAGCGATGCGGAGGAGTTCGACAAGTTTGCCGCGGAGGCCTCGGAACATGTGCATCGGGCCGATTTCCCCGAGGTGATTCGCCTGCTCGACCGATTCTATGGCCACGTGGATTATTCGCTCACCTCGCTCTTCCGCGACGAACAGCGGCGTATTGTGCACATCATCTTGAACTCCACCCTCTGGGACATCGAGAACTCGCTGACCACGATCTACGAGGATCACGCCAGCCTGTTGCATTTCCTGTCACAGGCCGGATTGCCCAAGCCGCCTGCACTCACCCTGGCCGCAGGCTTTGCGGTGAATGCCGGATTGCGGCGCGCACTGGAAGACGAGCCCATCGACCAGGCGCAATTGCGTTCGTTTCTGCAACTGGCCAAGGCCGACCAGGTTCCGCTGGAGACCGCCACACTGAGCTACATCGCCGACCAGCGCATGAAACGCGCCATGGTTGAGTTGCAGCTTTCTGCCGGATCGCTGGAAATGCTGGAACGCGCGCTGACCCTGGCACGCACCCTGCAGGAGCTGCCCTTTGATCTGAATCTGTGGCAGGCGCAGAACATCTGGTATGACGTATTGCGCACCTCGGATTATGCGCTGAATGCGCTGATCGATGTCGACCGCGCGCGCTGGAACAAGGAGTTCAACGAACTGGGCAGTTGCCTCTCCATCGACGGCGTCGCCATCAGCGCGCAAAACGCCGTTGAGGTTGCGGCGGACTAGGCGCGGGGTGTCGCCGGACGCGCAGACCTAGCTCTTCAGCGCCACCCGAATATGCAGTTCCTTCAACTGCTGTTCGGGAATGGTGGTCGGCGCGTCGGCCATCAAGTCAATTGCCTTTGCGGTCTTGGGGAACGCAATCACCTCGCGCAGGCTAGGCGCGCCGGTCAGCAGCATGACAATGCGGTCGAGTCCCAGCGCGATGCCGCCGTGCGGTGGTGTCCCGTATTCCAGCGCATCGAGGAAAAAGCCGAAGCGCGCGCGAGCCTCTTCATCGCTGATGCCGAGCGACGCAAAAATCTGCTGCTGTACATCCTTGCGGTGAATTCGAATGGAGCCGGAGCCGAGTTCGAGCCCGTTCATCGCCAGGTCGTAGCAGTTAGCGCGCACGCTGGCCGGATCACTGACGAGGTTGGCCATGTCAGCCTCAAACGGCGCAGTGAACGGGTGATGCGCCGGCATCCACTTCCCGCTCGCCAGGTCGTACTCGAACATGGGGAAATCGGTGATCCAGATGGGATGGAACGCGATGGAGCCGTCGACCGTTACGCCACCCCGCGGATCGGCCTCCAGAACAGCTTTCTCGGTGACGCGAAAGGCCCCGTGCTTCTCTGCGTATTTCTTCGACAGCTCAGTGCGGAAGTTGCCTGCGGCGGAGTAAACGTTGATTTCGCGTTCTGACAGACGGCCCGCAAACTTGGTGTCGCTGGCCTTGACGGGATGAGCCGGGTCACCTGCGACAACAATCACAAAGTCGGCATCGGACGCGCCGGCCAGTTCGCGCACCTTGGCGGCTGACTCGGGAAAGCTCTTAGCAAGACGCTTGAAATCGTCAATGAACTTGGCGCCCTTTTTCTTATCGAACAGCGGGTGATTGTCTTCGCGCTCCTTGCGGCTCAGTTCGCCGACGTTGGGAATGCGCAGGGCCACGATAGGCAACGCCGGATCGATCTGCAGCGTGGCCAGAGCCTCGTCAGTAAACGCGGAGCGGACGTCGGTGAGGCCGGGCAGGCGAAGGTCGGGCTTGTCGCTGCCGTGCCGCCGCATTGACTCGTCGTACGTCATGCGTGGGAATGGGCGTGGGTAGCGTAACGCCGGCCGCGGCAAAACCCGCCGCAAGAAACTTCTCCACTACATCGAAGACCGTCTCCTGGTGCGGAAAACTCATTTCGAGATCGACCTGCGTGAACTCAAGCTGGCGATCGGCGCGCAGGTCCTCGTCGCGGAAGCACCGCGCGATCTGGAAGTAGCGGTCGAAGCCCGAGATCATCAGAATCTGCTTGAAGATTTGCGGCGACTGCGGCAGCGCATAAAACTTGCCGGGATTGACACGGCTCGGAACCAGAAAATCACGCGCGCCTTCCGGTGTCGACTTGGTCAGGATAGGTGTTTCAATCTCGAGGAATCCCTGCTTGCTGAGGCTCTCGCGAATGGCCAGCGTGATCTCGTGGCGCAGCCAGAAATTGCGCTGCATCTCGGGGCGGCGCAAATCGATGTAGCGATATTTCAGCCGCGTCTCTTCGTTCTGGATCGCCTCTTCCGAAGGCGAAAACGGCGCAAGCCGCGTGTCGTTGAGGACCAGAAGCTGCGTCGCCTCAATCTCGATCTCACCGGTCGGCATCTTGGGGTTGATGGCGTCCGGATCGCGCAGGCTCACTTTGCCCACAGCCGCAACCACATACTCGGGCCGCACCTGTTCGCCCTTGGCGTGCCCTTCGGGCGTCAGCTCCTTATCCAGCACAATCTGCGCAATGCCGCTGCGGTCGCGCAAATCGAGGAAGATGAGGTTGCCGTGGTCGCGGCGCCGGTTGACCCAGCCCATCAGCACCACTTCCTGCCCCGCGTTGGCAGCGCGCAATTCGCCGCAAAGATGCGTCCGTTCAAGATTGCCTAAAAAGTCGAGCACTACACTTATCCTTTATTCGCTTGCGGGGGTGGAGAGATAGACCGCCAGCTCCGCGCGATTCACCTTTGTTTGCATTCCAGTGGAGAAGGTCTTCACTGTCAGGATACCGGATTGGAGCTCGTCTTCGCCCAGGATGACGATGCGGCGCGCGGCCTTGTCGGCGGCTTCAAACGACTTCTTGAGGCGAAAACTGCCGTCACCCACTTCGATGCTGAGGCCGGCGCGGCGCAGTTCGCGCGCCAGAGCGAGCGCTGCCGGGTTGAGATTCTCGCCGAGCGGAGCGATATACGCATCCACCACCTGCGGTGGGGCCGACTCCAGCGACTGCAATGTCAAGACCAGACGATCCTCGCCCATGGCAAACCCGATGCCCGGCGCCTTGGGACCGCCGATGGCCTCGCTCAGACCGTCGTAGCGCCCTCCGCCCAGCAATGCATTCTGTGCGCCGAGGCCACCATGGGTGAACTCGAAGGTCGTGCGCGTGTAGTAGTCGAGGCCCCGCACCAGCCGGTCATTGCGCACATAGGGCACCCCGGCCGCATCGAGCGCCGCAAGAACCTGCGCGAAATGGGCCTTCGATTCCTGGTCGAGAGAATCAACAATCTTCGGCAATGTCTCGATGATCGGCTGGTCCTCGGGCACCTTGCAGTCCAGCACGCGCAGGGGATTGGTGACGGCGCGCCGCTGGCAATCCACACACATCTTTGGTGCCAAAGGAATGAGTGCCTCGCGCAGCGTCTCGTTATAGCGCGCGCGGTCGGCTGCAGAGCCCACCGAATTGATCTCAAGCGTCCAGCCGGTGATGCCGAGCTCATCGAGCAGAGTGGCCAGCATCTCCAGCACTTCCGCATCCCGCAAGGGACTTTCGCTGCCGGCCGACGGCGGCCCGATCACTTCAGCGCCTATCTGCGAAAATTGCCGATAGCGGCCTTTCTGCGGACGCTCGCGCCGAAACTGCGGCCCGATGTAATACAGCTTTTGCAACTGGCCTGTCTCGCCCAGCTTGTGCTCGATGTAGGCGCGGACGACGCCGGCGGTGTTTTCGGGGCGCAGGGTGAGGGACTGCGGTCTTTTCCGACTGCGCGCGGGCGCGGTCCTCCCACGTGTACATCTCCTTGGAGACGATGTCAGTCTCTTCACCCACGCCGCGGGCAAACAGTGCCGTGTCTTCGAAAATCGGTGTGCGGATTTCGCCGAAGTTGTAGCGCGCGAAGACCGAGCGCGCCGTCGCCTCGATACGGTTCCAGAGGGCCGTCTCCGGCGGCAACAGGTCGCGGGTGCCGCGGACGGCTTTCAGGGTGGTCATAACTTATCTAGTCTAAATGGGCGAGGGAAAGCGGGAGTTGGGTTACGAAGAGGGGATCTACGGCTGTAATAAGCTGAGCGCCTCCTATGCCCGTTTCTTGATCGACTTCAACAGCGTGCTGTCGATCCGCGTTTGCCACCCGGGACCGGTCGCTTTGAAGTGGTCAATCACTTCGGGCGAGAGGCGCAGCGAAACCAGCTTCTTCGTCGGAGCCTTTTGCGGGCCGCGCTGGCCGCGACGCACAACCTTGCCACGACGAATGAGGTCGGCCCTCGCGAACCAGTCGCGTGCCGCCTCCGGGTCGTTCGGGTCGTAGGGACCGTCTTCCGGGTCGAAGGGTATCGGGTCGCCCTCTTTATGGGCCAGAACACGGTTCCAATCGGATTTACTTTGCGTCTTCTTCATACTGTTTCCGCTCCTCTCGCGAGGCGGGACGGAAGGAGATAATGCGGACATCATCTCCACGCCGCGTATAGATCAAGGCCAACAGCTTTCCGCGGACCACGGCCATCGCCAGGTCCAACCAGCGCTGCTCGGCGCCGCGATCTGCCGTATAGGTGCACTTATCCGGGTTGTCGTAGACGAGGGAAGCGTCTCTGAAGTCGAGGCCGTGTTTCCTGAGGTTCGATTTTCGCTTTCCCTCGTCCCAAACGTGCACAATTTAATTGTAGCTACAATTAAACCGGAACGCAATGGCTTATGCCAGGATGGACTGGGTGAAGCGGAGCCACCATGCGGGGCTGCCCTTCCAGAGGTACATCGTCAGGCCCTGTGCCAGAAACAAGAGTGGCAGCGCGTAGCGATACACCGCGTGAATGCGCCGGTTCACAATCAGATCGCGCGCCACGCCGAGAAGAATCACCGCATCCAGGCAAGGGAAGAAGAGCCCGTCGTTGAAGATAACTTCGAAACGGCCGAAGGCCGCATCCAGCAGCCCACAGGTAGCGACAAAGAGAAGCCGACGGTGCAGCTCAGGCTTTTTGCGCCAATAGATGGCCAGCGAAACCAGCGCGGCAAAAGCCACCATGTCGTAAAAGGGAACGCTGAGGAACGTTTCGATGCCGGTCTCGTGCAGTACGCGCATATCGAAGCGCGTCATGATGATCGCGATCGTAAAGCCCAGCGGGACCATAACCGCCGCGAGCCCCACGCCGAACCAGCCGAAGAAGCGGTGCCACTTCACATTATGCGTGCGCACCAGCGCCGACTGAAAGATGTAAAAGGCCACCCAGCTTGAAAACGCCGCGCCGTGAATCCACAGAAGTAAAGGCCGCGGAAGAGATGCATGGAACAGATTCTGATCGACCGTGCGACTGAATCCGATCACCACGACCGCCGCGATCAGCAGCGACATGGCGAAATAGAAATACCTGTCCACCAGTCCGCCGCGCCCCGCAATTCCACCCAGGGGGCGTACGCCGGCATCTTGAGACACAGAAGCCATATTGAGACCTCGCCTAAACGGGAAATGCCAGGGGATGCAGGTTACACCTGCGGGGAAGTGCTCAAAGCCTAGCACAGCAATAAGTTGCCGATCAACGAAGAAATGCGGGCCGCTTCTCTCACCAAAAGCCAAGTCTCCGAGGCGTCCAAAATTGACCCTCAGCCCCTGCGCACAAAGCCGCTTTTTGCAACGCGCCCCTTTAATCCTCCATCCATATAGCGAATGACGAATTCTTCATTCTCGATAGGTCCGGCTTTCCTTCCGGCTGGTCTATGAATCTGACAATCGATGACACTTTTTTCATTTTTTGAAGACTTCCTCCGTCGAGGCGCCTTCCCGCCGGAAAGATTGGTTGCGAGGCGGCTTCGAACTACCTTGCTTTGGTTAATTTGCGCAATGATTGCCCCGGCCTTCGGAATGGCGCAACAGTCCGCAGGCTACTCGCCGGATTCCGCGGCGATGCCCGATGCGCTACAGCCCGGCCTGCAAAACTCGTCGTCCCCGGCGGCAGTCGGCGTTGCACCTCAGCAACCGCAATCAGACTCGAACGACACACTCAAGCACCCGGAACCGCAGAACCCGGTCCCCAATGGGCGCGCGCCCCAGACCAAGCGCATTCTGGGCATTATTCCCAATTTCCGTTCCGTGAGCACAGATGAGAAGCTGCCGCCCCAGTCGGTCAAGGAGAAATTCCTGACGGCCACCGACGACTCATTCGACTATTCTTCCGTGTTCATCCCCGCATTCCTTGCCGCTTATTCCCTGGGAACGAACGCGACCCCCGAGTTCGGTCATGGCGCGGTCGGATATGGCCGCTATTTCTGGCATGCGGCCGTCGATCAGACCAGCGAGAACTACATGGTCGAATTCGTAATGCCGGTCATCACGCGCGAAGACACGCGGTTCTATACATTGAGCAACGGTGGATTCTTCAAAAGGACTGGCTACGCGCTGAGCCGCATCGTGATCACCCGGACTGACGCGGGTCGAGAATCATTCAATGTGAGCGAAGTGGTAGGCGCGGGCGCCTCGGCAGGCATATCCACGCTCTATTACCCTTCGCGCGAGCGCTCCCTGGGCAATGTCGGCAAGGAATGGGGTGTCGATGTAGGAATTGATGGGGCTTCCTTCGTCGTCAAGGAGTTCTGGCCCGACCTCAATCGCCGCCTCTTCCACCGCAGCGACTCGCCCGTCGCTGCAACGCACTGATACCAGCTTTCTGCCCGTCGAACCAGCTTTCTGCCCTTCCAATTCGAATCGACTTCAAACTTCGCAGCAGATTGCATCCTCGCGTGTCGCAGCACATCCAAACGCCATGGAATATCGACTGCTTGGAGGCTCTGGCCTCAAAGTTCCCGCATTGAGTTTCGGTGCCGGCACATTTGGCGGCGGCAATGAGTTCTTCGATGCCTGGGGCGCAACTGGCAATGTGGCCGAAGCGAGCCGGCTGGTCGACATATGCCTTGAGGCCGGGGTCAACCTCTTCGATACGGCCGATGTTTATTCAGAAGGCCGGTCAGAGGAGGTTCTGGGCAAGGCTCTCGCAGCCAGGCGAGACGAGGCGCTGATCTCGACCAAGACGACCTTCCGTTTTGGCGATGGTCCCAACGATCTGGGCTCGTCACGCTACCACATGCGGCGCGCACTTGAGGGCAGCCTGCGCCGCCTCGCCACGGACTACGTTGACATCTACCACCTGCACGGCTTCGATGCTTTGACACCTGTTGAGGAAGTGCAGGACACGCTGAACACCTTTGTCCATGAGGGTAAGGTACGCTACATTGCGTGCTCCAACTTTTCCGGATGGCACCTGATGAAGTCGCTGGCCTTAGCCGACCGATACGGTTGGACGCGCTTCGTCGGCCACCAGGTGTACTACTCGCTCGTGGGACGCGAGTACGAGTGGGAGTTAATGCCGCTCGGCCTGGATCAAAAAGTAGGAGCGCTGGTGTGGAGTCCTCTGGGCTGGGGCCGGCTCACCGGCAAGATCCGTCGCGGCAAGCCGCTACCCCAACAGAGCCGCCTGCACAAAACCGCTGACTTCGGGCCGCCGGTTGCGGACGAGCACCTCTATGCTGTCGTGGACGCGCTCGACGCAGTGGCCGCCGAAACGGGCAAGACGATTCCCCAGATTGCGCTGAACTGGCTGCTGCAGCGCCCAACCGTTTCGACGGTCATCGTTGGCGCACGCAATGAGGAGCAGTTGCGGCAGAACCTCGCCGCGGTGGGCTGGAACCTGACGGCGGACCAGATCGCAACACTCGACAAAGCGAGCGCAATAGCCCCCGTTTACCCCTACTGGCACCAGAAGCTGTTTGGCGACCGTAATCCGCCGCCCGTGTGAAAAAGATAGGGATCAGGTGTCGGGGAGCAGTGAGCAGCGGACTGCGCGAGGCGCTACCGGCTTCCCAAATCGGCCCAGTGCGAACGGTGACGGACGACGTAGCGCCCAATGAGCCATCCGACCGCGCTGCCCACCAGCACATCCGATGGAAAATGCTGCAGGCCGATCACCCGGGTCAGGCTCACGCCCGTGGCGAGCCCGTACGCAGTGATCTTGGTGAGCGGTCCGCCGTATTCCGAGGCAATCACCGCCGCCGAAGACCAGGCGATGATGCTGTGGTTCGACGGAAAAGAGGAGTCGTAACCGACACTGGTCTGGAAGAACTTGCCCTTGGCGTTGTCGACGGTGGGCCGCTCCCGCTGAGATACGATTTTGATTACCTCTGAGACAACGAGGCTGTCGGCGATCGCTTCTCCGCCCAGGATTCCCGTCTCACTGGCATGGTCGTCATGGCGAATAAGCCCCATCCCGTAAATGGCGGCCGGGGCGGCGATGAAGGCCCCCGCCAGCCCGTCGGAAGCGTTAACCGCCTCGTTGTTGAGCGACTTGTTCTGAAGGGTTGAAGACGACATCACCTGGTGATCGGTGGTGATCAACACAGTCGTGCCCAGAACCAGGAATACCGGGGTCAGAGCATTGGATTCACGAATGCGCAGAGGGCTGGTCCAGATCTCCTTCTGGTCCTTGAGAAGATTGAGGGGCGTGCTGCGCACGGTGACCTCATCAGTCTTCTGCGCCTGCGCTTGAGCTGCCGCTTGCGGGGCATCCGGCAAGCCGTCCGTTCCCTGCGCATGAGCACATTGAGCACAGACCAGCGCCAGCAGAAGCATAGAGAGGATTAACTGGGGCGCGAGCTTTATTGAGTTTTTCACAAGCTATTAGGATGCTATCTCATCTATCGACTGCATTTAGATGAACAAAACGTCATGCCGAGTTCATTTGGCCGCTTCGGCCAGATAGAACTCGGTGTAGTCAAGGTAGTTTCGCGCGTACTCCAGGATCAGCAAGCGATCTTTGTCGCTGAGATCCCGGCGGAGCTTGGCGGGGACGCCCGCCCAGAGCGTGCGTGGCGGGACGATGGTGTGCTCGGGCACAACGGAGCCGGCGGCGATCATCGAGCCTTTTCCGATATGGCAATCGTTCAGCACCCGGGCGCCGATGCCGATAAGGCACTCATCTTCGACCACGCAGCCGTGGACGGTGGCATTGTGGCCGATGGTGACCCAGTCGCCCACGATAACTGGATAGAGATTGCGCTGACCGTGAAGCACGGCGCAGTCCTGAACGTTGGAGTTGGCCCCGACGCGAATGGAGTTCACGTCGCCGCGCAGTACCGCGTTCATCCAGACCGAGGAATGCTCGCCTAATGTCACGTCGCCGATGAGCTGCGCCGAGATGTCGATGTAGCAACTGGCAGGAACTTGAGGAAGCAGTCCCTGGTAACTCCGGATCATGATCGACCCTCCAAGCGGCAGTTTACGGCATCCCAAAGATTCCGCGCCCTATGTCCGATATCGAACCGAGCGTCGTCTTCAAGATGAAGTATTGTTCATTCTCGAAGGAAAATGGGGCGAATTGCTACGAATATCGGCTCCGAGCTTGACCGGGTAACCCTTGATTCACGTAGAATTAAGCTGCCCCTTTGGGAAGTTTGGAGGTGGGATTGTTTGGCAGAGGTTCGCATTCAAGAAGGCGAGCCGCTCGAAAATGCGCTACGCCGGTTTAAGCGGAAGGTTCAGCAGGAAGACATCATCAAAGAAGTAAAGCGTCACTCCTACTACCTGAAGCCTGGTGAAAAGCGTCGCGTCAAAGCCGCCCTGGCGCGCAAGCGGAATCGCAAGAAAGCTCGCAAAGAGCAGGACTAGTTAAGAACAAAGGGATCGTGGCGAGCCGCCATGGTATCACCGCTGAAAATATGCGGGGAATGCCAGAAAGACCAGCTAGATCGGGGTGGCTTGTCGCGATTCTTCAACGTCCAGTTTCCCGCTTTGTTTGAACTTTATCGGGCGGGAATCATTCGGGTCTACCGCCAAGGGGCGGACGGACACTCAAATTTGCCGCTGATTTGTTGCGGCCCGGGCCCTTGTTAGCGAAAGTGCAATAAGACAGGGAAACGGGGCCGGCGCAGCTCTTGGATTGCATGGCCGAACTCTCCGTATTTCCCGTCTTGGGGATGCCGGCCATGGAGTTTACCGATCGAGTACTAACGTGTATCGATTGCGGCGCTGAGTTTGTGTTCACCGCAGGTGAGCAGCTTTTCTTTCACGACAAACAATTCACGAACGACCCGAAGCGCTGCAAGCAATGTAAAGCGAAGCGCGCCAGCGGGGGCGGACGTGTGCGCGCGGAAACGCGAACTACGTGTTCGGAATGCGGCACCGCGACTACGGTTCCCTTCAAGCCCACACAGGGCAGGCCGGTGCTGTGCCGGTCGTGCTTTCAAAAGCAGGCAGGGAAATCGGCGGTTGCTAGCGCAGACTGAGGCTGAATAAAAGGTCCCCTCTAAATCCAGACGGGAAACCTGCTGCGCGGACCAACGTCGCCAATTGCGCCCAATGGCGCTGGCTATGGAAGAGTGCGTGAGCAAAGACTTTGCGTCGCGTTGCGCTTCGGTACTCCGGCGGAATCCAGGCGAGGTCGAGAACATAAGGCTCGTCCCAGCTCGCGTCGGGAGCGGCCAGCAGCCCCCGAAAAATCGCCTTGGCTTGTACGTGCAGGTCGAAGAGCGCGTCCAGCGGCCCGTCGGGCATCTTTTCGCGCTCTGTCACCGGCAGGCCGGCCAGCCGTTGGCCCCAGCGCAATTCCACGCCCCAGATGTGGCGCACAAACTCCTGCACATTGGCAGTTCCGCCAATATCGCACGGGAGCTGCAGCAGAGCGGGGTTGGCGGCGAGGTGTTCCTTCCAGAACGCCGAGGACTCCTCGTTCCAGCCCAGTAGTTCTTCAAACGTGATGGCAGGGGTCATGATTTCCTCACTTTCCGCGCGCATTACCCCTTTGAAGGTTTCAGCGCGCGATGGCCGATATCGCGGCGGTAATACATTCCCTCAAAATCGATCTCGCTCAGCGCCTGGTAGGCGCGGGCGAGGGCCTGCTCCATTGACTCGCCTGCAGCGGTCACACCCAGCACCCGCCCACCGCTCGTCACCAGCTGGCTGCCCACTCGCGCCGTACCGGAGTGGAAGACCTGGACCTCGGGAACCTGTGCGGCTGCACTGAGTCCGGAGATGGGGAAGCCGGTCTTGTAGCTGCCGGGGTAGCCTGAAGAACTGGCGACCACACAGGCTGAGGCCCCTCGGCTCCAGCGCAGATCGATCTCGTTGAGGCGGCCGTCAATGCAGGCTTCGAGCGCGTCCACAAGGTCGCTCTCAAGGCGCATCAGGATTGCCTGGGTCTCCGGATCGCCGAAGCGCGCGTTATACTCCAGCACCTCGGGACCTCGCGCCGTCATCATCAGGCCGCAATAGAGCACCCCGCTGAAAGGCATACCCTCCTCAGCCATGCCGGCCACGGTGGGCCGGGCGATGTGATGCAGAATCCACTCCGTCATGCCGGGATCGAGCATCTCGTCCGTCGAGTAGACGCCCATGCCCCCGGTATTGGGTCCCATGTCGCCTTCGCCGATGCGTTTGTGGTCCTGCGCAGGAACCAGCGGTACCACGTTGCGCCCGTCGGCGAGACAAAGAAAGCTGATCTCATCGCCTTCAAGGTGCTCTTCGATCACGACTTGCTCTTCAGGGCGCCCCAGAAGAGTTCCCTTGAACAGCCCGTGGGCCGCTTCGAGAGCAAAGTGGCGCGACGGGCAGATAATCACGCCCTTCCCGGCCGCCAGTCCGTCCGCCTTGACGACCAAAGGCGGATGGAAGAACTCGATGGCCTTTTCAAATTCAGCAGCGCTGGTGCATACCGCGTATTTGGCGGTGGGAATGTGATTCCGCTTCATGAACTCCTTGGCAAATGCCTTGCTGGATTCAAGGCGGGCCGCATCCTGTGTGGGGCCGAAGACGCGCATCCCGCGCTCCTGCAGCGCATCCACAATGCCCAGCGAGAGGGGCAGCTCGGGCCCCACGATGGTCAGATCGGGCTGCTCGGCTTCGGCAAGGCGCAACATGGCATCCCGATCTTTCAGGTCCACCGGAACGCAGCGGGCGATTTGCGCGATGCCGCCATTGCCCGGCGCGCAAACCACTTCTGTCACTCTTGTGCTGCGCTTGACTGCCCAGGCCAACGCGTGTTCGCGGCCCCCGGAACCCAGGATCAGAACTTTCATTGCTTTGCATTCTCCCCGACAGGTTATGGTCTGCAATGGGGGGTCGGGAAGTCAAACCGGAATGAAGGCGCTCCGTTTCCGCTCCCCTATACTGATGCGTGGCCGCCGGGTGCGCAGAGGTTCGCCGGCTGTGAAAAACTCACCATGGTAGAAACCCGCATCAAGCCGCATCGCGAACAGGTGACCGAACAGGCGCGGAGAGAAGTACAGCGGCGGCAAACCTTGCGCAACCAGGTGCTCGGCATGGTGCTGCTGGCGGCGGCGATTCTGGCCTGGTGGCTCATTCATACGAATCCAAAATGGATCTTCCCGCCCGGCTGGTGGCGCCTGTAACGATTGCATCGGGCAGCCTTCTGGACGAGATCAACGCCCCTCTCGAGATCCTGCTCGACCCCGCCGGCGGTGGCTGCGCCGCGATCTGTGCTTCGGGCGCTCCTGCGGCTCACCAAAGGGAGCGCGGGGCTTCAGCCCCGTGAATCAGGCCAATTAGAATCAAGGGGCTTTTAGCCCTGGGCCCTTTCTGTTCGGTCCCGCAAACGCGCCAGAGAGAATGCGGGCTTTAACCCCTGAGGATTGAATTGCCAAGCTCGCCCATTCTTTCTTCGCAACCGGAGCCGCTTGCCGTCCTGCTGCTTGGCCCCACCGGCAGCGGCAAGACCGCGCTTTCCCTCGCACTCGGCACGCGCTTTGGCGGCGAAATTGTCAGTTGCGATTCGGTCGCCGTCTATCGCGGCATGGACCTCGGTACCGCCAAACCCTCCAAAGAAGAACGCGCCCTCCTCCCGCATCACCTCATTGACGTAGTTGAACCCAACCAGCCCTTCACCGCGGGCGAGTATTCCCGGCAGGCGCGGGCTGCGATGCGCGCAATCGCCGCTCGCGGAAAACTGCCCATCGTCACCGGCGGAACAGGGCTTTACTTGCGCGCCCTGACCGAAGGGCTTGTTTGCCGGTCCGTCGCGCCAGCAGGACCTGCGCGCGCGCCTGGACCGAAGCGCGCAAAAGCGCGGAAGTGTTTGGCTACATCGAGTGCTCGCTCGCCTCGATCCCGCCTCGGGGGCCCGTATCCACGCCAACGACACGGCCAAGCTGATTCGTGCCATCGAGGTGTGCCTTGCGTCGCGCAAGCCTCTGTCTCAAGTGCTCGCGACCCCCATCACCGCAAAAGACCCGCTCACCGGCTTTCGTCTCCTCCGCATCGGGCTGAACCCGCCTCGTGAGGGCCTGCCGTCCCGGGAGGGCCTATACTCCCGCCTCAATCAGCGTGCCGCCGCCATGTTCGCCGCAGGCCTCGTCGAAGAGACGCGCACCCTGCTGGCTCGCTACGGCCGAGTAAAGGCGCTCGACTCACTCGGCTACCGGCAGGCCCTGGCCTTTATCGACGGAACCCTCACCGAAGAGGCCGCGATCATCGCCGCCCAACAAGGCCATCGCAACTTCGCCAAGCGGCAGATGACGTGGTTCCGCCGCGAGCCCGACGTCCACTGGATCGCCGCCTTTGGCGACGAGGCAGAAACGATCCAAGCCGCGGCGAAGCTGGTCCAAGCCAACCTCTGACCGCGATTCCGCGAAGCGGCTGCTCCCGCGCTGCATCCGTTAGACTGGACGAGGTAAAGCGGTGCTCTCGTTGTGCCCGGAGCGCACCGGTACGGAGTGGCTGTGGCAGATACGATTTACGACGTGGCAATCATCGGCAGCGGTCCCGCAGGTTATACCGCGGCCATTCGTGGCGGGGAACTCGGTCTCAAAGTCGCTCTGATCGAGTCGGCAAGAGTGCTTGGCGGAACTTGCCTGCATGTGGGCTGCATCCCCACCAAGACACTGCTCTTCAATGCCGAAATCTGGGACCACCTCAAGCACGCGGCCGACTACGGCATCGACAACGTGACCGCGCCCGCCCTCAACTGGGACAACGTCCTCAAGCGCAAGACCGCCATCGTCAACAAGCACACCAAGGGCCTTGAATTCCTGATGAAGAAAAACAAGGTCACCGTCATCTCCGGCTACGGAAAACTCACCGGCCCTGCCCAGGACGGCGTGCACACCGTCGATCTCACCACAGCCGACGGGGCCACAAGCCAGCTCAAGGCAAAAAATCTGATCCTGGCCAGCGGCTCTGAGGCGAAGATGATCTTCGGACTCAAGCCCGACGATCGCATCCTCACCAACATCGAAATCCTCGACATCCCACAAGTGCCCAAGTCGCTCATCGTGATCGGCGCGGGCGCGGTGGGCGTCGAGTTCGCCTCCATCTTCCGCAGCTACGGCGCCGAGGTAACCATCGTCGAATTCCTCCCGCGCGTGATGCCCCCTGAGGATGAAGAAATTTCCAAGGAACTCGCGCGCGTCTTCAAGAAACGCGGCATCGACATCAACACCAACGCCAAAGTCGAAAAGATCGAGAAGACCGACACCGGCGTCAAAGTCACCTGGACCGACGCCAACGGCAAGTCCCAGTCAAAGGAAGCTGAAAAGGTCCTGGTCGCCGTGGGCCGTGCGCCGCGTACCCAGAATGTCGGCATCGAGAAGACAAAGATCGAGCTCGATCGCGGATTCGTCAAGGTCAGCGAAACCCAGGAAACGGCCGAGCCCGGCATCTACGCCATCGGCGACATCGTGGCCGGATTGCCGCAACTCGCCCACTCCGGCTCCATGTCCGGCATTGTGGCCGTGAGCAAAATCGCTGGCCGCAAATTCCGGCCCATGCGCCGCGACCGCATTCCCGCAGCGACCTATTGCGAACCGCAGATCGGGTCAGTCGGCCTCACCGAGGCGCAGGCCAAAGAAAAAGGCCACGAAGTCAAGGTGGGCAAGTTCCCGTTCGCCGGCAATTCGAAGGCCAGCATCGTCGACAGCCACGACGGCTTCGTGAAGATTGTCGCCGATGCCAAGTATGGCGAAATCCTCGGCGTGCATATCATCGGCCCGCAGGCCACGGAGATCATCGCCGAAGCTGTCGCAGTGATGGACCTCGAAGGCACAGTGGACGAACTCATGTTTACCGTTCACGCCCACCCCACGCTCGCCGAAGCCATGCTCGACGCCTATGCCGCAGTAGAAGGCATGGCCATCAATGCCTGACATTTCACAGACAAGAACTTGTCGTCTCGAACAGAGCAACAGAAAATCAGCTTGTCATCCCGAGCGCAGCCGAGCGATCTGCGGTTGCTCCTGCGACGTGTGGCCCGCCTGAATCGTCATATCCGGATTGCCCGTCACTACGGCGCTCGCCGCGACGGGCAGCAACGCATTGACCACTGGAAAAAATTTATCCGTGCCTCCGCAACTTTTTAAGACCGCCGGTGTCACCGTTGGAAAACCGGATCCGGCACGGCTGCCTCTGACTCGTTCAGTTGCAGCGGTTCCGGGCGCGACGGATTTCTCTCGATTTCCGCAAAGAGGTTCTGCGACAAAATCCGATCCTTCTCCCCCACTCGCCCATTGAGCTGCGATTCAATTTAAGCGAGGCAGGCACCACTTCTCGATGCAACGCAGGGTACGACTGCTCGGTCTTCGTGATCTTCCCCGCCCAGTTGGGCTAAACAGAACGATCAGCCGAGACTCGCTTGCGATTCCGTCGGGCGGGTTCTCTTTGGATCAGGAGGCCTTCGATGATGAAGAGCGTTCAGTTCGCCCTCTGCACACTCTTGCTTTCTGTAACTTTAACCGCTTACGCCGCCAGGCAGATCGTGCCTGCCGGTTCCCTTATCAACTGCACGGTTTCTGAGGCGAAGTTGTCTTCCAAAACCACCGCGATAGGCGACCCGGTTCTTTGCCAGGCCGGAATTACCACGCGCAACGGCTCCGCGCGCCTGCCGTTTAACACCTACCTCGAGGGACGGTTCGAGGACTATAAGGATCCGGGACATTTTTACGGCAAGGGATGGATGGAGCTGAAGTTCGATCGCATGGTGATTGAGCCGCGCACCGTGATTCCCGTGTCGGCGAGAGTAGTGGATGTGCCGGGATACGCCGTCGATCAGCAGGGAAGAATCGTGGGCAAGGGCCACCGCACACGCGACATCGTGGAGTGGTCGATTCCGATCTTGTGGCCGATTGATCTGCTGAACCTGCCGCGCCGCGGGCCTCGTCCGACCTTGAAAACCGAGACGCGGCTCACGCTGAAAGTAATGGACGACATGGAAGTGCCCGTCACCGATGATCCTGATCGCGACCCATTCGGTCTCTATCATCGCGAGCCGAGCGCTTACAACGACGCTCCGCAGGAGGAGCCGCAACGGCAGGTGGCCCAGGATGAGCCTCAGCAGCCTGCCTACCAGCCTCCTCCTCCGCAATATCAACAGCCGCAATATCAGCAACAGAACCGCAGTATCAGCCACAGCAATACCAACCACAGCAATACCAACCGCCGCAACAGGCATACGTGCCGCCTGCTCCGGCGCCGGTCTACATGCCCGTGATGCCTGTTTATGTAGTTCCTGAACCGCCCCCGGTTTACGTCTATGCCGCACCGCCCCCGGTGCGCGTGTATATGTATGAACCACCGGAACTCGCCATGTGGTCGCCGCCACGAACGATCGTGTATCCCAACGTGTATACGAGTCGCGCGGCATATCCCTACGGCTACTAGGGCCTCTGCGTAATGGCTGAACGTTGAATCACCCAACCCCGCGAGCGTCGTCACGCTTTTTGGAGCAGGCGCTCGCGGGAAACCACCCAGACCCTGTAAAGAAGTTTTAGGCGGTCACTCCCCCGGAATTCTCAAAAAAGTTTGTCATGCTGAGCGAAGCGCAGCGAAGTCGAAGCACCTGCGAATCACAAAGACCGTGTCTTCCCGAGCTCAGTCGAGAAATCTGCGGTTGCTTCTACGGCGTGTGGCCCCAACTTAACCGGTGACCAGGAATAGGTGCTGGAAGTTCTCGTTCTCGCTTTAAAGAAACCCGAGAAACCGTTATTTCCGGTTAGGCGGTGATACGCCCGGAACCAAACGAACGCTTCGCAATACCTTCCGGGCAGGCAATCAGTTTCTCTTTGACTGCTACTTCTAGCAGTACCCAACCTCAAAGAGCACGCTTAGTCTAGCTCGCGGATAGCAGATTCTTTCTCGTCCTCTTATTGATTGGGGGACCGACTGTTTGTTGTCCTCTGTAGGAAATGATCCCAAAACTTCAGGGAGAGGAAACAATCATGAGTGATGCCAAGCGAAAGATCATCGATTTCCGCAACCGTCCGCCGCTCAAGCCCTACAAGGGCTTGTTCGACCTCAAGAACAACGTACTTATGAAGAGCCACTTAATAGTTAAGAATCGCGGGGCAAACACGAGTTCGGCCGCTATAGAAATGGGGGTAGACAAGCCCGCTGCAATGGAGCAGTGGTGGAAAGAGATCGACGAGGCGGGGATCGACGCGGTGGTAGTGAACGGCCGTTATGTCGGCGGCATGCCTGACTTCTCCATGGACAACGACACGCTGGCCGGCCTGCAGAACAAATACAAGGGTAGGTTCTTCGGACTCTCCCAGATGAACCTCGATCAGGATCCGGATAAGACGGCGCAGGAGGTGGAGAGGGCTATCAAGAAGCTGGGTATGGCCGGTGCCAACCTTGAGCCAGGCTATCAGACGGTCGGGCTAGGAAAGATGGGAACGTTCACGGACAACCCGTCATTTTGGCCGATCTTGGAGGTGCTCAATGAGACAGGAGCCTTCCTGCTGATCCAGACGGGACTCTTCGCGGGATCGGACATCTCGTTCAACAATCCTCAGGCACTTGACCGGCTGCTGTTCTCATTCCCGAAGGTCCAAGTAGTCCTCGCCCATGGGGGCTATCCCTACGTTCAGGAAGTGCTGGGCCTTTGCGCCAAATGGCCCCAACTCCACATCTCTGCCGACGTTTATATGTTCTGGCCGAACGGGTTTCTTTATGCCATGAACCTGGAGCGAATCCCTGATCAGCTCATTTTCGGCAGCGGCTTTCCGTTCGCCAATATGAAGGTAATGGTTGAGGACACCCTGAAACTCCAAGAACAATTCAAGGTCAGCGACGAGACGATGGAGAAGTACTTCTACTCCAACGCTGCGCGGCTGCTCAAAACCAAGGAAGTGAGCGCGCAGAAGTCATCAGATCGCAGAGCAGCGTAAGACCGTTTCGGCTACGACCGATCAAACATTAGGAAGACAGAGGAGATCCAGATGGCTACAGCAGAAGTGGTTACGCCCATCGCGGCAGGGCTTAGAGGCAAATTGACGAAGGAGAACTTCGGGGCTTCCATGCCTTCCTACGCGCCAACCTACCCCGCATTCGGCCCGGAAGGTTGGGACTGGCTCGACATAGACGCGATCCTGATCGACTATATGACGGATGCGGAGTCGGCGGTCGAGTGGCTACCAGCTCAGTGCGACCTCATTCACATCCCAATGGCTCCGACCCAGACGGCGGTGAAAATGGTCTTCGCGAACTATCGCGCAGGAACGCTGCCCCCATACAAGGAAGTCATTCAGACGATTCCGTGCCTTTACAAGGGGCAAATCTACCTCTATGTGGCACAGATTTGGGTGGACAATGACTCCGCCATGACCTCGGGCCGTGAAGCCGGAGGCTACCCAAAGAAACTCGCCGACATCGGAGTCAACTGGCACGGTGAAATGGGAACCGGTTACCTCGAGCGCTCTCATCAACGCCCTCTAGGGAGCGCAAACCGAGTCGCCTCCTACTCGTTTCGGAAAACGGGCAAGATGGTCTCGGCGCCCCTGCCGGCAAACAGGAAGCCGACTTTCCCGTTCCCCTACAACTTGACGCTCCCCCTGCCCGAGCCCACTGGCAAGCCGCAGGGATTACCGTACAAGACGATCTGTACACGCTTCATACCATTCACGCCTGGCTTTAAGGACAAATGGGCGTTATCGCAATTAACCGGCATGACTTGGTCGCTTGAGAAGGGCGAACTCTGGGCTGGCGACGCAACCCTGGAGTTCCGCCCGTCGGACGATGATCCGTTGTACAGGCTGCCAGTGAACCAGATCCTCGATGCCATGGTCTTCTACGGCGACATGAACGCGAAGATGGATTTTATCGAGGATTTGTGAGGCGGTTGAAAGCCCGTTAGTCTCGCCGCGGCCCTCCCCAGCAACCGGGAGGGCCACGCCGCAAAGGGAGAGATGTATGTCAGCACAGACTGCCTTAATTGATTCGACTGGAGCGAGGAGTGCGGAAGCAGCGCCATGGATTGAGGGAAAAGACAGACGGCTAGAAGTTATGTCCCGGACGCCTCACGTGCTATCAACCCCCGTCGGTTTACTCGCGGAACAACGGATTACAGACAAAAAGTATTTGTTCGTCCGCAATATCCAGGACTTGCCCAAGGGTATGAGCCTCGAACCGTTGCCGATAGAAGGCTGGGAGACTGAGCTGGTCGGACTTATCAAACCCTATCGAGTCGTCATTCGCGGCGAAGAGTTGCTTGAGATGGATCAGGTCGAGTACGAGATGATCCTTCAGTGCTCGGGAAACGGTCGGTCGCAATACCGAGACATCCCGGGAACACCGTGGAATCAGGGTGGAGTGGGCAACGTCCGCTTTGCTGGCGTCCCGCTGAAGGCGATACTCGAAAAGTACAACGTCGTGGTCGATCCCCAGGTCAAATACGTGACTGCCGAGGGCCACGACTTGCCCATGGGACTTGAAAAGCCGGATTTCGAGCACAGTTTGCCGGTAGCACCCGTCCTTGAGAGAAGCATTTTTGCCTTGGAGCTCAACGGGGAGCGTCTGCCGGGCATACACGGCGGGCCCGTGCGTCTGGTAACACCGGGATTATTCGGCACGATGCAGGTGAAATGGCTCCGTCGGCTGCGGTTTGAGACGGCGGAATCCACGAACTTCTACCATGCGACCGAGTATCGCGTTCCGCTGTCCCTCCTCAAGTCGGGAGAGAGGTTCAGATTCACTATGGAGAACAGCAGACCGACCTGGGACATTCGCCTGATGAGTTACATCCTCGATCCAGAGGAGGGTGCCAAACTGAAAGCGGGCGCCGTTACTGTGAGCGGCGTCGCCTACAACGACGGGTCGGCGCCCATGGAGTCGTTGCTGATATCAATCGACCGCGGCCAAAGCTGGCAGCGGGCAAAGTTCGAAGTACCCGACAGTCCTTACGCCTGGTATCGGTGGACAATCCAGGCGAATCTCAAGCCCGGCGTCAATGAGATTTGGTCACGAGCTATCGACGCTCTTGGTCGCAGCCAGCCGCTAGACGGCTCGATATATTGGAACCCCAACGGCTACGAGTGGACCGGGGTGTACAAGGTTCAAGTGATCGTGAATTAGGGAAGTCACCGGGAAAACCTACTAGAGTTCAAATCGAACCTGCCGATCTTAATCATGCAGTGCCGGTTCCGAGTAACGGGCTAACTGGAAACCGAAGATCTCAACTCTCGCTAACAGGGCAGTGCACTTTTCCAAATCGGCTCATGGCCAAATCGCAGGTTCCGGTTGTATTTTGGCCACCTCGGAAGCAACTCCGATAAGCAACCGCCGCTCAAGATGATAGTGGACTCGTGGTTCTGATTGGTTGGTTCACGAGCACTCGCAGCGCCTTTTCCGGCAGCCGAATCCCGGCTTCCAATCGCCGGGACCCCTACAACTCCGTCGATTGGCTCTCGACCAGCGCCTTGGCCTTCGCGACGAAATCCGTCAGCGGCATCGAGCCCTGGTCGCCTTTGCCCCGCGTGCGCACACTCACCGTCCCGGCCGCCTCTTCCTTGTCGCCGAAGACGAGAATGTAAGGCGTCTTCTGGTTGGCCAGGTCGCGAATCTTGGCGTTCATCTTTTCATTGCGCGCGTCCGTCTCGACGCGGAGGCCTGCGGATTTCAATTCCGCTTCGACCTTTTTCGCGTAATCGAGATGCCGCTCACTAATCGGCACCAGTCCCACCTGCACCGGCGCGAGCCAAAGCGGAAACGCTCCTGCGTAATGCTCGATCAGCACGCCAAAGAAGCGCTCCACCGATCCGAACAGCGCGCGATGCACCATCACCGGCTGATGCCGCTCGCCATCTTCTCCCACGTATTCGAGTTCAAAGCGCGCCGGCAGGTTGAAATCGAATTGCACCGTCGAGAGCTGCCACAAACGACCAAGCACATCCACAAGCTTCACGTCGATCTTCGGGCCGTAGAATGCCGCTTCGCCGGGGATGGTCTTGTAGGGGATGCCCTTGCTCTTGAGCACATTGTCGAGCGAGCGAATGGCCAGATCCCAGTTTTCGTCCGAGCCCGCGTAATGGGCGCGGTCGTTGGGATCCCAGGTCGAGAGCTCCACCTTGAATTCGTTAAAGCCGAACGTCTTCAACACTACTTCGGCAAAATCGATGCAGGCTGCGACTTCACTCTCGATCTGCGAGGGCATGCAGAAGATGTGCGCGTCGTCCTGAGTAAAGCCCCGCACCCGCAGCAGGCCGTGCATGGTGCCCGAGCGCTCATAGCGATATACGTTGCCCAGTTCTGCGTAGCGCTGCGGCAAGTCGCGATAGCTCTTCGGCGAGTTCTTGTAGATCAAAATGTGGCCGGGGCAATTCATCGGCTTCAGCCGGTATTCAGCGTCGTCCAGTTCCATCGGCGTGTACATGTTGCCGGAGTAGAAGCCCTCGTGCCCGCTCACCTTCCACAACTCGCGACGCATCACGTGCGGCGTATAGACCAGCAGATAGCCGCGCCGCAGGCACTCGTCGCGCATCCAGTCTTCCATCACCTTGCGAATGATGGCGCCCTTGGGATGCCAGAAGATCAGACCCGCGCCGGCCAGTTCCTGAATGCTGAAGAGGTCAAGCTGCTTGCCCAGCACGCGATGATCGCGCTTGGCCGCTTCTTCCAGGCGTGCAAAGTGCGCGTCCAGATCTTTCTGCGAGAAAAATGCTGTCCCATGGATGCGCTGCAGTTGCGGATTCTTTTCGTCGCCGAGCCAATATGCTCCGGCCAGCGCGGTCAGCTTCACCGCTTTTACGCGCCCTGTCGAAGGCACGTGCGGTCCGCGGCAAAAGTCAACAAACTCGCCGTTGCGATAGAAGCTCACCTGCTCGCCCGGATGCGTGAACTTGGTCACGAAGTGCGTCTTCATGAAGTCGCCGTCGCGTTCGAACTCTTCGAGTGCCTGTTCTCTCGGCTCGTATTCGCGCACAAACTTCTCATCCCGCGCAACAATCTCGGCCATCTTCTTTTCAATCAGGGCCAGGTCTTCGGGTGTGAAGGGTTTTTCGCGATAAAAATCGTAGAAGAATCCCGAATCCGTCGCCGGGCCGTGACCCAGCTTGGTCTCAGGGAAGAGCTCCAGCACCGCCGTAGCCATCACATGCGCCGCTGAGTGGCGCACCACTTTGAGCGCCTCCGGATCATTCTCCTTCACCAGCTCCAGCCGCGTGTCGGCGGTCAACGGAGTTGCCAGGTCCACCAGGCGCGGAGCGTCCGATTCTTGGGCCGCATACATCGCGGCCTCCGCCGACTCACCATCGTCAGTGGCTTTCCCTTTCATTTCGGCGCCTACCGGGGCAATCCGCGCCACCACTGAAGCGGCTGCAAGGCGCGGCGAAATGGAGTTGGCAATCTCTAACGGAGTCGTGCCCTGCGGCACGTCTTTCACAGCCCCGTCGGGCAGGTGTACGGCAATGGTTTGCTTGCTCATGGTTTTGGATGTGCCGGGAGCGAGGCCTGAACAAAGGGCTGCATTCTCCACGGGCAACTCTTCAGGATATACCGACTCCGCGAAATCAGCCGCATGGCCCCAGGGGCGCGGCTCAAATGAAAAGACGCGTATGTGAGCCTCAGCCCGCGGACATTGCGCGGCCTGCCATGTGAGGGAGCGCCTCCGGCGGCCTCAGTTGGCGCAGGGCCAGTCCCAGCATGCAAATCGCGCTGAATCCAAAATAGGAGCCCAGCCAATGGAAGGTCTGTGCCGATGGACTCGGTTCCAATTTGATCCACCGCAGCGCGAAACCCAGGAACACCAGGGCAAATCCGACCGAAACTGCTCCGGCGACGCCAAGTAGCCACTCCTCTGCAAAATGTCCTCGAAGTGCCCGCGCGGTTACCATTTCATACGCGCCCATCGTCAACGCCATTGCGACGATAAAAAGCGCAATCGTACGAAAAGCGACGGGTCTGGTCGCCCCAAGGCTAATCAGCAGTCCGAGTGCGCTGCAGGCAAGGCCGTTCAACATCACGAGCCAGGTATTGCCTTTCCTGAAACTCCAGATGCCGGCTGCAACCGTGCACACCCCCGCTGCGAGCACCAGCATTCCTATCTCTGGAACCGCGCTTCTGCCATGCATAAAAAACGTGCGCAGAATCAAGGGTCGATCCGGACTCAGCGCAAAAAGAAGGTCGCCGGCAACCATCGCGTCCAGTACGCCGCACAATGCCAGTAGCCACCACCTCTTGATTGAGGTATGCATCGAAGGGCTCCTCGCGATCGCGGCTCAGCTCTTCGCGCAGGAGAACCGTGTCCGGATCATAGCACTGGGAGACCTGTTTTTCGCCTCCGCAGGTCCCTCCACTTCCCCGGAGCGGAGCCCAGCCCAGACCCGATCCTGGGCAGGTGGCTCCGTTCAAGCCGCCTCGCAGCCGACCGCTTGCAATAACTTGCGTCGTAGGCATACCCTATTCGCATGCGTCGATGTCGCTAACGCCGACTTGGTGTCTGCCGCGATGCACTTGTGCGCTCGACGGGCGCACACGCCTCCCTGCCTGATCCGCCGCGGCGAATGCCCACCCCAGAAACCCCGAGACAACTGTCCGCTGATCATTTCCGGACAAAGAGGAGAAGATGATGGCGCGTATTGCTGCAGATGTTACTGAATTAATTGGGCGCACCCCGCTTGTGCGTCTGAACCGCGTGGCGGCAGGACTTCCGGCCACCGTCGTGGCCAAGCTCGAGAGCCAGAATCCGGTCAGCAGCGTGAAAGACCGCATCGGCTTTGCCATGATCGACGCCGCCGAAAAAGCTGGCAAGATCACGCCCGGCAAAACCGTACTGATCGAGCCCACCAGTGGCAATACCGGGATTGCGCTGGCATTTGTCGCCGCCGTCAAAGGCTACCGCCTCATCCTCACCATGCCCGAGACGATGAGCACCGAGCGTCGCGTCCTTCTCAAGGCTTTTGGCGCCGAGCTCGTGCTGACGCCGGGTCCCAACGGCATGAAAGGCGCAATCGCCAAGGCCGAAGAGCTGCTCGCCCAAACCCCCAACGGCTTCATCCTGGGACAATTTGATAACCCTGCCAACCCCGCCATTCACTACGCCACCACCGGACCGGAGATATGGGAGGACACAGACGGCAAGGTCGATATCCTCATCTCCGGCGTGGGCACCGGCGGCACCATCACTGGTGTGGCCAAATACATTAAGGAGCGCAAGCCCGGGTTCAAGGCCATCGCCGTCGAGCCCACCGATAGCGCGGTGCTCTCGGGCGGCAAGCCCGGCCCGCACAAGATTCAGGGCATCGGGGCCGGATTCGTGCCTTCCATTCTTGACACCAAACTGATCGACGAAGTGATCCAGGTGACCAATGACGAATCCATCGCCATGGCGCGCCGTCTTCCGCTGGAGGAAGGGTTGCTGGTCGGAATCTCCTCGGGAGCGGCCGTCGTGGCGGCGCTCAAGGTTGCTGCGCGGCCAGAGAACAAGGGCAAGCTGATCGTTGCCGTGCTGCCCAGCTTTGGCGAGCGTTACCTGTCGAGTGTGCTCTTCGACTCGCTGCGCCAGGAAGCGCTGGCCATGCAGCCCGAAGCGGTCGCGGTGTAAGAAAAGCAGAGTACAGCGATCAGGGATCGGGGTTCAGCCTGCTGGGCATCGATCCCCGGTCGCTGTCAATTGAAACGGCTAGGCGATTTCCATGTTCGACCGCATTCGTGAAGACGTGAACTCGGTGCTGGAGCGCGACCCGGCCGCGCGCTCGCGGCTTGAAGTCCTGCTCTGCTATCCGGGCCTCTGGGCTGTGTGGTTTCACCGCATCGCCCACCGGCTCTGGCGCTGGCGGCTCCGCCTCCCGGCACGAGTCCTCTCGCAATTTGCTCGCTTCTTCACAGGCGTCGACATTCATCCCGCCGCGCTGCTGGGACGCCGCCTCTTCATCGATCACGCTACCGGCGTGGTCATCGGCGAAACCGCCGTCGTGGGCAGCGATGTAACTATCTACCAGGGCGTCACGCTCGGCGGTACCGGCAAGGGACACGGCAAGCGCCACCCCACCGTCTGCGACGGCGTCTTCATCGGCAACAACGCCAATGTGCTGGGCAACATCACCGTGGGCCAGAACTCCCGCGTCGGCGCGGGTTCCGTCGTCCTCACCGATGTCCCGCCCAATTCCACCGTCGTCGGCGTGCCCGCGCACATCGTCTACCGCAGTGGCCAGCGCGTGCTCATCACCGATCCCCACGACATCAAAGACCCGCTCTCTGACGCGCTCATCGCCCTCGCCGATCGCGTCGAAGAGCTCGAAGCGAAACTCGGCGACCACGTGCGCCGTGTCAAGCCATTCACCGTCGAAGAAGCCGACCGCACCGCCTATCGCGAAGAACTGGATCGCGTGGAAGACTATGTCTCCATGGGAGCGGGCATCTGAATCCGCATCCACATCACAACAGCCGCACCTGCCGTACATCGCCCCACACCATCCAGTGCGGCTTCAGTTCGACTGCTCCGTGTTTTGCATAGAGTGCCCTGGCTGTCGCATTTTGAAGCGCAACGTTAACACACACCCGAGGCGCATTTTGCTGCACAAACCAGTCAAGCATTACTGCCATTAATCGCGAAGCGATTCTCGCGCCGCGGTACTCGCGTGCAACGTTGATCCATTCCAACTCGCCGTCGCAATCGAATCGCCGCGTCAGGTGCCCGGCCACGAACCCCACAATCTGTTCCCCATGCTCCGCCACCCACGCTGCGCGGAGTGCCAGAGCCTCCTGCGGAAAGGACTCTGAGCGCAAATACGCGCCGATCCGGTGCTCCCAAAACTCCTGCGTCTCCCATTCCACTGCGCGGATCGACGCCATCCCCGGCACGTCTCGCTCCTCTGCCGGCCTTATCGCAATCAACCCCGTCACCTCGATCCCAGCCTACACTTCAGCGGCGTGCGCGGTGCTAGAGTGGATGCGTCTCCACTTTGACGCTGGGGTTCTGCTTCTTGCCTTCTTTTCGAGCGCTGCTGCTGGCCGTGCTTGCGCTTCCCTGCGCAGCTTTCGCCGCACCCCGCGTTCAACCCGTGCCGGTCCCTCCGGAGATGCGCTCGACTGACTTTACCGTCACGGTTAACGGCAAGCCGGTCGACGTCGCTCACGCCGCCGCAAACTACTCCTTCGTCAGTTTTGACATCACCGGCCCGGTAACCGTCGAAATCACGGCCGCGGAGGCGGGTTTCTGGGATCGAGGCGTTGACATTCAGCCCTGGCGTCTCGGCCTGCGTCCCAAACGGCAGGGCCAGACCATCCAGTTCAAGCTCGATGGCCCAGCCAAGCTCTCCATTGCGCGCCCCGGCGACTTTCTCAATCGCGCTACCATGCTGTTTCTCTTCGCCGGCACGCCGCCCCCACCGCCCCCGCCCGTCAGCCCCTCACTGCACTACTACCAGCCCGGCGTCTATCACCAGGGCCTCAACCCCAAGAGCGGAGACACCTACTACCTCGCGCCGGGCTCGTATTTCTTTGGCAGCCTGAACCTCTGGAAAGTTCAGGGAGTCAGAGTCCTGGGTCGCGGCACCATCGTCTACGACGGCCCCCAGGACCCCAATTCTGATGAAGGCTGGATGCAAAAACCCGACTGGCACTGCGTCGGCTCGCTCGAATCCCATAACGTTCAAATCACCGGCCTCACCTGCGTCATTCGCTCCCGAACCTGGTCCATCCAGATGAAGGACTCAACCGGTTTTACCTACGACGATCTGCGCGTCATGGGCGGCAACCCCGGCAACGCCAACCAGGACGGCATGGACTGGATCGGCTCGAGCGACGGTATCGTCCGCGATGCGTTCCTCCGCGCCTCCGATGATGACATTGCGCTCATGGGCAACTGGGATGGCTACACCGACGAAGAGATTCTCCGCCCCGGCCGCGACGTGCAAAACATCCTCATCGAGAACAGCGAGCTCTCCACCAGCATCTCCAACATTGTGCGTGCCGGCTGGCCGCGCAAGACCTTCAATTCGCGCAACTTCACCCTGCGCAACTCCGACATTTTGCACGCAGGCATCGGAGCATGCGGACAGACCTTTGGGCTCCTCGGCTTTTGGGGTGCAAACGGGGCCAAAGGCGACCACTCCAACTACACGTTTGAGAATCTCTGGCTCGACAACTGGTATTCCCTTGTCCAGATGGAGCAGGAACAGCCGGCGTTGCACGGCTTTACCTTCCACAATATCTGGGCGCTGGACCAGCCGCCGCTCGCGGGCTCGACCATTGCGGGCGACGTGACAGGCGTGACCTTTGACAACGTCAAATACGGCCAGATGCGCGTCGCAGGCAACGCCGATCTGCCCCTGGTCATGGGTGAAGGCACCGCGCCCGCGCAGTTCCCCGCCCCCACCGGCCCGGTGGCTGATTTTTCTGTCGACCGGCCACTAATTGCCCCCGGCGACAATGTCACCTTTACCGCAGAACCCTCTCCGCACACGCGCTTCATTTGGCGTTTTGGTGACGGCTCCGAGGCCCACGGCCGTAGCGTGCGCCATCGTTTCGCCGACGCGGACGGCACCGAGCTCGACGGCGCAAATGGAGCCGGACGCTTTCGGGTTCTGCTGCAGGCCGAGGATGATCAGGGCCGTCAGGATTGGGCATCCCGCGGCTTGGTCGTCGTGGCGCAGTGGCACGAAGCCACCGAAATTGCCGGCGGCCGAACACCCGGCCTCGTGTGGCACGTCTACCCCGGCGCGTGGACCGAACTGCCCGATCTCAGCAAGGAGACAGCCGTCTTCGAAGGCGAGTCGCCGGGCATTCAAGCAGACGCCCACGGCTTTACCCGCTATGCGACGGCATGGGATGGTTTCATCGATGTTCCGGCCGACGGCGGCTACACCTTTCACCTCATGTCGCGTGACGGTGCGCGGCTCGTGATCGACGGCATGCAAGTGGCCAAGACCGGCCCGCCCTTTGCCCAGGTCTGCGGGTCCCCAGGCAATGCAGTCCGCTACAGTCGCGGCTCTATTGGCCTGCGCGCCGGGCCGCATCTCCTCCACCTTGAGGGCCTGCACTTCGCCAGTCAGGGTGCTCCGCGCCTCCTGTGGGAAGGCCCCGGCATTCGCCTCACCGAGATCCCGCCCGGCGCGTTTGTTCATCCAAGCGTGAACATCCGCTCCAGCGATCAGCCCAGCGGCCTCGCCGATCCGCGGCCGATCGTTCCGGCCCTTGTGAAAGCAAGCCCGTCTGCCGGGCCCTGAGCAACCGGACGGACTGAGCTGGCCTTCCCTTTGCTGGGCGGTTGAACTAGCCTCGAAAATTCCTAGTCTTGATTTGCAGATAATTACCTCGATCCAGTTCACAATGGAGTCTGAGAGTGGAGATGACTCACGCCTCCGAGCCGTAAACAACGGCCCAAATCGGGAGATTGGGGGGCTGTGAACCTGTAAAACTGTGCGACCCATTCTAACCCCTCCCGAATCAGCCGCTTCTACGGACAGGTTGCACAGCTTCACAGTTTCTGTGTGCAGCAAATCCCACCAAATGCGCCTTAAAGTCACCTGAAATGCAAGCAAATTGGGCCAAAACGGCGCTCACGGCAACACGCTCACCACTGGTTTAGAATCGGACGTGGCGCGGGTTCCTGCTTGCGCCGGATTTTTGCCCGCGCAGCGCTCCAACCAGTTGCGGCGGGTCAATTTGCGGGAATTGGACGAGTGATGCGAGCGAAGACGGCGGTAGTGCTCGGAGCCCAGTGGGGCGACGAGGGCAAGGGCAAAATTGTAGACGTGCTGAGCGAGCGGTTTACTGCAGTGGCGCGCTACGCGGGCGGTCACAACGCCGGGCACACGGTCATCCATGGCGACCAGAAATTCGTGCTGCAGCTCATTCCCTGCGGCGTGCTGCGGCCCGGCTGCAAGGGCGTGATTGGCAATGGCGTGGTGCTCGATCCGATCGCCTTTCTCAAAGAAGTAGCCAAGCTCCGCGGCCTCGGCGTCGACGTAGATGGGCAGCTTTACGTGTCGAACCGCGCCCAGGTCATCCTGCCCTATCACCGCATGATCGAGCTGGCCGCCGAAAGCGCGCCGGGCCGGAAAAAGATTGGAACCACCAGCCGCGGCATCGGCCCGGCCTATGAAGACAAGATGGCGCGCAGCGGTCTGCGTGTGGTGGACCTGCTGCGGCCCGACCTGCTGAAGACTCACATCGAGGCGGCCTGCGGCGAGAAGAACGCGATTGCGCATGCGCTTTTTGGCACCGACCCCCTCGACCCGGCCAAGATGTATGACGAATACGCCGCAGCGGCCGAAGAAGTCAGGCCGTTTGTGACCGATACCGGCCGCCTGCTCCATGGCGTACTTTCCAGCGGCGGCAGCGTGATGTTCGAGGGCGCGCAAGGAACGATGCTCGACATCGACCACGGGACCTATCCGTTTGTGACGTCGTCCAGCGCAACGGCGGGCGGTGCGGCGACAGGGACGGGCGTAGGACCGACGGCCATCGGCACGGTGATCGCCGTGACCAAGGCCTACGTGACGCGTGTAGGCGAAGGCCCGTTTCCAACCGAGATTTATGATGCGGTGGGCGACCATTTGCGCGCGCGCGGCAATGAGTATGGCGCGGTAACCGGGCGCCCGCGGCGCTGCGGTTGGCTGGATATTCCGCTGCTGCGTTATTCAAACCAGGTCAACGGCGCGGAATGGCTGGTGATTACCAAGATGGATGTGCTCGACGAGCTCGAAGAGATTCCCATCTGCATCGGCTACGAGATCAATGGCAAGGTGACCGACGAGATTCCCGCCGACGTACAGGGCCTCGAGCAGATCAAGCCCCGCTACACTTCGCTGAAGGGATGGCGCACATCGACCGAGGGCATTACCGACTTCGAAAAGCTGCCCGCGGCGGCCAAGGAGTATCTGCGCTTTCAAGAGCGCGAGAGCGGTGCGAAGATCGGGATGGTTTCAACGGGCCCCGACCGGGAGCAAACAATGGTGCTGCCCGAATTTGCGGCTGCGCTGAATGAAATTCACAGGTAAACTGGAGCAGCGACCTGCGTCTCTACAACCAGGCAAGAAGGAAACGCTGCATATGATCAGCTTCACCGTCAGGATGAGGTTCGCTCCTGAAGATCGAATCGAGATGGCCGATTTGCTGCGACAGCTGACCGTGGCTACACGTCAGGAGCCGGGATGTGTCTCCTACATTCCCCACCGGCTCGAAGGCGACCCCGATACGTTTCTGATTTATGAGCAATACGCAGACGCGGCCGCCGAAGCCACTCACCGCCAGTCCGCGCATTTCAAGAAATACGCCGTGGGTGGCCTCTTTCAAAAGATGCTTGACCGGAATCGCGAAGACCTGATCGCGCTGGCCTGAGCGCTCTCATCCAGTGCAAGCCAAGGTCCGGCATTCTCTTGCGGCCATGGGCCCGTTACTTTGAATTGTGAACATTCGGATGACGCATTGACCGGCGCGCGGGTTCCGGTCTACCATCCGTTACGTTTATGTGCACAATCAGAGTCAACTCACTTAACGGCTGGAATCGCCGCTTGGCGGCGTGTCTTGTGTTGCTGATCGCCGCGGGTGCCGCAGGCCAGCCGCAGGGAATGAAACGAGGCGAGCGGCACGAGAGCCATCACGAAATCGATCAGCTCGAAGACAACTGGCGCGATGACGTTCTGCACAAGAACATCCCAGCTTTAGGCGCGCTGCTCTCCGACGACTACATCTCAATCACCGCCAACGGCATGTTGCAGTCGAAGGACGAGACCCTGGCCAATCTGCGCAGCAACGCAGTGCACTTCAATTCAATCGAATTCTCTGACCGCAAGGTGCGCTTCTATGGAAAAACGGCGCTGGTCACCTCGCGCGCCGAAGTCAGAGGGTCTGGCACCGAGGGCGACTTTTCCGGAAGCTACCGCTATACCCGCGTCTATGTGCGGGACGACCAGGGCAACTGGAAGATTGTGAGCTTCGAGGCCAGCCGCATTCAAAACCATTAGCCGCACTGATCGACGGGACAAGCAGACACCCGGGTTCAGCGTCGAGCAAATGATTCTGACGCCAATACAATGAAACAATGCCTGAGCTGCCTGAGGTAGAAACCATTGCGCGTGGCGTTCATGCGCGCGTGCGCAGCGATCTGATCACCGAGGTCTGGTTCGGGTCGCATCGGGAACCGTTCAAGACGCCCGCAGTGGTGCAGGCCAGGGGTCTCGAAGGCCTGACGATTCTGGCGGTGCAGCGCAAGGGAAAGCATATCGTCGTCGACCTTGGCTCAGGCGCTCCGCCATCGAAATCCTCGAACGCCGCCAGCGGCCCGGAGCAGACGCAGGGCTCTCCCACCGCCGAATGGATCGTGCATCTCGGGATGACAGGACGGCTGCTGGTGACCACGCCTGAGGCTCCAGTGGCGGCGCACACCCATGCGCGGCTGACCCTGGCCAGCGGCAAGGAACTGCGATTTGTGGATCCGCGCCGGTTTGGGCGGCTGGAGTTCCGCGATCTGCGCCGGGGCGATGCCTTCGGCGCACCGGGCGCAGAGCCGCTGACAATCGGGGCGGAGCCATTCGCCGCGCTGTTTCGCCATCGGAAGCTGGCAATCAAGGCAGCGCTGCTCAATCAGACATTGCTCGCGGGGGTAGGGAACATCTATGCGGACGAGAGCCTTTTCCGCGCGGGCGTGCGTCCCCGGCGAATGGCCGGAAGGCTCACCCGGGCTGAACTGGAAAAGCTGCGCTTGGCGCTTCGTGAGGTATTGAAGCAGGCAATTCGACGGGGCGGCTCGTCGGTTTCGGACTATGTGGATGCTGACGGCGTCAGAGGTTTCTTTCAGTTGGAGCACCGCGTATACCAAAGGACCGGAGAGCCATGTCTCGTCTGTGCAACGCCGATTCGACGGATCGTGGTTGCTGGACGGAGCACGCATTATTGCCCGCGCTGCCAGCGCTAGAGTTTGTATGTATGGTTTTTTGAAGATTAACCTGAAAGAACTATTGGATTCCAGACCAAAAATTAAAGTCCGAGGCCGCAAGTGATTGAAAGGAAAGAAAACAAACAACGGCACGTCAATTGCTAGCTTATGTGTGCCAGTGATGTACCGGCTGCTGGAGAAATCCGGCCAGCCCACAAACACAGCAGACACCAGGCAAGAGCATCCGCCAATGAAGCGGCCCCGGAAGGGGGAGACCGGCCAAGGTAGCCTGCGAGAGGCTCGGTGGATAGAACCACCGGCCATGATTTGCTGGGAGGCCAGTGACCAGCACGGGAAAGCAAAATGCCATCCGCTCGAAGCGGATGGCATTTTGCTTTTGTGGAGCGCCGATTCGAGCGACCCTTGTCACCCCCCACTAGAGTCGAGCGCGATAAATTGAGCTTCGCCTGTCACTTCCCGGCGATTTGGGAGCCGAGCGCTGTGTCGATCCTGATTCCTGCGAAAGGTGGGCTTGCACGCCGCGTCGACAGGCTGTAGTATCAGAGTTGCCTAAGCGGCTGATGCGAACCACCCCCAGTCGGGTAGTGAAAGCTCGCCGCTGAAAAGAGAACCTTCGCCTGGCTGCATGCATCATAATCAGTAACTGCGGGCGGCGAGAGACCCCTTAGGATGGCATTACCCGAAGAAAGCGCCGGCGGCACCGTACCGATCCTTACAAACGGATAGACAGGGGTTTTTGTAAGGTTATTTGCGTACCGTGTGGCTGGAGCGTTTTCGCAGTTGGAGTACCTCGGAGCCCCTTACTTGAGTGGTATTTTCCAGACGAAAAGACCGCCGTATACTTGGCAGACCGGGCGACCCCCCTGCGAATGAACTCTGGGCTCAGGGAGTTTGTGGTAGATCGCGTGCGAGCGCCACTCCGCGTTATTTGCCCGTGTAGGAATAAAGAGATTTGCCTGCCGATGAGAGCCACTGTCCTGATCTGGACGACCACGGCAGGCCCAAGGTGTTCAGCGCCCGGCAAGGGAATAGCTGGATCAAAGCAGAACTATGCACTATAGAACAAAGTGCCAGGAAGTGCACGCATGACGACAGAACCGACTCAGCCCCAGCCAGAGCAGGGGCCAGCCCAGGCAAATGGCCAGGCGCAGTCGCAGGGGCATCGGCGCCGCCGGCGCCGCCGCAAGAATAAATCAAGCCAGCAGGGCGCGCCGCAGGCGCAGCAGGCTCAACCGCAGCCGCAAGCGCAGGCCCCGCCGCCGCAGCAGGCAGTGCAGCAGCCGAAGGCCCCTCAACCTCGCCAGAATCAGGGCCGGAAGAAGAAAAAGTTCTTCCAAAAGGGCTCGGCGCCTCCTCCCGGACAGCCCGGCAACAGCATCTCTTCGCCTCAGCATGGCCGACGCAAGGAAAAGCAACGGGGACCGCGGATGTTTGTGGGTCCGATGGACCATAGTTACCGCGCCGTGAACGGCAACGTAACCGACGGTCCGGCCTCGACAATCCCGACCTCAGGCAACGGACACGGCAGCTACTACCCTGATGTGTACCAGGCCGCGCCCGCAACTCCGGTGCGGGTCGACGCGCCCACGCGCATCTTCTGTTTCATCGACGACTTGTTCTTTCAGGCCAAGATTCAGGAGACGGCGCGCAAACTTGGTGTAAAGGTTGAGTTTGTGAAGGGCGACAAGGAAGCCGTTGCCCGGCTCACGGATGCGCCCGAGGCTGAACGTCCCACCTTGGTTGTCTTTGACCTCAACAACCTCAACGCCAAGCCTATGACGCTGATTCCCAAGTTCAAGGCCAAGTTCAAGAAAGCTACGTCAATTGTCGGTTTCCTGAATCACCTGCAGGGGGACCTGAAGATGAAAGCAGTCGAAGCGGGCTGCGACACCGTAATGCCACGTTCCGCTTTTTCGCAGAGTCTGCCGAACCTGCTGCGCCGCTACGGGCTCGAAGAGGAAGAAGAATACGCTCCGCAACCGGTATAACGAGAGAGATCAGGGTTCAGAGATCAGGGATCAGTAAGCAGCACAGTGCATCAAGGAAAAAGAGCGCGCCACGTCAGGTGCGCTCTTTTTCTTTTTGTCGCGACAGTGTTTTCGTCTCGCCTGACCCCTAGCCCCTGCCTCTCTCATCCCGGAGGCCAGCCAAGCGGGCGGCCACCAAGCAGATGGATGTGGAGATGCTCGACGGTCTGGCCGCCGTCCTCCCCGGTGTTGATCACGATGCGGTAGCCCCTATGCAGATTGCGCGTGCGCGCGATTTCAGCCGCGACCCAGAGCAGGTGTCCGAGCAGGGCGCGATGGGGCGCTTCACTCTCGGCGATGGAGGCGATGTGTTCGCGCGGGGCCACCAGCACATGAACCGGAGCTTGCGGACGGAGGTCGGGAAAAGCGTAACAGAACTCGTCCTGGTAGACGGCCGTGGAAGGGATGCTTCCTTCAATGATCTTGCAGAAGAGGCAACTCATAACGCCAACAGTGTACAGGAGCGCAATTCGCGGAAGTCGGTTCTTGCGGAGGCGGCAGGTGCGGGTTCAGGCGAAATTCAGCGGGCATTACTCAAGTCGGGTGGACCCGAGCGGGATCTTTGAGCCAATTCAGTGATCTTCTCTATAAGACTTTGCGGCTTCGCCGCGGAGACCTGTTCCTGGGGCCCGGCCAGGGAGCGGATATCGCGCCATCCCTCATTCAACTGAAGCACCCGGGTTGCAGTACTGCGGCTGAAAACTGCATCGCAGGCGGCCTTGCATTCCTGGTCATTCAGCGAGTGGCAGAGCAGGACGAGATCGAAGGAGAGATCGTTGGATGCTTCGAGGGTGGCAACAGCCTCAGGCACAGAACTGGCGATCTCTACTTCGAATTCCCCCTCCAACATCCATTTGCGGGTCTGTAGGAGCATGGGATCATGTCCAACGCAAAGGATTCTCGCTTTTGGAAACATGGCCGACCGCCGCCGATCTGAACACACAAACATTGCGTGCGAGTAGGCAGAGAGGATAATCGCTTATTTTTCAGCGCTCTGTCCGATACCGTACAGAACTTCGAATCTTTGTCTGTAAGAGTGAACGAGGGACGAGACGACTCTGCCCCGCAAGACGCAATCCTCACTCCCAGCCCACCGTGAGCGTCCTTTGCGACACTGCCCGCAAAGGAGCCTTTTGGTAACCACGGTTTCAAACGGTCTAATCGATTGCCTACCCAAACAGCTGCAAGACTCATTCCGGGCCAAATTGGAGCCGATTTCGCTGCCGTCTGGTACGTTTCTGTATCGGGCAGGTGAAAAGCCTAAATTTGCCCATTTCATGACATCCGGCCTGGCTTCGGTGGTGACCTCGATGACTGACGGCAGGACCTCGGAAGTAGGCATCTGGGGACGCGAAAGCCTGGTGGAGAGTATGCATTTGCTTGGGACCGCCACGGTTCCAAACAACTGTTTCATGCAGGTGGCTGGAACGGCGATGAGGATGCGCTTCAGCGATGTGCAGGAGGAATTCAGTGCTTCGGAACCGTTTCGCAACCTGATTCTTCAATCCCTGCAGATTCAGGGGCTGACGCTGGCGCAACTGGCGGCGTGCAACCGGCTGCACGAAGCAGAGGAAAGGCTGGCGCGCTGGCTGCTGATGGTCGAGGATCGCGTCGGCGACAGTTCCTACTCGCTGACCCAGGAGTTCCTCGGGGACATGCTGGGCGCGCGCCGCACAACGGTCACCCTGGCTGCCGGAACACTGCAGCAAAGCGGGCTGATCTCGTATCGCCGCGGACGCATCCGCATTCTGGATCGCGAAAAGCTTGAAGCAACAGCCTGCGAATGCTATCTGGCTCAACGCAAGCTGTGGATCGGCTCTTGCTTCGAGAAAAGTATTGAAGACGGCCATCTCCCGAATCACCGGTAATCCTCAGCTACAACAGAAGCCGTACGAGAGTGAAGGACAACATCGCGAGCGAGAGCCACGCGAACCAGTCTCCCAGCAAAAGGTAGAGGGTAGTGTCGTGCACTGTCGGCACCTCGGCGAGCAGGGTGGCGAAAGACGCAGAATCGCTGCGGGTCTCAGCGAGAATGCGGCCGCGATTGTCGGTCACCGTCAGGTAGCCGTTCTTTGCTGCGCGGACGATGCTGAAACCATCTTCGACGCCGCGCATGATGGCGATGTGGCCGTGCCAGGCGCGGTCCAGATTGAAATCCCACCCCGGTACCAGCATTAAACCTGCGCCGGCCTTTCCGTACTGACGGGACAGCCCGGTAAAGTCCATATCCTTGCAAATAGCCACGCCCCAGGGGTCGGATGGCGTATGCAGAATCGTCAGACTGGTGCCGGGTGTGAGGTTCGATTCAAAAGGCGGCAGCAGGTGATGCTTCTCGTAGCTGAGCACGGCTGCGTTCGGCGTGTAGACGCGGGCTTCGTTGTATTTGAGCGGAGACGAGACATGAACCAGGCCGACAACGATGGTTGCGCCGGTCTTGTCGGCCAGGGATTGGAAGAGATCATCGACGGCCCCGGTATCCGGGGTGACTGCGACACCAAGCTTTTCCGGGAGCACGATAATCTGGGCTCCCTGGGCTGCAAGGTTCAGTGCAGCGACGGCATATTCGCGAAACAGGCGCTGAGTATCCGCCCCGGCAGACGCGACATCAACGTTGGCGGACGTGTCGGAGGCGATAAGTCCGACTTTCTCCATCGGCATCGGGGAGGGTTGCGCGAGTCGTACTGCGCCGAAGATGAGAACGAGGGCAATGACGCCCAAGCCCGCTACAACAACGCGAAATGCCTGCCGGGGCGCGGTGCGGCACAGATGGAGGCCGATGGCGAGCGTGGAGGAAAACAGGAGCAGTAAAAAGCTCATGCCCCAGGGGCCGGTGAGCGAGGCGAGTTGGAGGAAGGGCAGAAAATGCAACTGCGAATAGGAGAGGCTGCCGGCGGTGCCCCCTGAAGTGGTCCGATTGAGTATGTATTCGAAGGATACCCACGCCGACGGGAAAGCGACGAGCGCGCTCCAGGCAGCGCCGCGCAGCAGAAGTGCACGGAAGAGCAGCACTGCGGCCGTGAACACCAACGCGATAAAGGAGCAGACCCCGAGCCAGGGGATTTGCAGCAGGGTGAAGTAGTGGTGCATGTTGAGGCAGCCGATCAGCCAGGAGGTGAACGCGGTGAGCGCAGCGGCCCACCACGAGTTGCGCGCAGCAAAGACGAGCACGGGCAACGCCGCGAACCAGAGCAGCGGCCACAAGGGGTTGAGGCCGTTGCCAAAGTAGACCAGCGTGGATGTGCACGCGATCACGAGCAGCGCGGCGAGGATGCGCCGGTAGTCCATTGCAAATGCCATGATCAAACCGCAAGTCCGGTAGCCGCATCCAAGCGGCGCACCGCGACCTGAAACCTGGATTAGACTATCGCCCTATGCGCTTGTTTGTCGCGATTCCGCTGGGGGCTGCGGTCGTAGGCGAGTTGTCCGCGATCTGCGCGCGGCTGCAGTCTCGCGAAGACGGGCTGCGCTGGGCCGCCGCGGAATCATGGCACATCACGCTGCAGTTTCTCGGGAGAACGGACGAGGAGCAATACAAGTGCGTTCTGTCGCGATTGAGCGCAGTGCGGTCCGCGCCGGTTCCGATTGAGTTGGAGGGGTTGGGCTTTTTTGAGCGCTCCGGGGTGTTCTTTGCCGGGGTGCGGGTGACGCCGGAGCTGGCTCAATTGCAACAGCGCGTGATCGCAGCGACCGAACCGTGCGGGTTTGTGTCGGAGGCTCGGCCGTTCAATCCTCATATCACGCTGGCGCGGATCAAAGGCAGTGCACCGCACAACGGCCTGCGCGCCTTGCGCTCGAAGTTGCAGGGACAGCCGCGCTTTACCCGGTTTGTGGCCAGGGAGTTTCTGTTGTATGAGAGCTTTCCTGGCGCTGAAGGCTCACGGTACGAGGTTCGCGAGCGGTTTGCACTCAAAAACAATTAGACGGCGATGGGTTGGCTGTCTCTCAATGTCAACAAGCGGCGAGCTGTCACACCCATGGCATGAGAGCGGAGCGAACGCCGTCGCAGTGCTCGATTCGCACCAAACTCGCAGACTATTTCGCACTGACGGGACACGAACCGTAGTCCCGGTTCAGCTTCTCAACTCTGAACACCTCATCGCCAGTGGTGTCTTTAGTCTTTTTGGCCTTTGAGCCATGCAGCTTGACGCGATCGCCAACTTTGATGCTTGCTGCAGCCCCTTCGAGCGCGTAGGTCTTTGAGTCGCTGGTTCGCAGTTCGAGTCCGCTGGAACCGGTGATGACGCAGCCGGAGAGGGTGTGATGGCTGTGGCTGATCTCGACGGGCACGATGATCGCGACGGCGATGACCGCGCCAACGCCGACCGCAGCGCCGACTACTTCGCCCGTGGATGGTCCGATGCCGCCGCTAAAACCACCCTGGCAACCCGGAGGGGCGGTTGAACCGGAGCAGAGAAGAACGGCAAGGCCGGCAAAGGCGGCGATGCCGAGGCGTCGGTTTGCGCTTGAAGACGGTTTCACTGTCTCCGATGGATCGGGGCCCGGTCGAACGGTCTTCACATTTGACCTCAATTCGTGGAAGCGAACCCCGCTGCGAGGGTCGGCGCGAAGAGAGATAACAGGCTGTCTCTTCGACACTGATCACACTTCCGCGCCAAGGTCCAAATACAATCTGGGCGTCGTCGCTTTTGAGGAAGCTGATTGAGAGTACAGCAGTTTTGACTGAATGCGGGGGATTTATTTTTGGTCCGGAATGACCTCAACTGGTGTGGTCGACGATGATCTTCCAGCCGGCAGGGCCTTTGCGCCAGACCAGCGAAAAGATGCCATCGTCTTTCTTGGCTTCGCCTTTGGCTTTGCGGTCGAGGTGAAATTTACCGGTCACAACGGCAAATTCGGTCGGACCGCAGGAACTGGGCAGCAGGCGAACATCAAGGTCGTTGAAGGTGAGCGTGCCCATCTGCTCCGGGGTGGAATAGTTGAGCATGTAACGTTCGCGGATGGGCTGGAAACCCTTACGCAAGGTCAGTCCGATGAAGGTGGTGGAAGGCGAGTCTTCGTAAGCCGCCATGAAGGCGGGGATGTCGCCATGATTCCAGGCGACTGTCTGGGAAGCGATTGCGGCACGAATCGCTGCTTCATCGGCCGCCCGCTGCGGTGGGGCTGGCGCCGCTTGCGCAGGCACCTGCGGTGCGGCGGTGAGCAGGAACAAGGCGAGGGTCATGAAAGAGCGCGTCACAGGTGAGCCTCCAGGGGGTGCATTGTTACGGGTTCAGCTTACAATGACAAAATGGCTACGGTTAGCGAAAATCCCCGATTTCGCGTGGTGCATACAGTTTGTTCGCATGACTGCCCAGACAGTTGCGCCGTGCTCGTGACCGTGGATGAGATTGGGCGCGCGATCAAGGTACAGGGTGATCCGTCCCAGCCGGTGACGCAGGGGTTCCTGTGCGGCAAAGTGGCGAAATACCTGGATCGGGTGTATGCGCCGGATCGAATTCTTTTCCCCTTGAAACGGAAGCAAGGAGCGCAGAAGTGCCCACGGCTCCGCGGACGGGAACACGAAGCATTCGAGCGCGTGAGCTGGGATGAGGCGCTGGATGCAATTGCGGCGCGGCTGCAGCGGGTCAGCGATGAGTACGGGCCGGAGGCGATTCTGCCATACAGCTACGCCGGCACCATCGGGGTGCTGGGGTACGGTTCGATGGACCGGCGCTTCTTTCACCGTTTAGGGGCGAGCCAATTAAACCGGACGATTTGCTCCGAGGCCGGCGGGGTGGCGTGGAACCTGGTTTACGGGAAAAAGATGGGGACGCCGACGGAGGATTTCCGGCTGGCGAAGCTGATCGTGGCCTGGGGCGCGAACATTCACGGCAACAACGTTCATCTGTGGCCGTTTGTTGAACAGGCTCGGCGCAATGGCGCGCGGCTGATCGTTATCGACCCTTACAAGACGCGAACTGCGGCGCTGGCGGACTGGCACATTGCGATCAGGCCGGGAACGGATGGGGCGCTGGCGCTGGGGATGATGCATGTCATCCTGCGCGAGGGTCTGGAAGACCGCAAGTTTATCTCCGAGATGACCCACGGGTTTGAACAACTTGCCGAGAGGGTGCGCGAGTACACGCCGGAGCGTGTCGCGGAGTGGACGGGAATGACTGCCGGCGAAGTGGAGCAACTGGCGCGCGAATACGCGACCACGCAACCCGCCGCGATCCGGTTGAACTACGGAGTGCAGCGCGCGGAGAACGGCGGCACAGCGGTGCGGGCAATTGCCATGCTGCCCGCTCTGACCGGGGCTTGGAAGCGTCGCGGGGGCGGTGGACAGCTATCGACCTCTGGAGCCTTTCCCTGGAACAGGAAAGCATTGGAGCGGCCGGACCTTGCGCTGTCTTCTCCGCTGAAAAGACTAGCGCGGGTTGTGAATATGTCGGAACTCGGCCGCGCTCTAACCGAGCTTGGCCAAGCCAGGGAGCAGCGGGCAGGGAACGCTGCATCGGTTCCTGAGACCGGCCAGGGCCCCGCAGTACATGCGCTGTTTGTCTACAACTCCAACCCTGGAGCAGTCGCGCCGAACCAGAACGCGGTGCGGCGGGGGTTGGCGCGGCCGGATCTGTTTACGGTGGTACACGAGCTCTTCTTCACTGATACGACGGACTATGCAGATTATGTGCTGCCGGCGACGACGTTTCTGGAGCACACCGATATTCAGGGCGCATATGGGCACTACTTTGTGCAGTTGTCGCAGCAGGCGATTGAACCGCCCGGCGAGGCACGGTCGAACCTGTGGCTATTCGCTCAACTTGCGCAGCGGATGGGATTTACCGAGGATTGCTTCCACGATACTCCGGAGGAAATGATCCGGCAGGCGCTAGGCGCGGGCCCCGATGGGCATTCGACAAATGCAGGAATGGAAGAGATTACGTTGGAAGATCTCAAGAGCGAGGGGCACATTCCACTCGGGTTCCACAGGGAGGGCTTTCAGCCATTTACTTCGGGCTCCCTGGCTACGCCGACGGGGAAGATCGAGTTTTGTTCAGAGACACTCGCAGCGCAGGGATTGGATGGGGTTCCGCGCTTTGTTCCTTCAGCCGAGTCGCGGTTCGGTGAGGCTGCAGCGCGGTATCCACTCGAGTTTCTGAGCCGCAAGGCCGATAACTACATGAACTCGACTTTTGCCAACCTGGGCGGACACCGCAAAATGGAAGCGCGGACAACCCAACGGCTGGAGATGCATCCCACAGACGCCGAAGCTCGCGGGATCGGCGACGGGGATGCGGTTAGGGTTTGGAACGATCGCGGTTCGCTCGAACTGAGCGCACTCATTAACGGAAGTGTGCCGCCGGGGGTGGTGGCGGCACGGCTGGACTGGGCCAAAATGCACCCGGATGGGTCGAACGTCAACGCTTTGACCAGCGAGCGGTTGACGGACCTGGGCGCAGGTGCCACGTTTTATTCGACGCTGGTTGAGGTGGGGAAGGCGTAAGGTTGCCAGGGACATCTCGCGCGGCGCAGATTAGGTTGCGTCGCAGGCGCAGATGGCTTACGCCGCAAGCATCCGGCGAGTAAGATGGAGTTTAGCTATGAATTGGACTTATTTCATTGTCGTAGTTGCTCTCGCGATACTCTACATCGCGTATAAGAACTCCGGATTGATTCCCAAGAAGGATGCGGTGGATCTGCTGAAGAAGGGCGCGCTGGTGATTGATGTGCGCACGCCTGCGGAATTTAATTCAGGCCATCTGTCGCAGGCATACAACATGCCACTCGACGATGTTGAGGATCAGGTGTTGAGGCAGGTTAAAGACAATGGCAAGGTGCTGCTGTTGCACTGCCAGAGCGGTGTGCGCAGCAAATCGGCAAAGGAACGGCTGGAACGCATAGGCTACAAGAACGTCTTCAACATGGGTTCATACGAGCGCGCGTTCAGAATCGTGACTGGCCGAAGCCTCTAAAATTGTGAAACCCGCCTTCAGGCTGCGCCTCGCAACCGAGACCGATATTCCCGCACTACATGAACTGATTGAAGCATCCGTGCGCGGGTTGCAGGCCGGCGACTACACGGCAGGGCAGATCGAAGGTGCATTGGGGACCGTGCTTGGCCTCGATACACAACTGATTCGCGACCAAACCTATTTCGTGGCCGAGACTTATAACCAAAACGCCGAAGTGCGAAGCATCGGGTGTGGGGGATGGTCAAAGCGGAAGACGCTATTTGGTGCAGACCGCGGGCCGGGGCGCCTGCCGGAGCTTCTGGATCCGGAGACGGACGCGGCCAAGGTGCGGGCGATCTTTGTGCATCCGGAATTTGCGCGGCGAGGATTGGGTTCGTTGATTCTGGCGCGCGTAGAAGCAGAGGCTGCGGCGGCGGGGTTCCGGCGCTTTGAGATGGGTTCGACGCTGACCGGCGTACCGCTCTACAAACTGAAGGGCTATGTTGAAGTGGAGCGAATCGCGGTGCCACTCGCAAACGGTGAGGCTCTGCCGGTGGTGAGGATGGTGAAGATCCCTAAGCTCAGGCCAACGCTTGTTCATCCTCAATGAGGGCGGGTCAGTCAACACAGCTTTCTCTGGTCGGCCGCTGGTAGAATCTCTGGCATGAATCCCATCCAATTCAACCTTCCGCAAGACCGCATTCCCCGTGCCTGGTACAACATTCTGGCCGATCTGCCGGAGCCGATGGCGCCTCCGCTGCATCCGGGAACGCTGCAGCCCATTGGGCCGGAGGACCTGGCACCGCTGTTTCCGATGGCGCTGATCGCGCAGGAGGTGAGCACGGAGCGGGAGATCGAGATTCCCGACCCGGTGCGGCAGGTGTATGCGCAGTGGCGGCCATCGCCCTTGTTCCGCGCGCGGCGCCTGGAGAAGGCGCTGGATACGCCGGCGAAGATTTACTACAAGTACGAAGGCGTGAGCCCGGCGGGGTCGCACAAGCCGAACACGGCGGTGGCGCAGGCTTACTACAACAAGATGGAAGGGACCAAGCGCCTGGCCACGGAGACAGGCGCAGGGCAATGGGGTTCATCCCTTGCGATGGCGTGCGCCTTTTTTGGCCTCGAGTGCAAGGTCTACATGGTGCGCGTGAGTTACGACCAAAAGCCCTATCGACGCGCGCTGATGGAGGCCTTTGGGGCGCAGGTGACGGCCAGCCCCAGCATGGAGACCGAGTCGGGACGGGCCATCCTGTTGGAGCGCCCGAAGACGAACGGTTCGCTGGGGATTGCGATTTCAGAGGCTGTGGAAGTGGCGGCGAAAGATCCGGACACGAAGTACGCGCTGGGCAGCGTGCTGAACCATGTTCTTCTGCACCAGACGGTGATTGGGCTGGAGGCGATTGAGCAGATGGCTCTGGCCGGCGACGAGCCGGACGTGATTGTGGGCTGTACTGGTGGGGGGTCGAATTTTGCGGGGCTTGTAATGCCGTACCTCGGCCGCAAGATCAAAGGCCAATGCCATGCACGCGTAGTGGCGGTAGAACCCGCCGCCTGCCCGAGTCTGACGAAGGGGCCGTTCGCTTACGACTTTGGCGATACCGGACACCTGACGCCGCTGGTAAAGATGCATACGCTGGGATCGACATTCATTCCGCCCGGGATCCATGCGGGCGGGCTGCGTTACCACGGCATGGCGCCGCTGGTGTCGCACGTGCTTGAGTTGGGGCTCATTGAAGCGACTAGCGTACAGCAACTGGACGCGTTCGCAGCGGGGATTCAGTTTGCGCGGGCTGAGGGAATCATTCCGGCGCCGGAGGCGAATCATGCCGTGGCCGGGGCGATTCGTGAAGCGCTGAAGTGCAAGGAAGAAGGCAGGGAGCGGACGATTCTCTTCAACCTGTGCGGGCATGGACACTTCGACATGCAGTCGTACATCGACTACCAGGCCGGGAAGCTGGAGAATTACGATTACCCGGCGGAGGAGATTGCGATGGCACTGGCGGGGCTGCCGGCGGTGAAGTAAGGAACTCAAGCAATAGATATAAATGTCGGCTCAGATTTCGATTGACTGAGCTGAACCTGGACTGAGAATCTCCTGGAACCACCGATATTAATGGGCCACGGTACTCAGGAGAGATCCATGAAGAAAGCAATCTTCGCGTTGCTCGTATGCGTTTCATTGGCCCCTGTCGCAAGGGCGGCTGTGGGTGGCGATGTTACGGCTCCGATCCGCCAGTTCATCGACGCGTTTAACAGTGGCGATACAAAGACCGAATACGCGGCATGCGCAAAGGGCGACATCGTCATCATGGACGAGTTTGCGCCTCACCTCTGGGTTGGCCCGCGTGCACCTCAGCAATGGGCTGCAGACTACGACAAGCATGCGCAAGCTACCGGAGTGACGGAGGGCCGCGTCACCTACGGTGCGCCGACCCGCAAAGAAATCGAAGGCGATAAAGCATACGTAATCGTGCCGACGGTCTATCTGTATAAGGAGCGCGGCAAGCCACTCGTGGAGGAAGGCCAGGATCACCGGCTGGACATGGACTGGGGTCAAGCCGCACGCGCCGAAGTAAGCGCTTCTGCGCGCCGAATCTATTCGAAACGATGGTTCATTCAGCCCCCATGATGCACGTTCTGATCCGATAACGATTCAATCTAGGGTGTCGGCGTTTCCGGCTGGATTTCGATGTAATCCAGCGCGGCGGGGTCGTCCTTGTCAGATGTGCCTTCTACGCGGATCACATCGTCGGGCTTCAATTCCGCACCGCTTACGATATAGCGGGTTGAGTTGTCCCCGTTGGGCCGGTTGGATGGGAGCTTTGCATCGGCGGCCCAGTGAGCGATCGGCTTGCCGTTGATGCTGAGCGTGAAGTGCGCGACTCCGCCTGCCAGATCAAAATACTGGACCGCGATGTTGTAGCGTCCGGGCTTACCAGAATAGGCCCACTCGGCAGTACAGCTCCTCTGTCCCTCACAAGCGACGGCCTTGCCGCGCGATGCGTCTTCCCACGGAGTAACGTCGATGACTTTGTAGCCGCTGAGGCGTGCGTCCTCCGCTTCGAGGCGGCCGGGGAAATTCCCAGCGCGGCCTTCGTCGTCAGGGATGCCGCTGAGCTTGTGGAAGTACTGCACGATGGCGTCGCGCCAAACGATGGCATGACCGGCCTGGTATTCGAGGCGTGCGTGGACATCGCTGTAGAGCGCGGGATCGATGCGGCTCTTGATCGTGGTCCATTCGCGGACGAGATGCGCGGCTTGCTCTGCGCCGAGGTAATGACTGTCGTAGATGTACTGGATCACAGTTTTGCCGTCGTGGAGCTTGTAGGTGTACGGCACGTGGTGGAAGAAAAGCAGCAGGTCATCGGGTGTGGTGGTGGCGGACTCGTACATCTTTGCCACCTCGGGTGAGTATTGCCCCACGAAGCCGGTTCCCGTCGCGACGGTGCGATCCATGCCGACACCCTCGTGATCGGCGCGGTGCCACTGGCCCCAGCCATTCTGCTCACTTGATTCGATGTTCGGTCCGTAATGGCTGCCGGTGATGTCAGTGAGTGTCTGCATGCCAAGGGGACCGGTGTAGTTCACATAGGCAGGCCACGATTGGATGAGCATGTTGGTGACTGTGGCGACTACTTCAGGCTCGTTGCTGATTGTCAGGCGGATCCACTCTTGTGCAATTTCCCTCGCAGTCAGGTCGGGGTTCCAGGCGAGGCGGCCAAACGCATAGAGATTGGCCATGGCCAGCGGAGAGCCGAGCCAGTGATCGCGGCCCACACCCGAGACGCCGATCATACCGCCAACAGGACGGCCAAAAACCTTTCCCGCGATGATGTCCTTAACCGGCGTTGATTTGCCATCGACGCGCATATCAAAGTCGAGCACGCCCTTCCACATCGGCGCGAGATAGACGAGGTGACGCTGCTGGCCGGTGTACTCCTGTGTTACCTGGACCTCCATAGCCTGATTGGTTTTGGTGAGGCCGCCGAAAAGGGGCGAAACGGGTTCCTTCGCCTGGAAATCGATGGGGCCTTCCTTGGTCTGGATGACGACATTGGGCGCGAATTTGCCATCGAGCGGATGGAAGATGTCGTAGGCGGCGCGGGCGCGGTCGGCTTTGGCGTCGCGCCAATCGAGGTGATGGTTGTAGACGAAGGCGCGGTATAGAACGACACCACCGTGCGGAGCAAGAGCGGCGGCAAGTGTGTTGGCCGCATCGGCCGGGGTGCGGCCGTAGCTCGCGGGCCCGGGTTGGCCCTCGGAGTCAGCCTTTACCGTGAAGCCGGCGAAGTCGGGAATTTCGGAGTAGATCTCATTGGCTTTGGCAGCCCACCAGGCATTAACCGCAGGATCAAGGGGATCGTACGTAGCGAGGCCGCCGATTTTCTGGGGGCTCGCAATGTCAACGGAGAGGGCGACGCGCACTCCATAAGGGCGCATCGCCTCGGCAATACGCGCGATGCCGTGGAGCATTTGCGGATCGAGAAAGGGCGCGGCGTTGTTAACGTTGTTCAGGTTGCAGGCGTTGATACCGACCGAGGCGAGCAATCGCGCATAAGCGGAAACGGGCGCGAGGTCCTGGCGAACGTGGCCGTCCTCAAAGAAGATGCTGCGGCCGGCGTAGCCTCGCTCGATGGAGCCATCGGGGTTATCCCAGTCGTCGACCCAGCGAATGGGCATCGCGGGGCGTTCACGGATGACCGCCTGGCTGAGATCGGCGGACTCTGCCAGATGGCGCAGCAAAGCAAACGCGCCGTAGAGCACTCCACGAGGGCTGCCGCCCACGATATACAGGCTTCGGGGAGAGCCCGTGCCACGCTTGCCATACCAGGAAATACTGAAGTCCTCGGGTCCAAGGGACTTCGGAATGGGGACCTGCAAGTCGTTGATGGTTTCGAACTCCTGCGGGGTACCCACGACGATTTCGCTTTCATCCGGTTCGGGATTGAAGTTCCCGAAGAGGCTCGATGTGCCGTGTCTCAGTTCCTTCTCGGCGGTCTCTTCCAGCACGCTGTGGCCGAGTGTTCTTATGCGTACAGGGACGCTCCTCGGATTCTTCACCGGCTGGTAGCCGAGCCAAGCCAGGTCGTCTTCTTGCGCATAGGCGTGCAAGGGGAATGTAAGAGTTGCGGTAAGGAAAAGGCTCACCACGGTTCCCGAGAGCTGGGGCAGCAACCTTTTCAGCACAAATCGAAACCGGCAGCGCGCAAAGGAAGACACGGTTTGCAATGATTCTGAGACACGGATTCTTCTCTGCGCCATGTTTCCCCTATTTCGCTGCTGATCGAGCGGCTTTCCCATGGCGCGACCATCTACTATCTGGATGCGCTTATAGCCTGGGAAGTTCGCCTGATAGAGGAGGATACTGCAAGAGCATACAAGCAGTTTGAAGGCACTGGCAGCGCCGGGAGTTGAGATTCGCGAAGTGCCCGTCCCGGCACCTTGCGAAGTTCAGATAAGCGTGTCGAGAGCCGGCGTGCGCGGCACAGACCCGCACATTTAGCTAGTAGCGCTTGGTGATCGCCGGCGGAGGCGGCCCGGTTTTGCCTGCGAGGAGCCAGTCGACCGCGCTGCGCACATCGTCTTCTTTGGCTTCGCCCATGATCCGCGCGACGATTTCGCCTTTGTCGTCCATCACGACTGTCCCCGGCACAATGTTACCGAGACCGAAGCGGTCGAGCGTGTCCGTGTCAGCGTTGACCCAGCTGTCCAGTGAGACGTGGAGGCTCGCAAGCCTGGCCGGAATCTTGTCGCGGTTTTTCGGCTCGTCGATGGAGATGAAAACGAAGCTGACCGGCTTACCGGAATAGGACGTGGCCATTTGCGAGAGGCGCGGCAGTTCTTCCCGGCAGGGGCCGCACCACGTGGCCCAGAAGTTCACGACGACAATCCGGCCATGGAGTGCGGAGAGCTTGCGTGTCTGGCCGTCAAGCGTTTTGAATCCCGGATCGGGAGCGCGCTTTGCTGCCAGGGACACTCCCGCAGCGAGAAGGACCAGAACCAACGCGCGGCCAACTGACCGAAGTGAGCCTTGGGGCATAACCTCCCGACTATATCGATCGATGCTGCGTGCGGCCCCCATCGAAAGGTTGAGGCCGGCCTCATCCGCATTGGCGACGACTTTCGAATGAGAAGGCTGCTACCTTCGGGCACATTGCTTAAGCACGTGTTTCCCCGCCGTGCCGTACGATCCGCGTGGCGATTTCGAGGTCAGCTCACAACCGATTTACCGGAGAACAAGAAGATGAAAAGCTTCCCTTCGCCGGGAGCGGCAATCTCCGCCGCGCTCGTCGCCCTATCCTTCTGGATGCATCCTGCCGCTCATGCGCAAGGCTGCGTGGCCGCCCATTCCCCGCAACCCGTCATCTCAGGACTCGACCCCACCTCAGAAACCAGCGCACGCCACTATGCGGGTACCAACCTGCTGCACGGTCTTACCATCACGACCGGCTACCGCGTGTACAACTCATTTCGGCACTACATCGGTACGGTTTACCAGATACAGCGGCAGACACAGCACAGCGCTGTAGTGAACCACGTGAACCTTTTCGAATTGGATTTGAACTATCAGCTGACACCGCGGCTGAGCCTGATCGCCAGCGTGCCTGGGATGGAAGCCACCCGGCACGGACAGAGCAGTCCGCTGAACGTATACCGTTCCGGCGGCATCGGCGATGTGACGGTGGGCGTGCAGTCATGGATATTTCGGCCGCCGACGGAGAACCACGGCAACGTCAGCCTCTCGGCCCAGTTGAAGTTGCCCACCGGCATCAACGATGCCCAGGGATACAAGATCAATTCAAACGGGACCACCACGCTGGAACCGTTTGACGAGTCGATTCAACCGGGCGATGGAACCTGGGGATTCAGCCTTGCAACCGAGGCGTATCATCCGGTTATCTGGAAGACGGCGGCGTACTTCACCGGCTCGTGGCTCTTTAGCCCTCAGGACACCACTGGCGTGCTGACCTTCCGTCCTAATCCAGGTGAGGGCGTGGTATCCGCCACAGACCAATATCTGTGGCGTGGAGGATTCTCGCGGCCTGTGACAGGTGTCCGCCTGGTGCGTGGCCTTGCTTTGAGCGTAGGCGGCCGCATGGAAGGCGTTCCAGTGCGGGACGCGTTCGGAAAGAGCGATGGATTCCGCCGTCCGGGCTATGTAATTTCAATCGAGCCGGGCATGATGTACGAACGCAGCCGGTACACGTTCTACGCGAGCGGACCGTGGGCCATGGAGCGCAACCGCAAGACCAGCGTGACAGACCTTGAAAACCATACGCATGGCGACGCGGCGTTTGCGGATTACACGGTGATTGCGGGGTTGTCGCGGTCGTTCTGAAGCAGTTCCTGCCGCCAAAGCCGTTCTCGAACAGGCTTCGCAGACCCGGTATTTCGACCGTGTGGATATGTGGTTCCCCAGGTCTCAACAGCGAGACCTGGGGCACCCAGAGTCATGGGCGCGAGTACAAAATCACCAGGCCACCCTACCGGATGTGTGCGCTCTGGCTCGCCTCATTCTTTCCAGTCCACCGTGACCCGGCGAAGACCTCGGACTGCGTTTGTCAGGTAGATGGCGTCGGCGGATTTCACGTCCTGCACGCTGAGGATCCGCTGCTCGATCCCGGGTTGCGTCTCGATCAAGTGGCGGCGGTAAACGCCGGGAAGAAGCCCACACTCGATAGGCGGCGTGAACCAGCGGTCCTCTTTCTCGACAAAAATATTGCTGACGGCGCCCTCGGTCACCTCGCCACGCTGATTAAGAAAGAGCACGTCGCAAAAGCCGGCATCCGTTGCGGTTCTGAAGGATTCATCATAGAGAGCCCGATGGGTTGTTTTGTGGAAGAGCATGCGGTCGCACGGGTCAGTGCGATGCGTCGCGAAGCACACGCGGCCAGCTTGAGTGATCGTCGAAGCAGACGGTAGCCTTTCTTGCGCGATCTGCAGGCTTCCGTCAGGGTGGAGCAGCAACCTGACCTTGCGCGGCGACTCCTCCGGGAATGCTGCGGCTTCGGCAAGCAGCGCAGCCTTAATCGCGGCTCGGTCACAATTGAATCCGAAGTAAGCCGCCGAGTCTTCGAGACGATCCAGATGCAGTTCGATGAGCGGATACGTGCCCTGCCAGAGCAGCGTCTCGATCAGGGAAAAGGGCTCAACGGAGCGGATGAGAAACTCCGTCTTCAACTGGCATTCGCGGAACTCGTCGTCGGCATTAGAGTCGATGACGATGCCGCTCCCCACGCCCATCCTGGCGTTCTGCCCATCCACATCCAGAGTACGGATGGCGACGTTGAACACAGAGCGGGAGCGCGAAAAGAATCCGATGGCTCCCGTGTAAATGCCGCGGGGTTCGTCTTCAATCTGCGCAAGCAATTCCATGGCGTGTACCTTGGGGGCACCGGTGACGGAGCCGCAAGGAAAGAGCGAGCGGAAAATCTCCTTGTAGCCGGCATCCGGACGCAGGGTGCCGGTGACCGTCGACGTCATCTGCCACAGAGAGGGATAGCGCTCGACCGAGAAAAGGTCTTCAGCGCGAACGCTGCCATAAGTGCACAGCCGGCCAAGATCGTTGCGGAGAAGATCAACGATCATGACGTTCTCGCTGCGGTTTTTTGCGTCGGATCGGAGCCATTCGGCAATCTGGCGGTCCTCCGCGGTGGTGCGGCCGCGGGGCGCAGTTCCCTTCATGGGCCGTGTGGTGATGCGGCGAGTCTGCTCGTCGAGGAGGAAAAAGAGCTCCGGGGAGAAGCTGAGAATGTGCCTGTTTGGCTTCCAATGTATAAAAGCGCCGTACCTTACCGGTTGCCCACTGCGCAGCCGGGTGTAGAGGGCGGCTACGTCCCTTGAAACGTGCGCTCGCAAAGGAAAGGTGAAGTTGAGCTGATAGACATCCCCGGCACGGATCCACTCGTGAATGGCTTCAATGCGGGCGGCATATTGCTGCTGAGTGAGGCCCAAGGTGGGTTCGAGCAGCTCGGCCTCGGAAGTTTCATCGGCGGATGCGCTTCGACCCGGCGCGGTGGATTGCATTTGGGCGAGCTCTGGCGGGGCGCCGGCAATGAAGGCTCCCGCGGCGTGATCGAAGAGATGGCATTGCTCGTAGATGCCGAACCAAGCGAGCGGATGGGAACCCTTCTGCTCGGGCGTTGAAGAAGGATTACCGGCAAATGCGGACACCCCTCGCGGAAGGGCTTTGGGCTCGAACGCGGCACCGCATTCGTAACTGAAGAAGCCGGCGGCAACATGCTCTTCATCGGTTGCGCTCTCGATCTGCGCGAAGAGTTCGGCCAGCTCAGATGGTGTCCAGGCGACGAGTACGTGCAGCGGAGAGACGAAGAGTCGGCTGAGCGGCTCAGAGGAGGCAGAGTCTGAACAATCAAGGAGTACTGTCGCCGGCGTGCGCTCCACCAGCGCATAAACTTCCGCGGGAAGGGGATGCCAAGGCGTTTTCACTCAGATGCCTGCCGCGCCGAAGAGCCGGCCTACTTGACTGTAAGCACAATGGTGGTGGAGTGGGTGGTGGCGATGATGCCGTTGCTGGACTGTGCGTTGATTTTCACTGTATAGGTACCGGCAGGGGTGGGCAGGTTCTTGGGTGGTCCGTGGTTGTAGTAGTTATACAGAGGATTGCAGGCCGTGGCGCCGAGCGTGGAAACCAATCCTACCAGGGCGACCAGACAGAGCCGGCTGAGCCACGGACGGCGACGCGCGCCGAAGGCCAGTCCCGCGAGGCCGAGTGCGCCGGGGAGAAGCATTGCCCAGGCGACACGGCTCGAGGTGTCCGTAGCCGGAGGGATTGAGCGGGCGGTAGAACCTGCGACCGTGGCGAGGACCATTGAACTGGTGACCGCCGTGGTGGTGTTGGGCAGAATTTCCAAATTCTCTGGAGTAAAGGTGCAGGAAGCCTGGTCGGGCAGGCCGGAGCAGGAAAGGGTAACGAACATCGGCGCGGAGAGAGACGCCGCATTGATCGGTGTAATGGAAGCAGTGGCGGAGCCCGACTGGCCGGCGGTAAGCGAAAGTGAGGCTGGCGCAATGGTTATTCCGAAATCCGGGCTGCTGCCAGTGACCGCTCGTACCGGCGAAAGTTGCGAGACGGAGCCCTGATGGGTGGTATCGCCGGCGTAGACGGCCGTGAGACTATGCTCGCCTGGAAGCAACGAAAGGGTCGCAGTGGCATGACCCTGGGCGTCGAGCGCCACACCGGCTAAGGGCTTGCCGGCATCCTCGATAACAACACCGCCGGTAACGGGAAGCCCGTCGCGTCCGATAACCGTGGCCCTCAAGATGGCTTGGGTACTGCCGCCCTGGTCATGGACTTCCGCGGACAAAGTGGTCTCGGTGGCCAGACCACCGTTATTTCCAGTGGGCAATGCCATTACGGGCAGTGCCAGAGCGGCACCCAGTGCTGCTATCAACTCAAGCCGCATACCGCGGCCGATCAGACTTCTCACGTGCGCCTGCTCCAAATCTCAAGAAAAAGTCGTAGTTCGCCCATATGTGGCAGCGTGCATCCATTGTATCCGGCGAAGGCGTGGGCGAGCCAACCGCGGTCCGACGAGTTGCCAGGTGTGAGTTGGACGTCCCGGAGCCGTGATCAGTGATCAGTGGACCTGGTTAGCGGTCGGAGGCGAGGGGTAAGACATAGTGGGACAGAACTAGTTTTCGCGGAGCAACTGTGCGGGGTTGACGGCCAAGGCGCGGCGGGCGGGGATCCAGGTGGCGACGAGGCCGACAAGGGTCATTGCCATTACGGCGCCGAGTAGCACCAGGGGATCCCGGGGCGAGGCCTCATAGACAAGGAAAGCAAGCAGATGGCTGGCGAGCACGCCCAGCAGCAAGCCCGCAGCCGAGCCAGAGAGCAGAAGGAATAGCGGACGGCCGAGCGCAGAGCGCATCAACTGGGTGCGGTGCGCACCGAGGGCGACGCGGATGCCCAATTCGCGCATGCGCTTGGAGACGGAGTAAGCCGCCATCCCAAAGACGCCGGTGATCGCCAGCATGGCTGCCAGCAGGCCCATCACGCCGAGTGCGGCCGTGGTAATGCGTGCCGGAAAGAGCACGAGGGCCAGCGCGTCCTGCCAGGGGCGGATTGAGAAGGGCAAGCTGGCGTCGATACCGGTCAACATGCGATTGAGGGCAGGCACTACCTGGGCCGAGGGTGATTGCGAACGGACGACGAGGGTGGTATATGCCTGATTTTCCTGGGCGAGCGGGAAGAACATTGCGGCGGTGGGTTCTTCAGTGAGGCTGTCGTACTTGCCATCCTCGACGACGCCTACCACCTGATAGACGGTCTTGTCGCCACCTAGAAAACGACGGCCGACCGCTGGGGCGTTGCTGAACAGTTTCCGGGCGAAAGTTTCGTTCACAATTGCAATTTTGGGCGAACCTGGGCCGTCATTCCAAGTGAAGTCACGGCCGGTCAGAAGATGCGTTCCCGCGGCCTGGAGATAGCCTGGCGAGATGGCGAAATATTTCGGCTCCATGGCGGCCTTCGAAGGGCGCAGGTCAGTCGCATCTTCGCTATAGACCGAGGTTGAACTGCCGTCCCCGCTGAGTGGAGAATTGTCCACAGATCCCGCGGCGGTTACGCCAGAGATCCGCGAAGCCTCATCGATCATGCGGCGCTGCACCGGCAGGGCATTCTTGTTGGAGTATCCAGCCATGCGCATATCTGCTTCAGCGAGGATGGCCCTTTCGGGCGCGAAGCCGAAGGGCGCGTGAAGCGAATGGATCAAGCCGCGCAGTGCAACCAACGAAGCGGTCACCAGCAGGGCGCAGACGGTGATCTGGATGACGAGAAGCAGGTCGCGCAGCGTGAGGCGGTGGAGTAAGCCGGATCCGGGCCCAGCGCTCTTCATGGCCTGCATGGCATCGGTCTGCCAGACTTGCCGCGCCGACAGCAGGCCGGGAAGAATGCCGCTGGCGAAGGTGAGCAGAAACGCGATGAAGAAAACGCGCGCATCGGGAACGACGGTCACGTGGACGGGGAACTGAGCGATGGGCTGCCAGCGGCTGAGAATACCCAGCAAGGCCGAGGCGAGAAACGTTCCCACGACGCCACCGGCGATCGAGATGAGCGCGGCCTCACTCAAGACTTGGCGCAGGATCCGCCATCTTGTCGACCCGATGGAGAGCCGGATGGCCATCTCGCGGCTGCGATCTGCGGCCCGCGCGGCAAAGATGCCCGCAAGGTTGGTGCCGGCAGCGGCCAACACAAGTAGAGCCAACAACATGATGACGGCAAGGAAAGGACGCGCCGGTCCGCCGAGCATGTCGCCGAGAAGGCCCGGCTTGACCAGCCGCGCTCCCATGCCATCGTTCGTGGCCGGGTATTCGCGGGCCAACTGGTGCGCGATTGTGACGAGATTGTTCGTCGCCTGTTGTGTGGTCACACCCGGCTTGAGCATCCCAATGACGAACAGGCTGTGATTGCCTCGGCTGTTGAGGAAGCTGTAACCCTCGATCTGCTCTCCGTTGACCATGGGAATCCAGAAATCAGGCCAGAAAAAAAGCTCGGTGCCATTGAAGCTCTTCGGGGCAACTCCGATGATGGTGAAATTGTGCTTGTTGAGATCGACGGTCGTGCCAATGATCCTAGGGTCGGCATTGAAGCGGGTGCGCCAGAGCGCGTCACTGAGCACCATATAAGGCGCGGAGTTGGGGCCGTTTTCGTCGCTCGAGTGGAAGAAGCGGCCGAGCTGAGGCTGGACGCCAAGCATATCAAAGTAATTGCCGGAAACCTCATACTCCCATGACTTGCGGGCCGACCCGCCGGTGCTCAATCCCGCAAGTGCAAGCCGGTAAGAGACCATGTCGCTGAAGGATGTGTTGCGGTTGCGGAAGTCGAGAAAATCGGGATAGGACTGGTTGGTGTCGCCTTGTTGGAGCTGCGCCACCTGAAATAGGTGGTCAGCGCCGGGCAAGTTGAGGGGGCGCAGGATGAGCGCGTTGAGCACTCCGAAGACAATCACGTTGGCGCCAATGCCAAGGGCGAGCGTGAGGATCGCGGTGAGCGTGAAACCAGGCGAACGGCGCAACTGGCGGACCGCGTAGCGGATGTCGCGGGCGAGACCGTCGAGGCTGAGCGTGGCGTCTGCAGCGGTAACGCGCTCTTTGGTGGATGCAGGGTTGCCGAAGCGGAGGAGCGCATCGCGGCGAGCTTCTGCGGGCGACATGCCTTCGGCGAGATTGTCTTCGATGCGCAAAGCGATGTGAGACTCGAGCTCGGCCTCGATCTCGCGATCGATATCGGCACGCCACATCATGTTTTTGAAACGCCGCATCATTCCCATCGGCAACCTCCTCGATTGGATTCGCAAGGCCCGCAGGATTCAGGGCCGGTTTACTCTTCGCGCAGCAGAATCAGCGGATCTGCCCCCAGCGCACGTTGCGCCGGAATCCAGGCAGCCAGCAGCCCCAGCAAGAGCATGGTGAGAATGACGCCGCCGAGGACTATAGGATCGCGGGGAGTCGCTTGATAGACGATGTAGGAGAGCAATTTGGTCGCGGCCAAGCCCAGCAGCAGACCGACGGCGGAACCGGCGGCAAGCAAGCGGAGGACCCGGCCCAGTGCTACCCGCAAAACCTCATGGCGCTGCGCACCGAGGGCGATGCGAATTCCGAGTTCGCGCATGCGTTTGCTCACGGAGTAGGCAGCCATTCCGAAGATGCCGGTGATGGCCAGCATTGCGCCGAGCGCACCCAGCACACCCAGGGCGAGGGAGGCTGCACGCGCCGCAAACAGAGCTGTATCCAACTCTCTCGACCAGGTGTTGATGGTGAAAGGTAGACCGCTATCGAGGCCGCGCAAGGTTTGTTGCAGCGCGGCCGCCAGGTCCTGGGGGTCGCGGTTGGAACGCACCAGCAGCCAGGTATCGCTGGAGGGGGATTGCAGGATGGGGAGGAACATGGCAGGCTTTGGATCCTCGCTGAGCGTCATGTACTTGCCGTCCTCGACCACGCCGACAACCTGGATGCGCGCGCCTCCGAAGAGTTTGAAGTGGCCGCCCAGCGCTTTCTCATCCGATCCGAAGAGCATGCGCGCGAACTCATGATTGATGACGGCCACTTTGGGTGCGTCTTTGCCGTCGTTCCAGGTAAATCCTCTTCCCGCGCGGACCGTTGTTTCGGCGGCCGGGAAATATCCCGGCGAAACGCCATACTGCATGGCTTCCGCTGCGGCGTTGGAGGACCTGTAATCCGTTGTGCTGTCGGCAAACACAGTGGAGTCGGCCCAGCCGATATTCAACGGAACCCGGTTCGCGTAGCCCGCCGCTGTGACGCCCGGAATTTTGGCAACTGCATCGAGCATGCGCCGCTGCATGGCGGGAATCTGTTCGGAGGTGTACCCGCCCATTTCGAGATCCGTGTTGACCTGCATCGTATCTTGCGGAACGAAGCCGAAGTTGCTGTGCAGCGAACGCACCATGCCGCGTATTGCGACGAGCGACGACGTGACGAGAACGGCACAGACGGCGATCTGCAATGCCAGCAACACATCACGGAGCGTGATACGCCGCGTTCCTGCAAACCCGGTGGCGCCTGCTTTGATGCCCTGATAGGGATCGGCCTTGAGCACCTGGCGGAGCGGGACAATTCCGAAAAGAAAACCGCTGACTAGGGCCAGCGCGAGTGCGACCAGGTAAGTGCGGGCGTCGGGATTGACGGGCACGTTGATGGGGAAGTTCGGCACCGGGCGCCATGCGCTGATTGCATGCAACAGCGCTATACCTCCGGCCAAACCGAAAGCGCCGCCGGCAAGCGAGACCAGAATTGCTTCTGTGAGAAGCTGGCGCAGAATGCGCGCGCGGGTTGAGCCCAGAGCCAGCCGGAGTGCAACCTCACGCGAGCGGTCGGAAGCACGTGCTGAAAACAGGCTGCCCAAATTGGCGCAAGCGGCCAGCAGAATCAGACCGGAGAGCAGCATGAGTCCGGCAAGGAATGCACGCACCGGGCCGCCAAGCATGTTGCCGAGCAGGCCGGGACGGGCGAGGGAGTAGCTGATTCCGTCGTCGTCTTTGGGATATGCCTTGGCCTGGAAAGCGGCGATGGAATGGAGATCCTCGGACGCCTGCGCGGGAGTCGCGCCGGCCTTGAGACGCCCAACCAGCCATCTACCGCGGTTACTGCGCTGCGTCAAAGCATTCGACCAATCGATTTGTTGTTCATTGACCATGGGCGCCCAAAGATCGGGCGCAAAGAAGAGTTCGGTGCCGCGAAACGCCGGCGGCGCAACGCCGAGAATGGTGAATGCGAATTTGTTCAGTCGAACCACGCGTCCGATCACTGTGCGATCGCCGTTGAAGTGGCTCTGCCAGTAGCCAAAACTGAGCACAATGTAAGGAGCGCTGTTGGGGCCATGCTCATCGGCGGCGTGGAAGAAGCGCCCGAGATAGGGTTGAACCCCCAGTACGTCGAAGTAGTTTCCGCTGGCCTCATAGAGCCAGACAGGAAATGTGGCGCCATTGATATCGAGACCGGCCTTGTCGATCTCGGTTGCGACCAGGCCGTCGAAAGTGCGGATACGGTCGCGTAGATCGAGGTAATCGGGATACGAATTCGATGGGGCACGGTCCTGCCCGCGCTCGATCAGGTAGAGCCTCTCTGCCTGGGGCAGATTGACGGGATGGAGAATGAGCCCATTCAAAAGGCCGAACACAACGGCATTCGCTCCGATGCCGAGAGCCAGGGTGAGAATGGCAGTCAGTGTGAAACCGGGCGAGCGCCGTAACTGGCGGGTTGCATAACGAATGTCGCGGGCGAACGTTTCGAGACTCAGGCTGGCGTCGGCGGCAGCGACTCGCTCCCGCGTGGACGTCGGATTCCCAAATCGGAGCAGCGCATCGCGGCGGGCTTCTGCGAGTGACATGCCGGCGGCGAGATTGTCGTCGACGCGAAGGGCGATGTGAGACTGCAACTCGGCATCGATTTCACGGTCTACGCGGGTGCGGCGGAAGAGATTGGCGAAACGGCTGAAGACGGCCATGGGGTTTCTCCGTTTTTGGTTATTCGTCGCGCAGGGCAACCATGGGATCAATACGAGCAGCCCGCCGCGCCGGAATCCAGCTTGAAGCGAGCGCAATCGCCGCAATGATCGCGGTGATGGAGGCAAAAACAACGGGATCGTCCGAGCGCACCCCGCGCAGCAGGCTGGCGACCAGATGCGCGAGAGCAAATGCCAGCACCAGGCCGAAAGCGATGCCTGCCAGCGTGAGCCATGTCGCACGGCGCAGAATCATGCCCAGCACGCTTTCGCGCCGCGCGCCCATGGCGAGCCGCACGCCGATCTCGCGGGTGCGCTCGCCGACCAGGTTGGCCATCACGCCAAAGATGCCCATGGCGGCCAGTAGCAGGGCAAAGAGCGCATCGATGCCCAGCATTGCCGCGGTGTACATCAAGCCGGTGAGCAACTCGTGCAGGAATTTCGCATAGGTCATGACCACGTCGAGTGGGAGCGCGGGGTCGAGCGCGGCAAGGGCTTTGCGTGCCGGCGCGGCGAGGGCCAGCGGATCGCCAACTGTCATGACCGCGTAGGTGGCATCGGAAGGCGGCACCTGCGCTGCATCCATATACACGGCCGGCTGAATCGACTGGTCCCAGGTGGAGTAGCTTATATCTTCTGCGACACCGACGATGGTCAGCCACGGTTCATGACTGGCGGGCTGGTCGCCTACGCGGACGCGATGACCGATGGGGTTTTCGCCGGGGAAGTACTGCGTGACGAATTTCCGGCTGACAATCGCGACGGGCAGCGAACTCAGCGAGTCGCTCCTCGAGAAGGCGCGGCCGGCGAGGATTGGGATGCGGAACGCGCCAAAGTAGCCTGCGCTCACCGGCAGGCCGAGCGCGCTTTGAAATTTGCCGGGCATCACGGGACGATTGTCGATAGAGCAACCCTGCAGCCAACCGTTATCGCTATAGGGCAGCACGGTGCTCAACTCGGCATGTGTGACGCCGGGCAAAGCGCGCAGTTTCTCAAGACTGTTGTTGTACCAGGCAGATTGCTTCTGCGGAGTGTCGTAGCGGGCCGGTGGAAGAGTGACATTGAATGTGAGCACCTTGGCAGGCTGGTAGATGTCGGCCAGATGCAAGAGCCGCTCCATGCCCTTGGCCATGAGGGCCGCGCCGATCACCAGCGCAACGGCCAATGCGATTTGCGAGACGGCAAAGATGTTGCGCAATCGGCTGCCACGGCCTGAGGCAGTCGCCGAGCGCGAGCCTGACTTAAGCTGCTCGACGAGATTCACGCGCAGCGCTTCCAACGCGGGCACAATTCCCGAGACAACACCGGCTGCCACAGCCAGCAGTAACGAGAATGCCATCACGCGGCCATTCAACGAAGTATTGGACCACCCCGACATATAGCGCGCTATCCGCGCTGGCATGGTGATGAGGATGATGTGCAGGTAGAGTCCGCCGAACAAAAGGCCGCCCGCCGCGCCAATCAGTCCAAGAAGTATATTTTCTGTGAGCAACTGCCGCATGATGCGGGAGCGGGAGGCGCCCAGAGCGGTGCGCATGGCGATCTCAGGGCGCCGGGCTATGCCGCGCGCAAACTGCAAGTTCGACACGTTGGCGCACACGATGAGCAGCACAAAGAGCGTGGCCCCCATCACGAGGCGGTAATAGAGCGGTGTCAAATCGCCATTGATGCCGTCGAGCAGCGGCTCAACCTTGACGGAGAGCCCCTGGTTGGTTTCCGGGTAGGCCTTGGAGAGGCGGTCCGCAATGATGCGCATTTCCGACTGGGCCTGCATGACTGAAACTCCGTCGCGCAGGCGGCCGGTGACCAGGTAGTCATGCGCGACGCGGTTCTGAAGCTTTTGCGGCGTCGGCGCAAAGGGCAGAAAGATGTCGGCGTCGGAGGGATACTGCACGGTCTTCGGGAGGACACCGATGACTGTATATACGCGTTGATCGAGCTCGATGCGGCGGCCTAGCACTGCTGGATCGGCGCCAAAGTTCCGTTGCCAAAAGCCATAGTTCAGAACTGCCACGGCGTCGCGGCCGGGATGGGACTCCTCCTCATTGAAGACACGGCCCAGGAGCGCCTGGGTACGCAGAACACTGAAGAAACTCGCCGAAGTGAGGGTTGCACTCACATGTGCTGCGTCACCCGCACCGGTGAGGCTCATATCGGCGGAGGTCCGGATAGCAAGCTCATCAAACGAATGGGCCTGGCGGTTCCAATCCTCGAAGTTGGCGAGGGCGACCTGCTGGTAACCACCGCCGTCCTGTTGTTCGGCAATGGTTACGACACGATCCAGCCGGGGCACAGCAAGGGGATGAAGCACAACCGCATCCATACTGCTGAAGCCGGCGGTGTTGACACCGATGCCGATGGATAGCGATAGAACGGAGGTGATGGCGAATCCCGGGGACTTGAGCAACTGCCGCCAGCCATAGCGGAGATCGGCCCAAAAAGATTCGAGGCTTAGGCTGGTGTCGGCGGAGGCGACTCGTTCTTTGGTGGCGGTGGGGTTGCCGAAGCGAACCAGGGCATCGCGCCGAGCCTCTTCGAGCGACATACCGGCGGCGAGATTGTCGTCAATGCGGAGGGCGATATGAGACTGCAACTCGGTGGCAATCTCGCGGTCTACGCGGGAGCGGCGGAAGAGATTGGCGAAACGGCGGAAGACGGCCATGAGTTTTTCTCCCTCAGGCGAAACGCTGGGCTTCAGGCATAGCGGAGAACGGCGCGGACGCCTTTGACGAGCTGGTCGAAGCTCTCCTGGACGATGTCGAGCTGGCGGCGGCCCTGGGCGGTGAGCTTGTAGTACTTGGCGCGGCGGTTGGTCTCGGTCATGGCCCACTCTGCGGCGATCCAGCCGTTCTGTTCCATGCGATGGAGGGCGGGATAGAGCGAGCCTTCTTCCACACGCAGCATTTCTCCAGAGGCGTTCTGGATGTGAAGCACGATGCCGTAGCCGTGCAATGCGCCGTTCTGGGCGAGGGTTTTGAGAACCAGCAAGTCGAGAGTGCCCTGCAGGTCGTTTTTGGGGAGATCGTTTTTAGCCATTCGTTTACCCCTAGCTAACTTGGTATGGAGAAGTCTAGGCATAGAGGGCTAGGGATGTCAAGGGGCTGAGGCAGCTTCCAGCTGTCAGTTCTCAGCCTGGCGTTCGCCCGGGAGAGTGTATCGGCCGCGGCTGGGGAATTCCCCATTCCCTAGCCCCTGGTCCTCGCGGTTCGCGCTATGCTTTCTGGTTGAGGTGAAATGCCATGGCGGAGACGGCTACGCGTAACCAGCTTGCTTATCTGACGGCAGTTCTGGATGAGTTGCGGGCCAAGGGGACCCATTTCAAGCTCCGGGTCCTCGATGATCAGCAGGCCCCGGTGTGCCACTACGATGGGCGCGAGGTGATCAACCTGGCCAGCAACAATTACCTGGGGCTGGCTAACCATCCCAAGCTGATTGAGGCGGCGCTGGCGGCGACGCGACAGTTGGGGGTGGGATCGGGAGCGGTGCGAACGATCGCTGGCACCATGCGCATCCACATGGAGTTGGAGGAAAAGATTGCGCGCTTCAAGAATGTGGAGGCGTGTGTCGTCTTCCAGAGCGGATTCGCGGCCAACGCGGGGACAGTGAGCGCGATCCTGGGCAAGGACGACTTCATTCTTTCTGACGAGCTGAACCACGCCAGCATTATTGACGGGGCACGGCTCTCACGGGCCAAGATCAAAGTTTTTCGGCATAAGGACATGGCGCACTGCGAGGAACTGCTGCAGGAAGTCGCCGGCGAACCGGGGCACAAACTTGTGATTACCGACGGCGTCTTCAGCATGGACGGCGATATTGGGCCGGTGGATAAGCTGGCGGCGCTGGCGGAGAAATACGGCGCCATCATGATGGTGGACGATGCGCATGCATCGGGCGTGCTGGGGCGCAATGGGCGCGGGTCCATCGATCATTTTGGAGTGCATGGGCGCGTGGATGTGCAGGTAGGGACGCTGTCAAAAGCCATTGGCGCGTTGGGCGGTTATGTATGCGGGTCAAAGGATTTGATTGATTATCTATATCACCGCGCGCGACCGTTTCTGTTCTCGACTTCGCACCCGCCGTCTGTGGCGGCAACATGCATTGCGGCATTTGACATTCTGGAAACAGAGCCCGAGCGCATCGACCGGCTGTGGAAGAACACGAAGTATTTTCAAGGGGAGTTGCGACGGATTGGCTTCAATATTGGCGGATTGACGACACCCGCGACGGAAACTCCGATTACGCCGGTGATTGTGGGCGAAGGGCGTGCGGCGATGGAGTTTTCGCGGGCCCTGTTTGACGAAGGTGTGATGGGCACGGGAATCGCATTTCCCACAGTGCCGGAAGGCAAAGCGCGGATTCGGTTGATCCTGACCAGTGAGCACACGAAGGCGCAGCTGGATCGGGCGCTGGAAACGCTGGAGCGAGTGGCGAAGCGGATGAATCTGCTAACAGACTCAGCGCGATAAGGATGGCCGGCCATCCGGGTTGGGCGACGCTGCACCAACGCACTTGTCCGGGTCGATTGGCTTGGGATTGGGTTGTTGCGCGTTCTTCCACATCTCATCCCAGGTGGTAAACCAGCACCTTGCCTCCGCCTCTTGCAAAGGGAGTGCTTTGGCCGAGAAGCGAACTTCTCCGCGCTGCTTGGGAGTCAAAGACCAATTCAGTGGATCGGTCCCGGCCAGTTTGGGCGAGTTGGCGTCGGCAAAAACCACACGATGAATTTGTAGTTTGCCGTCCAGTGCTTGTTCCAGCAGCCCCAGCGCAGTGCGGTTTCTGCCCGTAACACTTTCATGCCCTGCCTGCCAGAAACCGAGGAGTGGCCCCTCTAACTGCGATAGCGCATTCCAAGGGGCGTTGTCGTTGCTTTCATCCCCGTTCGTTTCCGGACCGGTGGGTGCGATGTCACCGCTGTTTCGAATCTCAATGAGCAATATGCGGAGCGGGTGATCCTTGTCGAGCCGCGCAATCGGATCCGGTTGCGGATAGCCGGGTTCCTGCTTCTCCTGAGGTGAAGGCGCAAGCGCATAGCGAAGGAATTCGATAGCCGAAGCGGTGCCATCGTTGTCGTAGTAACCGCCGTCGACGAAATGCACGCTGTTCACGTTGTTATCGATCGCCATGGGCACGCGCGCTGCGGAAGAAACATAGGGGAAGGTAGCCGACATCTGCGCTGCCGTGGCCAATGGCAGGTCAGGAAGCGGAGGCTGCTTATTGATCACCGGGGGCTGCGTACCCGAAAAAGTGGCCAAGAACGATCTGGCTCGGTATTCGGGTTCGCCGCTTATCTGGTGCTCCGGGACCGCGTAGTTGGCCAACAAAAATCGCTCGCCATGCTCAACAGTTGTCGTGTTCATGGTGAAAGCGGGGAAAGAAGCATTTTTCAAACCCACGGGAGGCAATTGACGCAGGGTCAAGCCTGCACCGACATGAGGGTTCTTCGTCAATCCGGTTTGTAGACCAGGGTCGGGGTTGCCGTCCTTTACCCAAAGCCAGTTGCAATATGAATTGTTCAGATTGCGCTCGAATGCCTTGCGCAACGACCAAGTTCGGTCCTTCAGCAGCGGAGTTGACCCGGGACGGTTCGCCTCCAAATCACCGTCTCCGGATGAGGGCGGAATGAAATAGGGTGCGATGGGTACGAAGGCTTTAGGCAGGTCGTAATAAATTAGCCCCCAACCGACGCCTTCGAGGCTCGAGCACTGGGCGGCGCTCTGCATGCGCGCTTTCGCAAGATCGGGATTGCTCTCCAGGGTTCCTTCATGCAGTTCTCGGAGGTATGCCATCAATCCGACGCTACCCCCCGACACGGTGCTCATCAACAAGAGGCGATGGTGAAAGGGGCGGCCGATCTTCTCTTCCAGGCGAGCCAGGATGGCGGCCGTCCAGGCGGACGCGTGAAGTCCGCCCCCGGTTGCGGTAACGATGATCAACGGCTGTTGGTCTTGCGCCACAATCCGATCGGCAAGAATTTTTGCGGGGGTCTGCACCACGGCAGCGCTGCCGTTGTAGGTTGTGGTGGAGAGGTAGTGCTCCTCCTGGCTGTTCCCCAGATGCGGCCCTCCATCCCAGTAGATCGTCCGGTCGAGATGGAACAGGCGCGGCACAATCATCGCCACCACGATCATGGTGAGGACAGGCACACGGTAGCGATCGAGGAAGAATGCAACCCCTGCCAATGCGTAAGACAGTGCGGTCACGAGAATAAGGATTGTGGCGAGAATGGGGAAGCGTTCCGGCGATGGTCCCATATAGAACTTCACAACCGCAAAAAGAAAGGATGCGATGCCGATGCACAGAGCCAGGCGAGCCTTCCAAACCGATCCACCTTCAAGTGGTTTCGCGGCCAGGATGAGACCAATAGCGACGGCTCCAAAAAAAAGGAGCGAGCCGATCATGACGATCGACACGGTTGGTGCAGGGACGGGCGCCGTCAAGGGCCAGATGATGACAGAAAACAGGATGAACACAAGCAGGGCAACCGTTGCGAATGCGTGCCCCTCGAACACGAAATGGTCGCTTTCGATTGTGAATCCGAAGCCTGGCTGCCGGGCCAGCCATTCCCCCAGAGCCCCGAGGGTGACGCGAGGCAGGTCGGTTTTGGCTTGCTCGATTGTGGGCTCTCCGGGATACTCAGAACCTTCTCGATTCAGGCCAAAGCACCATCGGGGGAACAGGATAGTGCGTGCCGCATTCTCTCCGAGGCTATAAATCTTGGGAGGCTGGGGAAGCGGAGGAGGCACATACCTCACGTAATACCAGGCGTTCAGAACCCACCAGAAGACCGCGGAAAGAATCGCTCCCAGAATGAATCCTGGCCAGATCTGCCAATGGTTCACATCCTGGCTCACTCCGTTGATGATCAGATAGAGGAATACCAATCCGGTGGGAGCTTGCGAGATGAGCAGCGCGGCGTTCTCATCTTTGCCGCTATCGTTATCGAGGAACCTTGTCAGCAGGGGTGGCCGGGCATCGTTCTGCTTGTTGTATCCTCGATCCCATCGTTCGGGGCCGTTGATGATGACGACGCGGGCCATCACCAACGCCGCAAATGAGGCCGAGACCAGAAAGAACCCAACGCAAACATACTGCTGCCAGGTCTCCGGGGTCACAATTCCGCTGGTAAGTGTCGAGTCCCTGAGGTTGAGCACGCACAGGACCGGGGCAAACAGCCATAGCATCAGGCTGAAGCGCAGAAAGTAGGCGTAGCGCACCCAGCGAGCGGCAGGTTGCAAGGAACCGAGAATCTTCGTCCACACGATTCGACCTCCGAGCCAGAATTCAACTGCAAGCATCGCCTGCCTTTCACGCATGTGGGCGGCGATCGATCGGACGACTTTCAGGAGAGTCATGCAGAACAAGGAGTTCTTCGCTCTTGCTTAAAACGATGACCCTCTAACTCCGAAAAACAGTTTGGAGAGGATGGGAAAGCACACCAAGGATAGCGCGAAATCAAGGCGGGTCGAACAATCAGATCGTTGACGAACGATGCACTCCCCCGAGAGCTGATACCTGCCGGCCAAGTTCGCTCTGTAGTATGGGTGTGGGGTGAGACCGACTGCCGGAGGACTGTGCGTCCGGCTCGTTTCACGAAACACATTATGATCGCTCATTTGCGCGGCAAGCTGATTTACAAGCAGCCCGGCCAGGCCATTGTTGAGGCGGCCGGGGTGGGCTATGACGTTGCCATTTCTGTGCCGACGTTTACGGCGCTCCCGTCGCTGGGCGCGGAGGCCTCGCTGCACATCCATACCCAGGTCAGCGACGATCAAATCGCGCTGTTCGGCTTTCTTGAGGCCGTTGAGAAGCGGCTGTTTGAGCGGCTGATTACGGTCAGCGGAGTGGGACCGAAGCTGGCCATCAAGATGCTCAGCGGGCTTTCGAGCGAGCGGACGGTGCAGGCCATTCGCGCACAGGATCATGCGCAGTTGACACGGATTCCCGGGGTGGGCAAGAAGCTCGCAGAGCGGCTGGTGGTGGAGTTGAAAGACAAGCTTGATGACTTTGCAGTCGCTCCGGTGCAGTCAGCCGTGGCAGGACCGGCCGTGGACGATGTGCTGTCGGCGCTAACGAATCTTGGCTATCAACGGCCGGCGGCGGAAAAGGCGATCGAGCAGGCCATTGCGAAGGACAAGGCGCTGGCCGGGGATTTCGATGGGCTGTTCCGAGGCGCATTGAAGGTAATCCGGTAAACTGGAAGAGCACTTCAAGAGAACAGGTCTTTAAGGATTCTTCCCCCTGAGAATTGTTGTATTTATTTCAATATTCATGCCGGGTTTGTAAGCACCTGTTCGATTTGTCCGTTCTCACTGACTAGCGCGGCTGGATCTTGGTTTCAGAGTGTCAGGCTCCCCTGCACTGCAAGGACGGTATGTTTGCGTTTGATCGTCGCTCTTCTTTCCCTGGGCCTAGCCGGCGGTAGTCACGCCCAGTCGGTACAGCTTCCGGATACACCGCAAGCGCAACCGTCTGCCAAGGTCGCGGTGGCAAGTGCTTCCCTGCCCGCTTCTTTGCCAAGTTACGGTGAGTCTTCTTCCTCTGCCGATTTTTTATGGCAAATTGACTCGACTTACATTTCGGACTTCGGACAGGCGGGACAGCAGGCACCGGAAACCGATCAAGCTGACGCGCGCCCCAAGGCTGTTTCCAACGCTCCAGTCGATGCCAACGGCAATGCAATCCCCCTCGAACGCCGACAGCCGCAGCGTATCCTCGGCTTCATGCCCAACTTCCGAACCGTTTCCGGTGGAGCCATGCCGCCGCGCCCGAGTTGGAAATACAACTTCATCGTTGCCAGCCATCAGGCGACCGACTATTCCAGCTTCATATTTCTCGGGCTGACATCCATCACCGCTGAAGGGATGAACATGCACCCTTCCCTCGGCAAAGGCGTTGACGGATTCTACGCCTACACCTGGCGCGGTTTCCTTGATAAGACCGACGGGACGTATCTTTCGGCCTGGCTGTTGCCGAGCCTGCTGCACGAGGACACCCGCTTTTATGCCCTCGGAGCAGGCCACAGCATCGCCTTCCGTTCTCTTTATGTGATCAGCCGTCAAGCCGTTGCACGAACGTATGGAGGCAGGCAGACGCCGAATATCGCCGGACTCGGCGGCAAAGTGTTGACACAGGTGATCTCGCGGTACTACTACCCGCCTAGCGCGACAAGCTTTGGCGTTCTTGCTAGCAAGTTTGGCTACTCGGTGATGCGCGACGTGACGTTTTCCTCAATCCGTGAGTTTTATCCCGATATCGCTGCGCACTATATTCGCAAGCACCGGGCGAAGATGGCTCGGCTCGCTCTACAGAATGCTGTTCCCGCCCACTGAGGAAACGCGTTCAATTATTTTTGTTACCCTTACTCAGGTATGCCACTCCCCAGAAAATCCGCTGTAATTAAGGCTGCTCCATCAGGGGCCGTCGCTTATTTTCGTCCCGCCGCACTTACGTTTCTGCGCAACCTGGCGAAGCACAACGACCGCGAGTGGTTCACGCCGCGCAAGGCTCAGTTCGAAGCGGAGTTGAAGGAGCCGATGCTGGCCGTCGTTCGCAAGGTTACGGAGGCGATGGCGGAGTTTGCGCCGAATCATGTGCGGCCGGCGGAGAAGAGCCTGTTTCGCATTTATCGGGATACGCGTTTCAGCAGCGATAAGAGGCCCTATAAGACGCATGTGGCGGCGTGGTGGACACACACGGGCCTCGACAAAACCTCGGGTGCGGGCTACTACTTTCACGTGAGCGCGAAAGAGATGATTATCGCCGCTGGGTCGTATATGCCGGAGAAGGAACAGTTGGCTGCGATCCGGCATTGGCTTCTTGACAATCATGCTGAATTCAGAAAACTCCTGCGGAGCCCGGCTCTCCGGAAGAGATTTGAGGAATTTCAAGGCAACGCACTGACGCGGCCGCCGAAGGGATTTCCGTGCGACCACCCGGCTCTGGATCTGATTCAATGTCGCCAGTGGGGGCTGCATGCCACACTACCCGCCGACACCGCACTCGATCCGAAGCTGGCGGCAACGGTGATTCGCCATTTCAAACTGGCGGCGCCGGTTGTGGATGCCTTGAACACCCCGATTGCGGCGGCGCTTGCACCGAAAAAGAAGGTGCTTTTCGGGCTGCGCTAGGCAGGAGCGCGAAGAGGCGCATGGAGCGGGCTTCGGCATCAAAGGCAAGCCAAATCCGATGAATTCGGGCAAATATCGGTAATAATCGGCAAAATAGGCACAAAAACCCGCAAAAACTGTGGAAATCGACCGTTTTCCCATTGACTTTGCAAGGCTTCAGGCTGCATGGTTACGAACGACGGGATTCTGAGAACCCGCATGAACACAGGGGTTTCGTGCAAACGTTGCCTCAGTCGCACTCCCTCCATGCGGAAATGCAATCAAGCAACGGAAGCCCAGGCAACACCGGCTGCCCTGAGGGCATGCCCAGAAGGAGAACATACATGGCAACTGGACTGACCAAGACTGCTCTGACGCGGCACCTGGCGGAGAAGCTCGAACTGACCAACAAACAATCGGCGGCCTTCCTGGACCTGCTGGCGGAAACCGCCATCAAGGAAACCAAGAAGAACGGCGTATTCGTCATTCCCGGAATCGGCCGCCTGGTAAAGGCGGAACGCAAGGCCCGCATCGGACGGAACCCACAGACCGGCGCGGCCATTAAGATCAAGGCCAAGACCGTGGTCAAGTTCCGCGTGGCGAAGGCTGCCAAGGACGTGATCGCACCCGTAAAGAAGTAGTTTTTCCGGACCGCGGGCCGAAGGGAAGGAGCCGACGTGCTCCTTCCCTTTTCGTTTGTGCTGGGGTCCTTTATTTTTCCGGAGTCAGTTCGAGAAGTCCCACATCGAATCAGCATGGCGAGTTCAGCATCGATCCACAACGCGTTCATCTCCAGGGCGACTCCGGCTTCGATTGTCATGATTCTGCGCCTCGAAGGGCTCGCTGTAGCCGCCGTAACGTCGGCTCTTTACGCGCACACGGGGGCGAGCTGGTGGCTCTTTGCGGCACTGTGGCTGGCGCCGGACCTCTCGATGTTGGGCTATCTCCTGGGTTCGTGCCGGGGCGCGCGGATTTACAACGCGGCACATGCGTATGTGGCGCCGGCGGCGCTCGGGTTGTCTGCGCTTCTGCTGCACGCGAACGGGCTGCTGCCGTTCGCGCTTATCTGGGCAAACCACATTGGCGTAGACCGCCTATTGGGTTACGGGCTCAAGTATGCCGACGGGTTCACGTGGACGCACCTGGGCAATCCAGGGACACGCTAGTGTAGCGAGACACAAACTCGTATAAGCACAACTCAACATTTATTGCTTTATAAGCAAAGAAAAATACAGGTTCCTCTACGCGGCTTCGCTTCGGCCGGAATGACAGGCTTATTCAATGAACCGGCACTGGACTATTCTGCCGGTTTAGGGCCACCGAGGACGCCGGGCATGAAAGCTCGTGCCACCAGGGAGATTCCGAAACTGATCAGGATGGTCCTCACCATGAGCCAGTTGTTATAGCTCCATGACAAGAATGCCAGCGAGAGGAAAACTCCGATCGGGGTGATCTCCGCCAACACAGCGCGGAGCCAGTGACGTTCTGCGCCGGTGCGTTGCAGGCGAGTGCGCAGGCGAGGGATAAGGCGGGGAACGGCGCGCAAATAGGCTCGGTAAGGCTCGCCCAATTGAGCAGACAGAAAAGCTTCTTCGCCTAGAATAAGCCGCAGCAGAAAGACGGTAAGCAGTGTCATTGCAGACAGCGCGCCGGTCGGCGGCATGAGGAAGGCCATGGCTGCCACCATGAACCACAAACCGAGATAGAGGGGATTGCGCACGTAGCGGTAGGGGCCGTCGGCCATCACCGCGCCGGCTTTCATCTCGAAGTTTTGTACTGTAGCGGGCCCAAGGTAGGCCGTTCCCCAGATCCGCAATGCCGCCCCGATAGCAGCGAGAGATGCGGCGGCGATGATGATGACCGGCGAAGCAATGGTGAAGCTGAACAGCCCCAGACGACTTAGCTCGAGCGGCAGCCACTCAAGCAGCGAGATCCGTTTGCCGAATCCCCATGCATCAATCCATGGCGCCCAGAATCCTAAGATAATGATTGCGGCGTTGATAGCCATCCGCAGTTGAAACTCCAATTTTGTCGCCCGCATTGACTGCTCCCGCAGGAGGGAGTGTACCACCCGGCGTGGAGGGCCAAGGACTGGATCCTACTCCCAGCGCAGGGCGGCCATGAGGTCAGTTTTCATTGCCGAGCGCGCGGGAATGAGGGTGGCTGCGAGAGCCACCAGAACCAGCAGCAAAGTGACTGCGATGAAGCTGGCAGGATCATGGGGCCCGATGCCGAAGAGCAGGCTTTTGAGCAGGCGCGACAGCAACAGGGCAGCGAGGAGGCCGACTGCGCCGCCCAGTGCGACGAGACGCAGCCCTTCGCGCAAGATGAGCCGCAGGATGTTGAGGCGGGTCGCGCCGAGGGCCATGCGCACACCGATTTCCTGGGTGCGCTGGACGGCCATGAAGGCAATGACACCGTAGAGCCCGATGACGGCCATCACGAGGCCGGTGAAGGCGAAGAAGCCCAGCAGCGCGGTTTCGAAGCGCGGGCGATCGGCAAGCGAATTCACACGCTCGCTAAGGGTTTGGATTTCGACGGGGACGGTGGGGTCGATCTGCACGATTTGCGCCTGTATCCAGGGGGCCAGTGTTTTCGGCGAAATCGTGGTTTTGAGGATCAGGACGGCCGAGGGGGCCGACTGCCAGTCCTCTGCCACATCGCGGCGCAAGCGGTAGAATTCCGGCTCATTCGCCGCGCTGAGGTCGGCGTTTTTCACATCTGCTACGACACCTTGCACGGTGAACCAGGGGCCATTGGGTACGGGCTGCACATGCTGACCGATTGGATCCTGATTGGGAAACAGGCGCGACGCCAGCAGGCTGCTGAGAATGAGCACGTGGTCGCTCGAGGTGCGCTGATCCTCACTGAATCCGCGGCCTCGCACGATGGGGATATCGAGAGCGCTGAAATAGCCGGGCGTAATCCAGCGCCATGCGACCATGCCGCCGGTGCCACCTGTGGCCGGTGGGCGGCCGGCGACAGAAATGTTGGTGAAGATCTGATCGTGATGGAAACCGCCGGGGGGGATGGTATCGCTGAGCGCGATCTCGGACACTCCGGGCAGACGCCGCAAAGCTGCTTCAGCCTGAGTGAAAAACTGCATCTGCTTTTGCGGCGTTGTGTAGCGATAGGTGTTCAGAGAGACTCCAGCAGTGAGCACTCCGTGGGTTTGCATGCCGAGACTCTGATTTTGCAGACCCGTGAAACTGCGCAGCAGGAGTGCGGCGCCGGCGAGCAGAACCATGCTGATGGCGATTTGAGTTGTAACCATCGCGCGGCGGAATAGAGTACGCGCGTTGGAGGCCGAGGACCGGGCTGCGAATGCGATGGAGCGCGGCCGGTGCAGTGCGGGGATGAGTCCGACGACAACGCCTGCGAGAACGGAGAGAAGGGTCGTGAACAGAATAATGCGGAGGTCGAGGTGGGACTTGCCGAGAAACGGCAGGCTTGACGGGGCAATGGCGACAAAGAGGCGCAGCAGCCCTTCAGCCAGCACGCATCCCGCAGCGGCCCCAATTAGCAAGAGCAAAAGTGCCTCGACAAGGGCCTGGCGAACGAGTCGGGGCCGGCTTGCACCTAGTGCAGAGCGCACGGCAAGCTCGCGTTCCCGGGCAGCGGCGCGCGTCAACAAAAGGCTGGCGACGTTGGCGCAGGCGATGAGCAACACGGCCAACACCGCACCCAGCAGCACCCAGGCAACAAGGCGCGCATCCTGCATCTGGCGGTCGCGAACGGAGCGGACACGGAGATGCACTTCGCTGCGAAAACGCGGAGGGGCAAGACTGAGCGAGTAGTTGAAAACCGGCTGGAGCTGCGCGATCGCCTGCTGGATGTCGACACCGGGCTTGAGGCGCGCGAAAGCATAGAGGACGCGACCTGGATCTGCCTTGCGCTGCGCCGCTTCGTCGAGCGCCTCGGGCACAACCACGTCGGCTTTTTCAAGCCTCGGCATTTCGAAGTCGCTGGGCAGAACGCCGATGACGCGGACCGGGTGGCCATCGATATCGACAAGACGATTGAGGATCTTGGGATCGCGGCTGTAATGAGAGATCCAAAGTCCATAGGAGATGAGCGCCACCTTGGGTCCGTTGAGATGATCTTCCTCCGGCAGGAAGTTTCGCCCCAGGACAGGCGAGATGCCAAGTGTGGGGAGGAAATTGGCCTCGACGCTGGCGCAACTGAGGCGTGCGGGATTGCGCTCGGTGAGGTCGCACTCGTCCACGCCGGTTTCGGACGTGAGCGCGGTGAACGGCGTTTGATGATCGCGCCACTCGTAATAGGAGCCACCGAGCATGAACTCCTCGGGGATGATGGGAGCGACGAGGCCCACCGAGACAAGGCGGTCGGCGTGGGCGTAGGGCAGGCTGCGGAACAGGATGCGATCGACGACGCTGAAGACCGCCGTGGTGGCGCCAATGCCGAGAGCCAGCGTCACGACGATGGTGAGGGTGAAGCCGGAATTACGGCGAAAGCCGCGCATCGCATAACGCACGTCACGCAACAGGTTTTCGAGCCAAGGGAGCGTGGTGCGGTCGCGGTAGGCCTGGCGCGCCTGCTCTGCGCCGCCGAGACGGATGAGGGCCTGGCGGCGGGCTTCCGCTTCGCTCAGGCCGGCTCGCTCGCCGTCGCGGATATGCAGTTCGATGTGGCTTGCCAGTTCATCTTCAAACTCGTCCTTTGCTCGCCGCGCAGTAAGCATTCCGACGAATCGCATCCAAAATGCTCTAAGTTTTCGCATCCTCGTGACTCCTAATCCGCGCGCAAGGCTTGCATGGGGTCGACGGCGGCGGCGCGGCGTGCCGGGATCCAGGCGGCGATGAGCGCGACGACGAGCATGAGCAACGGCACCGCGCAGAAGGTGATGGGATCGAGTGCGCTCACCTCGAAGAGAAAACTGTGCAGCAGACGGCTGAGCGCGAGCGCGCCAATGAGGCCGACGACGCAGCCTCCGCCTGCAAGCAGCAGGCTCTGGCGGACAACGGCCAGCACGATCTGCCAGCGCTGCGCACCAAGCGCGAGACGGAGGCCGATTTCACACGTGCGCCAACTGACGATATAGGCGATGAGGCTGTAGACGCCTACCGCCCCGATCAAAACGGCTAATCCACCGAAGCCGAGAAGAAGCACGGCAAGCGCGCGCGGCGCGGCCACTGAGTTAGCGACTACTTCGCCGAGAGTGCGCACGCGCGTGACAGGAACTAGCGAGTCAATGCCGGCGACGGCCCTTCGCAATTCGGCGGCTGTTTCGGAAGAAGTCGTATGGGTTCGCAGCAGGACATACATCACCGGCTGCTCTCGCGTGGGTGTCATGGGCAAGTAGACTTCGTCGTTGAAGCCACCTTCAAGGCTGCCTTCACGCGCATTACGCACCACGCCGACGACGATGGAGGCCTTGGTTGCATCCCACACCGCGGGTGCGGGGGCGTCGTTGACATCCAGGAGATGCTTGCCGATTGGATCCTGGTTGGGCCATAGGCGCTGAGCCATACTCTCATTCACGACCGCGGCGCGGGTGGTGCCCGACGCATCTTCCCGGGTCAGCAGCCGGCCGCGAATCAGGTGTAGGCCGAGGACTTCGAAGTAGCTCGAAGATACCGTGCGTCCGGTAGCGAGCAGCGCGCCCTGGCGGGCGTCGCGCGGATGGTCCTCAGCGTCGTAGACGTAGTTGTTGTCACGGCCGCTGAGGGGCAGAGAATCAGTAAGGGCTGCAGTTTGCACTCCAGCAATGCTCTGGGCGCGATCGAGCAGGGTTTCAAAGAAGGACTGGCAACGGCCTCTGTCTCTGCAGGCAGCTGCGTCCAGCGCGACTTCGGCGGTGACGGCGTGGTCGGTACGGAATCCAGGATCGACTTGCGAAAGCTTGTAGAGGCTGTGCAGCATGAGGCCGGCAGCGGTGATGACCATGACGGAGAGTCCGATCTGTGCCACGACCAGGGCCATGGAAAGACCGAAGCGCGAGCCCCTGCCGGAGAGGGCGCGGCTGCCCAGGCGCAGCGTCGCGAGGAGGCTCATGGACGCCATCCGGATGGATGGGATCAAGCCGAAAAGCAGTCCGGCGAGCACAGATGCGCCGAGCGTGAAGAGAATGTCGCTGCCATGGAGCGATACATCGTGGATGCGGGGTGTATCGGCGGGAAGCAGGCGCACGAAGACGCGCAGGCTGGCCCAGGCCGCGGCGAGACCGACGGCCCCGGCCGTGAGGCCCAGCACCACGCTTTCAGAGAGCAGCTGTTGAATGAGACGGCGGCTCGATGCACCCAGTGCGCTGCGAACAGCAAGCTCGCGTTCGCGCGCGGTGGCTCGGGCGAGCATGAGGTTCGCGACGTTGGCACATGCGATGAGCAGGATAAGGCCGACCGCGCCGAAGAGCAGCAGCAGACGTGGTCGCATGGCGCCGGTCTGCGCTTCGAGCAGTGGCGTGACGGTCATGTCGGAGGCCCATATATCGGGCATGCGCCAGGGAAACATGGGGAGAAGGATCCCGTGCAAGCGGCGCAGATCAGCCTGCGCCTGCGCTGGAGTGACGCCGTTGGCAAGCCTGCCGAAGGCCTGGAGGTCCAGCACGGTCCACGGATCGAGTGGGTCGTTGGGGTGGTAGGAAACTGGAATCAGAAACTGCGTGTCGGCGTAGGGAAAATGCACGCCGGCCGGCATGACGCCGATGATGCGACGCGACACTCCGTCGATGCGTAAAGTGCGGCCGAGGACCGCAGGCTCGGCGCTGTAGCGCTGGCGCCAATATCCGTAGCTGAGCACCACGTCGTGATCCTGCCCAGCAATTGCGTCATCGGGTGAGAAGAAATCGCCGAGTGCGGGTTGAATACCGAGGGTGTCGAGCGCGTTGACCGTGACCGACGCGCCAAAGACGCGATCGGGCGTGTCAGTGTCGGAGACGTTGGACTCGACGTCATCACCAAATCCGGCGATCGACGAAAAAGCTTTGGACTCCGCGCCGAGTGCGCGGATCCAACCCTTGGGAAAAACCGGCGACGTAGTGCCGGTGATGCGCATGAGGCGGTCCTGGTGCGCATAAGGCAACGGGCGCAGCAGAATAGAGTCGACCAGAATGTAGATGATGGCGTTGGCTCCAATGCCCAGGGCCAGCGTGAGCACAGCGGTAAGCGTGAAGCCCGGCGCCTTGCGCATTTGGCGGAGCGCGAAATGAATATCCTGCAGGACACTTTCGGCCAAGGGAACTGTGGCGCGTTCGCGGTAGGCCTGTCGTGTTTGCTCTGCGCCGCCCAGACGGATCTGGGCCCGGCGACGGGCTTCCTCGGGTGTGAGGCCGGTGCGCACGCCTTCTTCAATGTCCATGGCGAGATGACTTTCGAGTTCGGCAGAGATTTCCTGGTCCGCGTTCGATTGACTGAGCAGGCCGAATAGTCGCATCCATAGTGCTCTCATTTTGCGCATGATAATCTCCTATTCCGTTCGCAGTGCCTGCATGGGGTCAACCCTGGCGGCTCGGCGAGCAGGAAGCCAGCAGGCAGCCAGGGCGATCGCGACCAGAAACGGCGGCACGATGGTGAAGGTGAGCGCATCGTGCGGTTGAATACCGTAGAGGAAACTCGCCGCCAGCTTCGAGAGCGTCCACGCGACAGGCCACCCCAGGGCGATGGCAATCATGGTCAGCACCATGCCCTGGCGCAAAACGAGGCGCTCGACGGTGGCAGGCCGCGCGCCCATGGCCATGCGAATGCCGATTTCGCGGGTGCGACGACTCACCGCGAAACTCATGACGCCGTAGAGGCCGACGGCGGCGAGCACCACTCCTATCGCGCCAAAAATGCCAAAGAGAGCAGCCGCAAGACGAGGCAGAACATACGCGGTGCGGACGTGCTCGTCCATGGTTTCCTCGTTGTAAACCGCCATGGCCGGATCGAGCGCGTGTATCTGGCGACGAACCGCCTCAGCCAGCGCTCCGGGACGACCCTCTGTGTGAACAATGAGCGTATAGCCCATCAACGAGGGGTCATCGGCGATGCTCTGCTGAAGCGGGCGGAACAATAATGGTCGAGCAACCTCGCCCAGTGTTCGCGATTTGACATTATCGACCACACCGATGATCTGGTAAGTGAAATTACCGCCGTTGACATGTTGGCCGATGGGATTGACGCCGGCAAAAAGGCGATCGGCAAAGGCCCGATTGATGATTGCGGTCTTGGGGCCGTCGGCAGTTTCGTTGCTGAAGTCGCGGCCCACGAGCTGCGCGATTCCGAGGGTCGCGAAGTAACCCGGCGTGACCATGTACAGATCGGCAAACGTGGGGGCCTGGTTCCTGCTGGGTTGACCCGCGACCGTGAAGCCGTCGCTTCGATTGCCGCCGGACAACGGTGGAACGTCGGTACACACCGCGGAGTCAACTCCGGGCAGCGCGGCTACACGCTCTCGCAGCTCCTTTAGAAATGCAGCGGTTCGCTGTGGCGCGTAGCCATGCACGCGAGGGTCGATGGAGCTGAGAAGAAGGTTGTGGGGGCGAAAACCGATGTCGATGGCGGACGCACTTTCAAGACTGCGGAGGAAAAGCATGGTGACGGAAAGCAGCACCACCGACATGGCGATCTGCGCAATCACGAGTACACTCCGCATGGTCAGGCGGCGTCCCGGACGAGCGAGTGCGTCCTCTCCTTTGAGGGCATTGGTGAGCAATGGCCGGGAAGCGGCCCAGGCCGGGGCCGCGCCGAGCAAGATTCCGCTGACCAGGCTCAGAGTGAACGCGAACAGGAGAACACGCCAATCCACGTCGACGTTCAAGTCGAGCGGAACCGGTGCCGGCAAGCGAAGAGTGGATAGAGCCTGCGCGGCCCATAGTGACAGCGCAACGCCGACAACTCCCCCGCCGAACGCCATCATGACGCTTTCGAGCAGCATTTGACGCTGCAGTCGTCCTCGTGTCGCTCCGAGAGCGAGGCGGACCGCCATTTCGCGCTGTCGTACTGCGGCCTGCGCGAATAGAAGGTTGGCCACGTTCGCGCACGCGATGGAGAGAACCAAAAGCACGATTACCAGGAGCGATGAGAGGAAGAGAACGACTGTGCTCTTCATGTTCGGGGGCAGAGTACCGGCCATTTCGACATGAAAACCGTTGTCTTTGTCGGTGGCCGGGAACCCTTGGGCATAGCGGCCGGCGAGAGTGTTGAGCTCCGCATCAACTTCGGCTCGCGAAACGCCCTTTCGCATGCGGGCAACGACTGAGAGCCAATGAAAATCGCGCGATTCCTTCGGAGGCGAGTTTGGCACCAGCTGATCGGTCGATCCGAGCGGCACCCAGAACTGGGTATAGAGGATCTGGTCGACGCTGTGAAACGCAGCCGGTGCGATGCCCACGACCGTGTAATTGCGTCCCGAGAGCAGGATAGTCCTGCCAAGAATCGACTTGTCGCCGTTAAAGCGATGCTGCCACAGAGTCTGCCCCAGGATGATGACCGGAGTCGCATCGTCACGGGAGACAAATCCTCTGCCGAGGACCATGGGGAGTTCGAGGACATCAAAGAAATTCGTTGTGACCGACTGTCCCCAGACGCGTTCCGGCTCGCCATTACCGTTAATCGATGCAGGGATCAAATCATCATAGGCGGCGACCCCCGAGAAAGATCTCGCCTGATCACGCACATCCTGGTAGATGGGATAGGGAAATTGGTTACAGCAGCGGTCGCCTTTGTGCGTCGTTCGGAGGGCCAGCAGTGTGGAAGGGTCGCCGACTGGCGCGGGCCGAAGAATGAAACGGCTGACCATTGAAAAGATGGTGGCGTTGGCGCCGATGCCGAGACCGATGGAAAGCACGGCGATTGCGGTGACGGCAGGGTGTTTGCGGAGGGTACGAACGCCGTAGGCAATGTCGCGCAGAAATGATTCGATCCAGGGCAGGCCGCGGCGTTCGCGGTGTCCCTGATGAGTTTGTTCGGTGCCGCCGAGACGGATGAGAGCCTGGCGGCGAGCCTCTGCAGCAGTGAGGCCGGAGCGGATGCCCTCATCCGCGTGCAGGGCGATGTGGGATTCGATCTCCGCGCGAAAATCGTCTTCATCGCGAGTGCGACGAACGAGTCCGATGAGGCGCAGGCCGAATGCGCGGAGCTTTCGCACCTTATTCTGCATCGTGTTCCCTGTCCCGTTCTGCATGTTGGCTCCAGTCAGGCGCCCTCAGCGGGGGAGAGAAAGCGAGCGAGAATCTCGGTGGTCTGTTCCCACTCGGCGGCGGCCTTGCGCACCTGCCGGTGCCCGGCTTTGGTTAGTTCATAAAATTTTGCGCGGCGATTATTGTCAGAAACTCCCCAGTGGGAGCGAATGTAGCCCTCCTGCTCCAGTCGAAGCAGAGCGGGATAAAGGGTGCCGTAGTTCAACTCAAGCAGGTCCCCGCTGGTCTGCTCGATGCGGCGCGCCAAGCCATAGCCGTGCTGCGGGCCCATGGTTTCAAGGGTGCGCAGCGCCATCAGCGCCAGCGTTCCCTGCCATACATCGGTCTTTCCGCCCATTGCTCTCTCCTCTTGCCAACCAATAGGAGGAGAATACACGAGCTTCTATGGGAATGCAATAGGGCGTGTGGCGGGCGAAGGCGCTAACCTTTGGAACGGCCAACGAGTCATTTGGCGGGGTCGACAAGGGCTCCGTATACAGCGGAGCGGCTCTCGTATTCAAGGTTGGGGCTAGCCGGACCAAGCATACGCTGGATCATGCCGACGAAGACCACGTCGTTGGTGGGATCGACCCAAAACCAGGTGCCGGCGGCGCCATCCCAGAAGAAAGTGTCCTTGCCATCGGAGAGATTGGCCTCGGGCGGATCGAATTCGACGGCGCAGTTGTAGCCGTAGCCGAGGCCTGGCCGCATGATCTGGATGCCGATGCCGAATTGCCCCGTGAGCAACTCGGGAGGCAGGTGATTCGACGTCATCAGCCGGACGGTAGACGGCGCGAGAATGCGCTTGCCGTCGAGCTCACCGCCATTTTGGAGCATCTGCGCGAAGCGGTAGTAGTCCTCGGCGGTAGAGACCATGCCGCCGCCGCCCGATGGCATGGTTGGCTGCACGTCATAGTCGCCGGACCTGCGGCTGGCGCCAGGATCGGCGAGGAGCTCGCCGTTGGGTCCGGTGCGATACAGGACCGTGAAGCGGCTGCGCTTGTCTGCGGGAACGTAGAAGCCTGCATCGCGCATGCCCAGCGGGTTAAAGATATGATCGTGCATGAAGTCGGGCAGCGACTGGCCCGAGAGCTTTTCCACGATGTAACCTTCAACGTCCATCGACATGCTGTAGGTCCAGCCTTTGCCGGGCTGATAGAGCAGCGGAATCTTCGCCAGCTTGTCGATGAATTCCTGGAGGTTTTTTGAGGCCAGGAGGTTCTGGTCGCGATACATCTTGTCGACGGGCGTGTCGCCAAAGAATCCGTAGGTAAAACCGGCGCTGTGCGACATGAGTTCGCGCATGGTGGGTGCATGGTCAGGATCGACGAGGATCATTTTGCCGTCGGCGTCGGTGCCTTTATAAACCTTGAGGTGGGCGAACTCGGGAATGTATTTGGCGATGGGATCCGAGGGCAGCCACTTGCCTTCCTCATACAGGATCATCATGGCCACGCCGGTGACGGGCTTGGTCATGGAGAAGTCGCGGAAGATCACGTCCTTCGTCATGGGCGCGCCGGCGGCCATATCGCGCTGGCCATAGGTGCGGTAGTCCACCACCTTGCCGTGGCGCGCAAGGATGGTGACGATGCCAGCAATCTGCTTCCGATCGACGGCCTGCTGCATGATGGCGTGGAGGTGCTCCAGGCGTTCGGTGGAAAAGCCGACTGTTTCCGGCCTGACTGGGTTGAGGTCGATCGTGTAACGGGATGGTTGCGGCGCGCGCGCCTGCTGCCCGAAAGATGGAGCAACACCCAAAGCAAGCGCGACTGACACGAGTGCGAGGTGCACAACAAGTGTAGATTTAAGCTTCATTGATTTCCCTCCACAGCAGAACCCGGTCGCGCAACCAGGCGCACAAACTTCCTGGCGAAGGTTGTGCGTCGCAGAGAAGACGGCCGGAATGCCGCACCCTTTATATCAAAAGTGCGACTTGGGGCGGACTGCGCAGATGGGATGACGCGATCAGATCAGTAGATCAATTTGAGCGAGAACTGAATCTGCCGCGAATTGCCGGCGGTCTTGCTGATTTCGCCAAAACCGGAGCCGTTGAGGATGTTGGACGGGAGGCCCATTGTGACAATGTTGAAGAGGTTGAAGAACTCCGAACGGAACTGCAGATCAACGCGCTCCGCTCCGCTTTCGCGACGACCGAAAGGTGTGTCTTTGATGAGTGCGAAATCGAAGTTGTAAAACGCTGGGCCACGGAAGCTGTTGCGGCCGAGAGTGCCAAAGTAACCCTGGTTCGGTCCCGAGCCGCCGGCCACATGGATGGGAATGGAGAAAAAAGCGGCGGCATTGTTCGCGCCCTCGCCGAAGTAGTCCTGACGGTCTTTGCGCGCACTGGAGAGCTTCGGCTTGGCGATCAGGTCGGGACGATCAGTGCCGTTATTGCCATAGCCGGTCTGCTGAATGCCGGAATACACAGTGAACGGCAAGCCTGAGCTGATGCTGGAAATGCTGAGAAGCTCCCAGCCGTCCGTTGCCTTGCGGCTGATGGGATGCAGAAAGTCCACATCCTGCAGGTGCAGGTCCTGCGCGAGGCTTAGTCCGAAACCATGGGTCACATCAAAACCCGATGGGCCTTTTTCCGGATGCGTGTCGTATGGGTTCTCCGATGACCCGGTCGTTACGGCTCCCGTGGATCCGGTGCCGCCGAGCACAAGGCTGGTATCGTCTATCGACTTACTCCAGGTATAACTCGCCTGCACGCCAGGGCCGCCGTGACCTACTGTCCCGGAAAGCGATGTTTGCAGAGCATGGTAAGTAGAGTGCGAGTCTCCGAAGATTACATTTTCAACGCCAAAGCCACCGATAACATTACCGGCGCTATCGAACTGCGTATGTGGGGCAAAACCAGGGCTTGCGCCCGGGAAGGCATTGGGGAAACCGATGCGTGGGAGCCTTTCCGCAGCTGTGCCCACATAATTTGCGTCGGCGGTGAGATTGCCGAATCTGCGCTCCAGGCCCGCCGTCCAGGTGAAGAGTGTGGCATTGGTGAAGGAGCGGTCGATGCCGCTGAGATTGAGGGCGCTGACCGCACCGCTGTCAGTCAGGTTAGCCATATCTTTTTCATACCGGTCCACATCCATTACGGTATTGGGCGCCACGGTATTGGTCCGCCCGGAAGCAAAGATATTCACGCCCGCCGGTGTGTACGTCGTCGGAAGCTGCGACGGCGTGATCTTATATCCATAGTTAATTGGCGAAGACGAAGCAGAGACGCGCCGGGGATAGATGGCGAACGGGGTAGATCCAGTCAGGAAGTTATCCTGCCAGATATTTGGCGGGATAACGGTGACGCCCCCGCCGGCATGGGCCGTGAGCTTGTTTGTGATCTGCCATGCGGCTTGGACACGAGGGCCGAAGCCATGCTTACTGGTCTGGTAGCCGGGCTGCGGATTGATGACATACTCCTGGATAGCGTTGGAGGTGAGGAATCCTGCGGTGCGGCGGGCGCGCTCGCTGATGGGCATGTAGAGCTCCCAGCGCAGACCGTAGTCGAGGGTAAAGCGCGGAGTCACTTTCCATGTATCCTGCGCCCAGATATTGAAATCGTTGCGGTTGATGGCCGCGGGACCGATGTGGGGACCGTCGGACATGAAACTTGGGGCGATCGCTACGGTGTAGACGAATGGACTGCCGGAGAGGAATCCCGACAGGGTATCGGGCAATGGATCGCCGACCGCGATGTTGTGTGCGCCGCTCACGGATGAAATGGCTTCGGTGGAAAAGGCAGTGCCTCCGCCGAAGTCGTATTCACCATTCGGGCTGATGCCGAAGTAGGTTGTGTCACGGTTGAGGCGCGCTTCAAAACCGGCTTTGAAGGCATGGCGGCCGATGGTGTAGTCGACGGTTTGCCGGCCCTGGAAAAGGTTTCCATACGCCTGCATGACCGATCCGGCCGCTACGTTGAAACCCTCAAACAATCCATCATTGAACTTGACGGCGGGGTCGGTGTAGTTGGTGGTGGGGAATCCCGGCGTAGAGCGCGTGATGCTGATCAGTGACTCCAGGATCAGACGTGGCGATACGGTTCGGGTGTAAGTGCCGACCACGTTGCGCTGCCTGTCGATGTATTGCACGCCAAAGGTGGGATCGACGGCCGTCTGATCGGGATTGGTGGTCGGGCCGGTCAGGTTGTCCATGGTGAAGCGGGCGAAGAACCGGTCTTTCGGCGAGAAGTCATGATCGATGCGGAGGGAGAACTGATCGGCGTTGGTGACCACCTTGGATGCGGTCGCGTAGGTGTTTGCACCGAACGAACCGGTGGGCAAATTGGGCATGGGATAACGCGCGAGGACGGAGGCGATTCCGGGATCGACGGGCACGGCCAAACTATCGACCGACTTATCGGGATAAGTGACTGTGTCATAGACAATTGAGCTGCCGTTTGTGGGGCGCTCAGCGGCAGTGGGCACAGGCATCACCTGCGTAGTGCCCAGCACTTGGCGGAAACCCTGGTACTCGGTGAAATAGAAGGTGCGCTTGCGGCCATCGTAGAGATGAGGAATGTAGATCGGGCCGCCGTTGGTGAAACCAAATTCATTACGGCGAAAGGGCGGAATGCGGCCAGGATAGGCGATGGTGGCGTGATCAAAGTAGTTGCGCGCATCGAAGGCGGAGTTGCGCACAAACTCGAAAACCGATCCGTGGAAACCGCTCGCGCCAGAGCGCGTACGGATATTGGTAAAGCCCGCGGCGCCGCGGCCTATCTCGGCAGGCATCCAGCCGGAGCTGGAATCGATGCCTTCGACAGCGTCGACATTGAAGTTCGAGAACGTCGATCCGCCCATCTCAGGGTCACTGATGTCGGCGCCGTCCATGGCGAAGGTGGCTTCGACGCCGCGCTGCCCGTTGATGGCGAACTGCGCGGTGAAGTTAGTAGCGCCATTGGTGTCGGTCATGGTACCGGCCGCCAGCAACAGCAACGAACTGAAGTCGCGCTTGTTCAGAGGCAGTTCGCTCACGGCCTGGCTTGAAAGCTCTTCGCCGCCAGTCGCGGTCTGCTCCTTTTGCTTCAGTTCCGAGACGGTGATTTCCCCGCGAGCAGAGAGCGTGAGGACCACTGCGGCACTGGCCGGCGTGAGCATGATCGGCTCAGCAAACCCGACTTTTCTGTTGTTCGTCTGGACAGTGAGATGGTATTGCCCTGTGGCTAAGGCGGAAAGCTGAAATCGCCCATCCTCGCCGGTGGCCGCCTTGGCCGTGGCGCCCTTGGCGACCAGTTCAACCTCAGCTCCCGAAATAGGAGCGCCCCCTGCGTTGTGGAGTACGCCCCGCCACTCTGCCTGACCAGCCGTTTGCGCTGTTGCTGCTACGCACATCAGCGACGCAATCAGCGCCTGAGCCCAGAGTCCCCTTTGGATCCTTCTCAACCTGCTGCTGCCTTCAGAGCATCCGTTTCGCAATGTAGTAATCAATGGAATGAGGCCTTCGTCCTGTACGGTACGCGCCCCCGCTTGCCAGGTTCCCAGCGGAGGATTTCTTTCAATGTGCTCACTAAAATTATACCTGTTGGCGCGTATTAAAAGCTTTTTGCAGAAGGATTTGACGCGACTCGCCAGCCTCATCTCCCGCGTAACCTCTACACTGTTTCAAGTGATGACGGATCCCTCGACAGCAACGGACACGATCGCGGCCATCTCCACACCTCCGGGCCGGGGCGGCATCGGCATCGTACGTCTGAGCGGACCGGATGCCGCCTCCATCGCCGCGCAACTCGTGCGTCTTCGCCAGCCGATGGAACACGCGCGCGCACGGCTGGCGGACGTGCTGGATTTGCCGGAAGCAGGCGCTGAGCCCGTTGACGAAGCCGTCGTTACGTGGTTTGCCGCGCCCAATTCCTACACTGCCGAAGACTTGGTGGAGATTGCCGCACACGGATCACCGGTGGTGTTGGAACTGCTGCTGCGTGGTGCGCTGGGCCTGGGCGCGCGGCTAGCAGCTCCGGGCGAGTTTACCCAGCGCGCGTTTCTGGCCGGAAAACTGGATCTAACTCAGGCCGAAGCTGTTCGCGATTTGATTGATGCGCAAACCCTGACGCAGGCTCGACAGGCCGCGAGTCAAATGGGAGGGGCACTGAGCCGGCGCGTCCAGCCGCTGAAACAGGCACTGGTGGAGTTGATTGCGCTGCTTGAAGCGGGCATCGACTTTGCCGAGGATGACGTGGATGTAACTCCGCAAGCCGAGATTGCCCGCCGCATCGGCGAGCTTGAACCCCCGCTCGCCGCGCTCGAAGCATCGTTTGCCCGCGGCCGCATCGTCCACGACGGCTTAACGCTGGCCATTGTGGGTCGACCCAATGCCGGCAAAAGCTCGCTCTTTAACCGGCTCGTGGAGCGAGATCGGGCCATTGTGACGGCGATCCCCGGCACCACGCGCGACTTGGTCACCGAACGGATTTCGCTGGACGGCATTCCTCTGGAACTGGTGGACACAGCGGGCCTGCGGGAGTCCTTCGAGGAAGTAGAGCAGTTGGGTATTGCCCGCAGCCGCGAGGCCCTCGCCGATGCCGCCCTGGTGCTGGTGGTGCTCGATGCGACGCAGCCACTGAACGATGAGGAGCGTGGCCTCCTGGCGGCCGTGAAGGGTCGCCCTGCAATTGTTGCGATCAACAAGAGCGACCTCGCCGAAATAGACGGAGTGAATAGCGATTTATCAGAGAACCAAGCAGTAGGTGTTGCCGCGCTTCGTACTTCGGCGCTCACTGGCGACGGCATCGGTGTGTTGCGCGAGCGCATTCTGACCCTGGCTACAGGCGGCGCCGCCTCAGAGCCCGGGCTGCTGACCAGCCTCCGGCATCAGCAGGCCATTGCCGCTGCCCGCTCCGCATTGGTCGACGCTGATCTGGCCAACACCAACAGAATTCCCCATGAAATGATTCTGATCGACCTCTATCGCGCTCTCTGGGCCCTGGACTCGCTCACCGGCCAGACGACACCGGACGACATTCTTAATCTGATCTTTGCAACTTTCTGCATCGGGAAGTAAGTATGCTGGGCTGGGCGAATCCTTAGTGCCATCGCCCGTTACCAGTCCTTTGCGGTTCTCGGACTTCATTCTGCGTTTGGTTCTTCAAAAGAACCGATGCTTCGTTCACAATGGAGTGACTGCGCCTATTCTTCCTGGCGAATCCGGTTCCTCGAGTGCGGCAGCTCGAGGGTGCATCGGCGGCGGACTGCGATGAGTTCCGCCACGATGGCGATCGCGATCTCCTCGGGTGTTGCAGCGCCAATGTCGAGGCCAATTGGGGCGAAGACACGCTTCAGGCTCTCCGCGGCAACTCCCTCCGCTTGCAACTGCTCATAGACAGCGAGGACCTTGCGGCTCGATCCAATCATGCCAATGTAATGCGCGGGTGTATCGAGAGCCCAGCGCAGAACCTGCATGTCGTGACGGTGACCGCGCGTGACAATGACAATGTAGGAGCTATCGCTGGGCGCTAATCCGCCCATGAGCTCCTCCATTTCACCGGCATGCACTTCATGCGCGTCTGGAAAGCGCTCGCGATTCGAATAAAGCTCGCGGTCATCGGACAAGATGGTTTCAAACCCAGCCAGTGTCGCCACCTTATGTACGTTGAGCCCAATGTGACCGCCGCCAAAGATGTAGAGCTGAGGCAAAGGAATGATCGGCTCGATGAAGACCTCCAGCGAGCCCCCACAGACCAGGCCGGTGTCGTCATCAGGCCGCTGGTCGAGGTTGAAGTTGAATGTCTTCGGCTTTTCGTCGCGCATCACTTCCATCGCTCCTTTGCGAACATCAGACTCTACACAGCCTCCGCCCACCGTTCCCAAAATCGATCCGTCCTCGCGAACGAGCATCTTCGCTGCCACTATCGACGGAATGGAGCCGCGCACATTGACGATGGTGGCGAGCGCTGCGCGCTTTCCCTCGCGCTTCAATTTGGTGATCTCTTCAAAGATGTCCATGCGGTCCCCCACTTCCCTGCAACCAACAGCAATACCTTGCGGAATCTTGAATAGCGCCCAATCTTACCTATTGGTCCCCTCCGCTGTCGCCCACATAAATCTCGATTTTTCACGCAGCCTTCTTACCGCTGCCGGCAACACCGAAACCACGCGCTCTATATCGCTGATCGTATTCAACTTCCCCAGGCTGAAGCGCAGGCTTGAGCGGGATTGTTCTCCAGTCAGGCCCATGGCCATCAGCACGTTCGATGGGTCACTCTCTCCAGCTGTGCACGCCGACCCCCGCGAGGCTTCGATTCCATGCTCATCCAGCGCAAGCACCAGAGCGTCTCCGCCCGTGTGTTCGAAAAGAATATTTGTGGTGTTTGGAACGCGAGCAGCTTGCCTTCCGTTGATCGATGTCTGAGGCACCAGCCTCACAACGGCTGCTTCAAGCTCATCGCGCAACGCTCCAATCTGTTCGACCGAACCATCCCCAAAACCGGCGAGCGCAACCTCGCATGCCTTCCCCAGTCCGGCGATTCCTGCCACGTTTTCCGTTCCCGGCCGCCGGCTTCTTTCCTGGTGGCCGCCGTGCAACTGCGGGCGCAACGGCGTGCCGCGGCGAACAAAAAGCGCACCAGCCCCCTGGGGGCCGTGAATCTTGTGCGCCGAGATGGTCAGCAGGTCGCAGCCAATCGTCTTCACTGAGATGGGAACTTTGCCCGCAGCCTGTACAGCATCCGTGTGAAACCAAACGTCTGCTTCCGACGCGATCCTGCTGATCTCCTCGACGGGCTGCAGAACACCGGTTTCGTTATTGGCCATCATCACCGAGATCAGTCGCGTATTCGGCCGCAGAGCACGCCGCACGCTATCCGGTTCAACCTGTCCGTCGCCGCTGACTCCCACGCGCGTCACTTCACACCCCGCATGTTCCAGCCACCTGCAGGGGCCGAGGACCGCGCTGTGCTCGATTGCGGAAACGATGATGTGATCCCCTGGGCTCACCATTCCCTTGAGCGCAAGATTGTCGCCTTCCGTGCCGCCGCTCGTGAAGACGACCTCGGTGGGCAGACAGTCGAGCAACCGGGCTACACGCTCGCGAGCCAGTTTCATCACCGCGAGCGCGCGCCGTCCGCAGCCATGGATCGAGGATGGGTTTCCGAAGGATTCCCTGAAGCAGGGAAGCATCTCTTCAAGAACCTCCGGCAAGGCCTGCGTGGTGCTGTTGTTGTCGAGGTATGAGATGTGCATCTTAGTCTGCTTCCTGTCCCTGCTTGGCCTGCATATTCCATGCCGCCTTCTCCGTCGGCGGAGTGAAGTTCAGCAACTTAACGCGCGTTCGAGTTGCAGAGAACTCGATGATGTTGAGGCAGCCGTAATCCTGACCGATGCTGTGCACTTTGGCCACGGCAACGCCGAGCGCATCGCACAGGATGAGCCGGTTTACGCCTGCATGCGCGACCAGCAGGATGTTGCCGCGCGTTTTCCGCAGAATGTCGCCCAACGCACTCATTACGCGCTCGCGGCAATCGGCAAAGCTTTCGCCGCCGGGCGGACGCCAGTTTTCGATGTCCCGCCCACGCGCGTCAAACTCAACTGGAAATCGTTGCTGAACCTCGCTGAAGTTGCGTCCCTCCCATTCGCCGAGGCTGATTTCGCGCAGGTGAGCATCCGACCTGCACGCCACAGCCCCCATGCTCGGCAATCAATTCAGCAGTGTGCTGCGCGCGCTTCAGGTCGCTGCAGAGCACACGGGCAAAACACACCGGCTCAAGCCATTTGCGCAGAGCCCCGGCCTGCGCAACGCCTTCCTCGCTCAACGGAGCATCGATCTGGCCGATGTAAGACCGCTCTCTGGGCAACGCGATGGCGCCGTGGCGGACGAGATAGAGAGTGGCATCGCTCATTGCGCGACATGCACCTCGATCGTTCGCTTGGCTCCCGTCATCGAAAAAGGCTTCTCCATCACTAGAACGCTGACGTGCAGTTCTTCGCGCGCACATCCATCCCGAATTGCAGGCACTTTGCACAGCGCGTCCATCACCTTCGTGCTGAAGCAAGGGCCGTTATTTTGCGGAGCGCAAACAGTGACTTCCAACCGCTTGCTCGGGCCCTCAAAAACCTTCGCAGAAAAATCCAGCACTGCAGGCACGGCAAAAAGAGCTTCGTCGAGCATGGCGATATTCAACCGGCCGCCCGCTCCCACGCGAATATCTCCGTCGACCCGCCCTCGTACGCGCTCAAGCCGTTTGAGAATCGTGCCACACCCGCACTGTCCCGGTACAAAGCGGGAAACATCTCCGGTGCGGTATCGAATCAGCGGCATCGCGGTGCGGTTCAGAGTCGTGAAGACCACCTCGCCGATCTCTCCCTCGGGTAACGGTTCGCCGGTTTGTGGCTCAACAATTTCAAAGTAGAAGTCGGCCTCGCGAAGGTGATATCCCATGTGCGCTTCGCAGTCCACGCCTCCACCCAGCCCCATTTCGGTCATGCCGTAGTGCTCAAACACCGCAGCTCCGGATCTGCGCCGCAGGGTGCGCACAAGGCTCTCCGGCACATGATCGCTGCACAGCACAATGGCGCGCAGTCGACGCATCACGCTGCTCGCAACTGCGCTTTCTTCCATCGCAATCCCCAGCATCTGCACTGGCAGGCCGATAATGCACGTCGCCTTTTCCGCTTCCATCAGTGCAAGAGTCGCGGCGGCGTCGACCGAAAGCCCATGCGGAATCGGCACAACACCGGCGCGCGCAATGCCCCTGGCCAATTGATAACCAACACTGCCCTCGCGGTCGCCAGGAAGCGCGATCAACATGCGGTCTCCGGGCGCAGCGATCCCGGCAACGCCGTTCGCAAAGAAATCCAGTGCAAGCTCTTGGTCCTCTGCCGTGAAGAGGACCCGCTTCGCCACGCCGGATGTTCCGCTGGTCTGCAGTGTAACCACGCGGCTCACCTCGCTCTGCGAAACGCACAGAAATCCCGCGGTGTTCCCGGCAAGATCCGCGGCGGTTGTGAATTTAAGCCGCGACACTTCATCGAGAGAGCAGGGAAATCCTTCCGGCAACTCCGCGAGTCGTCGCGCATAGAAGGAGCTATGCGTTCGCGCCCAGGTCACAGTCTCGCGCAGTGTTTTCAACTGGTGCTTCGCAATCGCGGCGCGCGTGAGCGGCAATCCCTGCATCCCAAGCCTTCTCGCGATCCAGCTCTCCAGCGGAGTCTCTGCCGCACATGCGTCAACAGGGCTCACGACGGTGCTCCCGCGCTTTCGCGGATGGTGGGTTGCCCGCGATACAGCGTCTGTCCTTGCACTCCAGTCAGGTTATACGCGCAGAGAGGCACGAGTTTTTGCTGCTCGCTCAGCACGTGCAAGAAACACTCGCGCAGCCGCTCCAGATCCAGGTTCCACGCATCCTGAAATGCCATTCCCGAAATGCAGAACGATTGCTTATCCTCGGCCAGAAAAGCATCCAGACTCGCCGTGTTAATGCCATCCTCAATCTCGCTTTGCTTCAAGGGTGAACCATTCCCGGCGGGAAGAGCCCAGTGCTGTGCCACAAACCGCTGCGCGCGTCGCGCACCTTCGCCTTGCCTTGTGCTTCCTAGTTGTATCAATGCGGGTTCTGCGGCTGGCCCGCAGCACGAAACAGCCGCAGGTCGTGCTGCCGCTATGATTTTGCCATTGGGATAGAGCCAGAACTTTCCGTGGAATGAGCAGTATGGATTCTCGCCCGACGCGGGATAAAAATTCGCTGTGTTGAACTTTCCCTCTGTCTGTTCCTCGATCAGTCGAAGCACCTCGGGGATCGTGATGCGATCCGCATTCCGCGGCGCTGCCGGGTAGCGTCCGAAATAACTAATCGGCTGAAAATGCACAGCGCGCACGACCGGCGCGATCGCGATCGCCGTGCGCAGTATTTCGCCAATCTGCCCCGTGTTGATTCCCGGAATCAACGTCGGCACCAGCACCACACCGAGTTCGTGTCGAGCGCAGTTTTGAATTGCCGCCAACTTCGTCTCCACCAGCGCGCGCCCGCGAATGGCCTTGAAAACCTCGTCGGTCACTCCGTCAAACTGCAAAAATACGCAGCTCAGCCCGGCTTCCTTCAACTCTCCCGCGTACTCTGCTTCGAGCGACAGCTGCACTCCGTTGGTGTTGAGCTGGATGTAGGTGAAGCCGAGCGCGCGAATTCTCTTCACCACTTCCGGCAGATCGCGGCGCACCGTCGGCTCACCACCCGAAAGGTGAATTCCCACCGGCCCGCTCGTGGTCATAAGGGCGCGGCACCATCCTTCGATTTCCTCGATGCTTGGGTCGGGTGCATGCGACGAATTGGCCGATGCGAAGCAAACCGGGCAGGCCAGGTTGCATCGCGACGTAATATCCAGCACTACGCAGCACGTGTGCTGACGATGATCCGGACACAAGCCGCAGTCGTGAGGACATCCTCGCTCGACCGCGGAACCGCACACGGCCGGCCGCGAGGCGGTGCGAGGTCCGCCCCCCCATGCCGCATACGACGCGAGCCCGCGCCAAATCACCGTCTTCGACACTCCGTGCTCGGGGCACGACTTGCGCAGGTAAACGGCATCGCCCTCCGCGATGCGCTCGGCCGTAACATGCCGCAAGCATACCGGACACACGCTCTCGGTCGTGCCCAGCGTCATGCCCGACTCCAACCCCGGGGTCGCACTCATCGTGTCCTCACTGCATTCGCTCTCATCTCCGCGCCATCGCGATCGTTCAAGTCAAGATCTCCGTTGATGATGCTTTTCAGATCTGCACCCACCCGCGCTTCCACCGCGCGCGCCACGTCCCTCGCATTCTGCATTCGCCTTCGCGCAGCCTCCAGCGCCTCGGCATCTTTCTTGAATCGTGTCAGTGCCGGCGCAAATCGCTCCTTCAGCGCGACCACTTTCACGCCGTGAACCAGCTTGTCAGCGAGATACACAATCGCCGTTTCGTCCAGATCGGCAAAACTTCCCAATTCCGTATGCGTAGCAACAACGTCTGCAACCTGGTCAAAATCCATGCCGCGCAGGATGGACGCGCCGACCACGGCGTGATTCGGTTGTCCCTTGGCCACATCGTGCAGCAACGCGCCTGCCTGCACCAGTTCCGCGTTCAATTCAACTCCGTTGCGCAACAGAGCTCCTGCAATCTTTGTCGCCACTTCAGCCACCTTGCGCGAGTGAGCAATAATGGGCTCCTCTACATGCAAGCCGGCGAGAATCGCCTCGCACTCAGCCGACGTGGGAATCTCCCGTCGCGCAGCAAGCGCCGCCAACGCTTCATAATCGGCTCGCGTGTCCATGTCCATGTGGATAGCCTCATCCACAACGGGCACTTCGATGGCGTCGCGTTCGTGGCTGGCGAGAAACACAGACAGCGGGCCTTCCGCGCCTTCTTCCTTTGCAAAATCAAGAATCTTTCGCGCAATCAGCGGAGGGTGCCCGCGCCGCCCATCGAATACCGGATAAGCAATTCCGTCCTGCCATCGCGCCCACTCCTGCGCCAGCTTGCGCACCGTGCTCGGACGCACCAGCGGAATATCCGCGGGCAACACGAACGCCGCTTTTGCCCAGCGCGGCAATGCGCGGCTTCCCACCACGATCGACGAATACATCCCACGTTCAAACCGCTGATTCAGCGCGCACCGGGCCCCGCATCGCTCCGCGGTCGATCGCAACTCTTCCGCCCTGTGGCCCAGCACAGCGATCACTTCTTCGACTCCCGCAGCGCGAAAGAGATCGATGCTCCGCTCGAGGGCGGTGCGGCCGCCTACACGCAGTAAAGGCTTGAACGATCCCATGCGCGAGGAGTAACCCGCGGCCAGAACGATGGCCGCGAGTCGACTTCCAGCCGAGTCAATCGGCCCGTGTTGGATTGCTGAACTCATAATGATTTTCGGCCAATATCACTTTCAGTTTTTCCAGGCTCTCCATCACAATCGTTGGGCAGCGCGCCATCCGGTTTCGCATGTCATCCTGCACGATATCGGCACAATTGATGCCGCCATAGCGCGCAGTGTATTCGGCCTCAAACCAATCGACATATTGCGCCAGCATCGCCTGCATTTTGTCGTCGGCGTTGTGTTCGGCTGAATTCTTGCCGGCATAGAGCCCCAGTACGCAACATCCGCCCGTAAGTGCGCCGCAGGCTTTGCCGCAGCCCATGCCGCCCGTCAGTCCCGTCATCGCACTGATCAGTGCCGGATTTTCACCGCCCTGCGCCTCAAGCGAAATTTGCACCAGGATCTGGCTGCACTCAAACCCCTGCATGGCAAGGTCCATCACGCGAAATGCATCATCGTTCATCATTCCGTCCTCCAGGCCGCGCTTCGCGTTGACGGCGCCTCGCGACCAAAAGAAAATATCCAGCACGCACCGCCTTCATCGCAGCCTGTATCGTCTCCGCGGAGTGCTCCCCATCGCATTGCCACAATCCATCAAGTGAGCCGTGCTCCAGAATGAAGCGCGCCGCACATTCGCGCAGAGCCTGCGAGTGATCCTCCCACACGTCGACCGTGAATCCCTGTTTATCCAGTCGCGCCTCCAGCTCCTCGCGGATGATCATTCCCGCAGCGCACGAACGCTTCAGCGCGCGAACTCGCGCAATCGCCTTGGGCTGGCGAGCGTATAAGTCGCTGATCATCAATCGCCCTCCATCCACCAGCACACGCGCACATTCTGCCAGCACACGCTCCTGGTCCTGCATGACCGAAAGGCTGCATTCAGCCAGCACTCCGTCGGTCGAGCAGTCGCGCAGCGGCAGTTCATCTGCGTTCGCAACGATGTGCTGGTGCGAGTCAGGCGGGTGCACCGCCTGTTTGTCGCTGACCGCGCAATCGATGCCCATCGCTTCAAACCCCCGCGTGCGCAGATATGCCACGCTTTGCCCCGCACCGCAGCCAATGTCTACGACTTTCGAACCCCGCCGCATTCCGGCCAGCGCAATCGCCCGCACAGTCAGTTCCAATCCACCCGGCCGGAACAACGTCTTATTCTCTCGCGCGATTCTGCCCGTCGCGTATGCCGATGGATCCAATGCTGAGCAAAGCGATGTCATTTGTCCTCCAGTGCCTGCTCCACCTGCAGCATCTTGCCCGTGGCCAGCGATTCCGGCACCAGGATCTTTCCGCAGCCCGGGCACTTCCACAACTCGATCGGAAACTCGCTTCCCAGGTACACGGCGGTCACCTTGCCGAGTTGCAGCGGCACTTTGCACTTGCCGCAGAGCAAGGGAGCGGGCGGTGATGCGGCATTTGGCTTATCGTCCATCTCATCGCACCTCCATGCGATGGGAGTAGGCATTGTGGACAACAAATGCGTCCCTCTCAGCCGAATAATCCACCCAGTACGTCACGCAGCCCGAGCGCAACGACGCCAGCGATCGCCCCGTCACAGGGTTCTCAATCTTGTCTCCGGTTTGTTCCGCCCGTTCAATGGCACGGCGCGCGTCTTCCACCAGGATCATGCGTGTTTCAAGCAGCCTCAGAACCTCATCGGGGATCCGCAACTCAATCGATGGTCCCACCGTGACCTCCTCTTCTCCCCAAACCTCGCGCAGCAACCTTGTCTTCATTCGCGCGCGGTTTTGCTGCCGCCGCGAAAATCCCGGATCGGGCCGCGCCGCTGGATCGGTTGCTTCCGTCCCCGCGTCTCCGTTTGCAAAGACCAGGTCGAGAATGTGCACCGCGCGCTTGCCCTCATGCGCAAACCGGTCGCGGCACATCGCGCAATAGGTCACAAAATCCGCATCGCTCTGCGCAGCCCGTCGTGCAACGGTCTTTGCGGCAAGTGCAGGATTGGCAAAAAGCTGCAGCCCGCCATAGCCGCAGCATGTCGTCTGCCCCGGAGCGTTCAGCTCGATTGGCTTGATGCCCAGTTCCCCAAGCAATGCGCGCGCGCTGACTTCCACTTCGCTCACACCGCGCGTCGAGCATGGATCATGAATCGCCAGTTCCTTCAAACCTGCATGGGCCAGCGCTTCCCCCGTGAGCGCAGAAGCAAGATAGGGCCAGAGCGGCTCCACCGGAAGATGCGGAATGTACTCCTTCAGCGTTTTGAAGCACGAAGAGCACGCGGTAATCAAGCGCGGCTGGCCCAATGACGTCCACGCCGTCTCCATAGTGCGCAGCGCTGCTTGAAATTTCTCTTCATTGCCCGCCCATCGCGCCGGTGCGCCGCAGCATTCGAGAATGAGCCCTACGCCTCCAGGCAGCGATTTTCGTAAATGCTCATAGCAGCTTGCCACATGTCCCGGAGACGACGCCGAGAGCTGGCAGCCAGGAAGAAACACCGCCTCGCTCGACGCAAATCCCGGCTGATGCCGCGCCAGTGTAAACGCATCGCTCTGGCTGAACTCCATATCGCGCAAGGCAAAGTCGTGCGCCGAAGGCGGCATCTTGTGCGTGCGCACCATGCTTTGCCGCGCGTCCAGAATCACATCGGCCATGCTGAAATTCTCAGGGCAAACCGACGTGCACAGCCCGCACAGCGTGCACGAGTTCACCATGCGATTGGCCTTGCGCACGCCCATCACGATGCATTCGTTGTTGTAAATCTGGCGAACGTAACTCTTGGGATAGGAGTTGTATTCCTCAAGGTACGAGCAGACCTTCACGCACTCAAGACACTGGCACGGAATGCATCGCGCTGCTTCCTGCTGCGCCTCTTCTTTCGAATAGCTGCTTGTTCTCGCGACAGGACAAACCGCAAGTGAATCATCAAGCCCTTTGGTATTGACATAGAGCCGCGACGCATACGGGCCCTGGTTATCGCGGTTGGCCGAGAGAGATGCCCCCTGCAAAAATCGATCGATCGAAACGGCCGCATAGTTGCCGTCGGCCAATGACGCAATCGGTGAATACGGTGCAGGCGCATATCGTTGCGCGCCGCCCGCAAATACTTTTGCCTGGCTGGTCGCAAGAGTGAGCGGATCGATCTTGATTCTGCCCTGCGGGGTTCTCGACAGTTCCAGCACATCTTCGCCCAGAGCATCCGGCCCGGGCGCAAGATAGAGCGCATCAAAATCCCGCGCAATCGCATCCAGTCCGAACGGTCCTGCGTGCCTGCTGATAAGGGCCTCGCAGCGCACCTCGACTCCCACCCGCTTCAACACCGCCAGATCGGCATCGATGATGCGGGCAGGCAGGATGTCTTCGCCCACGGAACGGAGGCGGTCAAGTAATTGCGGCCGGGCTTCAAACAGCGTCACCATATAGCCGCGTGTCGATAGACCGACGGCCGCAGCAACCCCGCTGATGCCGCCGCCGACCACCGCTACTTTTTGACTCCTCATTGTCTGGGGACGCGACGCCGGCGCCGGCGCACCGAATTCTGCGCAAGCCCGCTCCAGCAGGCCGATTTCAATGGCCTCTCCTGCATCCGTGCGCCTGCACATCACCTGGCAGGGATGGTCGCAAATATGTGCGAGGATCAGAGGAAGTGGAACGGCATTCGCCAGAACCGCGAGGCCCCCTTTAAAATCCCCTTGCGCTACGCACTCAACCAGCTTGCGCGCATCCACGTGTACGGGGCAGGCTGCAGTGCAGGCCGGTGCCTGCTCCTGGATGCATTGCGTCTCCCATCGCCTGACTTGTTCCCGATCCATGCTGTGGCCCCCACGGCATTCAAGCTATGCAACCGAGTCGCAATCTTGAAGACGGTGTGTTTGCGCTGTGCTCCGTCAAGGCCGGGAAAGGAAGAACGGCACATAAAAAGCTCTCAGCGCGGCACAGTCGACTAGGAGCACTTCTTCTTACGCAATCGCTCGGGGAAGACTGTGGTTGCGGTTTATATCAAAATGCCGGGATGAAACCGTAGCTTCATCCCGGCGGTTTTCGCGGCACGCAGCGACTTACGCGTGCGCGAGTTGCTTCTGTTCTGCCTGCGCATCCAGCGCCGCCTTCACAATCTTCGGCAGCGCAGGCACCTTCAGGATGCGCACGCCGCAGGCGTTGTAGATGGCGTTGAGAATTGCCGGGTGAGGAGCGGTCAACGGCGCCTCGCCGACACCGGCCGCGCCAAACGGTCCCAGCGCACGATGTGTCTCCTGGAAGATGATCTCGATGTCGTCGGGAATGTCGCTGATATACGGCAGCCCGCACGCCTTGAGGCTTGTGTGAACCTTCAGGTCCTCGAAGTCCTCACTGAGCGCGAGTCCAACACCCTGTGCAAGGCCTCCATAAATCTGGCCTTCCACGGTTGAGCGATTGATGATCGTGCCCACATCCACCACCGTCGTGAACTTGACCACGCGCACTTTGCCCGTCGCGCGATTCACTTCCACTTCCGGCATGAAGATCTCGTACATGTACACCGGGAAGGGATTGCCCTGTCCGGTCTCCGAGTCGCATGCTGTGCAATCGCTGGCCACCCATTTGCCGTCGTAGCGCAGAGCGATCTTTTCAGCAACCATTTCGTCATACGTGCGATAGGTTCCGTCCGGCTTGCGCATCGCGTTCAACAGCATCTCGCAGCTCACACGCGTTGCATTTCCGGTGAACACATTGGACCGGCTTCCACCCGACGGCCCGCTGTTCGGCAGCAGGGTGTCGTTCATCTCCAGCTTGATCTGTTCCGGCGCGATGCCCAGCGGGAGCAGCGTTTCGTGGGCAATCGTCAGGGCCGCCAGATCGGCGCCCTGGCCGTGATCCTGCCAGGAGTTGAACAGCGTAACGCCCGTCCCGGTCAGTTCCACCGAAGCCTCTGATCCATCCGGACCATCGAGGCCGCAGCCGTACACGCCAAGAGCAATACCAACGCCACGCGGCTTCTCTGGGGTCGACAACTCCGCGCAGCGCTTCTTTGCTTCTTCATACTTTGGACGAAGCGCATCGAACATGGTCTCCAGGCAATACACATCGGGAGTCTGTCCAGTAGGCGTCGTCGCAGGTGTGCGATAAAGATTGCGATAGCGCAGATCGAATGGGTCGATGCCCATTTGTTCTGCCAGCATGTCCATCGCGGTTTCAGAGGCCAGCAGAGCCTGGGGCGAGCCATAGGCGCGGAACGCCGATCCCCACGCATGATTGGTGCACACCGTCTTGCCGCGCCCGCGAATGTTCGGAATGTCGTAGCCTGCGCCGGTAAACTGCGCCTGCCGTACCGTGAGCAGATCGCCAAACTCCGAGTAGGGGCCGTGATCGATCCACCAGTTGGTCTCCATCGCAACCAGCTTGCCGTCCTTATCCGCGGCCAGCTTGATCTTCACATCGCCCGGCGAACGCTTGCCCGTATACGTGATGTTCTGATACTGGCTGTAGACCAGCGAAACGGGCCGTCCCGTCGCCATGCAGGCGACGCCCAATAGCGCTTCCATCGTCGGCGAGAATTTGTAGCCGAATGTGCCGCCCGCTCCGTTCTGAATCAGCCGTAGCTTCTCCGGCTCAATGCCAATGCCGGGGCCGATCATCGCCGCATGCAGATGCAGGCCGATGCTCTTGGACTGAATCGTCAGCCGCCCGTTGTCTTCGAAGTACGCGCAACCGCAGTCGGGCTCGAGGTGGAGATGAGGCTGCCTGCTGCAGTAGGTCTCCGTCTCAACCACGTGCGCAGCCGTCTCCATCAGGGGCTTCGTCTCCTCGCCCTTCTTCACGCCTTGCTCGTAGTACACGTTGGGAACGCCGGGATGAATCTCGATCGCATCGGGTGCCATCGCCGCTTCGCCGCTCATGTAAGCCGGCAGAATTTCGAGGTCCAGCTTCACTTTCTCGGCAGCCGCGCGCGCATGCTCTTCGGTATCTGCGCACACAATCGCTACCGCGTCGCCAAACTGGAAAATCTTGTCCTTGCACAGAATCGGCCGATCCCATCCGTCGCCCTTGTTCGTCGGGAAGGTGATCAGTCCCGTGATCGCGTTCTTGCCCTTCACGTCTTTCCAGGTCACAATCTTCGCCACACCGGGCATCGTCTCCGCTTCTGCTGTATCAATTGCCTTGATATTTGCGTGCGATACATCCGCCTGCACCAGGGCCAGCCGCAGTGTGTCGGGCGGCATGTGCAATGCAACATCGGCGCCAAAATCCCACGCGCCCGTCACCTTTGCCAGCGCCGATGGCCGCCGATACGTCGATCCAAGAATCGAACCATTGTCGGCCGGCTCAAACAGCAGCTCTTCTTTCTTCTTCTCACCGCGCACTACTTCCGCCGCGTCCATCACCGCATCCACGAGTGGTTTGTAGCCCGTGCAGCGGCACGCGTTCCTGTGAATGTCAAACCACTTCCGCACGTCCTCGCGGCTCGGAGCCGTGTTCTTGTCGAGCAGCACTTTAGCCGACATCAGGAAGCCCGGCGTGCAGACGCCGCACTGCGCACCACCGTGCGCCATCCACGCCACCTGGAGCGGATGCAGGTTCTCCGGAGTTCCCAGGCCTTCAATCGTCGTAATCTTCGCGCCGGGCCTTACTTTCGCGATCGGCGTCAGGCACGCGCGAATCGCTTTCCCGTCCACAATGACCGTGCACGTTCCGCATTGCCCTTCGCTACAACAGACCTTGCAGCCCGTCAGCAACAACTGATCGCGCAGCACGTCGGCTAAGTTCTTTTTTGGATCGACGACCAAGGAACGATCCAAGCCATTGACATTCAGAGTTCGCTTCTCCATAACTTTCTCAACTTTCTTTCAAATCAAAATAATCAAGCTGCCCTCAAATGAGCAGCCCTGCCTCGCCGTTTCGCTATGCCTGATGTTCGGAATGAATAATCGATAAGAGTGCGTCGGCAACTGCCTTTCGCCTCGCATGACGTCTTCCGGGAACGCGATAAAAGTGCAATACGTCACACGCTGCAGTCTATTGAAGTCACGAATGGCGGCTTGGGATGTGATAGACATCACATCTGACAAACCAACAGCGGTGATTAGGTATCTGAGGCGGTGTCGCCTCCTGGGCCGCAGTTTGATGCAGGTCGCCAGCGCGATGCGACGCCCCCGCGCAATCGAGGTGCGCAAGACGCCCCGCACTGAGGTAAACGGCAGCACGTTGAGGATGGATTTGATGGCCCGCGCATTTGTAATCAACGATCGATGCATCAAAGACATGCGCTGTGTCGCCGCGTGTATGCGGAAGGCGATTCACCCCACCCTCAACGACCTCGAATATGCCGAAGCAGAGCAGTTGCACATCAACCCCCTCCGCTGTATCGGCTGTGGCTCGTGCGCCAATGTGTGCCCCACGGGCGCCATTCTCGCGCCTGGCGATTCGCCCATGCAATTTCGATATTTTGCCGAGCTCAACGCGGCCTGGTACCGAGCGTAGCGATGACGGCAGCATCCGGTGATGCGCATTTCCCCGTCCAAACCATGTCGCAATCAAGGGGCCGACAAGCGCCATGGACAGCGCCTTTGCGATGAGCCAAATCGGAGGCTGACCCTCCGCTGCGCTCCAAACGCGCAGCAACTCTGAAATGGAATTCTCGAGATTGAGTCTCTACGACCCCGAAAGCCGCCTGTAGAGTGTGCTGCGATGCAGGCCGAGCTGGCGTGCCGCGGCAGTCATGTTTCCGCTGTGGTCGTTGATCGCTTTACGCATCAACTCATCGGTCATCACCGACAGCTTTCCTGACTGCTCTGTTTCCATATCCTGCGGCAGGCTGTCGACATCAATCCACCCGCCGTCTTCAGCCAGCGCGACAAGCGTATGCAGCAGGTTCGACATCTCACGCAGGTTTCCCGGCCAGTGATACTCCAGCAGCCTTTGACGCACCGCTGCCGTAAGTCGAATTCCCCGTTCCTCTGCGCCAAAGCTTTTCAGCATGGCATCCAGAATGCCGGGCAGGTTGCGCCGCTTGCGAAGCGGTGCGAGATACGAAACCATGTGCCGCAGCCGATAGTAGAGATCAGCTCGGAATTTGCCTTCGGCAACCGCGGCCTGCAAATCGCGGTGAGTCGCCGCAATCAACCTGAAGTCGACGCGCACTGAGCGGCTCGCTCCCAGCGGAGTCACTTCGCCGTCCTGTAGCACGCGCAGCAATTGCGCCTGCAGCGCCAGCGGCATGTCGCCAATTTCATCCAGAAACAGCGTCCCGCCGTCAGCGCGTCGGATGTACCCCGGATTGCCCTTGCGCCGCGCACCGGTAAACGCGCCGTCTTCATAGCCGAACATCTCGGCTTCCTGCAGTCCCTCGGGAATCGCCGCGCAATTTACCGGCACCAGCGGCGCAGCGGCACGCGAAGAATGCCGATGAATGGCGCGCACCAGCACCTCTTTTCCCGTGCCCGTCTCGCCCTGCAGCAGAATCGGGATGCTCGCTTCATAGGCGCGACGCGCCTTGCTCAGCATCTGAATCGTGTCGCTATCCCACACCCCGTCTTCGCGTACAACAACTTCAGGCGCGTTGTCCGCACCCGGCATTGAGACCCGCACCGCTTCCGCCGTCTTCTGCACGTGCGCATAGAACATCCCGGAATGATTGCGCGGAAAAAGCTCGGCTCTCCCATACACGGGCTCGCTCGAAAAGATTTCGCTCCAGCCGATTTTGCCGATCGCCATCGGATCCAGACCGAGCAACCGCAACGCCGCTGGATTCGCGCCCGCGAGTATTCCATCCCGAAACGCCAGCAGCCCTTCATGCGGCGTGCCCAGCCAGTTCGGGTGCGGATGAAATGCGGCCAGCAGATCGTGCGCGAAATTGCGGCTCACCCATTCATGCTCGATCTTTGCCGTTGCAAGCTGCACCAGCATTGATGTGTGCATTGGCGGCTGTCTCACATCGCCAGAAACGTCCAGCACCCCGGCGATTTCTCCCGTCGGGCTCATCACCGGTATCGCAGTGCAAATGAGAAAGCGGTTCTGGTCGAGAAAGTGCTGGTTACCCACCACCTGCACAAGTCGCCGTTCTTCCAGCGCTGTTCCAATTGCGTTCGTGCCTGCTCTGATCTCGCTCCATATGGCCCCCGGGCGAAGAGAAACTCGCTGCGCTTTTTCAACGAAGCTATTGTCGCCACATCCATCCAGAATGGTGCCATCAGGATCGGCCAAGAGCACCAGTCCGTCTGCTCCCGTGATGGCTCGCCGCAAGACGCACAATTCGTTCTCAGCGAGCTGCACCAGGGTCCTGTGTTGCTCTTTGCGCCGCTTCAATTCTGACTCAGCCAGCAGATCCAAGCTTGGCAAAGTTACGCGTAAAAGTCCATGTTGTCTGCAGCGCTCCCATGAAGCCGCAATCGGCGAAAGACACTGCGGAGCCGCAGAGCGATCTGCGGAGAGCAGCACCAACGAGGTTTCCCCGTGCTCTTCTTCCCACTTGTTTCGAAACGAGCACGACTGCACTTGCGGCATAACGACGCAGATTCTAGCACCGCTCAACAGCGCTTGTCGCAGGATCACAACACTCTTGGCCGCCAAAAGTGTTGCGTGTCTGTCGCGGTGACGTCGCAAAATGCGACGGTTGGAGCTCAATTCTCGTTGTGGGCGGCCTCCAAATCCAGCTGAAGCAAGCGAGTCTAACCTCCTGCAGCGCTGCAAGATGCGTTCAGGTCGTGGTTCTCTTGTCGCGCTCGCTGTGCGAATGGCCCTCGGATTGCCAACGTTACTGCGGAAAAAAAAAGTTTTTCAAGATGCAGCGAGGGAGCGATCGGATGCCCGCAAATATGGTTCAATCATCGCCATTGCACGAACTCACCGAGTCGATTACCTTCCGCGCGCAATACGAAAACTACATCGGCGGCATGTGGGTCGCGCCCGTTGCAGGTATCTATTTCGATGACATTACGCCCATTACCGGCGAGCCATTCTGTCAGGTTCCACGCTCCAGCGCAGCCGACATCGAACTAGCGCTCGACGCCGCTCACGCCGCGAAAGATGGCTGGGCACGCACAAGCATCACCCAGCGGTCTATCCTGCTGAATCAGATCGCCGACCGCATGGAGGAGCACCTCAGCACGCTCGCGATGGCCGAAACCTGGGATAACGGTAAGCCCATCCGCGAAGCCATGGTCGCTGATATTCCCCTCGCCATCGACCATTTCCGCTATTGCGCCAGTTGCATTCGCGCGCAGGAGGGAGGCGCCGCTGAAATCGATCACGATACCGTTGTTTATCATTTCGCCGCGCCACTTGGAGTTGTCGCGCAGATCATTCCCTGGAATTTCCCGTTGCTCATGGCCGCATGGAAGCTCGCGCCTGCGCTGGCAACCGGCAACTGCGTTGTGCTAAAGCCATCCGAACAAACCCCGGCGAGCATTCTTGTCTGGGCCGAGTTGATCGGCGATCTGCTTCCGCCCGGCGTGCTCAACATCGTCAACGGGTTCGGCGAAGAAGTCGGCAAGCCGCTCGCGTCCAGTCCCCGCATCGCCAAGATCGCCTTCACAGGCGCCACCGCCACCGGCCGCCAGATCCTCAAATATGCAAGCGAAAACATGACCCCTGTCACGCTCGAGCTTGGCGGCAAATCGCCCAATATCTTCTTTGAAGATGTTGCTGACAAAGACGACGACTTCTTCGATAAGGCGCTGGAAGGCTTCGCCATGTTCGCCCTCAATCAGGGTGAAATCTGCACCTGCCCGAGCCGCGCCCTCATTCAGGAAAGCATCTACGACCTCTTCATGGAGCGCGCCCTCCAGCGTGTCAGTGCCATCCGCCAGGGCTCCCCTCTCGATCCCACCACCATGATCGGCGCGCAAATCACAGGCCGCCACATGCAGAAGGTCCTCGACTACATCGAAATCGGCAAGCGCGAAGGCGCTGAACTTCTCATCGGCGGCGGTCGAGCCAATCTCCCTGGCGAACTGAAGGGCGGCTATTATGTTCAGCCCACCGTCTTCCGCGGAAACAATCGCATGCGCATCTTTCAGGAGGAAATCCTGGGGCCTGTCGTCTCCGTGACCACCTTCAAAACCGAAGAAGAAGCTCTGGCCATTGCCAACGACACCCTCTATGGGCTCGGCGCCGGATTGTGGTCGCGTGATGCAAATCTTTGCTACCACATGGGCCGCCGCATCCAGGCCGGCCGCGTGTGGACCAATTGCTACCACGCTTATCCGGCCCACGCTGCATTTGGCGGGTACAAACAATCCGGCATCGGCCGCGAAACCCATCGCATGATGCTCAACGATTATCAACAGACGAAGAATTTGCTCGTCAGCTACAGCCCCAGAAAGCTGGGCTTCTTTTAGATTCTGGTTCCTTGTTGGGCCCGCGGACTGCCTGCGGTCGAAATTCCCACGCACAAGACCGTGGGTGACATCAAGAGAGGAAAGCCCCTGGCTCCGCCAGGAAAGAAGTTTACGTTCAGCAGTATCGGGAGTGCGCAAATCTTCCGCTCGATGCATTAGCTTCAGATCTGGAACGACTGCGCGTGGGCCCCTTGAGGGGGTTGCAATCTCTAAACCTCCGCACCGCGGAGAACACTTTCAAGGAGAAAGATCATGGCTCTTGCAGAACAGACATATGGATTCTTCATTCCCACCGTTTCGTTGATGGGTATCGGCTGCGCAAAGGACTCAGGCGCGCAGGCCAAGGCGCTCGGCGCAAAACATCTCCTCATCGTCACCGATGGCGGACTCAACAAGCTCGGCGTTGCCGACCAGATCAAGGACTTCCTCGTCGCCGCCGGACTCCAGGCGACCATCTTCGCCGGCGCTGAGCCAAACCCGACCGACAAGAACGTGGCTGACGGCCTGAAGGCCTACACCGAGAACGGTTGCGACGGCATCGTCACTCTCGGCGGTGGCAGCTCCCACGACTGCGGCAAGGGCATCGGCCTCGTCGCATCCAATGGCGGCAATATTCGCGACTTCGAGGGCGTAAACAAGTCCACCAAGCCCATGCCTCCGTTTCTGGCCATCAACACCACCGCGGGTACCGGGTCTGAAATGACCCGTTTCTGCATCATCACCAACACCGATACGCATGTGAAGATGGCCATCGTCGATTGGCGCGTTACACCGAATATCGCCATCAACGATCCTCTGCTGATGGTCGGGATGCCCGCCTCGCTCACCGCCGCCACTGGCATGGATGCGCTTACCCACGCGGTTGAGGCCTACGTTTCCACCATTGCCACGCCCATCACCGACGCCTGTGCTCTCCAGGCCATCCGCCTGGTTGCCAACTACCTGCGTCCCGCGGTCGCCAACGGCACCAACCTTGAAGCCCGCGACAAGATGGCCTATGCCGAGTACCTGGCCGGAATGGCCTTCAATAATGCGAGCCTCGGCTACGTCCACGCCATGGCGCATCAATTGGGCGGCTTCTACAACCTCCCGCACGGCGTCTGCAACGCCATTCTTCTGCCTGAAGTGTGCGAGTTCAACAAGATCGCCTGTCCCCAGCGCTACGCCGATATCGCCGTTGCGCTCGGCGAAAGCATCGACGGCCTTTCTGCCATCCATGCTGCAGACGTGGCGATCGCCGCCATCCGCAAACTCTCCAGCGACGTAGGCATTCCCGCCAACCTTGCCACCCTCGGGGTCAAGGAGTGCGATTTCGAAGTGATGGGAATCAACGCCAAAAAGGATGCTTGCCAGCTCACCAACCCGCGTCTCGCCACACTGCAGCAGGTCATGGCGATCTTCAAAGCTGCCCTCGGAGAAGCCCCGGCCGCGGTCCTCTCGCAACCCGATCGCGAGAAGATTGCCGCCGCCGGCAATGGACAGGCGCACGGGGTCCCGGCCGCGGTCAAGGGCGAAGGCCTTACAGAGGTCTATGTTCCGATAAATGACAACAAGATTGACGCGGTGATGGCGCAGGAATTCGACGCTTAACCAATTTGCCTCTGGGCAGCGGTCTCTCAGCCGCTGTCCAGGGGGCAGGATCGCATCTCGTGCAATATCGACGGGGCTGCGCGATGAACTGTCGAGCTAATCAACGTCTGCCTCTTCGACTGTGGCAGTCATGGGAATGAAGGTGTCGACCTTAGTGATCTTGAAGAGTTGCAGGACACGCGGACTGCCTCCAGCCGCAATCATCCGGATCCCTTTGTCCTGGCAGCGAACATAATGGCTGACGATTATGCCGATGCCGGCTGAGTCCATATATGGAACCTGGCTCAAGTTGAAGATGTTCAGAGAGGGTGGGTTGTCGTCGGAAGGGAACTCGAACATGTTGCGTAGGGCGAGGGGCGTGAGAGAGCTAAACATGTCGCGCGCTGTGAACGGACCGGCGAGATGGAAGATCACCGTACATGGAGTTTTGCCTTCTTTGTGTTCGATGGTGAAAGTAGAGCCCGTCCAAATCTGAGCTTGAATTGCCGGCACCGCTTATCGCAATCTTGCTTCTGATCGCGCTTCTGACCGTTCCCGGGCTGGCACTTCTGTGGTTTGTCCAATATATAACGGAGTTGAATCTTCCGATCAAACGATGCGGTCACGGGTCTTTCGGGCCACGCTCGAATGATCTGTGCCACGTTGTTAACTCAAAAGTCGTGGTGATGGTCGACGAGGCCAATGATGCTTTGAGGTTCCTCAGGATTGTTCCCAACCTGTGCCGGGTTGGCGGCTTCGGCCCGGGAGCGCAGTTTGGCGACGGCGAGCCAGTCATCTTTGTGCGGATGGTCAGCAATCCACGGAGGTAAAGGCATGCGCAGGTAACGGCTCAGCGCTTCGGCGTAACCCTCATAGAGGTACCGCATCTCACGAAGGCGCTCCATGGAAAGGTCGTCCCGGCAGACGCTGATTCCGCTTTGGCAGAGCAGACTGTAGAGCTTTTCGTAGCGCTCGGGAGGAAGTCGGTCAGGAGCATCGTTGACGGGAGTGAGTGAAAGGATCTGCGACAGGTCGACCACCGCGTGCCTTGCCATGGCAAAAGTGAGCAGAGCCTGTCGGGCTTCGTGTCCGCGGACCCCCGCAATCAGCAAAGCCGACGTGTCGAGAATGGCGGTCAGTGCGCTGATCCAGCTCTGGTTACTATGCTGAGACCGGAAATAGCAGAGAAGCGGATAGGAGATATGGCTCTCCAGCAGTTCTGCCGACCAGCGCTCCCACTCCTCCAGTAAAGTAGACAGAGCTCTTTGGGCGCCGTCATAGGAGTGCCGGTGCAACAGCTCCGCGGCCGTTGGGGGGGAGCCGGCGCGTGCATCCAGCAACGAGATGCTCACTTCGCGAAGGGAGAACGCGCCATACAGGACGGGGAAATATCCCATGACCACCGCCAGAAAGCCAAATCCGATTCCCGCTTCCAGGATGACGAGCTCCCGTGTAACCTGACTGCTCGGCGTGACATCTCCCAGCCCGAGAGTAAAAAGGGTGGTTCCGCTGACGTACAGGTCGGATCGAAAAGTACGTCCCTGCGAAGTATCGTTGAAGGGGCTGCCCATGGAATAGTAAATGAGCGCAAAACCCAAGATCATCCCGCTGGCCCAGACAACCAACAGGAAAATCAAAGACAAGGGTCCAAAGAAGCTAAAAGCAGTCTCCCGTTTGCGAGGATTATGAAGCCACTGGGTGAAGAAGGCCCATGGTCTCCACGTCACGATATAGAAAATGCGCGTGATGCGGAAGCGCCCCGTAGCGCGGCGCGGAAGAATGATGGTTTGAAAGGCATCAAGCAGCACGAACAGAACACAGAGAATGCCGGCGAGCAAAATCAGAGTCCGCATCGATCTTCCTCCCCGGGGCGAGCGCTACGCCCGTCTCGCGCACCGATCTTTCCTAGTATCCTAGCCGAGACAGGGAATTAGAGGCTGTCCATGAGCGACATTGGTAAAGCGCTTCTCGGCCTCGGCCTCCTGATCGCCCTCATCGGAGCGCTGCTGCTGATCGCGGGACGTTTCGGCATGCCGCTGGGCAGATTGCCAGGCGACTTTGCCTACAAGGGCAAACATGCGTCGGTCTACGTTCCTCTTGGTACTTCGATTTTGATCAGCGTTGTACTGTCGGTGCTTTTTTATCTTCTGTCGCGCTTCCACCGGTAGGACGTGCCAATGCCAGTTCAATTCCGAAGAGTCGAATCGCTCTCTTAACCCTGATTTTCCACGAACGATTTGAGACGCGACAGCGCCTTATCCCATTCCTTTGAAACGGAGTCGAGGTACTCTCTGAGACCTTCCATTGGCTCGGGGTCGAACTCGAACAGGCGCTCGCGTCCGGCATGAGCGCTGCGCACGATTCCGGCCTGCTCGAGCACGCGCAGATGCTTCGTGATCGCCTGTCGGGTCAGCTTGGAATCTTCCGCCAGCCGGGCGATGGAGCACGGTTTTCCGGAGCAGAGCTGCGCGACCAGCGCGAGGCGTGTCTTATCGCCCAGGGCAGCAAAGACCCGCGCGCGAGCCTTCGGTTTGGCGAGAATTCGCTTACGAAGTTTGTGTGACATGTCTCTCAATGTTCTTCATCTGCTCGGTCCAGCCGCCATCGTTTCTGCGAAAAGCCTCCGCGCGGCGGTCGTTGGGAAGCCGATCGAAGCCAGACTCGGTGAGTAGGAGCAGGGTGCCGGTCGCGGTCTTTTCCAGCCTGAATTCGACGAGCGTAGTCGGCTCCTCACCATCGTCCTGCGAGTAGTCCGATTTCTCGATGGACTTGGGATGACCCCAGGTGAACGAAAAAAGCCGCTCGGGTTCTATCTTCTGCACGCGGACCTTCCATTTGAGGTGTTCGTAGCCCGGGTGCGTGATCTGGCCGCGGGACACCTGTCCCGGAACGAAGGGACCATCCAGTTTCACACGAAACCATTCGCCAAACTCGCGGTAGTCGGTAATCGCACGCCAGACGCGCGATACGGGCGCATTGAGCTCGATGCGCTTTTCAATGCGGTCACCCATCAAGGCAACCTCCAGGTTGCATAATACCGCAAACGGCGACAAACACGCAACCGATGGGTTGCATGAATTAATTTGGAGAAAACATCTGCCAGCGATTACGGCACTTGCATGGAGCCGTTCGCCTTACTTGCGCTTGTTTCCGCCTTGCGGGCCAGTGCGTTTTCCGCCTGCGGGCCCTGCTTTGTTGCCGGGGCCACCTGGCTTTGGCTTCCAGCCCGACTTTGCTCCTGAACGTGGACCTGAACCTCCAGTACGTGCGGGACGAGAGCTGGATCCGGAACCGTAAGAGCGGCCGCCGGGCTTACTCGGCTTGGTGCTGGGGCGCGCGCCACCGGCTCGCGGCTTGCCCGAGCTGGTGGTGAAAGGCCGCGCGAGGCCGCCTTCTCCGCGGAATGGGCGGGCTGTGCCGGAACGGTCCGTACCTGTCCGGATTCGGCCGAGACGGTCTGGCCGGGGACGATCGAATCTGGGGTTATCAATACCGGCTTTGTCGTACCTGGGTTTATCAAGCCGGGGCCGGTCAGATCTGGGACGCTCAGGTTTGGAGCCGGCCCCATAAGAAGGTCGTGCGGACCCGGGTCGATTGAATGGGGGCCGGCTGGAGGCTGGGCGGCCGGGGCTCCGGGAGCTGGGCTGATCCGGTTCAATCGCATCGATGCGCAGGCCGGACGGTCTTTTTAGGGCAAGATCTTCGGCTTGAACGGGCCGCGTGGGGCGGGAAGGCGTGGTTCGGTTGAAAGGGGGACGCGATCCGGCGGGCGGTCTAGTCCATGCGGGCTTGTCGGCGGATCTTCTGGGCGCGGCCGTCCGGGGCGCTCCCGAGCCAGGCCCGCCCACCTTGGGGGCAAAGTTTCGGCCAGAGCCGGTTGCCTTGTTCCACTCGGGACGCGCCGGTGAACGACCAGAAGGGCGGGTAGATCGATCGTCCTTCTGCCATGCAGGCCGAGTAGAGCCAAACCTGGCTGGGCCGCTGCTGGCGCGGCTCGCGCGGTCGTCGGGGCGAGAAGGACCGCGGGTTGGCCCACGGTCTGGGCCGCGGCGGTTGCTGAGGTCGATGGGAGATTGGAAACCTTCGCCCGGGGGCCGGCCAGGCCGAGACGGCTTGCCGGTGTTCGGGGGCCGGTTGAACGATGGCCTTGGGCGATAATCGCCGATGCGCTCCGGCATGGCGCGGTCCGGAGGCTTGTTGGCCGAGGCCGCTGATCGCGGAGAGGTTGGCCGGTCGACAGATTGCTTGGGTGGGAATGGCATCGCGGGCCGCGGACGGGTGGGGCGGGGAGGCAGTGTAGGCAACTGCGCGTCCATGGCATTGCGGCGGCGAAGTTCCTTCGCTTTGGGTGTGCGCAATTTGCCGTCGGCTGCCAGGCGCAGAGCAGCCAGCTCTTCCGGCTCCAGTTCGCGCAGATTGCCCGGTTCCTGATCCAATACGAGCGGGCCATAACCCACGCGGCGAATCTTCTCCACAAAGTGACCGATCTCTTCAAACATCTTGCGTAACTCGCGGTTGCGGCCCTCGATGAGCACCACTTCGTACCAGGGGTTGTCGCCCTGGCGGACCTGGCGGATGCGAGCCGGAGCAGTGCGGACGCGGCCTTCGCCGGCCTTGCCGCGCTCGATGGAGACGCCGCCGCGCAGGATGTCGAGCTGATCCTCTGTGGGCTGGCCGCTGACTTTGACGAGGTAGGTTTTCTCCACGCCGGAAGCGGCTTTTGTGAGCTTATTGGCCAATTCGCCGTCGTTGGTCACCAGGAGCAGCCCTTCGCTCTGGTAGTCGAGGCGGCCGACGGGGTAGAGGCGCTCGGCCATCTTCTCGAAGAATTGCATGACGGTGGGCCGGCCCTCGGGATCCTTGACGGTGGTGACAAAACCCTTGGGCTTGTTGAGCATGTAGTAGCGCAGACGTTCGGCTCCGTGGAGCAGTTTGCCATCGACGCGGATGTGGTCTTGCGCGGCGTCGGCCTTGGAGCCTAACTGGGTGACGACTTTGCCGTTTACCTGCACGCGGCCTTCGGTAATCATGGTTTCGGCGCTGCGTCGACTGGCAATTCCGGCCTGGGCGAGGATCTTCTGCAGACGCTCCAGTTTGCGCGGGGGGCGTGGCGCGGCGGCCTGTTCAGATTCGGAGGCGTTCTCCTCTCCTTTTGACTCTGATTGAGCCGGTTCTCTGGTTTGCGCATCGATTGCGGCGGACGAGACCGCAGGTTCAGCTTGCTCGGGGGTGGATTCGACAACATTTGGCCGAGTCGTCTCTTCTCTGACCACAGGCTCCCTTGACGGAGCAGCATTGGATGCTTTCGCAGCACCAGCTTCAGCGACAGGCCCGGTGGCAGAAGCAGCCTCGCCGTCGGTGAGATCGCCAATCGGGTCTACGGGTTTGACCGGCTTGGCCTTCGAATTTCTCGGCTTGGCTTCGGTCTTGGATTCGGACTTAGGCGCTGCTTTGGATTTCCGCTTTTTGGCCTTGGGGACTTCGTCCGGATTCGGCGTAACCGATTCGGATTCGGGGTTGTCAGTCATGGGGAGAAGTCTCGGTTTCTGCCTGTTCTGTTGGGGGAAGCTCGCCAGGCGCGGCCTCCGCGGACGTTGATCCCTGTCGGAGGGATGATGCAGGTTCAGGATCCGCTGCTGATTCGGGTGCTGGGGCGGTTTCTGCGGCAGCCCCAGCTTCGTGTTCCTCTGAAGCATTTTCGTCCAGTTCGGGGCCAACATTGGGACTAAATTCGGCGTCTTGTTCAGCGTCACCCGGCGTCTCGTCGAGTTCGATGGCGGCCATCTTCTCGAATTCTTCCATGGAGGGAAGCTCGGCCACGTCCTTGAGGCCAAAGCGCAGCAGAAACTCCTTGGTCGTTTTATAGAGGATGGGCCTGCCGATAACGGGTTTGCGGCCGGCGGTGGTGATGAGTTTGCGAGCCAGCAGCGAGCCGAAGACGCCGGATGAATCCACGCCGCGAATTTCGTTGACCTCGGGCGCAGTGACCGGCTGCTTGTAAGCGATCACGGCCAGCGTTTCGAGGGCCGGCAGTGAGAGCTTCATGGGTGGCTTAAGGCTTTTGATGAACATCCGCACCGCATCGTGGCATTCTGGCTTGGTGGCCACGCGATAGCCGCCGGCGATTTCGCGAATTTCCACGCCGCGATCATCGGAGGCATAAGCGGCGATGAGTTCGTCGATGAGCTGTCGCAGGATGGCTTTGACCTCACGGTCACGCTGACGGGCGGCGCGCTTAGCCTCTCCTTCGGCGTCCGCGGGAGACTCGGCAGGTGCTGCCTCTGAAGCAGGGCTCGAAGTTTCCCCTTCTTCTGCCACAGAAGAAGATTCCTCGGCGGAGTCGGCTGCCTGCGCTGTGCCAGTGTCGTAGCGTTCAAGGTCGCTAGTGGAGGCTTCGGGCGGAACGACCGCGTAGAAGGCGGGAGTTTGCTCCAGGCCAAGGTATTCCAGTCCCTCGGCCAGCAAAGGGGTGGGATTGTCGGTTTCTGAGGCGGTTTCGGCAGCCGCGGCGGCGGCCTGCTGTTCTGCCTTCCAATCCAGGGCATCGGCGGCAAACAGCGCGGCGAGCTGGGCCAGTGTGACCGGCTCCTCCGCGGCGTAGATGACAGCTTCCAATTTTGCTTTCAGGCTCATTCTCGAATCAGTACCTCAGTTATGGTACCGGAATGGATCAAGGCCTGCGTCGATGTTGGAGTTCTATGTCGTGTGCAAAGAAAGGAAAAAGGTCGTCCGAGGCTTCGGACGACCTGATGACCCGTAAGAGCATTTGTGGCAGACCGCGATGGCGGGTCGTGCGGAGGTGGCTAGAGGACGTGCCGGAGCCAGAGCGGTGGCGGCGAGTCAGAAGTTGTAGAATTCCTCACGCAGAGCGGACTCATAGTCTTTCTTGGCGGCCTTGGCCTTGTTTCTCGCCTCTTCTTCGCGATCGGCAGCGGCCTCCCATTCGTCCACCTGTGCGACATCATGATTTGCCGACGCTAAAGCCTCCTCCGCCCGGATGGCGGCAACCCACTGCTCTACAGCAGCCTTGTAAGCGCTCTGCATTCTGTCAAGTTCAGCAGTATCGATCGCCATATGCAGACCTCCATCGGGTCAGGCAAAAATGATTTTATGATTTCCCCAGTCTTCGTGACGCGAGACTTAGCGGCTGAACTCTCGAAAGAGCCAGAAGAGCGTTCCGGAGAGAAGCGCCGCGGCGGGGAGGGTGAAGACCCAGGCAGCCGCGATATTGCGAATTGTCGAGATCTGAAGGCCGCTGTTGTTGGCGGCCATGGTCCCGGCCACGCCCGAACTGAGAACGTGCGTGGTACTGACCGGCAAGCCGAAATTGTCGGCGGCGGAGATGGTGGCCATCGCAACCAGTTCCGCGCAAGCGCCCTGGGCGTAGGTCAGGTGTTCTTTGCCGATTTTCTCGCCGACGGTGACGACAATGCGCTTCCAGCCGACCATGGTGCCCATGCCCAGCGCCAGGGCCACAGCCACCTTGACCCAGGCGGGGATGAACTTGGTGGCCTTGTCCACCTTGCCCTTGTAGTTGGTCAGGGCGGCGTTTTCTTCGGCAGTAAAAGCGGGGTTGTGGCTCTTCTGCATCAGGCGGATGGCTTCGCTGGCCACGTACATATCGTTGCGGACGTTGGTCTGTTGGCTTGCCGGAACCGCCTTGAATTCCTTGTAGAGGGCGACTTCGTGGTTCAGGTCCTCAACCAGTTCACGCAGGGCCAGAACCGTGTCCGGCTGCAACTGCTTGGTGGAGATATAGCTGGTGACTTCGGAGCGGGCGTCGGCGCCCAGAATCCCTGTTTTGTCCACGTGCTTGTCCAGGATGTTCCCGGCCTGCTCAGAGGCCGCAATGAAATCCTGAGAATCCTTGGGCGTGACGGCGTGATTGAGGGCGTAGGCAGTGGGTACGGTTCCGATGAGGATGAGCATGATGAGGCCCATTCCCTTTTGGCCGTCGTTGGAGCCATGGGAAAAGCTGACGCCGGTGCAGGTAAGAACCAGGAGGGCGCGAATGGGCCACGGCGGAGGCGCGGCGTTCTTGGGCGCCTCGAAAAGCGCCGGATACTTGATGAGCCATTTGGACAGGAGAAACAGCAGGGCAGCTGCGCCGAAGCCGACGACCGGCGAGATCAGCAGCACTTTGAAGACCTTGGCGACTTGCTCCCAGTCCACGCCCGAGGTTCCGCTGTGGGCGTTCATCAACTGGTTGGCGACGCCGACGCCGATGATGGAGCCGACCATGGTGTGAGAGCTAGAGGCAGGCAGGCCGAACCACCAGGTGCTCAGATTCCAAAGAATGGCGGCGATGAGCAGGGCAAAGACCATGGCGAAGCCGGCGCCGGCACTTACCTGGAGGATGAGCTCGACCGGCAGCAAGGTGATGACGGCGAAGGCTACGGCGCCGGAGGAGACGAGAACTCCGGCCAGGTTGCACAGGCCAGACCAGACCACGGCGATGTTGGGCTCGAGCGAGTGGGTGTAGATTACGGTCGCGACGGCGTTCGCCGTATCGTGGAAGCCGTTGACGAACTCGAAGCCGAGCGCGATCACCAGCGCCACGGCGAGAAGCACGAACGGCCAGATACTGACGAAGGGCACGCTATTAAGGTCCTGTGCCAGGTGCACAGCGATGAAGCCGAGGCCGAAAACCATCGCGAAAATGACAACGCCCGCGCTGATTATGGCGTGTGATTTCTTCATCTTCTTGTCGAGCAGCACTGCGGCGGGGGGACGAGGTACGGTGGTCGCCATGTCGGCCATTTGTTTCTCCGGTATTGACTTGGATTCGCTCCGGCTACGCCTGGGGGAAGCGGAATTCGGATGCTGCAATGGATATACCAGCCAGATTAATGGGGGATGAATTGCAGGAGAAAACACGCCGTTGCTCGATCCGGCGAAGGTACGCCTCAAGCGAAATGGCGGAAGATCAAGTAGAGCAGCCCTGAAAGCAAGGCTGCGGCGGGAAGCGTAAGGACCCAGCCTGCGGCGATGTTGCGAATCGTGGAGAATCGCAGGCCGCTTCCGTTCGCTGACATAGTGCCGGCCACGCCCGAGCTGAGAATGTGCGTGGTACTCACCGGCAGGCCAAATTTGTCTGCTGCGAAGATGGTGCACATGGCCACCAGGCCGGCGCTCGCGCCCTCTGCGTATGTCAAGTGCTCCTTCCCGATTCGTTCGCCTACCGTGATGACGATGCGCTTCCATCCAACCATCGTGCCCAGCCCAAGGGCGAGGGCTACGGCTACCTTGACCCATGTAGGAATGAACTTGGTTGAAATGTCTACCTTGCTCTTGTAGTTATTAAGTGCCGCGGCTTCGCTGGCGGTGAAGACCGGGTCGTGAGCCTGGATCATGAAACGGAGCGCCTCACTGGCCACGTACATGTCATTGCGCACGTTGCCCTGATCCTGGGGTGGGAGGGCATTGAACTCACGATGGAGAACGACCTGGCGGTCCACGTTGTTGACCAGTTCGCGAAGGGCGAGAACAGTATCAGGCCGCATCTGGCGGGTGCGAATGTAGTCGGTGACTTCCGCTCGCGGGTTGGAGCCAAGGACGCCGCGTGAGTCAACGTGTCGATCAAGAATGCGTCCTGCCTGTTCTGACGCGGCGATGAAGTCCTGTACCTGTGCGGGGCTGATGGTGTGGTTCAGCGCGTAGGCTGTTGGCACGGTGCCGATGAGAATGAGCATGATGAGGCCCATACCCTTTTGCCCGTCGTTGGAGCCGTGGAAGAAGCTGACTCCGGTGCAGGTAAGCACCATCAGCACACGAATGGGAAACGGCGGCGGCTGATTGTCCTTTGGGGCTTCATAGAGCTCGGGGAACTTGACGAGGCGCTTGGAGATCAGGATGAGGAGCCCGGCAAGAGCAAATCCGATGAGCGGAGAGAAGAGCAGCGCCTTGAGAACTTTGATGGCCTGATCCCAATCGACGCCCGAGGCGCCGGTGTGCGGATTCAACAACTGGTTGGCCAGGCCCACGCCGATGATCGAGCCGACCATGGTGTGCGAACTCGAAGCCGGCAGGCCGAACCACCATGTTCCGAGATTCCATAGAATCGCGGCGATGAGGAGCGCAAACACCATGGAGAAGCCCGAGCCGGAGCTGACCTGCAAAATCAATTCGACCGGCAGCAGCGCGATGACGGCAAAGGCCACCGTGCCGGTTGAGAAGAGCACGCCTGCAAGGTTGCAAATTCCGGACCACACGACGGCAATGCCTGGCTCGAGCGAGTGGGTGTAAATGACGGTGGCAACGGCGTTGGCCGTGTCGTGGAAGCCGTTGACAAATTCGAAGCCGAGCGCGATGAGGAGAGCCAGCGCGAGCATCAGGTAGGGCGCGTAGCTGGTAACAGCGGCGGCGGCGAGATCCCGAGCGACGTGGAAGACGATGTAGCAGAGGCTGCATGACAAGGCCACGCAGAACACGGCAATGCCGGTGCGGCCAGACGACCGCTTCATCTTGCGATCAAGCAGGGTTGAGTGTTTGGGAAGTGCTTCAGTTATCGTCGCAAGGCCGGCCATTACATTGCTCCCGACCGGATTGAATTCATTGGGTCTGACCGCATTGGGGCGGGCATCAGAAAACGCAGCTTTCTGGCTTGGTCGAGGAAACAGATTGGAAATGGAAATGAGATTGATTACGGCAGAAGAGTGTACAGCCGAATAAGTTGACGTCCATAAATCCCCAACAACTGCATTACGACACAGTTGTTTGAACAGCAACCCTGGGGATTGGAGTCGCTGTATTGATTTTACACGGGATAGGAGAAGTTGGGAACTTGCGGTATCGAGCGGCGGTAAAGCTGAGAGGATTCGAGCCATTTACCGCAAATTCAGCACGTTGTTTTGGAGGCGGGCGGCCTTTCCGTTTCCTGGGAAGGTTGTTCTTTATCGCCAGTCGTCGCGAGCGTTCGTCAGACCTTGGTTCATTACTTCATCGAATCCGCTGCTCTTCTTGATGAAGATCTCCGAGAAGGCTCGATCCTGCCGGAGGAGGATGGCCTGAAGGCGCACTAACTCGAGCAAGGCCAGGAACATAGAGACTAATGCGCGTTCCGAGCGAGTGTGGCTCAGCAGGCGACGGAGGGCGATGGGTTTGTCTTCCATAGTCATACGCCTGGCCAGAAACTGAATCATCTGGCCGACGGTGACCGAGTCTTCCTGCACGTCAAAAATAGGGCGCTTGCGGGCACGCTCCAGGATGTCGCGGAAGATGCGGACCAGGTCTACGGTATCGGCGGCTATTTCGGGCTCGGCCGAGGCATCGTCTTTGAATTCGCGCGCCCCGGGATTGGTCCAGGAAGCTGCCTCCAGCATCTGCTTCTGCTGCAGCATCTGCGCGGCGTTCTTGAAGCGCTCGTGCTCGAGCAGGCGTTCGACGAGCTCCCGGCGAGGGTCTTCGGCGGTGTCGTCAGGACCAGCCGAGGCGCGAGGCAGCAACATCTTGCTCTTGATATGAATGAGCAACGAGGCAGTGTAGATAAACTCCCCAGCTACATCAACATCGCCGGCCTTGAGCTGGCTGACGTAGGCCAGAAACTGGGCAGTGATTTTTGAGATGGGAATGTCGTATATGTCGATGTCCTGCTTGCGGATAAGGTCGAGCAGCAGATCGAGGGGGCCGTCGTAAACCTGGCCAACTGTGACGGAAAAGGGCGACTGCTCGGGCTCTTGGTCCTGTTTTTTGGGCTTGGCGGCAGTTTTGGCGGGCTTGTCTTCGGGAACCGGCTTGGAAGTCAGTACGAGCCGCGGCGGCGTTATGGACGCGGGATCGCGCGGCGGATCGATGTTTGGACCAGTCGAGTTGCGGTCCGGTTCTGGATCGGGGTCCGGCTCCGGGTCGCGCTGGGGAAGCGGACCGGGGTTCGGGTCCTTCATGGGGGTCTGCTCCGGGTCCGGCTCGTGGATAGGGGTGGGATTGGGTACGGGCTCGTTGACCGGCGTGTCGGGGATGGATTCCGGGTTGGAGGGCGTTTTCGTCAAGGGTGTCTCGGTTTTCAAATTGCTTTGGCGCTCACTGGCGGTGCCATAGATGCCAGGTTGATCCGCATGGCGCCGCGGACCTGCTGCATGGTCTGCTCGGCGCGGGCGCGAGCGCGGATCGAGCCCTCTTCCAGTATCTCCATAACCTGCGACTCAGAGAAGCCGGCCCGACGCTCCTGAATGGGCTTGAGGATTTGCACCAAGGCGTCCGCGGCCCAACTCTTGCATTCGATGCAGCCGATGCCTGCGGTACGGCAGCCCTCGTAGACGTTTGCGAGGGTTTCCGGTGTTGAGAACACTTTGTGCAGGTCGCCTACGGGGCATTTATCGGGATCTCCTGGATCACTGCGCCGGACGCGAGCGGGATCAGTGACCATGGTTTTGAGCTTCTGGCGCACCACCGGCTCCGGATCGGTGATCTGAATGGTATTGCCATAGCTCTTCGACATTTTGCGGCCGTCGGTTCCTGGCAGCTTGGGCGAAGGCGTCAGGAGCACATCGGGCTCCGGCAGAACTTCGCACCCATCGAGCTTGTAGAAATTGTTAAAGCGGCGGGCGATTTCACGCGTCAGCTCAACGTGTGCCTGCTGATCCTGGCCCACAGGCACATATTTCGGCTGGTAGAGCAGAATGTCAGACGCCATGAGGACTGGGTAGCCGAGGAATCCGAACATGGTCAGGTCTTTGCTCGTGAGGTTCTCCTGCATCTCCTTGTAGCTGGGAACGCGCTCGAGCCAGCCCAGCGGCGTGATCATCCCCAGCAGCAGCGGTAGCTCATAGTGCTGCTTCACCTGGCTCTGCACAAAGATGGTGCAGCGGTTCGGATCGAGGCCCGCGCCGAGAAAGTCCAGCGCCACTTCAAGCGAGTTAGTGGCGATCTGCGAGGTATCCGCGTAGTCGGTGGTCAGGGCGTGCAGGTCGGCGATGAAAAAGTAGCACTCGAACTGGTCCTGAAGCCTGACCCAGTTGGCCAGGGCACCCATGTAGTTGCCTAGGTGGAGCTTGCCGGTGGGGCGCATACCACTGAGAACGCGCGGGCTGGAGGATGAAGTTGCTGATTCGGGCATTGTGTCTGTCGATTCCGGGGTGGTGCCAGGAGGATGCAGCCGTGTTTGAGCTGGTTCCATTGTACTGGGAGGCCGCCAGGCGTGAGGATTGCTGACTAAACGTGCGTCAAAGTGTAGAAGACAAGCCGCAAGGCCGGGTTCAGCAGCAACCTCAGGATGTAGCCGCCAACGAAAATCATAAGCAGATAGCTCATCCAGCCGCCGATGCGGTCATAAACCTGTACAGCATTGTAGGGCAGCATGTTGCGCAGGAGGTGGCTGCCGTCGAGCGGGGGAATCGGCAGCAAGTTGAAGAAAAAGAGGGAGAGGTTAATCAGAATCGCCAGGGTGCACAGCAGCACTAGCGGATGCGGAGCGGTAGGTGCACCCGGGCTGAGAGATGCAATGAAAGACGTGACGACGATCATGCGCCCATTGGGAATCGCGATGGACATGACGATCAGAACAGCAAGGGAGGCTATCACAAGCAGCAAATTGGAGGCTGGCCCGGCCAGCGTGACCAGGTTCTCATCGCGGACGATCTTGCGCAGGTTGCGGGTGATGACTGGAGTGGGCTTGGCCCACCCAACCAGCATGCCGCCGAACATGCTGAGCCCGAAGAGAGGCCCGAAGATCATGATGGCTGGGAACAGCAGCGTCCCGATGGGATCTACATGGTACATCGGGTTCAGCGTGACGCGGCCTTCGAGCCGGGCAGTCTGATCGCCGAGCAACGAAGCGGTCCAGGCGTGTGCACACTCATGAAAGCTCAAGGAAAAGATGAGCAGAACGAATTCGAAAACGGCAATAAGGAAGGCGGCAGATTGCAAACGAACGCTCCATGGACCGGAAAACTCAGGTTAGCATGGGCGCGCGGGCCTCGCTTCAAGCCCTGAAGATAGGATAGCTACCCACAACTTCGCCCGGGCCTATATTTTGTCCCCCAAGCAGAATGGTATGGCTGCCGATACGCGCACCGTCACCGACTGTCGTAGGCATCAGCTTCACCTGGTCGATGTCGTTTGATATATAGCCATGCGAAAAGATGCGCGCAAATGAGCCAATCACGACCCCTTTGCCGATGGTGATGCCGCCCCTGTCGTGCAACAGCACACCGTGGTGAATGACGGCGCCGTCTCCGATGGAGAGTTTGTAGCCGTAGGTCAGATCGACCCCGTGGTAGATTTTTACTCCCGAGCCCATATGGTCAAAGATATGCCTGCCCAGCATGCAGCGGAATCGAAGGCCGAGCCAGAGATTCAATCCGATAGGAGACCGGTCAAACATCTTCCAAAACCACAACAAGGGCTTGCGTACCGCCAGCAATTCCGGGTCTGCATCGCCGAAGTGCTCCGCTTCCAACGTCACGTTTTCAGGGTCGAGCGACATTCCCAGAACGTTGCCCGGCAACTCGCTGGTGAGCGTCAGGTTCTGCTTTCCTCCATGCGGGCGGCCCAGGTAAAGCTGATAAAGCTGATCGCGCACAATCTCGGCGCGGCGCTCTGGTGAGCGATGACGGACGAACTCCTCGTCGAGAAACTTGATCCAGCGGCGGTAGACCTCTTCTGCCTCGGGAGTGGGGTGTGGGGCGTTCTGCGGATTATTTGGCATACGCATTGGACGATAAATCAAGCGGGTAGGACGCTGCACGGGAAGCCGGCTGCTTATGGGGCGCTCCTCATGTGAGGCAATGCCCCGCTTCGCGTTATCCTAGAAGGTCCGGCGCGCCCGCAATGTTCCAACGCGTCCCAGAGAGCCAGCAGCCCATGCCTGAAGAAACCGCACCTGTTGCCACTGAAGCGAAGACCTCGGCACCCATAGCCACTATTGACACTCTTGGCCAGCATGAAGGCCAATCGGTCACTCTGCGCGGATGGCTTTACAACTCGCGCGAAAGCGGAAAGCTGCTGTTTCCCATCTTTCGCGACGGCACAGGCACAGTGCAGGGCGTTGCGCATGTGAAGAGCGTTTCGGCCGCGGTGTTCGAGGCCCTCAAAGGTCTCACTCAGGAATCGAGCGTGATTGTCACCGGGAAAGTTCGCGCCGACAAGCGCGCCCCCGGCGGTTTCGAACTGGACGTTGAAGACGTGCAGGTGGTGCAGCGCGTCCCCGAGTCCGATCCCTATCCGATCACCCTCAAGGAACACGGCGTCGACTTCCTGATGGAACACCGCCATCTGTGGGTTCGTTCGCCGCGTCAGTCCGCCATTCTGCGGATTCGGGCCGAGATCATGCGCGCGGCAGCAGAGTATTTCGACAACAATGGTTTCATCCGCACCGACCCGCCGATCCTGACCCCCGCTGCATGCGAAGGGACATCAACGCTGTTCCCGGTCGACTACTTCGGCGATCCCGCTTACCTGACTCAGTCCGGTCAGCTCTACATCGAATCGACCGCTCTGGCGCTGGGTAAGGTTTACAGCTTCGGTCCGACGTTTCGCGCCGAAAAATCGAAGACGCGGCGCCATCTGACTGAGTTCTGGATGGTAGAACCGGAAGTTGCCTACTGCGATCTGGATGGCTTACTCGAACTGGCTGAGAATTACCTCTCGCACATCGTTCAGAGCGTGCTGAAAAACCGCGCACCCGAACTGGCTGTGATTGGCCGCGATCCGACCAAGCTGCGGAACATCCTGCCGCCTTTCCCGCGCCTGCGCTACGACGAGGCCGTCGTGATGCTGAACGAAGCGCACAAGAGAGGCGAGTTGGAGCAGCCCTTCGAGTATGGGAACGACTTCGGCTCCCCAGATGAAACGTGGCTCAGCTCGCAATTTGATCGCCCGGTCATGGTTCATCGCTATCCGGCTGACGTAAAAGCTTTCTACATGGAGCCAGACCCGGTCGATCCGCGTTTCGCGCTTTGTGTGGATGTGCTGGCGCCGGAAGGGTACGGCGAAGTGATCGGCGGCTCACAGCGCGTTTCAAGCTACGAATTGCTGAACGCCCGCATCGAGCAGCACAACCTGCCCAAGGAAGCGTTCCAGTGGTATCTCGACCTGCGGCGCTACGGCTCGGTGCCCCACGCGGGCTTCGGCATGGGGATCGAACGCGTCGTCGCTTGGGTTTGCGCGCTCGACCACGTACGCGAAACCATCCCGTTTGCGCGGACGCTGCATCGCATCTACCCGTAAGACGAATTTCGCTTGAGTCGGGAATCCTGAGGCTTAGGGCCAACATCAAAGGGTAGCCACTTAACCTTGGAGACTCATGCAATGACCTTGTCTGCCAGTGAAGTCAATCAGTTGAAGCGCGCGAAAACGCTTGAGGGCATTTTGCCCGTAATTGAGCAGCGCTGGAGCCCGCGCGCATTTGCCGATCGCGAAGTTAGTACTGCCGATCTGGCGAAGGTGTTTGAGGCCGCGCGGTGGGCTCCTTCCTCGAATAATGAGCAGCCCTGGGGTTACCTTCTGGGTTTCCGCAACTCCGACACCCACGAGAAGATTGCGTCGGCTCTGATGGGCTTTAACCAGGCGTGGGCCCCCAAGGCGCCGGTGCTGATCCTGGGCGTCACCAGAACGCGATTCGCGCGCAACGGCAATCCGAATAACTATGCGCTTTATGATTTAGGCGCTGCCACTGCCTTTTTGATTCTGCAGGCTATGTCGATGGGGTTGCACACGCACCAGATGGCTGGGTTCGATCACGAAGTGGCGCGGAAGGCATTGGGGATTCCAGAAGAGTACGCTCTTGGCTCGGTGATGGCTCTGGGCTACCAGGATCATCCGGCAACGCTGCCGAATGACAAGCTGGTTGAAACGGAGACCATGCCACGCACGCGCAAGGCACTCAGCGAATTCGTGCTGACGGCCTGGGGCGAGCCTGCCAAATTGGCGTAATTACCTCGGAGGCACTCCGCGCCAGGGAAGGCCTTCCGGTCGCGAGGCTCCGCGATAAAGTGGAGGATGGAGGGTGCATTCCCTGGTCAACGCACACCCATCAAGACTAGTTCAGCGAAAGACGCGTAGGCCGCACCATCGATACGCCCGCACACAGGGGCAATGGAGCTGGCGGAGACGAGCTTTCGTTGCCGGCACGTTGTTGTTGGTGGCACTATTTGCTTGGGCCATACTTGCCCGGGTCTTCGCTCCGGCCTCCAATACCAACCGCACTCGATTTGACGTCATCATTGTTTTGGGCACTCCTGCTGATTCAGACGGCAATCCGACGCCGGAACAGTTGGCGCGCACAACGGAAGGTGTACGCGAATACGAGCGCGATGTTGCGCCTCGGCTCATTTTCACTGGAGGGGCAGCGAAGAACGAGTTTATTGAGGCACAAGTGATGGCGCGGACAGCTGAAGCCCAAGGCATTCCGGCGTCGGCCATTTTCATTGAGCCGAAAGCGATGGACACGATTCATAACGCCTGTTACGCCGTGCGCATCCTGAAGGCTCACGGATGGCGCTCGGCGGAGGTGGTTACGAGTGCCTATCATCTGCCCCGCGCGGGCCTCATCTTTAACAGGCTGCCGGTGGAGTGGCGCGGACATGCAGCTCCGCCCCTCGAACCGGAGTCTCGGTCAGATTTGAGCGCATCCTGGGTGCTGGAGACATTGAAGACATTTCGATATTTGACCTATGCGAACTGGGCAGAACGCTGCGAGCCGTAGAGCACCGGGCTTTGTGCGAGTTTTTTGGTGCGGGGTAGAAGGCCCTGCCGCCAAGCTGCCCCGGCGGTATCGTTGTCCGTCCTTGGCGTGGTCCTGTAAGCTTGTGGTGATGCGTCTCCATGTAAGTTTTACCCCCGCTCTTGCCGCCATCACCGCGATGGCTCTGTGCACCCCAGGTCATGCCCAGAATCAAAACACCGGCCAGAATCAAAGCACCACACCGAATCAAAGCACCATCCCAGCGGCCAACCCCAGCTATATAGCCGTAAACCCGCTGGCTGGCGTGCGCTATGACAACCGTTATGACCTGTCAGTGGGAATGGCATACGACCATATGAAAGCGGGCCCAAACCTGCTACAGGGGTCGAATCTGGGTGGGCTGGATGTTTCCGGCTCCTATTGGTTCAGCAAGCGCTGGGCGGTCGAGGGCAGCGGACGCGGTTATCTGGGAACCAGCGGTGCTGCGCCAAATGTTTACGGCATCAGCGGCCCCTTCGTGGCCCAGTATTTCTTTGTTGGGGGTCCGGAGTGGCTGGGGCCGCACAACGAGCACGGGGCGCTGATTGCGCATGCCCTGTTCGGCGGAGCGTACGCTGATTTCGACAAGGAGCTGCGCGGGTTATCGCCTTCGGTGGCGGGCTTCTATAACAACCAGATTGCACCAGCGGCGATCATCGGCGGACACATGGATCTGAACCGCACCGCGCGCTGGGTTTTCCGCATTACTCCCGATGCGATCATCACCCATTACGGCATCAATTACCCCCCCAACAGCAAGCAGTGGGACGTCAATTTCGGCATTTCAGTCGGAGCGGAATACAGGTTCAAAAAGAAGCGGTAGAAGCTGGTCGGGGCTAAAGCCGTGCTGAGGCACCGTCCGTGCGTTGCTTTTATCAACCGGGCTCGCGGTAGGGTAGGTTACTTGCCGAGCCCTCGGTTTTGCTGTCTATTCACGGGAAACGGTATGGAATAAGCCGGATAGGCTGCGAGTATTCATCTGTCTGTGGTATTCTCCACCGTTCGGTGCCGTCCGAAGAAAAATGTCTCCGGGAAAATGATGCTTCGGGTAACGGCATGGGTTAATTGCCGGGAGAACGAGCCACGCAGAATCGAAGGGCAGGGTCACGCGAAAATGGGGCATTCGGACATGAGAGACACATTGGGAGTGCTACTTGCGGGTGGCGCGGGTGAACGGCTCTTTCCGCTCACCCGCGACCGCGCCAAGCCGGCTGTACCATTCGGGGGCCACTACAGGATCATCGACATCACACTTTCCAACTGCATCAACTCGGGCCTGCGCCGGGTCTTCATCCTTACGCAGTACAAGGCCCTCTCGTTGAATCGTCACATTCGTGAGGGATGGACAGGCATTGTCGCGCAGGAACTCAGTGAGTTCTTCGAGATCCTGCCGCCCATGCAGCGGACCGGGTCTGCCTGGTACATGGGCACGGCCGACGCGGTGTATCAGAATATTTATTCAATCGGCAGCGAGCAGCCTCAGCACATGATCATCCTCAGTGGCGACCACATCTACAAGATGGACTACAGCCGCATGCTGGAACACCACAACGAGACTAAGGCAGAAGTTACGCTGGCGACGCTACCGATTCCTCCGGACGAGGTCTCGCGGTTTGGTGTGGTCGAGGTGGGCCAGACGGGCGAGGTTCTCGGATTCCAGGAGAAACCGGCAACGACCACCTTCCGATCTCCGTTCAATCCCAATTCGGTGGATGCTTCAATGGGCATCTACATCTTCAACACAGAGTGCCTGCTGAAGGCGCTGATCGCGGATGCGGAAGATCCTGATTCGAAGCATGATTTTGGCCATAACATCTTGCCCAATCTGCTGGGCAAGAAAAAGATGATGGCCTACAGCTTTGTGGACGAGAACAAGCAGCAGGCTCTCTACTGGCGCGACGTAGGCACGCTGGATTCCTACTACGACGCGAACATGGATCTCTGCTCGGTGTCCCCGACCTTTAACCTGTACGACAAAAGTTGGCCGATGCGGACGCGGGTCCGGCAGTATCCGCCGGCGAAGTTTGTGTTCGGCGAGCCGGGCCGCACAGGCATGGCGATGAACTCGATCATCACCGCCGGGGTGATCATTTCGGGTGCCTCGGTATCGAACTCCGTGTTGTCGCAGGATGTGCGCGTCAATTCCTACTCGGACGTGGATGCGAGCATCATTTTTTCGCATGTGAATATCGGGCGGCATTGCCGCATCCGGCGCGCGATTATCGACCGCGACGTGCATATTCCCGAGGGCACGGTGATCGGGTACGACCCAGTGGAAGACAAGCGGCGGTACTTCGTTACGCCGTCGGGGCTGACGATTGTGACAAGGGATGCTTCGCTGTTTGAGAATCCGGTGGATCCGGAGTTTCTGGAGCGGTATTAGAGCACTTTCGGAATAGGCGACTCAAAGACAAACCGCAGCTTCTCATCCATCACACTGCTCGTTCTCCAGGCCATCCGTACCCCCTTTTTTACTCATGGGAAATGGTTACTGGCATTGTTCGGGAGCTTCTTTTTTTCCCGGGTCAACATTATTTATGGTGCGCTTTTCGGAGAAATGATCTGCAAAATGCCGGGAAGATTTCTTTTTGCCCTGTCTGGCAATGGACCGTCGGACATATTGGCGGTTGCGCGACCGCAACCTGGAATTAGAGTTCTTGAGACGAGATATTCTGAGTCAGGTTATCGAATGCACGCACGCCTTCGGCACAAGACTAAGCGATCATGGCATCACGCGTGGATGCAGGCCGGATCATGAGCAGACCACGCCGGGAAAAAGAATCAAAAAGGGCGGAAAGTTCTGCGCCACGCCCGATTGTTTGGGCGGGACCGGCCATCATTATGATTGCTGCCGTTATCGCGGTGGGGCCGCTCCTCTTGCGCGGTCCGTCGTGCAGCGGCGACTTCGGCTTCCACTATATTTCCTGGATCGATGCCGAGCACAGCATGTCGATGGGCATCCTCTACCCGCATTGGGCAGACAGCCCAAATTTCGGAGCGGGCGAGCCCAGATTCGTCTTTTACCCCCCGATCGGTTGGATGGCCGGGGCTGTCCTGGGAATGTTGCTGCCGTGGAGTTTTGTTCCTCTCGCCCTTTTCATTCTGTTGCTGGCGGCGACCGGTATGGCCAATCGCGCATTGGCCAAGGAGGCACTGCCAGATGGGCCTGCAACTCTGGCAGGTTGTGCGGCAATCTTCCTCGGCTACGCGCTGTTCAGCGTGTATAAGCGCAATGACTTCGCAGAGCTGGAGGGGGGCTTCTGGATGCCTTTGCTTCTGCTCTTCGCGTTGCGAAGGCGAAATCCTTCGGGTAGTTTCTGGGAACGCACATTGGACGGGTCGGCGGCGCCGCTAGCGCTGGTTGTGGCGGGAACCTGGCTGAGCAACGGCCCGCTCGCAATCATGGCCTGCTATACGCTGGCCGCCGTCGCGCTAGTCTCTGTCCTGATTGAAAGGTCGCTGGTGCCTGTGGTGCGTGCCACTTTGAGCACACTCGGAGGCATGGGGCTGGCATCGCTTTATCTGATTCCCGCCGTGTGGGAAAGGAATTGGGTGAACATCCAGAACGCCTTGAATCCCAGTAATTACAGGGTGGAAAACAGCTGGCTCTTCGCTCGTCATGCCGATCCGCTTATGGCAACTCACGACATGCTGTTGCAACATGTTTCTGTGGTTGCTGTCACAATGCTGGTGATCGCTTTCGGTGGGGGCTCGATTGCATGGATTCGTGGGGTTGTGCCCGGCGAGCGCAGGTGGTGGCTGCCGTTGGCCCTGATACCGGCGACAGTCCTGTTTCTGCTTCTTCCGGTCTCGCAGTCGATTTGGCATGTGCTTCCGGAGTTGCGGCTGCTGCAATTTCCATGGCGTTGGCTGGTGGTTCTGGAAGCCCCGATGTCCATCTGTTTTGCAGCGGCCGTCTGGTCCGATCGCAGGACGATGCGCATCGCCTTAACCGCCGCTTGTGCGACGGTCTTTGCAGGAATCAGCCTTGCGGCACCCCATTGGTGGTTTGTTGAGTGTGGCTCGCTCATATCCTCAATACAAGAGTCGTGGACGCAGGGCGTCGGTGTTCCCGGAAAACCTGAGTACGCTCCGCCCGGCATCCGATTTCCGCAAATAGACCTTCTGGTAGACCCTAAGGGTGACCCTCTGCGGGACCCGCTGGGGAACATCATCGAGGGCTCTCTGGCGCACCCTGACATGCAGATCATTCCGACGGCCTGCCTGTTGAACAGTCTTCCAAAAGACTCAGTTCTGGGTCGAACCGACTTAGCCCCTGCGTGGCATGGTGAAGCAGCAAGCTGCGAAAGTTCGAACTGGCGGGAAGTATCTTTGATGTCAGGTTCATCTGCTCCGGATGCGGGCAGACATATGCCGGAAAAGAGATGGATCGGGGGAGTCGCCGAGCACGCCGGATACCTGATTCTGCGGTTGCGGTATTACCCGGCATGGGGCGTCAAGGTGAACGGAGTTTCGGTGAGAGCGGTGGCCGAGCGAGAGCGCGGTTTGTTGGCCGTGCCGGTCTCGCAGGGAAACGTGCTCGTATCCGTTGATTGGACGACAACCGGCGATGTGGTGGCAGGCCGCTGGGTCAGCGGAGTCGCGTTCCTTCTGGTGGGAGGATTGTGTTTATTTGAGCGGGAACGACAGCGGGTTCATTCAGTCGTCGGCAACGCGGGCTCGTCCATTGCCACGGAAAAAACGAAGCTGCACGAGGTCGAACCAAAGCGCCCTATAGCTTCAGAGCAGGCACGCCGGAGAAATACTCCGTCGGCAAAAAGACCTTCGAGCCTGTAATTTCGCAGATCTGAAAATCCAGACATGGGAAAACCGGCTTCCGGCTTAGCGGTCAACTGACCGAGACCCCGAAATCTTAATCTCCGTGCGGGCTGGTAATTTTGTCAGTTTCAGGGCTGTTAGTATTGTCAGTTTTCAGAGCGGCCCAGTGCCTATACGATCAGCTCTCGTTGGGAATCCATATGCACGCGATTGCGCAGGCAAGAGAACCGTGGACTTTGAAGAGGATGCGCGATCTGAGAGATCAATAAGACCTCACGTACCAGCTGCTGACCATCCTAGCTTCGTTGGGACGGCAGGAAACGTCAGAAACACAATGACCGAGGAAGTTAGACTTGGATTCATCCACTGGCACACGATTTAGTAGCAAACCGGTCTGAGTACGTACTACCATCCTTGTCCAATTCCGGGAGGCGTTGGCAGGCGGGTGCTACTGTTCGCTTCCCTCCTACTTCATCATTGCTCGCGGCGGTGAAGCCCCACGAATTTGAGGCTGACGCCGGCCCAACAGTCGCGGGCTTTGCGGGGAAACCTGTACATTGCTGTCGCTGAGAATTCTGATGAGCAAAGCGCGAGATCCCACGGCGTTTCATCGGTCCTGCTGCCTTGGCACCAAGGGGTTTCCCGCACGATTCTGCCTTCTCGGTATTTTATTGTGCGCATTAGCCGGTAGTGTCGCCGTGGGGCAGCAAAATTCCAAGAACGTACTTGTGCTGTACCCCTACTCCGCACCGCCGTCTTTTGACGTTCTTAAATCCACTATGCAGGCTGGAATTCGGGGGCAAATCAACTTCTACACCGTGTCAATGTCAAACCGGCGATTCGAGGACCAGGATTATCAAGAGAGCCTCGCTGAAACCTTCCGGCGCGGGTACGGAGGGATGAAACTCGATCTTGTGATTGCATCTACGTATCCGGTCCTTGAATTCGCAGTGAGATATCGCGACAAGATGTTTCCGGGCGTGCCAATTGTCTTTTTTGATGTATACCCTAACGACTTCGAGAGGCAGAAGATTTGGCCGGGAGTGACAGGCGTGGTGGTCCCACTGGGGATGCGGGAGACGATCGATCTCGCGCTTCGACTTCAACCCGATACAACCGCGATTGCGGTGATCACAGGCGTATCAGAGTGGGAGCGCGACTGGCTGCAATTGACACATTCTGAACTCTTTCGCCATCGAGATAAGGTCAAAGAGATTGACATCATCGGCACTCCAGACCATCAGATTCTTCAACAAGTTGCGACGCTCCGTCCGCACACGGTAGTCCTGTTTCAACTCGCGCCACACGATTCCAACGAAGCGACGTTCGGTTATGTGGAAGTCCAGTCGGCGGTCGCACAGCGACTACCGACATATTCTGTCTATCCTGGATTGGGTTTGACTCACGGGGCTATTGGTGGCGCATATAGAGACATCCCCAAAGACGTGAGATTGACTGGAGAGATAGCCGCGCGCGTGCTCAACGGTGAGCGTCCGGAGAACATTTCGGTCGTGCGCGACTCCGATCTAAGGCCCGAAGTCGATTGGCCAGCGCTTCAGCATTGGCACATTCCTGAGTCGGCATTGCCGCCGGGCACTTTAATCCTTCATCGAGAGCCCACATTGTGGGAACGCGACTGGAAATACTTCATTCCGGCCATTGTGCTGATCGCCCTTCAAGCGCTGCTGATTATCGGCCTGCTTTGGCAGCGGGCGCGAAAACAAAAGGCCGAGGCTGTGCTTCGGGAGAGCGAGAAGCGCTTCAGGGTGATGACCGATGCAGCGCCTGCCCTGGTCTGGATGTGCGATACGCGCGGCAAGATCACCTACCTGAACGAACGGCGAGTCGCATTCACGGGACCGAACCCAGAGGCGGGCTACGGCGACACATGGAGTACTTATGTTCATCCTGATGATCGGGGTGGAATGCTCGAGACGTTATCCCATGCATTGATGACGCATCAGCCGTTCTCAAAAGAATACCGATTGCGCCGCAGTGACGGCGCGTATCGCTGGATGTTCGATGTGGCATCGCCGCGGGTCAACGGAGACGGGTCGTTTGCGGGATTCATCGGATCGGCGATCGATATGACCGATCAGAAGTTCGCCCAGCAAGCTCTGCAGAAGGTGAGCGGCCAACTGATCGAGGCCCAGGAGAAGGAACGGAGTCGAATCGCGCGAGAGTTGCACGACGATATCGCCCAAAAGCTCGCCCTACTGTCAATGGAACTGGAACGTGCCCATCGCGCGCGAAGTGGATCGTCGTCGGCTCAAGCCCAGACCAGTCTTGAAGAAGCGCGGAAGCACTGCGCTGAAATCGCCAGTGATGTGCAATCGCTGTCGCACCAGTTGCACTCGTCGCGACTCGACTACCTGGGCGTCGTTGCGGCGGTCCGGGGATTCTGCATGGAGTTAGCGGATAAGCACGCCGTCAAGGTTGAATTCGCGGATAAGGGCGTGCCCAGGAACCTCCCTAACGACATCGTCCTATGCCTTTTCCGGATCGCGCAGGAAGCGCTGCACAATGCGGTGAAGCATAGCGGGGCGAGCGAATTCAAGGTGGAGTTATATTGCGTGGCTGATGAACTTCGGCTTGTGGTCACAGACAAGGGGGCAGGTTTTGATGCGCGCGAGGCCAGGCGCAAGGGCGGGCTTGGATTAGTCAGCATGCAGGAGCGCATTCATCTGATACACGGCAAGCTAAATGTCGAATCGGCTCCAGGACTGGGAACTACGGTCATCGCCACTGTTCCTGGGATCGTCGACGAGAGCCTGATCGGAGGAGTCCCGAGTTTGACGAGCGGTAAATAGAGAGGCGGTACCTCAGACCCGCGCGGCTTTCTTGCAGTTCTTATCCTCGTACATCGCCTGATCGGCCCGAGTCACCAGTTCCTTGAGCGTCTCGGTGGAATAGTGTTCAGCCGTGACGTGGCCGATGCTGAAGCTGAGGGGAAATCGCTTATCCACGTCCAGGCTGAGTTCGGCAGCGATTGTTTTCAAACGCAAGGCTGCGACCTCGATGCCCACCATGCTGAACTGACCTGCGACAACGAATTCATCGCCGCCAAAACGGCCCTTCACATCTGCGTCGCGAAAGTTGGCAAAGATGAGTTCACCTGTTTTGGCCAGGTATTTGGAACCGATATTGTGACCGAGGTGATCGTTGATTTTTTTGAGGCCGTCGAGATCGAGGAATAGAACGGAGAAAGGCATTTTGGCGCGCTGAGCCACGCGGAGAGTCTGTTCAGCAAGCAGGTAGAATCCGCTCATATTGTAGAGGCCGGTCAAATCGTCGCGCAGAGTCAGGTCGTGGATGGCTTTCTCCATGCCATTGATGCGCCAGACGATAGTCATCAACAGGACAAGCGAGAACGCGACGGCCAGCGAGGTAAGAAGCGCGGCCGCGAAATGGGCTGGAATAAGACTTGGGAAAGCAACTCGAGCCTCGCCCACTTCGCGCAAAAACGGCCAGATGAGAAGAATGGGTGCAAACCCCCGGGCAATTCTGCTGCCGATGCCACATCCGAGGAAGATGGAGAAGACTCCGAACTCGGCTTGCCGGAGGGTCACGACGATGGTCAGCAGCAGCAGGCTGAAAAGAACCTGGGGCGCGATGAGATCGGCGGCCGTGAGGCCGAAAAGGCTCGCCGTGCCAAACAGGTCCTGAGAGAGCAGGACAAGAGTGAGCAGACAGAGACAGGAGATCAATACGTCAGAGACGCGACTGACAAGGGCCGTGTCGCCGCGCACAAGGATGATGACCATGGAGAGGAAAAGCAAGGCGCCTGCCGAGAGTGGGGATAGACCGCCCGAAGCGGAGGCCGCTCGTCCCAGTCCCAAGATGCTTGACAGTGGCGGACTCGATATGACGGATGGAGGAGCGAGAGTCGCCAACAGTGTCGCCACGGCGCAAAGTGCTGCAACCAAACCAGTATAACGACTGAAACGGCGCGTCAGTGGCGGGTTGGCTGGATCGGACATCGCCAGGCTGAGCGCGCAAAAAAACGCGGTCAGCGCCATGGGGAGGCTCAAGGGCGTTATCGCGAGGTGCAGAGATTCGCCTGCCTGGGGGAAGAGCCAGACCGAGAGAACGGTGACGGAGATGAGCGCCACCACTCCGAGGCAAATTCGCTGAACGATGAGCAGACGTTGCAGCCATATCGGGTCCGGCTGGCCGGGAGGCAGGGATGGGAGAGGTAGGCGCATGAATCGAATGAACTTTGACGCTAATCGAGATTCATTATCCTACAGAGCGGACCCTTGCCGATGCCGGTTCAGCATTTTTCCCGGCCAGCGGTAATGTCGAGTGGAGCAAGATACTGGGCTATTTCCCGTGCGCAAGCGCTATTGGAAGAGGCAGGCTCCGGTTGCCGGTGCGAGGCGGGCGATTTCTCCCGTTCCGGGCGGGGCTGCGGGACGTATTTCGAGGAAGGCATCGAAGAGGATCTGATAGAGACCACGGCGGGCGGTGAGCCGTTTCTGGCGCTTGCGGAGGAAGTCGAATCGGAAGGGAGAGCGGCTTTCTGCTTTCCGAAGAAACGCAGGGGAGAAGAAATCGCTTGCGTTGGCGACGGCCCCAATGATGAGCGAGCGCCAGCTCATGCGCATAAGGTTTTTAAGAGTCGGGGTGCCGGTGGGCAGGGCATCCATGGCTGCTCCTACCTGTTCGCTGAAATTGAGTAGCTGGGTGACCAGATTATCGAGCGGCAGGCCCAGGGCAATGGCGCGCGTGAAGAGGGTAACGGAGCCACGCTGGAGATCGTCGCGGACGTCCTGCAAATCATCACCAAGTTGAAGGAGCACGCCCCAGTCAAAGGCGAATCGGCTCTCCTTTTCGTCGAGCCACCCCCGTGCAAAACAAGCATCGGCGAGGACGGATGTGCCGCCTTTGGCGAAGGTGATGCGCAGAATTTCCGCGGGATGAAGGGCCTCGCTGCGCAGTTGCATGAGGCTTTCTTCCTGGGCGCGGTGAATCGCCAGAAGGCAATCGAAGACTTGGGGATAGGAGGAGCGGGGGTATTGGCCTTCGATCAACTCGACTAGCGCCCAGGTCGCGGTTTCCTGGCCGTTTAGAGCCGAAGAGTGCGGCGTTGACTGGTGGCCGCGCAGGCGATCGCGCACGCGGGTACTGAATTGGATCTTGGCTTCCGCAGTGATGTCGCGTCGGTCGAGGTGGTTGTCGGTGTAGGGATAAAGAAGGCTGTAGCCGAGGACGGAAGGCGTGAGCACAGCGCGCTCGCCGAGGAGAAGCTGCAATCCGCAGGCGGTCCATGCATTGCGGCAGGCCTGAGTGATATCGGACTGAGTCAAAGAGGGATCAAAGTTTCGTGCCCATCGGGCCAGTTCGGTGCCCGCGGGCACGAAATCATTTGAAATGAGCTCGATCGCGGCAGGCTCGAGGTCCAGTGCAGTTCCGGCGAAGCGGGCAAAAGAGGCGGTGACCTTGTCTTGCGTGGCGAGACGTTCGGCTTTGTTGCGCGGCGCGCGCTTTAATTCCCGTTCGACTGCGCGTTGGCCATCATCGGAGGCTTTCTCGCGTATTTGGTGATCGAGGGGGTCGTAGTCAGGACCGGGCGGCAGAGGCTGAGCGGCGCAATCGCGCCATATGTCGACGGTTTGAGCAACCTGCGTTTCGACCCATGGCCAGCTGAATTCTTCCAACATGTCTTTGAGCAGTACGAAAGCGGGGGGAAGAGTGTTCCGGAGGAAGCGGGGTTTTTTCCCCGCAGTCTGTGAAGTCGTTGCATTGCTACAGAACCCCTCGGGGTGCTGATGGAGGATAACCATTGGTTTGACTCTGCCGCGATTTGTTTGTGGATTATGTGGGAACCAAACGGGATAAATCTTCGTAAGACCCCCTATGCAATGCGTGGGTACATTAAGCTGGAGCGTGATGGGGCTGGCGGTGCCGGCAAGACCTCCGCGGCGCGGCCATGAGCCCAGCGAGGCGGGCGCTCCGATCCCGCCGGTAAGGGGCACATCCCTTGGTGCTGTGACTGCGGCGCCGGGATCTCGCGCGATGCGCGAGGAGGTAAGACCGCTGGAGATCGACTGGTCTCAAATTGTCCGCCGTTGCATGGACGGGGATTCCGGCGCGTGGGCTGAGCTGGTCCGTACCCACCACCGCCGTGTCTACGGGTTGTGTTATCGGTTTACCGGGAATCCGGCAGACGCTGAAGACCTGACCCAGGACGTATTTCTGAAGATTTATTCGAATCTTGCCAGCTTCGATATGGGGCGCGGCAGCCTGCAGGTGTGGATCACGACCATGACCCGCAACCTGCTGGTGGACAATTTCCGTCGCACCCGCAATCAACGGGCGACCGGCTCGCTGGACGAGGGCTGGGACGTCACGGACGAATTACGGCCGGTAGACCGGCTGGAATCGACCAGCCTTTCGCCGCACGAGCACGCAGCGAAGAAGGAACTGGCCAAGATGGTGCAGGATGCACTGGCGAAGGTTTCAGTGGAGCTGCGCGAGGCCGTGATTCTAAGAGATTTGCAGGATCTTGATTACAAAGAGATAGCCCAGGTTCTGGGCATACCCGAAGGTACCGTAAAGTCTCGCATCAGCAGGGGACGCGCGGAACTAGCACGCCTGCTGGAACGTACTAAGCGGGAGGTGATGTAGCCATGGCAGACCGCGTACACATACCGAACTCTCCAGCCTGCGGACAGTGGGAGACGCTCCTGGCGGACGCGCTGGACGGACTGCTGCAACCTGAAGATGAGGCGACATTCACTTCGCACATGGCCATCTGCCCGGCCTGCACGGCTCTGTTTGAGGAAGCCCGGCGCGGTCGCGAGTGGCTGGAGTTCCTCTCGCCTGAGCCGGAAGTCCCGGAAGGGCTACTGGATAAGATTCTGGCCGCGACCGGTCCTGGACAAGTTGCCGGCTACGGCCTGGTGACAGGGGGCGGCAACGTTGTGGTCATGCCACCGGCATGGCAGCGTCCCGGATTTATGGGCCGTGTGCGGCGCTTTGCCGAGCCGCGGCTGCTGATGACCGCCGCGATGGCATTCTTTTCAATCGCGTTGACGCTGAATCTGACGGGAGTTCGCCTGAACGATCTGCGGCTCTCCAATCTGCGGCCAAGTGCAGTGCGGTCATTTATGGAACGCCGGCTGACGATGGCCTCGACGCCGATCATTCGCTACTACGATCATCTACGCCTGGTTTACGAAGTTGAATCGCGCGTGCGGGAACTGCGCCGCACGACACAGGGCGAAAGCACTGGCAACCAACAGCAGCCGAACAACGGCCAACCGGCTTCACCGGGGGAGTCCAAACAGGCTCCCAGCCGCAAGGATGGAGGTTCCCGCGTGGACCCTCCACAGCAATCGGGGTCCCCGGCACTCCATGATTCGCTTGATTATCTTGAAACATCCCTCACGCTTAAGGACCGGTCCGCGCATTCCGGCGGCTCCCTACTCCAGCGGCAAAGACCTGTCGTTGGGGATCCCGGCTCCGCAACAGCAAGACGGGAAAGGAGCACAGTATGGACTGCGTAAATCATAGTGGTGTGAGTGCAACAGCCTATTGCCAGAACTGCGGGAAGCCGCTCTGCGCTGGATGTGTCCGCAATACGGCATCGGGGCAGGTTTTGTGTGAACCGTGTGCTGTGTCCTGGCAGAATCTGCAGCAGCCGTTTGTCGCTCCTCCAACGGGCAGCCCGAACCCGGTAGCCGCAGCGGTACTGGGACTGATCCCCGGCGTGGGCGCCATGTACAACGGGCAGTTCATGAAGGGCCTGATTCACGTGGTGATCTTCGCGGTCATCATCAGCATCACCACCCACTACGGACTCTTCGGCCTGTTCATCCCGGCCTGGATTCTGTACCAGGCGTTTGAGGCTTATCACACGGCGGTCGCACGGCGGGATGGCATGCCGCTGCCCGATCCGCTGGGTTTGAACGAAGTGGGTAACTGGCTGAACTTCAGCGGGCGTCAGCACACCGGACAGCCGATGGGCGGGGCAGTGAATCCGGGTCAGGCTCCGGGACCTCCCGGGGCACCTGGCGGGTACCAGGCACCCTATGCGGGGCAAGGATATACGCCGGTCGCCGGCTTCAGCAGTACGGGATACGCCGATCCCGGCAATGTGAATCCAGGTTATGTGAATCCGGGATATCCCGAGCCGGGCGTGCCGCCGGTGCCTCCTGTGCCGCCGGTTCACTGGCGTCGCCGCGAGCCGATTGGCGCGGTCATCCTGGTGGGTATCGGACTGATTCTCTTGTTAAACGAGATGGGCTATGTAGCGGAACGCTTTCTTCACTTTCTCTGGCCGCTGCTTTTCATTGCTCTAGGCGTATGGCTGATCATTCGCCGCATGGGTGATTCACGGCCGCCTGGACCAGGACCGGTCCCGGGGGACCCCGCCTCGAAAGGGGGCGCACAATGAACCGATATATTTTGATTCGCCGACTTACCGGTCCTTCCATTCTGCTGCTTCTGGGAATCATTGCCCTGCTGCACGAGGCAGACCTGGTGAGCTGGAACTTGTTCTTTCCTTTGTTGCTGATTCTCATCGGAGTGCTGAAGCTTGCGCAGAGGGCAGCCTTGGCGGCGGCGGGTGATGAGCCGCCTTATCCGGGACAGTACCCGGGCACATATCCGGGAGGATATCCCGGAGCTCCCAATCCTTATGCCGGCGGAGTCAATTCTGCCGCGGGCTCTACTGGGCAACAGGGCAGCGCGATTGTGCCGGCACCGCCGCAGGATTTCGGACGGGGTCCGCAAGGGGGACAGTCATGAGTACGCCTCCGTACACACCGCCAGGCGGCGCACCGCCGCCATACGATCCACATACACAGTGGCGCATCTATCGGGAGCAACAGAGGGCTGCGTGGCGCGCACAGCGCGATGCGTGGAAAGCGCAACAGCACGCATGGAAAGCTGGCTACGGGAATGCTTATGGACCGCGGGTTCCTTCGATCGTCGGCCCGATTATTCTGGTGGCAATCGGCATCGTGGGCGTACTGCTTTACAGCGGTCACATTGCCCCCGGTGAATTCTGGGGCTGGTATGGCCACTGGTGGCCCCTGCTGCTGATTGCTGCAGGGCTGGCCATGTTGGGTGAGTGGGCATTGGACCTGCGCCGGACCACGCCGGTACGCCGTGGCGGCGGGTTTGTGGGCATTCTGATTCTGCTGGCCATTCTTGGATTCGCGGCGTCCGGGTGGAATGGATTCTGGGGACCGATGCGCGCGCAGTGGGGCGATCACGACGACAACTTTTTCAACTTTTTCGGGCTGCCCGAGCACGATGTCGACCAGCAAGTGCTGAACGTGCAGATTCCAGCGAATGCCGCGATCGAAATTCAGAATCCGCGCGGCGACGTGAGCGTTTCGGCAGGCGATGGGAACAACATCGTGGTGCAAGGGCATGAAGTGGCCTTTGCCAACTCCGACGATGCCGCAAAGAAAATTTTCGACGCCGAAGCAGCGCATGTGACGGTGAGCGGGAATTCAGTGCTTTTGAAGTCGGAGAGCAATCAAAGCGGGCGCCTGAACCTGGCCATTACGGTGCCCAAGACCGCGCAGGTACGGGTGAACTCGGGACATGGCGACGTGACGGCAGCTGGTCTGGGTGCCGGACTCAACGTGACGGCAAGTCATGGCGATGTGCATCTGAGTACAATCGCAGGATCCGCGCAGGTCCATTTCTCCAGTGACCGGGGAGACTTCTCTGCTCACGATGTGCAAGGCGATGTAACCGCAGACGGCAACTGCAATGACCTGACGTTCTCAGATATCAAGGGCAAAGTCTCGCTGAACGGCGAGATCTTCGGCGACGTCCATTTCGAGAATATCGCGGGCCCGATCCACGTTCACACTTCGATGACCGACCTGGATATCGCCCAATTGCCCGGTGACCTCACGCTGAATTCCGACGACCTGCGCGTGACTGAGGCCAAAGGGCAAGTTCGAGTAACGACGAAGGCCAAGGATGTAGACCTGAGCCAGATTTATGGCGACGCTTATGTCGACGACAGCCGAGGACAGATCTCGATTGAGCCGGCGGGCAACTACAACGTGGAAGCGAAGAACGGAAAAGGCGATGTGGAACTGACGTTGCCTCCCGACGCATCCGTCGCGGTAGACGGGCGAACGCATAACGGCGACATTGTGAGCGATTTTCCGCTGGAGATCAGCGGAGACGAAAGCAAAACGGTAAGCGGCCGCATCGGCTCGGGCCAGGCGAAAATCAGTTTGATCGCGGACGTTGGCGACCTGCGCATCAAGAAAGGCTCGGGTTTCCCAGCCGCACCGCCGACACCTACGGCTGCTGATGCCGCGCCCAAGCCGCCCATCTCTCCCAAGGCACCTCGATTGAAGGCGCCCAAGACTCCACCCGAACAACCGGTTACGCAATAGAGCACGGCAGCAGATTATGAATGAAATAGGCGCGGAGGATCTCCTCCGCGCCTATTCCATTCTGAGGGCCTGCATCGGGTCGAGCCGCGAGGCGCGCCACGCGGGCACGATGCAGGCCAGTGCTGCCACCAAAAGCAACGTTGCGGCCACGCCGGCGAAGACCGCGGGATCGAGCGGGCGTGTGTCATACAACATCGACTGGATGAGCCGCACCGCCGCGGCACTGGCCGCGAGTCCAAACACGAGACCGAAGAGCGCCGGGCGCAAGCCGTCGATCAGCATCAGGCGAAGCACTTGTTCCCGTTGAGCGCCAAGAGCGATGCGAATGCCGATCTCGGTCATGCGCTGCGTCATAAGATACGACAGCACTCCGTACAATCCGACAGAAGCCAATACCAGGGAGAGAATTGCGAAGACGAGAACCAATGTCGCGCTGAAGCTCTGGTTGCCCAGAGATTGGCTAATGACTTCTTGAATCGTAAGCACGTCGGAGACGGGTAGTTCCGGATCGAGCGCGGCAATCTGCTTTTGTATGGGTATTGACATGGCCAGCGGATCGGACGCAGTGCGCACGCCGAGCGCCTGTCCGTTCATGTCAGGGCCTCCATCCAGGATAGGGAAGTACATGGTCGGCTTGATCGGCTGGCCCACCTGCCAAATCGTGTCGGCGACCTCGCCCACGACCTCATAATCGATGTTCTTATGGGCAGGAACATGAAGATGCTTGCCGATGGGGTCCTCTCCGGAGAAGTACTGCTGAGCGAGCTGGCGGCTGATGATCACCTTGTTCGCCTTGTCGACGCGATCCTGGCTGGTGAAAAAGCGGCCCTGCAATAGGGGAATCTGCAAAGCACTGAAGTATCCCGGATCGGCAGTACGAGTGAGAGCGTCGGGCAATTCTGCTCCCGGCGTGATCGGTGGATGCTCCGGAATGGTGAAGACGTCGTCGCCACCGTAGCCATCGCCCGGCAATGTGGAACCGAGAGCCACGGCGCGCACGCCAGGCAGGGCGCGCAGCCGAGCGAGAAGGGTTTCGTTGAACGCGTCGACCTTCTCCGGCTTGTCGTATTTTTCCTTTGGAAGGCTGTAGCCCATGGTGAGCACGTTGTCGGTCGCGCAGCCGAGGTCGGCGGTCCGCAGGCGGACAAAACTCTTGAGCAGCAGACCGGCGGCGATGAGCAGGATCACCGTGACCGCGATCTCAATGGTGAGCAGGGTTTTGCGAAGCGCGGTGCGGGAGAGGCTGCCGCCGGCGGTTCGCGACGAGGCCTGAAGCGTGGCAAAGACGGTCTTGCTGGTGGAGGAGACGGCCGGCAACAGGCCGGCAAGCAACGCGGCGGCGCATATCACCGCACACGCAAAGCCAAGCACAGCACCATCCACATGGATGCCCTGTGCGCTCGGCAAGTCTTTCCACGCGCTGGCGAGCCATTTGGTCGCAGCAAGCGACAACAAGACACCGGCTGTGCCACCGGCAAAGCAAATGAGCAGGCTTTCAATGAGCTGTTCCCGGATGAGCGTGAATCGCTGCGCGCCAAGGGCGCTGCGGATCGCCACTTCCTTTTGCCGTGCTGCACCGCGCGCCACGAGGAGATTGGCCACGTTGAGGCAGCCGATGAAGAGCATGCACGCGACGGCGCACATCAGGATGATGAGCGGCTTCTTGACGTCTTTCGCAAGGTCGTCAGTCATCGATCGCGGCACAACATCTTCGGCTACAGGCGCAAACAGGTTCTGCATGTGCAGGTGATACTGCACTGCTTCCACCTGGCTCACGGCATTGGCAAGGGTCACACCGGGCCTCAAGCGGGCCACTACACGGCTGAAGTGATAGTCGTGATGTTTCAGGACCTCCGGTGGCATTCCCGCCGCATACGGAACCCAGACCTGCGCCTTCGCATCGGGATAGGTGAACCACTTCGGCAGCACGCCCACAACTGTATAAGGCTTCGCGTCGAGATGGATCTGCCTTCCGACGATGGAAGGATCCCCCGCGAACCGCCGCTCGAAGAGACTCCACGTCAGCATGACGGCAGTTCCGTCCGGACGATCTTCGCTCTCGGTAAACGTGCGTCCGATGACCGCATTCACTCCCAGTAGCGGAAACAGGTTCCAGCTCCCGCCGCGCGCCATCACAAGTTCAGGCAACTCTCCGCGCTCGCCCGTAAGGTTGAACTGCGCGTAGCGCCACACGGCCATGTCTTCAAAGCCGTGAGTCTGCGCGCGCCAATCGTAGAAGTCGGCAGGCGCCACCACGTTGTAGTCAAACCCGTTCTGATTTGCCCATGCGCCACGGAAATGCTCGTAGACCATCACCAGGCTGCCCGGATCGCGGAACGGCAGCGGCCTGAGCAACACGGAACGCACGATGGTGAAGAGTGATGTGGCTGCGCCGATGCAGAGTGCCATTACGGTGATTGCGATGAGCGAAAAGCCGGGAGTGCGGCTCAAGGTGCGAAAGCCGTAACGGATATCGCGAAGAAAAGAATTGAGCCACGCCCAGTTCCAAGTGGCGCGCGCCTGCTCGCGGAGCAACGCCGGATTGCCGAAGGTGCGCAGGGCGGCAAAGCGCGCTTCTTCCGCCGTCATCCCGGCGGCGACGTTCTCGGCGACTTGTCGCTCAATGTGGAAGCCGAGTTCGTCGTCGAGACGGGTGGCGGACTTGCCGGGGCTGAAGAGCGTCTGGATTGTTATCGCGACTTGGTGGAACCACCGCATGGAACCTCCCCTCCAATCAATTCCTCAGGCCTCGGTCACGATCAAATTGATGGCCGCAGAGAGCCGGTTCCAATTAGCGGTCTCGTCCTCAAGCTGCTTGCGGCCAGCCAAGGTGAGCGAGTAGAACTTGGCCTGGCGCCCCGTTTCACTTTCTGCCCATTTGGCCTTGATCCAGCCCTGCTGTTCGAGGCGGTGAAGCGCCGGATAGAGCGAGCCCTGCTGCACTTGCAGGACTTCGCCCGAGAGTTGTTGGATGCGTTTGGCGATGGCCCAGCCGTGCATGGCGTCGGGGAGCAGGGTGCGCAGAATCAGTAAATCGAGCGTGCCCTGGACGAGATCGATCGGTTTTCCCATACCTAGATTATCTACAATATATTATGTAGACCGTCAAGGTGTGCCGGCAACGGGCAGAACTGGGAGTAGTCGCCAAACGGAAACCCTTGCCGATCGACTCCCATTCCGTTGTATTCTCCTCTCGCGGGGGAATTTCGCCATGATGCATAAGCCCATTCGGGTGATCACCGTGGAGCGGGAATATGGCTCGCGCGGGGGCGAGTTTGCCCATGATCTGGCGGAGCGCCTGGGTTGGAAGCTGCTGGACTCCGAACTGGTGAGCGGTGCGGCCAAACTTGCCGGGGTGGCGCCGGAGCTTGCCGCCAGGCTCGACGAGCGGCTTGATCCCTGGTACTACCGCTACGGCAAAGTCTTCTGGCACGATTCGGCGTACCCGATGACCGGGATCGGGGAGGATCAAGTCTTCGATTCAGACAGGATGTTGACGCTGATTCGGAAGCAGATGGAAGACGCCGCAAAGGTGGGCGAATGCGTTCTTGTGGGCCGGGGAGCGGCCTGCGCGCTGGCCTGTCATCCGGGCTGCTTTCATGTATTTGTATATGCCACATCGAAGTCCAAGCGCGAGTGGTTTGCCAAGACATTCCCCGAGCAGGCGCCGCATGCGGAACAGGCGCTGGCTTTGCGTGACAAACGGCGCGCCGCAGCCATTCGCAAGTTCTACCAACAGGAGTGGTGCGCTCGCGGGCTATATCACATGCTGCTGAACTCGGCGATGGGCACGGAGGCGATGATTCAGGCGGTGCAGGGGGCTGCAGGTTTGGAGCATGGAGCCCAGGTGGCCGTGTCCAGCCAGATCGGACCGACGGGAGATCCCTGCTAGATGGCGACGCGCAGAACTCGGGCACCGATGCGGGTGAAGACTTCCCACGGGATGGTCTGCGCGGCTTTCGCATGATCGAAGGCAGTGATCATCTCGCGATCCTGTGTTCCCAGAATCACCACTTCGTCACCCGGAGAAACCGCAGGGATGTCGGTCACGTCGAGCACGGTTTGATCCATGCTGATGCGGCCTACCAACAGCGCGCGCTGGCCGCGTACCAGCAGGCTGAAGCAATTGCCGAGACGACGATCGAGGCCGTCGGCATAACCCGCGGCAACCAGTGCGAGGCGCATGGGCTCAGTGGCGACAAAAGTGCCGTTGTAGCCGATGACCGCGCCGGCAGGAACTGAACGAACGCTGACTACCCTCGATTTCCAACTGAGTACGGGCTGGAGGCAACAGCGCGCTGCGGCGAGCATCGGGGGCTCTGCGGGCTCAAATTCAGAATCGTATTCCGGTATCAGACCATAGAGCGCGAGGCCGGGGCGCAGGAGTGCCTTCATCTGATGGCGCGCGCCTAATGCCGCAATGGTGGGCGCCTGGCCCGCGAGGAGGGCGGCTGAGTTGCCCACGTTGAGCCACTCGGGATGGAGACCGGCACTCTCAATTCGGCCGAGCATCGCATCGGTGCGAGCGAATTGCTCGTTGGTCACACGGCCATCGGCCTCGTCAGCGGCAAAGAGATGGGTCATAACCCCCGCAAGCCGGAACGGCGAACCCGTGACGAATTTTGCCAGAATGGGAGCCAGTCCTGGAACATCGGCTCCCTGACGGCTCATGCCGGTGTCGATCTCCAGATGCACCGGCAATGCTCCATCAGCAAGGCCCGCTCTGCGCGCAGCATATTCCAACTCGTCGAGTTGCGAGGGCTCCCAAACCACAGCCGTGAGCCGGTGGCGCACCACATCGTCTGCTTGCCCCGGGAAATTGCCTCCGATGACCAGGATCTGTGCCGCAGGGCAAATTGCGCGCGCGGCCACGCCTTCTTCCACAGAGGTGACGCCCAGCCAGCGAGCCCCGGCGCGCGCGGCTGCCGGAGCGCAAAGAGCCAACGAGTGGCCATACGCATCCGCTTTCACGATCGCGAGCAACTCCGCCTCGGGAGTTGCCTGGCCGGCAAGAAATCGGAAGTTGTCTTCAAGGGCGCGGGTATGAATTTCAACCCAGCAGGGGCGCGTTGGCATCAGGGTGTCCAACTCATAGTTTAGGGCATTTCTTCAAGGCAGGAGTCAGGCGGAATCAATCAGAGAACTGCGCCAGCTGTTCCGGCGTGGGTTTTGGCGTGAAGAAGCTGACGACGATCATGGCGGCAACGGCGGCGAAGAGCGCCGGAAAGATGGCGTCGCGCTGGGCAAGGAGTGGCGGAAAGAGACCCTTCACAGCGGGCGCATCCCAGGCAAGAGTGACCACAGTGCCGGCGCCGATGGCCGCGACCGCTCCCCACGCGGTGACACGCCTGGAGTAAAAAGCTGCGAGCACTACGGGTGTGAGGGCAGCGGAGTAGATGGTGTAGGCCCAGAGCATTTTCTCGAGAATGCTTTGGGCGTAGATGGCCTGGTAGAGCCCCCAGCAACCCAGGAGCACAACCGCCAGTCGTGAGATGATAAGGACCCTTTTGTTCGAAGCGTCCGGTGCGATATAGCGCACAAAGATGTCGTTGATGAGGTTGGTGGCGGGCGAGAACAGGTAATTTGATGCAGTGGAAATAACCTTGGCGAACACCGCTCCCAGGAGCAATGCACCCATGAGCGCGGGCAATCCGTGGCGGGCGGTGTAAGGAATGATTTCGTAGGGCTCGTGGGCCACTTCTCCGGTGGGATAGAGCGCGGAACCGATCACAGCGATTGCGACAATAAGTGTCTCGAGCAGGATGGTCCCGAGAATCCAGCCGACCACGGAGATGCGTGCATCGCGTTCGGATTTTGCGGAGAAAAACTTCTGATACATGACCTGGTTGCCGAGCATCAACAGCATGGTCGGGACCAGGAACTCCAACGCGCGGGCGAGGGTCAGATTGCCCAGAATTTGGAAGTGCGTGGGAGGTAGTGTGGCGTGAAGTCCAGCCCATCCCCCTGCTTTGAGAAAAAGCATGGGCGTGGCGATGATGCAGATGACGGTGACCAGCGAGCCGATCGCTACATCCATATACGCCACGGAGGACATGCCGGCCAGAGCCGTGGTGACGATGACGAAGACGGCGATGATGTAGGTACCGAGTTCCGGCGTAATGACATCGGGAAAAATGAGATGCAGCACGTTGCCGCCTCCCTTGAATTGATAGCTGGTGATTCCGATATAGGCAAAGAGAATGGCGAAAGTGCCGAGCACGCGCGCGGTCTGGTTGTAGCGAGCTTCGAGCAGATCAGGGAGCGTGAACTGGGCAAATTTGCGAGCGCGGGGCGCAATGAAGTAGATGAGCAGGAGGCCGAGCCAGCCGCCGGCGGGCTGCCAGAGCGCGGCAAAGCCGTTTCTGAATGCATTTTCTGCCCCGGCAAACAGAGACCCGGCGCCGATCCACGAAGTCAACAGCGTGAGCACAAGGACTGCGGCAGGCAGGGAGCGGCCGGCGACCAGGTAGTCAGCCTTGGTCTTCACACGGGAAGAGCGATAGAGTGCAACGGCCAGCAACGCAACGACAATGACGATCAGGACGAAAACATAAAGCTGAGACATCCGTGCGGTTTCCTCGCTGGCTTTACAGGATGCCAGAAGTGTACCGGATGGGATGGGCGGGACTGAGGGAAGGTTGATCCGTCTCGAGGCCGTAAGGGAGAGAGCGGTCGAAACGTTGACCCCTCCACGTGCTATTGCTAAACTGTAAATGCGGGGTGGAGCAGCCCGGTAGCTCGTTGGGCTCATAACCCAAAGGTCGCTGGTTCAAATCCAGCCCCCGCAACCATTTAGCGGAAACCAACCCATTTCCCAACCCATCGACCGGGCGCAAACGCGCCCGGTTTGAGCTTTTGAGGCCTATTGCGACGATCGCCGCATCAAGATCTTGCAGACCACAACGCGATTCGCTTGCCGCCGGCTCTCCATCGGAGGACCGCCGCAATCGTCCGTGGTCGACAGATGGGCGTGACGCATGAGCTTCTGGAAGACGTCGAGCGGAGTGTTTTCTCCGCTGAGAAGTGAACGTATGAGTGCCTGTAGGTGTGCCAGCCAATGCTGCCAAGTCCTTTCTCTGTGGCGAGACGACGACGGGCACCCTGACCATCGAAGCACACATAGTTAGCCCATTTTCTTACCACCGCCCAGGCGGCAGCTGAAGTCGATGTAAACCAAGGCAGTTGGGGAGTATTGGCCTGCGGATTGGTTGAGCGTAAACTCGCCGGTCACAGGATCCATCTGTTGATACTCCACGCCAGAGTCCGCGATGGCAACCGTCCACTGTTGCATCAGATGCTCCATCTCTTTGCTCTTTCCGTAATAGGGCATCCACCGGGGCGCTCGCAGGGCCGTTAGCGCCTGCGAAGGTCCTCCCCAACTATTGGGCCTGATCGGCCTGACAAACGTAGGATCATCAAGCGCTACTGACGGGAAAGGGAATGGCGGCCAGAACGCCTTTTCATTGTGGAGTTGTTTTTCCCATACATTCTCGAAGATTGCTCGATCTGATCTGCTATCAAGCTTCAGCACATGCTCGCCAAGAACACGAGTGATAACGCAAGAGCGGACTCGGACGAATTTGTTATCTGAGTCCAAATCGTAAAAAGCCCCATCTTCCGGCGAGTAGAGTTTCTCGATGATGAGCTTACGGATGCCCTCCGCGTTCTCGAGCCAGCTGTCTGCCTCACTATTCTTTCCCAGAGCCTTCGCCATGGACGCCAACGCGATCCGTGCACCGTAGGTTGTGGCGGAAAGGTCTGGAGAGAGGCGCGGGAGACCTTTGGCGTCCGGCAAGACGCGGGCATCCCCGCCGGGACATCCGTTCGGCATGCCTGCCCAGCGTGGGCTGCCATCTTGCCCGGTGTCGTAGGTACAGAACCCTTCCACCAGCCCCGTCTTGCGCGTATCGCGATATCGACGAAGCCACGCATCCCAACGGCTACAGGCTGAGTATGCCGCCTCAAGCAGCTGCTGGTTCTTCGTGATCCGTGATGTCTCCCATGCAGTTGCTGCAATGGGTACCACCATCTGGATCTGCCCAAAGCCCACTTTTTTATCCCAGACATAAGCCGGTATCTGACCGTCCGGTCGCTGGTGTTCAAAGAAGGCCATATGATTCGCGATCGCAACCTTGTCAGCTACCTCCCTTTGCGGCTCGGGAAGATACTGCTTCCACTGCAAATTTACGAGCGCTTCGGTCGGGCCGCATTCCATCCAGATGCCGGGGTATCCGGGGCCCTCGATCAGGACCGGATGGGAGTACGTTCCTAGAGTACGCGTGTTACCAGCCAACGTTGTGGTCGCCTGGTCCCAGCTTCTCTTCCACTTCGCATCGTTGCCGGGAAATATTGGAAGCGGATACCGCGAACTCACCGAAGCCCGAGCGCCCTGGGTCAGCACACCAGCTGCTATCCCCAGGGTACTCCTCATAAAACTACGTCTCGAGACCATAAAAACACCTTCTTGCCTTCTTAATTGATGCCACGCTGATCCTCGTTTTCTCGAAGATCAGCTTTGAGCCAGGGAAATTCAGACCCTGGGTGACATCGTTGTCATTAACTTCTTTGCAGTGTAATACTCCCCGTGTCTGCTAACTCTATTAAATGCCTAGATTTGAGAACTCATAACCAAAAGGTCGCCGGTTCAAATCCAGCCCCCCAAACCAATCTGCTCAACAAAACAAAGAGCCTGGAAAAGGCCGCTATGTGCGGCCTTTCTAATTTGGGCTGAATGTCCCGTGAACTGCCCGCATTTGCGAAGAAGGGCTTATTCCGCGCGGCCCTGATCTGAACTACGGCGGTGCGGTCTGGTTGTTGTCCGCCTTCCCTCAGTTAGCACTGTATGCTCCATAGCTTCCCGAAGATCGTACTCGTTCACGATGTTGTAACGGTCGCCCTCGGGAAGCGAGAGAGTTGAGCACCAGGAGCCTGATCTCCCATTTCTCAATGCCCGCGAGTTCCTGTAAACACATAACCAATCCCGTTGAGCGACAAGAATTCGCTTGCCAGGGCCGATTGGGTCGCTGTAAATACTCAATCAAAGAAAATCTCCGATTCAGGATGAGGACTCGGCCTGTATCTCGTGTGCGTGAGATGCGCGGCGCGCGGAGTCCCTGACTCGCGATGAGGAAGCGATCATGGCTGGTGTACGAGCGATCGGGCGTGTCTTCAAGGGGCAGCGCGTTCTGGCGGCAGCCACGGCGATGTATGTCGCTGCGGGTTTGAGCGTGGGGGCGGCGACGGCCGAGGAGCGTGACGCGGACTCGGTACATTGTGACTCGGTAAGTACTGACCTGAGGATTGACGGGTGCACGGCGCTGATCCTGACGAGGCATGATACCGGGGAGCTGGTGTGGGCCTTCAACAATCGCGGAGCAGCGTATGAGCGCAAAGGCCAGTACGACCGCGCAATTCAGGATTTCAACGAGGCGCTGAAGCTGGAGCAGGATTTCGCGGAAGTCTTCTACAACCGCGGTGTTGCGTACGCCGACGAGGGTGAGTTAGATCACGCGATCGAGGACTATGGGAGGGCGATTCGGCTCAAGGGGGATTATGCCGCGGCATACAACAATCGCGGGAATGCATACAAGCAGAAGGTCGAGTACGACCGCGCGATAGTGGATTATGATCACGCGATCAAGATCAAGCCGGATTATGCGGCGGCGTTCAATAACCGTGGGAACACCTACAAAGAAAAGGGCGAGTATGAGCGCGCGATTGTGGACTTTGACGAAGCGATACGGTTGAAGCCGGATTATGCGGCGGCGTACAACAATCGCGGCGTGGTGTTTGACGCGAGAGGGGAGTATGAGCGTGCGATTGCGGACTATAACCAGGCGATACGCTTGAAGCCGGATTATGCCGCCCCGCTGAGCAATCGCGGACATCTTTATTTGATGAAGAGCGCGAAGGCTGCGATCGCGGACTACAACGCGGCGCTGGCGATTGATCCGAAGATGGCGAGTTCGCTTTACGGGCGCGGGCTGGCGGAACGCATGAATGGCGATCTGACGGCGTCGGATGCGGATATTGCAGCCGCAACGAAGATCGATCCAGGCGTGGGAGGGCAGGTTGTGAAATGGGACGCACCACAGGCGAGCCAATGAGGAAACTGTGGGTGAAGAGGTGTCGTCAGTGACCAAGCAGCGGTTGAGGCACGCCTCGAAAAAAACTCGAACGCCGAGATCATCAGCCCCGTCTCGATGTGCAAACATGAGGGCCAATGGAATGCGGTGTAAGTAAGCGAGAGGATATAGATCTCCTTTGATCAGGAGAAAGCGCAGCTGGCCTTGGAGAGACGGTCGAAATCGCCCAGTTTCCGGCGGCTCCCAAGTAATCACCGGAAGTCGCTCTGAATGCGCAGGGCCGAAAAAATGGATGCGTCATTCGTGGTTCACCATCACAGACGAACTGCGTACCTTGGCGAGCCCCCCGGGCCACCAGTTCCAATCGCCGGCAATACGAAGAAGCGCGGGGCCGATCACAATTCGAACCAGTGTCGCGTCAATCAGGACGGCTACCGCCAGGGTAAATCCGATCATCTTGACCACCAGAAAATCTCCGAAGGTGAATGCCGCAAATACGACGATCATGATCGCGGCCGCGCTGGTAATCAGGCCCGCAGTCCGGGCCAGTCCCTCCGGGATTGCGTCCATTTCGTTGAGTCCGCTCCTCCTGGCTTCGAGAACTCGAGCGACCAGGAACACTTCGTAGTCCATGCTGAGTCCGAAGACGATGGCAAAGGCGACGATAGGAACAAGAGGGAACACGCTCCCAGTTCCCCCGGGAACTCCCAGGAGGCTGCTTCCGCGTCCGTCCTGGAAGACCAGGACTAATGCGCCGAATGAGGCGGCAACGGAGAGCAGGTTCAATGCGATCGCCTTCACGGCGACGAAGAGGGATTGAAACCCACCGAGAAGCGCAAGGAGCGTCCCCACCACCACGAGCGCCGTCGCCGGCACAAAGCGGTCGCTGACAATCGTCTGATAATCGCCGTTCAGCGCCGGGATGCCGCCGACGAGTAGCGCGGCGCCGGGCACTCCGGTGAGTTCTGTCGCGCCGGTCTTCCGAAGCTCCCTTACCCAGTTGACTTGTTCGCGCAGAGAAACAGAAGCCGCGGGTAACACCTCAATCAGCGCGGCCCGCCCATCACTGCTCAGAAGCGTTCGACGCGTCTCTCGAGAGAGGTCGCCTAGGGCAGACCGGTTGCCCTCCGCAATCGTCGTTATGGAGATTACGCGATCGCAACGGGGGTCGCTCGCGAGCCGCTTTGAGAGCCGATCGATTGCCTCCCACCCCGCGTCGGTTTCGGAAATCGAATCCGGAAGCTCGACAAGGATGCGCAATGATTCCACAACGCCGTTTCGGCCCATTTTTCCCAGGATGTTAAGCGCATGCACCGATTCTGCCGCCTGGGGGAGCCAATTCCCTCGGGGAAGACTGGTATCGAGGCGCGTGGCCTGCCAGGCGAGCAGAAGCAAAGGCGCGCCCGCCAGAAGAAGGGCAAGCCAGGGATGGGCAACAATTACCCTTCCCCATTGCCTCCAGCGGTTCCCCGTGCGCGCGGCCCACTGTGCATCCAACCTCGGGGTAAATGGCAGCCGGCCAGCATCAATTCGCGGACCGAGCAACGCCAGTACAGCCGGAACGAGTGTATTTGCCAGCAACAAACTCATTCCTGCCACCAGGAATCCCGCTATACCGATGGAACGAATTTCGCTGATGGGCACCGTCAAGAGAGCGAGAAACCCGATGGCTACCGTCGATGCCGATATCAAGAGTGTGTGCCCCGCCTGCCGTGCCGCGATCACCGAGGCCGCGGGCCCGTCGTTTCCCGCGCAAAGCGCTTCCCTGTAGCGGCTCACCATGAGGAGCGCGTAGTCGATCCCCAGGCCCAATCCGAGCATGGTGGCCAAATTCTGAACCAGAATGGACAGGTGAAAGCGCGAGGCGAGGAGTCCGGTAATCGCCAGAGTGGACGCGATGGCAAGCTCGCCAACAGCCAATGGAATCAGGGCGGCGACAAAGCTTCCGAATGCCACCAGCAAAAGCGCCAGGGTTGCGGGAACCGCCAGACTCTCGCTATGCTGCACCTCGTCGGCGCTCGCTTTTCGAATGTCGAAATTCAGCGGAATCTCGCCCGTCAGCTCGAGCTTTACGGCGGGATAACTGCTTCGTAGTTGATTTTCAAGGGAGTTTTCCCGCGTGTGAAGCTCAGGAACGAGCGATTCCACCGGCCCCTCGGCCGACGCGAGCCCTATGAGAACAAACGTTCCACCGCCCTTTCCCAAGAAAACAGGATCGCGCAAGTCGAGATAGGAAACGACTCCGGAAACACCCGGTTCGTCTTTCAGCCCCACCACAATGGTGGCCAGCGCTTGCTCACCTTGCTCGGAATCCGCGGGTGGAAGTCCCTGAATCACCAGCGTTACCTGGTCAACGAATGGAGAATGAAAACGGCTGCTTAGCTCCTGTCGGACAGTTTCGGCTTCGCTCCCTTCGACGCGGGTTGCCGTCTCCAAATGGCGCTCAGCGTGAAACGAGAATGGAAGAAGCGCAACGACAGCGATAAGGACGACCCCGGCCACCCGGAAACGGCGTACATGCATGGGACCCATAATGTCAGACGAGACCGCCAACCGTTAAGCTATATTCCTTCTCTCCGCTGCCTCCGAAAGACTTTCAGACACCTAAACGGGCGCCGACGCGCAAACAGTTCGTATAGTAGTAAGGATGCATCTTCGAAGCGCTCCGTTACCCGCAAATGCGATTTGCCAGGATTCGTCGCGACTGGCGGTTCCTATTTGCAAATACGCGATGTTCCTAATGCTTTTCGCCGTTCAGGCTTGGGCCGCTGACCCTCGCATTGGCTCCTGGATGCTTATCTCTGCGCAGAGTACCCTCGATCCTCCCAACAAACTCTCCATCACCATTCTTCGTGGCGGATTGCGGGTCGTCATGTCTGGCGATAAACGGATGGATTTCACGGCGAGCAGGAACGGACACGAAACGTCCGTTCCTGGCAACCCTGCATTCAATCAAGTCGAATTGCACAGGATCGACAAGAGGCATGCCGAGGTGCACGAGAAGAAGGATGGAGCGGTCGTGGCAACGGTTCGTGAAACGCTTTCGGCCGATAGCAACGAATTGGCGATCCTGACTAAGAGCATTGGCCATGCGGACCAAGTCAGTGTGTGGAGGCGAAGCGGAAGCGCGAAGGGAGCCCGTGATCTGTTTGCGGGCGAGTGGACGCAGGATCTGAGCAAGACCCGTTTGCGGCAAGGGTTGCCCCTCACGATTGAGGCGGACGGAAAGGATGGGGTTCGTTTTTCGGGCGAGTTCAGTTACACCGCCCGCCTCGACGGAAATCAGTACGACCTCAGAAACTCCCGCAATGACACCGTGTCGCTTCAACTTGTCGATCCGCACACGGTCGACTCAACTTACCGGCGAGACGATCAAGTGACTCAAAAGGACAGGTGGGTGGTGTCCGCCGATGGGCAGCAGATGATGCTTACCACATCCGGCACACTTGAAACCGGCCAGCACTTAACCGAGAAGCTGGTATTTAAGAAGCAATAACGGGTTGTGCCTCCGTTTTACGCGTCCGTCCAGAGGCCAAGTGGCCATTGGTTGCCGGCGACGGCGCGGGGGCAGCTTTGGCCTCACGAGCTTCTACTGAAATGATCCCCTTGCGGTGCATGAATTTCAGGATGCCGTTGACCGTATCTTCGAGTGAGGGATCGGCTTTGCCCCACTCCGAGGCATTTCGAGCCTCTTGATACGAGGAACTGTCGTAGCGTTTGAACTCCATCGCGGTAATGTTATCCACCGAGCCCACCAGAAAATCCAGCAGAGGAAATAGAAGATCTTCCTTCCGACATCTACGGATCAGCTCGGGAACGAAATTGGAGACGCTGAATATTTCGAATTGCCGCCCGGTCGCACTGGTAATGAGCGCGGTAATATCCAGCATATTCGCATAATCATCACGCACAACATGGTAAGTCTTATTCTCCGTTCCGGGAGTCGTCGAGATGGCAACGATATTGTTTGCCGCAATATCCGCGGGCACAAAACTCACCTGGTTCAGAGCATCCACTCCAATCCCGTGATTCACCATGAACGCAACCAGGCGAACGGCGATATCGAAGTTGTTGCCACCGCCCGTAACGGAAGGGCTGACGAGAGCGGGCCGGAAAATCCGGACGGAAAGTCCCTTGCTGCGGGCGTCATCGACTACCTGTTCTGCTACCCACTTCGACTGGCTGTATCCAAAATCGAGAAGCTCCATGTCCTGGTTCTGGTCGGTCTCATAGAGGACGCTCTTGACGGCCCAGCCAAACACAAAAGTCGTCGAGACATAATTCAGGGTCTTGGGCCGTCCTTCGAAAGCCAGCCTCAAGACCTCGTTGGTTCCCAGCACGTTCGCTTCCCGCATCCGGTCGTAATTGAACAGGTAGTTGACGGTCGCGCCATTGTGGAATACCGCGTCAGTCTGATTGGCGAGAAAATCCCAGACATCCTGTGTCAGGCCCAGGTTCGGCAGCCCCAGATCGCCGCAAATGGGAATGACGCGAGCCTCAAACATCGACATCAGCCCGGCAGCGCAAGGCCCCATCGATTCCATCGCCGCCTTCAATCTTTGTCTGCCTTGCTCCTCGTCTGAAGACCTGACGAGGACATAGATTTTCGCCCGCGTCTGTTCCAGCAGGCTCTTCATTAGGAACGGCCCGATGAAACCAGTTCCGCCGGTGAGCAGCACATGATTCAGGACCGGTATCGCGGGCAAGGGCGCAGGCGTCGACGGCGCGAAGATGAGCTTTCTGTCGTTGTTCATCATCTGCTTTTCTGCTGCGCGCTGCTCTTCGCGGAAAAGCGCCAGGGAATGACGCAGCAAAAGCAGTGCCTCTTCTGGAGCCCGCTCCAACTGTTCGGCCAATCGAAATAGATCGGCTACGCTCACGCGCTGAATGACACCGATATCTACCTGCCTCGCCAGCATATCGGCGCCTTTATCCTTTAAAAGTTCCTTGAGCTCATGCATGAACACGACAAGGTCCAGGGAATCCAGCCCCGCTTCGACGAGGTTGTACGATTCCAGGCCCGTGAGGTTGTACCTGGTTTTCAGTTCGTCGAAAGACGACTGGATCGCAGAACCAGATTCCGAGGCCCCGGCGTCCTTCTCCCTCGAAAACTCTGAGAGAACGGTGAACTTACCCTCCAGCCACATATGTTTGGCCCTATGGCGCATGATCTTGCCCGAACTGGTTCTCGGGATCGCACGAGGCGCTATGAAGGAGATCAACGCCACTTCAACGTTGAGATAATTCCGGACCCCGGCGGCAATCTTCAGTGCATCCGGAAGCACCTTTGGGTTTTTCACTTCGGCCACGATTGCCAGTGCCGGCTCACTGTCTTCGTGAATCTGGAACGCGGCAACGCAATTGGCCCGGACCAGCCCGGACGCTCTCTCCACAATGTTCTCGATATCCTGCGGATAATAGTTTTGGCCGCGGAGAATAATCATGTCCTTAATACGCCCACAAACGAAGAGCTCGCCTTTGTGGAAGAAGCCCATGTCACCGGTCCGCAGGTAGCCATCATCATACGGACTGTCGTCTACCAGACGCGCACGAAACTGCTTCAGCGTCATTTGCGGATTCTGCCAGTAGCCCAGGCACTTGCCGCTTCCGGCGATCCAGATCTCGCCGATGAGACCTTCCTTGAGAGCGACGTGCCTCTCCGGATCCACGATCTTCACATCGATACCGGGGAGTGGGGTTCCACAACTGACAATCTGTGTCGCCGCGTCGATTTCGGAGACTTCTGTCGTCATGCGGGCCTTCCCCAATGCGAGGGCGCGCTTGTTGACGGAAACAATATTGCGGCCGCCGAGCGAAACCGCCAGTGTATTTTCGGCCAGCCCATAGGCGGCATAAAAGCTCTCCGACTTGAGCCCGTAGGGTTGAAATGCCTCAAGAAACCGTGTGTAAGTATCTGGTTTTACGGGTTCCGCCGCCACCATCAACACCTGGAGCGAACTCAGATCGCAATCATCGAGGCTCTCCGTGGAAAGCCTTCCGGCACGCAGGCAATAGTCGAAAGCGAAGTTGGGTGCAGCCGTCGCGGTGGCCCGATAGGTTTTGATCGTGTCGAACCACAGGGCAGGCCGCTGAATGAAATCCGTTGGAGCGAAGCCGTATGTCGTTCCGCCTTTCAGCGCGGGATAAAGGTAGCACCCAATCAGTCCCATATCGTGATACTGCGGAAGCCAAGAGACGACTACAGGAGCTGGGTGGTCGATCACGAGCGGGTAGGTATCCAAGATATTTTCGTGCGACACGATCACACCCTTGGGCTCCATAGTCGACCCGGATGTGTATTGGAGGAACAAAATCTCCGAACCGTCGAGGAAAGATTCGTCCGAGATTGTATCGACGAAGTCTTCCGTGACAATCCAGGGAAGACTGGAGATATAGTCGATGTCTATGCCGGATGTCGAGACCCCGTTTCTGGCAAGATTCGTCTTCAGAGATGCGTGGTAGTCTTTGCTCGTTAAGATCCCCGCCGCCTGGCAATCCTTTGCAATGTGGACCATCTTGTACAGGGCGCTCTGGAAACCGCGAGACCCCGGGGGATAGACAGGCACGGGAATCAATCCGGCACGCACGCAACCAAAAAACGCGCAGATCATTTCGAGGCCTGGCGGGTAGGCCAGCAAGAGCCGGTCTCCCGCCGCGAAGTGATGTTCTCTCCGCAGGTGTCCGGCGATCACCTTTGTCCTGTGGAGAAAGGACGCATAGGAGTAGCATTCGATTGGATTGCCGTTCAGGTCAAGGTATGAATAGAGGAGTTTGTTTGGGTGCTCATCCGCGAGCCTATCCAGTTGATCCAATATCGATGCCATATTCGTTGAGCGATACCCTTCAAAGTGGAATGGGGAAATCTCACTACGGGGGAATATTTACCCCGTTGCTGTTGCGCGTTTCATAATACGGGCCAAGCACGTCTGAGTATCGGGGTTCGGGACTTCTATGCTGGCCAACATCAAGAACAACGACAATAAATGCACGTGCCGCTCGGCCCGGTCGTGGGCAAATCACCCTGACGGCCGCTCTGGCGGCGGGGAAGTCTTGCAGGGTCCTCCGGGCCTCAATTGCCCATTCAACGAACTGTCATACAATCTATCGGTTCATGGTAGCAGAGCCAGGAAACAATGCAACGCATCTTCGTGGCCAAAGAACACCGCACGGTGCCTTTGTCTATCCGAATTCCCTTGAATCTCCCTAGACTGGCGCGCTAAGATTCAGGCTTCGACGCTGCCGGCGGCAAGTCAAGAGATCGCCTTCTCCCCATGGGTAGCCGATGCCGCCGGTCGGAGTGCGCTGGACCGGCTTAACACAATTATGGAGGCGCCGGTGACGTCCCGGACTGAAGCGGTGATCACTTTAAGGCCGGATGTGGATGATCGGGTACCTTCTGGGGTTTCGCCCCCGCAGTCGGCCGGCGACGCCGCAAGCATGTCTTCCTTCCCGAAGGTCCTCCGTCGCCGCCTCGATAAATTTTTCACCGATCAGAAAATCTCCCCCAAAGCAGACCGCGCGATGTGGCTCAAGATCGTTGTGGGTCTTGCAGTGCTACTCGGCAGTTGGATTGCCATCTACGCGTTTAAGCCGGATTCATGGAAGTTTGTCGCCTTCTACCTGCTGGGCGGACTCGCCCAGACGTTTCTTCTGCTGAACATCGCCCACGACAGCAACCACAACGCCATCTCGTCTGTGCCGTCTGTAAACAGAGTCCTGAATTATGTTTTTGACGTTTGCGGAATCAATTCGTACATGTGGCGCATTCTCCACCATCGCGGCCACCACTCCTGCATCAATCTCCAGGGCGAAGACGATGCACTTACCGGACGCGGCATCTTTCGATTTACGCCCCATGAGCCATGCACGCGCATGCACCGGTTCCAGCACATCTATGCGCTGTTCTTTTACGCGCTGTTCTCTCTCGACTATGTTTTCCTCAGAGACTTTGAAGCATTTTTCTTCCCGTCTCATGATTATTTGAAGCGCACCCAGCATCCGCCGCGTGAGTACGCCATCCTTTTCGCGGGCAAAGCACTTTACTTGACCTACATGCTCATTTTGCCGGTCGCAGTGTTGGGGAAATCGCCTTTGCTGGTCCTCCTGGCGTTCGTTCTGGTCCATTTGATCATCGGATTGACCGTATCGCTGGTCTTCCAGACGTCGCACACTGTTGACAGCACCTACTTTCCTTCGGACCGAGGCGAGTTTGACAATGGCGTGTACCACATCTTTGCGACCACAGCCGATTATGCGACTGAAAACCCGCTGGTCGCTTGGCTCACGGGTGGGCTCAACCACCACATCACCCATCATCTGTGCCCCTATGTGTGCCACACTCACTATGCTCCGCTTACCCGGATTGTGAAGCAGACGGCCGAGGAGTTTGGAGTTCCTTATCGGCAACATCGCACCATGACGCGGGCAATCCTGCATCATTTGATACTTTTGAAGCAACTGGGGAACGAAGACCTGATCCAGGGAGCTTGACGCAATACCTGGACCATGCGACTTATCTCGACTACTAACTTCAGGCAAACCACATGAGATTCTCCACGGTTCAAATCAAACATCCGGGCGAGGTGTAACGTTGCCCACGCCTCTACCCGTTGTTTCCCGATTTCGTTCTTTTGCGGACTCTTCTGCGATGGCCCGCAATCCCGTACAAGTTCTATCAAAATACGCCGAACTCTACGGCGACACGTTCCGGTTCTATATAGGTGGCCTTAAGGAAGCCATTGTTACTATCGATCCCGGCGTCATTCAACATGTGTTGAAGACCAACGCGGAGAACTACCAGAAATCTGAAATACAAGTGAAGCGGATGGGCCACTTCCTGGGCAAAGGCCTTCTTACGACCCATGGAGAAGCCTGGCGCACACAGCGCCGCCTTATCCAGAAGGGTTTCGATCGAAAGCAACTTGAGGCCCTGTCTTCGATCATGCAGGACTCGCTCGCCGAGTCGCTGAGGGATTTCGAAACACAAGTCCGTGTTGGCTCCGTCGACATTTATCCCCATCTGATGAAAATGACCTTCTCGATGGTCGCCCGATCGCTGTTTGGCGCCAAGTTGAAGGATGAGGATATCAACCTGGTCAGCCATACCATTTGCACAGTCCAGGAATTCATCGTTCGGCAAACCCTTCAGCCTTACATGAATCCCTGGTTTGCCGTCTCGGGTGAACTGCGCAAACACGAAGAAATGCGAGTCCGTGCCGACAGCATCCTGATGGCTTACATCAAGCAACGCCGCCACCAGGAGCCCGGCCAGGATCTGCTGCAGACGTTGATGGATGCCCGTTACAGCGACGGCGAGGGCATGAGCGACGAGCTGGTCCTGAGCGAGAGCATGCAACTGCTGGTTGCGGGGCATGAAACCTCGTCGAACGCCTTATCGTGGATTCTCTACCTATTAAGCTCTCGTCCGGATTGTCTAGAAAGGCTGCGGGAGGAGTTCGATTCCGTGCTGGGCGAAGCGGCTTTAAGTTATACCGACGTCCCCCGGTTTGAGTTTGCCGCGCAGGTCATTCAGGAGGCGCTCCGCCTCTACCCGCCGTTTTGGATGATCGATCGCGTGGCTGTTGCGGACGACCGTGCAGGGGATATCGTCATACCCCGAGGATCGACGGTTATTGTGTTCGTGTACGGCGCGCACCATGCGCCGCGGTACTGGCGGAGCCCGGAAAGTTTCGACCCGGAACGCTTCATGAAAGCGAACGAAAAGCAGCAAACGCCCTTTACCTACCTGCCATTCGGCGGCGGGCCGCGGGGCTGTATCGGCGGTAACTACGCGATGATGCAAATCCTCATGATTCTGAGCGTTCTGCTCAGGAGATATGATTTTCGACTGTCTCCAGACCAGGCGATCGAAGCGCGCCCGATGATCATCCTGCGACCCAAGCACGGAATCCGCATGACCTTCACCGAGGCCATAGCACGCGACAATCTTGCCATTCCTCAGAAATAGTGTTGACCCCGTGTCCGAAGTCGCATACAGGCCTGGCCACTTCGACCCAGCTGCCAAGGCAAACGGCATCAGCGGCAGATGCATGCCGCTATAACCTAGGCAGCGGACCGACCGGCAACGGCGGACCGCGTTGCTAAGGCAGCAGTCCGTACACATCGAGTTCACCGGGAACCGAGGTGCTGTTGTCTGCCCCGCCCGTGTTGTTGCCGCGGGTGCCCACGTAGACCTTGCCGTTGGCCACAGTGGGAACGGCGAATTTGACCGCGTTGCCGGCGGAGTTGCCGCTGCCCTGCGTGCTGTTCCAAAGCTCATTGGCGAGGTTGCCTGCATCGAAGGCATGAAGAACCGCCGGACCGCACCCCGGAGATTGCGGAGTGCAGTACTGGCTGTTGTCGAGTATCCAGACGATGCCGTTGCTCTTATCGGGCATCGAAGACACCGAAGGAGTTCCGGCGGGGAAGCCAAACGTTGCCGATGTAGCGTTGGGCGCCGGGGTCAGCTTGGCCGTGCTGGAACTGAGAGAGAAGGCCTGCAGCGCTCCGCGGTTGGTGGCGATGTAAAAGTTGGAGTTCCAGAAAGCACCGGTAGAGAAGATGCCGTGGGGAAGCGTGATCGGCTGCCAGGCATTGGAATCCCCCAGGCCGCCCATGCTGTCGCGGTTGAGAAGATAGAGCGTGCCGTCCTTGCCGCCGCCGATGACCAGGTGAGTGGGGTTGGTGCCATTCATGGGCAGGTCGACCAGGACAGCGGCGCCTCCCGAACCAAAATCGTGGTCCTGGGAGTTGTCAACGGATTGATCCGACGGGGTGAAATACTGCGAGACGCTGAGACTGCTGGTGAGCTTTAGGAATGAATCGCCGTAGTCGTTGTTCGGAGGCGTTGAACTGTTGGCGTCAAAGGTCGCGTTGCCGGTGATGAGATAGAGATTGCCCGAAGAGTCGGCTGCAGGCGCGCCTCCGCCCATCCAGATCCCTCCAAAACCAACGTTCGGAGCATCGTTGAATACGCTCGCCTGAGAAAGATCGCTCGCGTTGTAGCCGATAACCCAGCCATAGTACGGGGGGTTATCCTCGTGCGATGCCCACGCGATGTACACGACTCCGTTGACAAGAGCCAGGCCGGGGCGCTGATTTTCTTCGCGGGCGACGAACGTGGTGCTCGTACCGCCGTCTCCGGTGCCGGGATAAGTGGCGGCAATCGCGACGGGGCCGGAGAACTTCTCATTGCCGGTCAATAGGTCGATTGCGTGCAGGCGCTGATAGAAGGACGGTCCCGAAATTATGGCGGATTTTGACACGACGTATACCGTGTTGGTTGCCGGATCGATGACCGGAGTGCCAGTGACCCCAACCTCCGGCGCAATATCTCCGCTTCCACCCCCAACCAGCGCTCCGCTTCCGGAGGACGGCACGGAAGTTTCGCCGGAGTTGGCGCCATGTGCCGAATCGATCAGATTAGCGTGCCACAGTGGAGTGCATGGAGTGCTGTTCGTGTCCGCGTCGAAGGCGTAGAGACTGTCGTTTTGGGTGGCAACGAGAATTACATTGTGTTTGGCGGAGGAGATGGTCAGGTTCGGCACCCAGAGAGGCTGCCCATAAATTGCTTCGTCGACAGTGCACGAGAACAGCTTGCCGAAGGTTGTCGCGGTGACATTTGAGGTATCCAGCAAATACTCCTGCGTATTTGCTCCGTCGCGAGCCAGATCGTTGTGATAGGTCGTAACACCCGCCAGGTCTGTGACAGCGACATTGATTGATGCGGTTGTCGACCCGTCAGTAATACTGGTGGCGGATATGGTATAAGTGCCGGCGGTTGCCGGCGCGGTATACGTCACTGGTACTCCGCTCATCGTGTTCGCCTGAGAGAACGTCCCGCAGCCCGTCCCGCTGCAACTTGAGCCACTTGCTGACCAGTTCACGCCGGCGCCGTCGTTTGTTGTTGGAGTAACGGTCAAGTTCTGAGTGATAGCGAGGCCGGCACCCCTCGGCGAGAGCGAGACGGAGATAGCGACCGGCGCGATCGTCAGAGTAAGGTTGACCGATTTGCTCTGCGCGGGGCTGCTGGAATCGGTGACCATAAAGGTGAGCGCAGTGGCATTGGCCGTTGCCGTAGGAATGCCGCTGATCGCACCTGTGGAAGCATTCAAAGTCAGGCCCGCAGGCAGGGTGCCGCTGGTGAGGCTCCACGCATAGGGCGATGTTCCCCCGCTGGCGGCAAGGGTTGCGCTGTAGGCTGTCCCCACCTGTCCGCTCGGCAGCGATGTCGTGGTGATGGCCAGCGCCGCCGGCGGTGTGACAAAGCCGATGGTGAACACAGAAGCAACCCCGCTGACGTTTTCTGTGATGGTTGCACCGGTTCCGGAAGCCGTGTTCAGGTTGTCTCCGATCATCGCGCCGTTGGTATCGCTCTGAACGTTTGCAAATGGAGCCGCCATTGCGGTAAAGACGTGGTCCGGGGTCCCTCCGGCGATGATGACGTTATTCCCTGTCACGCTGATGTTGGGCGTCAGACAGGACGTACAGGCACTCAGCAGAGTGGCTGAGGGGCCTCCGCTTAGCCCGAAGGCTCCTGCCGTGGAGTGATATTCCCTGAAAGACAGACTCTGACTGATATTGGACGTAGCCGACATGGTGACGGTGATGGACGTGGCTCCGGCCGATGAAGAGAGAACGTAAGCGCAGTCCTCTCCGGCCGATGGGGAACTCCAGGCCCGGCAGGCTGCTCCGGGGTATACCCAGGTTCCGCAGCTCGGAGTGCAGCTGATGCTGGCAATGTTGGCCGTGGCCGAGCCATTCCCGGCGTTGAGAGCTGCCACAAATAGAAGGTTCCCAGCGCCGGTCGCGGTGATCTTCTCGGCAGGACAAGTGGGCGCACACGTCAGGCCGGGGAATATATCCCTTTGTACGGCGGCGATTGTGCCGCTCGGCGCGGCGATGGTCAGGGTAAGGTTGACCGATTTGCCCTGCGCGGGGACGCTGGAATCGGTGACCATAAAGGTGAGCGCGGTGGCATTGGCTGTTGCCGTAGGAGTGCCGCTGATCGCGCCCGTGGCCGCATTCAAAGTCAAGCCCGCAGGAAGCGTGCCGCTGGTGAGGCTCCACGCATAGGGTGATGTTCCTCCCGTAGCCGCAAGGGTTGCGCTGTAGGCTGTCCCCACCTGCCCGCTCGGCAGCGATGTCGTGGTGATGGCCAACGTCGCTGGTGAGACGATCGTCAGAGTAAGGTTGACCGATTTGCTCTGCGCGGGGCTGCTGGAATCGGTGACCATAAAGGTGAGCGCAGTGCCGTTGGCCGTTGCCGTAGGAGTGCCGCTGATCGCACCTGTGGAAGCATTCAAAGTCAGGCCCGCAGGCAGGGTGCCGCTGGTGAGGCTCCACGCATAGGGCGATGTTCCCCCGCTGGCGGCAAGGGTTGCGCTGTAGGCTGTCCCCACCTGTCCGCTCGGCAGCGATGTCGTGGTGATGGCCAGCGCCGCCGGCGGTGTGACAAAGCCGATGGTGAACACAGAAGCAACCCCGCTGACGTTTTCTGTGATGGTTGCACCGGTTCCGGAAGCCGTGTTCAGGTTGTCTCCGATCATCGCGCCGTTGGTATCGCTCTGAACGTTTGCAAATGGAGCCGCCATTGCGGTAAAGACGTGGTCCGGGGTCCCTCCGGCGATGATGACGTTATTCCCTGTCACGCTGATGTTGGGCGTCAGACAGGACGTACAGGCACTCAGCAGAGTGGCTGAGGGGCCTCCGCTTAGCCCGAAGGCTCCTGCCGTGGAGTGATATTCCCTGAAAGACAGACTCTGACTGATATTGGACGTAGCCGACATGGTGACGGTGATGGACGTGGCTCCGGCCGATGAAGAGAGAACGTAAGCGCAGTCCTCTCCGGCCGATGGGGAACTCCAGGCCCGGCAGGCTGCTCCGGGGTATACCCAGGTTCCGCAGCTCGGAGTGCAGCTGATGCTGGCAATGTTGGCCGTGGCCGAGCCATTCCCGGCGTTGAGAGCTGCCACAAATAGAAGGTTCCCAGCGCCGGTCGCGGTGATCTTCTCGGCAGGACAAGTGGGCGCACACGTCAGGCCGGGGAATATATCCCTTTGTACGGCGGTGATTGTGCCGCTCGGCGCGGCGATGGTCAGGGTAAGGTTGACCGATTTGCTCTGCGTGGGGACGCTGGAATCGGTGACCATAAAGGTGAGCGCGGTGGCATTGGCTGTTGCCGTAGGAGTGCCGCTGATCGCGCCCGTGGCCGCATTCAAAGTCAAGCCCGCAGGAAGCGTGCCGCTGGTGAGGCTCCACGCATAGGGTGATGTTCCTCCCGTAGCCGCAAGGGTTGCGCTGTAGGCTGTCCCCACCTGCCCGCTCGGCAGCGATGTCGTGGTGATGGCCAACGTCGCTGGTGAGACGATCGTCAGAGTAAGGTTGACCGATTTGCTCTGCGCGGGGCTGCTGGAATCGGTGACCATAAAGGTGAGCGCAGTGCCGTTGGCCGTTGCCGTTGGAATGCCGCTGATCGCACCTGTGGAAGCATTCAAAGTCAGGCCCCCAGGCAGGGTGCCGCTGGTGAGGCTCCACGCATAGGGCGATGTTCCCCCGCTGGCGGCAAGGGTTGCGCTGTAGGCTGTCCCCACCTGTCCGCTCGGCAGCGATGTCGTGGTGATGGCCAGCGCCGCCGGCGGTGTGACAAAGCCGATGGTGAACACAGAAGCAACCCCGCTGACGTTTTCTGTGATGGTTGCACCGGTTCCGGAAGCCGTGTTCAGGTTGTCTCCGATCATCGCGCCGTTGGTATCGCTCTGAACGTTTGCAAATGGAGCCGCCATTGCGGTAAAGACGTGGTCCGGGGTCCCTCCGGCGATGATGACGTTATTCCCTGTCACGCTGATGTTGGGCGTCAGACAGGACGTACAGGCACTCAGCAGAGTGGCTGAGGGGCCTCCGCTTAGCCCGAAGGCTCCTGCCGTGGAGTGATATTCCCTGAAAGACAGACTCTGACTGATATTGGACGTAGCCGACATGGTGACGGTGATGGACGTGGCTCCGGCCGATGAAGAGAGAACGTAAGCGCAGTCCTCTCCGGCCGATGGGGAACTCCAGGCCCGGCAGGCTGCTCCGGGGTATACCCAGGTTCCGCAGCTCGGAGTGCAGCTGATGCTGGCAATGTTGGCCGTGGCCGAGCCATTCCCGGCGTTGAGCGCTGCCACAAATAGAAGGTTCCCAGCGCCGGTCGCGGTGATCTTCTCGGCAGGACAAGTGGGCGCACACGTCAGGCCGGGGAATATATCCCTTTGTACGGCGGTGATTGTGCCGCTCGGCGCGGCGATGGTCAGGGTAAGGTTGACCGATTTGCTCTGCGTGGGGACGCTGGAATCGGTGACCATAAAGGTGAGCGCGGTGGCATTGGCTGTTGCCGTAGGAGTGCCGCTGATCGCGCCCGTGGCCGCATTCAAAGTCAAGCCCGCAGGAAGGGTGCCGCTGGTGAGGCTCCACGCATAGGGCGATGTTCCTCCCGTAGCCGCAAGGGTTGCGCTGTAGGCTATCCCTACCTGCCCGCTTGGCAGCGATGTCGTGGTGATACTCAGAGACTTAGCTGACGCATCCACGGCGGACAAGGCGAGCAGCATGCAAACAAGGGCACAAAGAAAAACAAGGCGGGCGAAGACATTACCGGAGCAACGCGATTCCAGCGCAACCACGCACATGTTAAACCTTCGTTTCAGAACCTGAGGGATCAATGCAGAACGACGGGACAAGCAGGGGAATTGAGCTTGCCTGGTGAGAGAAAACGTACATCACTCGCGCACGAGTCGGCAATAGGCAATACATAGTCCACAGCTCGTTCCGGTCTTGTTGGGGAGAGTAATCATCCGGGAGAATAACCAAAGTCGCTTGAGGAGGTGTTACTTTCGATTCGCGCGGATTCTGTCTTCGCCCGGGCGTGAGCCTGCCTCCCGAATTCGGAAGTCGATTGAAAAGTAGCTTTCGGCCAGCAACGCACAGTTCGTTGACCGAAGAGCACAGTGAATACGCGACGAGTGCCCTCTCATCCCACCGTCGCCCTCAGCTCCACCTGCTTCGTCGCGATCGTCACCTTCGCCGGCGTCACCGTCCTCCCGGGCACAATCGTGCTCGCCTCAATCTCCACCTCGCCTGACTTCCTGGTCGATTGGACAATCACCTGCGCGAGCCCATTGAAGAGCGACCGCTTCGGCTCCTTATCGCTCTCGTGGCAGTTCGGATCCCCGTTGCCCACACCGATCAGCACGCCCTCGCCCCTAACTTTAAAGTTGACCAAGTTCGAAGCCGTCGGAATGGTCCTTCCCGCGATGTCAAGCGCATCCACCGTAAGGACCACCACGTCCTGGCCGTCCGCGTCGATCGTTGTGCGGTCCGCGGCGAACCTCAGCGTGGCAACAGCGCCCGTTGTCTCGCGTTGCTCTGTAAGCAGCAGCTCTCCGTCTTTCCATCCCTGCGCTTCGATCACGCCCGACTCGTAGCGTACCTTCCACTCCACATGACCCAGTCGAGGAACCTTCTGTCGTCCCGCGCTTTTGCCGTTCAGCAGCAGCTCCACCTCATCGAGGTTCGAATATACCCAAACCGGAATTTCGCTGCCTTCTCTGCCCTCCCAGTTCCAATGTGGAAACAGGTGCAGCACCGGCTCTTTCGTCCACCACGCTTGTAGTAGAAGAAGCTGTCTTTGGGAAATCCGCACGTGTCCACGATGCCGTACTGCGTGTTGATTGACGGCCATCCATACGGATCTGGCTCGCCACGATAATCGAACCCCGACCACGCAAACCCGCCTGCCGCCCACTCGCGCGTGGCATAGAAGGTCCACCACTCTTCAGCCCGTTCACCCCAGTCGGCGGTGTTCACGTCGTAGGCGCTTACCGTGTTGCGCAGTGCATCGGTTTGGTACACGCCGCGGGTCGAAAATGTGCTGGACGTCTCCGATCCATAGATTGGCCGCGCCGGATGTTCCTTGTGATAGCGGTCAGGGATCATCAAGGCGTAGTTGAAGCCGATGATGTCGAGCGCATCCGACGGTCCCTTCTCGTTGTCGCCGTGCACGGCAGCGGAGACCCCGCGGGTCGGGTCAAGTTCGTGGCACCTTCTGACCATGGCCGCCGCAATCTTTGCGCCTTGCTCGGCTTCATCGTCTTGCAACCGCGCTTCTTCGTTGCCGATGGACCACAGAATGATGCAGGGTGAGTTGCGGTAGCGCTTGATCATCACTTCGAGCTGTGCCAATCCTTCGGGGCTGGAACTCATTTGCCGTGTCTCGCACATCATCGTCATTCCCATGCGGTCGCAGGCTTCTACCCATTCAGGCGTAGGCATGTTGTGCGAGGTGCGAACGGCATTGCAACCCATCCCCTGCAGCACTCCGACGCGGAACGCCTGCACCCGGTCGGGCAGCGCTGAGCCCACCCCGGCATGATCCTGGTGATTGCATGTGCCCTGAATCTTCAACGGTTTGCCGTTGAGGAGGAACCCGCGATCGGCGTCGAAGCGGATGGTGCGCACACCAAACGTGATGCGCTCAGCATCGCGCGTCCTGTCGCCTGATTTGACCGTAACGACGGCGGTATAGAGATTGGGTGTCTCCACCGACCACAGCGCTGGCCGCACTATCTTCGCCGTCGCCTCGAAGCGGGCGGCTCCGTCCACAGGGATTTGCTGCGCAGGCGCCATGGTCGCCGCAACGAGCTTGCCGGCCACGTCCACGATTTGCCAGCGTACCGATGCCGATTCTGTACTGTTGCCCTCGTTGATGACACGACAATGATGGAGACTTGGACATCCTTATCATGAATCGCAACGCGCCGCCCTCGCTGCTGCGCAATGATCTCACCGGAACGAATCACTGGCTCAAAGTCAAACTGATCGGAGTGCAATCCAACCGCAGCGCGATAGGGGCTCGTGTGACAGTTCACTACGGCGAGAAACGACAGGCGCAGGAGGTATTGGCTCAATCGAGCTACCTTTCGGTGAATGATCGGCGCCTTCACTTCGGTCTTGGAAATTCGGTCAGCACAGACTTAGATGTACCCTGGCCAAACGGAAGTAAGGAGAGCATCTCGGGTGTTCCAGCAAACCAACTCGTGGTCATTCGCGAGGGAGCAGGGATTATCGCGTCACAGAAGTTCGCGAGTCCGCTGCCACTAACAGCAGGAGTTTCACCTGGAATTGGAACCGATTGACAGCGATCACGGGTGATGGGAGAGGTAAACGTGCAGCTTCGATGCGGACATATGTTAGTTGTATCCAATGCTCATGGAGTTTTGCTCAAGGAACGATAGTATTCGGCGACTGGGTCCTGATATCCCTCGGGTATCGCCTGCGGCTTCCCGGTGCGCGACGCGAGCGAAGCAGTCGCGCCGCGCTCCAACTGAAGCTCAAGGCGGTCGATGGAACTAAGCACTTCGCGGTGCATCTCCTCAACGATGGCAGGATTGCCCGGGAAGCGCCGCGGGTCGAGATGCTGCATCTGCCGAGCGAGATCCTCCGCCTCTTTCGTGGCCTGCGGATCCCCTTTGAGCATCTGTCGCAGTTGGTTCAATTCCCGCAGTCCCTGCTGGAAGGTGCGCTCGGTATCGGCGGAATTCGTGGATGGATCATTTACCTGGGGTCGCCGTGCGGACGAACCATAGCGATTATTGCCGGTGTTGATGTTGCCCCACACGGTGCTATCTGCAGTGCGAGGGCCATCAAAGCGAGAATCGTCGGTAGGACCGCCAACGTCGCCTGATCGGCTAAGAGCATTGCCGCTACGGGTGGCGGAGGGACGTCCAGACTGCGCGTCAGCGTCTTGACCCAATTGCTGGTTGTCCTGTCCGGGGCGCGCTTGCTGTCGACCTTGAGAACCTTGAGCGCCGGAGCCATTCTTGTCGCCGGCCTGCTGAGTGCCGCGTGGTGCAATCTGCTGGTCTCGATCGGAACCGCTGTTATGACCGCGCGCGCGCGTCATCGACTCGATCTGATTGCGCAGGCGTTCGATGGTATCGAGCGCCGCGGACTGATCGCCCTGGCCGGGTTCACGGCCCGAGTGGCGCTGCCCGGGCTGTTGCTCGCTCATTGCCTGTTGCGCCTGCTGCAGCTGCTGCTTCAGTTTGTCGAGGCCCTGGGCAATTTGGCTCTCCGTGCCATTTGCATTTGGGTTGATCCCACGGCGCAGCCAATCCGCGGTTCGTTGCGTGTGGTTATCGAGGTCGGAGTTGTCCGCCTCAGTGAGGGCATCGCGTAATTGTTTCGCGACACCCGGTTGGTTGGGAGCAATCTCGCGCGCGCTGTCACGCATACCCTTTTCCAGTTTTGATAGATCGTCGGAAAGTTGTTGCCTTTCTTGTGCAATCCGGTCACGTTCGCGGATGCGGGCCATGGCGCTGGTGAGGTCGGAGGGGTTGATGCTCTGCTGCTGGCCGACCAGCTTCTCGATGCGTTCAGACTGCGCACGTTCTTTGTCTTTGAGACGGGCTGCCTCGTGTGCCAGCGAATCCACCTTTCCGGATGCGATTTGCTGTTGCGTGCCGGCCAGCAGATTGGCGGCTCCGCGCAACTGCTCGGCGGCTCGACGGGCCTGATCGGCATTCTGCTGCGGGCCGCTGCTGCGCTTCATGGCATCGGCTGCTTCCTGAAGACGCCGCAGGGCCTGTTGCACGCGCTGATCGGCATGATCCGAAGATTGCTCGCCGGATGATTGCTGACCGGCCAAACCCTGCGAATCGCTATGGTTCTGCGAACTGCTTTGCGCAGACGATCTCTGTTGAGAATTGGCCTGCGATGACGAGGAGCTAGCCCCCTGACGGTCTTGCTGCTCGTTCCTCGCCATCTGCTCCATTTGACGCTGTAGTTGCTCGGCTTCGCGCCGCAGCATTTCCTGCTGCCAGCGCTGCTCGAAGCTTTGCTGCGGATCGGGGGCACGATTTGCTTGCTCCTCCTGGCGTTTTGCGAGGGCGTCGAGCTTTGCGAGCGCGTCCTCCACGTCTTTCGCATGCTGCTCCTGGGGCGAAACGCTCTGCGCGGTTTCATACTGATTCTTTTCCGTATCCAATTCGAGATCGAAGAGACTCGCGAGGTCGCGCCCGGCGCTGCCGTTGCCCGAACCACCACCGCTTTGGCCAAAGGCAACCTCGATCTTGCGGAAGGTTGCCTCCGCACGCAACAGAGCTTGCAGGGCCTTCTGTTCGAGTGGAAGCGCATCCTTCCATTGCGTTGCTTTCAATTTGTCCGAGGAAGGCGCCATCGCGGCGGCGGCTTCCTGCATGTCTTTGTCGAAACCGGTGAACTCTTCAGTGGCAGCAGAAAGATCGCGGCTTTCAATGCGGGCAGACAACGCCATGACCTGATCGCGAAGTTTCTGCTGCGCGTCAGAGAGAAACTTTCCGGCCACCACCGAATGTTTTTGAGTAGCACTCTTGTCATTCTGCTCCTTCCAGGTGGCGGAGATCAGTTCTTTTTCGCGCTTGGAGATTTCGGTCTGGTTGTCTCCACCTGCACCTCCTGCGCTGCCCCCGCCGCCACTCTGCTGTGACTGCGAGAACTCACGTTCGAAGGGTTCCACCTGGATGAATGACATATCGGTACGGGCTTCGGCATGACCATCGCGCGCACTGGCATAGACGCTGATTACGTCGCCGGGAACGAGCCTGAAATCTTCGAGAGGCAATGTGTGCGAGCCGTCGGCGCTCTTTGCACCTGACTTATCGAGAAGGATGATCTCGCGCTCTGGCCCGCCATTCACTGAGTAATGAACACGAACATCGTTCAATCCGAACTCAGCGGCAGCCTTGACGCCAACTGTGACTTCCTCGATCGGACTGGCGCGGTAATCGCCAAGCGGACGATCGATGGAAATCTGGGGAGGCTGCGCCTTGTCTGTGGCAATAAAATAGTCTTCAGACAGGCGAACCGGTTGACCTTTGTCCATGGCAGCTACATGATAGGCTCCATCCTTCTCCATATGAACGGTGCCATGATATTTGTTGCCGTCGCCGGCGGTGAGCTGAATCGTTTCGCCGTCATCGAGCGTGAGTTGGCCATTTTTCAAGGGATGATCCATTTCAATTTCCAGAGCGGCATCCGTTCCTTCAATCGCGCGCAGATCGCCTGAATGTTCTTCCGCGGTCGGCTTCATACCCGTCCACTTGGGATAGTGATAAGTGGCGCGAATCTGTTTCACTGCAGGCAAATCAACAACGCGAACCGTGTAATGCGGCGAGGCCAGCGCACCGGCGGCCACGTAATACTCTACGTTTTCGGGCAATCCTGCGAAGACGAATTGAAACTTCGAGCTTCCATCCGTGTTGGGCTGTCCCTGCATAGCAACCGGTTCCCAGCGGGAAGCGCTTTGATAGTGCGCGAAAAGCTGCGCCGTTGCAGGCTGCATGCCGGTGACTTGCGCGATGATGAGCTGATCGCTGTTGCGGCGAACGACCGTGTTGCCGGGCGTAACTGTGATGGTGTAGAACGGCTGCGCATTTTTCCCGATCCAAAGCAGCGACGCACCGTAACCGAGATAACCGGGTCCGGCCAGGATCATCCAAACGAGCACAGTGAGGCAGCCGAGCCCCGCGCCGCCCAAAGCAAACAACCGCCTGTCTTCGACCAATGACGATGGCTCAGCATGCTGCGTCATGGTCAGCGTGTCAGCGGCGAGTAACTCAAGAAACGGATCGCCACCCTGTTGTTCCTTCTCGTAAAAGGTCGTGAGCCGATGCTCTAGTTCGGGATTCGCGGCTTCGGCCTTGCGCACGGCGCGCGCACGCGTGAGGCGCACCAACGGCATTGCAATGCCGAATCCTGCGGAAGCGGCGAGGGCGATGAACAATGCCAACCGTGCACCTGTGAGCCCGCCTGCGGCAAACGCGAATTGATTGAGCAGAAGGACAAGAGCGACCGTAACGATCAGCGCGCTGCCCATAAAAATTGCAGAGCCACGTACCCAGACCGCAAGGAACAGCCTGTGCCGTATACGCTCGACATAGGAATTGAGCTCATTCCGCTTGCTCATATTTCCTCCCGCTGCGTGGTCATATAGCGGCTGGCGAAAGCTATTTCCGCGAGCGCTGTTATGAACGCAAGCAGCATGACGTACCACCACAAACTTACTGGATGATAACTTTCCTGATGGGTGGGACCTGCTTCGGTTTGCGACGCGCCGCTGGAAGCGCTTCCGCTCCACAGCCGCTGCACATCTTCGGCGATCGGCTGCAGATTCGATTCGCGGCGGTCAGGGTTGACTCCGATGACCATGTCGCGTCCATTCGCAAGACGAATCTGGTAGAAGCCGGCCTGCTCGAGGCGCAGAGTTTGCGCGGTCTTCGCTTCGCTCAACGAGAGCGGCCTGCGGCCGTCGGGACCTGTCACCTCGACGCTACCCTGCTCAGAGGCGGAATCGGCAGGTGCGCGGAGTTGTACGAAGGAGTCGACGAGCCTGGATCCGCTGAGGCGTTCGCTACCGGAGAGATACCGTGCCACGCGGTCAGCGAAGGCAACAAAAACGGGATGCAGCGGCACGTCGTTAGTGAGGTTCTCAAGGCCGGTTGTGAACAAGAGCACATGACCCTGCCCTACCTGCTTGTCGAGCAAGAGCGGCGTACCGTCGCTGAGGCGTGCGGCAATACGCGCTCCGTTCGAGTCGACGACAACTGCATAGAAGACCTTGGCCTCAGCCCAACCGCCATTGTCGCGCCCTGGCTGCGAGTCCATAAGCGCGGGATGGGTGAAGTCGACCTCGCCGATGGTCGCAGCGCCCGCCAAATGCGTGTAGTCGTGCACGTCGGATACATTGCCGTTCCACAAGGGGATTCGCGCGTGACGGGCCGCACTGGTAGAGAGTGCGACGAAAACGCTGCCGCCCCTGGCCACGTATTGCGCGAGCGTGTGCTCGAAGATCCCCGGCAACGCAGAGCTATCCGACAGAACGACGAATGCAAAGTGCGACGGATCGAGATTGGTTGTTTCCTCTTGCGAGACTGATTGCAGAACAAAGGATGCTTTCGCCGCCGCTTTCAGCGCGGAGCCAAAGTAAAAGGGCGAGCGTGTGTCGCCAGAGGCGTGAACGAACAGCACCCGCTGTGGATCAGACCGGCGCACGACAAACATCGTGGCATCGTCGGCCGGTAGCGCATCGCCACCCTCGATGCGAACTTCGCAGCGATTGAAGCCGTAATTGACATCGAGCGGCGCGAACTCCACAGTGGCGCGACCATTAGCGGGCACCTCCAGTTTGCGGGTCGCAATGATCTTGCCATTCACAACAAGCGAAACGGTTTTCGAAGCCGCCGGTGTGCCGAACCCCGCTACAATCGCGCGTACGCGAGAGCGATGCGGATCTTTCGGATCGGACAGCTCCGCAGGTGCGTCGATGCTCTCAATGGTCCAGTTGGGTGTTGCCAGCTTATCAGCAACGGAATGAAGATCAAGCGTTGCGTTAGCGGGCAACACGAGGTCGGCAAAGTTCGCGGGCATTGCGCTGCGCTGCATGTCGCTATAAAGGTGGACGTCAATCGGTGTGCGCACGTTTTCAGCAAGGGCACGGAGGGCGCGGCCTAACTCACCATAGCTAGCGCGGCCATCGCCGGGCCGTATGCTCTCGAGCGCGGAGCGCAGTTGGGCGGCATCGAGAATCGGCTGCGTCAGAATCTGCAGTTGCCCGCCGAGAACCACTACCTGCGCCATTTGAGACGGCTGCTTTCCTGCGAGCTTCGCAATCGCCCGTTGCTTGGCTTCTGCAAAGCGAGTGCCGGCCCGCATGCTGAACGAGTTGTCCAGAACAATCAGCAGCAAGCGGCCATTCGTGTTTGCTGCGACTCGATACACGAACGGGTTAGCAAAGGCGAGAACGACTAGAAGCACGAGCGCGCAGCGGAGAGCAAGAAGGGCGAGGTGTTTGAGGCGATGGTGGCGCGTGGAGCTCTGGATACCGCGCTCGAAGAACATAAGCGAACTAACGGGGCGGGGGATGGCCACGTGGCGCCGCAGCAAATGTACGAACACCGGCACGCTCAACAGAGCGAGTCCGCCCAGGAACCATGGAGCAAAGAAGCCCATCAATTTCGTTCCTTGCGCAGCGCGAGATATTGGCGCAGCGCCGAGTCGAGAGGCTGATCAGTTACAAGCAACTGATAATCCATGCCTGCGGCCCGTGTACAAGAGCGCAGGTGCTCAACATGCGCATCGATCTTGGCGCGATACGAGGTCTTGGCATATTCGGGAACAACTTCGATCTTTTGGTCGGTTTCGAGATCCACGAGGATCGTTGAGCTTTTGAGCACAGGGCGGATCTCCTGTGGATCGAGAATGTGAAAGAGTACTACTTCGTTGCCGCGATAGCGGAGCGGCTCGATAGTGCGGACGATGGTTTCAGGGTCTTCGTAAAAATCAGAGATCACGAGGGCGATGCCGCGGCGGTGGAGAAGTTCCTGGAAGTGGTGCAGAGGCTTCGCAAAATCGGTACGCGCGTGCGCTTCGGCACGTTCGAGCGCGGCAAAGAGGCGAGCAAGTTGCCCGGCCCGCGTGGTGGGGCGGACCACGTCGCGCACCTGTTCATCGAATACGATTAGACCGGCGGCATCGCGCTGGTTATGAATGGCGAGATAGAAGAGCGACGCGGCGATGAAGCGCGCGTAATCCATCTTCTTCAACGGGCCCCCCGACGATAGGTCTTTGTCGTTGGAGCGTGTGGGCGGCCCCGATGTGTACTCCATTGAGTTGCTCGCGTCGAGAAGCACTGTGAGTTGACTGTTTGTCTCGCCGCGATAGCGTTTCAGATAGCAACGCTCGGTGCGCGCAAAAAGATTCCAGTCGACATGGCGCAAATCGTCTCCCGGTGTGTAGGCGCGGTATTCCGCGAACTCCTGGCTGAAGCCGAAGTCGGGAGAGCGGTGCAGACCGGCAACAAAGCCGTCGACAACCGTTTTCGCCACAAGGTCCAGCGAGGAGATGCCCGCCAGCACCGCGGGATCGAGAAAGCGTTGCATCATGTCTCCTTCGGGCGCGGAACGTTGGACAAGAGACGGTCGAGGATTTCGTCAGTGTCGATGGAGTCGGACTCGGCATGGAAATTCAACAGGACGCGATGACGCAGAACGGGAATGACTACAGGCGTGATGTCGTCGTAGCTCACGTGATAGCGCTTGCGAGCGAGAGCGCGAGCCTTGGCGGCGAGCACGATGAATTGCGCGGCACGGATGCTTCCGCCATAATTTACGTACTTTCTTACGAAGTCGGGGGCGTTTTCGGTTTTAGGGCGGGTCGCGCGGACCAGGCTCACGACGTATCGCGCAAGCGATTCGGCGATGGGGACCATGCGTACCAGGCGCTGGAAGTCGAGCAATTCCGAAGCCGAAGTGACGGCCTCAATCTTCGGCGCGCGGTTGACTGTGGTGAGGTCGACGACTTTCAATTCGTCGTCGGCGGTGAGGTATTCCAGCTTGGCGTTGAATAGGAAGCGATCTAGTTGCGCCTCGGGCAAGGGGTAAGTGCCTTCGAGCTCAATCGGGTTTTGCGTGGCGAGTACAAAGAAGGGTTCGGGCAAGCGATAAATGTGGCCACGTACTGTGCATGAGTGCTCCTGCATCGCCTCAAGTAAAGCGGCTTGCGTCTTGGGAGGGGTACGGTTGATTTCGTCGGCGAGGATAATACTGCCGAAAATAGGGCCTTCGACAAATGTCCATTTGCGATGGCCGGTAGTCAGATCTTCTTCAATGATGTCGGTTCCTGTGATGTCTGACGGCATGAGGTCGGGCGTAAACTGAATGCGGCGGAATTGCAGACCCAGCGCGTCCGCAATCGTCTTGACCATCAGTGTTTTCGCCGTGCCGGGCATGCCAGTGACAAGGCAGTGGCCGCCGACAAACAACGCGATCAGGATCTGTTCGAGGACGTCCTGTTGGCCGACGATTACTTGGCGCACCTGTTGCAGGATTCCCTCACGCACCGCGTGAAAGCGCTCGATGCGCTGTTGGAGTTCGACTGCGTCAGAGTTCATTTCATAGACCGTAGCCATCCAATTCCTTCCTTGTCAGTTGGTCTTTGGTGATGGTTCCTGTAGTTCGAGTAACAGCTTTTGTGCGGGGCGATAGCCCGGTGCAGTTTCGAGAGCAGCCAGCACACTTTCCTGGGCTTTGTCTTTCTTCCCCGCGCCAACATAGGCTTGCGCGAGACTGAATTCGGCGCCGGCCTTGTCTACCGGGTTTGAAGCTACCAGCGCGTCGTATTCACGAATCGCGCCGTCGTACTGTTTTTGCGTATAGAGCAGATCGCCTAGTTTGCGGTGAAGCTCTTCATCCTTCACGGGGTAGACATAATTCAGACGCGCCAGCGTTGCGGCAGACTCGGCGCGTTGTCCGGCGGATTCCTGAAGAGATGCGAGGCGCTTGAGGAGAACCGGCATCTGTCCACCTTCGTGAACATATGCAGTCAGGATCGCCATTTCGGTCTTTGCATCTCCCTGTTCCCTGGCGGCAGCGGCGACCAGTTCATAGGGGGAGGCATCGCCCACATACTCGGGATACATGGCAATGACCGATGGTCCGTTCTGCAGGACTGCATCATATTGACCCTGTTTCGCGGCAGCGAAGAGCGCCTTCAACTGCTCGCGCCATTGGTCCAGGTGCGCGGCCTCTGCGCCATACTGCTGATTGATCCATGCAAGGTACTGCTTATCGAATTCGTCCGGCGTCAGACCGAGATCGCTTTGGATGACTTGCGGAGTGGTTTGCAGTTGTGCGTAGGAGCGGACCATTTCAAGCAGTTTGTCGTCACTCCATCTGGTCTTGATGAAGTCGCAAATGCTGCCTGCCTGGAAATAAGAGACCATCACCTGCGACGGATAATCTGGGTACACAAAGCCACGGTCGAGCCTGGTCACGGGTAGAAATTTCTTGTCACGGATCGCGGCCAATACTTCAGGAGTTGGCTGGCTCTTCCACTCCGATGAGTGCTCGCCTTCTTCGTGTACTGCGAGTCCTTCAGTGAACCAGCGCGGCACGCGGAAGTTGGTGGCAGTGAGGACAAAGACGTGGCTCATTTCATGCCACAACGTTGAGCCCCAGTTGAAGTCGCCGGGCTTGCGAGCAGAAGGGCTGTCCATTGCGACGACCAGGCCGAAAGTTACGCCGAGCGCACCCAGGCCGGGCATTCCCATAGTGCGCACGGCGAAGTCTTCGTGGTTGGGATAGAGCTCGACCTGCACTGGGTCGGGGAGCTTCATGCGGTACTTGCTTTCGTATGTCGCCAGAATTGTGTGTAACTCCGATTGCAGGTAAGGCAACAGGAGATCGGATTCGTTCTTGTCGAGCTTGAGTATGGTCGAGTCGTCGCGAGTGATGACGAAGTTCTTATAGCTGTCGAGGAGGCGCAGGCTGTTCACCGTTGCGGCATCGCGATAGCCGTTTTCATAACTCAGTTCGAGTTCCTTTAGTGGCTCCTGGTCCTGGCCGAGCCGCATTAACTCGATGCCCAGGGCTGAATGCGCGGCCCAAAGGCTCGGATCAGCTTCGGTTGCTTTGCGATAGTATGTGACCGCATCCTGGTAGCGATAGTGCAGTTCGAGCTGATGCGCAACGTGTGCATAAGCTTCGCCGTAATTCGGATTGACGGAGCGAATCTTTGCTAACCACACATCGGGAGAGCGATTGGCGATGAGTTCGAGCGCGGCATGGATTGCCATCGCACCGAGCGCATCGTCTTCGAGGGCAATAGCCTTGTCGGCTTCGGCTGCCGCGGTCTCCGGATCATCATTGGCGAGCGCGAGATCCGCCAGAACTTCATGGGCATGGCGAGCTTTGGGTCAAGTTCGATCGCCTTCATTGCGTATGCTGAAGCTTTGCCACTGAAGCTTTCGGCTGACACAGTGGCCAGTCCGACGTAAGCTTCTGCGTTGGATGGTTCAGCCGCTAAGGCCTCGCGAAAGAGGTCGGCCGCGTCGGAATCGTTGAAGCGCTCATGCAGCAGCATGCCCCATCGCACCTTGCAGAGAGCCTTGCTGTTGGCGGGCTGCGTGGCAAGGCGGAACTGCTCGTTAGCCCGCTCCCATTGTTCGAGTCCCCAGAAGCCCTCTGCACGCCGGTATGCGTCGGCGCTGCGGGTCAGACTTTCGAAGCAACTCTGCGCCTCGGCTTTGTGACCGTGCTTTCGCAGCGACCAGCAGTCAGAAGGTTCCACGGCACGCGCGGATGCGGCACAAGCACAGACGACCAGGAAGATGGCGATGAACTTCATTTGTCCAACTCCTCCTGCACCTTCGCCAACTCTAAAAGTGCGGTGGTCAACTGCTGCTTGTAATCTGCAGGATCCATCGCGGCCTTCTGATATTTGAGCGTGTCGATCTTTTGCTCCAGTTCCTCCTTCTTCAAGAGCTGTGCACGTTTGGCGGGATCGTTCGCTGCTTGCAGGTTGCCGCCCAGGTGCAGCAAGGTCATGCTGGAAAGGAGCAGCCCTTGTCCGTTGCCGGCTTCGCGCACTGGTTCGCCGTGCCCCACATCATCGAACACCGCATGTTCCGTGGCGAGACGCTTCTGCGTGTCATAGAAGGCCGCGGTTTTCCTAGCCGCATAGGTGAAGGCTTCCATGGCGCTGATGGAATCACTTTTGTCGGCATCTGCCGCGGGGTCCTGGAGCGCCTCGACCCAGTAGCGTGCGAAGATGGTCGCGTTCTTTTCTGTGCCGGACTTTGTGGCCGCGATGACGGCGCGGCCCGGCCGCTCCAACGCAGCTACCGATCCGCCGCTAGCGCTGGTCGTATTCACCACAAGCTGGCGGCGTGCGATGACGCGGTCGCACATCTCCGCAATCTGCGCAGCCGTAACGTCAGGGCCAACGAGGTTGAACTTGTATTCGACGCCGTCGAACGAACCGTGGCCGATGAGAATGAGCACGAAATCGTCGTCAGCTTTGGCGTCGCGCGCAACCGTGCTCAAGGTGTCGCGCAACTGGGATGCCGTGGATTGCGCCCCGGTCAAAGTGTACACATGCGCTAACTCGCCGGAACCCTTAAACACGCGATCCAGATCCTTTGCCGCCTCGGTGAATCGCTGCTGGTAGTCGGGCTCGCCGCCCAGGCCAGCCACGATGACGTAGTAGGTGGCCGCGCGCCCCGGCACGGTGCACACAGCGACAATCGCCAGCAGCAGCGCGCGTTTCATACCACACCCCATTTGCGGCGCAGAAGCCACTCCGACGCGGGCAGTCCCAAGAGGAGCGCGAACACGATGGGCATATTCCAGAGTTCTTTCGTGTTGCGAACCGAGATCCCTGCTTCAGAGTATGAGATATCGCGGGGGAGATTCTTTAGGTCGTCGGGCTTCCAGTAACGCCCGCCCGTCTGCGATGCGAGCTGATCGAGGTAGGGGCGGTTCTGGTTCGTGTGAAATTTCTCCGCAATTCCGTCTTCGCGCTGGAACGTGACCACGTCCCGCCCGAGTTCGTGCGGATCATCACCCGCAGATTCGGCGATAATCTCGGCGAGATAAGCGCCCGGTTTCTCGGCCGTCCAGTCCAGCTGATACGTCCCCGGTGCGTCCTGCGAAGGCGTCAGGTCGGCGAACGCATTCGCGCCTTCGGGTCCCACAATATGCGCGGTCACATGCGCATCGACGGCAGGCTGAAACTGCCGGTCATAGACCTGAGCTTTGAGTTGCGCGCGGCCTTCATCCATAAGGATGCGGGCCGGCATGGATGCGACCACAGGACCGGGAGTGTCGGCCACCAGCCAGCGCAGAAGCTGATGCCAGAAGAGATCGTGCGACGGGTCGCCGAGGGCCTCACTCATCTGCCATCGCCAGGTGCCTCCGGTCGCGAGCACGGCGGTGCGACCGTGGCCGTAGGTCTCTGTAACAAGCAGCGGCAGCTTGCGGCTACCGGCACTCAGGCTGGCCAGTATGGTGGCTCCGGGCTTGGGAGCACCGGCGTCCTCGTAGTCGGCAAGATAGGTAAGCTTCTTCCAGCGCTGCGCGTTCTTCTCGGGATCATCGAGAAGGCGCGTGATGGGCGAATCCACTCCGGCCCGGGTCAACTCAACGGTCGCGGGATTGCGATGGAAGTTGTTACGCCCCGCGGGCAGAAATGTGGGCAAGAGTTCGTTCAGGGTTGACGCCGCCCAGCCGCCATCGCTCAACGAGGAGCGTCCACCAAGGAAAAGGACGCCGCCGCCGCGCCGATCGACGTATTCACGCAATAGCTCCTGCTGCAAGGGCGTAAAGTAATCGGCGTCAACGGAGCCGATGATGATGCCCGAATAGGTAAAGAGATCTTCAGGGCGCACAGGAAAGCCGTCGGCGAGTTCATTGGGATCGCTGATGCCTTGGCGATAGACCTTATTCTCACTGGTGCGTAGCATGGACACCACCTGCACCGTGGGATCGTCCTCTTCTGCTCGGCGGATGAATTTGAATTCCCAGCGTGGCTCGCCTTCGATGTAGAGGATGCGGCGCTTTTCATCGCTGACCAGAAGAGGGCGCGTGATTGCGTTATTGGCGAGGTTCTCTTCGCGATCGAGGGGCTGCACCGCGAATTCAATGTTCTTTGCGCCCGCAGCTCCAGCGGGGAAGAAGAGGGGCTCGGCCTGCATGCGGCCGTCGGGACCGAAGGTGATCTGGTGTTCTTCGAGAATCTTGTTGCCATCGCGGACCGCGAGGGTTGCCTTTTCCCCGGTGTAGCCATGTTGTGTAAGAGGTGACGGTGGCGGATACACGTGCGTTCGCCAAAGCCTTCTCCGCGATACTTACATCCTCGATTTCGACATCGTGCGCGAGTTGTTCGCGGCCGAAGCCGATGGTATGCACGGGAAGGCGACGATTGCGCAAGGCCTGCAGCGTGTCCGGGCTGATTCCCGATCCACCCACGCCGGCCATGTTCTGTCCGCCATCGCTAAGCAGCACGATTGCGCCCACCGGCAGGTCCGAGGTTTCTGCGACGAGCTGCTTGAGTCCATCGTCGATACGGGTGGCGGTTCCCGACGGCGTTATTCCACGTGTGCTGTCTATGCGCTTGATGTCGGTGTCGAGGCGATAGAGACGCGTCTGGAACCTATTCTGGAGGCCGGCGAGGACCCCGCCATTGAGGGCTGCGAGTGCGGCGTCTTCGCGGGCACGGCCGTTGACATCACTCGTGGCCATGCTGCGCGAATCGTCAACCACGACGGCGATGATGTTTTGCTGCGAACTCAATTCGCTCACCGTAATCGCTGGTTGCCACAGGAGGAGCAACAGTAGCGCCAGCGTGGCCCACTGCATGAGCCACACGATCCAAGCGTGCCAACTGCGCAATCTGGGCGCGGCATCGCGAAGACGCCAGCGAATGAGCAGCGCCAGGCCACCGCCGGCAATGGCGATGAAGACCGGCAGCAGCCAGGCGGGCCATGTGCTCAGCAGCACGAAGTGGCCTCTGGTAAAAACCGGAATCGGGTACTTAAAGAGGAACTGAAACATACGCTCAGACAAATGGTGCCGCGTCCCGAACCTGTTGAAAGTTGCGCCGATTTCCTTGGCTAGCGAGGAAACAGAAGGTCCTGATCGAGTTCAATTCGTGGGGGAATTTCCCTCAAGGGCTGAAGCCCAATGCCTCGTGAATCACTTGCGGAACGACTTAGAGTTGTGCCACCTCGCAGTCATCTCAGTGCGTCATGCCGTAGAGGATGTAGTCGAGGCCGACTCGGAAGGCCATGGAGGCGAAGGTCTCCGGGTAGTTGGGGTCGTCTGCCCACTCCCATGCGTCGCCCAGATGCATGTTGTGGCAGATGGCGACCACGATGTGTCCCTTGTCATCGCGAATGGCGCGCCACTTGGGCTGATAGCCATCCTTTTCATATGTGCGGCCTGTCCATACATACTGTTCGCCAGGAATTTGCATCTTGTCGTCGATGTCATAGAGGGTGTGAAAGATCTCGTCGCCACTCTGAAGGTCTTCAATGGGCCGATCGGGCAGAACTTGTCGCATGCCATTGAGAAAGTTTTCCCAGTCCTCCGTTCCGTGGAAGTCGTCGACCATGAGGAAGCCGCCTTTGAGAAGATATTCGCGCAGCCGTTTGGCTTCGGCGTCGGTGAAGGACCAGGTCTGCACCTGAACGGCGTAGATCCATGGATAGTTGAATATTTCGTCGGAATCAAGCGTGACGATCTGCTCAGTGGGGCGGCCGTCAATGCGGGTGAGGCGGTGCATCGCGATGAGGAACTGGCGGTCGGCCTTCGGATAGTCGCGCGACCAGGATGGGCCCCAGTAGCCATGGCGTGCGTAAGCGCCAAGGCTGCTCATATTCGTTGAGTAGGCCAGACGCGACCAGTAGAACTCGGCTTTGACGTTGGAGGGAGAGTCGTCGTTGCCAAAGCCGAAGTCCGCGGTTCGCTGGAAAGCCCAGACTCCGGCGCAGCAGGCTGCAGCCGCAACCATCGGCAGTGCCAACCGCGAGAACTTCATGGAGTGGACCTCCGCGACGGGGAATGTGCGCAAGAGAACCTGACCGCCCCTGAAAACGCTTGCCCGTTAGACGGATCGACCCAGAAGTTGGTTGCAGTCTCCCGGCCGTGGAAAGCGCTGCTTGTCCCAGAAATTGTCACATGAGACGATGCAATTGAGCCTGATGTGGGGCAAACGGTGAAAAGGCGCGACCTTCTTAAACTAGGCGGCATGGCTCTAGCGCGGGCTGGAGTGGCAGGCGCGCCCCTTCCCGGCCAAGCGGACCCACTGGCGAGCGCGGGATCGGATGCAGAAGCTGACTATACGTTGCGCATCGCCCCGGTTACAGTGGAGCTCGACCGCTCGCACATTCTCTCCACTATCGGATACAACGGGATTGCACCTGGCCCAGTACTACGTATGCGCGAAGGCAAGCCCGTGATAGTAGAGGTAATCAACGACACCGATACGCCGGAATTGGTGCATTGGCACGGAATGCTCATCCCTTCGGGCATAGACGGTACGGAGGAAGAGGGTTCGCCCCTGGTGCCGCCGCACCAAAGGCAGCGTTTCGAGCTAACGCCGAAACCGGCGGGCAGCCGCTGGTATCACTCCCATGCCATGGCCATGGACGACTTGCACAAGGGCGCGTATACCGGCCAGTTCGGATTTGTCTACGTGGATGGCGGCAACGATCCGGGGCACTACGACCAGGAGCTTTTCCTGGCGCTACGCGACTGGGAGCCGTTCTTCACCGGAACCATGGATGACCTCGACGACGACACGCATGACGGGCCGCTGCTTGAGAAACCTTCGACGATGAATACGGATCCGGACGGCCTCGAAGTGGGTTCCATGACCTACTCGATCAACGACAAGGCGCTGGGGTCAGGCGAGCCAATCCGGGTTCGCGAGGGGCAGCGGGTGCTGATTCACATTCTGAATGCCAGCGCCATCGAGAACCGGCGGATCGCTCTGGCCGGCCACAAGATGAAGGTGATCGCGCTCGATGGGAATCCCGTGCCGACGCCGCAGACGCTCGACTCGGTGTTTCTGGGCGCGGGGGAGCGCATGGACGTTGTGGTGGAGATGAACCAGCCGGGAGTGTGGATCCTGGGGTCGACGGAAAAGATGATCCGCGAGTCGGGCCTGGGCGTAGTGGTCGAGTACGCCGGACAGCATCGGCAGCCGCAATGGATCGACCCGCCGAAGGTGAGGTGGGATTATACGATCTTCGGCAGCCAGGGTTCGAATTCGCCGGCTCCGCAACAAAACCTCGAGCTGATCTTCGAGAAGATTCCCGGGGGTGCCGGCAAGTTTAATCTATGGCTCGTGAACGGGAAGCCCTACCCCCACGAACGCGAATTCGTGTTGCAGCAGGGCACGCGCTACCGGCTCACGATGCGCAACCGCACCGACGACGCACATCCCATGCATCTGCACCGGCACTTGTGGGAGTTGATCGAAATCAACGGCAAGAAGACCGCCGGGATCATGAAGGACACGGTGGTTGTGCCCTATTTTGGCCGCGCCGTGGTTGATTTTACGGCCAATCAGCCCGGGCTCTCTCTGTTCCACTGCCACATCCAGCAGCACATGGACTATGGATTCAAGGCGCTGTTTCGGTATGCCTAGTTGCTCTGTGGTTGGAATCTGACAACGAAGCTGAAGAAGGCCGGCGCAATCGGCGCTCGCCGATACTATAATCCCGGCTCATTCCGGAAGGGCATGGCCCGGCCGCACAAAGGCCTCGAATTTAGGCAGCCCGTTGGAGTTAATAACGGGTTCCAGGAAAGGAGTTGCCATCAAGATCGGGTTTTTGGGGTTGGGCAACATGGGAACGCCTATGGCGCTGAGGTTGCTGGCTGCCGGACACGAATTGTCGGTGTGGAACCGGAGCGAAGAGCGCACTAAACCGCTGATCCACGAAGGCGCGATCGCCGCAGCCACCCCGGCGGAGGCCGAACTGGGCTCTGACGCTGTGATTACCATGCTTTTTGACGATGCGGCGTATGAGGAGGTGCTTTTTGGCACCCACAGACTGATTGATGCGCTCTCACCGGGCGCACTTCACATCTCGTGCAGCACTATCAGCGTTGCGTTCAGCGAGCGTCTCACCGTGGAGCACGCGAGCCGGGGCATCGATTTTGTGGGAGCGCCGGTGTTTGGCGGGCCAAGTCTAGCCGAGGAGGGTCGGCTTTGGGTTGTGGCAGCCGGCGCCGACGAAGCCGTGAACCGAGCCCGTCCTCTGCTCGAGGCATTTTCACGCGAGATAACCGTGGTTGGCAAAGAGCCGAGGCAAGCGCATGCCGTCAAACTGGGAGGCAATTTTCTCATCAACGCCACGATTCATTCGCTCGGAGAAGCCTTTGTCTTCGCAGCCCGGCAGGGCATCGAGCCCGAGACATTTTTCGAAGCCGTAAACAACGCCCTGTTCCAGTCTCCCTTTTACGCAGCTTATGCCAACATCATGCTGCATCCGCCGGAACATATTGCGGCGACCATCGAACTGGGGACGAAAGATCTCCGCTTACTGCGCGAAGCAGACGCGAGCCGCCAGACGCATTTGAGCCCCGCCGACCAGATGGCGGAGATATTTGCCGAAGCGAAGCGCTTAGGGCCGGCCGGCCAAGACTGGGCCTGGGCCAGCGTCGGATGGCTCAACGGCGGGGAGCGGAGAAACAAGTGAACAGCGCACAGTGAGCAGGGTTAGGAAAGCTCTCGTGATGTGGGGTGACACCGGGCCTGCGTCACCGCAACCTTATTGCAACTGCAGCAAATATCCTGAGTTATCAGAATGCCACGAGGGCGTCTTCGAATAATCGGGCAAGTTCCTCAGATCCGGCTTGGCGGGGCGAGAGTTTGGTGACGCGGTGTTGCGGCAACGTGCCTTCGACCAAAGCGGGAATATCGGACGAAGTGTAGCCTAGCGCGCGCAATCCATTGGGCAGTTTTAGCCGCTCAATGAACCAGGTGATGCGGTCTGCGAGCACCTTTCCCGCATCGGCGGGAAGTACGCCCGACACATTTGCACCGAGGGCGTCGGCAGCTTCCAGGTGTCGCTGAGGATTCGCACTGGCAGTGAAACGGAATACCGATGGAGCGTTCAGCACGACGGAATATCCGTGCGGCACCATGGCATGATCGCCGGGATATCCAGACGCGAAATAGCCTTTCACCATTCCCGACACGGGATACGACATTCCGTGTGGCAAGTGAACTCCGGCATTGCCAAATCCGATTCCTGCATAAGTTGAAGCCAGTAGCATATTGGCGCGGGCCTCGTCGTCGGAAGGATCTTCTACGGCGCGCACCAGGTATCGCGCAACCATGCGCAAGGCCTGCAGCGACCACAGATCGCTGATTGGATTCGATCCCTGATACGCGGGTCGCATTAGCGGTCGATCCGGCAAGGGGCGATCCGAGTATGGCAATGCGGTGTAGGATTCGACGGCGTGGCTCAGCACGTCAAGACCGGTCGCGGAAGCCACTTGCGCAGGCATAGTGCGGGTGTTTTCGGGATCGAGCAATCCGAGGGTGGGCTTGAGTCGGCGGCTGGCAATGCCAGTCTTGGCATGCATCTTGGTCAAATCGAATATCGAGACGCCGGTAGTTTCGCTTCCCGTGCCCGCCGTGGTTGGAATCGCAATCATCGGCTTCAGAGGACCCGGCACCGGCAGGCCTTTGCCGATAGGCGGATTCACGTAGTCGAGAAAACTCTTTGGTGGATAGGTGGTGTAAAGATTCACCGCCTTGGCCGTATCAATCGTCGACCCGCCGCCGACGGCCAAAATCGCACCATAGTCGGACTGCTTGGCAAAGTTGATTGCATCCTGAAATGATTCGTCGTTAGGCTCGACCCGCACCCGGTCATAGAGGGTGTAGGTGATGCCATTCGCATCCAGCGATTCGAGCGCCGTCTGGACGGGAATCATGCGCCCCAGGAGCGGATCAGTGATCACCAGGGCGTGACGGATTCCAAGGTCGGTCAGATCCATTCCAACCTCGCGCGTCACGCCAGCACCGAACCGCACACTGGACGCGGCCATTTCAAAGGCGATTTCGTGAGTCATTATTATGCCATGCGTTTCGATTTGGATTCCCGGCTGCAAACGAGTATATGCGCGGTTCGGTTTTTCGGCCCGTCATGAGTCCGGCACTTTTCTTTGAGCGTCCGAAGACCATTCCCGAGGCGATCGTGCGCTTGATAAGGAGGGTTACGCGCCTGATCAATTCGGCTGGCCGGGCAGAGCGAACTCGACGCCCGCCTGGAGATTCACTCTGGCCGTGGCATTCAGATCGATTTGGTCAACAGGGATGTCGTGACTATGCTGATCAAGCACCATGAGGGTGTTCGCTGTCAGGAGGTAATTATGGATCTGTTCGGGAGGACGGCCGTCTTTGAAGACAAGCGTAACAGGCGCTTCAGGTGCGGCCGGATGTGACTGGGCTTCACTGTAAGGCGCATGATCGAGAGTTCGAGGTTGTTGCGCATCGGTCTCACGAGGCGCAGGCCCATCTTGATACGCGGGCTGTGCCTGGTAGGGGCCGTCGCTGTAATCTGCAGGCTGTTGAGACGCGTAATTCGAAGCCGGCTGCGAATCGTAGTTGTCGTCCGAATCATCGAGAAAACTTGATAGGTACGGATAGCCCCATCCATACGGGTATCCCCAGCCCCATGCAGGCCAGCCCCCGTTCACGAAGACGACTCGATTGCGGGGATAGTGACGATATCCGCCGTACGGGGAGTGATAGGGCGCTCGGTGAAGCGAACTCTCGTACGGCATGCGCGACCCCGTTGTTACGGGGCGCAATCCACGAACTGGATAGGATGACGAGCGCGGACCGAAACGCGCGGACCCCATATACCGTGAAGGCACCGAAAATCCGCTATGGAAGGACGGAGCGTGACTGGAGACTCCGCCACCTCGGCCTGAAAAGCCTGCATGCGAACCGGAGAAGCCGCCGTGCGATCCACCCCGCTGCGCAAAGGCTCCACAGGAGAACCAGGCGACCATCACCGCAACCGCAGCGAGACGCATCATGAAGAGATTTTACGCCCGTTTGGAAAATTCGACGAGGAGTCAAAAGGTATTCAGTCGAAAGAGGAAAGGTCGAAACCGCATTTCGATTTCTGCCCTGCTGTCCTCGAGTCCGGCTCCTACCACGCTGCGGTGACCATCGTCAGCAACTCATCGCCCGTCAGTGGAAGCGGATTGGCCTGCATGCTACTGGCGCGGGCTGCCTTCTCGACTACGCCGGGCAAATCAGCTTCGGCAATCCCCCAGGCGCGCAGCGCAGGAATGTTGAGCTCGACGCAGAGCGCGTGTACCCAATCAATTCCGTCTTCCACACTTGCTTCATTCCGGCCGGTAAGCAGACGCGCGATGGCAGAGTAGCGTTCCAAGGCGGGATGCCCAGGCGCGCGAACTCGCATGGCGGCTACATTAGCCGCCATGCCATGCGGCAACAGCGCCGCACAGAGCGCGCCGTGTGGCGCCTTCCACCCGCCTCCGAGCGGTGACGCAAAACCATGCACCACGCCCAGTCCGGCGTTCGCTAGCGCCAAGCCACCGAACAGGCTTGCCATTGCCATATCGCGTCGCGCATCCCGATCCGCGCCGTCGTGGTACGCACGGCGCAGAGCGCCGGCAACGCGCCTGATTCCATCAACACAAATCGCATCCACCAGTGGATTGGCGCGCGCGCTTACATACGGTTCGATGAGCTGGGTCAGGGCGTCAAGGCCAGTGCTGGCGGTGACCGCCGGCGGCAGCCCGTAGGTCAGCTCGGGATCGACCAGCGCAACTCGCGGTAGCATCAAAGGGCTTCGCAAACTCGCTTTGACGCCGTGTTCCGTTGATCCGAGCACGGCGTTGCGCGTGACCTCGCTGCCGGTGCCGGCGGTTGTCGGCACCGCGATGAACGGCAGAGGCGGGACCACAATGGTGCGACCCTTTCCCACCACCTCGAGAAACTCGAGCGGCTCGCCGCCGTTGGTCACAACTGTGGCAATCGCTTTGCCCGCGTCAATTGCGCTGCCCCCGCCGAACGAGATTACGACATCGCACGCGGCATCCTGCACGCGCCGCGCGCCCTCGCGGACCAGGTCGACCGTCGGTTCACCAGCCACAGCAAAAGTTTCCGCCGAGAGCGCCGAGACAAGCGCTGATGCGCGCTCTGTCGAGGCGCCGGTCACTACCAGCGGATGAGTGCCAAAAGTGCGAGCCAGTTCAGGAAGGGTGGCAGCTGTGCCTTCGCCGAAGATAACGCGCGTTGCGGTCGCGAACTCGAAGTGCATGGTTCTACCAGCCATGCGGATCGGGGAAGACAGCGTTGTACTTCACGCTCTGACGCGGCTCGGCCATCATGGTTGCGACCACGTCGCGCCACGTCGCGTAGTGAGCTGTCTCCTTATGCGCGCTCGCCGCTTCCAGCGTGCGATAGACCTCGATCAGCACGAACCGAGTGGCATCGTCCTGTTGCTGCACCACGTCGAAGCGCGCAATGCCGGGCTCCTGGACACTCGAGCGGGCGTTCTCGATGGTAGCCTGCCTGAAGTCCGCCACTGACTCCGGCTTGACGTGCGCGTGCACGTGAACAATTAGCATCGAACCTGCCTCCGCTCCCTATCCTAATGCCGGGCTGTGCCCATTGCCGCCAGTGGTTGAGCTCTCCAGCCCTACGAGATTGTGGCAGGATGACTTTCGAGACTCTGTGGCTCTTACGGCGAAACAGGCAAACCGGGGACAACCCTCAATTCTAGAGTTCTATCCGGCTTGGCGATCGATAAAATCGGAGTTCGCAAACCTCCTCCTCGTTTGGCTTGCAGCAACTCCGGCATTCGGATTTTTGCCGATTTCTCTGCCTTTGAGAGGGAATCCTCCGACAACACTTCGAATCTAAGTACCAGGAGGTTTACGCCCGTGCGAACCGCATTCCCAAAATCGTTCATCGTCCTCCTCGCACTCACATTTGCCCTCTACGGCGAAAACGCATACGGCCAGAACAGCCAGGCCCAACCCCCACAGCAGCCTACCGACACATCGCGGCCTTCCACCGACAAGCAACCCCATCAAAGCAGCCCCGGTGGGGACGTCGGCAGAGGCGGCGGTGACATCGGCAAAGGAACCGCCAAGGGGGCTGGAGCGGCGGCTGAGGGTGTTGGGAAAGGTGCGGGCGACCTTGTCACTCTTCACCCACTCGACGCCGCTGGAAATGTCGGGAAGGGTGCAGCAGTCGCCGGCAAGGATGTTGGCGTCGGCGCCGCCAAGGGCTCAGGCAAAATCGCGAAGGGCACAGGTCGGGGAATTGGTAAATTATTCCACCACCACCACAAGACGCAGACGGAGCCGGCTCCCTCCGAACCGCAAAACTAGGGCAATGCCGAGAGTCGTGGTTGCCGGCCAGGCAGCCCATTTGACGGATTTTGATTTCCGAGCGTGGAATTTGCTCCGCAGATGAAAACGGCATCGACGCATCATCTTCCAGGGTGCTCGAGAACGTCTTCGCACCCGAATGGAAGACAATCATAGGAACGGTAGAGATTGAGGGAGAGCAATGGCGATTCACATTGGCGCAAAACCTGACAGCGGTTTTGGCGACCCGATTGGTATGCTCAAAGACTGCCATAGGAGGATCGAGCGCTTCCTCGGCATTCTTTGTATTGTGGTTGATCGGGCACAGGGCAGGAGTTTATCCGCTGAGGAGCGAGATGCGGTCCAGGCTGCGCTACAGTACTTCCGAACCGGCGGCCAGCGTCACACGGCCGATGAAGAAGAATCGCTCTTTCCACGACTGCGCAAGTCCGACGCAACGTCTTTCACAGAGATCGATCGTCTTGAGGGCGACCATCGCGTGGCGAACGATCTGCACAGTTCGGTCGACCGGCTGTACACAGCCTGGATTGAATCAGGCAGCTTAGGTCCGGAGGATGAGCGCCTGTTGCATTCCAAAACCGTGCGCCTCAATCAGCTATATTCGGCCCACATCGATGTGGAAGAGACGATTGTATTCGCTCGGGCGAGCCAGGTGCTGGACAGCCACGCCATCGCGGCGATCGGGACGGAGTTTCGTTTCCGACGGAAGTAGCTCGCTGTGGCATAGAGGTCATGCCGACTGCATCCAAGAGCACGCCAGTAGTTTGCTGCCAGACGGCGTTCGTTTGGCTCCGGCTCACATGCCGGGGTGTCTGGCCTGTCTCGCATGAGAAACCAGATCCATATATGCCTCGGGTGGCAGATTGGTTCGCCAATGTCCTGTGGCCTTCGCCACCACAACCAGGCCCAGGAAGATGCAAGCGAGAGTTGCTGCGACGGCGATAGGTGAGAGTACGCGACGGCGCCATCGCTCCGCAGGCGTTGATGCCTTTCTCGACGCGAATGAGAACTGAAGAGCGTGCTCGGCAGGACATGCGGCAACGCACGCCATGCACGCGGCGCATTCAACCGATCGAATCTGCACGAGCTGGTCAACGGGCAGTCTGGATGGGCAGGCTCGCGCACATTTTCCGCAATCGATGCAGGCCTCGACGTCGCGGCGGATCTTTATCGGACTAAGGAGCGACGTGATTCCCAGCAGCGATCCATACGGACAGAGATAACGGCACCAGAAATTCTGGATCAACATAGACAGTAGAACCAACAGCGCGATCACGATTACCGCTGTTTGCCCGATGTCACGAAAGAAGTTCAGCATCTTGACGTCTGCGACCAGGCCGTACGGCGTGGACATGAAATCGTGGATTGCCTCGGCGGACATGCCGCCGATCACGAACACAAAGAAACCCAGAAGCACATATTTCAGCCCCCGTAACGGAATATCCAACCATTTCGGCGGATGAAGATTGCGACTGAAGATCCGTCTTCCAAGCTTCCAGAGATGCTCCGACAGCGTTCCAACGGGGCAAAGCCAGGAACAGAAGGCTTTCTTGAGCAGCAGACTCATCAGCATGAAGGCAATGAACAGAACCATCGCCGCGGGATGGATCGCGGGGACGCGTCCGGTCAGCAAGAAGTACTTTGTATTCATCAGCCCGGCGATGGGCAGCCAGCCTTCGGCGCCTGCGGGGCGTGGCACGCTTAATCCCGTGCCGCCGCGCTCGCAATAGCGAACCCAGAGAAGAAATTGGATTCCCAGCCAGCCATTCAGAGCCACAAACAGCCACTGAACGATTCGCCTGATCCGTCGCGAACCATCGGAGCTGGACCTGCGGACAAGGTTCCTTTTCCCTGCCTGCTTGCGGATTGACGTGACGGTTGCTGTGCCCATGTCGAGTTCACCTTCTAAGCGCAAGCCTAGTCGAACAGATCGGAGATCTCAGCGACTTTGGTCACACCAATACCTCCTGCAGTTTTGGCATATTGAGCGTCCGAGTGACCAAAGTCGCTGTGGCGGACGTCCGGTCTCTGTATGTTGGGGTTCAAGGAGATCAAAAATGACCGCAACCACACAAACCGTCTGCGAAATCGCATTGGAACACCCGACTGCAATACGTGTCTTTGAACAATTTGGAATCGACTACTGTTGCGGGGGTCGCAGACCTCTTGTAGAGGCATGCGCTGCCGGGAACCTGGAAATTGACGCGGTTCTTGCTGCTCTGGAGGCGGCGGAAAAGAAGTCCGGGACTGAACTGGAAAATTGGTCCGAGAAATCGTTAGAGAGCTTGAGCATACACATCGTAGCTAACCATCATGCATACGTAAAACGTGAACTTCAGAGGCTGGCACAACTGGCTCAAAAGGTTGTTAATCGTCACGGTTCAACGAAGTTCGAATTGCCGGTTATTGCGACCACTCTCATGAAATTGGACGAAGAACTTACCCAGCATCTGGCAAAGGAAGAGGCCGTCCTGTTTCCATACATCGCGGCCCTTGAGCAGTCTGTTTCGATTGGAACCACCCATCCGCGCAGTTGCTTCGGCACGGTTGCCAATCCGATCGCGATGATGATGCAGGAGCACGATGCCGCAGGCTCCCTGATTGCTGAAATCCGCCGTCTGAGCGGGAACTTCACTACTCCAGAGGATGCCTGCCCGACCTTTCACGCGTTCTATCACGGTTTGAGGGAATTCGAGCAGGACCTGCATCAACACATCCATCTTGAGAACAACATTCTTTTTCCTCGTGCCATTGAGCTGGATTCATTTGCCAACCGGATAAAGAATTGATCGAAGCGTCCTCCGACCTAATCCGTCCGGAATGGATCATTTGTGTCGACCTTGGCGGATTGGATGCCTTAAAGCAGGGCTTCTCGGGCGTTTCCGGGGCCTTCGGCGCAGTTCCGGTCGGGTCACCGCCTGAATGACCACGCAATTAACAACATCAACTGTCGAAAGTCGCACGAAAATGCCTTTGCCCCCGGTCTTCCATCATCATGTGACGATCGCATCTTTTTTAGGCTTGGAACAGTGCGGTAAGACCTGGGGTGAACTCAGAAGCCTCCGGCAGGGTTCAGGATATCTCCAGCCGATCCGCAAAAAGAGCAACGGGCACATACCTCCTGAATCGCGTGGCAATAGACCAATGCCTCACCCTGTAAAATCGCTGACTTACCCCCACGACTTCGCGACCCTTTGAGCGTGACTAATCGCATACACGGTGATGTCATTTGATGAATATCCCTGGTGTGAGTTTGTAATTCGCATGGGAGGTAAGGATTGCTACCGGAATGTAAAATTCGAACCGCCAAAAACCTTAAGTTGTAAGTGAGGAGAGCTTCTTCGAAGAACGCAGGCTACGTTTTATGCTGCGGAAGCATCGAAATATTTCGTTGATGGATGTAAGTGAGTGCTTCGAAGATGCTTGTCAGACTGAGGGCAATCTTACAGCGGGGCCAAAATAAAGGTATTTGCGAGGAAGGATTTCTTGCCATGAAGCAAGAGACCCCGGGATCCACCTGCGAAGAGGCAGCCGTCACGGCGTGCGGTGCTCGCATACATTATCTCCATGCGGGGTGCGGCAGGCCGCTGCTGCTCATTCATGGGCTGGTCGGCTCAAGTGCAAACTGGCGAAAGAACATCAATGCCCTCGCTCAGCACGCCAGCGTCTATGCGATCGACCTGGCAAATATGGGAAAATCACAACGGGTCAGCGGGCTGGACGCGGGACTTAGGGCTACCGCTCATCGCATCGTCGCAGTCATGGATGCACTCAATCTTACTGACGCTGACGTAGTCGCTCATTCACACGGAGGAGCCGTCGCGCTAATGCTTGCAGCGCTGCATCCAAAGCGCGTGCGCAGTCTCATCCTCTTCGCTCCTGCCAATCCTTACTGCCACTTAAGCGACCACATCGTGCGCCTTTATAGTACGCCGTGGGGCGGGTTGCTCGCCTGTTTGCTCCCTTATCTTCCAACACCGATTCAGCGGCTCGCTCTCGGCGAGATTTATGGGGGCCCGGACCGCGTTCGCGATAGCTGCTTGCAGGAAATCGTAAATGGCCTCCGGAGCCCGGGCACATTGCGCCACGTGCTTTGCGTTCTTCGCTGCTGGTTCGTCGAAAGGGCCGAGTTAGAAGCCGCGCTACACCGCGTCAAGCGTATACCCACGCTTCTGGTGTGGGGAGACAGGGACTGTACTATCAGTCTGAACTCCGCCGGTCAGTTGAATCGCAACCTGCGAAGTTCCGAACTCCTCGTACTGCCGGGGGGCGGCCACTCTATCTTCGAGGAGAGACCGGAGGAATCGAACCGAATCATGCTCGAATGGCTTGGACGCCATCCGATGTCCAAGCCGCGTCGGGGAGACCTGCCTCATGCCGCCTGAGTTGCGGGCAAAACCCGGCTTTCGAGGACCGGTCATCCCAAGCTTGTCCAGTTCAGCACAACCTTCCCGGTCTGACCGGAAATCATTGCCTCAAAGCCTTGCTGGAAGTCCTCATAGGCAAAGCGATGAGTTATCACGGGGGAGATATCCATCCCCGATTCAAGCATGACTGACATCTTGTACCAGGTCTCGTACATCTCGCGGCCGTAGATGCCCTTGATCGTCAACATGTTAAAGATCACTGGCCTCCAGTCCATGGGAGCGTTCTTGGCCGGAATGCCGAGAACGGCAATCTTCCCTCCATGGCTCATGTTCGCGAACATGTTGCTCAACGCCTGCGGACTCCCTGACATCTCCAATCCGACGTCGAAGCCCTCCGTCATGTTGAGTTGTCGCTGGACGTCTATAAGCGGAGTGTCGTTGGGATTCACCGCCAGAGTCGCTCCCATTTTTCGAGCCAAATCCAGCCGGAAAGGGTTCAAATCAGTAATTACAACATTTCTGGCACCTGCACGCTTCACTACCGGGATTGCCATGATGCCGATTGGACCCGCGCCTGTGATGAGTACGTCTTCTCCCAAGACCGGAAACGAAAGAGCAGTATGCACAGCGTTGCCGAAGGGGTCGAAGATGGCAGCTACTTCCTGATTTATGTCGGGATGGTGCCGCCAGATGTTGGTCATGGGAAGCGAGATCAACTCGGCATAAGCCCCCGGTCGGTTGACACCGACGCCTTCTGTTGAGGCACAGAGGTGTCGTCTTCCGGCCAGACAGTTTCGGCAGCGGCCACAGACGACATGACCCTCTCCGCTAACGATGTCACCCGGAAAGAAATCATTGACGTTCGAGCCAACCGCGACGATCTCACCGACAAACTCGTGTCCAATGGCCATGGGCACCTTGATGGTCTTCTGCGCCCATTCATCCCATTCGAAGATATGAACGTCTGTTCCGCAGATTCCGGTGTAGCGTACACGAATCAGCACGTCGTTAATGCCGATCTTCGGTTCAGGTATATCTTCAAGCCAGAGGCCCCGCTCCGCCTTGCTCTTGACCAATGCCTTCACCAGGTTTTCCCTCCTGATTACCGTATCCCCGAATTGTAGCTTCAATTTGGAATGGCAGGAGGATTGAACAGACCTGAGACTGGTGGACTCAACCGGTCCACTCAGACTGAGTCTCCCAGACTCCTACCGGGGTATCCCCCGGAAGAACGGGCGTCTTCAAGGAAGCCTTTACGTGAGCACGGCCGGAGATTTCCAGAGGATTTCTGTTAGAAGTCCAGCAAATCGCCAAGTTCTAAAATGCGGGCTTCCGAACAACTACCTTTGGGGCGTGCCTAGGCAAGATAGAGATCTGTCATCAAATCAGGCCGACCATCTCAACTGAACTTTTCTGGACCTCTTGTGGATCAGCACAAGAGGTGCTGCGGTCTGAATCCACAGGAACCTGCTCACCCCTCAACAGGACTCTGCCCACGCAGTGCATCGCGGCCTGAAATGCGCTTCTTCTTGATGGAGGTTAAAGTAGCATGTGTGACGATGGGAACTTTCTCTGGCATTATGCAACTAAGTGCCGTCGATGCAAGCACGCAGATGTCGCTAAAAGGTGTGGCTCCGCACATGTAACATGCATCAAGCCGAGCCTTCAAAGGTTTAATTTGCTCCTTATAAAACAGATCCATTCTGTCGGCATCGACACTGCGAAGGATTTCCCCCTCGCATCGAAATGCGATTGAAGCCACTCCAGTGATTCCAGGGCGATACGGCATGTTTGAGAGACCCGCGTATTGAGGGACCTTGGGCCGTGGACCAACCAGGCTCATATCTCCGCGGAGCACGTTATAGAATTGCGGAAGTTCATCGAGCTTGAATTTGCGTATGAATCGCCCTATCGGCGTCACTCGCAAGTCGCCATCCATCGTGAGTTCCTGGCGTGGTTTGTTGCCGCGGTGTTCGGCCATGCTGCGAAATTTATAGATCTGAAACAGACGCCCGCCCAACCCCATTCTATTCTGTGAAAAAAGAATCTTCCCTTTTGAACTAATCCGCACACATATGGCAATGATCAACATGGGTAACGCAGAGATGACCAGGGCGGAAAACGCGATCAAGATATCGAAAGAACGCCTGGTGCGGGAGGTGATCCAACTGCTCGCGGGTGGAGCGCCTAAGCACCCTTCAAGCGAAACCGGCTCGGTGCGCTTGCAGGGAGGAATATTGAAAGACAGACTTTTGACAGGAGCAACAGCAGAAAAACTGACTTCACCTTTCAAGGGAGCCCTTTCGACCCGACTAACATTCGACTCTGCCGAGAATTACAGAAAGTATAGAATCGATCGACTCTTACAGTCAAAGACAAGGCTATAAGGTTGGCGTTCACTTAGTTCCTTTCCGGGAATAGTTCGGGAAGTTACCAAAAAAGCGCTAAATGAAAACCCGTCTTAGATAGGGACGAGGAAGCGCTTAATCATAGTTCGCCAACCCTCATGCTAGAACCTGCCGGCAAAACTGCTGCTTTGCACCGGTGCGCGCTATCTTGCGAGCCCTTTGAACCTAGTGAGTAAGAGCAGTAGCCTCGACCGCTGGCATGGAAGCTTGCGAAAGGGCCTGCGTCCAAGCTAATGTCTGGCTAAGTCCCGAGAGACGCAACGCCTTTTCAGGAACAACTATGCTATCGCCCGGGTGAAGACGCAACTGGCTCAGGCTGTGGCCGAGGAACGAGGAGTCTGCATCGTGGCTCGATACTGTTCCATCAGCTCGCAAGATGAAGATTCGTTTGCGATCAGCTTCCCGATTGGGTCCTCCCGCGAGATGAAGGTATTCGCCCGCTCGGGCGCCTTGATGGAAAATAAATGCGTGCGGGTTGAAGACTGCGCCTAGAACTTGAACCGTCTCCGGCGTGAACGGCACCATCAGCCTGTCTCCGTCCTCTAGGTGAATGTCTGGGAGACCATATTCTCCGTTGCCATCGGAATGCATATTAAGCACAATTCGGCCGCTTGCATAAACACTGCGAATGCGGACGATCAGATCATGATTGATGGACAGAGCCTGTTGACTTGCAGGGCTGTTCACTCCACCCACCGATGTCATGGAATTGCGAACGAGTTGATGCTCGAGTTGTTCGGCCGATTCATTCAAGTGTTGCTGTTCCAATGCCTGTGTACTCTTGCGCGTGAAAGCGGCCGCGTAAAGATAAGCCTGTTTTGTCAGCCCTCCTGAACGTTCGACAACTGAACGGAGCGTGTCGCCTGGAGAAACACTGTAGATGCCGGGATGTACAAACTCGCCTTCCAGGGTGACATATTTCGTCTGCTCATTGGCAGGAATCTGGATATCGGCTTGCGTGAAAATAGTCACCACGTCGCCGGGCGTCAACTCAAGATCTTGAGAGGTGTCATGATCCAGAACCAACTTACCTACGCTGAAAGGAATTAGAGAAGTCGTCATCGTGGAGGGGTTCAGCCGCTCGATGACTGCATAATTCCAATTGGTTTGAATCGCCGGACTCTCTACCGCCGCCGGCTTCTCCGTGGGGTCCGCCTTGGGACTCGCGGTCTGATCCAAAGCAGACACCAGATTCAAACTTTGACTTGGAATCTCCGCCGGGTCCGCACCATTTCGAGCAAACTCTGGAGCCGGAAGCCCCAGTTGTGTACGATGCCACCAGTAATCGCGCTTCACAAGCGAGTCCTTGTCAGGCATCAATTCACTCAGACGCATGCCTTCATGCCATCCGTAATGACCCGGATTCGCAACCGCACCCCGAAGTGTGACCGTTTCGCGGTAGGTCGAAATGATGGGGTCGATACGCACGACATCCCCGTCAACCAACTGTGTCGCGAGCCCTGCGGAATCAGTGGCTAATTGAAAGGCGCGGCGTCGCGCGTGATCTTCTATACGTTCTATCGACAAATTTGCGCCGGAGGCAATCGTCGTCCTTCCACCAGCTGCCTCGAGCATGGTGGCGATCGATTCCCTGCCACGCAACTCGTAGATCCCGACCTGACGTACGCTGCCGAGCATCGCAACTTGCGATCCCGCAGGCGGAATATAGAGAACGTCGCCGGATTGCAGTTGTATATCGCCGGTTTTGTCACCGCTGACGATCAACGCATAGAGATCGAAATCCGTGACGATCTTGCCCGACCGCTTCAGGAGTACGTGACGCATTGAACCAGCCGCCGAAGGACCGCCACTGGCAAAGACTGCGTCGACGAGCATACTGAGTGCGCTCACCGTGTATTCGCCTGGCCGGCGTGCGAGGCCGGTTACGTAGATCTGGATGGAGCGAATTTCTCCCATATCCACGCTCATTTCGAAGTTGCGATAGACCCTGTCCATCACACTTCGCAGATGGGTTGAGACCGCGGAAAAGGGCAGTCCAGCCACATGCACCGCGCCAACTTTGGGAATATAGATCTCGCCCTCACGGCTGACACGCAGATTTGCGCTGAAATTGACTTGACCCCAAACGCGAATTCTGAGCTCGTCGTCGACACCAACGATCATTTCTCCTGGTGCCGGCCCATGATCGAGAGGGCCAAATGAGGTGGGAGTCGAGTTGAATAGATTCGCTCCGAATATAGGAAGCGTCTGCCCCGTCGAGGCTGCAACAAATCGCTGAAATTCCGTGGGCGCTTCTGCCTGCATCTCCAAACGACGACGTTGTTCCTCTTTGCCCTCCGTGCGGTCTTTGACACCAAGTGGTCTCTCACCGGCGGGAGTGTCGCTGTAGTTTCCCGGGTAGGGCAGCTCGCTTTGCGAACTTGCGTCGATCTTTACCGATGCAGGAGTGTCCTTTTGTTGAGATTGGGGCGCGGAGGCGACGGCACAGCCAGGCGAGTCAGGATCGTTCCCATTCGGACATTGCGCATGAAGCGCTGAAAGGATGCAAACATTCGCTGTGGCGGCAGCCAACCAAATGAAGGCAAACCACGGCCGAGCGCGATGGGAATCACGATTGTTGTTCATTATCTATAGATAGAGTAAGAACTCTGCATGACGCTGAGTGTGATCAACATCACCGTGGTTTCTTCATGCGGTTCATAGAGTAGAGAAGACGTTCATATCAAGCCCAACGAAACTAACGCTTGAAATCCGCCGTGGCGTTTCAGGCGAATTGCCGAACTTTTACTCCAGGGCAACCGCGTTTTCTGAATGCAAAGCTGACCGCTGCGAGGGAGCAAGTCGGTCGTGCAAGAACGTCCACCTATGGCCCGAAGCCTAGCGTGCTTACGCGGCGAAGATCCTGCTTAATCGAAGAAGGAGAGCGTGAAAGCAGAAGAACTGGTACAGCCCGCCAGCCCGACCATTACTCCTGCTGGATCCCTGCTGACCTGGCTGAGGGTAGCGATCGAGTGGAAGAGGCTGATCTTGTCCATGACCATCGCGATTATTGTTATTGCGTTCGTAGTGGCTTTGTTCGTGCCCAAACGCTATACAGCCACCGTCGTCATTCTGCCGCCACAACAAGCCGGCTCCGCAGGAAGCGCAATGATGGCGCAGCTCAGCAGCTTGGGAGCAGTTGCCTCCGCGGCAGGCGGCCTGGGCATAAAGAATCCCAACGATCAGCAGATTGCGCTTCTGAAGAGCCGCATCGTCGAAGATGCCATGGTGACGCGCTTTCATCTTCAAGATCTATATCATTGCCGGTACGTCTCCAAAGCACGCCAGCGCTGGGAGAAGTTAACCAAAGCCGACAGCGGATTGAAGGATGGCCTGATTCGTCTCTCGGTGACGGATCGAGACCCGCACCGTGCCGCGGAGATGGCCAACGCATGGGTGGAAGAATACCGTCGTTTTTCCGCGACACTGGCCATTACTGAAGCCTCGCAGCGCAGGCTCTTCTATGAGCGGCAACTGAGCGCCGCGCGCGACGACCTGGCCAATGCCGAAGAAGAGATGAAACGGACCGAACAACGCACAGGTGTGATCGACATTGAGGGCCAGGGCCGCAGCATGATCGCATCGGCAGCAGTTCTGCGCGGCCAACTTGCAGCCAAGCAGATCGAGATCAGGGGCATGCGCGAATTTGCCGCAGACGGAAATCCCGATTTGCTGCGGGCGGAACAAGAGGCTGCTGGGATTGAAGGTCAGCTGGCTGCGATGGATGCAGCGAACGACCGCAAGTCGGGTGACCTGATCGCGCCAAAGGGTACGGTAACCCAGGCTGCCCTGGACTATGAGCGCGCCCTGCGCGAGGTGAAATATCGCGAGACCATTCAGGATCTTCTGATGCGCCAGTACGAGGGAGCCCGTGTAGACGAGGCACGCCAGGGGGCGCTGGTGCAGATCGTTGAACCGGCGGTCGAGCCGGACCGTCCCGATTCTTCCTACAGGCTTTGGATCTTGCTGGCCGCGCTGGTATGCTCTCTGCCCCTGGCTCTGTTAGCGGCGCTGGCCGCCGAGGTGATTGCCATTGTGCGCCGGGCGCGCCGCCGGTCTGGTTCGTGGCCCGCCGCGTTGGAAGAGGTCCTCGAGGCGTGGCAATGAGCCTCCGCAAGAGACTCGGCCTCGACGGCCCGGTTGCTTACACATTTTTAGCGCGCATCGTCAACATCGTGGGTAGCACTGGAACCGTGCTGCTGATTGTGCGTTTCCTCAGTTCCGTTGAGCAGGGATATTACTACACGCTGTTGAGCCTGGTCTCATTGCAGATGGTCTTCGAACTGGGCTTTTCATTTGTGATTCAGCAGTTGGCAGCTCACGAATGCGTTCATCTTGAATTACTCCCGGACGGCACCGTGAGCGGTGATCCAGTGGCACATGCTCGTCTGGCATCGGCCCTGCAACTTACCTTGCGGTGGTATACCGTCGCTGCCGTCGCAATGGGCGTGATTTTGGCTCCGCTAGGGATCGTTTTCTTTTCCCATCATGCCGCAGGAGCGCATCCGGTTGCCTGGCAGGGGCCTTGGCTCACAGCGGTCTTTGCGTCAGCGATAGGCCTTTGGTGCCTTCCTTTCTACTCATTCCTTGAAGGGTGCGGGCATGTGCGCGCTGTGGCCGCAATGCGCCTGCGCCAGGCTATCGCTGCTTCCCTTTTCGCCTGGACGGCCATGCTGCTGCACCACGGCCTGTACTCACCGGCTCTCGTCATTGTGGGCCAGGTTGGGACCGGCCTCTTTTTTCTGGCCTCGCATCGCCGTCTACTGACAGGATTATTTCGCCACTTCACCACGGAGGCAGCCATCCACTGGAACCGCGAAGTCTGGCCCTTCCAGTGGCGCATCGCTGTCAGTTGGATGTGCTCCTACTTCATCGCTCAGGTTTTCATCCCCATCATCTTCGCGCTGCGTGGCCCGGTCGAAGCTGGACAAATCGGTATGTCACTCAGCATCACTGGCTACATGGCAAGCCTGGTGCTGCCCTGGATTTCAACGAAGGCAACTCCGTTTGGCCGCATGATCGCCGAGCGCCAGTTTCAGGGGCTCGATCGGTTGTTCCTGCGCACGTTGGGCCAGGCCCTGGCCATCTTCGCGGCGATTGCACTGGCTGCTGACGCCGGGGCGTTGTTACTGACGGTTGTCGCTCCAAGGCTGGCTGCGCGCATGGTGTCACCCGGGCTTTTTGCGGTGCTGGTGCTGGCCGCCGGAGCCAACTTCGTCGTGCAGAGCCTGGCTACGCTGTTGCGCTCATTCAAGCGGGAGCCCTTTCTGGTGCAGTCGCTCGTGGTGGCTTCGCTAACGCTGGTGCTGGCTGTGTTCATCGCGCGCAGTGGGGCAATGCCGGCGTTACGCTGAGTTATCTAGCCGCGACTGCGGGCATCGGTTTGCCCTTGGCTTTGACGATCTTCGTGCGCGCCCGCCGGAGATATTTGGCCATGGGCCCGCTTGTTAGGGGCGGTGAAGCAGGATGAGCATCAGACCTCCAAAAACGGTTTCGACGGCCAACCTCGGAGCTGGCGTTGGAGTTGTAAGTGGGCGACCCAATGGCGCTTAATCCTATCGAAATCGCGCCCAAGCCGCATCCACTCGACTTTTCTCAATCTCATTTGGCGCGCATTAAGCTCATCGTCTTCGGCGCCCTTCTGACATTCTCCTTCGTGCCGATCCCAATCTATATCAACCTCTCGCAGGCCATTCTGCTCGGCCTTTGCGTGGTCACCCTGTTCGTCCACATTCTCACATTCAAATTCGATTCATTCGCCGCGCTGCTGCTGATTCCCTTGATCTCGATATCGCAATCGATCGGGATCACTCATTCCCCGAGCGACGAAAGAAATTATCTTTCACCTTTTCTCTTTGTCACCACCTTGCTGATCGGGCCAGTCATGATGATTTTGGCGAAATCGTGCTCTTCGGCGAATCTCGATCGCACCGTACTTCGCGTGGTTAACTGGATTCTTACAGCTCTGGCCATCGAGTGCGTTACTCGGTTTATCTTTTCGCCCCACATGGGCGTAACTGCAGAGACGGATATCTCCGACAGCTTCTATCTCTATAAAACTAGCCTTTTCCATTACAACTCCAACTTTGTAGGCATCGAGATTCTGTGCCTACTCTCAATCATGTTCGCCTTCAAAGAAGAGATTGGACGGAAGAAATGGCTACTGGTCTACCTTCTTCTGTTTGCATCGTTGTCTAGGGCATCCATCGCCGCCGGAATTTGCCAGCTCGTCGTGTACAAATTCTGGCGCTGGCGAGGTCGAATACTCTTCGCCTTGCTAGCAGCACAATTGTTCATCGTTAGTAGGCTATTAGTCGACTACTCCGCACGAGGGCCGGATGCAACACTTGCCGTTGACGGGAGCTTCTCAACCAAGTTCTTAATCCTCTCCCAAATGGTGAGTATCTATAACAACTCAAGTGCGGTACAAAGGCTGTTTGGCGTTGGAGCAGGTAACTTCATCAATCTAAGTGGGGTATTCCCCGCGGATAACATCCTGGCAACATTTGTTACCGAGTTAGGGATTGTTGGCTCGCTTTTGTTAGTCGGCTACATCTGGATCCTTTCGAGAAAATGCCCTGCTTCCATCTATTTGCTCGTGTTGCCCGTTGTGGTCAACGGATTTTCTGCAGTAAGTACATCGATGCCTTACTTCATCGCCGCGCTCGGTTTGCTCGGCGCGCTGCGCGGTTCAAATCGCGACGGGCCCTGCATTTCGGGCGAGAAACAACAAATAGCGAATGCTTGAGAGGATGGCATGGCCAAGATTAGCGTGCTGATAAACGTCTACAATGTCGAACCTTACATCGCCGAGACGCTTGCGAGCGTTCAGTCGCAAACCCTCACTGACATCGAGATTATTGTCGCCGATGACGGGTCGACCGATGGTACACGGCGAATCGTTGAGAAGATTGCCTCCGTGGACTCACGAATCAGGATCGTCGGTACCCATGAAAATCGAGGCATACCAAACGCCCTCAATTTTGGGCTCAGATTTTGCCGAGCGCCCTTCATCGCAAAAATAGACGGAGACGACATCGCCCTTCCAACGCGGCTGGAGAAACAACTGCGGTTTCTCGAAGAACATCCGGAAATCGCGCTTGTGGGCTGTGCAACCGCGGCAATCGACAGGCAAGGGAAACCTATCCCCGGATTGGGGATATCGCTAAGGCCCGCGACTCAGAAATCTATCGCCAAAACCATGCTGCTTTGCGCGCCATGCCTTCATGTTTGGCTCGCGCGACGTGAGGTATACGACAAGTTATCGGGCTACCGCGAAATGATGTTTGCCGAAGATTACGACTTTCTACTTCGCTCCGTAACTGCAGGATTTAAAGTAAGCAACCTGCCGGGCGTTGATGCTGATTCGGACACGGCCTGGTAATCTATCTTCGCGGCTCGAACAGAGGAAGGCGCACCGCTACATCGTCCGCCGTTATTACGAGCGCCTGAGATGCGGACAGGACAGCTTCAATCTGGAAAGGTATCAACGGGCCGTCACCCCGGGTAGATTGGAGGGACCTGCCTTTCGCCTTGCAACATTGTGCACTCAGAAAGGCATTCGGTCGTCGAGCCGGATTGTGCGCGTCCTTTGTGTGATTGCATCCGCATTGCTGTCGCCTTGGCAGGCGCGATATTTTCTTGACCGTGTCCGCTTTCGAGTCGCGATGCGGATGTCAACGCACTCATCCTGATTGCCACGCGAAAGACGATCGGGTTTTTCGGATGTCGCACCGAACTCCTATGAAGATATGTTTCGTCATTCACGACATCACAAAGCGCGGAGGCACTGAGCGCGCGCAAGTCAATCTTGCCAATGCACTCGCAGCTCGTTACGAATCCGTGTCAATTTGGTCGCTCTATCGTGATGGCGGACACGCCTGGTTTCCGCTTTCAAGCGATGTGCGGGTGAGCTACGGGCGTGACACTCCTCTGCCATTCTTTCTGGACTATCCGTGGTTGATGTGCATTTTTGCGATCCATGTAATTCGCCTTCGGCCGCAATGGATCGTATGCACGGATACAAATGTGCTGATTGCTGCCCTGCTTGCGGTGTTCGTGCCCGGTGTTCGTCTCGCTGTGTGGGAGCATTTCGCTCTGTCTCACAGTGTCACCAAGTCGCGCGGAAGGCTGGCCAGACGGTTGGCGGCTCTCCTTGCAGCGCGCATTGTCACATTGACCGAGCGCGATTCGGAAATGTTCGCAAAACTCTTCGCGCCCGCCGGTGATCTCAGGGTGATTCCCAACATTGTCGCTCCACCTGTTCTGGAGAAGGCCTTTCGCCGCCAAGAAGTTCTTGCGTTGGGGCGCCTGGTCCCACAAAAAGGATTCGATCTGCTGCTCCAAGCTTGGTCCGTTGCCTCCAAGAAGCTGCCTGGTTGGTCGCTGCGAATCGTGGGAGACGGACAAGAGCGCGACCAACTGATGCGTCTGGCGTGCAGCCTCGGGATGGAGCAATCCGTGGTTTTCGAGCCGTTCTCAAACAAGCCCTTTGCCCTCTATTCGGGATGCGGCATCTTCGTTCTCAGTTCGCGATTTGAGGGGTTGCCGTTTGTACTGATCGAGGCGATGACCTGCGGCGCTCCCTGCATCAGCTTCGATTGTCCGAACGGGCCGCGTGAATTGATCGAGCACGGAGTCAATGGCATCCTGGTCCCCGCGAAACGCGTGGACGCTCTATCGGATGCAATCGTGGAGCTTGGTAGGGACCCGGCATTGCGCCAGAGACTTGGCGATTCGGCACGGAGCGTCTCGGAAGAATTCTCGGAGGATCGCGTTGTGTCGCGGTGGCGGGAGGTTCTGAGCGATTGAAGCTGAACTTGCTAGAAACCCCGGATGGCGTGCCGTTACGGACGCTGAACCAAGCCACTATCGAACAGTCGTAGAAGAGAAGGGTGCTGAACATGCCACTGGTCTCGATTATTACGCCGGTCTATAACGCGGCTCGTTGGTTGCCGGAGACCCTGGCCTCGGTTCATGCACAAACGCTGGCGGACTGGGAACAAATCCTCGTCGACGACGGTTCGACCGATGACTCAGTTGTCCTTCTGGAAGCCGCGGCCCGAGACGATGCACGTTTTCGCCTGTTGCATACACCGCGCAATGGAGGGCCATCGAAAGCGCGTAACCTGGCTCTCGATGCAGCCCGTGGCAGATACATTGCCTTTCTCGACGCAGACGACCTGTGGCTTCCCGAGAAGCTTGCCCGCTCAGTGGAATGGATAACCGCGAATCGCTACGCATTTATCTATCACGATTACCGGCATATGTCGAACGACGGCGCGCGCGTAGGCGCATTGATCAATGCCTTCGACATACTGGACCTGCGCACCTTGCACACGCGGCGCGGTCTTGGGTGCCTGAGCATAGTCCTCGATCGCAATCGCGTTGGCGAATTCCGATTTCCTGAGAATTGCCGCTATCTCCATGAGGATTTCTGTGCTTGGTTAAGCCTTATCCAGGAGGGGCACATTGGGCACCGTCTGCCCGCGGATCTCGGCCGCTATCGTTTGTCACAGGGCAGCAGGTCCGCCAACAAACTGTTCGCAGCGGTACAAACTTGGATGATCTATCGCAACATTTCGAAGCTGCCACCGATGCGCGCGGCGCTGTGGTGGACAGAATACGCGTGGAACAGCTTCTGGCTTCATCGTCACGCGCTTCCTCGATAGGGTTTCGGGAGGCAGCCCCCACAATCAATATTACTTAACAAAACAAAGAGCTTAGAAAAGGCCGCCATGAGCGGTCTTTTCTACGATTGGAAACTGCGCAGGCCATGGAAAGAGCTAGATACGAATATTGGCGCACACACTGAGGAATGCCGCACCGATATTGACAATTTCGATACCAAAGCACGGTTGACACTCCGCACGGAGTGGTGCATTTTAGTGTGATGGTCCGCTATTCGACGACGCTCGCTTTCGTGAAGTGGATCAGAAAGAAACTTACCGCAAGCGCAACCGTGCTCTGACAACAAGTCTGATCGAAAACTGGACGGGTCGTCAAAAATACCGCCGCCCGATTCCGATCCGCGATAGCAAACGCCCGCATATCAATCGACACCTTCCTGGAGGGTTGGCGTCCTCAATTGCCTTGCTGGACTGCCCTGCGCGAGTGGCCCTTCGTATCCCAATCATGAGGAGAGATGATCTATGTCGCACCATTATTCTGGTCCCGACTTCGGGTTCCCCCATGGGGATGCCCGTCTTGACCTCACCGATTTGTTTGCCTTCCCGAAGCCTGGAAGTGCCGGCAAATCAATACTGATTATGGACGTGCATCCCTCCGTCGGCGTGACTCCGCCAGGACCCACCACTCCCGATCCCTTCGCGTCCGAGGCAATCTATGAACTCAAGATTGATACGAACGGTGATGCGGTCGCTGATATCGCGTACCGGATTCGCTTCTCGCCCCCAGAGGGCGGAATGCAGACGGCGACGGTTCGCCGCATTGAAGGGGTGGAGGCTGCCGGTACAGGCGACGGTGGCCAGATCATCGTCGACCGGGCACCGGTCTCAATGGGGCGTGACGCGCTGGTGACTGAGGCTGGCGACTACCGCTTCTTCGCAGGCTGGCGCAGCGATCCCTTTTTCTTTGACACAGAGGGCGCGCTCAACAATTTGCAATTCACAGGCCACGATTTCTTCGCCGATGCCGACGTGTGCAGTATTGCGCTGGAAGTACCCAACTCCGCTCTCGGGCATGGAAGGATTGGCCTGTGGCACCGCACGTTGGATGGAACGAGCGGGAGTTGGGTTCAGGCGGACCGCGGCGCGCTGCCCTCGCAATCCGTCTTCCTCCCCGGCGATGAGAGAGTCGCTTACCTCGCTGCGCAGCCGGCAGACGATGCCTGTTTCGTGGCCGTCTTCGCGCACTCGCTGGAGCACACAGGCGGGTACACACCGGAGGAAGCAACGCGAGTGGCAAGTACTCTGCTGCCGGACATCCTCCACTATGATCCCAGGCAGCCGGCGTCCTATCCGGCGAATGGGCGGAAACTCACCGACGACGCAATCGACGTCTTTCTTCCAATTCTCACAAATGGGAAGGTGACCGGAGACAAGGTGGGACCGCACAGCGACCTGCTCGCCGCGTTCCCCTACGTTGGGCCGCCGCACAAGGTCCGGTCTGCAGAATCGAGCGGGGCAGGCAGACCGCAGAAGGAGGCCGCCTAGACGGCAGCCTCGCAGGGCAGACAACACTATCTTCGGCGACGCGGCCGACCTCGTTTACCAGGGGCGGTCCCGTGTCGCTAGTCCTATGACATTCAGGAAGCGTCAAAGGTACGACCGAATGATTGCAGCCAACCACGGACTTACTTCATCGCGAAAAAGGAGATACGCAATGCCAAACGTCACAGTCGCAACTGAAAACTCTGGGAACGTGGAACTTTACTACGAAGATCATGGCTCCGGTAAGCCGGTGGTCCTGATCCATGGATACCCACTGAGCGGTGCTTCCTGGGAGAAGCAACTGCCTGTTCTTCTAAGCGCGGGGTACAGGGTTATCACCTACGATCGCAGGGGCTTTGGCAAGTCAAGCCAGCCGACCGCAGGTTATAACTACGACACGTTCGCAGAGGACCTTCACAAGCTAATCGCCCATCTTAAGCTGCGCGATTTAACGTTGGTCGGATTCTCTATGGGAGGAGGCGAGGTGGCGCGCTACCTGGGAAAATTCGGTTCCAAGGATGTGAGCAAGGCCGTGATTATCTCGGGTGTGCCACCGTACCTGCTTAAGACCCCCGACAACCCCGAGGGCGTGGATGCCAGCGTGTTTGCCGGGATCGAGAAAGCAGTGGCAACGGATCGCTATGCGTTCTTCACGGAATTCTTCAAGAATTTCTACAATACCGACTTGCTCCTGGGTAAGCGTGTCAGCGAACAAGTCGTCCAGGCCAGTTGGAATGTCGCGGCCGAAGCATCCGCGACCGCCAGCCTGGCTTGTGTCCCAACCTGGCACGAAGACTTCCGCGGGGACCTGGCTCGGATTGATGTGCCCACGCTTGTGATACACGGGGATGCCGACCGCATACTTCCCATAACCGCAGCGGGACTGCGTACCGCCAAGCTGATCAAAGGAGCGCGCCAACTGATCGTGAAGGAAGGCCCACATTGCATCACATGGACGCACGCGGAGGAAGTAAATGGCGCATTGGTGGGCTTCCTTGGGGAGAAGGGCAAGTCGCAAAGAGAGGCTGCCTAAGCAACCAGCCCGTAAGGGGAAGACTTGATTTTCCCCGAGAAGCCCTCACGTCGACATTCGCTTGAATTAGCCGATTCAATCTTTGCGCGGACCGGGCAACGAGTCTCGGCCCGCGCCAGGAGGTTGATCGGGTTTGCGACATCTTCGAAGTAGTTCACTGATGCCGCGAAAGCACTTTATCGAGTAGGCCCACAAAGAAATCTCGACTCAGAGAATATAGATTTGCCCTGCCCTTCAATCCCGAAGCCCTGGTAACTCGGTCCGTCGGTCGACCCACATCTCAGCGAAGGCTGCAATAAGCTTTTCGATGGCCTTCTCATTCGCACGCTGCCGTCGGATGAATCTTAGATTCTTCTTCCGGCGCCAATTCTCCCAAGAGCCTCCCATACTGCGCCGGCGTAGTTCCGTTGTCGTGTTCGCGCGTGCGCCAGATGCGCAAACGGCGCCAGAGGCTCTGGCCGTCGAAGCAGCGATGATCGGTAAGCTTGACGTTCATATACATCTTTGCGGTAGAGTGAGATTCTCTTCAGCACATAACACTGCTGCTCCCATCGAGGCCCAAAACATAGGCGAGGTCGAAACAGGATGTCCGAAGCGGCACAAAGGCCGACTGTCATCACGGAAGCAAGGAGACCACGTCTCATTCCCCCTAACATGGCGTTACAGTTCTTCCTCGTAACGGCGCTCTTTTTTCTCTGGGGGATTCCGCATAACCTGAACGACGTCTTGATCCGCCAGTTTATGAAGGCCTTTGCGATCTCCCGTTTCCGCGCCGGCCTGGTTCAATCGGCCTTCTACATGGGCTACTTTGTACTTGCCATGCCGGCTGCGCTTTTGATGCGTCGGTATGGATACAAATTTGGCTTTATCATGGGCCTGTTGCTGTTTGGAACTGGAGCAATTCTCTTTTGGCCGGCGGCGATCGTCGGGCAGTACGGATTCTTCCTTGCCGCCCTGTTCGTGATTGCCAGCGGTTTGTCAATCCTTGAAACTGCATCGAATCCTTTCATTGTCCAAATCGGCGACCCGGAGACTGCGGCCCAACGGCTGAACCTTGCGCAATCCTTCAATCCGCTCGGGGACATCACCGGCGCCTTGGCGGGAACGATCTTTATCTTTTCAGGAATCGAACTCTCGCCTGCGCAAACCGAGGCGATGCAGGCGGCCAATACCTACACGTCGTACCTTCACCATGAAACGATGCGCGTCATCATCCCTTATATTGTGCTTGGCTCCATCACTTTGATTTGGGCGTTCCTGATTGGTATCACCAAGTTTCCCACCATCAAAAGCGAGCATGAGGGACGAGGAGAGGATCATGGGCACTTCTCGGAACTATTGCGGCATCCAAGTTTCCTCTTCGCAGTGTTTGCCCAGTTTATGTATGTCGGAACGCAGGTGGGCAGTTGGAGCTACTTTATCCAATACATACAGGAATCGACCCACGAACACGAGAAGTTCGCCGGTTATCTGCTTACAGGAACGCTGGCGGCATTTGCCGTAGGAAGGTTCGCGTCTTCCGCGATCATGACGTACGTCCGACCCCACAAGCTGATGGCGACCTACGCCGTTATCAATGTTGTTCTGGTGGCAGTCGGGGTTTTGTTTCCCGGATGGATCGGACTCTGGGCAATATTCCTGACGAGTTTCTTCATGTCGGTCATGTTTCCCACGATCTTTGCGCTCGGACTGGAAGGACTCGGCCGGAACACTAAGATCGGCGGTTCGTGGCTGGTGATGGCGGTCTCGGGCGGTGCCGTGATGACACCCCTGATGGGTCTTATCTCTCAGTCACGAAGCCGGCATATTCCAGGAATCGCTCTCGCCTATCTGCTGCCTCTACTGGGTTATTTAGTCGTGGCTCTCTATTCAATTCTTTGGCCGAGACTGTCGACTCAGGGTGAGCTTGAACAGATTTGACGACAGACTTTGTTCTGGGGCGAACCCTTGAATCGCCACGGCTGACTTTAGATTACGATTTTCTCAAACGAACATCTTCCGTATGGGAGGACTTGTCGGCCAACAGCGGCGCCGGGGGTGAAACTTTACCAAAAGTAGGTAGCCTCAACCTTCGGAGAGCCGGGTTCGCCATCGATAATCTCAGTGCTCAATACGATCTCGACGTTCTTTTTGCCCCCTGCTGCCTGAGCCGCACGCTTTAACTCGGCGAGATCGGCGGCGTCGGTCAGGAACTCTCCAGCGACGATCGTTCCGCCGCGGCTGATTCCTGCAACTATGACCTCTTCTTTTCCTGTATTCCCATCGGTAAACCGCGCCACGATCGCATAGTCTCGATAGTTATTGGTCGCCATCTGCACTGATCTGTCGATTACCCACCTTGTCTGTGACGGCGCCGTGCTATCGACGATTCTCAGCTTCGTCATGGCAGCGTCGTTCGCAAAGTGATAGCGCAAGGAGTTGGTGAGGCGAAGCGTCCAGGCGTTGTCGAATGCCCCAACAAAAATCGTAGGACCATTGCGCAAATCTTCGAGATTGGTTGCGCCCTCGGGTTTCACCCTGTACTGCTTGCCGCTCGACTGGAGGATTCCAGCAACTTTGACGGTTGCGGTCACATCATCGCTGACCATAGCGGTGAGATTATCTTTCAAAACAGTCAGATGGGATGGTTGGGCCGCGTCGCGCAGTGCGATGCTCGAGTACTCAAGTTGATCGGCGACGCAGAGCAACACGGGATCTGGCGAGCTCGTGATCGGCGCCCAGAAGAAGTCCGGTGCTGGACGATGCGCTGCTTGCCATAAAAGGACTGAACCCACCGACAGCAGTCCCGTTGCGACGCAGGCAATCGCCAATAGAACTGAAGAATGGCGATGAGCCGGCGCAGCAGTGGAGTCGGGATGCATAGCGGAAACTGGATCGTCTTCCGCGGCCGCCTGTGCCAATTCTTTCAAAATCGGATCGTCAGACCCGTTGGGCCAGTGAAAATGGGGTATATAGGAGCCGGAAGGTATCGCGATATGGAGTTCGTCCACATGGGCGGGATCCTGGTAATACTGGGCGACGCGTTTTCGGATCTCTGCGGCCGTGACGCGAACGATAGGGTCGGAGGCGGTATCGTAATCCGCATCCCTGCCGAAGATCTCAATCCCGAGGGTCCGCTCCTTGATGCTATCAACTTCTCCGGCCAGGGTCTGTTCGACCACAAAGCGCAGAAAAGTTGGGAACCGCTTGCTGTGGCTGAAGAATGGATTGTCCAGTAGCCTGCCCAACTGCTCGCGCACTTCTTCCTGCTCCGATTTGCTCAGAGTTGCGTGCTGGCTGCCTGTTGAGTTTGCTGCCATAGAGAAAAGGGCCCGTCCTGTTTAAGATTCAAGCGATTATACCCCGATAAGAATCGATATGCCGTGTTACTGATAACCAATGAATAAGCGCTTTATAAACAGACACTTATATAAATGTTTACCTGATAAGTTTCCTGTCACTTAGCTGTAAGGACCTTCACAGCCTCTTATCAAGACGCCTAAAAGGGGTCTGGCTTTTAAGCACCGATCTCTGAGGACCGCTACAGGGACGCACCACGGGCCCCTGAAGCTCGGAACGCTGGGGGACCACGAATGACTGGAGGCTGCACATTGAGTTCAAGAGGCAGTTGGAGACCAAGGTCTCTTTGGTACTGGGGTGGATTCGCGATTCTGCTTGCGATGTTGGCAGGCAGCACTCCATGGGTTAACGCGCAAATTGCAACGACGACAGCAACGCTTTCCGGTGTGGTCACGGATCCCACTGGAGCGGTGGTGCCGACAGCCTCCGTGACTCTGATGAGCCGGGAAAAAGGCGTCACTCGAACATTTAGCACCGATCCAGGAGGCAGATACCTGTTCGGTCAACTTCCGCCATCCACTTATAGCCTGACGATCAAGGCCAAGGGCTTTGAGACGTATCAGCAAAACGGCATCCTGTTGAATGCGGGCCAGTCTGCAGCGCAGAGCGTGACGCTGACGCTTGGAGCTGAGACACAGTCAGTAACGGTCACAGCCGATGCTGCACAACTCAATACCGACAATTCCAATGTGGCCGCTGACCTCGAAGCGAAAGAGATCGTCGAGCTTCCGCTCAACGTGCGCAACGTATACGGTCTCACCACTCTTAATTCTTCCGTAAGCAACACATCAGAAGGTCAAATGCTTCTGGGCGGCGGCAGCAACAGCACCGACAATGCTGACCAGGACGTCTCGTTCCTTAACTTCGCCGGCGGATTTTTTGGCACAACCGGCTTTATGCTCGACGGCTCGTGGGATACGGACCCTGAGTGGGGCGCAGTCATTTTCGTTCCCTCAGTGGATGCAGTGCAGGAATTCAGAATTCAGAACAACTCCTTCACCGCCCAGTATGGCTGGAGCACCGGCAACGTGGTGAACGTCGTGACGAAAGCCGGAACGCGCAATTTTCACGGCTCGGCTTACGAGTTCTACGCCGACAATAAACTCAACGCGCTGAATTATTTCTCAACTTCGAATGCGACCCTGAATCGCAACCAGCTGGGTGCTTCGGCAGGCGGCCCTCTCTACATTCCCGGACTCTATAGACAGCGCGATAAGACGTTCGTCTTCGGCCTGTTCGAACACTTCGCAGTGTCTACCCCCTCGGTCACAACCTACACCGTGCCTGACGCCAAGTTCCTGGCTGGCGACTTCTCAGAGATACTGGGCGGTGCGACAGGCAAAACCGACGGACTCGGCCGGCCCATCCTGGCTGGACAGATTTACGATCCGCATAGCGGACGCGCAATTACCGCCGGTTCGGTGGATCCTAAAACCGGCCTGACTGCTACGCAGACTGGCTACATCCGCGACCCCATCCCGGGCAACATTCTTAGCAACCTTGCTGGATATGCACCGGACGCAGTTGGCGCGAAGTTGCTGAGTTTCTATCCCAAGGCGACGGGAAGTGGACTTTCAAACAACCTCGTCGTATCCGGATCCGCGCCGGCACACTCGAACGAATACAATATTCGCGTCGACCACAACATCTCCGACAAAACCAATGCCTATTTCCGCTACGCCTACAAGGAAGAATTCAAGACAGGCGCAGCGGATGACTGGGGATCTGACCCGGCAGGCCCCGGAAATGCCCGGCCAAACAACCGCTGGGGTATGTGGGCCGGACTCACGCAAATCTTCAGTCCCACCTTCACCATGAATGTAACTTCGGGCGTTCAACTCTGGCATGAAACGTCAGACAACCAATCCTTCGGCTTCGATCCGTCAGGCACGCTTGGCCTCCCGGGGTACGTCTCTTCCAACAGTCCGTTGTTCCCGATCGTCGATGTCGGAAGCGTGTCCTCTTTGGGACCAGGCGGCAACAACCAGCAGGCCGTCACCAACCATGGACCGATCGGCACCGTGGCAACAGACTTCATCAAGCTTCTCGGCAACAACACCTTGAACTTCGGTTTCATGGGTGTTGAGCAGGTAGACAGCCAGCATAACTACTACCAGACAACGCTGACATTCACAGGAGGCTTCACTTCAGGGCCGGATCCAGTGAATGCATCGGGATTCGCCAGCGGCAATGGGGTCGCGCAGATGTTGCTCGGTGTGGTGGACAACGGAACCACCGGAACCAAAGTCGGAACCGTCTACAATCCGCTCGTTTCAAACCATCTGTTAGGCGGATATGTGCAGGACGATTGGAAAGCGACCCATAACCTCACTTTGAACCTGGGCTTCCGGTATGAACTTCAGACCCCGGACACCTACCGCCATAACGTGGCGTCGATCTTCAATCCGAACGCAATCAACCCCATCAGCTACTCAGTGGGTAAACCCTATTTGGGCGCGCTGGAGTTTCTTGGCGCCGGAAATCGCGACGTCTACAACCTGAACTACGACAACATGGCGCCTCGTCTTGGCTTCTCGTATGAGCCGAACGCCAAATCGGTGATCCACGGCGGTTATGGAATCTTCTTTCCGCAATCGGTCACCTGCTGTTTCCCTGGCGATGCGGATGGATTTTCAGCTCAAACGTATTCGAATCCCACACTCGATGGCGGAATCAGCCCTAACCCGAATATCAGCACTAGCAATCCCTGGGGCGGTAACTACGCGCAAATCACGGGCAGCTCCAACGGAGGGTACCAACAGGACGGTAATGGAGTCGGCAGCGTTTTCAGAAGCCGCCCCTCACCCTATGTTCAGCAATGGTTGTTAGGCGTGCAATACGCCATAGGGCGGAGCGACGAACTTGAAGTCGATTACATTGGGAACCGCGGCGTCCGCATGGTTGGTGCCCACAATTACAACCAGCTGGATCCGAAGTACCTGGCGCAAGGAGCAACGTTCCTTAATGCCCAGGCGCCCAATCCGCTGGGCGCGGCTCTCACAGCGCTGTCCGCCACTGGAAGCGTTGCCCCAAGCTCGTGTGGTCTGAACAATGCAACTGTGACTAACGCTCAATTGCTCTCTCCATATCCACAGTATTGCAATGGCTCTGTAAGCCAAACCGACGCACCTGTCGGCCAGTCGCTCTACAATGCATTGCAAGTCACTTACAATCACCGGGTGAGCAAGGGGCTCACCGCGTTGGTTTCCTACACCTACTCCAAGTTCCTTGACAACGTCGCAGGCAACAACGCCTGGTCCTACAACGGACCGACTAACTGGGGCGTTACTCCGGCGAACAACTACAACATGGCCGCCGACAAGAGCGTCGATGGTGGCGATATCCCGCAATCGCTGGTTGCGAGCTATACGTACCAACTTCCGGTAGGCCGTGGCAAGAGCTGGGGTTCGGGCATGAATCGAGCAACGGACGCGGTGTTTGGCGGCTGGGAAGTTTCAGGAATTGCAACCTTCAAGCAGGGAATTCCGCTGGGCATTTTCGGCAACGATATTGCTTCCTATGGCGGCAATCCGAGGCCGGATGTAATCGCGAATCCCAAGCTCTCTCACCCCACGATCCACGAGTGGTTCAACACGGCAGCATTCAAATACGCGGACTTCGGCACATTCGGCACCGCTCCTCGTTACTTCTCAAATGTGCGTGGGCCCCGTTATCAGGACTGGGATACAGTCCTCGAAAAGAACTGGACATTCAGGGAGTCGATGAGGGCCCAGTTCCGTCTCGAGACCTTCAACACCTTCAACCATCCGAACTTCTATGCACCAGGAGCAGGGGCGACAAGCTACTCCGGGTGCGATCCGAACGCCAGCTCAAGTTGCGGCAGCAGCTTTGGGCAAATCACGAACAGCTTCCCGGGCAGAATTGTCCAGTGGGCTGGGAAGTTCTACTGGTAAACGGCACTTGAACAACTGCTTCAAATCACTGCTGGTGGTCTTGCTGGCCAGCCCCATATCCGGGGCGGGCCAGCAGGGGCCGGCATCCAGGCTCGAATCCCTCGTGGCGACGGCTCAACAGGCCCAGGCTGCGCATGATTACGGCGCGGCTGAAAACGCATACAGACAGGCTGTAAGAATCGAGCCACAGATGCCGGAACTTTGGGCCAATCTCGGATTGATGGAGCAGCAAGCCGGCAACATTCCCGCGGCAGTCAAGAGCTTTCTTTACGCTAATCACCTCAACCCGTCTTTATATGTCCCCAACCTTTTTCTTGGTATCGACGATCTGCGGATTCATAAAGCGCAGGACGCGATTCCATTTCTGACCAAAGCGGAAAAGATCAACAAGGCGGACCCGCAGGCTCCACTCGCGTTGGGGCGCGCCTATTTCGCAACGGGCAAGTTTACAGTGGCTGCGCGCGAGTTTGAGCGCGCGACTACACTCGACCCCAGGCTCAGTGACGCGTGGTTCGCACTCGGAATTGCCCGCCTGAACCAGGTGGAAGCCGACGCCCGCGAAATGTCGACAGAAGCCAAGGACTCCCCCTTCGCGGGAGCGCTCTATGCCGAATCGCTGGAAAAGCAGGCGAGATTCGGAGAGGCCGCAACCCTCTATCGGAGTTTGCTTGCTACCCGTCCTCAACCCCCATGCATTCATTCGGAGTTGGGCTTTGCGCTTCTCAGGCATCGCGACGCGGACAGCGCGGCCACGGAGTTTGCGGCCGAACGTACTACACATCCCGAATGCGGACTCGCAATGCTTGGGCAGGCGCGCATAGCCATTGATCGCGGCGACAAGGAGCAGGCAGTCAAATTGCTCAAGGAGTTGTGGGCGCGCGATCACGGCTTTGTCGTTTCCAACGTTGCCTTCCTTGTTGAGGGAATCTCCAGCGATTCAGCAGCAAACGCAGCCGGCTATTTTTCGCAGCAAAGCACAGACTTGCCGGTGGATTTGCGCGGAGTTCTGTTGGCCGCGTTCAACGGAAACGACCAAACTCTAGCGGACAATTCGAATCCGCGTGAATCGGACGCACTGCCGTCGATAGAAACGGTGTCCACCGATCGCCAATCCGCGGAAGCGCATTACGCGGCAGGAGAGTTTACACTGTGCGCGGAGAAATTTGATTCGGCGCTCACTGCGGCACGCGCGGACAAACTTCCGCTGCTTGCGGCCTGCTCATTCTTTGCCGGTGATAATGAGCTTGCCTTCAGGGCAGCGACTGCTCTGGAAGCATTGAAGCCGCATTCCCCCGAAGCTCTCTACTGGTCGATTCAAGCCAACCAACGGCTCGCCCTCAAATCTCTTGCGCGCTTCCAACTACTGGAATCGGACTCGGCGAGAAGCCATGTGCTGCTCGGCGACATCTACGATCAACTGGAAAGATTCGACGACGCACAGTCGGAATACAGCAGGGCACTCAGCATCGCTCCCGGCGACACTGCTGCTTTGGTCGGTCTGGCTTCTGCCTTTCTGAACAACAACAACGTCGATAAAGCCATGGACACCGCGCGGTTGGCCTTGGAAACCAACCCGCAGGACGCGGAACTGAATTTAATTATGGCAGAGACCCTGGTAGCCAAAGAGCAATATGCTCAGGCCGAGCCGTACCTGATGAAAAGCTTGACCGTGAAGCCGCAGATGGTTGGTCACGTACATGCCTTGATCGGCAAAATCTATGCGGAAACAGGCAGAACCCGGGACGCCATCGACCAACTGAACATGGGCTTGTCGAGCGATGAGAATGGCTCAATTCACTATCTTCTTGCACGGCTATACCGCCAGATCGGCGATACCCGGGACGCGTCCGCCGCAATCGACCAGGTGAAAACCATCAAGCAACGGGGTCGCGACCGCGGAGTGAAGTTGGTCGAAGATCCCGATCTTTCCGGGATCGAATCTCCACCCGGCCCAGCGTCCACGCCCTAGCGGGGCTGCGCTCCCACCCACTCATCACGAACAAAGCACAGGCATCATCTCAGCCCAGGAGCCATCATGCGCTTGTACTGCAAATATCATCGGAAATTCTTTGTCTTTTTCTTTATTGCCATGCTGTGGGCGGGCTCCAGCGTGGCCTGGGCTCAATTCAAATCCGCCGCGCCGCGGGTGCGTCCGACGGTGCATCCAACGATCGTGACCAAGTTGGCCAATGGGATCGACGTGCAAAATGGCGACATGCGCCTCAAGATCGTTGCCCTGCGCGAGGATATCTTGCGGGTAACTCTTGCGCACGGCAGTTCGTTGCCCGAAGATGCATCCTGGGCTGTGCTTCCCGGTTCACGGCATAGTTCGGTTCCGGTTGAGATCGTGGCAAGCAGCAAAAATCTCGGATTCCGCACGCATGCGTTGATCGTTGATTTAGACAAGAACTCTCTCAAACTCACAATTAGTGACTTGGCCGGAAATATCCTTCAGCAAGATGCATGCGCAGTTCATTTCGACGGTGACGCATTCCGCATTTCTAAGGTCATGCCTCTTGATGAGCACTACTTCGGACTCGGCGATAAGACTGGACCGCTTGACCGTCGCAACGAAGCATTCACGCTTTGGAACACGGACGCCTACCGCTTCCAGGAATCGACCGACCCGCTCTACAAGAGCATTCCATACTTCATGACGTATCGCGCTGGGCGGGCAATGGGCGTGCTCCTCGACAATACCTGGCGCACAAGTTTTGACTTCGGCAAGGAGTCGGGTAACGCGTATTCCTTCGGCGCGGTTGCGGGGCCAGTGGATTACTACCTGTTTTATGGGCCGACGCCGAAGCAGGTTGTTGAGACGTATGCATGGCTCACTGGAACGCCGCCGCTTCCACCCCTCTGGGCGCTGGGCTACCAGCAGTCGCGTTATAGCTACATGTCGCAGGACCGCGTCCTCGAAGTTGCCAATCGCCTTCGTACCGATCGCATTCCTGCCGATGCGATCTATCTCGACATCGATTACCAGGATAAGAACCGGCCATTTACGGTCAATCGAGCGGCGTTTCCAGATTTTTCCGGGATGATGGCAAAGCTTCACGCGGAGAACCTCCACGTCATTGCCATTACCGATCTGCACATCGCAAACCTGCCAGGACAAAACTATTACGCATATGACAGCGGGATTACGGGCAATCACTTTGTCAAGAATGCCGATGGGTCTATCTACACAGGCGGCGTCTGGCCTGGCCCAAGTGTCTTTCCTGATTTCACGCGCCAGCAGACGCGCGCGTGGTGGGGAACACTCTATCGCGATTTCAGGCGTGATGGCGTGGATGGATTCTGGAACGACATGAATGAGCCGTCGATCTTCGATACGGCCACCCACACGATGCCCGAAAACACATTGCATCGCATCGATGAACCTGGCTTTGCTTCGCGCATTGCAACTCACGCCGAAATTCACGACGTGTATGGCATGGAAAATTCGCGGGCGACCTTCGACGGTCTCAGGAATCTCGATCCCAACACGCGGCCTTTTGTTTTGACCAGGGCAACGTATGCCGGTGGGCAAAGGTATGCCGCGACATGGACGGGAGACAACAGCAGTAGCTGGAACCATCTCCGCATGACCACCCCGATGCTTGAAAACCTTGGACTGAGCGGCTTCGCATTCAGCGGTGCCGATGTGGGAGGGTATTCAGGAACACCGGCCACTGATTTATTGACCAAGTGGTTTGAAGTCGCGGCTTTTCAACCCATCGACCGCGATCATGCCGAAAAAGGTTCTGGCGATCAGGAACCCTGGGTCGGAGGCCCTGAACAGGAAGCGATCCGACGCCATTTCATCGAGGCGCGCTACCAGCTTATGCCTTACCTCTACACGCTGGCCGATGAAGCGTCGCGAACCGGCCTGCCATTGGTGCGGCCTTTGTTCCTGGAATTTCCCAATGCCGCCCCGGACCATCATCCAATCGACACTGACGCCGCTGCAGCAAGCGAGTTCATGCTTGGCTCTAACTTGCTGATTGCGCCCGCACCCTACCCTGAAGCACTCGATAGCTACGTGGTGGAGTTTCCTTCTCTCGACTGGTACGACTATTGGACAGGCGAGAAAATCCCTCCGTCTTTCGCAGGCACCTCGAGCGCCCCCGATCCCGCTTCATTGCACGACGCGCATCCGCAACTTTCAATCAGCCTGAGCCCAAAGATGGCAGAGTTGCCGGTCTTTGTCCGCGCCGGCTCCATCTTGCCCATTGCGCCCATCGTTCAGAGTACCGACATGACTCCACAAGGACCACTTACTCTCCGCGTTTACGTGGGTGACGCATGTTCCGGCCAGCTATATCAGGACGACGGAAAGACCTATGCCTATCAGCAAGGAGCTTTCTTGCGCATGAAGTTCAGCTGCCAGCAAACCGCAGATGGCATGCGCCTCAACATCGGCCCGCACGAAGGAACCTATCCGGCCTGGTGGAAAGAAATAGAAGTGGAGATATTTGGTTGGACGCCGCAAAAAGGCGACACTTACATCAATTCGAAGCAGGTTCCAAATCATATAGAGCAGAAGGCCGGGGCCTTCGCTTTCGTTTCTGAAGATAATGGGAAAGGAATGGTGGTCGATCTGAAATAAAGCGGATCGGATGTGGCACGGTCAAGCCTGCTACAGTTCGTTACTGGCAGTTCGCGCGGTCGGCGATCGAGCTGACCTCAGTCACGGTTCCTGCGCGCACCATTAGGTGATGCCGTACCTTCAATTTGCCTTTTCAAATCATTGGTTTAATCCCTCAAGCTTAGCCAGCGGTATCCAGAAGGCTCAGGCAAAGCTCCGGGGTCGAATAAAACCGAATAAGAAATTACTTGCTTATTGACATTTATAGATGTTATGTACAGTACGCATCACTTCGTACAGTGCATGAACACTCGAAAACCCGTAAAAGTGTGTCCGCCTTTCTGCCGAAGGCGCTTGTCGTTCCCCAAGCGTTGAGTCACCCCACTTCTGTTGGCCGTCTCCCTGATGAGGAGAATGCGGAATGAAATTGATCGGTGCACTACACCGCAACGATGCCATGAAGAATTCTGACGGAAGCTATTACCCGCACGCGAGAGTACTAACCGCGCCAGCTGTACTCGAATTGTTCAGGAGATAGGAGCAGGATGAGATTCACTAAGATCGTCACTGCAAGTCTAACGATGGTGTTGAGCCTCGGAGTGGCAACCGCGCAAAAACAAGCTGATCCGCTCAAAAGTGGCTTCGAAAATCCGCCCGCGAGCGCTCGGCCCCGTGTCTGGTGGCACTGGATGAACGGCAACATTACCAAGGAAGGCATCAAACTCGATGAGGAGTGGATGCATCGGGCCGGCCTGGGTGGATTCCAGAACTTCGACGCAGCACTTTTCACACCCCAGGTCGTGGACAAGCGACTGGCTTATATGACGCCGGAGTGGAAGGACGCCTTCAAATACGCTACCACGCTGGCGGATCAACTCGGGTTGGAGGAAGCTATCGCCGGTTCGCCGGGCTGGAGCGAGACTGGTGGTCCATGGGTTCCCGCGAACGAAGCAATGAAAAAGTATGTGTGGAGCGAGACGCGCGTGGAAGGTGGGCAGCCATTCACGGGCACGCTGGCTCATCCGCCCTCAAATACGGGCGCGTTCCAGAATCTGCCGATTGAAGATCTTGGAGGTGCCCTGGGAACGCCGTTCAAGGCACCCGAGTTCTATGCGGACAGTGTGGTTGTCGCATACAAGGTCCCCGCGAATGAAGTCGCAGCTGACCAATTACAGCCGACAATTACCTCGAGTGGCGGAACGATCAATCCGGCGCTGTTGAGCGATGGCGATCTGGTGAAGACAGTTTCGCTGCCCATGGCCAAGGAGATCGGCGATAAGGCGTGGATCCAGTTCGAATACCCGCAAGCTCAGACGATTCGCGCACTCACCATTGTTGTGGGCGGCAAAAGCCCGTTCGATGCATTTGTGCCGTCGACAGGAGAGAGCGGCCGGGCGCTTGAGGCAAGTGACGATGGGCAGAACTATCACGTGGTTGTGGATATCCCCAAGAGCGGATCAACAGAGCATACGATCGCATTTGCTCCAGTTACAGCCAAGTTCTTTCGGGTGACGCTCAAGACGCAGCCTGTGCCTCCGAATCCCTTTGCCGCTATGGGCTTTCCTACTCCACCGCCTCCAACAAATCATGAGATTTCAGAGTTGGTGCTACATCCGGGCGCGCGTGTCAATCGCTTTGAAGAGAAGGCGGCCTTCAACCAGATGCCGGATCTGTATCAGTTTGCGACACCTGAAGTCGCGCCGGCGGATGCAATTCAGAAGAGTGACGTGGTGGATCTGACCGGCAAGATGCATGCGGATGGCACTCTGGAATGGACGCCGCCGCCGGGCAACTGGGTGGTTTTGCGGTTCGGCTATTCGCTGCTTGGCATTGCCAATCACCCTGCAACGGCAGAAGCCACGGGCCTTGAAGTCGACAAGCTAAATGCGGGATTTGTGAAGCACTACATGGACGGCTATCTGAACAGCTACAAAGACACGGTGGGTGCCGACATGATGGGCAAACGCGGCATCAAGTACGTAGTCACTGATAGCTGGGAGGCCGGGGCGCAGAACTGGACCGACAATATGATCGAGCAGTTCAAAAAGCGCCGCGGCTACGATCCCACTCCATGGCTGCCGGTTCTCACGGGCCGCGTGGTCGAGAGCGCCCAAGCCAGCGACCAATTCCTGTGGGACCTGCGTAAGACCATCGCCGATCTGACCGCGGATGAGCACTACGGCCAGGTGGAGGCATCGCTCAAGGCGAGAGGGATGGGCCACTATGGAGAATCACACGAAGAGGGGCGCGCCTTCATTGCCGATGGTATGGAAGTGAAGAAGCTTGATGATATCCCCATGAGCGCGATGTGGACACAGAAGCCGGGCATCAACAAAGTTCAGTATGGCTACAACGCGGATGACCGGGAATCGGCGTCGGTGGCGCACATCTATGGACAGAACCTCGCCGCGGCGGAGTCAATGACGTCATGCGACCAGACAACGGCCTGGGCGTGGTCACCTGCAACACTCAAGCCTACCGCGGACATGGAATTCCTGAACGGCATTAACCGGATTGTGATTCACGAGTCGGCACATCAGCCACTTATCGGCAAGGTCCCGGGGCTGACTTTAGGACCTTGCGGTCAGTGGTTCAATCGCAATGAAACATGGGCCGAAGATGCGCATGTGTGGATCGATTACCTGGCTCGCAACGCCTTCCTGTTGCAGCAAGGCCGCTTCGTCGCGGACGTGATTTATTTCTACGGCGAAGACTCGAACGTCACCGCTGAGTTTGCTGCTAAATCGCCGGACGTGCCGGCCGGATACAACTTCGACTACATCAACGCCGATGGGCTGATCCATGAGTTGGGCGCGGAAAATGGCTACATCACAACCGGAAGCGGTATGAAGTATCGTGTTCTTGCGCTTGATCCATACAGCAAGCACATGTCGCTTCCGGTGCTTCGCGCAATTCACAAACTGGTTGAGCAGGGAGCGGTTGTAGCTGGCGAAAAGCCAACCGATACGCCAAGCCTCGCCGACGATCAATCCGAATTCAAAAAGCTCAGCGATGAACTGTTTGGCGACGGAGCGGGTGTACACGTTGTCGGGAAGGGAAAAGTTTACGCAGGGGCGAACGCTGAAGCCGCGCTCAAAGAATTGAAAGTTTCTCCGGATTTTGAATATAGTCATACGGACAACGGTCAGCAGATCCTCTTCCTTCATCGGCATACGGCCGACGCCGACATTTACTTCGTGGATAATCGCGGCGATCAAAACTCTTCGGTCGACGCCAGCTTTCGCATCACAGGCAAGGTCCCTGAACTTTGGCACTCCGACACGGGCAAGATTGAGCCGGCCTCGTACAAGATAGCGGATGGTCGCACTACGGTGCCGCTCCAATTCGAACCGTGGGGCACGCTTTTCGTTGTGTTCCGCAACGAGGCAAAGCAGAGTTCGCAAACATTGCCCAAGCCGGCAGAGACTGAATTAACCACGGTGGATGGACCATGGAACGTAAGCTTTCAAGCTGACCGCGGGGCGCCGTCGTCCACCACGTTTGACAAGCTGATAGCGTGGAACGACAGCGACGACACCGGCATCAAGTACTTCTCCGGAGCGGGCACGTACACGAAGACGGTTCAGGCCTCAGATGACTGGTTCAAAAATGGCGCTAGGGTCTGGATCGACCTGGGCGACGTCAAGAACCTGGCGGAAGTGACGGTGAATGGAAAGGCTCTCGGAATCGTTTGGCATGCACCGTATCGAGTCGATGTGACCGGTGCATTGAAACCCGGCGCGAACGACGTAACCATCAGAGTCACCAATGCATGGGTGAACAGGCTAATTGGCGATGAGCAACCGGGCGCGACAACGAAATATACCTTTACGCCGATGAAGCCTTACAAGGCCAATTCTCCGTTGTTGTCTTCAGGGCTCCTGGGCCCCGTGAAACTCTATGCGGTGGCGAAAACAAAGGGGGCCGAGTAAATCACGGCTATCGGGAGCGTACTCAAAGGAAGTGCGGGATCTATTTAGGCCCTTCTTTGGATTCGCTCCCGTCCTAAGCATTCATAGCGAAGCAAACCTTCGTGGCGGGGTTGAAGACTAGTCATCTTGGAGCAGACTCAAATCGCTCGGCTCCAATAGGCAAGAATTAACACCTCGAGACCGACAAATGCGGCTAGGATAATGCTGTGTTTCAGCGTGAAGCGGAGCAGTTTTGACTGTTGTTGCACGGTGATTCCGGTTGCCGCGGCGGCTACTGCGATGGATTGCACGCTGATCATCTTGCCCATCACCCCGCCGGACGAATTCGCAGCCGCAATCAGAATCCGGCTGAACCCGAGCCGCTCTGCGGTGATGACCTGCAAGCTTCCGAAGAGGGCATTCGATGAAGTATCAGACCCGGTAAGGAAAACGCCCAGCCAGCCAAGCAATGGACTGAAGAAAGGAAATGCAACGCCGGTGGTCGCAAATGCGAGGCCGAGCGTACCCGTGGCGCCGCAGTAATTCATCACAAAAGCCATCGACAGTACTGCTGAAATCGTCAGGATAGGAAGAGCTAACTGCCGGGCCGACGCGAGGATCACCTTAAGAAAGTCCCTGATCGACATCCGCAGAAAAATCGCTGACAGCATACTCGCAAACATGCACGACGTTCCGGCCGCTGAAATCAGATTCAAATTGAATACGGCCGGATAAAGAGACGATCTTGCCACAACGGGCGGCGTGCGGAGAATCAGATTGTGAAGCGTCGGCCATGGAACCGCGAAGGTTGCCATGTTCAGAATGGATTGAAGAGGTTTAAATCCCCATAGAAGAACGAGGATGACCAGAAAGATATAAGGCATCCATCCGGAGAAAACCTGCCTGACCGTATGTTTGGACGGCATGAATTCCTCTGGCGAAGCCGCCTTCGCAATTTCGAAGGATCCTGATTCAGCGACATCGGTGCCAGGCATGCGCCGCTTAAGAGCACGCGACCGGGGATTCCAGAATTTGAGGAGGACGACGACGGAAGCCATAGACGCAATCGAGCTGACCATCACCGTGATCTGCGCGCTAATGTAATTTGAGACATACCATTCAACTCCGCCAAACGTCAGCCCTGCCACCAGCAGAGCGGGCCAAACCTCGAGGGCTGAGGCCACTCCCCCCATAGCCACGATCATGTATGCGGGCAGGATGATCGCGATTGGGGCGCAAAGTGTCCCCACCGCGCCACTCAGCTTATCAAGCGGCAGTCCCGTGACACCTGCCAATGTGATGATAGGAATGGCAATCGATCCGAACGCGACGGGTGCGGTATTTGCCAGCAAACAGAGCGCGGCAGCATTGAACCGAGAAAATCCCAGGCCCACCATCATGGCACCGGCTACGGCGACTGGCGTTCCAAAACCGGCAGCTCCCTCGATGAATGCACCAAAACCGAAAGCAATGATAATGGCCTGAATCCGCAAATCGGGAGTTAAGGATGCAATGGAATCCTTGACAACCGAGAATTTGCCTGTCGCAACCGTCACGTTGTAGAGCACGATTGCCCAGAAGACAATCCAGGAGATGGGAAAGAGGCCGAACGCCGCGCCATAGGCAGTTGAACTGAAGAGAAGTGGCACCGGCATGCGATATCCTACGAGGGCCACCGCCAAGGTCGCACCGAGGCCCCAAAGCGCTGCGACCCATGCCGCCTTGCGCTTAACGCCAAGCAGAAATAGCAGAACAGCCGTCGGAATGGAGGAGATGATGGCGGATACCGCTAGACCTTGTCCCCAGATGTAGTAACTTTGCTCCCAGACCGGCTTCATTTCGAGTTAGCCTCTTGCTTTCCAGATAAACGAAGGAATTTAGACTCGGCTGTATGTGAGTGACGCACGCTTTCGAGAAGTTAGGTACACATTCGCTGAACGGCCCGTATGCAGGCGTCATGGACCCCTCCGTACCGTAGCTGGGTTCATTCCGCGGCAACGCTAATTGTTGCGCGCATCGTGTGTTCTTCGCCTGGTTCCAGCGAAACCGCCGCACCAAGTATGTTGCTGGCTTCCACGCAGGCCATGCGTCGCCACTCATCATTTCCAAGATCGGCGAGAGCGGCCGCGCCCTGCTGCCAGGGATTCCAGACCACCGTGGTTGCTGAATTTTCCTTATCGGTGCGAAGTGTTCTGCGCAAGACAGGATCGATTAACTCCGGAGCACCGTAGGTATTGAGGTATGCATTATCGATAGGAGCGGCGAACACCACGTCTCCGAACTGAATCTTCTCGCGATTTCCATCCGTATTATCGAGATACTGGACCTGATCCAGACCCCGCACGCGTGCATTGTCTACCTGATCGACCCGGAAATACGTATGCAGCGCCTCTTCGAAGCGTAGAGTTGTGGACCCCGCGTTTTTCGCCGTCAGCTCCAGCCGAAGCGTCTTGCCCATTGACACACGATGAACCAGACGAAAATCATGAGGCCACCAACGGCGCGTGAACTCATCGCTTTCCGTTGAGAAACTGACAATTACAGATCCGTCTGTCTCCGCAGCAATGGAGTCAAGCTTCCATTCTTTCGTTCGAACCACGCCATGAGCCGGCGCATGGGGATCGTCCGTCTTCGCTCGGAACCATGGAAAACAGACCGGGATGCCTCCGCGAATCGCATGGCCATGTTCCCAATACGAATGCTCGCTGAGAAAGATCACTTCTTCAGCATCCGCTGGCCGCCACGACGTGACCTGTGCACCGTGCAGATAGATATCCGCCGAAGCAGAGCGCGTGGTGACGCGCACTTTCGGCAGTCCGCCATTTCCAGGAACCACCTCGGCAATCCCGGAGATTCCGAAACGTTTATCAAGAGCATCGATTTGTGAGAGCGCATCCGTCACAGGCAGGATTCTATCTGAAAGTCGAGTGGAGGTTTCGGACAAATTACCGGGGTGTCAAATGGAATCCCGGTCAAGTCAATTGGAGAACAACAAGAGGATTCCCGAAATCTTTTGGCAACTTCTTCGCTTTCCCTGGATCGGGGGCGAGAAAAACGTCGCGTGGGTAAAGGCGCGGGGCGTATATTGATCGATTATCAGAAAGAGAAGCGCGTGTTTCGAAGTGAATACCAAGACATGCCCGCTGATGCTGGCCTGGAGCGAGTACTGCAGATTTCCCCGTTTCAAGAATATTTTTTCGCAGTCGGAGAGAATGGATGGCCCAACTGAACCCGCCCAGGAAGGTTTTTGACGTCTGTATTATTGGTTCCGGCGCAGGAGGCGGGACCGCGGCAAAGGTCCTCACCGAAGGTGGGCTAAACGTGGTGATGCTTGAAGCCGGACCGCGACTCGACCCGGACAAGGATTTCAAGGAGCATGTGTGGCCCTATCAACTGGCCCATCGCGGTGTGGGTATTGGTGGCAAACAGCGCGGAATCGGCAACGAGTTCATGGCACCGAACGGGTTCTGGGAGATCGAAGGCGAACCGTATACAACGGCGCCCGGCTCATCGTTTCGCTGGTTCCGGTCACGGATTGAGGGAGGCCGAACCAATCATTGGGGGCGCATCGCGCTGCGCTTCGGGCCGGCAGATTTCAGAGCGTGCTCAATTGACGGAATGGGCGACGATTGGCCAATCACTTATGCGGAACTGGCTCCCTACTACGACAAGGTCGAAGCCTACATCGGTGTATTCGGATCGAAGGAGAACATCCCCAATTCTCCGGATGGCGTTTTTTTGCCGCCACCTAAACCGCGCTGCACCGAGATCCTGATCAAAAAGGCTTGCGACCAGCTGAACATCACGTGCATCCCGTCGCGGCTCGCCATTTTAACCGAGCCCCTGAATGGCCGCGACGCGTGTCACTACTGCGCGCAATGCGGACGCGGCTGCAGATCCGCCTCCAACTTCAGCTCAAGCCAGGTGATGATTCCACCAGCAACCGCCACCGGTCGGCTGACGATGATTCCCAATGCGATGGCCCGCGAAATCGTGCTGGGCCAAAGCGGCAAAGCGGAGGCCGTTTCCTACATCGACAAGCCGACGAAGAGCGAACAGCGCGTCTATGCCAGGGCCGTTGTGGTAGCGGCGAGTGCTTGTGAGTCCGCACGCCTGCTGTTGAATTCACGCTCGCCGAGCTTTCCCAATGGGCTTGCGAATTCATCGGGAGTGGTGGGGCGCTATCTCACCGATTCGGTGGGTAGCGATCTCGCGGGGTACTTCCCTCAACTTGAAAAAATGCCTGCGCACAATCACGATGGCGTTGGCGGCATGCATCTGTATATGCCCTGGTGGCGGTTCGGCAAGAAGAACGACTTCCTGCGCGGATATCACATCGAGTTTGGCGGCGGTCGCGACATGCCGGGGGTTGGCGGGTTTGACGGAGTGTGCGAAGAGCAAGAAGGCTATGGCATCGGCCTGAAGCAAAAGTGCCGCAGCTCTTACGGCACGTTTATTGGGTTCAGCGGACGAGGCGAGATGATCCCCAACGAAAACTGCTTCTGCGAACTCGACCCCAACGTGAAAGATCAGTGGGGCATTCCAGTGCTGCGCTTTCATTGGCAGGCAGGCGAGAACGAGTTGAAGATGGCTGCCGATATGCAGGCCACTTTCCGCTCCATCGTCGAAGCCGCAGGCGGGACCGTGATAGCGGGCACGCGCCGGCACCCGCTGCCAAAGAGCGAAGCACCGCGGCCCAACGGCATTGCGGGAGGCGGAGAAATCATTCATGAGTTGGGAACGGTTCGCATGGGCAAAGATGCAAAGACGTCGGTGCTGAATAGCAATTGCCAGGCGCACGACGTTAAGAACCTGTTCGTGGCCGACGCCGCTCCATTCGTGACCAATCCGGATAAGAATCCCACTCTGACCATCATGGCCCTTTCGTGGAGAACCTCAGAGTATTTGCTCGACCAGGCAAAGAAAGGGGAGCTCTAAGCGAAAGGCATGACCCGAGAATCCATTACACGGCGCGCTGTATTAAGATCACTGAGCATCGGAGCGGTGGCGGGTTCGGTCCTCCGAGTCATCCCGCTTGAGGCTGCCGAATACGCCCACAATCTGATCGAGGCAGAAAGGGCAGAGCCCAAGGCAGGGGGCTATGTTCCGAAGTTCTTCGCGGCACATCAATTCGAAACGCTGCAGGCGCTGTGCGAGACCATTCTGCCGGCCGACCCGGAATGCGGTGGCGCGATTGAGGCTGGTGCTCCGGAGTTTATCGATCTGCTCACCAGCGAGAACGCGGAATATCAATCCAGATTGAGAGCCGGGTTCACGTGGCTCGATTCAACATGCTCGAGCCGGTACGGAAAGGCCTATCTCGATTGCGCACCGCCACAACAGGCAGAGATTGTCGACCAGATCGCTTATAACAAGAATGCAATACAAGACGAGAGCCTGCGTGACGCCGTGGATTTCTTCTCGCTGTTGAGGAACATGACCGCTGACGGGTTCTTCACGAGCAAGATCGGTATCAAGTATTTGGGTTACAAGGGAAACACGTTTCTAACCGAGTTCCCCGGGTGCCCGCCTGTACCTGGAATTTAAACGATCGCGAAGTCAGAGCCGCTTAAACAACACTCTCCATGTTCCGTTGTGTCCAAATGAATCTGTCTCATACCCAGGTCCTCAGCCTTTTTAGAATTCATCGTACGAAACCTGATGGTCAGAAACTCCCAGGTTCGCAAGCATTCGCGTGCATGCTTTGATCATCAGCGGAGGGCCGCAAAGATAATACTCTGAGGCTTCGGGATGAGTATGCTCGATCAGGTATTGTTCCAGAACGACGTCATGGATAAAACCGACGGGGCCCGTCCACTCGTCCTCAGGTTGCGGTGAGGACAAGGCGACGTGAAATGCAAAGTTATGGTGCTCCTTGGCCAGTTGAGCGAAATATTCTTGATAGAAAACCTCCTGCCTGGAACGCGCACCATACCAGTAGCTGATCTTGCGCGCTGTCCGTTCATTCTCGAGAAGGTGTGAGATGTGGGCGCGCAGTGGGGCCATTCCCGCACCCCCGCCGATGTAAACCATTTCGCGTAATGTCGGCTTGATATGGAAATCCCCAAAGGGCCCGATGCCAGAGACGAGGTCACCGGGTCTGAGGCTGAAGATGTAGCTGGACCCAATGCCCGGAGCGCAGTCCTGCCCGGGCGGAGGAGTCGCGATGCGCACGTTGCAGCGTAATGTGCGCTCGGTCCACTGATTACTTGCAATCGAATAGTTGTTGCGGCGCCCGCCCTCGGGATTGCTGGCAACCAGATCAAAAACATGCTGACGCTCCCAAACCGTTGCGAACGGCTCAGGAATATTAAAGTCCCTGAAGCGGATGGCATCGTAGCGGGGAATATCCAGTTGCAGGTAATCGCCCGGTGTAAAGCCGATGGGTTCTGCGTCATTCAGGGGCTCGAGAACGAGTTCTTTGATAAACGTGGCAACGCTTTGATTGCTCAGGACGCGGAAATGGAGAGTCTTGTGCGATCGCGCCCCGACTCCGCGAGCGTTCGCAACGTTGATATAGATCTGCTCGCCCCTTTCCTCTATCGGATAGGTGGCGATTCCGCGGCAGATCGGCACGCGGGCAGGCGAACCGTCGATAAGATTGAAACGTCCGTTGTGCTTTGGGCACTCGATCATATTTCCCACGATCAAGCCCTCGGAAAGATGGGTGTTGCCGTGCGTGCAGACTCCGTCAATGGCGTGAAGCCGGCCCTGCTCATCACGGCAAAGTGCAAAGCTCTTTCGGCCATGGTCAAAGCGGATAATGTCCGCTGCAACCAGGTCGCCTCGATAGCACGCTCTCACCCAGCCCGCAGTGTCGGGTTCGGAGTTGGAGACGTGAGAGTGCGCATTGACTGCAGCATAGCTGGTGGGCAAACGGCGCTTGACGTGATAGGCGGGATCTTTAACCTGTCTAAGAATGGTTGGGGCGATCTCACACCAGGCAGCAAAGAGACTTGTATAGGGCGTCGGACAGTCGTTTTTCACAGCATCATGTAACTTCCGGAGTGCGTGATAAGGGACCAGCGGGAACATGTGGTGTTCAACGTGGTAGTTCATGTTCCAGTAGAGATAGCGGTGAAGAGGGTTCATGTACACCGTGCGGCAGTTAAGACGGTGGTCCAGGACGTTTTCTGCGAGACCTGCATGCTGAGTGAGCCCATAAACAACCAGAAGCCATGTGCCGAACAGGTTAGTGAATCCCACAAACAGCAGCGGCAGCACACTGCGGCTTAAGATGGCGAGACTAATGACCGAGGCGTAGATCGAAACATAAACGCGCGCCCTGCAATATACGGCGGAATATTCCATTTCGGGTATGAAAGTCTTTTCAGCAGCCGTCATGTGTCCCGCCGAGTGCAGAAGAATGTGCTTGAAATACTTCGGATATACACCGAGATTGAAGAACGAGAGGATGACGCCCTTCAAATCCGGTGGGCGCGGCACAGCGATTTCAGGGTCTCGTCCAACGATGATCGTGTCGCTGTGATGCCGGTTGTGGCTCCATCGCCAGACCGTGGATTCGCGCATCACCATGAACGAAGCGATCTCATAGAGCGCATTATTCATCCAGTCTGTCTTGAATGCCGTGCCGTGCCCAGTTTCATGCCAGCGCGAATCAGATGTTGACGCGTAGAGGACACTGTAGACAAAGTAAGGCAGGATCGCCCAACCGGTGCCCCACAAGACATAGGTGGCGAATCCGCTACCCAGAATGAGCGCAAACCAGAGCATCGTGTCGCGGATTGCAGGACCGTTTCGCCGCTCGAGAAGTTTGCGCATCGTCTCTCGCGGTACACCGCATTGGTACCAATCAGCCTCGGCCAGCCCTCTCTCCACCGCGAGAGTAGCGTTCAGGCCGGTGAGACTGTAGTCGAGAATGACCGGTGGGCTGGTACTGATCGTCATATTGCGACCCGTTTACGATCCCGTCCAATTGTTTCTTTGTGCATTCCGAATTGTTCCTGTCGTTCTTGATTGCCACTTTAAACTGCGCTCGCGATCTCGGGAAACGTCATGCAACTGGAAAACTCATCCTGAAAATCAGGATCAGCGGCTAAACTTATATGTTCGATCCTCGGCAGGCATGGCTCACCATCCGACAAAAGCAGAATCTTGGCCCCGCGCAAAGCCGTGTTCCCGGCCGCGCGAATTCGCTGCTTAGGCGCCTCAATGAGCCCGATGCCAATGGCACTTTCAATCTGCATGTAATTGCCGAATGCCCCTGCCAGGTAGAGGCTTTCCAGATGGTCGGCGCTCGTGCCCAGGTGCCGAAGCAGGAGCCTGAACCCGGACGCGATGGCCCCCTTCGCCAACTGCAGTTCGCGAATATCCGATTGGTAGAGGACGACCGGATCCTTTATCGGAAAGAGCTTTGTCTGTCCGGCAATGCGTCCAGAAGGCAGAATGCGCCCGCTTTGCAACCCGACTGCGACCGCATCGACCAGGCCACTGCCGCAGATACCCCTGGCGTCTACGTCTCCAATTACGTCGGCACAAATTCTCTCATGCAAGGGATAGACACGCGAGATAGCGCCCGTCGCCGCGCGCATTCCCATGCGGATCGAACCGGCTTCAAAGGCCGGCCCCGCCGCCGTAGACGCGCAGACAATCCCATCATGATTGCCAATGGCGATCTCTCCGTTGGTGCCAAGATCGATCAACGCAATCAAGCCCACTGAAACCGGCATGCCGACAGCAATCATTCCGGCAAGGATGTCAGAACCTACAAATCCGCCGAGGCATCGTGCAAAACGCACGCGGCAATCCCGTGACAACTTCCAGCCGAGTTCACCGGAGTCGAAGGCCTGTACTTCTGGGTGAGGAGATTCGAACGGCACATGCGAGAGCGGCTCAACATTAAGTCCGCAAAAAAGATGATGCATCACCGTATTGCCGACAAGAACGACCTCGACGATCTCTTGTTCGCGGCCGCATGCCAGCTTTGCAATCATCTGCTCCACTGCAGAGCGAACCAACGCCGTCAGATCGACTCCGGATAGGGTTGCCTTGATTCTGCTCATCACGTCAGAGCCGTGCGACGCTTGTGGATTGAGGCAGGTCTCCACAGCGAGCACGTTGCCCGTGGCCATATCGATCAACTGCGCGGCAACAGTGGTCGTGCCCAGATCGATGGCAATTCCCAGCCCGGATTTTCCCGCGGTGGAAAGGCCCGAATCATCGGTCAGCACGTCCATTTTCCATTGACTGCACTCAAGCACCAGGGAACTCTCGGCGCGCGCCTGGCAGGCCAACCGCCATCCGTCGCCAAGCTCAATCGCCGAGAAGACAGCAACATCCTGCCCGGTCACCGGAAGCTCTCCAGCCAGAACTCGAAAACGGCAACCACCGCAAATACCTATTCCCCCGCATGGAAATTCGACCCCGTGCACGCAGAGCGCAGACTTTAGCGAACTATTCCAAGGCACTTCGACCGTTGTCGACAGCGGCTCCAGCCGAATCCTTACCGTCTCAGCGCTCATATCGCTTCCACGGCGGGCTCGCCCAAAACGTCCTGCACCGTCTGGCCGGGACCAATGACAAGAAAATCCGCGGAGTTCCACTCTCCGTTGACAAGCCGTTCGAGCAGGGTGAGTGAGCCCTTGATTTCATCAAACGCCCATCCCTCTTTTTCCGCTTCAGCACGGGCCTGATTGCGATAGGCGTCCTCCGGTCCAACACTGGTGGAGATATAGGTCAACCCTGAGTAATGGCGACGAAAGAGATTGAACTGCTCAAAAAGATAGTTTCCGTTCTCTTCGCCGTATTGCGCGATGAGTTCTTCGCGGCTGCGGCGTTCTCCAATCGTGTTCTGCTTTGAGGAATTGGCAGGCTGAAGAATTTCACCCGGACCTTGATTTTCAAGCCAGCCGGGGGATCGAAAGTAAACGCCGGGATGAGCATCGAAATAGGCCTGATAGCGTGAACGGCTCCCCATCAATAACCCGATGCAATCGTGTGCCCGGGGAAGGACGATCTGCGTCTTCCTCGCGCGCAGGCCCTCCGTACCTCTACCGCAGAGCGCATATCCCAGTAGAATCGCGTCGTAGCCTTCCCCATCCGCGGCATCAATCCTCTCCTGCAGAAAGGGGCGCATCGAAGCGCCTAGGTCGTGCAGCCCCATGGTCAGGATCTCCGGCGCAATCGAGTGAGGTGAGCGGGCGAGAAGATAGCTGATTTCTCGGGTGAGAACCTGGCAGCTAATCAGTTTAAAGCGCATGACTTTCCCCGCCGATAGATCGTTGTCCGGGGACAGGATAAATCGAAGCAATGATTCCGCCGGAACGCAGCTGCAATTCTACGCTCGAACATCTAATGAGGGCAGCGGCAGATTGGGGCTGATTCTCACGGTTTTCGGCGGTGGTAAATAACTTGCCAGTCCGTCAGCGGGAATTTGAAATTCTTCAACCAAAGACAGGACACCCGTGGGTCTTCTGGACTATCGTTGAGGTGCTTGCAACTAAGATCACAATTGCGGCGGATGCTTGCCCCATATATCTCGTCGGATAAAAGCAAAGCCGAGGGTTGGCGCCCGTCTCTGAAATGAACGTGCACGCTATGACAGGTCGCGAACGAGTTCTCGGAATTCTTGCCGGGCAAAAGACTGACCGCATTCCATGCATGCCCATCACCATGATGTTTGCCGCGGATATTCTTGGCGTCAAATACGCGCAGTATGTCCGGGATTACAGAATTCTGGCGGAAGCACAGGCCAAGACGGCCGAAATGTTTGGCTTCGACCATGTCTCGGCGATCTCGGACCCCACCCGCGAAGCAACTGATCTGGGCGCTAAGATCCAGTGGTATGAAGACCGGCCTCCGGGGATTGTCGAAGAAGAAGCGCTTTTGCAGGAAAAGTCGGTTCTTGCTCAACTGAAAATTCCCGGCGCGATCCTTGGGGGACGCATGGAAGACCGCATCAGGGGAGTCGAACTGTTGCGGAAGTATGCAGGGGAAAAACTATTCGTCGAGGGCTGGGTGGAAGGCCCCTGTGCCGAAGCTGCTGACCTGCGCGGGATCAGCCGGTTGATGATCGATTTTTCCGACGACCCTGCCTTTGTTCAAGATCTGTTCGAGTTCACCCTGGAAATTGCGGTTCGGTTCGCGTCCGCGCAGATCAAAGCTGGCGCAGACATTATTGGGATCGGAGATGCCGCCGCATCCCTGGTGGGCCCACGCATTTACAACGAATTTGTGTGGCCGTGGGAGAAAAAACTCGTTGACTCCATCCATGCCGGCGGGGCAAAAGTCCGTCTTCACATCTGCGGGAATACGCGCCGAATTCTCCAAGGCTTGGGCAAGCTGGGTTGCGACTTGGTGGATATTGATTATCCCGTAGCCATGGACCTAGCGCGCTCCCAGACCGGCCCGCAACAGACCCTGGCAGGGAATCTGGACCCGGTGAGGGACGTGCGCAATGGATCTCCTGAAGCAATCATGAAATCGCTTGAAGTGCTCCGGCAACAAGTGGGTGAACAATGGATCATCGCTGCGGGATGCGAGATCGTACGCGATACGCCCCACGAAAACGTAGATGCAATGGTGAACTTCGCTCGCGACCGCTCAGCTCATGTGAACGCATGAGGCGGTGTTGATAATGCAGCTTGTTGTTTGACTTGTTCCCGCGGCATTTCCATTTGGCAGGTGAATCATGGCTCAATCCAAGGAACTCTACGAAGCAATTCTCAATGGTGATGCAAAAAAAGCGCTTGCAGCAACGAATGCAGAAATCGAAGCTGGCACGGAACCGATGGCGCTGATTGCCGAGTCCATGGTGCCGGCGATGGACGAAGTGGGACGGCTTTTTGAGCAGGAGGAATATTTTGTTCCGGAACTCCTGTTGGCAGGCCGCGCAATGAAGAGCGCGATGCAGGTGCTGCGGCCGTTGATGGTGGCTGCCGGCGAGAAGCTGTCTGCCAAAGTAGTCATCGGCACAGTGAAGGGCGACCTGCACGACATCGGTAAAAACATTGTTGCTTCGATGCTTGAAGGAAGCGGATTCGATGTGATCGATCTCGGCACCGATGTTGCACCTGAAAAATTTGTGGCCGCGGTGGCCGAGCAGGAGCCGCAGATTGTGTGCATGTCTGCGCTGCTCACCGTGACCATGCCGGCCATGAAGACCACCATTGAAGCGCTGCAGACCGCCGGTCTGCGTACCCGCGTGAAGGTTTTGATTGGCGGCGCTCCGGTCACTTTGCAGTACGCCAAAGAGGTTGGTGCAGACGGATACAGCGAAAATGCCAGCGGCGCGGTTGGCCTGGTCAGGAGCCTGATCGGATGACCGAGCTCAGATCCCGCGGGTCGTCCATTTGCAGGATGTAACTGAAGGAGGCATTCGCCATGACACAGAACGGAAACGATGCAAGCACGTCAATCAACACTATTGATTCCTATAAGGGCCTTGATGGTCTTCCTCCTCTGGTCGGCCTGCATTCCATGCGCGAAGTCGTTTCCACCGGATTGACTGTCAACGAATCAGTCGGGCGCCTGAAGCGTATTCATTGGTCTCTCAATCGTCTCCACCATATTTTTGTGTCGCGCATTACGAGCATGCCGTTTTATGAATTGAAGATGGCCTTCAGTCTGCATGCCCACTACTGCGTGGAGCATGTGGGCGAGTTTGCCGTGCGCGTAAAGGAGATGAGACAACCGCCCTATGGGCTAGAGGTTTGTCCTCACGACTCTCTTGACATGTTCTTCGATGAAATATTGTCTGCGCCGAACACCGAAATGCTGATTTCGGGCTTGTATGAGTGTGCGGTGCCGGCCCTCGTCCGCGCGCTTGAGAACCTGATGGCCGACACGAACAAGCTTTTCGATCACCCTACGTGGCGTATCTGCCGCCTGACACTTCTCGAGATACAAGACATACAGCAATACGGAATCGAAGCGACCCGGTGCCTGGTGAAGGATGAGCAGCGCGCAGAGTTTCACGAGTGGCTTCACCTGCTCGATCGCATGCTCGCTGCCGCGGGCGACCTGGATGGGAAGAGGGAACCGACCGGGGAGCTCCTGGCGCGAAAAACCTCCGCGGTTCCTTATACATATGACCCTGTTCCGCACCGCGATGCGCGATTCCAGGATCCCTACAATATGGGCGTCAATGCAGAAGCTATGCTTCTCGATCCGGGCATCGAACCGCTTCCCAAAACGATCATGCTCTATTTCAAACGCATGCGCGAAATCGACGTGCCTGAAATGATGGCAAGCATCATTGTGGAAGCTCGCGACAAGCCCTGGGGATATTACCGCGACATGACACGCCAACTCTGGGATGAGGCTCGCCACGCCATGATGGGTGAAGTTGGATTTGTCTCTATGGGAATCGATTGGACTATGATCCCGTTCAACTTTACCTGGTCAATGGGCCTGAATACCATGCTGACGCGAAAAGAGCGCCATGCTGTCTTGTTCACGATCGAGCAGGGGCTTATGCCCAGGAAGATCGGCAAGGAGTATGAGTGGGAAGTGGCCATGGCCACGGCAAATCCGCTGACTGCGTTAATTCAGGACTATGACTGGGCGGACGAAGTTCTGCATGCCAAAATCGGACGCGAGTGGATCGTACCCGAGATTGGCACTCAAGTGGAAGCGATGGAATTTGGTGACCGAGCATGGTCGAAGATTTTGGTCGACTGGAAGAAATGGAAACAGGACGGCCTCACTGCCCACCACAACTGGTGGCCGGACGTGTACCAGGCCGCCTGCCAATATTGGGGCACTGAACCTGATCCAAATCTACTTGCCTATTCCATGACCTACGAAGACAAGCGCGCCGATCTCAAACAAGTAGCCGGGTAGACATGGAGCGGGGTTGTCGGGCCCTTGGCTAAAATAAATCGCCGCTGCAAAATATGCCGCAGGTACGATTCTCGACTCCCACAGTTCGCGTCTGCTGGTGTGGTGCAACGCGCAAACCCGCAAGCCGTTCCCCGCCTAAGGGGAAAACACTTGGCTCATCTTCCATTAAATGAACATATCAAATGGGTTATAGGTGATTGCCGGGGTCGAACCAATCTGCGTGCCGGCGCAACAAGTCGCCACTTCCATCTCAAATGGCAGACGTTTTGGACGGACACCCCGAACTTCCCGCCGAATGACTTGCCTGACGAATGAAGATTTGCGATGATGATGCACCGGTGAGCGCGACTTCCCCAACGTCGCCTGAACCGCCGGCATGTCTCTGAACGAAGGTCGCAAATTCGAGGGCCCTGTGGCTCTCCCGCAGGTAACTCCCACTGAGGTCGTGAATCCCTAGCGTTTTGCTGCAAGTTGGTCGAAGTCGTCCAAGTATCGTGCTGACGAGATAACCATCGCATTTATTGACCTTTGGTTGCCCATGTAAGTCCAGGGCGTTCAGCGAGCCGTCTGAGGCTATCGCTGACCGGGGGGTATTCCCAATGAAGTTCCCGCTTTTCTCTCGGATCATCTGCGTAGCAGATCTCTTGTTTCTCGGAACCTGCTGCCCGGTCCATGTCAACGCATTGCCGCATTCGAGCTCCAACTCAGTCGGCGTGCAGGCGGAAGATCCCGAAGACCAACCATCGCAATCGCCGGCGGATACCGTTGTGATTCCCGGCCCGTTGCGATCATTCCTTCGCATGGCCGGATTGAGTCAGGAGGTTTCTCCCGGCGATTTGCTGCCCATGCTGGCTCGCAACGTTTCCCTCCACGGCTTCGAGTACGGGAAGGAAACCGAGTACCTTGTGCTCGTGGATCGTTATGTGCACCAGTCCCGAGAATTGCAGCTCCTGGCGGATAAGACCGGCACAATTCGCGTGACGGGTTGCGAAGACGCGGGCCGCCTGATTCAGGTTCTCGGGTACAAGTTTGAGCGACCTTGTGGACAGAAAAACACCGCCCTGGCGACTGCCAATCCGGAGCGGGCGTTTCTGACCATCGATTCAGGCTTCCCTCTCACTGCGCTGGAACAAGCCCTGCAAAGGAATGAACCGTTTACCTACTCCTTTCCTGCCACGCGGGTCCCGATCTTTTTCAAAGAGAAGACCTGGACGGCGGTCACGACATGGAAGAGAAAACCAGGCACCGATCTTCTCGACATGCTGCTTCACGATCAAAACCTGGATCATCTTTATGGGGCTCTCGCCAAGTGCGATCGCGAAACAAGGCTCGCCTTGGTGCGCTCACCTGGGCTAAAGAGATTGATGCCCCTCGCAACTGTTTTTGATTTGTACGGAAGCGGGATAAGTATCCGCTCCGGGAAAGTAGTGGTACCTGCCGGCGCCCACAGAGACTGGGAGGAACTGGTGGGTGCAAATCCAAACTCGCCCGGGGAGTTCGTGATCCACCTGCTAACGAAGGATCGCGGCTGGCTGGCTGCTTATTTTGACGTCGAGACGCGCTTGAACCAAGCCCAGCAGGCCCACCTCGTCCAAGGATCTCGTCTCGCGGGACTTTTCAATGCCTATCGATCGACTGCGCCGAATGTTAATGCGGCATATGGTGTTTTTCCAAAGAATGCTGGACTCCTGATACTGCTCACATCTCTGAAATGGGATGCGAGCGGGGATATTGCGATTCCGGGGGGGCTTGAAGTTTGGAAGGAAATTTTTTCCCAGGGAACGAAACGGAACGAAATGCGAGAGTGGGCAACGTGGGCCCATTGTTGCGATAGCTCGGAGCAATTGCTCGAAGCACTGGTTGCGTCTTCAAATCTTGAGATGCCCGCCACCCCGATGCGTGTCTTCCTGCTGCTGAGTGCAATTGATGCCGGAAGGCCCTCATCAAGACATTTGTCCGGCGAAACTGAGCAGTTGATCGCCCGCAGGTTCTCCGAATTCGAACACTGGTTCCCAATCTTTTCTGATTTTCCGGCTTTGGATGATGCATCGATCGACCGATTTGTAAGCGCTGCCGATGGAATCAATGGGATTTCGAGTTCCCCGTTGCGCGCGAATGCCCTCGGAGCGTTTCAAGCAAATATCGGACTCTGGCGGATACTAGCCCACCAGGGCCAGATTCCGAATGAGCGATTGAACGCATCATGGCAGGGTGCGGTTCAGCCGTTTATCGGGATTTCTTCGTCTGTACAGCTCTTCGGCGCGGCCAGGAGTTCGCTCCAATCGCTCCTGCTCGCGGCGACGGGAAGCGGAAATCTGACCCAGGATCAGGTCGTCGATCTGCTGGCGGGCCCAACTCAGGACGGTCAGGACGCTCAACGCGTGCATCGGGAATTGGCCGCGAGAATCCGAGCGGTGCTGGATGACCAGCGATTGGTTTCCCTCGATACCCTTTTCGGGCTCTACGACGGGCTGTCTGATATGGCGCACGGAGCACCGGTCGGCAACACCATGCTCTTGCTTGCAGGAGACCTGCGGGAATTCGAGATGCCACGCCCCATTTTCACCGGAAGTGAGAGGAGTTCGTGGTCTCCCTTGATCTACGTCAGCCGCCATGCGGAATTGCAGATACGAACGGACCTGACCAAGATCATTCGCTCTCCGGGCTCGCCATCGCAGCTTGAAGCCGCACGCGGCCAACTCACTCCGTTTCTGCGAGATACATTGGTTGGACTAAATTACGCCTATTATGAACCCCCGGGAGCTGAGGTTCTTCACAACAATCCACTCTTCGTCCGCTCACATGATTTCTCGTCTCTTTCGGTTCAAGGGGTCGAGCAGATATGGGGTGTTCCGAATCTGATCGGCGTTGGCGCTACAGCCGGGGGCGGCGCCTATCTGATGGGTTCACTTGCCGATCTGCCGTATGCGCTTGCGTCCACCGAAGAGGAATTCATCGCTCCGAAGAATGTCCAGGCCCTGATCTGGAGGGAAACTGTACCAGATCTTCTGGTGAGCGCAGTCCTGCCTCGTTGGTGGGACGTATCCCGAAACGAACTGCATTCTGTTGCTCTTTATCAACGCCTCGGGGAAGAGCTACTCACATCCTCCGTCTCCAACCCTGATCTGAAGGCTAAGGTGATAGAAATTCTCTCCGATCGCATGACACCGGACTGGATGGAAAGGATTGAGGAGGCTCTTCGGAGTCCGGAAAGCGCCAATGCACTCGTTCCCCAAACACCCCCTGCTGACACTTTCTATCTTGCTGTCGAATTTCGGAAAAGGTATTCAGACAAGGCTTCGACGTGGGGACCTGCGGGCCGCGAATTGGACGAACTCTCGCGGAGAAGTCCGTCCGATGTCAGTCCAGACCGAATATCGAGAGACTTCGGTGTGCCGCATTCGGCGTTTGTGCAAGGTAACTCCTGCGCACTCTTTAACATGAAGCCAGTTCCCGCTTTCGGGGGGGACGCCAGCAGGCTCCTTGCCGAATCTTGGCAATCCAATAACCTTTACTGGGCACGCCTCGCAGATGAGATGGGCGATTCCCCAGTGATGCTTAACGTTCTGGTCCCCACGTTGACGCGCCGAATGATCGCCAACATTTTCGCGAGCAACATCGACGATTGGCCCGCGCTGTTACGCGCCATGGAGGAAACCGGGGACGAATTTCGAAATGGAAAGATTGCCGTCCAGGGTACAACTACCGTCGCACGGCAATAGACATCGAGGGTATCGTGGTGCATATCGAATTCGTTGTGTCAAAGAAAACCATCGCCCGTCTTGGAGTGTTTTCGCTCTTGTTCTTCATGCACGGTCATCAATCCCGGTCTGCTGCTCAGGACGATCCCCGACATCTTCGAGTCAATGTCGTCCTGGTCCAGCTCAACGTCGCCGTGACCGATAACAAGGGCGACTATGTAACTGGCCTTCGCCCGGAAGACTTTCTCATTACAGAGGATAAAATTCCCCAGAAAATCTCCACCTTCGAGGAGAGCAGCGAGACTGGCCATAACTCAGTCGAGATTGCCCGGCGAAATCAAAATCGCCAATCGAACGACGCCGGCGGCGTCCCCGGCGCGGATTTGCAGCCAACGCTCAAGGGACCGGCCGGCATAGCGATTTCGCGCGTGGCCGAATCGAATGTGTTCATTCTCTTCGACACGAGCAACTACATGTACCGAAGTTTCGTTTTTGCTCAGGACGCCATCGCCGACTTCGTACGTTCTATGGATGATGCCAGCAAGGTGGCCTTTTATTCATATAGCCGGAACCTGTCGCGAATGGCCGCACTCACTTCAGATCAGTTCCGCGTTGTGAGTGGCGTGCGCAACACGGTCGCAGGCGATGATGCCGCACTCTATAACAGCCTTCTATTGACCGTAAAAGATGCGGCGCCCCTGAAAGGACGCAAGGCAATCGTGGTCTTTTCAAACGGACCGGACAACGCCAGTTCGGTTCCTCCCGAGGATGTGGCAGAGTTGGCCCAGTCAACAGGAACGATTATCTACATCATCAGTACGCGGCAGGCTGAGGATGATCCTGTGTCCGCCGCCGCATTTGAACGCGTGAGCAAGGTCTCCGGGGGGAAAGCATATTTCGCTAAAAGTTGGCGCGAGGAGACGCAGGCGTTCGCCTCGATCCGCGAGGATCTGGTTCATCTCTATACCCTGAGTTACTATCCCCAGGCTAACCCCAATCGTGGCTGGCGCTCCATCAAAGTGAAGCTGGCGGGCAAAGATTTGCAGAAGTATCACATCCGATCTCGAGACGGATACAGACTTCTCCCCACTGGCGCAACATCCACTGACGACTCTTCGGGAACGAAATCGGAATCAGATCCGAAGTAGACATCCTTCGGGTGATTACAACTGAAAATTCGGCTGTCGGAATCCGGACGTTTTGGAAAGTTTGGTCTAGCCTTTCATGACTGGTTGCTTCTCATTGAAATCGGGCAGCCCCGGTCTGCCACCTGCCTCTACGCCAGAAGGCACCGGAAGAACGTCGCCTAGCCACGCGATCGCTCGATCTCGATGCAAAGCGTTGGATCCTCCCCGCAGTCTGTCACGCGGGCACCATCCAGGGACTCAGACTATTCTCCGCGTGGGCTGGTAATTCTGCCAGTTTCCCAAGAGGCATGATGCCTAATAGCTTGACGATGTGGACAACTGAATCCAGTTGAAAGTGATTTGTCTGTCCGCGCACCGGTTCCTGCAAAACCGAATGCAAGCATTGAGCTAAATCAATCAATCGAGGCTCGTGAAAGCCAATTCGATCTCCGACGCTGAAAGAACGCGACGATGAAAACCATGCCAGGTGAAAGGTGCGAGATCGGTCAGTTCATGTTATGAATTCACGAGGGAAAATTTCAACAAGCTCTTTCTGGGACGATGCCCCTCGTCGCCCGGCTGCATCGCCGACTTGGTTGACCGTGCTGCGGGCGACTGAAATCACGATTGTGTGGACAATTCTCACGCTGCTTACGCTATGGGCGGTGGCAGCTCTTTATATCGATTTTCGGATCCCGGCATTGCGAATTCCGATGGCTGTGATCTACGTTCTCGTGATCATCGCGATTTTATTCAAATTCAAGTGGTCCCGTTGGTCTGTTGCCTTGGTTCTCCTCGCCTTTTTTTGTGTGCTCGCATGGTGGCTCACCCTGAAGCCCTCGAACACGGCCGATTGGCAACGCAACGCCGCTCAAACCGCCTGGGCCGAATTGGATGGAGATCGAGTCACAATTCACAATTTGCGCAACTGCGACTATCGCACTGAATCCGACTACACGAATTGCTGGAGCGACCGGACCCTCGATCTTTCACAAATTCGGGGTGCCGACTTTTTTCTGACGAACTGGGGGATTCGCTTTGCCAGCCACCCGATTGTCAGTTTTCAATTTGGAGATAACCAGCACGTCGCATTTTCGATTGAGGCGCGCTACAAAGTAGGTCAGGCGTATTCGACAATTCTTGGATGTTTTCGTCAATACGAGTTGATTGTTATTGCGGCGGATGAGCGCGATGTAATTCGATTACGCACCAACTACCGTAAAGATAATGAAGAAGTGTATATGTACCGCATCCATATACAGCCGGAAGTAGCGCGGGCCATGTTCCTCACTTACGTTACCTACCTGAATAAACTGAAGAATCAGCCGGAGTGGTACAACGAAGTAACAAGAAACTGCACAACTACGATCGACAAACCGCTTGCCGCCACAGTGAGCAACCCGCAGCCCTGGAACTACCAATTCTTACTTAACGGCACGCTCGATGAGTTGCTCTATGACCGCGGACGACTGGTCTCTGGCGGACTTCCGTTTCCAGAATTGAAGCAACGCGAGCACATCAATGCCGCGGCTCGAGCGGCGGACGGCTCTCCTGACTTCTCCGCGCTGATTCGAGTGGGGCGGATCGGATTTTGAGTCGCACTGGAGATTTGAAAATTCAGAGGCCACCATGGAATTCATTTGTTCATTCGGAGCAAGCTGCTGGAGTTGTTTGTACCCACCGTTGAGAATTGCGCTCGTCCTCTTCGCGTTGAGCGTGTCTTCTGTCATCGCATTTGCCCAAAGCGGACAGTCAGCCCCCAAACGGTTGACGATTGGGGTCGCCCTCGAAGGCGGCGGTGCGCTCGGACTGGCTCACATCGGAGTGCTCAGGTGGTTTGAGCAGCATCACATTCCCATCGACTATCTCTCTGGAAATAGCATGGGGGCCCTGGTAGGAGGCATGTACGCGACCGGCATGAGCCCCGATGGACTCGAGGCGCTCGTTAAACAAATGGACTGGCCTCTTGTTATCGGGGGCGAAACCCCCTACGAAGACCTCTCTTTCCGCCGCAAGGAGGATGCGCGCGCGGTTCAAAACAGCTTGGTCATCGGTTTCAAACATGGGGCGACGCTCCCATCCGGATTGAGCTCGGGGCATCAAATCAGCCTGCTCATTGACAGGGAAACGATGGCATACTCGACCGTGAAATCGTTCGACGACCTGCCCATCCCTTTTCGCTGCGTTTCCACTGACCTGATTTCGGGAAAGGCGCATGTGTTTTCCAGCGGTCCGATTGGTCGGGCGATGCGGGCCTCCATGTCCCTGCCGTCAATCTTCGCTCCTGTACGTGAAGGAGACCACGTTTTCGTCGATGGTGAACTGGTCGACAACCTGCCTACGGACCTCGCCCGGCAGATGGGCCCTGACGTGGTCATAGCGATTCATCTTCAGGTCGCTCCTACAACCGCAGATGAAATCCAATCTCTCTTCAGTGTGCTCGGCCGGTCAATCACTGTCGGCGTCGCTGCCACGGAGCTCAGGGGGATGGAAGAAGCGGACATCGTCGTTAAAGTGGATGTACAGAAATTCACCAGCCTGGATTTCAATAAAGCGCATGAACTCATCCAAAAGGGATGGGAAGCGGCAGAAGAGAAATCCAAGATATTACTTCCTTATTCCCTCGATCAGGCCGCTTGGAATGAATATGTGGCACGCCGCGATGCCCGCAAGAAAGGAGCCGTGGGAATTCCACAATTTGTGAGAGTGGATGGGACCACGCATGACGCTGAGCAAAAGATCCAGAAATTTCTCCAGCCCCTTGTCGGTAAGCCGATCGACCCGAAGATTCTGGACACCTATCTGACCCGCTTGACAGGAATCGGCAGATTCGAAAGCGCTTCCTATGGTTTGACCGAGAATGACGGTCAGCTCGGCCTTCTCGTCACTGTTCGTGAGAAGAACTATGCACCGCCTGTTCTGCAACCTGCTATTGCCGTGAACGGGACCGAACCCGACAACGTCACCTTCACGATGGGAGGACGTTTGACGTTTCTCGATATCGCAGGATACGGTTCCGAATTGCGAACGGATTTTACGTTTGGAAACACCTACGGAATCTCAACAGAGCTGTACAAACCATTTACCCCAACCACCCGATGGTTCTTCGCGCCCTACGTGGGTGCAAGCGACTCGGCGCAGTGGATCTTTTCCTACAACAATCCTCAAGCCGAGTACCGCCTCGGGAGAGCGGAATTTGGGACTGACCTCGGCTACGCAGTGAACCGCTTCAGCGAAGTCCGCGCTGGATACGAGATCGGCTATTTGGATGCGAACCTGAAGCTGGGTACTCCACTCTTCCAATCAGTCAAGGGGCAAGAGCGCGGCTCGCGATTTCGCTACGTCACTGACCATCGGGATGACCCGGTCATTCCCAGGCAGGGCTATTCGGGCGATTTCACTTTCCACTGGATGGATGCGAGTCCGGGTGCCCCGGCTGCGTTTCCAAATCTGGAATCGGATAACGAGGTTTTCAAAGTCGTGTCACGACCGGCCTCTGTCTTCCTGCGAGCTCAAGGTGGCTCTACCGTCGGCTACGAGAAGACCGGCATTCCTCAATACTTCCTCGGAGGCGCGGCCGGGTTGCTTGCCTATGGCGAGAACGAGGTCCGCGGAAATCAGTATTACCTTTTCCGCGTGGGATACCTGCATAGACTGCTCACCCTCCCGCCCTTCCTCGGCAATGGCCTTTACGCCGTCTCATTGTACGAGGTCGGAAAAATGTTCAACGCTCCCGGCGTGAGCAAACTTCCCACTGACGGCGCGGCCGGTGCGATCGTGCGGACCGCGCTGGGCCCCATGTTTTTGGGGGGAAGTGTCGGAGACACAGGGCACGGTGCGTGGTTCTTTTCTCTGGGGCGCTTTTTCTAGCCAGTCGGTGCACACCACGGCGATTGAGGACGCGCCACGTGAACTCAGCAAGTGGTCTGCCTGGCAAGTGCATAGGGGACGTGCGTGCCTATTATGTGCTCAACGTCAGTCCGCCCAATTCAGGGGAAGAGCAATAGGCCGCCACTTATGCTTCACAGAAAGATGCATCGCTGGATGGCAGCTTCGTGTTCTGCTATTCTTTCCGAGCCATGCCGGAAGAATTCAGGCGCGTTGTGCTTGCTCTACTGCGGCAGCGATGTGCGTTGCGGCGAGTATTCGCCTCCTGCGTGCTGAGCTGTTGTCTGATCGGCATGTGGACCACCATCGGGCTTCAAGTCTGGAGCCAGACCCGCTCTCCGCAAAGTCTCTCGAGGGATGCCGATGCAGCTTATGTGCGCGGTGATGTGCGAGCGGCCATACGCCTTTATGAAGAGCTGATCAAGATACAGCCTGCTTCGGTGGAAGCAAGGACAAACCTGGGAGTCGCAATGGCACGGGTCGGACGCTACAACGATGCGGTTGCCCAGTACAATGAAGCGCTGAAACGAGCCCCGGGCAACCCCAGCATTCTTCTCAACCTTGCGTTGGCCTGGTACAAACAGGCCGCTTTCGATAAGGCCGCTGTCAACCTCGAACGTCTGCGTGCGAAGCACCCAGAGAACAGGCAGTCACTTTATCTTCTCGCCGACTGCTACCTGCGCCTCGGCCGAAATGAAGATGCTGTGGCACTGCTTCAGCCTGCTTACAACGCCAATCCAAACGATCGTGCGGTGGATTTTGCACTTGGCACGGCGCTGATTCGCGCCGGGCAGATCAAGCAGGGAGAGGTCATCATCGAACAGGTCGCAAAGACAGGCAACCAAAATGAAGTAGATCTGTTAACAGGTGCCGCACAGCTCGCCGCACATGACAGTAAGGCGGCGGCAAACAGGATTCATAAGGCTCTTGAAAGCGAGCCCGACCTGCCTGGCGGCTGGATGTTATATGCGCGGGCCCTGCTTGACAGTGGAGACCATGAGGGCGCAAGAATCGCGTTTCTAAGAGCACTGCGGGCTGATCCGAACGATTTCGAAGCCAATCTTTATCTTGGAGGAATGTTGCGTTACGACGGCAATATCGCCGATGCAACCCCGTACCTCGAAAAAGCGCGGATGTTGCGGCCTTCTAGTGTTGAGGCGCGTTTCCAGATTGGCTTGCTGAATCTGGCCGAAGGGCATTTACAAGACGCCCTATCCATTTTGCAACAAGTGGAGCGCCAGTCTCCTGATTTCAAGGAGGTCCATGTTCAACTGGCCGCCTTGTATGCTCGTCTGCACCTCATCGAAGACAGCAAGCGTGAGCGCGCTGCTGTCTTCCAACTTGACGAGAAAGCGCGCGAACAGGCTCCCAGCCAATCCCAGCCATAAGTTGTCATTTGGGTTCTGTGATCGCCAGTGTCTGGTTTGCCGCGACGTTTTTCAGGACCTGCACAGTTCCCGATGGCCAGCGGATATCGATTTCGTCCACCATGCTCGCCGAACCCAGGCCGAAGTGGACAGGGCCGGCGCTGGAGGAGGCATATCCCGACGCAGTGGACTTGTAGCTGAACTGAGCCTGCCCGCCGGCCACGATCCGAATTCGCGCTCCGATTCCGTCCCGGTTGCTTTTGGTGCCTCGCAAGACGAGTTCCAGCCATTGGTTGTGATTCGGACTGTCGTTCATCCAGATTTCCGCGGGAGCGCTCAGCGCGGTCACCACAATATCGAGTTTTCCGTCGTGATTGAAGTCGCCAACGGCGGCGCCGCGGTGGCGGCGCGGGGGAAGCGCGTCAAAACCGGCCTCCGCTGTCAATGCGGACCAGCGGCCTCCAGGGGCGTTCAAGAAAACCGTGTTGGGCTGATCGATCTGGACAATCGAAGCCATGGTCGGTGATTGCACATCGCCTCGGGCGACAAAAATATCCTTCCAACCATCGTTGTCGAAATCGGCAATATTCAGGCTGTAGCCAGACATGGGACTGCTGAGAGCGGTCATTCCACTGCGTGCCGTAATCTCTGTGAATTCACCTTTGCCGTTGTTTTGGAAAATGGGGAAAGTCTCATTGACCAGCGCGGTGAATGCGATGTCGGGAAACCCATCGTTGTTGAGATCCTGAGCATCCGCGCCCATCTCGGAAATGAGATTGCCGTGCTCGGGCAGGGCTACACCGGCGTCAAACGCAACTTCCTCGAAATGGAGATTGCCTTTGTTATGGAACAGTGAACTGAAGAGCTTGTCATTGGTCACGAAGAAATCCGGCAGCCCGTTGCCGTTGAAATCCGCGACCGCGACTCCCATGCCTTTTCCAATATGCGCGCGGATTCCTGACTGCTCTGATATATCTGTGAATGTTCCATCGCCATTATTCAGGAAGAGCTGATTGGGAAGTCCCTTGAAGAATTTTGGGTGGCAATAATCCGGTTTGCCGTTGACCTTACAGACTGGTTCGTTCGACCGGTCCCAGCTCAGATAATTCACTACGAAGAGATCCAACAGGCCATCATTGTTTACATCCACCCAGGCCGCGCCGGTGGACCAAAGAGGCCCGTACTGCTTATCGAGCTTCGCGAGTCCCGCTTTTTCGGTAACATCAGTGAAGGTCCCATCGCCGTTATTGTGATAGAGCGTGTTCCGATAGACGCCGCCGACGAAGATGTCCTCGTATCCGTCATTGTCGTAGTCGCCGATTGCAACCGCTGTGTCGTAACCTGTCCCTGCAAGCCCCGCTTTTTCAGTTACGTCCGTGAATGTTCCATCGCCATTGTTTCGGAACAGCCTGTCCCAGTATTTTGGCGAGGTCTTTTTCAGACTCGCGATATCAGCTCCATTGGTGAAGAAAATATCCAGATACCCGTCATTGTTGTAGTCGAAGACGGCAACTCCCCCAGCCATGGTTTCCGGGACGTGCCGCTCCGGCGTCTCGCAACTGTCCAGCGAAAAGGGAATGGGATGGGGCGTGAAATGGAGAGGTGATTTGTCCGGTTCGGCGATGGGAATCTGTTGTTGCGTGAAGAGCAATGCGGCGCGTGACAGCAGCAGTGCCGTGAAGGCGATTGAAAGTGCGTGCAGGACCGGCAACCTTTTGTCGGATTCAATGCGCCGCATCTTGTTTGCCGAGCCTTTCAATCTCACCCTTCTCCCGGGCAGCGTCTTCCTCGCGTTGCGTGGAGTTGTAAGCGCGAAACAGGTCCCAGCGAATCCGTAATTCATCGGGCAAGGAGCCCTGAGCAATCTCGAGCTCCGGAATTCCGGTCACAGGATCTCCTTTCGCGACCAATGCTTCACCGAGCACCATATGGGCCAAACCATTCCCAGGCTCGAGTTTCAATGCCTCTTGGGCGAAGGAAATGCTCTGGCTCATGTCTTGCCGCTTAATATATTCTTCCGCCAGCCGGATCCTCGCGGGCACATGTGACGGTGAGATATCAATCTCGCGTTTCAGTTCTTTGATCCCATCGTCCGGACGCGCGCGCAGCAGGTAAGCGCCGATGAGGAAGTGAACTCCGGGTTGGTCGGGATACCTGGCTTCAAGTTCGTTGAAGAGTTTGTCGGCCTCTTCGTAATGTTGCGCTTCAACGGCGAGCGCGGCGGCGCCCGCCATTTGAACCATTTCCCGGCGATCAGCGGGAATCTCTGCGGGCAAGAAGGGCAAGCGCAAGGCAGCCAAGCCAAGCGGCTCAATCAACGGCGACGCGTTGTGGCCCGATGCCACTTGCGTAAAAAGCAGGGCCATACTTTCATCAAATTTTTCAGACCGAGTGAGCAATATCGCGGTGACGTAGGAAACGGTGGATGCCATCTTCCGGTTGTCGCCCAATCCGATTACCATGCCCTGCTGCAGATGATCCAGGGCTCGCGTGTAGTCGCGCGTCTCAAACTCGCTCAATCCCAGCAACGCCCATCCGTATCCGTTTTCGGGATTGCGGCCGAGAAAGCTGCGCAGTGCTGTGCATGCCTCGAAATAATTCTCCTTCTCGTACAGCAGCGTGCCCAGGTACCACAACCCTTCGTCCCATTCCGGTTTGAGCTTCAGGCCCTGGCGGTAGCTCTCGATAGCGGCATCGTCGCGGTTCTCGTCCCGCGCCCGCTTCGCGGCCTCGGCAACCTGCTCAAAGCTAGTGGCACCGTGCATAGCCGTGTCGCTCGGGCGCGCAGTTGCAGCGGCCTGGGCCGGGAACCCGGTAGCCAGCATCAGCAGCGCCGGAGCCAGAAGAGCGATCACTGCGGCGGCTCCAGGGAATGCTCCGCGTCTTGCCCTCCTGCGGCACGATCCAAATCCCCCTCTCGCTTCTTGCTCGTGACGTACGCAGCCATCTCCCGCTGCGCGTCCTCTCTGCGTCCCAATTCCCGGTAAGCCGCGGCGAGATGAAAGTGAATTGCTGAACTTCGCGGCGCGAGACGCTCCGCCGACTCCAATTCCTGCGCGCTTTCCCTTGCCTCTCCAGCGGCCAGCAGGGCGCGGCCAAGAATATGGTGTGGATCCGGATTGGTGGGTTCAATCTCTACGGCGTGCCTCGCCAGGGACACTGCCTCAGTTAATTCACTGGTGTCAATCTCGAATTGCGCCAGTTCCAGCATCGCCGAAACATGCTGGGGAGATATCTCAAGTTCCTTGCGGAACTCCTGCGCCGCCTTGGCGGGCTCTAACTCAAATTTGAGAAGCATTCCCTGAAAGTAGTGCACTTCTGGTTGCTGGCCATATTCAGCCAGCAATCGACGGGAATACTCCTGGCCGCGAGCAAAGTCATGCCGGGACACGTAAAATGCGGCTTTTCCCGCCAACCAAACCCGCTCGCGGAACTCCGGCGAGTAATCCTCGGGCAGACTCGGCATACGCAGCGAAGCCAGACCCATCGCTTCGACTAACAGCGGGCTTTCCCCACTGCGTTGCGCCCTGTCCGCCAGAACGTAAAGTGCTTGCGCGAAGCGGTGTTGCCGCGTCAGCAGCAGTGCCCAGTGAAAGGCCGCAACCTCAGTCATGTCGCTGCTTCCGTGAAAGTCGCCATGCGCCCATGTCTCGAGGTCCAAGCTGGAGCGGTCCCAATCGCGCATCTCAAATTCGCAAAGGCCCTTCAAGGCAAAGACTGGACCCGGTTTTGGCGCGAGTGCCACGTAGTGAGCGAAAGAAGATTGCGCCTCAGGAAAGCGGTCCTGATCGTAGAGAAGGTTGCCCAGCCACAACCATCCTTCGTTCCAGGAGGGGCGCAGGCGAACTCCCTCGCGGTAGAGCTCAATTGCTTCCGTCATCCGGTCCGCCGTGCGCGCGCTTTCAGCCTGTCTCGCAATTTCATCAAAGCTCTTTTGCGGGGGTGACGCAGAGGCGGGGCCGCCTAAAGACAGCAAGGCGGCTAGAGAGAACACCAGGAACATGGTTGAACCATAACACGGACGATTCACAAGTAACCACCGTTGGAAATGAAGCGGGCGGCCGCCCGGCCGCCCGCAGAGCGAGATGCAATCCAAGTTAGAAGGAATACTTGGCGCCCACCTCCAGGATGCGCTGGCCAAAATGCCACTTTGCGTGACCGAAGTCGGGGTTGCCGTTCACTTCCTTTCCGGTAGCGCTGTCGTACGTCAGGTTGGTCAGATCGAGGTTCCCGTCGCCCGGTTCAAACGATGTCAGCGCGTGGTTGAGGAAGTTGAATCCGGCAACCCTGAACTGTACGTTCTGGTGCTCCCCGACCTTGAAGTTCTTGATCGCGGTAAGGTCGCTCTTCCAGTACTGCGGGCCCGGAATGTACGGCATTTTGGTTGTGCCATTCGCCCCATTGCCCGCCGGCAGGCTGAAGCAGCCAGCGTTGATGTAAAAACCCTTCGGGTTGTTTTTGCTCGGGTTGCAGGTGAGCAGAGGCATCAGCGTAATATCCGGCGTTCCCAGCAGCGCAGTGTTGTTTACCGGTTGCGACGTGGAAATCGCGGCGGGAGCGTACCCAAAGTTCCAGCCATCGGGTCCCGAGGTCAGGTTGGCGCCGCTTTCAATCTGCGTCATGCCGGAGACTTCCCAGCCGTTGACCACGCCCCTCAGGATCGAGTTGCCGCCTTGCATATGCGGCACGTGGATCACATATGCAGTGCTCAAGACATTGGGCCGGTTTATGGGTGAGGCACCATAAAATTCGCTGGTCCCGCCGTCCGCGTAGCCGCTGCCGTTGTCGGCACCCAGATAACCATCGCTCAACGCCTTGGAGTAGGTGTAGTTGACCATCAAGGTGAGGAAGCCGGAGGTGCGCTGCAGGCTCATTTGCAGAGAGTCGAACCGCGCCTTCCCGGCGGTGTTTTCCGACAGAATGTCCTGGTAATTCTGATAGGGACGATATGGCTGTTGGCAAGCGGTCGCAGTTGAACTGGATGGGCAGATAAACCCGTTCATCGCTCCCAGCGGAATTGCGTTGACGTTGATCTCCGGCTGGAAGTACCGGGAGGTATTGCCCACATAGGAAGCCTCGATATTCATCTTGCCGGGCAGCTTCTGATCGACCGTGACGCTGTAGGTGGTCACCAGGGGCTGCTCATCGTCTCCCGCAGTCACCGTGTCGATCCCGTTTGGCGAGGCCAGCGTACCTGCCGGAATCCCCTGGCCGAAGACGGCCGGGCCTTGTGCGTGCGTGTCGACGTCTTCCCAGGAGGGGCAATTCGCATCGTTCCAGCCGCAGGTCCAGGCAACCGAACCGATAGCCGTCGCGGCAGCATTGGTATAAGTGCCGCTTTGCACCGAGTCGTACGCGCGGTACTTGCCATATCCGCCGCGGACGATGGTGTGCCCATTGCCGAAGACATCGAAGGCTGCGCCGATACGTGGCGAGAAGAAAACGAAGCGACTGTTGGTGCCCGAAAGCGGGATGGCAGAATCGGCCTTGTGCCAAGAAACGCCGGTGTTCTGTCCCACTGCGGATGGAGCGTTGTTATAGGTTTTCGGATTGAATTGGGCCAGGCCGAAAGGCGGCGAATAGGGCTTGCCATAGTGCTCGAAGCGAAGTCCGTATTGCACTGTCAAACGGCGGGTAAGCTTCCAGTCATCCTGGGCATAGAAGGAGAGAATCTTGTTGGCCATCTCCTGCGGCGGAGGCGATGCAAATTCGGTATAGCCTGTTTGACCAACGCCCATCAATGTGTCGGCATACATGTTTCCGGAGACGAACGGCGTCCAGGTTCCGTAGCCCAAGTCTCCCCATTGCCCCCAGTTGTTCTGCACGTTATTGACGAACTCCCAGTAGACGCCTGCCTTTGCAGTGTGCGTGCCGATGACCTTGGTCAGATCCTCGCCGGCAGCGGGGATCTTCTTGTAACAGGTGAGGGGGAATTGATAGCCTACATCCCCTAAATTGGGAAAGCCCGAACCCCATGTGGCAAACATGGGCGCCGTTGGCTGGCCGTAGATGCCCTTCAGCGTGAAGTTCGGGATATCCGAGCGCTGCAGTTTGGCAGGATCTTGCGCAACTGCAGGATAGTCCTCGTAGGTAAAGGTGAACCTGCTCTCGCTGGTCATCGTGGGCGATATGACGTGCATGAAATTGACGCTCACAAAATCGGACAGATCCCCGCCCAGCAGCGGTGTTGGCGCTGGAACAGCGTCTGCGGAGGCGGTGTTGGCCCACATCCCCACTGCCCAGGTCGCGGTCTGATGCTGGCGGTTGTAGGTCGCATACAGCTTGGTCTTGTCGCTATAGTCGAAGTCCACCCTCGCCAGGTTCTGGGTCATGTTCATGGGCTGGGTAATGTCCTGAATATAGTTGTTGCCGTTGGCATCTGGAGCACCGTTCGGAGTCGTAGGCTTCGGCATATAGGCATTCATCAGGGCCACACCGTTGGGATCGAGACAGGCCGAAGAAAGAACGCCACCGGTGATCGTGCACCCCGCCAGGCGCGCTGCGGATACCGATTTTCCGGGCGTCAGGGCCAGGAAACCGTCGTACGGATTCGGAGTTGGTGGAACATACCCGCTCTGACCGGGGGTTCCGCTCGCCGGGGCTATATAGCCGGGCCCCGGCGGCGTGGTTGGAGTGGCAGTGAGAGTGCCTCCCCCGGTGACATTGGAGCCGTAGCCGCCGACCGCGCTGAAGTCTCCGGTGAGCATTTGCGGGGTCATCACGAAGGCGGACTCGATCCCCGCGTCGTTCAGCTGCTTGTAGTACTCGTAGCCGTCAAAGAAGAACAACTTGTTGCGTCTTTTGTTGAACCCGGTCCCCGGAATGATCACCGGGCCGCCGATGGTCGCACCGGGATAGTAGTAGGATTCTTGCGGTCTGGTCGTGATCCCGTTTTCCTTTTCATCGGACTCGAGCGAATTCAGTGCGGCATTCCGGGCATTGAAGTGAAAGTCCCCATGGAAACTCGCGCCACCCGACTTCGAGACGACGTTGACCACCACCGGCCCCTTAGCGTTATCGGCAGTGAAGTTCGAAGTGAGGATCTTGACTTCGGAGATCATGTCCTGGTTGGCGGTCACCGGAACCGAATTACCGTATGCGCCAGGATCGAAGGTATGACCGCCGTCCATGGTCACGTCCACCGCTTGGCCGTTAACGTTTTCGTTATCCAGCGGGCCGTTCAGGTTCAAGCCGACTGTCTGTCCATTAAATGCCTTGGCGTTGACGCCCCCGTTGGCACTCATCACCGCCCCGGGCATCATGTTCACAATCTCGGTGGCGTCGCGGCTGACCAGGGTGAGTTGCTGCAGGTCGGCGGCGGAGATGGTGTAGGATTTCTCGCCGGAGTCCGTTTGCGCCAACTCGGTTTTTGTGGACGTCACTTCCACCGTTTCAGTGGCGGACCCGACTTGAAGCGCGATGCTGATCGCGCGGTCGTCGCCTCCAGTAAGGGCGATGCCTGACGCATGGTATTTCTCGAACTCTTTGGCGGTTACGATCACCTCGTAGGTCGCCGCAGGCAATGCCGTGATGGAAAAATACCCCTCACGGTTGGTGGTCGTCACCCGGATTTCGCCAGAGGCCGAGTTTTTCACCGTAATGGCTGCCCCGACAACGACTGCAGACTGGCTGTCCAGCACCGTTCCGCTGAGGGTTGCGAACATTGACTGCGCCCATGCCGAGGGTGCGGCAAAGGCCAGAAGCATAAGAGTTGTCAACAGAAATTTGATGCGCGTCATCTGGATTGTCTCCCTGTAGCGTTGGTCGTTTTACCGCTGTCCGACGAGTCGACTGACCGGATACTGTTTCTCGTTCGGAATCAAAGTGAGACGCGGTATCGTTGCCCAGGGTTCTAGAAGTATCCATTGATGTATGTCAAGCCAGCACCCGCTACGCAACTGTTACGCGCGAATAACTGATTTACTTGTGCGCCGTTTCATGGTTGCGTTACTTGGCTGTAACGGTGCGTTTCCTGTTTGTCAATAGGCTCTTATGTCTGCTACCATCCTCCCACCTTGGGGAGGTGCTCCTCATACCAGCACAAGCACAAACGAGGGAAGAGGCTGAAGAGATCCAGGCGGTGCTCTCTTCGGAAGCTCTTTCCAGTTCTCCTGGCCTGACTAGACTGTTTAAATATTTGTGTAGTAACCATTTCAGCGAGAATCGAAGCGCCCTTAACGAGTACAGAATTGGCGTGGAAGCGATGGGGCGTCCCGCGGACTTTGACCCCTCAAAGAACTCCAGTGTGCGCGTAGAGGCGCACCGGCTCCGTGGAAAACTTCGCGCGTATTACGAGACTGAGGGAGCGAACCACGTCGTCAAAATCGTCTTGGAGGAGGGGCACTACGAACTTCAGTTCGTTCGGCGTGAAGATGCCGCAACCTCTTCCAACGGGTCACGAGGGCCCGAGAATCCCGCTGTAGAACAGGGGGACGGGTTAACCCAACAAGGGTCCCTTGCGGTCAAAGAGACTGCCGATGAGAAGGCGACCGGGATACGTCGCCCCTTCCTGTTTTCTGCCAAAGGAGTGGCAATCCTCACCGCAATGGTCGTCTTGGCGGCCATTGCGGTTTGGGTGGTGATCGGGACACGGTCGCGCGTAAGCTTTGCCCGCACCTCGACCCCGCCGACTGCGACCGCGCTTGTTGCGCCAACCACCATAACACCCGATTCCGGGACCATCCTGATTCTCGCCGGCTATCAGAAGGAGATGTACATTGACCGCGATGGGAGCGTCTGGAAAGGCGATCGCTACTTTACAGGCGGAGAGGCAGTTGAGCTGAAACTGCCATATATTCAGGGTGCGGCAGATATGACAATGTATCGCACTGCTCGAAGCGGGGATTTCAGCTACGACATACCCGCAAAGCCAGGCAACTATGAACTTCGGCTGCATTTCGTCGAGACCACCTTCGGACCGGGTACCTTCACTGCCAGGGGAGAGAGCAGTCGGGTCTTTTCGGTGTCCCTGAACGGGCGGCCGTTATTGGTGGATTTCGACGTTCTGAGTGAGGCGGGCGGGGCCTATCGGGCGTTTACGCGGGTGTTCACAGGCGTTTCACCGAGCAGTGATGGGATGGTTCATCTCAAGTTCATTCGGCAATTCGATCAGCCGCTCGTCAATGCCATTGAGTTAATACCCCAGTCGGGAAGCAGAATGAATCCCGTCCGAATTGTGATGCAAGCGAATTCATTCGTCGATCATGCCGGAAGCCTTTGGGGGGCTGACCAGTATGCCATCGGAGGAGTTCTAGATTCGCACGTGAAAACGCCGGTGAACACGAGCGATCCGCATCTGTTCGATGGTGAGCGGTTTGGCCACTTCACTTATCAGATCCCTGTGGCTCCAGGCCGCTATACAGTTACTCTGCATTTCACTGAGGCGTATTACGGCACTGTAGCTGCCGCGCCCGATGCCGGCCCACCCCGTGTCTTTGACGTTTACGCAAACGGTACGGCATTGCTGCGGAATTTCGATATTTTGGGGAAGGCCGGGGGACCTAACAAACAGGTGGCGGAAACCTTCCGCGGTATCGAGCCAAATGCGGCTGGCCTGATCGTTATGAGTTTTGTCCCGGTTAGGAATTACGCTTGCGTGAGCGCCATCGAGGTGACGGAGGAGCCGCGCTAAAGTGGCGCTCCCTCGCGGGTTATTTTCGCTAAGTGGCGACTCTTGAATCTTCAATCATTCAAGGCAGGCATCAAAAGGACCTCTTGATGCAGAGTTCAGCCCTTGCTGAGAAATACGATCGTTACTCCGATAGCCACCAGAAGAACGCCAAACCATCGCCACAAACTGACTCGTTCATGCAGGAAGACGACTCCTCCCAGTGCCCCGGCAACGTAGCTCAGTGCAGTCACCGGAACGACAAAGCTAACGTTGTACAACGACAGAGCGCCGAGAAGTGCGAAGAAAGCCAGTGTCATCATGCTAAGCCCAGCCCACATCCAGGGCTGATAGAGCGCTCGCCGGACAACCTTGACGATCTCAACAGGATGAAAGCTGGTTGCCTCGCCAACGCTCTTCATCGCGCGCGACACACAGAGTTCACCTCCGGTTCCCGCCGCCACGATCACTGTAAACAAAATGAGGTCTCGCAATTCAACCTTGCTCCGCTGATTCGGGATTGGTCGTCCGCGGTGCGGTATGGCTTACGACGAACACGCCCAGGCAGATGATTGCAATGCCAACCCACCTCAACGGGGAAACGCGCTCCCCCAGCATCAAGTAACCAAGCAGCGCCACCACGCCATATGCCAACGATGATGCAGGTTGTACAAAGCTGTAATCCGCCCAGGACAGCACCAGCATGTACGAAACAAAAAACGCGATCAGGGATGAAATCCCCAACCAGATAAATTGCGACGTAAAAATCGTCAGACCGGTATGAAACCCCTGCGAGATTGGCCACAACGCAAGCTTGCCTACATGCTTCATACCCTTGCCGAGAAGGATGTTACCGAGAGGACCGGTAATCACCATGACCAGGATCATCAAAAACGTTTTCAGTCGAAGAGGCTTATGCGGCGTTTCTGCAGATCCCTTGCCAGTGAGTTCTATCGACACGGTTCCATTTTATAGAATCACGCTCATCTGGATTGGCGTTTAGATTGAGAATCTGGCCTTGCACCCTGACAGATGACGAAAATTTCATTTCAACAATTGACAGAATCCAGCCAATCTGCGCGGTTTGCCTTCGCTATTGTGGTAGGATAGCCGGAGTTTGGTCTCAATGGTCTTAAGTGTGTGTTTCCCTTGTTGATCATTCCTACAATGCGGATTGCACTCCTTGCGATCGCAGCGATCCCTTTCATTTACTACGGAATTGCGGTGTTTAGCTGCCTGCGGTTCTTCCTTTCAAAAAGACCGAAGAGCAAGGAATTCCTGCCGCCCATCAGCAATCTCAAGCCCGTACGAGGGCTTGATCCTGAAGCCTACGAGAACTTCGCAAGCTTTTGCCGGCAGGATTATCCGAGCTACGAGATCCTTTTCTGTGTAGGGGATGTCAGTGATCCCGCGCTGCCCGTGCTGCAGCAGCTTAAGGCCGATTTTCCCGAGGCGCAAATTCGTATTCTGATCGGCACTGGCGGCCGTAAGGCTACCAACGATAAGGTTGCCAAACTGGCCCGGCTGGTCGCAGAAGCGTCTTATGAGCACTTGGTTATTAGCGACAGTGATGTGCGTGTAGAGCCGGGATACCTGCGCCGGTTGGTAGCACCGTTAGCTGACCCGGGAACGGGTGCAGTCACCTGCTTTTATGTACCGACAAAAGACACAACCTGGGTGCAGCGGATCCAGGACGTTGGAATGTTGTCCGATTTCTACCCAGGCATCCTGGTTGCCAAGCAATTGGATGGCATAAAATTCGCTCTCGGCCCCACCATCTGCACGACTCGAAAGCATCTGCAAGAGTTTGGCGGCTATGCCTCCATCGAGAACATGCCGGCCGACGATCTAATCGTCGGACGCTCGATTGAAGAACGAGGGCACGAGGTTGTACTCCTGCCATACGCGATATCGACCGTTCCGGACTACGATTCTTTGCGCGCGCTGTTCCTAAAGCGTTTGCGATGGATCACGGTAATGCGTCATATGCGTCCTTGGGGACATGTGGGCCTGATCTTTACGCTGGGACTTCCTTGGTCTCTGCTGGCCGTGGCAATCGACCCAAAAGCTGCGGTTATTGCCGCATATCTCGGCGGGTATTTTCTAGTTCGATCTGTTCTGACATTGCTCGTAGGCTCAATGGGCCTCAAACAGCCAGGGGTGTGGCCGAAGCTCGTCCTTATCCCCATATGGGATGCGTTGGCAAGCCTTATCTGGCTGGTGAGCTTCACGCGGAAATCGATCCGTTGGCGCGGGCAGGATTATCTGATCGTGAACGGAGAACTGGTTCCGGCCGAGCCGGTCCCCGCCGTCAACATCTAGACCGAGGTGGCATCAAGACCGCTCAACTCATCCAAGGCACTTGCGACAAGAAGCACCTCGCGCTTTCGCCAACTAACGGCAGTTTTCCGTCGCGGCAATCCAAGATCGTTGATTGAGTGTTCCACAACCGTCCGAAATTCGCTCTCAGGACTCTTCGGCAATCGGCGACAAAGGCTGCATGTTGCCAACAGTACGCCGCTGGTTTCGCCCCACCCGCCAATCGACCTGGGGAGCGAACATCGCAGGATCAATTCGATGACGGTACCGAACCGCGACTTCGATGAGCGAATTCACGAGTGTGTCTGAAAGTAAATGCGGCTCCAAACCGAGATCCGCTAACTTGGAGTGCTTTGCATTGTAGTAATGCGCCTCGGCCTCCACGCGTGGATCCGGCAGATGATCGATCTCCACTCGGATGTCCATATCCCGGGCCACCATCTGGATTAACCTTGCAAGGTCCAGGACGGAGAACTGCTCGGTGAATTGATTAAGAACCCGAAACTCCCCGCGACCGGCCGGGTTAAGGCAGACCAGTTCAATGCAGCGTACCGTGTCGCGAATATCGAGAAAACCCCGAGTCTGTCCACCCTTTCCATACACCGTGAGCGGAACGCCTATTGCGGTCTGTGCGCAAAATCGGTTTAGCACGGTGCCGAAAACATCGTCGTAGTCGAAGCGGTTAATCAACGCCTCGTCCATCTGAACTTCATCGGTGATCGTACCGTAGACAATGCCCTGATTCAGATCGGTGGCGCGCAATCCCCAAATCTTGCAGGCAAACATGATGTTGTGGCTGTCATGCACCTTGGAGAGGTGGTAAAAGGAGCCGGGCTGCTTGGGAAAAGGAAGCGTATCCCGGCGGCCGTTGTGCTCGATCGTCAGAAAGCCTTCCTCGATATCGATGTTTGGCGTGCCGTATTCCCCCATCGTTCCCAGCTTCACGATGTGACAGTCCGGCGCCAACTCGCGAATCGCAAAAAGCAGATTCAGAGTACCGACCACGTTGTTCACCTGCGTAAATACAGCCCGCTTCTGATCGATCATCGAATAGGGCGCAGATCGTTGCTCCGCAAAGTGCACAATGGCTTCCGGCCTGAAGCTGGTGATCATAGAGCTAAGGAACTCATAGTCGGTCACGTCGCCGACAAACGTCTCGATCGACCTGCCCGTCAATTGCTGCCAAACCGCCAACCGCTCAGGAAGAGGTCGAATCGGAGTGAGTGTCTGTACCCCCAGTTCGAAGTCCCACAGCCGGCGCGAGAAGTTATCAACAATCGAAATCGAATGCCCTTTGCTCGAAAGATAAAGGGCGGTTGCCCAGCCGCAGTAGCCGTCACCACCAAGAATGGCAATTCTCATATCGTCTCCAAACAAAGTTCCAAACAAACTCCAAATCGACCATTCACTTACACTTAAGTACACTTAGACGAATTTTACGTCAAAAAGGACGCCGCTGCTCGCCACACGGCTCCAGGCCCCAATTAGTGAGCACTTACACTCCCTTATCCGCTGGCCGTGTCCACCCACCCGATCGCGCCTTCGCCGATTTCAGGTGCCACCCACAGCGGAGAGAGGATGATTCGTCAGCAGAACTTTGCCCCCGCTGGTGCTCACCGTGATCAACTGGTTCTTGCCCACAAGAGACGCCAGATCTTCGAGTTGTGTTGCCTTGGCAAAAAGGTAATATCTCGCCGGCGTCCGCCAAAGACGCTGTAACTGAGCGTCATCGATAAAAGGGTCGGCAGATGTCGGTGCATAGGACCCGTAAACCAGGCCGAAGAATCGGCCGTTCAGCAGCAGTGCCGTTCTGTCGGTGTAGAAAAAAACGGACGAATACCAGAAGTAGTGATGATCGATGATCAGGTCTCCTCGCGGGGACCGATCAAGTACCTTGACTAACGGACGCGAGGAGAGGTAAGGATCGAAGGTGACCATCGCCATCCTGGCTGCATGCAAAAACACGACCATCATGATTGCAACGCCAAAGTATACGTTCCTCCGCGTCGTCCGGAAGGTGCTGAAGACACCAATAAGAAATGCTAGAGCGGCCAGCGCCAGCGGGGCACGAAGATATGCGAATGAGTCCAGCGTTAGATCTTCCATGTGCCCCAGAGAAAGCTTGTAAGCTGACGGGTTATAGCTCAACGCATACGAGATATCTCCAGGCGTGGCGACGTGACGCACAGCAATCAGGATCGCGATCGCGGCGATCGCCGCAACCGCACAGAGCACGGTAAGGGCACGGGTTCCAGCGCGTACCGACTTTCCTTCCAGCGCCATGGCTCCCCCAATCAGAAGCGCCATGGCCGGATAAATTGGCATCGAGTAATATTCCTGCGTGGTGGAAAAGGTAAAGAACACCATCACAAACCCAATCAGGCACAAAGCCAGCAGTCTTGTCCTTCCGGCGCGGTCAGCGGGCCGATACGATAGTCGAAATGCAGCAGGAAGATAGACGCTCCATGGGAATAGCCAGATCAGGTTGAAGAGCCAGAAGTACACCGGCGGAACAGTATCGTAATCGCGTGGGTAGCGCAGATTCAAAAAGCGAAGCAGTTGCTCGTTGATAAAGAAAAACCACAGGAAACCGTGATATTGGCCGGGGATGCTCTTCAGGGTAAAGCTGAAGTAAGGCGGATTTCGGAGAGTGGCGAGGATGTGCCATGGAGCAGCAATAAGCAGAATGATCACGAGCGAGCTGAAGGGCCGAAGCCGCTTCCACGTCCGCGCCGCAAAGAACTGCCGCGTGATGAGCAGGTACGTAACGGCCGCCCCGATGGGAAAAACAACGCCGATCAGACTCTTCAGCAGCAAGCCGGATGCCAGGCACGCTGCCATGATTGCTGCCCATGCTGCGGGGTGCCGCTCGTCCTGTTCCAGTGCACGCAGCAACGCCCACAAAGCCAGGATGATGGTTAGGGTGAGCAGTGCATCCGGAAGCAGAATACGGGTGAATAGAAAAAGGCCGACACAGGTTGACAGGCAAAGACCGGCGTAAAGGCCTACGCGTCTTCCGAACGCCCACGCTCCGAAACCTGCGGTCGTCAAACAGAGGGCGATGGCAGACAATGCGATCGGAATGCGCCCCGCCCAGTCAGTCACGCCGAAGATCTTGTAAGAAGCCGCAATCATCCAATAGATGAGCGGTGCCTTCTCCAAAAACGGCACCCCATCTAAATGAGCTGTCACCCAGTCCCCGGAACTGAGCATGTTGCGTGCCATCTGTGCCTGCACCGCATCCACGTCATCCATCAGGGACGGCGGAGATAAGATGCACCCGAGATAGATCGCCGTCGCGAAGAGACCGACAAGCAGGAAAATGCGTCGACCGTCTACGAGCCAATCGTGGACATCTGTCTTCTCGATTGGTGGATCGGTGCTGAGCTGATATTCCATCGCCTCATCCAAAGGAACAAAGTCATCAAGCCCCAGAGATGGTAGCCAATGCTGATGCTCCGGTTCATGTGCATTTTCGTCAGATTGCGAATCGCGTCAATGCGAAACAACTCGGAGTGTTCGGCCTCTGCATAGTCGAGTGTCTCCATAAGCATGCCCTGAAGCGTTCCACGAAACCACTCGTGTGTCGGAATATCAAAGCCAATTTTCGCGCGCCGCGTAATTGTGGGAGGTAGCTTCGGCTGCATTAATTCTTTGAGTAAATACTTCTGCCGATTACCGCGAATCTTCATCTCCGTAGGGATTCTCGCGGCAAATTCGATAATTCGGTGGTCGAGAAACGGCGGCCGCACCTCAACAGCATGAGCCATGCTCATACGGTCCGACTTTACCAGAATATCGTCCGGCAGATAATACTCTTGATCGAACTTTAGGAACGGAGCTACCCCGTCACCCGGAAGTGAAGCTCGCAGCTCCGAGAGTACGTCCAACATAGAGCCCCTCAAAGGCATCTTCAGCAGGTCCGTCTTTTCAGCTTGCGAGAAGGTCCCGTTCCAGTAAATGTGAGCCTCCTCGGCCGGGAGCAGGCTTCCCTGCAGCAGGCGTTTCAGCTTGTATTCCAGACTGATTTTCTCGTTTGAACCGGGCCACGCGCGAAGACATTCCAACGCAAATCGAATCGCTCCCGGCGGAGTCAGTTTCAGCAGCCGTGCGATGCGGTTTGCCCGATAGGTAAGATAGCCCCCAAATATCTCATCCGCTCCCTCACCGCTGAAAGCGACGGTGCACTGCGTCTTACATAGCTTGGAGAGAAACCAGACCGGCAGCGCACCCGAGTCCGCGCTTGGCTCATCGGAATAGTAAGAGAGCTCATGAATGGCACCTTCCAGGTCCAACTCCGGGTTCAAGTCGAGCTGTTGGTGTTCAGTGCCATATTGTTTCACCACTTCGCCTATATAGTCTGACTCATCGAAGCTTTGGCCGTTGAAGGAAATTGAAAATGTGCGCAGCTTTGAGCTGGCGGCTTGTGCGGCATAGTGCAGAATCGTAGAGGAGTCCAGCCCTCCGCTGATCCACACCCCAAGCGGTACGTCCGACATCATATGCTCGCGAATGGATTGTTCAAGAAGGTGGTGAAGCTCTGCCTTCGCGTCTCCAAGCGACATCGGTACGGGTGCAAACTCGGGAACCTGCCAGTAAGGATGCTTACTTATACGACCGTCCGTCCACTCAAGCCAAAAACCTGGAGGCAGCTTTTCAATACCTTCGACCAGCGTATACGGCGATGGAACGTAATTCGTCGAAAGATAGGCTTCAAGGCCCTCGACGCTCAGTCGCCGCTCGATCTCAGGATGGATCAGGATGCCCTTGAGTTCGGAAGCGAAAAGGATATCCTTCCCATGCCCGAAGATATAAAGTGGCTTGATTCCTATCCGGTCGCGGGCCAATACCAGCCTGCGCCTCGAGTTACACCATATCGCAACTGCAAACATGCCCCTGAGCTGCGCAAAGCAGCCGGTGTCCCACTCGAGAAAGGCATGCAGCACTGTTTCAGTGTCACAATGCGACTCGAAACTGTGACCGCGCGACTCGAGAGTCTTGCGAATTTCAAGGTGATTATAGATCTCGCCGTTGAAGACGATCACCGTGTCCTGATCTCTAGAAAAGACCGGCTGATTACCCGCTTCGAGATCGATGATTTTGAGACGAGTGGCGCCGAGACAGCAGTTATTCGATTGGTATACGCCTTGCTGATCAGGACCGCGATGGTACAACGTACCAGTTGCCTGCCTGATACGTTCCAGAGCGGGAAACCAACTCTTCGCTGTGTATCCGACTATGCCACACATATCCTAATCCAATCAGCGATCGGGAGTTTACTATAACATTCCCTCATTGTCCGGGCAAACGCGCGCCTCTGGATACAAGCACGGCAAGAGTGGATTATAAGTACTGACAGCTTGCCCAGTTCTTTTCGCTCATCATTGCCGCCAAGTTATTCGAAACCTTCGGCTACTTGATTTACCTGTTGCTTGGATTCTAAAGATGCTGCGGAATCGCCGTCCGGTTGCCTACTTGAAAACTTTCTTTCTCGAAGACTGCCTTGGGTCACTCGAATTTCAATGAATCGATCGGGTCCATTTGGGCGGCGCGCGTCGCCGGAACAGTACCGAATATGACACCCACCAGCGTGGCCGCACACAAGGCGACCACCACCGACCAACCTGAGACGGGCAGAGCGTAGTCAGTAAAGGTGCGGATGGAGATGGGCACAGCCAGACCCACCAGGCTACCGATGGCTCCGCCGACCAGCGAGATAATGACGGCTTCAGCCAGAAATTGAAGTTTGATTTCGCGGTACGTGGCTCCCAAGGCCTTGCGGATTCCAATCTCGCGGATACGACCGTGTACCGTGGCCAGCATAATATTCATGATGCCAACACCGCCAACGGCGAGCGTGACCGCTGCAACAAGCACCAGCATGACTGTAAGGGCATCGGCAATTTGCGCAGCGGTCGTCAGCATTTCCTTGAGCGTCTGCGTCTTGTAGACGGAGTTGGGCCTATGCCGCGACTGCACGATCCGTTGAATCTCCTTTGCTGCGTGGGGAACCTCATCCATGCTGCGCATGGAAAAATACATCTGCATCACTTTTTCAGAGCCGGTGAAATAGCGGGCTACCGAAAATGGAATCAGAATAGTCTGGTCGGCAATCTCCGAGATGCCAAAGTCATCGACACTCTCCTTGAAGACGCCGATGATGGTGAATGGAATGCCGTGAATCTCGAAGGTCTGGCCTACGGCCGCTCCTGGGCCGCCAAACCGTTCTTTAGCGAACAACTCGGTCACTACCGCGCATTTGACGTGAGCTGCGTCGTCGGTTTCATCGAAAAAACGGCCCACCGGAACCACCAGGTTGCGAATCTGCTGATACTCGGGGCTCACGCCGAGCACTCGCGTATCTTTCACAACCCCTCCGCCGAAGTTGATTGGGGCGTACATTGGCTGCACCGGCGAAGAGTACATAACTCCCGGCAACTGCGTATCCACGGCCCTCTCGTCATCACGCGTGAGGTAGTCGTTATAGAGGACTCGCTCTGCCGCTGTGGTGCCACCGCCGGCATATTCAAGTTCGACCGAGTTCGTTTCAACTTTCTGGAGTTCATCAAGAATGTAGTGTTTGCCTGTAAGACCGACCGTCACCACCAGAATGACCGAGGCCGTGCCAATCACCATACCCAACGACGTGAGCGCGAACCGCAACTTGGCGGAGACAAATCCTTCCAACGCCAACTTGAGGATTTCACTTAGAATCATGGTTCGCCGGGCGCTGGGCAACGCTTGCCGAAGTGCCGATGCTGGAGTCTGTTCAACGGGATCCATTGGCTTCCACAACTACTAGATGCGCCATTCCGCACATTGGCTTGCGAAAAAGACAGAGGAATCCACTCTCTCCATGGGAGCAGCCATCCCGTCGGGAGTTGCGAAAGGTGCGGAGGGGGCTTGAAACCCACGACCTACTCGGAGTTCGTAGGACGGGCCACTAAATGTTGTTGCTCACTAGTGTCCTGAGTCTGAAATACCCAACACAAAGTCATCGGCGCCATCGCCGAGTTGGAATACGGCCCGATCGTCGAGGGGGTCCGCGCCGGCATGCGGCGGGCACGGCTCGACGGAACGCGCATCGGCCGGTCCTCACTCGATCTTGACCGCGATGCCATCTTCCGAGATCGCAACAACGGTCAGAGCCTCGGCGAACTGGCCAGGAACCACAGCGCCTCAAGAGCCACAATCCATCGAGTGCTCAGCGGGCACACAGGAGAGAAAGGCGCATGACCGAAACACCATCGTTGCGCTTGTCCACCTTGCCGTCATCGCGCTGCTCGGCATCCTTATATAAGTCCCAGCCGCCGCCAGGAATCTTCCCTCCTCGATCTCTGCGAACTGCGGTCCACGATCAGGTCACGCGGGAGCCGGTGCTTGTGCGCAACTCGATCATCCTCGTTGACCTCATTGAACTCAGGATTCGAGAAGGGATGTCTTTAGCCGAAGCGGTCATCGATGCCGGATCCACTCGCTTCCGCCCGATGTTACTGACGGCGGCGGCTGTCGTTGTCGGTGCAAGTGTGATTCTCACCGACCCTATCTTCCAGGGGCTTGCGTTGTCGCTGATTGCGCGCGGCCACGTTGACCAGGGCCGACATTCGAAGCAAACACCCCGCCTGAGCGGCAGGCGCCGAGCAGCCGGGAGAACCCTCCCGCCCCATCCCATATCGACCTTCGCCAGCTGCCTCAAAACCGGTGCAGTTTGGGGCATTTTCCGATCCGGTTTCGGTCCGACCCCCCAACCGAAGTCGGATGAATAATTGACGAAAAGACACGAATATTCGCGAAGATATTCACGAAAAAGATACACCTGTGGATGCCTGTTGAAAACAGGCTCAAGCGGCTCATTTAATTAATTTTATTAAGGAAAGTTTGGAGGCGCGGGCCGGGATCGAACCGGCGCATAAAGGTTTTGCAGACCTCTTAGATGTCGAGATAACTTAATTATTTTCATCATATTTCTAACGAATGCTGCTCCTTTTGTCCCCTTTTTGTCCCCGTTCGAATGCGCCATACACTTTCCACACGGCAGGGTACGGGTCCTCCGAAGATTCGAGATTCCACGTTCGCGCTGCCCGATCAGTTGATCGAATCCCCCTATCTCCGCCACCTTACAAAGCAACTTCCTTTTTAATCAACCAAATCTAACAAAATAGAACACTTAAATCTATACAGAGGACGTGTAGTGTGCGTGTGGTGCGCCTAGGTAATGCCCAATTCACCCTATTTACCTTACAAAATCGGCCTCTCCTTACAAAGGCAGCTTGAGCATCGGTCTCGGCAATCGCGATTAAATATCTGATCCGGACAAATGTAGCTTTTCTGCCCGGCCGCTGGGAGCCAAGACAATGAGCCGAGCATCGCCAGCCTCTTCCTCTGTTGCGTTGGCAATGGGAGCGATGGCGGCGGTGGCTGGACCGGGTTCCGGGCGGTTCGTCGCCAATTTGTCTCTAACCTTTTTGCCGCTGGCGACTCCCGGAAGGCTGAAAACCGGATTCTGTCCAGAGTAGGCGGTCACCCGTCAATATTTATGACTAGACCTATCTTTGCATGGATGGAATAGAAGAGATTCGTCTCAGGATGCGCATTAGCAAGTTGGAAGCGCAGTTAGCTCTCCTTGAAATCGAGAGCGGAGCCGTGACCCGCGAGATCAAGTCCCCATTGACGCCATTCGAAAGCAAAGACCAAGCCCGAGAACGCCTCCGCAGAGCACAGGACGAGTGGCATCAGGTCAAGGACGAACTGGAGCGGGTCCGTTTCGCCTATCCAGATATTCAGATGACGGTCTGATTCAGGCCTTGGAGAGCCGATCCGTTTCGATCCAATGCCGTCAGGACCGGATTCTTTTCACCCAGGGGGAAGCCCCAACGGACTTTATATTCTCATAAGCGGTGCAGCAGACCTGGTAATGGAATCGATGCTCGGCGAAACGATACCGTGCCTCCATGTCGGCGCTGGCTCCCTTCTTGGACTGCCTGCAATCGTTGGGAACGAGCCCTACAGCCTAACCGCGATAGCCCGCAAAGGCTCTAAGGTCAGCGTTATGAATCGTAGAGACTTTGAAGATGTGGTCCGCTCGCGACCGTCACTATATCCCAAGGTATTGCAGGTACTGCGTCATTGCCCTATCCTAATCACCCTCAACGCCACGGTTCCAATCGATGCTCATTAGATTCTCGCGGCAACTCCAGGAGATGTCCGACTTCAGCGGAACGGACCGCCCACTCGACAAGAGACCTGTACTGGTCGAATTGGGTAATCTCGCCCAGCCACTGCGAACCAGACTCTGAATTGAGCACTACGACATTGGGAACGCCACAGGGACCTACACATCCACTCACCGTGAGTTGAAAACCGCTTCAACAGCCCGCGTCTACGCCACTCGTCCTTTAGCCACTCGACCGAACCGGAAGCCGGTCCTTTTGTGTGGCTCCGCAACAGCAGCCATGGCAAACGATCATCTGCCCGATTAAGTGGCGTTTGGTTTCCGGCATGTTTCTGCTCCAATTCGTCTATCAGATAGTATAGGGGAGTATATTACATGGAGACGGGAGGACGATTTGTCACACATCACAAAAAACAAAACCAGGACGCTCGCACGCGTGCGGCGCATCAGGGGCCAGGTGGAAGCCATTGAAAGGGCGCTCGACGGGGACGGCGAGTGCGAGGAAGTGCTGCAGCTCGTGGCCTCATGCCGCGGCGCGCTCAACGGCCTTATGGCCGAGCTGATCGAGGGCCACGTACGGTTCCATGTGCTGAACCCGAGCCAGAAGGCGCACCCGGCACAGCTTGCCGCGGCGGACGATCTGATTGCCGTGGTCAAGCGTTACTTCAATTGAGTTTCGAGAGACGAGGCAAACGGAAGACGAATATGACGCTCACTCACGAGGACGCGAAAGTCAAACCGGAACACGGGCACGAACATGGGCATGAGCATGGAAATAAGGCGAACCCCCACGCGGCGCACCACGAGCACGGAGATGAACACGAGCAAGACCATGAGCATGGCTTTGAAGTTGCGGATGTTGTGCGCGTGGCTTTTGTGGCGGTGGCCGCGGCGGCAGTGTGGTTCCACTGGTGGGAGCCGTTACACCGGATGAGCGTGATCGGGCTGGCGGCTACGCTGATTGGCGGCTATCCGATCTTCAAGGAGGCGTTCGAGAACATCCTCCAGCGGCGCATGACGATGGAACTCTCGATGACCATCGCGCTGGTTTCGGCGCTGGCGATAGGCGAGTTCTTCACAGCGCTGGTGATTACCGCGTTTGTGCTGGCGGCCGAGATTCTGGAAGGGCTGACCGTCGGCCGGGGCCGGCGAGCCATCCAGAACATGCTGGACTTCCTCCCTCAAGCGGCCAGTGTGCTGCGGAACGGCCAGATTGTCGAAGTGCCCACGCAGACCATCCTTCCCGGCGAAATCGTTGTCATTCGTCCCGGCAGCCGAATCCCCGTCGATGGCCAGGTTGTAAGTGGCCACTCGTTTGTTGAAGAGGCTGCAATTACCGGCGAGCCGATGCCGAGCGAAAAGGCCGCGGGCAAGGAAGTGTACGCAGGTACGATCAACCAGGCAGGCAGTCTCCAGGTGCGCGCTGACCGGCTCGGAAAAGAAACCACATTCGGCAAGATCATTGAAGCCGTGGAGAGGGCTGAGCATTCGCGCGCGCCCATTCAGAAGATGGCGGACCGCTTGGCCGGATACCTGGTCTACTTCGCGCTTGGCGCTGCGGTGCTCACGTTTCTGATCACGCACAATATCCGTTCCACGATCTCGGTCATCATCGTTGCGGGAGCCTGCGGCATTGCCGCCGGCACTCCACTGGCCATCCTTGGCGCCATCGGACGCGCGGCTCGGCACGGCTCCATCATCAAGGGCGGAATCTACCTTGAAGCGCTTGGGCAACTCAATACCGTCTTCCTCGACAAGACGGGTACTCTCACTTTCGGCACTCCGTCAGTCACAGAAGTCAACCCTGCGCCGGGCGTGACCGAGAGTTCGCTCATTGAAGTGGCTGCCAGTGCTGAAAGCAGTTCGGAGCATCCGCTGGGTCGTGCGATCGTTCGCCTCGCGGAGCGGCGGAACATTCATATCTCCCAACCAACTCATTTCGAATACCGGATTGGACGGGGAGTGCGGGCTGAAGTGGAAGGCGAAGAAACTGTTGTCGGCAATCGGCCGCTCTTTGCTGAATCGGGACTGAAGCTTCCCGAGCGCGCCGACGCAGAGGGCACGGAGATCTTTGTTGCACGCAACGGAAGGTACGTTGGATCGGTGATTGTGGCGGATCAGTTGCGGCGCGGCTCAGCTTCAGCCGTCAAGGCCCTCCAGAAGATGAAGATCGATGTCGTCTTACTGACAGGAGATACCAGGCAAACCGCGCAAGCGCTAGCTGGCCATCTTGGCATCCGCAATGTTCACGCCGAGCTTCTTCCTGAGCAGAAGACCCATCAAATCGCAGAACAGGTGCGGGAAGGGCGTGTGGTGGCCATGCTCGGCGACGGCATCAACGACGCACCCGCGCTGAGCGAAGCTACCGTTGGTGTAGCCATGGGTGCGGGAACCGATGTTGCCCGCGAGAGTGCGGATGTGGTGTTGATCGGCAACGACCTCATGAAATTCGTTGCAACCCTTCGCGTTGCCAAAAGCTGCCGCGCCATCATCCTGCAGAATTTCTACGGCACTTTGATCGTCGACACCGTCGGAATTGGATTGGCCGCGGCAGGTTATCTCAACCCACTGCTCGCGGCATTCATCCACGTTGCATCCGAGTTGACTTTCATTCTGAATTCGACCCGTCTGCTTCCGCCCAGAGAATCGCAATATGTTTCGAGCCGGGACGAGGCGCCCGTCGCAAGCTAAAGGTCGAATGCAATCCGGGACTTGATTCAGGCATTTTCAACGCCAATGGCGCATCATCGTCAAGTCACTCGCCGAAGCCGGATAAGTCCTCAAATGTCGGCCAGGGTCAGCCGATCTTGATGATCGGACACGGGCTGAGGAATGGGGACCCTGCGGCGGCGTTTTCGGGTACCAATCCGATAGAGATCACCGAAACAATGCTGGATGAGTGCTTTGCCCTGGTATCGACAGTCGAAATT
>CAWCZX010000002.1:0-1247888 GCA_963800145.1 uncultured Acidobacteriaceae bacterium | reverse complement strand
ACAACGTGAGAAAGGGGCAACTGCTCTTCAGTGTTCAAAGTCCCGACGTCAGCAGCGCATTCGATGCGTATTTGAAAGCTGTGAACGATGAGCAGCTCGACAACAAGGCATACATTCGGGCAGAAGAATTATTCAAACACGGGGCGATTTCGCAGGCCATGTTCGAGCAGGCAGAGGACGCCGAAAAAGATGCCAAGGCCGACCTCGTAGCTGCCGATGAACAGCTAAGGATTCTGGGCGTCGACAAGAATCACCCGACGAGCCTGGTCAATGTCTATGCACCCATCAGCGGTGTCATTATCGGGCAGAACGTGACCAACGACGCCGCCGCGGGCGTAACCTTGTCCGGTTCGGCAACCGCCTTTACGATCGCGGACCTTAGCTCAGTCTGGATTCTTTGCGACGTTTACGAGAATGACATTCCAAAAATCAATCTGGGGCAGGAAGCAAAGATCAGGCTGAATGCCTACCCTGATCGCATGATCACCGGACATGTCAGTGACATCGGCCCAGTTCTAGACCCGTCGCTGCGTACTGCGAAGGTACGCATCGAGGTCTCTAATCCCGGGATTCTCAAGCTCGGTATGTTCGTCACCGCGACCTTCACGAGCAAGACAAAGAGGACCTTCGCGGCGATTCCCTCTTCGGCCATCCTTCATTTGCACGACCGCGACTGGGCGTTCGTTCCTGCTAACGGAAACAGATTCAGACGTGTTCAGGTGGAAGCGGGCGACACGCTGCCCGGCAACGAGCAGCAGATTCTCGCCGGGATTGTGCCGGGCCAGCAGGTGGTGCGCAACGTCCTGGAACTTGAAGCAACGCTGGAGGCGCAATGATTCGGAGGCTGGTCGACTTTGCGCTCCAGAATCGCCTTCTCGTTCTTGCGATCGGGATTCTTCTCTTCGCGTGGGGCATCATCTCCTTTCATCGGCTGCCTGTTGAGGCATATCCCGACGTTGCAAACAATTACGTCGATGTCATTGCGCAGTGGCCCGGCATCTCCGCCGAGCAAATTGAGCAGCAGGTCACCATTCCGCTTGAAACCGTGATGAACGGTATTCCGGGAGTCGCGCATGTGCGTTCCTGGTCTATCTTCGGGCTCTCCACCGTGGAGATGGTATTCGGCGAAGACACCACGGACTTTGAGAACCGGGAACGTGTTCTGGAGCGGCTTTCGCAGGTTTCGCTGCCTCCAGGTGTTGTTCCGCAGATGGGGACCGACTGGAGCCCGGTTGGGCAAATCTATTTCTACACTCTGGAAAGTTCGAATCCAGGGTACGACGTGATGAATCTGAAAACGCTCGAAACCTGGACGATCGAAAAGAATCTCAAGTCCGTGCCAGGCGTTGTGGATGTGAACCCTTTTGGCGGTCCGACCCGCGAATACCAGGTTCGCATCGATCCCGACAAGCTTATCGACTATGGATTGAGCATCAGCCAGGTTGAACAGCAACTCGCCAATAACAATGCGAATGCGGGCGGCAGTTTTATCGAGGAGGGCGAGCAGCAGGTCAACGTTCGAGAGGTCGGACTGGTCAAAGACATTCAGGACATCGGAAACACGGTGCTTACTGCCAAGGGCGGTACTCCGGTTCGTGTGAAGGACATCGGGGTTGTTACCCAGGGTCCGGAGATCCGTCTCGGCCAGTTTGGCAGGGCCACGCATTTGTCCGACGGAAGAATCCTCGACAACGATGATGTCGTTTCGGGAATTGCCGCTTTGCAGAAAGGAGACGATGCGCAGCCCACACTCGACGGCATCCATCAGAAGGTAAAAGAGCTGAACGATCAGATTCTACCCAAAGGAATAAAGCTCGTTCCCTTTATCGATCGAAGCGACCTGCTGCATTTCACCACGCACACCGTTCTTCATAATCTGACCGAGGGAATGATCCTGGTTGTCGTGATTTTGTTTCTCTTTCTCGGCAACGTGCGAGGCGCTCTGATCGTGGCGCTAACTATCCCGTTCTCGCTGCTGTTCGCTGCCATCTGCCTTGACCTGAAACACATTCCCGCCAACCTGCTCTCACTGGGTGCTCTGGATTTCGGCATGGTGGTCGATGGCGCAGTGGTCATGGTCGAGAACATTGTTCGCCATCTTTCTCGAAAAGAGGAAAACGGAAGATCAATTCATAGGCGGATCACTGAAGCGGCGCACGAAGTGCAACGGCCGGTTTTCTATGCGATCGCTATCATCATCACCGCCTACCTGCCGATCTTCACGCTGCAGGCCGTAGAAGGCCGACTCTTCCGGCCGATGGCGTGGACAGTCGCTTTTGCCTTGTTAGGAGCGTTGCTGTTTTCTATGATCCTCGCTCCGGTTCTCTCCAGCCTGTTGTTCCGCCACGGCGCGAAGGAATGGAAGAATCCGGTGATGGAGTTTCTGAGGACGCGCTATCGCCGCGGCGCGACCTGGGCAATTCATCATCATGGCGCGGTCATCGGAGTCGGTGTTGCTGGTATTGTTCTCGGTCTCTATCTTGCTTTCGGCGGGGTCATCGGCTCCGAGTTTCTTCCTCATTTGGATGAGGGCGCTCTATGGGTCCGCGGTGAGCTTGACCAAAGCGCGGGACCAAGTGACGGCATCCGCGTTGCCAACGGCGCGAGAATCCTGCTCTGTTCGTTTCCTGAAGCAACCGACTGCACCAGCCAGACCGGCCGACCGGATGACGGGACTGACCACACGGGCTTTTTCAACACGGAATTCTTTGTCGGTTTGAAGCCCAAGGAGCAGTGGCGCCCCGTCTTTCACCAAAATAAGGACGACCTGATCGCGGCCATGAACCTGGAACTGACGAAGAGGTTTCCTGGCGTCAACTGGGGATTCTCGCAGCCCATCGAAGACAACATGGAGGAAGCTGTCAGCGGAGTTAAGGGTGAGCTTGCAACCAAAGTGTATGGCGATGACCTGCACGTGCTCGAAGACAAAGCCAACGAAGTCGCGGACATTATGAGCCATGTCAGAGGTATTCAGGACCTCGGGGTCCTCAATGTTACCGGGCAGCCTGACCTGGATTACGTGGTAGACCGGCAAGCGGCGGCACGCTGGCAAATCAACGTTGGAGACATCCAAAACGCCATCCAGACCGCAGTTGGAGGTGCGGCGCTCACCCAGGTCCTTCGGGGCGAAGAGGTATATAACCTCACATTGCGCTATCTTCCGCAGTACAGAGATACCCGGGAGGCAATCGACAATATCCGTCTGATGGCTCCGACGGGAGAACGCGTTTCATTGGCACAACTGTGCACGGTCAAAGAAGCCGACGAAGGCTCCGAGATTTATCGCGAAAACAACCAGCGCTTTGTCGCCATCAAGTACAGCGTTCGCGACAGGCCCCTGGGTGATGCAGTTCGGGAAGCGATTCAGAAAGTCGACTCGCAATTGAAACTGCCCCGTGGCTATCACATTGCATGGGAGGGCGAGTATCAAAGCGAAGTTCGAGCGGAAGCGCGAATGCTCATCATCGTGCCTCTCACAGTGTTGCTCATCTTCATCATCCTGTATTCGATGTACAAGTCCTTCAAGTGGGCCATTCTGATTCTGGCGACCGTCGCGATGGCCAGCATCGGCGGATTGTTGGTGCTTTTGATTACCCGAACCAACTTCAGTGTTTCCTCGGAGGTCGGCTTCCTTGCCCTTTTCGGTGTCTCCGTACAGACCGGAGTCATCATGCTCGAGTACATCAATCAGCTGCGCGCACGAGGCAAATCGATTGAAGAGGCAGCCGTTGAAGGAGCAGTCCTTCGGTTGCGTCCCATCATGATGACCATGCTGGTGGCTACGCTCGGTCTGCTTCCTGCGGCTCTGTCACATGGCATCGGCTCCGACTCCCAGCGGCCCTTCGCCATCGTCATCGTCGGCGGGTTAATCACTGACCTCATCATGAGTATCTTCCTTCTCCCAACTCTTTATGTCTGGATGGCGCGCGAAACGGACGTTCTTCGGTTGCCTGGATTGGAATCGGAGATCTAGCGATCCGGAGACACGAAGGCGGGCGACCAATGTGCCGCTCGGAGGTGACTAAGTGGCGAAATCTCCCTCGAAAGGGTATGAAAAGGGTTGCAAGAGCCGTTTCGTTTCAGTCGTTCATTGGCTTGGAATCGCGCTCGTATTGACATCGCTCCTTTGCCTCTTTGCAATGGTCATTTTCCAGGAGATAAATCAACTCGATAAATGAAGATCGACTTCCGCAACATGGTCGGAAAACAGTGCTCCCCATTTAGAGAAAATCGAACTCACGAGGGCGGTTTTGTCTCATAAGCCACACCTTTTGACACGGCCGGATCGCTGGGATCCGGCCGTGCGTTTTGTGGGGTTTACGAGGCGGGTTTTGTGACCCCTTTTGTCACAGCGCTGATTCGCTTGTGAGCGTCGCAGAGGACATGGCGTTGCTGGTCCAGTGAGCAGTCGATTTTTTGGGTGTTGGCGAGGATCTGCTGCAGAGTGAGTCGGACTTCGTAGACGGCGGCGAGCGCATTGATCTGCCCGCGACCGGCGACATATATAAGGATGGCCAGCACGATGATGACGGCCAGGCAGACAAGCAGGACAGGAAGTTGTTCGGTCATGCGGCATACTCCTCAGTGGTTAGGGCGTGCTTTGCGGAGCACACGTTGCACCGTGGCGGTCGAGATGCGATGGCCCTTGGCGATCTGGCGGATACTCTGACCGCGCTGGCGGTCTTGTTGGATGGCGAGGTTGTCCAGCACCAGCGGAGCCCGGCCGATGCGGGTTCCATCGAGGCGCGCCCGCCGCATGCCAGCGCGCACTCTCTCGACGATCAGCGAGCGCTCCAGTTCTGCGATGGCGCCGATGATGATCACGATGGCCCGGCCCAGCGGGCCGCCGGTGTCGATATTTTCCCGGAAGCTGACGAACTCTACTTCCAAGCGGTTCAGCTCGTCCAGCACTTCGAGAAAATGCCGGGTGGAGCGGGCGATGCGATCGCACGCCCAGACCAGGACCACATCGAAGCGGCCCCGGCGGGCATCCCGCATCATGTCATCCAGACCTGGCCGGCGCGCCTTTGCGCCGGAGATCCGGTCGGTATATTCCTGCACGATCTCATAGCCGCGCTGCGCGGCCATCTGATGCAGGTCATACCCCTGAGTCTCAGGGTGCTGGTCGACGGTTGAGACCCTGAGATACAAGACGGCGCGTTTCAGCGGCGCCGTCCCTTAGGTGGTGAGTGCTTCGCGACGTAAGTCTTGATGCACTCCAGCAAAAAATCGGTCATGTTCTCGCCGCGGGCCGCGGTGGCAGCCTTAAAAGCGTTGTGGAGAGATACGGGAATATTCATGTTCAGGCGTTTGATCTCCTCTTCTTGGATCTTTGTGATCGGAGCTCACCTCCTCTTTACTCGTCCCAGGCCTCCCGACAAAACAGCACCAGGGAGCCCATTCCCATGCGATCGGCTTCTATGGCATCTGCCATACGGCAGATCTCGGGCCAGGTCCGGGGTACCTGGCCGGCTTCGACGCGTTCCCACTCCGCCACTTCCATCCCGGCCGCCTCGGCGGCCTGCTCGACAGAGCGCCCCTTCTCGATCCGGACATCACGAACAGAGTCGCCGAAGACTTCACCCCAGATCCGGCGGCGGAACGCATTGAAACGGCGGGAAGACGACTGAATCGATCTGCTCATATACTCACCCTCGTAAGGCCGGCCCGTCAAGAAAGGCCTGTCTGGATCTACCTACACCTCCAGCATGAACCTGCTTCAGTATCCAACCAATGCCCCGCCGCATATGGCATCGGCCTGGTGGCCTACGGACCAGTCTTCTTCAACGGCGATTACGCTCTTCTTCAGGTAACGGCCTACTCCAAGGTTCCCGGCCAGGTAATTCAGGGTGCAGAGCTCGAGGTGCTGGTCAACCCGCCGGCGTATCCGAACAGCTTTACCGGCACCATCAACTATCAGGACCCGACCACGGAAACCGTGACCGTCACGACCGGCGCCGATGGCACAGCCAACCTCATCTTCCGGCCGACCAAGAACTATGGTTTCTACATCCCCACCGCCGCCGCGGCCGGCGGCCTGGCGGGCCTGGCGACAACCACGCTGGCCAACGACACCATCGTGCTTCCCCAACCGGTGGCCATCTCACAGCTCTACTCGGCCGGAGATACGGCTCCGTGGCTGGTGACGCTCTACATCCAGGTCCCTTCCTCGCCGCGAACAACATATTTTTCGCACGCGCGGGGAAGGACCGGAGCCAGCTTACCCGGCAGTCCCGGTCCATATATATGTCGTGATCTCTGTCGTGCCTACCCGGCGATACGGCCATCGCGTGCTGCCCGTCCGCTGCTCCGGCGACCCAGCCTGTTCGGGATCGTCTCCGTATATCCCCTGCTCTCCGCCCGATCGTCTGGGCTCAAGGTCAGGTTCATGGGCCGGTGTTTTTCAGCGGTCAGGGTCAGGGCAACGATGATTACTTTACCGTTCCCTGAAGGGAAAGAACCGACGGTTGTGGTTGCGCCGGCCCAGCCGAAATCAGCTCCAACAATCGGCCGGGCGAAATCACACAAAAAGCCGGGGGAACATATGTTCCCCAATCGAGCACTGAGAGTTATCGACCAATTAACGGGGAAATCGGCCGCCCTACTATATCGGAATCTGCTGCTTCTTCACCGGTGTACTCGCACTTATTTACCGAATTAGCACCGCGCTCTTCTTCCGGCCCCGGCGCTCCCGCTTCTCCGGCGCGGGCGCCTGCCAAATCGCCTTAAGGTAAGCTCGCTCGCCCTTCTCAAGCGGACCCCGCATCTGCTCTTCCCCCTCCGGACTGAATTGCCACTTCACCTCGTACGGCTCACGATGTGCCGGCCAGTCATCGGCGTGGTCCCACCATTGGCCGAATTGCTTCCGCGCCCGCGTCAGCTTCCCGAATGGAAACTCCACCGACTCGCCCCGCTTCAAGCCGTAGATCATCGCCTCGAAGACCGCGTTCAGAATCTCCACCGAGCAGCGACGGGAATGACCCTGCTCCGCTAACCCCTTCTGGAGATATGCCCGGCCTACACTCTTGGGCCCTTGCTTCGGAAAAGACGGCGACTTGCTCACTGACAAAGAATCTTGGCGGAACCCGTTTACACGATGTGCCTTCCATCACACCGCTGATCCGATTGCTCGCCGCGCACAAACATCGTTCGTGCGCGGTTGCGCCAGGCCGGGGGAAATGAGCTCGAGACTTAACCGGAAGAAATCACATCGAAACAGGGTGGGGATGCCCATGGTCCCCAACCTAGCACTGGGGCTTATGAAGCAATTAACGATTTTCACCGATGGTTATTACCAGCTGCGGGAAGCACGGCATGGATGCCGACAAGGACTTATCTGCCGGCTATTGGATGTCAAGGGAGATTTGAAGAAGAAAATGTCATCAGCGTCGACAGCAGGAAAGATCCTGGGTCCGTTTGGACGGTTCTTGGTCAGATTTGGAGCGCTTTTGCTGCCGAAAGGCAGCGCAACAGGTCCCCAAAGCTGAAGAGTGTTGCGCACCGACAGAAAATTCGCCGCGCAACACCCCATTTTCCCCAAATCTCGTTGCGCACCTGAGAAACCAGGTATGCGCAACACCCGGTTTGCATCGGAAAGTGGATCACATTCCCGGCTTTTGCCCTTCAGCGCCGCGTTGCTCACAGCCTTGGCGGCCAGCATGGATTACTATTGCTCCTTTTACCGCACACCTATGACAAACAACTGTATTCCTGTATCCATCGACCGACTGGCCGCGAAGTGGCAGCAACTGAACGATGTCCAACGAGGTGAGGCGCTTTTGAGCCTTCGTGAGCAGACAAGCCTGCGGGCTCTTGCCAAGAGATTGCCATCCAGTGAGTCGCATCTTCGTAATCTTGTCTGCGCGGGGCAGGCACCGCTTGCGGACAAGATTCTTGCGAGCGAAGGCGAAATAAGCACCAGGGAGCTTGTGCGGCGATCGAAGGCTGCTGCCGAGGCCCGCGCCGCTGCAGATAAGAAGGCGCTCGATCTCAAGCGCACGAAGGAAGCACAGCGATGGAGCGAAGTGATAGGCGAATGGTTGGATGCCAATGGCCTTGGCTGCAGTCATGGAGAGCCGATCGTGAATGAGGCTCGACGGGAGCTGGTCGAAGCCGGACGTGCCGGCAGGCTTCCCAAGGAAAACTCATTTAAGGACAAACCCATCGAGGAAATCATCCTCGATTCATGCCCATCTCCGCTCGAAGTCGATGACGTCAGCGCGGTTGCATGGTATGCAATCTGGTTAACTCGATGGAGTTACTTCGCTATAGCCGACACAGAAGTGCGAGATCGTGCATTGGGGCTCGCCTTGAACAGTGAAATGTCCTGCGAACGCGAGCGAGCATTCAAGAGAAAATGATAAGTAAATCAATAGGGCCGGTCAGCAACCCAATGATGAGTTTGATGCCAAGACACGATCGTTTCTTGGGCGTCAGCGTCCAATCGCTTCTTCTTTGAGCTAGTCTATTCTCACAAGCTGCACAGAGTGTCTTTCTGTTAGGATTATGTCGCCAGACAGGCTAAGCCTCCAGCCCTGACTTGGAACAGTTGGCAATCAGCCAGTGCCCGAGATGTGTTTCCCTGGCGGCTGACGGCTCAACCGAATCGAAGGCGCTGACTTCCTCATCCCCTGTCTAGGGAATTCCTTGGGGCAGAAGCAGTCTGTGCACGGCGAACTTCCCAACCTGCTTCGTACGAGTGGCCTCTCGCTTTTGAACACACCTTTCGCATCAACGGAGTTCACAGCCTCGGCACACCGGTCATTTTGAAAAGATGGGATTACCTTTGTCGTAAAGCTGTTCCGTTTTTGTGGCTTTCTCCGCAGCTTTCTCAGCCATGTGGTCGGTCCTCTTGTCTACAGCCGTGTCTGAGCTCGTCTGGTTTTTCAGATCCTTTGCTTCTTGATTCTCAAAATGTTCCGTCATGGTTGATCTCTCCTGTAATCACCATGACACCTCGTTGCTTGAAGTTCCGGTCAGTTTTGCTCTCCTCGCTCGGATTTCCACGAGCACTCCAGACCGCACTTACAGCCACGCCGATTCCGTGGTGTGCAATTCTGGCCAGTATTCCCACGACTGCCCGCGCAGTATCGATTCTGCAGAGAATCCTGTACTGGGGCTCCGCGGTCAGGAAGCCCGCACTTCAACCACTCGCCGTCGCGGACATCCCGCACTGGAGAACGCAATGCCTTTTCACATCACGAGTTCCGAACTCACCATCATCTTGATTGTTCTCTTTCTCCTCGTTGCCATCGCCTTCGGTGTGTACCTTAAACACCGCAAGAACAGGACTCTGGCCTTCCGCAACCGTTTCGGGTCGGAATATGACCGTGCTGTTCTTGAGCATGGCTCCTCAAAGAAAGCCGAATCGAAACTGGCAGATCGGGAAACTCGCGTGGAAGCTCTGAAAATCCGCGATCTTGGCGCCACCGAACGAGAGCGGTTCGTCGCCGAATGGCAATCGGTGCAATCGCGCTTCGTAGACCATCCCAAGGCTGCAGTCACTGAAGCCGGGGACCTTATCAATGCGATCCTTGAGGCTCGCGGCTATCCGAGCGCAGCCTTTGAGCAGCGTGCCGCGGACGTATCCGTGAGCTACCCTCGTGTGATGGAAGACTACCGCAAGGCGCGCGCCATCGCTGTACGGCCTGGGCGTGCAGATGCAAGCACCGAAGAGCTTCGCACGGCAATGATCCAGTACCGTTCCATCTTCGATGAAGTCATTCAGGCTCAGAAGCCTCAGGAGAATAAGTCGGCTGCATAGCCTGAGCACCAGGCTTTCAACAAAAGCGGGGCTTTGAGGATTACAAAATGAGATCGCTCAGGTACCCAATTAAGTGGGTCCATGGGTTTGGATCCTTCCCCCTGCTGATTGTGGGCGTATTTGCGCTCGAAGAGGACCAGGATCAGGGATTGGCCATGGCACTTTAAAATACGAAGGCGGCAGGGACTTGTTCAATTGCCGAGAGCCCAAGCTTTGACGTCGCCTTTATACAAGTGGTTGTGACGCCAACCGGGCGGCAGATCACGTTTGTCACTAACCACCCGCTTGAGTCCGATGAAATCGAGGATGGGTCCGTCGTCCTTTGATGTGTTGGTTGGAAGTTCGACCTGAATGATACATTGGAAATCAAGAGCACAGGATTCCTATATCCGGCAAGTAAGCTTGTAATCGATCAGCGGGGCAAGTATCACAACGATCTTGCCGCTAGTCCATGGCCGTTGGTCAACTTTCTCGATTCGAAGTGGGCTCCGGTAATTGCGTCGGGTCATTCTCCTGATGCAATTAGTCAGCCTCTCCAGTAATCGCATTAATAATCAGCCGCAGTTCCTTCAAGTGCAGGCACCTTGTGTACGCGAAGCAGAGCCGGCACCGGCTTACGGAATCGGGAGGATGGCGGGTTTCCGGGCATTGTGGTCAGGCAATTGGTCGAGCAGGACCACGTTTAGCAACGATTTATGTACCTGGATACGACCGTCGTAGCTAATAAAACCCAGCTTACGGAAGCGATTCATAAAGAAGCTGACACGTGACCGGGTGGTGCCGATCATGTCTGCCAGTGTTTCCTGAGTAATCGGGGGGATGAAGGTTTCCGGTAGACCTGGCTTACCGAATTCAGCCATTAGAAGGAGAATCCGCGCCAGGCGCTTTTCGCTTGAATTGAAGAGCTGATCGACAAGATCTGCCTGGGTTCGCATGCTGCGGGCAAGCAGGAACTTGAGGAATATATCGGCGAATGAAGGCTCGTCGTGCATCACGCGAATCATTTCATTTCTGCTGATTTTAAGTGCAGTGCAGGTATTGACGGCAGTGGCAGTCGCCATATGCAACCCCACAATGGTAGCGAGAGATTCCTCGCCAACAAAATCAAAAGCCGATAGAAGAGTGATTGTTGCCTCTTTGCCCATCTGCGACACGACAGTGACCCTCGCCCGGCCCTTCTGCAAGTAGTAAACAGAGTCCGCTTTATCCCCCTGGCAAAAAAACGTCTCCTTAGCCTTCAGCTCCACAATTGTTCGGCCAAGCCCGGCATTCGCAAGAAAAGCGGCGGAATCGAACTCAGTGTCGTGATTGCTTAGCAAAATGCTACCTCGGGAAAACAATGTGATGCGGCTGGGCCGTCCGTGTCCAGGAAGCAGCCATTCTGCATGGTATGGCATGGAATTGTTATTGACTTAATCAAAGGCCTAAGCGCGGAGTCCGAGAGACGCAGACGGCACAGTCGTTCATCCACCTGGATCCCGCAACTACGATCAATCTCTGTCCATCATCGCCTGGATTGAAAGTGCGTGTCTGGTCAATTTTGCTCAGCTTTTATCAATGAGTGTGAGAGTCAGTGATGCGCGAAAAGCGAGCCCGTGCATTCCGAGAGGAGACGTACGGTTCCGTGCAAATATGACCATACTTGCCGGCCTCCTTCCTGCCAAAATCTTTAAGCGTACAACCGTGCTTTGGGATTCGCTCACTCACGTTCCGGAGATTTTGAAGAGATAAGAAACCGAGGAGAGGGAGCCCGTTGGAACAATCCATGAGGAGAGCCGGGCGGAAGTCCATGCACACTTGCCAGGAGATTTCGCGGATTGGCACGATCGCCAATCGATCAGGGAGTAAATTGCAATGAAGATCCATCGGACAATTCTCCATCTGTCGCTCGTCGCGGTCCTCGGAGCCCTGACTGTGGAGGCTGGATCGCAACCACAGCCCTATTGGGGAGACTCTTCGGCAGCTTCAACAAGCGTGACCTCTGGGAAAGCGGACCTGACGTATGTGCGTCCTACCCCGACAATCACGCTAAATAAATATGCTTTCGACGCATTTGGTCCGTATGCCATTGCGGAATCGGCTTTCACAGCTGGTATTGACCAGGCAACCAGAACCCCGCCGGAGTGGGGCCAGGGTATGGAGGGTTACTCCAAACGATTCGCCTCCGATTTTGGAATCGCAGCGGTTGCAGCCTCAACGCGTTACGGGTTAGCGGCGGCTTTCAAACAAGACATCTCATACTATCGCTGTGAATGCAGGGGCCTGTTCCCAAGACTGCGGCACGCTGCGATCTCCACCGTGACGGGACGCCGGGGCGAAGACGGTCATCGTGTCTTCTCATTTCCTGCACTTGTCGCCCCCTATGCAGGTGCATCTGCCGCCGTCTACGGATGGTATCCCAACCGCTACGGCGCCAACGATGCGTTACGAATGGGCAATTACAGTCTGCTGGTAAATATGGGGGGAAACATCGCCCTGGAGTTCTTCTATGGCGGATCCCACTCCTTGATCTCACGCATGCATCGGGATCATGCGCACTTCTCCACGATTCAAGGTCCGAACTGATGAGCGACCGGCGATTCATTGCGGTTTCAGACATCCACACTCCCAAATCAGGGTCGAAGGATGTGCCTTCATCTTCTGCAAAAATATTTGCTATAGGACCCTTCATAGGTTTCTTCGAGTGGTTCGGTAGCCTCGGCATCTTCTCCTGGCGGGTTCTCCGAGCTGCGGCGACCCCGCCATTTGAGTGGCGTGAGTTGATTCGGCAACTCGACGAAGTCGGATCGAAGTCTCTGCCGTTGGTCGCATTGGCCGGCGCTGCAATCGGTGTTGTGATCTCGCTGGAAGCACGATACAGTCTCAGCCGTTTCGGCGCTAAGTCGCTGTTCCCTGCCACACTTGTGTACTCCGTGGTTCAGGTAATGGGTCCGGTAATCACCGGCCTGGTTGTGAGCGGTCGCGTTGGCGCCGGAATTGGAGCGGAACTCGCGTCGATGAAAGTAACCGAGCAGATCGATGCGATCGAGGCCTCCGCGATCAACCCTTACAGGCTCCTAGCCGCGACCAGAATCCTGGCCTGTATTCTGATGCTGCCGCTGCTGACCCTTGCCGCCGACGCATGTGGCCTGTTCACTGGTTGGTTCGCACAATCCCTCGTTGAGCCACTCTCGTTCCATCAATTCATCCAAAGTGGCTTTAATGGCGCCACCTTCAACGCGTTCCTTCCTCCTACCTTCAAGACAGCCGTATATGGCCTGATTATCGGACTCATTGCATGCTTTCAGGGAATGCGCACTCGCGGAGGCGCTGCGGGAGTGGGCCGAGCGGCCACCAACTCGGTCGTGCTGGCCTCGCTCTTTCTTATCCTGGCCGACGTTGTACTTGTGAAATTCATTCTCGTTTTCTTTCCTTAACTATCTCTTGAACTGAACCTGAAACGAATATGGCCAAGATTCTTGACAGCGCGATCAAACATAACGTCCAGGAACACGGCGACACGCCTGCTGTCGCCGTAGTGAACCTGCGGAAGATATTCGGGAAGCACGCCGTCCTGAATGGAATCAATTTGAATGTTGTCCGTGGGGAAACCGTGGCTGTTCTCGGACGAAGCGGCACGGGAAAGAGCGTATTGCTGAGGTTGATTATCGGATTGGAAAAGCCCGACTCGGGAACGGTACGAATCCATGGCCAGGATATTGCTGGCCTTAACCTCGATCAGATGGGTGCGATCAGGAAGAAGATGGGCTTTCTATTTCAGCACGCAGCTCTCTACGATTCGCTCACCGTAGCTGAAAACGTGGCGTTTCCTCTTAAACACCATCGCAGAGAAATATCGAAGTTAGAGCGGGCCGAGCGGGTAATGCAGTTGCTGACCGAAGTGGGCATGGAAGGCAACCTCGAGAAGATGCCTTCCGAAATCTCTGGTGGAATGCAGAAGCGTGTGGGTCTGGCGCGAGCGCTCGCCCTGGAACCGTCGATTCTACTGCTCGACGAGCCGACAGCTGGCCTCGATCCTATCAGTTCGGGGGAAATCAACGAGTTGATTCTGAAACTTCAGAGGGAACGTCAGATGGCATCCATCGTTGTGACTCACGATCTGCATAGCGCCAGGACGATTGCCGATCGTCTGGCCCTGCTAAATGAGGGGAATGTGGTGATCGAGGGAACATTCGACGAGCTTCAACAAAGCGATATCGGATTCGTGAAGGAATTTCTAGAGCAATCGTAGGGGGACATTATGTCGAGATTGGCACGGCTAGGAGCATTCATCGTTGTGACTTTGGCGGTTCTCGCTGCCGGGGTCTTCGTGATTGGGAGCAAAGAGTATCTGTTTCGCTCCACCTACCAACTGAGGGCGCAGTTTGACGATGTGGCGGGTCTGGCAGAGGGAGCCGACGTGCAAGTTGGCGGCGTTCACAGCGGAACCGTGACCGGCATTGTATTGCCAAACAAGCCGGGAGGAAAGGTCATGGTCATCATGGAACTCGCCAAGTCCACGCACGAGATTATCAAGCAGGATTCTGTGGCTTCTATCGAGACTGAAGGGCTGTTAGGCAATCAGTACATGTCCATTTCATTTGGATCTGCCGGCCAAGCAGAGGTGAACAACGGGGAGATCCTCCAGAGTGAGGCGCCGCTGCAAATGGCGGATTTACTGAAGAAGACAAACCTCATTCTGGACAGCAGCCAGCAGGCAATCCAAAACGCTGCTTTGGCGACGGCGCATTTGAACTCAGTAAGCGCCAAGATCGATTCGGGACAGGGAACCGTGGGAGCGTTGGTAAATGACAAGATGCTCTATAGAAATCTGGAACAGACCACGTCGACTCTGCATGCCACCATGCTGCAAGCGCAATCCGGCGTGACGGATTTCCAGGAGAACATGGAGGCCTTGAAACACAACTTCTTTTTGAGTGGATATTTCAAGAAACGGGGATATGAAAACTCGGCCGAATTGGGAGCGAACAGGATCAGCGGCCTTCCGCAGGGTACGCCTGAAAAGGAATTTACATTCATATCGAAGGAACTCTTCGAGAGCCGCGACTCGGCCAAACTGAAGAACCAAAAATCTCTCAATGCCGCCGGCGACTTTCTGGCCAATAATCACTTTGCGTTTGCGGTAGTGGTGGTTTCCACGGGCTTAGAGGGAGATACCCAGAAAGACCTGATCCTCACCGAGGCTCGGGCAATGGTTGTACGCGAGTATTTGGTCGAGAACTTTGGATTTGACGACGGCCAACTTAAGACGCTGGGATTGGGCAAGCAGACAGGCTCGAATTTAGACGCAGATTGGGGTTCGATACAGATTCTCATTTTCCCGGCCGGAACGGAGATGCCTGCAGGCAAACCGGCATCGGAGAGTGGCGCATCCGCAACCGATGCCGATAAGCCCGCGCAGTTGAGTACTGCGGTAACTCAAAAACCATAGCGCTTGGCGCGACGAGATCGTGATCCTTTCCATCGCGGCTTTCGTCAAGATGAGTTACTTTGACTCTTTTGAGTGAGCATTGTAGCTCAGCTATTTCCGCACGGCCTTGAAAGAATGAAGATGAAGCAGAGAGACCTTCCTCTTCTCTCCCTCCCGCGCGAAGTGTGCCTGGCAGGCCGAGCTCTGTATGGATGTGCAATTGCCATGGGAAGTTACGCGAGTGGGAGAAATGGAATTTAAGGCGAAAGCCCGCAACTTCCCGACGATGCCGTGAGGGTGGATCGGGACAGAGAAATGATTGGAGCACACGAAATGCCACTTATCACAGTTGTTATCGCCCTGGCCGTGGTGGGCGTACTGTTATGGCTCGTAAATCGCATTCCCATGCAGGGGACGATCAAGAGCATTCTAAATGCGGTAGTTGTGATTGTCGTGGTCGTGTGGCTTCTGAAGGTATTCGATCTTTTCCATTACGTTTCCCAATTCCGAGTTGGACATTGAGATCTGGCGCATTCGAGGGCCATACCGTTTCATCAGCAAACGCAACACAACAAAGCAGTATGGCAGTCTTCTGCCATTTGGAGATTTCTTGAAACACACTCTGTTATTAGTGATTGGAAGTGCTCTAAGCTTGAGCGCGTTTGCTCAGGTAAGCCCGCAAGCGACGGAGCTTATCGTACCTTCAGGCTCCGCGCCCGTGTTTATCGTCAATGTGACCAGCCGCACGGTCGAGGCTGTCAACTATGAACATCGCGGCGGAGCTACGGACGTGGATCTTGCCGGCACATCCTTGTTGCCTTCAGCCGACGGAAAAGCCAAAGTGCGAAGCAAGCGCGGCACGATGGAAGTGGAAGCGGAATTCGGAAACCTGCAAAGTCCGACGGTCTTTGGCAGCGAATATCTTACCTATGTCTTGTGGGCAATCTCGCCCGAAGGCAAGGCAAGCAACCTTGGAGAGGTGCTGGTGGGCAGCAACGATCGAAGCAAACTGACGGCTACTACTAATCTCCAGGCGTTTGCACTCATCGTCACGGCCGAGCCGTACTTTGCCGTCCAGGAGCCGAGCGATGTTGTCGTGCTTGAGAATGTTGTTCGTGCCGACACCAGGGGAACCAGCGAAGCAGTGCATGCGAAATACGAACTGATGGAGCGCGGAGGGTATATCCCGACCGGTTACAAGTTCGACCCCATCGTTCTTAGCGCCAACCTGCCATTGGAATTCTACGAGGCGAGGAATGCCGTGCGCATCGCTAAATCCGAAGGCGCTGAGAGGTATGCGGACACCAGTTACCGGCACGCCGTTCAGTTGATGAACAGTGCAGACTCAGAAGCCACCGAAAGGCATTCGTCAAAGAAGGAACTCATCGCGACTTCCCGGGAAACAGTGCAAACTTCGGAAGAGGCGCGCGAGATCGCTGTCAAGAAGGTTGACGAAAATCGTAGAGCAGAAGAACGCCAGGCTTCGGCGGATGCACAGGCCCTTTCGCAGGCACAGGCCGATCAGGCGACTCGTCAAAAGGAAATAGCTCAGGCTGATGCGGCAAAAGCGCAAGCGGATATGGCGGCCAATCAAGCAACTTCAACCGCAGCGGTCACTGCTGCCGAGGCTGATGCCGACCAAGCTCGCCTGACTGCCCAGCAGGCGCAGCAGAATGAACATCAGGCGGATAGTGATAAGGCGGTTCTGCGCGCACAGTTGTCTGAACAACTGAACAAGGTACTTGAAACCCGCGATAGTGCGCGCGGGCTCATTATCAGCATGTCCGATGTTCTGTTTGGCACCGGGAAATACGCGCTGATGTCCGGTGCCAGGGAGAAACTGGCGAAGGTTGCCGGAATCCTGATTGCTTACCCCAGCCTCAACATCGCAGTTGGCGGCTATACGGATAATGTTGGCGGCGATGAGATGAATCAGAAACTGTCTGAGAACCGCGCCGGCGCAGTGCGCGACTACTTGGTAGCACAGGGCGTCGCGACAAATTCTGTTACCGCAAAAGGATTCGGCAATACCTTGCCGGTTGCTTCCAATGACAACTCTGCCGGGCGTCAGGAAAACCGGAGAGTGGAATTGGTCGTATCGGGTGATGCGATTGGAAGCCCGGCGAATGCGACAATCGGAAGCTTGCGCTAGACGAACGTCCTTGACAAACGGGTGCGGACGTTACCTGCTTATTCCCAGATACCCCGAAAACGGGCGTTGTGATTAGCATTTTCATGTAGCGAACAATCCTATGCGGTCTCGAAAGGGACCGCATAAACTTTTTCGATAATCTCTCGAGGGAATTGGAGAGACCTCGCATAGTTGAATTGCGAGTCGCGAGATTGTCCCGGTGTCATCGGCATGCGGCGTGTGAGAGGAGTATTCTTAAGTGAGAAGCTCTCTTCCTCTTCTGGCCTTCTGACATTGCATGCTTCGCTCCAGAAGCGCACCGTTCAAGCACACAACCGAACGACTGGAGTTGTCATGAGTGTCATCAAGAAATGCGATGTAGAGGATTATCTTGCTGCGCGTCGGCGCGGGAAGAGCGGGCCGTATTTGCGGACGAGCCCAGGCAAAGCGAAAATCAAAGTCAATGCTAAAGCCAAAGACAAAGCAATTCCTCTCTCAAAAGTCGAACCTGGAGGCGCGGATCCGAATCCAGCGCACTCGGCGTACCGATCGTCCAAGCAGCCGGTCTCAATCGGATCTGAAGACCTTCCCATAGTGATTGCATCAGATTCCGGAAGAGTTGCGCGGCGCCGGCTTTCGATACGATGATCCGCCAGACGGGCTGGCACTTCATGTGGATGGCGGGGTCCCATACACGAAGGGGCTTTGCGTTTACATGAGAAGCGACGAGCCATCGAGCTCTCTCGCTCGCACTGAAGGGAATTCTGAGGCGATTCAACGGCGCAGAGCTTGACACTGTTGAGGTGGCGAAGTATCCAGGCCTCCACGTCGCAAGAGTCACATTGCAATCTCGACAGATCCAGCAGCAGACTTCGTTGGTGATCGCAGCAGATACGCCTCGGAGGGCATTTTCCGCGAGATAGGATGATTGTCGCGACGCGAGAGCGCAGAGCGGCGCAGAGCAATGTGCTGCTCCGGGACAACAGTGCGTAACGAGTTGTTGTAATTAACGGATATTGGTGAAAGCAGGAAGCGATGTCATTATCTGAATTTGTGCATTCCGAGAAGCTTTTCGACGGCCCCAGGCCAGATGCTCTTTTGTTTCCCTCGGGCGGCACATGCAACCTGCCGCTGCCAACGCGTATAGCGTTCATCGGGAATTATCTGCCACGAGAGTGCGGCATCGCCACCTTTACGACCGACCTGTGCAGCGCGGTGGCGACAGAATATGGTGCGGGTCGCTTGTTTGCGATCCCCGTAAACGATCCGGATTCAACCTACAATTATCCTGAGCGAGTACGCCTTGAGATCGACCAGGAAGACCTCGATTCCTACATTCGGGCCGCAGACTTTCTCAACTTCAATGGCAACGATCTCGTGTGTTTGCAACATGAATATGGCATCTACGGTGGCGTCGCGGGCCGTCATGTTCTTGCATTGCTTCGAAGATTGAGAATGCCGCTGGTTACCACGCTGCATACGGTGTTGCGGGAGCCGGACGCAAATCAGCGCACAGTTCTTGAAGAGATTGCAGGGCACTCGGATCGTCTCGTTGTAATGAGCGAGCTGGCGGCGCAACTGCTGCGCGATGTACATGCAGTCCCGGGTGAGAAGATCGATATCATTCCTCATGGGGTGCCGGATATGCACTTCATGGACCCCAACTATTTTAAAGACCTGTTCGGTACAGAAGGGAAGTCGGTTCTTCTCACCTTCGGCCTTCTTTCTCCGAACAAAGGGATCGAGAACGTAATTCGGGCCCTCCCAGTCATCCTGGCAAAGCACTCGAACGTGGTGTATGTGGTTTCTGGGGTTACGCATCCACATATCAGGAAGCGCGAAGGCGAACGCTATCGCGACGGGTTGCAAGCGCTGGCAGAGAGGCTTGGCGTGTCCTCGCATCTGATTTTGAACAATCGCTTCGTGAGTGAGGCAGAACTGATCGAGCATGTTGGCTCGGCGGACATTTACATCACGCCCTATCGACAGGAAGCGCAAGTGGTCTCGGGCACTCTCGCCATCGCACTCGGTGCCGGAAAGGCGATTGTCTCGACGCCGTATTGGCATGCCAAGGAGTTGCTCGCAGATAAACGAGGTGTGATCGTTCCCTTCGATGCCCCCGATTCGATCGCAGAAGCTGTGATCGAGCTGCTGGAGAACGATGCGGAGCGCCACGCGATGCGAAAGCGCGCCTATCTTTATTCGCGTGGAACGACGTGGCCGAAGACCGCGCGAGCGTATATGGCGAGCTTTCAACGTGCACGGTTTGAACGCACACTTCGGCCTAAACCCGCTCTGCACGATGATCTCGCAGAGAAAGCGGTCGATAGTCTTCCACTGCTTACTACAGCTCACCTCTCGAATATGACGGATGACACAGGCATGTTGCAGCATGCTATTTTTTCAGTGCCCAACACACGCGAGGGCTATACGACCGACGACAATGCGCGCGCTCTTATTGTTTCCACTCTTCTGGACGAAAGCATGTCGTTCGAGAATGAGACGGAGCATTCCGATCTTTCTCGTCGATACCTGGCCTTTCTCTGGCTTGCCTTCAATTCCGACAGTGGACGGTTCAGAAACTTTCTCGGTTACGATCGCAATTGGCTTGAACAAGGCGGCTCGGAAGACAGTCATGGGAGGGCATTGTGGGCTTTGGGAACTGTGCTTGGCCATTCAAAGAATGCAGGATTGCGCGGGGCGGCGGGGAGGCTCTTTGAGGCTGCCGTGCCAGCGGCTTTGACGTTTACCAGCCCACGTGCTTGGGCATTCAGCGTTCTGGGTCTGCAAGCTTATCTGGACTGGTTCCCAGGTGACAGGACCATCCAAGGCATTCGCAATTCGCTTGCCAACCAATTACTGGACATCTACGAGCGAAGTCGTTCTGAAACCTGGCATTGGTTCGAGAAAAGTCTCTCGTATTCGAATGCGAGGTTGCCGCAAGCGCTCATCCTTGCCGGATGGCGGAGCAACAACCACAGAATGATTGAGGCCGGCATGGATTCACTGAAGTGGCTGGTGGTCCAGCAACACCGTGACGATGCGGAGATATTCGTACCCATTGGATCGAGCGGATTCTTCATAGAAGGAAATGAGAAAGCGCGCTTCGATCAACAGCCTGTGGAGGCTTGTGCGACAGTTTCCGCGTGCCTGGAGGTCTATAGGTTAACTGAGGAGAGCCAATGGCTTGAGGAAGCCAGGCGGGTATTCGGTTGGTTCCTCGGTAAGAATGATCTGCAAGCGCCCCTCTATGATGCAGTGACAGGCGGATGCAAGGATGGGCTTCATCCGGACCGCGTGAATGAAAACGAAGGAGCTGAATCAACTCTTTCGTTCCTGATGGCTCTGCTTGGAATGCGAGCCGTCAACGTAGCGAACGCAGAGCAACTTCATCAGGAAACGAGTGCTGCCCTTGAATCAGACCATCTCGCCGGCTGAATCGCCGGAATCTATCGCTCTCGAAGCTGCAAAGCTTCAGGCCTGCGTCGATCAACCTTTGTTCACGCGGCATGCGGGTAACCCTATTCTCAACAGGAAGGACTGGCCCTATCCGATTAACAGCGTCTTCAACGCTGGAGCTGTACGTCTGCCCGAAGGGGATACTTTGTTGCTTTGCCGCGTCGAAGACAGAAGTGGCCTATCGCACCTTTGCGCCGCCCGTTCCAGCAACGGCATCGACGCATGGCGAGTCGACTCCCGCCCGACGCTGATGGCAAATCCGACGGACTATCCCGAAGAAATCTGGGGAATTGAAGATCCGAGGATCACCTACGTGCCGGAACTCGAGCAATACGCGGTTGCCTACACCTCCTTTGCGCGCGGCGGACCGGGAGTTTCATTGGCACTAACGAAGGACTTTCGGAGCTTTGAGCGTTTCGGCGTAGTCATGTCTCCCGAGGATAAAGATGCAGCGCTCTTGCCTCGGAAGATAGGGGGCCGTTGGGCTCTCATCCACCGGCCCGTTACGACCCTGGGCGCCCATATGTGGATCTCCTACTCTCCCGATCTGCGCCATTGGGGCAGTCACAAAATCATCCTCGAAGCACGGCGCGGCGGCTGGTGGGATGCCAATAAGATTGGACTGTGCTCGCCCCCGATTGAAACCGCCAAGGGATGGTTGATGATTTATCACGGAGTTCGGCAAACAGCCTCGGGATGCATCTACCGCCTCGGCCTGGCTCTCTTCGATTTAGAACAACCGGAGATCTGCTTGCAGCGCGGACACTCCTGGATGTTCGGGCCGGAAGCGCCGTATGAGTGCGGTGGAGATGTGAAAGATGTGGTGTTTCCATGCGGACAAACAATTGGCACGGATGGAGACACAATTCATTTGTACTATGGGGCGGGCGATTCTTGCGTGGCATTGGCCACAGGCAGCATTCGTTGTCTGCTTACCTGGCTCGACGCGAATTCGAGTACAGCTGGGAGAAATGCGGTTTAATTTGCACGGCATCAGAGACCCGAGAGACGGTAGAGGGCAAGATGGGATTGACCGATTGGTTATCTCGCCTGCTTTGGATGAACGCGTACGAACGACGTTCGTAGGCCAGGGAAGGAAAATGGGATGCAACTCACCCCGAAGCCGAAATTGAGTTCGCGGTTCAGGTTTGCATGACCAGCCTTTTTCGGCAGCCCGTTCAGTGTCTCGCGACCCTGACGCATCAGTCCTCGATGCCGCATTGGCTCACGCACATGGGAGCGTTCGGGCTTTTCTCCGTTGCGGTGATCGATTCCTCGGTGATTCCTCTGCCTCTGCCCGGAAGCACCGACCTGCTGCTGCTTTGGCTTGTGGCGCACAGCGGAAGTCCATGGCTTTTTGCCTCGCTCGCGATCGCCGGCAGCCTCATAGGCGGTTACACAACCTGGGCCGTTGGGCGCAAAGGTGGTGAATCGGCTCTGCGCCACCATGTGCCGGCGAGAATTCTTAAACGGGTTGTCGCGTGGGTGAAGCATCATCCTATTCTCGCAGTGTTTCTTCCCGCAGTCCTTCCACCACCCATTCCCTTGCTGCCGTTTGCGCTCGCTTCCGGCGCGCTGGGCGTTTCGCGCGTCCGGTTCCTCATTGTTTACGGCGCGGCTCGCACGCTGCGCTACTCGTTGATTGCCTGGCTTGGCGTCACCTATGGACGGCAGGTAATCCGCATTTGGTCAGGAACGCTCCAGCGATGGTCGACGCCGCTGCTTTGCGTGTTCGTCGGATTGGTGGTAGCCGGAATCTGCTTCGGGATATGGAAGCTTCGTCGTTTGCGGAAGCCCGTTTCGAAGGCACAACGCGCGTTGCAGGTTGTGCCGCGCACGCATTCGAAAGCAAAGGCAGCGGCCGGGTAAAGGATTCCCTGCCACGAAATGGACCCGGCTGACCATCAATTCTCGAGGTGGACAGAGGGCCGAAGGCGCCTATGGAACTGGGCGGAGTTGGATCTGGTAATCCCGGTAGTCGATCTTTACGATTGTCTGGCCGAACATGGAGCCGTTTGACACCGCTCGAACATGGGTGGCCTGCGAAAAGCCGTTCACGTTTGCATATTGTCGCAGAACCTGCGTGGGCCCCGTCAGTATTGACGAACTCCTGGACGCTGTTCCTTGAAGTTGAACTATCGAACCATCCGCCGAGTCCACCCACAGAGTTCCGTCGATAAGATAGGATTCCTTGCGCTTCGGGATCAGGGTTAGAACGAGACAGTGCCAGCCGTCCAGGAGTTGAATTCCGCCTGGCTCAAGTTTCATTTCGTAATTCTCGGAAGTGATCCACGCACCCTCCCGGATGCCGGGCTCGTTCAGATGCTTCTCATTGTCGAGAATCGTGTCCAAAACCAGCTTCTGGATGATTTCTGATCCAGTCTGCGAGACGATCGTGTAAATCTTACCTGAATTCTTCTGATAAGTAGTTTTGACCGTCATTTCCGCGACAGGATGAGTTTCATCTTTGTGTCTGAACACGGCGTAGTGTTCGACGTCTGTGTATCCTGAAATGTTCTCAATTCTGGCCTTGACCGCGGCGTCTACCCGCTGAATCACCGCAGCCGTGTCGAGCTGTTGGGCTGATGCCACCATCGTTCCGGGAAATATAAACAGACAGGCAGCTGCGAATCCGATGGAACGCCTTTGCTTTGACAGATCGATATGCCTGAATACGCTTTCGCAACCGAGACGAGCAAGCATGATCACGGCGCCGGATGTTCGGCGACCAGTGAAGGCGTTGCAGCCCGCAGTGTAATTAGATTGGCTATTACGGCCTGCCAGTGTGCAGGATTCATCTTCGTTTCGATCGGCAGCGAAAGATTGGAATAGAACGCGAGAAGATTGTCACGAAGTTGCGGAGAAGTGCCCTTGAAATTTCCTTCGGCCAGTTTGGCCAGAAGGCTTGCGTAGGCTTTGTCAGCCAACGTGTATTCCCCTGCCGCGGTCATTACACCGTCATCAAGATCGCGGTCGGGTAGCACCAGCGCTCCTGCGCGCACTTCCGTGAGATATACACGGTACTGATCAACCGTCGTGTTGATGCTCTTGATATACAGGTCTTCCGTTTTAGGCGTAGGGTTATCGAAGCCCAATCCTTTAAAGGGACCTGCCTTTGGAATGAAGCGCAAGAGCGCCGATAAGACCCGGGTGCCCAAGTCCGGCTTCGTGTAAGTCTTTCCCCATTCCCGCTCGTAATCTGAGCGAGATAAGCGATAGAGAAATTTCTTCTTCGCAAAGTTTGGTGTCTCACGCATCAGATCCTTCTTGTGTGTCTCAAGCGCGACCTTGGTCATTTGTGGAATAAGCCGGCTGACTGAAAAGCGATAAGAACCGATCGCGAGGTCCTCGTGCGGGAGTACGTCTTTCAGTTGCAGTCCGTATACGACTGGAAAGGCCCGCTCCAACAATGGCTGTGCGACCTTGAATCCTATGAAATCGTGGTACTGATCCGACGGGTATCTGTTTTTGGCCACTTGCAAGGTGTCGAATCCAAACTCAATCTTCAAATGCGCGGTTGTGTCCTGCGCATAGCGAACAGACCTGCCGTATTTCGCGCGGAGCTTTGGATAGCGGAGAGCGACGGCCTCATTCACCGCAGGGTGACCGTCAATGTCTGCCGTGTAGTGTGACAGCGCACCCAATGCGAAGGCGTACTCGTCGGCATCTTGGCTTTGGCGAAGCAATTCAAGAACAAAATCCCCGCTGCGGACGTAATGTACCAGGTCGCTGAATTCCTTGCTGCCGAAAGGATAATAGCCCAGATCCTGAATGACTGAGCCTCCATAGGCATAGCCGTGCGCCTCCTTGACCTGGTCTTCAGTCAGATCCGGAAAGCGATGTAGCAGGAGGGGCCGAATCTCGGATGTCCACGCCAGATCGACGATTTCCTCGTGCGTGAGAACCGAGTAGGCAAACAGGTTTCCGCTCGATGAGAGCGCGACCAGAATCATTGCTGCCGCATGTGAAAAGACCAATCTCCATTTATGGGTCATAAGTCAGGATTACCTTGCCATTCTGTCCAGCGGTTCAAAGCTTCGCCTCGGCATATGCAACGCGCCTGTGCTGACACCGAGGCTGGCTATCGTTCAAGAGCCAGCTCTATGGCGAAAGGGAGCCTGAGCAAGGCGACGAATTGGCGCTGAATAACAGAGCGAGGATTGCTGAAACAGAAACAACAACATGCACACAATTTGAAGCGTCATCATAGTGAGCAATTCTCCGATCGGTCCGATGAAATCAGCATTTGTCTGAGCTGGGGCGGTGCGCTGGCGAATTGTGGAAACAGTTCATTTGACTTGCGCGGCAAACGCGGTGGCCGCGGGGCGGGGGAGGGAGCGGCGGCATGATTGAGCAGGGACAAGGAAGCACCTTCCTGAATGCAATAAGGAGAGACGCCTACCCTGGCCAGAAAGAACCATGGATAATGCGTCAAGTGGATGTGCTCTATTTCGACGGCATTCATGTGTTCATTTGTCTCGCGAAGAGCCAGCTTCAGAGCGCTTGCGATCGCTTCCTGTGCTGTGTCTCCCACACCGCTTCTCAGGAATCCAGAGTCATTCTTGATGAAGTTCCATCCCCGCTTTAGAATCCTTCTCTTCAGGCGGTGGGCATCGACTGACCGCGCAAATCGCCAGCCTTCGCGGAACTCATCGGTCGAGAGTCTTAGACCTTGGGGAAGTTCAACCTGCACCCGTAAGAGCAGGCTCAACTCAGCAATCGTGCGCATAGGTCGAGCTCCTTCTTGTTGTATTCAATTGCTGAGGGTGGACAAATCCGGTGCCCACGAAGGAGCGCTGTCTCCCCGGCGAAAAGCCTGAAGAGGCATCCGATCTGACGGCTCGACGATTTCGAACCGAACCGAATTGCTGCAATGGATACAGTCCGCTTGGTACGAAGTGCAGCCGGAACAATCGAGGACCTGAGGAAAAGTCCTTAGGCATTCCGGGCAAGTAATCGCGACTTCTGGCTTCCCTGAAAGTCCGTTTCCGTTTCGCTGAATCGAGAGAGGCGCCGGTGCGCGGTAAGGTTGCGGAACAGGACGTTTCGTGCGGGGCGGTGCTTTCAAAATTTGCAAGAGCGCGGTCGGGCTGCTGCCCTTTTGATAGAAGGCATCGGCGGGAACGCCGGACGGCACCTCGTTACCGGAGAACGCGCCACTCATGGCGATCACAAGAATTGCCGGAAACCGGAGCCGGACCACCGACAGCAATTCAAATCCTGACATTCCCGGCATATTGAGATCGGAAAGAAGAATCTCAGGAGTATCCTTGCGAATCGCGCGCAGTGCGGCGAGGCCGTCCCCAACAGAACGCACTTGATACCCCATCTCAGTCAATACGAGCGACATCGTGGTTCGTATGCATTCCTTGTCATCCACGATGAGAATTCTCTTCGTTGCGTCGGGCATAGCCCACCTTGCCTACCAGATAAACTTAGGATCTGGAGCGAGTGTGCCATGAACGCAATTGCCAAGCTGTTCAGTTTTGAACAGGTCCGCCAGATTGGGATTCGCAGGCTTCGGGCTATTTGGATGGATTGAGGCGAGCCGCCGGTTTTTTGGCGGGGTCGTCAGGCAGTTGATCGGGGTCCGCGACGACTATAAACGCTGATTGTCGCCAGGAGCCGTGTCTGGTCCGACTTGAGCAAATACGGCCCGATACTCACGGCCGGAGCATTTTCGATGTCTTGGACGTCATCCGCGGATTGCACAACGATTTGATAGTTCACATCTGCCCCATAGTGTTTGGCGACAAGATCGTGTAGGAGATCATTTGATGTCGGACCCGATTCTCCTTGAAGAGTGCTCATTCTACTCCACGTATCGACAGCCAATAGTACCGTCGCCAGCAAAACATGCAACGGACCGGCCGCAGTGCAAACATGCCGAGGAGACAATCGAATGAGCGCAACTCGCCAGATTTGAATTTGACGGAGTTGCAGCGAGGGCACACTCGACGAATCCACAATACTCGCGGTAGCCAATCCGGCCAGGCCATTGTTTCAACGCTCATCGATGAACTCCTTTCAATCAGGGGCTGGCGCTGGCCCAAAACCCGTTCAGGAGCAGGAGACCCGCATCCACATGGTGTGCTTGCCCGCCTGGGGAATCATTGTGTCGAAGAACAACATCGTAATCTCTTCCACAAGTGTCCGGCTGTCGACGCGGGGCTTCCTGACCGAATCCAGGCGGCTTGGCAGGTCGCGTCCCCCCTGCAGGAGACGTGCAGAAGAAAGGGTATTCTTCTTCACTGTTGCGCGCTATTTGATGCTTCGGATACTTGAGTGTCCGTGCAACAGGTCGAATTGCCGGTCGGGGTCGATGGCATGACGGCGATCGTCCGTTCCGCGGAATCATGCTTCGCAGTGGGTGAAGTGCCTGCTCCTATTGCGTCTGATTCTGTCACTGAGTACCCGGTTGCATCCGGCTGACTGGCTGGATCGCACAGATGTATCTTCGTGCGATAGCGGGGAGACAGGTGGTTCTTTACATCGCTTTTCTCAGTGATGCTCATGGGGGCTCCAGTCGATTCGGTTGCGTATCTGAAAGATGCTCGTCTGGGGCGAAGCCTGGAATGCCAACGGCGAGAAGGGCAAAATGGATGCTATCTGAATCATACGCCGACACGCACTCGCGCGCCTTGTGAGCAGAGTTGAGCATCTTTGGAGATCACCTATGTGGCATAAATCAAGGAGGCATGGTCCGAGGCCGGGAGAAGTCCTTTATGGCGCCAACCAAGTCAGCTAAGAACAGTCGCGTCCTCGCTTCAGAGAGAGTCCTTGCCGACATCGGCAAGGGTGCGAAAGCCGTGGCCTTTCTTAAGAAACAGGCAATCTTCACACAGGGCGACGAGGATGGCGCAGTTTTCTACATTCAAGAAGGCAAGGTAAAGCTCACCGTGACATCCAGTTTCGGTAAGCAGGCAACCCTGAATATATTGACCGATGGTGCGTTCTTTGGAGACGGCGTGCTGGCTCGACAGCCACTGCGGATGCAGTCTGCAACCGCGATGACGGACTGCAAACTTCTGCAAATCAATAAAAGAGCCATGTTGCTCGCCCTTCACAAGAACCACACGCTATTTGATTTATTCGTAATGCACCTGGTGGCGCGCAATATCCGATATCACGAGGCTTTGGTCGATCAGCTCTTCGATCCCAGCGAAAAGAGATTAGCCCGGGTTCTGCTCTTACGTGCGCATTTCGGTGAGAAAGGCGCGCCCGCGACTTTGATTCCGAGGGTCAGCCACCAGGCTCTCGCCAACTTAGCAGACACAAGACTGCCGCGCGTAAGTTCTCTCATGAAGAAATTCAGAAAATCAGGCTTCCTTGCCTACGGCAAGAACGGGTTGCAGATTCATAGTTCACTCGTTTGTGTCGTTCTGCGCAGTTAGGTTTTTGAGCCACCGATCCGGAAAACCGAGATCCCAGACAGCGGGCGAGAAGCACCTTGCCATGGCGAGTCATCTCCGCGGACTGCGGGGTGGCCAAAATGCTGCCCTGCAGTCGAGGAGAACTGCGCAGTGTGGGCATTGGCTTGGAAGTATCCACGATGCTAGGCTACTAAAGAACATCGACACCCGAAGCAGAACGACAGAAATCTCAGGAGTCTTACAATGCCCCGGTCCAACCCCAGAGTCGTTCGCACTCCCCTTGCCAAATCCCGCACAGGAATCCAAGGACTGGATGAAGTCACTGGCGGGGGTCTGCCGAAAGGGCGCGTCTCTTTGGTGTGCGGGAACGCGGGATGTGGCAAGAGCTTACTCGCGATGGAATTCCTGGTCAACGGAGCAGTTCGATACGGCGAGCCTGGCGTATGCATGAATTTCGAAGAGACAGAGGAGAAGCTGACAGCCAATGTGGCGTCGCTGGGTTTTGATTTACGTGATCTTTCGAAACGCAAGAAGCTTTTGATAGATTACGTTTCCATTGAGCGAAGCCAGATTACCGAAGCTGGCGATTACAACCTCGATGGCCTGTTCATCCGTTTGGCTCATGCGGTAAAGACGATCAAAGCAAAGCGTGTTGTCCTCGATAGCGTCCAGGCTCTCTTTGCAGGAGTAGGTGACTCAGCGATACTGCGCTCGGAGCTGCAGCGTCTTTTCCGATGGCTGGAAGACCATAAACTTACCGCGATTGTTACCGGGGAAGCGGGCGTCCACACGTTAACTCGCTACGGGCTGGAGGAATACATTGCCGATTGCGTGATTGCGCTTGACCACAGGGTAACGGATCAGATTTCCACCCGGCGTTTGCGAATCGTCAAGTATAGGGGCACCTCCCACGGCACCGATGAGTATCCGTTCCTGATCGATGAAGATGGCATATCGGTGGTGCCCATCACTTCTCTCGTACTTACTCACAAAGCTCTCACAGAACGCGTTTCGACGGGAATTCCCGCCTTGGACGAGATGATGGAAGGTAAGGGATTTTTCCGTGGAAGCAGTGTCCTGGTAACCGGCACGGCGGGAACAGGAAAATCGAGCATGGCGGCGAACTTCGCCAGCGCTGCCTGCGCCCGAGGCGAGCTCTGTTTGTATTTCACTTTTGAAGAGTCTCCGAGTCAAATTCTCCGTAACATGCGCTCGGTTGGACTTGACCTGGAGCAGTGGGTAAAAAAGGGCCTGCTGCACTTCAACGCGATGCGGCCAACCAGCACCGGCCTCGAAGGGCATCTGGCCGCGATTCACAAATTGATCGCCCAGCTTCGACCCAGCATCGTCATCATCGACCCGATCACGAACCTGATTTTGTCCACGGGCACTTATGACGTCAAATCAATGCTCGTGCGACTGGTAGATTTTCTAAAGGTGGAGCAGGTCACATCGATTTTCACGAACCTGACATTTGCAGGAGACCCCCAGGAGAGAACTGCAGCGGCCGTTTCCTCCCTCATGGATACCTGGATTGTATTGCGGGACAGCAAACCGAACGGACGGCCGAGACGTGAACTTTACGTTCTGAAATCCCGGGGCATGGCACACTCGCGCGAAGTTCGCGAGCTGATCGTGAGTAAGAAAGGCCTCGAATTGGGCATCGTACTAAAGGATCACGCGCTGGCCACGAACGTCGACGGCCCACATGCAGTTGTGGCAGCCGAGTAACAAGTGACCCATTTCGGTCAGGAACCGAGCACCGACATGAAGACGAGCACGGGTAAGAAGAAGAGTTCGGCGAAGAAGCGCCCGGCCAAGACCAGCCGGAGTGACTTTTACATACTGCGCCTTTACATTGCCGGCCAAACCCCTAATTCGGTTACAGCAATCGCCAACCTCAGGAAAATTTGTGAGGACAAGCTAAAGGGAAAGTACCGAATCGAAGTAATCGACTTGCTTGAGAAGCCGCAACTGGCAAAGGGCGACCAGATCATTGCCATTCCAACCCTGGTACGGAGGCTCCCCCCACCGGTCAAGAAAATCATTGGGAACCTTTCAAAGACCGAGAGTGTCATTGTGGGATTGGATCTTAAACCAGTACGTTGAAGTAAAGGCTTAATAGAAATGGCAAGCAAGCGAGCGCATTCCGATGGCCGTGTCCTTCGGGGAGAGCTGCCCGGCAAAGCCAGTGCGCCGCGAGAAATCCGCGGGGGCTCCAAAACTACTCCACGCAAAGAGCCGCGATTCATTCTTTCGGATCAGGAAACGAAACTCCTCGCTCGTTTGAAAGGTGCGGAGGAGACCCTTCGCGCCATACGGTCCGGCGAAGTAGATGCGTTGATGGTTTCCGACCGTCACGGAGAGCGGGTGGTTTCTCTAAAGGGCGGCGAACCCAACTATCGCATGCTGGTGGAGGCCATGAGCGAAGGCGCGGTGACGCTGTCACGAAATGGTGTCATCCTCTATTGCAATCACAGGTTTGCGAAACTGATGAGCAAGCCACCACGGAAGGTCGTTGGAAGTGCCTTGCAGTCGCTGGTTGCGGAAAACGAGCGAGACAGATTTGAAACGTTGCTTTTCGATGCTCGAAAAGCAGTTGCGAAGGGCGAATTCAGCCTGCGTCGTACAGATGGAAAATTAGTACCTGTGTATTTGTCGCTTGACCGGCTTCGTGGATACAAGGGCCTCGCCCTGGGCATGGTAATAACCGATCTGAGCGAGCAAAAGCGCAAGCAGGCCGAAGGAATCAAGCGGGCCGAAGCGGCTCGACGGCTCCTCCTGGAACGCACACTTTCGGCGCAAGAGGAGGAACGGCGCCGGATTGCACGCGAGTTGCATGACGAAGCCGGCCAGTTGCTGACTGCTCTCTTAGTTGGCTTGCGTACCGTGGAAGACGCGCGGAAGCTGGCAGATGTTAAGGTCCAGGGACATCGACTGCGTGAAATCACTGCTCAGGCTATCGACGAGATCGGCCGGCTAGCCCGTGGGCTTCACCCAACGGTGCTGGATGACCACGGCCTCGGTGTTGCACTCAGCCGATACGTTACCGAGTACACAAAAACCTACCAAATAGTTGTGGATCTCAGCCTCGGTAACTTCGACGTCAGCGACCTTTCGTCAACAATTCAGATCACCTTGTATCGAATCCTCCAGGAAGCCCTGACCAACGTAGCAAGACATTCGGGAGCCAAGCACGTCAGCATTCGGTTCGCCCAATTGGCCACGGCTTTTGAAGTAGAAGTAATCGATGACGGATGTGGCTTTGATGCTGAAGCCGTCGCTGTTTCCTCGCATCGCCTCGGCATTCAGAGTATGCGAGAGAGAGCGAGAATCCTGGGCGGAACAATTCGTTTCACTTCTCAGCGCAAGAGAACGAAGATTCTGGTGCAGGTCCCTCTTGCCCACCAGAACCGCGAACCGTTAAGGAAGCGGAGGAGCACTTGAAATGGCGGGGCGCACACACAAAATCAGAGTCATGATCGCGGATGATCACGCCATTCTTCGCGCGGGACTCAGAATGCTGGTCAATGCCCAGGCCGACATGGAAGTCATCTCGGAAGCTGCCGATGGAGAGAAGGCCGTTCAAACGGCCCGGGAAACGAGACCAGAGGTGGCGTTGCTGGACCTCACCATGCCTCGGGTCGGCGGTATGAAGGCATTGCAGGAGATGACGCGAGACTGCAGTGAAACCCGGGTGCTCGTCCTCACCATGCACGATGACCCTGCGTACCTGCGATCGGCGCTGGCTGCCGGAGCCTCAGGCTATCTGTTGAAGCGAGCAGTGGACGCGGAGCTGCTTGCCGCCATACGAGCGGTGCATCGTGGAGGAATCTTCGTGGATCCCCGTTTGGCCAACATTCTTGTCCAAGATGTATTGAAAAAGAAAAGTACAAGAGCTGAATCCAAGAGGCCGGTCAACATCCTGAGCCAACGTGAGTTGCAGGTGCTCAGACTCGTGGCTCGTGGTTATTCCAGTGCAGAAATAGCCAAACAGATCTTTGTGGGTGTGAAAACTGTCGAGACATATCGATCGCGTTTTGCTGAGAAATTGGGCCTTAAGACGCGTAGTGATGTGATTCGTTATGCCGTGCAGATGGGTCTGTTGACTCCAGAATCCCTGGAGAGTGAATCAGGCGGTTCGGCTCGATAGAGATCCGGTAACAGGCCGCCTTCCTGCCCCATATACTCCGCAAATGCGGCGCTTGTCAGGGATTTTCCGGACAAAACCTCTCATTATTAGCAGAATCCCCCATAGTCTGATATTCCCCATTGCGTCACTCTAAGGGCAGTCTGCAAAACTTTGCCTCATGGGCCCAGTTCAGAAACTTGTCTCGTTGAAATGAGGGTAGGGCGACGAGAACGACATCAAGACCGCCTCGAAGGGGGTTACCCGATGATGAACGATAAGAGCTCCTCAACATTCGATCCTATTGCTTACTTTGCGCACAAGGGCCTTGGTCAGAAAATCATCGAGGTGAAGGCGAACCAAGCCTTTTTTTCCCAGGGAGATCGTGCAGATTCTGTCTATTATCTTCAGAGCGGCCGGGCAAGACTTACTGTCGTTTCGCACCAAGGCAAAGAGGCCACTATCACGTTCCTTTCCGTCGGCGACTTCGTTGGAGAGGAGTCGCTGGCAATGGTGCATGGACGGCGTCTGGTCACGGCCACTGCGGTAATCGCGTGCACAGCGCTCAGGATCACGAGGGAGGAGATGATTCGAGAGATGCATGACGAACCTGCGTTCGCGGACATGTTTTTGAAGTTCTTGCTGGCGCGAAGCATGAGAACCCAAGCCGATCTGGTCGACCAGCTCTTCAATTCCAGCGAAAAGCGTTTGGCGAGGATTCTTTTGTTGATGGCGGAGTTTGGCAAGCCGGGTGAACCGGAAACCTTGATTCCACCGGTTACGCAGGAAACTCTGGCCGATATGATCGGCACGACAAGGTCTCGCGTCAGCTTTTTCATGAATCGCTTTCGCAAGCTCGGCTTCATTGATTACAACGGTCGCATCCTGGTGCACAAGTCGCTGCTCAATGTTGTCCTGCTCGACCAATTGCCCGAGCACAACTCTTAAAAGGCTCCTGTTGTTCCCCCCAAAGCATTTGCCGGTAATTCGCGGATCCAGGTCTAACCGGCCCGCGCAATGAATGGGTCGTAGCACTGGCGTCGTCAACGTTTCTGCAGCGGTGAGCTTTAGTGACCAGAAAGCGAGGTCGTGATTTGGAATGATGTCAAGAGGAGTAATCGTGAGGTGCAAAAGGCACGCATCCGCGGTTCCCGAAATCCGGAGAGCAAGGTGGCCGGGAGGAGTTACAGATGGCAATGAGACCGGCCAAGACCTTGCTGTTGATTGAAGATCAACCGAACGAAGCTCGTCTGATCCGCGAAATGCTCGCTGACCCGATCTCAGGCGTCTTTGAGTTTGCCCACGTTGAGTCAATGAGCGACGCCGAGAAGTATCTCGCCGCACAATCGGTTGACATCGTGCTATTGGACGTGGGATTGACCAATCCAAGAGGATTGGATGCGGTCAAGCGGGTCCGTGCAGCGGCAGCTCGTGTCTCGATTGTGTTGTTGTCCAGTGCTGATGACGAAGAAATTGCAGTTCAGGCGATTCAAGAAGGCGCACAAGACTATCTGATCAAGGGTCAGATCGAGCCGCGCGAACTGATGCGAGCTCTTCTCAATGCAGCTGAACGCAAGATCATCGATGAAATCCAATTCGCTGAAAAGGAACGCGCTCAGGCCACTCTCGACAGCATTGGCGATGCCGTGATTTGCACCGACGCGTCGAACAACATCACTTTTCTGAATCACGTCGCGGAAACCATGACGGGCTGGCAGCTGAAGGATGCGGCGGGGCGGTCGATGGCCGAGACGATTCAGATCGTAGATGCCATCACTCGAAAGCCCATCCTGGATCCGATGAAAAAGGCAGCATCGCAAAATCAGAAAGGAAACTTGCCATTAAACTGCGTTCTGATCAGCCGTGACGGAACCGAAGTATCTATTGAAGATTCTGTCGCACCCATTCACGACCGTAAAGGGCAGGTCACTGGAGCGGTGATCGTGTTCCGAGACGTCAGCTCAACGCGGGCATTGGAAGAGGAACTGATCCATTCTTCACAGCATGACTTTCTCACCGGGTTGCCCAATCGAAAGCTGCTGAATGATCGCGTCGGCCAGGCGATCTCCCTTGCGCGGCGGCAGAGGTGCCACGCTGCGGTCTTGTTTCTGGATTTGGATGGCTTCAAGCACATCAATGACTCCTTTGGGCATCTGATCGGCGACAAGGTTCTTAAATCAGTGGCAAATCGGCTGCTGAATTGCGTTCGCTCCCCGGACACGGTAATTCGCCATGGGGGCGACGAGTTTGTTGTCGTGCTTCAGGAGCTAATGCACCCCGAGGACGCCATTATTACAGTGGAAAGGTTGTTGAAGGTGGTGGCGAATATTCACACTATCGATCAACACGAGATTCACGTCACGACCAGCATCGGTGTGAGCGTCTATCCGGGCGACGGGCTCGATGTAGAGACGCTGATAAGGAAAGCGGACGCCGCGATGTATCACGCCAAGAAGAACGGGAATCAGAACTACAGGTTCTTCAAGCCGGATATGATGGTCGCAGCCGGGGAGTACCAGCCCGTTAAACAGGACTTGTGGCATGCTCTTGAGCGGAAGAATTCATGGTAAATCGCCATGTGCTCACCGACGACAGCACCTGAGCCAGATGGCTCAAAGATCGCATCTTGTGATGCTTACTAAATTGAAGTAACTGGAACCCCGATTCGCGCTGAGCATTTCGCTGGCGTTGTAGCAGTCAGCCATTAGAGCAAAACATGAGAGCAATAGTGATCAGAATCTTGAGCGAGCCCGGTTCATGGTAATAACAGGAGAAAACACCATGCCAGAGCAATTTAAGAACTCAGAAGCGACAAAACTGGAAAACCAGACGATCTCGGACGCGTCAGCCGAGAAGAAGATTGAGCGTATCGCTGAGAAGGCCGCGGAGAAAGCATCGAAAACCGAGAATAATTACGACAAGGATCACTCTCTCTTTTCCAAATAACCATTCGCGGAGATCCCACCCTGTTGTGACGCCGCTCGAATGAGTTGCCTGCGGACGCCCTCATGCCCCGATACAGGTGCCCAGGCGCGGTTCGGAGGATAATCACAATGACATTAAACGCAGAAAAGCCCCAGTCGACGCCCGGTTCAAAGGACGATCTCAAGTCGCTGCCCATGCCGGAGTTGCAGAAGAAATTGGGTTCGTCCCGGGACGGTCTGAGCCAGGCCGAGGCTGAGAAGCGGCTGACGCAATACGGCCCCAACGCAATCACTGAAAAGAAGACCAACGTCTTGTTGAAGTTCTTCTCGTATTTTTGGGGGCCTATCCCATGGATGATTGAAGGGGCTGTCATTCTGTCGGGAGTTGTCCGGCACTGGATGGATCTCTCCATCATTCTTTTCCTCCTCTTCTCCAATGCCGTGGTGGCGTTCTGGGAAGAACACCAGGCGGGCAACGCTATCGCCGCCCTCAAGGCAAAACTGGCAGTCAATGCACGGGCCAAGCGGGATGGGAAGTGGACCACACCGAAAGCATCGGAGTTGGTGCCGGGTGACGTCGTACGTTTGCGACTGGGCGACATCATTCCGGCGGACGCACGCTTGTTGGAAGGTGATTCAGTAGAAGTCGATCAGTCCGCACTGACTGGTGAGTCTCTGCCTGTTACCATCAAGCCGGGCGGCGCGGTGTTTTCAGGCTCGATCCTCCGCCAGGGCGAGATCGATGCCTTAGTGTATGCCACGGGAACGAACACCTACTTCGGCAAGACTGCGCAGCTAGTGGAGGAGGCTCACACTGTCAGCCATTTCCAACGTTCGGTGCTCAAAATCGGCGACTACCTGATTATTCTGGCGGCGGCACTGGTTGTGATGATATTGATCGTCGCGCTCTTCCGTGGCGACCCTGTGCTGACCACACTGGAATTCTGCCTGGTACTTTTGGTGGCCGCCATCCCCGTGGCCATGCCCACGGTGCTGTCGGTGACCATGGCGGTCGGAGCACGGCTGCTGGCAAAAAAACAGGTGGTTGTTACAAAGTTGTCTGCGATCGAAGAACTGGCTGGCGTGGACATCCTGTGCTCCGATAAAACCGGGACACTCACACAGAACAAACTGACACTTGGCGATCCGTTCAGTGTGGATGGTATCCCTGGCGATCAGGTCATCTTATGGGCTGCACTCGCGTCCCGGGCAGAAGATAAAGATACGATTGACCTTGCTGTAATCGGCGGCGTCAAAGACGACAAGCAATTGAAGAGCATGCAGGTGGTGCACTTTCAGCCATTTGATCCAGTGCATAAGCGCACGGAAGCCACGGTCAAAGGTGCGGACGGAAAACTATTCTCTGTGGCCAAGGGCGCGCCGCAAGTAATTTTGCAGATGTCGGTCAACGCCGGCGAAGTCAAGCCTGCCGTGGAGAGCGCCGTAAATGAATTCGCCGGGCGAGGCTTTCGTTCGCTCGGTGTTGCGCGTGCAGACGAGGAAGGCAAATGGCAGTTTGCCGGCGTGTTGCCGCTCTTCGACCCACCGCGCGAGCAGGCCAAAGCGACCATCGCGAGCGCACGGCAAATGGGCGTCAGCGTCAAGATGGTTACTGGCGATCAATTGGCCATCGCACGGGAAACCGCAAAACAACTGGGGATGGGCACCAGCATCCTGGATGCCAGTGGATTGGGCGACGACAAGAAAGACGCGACCTCGCAGCAGGCAGAGGCCATCGAAAAAGCTGACGGATTTGCGCAGGTATTCCCTGAGCATAAGTTTCACATCATCGATGTCCTCCAAAAGCGCGGCCACTTTGTCGGCATGACCGGCGACGGGGTGAACGACGCCCCCGCGCTGAAACAGGCAGACTGCGGCATCGCCGTCTCCGGCGCCACGGACGCGGCACGCGCCGCGGCATCTATTGTGCTGCTGGCCCCAGGCTTGTCGGTGATCATCGACGCAATCAAGGAGAGCCGTAGAATCGTGCAGCGCATGAACAGCTATGCAATCTACCGCATCGCCGAAACGCTGCGCGTACTTCTATTCATGGTTCTGGCGATCCTGGTTTTCAACTTCTACCCGGTGACCGCGGTGATGATTGTCCTCATCGCAGTGCTCAACGACGGGGCCATTCTGTCCATTGCGTACGATAAGGTTCATTACAAGGACGAACCCGAAGCATGGAACATGCGCCTCGTGCTGGGAATCGCTACGGTGCTGGGTGTGGTCGGTCCTGTGGCTGCGTTCGGACTGTTCTATCTTGGCGACCGCGTCTTCCACCTCGGTCACCCCGAACTCCAGACGCTGATGTATCTGTTGCTGTCGGTTGCGGGACATCTGACCATCTTCTTGACACGCACGCGTGGTCCGTTCTGGTCAATACGCCCTGCGCGGATCTTGTGGATCGCGGTGTTCAGCACCCAGGCGATCGCGACATTGATTGCTGTGTACGGATTGTTTATGACGCCCGTCGGCTGGAAGTTGGCCGGAATCGTATGGGCTTACGCTTTAGTGTGGGCACTCGTAACCGACCGCGTAAAGTTGCTGGGATATCGGATACTGGATCCCACAAAAGCACCGTTGCTGGTCAAGAAGCCATCGCTAGACATTACGCAAGTGATAGCCGCGCGGGCCTATGAGCTTTACCTGCAGCGTGTCCAAGGTGAGAGTCAGCAAGACCAGGACTGGCTTGTAGCGGAGCGCGAAACGCTCGCCGACGCAGCGGCCAGGAAAAAGATCGCGTAGATGCCCATGGGACATCGAAGGGACAGGATGACGATCGATTCAAAGAGCTACCGAGTACCGCCAGATAAGAAAGTTGACCTCGGTAAGTGGCCGACGATTGTCGATCCTTATTACGGCTCGAAAAATCAGTATGAGGACCTTCTGCAGCAGCACATGGAGAAGCTGAGCTCGCTGCAGGACCTTCACTACGCCTCCAATCGACATGCGTTGCTCTTGATCTTCCAGGGAATGGATGGCGCCGGCAAAGACGGAGCCATTCGGCATGTCATGTCCGGAGTCAATCCGGAAGGCTGCGAGGTGTTCAGCTTCAAACAGCCGAGTGCCGAGGAGCTCGAACATGATTTTCTCTGGCGCACTACGTGCCGGCTTCCCGAACGCGGCCGAATCGGTATCTTCAACCGCTCTTATTACGAGGACGTGCTGGTCGTTCGGGTTCATCCGGAGCTCTTGCGCAGCCAGGGATTGCCCGAAGAGCTGCGTGATGAAAAAGACATCTGGTCCGACAGGTACGAATCGATCCGCGATCTGGAGAAGCATCTTTATCGCAACGGAACAAAGACCATCAAGATATTCCTACATCTGTCTTACAAGGAGCAACGAAAGCGATTCCTGGCGCGCATCGATGAGCCAGACAAGAACTGGAAATTCAGCACAGCCGACATTCACGAGAGGAAATATTGGAAGCGCTACATGATCGCCTACGAAGAGTGCATGCATTCGACAAGCACTCACCATGCGCCTTGGTACGTCGTGCCCGCTGACGACAAGGAGAATGCGCGATTGATCGTCTCCCAAATCGTCCTTGATGCGCTTGGAGGACTCAAGATGGCGTACCCCAAGACCACAGCGAAGCGACGCCTCGAACTGCTGGCGATTAAGAAGCAATTGAGGAAATAGCGTCAGACAGCATCTGTGGGCGCATCAGGAATCAACGTCACAAACCGCCGCCTCTCTCATACCGCCGCGGAGAAGTAGAAAAGGAACAACAATATGGCCACTACAGAACTCCCTCTAAGCACTGCCCCCGCTGCGAAGGCTTCCGAGTTTATCTTCGATGTGTCTTTATCCACGGCGATTGCGGCAAATGGCAAAACAGAGGTGCGTGCGCCGGCTCCCAAAGGGCCGCTTTCGCCTGAAATGCTTGACAGGATGAATCGCTACTGGCGCGCAGCGAATTATCTTTGCATCGGACAGATCTACCTGTTTGAAAACCCCCTGCTGCGCGAACCACTCAATGCGGAACAGATTAAACCGAGGCTACTCGGACACTGGGGAACGTCGCCGGGGCAGAACCTCATTTACGTCCATCTCAATCGCCTCATCAAAGAGAATGATGCGGACATAATCTATATTTCCGGTCCGGGACACGGGGGACCATCGCTAAACGCCTGCTCTTATCTTGAAGGCTCTTACACCGAAGTACACCCCGAGATCACAGCCGATGAAGACGGCATGCGGCTCATGTTCCGCAAATTCTCTACTCCCGGTGGAGTTCCCAGCCATTGCGGACCTCACGTGCCGAACTCCATGCATGAGGGCGGAGAGCTTGGCTATTCGCTGGTGCACGCAATCGGCGCGGCATTCGACAATCCCGATCTGATTGTTGCCTGTGTCATTGGCGATGGTGAATCCGAGACCTGTCCCCTTGAAGGAAGCTGGAAGTCGGTCAACTTTCTTAACCCCACACGGGATGGCGCGGTCCTACCAATTCTGCATCTCAACGGCTACAAGATATCGGGGCCGACCGCCCAGGGGCGCACCAGCGACGCAGATTTGAACGCTCTATACACCGGCCGTGGGTACAAGCCTTACTTCGTCGAGGGTGACGATCCCGAGGTTGTGCATCAACTTCTCGCTCAGGCAATGGACGATTGCTACGCCGAGATTCGGTCGATTCAACAGGAAGCCCGCAAGAACGGATTCAAGAAACAGCCCGTCTGGCCCATGATCATTCTGCGCACGCCAAAGGGATGGACTTGCCCCAAAGAAGTGGATGGAATTCCGATCGAAGGCACCTTCCGTGCACACCAGGTCCCGCTTGCAACCGTTCGCGAGAATCCCGAACATCTCAAAGTTCTTGAAGCGTGGATGAGAAGCTACAAGCCGGAGGAACTCTTCGACAAGGATGGCAAGTTCATTGAAGAATTGGCGGTCCTCTCGCCTCGCGGCAATCTGCGTATGGGTGGCAGCCCCCATGTGAATGGCGGCCGATCCCTGATTACGCTTGCCCTACCAGATTTCACAGAGTATGCACTCGAAATTCCGGGGCCGGGACAGGTTTTAGCCGAAGCTCCGCGCAAACTCGGAGAATTCGTCCGCGACATCTTCAAGATGAATCTGACGAACTTCCGCATGTTTTGTCCCGATGAAACGAACTCCAATAGGCTGAACTCCATCTTCGAGGCGACAAAACGCTGTTCTATGGCAGAGCTTGTGTCGATCGATGATGAGCTCAGCCCGGATGGCCGCGTGTTGGAAGTATTAAGTGAGCATCTATGCGAGGGATGGCTGGAAGGCTATCTGCTCACCGGACGGCATGGCATGTGGTCCTCCTACGAAGCGTTCGCGCAGGTGGTCGATTCCATGCTGACACAGCATGCGAAGTGGCTTGAGCAATGCCGTGATTATCCGTGGCGCAAACCGATTGCGTCTTTGAACGTTCTTCTCACCAGCCACGCATGGCGGAACGATCACAACGGATTCAGCCATCAAGCCACCGGCTTCGTGGACAACGCGCTGGCACGCAGAAGCGACACGATTCGCGTCTATTACCCGCCAGACAGCAATTGCCTTCTGAGCGTCTTCGATCATTGCCTGCGGAGCCGCAACTATGTGAACATTGTCACTTGCGGAAAGCAGCCCCAACTGCAGTGGTTGAACATGAACGAAGCTCTGGAGCATTGCTCGCGTGGCGCATCGACGTGGAAGTTTGCAACCAATGACGAGGGTGGAGAGCCGGATGTCGTACTGGCGTGCGCCGGCGACGTGCCAACGATTGAGATCTGCGCGACTTCATGGCTTCTGCAAAGACACGTCCCTGGGATCAAGGTGAGGGTCGTCAATGTAGTTGATCTGATGACCCTGATGTATCCAGACAAACATCCGCACGGGATGGGCGAGATGTCATTCAATGCGCTCTTCACCGAAAAAGCACCCGTGATTTTCGCATTCCACAACAATCGCTGGCTCATTCATACGTTGGTTCATGGGCGCGCCAATGAGGGCCGCTTCCATGTGCACGGATATATAGACCAGGGAACAACAACTACTCCGTTCGACATGGTCGTTCTGAATGAGATGAGCCGATTCCACCTCGCGCTTGACGCGCTGAAGCACATTCCGCGACTCCGTATGCAGGCTGCGAGCGCAATTCAGCTATTCGGCAAAAAGCTAAAAGAACATCACGACTACATTCGCGAGCACCTTGAGGACATGCCCGAGATCAGGAACTGGCACTGGACGGCGGACTTCAGCGATTCGGCTGCGCCCGCTCCATTGGCCAAGGGACATCCGCAGAGGGCTATGTTCACTGACAGCTAGGCGACAAGTTGCTGGGTTGAAGTGGAGGCGGGCTATCGCCAGCAGGCCGGCAACAAAGTCGCGATCCCTTTCGGCGAACACGATGATACCTGCCCGATCAAAGCGCTGCGCAAATGGCTCTCCACTGCGAAGGTCACCGATGGTGCACTCTTTCGCGCAGTCGATCGTCACGGCCACGTATCATCCACAGGACTGCATCGGGACTCGATCGCTAAGATTTTGAAGACCGCCGCGACGAGGGCCGGTATCAACGCCACCAACATCGCCGGCCACAGCGTTCGGGCCGGCATGGCGACACAGGCGGCACTGAACGGATCGTCCGAACGCGCCATCGCGAAAACCACGCGTCACCGCTCGCGTCGCGTTCTGCGCCCTTACATCCGCCCGGGCGAGATGTTTCGCGAGAATGCGTCGGCGAGTCTGGGCCTCTAGTCAGATTTCCCGGGCCCTGATCCCGGGAAATCACCTCTTCGCAGAGGCTAGTCGCTTCACACCGGGCAATTTAAGGTTCCTGGGCGGCAAGTATCCGGCACACCCGTGACACACGCGCTCACCAGCTTGCCAAGGTCTTACAGATGGACTCCTTGAAAGGTGACTGACGAGGGTTCAGCGCCCGCTTTTTCCGGTGAGTGTTCATCAATCGGCGCAATAACTGTATCGCTGCGTCGGGGCCGACAGGCCTTGAGAAAGACTATTCGGTCGGCGGAAAGCTTGCGAGCGGAAAAAATCTTTGGGGCGCAGCCGGCGAAGAATTGTAGCGAGAGAGACGAGAGCCTCAGACGCTTCCATTCTCGGCGGCAGGGCTTACCTGGTACAACGATTCGCTCGAAGGCATTCTGATGCGTGACAAAAGGGTCGCAGTGGGTTTCGATCCACTAGACCGGATCGAAGATCTGAGCTCAACGCAATGATTGACTGCTGCGTCTTCAAAATCGCTCAAGAGTGGATGTGGCGCTCCATAGGGCAGAGTCCGCCAGAGCATCCCACCAGGGCTCTGTCGAGGCGTGTATCTGCGCTCACCGGCCGCAGACAGCGTGGCACGCATGTGATGATAATGCCGATCGAAGGGTCGGGAGAGACGATATGAGCTCAATTATTCCAAATCTTTCCCTCCGGTTCCATCTTCGCGGCTGCCTTTCTCTGGATCTCTTCGTAGATGGCCATGGCAGCCTTCTTGTGTTCGGCCGTGGGGTGGACATATTTTTGAACCGTTCGAAGCGATCCGTGGCCCAAGATTGCCGCGAGGGTGGCCAGATCGATTCCTCCCTGTGCAGCGGCAGTGGCAAACGAATGACGCAAGTCATAGAGCACCCAATTCACCGTGACGCCTTCCCTGGCCGCTTTCTCCACCAGCCGATCATGAGCTGAGTTGAGCCGGCCGATGTGTCGGCCTTTTAGTCGCTTCGATGGAAACACCCAGCGCGACTCGCCAGCCGTCCGCCTACCCAAGATCAGTCGCGTCTCTGAGGTCATGTTCAGCGTTCTCCTCGCAGCTGCTGACTTGCCGTAGCGGACGTGCAGTTCGCCACGTTCAAAGTCCACGTCGGCTTTCGCAAGAGACGTGACCTCTTCCGGTCTCATCCCCTGGTTCAGCATCACGCGCCCAACATCGTAGAGATCGGGCATCTTCGCTGCTCGCTGGAAGTAAATCTTCTCTTCGACCGGGGTGAGAATATGCATTCGCACCGCATCTGCATCCGATGGAATCTCCACGTTCGAGATCGGATTCTCCCGAGTCCAGCGTTGGCGGATAGCATAACCAAAGAATGTGCTCAACGCGTGCAGGTCGTGGCGTATTGTGATCTCCCGGACCTCGTGCTTAATGGCCCGCCAGGTCTTGTACTCCTCGACTCGACCCTCGTCGATAAGGCTGACGGGGGTGTTATCGAAGAATTCCTTGGCACTCGCCAGGCTGGTCTTGATGCGCTTATAGCTGTTCGGGTGTTCGCGATAATGCGCCTTTGCCCACTCAAGAAAGTCCTGCACCGCATCATTGAACTCTCGGACGATTACTCTTCGAGTCGGACGGCGGCCCTCCTCCAGCGCCCTCCGATAGTCCAGCTCCATCTCCTGTGCTCGTCTCTCGTTTCGTGACGTGGCGGCCAAACCGGTTGTTCCCTCGTACCTTTTCCCGTCGAGACGGAATCGGAAGTGCCACTTCCCGCCTCTTACCCGCAATGGCATTGTTCGTTCTCCTGATCTGCGATTCCGCCCAGGAGTCGATGAACTCCTCCGGGTACCAGATCCTGCCCCCGGTCTTGATGTAATCGGGCCCCGCTCGTTGCGAACGCCAGTCCGCTAAGGTGGCAACTGAGAGGCCGAAATTGTTCGCCACCTGTTCGGGAGACATCATCTTGTCTCGCGAGAATCTCAGCACGGTCGGGTTTCCTCACACCCTGCTTGTGCTGTTGCGTGTAGAAGCGCGATTCACTTCCCCGCACTTGCGCATCGTTCCGGACCCACAGATCCCGGTGAAGAAGTCCCTCAACCCTGCGCGCGCCGATGCGCGAGCCTGCACTACATATCGAGTCATTCATCGTCCTTTCGTTTGCGGCTGTCCGGTCTGGAACAACCGCGAATTGCGTTTGGGTACCTCTAGGCAAAGATCTCATGGGATTCATCCGCAGCCAAAGCCCCGAGATTTTGAGCGACTCATGCATTGCACGATTCCCTTGATCGGTGCCCCTCGTCACCGCTATTCGGACCCCGGCTCCAAGCCGACTTTGCGATCTTCCCGATGCGAGGGTTCTCATTGAGTAGATTCGCGGCCATGGGCCCAGAATCATCGTTGGCGAATATGGCCTCAAGGAAATCCTGATCGCAGGACTCTGAAAAGCAATTGAATACTACGGAAATTAAAGAAGTTACACCATGGACCAAGAGGCATAGGATTGTTGCAAAGTAGCAAGAATCTTATGACCAGACAAGAACGATTGCTCAGGGCTATGGCCCCGGTAGGTGGACTTTTCCTTCTGGCGACGCTTCCTGAACTTCGCAGGCAGGGCCTCGGGCCGCTGGCACTCTATGCGCTGGAGCGAACAGTACAAGAGTCGCGGCCATGGCGCGGCGAGGGATTCTCTGTGTCTGCGCTCCGATGTGAGACCGCTCTGCCCGCCTATGAAATCAGCAAGGCGTGTGCGTTGCTGAAGAAAAGTAACATGGTGACTGTTTTGAGAGTCGCGGAAAACGGAAGAGAACGGATTCTCATGCCAACAGAGCGCGGAATTCGAATCTTGGACAAAATACTCGCAGCGGCCGCTAACCGGCTCTGGGACAAACTACCTGGTCCGGCCCGCGGAAGGCGGGTCAGCGAAACCACCCGAATCCTCCGAAGGGCGAGCGACAAGCTTCTGGGGCCCATTCAGCTTTCCATCTTCGACAAATGCGTGTCGCCCAGACCAAGAAAAGGTCCCGAAAATCCAGGCAATCGTCAGTCACTTAGAAGCCCAGAACTGAAAGACCTCCAATTCGAAATCAACAATTAGCTTCGAAAACGAAACACATCGCTGGAACAGGCTGACGGCTGAAAGCCTTGTGATGCCGGACTTTGCCATTCAAAATCGATGTGGGATTTTGCCCCCTTTTTGCCCCCTTTTGAGCTCAAATCAGGCCTATTCTGGCCGTTTCGGAGCGAACGGGAGCGAAAAGCGATGTGAGCCTTAACTTACTTGAAAGATTGGATTTGCTGAGGAAAGTTTGGAGGCGCGGGCCGGGATCGAACCGGCGCATAAAGGTTTTGCAGACCTCTCCCTTACCACTTGGGTACCGCGCCTTGGCAGGGCTGCCTCTACATTTGAACCGAGGTCGCTCCACGCCGCCTTAGCCAACCCGGCTTTCGCCGGAAAGCGGCTGGAGCGGGAGACGAGATTTGAACTCGCGACCCTCGCCTTGGCAAGGCGATGCTCTACCACTGAGCTACTCCCGCTTACTGCAAGCCTGAGTATACCGGGCTGGCCGAAATCAGGTCAAACCACCGCAGCAGAGCCCGTTTGCTGTGGTTTCACCCCATCACGCGCGCCTACAGACCCTGATCCCTTCTCTTCCCGCACAATCTCGCCGTCGCGCATGTAAAGAATGCGGCCCGCAATGGCCGCTGCCTCAGGGTTGTGGGTAATCATCAGCGTCGTCTGCCCCAGTTCCTGGTTCGACCGCTGCAGCATCTGCAGCACGGCATCGGAGTTCTTCGTATCCAGATTACCCGTTGGCTCATCTGCCAGCACAATCGCAGGCCGCGTAATCAGCGCTCGCGCAATGGCCACGCGCTGTTGCTCACCGCCGCTCAACTCCGAGGGCAGATGCTTGAGCCGCCCGCGAATCGACAACAAGTCGCTCAAGTGGTCTAGATACGCACGGTCCAGCGGCTCTTTGCGGCCGCTGATGTCATACGCGATTTCAATATTGCCGATTGCCGACAAGGTGGGCAGCAGGTTGAATTTCTGAAAGACAAAGCCAATCCGATGTCTTCGCAACCTTGTCCGCGCGCCATCGCTCAGGCTGGCAAAATCAACTCCGTCGATCAGTACCCGCCCCTCGGTGGCGCGGGTCAGCCCTCCTAAAAGATAAAAGAGCGTCGACTTGCCCGAACCCGACGGCCCTACGATGGCCATAAACTCGCCCGGCTCCACGGCAAAGGAAACCCCGCGTACCGCAGGAACCTCGATGTGTCCCATTCGATAAACCTTGGTCAGGTTTTCAGCGAGAATGATCGGCGCGAGCAGTCCAGTCTCCACACTCTTTATTGTAAATGCCAACGTCCACCCGGTTGCTCCCTTAGAATGAAGAAGCAATGATCCCAAAGCAGGTTCCCTAATCCATGACTCTCGAATTGAAGTCCGCCCTTGTCACCTCAATGGAAGCGGCTGCCGCGCAAGCGGGGCTGGTGCTGCTCTCCGCAAAATCCGGCAGCGACCTGCACGGGCAACCTACCGCCGCGTTTCAGCTCGGCCTGCGCGGTGCTGAGAATCGCACCCTGCAGCTCGAACTGAGCGAGGCTTTCGACTTCTCCAAGGCGCAATTGCTGCCGGCCATGACGGCCCACCTCGCAGCCGAGGCCAAGCGCCTGCGCAATCCCCGCCCCGACTGCTACGTCACCCTGGCGGGCATGCCCATCGCCTTCGGCAAGTTCCAGTGGCCATTTCATCGCTCCACATCCGGTGCGGACACCTACATTGTGCACGGCGAAATGTATCTTGCCGATGGCGGCGCGCATAACCTGCACGCCAAGTTAGCCGCCTCAGTCACCGTCACCTTTGCCGAGATCGTGCCAGCCATGGAGCAGCCCTACGCGGAGACGTTCGTCTACAACGCCATCCGCAAGACGGTCGATCTCGGCCAGCTCGAATTCGTAAAGTCCGGCAACCGCCAGCCCGTCCCTGTCACCACCCGCTACTACAGCCGCTGGCAAAAGAAGTTCCTCTTCACCGACACCAACGACGCCGAGCGCCTCGAATATTTGTTGCGCAAGGTCTATTGGCTCTCCGGCGTACTCGGCCAAAGTCAGCCCGTCTGGATCGCCGATCCCCGCGACGCGCAATACCTCAACACCACCGAAACTGATCTGCTGCGCATGGCGGGCGACGAAGCCGGCGAGGGCCTGCTGGTGCTCCAGGGCGAATACGCCGCCTCCACGCCCAAGCTCCTCGAGCGCGCCCCCGAATACCAGGCCGCCCTCGAAGCCGCCCTCAACTTCACCAAGCCCCAGTTCAATGAGTCCATGCGCTCCGGCCACGCCAACATGTAACGAGTGCCATCTGGATCTGCAGTCCGAACACGTAACCAGACTGTCATCGTGAGGGAGATGCCCAGTCCCCGCGCCGGCGATTCGAAAGCGTGGCGGGATCTGCGATCGTCCTCCCTACAGCCAGTTCTGCGGGAGGGTCGGCATCTTCCCGATCACTCCAGCGATGCCTTCACGAAAATTTTTCTCTCGAAATTGCAGATGAATTCCAGCCAGAGCACACTATAAAAGGATCAGAAGCGCGACCTGAGCCCACCCGGGAAGCGCCCCCTGCCCGGGGTGTCCCTCATGAGGATCGGCATCACTGTTTTTGGCATCGCGTCCATTGCCGCTGGCGTCCTCGATCTCGTCTGGGGCGAGTTCGAGTCCGCCCATCAACCCATCCAGGCCTGGGGCGACCATGTTCCCGGCGCCACGATCTTTGCATACATCGCCGCCATCTGGCTGATCGCAGCAGGCGCCGCGCTCCTCTGGCCCCGGACCGCACGGGTCGGCGCAGCAGCGCTGGCCGTCCTCTATGGCATCTTCATCCTGTTCCCTTTGCCTCGGTTCTATACGGCGCCGCACTTCCTTGGATATCGGCTCAGTACCTACGTCGGTGTCCTCGCCAACGTCTGCGAGCAGATCATCCTGTTCGTCGCGGCTGTGATTGCCTGGGAGTCCCTGGCCGCGCGAGATTCCCAGTCTCAAAAAACAGCTCTCATCGCCTCCTGGGTCTTTGGGTTCTGCTCTGTCTTTTTCGGACTGGGACACTTGACCGCCGTTCAAACTGTGGTTCCCCTGGTCCCAAAGTGGATTCCGCTGGGTGGCGCCTTCTGGGCCGTATTTACCGGAATCGCTTTCGTGCTCGCCGGTCTGGCCATCCTCTCGGGAGTTCTGGATGTCTTGGGTGCCCGGCTTCTTGCTCTCATGCTGCTGGTCTTCAGTGCACTGTCGTTGGCGCCTTTGATCCCTGCTTCTCCTCACGACCATGTGGCCTGGGGAGGAAACGCATACAACCTTGCCGCGATCGGCGCCGCGTTGATCGTCGCCGACTGGCTTGAAACTCGGCGAGCGGCGATTCACACCGCGCGAGATGCGAGCACAGCGCTGGCTTAACCCTCCCACCTCCGCCGCCCAGAATTGGATGCCCCTTCGCGCAGTTTGCGAAGGATGATGGGATGACATTACACATCGGGGTGGCAGATGCCGCGACCCCCAACGGCGAGACTTAGCCTCGAGCTGCATTGAGAAGTGGGCCGTCCCGATTATTCTGTAATGTGAGTGAAAGTCCAGACACACCCCTCAAGACCCCGCTTCGGAAGGCTTTTCTCCGATCCCCAAAGAGCTCTCTCCGATCTTTTGCGCGATGGCTTGTCATCAGTCTGGCACTGCTTTGGTCGCTTGCCGCGCTGACCCTTGTGGCCGCCCGGTGGGTCGACCCCCCGACAACCGCGGTGCACATCCAGCGCCGCTTGCAGGCCTGGATTCACGGGAGGCCGTATCACGAACGCTACAAGTTCATTCCGCTCAGCCAAATCTCGCCCGATCTGCAGCATGCTGTAATCGCCGCGGAGGACGCGCGTTTCTATCAGCACCATGGGTTCGATTGGCACGAGATCCAAATCGCTGCCGAAGACGATATGGAAGGCGGTCGCTCGCGCGGAGCTTCCACCATTACGCAGCAACTGGTAAAGAACCTGTTTTTCGGCACCGGCCGCTCTCTCCTCCGCAAGGGTGTAGAGTTCACGCTGGTGCCGGTGGCCGAATTCGTCCTCGGTAAGCAGCGAATTCTGGAGCTCTACCTCAACGTGGTCGAATGGGGTCCTGGTATTTACGGCGCAGAATCGGCATGTCGTGCCTACGATGCAACTGCGGCCCGGAATATCGGCCGGGAACAGGCGGCGCGGCTCGCCGCGATTTTGCCGGCTCCCCTCAAGAGACGGCCAGAGCGCATGAATCACTACAGCGGGCTCATCCTCGAGCGTATGCGCCAGATGGGCTGGTAATCGCGGGCAGCATTTTGCCAACGGCGCGCCTGGTCTTCCTCTCGCGCCGAGTTCTGGCCGATGACAGAATCAGAGAGCGAGCTGAGAAGAAAGTAAGCGGGCGAAGCCCCACCTCTTGAAGAAGTCGGTGATCCTTAGTAGGCGTCCGCTGATTTTAGCTGGGCACCGGCGAGATATCATCCTCTGAAGGTGGGTCGTTGACCGAGATGGCTGAGGCCCACGATCGATCGAGATGCTGACTCTCGAAGAAGGGAGTCCGACAATGGATGACCAAACAGCCGGCGGCGCGGGCGCCACCGAATCACCACCGGAGCCACCGCGTGCCGATCCGATGGCGGGAGAACTCGTCACTGAGACGCTCGACTACGACGGTGGTCGGCAGGTCACGGTGTACGTCCCGCCGGATCCGCCCCAGGCAGTCGTGTTCGCCAGTGACGGTCAGAGGATCTCGCAGTGGGGCGGGTTCCTCGAGGCGGCCGATGTACCGTCCACGATGATCGTCGGTGTACACGGACTGGCCGACGAGATGCCTCGACTCGAGGAGTACTCACCGGTCTTTAACGCGGAACGGTTTGCGGCTCATGAGAGGTTTTTCGTCGAGGACGTCCGCCGATGGGTGCGGTCGCGGTTCGGAGCCGTGCTGCCCACCGAACGCAGCGCGGTGTTCGGTGTCTCGGCGGGTGGAGAACTGGCGCTCGCCCTTGGGCTTCGGCATCCGGACGTCTATGGTGCGGTCTTCTCCGGCTCGCCGGGCGGGGGTTACAAACCGAGTGGTGTGAAGCCGAGTTCGATTCCGCGCACGTACCTCGTCGCCGGCACGTTGGAGCCGTTCTTCCTCCATAACGCGATCCGCTGGGCGGTCGCGCTGCGCGATGCCGGTGGGGACGTCGTGATGAGCAAACGGGTCGCATCGCACGGCGACGCGCTGTGGCGAGCAGAGTTCCCACTGATGGTGGCATGGGCATTTGGGCGATGAACCATCGGCGCGGCAGAGCGCGTCATGAGGCGTAGCTTATCTAGTGGGCGCCTATTGAAGCAGTGGGCATCCGCCCTACAGCACCGTTCCGCACGTAGAGCAGAACTTTGAACCCGGCGGATTTGTCGTCTGGCAGTGGCTGCAAGCGACCAGGGTACCGGGAATCATCGTCCCCGACGGACTGAAAGCGGGGGCACTGGCCGCTAGGTTCATGCTGGCATTCACGGGCCAGCCCCACGTCGGCACGTTCATCCCCAACGCTGCGGCAATTCCGGCTGCCTGGATGGCATTGAACTCGCGCACCCGCCCCGGCATGAAAAAGCACTCCACAAAGCCGAGAAACGTCGTAATTCCTGTCCAGCAGAAGCAACAATAAAGAATCCCCAAGCCATTCCGGCGCAGATAAAAATGATGAATGCCAAACGTGCCGAGAAACAGCGCCAACAGGATTCCCACCACCTCGTCACGGCGCACCGCTTCATACTGCTGATAGAAGACTGCTTGCGCATTGGGGTAGGGAATCGTGCTCATGGTGGTCCTCCTTGCGTGATCCACATTACTACATACGTTTCGATGCAGAATACGGTTCCCGGCCATTTGCTCTGCACTTATTTAGCAGAGTCTGCGTGCGCCGAAGGAACCATGCAGTAGCATCGAATCCATTATGGATACACCGAATGCCTCCGCTAGAGGTACCTTTCTCATCGGCGGCGATCTGCCCGTCCATCGCCTCGGCTACGGAACGATGCGGCTCGTCGGAGACGGTGCCTGGGGCGAGCCGAACGATCCCGAAGAGGCCCGCCGCGTCCTGCGCCGCGCCGTCTCGCTCGGTGTCACCCTAATCGATACCGCCGACGCCTACGGCCCCGAGATCGCCGAGCGCCTCATCGCCGAGGCACTCCATCCCTATCCCGCAGGTCTGGTCATCGCCACCAAAGGCGGCATCACCCGCCAGGGCCCGGCTAAAACCGAGTACGTAGGCCGCGCCGGCTACCTCATCCAATGCGTCGAGATGAGCCTGCGCCGCCTCAAGCTCGAGCGGATCGAACTCTATCAACTCCACCGCATCGACCCCCGCACCCCGCTTGAAGAAAGCCTCGGGGCCCTCCGCCAGATGCAGGAACAGGGCAAGATTCGCCACCTCGGCCTCAGCGAAGTGGCGCCTGCGCAAATCGAACAGGCTCAAAAAATCGTCGATATCGTGACCGTGCAAAACCGCTACTCGCTCGCTGACCGCCGCCATGAAGAGACAGTTGGTTGGTGCGAACAGCGCAACATCGGCTTCCTGCCCTGGTATCCCATGGCCGGCGGCAAACTGCTCAAGCCCGACAGCCCCTTGGCACAAACATTAACCCGCATTGCCGCTCGGCACCATGCCACCCCGGCCCAAATCTCGCTCGCCTGGCTGCTTCACCGCTCTCCGGTGATTCTGCCGATTCCCGGCACATCAAGAGTGACTCATCTCGAAGAAAACATCGCCGCCGCTTCGCTGCAACTCGAGCCGGCCGAGTGGGCCGAGTTGGAGAAGACCACGTCCAATCCGATCCAGGCGCACGCCTGACTGCTTCGGCGCTGCCGTCCCGTTCCAGCATGTCTTCCCATACAATAGGTAGGGGAGCATAACCAATGGCGCACATGGTCTTTTGCGTTCGCAACAAGAAGGAAATGGAGGGGCTCGATGAGCCGCCCTTCGATTCGGAGTTTGGTCAAAAGATTTACAAGAATGTCTCCAAGCAGGCTTGGGGCGACTGGGTCAATCACCAGAAAATGCTGCTGAATGAATATCGGCTGCAACCCTGGACACCGGACGCGCAGCACTTTCTCGTTGAGCAGATGGAGATGTTCTTCTTCGGTGAAGGAGCGTCGCTGCCCAAGGAATATGTTCCTCCTTCACAGTGAGCCGCGGCGTACCGGCCTCTGCCCGAAATAGGAGACGGGTCGAGGCCGATAAGCACGACCGGTGAGGGCGCGTACGTGTTAAGCCCTGCTGGTGTAAACTGATTTGGACCCCTGAAGCCGGCTCACCCGAGCCGGCTCGATTGTGTCGGGACGTGGCTCAGCCTGGTAGAGCACTCGCTTGGGGTGCGAGGGGTCGGCAGTTCAAATCTGCCCGTCCCGACCATTAAACCTTTTGCATTCGATTCCGCTCGCACCGGCAATTCTCTTCGGGACTGCCGACCCACGAAGCGCCCCAACCTTGCGTCCGCCTTAGCGGAGGCGCACCAGTCAGGCCTGCGAGGGGCGCTCGACAAAGCGTAGCGGCGTCGGGCGAATTCGGCAGTTCAAATCTGCCCGTCCCGACCATTAAACCTTTTGCATTCGATTCCGCTCGCACCGGGGATTCTCTTCGGGACTGCCGACCCACGAAGCGCCCCAACCTTGAATCAGCCTGAGCGGAGGCCCGAATGAGGCCTGCGAGGGGCGCTCGACAAAGCGTAGCGGCGTCGGGCGAATTCGGCAGTTCAAATCTGCCCGTCCCGACCATTAAACCTTTTGCATTCGATTCCGCTCGCACCGGCAATTCTCTTCGGGACTGCCGACCCACGAAGCGCCCCAACCTTGAATCCGCCTGAGCGGATTCCCGAGTGAGGCCTGCGAGGGGCGCTCGACAAAGCGTAGCGGCGTCGGGCGAATTCGGCGGTTCAAATCTGCCCGTCCCGACCATTAAACCTTTTGCATTCGATTCCGCTCGCACCGGCAATTCTCTTCGGGACTGCCGACCCACGAAGCGCCCCAACCTTGAATCCGCCTTAGCGGATTCCCGAGTCAGGCCTGCGAGGGGCGCTCGACAAAGCGTAGCGGCGCCGGGCAATTCGGCAGTTCAAATCTGCCCGTCCTGACCAGGGGCGTTGGCCAACTCGCCATTTTTTCAGTCGCGATTGAACAACTACTCTTCGCGCAGCAGGATCAAGGGATCAACTGACAGCGCGCGCTGCGCCGGAACCCACGTAGCCAGCAGTCCAAGCAGCGCCATGGCAACCACCACTCCAGCGAGGACTAAAGGGTCGCGCGGGTTCGCCTGGTAGACGATATACGCCAGTACCTTAGCGGCCAGAACTCCCAGGAGCAAACCCGCGGCCGAGCCGAGGGCCAGCAACTTCACTGCGCGTCCGAGCGCTGCCTTCAACACTTCGGTTCGTTGCGCGCCGAGAGCCATGCGAATGCCCAGCTCGCGCAACCTCTTGCTCACCGAGTAGGCCGCCATGCCGAAGATCCCCGTGATGGAAAGCATCGCGCCCATCAGGCCAAGTACACCCAGCGCCACCGTCGCAATGTGGGAAGGGAAGAGCGCAAGGTCCATGTACCTGATCCATGTCTCGATATCCAATGGCAGGGCGGAATCGAGGGACCGTAGTCTGCTCCTGATCGCACCGGCGAGTTGCCCGGGGTCCCCGTCCGAGCGGATCACCAGGTTGGTGCGCAAAGAGGACGATTGCAGAAATGAAAGGAAGATGGCGGGTCGAAGGTCTTCAGTCATCTGCCAATACTTTCCGTCTTCCGCAATTCCGACAACCTGCACGCGGCTTCCGTCTTCAAGCTTGAAATACCCGCCAAGGGAGCTGGTTTCGGAACCGAATAACTTGCGCGCAAACTCCTGGTTGACGACGGCCACACGAGGAGAGTTCTTGTCGTCCCGCCAGCTGAGACCCCGGCCCCTCAATAAAGTGGTGCCAGCCGCGTGGAAGTATTCGGGAGAGATCTTGAACACCGAGGGATACGCCGCTTGATTTGACGGCTTCAGATCGGTGGTTTGATCAGCAAAGACGCTTTCGCTGTCGCCCGCACCGCCGAGGGGGACCACCTGAACGAATCCCACAGACCGGACACCTGGCATTGTTTCCAGTGTCTCGATCATCCGCTTTTGCATGGCAGTCGCTCGGTCGCCGGCGTAATCGGCCATCGCCAGGTTGGTATTTACAAGGATTGTGTTTTTTGGCTCAAAACCAAACTTGCTGTGCGTCGATTGAATCAGTCCGCGCACCGCAACCAACGACGATGTGACCAGCACCGCGCAGATTGCAATTTGCACCACGACCAACGCGTCACGGAGGGTGATGCGGCGTCCAGTATTTCCGGCAACGATGCCGCTTGACCCTGCCTTCACCACTTCATAGGGATTGGTGCGAAGTACCTGCCTCACCGGGACAGCGCCAAAGAGGAAGCCGCTGGCCAACGCCAGAAGCAAGGCGAACCAATACACATTCGCGTCTGGGCTTACAGGCACGCTGATGGGGAACATAGGAATCGGTCGCCATGTGCTCAACGCACGCAGCAATGCGACGCTGCCCAGAAGTCCAAGTGTGCCCCCGACGAGCGAGATCAACACGGCTTCAGTAAACACCTGCCGAAGAATTCGCTTACGGCTTGAACCAAGCGCCAGCCGCAGCGCAACTTCGCGGGACCTGTCGGCGGCGCGCGCTGCGAACAGGCTCCCGAGGTTGGCGCAAGCGGCCAGCAGAATCAGCCCGGCGAGCAGCATGACCCCGGTCAGGAATCCACGCGCCGCGGGCCCGACCAAATCGCCTGCGAGACTGGGGCGCGCCAGCGTAAACGTCATGTTGCGCATCGTCTTTGGGATATGTCTTTTCAAGGTAGGTGCCAACGGAGTTCAAATCGGCGACGGCCTGTGCGGCTGTGACTCCCGGTTTGACATGGCCCAGCGTCATAATGAAGTTTTGCTGTCCACGCTCATTCAGTGCAGCCCACCCGTCCACCTGGTCCTGGTTCACAATGGGCATCCAGAAGTCCGGAGTGAAAAAAAGGAGCGTTCCCTGGAACGCAGGCTGCGCCACGCCGAGGATGGTGTAAGGGTGTTTGTTCACCTGAACCACCCGCCCCACCACGCCGCGATCATCGTTGAAATGACTGTGCCAATAGGCGTGGCTCAGCACAAGGTATGGGGCGCTGTCGGGGCCATGCTCGTCGGTGCCATGAAACACGCGGCCGAGGTAGGGCTGAATGTGCAGCGCGTCGAAATAATTGCCGCTGACCTCGTAGCCCCATATCTCGGATGGATTGTTTCCCGTATCCAATCCGGCGGAGACGATGTTATACAGCATGATCGCTTCGAAGCTGCGGTTGCGATCGCGCAGATCGACATAGTCGGGGTACGAATTGTTTTCGGCTTTGTACGGCCCGCGCTCGATTGTGTAGAGGCTCTGTGGATCAGGTACGTTTAGCGGTCGCAGGATCAGCGCGTTCAATACGCCAAAAACCACGGCGTTGGCGCCGATGGCCAAGGCGAGCGTCAGTACCGCAGCGATCGTGAATCCGGGGGATTTGCGCAACTGCCGAAGTGCCAATCGGACATCACCAACAATTGATTCCATTGTGGGCCACTGCCATACTTCGCGGCTCCGCTCTTCAAGCAGTGTTCGGTTTCCAAATACCCGGCGCGCCTGCCGTTCGGCTTCCTTTCGGCTCATGCCTTCGCCCATCAGCTGCTCAGTGCGTTCTTCAACATGCAGCCGCATTTCCTCAGAGAGATCGTCATAGATTCGGCGGCGACGGAAGTAACTCGGTATCCACGTCATCGGAAACTCCTCTCAACTGACGGGAGATTTGGCTGGATTGAGCACGAGCGAAATGCCTTCAAACATACGTTCAAAGCTTGAAATCTGCTGCTCCAGATGGCGAAGACCTGAGGCCGTAATCTGGTAAGTCCTGACCCGGCGATTGGTCGAGGAGACGCCCCACTCGGCCTTCACCAGCTTGCCCTTCAAGAGCCTCTGCAGCGCTGGATACAGTGAGCCCTCTTCAACCTGCAGCAGGTTGTTCGATCGCTGCTGGATATGCTGCACCAGTGCATACCCATGCGCAGGCTGGCGCCGAAGCGACTCGAGGATCATCATTTCGAGTGCGCCGGGAAAAAGATCGCGAGAGAGAGCTTCCGTCATAGGCCTGTTCGCTACAGGCATAGAGTAAACAAGTAAAGAAACTCTTTGTCAAGAAAAAAGTACAATTGTCTGTTACGTACACTCTGGCAACTTCACCGGCAACCTGCAGTTTGCCGGTCTCAAACTATGACGAACCATGCTGGCAGTCACGAAGTTTCGACGGCGAAACCGAGTTCTTCGCGCGAATTGCGACCTTCATTCGACGCCGTGAAACGCCGCGTTTTCTTCATCCTCTTCAGTCTTGCGGCGCTAATGGGGGTCGCCAATCCAGCAACGTCCGCACAGCCTGCCGCGCTGTCTCCTCAGCAGGCCACGATTCAGGGCATCGTCCACGACGCGGCCGGCAAACCAGTCGCTGATGTGACGGTTCTCCTTGAACAAAAGGGCGTTCCTGGCTCAATCGAGACGAAAACAGATGCATCTGGCGCCTACGCGTATTCTGCCCTTGCACTTGGCTCCTTCACCCTGACCGCGGAAAAGGTGGGCCTTCGCAGTCGTCCGACCACAGTCACAACGACATCTATCGAAGATCATGTGCATATCGATCTGACACTCGAACCGGGTGCAGCCTCGGCAAATTCCCACGCGGTTGCGGCGCCCGCCACCACACCCATGGAATTTGCAGACGCGCCCAATTTCACGGTTGCGGCTGTAACCGACTGGACAGCGGCCGGAGGGCACGGGTCGGACTCAAGTTTGCGAACCAGCGAAGCTCTCACGCGCGAGACGCTCACCCTTAAGCCGCAGGCTACCGGCGCAAACCCGACGGACTCTGCAAAAAGCAGTGCAACAGAAGAGGCCCTCCGCGCCGCCTTGGCCAAGTCGCCCGGCAAATTTGAGACGAACCGCGATTTGGGCGATTTCTACCTGCACGCCGGCAAATATCAAGAATCGGTACCGCTTCTTCAATCCGCCTACCAGATCGATGCGAAGAATGAGGCCAACGAATACGATCTTGCCTTGGCTCTGAAGGGAAACGGCGATTTTGCGAAGGCGCGCGAGCACGTTGATCGACTCATGGCACACAATGAAACAGCGGACCTCGATCGCCTGGCCGGCGAGCTCGCAGAGAATCTCGGCGATCCCTTGACCGCAGTTCACAATTTTGAGCACGCGGTTCGCGAGGATCCCAGCGAACAAAACTACTTTGAGTGGGGCTCTGAACTGCTGCTTCATCGGGCCGTGTTGCAGGCCAAAGATGTGTTTACTGTCGGGGCGAAGCTCTACCCGAAATCGGTCAGAATGCTCACCGCGCTCGGAGCCGCCCTTTTTGCCGGCGCTTTCTACGATGAGGCGGCTCTCCGCCTCTGCGATGCTTCCGACCTCAACCCGGCCAATCCCGAACCCTATCTGTTCATGGGCAAGATTGAAATAGCCGCACCCAATCCCCTCGCGTGCGTCGAGCAGAAACTTGCGCGATTTGTCGAGTTGCAGCCCGCCAATCCGCTTGCCAACTACTACTACGCGATGACTCTATGGAAACAGCAGGGCCTGTCCATCGATCAGAAAGCCTTGGAACATGTAGAAACCATCCTTACCAAGGCTGTAACCATCGATCCTCAATGCAGCGATGCCTATCTGCAACTTGGTAATCTCAAAGCCTCCCAGCACGACTATGCAAAAGCCATTGGCTTTTACAACAAGGCAATTGAGACCAATCCCCAACTGAGTGAAGCTCACTATCGGCTGGGTGTCGCCTACGATCGGGTCGGCGATCGTGCAAAAGCAAGCCAGGAGTTCCAACTTCACGACGAGATCGGTAAGCAACAAGCAGCGGCCGTCGAACGCCAGCGCCGCGAGGTCAAGCAGTTTCTCGTCGTCGTTCCCGACAAGCCCGCCGATTCATCACCGTCACCGCAGTAGTCAGAGACGCGCGTAAAACCTAAGGCGCATGCGGTTTCAACGTCGACACGATTCCGTCGCCTTCGCGAATTGTCAGAATCTGATTCACTTTCACCTGCGTGAACCGCTCCATCTTCTGCGTGGTCGGCCATTTCACTTCAATCAAGTCCACCGTCTCTGCCGCGCCAACGCCAAAATGAAGCCGAAGATCGCTTTGCGACATCACGCTTGTGCCGCTGTGGACTTCATCGATTTGCGCATGCTTCCCCGTCACAACGCGTACCCGCGCACCGATAGCGGTCCGGTTGCAATGGGTCCCAACGAGCTTGATCTTGATCCAGTTCTGCCGAGTGCCTTCGTTGTGCAGCAGCGATGGCAAATCGTTCATGTTCAGGATGAGAACATCCATGCCACCGTCGTTGTCGTAGTCTCCAAACGCCGCACCCCGGCTTGAAAAATGCGCGTTGATTCCCGGCCCCATCGCTGAAGAGACATCCTTGAAATGGCCATTGCCGAGATTCTTGTAGACCAGGCGAGGATTCTTGAAGGTCTCGCCGAAATTGTACTTATCTATCTCAGGATAGACATGTCCGTTCACCTGAACAATATCGGTCCACCCGTCATTGTCGTAGTCAATGAAGCCGCAGCCCCACGCCACGTAGTTGTTGTTGATCCCCACTCCCGAATTGAAAGAGAGATCGCTGAAAGTCCCGTCGCCGTTGTTATGATAGAGGTCGCACGTGTCATCGGCGAAGTTAGTCTTGAAGATATCGAGCCAGCCGTCGCAGTCGTAATCCGCTACACCGATTCCCATGCCGGCTTGCTCGTGCCCATCATCGTTGTAGGCGCAGCCTGTCATTACGGCCACATCGGTAAACGTCCCGTCCTTGTTGTTCTGGAACATCATGCTGGGCTCTGAATCCACCGCGACATAAATATCAGGCCAGCCGTCGTTATCGAAGTCGTATGAGACCGCCGTAATCGAATAGCGCGGGCCCGGCTTGGTGATCCCCGCCTTCTCTGAAACATCGGTAAAAGTGCCATCCCCGTTGTTGTGGTAAAGAAGGTCAGTGTCGCCTGGAAGACCACGCGGGCCGCACATCGTCGGCACGCCTTTCCACTGGCAGAAGGTCATGTCGTTCAGCGATGGTGGCTTGTCCGGGTCCAGCTTGACGAAGTTACAGACAAAGAGATCCAGATGTCCATCGCGGTCATAGTCCAGAAAAGTGCACCCGGTCCCCCAGCGCCCTTTGCTCTGCGTCAACCCCGCTTTCGCTGTAGCATCCGTAAAGGTGCCGTTCCCGTTGTTATGAAAAAGGATGTTATGTCCCCAGAACGTGCAGAAAATATCGTCCCATCCGTCGTTGTCATAGTCTCCAACGCACACGCCCGTCTGCCAGCCACTTCGTCCAATGCCCGATTTTTCTGTCACATCGGTAAACGTTCCGTCGCGATTGTTTTTGTAGAGATGAGTGGTCGGCGCTTTTCCAGCGGGCCAATTCTCACCAAGCCGGCTCCCATTGGTCAGGTAGATGTCCAGCCAACCATCGTTGTCATAGTCAAAGAATGCCAGTCCGCTCCCCTTGGTCTCGATGATGATTCGCTTGTGGTCGACCCCACCCCACACGTTGGGCACATTGAGCCCCGCATGTTCCGCCACATCGATGAACTGCACCGGAGAGGCCGCAGAGCCCGACACGGCCGCTCTCACTACGGAACGATCTCCCCATTTCCAAAGCGGGGTCGTCAGGGTGTCAAGCAGCGTGCTGCCGAGCACGAAAAGAGATGATCCAATGAAGCGGCGGCGCGGGATATTCATAGAACCCCATGACCACGAGGCTGAAAATTGCTGATCAAAACATTCACATGGGGGCAAACGCAGCTCTTCATATTGACCACTTTCGCTTCATCGGCTGAGTACTTTCGGAAACGGATGCGGGACGATTCCCACGCCTTCCTTGACGGCAATAATTGAATCGACGGGCACATTTGTCAGCTTATCAACTTGGCCGCTCGGCCAGGTAATTACGAGCGACTCGATCTTCGAATTCTTTCCCAGGCCGAAGTGAATGCGCGGATCGCTCGCGGACATATAGCTCGTGCCACCCTTTGCCTGGTCCACATGCACCGAGCCCCCGGCGGTGAGTTTCAGCACTGATCCGATGCCGTCTCGATTGGATTTTGTGCCGATCAGCAGCACCTCGACCCAGTGATTTCCGTTGCCGCCATCATTGCGCAGCAGTTCCGGAGACTCTCCACGACATACCACCGCAACGCCCACTTGCCCGTCATTGAGAAAATCAGCAGTCGCCAGGCCGCGCCCCGCCACCGGCCGCACAAAGTCAGGACCGAGCGTGTCCGACACCTTCTCAAAACGGCCCTTGCCCAGGTTGTGGAACATGAGCAGGGGTTCTTTGTACGAAACAAGGCTGTGGTAGAGATTCACATTGTCCAACATGGCGCCATTCGCCTGCACAATGTCAGGCCAGCCATCATTGTCGTAATCAATAAACTTGGCAGCCACTCCGCTCATCATCATCGCGCTGTTCCCGATGCCGGAGCTATAAGTTACATCGGTAAACGTCCCGTCTCCGTTGTTGTGATAAAGGCGATTCAGTTCAAAATCCAGATGCGTGATATATACGTCCAGCAGTCCGTCACCGTCCATATCCGCGGCATCAATGCCCATACCCGCTTCGTACTTGCCGTCTTCGCTTGCAGCGAGTCCTGAGATCAGCGACACATCGGCAAATTTGCCGTCATGATTGTTCTGAAACAGGAAATTAGGCCAGGTATCATTCGCAATTGCAATGTCGGGCCAACCGTCCATATCAAAGTCCGCGAGCACCAATCCCATTCCCTTCGATTCAGGCAATCCGACGCCCGACTTATCGCTCACATCGGTAAACGTACCGTCGTGATTGTTATGGTAGAGCTTGGTTCTAAGCCCCTTGTAGTTTCCTGGTGCGCAGTAGGAGCGATAGCCGGGCTTGCGTTCGCCACACCAGGGATTGTCCTTCGGCGACCAATCGAGATAGTTCGTAACCACAAGATCGAGCCAGCCATCCTTGTCAAAGTCGAACCATCCTGCACTGGTTGACCAATTACCATCGTCGCCCACGCCGGCCTTTGATGTTACATCGGTGAAAGTCCCGTCCCCGTTGTTGTGGTACAAAATAGCCCGGCCATAGCCAGTCACGTAAAGATCGGGAAACCCATCGTTGTTGTAGTCGCCCACCGCGACGCCCTGTCCATAGTGCCCTTCGCCTCCCACCCCTGCTTTCGCGGTCACATCGGTAAACGTTCCGTCTCCATTGTTGTGGTACAAAGCCGACCGCAGAGGATGTGCCGGCGTATACGCGTCGGTCGCCCCGGACTGAACGAAGTAAAGGTCCATTAGCCCGTCTTGATCGTAGTCAATCCATCCCACGCCCGTGCCCATGGTCTCGAGGTAGTACTTCTGGTCGCTCTCCGTCGAGTCTTGGACAAACGTGATGCCGGCTTGTTTGCGAATATCAGTGAAGTGCCCACTGGACGCCGTGTCATGAGCCTTCGTCGGCTGTTGCGCATTGGGCTGTTCAGATATCGAGGAGCCAGTCAGTGCGATTAGGAAAATAGCCGCACCAAGGCGGATCCGATTGCTCATAGTGTTCTGTCTGCCAAAGACAGAGCCAATTGCAGAAACTGTGCTTTGTTCGCCGCCGTCATCGGCCCATTCTCCGCCGGCGAAGCCGCTGATGCCTGATCCAAGACTTCTTCGATGCGATTGATATCCAGGCTGCCGCTGGCGTCACTGTTTTTAAAGCGGTTCAGAATCTCTTTGGCCTTGTCGATCTGTCCGATCTGAAAATAGAAGACGCCCAGCATGGAATAGCCGCCGGCCCACTCGGGCAGCAAATCCACCGCGCGTTCCAGCCGCTGCGCGGCTTCTGCATTGTTTCCCTCGAGCGCCGAAGTGAGCCCCAATCCCCAAAAAAGTTTGCCCGAACCTGGAACGCGGGCCTGGCCTTTAAGCAGCGTCTCCTTCGCACCTGCAACATCGTTGCCACGTAACTCGATTAGCGCGAGAGATAGATAATTCTGATCATTATCGGGGTTGCGGCGAATCGCATCCTGAAGAATCTCGGAGGCCCGGGCAGTATCTCCTGAGTGCGCATAGATATCACCCAGCAACGCCAGATAAGCATCATCCTTCTGGCCGTCTTGCGATACCTGTCCGGCTGTTTCAAGAGCTTCGGGATAGAGGCGTTTGCGGAAGTAAGCGTTCGCAAGATCGAACTTTACCTCATCCGAATTCGGATTGGTCTTGAGCGCCGCCTGAAAGTGTTGGATCGCGTCATCATATAGATGATAGCGAGCAAGTAACACCCCCGCGCCGGTCAGAGTGCGGAAATCACCGGAGCTGATCTTGTCCAATTGCTCAATTGTGCTTCTCGCGTCATCCACTTTCCCTGACTTCAGATAGGCTTCAGCCAGCAGATAGAGATCTTCCGGTTGGTCAGGATGCTGCTTGATCTGGTCGGTCAACTCCGTCACATCCAGTTGATCGCGTGCGCCCTGAGCAAGCTTCGACCGGTTATCGAGATAATCAAAAAGATGCTCGTAGGGATAAGGGCCGCTGGGAGCATTCTTTGACAGCGTCTTGAATACATTCAAGTCTCGATCAGCAGCAGCGGTCTCATGCAGGCTGCGTTCCACCATTGCAAGCTTGTAATAGCCAGTGCCTGGTTCGCGGCTGACCTTGACATATCTCCGAAGCAGGTCTTCTGCCTCGGGAAATCTCTTTTGCACGATGCGAAGATTAGCCATCTCGAGCAGCGCATCCGCGTAGTCAGGATTGGAGTGGAGCGCCTCCTGAAACATTTTCTCCGCTTCTGCCGCGTCGCCTTGCCGCTCGGCAATAAAGCCAAGGTTGAAAAGGCAGGAGCTGTTGTGAGGATCCAGTTTCAGTCCTTTTTGAAAGTATTGCTTGGCCTCATCGAACCTTCCCAGGTTTCGGTAGGACAGTCCAACAAATGCGTAGGATCGTGCCGAACCTTCCAGGTCGACCAGCTTTTTGAACTCTTCAATTGCCTTGTCGACTTTGCCCGCCATGAAATAGCTTTCGCCCAGCGCTGCCAGCAGATCTGCCCGCCGCGGAGCAATCTGCGCCCCTGATTCCAACAGCGGTATCGCATCCTCGAAATAGTTTTGCGACATGCTTATCTGGGCCATCAAAAAAATCACGTCCGTATTTTCCGGTGCTAACTTATGCGCGCGCAGCAGCAGGTCCAGCGCGTCCAGGGGGCGCGCTTCATTCGTCAAGGTTTGCGCAAGCAGATAGAGGGTCTCCGGCGAATCGGGTTGCAATCGGAGCGCGCGCGTCAAAGTCACTTCTGCTTTTGAGTAGTCGCCCGCGCGAAGAAGATCTTGCCCAAGGTTATAAAGAATCTCGAATGTTTCAGGCCGTAAAGCATCCGCCTTTTCCAGTTCCAGTTGGGCAGCCTTATATTGCTTTTCAGAGGCCAGCATAACTCCCAGCGAAAAATGCACCTGAACGTCGTTCTTGTTCTCGGCAGAAAGCTCTGTTGCTTCCCGCATTGCATCAGCGGGCCTCTTGCTCAAAAAGTAAGCCTGGACGAGATTCAGGCGGGTCGCCACATTCATTGGTCGCACTTGCGCAAAGTGCAGAATTGCCTCTGCCGGCGAGCCCTTCATCATCAAGAGGACGCCGAGGTTATAGTTCCCGTCCACATTCGCAGGATCCAGGCGGACAACAGTGCGGAACTCTTTCTCGGCCGCACCCGGTTGCTTCTCGACTAAGTACACGTTTCCGAGATTGACATGAGTCTTGGTGGAATTCGGACTAAGCTGCAATGCCTTTTGGAACGATGCGATGGCGTCTGAATAATCTTGCTGATCGCTAAATATAATTCCAAGCAAGTTGTAACCTTCAACGCTTGAAGGATGCTGTTGAAGCTCCTCAATGACTCTTGTCTTTGCCTCGTTGAGGCGGTGTTGTTGGATGAGCGCTTCTGCTTCGTTGAAATCTGTGGCCGCCTTTGAAGTCTGTTTCTGCCCCATGCACCAGCGGCCAGACCCAACAAGCAAACACAAGATAAAGGTCGCATAAAGCCTTGGTCGCGCCACGAAGCTCAGATTTACAGATCGCATTGAAGGTCGATTGACTCTGCTCCTTGTTAGGCGTGAAGCGCCGTTTAAGTCGCTCATTGTAGCATTTCCAGAGCCTGCTTTGCGTTCGCGTTCTCGGGTTGCACGCTCAGTAACTCGAGCAAGATTCCCTTCGCCTTTTCCTTGTCGTTCTGCATTACGTAGAGCCGGGCAAGATTCAAATACGATTGATCGAATGTCGGAGCAACCCGAATTCCTGACTTGAATTGTTCTTCCGCCTTCGCGTAGTCCTGCCCTCTCACAAAGAGTACGCCCAGATTGTTCAACGCCTCAGGATAGTCCGGCCGCAAACCCACCGCTCGCTCCAGATACGCCGACGCGCGCTGCATTTGATCTTGTTGCGCATAAAGCATGCCCAGGCTGTAGTTGGTCTCGGGATCATCCGGTTGCAGCGTAAGTGCGCGGTCCAGATTCTCCTGCGCCTTCGCGAATGCGTGCTGGCGCCGATACACATTTCCCAGGTTCAGAAGCGCAACCGCGTAGTCTGGCCGTTGTGCCAGGGATTGTTGAAAGTTCTGGATCGCTTCTTCTGGATGCGCCTGCTGCGCAGCGATCATTCCAAGGTTATTCCACGCTTCCGGGTAATTGGGTCGCAGCTTAACGGCTCGTTCGAGAAATTGACGCGCCTGCTCAATATCATCTCTTCGCAAATTCAGAGTTCCCAGGTTGTAATAGGCGTCGGCATTGTCGGGCTTTGCGGCGATCACTTGTTTGAAAGACTCCGCCGCCTGCTCGAGAAAGCCGTGCTGGAACATCGCCACGCCATAAGTGAAGTCATTCCGCTGAAATGCATCCTGGACAAGTATCCCGCTGAAGGGAAGCGCTCTGAGCCTGCGATCCTCAGCAGAAAGCGGGACAGATCTCAAATCATGAAGCAAAGCCTCGGCATTGACCGATCCCTGATAAACCTTGACGATCATTCCCTCTTGATCGAGCAAAAAATAACTGGGAAGCGCCAGGTCCCTCCGACGATCGAATAAATGACGGTAGATCAGGTTGTAGATTCCCGCCACCTCATCCGTCGCTAACAAGATTGGAAACGAAATCCCCTCCTGTGCAGCGAACGACCGCGCTTTTGCTGCATCGCCCGCTTCGTCCACGTTGACTGCGAGCACTTCAAGATGGCTCGCGGACAGAGCCGCTCTACGCCGATTGAGAAGCTTGAGTTGGTCGAGGCAGAACGGCGCCGATGTCGTCCAAAAGGTGAGCAGCACAAACCCACCGCGCATCGACTTCAACTCCAACTTGTTGCCTGCAAGATCAGGTAGAGAAAATTCGGGCGCTTTGAGCGGTTCAATCAGCCACGTTTCCACATCGACGGGCAACGGCCTTAGTTCCGGCATCGTTCCCGCGTGCGCGTAGACCGCAGGTGCCGCAACGAAATCCTTAGCCACGAACGAACTCGAACCCTCTTCAACCTCAATCCGACGGTTCACCGGCAGATCTTTGAATTCCTGTGTCAGCCCGTTGGCCCAGCGAATCGTGGCTTTGATGCTTTGCTCTCTTCCGACACCGAAAAACAATTCCTTTGAGTGTTGCGACAGAAAGCCCGAGCCTGCCTGTACATATTTCGTCTGGCGAAGACCCTTTGCCTCGACGGTCACCGCCGTCCCGATCCCGTCACGATTGCTTTTCTGTCCTCTCAATCGGAAGGAGATGGAGTGGCCGATGTCTTTCATCACGTTGTGCAGAATCCGCACTTGCGGTGCATTCCGGTTCTTGAGAATCACCTCGAGCCGCCCGTCGTGGTCAATATCGGCAAGTGCAAAGCAGCGGCTGTCTTCCAAAAAATCCAACCCGGACGGCCCGGAAACCTCCGCCAAGGTTCCGTCGCCGTTGTTCACATACAGGACATTGCGCGCGTAGCCGTGCCACGTATTATCTGACCGGATCAACTCGTTGATCGCGTTCCATCCTCGTTCGTATGCCAGCGCCGGTGTCGCGTCTTCAGATGATTTGGCGACCACCTGCCTCCAGAAGAAACTTGCAAGGTCGTTCTTGTCCGGCCCGGAAATATATCCGTTCGCGACATAGAGATCAGCGAACCCGTCATGATCAAAGTCCCAGAAATCCGATGACCACGACCAACGCCCCATCTCCACCCCGGCGCGCTCGCCCACATTTTCAAATGTGCCATCGCCCTTGTTTCGATACAGCGCATTGCCACGGGCGTGTCGCTGATAGAGCTCACGGATGTTTTCCGGCGCCTGCTGATGAAATTGCTTTTGACCTGAAACCCTTTGCCCGGCGGCCTCCCACATGCTGGGAACATAGATATCCGGACGCCCATCGTTGTCGTAATCGGCCCAGCAGCAGCTCATTCCGGCGCCCACGCTCTCCACGTGGGCCTCTTTTGAAGCGACTTTGAACGTTCCATCTCCGTTGTTGCGATAAAGCTGGGAACTCCCGAAATCGTTCGCAACAAAAAGATCAGGCAAACCATTTGAATTTGAATCGCCCCACGCGCAGGAGAAGCTATAGCGATCGTTGTCCACGTTCAAGCCGGAGGCTTCTGTTGACTCCACGAAGGTCGCGTTTCCTTCATTGTGAAACAGGCAGTTCGGTGGACCATTGCGCGCGTCGTAATAAGGAATCGGGTAGTGATATTGGTCCAGGCCCAGGTAATACATATACATGCAGAAATAAATATCGAGCCGACCGTCGCGATCATAGTCCGCGACCGCTGCATGCGTGAAGGTGCCAAGAGGCGCGCGCGCGAATTTGAAAGCTTCGTGCTTGAGCGTAAAGCTGCCATTCCCCTGGTTGATGAAGAGCAGAGGCCCGGTGCCGCAGACCACAAGCAGATCCTGGCGGCCCTTGTTTTCAAAGTCGGCGAACAACGCGCAGGCAGTATTGTCCAGCACGCCGACTCCGGCTTTTTCCGTCACATCTTCAAATGTTCCGTCACCGCGGTTGCGATAGAGCCGGTTGGGCAGTCCGGCTGGCTGACATATATAGAGGTCGTCGAAGCCGTCGTTATCGAAATCCCCAGCCGCCACTCCATTGTTGCAATAGACGTCGAAGCCGATTGCGCCGTCCAAAACGGTTCGCCAGTCATCAGCGCCGCGAAGCAACTGCTTTTGATATGACTCGGTACCGCCCAACGCCTGCGAGGTTACGTCAACAAAGACCGGCCCACTTGCAATGCAAACGGTTTCATGGCTCGCCTCCCATCTCCGTGCCTTCCATCCTTGCGACCCATCAAACGACCACTCAGTGCGCCATGCACCAACCCGTTCTTCGCAGCGCTCGTCGCCGTGGTGGGCAACAATGTCGTAGCGCATATCGAGACGGACCGACAACGGGGAACTGGCAATCTCATCAATGCTATAAATCTCAAACTCTGCGGTTTGAATCCGTGTGATCTTTCCCAGCCACGCCTGAAAACTTTGAACAAAGCGGTCAGCCCCCGGGATCACATCTGAAGAGAACTGCCTTTTCGCCACCTCGATGCCATACCCGGAACGCACCTTCGACTCCTGGATGGGAACCAGCGTAGAAGCTTCGATTCGGTCGTCAAGGAACTTTCCCAGTTGTACCGAACCGTCCGAGACATGCGTCTTGAGGACCTGGCTCCATTCCTTAAGGATCAACTCAATCTCAGCCGCATATTTCTCAGTCACGTACTCATCTGAACCCGGAGCAACCAGACGAAGCACATCGGCGAGGGGAGACTTCGCAGGATAGTGTGGAGTCAGGCGCGCGTCTGAAAAGGGAAATCCAGGTTTCTGATCAGGTGAAATCAGGGGCGGCCCAAACACCAGGGAAGCCTCACACAACGGGGCCGCCTTAAGAAACAAGGGCGCCAGTCCCATACTTTTGAGGATTGCCCGCCGGGAAATAGACCTGATTTCGTCTTGGTTTTGCGACATCATTTGACTGGTCCGTGACGGAGGCGGGATGTTCGCATAATAGCACCAACTCCGAACCCGTTTTGAGCACGATTTCTGCTGTGATTTCTCCACCGCATTTCGAGGTCGCTGCCTGTCGCCCGCGCACGCTGAGAGAAACAGGAAGGATGTTCGGGTTTCGCCCAATTTCGCCGCAACCCACGTTCGGGCGGTCGTTATTTTGGCAATCTTGAGCTGAGCCGATAAATTCTCTATAATGTTCCATCTAAACAAGTTAGATCGATAAAACCGCTTGGTTAAGAAACTCCAAAATTACTAGTTCTGAAACTGCAAAGATTGATCTCCACCTTTCGGTTGACAAATATCGCAAGAATGTACTACTGTTCGTGGCACATAAAAAGAGGGCTCTTGGAGCGCCCGAAAGTAACCGTTTTCAAAGGTATGCAACGTAAGCGTTTACAAAACGAATCGGCCCGCCCAGGAGCGCCGAGAACAGCAGGAGATCGAACGGAGGATATTCGGATGGCCCTTGATCGCAGATACCTCAGATGCCTGAGGACATTTGGTTTCGCAGTCCTCACATGCTTGAGCTTCCTCGTCGTACAAAACAGATATGCGTTCGGTCAGGTCGACGAAGGAGCTATCTCGGGAACCGTTCAAGACACCACCGGAGCGGTCGTACCCGACGCGCAAGTGACCCTCGTCAATAAGGACCAGGGCATCACACTCGAAACCAAATCGAACAGTACTGGTGGCTATATCTTCTCCCCCGTCAGGGTGGGAAACTATAGCATCACCGTCACGGCAAAGGGTTTTGCCAAGACGACCCAAAATAACCTGAAGGTGGAAGTCGGTACGCCGCTCACGGCAAACATTCAGCTTAAGCTGGGTTCCGCCACCGAAACCGTTGAAGTGAATACCGCGCCGCCCTTGATGCAGACTGAAGAAGCGTCGGTCGGCCAGGTGATCGATCAACAGGAAGTGAACTCGCTTCCGCTCAATGGCCGCAACTTCACCTTCCTTGCCCAGCTTGGAGCGGGCATGCAAACACCGCAAGCCGATACGCGCGGCAACGCGGCATCGGGCGCCTTCTCCGCCAACGGTCTGCGCCCCGCCCAGAACAACTACCTGCTGGACGGCATCGATAACAACTCCAACGCAGTCGACTTCCTCAACGGAACCAACTACGTCATCCTGCCCCCGGTGGACGCCATTCAGGAATTCAAGGTGCAGACCGCGGATTTCAGCGCTGAACTAGGACGTTCCGCAGGCGCCGTTCTCAACGCCACCATCAAGTCCGGCACCAACAGCATTCATGGCGCGGCTTGGGAGTTCTTCCGCAACGACAAGCTCGATGCGGCTGACTGGTTTGAAGACAACTCCACCACACCCGTCAAGGGCGAGCTCCGCCTCAATCAATTCGGAGCGATGATCGGCGGCCCGATCATCAAGAACAAGTTCTTCTACTTCGGCGACTACGAAGGCAAGCGCCGCGTGCAAGGTACCTCGTTCACAAACACGGTTCCTACTGATCTGGAACAAAGCAGCGGCTTCACCAACCTCACCGACATCCTTACCCAGCAGGCTGGTGCCGCGAGGACCGACATCCTTGGGCCGTTCCGATTCAACGCGGCACATCCTCGATCCGGGCACCACGCGATTCGTGGCCAGCGGAGCGCAGTTGATCCGGTTTCCGGATTTGACCAACACTTCCGGAGCCGACGGCTATGTTCGCGATCCTTTCAGCAGCGTGTGCGGACCGGGAACCACGTCGTTTACCACGGCAAACTGCCCCGACCTCAACATGCTTCCGCCAGCTCGCATCGATCCCAATGCGGTCAAGCTGTTGAACCTGTATCCGACGCCGAACGCCGGCTTGGCTACCTATCAGGACAGCCCCGCTCTTTACGAGCATTCCAACGACTTCGACACGCGCGAGGATTTCAACCCCAACGAGAAGAACCAGGTCTTCGCCCGCTTCAGCTATTCGGATGACCCGCAATTCATTCCCGGACCGTTCGCAAGGCATCGCCGATGGCGGCGCCTTCCAGCAGGGCATCCAGACTGCGAAATCCGCACAGATGGTGGCGGCCTATACCCATGTCTTCAACCCCAACACCATCAACCAGGTCCGCGCCGGATTTGCCCACCTGCACACCACCCGCTTCGGGCCGGTCGGCAACCAGTTGGGAATTCCTGCGCAATATGGAATTCAGGACATTCCACAGGTGGCTGAGAACGGCGGTCTTGCCCAACTTCTACATCACGAACCTGACCAACCTGGGCAGCAACAACTTCCTGCCTTCCGATGAAGTCAGCGCAACCATCCAGGTCACGGACGACTTCACCAGAATTTATGGCAAGCACAGCTTCAAGATGGGAATCGAATACCAGCACGTGAAGTTCTCCACCTTGCAGCCAGCCTGGTCGCGCGGGTCATTTGACTATAACGGCACCTTCACTGACATTCCGAACCAGGGCAGCACCACCGGCGGCCTTGCCCAGATGCTTCTGCCTCCGACTGCGGCGCCTGCCACCATCGCGGGCAATCCGAATCCGAATGGCTTTAGCTATTCCGGCGGCTCCGACGGCGTATACTCCTCCAACATCAACAAAACCTACGACGAAAAGATGTACTTCGCCACCTACTTCCAGGACGACTGGAAGATGACTCCCAAGCTGACCGTCAATCTCGGTGTCCGTTGGGACTACTTCGGGCCGATCAACGAAACGAATGGAGGCCAGGCCAACTTCGTTCCGTACGCTCTGCCCGCAAGAGGAATTGGCGCACCCGACGTTCATCATTCCCGCCACCGGAAAAGACAACCGTACGCTGTCCACTGACAACACCTGCTCAGGCGTCGGCTGCAGGGGCTTTATAGACCTGCTGGCACAGGATGGCATCACGCTTGACGCAGACCAACCAGTATGGGCAGGGACTGCTCCAGACGCAGAAGCAAAACTTCGCTCCCCGTATCGGATTAGCCTGGCAGACTCACCAATAAATTGGTCGCCCGCGGCGGCTTCGGCCTGTTCTTCAACTCGTTTGAGAATCAGGGATACGGTCCGAACATCGGCGAAAACTATCCCTTTGTATTCAACTTCACTCCAACCATTCACGCCAACCCTGCCGATCCGAGTGCATGCTTCGCAGGTCGCTCCACTCAGCTACAACACCCCGTTCAGCGGGTGTCCGACCGCCGGCCCGGGAGGTACCGCGTCCTTTGAGTCCGGCTTCTCCTGCATCCCGCTTGACCCACAGCCGTCAACGCTTTAGGTCTTGGCTTGCAGGGCCTTCAATTCGACTACCACACACCGCGTACTTACAGCACAAACGCTACCCTCCAGTACTCGGTCACGCGCACCATGTCTGCGACTGCGTCTTATGTCTATACCCACGGCGCAGATCTGCAGGGCGGCGTTGGCTATCAGAATGTAACCCAGATTCTGCCTGCCGGCGTCAGCACGGGTAAGGGTTGCCCGTACGCTACCTTCCCAGAAGCCAGTTGTGTTCCGTTCGTCGATTTCGGCGGCGGCAGCTACCAGGCAACCTATGGTGTCAGTTCGTACCACGGGCTGCAAACCAAACTCGAGGAGCAATACGCGAACGGCTTGACCTTCTTGCTCACCTACACCTACTCGAAGGCCATGTCGGATGCGGGCGATCTGTTAAACGGCGGAAACACGGGCGGACTACGTGCCTATAACGTGCCGGGACTCGGTCCCAAGTTCGACTATGCTCCGTCAGACTTCGACCTCACAAATGTGGTCCATTTCAGCGGAGGATATCAACTCCCGGTCGGCAAGGGCATGAAATATCTGAATCAGGGCGGTATCTCCAACGCCGTTCTCGGAGGATGGGCCACAAACTGGATCGTTACCCTTCAGGGCGGGCAGCCCCTCAACTTCGGTTGCCCCACCGGGACAACTTCAGGTACCGGCTGCAACGATGTCCTTGTTCCCGGTCAAAGCACCGAACCTTGGTGTCAAGATCACGACAAAGGGCGGATACCATGGGCCGTTCTGGATCGGAAACCCGGGTGCCTTCAGCCAGCCTTGCCAGTTGGGCGGAATCCCTGGATCTCTTACTCCGATTCCAGGTTCCGCGCAGAATTGCATTCCTCTGAACGGTGCCGCCGCTTTGGGCAGCAAGCCTGGGCAGATCGTCACGCCCGGATTCCATCGGCTGGATTTCTCAACGTTTAAGAATTTCCAGCTCAACGAGCGTTTCTCCTTGCAGTTCCGGTCTGAATTCTTCAACATCCTCAACCACCCGAACTTCAACGCACCTAACTTCGGCGGAAACGGCGTCATCTCCGTCAGCGGTTCCGGTAATTACACTGACAGCACCTTCGGCGCAATCGGATCCACTCGCGATGCTCCATTCGATCCGAGACAGATTCAATTTGCTCTGAAACTGTACTACTAGGCTAAGATGAAATCACCCCGGGAAGGCACGCCGACTGGGCGCCTTCCCGGGGTTTTCTTTTGCGTAGCACTTTGCTCACGCGGCAACTATTGAGGGTGGACTGTGAGCAGGAGGCCCCGTCTCCAATTCGTTATTCTTTCCTTTCTTCTGGGATGCGCCACGTGCGCCGCGATCGACGATCCCCAGAAGCAGAAGCTTGACAGCATCTACCAGTCCGCGGTTGCCGATTATGACGCGGGCCGATTCACAGAAGCAGCCAATCACTTGGAAGCTGTGTTGCCTTACGCCCAGCGAAGCTTCGAAGTCCATGAGCTTCTCGGCATGATTTATGCTTCGTTGGCCCAAAATGAGAAGGCCGTGGATCAACTGAAGTTAGCCGTCCAGTTGAATCCGAAGTCGGCCGCAGCCAGAACCAACCTGGGGACCGCCCTTTTGCATTCAGGCAAAGCTGCCTTGGCAGGTGAGCAGTTCCGCAAAGCCCTCGATCTGGAATCGCAAAGTTACGATGCCAACCACAATCTGGGTGAGTACTACGTTCAGTCGGGAAAGATCGCGGAAGCGCTTCCTCTTCTCGAACAAGCACAGAAGATCGATCCCACCTCCTACGACAACGGCTACGATCTCGCCATGGCCGATTTTTCCCTCGGTCGTCTCAACGACGCGAGAGTGGTTATCCAGGATCTGGTGAAGAAAAAAGACACCGGCGAACTCCACAACCTGCTCGGCCAGATCGACGAGAAAGACAACAAATTCGTATCCGCGGCAAACGATTTCGAAACGGCCGCTCACATGGACCCCAGCGAGGAGAATTTGTTTGATTGGGGATGCGAAATGCTTCTCCACCGGACCTACGAGCCCGCTATCGCGATCTTTCAGCAGGCAGCGGCGCATTACCCGAATTCCCCTCGCATCTTCATCGGCCTCGGACTCGCCCTCTACTCGCGCGGAAAGTACGACGAAGCAGTCAAAGCTCTGATCGCGGCCGCTGATCTCAATCCCACTGATCCTCGCTGTTATCTCTTTCTCTCCAAGGCTTACAACAGTTCGCCTTTGCAGGCCGATGAGGTGACTCAGAGGTTTCGCCGCTATGCGGAGCTGGAGCCCAACAATGCGTTGGCCCAGCTCTACTACGCCATGAGTTTATGGAAGGGCAAGCGCGTCGAGGATTCCAGCTTGGACCTCCAAACGGTGCAATCGCTGCTAGTCAAGTCCATAGCGCTGGATAACTCCATTCCAGAAGCTCATGTGCAGCTCGGAAACCTCTATGCTGACCAGCACAAGTACGCGGAGTCCATTCCGGAATATGTGCACGCTCTCCAATTGGATCCGAACCTATCGGATGCCCATTACCGCCTCGGAACGGACTACGTGCACGTCGGTCAAAAGGAGGACGCGCAGAAGGAATTCGCGGTTTATCAGAAGTTGAGGGCAGAGCATCTTGCAGACATCGACAAGGAAAGAGCCGAGGTCCAGCAATTCGTCTATTCGGCGGGAGCTCCGGCTTCAGGCGCCGCGGGAACCGCGGGTATGCATTAAACTTGAGCACCATCGTTTCGCACGCTCCGGCATTGAGAAACACTCTAGCGACGCATATAATCTATGGTGTCTTCATCTGCTGTTTGAGATAGGGCCGTACGCTCCGGCATACGCTGGGCAGGTTCGCTTATGGAGCAAGAGGTTCGAGTAGCTACCCAGATGGGCTCTGATATCCTCAGCGACGCCGAATCGCTGGTCGACGATTCCAAGCGAAAATTCCTGCAAGCCGCCGGTCTTCTCGTGGCTGGTCTCATGCTTCCACAAGCCCGTGCCGATCAGGTTTTGCGAGCCGCGGAAGGTGCGGATCACAAAGTTCTGCTGGTCATCGTCGGCGGCGTCCGGCGTGCTGAGACGTTTTCACCCGAAGGCTTTGAAAACATTCCGCATCTCACAGGCGATCTACTCCCCCAATCGTTGTTCTATCCGCATGCCCGCAATGAGGGAGTAACAGCGCATTTCAATGCGATTTCGAGCATCCTTACCGGCAACTGGCAACGCGTGGACGATTGGGGCAAGCTTGCTCCCACTACGCCGACTCTATTTGAGCAGTTCCGCAAGCAGCAACGCACAGACCGCAGCGACACATGGGTGGTGGCCAGCAACAAGGCGCTCACCAGCATGATCGGCGCAAGTTCCGCCACGGACTACGGGCCCGCCTATGGCGCAAACGTGTTGTTTCCCAAGCAACTCATGATCATGGCCGTTGCCGAAGCGTTGCGCGGCGGGCGAACTGCCAACATGGCCGACCGAAGCAAAGTCGAGGCCGAACTCGAAAGCGCTATGGAAGGCAGCAATTACGAAGGCCTGGGATGGAACGTATTCGATGCCGCCGACCGGCTCGATCCGCGGGTTGAGAACAGCATCAAGACCGCACTCGCAAGCTTTGTCCACGCGGGAGGACCCACCTCCGGCGATGAGCTCACTTTTTACATGGCGCGCGAGGTCATGCGCAAATTCTCACCCCGAGTCTTGGTGATCGCTTTCTCTGACGTTGAAGCGGCACATTTTGGTTCGTACGCGCTCCACCTCTCCGGTATTAAAACCGCCGACCGACTCACGTACCAAATCTGGCAGGAAGTGGAAGCCAACCCCGACTATCGTGGCAGGACCACCATGGTCGTCCTGCCCGAGTTTGGACGCGATCCAGACGGCTCGTCCACCAACGGCTTTTTCAATCACCGCGCTAACGAAGACTCGACGCGGGACACCTGGATGATGGCTCTGGGCGCTGCGATCGACAAGCCCCAGATCATCGAGCGCCCCATTCGTCACGTCGACCTGTGCCCCACTCTTGCGGGTTTGCTCGGCTGCAGGCCCCTCGACGTACAAGGCGCAATGCTCAAAGAGTTTCGTGGATAACATCCTCACCGACGCAAGCATGGAATGCAGGATCTCGATCGGGAAGTAAGTATGGAAGTCGCCGACAAGCCGCCGAACAGTCTGCAGAGCGCATTAGACAATGGCGCTCTCAAGCGCCTGCCGCTTACCTTCCTTCCATTCGTCAATGAACAACTTCACCGCTGGCAGCACCTGTTTCCCAACGAACGGCAATCGGTCGAGAGACTCCTGATTTACGTGGCGAGCCTCACTCCGGAGCAGTCTTCCGCTTTATTTCAGGATGTGACCGACCTGGAAAAGAAAATGGGTGTCAGCCACTGGCAATTCTCAACCAATGAACAGACCATCCAAAACTCCTCCGAACTGGCGCGTTCCCCGTACTTCCAGGACTGGCGGCGTGCCGTGCAGGCCGTCTTCGATGCAGCCGACCAGCACGCCCAGGAACCCCACAGTGCCACAAGCAAACCCCTGAATCGCCTTGTCCTTCTCGATATCCCCCAGGCTCTTCCGCTGGAATCGGCCACCGCATGGCGACACTGGCAAGGGATCGGAAAAGTCATCCATCTTGATTTCAACTCTACCGGGCAATCGCAAAGCCCTTTCGATTTCCTTCTCGTCGGAACGCCAAACATCGGGCTCACATCGGCTCCGGGGCTCCTCCAAGCCGCTCGAAACCGCCCCGGAACCTCCGCGGCTGATACGTGGCTCGTCGATGCAGGAAGAAGCCTGGTTGACACTGCGATCCACCAAAAGGCTTCTGTTCCTTCCGTCGAGCCGGCCATCCTGCTGAGCTATGCTCGGCTTGATTCTTACCGGGAGAACTTCTCGCACGAGATGAATACCATGCGCAAGGACCTTGCTGATGCCGATGCTGTGTTCGATCGCTTGCGGCAGGTCGATGTCACACCTTGGTGTCCTTCTGAAGTCGCCGGCGACCCGGCGGTTCGCGAGTTTGTGCGATCGCTTTATCTTTCTGGAAACGGCGCCGTCATCTTTTGCAACTCATTCGTGGAGTGGGCGGCCTCTGAAGCATTCCGGCGCGCTCGCCCTTCGTTTCTTGCCGCCCGCTTCGGAGTACGCGCCAAACCCAAGCCCTTTACCGGCGTGGCCGTCTTCGACAATCCGGACCAGGTGAATCCCCTGCCCGCCGTCGATGACTTGCAGGGAAGCGCCATCGACGCACGGATGCTCGCTCTCTATGTGTGGCTTGCCGCCACCCGTTATCAGGAGTACCGCAGCTCGACCGTTTGCGTCTGCATTGCAGAATCTCTCTCCCAGGCCTATGTGATCGCGCCGCCGGAGTTCACGCTTTCACCACAGAATGAGCCGGTCTCTCTCGATCGACTCGCTCACGCACTGAGCACTTGGATCGTTTAACTCAGAAAGGATTTTTCATTGTGATTCGACGCGACTTTATCAAGACGGCCGGTGCGGTGTTGGCATCTACGGCATTACCGGGAACTTCGGCTTCGGCAGATGAACAGGTTGTGCAGGGCAGGGCCGTTTACCCCATCAATCGCAACTGGCGCTACCATCCCGCAAAAATCGACGGCGCCGAGTCGCCTGCCTTCGACGATTCGAAATTCGAGCGGGTCGTCATTCCGCATACCAATATCCAACTCCCCTGGCACAGCTTCGACGACAAGGATTACGAATTCATTTCCACCTATCGGCGTCGTTTCCGGTTTCCCAAGGGAGCGCAGGGCAAGCGGGTCTTCGTTGACTTTGAGGGAGTGATGACCGCCTCCACCGTCTGGATCAATGGCGTTCGTCTGGGCGACTACAAGGGCGGTTTTACTCCATTCTCTTTCGAATTGACACAGCACCTGCATCACGACGCCGAGAATGTTCTCGTCGTGCAAGTCGATTCCACCGAGCGTGCAGACATTCCGCCCTTTGGTTATGAGATCGACTACATGACCTTCGGCGGATTGTATCGCGAAGTTGCGCTCCGCGTTGTCCCTCCCACGTACATCGATAACATCTTTGCTCAATCCAAAAATGTGCTCAGCGGCAATCCCTCGCTCGACGTGAATTGCTTCCTCGCGGGCGAGTCTCTCACCGCAGGCGAGCTCTCCCTCCAGGCCGAACTGCGCAATGGTGATCAAATCATCGCGAAGCAAACGCGCACCATTGGGCCCGCAGCCTCTTCTCAAGGCGCACAGGCCTCACTCGATCCATACAACGATGCGCCCGTCTATGCATCATCCGAAACCCTCACTGACCCCGGGCGATACACAGTTACTCTTGCACACCTGGCCAACGTGGAACTCTGGGACCTCGCGCAGCCTCATCTCTACACCGTTCATGTCAGCCTTCTTCGTGCTGGCCGCGTTATTGATGAAGACACGCGCCGGGTCGGATTCCGCGAAGCGACTTTTACAGATCATGGCTTCTCTTTAAACGGCAAGATCGTCAAGCTGCGCGGTCTCGACCGGCATCAGACGTTTCCTTTTGCCGGCCAGGCCATGCCCGCGCGCGTGCAGCGCAAAGATGCTGACATCCTGCGCAAGGGACTTCACTGCAATATCGTGCGTACCTCCCACTACCCGCAGTCGCGTCACTTCCTCGACCGCTGCGACGAAGTCGGCTTGCTCGTGCTCGAAGAGATTCCTGGTTGGCAGCACATCGGCGATGAACAATGGAAGCAGGTGGCCATCGACAACGTCGGCCGCATGATCCGCCGTGATTGGAATCATCCCTCCATCATCCTCTGGGGCGTGCGCATCAATGAATCGCAGGACGATCACGCCTTCTACACCCGCACCAATGCGCTCGCCCACGCGCTCGATGATTCCCGGCAGACCGGAGGAATTCGCTATTTCCAGGAATCCGAATTCCTTGAAGATGTATTCACGATGAATGATTTCGGATTCCCGTTAAAGCCGCCGAATCATCCGCGCTACTTGAATACCGAGTTCGTCGGTCACACCTACCCCACCAAAACCATCGACGAGAACGAGCGCCAGCGCGAGCACACCTTGCGTCACGCGCGCATCCACAATCAGCTAGCCTCCGACCCTCAATATGCCGGCGGCATTGGCTGGTGCGCCTTCGACTACAACACGCACGCTAACTTCGGTTCCGGCGACCGCATCTGCTATCACGGCGTCACCGACATTTTCCGTGAGCCGAAGCCCGCCGCGGGCTTTTACAAATCGCAATGCGATCCCTCTGAAGAAGTTGTGCTCGAGCCTGCGTTCCATTGGGCTCGCGGCGACGAAAATGTCGGCTTCACCAAGGCGGTTTTCTGTTCCAACTGCGATCACATCAAGCTATTGGCTCGCGCTGGAAGCATCGAATCCAATCCATGGGTTCCGATCGCCGAAGTTGATCCCGATCGAACTGAGTTCAACCATCTGAAATACGCGCCATTCGTCCTGGATATGAGCAAGCTCGACCTGAGAAACATTCGTCTCGGATGGGGCGATCTCCGTATGGAAGGTTATATCGATGGCAAGCTTGCCATAACGAAAACAGTCTCCGGAAAAGGAGTCGACGCCAAATTGATCGTGCTCCCTGACGATCATGAATTGATAGCAGACGGTGCGGACACAACCCGCGTAGTCGTGCGCGTCACTGATGAATTCGGAGCCGTGCGACCCTACGCCAACGATCCAGTCACGTTTACCCTGGAAGGTCCCGCGGCACTGATCGGCGACAATCCTTTCTCCCTTATCGGCGGCACGTGCGCAGTTTGGGTTCGCGCAAACCAGACGCCCGGCGCCGTGCGCCTCACCGTCCGTCATCCACTCCTCGGCTCACAGAGCGTAGCCTTCACACTCAAACCCTCTACTGAGGAATCCATCTAGTGTCCTGAGTCTGAAATACGCAACACAAAACTGGCTGTCATTCTGAGCGAACGGGGTCCCGAACGTCTTTCAGTTCGGGGGTGGTGAGTCGAAGAATCTGCGGTTGTTCTCCGATGAACTTCAGACTCACCACACTAGAGGTGCAAGATCGGAAAGCCAAAAATGGGATGCGACTCCGGGTTTTAACTCCCGGTTTCACATCCCATTTGTGCATTGCAGTTCGCGGCACCGAACTCTACCTGATCATTTGGGCGCTTCCGGCTCCAGTATTCCTATCACTTCGTTCAAAGCAGACTCCCAGGGCGCAAGGCGAACCCCAAATCGCCTAAAGAGCTTCTCATTTGAGAGGACGGAGTTATGCGGGCGCTTCGCCGGAACTGGATACTCGCTTGACGGTATCGGATGTACCTCTGGCGTTCTTCCATTCAACCGCGTATGCGCGAGCAAAAAAATCTGCTGTGCAAACCCGTACCACGAAACAGCACCGGAGCAGGTCATGTGGTAGAGTCCAGCCCAACCATCGACCCCGTCAAATCGCCCCGCCAATGCACCATCGACAATCGTGCGCGTGGCATTCGCCAGTTCAATCGAGCTTGTTGGCGCACCAAACTGGTCATCCACAATCTTCAGTGAATCGCGCTCTCGCCCCAGCCGCAGCATCGTGCGCAGAAAGTTATTGCCATGCGGGCCGTACACCCAGCTCGTTCTGAAAATCAGGTACTTGCCCCCCGCCTGTTGTATCGCTTCTTCTCCAGCCAGCTTGCTCGCCCCATACACATTCAGCGGATTCGGCTTGTCCGTTTCCACCCATTGGCCCGTCTTCGAGCCGTCAAACACATAGTCGGTGGAGTAGTGAACCAGCAACGCGCCAGTGCGCAAAGCCTCTTCCGCCATCACGCGCGGCGCCGCGGCGTTCACGGCCATCGCCGTATCAGGCTCTGTCTCGGCGCGATCTACAGCGGTGTAGGCGCCCGCGTTGAGGATGATGTCTGGCGCGACCTCGCGCACCAGTGCACCGACCTGATCCGGCGCGGCTAAATCAACCGATTCACGATCGCAAGCAATGATTTCTCCGGCATTGGAAAAGCTGCGCTGCAACTCGCGCCCGACCTGTCCCGCGGATCCGACGATTAGAATGCGCGGACAGCTGCTCACGCAAAAACCTCTGCCTCGCGAAATCTTGCGCCCTTCTGATCCTTGTCCGAGACAATTGCCGCTTCGCGGCTAACCGGCCACCTAATTCCCAACTCCGCATCGTTCCAAACGATGGTTCGCTCGCCCTCAGGACAGTAGTAGTCTGTCGTCTTATAGGCAAAGTCCGCCACATCGCTTAGCACAAGAAATGCGTGCCCAAAGCCTACAGGGATCCACAGCATCAGTCCGTTGTCGCTGCTAAGTTCCACCGCAACGTGCTTGCCAAAATGAGGTGAACTCCGGCGTAAGTCAACCGCAACATCCAGAACCGCCCCATGTGTAACTCGTACTAACTTCCCCTGTGGCTGGATAACTTGATAATGAATTCCTCTAACTACATTCTTGTTTGAAACGGAGAAGTTATCCTGCAGCCAAATTGACGGCAGCCCCGCCTCCGCCATCTTCCGCTGATTCCATGTCTCCCAGAAGGCGCCTCGCCCATCGCGGTAGATGCTGGGTCTAATGACGACCACACCGGGCAATTCGGTCTCAGAGAAGTTCATAGAGCATCCGTCTCTGCCGAAAAGTGCGGCTCTCCTTGCAGCGCAAGCAGATACTGTCCGTAGCCGCTGTTGCGCACTGGCTGTGCCAGTTCGCCAAGCTGATCGGCCGTAATGTAGCCGAGGCGAAATGCGATCTCCTCCAGGCATGCGATCTTCAACCCCTGGCGGCGTTCGATCGTCTGAATAAACAGTCCGGCTTCGAAAAGTGAGTCATGGGTGCCGGTATCCAGCCACGCCATGCCCCGACTCATCACCTGCACCTGAAGCTTGCCACTTTGTAAGTAGAGCCGGTTGAGATCGGTGATTTCCAGTTCCCCCCGCGCCGAGGGTTTCAGTCCAGCCGCAAGACTCGCTACATCATTGTCATAAAAGTAGAGTCCAGTCACCGCATAGCGCGACTTAGGTTCTTGCGGTTTCTCTTCGATGCTCACCGCGCGCCCTGATTTGTTGAACTCCACTACCCCGTAGCGTTGCGGATCCAGGACGGGATAGGCGAATACCACCGCTCCATGCTTAAGTGCCGCAGCCTTCTGCAAAACGGATGAGAACGATTGCCCGTAAAAGATGTTATCGCCCAGGATCAGCGCACTAGTATCTCCACCAATGAAATCCTTTCCAATCAGGAAAGCCTGTGCCAACCCATCGGGGCTCGGCTGCACCGCATAACTCAGACTGATGCCCCACTGCTTCCCATCTCCGAGCAACTCCGCAAAACGCGATGTATCCTGCGGCGTTGAGATGATAAGTATCTCCCGAATCCCCGCTAACATCAGCGTGCTCAGCGGGTAGTAAATCATCGGCTTGTCATATACCGGCAATAACTGCTTTGACACCACGCGCGTGACGGGATAGAGCCGGGTCCCCGATCCGCCCGCAAGAATGATTCCCTTCATTGTGGAACCCTTTCCTGATAATTCAGACGGATCCAATCGAGGTAGGCGCCCGTGCGCACACTCTCCACCCAGGCAGAATGCTCCAGGTACCAGGCCACCGTTTGCCGCAAGCCCGTTTCAAACTCCGCATCGGGGTGCCAGCCCAGCTCTGTGCTGATCTTTGAGGCGTCGATGGCATAGCGGCGGTCATGTCCTGGGCGATCGGCCACAAAAGAGATGAGCTTCCGTCGTGATCCCAGTTCAGCATCGGGATGCAGTTCATCCACGAGGTCGCAAATCGTCGTCACCACGTCCAGGTTCTTCCGTTCGCTATTGCCGCCGATGTTGTACGTCTCTCCCACGCGGCCCCGCTCGAGTACTGTGCGAATGGCCGCGCAATGATCTTCCACAAACAGCCAGTCGCGCACATTGCGGCCATCGCCGTACACCGGCAGCGGCTTGCCTTCAAGCGCATTTAGAATCATCAGCGGAATCAGCTTTTCAGGAAACTGGAACGGCCCATAGTTATTCGAGCAGTTGGTCGTGAGCACCGGCAAACCATAGGTGTGAAAGTATGCTCGTGCCAAATGATCTGAGGCGGCCTTCGATGCCGCATAGGGGCTATTCGGAGAATAGGCAGTGGTCTCGCAAAATGACGGATCCTCTGCGCCAAGCGAACCGTAGACTTCGTCCGTCGAAACGTGCAGGAACCGGAACGATTGCCGCCCCGCCGCGTCAAGCTCAGCCCAATAGAGCTTCGCCTGTTCCAGCATCGTAAACGTCCCTTGCACATTGGTGCGGATAAAAGCGCCAGGATCGGCAATAGAACGATCTACATGACTCTCCGCCGCGAAATGAACAATGGCTTTAGGCCGATGTTCGCGCAACAGTCCGGCAACCAGCTCTCCATCACAGATATCGCCGCGTACCAACCGGTGGCGGGCGTCGCTCTCAAGCGAGCTCAGGTTACCCGGGTTGCCCGCATAGGTCAGCAGATCGAGATTAACCAGAGGTGTGCCGGCGTTTTGAAGCCATTGCAGTACAAAATTGGAGCCAATGAATCCCGCGCCGCCGGTTACGAGAATCGTGTCACAAGTGTTCATTATCCGTTTGGTCGTCCTTCATGTTGGGGAAACCCTGAAAGCCCAAAGCTTGCCACACCATCTACCGCTCCACATCGTAGGATGCGCATCGAACCAACGCAAATACAATAGGTTGCCGTTTCGCGTCGAACCACTCAAGTAGAGCAAGTCTAGCATGGGCTATCAGTGGGGAGTAAGCGCGCTCGGGCATCGCCGGTAACGCCGCGAAGGTGCTTCCACAAACGGAATAATCTGTTCGATATCGGACGAACAAATTCGTTAACTGCTGCATCCAAAAGAACTTCTTTGGCATAACTGCGCATACGATTGACACCCCTGCCTTCTTCTTCTTATAGGAATGGACGAGCAGTTTGACCCAGGCGTTCTCGCCTCTCTTGCCCTTGACTTCCGATCAAGCCTGCAGGTAGATTCTTGCCAAGAAAGCCTCAACAAGACGAACCAGAGCGTCTTCCTTGCCAGAACGCAGGACTAGGACACTGTCCCTTGCGCCAACGGCCGCCCGACAGGACGACTCGCAAGAGGAGAAGTGTTCATGCAGCAGCCGCGCAAGAAATGCCGCGTTTTCGTCGTCCACAACGAGCCCGTCATCGCTTCATCTCTCGAACTGATCTTGAGCCATGAAGGATTCGAGGCCAAGTCTTTCACCAAACCCCTTGAGGCTCTCCAGGTAGCCAGTTCCCAAGCTCCTGACATCCTGATCTCCGACGCAGCGATGCCCGTCGTCAGCGGAATCGAACTGGCAATCAGCATTCAACAGCATCGCCCGGGGTGCAAGGTGCTGCTCTTCTCGGCGCAGGCCAATCCCGACGCGTTCGGCCACCACTCGGCCGACCACAATAGCTTTGAATTCATTCAAAAGCCGGTGCACCCAGGAGATTTGCTCAAAAGAATCCAAATTCTGCTCGAAAAAAATCCAGGCATGTGCGGAGATGAGAAGGTCGCCGAAGGCTAACTTCCCCCACGCACGCCCGATAAAAAGGTGCCGCGCGCACGGTCGTTTTCTACCCTTCCGCTTCCGCGTCTTTCTCGGCGTCTGAGAGGTTGAATGCAACGGCTTGGGGCAGACAATCGTAAAGCAGGGGGGCCGAATAAAACGCGCACTTTCCGTCATCGAACTCGATGAAGATGCCGTCTGCCATTCTTTCAGCAGCCACGATGGACGGAGAGGCCGTCGTATTCACAGTCCGCATTCTCCCATCGCGCCATCAATGCTGACTGTCCGATAGAGAACAGTAGTGCCCAAATCGCGATGCAGAACAGAAAATCGATGGATTGTGCTTCGGATCGATGAATTGCGCTTCAGGAAGTCCGCTCCGCCAAACAGCAACAAGGATTAGGACCTTAGCCTTGGCGGTAGGCCCCGTTCCGGGTATACTGGAGATTCGGTAAGCCGAGGGGCGGTGCGTCTGCATGCGCCCTGTTAGCCGTTCCGGCGCTTCTGATTGCAGGTCCTTTGATTTCGGTCGCTTCGGCGATCCCCACTCAGGATGAAAGCATCAAGCGAAACGCGGCGCGATAGCGCCTTTGAGCGGCTGCGGCAGCACGAAACACCAGGACTTGGAGCAAAACGATGGCACAGATATGCGACATTTGCGGCAAAAAGCCGCTGTTTGGCAATAACATCTCTCACGCCCACAACGTCACCCGGCGGCGCTGGAACGTGAATCTCCAGGCCGTGAAGGCGCTGGTCAACGGCGCCCCCAAGCGGATTCGCGTGTGCGCAAGCTGCATCAAGTCGGGCAAGATCGCCAAGGCCTGACCGGCCGGCCTCCAGGGTGCTTAAAGACCGACAATCTCATCAACCCAAAACCCCGTCCAGTCTGGACGGGGTTTTGTTGCGCCTGATAGAGGCCCCGCCGCCTCACTCGCCCCGTTCAAACGTGAGCGAAGCCGAATTGATGCAATAACGGAGCCCCGTCGGTTTGGGTCCATCGGGGAAAACGTGGCCGAGGTGTCCGCCGCACCGCGCGCAGGTCACTTCAATGCGACGCATGCCAAAGCTGCTATCCTCGTGCTCTTCCACCGAGGTCGACCCGGCGGGCAGCATGAAGCTCGGCCAGCCGCACCCGGAATCAAACTTCGCTCCGGATAGAAACAGCAGCGCACCACAGGCCGCACAGTGGTAGTTGCCTGTCTCGTGGTTCTCCGTCAGAATCCCGGTAAATGGCCGCTCCGTCCCCTTTTCCCGCAGCACATGGTATTGCTCGGGAGTGAGTTGGGCGCGCCACTCAGCCTCCGATCGGACAATCTTTTCAGGCGCTTCCTTTTCACGCGCTTCGCTCATCGATGACTCCTTGCTTGGTTGCACGCACACGTTGGATGCGCCGGCCGGGGCAAAGGTACTGAGAACTACCTCAGACCTCGGCAACCAACTCGATCTCAATCAGCACGTCCTTCGGCAAGCGCGATACTTCTACCGTAGTGCGCGCTGGCGGAGCAACACCCTCCGGGGCGAGGTACTCATCGTAGACCCCGTTCATCGTGGCAAAGTCATTGAAGTCCTTGAGAAAAACGGTGGCCTTCACCACCTGGCCTAAGCTCGAACCGGCCGCTTCGAGAATGGCTTTCAGGTTCTCCAGCACACGCGTGGTCTGCTCGGCAATGCCGCTTGCGACCACATGCTGGGTTGCCGGATCAAGCGCGATCTGTCCGGCCGTGAACACCAGGTTGCCGGTCCGAATGGCTTGCGAATAGGGGCCGATAGCAGCCGGGGCGGAAGTAGTAGCAACGACTTTTTTCGTCATCCCCTGATTGTAGTGCGATGCCCAAGTCTGAGCAGCCCCAGCCTTAGTGCCAAACCGCCAGCAGCCCGCCAACCACGATCAGTCCCACCAGCCAATACCCGTTGTTGATCGCGAATAATTTGAAGGGGCGATTCTCATAAATTCCCTGCGGAAGGTTCGGCGCCGCAAAGAACCCCACCCAACAGATGAAGCCAATGAGCGCTCCCCAGCCGAACGTATTTGCTCCCGACCAGATGACAAAATGCGCCAGAATGAACGACAGGACCAGGTCGCAGATCAGGGACGAAATCATCCCTGCAAGCAGGCTGTTCTTGTTGCTTTCGCCTTTCTTGATGCCCAGCATCGCCATCCATGGTTTGGCGAAGAGAGGCGGCGAGTACCATGCCGCGCCGAGGAGCCAGAGAAACAAGGCAGAGACAATCAAGGCCAAATGATTGAAGTGAAGATGGTGCATTCAGAACCTCACAGCACACAAGATCCGCTCCAACGCTGCGCGAAACCCATTGACATGAGGGATATGTGGCGCCATCGACTGTGGCGCTCTGGCCTTTAGGCTGTCAAGGAAAATTCGTGTGAGTTGAAGAAGCAAGATCCGAATGAGGAGTCGTGACACCAGACGCGCATCCCATCCTGCCTCTCGAAAATCAGGCAAACAGGATGGGATCGCATCGACTGATCGTTGGTTCCGGGGAAACGCTTTAGACCAGCTTGGCGTCGAGGCTGATTTCCGTATTGTTGGCGAAGAGTTTCGAAATCGGGCAGCCTGCCTTGGCGTCGGCCGCCGCTTTGTCGAACACTTCCTTCGTGGCGCCGGGTACATTGGCGGTCGTGGTCAGCGCGATCTTCGTGATCGAGAAACCCTCGCCCACCTTGGCCAGCGTCACCGCGGCATGAGTTTCAATCTTTGTCGGGGTCAGGCCTGCTCCGCCCAACTGTGCGCCCAATGCCATTGAGAAGCAGCTCGCGTGCGCCGCCGCGATCAGCTCTTCGGGAGTCGTGCCGCTCATTGCACCTTCAAAGCGCGTGGCGAAAGAGTAGTTCGCGTTGTTCAGCACGCCCGTCGCCGTCGAGATCGTGCCTTTGCCTTCCTTCAATGAACCTGTCCAAACCGCACTTGCCTTGCTCGCCATCGTCCCTCCTTGGGGATTCAGAAATCCGGTTGTTTTGGGGGTGATCTTGTGCGCCGTCGTTGGGGAACTTCGACAACGCTCGGAAGTTAATGCTTCAGGCACCTGCCGGAATGTCGCTGGGCAGGATGCCTACATCTCCATGCTAATCTGTCGCCCATGCTGCCGCAGAGCCCAACAGCCTACGATCCTGATTTTCGGCCCGATTTCCCACAAAGTGGTGCGACCTGCGCCGCCGAGCCGCCCTTGCAACATCACTGCCAGGTCTGCCCTAACTGCTCCAGCCGTCTCGCCGGCCACCGCTGCAAGCTCGTTTGCACCCAATGTGGCTACTATCTCAGTTGTTCGGATTATTACTGAACCTTCCCTCGTCTAGCCGAGTTCTTCAATCTCGTCGTCACCCTCCGAGCCCGTGACTGCAACGGGAGCGGTGGGCAGCAGGTGTGCGCGGCTCAGCACCTTGCGCGTCAGTCCCGTCAACGCCATCCCGGCGGCCATTCCCAACGGAACCCAGCGCCGGTCGCCGCCCGCCACCGTCAGCGCCTCCACATCTTGCTCAATCACCGTTCCCACGCGCACATAGTAGTTCACCTGCATGATGGCGTGGCGCACCGTCATCCGAATCTCCGTCTCAGCCGCGACGGAGTCGCGTAGCGCCGGCAGCTCCCACAATCCCGGCATCACCGTGTTGGAATCGGGGCGCTGTTCCAGCAGCACTTCGCGAATATCCAGTCCCGAATGAAACCGCGTTCGTAGCGACAGCGCGCAAGCTACCTCGCGGCTCAGCATCCGAGGCCGCGCCCGGGTTTTGTGCTCCCCGCGGGTACCGCAATCGGCCATTAGGGGGCAGGCCAGACACCGTGGATTCCGCGGAACACAAACGGTGGCGCCCAACTCCATCAGCGCTTGGTTGAAGTCACCGGGGCGCCGGGGATCCAGGATGTCGGCGGCCAGGGCTTCGATCTTTCGGCGCAGCGTGGCTCCGCCTGAACGCCCCGCCTCCTCCCAGCCCTGCAAGCGGCACAACACCCGCTCTACGTTCCCATCCACCACGGCCACGCCCTCCCCGTGAGCGATGCTGGCAATCGCGGCAGCCGTGTAAGAGCCAATCCCCGGAAGCAGCCGAAGCTCGCTGGCGATTGTGGGCAGGTTCCCACCCAGGTTGCTGGCCACAAACTGGGCAGCTTTATGCAGCATCCGGGCCCGCCGGTAGTAGCCCAACCCGCTCCATAGCGCCAACACATCCTGTTCCGGCGCAAGTGCCAGTGAAATCAATGTCGGAAACCGCTCCATGAACGCCTTGTAGCGCTCTACCACCACGGCCACGCGCGTCTGTTGCAGCATGATTTCCGAGACCCAGATCGCGTAAGGGTCCCGGCTGCGCCGCCAAGGAAGGTCCCGCTGGTTCTCCCCATACCAGTCCAGCAACCGCCAGCGCACTCCCGCCGTCGCTTCCGATTCTGGATCGAGCCTGCCCATGGGCCAAGATTACGGCATTTTCTTCATCCATTGCGTCACAGTGTGCGGGACCCGGGCGGTGGCACCAACTGCGGCAATGATTCCCGGCCTACATCTTAAGTAACATAAACGACTTGCACCTTCGTACTTGTTCACCCGATACCGTGGTAATCTCCGTTGCACTACACCCCCCGAGGGTTTCCGGTTGTTGAAGTAGCTCCTCGCAATAGAGCCCAGCAATTTTCCAGAGGCTCAAGACCGCGGGGATCCCAGCATCCCAAAAACTTTGAGGAGGCATCTACCGTGAGATTTCTACCTGCTGTACTTTCAATTGCCATGTTGACGTCCCCGGCGACGCTCCTCGCCCAGGGATTCCAAACGTCGTCCAGCCTCTTTGGCGATGATGCCGCATATGAAGGCGGGGTCTCCCGCGGCGTCTCATCCTATCAGAGCACCTCAGTCCCTCCCGGTCCCTTCTCGCGGATTGCCATCGGCGCGAGTGTCTCTCCCTTCGGACCCGGTGTGCAGGTGACCTCCTATTTGACCAGCCACGCGAACTTGCGCGCCAGCGGCAGCATGTTCCGCTACTCCACCAACTTCACCACCAGCGGATTTAACGCCAATGCCCAACTCCATCTGGCCTCTGCCGGGCTCGCAGCGGACATCTACCCTTTCCGCACTGGCTTCCGCGTTAGTCCCGGATTGCTGTGGTACAACGAGAACCGGCTCACCGCCAATTCCTTCGTCGCCGCTGGGTCGAGTTTCACGTTAAACGGCGATACCTACTACTCGGCCAGTGCGAACTCCGCAACCGGGGCCACTCCGCTCAACGCCAATGCGGCCCTCGGCCTCTACACCAACCGCCCGGCCTTCACCATTACGACCGGATGGGGCAACACGATCCCGCGCAACGGCGGTCGCTGGTCGTTCCCCATCGAAGCAGGCGTCGCGCTTACCGGCGCGCCTTCATTGAATGCGAACCTTACAGGCTGGGCCTGCTATGATTCAGGCGCTGACGCAGTGCGCCAACGTTGCCAGTACAACCGCTCCCCTCGCGCTCCAAATCCAGAACGATCTGTCCGCGCAGATTGCCAAATGGAAAAACAACATCGAACCGCTGAAGACCTACCCGATCGTTTCCGCCGGCGCTGCCTATAGCTTCGGCGTCCGTGGCGGCGTGCGCTAGGTCTCTGACCGCTTGTTGTTGTACCAACTTATGGGTGCCCCAGGTCCCGATTTTGGGACCTGGGAAAGCATGAACTCAAAGCACGAAACCACGCGGTCAGAAACCCAGTCTGCAAAATGCAAACGAGGCCGCATCAGATCAATGCGGCCTCGGAACGATTCCAATGTTCATGCATTAGCGCGCTGCGAAGATGCAGCCAATCAACCCAGCAGCCCCGCCACAATCTCCGGCGCTGCCTTCAGCGCCGCATCAATCTGCGCCTGGTCTTTTCCGCCGGCCTCGGCAATCTCCGGCTTGCCGCCGCCCGAGCCGCCCACGAGTTTCGCCACAGCCCCCACCAGCTTGCCCGCCTGAATCCGCTTCGTCAGTCCCGGCGTCACCCCGGCAATCAGCGCGACCTTGCCTTCCGGCTGCGCCGACGCCAGCACCACCACGCCCTCGCCCAGCTTCTGCTTCAGATTGTCCACCAGCGTCCGCAGCTGTCCCGCGCTCCAGTTCGATCGGCCCGCAGCGTCACCAGCGCGCACGCCCTTCACGTCGACAGCGCGGCCAAGTGCCTCGTCCAGCGCTCCGGCCGCCGACTTCATCCGCGTCTCTTCAAGCTCCCGCCGCAGCCGCTTCAGCTCGTCTTCCTGCGCTCGCAAGCTTGGCACGAAGACGCATCCGAAAGGCTGCCATCCGCCGCGGCGGCGCAACTTGCGAAGCGATCTGCGCCACCGCAAAATCCTGCCGGAACGCGTCCAGCGAGCCCATCCCGCTGATCGCCTCCAGCCGCCGCACGCCCGACGAAACCGACCCCTCGCTCACAATCTTGATCAGCCCAATCTCGCCCGTCGCCGCCGTATGCGTCCCGCCGCAAAGCTCCGTCGAAAACCCATCCGACAGCTTCACCACCCGCACCTTGTCGCCATACTTCTCGCCGAAGAGCGCCATCGCGTGGTACTCGTTCACCGCCACGTCGATCGGCACATCTTCCAGTGTCTCGACGCGCGCATTGCCCAGCACCTCGCGATTCACAATCGACTCAATCTCCTCCAACTCCTCATCGGCCACCTGCGCAAAGTGCGAAAAATCAAAGCGCAGCCGCGTCGGATCGACCGCCGACCCGGCCTGCTTCACGTGCGTTCCCAGCACCTGGCGCAGCGCCGCATGCAGCAGGTGCGTGCCCGTGTGATTACGCCGGATCGCATCACGCCGCTCTCCGTCGACCACCGTGTTGCACGTGGTCCCCAACCGCAAGCGGCTTGCTTCAGCACCGCCTTGTGCGCCCGCACGCCCTGCACCGGCAGCACGGAGCCCGAATCTCCGCAACCGTCGTATTGCCGTCCTCTGAAGCGAACAACCCCGTATCGCCAACCTGCCCGCCCGAATCGCCATAAAAGCTCGTCTGGTCCAGCACCACGTCCACCTCATCGCCCGCCGCCGCCGCCGGAACGCCCTGCGCCGTCCTTCACAATCGCCAGCACCTCGGCGTCTGTGGCGTTGAGTTGCTTGTACCCAAGAAACTCCGTCTTCGGCAGCTCGCGATAAGCCGGGCTCGCCGACTTCTGGCTCCCGCCCTTCCACGATGCCCGCGCCCGGCCTGCTCCTCCGCGCGCGCCGCTTCAAAGCCCTCCTAGATCGAAACGCAATCCGCGCATCGCGCGCCGCATCGACCATGAAATCCAGCGGCAACCCGAAGGTCTCGTAAAGGTGGAATGCCTTTGCGCCCGTGAAGTCTCCCTGCAACTCCTCGTTCAGGCGCGTCAGCGCCGATCTTCAGCACGCGATCAAACTGCTTCTCCTCCGCCTCAACCACTTTCGCCACGCGCGCGGCCGAATCAACCAGCTCCGGATACGCCCCTTGCATCAGATCCCGCACCGCATACACCATCTCATAGAGAAACGGCTGCTCCTGTCCCAGCAACCGCCCATGCCGAATCCCGCGCCGCAAAATCTTCCGCAGCACATACCCGCGTCCCTCATTCGAAGGCAACACACCGTCATTGATCAGAAACGTAGCCGCCCGCGCATGATCCGCAATGATCCGCAAGCTCGCGTTTCCCACCAATCCCGCTAACTCGGCGGGTGCCCCATCCAAGCTCTGCTTGGGTGGCGATAGCTGAACCCCGTCAACTCCGCCGCTCTCACGATCAGCGGCGTAAACAAATCCGTCTCGAAATTGGAAACCTTCCCCTGCAGCACCGCCGCCACGCGCTCCAGCCCCATCCCCGTATCAATCGACGGTTTGGGCAGCGGCGTCAGCTTGTAACTCACCGTCTTCGCCAGCGCATCCGCGACCGCCGACCGCTCAAACTGCATGAAGACCAGATTCCATATCTCCACATACCGCGCATCGTCGTGCCCAAACGGCTTGTCCACCCCCGGCGTCTCCGCCGCCTCCATCCCCATGTCGTAGAAAATCTCCGAGCACGGCCCGCACGGCCCCGTCTCGCCCATCTGCCAGAAGTTGTCCTTCAGCCCGTACTCGAAGATGCGCTCCTTCGGCACGCCCGCCTCCATCCAGAACCCCTCGGCCTCGTCGTCGCGCGGCACGCCGTCCGCGCCTTCAAAAATAGTGACGTACAGCCGGTCCTTGGGAATCCCGAACCACTCCTCGCTCGTCACCAGCTCCCACGCAAACTGGATCGCCTCGCGCTTGAAGTAGTCGCCAAAGCTGAAGTTCCCCAGCATCTCGAAAAACGTGTGATGCCGCCGCGTAAAGCCCACGTTCTCAAGGTCGTTGTGCTTGCCCCCGGCGCGCACGCACTTCTGCGAAGTCGTCGCCCGCGCGTAGTCGCGGCGTCTCCGCGCCCAGGAACAAGTCTTTGAACTGGTTCATCCCCGCGTTGGTAAACAACAGCGTCGGGTCGTTCGCAGGCACCAGCGAGGAAGAGTGCACGCGGCGGTGCCCCTTCGTCTCAAAAAAGCGCAGAAACAGCTCGCGAATTTCGTTTCCAGATCGTACTTGCATCTCCTAATCAGTGTAACGGCAGCGAAGGAGGCGGCGCATCCGCATGGCACTCCGTTCCCGGACAATGCGTCGGGGCCTGTTCAGAATCTCTGATTCAATGCCGACTCATTTCATCGCCAAGCCCGTAACCACGTTGCATTTTCCGCATCCTATGGTTGCGACGAAAAATAGGAGGACAATATGGACAAGTTCGCATTGTTAGCTCTGCTCCACGCCAAGGCGGGAAAAGAGAAGGAACTCGAAGAGTTTCTCAAGTCGGCCCAGCCCCTGGCGATGCAGGAGCCCGGCACCACCACCTGGTATGCCGTCAAATTGGGCCCCTCCGACTTCGGCATCTTCGATACTTTCAAGGACGAAAACGGAAGGAATGCCCACCTGAACGGCGAAATTGCCAAAGCGCTCATGGCCAAGGCTGAGCAACTCCTCGCCAAGCCTCCGCAAATCGAAAACCTGGAGATTCTCGCCTCCAAGGCTCCCCGCATCTGAAGGGGGTTGGTCACAAACCCAACAGCATTCACAGGAAAGTCTCAACGCACACAGGGCATCGCTGCTATCCTCCCTTTCACGTCTGTAATTGGTAGGGAGGCATTTTAATGGCCGCAATTCTGCCCCGGCGGATCAGGCTCCTGCTGCTTCTGTTTACCGCATTCGCCCTCGGTGGCGATGCCGCACTTGCCCAGCCATGGCGGCCCGAGGCTGGCATCGCCACGTCGCGCCAGCTCAAGATCGGCGGAGCCACGCTTCAGGTCGACTTCGCCAACGGCCCGCCCCTCGACCTGCCCCTTGACGTCATCCTCAAGCACATTCAGACAGCCGCCTCCGCAGTCACCGCCTACTATGGCCGTTTTCCGGTCACCCGCGCACGCATTCTGGTAGTCCCAGTTGAAGGCGGCAGAGGAGAGGAGATTCAAGGCACGACCTGGGGCGGCGTCGATGGCTTTCAAGGCTTCACACGCCTCCGCATCGCGCAGCACACCACCACCTCGGACCTCGCGGATGACTGGGTCACGACCCACGAGCTGGTGCACACGGCGTTCCCCTCGCTGCCCGACGATCAGCATTGGATGGAAGAGGGAATCGCGACCTACGTTGAACCTCTTGCCCGCGTCATGACCGGGGAACTGCAGCCGCAAAAGGTCTGGGCTGACATGGTGCATGGCATGGGCCAGGGCGAGCCCCGGGCCGGCGATGCAGGGCATCGATCGAACCCATACCTGGGGTCGCACCTACTGGGGCGGCGCGCTCTTCTGCTTTGTCGCCGATGTCGAAATCCGCCGCCAGACAGGCAATCGCAAAGGCCTGCAAGATGCCCTGCGCGCCGTGGTCGCAGCAGGCGGCACCATCGACCACGACTGGCCCCTCGATCGCGCCCTTGCCATTGGCGACCGCGCCACCGGGACCCACGTGCTCACTGAGATGTACGCCCAGTGGAAAGACACCCCCGTCCACGTCGACCTGCCCAAACTCTGGAGCGAGCTGGGTATTCACTCCGTCCCTGACGGCGGCATTGAGTTTCTCCCCAACGCCCCCCTCGCCAACATCCGCGACTCCATCGTCGGCAAAGCAAAGTAAACCGCACCCGATGGGAATTGGTTGATGAATCATTCCGGTGGAGAAAGGCGACGAACTATTCGGAATGCTAATCGAACCAAGAAAATGGGTGCGTCTCGCTCAAAGGAATGCTAATCGAACCGAGAAAATGGGTGCCCCATCCAAGCTCCGCTTGGGTGGGAGAGCACGAACCCAATCAGCTCCCTTGCTCGGTACCCAAACAGGTGCCCCATCCAGGCGACGTCTTATTTGTGTCGCTCGAGTGAGAAAAGACAGCGTCTCGCTCAAAGGAATGCTAATCGAACCGAGAAAATGGGTGCCCCATCCAAGCTCCGCTTGGGTGGGAGAGCACGAACCCAATCAGCTCCCTTGCTCGGTACCCAACAGGTGCCCCATCCAGGCGACGTCTTATTTGTGTCGCTAGGTGAGAAAAGACAGCGTCTCGCTCAAAGGAATGCTAATCGAACCAAGAAAATGGGTGCCCCATCCAAGCTCCGCTTGGGTGGGAGAGCACGAACCCAATCAGCTCTCTAACTCAGTGCACAAACCTCACGAGCACGCCATGAAAGGGAATTCCGTCGCGCCGAAAGCACCCCCCTCACTCCCGACCATCCCCGTCCTCATCCACCGACTCCAGCGCCGCCAATGCCTCCTCCGGCACATCCCACTGCCGCAGAATCTTGTAAATCACTCCCGTCGAAAATCCCGCCGCCACCAGCCGCCGCATCACCCGGGCCGTCTCCTTCTCGTTCTCCGGTTTCCGAATCCGCTTCCGTTCCAGATGTTCGCGGGCCAGCGCTTCTTCATTGCTTCCCGCGTAGCGGACTTCAATCGTCTCATTGATCAGGCCCGGACTCACGCCCTTCTGTTGCAGGTTCTGCCGCACCCGCCGCTGGCCCAGCTTTTCGTTCTCCTTGCGCAGCCGCGCGTAGGTCTCCGCATAGGACTGATCGTCCAGATAACGTTGTTCTTTGAGTCGCGCAATTACAGCCTCAACCACCGCTTCGCCGCGCTCGCCCGGCTCGACGCGGGTCTTCATCAGCCGGCGCAGTTCGGCTTCCGTGCGCATGGCCCGGCCCAGGGATTTGACTCCATAGTCATAAAGACCGGCCTCGTTGAGGAAGGCGCGTGCCTTGGCGGGTTTGCGTGGAAACGGCAACTTGGTATCCCCCGACTCCTCTCAAATGAAGAGCAACGAAGAACAACGCAGATCCTTCGACGTCGCTGCGCTCGCTCAGAATGACAAGGTCGACGTTTTCCAAGGTCCAAAGCGGGACCTGGGAAACCCGGTATCAGGTTCACTCCCTGATCCCTGTTCCCTCATCCCTGTTCTCCGTGTATTCATCCACCCAGTCGTTGACGGTTTTATACCAAAGCTGCGAATTCTGCGGCTTCAACACCCAGTGCCCCTCATCCGGGAAATACAGCATCTTGCTCGGCACCCCGAGCCGCTGCAGCGTGTCAAACAACTGGTAGCCCTCGCTCACATCGAGCCGGTAATCCAATTGGCTGTGAATCACCAGCGTTGGCGTCTTGAAGTTTTTCGCAGACATCATCGGAGCCCACTTGCGATAAGGATTCTCCGAGTCCGGCTTACCGTAGTAGTCCCACGGCTTGCCTTTGAACTCCCATTCGTTGAACCACATTTCTTCCGTCGACCCATAAGCCGACTCCGGGTTGAACATGCCGTCGTGGCTCACGATGCACTTGAAGCGGTTCGTATGCCCAAGCACCCAGTTCGCCATGTAGCCGCCGTAGCTCGCGCCCAGCGCACACTCCCTCGTCTTGTCGATGAATGGATAGTGTTGCTCAGCATAATCCAGTCCCGTCATCAGGTCCGTAAACGGCTTGCCGCCCCAGTCGCCGTTCACCCCATCGACCACGGCCTGCCCATACCCCGTCGACCCGCGCGGATTGATCATCACCACAACATAACCATTCGCCGCAAACAACTCCGCATTCCAGCGATAACTCCACGAATCGCCCCAAGCCCCCTGCGGTCCTCCATGAATCAGAAACTTCACCGGATACTTCTTCGCCGCATCAAACCCCGGCGGCCGAATCACGAACCCCTGCAGCTTCGTCCCATCCGCCGCCGTGAACCAGAAGTCTTCCATCTTCGGCAGATCGAGTTGTGCGAGAAGGGCGTCGTTGAGGTGGGTGATCTGACGCGGTTGGTAACTGTTCGGAGTAATCTCTTTGGAGGCCGCGCCACCCTTGACCCCGACAGTGAATGTACGCCTGTCCGGATCCATCCTCGTCAGGTCGCCCAAAACAACTTCCGAAGGCCGGTCGACACGCATCAGGCTGCCAATGATCAGAGGCCAGCTATGAGGCGTTACTAACTGAACGTTGCTCCACTCGCCGGCCATCTTTGAGTAGCGTGTGAGCTGACCACCATCCAAGTAGGTCTCATAGATGTTTGCTTCTCCTTTATCTTGAGAAACGAATAATATGTGACGGACTCCATCGGTGGATGTAAAGGACCATGCAAATTCATCAACCCACAGGTCGAAATTGGCAGGAGCCCAATTCGGAAGTCTCGCATCCTTCAGCACGTCCTTAGTCGTCTTCGCCGCCCGGTCATAAAGCATCAGCCGGAACTTGTCGCTCTCATACCCCGCCCGCTCCTGCGAACGCCACGCCAGGTATTTGCCGTCGGGCGAGTAGGCGGGGTCGAAGTTGCCGCCCGCCGACGTGCTCACCTTGACCGGCTTGGCTGCCGGGTCGGTCAGGTTGAGGGTGAAGATGCTGGCGCTGGTGCTGATCGCGGGGATGGGCACGTCCTTATACGTATAGGCCAATTCCTTCGAATCGGGCGCAAAGGCGCAACCGCAACCGCTGCCCTCAAGCGAAAACGGTGGCACATCGTTCGCAGCGCCGGGCGTGAGATCCCGCATTCCACCACCGTCAACCGAAACCAGAAACAGATGGCTGCGCTTGGCCCCCGTGAAGTGGTCCCAGTGGCGATAGAGCAGATGCGTAAAAATCTGCGCCTTCACCTTGCTGTCGGCCAGCGCCTTATCCCGATCAGCGTTGCATTGATTGCCGGTGGCGAAGTCGGCAGTTGTGATTGGTCGACAATCCGGATACACGAACGAAGTAAAAACGATCGACTTCCCGTCGGGAGACCACTTCGCGTTATCCGCCCCGGTCGCAACGCTTGTCAGTTTCTTCGCGTTGCTCGTCGCGCCTGTCGCCGCATCAAAGTCCGCGAGCCAGATTTGCTGCCCGTTCTCTCGGCCGGAAACGAACAGCACAGAGTGCCCATCCGGCGCGAACTGAATGCCGCTGTCGCCCGGCTTGCCCACGGCCAGTTTCTGCGGCTCACCCCCCGCAATCGCCTGCACCCACAGTTCCGCTGTTTTGGTATTTTGGTCGAGATTCACGGTGGTGACCGAGTACGCCAGCCACTTCCCATCCGGCGACACCGCGGTTTCGCCCAGCCGCTTCATCTGCATCATGTCCTCGAAGGTCATGGGCCGTTTAGGCTGAGCGGTTTGACCGGAAAGGAACGGAACAGCAAGAAATACGAATCCAAAAAAGAAAGCAAATTTGCGCATAAAGTCCCGATCGCGCACATAAGGAATCTAAGTTTGGCGCGAAGAAAGATTCTACACCGCGAGCCGACGGCCTATGCCGTCTGCAGTTCCAGCACAATTGCAGCGCCGCGCGGTTCGAAGTTGATTGCGGAGATGCGGCCATTGTTTTCACGCAGGATGGTGGCGCAGAGGCTCAGGCCCAGCCCCGCCGTTTCTCCCGCGGCCTGTGCCGGCACAAACGGATCAAAGGCGCGCGAAGGATGCAGAAACCCTGGACCCGTGTGGGCAATCACGATCTTTACGCAGTCGCTCTCAGCCGTAGCTTCAACACGCACGGATCTTTCGCTCGGAGCATCGAGACTCTCGACCGCTTCAATCGCAAACTGCAAACAATAGAGCACGGCCTGGCGCACCTGCTGCGCGTTGCCAAGCGCTCTCGGCAGCGTTGGAGCGATGTTGAGTCGGAAATCGATAGCGCGATGCAGGAACTCTGATCGGTGCAATTGCTCCATGTCATTCAGCAACTCGGTCACAGAGAGCGCAGCGAAATGGTCGTTTTGCGAGCGCGACATCCGGGATAGGCTTTCGAGAGTGGACCGCATGTTGCGCGCTTCCGCCAGGATCGACTCGATTCCCTTACGCTCCTGGGGGTTCATGGAGTCCGTGGCTTCCAGCAAAGACGCGTAACCCAGGATGACGGTTAGCGGGTTATTCAACTGCCGCGTGACGTTGCTTGCCAACTGGCCCAAACCGGCAAACTTCTCCGCATCGATCAACTTTTCCAGCATCATGGTCTGGCTTCGAGCAGCCTGGATGCGGGATGCGAGCACTTCAACAGGAAGCAGTTCTTCAGCGCGGAGCTTTTCCTGAGGGTTCCGCAAATCAAACAGCAGTAGCGCCCCATCGGTAGCCGTGCGGCCATAAAGAGGAGTGGCCACCACCTCCGTGAGGTGCAGGCGCGCCAGATCGTCACCGGGCACAAGCCACGGTTCGAGACTGAGGTTGAATGACTGGCTGTGCTCCGCTGCGGGGGGAGAAGAGCCGGGCGCCAGAAAGCCGGTCGCAGGAATCCGCGTGGCAAGCGCTCCGAGTCCATTTAAAGGAGCATCATCGAGACCGGCCGCCCCGGCCAGCCGGAACTCGCCCGAGGTTTGAATCAGAATCAGCGCCGCCTGCGCAAAGCGACTGTTCGCAACCACCGTTTGGCAGATCAGGTTCGCCTGCCGATCAAAATCCTCAACCCTGCGCCGGGAGAGAACCACACGGGAGTAGGCCTCCAGTTCCTTGCGTGCGCGCTGTTCACGCTCCTGCACGGTCTGCTTCAGAACGAGTTCATCTTCCAGCGCGAGCAGGATCATCCCAACAGCTGCCACCACAGTCCCCATCGAGACCATCCGCAGCACCGTGAGATGAACCGCCGGATGGGCCATCACAAAGGGGATGCGCACCGCAATGCCGAGAGACCACGCTATAAATCCCAGTCCACTCAGGAAAGTTCCTGCCGAAAATCGCCGGAAGACGTAGAAGACAAGAAGCGCCGTCAGAAAGTGGAGAGCACTTTCGATGAAAACCAGCGGCCAGACGCCCCTGACGGAGACGCATATCCACAAACCAGCGCCGCCCAGGGTCACGCAGAGGGCCAACCCCAGCCAGATGGGCATGCTGCCCCTTGAGAGCGCCCAGAAGCAGCCCACCAGGAGAGAGAATCCGCCCAGCGCCGGAAAGATCAGAAATGCAAGCGTGTACGGCATGACGCCGTGGTAAACACCAAAAAGCAGGCCTGCGTAAATCGTGAGCGGGACCGTGAAAGGAATGACATATAGAACTCGAATTCGCCCTATGCGGAAAGATAAAGGCGATAACGAGGCCAGGAACAGCGCCGAGCTGATCTGCATGAAAGTGAAGCCGGAGGCAGCAAGCCACTGGTGACCATTCCAATCGGAAAAGTCCCTCTGACCGATCCCGTAGAACTGCACCATGCGCAGGAAAGCAAAGAGGAAACCCAGAAACCATAACAGCGTCCGGGCATCCCGGGATCGCCAGTAAAGCTGCGCAAAGGCCGGCAGCAGGAGCGCCGTGAGAACGATCGCGGGAAGCTGGTAGCTGTCGAGCATGGTAGCCAGATTGCCTCCTGGGATCATTTTTCCCAAGAACTTGTGATCAATTGATCATCGTCGCTATCTTAACGTTCCGGCAGGATGGACCGTGAGCACTTTTTCGTGCGCGTCCCCGGCACGCACTTCAGGCTCATGCGAATCAAGAGATATTTTTGCAACCACCCGCGGCCCCTGTACATGCGTCTAATGTTGTAGTGGAATAACTGTATTCGGGATTCTAACGGCCTCTGATCGCGTCGGGTAGATTCATAAGGGGGAGCATTGAAGGTGCAGGTTCGATGGGCTATTGCGGTTCTGGCCGGGGCTTTTGCCCTCGGAGCGGCCGCTCAAAGCAAGGACAGTTTTACGCCGATGGCGCTGGATGAGGGCTTCGGCCCCATGAACGTTTCCGAGCCTGCTACACCTCCCGAACAGATCATTGCCAAATTTGCTGCCAAGGAGACCGAGTTCCAGGACGCGCTGAACCACTACACCTACCGCCGCGTCGCTCGCGTGCAGACCGTAGATGATGACAGCAAGGTCGACGGCGAGTGGTACGAGGTGGACGATGTGATCTTTGATCCCTCAGGCCACCGCACCGAAAAGGTCGTCTTCGCGCCCCAAAGCACTCTGCAGCGGGTCATGATGTCACCGTCTGACCTGCAGGATATCCAGCACGGATATCCCTTTGTTCTCACCACGGCCGATATCGGCCAGTACGATGTCAAGTACGTAGGCCGGCAAAAGGTGGACGACATCGATTGCTATGTCTTCGACGTGAGCCCCAAACAGATTTTGAAGGGCAAACGATATCTGAACGGACGCATCTGGGTGGACGCGACTGACTTGCAGATCGTAGTGGTGGATGGCCGCATGGTCCCGGATGACACCAAGCGCGGGCAGGAGGATCTGCACCCGCCCTTTATGACCTGGCGTCAGCAGGTCGATGGCAAGTACTGGTTTCCCGTCTACACCAAGGGAGAGGGCGTTCTGCACTTTGCCGGCGGCAGCGGCTACATGGCCCAGGATGTGCACATCCGCGACGTCGTTAAATACACGGATTACAAGCGATTCGGCTCAACCTCGAAGATCATCTACGAGGGACAGGATATTACTCCGCCGCAGACACCACCAGGCAAGCAGCCGCCGCCGGCCAAGCCTCAGAAGTAGCTTACCCTTCGAACTCGCTGAGGCGGCGCACGTTAGAGCATTTTCGATTCAAGTGTTAACTGAACGCCGTGCCCCATCTGTTGTGTGTTTTTCGCACAATGGATAGGAAGCCGCGGACATTTTTCTCAAATGTACGCACTCGAGCGCGAAAGCCCGCTAGAAGCGCAGCGAGAGGCAACTGAGTCCGCCGTCCATCTTGCGGAACTCCGACATATTCAGGACCATTGGATCGAAACCGCGCGCGACGAGTTCGGCTCTAAGGCGCGGATATCCAGCGGCGATCAGCACGCGATCATTCACGCGAACGCAGTTGGCCGCATAGCTTTCTTCGCTACAAACCTGAATAAGCTTAAAGGCTTGGAATGCTTCAAAGTCGGCCATCTCTTCCATCACCACGAGCATGTTGTCGCCGATGTACGAGATACCGCTCTTGAGATGAAGGATGCTGGCCATTTCGCGAATGTCGATGTTGGACGAGGTATAACCAAGCCCGGCAAGATGCGCGGCAAGCTGACGGGCGCCTTCTTCATTGGTGCGCTGCGAGATACCCAGAAAGAAATGGGTGCCCGCCTCGCAGATGTCACCCCCGTCGAGGGTTCCCGGCGGCAGAATCACCAGCGGCGAAGGGAAGAACCGTGCGATCGCTGGGCGAATCGCATCCACTTCGCCTTCGCGGCTCTCGGCTCCGGGCCTCGTGAGAATGGCGCCGCGCCTAGTGAGCACGGCCGTGTCTTCAACAAACGTCGAATCCGGATGGCGGAGATCAGCCTCGAGCATCGTCAAACTGAGTCCGCATTCTTTCAATGCCGCGCAATAGAGTGCATGTTGGGCGAGCACATCCTCAAATTGAGGAGCCCCCAGGCTGGCCGTGGTGAGGCCCGCGGCAAAATTGCTTCCGGGAATGCGAACGATCGCGTTGGTAAACAAGCGGCGGAGTCCTCCGGGCACATGACACTACCGGCGAGTGCCTCAGTATACCTTTGGCGCGGCTGGGGAACGGAACGCAGCGGAGTGCATTGGGATTCGAAACCAGATGACGGAAGAGCAACTTCCGAATAGCCACTATCCGGCCGGAAAAGAATCTCGCGCGTCCTTGAAACCCAGCACAAGGGCCTGTCACTTTGGCCAGTAGTCTGCCACCAGTCCATTGGCATAAAAACAGTATCAACGAAGTGCAAGGGACGCTGCAGTCCGAGGAAGTCCCGGGGCTGAATCAATATGTGCCTTGCCTCCACGTTGCCGATGCCTCTTGCGCAGAGCCGCGCCACCCCCGCGGCGATTCGCAGCTAAGCCTCTGTCGATCAGGAGAAGACAATGACGCGCCTTTTCACTCGGATATCACCTGGACTGCTGGGGGGGACCCGTGCTTAAGACAGGACCCCCAAGAAACGCGAGCAATGGATCCGCATCCGTGGATCGTACCGTGCTGCCCATCCCGGAGCCCCAGTACCCGCCAATCACCGAGCTTGACGTGCACAATGCGCAAGCCCCGCCACGGTTCCAGGTGAAAGCGCCGAAAGGCGCGCCCAACGTGGTGGTCATCCTTCTCGACAACTTCGGCTTCGGCGATGGATCGACATTCGGGGGACCAATCCAGATGCCGACGCTAGACCGATTAGCCGAGACAGGGCTGCGCTACAACAATTTCAAAGTCCCTCCGTTGTGTTCGCCCAGCCGCGTGGCTTGCCTTACCGGCCGCAATAGCCATAGCGCAAACTTCGGCGTGATCTCGGAGATTGCCACTGCGTTCCCAGGGTACACCGCGATGCGGCCCGCCAGCGTCGCGACGTTGCCCGAGATCCTGCGGCTCAACGGTTACAGCACCGCCATGTTCGGCAAGTGTCACGAACTGGGGCCGTGGGAAGCCAGCGACGTCGGCCCCTTCGACCGCTGGCCCCTGCATAGCGGATTTGAGCGGTTCTACGGCTTCATGTCTGGCGAGGCTGACCTGTTTCATCCGGTCATTTACGACAACATGAACAGGGTAGATTTGCACCTCGATGGCGATTATTATGCCAGCACTGACATCACCGACAAAGGCATCGAGTGGGTGCGCTCCCATCACTCTCTGGCTCCTGACAAGCCGTTTTTCGTCTACTACTCCGCCATCGGCACGCATGGCCCGTTCCAGGTACCCGAGAAGTGGCGCGACAGGTACAAGGGCAAGTTCGATCAGGGGTGGGATCAGGTGCGTAAGGATACGCTGGCCCGCCAGATCAAAATGGGCGTCGTGCCCCCGGGAACCGAACTCGCGCCCAAGCCGCCGGGAATCCAGGAATGGGATGAGTTGACAGCCGACGAGAAAAAGGTCTTTGCCAGGTACATGGAAATCTATGCCGCCTTCGCCGAGGTGACCGACTACGAAATCGGGCGGTTCCTAGATTCGATCGAAGCCCTGGGCCAAATGGACAACACGCTGGTCTTTTACATCACCGGCGACAACGGACCGGTTTTTCAGGGCGGACCCATCGGGGCTTTCAATGAGTTATCCGTGTTTAATGCTCTGCCAGAGCCCCTCGATGTTGCGCTGAAGAATCTCGACAAATTCGGCGGGCCCCAATCCCATATCTTGTACCCCAACGGCTGGGCTTTCGCCGGCGCCACGCCGTTTGCCTGGGGCCACCAGGTGGCCTCCTACGGCGGCGTCTGTCAGCCCATTGTGGTTCATTGGCCCAAGGCCATCAAGGAGCAGGGTGGCTTGCGCACGCAGTGGTATCACATGATTGACATCGCCCCGACTGTCTTGGAGGCAGTTGGGGTGCCCCAGCCCGGGGTTGTCCATGGCGTCGAGCAGAAACCCATCGAAGGCGTGAGCATGCTCGACACTCTTAATAACGCCGAGGCGAAGTCGCACCGCACCACGCAATACTTCGAGATGGCGGGCAACCGGGGCATCTACCAAGACGGCTGGTTCGCCACCACGGTGCACCGCCCGCCGTGGGAGCCCAAGGCGCGGGCTACCTTTGAGAACGACAAGTGGGAGCTTTACAACGTAGAAGAAGACTTTAGTTGCGCGCATGACCTTGCCGCGAAGTATCCCGACAAACTTGAGAAGCTGAAGGGAGTCTTCCTGGAAGAGGCCGTCAAGTACAACGTGCTTCCGCTTGACGACCGCGCCTGGGAGCGCTTTAACGCCGCTGTGGCGGGCCGTCCAGACTTGCTGGAAGGCCGCACCGAAATGACGGTTTACGAAGGGATGAAGGGAATCCCCGAGAATGGTTTCATCAACGTCAAGAACCACCCTTTCGTGGTTACGGCCGACATCGAGGTCCCGGATGCCGGTGCAGAGGGGGTAGTCATCGCTCAGGGCGGGGAGATGGGCGGCTGGAGCCTTTATGTCAAAAATGGCGCGCCGCGGTTCGCCTGGAACTTTCTCGGTCGTGACATTTACAAGATCATCGGTCCAGCTCGCCTGCCATCCGGGAAGGTGATACTCCGCTTCGAGTTTGCTTACGATGGAGGTAAGCTCGGCGCGGGGGGTAACGGTTCGATCTTCGTCAACGGTCAGAAGGTCGCCACAGGGCGGATCGAGAACACTCAGCCGTTCGCGTTTGGCGCGGAGACGACGGACGTGGGTGAGAATCTCTACACGTGTGTTAGCGACGACTACAAAGTGGGCGATAACAAGTTCACCGGTAAGATTCACAAGGTGACCGTCCAGGTCGGCAAATCCAACCTCAGCGAGGAGTCACAAAGAGCGATCGCAGAACTGCGTGTCAAGAAAGCAATGGCTGGCTAATCGTGCCGTTGTTCGGAGCAAGTTCTCGGCAAGTTGGAAGTTACCTCTCTCGTCTCGATTTATTAGTAATCGCCAATGCGCTCGTCGATCCCTCTCGAGCGGAATTCTGGGTTCTGAGCGAATCATCGCCTAACCGGAAAGAACCCATTCATGGTCTTCGGAGGCGCCGGGTGTCCCACTCCTTACCCGCCGACAAACTCAGGGTACCCATCCATCCGCGGTCGTATCGCGGAAGGGGGGAACGACGACCCCCAGGCCGCCGTCCGCGCAAAGATCTTCCCCGGAAATTGCAGATTAATTCCCCCGGCGGCGCACAATCCAAATAGACCTCTAATGCAGCGGACCGGGAAATAGGGGAACTACCGCCCCCCATGCATCCGCGCCCGCCGTCAAAAGGGCACTCTAAAGCTGTGAAACTGTAGAGCCATAGGTAACCGGCTTAACCTCAATCACTTGCTCCCACCGATCTCACAGGAACACAGAAAATTTGGCCATCAAAAGCCATCAAAATGCGCCATTCTGACTCTAAATAGCAACCAAAAACGAGCAAAAGTCCGCCAGAAAGTCGATGGTTTCCCACCGAGTTCGCTGTAACCGCCAAGAATAGAAGCGCTCAATAAAAGAGGTATTTGCGCCAGCGGTCGTCGCCGCGCCCAAGCATGCGCATGATCTGGCGGCTGGTATGGAGCGAAAATGGCCGCGGCTCGCGCAGCAGAATCATATCGTTGATCTCGCTGAGCATGCGATTGCCCTTGCGGCGATTGCAGGCGTGGCAGCACGCAACCAGGTTTTCCCACGTCGAGTTGCCGCCGCGCGAACGCGGAATCACGTGGTCCAGGGTGAGCTCGCTCGAAGGCAGCACCACCCCGCAATACTGGCAGGAGTTGCGATCGCGCAGCAGGATATTCTTGCGCGAGAGCGCGCGCGTTTGGTGCGGGATGCGTCGATACTCAAGCAACCGAATCACCGAAGGCATGGCGATGCGGCTGCGTTGCGCGTGAAGCGTAAGTCCGTGCTCCTCTTCGGTGCGCGCAATGCCCTTGAGCACAAGCACAAGGGCCCGCCGTGCGCCGCAAATGTTGATCGGCTCATAGGAAGCATTGAGCACCAGCACGGGCATCTGGAGTATATGGCTAGGCTGAATGACGTGTTGCCCGGTCGCATGTTCACTGGCTAGCGCCGCCGCTCTGGCAATCGATTTTTGCTTGCGTGCATGAATCATAGCTTTTCCCAGCGACATTCTTTGGCCTCTCTAAAAAGATCGTTGGTCCTGTGAGTACATGCTTGCTGGTTGCTGTAGCGATGCCGGCCCGGCGCCGGAGAAAGAGTTGGGTAATTCGCGGCCGTTATCCGCGGCCTGGGACGATACCGCTGCACTATACGATGCGGCGAAACCAAAGGGGCGAGCGTTGGTCATGCGTGCGCGGGCCAGCGTTGCAACCCACACGCTCTCGGCACCTGCGCTCACAAGCGCCTGGGACGCGGCGCGGGCTGTCGCGCCGGTCGTGAGAATGTCATCGATAATCAGAACGTGTCGGCCCGAAACAGCGCTAGAGTGGGAAACACGGAACGCGCCGCGTACATTCAAGCGTCGCTGTCGCGGCGTCAGTCCAGTTTGGCTGTCTGTAGCGCGAAGGCGCATCAACGTTTCCGGCGCCAGCGTCAGTCGCCACTTGGGATGGGTTATGCGCAAAGATGCAAGCGCACAAGCCGCCAGCTCTCGCGCCTGGTTGAAACCCCGCCCCGCATATTTCGACCTGTGGAGCGGCACAGGAACCACCAGCATCTCGGAAGGCGCCGCGTCGGCCAGTTGTGCAATAGCTTGAGCCAGCAACCTGCCCAGCTTTCGGGACGCTGGGCGCAAGCCATCGTATTTCAGCGCATGGACGGCATCCCTCATGCGCCCTTCATAAGGTCCGTAAGCCACTGCCCGCAAAAAGGGCGGCGGAGCCAGACGACATGCCCGGCATAAGATTGCCTCGGGCGCCGGTGCGCTCAAAGAGTCGCCGCACCGCAAACACGAAGCCCCACTCTGGACCCGGATCTCCGTCCAGCAGGCATCACAAATTGGCACGAGAGAAAGGTGCGGCAGAGGGGAGCCGCAAAGCGAGCATAAATCCGGTAGGAGTGTACAACCAAGAGCATCCAGAGGACTTCGAAGCACGCGAGCTATAGCGCGCCAACGGGACGTCTCCGATGGTGGAACGTCGAGCGTCAGTGAACCGGAGTCCCTGCGGAAGACGCACCTCACTTTGGCGGACTTTGCACCCTCAAAGAATACCGCCGCACTGCACTTTAACTATACCTATACCCGTTCACGCGCTTCATAGCAAATCCGACTGGAGATCTAACTCCCATTTTTGAGTCACTCTATCCGGCGCCGTCGTCTCTTAGGGCTTTCTTACTGAAGCACATGCGGCGTCATTGCAACTCCTGATTCGGATGAGTCTCGGCCGCTCAGAGGAAAAGCGGCCAGCAAAATGCCGGCGGAAGGGATAGGATCCTTCCGCCGGCGTTTTACTCAAGAAGATTTTCAGTGACGGCCCACGATCCGATTAATGACGGTCGGCCGTCTGACCTGACGAAGGATTTCGGGTCGCCTCATCGTGCCGCGTGGCTTCCTCTTTCTCGTTGTTTTTTCGGGCTTCGTCTTGAGCGTTGCGAGCCGCATCCTTCACATTGCCCCAGGTTTTCTCAACCTTGCCCTTCACCTGTTGCGCTGCGCCCTCCGCCTGCGTTTTGCTATCGCCCGTCCACTCGCCGACTTGGCGCTTGACTCGTCCCGCCGCATCATCGATCGTGCCCTTCACTCTATCCTTATCCATGAATCCACCTCCGTGGGTTGCGATTGATAATCGCGTCAAAGCGCCCTTTTTGAATATCGATCAACGCCTTAGCGCAAGGTGACCGGCTCTCGCACTCTTAAATGACCGGCCTGCGGCCCGATATAAGTTGTATAAGCAACACCACGAGCGCCACGACAAGGAGCAGGTGAATGAAGCCACCGAACGTATAGGTGGTTACAATTCCCAGCAGCCACAAGACCAGGAGGATAACGAAAATCGTCCATAACATAGCGCGCCTCCCAGTAGAACCAAATTCGAACTTCTAAATATCCTCTACTTAAGGCTTAGACGCCCTCATGTCCCCCTATGGTTGTTCGGAGATATGAAGTTTGATAGCAGCCGCGCGAACGAAGCCCTAATCGCAATCGGTTCAACGCACGGCGAAAAAGGGTGCTCTATGGGCCAGGATGTTTTTCACAAATGAGCGAAGCAAGTTATTTTTTCGAGGTTTCGCTCTTCGCATCAAGACAAAATGCATCATATATAGCTGCAAAGGAGAGAATATGCTGCTGATCATTATTCTAATCTTGTTGATCTTTGGCTTCGGCTATGGTGGCTACCGCGCGGGCCCGGGAATTGGTTACTATGGCGGAGGCGGCCTCAGCCTTATCCTCCTGATTGTGCTGATACTTGTGCTGCTTAAAGTATTTTAAGACCTCGAATATCGCGTTGTCCTTCCGGATTGGATAACACTCAATAGAGGATGGTGGGCCGCAGTGCAGCCCACCATCTCTATATATAAGCCACTATTGTCTAGCCGAGTTATAGTGGACCTAATATCGTTGCTAACTTTCGCCACACGGTTATTGCCAGCGAAATCCAGCCCCGCGGAGAAGATCGACTTCCGTCGTCAAGGTGGCAGCGAAGAGCACAAGAGCAACGAACGCAATGGTGAGCCGGGGAAAGCGCTCTGCTAGAGTGATTCGACTCGCGGCCGCGCGCCCAAACAAGCCGGTAGGGCCCGATGCTGCTTCGGTGGTTTCGTCAACTGAAGGTTTCACGTGTACGGCTATCCAACTGGACTTGCCTGTCTGCACAAGATTGAAGTATTGCTGCGTCGTAGCCATAATGCCCTCGCTTCCGGTTTAATGCTCAACTTCCGTGAAGGTCTTGCATCGATGCCCGAGACGTGGTTGGTGCGTCGATGATTCGAAGTTACGCGAGAGATTGTCCGTGAACAATGACGCGAAGGTGGAAACCGATCAACTATTTACCACCACCTTCGATACTGCTAAAAATGCAACTGGGTAACCGAATTAAGTTACCCATAATCGCTTTTTTGAAAGTGACTAGCACGACTCAGGCCGGAAGTGATCCGTGCTGCCGTTCCGGAGCAAATGAGTAAGTCCGGCTCATCTAGTTTGATTCTGTGGCGTTAGAGTCGCGATTTTCGTCGCAGGAGTTAATGACCAAAGTCTATAGATGAGTTACTGCGGAGTTATCGCATATCGCATTGGATCGCTGGAGCAGGCAGAAATGACCGGCCGACTCTGTGGAATACGAGACATAAATGGGGCGACGGATGATCCGCGCATGCAGAAATTGAAAGCGAACGCGAGGTTGGTCCGGAGATTCTTCGGCAGCCGACGCTTAGGACGGAAAGAGCGTGCCGGAAGAGGTGTGCAGCGAGGTCATACGAGGGCGGCGACGGGGAACCTGCGGCTGAGGCGCGGAAAGCAATCCAGCAATTTCACGCAATTCGGCGCGGGCAGCGCCAATGGCCGCCGCAATCGATTCAAGCCGTTCGCCTGGTTCCCCGGCGGCCAGGGGCAAACGGGGCTGCGGTTCGGGGCGGCGAGCTTGTCCGAGAGCATGACGTGCCCCTGATAAGGTATAGCCCTCTCCGTGCACAAGGCGCTTGATCTCGAGCGCTGTTTCCACATCGCGACGGCGATAGAGCCGTTGGCCGGTCCCGCTCTTGTTTGGCTTTAGCTGCGGAAACTGTGTTTCCCAAAACCTTAAGACGTACGTCTCCACTTTGCAGATACGGGCGACATCGCCAATTTTGAAGTAGAGGCGGTCGGGGATAGACGGCGGTTCCTGGACGCGCTTCCGGGAAAGTTGCGAGGCCATAGCGTAGGCGAGGAGCGCTGGTCAACTTGCTGCCAGCACCGCTCTAAACGCAGTATAGGCCAGTGATTGCACTCTTTGTGAAGCAAAATCGATGAGATGCACATCTTTTCTCAAGTCGTCCCCATCTATCTTTTCTCAAGCCCGTCTTTGAGTGGTGGAAACGGCCTCCTGCGAATGGCAAGAAAGGGCGTCTATGATTCTTCGTTCGCGAGCGGGCGCGTGACCGGGGTGCGAGCCAACGAGCCCTGCGGCCCAGCTCGCAAATACTGGATGGGCCAGCTCGCCGAGACGCCCAAGGTCGCCGCTGCATGCAGCGGCCAGTAGGGATCGCGGAGCATCGCGCGTGCCATAAAGACCATGTCCGCCTTTTCTTCGGAAACGATCTCGTTCGCCTGGCTGGGCTCCGTGATCATGCCCACGGCCGCTGTAGGGATGCCAGCTTCGTTCCGGATTTGGGCGGCAAGTGGCGTCTGGTAACCGGGGCCAAGGGGAATGCGCGCGTTCGGTACCTGTCCGCCCGAGGAAACGTCCACAAGATCGACGCCGCGCTCGCGGAAAAGAACAGCCAGTGCGACGGACTCATCGATCGTCCAGCCGCCTTCCGCCCAGTCCGTCGCGGAGATGCGAAAAAACAGAGGCAAATGCTCAGGCCAAACGGCGCGAACGGCGTCAACCACTTCAAGCGCCATCCGGGTGCGGTTTTCGAAGCTGCCGCCATAGGCATCGAAGCGCTGGTTGGCCAGTGGCGACAGGAACTCATGAATCAGGTATCCGTGCGCGCCGTGAATCTCGACAAAGTCAAAACCGGCCGCGTAGGCCCGCTTAGCCGCATCTCCAAAAGCGCGGACAATCTCCGCAATTCCAGCCTCATCCAGCGCTTTCGGCACAGCATAGTTGGGGCCAAAGGCCAGAGGACTCGGCGCAACTGGCTGCCAGCCGCCCTCTTCCGGCAGAAGCACCCGCTCGCCGTGAAAGGGAGGCGTCATCCCGCCCTTCCGGCCCGCGTGGGCCAGCTGAATCCCTGCCCGCACACCCTGCGAGTGGATGAAGCGAGCAATGCGCTCCAGCTCAGGAATGTGAGCGTCCTTCCATATCCCAAGATCGGCCGAAGAGATGCGGCCTTCCGGCAGCACGGCAGAAGCCTCCAGCATCACCAGACCAGCGCCGCCCTGGGCTCTGCAGCCGAGGTGCACCAGGTGCCAGTCATTCGCAAAGCCGTCCTGGGATGAGTACTGGCACATGGGCGAGACGCCGATGCGGTTGGCAAAACTGACAGAGCGAAGTCGAAATGGTGAAAAAAGAGGATAGTTCATGGATGATTTGTCCGATCAGATGCTCGAGACATGATGAGTGCCTGTCTGAATGGATGAAACAAAGCCCCAACGGATGCAAACCGCGCTGAAAGAACTGTGCCTCGTTCATCGACAAGAATCGCACCCTCAGATGCCGGCTCTCGCTGCCGGTGTCTCCACAGCACTCCTGCGCAAAACAACAGGGCCCGCTCGCTTGCTTTACCAGACACGAACACAACGATACAATCTTGAAGGAGCATGCCGAAGTAGCTCAGTTGGTAGAGCAGCTGATTCGTAATCAGCAGGTCATCGGTTCAAGTCCGATCTTCGGCTCCACTTCCATCGGGTGCTTTCCACTCCCCGCCTCGTCATCATCCCCGACTGCTGCAGCATGACTCGAAGCCGCAGAGCATGACGGATTTCAAGAGGTAACCGGCAAGTGACCAAAGATGAGATATCGAGTTTAGCCACCAGGTGGATCGCGGCTTGGAACGCCCGCGATCTGGATTCGATAATGTCCCACTATGAAGATGCGATTGAGTTGACCTCGCCGGTTGCTGCCCAGTTATTGGGAATTCCAGAGGGCAAAGTGGTCGGGAAATCAAACCTGAGAGCATACTTTCAGCGCGGGCTTGAGGCCTACCCGAAGCTCCACTTTCACCTTGAGGATGTCCTCGCGGGTGTAAATACCCTGGTGCTCTGCTACAAGAATCAAAAGGGAACCCGAACGGGAGAGTTCATGGAACTTTCTCCGACAGGCAAAGTCGCACGAGTTGTGGCGCATTACAGCTTCTGACTCGAGGCTGAAGGCGCTGTTCTTGCGGGCCGGCGATTCGCCAGCGGCAGATCTTCGGGTTCCGGATGATGCCTGAACTTAGAGAGACTGCACAAGTCCGGTTAGCTTCTCCATTAGCGCATCGCGCATGCCATGCAACTCGTTCAGCGCCACCATGGCTGCCGCTCCCCGGCCGTCAGCCTTCAGCGCCAATATCTCAGCCGCGAGCGCGTGAACCTGGTGGTGCAGCGCGTCAATATCGCTGAAGCCGGGACGACCGCCGCGTCCTGCGGCGGCTTCTGCAAAGAGCCAGCCGCCAAATCTGCACTGGCGATGATCCAAGGTCGGCGCCGTGTGGCGATGACCCGTGAGATAGTCCTCGATGGCAACGAACCAGGCGCGATGCTCAACACTGGCGTAAAGCAGCGGCCAATCAACCGGCTTCACCGCGGCAACATCGGACCACTGCGGATATGGACTCCAGGCTGCTGCCCAAGCGGGCAGCTTGCGCGCCGGCATCGGACGCGCGATCCCGTACCCTTGGGCAACCTGGCAACCAAGGCGCAGCAACATCTGCCCATGCTCCACCGTCTCGACTCCTTCGGCGACGGCCTGTCGGCGGAATGCAGTGGCCAGTCCGAGCACGCCCTCCAGGATGGTCAGATCCTCCGGGTCGTCGAGCATATCGTGCACGAAACTCTGGTCGATCTTCAGGACATCGACGGGCAGCCGCTTGAGATAGGAGAGCGAAGAATATCCAGTGCCAAAATCATCGAGAGCGAAGGAGACGCCCAGCTTATTGCAGTCGCGAATCACCTGCGACACCAGGGCCACGTCCTCGAGTGCGCTGCTTTCCAGCACCTCCAGTTCCAGGCTCGACGGGGAAATGCTCGGATGCGCCGCGAGCAAAGCGCTCAGGCTCTCGACAAATCCCACCTTCTGCAACTGCTGCGCCGCCACATTCACGCTGACAGGGATCTCCAGGCCTTCCGCTCTCCATCGCTCCATCTCGCAGAGAGCGCTATCGATGACCCACTCGCCCAGTTCGACGGCAATCGGATGCCCCTCCACGATGGGCAGAAACTGCGCAGGCGACAGCAGACCGGCCTCAGGATGCATCCAGCGAATCAGGGCCTCTGCACCCAGAATCTTTCCCGTGCACATGTTCACCTTAGGCTGGTAATAGAGCACAAATTCGTGTCCGTCGAAGGCATGGCGGATTCGTTCAATATCTTCGTGGTGTCCCCGGACGCTACGGTCTTCGTGGGGGTCGAAGACGTGGTAGCGATTCTTGCCCTCCACCTTTGCCCGGTACATCGCCTGGTCGGCCTGGCGCAGCAGTTGGTCTGCATCCACGTCCTCGACCTGCGGGAAAAACGCGACGCCTGCGCTCGCAGAAACGTTGAGTTCCAGTTCGCCCACCAGCACGGGTTTCGCGACTGCGCTCAGAAGAGCTTCGATCTGCGGAGCGCTTTCTTCGACGCTCCCCATCTCCATGACCACGACAAACTCGTCGCCCCCCAGGCGGCCGAGTGTGTCGCCTTCGCGCAGAGCCCCTTTCATCCGGGTCGTTACCGCAGTCAACAACTCGTCGCCGGTGTTGTGGCCATGGCGGTCATTCACCGGCCTGAAGTTATCCAGATCGAGACACACAATCGCCACCGGCCGGTTGCGACGGTGGGCCTGCGCCATTGCCTGGCTCAGGCGGTCCGCGAGCAGAACCCGGTTGGGGAGCCCAGTCAAACGATCATAGTGGGCAATGTGCTCGAGTTGCCGTTCCTGTTCTTTGATTGACGTGATGTCGGAGAACATCGCCACGTATTGTTGGGTCTTTCCTGCGGCATCGGGCACGGCGCTGATCGTGAGCATCTCAGCGAACACCTGGCCGTCCTTTGCACGATTCCAGATTTCGCCTGACCAGTGTCCCTTGGCGATGAGCTGGTTCCACATGTCTACATAGAACTCTCGCCCCTGCCGGCCGGAATTGAGAATGCGCGGGTTTTTCCCGACGACCTCTTCACGGCTGTAGCCGGTGATTCGCGTGAAGGCTTCATTCACTTCGAGAATGTCGCCGTTTGCGTCAGTGATCGCAATGCCTTCAGAGGCGTGCGTAAAGACGCTGGCCGCCAGGTGAAGTCGTTCTTCAGCCTGTTTCCTCTGCGTCGTATCTTCTGCCAGGATAACGATGCCGCCAATGGCGCCGTTTCCCGTCAGCCAGGGCCTCAGCATCCTGCGAGACCACCGTACGCGGCCATCCGCATTCTCAAAAAAATCCTCGCCCGAAATCACCGTTTCTCCGGCGAGCGCACGGCGATGCTCCTCCCTCCATCGCTTGGGAACCTGTGGGGCCACCTCGTAGTGGCAGCGCCCGATGATGTTCCATTCTTCAAGGCCGTAGTCCTCAATCCAGCGGCGGCTCGCGGCAACATACCGCATTTCCCGGTCAAACATGGCGAGGCCGGTTGGCGCATCCTGAATGAAGAGTTGTAGAAGCCCGCTGCTCTCTTGCAACGCTGCTTCTGATACTTTGCGGTCAGTTATATCCTGTACCGTGCCCCGCAACGTCCTCGGCTTTCCGGGTGCCTCGAACTCCAGCCGGCCAAGAACATGCGCCCAGCGGACAGCGTGGTCTGTCTGGCGAACGAAGCGGCATTCCTTGTCAAAGAGCCTGCCTTTTTCCGCGCTCGTCGCCGCAAATTCCGCCGCTAGCCCCGGCAAATCATCGCGGTGAATCAGGTCTGTCCATCGGTCCACGGTCCGTTCGTAGCTCTTGTCGATTCCAAGCAACTCATACAGCACATCCGATGCTTCCCACTCAAGAGTCGAGATATTCAGAACAAAGCTGCCCAGCCTGGCAATCTGCTGCGATTCTCTGAGAGACGCTTCGCTTGCCCGAAGAGCTGTCTCCACCACCTTCCGCTCAGTAATGTCCTGAATCGTGCCGCGCAACACTTTGGGGTTTCCAAGTGCGTCAATCTCCAACTTGCCCATGCCCAGCATCCACCGCACCGCGCCGTCTGATTTGCGGATGATGCGGTACTCCTTGCTGAACGGCGCACGCCGTGCAAGGACCTCGTTTGCCAGATGGGCATTCATCTCCGCGCGGTCTTCAGGATGGATGAGAGCCGTCCATCCTTCCACAGTTCGCTCAAAGGCCTGGTCAATTCCAAAGATCTCATCGAGTACGTCCGAACTGGTCCATTCCCCCGTCGCAATCTCCAGAACATAGCTTCCTAATCCCGCGATCGTATGTGCTTCTTTCAGAGATTTCTCGCTCTCGCTCCGTGTGCGCTCCGCCAGCACCCCTTCTGTAATGTCCGTAGAGATGCCAAAGATGCCGATGATTTCTCCCTTATCGTCTCTCACCGGAAATTTGCGCGTATCGATCCAGGCTCTCTGTCCATCGTTGCCAAATGTCTCCTGCACCTCGTGCGCGCAATCGGCGCCGGCGAAAATCTGCCTTTCAAGCCGATATGATCGGTCAGCGAACTCCTCTGAAAACAAGTCGTAATCGGTCAGTCCGACCAGGTTGCGCGGTTGGCCCGCCGCGCCGGAAAGCGTATGGCAATAATTTCGATTAGCTTCGGTAATAACGTGGTTTCTGTCCTTGAAGTAGACGCATTCGTCCACGCTCTCGAGAACAGATCTGAGAGTCACCGACGAACTCAGATGGTCCCGCTTCGCCTTCAGGCTTTTTGAATCCTGAAGGATCAAATACAGAACTGCGTTGCCGTCCGCGGCGATCTCGCGCCTGCACCGTCCCCGAAAGCAGCGAATCTGCCCGCTGGCCTGCCGCAGGCGGACGTTGAACGTTTCACAATTGCTCGGCGTTTGAGGGCAGAAGAGCCTTGCGAAAGATTCCGCGTCGTCAGCATGAATCCTCTCAACCAGAGAGACTTTGCCGGAAAGATAGTCAGCTTGTTCGAAACCCAGAAGCCCGTTGACACTCTCGCTAACCGAAAGGACCTTCAGTTGCGGAGCCAATGCGATGCGAAAGGATGCTTCTGCCAAAACCCCCATCCCTTATCTACGCTGGAAGCGAAGCCAGACCAAACAGAAAATCGCTGAGAACTTCAAAAATAGCATGTGGGCGAGTCAATGTGCACCCCCCAATTCGGGTCAACGGCTCCCCGATTGGGGTATGGACGGGACCCGTCGCGAACGATTTAGCGGCTCCGCGCAACTCTATGCTGCGGCTGCGCTCTCGTTGCTCTTCAAGTTCGTCAACGCAGGCCACGCGAGTCTCCGCCCGCTAATTCCGCGGAAATTGCCGCCTGCGCGCCCAATGAACCAAATCAGGTACCAGTTATCCACTCACATTTTCATCTGCCGGTAATTCTTGCCTGCTTATCCACGCATATTCTTGGCATAATCGCAGCAAGAGCAGATCCTCCGTCGCTGTTCCAGGAGCCACGTCCGGAACCGGAATCGAGAATTCGAAGCCGAGGTGCCCAGTTCGAACCACGAAGCCGAGCCGGACTTACCAACGGGAGCATTGAAGAGTGACCAGCTATAGCCGCCCGGATGTATTGCGGATATTGCAAATCAGTGCCCACCAACTGCAGGGTTGGGAGCGGGCGGGACTCATTCCTTCACAGCAGGCCTACACGTTCCAGGACCTCGGCCAACTGAGGACCCTCCGCGTACTGCGCGACGACGACGTATCCGCCGCCGCCATCCGCCATTCGATCGTCGCGATGAAAGCCGTAGCCGGCATGGCCAATCCACTCGTTGAGGCAAGCCTCGTCCGCGCCGGCGCCCGCCTCGCATTTCGCTGCGAGGGATCGATGGTCGACCCCATTCGCCGCCAGTTCCTATTCGACTTTGAGCGCATTGATCGCCTTGCTGGCTCGCAGCCGTCACCGCTGCGCAAATCCGCTCCTGGAAGCCGGCCTGGAATTCAGGACCTCTTCCTGGCCGCTGTTCAGGCTGAAGAATCAGGCGAGAAAAACCGTGCCATCGCCCTCTACGAGCAAATCCTGGCGTTGGAACCCGCCTATGCGCCCGCTTACATCAACCTGGGAACCATCCATTTTCACCTTCGGCAGTTTGCGCGCGCCGAGGAGCTCTATCGCCGAGCCACTGAAACCGACTCGACGTATGTGTTGGCGTTTTTCGATCTGGGAAACGTACTGGACGAACTGGAGCGGCCTGAGGAGTCCATTGCTGCCTACCTCCAGGCGGTCGCGCTGGCTCCACGCTATGCCGATGCCCACTACAATCTGGCCCTGGCCTATGAGCGCAAGGGCCAGTCCCGCCCCGCGTTGCGCCACTGGGAGGCCTATGCCCGGCTCGACAAGAGCGGCCCTTGGGCCGAGCACGCGCGAGGCCGTATCCACAGGCTTCTTGAGCGTGAGAAGCTCACCGTTGCCTGGCGTGCCGGGGGATTCGTTCCACCCTGCAAAGTCCCTGCAGCCCTGGAACTGCTCCGCTTTGAGTCACCCGCAGGCTGACCTGCGACCATCTTCCATTCCATCGAATCGTGCCCGGGCGGCTGACACCGGGTAGTGCGCCATGCCATCTACCCCAAAAAGGGGATACCGTGCCCACAACTTTGCAGTGAAACTTGAGTCTAATCGTGGAGACGCGCGCAGTTGTACACGCGGAAGGTCGCCCGAGTAAGAGCATTAGGGGCAAGCACAAGAAAGGCGCCCATCCATACACTCCCTCATCCCCCTGCCGCCCAGGTTGGGGCGAGCGGCTGCTTCATCGCTTCTCTAACTCACGCGGATATCGTGTGTCCGCGGTAGCCTGTTTGGACGCAACCTATAAGGATGGATATGACGATGTTTGCACTCTCAAGGCCAGCCCAGCTTCGGATTTGTGGATGGATCGCTGTCTGCACAATGATCGGTACCGCTCTTGGCGCACAGACGCCCGTTGCGCGCATCCAGTCCGAAGTATCAAGCTCCTATATGTCAACGTTGAAAGGTTCTCAGCATCCGCTGGCGCAACCTCAGTTCGATGTGGGTAGAATGCCATCCGATACCCGGCTCAGCGGCATGACCATCGTCTTCAATCGTTCCGCGGCGCAGGAGGCCGACCTTCAGGCGCTGCTCGCCGCTCAGCAGGATCCCGCCTCGCCTCTCTTTCACCAGTGGATTACGCCCGATGAGTATGCGACCCGTTTCGGGATGAGCCAGGCCGACATTGACAGCGTTTCGCTGTGGCTCCAGCAGCAGGGATTCTCAATCGACTCCGTGGCCCGAAGCAAGAATATGATCCACTTCTCAGGCAGCGTGAGTCAGGTTGAGATGGCGTTCCAAACCCAAATGCACTACTACAACGTCGAAGGCGCGAAGCATTTTGCTCCATCGACTGCGCTCTCAGTACCCACGGCCATAGCGCCGGTGATTCTTGGCGTGAGAAACCTTAGCGATTTCCGCCTCAAGCCGATGCACATCACCGCAAAATCCGGCAGTCTGCGCCCATCGTACACATCAGGCGTGTCAGGAGGCGTCTTCTATGCCCCTGGAGATATCAAAGTCGCTTATGACATGAATCCTTTGCTGCAATCTTCTATCAATGGCACGGGGCAAGTCATCGCGATCATGGGCCAGTCGGCGATTCAGAACAGCGACATTGAGAACTTCCAGAAAGCCGCCAATCTGACCGTGAAGGACCCCACAATGGTGCTCGTCCCGAACACGGGAACCTCAGTGACTTCCCCGGGAGATGAAGCCGAATCGGATATCGATCTGGAATGGTCGGGGGCCATCGCTACCGGAGCAAACATCGATTTTGTTTATACAGGCAGCAATACAAGCTACGGGGTCTTTGACTCGCTCACCTATGCTGTGGATCAAAAGATCGGCAACATCATCAGCTTGAGCTACGGCGGCTGCGAACCCCTGGAAGGCGGCGCGGCAGGCGTGGCGCCCCTCGAATCGACACTCCAGCAAGCTGAAGCACAGGGTCAAACCGTAATTGCCTCCTCCGGCGACACCGGCTCCACGGCCTGCTTTGTCGAGAATCCCCCGCAGGGCAATGACCCTCCCCTCACTACACAGGAAGAATTGGCCGTCAATTATCCGGCCAGCAGCCAATACGTGACCGGCACCGGTGGGACCGAAATCACCGCGGCCAACAGTGTTGACACGAACTCGACTTACTGGGACGCCGAAACCCCCGGCTCCGACATTCTTACGTCACTCAAGATCTACATTCCTGAGATCGCATGGAATGACGACAGCAGCACTTGCGGATCCACTGACTGTCTGAGTGCAAGCGGAGGCGGCAAGAGCGCGCTGTTTACCAAACCGAGCTGGCAGACAACGCTCACACCGGCTGATGGCCAGCGCGACGTCCCCGATATCGCGCTCTACTCCTCGCCGGCATATCCTGGCTATCTGTACTGCACGAGCGACCAGACCAGTTGGGTCTCGGGGCAGGCGGCCAGTTGCAACAGCGGGTTCCGTGACAGCTCAACGCAGGACCTTACCGTCGCCGGAGGTACCAGTTTTGCCGCGCCCATCTTCGCCGGCATGTTGGCCACCATCAACCAGAAGGCAGGCTATACAACCGGGCAGGGCCTGATTAACCCGACACTCTATGGACTGGCAACCAGCGGCGGAGCGTATACCGCGGCCGCCGGTTTCCACGACGTCACAAGCGGCAACAACAATTGCACCGCCGGCCCAACTTATTGCAGCAGCACGGCCGGCTACTCGGCCGGACCCGGCTACGACCAGGTCACTGGACTAGGGTCCATCGATCTCAATATGCTCGCAAGCGCCTGGACCGCCAGCACCACAACCCTCATTGGCACCACGACGACAATTTCGGCCTCGAGCACCACGCCGGCACTGAACGCTAGCGATACTTTCACCGTCACGGTCACGCCAGTTAGCGGCACCACTGCGCCAACGAGCACCATAACGGTGATTGTTGATGGAGGCACACCGGTCACCGGCATCGCTCTGGTCGCTAGCGGCGCCTCCGCTGTCGCTACTTACCCGACCTCGTTTACAACTGCCGGCCCACACACGGTCGTAGCCCAGTATCTGGGTGACTCTACGCACGCACCATCGACCGGAGTGATCACAGTTACCGTCCCTGGGTCGACCACGCCTGGCACCTTCAAACTCGCGGCAACCAACGTGAGCGTGAGCCAGGGCAGTTCGGGCACTTCGACCATCACAGTCACCCCGGCGGGTGGTTACACGGGCACGGTCCTTTTGAACTTCGATACCTCGAATGACAACGCATTAGCAAATCTCTGCTACAGCTTTACAAACACTCTCAGCAACGGCGATGGATCAGTAGCGGTCACCAGCGCCACCACCGCTGTGACCACCCAACTCACTCTTGACACCAATGCATCCGACTGCGTATCCGCGGCAGTAGTTTTGGGCAAGAAGTCCGGTCTGCACCGATTCACCGCCTTGGGTAAAACGGCAAAGAACTCCCCACCATCCAAGCCCAATCCCGCACCGTTCGGTGTGGCGTTTGCCGGACTGCTTCTGGCCGGCTTCCTGGGTCGCGCATCTCGTAAATTCCGGACCACAGTCGGCCTCATCGCGTTGTTGGTTGTCGGATTTGCCGTCTCAGCTTGCGGCGGTGGTGGCGGCGGCGGAACCTCGGCCCCCACCAACCCTTCAAAAGGCACTTACACAATTACTGTTACCGGGCAGGACTCGGCCTCGGCGACCAACACTGCGAACACAACCTTTACCCTGACGATCCAATAGTCGGAATTGGTAACAGACACATCGGGCAGACGTCATTCAAGACGTCTGCCCGATGTAGTTTGCGCCAAAACTCAAATCCGGGTGCTCCAACTGCGCTCCGCCGTCCCCGCGTCAACTTTGATACACTCCGAAGCCGGAGGCCGCATTCCCTTGCCCGCAGCCAGCCACACCTCTTCCGCCCTCACCCAACTCTCTGAAGAAGAGAGACTTTTCTACTCCACGGTCCGCCAGTTTGCGGAGGAGACCATCGCGCCGCTGGTCCGCCAAATGGACGACGAGCAGCAGTTTGCCTCGGGCCTTGTCGACCAGCTCTTTGCCATGGGCCTGTTGAGCATTGAAATTCCTGAGAAGCAAGGAGGAGCTGGCGGTACCTTTTTTGACGCCGTCCTCGCCATCCAGGCCATTTCCACCGTAGACCCCGCCGTTGCTGTCCTCATCGATGTCCATAACACGCTTTTTATCAATGCGTTAAGGAAGTGGGGCACTGAAGTTCAGCAAGAACGCTGGCTGCCGCGCCTGGCGTCTGAAACCGTCGGCGCCTACGCGCTCAGCGAAGCCGGCTCCGGCTCCGACGCCTTTGCCCTGCAAACCCGGGCCGAAAAGGCCCATGAGGGCTACCGGCTTACCGGGCGCAAGTTATGGATTTCAAACGCTCGCGAGGCCGGCCTGTTCCTTGTCTTTGCCACTCTCGATCCCACCGCCGGCTACCGGGGCATCACTGCGTTTCTGGTCGAGCGCAATGCGACGGGCTTCACTGTGGGGCGCAAGGAAGACAAACTGGGCATCCGCGCCAGCAGCACCTGCGAGTTGATCTTCGATGACTGCCTGATTCCAGAGAACAATGTTCTCGGACAGCCAGGCAAAGGCTACAAGATCGCCATCGAGACGCTCAACGAAGGCCGCATCGGAATAGCCGCGCAGATGCTGGGTCTGTCTCAAGGCGCATGGGGACACGCGGTTCGCTACGCCAAAGAACGGCGCCAGTTCGGCAAGCCCATCGTAGAGTTTCAAGCCGTGCAGTTTGCTCTGGCTCAAATGGCCACAGAGATCGAGGCGGTACGGCTCATGGTCTACAACGCCGCACGGCTCAAGGACGCACATCAGCCCTGCCTGCGCGAAGCAGCCATGGCCAAGCTCTTCGCCTCTCAGGTGGCTGAGAGCGTTGCCAGCCAATGCGTAGAGATCTTTGGCGGCAACGGCTTCGTCCGCGACTACCCGGCTGAGAAGTATTACCGCGACGCAAAAATAGGCAAGATTTACGAAGGCACCTCAAACATGCAACTCGCCACGATCGCCAAACAGGTTCTAGGCGCCAGGTAGAGGGAACTCTATCGGCTGTTGCGTTGCCGCAAATCAATTGAATACCTTCCAGAAATAAGCCAGGTAGACGAGGATTCCGCAGACGCTTGCATCGATTACCCAGGCAAGCCGGAACAGCCATGGCCACTTCGGGCACAAGGCCGCCGTCAAGCTGAGAGCCAGGAAGAAGAAACAGTACACCAGTTGCTTTTGATCGCCCTCAAATGCGCCCTGGCCGAGGGCTGCCGCGCCTTTGGAGAGGTCCAAGACAATGCCGGCGCAAAGGGCGGCAGGAAACGTCACGAGCAGCCATGCGGCAACCCTGTGGCTCCGCATTACGTGAAGCACAGCAGCAGCAACGAGCAGAGCAATCAGAACGGGAACGAGGAGGGATGACATTTGACCCCCGCTGGTCATCGGCGAATATTCTCATGTTGCGCGGCTCGATTTGACTCCTGCAGCCATTCGCTGCAGCACTCTCGGCTGTCTACTCTTTGCCCTTTGCCAACCACCACGCCTTGACGAACTTCCAGTGAATATAGACGGAATGATTGAGGTGGAGGAGCAGTCCCTCACGCCCGTCGAGAAATCCCAGGCGAATGCAGTAGTTGTAGAAAAAGGTTGCCACTGGGTTCAGGACCGCATTCCAAATGAAAGCGGGAAGGGATTTGCTGGTGCGGCCGCTCTGGTACAGCAATTGGGCGATCTCGCTGCTGTACCGGTTCATGTGTTCCAGATAGATTGCCAGCGTGGGGTACGCGTAGTGAAGCATGTCGTGCTTCAACGTGCCTTTTGGTCCGTCAAATTGCGGAGTGGAGTGCGGCCCGACACCCTCGCTAAGCGGTGCTGAGCCGCGCCGGAAAAGGCGAAGCTTGTAGTCCGGATAAAAGCCCCCGTGGCGAATCCAGCGGCCGAAGTAGAAATTGAGACGTGGAATCCAATAGGCGCCGAATTTGGGCTCTTCGCCAAGCAGGTGCTGGATTTCCGATTGCAGCTCAGGCGTGAGCACTTCATCGGCGTCAAGCAGCAGAGTCCAATCGGAGGTGCAAAGGCCGAGAGCAACATTCTTCTGCTCGCCGTGGCCGCCGAAGGCGTGATAACTGGTTTTTGCTCCGAAAGAGTGGGCGATCTCGATGGTGCGGTCTTGGGAACCCGAATCGACGATGATGATCTCGTCGGCCCAGCGGACGCTCTCGAGCGTGCGCGGCAGATTCGCCTCTTCATTCATTGCGATCATTGCGACGGACAGGCTCTTACGCATCGAGTGAAGGATAAATCAGCAGGTTCATTCGCTCCCAACCCCGAGGCGTAACAGGACCATCTAATCAAGCGGGTACACTTGGCAATGAAGCGGAGCTTGAATTGGCATTTATGCGCTCGGGACGCGCTTTCACGCTGGAGTTGAGAGAATCTCACGTCAGGACAAGGAAATGAAGGTACTGATTTTTGGCGCGACAGGAATGGTGGGACAGGCGGTGTTGCTGGAATGCCTGCGAGATCCGGATGTGGAACTGGTAATGACTGTGGGCCGCGCGGCGACTGGCGTGCATGACCCGAAGCTGCGCGAAATTGTGCATCGGGATTTGCTTGACTACTCCGGCATGGAAGCCAGTCTGCTGGGTTTCGACGCTTGCTTTTTCTGCCTCGGGGTGGCTTCGAGCGGCATGAAGGAAGCAGACTACGAGCGTGTGACCTATGGATTTCCTGTGGCCGCGGCGGAAGCGTTAAGCCGAATCAACCCTGGGATGACCTTTGTTTACGTCTCCGGTTCCGGCACAGACAGCTCCGAGAAAGGCTGGAGCATGTGGGCTCGTGTAAAGGGTCGCGCGGAAAATGCATTGTTGCGCCTCCCGCTCAATGCGTATATGTTTCGTCCTGGATTCATTGAACCCCTCGATGGCATCCAATCGAAGACGCCCATGTATCGGAATTTCTATAGAGTGATCAAGCCGGTGCTTCCGATGCTCAGGCGCGCGCTTCCGAGTCAGATCGTGTCGACGCGCGAGATCGGCCAGGCGATGCTGAATGTGACAAAGCGCGGATATGGGAAGCGGATTCTGGAGACGAAGGATCTTCGGGCGATGGTTGGCAGTTAATCAAGCATGCGAACGGCAGGCTCGCTGAGCCGTCTGCAAGCTTTGCAGTGCTGTGTCGAATGAAACTGTGACTTGGACTTACTAAGGACACTATGGAAAAAGCGCGCAAGAGTTTCAATGGTGGTCTAGTATCGGTAACCTTGATCGCAGCTTTATCAACCATGAGTTCCGCAAGTGCTCAACATCTCGACCCACAGCAACCCGGTGCTCGTGTTTCGGCAGAAGATTCACGCAACACCGACATCCGGACGACCAACACGCATTTGCCGCTTCCGGCGTTCCGCAGTCTGGCTGCGTGGCAGCAGCGCAAGACTTTTCTCCGAGAGCAGATCCTGATCTCGGCTGGACTCTCACCGATGCCGGTGAAGACCCCGCTCAATGCTCAAATCTTCGGCAAGATCCAGGAGAAGGACTACACCATTGAGAAGGTATTGATTGAGCCTCTGCCAGGTTTCTATCTCGGGGGCAATCTTTATCGGCCGCGCAATGGCAAAGCGCGGCATCCGGGGATTCTCAATCCGCATGGGCATTGGCCATATGGCCGTCTCGAGAACCAGCCCCTCTACTCCGGGCCTTCCTTCGGTATAAGCCTTGCTCGCCAGGGTTATGTTGTATTTGCTTACGACATGGTCGGGTACACAGACACGATCCAATTGCCCCATCGTTTCGGCAGTCCCGAGCAGAGGCTGTGGTCTTTCGGCCCCCTTGGCCTGCAGCTTTGGGACTCCATCCGGTCGCTCGATTTTCTTGCATCGCTGGATGACGTGGATGCAACCAGGGTGGGAATAGCAGGTGCATCGGGTGGTGGCACGCAGGCTTTTCTGCTGGCGGCTGTGGATGATCGCATACAGTTTGCCTCTCCGGTCAACATGGTCTCGGCAATCATGCAGGGAGGCGACCTGTGCGAAAACGCCCCCGGCCTGCGGATTGACACAAGTAATGTTGAAATTGCTGCGATGTTCGCGCCCAAGCCGATGTTGCTGGTCTCCGCTACGGGAGACTGGACACATAACGTTCCAACGGAGGAGTATCCCGCGATCAAGCGAATCTACGATCTCTATGGGCAGGCCGACCACGTAGAGGTAGTCCAGATCAAGGAGAAACACAACTTCAACGAACCCAGCCGAGAGGCAGTTTACCGCTTCCTTGCCGAGCAGAATCCGGGTCTGAGTGACGTCACCGAATTGACCGAACATGACATCTCAGTTCCGATGATTCAGGAAATGGCGGTATTGTCGGATCGCACCTTGCCCGCGGATGCCCTCGATCTTGATGGTGTATTTCGTTTGTGGCAGCAGAATGCTGAAGAGCAGAATAGAAACATAAAGGACTCCGCTTTCCTCCGCGATCGGTTGCGACGGACACTCAACATCGAAATTCCGCAAAATGTCATTGCCAACATGAATGGTCGATCCATTGTCCTGAGTCGCGCGATGAGAAATGATCGCGTGCCAGGCATTTGGATTCCGGGAACCGGCAAAACGGCAATCGTGATCGATGCGAATGGCTCGACCGCGGCTCTGAAGAGTGAGACATTTGCCCGCCTTCAAAAGGAGGGAAGGCCCATTCTGCTGGTCGATGTCTTTCAAACGGGAGCCGCAAAGGCCTCGCGCCAGGGAGATAGCTCGAATGGCATTTCTGGAGACCTGGCCGATGACGCAGACGAGGAAGACCGCGCAAATCTTGCCGCCGGAGGTCCAAAGTTTCTGACATTCAATGTGTCAGATGACGCGGCGCGCGTTCAGGATATTGTCACTGCGATCATCTACGCGAGCAAGAGCAATCATGACGTTGATGTATACGCCTCGGGAGACGCAGCCGTGTGGTCCATCTTTGCAGCATCTGTCAGCTCGGTGCCGGTTTCGTTGCACACGGAGAATGTGCCAGAACTCACGACGAATGCTGACTACGTAAAACACTTCAATGTTCCCGGCATTTTACGCGCGGGTGGGTTGACGATCGCCGAGAGACTCATCCCAGGCAAATGATGGAGATGCCTATTCTTTCAAATTGATTTGCTGGAATCGCGGGGCTTACGGCCGTTGTACGGAACCATTATGCCTGGAAGACTTGGGGACAATTCTCATGCGACGCCACCGTCGCGTGCAATGAGCTCAAGGCCCAATCGTGACGTCGCTCGCCTTGAGATCCCCTTTCCAACATAAGATGGAAGGTTGGTGCACAGGGCTCCTGAAGCGTAGACTTGGCCGCATGAATCGGCGCCATTTTCTTCAGAACACTGCGGCATTGTGTGCTCTGCCGACCTTTGTCGAAGCGAACCCTCCAACTGCGAGGAGCCAGGCGGCACCACAGTTGCTGTTATCCAAGCTGCCACCGGCGACGGGCTCACTTCTCACGGCCATCGATCTGAGCCCTGCCCGCTGGATTTGGTATCCAATGGGACGCTGCCTCCCAAACACTGTTGTCCTGTTTCGCCGCGAGGTCACGCTTGACGCAGTTCCAGCAAGCGCAACGGGCCGCATTTTGGCCGATAGCCGATACAAACTCATGGTGAATGGAAAGCGGGTACAGTGGGGACCGGCTCCCTGCGATCCGCGTTGGCAAGAGGCTGATCCACTCGACCTGTCTCCATTCCTCCACGAGGGAAAAAACATCATTGCCGCGACCGTCCTCTTTTACGGCGAAGGGGACGGCACCTGGGTCATGGGCAAGCCCGGCTTCATCTTTCAACTCGACATCGCAACTTTAGACGGCCGTCGCCAACAGATTGTCTCCGATGAAAGCTGGCAGACGCATCTTGCGCGAAGTTGGCCTCCGGGCCAATACAAGCGCTGGTATCTTCGCGCCTTTCAGGAAGAGTTTGACGCGCGGCTCTATCCCTATGGCTGGGATCAGTTGGATCTCAATCCCGATAATCGGTGGCGCGCCGCAGCGATCTGCAGCACCGGTGGCGATAAGCCCTCCATCTGCGGCAGCTCGGCGACAGTCATGGATAATGAAGGCGATCCAGCGCTATGTTCGCTGCGCTCGCGCAGTGTTCCCATGCTGAGTGAGATTGTGCTTGGCGGTTTCTCGCTCAAAGAGAGTTCCTTGCTCACGTGGCACGTTTCACCCGAGGAATACTTCGAATGCGTCACCCCGAACGCATACTCAGGCGAGTGGGTTCCGGTTGCCCGGGAAGTCTCACCGGGTGCCTGGCAGGTCGATGCAGCCGGCGCGGCGACGCCCGTGCTCACATTCGCACGCGACGAGCAGGTAGTTGGTTGGCCGAGCTTCACAATCGATGCACCCACCGGTACAGTCGTTGAGATCCTCGTGCATGAAGCGCACCAGCTGCGAAACGGCTTTCTACTCAATACCCACTTCAACTCATGGACCCGCTTCATCTGCCGCGAAGGAGAAAACCGGTTCGAGACATTCGACTTTGAGAGTTATCGCTGGATCCAATTCGTCATTCGTAATCACAACCGGCCCGTGACGTTGAAAGATATTGCAGTGCGCCGCCGCATTTTTCCGTGGCCATGCGAGCCCGGGATCTCCTGTTCAGATCTGACCATCAGCAAGCTTCTCGCTGCGAGCGTCAACACGCTCAACAACTCGGCGCAAGACACGGTGGTGGATGGCATGGCCCGCGAACGACAACAGTACAGCGGAGACGGCGGACATCAACTTCACGCCCTCTATCATGCGTTCAACGAGAACAGATTGCCAGGTCGCTTCGTCAACACTTTCAGTCAGGGCGCAACAGCCGAGGGCTATTTCTTCGATTGCTGGCCCGCCTTCGACCGTGTTTGGCGCATTGCCGAACGGAATCTTTCTTTGACGAAGTGGGGGCCGATTCTCGATCACAATGTGGGGTTTGTCTTCGACTGTTTTTACTACTACCTCTATACCGGCGATCTCGAAATGTTGAAGGAAGCCTATCCCCGCTTCTCTCGCATGGTCGACTACTTCCGGACGATTCGCGACCGTGACGGCCTGCTCCAGGTTGAGGATCTTGGTATTCCCTACGTCTGGATCGATCACAACGCCTATGCGCTGCAGCGCCACAAGCAGTGCGCCTTCAATCTCTACGCCGCGGCTGCATTCCAGCACGCGTTACCGCCATTGGCCCGAGCCTTTGGCGATGAGAGTGCGGCGCGAATCGTGAAAGAATTCGGTGCTGAACTCGAACTCGCAACGGTCAAACGATTTTGGGACAAAGACCGAAAGCTCTTCGTTGCCAACCTTCCGTGGAGTGCCGAAGAAGGTCGGGTTCGCACCTGCGATCGCTCGCTTGCCACAGCACTTCTCTTCGACCAATGTCCTGGCGGATCCACAACCGCAGCACTCAACACGCTGAAGACATGCCCTCCCGAGATGGGCCTCTCGTATCCGGCGAACGCGGTCTGGCGATACTGGGCCCTGGCCAAAGCGCGGTCGATGCAGACGGTACTCGACGATTTCCGTAATCGCTGGAAGATGCCGTCGATCGAAGAAAACAACACGCTGGCCGAGGACTGGGAACCTCGCTATGACTCAGGTTCGCAATGGAGTCATTGCCCGGTCTCACCCCTCATCTTGCTCTATCACGGCATCATGGGACTTCGTCCGACCAGCCCCGGATATGCAACCTGTGTGATCGCGCCACAACCCGGCGATCTGAAGCAGATCGCTTGTCTGGCCCACACGGTTCGCGGTCCAATTCACTTTTCAATGAATCAATCCGGAGCCGGCCGAGAGCTCATCTTGCGCATTCCTGCAAATATCGAAGCCGAGCTGATACTCGAAGCACGCGAGAAGGTGCCTCTGGCTCCCGGCCGTGAACCGGCACCAACCGGATGCCTGTCCTATCGCCTGCCCAAGGGTGAAACACTTACCTTGTCGCTGACTTGAACATTGGCGCCTGGGAGAAAACGGGCCAGAAAACTTAAGCACGGTTGGACGAGTCGATCGACTCCAGCATCGTCGAGACTAACGCCAGCGGAAGCCCCACCACATTGAAGTAGCAACCTTCGATGCGTGGAATCCAGCGGGCAGCCCGGCCTTGGATCGCGTAGGCTCCGGCTTTGTCCATCGGCTCGCCTGTGGCAACATATCCGGCAATCTCCTCGTCCGTCAAAGCCAGGAATCGCACACCCGTCACCTCTGCGGCAACTTCCACGCCCTTTGCCGTCACCACGGCGACCCCTGTAATCACTCGATGCGTCCGCCCCGAGAGCAGGCGCAGAATCCGCGCTGCATCGCCGGCGTCTTCCGGCTTGCCCAGAATATGCCCATCCAGCGTCACGGTTGTATCTGCTCCCAGCACCACAAGCTGTGGTGCCTCCCGCGAAACGCTGTTTTCGCCGGGGTGGGAAACCAACTCATCAAAGACCGTCCGTGCTTTTTCGCGTGCAAGGCGCACCACGTACGCGACCGGGTCTTCATCCGTCAGTGGTTCCTCGGAAATGTGCGCGGGACGGACCTCAAACACGAAGCCAGCCTGAGAAAGCAGTTCACGGCGTCGGGGCGATGCTGAGGCAAGAATCAGAGTTTTCATAGCTCCATCCGTTAGGGTATCCCCTCGCCGGCCCGGTAAATGGCAAAAAGTAGTCTTTCGCGATGCAGAATTGTCCATGTAAGATCAAGGTCGCCATGATCTTCTCTGATCTCGCCCTTTCGAGGCGATTGGAAAGCGCGGAGGGCTATGCGTGTGCACAGTTCGCCGAGGTGCGCCGCCGCCGCTTTCCCTTGAGCGATTCGGAGTGGATGAGGTGTGCGGGCGCAACGGTCGTCTTCGACGGAATCGAATCCCCCACAACGCAGACCTTTGGCCTCGGACTCTTCGAGGAATTGAGCGACGCCGCACTGGAAGAGATCGAAGACTTCTTTTTTGAACGCGGCACGTCGGTTATGCATGAAGTAAGTCCAATGGCCGGAGCGGCCGCGCTCGACCTGCTCTGCGCTCGAAATTACAGGCCATTTGAAATCAGCAACGTTCTTTATCGCAAGGTGGAGAAGCCCGACTCAAAGATCGCCAGCGAAATCCGGGTCCGCATCGTCGAGCCCGAGGAGGCGCAGTTGTGGAGCAGTGTGAATGCGCGAGGCTGGACGCACGAACATCCTGAACTTGCGTCTTTTGTTGAAGATGCCGGAACTCTGTGCATTGCTCGCGAACAAAGCCCCTGCTTTCTGGGCGAGTTTGATGGCAGGGCTGGCGCTGCAGGTGTGCTTTGCCTGCATGAGGGCGTTGCCTTGTTTGGCGGCTCCGCAACGATTCCAGAATTGCGCGGCCGCGGGCTGCAGGCAGCGCTGCTGCAGGAGAGAATGCGTTACGCCTTTGACGCGGGCTGCGATATGGCAATGATGGTTGCCGAAGCGGGCAGCAATTCGCAGCGCAACGCAGAGCGCAAGGGCTTTCGCGTGGCCTACACACGATTGAAGTGGCGATTGCCCCTTCCAGAAGCCGATTTCTAGACCTTCAGCCCAACATGCAAGCCCGAGGGCGTTGCCACTCCCCACGCCATTGCGGGTGTATTGTGGGCCAGCCCAAAGCGCCCATCAGGACCCAGCAGAATAATCCCGCCATGTCCGCCAAGCCGGTTGTAGAGATAGGAGATCGCCTCGCGTGCTGCAATCTCCGGTGCTGTGCCATCGGCCACGCGGTCCGTAGCCCATTTGCCTAGCACCAGCTTCATGATGGGCTCGCCCCAACCGGTGAGTGAAACGGCTGCGGAGAGATTGTCCGCATAACAGCCGCATCCAATCAGCGACGAATCCCCCACGCGCCCCGGGGTTTTGTTCAGGGTGCCGCCGGTTGATGTGGCGGCCGCCAGATTTCCTTGCGCATCGAGGGCGACGGCGCCGACCGTGTCATGCGAGTCCATCTCCAGCGCAATCGCGGTCTCCCGATCTTTATCATCCCGCGGTCCTGAAAAAGTCCCGTCGAAAAGACCGGCCTTCTCGCGCGCCTGCGCTTGCACGAGGCGTTCGCGCTCGCGTTCAAGAACCAATTCAGAATTGTCGATGAGCGCCATTCCATGTGCCTGTGCAAACTGTTCCGCGCCCGCTCCGACAATATAAACGTGCGGACTCTTCTCCAGAACCAATCGCGCGGCCCGGATGGGATTGCGCAGGCGCTCGACACAGGCCACCCCGCCCGCCTTCATTCGGCCCCCGTCCATTAGCAGCGCGTCCAGTTGCACGCGGCCGTCCGAAGTAAGAAAGCTGCCCCGCCCCGCATCGAACGCAGGATCATCTTCGAGAATTGTTACCGCTGCCTCAACCGCGTCGAGAGCCGACCCGCCGACGGACAGGATCGCGTAGCCTCTCTCTAGCGCTTCACGCACACCTGCCTCGTGCGCCACTGCGGCATCTTCAGGAATGGCCCACGCTCCGCCATGGACCAGAAGCGTGGGATCGCGCTTGGCTGGGCTTGTCACTTAGTTATCGTATTGCATCTAGTTATCGTATTGCATCAAGGCTGCGAACAGCCTCGTCCGGCTGGCGCTCAAATCGTTTCTGCATCGCAGTCCTGACCCGCGTGTCAAGAGACGCGGTCAAGCCGCATGCAGTTAAATTATTGAAAACAAATGCCAGTCCTTGTAATGAATCGATTGCGTTCAATTTCAGCCATATTGGTTATGCTTAGTACATTCCTGACGAATTGCGTGAATCAACGCGAGCGTGTGAGTCTCTCTCACTTCTTAATCAGACTCCATCCGCGAAACAGCGGCTGCAAAAGGACGATGAAAGCATTCCCCAGAGAAGCGTGGACGACGTGCCCGGCATTCTCATTGCAAAGGGCACGAAAAAGGATGACACATTTGAAAACTGTATGGGATCGGCGGATTGAATATGGAAGCAGAACAGGATTTCGTGGCGTCAGAGACGCAACGTGAAGCGGAACAGAAGAAGGTCAGCCGTGGCGCTGAAGATTTGCGTGCGGCGGCCGATTTGGTCTTGCAAGAGCTTAGCATGGAAATAGCCAAGAGCATGGCGAAGAGTTCCATGGAGGGACACATTCAGAGCGCCAAATTCCTGTATGAACTGGCCAACGAAAACCAGAAACTCGGGCCGGTCGAAACAGAGCAGCCCTGCCTGGCCGACGATCTTGCCAATGAACCGGAGTGGACCGGCGATCCAATCGAAGAAACCTCAGAAGAAGCTGTCAAAAGCGGCGAGTCGGAATCTTAAATCCGCGTCGAGCTTGCTTGCTTCGCGTCGAATCGTCGCAAGACAATACAGTGCGTAGAGGGTTCGTGGCTTTCAATCGCGGCCGAAGACAACCGCCGCATGGATTGAGAGCCACTGCCGTTTGGAATCTCAGAACACAAATCATACTCAGTTCAGTTCCTATCGTACCGATGGCTGGTTGCAAGCAGACGAGCGCGTTGCATCGAACACCGAAAAGGATGAGACACAGATGAGGCTCACGAAAAAAGAGTGGTTTCGCGCAGGCAAATGGTTGGGAGTGTGTCTGATTGGAATTGCATGTGCGTCGATCGCATACGCGGAGGCCTTCAGCACAACAACAGTTCAGGGCACAGTTTATCTGGCAAATGGAACGCCCGGCGCGGGAACCCTGCAACTGAGCTGGCCGGCATTTACTACGGCCAACGATCAGTCCGTCGCCGCCGGACGCACCATTGTGACAATCGGCACGGACGGCTTTGTGAGCGTGAATCTCGCGCCTAATGTCGGTGCCATGCCGGGCGGTCTGTATTACACAGCCGTTTATTACATGAGCGACGGCACAACCAGCACCGAATATTGGGTCGTTCCGGCAGCAGCGCAGGCAACAATCGCGCAAGTGCGGGCGCAAGTCATGCCTTCCGCGCAGGCCGTTCACGCAGTGAATCAGGCCTATGTTGACCAGGCAATTCAATCCCTTTCGCAAAGTTATCTTGCCCCCTCGGGCGGAACATTGAGCGGCCCCCTTTTTCTCAACAGCGATCCCACGCAAGCCATGCAGGCCGCTGACAAGCACTATGTGGATTCGCAGTTCGGTCTCGCCGTACCGATCACGGGCGCCAACATGACAGGCCCTTTGACGAGCGTGAAACTCGGCGCCGATTGGCAGGCTGACCAATTTGCTGGTGCTGATTTCGGAGCCAGACTGCAGGCGTGTCTCGCAGCGGTAAGCGCCGTCAATGGTGGCGTGTGCGACGCACGCAACTTTACCGGCAACCAATCCATGGCGTCCAATCTGACCATCTCCACAGCCAACACTATGGTGATGCTTCCTTGCGCAACCATTTCCACGGCAAGCCAGGTGATTATTACCGCGGGAACGCGAAATGTGGCATTGCGGGGATGCGCATTGCGAGGCGCGAGCAATGCCAGCGGCAGCCAGGGCGGTACTGTGTTTCTGTATTCAGGAACAGGCCCCATGATTCAGGTGGGCGACCCCTCTTACGCGGCAGACACGCTCGGTTTCCATCTCGACAATGTCGTGATCAACACGACTGCCGCGGGTAGCGCGACGGCTGAAGCGCTTGCCGCCTATCGCACCCAGGAATTGGATCTCCAGAGCTTGTATCTTCTCGGAAACTCGAATCAAACAGCCATGACCCTTGATGGCACAGGCAACTATACGGGTGGCACTTTCTACGACAACGCCTTCAATGGGTTCCAAACAGCGGTCAATGCCGTTGGGCATCAGGTGGCGAACTCCGCCACGACGGACTGGTTGAATGCGAGCACCTTCGTCCGCCTGCATATCGATTGCCCAACCATAAATGGCAACCCGATCACCGGCACTTACGGCATCAACCTGCAACAGGGAGACGGAAATACATTCACGGGTGGCGATGTGGAAGGCTGCGACACGGCAATGCACCTGGGTCCAAACGCACAGAACAACACCATCGTTGGACTTCGCAATGAGAACTCGAACAATCAGGTCATCGCCGACAGCGGTAGCTCTTATAACAATTGGATCACCGGTGGAACCATGTTTACCGGGAAACTCGCGGACAATGGAACCCGCAACAGTTTCCTCGACACCTTTCACCGTAGCTTTAACGGGATAAATGGAGACTGGTACGGCAGTCAGCAGGATGCGACGGTAACCAATCATTATCGCGTCGGAATCGGTGCGGGAAATGAGCGCGGCCTGCTCAATCGTTACCAGACTGACAGCGGTTACCGATGGACCACCGGATTAAGCGACGCGACAGCCGGCGAACAGTTCTACCAGGTCCTCGATGAGCTGAACAATGTGTATCGTCTCTCCATCGGCCAATACAACACGGGTCAGCCAAGCTCTAACAATCAAACCGTCATCAATGCCGCCGGCACGGGTGCAATTGTGCTGAATGGATCAAACAACTCCGGCACCGGCGGCGTGGTCATTGGTTCAGGCGGGGCGAGCGAAGCAACAGTGGCCACCATCAGCAATGCCGGTAATGCTCAATTCAACGGAACCTTGCAAGTCGGTGGTTCATCCACGTTTACCAGTTCGACCACGGTGCGGAACCAGGCCGATGCTGAGATCGACGCATTTCTTTGGGCCGGCGCAACCGCAAATCAAAAGGAATCGCTGATCTACAAAGACTATGTGGGCACAAGCCAGTGGTATCTGTTGAAGGACGCAAGCAATAACTGGGCACTCAATTCCGCTACCGGCGGTCTGGACAGCATTAAGGCTTATCAAAGCACCAATAGCGGCGACACTTACATCAACGCCTCCAATCCGTCCGGCGTGGTGCGCGTGAATTATGAAACCGGCGCAGGGACAGCATTCAATATCTATGGCGGAAGCAGCAACACTTTGTATGCGGGCTTCACAGGGGCAACCTCGATCAAGTTTCCTGGCCTTGCTGCAAGCAGCGGTCACAACTGCGTGCAGATAGACGACTCGGGATACATCACCAACACGGGAATAGCCTGCGGCTCCGGCAGTGGCAGCGGCACGGTCAACAGCGGCGCGACTGGGCAGATCGCCTACTACAGTGGATCCGGCACGGCACTGAGCGGAATGAGCGCGGTTCCAGTCACCTCGGGCGGAACTGGGGCAACCTCGGCCGGTGCAGCTCTTGCATCCCTCGGTGCGGCGTCATTGGTGTCAGCCGCTACACAGACCTTCGCGGGTCCGATCAACTTTGGAAATTCAAGCGTAGCCGCGACCACCCTGGCGAATCTCTTGCCCGGAGCTTCTTCAGACGGCTCAAACGGCGTCAAGGTAACGGGTGGAGTTGTGGCAAACTCTCTAGCCGCCTCCTCCACCAATGGCGTATTGAATGAAAGTTACTATCCAGGGGCAACGGTGACTGCGCGAGTACAAGCGGGCTGCGCTGCTCTGGGTGGTGCCTCGGGAACGGTCTTGATTCCGGCCACAGAGACATCGACAGACCCGGCTTTTGCCGTAGAGCCGGTGGGCTGCGTCGTGGAAGATCATCGCGGCATTGTGTATCCCGTGCAAAGTGGCTATGCCATGCTTACTGCACATAAAAGTGCGGGGACCCTCCGCAGAACCTTTTGGAACACCGCGCCAACCGGCGATTGGACGGGCACATTTATTGTGGACAGCGTCTCCGCTGAAGCTGTCGCAGGCGGGCAAAACACATACAACGGCACAACCGGAATCAAGACCAATTACATAGTGCGGAATACGAACCTCTTCGCATCGACCCCGGGACAGCACAGCATCGGCGGCCAGGTCATTACCAACACTTCTCCCGGTGACACCTATCTTTTAGGCGCACAGATTTATGACACAGGTTGGGCAAGCGCTGCGGGAGACGAGGGTTTGGAGGGCGATACCGTATATCTGTTCGCAGGAATGCCCGCGCTGACCGCCGCTGTCTCTTCGATCGCGGGCTCCACGCTCACAATGTCTTGTGGCTCAAACTGCGGGCAGCTTGGGGAGCAGCAGCCTATTGTGAACACTTCGCGCAACGTGCAGAGCACAGGCACTTCGACCATCAATAGCGCCAATCCCCCGGTGGTCACCATCAGCGGCGGCTCGGTGACCTGTCCGGGCGGCACGAATCCATGTAGCAGTAACACGCCGGGAGGAGTCGGGCTGTTCTTCGAGTTCACGGGAGAGACGGTCGGTGGTCATCACATCGTCATGCCTGTCATCGCAGTTAATTCGGCCGGAACCCAGTTGACGTTGCTGATTCAGGACCGCATCACAACAAGTGGACCGACGAATACGCAATGGGAAGGCAAGACGACTTCCGGATCATACGCTGTCTATCGTGGGACAACGATCTCCACCGTTCCCTACACAGCAGGCGTAGATTCAACCATCATGGCGACAGTGGTTGACCCGACACAATTCCAGGCTGGTGATAGCGTCATGGTTCCCGGTGGCAACAACCGGAACATGAACTTTATGAACTTTGTCGGATCGCAGAATGTTCCATGCCCCTCCGACGGAGCTTGCGTTGCTTATGAAGCAACCAGTAATGGTACTTATCCCATGGGCTACGGCGTACAACTCAGTGGAAACTGGAATCAGGCTCCCTTCGCCGCAAGTTGGGTAGGTTCTGCGTACACACCCATTTGGGGAGTAAACCTTTATGGTGTCAGCCCCGGCAATGGGTATTTCGAGGGAGCCGACTTCACCAACCTCACATCCACTGAAAAGATGTTGTGTGCCGGAACGCATCTGAGTGGCGCCAACACCTGCATTAATCTGTACCGGACTTCCGGCACAACGCAAGACTACTGGCAGATTCCCAACGTCGAGTTTACTGGCAATGTGGTCTTCGACAACGCGCTCCCCAATCCGGCGAACCTCTCGAATACTCCGACGGCAACCGGACAAGGCCTCCTCATCAATGGATATGGTTCTTATTCCTCCAAGAATGTCTATATGGTCGAGGCGGGGGGATATAGCATCGTGCAGGCCAATGAACAGTTGCAGGTGGTTGCTAATGGTGGATCACTTACATTAAGTGGAAGCACCGAGGCATACCTCGATGGGGCCGGGGGAGGGTATGGCGTTCAGATCGGAGCCCAGCACAGCGGCGAAGTGAATACGTTCGGTATTTCTTCAGGCACCAACAATTTTGCCGGCACCAATAAATTTGGCTCATCGGGCCAAACTCAGTTCGATGGGAACGGTGTGAAGCACGAAGGCGGCACGGCACCCACGGCGAGCGCAGGCACGGTGACGGGCACCAACGCGGGTGGCTATATCAGCGGACTCTCCGCGGCCACGTCTCTTACCATTACATTCGCCAATAGCGGCTGGACAACATGGGCAAGCTGTGTGGCAAATACCAGTTCGGCGGCTGCGCAACCCTACATTGGCAGCATCAGCAAGACGGCAGTCACCTTCAACTTCGCCTCGCTGACGGGAACTCTCTACTATCACTGCGAAGGAAACTGAACGGTGCCGCATGCGCTTCCCACGGCGCGACTGAGATTGAGATCCGACGACCCTCAAATTCGGGATTCTCATGGCGTTTGACTTCGAAAACATTGACAGAAAAAAGGCGGGCGAGGTGAATATGGTTTGTCGTGAAATCCCGCTGGCGGTTGTGCGGAATGTTTTATGGCCAAGCGGGATGAACAGGAATGGGCTGGAACGACTCGGGCGGATTCTTGACCGCCGGCTCACTCGGCTCAACGGCCAGACAGTCGCCATAGCCCTGGCAAAAGACCTGCTGAAGGTCAGGACTCGCGCCGGCTCGGTAGCCCCGCTGGAAGCCAACCCGGTGCAACAGGAATTCGAGTTGCAGCGCGGCACGTGCAACATCGTTCTCAAGGCGCGGCAGATGGGTCTGACTACCTGGGCCGCCGCGCGCTTTTTCCTGAGGACCATCACCCATCCCGGAACGTTGACCTTGGAAGTGGCGCACACGCAGGAAGCCGCCGAAGAGATATTCCGCATTGTCCATCGGTTCGTTGACTCGCTGCCGAGGGAATTGGGGAAGGGACCCCTGAAAACGTCCCGCTCCAATGTGCGGCAGATCGTGTTCCCCGGGCTCGATTCTCAATATCGGGTGGTGTCCGCAGGTGAGAAAAATGCCGGCCGCGGTCTGACAGCGCAGAACCTGCATTGTTCCGAACTGGCGCGCTGGCCCGGTGATCCAGCGGAGACGCTTGCCGGATTGCGGGCGACGCTGGCCCCGGGAGGCGAGTTGATCCTGGAGTCGACACCCGAAGGCGTCGGCGGCTGCTTTTATGAAGAATGGCAGAAGGCGGGGGAAACGGGCCTCGTGCGGCATTTCTTCCCGTGGTGGATGGAACCGCGTTACCGGACCAAGGCCGCGGACCCCGCGACTCTTACCGAAGAAGAAAGCGCACTCATTGCAAGAGCGCACCTCGACCTGGAGCAGATCGGATTCCGGCGTCAAGTCCGGGCCAACTTTCGTGGCCTCGCGCGGCAGGAGTACGCAGAGGACAGCGAAAGCTGCTTCAGGGCCAGCGGCGAATCGGTCTTTGAGTTGACTGCCATCGAAGCGCGTCTTGCCACAGCGCCGCCTGCGATCGAGCAGCGCCGGAACGGCGAACTGGAAATCTGGCTGCCTCCATTGAAAGACAAAGACTACGTCGTCGTCGTCGATCCGGCGGGCGGCGGCAGTGAGGGTGACTACTCAGCCGCCCAGGTGATCGAATTGCAAACCGGATTGCAATGCGCCGAGTTTGCCGCGCACATCGGCGGCTTGGAACTGGCAAAATTTGTCACGGCGCTTGCTGTCGAATACAACGGGGCATGGCTCGTGATCGAGCGAAATAACCATGGCAGTGGCATTTTGGCGCTGGCGGAGATCGCCTGCGGATACAGCCGTTTCTACCGGCACAAGGGGCAGGCGGGTTGGCTCACCAACTCCGTCAGCAGGCCGGCTATGCTTGGCCGCCTGGACGCAGCGTTAGTCGAGCAGCCCGAATGTTTTATGAGCAGACGGCTGCTGAGTGAGTGTCGCAGCTTCGTGCGGCTGCCCGACGGCAGCACAGGTGCGCGCGCGGGAACCCATGATGACTGCGTGATTTCGATGGCCATCGGTCTCGCGGCGCGGGCAGAACTGCTGGCGAAAGGCGGCCGCGCCCGACCTAGCGTGGCACGTTGCGCTTAGAATCTCATTAGCAAATCGCAAAATGGGGAGACTGGCTTGGCGGTTCTTGCGGTTCAGCATATCCGGCGGATGCGGGGCGGTGCACAGGGACAGTTGATGCTGGGCGCGGACGGACACGCTTACGTTGTCAAGTTCCAGAACAACCCGCAGCACGTGCGCGTTCTGGCCAATGAGTTCCTGGCTTCGCGCCTCGCCGCGGCGGTGGGACTCACAGCGCCGGAGACCGAGCTGATGGATGTATCCAGCTGGCTTGTGGACAACACGCCGGAGCTCGAAATGGACCTGGGGAAGACGCGGGAGCGCTGCAAGCCGGGGTTGCAATTCGGTTCGCGATTCGTGGGCGGGCTTATGCCGGGTCAAGTGGTGGATTATCTGCCCGAAGAGCAACTCGTCGAAATTCGCAATATGGGAGAATTTGCCGGCATCCTCGCCTTGGATAAATGGACGGGAAACGCCAACGGCCGTCAGGCGGTATTTGCGAAGAAGCAGCGGGAGCGCCGTTATCACGCCGTCTTCATCGACTTCGGATATTGTTTTCACGCCGGCGATTGGCGTTTTGAAGATGCGCCTCTGCGTGGCGTCTACTACCGCAACGATGTCTACCGCGACGTCATCGGCTGGGACTCGTTTGAGCCGTGGCTGACCCGTCTGGAAACACTGGCAGCCGAGGTCGTTTGGGATGTTTCGAACCAGGTCCCGCCTGAATGGTACGGCGGTGATCTGAGTGAAATGGAGGCGCTGGTGGAAAAGCTGCTAATCCGCCGCAGCCGGATTCGGGAGTTGATCGAAGCATTCGGGAACTCAGATCGGAAGCCTTTTCCAAATTGGGGCCGTACCTTGCCACAAACACCTGAAACAGATTGGAACGATACACGCTGGCGAGCTAGCATCGCAGGCAGGGTGATGTAAGAAGGAGCGAGCGCCGAAGATGAAGAGCGAAAGAGAGCGGCGGTCATGCGAGTTTCGACTGCTCCGGTATGTGCCGGACCCGTTGCGCAATGAGCACGTGCACATCGGCGTCATCTTGCGCGAGCAGGGCAGCCTCGAGCCGGCTGAAGTAAGGTTCACGCGCGACTGGCGCCGCGTGCGCTGCATTGACCCGGATGCAGACACCGCGCTTCTCGAGGGGATCGAAAACGAATTGCGAAGGCGCTTCCTGGCGGAGCCTGACGGCAAGCTGATGCACCTGCTCGAGGAATCGCTCTCGCTCAACGTGCAGATGACCGAGCCCAAAGCCTACCTGGCAGAAAGCCTTCCCGCAGGCATGGAAGAGCTGATGCGCCTGTATGTCGATCCGCCTGTGAGGGCCCGTGCCCCGCGCCTTAGCGGACGGGCAGCCATTCACGCGAAGATACGCACGGAATTTGAGCATGCCGGGGTCTGGGATCTGCTTCGCAAGCGCATCGCGGCTTCGGAATATACGCGGCCGGGAGACCCGCTCCGGATCGACGTTGGTTATCGGCCCAATGAAGTCAGCCTTTCCTCGGGGGTCCCGCTCATTCGCATGTTTCATGCGGTGAGCCTGGAGCCTGGCTTGGAGATGGCCAAAGTGTTGGCCTTTTCGGCGGCAAGCTTGCGGGCCGGTATCGAACGCGTTGAAAAGGCCGATTTGGAACTGACCGCTGTGATCGAACCCGCGGCCACTGTAGGCGCGACAGACGAGGAGCCGGATAAGCTGGCGCTGTACCGCTTTGGTGTTGACACCATGGAAGAGCATCATATTCGCGTGCTGACCACTTCAGACCTGGGACGTGTTGCCGAGACCGCGCGGCGTGAACTGCGGGTGTGAAAGTCAATGCCCGGTTGTCAGTCGCTAACGGCCGGTTCATGTTCCAAATGACAAGTTACAAGCAACTTACACCTGGTTCGATTTTTGCCGGGCCGATTGCAGATAATTTCCTGTCTTCCTGATAGGATCAAAGCTGTTGATAAGCAATATCAAGTTAGTCACTAGTTAGCTGATCTCTGCAAAACAGATCACTGACAACTGAGAAACGACGAGGCATGGTCCCAACCGGATCATGCCTCGTCCTTTTTGAAGGAAAAGGAAGGTGCGCGTGAAGGTAGCTGAACAGTTGCAGGGGATCTGGCGTCGTGCCACCGGCCACGGCGGACGGTCCGATCAGGGGGCAAAGTTCGATGCTGCGGTCGATGCGGAACGCAAGACACTGGCGCTACCCGCAATCTTGAGTCCGGTGCAGTTTCCCGGACACCTGATGCCCAAGCCGACGCCCATGAATCTGCGCCGGTTTGCCGAAACGCCGGTGGTGCGTCGCGCCATCAACGTCATCAAGGACCGCATTGCGGCAATGGATTGGCAGGTGCGGGTTCGGCGCGGGATTCGATCAACCGAGATAGACGACGTCCAGAACAAACTCATGGCTTTGAGGCGGACGCTGGAAGAGCCGAATGCCGTCGATAGTTTTCGAACTTTGATCGAACAGGTGATTGAAGACGCTCTCACTGGCGGTTATGGAGCTATCGAGATGGAGCCCACCGGCGACCAAGAGCGGCCGGCAATGTTGTGGCCCGTTGATGGCGCGTCGATTCGCATCAATACCAGATGGGATGGGCAGGAAGACACGCCGCGCTACGCCCAGGCAGTGCCCGGCCAACTGGATTCGAGCGCCGTTGAGTTATGCGATAACCAGCTCATCTATGTGCGCATGAATCCACGTAGTTATACGCCCTTCGGACTGGGACCTCTCGAGGTGGCCTTCGAGACCGTGAATCAGTTCATCAGCGCCCACCGCTTCGCGGGCAAGCTCGCGGCTAACTCGGTTGCGCAATATGCATTGTGGCTCAACGAGGCAACTCCGGCGCAGCACGACCGGCTCATCCGCTGGTGGCAGGACGAGATTGAAGGCACAGGACGCGTGCCGCTGATTTCCACCGAGCAGAAGCCGGAAGTATTGCGGTTCGCGCAGGGTACGGATGCGGATCTCCGCCTTGCCTGGCAGGAGTTTCTGATCCGCATGGTGGCCAACGCGTTTGGACTGCCTCCGCTGCTGTTGGGGTTGGAAGGCGATGTGAATCGATCGACCGCCGCGGAACTGGCGGACGAGGCGTTTCGCGGAGCGATCCTCCCCCTGGCCCAGCTGCTCGCAGGCCACATCACCCGCGATCTTTTCGCGAAGTGCATCGGCTGGCGCGAATTCGAATTTGTCTTCAACGACCTGAACGCGCGGGATGAGGAGACAGAGTTGGCCGTGCAGGTGCAGTTGCTGCAGGCCGGCGTGTTGACGGTCAACGAAGTGAGGGCCATGCGCGGTCTGGGGCCGCTCGGCCCGGACGGGGCAGTTCAACTGGCGGCCAACGGGACTAACTCGGGAACAGGGAACAGGGAATAGGGAACGGGGACTGGGGATGGTTTGTCCCAGGTTCCTTGGTCCCTCGCAGGGCGGAGAGCACATGCGATTGGAAGCGATGGCAGTGAAGTTTCCCCACGTGGACGGACACCCCAACCGGGTGGCGTTCGAGGGGGTATTGACGGTAGTAGACGCGGCCAGCGACAAAGCACCGGCTGGAGCGCGCGGACACCGGGTGATATTAACGCACGAGGCTGCGGAGAAGGCCCTTCCATCACTGCTGGGGATGGCCGTGGACTACCGCCCCGGATGGGACGGCCACGACGCCCGCCGCAAGATCGGGCTGCTGACCGAGGCAAATCTTGCTGGGAATAAATTGCGGGTGCGCGGTTACCTTTACGCTCGCGATTTCCCCGAGGTGGCCGAGGCAATTCAGGCGCAAGGGCCGCAGGCCATGGGCATGAGCTACGAACTTGCCGATGCGCGCGTAGAAGACATGCGCGCTGAAGTCTGGAAGCTGACTCGCGTCACTTTTACCGGCGCGGCCATCCTGCTGCGAGAGAAGGCAGCTTACCGCGCCACAAGCTTTCGCATGGCGAGTTAGTCAGCAGAAGTATGCATGTTACTTCGCGCCTTTGCGCATGAACCACTTATTACCGACCAACGAAGAAAGGAATGGCATGGAGACGGACGAAAGAGATTTGGTAGAGCGGCTGGGAGCCGCAACAGCCCTGTTCGAAAAGACACTCAGCCGGCTGGAGGAACGGGATGCCGAGGCAACCGCATTGACGGGCGAGGTGGAGAAGATTTCAGCAACCGTTGAGGCGCCCGCCGCGACTCTTCGCGAGGCAGAACTGGCTGACAAGCTGGCCTCGATTGAAAAGGATCTGGCTGAGCTCAAGGCTGCTGCAGCCCAGAACATATTGAACCCGCTGCGCAAGACAGTGCCCTCGGCCACTTCGGAGATGTTGGCCAAGCACGGCATCGGTGACGGTCCGGTTGACGTAAGAACCCTGGACGCGGCGCTGGCCGGGCTGAGCCTCGAGCAACGCATTGCGGTCAAGAGTCAGCTTCTGCGTGCCGGAGCAATCGCATAGAAGCAGCTTCCAGCTTTTAGCTACTAGCTTCTAGCTAAAAGTCCATGAATACTCGGCCATTCGTTATGCAGAAGGCCGAAACGTTGCGGCAGGAATCAATTCGGGCGTCAGCAAAAAGTCCGGAGGCATTTCCGCCGGAAACATGCTGAGATCACCGCTCAGTAGGAAAGCTGGTAGCTAGAAGCTAGTAGCTAGAAGCTGTTCTTCGAGCAACCAACGGCCCCACGGAGGGGGCAAATGAGCCTATGAACGCATCCTTTGCAGACATTCACGCGGCAGCCGATTTCATCGGGCCGGGCGCCATCGAAGTTCCCCTGTACCAGACCGAGATCTTCGACATCTGTCGCCGTTCGAGCCCGTTCGGGCAGCGCATCAAACAGGTTCCTGCCACCGGCCATCCTTCGCGCTTCTTCGAGGAGACGGCGATTCCGAATCCCGGTTCCGCCGGCTTCGTAAATCCGCGCAGCATCGTGGCACCGGTGGTGAATCCTACGCGCATAGAGCACAGCGTACCGCTGAAAGCCATCGTCTCGCAGATCAACTACAACCTCTTCGATGTCGAACTCGGCAATCAGCAGCAGCAGTTCGCCTACCTCCAGGCGAAGGATCTCGTCGACACCGTGAGCGGCGTCATGGTGACTCATGATGTGGCTCTTTGGAACGGAAACGACACCAGCCTGAGCACGCCCACCACGACTCAATACATGGGTGCGGTCGCCCAAATTGCAGGCGGCGGCAACACTACCACAATCGGGACAACCGCTTCGATCGTGGATGGGATCAAGTCGGCAGTGGCGCAGATGGTAGCCAACAACGGCTTCCAGGTGCGGCCCACTGCCATCTACGCCAATCCGGTGCTTCTTGACCTGATCGACCGCGAGATGAAGGCCGAGTTCAACGTCGTGCTGAATACCGACCAGATCACCGGTGGATTCAGAGTGAAGATGCTTTCAACTCAAGCCGGCGACCTGCCTTTGATTCCCGATTGGAGCCTGAGTTATACGGGCGTACCCGGATCGGGCACGGCGGTACTGCCGGCTTACATCGTCACGGAAGATCTGATCGAGTACCACTGGCTCGGCGATCCCACCCCGCGCATCTTCCAGCTTGGTCTGCCCGGCTCATTGGCTCAACAGTATGTTGCCGTCAAATTCGGCGCTGTCGTGGTCAAGGGCGCCAATTACGCGCACTACCAGGTCCTGGTCGACCGGTAAAAGAAAGCCGTTGCAGTGAACAGTGGTCAGTGAAGACGACTGGCCACTGGTCACTGTACTGCGCGGCAACTCTCTGATCCCTGACAACTGTTCACTATCTACTGAAAGAAGGACTCGCGATGGCATATCTGCAGCCAGCGGATTACCCGAACTATGGATTGCCGGCTGGAACGACGGCAGATTGGATCACGGCCGCTACGGCGCTTATTAACAGTTACTGCAGGCGGCCCGATTTGAACGTGATCCAGTACACTGAGCGCCTGCGCATGACCGCCGGCTCGCAAGCCTTGCGGCTCTCCTATCTGCCGCTGGCCCCTCTGGGAACGGCAACCTCGCCGATCGTCAGCATCCAAGGCCGCTACGCGAAGCCGCGGCGCGGAGAGATCGCAGAAAACGTGCTCTTCGAGATTTCATCGGCCTTCGCGCTACCCGGCCAGTGGACTTCCGTCGACCCTGGCACCGTGGATTTCGACCCCATCACCGGGGAGTTGACGCTTCCATGGAACATTCTCGGACTCGCGTACAACGAGGTGATGGTCACTTATACAGCGGGCCTCGCCGTGATTGGCGATGACGTGAAAACCGCCTGCGCGCAGATTGTGCGCAACGCGCAGTCGACTCCGGCGCTGAACGCCAGCAAGACCAGGATCGATACGATGCAGATGCAATACTTCTCGAGCTCGCTGATGGACGAAACAGCGCAGGCATGGCTGCGTCCTTATGTCGCGAACAGGCTGGGGTGAGCGATGAGCGATACGACTCCGCGCAATCCCACTGGCGCGCCTCAGATGTTAGCCGATGCTCTGTTGCGAAGCGTCGCTGGAACATCCGCAATGCTGCGCGTAACTGGCATCATCACGGATACGAATCAGTCCGAAATGGGCCTGATCCCGACCGCATTTGCTGACATCATGGTGAGCCCGGTTGTGATGCGCAAGCAGCGGCCAACATGGCAGGAAGCCGGAGAGTCCAAGTGGGAACTCCTGGTCTCAGCAACGGGTGTTCAGCAACAGGTCGATACGCTCGACCTCCCGTCCGCACAGGCCCTCTTTGCGATGACTCTGGCAGTTACGGTCGCGGGGCAGGACTATTTGATTGAATCGGTCGCCTCGAATGAAGTGTTCGGCCAGGTGTATCTATACCGGCTGTTATTGCGCGAGGCGCGGCAGCAGGCGGTATGAAGACAGAACGACCAACCGAATGGGCGATTCAAAGGACAACCTGATAGCCGTCTTTTGCTCGTCACTTCAGAAAGGAAATCAGGAGAAAGGGAAGGGATATCCGGGAAGCCGTTCTGTTCCCTGATCCCTGATCCCTGCCCCTGTTTTTATGCAAAATGCGAAGGATTCGTTCTATATGGCACTGCGCACGCGCCTCACGACCATCAATCCGGATCGAACCATCTTGCTGCGCGGTGCGGTTCGTCCCGGGATCCTGGTGGAAGAGGCCGAAGCCCCATTGAGTCAGCTTCCCAGCGACGTCTTTGTGCTGCGCTGGCTAGCACTTGGTGCCGATCTGGACCTGGCATCCACGCTCATAGCCGAGGAGTGCGAAATCACCTATCAGACCTCTGGAACGCAAAGCTTCGGCGGCCTTGATCGAGGGCGTTCGCTAAGTGCCATGGACGAGGAGTTAGTAGCCATGTTACAGCCGTTCTATACCCCAAAACTGAACTACGCCGTGCAACCGCCCGCAGCGATGCTGACCCAGATATTTTGGGACGAGCCGGGTTTTACCCCGACCATTTCGCAACGGGATCGGCTGAGCCGGTCGGCCAGGGTAATGGTCTACAGCTACCAGGAGCAGGGAGAATAAATGACGGCGAATTGGTTCGCAGCTCCATCGCCCGTGACGCGGCGCGTACGGACATATTTTGCGCCGGTGAATCGTGCCGGGCAAACTCCGGTCCTTTTCGATCCGGCGGAACAAGGCAACTTCAGCCTCGATGCACCTCCGCCCCCATGGATCGATCTTGGATGGATCCAGGGCTTTACGCGCAAGCCCTACAGCAAGACATCGCCGGTCCTGACGGGCATTCCCGGCGCGGCACTCGAACAGGTTCGCGAGACATTGGAAGCCCAGGTGGCTCTCGAATTCCTGAGTTGGACCAAGTTAACCATGGCGCTTGCCACAGGCTCGCAGCACATGAACCTGCTGGCCCCCGCCTCTGGCGCAACCGCCTCGGCGGACGGAGCGCAGGCCATCCGCGCAGTTACGGTTCAGGCCGGGTCGACGCCAACAGCGGTGATGCTAGCCGCGTCCGATGCGGCGCAATTCAAGCCCGGCTCGATGATCGCGCTGGACACTGACTATGCTGGGGCAAACCGGCTTTGTGGGCTCGCCGGTCTCGGGCGCATATGTTCGGCAGCCCCTTACCGACGTGGACTATATCCGACGCGTCACTTTCAACGTGGCGCTCGTATCTCAAGTTACCTCCGCCGGACTTATCCTGGCCGCGCCATTACTCGGCGGCGCCCCGCCGGCCGGATCCAAGCTACAAGCTGTAACTGGATTTGTCGACAGAGAAGGCGGGTGTTTCTTCCAGGAGTGGTCAGCCCTCTTCGTGTTGCAAGGCAGCCAGGGCGAACGCATCTTCTTCCATTACCCCCGGCTGCAAGCCATGACAGGAGCGACGGAAGCAGCAATACCGCTCGGTGCAAATCAAAAGGCTGGGCCCGAGCGAGTGCTGCTCAAAGGCCAGTTTCTGGCGCTGCCCGTCACAGATCCGCTGGACGGCGAGAGTGTGCTCTGTTATCGGAGTTTTCTGCCCGCACCGAACGCGTTGATCTAGTTTCCGTTTGCTTCAGTCCAAATTCGTGCCTGACTCGACATTGCACGTGAGAGAGAATCGATGAAGATTACGATCCAAGGCCACGACTACACGTCGGTGCTTGACACTGTGCATCCATTGACCATTGAGCGCTCGTTGAATGAGCCTTCGCTCTGCAGGCTCTGGATAAGTATGCCGTCCAACTCGCCCCTTGCACTGCCCGTGCGCAACCAATCTCTGACCGTAACAGGAGACGACGGCACACCTTACTTTACCGGCTACCTGGCGGTAACCCCGATGCCGGAATATACCGGAATGGGGCTCGCGGGCCCGCGCTATCGAATCGCCCTTCAAGCAATGAGCGATGAAATGCTCCTCGACCAGTTATCCATGGTGCCCGGCAAGGGAGCAACGGGCCAAACGGCAGGCGCATTAGTCACGTCTCTCGTAACTCGCACCGGTTCCACAGCTCTCTCTACACAGGCGCTAACCTTGAATGCCGCTGTGAGTAACTTTGTCCCCGATTCAGGTGCGTCCTGGAGTCAAAGCGCCGGCAAAGTTGCGAGCGACGCCAGAGCGGCCTATCGCGCTGTGAATGGTGCGTTAGCTCTCACTTCTGTACCTGTCACCGTGCACGCGCTCAACGAGACCGATGGCAGCTTGAATCTGGCGAGTCTGGCTCTTACTGCGGGCATCAAACGCGCGCTCGCCAATGATATTACCGTCTGCGGAGAACATGAGCCCGTAGCCTATGTTACGGAGTACTTTCTGGGCGACGGAGTGACAACACAATTCAATCTCGCCGCGGATCCCTATTTCCCGCCTTCTTCCAAAGCCATCCTCATTCGTGAACTCTTCAACGAGAGCGCGATCGATCTGCGCGTCTGGGGAAATCCGACGGGGCAAACTTATTTCTCGCTCGGCGCAGGCGGCCTGATCATGCAAGGCGGAAACGGAATTGACGGCGAAACCCTTCTGACATGGATCGATCCTGTGGAGATGGGAGGCACCCTGCTGCTCGAGGCCGCGGGAGTCACGCTCTCGCCCGGAAGCACCGGAATTCTGGCCGGATTCTTTGTCGGCATGATGACCTTGCCCGCATGCACGGCCGGTTTTCAAGTTACATCGCAGCAAGGCACGGGTGCGGTCAGCGTGCAGCCAATCATAGAAGGTGCGGCTAATGGAACGACTTATGCCATCAACCCCGCCAATCAATACACCCTCCGCGTTCGCGTGCATTGCCCCGAGATCGAGCGGGCTTCAGCAATTTATCGATCCTTTGGCGACAGCGGAGCAATTAGTTGCGGCGGCCAGTCGGGCACTGCGCCCGCGAATCTTCAGTTCGAAATACAGGAATTTGTAAACGGCGTAGCTGGCATGCCGGTGACCCTCTATGACGGCGCGATTGCCGGCATTCCCGGCGCGTGCATGGTCGTGCCGGCCAGCAGCATCAATCTGCATGGAACCATGCGATCGCTTAGCTTGAGCAATCTTGGTTCAGGCTGGGTAGTGAGCACTCCGACGAATGGGAGTCCCTGCACGCGGCGTGTCGGCTCCACTGCGCAAGCGGCCGAATGCCACTTGGAGAGCACTGGCAAACTGGTCTTCTACTCAGGATTTGCGCCCGCGGTTGGCGAGCAAATTGCCGTAACCTATCGCACCGTTGGCAGGGCCGTCGGGCGCGCGGTGAACGTTGCGAGTCAGCAGTCGCTCGCGCAGGCGGGATTGCCTGCGGTGACAACCTGGATCGGCACGGTTGCGAGCCCTCCTGCGCGTAGTTCTTTGGACTGTCGCAATGCGGCTGCCACAATGGTGCAGGCTGCGGCAAGCGTGAGCGCGCTATGGAGCGGTACTTATAAAGGTTGGCGGGCGCATTTTGCGGTCGATGTCTGGCCAGGCGATGCGCTGCAATTGAATGCGCCCTCAACCAACCTGAACGCGCAAGTCATCGTTAGGACCGTGAAAGTGAGTTACCGAGCAAGTTATCCAGACTTGGTAGCGTATGTTATCGCGTTTGCCAATGATTGGGCCGATGATCTCGCCATCAAGACCAGCGCCACGGTTCCGTCCGATACCTGGCTGCCTGCGCCTGTGTCTCCAACCTTCCTTGCTAATTTGAGCGCACTCGCGGTGACATCGCTCAATGGAAGCACAGTCACAATCAACACGGGCGCGACGGCGCCCACCGGCGGCGGGTTCGAAATCCGGCGACGCGATTTTGCGTTCATGCCGGGGGAAGATCCGGACCTGGTCATGCGCGGTTCGCAGCCGAGCCTCACCTTCGCGCGCTCATCGGCAAGCGAACGGTACTACATCAGGATGTATGACGGAGCGTCACCGCCGAATTACTCGGAGTTTTCGGCGGCGGTGTTCATCAATCTGCCGTTGGGATCGTAGGCAACGGTTCTCGCGGCAACAAATGTGTCAATGGAGTCCGGCGAATGCGGATGATGAATGAATTCGAAGCGCAGGTGTTGAGCGACCTCAGTGTGTTGAAGACGCAGATGACCGGGCTCACAGGCGATGGAAGCGGCGGCCGCATCGCGGAACTCGAGCGGCGCATGGAGCAACACGAGCAGAATTGGCAACGCGCCAAGGGTTTTCTGGCCGCGGTCAGCGTGCTGTTTGCGGTCATCGAGGTGGCCGTGGAGGCCTGGCATCGCCACTGACCCGCTCGTGCGTCATGCTCCGGACCAAAGGGGCGCTTCGGAACGCAGACTGTTTCCTCGTATAATCAGCCCCATGAACGAAGAGCCGTTGGTTGGCGTAGTGATGGGCAGCAAGAGCGACTACCAGGTGCTTTCAGCGGCAGTGGAGATACTGCGCGTGCTTAACATCCCGCATGAAGCGCGTGTGGTCAGTGCACACCGCACGCCTGATCGCCTCTTTCAATATGCCGAGACGGCGCGTGGGCGCGGGCTGCGCGTGATTATTGCCGGAGCCGGCGGCGCTGCGCATCTCCCCGGAATGTTGGCATCGAAGACGCTCGTTCCCGTCTTGGGCGTGCCTGTGGCAGCAACGCAGTTGAATGGCATGGATTCGTTGCTGTCGATTGTGCAGATGCCCAAGGGCGTTCCCGTGGGTACGCTCGCGATCGGCAAAGCTGGAGCAGCAAACGCAGCGCTGCTTGCGGCGGAAATCCTCGCCACAACCGACACTGCGCTCTACGATCGGCTCGCCGCATGGCGCGCGGCCCGTACCCAGGAAGTGCTCGATCAGAAACTGGATCCGGAGCTTGCCCAGGAGCTTCCGGGGTGAGGGCCGATTCTTCAAAAAACTTGAGCGCTTCCATCGTCCGCCCCGGCGGCCTGCTAGCCATTCTTGGTGGCGGCCAACTGGGACGCATGATGGCGATGGCCGCGCGCACCATGGGTTATCACGTGCGCGTGATGGACCCCGATCCGGCGTGCCCTGCGAGCTTCGTAGTAGATGAAACTATCGTAGGCCGCTGGGACGACGTGGCTGCTGCGCGACGATTGGCGACGGGCGCAGACGCGGTTACGCTTGAGATTGAGCAGATTGGCACAGATGCTCTCTCTGAAGTTGCGCGGATTGCGCCCTTGCGCCCCGGCGTCGAACCCATCCGCATCATCCAGGACAAAACACTGCAAAAAACCTGGCTCGCGGATGCGGGTTTTCCAGTCGGCGCTTTTCGCGTGGTACGTAGCGAGGCGGAATTGCAGGAAGCTGTGCGGGCGTTGGGCGGCCGTGTCTTCCTTAAGATTGGTCGCGGCGGTTATGACGGTCGCGGACAGGCTCGCATTGGATTCGATGGTCCGGCCTCCGAGGCGGCGGTCGCTGCGGCGTGGAACGCTATTGGCGCGCGGCCTGCGGTCGCAGAGCAGGCGCTCGAGCTTGAGTGTGAAATCAGCGTGATGGCTGCGCGCAATCCTGCAGGCGAGGTGCGCAGTTATCCCGCCGCGCGCAATCATCACGAAAATCAAATATTGGCGTGGAGCGTGCTGCCTGCCGGTGTGCCTGCCTCAATGGAGAAGCAAGCAGAAGCGCTGGCCGCCTCAATCATCGCCAAGCTCGGCATCGAGGGATTGTTGTGCGTTGAGATATTCGTCACTCGCGCAGGGGAGTTGCTGGTCAATGAGTTAGCGCCGCGGCCGCACAACAGTTATCACCAGAGCGAGCGAGGATGCGTGACCAGCCAGTTTGAACAGGCGGTTCGTGCAGCCTGCAATTTGCCGCTGGGCGATACCGGGCTGATTTCTCCGGCAGCTATTGTGAATCTACTTGGCGATCTATGGCTGAATCGAGAGCCCGACTTCGCCGCGGCCCTCGCCGTTCCCGGTGTGCGGCTGCATTTGTATGAAAAGCACACACCGCGCGCAGGACGAAAGATGGGCCATTTATCCGCAACCGGGGGCTACTGCCGAAGAGGCTTTGGAGCGCGTGCTCAAGGCAAAGCAGCAGTTGTAGCGACCGGCCGGCTTTATTCAAGTCATCGGAAGCAGCGATCAATGCGGCCGTTGACTGAATACTAAGTTTGCTTTTCCAACTGCGCGACGATCTTGTCGGTGTCATAAACGCAACCGCCCCAGACGCCACCGCTGGCATGCACCAGCGCCGCCCAAAGCCGCGTGTCGTCTGGCAGAGCGGGATGCGGTTGCAGGTCGGCTCGCGGATTTCGCTCGGCCAGTTTCCGCGCGCCTTCATCAGCACCGAAAACTTCTCCCGTGTCGCCGACAAGATGAACCGATCCCGTCAGTTTCTCGCGGTCGATGACGATCTCGATCTGATCGCCTTCAAGTACTTTTCCGATCGGGCCGCCCGCCAGTGCTTCCGGCGAAATGTGACCAATGCACGCGCCCGTCGAAACTCCGCTGAAGCGCGCATCGGTCAGCACGGCCACATGCTTGCAGTGTGGCAATGCTTTCAGTGCCGAAGTGACCTGGTAAATCTCCTGCATCCCGGCGCCCTTAGGCCCGCTGCAGATGAGCACAATCACGTCACCGTGCCCGATCGCGCCGCTTTTAATGGCCCGGATCGCTGCTGCTTCCGTAGTGAACACGCGAGCCGGCCCGCGATGTCGATACACGTTGGCCTCATCCATGAGCGAAGCATCAATCGCCGTGCTCTTGATCACCGCGCCCTCCGGAGCCAGATTGCCCACAGGAAAACAGATCGTCGCCGTCAGACCCCGCGAACGCGCCTTGTCCGGCGTCATGATTACGTCGTCCGCATCAATCCCGTCCTGTTCCATCAAGCGAAGCCGCAATGTGCGGCGTCGCTCGCTCTGCTCCCACCAGTCAAGGGATGCATCGAGCGTCTCGCCGCTCACCGTGCGAACGCTTCCGTCCAAAAGGCCAGAAGAACGGAGCGCGAGCATCACCTCGGGCACCCCGCCGGCCAGGAACACCTGCACTGTCGCGAATCCGCGCGGCCCATTCGGCAGAGCGTCCACAAGGCGTGGGACCTGCCGATTCACCTCAGCCCATTCATCCACCGTGGGCCGCCGCAACCCGGCCGAAAACGCCACCGCGGGCAGATGGAGCAGCAGATTCGTTGACCCGCCAAAGGCTGCGTGCAGCACCATTGCGTTTTTCACAGAGGCATCGGTCAGCACATCTGCCGCGCCCATTTTCAGTTGGTGCATCCGCATCAGGGCCCGCGCAGAGCGCCGCGCCGCGTCCAGCCAGATCGGCTGTCCTGAAGGCGCAAGCGCCGTATGCGGCAACGCCAACCCCAGCGCCTCGGCCACCACCTGCGCCGTCGCCGCCGTGCCCAGAAACTGGCATCCGCCGCCCGGCGAAGCGCACGTCCGGCAGCCTACCTCGGCCGCATACTCAAGCGAAATCTGCCCCTGGGCAAATCGCGCGCCGATGGTCTGCGCCTTCGCGGCGTCTTCGCCCTCCTCCGGCAAAAGCGTAACTCCGCCCGGTACCAGCACGGCGGGCATCGTTCCTGCCGACGCCAGCGCCATCATCATCGCGGGCAGCCCCTTGTCGCAGGTCGCAACCCCCAGCACGCCCTTGCCCGTTGGCAGCGACCGCATCAGCCGCCGCAGCACCATCGCCGCATCGTTGCGAAACGGCAGCGAGTCCATCATCCCCGTAGTGCCCTGCGTACGCCCGTCGCAAGGATCGGTGCAGGCTCCCGCAAAGGGAATCGCATGCAGCGCCTTCAGTTCCCGCGCAGCCTCGGCCACCAGCAGGCCAACCTCCCAGTGCCCGGTATGAAAGCCCAGCGCAATCGGATGCCCGTCCTCCGCGCGGAGTCCGCCGTGTGTGCTCAGGATCAGAAACTCCGGATCAAGAAGACGAGTCGTCTCCCACCCCATCCCCGCGTTTTGGCTCAGCGCAAAAAGATTTCCCGATGGCTCCGTCAGCAGCATCTCCGATGACAGTGGCAAAGAGCCTTCGGGACCTGGCGCATGCGTGGTCACGCGATGCAGGCCCGTGTCCGTCGATTCAAGAACTGATGAGAGCGAGATCATTCCCTGTTTCCTAATTCCTGTTCCCTAATTCCAAAGTCCTATTTCCCCGCCGCCATTGCCACCGCCACCAGAGAATCCGCGCATCCGTAATACAAAAACCACTGCTTGTGGAAGTACACCAGCCCCTCCGCAAATGTTGTCCCCGCGGCGTATTGGCCTGTCTTCTCGTAGGGCAATTCCGGCTTCAACACCGGCTCGGACGTTTGCTTCAAAAAGTTTGCAGGGTTCTTCGCATCAAACAACGCTTCCCCGGCTGCGTATGCGTTCGGCCCCAAATTCGGATCGCCGCCGCTGACTGCGTTCTTCCCGTTGTAGATCACCACGATGCCCAACTGTGTCCGCACCGGCGGCGGCCCGGTCTCGGGAAATGTACTGTCAAAGTGTCCTGGACGCGGCCGCAGCAGTTCAACCGCGAGACCGTTGGGATACTGCACCGGGTTCCAATGAACGAGGTCAGGCGAAGTCGCCAGATGAATGGCCCCTTCACCCCAGTACATCCAATACATGCCGTTCATTTTTGCCGCAATCAATCGGCCTTTCACCAGTTCTGTCACGATCCCCGCCGACTTGTATTTCAACTGCGCATATTTTCCTCCATACGCGTTCAGGAAAGCCGGCCCGTATTTAGTCCAATGCATCAGATCGCGCGATGTGGCAATCCCCACTGAATACGTCTCGCGATTCCATTGCGTATAGGTCAGCACATAGGTCCCGTCGGGCGACTCCACAATGCGCGGGTCCTCGACTCCCCCGGGCCACTCGCGCGCTTTCTGGTCGTCGTCCGCTGGATAAAAGACCGGCTCGCCCATGCGCTTGAAGTGGATGCCGTCTTTGCTCTCCGCCAGCCCCAGCCGCGAAGTGTGACCGCCGATCTCCATCGCCCCGGTATTGTCCTCGGCGCGGTACAGCACATAAATCTTTCCATGCCGCACAATCGCTGCCGGATTGAATGTATGCAGTGCCTCCCACTGCACGGGCTTCTTCAAAATCGGATCCATGAAGGTCGATTCCGGCCGCGGCGTGATCACCGGATTTCCCTCGGCAGGCCGTGTGAACGGCCCAATCACCCACGACTCGGGAGTCTGGGCATGCAGGGCAATGCCGCAAAGCCAGAAGGCCGCCAGTAGCATTCTGTTGAGCCGGGTTACTGTGATTCGTCGATTGCGCACGTCGCAAGTCTACTGCATTGAGGCAGCATAAAAACTCAGCGCCGCATCGCCCTGCTCCAGCAGCCGGGTGCGCGCAAGCCGGCCGTAGCTTTCTCTTAATTTTTCTTTTCGCCGATGCTCGGCAATCACCACTGCGTTCTCAGCCAGCAGCCCAGCAGCCGCACCGCCCAGCAGACCGAGTGTCGCCGCATACTCATCTTCCGCATCGTAGGGCGGATCCAGAAACACCACGTCGAAGCCTGCCGCATCGCCCGGCTGCACTCTGCGCAGATACGACCCCACATTGCCGGGATGCACATGAAAACCGGTCGTCAGCCCCAGCCGCGCCAGGTTTCCTCGCATCACCTTCAGCGCCGCCGGAGCCCGCTCAACAAACGTGACACTCCTGGCTCCGCGGCTCAGCGCCTCAATGCCCACCGCGCCCGAGCCCGCATACAGATCCAGAAAAAGCGCGTCCTCGATCCGCGGCGCCAGCACATTGAACAACGTCTCGCGCAGCCGGTCGCTGGTGGGCCGAGTGGCGAGTCCCGGCGGTGCTTCCAGTGTCCGGCGTCGAAGCGATCCTGCAATGATGCGCATCGCACAAAAGAATACCTGAACCGGGACTTGGCCCCGACCCTCTACAATTCAGGTATGCGAGGTTGGACAATCCCGCTGGGCCGATGGATGGGCGTCGAGTTGCGCATTCACGCCTTCTTTCCCTTATTGGCGGTCGTGTGCCTGGGGCTCAGCGCATCCGACGGCTGGCTGCGCGGCCTCGGACTGTTTCTCGCTCTGACCGCGGCGGTCGTGGTGCGCGAGATTGCGCGCCTCCTTGTTGCCGCGTGGCTGGGCCTGCGTCTGCGCGCTATTCTCGTGCTTCCCATCGGCGGCCTCTATTCCTATGCCAATCCTGAGAGCCAGGAGGAATCCAACCAGGGCATCGGGCAGTTTGCTCTGGCTTTCGCCGGCCCCATCGCGAACCTTGCCACGGCCTTTGCACTGGCCATCGCGTTTATGGGCGCAGGCGGCAACATCCGGCTCTTTGAGCAGCCTTGGATCACCTCAGCTTATCTTCTGCGCAGCATGGTCTGGATGCAGGCCGGCCTCGGGCTGCTGCATTTGCTTCCAGCCTACCCCCTTGATTTCGGGCGCCTTTTGCGCGGCACCTTCGCACGCAAGCATGGCATTGCGCCTACCGGGCGTGCGACCACTGGCCTGGGACAATTGCTCGCCTTGACTGCCATGATCGCCGGCATGCTGCTCCACAGCCCGTGGCTGGTCATTGCCGGATTCTTCATCATGATCGGCGCGCAGGTTGAAGATCAGGGCGTTTTCTTTCAGTCCGTCGTGGACACGGTGCACATGCGTGAGGTGATGCTCACTGACTTCTCCACTCTCTCGCCCTCTGACACACTGGCCGACGCCCTCGCCCGCTGCGTGCACTCCCTGCAGGAAGACTTCCCCGTGGTCCGCGGCCCGCAGTTGGTCGGCATCGTTTCGCGACAGCGCATTGTGGACGCCCTGCGCAACGACGGCAATGGCTACGTGCAGTCGGTCATGTCACGCGCCTTCCAGGTTGCCCGGCCCGAGGATACCCTGGGCGCAACCATCCGCCGCCTCACCGCCGGCCGCGGCCTCTCGCTCATTCCCGTCACCGAGAGCGGCCGCGTCGTTGGCATCGTCAGCGTGCAAAACCTCATGAGCTCCATGTCGCTCCTCTCCGAGCAGCGCCGTATTGAGCGCGAAGAAGATGAAGAGTAGCGACTGGCCTTCGGTAGTCTTGAACTACGTGCCGCAACTCTCGTGATCCATCCATGACCTCGCAAGACGCTCCACTCGCCCCCGGCCTCTACCTCGTTGCCACGCCTATCGGCAACCTCGGCGACATCACCCTTCGTGCTCTCGACATCCTCAAGCGCGCCGACCGCATTGCCTGCGAAGACACACGCCAGACACAAAAGCTGCTCAACCACTTCGAGATCACGACCCCCACCATCAGCTGTCACCAACACAATGAGCGTCATCGCGCCGTCGAGTTGATCGACATCCTCAAAGCCGGCGGCCGCATCGCCGTAGTTTCTGATGCCGGAATGCCCGGCATCAGCGATCCCGGTGGCTGGCTGGTTGCCGAAGCCATTGCGGCCGGCATCGCTGTCATACCTATCCCCGGAGCCAATGCGGCACTCAGCGCACTGGTGGCTTCCGGCCTGCCCACCGGGGAGTTTTCGTTTCTGGGATTCCTGCCCGAGAAAGCCGGCGCCCGCCGCACGCGCCTGGAAGATCTAGCTGAGGAGCCGCGCGAATCGCCGCAGACCCTGATCTTTTACGAAGCCCCGCATCGCATCCTCGACACCCTGGCCGATCTTGAGGCTGTCTGGGGACCCGCGCTGCGCGTTGTGGCTGCCCGTGAGCTGACCAAGCTGCACGAAGAGTTTCTTCGCGGCACGGTAGCCGAAGTCCGCCGCAACCTAGCTGCCCGTGATCGCATCCGCGGCGAGTTCACATTGCTGATCGAAGGGCCTTCGCGGCCGGCAGGCGCTCCCATTCAAGACGTGGAGAAGGCGAAATCGATCTCCGACCGCGTCGCGCATCTTCAATCCGAATCCGGCATCGACGAGAAAGAAGCCCTCAAGCGCCTCGCCCGCGAGTCGGGCCAATCCAAGAGCGAGTTATACCGCGAGTTACAGCGCGAACGCGCCCGGCGACGCTAGATTCGCAAGCCGAGCGTCAAGCTAACTTCAGCGACCGCCGCGGCGCAACGGTCCTGCGGACTTTTTCTTCCGGCAGCTTATCGTGCAGAATCACATTCAGCAGCGACTTATGAACTCGGATGCGGCCGCTGTACTCGATAAAGCCAAGTTTGCGAAACCGATTCATGAAGAAGCTCACGCGTGAGCGCGTGGTCCCGATCATGTCCGCAAGAGTCTCCTGCGAGATTTTTGGAATGAGCGTTTCCGGTTCGCCCGGTTGCCCAAACTCCGCCATCAACAAGAGAATTCTCGCGAGGCGCTTCTCGCTGGAGTTGAAGAGATGATCGACCAGATCGGCCTGGATGCGCATACTGCGCGCCAGCAAAAACTTCAAAAACAGGTCAGAGAAGCCGTTTTCCTCATGCATTACGCGAATCATCTCGTCCCGCCCTATCTTGAGCGCGGTGCATGCGGTAATTGCAGTGGCTGTGGATAACCGCAGTCCCGGTATCGCTGCCAGCGCTGCCTCCCCTACAAATTCGCCCGCCGATAGCATCAGCAGAGTAGCTTCCTTGCCGGTCTCTGACACGACGGTGAGTTTTGCGCGTCCCTTTTGGAGGTAGAAGACGGAGTCTGACGGATCCCCCTGCGAAAAGAAGGTTTGCTTTGGTGGCACCTGCACGATTCTTCGGCCGAGACCCGCGTTCGCCAGGAAGGCGCCTGTATCAAATGTGGGCTTTTCAAGCTTGACCACGCAATGTTTCCCTTCCACATACTCGAAATAAAGGCCTCAATGAGAGCCTATTCTGCACTTCCTGACGGATTGACTTTCACAGGGTACCAAATCTTGTGAGCATTCGGTCGACATAACCTTCCAAATCGAACCGCTTAAGTCACAGTTCGGCTGGTTCCTTCACTTTTCGTGCTGTGAGTTGCCGAGTCGGCGTTTCACGCCGGTTAAATAAGTTGAATAAGTGAGCTTTACTGCTCAGTAAGTTTTTTGTGGCCCAATCTAATATCCAACTTACCGGATGCGCTCTCTGTACGCGTCGATCAAGACACGCTTCGCATAGGTAGAAAAAAAGGTGCATTACATGAAGAAAGTTATGACGTTAGTCGCAGTCCTCAGCTTATCCAGCATGGCCTGGGCCGGAACTAGTCGCGAAGCAACCAATGACCGGTTGGATCATGCAGGCAGCGTGCTGCACGAGATCATGGCCGCGCCGGACAGAGGCATCCCCGAAGAAGTTCTGGAACATGCAAAGTGCGTAGCTGTCGTTCCTCACATGCTCAAGGGCGGCTTCGTCTTCGGCGGAGAGAATGGCCGCGGCGTTGCCACTTGCCGCACATCCTCCGGGTGGAGCGCACCGGTATTCTTTGCCATTACAGGCGGAAGCTGGGGCTTGCAGATCGGCGTCGAAGGCGTTGACCTGGTCATGATCATTCAGAATGACCGTGGAATGCGGCAGTTGCTCTCGAGCAAATTCGAAATTGGCGGAGACGCCTCTGCGGCAGCCGGTCCGGTTGGGCGCCATGCTTCGGCCAATACCGACTGGAAGATGGATGCGGAGATCCTCACCTACTCACGCGCTCGCGGAGCCTTTGCGGGATTGACTCTCGACGGCTCTTCGGTTCGCCGCGATGACGATTCTACCCGCGACATTTACGGACCCCACGTTTCTAACCGTTCCATTCTTCAGGGAAATGTGGCCGTGCCGGCTGGTGCGCACTCCTTCCTCAACGCAGTACGGGATGCGAAGGAACAATCAATCGCTTCGAACTAGTAGTTCACTTATCAAAGCATTGCGGGCGCCCTCGACAGGTTCGAAAAAGGGCGCCCACCATGCTGGAAAGGAATAAGTATGCTTTGGACAATCTTTGTCGTGGTTCTCATTTTGTGGCTGCTGGGCTTCAGCTTCCACATCGCCGGCGGACTGATTCATCTGCTGCTGGTTGTTGCGCTCATCATCCTCATCTTCAACCTGATCTCTGGACGGCGCAGCGTCCTGTGAAACAAATAAGCTGCGCCGCTTGAGAGCAAAAGAGCCGCACGCCCTGGTCCCCCCAGGTGCCGGCTCTGCGAGCTCAAAATCGTTGGAAATTTCCCCGAGTTTCTAACACTCAACTTGCAGGATCATGAGCCGCGGCCCGGGCCCGCCTGTTCATTGACCATTGACGACTGACCACTGTTCCCTGACCACGGTTCACTGTCGCACGATCGCCACTGCGTCCGCCGCGTCATCTACCACTTCGAGCAGCTTCCGGTTCTCCGGCTTGAGGAAACCCGCGGCCATAGTGGAATCCAGAAAACTCAGCAGCCCGTCCCAGTACCCGGCGGAGTTGATCAGAACGCAGGGCTTGGAGTGCAGCCGCAGTTGCTTCCAGGTCACAATCTCCATCAGCTCGTCGAGAGTCCCGTAGCCGCCGGGCAGAATCAGAAAGGCGTCGGCCAGTTTGACCATGCGTGCTTTGCGCGCGTGCATCGTGGGCACGACTTCGAGCCGCGTGAGGCCGGTATGGGCAATTTCGCTCCCGGCCAGCACCTCCGGCAACACGCCGATCACCTCAGCCCCGCCAGCAAGGGCCGCATCGGCTACCGCCCCCATCAACCCCACGCTGGCCCCGCCATACACCAGCCCCAGTCCGGCCGCGGCGATCGCGGTGCCCAGTGCGACTGCCTCCGCCAGAAATGCAGGATCATTCCCGCCGGCCGACCCGCAATAGACAGCCACACGGTGAAACGAATCATTCGATGATGTCATGATGTTTTCCAGAATAGCGCTCGCAACGAGCCAGAAACGGCGCCCATGAGGACTGGCCGGGAACTATTGCAGTCTCGGCCGCGTAAATCACGGTAGCGTCGCTCGAGCCGTCGCGAGCTGAGAATTGCAAGGAGACTCCCATGCGTAAGATCCTGGCCGCTGCTGCAGCGGTTGCACTGTTACTCTCCGCACCTCCGAATACATTTGCCAAAACGCCGGTTGCCTCCAAAAGCAGCCCGGGAACGATCGTGATCGTCTTCAAGGACGGCCACCGGCAAAGCTTTAATCTCGCGGAAATTGCCCGTGTCGAGTTTCCCGGAGCCACTGAAACGACCTCCGCCTCCGTCAATCCGGCGTGGCCTGCGCGAGGGCGCTTCATCGGCAAATGGGCTGTCGGCGATGGGAACGGAAGCACCTTCATGATCACGCTGGAGGAAAACGGCGACGCCTACCGCTCGCTCGGCGATGTGCACGGTAAATGGGCTTATGTCGACGGCGAGGCACGCGTTACGTGGGATGATGGCGCGCAGGACGCGATCCGAAAAGCCGGCTCCGGGTTCGAGAAGTACGCCTATAAAGCGGGCAAGTCGTTTACCGATTCGCCGGACAACGTGACCAGCGCTCACAACACGACTCCGAAACCGATCTAGCGTCGGCGGTTTGCACGACCGGCTAATTTTGGCCAGCTTGCGCTACCGACGCCTCTCCTCTGCGCATTGCTGCCACGGCAGGTAAACTAGATTCAGGAAACCTTCCCGCCTGGATTTGGCCGTGCAGCCGCTCATCGACAATCTGAACCCCGAACAGCGCGCCGCCGTGGAGGCCACCGAAGGCCCGTTGCTGATCCTGGCGGGCGCCGGCTCGGGCAAAACCCGCGTCATCACCAGCCGCATCGCGTGGTTGATTCGCGAAAAGGGCGTCGCACCAGACTCGATTCTCGCCGTCACCTTTACCAACAAGGCAGCAAAGGAGATGGGCGAGCGCGTTGACCGCCTGTTGGGCCATTCGGCGCTGGCGAAACCGCTGATCGCAACTTTCCACTCGCTTTGCGTGCGGATTTTGCGCCGCGACATCGAGGCCCTCAAAGTTAACGGCGAAGGCCTCACCCGCTCCTTCGCCATTTACGATGAAAACGATCAGCAGGGCATCGTCAAGCAGATCATGCGGCGGATGGGCCTGGACACAAAACAGCTCACCCCGCGCACCGTGTTGGGTCGCATCTCGTGGGCCAAGAACCACATGGTCGATCCGCAGGAGTATTACCTCGATTCCAAGGACCCCAATAGCGAACGCATCGCCCATATTTACAAGGCTTACAAGGCCGAGCTGCTGAAGAACAACGCACTTGACTTCGACGATCTGCTGCTTGAAGCCGTGCGCCTTCTCAAGGTCTCAAGCGAAACCCGCGAGCGGTACCAGCGTCGCTATCGCTATCTCCTTGTCGACGAGTACCAGGACACGAACCGCCCCCAGTACGAGCTCATGAAGCTGCTCGCAGGCGAGCACAAAAACGTCTGCGCGGTCGGCGATGAGGACCAGAGCATCTATTCGTGGCGCGGCGCCGACATCCGTAACATCCTTGAGTTTGAGAAGGATTTCCCCAATGCGCGGATCGTGCGCCTGGAGCAGAACTACCGCTCCACGCAAATCATTCTGGAGGCTGCCGGCTCGGTCGTCGCCAACAACCTTCGCCGCAAAGGCAAGAAGCTGTGGACAGATCGCGAGGGCGGCAGCCTGGTTGGTTTTTATGAAGCCCCCGACGGCGAGAACGAAGCGCTTTTCATCGCGGATCGCATACAAGCCTTTCTCCGGCAAACAGACTCGTCCGAAACGCAGGACCCCGGAGGGGGCCATTGCGCAGTGCTGTATCGGACCAACTCCCAGTCCCGCCTGGTTGAGGAAGCGCTGCGGCGATACAACATCCGCTACACCATGGTGGGGGGCTTCAGCTTTTATGAGCGCGCCGAGATCAAGGACCTGCTCAGCTACCTACGCCTTGTCCGCAACCCACATGATTCCATGGCCTTGCAGCGGGTCATCAATACTCCGACGCGCGGCATCGGGAAAACGACGCTGGAGACGCTGGAGCGTGTGGCGCTCGAAACCGGTCAGTCGACCTGGGACGCCATGGCGGCCGCCATCGCCAACCGTCTGATCCCCACCCGCGCCCTGATGGCGCTGGAGTCATTTCGGCAACTCATCGTCGATGCGCAAGCGATGATGGACCCCGATTTTGCGGGCAAGCTCTCCGCCGATGTGGCCGAATCCGCGGCGGACGCTGGCGACACCGACTTCGCATTCGGCTCGGAATCACCCACAGAGTCACAGAGGCAGCAGGTCGAGCAGGCTCTCGAAGGAGCGGATGATTTCAGCTTTGGCGCTAACGAAAATCAGATGCCGCTTCTCGATGCCAGCCACTTCTCCCCCTTCGCCGAGGCGCCGAAGCGCCCGTTCCTCAGGATGCCGAAGCAGGTGAGGGAAGCCGAGGCGCAGATCTCAAACATGAGCTCCCCTCAAAATCCGACAGTAGGAGCTGGGAGGGAATCGCACCCCACCGCAGACCCGCACCAAGAAGCAGAAGGGCGCGGAAGCGCTTTCAGAAAGCCCGGCGACGCGGCTACTCTTCCCGAGTTGATCCGCTTCCTTATCGATCGCACCGGGTACATCAAGGCCCTTGAAGCTGAAGCTTCGCCCGAGGCCTTCAGCCGTATTGAAAACCTGAAGGAACTGGCAAACGCCGCGCACGATGCCGAAACCCGCGGAGAAACCCTCGCTGAGTTCCTCGACCACGCGGCTCTTGCATCTGACACCGACCAGTACGACCCGGAGGCCCGCGTCACGCTCATGACCCTGCACGCTGCCAAGGGCCTCGAGTTTCCTCTCGTCTTTCTTGCCGGCCTCGAGGAGGGTCTTTTTCCCCACTCGCGCACGTTGCTGAACCCCGACGAGCTCGAAGAGGAGCGCCGCCTCTGCTACGTTGGCATGACCCGCGCCATGGACACTCTCATCCTCACCCGCGCGCACTACAGAAGACGCTATGGCAACGACGCTCCGGAGATGAGTATCCCCTCGCGCTTCCTTGAGGAAGTGCCCAGCCAGTTGATTGAGAATCTGGGTGGCCGCAGCCCTGCCTGGTCCACCCCGGCCTACGGTTACGGTCAAGGCTCCAGAGGAGGTTACGGAGCAGGCCACCGCCCTGCCCACTCCAGCGAGTTTGCGGATACGCATTACAACTATGAAGACGAGAGCCAGGAAGCCCCGCGCGCGCCCGCCAGCCAGGGTGGCAATGGACGCCAGAGAGCAACTTCCACCAAACCCTTCACTGCTTCCTGGATGACTCCCAAAGCAAAGCCCACTTCACCTGGCCTGGAATCTACTCCAAAAGGGGAAGGCCCGGAGGGCCAGTCCATCGACAACATCGCCCGCTTCTTCGGCGGAAAAGCCGGCGCTCTTAAGCCCGGCGCAATGCCCCGCCCGGCGATGGACCTGCCCACCCCCACCGGTGCGGCGAATCTGAGAAAGGGCCAGCGCGTCCGTCACTCAAAATACGGCGAAGGCACCGTGCTGTTTCGCGAAGGGGATGGCGAAAGTGCCAAGGTGACCGTCATGTTTCGCGACGGCATGAAGAAACTGGTGGAGAGGTTCGCCAACTTGCAAAGGGTTTGACGCCGCCCTCAACCGATACGCCACTTCCACTTCACCGTCGCACCGTGTTCCGATTCACAATCTACTGGTTCAGCACAGTTTCTACCGCCACCGCAAAATCAGCGTGCCCGAACTCCGTGGGGTGAAATGTGTCCCAAAAGAGCGTGTGGTCCGGGTCGCTGCACACCGTGAGTGTGATCGGATTCAGGCAGGGCGTAGTGACATTCGTGAACCCGAAATGGGTGACATCCGTCTGGACTGCCTGAATGAGTGCGAATATGGGCAGGCGCCGAATCCGAACTCCCTCAAGAAACGATTCGATCGCCAACAGGGTATTGAGGGATTTGTTGGTTGCCACGCTGGCTGCGGTGGCAAAACTCGGATTGGCTTGCGCCGCCGGCAGAAGGCCCACGTTGAGCAGGTCCGGAATCAGGAAGTTCCTTGCACCGGCGCGCCGCAGCAATAGCTCGCCCTCAGAGATGCCGGTTGCGATCTCAAATCCAAGTTGCTGCGCTGAGATCCCACTCGAAAGGTTTCCAACGATGTCGTTGCCCCCGCCCTCCAGAATGTAGAGCGCGTTGGGATCGGCTTTGCCGCCGTGCAGACTTAGATAGAGGCCGACCTGCTGCGGAACGTCAGGAATGGTGCCCTGGGGTGTTACCTGAGGTTGTGTCACCCAGGCTCCGCCAAAAGCGTAGTCGGTGCCACCCTTGAGATACGGAAGCATCGGCAGCCCCATGGCGCTCGCCACATGCTCCACCCAGATGGGTCCGTTGGAGAACCTGCCCGCGTAATAGGGCGGTGGGGGTTCTGTACCGCCTGTGGCGAAGAAGATGTTGCCGACGTCGCAGTAGCTGTCGCCGAAAACGTAGATGGCGCTGTATGTGGGACTTGCGGCATAAGCAACAAACGAAGTCAGGGTCAGGCACGCAAGCATCAGGCAGGCCCAAATCCATCTGGGGAATGACATATCAATTTCTCCTTCACCTTGAATGTCGTTTGGTTGGGAATTTGGCTGGCAAGAACGCATGGCAGCCGACGTCAATATCGCTGCACTCTATCTCGGGAAATATTCGCTTGTAAACAGCTTTTTAAGGGAAGGCCGCTTAGCCCAAAGCTCCTTCTTGTGTGGGAGCTCCCGGCCTTGCCAACCAACTCCGAGTTCTGCCCAAACATTGCCTGGCGGCGGGAGAGACAGAGAGCGGCTTGATCGAGTCGAGCGGGAATCTTGATGAAAGAGTAATTGCCGGTTAGGCGGTGATAGGCTCGGAACGCACCAATATCGAATCGGGATGCAATTTGGGTTCAATGAACAACGTGGAAAGTGCGCTTCCAGCGCGTGTCCGGGAAGAAATGCACCAGAACGTGGCCGAATCCACGCGAGCTTGTGACCGAATCCTGTTTGTTCAAGTCGTCCGTCCGGGGCCTTGAACGACCAATAGTTGAACAGCGGACGACCAAGTATGTTAGCGCGCGGCACGAAGCCCCAGTAGCGCGAGTCCAGGCTGTTGTGCCGGTTGTCGCCCATCATGAAGTACATGCCTGGCGGTACCACCAGGTCGCCGTCCTGGATATAACTCGGGAAGTTCACGGCCCACGACTCTGTTGCCCCAGGCACCCCGGCTGGGGTACTGCGGGGAAATCGTCGAGAAACTCGTTGAAGTTATCCGGCGTCGTCGGCTGCGCAAATCCCACCGGCTGTGCGACGCCATTCACAATCACAATGCCGTGGCGTAGATGAATATGATCGCCGGGCACTCCAATCAATCTCTTCACCAGGGGAGTGTACTGCGGCGTCCCATCGGCGTCAGTTGCATCAATACCGGGCTGATAAACGGGCTTGAGGAAAACCACGATATCGCCGCGCCTCGGCTCGCGATACCTTATGAGCGGCATCCACGAGGCGGGCGGCATGAGCGTGATCCGGTCGACGACCAGGTGATCGCCCACCAGCAGCGTGTTCTGCATCGAGCCCGACGGAATGAGGTAGTTCTGGGCTAAGAAGGTCAGAATGAACAGGCCCACCACCAGAACTGAGCAGATGCTGGCCAGCGCCTCCCAAGGGGTTTCTTCCCGATTGATCTTGGCGGAAGCTGCGCGATTTGTCGAACCGGGAGAAATCTTCGTTGTTGGGCTCATCCAAGGCTCCTCAGGAAGGCTCGCGAGCCCAAGGGCATTCCATTGCAGTCGAGTTTGCGTCTTGACCGGAGTCTATCAAACCCCTGTGCCGCGTAGGGTTTTCCGAACGGTTTGGTATTGCGGGCGTGTTGTGGGCCAAACCGTCAATTACTTTGTGGTCAACCCGGTCCCGACGATGGAAAGCTGGGCTATTCCGGCGGATTCCGGCGCCTGCCCAATGAGTCGATTGAAACTGTGGCTTTGGGCATGCGCAGCGGGTCCCGATGCTTCCTCCACAGCTTCGGCATCTCCAGGAGGGCGAGTGCGTGCGCCATTCAAATTTGGTCGAAGGGGCTGTCCTGTTTCGCGCAGGGATGGCGAAAGCAAAAAGATCACCGTGATGCTCATTCGTCACGGCATGAAGAAGCTGGTGGAGAAATTCACTAACCTCGAGAAGGTTTTGCTTTTCAAGCCAGCCCTACGCTCCGATCAAAGTTTTCAGCTCGGATTCAGCCGGCATCTTTGTGGGGCAGTGCGTCCGCAGTTCCGCCAGGAATCGGGCTTTGTCGGGAAGCTGCCGCGTATGGACGATCTTGTGGCCATTGGAGCCTTTGACCGTCACTCTCTTCTTCTTATCATCGATGCCGATCCAGGCGACGTGCTTCCATGGAACGCGCTTTTTGCTCCCCACCCAATACGTTTGTTCAAGCCCGTCGGCGTTGATATAAATCGAACCCGGGAACGACATGAGCAAGAGCAGGATGCAGCCGCTGCAAAGGGAGATCAGCCATAAGCCGGTAGCTGACTTGAAACCGGTTGCGATAAACATCAGGATCGGATAGCTGATGAACGCGAGGATTACGTAGATGCCCCAAAAGCACTGGCGATTGGGGAAGAATTCGATGCGCCCATTTTCTCTCTCAACTGCGGTCCTATCCCTGGCGGCATCGGCGACAGCCACGCGCGCAGCGATCCAAAACACAATCAGCACGCAAAAGAACGGTGCAGTGGCTTTAAAGATGTCCATTGGCACATCTTAATCCGGAGTGCTGTAAACTGCTTTACCTCTTTTGTGGGGGATATTCACGAAGGTAATCAACGTATTACCTAGGTTTTGGGCCAAATGCGAGAGCGACGACAAAGCCTTTTCCCCCAAGGCACGGCCCCCTTTCGCCGTTGCCGGTCAGGCACGGAGGAGATAGCGGAAGCGCATGTCTTCACCAAACCACATGATGTAGTTGGTTCCCCAGGTGTTATTAAAGAGGTTCGAGTGGACGCCGAGAGAGAGATCCGGCTGAGAACGGGAGAACTTCAGCGTACTGCGTTCGCCGAAAGCAATAAGAGGCGCGTCGATGCACTCCACTGCGAAGACGCGGCTGCTGTCGCGATACGCAAAGCCGGTGGAGACAGCATGCAAACTGCGGTTGCCGCCGGAGACCACGTCGAGCGGTGAAACCTGCTCGCCGGATTTGTCGATCGTCCAGCCTTCCCGGCTCGGCACGCTGGGATTGAAGGTTAGCCACATGGCCTCGGGCATGCGCGTTGCCGGCTTGGCAAACCAGGAAAGCTCCATATGGATGACCGGTTCAGCCACGGGCAGTGTCAGTTGGAGATACAGTTTCTGCGGAAAGGCGACGCGCCCGGACTGGGAAGCCTCGGGATCATGAAGGCTGAGATGGGCGAGAATCCGATGGCCCTCATGGTCCTGCGCGACTTCGATGGCGGATAGAGTGGGCTGCCACTCACGGCTTTCCGCGCCAAATTTCTCGATGTTCGGTTTCCCGAAGTCCATCTGGAACCAGTCCGCCTTGATCACGCCGTAGTTCGCAATGAACTGGGCGTAGTCCGCCTGCGAAAAGGTCTGGTAGGTGAAAAGCGCAATCGGGTGGGTCGGCGATGCCCACTCGACGCCTGTCTTTTTGTTGCGCAGGCGCTGAATGGCTCCTGTGTGCGGATCGAATGCAAGCAGAAAGTGCGTCGTATCGATTTCATCTGCCGGCGCGTGGGATGATGCGGCGGTGAGCTTTGGCTCTGCAGGCTCAAGAGCACGAATGGCGGCATGCGCTTCGTCGTGCAGCGGCTTGGGTAGAGTCGCGATCCCGTCAATCAAATCCTGCCGCTTCTCCTGCCAACTGAATTCGGCCACCGTGTAGTTCTTGCTGTAGATCACGAGCGCCAGATCGTGGGGGGTGTAGTGGTCGAAATCAAGCCATGTCTTGGTGTCGGTTCCCCACGTGTGTTCCGCCTCGAGAAGAACCCGGCGGAGAAGCGCAATATCGGTCGCGTCGCCGGCCTGGAATTTGCCCTGAGCGATCCAGGAGAGGCGCAGACGCGCAATTTCGCGATAGCGCGCGACCTTGAGGGGGTCGCTGGCGATGCCGTGTATCCAAGTGTCGCCGATCTCCTGAGTCACCACGGGAAAGTTGGCGCGGTAGGGTTCGACCGCGTTGGCGATCTCTGTCAGGTCGGTGGCAACAATCTCTGCGTTGGGAAACTGGTGGTGAAGGTCATCATAGATATCCTCGACCTCGTCGGCAGTATGCGGCCCGCTGTTGTCGCCGCGCACGTTGACGGATACCGCAATATCGGAGCCTGGCACACGCACCACGCCACCGTAATCGTGGTGATACATCATCACAATGGACTTCCCGCCCAGCTCCTTCCATACAAAAAGAGGGGGAACATCGGGCGTGGTCGAGCCGCCATTGACGCCGATATCGAGGAATTGAACGCCCTGGCTGGCGAGCGGCGCGATGATTCCGCGGGTGTGTCCGGGAACATCGGTCATCTTGGCCCCGGTGGTGGTGCGGCCAAAGCGGTGGTCCAGCGATTTCGACAGCGCGATACCGGCCGAGATCATGGAGGGATCGATCATCTCGGTCTGCCAACTGAAGGGAAGCGCGTGCCAGGCAATGTCGCCGTGCGCGATAGCGTCTTCCATGCGCTTGCGGTCGGCGGGGGATGCCTGTTCCAGGTACTCGTAGACCAGCCACGAGCCAGTCGTCCAGACGTATCGATTCGCACCCGGCTGCCGGGACTTCTCTGCCAGTTCAATGGCATGGGGAAAATATTCATTGAAATAGCGATGCACAACTGCAGCCTGGGTGTCGATGAAACCCGCGTCGAAGTGGCACTTGAACATGGCCAGTATCTTCTTGATCGAAGTTGCCGGCGGGTTCTCTTCAAGTGCCATTGCGGGAAGGGATTTAGCGAGAATGGCGCCACCCAAGGTCAAAGCCGAAGTGCGGAGCAGGTCGCGACGCTGCATAACAGAGGACCCCATTTCGAGTGCTGCAAGATGACTAGCTTTGAGAGCGTTCTCATGATAGCCTCTGGCGGTCTGTGGCAGCGGTGATGCCTAGGGTTGCAATCGCTTCGCCTGCTCCGCGCCATCCAGCACGCGAAAGACGCCCTCCGCCAGCGCCTGCAACTCATCCTCCCCGGGATAGACCGTGACGGGCGCGATCCACTCGAGGTAGCCGCGCAACTGGTTCACTAACCGCTGCGAATGCGCCATGCCGCCGGTCAGCAGCACGGCGTCCACTTTGCCTTGCAACACCACGGCCATGGCTCCAGCCTCTTTGGCGATCTGGTAGACCATGGCTTCAAATACCCGTGCTGCCTCCGCGTCTCCGATGTCAATCCGCTGCTCCACTTCCTTCAGATCACGCGTGCCGAGATAGGCAAACAGTCCGCCGCCTCCGAACACATGCCGGTCAAGCTGCTCGCGCGTAAACATGCCGCTGAACGCCAGCTTCACCAGTTCGCGCACGGGCAGCCAGCCTGTCCTGTCGGGGCCAAACGGGCCTTCCTCGGGTGTATTGTTATCGATCATGCGTCCGTCGCGGTGGGCTGAAACGGTGATGCCGCTGCCCAGGTGAACCACAATCAGCCGCAGCGCCTCATAGGTGCTGCCGCGCTCCCGCGCAAATCGCCGCGCCACGGCCTTGGTATTCAGCACATGGCCGATCGAAGTCCGCGGGGCCAGCGGCGAGCCGGACAGGCGTGCACACTCCTGCCACTCGTCCGCTGTCACAGGGTCCACGATGTACGCATTCACCCCCGCAGCCTGTGCGAATTCAAGGGCAAGCACGGCTCCGAGGTTTGACGCGTGCTCGCCTCGGCGTGCGAGCCGGAGTTCCTCGATCATCGCCTCGTCCACCAGGTAGGTGCCGCATTGCATCGGTGGCAGCAGCCCGCCTCGTCCCCCGATCGCGGCAAACTGTTGCATGGCGAATCCCGCTTTGCGCAACGCCTCCCGGATCAAGTTGGCGCGGAACTCCAGCTGCGCGAGCGCAGAACACCCTCGGAACCGGGCCAGTTCTCCATCCTCGTGCTCGATGGTGCGCACCAGTTCCGCTGTGTTTCGACGGTAGACGCCAATCTTCGTGGATGTCGATCCGGGATTGATGACCAGGACCCGACTGCTCTCGTCCGGCAAAGCTTGTCTCCCGCAGGCCAAAACGAGTTTACCTCTTGCGGCGGAATGCGGAGTAGGATCTCCGTGCACGTCCCCGAGAGTCACAAACTCATTGTTCTTGGCAGTTTGCCAAACTGTGCTATACTGCTTTCAGATCGTAGAATTCGATTAGAAGTCATTGCCTGTTCCGAGTTACCGCTCTACACGCAAACACTTCCACATTGCGTTCGCGGTAAATTTGTATCAAAGGAACAACACAAATGGAAACAGGCACAGTCAAGTGGTTTAATGACGCCAAGGGATTTGGATTTTTGAGCCGTGAAAACGGCGAGGACGTCTTCGTCCATCACACCGCCATCCAGTCGAACGGCTTCCGTTCGCTGCAGGAAGGCCAGAAGGTCCAGTTCAACGTGACCAAGGGCCCCAAGGGCTGGCAGGCTGAGAACGTCCAGGTTGTCTAAATAAGCGACCGGGTTCTGAAGCAAATAGAAAGGGACGGCAAATCTGCCGTCCCTTTTCTGCGTTTGTCTTAAATTCTTCGCTTTCAAAGGCCAATCCGCCAGCATTGCCACCGACAACTGATTACTGACAACCGACCGCTGTCTTCAGGCGGCGGGCTTCAGCGACGTGGCACTCACCTGCTTCATTGCAGGATGAAGACCCTCGGTCGGCACATCGTGTGTGCCCAGATATTGCAGTACATCGTTAATCGAGTCTTCAAAGCGCCCCCCGGTCTTGTGAGTGGCTTTTACGCCTTTGGCCACGAGCTGGCAAACTTCAAAACGGTTCATGCCCTGGGAAAGGGCGCGATGTATTTGATCAGAACGCATGACGTACTCCGATCGACAGGTACCTGTATAACAAGGGATTGCGTTAACAAGCGGCCCGTGGATGAGTGAATGTTGCGTGAAGTGCGGAGCTCGTCAGGAGCGGTGGGGCGGCAAAAGCCGAGCAGGCTGGTCTACGCCAGGCGCGGGGACTAGGTTCATTGTACGCTGGAAATGATTGAAACGCCGCTTAAAATGGGCCTTTAGATGGCCGATGCGTCTTTCGCGGCATGCCATTCCCTGTTAACATTAGGGTCATACTGACCCGATTGACGGGAAACCTGAAGAGATTGCAGCGAAAGAGGTTAGCATTGGCAGACACATCCAAGATTGAAGACAAGGAAGAACGCAAGAAGGTAAAGCGCGCCGCCCGCAAGAAGGCCGCTCCCAAAGCCAAGCGGACCGAGCCGCGTGGCGCAAAGAAGAAAAAGGTTAAAAAGCTGGCACGCGGGCAATCCAAGCGCTAGGCTTCGCGGTAACACATCGGGGTCCCGGGTCACAGGCCACCACGCGCCGGGCCCGGAGCCCTGGGCACACATCTCCTCGACATGGCTTTCCTTCACGGTGGAAGAAGGCCGCCCTGCACCTGCAGATGCCGCAACATGATGATCCTCCATGGGAATCCTCATCATGTACACTGCGGCAAAGGCGCCCTAACTCATGGGGATTCGCCTTCATCCACAAGCGCCCGCATCTGCCCGGACGAGGAGAACTGCCCTGCCAAGCCAACTGCTTGCCTGCAAATCCATTGATAAGCTGATCCGGGAATCGGAAGACCCCGAGCATTCTTTGAAAAAGTCGCTTGGGCCGTGGTCGCTGACTGCGCTGGGCATCGGGGCCGTCATCGGATCAGGCATCTTCACCGTGATCGGCACGGCCATGGCCGGGCAGAAATTTGATACTCCCGAAGTCAGTAATACCCCGCTCATCCACTACCTGCTGACACACACGGCCATGGCAGGCCGCCCGGGTGCCGGGCCGGCGCTGGCTCTTTCCCTGGTGCTGGTAGCCATCGTCTGCGTGTTTACGGGGCTGTGTTACGCCGAACTGGCCTCGATGATCCCTATCGCCGGGTCGGCTTACACCTACACGTATGCCACGTTGGGCGAGCTGGTGGCCTGGATCATCGGCTGGGATTTGATTCTTGAATATGCCTTCAGCAATATGAGCGTCAGCGTGGGCTTTGCCGCACATATTGAGGCGCTGCTGGAGTGGTTCGGGCTGCATCCCGACCTCAAATGGATTTCGCCGGCTTATCTACCCACCGGTCTGCAGGACCTTGCGGGGAATGATCTTTATGCGCCCGGCTGGCACTTTGGCTTCAATATTCCGGCTTTCCTCGTCGTGATGGTTCTCACCGTTGTGCTGGTGCGCGGCATCCGCGAGTCGGCCCGCACCAACAACATCCTCGTCCTCGTCAAGATCGTCGCTATTCTCGCGTTCATTATCGCAGCATCCAGTTTTATCCAGCCCCGCTACTGGCATCCCTTCATGCCCAACGGCTGGACGGGAATGCTCTCCGGCGGCTCCATCATCTTTTTCACCTATATCGGCTTTGATTCCGTCTCGACGGCAGCCGAAGAGTGCCGCAACCCCCAGCGTGACCTACCCTTTGGCATTCTGGCCACATTGGTCGCCTGCACGGTGCTCTACGGTGGAGTCGCCATCTGCCTCAGTGGCATTGTGCCGTGGCAGTCCATCATGGGCGATGGGGCGCCGGTGGTCAACGCGCTCAGGCGCCTCTCTCTCATGCCCGGGGGCTCCAACCTGCACTGGGTCGAACTGGTGGTCCTCATCGGCGCCATGCTCGGCATGATTTCTTCCATCCTCGTTTTTCAATTAGGCCAGGCGCGCGTCTGGTTCGCCATGTCGCGCGACCGGCTGTTGCCCACCGTTTTCAGCAACATTCATCCGCGCTTTCGCACCCCAGCGGTGGCCACCTGGGTTGCTGGTTTCGTGGTCGGCGTTCCCGCAGGCCTGCTCGACATCGGCACCGTCTCCAACCTCTCCAACATCGGCACGCTCTTTGCGTTTGTGCTGGTCTCGATCGCGGTGCTCATCCTGCGCTATCGCGAGCCCAACCGGCATCGCTCCTTCCGCGCTCCGTTTGGACCTGTCTTTCCTGTGCTCAGCATCATCTTCTGCGCCGTGCTCATGATGGGCCTCGAGGTGCTCACCTGGGAGGCCTTCTTCATCTGGCTCCTCGCCGGGCTGCTGATCTATTTCTTCTATAGCCGTCACCGGTCAGAATTTGCCGGGCTGCGTTAGGCGCAACGCAAAAAACACGCAGCTATTGGTCCCATCCTGCTGGATGAGTGACTCAGCCTGTTGGCGTCAACCGAGGATCACGCGGGGGAAAGGTCGCCGGACACTGGCCGACCTAAGAGTAGCAATCCAGTTCAGTGAGTGCATTGCCGATCTATCACGCGTCGGTGTAACGGTTCAGAGACCAGGGAATGGAAATCCAGTTCGCGACAATATCAATTGACATTCAACGGAAATCCACTACCATATGGTTGTGGATAGGTTAGGTACGACATTTGCGGCTTTGTCTGATCCGACGCGGCGGGCGATGATCGAACGGCTCTCGCGTGGGCCTGCCTCTGTGCATGGATTGACAGAACCGTTTGCACTCTCGCAGCAGATGATTTCAAAACATGTCGCCTACCTGGTGCGAGCGCGGATTGTGATCAAGACGAAGCGTGGACGGGAGAGTGTGTGCACGCTCAGGCCAGAGGCGATAAAGAAAGTCAGCGACTGGGCGATCAGCTATCGCCGGTTCTGGGAAGAGAGTTTCGACAAGCTGGAAGAGGTTGTGAAGCAAATGAAAAAAGAGGAGGTCAGAGATGACAAATAACACGGTTAACGAGACAGAGCGGATGACGATAACACGAGTTTTCGATGCCCCACGCGAGTTGGTTTGGAAGGCGTGGACAGACCCGAAGTACATCATGCAGTGGTGGGGACCGAAGGGCTTTACTGCGCCTGTTTGCAAGATGGATTTTCGCGTAGGCGGAAAACTTCTCTGCTGCATGAGAGCGCCGGATGGGCAGGAGGGCTGGAATGCGGTCGAATACTACGAGATTGTTCCGTACGAGAAGATTGTTTCCTTGATGTACTTTTCTGACCCGGAGGGAAACAAGATTGACCCTGCGCAATTGGGAATCGAATCTGAGGCCATCGAGGGTGCTTACGACGTGACTCTTTTTGAGGACTTAGGAAACGGCCAGACGAAGCTTACTTTTATTGGAAATGAACCGATGGAGAGCGCCAAGAACAGCGGGCAACTCGAAGGCTGGAACGAGATACTCGAAAAAGTTGCCGCAGTTGTTGCGGAACTGGCGCAGGCGAAATAAGACAATGAAGCTTTGATTCGCGAAAACTCAAGCGTGGAGAAAGAAATGAAAAGAACAACGTTTCTCGCTATCGTCCTGCTGGCATGGGCATTTGCCGCCCATGCCCAGGACACGATGAAGAAAGATGCAGCCGTCAAACCTGCCGATCCGGAATCGAAAGTCGTGCTCGATTCCTGGAATGAGATTGGCCGCAAGCTGACGGCGCTGGCCGAAGATTTTCCTGAGGACAAATATGACTTCAAGCCGACACCCGCCGAGCGGAGCTTCGCCGAGCAATTACTGCACGCGGCGGGTTCATGCTACTACTTCACGAATCCTGCGATGGGGCTGAAGCTTCCCGCGGCAGAAGATCCGAAGCGCGAGCAATTCAAATCCAAGGCCGACATCGTTGCGTTCGTCAAGAAATCCTTCGCCGATGGCGCAGCCGCCATCCAGTCGAGAGGCGAAAAAGGCCTGATGACGGAGGTTGTTTATTACCCTCAGCAGAAAGCGCGCGTTCTCGACATTGCATACGGCATCATCGAGCATAGCGGAGAACACTACGGCCAGCTCGTTGTGTACTACCGCCTCGCAGGGCTTGTGCCGCCGGAGTCGCGGCCCAAGAAGTAAAGCTCAGGAGGCCAGGTACCCCGTCCTTATCGCGCGCCGTTTGGCGTTCTCCGCGCGGAGGACCAAAATCTCCCCCAAAGAACACAGGGCTACAGAGGAATACATGAGAGGAATTTTCGTCGATCCTAGACACCGTTGGGGCGCTGGCGAATCAACGACAGAAACTCAGAGCGGTTTCTTCCTCATTGTGGAATACGCACTGGACGGCGAGACGGCCGACGCGGCGACCGAACCCCAAATCTTGCAGCGGAACGAAAGCAGAGATATCCATATGCCGCGCGGCGCATTGAAGAGTGAAGGTTCTAAGAACCAAGATCCAGCCTTCGAGCGGCATCCGGTAAGTGGTTGTCTTATTCGGCGCGCAGCGCCTCGACAGGGCTGACGCCGGCGGCGCGACGGGCCGGGAGATAGCTTGCCAGCAGCCCCGCGCCCGTAAGTACCACAGCAACTGCGGTCATGGTCGGTACATCCCAGGTGCGCACTCCAAATAGCAGTCCCCGTATGAGGTGTGCTGAGGCAACTGCGCCAACGAGACCAACCAGAGTGCCAGTTGCGGTCAGTTGCATGGCCTCTCGCAGAATCATCCTGCGAATGGAATTTTGCTGTGCTCCAAGTGCGATGCGAACGCCGATTTCACGCGTTCGTTGGCCCACCGAATAGGCAATCGTCCCATACAGCCCCCCCACGCTCAATAGAAATGCCAGCGCTGCAAATCCGGCAACCAGCCATGCTGCTATCCGATGCAGCGACGCGGCGTAAGAATTCTGGATCCTCATCTCCAGGGTGCTCTCATTCTGTATGCCCACTTGTGGGTTCAACTTGCGAATGGCCAAGCTCATCTCGGGGAGGACGGATGCCGCGCTCTGCGAAGTGCGCACCAGCACGTAGAAATCGGTACTCGGATTCTGCGCGAACGACTCGTACTCTGTGGGCCAGAGCTCTGCATCCAAGGCTCCGTCCTTGATGTCACCAACCACACCGACTATCCGGCGAAGCGATCCGGGACTTAGATCGGTGTCCCCCATCAGTTTGCCAATCGGATCTTCACCGGGAAAGTACCTCCTCGCAAAGGCCTGATTGATAAGCACAACCTTCGGGTGACCAGCGTCGTCTGTTTCGTTCAGGAAGCGGCCACTCACCAGGCGCGCTTGAATCGTGCGGAAGAAATCCGGGCTGACCTGGCGATCGTTCAGCTCATTGTGAATTCCGTTATACGGTTTGCCCACAAAGCGCACCCAATCGGTATTGCAATTGCAGGTTACCGGCAGAAGTGTGGTGACCGCGGCAGACTGCACTCCGGGCAGTTTGCGCATGGCATCCAGTGTCTGCCGTGCAAATTCAGCCTGCTGCGCCTCTTTCGGAAAACCTGCATCAGGAAGCTCGATTTGCAACGTGGCCAGATCTCTGGGTTCGAAGCCCAAATCCACTTGCAACATATTCAATAGACTCCTGGTCAGTAATCCGGTGCCAAACAACAGAACCACTGTTACGGCAACCTCAGTAGTCACGAGGTTCTTGCCCATCCGCTGCCATATGCGGCCAGCGCTACCACGTCCGCCGTCGCTCATCCCATCTCGCAGTTCGCCGATCGGCAGGCGGAGGATGGGCGCCGCGGAGCAGAACAGCACAGCGAGCGTTGCTACTCCGGTAGCAAACAGGAGAACATGAGCGTTGAATCCCATATGGTCCAGATAGGGCATGCCCACAAGCATGTCTTTGGATATAAGGCTGTGTAGTACCCGCATCATGCCCAGGGCGAGTATCAGCCCTATGACTGTGCCCACGACCACCAGCACGCTGCCTTCCGTGACATATTGCCGCACTAGCCGTGTCCGTGACGCACCCAGCGCTCCACGCACTGCCATCTCGCGCCGCCGCTTCTCTGCACGCACTAGCAGTAGATTCGAGACGTTTACGCACGCAATCAATAACAGCAGCGCGGCGCCTCCGAGCAGCACCAGCAGCACGGGTCGGACATCTCCCGTGATCGCCTGCGCCAAAGGCATGACACTCGCACCCTGGCCGCGATTGGAGTCAGGGTATTGCCGCTCCAATGCCAATGCGATCTCTTTCATGTCGGCACGTGCGCCTTCCGGAGTAACTCCATCTTTCAGGCGGCCAACGCCGAACAAGTCGTGGCAGCTTCTTTTCTTGGAGCATGTGTCCGTCGGCTGAAGTACCGCAAAAATCTCGGCATTCCCCTGCGCAGCGAATTGAAAGCTCGCAGGAAGAACGCCAATGATTGTCGTGGCCATACCGCTGAGCTTCACAGTTTGACCGATTGCATCGGGTCGTCCTCCGAACAGTTTCTGCCAGCCGCCGTAACTGAGCAGCGCCACCGGTGCAGCGCTCACGGAATCCTCATCCGGCCGGAAGTCGCGCCCAAGCACAGGTCGAATGCCAAGCGTACGGAAGAACCCGGCGCTTACGTGCATGCCCGGCACCGGTGTAGCGCCCTGCGGCATCTCCATCAGAAAATGAAAACTGCCACCGTGATAGACGTCAAGCGAACTGAATACTCGGTTCATTCGCTTCCAGTCCACGTAGTCCGGGTAAGAGAGGTTTCCGCGAGGAAATAACGCCAGGCTCTCCGTCACGTCCATCAACCGGTTGGGCTGGACATAGGGCAACGGCTCAAGCAACGCTGCATCCACAAAAGCAAAAATCGCTACGCTTGCCGCAATGCCGAGCGCTAGGATGAGAATCGCAGATGATGCCAGTCCTGGGTCACGGGCCAGTTGGCGAAGCGCGAAGCTTACATCCTGTCTCAACTTCGCCCAATTCTCCTTGAGAGCACTCTGGCGTTCCATTTTGCCCCCGATCTGTTCCCCGAGTTCTTGAAACTCTTTAAGGTTGCCGAATTGGCGTTCTGCTTCCTGTTGAGCGGCTTCCGTAGTCCAACCGCGCGCGATCAGTTCTCCGACCTTCGACTCGAGGTGAAAGCGTAGTTCGTCCTCAACATCGCTTCTGGAATCGGGGCCGTGAAGCCGGTCATACCGGCGCCAGATAGGCGTCTGCTTCATCAGGCCTCCTGTGCCTTCGGAGGCCGTGCCGCACTGAGCACCTTTGACACTGCCGCCGAATAGGCTTCCCAGGTTGCGGTCTCGAGCTGCAGTTGCCGCTTGCCCTTCTTGGTCAAGCGATAGAACTTTGCCTTGCGATTGTTTTCCGAAAGGCCCCACTCGGCTTCAATCAGCCCCTTGCTTTCCAGCCGCCACAGCGCCGGGTAGAGAGTGCCCTCCTCCAACAAAAGCGCCTCATCGCTCTCTCGGCGAATCAAGCCGGTGATCGCATAGCCGTGAAGAGGTTCCCAGACGAGGGCCTTTAGTATGAGCACGTCGAGGGTGCCCCGCAAAAACTCGAGTTTCGAGCCTTCCATTTTCTCCCCTTGCATACCAAGGGAAGAGTTACATATTTCCCCTTGAAATGCAAAGGGGCTCTGGTTTATGCACAATCGCCGAGTCACTTACCGAGACCTGCCGTCCAAGGTGTTGCAGCGTTAACTCGGGTCGAAATTGCTCTGCTTCTCGCCGCCTGAGACTCACCTCGTAAACTGGTTAGATGGACGATATCTCCGCGTTCATCCGCCGCCTGCCCAAGGCTGAATTGCATCTGCATCTTGAAGGCACCATCACGCCCGCGACGCTCGTTGAGCTGAGCGCGCGCCATGATGCCTACCCCATGACCCTGGCCGAGGCCGAGTCGCACTACCAGTTCGACGACTTCACCAGCTTCATTGAGGGCTTCAAAGCCGTCACCCGCCGCCTCATCGACCCCGAGGACTACGAGCTCGCTGCGTGGCACATGATGCAACAGCTTGCCGCGCAGGGCGTTGTGCATGCCGAGGTCTATATCTCAGTGGGCGTGATCTATATGTGGCGCAACTTTGACCCCGCCTGTTTCGAACCGATCTTCGAAGGACTGGAGCGCGCCCGCGAGCGCGGCGAACGGGAACTGGGCCTGTCGCTCTATTGGATCTTTGACGCGGTGCGCCACTTCACCGTCGAAGAAGCCGTGCGGGTCTTCCGCAAAGCTGCTTCGATGCGCTCCTCGTACCCCTCGATCATCGGTATTGGCCTCGGCGGGGACGAGCGCCGCGCTGGCTCCGAGCCCTTTCGCACAATGTATGTCGAGGCTCGTGAGGCAGGTCTGCGCCTCACCAACCATGCTGGTGAAACCACGGGGCCCGGAGCGATTTGGGAAGCGCTCGCCATCGGCTCAGAACGGCTCGGCCACGCGCTCTCGGCCATTGAGGATGCGGATCTGCTTCAAGAGTTAAAGGCGCGGGAAGTGCCGCTGGAGCTGAATCCCACGTCCAATGTGTGCACCGGGGTCTGCGCGTCGTTTGGCGCGCATCCGCTGCGAGCCTACTTCGATGCCGGGCTGCTGGTCACGCTCAACTCCGACGACCCGGCCTTCTTTGGCTCCGATATTGCCAACGAATACCTGCTTGCGCACACAGAGCAGGGCTTCACCCGCGAAGAGCTTCGCCAACTCGCTGCTAACTCCATCCGCGCCAGTTTTCTGCCGGAAACCCAAAAAACCTCGTGGCTGGCACGGATTATGACAACTGAATGAAACAAAAGTTGTAGGGGCCAACCCCCTGACGGGTGAGAGACTCTAAACCTCTGTGATGTATCCTGCTAACAGGAGATTGCGCAACCAATGTCCACTGAAATCGACCCCGTCACGTTAGGAGAAGAGCCGAAAGAGGGTATGGCTCTCCGGGTCATCGGCTGGTTTTCGGCAGGAATGGCCGTCGCCGCAATCGGTATTTACCTTGGCGTCGAGATTCGCAGCCGCTACAAATTCAAGCGCCGCACACCCTACGACTTTTACGCCAACGCCGGAAAACAGCAGGCCGGCGAGTTCGGTATGGGCATCTAGGGCTGCGTTCCCGCCTCATGGCAAATGCCGCCATTGTGCGGCATTTCGCATTTCTGGCAGTCTTTCTGGATTCGTCAACCCAAGTTTCATGGATTGACCGCAAATCAACGTCCCGCTATAGTATCCAAATGAGTCTTCGTCCCACCCCGGCGAGTTGTTGTGCATGTCTTTGCACGATGCGCCGGTCTTGTGGGTGAGTTGGTCTAGACTTCACCGATCCTCATAAGGCCGCGTTTCAGCCCATTTGCTGACGCGGCTTTTGTGTTTTTGCCGTCAAGTTTTATCGTTCAACGTTTCACCGGACCCAATGAGCTTCCTTTCTTCGCATTCGCGGCTCCCAGTGTCTGCCTCCCGGCGGACAGGCTGTTGTTGTAGTCGCTGATTTGTTCCCCATCCTGAAATTCTGACGTACGCCGGTGATGCCCCAGTGTCTCCCGGCCCGTACTCATATTCCCCAAGCCTGGCGTTCCCGGTGAATGGCCAGTCCAGTTCCAGGAGGCGTTGTGAATCTCACATCAAAATTGCACCACCTTCGTATCGCTCTGTTCCTCTTCAGGCGTTCTCGCCGCGGTCGGGAGTCTAGCCGCGCACGCTCAAATCGTGGGCGGCTCCATCAGCGGCACGGTCCGCGAAGCCACAGGAGCGTCGTTGGAGGGCGCCTCCGTGTCGGTTGTTCAAATCGAAACAGGAGCTACACGCAATCTGGTTACCGGATCGGACGGGCGCTTTTTCGCCCCATCCGTCCCCGTGGGCAGGTATTCGGTTTCAGTTGCGCATGATGGATTCGCAACCCAGGAACGGAGTGGCATCACGCTCACAGTCGGGCAGAGCCTGCAGGTGGATTTCGTGCTCAGTGTCGAGGCTGTGCAGCAACAAGTTGAAGTAGATGCCACGGGAGACACTGTCAATACAACGACGCAGCAAACGGCGGGCCTGATTGACGAACGCCAGGTGAAAGAACTTCCGCTGAACGGCCGCAGCTATGATGAACTGCTCACGCTGAATCCCGCCACGGTGAACTACACGGGCGAACGCTCCGGCAGCATCGGAACCTCCAATTCATCGGTTGGCAACATGTTTGCCGTCAGCGGACGCCGCCCGCAGGACAATCTGTTTCTGCTGAACGGTATTGAATACACCGGCGCGTCGCTGATCAATGTCACGCCCGGCGGCACCAGCGGCGAGTTGCTTGGCGTGGATGCGGTGCGCGAGTTCAATGTGGCGACCGACACGTATGGCGCCAGCTACGGCAAGCGCGATGGCGCGCAGGTCAGCATCGTCACCACCTCCGGGACGAATCAACTCCACGGCACGGCATTTGAGTTCATCCGCAACAGCGCTCTCGATGCCCGCAACTACTTCGACGCCGGATCGATTCCCGAATTCCAGCGCAACCAGTTTGGCGGCTCGCTGGGCGGCCCCATTCGAAAGAACAAGCTCTTCCTCTTCGGCAACTACGAGGGGTTCCGGCAAAACTGGGGCTTGAGCGCCGTGACCCTGGTACCGGACAACCAGGCACGCCAGGGGTATCTCCCCAACTCGGCGGGCACGGAGCAATATGTTGGCGTGAATCCTGCTGTCGAGCCTCTGCTGGCGCTTTGGCCGGTGGCCAACGGCCCGGAACTCGGCAGCGGCATCGCAGAGGCCTTCAGCCATCCGAAACAGGTTATCCGCGAGGACTTCGGCACCGCGCGCTTCGATGACAACCTCTCCAGCAAGGATCTACTCTTCGGCGTCTACACCGTCGACGACAGCAGCGCGAACACGCCCTCGCAGAATCCGCTAAGCCTGGTGGACGAGAGCCTTCGCGAGCAGGTTGCGAGCGTGCAGGAGCAGCATGTCTTCTCGCCATCGCTGCTCAACACGGCGCGGGCCGGCTATTCGCGCGCCAGCTACTTCTTCACAGGTTACTCGCCAGTGAATCTGCCCGGCTGGGTGGCTGGAGAGCAGATCGGGGCGATCGTCATCAGCGGCAGCACCGCCTCAAACGGCGCCTCGCAGATCACGCAGGCGGGCACTAACGTGGGTAGCAACAATAGGGCGGTCCGCAACCTGTTTACGCTGGACGATCACGTCTACTGGTCGCGTGGACGCAATCAGGTGGAAGCGGGTGTATGGCTGCAGCGCATCCAGTCCAACGATTTGCTGGCGCAGGATCAATATGGGCAGGCTTCGTTCAGCACCCTGCAGTCGTTTTTGCAGGGCACCGTGAAGACCTTCACCGTGGTGCCATCGCCCACGGAACTCGGCTGGCGTTCGCTTGAAGGCGCGGCCTACATTGAAGACACGATCAAGGTGACGCCGAGGCTTGAACTGCGTGCCGGCTTCCGCTCCGAATCCACCGACGGGTGGAACGAAGCGCAAGGGCGCGCATCGAATTACGCGCTCATCGCGGGAGTTCTGCAAACGCAGCCGGTCATTGGCAGTTCAGCGCTCACCAACAACCGCGCCAAGTTTTTGCCGCAGCCCCGCGTCGGCTTTGCGTGGAATGTCTGGGGCAACGGCAAGACCGCCGTTACAGGCGGATTCGGCATTTACCATGGCCTGCTCGACACACTCGACTATCGCCTTGACCAGACTGCGCCCTTCAATACAGCGGAATCGATCAGTAACATCGCAGTCTCCCACTTGAGTTTCACGCCGGGAACGCCGCCGCCCGCCGGTACGAAGGTTTCCCCCAGCAATGTGCAGCCCGACATTGCCACACCGGCCGTGCTCACCTGGAGTTTGCGCATCGAACAGCAAATCGCTCCGCGCACTTCGTTCACCGTCGGCTATGTTGGATCACACAGCTACCACCAGATCCTCTCCGAAGACATGAACGAGCCGGTGCCAACGATCGAGGCGGACGGATCGGCCTTTTATCCCGCGGGGGCGCTGAATGCAAATCCTGCGCTGGCCAATTCCACTTCGTGGGTATCGCAGGGCGTGGGGCTTTACAACTCACTCATCGTCGATGTGCGGCGCTCGTTTGGCAGCGGATTCCAGTTCCGCGGCAACTACACCTACTCCAAGAATCTCGACGACGGTTCGGCATGGAACACCAGCGTCAGCGGCAACACTCCGGCGTTTGTGGAGTTCCCGCTGCGACCCAAGTTGGACTGGGGACCTGCGGCCACCGACGTGCGCAATGCGGCTTCGCTGAACGGGAGCTACGAGTTGCCATTCGGGCCGCATCGTCACTTCCTTAAAAACGCCTCGGCGCCGGTCAACTTCGTCGCCGCGGGCTGGACAGCCAGTGCCATTGTCAACGTGCAGTCCGGCTTCCCGTTTTCGCCGCAGCTTGGGTTATAACCCCACCGGCAATGGCGATACGCGCAACCCGGTACGGCCCGACTGGAATCCGAAATTCAGCGGAACCCTCTATCCGCGGACGCCGACGCAGTACTTCAATCCCCTGGCTTTTCTGCCGCCTGCCACCGGCACCTATGGCAATGTTTCGCGCGATGCTTTGACCGGGCCCGGATTGTCAGAGTTGGATTTTTCGGCTTCCAAGATTTCGCATGTGACGGAAAGAATGCAGCTGCAATTCCGCGCCGAATTCTTCAACATCCTCAATCACACCAACTTCCTCACGCCGAATGAAGTGGTGTATAGCTCGGCGACGTCGGGGGTCTCGCCCACAGCGGGGCTGGTCACGGCCACATCGACGACCTCGCGCCAGATTCAGTTCGGCGCGAAGCTGCAGTTCTAGGCGAGTCCTGCATCTGCGCCCCAAGGCCGCTTCGCACGGAAGCGGTCTTGGGCCAGCACGCCCGCGGAGTATCCAGTTGTCCCTTTTTTCCACCGGGACGCCTGGCTTTTCGCACCTGTCTTCTGGGATACCCTAATCCCTTATGGGGCGCATCCGCATTCTTCCTGATCAGGTGGCTAACCAGATCGCCGCCGGTGAGGTGGTCGACCGCCCCGCTTCGGTGGTGAAGGAACTGCTGGAGAATGCCCTGGATGCGGGAGCAACCCGCATCCGCGTCGAGGTCGAGGCGGGCGGCAGGCGGCTGATCCGTGTCGCCGACGACGGTCACGGTATGAGCCGGGACGACGCGCTTTTGGCATTTGAGCGCCATGCCACCTCGAAGCTCCGCACCGCAAACGATTTGCTCTCGATTGCCACATTGGGATTCAGAGGCGAGGCGCTGCCGTCGATCGCGTCGGTCGCTCGCGTTGTGCTCGAAACATCCACCGGCGAGTCCAATGACCACGCCGGAACCCGTCTCGAGATTGCCGGCGGCAAGATCCTTCATGTGGATGACGCCGCGCTGCCCCGCGGAACGACCATCGCCGTCGCAGACCTGTTCTTCAACACGCCAGCGCGGCGCAAATTCCTCCGCGCTGAATCCACTGAGCTGGCTCACGTGACAGCGTTGGTCACGCATTACGCCCTCGTTCACCCGGAAAAGCACTTCGAACTCACCTCGGCAACCCACACCCTGGTCTCTGCCCCGCCCGTGGCCCGCACCGCCGAGCGTATCTACCAGATCTTCGGCAAGGAGACCCTGTCCCAGTTGCTGCCGGTTGCTGCCGAGACTCCGCTGGCCCACGCCGGCCTGCCCGAGCCTCCGCCGTGGAAAAAGGACCCGGACGAGCCCGCGCGCGACCCCGGAACTCTTCGACTCAGCGGCTTCTATTCCAAACCCGAACTGCAAAAGCTCAATCGCAATTCGATCTATATCTTCATCAACAAACGGCTTATCCGCGACCGCCTGCTCATACACGCAATCACCGAGTCGTATCGCAACGTGATTCCACCCACCAGCTTCCCGGTCGTGCTGCTGTTTCTCGAAATGCCTCCGGAAGAAGTTGACGTCAACGTTCATCCGGCCAAGACGGAGGTCCGGTTTCGCCAGCAGTCGCTGGTCCATGACTTTGTGCGAGACAGCTTGCGCACCGCGCTGATCAAAGCCAGGCCGGCCGCCGGATTTCTGGCTGCGCTGGATAATTCTCCGGCGGCCAGCCCATCCCTTATGCCGCCGGCGATCTCTCCTTTGCCCGGTTCGCCACAGTCTGCGCCGATTGAGCCTCGGGATTCGGAGGCAACCTCATTCGAATCAGCCGCCACAGACGCAGAGCCGTTCCAGCTCACGCCCCGTCCCGTAATGCCCATTCCCGGCACTCTCCCATTCGACGGGAGGTCCCTGGGGGCCACACCCTTCGGTCAAGCCTTGAGTAACGCGGCTGCGGCGCTTCTTCCGCCTGAAGGGGCCCTCCCCGGCAACGGGTGTGCCTCGGGCCTGGCTGAGACAGCCAACGACGCTGCCGGCACGGCGATGGAGACGGCGCTTGTAGAGGCGGAACAGGACGCTGGCAATCTAAATCGCCTGGGCTCTTTGCGACCGCTTGGCCAGCTTCGCGAGTCGTTCATCCTGGCCGCCGGCGACGATGGCCTGTGGATAATCGACCAGCATGTGGCTCACGAGAGAGTTCTTTTTGAGAAAATTTTGCGCGATCGGCAGGTTGAAAAAGTCCAGCGTCAGCGCTTGCTGATGCCTTTATTAGTGGAGCTGAAACCCTGGCAAATGGTCGTTTTCGCCCAGATTGCCGAGGAATTGGAATTTAACGGATTTGAGGTAGAACCCTTTGGTCCTCAAACACTTGCGGTCAAATCTGCCCCTGTGGGCCTGGAGGGCGCCGCACTCGAGCGAATGCTATCCCAAGTAATTGAGCAGTCTAGCGCAGATTCAGGTGAAAACCCACAGAATCAGGAATTTACGTCGCTTCGGACCCGCATCGCGGCTTCGATTGCCTGCCATTCTGCTATTAAGATCAATACCGCGCTCGATCCGGTTCGAATGGAGTGGCTTCTTTTGGAACTTTCAAAGACTGAGCACCCAACGAGTTGCCCGCACGGACGTCCAATAGCTTTGCATTATTCGTGGAAAGACATTGAGCGGGCCTTCCATCGAATTTAGAACCGATTTAGAATTGGTAAGGGCAGCCACCCTCCTCTCAGGAGAGAGAGCTGTTCAGCGCCAGCATGAGCCTGGAAGCGAGGTTTTTCTTTGACATCGGAACAATTGGAAGCAGCGCGTGCCGAAAGGATGCGCCAGAATGGACTTGGGACTCTCACACTAGAGGACGCCCGCACATGGATGGAAGAGACTGGTTTGTGTCTCTTTTTGCCCCGCAGGCAATTTTCGTCCTCCATTGCGCCCTCATTTGTTGAGGCGATTGGCGGCCAGCGGGATTTGACCCCTGACCCCAAGCAAATTACGGCTGCCGAAGAGCTATTGGTGCGTCTTGAGACCGATGGCGTGGCCGTCAGGCTCAATCTGCTCGGTCAGCCTGGCGAACAACCCGATTTTGTTGTCGCCGCGTGGGTTTTGCCCTATGTGTACGCGCTGAGGGGCGACCGTGACTGGCGGCGCAATCCGCAACTCACCGGTTCGCGCCAGGTATCGCCGCTTGCCGTTCAGGCCTACAAGTTGCTGGAAGCAGGCGACCTTACCATCTCTCAACTCAAGCAATCGCTGGGCCGCGAGGTCAGCGAAGCGGCGGTATTGCGCGCCATTACTGAACTCTGGCAGCAGCTGCGCATCATTCCCGTGGTTTCGGCTGTGGGCCAGCCTGCGCGTTGGCAATTGCTGCGTATTCGGTTCCAAAGGGCTATTGCGGAAGGCGCCTCTACCTCGCAGGTAACGGCGATCTCCGTCCTCGCCTCCATCTATTTGCAGGCGGTTATCGCCGCGAGCATGGAAGAGGTAGAACTCTTCCTGGCTCCCCTGACAGCACGCAGCAAGGTGCGCGAAGTGTTGCGCGGATTGCTGGCGACCCGCCAGGTTCACACCATTTCGATGGGGCACTCCCCCCATTTCTATGTCGCCGGCACTCTGCCGGAGTTCGCGACTGAGCCCTCGATCTACGCCAGCTCGTATCTGCCGGCCTCGGCATATTTTATGCGGGCCAGGGACCACGAGGAGGAAGTCTCAGAACCTGCAGCGCCGGAACGACTTGACGCGCCGCTGCAGCCCGAGGTGCGTAAGGCAACTGAATCGCGCTTGCCGAGGCCCAGCGTTCGCAAGCCCGTTACAACGGGTAAGTCGGTATCTGCCCGGCCACATTTCAGCCGCCCGTCCACCCATGCGCGCGATCGTAAGCCGGCAGCGACGACCCGGCCAGGTCAATCCGCCGCATCGCGTTCTCAAAATGGTGCGCGGCCGACCAATGGCACGCGGTGGGGTCAAAGCGCCCCCAAAAATGGCAACGGTAACGGCGCCCACGCCGCAACGGGTCCGGCCAAGCGTGCAGCATCAACCGGCGCCGGGGCGACGCGGAACGGGAAGTCCTCAGCTCCTGCATGGAGCAAGTCTGGCGCGTCATCCCAGCACAAGGCTCACGCGAATGGGCTGAAGACAACGCCCAAGACCGCAACGGCCAAGCGTGGCCTCGGACGAGTGCGATGCACGCCCGGCGCGCGGCAGCAGCCGCAAGCCGGCTATGACAGCCGGAGCCGGAGCCGGGAACGGGAAACGGTTCGGCTTCACAGCGCGGCCCAAGCAAGGGACTAAGAAACGCGGATGAGTGCAGTTGAAAGTCCCTTGCATACTCCCCAGCCCGCCCAGAAGATGATCGTCGCCATCGACGGTCCTGCGGGTGCGGGAAAGAGCACGATCGCCCGCCATCTGGCGCGCCATTTTGGCCTGTTGAATCTTGAAACGGGAGCGATGTACCGTGCTTTCGCGCTCAAGGCGCTTCGCGCCGGTATCCCGCTGGATGAACTTAAGGACAACGACAGCTCCGACCTGGAAAGGCTGGCTGCCGAGACCCAAATTCGTCTTGAACCGGGCGATGAAGAGAATCGCGTTCTGCTCGACGGCGAGGACGTTACGGGCCTCATCCGCAATCAATTGGTGACCGACGCCGCATCGCGCGTCAGCGTCTATCCCGCCATTCGTTCCTGGCTCGTCCGCTTGCAACAGGAGATGGGCTCCGGCGGCGGCGTAGTGATGGAAGGGCGCGATATCGGAACGGTTGTCTTTCCGCACGCCCAGGTGAAGATCTTTCTGGATGCGGCACCCGAAGTGCGGGGTATGCGCCGCTTCGACCAGCTTGGCCCGCAGCCCGCTCACCCGCCGGAAGAAGTGATTCGCGATCTCCGCGCTCGCGACGAGCGCGACCGCAATCGAGCCGACTCCCCGCTCAAGGCGGCTCCCGATGCCGTATTGCTCGATTCCACGGATATGAGCCTGGAAGAGGCAGTAAAAGCGGCGGAAGACATAGTGTCTGCCAAGCTTGCTCAAACTGCAGCCGCAGCCGCACCCGGCGCGTAGAATTCCTGTAGGGTTTAAGAAACATGGAAATCACCTGCCACCGTTGCCACCAGCCCGTTGATGCCGAAGACTGCTACTGTCCGGCTTGCGGCCTGCCGCAACTGGTCTATGCGGCAGAGGGCGAAAGCGGGCAGGCGCCGGCGGAGCGCTGGACCGAAGCTGTCAAAGACGCGAGCGAGGTGGAATGGAAGCCGGCCATGCGCGCCGCCGTGGCGCTGGCTGTGCCCGCGGGGTTGCTGTCAAGCGGGCTCTCGCCAGTCGGAATTCTTGGATTATTCTGGATGGCTGCCGCCGCGGCATGGGCAGTCGCGATCTATGTGCGCGGCCAGCGGCCGGCCTGGATCACGATGGGCGCCGGTGCACGCATCGGGCTGGTTACCGGCTTGCTCGCAGCGTGGCTGGCCTTCAGCATCAGCGGCGCCACACTTTTTGTGGAGCGGTTCGTACTGCATCACTCCAGCCAGATTGACACGGAATGGAAGAGCCGCGTCGATCTAAGTCAGCAGATGATGGCGCAGCAATGGGCCGGAATGGGCTCGGTAGACGCTGCCCAGGCGCAGGCGATGCGGACCCAGATTCAGGCGTGGATGCTATCGCCGTGGGGCCACGCGGGCATCGAGACGTTTAGCTTTGCTGGAAATTCAATATTCTTGTTGTTCTTCGCAGCCGCCGGGGGTGCCTTGGGAGCGCGCCTGCTTGCCCGCTCGCGACGACCCGAGGTTTGACACCTTGGGAGGATGAAAGGGGACGGGAAGTCGACCGTCATTCAGCATCGCCTTGTATATGAGCCTGTTTCTCCACAACTTGCCCCAATGAGCCAACCCTCGTATCATCCCACGTGAGACAAGCCACGTGAGACAAGCGCCAAGAGAGAAGCGATGAGCGAAGAGACAAATTCACCCAGCCTGCGCATCAAAGGCAGGTTGATGTCAGCGTCTGAAATAGAGCGCACCCTGGTACGACTGGCCCATGAGATTGTTGAAAAGAGCAACGGCAGCGAAGACCTGGCCTTGGTCGGCATCAAGCGGCGCGGCGTTCCGCTGGCTGAGCGGCTGGGCAAGCTGATCTCAGGCATCGAAAAGCGCACAGTGAATACCGGCATGCTCGACATTCAGTTTTACCGCGACGATCTTTCCACAACCGACATCCGGCCCGTCGTGACCAAGGGCGCTATCGGCTTCGACATCGAGGGCCGCGATGTGGTGTTGTGCGACGACGTGCTCTACACCGGCCGCACCATTCGCGCCGCGCTCGACGCTCTCTTCGATCACGGCCGGCCGCGTCGCGTGCAACTCGCTGTGCTGATCGACCGAGGTCATCGCGAGCTGCCGATTGAGGCCACTTACGTTGGCAAACACGTGCCCACCAGCAGCCGCGAGATTATTGAAGTGAAGTTCAACGAAGTCGACAACGACGAGCAGGTCCTGCTGGTCGAGCGGGTGGATTAAGAAAGACAGCTTTTCGCTTCTAGCTCGTAGCTAGAAGCTGGGAGCTAGAGGCTAGAAGCTCAACTTATGAATGCGACAGCACCATCCGTTCGCCGCCAGATTCATCCGCCTCCCGTTCCTGCCTCACCATTCCCGTACAATCCTGGCTCGCTGCTTTCGGTGCAGGACCTGAACCTTGAGGGCGTGAGCCACATCCTGGCCCGGGCGACGGCCCTTGAGAATATGGACCCGCTGGTCCGCGATCGCATCCTGGCCAAGCGGCGCGTGGCGCTGCTGTTCTACGAGTCGTCGACGCGCACCCGCACCAGCTTTGAACTTGCCGCCAAGGGCCTGGGCGCTGACACAACGCTGGTCTCGAGTCTTTCGTCCAGCATTGAAAAAGGCGAAACGTTGAAAGACACGGGCCTGACTTTGCGCGCTCTGGGAGCCGAGGCTATCATCCTCCGCCACAACTCCTCGGGCGCGCCCTGGCTGCTCGAAGAAGCGACGCGCCTGCCCGTGCTCAACGCCGGCGACGGCATGCACGAGCATCCCACCCAGGCGCTGCTTGACCTGCGCACCATACTCGCGCATTTGCGTCCCGGCATTGAGAATGTGGCCGCAGAAACACTGTCAGGTGTCACCGTGACCATTGTCGGCGACATCCTGCACAGCCGCGTCGCGCGCTCCAACATGCTGTTGCTGCCCCGACTCGGCGCGCGCGTCCTGCTCTGCGGCCCCAAAGAACTGTTGCCCGAACTCGCCGCCACAGCCGGTCCAAACATTGCGATCGAGCGCGACTTCGAAACCGCCCTCCGCCAGTCGCAGGCTGTCATGATGTTGCGTATTCAGGCTGAGCGCCTTGCCGGCCTGCAGCTGGATCTCGAACAATACAAAACCAACTATCAACTCACGGGACAGCGTCTAGCGTCCCAGGCTCCTGCGGCGGTTGTGCTTCATCCCGGACCCATCATTCGCGGCCTTGAACTCACTGCCGGCGTTGCCGACGGAGCGCAATCAGCGATCCTCGAACAAGTCCACAACGGAGTGGCGATTCGAATGGCGGTGGTCGAACGCGCTTTGGCCCCCACGTCAGGCGAAGGAGGCCGCGCATGACGGCGCTGGTGATTCGCAATGGCCATCTGATCGATCCAGCAGCAGGCGTCGACGGCCCTAAAGACATTCTGCTCAAGGATGGCCGCGTTGCCGAGATAGCCGCTCCCGGCAAGCTCAAAGCGACCAACGGCGCGGAAACCCTGGACGCGGCCGGCCTGACGATTGCGCCGGGCCTGATCGACATTCACGTTCACCTGCGCGAGCCCGGCCAAGGCTACAAGGAGACGATTGCCACCGGTACCGCCGCTGCGGCAGCAGGTGGATTTACGGCAGTGGCGGCCATGCCGAATACAGTCCCGGTGAATGACTCGCCTGAAATCACGCGCTGGATGCTTGCTCCAGAGCGTGGCGCAGTCGTGCGCGTGTTCCCCATCGCTGCTGCCACCCGAGGTTCAAAGGGCGAGGCGCTCAACGACTTTGCCGCGCTCAAATCCGCTGGGGCCGTCGCTGTGACCGACGACGGACGGCCTATCCTGAAAGACAGCATTATGCGCGAGACGCTGGCAGCCGCAGCACGCGTGGGGCTTAGTGTCATTCAGCACGCGGAAGATACGCGCCTGACACAGGGCGCCTGCATGAACGCCGGGGCGACTGCCTTCAAACTCGGCCTGCGCGGCATGCCTCCCGAAGCGGAGTCCGGCCTCGTCGAGCGCGATATCCGTCTCGTCACAGAATTGCGGGATGCCCGGGCTCACCTGCACGTGGCCCACACCTCTACGGCTGCCGCCATCGCTGCCGTGCGCCAGGCGCGCCGCAACGGCCTGCGCGTCACATGCGAAGTGACTCCTCACCACTTCCTGCTGACGGAAGAGCACGTGGGACTCTACAACACAGGCGCCAAAATGAATCCGCCCTTGCGTTCCGCAGCCGATCGGGACGCCATGGTCGAGGCCATTCTTGACGGCGTGGTTGACGCCATCGCCACCGACCACGCGCCCCACGCAACCCATGAAAAAGAAGTCGAGTTTGAGAACGCACCCAACGGCATCATCGGCCTTGAAACAGCGCTCGGCTTGTCTTTGCGCTGGCTGCACAAAGAGTGGAAGATGCCCCTGGGGCGCGTGCTAAGCCTGCTGAGCGCACAGCCCGCAGCCCTGCTGGGACTCAAAGGCCGCGGCACGCTTGCCGCGGGCAGCTTCGCCGACGTAGTCATCTTCGACCCCAAAGCCGAGTGGACCTACCACGCCAAGCAAACTCATTCCAAAGCCCACAACACGCCGTTCGATGGCTGGACCATGCAAGGCAAAGTGCGCTGGACCATCAGCGAAGGCCGCCTGGCGTACACCTCCGATTGAGGATGTGCCTGCGCGAAACTTAAAGCACGACTGCGCACACTGCGCCGCTCGATGGCCGGGCGATGCAAGACAAAATTACGACGACTTCCGGGCCATCAAGAGGGATTGATTTTATTGGTGATGGAGGCCCTGGTCAGGATGCTTTGCCCAGGAGTTCCTGCTCTGCCCGGAACCAATCCTCTGCATCACGCCCATGCTGGCGACCGCGCTCGGCCCAGAACCGATGTGCCAGCTTCGCCACTTCTTCGGGAGAAGCTGTCGTAGGGGTTGTGTTCTTCCTGACAGTTTCTTTCTTGGTCGTAGTCTTGCGGGGTTTTGTTGTCGTGCTCGCTTTCTTCGTCTTCTCTGCCATGTAGGTCTCCTCCTTCGTACCGTGTCAACGAGCGTGCGGTCCATTACAGGATACAAAAACAAGCGCTGATCTCCAAAACCCAAACGGGGCTCAAGAATCTTTGTCGTCAACGCACATTTCCTGCGACATACTGCGGCAGTTGGGACTTTGACGACGCTTGGGAGCAGAGTTGTGATGGATCGAAATGGTTTCGATGCGAGCAATACTGCCGCTCTCGCTGCTGATTCAAATAAGCTTGCGCGGGAAAATTCAACATGCAGCGAGTTGAGATTTAGGCACTATTCGGATTTTCGGAGCGAGACTTCAGCCGTTCGGGTCGCATTCACGCTCTTCAACGTCAGTTGTCCGCTCATCTGTTGGCCGGTGTTCTTCAGGTCATAGAAGAACTTCCAGTCGCCTGTTGTCAGTTCAAAAGACACCCGATCTCCCTTCACCTGTCCATTGGCAATGGGATACCGCTCGGCCGTATCGGGGCCGCCTGTGCCAGTCAGTTTGTTTCCGTCTTCATGGAGAACGAAGAGCTGCGGTACTTCATGTTCGCCGCCAGCAACCCGGAAAGAGCCTTCCCACTTTCCTGACAAGCTCCCGATGGGAGTGGCCATCGCGAGCAATAACGCGAGTCCGAGTATTTTCATTTCGAAACTCCTGTGACGAAGCGATTTGCCTGGCGTTTATTTCTGCTCCCGGTCCGTTTCCACCACATGAAAAGGCCGCTGAATGCCTGCGGCAAAACCATTATTCCGGCCAACGCTACCAAGGTGCGGCCCACGATCCCCAGGATCGAGCCCGTGTGAACGGCTTCGTTGATTTCAAAAAAGCGTTCGATTGACGGCCGATCCTCCGACGACACGGAGAGGATCTGCCCGGAATGCGGGTCAATGGTGATCATGCGCTCAATGTCAGGTGCTGAGAAGCGATGCTCGGTCATTAAGACCTTGTAATTTCCCCCGTAGGCGGGCATCTGAATTCGCGCCGGAGTAGCGCGCGGAAGTACGGCCTTGGCCACCGCCAGAGCTTCGTCCGGCTCAACCGTGCGGGAGCCTTGCGACGGCGGCGCGGCCGTTGCCTGCAGAGGAGGGACCCTGGCGGGGTCACGTGGCGTTTGAATCGCGTGACGGATTGGCCCTTCGAAGCTGATCAAGGCACCCGTGCCCGCAGCTATGAAAAGAAACGAGAAGAAAATCGCGCCGATTGCCTGATGCAAATCCGACCAGGATCGACGGCTTCCATCAAGGCCAGCGAATCGGATTCGTCGATTTGGCCACCAAAGCCCGACGCCCGAGATCAGAAGCAGCAGAGCCATCAGATTGGACCATCGAATGATGGTCGCTCCGATGGTTCCCGTCGCCAGACGAACGTGAATTTCACCAGCTAATCCAAGAATCGTCTGGCCTCTTTGTCTTTGCCCCAGGACCTGCCCGGTATAGGGATTCACGTACACAATTCCCGATGGAAGTGCCACCTCCCACGAGAGTTTGGGTGAAGGCGCGAAGGTGACCGCGACCACATCGTCCGATGGGAAGCTCATCTTTATCGAGCGGAGGATTGCGTCGAGGGGAAGCGCGTGCTGAGACGGCACGACGTAGGAAAGCTTTGCGTGCAGGAGGCGGTCAAGGGGCGCCTCAAATGCAAGCACACTTCCGCTCAGGCCCAGAACCACGAAGAATACTCCAGCGAGGGCCCCGCACCACAAGTGCACTCTGAAGATCCACCGCCGCATCGCTGTTCGTCCTCATGCTCTTACCTGGTCTTTCTTGTGCCTACAGAAGAACCGGCAATCGATGTTTTGTCAATTGCGCACCTTCTGAAGCGGCATCACGTTGATTCGTCCTGCCCGCGCAGTTTGTTCTTGCTCCTCGAGGTCACGGCAAATATTCTTGACCAGCACTGACGAGGTCATCGATCGCGCCTTCCCAGCGCCGCATCGCAGCGAGGTCATCAGGACAATGGATAAGCGGGAGTTTCTCAAATCAACCGGAGCATTTATGGCGGGCAGTCTTTTGTCGCGATTGAGCTCGGCCCAACAGCAGCACGAAGTGCGCGAGAACTGGGCGGGCAATCTCACTTATAGTACTGATCACTTGTACACTCCCGCTTCCGTCGACGAAGTCTGCCAGACGGTGAAGAACTGCGGCAAGCTGCGCGCGCTTGGAACGCGCCACTCCTTCAACGCCATCGCCGACAGCACTCAGAATCAGATCTCGCTCAAGCAACTCGATCAGATCTCCATCGACGACGCAGCGCGCACCGTCACCGTCGGAGCAGGTGTCGCCTATGGCAAACTCGCTCCCGTCATTGATGTACGCGGCTATGCGTTACACAACCTGGCTTCGCTGCCTCACATTTCGGTTGCCGGCGCATGCGCCACTGCCACGCACGGCTCCGGAATTCACAACGGCAACCTGGCCACGCAAGTTGTGGGATTTGAACTGGTAAGCGCCGACGGCAAGGTGCACAACTTTTCGCGCCAAAAAGACGGGGACCAATTCCTCGGTTCAGTGGTGGGCCTGGGCGCGCTCGGCGTGGTCACCAGCGTCACGCTGAATCTGCTGCCGACTTTCCAGGTTGCGCAGTCGGTTTATCAGAATCTCTCCTTCGATCACCTTGAGCACCACTTCGACGAGATCTTTGGCAGCGGCTACAGTGTCAGTCTTTTCACCGACTGGCAAAATCACCGCGCCACACAGGTCTGGATCAAGCGCCGCCTCGCGCCGGGCGATAAGAACGAATGGCAGCCGGAGTTCTTCGGCGCCAAACTTGCCACTGAAAAACTTCACCCCATCTCCGGCCACGCCGCCGAAAGCTGCACCGAGCAGCAGGGAATTCCCGGCCCCTGGTATGAACGCCTGCCCCACTTCAAGATGAACTTTACGCCATCAAGCGGACGCGAGTTGCAAACCGAATACTTCGTTCCGCGCGAGCGCGGTTACGAGGCGATTCTCGCGGTTGAAAAACTGCGCGACCGCATCACGCCGCATCTTTTTGTCACCGAATTGCGCACCATCGCCGCCGACAACCTGTGGATGAGCACAGCGTACAAGCGCGATTCGCTCGCCATTCACTTCACCTGGAAACCGGAATGGCCGGAAGTGAGAAAGATCCTTCCGCTGATCGAAGCGCAGTTGGAGCCCTTCGCTACCCGACCGCACTGGGCGAAGCTATTTACCTTGCCGCCCGCGCGGCTGCAATCGCAATACGTCCGGCTCGCGGAGTTCAAAGCGCTGCTGAACCATTACGATGCAGATGGAAAATTCCGCAACGAGTTTATCGACAGGAATCTGTACGCAAGCTGATCGTTGATTGGGACACAATAACGAGCTTTCCCAGCGGGCAATGAGATGATTGTTCCGATCAATCCAACGAAAAGGCGACGGCCAGTTCCTTGATGACACTGTCGGACATGGGCGTGACTTTGCCCAGAGGACGGCTGTTGATGAGCGCCTCCGCAGTAGACTCCAGCACCTCGAGGCGATCGAATGCATCGAGTATGCTTGTGCCCAGAACCAGGACTCCATCGTTCTCAAGAAGCGCGATGGGATTGCGCGTGGACATGCGCTGCGCCAGCTCATCTCCATTTGAAAATTGGATTCCAAAGGGTATCTTCTGCACTTCGCGCAGGAAGACATAGCTCTCGGGAATGGTTCGTGAATCGCAGCGAGAGTCGCTCACGCTGAAAGCGGTCCCATTGACCGGGGAGGCGTTCACGATGGCAGTGATCTGAGGGTAGCGGCGGTAGATAGCCTGGTGGTTGGGAGTCGCGCGACTCGGCATCTTGCCGCGCTCCCGCATGCCTTTTGAGATCAAAACGAAATCATCAAGTTCCACCGCGCTGCGATCCAGGCGGTGGGGCGTGATGAGAAACGAGTCGTCGTCCAATCGAGCGGAAAAGCTTCCCGCTTTGCTAATCAGCAATCGTTGCTGGTATCCGCGGCGGATGAAGTCGGCAAGTTGGCGCCTGGCCTCTTTTTCCCGGCTGTCGGCGGGCGCCCGATCAAACTCGGCAAGAGGCGGCAACTCTTCTTGCGACAGCTTCAGTTGCTTGTCGTCGAGATAATGAACGTTGCCGAGAATGCTCGCTTTGATAATCGTCTTGGCCGTGAATTCGAACATCTCAAACCGCTGAAAAGCCTCTTGCAAATCTGCGCCGCCCACGGCGACTCCGTGGTTTTCAAGAATGACGCAGTTGAAACCCTGTTTGAAGATATTGGCAATCTCCTGGCCGAGGGCGGAGCTTCCGGGCAAGGCATAGGGAGCAAAGCCCCCGGCGCCGCAAATGTGGCTGGCCTGGTGGAACAGGCGCGTATCGGGAACCTGCCCAATAATGCTGAATGCCACCAGGGCAACCGGATGGGCGTGCACGATGGCTCCGAGGTCCGGTCGAACCCGATAGATCGCCTGGTGAAAGGGCAACTCCGACGATGGGGGATGAAGGCCTTCCACCGTGCCATTTGCCCTGACACAAACAATGTCGTCCCGCCGCAGACTACCCTTGTCCACGCGAGCAGGTGTAACCCAGACATCTCCATTTGCGTCGCGAATCGAAAGGTTGCCGCCGGAGGTGGTTGTCATCCGATAGCGATAGATGCGATCCATCATTTGCATGAGCTGATCGCGTGGATGGAGGAGGTTCGATGCTGAATTCATATGCACCTCTATACACCTTTCCTCAGGCTCGTGGCGACTTCAATTTTCTGACTCTGTTTGCGGTACAAAACCCATTATCGGTTTCCTGAGCAAGATCTCTCGCAGTTTATTTCCTGATTTTTAATCGCCCTGCTACCCCTTGACCGTGTGGCGGCCAAGCGGGCAAGATAGACAAGTTTCCGCAAACACGAAAGAGACAAACTGTGCCTGATTCCAATCGATTTTCGCGCAGGCGATTCCTCTCAGGCGTCGCATCGACGGCAGCGACCTCGTGCCTGCCTGTCAGTGGCGCAGCGATTCTAGCGGGCGAGTCGTCAGCCGCACTTGCTGCCCAGAACACCAGCGTAACCGTGTCGCGCGAAGCTCCGTCCGCGCCTCCTGTGATCATCGTTAATTCGGGATATCGATTGCTGATCGATTCGGTGCGGGGAACCATCGCGTCGTTTCAGTCGACATATGGCGTGGACCGCGAATTATTGATTCGCGATCATGTTCGCCTGCCGCTCTTCTTCGTCGAGTTCATGAATGATCGTGCTGAGTTCAAGCTGGTTAGTTCTTCTGATGCGAAGAAGATCACCGTTCACAAAGACGCGAATGAAAATGAACAGATCATCACCATCGAGTACAAGGAAATCGGCGAACTGCCTGTCGATGCGGTCGTTACGATCCGCTGCCCGGCACACGAGACGCTTACTTATTGGAACCTGGAATTGAAAAACGGCACGAAGTTATGGATTGGGCACGTGCAGTTCCCGGTGATAGAAGTGCCATTCGATCAACCAATGGAGGCAGACCCGAGCCACATTCTCTCGTCGTCACTGGACGGGTCACTGGCGGGGCCGGTTGAGCCCGCGGTGTATCAGCGGCCAGCATGGACCCGTCATACTCCGCTGGAGCGCCAGTGGGGCGACACGGGGAACGTTACGCCTGATCTTTGGCTGGAAGATATCTGGTCAGGAAGGCAGCAAAACACTCCTGATATCTGGCGCTCGCCCAATTATCCCGGTCAATGGGCATCGACACAGCTCATGGCCTATTACAACTCCGCGGGCGGCCTGTATATGGCGTGCGACGATGCAACGGGGCTGCCGAAATTCATCGATCGGGTGATGGAGGAAGACGGTGTCACGCTGGGAATGGCGCACTATCCCGGCACATGTGGCCCCGGAGAGACCAGGCTGCCCTACAACGTGGTGATTGGCACCTTCCACGGCGACTGGTATCGAGCGGCAGAAATTTACCGGGACTGGGCGACCAAGCAGTCCTTCTGCGGCCAAAAGCTCGTTGATCGAAAAGATTGCCCAAAGTGGATTACAGATTCGGCTGTGGGGTTCGCGTTCCCGATGCGTGGCATGGGAGACTGGGACGCTCCTTCAGCAGTGAACGCGGAATATACCCCTGCGACCAATGCGCTGCCTTTTCTGGAGAAACTCGCCGCTGCGCTTGAGAGCCCTCTCATGCCGTTCGTGTACAACTGGGAGCGTCCCGGTCCGTGGGTGCAGCCCGATGCCTTCCCGCCGCTCGGCGGAGAGGCGTCAATGCGCGAGTTCATGGCCAGGGCAAGAGAAAAAGGGTGGTCACCCTTTCTCTATGGTGACAGTCTTTGCTGGGTGACCTGGCAGGGGAACACCGGCTATGACGGAATGCCGTATTTCCATTCCCATGGGGGAGTGGCAGCGGTGGCTCACAGGCCTGATGGAACCTTTGTTGAAGATGTGTGGCCGTGGAGAAAGAACTACTGGGTGTGCGTCGGAACCGACAAGGGACGCCAGATGATTTTGGACATGACACAGAAGATGGCTGAGCTCGGGCCAAGCGTCGTGCAACAGTTTGACCAGGGCCCTGGCGCAGTTGCGTGCTATGCCACGGACCACGGTCATCCACCAGTCCCGGGGCCGTGGATGACAGAGGGCTTCAAGAGCTTGTTGAAAGCGGATGCCGAAACTGCGCGGTCGGTGAATCCGGCGGTTGGGATGTCCTGCGAAGGAGCTCCGCCCGAGATCTATCTCAAGGATTTTCAGATTTGGGATGGCCGCATGAGGACGACTCCGCTCTTCTCGTTCCTGTATCACGAGTATTGCAACGGCCATGAAGGCTTCTTCTCGAATCGGGTGAGTGATGAGGCTTTGCGGCTTTCTGTGGGCAGGGCAATCGTCTCAGGCTACATGCTCAACTTCACACTGCGCGATAAGGGGCTGATTGCGTACGACTGGGATCAGGCATGGACACGCGCGATGCCGGATCAGGGTGCGATTCTTGACTGGGCGAAGAGAACGAACCATTTCCGCGCAGGAATCGCGCGCGATTATCTTGTCTACGGGCGCATGCTGCCACCGTGGACGGTGAGCAATGTAACACGACGCGATTTCGGGTGGGGCAGGGAGCCGCTGGTGCAGTCCGCGACCTGGCAAGCGGCCGATGGGCGGGTCGGCATTGTGCTGGCAAACTGCGCCGATCAGGGCGAGTCCCCGCGCCTGGAGTTGAGAGGACGAGGAAACAAGACGCTGGCTCTGTATATCGACGGTGACCAAAGCGAGCGCAAGGTGCAACTCCCCTGCGTGATCGATGTCGATATGCAGCCCCGCTCTCTTAGCTTGATCGAGGTGAAATAGGCGCTTCCTGCGAAATGCTCGCGTTGAACCGGCGCTCGCATGACGGACATGATTATCCAGCGGGCCTGCCCCTTTTTCGTCCTTCTGTCGATTTGAAGCGCCGCGAGAATCGGCGTAAGAGTCGGAAATCACTCGGTGCGCAAGACACTTTCAGGATCAGTACGCGACGCACGCAGAGCTGGTAGATATCCCGCGAAGAAGGCCGCCAGCAGCAAGATCAGAGTTGCACACAACATTTCGCTAACCACGCCGTGTCCGAGGTACGCGTATTTGCTGGCAAGTGAACGTGAAATAGCCCACCCGGTTGGGATTCCAATCAAGACGCCATTCACCACGACAGACAGAGCGTCATATAGAACAAGGAAGAGAACTCCACCACGACTAGCACCCAGGGCAATACGGATTCCAAACTCTTTACCACGCATTTCGACGATATAAGAAATCAGCCCATAAAGACCGAGAGAGGCAAGCAGCAGGGCGGCACTCGCGAAGGCCAATGACAACCAGGACGAGAGACGCTGGACGATAAGCATCTTATTGAATTTTTCTTCCAGAGACTGTGTGCGTACCGAGTACTGATAACCCATCGATTGGACCGTATGTTCGCTCACATGAGCGATCGCTATGGGGTTTAGGCCCGTGCGAACTAGGGCAACAGGGCTACAGCCAGAACATACCTGCATTAATGGCAGGTAGATTGCCATCGGATGCGGCGTTTGAGGCTTCCACAGACCGGCATCCTGAACAATGCCGACGACCGTGAGACCTTTTCCGTTGGCATTCTCGCCGAAATTGACCAGCTTCCCAATAGGGTCCTCATGAGGAAACAGCCGCGACGCAAGGTTTTCGCTCAAGATGGCGGTACGAGGCGTCCTTTCATTGTCCTGCCACTCGAATTCGCGACCCTTCAACACGGAGATTCTCAATAGGTGGAAGAAATCAGGCGCAACCGAGTCCGATAATGCAGGCACTTCCACGCCTGAAGTAGAAACGGGATATGCGAACTCAAAGTTGAACGCTGGCGCAGACTGCGCGAAGCTGACGGATTCTGTTCCGGGAATCTTCTGAAGCTCACTCGCCAGTTGCCGGTAGTAGGTGGCTGTATCTGAAGGTCGTGCCAGCTTCGACTGCGGGAAAAGCGTCATTACCAGGACATTCCCGCGGTCGTATCCCAAATCAGCTACGCGAAGACTGTGTAGAGTGCCAGCCAAAATCAAGGCAGCAGTCACAAGTACGAATGCGAAGGCAACTTGGGTTATGATGAGTCCTTTTCCTGCCCTGAATCGACCCGTTGCCCCGCCGCAATTGTAGCGACAGGCGGGAGAAGGGTTGACAAGTGTCGCTCGAATTGCCGGAATCAGCCCAAAAAGGACGGCTGTGAGGACGGCCGCGCCAACCATGAAGATGAGAACTCGTATGTCTATGGTCATGTGCAATCCGGGCGACCCAAAACCTGTCCACAAGAGATCAATCAAAAGACGCGCACTCCAAATAGCCACAGCAGCACCGATAACAGCTCCTGAAAGGGAGATGAAAATGGCCTCAAGCAGCACAAGTCGGAGTATTTCCCAGCGGGTTGCACCAAGGGCCAAGCGGATCTGGAATTCCGATCTTCGGGAAGTGGAGCGGGCCAGCATAACAGACGCCAGATTCACACAGGTGATCATGAGGATCATTCCAGCCAAGCACATGAGCATTATCAGCGGCTGTGAATACTTCTCACGCAGGGACGAGTCTCCTCTGGACTCGGACGTCAGTTCGATTCTTCTGGCCAAATATCGCGCTCGCGCATCCGGCAACATCGTGGGTTGGGCCGTGCTGGCGAGGATGCCGGGCCACAAAACCGACACCTCGGCTCGAGCCTGCGTCAAAGAGACGCCTGGCTTGAGACGACCGGTGACGTTGTACCAGCCTCTCTTCACCCCGTCATGAGAGAAGCCAATCGGCACAATCGCATCGGACGTGTAGTCAATGTCGATCGCGGAGAAGTCCCTGTTCGTTACTCCGATAACCGTCAGCGAAATTCCGTCGGCGATGATGGTCTTCCCAACGATATGCGAATCCGAATGATAATGCTCTTTCCAGCATCGATTACTTAGGACTGCTACCCGGGCCGACTGCGCAGAGCCGAGGGCCACGTCGCCATCATTGATCAATCGTCCAAGAAGGGGTCGTGCGCCTAGGGTACGAAAAAAATCTCCTGAGACCTCGTCAACCCCTCCGAGGTACCTCGCATCCCCCGACTGCATATTGCGCAGCGCATCATCGTTCCATGCGAATATGCCTTCGAAAACATCGCCTCGGTCATGGAGCGCCCGAAACATTGGGAACAGAAGCCGATCGTCCCCTGCACTTCCCGTTGGGCTGATCGTTGACAGCCTGACAAGCTCTTCCGGATGAGGAACCGGCACCGGACGTAGGATTAAGAGATCGATGAGTCCAAAAAACACAGAATTCGCGCCAATTCCGAAGGCCACGGACAGAACAGCCAACGCTGGCACGAGCGGCTTCTTCCAGAGCGCCCGGAAAGTCTGAACGGCTTCGCGCCAAATAAGAGACATTGCGCACCAACCGAGGAAACTGGATCGCCAAGGAGCTTACGGCAACAGATCAACTATTCGCTGCCAAGCACTCAAACAATTCGGGAGCTATCTTCTCATCGATATTCCCACACGCCGCTGGCTCAGATGATACTGTTTTGCTTCATTTTGCAATCGACTGGCGCATTAACGCGTAGCGGGCGACGGCAAACCAATAAACGGAGTCGCGGGAATTGCCTGCACTCAGCGTCGATAGAGCGAGTTGAAGCGGTCTCATCCTTTGCGCCGGTAAAGGATCTGGAACTCAAATCCGGGATTGGCGGGGAACAGCCCAGCAACATGGCGCAGCCGCTCGGCGAGCGCCGGGGCGGCGAGCAACGGATACTCGCGCTCGCGCAGATCGTGATAGTCGAAATCTACCGCCAGCGACAACATGTAAATTGCCAGCGCGTCAGAGAAGGCTGCCTCGAAGTAGCTGTTGCGGGAGCGCTCGTCGATGCTTTTCTGGCCGTTGAGCGTATCCTGCGCTCGACGCCGGGTTTCCCATGCGTCCTGGCTCGACTCGCCGCGAACCTGCGCTTCGGCCTGCGACCAGGCCAGCGACGAAAAGCTCTCCGGGACGCCCGCCGCCTCAACAAAGTTGTGAGCCACGTTGATGAAGAACTCGAAGGCCAGGCCGAAGCGGTCTTCGACTAGCCGGGTGGAAAGAAAAACGGCCTCAGTGGAGCCGAAGACGGCATTGCGGTGACAAACGGCGCGGTCTCCCAAATCTACCGAGTACGCCGGGGCGATCATGGTTTCGCCTGTGTCGGCGATGGCCAGGGGAACAAAATAATAGGCGCGGTGGGCAAGCGCCGCAGACATTGCGGCGGGTACGGCTCCCACCAGATGGTCCAGCTCCGAATCGGGGATGCGGGTTTCACCCCAGGTGGTGTAGTGAACTCCGTTAGGCGCCTGGCCCATAGTCGCCTGAGTGGCGACCTTTTCGGCGTGCCAGAGCTCGATTTGTACATTGCTGGCCATCGAACTGTATTCTAGACGAAGGGGCGGCAAAGATGGTGCAATCAGCGCAAACTCAGGAGAACGGCAAGGGCAGAAGTCGCTCCGGCACCTTGCTGGGCTTTCCGCTCGAAGGCTTCGGGCTGTTCCAAAGCCTGCTGTTGTCATTTGCATCCGCGTTCTTCACCTTCTTCGCCACCACCTTCCTCGCCATCATCACGCTGCTCATCTGGAATGGGATCGGCGGCCACACGGTGGACTATGCAGACACCTATCGCTATATCGGCTTTCCGGCCGGTGTGATTGTACTGGCGGTTGCGCTGCCCGTTTTCGGCGCGTTGTGGGTGCGCGCCAAGCTGAAAAAATAGGACTCAGCGGCAATAAGCTAACCAACCCTTGACTTACGGCTCCTGGCAGAAAAGCGCCCGAAAGCCTTTGATTCTGGAGGTGGGAGAGGCTTTCGCATCACATTTTCAAGCAACGGTATGTTTTCCGCGCGGGTCTTTGCATCGAAAGTCTTATGTCCGCGGAGAGTTCAAAGCTGCCGGTCACCTCTTCGACAGAGCCCGCCTGGGCCGACGATGCGCGGGAATGCTATGAGGGTGTCCTGCAGGCTCTTCAGGAAGCCAGGGTTCCCTTTGCAGTCAGCGGCGGATTCGCCTTTCACCACCATACGGGTATCTGGAGGGCAACCAAGGATCTTGACCTGGTTTTGACGCCCGACGCCGTGCCCGCGGCATTTAAGGTGCTTCAATGCCGAGGCTTCGAGACATGGATCGAAGATCCCGTCTGGCTGGCGAAGGCGCGTCACCTGGGCTATTTCGTCGACCTCATCACGGGCGTGGGCAACGCGACCCTGACGGTGGAGGAGAGTTGGATCGAACGGGCAATTCCGGACAGGATGCTGGGAATTCGCTGCAAGGTGCTTCGCGCGGAGGAGATGATCGCCTCAAAATTATTTGTCACGCGGCGCGAACGCTTTGATGGAGCCGATATTGCGCATCTTGTGAAGGCCTGCAGTCAACAACTTGATTGGGATCGGCTGCTCTCACTGGCCGGTACGCACCGGGACATCCTGTATTGGCACCTCGTACTCTTCGCCACTATCTATCCCTCACAGGTTGGGCTTGTTCCGGCGGATGTTTGGAGGAGCCTCACGGAAGACTTCAAAAGACGCATCAGTCATCCGGATCCGGACGAACCATTTCGCGGGTCCCTTATCGATCCCAAGATGTTTGCCATCGACGTTGACGAATGGGGACAGCGCGACTTGCTTCGTGAGCTGAGCGAAAACTATCCACATCCATTGCAAATTAAAGAGTCGGGCAGGAGCGAACCATGAGGCTGGCTGCCGTAGCGGATATTCACCTGGCGGCGGAAGATCGCGAAGAGAATATCCGAGAGTTCTCGCTGGTGAACGAGTTTGCCGATGCGCTGGTGATCGCCGGCGACTTTACGAATCACGGAATGCCCGAAGAAATGCGCGTGTGCCTCGACGTGCTTGAGCACATCCGCGTCCCTATCATCGCGGTACTCGGCAATCACGACCACGAAAGCGGGAACCAGGATGAACTCGCAGGCATGTTGAGATTGGCTGGAGTGCATCTGCTCGATGGGCACGCATTCGAGGTGGACGATGTCGGTTTCGCCGGAACCAAGGGATTTTGCGGTGGCTTCGCGCCGCATGAATTGATGCCGTTTGGCGAACAGGGAATTAAGACGTTTGTTGAAATTGCGGAGCGCGAGGCAATCAAATTGGACTATGGGCTTGCCCAGCTTCACACGCGGGCCAAGGTTTCGATTACACATTACGCGCCCATCAAGGAAACCATTTTCGGAGAGCCGGAGCCCATCTTCCCTTTTCTCGGTAGTTCGCGATTGCAGCGCGCTCTTGAGAACCACAGCCCCGCCCTGGCTCTGCACGGTCATGCGCACAAGGGCTGCTTCTCGGCGGAAACCGCGTCGGGTATCCGGGTCTGCAATGTGGCGCTTCCCATCCTGCGCCGGCGGGGAGAAGAACACCCGTTCACGCTGTTCGATCTGTGACCTGCGAGCGCCCTGAACCCAGCCGACATGCAATCCTCCTGTCTCAGCTTTCAAAAACCTTCGCTATTGGGCGGGCTCGAACGGGTAGATCCGGTTCCAATCCCGCTTCATGTCCACGACAGTCCAGCCCTTCGCTTCGGCTTCCTTAAGAGCAACGTCCAATTTGCCGAAGGCCGATGCCTCATATGCATACTCGCGGACGGAGTCGGTATGATGTACGAGCAATCCAAATCGTGCGCCAGTGCTGGCAGCGGTCCACTGCAGCATCTGCAAATCGCCGTCAGAGTTGCCAAAAGCCGCGATGGGTCTGCGTCCAATGTGCATGTTGATGCCAACGGGCTTACCGGCATGGTCGTCTATAAAATTCATTTGTGCCAGCCGGGTTAGCACCGGCGTGCCCGCAAGCATCTCGAACTTGGTTACGATACTGCTGCCAATTACCTGCTCTGGCGGAATGCCGTATACCTTTTCCGCCCAGACCCGCATAAATTCAACTCCGCCACCTGAGACGATAAACGTTTTGAAGTCGTTGGCCCGCAGATAAGCAAGCAGCTCCAACATCGGCTGGAAAATCAGGTCCGTGTATGGACGATCGAATTTCGGATGCCTGGCGCCCACGAGCCAATCCTCGACAATCGTTGAGAACTCGTCCGTGGTCATGCCAGCGTGAGTCACCATCACAAGTTTGGCTGCTGCTTCCAGGCCTCCGGCTACAACAGGTTGCAAGTCGCCCTTTAGGACCGCGCCAATGAGTGGGTCCTCTTTCCATTCCGGATGCTGCGGGGCCAGTGCCTTCAGACGATCAAGAATGAACGCAACCTGGAAATACATCGGCTGTTCGGTCCACAGGGTCCCGTCATTATCGAAGACTGCAATCCGCTCTTCAGGTTTAACGAATTTAGGATCGCTGGTGGTGGTCACTCGGCGGACAAAATCCAAGATACTTTGTTTCGCGGAACCGTCGTTCCAGGAGGGAAGGTGGACCTGGTTTTGGGCGTGTTCTCCCGGCACGGGTGCAATAAGGATTTCAGACCTAGTCATAATCGTGTAAGCCCTTTCGTGCGCGGACACCCTGGAACGTAGCGGTTCTCAAATTACCGAATCATCGATGCCTGGGGGCCGCTTGTTAACTGTCATTATCGACAGGTGGCGCAGCTTACCACTTCGATGTGTTGTTGATTCCAGGCACCGAAAACAAGTGAGTGGCCTATGATCGCTGACCGCAGAGAGACAATGTCGAAAATGTCAGTAGCTTTCCCGCCGGGCCGCCCATCCTGCCGCTCCGTCTGTCTTGCCGCAGGCAATGTTCGGGCGGGGCAAAGCCGGCCGGAGGGAATTCAGCACGCGCGTACACGTCGGGAGAACGGATCTAAAGTCCCTGCGGAGACAGAACAGCGGCCCCGTTTCCGGTAGGCCGCTGTTTTTTGGCTTTGGGTTTGTAAATCGATCCGTGTTATCTGGTTCTGCTCAGAGGCCAGCCGGCTTGGGATCCTTGGGATCGAACTTGGCCACCTGAATCTTGCGTGCGAGGCCGACTTTCGAGAGCAACCAGATTCCCCAGAAGTTGGGGTCCACCTCATACCACCTGAGGCCGTGACGCGCTGAAACCGGGTGCGCATGGTGGTTGTTGTGCCATCCCTCGCCGCCGGTGAGCAGGGCCACCCACCAGTTGTTGCGCGAGTCGTCCCGCGTTTGAAAGCGCCGGCTGCCCCAAAGATGCGTTGCCGAATTCACCAGCCAGGTTGCGTGCAATCCCAGCGTGACCCGCAGCAGAACGCCCCAAAGCACCATGGCGATGCCATTAACCCAGCCTCCCCATATCCAACCGCCGGCCAGAAGCAGCAGGCCGCTTACCGTGATCGGAAGCCAGTGATACTTGCTCAGCCAGACGTGGAAGCGGTCGCGGCTCAGGTCGGGCGAATAGCGTTTCAACACTTCGGTCTGCGCGTGCAGCGCCTCACCAAAAAGAACCCAGCCGGCATGAGCCCACCAGCCGCCTTCGCGAGGTGTGTGGGGATCGCCTTCACGATCGCTCAACTGGTGATGGACGCGATGGGTCGAAACCCAAAAGATTGGACCTCCCTCGAGCGAAAGGGTGGCGCAGATACTCATCAGGTATTCCACCCACTTGGGTGTCTGATAGCCGCGATGGGTCAGCAGCCTGTGATAGCACATGCCAATGCCCACGTTGATGGCGAGAATATAGAGCACCGCCATCACGGCAAGGCGCTGCCAACTGAAGAAGAAGAATGCAGCCAGCGCGCCCGCATGAAACAGCCCGATGACCACCAGGGTCAGCCAGTTGACTCCTTCGCCCACTGTAGCGGCCCGGCCCATGTGGATCAGACTGCGTGCAGGTTCAGCGTGAACTGCGCCTGTGGCCGGCGCAACATTCGTCGTTGAGACAGTTTCGGAAACTGCAGCATCGGTAGATGCCGCGGAAGGTGCGGTCAGGACTGAAGCCATTCTGGAGAAGATCCTTGGAGAGTGGCGATCAGCCCACTCTTGCTAAGAGGATTGTAATAGTACATGCGTAATTATCACACGGGGATTGTTTTGTCATTGATATTTTTCATTTCGAACGGGTGAAGCGACAGCAGTGGCGCCTATTCGCCGCTCGATGGCCCAAACGGGGCGCCTCCCGTCACAATCAGCTTTTCTACCCTGCCGCGCAGTACGCGATAGAGAGCGAACTGGCGCTGCGTTTCGCCGCGCAATTCAAAGAGCAACTCGCCACGGTTATCCGCCAAGGCGTCTACGGCATCAACGAGGCGCATCCGCGGAGTTTCGTCGAGGCGCGATCCGTCGGTGACGCTCTTGAACAGAATCAGCAAGCTGCCATAGAGATCGGGTTGTGCAATCAGGGTCACGAACTTCTGCTGTGCGAGGGGGCCATCGGTATGCGCGGTGAGGACCAGGGTTGCTCCGGACCCATACGCCAGTTCGAACACGCGAAACTGCTCGTCTATCAGCGGCGGCGGCGGCGCGGGCTGAACCGGTTTGGCTTTCGTCCTTGTCGTCCTCGTTTTGGTTGCCGGAGCATGCGGCGGAGTAATCAAGCCCAGCGCGCTGCGCGCAATATCCTCCAATTGCGCCTGCATTTTCGCCTGATCATCGGGATTGGCCCACGAGTAGCCCCATGGGTGCTCGGGCCGGTTCTGGGCGTCGGATACAGCGACAATTTGATTCATGTCCGGCGGCAGGCCCATGAGCGTCGGAGCCACCGGAGCCCCATCGCTGGTGGGCTTTCCACGTAAAAGACGCGGCCGGTCCGGATCCGTATCCCCGGTCACATCCGATACATAGCCGGTGTCTGCCGCAGGCGCTTTCTCCTTGGTTTTTTTCAGCCTGGGCCGGTCAGGGTCCTCCGGCTGAGTGCTCGAAGTATCCTCGCTGGTGCTGGATTTGTGCAGGGTTGGCCGGTCGGGGTCCGACGCCGATGAGTCGCCGGAAGTTCCAGTGCCGGAAGTTCCAGCATCGTCGGCGGAGCTCTTCTTGTGCAGCGTCGGCCGGTCCGGGTCCGCGGGTGCTGTCCCCGCGCCGCTACCGGAACCGCTGCTCCCGCTTTTGGAATCGCCGGATGGGTGCTTGCGATGGAGCACGGGATGGTCGCTTCCCTCGTCTTCCACGTCGGTCTGCGCAAGCGCCGGTGCGGCCTTTATCTTCGGTTGTGGCATGGGTCTCCAGCTTCCCAGGCCCACCCATGAACCTTGTTCCTGACCTGAGTTGTTAATGTCAAACAGGCCAATCCGCTTGCCGTCCTGTTGCAGCACGTACTCCACTCCGCCTTCGACAGCCATCGGCTGGGGCCGCGCCAGGTAAACACTGCCATCCTGCAATTCCTGGCCGTCAAAGACGGTCACAGGTACGAGCCGGCTGAGCTTTGGTTTGCCGGATTCGCCCGTCCACTCCAGCACCCCAACCGCTCTGAGTTCCGGGGCGTTATCCTTCTTGGTGATCTGCCCAGGATATTGGGAAATCGCCGGAAGAGTAGCGGCAAGGCCGAAGGCGGCCAGAAGAATTTGTTTTGTAATTGAGACGCCAATCCTCCGCGATGACACGTGCTGCCCGCGTCGGGAATAATGCAAACTGATGGCCACTGTGGGCCCTCCATCCACCATACGAGGAAATACCCCATGGAACTGAATCAAAAAGTTGCCGACTTCACGCTCGAAACCGACGAGGAGAAAAGCGTAAGCCTTTCAGACTATGCCGGCAAACCCGTCGTACTCTTCTTTTATCCCAGAGCCGACACGCCTGGCTGCACCATTGAAGCCTGCGGCTTCCGCGACACGTTCAAGAAACTGCAGGCGGCGGGCGCCGTGGTGCTGGGCATCTCGCGCGACACCCCGAAAGCTCAAGCCAAATTTCGCGAAAAGTTCAACCTTCCGTACACACTCCTTGCTGATGTAGACGAGAAAGTCTGCAATCAGTTTGGCGTGATGAAGGAAAAGAACATGTATGGGAAGAAAGTGTGGGGCATTGCGCGCACGACCTTCCTCATCGGTCCCGACCAGACCTTACTGCATATCTTCCCCAACGTTACCCCCGAAGGCCATGCCGAAGAAGTGCTCAACGTGCTGAAGGAATGGAAGAAATCCCACTGATAGGATGCAATGCAGTCTTGATCGGAGATACTTTGACGCCCGGCGCCACATCCGTTCGGAGGCCGCTGGGCGACGTCTTAGAGGCATCGCAACCTGGTCTGGATCAAGCTTGAATCGCACCCCCCACCTGCCGGGCCGGTTGCTCCCACGGTCCTTCTTTGAGGCGGCGCCGAATTATGTCGCACCCCGCCTACTTGGCAAGCTGCTGGCGCACTTTACGCGCTCTGGCCTGATTGCAGGCAGAATTGTCGAAGTCGAAGCGTACATGGGCCCGCACAACGACCCGCCCGATCCAGCCGCCCACGCGCATCGCGGGCCCACTCCTCGAAACCGGGTGCTCTTCGGCCCCGCCGGCCACGCTTATGTTTATGCCATTTATGGCCGTTATTTCTGCATGAACATCAGTTGCGAAGTCGAGGGAAAAGCAGGTTGCGTGCTCCTGCGCGCCCTGGAGCCGGTAGCCGGAATCGAAAGGATGGCCACGAACCGGGGCCTGACTGTTGCCGATTTTATGAATGGCGGCCTGGTGCACGGCAAATTGGCGCGCCAACTCGCCTCCGGTCCCAGCCGTCTCTGCCAGGCGCTGGGACTCACCCGCCCCGTTCACAATGCCCTCGACTTGACCAGCCGTTCCTCTCCGCTCCAGGTATGCGACGACGGCTCCGCGGTGTCCGAAGTCCTGGTCACTGCGCGCATCGGCATCAAGCACGCGGTCGACTGGCCTCTGCGCTTTGCCGTCCCCGAACACACCTGCGTCTCCGGCCCGCGATCTTTAATCGGCAAGAGCGTCATTTTCCGATAGAATTCCGTCCATTAGCGCAGCATCATCCCACCAAACGAGGAACTCTGCTTGAAAACGACTTCCCTGTTCCTGCCCGCTTCCACGGTTGCACTGCTATCCGTGGCCATCTTCGCCGCCGCTTCGGTTGCGCAGGCCCCACAAGGCCCACCTCCCGAAGGTGGCGGACCGCCGCGCACCTTTCCAGCGCCCACCAATCTGAAAGTGCTGCCGAAGAATCTGACCGGCAAACAGGTCCGCGACATTATGCACGGATGGTCCGGGGATCTCGGTGTTCATTGCGACTATTGTCACGCCGCCGATCCCAACAAGAAGGGACGCAACGGCCGCCCCGAGCTCGATTTTGCGCTCGACACCAAGGATGAGAAGGCCATGGCCCGCATCATGTACACCATGACCGAAGACGTCAAGAAACACTACATAGCCAAGGTCGCGGCAATGGATAAGATGGAGGAGCCTGCCGCCCCGCTTACCTGCGGCACCTGCCATCGCGGTCACGAAGATCCACCGGCCTTTGTCGCTCCGCCGGAGCAGCATGGCCCGCCGCCTGCGGGATCGATGCCCAACATGCCTAAGCCGAACTAAGACTTCCAAACAAAGGTGGCCAGCGACCCTGCGGGGATCATCGTGGCCACCGTTTTCCCTCGAAATACGATACGGAGATTCTGTGCTTCGGCGCCCGCATTCAATGCGTAAAGCACGATGATGCCATTCGCATTGCGAAATGCAACGTCTTTGATCTGAGTTCCGGCCGGTTCGTCGCTCGCGATGCGAACCGCGCCAGGCTCAAGGAATTTGCTTGCGTGCCCCAGCACGTAATAGTCGAGTTCGGGCTTGACCTGCGGTCTCTGCGGGTTAGTAAGGTCAATGGTTACAAGTCCCCGGCAGGTATCGCAGCCGCCCACAAACGGGCCATGGTTCTGGTCTGTGGCGAGCGCCCACAACACGTAGCTCCTGGCCCAATTGCGGGTTGAGGCAATCAACTCACCCGCTTCTTCCGCCAGCACGTTGCCTTTCTGCCATGTTCCACCGCTCGACTCCGTTACCCACTCGCCCTTCTGCGGAAACTCCTCATGATTCTTCGTCATGACCGCCGGATCGCCTCCGTAGTGGTGCCACGCCGTTCCAGCAGCCAGCGCGCTCGCTTTGGGGTCGTTCAACACAGTCTCGGGATAGTCGGGACGGTCCCAATTGTGGTCATAGACCATGACCTTCGTCTTCAGACCTGCCGCAGTAAGCGCGGGGGCCAGCGCATGCGCAAAGAAAGCAGCTTGTTCGTCAGCCTCCATTTTCATGCCGCTGTATGTGGGCGGAGCGTAGAGCGGCTCATTCTGGACGCTCAGTGCCCACACCGGCACGCCAGCTGCCTGGTAACCCTGGATGCTCTTCACCAGGTAATTCGCGAAAGCCGCATAGAAGTCCGGCCGCAAGCTCGATGGCTCCCTGGTATCTGGATTCGATCCCAGCATGGAGCCTGAAGTTTTCATCCATCCCGGCGGACTCCACGGCGTCAGCATCACGTGGATGCCGGGATTGATGGCGAGCGCATTTTTGAGCAGCGGCAGAATGTACTCTTGATCATGGGCCATGGAGAAGTGTTCAAGGTTTGGATCCGATTCGCCGGCAGGGGTTGTGCATGCCTTGATGGTCTGCTTGCACAGGTCATCGAAAGAATAGAAAGTCACCGCCAGGTCCGACGATCCGAGAGGCTGTCGCAGAAAGCTCAGCGCAATGCCATCCTTGCGGCTGAAAAGCGATTTGAAAGCGGCATCAGTCTGCGCAGGGCTGAGTTTCTTTGCGAAGAGCCAAGCCGCGGAATCGGTCAACGACGCGCCAAATCCGTCGATCTCCTGAAAACGCTGTGTGTCGTCCACAGTGATCTTCGGAATCTGCGCGTCCGCATTGGCCTTCGGTAGAAAATGAAGCGTCTCGCGCTTTGATAAGGCCTCAAGCAGGTCAGGGGTGGTTTGGTAAAGAGTGACGGACTGGGCGCCTGCAGCGGACGTGGCAATCAATACAAGAGCAAAAAGGCGAGCACCAAAAACAATGGAGCGTGACATAAATTCTCCTTCGCGCGGAAGAAGAATCCTAGTGGATCGACCTCGATGAATGAAACCCCCTCAGCTTCTGAATGGATCCGAGCGACTTAATCCGTCATCGGCCAATCCGCACCAGCATGGCAAGAGCCTAGTGGACAAGCTCGCGCTCTGCGATTGTTTTTCGCAGGATCCCGCGTAGCGGATTCACATAGGAAGCATGAGAGGCTGCCGCCTCACTTCGTTCCCGATTCGTTTGGTTGTCCGATGGGATGCGATGCGGTAATTTCTGCGCCAGCCCGCGCGGCGTCGCGCTCGCGCATCAGCTCAATAAAGATCGTTACAATTTCGGCGCGGTCGGCGTCGCTGATAGCAACTTCGAATAGGGGAAAGCTTGTCATGTTGCACCTCGCGACTACTTATGCTCATACAAACCCCATCTCCGTCCCACAGTTGCGCTGCCCCTAGGGCCTGTTAACACATGCGGTGACCGCATTTTCGCTCGCAGAAACCTCTACCCCAGTAGTGTTTAAGAGGCCCTATTTTCTCCTGATCCACGGTCCGCATCTGCGTGCCGCTTCACGACTTGCCGCGCACATACTCCCCGCTCTTTCCGCCGGTTTTAGCCTCGAGCCTTACCTCGCGAATCACGATCGACTTATCCAGCGCTTTGGTCATGTCATAGACGGTCAGCGCGGCTATGGATGCAGCAGTCAGCGCTTCCATCTCCACGCCCGTGGGTCCGACCGTCACCGCCGTTGCCGTGATGTGCACGCCGTCCTCCGCGATCTCCGCCTGCACGTCCACGTGCGTCAGCGCCAGCGGATGGCACATGGGAATCAGCTCCGATGTGCGCTTTGCGGCCTGAATCCCCGCGAAGCGCGCCACCTCCAACGGATTCCCCTTGGGATTGTCGGGCAGCGCCGCCAAAACAGCCGCGGATAATTCCACAAATGCCGAAGCGGTCGCCGTGCGCCGCGAAGGCTGTTTGGCGCTCACATCCACCATGCTTGCGTGGCCGGATGCATCGAAGTGCGAGAGTTGCGGTGGAGCGGATTCGGTCATCTGGTTCCTCACTGCAGAAGGATGCGGACAGTCGCGCCCGCTTCGAGCCGCCTGTCTTCCTCCGGTACAACAACGAAACAGTTGGATCGCGCAAACGCCGGCAAATCGCCCGACCCGTGCCATGGCACGGTAGCCACCTGCGGAAGCCTGGTGCCCGCCGGATAAGACACGTAACGCGCGGGAAGAAAACGCGTGAGCCCTGGCTTGCCATGACGATCGGTATCTTTTGTCAGCTCAGCCAACACAAAACGCGGGTCCAATTCGCGGTCGCCCGCCAACGCCCGCAGCACCGGAGCGGCAAAAAGCAGAAACGTCGCGGCCGACGAGATGGGATTCCCGGGAAGGCCAAAGAATGGCAGGACCCCGGGCTTAAGCGCTGTTGCCGAACCTCCGCCACCCCAACGCGTCACATCCCCAAACACCGTTGGCTTACCCGGCTGAATGCGCACCCCGGTGAAATGGAAGCGTGCGCCCCTTCGCTCCAATGCCGGCTCGACGAGGTCGAACTTGCCCGCCGAAACGCCGCCCGATATAAGGAGAAGGTCGGCCTCAACAGCCTGGCTGAGCGCTTCGTCCAACGATTCAACGGTGTCGGCGGCCGCCGGCAGCACCCACGGTTCCCCTCCTGCGGCAGACACGAGCGCGGCCAGCATCGGCGCATTCGAATTGCGAATTTGCCCTGGGCCGGGCTTCGACTCGACAGGGACAAGCTCATCGCCGGTGGCGAGGATCGCAATCCGCGGGCGAACGAAGACGTCGAGTTCTGCATATCCGCAGGCGGCAGCGAGCGCCATCTGGGCAGGCGTTATCCTCGTGCCGGAAGGCAGCAGCGTATCGCCTCTGCGCGCCTGTGCCCCCTGGCCGACAATGTTGTCTCCGGTCTCGACCGTGCGCGGCGGAAGCAGCCTTACCCGATCGCGATCCCTTTCCACGTGCTCGACCATGATCACTGCATCGGCGCCCGCAGGAACCGGCGCGCCGGTCATGATCTCCCAGGCCGCTTTCGGTGGCAGAGGCCCCCCAGGAGCTTGGCCCGCGTGCGTGGTTCCGGCAACAAGCAGCCGTCCATGCGTAGACGCTTCCCTGGCACGGCAGGCAAATCCATCGCGGGTCGATCGCGCAAAGGGCGGCTGATCCACGTCGGCGGTGAGACTCTGAGCCAATACCCGGCCCAACGCGCGCGCCAGCGCAACGCGTTCAATCACCGGGAAGCGGTCCAATGTCCCGGCGTAGCCGACTACGATCGCCGCTGCTTCTTCGTAGCTGAGGAGTGGATCGCTCATGGAATGAATTGTAGATGGGGAGCGCGCGGCGAACGGATTCTCACCGGCTCGAGTGAAAGGGTCCAAAAAGCTTGAAGGGCGCGCCCGGAACCCGGGAACGCCCTTCAAAAAGCATTTCTCAACGAAGGCTTACTTCTTGCCGGCCTTGTAGGTGGAGTTGATCTTCTGGCCAGCCTGATCCAGAATCCCCTTGGCGTCCGCGGAATAGGGGCCGTTCGGCGCCAGTTCCAGGTATTTCTGGTAAGCCTCAGCGCAGCCGTCAGGAAGAACAATCTTATTCGTCTTGGGGTCAACGGTGGCCTTCTGAACAAGACCCTGCCCCTTGAGGTAGTACACAAGCGCATCATTCGGGTCGTTCTTGATTGCCTGGTCAGCCGCAGCTACCTGCGCATCCGCATTGCCCATCTGGAAAAAGATGACAGCCTGGTTTCTCAGATAGGTTCCAGCCGCCGCAGGATTGGCCTTGGCCGCCGCCTCATAAGCCGCATTGGCTTCAGGAACCTTTCCGCCGCGGGCATAGACCTCACCGAGCCCGGCGTTTGCCATGCCCTGGATCGCCGGGACCGGCTTCTTTGAGGCCGCATCGACTTCGAGGGCTTTCTTGTACGAAGCCTCCGCGGCATCGTATTTCTTCAGGCCTGCCTGTGCCAGCCCCAGTTGTGCCCAGAGGACGGCGGCATCGGGCTTGGCAGCGGTGTCCTTGGTCATCAGGCTTTCGATGTCGGTGTACTTGGCCGTCTTGATCTCAGTTTCCTTGGCTTCGATATCGGCCTTCGAAGCGGATGCACCCAATTGCTGAGCTGCTGTAATACGGGCGATATCTGCTTCTTTTACATCGTCGGTTACCGTCTTCAAGTCATTGTTGAGGTTCTTGATCACCTCGTTGGCCTTCATCGCCTCGGAGTTCTTCTTCCTCAGGTCCTCCAACTGCTTTCTTTCTTCCGGAGGCAGCGTTTCGATGTAGGCGGGGCGGGACATATCGACATCTACAGTGGTGTCCTGATTCGCCACGACCGTTATATTTTCAAGATGGTCCGCCTGCTTGTCCGGCGCCATGCCGGCTGTACGGTAGATGACGGTGTAAGACCCCGAAGGGACCTCGCCCTTGTAGTCACCGTTGGGATCGACCTGGAAAGTGCCCTTGTCCGCCGTCTGCGCGGAGAGTCCGGGTCCGGAGGCGGCACGTGTCGTTTCCACAAAGCTGACGGCGCCGGCGGTCTGGGGTGCTCCGGTCGGGTTCGTTATGTGGCCGTGTACCTTACCCATCGGCACAGTAGGCTGCTGCGCAAGCGAGGGCAAGAGGGCGAATGCCAGTACGCCCAGCCAAAGTGAAATGGTGCGTTTCATGTTCTTCTCCTTGGAGCTCAGGCGAGCGACGCTGCCCGCGGCTCAATCAAAAAAAGTCGTATTTGCCAACTAGAAAATGTAGTGCCAACGGCGTCTTCTCGTCCACTTTGGGTGCGCTGTGAAGCCCACCAACAGCCCCTACCATACACCGCCGTGGCAGCCAGTTACACCGATTTCACGCTGTACTGTTGCGGCGCGGAACCCTTCCGCAGATCGCGTTTTCCAGCAGGACCCAAGTTAAATCCAATCCACTATCCAGCACAAGGCCGTCAGTCGTTCTAAAGGCACTTCCGGCTTTGGAGCGGCTGTTCTGTGCTCTTTGCGATGGTATTGCGTGCCGCCGATGGCGGTTTGTGGTCTGTATCACAGGCATTTGCGCCGGCCACCCGGAGCAAGGCGTCTAACCAGACCCTAGAATAACCTTATGGCAACTACGATCCGTCGGGCGACTCCCGCAGATATACCCCAGATTCTTGCCTTCATTCGTGCCCTGGCCACCTATGAACGCGAACCCGATGCCGTGACTGCAACCGAAGCCGACCTGATGCGCGACGGATTTGGGCCTAACCCATTCTATTTCTGTCTTATCGCCGAGCATGAGGGCATTCCCGCGGGGTTTGCCTTCTATTTCTTCAACTACTCCACCTGGATGGGGCGGCCGGGACTTTACCTTGAAGATCTCTTCGTTCACCCCGAGTTTCGCGGCTTTGGCATCGGCAAAGCCTTGTTGCAGCAGGTCGCGGCCATTGCGGTCGAGAAGGGTTGCCCACGCCTGCAGTGGGAAGTCCTGGACTGGAACACCCCGGCCATCGACTTTTATCGCGCCATGGGCGCTGAGTTCCTGGATGCATGGCGCAACGTGAGGATGACAGGCGAAGCGCTCCATCGGCTTGCGAATTCCTCCGCGGCGAACCCGACTGCCTCCCAACGACAGTCAGACAAGGGGGCAGGGGATCAGCAAGCCCAAACCTCTCTGTCGGCTGAAGGGGCCGCATCATGAGGATTCGTGTGATCGGCGGTGGTCTTGCCGGCCCTGAAGCGGCCCTCACCGCGGCGCGTCTTGGCTGCGACGTGGACCTCTATGAGATGCGCGCAATGGTCGACGGCAAGCCGCGCCTTACCCCGGCCCATCAAACCATCGAATTCGGCGAACTGGTCTGTTCCAACTCGCTTAAGAGTGAGTCACCTAATACCGCGCCTTGGCTGCTGAAACAGGAGATGCGCCGTGCCGGATCCGCCCTTTTGCGAATTGCCGATGAATCGGCCGTTCCGGCAGGCCACGCGCTCGCTGTCGACCGCGTGGAGTTTTCGCGCCGCATCGCCGAAGCCATTGCCGCCGAGCCCGGCATTCGCGTGATCCGCGAGGAAGTTACACATCTCGACTCAGACAGATCGGGTGACGATCATTGCCACGGGCCCGCTTACCTCCGACGCGCTGAGCGCAGAGATCCAGCGCATCACCGGGTCGGGGCACCTGGCCTTCTACGATTCCATCTCCCCCATCGTCGATGCCGAAACCATCGACATGGAGCGCGTCTACTTCGCCGCCCGCTGGGACAAGGGTACTGCCGACTACATCAACTGCCCCATGGATCGCGACGAGTACGACCGCTTTCTCGATGCTGCTGCTCGCCGCCGAAGCCGCCGAGTCAAAAGAATGGGAGAAACTCGACTACTTCGAGGGGTGCCTGCCGATCGAGATCCTCGCTCGGCAGGGGCCGCGACACACTCCGCTTCGGCCCCATGAAGCCGGTGGGTCTTCGCGATCCGCGCACCGGCATGACGGCCGTGGGCAGTTGTCCAACTGCGAAAAGAAAACCTGCGCGCCGACAGCTACAACCTCGTGGGATTTCAAAATCACTTGAAGTTCGGGGAGCAGGCCCGCGTCCTTCGTCTCATTCCCGGCCTTGAGAACGCCCGCTTCCTGCGCTACGGCCAGATCCACCGCAACACCTATATCTGCGCGCCGGCGCTGCTCGATGAATGCCTCCGCTCTGAAGGTGGAACAGCGGAATGCTGTTTGCCGGCCAGCTCTCCGGCGTTGAAGGCTACACCGAATCCATCGCGACCGGCCTGCTCGCCGGTATTTATGCAGCATCGCTCGCTCGCGGAGAAGAGCCAACGCCCGTTCCGCGCGGCACTGCACTAGGCTCGCTGATCCACTACATTACGCATGCCGATCCCGAAAGATTTTCAGCCGGCCAACATCACTTTCGACCTGCTTGAGCCACTGGAAGAAGAGACGCGCAAAAAAGTCCGCGACAAGAAAGAGCGCCATCGCATTCAGTGCGAACGCGCCCTCGCAGCCTTTGATGCCTGGTGGGCAAAGGCTGGGATGAAAGCATGCATTTGAAGCGGTTTGAACCCGGAATGCGGAACTGCTCACAGAAGACCTGCGTATTTCCGTGGTACGCTGTGCCGTCTCGCCGGAAAGGTCGTTTATGCGCGCTATCTCTGCCGCCGATGCAATTTCTCCTGCCATTCAACGGACCCGGGAGTTCCTGTTCAGCCCATTCCGCTGGGGAACTTTCCTGAAGCTCGGCCTGGTCGCAATCATCACGGAAGGTGTCGGAAGCAACTTCCGATCTTCCTCCTCGCATGGCGGTTCTTCCACCCAACATGGACCGATGATGCAATCGCCCTTCACCCTGCACCCGGAATGGATTGCGGTCATTGTGGCGGCCGTGCTGGTCGCGATTGTGGTGAGCATCGTGGTGTTCTACCTGGTCACGCGCTTGCGTTTTGCCTTCTTTCACTGCCTGATCCACAACGTCAAGGAGATTCGGCCCGGTTGGTATATCTATCGAGAGCCGGCTACGCGCTTTTTCTGGCTGAACGTGATGGTGGGATTTTGCTTTCTGCTGGTGGTGGCGCTGATTGCTCTTCCATTCGTGGCTGGGTTCTGGCGGCTGTTTCATGCGATCCCGCCGGGCGGCCATCCCGATATCCCGGTTTTGCTGGCTCTCATATTGCCACTAATTCCCATCATCGTTCTCGTGGTGCTCGCCGGGGTGCTTGCCGACATCGTTTTGCGCGATTGGATGCTGCCGCACTATGCGCTGGATAACGCATCGGCCGGTGAAGCGTGGGGCCGGGTGTGGGGCGGCATCAAGGCAGAGAAGCGGGAGTTTATTGTTTACGCGTTACTCCGCTTGATCCTGCCGACGATTGCGATCGTCGCTTTGTTCATGGTGCTGCTGATTCCCGGTCTCGTTATCGCTGCGTCTCTTGGGATGGTTGAGTACGGTATTCACTCGGCGTTTGCGAATGCCACTGGCGCATCCTGGGCCGCCGGCATCTTCCTCGAGGTTTTCTTTGGCGTGCTTGCTTTCGGCTTCGCCCTGTTGCTGGGTATTTGCCTTGGTGGCCCTCTCAGCACCGGAATACGGGAATATGCGCTGATGTTCTATGGCGGCAGGTATCAGGCGCTTGGGGATATCCTCGTTCCGCCGCCACCCCTACCGCCGGCGGCTGGATCCGGTCAGACTCAGATCGCCTGACCATGGCTAACCACGGCCGCAACATCGCCGTTTCGACTTCTCTTTACGTTGTTTGGCGGACCGGCGCTTGTACTGGGCTACTTTCCGTGGACCATCACCCGCTTCCGTATCCCTCCGGGTGAGTCGCTGGGCCAGGTTCTTGCCGCGAGCCTGCTGATTACTGCGGGGCTCGTGCCGCTGTTCGAGTCCATCGTTCGATTCATCACGGTTGGTCACGGCACTCTTGTGCCCGTCTTGCCGCCGGAGCATCTTGTGGTCAACGGCCTCTACCGTTTTGTCCGCAACCCCATGTATGTGGGCGTCCTCACGGCCCTCGCCGGTGAGGCCGTGCTGTTCTGGAACCTCGGTATGGTCATCTACCTCGCGTCCGCGTGGCTGATGATGGACCTCTTTGTTCGCTTCTACGAGGAGCCCAAACTCACCGCGGACCTTCCCCGCCGAATACCCGCTTTATAAGAAAAATGTCCCGCGCTGGATTCCCCGGCTCACCGCCTGGAACCTCCATCGCGCCGATGGATCAACATAACTTCACGCCGAACCTTTCACCCTCTCAAAGTGTCAAATGAGGCAGGTGCGCGACATTGCACGGCCTGTAAGTAGTACCCTGAGAGACTGGAGTTTTCTCTTTGAAGCATTGGATCAACCTACTGGCCTTTTCGGCTGCACTTTTGAGCGGAGCAATGCTGGCCCCTGCCCAATCCGCTCCGGCTAAATCGAGTCCGGTCACAATTGAGGTGCCTGTACCCCCCGCCGTAAAGGCCAAGGCGCTGCTGCCTGACGCGTTTGATGGCTGGGAATCCGCCGCCAAGCCGAAAGTCCTCACCGACGCCGCCCAGGTCGACAGCGCGAATGCCGCGGCGCTCAAGGAATACGGGTTTGGCGCCGCTGCGGTTGCCACATACAAGCGCGATGGCGAAACGCTGAATGTGCGCGCTTTACGCTTCAACGACACCAGCGGAGCCTATGGCGCTTACTCCTTCTACCGCCAAGACGGTTGGCCGAAAGAAGAGATCGGTACTGGGGCCACTTCCGATCACGCCCATAACCGGGTTCTCTTCTGGAAGGGCGGAACGGTTGTCGATGCGACCTATTCCCATTTCGGTCCGATGTCTGCCGCGGAAATGCGCGACCTGGCCAGCCAGCTTCCCGTTCCGGTGGGAAACAGGGCAATTCTGCCACCCATTCTCGCCAACCTGCCCCAACCCTCTTTGGATAAGCAGACCACGCACTATGCGCTAGGCCCTGCAGGCTACGCAGGAAGCGGCGGCGTGCTGCCACCTGAGCTTCTCGGCTTCGACCGTGATGCGGAGACCGTCACGGCCGCCTATTCACTGCGCTCCGGACCCGCCACCCTCACCATCGTCGAATACCCCACTCCGCAGATGGCCGCAGCCTTCGAAACAAAGATTCGGGACTACATCAAAGCGGGTAGCCAAGCCCAGCCGCCCCGACCGAAGGCGCTCCAGGATTCGGACCAGGCATCCCTCGAGGTGCGGCGCAGTGGACTGCTGGTCGCGCTTGTCAGCGGCGATGCCATTCCCGAGGAAAGCCATAAGCTGCTCGAGTCGGTCCACTACGACGAAAATCTCGTCTCGGTCCCCCAGCCGGTGGAGTCCGAAGTGGCGAAGACCGGCAGGTTGCTGGTCGGCATTGCGACTCTCTGCCTTATCGGCGCAGGCGCGGCCATTCTCCTTGGATTCTTCCTCGGCGGAGGCCGAGTGCTCTATCGGATCGCGCGCGGCAAACCTGCTTCCTCGATGTACGAAATCGAGTTCATCAGGCTAAATCTAGAAAAATGAGAGACTGATTTTCAACGACCAGGCCAAAGTTGTATCCGAAGCGTAACGGGCAGGCTCCAAACCTGTGGAAAAAAGGACGAAAACCCCAAGAAACACCCTAAAAAGACTAGGTTGTAAGAAGATAAAAAGACGAAGACAAGGCGAAGACGGGGCGGGACATCGGCTGACGGATGTACCTACAAGTTGTTTGTTATGAGTAACTTATTTCGTTCAGGAATTATTCTTGACACTCCCTTCCCTCCAACCTACTATGCAGCCAGAAAGTTCTGATGGTTTTGCCTCCGTTGGAACTATTCTCCCTGAGGAAGGAGCTGCCCTGTTGCCGGGCGGCTCTTTCCGTTTTTGGCGCCATGCCTCAAGCTGCGATCAAGGGAGGCGGGAGTCTCAGGGTCCGTGAGTCCAACCCACCATACAAATCAGATGTCAGCCCCGAGCTGTTCGAGCGAACTAACCTGACACTGCGATTTTGCATCAACAGAGAGATAGATCTGCGCACGGGGCTCTCTCCGCATGCGATATATTCAGTTTGGAGCCTCCCATTCCACAGATTGCGATCAAGACCGGCCTCAAGACTCCGGAAGGGCGCGAAGAACTTCTCACCGAGTATCTTTGCGACTACCCGGACTGTCCCAACATAGCTACCCATGTACTCGGGTGCGTGAAGGAACTCGGTGTTGTCTCAGCCGTCTGCGATGAGCACGCCGCTAAAACTCGTTCCTGACGAGCCATTCCCCAGTCTTCGTAGCCAAAGTCAGGATTACGTCGCCCCCTGTCCCTTCTGACAGTTTCTCCGTGAAGGCCGAAGCCTGAGCATTGCCCTCATTGAGAACTATGCCCGGAAAAGGGCAGAAGGGAATCTTTTCCATGGATGATCAAGGTAAGACTGAGCGAACCATTCTCCCCATCCCCGATTCACCAAGAACAGGCTTCGTGACCTACGATGCCAAAGATCCCGAGAACAAGTACCCGCCAATCACGCAGCTTCGTCCGCCTGAGGGTGCCCCCAACGTTCTGGTTATCCTGATTGACGATGCCGGGTTTGGTTCCTCGAGCGCCTTCGGCGGACCATGTAACACGCCGACGGCGGAACAATTGGCGAGCGGTGGTCTGAAATACAACCGTTTTCATACAACGGCGTTGTGCTCGCCTACACGCCAAGCGATGCTGACGGGACGCAACCACCACACGGTCGGCATGGGTGGCATCACCGAAATTGCGAGTGGATCGCCGGGCTATAACTCGGTTCTTCCGAACACCTGTGCGCCGCTTGCGCGGACTCTCAAACTCAATGGATATGCGACGGCACAGTTCGGCAAATGCCATGAAGTGCCGGTATGGGAGACGAGTCCCGCAGGTCCATTTAATGCATGGCCAACCGGCGGCGGCGGATTCGAATATTTCTACGGATTCATCGGGGGCGAGGCGAACCAGTGGTATCCATCACTCTATGAAGGCACGATACCGGTCGAGCCTAACAAAACGCCCGACGAGGGCTACCACTTGATGGAGGACATGACGGACAAAGCGATCAACTGGATTGGGCAACAGAAGGCGTTGATTCCCGATAAGCCCTTCTTCGTCTACTTCGCGCCGGGCGCAACTCATGCCCCGCATCATGTTCCCAAGGAATGGGCGGATAAGTACAAGGGCAAGTTTGATCAAGGCTGGGATAAGCTTCGCGAAGAGACGTTCGCCCGCCAGAAAAAATTAGGTGTGATTCCACAAGATTGCCAACTCACGGCAAGGCACAAGGAAATCCCCGCGTGGGACGAGATGCCTGATGCGCTCAAACCGGTGCTCATCCGGGAGATGGAGGTTTACGCCGGATTCATGGAGTACGCCGACTACCATGTTGGCCGCCTCCTGGATTCGCTGAAAAAGCTCAATTTGCTCGATGACACCCTGATCTACTACATCATTGGCGACAACGGCGGGTCAGCAGAGGGCACGCTGCAGGGCACTTACAACGAGATGATCAACTTCAACGGCGCATCGGCACTGGAGACCCCCGAGTTCCTGATGGCACGACTCGACAAACTAGGCGGACCCGAATCTTATAACCACTATGCCGTGGGATGGGCGCACGCCATGGATACACCGTACCAATGGACCAAGCAGGTTGCGTCGCACTGGGGCGGCACGCGCAACGGGACGATTGTGCACTGGCCCAAGGGCATCAAGGGAAAAGGCGAAATCCGAAACCAGTTTGCTCATTGCATCGACGTCGCACCGACCATCCTTGAAGTGGCCGGTCTGCCCCAGCCTCTTTTCGTCAACGGAGTGCAGCAGCATCCGATTGAGGGCGTTAGCATGGCGTACTCGTTCAACGACGCCAAGGCGGCTGAGCAACATGAGACGCAGTATTTCGAGATGTTCGGCAACCGAGGCATCTACCACAAGGGCTGGACGGCGGTGACACGGCACAAGACGCCGTGGCTCCTCATCGGCGAGAAAACTCCGGCATTCGATGATGACACCTGGGAACTCTACGACACCACACAAGATTGGACGCAAGCGAAGAACCTCGCCTCGGAGATGCCTGAAAAATTGCACGAGTTGCAGCGCTTGTGGCTGATCGAGGCAACTCGCTACAACGTCCTACCGCTTGATGACAACCTCGCCGCACGTCTGAACTCAGATACGGCGGGAAGGCCAGTACTCATCAGGGGCAATTCCCAAATTCTCTTTGGCAGCATGGGGCGACTCTCCGAAAACTCGGTCCTTAATCTGAAGAACAAGTCTCATTCCGTGACTGCAGAAATTGTTGTACCCGAAACCGGGGCTGAAGGCGTCATCGTGGCTCAAGGCGGCAATATCGGTGGCTGGAGTCTCTACGTGAAGGGAGGCAAGCTCAAGTACTGTTACAACCTGCTTGGCATACAGCAGTTCTATGCCGAATCGAGCAATCCGCTGCCTGCAGGTGAGCACCAGGTGCGCATGGAGTTTGCGTATGCTGGCGGCGGCCTGGGCAAGGGTGGCACGGTAACGCTGTTCGTGGACGGCAAAAAGGTCGGCGAAGGCAAGGTCGCGGCCACGGCCGCGATGGTCTTCTCGGCTGATGATGGTTGCGACGTGGGATGCGACACCGGGTCACCTGTATCCCCGGATTACGCATCGCGCGGAAATGAGTTCACGGGTACCGTGAAAGGCGTCCAACTCGCCATCGCCGAAGACGCCGTGAGCGTCGATCACCTCGTCACGCCGGAGGACGCTGTTCGAATAGCCATGGCACGGCAGTAAACGAAGTCGTGACCGGCAGGCGGCAACAAACTGCCGGTCACCGATGACTCGAACGCATTGATTTCATTTCCGTGCTAGCATGGTTGCCACAGTGCGCTCCGGCTTCGCGCCTGTTCCGGGTTTGAGCGCCTTTCTCCCCCAAGGGTTCGCCACAATCCACAAAGGAGGCGGACATGACTTCGATCTCCGCGCCCATCGCAACAAGCTGCTTCACAGTCTTGTTATTCGCCGCTACGCTGCCCGCGCAAACCCCTGACGCGGCCGCACCGTCCAACGAAGTTTCAAAAGTACGCATTGTTCGCCTGAGCGAAGTGAAAGGCGACGTCCAGATGGACCGCGATACCGGACGTGGATTTGAACGCGCCATGGCGAACCTGCCCATCGTGGAAAAGAGTCGATTGCAGACGGGCGCGGGTGTCGCCGAGGTCGAGTTCGAAGACAACAGCACCTTGCGACTCGCTCCCGATTCGTTGGTGGAGTTCACGCAGCTTGATCGCCTTCAGGGAGGCACGACGGCCTCTTCAGTACGCCTGGTGAAGGGGATGGCCTACGTGAGCCTGATGAAGACAAAAGGCAATGAGTTCAACCTTCTATTCGGCCAGCAAAACCTCCAACTTCCGCCCTCCAGCCACGTACGGCTGCAGGTGGGTGGCGCGGAGGCCAAACTCGCGGTGCTCGACGGCACGGTGCGCATTAACGGCGTTTCGGGGCCGGCGGATGTTGCCCGCAAAAAGACCATTACATTCAACATGACCGATCAGGCTCAACCGACGGTGGCCAAGGACGTCGCGCCCGTTCCGCTCGACTCATGGGACCAGAGTGCGGCAGGATACCATGCGCGCACCGCGGCTTTCAGTGGTTCGAGTACTTCGCCCTATGCGTATGGCCTGAACGATATGGGGTACTACGGAAGCTTCATGAATGCCGGAGGCTGCGGCTCGATGTGGCGTCCATACTTCGCAAGCGCGGCCTGGGATCCGTATTCGAACGGGGCATGGGCCTGGTACCAGGGCGCAGGCTATTCATGGGTATCTCCGTACCCTTGGGGATGGACTCCCTATCACTATGGCAGTTGGTCGTTCTGTCAGGGCACAGGCTGGGGGTGGCAGCCCGGGGGCACATGGAACGGGCTGAATAATGCGATGGCAGCTGCGTCGACCGGCGGGTCGGGACACGTTCCGCTTCGCCCGGTCGGCCCGCCACGCGCGGGCGAACCCACGCTTACTGTGGTGAACCAGAGGCCTCTCGTCCGCTCCGAAGTAGCTTCGGCGGACTCTTTTGTCTTCCGAAAGGATTCAGCGGGTATGGGCATTCCACGAGACGGCATGGGCAAACTGGACAAGTTTTCGCAACGCGCTGTCGACCGGGGTACAGCAACGACGCCCATTTACATGAGCGTTCCGCCATCTGCCGGCGGCAATGGCCGGCCCGCGAACTCCGCGATCAGCTCGCTTCAGCGGGGATCCGCACCATCTTCTACAGTTTCTGCAGCGGAGACGTCGTCGCGTATGGGCTCATCGAACAGCGGAGGCGGGCGCCCAAGTAGCTCCGGCCCGGCGTCACCTTCAGGTCGTTCCCATTAGAGACAGGGCAGGAAGGGTTAGCCGAAGACGACGAGCCAACCGTACATCATAACCATGCGGCCGAATTGTCTTGACCCGCGTTTCAGTGCTCCTTATGTTGACTTCGTAGGGAGGTCAGCGTGGAGATTCGGGCAGAGATTCAGCGCCTTGAGGACTCGCTGGCCGGCAAGGCGGAGCCCATCCTGGGGCCCTATGCGACGCTCGGCCGCCTCGCCGAACTCTATCTCAAGCTTCCCGAACCTTCACGCTACGCTGACCGGGCACTGGCTTTTGCTCGCATAGGCGTGGACCTCGTAACGACTGAGGATCCGCTCTACCCAAAGCTCCGTCATTTCGAAGCAATGGCCATGCGGCTCTGCCCATCGCCGGAAGAAGGCGTGTTGGGAGCGAAGGGCAAAGCTGCCGAGATGGAGCGGGACACCTTTTCGCGGATGATCCAACCTGCGCCGGCGGAGGCCTATTTACTGGCTGCGGAATGGGGCAATTGGGCATGGGAGCGCTCGCTCTGGGATGAGGCAGCGGAGGCCTATTCCATGGCTAATCGCGCGATGCGCCGCCATTTGCTGCGCCACTTCACGGACCGCGATGAGAGATTGAAGCTTCTCTATGGTAATAACTACGCGGCCCGCAGCGCCTTTGCCTATGTGCAACTCAAACGGCCGCGCGAGGCGATTCTCGAACTGGAACGAGCCAGCAGCATTCACTTCGGTACCCCGGATGATCGTCGCCTCCTCGACCGGTTGCGCGAGGAACATACTGACGTCGCGGCGCGATTCGACGCCATCGACAAGAAGCGGCGCGCGTTCATGACCGGAACTCAAGGAGGGTTCGCCATCGATGATCTAGGCCGCTTTTCAGCCGAAGCGGTCGCCGCTGACTTAGCCTTCGATGCCATTGTGCAGGAGATTCGCGGCATGGAGGGATTCGGCGCGCTCGGAACTGTCAGCGACTGGCAGGATGTCGCGAAAGCAGCGCAGCGGGCGCCTCTTGTGCACACGGTGCTCACCGACAAGGGCGTCGCCATGACCGCAACAAAGATCGATGAGAAGGGCGACGTGAACTTCTCATTCGTCATCTTGAATATCACCGATCGGGACGTGGTCAACGCATCGCGGCCTTTCTTCATAGCCGAATTTGAAAGCGGGACCGACGACCGCCAGCAATTGCTGCTGGGTCTGCTGCGATGGCTGGGAGACAGCATCGGACTTAGCATCTATAGCCTGCTCAAGGAACTGGGGCATGTGGACGGGCCGTTCGCCATCATTCCAACTGGGCTGCTGGCTCATCTGCCGCTTCATGCAAGCATGCGGTACAACGACGAAACCGGAGAGATGCACTTCCTGTTTCATCCGCGCAACGTGACCTATGCCTATTGGGCGCGCGGGCTGGCTCATTCCCTAGGCAGGTATGCGGAGCTCCCGAAGACGGGATCGCTGGTTGTGAATAACCCGCAGCCATTGCCCGCGACCTACGATCCTCTCTGGTTGACGGATTTCGAATCCGAAGTCGTCAGGCAACATGTGCCCGGAGTGGAGCTAAAGGGCCCTGACGCGAACACTGAAGCCGTTGTCGATGCACTGCCGCAAGCTTCGCTTGTGCACTTCTGTTGCCATGGATCAGTGGCCCGCGACTTGAACTACTCGGGGATCCTGCTGCTGGCTAACAACGAGATATTCACCTACAAGCATCTGCGCGACATGCCTAGCCTGGCGGCGCGGCTGGTGGTGCTATCGGCGTGCCGAAGCGGCTCTTCTGCGCTTGGACTGGACCCAGTGCTGAGTTTGCCGGCACTATTCATGTCGGCGGGCGCGGCCGCCGTGCTGGGCACATTCTGGCATACGGATGACATGGCCACGTACCTACTGATGACGCGGTTCTACTCCCTGTGGTGTGACGGCGGGATGGACCCCTCAAGGGCGCTGGGGGAGGCACAGGCATGGCTGATGTCAGCAACAGCCGCGGCGTTGCGCGATGCATTGCCTCGTGCCGCGCTGGCTTCTCCTTCGGCCGCGGCGCTGATTTCGGCTGCCGACGATGACATGTCATTCCGACACCCGTGGTACTGGTCCGCATTCTTTCTGGCCGGTATCTGAAGCACGCACTATGCTGAGTATGCCGCGCAAACCAGTAACGGAGGCGCACGCTCCATGACTCTGCCGAAAGCCTACATGAAAGTAATTCGCAACATCACGGGCTATTGGGGAACCTACTTGCCCTCGGAGAGGCTGATTCCGGGCATGGTGGGCCGCGTCGAGAACGGCCTCTTTGTCGAGGACGATCCCCTGGAAAAATATTCTGGATTTGATCGCACGATTCACGGCGCCGCGAAGCCGGAGCCGAGCCGGAGCCCGGTGAGCGTGTGGCAATCGAAAGATGTGGTCGTTACCTCGACGCAGGGTAAGGCCGATGTAACAGGCGCGCCGGTGAAGGGCTCCATCCGTTTGGGATTCAGCAAGGCTAATGACGCCGTGATGATCTGCAAGGGAATACGAAGCCAGGGATTTAAAAGCCTTGGCGCGGTTCGCTCGCTGTTGTATGAACTCTATGAATCGGGGGCATGGGACAAGGATCTCTGTCTCATCACCGAAGTCGTCCTGGTCAACGCCGCGTGGATCTGCTTCGCGACCAACTCGAACCAGCAAGCGGAGATTAACGCGTCTGCCACCGTGGGCATTGCGGAGCCGGCTTTGGCCGCCCTCAAGCTGGCTGCTGCGGAAGGCAGCCTGACCACGTCCTGGAGCAGCGATCGATCCACCGGCTACTCAACTGAAGTCACGGAGGGTGGGACTCCACTCTTTCACGCCATTCAATTCAAGCGGAGCCTGGCGGGCCTGGGACCGACGAAGTTGCAGTTCCTGCGCGGCGGGTCTTCGAACTTCGAAGAGCCGGCTTTCGGACAGGACTCGAACGCGGCATAACGTCGGCATCCGGCAGATTCGTTCTCGTCGGTTTTATGTTCAGGTTGACTGAATTTGTAAGCGCTGGCCGACATTTGAGGACCTGTCCGCGTTCGGTGTGTGCCTAGGCGATTTTGCGTCAATCGTCGGGCGAAAGAGAATTGCCCCTCGACGCTACCCCTTGACATCCGACAGGAAGGCGCGTAAAGCTGTTGTCGAACGTCAAGGGAAGAAGATGCCGGAATCAATTGACCTTCTGCAAGGAACACTTGATCTACTGATCCTTCGGACGCTCGCGCTTGAGCCAATGCACGGATGGGGCGTGGCGCAGCGTATCCAACAGCTATCGAAAGAAGTCTTGCAGATCGGGCAGGGTTCGCTTTACCCAGCGCTCTATCGCCTTGAGTACAAGGGATGGATACGATCGGAATGGCAGATCACGGAAAATAATCGGCGGGCGAAGTATTACCGCCTGACGCAGACAGGCAAGAAGCAACTCGCGACGGAGTTGGCTACCTGGGATCGCTTGTCCTCGGCAATCGCATCTGTCCTTGGCCGGGTAACGGAGGTGTCCTCATGATCTCTGAACTCCTGACGCGGCTTCGCTTCCTGATTTTTCGCAAAGGGCGGAGTGAGCTCGATGAAGAGATCGAGTTTCATCTCGAGCAGGCAATCACAACCAGAATTGCGGCTGGAATGGACGCAGCCGAAGCGCGCCGCCAGGCGCTTATCGAGTTTGGCGGGATCGAGCCCGCGCGGGAACAATGCGAGCGGCAGCGTCCCGCGTGGTGGATAGGCACGGTGCTGCAGGACCTGCGTTATGCTCTGCGTGGGTTTCGACGCAATCCACTTTTTACAATCAGTGTCCTGGTCACAATTGCGCTTGGCATCGGTGCCACGACCGCCGTCTTCAGCGTCGTGGATCGCATTCTATTTCGGCCATTGCCGTATGCAGATCCCAGCGGAATTGTGTCGCTAGGATTCGTCCACTCGCTGGAGCGGCAGGAGTTCGTGATGGGCCGCTTCTATGTGGAATGGCAGAAGGATCAGACCCCTTTTTCCGTTCTCGCGGCCCAGAGCACGGGGGTTCACAATTGCGACCTGGTCGAAGATAACCCGGCGCAGCTCGGGTGCATTTCATTCCAGGCGAACTTTCTTCCCTTGTTCGGAATCTCTCCGGTTTTGGGCCGCAACTTTCTGCCGGAAGAAGATCGTCCCAACGGACCGCGTGTGGTGATGATTTCTTATGGCCTGTGGAAGGGACACTACAGCGGCGATTCTCATATCCTCGGCCGGATGATTAATGTGGACGGCGATCCCGTCCGTATCGTTGGTGTGCTGCCCAGGGATTTTCAGTTTCCTACGTTGGAATCTGCGGACATCGTCTCTCCTTTTGCATTCGATCCTGCAATTCAACAAACGGTCAATGGGGGTTTCGGTTACCCAGAGCGGGTATTTGCACGCCTCAAATCCGGTGTCAGCGTGGCGCAGGCGTATGCGCAGATGCAAACTCTGTTCAATGGCGACCTTAAGTTGTTCCCGCCTTCGGCGAAAAACGAAGTTCGCCTTAGCATACGGACGTTGCGCGACAAAGAGACGCAAGATGTGCGGCCGGTCGCGTGGGTTCTCTTCGGATTTGTCCTTGCGGTCTTGCTGATTGCGTGCGCCAATGTGGCGGGCTTGATGCTGGCGCGCGGAGCGGGGCGACAACGGGAGCTTGCGGTGCGTTCGGCGATCGGCGCGAGCAGGGGCAGGCTCATCCGCCAGGCGCTGACGGAAGCACTGGCGCTCTCGTTCGCGGGAGGCCTGGCGGGACTTGCGATAGCGCAAGCACTGGTCATGGTGTTTGTCCGACTTGCTCCGACCGGAATCCCCTTCATCGGCAAAGCGCATCTCGATCTGCGTATTACAGTGTTTGCGGCCCTGGTTTCGTGCCTCTGCGGAGTGATCTTCGGTCTGACCGCGGCGCTCGAAAAGCCCGGATTGGCCGCGCTGAACGCGAAGGCATCGATGTCGCGCAATCGTGCTTTTCTGAGACGCAGCCTTGTCACGGCGCAGATCGCCGTCAGCATCATCCTGCTGTCGGGCGCGGCGCTGTTGCTGCGCAGCTTTACGAAGATCGAAGAGCAGAATCTAGGGATGCAAACCGATGGAGTGCTGACCATGAAGGTGGCGCTTCCCTGGTGGCGCTATAACACCGATCAAAAGGTAATGGACTTCTATCTTCGTCTTGAATCATCATTGAGGCGGCTGCCCGGCATCGTTTGCGGTGGGAATGGCTACTTCGATTCCGCCAGACGCGGGAGGGTCGCAAAGCTTTCGGTACTCCGATCTTCAAGTGGAAGGCAAGCCGCCGGTGCCTCCCGGGACCGGAGGAAACGTTACGGGCCGATCCGTGACGCCCGACTATTTTCGTGCGCTCAATATTCCCATTGTCCGCGGACGGAATTTTGCGGAACAGGATCGCACAGGAAGTGAGCGCGAAGCGATCCTGAGCCGGTTATTAGCTGCGCGCCTGTTTCCAGGCGAGGATCCCATTGGAAAGCGGTTCGCGCCAGATAAACGTTCCGGCGGGCCTGGATCCATCATTGTCGGCGTGGCAGATAACGTAAAGAACAATGGGCTCACCGAACAGAGTGATCCGGAGATGTACACGCTCCGCCGGAGCGTTCCCAGTGACTGGAGCGGAAATAGATTGATTGTCGTCCTCCATTCGGCGATGCCAGCTTCTGCGATTGAACCATGGGTCAGGTCAGAGGTTGCTTCGATCGATCACACCGTTCCGGTTGAGATGGAGCCTCTGAATCAAACCATCAGCCGGCTGGCGGACCGCCCGCGCTTCGAAACGACCCTGCTTGGATTTTTCGCGCTGACGGGTTTGGTGCTGGCGGTCGTTGGGCTCTATGGTCTCATCGCTTTTATGACGACGCAGCGGACACACGAGATCGGCGTGCGCATGGCCCTCGGCGCCACACGGGGCAACATCCTGCGCTTGATCACGAATGACGGATTGCGCATGTTGCTGGTGGGCTTGGCGGTCGGGCTCGGCACTGCGCTGGCGGTATCGCGCATGCTGAAGACGCTGCTGTTCCAGGTCAGCATATATGACCCATTGACGTACATCGCTGTCCCGCTGTTTCTGTCACTGGTGGCTCTCGCTGCAATCCTTATCCCCGCTCGCGCTGGAACGCGCGTGGAGCCGGCTATCACACTACGTGCCGAATAATGGTGTGACCGTGCGCCAAGCAGAGCGGCGACTGCGAGTCGAATGGTGCTAACAGGGCAAGGCGCTCATCGATCTAATGTTGAGGAGCGTTCCGAGGATCGTTGACGGACGTTAAACCGTGCTGTTGTGATGAGGTACCGCTCATTCTCGAAGGATCCGTCTCTAGCCTTTGCCAGGAGATCCCACGGGGGCATTCGACCGCAGGCGCCTCTCTCGATCGACAATAAAGTCGCCGATCTTTTCGCCCAGGTTCTGAGCCAAACATCCGTCCATTGCCTGCAGATCGGCGAGGTCCGGATTAATTTGTGCGGCGCTGGATCCATCGAGGGCTAGCGGCAACATGCGGTTCCGGAAGCGGGGGTCCGCCATGGCTGCCTTCACTTCGGCCCGCACCCAATCACTTCTTCCCGAATCAGCGCTCACGATCACCAAGACCCAATCAGAGTTCATCAGGCCGTCACGTATTTTCTCAGCGTATTTTTCTCCTGCTGGAATGTCTTCATTTGAGCACCACGTCCCTACACCGAAACGCTTGAGTTGGTCAGTAATCTGGTCGACGATTTTACGGTCTTTGCTGCTGTGACTCACGAAAACGTTGATCGGTGGTTCTGGCTTGAGGCGTCGCAAGTGATATTGGTGAAACTTCACGCCTAACGCTTGTCCTGGCTTCCTGAGTTCAAATTGGGGCAGGTGTTCCCAGTCAGCAATCATGTTCTGAACTGCCTTCCAGGTATTTTGGTCGGCAAGAATGCGCTTACCGTCACGAGCCGACGATTCAAAGGCGTGAGCGAGGTTGACCGCGGTGCCAATCGCCGTGAAATCTCGAACTTCTGCGCTTCCCACGGTTCCGAAGGCAGCATCGTCCGTGACAATTCCGATTCCCAGGTCGAGGAAGCTAAGATCCGGGTTGAGCTCCTGGTCCCATTGGGAACGAAGATTTGAAAACCGGTCGAGCATTCCGAACGCGCATCGGACGGCGCGCTCAGGACCATCCTTTTGCCGGAAAATAGCAAACACGGAATCTCCAATGAACTTGTTTACGATTCCCCCCGCGTTCAATACCTGCTCGGCGAACATGGTCAGTAGTTCGTTGACGATTTTCTGTATCAGCGTTGCTTCAAGCGATTGGCACAATTGGGTGAAGCCACGCATATCCGCGAATAGAAGCGAGAGCCTTTCCTTTTCCGCGGGTTTGTTGATGCGGGTTGCAAGATCTTCAGAATTCCGGGAATAGAGCCCCATATGAGCAAGCAGCTTCGCGACTAGCTGGGCGTTGTCAATAGCGATTGCCGCTTGCCGTCCAAAGAGTTCGACGAGGAGGGAATCGTGCGCATCATAGTCGAGTAATTTACCGTCGGAATCAGTCTTGTTTAGAAGTTGAAGTACGCCGATGGCCCTTCCGCGAGCGCAAAGAGGCGCCGAAAGGATCGATTCTGTCTTCTTTCCTGTCTGCCGATCTACATCCTCAAAGTGCTTTGCCCGGTCGAGAGTCTTGATTGTCTTGCTCGTGAATGTGTCGCCGGCGACGCTGTCGGTCAAGGGCACCCGCTCCTTCGATTGCTTACCAAGATTTTCGAGCAGTACGCGCGCTTTCTCCCCTCGTGCGGCAGAAAAATACAATTCATTTCTTTCCGGATCGAGAAGCAAAACCGATCCGTCGGGAGAGTGGGTCATCCGGCATGCCGTATCGAGGATGGTCTCAACGAGCTTCTGTGGATCGGCTTGCGTTGACATCTGTTCGACGGTTTCCAGGAGCGCCAGAAGCTCGGGTTTCGAGAGGTCTTCGATGTCGTTCATGGTGCGGCCAGTCTATCGCATTTCTACCTTGGCTGGACGGCGAACCAGAACGTAGACGGCGACCAGGGCAGCAGTGAAGCACGCCCCGGCACCCACCGCGAGCGACCAGCGCGGGCCAAAGTGGTTGGCGACCCAACCGACGATCGGGGCGCCGATCGTCATTCCCCCCAGCGCAACGCCGACCCGGAGAGCCATCACCCTGCCCCGCATGGATGGTTCTGTCGAGAGCTGCATGATGCTGTTGGTGCCGTTGGTCAAGGTCAGGGCCGCGGCACCGCAGACGGCCAGAGCTGCTGCAAACCACCAGTATCCGGGCGCGAGAGCGGCTAGAGTACAGCCCACCCCGAAGACGCCGGCGCCCATCGACAGAGACGCAAAGCCTGGTTTTTGTCGGCTAGCAGCAAACAACGCTCCCGAAAGTGAGCCCACGGCCATGATGGAGGAGAGCAGGCCGAAAGCACGCGCATCGGTGTGGAAGACATTCACGGCCATCGTAGAGATGAAAATAGGAAAGTTCAGTGCAAAGGTGCCGATCAGAAACAACAGGACCAGGATGGCCCTCAGATCCGGTCTTCTCCACACATAGCGAAACCCTTCGAGGAATCCAGATGCAGCGCGATGGGCCCTGGCGCTTGTACGCAGTTCGGAGAGACGAAAGAACGACATCGAGAGCAGCACTGCCGCGAACGAGAGCCCATTGAGAAGAAAAGCCCAGCCGATGCCAACCTTTGCAATCAGCAAACCGGCAACAGCGGGACCCATCATCTGGGCAGCATTGAATGAGGTTGAGTTCAAAGCCACGGCATTGGGAAGGTCCTCATCGCCGACCATCTCTGCCACGAAGGTCTGTCTGACCGGTGCATCCAGCGCAGCGCCGGAACCGGACAGCAAAGCAAATACATACACATGCCAGAGCCGGATGAATCCTGCGATCGTGAGAACTCCCAGGATGAGCGCAAGCACGCCCATCGTTGCCTGCGTGAGCATCAGGAGCTTGCGCTGATTAAGGCGGTCCGCAGCCGATCCCGTCCAGGGCAGGAGCAGAAGTTGCGGGGCAAACTGCAGGCCCATCACAATACCCAGCGCTGACGCATCATGATGGGTAAGTTGCGTCAGCACGAGCCAATCCTGAGCAACGCGCTGCATCCAGGTACCGACGTTGGAAACCAGGGCGCCAGCCGTCCATAAGCGGAAGTTGAAGCTGCTCAGCGAACGAAAGGTCCCGGCTACGGGGTTCTTCAGGTGTGCGATGGCGTGTTGCCCCCATGGAACTGGCCGAAGTGACGCGCATGGCTGATGCTGATGAGCAGCGCGCCCAGGCCGAACGCGAGGATGTGGCTTGCGGCCCGCGGATCGAATGCACCGACGTGAGCGACCAGTAAGTACCCAACCACCGCGTTGAAGAATCCCCAGACAACATTGACCGTTGAGGAGGAGAGCCCTTTGCCGGGCGGTTTGGCAAAGGGGCTTTGAAAGGGGTGTCCCATCGTGCCGGCGACAAAGTGAGGGATAGCGTTTGCCGCAAAGACGCCACCAAAGAAGTACGACACAAGCCAAAGCCAGTTCATGATGCAGGGCTCCTTTTTTCCAACGGGCTTTCCAACAACGAAATGATTTCCTGTCAAAGAATATCGGCGCTCAATGCAGTCCCGGAACGCAGTTCGCGCCGCGAAGGCATGGGAGGGGCTTGAGAACGATCTGAGCTTGCCGGAGCCGAGGCGTGCGACGCGTTGTTGGCCGTGGTCGAAGCTTCGCCGCGCTTATGAATTCTCACGTTCGTACCAGCGGAGCACGCGCAGGGCGCGCAAGGTGTTCCACCGGCTTGGCCGGCCCTCGGCATTCCTCGTCAGTTTCGATCTCAGCAACGAACTGGTCGGCATCGAGACTAGCTATCGAACTGTTTACTAGGTTCGGTCTACCCATGGAAGCCACACCTGAAAGCGGGTGTCACCCGGCTTTGAATAAACCTGAATATTGCCACCCACCTTTCTGACCAGCGTCTGTGCGGTATTCAGCCCCAGGCCCGTTCCCTCACCTACTCCCTTCGTCGTGAAAAAGGGATCAAAGATGTAGGGTCTAATCTCAGGAGGAATTCCGGGGCCACTATCGCCAATTTCAACCACGACATAGTGATCCTCGCGGAAGATTCGTACCCGAAGTTCACCCTCGCCTTGCATGGCGTCTATGGCGTTTTCGATGATGTTGGTCCAGACTTGATTCAACTCAGTTCCTGCTGTATTAACGAGGAGCGGAACCGGTTCGTAGGCCCGCTGCACCTTGATTTTGTGTTGCAGGATGTGGGCCAAAGTGCCAAGCGTGGTCTCTAAGCTTCGCGCGACATCAACGTTCTGAACCGGCCCCTGGTTCACGTTGGTATATTCATTAAACGTTCGAACCAGATTCGATATCCGCTCTGTTCCGCTCTCTATGGTGCCGAGAAGAGTTGACAATTCTGCAGAAGCGGCGATCCGTGCAAGCGCATCACGAGCGGCGCCTGGATCGAGCCGTGTCAGCAGAGAGGAGAGTGTGTCGGGAGGCATATTGCGCCTCGCAAGGGCAGCGGACAGTTCCCATGAATCAGCGTGGCCGTAACTCTGTAGTATCGATTCCAGCGTTTCTTCCAGGTCGCTGAGCGTGAGTCCTTGTGACGCGGCCTCTTCTGATTGCAGCAGCGAGGCCTCGACTTCTTCGATTACGGCTTTATCCGAATCATTGAGCGGGCACCGCCACAATCCGGAGTTCGCGATTCGCATTTTCTCCAAGGTATAGCGCAATTGACCGGCCGCGCGCTTGGCGGCGGACGCAGGGTTATTCAACTCGTGGGCAAGCCCGGCTGATAATTTACCCAATGACATCAATCGGTCGCGTTGCTGCTCGATTCGGGTTCCTTCACGGATTCTGTCGGACATCAGGGCTACTAATCTGGTGGTCACTACGGGCATTCTTTGTATAAGCTCCGGAAAAAGAGCAGCCGGAAATCTGGCGAGACGCCCATCCGTCAGGGCTCGTCCGGTCACAGTGAACCGCTTCATTCTGGAGAATGGAAACACACCACTGACATCACCAGCTTGTGCCGGCAGGGAAACAGTTTCGCCACCAAATTCCCCTCTCCATTGAAAGAGTCCCTCAAGGAAAATGAACATCCAGTCTGCCGGATCGCCTTGCCGTACGAACTCCTCTCCGGCATGGAGAACGACCTCCTGTGCATGACTCAGAAACCACTCAATTTGGTCGTCCGGCAAGTCCAAGAATGCCTCGACACGCCGCAATTCAGCTGAGCTGATCAAGCATCAAGCCTCCTGTGAGTACACAAGCTCGGTGTAACGGTTTTAGAGGCGCAACCTCGTTTTCGGTTGCGTTATTTCATCGCAACATCTTTCAGCAAATATCTTATTCCGTAATCAGTACCGGGTCTTCCCAGCGCTTGCATTCCCGGGGCTCTCGGAAAACAGCATCTTCCGAGGCTGATCGATATTGGCATGAAGTAACTATCTTCAGTGCAAGATTGTCGACTCAGACGCGGCACTTTCGATTCGTTCGAAATGGGTGGACGATGGAGGTTGCGAAGGACTAAAATCTCGCACCAATCGGACTGCAGGTACCGTATGCGGCCGAATTTCCAGGGGCTTAGCCGGACGGTCAGAATTTTTCGAGCTGGGTAGTCAACTGGAACAGTTCGCACAGAGATGACGGGCATCCTTAAAATTCTCTGCCGGGGAGTGTCGGGTTGGTTGGGTTATCGCGCTGTTCGAAGTGAGACATGTTGTAAGATGCACCGTCCTCGTGAGGGAAAACTATGTTCCGGCTCGATGCCGACAAGCGCGTTCACTTCTGTGACGGCGTAACCCGCCGAGATTTTGTCCATGCCGGAGCGCTAGGGTTCCTCGGCCTAACGATGCCGCAGTTTCTGAAGCTGAAGGCGATGGGCGCGGTGAAGTCCGAGAAGGACGTGAGCTGCATTCAGTTGATGCTTGTGGGTGGGCCCAGCCAACTGGACACATGGGACATGAAGCCGGACGCGCCCTCCTCGATCCGAGGGTCCGTTCAAACCGATCAAGACCAACGTCTCGGGGATCGAAATCTCGGAGATCTTTCCTCGCATGGCGAAGAACGCAGACAAGTTTGCGTTGCTCCGCTCGGTCTACCACACGGCAGCCGCGGTGCATGACACCGGCTGCCAAATGATGCAAACGGGCAGGCTCTTTCAGGGTGGCCTCGAGTCGCCCAATTATGGTTCGGTACTCCGCTACGAAAAAGGGCCGCGTGGAGATATACCCCCTAATGTCCTGTTGCCGTATCCGATCGGTCAGTTGGGCGGCAACCTGCCGCATGGAGACACCGCCGGATTTCTAGGTAAGGGATATGACCCCTTCGTTTTGAATGCGGACCCAGCCGACCCCGCATTCAAAGTACCGGATATGCTTCCGCCGGATTACATTTCGGCCGTGCGCGTCGATCGCCGTCGAAGCTGGCGGCAGGAGGTCGACAAGTCGGTCCAGTATTTCGAGGATTCGAATCCTGACTCGAAACTGATGGACGCAACCTTCAGTCAGGCTTACACGCTGATGACATCAGCCAAGGCCCGCGAGGCCTTCGAACTCTCACAGGAGCCGGAAGAGGTTCGCAAACGTTACGGGATGAACCGGTTCGGACAGGGCTGTCTTCTTGCGCGCCGGCTGGTCGAGCGCGGTGTGCGCTTTGTAACTCTCAACATGTTTGAAACCGTATTTAACGACATCACATGGGACATTCACGGCTCGGCACCTTTCAGTCCGATTAGCTGTTACAGCGAATTGGTTGGGCCGATGTTCGATAACGCCTACAGTTCGCTGCTCGAAGACCTGAGCCGGATCGGGTTGCTGGACAGCACGCTGGTTTTGGCGACCGGCGAATTTGGTCGCACGCCGCGCATCAATCCTGCGGGAGGGCGTGATCACTGGCCGCAGTGCTGGACCGTGGTGATGGCGGGTGGAGGAGTGAAAGGCGGGCAGGTCGTGGGTGCTTCGGACGCTATCGGCGCAGCGCCGCAGGACCGACCCGTGACTCCTGCTCACGTTGCGGCAACAGTCTACAGGTGCCTCGGCATTCCGGTCGATACAGTTTTGAAGACTCCGCAAGGACGCGACGTGCGACTTGTGGATGCCGGGTTCGATCCGATTGATGAATTGCTGGTCTAGGGACGGATTGCGAGTGAAGCTGAAACAACTATTCACGGAGGAATGCAGCATACACGCCGCTGTCCGGTCACGGAGAGCAAGTGGTGCTCGCAAGACTCGGCTGGTCTGGACATCGGCCATTGGGTTCGCGATTCCGTGCGCAGTTCTGTCGATGCCTAGTGGGCAGGCGCCTTCACGACAGGGTGAACGCCAGACCAATGATGCGACCTATCACTTGACTGAAGGGATGTCGCCTACGCGTGAAGCCGCGGGCGCGACCGGGATGGCAAAGTCCGCTGCGCCTACCAAGGCCCGGATGTCTTCTCTCGTCTCGCTCAAGAAGATTGCAATTCTGCCTTCCTCGCTGGATTTTGTCGGTCCACACAACAGCCAGCGGTTGGTTGTTGAAGGAACCTTCGCCGATGGGCACGAGGAGGAGTTGACCTCGCGAGCGGCGGTTGCTGTCTCAGATGTCTCAGTTGCCAAAGTTGATGCTGGAGGTGTTGTTTTCCCGCTTCGCGACGGCCGAGCGACCATCACAGCAACGATTCGAGGGTTGAGAGCAGCAGCTCCGTTGACGATTCGGGATTATTCGACCGCAACTATCTGGAGTTTTCGCAACGATGTATTGCCCGTGATGACGAAGGTGGGCTGCAATTCCGGCCCATGTCATGGGGCCGCAGCGGGGAAGAACGGCTTCAAGCTCTCTCTGCGAGGCTACGATCCGATCACGGATTACTACACTCTTACGCACCAGGCCCTGGCGCGGCGAACGGATCGGCTCGAACCTGCGCGGAGCCTGATCCTGCTAAAGCCTACGCTCGCCATTTCTCACGGGGGCGGAAAGCGCTTTGATGTTGGCTCTCCCGAATACAAGGTCATGGCCGGGTGGCTTGCGCAAGGAATGCCCGCGCCCGAGGAATCAGACGCAAAAGTCAAGGATATTGAGGTGCTGCCGCGCGAAGCATCTTTGACGCCCGGTGCGGAACAGCAGTTGATCGTGACTGCGATTTTTTCCGATGGTCGTACGGCCGACGTTACGCGGTGGGCAAAGTACGACAGTGGTGATGAGGGGGTTGCGAGCGTCGATAACGCGGGCCACGTGATCATGCACGGTTACGGGGAAGCTCCGGTGACCGTCTGGTATCAAAGCCACGTTGCGTTTTCGCGCGTGCGCATTCCTTTCCCCACCAAGCTCGACCCTGCCGTATTCAGCAGGGCCCCGCGGCATAACTACATTGATGACGCGATTCTGAACCATCTGAAGACGTTGCACATTCCCCCATCTCCACAGGCGAGTGACGCAGTTTTCATACGCCGCGCCTATTTGGATGCAGCGGGAATTCTGCCCAGCCCGTCCGAGGTTGACAAGTTTCTCAAGGATCCCTCACCTGAGAAGCGAAATCATTTGATCGAAGAACTGATCAAGCGGCCGGAATTTGTGGACTACTGGGCTTACAAATGGTCAGATTTGATGCTGGTCTCAAGCAACCACCTCTCCAACGAGGAGATGTGGAGCTATTACCGGTGGATTCGCGAGAGCGTTGCGGGGGATAAGCCCTGGAACGAATTTGCCACACAAATTATTACGGCCAATGGCAATACGCTCAAGAACGGCGCTGCGAACTACTGGGTGATCCACCGCGATCCTCTGGACACGTCGGAGAACATGGCGCAAGCGTTTCTTGGCATCAACATCAGCTGCGCACATTGCCATAACCATCCCCTCGCTAAGTGGACACAGAAGGATTATTACGGGATGGCCAACCTCTTTGCGCGGGTGCGGTTGAAGACCTTCGCTCCATCCGGCTCTCGTCCTGGAGTTGGCCCACTGTTCAACGACGTGACGGTCTATTCTGCGCCCACGGGCGAATTCATGGATGATCGGCTGATGATCCCGCTGCCTCCGAAGCCCCTGGACGGAGCGGCACTATCCAGCGAGATTCCCGGGGATACGCGTCAATATTTTGCCAAGTGGCTGACATCCCCGGAGAACCCGTTCTTTGCTCGCAATATCGTGAATCGGATCTGGCGGAATTTCATGGGTCGTGGACTCATCGAGCCTGTGGACGACTTGCGCGATACAAATCCAGCCACCAACGATGAACTCCTGAATGCCCTGGTGAAGGATTTTGTTGCGCACAACTATGATGTGGACTACCTGATCGGAACCATTATGCGATCGGCCACCTATCAGACTTCGTCCAGGCCACTCAAGGAGAATGTCGATGACGACAAGTACGGATCGCATTTCGTCATTCGACGCCTGCCGGCAGAAGTGCTTCTCGATGCCTATTCGCAGGTGACCCAGGTTGCTGAGAAGTTTGATGGCTATCCCGTGGGCATGAGAGGGATGCAGTTGCCCGATACCGCGGTGAAATCCTACTTTCTTACAGCATTCGGCCGGCCGGTGCGGCAGCAAACGCGCGAAAGTGAACGGACCGCCGTGCCTACCGTTACACAGGCTCTCCATATCATCAACGGAGAGACGTTGAACAACAAGTTGCGTGCTCCGGGCAACGCCATCGATATGCTGATCCGACTCGGCTTCTCCGATGAACAGATCGTGGACTATCTCTACCTGGCTTCGTTGAGCCGCCACCCAACAGATGGTGAGCGTTCCGCGCTACTGCATGATCTTGCGTCGGCCGAGAGCGAGAGGATCGCCGGAGTCGACGATTCGCGGCGGGCTGCCCTTATAGATATGTCCTGGGCCGTGTTAACGGGCGAGGAGTTTATGTTCAACCACTGATCGGCCTGCTGACCGGATTCAGCGCAACATGCATTAGGTCGTCCTCTAGAAATTGGAATGGAATTTGACTTTGCGAATGCCGAAATTGTCAGCCACATTGCGCGTCGCGAGAAGGTGCAAAGGGGCCGTCATCACCTGCGGGTTGGTCGCCGGCGCCGTCGCGTTCGCGAGGATCGGTGTCGCACCGGAGCGTGAGGTAATGGCCGCGTCCACGCCGAACTTCGCCTCGGACGTTGCGCCGATTTTGCAAAAGCACTGTCTGGCCTGTCACTCCAGCACTGTGCACAAAAGCGGGCTGGTTCTTGAAAGCTATGAGGGCCTGATGAAGGGCGGGAAGCATGGGCAGGTCGTCGTGCCGAGTAACGCTCCATCGAGCCGCATCATCGAAATGCTCGAAGGCAAGATCACTCCGCAGATGCCTGCCGACGATGACCCTCTTCCGGATTCAGATATCGCGAAGATCAAGGCATGGATCAATGCAGGCGCGCAACGCTCCTGCGCCGAACGAGACTGCGCACTCCGCTCCAACTCTGACAACGCCGGAGATTCGACCCGAGGTTTCGGTTGTATCCCCGGTGGCATCTTTGCAATTCTCGCCGGACGGAAAGGAGCTTGCGGTTGGTGGATTCCGCGAAGTTCGCCTTTTAGATCCGAGTGACGGGCAGGGTTCTTGGCACATTCGAAGGGCACGCGGATTATGTACGTTCGATCGCGTTCAGCCCAGACGGAAAAATGATGGCAGCGGCAGGTGGAGCGCCGCAAATTGAAGGTGAGATCAAGATTTGGGATCTTCAGTCGCATCAACTGCTGAAGACCCTGCGCGGTCACAAGGATTGCATCTACTCCGTCGCCTGGAGTCCCGATGGTAAGTTCATCGCCTCGGGAAGCTATGACAGGACGGTGAAGATGTGGGATGCATCCAGCGGAAAGGAACTCCGCAATCTGCAGGATCATATAGACGCAGTCTTTGCAGTCGCCTTTAGTCCGGATGGAAAGCGAATCGCCTCGGCCTCTCAGGATCGGACGGTCAAGATTTGGGATGTTGCCACCGGAAAGCGTCTCTACACGCTGAGCGATGCCTCGGACGGTCTGACGAGTGTCGCATTTTCCCCTGCGGGCGATCGGATCGCAGCCGGCGGTTACGACAAGACGATTTATGTTTGGGAACTGGGGGACGCGGAGGGACATCTCGTCCAATCGTTGATCGCGGACCAGGACAGTCTGCTCGCGTTGGTCTGGGCATCCGACGGTAAAACAATCGTGACCGCCTCATCCGACGGGTCGATTCGATTCCGAAATAACAAGCTCGACTTGCTTGGCCTCATCGATCGACAGCCCGACTGGGTAGAAGCTTTGGCAATGAGCCCCGATGGCAATTGGCTCGCCGCGGGTCGTTACAACGGTACGCTCAGTGTGTATAACGCACACACCTACAAGGAGACGCACGGTATGGCAAATGTCTTCAGTCCGCTGAAGCCACCGGGCGAAGACAAAGGCCATCAGACAGCTAGCCGGTGAAGCGGTCCGGCATCGCTAGCAAACGTTCTGCGAGTGCAACGAGGGAGGTTCGATGAAAACCTGGATCTTGTGTCCCGTGCTGGTATCGGCGCTTGGTTTGGCTCTCTGCTTACCTCTCCTCGCTGAGGAACCGTTGATTCCTCCGAGTGTTGCAAAGATTTCTCCTGTGGGGATGAAGCGAGGGACTACAGTCTCTTTCACCATTGAGGGACGAAGCCTGACAGATGCAAGCAAAGTATTTTTTGATGCACCGGGACTGAGTGGCAAGGTGACTGGAGTAGCCGAGGTGCCGGAGAAGATTACAGGACCCCGCGCCGGAGAAGACCTTGAAGCACAGGTTCCATTGGGGACGAAACAGACCGCCCAAGTCGAGATCACTGCCGCACCGGATGCCGTACCAGGGATTCATCGCTTCCGCGTGAAAACGCCCCTCGGAACTTCGAACATGATTGTGTTTGCTGTAGGCACTCTGCCGGAGATCAGGCAAGCAGAGCCGTCTGCAATGGAATCGGGTGCGACTCCACAAATGGTTGAACTGCCGGCGACGTTGATTGGAACGATCTCTACCAATGGTGCAAAGGACACGTTTCAATTCGATGGGAAAGCCGGAGAAGACATCGTCTTCAGGGTTATGGCATCGGAACTGGGGTCGAAGCTAACAGCCATGATCACTCTGAGCGATGATGCCGGGCATGTGCTTGGAAACGTCGGCAGAGGATGCGAACCGGCGGGACGCGGAATTGAATTTCAAGCTGCCTCATGCGGGGCAATACAGGGTGTCGATCACAGATCGCGATCTTGGCGGGGGGGCCGATTACTTTTATCGAATGGACGCGGGCGACCTACCCTATGTGACCAGCGTTTTCCCTCTCGGAATACCGGCAGGCCAAGCCTCGCAGGTGACCATTCGAGGAGTGAATCTCGGCGGACTTCAGCAGGCCACAGTAGCCGCGCCGGCAAAGGCTGAAGGATGGAGCACGATGCCGCTTGGAGCCGTAGGCAAAGTGCGTCCGATCAATGAAGTCAAGCTTGCCGTTGGGAATGAACCGGAAATCCAGGAACAAGAACCCAACGACACCATCGCCAACGCCCAGGTGGTGTCACTTCCCGTGACCATTAACGGCCACATTGACTCCGAAACGAAGCAAGGAGGAACTCCGGATGAGGATTATTTCCGATTCCATGCACGCAAAGGTGAGAGGCTGAACATTGATGTCGCCGCTGCGCGCCTGGGCTCGCCCTTGGACTCTGTGATTGAAGTATTGGACGGACAAGGGAACTCGATTCCACGGGCAACGATTCGCTGTTTGAATGAGACCACGACGACACTTGCTGATCGAGATTCGAGAACAACCGGAATTCGACTTGTCTCCACCGCAAGCCTGCACGAAGAAGACTACGTGATGGTTGGTGATGAGTTGAATCGTATCGATTTCATTCCCGACCAGCCGGACGCAGATACCATTCTGAAGGGCATGGGCGGGGTTCGCATGGCGTACCTTGGCACGTCGCCCGATGTGCATGCCGTGAATACCCCAGTTTACAGGGCGCAGATTCTTCCTCCGGATGCAGATTTTCCGTCAAACGGCCTGCCTGTCTTTCATCTGGAATGGCGCAATGACGATGGCGGCCCAGGCTATGGTGCAGACTCAATGCTCGACTTTGTTGTACCGGCAGATGGCGATTATTTCCTGCATCTGAAAGATGTGCGCGGAATGGAAGGCCCGGATTTCGCTTATCGGCTCACCCTGCGCGACGAAGCTCCGGATTTCCGTCTTCGAGCCGAACCCGACAACCCAAACATCCCACAGGGAGGGTCTGTCCCAGTGACGGTGTCGTTGGATTCCGTTCGAGGAGTTGATGGCGCGATTGCGATCGAAGTGAATGGTCTGCCGAAAGGAGTTTCCGCGAGCCCTGCGACGATACTTCCCGGCCAGATGTCGACTATGCTGGTGCTTTCCGCGACTCCCGACGCGGCTCTCGACACCGAACCCACGCCTATCAAGTTCGTGGGCCACGCCGTTGTCAACGGCCACGATGTAGATCGTGAAGCAAACAGCGATACGAACGCTGATCAGCCGCTGCAACTTGCGTCGATTTCCCCTTCGCCCGATGTGATTGTGACAACCGAAGTGAAAGAGGTGGCTCTGGAACCGGGGAAAGAGGTGAAAGTCACCCTGCACATCGAGCGCCGTAATGGCTTCAAAGGCAGAGTCCCGTGCTCGGTTGAGAATCTTCCTCCTGGTGTGCGCGTGGTCAACGTTGGTCTCAACGGCGTACTGGTGACTGAAGCACAATCGAGCCGGACGATCACGCTCAAGGCTGAAGATTGGGCCAAGCCAATAACACAGCCCATTTATGTGGTCGGGTTGGTTGAGTCGAATTCACCCACAATGCATCCATCAGCACCGTTGCTGATCACCGTGGATGCGAATAACCAGGCGGCAACGGCGAAGATAGATGCGAAGGAAGGCAGTAAGTAAGTCTGAACACCGCGGCGAACAAGACAACCACCCTGAAAACGGCCTACTACTTCGATCTGATATTCACACGCTGTTTGACCTGGACCTGCTCGGGATTGAGCCGGATCGCCTGCAAGTGGAGTTGCACCCGAGCCTCAGATCTGAGTATGGCGATTTGGCCGGATTGCAGCTTGGGTGCCGGTCTGGCCTTCGGCCCTCGTCAGAGGCACTGAGACGGCTGTACAAGCTGTTCCTCAAGAGGCTCGACGCACCCGCCTGATCCTTTTCGTCTGCTCTCCGCAACGGCAGACTTTTGTCCTGTCGCGAGGGTTTCCGTTGTCATGCATCCCGGCCGTTGTCATGCAAAAAGCATCCCAGAGGCCGAATTCGACGGAAAATGCGGACAACGCGGACAACACGGAAATCGTCCAACCGCCCTATTTTCTGAGATTTGTGATTAGAATGAGGAAGATGCAGGAAGGTCTGGCGGTGGATGGAGTCTGCAGCGAACCCGTCTCCAGTTCGGATTCCCTGCTAACAGGGAAAAATACAGGGAAAATCGCGAATTCGTCCAGTGAATCTGGCTACGAGGTTCCTGTATGGTGCTGAAATCAGGTGAGTTATAAGGGCCGGCCCTTTCAAAGCGTAAGCCGTATTCTGAACAGGGAATTATCACCCTGATATCAGGGAATCTTCATTCCCTGATATCAGGTTCAGATTGAATACCGCCGGGGTAAGGAGAAGCTTTCAACAAGACAGGCGGAGTGTGGAGGATCAAGTTGTGAAGGGCCGGCGACCGAACCGCGATGGTTGCCGGGTTCAGGATGTTCTGAAATGGCTTATAGCCCCAAAAGAAGAACGAGGACAACTACAAAGATATAGGGCATCCATGCCGCCTCAATCTGCCCGGCGGTGTGCCTCGGCGCCGCGGATTTCGCCGGAAGCCCACTCGCGAGTTCATGGATCACACTTTATTTGCGGATCTCTGAAGATCCTGGAATGCGCTGAACAAATTGATCTGGTGACTGGCTCTGGGGCCGGGGTCAATCCTATCTCTATTGGAGGGAAATGAGTTGTTTGAACTACCAATAAGCTACTGAACAGACGGCAAGCAATGGATCAACAGTCCCGACTATCCCGATGGGTCCGAAAATTCTTGACGCGGTTTGAACTCCGATCTAATGTCGTCTGTATACAGTATTCAGGCGGCATTCGCAATGGTTCCGATTGGGCCCCGGTTGATGGCTCTTGTTCTCACAAGTCAGGCTCTTGCGACCGAGCCGACCTGAGAAGGCCCAAGTGCGATGTCCAACCATAACGGCACTAGCAATGTGCGGGGCACTATCAATGTGGGGGCGCGATGAGGCGGCGAGAGTTCTTGAAAGCGACGGCGATGTTGGCGGCTTGTCCCCAACTTAGAGGGGCGAGTCAGACAGAGCCCATACGAGCCAGCCAAGGCCGAGAGCGGCACGGGGGCACCGTAAGCGTCGGCACTGCGAAGCAGTTGTTCATCGACGACAAGTTCATCGCATCGTCTGAAGGTATTAGGCTCACTGCCAATCCGCCCTTGCGAACAGATGCAATTAACTTTCCACCCTTGAAGGATATGGCGTTATCCGGGTATCTGAGCGTCCTTGAAGTGGACGGATCCTACCGGATGTATTACCACGCAGCTCCAATCTCCAATCCGGCTCGCTACACAACATGTCTTTCCACTTCCGACGACGGTGTCAATTGGGTACACCCCAACTTCGGTCTTTATGATGTAAATGGTTCTAACAATGTGGTCTTACCTCACGTCGACGAGGGGTCAGTGTTTATTGACCCAAAAGAGACCGATGGATGCCGTTTCTGGTGGGTCGGGACTGCATCGGAGGGCGGCCCGCCTCCGTCGTGGAACGAGTCGCAAGGGACCTTCAATGGCTCCGATCGAAATGGAAACCTTGAGGGAGGGCTTTACCTGTTCAAATCCAAAGACGGGATTCGGTGGGAGCGGAAGAAAGAGGGTGTCGCACTGCCCTTCCTTTGCGATACACAGAACCAAGTCTTTTTCGACCCCCGCATCAACGAATATGTCGCCTATGTACGAGGGTGGGATTTAGACTCCAACAGTGTCAACCCGGCTAAACTTTTCGACTACTCGGTTCTCCCTGCAAGGCGATTTGTAGCCCGGGCTACGACCCCATCTTTGGATCAGTTGCCTTTCAGCTTCAAACAGACTCCGGATTATCCGAGGGGGAGCCACGGTTTCTATGGCCTCGTGCTTCCTGAGAACTCAACGCCCGTCATTGAAGCAGATAGCCAGGATCCGCCTCGCACGGACGTTTATACGCCCTGCGTGAATCTGTACCCATGGGCTGCTGATAGTTACGTCGCTTTTCCATCATTCTTCCGGCACTACGATGGTCAAAACAGTTACGGACGAGATCACAGGGGGAAATATCGCAACGACGGACCGCTTGATTCTCAGCTTGCCGTGAGCCGTGATGGAATTTTGTTCCATAGATATCGCGAACCCTATATTTCACTTGGTTTGATGGAGGAGCACGATGTCGGTGGGACTCTGTTTACTGGAGTCGGCCTAATCAAACGTGGCAACTTCATTTATCAGTACTATACGGAGACGCCATTTACACACAACGTTCCTGGTGAGAATGGCTCGGCAGAAGGAGTTGGCGGGGCGTGGCGCAGTTTCCACATACGAATGGCGAGTCAGCGGCTGGATGGTTTTGTCTCTGTGGACGCAGGCCCCGATTGTGGAACACTTACCACCCCTTCGCTGATTTTTGAGGGGAATAAGCTACAACTGAATATCGACTGCGGTGCTATGGGAGAAGCATGGGTAGAAATTCAGGATGAATACTCTAACCCGATTGAAGGTTATCAGCTCGAGCAGAGCGTCAGTCTGGATCGAAATGGCCTGGCACAAGACGTTTGGTGGCGTAAGGGCCCCGATATCAGCCAACTGGCCGGTCGACCAATTCGCCTATTCATCAAGCTGCGATCGGCAAAATTGTATGCCTTTCAATTCATAAGGAGTCAGGAGTCATAAGAGCGCCAGGAAACTAGTCGGGGTTCCATATTCTCGTTAGGTCGGAAAGTGGGAATAGCTTGGGGTGATGGCTTATGAGCTGCTCTGTATTGAAAATCAAATCGTCGCCCAACAAAGCGGCCCTTTCGATGAATCCACGCCGCGAAACGTGTGTGTCACTCAGCGAACTCTCCCGTTGCTCTTTGGAGCTGATGGGGAGCAATAACTTGCTGGTTTCGCTTGCTGCATGGACATACAGTTGAACGACTTCGTCCTCCTCAAGGTCCGCGGTGTTGGTCACACTTAGGCTTGCCGCCCAGGTGAAGATTGTCGTACCTGAAGGTCGTGTAACTGAGAGCGTGGCCGAAGGGATACAGCGGTGTTCCTTTGAAATACATTAAGTGCGGCCGCTCATCAAGTTGTAATCTTGAAAGTCTGGAAGCTCATAATTCGCCACCAACCACAGTTCCGTTTCGAACAACGAGACGAGGAGTGAGAAGAACTGCCGGATCAGAGAGCGGATCACGGTCGTAGGCCACAAAATCGGCTACGGCATTCTCCGCTAACGGATTGCCAAGCCCAAGGTATTTCCAGGAATCAATGGTCAAGGCACGAATCGCGCGTTCGGGTGACAGACCTGCGTCAATAAACGCCAGAACTTCAAGCCCAATCTTTCCGTGGTCGAATGCGGCGTCGGTGCCACACAAAAGGGTTACGCCCGCCGCTGCGGCCAAGGGGAGCTGTCGCTCAATGGCCTCGACTGACTCGGCAAACGATCGCTCCGGCATCGTCAATTCCCCCGATCGAATGCGTTTCAGAAAGATCCGAAAGGCAGCCAGTGTTGGCGTCCAGGCTCGACCGCGTTCCGCCATTTGCCGCAGGTGCTCCGGCTTCAGATGAGAACCGTGCTCGATGGAATCGATGTCAAGTGCGATTGCCATTTCGACCGCAGCGGGAGTTGTTACATGCATCGCAATGCGCGCTCCTGCTCGCCGGGCGGCTTCAATTGCCGGCCGTAGCTCGTCCACCGTCCATCCAACGTCAGGTTCGGACCCGGGGTGATCGCGGTGGGACGAGTCGCCGATGAACTTGACCCAGCCTCCACCGCTGGCGGCTTCCTCGCTGGCTGCGCGGACGAGGTCCCGACCGGAAACCTCGTGGGCGACATTCGGAAGATAACGGCCGGGCGGAGCAATGAATCGGCCTGCCGCCTGGAGATGAGGCATTGTAGGATCGAGGTTCTTCATGACCTCGACCACAGTTCTCGTTGGAGCCCCAACATCGCGGACCGCGAGCACACCGCCCGCTCTTTGGGCCGCCAGGTGCATCATCACGCGTCGAGCCAGTTCTTCGGGATCGGCATTCCGTGCTTCGGTGTAGCCTGCGACCCCAATCTCCGGCGAGGTCATCAGGTGGGCATGAGCGTCGACGAGACCGGGCAGTATGTACCATCCGTCGCCGCTGGAAGTCATCCCGTGCCGCGTGCGGCGATATTGGATTCGTCCGTTCAGTACGAACAGGTCATTCCCGGTTTGCTCGGCGAAGAGAATGCGCGGATTCCGGATCAGGATATTCATAACGGATCAGAGAAGCGCATCGGCCCCCGAAAACAGGTACCGATCGAAGAGGCCGAATTCGCAAGAGGTCAGCAAGAGGCGGATCTCCGTGATCGAGCCGAAGTGCGCGGAGATTAGGAAGTCGAGGCATTCTCGAGCCGCACTGGGAATCCTGATCTGGACTTCGGCCGAGTGATCCGCGGCAAGTGTCTCGAATGCAGCCGATATCGTCGGTGAGAGAAGGTCAGGCCGTTCAACGGCTGCAGGTCCGAGGGCGCCTTCGGTATCTATATATATGTAGCCGATAATGCGATCCTGATCGTACGCAAGGAATGGGGCCATGCTTGGAACCATGGCCCAGCACTGGTGATCTTCCTGCCGGATACCGCCGAAGACGATTTGATCGAGCCGGTCGAAGGCATCCTGATCAATGAACGGGTCGGCTCGGCGCAGCCTCACGCCGCCTCGCCCGAATGGCTTCGGCACTCCCTGCAGTTGAATGATCGAGGTCTGAGGCAGCAGGCCAAATCGAAGATACAAGCCAGTCGATGCCAGATTGGCCGAATCGCTGGTCGTGAGAAGCGGGAGTCTAACGGTCGCCTTCGCGCAGATCTCCGAGACAGCGCCGGACGAGCATGCCTCCGATGCCGTGACACTGAAATTGAGGCATTACATGCAAAGCCGCAAGATACCAGAATGATTGGCGCCTGATCGCAAGCCCGAACCCGGCAATGGTCCCATCAATCTCCGCAATCCAAAAACGCTCGGAATCGTGGCGAAGCGCGCTCCTGCGAACCGCGAGCGCCCTGGTGGGTAGCGAATGTTTCTCAAGGTCGCCCACTCGACCGATGCGGCGGTTAAGATCCTGGTTGGCACGGAGATAGACCTGAAATGTCTCTTCGATATCTGCCTCAATTGCCAGGCGAAGCTCAGGCTGCATGCGCGGATCTCCGAAGGTCGGTCATGTGGTTTCAGAGGAGATTTCCACGACCGCGCCAACCAAGGGAACTGTATACGATAGACGATATCGACGCAAAGAAAATTTAGGTTGATGCATTTATAGTATTCTGTATACAATCGACAAGCCAATTAAAGGGCGCACCGTTTTTGACCGTTCCGTTGAGGATTGACTCGCAAGGAGCAAATAGAACTCCGGCTCCCACAAGATATTTGAGGAAAGAGATTTCAATGAAAACAAATGAATTCCGGGGGATCATTCCACCGTTAATTACTCCCCTCTCACCTGACGGTGACGTTGATGTCCCGTCACTTAGAAGATTGTCACGATACGTTGTCGACGGTGGCGTGGACGCACTTTGGGTGCTCGGCGCAACCGGCCAATTCCATACACTCACTGAGCGACAGCGCGATCTCGTAACCGACACTGTCATCCAGGAAGTGAGTCGGAAGGTCCCGGTCTTGATCGGCTGTATCGACACCAGCCCCGACAGGTGCATCGAGCGCGCAAAGAGGGCAAAAGCGTCCGGTGCTGACGGAATCTTTGCGACCGCTCCGATTTACGATAAGGTAACCCAGGTAGAGGTATTGGCGCACTTTCGGCGGATCCACGAAGCAGTAGATTTGCCAATGGTGGCATACGACGCGTCCTATGCCACGCAGACGCCCATGGAGATTTCGACGGTTGTCGAACTGGCCGAGGAAGCTACATTGGTTGGAATCAAGGATTCTGCTGACTTCGCCGACTTCCCACATCTTGTCGCTCAGCTCCGCCATCTGCCTGCGTTCAGCGTTCTGACCGGTCACACCTGTTTGGCCGACGCCGCCTACTTGATTGGTGCAGCTGGTTGCGTTCCTACGCTTGGAAATCTTATTCCATCGACATATGCGAAAATCCAGGCATCTGCAAAACAGGGCGACTGGGCTGCAGCGAGAAAGTCTCAGGATGAAGCGGTCTCGCTGCATAATGTCCAGCGTTGCTGGGAGCCTGCTTCGATTTCAATTGTCGCGAAATCCTTGGGCCTGTGCAAGACAGTTCTCAAACTTCTCGGAGTGATCGATTGTTCTAATCCGGGCAACCCTTACCCAAGCCCAACACCGGAACAGGAAGAACGGGTTCGTTCAGAGCTTGAACGCCTGGGAATACTCAAATCGGAATCAGTGCTGTCAAGCCCCAGCGGCCGATGACGCTATTCCGCCCGCTGCCAGCCGTCAATTGGAGCCAGCGAATCGAATGACGCAGACTTCCGAGTTGTCCTCTCGCTCTGGAAATATCGAGGACGATCGTGCCTATAGGCTCGCCGGCATCGAGCAGATGCTTACACCATGCCTGAGTATCTTTATGGACATGGTGGATGCAAACATCGCCACATCCATCAGAATCGCCGGGGGCGATCCGAATCGTCTGCGACCTCACATCAAGACATCGAAGTTGCTCAGCGTCGTGCGGCGTTTCGTTGCGTCCGGAATCCAACAGTGTAAATGCGCGACCACACTTGAGCTTGCTGTAGCCTGCGAGGCAGGTATGCGCGACGTACTCGTCGCATATCCCATGGTGGGGGCCAATGCACGTCGCGTCCAGCAACTGAGCGCACGCGATCCAAATCTGACGATTTCGATATTGGTGGACCATCCAAGACAGATTCTGGAGTGGGATCCATCCATCGGTATTTTTATAGACGTGAATCCGGGCATGGATCGCACCGGCATAAGCCCGGAACACGTGGGCCAGGTAGTTGACATGGTGCAAGCAATTACCTATTCCGGACGCCATTTTCGGGGGCTGCACTACTACGACGGTCAGCTGGGTTCATTGGGTTTTGAAGAGCGCCGGCTCCAGGCAATCAATGGCTATGAACAATTGGCCCGGTTGGCGGGAACGGTTAAAGACGCGGGTTTCCCTGTCGGCGAGGTCATCACATCCGGCACCTCCGTGTTCCCGTTTGCCAGTGCATACTCGCCGCTTCTGACCGGAGGGTTCACTTTCCGCGTCTCTCCGGGAGCGGCCATTTATGGCGATCTTACCGTGCAGCACCAACTACCCAAGTTTGGCTATCGCCCGGCCGCATTGGTAGCGACGCGGGTGGTCAGTCATCCTCGCTCAGATCTCGTAACTTGCGACGCGGGTGTCAAGGCCGTTGCGGTTTTCGCCGGACTTCCCAACTGTGCTGTTCTCGGCCGGCCGGAGCTTGCGCCGCAAAGAATGTCGGAAGAACATCTGACCCTGCAGGCGCCAGCAGGAGTGTCGCTCCCGGAGATCGGCGAGATTCTTTACTTGATTCCGCGCCATGCGGGGCTTACGGTGAACAACTTTAGCGAGGCGCTGGTCGTCTCTTCCGGTGGCAGCGTTGTCCTCGAGCCTGTTTCCGCTCGCGGGCGCGAGTCTCCCACAGCTCTTGGCAATTGAGATCGTCATTCTAACTGCGGAGCGGAAAAACATGATTCCGAGAATTTGCACTTACGGCGCGGTCGCAATGGCGATCGCGGCAGCGCCTCACATGATGGCTTCGCCCAACGCGGATACGACCGTGTGGCAGCGGAGCGATCTGCAGAAGATCGAAGGAAAGCTCACTCATCAGTTGGATGAAGAGAAGTCGGCCTCAGAGACCCTGGGCGAATATGGCAATCACCATGTCGAAATCGCTCACCGCGAGGCTACCGGAGGCGCGGAATTACACGAGACGCAGAATGACGTCTTTTTCATTCTGAGCGGCGAGGCCACTCTCATTATGGGCGGCGTTCTTGTCGACCCGAAGTTAACCGAGCCACACGAGTGGGAAGGAAAGACTATCAAAGGCGGCGCCAGAACAAAGCTGCTCGCCGGAGATGTAGTCCACATTCCGTTCAAGGTGCCGCACCAGCTTGTGCTCGAAAGCGGCAAACAGATTACATACTTCGTAGTCAAGATCAACGCTCAATAATTGCGGCGATCTTGAATTGCAGCGATTTTGCCCAAGCGCTAGAGCGGTCCTGCAGCTCGATCAAGCTGCGGGATCCTTGTAGGCGATGCACTCGATTTCGACCTTGCAATCCACAGCCATACTCGAGACAACGCAGGAGCGTGCGGGTGGATGTGCGCCGAAGAACTCGCGGAAAACCGCGTTGAATGCGCTGAAGTCCCGCGGATCGTCGAGCCACACTCCGCACCGCACCACGTGTTCCGGCCCATAGCCCGCTTCGTTCAACACAGAAATAAGATTGCGAATTGCCTGCCGTGCCTCGACCATGATGTTGCCGGTGACCAGGCCGTCTTCCGTCATAGCTACCTGGCCTGACACATAAAGCCAGCCATCAGCTTCGACGGCGCGCGCAATAGGCAGGGTTGTGGCGCCCGCTTCCGGTCCGTATCGTTTCACACTCGTCTTTGCCTCCGCTGTTTCTGTTGCGCACTTGTGCGTAATTGCATCAGGGTTGGGAACTAGGCCATTTCCATGCGAGATTGTTTTTGAGCTTCTCGGCGTTGAGAACAGCGACTGGCAGACTCAGGTCTTCATGAAGCAGGTTCCAATCTAATCGCGCGACCTCTTCCGGATGTACGCCGTCTTCGAGATATCCCAGACCCTTGTTCAGGCGCGAGATCAGGGGAGCTTGCTGCGCGACGATCAACTTGTCATCGTTCGACAAATCTACGCTCCAAAGGTTGGGCCTGGGTTGCACTTATATTTCGATTTCGAGCAATTCGAACGAGTTTCTATTGAACATTCCCTCCATCTGCTCCGTGTCGAGTCTCGGTAGTGCGGTGCCTTCGAGCATGCTGTTCAAATTGCGCATGCCTGCAACACTCGCGTCGACTGTCGCGAATGGATAGTCGCTACCAAAGAGGAGCTTGCCCCAGACGCGATACTCCTGAACCAGCATGAGAGCATGATAGAGCTGGAATGGCCTGTAATAGAGGGCCGAGCAATCAGCATAAACGTTGGGGTGCTTGCGAATCGTGACGACACATTCGCCCTCATATGGATGAGAAAGATGCGCCATGATGATCTTGACTTGCGGAAAGCGAATAGCTAGGTCGTCTATGTGGCGGGGAAACGTACAATCAAGCGGCGCCTGGCCGATAAATGTCGTTCCCGTATGCAAGAGAACAGGGAGATGGTGACGAGTCGCGTATTCCCAAAGGAAATCAAGCTTGCGATCGTTGGGATAGAAGCCAGCGTACATGGGCATAAGCTTGATGCCCTTGAGCTTCAAATCCTGATGCCCATGCTGGAGCTCGTCCTGCCATCCTGGCTGGGTCGGATCGATTGAAAGAAAGCCGATTGTTTTTTCGGCGTGGCTCCTGGTGTAAGCGGCAACCTCGTCATCCGAGACCCAGAGACCAGCCAAAGCAGCCTTGCCTCCAAAGACGACCGTCCAGTCGCACTCCTGTGCCTGGGCGTGATAGTCCTCCCAGTGCACGTCGAGCTTCAGACCTGCGCCGGCGGCTCGCCTCGCCTGCTCCACAAAATCCTTTGAGAAGTGGTCGGGCGAACGAAAGAAATGAGAGTGAATATCGATCTGCATTCCGTTACCTCGCGGATAGCGATGAGTATTGTGAATTGTCTCATTGCCGACACAGCGATTTCAGGGACGATTAGCCCTGTTAGAGGACCCCATGCCGACGAAAGACGTCGCGGAGATAGGCCCCGCCCAACAGCTCTGAGCGCGAGCTGTCTTCGCGGCTCGCCTTGCTTAGGGCCAACTGCGCGACTTCCTGGACACAGGCCCGTGGTACCACGATGACTCCATCCCTATCCGCAAAGACAAAATCCCCCGGGTTCACCAGCACCTCGCCGCACTCGACCGGAATGTTGTATCCCGTCACAATGCCTCGTCCCATTGAGTCCACAGGCTTGATGCCCGCTGCGTGAACCGGGAACTCCAGAGCTTCAATCTTCCGCACGTCTCTTATGAGGCCGTCGATGACCGCGCCTCGCGCGCCCCGCACTTTTGCCGCTGTCGAGAGCAGCTCACCCCAGGGAGCATTCTGTGTCGACTTCTGAGTAGAAACTACCACTACCTCGCGCGGTCTAATGCTGTCGATCGCCTCGATCTCCATCGCATAGGGGTCCGCGGGTATGTGATAAACATCGGAGCACGCGATGGTTCGCGCCCAACCGCAAAACGGCTTGCAAGCATAAACCGGTCTGAGGTATTCCCTCATCGCCTGGTTGCGCATTCCGATCTGATCCAAGGCATCTGAAACGACGGCCGTATAAAGCTGCTTTTCCGCGAGGGTGCACAAGTCCAGATCCAAGTTCGTTAGCTCGGTTGAAGGAGTGCCGTGCGTTGGTTCGCTCATGGGAATTTTGTCCTGAATCTCCTGTTATAGAGTAGAGCCCGCTCACGCGCCGCATTCAGTATACGATAGACGGACGACAAAATGCAGTCTCATAAGAAACTCTCTTGACAACCAGCAAGTCCGGCGTTACCGTATTTTAACATTCCGTATACGGTATTCGAAGGAGCTAATGCGATGTCTCGACTGACCAGACTTCTCCTCGTGACTCTCTCTGTCTTTGTATGCCGGCTATCGCTTTGGGCTGACGTGACGGGTACGGTCCAGGGGACAGTAACGGACCCGAGCGGAGCCGTCGTGGTCGGGGCTTCCGTTACTCTTCGCAACCCTAATACAGGGATGAGCCGCACGATCAAAACGGACCAGGCGGGTTACCAATTTCTGACTGTTCCGGTCGGCGAAGGTTACAAGGTCGAAGTGGAAGCGGCTGGCTTCCGCACTGCAGTTAGGACCGACATCAAGCTTCTGGTCAACCAGAACTTCCGGGCGGACTTTCAGCTCGAAGTGGGAGCCACCGCGCAAACCGTAACGGCGGCAGCCGGCGAAGAGCAAGTGGAAACGACCAGCACTCAATTGGGGGACGTAGTCGAAGACACTAAGATGACAACGATGCCGCTCAATGGACGCAGCTACATTGAGCTAATGGCACTCCAGGCGGGAGTGGTCCCGGTAGTTTCGAGTGCTAACACAACTTTCCAGCAAGCGTCTGGCAACGATTTCCAGGGTATGTACTCAATCAACGGCGCCCGTGAGTCAGGTAACTCGTTCATGGTAAATGGCGGCGACGTTGAGAACAGTTTTCAAAATGGCGCATCGATCGTGCCTTCGCTGGATACGATCCAAGAATTCCGTATTCTGACCAATACAACAGACGCCGAGTACGGTCGAGCGGTGGGCGGGGTCGTCAATGTGGTCACTAAAGGCGGGACCAACCAGATACACGGGAGCGCCTACGAGTTTCTACGCAACGACAAGCTGGATGCCGCGGGCTACTTTGATCAGGATCTAGTCGACCCCGCGACCGGGCAACCGATTCCGAACACCCGGAAGGGATCGCTGAGGCAAAACCAATACGGCGGGACTTTTGGCGGTCGAATCGTAAAGGATCGACTCTTCTATTTCGTGGGTTACGAGGGCACACACTATACGCAAGGTGTCAGCAGCGGGCAGATTGACGTCCCATCGGCTACTGAGCGAACCGGAGATTTCTCCGACACGGCGGTCACAGGATACTCGCCCCTCGCGGGGACTGTTCGTGGGAACAATCAGTTTAACAATAGTATGAACTACGTACTGAGTCAGCGGCTCGGATACACCGTCAACACGGGTGAGCCCTATTGGGTCCCTGGGTGCTCCGGGAATGGTGATGCGCTGGCTGGAGTTTGCGTTTTTCCGGACGAGGTAATACCGCAGGCTGCCTGGTCTCCGGCGGCTGCGGACACACTACAGTACATAGTTAAGCCGGTTGGCACGAATCAGCAAGGAGTTCCTTTCTGGTCGAGCACGTCGAACATCGAATCGATACCTGACCAGAAGGGTAGCGTGCGCGTTGACTTAACCACGCATAAAACCGGACTGTGGAATATGTACTACATCATCGATGACGCGACCGTCCTGAACCCATACGGCGGCGGAGACATGCCGGGATTTCCCACCAGTACCCCCTCGCGTGCCCAACAGGTTCTTCTCGGCAATACCAAAACGTTCGGCCCGGAGGCGGTCAACGAGTTCCGCCTCAACTTCACGCGCCGGGCATTGAATCAAGGGTCGCCATCGACGACACAGTTGGGCCCGGTGACAAAATTCGGGATGGTCTCAGGTGGGCTCGGACTCATTCCTCCGGTACCCGGTCTGACGGGAATGCCCAGCATGACCCTCTCACAATTGAACGACAGTATGGCAAAGATGTCCGTCTTCTTTCAGCACAACAACACATACCAGCTGGCGGATAGCTTCTCCATGGTGAAGGGCCGCCAATCCTTCAAGGTAGGAGTAGATCTTCGCAAATTCCAGCTGAACCTAACGAGTGAAGGCTCAAACAACGGAAGGTTTGGCTTCGCGGGCTCAGAAACCGGTAACGATTTCGCCGACTATCTGCTCGGTGCGCCCGATTCATTCACCCAGGACAGCCCGGCTCTAATTAACGACCGCTCGACTTATTTTGGTACCTACGTTGAGGACAGCTATAAGGTGAATCCGAACCTGACCGTTAACTTGGGACTGCGCTGGGAGTTTAGCACGCCGTGGGCAGACACTCAGCGTCGAGTGGAGACATTCGTACCGGGTGAACAGTCCAAGCTTTATCCAGATGCCCCCGAAGGATGGGTCTTTCCAGGGGATCCGGGCATCGCACCAGGCATGAGTCCAACCCGCTACCGTAACTTTGCTCCTCGTGTTGGCGCGGCATACTCCCCAGGTTTTAGCGACGGACCTCTAGGGAAACTGTTTGGTGGTCCGGGAAAGACCAGCATCCGGGCAGCATTCGGAATTTACTACACGGCATATGAGGAAATCCAGGATGTTTGGGAATCTGGCAACCCGCCCTTTGCTCAATATTGGGCCAGTACGACCCTGGTCTATCTCGAGGAACCCTACAAAGGGCGCAACGCTCAGAACCCTGGCCAGCGCTTCCCGTTCGTGCAATACCCCGTTGGAACAACCGGTATTTGGGACCAGTACCTGCCACTGAACAGTACTCAGGGCACTTGGATCGGCAATGTTCTGCCGCGAGCAAATCAGTACAATTTGTCAATTCAACGTCAGCTCGGCAACTCTGCGATCTTGACATTGGGCTATGTGGGTTCCGAGGGACATCACCTGCTCGGACTCCAGGAGGCAAATCCAGGAAATCAGCAGTTGTGCCTCAGCCTCAGCCAAACAAGCGCAGTTGCACCTGGAAGCCCAACTTGCGGTCCGTTCGGGGAGAACAACATTTATACCACGGCCGCTGGACAAACGGTCTACGGCACTCGCCCGTATAGTGTCACATCGGGTCGAGGGCTGAGTCAGGGCCTCCTGGACTTTGGCGACCTTGTCTACGAGGAATCCTGGGCGAACTCCAATTACAACGCGTTCCAGGCGAGTGTCCAGAGGGATGTAGGCGATTTGCATCTTCTGGCCGCATACACTTGGTCAAAATCCATCGACGACAACTCTGGCTTTCAAGATCTGTGGACGAATCCGTACAATCAGAGATTATCGCGGGCGATTTCAGCCTTCGATCTCCGACACAACTTCGTGGTCAGCTATTCGTACTTCTTGCCCTTTGGAAAGATGCTCCGAACCAAGAGGCGACTCGTGGATGGTTGGCAAATCAGCGGGATCACTCGCGCGATTACTGGCTTGCCAGTCACTCTTCAGGACAGCGCCGACCCATCGCTTGCCGGCATTGGCGGAGGGGGTACAGACTTTCCCCACTACAACGGCCAACCGATTCATTTCCTGAATCCCCGTACCGCACAGAATAATGAGGATTTCTCTGTGGGCAATTTCAGCGCACCGCCAATGGGTACCCTGCAGAATATACCTCCTCGCTTCTTCTACGGTCCGGGCTCCTTCAATACTGATGTTGCTCTGCACAAGTTGACACACATCACTGAGCCGATGACCCTAGAGATCCGTGCGGAGTTCTTCAACGTATTTAACCATACCCAGTTCAATAATCCGATCGGCGACTACAACTCAAGCCAATTCGGGGATGTCACTTCGGCAAATCCCCCACGCATTGGACAACTGGCAGTTAAGCTGGTCTTCTAGGAGATTTTTCCTCCAGACGTCAGTCTCTCCGCTTTGCATGCTGGCAATTCCTTTTAAGGAATTGCCAACACGCATCATCCATTTGACTCACAGTAGACGAAGAAAAAATCAAAAGCCCTTCCGTTCAGGCAACTTTCTGAAGGTGGTAATAATTCATGGCACGAAATCTGCGCATCGCAGTGCTTTTCGGTCTAGCGATGGTGGCATGGGTAGACAGCGCGGCACTGCATGCACAGGCGCTTTTTGAACAGACAGATCTCTTCGTTGGTGGTCAGGACAACTACAACACCTATCGGATTCCTGCGGTAATTTGCACCAAGAGCGGAACGGTATTGGCGTTCAGCGAAGGTCGGCGAGACGAGAGCGAAGATGGCGTGCCCACGGACATTGTTCTCAAGCGCAGTCTTGGCAATGCCGGCCAATGGAAGCCTGCGTATGTTTCGCCAAAGGGGGAAGGACGCTCAAAGCACAACACCATGATGTGGTTGCCGATGCAGACGGTGATTCGAAGTGCGCACGGCGAAGCCTACATGAATCCGGTTCCGGTCATTGATCAAAAAGACGGAACGATTTACCTGCTGGTGAATCTCTATCCGCAACCATATAAGGATGCGCCGGCGGACATCTGGGTTATTAAGAGCACGGACGAGGGCGCAACGTGGTCCCAGCCGATTGACATCACGCCGGGAACAGGGCAACACGAACTTGGCCCCGGTGTTGGAATTCAGTTGCAATCTGGCACGTTGATGGTTCAGCACTACAAGGGAGTTGTTTTCAGCGACGACCATGGCAAGAATTGGAAGTCCGGAGGCGAGGCTCCCGGTGATTTCAACGAGAGCCAAGTTGTCGAGCTGGCGGATGGCTCGCTGCTGTTCAGCCGGCGTCACGCACCAAATCGCGTCATGATGATCAGTAAAGACAAGGGAGAAAGCTGGACCCAACCGGTTGCGAATCCCTATTTGCCCGACCCGGATTGCGAAGGCAGTCTGATCCGCTATACTCGGCAGGACCAAGGCTACTCGAAGAATCGTCTTTTGTTTTCGAACCCGGTGAGCGGCGCCATTGGCGCCGGAACGGTGGAATCGGATCCACGAGGCCGTTTCAATATCACTGTCCGCTTGAGTTATGACGAAGGGAAGACCTGGCCTGTGGCGAAGTTGATCCGGAAGGGGCCCGGGGCCTATTCAAGCATGACGGTCTTGCCGGATGGCTCAGTATCCATCCTCTTCGAGACCGGTGAAACGTATGGGGGATATGCCGACCACTACGGCAAGCTAGTCTTCGCGCGCTTCAATGTGGAATGGTTGACAGATGGAGAGGATCATCTGAATAGGGATCACTAAGACGACGCGGTTTCTTCTCTAACGTCCTGAATGCCTAGCAATGGAGAAGTTAGTCGAAACAGTGAGTGATGGCTCAATTGTTGAGAACAAACCGTGATGCAATCATCATTCCCCGGCTCCGGTGGTGGATCGCCGGCCTGCTGTTCGCTTCAACAGCTATCAACTATATTGACCGCCAGACAGTAAGTGTTCTTGCTCCCTACCTGAAGATCGAGTTTCATTGGACGAACACCGACTTCGCGCTCATCTTAATCGCATTTCGGATTTCTTACGCGCTTGGAGAGACCGCCTGCGGAAGATTTCTCGACCGGCTCGGAACTCGCGTAGGCCTGCTGATCAGTGTGAGCTGGTATTCGCTCGCGGCCATGGTAACGGGCCTGGCGGTGGGTTTGCGCAGTTTCGTGGTTTTTCGATTCCTGGTGGGCGTCGGCGAATCTGCCAATTGGCCCGGCGCCACGAAGGCGGTCTCCGAATGGTTTCCAAAATCAGAACGCGGCTGGGCGATCGCATTCTTTGACAGTGGCTCGGCCGTGGGTGGGGCCATAGTACCTGTCCTTGTGTTGTGGCTATACCATCATTTTGGAACGTGGCGCCCAGTATTCTTTATGACGGGATGTCTCGGCTTCCTTTGGGTCCTCGCTTGGAAAGCTCTATATCACCCGCCTGAAGTTCATCCTCATATTGGAACGGCGGAGCGCAAGATGCTCCGGCATGCGAGGGATCTGGAAGAGACGTTGGAGGTCCATGTGGTCAGGGAGGATCATCACCCTGGAAAGGTGATCCCGTGGCGTGACCTCCTGACTCTTCGGCAAACCTGGGGCATTATCGTTGCCCGTGGCGTCACAGACCCTGTCTGGTTCTTCATCATGGAGTGGTTTGCCATTTACGTCGTCTCCAAGGGCTTCAAGCTGGAGAACACGCTGGCTGGCTTCTGGCTTCCTTATCTGGCTGGTGATCTCGGTAATTTCTTTGGCGGCGGATTGTCCAGTGAACTCATTCGCCGCGGTTGGCCGGTACTGCGCGCACGCAAATTCGTGATTGTCCTGGGTACCCTGGGAATGGTCCTTCTGATTCCTGCCGTTTATACCTCGCACTTCTCTCTGATTGTCGTTTTCTTTTCGATATCGAGTTTCTCCTATGCGACCTGGTCCACCATGCTGCTTGCACTACCTTCCGATATCTATCCGAGCAGTACGGTGGCGTCCGTGACCGGCATGAGCCTAACAGGGGGAGGCATTGGTACGATCGTCTCCACGTTTCTGATCGGCACTGTTGTTGACCACTATTCCTTTAAGCCGGTCCTCATCGCTGCCAGCCTGGTTCCATTGATCGGTACGGGCTTTGTCTTTCTCCTGGTGCGAAGACATGGAGTTCCTTCTGAGAGATGAGTTGCGGGATATCAATTCGCAGGCTGCTTTATTTTGCACGACGTGAGTGATGTTTCCACACTGTGAGTCACGTCGCAATTCACACCAGTATTCGAAAGTCGGAACTCACGCAAGCCCAATTCTAGAAAGTCAGAGTGTATAGTGAATCGTTCGCACACCAAAGTTCCAAAGATTTCGAGGATGGACTGGCATTGCTGTGCCGCGCTGCTGCTGCTTTTCGCTTTGGTTCTCGCAGCCCGTTCTCTCTCTGCCCAGGCCCGGGAGATTACGACACCCAGGGAAGCTCTCGGATTCAATATCGGTGATGATTACCAGATTGCAACTTATTCTCAGCTCGTTAGTTACTGGAAAGAAATCGCCTCCGAATGTGACCGCTGCAAGCTTGTGGAGATCGGGCGTACATCGGAGGACCGACCGCAGTACATGATGATCATTACCTCTCCGGAAAACCTGAAGAAGCTCGAAAGCTACAAGGGGATCGTTCAGAAATTGGCGCACGCCGATGGGCTCACGGATGCCCAGGCCCACGTACTCGCTGCCGAGGGAAAACCGGTTGTCTGGATCGACGGCGGCTTGCACGCCGACGAGACTGTGGGTTCGCAGCAACTGATGGAACAGGTTTACCTGATGGCCAGCCGTACTGATCCTGAGACAATGCACCTTCTGGATGACGTAATCGGACTATACGTCCAAGTCAACCCGGATGGTCAGGATATGGTGGCCAAATGGTACATGCGCGAGAAGGATCCTTCGAAGCGCAGTTTGGCCGGGGTGCCCCTTCTATGGCAGAAGTATGCCGGGGAAGACGACAACCGCGATTACTATATGGCGAACTTGCCGGAATCTACCAATGTCGATCGGCAGCTTTACATCGAGTGGTTCCCGCAGATCGTATCCAACCACCATCAAGGTGATGATTCTCCGGCAGGGACGGTGATCTCGATGCCGGCGCTCTGCAGTCCCCTCAATTACAACTTGGATCCATTGATTCCGCTGGAGATGACAGCTGCAGCCGTAGCCGTGCATACCCGCCTCGTAGCCCAAGGGAAGGGCGGGACTGTGATGAATAGTTCCGACTGCTGGTGGAACGGAGCGATGTTCAACTCGCCTTTTTTTCACAATATGGTCGGTATTCTCACTGAGATCATCGGAAATCCAACGCCGGAAGAGATTTCTTTGGTGGCCTCAAATCAGTTGCCGAGCGCCCGCGAGCCGTTGCCGATCGCGCCGCAAGAGTGGCACTACCGGCAATCGATCGACTATGAGATAGAAAATGACCGAGCTCTCCTCAGTTTTGCCGCCCGCAATCATGAGCAGTTGCTCTACAACCTGTATCGCATGGGTGCGAATTCCATTGAAAAAGGCAGTCGCGACAATTGGACCATAACTCCGGAGCGTATCAAGGCGTTGGCAGCGGCATCCGAAGTGAAATCTTGCACACAAGGGAGCCAGGGTGGCAGCGCAGACACGATCGATGCGAACGGTTGCCGCGAAAGGCCAACCACTCCCACGGATTTGTACAAGAAGATCTTGCATGATCCGGCCCATCGCGATCCGCGCGGATTCATCATTCCGGCCGATCAGGCCGACAAGCCCAACGCGGCACAGTTCATCAACGCGTTGCTCAAGAACGGTATTACCGTGCTAAAAGCAACCTCGTCATTCCAGGTCGCCGGCAAGAGCTATCGAACTGGCTCCTATGTCGTCAGGACGGGGCAGGCTTTCCGACCCTTCGTGATGGACATGTTTGAGCCGCAGGATCACCCGAACAGTCTTCTCGAACCTGGCGAGCCGGCTAAGCCCGTGTACGACGTCAGCGGATGGACTTTGGCGATGCAAATGGGTATCCAATATGATCGCGTTCTGGATGGCTTCGACGGTCCGTTTCAGAGAATCAACGGCTTACTTGATCCACCTCCCGGCTCAATCGTTGGACCGTCCACGCCGGCTGGTTATCTTGTCAGTCACAGAGTAAACAATGCGTTCAGGCTCATAAATCGCTTACTGAAGGCGAATGCCGAAGTATTTTGGCTCAAGAACGCGGCTCATGCAGACGGCGAGGATCTCGGTACTGGCGCGATTTGGGTACCGTCGTCGCCGGCGTCACTTCTCGTTTTGCAAAACGGAGTCAAGGAACTTGGCGTTACGCTTCATGCGGCGGCGAAAGCTCCCATCGGTGAGGCCTACAAGCTAAAGCCGATCCGTATCGGTCTATATGATGTCTACGGCGGCCTGGTCTTCTCGGGGTGGATTCGGTGGCTCCTCGATCAATACGAATTTCAATACCAGGTTGTTTATCCAAAGACACTCGACGCAGGAGACTTGAAGGACAGATTCGATGTCATCGTCTTTTCCAACGACGCCTTTTGCCGGGGTGGCTGCGGCGAGCCCCGCATAGACAACGGTGGGTGGGGTCAGAAGATTCCCGACGATATTCCCGATGCATATAAGGCGTGGCTGGGGGGCATCAGCGAACAGAAGACCATTCCTCAGCTCAAGACGTTCGTCGAACAGGGAGGTGCAGTTGTCGCCATTGGAAGCTCGGCCACGATGGCGGGACTTCTCGACGTCCCCTTGACGAATTACCTTGTCGAAGCGGGGCCGGACGGCAAAGAACTTCCGCTTCCCGACGCAAAGTTCTTTATTCCGGGAGCTCTGCTCAAGTTGAATATAGACGACACCCAACCACTTGCCTTTGGAATGCCAAGGGTGGTGGATGTGATGTACGACAATAGTTCAATGTTCAAGTTGTTGCCCGACACAAAGGAAGGGCACGCTTCAACCGTGGGCTGGTTCTCGGGACCGAATGTCCTGGATAGCGGCTGGGCAAGGGGGCAAAGTTATTTGACTGGCGGTACCGCAATTGCAGAGGGGAAGGTCGGCAAAGGGACGGTTTCGCTGATCGGTCCCGAAGTCACATTTAGGGGGCAGTCGAGTGGCACGTTCAAATTGCTTTTCAACGCCCTTTATCTCAACTCGATGCAAGAGACAACGTTGAAGTAGAGAACTCCGAAACGTGCCATTAACATTGGAGCGCATAGAAGCTGCTAAGGGACGGAATTCCCTCGGAAACATGGGTCGTTGGACACCAATTCGTAGGTTGCTCTCCGTTGTCTCTTTGCTGGCCGCTATACGCCCGATTCCTGTTTACTCACTGCCAGGCCAGGTTGCGATCGATGCGGCCGCACAGGCTGTCTCCGATGCCAGAGATCATAACGAGCGCGGGATTGCGTTAGCGCGCCAGGGAAAGCATACCGCTGCAACGGAAGAATTCCGTGCGGCGGTGAACCTGCGACCTGATTACGCCGAAGCCTACTACAACCTGGGCATGTCTCTTGAGCAGATCGGTAAAGGGGAAGCCGCTGTTGCCGACTTTCGATCGGCAGCGCGCCTCCGGCCCAACTCTGCCGCAATGCATCTGGGGCTGGCGCTCGCGCTAGCCCAAAATTCCGATAATAAGAACGCCATCATTGAATTCAGGCATTCAATTCGTCTCGACCCCAGATCGGCGGTCGCGCATTACAATCTCGGTTTGCTGTATACCCAGACAGATCAGCTTCAGAGTGCTGTCACAGAGTTACGTGAAGCCATTCATTTGGAACCGGGCATGGTTCAGGCCCACCTCCATCTGGGCATTGTGCTCAATTCTTTGCGCCGCGCGAAGGAAGCAATCGCAGAGCTGCGCCTTGCAGGGAACTCCGCACCCAACGATCCGGACGTCCACTATCAATTGGCGATGGTCATCTGGAGTACACATGATCTGCCCGGTGCGCTCGCCGAGTTCGATGCGGCCCTGAAACTGAAACCCGATTATGAGCAAGCAAGCTACAATCGCGCCCGAGTCCTGAAAGAGATGGGACGTGATCAAGAATCTGCTGCCGAAATGAACAAGCTGGCTCAGCTGCATCAGTTCCGGACCGGCTTGTCGAGAGTGCCTAACATCGTAAACTCCGCGTCCGAACATTTGAAGAAAGGTGAGCCGGAATTGGCACTCAAGGACACGGATGAGGCGCTCAAGCTCTGGAAGGATAATCCAGTTGCCTACTATCTAGCCGGCATCGCGTGGGGGCAGCAAGGAAACGCGAATGCCGCGAAGGAGAACCTGCAACATGCCATCCAGCTGAAACCAGACTACGCAGAGGCCTACGAGAGCCTGGGTCTTCTGAGTTGGCAACAGGGCGATAGAGACACGGCGATCGATTCTTTGGAACATGCACTGACCATCTCGCCGGATACTGCGGAATTTCACTATAACCGAGGCCTGGTTGCCGCCCACCAAGGCGACGACCCACGGGCAATTCAAGAGTTCGAAGCCGCACTCAAGTTGAAGGCCAACTATATTGACGCACTCTTGAATCTTGGACTCGTCTATCAGGGAGAGAAGCACTACGCCCAAGCCGTCAGCGAGTACCGGAAGGCCGTTGATCTACAGCCGGATTTGGCGGAAGCTCGTAACAACCTAGGGTTCGCTCTCCTGCAAGATGGCGATTTGATGCCGGCAATTCAGGAATTGAGACGATCCATCAAGTTGAGACCGGGATATGCGGGAGCTCATTACAATCTCGGGCTTGCGCTCGAAGCAAGCGGAGAGCACCAATCGGCAAATGAACAATTCCAGCTGGCTCGACAGCTCGATGCGCATTGATCCTGATAATGTTAACAAAACCGCAACCGATTGATTTGATAGATAGGCCTTGGGTTCGAGGAAGAAATGTCCAATACATCCAGGTTGATTACACGGCGTGAACTGCTTGCCCTCTTGTCCGCGGCGTTATTGTCCGGGAATCCACTGCGGGGCCAGGATGGAATGGCTTCGCGCGGACTTGCGCCCGCTCCTCGTCCAAAACCGTCGGGCCGATCCTTTGGATCTCGATTCGTCGACGTAGCTGCGCCTGCGGGGCTGCACGCACCGTCGATTTGTGGGGCGGCCGATCATACCAGTTACCTTATCGAAACCACCGGCGCCGGAGTCGCATTTCTCGACTATGACAACGACGGCTGGCTCGACATTTTTCTGTTGTCTGGCACGCTGATGGAAGGGCGCGCTCCTAACGCAACAAACCGGCTTTACAAAAACAATCGCGACGGAACCTTCACTGACGTTACAGAGAGGGCGGGGTTGACGCGCACCGGCTGGGCCATGGGCGTTACGGTCGGCGATTACAACAATGACGGCTTCGAAGATATCTTCGTGACGTATTGGGGCCAGAACGTCCTTTATCGCAATAACGGAGACGGCACATTCACTGACGCCACCCGTGAAGCTGGTCTCCTCAGACCTGTTCGCTGGGGCACAGGCTGCACATTTGTCGATTACGATCGCGATGGGCTTCTTGACCTTTTCATTGCAAACTACGTGGTCTTTGATCCGAAGACAGTGCCGCGGAGTTGTAATTGGAAAGGAATCGAGGTGAATTGCGGTCCGAGGGGTCTCGAACCCGAGTCGCATATTTTGTTTCACAATAATGGGAATGGCACGTTCACCGATGTGACAGAGCAATCAGGCGTAGCCAAAGCGGCCAAGAGTTACGGCCTGACTGCGGTGGCGGCAGACTTCGACGATGACGGGTGGCCTGACATCTACGTTGCGTGTGATTCGACTCCAAGCTTGCTGTTTCGCAATAATCACGATGGGACGTTTAGCGAAGAAGGAATGCAGCGTGGCATCGCGCTGAGCGAAGACGGTCAGGAACAGGCCGGCATGGGGGTCGGGGTCGGCGACTACGACCTGAACGGGCAGCTGAACATTGTAAAGACGCACTTTCAGGGAGACATGCCGGGTCTTTATCACAACGAAGGTAAAGGCGACTTCACCGATGTCACGATTCGTGCTGGTGTAGGTGTCGAAACTCAATACATCTGCTGGGGAACAGGATTCTGCGATCTGGATAATGATGGCTTCCCAGATATCTTCATGGTCGCTGGCGGCGTTTATCCTGAGGTGGAAAGTAAGTTTACCAATATTCCAATGGCGATGCCGCGCTTGCTCTATCGCAATCTCGGCAACGGCACGTTCGAAGAAATCTCAAGCACGGCCGGACCGGGCGTCACCGCGCGCCATTGCAGTCGCGGATGCGCTTTCGGCGATTTCGATAACGATGGAGACATGGATATCCTCATTTTCAATCGCAATGAGCCACCATCCTTGCTCCGGAACTATGTTACAGGGAAGAATCACTGGCTCAAGGTCAAGCTAATCGGAGTGAAATCCAATCGCAGCGCCATCGGCGCCCGCATAACTGCCGAGTACGACAACAAACGGCAGGCGCAGGAAGTGCTGGCGCAATCCAGCTATCTCTCGGTGGATGACCGGCGCCTCCACTTTGGGCTGGACAGCGCAGCCACGGCAAATGTTGAGATTCGCTGGCCAAATGGAAACAAAGAGATGATCGCGAACATCGCTGCAAATCAACTCGTGGTCATTAAAGAAGGATCGGGGATTATCTCTTCCCAGAAGTTTCCGCTCGCTCTGCACGGAAGTCGTCCTTCCTGATGACCAAGGCACGTTGAGCTTGCGTCCGGCGTGTTCTCGGACAGGACTGCGCATTCCTTTTTGGCATGCGCTCTAGAACGTCACCTGCAGCGTATGCAGCATTCGCGAATTCGGCTTGTGTCGGTCCCAGACGGGCTTATCGCTCGCGAGACGGATAACCGGCAAACGCTCCATGATTGCTTTGAAGACTTCCTGCGCCTCGGTGCGAGCCAGTCCCGCTCCCACACAAAAATGGATTCCCATGCCGAATGCGACATGCTTATTGTTTTGGCGCTCGATGTCGAATCTATCCGGATTGGGGAAGTAGTCTGGGTCGCGGTTGGCTGCGTTCAACATCTGGAAGACAACCTGTCCGTCCTGCATTGTCTTCCCGCCTAACTCAACGCCCCCTTTAATGAGCCGAGGCTGGCGGGCGACAGGGCTTTCGTAGCGAAGTATCTCTTCGATAGCCGAATTCAAGAGCGAAGGATTCTGCCGGAGTTTCTTCCATGAGTGCGGGTGACTGAGGAGCAGGTAGAGACCGTTGCCGATCAGCGAGGTGGTGGTTTCGTGTCCGGCCCCTAACATCTGTACGCAGGTGGAGACGAGCTCCTGCTCGGTAAGCCGAGTTCCTTCGGCCTCTACCGCGACCAATTTGCTTATGAGGTCGTCCCCAGGCTTGCGACGCTTTTCATTTACGAGATCGGTGAGATACGAACGCATGGCAAGCAGCGCGGCCTGGGAGCGCAGAAGCATTCCCTCAGGTGGACGATTGACACCCTGGAAGAGCAGAAGCTCGTCGGCCCAAAACTTCACTCGATCCTGATCGGTGTTGGGAACGCCCATGATGCTTCCCAGAATGCTGAATGGCAGGGGGAAGGCGAGGTCGCGGATCACATCCATCTGGCGGCGCGGCACCACCGAGTCAACTACCTCATTGACGACCTTCCTGATCATCGGCCGCATCGCCTCGATGCTGTTTGCGTTGAAGACCTTTACGATGAGCGCCCGCAACCGGGTGTGATCCGGCGGGTCAGATTGGAGCAAGTTCTTCTGGCGATAGTGGCTTTCAAACGGCGCAAGCTTCTTGCGTGCGTCAGGCTGCAAATACTCAACGGTCTTGGCAAAACGGCCGTAGTTCGTGAAGTGGGCGACGTCTCGAAATGTCGGCACAATATCGTCGTAGCGCGTGAGAATCCAGCCCCCAATTGATTCGCTCCAGTAGACCGGCTCTTCTTGCCTCAGTTGTCGCAGAAGCGAATAGGGATCGTCGAGAAACTCATCGGAGACAAGTCTCTCATCTAAGGCAGTCAGCGGGGTGCCTATCATCTATTGCTCCCAAGAACTCGGCGAACTTTGTTGCTCGTGAAAGGCTTCAATCAGCGCAGGTGTCTTTGCATTCCGGACGACGGGTGCTTCGACAAACCAACTGCCTAATCAGGTCGCGATGATTCGTCCCGCCTGGTGCGGCGAGTTGGATTTGGGATCGAGCTACCGATTTCCAGATGCGCAGTCGGTGCCTCTTTTAGTGTCTAATCCTCGGTTTATCGATTGTCAACAGAATTCCGTCTATTGTATACTGAATCCAGATGCGCTTTGGGAAGCTGCCCCACTTCGATGATGCCCCGCTCTGGCGGCCACAGGATCATTGTCCGGGAGGTTTTGGATTATGAGTGCAATTGATCGCTGTTTTGAAGGGCAGCACTCTTCCCAGGAAGCTCGACGGGTGGCACATCCATGGGTGCCTGTTGAGCTTGCGGCCGACCTTCATCCGCTGGCGGCGCGCCGGCCCCTTCGGCGGGGTGACCACTATGCTGGAACATTAATTCTCGTATCTTGCGAGCATTCGCGATCGAACGTGCTTCCGATTGCTCCAGGTTGCCGCTTCGCAATGCTTCAAGAAGTCCCCCGTGAATATGAAGCCAGAAGTCTCGCTGCAGGTAATCGTGTGCCTCGGTTACATAGAGCACGCCGGGCAACATCAATTGTTCCATGAGTTGAACCAATCGCCGGTTGCCGCTGGCGCGAGCGATGATCAAATGAAAGTCCGAATCTCGCTGAATTTGCCTTCGATCTTCCTCAATGCCGGTCTCGGTGGCTCCACTCGCTTCCTCGAGGATTCGCTCAAGCTGAGCAAAGTCTTCTTCTGTCAGACGTCCGAAGCTCAACTGCACGGCAAGCAGGTTAAGGGCATCCACAAGCGCATGGACCTCTGCGTGGTCGGCGTCGGTCCAGCTGCGCACGTACATGCCGCGAGGCGGTCGCCGCTCGACCACGCCGATCTGTTCCAGACGGTGAAGAGCATCCCGCACGGGAGCCCTGCTCACCTCAAATCGCTTGGCCAGCTCCTCTTCACTAAGCCTCTGGTCGGGTACGAATTCCCCTTTTCGTACACCGTCCAACATCTTCAGGACGACCCAGTCAGTCAGCGCACGATAGACAGGTTTAGAAGAAAGGCCGGACGCATCGTCGAGGAGGCTCATCAGCATGATAGTAGACAGTATACCAAATTCCTTCCGACGTGCGTGGAAGTGATTAGCAGGTCGCTATCTCGGCCCTTGGGATTTCGAATTGCAATCTCTCAAAAGGAGGACAAATGTCAGGTCGATTGAGTGGCAAGGTCGCAGTAGTAACGGGAGGTGCTTCGGGGATCGGCCAAGCCGCCTGTCTTCGGATTGCCAGCGAAGGATGCCATGTCGCGGTCATAGACGTCGATGGCGAGGGCGCAAGCCGCGTAGCGGAGGAATGCGCTGCTGCCGGAGTGCGCGTGCTATCTCTTAGTGCGGATGTCTCTGATGAGAAGCAGATCGAAGCTGCCGTCGACAATGTCCTCTCGCACTTCAAGAAGCTGGACCTTCTGGTGGCAAATGCCGGAATCGAAGGTCCAATGCGCGACTTCGGTGACATTACCGCGGCGGAATTTGACAGGATCATGGCGGTCAACGTGCGAGGTGCATTTCTGACCGTTCGAGCATGCATTCCGACCATGCGCGCCCAGCATTCAGGTGCCATTTGCATGACCGCATCCAACTACGGACAAGTTGCTACACCACATACCACTGTTTATTGCGCGACGAAGGGGGCTGTGGCTGCCCTTGGACGCGCCTTAGCCGTAGAACTTGTTCCCGATGGGATCCGCGTCAACTGCGTATGCCCCGGGAATGTAGACACACCAATGTTCGATCGGGCGTTGGCCATGCAGGTGGACAATCCGGCGCAGGTAAAGGCCTCCACGGGTCGAATGGCGAAACCTGAAGAGATTGCCAGTGTGATTGCCTTTCTTCTTTCCGAGGACGCGGCCTATATGACAGGCGCCCAAGTTTTTGTGGACTATGGTGAAACCTGCCGGCCCGGACCAGTTTGGCCTAGCCCCAATTGGTAGGAATAATACACAGAGAGCTGTTTCCGGATTCGCGCTTTAGCCTCGCCCGTGTCATGGGCGGAGTAAAAGGGAACCACTCATAACCACTTTTGAGGATGAGGATGCGGTCGTTTTCGGGGAGAAGGGGCTCTGGAGCGTAGCGAAAGAGGCCGTTCTCCCCGGGGGACGCCGCGTTGGGAGTGGAAGGTCTCGATGGTCTAAGAGGGTGGGCTCCTTTTTCGGCAGCATTGTTTGAGCCGGTATCCACGTCCATCCTGGCAGTGAAAGCCAGAGCGGTTCGGATAAGGCTAATCCCATGATCTCCATGAAGGGTCATGTCGCCTTCATCTTGCCCGATTTCGCATCAGCACCGTGTTCGCGTCGCAACCTTGGCATTTATCAGTACGAGGGCGCTAAACAATGGACCGCCATCTCGGGAGCACTACGAAATGATTTCTTCCATATCGGAATCTAAGGACCAAGGGCAAGAATTGACAAGCCCAGACGATCTGCATCGCCTCGTTAAGCAGCTGATGGACAACGGCACGGCGACCACTGTGGCCGAAGCGGAGGCAATCTTTAGCGGATACAAGCTGGTGATCGACTACGTGCCAGGCGACGCTGACGAGACCTGCCAGCAAACGATATTCCTTACCTGCGTGGCTTTGGCGAAGCGCGTGTTTCTGGGCGGGGTCACAGTAATCGGCGACCTTTCTGCAATCCAAAAGACCCCCCTGCGACTCGGACCCACTCTCCAAGATGCCGTTCTGTCATTGGGCGCTGTGGCTAGGCACGAGGACGGGTCAGATTCCATGCGAATCCTGATCGGAGCGGCACCTGCTCTTGCGAGTGGCTTTGCAGTTCGCCCAGTTGCTACTGGATGGCGCGGGGGAATTGTCCCAGGCAACCGCGTTCTAGAGCTTCGTGGTGCGAGCTCAATTCCAACCGCAGCAATGCTGGCTGCTGCACTCGCCGTGAATGAAGCATTTCTCTACGTCAATGGAACGGCACCCGTAGCTGGCCGACGATCGCTTGGCGTTTCTTTGTGGAACCTGACATCCGAGACAGATTGGCTTGTTGACGACCCTTCCGAGCCTCCATTGGCCTATCTTCCGTCCTCTCTTTGGTTAATCGGACTTGGCCATCTTGGACAGGCCTACCTTTGGGGTCTTGGACTGTTGCCCTATGCAGATGCTCGAAATCTCAAGCTAGTTCTGCAGGACACGGATCGCATTACGACCTCAACGGAGAGCACATCGATTCTCACGGGCGCTTTGATGGTCGGACAGATGAAGACGCGGGTCCTCGCGTCGTGGGCAGAACGTAGAGGCTTCCAAGCTGAAATACAGGAACGCCTGTTCGGTTCGTGGATAAGGAGGCAAAACTTCGAACCAGCGGTTGCGTTTTGCGGAATCGACAATGCGCTCGGTCGCAGAGCTCTCGACCAGGCAGGGTTTGATCTTGTCTTGGAAGCGGGCTTAGGCCGGGGACATCGGGACTTCCGAACATTGCGCATTCACTTGTTTCCAGGGAGTCGTCCTAGCGCAGAGATCTGGCCGCGAACGTCTGTGGCTCGGGATGACGTAACGCTGCAACCAGCCTATGAGGATCTGATTCGGAAGGGCAAACTGGATCAGTGCGGGATCACCCTGCTGGCTGGTAAAGCCGTGGGAGCTCCATTTGTGGGCGCTACAGCAGCAGCGCTTGTGCTGTCTGAACTCCTCTCCGAATACTCCATGGAGGAAGTTTGAACCAGTTGATCGATGTCGATCTGCTAAGTACGGAGCACCGCGCCGTAGTACCCAACAAAATCTTCTTTCATGAGCGCAACCCGGGATTCGCATTGGCGGGAAATCAGAATGCGATCGCTTCTGAACAAACAGAGACGTTTGGATTGAACGTCTACCGACATCCAAAGATGTACGTTGTACGACTGCAGTTTTTCATCCCTATTGTCACATTGCTTCGCAATGCAGCACTCAAGTCCCTTCGATACAAATCAGAGTTGGCGCTCATCAAGGCCCAAAACATCGACATCTCGAATTTCGAAAACCGATTCTTGGCGTTCCAGACCTCATTCGCGAGGAATTATGACTTGGCCTCCAGGCATTTCCAAACTGCGGTTGATGAGATAGACAAGTCCATCGATCACCTACAAAAGACGAAGGCAGCCCTGCTCGGAACAGCCAACAATCTTCGTCTTGCAAACGACAAGGCTCAGGACGTTACATTAAGAAAATTGAGCCGTGGTAACCCAACCATGGCTGCAAAGTTCTCAGACCTCACAGACAGTGCGCTTGCCGAGGCTGGATGAGAAGCGCCATTGATTCGTGAGTCGGATCCCGGTATGCCCTTCGGGGCAACTCGAATCACACTTTCGGAATTTGCAAAGTGCTTGATTTGCAATGGACGGGAGAAGTCAGTGTCCTGGGATGCGATTTAGTGGCTCTCGTTTCCCTGACCCCGTATAATCGCCCGTTCTCAGTGGTCAGCATGATGCTAGCTTTGCCGCGCCTGGCATACTGATCCGGCATCAGCATTCTCGAATAGCCGCTTGGGGAACCAATTCAGGTAGGTTCAGGCACTTGCCTGGTTGTCGTCGGGCACGGTGGGCCGCGGAACGTGCCTTGCGTTTAGCGCGTTGCGAATGATTTCCCCTTCCGGGTGCTGGTAGACCATGGCGCTTCTTACGTCACCGTGGCCCATGGCGTTCATGACCGCTTTCAGATTTCCGGTCTTCGCCAACACGAAGCTGCCGAAGTCGTGGCGCGCACAGTAGAGGACGAGTTCGCCCGGCAGCCCCGCAGCTTGCCTCGCCCGCGCCCCATTGCCGGTACACCATTCCTTCCCCAATGTGCTTTCCCTTATAACGCGACATCCACACCCAGTCCTCGCTCCGTCCCTCACAGCGCGCCTCGAGAATCTGCTTCACGCGACGGCTCATGGGGATGAAGCGGCGGCCGGACTCCGTCTTGCTGTCCGGCGTGAAAATAGTCCCGGCATCGAAATCCACGTTCTCCACCCGCATGCAGTAGAGTTCGCGGGCGTTGCGCATTCCGATGTCGCGCATTACTACGATGATGTCCTTCAGCGGCTGCTCTGCCACCGCTGACAGACGCCTGTCCGCGTCATCGTTGAGGCGGAGCGACCGCCCGTGTTCCTTGAAAAGCGCAAAGTCGGGAACCTCAAGGATCTGCTTGCCCTCCTTGGCCTTCGTAAACATCCTCCGCAGTGTCCGCAGGGCGTTATTGCCGTTCGAGGCCGATCCGGGAAATTGCAGCTTTTCGACCTCGTCCTTGTTGATCAGGTCCATGCGCATTGCAGCGATCTTCGTCTGCTCGAGAAGCCTCCACCCGTTTCTGTAATACCTGCGGGTGTCGGACTCGAGTCGGCCCGTTTCCACCCATTGAAGGAAATCCTTCGAGTATTGCCGAAGCGTGGGCACCTTCCTGTCGAGCGGGTTGCTGCCCTTGATCGCGGCAGCGAGTTTGAGAAAGGCAGCCTTCTGCGCTCTCGTTTCGATGGTCTCTTTGGTCGACCCGCGGTAGCGCTCGTCGCGAACCGTGAAGTCATACCAGTAATACTTTGACTTGCTCTCTCTGAACAGTTTCACGAGATCACCTCCAAGCAGCCCGCACGGAAGCAACTCGTGTGTTCCGCCGAATGGATCCGAGCGGAACAACAACATCGTACTTCGACTCGTTTTCGATTCCAACCTAGTCAGAAAGCACACCTACGTAGTTCCAACACTCGAGTACTGAGCGGTGGTTCAGTGTTGCCGGCCGCGTCGTCAATCATGGCGCCATTTAAAATAGTGCGAATCGGTGTTTGGGCGCACCTTCGGCTCGAGGCCGAGCAGCCATAGTTTCTACAGGATGACGAGTGTCCGAGAGGGCGACCATTCAACAACTGATCCACCTCGAACAGCCCACTGTGACTTTTCGGGTATCTAGATCTTTCGTTTGGTTTTTTCTACCAACCTTGGGCTGACGACAACCCTTCTCGCGCTTCAATAGAGTTTGTAATCGCAGCTATTTCGAGCATTGCAGCCCCGTTGCAAGAATGCCGAGAACCGCCTGCGTCTTCTCCCAAGTCCGCCGGTTAAATCTTGAAGTGAGGTCGCCTAGATGTTCAAAAGAAGCATCTGTGCTGTTGTGTCTGGCGTCATATTGTCCTTGACATACTCGGCAATTTCCCAAGTGCCAACCGGGACCCTGAACGGGCGTGTAACGGACCCCAAAGGCGGCGTCCTCACGGGTGCCCAGGTGATCGTTGTGAATCCGGCACAGGGCATTTCGCGCAGCACTGTCACGAATGGAAACGGACTCTATGTTCTTTCCGATCTTCCAGCCGGGTCCTATGAGCTCACCATCGCGGAGAATGGGTTTGCCTTGCGCAAGGTGCGAGGCATTACTCTTGCTGCCGGGCGCACCACCACTGTGGATACCGCAATGCAGGTGGCAGGCACGGGCACGACGGTGGAGGTGAATGCGACAGCGGCAAATGTGGATCTGACCCAGTCCATGATCCAGGGCCAGATCACTTCGAAGACCATCGAGAGTATTCCCTTGAACGGCAGGAACTTCCTCGAATTGGCATATCTGGTTCCCGGCAATCGTCCTGCACCCAACTTCGATCCGACCAAGACGAACACGCTTGAAGTAAGCTCCGCCGGTGGATTTGGCCGCGGCGGCAACATCACCGTCGATGGAGGTGACAATAACGACGAAGTTGTGGGTGGGACGCTGGCAAACTTCCCGGAAGACTCTGTGCGCGAATTCCAGATAGCAACCGGGCGATTCACGGCAGCAGTGGGGCGTTCCGGCAATAGCATCATCAACGTGGTCACAAAATCCGGCACAAACAAATATCATGGCTCGGCATTTCTCTTCGAGCGAAACCGCAATCTGCAGGCGTTGCCCTCCACCTTTAATCGGAGTTTGCCCACTCCGCCATTCGACCGCGAACAGTACGGAGGATCCGTCGGCGGCCCATTCCAGAAAGATCGCGCCTGGTGGTTTTCTTCCGTTGAATATCGCGACCAGAATGCCGCGATTCAGACCGGTTCGCGAGATTTTGCTTCTGACCAGATCCAGAATACGTCCGCGCCCGCGCCGTTGCGCGACGCGCTCTGGTCCTCGCGAATCGACGATCAACTGAGCCGAAGCAACAGCCTCATGTTGAGGTACTCGTTCAATCGATCCACTGACACTGCCGAGGCGAGTCCATCCCAGAACACCCCCGCTTTCACGGCTGCAGAGCGGCAAAATTCGCTTAACCGCTTCAACTCGCTCGTCACCGCTCTCAATTCAGTGCTTTCGACCAACAAAGTCAACAACCTGTCCTTCCACTTCGACAACTTCTACAACGACATTCCCCCATTTCCGCAAGATGCGCCGACGACTGACCCTACGCTCAGTCTGACCAATGAACTGATTTTCCCGGATCTTGCGGACGGAGAAAACTTCAATCTGCCCCAGGCTACGCACCTGACCCGGTACCAGGTCGGCGATGCACTCTCCTGGTCTCTCGGCAGGCATTCATTGCAGCTCGGCGGCGAGTTTCAACACTATACGGCAAGCGGGGAGATCAACGTCTTCGGCACCGGTACGGTGATCCTCACCTCCGACTTCGGTTTCGCCGATCTCAATGGCGACGGGCAAATCAACGATCTCGACATTCCGATGGCGGTTGGATTGAAGAGCAGCGCACCGGTGGTTCCAGTTCCGATTCCAACCATCTTCAACAGCTATATCGCCGGCTATGCGCAGGACGACTGGCGCGTTCATCCCAGGCTGACACTCAATCTGGGACTGCGCTGGGAATACGATAACAATCTCACCGGAACCTCCAGCGCGCACGATCCCTGTGCCGATCCCGCGGTGGAACCGACCAAGCCGTGCACTTGGATGGCCAATGTCATCGATCTGAAAAAGAGTCCCGATAAGAAAGACTTCGGTCCTCGCGTCGGCTTTGTGCTTGACCCGTTCGGAAAGGGCAAAAGCGTGATTCGCGGCGGCTACGGCATCTATTATGACCGCATCATTCTTGAAGCAGGTTCATACGAACTGGTGCAGAACGATCGCGCGCTGACGGTGACCGCCTATGCAGGCTCCTCCTGCATCTCCCCCTACGTGCCGGGCGGTCCCAGCCTCGGCGCCTGTTTCGCACCGATGGCCAGCTTTGCCGCGGATAGCCCCACGCTCGCCAACCCCTTCAGCGGACCCCATCAGACGGGTGGAGTCGGCATGCTGGCGATGGGACCGGATGCTCATCACCCGATGTTCCAACAATTCTCGCTCGGCGTACAACAGCAGGTCGGCAACGACTGGCTGCTGTCAGCCGACGGCCTCCACGTCTTCGCCACGCGTCAGATCATCGCCCACCTGCTGCGCACTTCAACCTCCACTTCGCCTTATGTCACATGTCCTGGCAGCAACATTCCCTGTACGCTCACTGATCCTCTCAGCGGCATCAGCGACAACATCACCCTTCTGCAGTCGCAGGCAAAATCCTGGTACGACGGACTGATCGTCAACCTGCAGCATCATCAGGATCGCATTGGCCATGTTGGCTACCAGTTCAATGTCAGCTACACGCTGTCTAAAACCTCTGATTATTCCGACGATGACCAGCTCACGCGAAACAACTCGGACGAGCAGGTCGATCTCGTCGAGGGCATCGATAACTTGCGATTGGAAAAGGGATACGCTCTGACCGACGAGCGCCATCGCCTTACCTTTTACGGCGAAGCGCAGTTTCCCTGGGGGATCTCACTGGCTCCTCTCTACACCTTCGGTTCCGGTGTGCCCGCTGACACCTTCCTGCCTGGAACAGGAAACATCAATGGATCCAGCGGTTCACGCTTGCCGCTTTTGCCCCGCAATGCGATTGGACGCAAGATCAAGAACAGCGGCCAGTTGAATGCTGTGATAGACCGCTGGAATGCGTTGCCCGCCTGTCCGGCGCCATTCCCCTGCCTTGCGGGTGGCACACTGCAACATGTTCCAGCCGGAATCAATTTTTCGAGTCCGTTCAGTTCGTTTGACATGCGCCTGAAGAAGGACTTCCGCATTGGCGAGCGCCTCCACCTCAGCCTGATTGGCGAAGCCTTCAACCTTTTCAACGAGACCAATATCCGCGGCTCTAGCAACGCCAACTACTCCGGCCGTAATATCTCCATCGGACCTTATCAAGCCGCGCAGAACGGGCAGCCGGCGCAAACGGTGCAGGCCAATTTCTTTTCCCCCGTCTCGACCGCGGGCGGATTCTTCGGTTCCGGCGGGCCCCGCGCTTTCCAGTTCGCCACGCGAATCGATTTCTAAATGGAGCCAGATTGAATCTACCTGAGTACGAGTTAATCTCTCGAACTGCCTCCCGTCCGAAGCCGCCACAGCCAAAGAATCTTGGCTGCGTCGAAGAGGACGAGGCCTCAAATGAGGTCGCTGAACTCTATCAACAGTTTCGTTCTCGCATCGGCCGTCCAGACGTTCCAGGAATTCTCAAGTGTTTTGCGACGCACCCGTCCCTGCTGCGGAACATGATGGATCTTTCTGAAAGCCTCATCTTCTGTGACGGGCATTTGAGTCGCCGCCAAAAGGAGATGATTGCAACACTGATCTCTTCTGAGAACGCATGCGCATACTGCGCCGACAGCCACGGGTACTTTCTCCGAATGCATGGAGGCACTGTCGATGCGCTCTGCGCAATCCAGCGGGGGCAACTCGATTCATCTTGCTTGTCGCCGTCGGAGCGGGCGCTCCTTGCGTTCGTGCGGAAGATCAACTCGCATTCGCACGAGATTGTGAGGGCAGACATCGACATACTTGTCCGATGCGGCTGGAGCCAGTTGCAAATTGCGGAGGCGGTGCATGTCGCGGCGCTCTTTGCCTCATTTAATCGCGTCGCCAATACCTTTGGGCTGTTGTCTCAAGGGTTGCTCGATCTTATCGCGCACGAACCCGCCAATCCAGGTAATCAGGCATGACAGAGAGAGGAAGTGCCCCGGTGAAGACCGCCTCAGATACAACTCCACTCTTTCTTCGGGAAGTGGAAGAAAATCCGCAGTCCAGCCCGTACTTTGACCTGATCGCTGCCGCGAAGGCTTCCGGCACAGAGTACTGGCGCATTTGGAATCTGCTCGCTTTCCGTCCCAAAGCTGCCTACCATCTGGTCAAGTTCTCGCAGGAGATCATGCATGAAGATGCGCCCATCAGCCAGGCGATGCGCGAGCTGGTTGCGGCTTACACGTCTTCGCTCAATGACTGCACATTTTGTATGAAAGCTCACGCTGCCGTTGCCGCGCATTTGTTTCAGGACGAGGCGCTCGTCTGGAGTGCGCTTCGTGATCTTGAGAGCTCACCCCTGGAGGACCGCGACAAAGCGATGCTGCGCTTTGTCCGTAAAGTCACGCTCGATTCAGGATCGATCGACGCGGGCGATGTTGCCGTGCTCCATGATGCAGGCTGGGACGATACGTCGATCTTCTATGCGATAGCTGCCTGCGGCCTCTTCAATTTCTACAATCGCTTTGTTTCTGCGAATGGAGTTCAGCCAGTCTCCGATGCAGCATTCCGCCTCTTCGGCGTGCGAATGGCAGAGCAGGGATATGTTCGGGAATGAGGAAACGCTTGGCCCATCATCGACTCTGCAGAGCGAGCACGTTCCATGCCGCGCTGGCGATACTGCTGGTCTTCCGCGCGGCTGATTGCCGGCTTCACGCGCAGGCCCCCGGAACGCTTCCGCAGCACGAGTTCTTCCACGTTTCTTTGAGCCGCTCCTTCACGCACCCTGTTTCCGGCCGCCTGCTACTCTTTGTGGGACAGGCATCCGGTAATCCCGCGTCGGTGGATATTCATATGATGACGCCCACCAGCACCTACGTCGCAGCGAAGGAGGTGCCGGAACTCGAACCCGGACAGACTGTCGATGTCGATGTAGATGACGTCGTTTTCCCCAACCCTCTTTCGAAAGCATCCGCGGGCTCTTACAGCATCCAGGCAGTCCTCGATGTACATCACAGCTACAACTATGATGGTCGCAGCGCGGGCGATCTCGTCAGCGCCGTTGAGGCCATTGCTATCCCGCTCAACTCACAGGGCACGCCCTCTCTCTCGCTCTCTCAGGTGGTATCGGAGCCGCCCGACCCGCTCGCCCAGTCTTCGGATGTCGATGCCGCACTCAAGCCCATGGACATGGTGAGTCCCACTCTCTCCCGATTCTGGGGGCGCGAGATTCATATGCGCGGGTGGGTATTGCTCCCGCCCAACTATGCAAGCCACCCAAAAGAGCGCTACCCCACCGTCTATTTCACGCACGGGTTCGGAGGCACGCTCGAGGGCCTGCGCGACCGCTACGCGCCCATGCTGTACGCCCGAATGAAGCAGAGCCGCATGCCAGAGATGATTTGGGTCTTGCTCGACGAAAGCAGCCCGACAGGAACGCACGAGTTTACCGACTCAGTCAATAATGGTCCCTGGGGCGAGGCGCTTACCACCGAACTCATTCCCAATATCGAGCGTATCTATCGCATGGACGCGCGCAGCTCCGGGCGTTTCCTTCAAGGTCATTCCTCCGGCGGATGGGCCACGCTTTGGCTGCAGACGCACTACCCGAAAATCTTCGGTGGGACATGGTCCACTTCCCCCGATCCGAGCGACTTCCACTACTTCAGCACCGTCGATCTCTACGCGCCCCATGCCAATTTGTATCGTGCCCCCGACGGCACATCGACCTCCATTCTTCGTGTCCACGGCAAGCCGATTGCGACGATGCAACAACTTGCCGATCTCGAATCGGCTCTCGGCCCCTACGGGGGGCAGCTCGCCTCCTTCGAATGGGTCTTCTCGCCGCGCGGACCCGACGGGCGCCCCATGCAACTCTTCAATCGCGTGACAGGCGACATCGATTCTCAGGTGGCCGCTTATTGGCGCAGCCACTACGACATCGTCCATTACCTCAACACCAACTGGAGGGAGATCGGGCCCGACTTGCAGGGCAAGATTCATCTCATGGTCGGGACCGACGACACCTTCTATCTCGATGGGGCAGCGCACAGCCTGCAGGCGACACTCGACAAACTTGGCGCCAACTCAGAGTTCACGTTCCTTCCCGGAAGATCGCACTTTGATCTCTATGCGGTAGGAGCCGATCGCTTCGCACTCTTCGACCGCATCGGGGCCGAGATGTACAAGGTCGCTCGTCCCGATGTTCATTGGTCGAGCACCGATTCCAACACAGTGCATTAGAAAAACAAACGACGCGAATCCTCTCACCCGGGATGAACAAATGGCAACCAGCCGAAGCGAAAAACAAATAATGCCTGAGGGGAAGAGACTGCTTGGCCTGCCGGCGGCCATCGCCGTTGTCACCGGCGAGTCCATTGCGCTCGGCATCTTCCTCACGCCAGCCGCGATGGCTAAATCGCTCGGCTCGCCATTTCTTCTATGTCTCGTCTGGCTTGGCATGGCCGTCATGGCGGCAAGCGGTGCTCTCTGCTATTCCGAGCTCGCCATCCGCTATCCGGAATCCGGCGGAGAATATGTATACCTACAAGCCGGTTATGGCGGGCAAATAGCTTTCCTTTATGGCTGGATGTCGACCATCGTGATGTATCCCGGCGTTGCCGCGGCACTCGCGGTAGGCTCCATCGCATATATTTTGCAACTGATGCCGCTTGGCGGTCGCGCCCAGTCGCTCGTCCCGGTATTACTCCTTTGCGCTTTTGCTTTGGTCAATCTTCTCGGCACGCGCATGGGCGGAGCGATCATGTCTTTTGTCAACATCCTTAAGCTCGTCCTGCTTTTCTCACTGGTTGCCTGGGCGATCCTCTCCGGTCACGCCCACGTCGCAAATCTCCTTCCCCTTGTCACGCGTAGGCCTGGCTCCGACGCCCTCTTTCCTGCCATAGCCGGTGGAGTTGTCAGCGCGTTCTTCAGCTTCGGCGGATGGTGGGAAGCCGGAAAGATTGCCGGCGAGATCCGTAATTCCCGCCGAACCCTCCCCCTCGCTTTCTTCTTCGGCGTCGCCGTCGTGACGGTTATCTACCTGTTGATCAGTGTTGCCTTCATTGCTGTCGTGCCCATTGAGCGCGTCACTTCCAACACGGCGTTCGTCGCCCAGTTTGGCGTCTCGCTGTTCGGCACAGCCGGGGCCAACGTCCTCTCCATTTGCGTGCTGATCTGCGTCTGCGGCGGAATCTCCGCACTCACGATGGCTGCTCCCCGCGTCTGCTTTGCCATGGCACGCTCGGGTTCGTTTTTCCCGGCATTCGGCAGACTCCATCCAAGGCTCGGCACCCCAGCCAACGCCATTCTCCTTCAGACCGTACTTGCACTTGGCGTGCTTCTTCTCGGCGCATTCGACCGCATGCTGGCCTACATCATTTTCTCCGCTGTGCTCTTTCTCGCTGTTACTGTCTCGACGCTCTTCCGCTTGCCCGAACCGGTTCGGGGCTGGTGGTTCCCCGCAGCACCCTTCGTCTTTATCAGTTGTTGCGCTATCGTCGCAGGGCTCATTCTGATGCATGACCCTCTGCCCGCTTTCGCAGGAACTGCTATCGTCCTCTGTGGTATACCCGCGTACAAAATCCTCAAGTCAAGGCAGCCCGAGTTGCCTCTCACATCGGAAAGGAGCTGACTGCATCCATGCCGCACATCCATTTGCCTGAAGGCCTGCAGGGAATTCGTGGCCCCATGGCCTTTCGCCCCGAGACCGCGAAACCCCTCAACGAGTTAGCCGAAACCCTCCTCCACGCACCCAACTCGCTCACTCCCGGCGAGCGCGAACTAATCGCCACCTATGTCTCCTCTGCAAACGACTGCTACTTCTGCCAGACTGTCCACGGCGCAATCGCTGCGGCCCACCTCGATGGTGATGAAGAGCTGGTACGCAGCGTAAAGAAAGACTTCCTGTACGCCAACATCTCCGACAAGCTCAAGGCCCTTCTTGTCATCGCCGGAAAGGTCCAGAAAGGCTGCAAGAAGGTCACCTCGCAGGATGTCGAAGCGGCGCGCGCACAAGGCGCAACCGACATCGAGATTCACGACACCGTGCTGATTGCTGCGGCCTTTTGCATGTACAACCGCTACGTCGACGGCCTCGCCACCTGGCAGCCTGTTGACGACTAGCTCTATCGCCAGCGCGGTTGAAAGACAGCACGCGAAGGCTACGTGAGTATGAGCAAGGAATACTTGCCTTCAACCGAAAGACCATGTTCTGGAGCGTGAACCATGCCACATATCCGATTGCCGAAAGACCTGCCCGGAATCAGTTCCGGCTTTGCCTTCCGACCCGAGACAGCCAAACCCATGCGCGAACTGGCGCACATCCTTCTTCACGAGCCCAACAGCCTCACACCAGGAGAACGCGAGCTGATCGTGGCGTTTGTTTCTTCGCGGAATGACTGCTACTTCTGCATCGGCCGGAAGATGAGGTTGGCTGTTCCATCGGCGCCGGTTGTTACCGTGACCGTTTCCGTGGTCGGGTCCTGATAGTTGATGGTGCCGGTAAAGCTGTTCGGATAGGCCGGCGGGTTGACCAGCACCTCGAGCTCCGCTCCCTGAATCACCTGTCCGGGAACCTTGGAGTAGGCCGTTACCTGAAGAAGAGCGTAATCGCCGTTGAAGAAGACCGGTCCGTAGGCCACCAGGCCGATGATTGAAGACAGGGTCTTTGGAATAGTGATCAGAGGCTTGTCGCAGGCCAGCACCAGGATGGATCTGCCGGGGCTTTAGATGGGAGTTCTTGTGAGTAGATACTCAGTATGTAGTCAAATCAGGCAGGGCTTCTCTTGACGTCCTGTCTTCATCAGGAGTAATGAGTATATGAGTGATATGATTCGTTCGTCTTCCCGGTCCCGCCGTACCCCTCTCTACCGCCGCCAGGCCTGGGGCTACTTGTTCGGCGGCCTTCTCCGCGACGCCCGAGAGGAAAGAGGGCGCTCCGTCGAGCATGCAGCCCAGGTTGCCGGGATGAAACCAGCGGAGTGGGAAGCAGTAGAAGCCGGCCAGGTCCCGGAGACCTGGGAGCAGATCCGCCACATGGCCGACGGCCTGGGGATCGATCGCAGTTGGCTGGCCCCGCTTGTGCTTTTCTGCCGGGAGGCCTGGGACTAGTAACGATGCTGGGGCCGGGGTCTTCCGAGACCCGGGCCTTCGTACTCATAGGCTGATAACCTCATCTCCTGAGAAGGAGGTGAGTCCGATCAGCAAGCCAAAAGAACAGAAGGTGAAAAGAATGAACTTGAACGTCCCTGTCGAACTTCATAACACCTTTAAGGCGACCACCGCCGCCCGGGGCCATAACATGACGGACATCCTGATGGAGTTCATCAAGGGTTACGTCGCGAAGAACTCTCCGAAGGGGCGTCGTCGGTGAAACGCGCCGCACTATATATGAGGGTGTCGACCCTCGATCAGCGTCCGGAGAGTCAGCTACATGACCTTCGGCAGATGGCAGCACAGCGCGGCTATGCCATCGTTAACGAGTACACAGACAGAATCAGCGGCACCAAAGCCAAGCGGCCCGGGCTTGATCAGATGATGGCCGATGCCCGCCGCGGTCGGTTCGATGTAGTGATGACCTGGGCGAGTGATCGCATCGCCCGTTCGGTGAAGCACTTCCTTGAAGTGCTCGACGAATTAAATCGAATCGGAATCGAGTACGTGTCGTTCCGGGAAAATATCGACACCGGCGGCCCGCTGGGCCGGGCCATCGTGATCATCATCGGCGCCATCGCCGAACTGGAGCGCTCGCTGATCGTCGAGAGAGTGCGCGCTGGCATGCGGCGCGCACGGTTGGAAGGCCAACGTATCGGCCGAACTCCCCTGGTCCTCGATAGTGTTGCTATCCAGCAAGACCGCCAACGTGGACAAAGCCTGAGGCAGATCGCCAAAGGCCACCGCGTCTCGACGGCCACGATACAGCGCGTGCTCAACAGGCACGCTCCCACCGCGCAGGAGCATATCGCATGATCGAACAAGCAGCGGACTTTTTACCGGCATGGATGGTGCTGTCGGCCGCCTTCGGCTTCATCGTCGGCGAGGCTTGCGGCGGCCAGACCCGTCTTCGGAAATATCTCGAGCAGGCCAATGCAGATCTTCGCGATCAGCTTCAAAAAGCGCAGCCCTGCGAACAAACACTGCAGCACGCTCTTGCTCAGCAGCGACGCGTCATCAACGACATCCACAAGCGCGTCGCCGCTGTGACAAAACGCTTCGAAAAACCCGCCTCGTAAATCCCATCAAATCAACGGCCGGATCGCTGAGATCCGGCCGTATCAAAAGGTGTGGGTTCAGATACACCGCGGCTGCTTCAAGACGTCAATGAGCGAGTTGGCGATAAAGCGCTCATCCATGCGAGGCGATCAAGCGCCGGAGTGAAGCTCGAAGGAGGTCGGCTCGAACTATCAAGAAACGGCAAGCTTCCGCCACAAAGATATCCCAGGCTACGGCGTTCGCTGCCATCCACGAGAGCGAGGGCCAAGGCACGAAATGAAGCGTGCTCATTTGGGAGCCGGCCCAAGAGAATACGATGCGCAGCGTGACACCATCTGGCGAACTACTGAATTCCGGAATACCGGGCTTCATGCACTTCATAAGTTCGTCGACTGAAGGGAAAGAGTTTTTCGAAACCTGCCGGCGAACCCAATCCAAAGAAGTGAACACTTGGGCCGCTCAACGCGCTGATCCAGGACATTTGTACGCGAGCTAATGACGCCTCAAATGCCCGTCACCTCGGTACGTGAGTTACGTGTGCGCCAGATCACACTTCGTTAGCCGCGGGATTCTCTGGGAGATCACAGACATCCTGAAGCATCAATACTAAAATGCAATCATTTCGCACCTCGCAGCCGCGGACATCTAGCCAAGCTGTGTTCTAAGTGCTGGGTCTGGCACCCGCTGGCCAATGGGGGGTGGACATGATTCAGGCAGAAATGTGACTTTGTCGATTTTTGGCGCACCTGGCAGGCTTGCATGGCCCGCGGATTGCCCCAATTTGGCGACTCCTTGGCTCGGCATCCTGGAGCGTGTCTGCGTCTACTCGTCCATGCTCCGGGTGGCCACCCATGGCATCGCGCTCATGGCGGGGAAAAGCAATCTGGAGGGCCGGTTTAGCGTGCGCACGAATAGAAGGGAGCGCATAACGTGAAAACCGTCATTGCGATCATTGGCAGTGCCCGCCGAAATGGCATCACAGCCCTGGCTACGCGCCGGTTACTTTCGGAGCTGCAGTCGTATGGCGACGTTCGTGGCGAGATTATCTTCTTGAGTGATTACAGGCTCGAAGTTTGCCGCGGCTGCAAATCATGTTTTCTGCGCGGCGAAGAATGCTGTCCACTTAAAGACGACCGCGACTTGCTGATTGAAAGGATGATGAGCTCGGACGGTATCATCTTCGCGTCACCCAACTATTCGTTCCAGGTCTCGGCAATTTTCAAGACCTTTCTTGACCGGCTAGGATTCGTGTTCCACCGCCCACGGTTTCATGGGAAGACGTACACCTGCATTGTTGCGCAGGGCATCCACGGAGGCGGCAAGATCGTGAAGTATCTGGAATTTGTGGGATCCAGTCTGGGCTTCAACGTGGTGAAAGGCAGTTGTGTTTCGGCGCTGGAGCCGATGTCGGAGAGAGAGCGTAGCAAGATCAACGAGGCTATGGCAAAACAGGGCAGACGTTTTCATGAGCGGCTTCTGCGGCCTGCCTATCCAGTGCCATCGCTCGCCCAACTGATGCTCTTCAGAATGGCACGCACGAGCATAAAGTTGATGCTCGGTGCCGATAACCGCGACTACACGTACTACCGCGATCATGGATGGTTTGAATCAGGATATTACTTCCCGGTGCACCTTGGCCCGGTGAGTAAGAGCATCGGCGCCGCGGCCGACTGGATTGCCGACCGCATGTTTCGCCATTCCCGCAGCGCTTTGGTCGTTTCTCCATCGAAGCATTCTGTATCTGGAGGCGATCTCTCGGGGTGATTTTGATCTTGTGCTGAAGAGCGAATCGCGAACCAAGCTGGCCCGAACCTATCACGAAGTTTGGGAAGCGACGCGGCTGTCGTTGGTGATATTAAATCTGACACCGGAGCTGTATGCGGAGTCTCTCAGGCTGCATCTTGGAAAGACTGCGAACGCCGACAGACTAGTACCTGTTCACTCAGCAGATCAACCTCAGAAAGAAAGAGGAGTTTTATGCCTTCATTTGTAATGGGTGGCCCGGCAGACGCGGGCCTCTGCAAAGAATTGCGCCCTGAACTGATCGATACATCGCACGGAAAGGTACAAACGGCTGTGTGGGGCGAAGGTCCGGCGTTGCTTTTGCTCCACGGCGCCATGGGCGGCTATGACCAGGGGATTCTGCTGGCGCGGACGGTCACCTATCCGCGTTTCCGCTACATCGCGGTTTCTCGTCCTGGATATCTGGGCACGGCGATGCGTGCAGGCCGAACTCCCGAGGAGCAGGCAGATCTTTGTGCTGACGTGCTGGATGTCCTGGAGATTGAAAGAGCGGCGGTAGTCGCCATCTCAGGCGGTGGGCCGATCGCACTTCAATTTGCCCTGCGCCATCCAGACAGATGCCGCGCTTTGGTAATGATTTCGGCATGCAGCCACAGACTTGATGTGCCTATCCCGTCGCAGTGGCACATCATGAAGCTGATGGCGTGTATACCGGGTATCACAGCCGCCATTCGGCGAAAGATTGAGCATAGTCCAGAAGAGACCGCGAAGCGATCCATCGCGGACGATGCCATCCGCCGACGCACGGTGCGAGACGCCGAAGTGGGGCCGCTCTTTCTGGCCTTGCGGACCATTACTCTTGACCGGATGGCTCTCCGCATTCCGGGCACCGAAAACGACATTCGGCAGACACGTTCTGAAATGTCCTGGCCTCTCGAAACGATCTCTGCTCCCACGTTGGTTGTGCATGGAAAAAGCGACAGCGTCGTGCCTTTTGCGCAAGGTCAACGGCTGGCGAGTCGAGTACCTGGCGCTGAGTTAATGGCAATCGATGGTGGAGAACATGTGAGCATCTTCACGCACCGCAATGAGGTGCGAAGCAGAATCGACGCATTCCTTCGATGTGTCCGCGACTGCTCAGAAATCCGAAGAGGGATTGAGAAATGAAGAGAAGAGGGCTACTCATCTGGTTGGTCGTGGTTGTTATCGCCGGAATCCTTCTCGCGGGCAGGCAACTGGCCAAGCCAAGGCCCGGAAATATCAACCAGCAGTTGGAATCCATTTTGAGCGCCACTGTGCGGCAAGGCAAGCCCATCAGGAATGCGGTTTTGTGTGTCAGCAAAGGGGATGGCTCATTCAACTGGTGTGGCGCGGCCGGCATCGCCAACCAGGATGGCAATGTGATCATGACTGATGCAACTCCCATTTACATTGCCAGCACGAGCAAGCTTTTTACCGCGACCGCCATCATGATGATGAATGAAAAGGGCCTGATCACACTGAACGATCCCATGGCGAAATACCTGCCGGAAGAGATGATCCATGGCATCCAGGTTTATCAGGGCCACGATTATTCCCATGAAATCACGATCGAGCAATTGTTAGCCCACACCTCAGGAATCCCGGATTATTACGACGAGAAAGGCAAAGATGGAAAATCGCTGTTGGAAATCTTCAAGTCCGATCAGCAGCGGAAGTGGACGGTGGACCAAGAGATTGCCCGAGCGCGAGATGAAATGACGCCGACGTTTAAGCCAGGCGCACGTGCCTTCTACAGCGATACGAACTACCAACTGTTGGGGAAGATCATCGAGGCCAGGACAGGGAAGCCACTCGAGGAGGTATTCGAAGAGCTTTTCTTTTGCCCGTTGGGTCTCAAGCATACCTGGCTGGTAGGTCTTTCGGAGCCGCTGGAAAAGCACGCGCCGGCGCCTGCGGATGTATTTTCGAAGGATCAGAACATTACCCGAATGCGCTCAAGTGCCTTTTACTGGGCGGATGGCGGCATCGTATCGACCCCGGAGGACTTGATCTCCTTCATGAAGGCCCTTCAGCAAGGCATCCTGGTTAGCGCGGATACGCTCAAGAAAATGCACCAGTGGAAGCCGCTGTCGAACTCAGGGATGCCATTCCAATACGGCTACGGCACAATGGAATTTGTTGTCCCCTCTTTCATCAACCGTTTCGCCAAAGTGCCAGTGATCTGGGGGCATACTGGTTCAATCGGCTCGTTCCTCTACTATGCGCCGGACCTTGATCTCTATATGGCTGGGACCATCAACCAGGAAAGTGACAAGGTCACCCCGATCGTGCTCATGATTAAAGTCATGAAAACATTTCAACAGCAGAAGTACGGCATTGACCGATCCGGCTCAGGCGCTCCGCAATTCTTAGCCTTCCAGGATGCCGCGCTTCATGGCAATGAGCCAAGCGATCATTTGCGCCTAGTTTCGAGAAAATATTGCTCTGGCTGCTCGGTGTACGGGATGGCGACTATGCGTCCAGAATGGCGGCCCGCACCTCAGTAAACCCGAGCGATCGCGGTAGATACTTCGATCAATAACCGCCATCAACGCGGTTGGCTTCCCGTCTATGTGCGTTGCCGGATTTGCGAGCTGCATTGCGCTTTATCGATTACCCTCTCTCTCGATGCGAGATTTGTTGTCATTTAGAGAACTCGCCGCATTCCCGGCAGCCGCACCAGCGGATCGGCCAGAAGCCAGCTGCAGACGATCGCGAGCGCCCCCGTCGCACTGAACTTTATAAGCGCCGGCGCCGCCCACTCGTGCAGCAGCAGCGACACTCCCACCAGCACCGGTGGATGGATGATATACACCGTATATGCGCGCCGCGTCACCCAACTCCAGAATGGCGACGGCTGGTTCATCCGCCGGCGACCCAGCAACAACCAGCCCGCAATGAATCCCCAGGCCACCGGCGGCTCCCAGAGCGCGTAAAGCACTGCGGGCCAGGAGAACCCTGTGGAGTAGTTCGTGCTGCCCTTGTAAAGCACATTCGTTGTCACTGCTGACGCAATCGGCATAAGCGGCCAGACTGCGATACCAATCCAGATCGCCGCGCGTGCCTTGCGCCAATCAAGCTGGCGCAGCCAGTCATATCGCCAGGCTGCGATGCCCGCCGCAAATAGCACGAAATATGGGACGAAGTATGCCAACTGAAACCCCGGGGGAATCCACGAACCAACCGGGAACTTCTGCCGTATGAGCAGAGCGCAGACCCCTGTTGCGAATGCAGATCCTACGAGTGCAAGCGCCGACGGAAATGGTCGTGGCGTTCGCTGCGATACCGCCAGCGGCGACGCGGACATCGCTCGCCATGCGCAGTACGCCAGGCTGAAGAGCAGCAGCGCCTCGACGAACCACAGTGGCCCCGGATTGATGACAACGTGCCGCCAGAGAAACGGGAACTCCTCCCAGAACCTTCCCGTCTCTCCCCAGTGCGCCAACGCTTCCGTGAACGGCGCCAGAATCAGGATGAAGGCAAGCAGAGGAAGCCCGAGCCGGGTGAAGCGGTCCGCGATGAACTGACCGTGTCCCTTCCGCTCCAGCGAGGCAGGTGTAAAGTAAGCCGCCAGGAAGAAGAAAAACGCCATGAAGTAGGCCTGGTTGCTGGTGCAGAACTGGATGAGTATCTGACTTGAGAGCGCCGTCGATGGCTTTAGCTCGTACCAGAACCACGAGCCCATGGCACCGTAAGTGAGAGCGGTGTGATGCAGAATTACCAGCGCCGTCATAAGGCTTCGCAAACGATCGATATACAGGTCCCTCGAGCGTCCCGATGCCGCGTTCGCCGGCGTGCTAGGAATCGGAGAAGGCGAAACGGTAACCGCGTTCAATTCCATTGCTGATTTCCAACCTCGAACGGGGCGGCTGGTTTAGCACGAGGCCGCGCGCTGTACAGCAGCCCGCCTGGGTTTTACCTCGGATTCATGCCTCAGATGTGCGGAAGTGGGAAGGCTATTTGGGGAGGCAGACGAATCTTTCTGAAATCAGACCATCAAAACGCAAGCGCCCACGTGATCCTCCGCACGCAATCGTGTGACAACAGCTGAGCCCGCGACTTGGAGGAGTCCGACGCGAATGCATTGGTCTGCGGCACCTCTGCATTAATACGGATCGTTTTTGCCTACTGGGCATATCTTCCGACCAGCTAACCGACGCGCGCTTGCAACGTAAGTAAGGAGAACCATGGGGCCTGTCGTCGCAACCTACACAAGGCGGAGCGGCTTCGCACAGCCGCGAGTGATGGCTATCACAACAGTCAGGTGCGAGCGATGAAATCCTTGATTTAGGCTTCATTTAGGAGGCGGTGAAGTTGGGGCCACTTGGGCCAACGCCTCCAATGATCTTCGTATTAGGGAAGTAAGCTAATCCGCACTACTTGTGGCAATCGGCTCCTGTCCCGCGTTTGCGGACAGGGGCCTTTTGTTGGCCGATGATCTCGACGTGCCCTGACTCAATCTCAAAGAACCGGAAGATCATGATTGTTGTTGCTCTAATCTTTTGATAGTTGGCTTATACCGCGCTGTCAATTGCAATCGGCCTGTTGGCAGTAAACGAGAACGTGACTAAAGCGAGCGGTCAAAATTCCCTCTAATCACAGCCGACAAGATCGCTCCGCGGTATGATGCGTACCGGATTCATTTTCAGGGGTGAAGTCCACGCGAGCAGGGACTTGGAAAGACGGCCGCGTCCCGATCGGAAGCCTGAGACGCAAGGAGGTGGATCATTCCCATCCTCCGGCGGGACCGGACCAAATCTACGCCGTTCAGGGTCGGGTGGCGTGACCTGACTAGAGGTCAGAGCGTGGAGGTCTGCAATGGCCAATGCAGCAGAGGTGCCAGCCGGGCAACCGGCGCTCAAGCGCGCAGGCAATTCAATCGAATGGTCGCACCCGCCAGCGGCCCCAGGATGGATGGCTTGGACTCCACACGCGGCGATTCTGTGGGCTCTTGCCTATGGCGCAGTGCGGGTCTGGTGGGCGGCCCGTGGCGCCCCATCGTTCGGACCGCTTCACTTTGACCTACTCTTCTTCTCAGGTTGGAGCGCCGTCTCATTGTGTGCCGCCGCAGCCGTTGTTGCGCTCGCGCTGAGATTGGCGCCTTGGCTGTGGTCGTTGCTCATTGCAGGCTGGACGGTTTGTCTGGCGCTTATGGCTGCTTGCCCGCTCCTGCTCCTGGACGCGTTCGGTGCACTACTTCCCGGACTGTTTGTGCCGCTTCAACCCGTGGCGTTCTTGAGCCGCGTGGCCTGTCTCGTTGAGGCCATCTTCCTGGGCGCATCCTCCGAGGCTTACCGGCGTCACTGGTGCAGTGCCTGCTTGATTTGCGGACGGAGTGCAGATCGAGTACGGCTGTTGAAACCGCCAAAGTGGGCGTGGTGGGCGGCTTATTCTGCGATTGCCGGCTGTCTGGTTCGCATTGGCGCCCAGGCGGCGATAGGGTTCGGCATGATGCGACAGCCAGCAGGCGGGCCCCGAATGGCGGTCGCGTCCCTAGTGTTCGAGGCCCTGTTTCTGCTGGCCGGCACCGTAATGCCGTTGGCGCTGGTCCACTCGTGGGGCCGGGTAGTTCCAGGATGGTTGCCGCTGTTGGCTGGGCGACGAGTGCCTCGCTGGCTGCTGCTTGGGCCGGCGTTTGCCATCGGCAGTTTGATGACGGTGTATTTCACAGTGACTATGGTGAAGATCACCGAAGATACAATCGGCGGCGCCTGGCATCAAAGTTTCGGTACGTTGCCCTTAGCATTCTTCTGGGTCTCTGTGCCGGGATACATCGTTTGGGGTCTTGGTTTGGTCGTCGCCTCATTTGGGTACAATCGGGTGACCCGATCCGCGTGCAGAGCGTGTGGCCGCCAGTAGAAAGTGTGCCGCAGGCCAAGGATATGGCCGAGCAGCATGGTGAAATCACCGCGCGCAATGAGGACTCGTTTGTGGAACCTCTGCATTCCCCGAGGGTTGCCGGAATTGCGAGTCACCGATCAAACCGGGCCTTGAGAGCGCTTAGTCGGCCGATCTCAATTAGTGCATTCAGGCCTTACCGCTCATTGACCAAATCCAAGTCGGATCGTCGCCCAGTACTTCTCTCTGGGCCCGAAAAGCGAAACATCGGCAGAGATCCTGGATGGGTCACTTCGAGCCTGGAGGCACAACGCCGTTCATGCGCAGATACTCCACCATCTGCCCATAGTGGTCGTATCCGTGAGCAGAGATGAAGGATGCGATGACCGACCGCGTGTGCAGACCGTCGACACCGTCAATAGTGGTGTAGGCATTCTCCGGAGTAATCGTCGCGAGCGCCTTGTGTGCATAGGCGAAAGAATCCGCGGCAGCCTTCAGGAGTTCCTCTTTCGTCGTCAGACTATCGATGCTTTTCGGATCAACCGGCATCTTCTCCCCGAGAATCTTCGACGCGAAGTAGTAGTTCGCCGTCGTGACGTGCGATATTTCCTGCGCGAACGTGCGAACCCCGTCATACTTCACGCCCTGGGAGGTCGCGAAGATTGCAGCAGTAGGCGCAAAGCCGTATTTGTCAGCAGGCATCGCCTGCGCGACTCCCATAAACTCCTGCTCGAAGAGGTTCAGCAACTCCTCCTGCGCCTGTACCGGTGACATTCGGGTGGCCACCTTTGCGCTCGTTGAGCCCGCTTGCGCGGAGCCCGCGAGCGTACAGCTTCCTAGAATCAAAGCGGTGCAAACATACAGGAGACGCATAGATCACCCCACTCGCAAATTTCCTCAACAGTCTAGCAGACGCCTGCGTTCGCGATATTTGCAGTCATTTGGTGACTTCAGAAGGGCAACTCGCTCATTGACGTCTGAAGCAGCCGCGGTGTATCTGAACCCACACCTTTTGACACGGCCGGATCTCGGCGCGCCTTTCCGCCGGAGGTCATACCCCTGAGTCTCAGGGTGCTGGTCGACGGTTGAGACCCTGAGATACAAGGCGGCGCGTTTCAGCGGCGCCGTCCCTTAGGTGGTGAGTGCTTCGCGACGTAAGTCTTGATGCACTCCAGCAAAAAATCCGTCATGTTCTCGCCGCGGGCCGCGGTGGCAGCCTTGAAGGCGTGGTGCAGAGATACGGGAATATTCATGTTCAGGCGTTTGATCTCCTCTTCTTGGATCTTTGTGATCGGAGCTCACCTCCTCTTTACTCGTCCCAGGCCTCCCGACAAAACAGCACCAGGGAGCCCATTCCCATGCGATCGGCTTCTATGGCATCTGCCATACGGCAGATCTCGGGCCAGGTCCGGGGTACCTGGCCGGCTTCGACGCGTTCCCACTCCGCCACTTCCATCCCGGCCGCCTCGGCGGCCTGCTCGACAGAGCGCCCCTTCTCGATCCGGACATCACGAACAGAGTCGCCGAAGACTTCACCCCAGATCCGGCGGCGGAACGCATTGAAACGGCGGGAAGACGACTGAATCGATCTGCTCATATACTCACCCTCGTAAGGCCGGCCCGTCAAGAAAGGCCTGTCTGGATCTACCTACACCTCCAGCATGAACCTGCTTCAGTATCCAACCAATGCCCCGCCGCATATGGCATCGGCCTGGTGGCCTACGGACCAGTCTTCTTCAACGGCGATTACGCTCTTCTTCAGGTAACGGCCTACTCCAAGGTTCCCGGCCAGGTAATTCAGGGTGCAGAGCTCGAGGTGCTGGTCAACCCGCCGGCGTATCCGAACAGCTTTACCGGCACCATCAACTATCAGGACCCGACCACGGAAACCGTGACCGTCACGACCGGCGCCGATGGCACAGCCAACCTCATCTTCCGGCCGACCAAGAACTATGGTTTCTACATCCCCACCGCCGCCGCGGCCGGCGGCCTGGCGGGCCTGGCGACAACCACGCTGGCCAACGACACCATCGTGCTTCCCCAACCGGTGGCCATCTCACAGCTCTACTCGGCCGGAGATACGGCTCCGTGGCTGGTGACGCTCTACATCCAGGTCCCTTCCTCGCCGGCACAACATATTTTTCGCACGCGCGGGGAAGGACCGGAGCCAGCTTACCCGGCAGTCCCGGTCCATATATATGTCGTGATCTCTGTCGTGCCTACCCGGCGATACGGCCATCGCGTGCTGCCCGCCCGCTGCTCCGGTGACCCAGCCTGTTCGGGATCGTCTCCGTATGTCCCCTGCTCTCCGCCCGATCGTCTGGGCTCAAGGTCAGGTTCATGGGCCGGTGTTTTTCAGGGTCAGGGTCAGGGTCAGGGAAAAATGATTACGCTTAACGATTCCCTGTGGGGAAAGAATCGGCGGTGGTGGTTGCGCCGGCCCAGCCGAAATCAGCTCCAACAATCGGCCGGGCGAAATCACACAAAAAGCCGGGGGAACATATGTTCCCCTACCGAGCACTGGAGACTATCGACCAATTAAACGGGAAAACGCCCGAGCTAGTATCCCGAATTGCTGATTCTTCCCCGGTGTGCTTCACTTATTTACCGAATCGCCCGCTCTTCTTCCGGCCCCGGCGCTCCCGCTTCTCCGGCGCGGGCGCCTGCCAAATCGCCTTAAGGTAAGCTCGCTCGCCCTTCTCAAGCGGACCCCGCATCTGCTCTTCCCCCTCCGGACTGAATTGCCACTTCACCTCGTACGGCTCACGATGTGCCGGCCAGTCATCGGCGTCCCACCACCGGCCGAAATGCTTCCGCACCCGCGTTCATGGAGAATCGCGTTGATGATCTCCACAGCACCTCTGCGCGATAGCCTGCGCCGCCCCAACTGCTTCACCAGCTACGCTCGGCTCAGAGTCCTGAGCCTCTTCTTAAACAACGGCTCGTCCACCGATCAGAGTCGGCGGTCAACCCCGAATCAAGCTGTTGAATGTCATCACACTCCACGCCGCATACACAACAGACCGCGCGCCGGGAGAGGACCGGAGCCGCTCCCTGTCTGGCGTTGGGGTACTGCCAAGCGCGGCCCCCCCACCACTCATCGACAGAGGCTCGTCAGGCAGACACGGTCAACAAAGTATCATTTGCCGAAGCCAGAGATTCCAATACGCTTATGATGTGTGCAGTTGATCACAAAATTGGGTCCGGCCGACACGTAAGATAAGCATGTCTTTACCGACAGCCCAACTGCAAAAATGCCGCAAGAGTATGGATTGCATAGATTCCTCGTCTACAACATGACCCGGGAGAGCTTTCTCAGCTTCGGTGTCATCATCGTCGACATCACACTTCAACCCTTAAAATTGCTGTTCCAAAAACTCAACATCCAAACTGCGACAGATCTATGGTTCACACCATACAGCGGAATTCCAGCGATTCAGGAAGTCGCCCCCATCGATCTGGTCTATCTAACCGAGAATTATCGAGTCATTCAGACAGTTGAATCGGTTCCATCCGTCTTCGCTGAGCCCTTGATACCACAAGTGGCAAGCGTCCTGGTTCTGCCGCCCCACGCCATCGATGAATCGCAAACTGAGGCTGCAGACCAGCTCATGATCTGCGAAGCTGACGAGATGGAACGTCGGCTTCAGCTCATTTCAAGCCAAGCCGCATGTGTTCCCCAAGGGCAGTGCGCAGATCTTCCCCTCATAACACCGGCAGACACTGATGGATCGGGCTCGCTCCTGCCGGGCGATCACTACCGGCAAATCGAACGCGCGGCTCAAAAGTTGAAGGAGAAAGAGAAGGCCCAATCCAAGGCTCCGGAAAAGGATTCCTTGATAAGTCGCTTCTTGCAATGGCTCGAAACTGATAATCGCAAGGCAAGGCGATTTCCCTTACCCGGACTGGTCGCCTGCTATTGGACCGCGGATAAGCCAAATGCGTGTTCCATCGCCGACATCAGTGCCACCGGATTGTATCTGATCACGGACGAGCGCTGGTTCCCTGGAAGCTTGATTCCAATGACTCTGCAAAGGGCTGGCAGCGTCGTGGAAGATCCGAAAGATTGGATCCCCGTGATGACACAGGTCGTCCGCTCGGGGTCGGACGGTCGTGGTCTTGCATTTGTTTTCTCAAGATTCGTCAACCTGTACAGTGGTGAGATACCACCCGAAAGAGGCACGGACAAAAAAGCTCTGCAGCGATTTCTGAAGCAGCTGAATCTCGCCGAGCGGAACCGGCAGAATTCCCGAAACTTTTGAGGCAATCGATTTCTACCGGCGCGCGCTCGGATTGGAAGGCGGCGGAATCGGCCCGCTAAGCGTCGACTCAGAGCTAAGTCTTATCGACCTATCAACCGTACGCGCCAACACAAAGACAGATGTTGCCTCACATCGCACCTTTTCTATCTCATCGTCATACACCTGCAACTGTTTCTTGTTCGTCACTCTGGACGCCCGCGATCTGGACTCGTTTGGTGCTGCTGACTGCATATAGAATTAGCTCGACCCGGGAAGAAACTCCGAGTTTATCGAAAATATGGAACAGGTGGTTCTTGACTGTATGCTCGCTGAGCTTGAGCTCCCGGGCGATCTCCTGATTTTGCAATCCCTCCGCCAGTAGGCGGACGACTTCCTCTTCTCGCTTGGTCAGCAATTCCAGTCCGTCCGCATTCACAACCCGCATGGGCGCAAGCTGACAAAAGGCCTCAATTACGCTCGACAATTCGCTGCTGTTGGCCCAGATCTGGCCCTCGTAAATACGCTCCACGCACCGGCAAAGTGCCTTGAAATCGGCTTGCGAAGTGCAAAAGACGCCTCTCGCGCCAGCGCGAAAAGCGTCCACAACCAGAGTAGAGTCTGCCTTGTCGAGTAGGACAATCGGTTTCACCTCCGGAGAATGTTCACGCAGCTGCCGCAATGCACCAAAGCCGCTCAGCGGACCGTCTGCCAGTGTTGTCCTGATTAGGACGACGTCCACCGCCTTGGACTTGGCTGCATCGAGCACTTCCTGCGTGGTCGTGACGATGGAAACCACATGAAAATGCGGTTGACGGTTCAAGGCCCCCGCCATCAGTTCGCTTGGCATTGCGTTCGTCGATGCAATGAGAACGGAAATAACGCTTCGCTTAGAGGTCATACCTTACGTACCTCGGGAATCGCATTGGAAGTACCTAGCCGCGTAGGCGTGTTCGTTCCCATCTCCAAGGCCGCAGATTTAGCCTGAAGTTGCGAACATCCTCGCACTAAAAACGAAATCGCCCATTCCAGCGATATTCTTGCTCGCCACCTTGGGGGAAGGCGGCGAGTTCAGCGGTTTCAGGAGACAAGGCGCCGCGGGTTAGCACCAACTTGCAGCGTGAAAACTCGCTCGCGGCGGGAACAGTCACTGGAGATTTATACGCATCTTAGTCCCATCAGAAGCATCTGGAATACAACTATTTAGCCAATGGGAGATTTTTTATTCGGATAACAACATCAATGCTTACTCACGCAACCTTTCTCGTTTTAGAATTTGCTTCCTTCTTGTATTTACAGTTCTGCCATTAAAACTGGCTAGTCCGGCTGCATTGTTGAGAAGAATTACTCTGCTCCGAGATGAGTAGAACGGCCCACCTCAGAAGCGCCGAAAACACAGATGTTGGTTGAGCCCTTTGACTCAGCCTGCCGGAACGCAACCGGGACCAACCGCTCCGGGCCATTCGGTCTCTTGTGAGCGTGTTCCCCAGCGCATACATTGGAATCGCTTAATAAAGCCTAGTTGAACTGGGGGCGGATGGAATGAGAGCGGCTGACGCATTCACCAGAGCCATCGAACTGCGAAAGTCGAATCGTTATCGACTGAGCGCTCCGGTGTTTTTCTGTTGGGCTCCTCAAAATGGGCCATCGCGAAGCTGTAACGGAATCACTCGCGATGTCAACACATCTGCGGTCTACGTCATGACGGATGCAGCGCCGCCGGTCGGAGCACGCGTCCAGATGGATATCCTGCTCCCCAAGCTGGCGCAGCCAGGCCCAGGGATGCATCTGAGCGGCGAAGGCATTGTGATACGCTCCGAGCCGTTCGGAACTAAGGGAGCCAGCACCAGCAATTGTGGTTTCGCAGCTGCAGTTCAGTTTTACCCTGAGGCATCGGATCTTGTTCTGTCGCATTTCAACAGTTCCGAGCGAGTTATGTAAGTCCTGGTTGGTGAGCAGGCGCGGACAGTAAGCGCCTTTGATTGATACGAAGGTTTTCACTCGAGATGCCTGTGGAAAACAGACCTTCCGAGTAAGGATGGCGAAGCCATGTCTGGAATGTTCGAGCTAGCAAGCGTCAAGAAGAATCGGGTGAATTGCGCGAATGGGGCCTCCTGTCCGCAGTGGTTTGCGGCCTATACCACACCTCGCCACGAAAAGCATGTCCACGAATCGCTAATGGAACGAGGGGTCGAGACTTTCCTGCCACTCTACCGCTCGGTCAGGCAATGGAAGAAGAGCTGCCCGGTCATTCTCGAACTGCCACTGTTCCCTACATACGTGTTTGTTCGCATCGAGCGAATTGCCCGGGGCACCGTACTTGGCATGCCAGGAGTGCTGTCGATCGTTGGATCGCCAAGGGACCCGTGGCCTCTGTCCGATTTTGAAATCGACGCGCTGCGCCGCGGAATCGAGACGCGTAAGGTCGAACCTCATCCTTACCTGAAAGTTGGCGAGAGAGTACGAATCAAAGCAGGTGTCATGAGCGGCATTGAGGGAATACTGGTTCGCAAGAAGAATGAATTCCGCGTGGTTCTTACGCTGGACACAATTATGCGCAGCGTAGCCGTTGAAGTTGACGCCGTTGATTTGGAACCGGCCGACCGGTTGCCAGTGCCAATTGCCTGTTGACGTCATGAGCGGCCCTTGCCCCCGCCTACGGCTTCGGGCGGTGACGACCTTCGAATTCTCAGTGGCACGGAGTGGCATTCGGTCCATTAGCGCGAGACCCGGTCCACTTTGAAGCAGCTTCATTTAAAGCATTTTCCAGATTCATCAGAGTTTGTACGTCACGCCCTCCTACGAGAGGCACATACCAGTCAGCAAGCGATAAAGTTATGGGTTCAGTTCAAACAAACAGCCCGGAAACGCCCTACCCGGTATTCACGACGGCCAAAGTTGCGCGCCGGTCTCGAGCCCAGTTTGAAGCAACGTTGTCTCTTATTGAGCGGGCGGCCGATCTGATCGCCGTCGTGGCAGCCGCGTCTTTATCGTATTTCGTATACAGGGCCTTGGGCGTCGGCAAGGGGATTCACTATTCCTCCGGCGCAGTATGGGTTGCTGCGCTGACCTTTGCGGTTGTGTTTGTACTTATGCTCGATCACGATGGTGCTTATAGGCGAGCCAATAGCCTGCTGCGCATCCGTGAAACCGAGCGGATACTGCGTGTTTCGATCCAGGCCTTTGGAATCGCACTTCCCGCCAGTTTCTTCTTTTCGTTTCTATTTTCCCGCTGGGTGGTAGCGCTGGCCATCGTTTTCGTTCCGATGATGCTGGTCATCGAAAAGCAAATCATGTACATGGTCATCCGGCATTTCCACAGCCGAGGTGTTGGCATCCAAAATGTACTAATCTATGGAGCCGGCTTCACCGGCCGAAGCGTGCTTTCCGCGCTTGCCCGCTCTCCAAAGCTTGGACTACGCCCAGTCGCGATCGTCGACGACGATGAACGGATTGCTGGCAAGGAAATCTATGCGTCTTCATATAGACACGAGATTTTCGCCCCGGTGATCGCGGGCCCCATGTCTGGCGACCTGCTTCGGGAGTGGGGATGCAGCCTGGTCGTAGTCGGAATCCCGTCGTTGTCGCGCCAGCGCCTGCAGGAGGTCGCCGCAGAGGCGTTTACAGCCGAAGCTGACGTTTCCTTTGTCCCGCAACTCTCGTTCGTCTCAGAGGCGCCCACGGAGTATGTGGATATCGACGGAGTGCTGATTGCCTCTTTGGGTCAACCCGCACGCAAGCGCGTTTATGAAGGGCTGAAGCGCATCTTCGATGTGTGCGCCTCGCTCAGCCTGTTGGTCTTAACTGCACCGTTCTGCGCACTGATTTCAGTTCTGATCCGCCGGGATTCAACGGGTCCGGTGCTGTTCCGACAGTCGCGGATCGGACACAATGGGAAACCATTCGAGCTATATAAATTCCGCTCCATGCGCGTCGACGCACCGAAGTACGGCCTTCATCCTACTGGCACTGACGATCCCAGGGTCACGCGGGTCGGCTCATGGTTGCGCCACACGAGCCTTGACGAATTACCGCAGCTTATCAATGTCCTGAGAGGCGAGATGTCACTGGTCGGCCCCCGCCCCGAGATGCCTTTCATCGTTGAGGGTTACAACGCGCGGCATCGGCAACGACTGAGCGTTGTCCCCGGGATCACAGGACTCTGGCAACTCAGTGCTGATCGCAATCTCCTCATTCACGAGAACATTCAGTATGACCTTTATTACATCCGCAATCGTAACTTCTTCATGGATCTCGCCATCCTGCTCCATACCGCAGTTTTCGCGATGAAGGGAATGTGAAGTGAAATACTCGATCGTCCTGCTATTGGCCGCCTTAGTTTTGGTCGGAACGAATTCCGCCGTCGGGCAAGACCCTTCGACGGCTTCGGTGAGGTCTGACAATCTCCCGGCGGCGTCGGCCGTTTCTCAAACCGCTCTACCCACGCTCCAGAAACGAAACCCGCGCTATCAACTGCGGAAGAGCGACAGCTTCGACGTGGATTTCGCATTTTCTCCTGAGCTCAATCAGACTGTCGCTGTGCAGCCGGATGGTTACGTCACCCTGAAGGATATAGGGTCTCTTTATGTCGAGGGACAAACTGTCCCGGAGTTAACAGCCACTCTGAAATCCGCTTACGCCAAGATCCTGCATGACCCGGTCATCGCGGTGGCCTTGAAGGACTTCGAGAAACCTTATTTCATTGCATCCGGGCAGGTGACTAAGCCCGGCAAATATGATCTTCGAGGCCCGCTGACGATTACAGAAGCAGTCGCGATTGCGGGAGGATTCAATGAGAACGCCAAACATTCTCAGGTAGTCCTTTTCCGTCCATCGACGGACGGTGTGTTTGAAGCGAAACTCATCGATGTAAAGAAACTTCTCGCGTCACGCAATCTTTCCGAAGACATTTATCTCCAGCCCGGAGATCTCGTGTACGTGCCGCAGAGTGCGTTCTCGAAGTTTCGTCGCTATATTCCCACTTCAACCATGGGCGCGTACTATAACCCGGCGACTTACTGAGGCAAGGCAAACATGATCACAGAAGATTTGGCCATCGAAAGATATGTACGTCAACCTCTCCCAACTCTGCGTGACGTCTTCACCGTGCTATTTCGCCAACGACTTCCAATGTTCGTGGCGTTTGCCGTCGTGATCATCCTGGTTGCCGTTTCTGGAATATGGGTTCCGAAGTACGAAGCGCAGATGAAGATCCTTGTCCTGCGCCAGCGCTCGGATGCGATGGTAACTTCGTCGGCGAATGCACCCGCCCAGTTTAATAACGATCAGGTCAGCGAAGAGGATCTCAATTCTGAAGTCGAGTTGCTTAATGGCGAAGACATCCTGCGCAATGTTGTACTCGCCACTGGATTGGCCGGCCAGGAAACCGCCGGATCTACCGGCGGCCGCGAGGTTGCCACCGCGGTCCTCAAGCTCAGCAAAGATTTGAAAATCGAACCGGTTCGAAAGACGAATGTCATCTCCGTTAGTTATCGAAACCGCGACCCGAAGATGGCTGCCAAAGTGCTTCAGGCTCTCTCCACAGCGTATATGGAAAAACACCTGGAGATGCATCGTCCGTCGGGCGAGTTCAAGTTTTTCGATCAGTTGACCAGCCAATACAAGCAGGGACTGGATCAGGCGCAACAGCAGATCACCGATTTCACTAAGGGAACTGGCGTTGTTTCAGCTCAGCTTGAGCGCGATTCCGCACTGCAACAGGCCGACGCATTCGACTCCACCGCGCGCCAGGCCCAGACGACGACGCTTGAGACCGAACAACGCGTCCGCGTTCTTCAGGCTCAGTTGGAGTCTATGAAACCGAGAATGACGACCGTCGTGCGCACCGCTGACAACCCGCAACTTCTTCAGCAGTTGAAGTCAACTCTGCTCAACCTGGAATTAAAGAGGACCGAACTGCTGACCAAATACGAGCCTACGTTTCGGCTCGTTCAGGAGGTCGATGCGCAGATTGCCGATGCAAAGAGCGCCATTAGCGCCGAAGAGAGCAAACCAATTCGCGATGAAACGACTGATCAGGATCCCGATTATCAATGGGTACGAGCCGAACTGACCAAGGCGCAGGCCAATTTAAGCGGACTGAGAGGCCGGGCCGCGGCAGCGGCTGCCATCGCTGCGAAGTATCACCAGGACGCTCAGCGCCTCGATCAGAATATGGTTGTCCAGCAGAATCTTTTACAGGCCGCTAAGACGCAAGAGGACAATTATCTGTTGTATGAACACAAGCGGGAAGAAGCGCGTATCAGTAACGCGCTAGACGAGCGTGGCATCCTGAACGTCGCCATGGCGGAACAACCTGTTGTTCCCGCTCTTCCGAGCCGATCTCCCCTAAGCGCGGCCTTCCTAACTCTGCTGCTGGCCGGAACTGTCAGTCTTTCCACGGCATTCGTCATCGATCTCATGGATCCGACATTCCGCACTCCAGACGAACTGGCCGGCTACCTCGGCGCGCCTGTGCTTGCCGCGCTTCCGAAGGGCGGAGTGTAGCACAATGCTGCTGAAATACTTTGGCTTTCGGGAAGATCCATTTGGTTCAACCCCCGATCCGCGTTGGCTCTATCAAAGTCCTACGCATCGGGAAGCGCTCGCATCTCTCAAGTACAGCTTCAAGAGCAATCGCGGCTTCACCGCCCTGATTGCCGCGCCTGGAATGGGAAAAACAACGCTTCTGTTCAGATTCCTCGAAGACCTTCGAAAGTCTGCACGGACAGTATTTCTTTTCGACACTCAATGCGAGCCACGTGAGCTTATCAGCTATATTCTGCGAGACCTCGACATCACTCCAGCGGAAAGCAGTGTCGAGAAGCACGAGCAACTGAATGACGCTCTGCTCGAAGAGGCTCGCGCCGGACGGAGATTCGTTACGGTTATCGATGAAGCGCAGAATCTTTCGGACGCGGCACTCGAAACGGTTCGCCTGCTCACCAACTTTGAAACGCCCCGGGCGAAGCTAATGCAAGTGGTTCTGGCCGGTCAGCCCAAACTGTCCGACAATTTGATGAAACCTTCTCTGGTGCAGCTTCGGCAGCGGATCTCGACCATTTGCCGGCTGGATCCATTGTCGGCCGACGAGGCATCGGCATATATCAATCACCGGATCAAACTGGCAGGTTATGTTGGAGAACCACTGTTTACGGAGGACGCCATCAGCCATATCACCGCGGCCAGCCAGGGCATCCCTAGAACGATCAACAACCTGTGTTTCAATTCGCTGTCACTTTGCTGCGCTCTGAAGAACAAGCAAGTCGATGCCCGCATGGTTTCCGAAGTCGTCGCCGATCAGGAGTTGAGTCCCCAATCAAAAGAGACCTCGGCAATCAATCCGGAAATCGTTGCAGGACCTACGGTCGAATCTGAAGAGCCTGATCGCTCCATCAGTCAAGCAAAGTTTTGGGTAATTGCAGCCGCTGTGCTCTTGGTAGCGTCCCTGCTTGGCATATTGGCGTTCTCAAAGATCAGCCCTTTCCGTTCGCAAGCAGAGGCCGAAGCCCGGTCATTGAATGTAAAGGCTGCTGCTTCGACTCGCGCCGTTCAAGCAGCGACGCTCCCGAACAGCACTAGACCCGCGCAGCCGGCTCCGCAACCAACGTCTTTCCAAATTGAGGTCGGGCCAAATCAACGACTGCGCGATATTGCTGTGGAGAATTTAGGTGACTTCAATCAAGAGCTTCTGCATCAGATACAGGCACTCAACCCAAAGCTGAACGATCCGGACCACATCGAAGCCGGGCAGAGGCTCTGGCTTCCGGGTTTACCGGCAGCGAAGGGGGCAGATGCCTTGACTCCCAATGCAAGGAGAGAAACAAAGGTCGCCCCTGTCCTGGTAAGCACCGGCAAGCCCATCGGCTCTGAAGCGTCTTCTAACGCGGCGCCATTCGAAGTCATAGTGGGTCCCAATCAAACGCTACAGGATCTTTCTGTGAAGTATCTCGGCGACTTCGACCTAAAGCGTCTGCATCAGATACGGGCGCTCAATCCAAAGTTGATCGATCCAGATCATATCCTGCTCGGACAAAAGATTCGTCTACCGGGGCCGCCAGCAGCGCCAGTGGTAGCTGACACAACACCTACGACTAGCTTGAGGAGGGTCCCATGAGCCGCAACTTCGAATTGTTGACGCAGATCGAACATGAAAGCGACGGAGAAGAGTCGCGTGCCCGAGCCGCAACCGAGCGGACACCCAAGACAGCATTGCCCTCGAGAGACAGCGCGGATACTGGTGGAGATGAGATGCTGCGGCTTGTTCAGCGAGTATTTCTTTCGCCGACCGGATTTTCTCCGAGCCAGATCGTCTTCTGCGGCGTGGAAGCCGAGAACGGTAGCAGCTCTGTCTGCGCCTCCGCCGCGCGAACGCTAGCCGCCAACAGCACATTATCTGTTTGCCTTGTCGATGCCAATCTCCGCTCGCCTGGTCTCACGGATCTTTTCCGAGCCACTACGACGACTCCATTCTCAGGCAAGGCTGAATCCATGCGCGCCCAATGCGTGCAGCTCGACGAGAATCTATGGCTGGCTGGAACCACCCTGCTGTCCGATGAGAACGGTGCGCTCTTGCCTGTCAGTGAACTCAAGCGACGCCTCGCGCAACTTCACAGTGTCTTTGAATACGTGCTGATCGACGCGCCAGGAGCAGGCGTCTGCGGAGATGCCGCGCACCTGGGCCAAATTGTCGATGCCGCTATTCTCGTGATCGAGGCGAACATCACACGCCGCCTCACCGCACGCAAAGCAAAGGACACCCTCGAAGCAGCCGGCGTTCGTCTGTTGGGAACGGTACTCCACAACCGATCATTCCCAATTCCGAGAAGGCTCTACAAGACGCTTTAGATCGGCATCTGCAGCGCCGATCTCGTCAACAGGCGTGACCCCAAGGCCAACTTCAGAACAAGTGATATCAATGACATCTTCTCCCGAGGATACCTCCTCCATTTTGACGAGAAGCACCAAACTCGATTCCTCGATTTCTGCTTCACTTTGGTCTCTATACTTGGGAATGAAGAGCAGGTTTGTACACGGCAGCCTCACAAGCAATGGACTCTTGTCCATAGGAAGCCAAGTTGCATGGGGTGCGCAAGGATTTATTACATTCGTAATGGCCGGGCGGATGTTGCCGCCGAAGGAGTTCGGGTTCATAGTTGTTGCCAACACCATCCTCTTCGGCAGTCAGTGTCTGCTTCTTGGACCCATCACCAATCCAACTCTTCGCTTCGGCGCAATTTCAGAGAAATCCCTACTCCTCACATATTGGATATATTGCGCCGTTACGGGTCTCGTCTGCTCTGGTTTCCTTCTGTTTGGTGCACAATTGGGCCGGATAATCTATCCCGATCCCTCATTCTTCACGCTAATCAAGTTTCTTGGGATTCCCTTCGCCACGACATCCTTCTATGCCGTACAAAAACTTGTTTTGTTCGCGAGGGCGCGTTACAAGATCGTACTATCGATGGACGTTATTTATGCTTCGAGTAATATCGTGATTCTTTTCTTGTTGCACTCGAACGGCAGGCTTTCCTCAGCAATCGGCTTCTACCTTTCCCGGAGCGGAGCGGCTGTGATTGGCCTGCTTCCGGTCTTATGTCTTTTCACTTGGTCAACGTATCAAGAGAGCCCTGAACTGGAGAAGCATTTCTCATACAGAGATTATCTCCAACACTCAAAGTACTCATCGATTTCGATGCTCAGCAGTTACGGCCAAAGTCAAGTAGACACTCTTGCTGTCGCCCATTTTCTGACCCCGTTGAACGCTGCTACTTACGGGGCCGCAAAGATATTTTACACCGGCATCACAATGGTCACGACTGGTCTCACTATGGTGGTTTTGCCAGCTTCGTCGAGGATCATTGCGAGCGGGAAAGGTGGGTTGGGCAGGTTCTACCGAAGGGCACTGATACTTGCATACGCAATCCTGCTACCTAGCGTGTGCGCGCTTGCCGCGCTGTCGCATCCTTTTCTTCGATTGTTGTTTGGGGGACGTTATACGGAGGCTGTTCCGATTGTTAGAATCTTCTGCCTGGCAGCATTGGTAATACCCGTGAGCTCGATCACTGATGCCATCGCAAATGGTGCGGGGTGGTGGCACCGTGCCTGTGCGGCTTCCATAACTGGCTGCTGCATTGGAATGGTGGCGTCGCTCGGTCTCACTCGCGCGCTTGGGCTTTCCGGGGCTGCTTTGGCACCAGTTCTGGCGCTTAGTGGCAGTGCTGGCGTAATCGCGTTCTTGACTCGGGGTCGGCTAGGAGCCTGTGACGCGGTTGTCGGAACAGATGTGGAGTCTTCCCTATCTTTCGCAAGAGAGAAAGAATGAAAATTCAGAGCTTGCGGGGAACAGAATTCGCCCTGCAGAATTACTTTGCTCGCGTTCGTATCTCGCCGAATGTCGGCGGAGCCGCGCTAGCGATCGTGTTCTGGACGATAGTGTCGGCAGTTTTGCTTTTGTCGAAAAACGAAGCACTAGCTATGGCTGCCTTTGCCGCATTTGTCTTCGTAGTGGTGCTGATCACCATCCCGCCATTCTGGTTGGCCCTTCTCCTCGTCGCATTGATCCCGTTTGAAAACCTTATCACTGCATTACTCGGCGGCTTCGATTCAAGTGCACGTCAATTGTTCGCTATGTGGAAGGAAGTGCTACTGGCGATTGGCATCTTCAGGGTGGTTTGGCATAATCCCAATCGCCGACAAGTCATTGCATCAAATCGATGGGTGCTCATTTGGAGCGGCCTTTTGGTGCTTGTGTATTGTGCAACCTTTCTCCGGCTGCTCAGTGTTCCGGCGATTTTCTCACTCGACCTTGAGACTAGGTTCTTAGGTGTGATGCTGTTTTTTATGTTCCTTGATCTCGGTAGGAAGCAAATCGCAATATTGCTTCGTACCATGGTTGGTAGTGTTCTACTAATCGCCGCGTATGGGCTAATACAGTACGCATGGGACTACGAGCGCCTGCTTCCATTCATGTATCATCTGCCTGATCTCTATGCCGACGGGACCCGAAGGCTTTATTCATACTCACTGAGCATATTCGACTGTGCCTACGGTTCGATGATCACTGTCCTGATTTTGTTCGCCGGAGCGGGACGCATCAAGTTACGGGTCGCTCTGCCGCTATTTGCGCTGGTCGTTCCCTGTCTTTTATTGACCTACGTGAGAAGCGCATATGTAGCTTTGCTTGTTGGAATGGTTACGATATGCGTGGTCGATCGCATTCATGCTCGACGCCATGTCTTAATCGGAAGGTTTGCACTATTGCTTGGCTGCTCGGTGCTCCCATTTACTGGAGGGCCAGCGCTCAAATCGAGCCTTGGGCAGAGACTTCAATCGATCGTAACCCAAAACGACGACTCCAGCATTGCGCACAAAGACAGGATGGAGAAGGCGCTAAAGCTACTCGCGTCGGAACCATTCGGCATTGGACTGGGCAAGTATGGAATAGTCCAAGCGAGATTTGCCGGGGGGGTAGACGAAGCGGACTTCACGGAGAACTGGGTTCTCCAAGTCGGGGTTGAGACCGGCGTGATCGGGGCCTTCGCTTATCTCGGTCTGACCGGAGCCATCCTCCTGTCGCTTCAGCGAAAGGGATCGTGGTGGACCAAGGATGAGCACCCTTTGAGAGTCTCCGCTCAAGCGGTATTTGCAGCGATGACTGTTGCAGGGTTGATGATTCCAGTGTGGGACAATCTGCTTACGTCCGTGTATGCGTGGGCTCTTGTTGGAGTGGCTCTGGCTGCGAGATGCGCTTCAGTTCCTCGGAATGAGCGCAATTCATCTGTATTTCCCCGTCATCCAATTAGAGCGTAAACTTCTAGAGTTGAAGCACGAAGAAATCATGAAAATTGGGATCAGTCTACTGTGTGCTAGGCCGCACCGGACCGGGGTCGAGAATGCGGCGTTCAACCTGGTCAAACAACTGGGCAGAGTGAAAGGGCCCGACGAATATGTAATCTATGCTGACATCCAAAGGCTGCCATGGCTCTCGAGTATTCCTAGCGATATCGGGGTGGTCGACGTCAGACTGTCGAGCAGCTGGGCCCCCTGGATATGGGAGCACCTCTTTTTCCTAACGAACCAACAACCAAGAGAGATGGACGTAGTGCACTTTCCAATTGGCGGCGGAGTCGTGGGCTATCGCGGGACATTTATCCTGACGATTCACGATCTCATACGGTATTCACGAAGTGACCTTGTGAAGTTACGCCGCCTCTTGCTGTGGCGCTTGTGGTGTAAGGCGAATCTTAAGAGGGCCGCTCTGATTATCGCTGTGTCCGAGCATGTAAAGAGGGACATAATGCGAAAGTTTTCTGTTCCATCAGAAAGCATACGAGTCATCCACAACGGTGTAGATCCACGATTCAGACCATGTCCGAGAACGCAGGAATTTAGAGATCGGTACCAGCTTCCGGAACGCTACGTGCTCTTCGTCGGGGCGACTGGCCCGAACAAGAACATCAGGCGTGCGATTGACGCGGTGACCCTAATCCGCAAGAGGTACAGCCTTGATCATCAATTTGTCGTCGCAGGCATGCCAGGAGAGGATGGTGCAGCGTTGAAGAATTACGTAAGCGCAAACCATCTGGGGAATACCGTCCGCTTTCTCGGCTATGTGAACGACAAAGACCTGCCTGAACTCTATGCGAACGCGGCGCTATTCTTGTTTCCCTCGATACTGGAAGGATTTGGTATTCCACCTCTTGAGGCGATGCGCTGTGGAATACCAGTGGTTGCTTCGCAAGCTAGTTGTATGCCGGAGGTCCTTGGCGATGCTGCGATTTGGGTGAATCCCATGTCTGTTGAATCGATCGCGCAGGGCATTGCTACCGCTTTACTAGATAAGAACGCCCGAGATAGCGCAATTGCAAAGGGGCTAATAAGAGCGGACCAGTTTAGCTGGCAGAAAATGGCATTAGAAACGATACAGGCCTACCGCAAGACCGTTAATTGTCAGTAGCACTCTGAAGTAAAGCCTCCTTATGGACTACGGAATATGATACTCAGTTGCTGGTTGCTTGCAACGAGAATGCTGCGGCTTCGGTTCGGGACCAGCACACTCTCAAGATCGCACACTGACACTGGAGAACACGGTGATGGCTTCACAGCTTTACAGCGAGCAAACAAACAGCAGAGACGGGGTCAGACCGTTTACGCCCCGCGATTCTGCGACTTCGCAGCGCGCATGCATTCGCGTTGCCTTGAATGCCATCAATTCAAAGTGTGGTACCCGAGTCTATCTCTGGGAATTAGCTTCAGCGCTAGCATCGACCGATGGTGTGAACCTGATCTTGTTGGTAGGCCACGAACAGCCTGATGATCTTCCGCCGTTGCTGCTATCCAGAATTCGCAAAATTCCGATCTCTTCCGGGAGATCCTATCTGCAGACGTTTCGGCAAAGGCAAATCCGAGAGGCGCTGGTCCGCGAAAAGATCGATCTATACCACATTCCCAACACGATGCCCTTTTTGTCGAAGTTCATACCGACTGTCATTACTATTCATGACATGGTCGAGCTGCGAGTCAGAAAGTATGGGCCTCTGCGAACAGCATATCGATTCGCGGTGAATTTTATTGCCGCTCACCTTGCAGATCATGTTTTGACGGTCTCGGAAAGCTCAAAGCGGGATATAATTCGTTTCCTCCGAGTCTCGCCGTCTAAAGTGACCGTTGTTTATAACGGTGTCGGTGAAGAATTCCGCCCTATTAATCGGAAGGAGTGCAAAGATTATCTGGAATCAAATTATTCCATAAAAAGGAATTTCCTCTTTGCGCCGGGAGGGCTTTCAAGGAACAAGAACATTCCCGGTCTGCTGGCTGCGATGCTCCTGCTGAAAGAGAGCGGTAGGCAGGAGTCCCTTGTCCTCCTGGGAGACAAAGAGGACCGCGAATTCAAATACGTCCTGAGCCTTGTGCAGAAGTCGAAACTCTGCGCAGACGTCATCCTCCCAGGCTTCGTGCCCAGAGAGGATCTTCCGGTCTTCTACAATGCTGCGTCTGTTGTTGTGTATCCCACGCTATACGAGGGCTTTGGGTTTCCCGTCTTGGAGGCAATGGCCTGCGGCACGCCCGTGGTAACGAGTAATGACTCCTCCTTGCCCGAGGTTGCCGGAGGTATGGCCACACTCGTGAATCCAAGGAACCCCTGGGAGATCGCAGATGCAGTCCAGCATGTGTTAGCAGACGAAATGCTGCGTTCCGAACTATCTTCAGGCGGACTTCTTCATGCTCACCGGTTCACTTGGAAAAGAACCGCGATTGAAACTCTGAAGGTATATCTCGGAGCCCGAACGAAGACGGTCAGAGATTATCAGGGTGACTCGAGGGCTAGATAAGCAGACGGAGTGTGTGAATGCTACCGCCTGGTAGGCGGTGGCTTCTAGTTACGGCTGGAAGCGAGATTGATCGATTGATCGACTGGGCCGCCGATTACAACCCGTTGAGATCATCGTCTGGTTCCGGAGGCTCATAAATGCTGCCTCCAAACGGCAGCGTTGACCAACTTACCCTCCGGCAGCTGATATCGGACCTTTGCCGTCCACACGAGGTGGCATATGCAATTTTCCCCGTGTGGTTGCCACGCTTGTAGTCCATCTCTACAGTCTAGCTTCCATCCCTCACCCAAAGGCGAGGGGTTACCGGGCCCCAAATCGTGGACTCTAAACATACGCGGCCACTCGTTTCACCTGCTTGGCTCTAACCAAATGGCTAATTACACACCTTGACGCACAGGGGGAAGAAGAATGCCTGCCGGGGAATTCGCTGAAGTGGTCATCGGAATTGTTACATACAACCATCGTAAGTTTATAGCGCAGTGCCTTGACTCCTTACAGGCCGGCTGCAAGCTGCATTCAATCAAGGTGGTTGTCGTTGATAATTGCTCTTCAGATAGGTCAGCTGAGTTGGTTCGAGACCAATATCCCTGGGTTGAGCTAATCCGACAACAGCACACCTATTCCTTTTCGGCGAACAACAATGCGGCATTCGCGCGTTTCCCGAGCGAGTACTTTCTGATGCTCAACCCGGATACGGTGCTTGACACGGGTGCTGTCGACCTTCTGATGGATTTTATGGAGAAGCATCGGTCGTGCGCGGTCTGCGGTCCAAAGCTGGTCTTTCCAGATGGATCGTTGCAGTATTCTTGCAGAAGATTTCCGACTGTTTGGTCTACACTCCTTCGGCGAACGCCATTTCGTCTGCTCATCCAAAATGAACAGAGAGGCAAGAAACACTTGATGACGTCTGTCTCCCACGACAAGGAGATGCCTGTTGACTGGATGCTTGGCGCATGCCTCCTCGTCCGGCGAGAGGCAATTCTGGGGAAGGCTTTACTCGATGAAGGGTTTCCCTTGTATTGCGAGGAGATCGATCTATGCCTACGATTGAAGCAAGGCGGCTGGGGAACCTACTATCTCCCAGGAGCAAAGGTCATCCATCACCATTTGGCAGAAAGTGATTCGTCCCTGCTTTGTCGTGCAAGTGTCCTCCATGCTAAGAGCATGTTACATTTTATTAAAAAGCACTATCTTTCAATTGACCACAGTCCTGACCACCTTTCCGGCGTCAATAAGTGTCATTTCGCCGGATTGAACGCTTCAGGGTCACAAAGTACATTAGGGTCTTGACTTATGATTATTCCGTTTGATCAGGGGCCCGACCGAAAGACCTTTACTGTAGAGTTTTGCCGGCTTTTACAAATGATGCAAGCGTATGGAATTCACAGGTTCCTCATATAAAACATGACCCGGGAGAGCTTTCTCAGCTTCGGGGTCATCAACACTGAGATCACACTTCAAGCCTTAAAATGACTGTTCCAGAACTCAACATCCAAAATTCGACCGATCTATGTGCGTTCGCTATTCCGCCAATTTAGACGAGCGAACTCCCTATGGTTCACACCGTACAGCGGAATACCTGCGATGCAGGGAATCGCTCCATGGAAGGGGGGCGGGGATCCGCTCAGCAACTTTTTGTCCCTTTCTTCACTCACAAAAAATGAAGATAAAGTGCCAGGTCTTCCAGCACCTCGTCTGGGATCATCGAGCCAGATGCCGAATAGTGGAGTGTAGTTGTTCCGGTTTGCGAAAAGGCCCTGGGAATTCATCCCAGGGCCCTTTCGTTTTCTAAAGGATTTCCCGGCCATGCCAATCAAGAGTTGCACTCGTTGCAATCACGGGCCGCCTCGACGCGATCGGGGGCATCGCCGACGCTGACCTTGGGCAAGTCCCGAACCGGAACTTGGGTCCATGGCGCGTGATTTACGCATAGCCCAATTCGGCCAAACTACCTTTGTAAGGTAAGGTCGATTTTGTAAGGTAAATTGGGTGGACTGGGCACTCCTAGGCGCACCAGGCGCACACGACGCGCGTCCGTTAGATTGATTTAAATCCTCTATTTTGTTGTATTTGATTGATTAAAAAGGAAAGTCCTTTGTAAGGTGGCGGAGAGAGGGGGATTCGAACCCCCGGTAGAGCTTTTGACCCTACAACGGTTTAGCAAACCGCCGCCTTCAGCCACTCGGCCATCTCTCCGGACAGTAGAACCGGCTTTCTCTCCAGGATCAAACAAAAACGGTGATCCGTAAAGTGGCGCCTTCCAGGCGGCATTTTGGTTGCATAAAAAATGCCTCCACAAATCCGACGAGGTAGCGCCGCACGGCTCGACAGCAAATTTGATTATATATGACTCTCGATTGACCAACTCCTCGGCTCGAGGTTCGGCTCCGGCGAGGAGGTGGTCAATCCATTTTGCCATCCGCCGACCGTGAGTCGGAGGCGCGCTATCGGTTTGAATGACCGGCTGGGGGTCGAGGAGTCAGCGCCTGAAGAACCCAAGAACTGAGCTTGGGCCCCAGCGATGCCTTAAAGGTTAATAGGCCGGCATCCGCCGGAACGCCGGCCCGATTAGCAACGCGTTCGGGTGCGGCTATTCCAATGCATTGTGCGCGATGACGTCCTTGTACCACTCTGCGCTCAACTTCGGCGTGCGCTTCATTGTCTTGAAATCCACGTAGTGGATACCGAACCTTTTGCTGTAGCCGTCGGCCCACTCGAAGTTATCCAACAGGCTCCACAGGAAGTAGCCCTTAATTGGATAGCCCTCCGCCGCGGCCCGGTGCAAATGAGTCAAATGGTTGCGCAGGTACATCACGCGGTCCACGTCTTCGACACTCCCAGAGGATGAAAGCACGTCATCGGAAGAGGTACCGTTCTCAGTGATGTAGAGGGCCTTCGGCTTCCAGATATCCGAAACATTGCGCACACCCCAATAGATGCATTCAGGCCCCAGGTTTATCCAGGGCGAAGCCATATGAGGGTACGAAGCAGGCATCGGCTCGACCTTGTATCCCTTCGCGGACCCATCCGCGCGCACATACAGCGGCACATAAATGTTGAGACCCACAAAGTCCAACGGACTTCCGATAGCCTGCATATCTCCGGGCTCAACCTTTGGTGCATTTGCGCCTTCCTGTTGCAGATAGCTATCGATATATTTGCCTTCCATCACCGCGGTCAGAAAAGGCGCATTCCCTTCGCGCGTAGCCTTTTGAGCGGCCTCAATGTGCTCCGAAGTTTCCATAACGGGCACATAGACGACAGCGTTTTCCGCCATGCCCACCTGGGTTCCACTGGGTGTATTGGCGCGAATCGCCTCGACACCCAACCCGTGCGCCAGAATGCCATGGTGGCGCACCTGATTTACTCCTGCGGCTTGCAGTTTCAGTCCCGGGGCAAAGGTCCCGTCGCGATAGCCCGAGTCGGTGAAGCAGGTGAACTCGTTCGTGGTCATGAAGTGATGCACACGATCGCCGAGGCGTTTGGTCACGAACGCTGCATAGTCGGCAAAGGCTTTTGAAGTATCGCGAGATTGCCATCCCCCCGGCAGAGCCTGGGGCAGATCCCAATGGAAGAGCGTGACATAGGGCGTGATGTTGTTCTTGAGCAGTTCGTCGACCACGCGCTCGTAATAGTCGATGCCTTTCGGATTCGGCTGACCTTTGCCGGTGGGAAACACTCGCGACCACGAGACGGACATGCGATAGCCGCCGACGCCCAAATTCTTCAGCAGTTCGATGTCCTGCGTGTACCGGTGATAGGAGTCGTCGGCCACGTCGCCCGTTTCGCCATGGTAGGTTTTGCCTGGCGTGTGCGAGAACGTGTCCCAGACGGACGGACCGCGACCGTCATCTTTCGCTCCGCCCTCGATCTGATAAGCGGCGGTAGCACAACCCCAGAGAAAGCCATCGGGGTAGTGAAGCGCGGCAGGCAGGGGCTCGCCGAAAGCGAATTTTGGCAACGAAACACCGGCGTACGCGACCGTGGCTGCTGCAGCCACGGTTTTGCCAAACTGGCGGCGAGTAAAGCTTTTCATTTTCGAATTCCTTTTGCCCATAAAGTGCGGATCCCCTTAAGCAAAACGTTTGAGCAATTACTTTGGGCGAGAATCAACGGAATTCTATCAGAACAAGATGCGTTGCGCTCGTCAGCGGGAAAAGGAGCGCCGGGAAGCAGAAAGACTTCGGAAAAAACAAGAGCCGCGACCCTTAGGCCGCGGCTCTGTTGGCGCTGAAATTCAGCCGGAATTACATCTCTTTTACGCCTTCGACGAAGGCCTTGAGCTTGCGGCTGCGCGAAGGATGACGCAGCTTGCGCAGAGCTTTGGCTTCGATCTGGCGGATGCGCTCGCGTGTGACCTGGAAGCTTTGGCCCACTTCTTCCAGCGTGTGCTCCGAACCATCCTCGAGGCCGAATCTCATCTTGATGACTCTCTCCTCTCGAGGAGTGAGAGTCCGAAGGACCTGCGAGGTGTACTCCTTGAGGTTCACGCTGATGACCGCTTCTGAAGGCGAGACTGCCTGGCGGTCTTCGATGAAGTCTCCCAGATGCGAGTCTTCCTCTTCGCCGATCGGTGTTTCGAGGGAGATCGGCTCCTGGGCGATCTTCAGCACCTTGCGCACCTTGGCCACAGGGATATCCATGCGACGCGCGATCTCTTCGCTGCTGGGCTCACGGCCGAGTTCCTGTACCAGTTGGCGAGAAGTCCGGATGAGCTTGTTGATGGTCTCGATCATGTGCACAGGAATACGAATCGTGCGGGCCTGGTCGGCGATCGCACGCGTAATCGCCTGGCGAATCCACCATGTTGCATAGGTCGAGAACTTGTAGCCGCGGCGGTATTCGAACTTGTCGACCGCCTTCATCAAGCCAATGTTGCCTTCCTGAATCAGATCGAGAAACTGCAGTCCGCGATTTGTGTATTTCTTCGCGATAGAGACAACGAGTCGCAGGTTGGCTTCGATCAGCTCGCGCTTCGCCTGCTCGGCGTCCATGTCGCCCTGGATCATTTCACGCTGCGTACGCTTTAGTTCCGTGATCGCTACGCCAGCATCGGCTTCGATCTTTTCGAGGTCGGCCCGGCAATTTTTCTGTTGCCGCCTGTACTCCTTCTTAAGCTCCTCGCTCTTACTCGCCTCATGCTTCTGTTCCAGCGAGCGAACCTGGCGCTCCAGCGTGCGCATTGTGTCTACTGTCTTGTTGACTTTGTCGAGCAGACGCTTCCGCTCGAGGCCCGTGTATTTCAGTTCACGCACGATGCGGGAGACGTAGACCTTTTCCCGGGCGATCAGCCAGCGGGTACGGCGCGCCTCGCGAACGCTTGTCTTGCTCGTAGCCGCGGCCTGTTTCTCTTCAAGCTGCTGAATCTTCTTCTGGTGCTTCACCAGTGCGTCGATTCGTGCCACCGTGGATCGCACGCGCGCTTGCACTACATCTTCGGTGAGCTCTTCTTCGTCGAAGATCACCACTTCTTTCACGTTGCGCACGCCGCGCTTGAGGTCTTCGCCCAGCGCAACGATCTCGCGAATCACAATGGGCGAACGCGAAATGGCCTTCAGCACGCGCATCTGCCCGCGTTCAATCCGCTTGGCGATTTCGACTTCGCCCTCTCGGGTAAGCAAGGGCACGGTGCCCATTTCGCGCAAGTACATGCGGACGGGGTCGTTGGTTTTTTCCAAAGTGCCAGGTGTCAGGTCGAGCTCGACATCCTCGCCCTCTTCTGCGTCAAATTCCTTGTCGTGGCCAAACTTCGGACCGTCCAACAGGTCAATGCCCTGCGTGCCGATCGTCGTGATCAGGTCGTCGAGGTCGTCGGCCGAGCCGATTTCCTCCGGCAGCATGTCGTTCACATCGCCGTAGGTCAGATAGCCCTTCTCTTTACCCACTTCGATCAGGTTGTCAATGTCGTGTTCGAATTTTTCGTCAATAGCCAAGTTGTTCCTGCTCTCCAGCGCGAGCGAAGTTTTCAGCACCGGCTCGCGCACCGGTGCGGGGTCCGGACCACGCGCTCAAAAAAAGATTTACAAACGTAAATCTTTGCGCTCATGTGGACATAGACCTGCGGTCTTCCGCAAATAGCGGTCTTAGGGTATTGCTCGGAACAGGATGACAGCGCTTCAGGTTTCGCCTGGTTCGCCCGCGAGCCGAAGCTCATGTGTGGGGCAGAGGGGGCGCGCATCCTCACAGAGATCAACAGATTACCACAGCCCACCCGGCTTTCGCCAAGGTAAAATATGAGCCCGAAAACGATGTTCAACGAATGGCTCACGTCCGGCCAGGACCGGACCAGGCAAACATGTCGTCTCCGCCCGCCCTATTCCTATAGAGTTAGACGCTTTTGAAGGCAATTCGACGCAAGGAATGAGATGTGCTACTACGCCGGCGGGTGCTGCCTGTGCACCTGCCGCAACCTCCGGTCCAACTCGAGCTTGCGCTGCGTCAGCAGGGCCAGTTCGGTGAAGTCACCGCGTCGCTCCGCATCCGCGATCTGCACTCGCAAATCGCGGAGCGCGCTTTCAGACTGCCGTTGTTGCAGACTCGCAATCGCCCCTTGAACGGTATCGGGCCCCGGCGGTTCGGTTTCGGCCAGGAGCGTCTCGGCAAGCAAAGCTCGCTGCCCCGAATCCTCTATAGCGGTCATCGGGTCCGTTGCCCCTCGCCGGGACAAGGCCTGCAGGGCCGCAAACGCGCCAAGTCCCTCAAATAGAGCCGGTTGACGGTTAATGGCGTCAGCGGCAATCCGTCGCGATTCTTCAAACTCCGGGTCGGTGATGGCCAGCGCTCTCAGCAACACCCGCTCCACCTCGCTTAGACCTGTGGTGCGCATTTCAACGTGGTCCCGCCGTCGCAAGGCCGCCTGCCTTAGTTCCTCGCGGAGCACCGCCGAATCAATTCCCAGCTTCTGGGCGGCGTCCGCGGCGAATTGATCCCGCGCCAGCTTTTCCGGCATGCGCCGGATGTGTGGAAGAAGGTAGTTCATTGCTTTCACCTTCTGCTCCGCACTGGCTCCCGGGAACATCTGTCGAGCTCGTTCGATCAGGTAGTCGGCCTGCCTGCGTGCGCCGCGCACCGCCGCTGTGTAAGCCTCCACTCCCCGCTCGCGAACATAACGGTCCGGATCGAGCCCGTCGTCCAGCGTCACGATCTTGATTGCAAAACCCTCTTCAGTAAGGAGGGAGATCGACTTTTCCGCGGCATTCGCCCCCGCTGCGTCGGGGTCGAAGTTCACCACTACATTCGAGGTATGCCTCTTGAGGATCGCCACCTGCTGCTCGGTGAAGGCAGTCCCGCTGGTGGCAATCACGTTCTGGATGCCACGCAGAAAGAGCGAGATGCAGTCCATCTGCCCTTCCACCAGGAGGGCATAGGCAAACTTCCGAATGGCTGCTTTGGCCTTGTCCAGGTTGAAGAGTACCTGTCCCTTTGAGTAGAGCGGCGTCTCCGGCGAGTTGATGTACTTTGCGCCGGCCTTTTCGCCGGTTTCCAGTGTTCTTGCGGTAAAAGCGATGACCCGGCCGCTTTCGTTTGCGATGGGAAACATCACCCTTTTGCGAAAGCGATCATAGATGGGTCCCTGGCTGCCATCACCCTGTTCCTTTGAACTGAAGAGGCCGCTCGCCCGCAGCGTTTCCTTGTCGGCCATCCCGCTCAGCCGGTCGCGGAGGGCGTTGAAGCTGTCGGGCGCATACCCCACGCGAAATGTCTTGATTCCCTCAGGCGTCAGCCCGCGTCCCGCCAAATACTCGCGCGCAACCGCACCGTCGGGCCCCTGGAGTTGCTCTTCAAACCAGGCCGCGGCGGTCTCGTGCAAATCCAGGAGCTTCGCTCTCTGGCGCGCTTCTGCAGCCTCTTCGGGCGAGGAAAACTCCCGCTTCGGCAGTGGGATTCCGTATTTCCCGGCCACGATCCGCACGGCCTCCGGAAAACCGACGTTTTCAATTTTGCCGACGAAGCTGAAGACGTCGCCCGACACGCCACAACCAAAACAGTGATAGAACTGCCGCACCGCGTGGACGGAAAACGATGGCGACTTTTCCTTATGAAAGGGGCACAACCCGGAGTAGTTTTGCGCGCCCGCCTTGCGTAAGCGGATGTAGCCCTCGATCACTTTGACGATGTCGACCTGCTGCTTGACGGATTGGGCAAAGTCGCTCACGGGGTCTGTATTGAGCATAAGGCCGCCGCGCAGCATCGAATGTGGAAGACGTGCACACTGCATCCGGCGAAACGCCCGACCATCGCTCGGGATGGCATGGGGTAGCTAACCTAGCCGAGAGAAGTACAATGCGGACGATTAACTTTTCCAAGAAAGAATGGCTCCAACATGTTCCAGCGCACTGAAATCGCATCGAGATGGCTATCCAGGCCGGCCCCTCTTCTCTTGGTTGCCCGCAGGACCCGCCGATCGAACAGTTTCGCTTGCCTTGCAATCATTATTTTGGCCACGCTTTTTCTCGCCGCTGACGCAGTTCGCGCACAGTCCTCTACGAAGGCTGCGACGACAACTCCGGTCCACGGCATCGCGATCGCGAATATGGACCCGGCCGTCAAGCCAGGGGATGACTTTTATCTCTACGCGAATGGAGCCTGGATCCAGCGCACCGAGATTCCGCCAGATCGCTCTGGGGTCGGCGTTTTCTCGATTCTCGACGACGTCAGCCGCAATCAGACCGACGCTATTGTCGAAGAAGCTGCCAAGTCCAACGCTCCGGCAGGCACCGACACGCGCAAGATCGCAGACCTCTACAACTCATTTATGAATGAGACCGTGATCGAGGCGAAGGGCATCAGTCCTCTCAAGCCTCATCTGGCCGAGATTGCCGGCATTCACGACCGTCACCAGCTCTCGTTGGCTTTGGGAAAGACGCTTCGCGCCGACGTCGATTTGCTGAACACTGCCGTCTTTCACACCCCCAATCTCTTTGGCCTCTGGGTCGCTCCGGGGTTCAGTGACTCGGATCATTACATGCCCTATCTTCTCCAAGGGGGTCTGGAACTTCCCGGCCGGGACTACTATCTTGCCGACAGCGCTCAGATGCAGCAAATTCGAGCGAGATACTCGACTCACGTGGCGGCCATGTTGCGGCTTGCCGGCTTCGACAATGCCGACGCCCGCTCAGCTCGCGTAATTGCCCTTGAACACTCGATTGCCGAGACGCAGATCAGCCTGGCTGAAATTGAAGACATTGCCAAGGCAAACAATCCCTGGAAGCGCAGCGATTTCTCAGCGAAGGCGCCCGGGCTCGATTGGGACGCCTATTTCGAGGGCGCCGGCCTCGGGCATCAGCAGGAGTTCATTGTATGGACCCCAACCGCCTTCACTGGGGAGTCCGCGCTGGTTGCGTCAACACCGCTCGAGACATGGAAAGACTGGCTCGCCTTTCACCTTATCGAGGCCTATGCAGCTTTCTTGCCTAAAGCAATTGACCAAGAGCAATTCGATTTCTACGGCAAGGTCCTCGGCGGGGTGCAGCAACAACGTCCCCGGTCGCAGCGCGGAATCGCGGTCGTGAATGTTTATCTTGGCGATGCTGTCGGACAGAAATACGCACAGAAGTATTTCCCTCCGGAAGCCAAGGCACAAGCGCAGGCTATGGTTGCCAATCTGATTGTCGCGTACCACAAGCGCATTGCCGCGCTGCCGTGGCTTGCCGAGTCCACACGCGCAGAGGCGCAGGCCAAGCTCGATACTCTCTATGTAGGCGTCGGCTATCCGGAGACCTGGAAAGATTATTCGTCTTACGAAGTGCGGCCGAATGACGCTTTCGGCAACTCATGGCGTGCCGGCCTTTGGAAACTTCGCCGCGAGGTTGCGCGCATCGGTGCCCGTGTTGATCGTCACGAGTGGTGCATGAATCCGCAGACGGTGAACGCGGTGAATTTGCCGCTGCAGAATGCACTGAATTTTCCTGCAGCCATCCTGCAAGCGCCCTTCTTCGATCCGAATCGGCCGGCAGCGGTGAACTACGGCGCTATCGGCTCGATCATCGGACACGAAATCAGTCACACCTTCGACCAGGAGGGCAGCGCCTTCGACTCGAAAGGACGAGTCCGCAACTGGTGGACCCCTGCCGATAGTGCTCACTTTAACGAGGCGGCGGTGAAGCTCGAGAAACAATACGACGCTTACGAACTATTCCCCGGCGTTCATGTGAATGGCAAGCAGACTATCGACGAAAACATCGCGGACCTCGGCGGAATCGCCGCCGCTTATGACGGTTACCACGCCGCACTCGACGGCGCCGAGCCGTCGAGGCAAGATGGCTTTACAAGCGACCAGCAGTTCTATATTGCGTTCGCTCAGAACTGGGCAACGAAGGATCGGGAGGCCGCTCTGCGGAGCCAGGTGCTTACCGATCCGCACGCGCCGGCGCAGTTCCGTGCGGACATTGTTCGCAATTCGGATGCGTGGTATAAAGCTTTCGATGTGAAACCGGGAGAGACTCTTTATCTTGCGCCCGATCAGCGAGTGAAGATCTGGTGATGCGTTTGTCCGGCTGAGACAAAAGAGTTTGCAGACGAGATTCTGCATCATGCGTTGAGCGCGACCAATCGCACAGCGGTGACTAGAAGACGTCTCATAAATGATCTAGCACCACGAAAGGCACCCCTCAAGGGCTAAAGCCCAGCGATTTATGCAACGTTCGCGGCACGACTAAGAGTCGTGCCCTTTCAAAGCAAAGAGTTTTCCGCAGCCTGTAAAGTTGTGCCCTTTCACAAAGCTATTTATGAGACTGGTTCTAGCGTCTGAACGGCGAATTTGGATCGACAAAGAGCCGTAAATGTGTTGCAGATCACAGCGGGGAACATCCTCTATTAGTTACCCGTAAGCATTGGTAGAGGCTCGCCATGAGAACGCTGCGCCAGGATGTTCTTTACGCATTGCGGCAGATGCGCTTGTCGCCCTTATTCACATTGACTGCGATGCTCACGCTTGCACTGGGGATCGGCGCCACGACTGCGATCTTTTCGCTGATCGATACCGTGATGCTCAAGTCATTGCCTGTCGCCGACCCGGCCAGTCTGTATCGGGTGGGCGATGGCAACGATTGCTGCGTGCAGACGGGCCCGCAGAACGGCAACTGGGGACTGTTTCCTTACGTGCTTTATCAGCGGTTTGCTGCCGCGGCGCCCGAATTTGAGCAAATGGCGGCGTTTCAGGCATGGAGATCGCAATATAGCGTGCGACGCGGTGGGAGTGATCAGCAGGCCAAGCCTCTACGCGGTGAATTTGTTTCGGGAAATTATTTCGCAACATTTGGCGTGCGCGCGCTTGCAGGGCGAACACTGATGCAAAGCGATGATCAACCGTCGTCCGCGCCGGCAGCCATGCTGAGCCACCGTGTCTGGCAACAGGAATTTGGGTCCGATCCAAAAGTGGTCGGTACTGCGTTCATGCTGGACGGTCATCCATTCACAATCGTGGGCATCACGCCGCCCGGATTCTACGGTGAGACGCTGCGCAGCGATCCTCCCGATCTGTTCATACCGCTCAACCAGGAACCTCTGTTGATGGGGAAGAGCACGCTGCTGAAGCAGCCCAATTCCTGGCTGCGGATCATCGGGCGGTTGCGGCCGGGGGCAAAGCCGGATGGACTGGGCGCCCGCTTCACGACCATCATGCGCCAGTGGTTGCTGACGGATCTGGGAGCGGAGTTCCCGCAGTTTCTCTCGCAGATCAAAGCCGTGTTGCCTAAACAGAACATCAACATCATTCCGGGCGGCGCGGGCGTGGCCGAGATGAAGGACAGTTACAAGGACAGCCTGCGCATTCTGATGGTGGTCTGTTGCCTGGTGCTGCTGATAGCCTGCGCGAACATTGCCAACCTGCTGCTGGCGCGGGGATCGGCGCGCCGTTCGCAAACGGCAGTGCGTCTGGCGCTGGGCGCCTCACGAAAACGGCTCATCCGCCAGTCGCTCACTGAGAGCATGGTGCTCTCGGTGCTGGGTGGTGCGGCCGGTGTCTTGATCGCGGTTATCGGCGTGAAGCTGATTGTTGCGCTGGCATTCCGTTCCGCGCACTTTGTGCCCATCGACGCATCACCTTCATTGCCGGTTCTCGGATTCGCCTTTGGCGTATCGCTGGTGACCGGGGTTCTGTTTGGCACCGCGCCTGCATGGTTCGCATCTCACGCGGAGCCCGCGGAGGCTCTGCGGGGCGCCAATCGCAGCACACGCGACAGATCATCGTTGTCGCAAAAGTCCCTGGTCGTGGTGCAGGCGACGTTATCGGTGGTGTTGCTGACGGGAGCCGGGTTGCTGACTCGCAGCCTGCAGAAGATGGAGCAGCAGAACTTCGGATTCGAGACCGATCATCGTGTTGTTCTCAGTGTCAATGCTCCGTTTTCAAGCTATTCACCAGAGAAGCTGGATGCCACCTATCGCGCGTTGCGCGAGCGCCTTCATCGGATTCCGGGAGTCGAGAGCGCGTCCCTTGCCCTCTATACTCCGTTCACTGACAATTGGAGTGAGATCATTGTGCGCCAGGGACAGGCGCAGCCGAATGTCACCGACGATACTGTCGCGTCCTCCTGGGATCGTGTCAGTGCCGGCTACCTTGAAGCCATGGGTGAGCCCATTGTGCGCGGCCGCGGCATTACGGAGCAGGACACGGCGGCGACACGCAACGTCGCAGTTGTGGACGAATCGTTCGTGCGCAAGTTTTTCAAAAACGGTGAAGACCCGATCGGAACACATTTCGGACTCACCGACGTGAAGAATAGCGGAACGTACGAGATTGTGGGCGTGGTGCGCGATGCAAACTACACCGATCCGAGCGGCCATTGGCGCCCTACCTTGTTCTTTGCGCCGCTGACCCAGCGCGCGCACTTTGACGACCCCATGTCGCAGATGGTGGATGACCGCAGCCACCTGATAGAAAGTGTTGTACTGCAGATGCGCGGCAACGTGACCGGGCTGGAATCGCAAGTACGCAATGCCTTCGCCGAGGTTGATCCCAATCTCACGCTGGTTGAAATGCGGACCCTGCAGCAGCAGGTTGCCGACAGGCTGGACCAGGAGCGCTCTGTGGCGCAACTGACTGAATTGTTCGGCGTTCTTGCGCTGGTATTGGCCGCGGTGGGTCTTTACGGCGTAACGGCCTACAGCGTCGAGCGCCGCACAAATGAGATCGGAGTTCGCATTGCCATGGGCGCCAACCGGGGGGCCGTGGTGAGGATGGTGTTGCGGGGCGCGTTCCTGCAGATTTTGATCGGACTGGCGATCGGCGTTCCGGTTTCGATCGGGTGCGCGCGCCTGATCGCGTCGCAGTTGTACCAGGTAAAGGGCTGGGACCCGGTGGTCCTGGCTGGTTCGATTGCCGCGCTTGCCGCATGCGCCCTGATCGCCAGCATTGTTCCGGCACGCCGCGCCGCCTCCATCAACCCGGTGACCGCTTTGCGCGTGGAATAGAACGTTCTTCTCGATCGCAGTGTTACCGTGCACCTGATTGCAGCATCCAATCTTCAGGTTTGCGGATCCTGCTTCCTTTGAGGAGATGTGATGACACCCGTTGACCGCCGCCAATTCACCGCCATGCTCGCAGCCGTCGGTGTGTCTTCTGACAGCAGGGCATTCGCCGCCAGGGAGATTCCGGAGCCGGAAGTTCTTTGGCTGTCCCGGAATGGATGGATGCCCAATAATGAGCGACTGCCCGTGCTGCTCTACCGCGGCGCCTTTGACGTGGATGGATCAGATCCGGCGGCTCAGTTTGAGCGTGTCTTCGCGCGCAACGGCTGGCCGCCGCAATGGCGGGACGGGGTGTTTGATTTTCATCATTACCACTCCACTGCGCACGAGGTTCTAGGATTCGCGGCGGGGCAAGCCCGCCTCATGCTGGGCGGCGAGAATGGTCATGAGATCATCGTCCATGCGGGCGATGTTGCGGTGCTTCCCACCGGCACCGGCCACTGTAATCTGCAAAGCAATGAGAATTTTCTGGTCGTGGGAGCCTACCCGGCTGGTCAAGAGTGGGACATCTGCCGCACGGCGCCTACAACCTCCGACATGCAGCGAATGCTGCATCTCCCCTTTCCTGAGTCGGATCCAGTCGCCGGCAAGTCAGGAGCGCTGACCAAGGAATGGCGTTTGGCCGGGTGAGTTTTGCGCATCGCTCGACATAAGCGCGCTTGAATGGAGCTCTCCGCAGGAATAATAGTTGTTGCAACGAATACTCATCCGTCGCATCGAATGATCTGAAAGGAGCAACACACATGAGCACTACCCCCGCCACCACCGCCTCCCCTGCGAGTGTCAGCACCTGGAACGTCGACCCCGCGCACTCCGCCGCCGAGTTCAAGGTCAGACACATGATGATCTCCAACGTGAAGGGCAAGTTCACTGGAATCAGCGGCACGCTGGTTCTGAACGAAGCAGACCCCACCGCTTCGAAGATTGAAGCCACCATCCCTGTCAACACGCTGGCAACGGGCGACGAACAGCGCGACGGCCACCTGAAAAGCCCGGACTTCTTCGACATGGAGAAGTTCCCGACCATTGCGTTCAAATCTCTGTCGGTGCGCCTGACCGGTCCCGGCGAACACGAAGTGACGGGCGAACTCAGCATTCACGGCGTCACCAAGGTTGTCACGCTTGCCGTTGAAGGCCCGAGTGCGCCCGCCAAAGACCCCTGGGGTAATACGCGCATCGGCCTTTCAGCGAACGGAAAGATCAACCGGAAGGACTTCGGTCTGAACTGGAATTCGACTCTTGAAACCGGCGGCGTGCTGGTTGGCGAGGAAGTCATCATCACCCTCGACGTGCAGTTCATCAAAGCCTGAACGGGAAGCCGGGCACGTACCTCAATTCAGGCTGGAACGGAGCCATCAGGGGGCGTTTTGCGGCAAAATACTCGTTGCAACGAATAACGCCCTCGTGAATCTAATTGTATAGAAGACACAGGAGGTCGACCATGTCGCTTCGCGCAGTGAAGCAGGTACTTGAAACAAAACCAACTATCGAGGGAGCAGGGGTGAAGCTGCAGCGCGCCTTTGGCTTCGGGAAGACCAAGGAGTTCGATCCTTTTCTGCTGCTGGACGATTTTCGCAATGAGAATCCGGCGGATTACCTGGCCGGATTTCCGTGGCATCCGCACCGCGGCATTGAGACCATCACGTATGTGCTGGCTGGTGAAGTAGCGCATGGGGACAGCCTGGGCAACAAGGGCCGGATGACGGCCGGCGACGTGCAGTGGATGACCGCCGGAAGTGGCATTCTGCACCAGGAGATGCCGAAGGGCGACGCGAACGGGCGCATGCACGGCTTTCAACTGTGGGCCAACCTGCCCGCTGCGTTGAAGATGACCGACCCGCGTTACCAGGACATTCCGTCCGCCGCCATCCCTGAAGTGACCGAGGATGATGGGACCCGGGCTCGCATCATCAGTGGCGAGTTTTGGGGAAAACGCGGCCCGGTGGAGGGTGTCGCGGCGGACCCCAGTTACGTGGACATTTCGGTGCCACCCGGCCTGAGGAAGCGTATCAAGGTCGAGACGAACCGGAACGCTTTTGCGTACGTGTTCGCAGGCGCGGGAACATTCCGCGATGCTTCGAATCCGCAGGCTGTGCTGACCGAGTCGGCCGTGGACCCAAATGCAAAGCCGGCTTATGACGCGAAGAACCATTCGCTGGTGTTGTTCGACCGCGGCGATGAAATCGTGGTGCAGGCCGGTCCCGAGGGCATCCGATTCCTGCTGGTCTCGGGCAAGCCGCTGGAAGAGCCGGTGGCGTGGTACGGGCCAATCGTGATGAATACGCAGGCCGAATTGCAGCAAGCCATGCACCAGCTGCAAGATGGCACGTTCATCCGGCACAGATAGTCTATGCAGCTCCATTCAGTGATTCGTTGAGGCTCGAGCCGATTCGGAATTTCAGATTTCGACGGTTCGGTCAGCCTTCGATGGGCAAGTCAGCAGTGAGGATGTCGGCGGGCGTGAAGCCGCGCTGGCGGAGAGTGCGGATGCTGAGGGCGTCGTAGCGCTTGGCGAGGCGATGACCGTGGTGGTCGACGGCCAGATTGCAGTGGAACCAGGCCGGGTTGGGGAAGCCGAGCGCGCGGTTGAGCAGAATCTGACGGGCGGTGGATTTGACGAGGTCGGCACCGCGCACCACTTCGGTAATGGCCATGGCCGCGTCGTCGGCGACGCAGGCGAGCTGATAACTTGGAGAGCTATCCCGTCGCCAGACGACGAAATCGCCGAAGTCCACTCCGGCAACGAAGCGCTGCGGGCCGAGGTTAAGATCGTTGAACTCGATTGCTTCGCCATCAGGAACTCGGAATCGCCAATTGCAACCTTCCGGTTGCATGTCGTCCGAGCCGGATTTCACGTTGGTTTGCGCTGGGCGGCAGGTGCCGGGATAAACAGGCTCGTCGTCTAGAGGATCCTGCTCAGCGTTTGTGTTTTCGTGCGGGGCACTGAGGGCCGCGGCGAGGTCTTTGCGCGAACAGCTGCAGGGATATAGATAGCCGCCCTGGAGCAACCTTTGCCATGCGGCGAGATAAATTGCGTGGCGCTGACTTTGAGCATAAGGCGCATAGGGACCGCCCACATCGGGGCCTTCGTGCCAGTCGATGCCAAGCCAGCGGAGGTCTTCAAGAGCGGCCGCGGCGTATTCAGTGCGGCTGCGGTCGGGGTCGAGGTCCTCCATGCGCATGACGAGTGTGCCCTTTGCTTCGCGGGCGCGTTTGAAGGCTGAAAAGAAGGTGCGCGCGTGGCCTATGTGCAGGTAGCCGGTGGGCGAGGGCGCGAGGCGGCCGCGATAGGGTGAGGACGGCGATGGGGAGGGGCTGGACACGCTGTGACTAGTGTAGTCAGTGCAGATCGTGTGCTGGCTGTGCGCTTGTGAGGCTTGTGCTTTTGAGGTTCGTGCTTTCCCACCCAAGCGACAAGAACAAAGACGTCGCTTGGATGGGGCACCCAGGTTTGTTGTTTCCCACTCTGGCGACAAGGACAAAGAGGTCTTGGATGGGGCACCTGGGTTTGTAGTTTCCCACCCAAGCGACAAAAACAAAGACGTCGCTTGGATGGGGCACCCGACATGTGGGGGAGGCTTGCTAATCGGAGACGTCGTGATTGTTGTCGTGAACGTGGTCATCGTGAGGATGGCCGTAGTGGTCGATGCTCTGATTAAGGTGGTCGGGATCGACGGAGACCTGAACAACGTCCAACTCCGTTCCATCCAGATCGAGGACGAAGAGGCCCATGCGATTGCCTTCGGGACGCATGAAGATGAGGGTCTGTTCATTTCCGTTTTTCGCGGAGCGATCCGGATCTTTCGCAGAGGATTCAGAATGGCGGCTGGTTTCGCGAATGATGCGTTCCCATCCGGGACCGAGCTTCTGCTCGACCATCGTGTTCAGTTCCTCGCCGTCGACGGATGCGGTGAAGTTGTCGAACTCGGCAACATGCAGGTTGCCTACGCCCTCGTGGGTCGGCTTTACTGGAGACCAGGCTGATAAGGCCGAGGAAGGGAATGCGCGTGGCATGGGCGTGGTAACGGCTCTCGAGAGTGTTGACCACGCCGTCGAATCCGACCTGGCCTCCGCCGGCCAGCACGACGATGGGAACTACAAGCGCTACGCAACAGACGGGAATCCACAGGAGCTTCATCATTGGTTGTCTCCCTTCTTCTTGCCCAGCGTGTCCTTTTGAATGTTGCCCAGCGCGCCGAGGCCGCCGAGGCCTTTCAACTCGCCTAGCTGATCCATGCGGATGGGCCCGAGGATGAGCACAATGGAAAGCTCTTTGGGCTCCGCGGAGAGAATGAACATGCCGCGCGATTCGCCATTGACCATCTTGACCATGATGTCGGTGGTTTCGCCGCTCTCCCGTTCGCGTGTGTGCACGATGGACGACCACTCCGGCGATTGGAAACTGGCGCGGAACTGCTTGAGCTCGTCCATCGAGTACTGGCCCTCCTTGTCGAATTCGTAATCGCGGACGTAGATGCCGTCGAGACCTTCAATGAGGTTGCGGGCCGCAGCGTCATCATTGTCTTTGCCATTCATGAATTTTGCGGCGAAGGCGAGCATGTTCTTGCCCAGCGTGACCTCGGTGACATCGGAGGCGCGCGCGGCCAACTGCTTTTCAATGTCCGGCGGTAGAGGCAGCGGCGAGGTCTGCGCGCAAATGGGCGCGGTCAGCGCGGCGATTGCAAGGATGAATATTGCGATACGTTTGTTCACTCGGGTCTCCTTACTCCTGTTCGGAACGACTGCGGGCAGCGAGCTGCGCATTCACTTCGTTGAGCGCGCGATTGGTGATGCGCAATGCGGTGAAGACCTGCTGCCGGGCCGCTTCGCCTTTGCGCACCTCGTCTGCACGGCGCCAGGCAAGACCTCCGCCGACGAGAGCAGCGAGCACAAGGCAAGCCGCGAGGCGCAGCCACACCACAGAAAGAGTTGGCAGAAGATGCGGGCGCTTGCGGTTTCTCTTCTCCATCAATCTGCGCTTGAGGCTGGGGGGCGCGGGCCGGCGTTCGAAAGCCTGGTGCAGTTCGCGTTCAAAGGCATCTATCGGTTCATGCTCCACGCATTTGCTCCCCAGTTCGGATGAACTCTTTCAGATGGTTTTGAGCCTTTGCCCGCAACAGCTTCAAACCCCGTTGCAGGTGGCTCTTGACGGTTGCGATTGGCGCGTCCAGCGTGGCCGCAATCTCTTCCGGCGTCAGTTCTTCCTGATAGCGAAGGACAAGCGCGGCGCGCTGCGGCTCTGGCAGAGTCGCGAGCAGTTGTTCGAGGCGCGCGGCCAGCGGCGAGTTTCGCTCTTCGGGCGGGGCGCCATGATTCTCTTCCATCTCAACCCACAGATCCACGCCGCGGACCCGGCGGCGCCGAAGCGCGTCGGCGGAACGGCTCATCGCCACGCGGCGCAACCAATTGCAAGCGTGTTGCGGCGATTCGATTTTTGCAATATGCCGGTCCAATTCCATAAAGACATCCTGGGCGATTTCCTCAGCCAGGCCGCGATCGCCGGTCATACGCCAGGCCAGCGAAAACACCATGGATTGGTGTTCGTCCACGATTTGTTCAAAATCCGGCTGCCAGTCGTGGGCCATGGGCTCGCTTCTACTCTCTTATCCGCACGGGGACGCGCGGAGGGATGCAAAAGGTACGCTCTCGAGAGGAAAAAGTTCGAATGAGTTTGCGTTGTCCCGAGTGAAGTGGCACATAACCGGCTCCGCAATTGCTCCTTACAGTGGCTTGATATTCAACCAAACGGTTTACACTTCTTGGTCCGTCCGACCTGGTTCGGGCGTATAATGGTTGGTCTTCATAAGACCCGAAAGCTTCGTCCCCTTGCGGTTGCACGGTGTCCGCAGAAGACAGGATTGAGGCTTGAAATGAAGCATGCACTCTGCATGATTCTGCCCGCGGTCCGTCAACTCAAAACCCTACCTAGTTTGAAGGCAATGGTTCTGCTTCTTTTTCTTCTCGTCACAGGAATAATGCAAGGCTGCGGCGGAGGGGGCGGCAGTGAGAACAATCCTCCTCCGGTGGTCCCGCCAACGGGCCTCTCGTATAACCACCCAGCCATCGCCGCAATGATGAATCAGGCCATTGACGGGGATGTTCCCACGGTTACGGGGACGGTGACCTCGTACGCCGTAAGCCCGGCGCTTCCGGCGGGGTTGAGTCTGGATAGTTTAACCGGCGTGATCTCGGGTACACCCAGCGCCCTTGCCGCCAAGGCATCGTATACAGTGAGCGCCTCTAATTCTGCCGGTTCGACGACGGCGACGATCCAAATCGCGGTAGCTCTGCCGCCGCCCACCAGCCTCTCCTACAGCCAGATCGCTGGTACGGTGAACGTGGCCATTACCCCGGACGTTCCAATAGTGACGGGAACGGTCAGTTCATACGCTGTCAGCCCACCTCTCCCGACAGGATTGATCCTGGACGCCTCAACAGGCATGATCTCCGGCACTCCTACAGCTGTTTCGACCCAAGCATCGTATATCGTTACCGCTTCCAATTCGGGTGGTTCGGCGACGGCAGCGGTCCAGATCTCGGTCACTTTGCCAGCGCCCACCGACCTTGAGTATCCGCAGACCGTGATTGGCACTTATGTGGGGCAGGCAATCACGCCGGATATTCCCGGATCTTCAGGAGGCGCAATAACCTCCTTCACGGTCACACCCGCGCTCCCTCCGGGTTTGAGCATGGATCCGTCCACGGGAGTCATTTCCGGGACCCCCAACGCGCCTGCAGCACAAGCTACCTACGTGGTAACCGGGTCAAACTCGGCCGGCACGATCACTGCTGATGTCAGTCCCACGATTACGGTCACCGCAACGCCGAATGTTCTGCTTCAGGTGGGGAATCAAGGCGGAGTTTATGCGCTGCAGTTTGCCAACTCCAATGTGTTCAGCCAAGGTTCGCATTACACGGTGGTAAGCCAGGGAAATAGCGCCACAAATATCCAGATCGACGAACTCTGGACACTTTGGAATTACGAATCGGGCACGATCCTGGCGAGCGGCGATGCCGGACTCGGCAATGGAAGCGTGCAGGGCTTCACGCAACAGGCACAGATGGCCGGCCCCACGCTTGCGATCGGAATACCGGGCGGGATCCAGGTCTTGTCATCCGCAGACGGGCATGCACTTGGCACGATTGTTTCCCCCGGTTTCGGCGTTCAGGCGGGGAACGGGTTAACAGAGGCCGATTCCTGGCAGTTGGCTTCCGATGGAAGCTATATCTCCATTGAAACGGCGTCAGGGCTCTTCGTCTTTACGCCGGGTGGACAGCTTGTCTTCTCACGAGCGGGCATTTACAACACGCCTGTGACCCTTCCTTTCGTCCAGCCCGTTCAAGTCTTCGCCGCGCCCGGCCAGGTGCAGGTTGCCAACGGCCCAGCCGGTCAATTCACGATCGAGACGATCACCGTGCCCAATGGCATATCCACGCTCGCCGATGGTTTCGGAGGGGTGTTCCTTGGCTGGTCTCCTGATGGCGCAGAGTTTTTGACCTCCGTATGGTCCGAAAACAACACACCCGGCACCATTTACGTTTATTCCAATTCAAGCGTCCGGAAGGCGTCCCTTCAATTCCCGCCCTATCAGATGGGAGGTGCGTTTGGTGGGGTGGGAAACTGGGTTTGGAGCTGCGGACCGAGTTCAATGGCGAATATGCAGAATTATGTTCTGCAGTTTTACTCGATCGATGGCACCAGCCAGTGGAATTCGATATACAGTTGTGCCGGTTTTCCCCATTCCTCCGGGACGACTCTCGCGGTTTTTAGTTCCGACGGCAAGACGTTCAGCGTGATCGACCTATCGAGCGCAACTCCTACAGCGACGAATTACTCCTTGCCTGCCCCTCTCAACAATGCAGCGAGCTCGCCTTTGAATGCTTACGCCGGGGTGTCGAACACTCAGTGGGTGGCGGGATTCGGCAACGGCTCTATCCTCGATGGGGCAAGCCTGCTGTCGGGTTCTCCGCGGTATTTGGGAATCGGCTCCGCATTGAGCATTGCGGGCGGCACGGGCGACACAGCAATTAGTACGGGAAGCGGTCAGATCTACTATTTCAATCCTGCAGACGCAACACCCGAGGGATCGGTCAACCTGACGAGCGGCGAGGTCGAGCTTTCATCCGACGGGAGTGTGCTGGCTGCGTCGTCTCAGGATGGTTCCTTGCTGAATGTCTATTCGCTTCCGTCCGGGACCGTCAGCGACACATTTTCTTACCCGACCGGTTTGCTGTCCAACTTCACGCTGTCTGGCTCGGGCACGACTCTTGGCCAGGTCGAGAGCAATACTCTGCAAGTTACGCCGATCTCAGGCAGCCCAACGATTTGGTCAATCCAAGACCAGGCTCAGGATGCCTCCCTCCGGCTGTCGCCCGATGGAACCCTGATCGCGGTGACAACAGGTCTCGCGAGCGGTGGCCAGTCGGCTGCCAAGGTGACGGTTTACCAAAACGGTCAGCAAATAGCAACCCTGACAGGTGTCGGTGTCGGCTGGATCGACAACAGCCAGTTGCTGGTGAATCACTACACGCAGAATTCGAGCGGCGCGGTTTATGCAGGTTGCTCGATCTACAGCCCGACCGGCGCCTTGCTAGCAACTCCGGCGTTGCCCGAGTTGCACAGCATTCAACCGGTAACCTCCGATACGGTCTATGAGCCCAGCCTGAATACGATCTATTCGTTCACCACGGGAGAGGCCACATGGACGAGCCCTTACCCGCCGGATTCCGGGAACGCCGGTGCAGCTTGGATCGGCGCGGTATCCGGCCCCTACGTTGTCTTCGAATCGGAAGGACGCGTCATCGCGGTGAAGTACTGAATGACGTTGCGAAGCCGCTGGTCTCGGTGGAAGGGACTTCGAGGCGGCGAGTGCACCGGGCAGCAGGGTGAAGTCAGAACAGATCGGGGATGCTGTGAAAGGCGATGCGTGTGGGTGCGGCTTTGTAGGCTGTGAGCATGGTTGCGGGAGCGAGGGTGCTCATGCCGTATTTCTGGTTAAGTTGATCCATTGTGGCGAGCAGGCGGGCGCGACTCCGCGCGTTATCGAGGCCGTCGAAAAGATTGAGCGAGTGCAGGCGTTCGGGAACCAGGCCGTTGAGATGGACGCCGATGAAGTAGGGCTGGTCGTGCTCGGCACCTGAAGGGCGGCTGGCCCAGAGGCGGCTGAGCGCGGCGATGAGGGTCTGGTTGTCCTGGCATTCGCTGAGTCGAATCTCGCCGTGCCATCCGCGGGTGGGGACGCCGAAGCGGCTCACCGGCGCGTTTTGACTGCGCGGGACAGCGAAACCGACGGCGAGGCCGACGCTCCCGGCCCACAGGCCCCCCGAACGGAGACGCATGGCGGCCTTGTGGAGCAGCTTATGGGCGACGGCCCACGCCTTTTCAGGAGTGCGCATCTCGGGAGCGAGGACGTGGGAGTGGCTGATGGACTTGAGGTGCTCGGTTTCGGCCATGTCGAAGTCTTCGCCATGCAGCCAGTGCCAGAGGCGTTCGCCCCATACCGAGCCCCAGAGTTGGCCGGACTGTTCGCAGTTAAGGGCGAGAAGCTGATCCATGGTCTGGATCCCCTTGGCGTTCAGACGTTTCTCAGTTCGGGAACCAATGCCGGGAAGGTCGCGCAGGGTGAGCTGGCTGAGCGCCTGAGGCAAGATGTCGAGGGGGAGCGCGACGAGGCCGTCGGGCTTTTCCATGTCGCTGGCGATCTTGGCGAGGTAGCGGTTGGTGGCCAGACCCACGGAACTGCGCAGGCAGGGTCCAACGCGTTCGCGGATGCGCGCCTTGACCTTGCGGCCAAGTTCGAGGGCGGCGAGGAGAGGACGTTCGCGGCCCATGAGGCGACAGGCCATTTCATCGATGGACAGCACGGCCGAGACGGGAAGGCAGGTTTCGACAGCTTCGATGATGCGGTGGTGGTAGTCGACGTAGAGTTCGTGACGCCCCTCTACGAGGATGATGCCGGGACACATGCGCTTGGCGTCGGCGACGATGGTGCCGGTTTTGACGCCATGTGCCTTGGCCTCGTAACTGGCTGCAATGCAGCAGGTTGTGTCGGCCATCATGGGCACGACGGCGACTGGGTGGCCGCGCAGCTCGGGACGAGTTTCCTGTTCAACGGAGGCGAAGTAGGAGTTGAGGTCGACAAAAAGCCAGTTGAGACAGGGGCCGGAATCGGGTCTGGGTGGCTCGGCCGGAGGATCAAGCCTGGCTATCTTGAGCTCTGCCTGCCATTGGTTGGGCAGATCGGCGGGGACCGGAATGGAGTTGGTCGCCATTCTCGATTATCTTCGCCATTTATTCCCCATTACGCAAGGAAAATCTACTTATTAGGCATGAGAAATCCACCGTGACGGCAGCTTTCGAGCGGTGCTAGACTGATGAGCACCTTCGGTATTCAACTCTGATGGGGGGACAACCCGGCGTTGACGGGAGTACGTCCAATCAACATAGAGTAGGAGCAGCGAGCATATCTATGCATAGCATTGTCCATTGGCTGATGACGAACGCAAATCTCCTAGCCATCCTGGCGACGGTGGGGGTTGCGGTTCTTCTCGTCTGTTGCCTGGAATGCACGAAGTGCCCCAGCCGCGAGAAGGACGATCTGTTCACTCATCACGAAATGTAAGTTTTCTGCCCGAGCAGTTTCAGACGGCGCGCGTACCCTGGTGGAATCGCATGCGCCAGCCCGAGCGGCCCTTCGACCAGATCGAACTGCGCAAGGTGATTGAGCGTGCGCCTTCTGAGGCGTCAGTGCGCACGGCATGGTAAGTTACCAAGGCAACGTCTGGGGCGATCTGGAAACATGCAAAGTTTTCGATGACGGGCGGCTGGTAATCTTCTGTTGCGAGCAGGTTGATGACCTCTTGACGCGTCCATATTTTGCCGGACGCGCCGAACTCGACAAAGTCGTCGGCGAGAAGGTCGGCCACCCGCGCCCTGTCGCGACGGACTGCAGGATCGAGCAGGTTTTCTTCGCATTTGCGGAGCAGTGCAGCGAGCGGAATGGTTGGACCCGTATGCAGTAGATCGATGTTCATCGGACTGGACTCGAACAATTTGAGCTTATTGGACGGGCGGCATCAAGTACTCCTCGAACTGCGCCAGAATGCGGTTGTAGAGACTGGTGCGCACATCGGGGCCTGAGATGGAATGTGTCTTGCGGGGATAAATTTGGAGGTCGTAGGGGATTCCGGCTTCGATAAGCTTTTGAATGAACTGGACGGTGTTCTGAATGTGCACGTTGTCGTCGCCCGTCCCATGGGCCAGGAGCAAGCGGCCCTTTAAGTTGGCTGCAGAATTGACGACGGAAAGGTCTTTATATCCCTCGGGAAACTCCGAGGGCAGGCTCATGTAACGCTCGGTGTAGATGGAGTCGTAGTTGTGCCAGTCGGTGACCGGAGCAACGGCGATGCCGGCGCGAAAACGGTCTGAATGGGTCATCGTGTAAAGGGTGAAGGTGCCACCCCAGCTCCATCCCCACCAGCCAAGGCGCTTTGAGTCGAGCTGGGGATATTTGGCCAATGCCGCGTCGATCACGGTCAACTGATCTTCAAGTTGCACAGGGCCGAAGTTGTGCCAGGCGGCCTGCGCAAAGTCGCGTCCGCGCATGCCGGTTCCGCGGTTGTCGGCGTGGAGTACGGCAAAACCATGCTCGGCCAGCAGCTCATCGAAGAGCAGGGCATCGCTCCAGCGATCCGCAACTTCCTGGGGGCCGGGTCCCCCATAAGGGTTCACGATCAGTGGCACAGAGGCTCCGCTCTTGTCGCCCGCAGGCAGCAGAAGCGTGGCGTAGAGGGTGACGCCATTGCTTGCCTTCACTTGAAGTTGTTCGGGAACGAGCAAATGGTAGGCATTCAGCGCGCGGGTTGTCCAGTAGATGTTGCACTTGCCCCCGGAACGACACAGCTGAAAGGTGGGGGCATCCATGCGCGATGAAAACTTGTCGCTGAAGGTGTCGCTGGTGGGCGCGAACTCCGGCTGATGATTTCCGGGGCCGGCGCTGAGTTGTTTGCGATCACCGTCAAAGCCGACCTGCCAGACCTGCTGCTCGAGAGGGTCGCCTTCGTTGGAGGCGTAGTAGACCAGCTTGCGTGCGTGGTCCACACGGGAGACGCCGGCCACTTCAAAGTCGCCCTTGGTCAGCTGGCGCTCCAACTTGGCGGTTGTGGAATCGGGATTGCTTTGGTCATAACTATAGAGATAGAGATGATTGTGGCCATCGCTCCAGTTGGTAAGAACGATTTTTCCGTCGGCCACGGAGGCATCATAATTTTCGTCGAGGAATTTATCGTCGGTCATTTGGAGAACCGAATGCGCCTGGCCGTTGGCAGCATCGGCAAAATAGATGGTCCGGCGCTTGTGATCCCGGGTCAGGGTTTCGATCCAAAGCGTTTTGTGGTCAACCCATCCGAAGCGGGGGATGTAATCCTGTCCGGGCTGGATTGGAAGCTTGATCCACAGCGTTTTGCCGCCGCCTGCGCCGACCACACCCACACGCACATTGGGGTTGGGATCGCCGGGTTGCGGGTAGCGCTGCAAGTACACCGTGGCGTGGGTCGGAATCCAGTCTGGAATGGGATAGAGCGGTACCTCGATCTCATTCATTTGCAGGAACGCGAGATTCTTTGAGTCGGGAGACCAGAAGTAATTGCTACGGGTGTCGAGTTCTTCTTCGTAGACCCAATCCACCTCGCCGTTGAGGATGGTCTCGTTGGGTGATTGTGCAACTACGGAGGTGGGGGTTCCCGGATCACGCAGATGCAGCACGGCCAAGCTGTGATTGCGCACGAAGGAGATGGATTCACCGTTGGGCGCGAACTTGGGATCATCGCCGGACCCTTCGCCGGTGTAACCGATTTGAAGCCCGGTACCGTTGCCCAGGTCGTACATCCACAAGCGGCCGTTGGAGTCGAAGAGAAGATGTTTGGAGTCGGGCGCCCACTGGTAGCTCGGCTCTCCGTAGCGAGCTCGATGGTCGCGGTCACGTTCCGTGGCGCTGTTCTCACTGAGGGAGGCCATTTTGGCGCGGCTCACCAGCACATGCGGTTTGCCTGAACCGGGGTCGAGGTCGATGAGCTCGCCGCCATCCATATAACTGAAGTGCTGACCATCCGGGGACCAGCTCAGGTCTTCGGGGAGGTTTCCGATGAGGGGGCCGTGGGCGAAGATCGCTTCGACGGTAAGCGGCTTTGTCGGAGCCTGGGCGGCAATCGGGATGGTGGGGACCAACAAGGCAATAAGGGTAGAGAGTGACACGGCGGCTGCGCGCTGCAAAGGATATTCCTCCGGGGTCAGGACCCGTTATGAGGCGTTCGAGGCTGGGCGAAGAGAAGAGCTTTCAGGAAGCAGTGTAAATCATGGAGTGGGGCGGCAAGGATTGGTCCTTCCTGCTGGAGCATTCGGGAGCACGCGAACTCTGGGCCAGTCCATCCGCTGGGTTGCTCGCGTCACTCCCGAGTTGCTTCGCAGAGGGATGAACGAGTATGGTGCGGGCATGCATTGGGCAACTCCGGAAGAACGGCGCAATCTTGGCCAGGCGCGGCGCAAGCAGTTAGGACGCCAGCATCACGACCAGCTCAATATCAAAGCGCGACAATCGACAGCACTGGCCCTGCTGGAGCGAGTGGAGCGGGGGCGCGTTCCGGCCCTGGTGAAGCTGAAACACCAACTGATGGCGCAGTCGCCGTTTAGTTATTTTCGCGGTGCGGCCCCAGTCATGGCGGCGGACCTCGCAGTGCAGCCCATCACGGGGATCATGAGCCAGCTATGCGGCGATGCGCACGTGCGGAACCTGGGTGCGTTTGCCGCGCCGGACGGCAGGCTGGTTTTCGACATCAACGATTTCGATGAGACGATTCGGGGCCCGTTTGAGTGGGACCTGAAGCGCATGGCGACTTCGCTTGTGCTGGCCGGTCGCGAAGCGGGACACAAGGAAACCGAAGCCTGCGCCGCTGTTGAAAATTTCATCGTCCGCTATATCGCCCAGATGCGCATCTTCGCCGCAATGCCGCTTCTCGAGGTCGGGCGTTTTCAGGTGCATCGTCTCGGCTCGGTACAACCCGTTCACGACGCGCTGTTGAAGGCGGAGCGAGCCAAACCCCTGCATACACTCGAGCAGCTTACCGAGCCGGCAGGCGGCAAGGCTGGGGCAACTCGTCGCTTCAAAGAAATCAAACCGATGCTGACCCGCGTGACGGGTGCGAAGGCGAAGGCTGTGCTGGCGTCTCTTGGTCCATATAGCGATATGCTCGAGCCGCAGCGGAGGCATTTGTTATCGCTTTACCAGCCAGTGGATGTTGCGTTCAAGGTGGTGGGGACGGGGTCGGTGGGGCTGCGTGACTACTGCATCTATTTTGAAGGCAACGGTCCCAAGGACCCCCTGTTTCTGCAGATCAAAGAAGAGGCGCTTTCGGCGTATTCGCCGTACCTGCCGGACGCACATCCAACTCGTCACAATGGGCAGCGTACAGCGGAGGGGCAGAAAGCCATGCAGGTGCAGTCGGACCCGTTTTTGGGTTGGACGAACATGGGGGGGCGCGACTATTTGGTGCGCCAGCTGAACGACCACAAGGGGTCGATCGATATCCAGGATCTGGCCGGCGGAGGATTGAATGCTTTCGCCGAGATTTGCGGCGAGTTGCTGGCCCGCGGACATGCGCGCTCGGGCGATCCGATGGTTATTAGCGGGTATCTCGGCACCGGGGGCGGGTTTGCGCATGCGCTGGGACGGTTTGGTTCGCTCTATGCGGACCAGACGGAGAAAGACTGGCAGGCCCTGCGGCGTTCGGGCAAAGTCAAAGCTCAAAAACCAAGATGAATTAAAAGGAGAATCACATGAATCGCCGCACATTTACGCAAGTCCTGGCCACTGCCGCCTTGAGTGTCGCTGCACCGCCGCTCCAATCGAGAGCCAGCAGTGCGGCGGCGGAGCCGGATGCGCAGTCGACCCCGTTCCCTCTTTCGGTGATGCTTTGGACGGTCTTTACGAATTTGCCGTTCGAGGAGCGAATGGCGAAGGTGGCCGAAGCGGGTTACAGCAACGTTGAGCTGGTAGGCGAGTATTCGAAATGGTCAGCCGATGATTTTGCGAAAGCCAATGCAGCACGAAAGCGGCACGGCATCCGATTTGATGCAACCGCCGGGTTGCATAACGGCATTGCCAATCCATCGGCGCAGGATGCATTTCTGGCGGAGTTGAAAGAGGCTTTTGTGCCGATGGAAACGCTGAGTTGTCCGGCGATGATCGTTCTTTCGGGCAATGTGGTGCCGGGGGTCACGCGCGAGGCGCAACATGAATGTGCTGTTGAGACGCTGAAACGGGCAGCGACGATGGTGGAGGGCAAGCAGATCGACGGGCAACCGGTGCGGCTACTGCTGGAATGCATCGATCCGGAAGAGAATCCGCATTATTATTTGCAATCGGCGGCCGAGGGTATCGAGATTGTGCGCGCGGTGAATCACCCGCAGGTGCGTTTCCTTTACGACATGTTCCATGAGCAGATCGCCGAGGGGAATTTGATTGAAAAACTGGACAAGCACATCGACGTGATCGCTGTAATTCACATCGCCGATGTGCCGGGGCGGCATGAGCCTGGTACGGGTGAGATCAATTACGCCAATGTGTATCGCAAGCTGGCCCAACTCAATTACAAGGGCATGGTGGCGATGGAGTTTCATCCGACGGGCGAGCCGGTGGCTGCGCTAAGGACGGCGCGGGAGATGGTGGCGCGGTCGGCGCGGGCGTGAACTGGTAATGCGCTGAGCTAGACCGCGAACGGTGAAGGGCCAATGAGCTCCATTTCATATTTGCGAAAGAACGCGGCATCCTGAACGGGTGGATTCGGAACCGCGGTGTCGCGAAAGAACTGCTCCATCTTGCCGGCCGGCGTGAAGGCGATCAGCATATGTCCCGGTTTGCCCCCAACCGCCGAGAAGGTGTGCGGAATTCCGCGCGGGCCAACAATGGAATCTCCTGCATGGAGTTTCATTTGCTTATCGCCAATCTGAAACAGAACCTCTCCCTCCATGACGTAGAAATACTCATCCTGTTTAGTGTGAAGGTGGAGCCGCGGGCCGCCTTTGACCAGGTTCACATGTTCGATGATAAAAAGACCGCCATTCGTATCGCGGGTTGCAACCTTGAACAGAATCCGGCTAAATCCGAGCGAGTGGAATTCACCAAAGCGGTCCTCTCCGGCCGCGACCAGATGCGGTTGATTAGAAGAGGCCGGTTCCGAAGCGGCGAAAGCCTGGAGCCCTGCGACGGGGAAGGCTGCGGCTGCAGTTTTGAGGAAGGATCGACGGTGCATGGTTTTCTCCGATCGTAAGAGGAGTCTGGACAGCCTTGTGGTATCGGCTAAGCGTGGCCGTGCGTTGGCGGGGGCCTCGGGGAAGGATCGAGGTAAATCTATCTTACGAATCGGGAATCTGCAACAGCGGTCTTGGAGCTCCGGTCGGCTTCATTACAACGATAGCCGCGGATTTGCGCTTCAACCCACCGGCACGAGGCCGATGTTAGGCGGCTGGACTAGCGGCTGATTCAACATGCGTATGGTGGTCGGAGCCGCGTCGAGGTGGAAGGACTTGCGCGATGCGTCGAGGCGCATGAGCCGATTTCGCTGATCGAACGTGACAGCGAAGTTCTGCATGGGGCAGGCGCCGAAGTTGGCTAGCGGAAAGGCCGGGTTGATTTCGACGGAGGGGTGATTGAAGGTGTAGCGACCGAGGTGAATATCGGTGCCGAGCCTTCCCACCTTGATCTGGAATCGCGTCGATAGAGACTGGCCGCTGCCGAACAAGACCGGGTCAGAGGCAAACTTGAACAGGGGCACAAGGTGTTGGGGAAGGCTGAGTCCAGCGCCGCCGCTGTCGAATTGTGCGTCGACGCGGACGCCATCGATGCGCAGGGAGGCGATGGGCACGCCGTCGGGCATGCGGATCGGAAGGACCGACCGCTCGCCATCCGCCTGGAGCGTGTCGGATGAAAGCGTGAGGAGATGGTTTGGATAGTCGAGCTTGAGCAGGTAATCGTGAAAGAGCGTGAAGCCGAGGAGGCCTTGGCAAGTGTCGTCTTCAGCAGCCAGGCTGTGGCGGATGGCCTTGACGGAGGTGAATTCCACGCCGGCGATTTTGAGGGAACTGACGAGGAGAATCTGGGCCCGCTGCTCGCCCTGGCCGGTGGGGTCAATAAGCCTGGCCTGGCCGACGACGGGAAGTTGAAGCTGGTCGGCGAGCCGGGAGGTGATGATCGCCTGGCCACCGGTTCCGGTGTCGACGACGAAACGGAAAGGGCCACGGCCGTTGACCATGACCATGACGTAGGGCTTGCCGTTGACAACTTCCATGCGTGCCGTGTGGGCGGGGATTTGGGCGCAGGCGGGAGCGGAAGAGAGTGCGAGCAGGAGGGCGCAGGCGCTGCCGATTCTGGTCGGGAAAGGCATAGGCCCTCCTTTCGCGCGCGATGGGGAAGCGCATTGAGGATTGCATACGCGCGGGAACCAGGGCTCCCGTTCACTTGAATTCTACGGCTCGGCCACGGGATTTGTTCCTTTAAATCAGCATTTTGTGCAATGCGGACCGGGAAGTAGCAGGGCGGGGCGGCTCTACAATGGTCGGGTATGCCAACCACTGTCCGTTCGCACGCAAAGGTCAACCTGGGGCTGGGTATAGGCGCGCCTCGCGCTGATGGGTTTCATGCGCTGACGACTGTGTACCAAACTCTAGAAATCCATGATTTGGTGACGGTTAAGGCACCACCTGCGGTTGGGCCAACTTCGATTCACATTACTTCGAATGATAGACGGGTTCCCACGGACGAACGGAATACCGCCTGGAAGATGGTGAAACTCGCATTGGAAGCGCTGGGCATCTCGGCCGCGGTGGAGATTGAGATTGAAAAACGACTTCCGGTGCAGGGTGGGCTGGGGGCTGGATCGGCGAATGCAGTGGCGGCGCTGGTGGGGCTGGTAAACGAGCTCGAAAGGCAGGGAATAGGGAATAGGGAACAGGGAATAGGAGCATCAAGCGCGGAAGGATGGATTCTCAGGTCTGAAAATCCAGACCTCGGTACCCCGGGTTCTGGTTGCGGGGACAGCGGAAAGTGGGCGTCGACATGGCTGGAGATTGCGGCGCAGGTGGGGTCGGATGTGCCGCTGTTTCTGATCGGCGGGACGGTTTTGGGGGTAGATCGAGGGCAAGAGGTGCATCCGCTGCCAGACATCGAGCCGGTGTGGTGCGTGGTGGCGATGCCAGCGATTGGCGTGTCGACGCCACAGGCCTTTCGCGACTGGGACGCACTGTGTACCGCAGAAGGTTTGACCGCTGCAGCCAGTACAGATAAACTAAATGAGTTGAGCCGCGCTTACGCCAGCGCCTTTGGGGGAATTCCCAAAGGACAGCGGAGGGCAGGCTCCTCCGGTGTTCTCTTCGATGAGGAGAACCTGGCCGGACCTCAAGAGTCCGCGCTTGTCCGCACCGGGATCACGAACTGGATTCGGAACGACTTTGAACGCGTCGTCTTTCCCCAGTATCCTTCCCTTGCAGAGATCAAGTGTCTTCTTGCGGCTTCGGGCACCCCGGAGGCAGCCCTCTTTGCTTCGCTGTCGGGGTCCGGTTCGGCGCTTTTCGGGTTGTACCTGGCTCGGGAAGATGCAGAAAAGGCACTCGTCCGGCTTCAAAAGCCGGTCCAAGGGGTGGAAGTGCGGAGCACGTTGACGCGTACCTTGCCGCGCTCGACCTACTGGAATGAAATGCTTGAGTCTTAAGTGATGTTGACAGCGGCTATTTGCGGAGAGAGACTCGCAAACGGCTGTCGATGGAGCGGCTATTGATGAGGAATCGGGGCCGCATGCTGGGCGATCGTCTAATGGTAGGACAGTGCCCTTTGGAGGCACTTGTCCAGGTTCGAATCCTGGTCGCCCAGCCAAGTTTTTCGAACGCATAACCGGTAGCAGCCAAAGCCAACCAGCTTGGAGGTACCTCGGAAATGGAAGTAGGAACGGTGACGGTAACGGCGGAAGACAAGCAGCAGGAAAACGGACTGAAAGAGGCCCGCGAAGTTGCGGCACTTGACGGCGTTCCAAAGGCCAAGGACGCCAAGCCCGCTCCCGAACGCAAGCGGACCCGCAACCTGAGCGAGGATAAGCGGTTCAAGCTGTTCTCGGGCTCGGCCAACCGGGCGTTGGCTGAAGAAATTGGCCAGCACATCGGGGTGAAGGTAGGTGAGGCCAAGCTGCAGCGCTTTGCCGACGGCGAAGTTTACTTCCAACTGCTGGAGAACGTGCGCGGAGTGGATGTGTTTGTAGTGCAGCCTACGTGCTATCCGGTGGACCAGCACCTGGTGGAGCTCCTGGTGATTATTGACGCGCTCAAGCGTGCCTCGGCGGCAAGAATTACGGTGGTGGTGCCCTACTACGGCTACGCACGCCAGGACCGCAAGGACCGCCCCCGCGTCGCAATCAGCGCCAAGCTCATTGCCGACTTGCTGACGACAGCCGGGGCGAACCGCGCCTTGTTTGTCGACCTTCATGCGGCACAGATTCAGGGCTTCTTTAACATTCCCGTCGATCACTTGTTTGCCAGCCCGGTGCTGGTGAGCTACTTCCGCGACCTGAACCTGCCCAACCTGACGGTGGTTTCGCCGGATGCGGGCGGCGTGGAGCGGGCACGGTTTTTTGCACAGAAGGTGGGTGCTCCGCTGGCCATAGTGGACAAGCGGCGCACGGACATCAACGTTGCTGAAGTGATGAATGTTGTCGGCGATGTGGCCGGCAAGAACTGCCTCATCATCGACGACATTATTGATACGGCAGGCACCCTCGTGAAGACCGTCGATGCCTTGTTTGCGAGCGGCGCTTTGGCGGTTTACGCGTGCGCCAGCCATGCCGTGCTTTCGGGCCCAGCAATCGATCGGATTGCCAACTCGCGGTTGGAGCAGTTGATTGTCACGAATACGATTCCGCTGCGCGAGGCGGCACAGAAGTTACCCAAGATCAAAGTGCTCTCCATCGCCGGACTGCTGGGCGCGGCTATCGAGAGCATTCACATGGAGACAAGCGTGAGTACGCTGTTTCTCATGAAGCAACAGTGGACAGTGATCAGTGATCAGTGTTCAACGCAAGAACGAGCCGGTCGGCTTTAGCCAGATTCTGGTCTTTCTGACCACTGACAAGTGACCACTGGCCCCACAAAGGGAGCGGCGCCGATGAGGCCCGTGCCCGAGACGAGAAACGAGAGAGAGAATGCCTGAAGTAGTCATAGCGAAACCCCGTGAGGGCAAGTTCAACAAGAATGCTGCGCGCCGTGTGCGCGTCGCGGGCAAGATTCCTGCCGTGTTGTATGGCGCGGGCCATGAAGCCGTGGCCGTTGAAGTGGATCCAAAACAGATTTCCCGGATTCTTTTTTCCGAGAGCGGTCATAACACGATCTTCGATGTTGAGGTAGCCGGTAATCCGGCGGCCAAGGCGATGATTGTCGACTGGCAGCGCGAGCCTCTGAAGGATCAATTAATTCACATCGACATGAAGCGGATTGCACTGGACAAGCTGCTGCGCGTCAGCGTGCGCGTAAAGCTGCTGGGCGTTCCGGTGGGCGTGAAGACGGCCGGTGGAATCTTGGACCAGGTGCTCCGCGAAGTCGAGATCGAGTGCCTGCCTGCGAACATTCCCAGCCACATCGACGTAGATGTGAGCGGCCTCGAGATGCATGGGGTAATGCGGGTGAGTGATCTGCCCCATTCGGACAAGATCGAGTACCTGACTCCAGAGGATGCGACCGTGGCCCACGTGGTTACGATCCGCGAAGAAGCGCCAACTGCTGCTGAAGTTGAAGCGGCTGCAACTGCCGAAGCGGCGGCTGCAACTGCGGCGGCCGAGCCAGAGGTGGCGAAGAAGGGCAAGACAGAGCCGGAAGCGGCGGGCAAGAAGCCCGAAGCCGGGGCGAAGAAGTAAGCATTGGCAGAAGAAAGCGAGTCCCTTCGATCCAGCGAGCATCCGCAACGGCGGACGCTCGCTGGAGACACAGAGTCGGGCGGGAGCCGCGGTTCCATTTCATCCGGCCCCTTTCTTGTGGTGGGGCTTGGCAATCCGGGCCCCGATTATGTGTGGACGCCGCATAACGCGGGGTTCATGGCCATTGACCGCATCGCTCAGCAAGAGGGTGTTGTGGTCCAGAATCGGCGCTGCCGGGCTACCACCGCGACCTGCCGCATGGCGGGGCGTGAGGTAATCCTGGCGAAACCGGAGACTTTCATGAACCTGAGCGGGCTTGCAGTGGCCGCTCTGGTGAATGAGTTTGAGGCGGATCCGACACGGGACCTGCTCGTGATTTACGACGAACTGGACCTGGTGCTGGGGACGCTGAAGATCAGGGAGCGCGGTTCGCCGGCGGGCCACAACGGAGCCCGCAGCGTGACTTCGGCCTTGGGCAGCCAGGAATGGCTGAGATTGCGGATTGGCGTAGGCCCCGATCTGCCACCTGAAGCTCGAGAGGCTGTTGGTGGCAGACGGCCAGGCAGGGATTACTTGCTGTCGCCGATGCGCAAGGCAGATTTGACGGTGATGGACGAGGTGCTGGACCGGGTGGCGAAGGCTACGCGGCGCATTATCGAAAGCGGCCCAGGACCCGCGATGAACGAGTTTAATCGCCGCGAGGACTAAGGCAGGGGTCAGGGATTAGGGATCAGAACAAGCCCAAGCCCGGAACTTGAGGTATAGCGACGGCCCACCGGCTGTCGGGGAAAGAAACGAATTGGCCGCTATGGTATTTACCGGCGGCAGCGGCTGGGGTCGAGGGACTTCAGCGGAAAAGGAAACCGGATGTCGCGTTTGTATGAGGTTATGTTTATCGTTCGACCCGATACGGTCGAAGAGGATGTCGACAAGCTGATTGCCGGCTTCAACACTTCCGTCACGAATGGCGGCGGAGTGGTGAAGAACGTGGAAAAGATGGGTCGCCGCAAGCTCGCTTACATGGTGCGCAAGTTCAACGACGGCAATTACGTTCTTATGACCATCGAGGCGAATGGCGCGGTGGTGCTTGAACTGGAGCGGCGCCTGCGCGTTTCAGAGCCGGTGATCAAATTCATCACCGTGCGCATGGACGAAGAAGAGAAGCGGCTGGCGAAGGTGAAGGCGCTGCGCGGCGTGCGCAGGAAGCTGAGCCCGGAACCCGCGACGGCGACCACACCAGCACCGGCTGCCGCCGCACCGGTTGCGGCCGAAGCCTCTGAGACGGTTCCGGCAAGCGCCTGAGCGCCTGTCACACTTTGCCGCAACCGGCCCCACAAGACAGGGCCAACCGGTGGCGGCCTGATCCTGCCTTCGGCGCCCTATATGGGTTAACGAAGCAACGAGAGTAAAGAGGAAACACGATGTCTGAAGAGACGACTGGAAGGGCGCCCGAGACGGGCGCATCGGCAGCACCTCAAGAATCAAGCTCAGGCCCGAGCACGGGCGCGAGCTCAGCGCCACCCCGTGCCGGCGGACGCCCCGGCGGTCCTGGCGGACGGCCTTCGGGCGGCCCGGGTGGCCGCGGCAAGTTTTTCCGCCGTAAGAAGGTGTGCAAGTTCTGCACCGAGAAGATCGATGCGATTCCGTACCGCGATGTTCGCCTGTTGCAGGGGTTTGTGGCAGAGCGCGGCAAAATTGTGCCGCGGCGGCTTACAGGGGTTTGCACCACGCATCAACGGCGGTTGACCCGCGCTATCAAGCAGGCACGGAACATTGCCCTGTTGCCTTTTGCGACGCGGCACTAGAGAGCGGCTGTTGCTTTTTCGCCTGCGTTAACACTTAAGTTGTATCAGTTAATCAGGCTCTACGGACGACAACGGTTTCAGGGCCGATGTAAAATCCTGCGCGGTGCAACCCACGTCGGGCTTTTGTGTCTAACACAAGGGCGGGCGAAGTGGACGCCGCCTGCAACACTGGAGAGTTTGAAATGGAAGTCATTCTGAAAGAAGACGTAGCCAATCTGGGCCACCGCGGCGATGTCGTCAAGGTGGCCGACGGCTACGGCCGTAATTTTCTGCTGCCCCGCAAGTTGGCGCTGCAGGCCACGCTGGCCAACAAGGCCGTCATTGAACAAATGAAGACCGCAGCCGCTCGCCGCTCCGCCACGGAAAAAATACAGGCGGAAGAACTTGTCGCGAAGCTCGAATTGATCGCGCTCAGCTTTACCCGCAAGTCGGGCGAGAACGGCCAGCTCTTCGGGTCCGTTACGTCGGTCGATATCGCTGGCGGACTGGAAGCCAAGGGCTTTGAGGTGGATCGGCGCAAGATCCAACTGAACGAGCCGCTCAAGACCGTGGGCGAATACACAGTGGCGATCAAGCTGCATCGCGAAGTCACAGCGCACGTGAAGGTGCAGGTAGTGGCCGAGGCTCATGAGGAAGTTAGTGAGCCGGTCGCAGAAGCTGCCGCCGCGGAGTGATTTAAAACTCAAGTTGCCACGCCGCCTCCGGGTTTGCGCTCGGAGGCGGTGGTGTCTTTGGTCGGCGCACCCCGTAACACAATCCGCAAATAGGCGAGACGTCAGAAGATGTCCTTCTCCGGAGCCCCACCACTGGACACGATGAGCTGTTTGAAGGCTTTGGCCAAGTTTTCTTGGAACTTGGGCACCGGGTCGGTCATGGCTAGTGAAAACAGAAGACGGGCGCGGTTGGCAACCATCGTTGCGTCCGGGCGGTTCTGTTTGTCGTAACAGGTTCTCGCCGGCTTGCCCGGGGTCGAGACAGCTGTGAGGCGCAGAAGCCTCTCCCGGGGCTGAACGGGATCGCTCGGGTCAAAGACATCCCAAACCAGCGTGTTTGAGTCGAGCGAACCCAAGGCGACATCGCAATGGCCACCGGGCGCCGTGATCGTCAGGATCGTGGCTGTGGAATTGAGCGCGACCTCAACGTTGTCGTTAATTCCATCATTAGGGCTATAGGAGAGGAGCGACCCGCGCAGGTATTCGAACAGTTCCGGAACGGTCGGCTGTGGTTTGGGTTCCGGCGCTTTCTTGTGACTCCTGGTTTGTGCGGAGCACACAGGGAGAATCGCGATGAGTGCCGCCGTGCAGATACGTGCCATTTGCGTCATAGATCGCCTTCCTTGATCTCAGGGTGATTCCAACCTTCGCTGAATTCATCGACCGGGGGAGCGGATCGACTGGCGATGGAGCGGATGCGGTGACCGCCCGGTGATGATTGTTTGTGAGCAAAAGTATAGCCCTACTCGGGCCGTAGATCGCCAACCATGGCGAGAGGTTTGGTTCGATCGGTTCGCAGCGTGGGCACCGCGGCCAGCAGGCTTCGCGTGTAGGGATGCACGGGTGCGGTGAGCAGGCGCGCGGTGGGCCCCGTTTCGACAACCACGCCGGCGCGCATTACGGCCATACGGCGTGCCACCCGGCCAACCACGGCCAGATCGTGCGAAATGAATAGCATTCCCAGGCCATGCTCGCGCTGTAGATCAGCAAGCAGTGCCAAAATCTGTGCCTGTACGGTTACATCAAGCGCCGTGGTGGGTTCGTCGGCGATCAGCAACCTGGGCCGGTTGATGAGCGCCATGGCGATGAGAATGCGCTGACGTTGACCGCCTGAAAACTGGTGTGGGTAATCGCTATAACGGCGCGCAGCCTCGGGGATAGCAACCTCTTCGAGCCCGGCGATGGCGCGTCGCCTGGCCTCCCGGCCGGTCCAGGACGACGAGTGGGCCTCGGCGCATTCAGCCACCTGGCGGCCGATGGACATGACGGGGTTGAGCGCGGTCATTGGTTCCTGAAAGATCATGGCGATCTCGCGGCCACGGATTCTACGCAACGAGTTCGCAGACTGGAGGAGGAGGTCGACAGTGTCGGCACCGCTGCGCCAGATCATCTGTCCTTTGACCTGCGCGGCCGTGCCCAGAAGGCCGAGAATTGCGAGTGCTGTGGCGCTTTTGCCCGATCCCGATTCGCCCACCAGGCCAAGCACCTCGCCCTCATCAAGTTGCAGATTTATGCCGCGCACCGCCTCGGTTGCTCCAAAGCAAATCTGCAGATCGCGGATATCGAGAAGCGGCATGAAGCAATCGTAGCGGATTTTTTTACGGTGATGCTGAACCCATTGGGTTGGAATGAGTTATGCCCAGGGCGGATCCTGGATGCTTCGACTTGAAAGCTGATGGGCAACATTCGGCCTCATCGGACCATCTGAACGGCTTGGAACGGAGGTTTATTAACGATGAAGCTAAAATGGATTGCTCTTTCAGCGCTCGCCTTTTTGTTGGTATTGGTGAGCCCGGCCTTAATTAAGGCTCATGCTGCTCCGCTGAGTACAGCCGCAGCCGGCATCGCGCAAGATCGGGATGATTGGTCTCGTCCTCCTGCCGATTACCGTGATGTGCAACGGCAAGGCTATCAAGATGGGGTAGAAGCGGCCCGCCATGACTTCGAACATCATCGTCACGCGGATGCCGATGATCATGACCAGTATCGCCATCCTCACGTGCCGCATGATGACCGCGATGCCTATCGGGAAGGTTTCCGTCACGGCTATGAGCGGGCGATGGCTCACATGTCAGGAGATCATGGCGATCGTCCGGGCAACTAACCATGAATTGGTTCTGGAAGCAAAATAAGAATCCCTCAATGAATGCCCGGCCGCAGGATGGCCGGGTTTTCCATGCTGGGCGCATACTTCGACGGGCCGACAGCCTAACAGGTTTGAGAGGTTCGACCGGAAACCGCGAAATACTGAATGGTCGCGGTAAAGAGCGGCGTATACAATCGAGTTGCTTGTCGGGCAGGCTGGTTGTCGCATGTGTGGACGACGCCCCAAAGGAGCTTGCTGACAAGCTAAAGGAAAAGGAGATCGAATGATGGTGAAGCCAAGTTGGATCGCAATTCCGGCATTCGCGCTTTTGATTGGAGCGATGGGCCTAGTTTCGGCGAAGACCTACGCGACCCCTGCTGCGCCGGCAATTAGTCAGGATCGGGGCGGTTGGGACGCGCCACCGGGAGAGTTAAACGAAATCCAGCGGCGCGGATTTCACGATGGAATTGAAGGCGCGCGAAAGGATTATGAAAATCACCGGCGGCCCGACGTGGAAAATCGCGACGAGTACCGTCACCCGCATCTTCCGCCGGAAGAGCGCGAAGCTTATCGTGACGGTTTTCGGCGTGGGTACCGTGCGGGTGTGCACCATCTGTGGGGAGACCGCTACCACGACTAACCATCGCCGCTGATTCCATGGTGAAACAGGATGACCCGGCCGATGGGCCGGGTCTTCTTAATTTCAGAGCGCGATCCATCCGGCGCGAATCAGCATGAGAGATCCCGTCGCAACCACAATCCACAGCACGATTCCCTGCAGGAGCGGCCGTAGGCCCACCTGGCGAAGCGTCTGCTTCGACAGCCCCGTTCCGATGAGAAACAAGGTAACGGTGAGTCCGAGAATGCCTAGATGCTTGAGCTCCGGATAGGCCGGCTGGAAGATGGAAAGGTAGGTATTTGCGACTGCTGCGAGGCAGAAAAACAGAATGAACCATGGCAGTTGCAAGCGCGCGCCGCTCTTCCTCAGCGCAGAGGTGCCCAGGGCAACAGGCACGATCCACAAGGCGCGCGCCAGCTTGACCGTGGTGCCGACTACGAGCGCGACCGCTCCGAACTTGGCTGCTGCGCCCACTACGGAACTCGTATCGTGGATTGCCAGCGCAGACCAGAGCCCGAACTGGGTCTGAGTCAGGTGCAGCGCGGATCCAATTGCAGGAAACGCGAGCAGGGCAACCGAATTGAGCACGAAGACCGTCCCCAGAGACACCGCAATCTCTTCTTCACTGGCGCCAGTGATGGGCGCGACCGCTGCGATGGCGCTGCCGCCGCAGATGGCCGTTCCGGCGGAGATGAGGAACGAGATGCGCTTTTTCACCGAGAGCACCCTGCCCAATCCCCAACCCAGGAGCATGGCGAAACTGATGCTGGCCGCGGTGTAAGCAAAGCCCGATCGCCCAACGCGTAGCACTTGCTGAAGATTCATGCCAAATCCGAGGCCAACCACAGAAACCTGCAACAGAATCTTAGACAATTGCTGGGAGTCAGAACGATAAGGATGGACGAAAGTGAATCCGTAAAGGATTCCTGCAACCAGAGCCAGCGGTGGTGAAAACAGGCCGCTCGCGGCGAGGATCAATCCGGCGAAAAATGCGTTCTTTGACACATATCAAGAATCGCCGATGTGTGAGCGCAGGTCCAAGCAGAAGTTCTCATGACCCATTTGTGCCGCTTATCGCGGGCGCGTGCTTCGAATTCGCAGGAGTTCTGCCGGCGCCCGCACGCGCAAACAGGAACCGCCGAAACTCCTGTGCCAGCCCCTGCAGTCCGGGACTGGATGTGCAGGCGATAAGAAACTCCCGCTGCAGCCGCACGCCTTCGATCTCCACGATCCTGAAGCTGCTGCCGACACGCATGTCCTTGGCGATCGCCCAGCGCGACACGAACCCCGCGCCGAGCCCGGCATCCACCGCAGATTTAATGGCCTCGGTGGAGTCGAGTTCCATGACGATGTTGAGGGAAGCACGCCCAACGTGATGCCGTTGCAACGCCATCTCTACAATGCGACGCGTGCCCGACCCGCGCTCTCGCATCAGCAGCGGGGTCGCGGTAATCTCGGCAGATGTTATTGTGGCGCGCTCGGCCCACTCATGCGCTGCCGGCACAATCAACACCAGTTCATCCACGAGAAATGGCTCGGTCTTTAGATCCCGGCTGTGCGCGGGACCTTCAATGAGGCCAAGGTCGATTTGCTGCTGCACCACCGCGCTCACAATCTGCTCGGTGTTTCCGCTAATCAGCGTCGGCTGAACGCGCGGATGTTCGCGGCGGAAATCGCCGAGTAGCCGCGGCAAAACGTATTGCGCAATGGTGGTGGACGCGCCGAGGGCAAGATGCCCGGCGTGTTCGCCGCTCAAGGCTGCGATCCGATGCTCGGCCTCCGTCAGCAGCGTGTTCACCTGGCGGGCATATTCGAGCAGCGTCTTTCCGGCCTCGGTAAGTGCGATGCGCGATCCCGTGCGATCAAATAATTGCACTCCCAAGTCTTCTTCGAGAGCCTTGATTTGCAGGCTTACGGCCGGCTGCGTCAAATACAGCTCTTCCGCCGCTTTGCGAAAGCTGCACTGTTCCGCCACCGCGCGGAAGACCACAAGGCGGAAGTTTTCAAGGCTTGCCATGGGCCTATTAGAACATCGCGGAGCGCGCGCAGAGGCTCTCTGCGCGCGGCTTGGACCGATCGATGCCGTGCTCATCCGTGTATCGGCATAGGCATCGGCGTGGGTGGTGGCACGGGCTCGCCCACCGCCAGATCGATCTTGACCTCGGGCGACGACAGCAGCGTCTGGTGGATCAGACAGTGATGCACGGAGCGCATCAGCCCCTCAGTCTGCTCTTCTGTAAGTACAACGGGGCATTTGACATGAATGCAGAAGTTGCCTAGCCTGGCGGGTTGTTTCAGCTTTTCAGCGGTCGCGGAGACTTCAACGCCGGCGTCTGCGAGATTGCGGCTCTTGAGATACTGCACGGCATAGAAGGCTGCACAGGAAGCCAACGATGCGAGCATCAGTTCAGGAGGCGTCATGCCGGAATCCTCGCCTCCGTTTTCGCTGGGCTGGTCGCAGATGATGGAGTGTGAGCGGGAATGAATGGCGAACTTCACATGATCGAGATGCGTGACTTTCACTTCCATGATGGTCCCTCAGCTTTCAGAGAAATAAAGACACGAGCGCGTTGATTTGTTACAGGGCACCCGAGATTTTTTTCGAGTCGGACAATCCCAGCATGCGCAGATATTCACGGGTGAGGATCGAGCGCAGGCGAGATGTAATGGCGGGATCGCATGGGACTTCGAGGCGCCGGCAGCGATCGATCGCGGCGCGGAGATCGCGCAGAAACGCGATGCAGGAGGGACAGCCCTCAATGTGTTCGCGCATCTGCTCACAGGTGCGGGCCTCAACGCGGTTGTCCAGATACTCCGAGAGGCTGGCGAATAACTCCCGGCAGGCGGCGGAACGTTTTGAGGTTTTTGGCCTAGGCGTCTGCCTCTTCTGGTCCGGAGCTTGAGGGCTGTCGGGCTGCCGGGACATACCAGGGGATGAGAGGCTCATCTCCTTTCGTACGTTCAATCGCGCACGGTGGAGCCTAACACGCACGGTCCCGGGTTGCAGCTCGAGCACTTGCGCAACCTGATCGGTTGTGAGTTCCTCCATATCGTGAAGCACAAGGACAATGCGCAGGGGCGCAGGGATTCGCAGCACGGCCTGATGCAGCAGATGGTGCTGCTCGGCGTGGAGCAGGTTGCCTTCGGGGCTGAGTGCAACATCTTGCAAAAGTCGGCCCAACTCCGCGTCGTCGGGCATCAACTCGTCGAGGGAAAGACTTTGTGCCGGAGCGTTGGCGGGCTTGCGGCGCATGCGCCAGCAGCGATTGCGGGTGACGGTATAAAGCCACACGGCAAGTGCCTGGGGGGCGTGGATTTTTGCGAGGTGGCCGAGCGAGCGGTAGAGAACCTCCTGCATGGTATCTTCGGCGTCTTCAGGATGCCCGCAGATTTTCATGCTGAAGGAGTAGACCGTACTCTGCAGCAGGCCGATGGCTTCTTCAACGGATTCGGGCGTGTTTCGCTGCAGAAGTTCCGTAGCTCGGATCAGCTCAGGTCGCATGGCTGGAGGCGGGTGAAAAGACAAGTATAGTCTTCCTGTGCCTCGGCCGGGATTGCCTGACGCGGGCAGTTTACTTCAGTGCACGGCGGCTGTATTTTTACTGTGCCTTACTTTGCGAAAGAGCCAAACCAGCGGGACACAACCGAAGCAAAGAAGTGCCATCCAGCGGAAGACATCGACAAAGGCCCACAACAGCGCTTGCTGTCCGAGCTGCTGGTAAAGCCTGGCCAGGGCAGAATGCATGGAGTTTCCGGGGTTGAAGTCCTGTGCAAGCCCCCTGGTCAGCGTCGCTGTCTGTTGCTGGAACCAGATTTGTGTTTGTGGAACGTAATTCGTGATCTGGCTTTGGTGATAGTCTGAGCGGCGCGTGAGCAGCGTTTGAGCCACGGAGATTCCGATGGACCCACCAATGTTGCGGACCAGGTTGAAGATTCCGCTGGCGTTACCGATCTGTTCGTTGCGCAGCGTGCCGTAGGATTGCGTCGTAATCGGAACAAAAACAAAGCTCAGGGCAAAACCGGTGATGACGATGGGCCATAGCAATGTTGTGGGACCGATGCTGAGGTCGACGTTCCCAAAGATGAGTGAAGTGACGCCGAAGACCAGGAAGCCGAATGTGAGCAGGACCCGGGCATCCAGTTTTTGGCCGAGAAAGCCGATGACCGGCATGCCGAGGATGGAGCCGATGCCACGCGGCCCCACGACCAGGCCCGCACTGAAAGCGGTGTATCCGAGCAACTCCTGATAAAAGAGCGGCAGGACCGTAATCATGGAATAAATCGCGACTCCGAACATCGTGATCAGCAGGCATCCGACGGCGAAGTTTCTATCTTTGAAGATGCGCAGGTTGACCAAAGGAGTTTTGGAGCGAAACGAATGGATGACGAACCATAAGAAGGAGATGGCAAGCGCAGTGACGGCGACCCGGATCCATGTCGCTCCGAACCAATCGTCTTCCTGACCTTTGTCGAGGACGACCTGCAGACATCCGGTCCACACGATAAGAAGGCCAAAACCGAGGTTGTCGAATTTGCTGACTTTTGCGTTTTTGATATAGGGCGGGTCCTTGACGAATCGACCGATCAAGAAGGCGGCAAGAATGCCGATTGGGATGTTGATGTAGAACGCGTACCGCCAGCTGTAGGCATCGGTGAGCCATCCGCCGAGGGTAGGTCCGAGGACCGGCGCCACCACCACACCGAAGGCGAAAACCGCCATTGCGATTCCGCGCTTTTGGGGCGGAAAACTCTCCAGGAGTATGGCTTGCGAGAGAGGTTGAAGAGCTCCGCCGCCCGCGCCTTGCACGATGCGCGCAATGAGGATGAACGCGAGTGATGGGGCTGCCCCGCAGAAGAAAGAAGCTGTGGTGAAGATGAGTACGCAGATCACAAGGAACCGCTTGCGACCGAAACGAAGTGAAAACCAGTTACTCGCAGGAAGAATCACCGCATTGGCGACAAGATAACTGGTCAGCACCCAGGTAGCTTCATCGTTGGTTGCAGAAAGCGACCCTGCAATATAGGGCAATGCGACAGATGCGATGGCGGTGTCAAGCACCTCCATGAACGTCGCAAGCATCACCGAGACCGCAATAAGCCAAGGCGACACTTCTGAGCGTTGCACGTGGCTACTGGGATCTGCCATGCAATTTTGCCACCCAAGCGAGTTGTGGATCTAGCTGCCGAGTTGTGAATTTACGCCGTTACAGGATAGGGTTGGAGAGTCACTTCGCGCGGCGAGTTGAGGATTTCCGTGCGGTCTTCGCGGCACTTTTGGCGTGGCGAGACAGCGCCGAATGGCTTGCCGTGCTCTTGGGCTCTTGCTTCATGGCCTTGAGATGGGCTTTGCCTCTTGGTGAATCGCCTTCTTCGTGGGTTTGCGGCGCGGTTTCGCCTTTCTTGAGATCCTGTTCAGCTTTCTTTCGTATTTCAGGGCTCGTCTTGCCGGGCGCGGGAGGTTCAAGAGGTATCCCGGCTCTGCGAGCTTTGCTGAGGCCGATGGCGATGGCCTGCTGCGGTGAGCGCGCGCCATGCTTGCCTTCGCGCACATGCTCGATCTCTTCACGCACAAACTCGCCCGCTGCAGTGGATGGCGCTTTGCCCTCTTCCAAGTCTTCCTTTGCCCTCTCAAGTGTTTCTTCTTCCGGCATGGTTTTGGCTCCTCCTGACGTGATCGATTTATCCTTTCGGATAGCAATGCGTACTGAAGGTTGTTCAGTGTTTTTTGAAGTACTGCACTTCGCGCTCATGCTGCTTTGCCTGCTCGAGCGTGGAGAACGTGCCCAGGTTGCGGCGCTTGCCGGTTGATGGGCTCTTCTTTCGCGAATAGAGACGATATTGGCCTGACTTCAATTTCCGTATCATGCCGGAGATAGATGCATTCTGCTGCTTCGATGTCGCCTTGGATTGAGTGGCAACCCGGTCTATGAAACGGTTGTACCGCGTTCGACGTCAGAGGGCGCCGACTTACTCGACTGGAGAGCCGAATTGCATTCATGCGCGATCTGCAGCGTTTCTTCGACGGGAATCACGTACCCCTGGATGGGGGAGTTTTTGGTCGAGAGCCGACCTTCAACATCGATAACGGAGCGATTCTGTCCTTCGTCCATTTCGAAACCGCACCAGCGCAGACCTTCGCCGATTCGTTGACGGACCAGGGGCGTATTTTCGGCGATGCCGCCTCCGAAGATCACGGCGTCGGCGCCATGGAGTGCGCAGAGATATGCGCCGACGGCTTTGAGGACCCGGTACGAAAACATCTCCATCGCCAACCGGACTCGTTCATCGGTGTCGTATTCGCGCATAAGAACGCGTGTATCCAGAGATTTGCCGGAGACCCCGAGCAATCCCGATTTTTTCTCGAGGATGGTCACGATTTCGGATAGCTTGAGATGCTCTGCCTGGACGAGAAAGGGGAGCAGCGCCGGATCGACATCGCCGGAGCGGGTTCCCATCATCAGGCCCTCAAGTGGTGTGAGTCCCATGGTGTTGTCGACTGACCGGCCATGGGCGATAGCTGTAACTGAACAGCCGCTTTCGAGATGCATGGTGACGAGGTTTAACTCGGCCGGACTCTTGCGCACGATGGCAGCGTACCGCTCGAGCAGGTAACGATGCGAGATGCCGTGAAAGCCGTAGCGACGAATGGAGTGTTTCTGCGAGAGTTCGAAAGGGATTGCGTAGAGGCTCGCCGTGGGGGGGATAGTGCTGTGAAATGACGTATCGAAGACCGCGTAGAACGGAATTCCGGCGAAGCGGTCGCGGATTGGGGGAAGAATTTCAATAGAGCGCGGGTTATGTAATGGCGCCCACTTTGCAAGGTTGGTGATTTCGCGTTCGACCTCGGCGGTGATTTCGACGGGCTGATTGAAACGCGGGCCGCCATGCACCACTCGGATGCCTACGCAGCCCACCTGGCTCATTTGCCATTCGCGGCTTGGGGTTGCGGCACCCTGATCAAGCCAGCGAAGGATGCTGGCGGCCGCTTCATGGAAATCGCGAGCGGGGAGCGGCTCCGAATGCGCGACGCTCTTTCCGTGATAGAGAGACAGCTTGGGATCTTTGCCGATGCCTTCTACGATGACTTCGACCAGTTTCGTTGCGGCCGAGGCCGACGGTTGGGCCGGGGAACAGCGCACGATTCCCGCCTTGAGAGAATTGCTGCCCGGGTTGAAGACAAGCACATCCATGCGCGCATCCCTTCGCTAAAGGTTTCGCCGATCCCGAGGCTCTGCGCAAGCCAGACAGCAGATTGGAAGCGGAGGCGGGTTTGTGAGTTTCCTATCTAATTGCCATCCGCAAGAGACAAGGCGCCGGATCGGAGCGTAAAGTGCGGACAACCGTTGCAAACGACGGCGCATCACAGAAAAGCGTCTGCGACCGAAGGATAGCTTTGTCCCTCGGAAGCCACATGCCTGGAGGGGATATGGCGGCACGCCCATATTGGTCCGGTCAATTGAAAATCTCGCTCGTGTCCTTCGGTATCCAGCTATTTCCGGCAACTGTTTCCAATCCTGGAGTCAGATTTCATGAGATCGATCGGGCGAGCGGGAAAAGGATCCACCATTTGAATGTTGTGAATGAAGATAAGCCCGTCGACGACTCGGAAATAGTAAAGGGATATGAGTATAGTAAAGGCGACTATTTGATTGTGGAGCCGAAGGAGATTGCAAAGCTGCGCATTGAGACAAAGAGAGCGATTGAGGTGAGCCAGTTTGTCGATATGACGGAACTTGCCCCGCTTCTCTTCGAGAAGCCATATTTTGTTGTGCCGCAGCCGAAGGAATCCCCCGATGCCTTCGCCGTGGTGCGGAAGGCGATGGAGGAGACCGGCAAGGCTGCAATTGGCGAGATTGCGTTTGGGGGCCGGGAGCATCTTATTGCGATTGCGGCTCCCCCGGACAAGAAGTTGCGCGGGCTTATGGGTTATACGCTTCGCTACGCTGAGGAACTACGCAAGCCGGAGGAATATTTCTCGCAGATTCCCGAAGCCGTGGTCGACAAGAAGCAACTGGCAATGGCAACCGAACTCATCCGTGCTTATTCGGCACCCTTCAAGCTCGATGTATTTAAAGACGACTATGAGGAGGCTTTGCGTAAGTTGATTGAAGCGAAGCGAAAGAACAAGCCATTACCGCTAGAGGAAGAAAAGCCGGAGAGACCCAAGGTTGTGAATTTGATGGATGCTTTGCGCCGCAGCGTGACGCAGGCCAAGAGCCCCCCAGTGAGCGCGAAAGCCGCAGCGGGGCGCGCATCGAAAAAGGGTCCCGTGCTGGTGAAGCCGAAGCGCAAGCGTAGGGCCGCCTGAGAATGGCGACACGAGCCAAATCGGGAGCTCAGGCTTCGCGCGCCGTTGACCGCCAGCTTGAGCGTTACCGCGAAATGCGCGACTTCAAAGTTACGCATGAACCCAGCGGAACGAGCCAAACGCCCCCAGATAGCAAGGACGCACTCCCGTTCGTGGTGCAGAAGCACGCGGCGACGAGACTGCACTATGACTTTCGCCTGGGATGGAACGGCGTGCTGAAAAGCTGGGCCGTGACAAAAGGGCCGAGTTTCTATCCGGGCGACAAGCGGCTGGCGGTGCAGGTAGAGGATCATCCAATCGAGTACGGAGGGTTCGAAGGCACGATCCCCAAGGGACAATATGGCGGCGGGACCGTGATGGTATGGGACTATGGCGATTGGAAACCGCTTGGGGACGTGGATAAAGGATTGGCAGAGGGAAATCTGAAGTTTGAGTTGCATGGAAAGAAACTCAAAGGTAAATGGGTCCTGGTGCGGATGCGTGGCCACGGCGAGCGGCCGGATAAACCAAACTGGCTTTTGATCAAGGAGAACGATTCATTCGTACAGGGGGCCTCCGATCCTGCAATTACCGAGGAAGCCCCTGACAGCGCAATCACGCAGCGCAGCATCGAGCAGATCGCGAAGAGCGAGGACCATGTCTGGAACTCGAATCGAGGAGATCACAATGGGGCGGCGGGGAACTCGCGTGCGCCGTCAACAGCCGCTCGGGCATCAGCGGGGAAGGCTAAAAGCCCAAGCGCCCGGCGATCTGACCTGCTGAAGTCTGCGCCGCGCCTCGCATTTCCTGGGTTTATTCCTCCGCAACTGGCAGAGCAGTCGACCAAGCCGCCGAGCGGGAAGGATTGGGTGCATGAACTGAAACTGGATGGCTACAGAATTCAGATTCACGTCCCACCTACCCAGCGGCGAGGAGAGAAAGGACGCGAAGCAAAACTTCTGACGCGCAAGGGTCTGGATTGGACTGCGCGCATGCCGGATATCGCGCGCGCAGCGGCACAGTTGCCAGTTGAGAGTGCGATTCTCGACGGCGAGGTTGTGGCGCTGGATGAGAAGGGCCGCACCAATTTTGCCGATCTGCAGGCCACTTTCCAGGAAGGCAAACAGAACGATCTTCGATACTTTGCATTCGATCTTCTCTATCTGGACGGGCACAACGTTGGCGAACTCGCACTGCTTCAACGGAAGGAGTTATTGGCGGAATTATTCAGCCACTTGGACAGGAATTCGCCTCTGCGGCTGAGCGAACATCTTGAAGCGGACGGTGACGAGGTATTCAAAGAGGCATGCGCACTGGGTGCCGAGGGAATTGTTTCAAAGCTTGCTAGCGCAAAATACACGCCGGGCCGGGGAAGCTCATGGCTCAAGGCGAAGTGCATTCTGGAGCAGGAGTTTGTAATTGGCGGATTCACCTACCCTTCAACAGGCACGAAAGGCGTTGGAGCTTTGTTGCTGGGATATTACGAGAGAGGAAGGCTCTGCTACGCAGGGCGCACAGGGACCGGGTTTACGCAGGCAACGCAACGGATGCTGCGCACAAAACTGGATGCGCTGGAGCAAAAGCCACCGCCATTTGATGAGATCCCGCGAGATGCGCGTCGCAATGTGCACTGGGTAAAGCCGGTGCTGGTAGCACAGGTCGCTTTTGCGACATGGACGAGGGACACCCTGGTGAGACAAGCGGCATTCAAGGGACTTCGTGAGGATAAGCCGGCCAAGGAAGTCGTGCGCGAAGTGCCGGTCGATCCGGAAAGATCCTCAGCGGGCACGTCCGTTGCGGGAAAGGGAAGAGCACACCAGACGCGCCAGAGCGGCAGCAAGGCGAAGGGAATGACCAAGCTTCCGGCCAAGCTTCCAATTACGCATCCCGACAAAGTTCTGGACCCAGAAAGTGGAATGACAAAGCAGCAACTCGCCGAGTACTACCTGGCTGTCGCCGAGCGAATGCTGCCGCACGTTGCCGACCGCCCGCTCAGCGTGGTTCGGTGCCCGGACGGGATCGGCAAGCAGTGCTTCTTTCAGAAGCACGTTGGAATGGGATTGTCGAAGGACGTGAACAGCGTCGCGATACCCGATCCGAAGACCGGAGGCAAGGAAGACTATCTCACAGTGAACACCGTGGAGGGGCTGGTGGGTTTGGCGCAGATGGGTGTTTTTGAGCTGCACACCTGGGGCTCACGCAACGAGTCGCTGGAAACGCCGGATCGAATCGTATTCGACCTGGATCCGGATGCATCCATCGCGTGGAAGACCTTGGCGGCGAGTGCCCAGGAAATCCGCGACCGCCTTCAGAAGCTGGGGTTGCAGAGCTTCTTGAAGAGCACTGGCGGGAAGGGGCTGCACGTTGTGGTTCCCATCAAAGCCGAGTACGAGTGGCCGGTGATCAAGGAGTTTGCGCATCGCCTGGTTCTGAGCATGGAGAAAGATAACCCGAAGTTATATATCACCAAGATGACGAAAGCGGCGCGGAAAGATCTGATCTATCTCGACTATCTGCGCAACGACAGGGGATCCACGTCGATCGCGCCTTATTCTCCCAGGGCGCGCAGTGGCGTCCCGGTCGCGATGACTCTGGATTGGAAGGAATTGCAGTCCGACAAGAAGCCCGTATTTCACGTAACTGACTTCGAAAACTGGAAGGCGAGGCTACGGCGCGATCCGTGGAGGCAAATGGACAGCGTCAAGCAACGCTTGTCTGCGGATTCTCTGCGCGCTATGGGAGTGCAGGAGCGAGGGAAGAACCGCAAAGATTGACGTTCAAGCGCTCTTACTGCGCTCTTCTTCTTTTCGCGCCTTTTCAACACGCGCGGATAGAAGCTTCTTCGCTTTTTCAAGATTGCGCATTCGCGAGGCGCTGATTCCCCTGCCGGCACGATTGATATAGAAGGTGAGCATTCTCATGCCCGAGGCTGGTCCCTTGGGGGAGACTTCCTTCGATGCCAGCGATTCGGCGATGGTTTCCGGATCCTTCGTGAACAGGGAAACCGGCGGATGGGTGGAATCTGTATGCACGTCCTTGCTCCATTTTTTCTTGCGGGTAGGCATTCGATTCTCTCGCTTCTGATTTTCTGTGAAGATTCAGGGCCCACTTTCTGTTCTGGACGCGGCCGAACCTCGGGTTCACAGTTACCCGCTGCCTTCTCGAAGGCTTTGCGGGACAACTTCCACTCTGTGCGAGCAAAACCCACGCGCACGCCCGATGCGGGATCGATCGACGCGATGTCCTTCCGTGACCTTCGGACCGCGGGTTGCTTTAATCTACGGCCATGCCCCTGTGATGCCCTGCTGCGCGCGGGCGTTGCTTGTCGACGGACAAACCGACATTGTCTGAAGATCAGCCGTTCGCATTCAGGTCCGCGCCCGGCGTGGGATGATGGACTGGAATTAGGCAGGACGTTGTCCGGAGCCGCATACCCGATGAGATGCAAGGCCTTGAAGAGACTTTATTCCATTGCCAGGACAGGCCGGTGTGAGAGGAACGGTACATGGGGCTGAACTTCCTGGATCTCGCGGTGATCGTCACTTACCTGGCGGGAGTCACGCTTTTCGGCTTGCGCTTCCGCGGTAAGCAGCGAACGCTTAAGGATTATTTCCTGGCGGACAACGCTGCACCGTGGTGGGCTATATCGCTGTCGATTGTGGCGGCGGAGACAAGTACCCTCACGATCATCAGCGTTCCCGCACTGGCCTACGAGAATGACTTTCAGTTCTTGCAACTGGTGATGGGATACCTGGTTGGGCGCGTCGTCGTAGCTTTTCTATTCGTCCCTCACTACTTCAGCGGCGAACTTGTGACGGCATACCAGCTCATCGAGCGCCGATTTGGGCAGAGGCTCAGATCCATGACTGCCGGAGTCTTCCTTGTCACGCGCGCAGCCGCGGAAGGAGTGCGGGTGTTTGCAGTCGCGATTGTGGTTCGGGCCGCGTTCGCGAGCCTGCTGCCGGGAACGACCAGTTTTGGACGCGACGCCTCTGCCATCGCCATTGTGACCTTATTAACCCTGGCCTACACCTTCAAAGGAGGGATGGCCGCGGTGATCTGGACTGACGTCGTCCAGCTGACTGTCTATCTGGCCGGCACTCTCGTGGCTCTTCTCGTCATCCTGCATGCGGTGCCGGGCGGATGGGCAAATGCTTCCGCGATCGCCACGCACGCGAATAAGTTCAGAGTGTTTGATATGTCGTGGAATTTCTCTACGACTTATACTTTCTGGTCGGGCCTTATCGGCGGCGCATTCCTGATCACAGCCAGCCATGGTACTGATCAACTTTTCGTACAGCGGCTGCTCTCTGCGCGCAGCGAACGCCAAGCCAAGGTAGCGCTGCTGGCGAGCGGAGCGGCGATCTTTTTTCAATTCTCGTTGTTTCTTCTGATTGGCGCGATGCTTTTCGCATACTACAAGCTCTTTGCGCCCAACGTGGTTTTCAGCCGGACCGACACGCTCTTTCCGACTTTTATTGTGACGCACATGCCGCATGGCGTGAGCGGTCTGCTGATTGCAGCGATCGTGGCAGCGGCGATGTCGAATCTGAGCGCAGCACTGAATTCGCTCTCCTCCACAACGATTGTCGATTTCTATGCGCGGATCCGGCCAGCGTCGACGGAAGAGCGGCGCGTCCAGCTTTCCCGAGTTGCGACGATCGGGTGGGGAGTGGTTCTCTTTGGATTGGCGCTGCTGGCGAGGAGCGGAGGCAAGGTGCTGGAGATGGGGCTGTCGATTGCTTCAGTGGCCTACGGATCGTTGCTGGGTGTGTTCTTGCTGGGCGTACTGACAAAAAACACCACAGAGAGCGGCGCGATGACGGGCATGTTATTCGGATTGCTGACCAATTTATATTTGTGGCGGTTTACCAGCGTTCCATTTACCTGGTATGTCGCCTTCGGGAGCATCACAACATTTCTTACAGGTTATGGCGCCAGCTTTCTAATGCCTCGCGCAGACATCTCGCGTCCGAGTGCGGGAGTTGCCCGAGTGCCACCGGCAGCAGTGCGCTGACGAGCACTTCTGGGCGAGGCGATAAGCTGGAATTTGGGAGATCCTGAGCTGCCATCGGCATCGCAACCTCGCTACCTCGCTCTCGACGTCGGGTCGAAGCGCATTGGTGTGGCCGTCTCAGACGAGTTGGGATTGACGGCTCAGCCGGTGCTGACGCTGGAGCGGCGGCGGAACACGCGCGAGGACCTGCGCTCGCTGGCGCGGCTCTGCCGGCGATTCGATGTGGTGGGGATCGTGGTGGGAAATCCGCTGCACTTATCCGGCGATCTGAGCCCGCGGGCCATGAAAACCCAGGTGTTTGCGGCGGAGTTAGGCGTATTGGCTGGACTGCCGATTCATCTTTGGGACGAGCGGCTTACCACCCGGGAAGCACACAACATGCTGTACGAAGCCGGGCATGCCCGCAATGAACACCGCCGGATTGTTGATCAGGTCGCGGCCACGCTGATTCTGCAGTCCTTTCTGGACGAGAAGACAGGGTCTAAGAGAGCAGGACTGCAGGAAGGGTCAAGGAAAGTGACCACGGAGGAGTGAGCCCCTTGTGGGCGTCTGTGCTGGCGGAGCCTCCGGCACTCGCCCCGCGTATAATGAAGGGGCTAGTTCTTCTATTTCTCGCGGTTTGAGCGAGCCAGCTCCCCGCCACGGAACATGGATGCCAGATCACATTAAAAAACAGCTTCTCAAAGAAATTCAAATCCTTGAGCATGAGCTTGCCCACGAACTGCCTGCGGAGATCAAGAAGGCAGTGGCCATGGGTGACCTCTCGGAGAACGCCGAATACCACATGGCGAAGCAGCGCCAGGAGTTTGTGAATGCGCGCCTCGGCCAGTTGAAGAAGCGCATGGCTGAGCTTTCGCTGGTGAATCTAGCTAACATTCCGCGGGACAAGGCGGGTTTCGGGTCGACCGTTGTGGTCTACGACTCCACCAAGGACGAGGAGATCATTTATCGTTTGGTGACCAGCGAAGAGTCTGATGTGAACAAAGGGCTGATTTCGACCACTTCACCGATCGGACGGGGACTGGTGGGCACGCGAGTGGGGGACATAGCCACAATCGTCACGCCCAATGGAAAGCGCGAGTTGGAAGTTTTGAAGTTGACAACTATTCACGACGAAGCCGATGAGGACGAGGAAGTCCCCGGCAACGGCACGGCATAATCGTTACAGCATCTCTCTGGGATTACTATTGGTTTGTTGAATTGCGAGGAAGTTGCCGTACCCGGACCGTCTCGTCGAGACGAGCACTCTGGATGAGCACGATTCTTTCGCGGTGCATCAACCCTGGAAATGCGATAGGAAGATTGGCATGACCTGGACCAGCGCTTTCGGCCGCGCCTGCGGCTGGCTACTCGATCGAATTGTGCACGGATTGGCTCTCACCCGCATCTCCCCCAACGTATTGACTTTCATCGGGCTGGTCATCAACATCGTGGCGGCGTTTCTGTTTGGCCACGCCAATGCAAGCAACGCCGACCGCATGTTTGTCTATGCGGGGCTGGTCATTATCGGCGCCGGCATTTTCGACATGGTGGATGGGCGAGTAGCCCGCCGCAACAACCAGGTGACGGTGTTCGGTTCCTTCTTCGATTCAGTGATCGATCGCTATTCGGATGTGGTGCTGTTCTTCGGGCTGCTGGTCTACTACGGGCGCATTAACCGGTTTCGCTACGTCGTGCTGGTAGCATTCGTGATGGTCACTTCGCTGATGGTGAGCTATACCCGCGCTCGCGCCGAGGCCTTGATCGGCCAGTGCAAAGTGGGTTTTATGGAACGGCCGGAGCGCATCGTGCTGGTTATTCTAGGCGCTCTCTTCAACCATTGGGGCGTCATGGCGCCCGTGTTGTGGATATTGGCCGTGCTCTCCACCATTACGGTGATCCACCGCATCACGTACACCTACCAGAACACCAAACATCTGGCGCCGCTGAGCCAGTAGGCGCCTGGCCCAGGCCGGCATCGCATCTCAGCATGTCACCATGACGGCGGAGCAGCCAGGCTTGACCGGCTTCCATTGCACCAGGAACTGGGTCACGGAGGAAGGATCCATGCGGCGCATGGCCTCGAACTCTCCGGTCTTCTGGCTATAGAGCAGCTTGCCCTTGTCGCTCAGTACGGCAAGTGCCGGAACACCCTTGTCGAGAGGGATATCGTAGTGCCGGGCGATATCCACATTTTCGTCCAAGTGGCCGACGTTGACGCGGACGAGCACAAAGTTGGATTCAAGAATGGGCAGGTTAGAGGGATTGTGGAAGTAAATATCAAGCACCTGGCAATCGCCGCACCAGTTGCCTCCGAAGTCAATCAAGACGCGCTTATGCGTGACGGCGGCGGTTTTCAGGGCGGCAGCAAGGTCGGCTTTAGCCTGCGACGGGTCGGGGTACAGGTCGCGGCTGGCCGGACTGGCGGCTCCGACCGCAAGAGCCAGGACGGCGGTAATGGCGAGCATGTTGATGTTTTTCACAGGGCGGGGAACCCTCCAATCGCTACTCCTAGTCTGCCACAAGCTCGATGGACGTTCCATTTTCCAGCGCTGTTGAGGTCGCGGGATTTATCCTGAAAACGAATGAGCGAAGTGCGCAAGCGTTTGGAGTCGGAAACCTTCCCTGACCTGGAATCCATGATGGAGGGTTACGCGCAGGCTGCGGCAGAACTGGGCAGTGGGACTTTCGAGCAGAAGCTGGACTTCAGCTCGGAATCGATTGACGCTCTTGACGAGATTCTTGTGCTGGTGGGCGAGAGCCCGGAGCTAGACCTGGACTTTGAAACACGGCTTTGGGGCAGCTACCTGGGCGAGGTGCTGCGGAGGCGGTACGCCGGCAGTTGGGAGATGACGCAGTATCCCGGCGGCGTGGCGGCGGTTCCGGCGGTCGAGGTTCGCGGATCCCGGCTGTTTCCCTTGCTGAAGGTCTACCGGCGACTGACCGCCGGCGATGAGGAGGATCTGCGCAGCTTCTACACCATGGTGACGGAGCGGCTGGGTAACCCGGCCCAGGTAAACTAGAGTGTAGAGCGGGATGACCGGGCCTGCGCGTCGACGTGCCTTTGTGCGACAATAGTCAGTGATTGGAGCACGCCGGGCAAGAGTGGCGTGCGGAGGGTATAAAAATGGGTGATCTGTTACAGCCATGGCACCTTATCGTACTGGCAGCCGTGGCGTTCCTGCTTTTCGGGGCCAAGCGGCTACCGGAACTGGGCAAGGGATTAGGCGAAGGCCTTAAAGGCTTTAAAGAGGGGCTGAAGGGCATCAATGATCCTGCGCCGGCGCCGACCGTACAGCAGAACACAACAGCTGCGCCACCGAGTGCGCCCACCCCGACTGAACAAAAATAGGCGGATCCGGCTGGAAGACGGGCTCCGAATGAGGCGCTTGTCTGAGACGGCCGGATGAATCCGCTGCGAGCAAGGAACAAAGACAACGGAAAAGCCTGGGCCGCTTGGCACAGGCTTTTCGTGCGTTTGGGTCGGAGAATTGATTGCCACGTCGGACAAACGTACCGAACCAGAGGGGCAGGCTCGGGGTCGGGTTAGTGAAGATCCTCTGCGGACGGGTAGTAGCCTCGCTTGGCGACCACTTCTAGACCGGGCCGGTCGACACGCACGTCGATGCTGCGGAACTTGCCGTCGATGACTGGCTGATGGCTCAAGTAGCCCAGGGTGTATTGGTTTCGTGCCTCTTCGGCAATCTTTTGGTAACTGTTCTCAATGCCATTTACGCCACGCTCAGAGTCCAAATCGCCGCCGGTGGCGAAGGTGTATTTGGCCAGAATGTTGTCATACATTGTGAAAGGCAGGTGGAAGCGGCTGACGTAACCTACGCCCCAAAGGGCTGCGTCACCTACCAGCGTGCCGTAGACGGCGGTCTGATTGGTCTGCAGGTAGCGCAATACGTCACGGTAGGGGGCTTTGCTGCCATATTCCTTGCCGTCTGAGACCACGTAGATGATGCGACGACGTTCCTTGGGCCGGCTAGAGAGCTCTTTGGCTGCGGCCAGGATGGCATCGTTCAGGGTATGGATTTCCTTGGGGATGGTGATGAATGGGCCGCTGCCGACAGAGCGTCCCGGCTGCAGGTTGGGGTCGGCGCAGTTTCCATTGACATGCACGTTGCAGCCAGCCATCGGGCCGCTGTTGAAGGGAACCATTTCTTCGCTTCCGGTTGCTTTGGTCAGGGCCAGAACCGCAGGCAGGCGCGCGCTTTGGCCGCCGGTGAATCCAGTGCGTTCCTGGAAGCCATTGCTATAAGAGAAGACCGCGACCTCGTCATAGGGTGTGAGGGCGCCCTGAATGGCTCCGAGGGAATCGTTGACCTTGGCCATTAGATCGGAGGTAAGACTCTGGTCGATGACAAAGGCGATCGACAGAGGGGCAGCGTCCACGCTGAAGACATTCAACGGCTCGCGAATCCCGTTCTCATAAATCGTGAAATCGCGCCATGTGAGGCCCGGAACCGGTTTCCCCTTTGAGTCCTTAACCGTGACCGGAACTTCGACGAAGTTCACGTTGAGGCGAAAGATCGGGCCCAGTTTTTCAGTCAACTGCCCCGGCTCGATGACTTGGGGAGGGGTAGTCTGCTGCGGCTCTTTGGGCTGATTGGAGGGCGGACGCACTTCAGGGGGCTGCTGGGTCGTGGACGTGGAAGACGAACCGCCCGCCGGCGCCTGGCCAGCTCCGATTCCCGGGGTAATGGGCCCACCCACGTCTTTGAGCGGACCAGGATTCTGGGGAGCGGGCGCGTCGGGCACCGCGGGTTGTTGCTGCTGGGCCAAAGCCGCTGTACTGAGAATCACGCTCGAATTCAGGAGCGCAACCAGCGCCGTTGCCGATAGACCAAGCTTCACAGGTATTATTTCCTCCGAACACCGCAGCAAGCCGCTCATCGGCCCACGTTTAGCACAGCCATTTTGCAAGACAAGCAAAGCAGTGCCGCACTCGACAGAGTATCAGACGCGCCAGAGCGGCGCTGGTTGCCCGGCAGTCGGGTAAAGAGTTGAGGTATGCTCTCTTCGAGGCTTGAGTTTCGTCTATTTGACCAGCATGTGTATTGACCGGAGAACCATCGCTCTGCTGCTCGCCCTGCCACTGCTTACCAGCGCAGGATGGGCACAACTCGCCCCTTCGCCGGACGCTTCTCCGGTGAGCAATGCTCCGGCTCAGCCGGCTGACAACCAGTCGGTGGCAACGTTCAAGCTTGAAGTCAACCTGGTAAACCTGTTTTTCAGCGTCAAGGACAAGAACGGCGAACTGGTTCCGCACCTGACCAAAGATGATTGCACCATCTCAGAAGATAAGGTGCCGCAAAAGCTGAAGACCTTTGTGGCCGAGACCAATCAGCCGCTGACGCTGGGCATCCTGCTGGACACTTCAGGCAGCCAGGAGCGCGTGCTGCCGCTGGAGCAGGAGGCGGGAGGCCGGTTCCTGCAGCAAGTACTCCGGCAAAAGGACGAGGCATTTCTGCTCTCGTTTGACGTGGACGTGGACATGCTGCAGGATTTCACGAACAGCGCCCGGCTGCTGTCTCGGGCGATGGACAAGGCGGAAATCAACACAGCTGGCGGGAATGGGGCGGCTGGCGTGCCTGGACTTGGCGGAGGGCCTGTTCCGGTAAGCGGGACGCCGAAGGGGACGCTGCTCTATGACGCGGTTTACCTGGCTTCAAACGAAAAGCTGAATCAGGAAACGGGCCGTAAGGCGATGATTATCCTGACTGACGGGGAGGACGAAGGCAGCCGAATCAAGATTAACGATGCAATTGCCGCGGCGCAAAAGTCCAATGCCATCATTTACGTGATCCTGATCGCCGATACAGGCTTCTACGGAAACTTCGGCTTCGGCTACAGCGGATATTCGGCAGCGAAGAAGATGTCTGAAGAGACCGGCGGCCGGGTGATCAACGTAGGCAACAACGGTAAGAAGCTTGAAGACGCCTTTCAGCAGATTGAAGATGAGTTGCGCACTCAATACGTAGCCAGCTACACGCCCAGCAACGCCAAGCTGGATGGCACTTTCCGACATATCGGCGTGGAATGCCGCGGGGATGGATTAAAGGTGCAGGTGCGGAAGGGGTATTTCGCGCCGTCTCCGGAGAAATAGAAGCGGCGAGGGAGCCGACGCAAAGGTACTCAAGGGTTGCGCCTCAGCTAATGAGCTTGACGGCACGGGTTTGAGGGTTTCACAACACGATAAAAATTACACGGTGTACATAAGAAGTTCCGAAATGCGCGGGCGGTAAAACCGGTCGGCAATGAATCTCCAACTAAATTTCACCCTTGAATCAGCTCCTTACGAAAAAGGGGCTCGCCAAGCGCCGGTTTGGCACGACTCTTGCCACATCTACAGGTTGCCCGTAACCGCTGCGCGGACGTGAGGCAGCGGTGGAGGCAATGGATGGAGGATTTCCCTGTGAAGACATTTTTAGTGGTCGCGGTGATGCTGGTTGCGATGTCGAGCTTCCCGCTTATCTCGCAGCAGACGAGCCCGCAACAGGCAAGTCCGAGTCAGCAGGAGGCCGGTCCGGGCGCGACGCAAAGCGGGAGCCCGCAGGCCAGCGCTGCGGCGGGCACAGATGCATCGGCGGTGGAGATGAGTCCAGTGAATGCTCAATTAGTGGGCAAACTGGATTCGAGGACGGCCAAAGCGGGCGACAGCATTGTGGTCAGGACGGAATCATCTGTGAAGACTGCGGATGGAACCATGATTCCCAAGGGAACGAAGCTGGTCGGCCATGTGATCGGTGTCATGCCGCAGGGATCGGGCAGTCAGAATTCCCAGGTGTCGATCCAATTCGATCATGCTGAAGTAACGGGTGGACAGAGCGTGCCGATTCAGACCGTGATCCGGTCAGTTGGACCGGCAGAGAGCGGGACGGCAGGCAGTGGTCCAGGAACATCGATGAGCGACACCACACCTTCTGCTCCATCTGCCCCGGCGGCAAGCGCGCCGGGAGGATCGGCCGCGGGCGGGGGTGCAGGAAGCAGCGGTTCACGGACCGGACTGACGGGTAGCGAGGCGCAGAGCGGAAGTTCGGGCAGTGGTCCCACACCAGCGAGCCCTGAGGCCTCGAGCGCCAACGGAAGCAACGATCCAGCACCCGGAACCATCGTAGCGCGATCGGGAAACATCGCTATTCGGACCACAGCGATCCCCGGAGTGTTGATCGCGAACAACGATAAAGGACAGGATCCAAGAATGGCGAAGTCATCCGGCATTCTGCTTGGCGCGCAGCGCAACATCGACCTGGATTCGGGCACGATGATGGAGCTTGCCGTTGCGACTGGCGCACACTAAGCGGCCGGATTGAGAACGCTGTTCAACGTTGTTCGAAGCTACTGAAAACTACATAGCTGGAGGAGAGCAGGGCCGGAGTTGATCCGGCTCTGTTTCATTTTTGGACAAACCATGACCTAAGTCTCGCTGCTCGTAATCTGGCGCGCGAAGAGACTCTTCGATAACATCGGCGCAGATGCAAAATACTTGAGGGCTCTTGCGGAAAATAGTTGTGAGCCTTGCAAGTGATCTCAGAGGGACTCGCCATGTTCACCGACTGCGCCGCCCGCAACAGCTTCGAGATAAGCACACGGTTTCGCCAATCGCTTGAACAGCGGATTGCGCGGCTGGAACGCAATGCCGAGCTCGATGAAGCGCAAATTGAGTTGCTCGAGAATGGTGACCACATCCGTCGCCAGCTGCGCCTGGTGGCCGCTGAGCGGACAGAGGCATTGCGCATGAGGTTATTTCTGGACCAGGCGCGAACTCGGGCTGCTGTCCTCGCGATAGAGCGTCCGATGCGCTGAGAGACTGAAGTGCAGGGCCACGGAGCACGTAAACGCGGCGGCTCTACTTAAAGTTTCCAGAGAAAAATTGGAGCACCGGGCGGGGATCGAACCCGCGTATACAGGTTTTGCAGACCTGCGCGTTAGCCACTTCGCCACCGATGCTTTTGAAAACGGTTGACAGTGATCAGTTTTCAGTGATCACGGCACGCCGCTAACGACGACCTTGAAAAAAGTCACTTTCCCTTGACCGCTGAAATTGAAAAACCCACCGCGCCAATCGCGCCGTGGGTCGTGTGCGTCTCAGATTCGTGAAGCTGAATCTAGCCCAGAGGACACGCCCGCGCGAAGCCGTTACGACAGCAGCATTGACATATACGGAGCGTCGACAAGCGGGCCATAAAGTCCTTGCCAGCCGATTTTCACAAGCATCGACTGAGTGGGTACTCGTAGACTAGAGCGAGATCGGAGGCGTGTCAAGCGATGCATGAGCTCGAATATTTCGTCGTTGATGTGTTCACCGAGGTCGCGCTGGCGGGCAACCCACTGGCCGTGGTAATCGATTCGGTTGGATTGATGACGGAGCAAATGCAAGCCATTGCGCGCGAGTTCAACTTGTCTGAAACCACGTTTGTGGAGCGCAGGTCGGTGGCAGTAGAGCAGGCGGAGGGAGTGCGGGTTCGCATCTTCACGACGCAGGAAGAGCTGCCGTTCGCCGGCCATCCGACACTGGGCACAGCAAGCGCGCTGAAGCTGAGCGCGCCCGAAACCGTACGAAACAATATCGTCACTCTGCACCTGAACGTGGGTTCGATCCCTGTGCGGTTCGAGGCCGAGGGTCTTTTCGGCGAGATGACGCAGCGCGACCCGGAATTTGGGGCGGAACTGAACGCAGCCGAAGTGGCCAGACTCATCGGGCTGGAAGCGGATGACATGGACACAACGCTGCAGCCGCAGATCGTCTCCACCGGAAATGCTTTTGCCATTGTGCCCTTGCGCTCGGCAGAATCACTGGTGCGGCTGAACGTGAAACAGCAGGAAGCGACGACGTGGCTGCGCGAACGCGGGGCGCGCTGGTTTTATGTGCTCGGGCCGGCCGCCGCAGAGAGCCGCAGCGGCAGGCCCGCGTATCGCGCGCGCATGCAGTTCAACGGTGGCGAGGACCCGGCCACCGGATCAGCAGCGGGCTGTGCGATCGCCTACCTGGTCGCTCGCGGTGCGGTCTCTTCAGGCGTGCGCGTCGCGCTGCGGCAGGGCGTCGAGATGGGGCGTCCAAGTGAGCTGACGGTAAGCGCGAGACGGGATTCGGTGCGGGTCACGGATGTGCTCGTTGCAGGCAGCACCGTTCTTGTTGCAAAGGGACATCTTTTCCTGCGGTAATGCACACCCTTTCAACAGACTTTCATCATGGCAAGTGGCATAGTGTGTTTGTCCTACCAGATTTCCACTTGTTTCACGCGGTTTTTCATGTCAGGTTTCGCTTGTCATTCTCTCTTTTCATGAGCCGGATCTGCTCGTAATCTTGCCAAGCATTGAACCAATTCAACCGGCGTCTCGCCGGTGTCGCCGACCGAATCAGACACAATCTGATCGCCAGCGAAGACTCTCCAATCTGAGTTGATTTTGAGAGCGCTTGGTCAGCGCAGAGCCTGAGAGGCTGCGCTATCAAGACCTTTCGGAAGGGTCAATCGGGGGGAGAAGTGTCTTTGCGGTCGCCGGCCCGGGGAGGCATTACGCCAGCTTGCCACAAGGCAGGCAGCGGACAGGTACGGCTGCCGGGAGGCCAAATCTTAAATGAAGGAGCAAATTTCGAAACCATGCGTCCCAAGAAAGTCATTCTCTGCGTAGACGACAACGAGCAAGACCTTTCGGTACTCAAATTCATGCTGGCAACCAACGGCTACCGCGTATTATCGGCCTCAAATGGCCAGGAGGCAGTCGGCATCTTTGCCGACAATCTTGTCGACCTTGTATTGGCCGACTTTGCCATGCCACAGATGGATGGAAATCAACTTGTGGGCCGGCTGAAGCAGATTGCCGCCCATGTACCCATGATTCTGTTGGGCGATCCGCAGAAGATGAATGGCTTGATGCATGGGGCAGACGCCTTGCTGACCAAGAAGACCTGTTCGCCCCAGGAGTTGCTGGAACGCATCAAGGTGATGAGTGCCCGCAAGCGCGGCCCGCGCAAGGGCATGCCGCGGATGAGTCCGGCGGCGGAGTTGGCGGTGGCGTCGTAAGGGCAGTGGTCAGGGGGCAGTGATCAGGGTCAGCTGCCAGTTGCCAGATGGGACTAGTCTGGGACTGGTCAGTGGTCGGGATCAAGGGGTCGGGGGTGGTCGCTGCGAGAAGGCATGCGATTATTCCCGACCTCTTTTGCATGCGGACCGCAGGGCAACTTGCGAGCCTCTTGACGACTCGATATGCCGATATGCATACTCCCCATCTAGGCCGGCTGGTATTTTTCCTAGTGCCAGCGGAAGCAGGCTTTTATGGATCTCGTCCTTGTACGTCTCCTTTTTGTTGCCCTGTTGTCCGGTGTTTGCTATTTCCTTCACCCTTTCGGCCTGCCGGGTCCTATCGGCGCGCTGGCGGGCGCGGCTGCTGCTGGAGCCGTCATTGTTTTTGAACTAAGAGTGCGGGCGCTTACACTGCGACGCTTGATTGGCGCGGTAACAGGCAGCGTGCTGGGCATCTTTGGCGCAGCGCTGTTCTGCCTGGTGCTGCGCTCGGCGCCTCTCCCTCAAGGCACCTCGGCGGTGCTGCAGATTTTTGTGCTCTTGCTGATGACGTATGTCGGCCTTCTGGTGGGCGCCACCAAGGGCGACCTGCTGAACCCGGCGGCGCTCGGCCCGCTCTTCAGCGGGGAGCGGCCCACTCGCCGCAGCGCAAAGGTACTCGACACCAGCGTAATCATCGACGGTCGCATCGCCGACATTGCCGAAGCCGGCTTTATCGACGGCATGATGGTCGTGCCTGAGTTCGTGCTCCGCGAGTTGCAGATCGTAGCCGACTCGACCGATGGTTCCAAACGCCAGCGGGGACGCCGCGGACTGGATATGCTGCAGCGCATGCAGTCGAATGCCAATATCCAGGTACAGATTGTGCCGGATGATTTTCCCTCGATACGCGAGGTAGATTTGAAGCTGCTGGAGCTTGCCAAGAAATGGGAGGCCAAGGTGGTGACAAACGACTTCAACCTGAACAAGGTGGCCCATCTGCACCATGTGGACGTATTGAACATCAATGATCTTGCCAACGCGCTCAAGCCAGTGGTGCTGCCGGGCGAGCGCATGACGGTTCTGATCCTGAAGGAAGGAAAAGAGTACAACCAGGGCGTGGGTTATCTTGACGACGGAACCATGGTGGTGGTGGATCATGCCCGCAAGGTGATTGGCCGCTCGGTAGAGATTTCCGTGACCAGCGTGCTGCAGACGGCAAGCGGCAAGATGATTTTTGGCAAGATGGAGGAAACTGCGCGGAGCGGCGAGTTGTCGCGGCCAGGGCCGGTGGAGTTGGCACAGTAAGCATTGTGAACAGTCGGCTGGACGGTTCAGCAGGCCGCCAAATCCGAATCTGAAGGTGCGAGAACCGGGAGACCTATTCCTTGCGGAATAGGTCTCCCGGTTTTTTGTGTGGATCAAGCAAGGGAACTTAGATCCAGAACACGCTCTGAATGTCACGCCAGTTATTCATATTGAACCTGGCACAGCGCAAGTAATTTGGGGAGCTAATTTAACTCATTGACTGATCGAATCACAACGACTTATCTCAACTAGTTGATTCATAGGAAGGTACAACTGCGGTCATATGGTTCGCATCCCATTTGCAGGGCATAGATCGATTGCGCCGCGCGGTGCGATTAGTGCACCAAGGAGATGAGTAAATGAAAATTATGAGTTCGCAGCGTCAGGTTCTGCCTGGCGCGGTAATAGCTTTGGTATGTGGCCTGGCCATTGCAGGCTGTAACAACCAATCCTCACATCCCGATGAAAAATCCGCAGTTACAAACTCTCTGAAGAACAATAATCTAGGGGCCGTGGACGTATCGCAAGACCGGGATAAAGGGGTCATGACATTGACAGGAAACCTCGCCTCCGATGACATGAAGGCCCAGGCGGAGACGCTTGCGAAGCAGGCCGCTCCCGACTACACGATTGCCGACGAGATTGGCGTACGTCCTGCTGGTCAGAGCGAGGCCGGGTCAGTGGCTTCGGATCGCGATAGCGCCATTGAAGACAACTACAAGGCCTCATTGAAGGAGCACAAAGCGCTAAATGATCAGAGCATTCATTGTTCGGCAAAGAACGGCACCCTGGTTCTGAAGGGCACAGTAAAGACCGAAGCCCAAAAGCGGGAAGCCGAAGCGTTGGCCAAGCACGTTCCCAATGTGCAGCAGGTCGTGAACGAGATCGAAATCAAGCCCAACAAACACTCGACTTCCAATTCTTAAACAGAGACCCATGGCGGCCCTCGGGCCGCCATGCCTCGTTCGTCCATGTCTGAGAGACTGTTCAAAGATAATTAACTTCATATCCTGACGTCCCCGCCATTCACACTATTTCCTCCACTTTTTTGTCCGCAAGCGAACAGCGAATCGCGAAAATGGGCGGAGGCTTGTATGACGCGGACCGCCTCTCAAGCTGATGTCGTTTCGGAATCAAGCACTTGGCCGACCCGCCCCTCGCGGGGATTTGGCAGCTAAATTGCTGTCAATTCAGCTATAGCATCCCTGTGCGGAGGCCCTGAAATGGCGTATTTTGAACGGGTTCGCGATGTGATCTCGGGGCCGTTGAGCTCCGGAATTATCCAGCAGCGCTCGGCTGCCGGGTGGCAAATGGTGTCGATCGAGTGGCGGCGCGAGTTGCCCGATACCGAGGCTCCAACCGAAGGCGGATTCAGCGAAGACATTCCTTACGGGCTGCGCATCTCCGACGATTGTAAGCGGCTGGAGGTAGAACCGACCGAGCACCAGGCGCTGGTACTGATGATGGAGTTGCTTGTGCAAGATTTCTCCTACTCAAGCATTGTGAGCGACTTGAACGAGAAGGGATTCAGGACGCGCGACGGGCGGCCGTGGAGCCGTGTGGCCGTGTTCAACATGATGCCGAGGCTCATCGAGGTTGGCCCGCGGATGTTTTCAAGCGGGGAGTGGGAGAAGCGCAGGCTGAAGGTCGCGCGGCGTCAGGCGCCCGAGTAACGCGTTTTGCCGACTATTTGAGGATTGGCCCGAGCGAGGCCGGGTTGTCACCCAGGGTGGGGTCAACCCGAAAATCCCAGACCGACTGATTAAGGTCGGACGGGGAGAGTATCTCGACCAATGCGTACTCGCCGATGGTGAGGGACTTGTCGGGTGTGAGTTTGAGCCAGTGTTTACCGGGGAGAACTTCAACCTTGGTAGGGATGACATCTTCGCTCTGGGTGACGGAGCCGTTCGGGCTCACATGGATGGCGCCGACGATCCGGAGAGCTCTTCGCTCATCCACGTGAACGATGGCGAAGCCCGAAGAAGGCGAATGCGCTCCATGCTTGCGATTGGCGGCTTCTTTAGAGCCGCCGGTTTGCACCGTGATGGCGTGGGTGGTCACGGGCTCGGGGTCGCTGGGTGAGTCGAGCGAAAGGTAAATGGACGGGTCGTTGACATGGAGATGGACTTTGGCGTGTTCGCCCTCGAGATCGATCTCGGCCTTTTCCCCGGCCAGCGGATTCAGCACAGCGATGCCGTGGCGAGATTTACCGCGCAGGTCGAGCTCCGCCGGCAGCAATTCGACCAGTTCGGGAGTTCCCTGGAATGTGTCGAGCACAAAGACGCCGTCCTGATTGGGTAGCTCGAGGCCCTTGGCCACTTCGGGCATGCGGGCCTTTTGCTGTTCGCGCTCCGTGGCTTCTTCCTTGTCCAGTTCCTCTGCTTCTTTCATTGCAGGCGAAGCATCGTCGGGTTGGGCTGCGTGGTCGTTCTCCCATTTGCGAGTCGCATCCCAATCGATCAAATCGGCGGGCAACTCTTCCCAATCACCGCGCTCCTGAGAAAGGTAGCGGACGCGGTCACCCACGATTTGATAGTCGCGTACCATCTGGTAGGTGCCATCTTTGAGAATGAGGCGGTGGTTGGTTCCGGTTCCGGGAGTACCGGGCTTGAGAGGAATGGGCTTATGCTCCTGGGCAGCAAGAACTGCCATGGGCGTGAGAACCAAGCTCGCAAGTCCCACAATCAGCAGGCGCCGCAGGTAGAGTAAGTCGATCATTGCCCCTCAAGTTTAGACGGGCGGGGCACGCAGCGGTTGGAGGATTTTTGCGGGAAATGCAATCGCCGTCTAACCTTCCAGCCTCCGCAGCATCCAAAGATGTGTATTCTTGAGGAAGCAGAGGACTGTCTTTGTTCCCCGGACTCGAGACACCATACCGCAGTGAACGCCGTGCAAGGCCAGGGGCCTACGCGACGTTGCTTCTGGTGTGTCTTGCGCTTCTGGCCATTCTGACCGTGGCCCAGGTGGCGCACGTTCACGCGAACGCCAGCGATGCCGATCATTGCCCGCTATGCATCGTGATGCATGCGGCAGTGCCGATAGTGGCGAGCGTTGCCGCGATCATCCTGGTTGAAGTGGAAGCCGCCGCGCCTGTCATCGAGCCACGAGCGGTAACACGGCATTGGCACCCTCAGCTCTTTACCCGCCCTCCGCCTGCCGGCTGCTAGACACCGTTCCGACGCCATTCTTGCCTTCATATGTCGACTTCTTCGCCTGGATCAGGCGAAGAGGCGGCGTAACTGCATTGGATGAGGCTCGACTCGGATCGATGTCCAGATTGCGTTGAAGATGCCGCGGAAGCTACCGCGGCAGTTACCTTCTTGCATTTCAGCCATGATTCGGAGGCACTCCATGCTGATCAAACTCGGCCCGATTTTTTCAATATTTGCAGCATTCGCCTTGTTCTTCGCGGTACTAAGCGCTTCCGCGCAAAGCGGCAACGCAGGCACTATGCGCGGCACAGTCACCGACCCCACCGGCGCAGTGATCCCCGGCGCCACGGTTCACCTGACTAATGCAATGAGCGGGCTGGACCGGAGCGCAACAACGGATGCCACCGGGCATTTCGTGTTCTCCAATGTTCCGTTCAATCCATATCGGATTTCTGTTTCCGCGCCAGGCTTTGCTTCGCTGAGCAAACAGGTTGAGATTCGTTCGGTCGTGGGAGAAGACCTGAAGCTGGCACTGCAGATTTCCAGTGCGAGCCAAACCGTTACCGTCGAATCCACCGGGGACCTGATTGAGGACGACCCCACCTTTCACACTGATGTGGACCGGGATGCCTTTACCAAGGTGCCATTGGAGAGCCAGTCTTCTACGCTGAGTTCGCTGATCACGCTGACCACTCCCGGTGTGTCGGCTGACTCGAATGGGCTTTTCCATGGGTTGGGCGATCATGCTTCCAACTCGTTCTCAGTCGATGGGCAGGCGATTACAGACCAGCAGAGCAAGGTCTTCTCCAATCAGCTTCCGGCGAACTCGATTCAGTCAATCGAAGTGATCTCGGGCGCGCCGCCGGCCGAATATGGCGACAAGACCAGCCTCGTGATCGTGGCCACTACACGTTCCGGGCAGGGCATTACCAAGCCGACCGGTGACGTCAGCAGTTCATACGGGGCCTTTGGGTCAGCGACAGCCGGATTAGACCTGTCGTATGGTGGCAAGAACTGGGGTAATTTTGTTGAAGCTGATGGACTGAACACCGGGCGCTTTCTCGATCCGCCGGAGTTCACGGTGTTTCACGACAAGGGGAACGAAGAGAATGTCTTCGACCGCGTGGATTATAGCTTTACGCCGGCCGATTCAGTGCATACGGATTTCAATTACTCCCGTTCGTGGTTTCAGACACCCAACGCCTTTGACAACCTGAATATTCAAAATGTCGTCAGCGGAGGCTCAACTGCCGATCCTGTCTTCGGCAACGTGGGAAACACCGACCAGCGCTCCCAGATCGGCACCTTCAACATCGCACCCACCTATACCCGCATCATCAGCAACAATTCCGTCCTTAACTTCGGCGCCTACGTCCGCCGTGACGACTACAACTACTACCCCAGCGGTAATCCCCTCGCCGATCAGGGGCCGGCGAACCTGCAAACTTCGTCGATCTCTCAGAATCGCACACTCACAAACGCCGCGGCCCACGCCGACTTCAACTACACCAAGGGAATCCAGACGCTCAAGGTCGGCGCGGTGTACGGGCAAACTTTCCTGCGCGAGCACGACAACCTCGGCGTGGTCAATCCCACGTACAACGCTCCGTGCGTTGACGTCAACGGCAATCCGCTGCCGGGATACGCTAATCAATCAGAATGTGACGGCGTGGTGTCATTTCCCAATCCCAGCTACCTCCCGGTCCTGGCTCCGTATGACCTGACCCGCGGCGGCAGCGAGTACGCTTACTTTGGCCACACCGACGTGAAGGAGCTGGCTCTCTATATCGAAGACCAGATCAAGGCAGGGAATTGGAATTTCAACCTTGGCTTGCGCGAGGACCTTTACAACGGGTTGACGGATGCCAACCAGACGGAGCCCCGCCTCGGCCTTGCCTACAACATCAAACCCACGACGACGGTGTTGAGCGTCTCTTACGCGCGCACGCTGGAGACTCCATTCAATGAGAACCTGGTGCTCTCCAGCACCGGGTGCCTGAACCCAGTGCTGGCGCCGCTGCTCGTCTGCACTCCAGGCGTATCCGGGACCCTTGATCCTGGCTTCCGCAATGAGTTCCACGCCAGTTTGCAACAGGCCTTCGGCAAGCATGCCGTGGTCAGCGGCGAGTACATCTGGAAGTACACACACAACGCGTTCGACTTCAGCGTTCTGGGTAACACGCCGATCACCTTTCCAATTGACTGGCATAACTCGAAGATCCCCGGCTACGCCTTGCATGTTGAAGTGCCTCAATTCCACAACTTCAGTGCGTACTCGGTCATGTCTTCAGTGGCTGCCCGCTTCTTCCCGCCGCAAGTGGCGGGAGCCGGTGCGACCGTCGGCCAAACGGGCCTTCCATTCCGCATTGATCACGACGAGAAGTTCAACCAGACCACGCATCTTCAATACACTCTCTCCCACGTCGGCATGCTCAGCGGCCTGTGGGGCGGATTCAACTGGCGCTACGACTCTGGCCTTGTGGCGGGCAACGCGCCCTGCTACGGCACGACTGACCCCAACAGTCCGTGTGGCGCCACTTCCACGACGCTCAACGGGCAGCCGGCAATTGCGATGGTGGATGCGACCGGCATCCCACTGACCGCCGATCAAGAGTTTCAGGCCGGCTTCATGTGCAACGGCCAGCGCGCCACGCCGACTAACCCGCTGCCAGCGGTGTGCCCGGCGTCAGAGTTCACCTCGAACCTGATCAGTATTCCGGCCCCGAACACCGGAGACAACGATAAGAACCCCCAGCGCATTGCGCCACGCAACTTGTTTGACGCCACCATGGGCAAAAACAACATCTTCCACGCCGACCGCTACAAGGTGGACCTCGACCTGACGGCGATCAATGTGACCAACAAGTACGCGCTGTACAATTTCCTGTCGACGTTCAGCGGAACGCACTATGTGACTCCACGGGCGCTGACAGGGAAGATCACGTTCAATTTCTAGAGGAGCGTCTTCCAGAGCCGTACGGGCGATTACAGCTTTACAGTTTCACAGCCTGTTTTCATGAAAAGTGGAAGGCCTGAGCCTCATCTCCTTTGGACGGTGAGGCTTAGCCTTTTTGCGTTGCTGATTTTGCGGTCATTTGAGGTCGTTTTTGGGCACATTTTGGTCGTTTTTGGCATGTTTTCCCGCGTGATGAGGATTGTCCGGTCAGAGAGCATCCTCTTTAATGAGAGCGCCAAAGGGTTTTTCGAATGTTCTAAGGTTAGCGCGATGCGGGAATTAATCTGCAGACAACGCGCGGCTCTCGACCCAGTGGGTTCAAAGGCTTGCGCGGGTTAGCGGGGGAAGAGGGTTGACACGCCGTGCTGGCCGCGACGAGGTGAAGGGGTGCGCGAGTAAGAAACTCACGCATTCGAATCACCCCGCCAGGGAAGCAGAACTAGCACTTCGGGTGGGGGTTCTTGAACACCACCTCGATCGGCAGCCAGTCTGAGAGGCGCTTGGTATTCACTTCAGCATCTCCAGCCTGGGGAGAGAGCGACGACCTGGCAAGCGCCACGGACATCTTTATTTTCCCCTTCATGCAGTAAGCTCCGATGATCCTCGACAGGCCCTTGTCTGCGGCATCCAAATAGTCGGCGGGTAGCGCGCCCTCCGTGCCATGGATATCGACAGGGGCCATAATCATCTGGTCCATCTTCGGCCCCTGTTTGCTGGCTCCCGAAGTGTCGAATCGCACCACGAGGCTGGCTCTCGTCTCAAGGGCGTCGGGATTTGCCGTGTACTTGATGCCCGGAATGGTGATGCCCGCCGGATTTGGCTTGGCTGGCGGCGTGTCAAAAGCGATATGGTAGGCAGGTCCCTTCCATTTAGGCGTAACGGGGATATTGGAAGCCTTGTCCCCCTGGTTGCCGCAACCCGCCAAGAACGTCAATGCGCCGATCGCCAGTATGATGCCCTTTCTCAAGTCATCCTCCTCGTTGTTCTGGAATGCGGCGCTAGGATACCACTCCTGTGTGTTACCGGAATGTGAGCGCGAGGAGTTGCGGGATTCTACAGTCGGGACCAGCCGGGAGGAACGGATCCATGTGTAACGGATTGCGGTGCTTCCTAAGAGAAACCGCGGATCTTTCGGCTTCGGTCGCCGAGGCGAGCTCGGCTCAAGATGACAATGGCTCACCGTTCGGGGGCATCGCTGAAGGGAGCTCGGCTAAGGAATAACGACCGGCTTGAATTGGGCGTCGAGGAGTTGTCATTTTTCGCTGTCGAGCATGCGCATCTGATGTTCGTCGTAGCGGGTTCCGGCTACGGCGTCGGGCGGGACTGCTGCTTCGATCTGCGCCAGGTCTGCGGGTGTGAGCTTTACCTCAAGGGCGCGCAGTGTTTCGTGGAGCTGGCTGCGGGTGCGAGCTCCCATGGCGGGTACTATGCGAGCGCCTTTTGCGAGCACCCAGGCCACGGCTAACTGGGTGGTTGTGATGCCTTTGGCGTCGGCGATCTGCCGGAGCCGGGCCACGATCTGCTGATTGCGAACGAGGTTGTCTCCAGTGAAGCGAGGGAGACGGATGCGGAAGTCACCCGCGGCAGCCGGCTGCGAGGCGGAAAGCAGTCCGCGAGAAAGTACTCCGTAGGCGGTTACGCCGATGCCCAACTCGTCGAGAATGGGGAAGATCTTCGCCTCGGGACCGCGGCTGATGAGGGAATACTCGATCTGAAGATCGGTGATGGGATGCACCGCGACGGCACGGCGGATGGTTTCCGGTCCCACTTCGGAGAGGCCGATATAGCGGACGTAGCCGGCCTGGATCATCTCCGCGATGGCGCCGACGGTGTCTTCGATGGGCACATTGGGGTCGAGGCGCGCGGGCCGGTAGATGTCGATGTAATCGAGACCGAGGCGCTTGAGGGAGTAGGCCAGGGCGGTTTTGACGGCGGCGGGGCGGGCATCGTAGCCGAGCCAGGAGCCGTCGGGTCCGCGCTGCGCGCCGAATTTGACAGAGACCAGCACCTGCTCCCGGACAAAACGCAGGGCGCGGCCGATGAGCATTTCGTTGTGGCCCATGCCATAAAAATCGCCGGTATCGAGCAGGTTGACCCCGGCATCGATGGCTGCGTGGATGGTGGCGATGCTTTCTCCGTCGTCGGTGGCGCCGTACATCCCGCTCATGCCCATGCAGCCGAGGGCGATGGGGAAAACCTCAGGGCCGTCGAGGCCCAGTTTGCGGCGCTCCGTGGTGGTGATTGTGGTCATGGATCGCTCCCTTCAATGCAGCATCGTAGGCCCGGCGGGAGCGCGGGGCAAGTGGAGTGCTGGGCAGGCTTAAAAGCTATGGATTTAGCGTGTTTTCCGAGACAAATGCGGCAGGGGGAGCAAGATGGATAATCGGCTGAGGAAATTGGGTTTGCGTGCCGGGATTTCCACCGCTGCCGGTGCGTTCTTCACTTTTCGACTTTATTTGGGGGCGGTAGTCTGCCATACTTGATTGTGCCCACCAGGTACGTCCAATCACAACAATTCAATAGCGAGGTTGCACAGATGTCGGCAAAGTATGTCTTTGTGACGGGCGGAGTCGTGTCCAGTTTAGGCAAGGGTTTAGCGGCGGCCTCGATCGGCTGCCTCCTTGAGAGCCGCGGCCTGCGCGTGAACCTGATGAAGTTCGATCCGTATCTGAATGTCGACCCGGGAACCATGTCGCCGTTTCAACACGGCGAAGTGTTTGTGACCGACGACGGCGCGGAGACGGATCTGGACCTCGGGCACTATGAACGGTTCACGCATGCGCCGCTATCGCGCGATAACAACCTGACCACCGGGCGCATCTACGAGCAGATCATTTTGAAAGAGCGGCGCGGCGACTACCTGGGCAAGACGGTCCAGGTGATTCCGCACGTGACCAATGAGATCAAGAACGCGATGCGCAAGGTTTCGGCCAACGGCGCGGACGTAACGATTGTAGAGATTGGCGGGACGGTGGGCGATATCGAGTCGCTGCCGTTTCTTGAGGCGATCCGGCAGATGCGGCAGGAATTGGGTCGCGAGAATACCGTCTTTGTGCATTTGACACTGGTACCGTGGATTGCGGCCGCGCAGGAACTGAAGACCAAGCCGACGCAGCATTCGGTAAAGGAACTGCTGTCGATTGGGATTCAGGCCGATATACTGCTGTGCCGTTCCGATCGCACATTGAGCCGCGAGATGAAGCAGAAGATTGCCCTGTTTTGCAACGTGGAAGAGCGGGCGGTGATCGGTGCCAAGACGGTGCCGACGATTTACGAAGTGCCGCTGGGGTTTGCGCAGGAGGGCGTGGATACGCTGATTTTGAAGTATCTACACAAGGAGGCGCCAGAGGCCGACCTGAGTAAGTGGAAGGACCTGGTGGACCGGTGCTATCACCCCGTGGATGAGGTCTCCATTGCAATAGTGGGCAAGTATGTGGAGTACGAGGATAGTTATAAGTCACTGAAGGAAGCTCTAACTCACGGAGCGGTGGCGAAAAGCCTGAAGCTGAATATTACATGGATCGAAGCTGAGGGGCTGGAATCGAAGACGCCTGATGATACGAGTTATGAGTCGCAGTTAGAAGGATTCGACGGCATTCTTGTGCCCGGCGGGTTTGGCAAGCGCGGCATTGAGGGTATGTTGAATGCGATCCGCTATGCGCGCGAAAAGCAGGTTCCTTACTTCGGAATCTGCCTGGGCATGCAGACGGCGTGCATCGAATTTGCGCGCAATGTGTGCGGGCTGCGGGATGCGAATTCAAGCGAGTTTGACCCGGCGACGCAGCACCGCGTGATCTATAAGCTGCGCGAATTGCTGGGAGTTGAAGAGATGGGCGGAACGATGCGGCTGGGCGCGTGGACCTGCATTCTGCAGGAGGGAACGCTGGCTCACCAGATTTATGACGCGTCGGAGATCAGCGAGCGGCACCGGCACCGTTATGAGTTCAACCGGGAGTATGAAGCGTTGCTCACCGGTGGCGGATTGCAGATCAGCGGCACGACCCCGGATGCGACGTATGTGGAGATTATCGAGTTGCCGGGGCATCCTTATTTCTTGGGTTGCCAGTTTCATCCGGAGTTCAAATCGAAGCCGCTGGAGCCGCATCCACTGTTCCGGGAGTTTATTGCGGCGAGTTATCGGAACCGGCTGGCGCGAAGAGCTCCGGAAGAGACGACGGCCGCGCTTCGATCCTAAACTTCTGACCGCGTGTTTCTTGCTTTGAGTTGATACTTTCCCATGTCCCAAAATCGGGACATGGGGCACTCATGGTTGGTGCAGCCTCAGGCGGTCGAGACCTAGTTCCTTGAGAGAGAAGCGGGCGGCGCGTGGCGCCAATGCCGTAGAATCGCTCCCGTGAGTTCAACCTTCGAAATTGGGCCTGTGCTCGTGGGCACAGGGCGGCTTTTTCTGATTGCGGGGCCGTGCGTAATTGAGTCGGAGGCGCACGTGCGCCGGATGGCCGAGGCAATCCAGCGGATCACGAGCGACCTGAGCGTTCCTTCCATTTTCAAAGCCAGCTATGACAAGGCCAACCGCACCAGCGTGAAGAGCTTTCGCGGACCGGGGCTGGTGGAAGGCACACGCATCCTGGGCCGACTGGCGAAGGACACGGGGCTGCCCGTGCTGACGGACGTACATGAGCCGGGGCACTGCGAAGTGGCCGCGGAGGCCGTGGACGTGCTGCAGATACCGGCGTTTCTTTGCCGGCAGACTGACCTGCTGGTGGCGGCTGGCAAGACGGGGCGTGCCGTCAATATCAAGAAGGGTCAGTTTGTGGCGCCGTGGGATATGACGCATCCGCTGGAGAAGGTGCGTTCGACGGGCAACGAGCGGGTGTTTCTGACGGAGCGCGGGGCGAGCTTCGGCTACAACACGCTGGTGGTGGACTACCGTTCGCTGCCGGTGATGCGGGCGATGGCGCCGGTGGTGTTTGACGGGACGCATTCAGTGCAGCAGCCTTCGGCGGCAAATGGGGTAAGCGGCGGGCAGCCGGAGTTCATTCCGCTGCTGGCGCGGGCAGCGGTGGCGGCTGGGGTCGATGGACTATTTCTCGAGGTCCATGACGATCCGGCGAACGCGAAGTCGGACGGGGCGAACGCGCTGGACTTAAAGCTGTTGAAGCCACTGCTGGAGAAGCTGCTGGCGATTCATGAAGCGGCGCGGTAGCTGATCGGCGAAGTCCTTGCGCAAGCAGGCACGGGGACTGTAGCGATGGCCGGTGGGTGCCGATAGAGAAGATGTGAAAACTACCGGTCCGCGCGAGAGCCAGCTAGCTACTAACGGGGTTTGGCACAACGTGAGGTTTGGCGCGGCAATCCGACGGTGAAGTGGGGAAGACGAAATGAAAGACAAAGGTAAGCATTCGCGACAGGTTGGCGATCGGGATTCGATGGTTGCGAAAGACGGGTACGCGGAGAATGGCCATGCCGTGGCCGCTAACGTGAAGACTATGCGGCTGGGTAAGGACTGCGAATATGGGCACGAGCTGCGCCGCCTTCAAATTGAATTGGTGAAGCTGCAGGAATGGATTCGCCACGAAGGCCTTCGAGTGGTGGTGCTGTTTGAAGGGCGCGACGCGGCAGGCAAGGGTGGGACGATCAAGCGAATCACCGAGACGCTGAATCCGCGTGTGTGCCGGGTGGTAGCTCTTACGACGCCCACAGAGCGCGAGAAGACGCAGTGGTATTTTCAGAGATATGTCGAGCATCTTCCAGCGGCCGGAGAGATGGTGTTGTTCGACCGCAGTTGGTATAACCGCGCCGGCGTTGAACGCGTGATGGGCTTCTGCACAGCAGAGCAGTACCAGGAGTTCATGCAAAGCTGCCCGGAGTTTGAGCGCATGCTAGTTCGTTCCGGAATCGTTCTCATCAAATATTGGTTTTCAGTAAGCGATGAAGAGCAGGAACGGCGCTTTCAGGATCGGATGAAGAAGGTAACGAAGCGCTGGAAGTTAAGCCCGATGGACCTGGAATCGCGCAAACACTGGGCGGATTACTCCCGCGCCAAAGACGAAATGTTCGCAGTCACAGATACCAAGCAGGTGCCTTGGTACGTGGTGAACGCAGAAGACAAGGAGACGGCCCGGCTCAACGTCATCCGCCATTTGCTTTCCATGTTCGACTATCGCGATCTGACGCCCGAGCCACTGGCGCTGCCTCCGCTTAAAAAATCAAAATATGTGCGGCCGCCGATCCAGGAGCAGAACTTCATCCCTGAGATGTACAGGGCGTGAACGCAAAAATGAACAGGCGCAATTTTCTTTCGGCGAGCGCAGCGGCCGCAGGCTTGATGGCGACTCAACGAGTTGGTTTTGCGAACGCTCTTGCCGTTGGAGCGGAATCTCTACCGTCTGGACTCGATGTGAATCGGCATCGGTTCGGGGTGAACTACACACCCTCGCACAACTGGTGGTTCTGCTGGAATGATTGGGATGCGGACCCGATCAAGCGAGATCTGGATGCGATCGCCGCTCTGGGCGCGGATCATCTGCGCATCATGTTGGTGTGGCCATTTTTCCAGCCCAATCCGAAGTGGGTGAGCCCGGCGCATCTTGCGCGCCTCGACCAGTTGTTGACGCTAATGGGCGAGCGCAAGATGGATGCGCTGGTGACTGTGTTCACGGGGCAGTTGAGCGGATGGTATTTTCTGCCTCCGTTTAACCGGCTGAGCGACGGGTTCTATACCGAGCCGTTGATGTGGAATGCGCAGGAGCTTTTTGTGCGCGAGCTGGCCCGCACGATGCGGCCGCATGGAAACATAATTGGATTCGACTTCGGCAATGAGCTGAATACTTGCTGGCAGGCTCCGCTGAATGCGGGCGACGCCTGGATGGCGAAGATGTTTGCGCTGATGGATTCAGTTTTGCCGGACCACTTGCATGTGAATGGGGTCGATCATCATCCGTGGTTTGAAGACGACACGTTTTCGCCGCACGCGCTGGCGGCTGCTCGTTTCCCGGTAATGCACTGCTATCCCTACTGGACGGGCGCGATGAAGTATGGCGGCGCGATGGACCCGCCCAGCGTGAAGCTGCTGGCGGCGATGGCGGCGCTGATTCGATCGTATGCCGGCACACAGCAGAAGCCGGTGTGGGCAGGCGAATTCAACACCTGCATCAAGGAGCTGCCGGAAAAGGGGCAGGCGGAGTGGCTGGAGAAGGCTGTGATGGCGGCGATTGATGAGGGCGTGAGCTGGTTCAGCTATTGGGACAGCCACGATGTGGACCAGAAATTCGACTTCAATCCGCTGGAATACAGCCTGGGTTTGCTGACCAACGACGGGCGGGTGAAGGAACAGGGTCGCGTGTTCAAACAGCTCGCGGAGGCGTATCGCGGAAAGGCGGTGGTTTTCCCGAAGAGCATGTTGCCCGCGCCGCCGCATGACCGAACGCAGGACGGAACGTGGAAGTGGATTCTGGACTGGATGGAATGGAAGCCGGCGGACCATTCCGGCTGAGGGCCAGTTGCCTTATTCGCCTGATAGCATTTCTAAATGTTCCGTTTTCGATTCCCCGGATTCTTTCGCACTGCATCTCTTGCCGGTGCGTTCATGGCACTTGCCGCTGCGTCCCCCTTCTGCAGTGCGCAGGCACAACACGCTGCCCCATCGTCCGCACCTGATCGCACGCAGATTGAAGATGCGCTGCGAGGGCTGGAACGGGGGCGTTCCGTGGGGCAGGTTGCGATTTCACCTGACGGCAAACGCCTGGCCTGGATCGACGGCGGGCGAGGGGGCGGGAATATTCTGGTCGCGCCGCTGGAGGACTTGAAGGAAAGCGAGCGCGTGACTGCGGCAGCCAAGCCGGACGACCATTGCCAGGAGGGTGAAATCGCCTGGGAGCCGGATTCGAAGGCTCTGGCTTTCTTTTCCGATTGCGCGCATCCCGGGGATCAGGACGATCTTTATCTCTCACGGCTCGACGGCAACGCGGCGCGGAGGCTGACGGAACTGAAGGGTTATGTGGAGGCGCCGGCGTTCTCGCCCGATGGGAAGAAGATCGCATTCCTCTACGTAGCAGGGGCGACCCGGCCTTCAGGAGCGCTGGCGGCGATGAAGCCATGGTCGGGCGTGATGGGCGAGGACAACGTCGAGGTGCAGCGTGTGGCGGTGGCCGACGCTGATGTGACCGCGCCGGCAACTCCCACCGAGGCGACGCCTGCAAATTTGCACGTGTACGAATTCGATTGGTCGCCGGATTCGAAGTCATTGGCTTACGTGGCCGCCGATCCGCCGGGAGAGAACAACTGGTGGGTGGCGAAGCTGTATACACAGCGGCTCCGGAGCCCCTACGAGCAGATCGCGGGGGCGTGCACGAAGGATGGAATTTGTCCGCCGCCGACAGCAATTCTGGCGCCTGGGGAAGTGACCGGTCGGCTGCACGGACTGCAGATTGCGGTGCCGCGCTGGTCGCCGGACGGCAAGGCGATTGCCTTTATTGGCGGGCTGATGAGCGACCAGGGGGCTACGGGCGGCGATGTGTGGATTATTTCGGCCGATGGAGGCCAGCCCCGCGACCTGAGCCAGGGGCGGCCGAGCTCGCCGGCGTGGATCGAGTGGCAAAACGATGAAAACCTCTATGTGAACGAGCTGGCAGGCGGCAATTGCGAGTTGGTTCGCTACCACTTGCAAGGAGACCGGATGAGCCCCGGCGGAACGGTCACCTTCGGCCCGCCGGTGTTCAGTATTCCGGGCAATGTGGGCGATGGACGGATGGAACTTAGCCTTTCGTCAACGGCCGATCGCTCGAAGTTTGTTTTCACGGCCAGCACCTTCGACAATCCGCCGGAGATCTATGAAGCCAAGCCGGATACGGCCATGGTCTCGGGGCTGAAGGGAGTGATCCAGTTATCGCACCTGAACGATGGCGTGGAGCCGGTGTGGGGCAAGTCGGTTTCGCTGAACTGGAAGAGCGACCAGTTTCGGGTGCAGGGGTGGGTGACGCTGCCCAAGGATTATGACCCGGCGAAGAAGTATCCGCTGATTGTGGAGGTGCATGGAGGGCCGGCGGCGGCAGAGCTTTCGCACTGGAGACCCCGTGGGTTGTTGAGCGCTGCTGAGTTTTCGGCGCTGGGATACTTTGTGCTGCAGCCCAATCCGCGGGGCAGCTATGGGCAGGGAGAGGATTTTACCCAGGCCAACCGCAAGGATTTTGGCTACGGCGATCTGCGCGACATACTGGCCGGCGTGGACGCGGTGGAGGCGAAGTACCCGGTCGATCCCGGCCGCGTGGGGCTGACCGGCTGGAGCTACGGCGGATTCATGACCATGTTTGCGGTGACGCAGACGCAGCGGTTCAAGGCGGCAGTGGCCGGGGCGGGCATCTCCGACTGGCAAAGCTACTATGGCGAGAACTCAATCGATCAATGGATGATTCCGTACTTTGGCGCGTCGGTGTATGACGACCCGGCGGTGTATGCGAAAAGTTCGGCAATTGACTTCATCAAGAAGGTGAAGACACCCACGCTTGTGGTGGTGGGAGATCGCGACGGCGAGTGCCCCGCGCCGCAGTCGTTTGAGTTCTGGCACGCACTGCGCGACGAAAAGGTGGCTACGGAGCTGGTGGTGTATCCCAACGAGGGGCACGGGTTCAGAGATCCTGCGCACATGCGGGATGCTATGGAACGGGCCGTGGAGTGGTTTGCCCGGTACATGCCACCGGGGTCCTGAGGAGCGGTTTGCTCCCCATCGGAGGCACGTGGAGTCTATGAAGAGGGGAAGCGCGCCCTTCCGCAGGGCGCAACCCCGCCCTGATACACTTTTCTTTTGGAGAAATACTGAGCGTGTTTCGTGAAACGGCCGGACGGAAGGACGCACGACCGGAGGCCGCTAGCCTGTGCGGGCGGCCGGTTTGTCCTGGGCAGATTGACGGACCGCTTTCAAACCATAATTTCTGAGTATTCGGAGAGACCGTTCCGCGGTTCGAGTCGGTGGGGCGGGGAGGATTCATGCGGCGGTATTTAACGCTTATTTGTTTGCTGTGTGTGAGTATTCCAGCGGGGGTTTCAATCTCCGGCTGCATCCGCAATCCGGCCGGAAACTACTGCAATGGCCTGGGCTATGGACTGAAGGTCACGGATGTGTATTCGATTGACTCTGGAGCCGAGGACAACCGGGATTTCGCTGGCGTTCGGACAGACGCGCCAGATCAGTACGCCCACAGCCAAGACCTGCAAGGGTGCTTCGGCTAGTGTGACCACCTACACATTCGGCGACACCGATACCGACCGCCGGACCCTTGACCTATCTCCTTCGGGAAACATGTGCGCCGGCACATGGAATCGCAACTCGGGCGGCGGCATCGCCGACTATACCATTTGCAATATTCCCAATCCGCTGCCCAACACGGGAGGATTGCCCTATAGCACGGCATTTATTACGGCCTCGGCGGATTCGGTGACTTCGAATCCGGTCCAGGTCTATGTGCATGCCGCGGTGAGTTCCATCTCCCTTGCGCTCGCCGGGAGCTCGGTGCCGCAGGAGTGCACTTCCCAAGCCTCCGCGCCACAACAACTCGACGCGGAGGCGTGCTACGTGGGTGCGAACAACACGCAGTACGAGTTTTGCGCGCCGGCAACAGTTTCGCCTGCCAACTATGCGTGCCCGGGCGGGTTGGATAAGGCGCACGGCGTGACCTCGGTTCCCGACTGTTCGGTCGCTGTCGGAACTCTCTCCTATAACGTCGGCACCGCGTCGGTGGCTTCAATCAATAATGTAACCAACCAGATCAGTGCGGAGTTGCCCGGCACGACCGTGATTACCGCATCGATAGCGGGATCTGGTTCGTCGGCAGGATATTTTTCAACCTGCCCTCCGAAATCGATCTCGGTGGCGCTGGCGAATGGGAGCACGAGCGGGACAGTGACACAGGGAGTGCAGCAGAACCTTGTCACGTCGGTTATCGATACAAACGATCTACCCATCACCGGCCTGACGCTGGACTACCAGTCGACCAACCCGCTGGATATCACCGTGAGCGGTTCTGGAGGGATTGGCGCATCCTTCCCCGGCGCGGCTTCGGTGTATGCGATCTGCCAGCCAGCCACGTGCAATCCGGCTCCGATCAACCAAATCGGATTGTTCGGGACGGGCCTGTCCATATCGAGCAACCCGGTGAACATTACCACCCCGGGCACTGCCAGCGCATACATGTGGTTTTCGGCTCCTGGCAAGTCGCAATACGTGGTCCCCGTTGAGTTGCTGACCGGTACACCGGGGTCGACGGTGCGCCTGCCCTTTGTGCCGAACTCGATGATGATGGACCAAACGGGCACCAACCTCTACCTTGGCTCGTCGCATGCACTGATGATTTACAGCACCAGCGCGAACTCGGTATCGAAACAGGACTCCAACGCTCCGGGTGTGGTGCTCGCTGTTTCCCCCAACAACCAGACTTTGCTGATCAACGATCCGGTGCGGCAGGTGTTCTACATTTACAACACCGCGGGCACGGTTTCCACGACGTTTGGCGGCCTGGGCACAGCCGCGGCCTGGACTCCGGACTCGAAGACGCTCTACGTGACAGACAGTGCAGCCGCCGGCGCGGGCCACACGGATACGCTGTATGTTTACAACCTGAACACGGGCTGGACCACATATCCGCTTGCTCCTTCTGACCCCAGCAATCCCATGACGAATCCGGGTGCGCAGAGCCTGGCGATCACGGTGCCGGGCGTCGGCGCCTTTTTGAGCGGAGCGACGACTGTGGCGCACACATGGTGCCCCACTGGCGCGGTCGGGCAATATGCCAGCATGATTTTTTATCCGCAGCCGCCGAATGATGCCGTTCCCGCTTTGACCGATGTGCTGGCGGCAACCACCGACGGGCAGCATATCATTGGCGCGGCTTACGCGAATGGCGCCGCGACCTTGTCTGACATTGCAGTGACGGTTCCGAACGGTGCTTGCCCGCCTGCCGACTCCAGCGGCGCGCTGCAACCGCTGACCATTCCCTTCACGCTGAATCCGCCGCAGACGCTGAACATCAACGCTACCGCCGTGGACCAGGTGGTGACCTCGCCAGCTGCGGTCATCCAAGGCACATCCTCATCGCCTTACAATTTGAGCTTTGTCACTTATACCGGGGCCACGACGAATGCGACACTGCCCTATTACAAGCAGGCCACGGGCAGCGGCGCCCCAGGCACGGTAGGGTATGTGACCCTGAACGGGGCATCCGCCATCACGGCACCTGTGGCTGGCGCATTCAGCCCGGATAACACGCTGTTTTTCGTCTCAACGTCAGGCGACAACATGATTCATTACATCAACACCGGGACGTTGACCGATACGCAGCAGATTAGTCCTAACCTGCCGGCGTGCGCACCCGGATCGGACCCCGATTGCACCATTACTTCGCCGACCACGAACCCGGTGCCTGCGACGGCGATCGCCGTAAAACCGCGCTCGACCACTTAGATCACAAGCACATGAAGCGCACAAAGAAGGCCGGCATTGAGCCGGCCTTTTTTGTGGTTTGCCGGCAGAGCAGTTTTTAACGTAACTCGAGCGAGAGCTTCTTGATGGATACCGAGCGTGAGCGGCTCAGCACGGTAGAATCAGAGCATGATTAAAGGGATTTCCTTCCTTCGCCCTGCCGGCAGCGCGGCGGTCTTTGACCGGCTGTCAAGCTTCTTTTCGGCGCTGGGATTTGGGTTGGGCAACGGTTGGAAAGAGGAGGCGAGTCGGGGCGCCTCATTTCTGGCACCTCTGGGCAACCTGGAATTTGTGGATGGCCACTTTCCTTCAACGGCCGATGTGCTGGTGGAGGTGACGGCGCTGGATGCCGCGCACCAGGCAGCTCTGAGCTGGCTGCGCGCACAGGGCGGCGAAGAAGCCACTAAGCGCGTCTCGTCGATTACCGAAACGCATTGGAAGTCGCGCATCTTTACGGTGGCGCCAGAGCCGGGATTTGCCTTCAGCTTCTGGGCGTGGACCGATCCCATGAAAGGCAAGCCCGTGGCGGTCGAGGGCGATCTCTCGGCCAAGGGCATGAAATTTGCCATCGTGGTAGCGCGATGGAACGCGGTGATTACCGAGCGCCTGCTGGAGGGAGCGCTGGACGGGCTGTTACGCAGCGGCGCGTAGCGGGGCGATATCGAAGTTGTACGCGTGCCCGGAGCATGGGAGATCCCAGCTGCGGCGCGCACACTGGCCAATTTGGGCAAGGCGGATGCCATCGTGACGCTGGGCTGCCTGTTGCGCGGCGAGACCGCTCACTACGAAGCGATCTACAACGAAGTGGCGCGGGGCATTGGCCAATCGCAGCAGGAGACAGGCATTCCGCACAGCTTTGGCGTGCTTACCTGCGAGACCCTGGAGCAGGCGCTGAATCGTGCCGGCATCAAGGCCGGCAACAAGGGATTTGAGGCCGCCTGCGCGGCGATTGAGATGGTGAGCCTCCGCCAAAAACTATTGAAGGGCGGCGTAGAATGACGGCCGGGACGCGGCGCAAGTCGCGGGAACTGGCGATGCAGATGCTCTTTCAGGCGGACATCGGCAAGCAGTCCGCTGACCAGGTGCGGGCCACATTTTGGAAGGCGGGCGATGAGGTAGAGCCGGAGGTACGCGGTTTTGCCGAAGACCTGTTTCGCGTGGCGATTGCCAATCAAGAGAAGATTGACGAACTGATCGTGGCCAACTCCAAACACTGGCGGCTGGAGCGCATGCCCGCCGTGGACCGCAACCTGCTGCGCATGGCGGTGGGCGAAATGCTGGGATTCAAAGGTACACCGTTTCCAATCGTGATCAACGAGGCTTTGGAGATCGGGCGGCGCTATTCCGCGCCGGAGTCTATCAACTTCCTGAATGGGATGCTCGATGCGATTGCCCGAGGGTTGATTGCCAAGTAGGATAGGTTAACCGGTCAACCAAAGCGTCGAGCCGAGGCACTTTTATCGAGCCATGTCCGGAGGGATAGCCGCAGATCGTGCACAGTTCTCTTTACAACCCCGATTTCTGAATCGGCCTCTAACGTGACAGGTTGCTGTCTGAGATGCACGTAGACAGAGCCCACATTTGTCCGGCTCTGCCGAATTTGCGGCTGGGGATTTTGGCGTACCATGGGATTTGGTACGCGCAGGCTTTTTTAGATCCGAACGAAAAGGAGACAGTTTGTTATGGCAGAAGATAACACAACTCAAGGCCTCGCATGGTTCATTGCGGGACTCGGCGTAGGCGCGCTTGTCGGGATTCTATACGCACCGAAGAGCGGTCGGGAAACCAGGGAAGATCTCGCGCAGAGCGCTCGCGAGAGTTCGGAATACTTGCGGGCACGCAGCCGCGAGGCTGCCGAACAGATGGGCAACCTGGTGGACAAGGGCAAGGAGCGCGTAGGTGACTACGTCGATCGTGGACGCCAGGCTGTTGATCGCGGACGGGCGCAATGGGAAGAGTTTGTTGAGCGCGGCAAAAACGTGGTCGGCGACCAGGCAAACCGGGTGTCGAGCGCGGTGGATGCAGGACGCGAGGCATTTCGCTCAGCAACCGAAGCCAAGGAGTAACTCCTAGCCAGGGCGTGCAGGAAGTCATCGGAATGAGGCGCGAGACTGTGAATGCAGTCGCGCCTCAATTCCCTAAACAGGCGCTCGCTGGAAAGGTTCAACAACGAAAGCCCTGCAGAGGCCCTGCGGGAGGTCATGCATATGCCCGATCATGAAACCCTTCTGCTTATCTTCGTCGCCCTTGCGGGGGTCGCCGTGCTCCTTCAGGCCTTTGTCTTGCTGGGGATTCTGCTGGCGATGCTCAAGGCTCTGAAGATCGCCCAAGAGAAGACAGAGGAGCTGCGCGCGACGACCCTTCCGATGCTCAATGAGGCAAGGGAGTTCATAAGCCGTGTTGGTCCCAAGGTTGATTCGATTGCGACTGATCTGGCGGAGGTGGTGCATGGGCTGCGGGCACAGAGCGTCGAGTTGGAAGCCTCTACCGCCGAGGTAATGGAGCGGGTGCGCCGCCAGACGAGCCGGATCGATGCGATGCTAACGAGCGTACTGGATACGGTGGATCGTGCAGGCGGAGCTGTGAGCCACGCAGTCAGCGTTCCACTGCGGCAAATGTCGGCTTTTGCGGCGGCGGCAAAGGCGGTTTTCGGTGCGTTGCGCAACGGTTCTCCTACGGCCGACCGCACACATTCGGCCGCCGATAAAGACATGTTCGTTTAATCCCAAATCCCTGCTAGGCTTGCAAAATGAGCCTCCGACGATTGACCGCTTGCTCGTTGCTTGCTGCTATGGCGGGGCTTGCGCGTGCGCAGTCGACCCCCAAAACGACGCTTCTCGCGCTTTCAAAGCAGGACCACACACTCTCCATCATTGATCCTGTCGATCTACACGTTGTGGCGCGCGTGCCTGTGGGAGACGACCCGCACGAGGTAACGGCATCGACGGATGGGCGTACGGCTTATGTCTCCAACTACGGATTTGGGGCTTTCCACACATTGGCCGTGATTGATCTTGTGGGACAAAAACCACTCGCTGCGATTGACCTGGGGCCGCTGCGGGGGCCGCATGGATTGATGTTTGTTCATGGCAAAACATGGTTCACGGCAGAGGCTGCCAAGGCGATCGGCAGCTACGATCCGGCTGCCGGCAAGGTGGATTGGATTATGGGCACCGGACAAAACCGCACGCACATGATCTATGTTTTTCCCGATGCAAAACGCATTCTGACCACGAATGTAAATTCGGCTACGGTGACGATTCTGGACAAGACCGAGCGTCCGGCGGGAATGCCGCCCGGACCTCCGCCGGGCATGGGGCCTCCGCCGGGTGGGGCAGGACCGGGCGGGCAGGGCGGACCCCGGCATGGTCCTCCTCCGGGACCTCCGGGCGGTGACTGGAATGAGACGGTAATTCCCGTGGGCCGCGGCTCGGAGGGGTTCGACGTATCGCCCGATGGCAAGGAAGCATGGATCGCAAATGCGCAAGATGGCACGATCTCGGTGATCGATTTGGCGAGCAAGCGCGTGGTGGCAACACTGGATGCGAATGGGCGGGGTGCGAACCGGCTGAAGTTCACACCGGATGGGAAGCTGGTGCTGCTCAGTCCGGGATCGGCGCTCGTGGTCTTCGACGCGGCAACGCGGAAAGAAGTGAAGCGCCTGCCGGACGTGCATGCGTCAGGAGGGATTGAGATGCAGCCAGACGGAGCGCGGGCGTATGTGGCGTGTGGACGCGATGGCTATGTGGCAGCCATCGACCTGAAGACGCTGGAAATGGTAGGGCGCGTCGACGTCGCCGGACCGGATGGGCTGGCCTGGGCTGTGCAACGCTGATCACGAATATGGCGGAAACAAAGGAGCGGGCGTTTGGCGCATCGGCAAACGCTCTCCGCGGCCCAATATGCCAGGGATTGTGCCCGGTCCACACCACCCCCTATACCCCTCCCCCCTCCATGTTTTTTTGTAAACTGCTCATGAGATTGGATTTAGAGGAATAATACTGCTATGGAAGGACTTAGCAGACAGTTTGACGGCCGGCTTCTTTGGCGTTTGCCCCGAATGACACCCTTACAGCTTCACAGTTTTACAGCCTCTTTTGAGAGATCACGTCCGCCAGGACATAACTAGTTGAATAACACCTGCGGCAAAGTGTTGTCGAAATTGCAATTGCCAAGTTGACTACGACTCGTCCGAAACCGCTCGCTGAGAGTCAGTGCTTCACCGGGATCGCATGGAGCTTCTTCATCGCAGTTCCATAATTACCCAGGTGGTAGACGGACGCCCCCACGGGTGAAAAAGTGAAGGGGGCGAACGGCTCAGCCAGCATCGCATCCAGGAACTCCTTGGTGCCAAGTCCGATTGTGACGTGAGGGCTGAAGTGTGTGCCGCTGTGCTCGGGAACGAACACCTGGACGTATTCAATCAGGGGGGCGACGATGTCGGGATCTTCTGGGGTCGTTACGAACGCGGCAGCCGTGCCATTCGGGGCTTCAAAAGGTGCTTCCGCATCAATCAGCTTCTGCTGCAGCCTTAACAGGTCAGGGGTCGGCTCGATTACGATGCCGCCAAGCCCGAGGGGGCCGGATGGAATGTAGTAGTACTTGAACGCTTTCAGCTTCCAGCTTGTCGGGTCTTCTTCTGCGAAGACTTGGTCGACAGCGGCATAGAGATTGTCGAGCTGATCGGTGTAGACATACCGCTGAAGCATCGAAACGTGCGGTGCGTGTATACCTCCCAGCGTGTATCCCTTGGGAAAATTCTTGAGCAACCGGGCATTGTCGGCCGTCGCGTGCTCAATCATCGTCGCATCAGGTTCCAGCAACGTGTCAATGGCTGTAACCGATCTCTCTTGTGTTTGCGTCATTGTCGCTTGTCCTTTATCCGGCTCTTGACCGGTGATGGCACCCGTTGATGCAGCGAAAACCGCTAAGCCTGCGATTCCAATGATGGAAAAGAGTCTCGACTTCACTGAAAACACCTCGGGAAAGGATGTGGTGGGCAGACATTTTGAGTGCACTGAGAACCAATAAAGATTGTTACGGGGCTTGTGCTCCGTCTTCAACTGTCAGATGCGACAGCAGCGCGTCACCGAAAACACCTCGCAAGAAAAGTGCGGTAGGTGGACGACGTAGGTGGACGACTTGGTGTCGTGTTACCGCACAAAGGGAAGTAATCCAAACGGTGTTATTTCCGGATGGGCCACGAACGGACCGGAAGCCGCATTTACAACCAGCACCAATAACCAGGGTTCTTCACGATTTGCACACGAGGATGCAAATCTTTCAGCCTTCCGGCGTCTTTTCTTACATTCAATTCGAGAGTGAAATGACCATTTCTCTTGCCCTCGAAATCACCGAGAAGGCAACTGGATGATGCTTCACTCCAGGCGTCAGCTCTGATGGGCTTGAATGACCAATTCTTAACCAACGTCGTTCCATCGAAAATCCTCCACTCCAAGTCGAGCAGGGGCGGTGTGCTGCACTGATGTCCCGGAGAGGTAGGCCCCAGATCGCAATCAAGTTCTTCGAGCGGCATGCGCCGGTCCACAATGAGATGGACATGGTAATCGTGCTTTCCGACAGGGAACTCCTGACTGCGCCAAACTCCCTGACTTAACGGCACCGGAAAGCTGGGAGTGGGCGTGCAGCGAAGCGACATGGCGACTGCGTTTGCCGCCATGCAGTTCGAAAATGCGCTCCAGCCCAACGCTCCTTGGATTAGTCGTCGCCGAGTCATGCCGTCATACTACTTCGTTCCGGTCGAGTGACCGCCTACCCGGAAGTGTCGTTTCGTCAACATTTCCGCACGCCTTCGGCGTGGATGATGCCGCTCAGTCTTCCCGACCGCCCATGGCAGGATTCGGGCCGCCCCGGCCTGTGGTCCTTATTGCTCGCTGAATTCGATTACCTGGATTGAGTAGCCGGGCAGTGTGTGGTGGAAGCGGTCGCTGACGCTCAGTGTGGATTCGACGGGCACGATGCGATTGGGATCGTCGATGCTGTTGGTCTCCTGGGTGTCTTGTGCGGCGAGACTGACCAACTTTGCGGTGCCAGCCAGTTTCGTGCCGGAGAGGTTGATCTCAACGGGCTGCGGGGTGGAGGAGGCGTTGACCAGTTTCAGGTAGAGGCGCTTCTTCGCAGCGTTTCCGGTAATGGAGTAGAAGACCTTGGGGCCGGCGCCTTCCAGCGTGGATTCCAGCGTGTGGTCCCCGAGGTATTGCGCGAACAGCACCTGCGCATAGTAGGCAGGCGAGCCGTAGCTCTTCATCGCGTTGTAGCCGATCAGGTCCGTCTCCCACTGCATGCCGCCGGGATCGACGCGCACCAGCAGCGGCGCGTAAGCGGCCATGATGACGACGTCGCTGTTGCGCTCCATGCCGGTCATCCAGGCTGCATCGCCCGAGGGCCGCGCCGAAATTCGGCGTGGGGAAACCTTCGCGCGTGGCCCATTCGCCGACGAAGATCTTCGGCCCGTTGCGGTCGGTCTTGTCGTAATGCGTCGCGTCGTGAAAGTTCTGTGTGGCGTGGACGTAGAAGTGCTCATCGAGCACATCCATTTTCTCGCTCTTGACGGGCGCAGTGGCGATGAGCTGCAGGTCAGGATATTTGGCCTTGATGGCTTTGTAGAACGGCGGATAGCGCTCTTCGTAGCTGCCGGATTTGTCTAACCAGTCTTCGTTTCCGATCTCGACATAGGTCAGCTTGAAGGGCGCGGGGTGTCCGTCCTTCACGCGCTCGGCGCCCCATTTGGTGTCCGGGCCGCCGGTGACGTACTCGATCTCGTCGAGAGCGTCCTGGACGTAGGGCTCGAGCTGATCGGCAGGGACATGTTCGCCGCGAAGCGAGTAGCCCGCATAAACCGCGAGCACGGGGTTCATCTTGAGGTCTTCGCACCACTCGAGGAACTCGAGCAGGCCCATTCCGTCAGACGAATGATACATCCAGGGGCTCGGATGGGTGGGACGATCGACGAGCGGGCCGATGGTTTTCTTCCACTCGAAACGGTCTGCGATTCGGTCGCCCTCAAGATAATTGCCGCCAGGAAAGCGCAGGAAAGTTGGGTGCATGGCGGCGAGCTTTTCCATCAGATCGATGCGATTGCCGTTGATGCGATTGTGATATGTGGGCGGGAAAAGGGAGACGAGTTGCAGCCACAGAGTTCCGGGATGCGCGACAGAGAGAACGAGGTGGTTGGCGGATGAGGGCTGAATCGCACCGGTTTTGACAGTGAATGAGTACTGCTTCCACTCCGTACCGATATCGGAGACGCTGGTGCTCACGATTTCTTTGCCAGATCATCGCTGACAAGACTCACCGTGACGGGACCGAGATCGCTGGCTGCGGCCTTGGCGTAAAAGGAGCCGTTGTAGGTTGTGCCGGCGCGGAGGGCGAAACCCCAATAACCGACATTCAGAGCGCCGGCCTGGTTCTTCGCGTCAGCCTGCTGCACATCGAGTCGCAGGCTCGAAGACAGAGCTTCGCTGGGGCCCGTGGTTTTGTCGAGGTTTATGCTGGCGGCGGAGTTTCCGTTTTCGAAGAGAAACCAGTAGGGAACTCCGCTCCAGTCCGAGTGAAATGTGCGGTTGCGGACCATCTCAGCGTAGAGGCCGCCGTCGTAGGAGTAGTTGATCTCCTCGGTCATGAGGCCGTAGAGGCTGGGGCTGACGGCGGAGACGGGCTGATCGGCCTGAATGGTCAAGACGGCTGTTTGCGGGTTTGCCGAGGAAGCGACGAGGACGAAGAGAGCCAGTGCGGTCAAACTAGCAAACGTTTTCCTGATCATCTATTTTTCTCCGAAAAAAGGACGCCGCGCCAGTATATCGCTCGAGGGTTCAAGTTCGTCGAGACTGGATGTTTCGTTTGCCGTTCGGGACTGGGGCGGGCGGGGCGGATGGTGCATCCCTGCAGTTCATTGCATAAGTTGAAATCCCTAACCCGCAGGTTCTTCGACTCGCTTCGCTAAGAATGACAGCATTATTCTTGGTTTTCGACCCAAACTCTCGGGACAGGAGACCTAGAGGATCCAGCCGCCGCCGACGACTTCGTCGCCGTCGTAGAAGACGGCGGACTGGCCGGGGGTGACGGCGCGCTGCGGCTCGTCGAAGGTGGCGATGACTTCGGCCACGCTAGAGACGTCTGGACTGGATGCGGATGGTTCGAGCGTCGCCCAGGCGGGTTCGTGGCGGTGGCGGATCTTGATCTTGACGCGCATGGGGCCAGTCAGCGCGGGAATGCTGATCCAGTTGAGGCGGTTGGCGCGCAGGGTGCGCGTGGCCAGTTCGGCGTCGGCGCCTACGGTCACGCGATGGCTCGCCGGGTCGATGTTGAGCACATAGAGCGGCGAGGGCGAGGCGACGCCCAGCCCCTTGCGCTGGCCCACGGTGAAGTTGGAGATGCCCTCGTGGCGGCCGAGTACTTCGCCGTTTGAAGCAACGAGTTCGCCGGCAGTCTCGGGCATCGGCTCGCCCTGCTCCTCGAGATAAGCGGTGAGGAACTGCTTGTAGTCGCCGCCGGGAATGAAGCAGATCTCCTGCGAGTCGGGCTTTTCGGCCAGGGCCAGACCGCTGCTGACTGGCAACCTCGCGCACTTCGGGCTTGGTGAGGTGGCCCAGCGGAAAGAGCGTGCGCGACAACTGCTCCTGGGTGAGGCCGAAGAGGAAGTAGGTCTGGTCCTTGGAATGATCGGCGGGGCGCTTGAGAATCCAGCGGTTGCGCGCCGGGTCGTACTCGTTGACGGCGTAGTGGCCGGTGGCGATGCGGCTGGCGCCGATGGTGCGCGCGGTCTGGAGGAGCTGGTCGAACTTGAGATGGTTGTTGCAGAGCGAACAGGGGATCGGCGTCCGGCCGGCGAGGTACTCGGCGACGAAAGGCCGCACCACATCCTGCTCGAAGCGCTCTTCCTGGTTGACGACGTAGTAGGGAATGCCGAGGTGCTCGGCGACGCGGCGGGCGTCGTACACGTCGTCGAGTGAGCAGCAGCGGCCGGCCTTAGGTGCGTCGGGAATGCCGTGCTTGCCGGCCAGGCGGGTCTGATCCCAGAGCTGGAGGGTGAGGCCGACGACCGCATATTGTGAATCGGCGGAGCCGTTTCCCTGAGCGAGCATCGCCGCAACGGTCGAGGAGTCAACTCCTCCGGACATGGCTACGGCGATGGTGTCCTGCAGGTGCATGATTTCCTTCTAATTCGAGGTCGCGCGGGGGAAAAGGCCCGAGTGGCCGATTTTCGTTTCCCTACGACTGTTCTTTTCTAGCCGAGCGTTCCGGCTTCGACGGGCGAAAGCGCTCGCAATTGTTCAACCGCTTGCGGCACGACACGAAGAACCGTATCCACGTCGGCTTCGGTTGCGGTCTTGAGCAGGCTGAAGCGGAGGCTGGCGCGGGCGCGGTTCTTGTCCAGACCCATAGCCATCAGCACATGGCTGGGCTCGGTCGCCCCGGAGTGGCAGGCAGATCCGCCGGAGACGGCTACTCCCTTCAGATCGAGGGCGATGACAAGCGCTTCGCCGTCGAGGTGATCAAACCAGATATTCGAGGTGTTGGCTGCCCTGGGAACGGGTTTGCCATCGGGTCCGGCGCCGTTGAGACCCGTGCCGGGCATGCGCAGAAGCTCAGACTCGAGGCGGTCGCGAAGCGATGCAACCCGGTGAATCGTTCCATCTTCAAGGCCAACATGGCCAACTTGGCCGCTTTGGCAAGGCCCACGATGCCGGCTATGTTTTCGGTTCCGGCTCGACGGCGACGCTCATGGCTGCCGCCGACCAGCAGCGACTCGAATGGGGTGCCCCGGCGCACGAACATCGCGCCTACTCCCTTGGGTCCGTGCATCTTGTGGGCGCTGATGGAGAACAGGTGGCAGCCGAAGCGGCGGACGTCAAAGGGGACCTTGCCCGCGCCCTGCACCGCATCGATGTGGAAGAAAGCACCTGCCGTGCGGGCGATTCTTCCGATTTCTTCAACGGGTTGCAGGACGCCGGTCTCATTGTTGGCCAGCATCACGCTGATCAGGCGGGTTTCGGGCCGGAGGGCGCGCTGAATGTCCGCCGGATCGATGAGGCCGCTGGGCTGAGGCGCGACGTAAGTCGTTTCGATTCCGAAGGCGGCGAGGCGCTGCGCGGCCTGCAGAATCGCGGAATGTTCGATGGAGGTGGTGATGAGGTGATCGCCGGGATGCAGCATCCCGAAGAGAGCCGTGTTGTCCCCCTCGGTGCCGCCGGAGTTGAAGACCACCTCCGCGTCGTGGCAATTGAAGAACTCAGCCATCGTTTCGCGAGCACGGTCGAGAGCAGTGCGGGCCTTCTGGCCGTCGAGGTGAATCGAGGAGGCGTTGCCAAAACTCTCGATCCAATAGGGACGCATCGCCTCCACGACCTCGGGCAGCAGAGGGGTGGTGGCGTTGGCGTCCATATAGACTCGGGTTTGCGGCAAAGACCCAAAAGGCATCGGCAAAGAGCCTCCATTTTGGAGGTTAACATAGTTCTGAAAATGGGCTGCCGCGCCGGAGTAAGGCGATTTACGGGCAGATTTGGGCTTTCGATGCCAGTTGCACGTTCCCTCCCGCACTCGCGCAGTCCGGCAGATTCTCTGGGCAACTTCTATTGAAATCTGCCACTTTGGTGGGAGTTTGAACGGCAAACCTGCTGGTATATTGAACGTGTCGACAGCCGAAAACACAAAAAGGCGTGCGACATTTCCCTGCGAAGGAGACGTTTGTCTCCAGTCGATTTTTATATTTTTTGATGCGATGTGCACCCAAACCGGCCGAAGATCTAAATGGAACTCTTCAGCTCAAGTGATGGCACAGGCTTGCCAAGATCGCGCAAGGCGTCTGCCGGTAAGTGTCAACCTAAGCGGGTGGGCTCTCTCTGCATCTTCATGATGTTTTCAAGATGGCGATTGAGCCCGAGAAGCGCGGAGCGGTGACGGGTTGTCTGTACTGGTATTAGAGCTTTCTGCCGAGAAGTCTGGTTCCACGATTCACGGGCCACTTCAATCCGGCTTCCACGGCAGGAAGACGGCCTAGTCAATTTCCCAATCAGATTCTTCGGTGCAAGAGGACAGGAAGGAATTCGATGACTCAGCCTATTTCAATTGCCGTAGTCGGGTCCGGGTACGTTGGACTTGTCGCGGCCGCGTGTTTTGCCGAAATCGGGCATCGCGTGATCTGCGTTGACAACGATGAAGCGAAGGTTCGCATGCTGCGGGAGGGCGGGATTCCGATCCACGAGGAGTATCTGCCTGAACTCCTGAGCCGCCACAGGGACAACAGGCTGGAATTCACCACGGACCTGCGCGCTGCCGCCCAGACAGCCAATGCGATTTTTATTGCGGTGGGTACGCCACAAAGCCGCACGGGAAGTGCCGATCTCTCGTATGTTGACGCGGTTGCCAGCGAGATCGCACGTTCGATCGACTCCTATAAGGTGATCGTCGAGAAGAGCACGGTTCCGGTGTACACCAACGAATGGATTCGCCGCGTGATCGAGCGGAACGGTGTTCCGAAGGATCATTTCGACGTGACGTCGAATCCGGAGTTCCTCCGCGAAGGAACGGCGGTTGTGGACTTTCTGCACGCGGACAGGATCGTGATCGGCGCGGCGACGGAGCGTGCCTCCGATCTGCTGAAGGAGCTCTATCTTCCGCTGACATCGGGTGAGTATTACCGTAACGCAAATGCGGTACCGGGACCCCGCAGCGTGGACGATCCTCCGCCTATTCTGCATACGTCAACCAAGGCGGCGGAGATCATCAAGCACGCCTCGAACGCGTTTCTGGCCACGAAGATTTCGTTCATCAACATCGTGGCCAACATCTGCGAAGCGGCGGGCGCGGACGTGGAGGAAGTGGCCCGCGGCATTGGGATGGACAGCCGCATCGGCACCAAGTTTCTGCGCGCAGGCATCGGTTATGGAGGCTCGTGCTTTCCCAAGGATGTAGCGGCATTTCGCAACGTAGCGGAACTGGTGGGGGTAGATTTCGGGCTGCTGCACGAAGTGGAGAAGATTAACGAAGAGCAGAAGGCGCGCTTCTTTCAGAAAGTGCGGTCGGCGCTGTGGACCTTCCGCGGCAAGAAGATTGGCGTGCTTGGCCTCGCCTTCAAGGGTGGAACGGACGACATCCGCGAGTCTCCTGCGCTGGACATTGTGAAGAAGCTCTTGAACGAGGGATGCATTGTGAGCGCGTACGATCCTGCGGCTGAACAGCGCGCGAAGGAAGCCATTCCTCCGGGGCCTCAAATGCGGTATGTCGACGATCCTTACGTGGCTGCCCAGGATGCAGATGCGCTGCTTATTCTGAATGACTGGCAGGAGTTCGCCGAGCTGGATTTGCCGCGGCTGCACTACACGCTGCGCTATCCCATTGTGATTGACGGTCGCAACCTGTACGACCCGGAAAAGATGACCCAACATGGATTCACCTACCTGAGTGTGGGCCGGTCTGCCCTGTCGCAGGCGATTGATCCGGTGGCGGCATTCTATCTTCCAAGGTTGAAGGAGAACGCAAAGGCGTAGGCTCTTTCCGCTGCGTGGGGAAGACTCTGGTTTCTGCGAGCGACGGCGTGCGGGGGGTCTCTGAGAACTGCTCGGGATGATTAGCGGAGGTTTAGGTCCCTAACTGCAGGTCCTTCGACCACGATCGGCGCAAACTGCGCACTATCTCGCTCAGGATGACGCGGGATTTTTGATGCGAACCTTAGGGACAAGGCCCCTAGCTTGATGAAAGGGATATTGAATTCATGCGCGTGTTGATCACCGGAGCCGCAGGCTTTCTTGGATCTCATTTGACGGATGCGTCGCTCGCGGGAGGACATTCCGTTCTCGGTGTCGACAACCTCAGCACCGGTTCACTGAAGAACATTGAGCATCTTCGGCATGAGCCCCGCTTCGAGTTTGTGGAGCAGGATATCTGTCAGCCTTTTAACCCAGGGCAAATTGATTATGTATTCAATTTTGCGTCTCCGGCGAGCCCAGTCGACTACAGCCGGTTGGGGATTGAGACGCTGATGGTGGGTTCGATGGGGACCACGCAACGCGCTCGATATTGCGAAGAAATATGGTGCGAAATTTCTGCATGCGTCGACGTCGGAATGCTATGGCGACCCGGAGGTGCATCCCCAGACCGAGGACTACTGGGGGCGCGTGAATCCAATCGGTCCGCGCTCAGTGTATGACGAAGCCAAGCGCTTTTCTGAAGCGCTGGTGATGGCGTATCACCGTTACAACAAGGTTGACACGCGCCTGGTTCGCATCTTCAATACCTACGGTCCGCGGCTGCAAAAGAACGATGGGCGCGTGATTTCGAACTTCATGATCCAGGCATTGCGGGGCGAAGACCTGACGATCTACGGAGAGGGCGACCAGACGCGGAGTTTCTGCTATGTGTCGGATGAGATTGAGGGCATCCTGGGGCTGTCGCGCTCGAACGAGCATTTGCCTACGAATGTAGGAAACCCGGTGGAGTGGACGATTCTTGAATGCGCGAAGGTTGTGTTGCGGGTGACGGGCTCGACCAGCAAGATCGTCTATTGTCCGCTTCCGCAGGACGACCCATTGCAGCGGCAGCCGGATATCAGCAAGGCGAAGCGGTTGTTCGGCTGGGAGCCAAGGATCGATCTGGAAACCGGCCTGAAGCTGAGCATGGATTACTTCAGAAATTGTGTTGAAGCGCTGGTCTGAAAAAAGATTCCGGTCCCCGGAAGCCGGAGACCGGAAGGATGCAACCCGACTTAGAGAGTGACCAATCTTGCAGTCAACTCCGGCTGGCAGATCGCGGCTGGTTCAGCCGTGTCAACGTTGACCCAATTGCGCGGTTGATAGATGCAGCATGGCTCTTGCGCCAACGGGTCGCCGGTGACCGCATAGGCTCTTGCCCGCGAGCCGCCACAAATCTCCTTGTATTCGCAGGCGCCGCATTTGCCTTCAAGCCTGGTCGTATCCCGCAACGCTTTGAAGATGGGCGCGTTTTGATAGATGTCTGCGAGGGGTTTCTCGCGGATGTTGCCGGCGTGGATGGGTAGAAATCCGCTGGGATAGACGTTGCCTACATGCGAAACGAAGAGAAACCCCTTGCCGTCATTGACGCGGCGGGTGGCCCAGCTCTTGGTGCGGGATTGCGCATCGTTGGTTGGGGTGCCGGGCTCATACTCGTGTGCGACGGCGCCCGGGTGACCATGTCCCATGCGACGCTCCTCCAGATTGTGCTGCAGGAGGTAGCGGCGGTAGTGCATGGCTTCTGTAGTCTTGATTTGGAAGTTTACGCGATGAGACAACTCGTAAATCTTACCGAAGACTTCTTCGAATTCCTCACCCGAGAGCAGGTCACCCATTTGGCCGCGTCCCACGGGAACCAGGAAGAACACATTCCACATGACGATGGCCAGCTTCTCAAACAGGGCGCAGAGATTGTCGAGGTCCTTGGCATTGTGGCGGCTGATGGTGGAATGAACTTGAATGGGGATGCCTGCTTCGTTAGCCCATTCGATCGCCTGAATGGTGCGGGCCCATGCGCCCGGCAGTCCGCGGAAGGCGTCGTGAATTTCGGGGGTTGAGCCGTCAAGCGAGATGCCGAGGCGGACGAGGCCCGCCTCCTTCATCTTGAAGATGGCTTCGCGGGATAGAAGCGGCGTGGCGCTGGGAGTGACAGCCACTTTGACGCCTTTGTCAGAGGCGTAACGGATCAGCTCAAAGACATCCTGGCGCTTCAGCGGGTCGCCACCGGTAAAGACGAAGATCGGCACCTGCATGTCGGCGATCTGGTCGATCAGGGCCTTGCCCTCGGCGGTGGAGAGTTGGTCGGGGTGGGCGATGGGCTGGGCAGCCGCGCGGCAATGCTTACAGGCGAGGTCGCAGGACTGGGTGATCTCCCATATGGCTAGAAAAGGAGCTTCGTCAAAATTCAAACTGCCCCGAGCGGGAATGTGATGCATCGGTTCCATGAGGCCTCCAGCGGAATCGGGCAGCCAGCCCTGAAGGAGTAACGGCGGGGGAATGCCACGATTCATTTCAAGAAGAGCAGCATTGGTGGAGCAAAATCTGTGATTCAGATCACTATTGGTGGCTCAAGCCGCACCCATGGTTGAGTGGCCTTTCTACTTGAAAGGGGCATTTTCTTTCTTAAGGATAGGTAGCCAATCGATTGTGAGCAGCGTCAGAGGGTGGGCGGGGTCGAACCCTCGGGTTCGGAGGTGTCGTGATCGGCAATTCCCGGCTAGAACGTGATTTAAGTCACCCGCACATGTGCCGCCCGGCACCGAAAACTGATGCCGAATCTGCCAAAGTACATTCGCAAGTCGAGGAGGTTGCCATGGCAGCAGCGATGAAGCCAGGGTGGAGCAAACCCTCCACTATTCTCTTTGCCTGCGAGATCCCTGCCAATGAAAAAGCTCTTGGGTTTGCGTTGGCGCAAGCCAAGGAGTCCGGCGCGAATCTTATTCTGTTTCATGCCTATGACACGATGGTGGTAGCCGCCTCGGAGACCTCGGGGATCCGCTATTACGACTATGCCGCCGCCGCCCGCGCCGAGACGCGCCATCTGGAGCCGCTGGCCCACAAAGTGAGGGAAGCGGGTGTCCCGTGCGAGATCGTGGTTCGACCGGGGCTCGCCGCAGATCAGATTCTCGGCTTTTTGCGCGAGCGCGAGGTGGATCGCATCGTGATGGGCACGCATTCTCCCGGCCCCATCGGCAAGCTCCTGGTGGGCTCAGTGGCCGAAGCCGTGCTGCGTACAGCAAAGGCGCCTGTCTACATCGTGGGTCCGGACGTGGTTGAGGGGAAATACCGGAACTACGCCACCAAGACGATTCTTTGCGCGATCAGCCTGCTCGGCACCAGCCATGTGATTGCCCGCTTTGCCGCGGAGCTGGCCGTGCAGCACAATGCGCGACTGGTACTGCAGCATGTGATCCGGGCGCAGGATCGCGCCGAGGTTCTGGCGGGGCGCACCATTGACGACATAGAGCGCGACCTACTCTCCCTGATTTCAAATGAACTGCGAGAGAAGATCGAGGTCGACGCTATCGTGGTGCCGGGCGATCCGACAGAAGAACTGCTCTACCAAGGCCGGGCGCAACAGGCAGACCTGATCGTGCTGGGCGCGCACGGCGCCTCGGCATTTGCCGCGATCGCACGGCAGGGCGTGGTCTACAAGGTGCTCGCTCACTCCCATTGCCCGGTAATCACACTGTCGCCGGTGGTGCTGGCGGATTGTGGCGTGAAGTTCGACAAGGAGCATCGAGCTGAAGTCTTTTTAGCGGGAGTGTTTTAGGCCTGCAGCGGGATCACCGGCACACCGCCGGTAGCGCGCGCCGGGCGGGTTTCGGGACGAGAGGGAATCCGCCCGGCGATGCCGGCTCGGCGGCGTAGCGTGCCGCACCCAGTCAATTTTCCATTCCAAGATGTCCTATTTGCTTACCTGATGCGACGAAGGCGTATCGGGATGCTTGCATGGAATTCCGCCACAGAGTGCGCCGGTAATGCCTTTTCCTTCCGTGATGGTATAGATGCGGTCGACCGCGGGCAGCCTGACGGTTTCTCTGGTGCCGGAAGGCCAATGAATTTCAGCCGTTCCCGCGTCGGTGGCATCGCCAAGTCCGAAGTGCGGGCGTTGATCGTTGGATGAAATATAACTTCCGCCGCTCATTACGTCCTCGCGCTGGCGGATTCCGTTCGCGGTCAGGTAGACGGTGGCCCCAATCGCATCGCGTGGGCTCTTCGATCCGCCTACCAATTTCAGTTCAACCCAATGATGGTGGTCGGGGTTGACATTCCGCAACAGTACGGGCGGCCCGTCGATTGGATTGATCACGACGTCGATCTTCCCGTTGTTGAACAGATCGCCAAAGGCCGCTCCGCGTCCCGAGGTCAGCGTGGCGAGGCCCGACCCCTTCACGGCGGGAACGTATTCAAATTTGCCATTGTGGAGGTTCCGGAAAAGCAGCGGCCGCTCGGCGAAAGTGGTGCCCCAGTCGTGCTGGTCCACTTGCGGATAGACGTGGCCGTTGATCATCATCACGTCTTTCCAGCCGTCGTTGTCATAGTCGATGAAGCCGTCGCCCCAGCCTACAAACGGCACTGGAATCTGCGCGAGTCCTGCCTGGCTGGCCACCTCGGTAAAGCTGGCATCGCCGTCGTTGTGGTAAAGCGCCTTGTAATCATCGGAGAAGTCCGTGACCAGCAAGTCGAGGAGACCATTGTTCATGTAATCGCCTACGGCCAGCCCCATCGACGCGATCTCACGGCCTTCGTTGTTCAGGGCAAAGCCCGAGATGTAGCTCTGGTCGTCGAAGGTTCCATCGCCCTTGTTGATGTAGAGATAGTTGGGCACCGAGTCATTGGCCACCAGCAGGTCCGGCTTGCCGTCGTTGTTCACGTCGACAAAGGTTGCGGTAAAGCCGTAGTACGCGCCGGGATCAGAGACCCCGGCTTTCTTGCTTACGTCGGTAAATGTTCCGTCGCCATTGTTATGGAAGAGGTGATCGGGTTCTCCGGGTAAGCCGTGCGGGCCGCACATCACTTTGAATCCGTGCAACTGGCAATAAGCAAATGGCACGTTCCCGTTATCCGAGTCGGGCTGATGATTCAGGTCATAGTGCACGTAGCCTGATACGAATAAATCCAATCGGCCGTCGCCGTCGTAGTCGCCCCAGGTGGCTCCGTCGGACCAATTGCCCAGCGTGACTCCTGCCTTCTCCGCGACGTCGGTGAATGTGCCGTCGTGGTTGTTGTGATAGAGGCGATTCTTGCCGAAGTTGCAGACGAAGATATCGGGCCAACCGTCGTTGTCAAAGTCGGCGATGGCCACGCCAAATCCCCAGCGGTCGTTGGTTACGCCGGCCTTCGCTGCGACATCGGTAAATGTGCCGTCGTGGTTGTTGTGGAAGAGTGCCGCGTGGGGCGGAGTCGTCTTGCCGGTGAGCGCATCGTAGGTAGAGCCGTTGACAAGGTAGATATCGAGCCAGCCATCGTTGTCGTAGTCGATGAGGCCGACGCCCGATCCATCGGTTTCCAAAATGTATTTCTTCTGCTCGGTACCCATCACGTGACGCCACTTGGATAGCCCAGCCGCTTTGGTATCGTCCTCGAAGACGACGGTTCCTTTATCTACGAATCCTCCCGCCGTGATGGGCCGTTTCTGGGAGTCATAGACGGGCGCAAAAGTTCCGGCGGAAGATATGCCTCCACCTCCGCTCTGCGGCGACGCAGGCGGCGTTTGCGACCTGGAAACTGTTGCTGCGGCGAGGAGAAGGGAGAATACAAATATGCTTCGCGGACTCGGAGATGGTGAGAGGAAAGCTGAGTATGGAAACAGCGGCACCTGATCTCCTTATGAAGTGCGCGCGAGCCGCACCTGCGCCCTCGACGTCACTGACAGCTTAGCGTGCCAAATTATTCGCCGTTGGAGCATCAGGCGCTTTGGGATCCGCACAAGGTTTGCCGCCGCATAGAGCGCCTGTGATTCCCTGGCCTTCCGTGACGGTGTAAATGCGGTCCACCGCGGGTAGCTTCACCGTTTCTTTGGCGCCCGACGGCCAGTGAATCTCGGCCGTTCCTGCATCGGTGGCGTCGCCGAGGCCAAAGTGCAAGCGCCGGTCATTGGATGAAATGTAGCTGCCGCTGGAGAGCACGTCCTGGCGCATACGCATACCGTTGGCCTTGAGGTAGACCGTGGCGCATGTGGCGTCTCGTGGGCTTTTCTTGCCGGTGACAGGGTTGACTCCGCCGATGAGCTGCATCTCAACCCAGTGGTGATGATCGGGATTCACGTTGCGCAGCAAAACCGGCGGGCCGTCGATGGGATTGATGATCACATCGATTTTGCCGTCGTTGAACAGATCGCCAAAGGCGGCTCCGCGCGCGGGAATTACGATCGCGAGCCCAGAGCCTTTGACCGGGGGGACGTACTCGAATTTCCGTTCTTTCGGACCGTCGGGCACGTTGTGGAACAGCAGCGGCCTTTCTGCCCAGGTGGTGCCCCAGTCGTGGTGGTCCACCTCGGGATAGACGTGGCCGTTGACTTCAAAGAGATCGAGCCACCCATCGTTGTCGTAATCGATGAAGCCGTCGCCCCAGCCTACAAAAGGAATCGTAGTCTGCGCGATGCCCGCCTTGTAGCTGACGTCGGTAAAGCTGGCGTCGCCGTCGTTGTGGAAGAGCACCTTGTAGTCGTCGCCAAAGTCGGAGACATAGAAATCGATCAGGCCGTTGTTTTCGTAGTCGCCTGCGGCGATGCCCATGGAGGCAATCTCGCGTCCATCTTTGTTTAGCGCGAAGCCCGAGACGTAGCTGTCATCTTCGAAAGTTCCGTCGCCTTTATTGATATAGAGGAAGTTGGGTTCCGAATCGTTGCCGACGACCAGGTCGGGTTTACCGTCGCCGTTGATGTCCACAAAAATAGCGGAGAACCCGTAGTACTTGTCTTTATCTTCCACGCCGGCCTTCGCCGTCACATCGGTAAAGGTTCCGTCGCCGTTGTTGTGGAAGAGGTGGTCGGGCTCACCCGGCAGGCCGCGCGGGCCGCAGTTCACTGTCTGGCCGCGGTAAAGGCACGAGGCATACCCCACGGCCTTGGTGCCGCTGATGGGCAAATTGCTGCGGTCGAAATGCACGTAGCCGGTGACGTACAGATCGAGCAATCCGTCGCCGTCGTAGTCACCCCAGGTTGAGCCGGGCGACCAGTTGCCGAGCGCCACATGCGCCGTTTCAGCCTTATCGGTGAAGGTGCCGTCGTGGTTGTTGTGGTAGAGCCGGTTTTGACCGTAGTTGCCCACGTAGATATCGGGCCAGCCGTCGTTGTCGTAATCGGCGACCGAGCATCCATATCCCCAGCGGTCGTTGGCCACGCCGGCCTTCTGCGTGACATCGGTGAACGTTCCGTCGTGATTGTTGCGAAACAGGGCTGCGTGAGGCGTCTCTTCTTTGCCGTCGAGCGCGTTGAATGTCGACCCGTTGACGAGGTAGATATCGAGCCAACCGTCGTTGTCGTAGTCGACCAGGCACACTCCCGAGCCGTTTGTCTCGACAATGAAGTTCTTCTCGGGGGTGCCCATCTTGTGGGTCCAGCCGGAGAGCCCGGCTTGCTTGGTAATGTCTTCAAAGACGACCGGCCCTTTGTCGACGAAGCCGCCGGCGGTGATAGGCCGTTTTTCTGCGTCATAGACGGGGGCCGCTCCGATGCCACCGGCAATGCCCATTCCATTCTGACCGGGCTTCGCCGGCGGAGGGGGCGCCTGCTGCGCCTGGCACATGCCAGGGACCGAAAACATTGTTATCAGGGCACTGCAAACCACGCCGCGAAACTGCAAAGACACCGAACCTCCACCGGTTGAAGTGTATCGCATCGATGCTGCGGAGGGTCGCGCCTGGCGCGCCAGACTGTTTCCCGTACTTCCTCCCGGGAATCAGTCAGGGGAAATCAACGAACAAGCCTCGCAGCAGAAGAAGGCATCCAACTGAACAGAGGCTGAACCGATGAACAAGAGCACTCTCGAGAAGCCAGCGGGGTCCGCGAATGAGCAGTTTGGACGATTCGCCAGCACAGCCTCATTGTGGTTGGGCTCAAAATGGGCATTCGTCGCGGCGGGTTTGGTCATTGTCGTGTGGGGGGTAACGGGGCCGCTGTTTCACTATTCAGATACGTGGCAACTCGTGATTAACACGGGGACCACGATCGTGACCTTTCTGATGGTGTTCCTGATTCAAAACACCCAGAACCGCGATGCACGGGCGATCAATCTGAAACTCGATGAATTGATCCGGGCGATCAGCAAAGCGAGCGACCAGATGATTCACATTGAGAAGCTCAGCGATGTCGAACTCGATGTACTTGCGGCCGAGTTCGACAAAACGCCAAGCGCAGAGGCAAAGGGCGATACGGTGAAATCGACCTGACCTTGCATCATCACTTCGTCAGGAATGAAGGATGAAGAGATTTCGAAGCTACATCGCGTAGCGTCTCCGCCCGGAGCGGCGCCAATTTTCCTGTGTCGGGACGGAAGGGGTCTAGTTAGGCAGCAAGGATTCCAATTGATCCGCATCGACCTCAACCGCTGCGTGTTGGTTTATCAAGCTGAGGGTCAGGACAAAACGCAAGCTACTGTGTTTTCTGACCAACGTGCCCTCGACGCCTTGCATGACACCCGTTTTGATGCGGACTCTCTCACCTACAACGAGTTCGCTGTACGGTTCGGCTGGCCTGCCGTGAAAACCGGAGCGCAGGAACTCAACTTCGGCATCTTCCAAAGGAACGAGATTCCGGCCATTGCCTACGATATGGAGCACGCCGGGAGTCTGGAGGACCTTGACGCGTTCACCGCAATCGATGTGAACGAACAGGTAGGCCGGGAAAAGGGGCAGGATGGTTTTGACGCGTTGACGGTTCTTCCAAACCCGGACAGTTTCATAGGTAGGAAGGAACGATTCAACGTTTCTCAACTCGAGGTGTCTGACCGCCGATTTTTCGTTTTGGGGAACAGTAAAAACGGCATACCATCTGCGCTGTGACGCAGGCTCAGTCGATTGCCGGTCTAAATAGACAGAATTCTCGAAATCCGGGCTAACAAAAAGTGAGCTCACACAACCTCGCTTGGATTGATAGGGATTCGATCAAGGACAAACTTTCGAACCCAATCGTCAGGGTAAAGTCGCTCACCCTCTCATCAAATTAGCCGACCAGGATCAGAATGCAAAACGAAAGAGAACCATGGTTCACAGAGTAACCTAGAAAAGTTACCTTTGCGCTATAGTAGCGTTGCCAGCGCTGGAGACGGCCTGAAACGTTGGGACCCCCTCAAACGGTTTGTCAATCTAAAGAGTAAGCACGTACTTTCAATATGCCAAGCGTCATTATGCGCCACCGCGGAAGGTCTCATTTTGAAGAAACATTGTGATTTCCTGTGGATTTCTAATAAGATAGGGCCGAATGCTTCGTCCATTTATTCCGCCTAGTCCCGAAACGCAGACCATCTTCAGTTCGTTTGAGGTCAAGACAGGCTGCCCGATCCGAGGGCGACTCGGTAACCAATACGGTGGTTACCTTTGGCGACCTGTGGAAAAAGTAGCAGGTACTCACTGCTATATACAAGGAATTAAGACTTCCCCTGGCCAAACGTGGGGATTCACTTGCGCATCAAAGAGTTAAGCCTTGGTCCCGACGCAGCAGGTGGGGTACTCCTCAACCACCATCGCGAGAAAGGTCCGCGATTCAAATGGACAAACGGCGCCTAGACTCCTGGAAATCGATCGCAGATTACCTTCAACGGAGCACGCGCACAGCGCAGCGCTGGCATGCCCGTCATGGCTTGCCGGTTCATCATTTCCGCGGGCCCCGAGGTGCAGCCTTTGCCTACGCAGACGAGATCGATTCGTGGGTATCGGAATCATCATGGAAGACCGGCAAAGAAGACTCTGACCGGGGCAAGACTTTCGACGCGAACAAGAGATCATTGGAACTGACGGCCATCGCAAGCCGCCTTTGGGAAATCCGATCGGAGAAAAACATCCATTCGATTTCGGCTTTGTACTCGGAGGCAATTGAAGAGGATTCGGGCAATGCGGCGGCCTATGCCGGCTTGGCCGATGCCATGATTTTCCTGGGCCTTCATGGCATGGTTGAAGGCACGACTGCCTATCCGCGCGCGCTCGAAGCTTTGCATCGGGCTAGCCGGATCGCGCCTAATTTTCCCGGGCGAGAATGCACCGCCGCGTGGCTCGATCTCTCATGGAAGCGAAAGTGGGTAAGGGCTCGAGCAAGTTTCGACGAAGTGCTCGGCGAGGGACGTCGCACTTCCTTCGCTTTATCGGGCCGGGCGCTGCTTCACATTGCGGAGGGTAATGTGAGTGAAGCGTGGGAATGCGCTTGGGAGGCTTGGAGTCAGAATATTCTGGCTCCAAGCCTGGGCGCGTTGCTCTGCTGGATCGCTTATCTGGCGCTCGAATATGACAAGGCCCTGCTGCAGGCAAGCGCATTTCGGCTCGAAGGCAGGTGCGGAGCGACGCTCGCCGCGGTCGAAGCACTAGCGTTGATTCAAAACGGATCGATTGCGCATCATCTCGATCGGCTGGAAAGTTTCACTTTCGACTATCCGCACGATCGAACATTGGAAGCCGCATTGGGGTATTGGTATGCGACTTCGAATCAGGCAAAGAGAGCGCTGAAAATCCTGGAGAGTCTGGGCAGGACCAAGGATGGGTGGAACAACGCGAATAGTGCCTATGGAGCTGCGCTGGTCTTGATCGGTTTAGGTAGACGACAAGAGGCGATCGAAGCGCTGGAAGCATCGTATGCGGCGGGCTCTCAATGGAGTCTTGGATTTCGGTCCGACCCCATGTTGATGCCGCTCCGGGGCGAACGCGATTTCGATGATTTTCTACACAGGATCAGTCCCGCACCTGAAACGAAGGCTGCGAAATCGGCCCACAAGTTGGAGCCTGAACTGATGCTGACTTCTGTTTCCCCGCAAGGAGAAGGCCGGAGCGTTGCAGCGCATCACTGGCCAGGTGTCCGTCGATTTCACGGCGACTAGAGCAATCTACAGCAATGTCTATTGCACCTTGCCAGCCATGTTTTCGAGGATGACATGGGAGAGCACGGCAGTGTCCACCTTATCGGGCAGGTGTGAGCAGAAGCCGATGCCAACATAAAATGGCTCTTCGAAATGCAGCGTGATCGGCGGACCAAACTGGTGCATGGGCTCGCCCTGGAGGCTGACGAAGATTGCGATCGCATCGCCCCGCTTTTCGATTCCAATGCGCTGCGCGTGAACGCCCGCGAGACCACCTCCGAAACGGTATTGCAGATCTTTGATGAGGACGCCTTTCTCGGGGCGATAGGCGAGGTGGATCATGCCGACGCCGTGCTCGCCGATCATCGCTTCCTTCGAATCATCCTCAAGATTTTGGCGGATCGCTAGAACTGCCTTGCGGTCGCCGTAGCCATTGGGGTCAGGGAACGCGACATCGGCGGCGAGGGAAACATCGCCCGACATTTTCTTCCAGAGAAAGCGAAACTCATCGCGAGTGTACCAGATGTTATAGCCGGCGGAATTGATGGTGTATTGCTGGGTCCCTGGGTCGTAGCTCGCACTGCCGGGTACAACTGCTGCGCCGATATCGGATTGGCCCTGGAAGACGCCGAGGGGCGTTTCGAAGTTTCTGCTGGGCCGATGAAAAACCGCGGGCGGCGGGACCTGCACGTGCGTTGGTGAGCCGGGCTGCGCCCAATCGGGCACCACAGGCGCAGGAGTTGACGGTGCTTGCGCGCGCAGAAAATACGGTGCAGTACAAAGGGTCGTGATGAAGAGCAGCGCCAGGCATGAGCGTTGGTACGCCAGAGTATGAATGCGGTTTGCCATTGCAAAGAACTCTAGCAGACGGGGCAGGTCATATGGGCTCGCTTCTGTTCTACCGACGTGTTGGACCGATTTCTGCGTCGAATGATGTCGCCTCAGACACTTAGCTTTCCAATCATGCGCGGAGGCGGCCATTCACCCATAGAATTCATTGAGAGCGTCCGATCACAATCCACGAAAGGAACACCCTGATGAAACGGAGTCTATTGTTCGCCTTTGTGTTGCTTATTGCCACCTCTGCCGCCTGGGCTTCATCGGTGTTTACGTCGCGGCTTGACGATCCCAATGCGGTTTATCTGACGGCCCAGGAATTTGGAGCGCATGGCGATGGGCAGGCCGATGACAGTGCAGCGATCCAAGCTGCGCTGGACAAGGCCGAAAGCAAGGCCCGCGAGGGGATCGTGTTTATCCACGCGGGCCGGTACCGTCTGACGCGAACCATTTATATCTGGCCGGGCGTGCGCGTGATCGGCTATGGCGCCACGCGGCCCGTCTTCCTGCTGGCGGATGCGACGCCGGGTTATCAACAGGGCGTGGGCGACATGGTGATCTTCACCGGCCTTGCGCAAGGCGAGATGCCGCGCGAGGGTGCGCGTATACCGTTTCCGCCCCCCGGCAGCGTGCCACCGAATGATACGATCGCGGACGCGAACTCGAGCACGTTCTATTCAGCAATGAGCAATATTGATTTTGAGATTGGTGAAGGCAATCCAGCGGCGATCGCAATTCGGTTCCATGTTGCGCAACACGCTTATCTTAGCCACATGGATTTTCATATCGGCTCCGGCCTCGCGGCGCTTACTGAAGTTGGCAACGAGGCCGAGGACCTGCATTTCTTTGGCGGGCGCTACGGCATCCTCACGGACAAGACTTCGCCTGCGTGGCAATTCACGCTGATTGATTCGACGTTTGAAGGCCAGCACGAGGCGGCGATTCGGGAGCACGAGGCGGGGCTCACCCTGATTCGCGACACATTCCGCAATGTGCCGACGGCAATTGCTATCGATCCGCACTACTCCGATGAACTGTGGGTCAAAGAATGCAGGTTCGAGAGCATCTCCGGGCCGGCAGCGATTATCAGCGACGAGAAGAGTCCGCTTACCGAGATCGGATTTGAAGATGCTGTTTTGAAAGATGTGCCGATCTTCGCGCGATTCCGTGAAAGCGGAGAGGAGGTGGCCGGCAAAAGCGCAATCTATCGCGTGAAGGATTTCAACTATGGGCTCATCGTGCCTGGCGAGGGAAGGACCGGGACCATGGGCATGCGCTATGACGCCATGCCGCTGAGCAGCCTGCCTGCGACCTTGCCGCCGGCGATTCGCGCACTGCCGGCGATGGAAGACTGGGTCAACGTCCACACGGTCGGGGTCAGGGGAGACGGGACGACCGACGACACGGCGGCGATTCAAATGGCTATCGACGCGCATCGCGTGCTTTATTTTCCGAGCGGCCACTATGTAGTGAGAGACACGCTGACACTGAAGCCGGATACCGTGCTGATCGGGCTGCATCCGACGCTGACGCAGTTTGATCTTTCCGATGGCACGTCGGGCTATCAGGGAATCGGCACACCAAAAGCGGTGATCTCTGCGCCTTCGGGCGGGGACAACATCCTCAGCGGCTTTGGAGTGTATGCCGGCGGCTTGAATGCGCGCGCAGTGGCCGTGCTGTGGAAGGCAGGCGCCGATTCGTTGATCGATGATGTGCGGTTCCTCGGCGGTCATGGCAGTGGGACCAATCCGTATAACAATAACCACACGGCCGATTCTGATTTGCACAAGCGCTGGGACGGGCAATATCCAAGCCTGTGGGTGACGGATGGAGGTGGAGGGACATTCGCGGACATCTGGACGCCGAATACCTTTGCCCAGGCTGGGTTTTACGTTTCGTACACCAAAACGCCGGGCCATGTGTATGAGCTTTCGACCGAACACCACGTGCGCAATGAGATCAAGTTCGATCACGCGGAGAATTGGGACCTGAACGCGCCGCAGACGGAGGAAGAAGCCGGTGAGAGTCCCGAATCCCTGTCGTTGGAGTTTGACTGGTCAAAGAATATTACTGTCGCAAATTATCACGGTTATCGCGTGACGCGCAGCCGAGCGCCCTTCGATGCCGCGGTGCGGATTTACAACTCTGGGGATATCCATTTCCGCAATGTCCATATCAATGCGGAGAGCGGATTTCCTGTTTGTGATGAAAACGGCTGCGGCACATTTCTGCGCGCGAGCAAGTTTCCCTACGACAATGCAATTCAAGACATCACGCATCACTTGGAGGTGCGGGAACGGGAATTTGCGGTGCTCGACATTCCCGGCGAACCTGTTGCCCCGGCGATGGAAAAGGTTTCCGCGGTTCTGGCGCCCGGGTCAAGAGTGGAGAAGCTCGAGGACGGATTCTTTTCGATTTCAGGTGCTGCGGTAGACGCTTCTGGCAAACTCTATTTCGTCGATCACCATCAGCAGCGTATCTATGGCTGGTCGGCGACCGAGGGCCTCACGGTTGAGCGTGACAATTCGCTGGATCCGGTCAACCTGGGTTTCGATAAAGCCGGCGACCTGATCGTGGTTTCGTCCGAAGGACCTGAAGGGACCGTCTATTGTTTTCGTCCTGGATCGCGGGAAGAGGAGGTAAAGGTGCTTCGTCCGCAAGACGCGAAGCCGCATCCGGGAGCGGCCACGCTGCTGCCGGGGAATTACTGGAACAATGGCGAATTCAAAGATCAACTGACCCTTGACACGCTCACGTATCGAACGCTGCCTGAGATGTTTGTCAGCGACGTGTCGACTCCCAAGACGAAAGAGTATGTTTCGCCGGACGGGAGCGTTTTCCTGCCTGCCGGGCGCGTCTTTCAGCAAGGGCCGCCGGACTCGAGCGGCTGGCGCTTCTCGGACAATCTGGATGCCGATGGCTTAATCTCGGCGCTTCCGGGACAACGGGTTTATGTCAGCAGCGCTTCGGAAGACCGCACCTACAGCGGAGTTGTGGATCCTGACGGCACCCTGAGCGACATGAAGCCGTTCGCAGAACGCGGGGGCGAGAGTGTGGCCGTCGATGGCAATGGGAATGTTTACGTTGCGAATGGACAGATTTTTGTCTACGACCCGGCGGGAAAGGAGATTGGAGAGATTGATGTGCCCGAGCGGCCGGTTGATCTGGTGTTTGGCGGAGCAGGCCGTCGGACGCTCTTCATTCTCGCCCACCATGCGCTGTTTGCTGCGACCGTGCGAGCCTCGAAGTAGAAGATAGATGAAAGAATGGCGGTCGGAGACGGGATTGAACCGCCGACGCTGGCCTTTTCAGGGCATTTCAGGGCTGCAAATCTCTGCTCGCATTATTGTGGAGTCAGAACTCTTCGCTCCGCTATAGACTCGAAATGCCACGAGCCTTCTGCAACTTGCTTCAAGAATGAAATAAGAGATGCCGAAGGAATGAACGCCAAGGTCGGGCGAGCAGAGAAAGCCGACAGAATCGATTGCACGAGGCAATCCGATTGAGTGTCCCGTGAAACTCATGACGTCCCGACTACGATGGATGATGATCGCGTTGGCTTTTGTGGCTACGCTAATCAACTATCTCGACCGCCAGGCTTTGTCGGTTGCCGCGCCCATCCTTGAAGTGCAATTCCACATGAGCAGCACCGGGTATTCGCAGGTACTGTTTGCGTTCATGCTGGCGTACACAATCATGAACGGATTTTCCGGGCTGCTGATCGACAGGCTTGGCACAAAGATGGGCTACGGCCTGTTTGTTGCCTGGTGGTCGCTTTGCGGGGTGCTACACGTTCTGGCCAGCGGTGTCTGGTCGCTGGGGATATTTCGCTTTCTGCTCGGTCTCGGGGAGGCTGGAAACTGGCCTGCTGCGGTTAAGGTGGTGGCAGAGTGGTTCCCTCCGGAAGAGCGCTCCCTCGCTTCCGGAATATTCAATAGCGGATCATCCGTTGGCGCGATTCTTGCTCCGCCCGTGATCGCCGCCCTTGTGCTGCGATTCGGATGGCGCTCAGCCTTTGCGGTTGTTGGCGCTCTCGGTTTTGTCTGGCTGGCGGCATGGGGCGTTTTCTATCGTTCGCCTACCGCTCAGGTGAATGTACCAACACCTACCTCTCCACCGCCTCTGCGCGAACTGCTTCGGTCGCGATTCGTTCTGACCTTTGCAGTCTCCAAGGTCTTTCTTGATCCTGTCTGGTACTTCTATATCTTCTGGTTTCCAACGTACCTCTTCCACGTTCGCCATTTCGACATGGCCTCCATCGGCCGGTATGCATGGATTCCATTTTTCGTCGCAGGGATGGGAAACATTGCCGGCGGGTTGATGGCGAAGGGATTTCTAAAGTGCAAGATGCGAATCACGGCTGCCCGCAAGACGGCAGTGAGTGTGGCTGCTGTGCTGATGACAGCCGCGATTCCTGCCGTGCTTGTACCGGAGGCCAGTTCTTCGATTGCCCTGGTTTCGATCGCGATGGCGGGCTATACCGCGGCGCTCGCAAACATGCTTGCCATGCCCTCGGACGTCTTCCCAGCCCAGGGAGTCGCCTCAGTTTACGGAGTTGCGAGCATGGGATCAGGGTTTGGTGGTATGGTGTTTGCGCTCCTGACAGGGTGGCTTGTAGATCGGTATTCCTATATTCCGGCCTTCTGGCTCTTCGGGCTCATCCCTCTGATTTGCGTGTTCGTTCTGTGGTTTTTGATGGGACCTCTGGAGCCCAAATCCATTTCTCTTGAGGAGTCGATTGCAGGTTCATCATGAAAAACATAGATCGATCCGCTTTTTTAACGCTCAACGGTATGAATCCGCGCAAATTCATCGAGCTCGTAAGTATGGGAATCAGCTTCCCGGCGGATGCATCTTCGCTTGAAGGATTGGTGTCCGCTGCTGTGAAGGCGCCGGAGAACGAGGCGACGAAGGCATATGGGTCGGGCTACTTCGGCGAGTGGATTACAGATCCTTTCGGGCTGCCGGCCTACGGCTATACCTGTAACCAGATCACGGATCCGAAGGCCCTTTCGCCAGTGCATAAGGAATGGCGCTCGCCGACTGACCATACTCACCAAGTCGGCAACGACCGCCTGGTGGCCGCCGTGTCGAATTTACGGTTACCTGCAGGTGCGCCAGGACGAGGGCTCGCCGAAATTCCTCAACGACTATTGTCCCGAGGAGGCACCGTACGGAGCCGGTATCGGCTTTTTGACGGACGGAACACAGATGTTGAGCATGTATTATCCCGGCAACGCCAACTCGTTCGAAAGAATCTTTGGGGAAGGCTATCTGCGCAAGACGGTTAAGGGCCATGGCTATCAGGTGGACCAGACGATCATGGCTCCCTTCGGCGATGATCCGGTTATGGTGTCGATGGTGAAGGAAAGTAGGTATTGGGCATGGATCGTCAATACTATTTGAACCTTGCATCCGGTGGTCTGCGCATGCCGATTGGTACGGATCTGGTGATGCATGAGGAGAGCGAGCCGGAAAAGGTCCGCAATGATGGACCCGCTTTGGCGCGGGTGATTGAACGCGCGGCCCGGCTCTGGAGCACACCTCTTGCTGTTCCGCTCATGGACCTCAGGCTGGAGAAGTTCGATTTGCTGATGCTGGCGGGAGTTCCAGAGATTCAGGCAGAGGCCTTCCACTTTACTTCGCCCTTGGACGAATCCTCACTGACGAAGATGTGCGCAGAGCAGGCCGATCCCGTGTGTGCAGGAAGCCGTGCCCGCGACGAAGCGCTCGCTTGCATCCGAACGGTGCAGGATCTTGTCCCCATAGGAATGGCGATCGGGCCGTTCTCGTTGACAACGCGCCTGCTGGCAGATCCGATCACCGTTGTGGCGATGGCTGGCGCGGGCGCCATGGAAGAGGAATCCGACGATGTACGTCTCTTGTGGCAATGCCTGCGTATATCCGAGGCTGCGGTGCTCCGTTCCGTACGCAGCCAAATCCGGCACGGGGCCAAGGCAATCATGATATGCGAGCCGACGGCTTGCACTGCTTTTATTTCGCCGCGACAGCTGAAGGCAGGCTCAAATCTGTTCGAACAATTGGTTATGGGACCAAACCAACGTCTCAAGACCGCACTTGAGGACGCCGGCTGCGACCTGATTTTTCACGATTGCGGCGAATTGACCGATTCAATGGTGACCGCGTTCGCTCACCGTCTTCACCCTGCGATCCTGAGTTTGGGCGGTTCGAGAAAACTTTGGGAAGATGCGCGTCTTGTGCCCAAGGACGTAGTGCTCTATGGCAACCTCCCTTCGAAGTCGTTTTACTCCGACGGCGCGATGCCGATTGAGGAAGTGATTCGCCGCACGAACGAGTTAATCGCGAACATGAAAGGCTGCGGCCATCCTCACATCGTGGGCTCAGAATGCGATGTATTGTACGTTCCCGATTCGGACGTCACGATCCGCAAGAAAGTTGACGCAATGGTGTTTCAATCTGTCTGCGACTGAAGTCGAGTGACGCTCGCCACAAAGCGAGCAGTTAACACCAAGGCTTCAGGTACCAGCGAATGACAGCGTCCTGCCGAAGCAAGAGATACGATTACCACGGAATGCAAAGAAGCATTGAAAGCAAGGGAAGAAAATGGAGACATTAGAGAAAACGACAGCGAGTCGAGAGCGGCTTAATGCCACGCTCAACCACAAGCAGCCAGATTGTATTCCGATCGACTTTGGCGGAACCGGCGTCACTGGGGTGCATGTCAGTTGCGTAGCGGCACTGCGCGATTATTATGGCCTTGAAAGAAGGCCAGTGCGCGTTCACGAGCCATTCCAAATGCTGGGCTTGCTCGATGAAGACCTTTTGGACGCGATGGGTATCGACGTGGTCGGCACATTCTCGCGGAAGACGATGTTCGGATTTCCATCGGATGAATGGAAGACCTGGCATTTGAACGGGCTCGAAGTCCTGGTTGCGAAGGATTTCAACGTCACCATTGATGCCGATGGCAACACTCTGATTTACCCGGAAGGCGATTTGACGGTCCCACCGAGTGGGCGGATGCCGAGTGGGGGCTTTTTTTTCGATTGCATAGTCCGCCAGGATCCGATCAATGAAGAAGCGCTGAATCCCGAGGACAACATGGAGGAATTCAACCCTATCTCACAAGAGGACCTTACTCACATTGCTAGTTCGGTCCAGGCAGCGGCCGCATCTGGGCGTGGTGTGATTGCCAGCTTTGGTGGAACGGCATTAGGCGATATCGCGCTCGTCCCAGGTCCGTTCTTGAAACATCCCAAGGGCATTCGCGACATCACAGAATGGTATGTCTCCACCAGCAGCCGGCAGGACTATGTCCATAAGGTCTTCGAACATCAGTGCGAGATAGCCATCAAGAATCTCGAACGTATCTATGCCACGATCGGAAATAGTGTCCAGGCGGTATTTATCTGCGGCACGGATTTCGGCACGCAGACTTCCGCATTCTGTTCGGTGAACACTTTCCGCAATTTGTACCTCCCTTATTACAAGCAAATCAACGATTGGATTCATTCGCACACATCATGGAAGACCTTTAAGCATTCATGCGGCGCAGTTTCGAAGTTCTTGCCGTCCTTCATCGAAGCGGGAATCGACATTTTGAATCCGGTCCAGTGCTCCGCAACAGGAATGGATCCAGAACAATTGAAGGCGAACTTCGGTGATCGTTTGGTCTTCTGGGGTGGAGGGGTGGATACCCAAAGAGTCCTTCCCTTCGGTACAGCTGCTGAAGTCAGAGAGCAGGTTCTGCGGAGGTGTGAGATTTTCGGATCTGCCGGCGGGTTTGTTTTCAACTCCATCCATAACGTACAAGCGGCAACGCCGGTGGAAAATATCATTGCCATGATTGATGCCGTACACGAATTCAACGGAAGGAAGTAAGGCCCATGGACTATTTTGGCCGCCAGGTGAATTCAAGAAGAAGGAAGAAGCTCCTTCAATCATGAGTGCGGATACTGTTACGGGCAAGTGGTGTGCGCAGACGATCTCGCCTGACAGAATCGTCGCTTACGGAGTTTAGCTAAATGACGGAATCAACCAACTCGCGCTATGTTGCTTTCTTAGCCTCGACCGCCGCGCTGGGGGGCCTCTTATTTGGATTCGACATAGCCATCATCACGGGCGCCGGGCCGTACATTACTCGTGAATTCGATTTGGGCGATTTAAGCCTCGGCTGGGCTTTCAGTTCGTTGCTTTTCGGCTGTGTCCTGGGATGTTTCCTCGCGGGCAGGCTCACTGACCGCTACGGGCGCAAGAGATTGCTTGTACTCGTTGCCTTGCTCTTTGCTGTGACATCCATTGCCACCGCATTGGCTCCAAATTTTGCGTTCTTCGTTACTGCCAGATTTATTGGCGGCCTGGCTGTGGGAGGGGTCTCGCTACTCTCTCCCATGTATGTGTCAGAAGTTTCTCCACCTTCGATAAGAGGCCGCTTGGGCACTCTGTATCAATTGTCGATCGTCAGCGGCATTGTCATCTCCTATTCCCTCAATTACATGCTCCGCAACACAGGCCAAAACAATTGGAGATGGATGTTTCTCACCGGTGTGCTTCCCTCCGCGCTGTTTCTTCTGTTTGCCCTGCTTGCTTCTGAGTCGCCTCGATTCCTCGCCATCAGCGGAAGAGTGGACGAGGCGTTTGTAGTGTTGAAGCGTATTGGCGGCGCGAAGTGCGCCCACGAACAGATCGCGGAGATCACAGCACACGGTTTCGCGGCAACCCAGAGCTGGCGCAAACTGCTGCGCCCGGGGGTGCGACGAGCGCTCGCGGTCGGCACTGCGCTGGCGATTCTAATTCAAGTTTCGGGAATCAATACAATCATCGACTACGCCCCCGCGATTTTTCAATCGGCGGGCGCAAAAGTGGACAGTGCCCTGGCCGCAACCTTTCTCGTCGGGGTCACCGAGTTTCTGTTTACGCTTGTCTCGCTCTTTATCATCGATAAATTTGGCCGGAAGCCTCTGTACATCGTCGGCTCGCTGGGTATGGCGCTGCTTCTGCTTGCGCTCATGGCTACAGTGTTGGCTGGCCGCTTTCAAGGCACGGTTGTTCTCGTGCTCGTTCTAACTTACCTTGCCTTCTTTTGTGCCTGTATCGGGCCCGTGTTCTGGACACTGATGCCAGAGATATTCCCGAATGACGTGCGTGGGATGGCGATGACCGTTCCCGTGCTCGTTCAATGGGTCGCAAACGCGATTGTTGTCCTGCTGTTCCCATTCGCGTTTCACGTAATCGGTAAGGCATTTACCTTCGGTTTCCTGGCACTGATGGCACTGATTCAAGGTGTCGTTACCTGGCTTTATGTACCTGAAACCAAGAACAGAAGGTTGGAGGAAATAGAGGACTATTGGGTTGCTTCGAAACGGCTTGCGTCCGCTAACAGATCCGAGTGAGGATTGGTGGGGGGGCCGTTGGCCTTATTAGGGGTTTGGTTGCGCAAGACAGGTAAGGAACGCGAGTCTGCGGCTTTGCGAGCATGGGATCAGGTGGTATGTGTTTGCGCTCCTGACGGAGTGGCTTGTGTTCCTATATTCCGGTCTTCTGGATGTTTGGGCTCACTCCGCTGGTTTGCGTGTTCGTTCTGTGGTTTTTGTTGGGCCCTCTCGAGCCCAAATCCATTTCTCTTGAGGAGTCGATTGCAGGTTCATCATGAAAAAAGGATTCCCGCTCCAAAAGATGACCGTTCTTGTCACCGGGGCCAGCAGCAGCATCGGCGCGGCCACTGCGATTGCCTTTGCACGGCGCACAGTTCAATCCGCCTTTGCGATGCTTAACAGAAGACCCTGCACAATGCAGTTGCTCAAGGCAGCTACTCTCACAGTTTGCTTCGGTGCTTCGGCTGTTTGCACTGCTCAGAACAATATGTGGGTGAACCAACCGGCGAGCCTGGGGCCTTTGGCTGAAGTAGTCAAACCCTATATCGACCGGCACGAGTTGGCGGGAGCTGTCATATTGGTCGCCGACCGAGATCGAGTCATCGATCGCGAGACGATCGGCTATGCCGACGTTGCCCAGAATAGGGCGATGAAGCCCGACGACGTTTTTTGGATTGCATCCATGACTAAGGCGATCACGGCAAGCGCGGTCATGATGTTGGTGGATGAGGGCAAGATCGATCTCAACGATCCGGTCGAGAAATATCTGCCTGAGTTCAAAGGGCAGAAGGTCAATCCGATTCCCGATGGCACGCTTGCTTCTGTCCTGCCGCAAGCAGCGGGTGTGCCACCGAAGGAGAGCACACCGAGTCCGCTCGAGGCCGCCGCGCACGCAATTACGGTCCGCGAAATTCTGAGCCATACCAGTGGCCTTTCGTTCAGTTCGAAACGCGAACCCGGAGCGCTCGATCTCCTCCCACTCAAATCGGCCGTCGAGAGTTATGCTTCCGAACCGCTTGCATTGCAGCCTGGACAGCAATATAGATACAGCAACGAAGGATTCAATACGGCCGGACGCATCATCGAAGTCGTAAGCGGAATGCCTTTCGAAACTTTTCTGCAGAAACGTTTGTTGGACCCACTGGGAATGAAAGACACGACCTTCTGGCCATCGAGCAAACAACTGGAGCGCCTCGCGAAGTCGTATAAGAGCGGCTCCGCCGACAAAGAACTGCGGGAGTTTCCTATCTCACAGTTGACTTACCCTCTTGATGACCGCCAGCTTCGCTTTGCCATCCCGGCTGGGGGCTTGTTTTCGACGGCCGACGATCTGGCAAGATTTTGCCGGATGATGGCCAACAACGGCATGTTTGAGGGCAGGCGGTATTTGTCAGAGGAATCGGTACGTCTCTTGACATCCAAAGAAACGGGCGCCAAAGTCGCGAAGTCATACGGATTTGGCTGGAATGTCGGAGACGGCTATTTCGAACACAGCGGCGCGTACAAGACCGACATGGAAGTCGATCTCAATCGTGGGCTGATCATCATTTTTCTAGTGCAACGCGCCGATGATTGGTCAGAGCAAGATCGGAAGCGGCTGATGGATTCCTTTGAGCAGGCCGCGCTCGCCAACTTGCAAGTGGTGTCGCCGCAAGGGACCGCAGACTTGCCGAACATCAGCGCCGAAGAACAGGCCGGGATCGACGAGGATATTGCGCGCCACCTCGGCGATGCCCCCAGAGATCCAGGCCCGAAGGCTGAGCTCTCATCCTCCATGCGCCCTGCGGCTGTGGATGCGGCTGTGCGGAAGGTAGCCGACTGGGAACTCGAGCGAGCACAGCCTTATCTCGATCAGCGCTGGACGTGGAGCGTTCTCGACACAGGATTGATGGCAGCGTCACGGGAACTGAACGATTCGCGATATCGCGACGCCATGCTGACGATGGCCGGGAAGTTCCAATGGAAAATGGGAGCCGAAGATCCCGCAGGCAGAGGTTGGCCCGACAATAACGACCAGGCACTCGCGCAGACTTACCTGGAACTGTATTTTCTCGATCCCGCACCCGAAAAGATCGAGCCGACGAAGAAGGCGCTCGACGGTCTATTCAACGCCAGAATGCCTCCGGTCCCGGAAGGCCAGTTTCCAATTTGGTGGCAGTGGTGCGACACCCTGTTCATGGGGCCGCCTACCTGGGCACGCATGGCGGCGGCCACTCACGAAATCAAATATGTGGATTACCTCAATCAGCGGTGGTCGGAGACTTCAGGAGCTTTGTACGATTCGCACTACCATCTGTTTTATCGCGACAAGACATTTATGAACCGGTCTGATCCGGCGGGCAAGCCTATCTTTTGGTCGCGAGGCAACGGTTGGGTGATCGGTGGACTTGCCCGGACACTCGAGTATATGCCGAAAGATTATCCCGCACGCAGCCGCTATGAAGATCAGCTGCGCGAGATGGCGGCGGAGCTTGCATCGATTCAGGATCCGAAATCCGGGCTATGGCACTCCGATTTGCTGGATCCTGCTGACTATCCCCAACCAGAGGTTTCCGGCTCCGCGCTCATCACGTTTGGCCTCGCATGGGGCGTAAATGACGGAATGCTCAATCGCGCTCAGTATGCGCCGGTCGTGGCAAAGGCCTGGCGCGGCCTGGTCAACCAAATTTATGCGAGCGGACGATTGGGAAATGTTCAGCAGACTGATGGCGCACCGAATTACTATCTTCCGGGCTCGAGTTATAACTTTGGAGTCGGAGCCTTTCTCCTTGCCGGCGAACAAGTAGCCCGGCTCGGAAAGGATGGCACCCGACGTTAGATTTTGAGATGCTACGCATGACGATCCAGTAGCGATTTCGCGTTTCGTTGGCACAATGCGCTCTCCTGGTCAGGAGGAAGAGCGGCCGATCGGACCTTGAGCGAAGCGGACTCAAAATAGAAGAAAGGCGTGTGTGAACCGAAGACTACGCGCGCGGATGAGGTTGCTGCAATCAGGCGCTCAAGTCCGCCAACACCTTCGTTCATTGCGATATCGAAGTACGCATTTCGGGCATCTCTGATCTTCGCTATGGCCTCGCCGGCATCGTCGTTAGCCCATCCGCCATGATTCAAAAGCACGACGCATAAGTGCGGAAAATGCGGGAGAAGATCGGCAAGCGGTGCGGGATCTACCGGCTGAATGACAGTAAGTTGGGTACGAATGTCTTCCATCGATAATGCAATTTGGACGATGAGCTTGCGGTCTGCCGCTTCGGAAAGCAACTGCGCAAATACAGGATCGGACAGCCCGTAGCCATGGTAATTCGGATACAGTCGGATGCCCGCCATGCGATGGATTTCGTAGCAGCGGCGCAGATCGTCCCGCCAATCGGGCAATTTTGGATTAACACTTCCAAATGGCAGAAGAAAGCCGGAGCCGGCTTGGCGACATGCCTCCGCGAGGCGAAGATTCACGCCCGCCATGTCGCGGCAGAGCAAGGCCTCGAAACTTCCGGCCCAGGCTTGCGTGACTCCACGCGCACGAAGGCGCGTCACTAATTCCTCCGGAGAATCTCCGATCAATCGGCGGTAAGGCCAGCGAAACAAGCTAACGTTCGTATCAATCATGAAGCCAAGCCCCTCGCATTGAGAGCAGGCTGCAACAGGCGACGAATGTTTCCGCCAAGGATCAGCTTCTTCGCTTCATCGGGGACCGCCGCGCCAAGAACCTTGGCAACCTGGGAAGCAAAACTCCGGCCGCCCACGTCGCTTCCGTAGAGGACCCGTTCTGCGCCAAGTTCGCGAACAGCCATCTCGACGAAGCCTGAGGTTGGGTCCGACCCGGCGATATCCGCATATACATTCTTCTGCTCGCGTATGATGCGAATGCCGAGTTCCCAATTGCCTCCGGTATGTCCGCATATCAAATTCGCGTGCGGATGACGCCTGGCAAGCTCCACCACATCGTAGGGCGTCGATTCATTTTCCTCGTTGCCTGTGCTTTTGATCCAGGTGTGCTGAAGGATCGGCACATTCAATGAGATCGCTCGTTCGACGATCGGATCGAGCAGCGGCGAGTTACACCGGACATCGGCTTGCACCTCGCCAATGCAGACCATCGGACCGTCGCGCACGCACCGGTCAATCTCCTGCAAACTGGATTCAGTGTGTTCGGGATTCAGATACACAGAGCCGTATGCGCGATCGGGGAAATGTCGCACAGCGCGCATTACGCGATCGTTCTCGATACGCACTTGCTCCGCAGTCGCGTGGCTTCCATATTCCTCATATCCTTGCGAAAGAATGAGACGCTCGATTCCCAGGCGATCCATGTGCTCGACGAGAATCTGCATCCGCTGTTCCGGCGTGTTTCCCGGAAGTTCGCCCAGATGACTGTGCACATCCCAGATTCTGAATGAAGCATTCGGGTATAGCGACGGCGCGGATTGGTGTCCCTCCGCCCGCACTCCCGAGGCAACAAGCCCTGCGGCCAGACTTTTAAGAATAGCCCGCCGATCGACAGTCATTGTTTCAATCCCCTCATGCAAGTATCAAACATGAATGGGCGAGGAGGGCCGGCAAAGTTTGACAGTGCGTGAAATAGGTAGATATATTGCTGGCAAGCTTTCCATCAGTTCCTCCGATTGCTTGGCCTGATCTCGCCTTCTCAAGGGAATTCCAGCGAATTTATTTCAGGATCGTTACCACGGAGCAATGCGATGAACCTCGAACGACCTTCATTTCGCACTGTCTTATCCGGTTTGGTCATCGTGCTGTCGCTGGTTCTCCCCCGGAATTCATTGGGCGACGCAATGAAGGCGGGAGTCGCCAAGGTCGACATCACTCCACCGCCCGGCACCCAAATGTGGGGATATTTCGATCGCACAAAAGGCGCCGAGGGAACACTCGATCCGTTGTATGCGCGTGTTCTGGTTCTGGAGACCAGAAATGCGCGTCTTGCGTACGTCGACCTGGACCTTGGGCGTACCTTTGGCTCCGCCTCGCTCGATCGCCTGCGAGCATCAGCAAAGCAGACCAGCGGGATCGACGACCTGATAGTTCAGGCGACGCATACCCATGCCGGGCCGGTGATTCTGGATGAGTATTCGAGCGATCCACCGGCCTGGGAAACGACCGATCTTGAGCGGATCGCGAATGCTATACGGGATGCGGTTCTGCATGCCGTGCCCGTCCGCCTGGGAGTGGGCTATGGAGCCGCCTATATCGGATACAACCGAAGACTAATCAACGCCGACGGAACGGTCTCCATGCTGTGGTCAAATTCGACGCAGGCGCCAACCTGGCCGGTAGACCCCCTAATTGCGGTGTTGCGCATCGATGCGATGGACGGACAACCGCTCGCCATCCTGGTCAACTACGCTGCGCATCCGGTCACGTTCGGTCCGGATAATCTTCGTTACTCGGCAGACTTTCCTGGCGTCATGTGCCAGGTTGTGGAGCAGGCTTTCGGCGGGAAGCCACTTGCCTTCTTCGTACAGGGCGCGCCCGGTGACATCAATGTGTTCGACGCGACAACAACGGTCAATGAAGGTGCTGTAGGAAGGCGGGATTGGGCCGGACAGACTTTGGGTAATGCGTCAGCCGGTGTCGCCAAACAGATTCAAACCAGCGAGGATCCCGATCCTGCAATTGATTTCAGCGAAGATTCAATGGCCTTTCAACTGCGGTGGAACCCGGATAAATTTCACGCGGAAGTTCTGCGCGAGATCGGTCCAAGGGCGTATCAGGCGTTCTCAGCCCCGACCCAGTCAACCCTGCACTTGCCCGTGACGACAGTGCTGATTAATCGCAGAATTGCGTTGGTGGGAATGCCGGGAGAACCTTTTGTGAATTTCCAAACCGACCTGCGGGCTCGTTGTCCTGTGCAGGACTGCTTTTTGCTTGGATACACGAATGGCTACTATGGATATTTCCCCACCATCAAGGCGGCTGCCGAAGGAGGCTACGGAGCGGTAAGTGCAACAACATGGGTCGAGGCGGGCGCCGGCGAGCAAATGGAGAATCATGGTTTGATCGAAATCTATCGCATGCTTGGACGCTTGCACGACACGCCGAGTACGGATTGGAAGAACCTGCCCCCGGCTCCCTGAAATTCGGCAAAATATCTTGAGACCGCACAAGGAAATGCAGGTCAACCATGTTGCCAGAGACTCGGTGCCGCAGTGGATTTCGTTCCTGCCGGCGACTGCCGATCAATGCGGTCGTCTTCCTGATTGCGTTAACCACACTGGCAGCATCCGCTTCGCCTCCAGCTCAAACCTCACCACAAGATCCTCTGCTCAACTGGCTCAATAACATCGCACAAAAAGAACTGCAGCAGCGCTCGCAAGCCGTTCGAGCAATCCGCAATGTAGCTGATGCGAACCAGCGAAGGGCGTATGTCCGCAGCGAACTGCTCAAAGAGGTTGGAGAGTTACCGGATTACCATGGCCCGCTCAATGCGAGAATGACCGGTGAGATTCGCACCGACTCCTACACCATTGAAAAGGTGATCTATGAGAGTCTTCCGGGGTTTTATGTGACGGCCAATCTATACCGGCCCAATGCTCCGGGCCGCTATCCGGCTGTGCTGCTCCAGGCCGGTCACACGCAGCAGGGCAAGCCCGAAAACCAGCGCATCGCTGCCAATTTGGCGATGAAGGGATTCGTTGTTTTGTGCTTTGATCCGATCGGCCAGGGCGAGCGGGTCCAGACTTACAGCCGCCAATTGGGCGAACCATTAGCTGGCTGGTCCGTTCCTGAACATATTTTGATGGATGCACAATCGCAACTGATTGGACAAGGGTTGGCCCGTTACTTCATTTGGGATGCAATGCGCTCTCTCGATTATCTTTCCAGTCTGCCCGAGGTCGACGCTTCGCGCATTGGCGCGGCAGGGTGCTCGGGAGGTGGAGCGCTCACCACATTCATCGGCGCTCTCGATCCGCGAGTCAAAGTTGTTGTGCCTGCTTGCTATCCCAGTTCCTTCGAAGTGCTCTTTCCCACAGCCGCAGTCCACGGGGAGATGGTATTTCCTCATTTTCTCTCGGACGGTCTCGATACCGCGGACCTAGTCGAAATGTCGGCGCCCAAACCGTGGCTGCTGCAGGCTACTGAGACGGATGAATACGGTTTTAGTTCCCATGGTGTCGAACTTGTCTTTGACGAGGCTCAGGATTGGTACGATCTCTACCATGCGCGGGCAAACTTGAAATTCATCATGGGGCCGGGCACGCATGGCATGCCGCTGGTCAACCGAGAGGCCCTTTATGAGGGGATGATTCGCTGGTTGAAAGACGGCAAGGGCGATTTTCACGAGCGGCCGGTAAAGATGTACACAAATGATGATTTAAGGGTGACGCCGACAGGCCATGTTGAAGATGAACCGGGCAGCCGCAAGCTTTTCAAAGTGCTGCTGGACAATCTGCGCGCTGAGGAAAGGGAAGGGACCGCTGCGGAACTGCAAAAATGCCTTCAGGACCTGAAAATTGCGACCGACGGAACCGCGCCAGAGGTGAGATCGGTGCATGAAACGCGTAGCGCAACCGTCACTGAGCAGCACTTTCAGTTTCAGAGTGAGGCGGGGATCTGGCTCGACGCCACTCTGTATCTGCCATCCTCGCCTGGACGAAAGCCAGCCGTCGTGCTGGTTCGCGGAGACGAGGGAGCGAATGGAAGGCCGCTTTCGGCAATTGCAGAGCAGATGGCCAAACTTGGGCGAGTTGTGTTGGAGATGAAACCTCGCACTTCCCTGGTAAAGAACACCGAAGGGCCATATACGGGTGATTGGATCACGAGCCTTCAGGCGAACCTGATTGGCCGCAACCTGCCGGCGATGCGTGCGCACGACATTCTTCGCGGTGTGGATCTGCTGCGTGCGCGCAATGATGTGGATAGCGGCTCGATTTGCGGAGTTGCACGCGGAGTTGCCGGCACGTGGCTTTTACTCGCAGCGGCCGCCGACGCTCGCCTAAGCAAAATTTGGCTCGACAGGACACCCTACAGTTTGCGTTCTGCGTTGGAGAATTCCATGACCATGGACCTGTGGGACGCGGTTATTCCCGGCTTCCTACTTCATTGGGATCTGCAGGACCTGGTGAAGGTCATGGCAACAAAGCAGGTGCTCTGGACCGATCCAACGAACTGGATGGGCAAAGTGGTCGCGCTCGGACCACCTTACCAATATCGCTATGTTCCGGGCGATCTCACCGACGAGGTAAATGTTCAGGACGATGCCTTCATCGCGGAGTTTCTCAACATACAGTGATGAGTCGTCGTTCGTTCTACAAAGCCGATGACAGAACCGTTGAACATCGACACCTCAGACCAAGTCCACGCGCACGACTTCGTAAATTCGGATACGCGGCACCGTCAACTCGACCCAACCTTCCTTCACTGCCCACGGCACGCTGCTCTTGCTCCACATCAGAGAAACAGATGATACCTTCCGATGCGCAGGAATCCGAAGACGAACACGGACGTCTTCAACGGGCAGAAAAGTTTCCTCGACCAGCATCTTCTTCGAGATGTTTCCAGTATCGGCCATCAGATGCAGCACCATCACGTCTTCTGAGGCGGCAAATTCAGCCATCAATCCTTGCCGGAAATCGACCTCATAGGATCGGTGCGATGCGAGAACCGGATCAAGGAGCGTGTGGAAATAGCGGAGAACTGCATCGTTCAGTGTCTCGGTGTAGATCGCCTCAAGCCCGGAGCCAATGTAGATCGCTTCGCCGTTGCCGTGACGCCTGTTCACCACCGCAGGTCCAAAAACACGGCGATAACCGCGCTCATATGTCTCCGCCAGAACGGTTGCATCCGGATTGGCCTCAAACTTTATCACCTGAGGATCCTGCGGAATCAGCTTCCCCGACGGAATCAGGCGCAGATACAGGTCTGTCATCTGCACGATCGGGTCAGTTGAATTGAGCTTGGCACCGAGCAACTCAGAAAGCCCGTAGTTTTTGCGCGGCCTGCCATATTCATCGGCAATTGAAGTCAGGTGAGTCGCAAGCAGGGTTCCGCCGGCCTCCACGTAGCCGGCAAGTGTGGCGCACTGCGCATCGCTCAGACACGGAGCATTTGGCACAAAAACAAGTTTGTACTTTGCCAGCGAAGCGGCCGTCATTCGGTAATCGAGGAATGGCTCAGAGTCATATCCCATGTCCTTCAAAACCTGAAACGCTCCGTAGTAATAGTTGCTGTAGGCGTCCAGAACAAATTTATCGTTGTGATACCACCCGATGGCCTGGGTGCAAAGCAGGATCCCAACACTCGGCGCAGGGCGTACGGTACGAAACAACGCTTCGTTCGACCGCGAAAAGTCGAAGATCGCTTTCAGTCCCCGAATCGAAGGACGATCAAGCGCCTCCGGCTCGTAAAACAAACGGTTCAACCCCCAATAGCAGTACCCCGCGCGCGCGGCCGTCGCCATTGCAGCATCCAGTTGCAGTCGTTGCCCTTCAATCGGATAGCTGAACCATCCCCCAAGGAGTTGATCTTTGATGTGCTCCCGGTTGTACACGGTATGTGAACCGACATAGGTCCAGAGATTCCTTCCGGTCGATTGGCCGGCGCGAATGTTAAACAACTTCTGCTCTGGAGTCTGCGCGGCTTCGAACATGAACGTCGTCATCTCCGGGATGAGATAAGCCTTCGCTGTCCAGCCGTTCCGCATCATCTCGCCGTTGTTGTAAGTCTGGGGCACGTCGCGCACCTCGCGCACCATCGTGCAGATTTCCTGCATGAATGCAATCACGACGTCATGCTCCATCCATTGCCGGTATTCCACCAGTTCTTCCACTGTGGTGTTCGCGCCCTGCAAGGGAATATCTTTGCCGCGAGCCTTAAAATAGGCCTCTTTGCAGTAATTGCAGTGACAGAAGTCCGGCTCATGATCCATGCCCTCGTACGCGCCGTCGTAATACATCAGATCGATGGGATAGTTGGAGATCACTTCACGCACGCGCGCTCGTATCTGATTACGCACAGGGCTGTTGAGGCAACCCTCAAAGTACGAACTCCAGCCAAAATGAGTGGTGATCATCGGCTTGCCGTCGGCAAATCTCCGGGTCCAGTCTGGGTAATCCGGATTATCCGTCTTGATATCCATGAATGGATGGTTCAACGGGTTATATGCCACGAGCTTGATGCCAGCCTGGTGGCATAACTCCACTGTCTCCTGGAGGAGGTCGCGTGAACCAAGCTCAGGATGGCGAGGCATCCGCGTCTTAGTCGGGAAATATGCCACATAGGAGAACGTCGGGAAACGGAACGCGTTGCATCCAAGACGAAGGGCAATGTCGACTGCCTTCTTCGGATCGTAATCCAGCGCAGGATAGAATGGCGGACAATATCCCTCGGCGATCAAAAGCCGCACAGATCGAACCCAGTCGGGAAGGTTGGCATTTACCTCTTCCGGAATTGCGAAACCGAACGATCGATGAAAACCTCCCAGCGTCGTTCCTGCGCCGAGCGCGCCCGCGCCTTGAAGAAACTCCCGTCGACTCAAAGCACTCATGGTGTCCGTCCTTAGCTCATCTTCCCGTGGGCGCGCCCGACGAGAAACCAGACGGCCAATGGGCAGACGCGGCCGCTGGTTCTCTTACATCCAGAGTTCCATTCAACAGAATTTCATCTGACGATTTGCCAACCATCACGTCAAATATCCCTGGCACAACTACCCAGTGCAGATCACCATCAAGCAACTGAAGCTCCGCGGGTCCCAGTTGCATCTTCACTTCCTTTGTCTCTCCCGGATTCAGCTCCACACGCGCGAAACCGCGAAGATTCTTGACAGGGATCGCCACGGGAGTTTCGCGTTCGTGCAGATAAAGCTGCACTGTTTCGATTCCCGCTCGTTGTCCCGTGTTCGTTACATCCAGACTCACCACCACGCTTTGAGCACGAGTAATTTGTGCTGGAGTCACGCGAAGGTTTTCGTATCGAAAGCTCGTAAAACTCAACCCATAGCCAAATGGATAGAGTGGCGTCGCGGGCATGTCGGAATATCCTTTGTTATGACTCCATCCTTGCTTGATCCAATATTCCTTGGAAGGCTTGTAGTTGTAGTAAGCAGGGAGCTGTCCTGAGCTTCGCGGAATGGTGATGGCCAAGCGGCCGCTCGGGTTGTAGTCGCCAAACAATACATCGGCGACAGCGTCTCCGCCCTGCTCTCCGGGTTCCCAGGCTTCAACAATCGCCGCGACGTGCTCGGCTTCCCAGCGAATCGAGAGCGGCCGACCATTGATTAGCACCAGAACCACCGGTTTGCCCGTCGCCTCGATGGCATGAACCAGTTCTTCCTGGTGTCCCGTTAAATCGAGACTGGTGATGTCGTACGCTTCCCCGTCGGTAGGTTGCACCGTCCCTTTTCCGTCATTGTTCGGATGTTCACCAACAACCACGATCGCGACGCTGGCATTCTGCGCGGCTGCTACTGCCTCCGCGATTTCATCTTTCCCCCCGATGACGTCGCAGCCGCGAACATATTTGACAGGCGTGCCCGCCGCGACTTTTTTTCGAATCCCGTCTAAAACGGTCACGATCTTTTGTGGCACCGCTTGGGGAGAATAGTCTCCCAACTGGCTCCATCCGTCATCCGCATTTGGGCCAATCACGGCGATCGACTTTATATCTTTCCTGAGAGGGAGTAGATCGTTCTCATTCTTGAGCAGAACGATTCCTTCGCGAGCTGCCTGGAGCGCCAGTTTCTGATGATCGACGGAATGAACGACTCGTTCCGCATTGCCGAGGTCGGCATATGGGTGTTCAAACAGTCCGAGACCGAACTTCAACGCCAGCACGCGCCGAACCGCCCGATCTACGAGTGCTTCCGGAACCTTCCCCTGCTCGACATTCGCGACAAGGGGACCCATGTATGCGGGCTCGTAGGTAATATCCATATCGACCCCGGCTCGTAACGCCAGCGCACCCGCCTTCTTCTGCGTCGAGACGATATGCTCGTACAAAAGCGTGTCGAATCCGCCGCCCTCGCTGACGACGATCCCTTTGAAACCTAGTTCGTTGCGAAGAATCTGCGTATTCCATTTCTCTGATGCATGCTCCGGAACATCTTCGATCTCCGGATACCCTGCCATCACTCCGAGCGCGCCGGCCTGGAACGCCGCGATCCACGGTGGGAGGAAGTTCTCTCGAATGTACCGCTCCGAAAGCTCGATTGCACCGCGTTCCATTCCACTTACAGGTTCGCTCTGAGTCGGAAAATCGGTCATCAATGCGACTACCGCGTCGGGAGCGTCGATGCGCGACCCCTGGGCTCCCTGCACGATGCTTTTTGCAATCTGGGCGTCGAGGTATGGGTCCTCGGTATATGCTTCCATGTTCCGCCCGAGACGGGGGTCGCGGTCCGTTTCTAAAACCAGCGTGGAGAGCATATGGATTCCGGTCGATCTTGCCTCCTGAGCGGATGATGCATAGAGGTCTCGGACCAGGGGCATGTCAAAGGTGCTGCCAATCGCAAGCCCCTCCGGAAACACCGTCGCGCCCGCGAACATTGCGCCGTGTGTCCCCTCCTCATCCTCAAGAAGAGGAATCTTCAATCGCGTTTGCGTAGTCGCGATCTGTTGCAGTTCATTGAAGAACTTGACCTGCTGCGAAAGGTTATTCAGATGAAGAGTGTCCGCCAACGTAAAGAAGCCCGAGCCCGGCCCGATTTCGTTGGTGTAGGTCCCGGCCGCGAATTTTCTTGCCGCGTCCATCTTCTCGGCCCGGGTCTTTCCCAGCGCGTCAACGTAAGCACAGGGAAGGTTGAGTTGGCCGATTTTTTCGAGGAGCGTCATTCTCTGCAAAAGATCATTGACGCGCACATCGATTGGCTGCTGCGCATCCAGATAAGGTAAGCCGGCGTTCGTGGACTGCGGTTTGGCCGCTCTCGGCAGAAGCAAACAGGCCAGCAGCGCCATCAGGGGCAACACACGTCGCAAGAAGAGTTGTTTGAACCCGCCACCTCTTTGCGCTTTCATCCAGTTCACGCTCGTTTCAATTGCCAATTCGCGATTGGCGTTTTCGAGTTGAATTCGTATGCCTCGGGATTCACGAAATCCTGATCGAGTCGTTGTCATTGGACAGATTCCACCCATGAAGCAAACGGCTGGAGGCGATTATTTAAGTTGATGTCCGACGTTGAGAGATCGCGCCACGATCCGCGGAAGATCTCCCGGCTGCTCCACTCTGACAGCCCTGAACCCCGCTGCCATTGCACTCCTGAGTCCAGGCTCAGAATCCTCGAAAGCTATCCCGGTGCTGACTTCCAATCGTCGCGCAACCAATTGATATGGAACTGGAGAAGGTTTTGGCGTGCTCACATCTTCGCCGAACACCATTGCGTCGAATACGTCGAAAATCTTTGCGGCGCGAAGAACCGGCTCCACGTCGGATCGATCCGAACTTGTGACTAATCCGATACGGAATTCGATCAATGCTTTCAACAATCGAATTGTTGCTGACGGAATTGGGACCTCTGCCAGAGACCATTCCTGGACCATTCGTTTGCGTTCGCGATTCTGATCCTGGAGATCAGCTGTGTCCGGAACCAGTCCTCTTTCCCGGAAAATCTCAACCAATTGCGCATCATTGACGCCGCGGCCAAAGCGGCAGTAATCGTCCCAACCGAGTTGAACATCATACTGTGACAATAGGACGGCCCAGGATTTCCAATGGAGCGGCTCAGTGTCTGCAAGGACTCCGTCGTAGTCAAAAACCAGCGCGTCTCGCTTGTCGGTCATGGAGGATCCTGGATGACGCTAGCGGGCCAAGAGCGCGCGATGAACCTTTTCAAATGCGCGGATGATGTCGTCCTCGTCGCGTTCAGTGAGTGAAGATGGAATTGCAAGAAGGATACTCCGCTCGAAGAGGTCATCTGCCACCGGGCAAGTTCCTTTTGTATATTCCATTCTCAAACCGGAGTTTTCACTCAGGTTCCATGGAAACCCTCCGCGGTCGGCGCTCGTGCGCATCAACAGACTCGCGATGTTGTAGTAGAGATGGAAGCCCCAGTCTGTCATGACGATGTTCGTCATTCCTTGCGGATAGGTGACAATACCTTCCGCTCGCAACGCCAGGTTGACCTGTTTGGCGATATCCCCACTCTGGTAAGTCGTAATTAAAAAGGGCGACGTGTCTCCGGCAACATCTACGATCCTGCGTAATCGAATCTCCGGGAATTTTTCCAGAACCTTTCTAATTCGCGACTTGCTTCGGCGCATGCTGGCGATGATCGACGGCAACTTCTTCAACTGCACACGCAACACGGCGGCACGAAGTTCATCGAGCCGGCATCCCTGGCCCCAGAGACACAGATCCGGATCGGTCGTATTCAGCCGCCCCTGATCGTTTCGAACATAGCCCAGGTCGTGGCAGGCAAAAGCCCGCTGGTAAAGGCGCAGGTCGTTGGTGACCACGGCGCCGCCTTCGCCCGAAGTCATGTTCTTATTCATTTGGAAACTGAAGGTGGCAATGTCGCCAAAGGATCCGACCCTTTGTCCGTGAACCGTGCCGCCATTACATTGGGCGCAGTCTTCCAGCAGGAAAAGTTTGCGGCGCCGAGCGACTTCTCGGATCGACTCAATATCGGCCGGTGCACCGCTCATGTGCACTACGATGATTCCGGTTGTCCGGGGGCCAATCCGTACTTCCAGCGCCTTCGGGTTCAGGCAAAACGTCTCGTCAATATCCGCCAGCACGGGTATGGCTCCGCGCGTCACCACCGCCGCAGCAACTGATACCCACATGTATGCCGGAACAATCACTTCCTGACCTGGTCCAACACCGAGGGCCGAAAGCGCAACGTTGAGGGCCGCAGTGCCGCTGCTCACGGCGACAGCGTGGGAGACACCCAGGAAACTTGCGAATTCTACCTCGAATGCTTCAACCTCTCTTTGCAGGTCGATGCCGTAATAGCGAAATAATGACCTGCTGCGAACCACCCGAGACGCCGCTTCAACTTCCTGATCGTCCATATGGTGAACCCCGGGAAACTCGAGCGGCAACGGTTCCGTTCGAATTGGGGTTCCCCCATCAATTGCCAAGTGGGAGTGCGTATCCACCGTCTCTTGCATTGCCAATTTCTCTCGATCCTCGTTCATAGAAAGCCTCTTTGCGGATGTGCCGCAGGCAGATTCAGGCCTTGTGTTCGAACCGGGGCCGAATCGAAGGATCTTCCCGTTCCGGTCTCCCCGCCGCCTCAGTTCTTCTCGCAAAAGCGGCGAACGGGTGATCATCGCATAAAAACAGAGGGGGAACCGGCCTTCGATTCCTCCTTATTGTTGAATGAAGCATATAAACGGGATAGCCCGGCGAAAGTCAAGCATATTCATTCGATTATGAAAAATCATCGGATGAGAAATTGTCTGAACTCCCGCGTCGCAACCGGGACCGGAAAGCACAGCTTTGCCCTGTTGCACCCGGCATCGAGGCATGATCTGGAATAGCCACCAGGTCTCGCTGCTTTCCGCTCATCAAAGTCCCAGCTCTATGACAGCGGGGCTATAGTGTGGACGGCGGCCCGGAATCAGAAACCGTGCGCCCGTTCGAGGAAGCCTCATGCGTGTGTCCACTGAAGCAATTGCGATCGTACCGGCGTGCATTGTCCTGAGCGTGGCCCTTGTCGCAGCGACACACGCGGCTGATGCCCAGACCGACGTTTCGGCCATTCCGCAGACTTCATCCCGTTTTGCCGATGCTCGTGGCGCTGTTGACCCCATTTCCACGCATTATCGGCAGCTGCAAACCGGGTTGGCGCAGGGGTGGAATACATGGGACGTCCACAGCGTGACCACACATGTGCTGCTTCCCGAGGGTTTGGCCATCAACGTTGGCGTCAAGCACAACGCCACTGTCAGAGGCGACGAATTCTTGTGGAACACTCTCATCGGGCGGTTGGAAACCGGTGCGGAACAGGTGGTCCCGGGACCGCACACTTGGGATGGCAGTTACTCTGACCTGCGCATCTCGTGGAAAGGTCATACGTGGCGCGTGCAGAGCGCACACGACGGCAGCGATCTGGTCCTGCTGGCCACGCCTTTACCCGCAAGGCCTCAGCCGTCGCTTCCGCCTACGATCGTGTTTTCGGTCAACTTTCTTTGGAATCGCCCCGGAACGGCCATCCGTCATGCCGACGTCATTGAAACGCACGGAACATCCGGCAGCGTACCGGTCTACTGCACGTGCGCTTCGCCCCAGATGGCGCAGTCCAGCACGTACATCGACCTGCCTATCGGCGGCCCATACTTCGCCTTCGATTTTACCGAGCCAGTTGGCCTGAGTACCGGCAGACGCCGCTCGCTCGTAGAGATTCAGTCCGCAATCGATCGTCAACGCATTGTCTTCGAGCGGTCTGTCGCTGAACCGGCTGTCGACGGGGCCATCCTGGGCGCGATCGAAACAACGATGGGATGGGACACCATTTTCGACCCAGGTCGCGACCGGGTTATATCTCCCATCACTCGTGTTTGGAGCGTGGATTGGGGTGGCTGGGTGCTGGCAGACTGGGACAATCTTTTCGCGGCAACACTGGCAGCGGTGGGTAGCCGCGACCTCGCCTATGCGAACGCGATGGAGATTCTCCGCGAATCGACCGCCGAGGGGTTCGTCCCCAACTATGCTCGCGCCGGCAAATGGAAGAGTTTCGACCGCTCCGAGCCCCCTGTCGGCGCCATCACCGTCCTCGGCCTGTACCGCAAGTTCCACGATCTCTGGTTTCTCGAAGACGCCTTTCCGCCGCTGATGCGCTGGAACCGCTGGTGGTCCAAGCATCGCGACATCCAGGGCTACTTGGCCTGGGGCAGCGACGGCCAGAACGAGCCCGGCAATCTCGACGATGAATCCAGGGGTACCCGCCAGGGCGCGATCCTCGAGTCGGGGCTGGACAATAGCCCGATGTACGACGACACAACTTACAACCAGCAGACTCACGTGCTGGAGTATGCCGATGTGGGCCTGATGAGTATGTACATCGCCGACTGCGACGCTTTGGCACAGATCGCCGAAACCCTGGACAAGCAAGCCGAAGCGAGGGAACTAAAGGACCGCGCGGCCCGCTATCGCGCCAGGCTCGCGACCCTGTGGGACGAGGACACCGGCATCTTCCTCAACAAAGACCTGCACACCGGCCAGTTCAACACGCGCCTCTCACCCACGAACTTTTATCCCATGCTGGCCAAGGCGGCCACGCCTGCCCAGGCAAGGACGATGATCAAAAGGCATCTGCTCAATCCCACGGAGTTCTGGGGCGAGTGGATCATTCCTTCGATCGAGCGCAACGACCCGGCTTTCAAGGACCAGGACTATTGGCGCGGCCGCATCTGGGGACCGATGAACTACCTCGTCTATCTCGGCCTGTGCAACTACGACGACGCGGCCACGCGCCGGGAGTTCGCCCAGAAGTCGTACGACCTGTTTCTCAAGGAGTGGAGGGAAAAGAGCCACGTGCATGAGAACTACAACGCCACACTCGGCACTGGCGACGATGTGTCCAGCAGTGATCGCTTCTACCACTGGGGTGCATTACTGGCCTACGTGCAGTACATGGAGCACAGTGGAGAGCTGAAATAGCATTTGCCAGGAACAGAATCGTCGCGACCTTTTTCTCTTGTCAGAGTTGCACTGGGCGGGCTGACATAGTCTTGGCTGGTGATTTGCTTGTGCGCCGTCATGGTAAGTGCAATTGCCGATGACGGGTGGATGGTGGGGAGAAGAATTCTGGTAGAAGTGCTCTAAGTTATTCAAAGAAGTGGTGGCCAGAGACGGGATTGAACCGCCGACGCCGGCCTTTTCAGGGCCGCGCTCTACCACTGAGCTATCTGGCCTCAGTGCAAACTTCTGTTGCAAGTCTCCGCGTGGGTACCGGCGAGGCCGGAATGAAGGAAGGACGATCCACGAACAGTGCACTGCAACAACTGTGCCAGTATACCAACTCCCTTCACACTCGCCAAACCTGCCTTGGGGCTGGATCGCTTTGGCCAATTCGTGGGAGAGACGGGAATCATTTTTTGGTGAACGCGCAAGGATGGAAAGCATTTGCACCTGGTTGACCTGGTTGAAGGATACTGGCCGCGGCTGAGGCCTCTGCACTACTATGGAAATCGATTATGCGATCCACTTCCTTGCGGTACTTTGCTCTTGGTTTGCCTATCTTTGCCGCCTCGGCCTGTCTCAGCGGTCAGACGCCTGCGTCGTCCAATGGCGCCGAAATTCGTGCAGTTCGTGCTTACGAAGCCGCTGTGAAGGGCGGCCCGCTCACCCTGCACGCCTTCCTCGATCAGTTTCCCAAGGGTGCTGATCTGCACGTACATCTTAGTGGGGCGGTCTACGCCGAGACCTTTATCAAGGATGCCGGCGAAGATGGGCTATGCATTGATCCCAAGGCGCTTAGCTTTGCTAAACCTCCTTGCGCCGCTCCGCTGGAGCCGGCTGCGGAACTCTCCGGCGTGCTGACGACCGCCGAGCAGGATTTATACGATCGGCTGGTCGATGCTTTTTCCATGCGGAGTTTTGTCGCCACGCCGGAGTTCAGCGGGCACGATCAGTTTTTCTCGACTTTTGACCGCTTTCACGGGCTGAGCAACAAACACATCGGCGAATGGGTGGACGAGGTAGCGAGTCGAGCGGCCGCGCAAAATCAACAGTACCTGGAACTGATGGAAACACCGCCGTTCGGGCGCGCGGCGGCGATGGCTCATGAGAACGTCTTGAACATGGACTTCGCTCAATATCGGAATACGCTGCTCTCGCTGGGCCTTCGCGACGAGGTGTATGCCGACCGTGAAGATGTGCATGCCGCGGAGGGGTTGCGGCGGGATATTGAGCATTGCGGAACACCCCAGGCCACGCCAGCCTGCAAGGTTCAGGTGCGCTATATCTACCAGGTGCTCCGGGGCTACTCGCCCGAGCAGGTATTCGCGCAGACGCTGCTCGGTTTTGAGACGATCCAGGCGTCGATGGATGCGCATGACAATACCTGGGTGGGGATCAACTTCGTGATGCCGGAAGACGGCTACATTTCGATGCGGGACTATACATTGCAGATGAAGATGGTGCAGTATCTGCACTCGGTCTATCCCAAAGTTCACATCAGCCTACATGCCGGCGAACTTGCTCCCGGCCTGGTGCCGCCCGAGGGGCTGCGGTTTCACATCCGGCAGGCGGTGGAACTGGGGCACGCTGAGCGCATCGGCCACGGCGTCGACGTGATGTATGAGGACAATCCGCAAGTCCTGCTGAAGGAGATGGCGCAGAAGCAGGTGATGGTCGAGATCAACCTCAGTTCAAACGAGGGGATTCTGGGGATCAAGGGCGCTGAACATCCCTTTCAGGTCTACCGTGCCGCGCATGTGCCGGTGGCGCTTTCAACGGATGACGAGGGGGTGAGCCGCATCGATCTCACGCACGAGTACACGCGCGCCGCTATGGACTACCACCTCGGCTATGAGGATCTGAAGCAACTGGCTCGCACCGGAATGGAGCATACCTTCCTTCCGGGTTCGAGCTTGTGGAGCGTGGCGGACGTGTTCACCGTCCCGACAAGCGCGTGTCACGGCCAGACGCCCGGGTCGGACCACCCGTCTGCTGCCTGCAAGACCTTTCTCGACGGCAGCCAGAAAGCAGCGGCGCAGTGGGAATTGGAGCGCCGGTTCCACGTCTTCGAGGGCCAGTTCTAGAACGATGCATCACCCCCGGCGACCCACAAAAGCCTGCTCGCGACAACGAACTTATCGCACGGCGGCACGCTCTCGATAGGCGGCGGTGATCATCTTCGCGATGTCCCAAGCCAACTGCAGAACTACGATGGCACAAACGAGCAAGAGAGACTGCCGGATATTCTGATTGATCGTGTTGAGAGTGGCAATGTAGTGCGGTTGGTCGAGTTCCGGATGCTTGAGGATGATATGGCTGTGATCCGGAGTGAATAACAGCAGGCCGAGAGGGCTGAGGCCAAAAACCTTCACGACAATATTCTGTGCGCCGCCTGATTGCTGCCATTTGCCACGCAGCAGGTCGATGCATCGCCTCGACAGCTGCGTGATGTTCAGGGCAACGAGCCACCAGAAAACTGTCCACCAGATGGGGCCAATTGAAACGGTGAAGCCTGCAGGTACAGATTTGTGAATTTTTGAAATTGGTATGGCCGGGGGATTGCGGCATACTTTGGGGCATGGACAACGAGCGGATACGGGCGATTTGCCTCGGACTGCCGAATGTGACGGAGACCGTTAACTGGGGACATCATTTGGTCTACTGGGTGGGCGACAGGGATATCGGCGGCAAGATGTTTGCGATGACAGACTTGGACGGAACCGGCACCGGGGTGCTGTGGTTTCACTGCGGGGCAGAGCGGTTTCACGAGTTGGTGGAGCGCGAGGGGATTATTGCTTCGCCCTACCTGGCCAAGGCGGGATGGGTGACGGTGGAACGCTGGGATGTGCTGCGAGCGCGAGAGGTTGAGGATGAGCTTCGGCGAGCTCATGCGCTGATTTACGAGAAACTGCCGAAGCGAACCAAGACGGTGCTGGCGCTGCCGGAGAAGGAGCGGGCGATGGTGATTAGGGAACGGAAAAAGGTGCTGCAAGAAAAAGCCGGGTCGAAGAAGAAATGAGGTTCGCGCACTTTTGAAGGCTAGAACGCTTTTTCAAAAACACGCGCATTGCGGTTGCGAGCTGTTGAATCAGAGACCACCCGAGCAAGTTGCCGTTGGCGAAGGGAAAGGGAACGCCTTGCTTGGCTTGTATCTCCTTTAAAAATGTATGTTTACGGACTTGTACGGCGAAGACTTGACGAAGGCGAACCTTGCTAATTTGCAGTTGAAATAGGATCTCTTCGATGCTGGATCGGGGCGGATTTTCATTACTGTTCTCAGTGTGCGCCAAACGAAGAAATAATATGCAACGATCTATTCGCTATTCGCGCCATCCTGCCGAAGTCCTGTCGCACGCCGAAGCAGCAAGTCGGCGCGTATCCGCCCTCACGCAGAACCTCAAGCTCGAAGTGGATGGGCGGTCTTGTGCGTGGGCAGAAGCCGGTATCGCTGAAGGTGGCCTACCAGCCGCGCTTGGCAAGCAGTAGAATGCGGTGAGACGCCGGAACCGGGGTAGAGGCGCTTGCGTATGCTGCGATAGACCCTGCGACTTGAGGTGGGCGGCGAGGTACTTGAATCATGATGAAATTTCTCCTTTTCTGCATTCTGCTTGTGTTGTGCTGGCCGCTGGCGCTGTTGGCCCTGATTCTGTATCCGTTTGTCTGGCTGCTCCTGCTGCCATTCCGACTGGTGGGCATTGCCGTGGGCGGCGTCCTGGAACTGGTGAGCGCGATCATCTTTCTACCGGCGCGGATGCTGCGGGCCATCTGAGATTTAACACTGCTTTGCCAAGTCAGCACTGAGGCCGCATCGGTCTCAAAAGTCTGCTATCTTTCGCACGAGGTGCTCGCGGGGTGACGCGGGACCTCGTCAAGGAGCAGAACGTCCCTCATGATCAAGACCCGGATGGTGGCCGCATCGGCTATCGCATGGCTTTCTCTTGGGTTTTCTTGCCCGATCACCGCACAGACACGGACTTCTCTGGCCGCCGGGCGGCGAACCGCGACGGCGATGAACCGTGACCTGATGGAGGTCACGATTCCGAAGTTGGAGCGGCTGTATCGCGAGCGCAAATACACCGTGAGCGAAGTGGTGGAGTGGTATATTGCGCGGATTCATCGGTACAACGCTGTCTATGGCGCAATTGAGAACCTCGATGCCGAGGGAGCGCTCGAGACCGCCGCCCGCGAGGACGCAGAAGCCAAAGCTGGCGGAGACGGATACCGGCGCGGTGCGATGTGGGGCGTTCCGATTGTGATCAAGGAGAACACCTGCGTGCGGGGGCTGGTGACGAGCGATGGGTGGGTGGGCTACACAATACCCGGACACGAGCTGGTTGCGCCGCGCGATGCAACGATTGTGGCGAAGCTGCGTGCGGCCGGCGCCGTGATTCTGGGGAAGACCAACATGCCGGACTTTGCGGCCAGCGATACGAACCGGAGCAGCGCTTACGGGCGAACGGGGAATGCATACGATGTGCGGTTCAGCCCCGGTGGCTCTTCGGGCGGCACAGTTACGGCGGTGACAGCGAACATGGCATTGCTGGGCAACGGCACGGACACGGGCAATTCGATCCGGATGCCGGCCGCAACCAGCGCTGTAGTGGGCGTGTTTCCTACGCGCGGGCTGGTGAGCATTGCGGGCATCGCACCGCTGGACTGGCTGCTGGACAACACGGGACCGATCGCTCGCGATGTGACGGACGCGGCGATTGCGCTGACGGTCATGGCGGGCGAGGATCCGATGGATTCCGCAACGACGGGCTCGACGGGAAAGGCGCAAGCGGGACCGTACACGCAGTATTTGCGCCCTGATGCTTTGAAGGGCAAGCGATTCGGGGTACCGGCGTTCATTCTTGAGGGCGCGGGCATTCCGTTTCAGGGCATTCCGGCGGCGGACACGGCGAGCCAGGCGGCTGCCGAACGCGAGGCCGCACGGATTCCGTTGCAACCGGAAACGCGAGCGGCCTTCATGAAGGCGATTAAAGGGCTCGAATCGGCAGGGGCGACGGTGGTGTTTGAAGATTCGATTTTGCCCGATCGTTTTGCGGAGATCGCGTCTCATGTGAGCACGCTCGCCTACATCCGCGAGGGAACGGAGAGTTTTCTGGCTCACTATGGTCCGGCACAGTATCACTCGGCAGAGGAATATGAGAAGGCGGTTGGATCTCCGCTGCCGGCGACGATTATCGGAGGCGGGAAGGCGGATGCGCACGATCCTCGGCCGGTGCCGGCACAGGTGACGTTTGAGGATAATCCGCAGGCTGCGGTGGAGGTGTTGACGCCGCGCGAACAGTTGCTTGATCTGTACAACGAGACGCTGGATCGGATGCACCTGGACGGGTACGTTTATCCGGCAATTCAGATGCCGCCGGTGGACGAGACGATGCCACAGGATGGCGTGGTGAGCACGGGGCCGCACAGCGATACCAGTTGGGTGAACATGATTGGCGTACCCGCAGTCGTGGTACCGGCCGGGTTCTATCCGAATGGACTGCCATTTGGGTTGGAGATCTCGGCACGGCGCTGGCGGGACGGCGATTTGCTGGGCTGGGCGTATGCGTTTGAGCAGGCCACGCAGCTTAGGAGACCTCCGACACTGGTGGACAAGGGGCTGCTTTCGATCGAGAAATAGGGTCTATCCACAATCGCTGGTCTGCGCCAAACTGCGATTGCAGTTGGCTCGACATCCCCTGCGAGAATGCTTTAGGTTGGAGCTATGGTTGGCGTTTCACTGCGATTGGACGGCAAGGTTGCATTGATCACGGGCGGATCTCGGGGTATCGGTGCGGAAACGGTGCGCCTTTTTGCTGAAGCGGGGGCGCGCGTCGTCTTCAGCTATCGGCAGGCGAAGGAACTGGCCCATGCAGTGATGGCGCAGTGTGGGGGACCGTCGCATTGCGTTGCGCTGGAGCAGGACCTCAGCACAGCGGCGGAAGGCCGGTTGCTGGTGGCGGCGACGGTGAAGGCTTTTGGGCGGCTGGACGTGCTGGTGGCCAATCACGGCGTGTGGCTGGCGGAGGATGTGCCCATTGAACTGATGACGGAAGAGCAGTGGCGACACACGATGGGAGTGAATCTGGACTCGGTATTCGGACTGGTGCAGGCAGCTATCACGCAGATGGAGCTGCAAGGGCCGCCTCCGACGGGAAGCGATGGATCGGCTGGGCATATTGTGTTGATCAGTTCCACTGCCGGACAGCGCGGCGAGGCGAACCACGCCGACTATGCCGTGACCAAAGGAGCCTTGATCAGTCTCACAAAGAGCCTTTCGAGTGAACTGGCGCCGAGGGGAATTCGAGTGAATTGCGTGGCACCGGGCTGGGTGGCTACAGATATGTCGGCGGCGACGCTGGGTGATCCGACGCTAGGACCGCGGATTTCAGCAGGCATTCCTGTGGGTCGCGTGGCAACGGCGCGGGAGATTGCAGGGCCGGTACTTTTTTTGTGCACGCCGCTGGCGGGGTTCATCAGCGGCGAAGTGCTGAACGTAAATGGTGGCTCGGTTTTGGCGGGATAGAGCTCGATGGAGAAAAGGTTGATGCGGAGAGTTTTGGCGGCGATGCTGGCAGTCATTGTGCTGGCTGTACCGCGATCCACGCTGACTCAGACGGCCGACGATGCCGCAGCGCAAAATGCGAAGAAGGCGCGCTCGGCCCTGGATGCTATGGTGACGGCCATGGGCGGACCGGCCTGGCTGAACATGAAGAACGAGATGTTTAAGGGGCACGTGGCCGCATTTTTTCACGGGCAGCCGGACCTGGGCACGGAGGATTTGTGGGAGTTTCACGCGTGGCCGGAACGCGACCGTGTTGAACTGACGAAACACCGCGACGTGGTGGAGTTTTACGTTGGGCGGGAAGGCTGGGAGGTCACCTACCGAGGAAAAAAGGCGATTCCCGAGAAGGACCTGAACGACTTTCTGCGGCGGCGCGACCACTCCATTGAGACGGCGATCAAGGTGTGGCTCAAAGACCCGAGGACGATACTTGTGTATGAAGGGCAGCATATGGCGGAGCGGCACCTGGCCGAACAGGTAACGCTGATTTCGGCGCAGAATGAAGCGGTCACGATTCAGATGGATGCCCAGACTCATCTGCCGCTTAAGCGAAGCTTTGAGTGGCGCGACCCGGAATTCAATGACAAGAACGTGGATGCAGAGGAGTACGACGACTACCACGTGGTCGATGGACTGCCCACGGCGTTCAGCATTACGCGGTTCAGAAACGATGACATGGTCCGGCAATACTACCTGGATCATGCGGAGTACAACCAGCAACTGCCAGCGGACTTCTGGAACGCGGATGCGGCGGAGCGAAGGATCAAGAAGTAGGGTGGTGGCCTGAGGGTAGGCTGCGGTTCATCCATTTTTGAAACACTCAAATCAATGGATGAGCCCGCGAGAAGCCCGCCGGAGCAGTCGATGCATTGCGTTCGTTATAATCCTGACGAGCGCAATGCAGTATCACGGCACGCTTTCTGGAGCCAGAGAATGACGTTCGACATCCAGGAGATCCTGGAGTTTCCTTCCTCACCGCTACCCATTTCTGCTGATCGACAGAATTGTCGAGTTCGAGCCCACAAAGCGCCTGGTGGCGATCAAGAATGTGACCATCAACGAGCCGTTTTTCCAGGGGCATTTTCCCGGCTATCCCATCATGCCCGGCGTGCTGGTGGTGGAAGCGATGGCGCAGGCCGGCGGCATCATCATGATGGCCGAGATGCCCGACCGCGCGAAAAACTGGTGGTGTTTACCGGCATTGAGCGGGCCAAGTTCCGCCGGCCGGTGACGCCGGGCGACCAGTTGCGCATCGAGGTGGACGTGCTGTCATTCCGGACGCGCGCGGGTCGCATCCATGGCAGGGCGATGGTGGATGGAAAGCTGGCCTGCGAGGCCACGCTGACCTGCCAGGTGGTGCCGCGAGCGCGGGAACGGCGTGCTCACGGGGATGAGCCTCCTGCCACGGAGGCGGAGTGAGCATTCATCCCAGCGCAGTCATCGCGCCAGGCGCGGTGGTTCCTGACTCCTGCACGGTCGGCCCTTTTTGCACCATCGGGCCGGAGGTGGTGCTGGGCGAAGACTGCATCCTGATCTCGCATGTGGTGCTGGATGGGCGCACTGCGCATCGGCGCGCGCAACACCTTTTATCCCTTTCTGCGCGATCGGCGTGCCGCCGCAGGATCTTGAAGTACGACGGCGAGCCCACCGAGACGGAGATCGGCGACGACAATACGATTCGCGAGAGCGTGACCATCAGCCGCGGCACGGCCGGCGGCGGCGGGTTGACGCGCATCGGGTCGGACAACCTGCTCATGGCCTACGTCGCACATCGGCCACGACAGCCTGGTGGGCAGCCACTGCATCCTGGCCAACTGCGGCCACGCTTGCCGGGCACGTGATCATCGAGGACTACGCGACGTGTCGGCGCGTTTTGCCCGGTGCACCAGCACTGCACAGTGGGCCAGTATGCGTTTATCGGCGGCGGGACGATTGTGACGCAGGATGTGCTGCCGTTTTCGCTGACCTCGTCGCGGCGCGAGAACAAGGCCTTCGGGATCAATAAGGTCGGCCTGGCGCGGCGGGGTTTTCGCCGGAGCGGTTGCAGACGCTGCAGAAGGCCTTTCGGCTGCTGCTGGCGGCTAAGCTGAATACCTCGCAGGCAGTCGAGAAGATCGCGCGAGCTCGAAGGCGAAGACGTGGCGCATTGTGGCGCTTTTATCGAGCGCAGCCAGCGCGGGGTGATCAAGTAGCCATGAAACTCGGCCTCATCGCCGGCAACGGGCGGTTTCCGTTTCTGCTGCTGGATGCGGCGCGGGCGCAGGGGTTCGCGGTGGCGGTGGCGGCGATTCGCGAGGAGACCGACCCGGAGATCGACCAGCGCGCGGCGAGCGACGGGCACATCACGGTCCATTGGCTCTCGCTGGGCGAGCTGTCGCGGCTGATTGAGGTCTTTCACAAGGAAGGCGTCACCAAGGCCGTGATGGCCGGGCAGGTGAAGCACAAGCAGATTTTCTCCAGCATCCGGCCGGACTGGCGGCTGGCCAAGCTGCTGCTGAACCTGCGCACGCGCAATACCGACATGCTGCTGGGCGCGGTGGCCAAGGTGCTGGGCGACGAGGGGATTGAGCTGATCAGCTCGACCGCGTTTCTGGAGCCGCTGCTGGCGCAGGAGGGCGTGCTGACCGAAGCGCGCGCCGGACGAGGAAGAGCGCAAGAACATCGAGTACGGGCTGGGCGTGGCGCGGGCTGTGGCGGGATTCGATATTGGCCAGACGGTGGTGGTTGCAGCGCAGGCCTGCGTGGCCGTCGAAGCCATGGAAGGCACCGACGCGGCCATTGAGCGCGCCGGAGCACTGATGCGGACGATGGAGGATGGCGATGGTTCTCCTGCATCCACGCTGGAACGGCGGCTGACGGTGGTGAAGGTGGCCAAGCCGAACCAGGACATGCGCTTCGATGTGCCGGTGATCGGGATGGGTACGGTGGAGACGATGATCAGGGCAGGAGCCAGTTGCCTTTCGGTCGAGGCCGGGCGTACGCTGCTCTTCGACCGCGAGACGCTGCTGGAACGCGCCGCGAAGGCAGGCATTGCCATTGTGGCCGGTCCCCGTGGATACTGATTGCGGCACATCAACCTGAGCCTTTCCCGGCCAATTCCCCGTCCTATCAACCGGAGGTCCCTCATGAAAAAAGCAGTTTCCTTCGTTTTCGCCGCGGCATTGGTGCTCGCGGTGGTTTCATTCTTTACCGTCCATGCGGACGACGAGACGATGCCGAACGTGGGACAGGCTGCGCCCACCTTCACCCTGCCCTCTCAGACGGGTGCTCCGATTTCGCTGGAGAGCTTCCGCGGCAAGTGGGTGGTTCTCTACTTCTACCCCAAGGACATGACGACAGGCTGCACCATTGAGGCCCACAACTTCCAGCGCGACCTGCCGAAGTTTGAGGCGGACAATGCCGTGATCCTGGGCGTGAGCGTGGACACGCCCGACAGCCACAAGCAGTTCTGCACCAAGGACGGCCTGACCTTCCGCCTGCTGGCCGACCCGGATCACAAGGTGGTGGACGAGTACGGCTCGCTGGGGCATTTCGGGCCGATGACCATCGCCAACCGCAACACTTTCCTGATCAGTCCTGACGGAAAGATCGTGAAGGAATGGACCAAGGTCGATCCCTCGCATCATTCCGAAGAAGTGTTGGCGGCGCTGGCCGAAGCGAAGAAGTAAATCACCGGAAAGTGATGTAGAAATGAGGCCCTGGAAACAGGGCCTTAATTGGCGTGCGTTGGTGCAGGGATGGAGGCAGGGTCAAATGCCGTCAGCGATTGCCGCGCAGTTTCGCCGGGAACTGAATGCGATTCACAGGGCGCTGCTGGCCGTTCCGCGGGCACTCGCGGACGTTCCCTGGCGCGTGGGCGGATGGACGCGCAAAGAAATTGTCGGACATCTGCTTGACTCAGCCGCCAACAACCGCCAGCGGTTTGTGCGCGGCGCCATCGACGGCAAATACGCCGGCCCGAAGTACGCGCAGGAGGCGTGGGTGGCCGCGCATGGCTATGCCAGCCAACCGTGGGAGACCCTGCTCGGCTGGTGGAGTGTGGAGCACGAGATTCTTGCCGCCGTGGTGGACAACATTCCGGAAGAACGGCTTGAGGCGGGTTGTGTGGTCGGAGACGATGCGCCGGTCACGCTGCGGTTTCTTATCGAGGACTATGTCAGCCATCAGCGCTGGCATCTGTCGCAAATTGTCGGCGGGATCACGGGGACGTGAAGGAGGAGTCCAAGTCCGGACGCAAAAAAGCCCGGCGCGATGCCGGGCTCTTTTGCTTGCCTTTAGGTTGCCTATTGCCTGGTTACTTCTTCTTGGCAGCCTTCTTTGCAGGGGCCTTCTTCGCAACTGCCTTCTTTGCCGGCCTTCTTTGCAGGAGCCTTCTTCGCAACTGCCTTCTTGGCGGGCGCCTTCTTTGCTGCTTTCTTAACGGCCAACTTTTTACCTCGTTTGGTGGTTTTGCTGACGCTCTTTCTAGCCGCGGCCTTCTTGGCTGCGGCCTTTCCGCCTTTTGCGCCAGTCGTCTCTTCTTTGCGGCGGACTTTCTTCGCGGCCTTCTTGGCCACAACCTTTTTCGCGGCTGCCTTCTTGGCTGCAGCTTTCTTGGCAACTGCCTTCTTCGCTGCCTTCTTTGCTGGAGCCTTCTTGGCCGCGGCTTTCTTTGCCGGGGCTTTTTTGGCAGCTTTCTTTGCGGGAGACTTTTTTGCGGCCTTTTTCGCGGCCGGCTTGGATGCGGGCTCTTCGGCGATGATCACGATGGTTTCCTCGGCGGCTCCCTCATCGTCGTCGGAAGAGGTGAGCATGCTGGAGGTTTCGACCTCTTCGTCCTCGTCAAAGTCTTGTTCGTGATCGGAGTCCAACTCTGCCGGCTCCGCATCGTGGTTGCCGTCACTCATCGCGTACATCCTGAACACATCTTCCATCCGATTGCCTCCAGCGGCTCACCGCTGCCCGTCTCGGGTATTTGCATCTTCGCTACGCAGAGATTTTTTCTCCGCTTGCGCAGCCATTGTAGCAATAGCTTGCATGCAAAAGCTATCAAAAGACAAGCATGAGTGAAGGGTCCCGCCTATTTTTGTGCACGTGCTGAAGAGTTTCGATGAGCGCTGTGCTTTCGCGCGCGCGACTTTGTTCCGGCGTGGTTGCTCACAGACTTCGTTGACCGCGTCTTTCTCGATGTGGTTGCCTTCTTTGCTGACGAGGGCGGGGGATCGGGCAACGAGGAATTCGCGGAAGAACCGCGATGTTTCCTCGTGCTGGCTCTGACAATGTGGGCGGGCTCGGCCACATGCAGCCGGCGGCCCGGCGCGACCCGGGTGCCGGTGATGCTGTTCCAGCTCCGCAACTGGCTGAGCGAAACGCCGAAGCGGTCGGCGATGGAGACCAGCGTGTCGCCCCTGCGGGCAGTGTAAAGAAGCCCGCGCGAAGGCACAGCGACAGGGGCTACGGGAACGACGAGCGCCTCTACTCCACTGAGGCTGTCACTTTCGCCTAGTTGATTGGCGGCGGCCAGTTCGGGAAGAGGAATCTGGAACGACCGGGCGACTGAAGCCAGCGTGTCGTCGGGAGCAACGCGATGATAGCGCCAGGCATCGCGCTTTTGCTCGGGAATCGCGGCGATGCGCTGCTCGAAGAGAGTGGCCGTGCCGGCGGGCAGATGCAGATCGAAGGACGTATCGGGGGGCGTGGTGAAACGCAGCAGGCTGGGGTTCAGGGCCATCAACTCATCCGTCGGCGCGTCCACCAGGTCCGACACCAGACGCAGATCCACGGAGTAGTTGATGGTGACGGTATCGGTGAGCACGGGCGGATCGAGGGTGATGTCGTCGAATCCGTACTGCGTGGGGTGATTGGCGATGATGATGGCCGCGAGAATTTCCGGTACGTAGTTCTTGGTTTCTCCGGGCAGGTTGTTGCGCTTGTAGAGTTCCCAGAAATCGGCATAGCCGGTTTTCTCGACCGCGCGCTGCACGTTGCCCGCGCCCCAGTCGTAGGCGGCCATGGCCAGATACCAGTCGCCCAACTGGTCGTAGAGAAACTTCATGTAGCGGGCGTAGGCGCGCGTCGATTTTTCAGGATCGAAGCGCTCGTCCACATAGCCGTTGCGGGTCAGTCCGTAGTCGCCATACGGCATGAACTGCCACATGCCGCCGGCCCGCGAGCGCGGGTTCATGGCGCGGGGCTGGAAGCCCGACTCGGCTACGGCGAGGTAAATCAGATCCTGCGGCACGCCTTCCTCGGCCATCACGCGCTGAATCATTGCCCTGTAGCGGCCGGAGCGCTCGAACGAGTGCAGCAGGGTGTTGTGGCCGCGCTGGGTGTTGGCGAAGAAGTTGATGTAGGCGGCCACATAGTCGTTGACCACGAGCGGAAGATCGGACTTGGTTGTGGCCAGTTCGGTCTTCGCCTTGGCCACGATGTTGGGATCGACCGCGAAGGTCACGTCGCTGGCTACATCGGCCGGGGAGGGCTCCACCTTGGGAGCGAAGCCGTTGCCCTCCTTGAGCGCCTCCATCTCCAGCCCATTCACCTGGTCCACGATGCGGTCGAACTCGTCCTGTAACTGCGGATCGCCTTTGATGTCGATTCCGCTGGAGAGCATCAGATCGACGGCGCGGTCGAACTCCGCCTTGGCCTCAGCGAGCTCGCCCTTGCGATAGTCTTCATTGCCGGCTGAGTAGGCCTTCTCAACCTGCGCAATCAGAAGCTGGACGCGCTGTTGTTGCTGCGCGGCGCGTTGTGCAGCCGGGGATGCGACCTGCTGTGGCGCGGCCAATGCGGGTGCGGTGACCTGCGGCGGTGTATTCTGCGGTCCGCCCGCGTGTTGAGATGGGTGTGCATCCCTCCAGCAGAAGAGCCAGAGCGAAGCAACAAATAATCGATACTGATTTCTACTCATGGGCAATTTCAAAAAAACAGAGGTCGCCGGCCGCAATCAGGTCAAGCCGAGATTCGAATGAGGACCCTTAGCCGATGATAAGCTATGCGATGGAGGTCCGCTGCGGCGGACATGCAATAACAGCGCATTTCCTCCGCTTGCCTGCCACCCATGGATGCACGTTTCCTTCGCAATTTCGCGATCATTGCCCACATCGACCATGGAAAGTCGACGCTGAGCGACCGTCTGCTGGAACTGACCGGCTCGGTGACCGGCCGCGAGATGCAGGCGCAGATTCTGGACGACATGGATCTGGAGCGGGAGCGCGGCATCACCATCAAGGCCCATGCCGTGCGCATGATGTACAAGGCGAAAGACGGCAATACCTATCAGCTGAACCTGATCGACACGCCGGGCCATGTGGACTTCAGCTATGAGGTTTCGCGCTCGCTGGCCTCGTGCGAGGGCGCGCTGCTGGTGGTGGATGCAAGCCAGGGCGTCGAGGCGCAGACGCTGGCCAATGCCTATCTGGCCATCAATCACGGCCTCGAAATCATTCCGGTCATCAACAAAATCGATCTGCCTTCGGCGGACATCCTGCGCACGCAGGAAGCGATCGAGAAGGCTGTCGGACTGGACGCGACCGATGCGATTCCGGTGAGCGCCAAGACCGGGCAGGGCGTGGACGAGGTGCTCGAGGCCATCGTTCACCGGCTTGCCGCCGCCGACCGGCGATCCCGATGCTCCGCTGCAAGCGCTGATCTTCGACTCGTGGTTCGATGCGTATCGCGGCGTGATCGTGCTGGTGCGCGTGATGCAGGGAACCATGCGCAAGGGCCAGCGCATTCGCCTGATGTCGAACGGCAAGGCATTCGAAGTTGAATCGATGGGCGTGCTGATGCCCAAGCCGGTGGAGATCGGCGCAGTTGCGCGCGGGCGAGGTCGGATTCTTTGCGGCCACCATCAAGAACGTGGCGACACGCAAATCGGCGACACGGTAACCGACGATGCGCGGCCCGCCGCCGCGCAGTTGCCGGGCTTTGAAGACATCAAGCCGATGGTCTTCTGCGGGGCTCTACACCGTGGACTCGCACGAACACACCCTGCTGCGCGATGCGCTGGAGAAGTTGCGGCTCAACGATTCGTCCTTCTTCTTCGAGCCGGAGAGTTCGGTGGCGCTGGGCTTCGGTTTTCGCTGCGGATTTCTCGGCCTGCTGCACATGGAGATCATTCAGGAGCGGCTGGAGCGCGAGTACGAGCTGGATCTGATCACCACGGCTCCGGGCGTGCGCTACCACATCACGCTGACCGACGGCTGCGTGCTGGAAGTCGACAATCCTTCGCGCTGGCCCGAGCCGACCAACATCGAGACCATTCGCGAGCCGGTGATCACGGCCAAGATTCTCACCAATGAAGAATATGTCGGCGGCATCTTCAAACTTGTGGAAGAGAAGCGCGGCAGGCAGATCAACTTCGAATATGTGACTCCGACGCGCGTGTTGCTCACCTACGAACTTGCCGCTGAACGAAATCGTGCTCGACTTCTACGATCGGCTCAAGTCCATCTCGCGCGGTTATGCGTCGCTGGATTATCAACTTGCCGGCGAGTGGGAGTCGCCGATGGTGAAGCTGGACATCCTGGTCTCGGGCGAGCCGGTCGATGCGCTGTCGATCATCGTGCATCGCGACTTTGCCTACGAACGCGGCAAGGCGCTGGTTTCGAAGATGCGCGAGCTGATTCCGCGCCAGCAGTTCGAGGTGGCGATTCAGGCTGCCATCGGGGCGAAGATTGTGGCGCGCGAGACAGTGAGTGCCATTGCGCAAGAACGTGCTGGCCAAGTGCTATGGCGGCGATATTTCGCGCAAGCGCAAGCTGCTGGAGAAGCAAAAAGAAGGCAAAAAGCGCATGAAGCGGATCGGCAAAGTGGACATTCCGCAGGAGGCTTTTCTGGCGGTTTTGCGGGTGGGAGAAGATCAGCAGAAATAGCCGTCGATTTAGTGACTTGCCGCACGATCTGCAGTCATCGTGCTGTTCATGCCCAGATTGTGGAAAGCTTGCCGCACCGGTGGATTTCGCCGGCTCTGCGGGTCACTGCCGCGGAGTTGACAATGGGCCGCCCGCTTGTTATATGATAAATAAGGAGTTGATCGTTTGTAGCAGAAATGGTGATCGGATTGGCAAGAGGAAATATAAGCGAATTTTTACGGGCATGTTGCGAAAGCGAATCCACAGTTTTTTCCACAGGAGATGCCAGGAAGACGGTCTTTTGCCTGGCAGTCACTTCGCTGCGAGCTGGGTCGCGGCTCTGAAAGTTGCAAGTGCAAAGGCCCCGCGAATCGAGGCCTTTGCACGGGTCAAACAAAGCTCGAGTTTTAGTTGCGATCCGGGAGCCTTGGGGTGCCGGAGCAGGAGCCTCAGGCGCCGGCTGGCCGGAGGAGCGGGCACGCCCGACTTCACGTTGTAGGCCTCGATGACTGGCCTTGGTGATGTTGGTCGATTCGCTGGCGTAGAGCACCGGCGTCTGCTGCTGCGCAATGTCCAGCACCAGCGTGTAACCGTGCTGCTGTGCATAGCCGGTCAGCACGTCGTAGACCTTGGAAGCCAGGGCGTTGTACACCTCCTGCATCTCGCCGCTGCAAGTCGTTCTGAGCGTCCTCCGCATCGCGCTGCAACTGCTTCTTCTTGTCGTCGATCGTCTTGGCGCGGCTGGCGCGCTCGGTTTCGCTCAGCTTGTCGCCCTGCGTCTGCAGTTGCTTGGTCAGGCTGTCGATCTCGTCGCTCAGCGTCTTGAGCTGTTGGCGCTTGGGATCGTACTTCTTCTGCAGGTCGGCGAAGTTGCGCTGGCCCTCATTGGTTTGGGCTACGGCGACCTGGAATGCGATGACGGCGATCTTGGCGGGTCCGGCGGGGGCCGTGGTGTGCGAGGCCGGGTCGGCGGGAGCGGATGGAACCTGTGCGGCGGCGTTCAGGGCAAGGCCCGAGGCCAGAATAATTGCAACTGCAAACGAGCGCTTCATTCGAGTGGAAAACTCCTTCAAGAATTCCTGGATCGGCTGTTCACGCCTTGGCGCGAACAAATCTGCGGCTCCTGATCAACATCACGGTCTTGGTTGCCACCCAACGACGGAGTCCTGTCACAAGGGATCCCGGATTTCCGCCCAGCAACGAAAACACGCCACTTCAGGGGACCCGGTTTTCCCCCGCCCGTGGCGAACACCTGTCGCCGGGCTAGGGAGACTCCGCCAAGGATGTTCCGGAGAGACGAAAAAGACACAGACGGAGACATCAGCAGGAACTAGGTGGAATTATAGGAGTGCGGCGGGGGAGCGTCAAACCCCCGCTTCGCGCTCAGTGACTCGCAGGCGCCCTGGGGGCGGGTCTGGGTGCGGAGGCCGCAGGCTGCGCTGGCGGAGCGGGCACGCCCGACTTCAGGTTGTAGGCCTCGATGACTTCCTTGGTGATGTCGGTGGAGGGGCTCGCGAAGAGAACCACCGGGCTCTGTTCCTGACCACCATCGATCACCAGCGAATAACCGTGCCGCTGCGCATAGGAGATCAGGACGTCTCCAACCTTGCTCGCCACACCGTTGAATGTATCCTGCATCGCCTGCTTGAAGTCGTTCTGGTCATCCTCGGCGTCGCGCTGCAACTGTTTCTGCTTATCGTCAATGTTACGGGCGCGGCTTGCGCGTTCGGTGTCGTTGAGAGTGGCGCCCTGCGCCTGGAGCTGCTTTTTCAGCGCGTCGATTTCATCGTTCAGGGACTTGAGCTGCTCGCGCTTGGGATTGAACTTGGTCTGCAAGTCAGCGAAGTTGCGCTGGAATTCGTTCGTTTGTGTTACGGCTTGTTGGAAGGTAATGACGGCGACCTTTTCGGGGCCGGCCGGCGCAGCGGCAGCAGGTGTTTGAGCTGTGGCGGCCATAGACAGGCAGGACAGCAGTGCAGCAACCAGTACAGTTGATCGTTTCATTTGAACGAAAGGCTCCTTTTGCTTTGAACTTCAGGATGACCGCGCATTGCAGCGGCTCATCCAAGTGCGCCTAGAAAGTCGTCGAGACGGTCAGGCGGAACGTTTTGCGAGGCTCGCGGAAGAGATTCTGGGCTCCGTATGCCTGAATCGATTCTTGATAAGTGTAGTCGCCCGCGCCACCCGGCGGGAACATGTCTCGCGTGATCAGTTCTGCCGAGCAGCTTTGCACCTTTCCGCCGATGTTCAGGTCGTTGCAGTATGGCCGTTCATACAGGCGGAGAGGGTTATAGGCAAAGTAGAGACGGAAAGGAGCATTGACCACCGGCATGATGACGCCGAGTTCAGCGCCGAGGGACATGCGAGGGACGAAATTGGTGCCGGAGATGGGGCGGATGTTCCTGAGGAAACCGACCTCCGAGCCCGGGATGCCGCCCTGGCAGGCTCCGTTGTTATAGACGGGGCATCCATAGAGAGGCGCGGTAAGGGTGGCAAAGCCTTCGGGGCTTTGCTTCAGTTGGCCCTTGTTGATTGCAGTATCAATGCCGAAATCATCGAAGAACGAGAAGGTGACAGGGCCGGCGATCGGGATGCGGTACTCCGCATTGGTGGTGAGTTGCGTGTCGCCGCCAATGGAGGCAATGCCATAGATCGGGATTGGAATCTGGATGCACTGATTCAACTGCGGATTGGTTGGATCGCGCGGAACGCAACTGCCGTCCGGGTTGGTCAACTGTACGGTCGTGCGATTGGGAACGTAGCCGTAGGGCGTAGCGCCGCGGACGTCGAAGCCGCGCAGTTCCTGCTCGCCGCCGGCGTAGAAGCGGTTTTGCGGCGGAGCGACGTCGCCGCCGAAGCCCTGCACATATCCCAACTGCGCGCGCAGACCGAGCACGTTGCGGCCGTTGGCCGACGGCGTCAGGTAGTGCATGGCCCGGAAACTCTTGTAAGCCACCAGCGGAGAGAAGTAGCGCAGATTCCCGTAGAGCCCGGCAATTTGAAAGACCGCCGTGTATTCCTTGCCGCTACGCGGACGAAGCGGGTTATTGATGGTGTTGTAAGTGTAGGTAAACGAGGCCGAACTGTTGATGATTCCGGACAGAGCATTGGAACCCTGAATACCGGAACGGAAACTGATGGTCTGGAAGAAGGTTTGCGAAGCGGTGCTGAATGCGGAAATAGTGGATTTGTTGAGCGAATAGGTAAATCCTAGGCGCTGGAACGCATGCCGTTTGAGCGGATAGCTGACTGAGAAATTGAGGCCAGTAGAAGCCTGATTGTAATTCTGCGTCAGGGATTGCTGCGCCGCGGTCAGGTTCGGCGACTGCTCCGGTAGTGGCCTGATAGTTCTTGGCGGAGTTGAAATCCTGCTTGTTATTGAAGATCTGGAAGCCCAGGTTCAGCGGCCGGTTGCGCACATAAGGCTGCGAAAAGCCGAAAAGAAACTGGCGGCTCACGTTGCCCAGATTGCCTTGCAGGCTGAGAGTCTCGCCCAGGCCGAGGAAGTTGTTCGTCTGATAATTAACACCCAGGAATGCGCCCGACAGGCCGCTGACGCCGCCATTCAAACCGATCGAGTTCTTGCCTTTCTCCTTCACCTTCAGGAGCAGGTCAACGGTACCGGCCTCGGGGTTCTGATGAGCTTCGGAGTCCTGATCCACCCTGAGCGGATCAAAGTACTCCAACTGGTTGAGGCGCAGGAGGCTGTACTCCCAGAGCTGGGAGTTGTAGACCTGTCCTTCCTCAAGCAGCAACTCGCGGCGGATCACTTTGTCGCGGGTGATGGTGTTGCCCTGAAACTCGATGCGGGAAACGTAGAAGGGCTTGCCTTCGTCGATGTCGATATCCATCGAGACGGTCTTTTTCTGTTCGTCGTAGCTGAGCTTGGGGATGGCGCCGAAGTTGATATAGCCCAACTGCCCGTAGGCCTTTTTCAAGTTTTCAAGGCCCTTGCTGATCGCAGTGGCGTTGAACAGTTCTCCGTCCTTCACAGCGAAGGTGGCGCGCAGGGCCTTTACGTTCGTAACTGCCTTGTTGCCGGTGAAGTTGATGGCTGCCAGCCGATAGCGGTCGCCTTCTTCGATCGGCATCAGAATGTCAATACGCTTGCCTTTGCGGGGACGGAAGGTAAACCAGTTCAGTCCGCCTTCATCGCGAATCTGCGTCTTGGGTTCCTCTACGGCGGCGTTGGCATAGCCCTTGTCACGGTAAGCCTGGCGGACCCGCTCGGTGTCTTCCTCCAGCTTAGAGGAGTCGAAGGTTTTGGCGAAGAGATTCTCAAAGATGATCGAATAAGGAATCCCGATGGGCTTCAGGTTCTTCATCGACCGGCGCAGATAAAGAGCGCTCAAGTGCTGATTGCCGGTGAAAGTGATATTTCCCACTTTTACCGTGGGGCCTTCCTTGATGTTGAAGTTGACCTGAACGGAGGCGGGAGGGATGGTCTTGACGTCGGTCTTGATGGTAGCGAACTGGTGGCCATGCTCCGCCAGCATTGCGCGGATCACGCTCTCGGCTCGCTTGATGGTGGTGGGGTCAAACTGTCCTTCCACCGAGAGGCCGACTTTTTCCTTCTTGAAGCGATCCAGAATATCGGAGTTACTGATGGAGCTGTTGCCCTTGTAATTGATCTCGCGAATGGTGGGTCTCTCGCGGACGAAGATATTCAGGATAATGCCCTTCTCTGTATCTTCGCGCTCAATACGCAGGTCCTCGAAGTACCCGGTGTTCCAGAGGGAATTGAAGTCGCGCTCAATGGAGACCGGATCGTAGGTATCGCCGGGATGCGTAAAGAGGCGAGCGAGGATCGTTTCCTTGGGGATGCGGCGGTTGCCGATGACCCGAATCTGTTCGATGGTCTGCGACGTCTGGGCCAAAGCGGATACGGCGGAAAAGGCCACGATCATGAGAAGCGAGAGCCGGGCCATTGTCGATGCGGTACGGGCTGCGATCCGCAATGTACGGGAGATTGATGCGTGCTTGATCTTCACCGGGCTGGAGCCCTGCGGCGAGCACAAAAACTGGTGCGGTCCATGGTTAGGCTTCACGAGAAGAATTTGCACACCCTCAATGCTTAAAATCTGGTACTGCTACGCGGAAAGAACGATTATATTGGACCGCGGCCACCCTGCCCAAACCGAAGCCTTTCATGAGCCCTGTTACCTAACCGTTCGCGTGATTTCGGTCGCTCTTGCATTGCGCCACCAGACCTGTCGCCGAGGACGCGGCCGCTCCCATGGACGTGGACCTGTCGCTGGGACCGGTTCTTTGAGACCTTCCCAGTCTACCGGACCGGGGCGGGTTCACCGGGCACCGCATCCCTAAGCAGCTTATTCGCATTTTTCTTAGACGCAGATCGGGCAGACATGACATCCTCTCTGCCTAGAGGTTTTTGAGGCAAATGGAAGAGACCGACAAGAGCGTCTATGCGATTTCGGCTCCCTTGCTGGATGGGCGGCCTGTGAGTCTGGACAGATTCAAGGGGAGCGTTCTTCTCATTGTGAATACGGCCAGCAAATGCGGCTTTACTCCGCAATATGCCGGCTTGGAGCAGCTTTATCTGACCTATAAGGACCGTGGGTTCGCTGTCCTGGGCTTTCCATGCAACCAGTTTGGACATCAGGAGCCAGGTACCGCGAAGGAGATCGGCATGTTTTGCCAATGCAGTTATGGCGTGAGCTTTCCGATGTTTGAGAAGATCGAGGTGAACGGTTCAGCCGCCCACCCTCTTTATCGCTTCCTGAAAGAAGGCAAGCGAGGTCTGTTCGGGACCAAGCGCATCAAGTGGAACTTCACCAAGTTCCTGGTTGACCGCAATGGCAACGTGGTCGATCGCTTCGCACCCGCGACGGATCCCGTGAAGCTGAGGTATCGCATTGAATCGCTGCTTGAAAAGGACTGAGCTGAGAATCGGAGTGGCAACCCGGGGTCAACGCAAACAGGGAGGATGTCGATGCGCAAGAACTTTCCGATGATCCTCATCCGGGTGATGGTGGGTTTAGTGTTTCTGACGGAAGGAATTCTGAAGTTTGTGCTTCCCGGTGAATTGGGGGCCGGGCGCTTCGAGCATATCGGCTTCCCCTATCCTCACCTGCTGGCACCATTGGTTGGCGGGATTGAGATTGCCGCGGGGGCAGCACTTATCTTGAACCTTTATTCCGGCGACGCCGCGGCATTGCTGCTGGTCGTGATTGTTACGGCCTTGATCACGACAAAGGTGCCGATCCAACTGGGTCACCCTCTTGGACGGTTTGCGCCGCCCAAACTGAACCATTACGGCACGCTGAGTTTCTTGCACGAAGCACGCACGGACTTGTGCATGCTCCTTGGCTGCCTGGCGATTCTCATCGACGGCGGTCTCAAATTTGGGCGAGGGAAACCCCGGTAAGCATACTCAGAATGCAAATTGACCTGCACGGTCCGCACCGCAGGAGCCAACTCGGCGAGCTCTTCGGTTTTTTTCTGCGCCTGGGCCTGACGGCCTTTGGCGGTCCGGCGGCGCACATTGCGCTGATGGAGCGCGAAGCGGTGGAACGGCGGGGTTGGGTGAGTCGCGAACGCTTCCTTGATCTGGTTGGCGGTTGCAATCTGCTGCCTGGTCCCAGCTCCACCCAGGTGGCTATGGCATTGGGCTACACGCGCGCGGGTTGGGTCGGGCTTTTGATTGCTGGGATCTGTTTTATTCTGCCTGCTTCACTGGCTGTGCTGGCCCTGGCCTGGGGCTATGTCCGCTATGGCGGGCTGCCGCAGGTGCAGGGGCTGCTTTACGGGGTCAAGCCGGTGATGGTGGCCATTGTGGTTCAGGCAGTATGGCGGTTGAGTCGGCTCGCACTGCGGGGACGGGGCTTAGCCCTGGTTGGGTTGGCGTGTTTTGCCGCCGTGGCCCTGGGCGCTCCTCCGTTTGCGGTTCTGGTGGCATCGGGTGGGGTTACGTTGCTTGTGGCGTGGTGGCATGCCCGGCGTGGCAGGATGCATGGCTTGGTATGGTTGCCGGCCGGTTTGGGAGGCGGGGCGGGCGCGATGGGAGCGGCTGGGGCGGCTGGATTGGTCGGGCTGGGGCCACTTTTGCTTGTGTTTCTCAAACTGGGGGTGGTGGTCTTTGGCTCGGGTTACGTTCTGCTGGCTTTTCTGAAAGCCGACCTCGTTGACCGGATGCATTGGATTACGGAGGCGCAACTGCTGGATGCCATCACCGCAGGGCAGGTGACGCCGGGGCCGCTGTTTACTACGGCGACATTTCTCGGCTACTTGCTGCATGGATTTGCTGGAGCTGCGGTGGCGACGTCAGCCATCTTTCTGCCTTCGTTTGTGATGGCGGCCGCCGTGGGAGCTTTGGCCGGCCGCATCCGCAAATCGAAATTGGCCTCTGCGTTTCTCGACGGCGTGAATGCCGCTGCGGTCGCGCTTATGGCCGAGGTAGCGATCTCGCTCGGCCGGGCCACTCTAGTTGATGGGTGGACCTGGGCGCTGGGGCTAATGAGTGTCGTGCTGCTGGTGAGCACCCGGATCAATGCGACGTGGCTGATCTTAGCCGGTGCGGTGACCGGGATTCTGCTGCATGCGATCGCTTAGAGTCGACGCACGCGCCGAATTTTTATTCGTCGAAGCGGTAGGCGCTGATGGCGGCGCCCATTGGCTCGTCAGTGAAGATGCGTTTCCCGGGCGCTTCGCCACCGGCGCCGGCCGCGACCATCAAGGGGATCAGGTGCTCCTCGCGTGGATGGGCGAAAGTCGCGAATGGCGCCTCGCGCCACTTTGCCAATCTGGCGTCGCGCTGGGGTGCGGATGATTCGACTGCACCGGTTAGCCATTCATCGAATGCGCGGGCGCGGGGAGGCGTCTCGGGCTGCATGTAGGCGCGCAGGTTATGAAAGCTCATGCCGCTGCCGATGATGAGTACGCCCTCGTCGCGCAGCGGGGCCAGAGCACGGCCCGCGGCCAAGTGAAGACCAGGGTCGAGCGAAGCGGCCAGCGAAAGGGTGACCACAGGAATCTGCGCCTCGGGAAAAGCCACTTTGAGCGGTATAAAAACACCGTGGTCGTAGCCGCGGGTTGGATCGGCAGCAGCGGGTAACCCGGCCTTGGAGAGCGTCGACTGCACCCGCGATGCCAGTTCGGGAGACCCGGGAGCAGGCCAGGTTAGATGGTAGGTGTGTTCGGGGAACCCAGAGTAGTCGAAGATGAGCTTGGGCGCTGCACCGGAACCTGCGGTGAAGGCCGGTTCCTCCCAGTGACCGCTGATGACGAGCAACGCCTTCGGTTGCTCAGGCAGGGTGCCGGCGAAGTTTTCGAGAAAGTGCTGCGTCGCATTCCAGGTGTCGCGAGGTCCCCATGTCCAATCCATAAAGAAGCATGGGCCTCCGCCGTGGGGCAAAAAGACCGCGGGCTGACGGTGTGGGTTGGTTGCCATGGGCGTCCCCTTATTCTCTGCCGCTGTTCTGAAAGAGAGATAGTCGTTCAAACAACTATGATGTAGATGCACCGCGGAACCGCGACGATTCAGTCGTACTATTGATCCGGCTGATCAGGCTCGATTCGGGAAACTACGACCGAATCAGCTGTCTTTGCGGTAAAGGAGGTCGCGGATGGCGTGCTTCCTTGCGGCATTCAATTCGCGCTCAGCTTTGGGCGCTACGACGCCAGAAGTGCCCTTTGCGCCGGGAACTGTCTCTTCGGGCTCGCTGCAAACAGGGCAGCGGTTGGCGAAGCCCGGCTTATCGGGCTTCAACTCGAACTCCTCCCCGCAGACGGCACAGATTTTTATCGGAAACGGCATGATCTTCATGTTAAACCGGGGCGATTCATCCCGGAAAGGGTCCGGCGTTCCGGCTAGATTGCCTGCTGGCCCTTCAAAGAACGGACACGCCGAACGGGGCAGGCCTGACCCGCATCGAATCAACCAAGTTATCTGCCGGAGGAAAGTGCATTGCCAGAGCCCTTTGACCTCGAACGATTTGTGGATGCGCAGGCCGACGTGTACCCAGAAGTGCTTACCGAGTTGCGCAAAGGGCGCAAGAGGAGCCACTGGATATGGTTCATTTTCCCGCAAATGAAGGGGTTGGGCCACAGCCCGCAGGCCGCGTATTACGGCATCGGGTCTCTTGATGAGGCTGAGGCTTATCTACGTCACCCTGTTCTTGGTCCGCGGCTGATTAAATGCACGCAACTGGTGAATCAGATAACGGACAGCTCGATCCGGGAGATCCTGGGCTGGCCGGATGATCTGAAGTTTCGCTCTTCAATGACGTTGTTTGCTCAGGCTGCCGAGGATCAATCGGTCTTTCGCGCGGCGCTGGAAAAATACTTTGACGGCGAACCCGATCGCCTGACCCTGGAGAAGTTGTCGTGAATTGGCGCGGGCTTACTCGATGGCGAATACGGCATAGACGCTTGCATTACGACTGACTTTCTGGGGCTCGATTGCGAGCGGCGGGGCTGACTCAGCCTGTGCAGTCATGGCAAGAGCTCTGACCATCGGCCTTGGATATGCTGGCGCGGAAAGCTGGTTGCTGACATGGATCAGAGCGCCCAGGCGAACTCCCATATCCTTGGCCAGTACCGCAGCGATTTCTTTGGCGCGCGTGGCGGCCTTATCCAGTGCCTGCTCATCAAGGGCGGCCTCGTCCTTCACTGTCCAGTCGATTTCCCCGACGCTGTTGGCGCCCGCATTGACGGCCACGTCGAGGATTTCGGCGGCGCGTTGGGGTGATGTCCGGACTGTCCATCGCTGCGCCAGCTTGAACTTGTGCGACTTGGGCGTGTAGTCGGGTTGGAGATACTGCGATTCGCTGCGGATGGAGCTTTCTGGAATTCCCGCCTGCTTGAGAGCGTCGACGATGGTGTTGGAGGTACGGGCGCCCGCGGCGTAGGCGGACTTGGCATCGGTGGGTTCGGTTTCGAACCCGATGTGCAGAATGGCGACGTCAGGCTCTACATCGACATTCTCATTGGCCGTGACCGTAAGGGTTCGATTGGCCGAATCGATTCGTAGCTCCGGCTGGCTGGGTTGCTGCGCGCCGGCTGAGAGAGCGACGGCGAGGACAGTCGACGCTGTAAAAACCCGGATCATGGTCATAGGAGGCTCCTTTGCCGGCAGAACGCCGGCGCGCGAGATGGGCGCGGTTGATTGATGAGACGTTCCTGCTGAGCCCGGGGCTCACCTCTGGTCAATGAAAGAGCGGAGCTACTGCGGCTTGGAATACTTTTCGCCGAAGGTGCGCAGCTTGGCGAGGGTCGCGGCGGCCTGGCCGGAGTCGATTGCCTCGGCGCCCATCGCAACGCCTTCTTTCAGATCGCCGGCCAGTCCGGCGGCCACCAGGGCGGCTGCTGCATTGAGCAGCACAATGTCGCGCCGCGCTCCGGGAATGCCGGTGAGGACGTCATAGAGCAGGGAAACATTGGTGGCAACATCGCCGCCGACGAATTGGTCGAGCGAGGTGCGGGGCAGGCCAGCCATCTCCGGAGTAATGCGCGCTGCTTTGAGGGTGGGCTCGCCGCCGGTTTCTGATTCCACAATCCGCGCAACGACCGATTCGCCGGTGGTGGTCAATTCATCGATTCCATCGGTCCCATGCACCACGAAAGCGCGTTTTGCGCCGAGCGCGGCAAGGGTGCGGCCCACCAACAGCACACGACTCGGCGCGAGAACTCCGATGACCTGCGAACGCGCTCCCGCGGGGTTGGTCAGCGGTCCGCAGAGGTTAAGAATGGTGCGGAAGCCGAGCGCGCGGCGCAAAGGCGCCAATGCTTTCATGGCCGGATGATAAAGAGGTGCGAATAAAAACATGAATCCGGTTTCGCGAAGGCACGCGACGGCCAACTCCGGCGGCAGGGAGATGGGCACGCGGAGGGCTTCCAACACATCCGCAGAACCGGAGAGCGAGGTCATTGCGCGGTTGCCATGCTTGGCCACCTTGGCTCCCGCAGCCGCCGCGACAAGCGCAGCACCGGTGGAGATGTTGAAGGTCAGCGGGCCTCCTCCGCCGGTGCCGCATGTGTCAACCAGTTCGTTGCGTTCTTCGTCAGTAAGCGGAACGGGAGTGGCGCGCGCGCGCATCGTTTCAACGAAGCCGGCAAGCTCGGGCGCCTGTTCCCCGCGAGTGGCGAGGACGGCGAGGAGCGCGGCGGTTTCTACTTCCGGCGCGTTGCCCGACAGGATTTCCTCAAGGACGGCGGATGCCTGCTCACGGGTCAATGCGCCACCGTCTTCGGCCAGCAGCTTCAGATGTTCCTTCAAAACCGACATATCTCTTCCATGGTAGCTTTGTCCGGCACCGCGGCGCTCCAAAGAGTAAAACCACTCACGGTGGTTTGCGGGGCCTTGATGGTGCAAGATAGGATGAGTCTACCGCTGTCACGATCGCGCAGATCTGGCGCCCACCGGGCCAGACCGGGTGACTGCAACCTCAGCGGATATGGGCGGTCCCAACCAAAATGAAGATTCACGAGTATCAGGCAAAAGAAATCCTGGCGAAGTATGGTGTGGCCGTGCCCAGAGGCGAAGTGGCCAATACGCCGGAAGAAGCGGCAGCCGTGGCACGCAAACTATTCGCCGAGGGCGCGAGTGGCGTGGTGGTGAAGGCGCAGATTCACGCCGGAGGCCGCGGCAAGGGCGGCGGCGTGAAAGTGGCGCGCACCCGCGAAGACGCCGAAATGCACGTCAAGAACATTCTCGGCATGCAACTGGTGACTCATCAAACCGGTCCGCACGGACAAAAGGTCCAGCGACTGCTGATTGAAGAGACTGCAGCCATCGATCGCGAACTTTATCTCGGCATCGTGCTTGACCGCGCCACGGGCAAGCTGGTTTTCATGGCGTCGCAGGCGGGCGGCATGGAGATTGAAGAGGTGGCCGCCAAGAATCCCGAGGCCATTTTCAAAGAAGCGATCGATCCGGCGGTGGGCTTTGGCGCGTGGCAGGCGCGCAAGCTGGCCTTTGCATTGGGACTGAAGCCGACGCAGATTAACCAGGCTGTGGCCTTTTTTCAGAGCCTTTATCGGGCTTTTATTGAAACAGATGCTTCGCTCGTCGAAATCAACCCGTTCATTACAACGAAAGACGACAAGCTCTTCGCGCTCGATGCGAAAATCACTTTCGACGACAACGCGCTCTTTCGGCACGCTGATATCAAGGCAATGCGGGACGTGGCCGAGGAAGACCCGCTCGAAGTGGAAGCCAGCAAATACGCGCTGAACTACATCAAGCTTGATGGTTCGATTGCATGCATGGTCAACGGCGCCGGCCTGGCCATGGCGACGATGGACATCATCCAGTATGCAGGCGGCAGCCCCGCCAACTTCCTTGACGTTGGAGGCGGCGCGACCCAGGAGCAGATTGAACATGCTTTCGAGATTCTGCTTTCCGACGCGAATGTGAAGGCCATCTTCATCAACATTTTCGGTGGCATTTTGCGCGTGGACCGGCTGGCTACCGGCGTGGTGGCAGCGGCGCGGAATCTGAAGGTGACAGTGCCGATCGTGCTACGGCTCGAAGGCACGAACGTCGAGGAAGGCCGCAAGATTCTTAAGGATTCGGGCTTGAACTTCCAGGTGGGAGCGACGATGAAGGACGCGGCGGAGTTAGTGGTGAAGGCAGCTGGTTAAGAGAGCTTTCAGCCCTCAGCTCTCAGCTTTCAGGAAACCCATTGAGAAGCGACCGCCCGCTCGCACCTATCAAAGACGTAAGGAAAGTAAGAAGGATCGTTGGATGTCGCAAAACATGCAGGACTTGAAAGTTTGGCAAAGGGCAATCGATTTGACGGTCTGTATCTACCGGTTGACGCAGGGATTTCCAAAGCAAGAGACCTATGGACTAACTTCGCAAATTCGTCGTGCGAGCGTATCGATTGCCAGCAATATTGCTGAGGGGCGAGGGAGACTCAATCCAGGCGAGTTCAGGCAGTTTCTCGGAATAGCTTTGGGTTCGACGTTCGAAGTCAAGACGCAGTTGGTGGTTGCGAAGAGGCTGGAGATGGGCAGTCCAGCGAAACTCAAAGAGGCGTGCGAACTAGGCGAAGAAGTCTCAAAAATGCTCACTTCCTTTATTCAAACACTCAGCTCAAATGCGAGTGTTTCGAACTGAAAGCTGAAGGCTGAGAGCTGATAGCTAGGAGCATACAAATGGCTGTTTTGGTAGACAACAACACGCGACTTATTGTCCAGGGGCTTACTGGAAAAGAAGGTACCTTTCACGCCAAGGGCTGCGCTGAATACGGAACGAACGTGGTGGGCGGTGTAACTCCGGGTAAGGGCGGCACGACGCACGAAGGCTGGCCGGTGTTTAATACGGTCGCGGACGCGGTGGAGAACACGGGCGCCAACGCGACGATGATTTTCGTTCCGCCGCCGTTCGCCGCGGATGCGATTCTCGAGGCCGAGGATGCGGGGATTCCTCTGATTGTTTGCATCACTGAAGGCATTCCCACGCTCGACATGGTCAAGGTATGGGCCAAGCTCAAGACGTCGAAATCGCGGCTGATCGGACCTAATTGTCCTGGCGTCATTTCGCCGGGCAAGGCGAAGATCGGAATCATGCCCGGACGGATTCATAAAGAAGGATCGGTGGGCATCGTATCGCGCTCGGGCACGCTGACCTATGAGGCAGTGCACCAGTTGACGCAGCGCGGCATCGGCCAGTCGACTGCGATTGGTATCGGCGGTGATCCGATTATCGGGACCACGCACATTGATGCGCTGCGCCTGCTCAACGACGATCCCGAAACCGAAGCGATTATCATGATCGGCGAGATCGGCGGATCGGCCGAAGAAGCTGCGGCCGAGTTCGTGAAGCAGCACGTGAAGAAGCCGGTGGTCGGATTCATTGCTGGCCAGACTGCGCCGCCCGGGCGCCGCATGGGACACGCGGGCGCCATCATCAGCGGCGGCCAGGGCACAGCGGCGGACAAGATGAAGGCCATGACCGCTGCCGGGATCCATGTGGTCGTGTCTCCCGCTGAGATTGGGGCCACGCTGGCTAAAGTTATCGGTAAGGCGTAGAAGCAGCCAATAGCTTTCAGCCTTCGGCTTTCAACAGGCCACGCGGGCTTTGCAACGCGCTTCCAGAATACCTGGGAGATAGAATTGAAATTCGAGGAGAAGAATCATGTCCCCACTCTCCGAGCAACAAATCGATGCACATTTGAAAGTCGTTCCAGCCTGGAAGGTCGATTCAGGTGAGCTGACCAGGACCTTTTCGTTCAAGGATTTTCGGGAGGCCCTAGAGTTTGTGAATAAGGTAGGGGAACTGGCCGAAGGCGCTGGCCACCATCCGGATATCGATATCCGGTACAATCGTGTCCGGCTCGCCCTGGTGACGCACGACGCGGGCGGCCTGACGGCAAAGGACTTCGACCTGGCAAGTGCAGTGGATAAGCTGGTTTAGGCGCATGCCGCTTTTGGATGAGGCGGGTCCTGATTGAAGCGGCTGACTTTGTGGAGATTGACCCCGAACCACTGAATCGATATAGTAGACAACATGAGTTTGTGCTCCACTCCGATGGCTTGTTGCGCGTGTTGTTGCGTGCTGCGTCGGACTGTGGGGTAAACCAGCCTTAGAACTCATCGAATTCCCCCAGGCCCGCGCTGCAGATGATCTGCTGCCGCGGGTTTTCTATTTTCTGCACAAAAAGAACGGAGAGATTGGATGACGGCGAATGTGAGCAGCCCGGTACTGCCGTTGGAGCGACTCAATCACATTCAGCTGCTTGAGGCGGAGAGCATTCACATCATCCGCGAAGTGGCGTCGGAGTTTCAGAAGCCCGTGATGCTGTATTCCATCGGCAAAGACTCCTCGGTGATGCTGAGGCTTGCGCAGAAAGCATTTCACCCTGCGCCGATTCCGTTTCCGCTGCTGCATGTCGACACGGGCTACAAGTTTCGCGAGATGCTGGAATTCCGCGACAACTATACAAGCGAACTGGGGCTGAAGCTGATTGTGTGGCGCAACGAGGAGGCGCTGGCGGGTGGCGCCAATCCCATACGCCTGGGAACGCAGCGCTGCTGCGGACTGCTGAAGACGCAGGCTCTTCTCGATGGGCTCCGCGCACACGGATTTGACGCGGCCTTTGGAGGCGCGCGGCGCGACGAAGAAAAGTCGCGCGCGAAGGAGCGCATCTTCTCGTTTCGCGACAGCGCGGGCCAATGGGATCCTAAAAATCAACGGCCTGAGTTGTGGAGTCTCTTTAACGGCCGCATCGGACCCAACGAAAGCATTCGAGTCTTTCCTCTGTCGAACTGGACGGAACTGGATATCTGGCACTACATCCATCTCGAAAAGATTCCGATCGTGCCGCTCTATCTTGCCAAGGAGCGCCGCATGCTGGTGCGCGGCGACAGCCTCATCCCGGTGGAGCAGCCGTTTGTGCAGGGATTACCGGGCGAGGAGCAATGGATCAAGTGCCGCCTGCGTTCGCTGGGATGCAGCCCGTGCACGGGCGCTATTCGTTCCGATGCCGATACCATTCCGAAAATCATTGCGGAGTTGATGGCCGTCAGGAATTCCGAACGCGCCAACCGCATTATCGATCACGACCAGGACGGTTCCATGGAAATCAAGAAGCGCGAGGGCTACTTCTGATGTTCATTGCTGAAGAGGACATCGAGCCGACTCCGAATGGCGTTGCGGCTGATGATGTGGATGCGCAGATCGAACAGCAGCTTGAGGTTGAGCGCGCCAAGGATCTGCTTCGCTTCTCGACCGCAGGCAGCGTGGATGATGGCAAGTCAACGCTGATCGGGCGGCTTCTTTACGACTCGCGCAATGTGTACGACGACCATGTGCGTGCGGTGACGCATAATGCGGCGATCGATTTCGCACAGCTGACGGATGGTCTTCGCGCCGAGCGCGAGCAGGGCATCACCATCGACGTCGCCTATCGCTACTTCTCCACACCGAAGCGCAAATTCATCATTGCCGATACGCCAGGCCACGAGCAGTACACGCGCAATATGGCCACGGGCGCATCGACGGCCGACGTGGCTATTGTGCTGGTGGATGCGCGCAAGGGGATTCTCGATCAGACGCGCCGTCATGCGTGCATTGCCGCTTTGCTCGGCATTCCGATTGTGATCGCAGCCGTCAACAAGATGGACCTTGTCGACTTCTCTGAAGAGGTCTACGAGCGCCACCATCGCGATCTACAGGCGCTAGCCAAACAGCTCGAGATTCCGGAACTGATCGCCGTTCCCGTCAGTGCTTTGGAGGGCGATAACGTCGTACACCGCAGCGAGCGCATCTCCTGGTACACCGGGCCGAGCTTGCTCGAATTGCTCGAAACTGTGCCGTTGGCTATCGAACGCTCGAATGCAGGCTTTCGGTTTCCGGTGCAGCGCGTGATTCGCCCCAATCAGGATTTCCGAGGCTTTGCAGGACAAATCACTGCGGGCACTGTGCGTCCCGGTGACGAAGTAGTAGCTTTGCCTTCGGGGCGTCGAACGCGCATTCGTTCCATTAACACCTGGGACGGCGATCTGGCACAGGCGCACGCGCCTCAATCCGTCGTCCTGACGCTGGAAGATGAAACCGACATCAGTCGCGGCGAAATGATCGCGTCGGTTGCGGACGCCCCACACCGGACGAGGCATTTTGAAGCAACCGTGGTCTGGATGCATTCGAAGCCGCTTCGGCCCGGAACTACGTACCTCCTGAAGCACACCAGCCAGACAGTTCGCGCGCGAGTTACTGAAATTCGCTCCCGCATTCATGTAGAGCATCTCGAGCACCTTCCCGCGGAGCAACTTGGACTCAATGACATCGGCCAGGTAGTCATCGAGACAAGCCGTCCGCTTCTGGCGGACCTCTACCGCGACAGCCGGGCCACGGGCAGCCTGATTCTCATCGATGCTGCCGACAACACCACTGCAGGCGCGGGAATGATTCGCAGTATCGCGGATGCGGTTGATGTTGATTCCGGAACCAATCGTGCAACCCGCGGGTTGCTTGTGGTTGGCAATCGTGCGGAGTTGGCATCACAGCTTGAGCAAGGCCTGCTTCAAGCAGGTGTCCTCGTCCTTCGCACGCGCGTTGCCGTGTCGCCGGTGCTTGCCACGATCGCTCGGTTGGGCGCCCTGGTGGTGGTAGAAAGCGATGATTCCGGTCCCATCACTCTGGCTGCAGTTCATGGCTCTGACACTGCGCCGCATGAACTCGCCTTCGATCAACCCGAAGAGATTCTTAATGAAATTCAGCGCCTCGGAGCCATTCCGAATGGAGAAGATGAAAATGACAACGGACTGGGCATCTGAAGTGGAAGCGCGCGCCAGCATTGCGCGTCGCTTCTTGAAAGAGCATCTCGAAAACGCGCAGAATGCCTGCGTGACGAGCAGCTTTCAGGCGGAAGATGTTGCTGTGCTGCACATGGTGCGGTCGATCCTTCCGAGGATTCCTGTGCTGTTCCTCGAGACTGGATATCACTTTCCAGAAACGCTCGCGTATCGCGACAAGATCGCGGCGGAGTGGGACCTGAACCTGATTAACGTGCTCCCCGAGCACACCGTGGCCGAGCAAGAGTCGGCATTTGGCATTCTTTATCAGAGTGCTCCCGACCGTTGCTGTGGCATGCGCAAAGTTGAGCCTCTCTTTCGCTCGCTCGCGCCTTACGACGTGTGGGTTACGGGCCTGCGCCGGCAACAGTCGAAGTCACGCGCTAACCTGCAAGCCGAGGAGGCCTTCACGCTGCCCAGCGGCCATACGCTATCGAAGTTGAGCCCACTGGCTGAGTGGACGACGCGCGACGTGTGGTACTACGCCGAGGCGCGTGGAATTCCGCTCTTGCCGCTCTACGAAAAGGGGTACACGAGCATTGGCTGCGCACCGTGCACGAGTTTGCCCTTCGATCCTAACGATCCGCGCTCCGGGCGCTGGTCGGGCCAGAAACTCGAATGCGGCATTCACATCCAGGCCAGCTGACGCGGAGATCGTCATGGAAATCGTACTTGGATTTTTAATTGCCGCGCTAATTGCGATGACCGGGGTGGGAGCCGGCACCATCACCGCGCCTTTGTTGATTCTTTTTCTGAATGTACCGGTACCGGAAGCAATTGGAACGGCTCTGGCATACGCGGCCGCAGTCAAACTGGTGGTGGTTCCCGTGCAGATCTGGCGGCGCCAAGTGGTATGGCGCACTCTGGGCATCATGCTGTTGACTGGGCTGCCCGGAGTCGTGCTCGGGACCATTCTCTTTCGGCGCATGGTCAGTGTTCAACACGAATCGATCTGGCTCTACCTGGCGCTGGGCACGATGATTGCGCTCTCCTCCGCATGGCACATCTACCGGCATTTCCGCCCCACTTCCTCGGAAAACGGGCGTGCTTATCGTCCCGGATGGCTGGCACTCGCGATGTTCCCGGTAGGTGCGGAGGTAGGCTTCTCCTCGTCGGGAGCCGGCGCGCTGGGAACGCTGTCGTTACTCGGTCTTACTGCGCTCGACGCTCCGCGGATCGTGGGAACTGACCTCGCGTTCGGGCTGTGCCTGTCGCTTGTGGGCGGAGGTCTGCACCTCAGCTATGGAGGACTCAATCCCGCGTTGCTGACCAATCTGGTTGCGGGGGGCGTGGTGGGGGCGCTTGCCGGAACGGGCCTGGCGCCGAGGATTCCGGCGCGTGCCATGCGCCTGGCGCTTTCACTCTGGCTGTTTGGCTTGGGTGTGCAGTTATGCTGGCATGCGCTTGCGCACGCAGGTATCTAGAGTCCGGAATCATGCGCTTGGAGATTCGTTACGGCTTCCCGTTATCGTAGGTGGGTACCTTGGATGTGATCCCTCGCAAGAGGAATTCCCGCACCAGGTTGGTTCCCGCTCTTCCCGCGGTCTCGATGAGGGCATTCCCGATGGTCAGCGTTACTCCGCGACTATCGGATGGATAGTAGAGGTTCGAGAGAGCGCCCGCCGCAAAGTTACCGAGAATTTCAGAGTAGTTCGGTTGCCAGTGGCCGTTGTCGCCTCTCGCAATTACGGCTGCGGACATTGCGTAGAGCGCCCTTGCGCGAACGCTCCCGGAACCCCTGTAGAAGTAGCGCGGATCCTGATGAAATATCGAGGGGAAGATGGCGCTGCTGAAGATTCTCCCCGAGACATCGTTCGCGTAGGCAGCGCCGTAGCGCTTTGCGTAGCCCTTGATTCCGCCACCATATGACGGGAAGACATTGTAATACTGTTCGGCGCCAGCCACCCCGGCGGCTCCGGCAAAGGCCATTGGGTCCGTCACGGCGCGAAAAGCCAATTTGAACTTTTGCTTCGATCCCATGGGAGGCGCGTTCCAGTCGTACGAACTGTAAAAGTTGGGAAAGACTTTCAGGACTCTCTGCTGTACGGCGATATGGACCTGCTCCTCGGCGATCTCTTCCTTGTCTCCCAGGACCGTCACATTTGAAGACGCGGCGGCAACCGCCAGCACGATTTGCGGAACAACGCGGAACTCGTCTGCCTGAAGTTTAATTTCGGGGGAGATCACAGTTCCCATGCCAGGTCCTGACACCGCGACACGGTAGGCGCCCGGCGCCAGCCCGGTAAACTTAAACTCGCCGTCATTTCCTGTTTGCGACACGCGCGTATCGGTTCCGGCGGAGCGGGTCAATTTCACCTGTGCGCCCTGAACTTCAGAACCATTGGTGTCCAGAACCGTTCCGGAAATAGTGGCGGTTCCCGCCTGAGGGAGTTCACCGACCGGGGGTGCGGCGGAAGAGTCGACGCCGGGTGCATCCGGCAATGCAGAGTCGCTTGCCACTGCAACCGGTGCTTGTTGAGCCGTTGCATTGAAAGGAATCCAGCCAGCCACGGCTACGATAAGCAGAGTGCAAAGCCGAAGTGGCCGTGCATCCACGTTATGAGCGTAGTCACACTTTTTCATTTGTGATGATTTAGAAATACCATCGTTCGAACCTCGTAATGTTGGATGCACTTCAGCATCAGCGCGAAACCTGTTTGCATTAAACTCCACCGCCCTATTCGAAATTTGAATGAAGGTGATGCGAAGACGCGTTAAAGCAATTGCTGTGCGACTGTAAACGAACAAGCGATCTCCAACGTGCATGGTGTGCGAGGCAATCGCCATAGAAGCGCCCATCTTCGGTTTGAAACTTAGGCGAAGCTGCCTGCACCCATTGGACACATGCGATTACTCGACGTAATCAGTTGACTGCATGACATTCTCGTCATCTTCAGATAAGCCCTGCGAAGCTTAATTCAACCTGAATGAGATGAATCTTCTTCGCACGTGCTGATCAAGTTCGCGGCGGAATCGACAAGATGAGCATGTTGAATTCCAACGAATGTGCTGCGTAGTAGAGGCCGTCTGCTTCGAACGCGAGTGCTCGGACGGGCTCTGCGCTTGCCACCCTGGCGCTTGGCTGGAGATACTTCAACAAGTCGTGTTGACGTTCTTCATCCCATTTCTTAGCGAGAATCCAATTGGCTCGTGATCTCTACACCGCACGCCTGGCAAGGAAAGAATGCATTTCTCAGGCGGCGCAGTGTTTTCATTTCGAATTTGTCATCGAGGAGTTGGAGGATTTTCCGTTCACCGCCGGCCAGTTTATTTCGGCGGTGGACGTGGACTCCCAAGGCAAGGAGCAGACCCGCGCCTATTCCCTTGCTTCAGCGGCCAACAGCAATCGCTTCGATCTCTGCTTGAATCGGGTTGAGGGAGGTTTCTTTTCCAACCGCCTCGCCGACCTGCCCGACCTCCCCGTTGGCGGAACGATTCAGGTGTATGGGCCGAACGGATTTTTTACTTTGCGCGAGCCGATGACCGACTCGATCCTTATCGCAACCGGGACGGGCATCGCTCCCATGCGCAGCTTTGCGCAGTGGCTATTTCCACAGGACGGCCCCGACCGCAGCGAGGGCAAGCAGATTTGGCTTGTCTACGGCACGCGCCACGAGAGCGAACTCTATTACCGCGAAGAGTTCGAAGCCCTCGCCGCAAGCCACGCAAATTTTCACTATCTACCCACGCTGAGCCGTGGCTCCGAGAACTGGAATGGGCTTCGTGGTTATGTGCAGGAACATGCGGTACGGATTATCGAGGAGCGCGCTGCAAGACTGGGAGAACCAATCACTCCGCAGCCGCTTGACGCTTCGATTCCGGCATCTGAGTTGCGCTTCGAAATTTACGCCTATGTTTGCGGCCTCAACAAGATGATTACCTCGGTACGTGAGCGGCTCAAGGGAATCGGCTGGCACCGAAAGCAGATCATTTTCGAGCGCTATGACTGAGTTTGAGGCCTGCAGAGCAAGGGGAATTCAGCTACAGATTGAACAGTTCGCGGAGCCGCTTGGTCTGGGCGCGGCTCACGGGAATCTCTGTTTGTTTTTTGTCGTTCATACGCAGCTGGTAGCTTGACTTGAACCATGGCACCACCTCGCGGATGTGATTGATGTTCACCACAAAGCCGCGATGGGCGCGCCAGAAGAGGGCTGGGTCGAGGAGTTCGAGCAGTTCCTCGAGCGTGCGGCACTTGGAGTGGCCCTCAAAGTTTTGCGTCACCACGCGAATCACTCCGTCATCAATCGCGGCATAACAAATCTCCGCCTGATCCACCAGCAGGAGCCGGGTTTGCGCTTCGACAATCAGCCGGGCCGGTTGTGGGGCGCGCGCGCCGCCCTGGGGATGGTTCAGCAATCGCAACAGCGCGTCGAGTTGAGATTCCGGCAGCGGGCCGCCTGGCGCAGCGCCACTGGTCATGCGCCCACGCACGCGTTCCAGCGCCTGCTGCACGCGACCGCCGTCAAACGGCTTGAGGAGATAGTCGACGGCGTTCACTTCGAAGGCGCGTACCGCGTATTGATCATAAGCGGTGGCAAAGACAAACTGAGGCAACGGCTCAGCCTCCTTGCCTTGGGCGCGATGTCGATCCATCAGCCGTTCAATGACCGCGAATCCATTCAAACCCGGCATTTGCACATCAAGGAAAACGACGTCGGGGCGATGCTTCTCAATCAGATCCACGGCCTCGATGCCGTTGGCTCCCTGCGCCAATACGTTGACGCCGCCGACCTGGTCGAGCAGAAAGCGCAGCTCGTCGCGAGCCAGCTGTTCGTCGTCGATGATGAGCGCGGAGATAGGCATGCAGACCGGAAGCTTGATTGTAGGAAGGCCAGCGCGGCCTGGTCAATGCGTCACGTCGACGGTAATGACTCTGAGCACCGAAGAAAGGCTTCAGAGCATTTGCCGTTTGCGCTGTGCATTCCTGACAATTCTCGAAGACGGATTGCTATTCTCCGATCACTCGCAGGCGCGCCGGCATTTGATCGTGAGAAAGCTCGTGTCCGCACCGGGTGCAGAACTGGTCAGTGGCGCGCACCGTACGGAAACAATTGCCGCAACTGGCAGTGAGCTGGTAATTGCACTGAGGACAGAAATGGAAGTCGCTCTGCACGTGGGTTGCGCAGGCAGGACAGCGTGATACCAGAGGAGCGCGCAGCAGGAAGTAGAGCACGGCGCCGATGCCGGCAGGCATCACAAAGCAGATCACGATCCAAAACCGCATGCTCATGGCGCGGCGCGGGGCGTCTTTGCTGACAAAGCCCACCATCAAGAAATAAAGAGCGGCCAAGACACCCCAGGAGAGATTGAAGTAGATGCGAAAACCGAGGGGTACCGCATGGTGCTGCTGTGTTGGCAGGACGAGCCAGAAGTAGTACTCCACCAGGACAAACGCCGCGGCGGCAACAGCGATGGACCACACCGGTATCAGGCGCTCGTCTTCATTGGCGGCAATCAATTGAGGATCACGCATAAGCAGTCCCTCACGCAGAGGGGGTTTGTCAGGAGATTAAATATACCTTAATCCCGTATTTAAATGGACGCTAGAAAGAATTGGGAAGTTGCGACCTATTACTTAAGAGATGTCTCTTTCGTATGTGCAGGAGGGGACTATTTGCTTCGCGCCCAGCCGGCAAGCAGAGCGGAGGCCAGCAGAGCGCCGCTGAGCAGAAAGATCAATAGGCTCAACTGACCCGTAAGTCCACCTATGTGCTCCTCTTCGATGAGCACATAGCCGGCCCACCAAACCAGCGGTCCGAGCACCAGGAAGATCACCAAAACTGCTGCCAGAGCGACGGCCCGGCTGCGCTTACGCCCAGCCTTCTGGTCCTCCATCACGCCTTGTGAGGCCATCACCACGCGGCGGGTCTGGTGGGCTACCGCGCATTCCCGGTTGGCTTGTCTGCCTGCGAGCGCTGAAACCAGATCGCGGTCGGTGTCCGCGCCAGAATGAGGGCCCACACCGGTGTCCGAATTCTTGGTTTTCACACCATCTCCTGGCGGCGGAGATGGACGCGCTCAAGCTTTGGCTTGATGGCAGCGAGGCCTCGATAGAGCCTCGATTTCACGGTAGATAGCGGGGCCCTCGTCACCTTCGCGATCTCCTCGAGCGACAATTCCTCGTGGAATCGCAACACCAGCACTTCGCGATACAGGGTGTCCAGTTGCAGGAGTGCTTCCGCGATCCTCTCCCGGTCCTCAACGTTGGCAAACCGGTCGAAGGGAGTGGGCTGCTCGTCGGCAACTTCGAAGCTCATGGGGCGGTCATCTTCGCTCCCAGTTTCGAACAACTCATCGAGGCTCGACATGGTCCGTTTGCGCCGCTGGTCGATCATCAGGTTGCGTGCGATGGTGAAGAGCCACGTTTCGAACCGCGCCTTGCCGTTGAATTGCGCACCCCGCGTCAGCACGCGCATCCAGACCTCTTGAAAAAGGTCCTCGGCCATCTCCCGATTCGCGGTCAAATAAAGGAGATACCGCAGCAGGCGGTGCTGATAGCGGACAATCAGCTCATTCAGAAGGCCGGCTTCGTTTCGCTTGAGGCCGTCTGCAATCGCGAGGCTTTCCTGTCGAACCTGGTCGTCGGCGATCGTGGTGGAGCCGGGGGAGAATAGCGAACGGATTGCCGCAGCGGTGCTCATCTCATTCAATTAGACGACAAGTTCTTCCGCCAAGCCGCAGAAAAATCGCTTTTTCCGACGGGCAACGACCTTGTTGGCCCAGATTTTGGTGCAAATTCGCCCAAGGGCTTGTCACTCGCGGTCCGCACTGGCCTTCCGCGCTGCTTGCAGGGCCTCTTCTACGGCTTTCGCGGCACGCTTTTCTCTGGCTTCGACGGTCTGAACGAAAAAGATGCCCAAAAGATGATTTCTCCTCCGAGTCGGCGTCATCGCATTCCAACCCTCTCGGGCTTGGGGCTGGCGCAAAAAGGCCGCTCGCAAAATGGGTGGCGGCTCTTCTTCACCTTCCATCGCCAGCAGCAGACTCTCTGCCATGCGCGAGGCCCGCAGTTTCCTGGTCTCGATTCCTTTCGCCTCGTCCACAAAGGCTCCGATCCATTTGCGCATAGAAGGGCTAAGCGCATCGAACCAATGGCACAGCCGCCGATCGGCTTTCAGGGCGCTCACCAATTCTTTCGGTAAGGGGACGGCGGCCTGTTCTTCAAGGTCCGGCTCCAGACGAATCTGCACAGTTTCGCCCGGTTTGGCTCGGGCACCGGTTTGCATCCGCTTATTCACCAGCAGAACGTGCCCACCACCCTGCTGTCCGGGAAAAAGGGAAGTTTGAAAGGCAAAGCCGTTGATCTCTCCGCGTACCCTGCGGCTGCGCCAGGTGGGCCAAGCCTTTTTCAGGTCGACGGGAACGCGTGCGATCACCCAGCGCAGACGGGTTCCGGTCGGTTCCAAAACGGCACGAAAAGTCTTGCATATGGGTGCGGACATGGACACCCCAGTATGAAGTCCGATCTGAACGGCTGCAAGAGGCGAGAGCTCGCCAGCCCGAATGGGGCCGAGGGTCTTCTACACTAGGATTCATGGAAGTGTTGTACGGACTGCATCCGGTGGAGGAGGCTCTCAAGGCCGGACGCCGCCGTTTTGATCACGTGCTGGTGGCGCACGAACGCGATGACGCCAGGCTGGCACGGTTGGTCGCCGAGTGCCGCGAGGCCGGCGTCCGCGTCCGCCAGGAATCGCGCGAGCAATTGACCCAGCTTGCCGGCACCCCCGCACATCAGGGCGTGGTCGCACTTGTCCGTCCGCAGGAGTTCCTGTCGATCGAGGACCTGTATGAACCCCCTGCCGCTCTACCCGGCGCCCCACGCTCGGGTCGATTGGTGCTGGCAATCGATGGGGTCGAAGATCCGCAAAACCTGGGCGCCCTGCTCCGCGTAGCCGATGGCGCAGGCGTAGACGGCGTGATTCTGACCGAACGGCGTTCCGCGCCTTTGAGCCCTGTAGCGGTTAAGGCGAGCGCAGGAGCCGCCGAACACCTGCGCATCGCCCGCGTGGTCAACCTGGTACGCGCTCTTGAGGACCTCAAGCGCCGGAATTTATGGATCATCGGTTTGGATGAGAGGGGCACGGAGGACTACGACCGGTTCGACTTCACTGGCGATTGCGTGCTGGTTTTGGGACGCGAAGGAGCTGGGCTCCACGACCTGGTCCGCCGCACCTGCGATCACCTGCTGCGCATTCCCATGGCCGGGGGTGTCAGTTCGCTGAACGTCTCGGCGGCCGGGGCCGTTGTGCTTTATGAAGCCTTCCGCCAACGCCGTGCCATGGGTAGCGATGCCGCTCCAGTTGGCATCCCTGCGAGCGGCACGTCTAAACAAAAGAAACAGAGAGGTCTCGGTTCATGAAGTTTTTCATTGCTGGAACGTTGGCAATCACGATAGTTGCCGCCGTTCTGGCTGCAATCCCGTCTGCGGCGCAAACTGCCCCGACGGGAGGAGCTCCCGCGAAGCCGTCTGCGGGTGAGGACTCGAAGCCGAGCGGCAAGGTTATTTTCTCGCGCTCTGAAGACGAAAACGGCCCCAGCACAGCCAGTTCCGAAGATGTGGTCAAGCCCGCAGGCCAGATAGTGAGTGAGCCGTCTCTTGAAGACGCCGATCGCAGCGTTGTTACCTTTACCGGCCTCGATCTCGATGTTCGCCTTTACTCAGCCACGCACCAGATCGCCGTTCGCGGTGTCGTGACGGTGCGCAACGACGGCAAAACTGTGCTTACGCGCGTTCCACTGCAAATCTCCTCTTCGCTCAACTGGGAGCAAATTCGCGTCGCGGGCAAAGACGTTGCCTTTCAGGTAGCCACGCTGAACTCCGACGCCGATCACACGGGCCAATTGCATGAGGCGGCGGTGCCGCTCGACGAGCCACTCGCCCCGGAGGCAAGCGTTCAACTCGACGTCACCTATTCCGGCACAATCGCCTCCTCTGCTCAGCGTCTTTTAGCTGTCGGGACGCCCGAGGAACTGGCTATCCACTCAGATTGGGATCAGATCACTGTCCCCTTCACCGGGTTACGCGGATTTGGCAATGTGGTCTGGTATCCGGTCTCGAGTGTTCCTGCGATTCTGGGCGATGGTGCGCGCCTGTTCGACGAAATCGGCAAGCAGAAACTGCGCCTCATCGGCGCCCATTTTAGCCTGAATCTCACTGTCGAGTTTCCCCAAGGCCAGCCGCCTACGGTTGCCCTCATCAATGGCCATCCTGCCGCATTGAAGGTGACGGATGCCAGCGACCCTGGAGTTGCCGGTACTGCCACGGCCCACATCGAGAATGCCACCCTCGGCTTTGAGGCCCCAAGCCTTTTTATCGCTATTCGCAAGGCTCACCCCGGCGAGAACCTGACTGCCTGGACACTGCCAGAGAACGAAGTGGCGGTGCAGACCTGGACCACTGCAGCGACAGCCGTCTCCCCGTTTCTTGAAGACTGGCTCGGCCCCCAAAGGAATTCGCAGCTCACATTGCTTGATCTGCCCGACCCACAGGATGCGCCTTATGAAACGGGAGCGCTGCTCGCTGTCAGCCTTCACGAGGCCCCGGCGGACCGACTTGAAGGCGCGCTGGTCCACGCTCTTGCACATGCCTTTACGCAGCCCGCAACGGCGCCACCCCCTCCCTGGCTCAGCGAGGGATTTGCCACTTTTATGGAGTCCCTGTGGATTGAAAAACACCAGGGAAGGGATCGAGCTGTGGACACGATGGAGGCCGGCCGGTCAGCACTTGCACTTGCGGAGCCCTCCAGTCCTGGCGACAGCGCCGGGCAGCCGCTCAGAGCCGCCATCTCTCCGGTCTACTACCGCACCAAGGCGTCCTATGTTCTTTGGATGTTGCGGGATATGGTGGGCGATGCTGCTCTTTCGTCGGCGTTCAGGGCATATGATTCAGCCTCCGAATCCGGCAAGGACGCACGGGGCCGATCCTTTGAGAATCTGCTCAAACAGGCTGGCGTCTCTCACGATCTTTCCTGGTTGTTTGAGGACTGGGTGAATGCGGATAAGGGTCTGCCCGATCTCAGGATTGTGAGTGTGTTTCCCAATGCGGCGCGAGAAGGGACATTTCTAGTGGCCGTGAACGTTGCCAATGCAGGCTATGCGACGGCTGAGGTTCCTATCACGGTCCGGACTGCTCAAAACTCCGTTACGGAGCGTGTTTTGGTACCCGCCCGGGGCAACATCGTGCAACGGGTTCTAGTGATGGGGAAGCCCACGGAAGTTCAGGTGAACGACGGCACGGTTCCGGAGACTCAAGCCAGCGTCCACGTCACCCATCTCGACGAGCCCCCGGCAGGCGCAACATCGAGCTCGTCGAATCCGCCGGCTCAATAGGCGGCAGTCGGCAGGCTAGCGGCTTCGCGCAGCCTGAGAACCCTCCATCCAAAGATGGATGCGCCTCTCGAAGTCGTCTGCGTACGATAGGCGAACGATGCGCACCCCGCCCCAATCCGGTCGGCAAATGGGAGTGTGGGCTGCGATGGCTGTTGTCACAGGCGAGGCCATCTCGCTTGGCATCTTCCTGACGCCCGCGGGTATGGCCAAGTCGCTCGGCTCACCTGCACTGCTCGGTGGTGTGTGGTGCGGCATGGCTCTTCTTACCCTGGCCGGGGCGGTCTGCTTTACTGAGCTGGCAGTGCGCAATCCTCATGACGGAGGCGAGTACATCTATCTGCGGCGCGGGTTTGGGCGGCGCGTTGCGTTTCTCTATGGATGGATGGCAGCACTTGTCATGTATCCCGGTATTGCTGCAGCTCTAAGTGTGGGTATCGTTCCCTACGTCGCGGCCATCTTCCCACTTCCCGCAATGCTCGCGACAGCATTGCCCGCGCTGATTCTGCTGGGCCTTGGCGCGCTCAACTATGCGGGAACCCGCCTCTCGAGCGGCGTGATGACGATTCTGAACTGGCTGAAAGTTCCTGTTCTGGCTGCGCTGGTTGGTTGGGCGTTCGTGTCCGGCCACGCGACGTTTGCGAATCTGGCGCCGCTTACGGTAAGGCGAGCCGGATCCGATCCGCTTGTGGAGGCGATTGCCGGAGCTGCGATCAGCGCATTCTTCTGCTTTGGCGGCTGGTGGGAGGCAGGGAAGATTGCGGGCCAGGTGCGAAACCCGGAACGCACCCTCCCCATTGCTTTCGCGGCGGGCGTACTGGTGGTCACGACCATTTATCTGCTGGTGAGTTTCGCGTTCATCGCCGTCGTTCCCATGGAGCAGATTCAGAACAACACGGCGTTTGTGGCGCAATTCGGACAAGCGCTTTTTGGATCGGCGGGCGGGCGCGTCCTTTCGGCCTGCGTAGTGCTTAGTGTGCTTGGGGGACTCATGGTTCTCAGCATGGCCGTGCCTCGCGTGACGTATGCGCTGGCACGGAGCGAAGCAGAAGGCGGCGCGCGGGGAACGGCTCTGGCCCCATTCGGACGCCTGCATGCGCGATCGGGCACTCCGGGGAATGCGGTTTTGCTGCAAACCGGGATGGCGCTTGCAGTGCTTGCACTGGGCGCGTTTGACCGCATCCTGGCGTTCATCATTTTTTCGGCTGTGGTGTTTCTGGCGATCACGGTGGCTACTCTTTTTCGGGTCACCAGGCCGGTCGAGCGCTGGTGGTTTCCGCTCGCTCCCATTGTTTTTATCGCAGGCGGCGGCATCTTTGCGGCGATGTTGCTGATGCATAACCCGGGCCCGTCGTTGTTGGGGTCCACGGTGGTGCTGACGGGTCTGCCGGTGCGCTGGCTGCTGGTGCGCCGCAGAGTGATGATCCCGGTCGTAGCACGCGAGACGCAGGTTCCCTGAAACCCGATCGAAAAACCTGAATGAGGAGAAAAATCATGCCCCATATCCCCCTTTCCCCTGATCTGCCCGGCATTCGCGGCGCCATGGCCTTTCGCCCTGAAACTGCACGTCCCCTGAACGAACTGGTCGAGGTGCTTTTGCGCGGCCCCAGCACGCTCACCCGCGGCGAGCGGGAACTAATTGCCACCTACGTCTCAAGCCGCAACTGCACTCACTATTGCCACAGCATTCACGGCGCCATCGCCGCAGCTCATCTTGGCGGGGACGAAGCGCTTGTGAAGCAGGTAAAGACTGACTTTACCCAGGCCAACATCAGCTCCAAACTGAAGGCTTTGCTGGTCATTGCCGGGAAGGTGCAGCAAGACGGCAAGCTGGTTACAACGGCGGACGTTGAGGCCGCGCGCAGACTGGGCGCGACGGATCTTGAGATTCACGACACCGTACTCATTACCGCGGCTTTTTGCATGTACAACCGCTATGTCGACGGGCTGGGTACCGAGCAGCCGGATGACGAAGCGCTCTACCGGGAACGCGGCAAACGCGTGGCGCGCGACGGCTATGTAACGGTGAGCGAGGAGTACCTGGCTTCGCATGCTTCGGCAGCTGCTCGCTGAGCCGATCAAGATCCGAAGGAGCGCTTCACAGGAGATACTCATGCCCCACATTCAACTTCCCGAAGGCCTTCCGGGTATCAGTGCCGGATTTGCATTTCGCCCGGAGACAGCCAAGCCGATGCGCGAACTGGCCCATGTGCTGCTTCACCAGCCCAGCACCCTTAGCGCGGGCGAGCGCGAACTGATCGCGACATATGTGTCGGCGCGCAACGACTGCCATTTCTGCCAATCGAGTCATGCGGCGGTCGCCGCATGCCACCTGGGCGACGGGTCCGTGGTCGAAAAGGTGAAGGCGGACGTAAGCAGCGCGCCGGTGAGCGACAAACTCAAGGCTTTGCTGGCGATTGCCGGCAAAGTGCAGAAGGACGGCAAGCTGGTGACGACGGCCGATGTAGACGCCGCCCGCAAGCTCGGCGCAACGGACCTTGAAATCCACGATACGGTGCTGATTGCCGCGGCGTTTTCCATGTACAACCGCTATGTCGACGGCCTTGGCACGTGGCAACCGGAAAGCCCGGAGATGTATGCGCAGATGGGGAAACGGCTGGCCGAGCAGGGCTATGCGACTCCGGCGGGTTAGTCGCCAGCGCTACAAGGCACGGAATGCTTGTTGAAACGCCGGAAGCGGGTTGTGTGCCCTCGCTTGGTGATGCCTTGCGGAACTCCCCCAAAGGTTAGATTGTGGGCGTTGCGCATGGGCAGGTATCATTGGTCTTCATGGGCACACCGCCGACAATCCAACTCGCCAACATAGGCATGGCCGACTCGCTGATCCTGATGGTGATGGCGCTGGTGGTGTTTGGGCCGCGGCGGCTGCCGCAGATCGGCCGGCAGATCGGCAAGCTGATGTACGAGTTCCGCAAAGCATCCAACGACTTCAAATTCCAGATGGAAGAGGAACTGCGGTTAGCCGAAGACGCCGATCGCCGCAAGAAAGATGAGGAGCGGCGGAAGCAACTCGAGTCGCAGACTCCGCAGGAATCCGTATCGGCTGATCCACCGCCGGCCCAGGTGAATGCGGTTGAATCATCCTATCCCGGGGAAGCACAATACCCGGGCGCCAAGGCAGCGGAACCGGCGTCTCCTGAAGAAGCGACTCCGCGAATTGGAGATGCGGTGGTGCGCTCTGAAGAAACCGCGCCGCGGATCACGCCGCCTTCGACGGGCGAAACGGTCGCGGCAGCTCGGCCCGGGCGGCAAATCGAGCCGACGAGTGAGGGCGCCAACTCTGCGGCGCCCAGCAACCATGGGCGCGATGCAGTGCCAACTACCGCGGAAGCCCGTCAGGCTGAAGAGAATGCCAATGGAGCAGACATGGCTCCCTCAACCGAACCAAGTGCCCCCGCAACGGAGGCTGTAAGCCACAATGGTTGATCCTGCGGAAGCAATCGGCAAGGCTCGAGTCGCAGTGACACAGCGCGCAGACCTCCCGGGCATGAGTCTGATGGAGCACCTGGACGAGCTGCGCAGGCGCATCGTGCACTCGGCGATCTATCTGGCCCTGGGCTTCTTTGCTGTCTGGGCGTTTCATAATCAGTTTGTCGATTTTATCCAGGCGCCGCTGAGTCGTATCGGCAAGTCTCTTGTCTTTACCCACCCGATGGATGCGCTGAACCTCGACTTGCAGGTTTCGCTTGTGGGCGGAGCGATAGTGGCGTCCCCCTTCATTCTCTTTCAGGTGTGGTTATTTATCGCGCCGGGACTTTACCAGAAAGAGCGGCGGTTCGTGGTTCCTTTTATGCTGGCCACGGTTGCGCTCTTTTTGACGGGCGCCGCGTTCGGCTACTACTGGGTGCTGCCGGGCGCGCTGAAAATCCTGGTGGTGCAGTTCGGCCACAACTTCACGCCGATGATCACGATCGAGGAATACAGCAGCTTTTTTCTGTCGATCATCCTGGGCCTCGGCATCAGCTTTGAGATGCCGATTCTGATTTTTTTCCTGGCCTTGTTCGGCATTGTGAGCCCTCAGTTTTTGTGGAAGAACATTCGCTATGCGATTTTGGCGGTGTTTCTGGTGGCGGCCATTATCACGCCCAGTCCTGATCCGTGGACAATGTGCATCTATGCCATTCCGATGCTGGGGCTTTACCTGATTGGAATTGGTGTAGCGTGGTGGGTTCATCCTTCGCGGCGGAAGGCAAAAGAGGTTACTTCGTAATGTTCTCGTTTGGGACGAGAACCATGGCTGGCGCGCTGCTGCTGGCCTCGATTCTCGCGCAACCGCTGATCACGCAGGCGCAGCAGCGATTCAATGGCGGAAAGGCCTATGAGTACGCCAAAGAATTTGTAGCGATCGGGCCGCGCTGGCCGACAAGCCCCGGTCACGACAAGGCCGAAGCATTTCTGCGGAAGCACTTTGAGCACGACCAGCTTGAGCAGGATACCTTCACCGCCGATACGCCGATCGGGCCGGTGAATATGTGCAATTTCATCGTGCGCTTCCCGGGCAAGAAGGATGGCGCGATTGTGTTGGCGACGCACTACGAGACCAACTACTGGCTGCGCAATATCAACTTTGTGGGCGCGAATGACGGTGGCTCGACGACCGGACTTCTGATGACGATTGCCGACCAGTTGCGGGCAGAGACAGCCAACGGCAAAAAACTGGATGGCTATTCGGTGTGGCTGGTGTTTTTTGACGGCGAGGAGGCGATCAAAAGCTGGTCCGCCTCGGATTCGACTTACGGCAGCAGGCACCTGGCCGCGAAATGGGGCCGCGATGGAACGCTCGCGCACATCAAGGCATTCATCCTGACGGATATGATCGGCGATAAGGATCTGGACATCCAACGCGAAAGCCGGTCCGCTGAATGGCTGGTGGACCTGGTGCGGCAGGCGGCGAAGAAGTCCGGCGATGAGCGGTTCTTTTTTCAGACCGAGGAGCCGGTAGAGGACGATCACCTGGCATTTGTGCAGCGCGGGGTGCCGTCGATCGATTTGATCGATCTGGACTACGGGCCCAACAACAGCTACCACCACACGGCCCAGGATACGATGGACAAGATCAGCGCGCGGAGCCTGGCGATCGATGGCGACGTGATTATGGAGACGATCCGGCTGATCGATTTGCGGTGACACCAGTGATCAGTGAACAGTGGCCAGTGATCCTGTGAGTGGAAGAGCGAGGACTTTCCCGAATGACAGCGACTCATGCGGACGTTAGTGCATTATTTCTGGAGTTTTCGAGGCAGAAACTTCTGGAGCAGTACTGGCCCCGGCTGCGTGCGTGCGTCGAATCGCTTACGGATGAGCAGGTTTGGTGGCGTCCCAACGATGCGTGCAACAGCATCGGCAATCTGATTCTTCACCTGGATGGAAATGTGCGGCAGTGGCTGGTCACTTCGTTCAACCGGCGTGAGGATCAACGCAACCGGCCCGCGGAGTTTGACGAGAGGCGATTGATCTCGGCGTCTGCGTTGATGCAGCGACTGGGCGCAACCATCGAGGAGGCTGCCGATGTTCTGGCGTGGCTCACCGCCGATGACCTGGTGGCGCGATATGAGATTCAGGGGTACAAGGTCAGCGGCCTTGACGCTGTCTACCAGGTCGTGGAACATTTTGGCTTGCACTACGGTCAGATTGTCTACATCACGAAGACATTGCGCAGCGCCGATTTGGGCTTTTATAGCGAGTTGAACAAGACAGGCCGGGCTCGCTGAAGTTGATCACATTGACAATTGCGGGCGCCTCGTGGGGATGGTGGCTAGGGTTTCACGCGGCGGTCGTGGTGCTGCTGTTTGCCGATTCACTGTTGCCGGGTCATCGCAGCGAGAGCGGGCACGCACAGTGGGCTGCGTGGTTATGGACGGCGGTGCTGGCGGTCGCTGCAGCGGGGTTCGCGTGCTGGATCGCGGTAGTGCAAGGCCATCAGCGAGCCCTTGAATGGGTGGCCGGCTACACCATTGAGACTTCGCTCAGTATCGACAATCTCTTCATTTTCCTGGTTCTCTTTCAGGGTTTCCGCATAAGCAGTAAGCGGCAGCATCGCGCTCTGCTGTGGGGCGTTGCCGGGGCGGTAGTGCTGCGCGCATTGTTCATCACGGCCGGCGTTACGTTGCTGCGGCGTTTCGATTGGATCACGTGGATTTTTGGTCTGTTCCTGCTCTATGCGGCGTGGCGGCTGGTTCGCGGGGGCTCGGCAAAGGCAGCAATTCCGAAGTGGATTCGCAAGATGCAGCCGGCCAAAGGTTCCCTGCTGCCGGTCATTCTGGCTGTCGAGTTTACGGACTTGTTGTTTGCGATGGATTCGATTCCAGCGGTGCTGGCGGTTTCGCACGATCCTTTCGTGGTGTACACCTCGAATATCGCTGCGGTGCTGGGTTTGCGCTCGCTTTATTTTGCGCTGGCTTCATTGCTTGACCGCCTTCGTTATCTGCACTACGGGTTGGGCGCGCTGCTGGCGTTTATTGCGTTGAAGATGCTCTGCGCTCGCTGGATTGACGTGCCCGTCACAACTTCATTGGTGGTCATTGGCGCGATCCTAGCGTTATGCGCGGTCGTGTCGATCAGCACAGAGACCCGGGACCAGGGAATCAGACCGAATGAATCAGTCGATTGAGATTTGGACCAGATCGGACTCCTGCCGCGGAGCATTTTGCTCGCGCTCGCGCCACGCCGGCAAGACGAAATGCTGAAGACGAGCCACAGCGCTGCCGATGTGCATCGATCCGTGGAGAAGATGCCCTGCCTTGAGGGGGCCGGCCACGCGAATCTGGCTGACCCAATGCGCACCCGCACTCGCGGAGCACCCGCATTGTGAGCAGTCTGGATCGCCACCGAACACACATGGGTCGACGTGGGTCTTCAAATCGGCGGTGTAGTTTTTCGAGAGCCTCGAAAACGTGCATTGTTTTGGTGAAGAAGGTGGATTGAGCAGCGCCTTCCCGTATCCCTCAGGCGCAAGCAACTTGGGATAAAGAGCAGCGAGTCGCGGGAGTTCGCGGGCCACAAATTGGCGTTGGGTCGGGCTCAGACATTCGGCGCTCTGTTCACCGCGCTGTGGCGAGTAAAGACTAACCCAGATGTTGTGTACCTCGTCGCGTCCGTTCCAAAAGCGCACATATTCTTCGAAGTAATTGTCGCGCTCAAGCATTGGGGCGGTGATGGTCCAGTGAACATTAACGCGCCGGCCTGCGATGTTGGCGAGGAGGCGCTCATAGGTAGCGGGATGGCGACGTACATTGTGATGCTCGGGCAGGCCGTCAATGGACAGGACTGCGGTGAAGCGCGGCAGCTTCATCCACTGTTCAGGGAGGGGGATAATGCCGCTGGTGACGACCATGGAGAAGATGCCACGGGCTGCCAGTTCCGGCAGAATCCGACTCAATTCGCGATGGCGCACCATCGGCTCGCCGCCTACCAGCGTAACTTGCAGTGGCTTGTGCCGGTCGACCAGGGCGAGCACGCCGCGCACCAGTTCATCGCCGGTCTTGTCGGCCAGGTCGCGAAGGGTGACGTCGCCGCCCAGGTGATTTGATCCGTACGCGTAGCACCCCGGGCAATGCAGGGGACACTCGCGTGTGATTTCGATCGAGAGCAAGGGAGTATGGCCCCGGAGGACCTTGCCCCAGGACTGCAGGATATGTCTGATCTGCATCGGTCACCCCAGAAGGAGGAAGACGGGCAACTTGCGGACCGGCCCGTAGCGGTTAGATGTGCTTTCACCCGTGAAGGTGTGCAAGGAAAAGCAGATAAGTGTGTCCTTCGAGAAAATCGCCCCAAATTCGATGACATACCTAATGTGTTTGAGTGCGCGAAACGTTTAACGCAAGGAAAGGGCGTGGGTCAAAAGGATCCCCTTCAATCGAACTGATGTGGTTACGTCCGGCATCCATAACCGGCTACGGCTCATTGGTTCCACCGTCAAATCCGTCGTATCCTAGGAGGAGGGAACCCGCGATGAAAACCTTCACTCTCGACGAAGCTCAATCGTTGTTGCCACTGCTCGAATCGCTGTTGAAGCGCGCCATCGAAGGCAAGCAGGCGGCAGAAACGGCGGAGGCGGATCTTTCCGCTCTGGCGCAGCGCATCTATGTTGCGGGCGGCATGCGGGTGGACGTTGAGAAGGTGAGCAAGCAGCGGGCGGAGGTGGAAGGCCACCTGCAGCGCGTGCGGGAGACCGTTGCTGAAATCGACACAATTGGCGTTCAAGTGAAGGACCTGGAAGCCGGGTTACTCGATTTTCCCTGCCGCCTTGATGATGAGATTGTTCTGCTCTGCTGGCGCCTGGGTGAGACGACCATCGAGCACTGGCACACAATCGATTCCGGGTTCAAGGGCCGGCAACCTGTCGATGAGCGCTTTCGGCGCCGCTCCAATTCGAGTAATCGGCCCAACTAAATCAAACAGCTCTTGCCCATCTTCAATCCAGAGGAACGTTCGTGTTTATCTCTGAGCATGAAGTTCGCGCCGCTCTCACTTACGAGGCGCTGATCCCCGCGATTCGACAGTCGTTGCTCGATTACTCAGCCGGCCTTGTGGTCCAGCCGCCGCGTTCCATTCTCCGCGCGGGCAATGCAGAAGGATCTGAAAACGGTTGGTTTGCCGTGATGCCGGCGATTTCCGGCGACGTGATGGGGGTGAAGACAGTCACGTTCTACCCGGGCAACGCAAAACAGGGACTACCGACGCACATGGCGGTGATTGAGTTGCTGAGCCGTTCTACCGGAGAGCCGCTGGCGCTGATGGACGGGCGCCTCATTACGGAGATGCGCACTGCCGCCGTCTCCGCCGTGGCTTTCTCGGCGCTCGCTCCGCTGCATTTCGAGGAAGTGCCGGCGAGCATTGGGATTTTGGGTTCCGGCGTGCAAGCGAACGCGCACATTCAGGCATTGCGGTTGGTCTGGCCTGGGCTACGTGATATTCGCATCTGGAGCCGCACAACGGCGAATGCTAAGAGACTCGCCGTCGAGGTGGGGGCTCGCGCAGTGCCGATTGAAGAAGCCGCCGCTGCCGAGGTGGTGCTTACGGTGACTGCTTCTCCAGAACCAGTTTTGCACGGCCGTTGGCTTGCGCCCAACGCGCTGGTATTAGCTGTCGGCGCGACAGGCGCCTCGTTGCGCGAATTGGATGACGAGGCCATGCTCACTAGCTATGTCATAGCCGAATCGCGTGCCTGTGTTGAGCGCGAATCGGGCGACGTACGGATCTGTGGCGCAAAGGTTGAGGCGGAGATCGGTGAGATTCTTGCTGGTGCAGGCGCTGCTGACGTTCCACGCGATCGGCGTATTATTTTCAAATCTGTGGGAATGGCAATCGAAGATTTAACAGCAGCGCGGCTGGTGTGGCAATGGCGCAGAGATTCAATTAGATGAATGTCAGCTGGCAGTAGATTCACTTACATCTCCACAGTCGCTCCACTTACACGCGCCAGCTTCGCAAGATAACTTAGAATAGACTACTTAGACTCGAGTTAAAGGTTCTTCTGCATTTATGGCGCATTTCAGAAACCAAAAGATACAAACTGTCGTCTAACTTGTGTAAGCTAACAACCTCCAGCTAGTGGGCCGGAGCTCATGGGGGTGCTCGTAATCTCAATCTCAGGAGCCTTTTATGAAAAGAAGTGTAGCCGCTATCGCTTTGTCGGTAGCCGCATTTTCGTTTGCGCTCGTTTCACCGAATGTTGCCGAGGCTCAGAACGCACAGACCGCGGTGAATGCGCCCAGTGGGCAGAATGAGGCTATGCAGATGGTGCCTGCGCGTGCTGCGCTGGTGGAGACCCTCGATGCGCGGGATGCTCGGCAGGGCGAAGAATTTACCGCAAAGTTGCGGCAGTCTGTGCAACTGAAGGATGGCCCCAAACTGCCGAATGGCACCGAGCTTATTGGCGTAATCGGCACGGACGACATGCAGAGTGGTGGAACATCCAAGCTGGCGTTACGCTTTACTGAGGCGAAGTTGAAGGATGGCCAGGTTGTTCCCATCAAGGCGACGATCGTCGGAGTCTTCGGGCCGGAATCTCGGGACGGCGAGGGCTATGACGTCCCAGCCGGCGACCAGCAACCGAACAACTGGAATGATGGGACATTGCAAGTGGATCAGATTGGCGCTGTATCGGGAGTCGACCTTCACAGCAAAATCGCCAGCGCGAACTCGGGCGTCTTTGTGTCCACCAAGAAAGACGATGTCAAGTTGACGAAAGGGAGCGAGCTGACATTGGCGATCGCCGCGCACGGAGGCAGCCAGGCCGCGACTAATGGACAGAACGGTGGCTATTAATATTCCCGTCGTTGTCTTGATCGGAGACTTACCGAGCCTCAACCGATTGCGAAGGCATTGAACGAGTACCAGGTTCGGTCGGAAATCGATCGTCCTCTTCCGACCGAAGTTAGTCTTGGTATTTCTCCGATAAAATCTCTCGTAGTCATTCAACCGGCAACACACAACGAAAGCGCCGCAGGTGTTTTCGTTGTGTGTTGCCGGTTTTTTTCTCGATCTATGATTCCTCTTTAAAGGTCAAGCGAAATTCTGCCGGGCTGCGTCCTTAACTGCAGAGTTCAGACGGGGCTTTGCGCCTGTGTTGACATCCTTATGGGACGGAATCCGGCCCGAAGCGCTACCCTTGTGCTGCGGGCACTCGCAGCTGCGGGCTGATGGTGGAGGAGCGTCAATGGCGATTGGGAAGTGGGCACGGTTGGTGCTGATGGTGGCTCCACTGCTCGCCGGCTGCAAGGGCTTTTGGAATCCGCCTGCCAGTTCCGGCAACGGGAAAACCACGGCATCGAGTGGAAATTTTTACATTGCGAACATCAACGGGAGCCAGATTGTCGGGTACTCCATCAACACTGGAGTAGTCACGGCATTGCCCGGAAGTCCGTATGCGGTGCCCGCTGCTCCGATTGCAATCACCATTTCTCCTAACAATGCTTTCCTCTATGCCGGGACGGCCGCTGGAATTTACGTCTACAACATTGCCTCGAATGGGCAACTCACGTTGGGCAACTCCAACGGGCCAATCTCGAACGATCCGGCATCGACCCTGCAGGTCGACGCTTCGGGTTCCTGGCTGGTTGAAGCGGTTCCAGGGTTGCCAAGTGTCTACGGGATCCAACTCAATCCTTCCACCGGCCTGGCCGCGTCCGCCACTGAACAATTCGCTACCCTGCCCGTGTCGACCATCCGCCAGGTAGCCATTTCGCCGGACAACACCTTCGTCTTTGTCGCGATGGGCGCCGGCGGCACGGCGACCGTCTCGTTTAACTCCTCGAACGTTAAACCCTTCGGAACGGTCGGCAACATAGCAGTGAAGAACACTGGCGGGGCCGCTCTTTCAGTGGCTGTGGACCCGATTATCTCCGGTCAATCCAGCCCGCGCCTGGTCTACATTGGCGAGACGGTTGCCACTTCCGGCACGAACACCGGCGGACTGCGTGTCTTTACATACAGCACCTTCACTGAACTATCTGGGTCGCCTTTCGCCAGCGAGGGCCTGGCTCCATACGACATTCTGCCAATCAGCAGCGGCGGTTTCGTCTACGTCGCTAACCGGCAGATCAGCGGGAGCACAACCGGGGTGATTGCGGGGTTTTCCATTGTGTCCACGAACGGTGTCTACTCCCTGACTGCTCTTGGCAGCACATTCACGGCCGGCATCAACCCCCAGGCCCTGGTTGAAGATAGCGACTCAACGTTCGTGCTGGTGACCAATTTTGGGGGCACCCCCGACCTGACGGGCTACACGTTTGATACAACAAAAGCCGGATACCTGGACTCCGTGATCTCTTCCGCCACCGGAACCGATCCGACGGGAGCCACCGCCATTGCGGCCGTGCATTGAGGGATTGGTCGCGCGCTTTGATATCTACTCGATGATCTCCGGGGATACTCGGTGCTATCCTCAAGTTATCTGCCAGTGGCTGTCTTGACGCGATTTCCGATCCAGGATTCTTCTCCGGCCAGGTATCTCCGCCCCTGTGTGGCTTCCACTCTTCTTATTTTTTTTCTTATATTTGCGGCAGGATGCGCGCGCCTTCACCCAGACCGGCACGAAACCGTGTATGTGTGGACACGGCAGATGTACCTGCGGGACCGAGTCGCTGCTGTCTCAAACCGCGTGGCCGAGGTGGTGAATGGGCAACCGCTTGAGGTTCTGGAGCACGGTCGCCGGTTTCTGAAGGTTAAAACGGAGAAAAACGAGATTGGGTGGATTCCCGATCGAGCGGTCATTGATAGCAAGTCATTTGAGCTCTTTGATCAACTGGCCAGCCATCACAAAGATGATCCGGTGGTTGCCACCGGCACACTGCGGGACGATATGTACCTGCACATCACTCCGGGGCGCGAGACGGACCGTTTTTATCTGCTGGCCGGGAACCTGAAGGTGCAGATGCTGGTCCGCGCCTCGATGCCCAAGAATCCGCCTCCCGCACAGGCTCAAAAACATTCAGCGCCGCCGGCTAGCGGGAGCAAGGGAGCGACGGCGGTGCACGCCGAGGCCCGCGAGCCGGGCCCGAAGGTGCTCCCGGGCGAGCCTGAAACGCCACCGGAGGTGATGGAAGACTGGTGGCTGGTGCGCGACAACCAGGGCCACACTGGCTGGGTGCTGGGCAACCGCGTGGATGTGGACGCGCCCGACGATATTGCGCAATATGCCGAAGGCCAACGCATTGTGGGTGCCTATGTGATTGCCAAAGTGGCGGATGCGGAATCTCCGGGAACGAACCATGAGGTCCCGGAATACGTTGCGGCGCTGAGCCCACCGAAATCGGGCCTGCCGTACGACTTCGACCAGATACGCGTATTTACGTGGAGCCTGAAGCGTCACCGTTACGAGACGGCCTATCGACTTCACCCCATTCAGGGATACCTGCCGGTACGCATCACGTCGGAGCCGGCTCCGGGTGGTACAGAACCCGTCTTCAGCTTTCAGCTTTCCAATTCGCCGAATATCGCGGTCGATCCGGATACAGGGATTGCGCGGCCCGCCGCGCTGCGGACGATCTCCTACGCGCTGAGGGACACGCAAGTTCGCCGGGTGGGGGCGGACATGGCGCCGATTCCCATCACCCACGAAGGGGCAGCGGGACACAAAGACGTTGCGAAAAAACGCAAGTAGCCGACGCTGGCTGCGCCTCTGGATCGGATCTTCGCTCACGATTATGATCCGGGACATCTTCTGACACCTGAAGGCGCTCCTATCGACAGGCGCATCTCACTAAAGAGGGTTTCCGATTCCGCGTTCTGCGCGGCAGCCTCAAAAAAGGCTGCCTGGCAGGTCCGATCTCGCGGTTCTGGGTTCTCGCTGCTCGAGGATGTTGTGGGTGACCTCTGTGGGCCAGATATCTTCAAAGCTATTTTTATATGCTTTTCTCATCCTCGTTTTCGGTTTGGGGGCGCTTGCATGCCGGGCGCAGGCGCGGATCGATCCTTCGCTGCCGGAGGCACCGCTGCCGCAGAAGCGGGCGTGGTTTGTTTCTCCGGGGTACGGAACGGTGATGGATCCCGACACGCCGGTGCCTCCGCTGCATGCGTGGCAGAAGTTTCAAATTGCGTTCGACAAGATGGCGAGCCCATCGATGCTGGTTCGCGCGGGCTTCGCCTCGGCGTTTGACAAGGGGTTCGGCGTGGGCCCATTTTATGGACCGGGAGGGCGCGGGTTTGCGCAACTGGTGGGTTACAACGCCGCGAACTATGCGTCGGCGACGCTGTTTACCGATGCGGTTTTGCCGGTGATGTTTCACCAGGACCCGCGCTATTTTCGCAAGGGCTCAGGCAGCATCAAGTCGCGCGTGGGGTGGGCCCTGCGGAGTGAAGCCGTGGCCTATAGCGACACGGGCAGGGAGATGCCGAATCTTGCGGGAATGCTTGGTTTTGGGATGTCTGCCGGGCTGAGCGCCGCCTATATGCCGCCCGAGAATATTTCTTTCTGGAAGACGATGGAGGGCTGGGGCATCAAGGAAGCGATCAGTTCCGGGTTTCGAGTTTTTGGTGAATTTGGCGGCGTGGACACCGTGAAAAAACACCTGAAGCCAAAATTTCTCAAGCGGTGATTCGGACGCGGTGCTGCACTTACACAGCTTCACAGTTTCACAGCTTCTTTTGAGAGATTGAAGAAATTGTTCCTCCATCTCCTTCATTGGAAAGTGTTTAGCCTTTTCCGGCAAGTAAATTTGCTTCGATTTGATGGCATTTGAGTGCGTTTTACTGCACTTTCAGGCGCGTTTGAGCGCATTTGCTGGGGAGTGGAGTGAGTCAGCGCCGCTTTGCGACTTGGTCGGCCGTATTTTTCAACTTGGCGAAGGAAAAGAGAACCTATTACGAGATAGCTATCTCGCAATATTTGTTATATTTACCGACGCTCATGGCGAAGACTTAACGAAACGAAATCTGGCTAATTTGCGGTTGAAGCCGTATGACCCTAAGCTTGTGCCGCTTCGAGGTCCCGGGGTATTTGTGCCGGGCAGATGTCCGGAAATGTTTCGACCCTTGCTATAAAACGTGATTTTTCGTAGCCGGTCAGACTTGTGCATCTACAAAGGGCTATTTTTTTTGCTGCCGCAGATTGTGCCATAGGCTCATAGGATTTCCCGATGCCGGATTCGGCGGATTTCGGTTCTGTTCTCAGTGTGCGCCGGAGCGGAGAAATAATCTGCAAATATTTCTGTTGCGAGGGCTGTGAGTACCCTGGCGGGATTTTGTGCATACAGAACAGCAAGTCGGCGCCGCTTTGCAGCTTGCTTCTCTGGCCAGCGCATTTTCGGTTTCGGAAAGCTTCACCACTGCACGCCAGGGTAGAGGCTGGGCATGCGGCTTACGCGGAACTGGTCGGCATTGGGCGTGGTGCCCTGCCACACGACTTGCGATGCCTGCGGATTCAGTTCCTGCACGATCGCGCCGGTGAAGGGTGCGCAGAAATTGACCTGGATATCGCCGTTGGCTAACTGGTCGACGTTGCCGCCGAAAAAGCTGAAGTAACTGGGCGGAGGAGAGTAGTGCGGGCCGAGGGTCGCGGTCATGTCCCCTTCGTTCAACGTAAGCACGGGCATGGTGGAGTAACAACTCGCCGATGGATGGGGGTTGGGTGTGCACATGACCTGTCCGGTGGGGAAGATGCGGTCGTTGCCGTTGTCCATGAGGGCGATGCGAAAGACCCCAGTCGTATTGGGCGTGAGGTAACTCATGCCGTGCTGGGCGTAGAACCAGTCAGTGGGATCGGTGCCTCCGATCAACTTGAAGTCGCCGCCTTCGCCGAGGCGCCATAAGACTTTGCCTGAGCCGAGGCCGTCGAGGTATTCGATCTTGATGAGCCAGTTCTGATGGCGGATGGAGAGCAGGAGATTGTGATCGTCGCTCGAATAGAGCATGTCGTTCGAATGCGTCCAGTCGGGGAAATTCATGGGGTGTCGGTTGACATCGAGATGATCAAATGTGTTCCACACCCAGACGGGATTCATGTTCTGATCGACGTCCACCAGGGCGTCGCCGATGACTGTCGTGCTTCCGGGGAGCCCGGTCAAATTGGTGTAGGTCTTGGTGTAATCGGTCAGCAGAAGCCAATGGCCACTGGGCAGCACCAGCACGCTGTGATGAAAACTTTTGAACTGGTAGGAATTTCCATCTGCGTCGTGCAGGTTGGCTGCGGCGAGCTTGAGGTTGAGCGCGGTCATGGTCAGGCTGCGCACTGTATTGCCTGCGAGGTCGATTTCGCGAATTTCATTGACCAGGTTGGGGACCGCTCCGGGATTGATTGAGGAGAGGTAGGAGAGCACTATGAGCATGTCGCCGTTGGGCAACAATTGGATGCCCTGGATTGCGTCGAGAGATGCAGCGCTGTAGGTGTAAGTCCAGATCACGTTTCCCTGGAGATCGGTGGCCGATGCCTGGGCTACATTCGCCGGGACGAGGGTGTTCCACATTTCGATTCCGGGCTGCGGAGTTCCGGAGCCGGAAATCTTCACGGGAGCGGTGGCCGGAGGCGTTCCAGTCGTGCAGGTGAGATCGGCATCGTTGAAGGTTGCGCCGTTGTTGAGCTCGACCTGTCCGCGCATGTGATACACGGTTTTGCCCAGCATGCCGGCGACGTATAGCTGCACCTGGCCGCCGTTGGCTGATGGCGTGGGGACTTGCCAAGTGTTGAGGCCGTAGCCGGTTGTCTTGCCGAATTCAACCGAGACTTTTCCAGGAGCGGGAAGGTAGATGGAGTATTGTGCAACCTGCGGGTTGCCTGTGAATTGGGGACAGATTGCCTTTCCGGGCAGAATGATCGACACGGCCGCGGTGGCGAAATTTTGCTGGGCAGAGGCGGTGAGCGCGACTGTGACGGTGACGTTTTCGCTTTGCGAGATGGAAGCCGGTGCGGTGTAGTTTCCAGATGAGTCGACCGTGCCGCTGGTGGCGTTGCCTCCGACAGCGCCGTTGACCATCCATTCAGTCGCGGCGTTTGCGGTGTTGCCCGCGGTGAACTTGAACTTCTGGCCGGGAGCAAGGGCGAGATATTGCGGCGTGATGGTGATGGCTCCTGACTGCCCCGAGCTGGGCGGAGGACCGTTGGGCGGAGGATTTTGCGGAGATGTGGCGCCGGAGTTGAGCCAGAATCCGCAGCCTTGGAGAAGCAGGCAGAGAATGAGCAGCGCGGCGGCTCGGGATGACGAGAGATTCCAAAGTGATGGTGTCATTTGAAGCAGCCGGCCTGCGACAGCCGCACGGTTCCAGGGGAAGAACTCATTGGGGCACTCTATTCCGGTGAGGCATGCGGGAAAGGGGAAGCGTGCGAGGGCGCGTGCCGATTTGCCCTGCGTTTGTTTTGACGGGGTTACCTGGGATTAGGGTGTACGGCGGCCTCTCTTTTTGCTGCGGACGGAGGTGATGCAGGAAAGAAAAGTGCCGCTGGATGGCTGGGCGCTGGTTTATGCGCGGGTGCGGAGCTCGTGTTCAGCGACGCGCATCATGTCGGCTTCAGGAGCGGGCTTGCCGGTCCAGATCTCGAATTGGCGGGCGCCCTGCTGGACGAACATTTCGAGGCCGCTGATGACGGGAATTCCCTTGGAACGGGCGAGGGCGAGCAGCGGGGTGACGAGCGGGCTGTAGACCATGTCGAAGACCAGGCCGGCGTTCAGTTCATTCTCTGCGATGGGCAAGGCTTGCTTGTTGCCTTTCATGCCGCAGGGGGTGGAGTTGATCAGCACGTCGAATTTCTGCCTGGCGAAGACTTCATGCTTGAGCGATTTGACCTTGGCCTGCCGTGCCAGGGCGACAGCTTTCTCATGGGTGCGATTGACGACGAAGACTTCCGCTCCCTGCTGCGCCAAGCCGAAGACGGCAGCCCGGGCTGCGCCGCCCGCGCCTAGTACGGCGACGCGTGCGCCTTTGAGACGCAAGCGCCGCTCGAGGGGCCGGAGGACTCCGGCAACGTCAGTATTGAAGCCGTAGAGCTTGCCGTCGGCGCCGGTGCGGAGGGTGTTGCAGGCACCGATGCGCGCGGTGAGGGGGTCCATATTGGCGAGGTGGGGCAAAACTTCCTGCTTGAGGGGCATGGTGACGGCCACGCCAGCGAGGGGAAGCTCCTGCACCACGGCGAGCAGATCGGCGAGGGCGCGCACTTTTAACGGCAGCAGGACGGCGTTGACGTTTTCGCGGCGAAAAGCGGTGTTGTGGAGCAATGGCGAGAGCGAGTGGGCGATCGGGTTGCCGGCGACTCCAAAGATGCGGGTGGCCTGGTCAAGATGCTCGACGCGGTACAGGTCGTGGAGGGTGCGGGCAGACACCTGGCCGGGGGCGGTTTCTGATCCGTTGGAAAAGGCGGCGAAAGTAAACGCAGCACCGGCTCGGGGTCCAAGCACGCGGCTCACGAGGCCTTCCTCGCCCATGGCAATACCGACGACGTGGGCCGCGATGGAGCGGTCTTCAATGAGGCGCAGCACAGCGAGATTGTCGGTCAGGGTGCGCGCGGTAGAAACCACTTTGATGAAGTCGGGCTTGAATGCTTCGATGCGGTCAGCGGCCTGTTCGAGGCTGCGGGTGCGGGTAAAGTCATGAAAACTGATGAGTAGCGCGGCGCCTGCGGCGCGGAGCCGGGCCAACTGAGCGGGCTTGGCCTCTTCGGCCGACTCAACCTCGAGATCGACGATGTGGCAGCCCGCCTGGGCGGCTTTGGCGAGAATGTCGAGTTGGGTTATGAGAGCCCCGTCAAAGTTACCGCCATTTTCCTTTGCGGCGGCAGGTGGCTATGGCGGTTACGTCGCGGTGTCCGGCGAGGAAGTCTTTGAGTTTAGGGAGGATAGCTGCCGGCTTGGGCAGAGAATCTAAGCGAAACTCGAGGAATCTTGAGTCATTGAGCGCCGCTTCGGCTCGTTCCATCAGTTCGGCTGGGGATGTACCCTGGAGGGCAATGCACAGCTTGCCTACGCGCAGCGGGGGGGTGGCGTGGTGGTGTAACTGGGGCGCGATGGCGGCGATTTGGGGCATCACATCAATTGACGCATCTTAGATGGGTTCTGACGCGGATGCAATACGAGAAGCCGTTTAATCCCAACATTCGTTGCGCCGCTCTCCCGCAGCCGCGGCTGGCTGTGGCAAGCTGGAACTCTGGAGGGTTGTGCCCATTATGCCAACTGAAACCGTTGCCGCTGCTCACGTAACCGAAGATCTTCACGCCTGGGAGACGGGCGGAGCCAAGTCCGCCGAGGCGCTTACAGCCTGGGTGAGCGCCCGACTGGCGGCTCACGAGGCGGCACTGGCTGCGTTGCTGGGGGTGGTTGGCGAGCGCACTCCGGAGAACACGCTGCGGCTGTATGACGTTGCCATTGAGCAGTTGAGCCTGGCCGGTGCGCAGGCGGGGGTGCTGAACTCGGTTGCGGCCGATACGGGGGTGCGCGACCAGGCGCAACTGGAAGCGCAGCGGATTGGCGTGGCGGGAAGCGCGTTGGGTTTGAATCGAGGGGTCTACGAGGCGCTGGCTGCGATGAGTTTGGAAGGCGCCGATGCGGCGACTAAACACTACGTGGAACGCACGCTGCTGAGCTACCGGCTGGCCGGCGTGGATAAGGACCAGGCGACGCGCGACCACTTGCAGACGCTGCATGAGAAGGCGACGCGGCTTTCACTGGAGTTCAGCCGCAATATTCAGGAAGGCGCGAAGACGATTGTCGCGACCCAGGAGGAGTTGGATGGGCTGCCTGCGGATTATCTTGCGCGGCATCAGCCGGACGCGGACGGGCAGATTACGTTGTCGACGGACCAGCCGGACATGCAGCCGGTAATGACGTTTGGTGCGAGCGCAGCGCTGCGGGAACGGATGTTCCGGGCCTACAACACGCGGGCCTACCCGGCCAATCAGCAGATATTGATGGACCTGCTGGCGACGCGGCAGGAGATCGCGAGCATATTGGGATTTCGGAGTTGGGCGGATCTGGCCACGGCCGACCAGATGATGGGATCGGCGGCGAATGTGCGGACTTTTCTGGCGAAGCTGAATGAGGCGAGCCTGGACGGGGCGCGGCGCGAGCATGAGCTGATTATCGATTTTGCGAGGGGGCGCGAGGCGGGGCTGAGGGAAATCGATATTGCGAGCCGCGGCTACTGGTACGAGCAGTTTCGGCGGGCGCGGTTTGATTTCGATTCGCAGTCGGTGCGGCCGTATTTTCCTTACGCGCAGGTGGAGGCGGGGGTGCTGGAGACGGCGGCGCGGCTGTTCAAGGTGGAGTTTCGCCGCTCGACGGCGCCGGGGTGGGATGCGGCGGTGTCGGTGTTTGAGGTGTTCGATGGAGGCCGGTTGGTGGGGCGGTTCTACCTCGATATGCATCCTCGCGAGGGTAAGGACAAGTGGTTTAGCGCGGCCCCGGTGGTGACGGGGGTGCGCGGGCGGTATCTGCCGGAGGCGGCGCTAATCTGCAATTTTCCAGGTGGGAATGGGGACGATCCGGGGCTGCTGCAATACAACGACGTGGTGACTTACTTTCACGAGTTTGGGCATTTGATGCACGCGATTCTGGGGGGGCACACGGAGTGGGCAGGGTTGTCGGGCTTTGCGACCGAGGGCGATTTTATTGAGGTGCCATCGCAGATGCTGGAGGAGTTTTTCCGCGACGAGAAGCTGCTGCAGGCCTTTGCGAAGCATTACGAGAGCGGAGACGTGCTGCCCACCGAGACGATCAGAAAGATGAAGCTGGCAGGGGCGTTCGGGCGCGCGGACTGGGTGCGCTCGCAACTTTATTACACGACGCTGTCGCTCGATTTGCACGACCAGGACCCGGCAGGAATTGATCTGGACGAGACCACGAAGCGGCTTTATGAGACGTTGCAGCCGTGGACGTGGCTCGATGGGAACCGCATGTACGCGAGCTTTGGCCATCTGACGGGCTACTCATCGAACTACTACACCTATGCGTTCGACAAGGTAATTGCGCTGGACTTTTTTGCGCAATTTGATCCGGCGGACTTGCTGGGCGGCGAGACGGGAGGCCGTTACAGAAAGCTCGTATTGGAGCAGGGCGGATCAAAGCCGGGGCGCGAGATGGTGCGGGATTTTCTGGGACGCGATGAGGAGTTTGCGGCGTTCAGCAAGTGGCTGAACGAGGAGTTTGAAGGCGAACTGGCGGGAACATTCAAATGAACGCAGGCGATTTTCGCCGGATCGCGTTGAGCCTCGAAGGCGCGGAAGAGGGCTCGCACATGGGGCAGGCTGATTTTCGCGTGGGCGGACGGATCTTTGCCACGCTGGCGGCAGAGAAGATGGGCTACGGGAACTTGATGCTCACTCCGGAACTGCAGGCGGCATTTGTGGGCGAGGAGCCCGAGGTGTTTCTTCCCATTGCAGGCGGGTGGGGCAGAAACGGGGCGACGCATGTTCGGCTGGCGGCTGTGAATGAGGACTTGCTCATGGGGGCCTTGCGTACTGCGTGGAAGCTGCGGGTGGAGAAGAACGAACAGGTCGGCAGGCAGGGGCGCGGTCGGACGCGCGCGAGTACAAAACGGGTTTAGTGTCGTGAGTTCAGAAGTCCATTGCAGAAATCCAGCGCTCCGAAGGCAGGCCCCCGGGACTACGGTCGCTTTGCTCCCTTTGCTCAGTGCAGTCTTTCGACTCATTTTGGTCGAAAAACCGACCAAACTGCGCTCAGGATGACAGACCAATCGCTCAGGATGACAGATCAGTCGCTCAGGAACAGGAAGACGGATCAATGAAGACAGATCAATTCTGATGCGAGTTTTAGAAACTGCCGCGCCATCGCTGATATTGCACTCTCGCCGACGTTGAGGACAATTCGTTCGTTATGATGGAGCGCGATGACGAGGACGCGGGAATTTCGCAGCAAGTGGGCATTGGTGACGGGAGCCAGTGCAGGGATTGGCGTGGCATTGGCGCGGGAACTGGCCGCGGATGGCGCGAAACTCATTCTCACGGCGCGGCGCAAGGAGCGGCTTGAAACTCTCGCGGCCGAACTTACCGCGAAGGGGACCGAAGTGCGCATTGTTGTTGCGGACCTGAATGATCCGGCCGCGCCGCAACTGATTTATGACGCGACTGAAGGCGCGGGCATCGTCGTCGACATTCTTGTGAACAATGCGGGGTTGGGTCAGTTTGGGCCGTTCTATCAGAGCAGGGTGGAGCAGGAACTGAGCGAAGTGCGCGTGAACTGCGAGGCCGTGGTGGCGATGTCACGACTTTTTGTGCCGCACATGGTGGAGCGGCGGCGCGGGTGGGTGCTGGTGGTTGCCTCGACGGCCAGCTTTCAGCCGGTGCCGTATCTCACGACCTACGCAGCGACCAAAGCTTTTGACCGTTTTTTCACATTGGGACTGGCGGCAGAGGTTGCCCGGTTTGGAGTGAAGGTGACGGCGCTATGCCCAGGAACGACGGAGAGCGAGTTTTTTGAAGTGGCGCGGTCGCATGCGTTCAGAGGGCGTGGAGTGCAATCAGCGGAAGATGTTGCACGGCAGGGGATTGCTGCCCTGGGGCGCGGTCAGCGGACGATTATTCCCAATTTGGGCGGCAAGATTGCGGCGCTTCTCATTCGATTTTTGCCGGATGGGCTTATTACCGGCGCGATCGAGAAGACGGTGCGTCGGAAGGCGAACCTGGCATGAGCCGGTCTGGGCCGAGTGGCCGCAGGGAACGAAACGAGCATCGAATGTACTGTGGAAGCCTTTTCATGTGTGAAATCGTCCAAATTCGAAAAAAAGATTTGCACAAGCAGCCAACTCGCCTTGCAACCTTTCGAGTAAGAAGGCATCTTACTAAGTAACAAGCAGAGGCTTCCCCGAATTATGACCCTTCCGAGAAAGGTAACTGTTCCTTCTTGAAGGTCCGGAAACGGACCCCTTCTCTTGACCCCCTCAGGACCCCCCTCCTACTAATGCCTCTCGAGCGGGCCTGCCGGAAGGCAGGCCCATTCGCTCTCCCGAGCGATTGGATTCAGACCCCACATACAAACAGATCCGCCATTTCCACCAGACGACCTCCCGCTACAATCAAACTGTGACGCGGCCTGTTCCATCCCCGAAAAAGAAATCCGTCCCAGATCTCAAAGCGGCAGACGCGGTTTTCAGCGACGCCGGCCTGGTTCGGAATCGTCGTGGCAAGCCCGCCGGGATTACGCGGCAGCTTCGCCTGGAACGGGCTATGCCAGAGGAACTTTCGACAAGGTCGCCTGCGCCACGGGTTGCGCCGAACGGTGTTGAGTGGCTGCCGGTTCCGGGTTGGGAAAAGATGCCGTGGCTGTGGTGCGGGTTCAGCACGCGCAAAGGCGGAGGCAGCCGGGCCTACTGTGCCGAGGGCGCCGCGGGGGAGTTGAATCTCGGGTTTACGGCGGAGGATAGCCGGGAAACCGTGGCCGTGAATCGGAGGCTGCTGGCCGAAGCGATTACCGGAGATGCAGCCACGCGGTTGGTGACGCTGCGCCAGATCCATTCCAATCTCGTGACGCGGGTGGGCACGGCAGATGCTCTTCGCGAACGGCCGTGGAAAGGGGATGGCCTGATGACCGCGGAGCCGGGCCTGTTGCTTGGCATTCAAACTGCGGACTGCATTCCGGTTCTGGTGGCCGACCGCAAAAACAACGCGGTGGCGGCGTTTCATGCGGGCTGGCGAGGGACTGCGAAACGCATCGTTGAGAGCGGCGTGGGGAGAATGCGAATCGAGTTTGGCTCGAAGCCCGAGGACCTGGTGGCTGCGATAGGTCCAGGCGTCGGCGCCTGCTGTTATGCGGTCGGCGAAGAGGTGTTCTCCAGCTTCGAATCACAGTTTACCTATGCACGAGAGCTGTTTCGCGAGGTCTATGACGCTGACCCGGTGCGGACGAAGTACCCGATGCTATTTCTGACCCAGCGCGCGCCGGGACACTCGCCCATCGGACCGAGTTTGCACCTGGACCTGGTGGAAGCGAATCGCCGGCAACTGATCGACGCCGGGCTTAAGGCAAGCGCCATCAGGGTTGTGGGCGGCTGCACAAATTGCCAGACCGAGCTATTTTTCTCGCATCGCGCATCGCAAGGACACGCGGGGCGCATGTTAAGCGTCATCGGCGTCCGGCTGCGTTAGAGCACTTTCGGGACACACCTACAGGCAGAGTTTTGAGCGTTGTGAAGAGTGGCTTTTTCTTTTGGGAAAAAGCCAATTTGTGCGTGGTACCGGACTACACCAATTCCTGATGGTTAAGTGGGTGACCAATTACCTTAGGGGCTAAAGCCCGAGATTACACTGCACCTTTACGGCACGGCCGAAGGCGTGCCCTTTCAAAACTTACGATGCGGCTGAAGGCGTGCCCTTTCAAAACTGCTCTACGCCCACAGGAAAACTTCGCTAGATCCCGGAATACGGGATTGGGGTTATGGGGTCGAATTGGAGAGAGCTTGCTGAGGAGAGTCCTCACGCGGCGGTTGCGGTTTCTCCCGGGTTTACCAGATCGCGCAATTCTTTTGAGGGCTTGAAGTAAGGAACGCGCTTGGCGGGGACTTCCACGCGGTCTCCGGTCTTGGGGTTGCGGCCAATGCGGGGATTGCGTTGGCGGATACGGAAGGACCCGAAGCCGCGAATCTCGATCTTGTCTCCACTTTGAAGCGCGCCGATAACGGAATCGAAGACGGTTTCCACAATGACCTCGCCGTCTCGACGAGTCAGATCACCCAGGCGGGTAACCTTTTCTACCAGGTCTGCCTTTGTCATGATCGTTAAGACCTCCCCTCACAGCATAACCGGATTCCGACCCCGAGAACGTCAAAAAAACAGGGTTCTCAATGAGAATTGCGCCTTTTGGTTCAGCAGGTTGGCGGGGAAAGGGCGGATTCCTGCTATCCGATTGGGTCATCATTGACCGCTGGGGTTATTCTATGCAGAGTCTTCCCTGAAAACCGGTACGAGCATCGGGATGGGAAGGGAGTGTGGAAGTGGCCCAGTTTCCCAAATACAGCATTGTGATCCCGGCTTACAACGAGAGCGCGCGCATTCCCGCGACGCTTGAGGCGGTGCTGGGGTGCATTCGCGCCAATGCCTGGAACGCCGAGGTTGTGGTGGTGAATGATGGGTCGACCGACTCCACGGCTCAACTGGTGCGCGACATGGCCCACGAGGCGCCGGAGATCCGACTGCTGGAGAATCCGGGAAACCGCGGCAAGGGTTACAGCGTGCGCCACGGGGTGTTGCAGGCGCTTGGTGAAGTGGTGATGTTTACCGACTCGGATTTGTCCGCGCCCATTGAGGAAGCCGAACGCTTGTTTGCCGCGATCGCCGGTGGGGCGGATATTGCGATCGGGTCGCGCTGGATGGCGACGAGCCGCCAGACGCATCGCCAGCCGCTTTATCGGCAATTCTTTGGCCGCTGTTTTAACGCGGTGTGCCGGATGGTGATGCGGTTACCCTTTGCCGACACGCAATGCGGCTTCAAGGCGTTTACTCGCCCGGCTGCGCAGACGGTTTTTCAACTGCAGACCATCGAGCGCTGGGGCTTTGATCCCGAGATTTTGTTTATCGCGTTGAAGCGCGGATTGAAGGTGGTCGAAGTTCCGGTGAGCTGGGCGCACGACGCGCGTACCCGCATGAGCTACCTGAAAGACGGCTTGCAGATGCTGAAAGAGTTGGTCATTGTCCGCTGGAACGCGCTGACCGGCCGCTATAACAAGCGGATCGAGACAGCGTTGCGCGCCGGGGAGATCCAGTAGACGCGCCGCGGTCGTGGCCGGCACAGGTTGACGGGACACCAAACAAAAATAGAGATTCTGCGGTGGGTCAAGTCATCCGCGATGGTTCGTGCTACTTGATCATTTTTCCTTGTCCCGGTTTCACATCTCCACAATCTGAACCGAGGTAGTGCGAGACCATCGTCATGTTGATCGTCATGGGCTGGGGAAGGTTCGGTTCTGTGATTTTCATGACCATTGTTCCGTGGGAATGTTCGGCGCTGTCGATGAGAATGTCGACATGCGTGGAGGCTGAGCCGCCCCTGCAAGCTTCATCGAACGTAACCTGGTGAGCGTCCTGATGCAGGTTACTCATGATGCAGTCATGTTGCTGCCTGGCATTGAATCCCTGGATATCGCGCTTCCACTCTTCCGGGGTCAGGCAGGACTGGGTCACGTGCGCACGGCCGAGAGCGGAGGCCATCCCGGCCATCGGCGTGTTTTCGATCCCAGTTACGGTGGAGGTGGTTTCGGTTTGCCAGAGCCCCATTGTCACGGGTGGGGTCTCGGAGAGCTGCGCGACGGCAGCGATGGCGAGGGCGAGAATGGCGAAGGAGAGCAGAATTGGCGGCGTGAGCCGGCCTGCAAGTTGGCTCTTCATCATGGAGATTCCTTCCGGGTGAGATGGCCTGCACCCCGGCAGGCGACGCATGGTGCTCAGGGTTATAGCACAATCTCTGCTGACGTTGCCAGAGATGCTTTTGCGGTGCACGGGTTGGAATACACGAACAGTAGAACCTACCGGGGCTGTGAGCCAATCGCTAAAGCAATGACTCGGAGGTCGGTGTCCCGGTCTCGGAGGGTGAGCAGGATTTTGCCGGAGGCATCGGCGACAAAGCTGGACCCGCCATACGTTTGACCCTGCCAAGGGCCGTGGGTCATTTCGCCGACCAGGTCGACACCGGCCATGGGGCACCGGGCTTGCGCTGCTCTCTTCATCACCAGGTCTTCAAGGAGTTTGGAGTGCTGCGGCCATTCCTCCCTGGGTGCGGCCCATCCGTAGGGAACCAGCATCAAATCCGGCTTCAGCGCCTTGAGGCGATCGAGATACGCATCGGTGAACGTGTCTGCGCAAATCAATACGGCGATGCGGCCAAACTCCGTTTCCACCACGCCGATGTCTTCGGGGCGCCCCTGAGCGTAGGGCGGAGTCATCAGCTCAGGCAGCACATTGATCTTGCGGTGCTTCCACAGTAGTTTGCCGGTTTTGTCGACGAGAATGGCCGAGTCGTAAAGGTGGTCGCCGTCCTTTTCATCGAGGCCGATGGCAATCATGATGTTGTGCTTGCGGGCAAGAGCGCCAATCCGGTCGCTGTCTGCGCCGGGGATGGGCTGCGCCAGATGGTGTGCCTCAGGATTCTCCCAGCCCAGGATCGACGACTCAGGGAAGAGCGCAATGTCAGCGTGTTGCACCTCGGCGTCGTCGAGCGCGTATTCAATGCGGCGGAAATTGCCTTCGCGATCGCCGTCGATGACGAGAATCTGGCAGGCGGCGAGGCGCACCGTCCGTTGCGGCGCGCTCCAGGCCATTTGGGGTACGAGTGCCAATGCGAGAAGCAGGCTGAGTTTTTTCAGAGCCACAGTGGTTCTCCTGGACGACGCGGATGGGATGCGCGCATCGCCTGCGATGATACGGCAGCGGAGAAAGGGGCGGGAAGACTCGGCGCTAGGCAGTGGCGGCGCTGGCGACTTTCTGCAAGCCGCGCGCTTCGATTTCGAACTCGCGAATCTTGTACTTTTGAATTTTGCCGGAGAGCGTGGCCGGGAAATCGTCAACGAAGCGGACGTGCTCAGGAATCTTGTAGTAGGCGATCTGGCCCTGGCAGAAGGCACGAATCTCTTCTTCGGTGGATTCAAGGCCGGGGCGGAGGCGCACCCATGCGACGACGATTTCGCCGAGTCGAGCGTTGGGAATGCCGACGACCTGCACTTCACCCACTTTGGGATAGGTGTAGAGGAACTCCTCCACTTCGCGGGGATAGATGTTTTCGCCGCCGCGGATGATCACATCGCGGGAGCGGCCGGTGAGATGGATGCAGCCGTCGTTGTGCATTACGCCGAGGTCGCCGGTGTGCAGCCAGCCGTCGGGCTTGATGACTTGCGCGGTGCCGTCGGGATCGCCGTCGTAGCCTTTCATGATGGCGTAGCCGCGGGCGCAGATTTCGCCCTGCTGGCCGATGGGCAGGGTCTCGCCGGTTGCGGTGGAGACCACCTGAATCTCGGTCTGCGGCATGGCGCGGCCGACGGTATTGACGCGAATCTCGATGGAGTCGCCGGCATCGCTCATGGTGACCACGGGGGATGTTTCAGTCTGACCGTAGGCGATGACCAACTCGCCGATGTGCATCTCGTTGAGCACGCGCTTCATGAGTTCGACCGGGCACGGGGCGCCGGACATCATGCCTGTGCGCAGGCTGGTGAGGTCGAAGGTGGCGAAGTCGGGCAAGCCGAATTCCGCAACATACATGGCGGGAACGCCATAAACGGAGGTGGCGCGCTCGTCGTGGATGGCTTGCAGGGTGGCACGGGCGTCGAAGGTCCAGTTAGGGAAGATGAGAGCGGCGCCGCTGTTGACCGCGCTCATGGTGCCGATGACGCATCCGTAGCAGTGAAAGAGCGGCACGGGAACAACGATGCGGTCCTGCTCGGAGTAGTGGAAGCCTTGAGCGAGGAACTGGCCGTTGTTGACGATGTTGTGGTGGGTGAGCATGACGCCCTTGGGGAGTCCGGTGGTGCCTGAGGTGTACTGGATGTTGGCGATGTCGTCGATGGCAACGTGGTCGGGAAGACGGCCTTCGGCGTCGAGGAGGGCGGTCCACTCGGGCGAGTCGAAATAGATGGTGTGCTGCAGCTCCAATGTCAGCCCGTGACGCGCACGGCCGAGGATTTCTTCGTAGTCGGCGCGCTTGTCCTTGTGCCAGAGGAAGAGCGCTTTCATCCGCGAGCGGGCGAGGGTGTAGCTGAGTTCGTGGGAGCGGTAGGCGGGGTTGACGTTGACCAGGGCGGCTCCGGCGCGGGCGCAGCCCATGTGCATCATGACCCATTCAATGCAGTTGGTGGACCAGAGTCCGACGCGATCGCCACGGCGGATGCCAAGCGACCAGAGTCCGCGGGCGATGCCGTCGGCAGCATGACTGAGCTCGGTCCAGGTCATGCGGCGGGACTGGTGGCGCGAAGCTACAGCGAGGCGATCGGGGAAGCGGCTTGCAGTTCGATGGAGGAGGTCGCCAATGGTCAGCTCGAGCAGGGGACGGGCAGGGCCGGAACTGAAGCTGAGCGAGGTTGTGAGTTGGTCAACGGGCATACGACAGGCTAATGGACAACGACCAGAAGTGTAAATCGTCAAACGGCCCTCGAAGTGTGACCCACTTCACAGCGCGGAGGGGTGAGCGAGGCCGATGGTGTCTCCATGTCCAACACGCGTCGTGAATTCCTGCAATCAAGTGCGGCACTGGCAGTCGGCATGATGGGCGGAACAACAACCGGCCTGGGGGCGGAGCCAAGCAGTGTGGCTCGGACTGGAACTGTGGCGTCACCGGTTGCGGTTTTGCCACCCATCGCAGAAGGCGATGCGGCGATTCAGATTCCGAAGATGAAATTTGGCGGCGTGGAGATCAGCCGGCTGGTGCTTGGCGTGAACCCGATGTATGGGTTTGCGCACTACAACAGCAACTTCAGCAAGGCGATGGCGGATTGGTACACGCAGGACAATGTCTGCGCGGTGATGCACCGGGCGAACAGCTTCGGGATCAATGCGTTCAACTACGTGAACATGGGACGCGCGCCGCAGGACCTGGCACGGTTTCAAGCCGAGGGCGGGATGATGCACCTGATTATCCAGGTAACGGCGCATGATGACGAAGCGGCGCTGGCAAGGGACTTGAAGCCACTGGCGCTGCAGAGGCGGGGCGAAGAGGTGGACGCGGCCTTTCAGAACGGCACCATGGCGAGCGAGCGGGAGTGGTGCAAACGGGCGCGGGACCTGGGAGTGCTGGTGGGGGTGGGAACGCACAAGCCTGAAGTAATCGAAGTGGTGGAAGAACAGGGGTGGGACGTGGATTTCTATTCGGGGTGCGTGTATAACCGCACGCGAACCGAGACGGAATGGAGACAGGTTCTGAACGGCAACCTGCTCGAGATGCCCCACGAAATCTATCTGCAGAGCGATCCGGCACGCATGTACAAGGTGATGCGGCAAACGGCAAAGCCCTGCTTCGCGTTCAAGATTCTGGCTGCCGGGCGTATTGGCGACGACGGCGTGGCACAGGCATTTCGCACTGCGTATGACAGTATCAAGCCGATTGACGGGGTCTATGTGGGCGTGTTTCCGCGGCGCAAGGACGAAGTGGGAGAAAACGCCAGGATTGTGCACGGCATTTTGACAGGCGACCGCGCGTAAAGCCGGTCCGTGGCGCATTTCTGACTTGGGTGCTTAGGGTTGAGAAGGTGCGGACGGCCTCCCACCCATTGGGCCAAAAGCGCGCAATGGATGGGCGCGGAGTTCTGTTAGCGGTTGAATCGAAAACGCTCTGGTGTGGTGAGTCTGAAGTTCATCGAAGAACAACCACGGATTCTTCGACTCACCACCCCCGAACTGAAAGACGTTCGGGCCCCCGTTCGCTCAGAATGACAGCCAGTTTTGTGTTGCGCGTTTCAGACTCAGTTCGTTCATGGCACGGAATTGCTCGGTCCCACGGTTTCGTCCAGGGTGCAGGATCACGCTTGTGGGGATTCCCACTGACCCGTTTCGCCGGAGCGGAAGATGGCTTCGATCACGGCCATGTTGTTGATTGCGTCTTCAAGCGGTACGGGAACCTCAGTGTTCTCAAGCACGGCTTTGGAGAAGGCGTCTCCCTGCATCGTGTATTGGTCGCTTACCGAAAATGTTTCGGTAGTGATTCCGGTGCCGGTGAGGTCGCCGGTGGAGTCGACGAAGATGCGCGTGGGCCGATCCTTCGGAGCGTTGAAAGGTATCTCAATCTCGATTCGTCCCTTGGTGCCAAAGAACTGAACGCGCTGGTAGGGGATCAACTGTGTACTGCACGTGAAGATGGATTGGCCGCCGGGAAAATCAAGAATCGCCGATGTCAACCGGTCAGTGTGCAAAGCGGGGTCGCGTTCGATTTTAGCGACGACGCGTGTGGGTTGCTGCGCGAAGGCATAGCGCGAGGCCTGGATGCAGTAGCAACCGATGTCATAGAGTGCGCCGCCGCCGGACTCCACCTGGTTGCGGATATTGGCGGGATCGTTGTTGAAGTAGCTAAAGAAAGCGACGACGGACCGCAGTTCGCCGATGCGGCCCTCGTTGAGCAACTCACGCAGCCGCAGCCACTGAGTAAAGCTGCGGATCATGAACGCTTCGCCGATTTTGACTCCGGTGCGGGCGCGGACGGCGAGCAGCGTTTTTGCCTCCGCTACGGTGAGGCTGAGTGGCTTTTCGCACAGAACATGCTTCCCGGCTTCGGCTGCCCTGGCGGTCCAGGGCACGTGCATCTGGTTGGGCAAAGGGTTATAAATCGCATCGATATCGGGATCGGCGATCAGTTCTTCATACGATCCGTAGGCTGTGGGAATACCCAGAGCGTCTGCGGCCACTCGGGCTTTTGAAAGGTCGCGCGAAGCGATGGCGTCGACGGTGGTGAACTGCCCATTTTGCATGGCCGGCAGCACCTTTTTAAGCCCGATATTCGCGGTACTGAGAACTCCCCAGCGAAGCTTCTTTGGCATGGCGGTAATGATAAAGCAGCGAGCGATGTAACGCCTGTGGAACCAATCATAACCCGGGGCGCGGCGAACCTCGCGGAACACTATTGACTGCTTTGTTTTTATGGTATGCTCATCGCAGTTTTCGGTCATATCCCCGTTCCTCAAGACCCCGGTTACTAGAAACTTGCAGGGCAAAGCTCTGCCCAGGATGGCTATTCATGAAGGCGCTGGCTCAGCGGGTCGTGCCCGCTCTCAGAACCTTGTGGCTTATCGTTGGTCTGCCTCTCGCGATGACACCACTTCACGGTCAATCTTCTGCGCAGGTTTTGCAATCGCGCATCACCGGGACAGTAGACGACTCTTCGCGCGTTACTCTGCAAGGCAATACACATCCCTTTGCGCGATCGCAATATGACATTGGCCCCGCGCCGGTGTCGATGCCCGCGGATCACCTGGTGCTGGTGCTCACGCGCAGCAAGCAGCAAGAGGCAGACCTGCAGACCTATCTGCAATCGGTGCAGGACGCTCACTCACCGATTTATCGGAAATTTCTGAGCTCCGAGGAGTTTGGTAAGCGGTTTGGTGTTGGGGACTCAGATCTTCAGACCATACAGACATGGCTTTCAGGCCACGGATTCAAGATCGAAAAGGTTTCTGCAGGGCGGATGACCATCGAGTTGTCCGGCACGGTCGGCCAGGTTGAGAACGCGTTCCATACGTCAATACATAGCTATTTGGTTGGGGGAAAACAATATTGGGCCAATGCAACCGACCCGCAGATACCGGAAACACTGGCCCCGGTTGTCGCCGGTTTTGCCTCTCTGAACAGTTTCAAGCCCAAGGCGCAATACATCCGTGGACCAAGCGGCAGATATGACTCTAAAACGCACACGATGACTCCCACTTACACCATCGGCAGCGCTACTTCGGGATACTATATCTTTCTTGGTCCCTCAGACGCAGCCACCATTTATGACACGCCAACGGTACTCAATCCCAGTTACACCGGGACAGCATTAGATGGTACAGGCGTGACTATTGGGATAGCCGGTGATTCGAACATCGATCTGACGCAGAACGCGAACTATCGCGCGACATTTGGGCTGGCGGCGAAGGCAACTACGGTGGTGGTGGATGGCAGCGATCCGGGGGAGAATGGAGACGCCATTGAGGCATATCTCGACACTGAAGTCGCGGGCGGGATCGCACCAAATGCCAATATCATTCTCTATACGGCGGCTGATACAAGTTACCAATCCGGTTTATTCCTCGCCATTGCGCGAGCCATCGATGACAACCAGGCCGATATTTTGAATGTCAGTTTCGGCGCGTGCGAATCCGAGATAGGGGCGGCGGGAAATCAATACATCTCGGCTTTATGGGAGCAGGCTGCAGCGCAGGGCATCTCGGTCACCGTTTCCACGGGTGACAGTGGGTCCGCAGGCTGCGACAATCCCAACATAGAAACTGTGGCGAGTAATGGATTGGCGGTCAATGGACTTAGTTCAACGCCCTTCAATATTTCGGTTGGCGGGACGGACTATGACGCTCTTTATGGAAGCTTTCCAACCAGCTTCACAACCTATGTGGACATAACTAATACCCTCCCCAACCATCGCAGTGCGCTTAAGTACATTCCGGAGGAGCCGTGGAACGACTCCACCACGATGAATACGACGATCGCCGCGAACACGCCTCTCTCTACCCTGGCTGGTGGCACCGACGACATTGTAGCGGCCGGTGGCGGACTGAGTTCGCTCTACCCACTCCCTACGTGGCAAACCGGGTTTGGCGCTGCGGGCGGCCGGAACCTTCCCGATGTTTCTTTGCTTGCGGGTAACGGATTTTATGGCGCTGTGTGGGGCCTTTGCACGGATCTTGATACGGATTCATCAGGAAATCCTCTCGCTGATTGCGCAGCGGGCGCGACGGGGAACAGTTTTTATCTCACGGGCGTCGGGGGCACGTCAGCGGCGGCGCCGGCCTTTGCGGGCATGCTTGCGCTTGTGAAGCAGAAGGTGGGATCCCGCCTGGGTCAAGCAGACTATGTGCTGTATAACCTGGCTACATCGAAGTATGCCACGGTGTTTCATGACATAACTACGGGGGATAACTCGGTCAATTGTACGGCGGCTACACTTGATTGCGCGACCAACCCTCTGACTTATGATTTCCTCAACGGTTATAACGCTCGAACGGGCTATGATGAGGCAAGCGGCCTGGGCAGCGTGGACGCGACGCAGATGCTGAATGGCTGGGCGTCTGCGGGTCTTGCTGCTACCACTTCGTCACTGCAACTGAATGGAGGAACGACCGCCCTCAATATTACTCATGGCGCGAGTGTCACGATAAATGCGAGCGTGACGAGCGGGACCGGCACGCCCTCAGGTGAAGTCGCCCTGGTGGACAATCTAAGCCCGGCAACATTGGCCAACAGCGGAAGTATTGCGATGTTGACGCTGGCGAGCGGGTCAGCGGCCGGCACCACGAATGCGTTGCCTGGAGGCTCGTATCAAGTGTCGACTCATTACGGCGGCAGCAGCACTTTTGCCGACAGCGATTCGAACGCAATCCCGGTGATGGTTGCAGCCGAAAGCAGCACCACGAATCTGAAAGTGGCGGGGTATTACGATCCGGCAACGGGCACGGCAAGCGCCACACCGTATTACGGATTTATTTATGTCATCGATGCGCAACCCTATGGCAACAGCGCGTCGATTGCAAGCCCGAATGGAACAGCCACCGGCACCGTCACGTTCAAAAATGGCACAGCTACATTGGGAACAGCAACGCTTGACAGCACTGGCACTGCGGAGTTGCAGACGGTCGCACTTCCAGCCGGCAATGATAGCCTTACCGCCGTATTTCCAGGGGATGCCAGCTTCCTTGCGAGCACGAGCACGGCGTTGCCGTTAATGGTTGTTCCGGCGATTACATCCTTGAGCGTGCCATCCCTGCAACCCGGGTTGTTTGTTACCGCGGGCAGCACGATCACCATGACGGTCACGCTCTCAGTTGACAGCGCAGGCGCCGCGCCGACGGGCATGGTGACTTTTCAAAATGGCACGTCGACGGTGGCGACTGTTCCGCTGGCGGGGAGCGCTGGATCAGGATCAGCGGCTGCCACTGGCACAGCCAGTTACTCAACCACGACCCTGCCGGTCGGGACGGACAGCATCACCGCCGTCTACAGTGGCGATAGTAATTATGCCGGCGCTACATCGGCCGTGGCCTCCGTCACTGTTCAGAAGGCAACGACCACCATCACTTTGACGCCCTCCTCCACTTCTATTCCTGTAAATGAACCTCTGCAAGTGACGGTAACTCCGGTTCAAGTAACCGGCCTGCCCTTGCCGACCGGGACAGTGACAGTAGGATTGGCCGGCGCTCTGCAACCTCCTGTGACGCTGGCCAATGGAACGGCCACGGTTACTATCCCCGCGAACTCTTTGTCGATGGGGACCGACACGATTCTGGGGAGCTACAGCGGCGACGCCAATTACCAGTTTGTTTCCAGCAACACGACTGTCACAGTCACTGGAGCGGTACCGCCTGGACTCACTCTAACCGGCACAGCGGTCACGCTCGCTCCGGGCGCGACGACGAGCAATGTCTCGACGATTACGCTGGCGCCTACGGGAGGGTTCACCGGAACTGTCACTCTGACGGCTCAAATCACCAGCAGTCCGACGGGCGCCGTCGATCCGCCGACCTTGAGCTTTGGCACGACGAGTCCCGTGAGCATCACCGGAGCCACGAACGCAACGGCGACGCTTACGATTGCGACCACGGCGGCGACGAGCAGCGCACTGCATCGGCCGGCGCGTCCGGGCGCGGGCTGGCTTGGCGGCGGAGGAGTACTGGCCTGCATTCTGCTGTTTGGCATTTCAAAACGCCGGCGCTGGCAGACCCTGCTGGGATTGATTGTTTTCCTGATCGCCATCAGCGGCGGCGTGATTAGCTGCGGGGGCGGCGGATCAGGCGGCGGCGGTGGCGGATCGGGCGGCGGCGGTGGTGGCGGAGGCAATCCGGGCACAACGGCGGGAGCCTACACCGTGACAGTAACGGGAACTTCCGGCACGATGTCGTCAACGGGCACGGTATCTCTCACCGTGCAATAAGCCATAACTTGCCGAGGCCGCTGCAGGCTGGCGGGAATGCAGCGGCGACGCGCGAAGTAGGCGACGCTTAATGTAATAGCAGGATCCGGCAACAACTCCGAGTGGTCGGGGAGGGCAAAGGCTCGTCTCTGCGCGGTACAATCTGGGAGCGGATCACGAGGATGAACCCATGGCCCTTGGAAGGGCACTTCGGACCATTTCTGCTTGTCTTGCCCTATCACTGACATTGCTTTACGGTTCAGCCGCATCAACGATCGGCGATGAAACTGGGAGCGTTGTGGCGACGCATACTGGAGACAGCTTCGTTCTTCAGAATCATGCGATCGGCGCGAAGTGGAATGTAACTGAAGAGAAAGTGAACGGGTTGGCTTTCATCGACCGATTGCATGGAACCGAGTTACCTGTCGATGTGCCGTTTGCCATTCTGCTGCGAGACGGAACTATCTACGATGCCGGCAACCTTAGGTTGGCCGGCGTGCCCACCCTGCATGAACTGACTCCGCGGCCGGATGCTTCGCGCATGGCTGACAGGGTGCATGGCGACGAATTCGACGTAGTGATGGAGAGCAACGACCATTCCCTGCATGTTACGTGGTCGCTGGTGTTGCTTGATGGTTCGAGTTACCTGAGGCAGATTCTGACGATCACTGCGGCTGGGAAGGACGTGCCGATCAGCCGCGTGGAACTGATCGATCTGCGCCTGCCGGGAGCGCGGGTAAGCGGATCGGTAGAAGGTTCGCCGATTGTGGCGGGCAATCTGTTTGTTGGATTCGAGCATCCTCTATCTCGGAGCAAAGTTACCGGCGATCGGGCCACGGCCTGGATGGAGCGCGATCTTCCTTTGCGGGCAGGCCAGTCCATCACGTACTCCTCTGTGATTGGAGTTGCGCGCGATGGACAGATGCGGCGCGATTTTCTTGCTTATCTTGAACGAGAACGGGCGCATCCTTACAGGACGTTTTTGCACTATAACTCGTGGTACGACCTTGGCTATTTCACGAGATATGACCAGGCGGGTGCGTTGGATCGCGTGAATGCATTCGGGCACGAACTTGCTGAAAAGCGCGGCGTGAAGCTGGACTCGTATCTTTTCGATGATGGATGGGACGATCATAAGTCGCTGTGGAAGTTCAACGACGGTTTTCCGAATGGATTCACGCCGGTAAGAGCTGCTGCGGAGAAGTACGGCGCAGAGCCGGGGGTGTGGATGTCGCCGTGGGGCGGCTACGATGGACCGAAGCAGGAGCGGATTGCGTTTGGCAAGGCGGCCGGATACGAGATTGTTGGGGGCGGCTACGCGCTGTCGGGGCCGAAGTATTACGCCGCGTTTCACGATGTCTGCATGGAGATGATTCACGAGTACGGCGTGAATCAGTTCAAGTTTGACGGGACGGGCAATGTAGATTCGGTCGTTCCGGGCAGCCGCTTCGACAGCGATTTTTCGGCGGCGATCCATCTCATCGGCGAGCTTCGCGAGGCGAAGCCGGACATCTTTATCAACCTGACGACGGGGACGTGGCCTTCCCCCTTCTGGCTGATGTTTGCGGACTCGACCTGGCGTGGCGGCGACGATGACTCAACGGCCGGCGTGGGGAGTTATCGCGAGCGGTGGATTACTTATCGCGATGCGCAGACTTATGAGAATGTGGTGCAGGATGGGCCTCTCTATCCGATTAACTCACTTATGCTGCATGGGATGATTTACGCGAGGTTTCATAAGTATCTCGACAAGGATCCGGGGAATGATTTCCGCAACGAGATACGGTCGTATTTTGGAACCGGGACGCAATTGCAAGAGATGTATATTACGCCCTCGCTGTTGACGGCGGCGAACTGGGATGATCTTGCCGAAGCGGCGAAGTGGTCGCGCGCAAACGCCGATGTGTTGAAGGATACGCACTGGATTGGGGGCGATCCCGCGTGGCTTGAGGTGTATGGGTGGGCATCGTGGGCGCCGAGGGAGGGCATCCTGGTGCTGCGCAACCCCAGCGACAAGGCGCAGACGATTCATATCAAGCTACAGGATGCGTTCGAATTGCCTCCGGGGGCTGCGGGGACTTATGAGGCGAAAAGCCCGTGGAAAGACGATGCGAACCACCAGGCGATGAAGCTGAATGCGCAACAGGTGCATGAGTTTCGTCTCGCGCCTTTCGAGGTGTTGACGCTGGATATGGTTCCTGATGTGAGCGCGCACAACTGAAGTGAAAGAAAGGAGTACTCATGGTTGACACGACACTTCTGGTTCTGGCCGCCGGATTGGGCAGCCGCTACGGAGGATTGAAGCAAATCGATCCAGTGGGACCGGATGGCGAAACCATCATGGACTATTCGATCTACGATGCACGCCGCGCCGGTTTCAACAAAGTAGTGTTTGTGATCCGCAAAGAGATCGAGCAGCCGTTCCGGCAGACAATCGGCGCACGATTTGAAAAGCGCATCGCGGTCGAGTATGTCTTTCAGGAGATTGGGAAGCTTGTTCCCGGACACCAGGTGCCGGCCGGCCGCACCAAACCGTGGGGCACGACGCACGCGATTCTCATGGCCGCGAACACCATTCGCCAGCCCTTTGCGGTAATCAATTCCGACGATTTTTACGGCGCGGAAAGCTACCGGATGTTGGCGCACCATTTGCAGTCGGGTACGCCGGACTACGCAATGGTGGGCTATGTGCTGCGCCAAACGCTCTCAGAATTCGGCGCGGTGGCACGGGGTGTTTGCCAGGTGGATGCGGATGGATATCTGAGAGAGATTGTTGAACTGAAAGGGATCGAGCGCGACGCGGGACACGCCATCAATACCGACGCAGAAGGCAATGTGACAAAGTTGACGGGGGACGAAACGGTTTCAATGAACATGTGGGGATTTACTCCGCATGTGTTCCGACAGCTCGATGAGCAGTTTCAGATTTTTCTCAAGCTGAAGAGTGCTGATGTGAACGCGGAATGTTACATTCCGAGTACGGTGAATGATTTGATTTCATCCCGCCAGGCGCGGGTGCGCGTGCTGCACAGTGGTGAGCCGTGGTTTGGCGTGACCTATCGCGAGGACCGCCAGCGCGCTGTTGAAACCATTCGCCGGCTGATCGAGAGCGGCTCTTATCCGAGAAGACTTTGGTCATGATCAAGGAACACGAGGTTGGCGCGGTCGCTCGCCATTTTGAGATCAGCGGTGAATTTTCGAGTGCGGTGGTTTACGGCAGCGGCCACATCAACGACTCCTACTACGTGGTCTTTGATCAGGCCGGCGAGCCGGTGCGCGTGATCCTGCAACGCATCAACCACAAGATTTTCAAGAACCCGGTCGCGCTGATGGAGAACATTCAGCGAGTAACGCCGCACCTGGCAGCGCAGGTTGCGGGCGAACCGGACAGCAACCGGCGGGTGCTTACACTGATCCCAGCGCGCGACGGAAAAGCATGGCACGTGGATGGGGAGGGGAATCATTGGCGCGCATATCGCTTTATCGAGGGCGCCCGCACCTATGATGCCGTCGAGCGACCGGAGCAGGCGTTTCAGGCGGCGAGAGCCTTCGGGCGATTCCAACGAATGCTGGTGGACCTACCTGCGCCGCGGTTGCATGACACGATCCCGGATTTCCATCACACGCCGAAGCGATTCAGCGCTCTGGAGCAGGCGATTGCTTTGGATGCGGCAGGCCGGGCCATTCTCGCAAAACCGGAGATTGAATTCGCGCTTGCTCACAAACCCATTGCCAGCGTTTTGCTGGATGCGCACCTGCCGGAGCGGGTGACGCACAACGATACGAAGTTCAACAACGTGATGCTGGATGATGCGACCGGTGAGGGGATCTGCGTGATCGACCTCGACACGGTGATGCCGGGATTGGTGCTTTACGATTTTGGCGACATGGTGCGTACCACGACGAGTACGGCGATGGAGGACGAGCAGGATCTATCCAAAGTGAGCTTGCAATTCCCTATGTTTGAGGCACTGGTGCGTGGATATCTCAGTTCGGCAGGCAGCTTTCTGACGAAGGCGGAGAAGCAGCACCTTGCCTTCTCGGGCAAACTGATCACGTTTGAAATTGGCGTTCGGTTTCTCACCGATTATCTTGCGGGGGACACGTATTTCAAGGTGCATCGCAATGGGCACAATCTGGATCGGTGCCGGACGCAGTTCAAATTGGTCGAGTCGATCGAGCAGCAGGAAGAAAGAATGGAGCGGCTGGTCGAGACTGTCGCGGGATGAACTGCCATTTCAACCGGAGTCGTTGGCCAAGTACCCAGATCGCGTCGATGGGTATTCGGTCCCAGGTCTCAAAATCGAAACCTGGGCACCCCAGTTCGTAGGCGCGATTACAAAATCAGCAGGTCGCGGTGCTAAGCAGCGACACCCTGATTTTGCATGGCATGCTTCAAGATGTAACCCATCACTGTGAATGAGTTGAGGCCATAGAGACAGACGGCAGTTTGAATGCCGCCACCCGTCAAAGTCAAACGAGTTCTGGACAGGAAAAGCAAGACAACCGAAGATTCAAGGTCATCGCGGAATCGCAGGTTGCCGTAGCTGTATGTGCGGCCCGGAACTCCGTTGGTAAAGTCCTGCAATTCGATCAGGCTAAAAGTGACATCGATACTTGAACCGCCTGGCCAGGAAATTGTGCCAGCCTGGTCAATGATTTGCAGATTAGTTCTGGTTTCAGTTCTGTTTCCGATCTTTTCTCTCATCCGGGCCCTCGATGCGTGTCTCATGGCGCCTACGTTACCGCTGTTGAGGTCGCGATTCTGTGATTTAAATCACCTCGCACTCGAATGGAGTGGATATAGACCCGATTTGGGTTCGGTGCCAAATTGGTGCAGATGGTGTGAAGGCGCAACCTAGTGGGTATCTCAGAAGTTCATGAGATAAATCGCAGAGAGCAACCGCAGATCCTTCGACTTCGTTTGCCCGGAAAACCGGCCAAACTACGCTCAGGATGACAGATCAATCCAAACTACACTCAGGATGACAGATCAATTCTGATGCGAATTTAGGGACGGGATACTTCAAGTGCTTTGCGGTTGAGGCGCCGAGGCCCAAACGTGACTTGGCGCACAGACTGGGCGAGTCGGCGCTACGCAATATGAACGGAAGATCGCTCACCGCAAAACATGGCTACAGGTGAGCTGTCTTTCTGCGGGGCAAGTATTCCCGCTGGAGATGCGCATGCCCTCACCCGAAAAGCCCGTTGTGTTGACACGGCGCCGGTTTGTGGCAAGCGGCGCACTGGGAGGCGTGGCTCTCGCTGTTGGTTGCGGTCTCAGGAAGACGGGAGGCTGGGAGTTCCTGAGCGACGAGCAGGCCCGAACGCTGGCGGCAATTTGCGATCAGATTATTCCGGCTGACGAGTTCCCAAGCGCATCGCAAGCCGGAGCGCTCAATTACATCGATCGCCAGCTGATCCGGCATTATCGCCGCCATCAGGATATTTACAAGCGCGGGCTTGAAGAGGCTGAAACATTGAGCCGCGGGCGGTTCGGGAAGGGGCTGGATGCGATCTCTTCCGCGCAACAGTTTGAGATTGTCAACGAGCTCTCACAAAAAGATCGGCGCTTTTTCGAATTGGTGCGCAGCCACACATTTGAGGGGTACTATGGCTCGCCGCGGCACGGGGGCAATCGCGATGCGGTGAGCTGGCGCATGTTGGGTTTGGCGGAGCCGCCGGTGCGCGGGCGTGCCCAATACGATCTGCGAAAGAGTCCCGCTTGATGAATCGAGTGAATGCGGTAGTGGTGGGCGCCGGCGCCGCGGGCGGGATCGTGGCCAAGGAACTGTCGACCGCGGGACTGAGCGTTGTACTTGTGGAGCGGGGCAAGTGGTATACGCCGAACGATTGCCGCAAGGACGATTTGCGCAACCAGCGGACCACGTTGCTGGGGAATGCGTTTGGACCGGAGGACGACGGGAATCCCCGCGTGTTGCTCGATGCAAGGGGTGAGCTGCAAATTGTGCAGGCCAGTGAAGGGGGCTACCAGAACAACGCTGCCTGTGTGGGTGGCGGAACGCTGAGTTATGGAGCGCAGGCGTGGCGCTATATGCCGCAGGATTTTCGCATGCGTTCGACTTATGGGGCGCCACCGGGAAGTTCCCTGGAAGACTGGCCGATTTCGTATGACGATCTGGAACCCTTCTACGAGAAAGCGGAATACGAGATTGGAATTTCGGGAGACTACACGGGCGATCCATTTCACGGGCCGAGACGGCGCGATCTTCCCATGCCGCCGTTGGCGCCGAATCGCGAGTTCGGAATTCTGGAGCCGGCAGCGAAGCGATTGGGACTGCATCCATTCAACCTTCCCATGGCCCGCAACAGCGTGCCTTACAACGGGCGCGGCCCCTGCATGCGATGCAGGTGGTGCTGCGGATTTGCGTGCGAAGTGGATGCGAAAAACGGCTCACAGAACACGGTGATTCCGACCGCGTTGGCTACGGGGAATTGCGAGTTGCGCACCGAATGCATGGTGAAGGAGATTCTGACCGACGACCGGGGGCATGCGCGGGGCATCTCGTATTTCGACGGTAAAGGAAGATTGCAGGAGCAGCTCTCGGACATCGTGGTGGTGTCAGCGTGTGCGACCGAGTCGGCGCGGCTGCTGCTGAATTCCAAGAGCCGGCTGTTTCCGGATGGCTTAGGAAATCGTTACGACCAGGTGGGACGCAATCTGCAAGGCCACCACTATACCGGCGCGACAGGTTACTTCGACTTTGAAACCTACGATGATGTAGGGCCGGGCGCGAGCATTGCGATCAGCGATTACAACCACGGCACTCCGGGGCTGTGTGGCGGAGGCATGCTGGCCAACGAATTTATCCGGCTCCCTATTCACATGATCGACCGGATGCCGGCGGACACACCGCGCTGGGGTCTGGGACACAAACAGGCAATGCGCCACTGGCACAAACGCTCGATCGTGATCATGGGACCGACGCAGCAGATTCCCACAGCGGACGGAAGGGTGACGGTCGATCCATCGGTGAAAGACAAGTGGGGGCTGCCGGTGGTGCGCTTCTCCGGCAATGTGCACCCGCACACTTTTGAGATTGGCGCGGTGCAGGCGAGGCGCGCCGAAGCGTGGCTGAAGGAAGCGGGAGCGATCCACACCAGCATCATGGCGGGCAAACCAGAGATGGTTTCTGCGGGGCAGCACCAGGCGGGAACTTGCCGGATGGGCAATGATCCGAAGAGCTCGGTTGTGAATCGTACCTGTCAGCTTCACGATGCGGACAATGTGTTCGTGATCGACTCGAGCGTGCACGTGACCAATGGGGGCTTCAATCCGGCGCTCACCATTATGGCCATCGCCTACTTTGCCAGCGAAGCCCTGGTGCACAACTGGAAGGGAACGAGATTCCGGTCATGAAGCGATTCCTCAAGGTTGTGGCGATTGTTGTTGTATGCCTGATCGCGGTTGGGTTTGCGGGCACCTATGGCGCGTCGAGTTACTATTCGTCGCAACACGGGCAGGGATGCGCGGACTGTCACGAGATGGCATCGTATGTGAGCGTTGCGCACAGTTCCGCGCACCGCAATGTCAGCTGCATCGAATGCCATACAGTGGGCATGGCAACCAAGCTGCGGCACATACGGGTTCACCTGATGGGCAACTGGCCTGAGGTGATTCGGCTGCGCGATGTGGATGTGGTTGAAATGGTGCCGAACTGCCAGAAATGCCACCAGCACGAATATGCTTCCTGGCATGCGGGTCCGCACAGCGCGACGTATGAGCAGATCTTTGCGGATCCGGCGCACAACTCGAAGCGGCGGCTGATGGATGACTGCTTCCGCTGCCACGGGATGCATTTTGACGGCTCGGTACGGGACCTGGTGGCTCCGCAAAACTTGAAGGGCCCCTGGCATCTGACGCGCGCAGATCTGGCGAATGAGCCGACGATGCCGTGCCAGGCATGCCATTGGGCGCATCGCGAAGGCGCTCCGGAGACCAAGCCGGCAGAGCGGATCTCGGTGGCAGGCGCGGCGGTCAACGATTCGCTGGCGTTTTATGACCGGCGGGAGAGCATGCACTTCGCCGCCGCTGCGCTCACGATTCCGCAACTGCATGATGGCGCGCGCGTGGTGAAAATGAACCAGGATGCGCGCCAGGCGCTCTGCTACCAGTGTCATGCTCCGCGACAGCCGGAGGCGGGGTCGGCGGCGGGAGTGAATTCCTGGGGACCGCAGGTTGGCTCCGGCGACGATCGCACGCCAATGGGAGTGCATGAAGGGTTGAGCTGTGTTTCGTGCCACAACGGTCATAACGAAAATGCGCGGGCGTCGTGCAAGACGTGCCACCCGCAGATGTCGCACTGCGGCCTTGACGTGGAGAAGATGGATACAACGTATGTCAGCGCGGGGAGCCGGCACAACATTCACTGGGTCAAGTGCGCGGATTGCCATCAGAACGGGATTCCGAAGGTGAAGACGGCAACGCAGGTGCAGAAGGCGCTGGAAGGCAAACAGATTGTTATAGACCGGGGCGGCGTCTGATCGTTCATTCCGGCATGGATCTCCGGCGTGAAGCTTGTTGAATTTCTTGTATTAGAGAACAAACACCGATGGGGAGAATTCAGCGCCTTTGTTCACCAGCATTTCAAGCGAAGAATGTGAGGCGGCCCGGGTTCCCTGTCAATGATTTCAGTCCCAATCACCGCTTCAAAGTCTGACTTGAGACTACATGGATGTGAATCTTTAAGCTCCGCGATCAAATTGTCCGATGAGATCAATTCACTCGCGGCGAGGCTTCCGTCGTTTCCCAAACCGGCAACGATCATGACCGGAACTCCAGTTTTGTCATCATCTACTCGGGCCACGATGGCGTAGTCGGTTTTCCATGCGGACAGAGGAATCGAAAAATCGATGCGCCACGGACCAGTGGCGGGTTGATCCGCGCCGACAATCGATGCGATCGGCGGCTCGTTCGGTCCCAATGGATAGGCGATGTCGATGCGATAGGGCAAATCCTGAGTTAGGGCAGTAGTCCATTTGTTCCCGACGGCACCGATGAGGATGACTGGCTGCCTTCGAAGATCGGCGAGCGATGTTTCCCCAGCTCCAGCTACCCGAAACGTTATGCCCTTTCTTCCCAGCAGGCCCGCCATGGAAGCGAGGACCGCGGCGTCATCGACCGAAATGACCTGCTTGTGCAAGATATCGTTGAAAAACGTATCCGACCCCGGAGAAGACACCGCATCTACCGGACGGAGATCGTGAGCATCGAAGCAGATCAGAACCGGTCCCTTCGCCTTCAGGAAACCATCCCACAGTTGCGGAAAGTCATTCCGTGCTCTGATGTGCCATATCTGGAAGCCGCCGGCACAGGCACCGATCACCAAAACGGCAAGCGCAACCGCAAGTGCCAGTCTGCGAGCCGTACGAAATTTCTTAGGACCGGTTCTTTCCGCGATTTGCGACGGATGTCGTGCTGCTGTACTTGGCGGAACAATAAAAGGGTGCACCTCGGCAGTGAACGGCGTCTGTCTCGCAGCTACGATTTGGTCCAAGGGTTTTGGAGCTATAACCTCCTCAGCCTTGGCCCCTCGTCTATCTGGATGAATTCTGAATTCAGGCACGTAGGCCCCTCTGGGGAGCTCAATTTGAATTGGGTGAGCTGCCAGAGATTCCCGATAGAACTGACCAAGTCGTTTGCGCACCTCGTTGGCGGTGACTCGAACAATTGAATCTTCGCCTGTATCGTAATCATTCGAGCGTTCAAAAACACTAATTCCAATAGTTCTTTCCTTCAGATCGCTGGCCTTGCCCGAAAGTGTCTGAAGAACCACATAATTCAAGAAGTTTTTGCATCGGTTACTTTGCGCAAAGATCGGGGAAGCAAGCATCAATTCAAGCTCAGCTCGAACTGCGGTCTGGAATTCGGCGCTGAGAAAGCTGCTCCCTGATCCGTTTTGGTGAGTTCCGCTCCCGGTCGCCACGCCTTTGGCCCCCTCGCGAACTATTAACGTGCTCGCGTTAACTAGCTCATTGTGAAAGGATTGCGAATCGTCGTCGTCTTAACTCTTCTTCTCGAACCGTTCAGAACCTTGCACCGCGGGCCCAGATGCGGTTCTCTGTCTGCTGACGGAGAAGAATTTTCTCCGAAAGAAAAGACGTTCGGACTGCGTCTTCGTTTACGGAGAAGTAAAGCAAGGGCAGAGAACAACGAGACGGCTGCGAAAGTGAATCGTATCTGCCTCAAAATCAGCGGGATTCCTGAGCGAGAGATCGTCCGAATCACGATATGTCTTAGTTGCACAAATATTCCAAACGGTTGCCTACCGGGTAGCGTTTTCAGGCGACCCACAATTGGCTATTCTTCGGGTAATCAGGGAACGAGATTCTTCTGGATGTTTATGAGACGCTTATGCTGAGGCTTTCCAAGACTCGGTTCTATCTGGTGCCCATTCTGATGCGCACTCTCGACGTCGTGGAATTCCTTGTCCAAAGTGAAATCCCTCTCAAGACGAATGAGATAGCGAGTTCAACGAAGATTCCGAAGGCTACTACCTACCGGATTCTGAGAACCTTAGTTCATCGTGGATACGTATTGCAGGATGTTGAGGGGAGGTTCTGCATTCGAAAATCGGCGGAACAGGGTACAGCCCTGCATCGCATAGCGGATTGTCCAACCCTCGATAATCTGAATTCAGCCAGAACGAACTTATCGGGCGAGCAAGTTATCGAGATTGTGCATAATGTTCTTCACAACCTTACGCACTATAACGATGTCAACCTCGTTCACAGGATCCCCGCAGGTCGATCTAGAAGAAGCGACGAGAGCCGTGCGAATTGAATCAGCTGAAGTTACCCAGCTCGCTTATTGGCTATCTGCTGTCTGGAATTTAATTGCTAAAAAGTCCAAGTTCAGTGTTGGGGCGATTCTCCCAAGTTTCGGCGGCCATCTGGGGCCTGCAAGGGTGTATATCGGCAGCTAATTACGACGGAAAATGGCGACGCAACCCCCTTAACATCACTTTCTCAACGCGCAGATTTTAAAAGATTATCCTCACATTCTTGCCTTAACCTCCTCGACCCAAACTGTACAGAACCTTGCCGATCGCGCAAGGCCGAGTCTATGGTTGTCGCCGTTTCACGAGGAAACATTTTTCCCGAATGAAATTGGAGCCAGGCTCAAATCCGCTTCACATTCGACGGTGACGGTCAGGATCGCACACCCCACGGCGAGTCCTTCACGACCGGGGGCCAAATTCACGTATGCAGAACGACAAAACTTCAGGAGGTTCAGAAATGCGAATTGTTCGTTTCGTACTATGTCTCACAGTTGTGTTCGCCATGGCTGGAAGGTCGTACGGTCAAGCCGGTGCGACAGGCACGATTCTGGGAACGGTGACGGATAGTACGGGCGCCATCATCCCCAATGTCAAAGTGACCGTAACCAATACCGCAACCAACCAAGCCTTTCGCACCACGACAAGTTCAGCAGGGGACTATTACGCTCCGTCCCTGGAACCAGGAACCTACGCGGTCTCTGCCGAAGCGAAAGGGTTTCAAAAGTCGCTGACGACGGGTTTTGTTCTGGCGGTCGATCAGAAAGTCCGCGTCGACCTCGCGCTGAAGCCTGGAGCAGTCACGGATACCGTTGAAGTCACGGCGCAGGCGATCGAGTTGGACACCGACACCGCGGCGCTCTCCCAATTGGTAAGCCAACAGCAAGTGGAAGAGCTCCCGCTGGACGGGCGCAACTTCGTGCAATTGCTGTTTCTCGGTGCCGGAGCGGTTACAATCGGCGGCGAACAGGGCACCATGCGCCAGGGCGAAGGCAACGCCATCAGCATCAACGGCGGCCGGCCTGAAGGCAATAACTTCACACTGGATGGCCTCGTCAACACCGATCAGGCCATGGAAACACCGGCTGTGATTCTGTCGCAAGACGCAATTCAAGAGGTCAAAGTCCAGAGCGGCATCTATCCGGCCGAGTATGGATTCTCCGCCAGCCAGGTCAACGTGGTCAGCAAGGGCGGCACCAACAAACTGCACGGCACGGTCTTCGAGTCCGACCGCAACAACGCGTTCGACGCCAAGCCGTTTCCCACAGCCAACAGCTTCATCACTTCCACACCCACCTCGAACCCGGTTCTGAAACTGAACCAGTTTGGATTCGTGGCGGACGGTCCGGTTTGGGTTCCCAAGCTGTATGACGGCCGCAACCGGACCTTCTGGATGGCCAACTACGAAGGCTGGCGCATGAACAATGGAACGCAACTGCAGGAAACCGTTCCCAACCCGGCGGTCCTGACGGGCGATTTCTCGGCTGAGACATATGCTCCCATCAACGCCACCTTGCCGGGCGGTCCATTGCCTGCCTATGGGACACCTACTTGCACCGCGCTGCTGGCCAACGGCGGCAACTGCATGCCGGTAGATCCCACCCAGCCAGGCTTGCCGGCTTTTGCGGGAAACATGGTCCCGTCCAGCTACTTCACCTCCCGCATTGGCCAGGTCGCCTTGGCCAACAAATACTGGGGTGCCCCGACGGTTCAAAACCAGCCTGAGGGCGTCACCAACTTCATTCAGAACATCCCTGGTCCTCTGCACATGAACCAGCAAACCTATCGCGGCGATCAAAACCTGGGCAAGCTCGGCTCGGTCTTTGGCCGTTTTACCTACTCCAACTACGTAAACTCGGCGAACTACAACTCAGGCTCGGCGATCCTCGGGCTCGAGCAGTATTTCGAACAGGAGAAGTCGTGGGAGGTTTCGCACACTATCAACATCGGCCAGAAGAACGTGAACAACTTCCGCTTTGGCTATCTCTCAGCCAACGCGCCGGAAGGTTCTGCTGCCCCGCCTGCTTCGTTGGTTTCACAGCTTGATGAAGCGAACACCTTCCACACCTTTGCCGCATTGCAGCAGACGTATCCGAACGTGGGCTTGACGGGTTATAACAGCGGCGGCGGACCAGTGAACTCCTACAGCGGCTCCTATATTCCGGAGTGGGAATTCGCCGATTCGTTCACCTCGGTTCACGGAAAACACACGCTCGGCTTTGGCGTTGACTATCGCACCTGGCAGATCACCCGCAACCTGGATGACGATTTCTACGGCGATTGGTCTTTCGGTTCGAACACCATCAATACCAATAGCGAAGCGACCTCGACCACCGACTCCGCTTCCAGTTGCACCACTCCCTCGGGATTCTGTGGCACCGGCAACGCGGTCGCCGACATGATGCTGGGGTATTACTCGGGATGGGGCGGATTTGTGCCCAGCGCGCTAAGTCCTACTACGCAGGCCGGCAACCCCCAGACCCACCTCTACCACTACTTTGCTCCCTACGCGGAAGACGATTGGAAGCTGACTCCCAAGCTCAGCATGAACATCGGCTTGCGCTGGGACTATCGTGCGGCGACCTCCGAGCTGCACAATCACTTCTTCTGGCTCGACACCAAAAACACCCAGGGCGGCCTGTGCTATGCCGACCCGCAGCTAACCACAGACGGAGTCGCCCCTGGCGTGGGCATCAACGGTTCAAGCCCCATTCTTCGCTACTGCGGATCGGTGCCGTTTCCAGGCCCGAAGAATCCTTGGGCGCCACGGTTGGGCTTCAACTACCGCCTGAACGACAAGACGGTTGTCCGCTTCGGCTATGGGATCTTCTACACCTCCTATGAAGGCCGCGAGATCGACGACTCGGCGGACATCTATCCCTACAGCGTGCGTCTCAACTTGAACCCCACCACTCAGAACAGCCTGGATACGATCAAACTCGGCAACAATCTCTTGCCGTCCTTCTCCGCGCTGGGGCCATTCCCCGAGTCCTCGCTGTCGTTCATCGCGGTCATCGAGTCCAACGACCCACTCAATCCTTACGTCCAGTCGTGGACGCTCTCTGTCGAGCGCGAGCTCGCCAGGAACACCACCCTGGAATTGAACTATGTTGGAACCAAGGGCACCCACTTGCTGAACCGGCACGATATCGCGCAACAGCTCGATATCCCGGCCGCAAGTCTGGGACTTTGCCAGCAGCAGGATGCAAACGGCGTCTACTACAATGCCTTTGGCGATCCCGCGACTGGCGCTCAAGCAATTGCCCCGTGCAGCATTGCCAGCCGTTTGCCGTATCCCAACTTCAACGGAACCTACATCAACAGCGACTTCCACGGCTACTCCATTTACCACGCCGGCAATGCCAAGTTCGAGCATCGCGCCGGCGACTTGGCCATCACCTCGGTCTTCACCTGGGCCAAGAGCATGGATAACAAATCGGCGACAGCCGGAGCAGGCGCAAGCGCCACCGGCTACGAAGGCTTCATGGACAACTCCAGGCCGAATCTGGACTACGGCCGGTCGGACTTCAACGTGCCCTTCCGGTTCGTGTCCAGCTATGTCTACCAACTGCCTGTCGGACGTGGCAGGAAATTTGCCGCCGGCATCAACCGGGCTGCCGATGAAGCGATCGGCGGCTGGCAACTGACCGGCATCGCAACCTTTCAAAAAGGATTTCCCTACGAGGTCACGGCACCCGATATCCAGGGAATAACCGGCTCTGGCGGCATGCGCGCGAACTATACCCCGGGCTGCAACATTCACGACAACACCTATGCAGGCAACCTGGCGAAGTTCTTCTGGCTCAACATGAACTGCTTCACCGGACCGGCATTCGGCACCTACGGAACGACGGCCCGCAACTACCTGAACCAGCCGGGCATTAACGACTGGGATATGGGATTAGGCAAGGCTTTTGGACTTGGCGAGAAGGCCAAGTTCGTATTCAAGATGGATTTGTTCAACACCTTCAACCATCATCAATATGCGCAGGATGTGGGCGGTCTGCTGGTCGCAGGTTCGGGCGGCAACCAGCCTGTCTCGGCTAACGTAGGCAGCGCCAACGCCGGCCTGCTCTACGGCGCATCGTCGGCCCGCATCTTGCAATTCGGTGGAAAGATCCAGTTCTGACCATCGAAGGGCTGCTTTTCCTCTACTCCGCCATGCCCCTTCGGCGTGGCGGATTTTTCTGTACAGGACCGTTCGCGCTCGCGACCCGTGAGTGCGTTTGTAAATGCGTCGAGACTGCGGTTCGTCACCGTCAGATGCGTTTGCGCACACGGATAGCTTAGAGCTGTATAGAGCGATCATCGGGTAATCCGCTATCAAACAAGCTGGCATAGGGCCGCCTCCGCCGTGCTCAGTGCCGCAATCACACCACACAGGGCGTGCCAACGGCCCTCTGCCGGATCCTCGGTGCAGCCCGATGCCCTTGTCTTTTGTCCCACGCAATCCGCGCTACGGATTCATGTCGACAATCCGCACCTGCGACCCGAAACGATGGTAATCGCGGAATTCGATCTGGTGGAAGATCTTCTCCCTCTTGCCCAGTTGCATGCGCATCTCTCCGCGGGCCGGCACAAGGTAGTCGTGGTCGTTCATGGTCACGTAGTCGTAATCGATGCTGAGCGAGGAAGCATGAATGGGTGAGTCGGCGGGAATGTTCTCTGCTTCCATCGTGATCCGCCGAACACCTCGCGTGGCGGCGTCGATGAATACCCGCCCATGGAACGGAACCAGCCGCGACGGAGCGGGCAGCGCTGTCACCGAGAAGCGTGAGTGCTGTTCATCCACGCGGTAGTTGAAGACCTCTACGGCAGCGCCGTCGAGCGAGCCCCGCTGCTGCCAATCCAATTTCGCTTCGGATTTAGCATCGAAGACAATCTGCAGCACGCCTCCGAATGCGCCTTCCAGCCGCGCCCCCTTCATGTCCACTCGCTGATCGTTTCCGGTGACGCCGTTCACCTCCAGCAACTGCCGCGACTCATGTTGATTCTCATAGGTGAGCAGTTCCGCGATCTTATCGTGGCGCGCCTTGCCGTTGCCCCGGTGATCCACGTACCGGTCGGTGACTTCGATGCACTTGAAATTCACCAGCGACTGCAGATAACTATTCGCGCGTTCGCGAGCTCCATCCAGCAACGTCCGCTGAAACGCATTGCTGGGCGGATTGGAAGCTGCCGCGGGACTGAAATGCCCCTCTCCCGCGTCCAGGTCGTCCGGTACATCCGCCGTGTCCTCGTCGGCCTCATCGGGCTGCGGTGTCTTCCCAGCATCGCCGTCCAGTGTGAATGTAAAGTCGCGGGATGCGCTTCTGTCGCCCTGCGCCAGCGTGAACCGAGCCTGGTACACGCCCGGGGGAAGGTTACCGGCCTGGATGGTCGCCAGATCCACCGTCGCGCTGGAGCCGGTCCCGGCCGCGATCTTCGAAGTGGAATGCGTTACTGCCTTGCCATCGCGCTCCACATCCAGGGTCAGTGTGCCGTCCGGTCCCGGCCACTCCCGCTCCATGCGCACCAGGAACGAGAGCTGCGCCGTCCCCGCGGCCACCCTGTGATTGAGGTTGGGAACCACGCGTTCCTTCTCATACTGCATGGGCTCCGATAGATCGGGTGCGCCGTCGACGGGCTGCATGTGCCGCACCAGAACCACCTCGCTGAGCCAGGGCGCTTTGGCCGGCTCCGGAACCGTGAACTCGGTGCGCTGGGCCCCTGCCTTGCCCGAAATCCGATCCACAACCACCGACTCCAGCTCGTACTTTCCGGGCGCTGCGGCAAAGTGCCGCTGCATGGTGAACACCCCACTGCGCGCGGCCTCAACCGACTCCAGCGCGCCATCGCGGGAGAAGTCTTCGTGGAACCGTTGCACCACCACTCCGTGCGCGTCCCTCACTTCGGCCAGAACGGTGGCGCGCGCGCTGTACAACATCGTTTGCTGATCCTGCCGCAACTCCAGGTGTGCCATCGGCACCTGTACCGCGGCCTCGTTCGCGTCCATTCTTGAGCCGCCGTAACCGAGAGCAAGCACAGCCTGGTCGAATCCGATGTCGCTGGGTGGCTGTGCGTCGTTCAATAGCTTCAACAGCGGAACCTCCGACGGCCGCACCGGCGCCGAACCTGTCGCGTCCGGCGGCAGCGCAAAATACCCCGACCGCGACCGCACCGTGATCCCCCTGCGCAAGGCGCGAATTTCCAGCGGATGGAATTGCCCGTCGAATTCCTTCAGTGCCGGCGTGTATGACGCTTCGTAGTAGCTTCCCATATCGGCAACCAGGCGCCTCAACGGCGTGCGCAGATCGTCCCCGGTGCTCATGGCAAATCCGCCTGTCCCGCTGGCCAGAAATGCCAGCGAGTTGCCCTTCGCGTTCTCCAGGTCGCTTTGCAGGTTGCTGGGGACGCTGCGCAGAACGGGATCGGTGGTCAGAGCCAGTGGCAACCGAATGGGAGCCTGCGTGATCATGCCGGCCACACCCGGCGTTTGCCCGGCCGACGAGTTGCTCGGCGGAGCGAAAACCATGGTGAGCATGTCAAAGGACTTGGCCGACACACCCTTGGTATCCATCGTGTAGATGCTCACTCCCGCCCGGTTCGCGGCCTCTACCACCTCCTTGGTCAAGTCCTCCGTCTTGCTGCTGGGGCGCAGACCTTCAGAGAAAAAGAGGATGATCTTGCGCCCTGCGACATTCTGCTGCGCCCTTGATAGCGCCATCATGCCCGCCAGCGCCGCCGGAATGTGCTGATCCTGCGCAATCTTCTGCGAATCCTCTAGCGCGCTCAGCATGATCCTCGCGTTGTCGCGATCCTCCACGCTCGCATTTGCGCCATTCTGCAGAGTTCCGTTCTGCGCTTCGGAAACCACTGTCTTCTCCGCATCGGCAAGACCCCTCTGGGGAATGCCATTCGGCACCAGCTGTGTGGCGGCGAGGGTCGCCGTGCGATCTGTTGTATAGTCCCCGAGCAGCCGCAAGCCGCGATCGACGGCCAGCACTGCGAATGCGCTGTGCTCCTGTGCCGCCATCAGCTTGCTGATAAAGTCGCGCGCAATCTTTGCCGATTCAGGCGAAATGACATCGAACAGGATCGCGATTCGGGTGGTCGTGCGCGATTGTGCGGTGACCAGGTGCAGGCCAGAGAGCTGAACCGCCGTGCCTTCATCCGTCACTGAGAGGTCCGCGGAACCAAGGTCCATGATCGGCCGGTTTCTCTTGTCGCGCGCCACCAGGTCAAGCACAATCTCCGTCGCCCCTTCGTGAATTTGCGGGATGGAGGATGCATTCGTCGCCTCGGGAGTTGGGACCTGGGCGGCAAGGCCGCCGGAAAGAAACGCGCTGGCTGCAAACAACGAAATGGCGCAGACGTAGGATCGCGTCGGCCGGCCGGACGGAGACACGGCAAATGCGAATAAGTGGCGCACGCGTTCCATCTCCCTTTTTGTTCGAATACTACTCGTCTGCCATTGCAAAAGCACTTCGGGCAGTAACACTACTGGCCCGACATGCTTCGAAAGAGGCATCTGGTTCCGACGGCGGAACGGCTTGGCCTCACGAAGCAGATTGGCCGGCTTACCTTCTGGAGAACCTACGCCTGCCTGCTCAAAGCGGGAGGCACGGACGTCAAGGTTGTCCAGGAATTGCTCCGGCATTCGAACATATCGACCACGATGAATTTGTATGTGCAAGCTTTCAGTGACGATGCCCGACAAGCTCAGAGCAGCGTCATCGAAAAAGTAAAGAATACCCTCGTCGAACTGCCATGCCAAAAACCAGGAAAGTCTCTATACAGGTTAATGTGCAGTAATGTGCATCGGTTGGCCGCAGATTCTAGGCTAAGTTATTGATTTTATGGTGGGCGCTGCAGGATTCGAACCTGCGACTTCCACCGTGTGAAGGTGGCACTCTACCGCTGAGTTAAGCGCCCCAGGGAGGGTTGGCGGAAGTCGCGCCGGAGGGGCATCCCATGGGTTAGAGTAACACCAGCAGGGCTTTACGGCCAAGCTGTGCCGCCAACCACCGGGGCAGGCCAGGACCCTCCGATTCTCGATGATCTGGAAAGCACGATTGATCCGCGACGAAGGCGAATCCGCACCTGACGGCGAGGCAGTGGCGCGTCCCGCCGGCGGTCTGGGCGGCATTGTGCCGGGCGGGGCAGGGAGCGGGTTTAGCGAGGATAGCGAGAGTTATGGGGCACATAGTTTGCCGGGGTCGGGGCTTTCGCGGATGAGCGCACAACCTAACGGCAGCGCGGAAAGCGGCCGGGCGGGGGGTGGCAAGCCGGAGCCGGGTATGCACCCGAAGGAGAGCGGCGGGGCGTCGGAACTCCCCAAAACCCCTGCAGAAAACCCAGATTGGCCGCAACCTTCCGACGAGGTTGGGGTTCCAGAAGATATGGCAACCCTAGTCCTGGACAATCCGGCTCTGGGAGCGGGCCGGGCTTCGCATCCGGGCGCAGAGCCAGACGCTCGTGTGATTCCCAATTACGGGGCGGACGAATCGAGCGACGCAGCCATCATGCTGCGGGTGGCAGCGGGGGACGAATCGGGCTTTAAGTACCTGGTGGAGAAGTATCACCGGGCAATGATTCATTTCTTGTTTCGGATGGTACGCAACCAGGCAGTTGCCGAAGAGTTGGCGCAGGAAGTGTTTCTGCGGGTTTATCGTTCGCGGGAGAGCTACCGGGCCGAGGCCAAGTTCACGACGTGGCTTTACCGGATCGCGACCAACCTGGCGGTGAACCATGCGCGCGACACCAAGAACGAGCGGGCAGCGCAGAATGTTTACCTGGATTCGCCGGACGCGGAGACGGGAACGACGCCGGACGTGGCGGACGACGAGCCTTCAGTGGAGCAACATCTGTTGCGCGATGAGCGGATGGCAGCCATTCGCAAGCACGTGATGGCCTTGCCCGAGCGGCAGCGGATGGCAGTGCTGATGCACAAGTACCAGGGGATGGATTACCGGCAGATTGGGGACGTGCTGAAACTGAGCGAGTCGGCGACGAAGTCGCTGCTTTTTCGCGCCTACCAGACGCTGCGGGACAAGTTGAAGGAGTTTGTGTAACCAACGCGGCTTAAGAGACCAGTGAGTGGGCACAGGGCAGAAAGCGAATTGGAATCGGAAGCCATAGAGACGATATCGGCGGGGATGGGGTGGCAGAGATGGAAAAGGCGATGAACAAGAAGAGATGCACCGAGATGGACGGGAAGCTGGCGGACGTGCTGCTCGCGCCGGACTTGGTGCCCGCCAAGGTCACGGCTCATGTCGAGGCGTGCGCGTCGTGCCGTGCGGAGTTGGAAGAGCTGCGCAGCACGATCGATCTTCTGGATACCTGGAAGACGCCGGAGCCGAGCCCCTATTTCATGACACGCTTTGGTGCGCGCCTCGCTGAGCTGCGCGCGGCGCCCCCTGCGAGCTGGATGGAACGGCTGCGCGCCCGCTTCGTTTACGGTCCGCAGATGCATATTCGCCCGCTGGCTGCGATGGCGCTGACGGTTGTGCTGCTGCTGGGCGGCGGCGCTTATCTTGACATTTCCAACTGGGACCAGCCACCAGCGGCTCCGGGACAGGCGGCAGTGGTGCATGACCTGCAGACCCTGGACAACAATGCACAGCTTCTGGACCAGCTTGAGGAAATTTCGAGCAACGATACGAACGCGAATTGACACCCCATAAACGAGGACCCGTTCATGGGGATCCCTTGAATCAAGGGGCTCGCGGTCAACATTGAAGGACACGAACGGCAGGGGGCCGAGAGACATCATGATCGGGGTCAACATAGCGGGAACGCTCCGCCGCGCAGCTCGGGCTGCTGCGACCCTGGTGTTGTGTGTACCGGTGGCTCTGTTTCCGCCGGCGGCCTCGGCGAGGGGGCAGCAGCGTGCTGCGCAGCCGCACTATTCCGCGCCGCGGTCTCAGGGTACGCGGCCGCAGGCGGGAAGACCGCAACAGAGTAGACCTCAAAAATACAATCAGCCTTCGGGGCGATATGGCCAGGCGGGCACGCAGTACCGGCAAAATCCGGGCGCGGTGCCACAGAATCGCGGAGTGCAGCCGATGAATCCACCGATGGCGGCGCGACCCGGCTATCCGCGACCCGGCTATCCTGGACCTAGCTACCCTCAATCGAATTACGTGGGGTCGGGCGGCGTGCGTCCGAACTTCCCGCGTTATATGGAACCGGGTTATGCGCCTCCGGGGCATCTGGGAGCGTGGCTCAATCAGCACCGTGGAGTTCCTGCGCAGGAACAGGAACGGATGCTGCGGAACGATCCGAGCTTCAGCCGTTTGCCCCAGCAGGACCAGCAGAGGCTGGTTCGCGAGTTGCATCAAGTTGACCAGATGCCCGCGCCCCAGCGCGACCGGCGCCTGGCCCGAGCCGAGGCCCTGGAGCGGCTTTCGCCCCAGGAACGAGGGCAGATCAACGAGTCTGCGCGGGAGTGGAGAGCGCTGCCGGCGGATCGGCAGAACATGATGAGAGACGCCTTCAGGAATCTGCGCGAAGTTCCGCCGGATCAGCGCCAGATGGTGCTGAACTCAAGCCGCTACCAGAACACCTTCAGCCCCGAAGAGCGTGGCATCCTATCCAACCTGCTGCGCGTCGAGCCGTACGAGGCGCCGCGGTGATGTGCGTGCTGTCGGAGCGTTCGGCGTGAATGCCTGAAAGTCTGTGGCCACCCACCATTGTGAAGACACATTATTGCGGTGCCGGGCCTCGGACCACCTGAACGAAATCACCGGGGCGGATGTGGCGGGCAAACGCAGCCTTCACTTCGTCCGCATTCAATTCAAAGTATCGCTTGGCGGCGTGAATCGGTTCGTCGAGCGGAAGCCCGATCACAGCCCTTCCGAGAAGGCCGCCTGCCACATCATCCTCACTCGATTCGCCGAGGGGAATCTGCCGCAGAAGGAGAGCCTTGGCCTGTTGCAGTTCGGCCGGTGAGACATCCTGGGTGCGCATCTGATCGAGGTCGCGCTGAATCAGTGCTCTTGCCTTGGAGACGTTCTCGGGATTGCATCCATAGGAAACGGAGTAGTTGGCCCGGGTCTTAGACGCGCTCAAGCTTACATTGACCGTGTACACGTAGCCTGCTACCTGGCGCAGATCATGGTAGAGCCGCGTCGCGTAAAAACCTCCGCCCAGAACGTGGTTGCCCAGTTGCAGGGGGTAGTAGTCGGGATCGAAGCGGTTGAGGTTGAGCTGCTCCGCCAGAGTGACGGTGTCCTGCACGGCTTCGCGATCAGCGACGTTGGCCGCAGACGGTTTGTTGAGCGGCACCGGCGCGAGAGTGGTGTCGGGCTGCTTCCCAGTTGCTTTCCATTCGCCGAACCATTTCTGAATGACGGTCTGCGCTTCTTCAGGAGTGACGTCGCCAATGACCACGATGGTGGTGAGGTCAGGACGAAACGTCGCGGCATGATATTGCTTGACATCGTTCAAAGCGATTTTGGCAACGGTAGACGGCGTGGGTTCGCGCAATGCCGGGTCGCCGGCAGGCAGCAACCCCAGAGCGAGTGCGCGCGATGTTTGATAACCGGGGCTGCTCAACCTTCCCGCAATCTCCTGCTCCGTCTGCTTTTGAACAACCGTGAATGCGTCCGCCGGCAATGCGGGATGCAAGACGTTGTCGGCGAGCAACTCGACGCCGCGTGAGAAATGATCCTTCAGGACATTCACCGAGAAGCTGAAGCCCGCAGTTTCATTGGCGGCAATATCGTCAAGCGCTTTCTGAAATGCCAGCCGATCGAGCGTCTCAGTTCCGTAGGAGAACATTCCATCAAGAACTTCGGAGATACCGTCTTGTCCCGGCGGCGTCTGGAGGTCGGACTCGTGTTTTACTTCGCCCACCACGGATACTGTGGGGCTTGTTTGATCCGTTTTCACGATGAGGCGAATTCCATTCGCTAGCTTGGTATCGGAAACCTTGATGAATTCCTCCGGCACCTTGAGCTCAGCGAGCGGACCCGCTGCCCATGCGGGAAGCTGCACCGGCTTAGTGGGAGCGGACGTGACCTGCTCAGCGCCGCCAAAGCCTTTTCCGGAGACGGGCTGTCCGGTTGGCACAGGCTTCAATATTGACGTGATCGAGTTTTGGTCCACGAGGTATTTTTTGGCGACGCGATTTACGTCAGCGAGCGTGACGTGCTTGATGGCTTCAATATCCTCGTCGGGTGATGTGCGGCCTTCGGCAGCGAGCGCACTCGACCAGACGTTTGCCAGACCGGGAATGGAAGTGCGTTGAAAATCGGCATTGGCGAGCTCGCCGCGAATCGCGGCGGCTACCAAATCTTCGGGCACACCCTTGTCAGCATAACTCTGCAGGATGTCGCGCATCTGCTTAATCGCGGTGGACGCATCGGCATCTGACGGCAACGCGACCACACCGTAGCCGACACTGGCCTTGGGGTAGTTCTCAGCCATGCCGAATTCCGCCGCAAGAGCTTTGCCGGCCGGAACCATTCCATAGAGATCGGCGCGCTGACTGGCAAGGACATCGGCCAGAACCTGGCTCGCCGCGTAGTCCGGGGAGCTTGTGCCGGGGAAACGATAGGCGATGAAACCAAGCAGATAGGGAAGATTGCTGTCGAGCGTGAATGTTTCTGACTTGACTGGCTGCAAATCGACAGTAGGCCGCGAAGGCAATGGATGATTGGGAATATCGCCGAAGAGCTGCTTGATCTTTGTCATGGTCGCGGCGGGATCCACATCGCCCACGATGATCACAATTGCGTTGCCAGGCGTGTACCACTTGTTGTAGAAGTCCTTGAGCATTTGACCGGTGGTGGCATCGAAGGAAGCTTTTGTGCCCAACGGATCGTGGGAGTACGGAGTGCCCGCGAACATGTCCTGATTGAGGCGATCGATGAACTTGTAGGTGGGGTTGGAAAGGTCGCGCGCAACTTCCTGCTCGATCGCGCCTCGTTCCTGCGCCCACTCCTGCTGGGAGTCGTCGACCCCGCGCAGACAAGCGGCCTGTGCTTCCAGAGCCACATCAAGGTCCGCTGCGGGCACGGTGGCGAAGTATTGTGTAATGTTCTGCTGCGTGTCGGCGTTGTTACGGCCGCCGAGTTGCGCGTAAATGGCAGCGGTTTGATCGGCCGTCATGCCCGTACAGCCGCGGAAAGCCATGTGCTCTTCTGCATGTGCCATGCCGGGAAAGCCCGCGGGCGTCTCGTCCCCACCGACGAGAAAGTTGGTTTCGAGTGTAACCACCGGTGCCAGCTTGTTGGGAATAATAACGACGCGCATGCCATTGGACAGGGTTTCGCGCACAACTTGAGCCTGGGTTTGGGCGAAGGATGCGGACAGATGCAGCGCAACGACGACGAGCAAAAGCAGCAGGGGAAAAATGTGTTTTGATTTCACTCTGACTTTCTCTTGTTTTCTCTGCCCAAGGCAGGGGATTTTTACGAGGACGGTTCCGACCAGGTTGCGACTTTGAAGAATTGCGGGACGGCGTCAGCAGCCAGAACGTTTCCAGATCGTTGTTACAAGGGGCCATGTTCGTCCTGGTCGGCGGCCGAGCGCAGTCGAAGGTACCCTTCGAAGTTAGACTGCGGATAGGGGTCTAAAGTTGCATCCTGTCGAGAGCACATGGGGCGAAATGTTTGTATTTCCGTTCGGATGCGTTGGATATGGGCTCTCCGTATTGCGAGATCGGAGGCGAGAGCTGCTACTACTTCAATGCTGGTGAGGGCTGATAGCCTTCTGTCGCCAGCCACCAATGAAAGAGCCCACCGTCGGACGCAAGGTTTTGCTTCCCTATCCCGAAGCCATGCCCTCCCTTCTGAAAAACGTGCAATTCCACGGGATGCGGGCGGCTCTAGACGCAATCGGATTTCGAGTTGCTTGTTCCCGGTCACGGTTGCGGCGCTTATGATCATTGTGCTCTTTGAAGAACGGATGAAGCTGTCACCGGCAAGGTGGGCGGGGGAAAGAGAACATGCGCTTGAGGCTGGGAATTAGATGTCTGCGATGGACTCCGTGTTTGTGCAGCGTATTGGTTTGCGCGCTTTGTAGTTCGGTGGGCTACGGTAGCTCCGCGCCGCCCGTTTCATCCGGTCGCGATGCGGCCATCTCGAGCCAGACAGCGGGACCGACGGTTCAGATTGAGAGCGGGGCGTTGCGCGGGCTCTATGCGGGATCGACGGCCGTGTTCAAGGGGATTCCCTATGCGCAACCTCCTGTCGGGAAATTGCGCTGGCAGGAACCGCAACCAGTGGAGGCATGGAAAGGAATTAGAGACGCCTCTCATGCAGGAAGCGCCTGCGTTCAGGATCCGGCTGGGCTCACGCCATTTTTGGCTCCGATGGCGAAGGCGTATGGGTCGACCTATTCGGCTGTGCCGGTGCGCTCGTCGGAGGATTGTCTATATCTGAACGTGTGGACGCCGGGCTGGCCGCCGCAACACGGACTGCCGGTGATGGTTTGGCTGCACGGGGGCTCGAACGTTGTCGGAAGCGGGGCACAGAGTACATACGACGGCGCTTCGCTGGTATCGCATGGCGTCATTCTGGTGACCATCAATTATCGGCTTGGGGTGCTCGGTTTTTTCAGTCATCCGGAATTGACAGCAGAGTCTTCGCACCATAGCTCCGGCAAATATGGACTGCTGGATCAACTCGCAGCGCTGGGCTGGGTGCAACGAAACATCGCGCAGTTCGGCGGCGATCCGAACAACGTGACGCTGTTTGGCGAATCGGCAGGCGCGATCGATGCCGGCGTGCTGATGGCTTCGCCGCTTTCCGCCGGGCTTTTTCGAAGGGTGATTTCAGAGAGCGGCCCGATGATTGGAGCCGGAAAGGGGACGACCCTTGCCCAGGCCGAAGCCTTTGGAAAAGCAGTTGGTGAAGCGGCGCCCGGAGATCCTCACGCGAGCGGGCTGGCAAGGCTTCGCCAGATGCCTGCGACGGAGGTGGTGAAGCTGGCGGCGCAGGTGATGAAGACGCGTTCCAACGTCGTCGATACGGCCTCGCCCGGGGCCGACGGATGGGTGAACCCGATACCAGCGCAGGAAGCATTTGTGAAGGGCTCGATTCAAAAGGTTGATTTGCTGGTGGGCCTGAATGCACGCGAACTGAGCGCATTTCGTATGGCTGCGGCAACCACTGCGAAGGCACCGGGCAATCCGGTGCAGAGCGGGGCGATGGGGATCATAAAGAAGTTCTCAGATACGGCCCGCCCATTCTTCGGGTTTTGGACGGACCCGGCGATTGCGCTCTATATCGGGAACATCCTGGTGCACCGCGCCGAGGGACTCGACCAGGCGGCAAACGATATTGTCGTGGCGTGCCCGGTTGGTGCTATGGCAGCGCTGACAACGGCCGCGGGTCAGCATGTTTACGTGTATCGCTTCGAGCACACGATCGGGGGGAAGGGTGAAGCGGAACTGGGCGCGTTTCACGGCCTGGAAGTTCCTTACGTTTTTGGTGCGTTAAAGGATCCGGCGTGGGGATGGCTCCCGTTTGGCGCTTCGGATCAGCAACTCTCCGGTTCGATTCAGACGTATTGGACCAACTTCGCGAAGACGGGCAATCCGAATTCCGCGGGGCTGCCGAATTGGCCGGTGTGGACGGATGAGAAAACGGAGTTCCTCGAAATTGACAAGAACGGGGCAATCTCGGCACAGCGGAGATTTCCACCGCTCTTCAGCAGCCTGGACGCAGAAGATTTGAGAAAGAGTCTCAATATCGAATAACGGCGGATCATCTCGCGGCGCGGTAGCAGGTTGTGTCGCCGGTAGGGAATCGCCCGCGCCGGGTATTTTCTCCGCAGAAATCCGTACTGAGCGAAAAGAATGAAAAAGCTCTCGAATCGTCCACCATTACTTTGAACTCGCTTGCCGCGCCTTATCGGCACGGGTGAATATATCCTCTTGCCACGATTCTTTTGGTAGAGGTGCGAATGAACCCAGGAGTTGATGAATGATACGCGTTGCATTAGCGGCGGTCCTTTGCCTGCCCATCCAGACGATTGCCCAGCAATCGGTGCCCGAGATCAAATTTCACGCCCAGACCGATTTCTTTAAGCTCCCGCCGGAAATATATTTCGGAGAGGTTGCAGGCGTGGCAGTCAATTCAAAGGGGCACGTTTTCGTTTTCTCTCGTGGCGGCACAACCGGCCCAGCCTATGGCGCGTCGGCGGCACAGTTGTTCGAGTTTGATGCCGACGGAAAATACGTTCGTGAAATCGGTCACCACCTATATGCCTGGAGCTTTGCTCACTCCGTCAAGATCGACAAGGAGGACAATATATGGGTCGCCGATAAAGGGTCGGACATGGTCATCAAGTTCAATCCGGAAGGCCGGATCTTGATGGTCTTCGGTCGCAAGCAGGAGGCCTCCGACGAGGGGACTGGTCCGCTCAAGCATTTCAAGCCGCCCCTGCCGCCGATCGACGGAGAGTTTCGCCAGGTGACCGATATGGCCTGGGACGCAGCCGGCAATACGTATATTAGCGACGGTTACATCAATTCCCGGATCGCCAAGATTGATAAGGACGGAAACTGGATCAAATCCTGGGGCGAACCGGGAACAGGTTCAGGGCAATTCAGTACGCCGCACAGTATCGCCACAGATGATATGGGCAACGTGTATGTGGCCGACCGTGGCAACGGGCGCATTCAGGTTTTCGATGGAGACGGCAAGTTTCTGCGCGAGATTCATATCAACGTGCCATACGATCACAAGATTCGTCCATGGATGGGGAACATGCCATCCGAAATACCTCCCACTGCCGAAGCTCCGGCGCCATTGAACAAGACCATGTTGAACGGCTCTCCCTGGGCGATCTGCATCACGCCCGGGCCTCATCAGGTGCTCTTTGCGTCTGATGGCTATCCGGGGCGGATCTATAAACTCACCCTGGATGGCAGGGTGCTCGGCGTGCTTGGCACAACCGGCCATGGTCCCGGCCAGTTCGGCTGGATTCACGAGCTGGCCTGCCCTTCTGAAAACACTCTGTATGCTGCCGAATTGCTGAATTGGCGGGTGCAAAAGTTGACACTCGAGCCGACGCAATAATTGCAAACAGATGCAAGCGAGTACGCGTTTCGCCTCCAGATTTCGCCGATCGCCACTTCATCGCCGAGTCCGTTCGGAACCGCGGGGCTGGGCGCGTTGGCGTAGTACCAGCGGCGGTGATCGAGTGGAGATGTCATTGTTCGGCTGCCGGGCATTTCCAGGTAGCCGTTGGGATCGGTCTGTCTCACCCAATTCCATGCATAGTGGAGCCAGTCGCTGCGGTATTGTTTGCTCTGGTGCGCAAACCATGTGATTTCGTCGTATCCCCAGACCCAGTTGTCGCCTGCTCGCGGCTGTCCAGGCTGTTTGCTTGCGCCCCAGTTATCCAGTTCGACCAGGTAAGGAAGGTGCTCGCACTGCCAGCCGCTGAATGTCTGCCCACCCTTGCTGCGGCCGTAGATGCCGTCGGAGAAACCGACGTGCAAGATTGCCTCCTGCGGGCGGTCGGGAACCTCCATGATTCTGAGAGGGAACGCATGGAAATCGAGTAGTAGTTGTCCATTGCGCACGAGGCCACCGCTGGGAACGTGGGCATTGCAGAGTACCATACCGCGGCGCGCATGTTTCTCAGCATAGGCGCGAACCAGCGTAAAAACCTGAGTGTAGTGGGCAAGATCATGATCGTTCTTATTCATGATCTCCATCTGGCCCCAGTGAATTCCCTCGAAGCCCAATTCGATGTACGAGGCGGCCAGGAAATAGAACCAAAGCTTGGTCTCCGTCTGACTCACATCTGGGATTCCGCCGCTGTTCCCCCACGATCGTGTTCGTTGCGCTTTGGGATAGAGGATGGCGTCGTAGTGGAAGTTCCGCTTTTCCACTGGCAGCCCCAAAGCGGCAAATGCCCAGGCCGGCACAGGAACCTGCTCCACTTCGGTGGTAACAATCTCAAATATGCAAGCTTCGAGGATCATTTCCGGATCGGTTGCATGAACCATGGGCAGCTGCTGCTTCGCTCGCTCAAGATTCTGAATCAGATTTGCCTCCTCGCCCCACAGACAGATGCTTCGTCCGATGTATTTCGCTCTGATTTGGTGGAGCATGCGAATGTCGTCGTCGAGATCACCTCGGCCGTTGAGCAGTCCCTCCATCGAAATTGCCCGCGATAGATAGTTGTCCAGCACCTCGCGCGAGATTATCTGCCGAAAATCATAATTGCGCGGATGCATCGGCGCGGGAACACCACCGAAGGTCCTGTTTGCCAGGGTGATGGCTGATGCTGCGAGAGAAGAAGCCAGGAACTGCCGTCTTTCCATCAAGCCTCCGATGAGAGAACCACCGCGATCCAAATAGCCACTCTATGCGAAGGTCAACACCGGCACAAGGTTACACCGCGCTTCTAACGCTCCCGCAAATAGTTGAAAAGAGGAAGGCTTTCCTGGCTAACGCTTCGAAACGGTAGATACCTGCGGAATGAAACGAGAGGTGAAGCATTGGAATGACGCGGGGAGGGTTCCGTGCGGAAAGGCGGGGCGGACGGTCTCAAGTTGAACCCGGAGCGGGACGCCCGCCGCAAGCCGCCGAAAACAACGTCAGTGGGTATTGGTGCCGGACAGTATATGGCACGCAACAATATCTACATTATTTGGAGAGCCCGCCATAGTGTTCAAGCGCAACAGCAACTCGAAATGTTGCAGCGGACCCGAAGATTGAATGCCGCATCCATGCAATGTGGACGCAAGCCGCGGCAGATCGTTGACCAGTTTTCCTGCAGCTTCGGTACCCTCGGCGTTTGCCCCCGACAGAAGCAGAACCTGCCCATTCTGATCAAGATTCTGAACCAGTGCGATGACAGCATACGATTGGCCGGTAGCCCAACCCGCGGCGGTCGGAACGTAGGCAGGCAACTCATGCGGGCGTGGGTGAACATTTTGGATGATTTCCTGCTGAGTGGCTTTGTCGAAAACAAATCTGAAGTCCAACTGATCGCTGAAAAGCGCGGTCCACGGATCCGACCGCGGGCTTCCCAGGAATATGAAGTTATCATCGGTCTTCAAATCGGAAAGCTGGATGCTGCGTGCAGCGTGCACGTCGATTTTTGTCGAGTCGATCTGAGCCAATTCCGCAATGCTCACTGCGATCGGTGTGTCGACCAAAGAAGTGTCCCCTCGCAGGGTGACGCGGCAGAATCGATCTTCCTCGGGCGTCAGCTTGTTTGGCTCGGGGATGTAGTTGTGATTCGCATAGTCAGAAGCCGAAATCTGAGTGCCAGTGAATCCCTGAATTTGGGCAATGTTGGGATCGCTGGTGATGAGGTGCGTGGCATGGGGAGGATTTAAGAGTGCTGACCACGGAAACGTGGGCCGGGTTGCCGCCTCTGTGCGCGAAGAGCGGTTCCAGACAATGCTCCACAATGCGAGATTCAGGGCCACGACCAGAATGACCCAAGGCAGCCATTGACGCGCGATGTGGCTTGTGGGGTGGAGTCCGGCCTGCGGGACCGAAACGGCGGGAGAAATGGCAACTGGCTCCTGTGATGCTGCTGCTGCCGAATCGTGCGGTGAGAGCGTCTGCTCGTGATGTGCCACCGCTGTATCGAACTGTCCCGCGTCGCCATGACCCTCGCGCGTGATTTCAGGGATGTACGACCCTAAGGGCAGGCGGAGACGGAACTCGGAGGATGTTCCATATTTGCCATAGTGTTGCAGCAGGCGCTTGCGCACATCGCTCGCGGTCACTCGGACAATCGCATCTTCGCCCGTGTCGTAGGATGGAGACCTCCCAAATAGCTCCATACCGATCACGCGCTCTTTGAGCGATTCGAAATGGCCGGCAATTGACTGATCTACGATGTATTTGAGAAACTGCCCGCTGCGATGACTCCCTTTAAATGCCGAACCTTCGACTATTTCCGTAACGTGTTGTTGGAGCGCGGCAATGTCTTCCTTTGATTCCGCAATCTTGGCAATTTCCGTTTCCCGAGCGTCGATTGGGTCCATGGGGTGCATGTAAATAATTCTGCCGCCTGAATCACATCAAAATTGTCTGGCGCTAAGTTTAACATTAGATCGCCCAAATGGTTTTGGCTGCGCTGCAAGAAGAAACTGTGTGCGGGGCACGATCCCTGAAACATGCCCGGTTCGCAAATCTTTCCCCAAGGTACCTACCGTTAGCGTTTCGCTTTCTATGGAACTATTTTATTTTCATAGCCTTGAAATCCAGGTTAGAAGCGGAGCTAACGTTGTCATATCCTCTGCCGGTCCAGTAACGTAGTTGTCACTCACCAACAGCCAGCCGGGAGCAGGGCGAAAAAGTGGACAGATGCGGCACGCAGCATGAAGGTTCGATCGAAGTGCAGAGTCTCGCCTCAAAGTTGAGAAGACAAGATGAACGTTTTTCCATCTCTGTCGGGGGCGATGCTTTGTCAACACGGGATCCTGAATCGAGTCGGCATAAGCAAAAGAGGATTCGATTTGTACGGGGGTCTGCCGGCGAATTTGCAGTGCTGCTTGGGCTGTCGCTGGGGTTTGCAAGTTGCCTCATCCCCGCGGAGGCACAACAGGCGGTTCAGGGCGCGGACGCAAATGCCTTGTACAAGCAACAGGGCGTACCCATCGAGCAGCGCATCGACGATCTGCTGCGACGGATGACCCTGGAGGAGAAAGCCCGGCAACTCGATTTGTACGCGGCCGCCGGAACCCTGGAAGACAAGCATACTGGCAAGGACCATGTTGCTCTCGATGCAGCCTTTCTCCCCGACAAAGCGGAGGCGATGTGGGGAAAACTTGGGGTGGGCGGAATTCACGATACTTATCCGACCTCGGCTCAGTCCAACGCAATCCAGAGTTGGGTGATTGCGCACAATCGTCTCGGCATTCCGGCGTTATTCGTTGAAGAGGGCCTGCACGGCTTTGACACGGGAACCGTTTTTCCAGCCCCTGTCAATCTGGCGGCTACATGGAACCCGGCCATCGCGCAGCGTACTGGCGCGGCGATCGCAGCCGAGGCTCGATCGACCGGCGTCGGTATGATTCTCGCCCCTGTGCTCGACCTTGCCCGCGACCCACGGTGGGGACGCGTCGAAGAAGATTTTGGCGAAGATCCTTATTTGACCGGCCAGTTTGGCTTAGCCTATGTGCGCGGAATGCAGGGAGAGAGTCTTAACACCGACCACACCTTGGTGGCCGAGCCCAAACACTTTGCCGCGCACGGTTCACCGGACGGCGGCACGAATACATCTCCCGTGCATATGGGAGAGCGCGAGTTGCGCACGGTCATGCTGCGCGGATTTGAGCCGGCCATTCGCGAAGGGCACGCGATGGGGGTTATGGCCGCGTACCACGAAATCGACGGGATTCCGATCACGGCAGACCCGTTCCTGCTGAAACAGGTTCTCCGCGAGGAGTGGAATTTTCAGGGGTTCGTACTCTCCGATCTGGGCGCGATCAAGCGTTTATACGTTGACCATCGCGTTGCCGCAACGCCCAAGGACGCCACCTGCATGGCTATCCGGTCGGGCGTCGATATGCAGTTTTATGACTTCGACCACGACGTTTTCCAGAAGGCGCTCGTCGACTGCGTGCATGAAGGCACGCTCTCCCCGGCGGATCTCGATCGCGCTGTGAGGTCTGTGCTTCGCGTGAAGTTTGCCCTCGGGCTCTTCGATCGCCCCCTGGTGGACCCGAAACTGAATGCCAGCGTGAATCGCTCTCCGGAACATCTCGCCCTTTCGCTTGAATCGGCACGCCAATCGATGACTCTGCTTCGCAACGAGGGAAATCTGCTGCCGCTCTCCCGCTCGATCCGGCACATCGCCGTGATCGGACCCAATGGCGACGTGGCGCGGTACGGAGACTACGAAAAGGAAGAGAACGGCCTGCACATCAGCATTCTGCAAGGGATTCGCAAGTTGCTCCCGCAGACAGCAGTCAGTTTTGATGCCGGCAAGGATATCGCTTCGGCAGTAGCCGCAGCGAGAGATGCGGACGTCGTTATTCTCGCTTTGGGTGAGCGGCAGGGCATTTCAGGCGAAGGCTTCGACCGGACCAACCTTGACTTGCCGGAAAACCAGGAGCCACTGCTCAAGGCAGTAGTCGCCACGGGCAAGCCGGTGGTTCTGGTTCTGGAAAATGGACGGCCTCTGACGATCGGCTGGGCAAAGGAACATGTTCCCGCTATTCTCGAAGCCTGGTATCCGGGAGAATTTGGCGGGCAGGCCATCGCGGAGACCCTCTTCGGCGACAACAATCCCGCCGGGCGGCTGACCATTACCTTTCCACGCAGTGTGGGACAGTTACCGGACTTCTATAACTTCGACCCGTCGCGCACTCATAAGTATGTGGACGACGATGGACAGCCGCTGTTTCCTTTTGGATTCGGCCTGAGTTATACCACCTTCCGCTACGACCGCCTTGCCGTGCAAGCTCCCTTGTCGAAAAGCAAAGACGATATCCGGATCACCGTCGACGTGACGAATACCGGCAGCAGAGACGGGGACGAGACGGCGCAACTTTATATGCGGGAGGACGTGAGTAGCGTTGAAACTCCGGAACGCTCGCTGAAGGGATTCTCCCGCATACACCTCAAACCGCAAGAGACCCGGACCGTGACTTTCCGCGTCCCACAGGATCAACTTGCAGTTTGGAATGCGGCCGGACAATGGAGCATCGAGCCGGGCGAGTACACAGTATGGGCCGGGGGATCATCGCAGGCCTCCTTGACGACAAAATTTCTTCTAAGTCAGTGAATAGGTTGCCTAGTTACAGACAAAGTCTGCTTTCTGCCGATGAGCTTCGGCGAAAAGTCGCACTGAAACACACAGGACGTGGGAACATGAAGAGCGCAGCGACATTTGCTTTCCTGGCGATTTTTGGCGGCAGTGCTTTAACCGCCCTCGCACAACACCAGAAAGAACCCGTTGATTATGTCTCCCCGAACATCGGGGGCATTGGGCAATTGCTCACCCCGACCATTCCATACGTGCAGCGCCCTCATGGCATGGCGAGGCTTGCCCCGATCACCACCCCGGGAATCACCGACCGCTATCTTGCCGATAAGATATATGGTTTTCCTGCGGGTCCAGCGGTCCTGATGGCCTCAGTCGGAAAGGTCGGCACCAGCGCCGCTGCGAATGCGTCGGACTACGATCATGATTTTGAGGTCACTACTCCGTATTATTATTCGGCAGACCTGCAAACCTGGAATATCAAGGCTGAGTTCACTGCAAGCGAACAAGCTGCATACTACCGGTTCACCTTCCCGGCCAGCGCACATTCCCACCTCATTTTTAGCGTGGGGAATGACGCGGAGCTTAGTGTAGTCGGGCACACCGCGGTGCAGGGAAGCGAGCGCATTGTTGGCCCTGTTGGGAAAATCGATGAAACCGGTAAGGAGACCAGGGAATACTTCTACGCTGAATTCTCACGGCCTTTTGATGTGTACCAGACTTGGCGGAAGGATGGCCTGTCGCATGAGGCCAGGCAGATTGGCGATCAAATAGGATTTGTCTCCGATGGCGCGACGCGCGCTGGAGAACAGATTGAAGTGCGCGTTGGCATATCCTACATCAGCGCGGAGCAGGCGCAGCGCAATCTTGTGCGGGAAATCCCAGGGTGGACCTTCGAGCACGTGAAATCGGACACTCGGGCTGTTTGGAACAAGGCTCTCACCGGCATCAGTACGGTGGGGGGAACTGACCGGCAGCGCACGATCTTCTATACCGCCCTCTATCGATCTCTGGGCCGCATGACCGATATTACCGAGGATGGCAAGTACTTCAGCGGTTACGACCACGCCGTACATGATGCGCAAGGTCATGACTTCTATATTGATGATGGAACCTGGGACACCTATCGGTCGCTCCATCCCCTGCAGCTGCTGCTCGATGCCAGGCAACAGGAAGACATGGTCAGCTCTTACGTGCGCATGTATGAACAGAGTGGCTGGCTTCCTTCTTTTCCCTCGGTGGCCGGGGAACAGGCGGTGATGATTGGTCACCACGCCATTGCGGTTATTCTCGATACGTATATGAAAGGCTATCGAGATTTCGATGTCGAGCAAGCCTATGCGGCAATGCGAAAAAGCGCCACGGAGTCGACCATGCTTCCCTGGAGCCGCGGGCCGCTGACTGGCCTGGATCGCGTGTACTTCAAAAAAGGATTTTTCCCGGCGCTCGCAAATGGAGAACAGGAAACGGTGCAGGAGGTAACTCCCGAAAGACGGCAGGCAGTCTCAGTGACTCTAGAAAGCAGTTATGACGACTGGTGCCTCGCGCAATTTGCCAAGGCTCTCGGCAAACAATCGGACGAAGTGTATTTCAACAAGCTGGCGCACAACTATGAAAACGTGTTCAACCCGGAAATCGGATTTATGGCTCCTAAGAGCGCCGATGGAGAGTGGGTCGCGCACTTTGACCCGACATTAGGTGGCGGACAAGGTGGGCGCGATTACACGACGGAGGTCGATTCGTGGCTCTACACGTTCAATGTGCAGCACGACGTTGCGGGTTTGATTCATCTGCTTGGAGGGCGCGATGCGTTCAACGCAAAGCTCGATCGCCTGTTCGTTGAGCAGTACGGAACTTCGAAGTATGCTTTTCTCGGCCAGTTCCCAGATGCCACGGGTCTGGTCGGTCTTTACGCCCAGGGCAATGAGCCCAGTTTTCATATTCCCTATCTTTACGATTTTTCCGGGCAGCCATGGAAAACCCAGAAGAGGGTAAGACAACTCATGGACGTATGGTACGGAGATGGCCCGCTGGGCATTCCCGGAGATGATGACGGAGGCGCCACCTCGTCGTGGTATGTCCTGAGCGCAATCGGATTCTATCCGGTATGTCCAGGCAGCCCGGTCTATGAGATAGGCAGCCCAATTTTTGCAAAGAGCACAATTCGGATGGGTAACGGCAAGGAGTTAATCATCCTGGCGAATCATGTTTCAGCACGCAACAAGTACATTCAATCGGCTCAACTGAATGGCAAGCCCCTTAACCGGGCATGGTTCCGTCAATCGGAAATCGCGAATGGAGGGATCTTAGCTCTGGAAATGGCAGATAAGCCAAATACGCATTGGGGCAGTGCGCCGGAGGATGTTCCGCCTTCGATGAGCAATGAAAGCGGAACGGAGTACAAAGCGGAGTAGGTGAAGCCAATTTTGTCAAAGCGAACGGGGCGGAATGAGTATTCCTGCTATAAGGATCTAAGACACTTCGCTCCATTTATAACCACTGGCGAAGTAGTGGATGTTATGAGCAATAAGTCGCAGGAATAGCCGCCGCCCTCCCGGTGAAGGGCATCGCCAAGATCTTGGCAGGCCCCGAACCAGCATTGAGTGCCAGATCCTTGGAGGCACTGGGTCTATCTGGGGACACGCCCGTTTTCTTTCGATCTGGCATAGCGACACTGATCCGCAATGCCCTCTTTCGCTGTGCAAATCATCAACCGTGCCGGTTGCATTCCATCTTCCCTCGTTGATGCGCATCACCTTGCGAGACGCGTGATCGAGTCCGCGATGTGCAATGCCTGATGAGTCCGGGTCGATTGTCGATCGGCTACCTTCCGAGTGTGAACAGCAAGAGTCAACCACTGAAAACCCTCAAGGCATTTTGCGAGGTGGGTAGTAATCAAGGTCGAGGATTTTGCGCTTCATGTCCGACTCCATACCCAGAATTGTCCGCGTCTTTGGGTTAGCAGACGTATCTACCGTTACGGCACACCGGTTCCGAGAAAACGTCTTGTTATCAGCTATGTACAGGCAAGGTTAGCGCACCGTCCTAACGTTGCGGGAACGGACAATGTTCAGCGTAGTGTTGGAGTCGCATTTGAAGGTCACCTGAAATACGGCACTTCATGTAAGGCCAAGGAGGGCCAATGACGCAACAAAGAAATTGGTTCAAGTATTTGAATTTGAACCTGATTTTAATCGTACTTTGCTGCTCGGGCGTGATGTGCTTTGCGCAAAGCGATCGCGGCAGTGTGTCAGGAACTATCACCGACCCCACCGGCGCTGGAGTTACGGGAGCCAAGATAACCGTTACCAATGCCGCGATGGGCACGCAGAACTCTACCGTGACAACTGGTGCGGGAGAATACACCATCCCGGAATTGCCTGCAGGCGTCTACTCGGTTACGGTCGTTGCACCCGGCTTCACAACGCTGGTGCATACAGGAATCACCGTCTCGGTTGGAGAGACGGCACGTGTCGACCTGAACCTGGGGGTCGGGCAAGGCACAACGACAGTTACAGTCACGGCGGATGCTCCTTTGATCCAAACGGATAGCCCACAGAACAATGTCGAAGTCTCCGCGAATGACATGAATGCGCTTCCGCTCAATATCCCCGGCATCGGAGCTGTGCGCGACCCGATGGGTTTTGCAGCGTTGGTGCCGGGAACCATCGCCGGCGGGTGGAATGATATCCACATAAGCGGCTCGCCGGCAACGACCTACCGCGTCTTTATGGACGGCCTGGACGACACGTCGGCGGTCAAGGGCGCCATCTCCGATGAAAACCAGCCCTCGGTCGAATCACTTGCCTCAGAAGCCTTGATGGTGAACAACTATTCGGCGGAATTTGGTGAAGCAGCGGGCGGAATTTTCAACTACACCTCGAAGTCCGGCACCAACAGGCTACACGGAACGGCCTTCAACTACCTGTATAACGAGGATCTGGACGCCGGTCAGCCCTTCAACTACACGTCAAGCGGCGAGAAATACAACCCAGTCCAGCGGGAGCTTGACTTTGGCGGCTCTTTCGGTGGCCCGGTGGTGATTCCTCACCTCTACAATGGCCACGACAAGACCTTCTTCTTCTTCGCTTACGAGGAATATCACAACGCGCAAACTCTCAACCAGGGAACCATTACGGTTCCCACGGCAGCCTATCGCAATGGCGATCTGAGCTCTCTCTTGCTTGGCCCCATTGTGGATTCCAATGGACACGCGGTCCTGGATTGCCTGGGCCGGCCGATGATCAATGGCGCAGTTTACAACCCGGCAACGACCAGAACGGCAACCTGCACGGATGGTTCGACCGCAGTCGTCCGCGATCCGTTCCCGAACAACTTCATCGGCGCGCCTACTACATGGGATCCGGTGGCGCAGAAGGTGCTTACCTACCTACCTGCTCCATCGGGGGCCAATTCAAACCAACTGACTAATAACTACCCAAATTTGCAGCCGAACAACAAGTACCAGTACTTGACGAGTATCAAAATTGATCACTCGATTGGTCAGTCCTGGCACATATCCGGTTATTACATCGCCGAGCAGTCAAACAAGGACAATGCGGCCGACGGTATTAACGGCGTGGGCGGCTCGACCCGGTGGAACACAACACCCGCTCCGCAGGTGTATCTCAATTTGGACTATACGGCCACGCCGCGACTCGTGTTCCACGCCGGATTCGACTATACGAGCCACAACGCCGCGCAGGACTCGGCGGTGCAAAACTTCGATTTGACGGCTCTTGGGTTGGCGACGTCAGCGAACATGCCCGGCGGTGCTGCGAAAACCTTCCCGATCATCAGCGGACTCACTGCCAACAATCAGAATGTTCCTAACCTGGGAGTAAACAACGCTCCCTTCATCGATCACAATTGGGCTCCCACTGCATCCGCGACCTGGGTCCACGGCGATCATACGTTCAAATTTGGCGGCGATCTTCGTCATCAGGTTTTTGGCACTCACAACGACCTGACGGACGGATCGTACGGCTTCAATAGAAATGAGACCTCTCTGCCGTCCGCGCAAGGCCAAAACCTTTACGGGGCCACGATCGGCGACGGTTTCGCGAGCTTCGCTCTGGGCCAGTTGGACGGCGCGAATATCGGGAACGATAACATTCAGTGGTTTCACCGTGTGGAGGGCGGGATTTATGCGCTGGACACCTGGAAGCTGACGCACAAATTCACGTTGAACTACGGACTGCGTTGGGATCTCGAACAGATGCAACACGAACAGAAAAATCGGGAAACCCAATTTAGTCCGACAGTCGTGAATCCGTCGGCTGGCGGCCTGATGGGTGGAACTGAATACGAGGGGTATGGGGCCGGGCGTTGCAACTGCATCTACGAGAAGTTCTATCCTTGGATGATTCAGCCTCGCCTCGGCGTCAACTATCAAATGGATTCGAAGACCGTCCTCCATTTGGGGTTGGGTCTGTACTCCGGCCAGCAGCTCTTTATGAACGAAATTGGCTATAGCAACCAGGGATTTGGCTTCAACCAGGTGTTCCTTACTAGTCCCTCGTATGGTATTGCGGCTGGCCAGTTCTCCAATGGCGTACCGTATTCCGCGGCGGCTCTGACAGCCACAAACTTCGACCCCGGCGCCTACCCGAATGTAGGTCAACTCAACTCGCCCCCCAATTTCACCGTTCCAAACAACGGTCGTCCGGCACGCTTTGTGCAATCGAGTATTGGCTTTGAGCGTGAGATCGTCAGGGATCTGGCGGTTGAGGCATCTTTCATCGACAACCGTGGTGTGTGGCTCGAGTCCGACGGACTGAGGGTAATCAACCAACTCCCTGCATCTGTCATTGCGCAACACGGTTTGGACGTTACCAACCCGGCTGACTTCGCCCTGCTCACACAGCCGATCTCTTCTGCCGCCGTGGCAGCGAGAGGCTTCACGGCGCCTTACTCGACCTTCCCGTCCGGAGCCAGCCTGGCTCAGGCATTAAGGCCATTCCCGCAATTCGGCAATATAGGTGACCAATACGAGCGCGACGGCAATACCTGGTACGACGCGCTTCAAGTGAAGGTTACTAAGCGGCTCCGCAGTGGACTCTCGGGCGGCGTCGGTTACTCCTGGTCGAAGGATCTAGGAACGGTCTCAAGCACCGGGACTTATACCACGGCGATACCAATACAGGATCCGACCCGGTCGCCGAAGAGCCAGAAATCCTATTTGGCGATAGACCAACCGCAGATGCTCAACTTCTATTTCAATTATGAGGTGCCCAGATTCGGCTTTGCGCAAAGCGGCTGGAAGGCCGCCTTGTTCACAGGCTGGACAACCGACGGCATCTTCCATTACCAGAGCGGTTTCCCGATTCAGACACCTAATTCAACGAGCACCTTGAATCAGGTGACTTTTACCTCGAGTAATAATGGGAATAACGTTTGGGCGAATCGCGTTCCGGGGCAGAAGCTCTTCTTGCATGATCTCAACAAACACAACGTCAACCCGTACACCACGTTCTTTCTCAACCCCGCCGCGTGGGCAAACCCGACTCCCGGAACCTACGCCACTTCCAAGCCATATTACGGGGATTACCGCAGCCCGAGATATCCCAACGAAGAGTTGGGTGTTGGCAAGGTCGTCCCGTTTAAGGAGGGGGTATCGTTCTCGCTCCGCGCGGATTTCTTCAATGTCTTTAACCGCTGGGCGTATCCCAACCTGAACAATACGTCAAATCCATTCCAGGCCGCTCAATATAACGGCGACGGGAGTATTGCCAACGGCTTCGGTTTCTTCGGGGACGGCATCTCCGGCGCGGGCGGAAACTTTACTCCGAGAACCGCCGATTTTGTCGCGAGAATCCAGTTCTAGGCGATATTTCAACTGAAATTCCAACCAACAGGCCAGATGAATCCATCTGGCCTGTTAGCTTGTTGACAACAGCCTTTAATCTTTGAAAGAGGGAAAACTGCCGTGCAGACGATTCCCGCTGAGACGACTGAATTTTCTCGGGAGAAGCGAAGTTGGCAATTACGCGACGCGAAGTTGTCACAGGACTGGCCGCTCTAGCTGCGGGAACTTTGAATCTCCGAGCGTTGCCGGTATTGCGCACTCCGCCCCAGGATGCCAGGAATCAACTTCCCGTTGCTGAACACAGGATATCTGCCTCCGGTGAATCCGCTGATTCGCCAATCATCTTCGAGAACACAATTGAGCCGTCAAAGATACATTTTGTATTGAAGAACAGTGTTAGTCCCCAGCGCTATTCCATAGAGACAATGACAGGCGGCGTCGCACTCTTCGACTACAACAATGATGGGCTCCTGGACATCTTCTTTACGAATGGCGCAGAAATTCCGTCTTTGAAAAAGAGCGACCCCAATTTCTATAACAGGCTCTTTCGCAATAATGGCGATGGCACCTTCACTGATATCACCGAAAAGGCCGGCTTAGCTGGAGTCGGCTACTCCATGGGAGTAGCGGCAGGTGATTATGACAATGACGGGTTTGTGGATTTGTATGTGACCGGATTTAACCGCAATCAACTCCTCCATAACAATGGCGATGGGACATTCACTGATGTGACGGAGAAAGCGGGAGTCGCCGGCATTGTTCCGGGTCTGGGCAAGCCCTGGTCCGTCACAGCAGGGTGGATCGACTATAACAACGACGGATTGCTCGATCTCTTTGTTGTGAATTATCTGGACTATTCGATCTCCGCAGCCCATAGCTGCCAGACGGACAACATCGTTGACTATTGCTCTCCCAATGAGTATCGAGGAACGCCGAATATCTTGTATCAGAACAACGGTGACGGCACATTCACCGATGTTTCGCGGCAGTCGCATATTTCACAATATGCAGGCAAAGGTATGGGGGTCGCTTTTGCCGATTATGATGACGATGGGTTCACCGACATCTTCGTTTCCAACGACACCTTCCCGAATTTCCTATTCCACAACAATGGCGACGGAACATTTACAGATGTCGCGCTCCTGGCCGGCGTGGCCTACACCGAGAACGGCAAGACCGTTGCAGGCATGGGGGCGGATTTCCGCGATGTCAACAATGATGGCAGGCCGGATATCTTTCACGCTGCGATGTTTGGCGACACCTTTCCCTTCTACCGCAATCTCGGGAACGGCCAATTTGAAGATGTCACAGACATGACAGGCTTGGCCGCAATGACAACGCGTTTTACCGCGTGGGGAACTGGAATTTTCGATTTCGATAACGACGGGAACAAGGATATTTTTGTTGCTTGCTCCGCAATTCTCGACAATGCAATGGAGGTGAATCATAAACCTTATCCGCTCCCCAATCGGCTTTATCGCAATCTTGGCAACATGGTGTTCAAGGATATAAGTGGAGAGGTGGGCGCGAGTTTTTCGGTTCCGGCGGCACATCGCGGCGCTGCATTCGGTGACTTAAACAACGATGGGAAGATCGATATTGTGGTCACAGTCCTCAACGGAGAGCCGCAGCTGCTCATGAATCGGTCTCCGAATCATCATCATTGGATCATTTTGAAGCTCGTTGGCGTGGCCGATAATCGAGATGGGTTGGGAACAAAGGTGAAGATAACAACCGGGAGCGGCGCTCAGTACAATGAGGCCACGACAGCCGTCGGCTACAATTCGTCCAGCGACAAACGGGTGTACTTCGGATTGGGGACCGCGACCGTTGTGGACAGAATTGAACTCGCATGGCCTACGGGTGTGAAGCAGGTGCTCACGAATGTGCCGGCCGACCAGATTCTGACAATCGTAGAAAGCGGGCGTCCTCAACATGAGCGCGCCGGCAAGTACCAATCCCTGGAGCCCGGGGGCAAGCTTTTATGATCTGGCTTCTCGCACTCCAACTCGCAGTCGGCCCTGCGCAACACTACGAGAACGCAAAACAGGAATTTGCGCAACGTAACTTTACCGAGGCTGATAGCGAAGTCAATTTAGCTCTGCATGAGAGCCCGTACATGGTTCCAGCGCTGGTCCTCAAGGCTCGGCTGGCTGCTTTTGCGCATCGTCCGGATGTAGAAAAGAATTGTCTGATCACGGCCATAACGGTCGATCCGACATCGGAAGAGGCGCAATTTTTCCTCGGGGTGTTTTACTACACGCAGAACGATTTCAAATTGGCGATTCCACCGCTTCAGACAGCCCAAGCGCTCTTTCCCAAAAGTCCCTTGCCGGTGTTTTATCTTGCCATGACGCAGGAAGCTCTGGGGAATCCGACCAAGGCGTTGGAACTCTACCGGCAGGCCGAAGATCTCTCTCCGCAGAAATCGCCGCAAAGCGCGTCGATCCTCGTTGCAGACGGCAAGTTCCTGCTTTCACTGGGCCGAAACCAGGAGAGTATCGAAAGAGATCGACGGGCCATTGATGAGGATCCGGAGTCTCGCGATGCGCACTATGAATTGGCCAAAGGATTGGACCATGAGGGAGATTTCAAGGATGCCGCGCTTGAAGGGGAAAAAGCCTTGACTCTACCAGAGTTCGGCACCAGCGATGCCCAGATTCATTTTCTCCTGGCAAATCTCTATCGGAAATTGAATCAACCTGATCTGGCGAAGGCCCATTTGGAGAAATTCCAAGCAGCGCCCCAGACAACGCGGAGGTGAGTTGTGCCTCGTCAACCTTGGAGAAGCCAATGCAACCGCAGCACTGGGAGCTCACAGGCTACGCTTTCGGCTCCTCAACCTTCACGATCCGATCTATAGCGGGGTGTTCGAGCCGTTGTGCAATTCCACTCGGCCAGCGAATCTCCACGTGGTCGATTTCTGTCTCGGCGCCAAGGCCAAAGTGCGCGCGGCGATCGCTCGACGACATAAACCCGACACTGGTGGTCACGTGGTTATAGAGCATCCTGCCGGATCCGGTGGTCACCTTGATGGTGGCGCCAATCCCGTCGCGATTGCTCTTGTGTCCGCGTAGATCGAACATGATCCAGTGATTCTTGACCAGGGCATTATTCATCAGAATACGGGGCTTCTGGCCGAGCGAAGTCACCACCAAATCCATGAAGCCGTCGTTGTTTAAATCGACAAACGCCGAACCGCGCTGGTAGCCGACAAAAGCAAAATCGGGTCCCATTTTTTCCGTGACATCGGTAAAGGTTTTGCCGCCTTCATTCTCGAACATGGTGTCGTGCTGCCTGGAAGACTCGGTCAGGTCGTCCACATCTCCATTCGCGGAGTACACGTCCTTCCAGCCGTCATTGTTATAGTCGATGAACCCGATGCTCCACCCCGACAGATTCCGGCTCAGCGGGCCGAGTTTGGTAGACCAGGTTGCTTCGCTGAATGACCTTCCGCCTTCGTTCTTGAGAATGCCGAAGACTTGTCCGGCCAGGTCGTTGTAGATAATGTCGACCCATCCGTCGTTGTCGAAATCCTTGGCGTCGGAGCCCATGCCCGATACGAAATCGCCCTCATCGTTGTAGGCCACGCCGTATTCAAGGCCCACTCTCTTTGAATGTTCCATTGCCCTGATTGACAAACAGAAAATTGGGTTCGGTGTCGTTGGCGATGAAGATGTCCATCAGCCCGTCGCCGGTGAAGTCCGCGATCGAGATGCCCATCCCCTTGCCCAAAGCCTTCCCGATAGCGCTTGCTTCGGTGACGTCTTCAAAGCGGCCATGGCCAAGATTGCGATAGAGCCTCGACTCGATGCTTTTGTAGATCGTCGGGCTGCAATACTCCTCGCGCGCGGCGTCCTTGAAGCATTGCTTGTCGGTCTGCGGAGTCCAGGTGGTGTAATTGGTGACGATCAGGTCCAGAAGCCCGTCGTTGTTGTAGTCGAACCAGGCAGCCCCTACACTCAGCACGTTCTCCGGTTTATGTTCGAGTCCCGATCCGGCAGTCACATCGGTAAAGGTGCCGTCGCCGTTGTTATGGTAGAGAGCGTTCCTGCCCGCATTGCAAATGAAGAGATCTGCGTGACCGTCGTTGTCGTAGTCCGCGACAGCAACACCAAAACAGTAGCCAAGGCCGGAGCCGGTTAAGCCGGCCTTGGCGGTTACATCCTCAAACGTTCCATCGCCATTGTTGCGCAGCAGGCAGTTGTAATAGGCGGGCGAGGTTTTCTTCAACTCCGGCAGCTTCGCGCCGTTGGTAAAGAACAGGTCCATGAGTCCGTCGTTGTTGTAGTCAATGGCCGCAACGCCGCCGCACATCGGCTGCGGGAAATACTTCCTGCCCGTGAAGTCGTTGTTGGTCCGGTAGGCAAACTGAGACCGCCCGGCGACATCGGTGAACCAGCAAGAGTCGGCCTTTGACGGGTCGTGGTCCAGCTCCTGGTCCAGCGTTCGACCATCGGGCTGCGGGGGCGTGTTGGACGATTGCGCCGGGGCAGGCGGCGAAGGCTTGGCTGCCTGCGACCGACCCACCTCCGTGGGCGAGCCCGAGGGAAAGGCTCGCCGGACGGCCAAGCCGGATAGGCAGGCGGCAATCGAGGCCAAGAAACTTCGGCGCCTGATATCTGTCATTTCATCCCTGGCGCATTCCGCGCCAAGAAAGGGCACGCAGATCGGCACACCTAGAATACCAATCAAATCGGAAAGAGAACCGAAAGCTGGAGCCTGGTTCTGAACTAAGTGGATTTGAATCGAAAGCACTTTTCACGCTGTACCTACTGTTAATCCCGGAGGAGTTTATTAAGGCTTCTATATTCATCGTGATAAGAGGAAGGTTATGTGCTTCCCTAACCTTGTAAGCTATCTCAAAAGTCAGATAGGGTCGGGTATAGCATTCGAAGCGCCTTATGAGGGCAATCAGCCGAATGTGAAGCGGGGAAGCTACTGCTCCGCAGGCGCTGTATTGCGTCAGCGATTGGGCGAAAGCAGTTAAGTGATTCGATCACCAGGAAACAAGTGTCAACGGAAAGAGGGTCGTAATGAGTGGGAACAATCCGGGGCTTCCGTCCCGCCGTGATCTGTTTGGAATGGGTTCGGCAGTCGGCGCGTTGGCGCTAATTGCGAAGCCGGAGTATGCGCAGACCCTGGGGACGAAGAGATCCCACGAATCCAGGGAAGAGAACGTACGCACTTTCGGCGCCGTTGGCGATGCGGTTGCGGACGATAGCGCGGCATTTCAGCGCGCTCTCGATTCTGTCAGCCGCATCGGAGGCGGCTCCGTTTACGCGCCGCCCGGACGCTACCTCTTCAAGAGTGAACTCAACATTCCCGAGGGCGTTCACTTGCGCGGATCGTATCTGTGTGTTCCGTCGCACACCGGCTTGCGCGACGCTGGGCAGAGCAAGCCGGGCGAGGACGGAACGGCGCTTTATGTTGTCGCCGGCAAAGACAGGGAAGAGGGCAAGCCGTTCCTGACATTAAACACGAATAGTTCCGTCAGCGGATTAAGCATCTACTATCCCGAACAGGATTCGGATGCGGAGCCGATTCGCTATCCCTGGACCATCGCCATGCGAGGCAAAAATCCTGCTGCATTTGATTTGGAGTTGCTCAATCCTTATCAGGGAATCGACGCCAGCAACAACGAGCGGCACAACGTAAGAAACATTACCGGACAACCCTTGCGTCGCGGCATCTGGGTGGACGCGATCTATGACATTGGCCGTATCGAAAACGTTCACTTCAATCCCTGGTGGCACTCCAGCGGCAAGGCGTACAAGTGGCAGATGGAGAATGGTGAAGCCTTCATCTTTGCCCGCGCCGACTGGGAGTATGTGCTGAACACCTTCTGCTTCGGTTACAAGGTTGGTTACAAATTCGTCTCTTCCGGCACCGGCGAGTGCAACGGAAACTTCCTCGGTATCGGCGCGGATGATTGCAATCGTGCAGTTCTCGTGGAACAGAGCGCGGAGTATGGCTTGCTGATTACAAACGCGGAGTTCACTTCGTTTCATGGCGAGGATCCGACCATGGTGGAAGTGCGCGCAACGAATCGAGGAGTGGTTCGCATCAACAACAGCGCATTCTGGGGACCGTGCGATCAAATCGCCAGGATCGGCGGAACCGGCACGGTTGGCTTCAGTGATTGCACGTTCGTGCAGTGGGGAGCCGAAGCGGAGCGTGCCGCAATCCAGGCTAACGGAGGCCGCGTTTTGATTCGCGGTTGCGAATTCCGTCAGAAGAAACCGCACATCTCTTTAAGCGATGCAGTCGATTGCGCAGTGGTCACAGGCAACGTATTTGCCGGACCTGCGCGCATCCAATATTTTCCGCGCGAAGCCATTCAGATCGGATTAAATGCGGCCTCCGCTTAGGGAACCTTGGGAAATTCGGTGAGAGTCGTCATCGAGCCAAACGGAACTGAATTTCTGCGCGCCTTGCCGCGACGGAGATTCATGGCACTTCGAGTCAATCAACTGTTGCGAACGGCAATCATGGGGTTGATGCGTGAGGCTCTCCTTGCAGGGATATAGCCGGCGAGCAGAGCAATGATGCCAATTAGCAAGACCATGGCGGCAAACGTGATGGGGTCGTTGGGTGCGGTGTTGAAAAGCAATGCGGCGATGGCCCGGGAGACCAGCAAAGACGCAATGGCGCCAACCGCAATTCCGGTGAGGGCGAGGCGAAGCGTCTTGGCGATAACACTGCGTTGGACCTGGGCCATCGTTGCGCCGAGTGCCATGCGGATTCCGATCTCCTGGGTGCGCTGGGTAACAGAGTAGGAGATGACGCCGTAGATGCCGAGAGAAGCGAGCAGCAGGCCTAGCGACGCGAATGTGGCGACGAGAAGCATGAAGAACTGGCGCGATGAGTTGGCGTGATCCACGAGGGCCTGGATAGGGCGGAACTCGGCGGCGGGCTGCTTGGGATTGAGTTCACGCAGCGCCGTGATGACACTGGTGGCCATGGATGCCGGAGGCAGAGTGGTGCGAATGACGAGTTGGGCGGCGTTGGGGAAGTTCTGGGTGACGGGGTAGTAGATTTGCCAGCCGGCGTCGCCCTCGGTGCCTTCTTCGTGCACATCGTCGACGACGCCGACGACGAGCAGGTCCTGCTTGCCGCTGGCGAGTAACTGACCCACCGCGCTGCCGCCAGGCCAATTGGCGTAGTTAGCGAGGAAGCGGGCGTAATTCCTATTGATCATCACGACATTTGTGCTTTTCGGCGTGTCGTCCCAGGTGAAATCGCGGCCGCGAATGCCCGTACCCATAGCGCGCATATAGCCGGGGGTGATGACATAGACCAGCGGACCAGCGGACAGGTCATCGGGGACTTTGACGCCTTTGGGAAAGGGCGCATCCCATTCGCGATTCTGGCCAAGTGGCAGGTAGTCGACGATACCCGCGGCCTGGACGCCGGGAATTGAGCTGACGCGGTTGAGTACCTGATGGAGGATTAGAGTTTGTTTCTGGAGGGCGCCTTCGCGGGTGGGAGAGGTGTTGTCGAAATCGACCATGACGGCAGCGGCGTGTTGCGGCTCGAATCCTAAGTCAACGTCGAGGACTTTGAGGAAGCTGCGCAGCAGCAGTCCGGCGCCGACGAGTAGTACGCAGGCCAGAGCGACTTCGGTGACGACGAGCGTGGAGCGGAGACGCTCGTGTTTGCGCCCGCTCCCGGAGCCAGGACCGGAGTCCTTGAGCGACTCCTGGAGATTGCCCCAAGCCATGCGGAGTCCCGGGACGAGGCCGAACAAGACGGCAGCGAAGACCGCGATGAGGACAGTCCAGCCGAGGGCCGCGCCGTCAATGCTCAGAGCGCCGAGCAGGGGCAGAGCGATAGCGCCCTGTACGCGGAGCCAAGCGAGAAGAATCGCGGCAAGAGCCAGTCCGCCGATGGCTCCCGCTGCTGAAAGAATCAGGCTTTCAGTGAGTAATTGGCGCACAATGCGTGAGCGGGTTGCGCCGAGAGCTGAGCGCATGGCGAACTCCCTGGAGCGGGAGGCCGCGCGGGCGAGAAGAAGGTTTGAAAGGTTGACGCAGGCGATGAGCAGGATGCCGCCGACCGCCGACCAGAGCACGACCAGCGAGCGTCGCAGTTTGCCGCTGACATAGTCTTTGAGGGGGACGGGGACCGCCTCGTAGTGGCCGCAGGAGTCTGCGTACTTGTTGTTGTTGCACATGTGGGGCGCAACGGCTGCTGCATCCTGTTGGGCCTGCGCGAGCGAGACGCCGGGCTTGAGACGGCCGACGAAGGTGAAGTTATTGCCCTGGTTTCGCACGGGGCCATAGAGGTCGACGGGCGTGATGGCATCGACTTTTGTGCCCGGCGAGAAGACCGCACCGAAGTCAAAGGACTTGGGAAGGACGCCGATGACGGTGGTCTGCCTGCCATTCATGTCGAAGGCCTTGCCGACGATGGCCGGGTCGGCGTTGAACTGGCGGCGCCACCAGGCGTCTGAGAGCAACACGACCGCGGGCGCTCCGTCGCGGCCGTCGTCCTGAGTAAAGGCGCGACCCATGGCGGGCTGCACGCCGAGCAGTTGGAAGAAGTTGGTGATTACGTCAATGCTGGTGGCCTGAATGGGAGCGCCGGAGCCAATGCTGAGGCTGAGATTGTCAGGCGTCGAAAATGCGTTGTAGCCGGTTACGTCCTGAAAGGAACGGGTTCCGGCGCGGAAGGTGTCGTAGCCATCAGTTGAATAGGTTGCGCAGGACTGGCCGCACTTGGTAGGCGGCGGCGCGATCCAAACCAGCTGCCGCGAATCGGGGAAGGGCAGCGGGCGCAGCAACAAGGTATTCACGACACTAAATACAGCGACATTGACACCGATGCCCAGAGCGAGGACGAGAATGGCAACGGCGGCGAAGCCGGGATTGTTGCGAAGGTTGCGGAGGGTGTAGCGAACATCGCGATCGCACTCGACCAGGTAATCGTTGAAGCGTCTCCGGCGTTCCATCTTTTCTCCTAACTTCTCTCCGATATGCTGCACGGCGCGGACATCGCCAAACCGGCGTTCGGCTTCCCGGCGGGCGTCATCAGGGGGCCATCCGAGACGAACGAGTTCGTCTGTCTTGGCTTCAAGATGGAAGCGCAACTCATCCTTGACGTCGGCGGCTGGATCGGGGCCGAGCAGACGGGCGTAGCGCCGCCAAAAAGGAATCCTCTTCATGCGAGTTCCTGCGGCGGGTTGAGCCGAGTCGCGCCAAGCACCTTGGCCACTGCGTTCACATAGGCCTCCCAGTTGCTCGACTCCTGCTGCAGCCGTCGCCTGCCCGCCTGGTTGAGGCTGTAATACTTGGCTTTCCGGTTGTTCTCTGAAAGTCCCCACTCGGCTTCAACGAGCTTTTGGCTCTCAAGCCGCCATAAGGCCGGATACAGGGTGCCCTCTTCTACCAGCAAAACATCATCGCTGAGACGGCGAATGAAATCTGTAATGGAATAGCCGTGCAGTGGACCCCAGATGAGCGACTTGAGGATCAAGAAGTCCAATGTCCCGCGGAAAAGATCGAGCCTGGCTTTGTTCATCGTCTCCCCTGTGCTTTCATAGGGAGAGTATCTCAGCCTCCCTAGAAATTCAAGGGGAATGTGAAGACTTGCGTGAACAGCGGGCCAGTTATTAGTAAGGCCATCAAATGTTAATGCACTCTGTGGTCAACGCAGGCTGGCAACAAAGGTACGTATGTCCTTCACAACCTCGGCCTCATTCGATAGAAACACATAGTGATTCGCACGTTGCAGCGTAATCACATGCGCCGTGGGCACGCCATTTTCTACCGACTTCTCCTGCCTCTCTGTTAGAGCCTCTAATGCAGTGGAATAGGTTTTGGCTGCAGTTTGCACCGAAGGATTTGTATTTTCGTCAACCCAGATTCCTTGGCTGTGCGGGTTTGCAAAGATGACAAGCGCAGGTACCGGAATCGCAGTGTACTTCTTCGCGCCCTTCAGAAGCGTCATGAACAACGCGGCACCGGGAAGATCGCGTTCTTTCCCTACCCGTCCATCTGGAGTGGATTCCCTCTGTGCTCGGAGTTCTGCTTCAGGAAAGCGGAATCCGTTCACGCGCTCATAATATTTCTGCAATGCTTTGAAGCTGGCCAAATCCGTCTTACTGGGTGGCGCAGGTTGAGGTCCCTTAAGTTTTTGGATTTCCAGAACGCTCGACCCGTTGCCGTCGTCAAAGGCGTAAGAATACGCAGCATCCAGGTAGACCAGTCCCGCAACTCGATTCGGATGGCTATTTGCAATTGAGCTAAGCTCTACCCCGGCGATCGAGTGTCCCACGAGGATGGGCCTGTTCAACTTGAGCGCGTCAATCACCGCTACTACGTCATCGCCGAGTCGATCGGCGGGGTGATCCGTTGGTGAATAACCACTGGCACCGAACCCCCGGCGGGTAATGCCGTAGACATGGTAGTAAGCCGTGAGTTTCGGCGCGAAATCGTCGAAAACGTGAGCCGTATTGCCGCCCCCGGCCAGTAGAACGATCGGCCTGCCAGATCCACCCCAATCGAGCACCTCCAAGCGAACGCCATTGTCTACGGCCACAAATTGAGTGGTGTGGGGTGATGGGTCTTTCCATAAGGCTAAGCTTTGCGGGTGAAGAGGAGCCACGAGGAAAGCGAGCAGCAGAGAACCAGCTAGACGACCGCATTGAGCCATAGGGCTGCCGACTCCTTATTCCACTCCTTACGCAGCACCGGCTCCCAGTGTTCCCTCGTTGATTCGTGTAACCACATTCGACCGGAGTGCGCGCCTTCAGTCTTCGGCGAAGAATCGCTTCCGCGCCGCTTCATCCGCGGGGAGATCAGGTCCGCTGAACAGTGAGTCCGGCTGCCGGCTGGGGTCTTGCGCGATGAGGGCCATGGCCCGGGCGCGGCGGACATCCGCTTCGGGCCCCATGGCGAGGTACATCTCACTGAACCACTGGTTGAATATGTGCAGGCGTCCGGCGTACGCATCATGCTCAGTCGCATAAGCGTCGGCGGCTGCATCCCAGTCATCTGTGCTGAGAAGACAATCGCGCAGCACCCGGGAGTCGCGCAGGGTGAGGGAGAGCCCCTGTCCCTGGACGGGATCGCTCGATGTGGCTGTGTCGCCCATCAAAACCACTCCGTCGCGGTAGGGGTGATCGACCCAGGATTGCGCGCAGCTGAACGTGGCCAGCGGGCCGATCAGCCGAGATTCGTTGAAATACGAAGCGTTCGCTCCCGTCCTCGTGCAGCTCTCAGCGAACCTTGCAAGATCGGCGTTGCCCTGAAAGCGCGGCTGCGTTCTGTCGTGGTAGCACACATATATGCGCGCGCGTCCGCCACCCTGGGGAACTACGATAGCAACCTGCCCCATCGCGAAGTTGTAGATGACCTCCAAAGTGCCTTCGGGCGAGGGCACATTTTCAAGCAGGACACCGGCGATCATTGGATCCTCGGGATCACGCAGCACAGTGAAATGCGCCGAAGAGCGCACCACAGAAGACCGTCCTTCCGCCCCCACCACCAGCCGCGCAGGGATCGTCTCAACGCGGCCATCTTCCTCTACCACGAGCGCGCGTGCAGCGCCGGTCTGCGCCTCTCGAACAGTTGCGCCACGGCGCACAGTGGCTCCGGCGGCCATCGCTGCTCTCAGCAGCGACTCCTGCATGGCGGGGTGATAGCAGGACAGGCAAGGCAACTGGTGTGGCGTGGTGGGAATGACTTCGCGACGGTCGATGCGATCCGTGGCCACATAGAAGTCGGTCCAGAGGAGTTCGTACCCGCCGGCCTCGGAGAGAGATCCCGCGACGCCCAGGGAGTGGGCTTCTGCGTTACCCCACGGAAACATGCACTCGCCGCGGACACGATCCTTGAACTCCCGCTCGCGCTCGATCACCAGCACCTTTGCACCATGCTCCGCCATATTTTTGGCCAGGGAGGCGCCGCCCAAGCCGCCGCCTGCGATCGCCAGATCATAGGAAATCGACATGCTTTCACCTTTTGAACCCGGATTTCCGTGCAGGCAGAATTGCCTTGCGTCAGCTTGGAACGTTTCCGGAGGATCAATCATACCCATTAGTAGGGGCGGTGTCTTGGGCGTAATCGAGTCCGATCCCTCGTCTAGTGGCATTCCCGGACCCCTGGGCCGCTTTCTCGTTACTAATCATCCGGCAATTCAGGACAATCGCCACGCTTGCGACGGCGGCGTGATTCCTCGGTGCGTTATCGATCTGGATGGGAACTTCCGGAGGATATCTCGTATTATGAGGAAGGCCCTGCTACCGGAGGAACTCCTATGTCCGCCGAACTGGCTCAACCCCCTGGGTTTGCGGCCGATGCCACCAAAGCAAGAACATACGTAGCTGCGCGCACGACGTCTGTGCCGTGGTACATCTGGGCAGGAGCGCTGGCAGTTACATCCGCATCAATCGGCGGGCAATGGGATGTTGCGTGGCACCGATCGATAGGACGCGACACCTTCTGGACCCCCGCGCATATGGCAATTTACGCGTGCGGAGTAATTGCGGGGATCGTCGGGTTGTATCTCGTCCTCACCGCTACCTTTGGCAGATCTACGTATGCGGGGCGTCTGCGCGAGGCTTCGGTCAACGTATTCGGTCTGCGCGCTCCGCTGGGTGTGTTTTTGGCCGGGTGGGGCGGCGTGGCTATGCTGACCTCTGCGCCATTTGACAACTGGTGGCACAACGCCTACGGCCTCGATGTGAAGATCATTTCGCCGCCACACGCGCTATTGATTTTGGGCATCAGGTCGATCGACCTTGGGATGCTGTTTCTGATGCTCGCGGCCATGAACCGCGCGTCCGCTGCGGGAGATGCGAATTTCAGGACTCTCCGGCGGCTGTTTCTCTATATCGGAGGGCTGCTGCTTAGCGGTCAGATGTTCTTCATCATGGAGTACACGTGGGATGTAGGGCTGCATCGAGTGATCGCATATGTCTGCCTGGCAATTGCGGTTCCAGTCGTGCTGGCCACCATCTCGCAGGCCTCGCGCTTTCGCTGGACAGCGACAACGATTTCGGCAATCTACACTGCATTCCTGATTGGGTTCATCCTCATCTTTCCGCTCTTTCCCGCGCAGCCGAAGCTGGGTCCGGTCTATTATCCGGTCACGCACCTCGTTCCGCCGAAGTTTCCGATTCTGCTGATCGCACCGGCACTTGCATTGGATCTTGTCTGGCAGCGAACGAAGAGTTGGAAGGCGTGGCAGATTGCATTGATTTCCGGAGTCATCTTTGTTGCCGTGATCTTCGCGGTAGAGTGGCCGTTTGCGAAGTTTCTAATGTCACATGCGAGCGAAAACCGTTTCTTTGGAACGGGCTACTTTGACTACAACGCAAGGCCGCAGGGCTATGAGAGGATGCGGAAGTTCTTCGAGCCAGACTCGGGAATGACGTTGTGGCTGGGACTGCTGAAAGCTTCGGCGTGCGCGTCGATCTCCACTTGGTTGGGCCTGGTTTTTGGCCGCTGGATGCGCGGAGTGCAGCGATGATCCCGCCGAAATGGAAGACACTCTTCTGCGCGTTGGCGATGACAGTGCTCTGCACGTCGAGTGCGTCTGCGCATGTTGGCAACAAGGACATTTACCAGACCATTGCAGTGGGGCCATACAAGCTCTTCGTCACTGTCCGGGTGCCGCTGGTGATTCCAGGGGTAGCTACGGTAGAGGTGCGGTCGAGCGGAGCTCCGATCCGCAGCATGACCGTCACGCCGCTGCCGCTGACAGGAGAGGCTTCGAAGCATCCACCGACACCGGATGCGATGAAGGCTTCAAACAGCGATCCGGAGTTCTTCACCGGTTCGCTATGGATCATGGCCTCGGGGTCGTGGCAGGTGCGCTTTAATATCGATGGCGCAGCCGGCGCGTCGACGGCCAGCGTTCCAGTACCGGCGGTTCCAACCGCGGTACTGCGCATGCAGCGGCCTATGGGTGTGATGCTGGCTCTGCTGGGCTGCACTCTTGTTCTGGGTTTCGTAGGGATTGCGATGGCAGCGGCGCGTGAGGCGCGGCTGGTTCCTGGCTCGGTACCTGAGCCGGCGCGGCGTCGGCGCGCCCTCGTCGCCGGTGCGGCGGCCTTCGCTTTTTGCGCGGTTGCGGTCTGGCTCGGCGGTAAATGGTGGAACGTTGAGGCCGCGGATTATGCGGCGGAGATGCATCGCAACTCTGAGCTGCGGCCATCGCTTGACGGGAATCATCTGAGTCTCTTGATAGGCGATCCTGATCCGGCGGCTGAGGACGGGTGGAAGGTTGTCGAGAACTCCGACCTCCTGACGGATCACGGTCATCTGATGCATCTCTACGCGATCCGCTGGCCGCAGATGGATGCGGTCTTCCACCTGCATCCGGTGCCAAACGGCAAGCGCGGATTCAGTGAAATGCTTCCGGCCATGCCTGCCGGAACGTATCACCTCTATGCAGATGTGGTCTTTCGCAACGGATTTCCGGAGACAGAGACCGCGTTACTTACGGTTCCAGCAGAAATGACAGGAGCGCCGCTAGGAATCGAGGACGCCAGTGCGGCGCCGCAGCCAATCACGGCCGGGCCGCTCGGCCCTGATTACCAGCTCCCGGACGGATACAGGATGGTGTGGGAAAAGCCGACAGCTCTGACCGCCAATACGCCCTATAACCTCGTCTTCCACCTGCTCGATCCCCAGGGCAGACCGGCTGCGGACATGCAACCCTATCTGGGCATGTCGGGACATGCAGCCTTCGTGAAAACCGACGGCACGGCCTTCGCCCACACGCATCCCGATGGCTCGGCTGCGATGCCCGCGGTGATGTTGGCCAACGAGAGCTCGGGCCTGGCAATGAATGGAATGGAAGGGATGGCGGACGCGAGTACGATGAAAATGAGCATGGAACCGCTCTCGCCGACGGTGTCCTTTCCTTATGGCTTTCCATCTGCCGGAGCCTATCGCGTCTTTATCCAGATGAAGCACGGGACCACGGTCGAGACCGGCGTCTTCGACGCGATCGTGCAGTAGCTATGGCGTGACTCGCACTTGCCACCGGCACCTTTGCCGGCCGCGACCCGCAGATTCCCGACGTTCACGGGGATCTACAGGTCCTTGCGGATTGGCTCGAGCAGCGCGGATTTGAGGCCGAGCAAGCTAAACGCCAGAGGCGGCGGCCAAGGCGCTGACGATCGCGGCAGTTTCTTCATCGAAGTCGCGGCCATCGGGATTGGCCTGGTCGGCGGGCAGCGGAGTAGCGGGCGTGATGCCCGGAGTGGTCCCGTCCCAGAGGGTCGAGATCTTTCCGTTTCCTCCACCCGACAATGCATCCTGAATGACGGTGAACGTTGTGTGCGCTTCGCTCAACGCCACGAACGAGGGCTGCGTGGAATCGATGGGGATGCCAAGGCGGTTGGCGATCATCGCGCGGCGGAAGTCGCGAATGGCTGGAGAGCGGCCGTTCTCCAACAGCGTATCGGTGAAGACGAGGTCGCTGCTGCCGTCAAAGGTGAGGCCGCGACGGCGGAACGAGCAGCCGCCGATCATGGCCCAGTTGTCGTCGATGACTACGATGTTTGTCTCCACGCGCGCGAAGCGGCCGGGAAAGCCGATGGGGTGGAAAAGGATGAACTGCGATGCATCGGGCGGCGAAGTGAGAGCGGCAGGCATGTTTCCCACGATCGCGAGCCGGTCCTGTACCTCGAAGCTGGCCATGCCTTCATAGCCAGGCGCAAAATCGGGAGTCTTGTTGACGCAGATCACAACGCGCAAGCCCGGCATCTTTGCCATCTGCGCGGTCAGAGTCGCGATGAGGTCTGCCTCATAGCCTTTGAGGCCCGCGGACGGAGACCCGGACGCGTGTGCCGTCGAGCAAAAGCCCGGTGTCTCGATATAGATGAAGTGACGCGCGGTCTGAAGCGCCGAGTTGAGCGCCCATTGGGCGTCGCGGCGGCCGAAGCGAACACTGGTGAGTTCGCGCTCCAACTCGATGGCGATGCGCCGCGCCGAGGCTTCATCCTGGCCCAGCAAGCCTGAACTAGGCGAATCTTCTGTAGCGGGCTGTGGAGGCGCGGGCGTATTTTGCAGTGTCTGCAACGCCTGCGTGACCAGTGAGCTATTGGGAATGTTGTTGGTGATCCATTGGGTGACTGCGGAGCTCACCACCTGGCTGCTCCACAATGCATTGAGTTCCGGGCTCTCACAAAGCGGGGCAACCGTTTGAATTACCGCGCCGGCGAAGGTTCCGTTAGTCGCGTCCGGCTGTTTCCCAATGTCCACTGCAGAGGGCTCTTCGGGGATGTTCCATGCGCTGGAGCCGAGGGTAATGAGCCGCGGGATGATCTCCTGCGAGCGGCGCAACGCGTGTCGGGCAATGTCGTAGGCGAGGATGCCGCCGTGCGTGGTCGCACCTACGACAGAGGTCTCCCGTCCGCCGAAACTTCCTGGCGCACCGATGCGCGTCGCGGCACAGACAGTCTCCGGCTGAATTCTTCCTCCGCCGATTACTCCCGTCCATGTTCGCGAGAATGCCGGTGAGCCGGATGAAGTGTCCGGCCCGGCCCCGGCCACCAACAACTCGCGGCGTGCCATCGTGGGCAACCGAGGCGCATCGCGCGGCTTGCCTTCGCCGGTGAGTGCTTCCACCCACTCCAAAAGGCTGGTTGGAGTGGGTGAGATTTTTCCGATGTGCCCGAGGCCGAGGATGCCGGCGTTGCTCACGCCTTGAAAGCCCGCGGAGCTGCATGGGTTCACTCCGCCATCGAAAGAGAGTGGCGGAGAGGTGATGATCGCGGTTCCGATGTTCACCGTCAATCCGCCGTAGATTCGCGCGTTCGAATTGGGCAGTACTACCACCATGTCGAATTGAAGTGTTGCCGCTCCGGGGAGCGATATCTGGCCAGTGAGCGGATCGCGCAACGAGAGCGGGTCCTTGAGTGCCATGACGACTGTACCGGTTGAGGGAACCTCTCTTCCCTGTCCGTCACCGCGCGCGAGCGATGCATTGGGAAGGAACTGGCGTGGATAGACGCGCACCCAGGCCAAGGGCGGCAGGTTGCCAATCTCGAGGATCACGTCGCCAGTGGATGGAGTGTTTGGTGCGTTGGTCACCCAGCTTGCCAGTAGCGCCACCTGCGTCTTCAGGTTGATGGAAAGCGTGGCGTTGGGATCGACGGTGATGCCACGTGGAAATTGCGGCCAGTGCGCAGCGGAGCCGGATAAGGCAGGAATGGAGAAGTTGCCGTCGATTGCCTGGGCAACGACCAAAGTCAGATCCGACTCCGGCGGAGAAGATGCGGCGCTTGAGAGGCGAGCCGGAATCGAGCGCGGTGTGGATGGCTCCCAGCATGTCGTTGCCGTCAAGCAGAAACGAAATGTTCTCGTTGATTCGCACCGGTGCGAAGCGCTGCAAGGAGACGGCGGGGTCGGCGGAATTGTCAGGCCACGCGCCATTGAGATATGGCTGAAGTTCGACGACGCGCAGGGTGTAGTAGTCGCGGGCAAGACTGATCGGAGGGCTGAATGTGGGCACTTCTGGGGCGGTGAAGCTGCCACTGAGGCGCCCGTTGGCGGCGGATCCGAAGACCAGCCGGTCGTGATCGAACTGCGTGAAATTTGTGTCCACGGCATCGAGATCGACCACGGCAGGACTCGCGCCCAACTCATAAAGAGCCGATTGATTGTCGACTACGGTGAGCCCGGTGAGATGAAGTGGGTCTTTGATATAGGGATTGCCTGCGAAATCGACCAGGCGGACGCGGGTTGTCTTGGTAGCGGCGAGAGGCGAAGACGATCCGGTGAGGTAGTCGGTAAGCGGAATCGGGCTGACCGGCTGCGATCCGAGCGGAACGGCCTGCAATCCAGGATAGTGGGTGAGGATGGCCTCGAAGGCTGCCATCACAGCTACTGGATCGATCTGAAGGCCGTCGCTATCGTAAAAGCGGGCCGCGCCTGCAAATCCAAGGTCGTCGCCGGCACGCGCCAATCCAGACGGAAAGTTTGGACTGGAGATTTTCAGCGTTTGATTCGGAAAGTAGAAGTAGCGCGGAACGGGGCGGCACGAGAGGCCGCGGTCCCGCTCCGGTCGCGTGGTATCGCTCTCCTGCAGGATTTCGCAATATAGGCGGCTGAGGCGCAGCCATTCCTGATCGGGCACCGTCAACAGCAGGCCCGGTGAACCCTCCACGGTGCCTCCAGCCTGAACGAGGGTGGCCGGCATGGGCTGACTGCCGGCGACGATGAGATAAGTTGCATCCAGCGGCGCGGCCCAGTTGGCGGTCGAGGTGATCGTCATGATCGGCGGATCGGAGGACGAGGCCGGGGTGCTGTCGACAACAGTAAACGGATTGGTACCACCACTCGCCGACCAATCCGCGGCGAGCCGCGGCATGGCCATGCCGAAAGCCTGCAACTCACCGTATTGAAGGGCCTGAGCGATTTGTTGTGCGTTCATCGGATTCCCTTGCGGTCAGAAAGAAACAGTGGATTGGCGAGCCAGCGGATCAGTGAGGCGAAGGATGAAGCTACCGGCCTCCGCATTCGTATATGTGAGGAGCATGGAGAGCGTCCAATGCTCGTTGGCGTCAGGGTTTGTGCGCACAGTGCGAAGGACGCTGATCGGACTCAAAATCGGCGGTGGCACGATGATTCCAACTGGAATCTCATTGGGCGCGATGGAAAGAACCTGGTGCTGGATGAGCAGGCCGCTGGGACTAGGCGGGACAAGCTGCAGCAATTCGACCAACGCCGGGCCGACGGGGCTGACTGCTGCAGCGGGAAGATCGGTGACCAGCGACAAGATGGCTACGTTCCTCAACGGAATGACTTCGAGATGGAAGGACGCGATCATCGGCGGACCGGCGGGAAGAACATTTGCGGCCTGCACGCTTGAGTAGGGCGACTCGCCGCTGTAGAGGCCGTTGGCAAGATCCTGCGCGCCTACAACGGTGGCACGATAGTAGTACGGATACCAACTGGTGATGGCGGCGGGGTCAAGTACTGCCTTCCCCTGCAGCAGATTTCCGGCGAGGGTGACGCTGGCGTAGTTGTCCCAAAGCGGCGAGAACTCATCGATCTTGGCCGGGCCCATGCTGGATGCATTTTGCGAGAGAGCCTGACTTCGAACGCGGAAGAGCCGGTAGCCGGCTGGAGGTGCGCTGGAGGGGACCGGAAGCACGATGACCTGGAGCGCAGGAGGAGAGCCGACGTTGGACCGAAGCATGATGCGCGGCGTGCCGGGAACGTTGCGGCGCGGCACACCGAAGATGGCGACCTGAGATGAGCGACCGCTCTCGACGTTGTTATTGCCGATGGCGGAGATGCGGAATGCGTAGAGCGTGGATGCGGATCCGGGGAGCGCAATCTCTGTGCGATTGTCCGCAATGGGGTCCTGGGTCAAACGAGCAAAGCCCTGCAGCGACTGGTCCTGAAAGGTGGTCACCAGGCTCTTCAGCGTATTGGCTCGAGTTGCGTAGGGCGTATCTGGCGGCGGTTCCGGTGTACCAGCCGGGCTGCCTGGGGGCAGGATGTGAAGCAGCGCGCTCTCCGTGGCTTCCCATACAAAGTATCCGGCAGCCGTTGGGTCGGCCTCCCATTCGAGAACACCTCGCGCGGTACCGGTGGCGTCGGGCAGGGCCGTCCAGCTAATCGCAGGAGGTGCGAAGGTGACGGTCGGCGGATTGGGATCGAAAGCTCGGACGATCTTGCCGATGAGCAGCGGAGGCGGTGGTGGCGACGTGTTCGAAGTTGGCTGATCCGTGGGATCGCTCCAGACGCCGGGTTGCACCTCCTCGGTGGCAGTGGCGTAGATGAGAAAGTCGATCTCGTCAGAAGCGGAGAAGTCGAGTTGGATGCCGGTAAGTTCGACGCGGTATTGCACCTGGTTGGGATTGGCTGTCGGACTTGGCGGCGTGCCGGTGCCAAGGATGGTGACAGGACCGTTGCTGGTGTGGCCGCTGGTGATGGTTGGGATCACCTGTGTGGGGCTTACGGTGTCGGGATTCAGGCCCGAGTAAGAGAAGGTGAGAACCACCGGGGGTCCGACGGGGCCGGTGTTCTGCATGGCGAATCCGCCAAGGAAGGGCGGGTTGAGCGAGTTGGCTGGCGCAGCGGCAAACTGGCCTGTGAAGCGAATCTGCCCGGGAGCACGGTCCTCCCAGTTCCAGCCGAAGTCAATGCGCAGGGAGGCGGGAATAACCGGTGAGGGTGGACTCGCTGTGCTCGCAGCATAAAGGAATGTGGCGTTGATGAGGCCGGGTTTGGTCACCGGCGCCGGCGAAAGGGTGGTGTCGGTTTCAACCCAGTTGGACCATTGCCCGAAGATGTCCTGGGCCGCCACCATGTAGCGGTTGTTCACTGGAGGCGCGGTGAGTGGTAAAGACGCTTCCAGGTCAGAGAATGCGGGAGTCTGCACATCAGGCGGAGAGTTGGGATCGGGATTCAGTGGCGGAAGGCCGACGAAGACATCGAAGCCTCCCACATTGGTTGGCCGCGCGGCATTCAGAAACTGGGACTGATTGGGAGTGCGGCTGGCAATGATTCCGTATCCTTGCGGGTTGTCGGGAGCATCCCAGGTGATTCGGACAACAGCGGGAGCGGCCTGGTCGCGCGCCAATGGCGCATTCACCTGGCTCGCGGAGGAAGCAAGGTCCGTTGGGGCTTCCACGGGAAGTTGCCCGACGCTGAGTGCAGCCAGCGTGAACGAGAGGCCAAACGGCAAAACAAACGGCGCGGTCACCATGTAGTCGTATGCGCCGTAGTTATCGACCGGCGGAAGCACGGGCGGCTGGATAAAAATTTCTGGCTTGATCGGCACCGGCGTGGGCAACGGCCGCGGCGTGGGAATGGGAATGGGGATCGGAATGATCTGGGCGATGGTGATCGCGGCCGTGTCTGACATGGCTGGGTCCTGGGCGCTGGTCACCGTCACAACCACAGTGTTGTTTGCGGGGATCGTGGCTGGCGCTGTGTATAGACCGGCTGTCGAGATGGTGCCAACGATGGTGTTGCCTCCGGGCACGCCGTTCACGCCCCAGATCACGGTGCTATTCGTCACTCCGGTGAGTGTTACGGTGAACTGCTCCGTCCGGCCGGGCGCCACGGTCACGCTCGTGGGTGCGATGACGATGGTAACGGTGCCACCACCGGTGGCGGGCGGGATGTCGAGCGTGCCGTAGCCGAGCGAGACCGCGGCATAAGGGTCGGTGCTGACCGCGAGCATGGCGACGCCAGTAACGGGCAGAGTGACAGTGCTCGTCTGCGTACCTGGCGAAGTGGCTCCAATCTGGCTCAAGCCGGCGGTTGTGACCGGCTCTGTGTAAAGCGACTGCATCTTCTGCGCGTTCGTATCGTCGGAGTTCTCAAGGCAGTGTTCGACCATCTCCACGACGTTGCCTGCACTGCGGATGTAATTGATGTAGGCAGAGGGATTCGGCTGCGCCCATACGGGCAACGGCAGATCCGGAACACCGGTCGGAGGCGGTGGGATCTCAAGCTCCGCCGTGATGAGAGTGCGATCCGTCGCCGCTGTCACGCCGTCGAGAGTCGGTGGTGTGAGAGGCGTGGACCAGAAGCCCTGGGGCTTAGTTCTGTAGAACGCGCCAATTTCGTTGTTGGCAAGCGGCAGACCGACCGTCTGAATCTCCGCCCAGTCGGGCAGGTTGGAGTAGACAGTCTCGCTCACTGCTTCGATGGGGCCTATGGTGCCTGAGCCGGAGACGCTGAGAGAGGCGATGCCCGGGCAGCGGAATTCGATGGGCGTATTGGCCGTCAGCAACAACGACTGGCCGGGAATAGCATTGCCATTTACGTCGATTGCCTGTACGCTCACGCTGCTGGACGCCGCAACACCGATGGCGGCGTACACGATGTAAGCCGCGTCGCCACCGGGCAGAACAGGAATCGTCTGTTGCTGCACGGTGACGGCAGTTGCGTTGGACAACACGGTGACGACCGCCGTGTTCTCGATGGTGTTGCGCAGACGACGGAATACCTGGAATGGCTCGCGCGGAAAACCCAGAAGGGACGCACATGCCCAGCGCAACGCGATGGCGGTATTGCCGGTGCTTGAGGGGAAGAACTTGTCCCGGATTGGCGGAAGGTTCTGGTTTTTCGAAGCCGCAATGAGATTGCCGGCGCGAAGTGTGAAGAGATAGGGCCAGACGAATCTAGACATGGTCGTTCTCCCACGGCGCTTGCGGCAAGATGTTAAGAGTAACGATCGGCGCGTCCTCGTTCCCATTGCCGTAGACGGAGCTGGCGGGCCGATGCAACTGCAGAGTGACGAGCGTTCCTGAGGCTGGCGGCGAGAAGCCCGCGCTGAACATCGCGACGGTGCGTGCGCCTCCGGGTGAGACGATGAAGCTGCCGATGGATGTGGCAGGCGGCGAACCGGCCGCCTCACTGACTTCAAGTGATGGAACCGAGTTGATGGTCACGATCTTGAATGATGGATCCGACGAGATGGGTGTGGTGAAACCAGGCTCTGAACGATAGCGCCACATCGGCTCGATAGCATCGAGAAGAACGGCGTGCGGCACAAAGCCTGTGCCCGATTTCAGCCAGTAAATCACAATGGAGTTGGCGGACGGAGCAGGAAGAGCCTGCTCCCCAGCGCTGAGGAAGGCCTGCTGAATGTCGGCATCCTTGAAAACCTGGGCTCCTCCGGAGTTGGGGAAAGACAACGCGGAGGTGAGCGGACGGTGCGTAACCTGCGTCGCGCCAAGAGACGCGGCGAGGGCTTGCAGATTGGCATAGCGGCCGGTCGTGAAGTTGCGGCGGAAGAGCGGCTGCGCGGCGGATCCCGGAGAACCCGCGGCCGAGTTCGCCGGCGCTCCCGGGTTGGTTACCAGGTCGAATGTGTATCCCATCAAGGGGCGCAAATAGACGGGAGCGGTAAACAGCTGGTTCTGGTACTGGGTAATGGAGCCGCCTAGACACTGGAGTTCGCTGGCCAATTGCAGCATCGAGTCGTACGTGGCCGTGCCGATCCCATCGATTGCCTGCAAAGGAGACGGCGATCCCGTAAGCATGGTGCTTGCTGGAGAGCCCTCCGGCAGTCCGTCGGCTGCATGCAGCGAATAAGTAAGCTGATAGCCATAGGCTTCAAACAACGAGAAGACGGAGCTGTCGTTGAAGACAATGTCCAGCGGATCTTCGTAGAAGACGCATGTGTCGAGTTGGGCAGGGAAACTGCATAGAACATACGGATCAAGCCTGGTGGGCGGCTGACTATCGGTTTGGAACTGATAGGCCTGCGTACTGGTGGTCGTCGTGGTGCTGTTGGCGCCCGGTTCTGTATCGAGAACATCGTATGCAAGGGTGATTGTGTAGACAGTGTTCGGTGCGAGCAGCGGCACGGGAGATCCACCATCGAGATACGTGTTAATGGTCTCGATCGTGCTCTGCTGGATCGAGAGGCCGTTTTGATTGCGGACGGTTTCGCTGGTGGGGCAGGATTCGATGGCGCCAACCAGAACTTCCGCCGGGAAGTTCGCCGGTGATGTGACGACCACTTCGATGGTCACCATCGCTGCGTTGGGCTTGAATTCGACAAACAATGTATTAGTGGACGGCTGCCCAAACAGCAGCTCAAGAATCGACGCCACCTCATCGCGCCAGGGGCTGGTGAGCGCCGTCCAGGTTGATGGCAGAGCGGTATTGACATTCGCGGTACTGATGATCACCGGATTCAACACCATGAGCGGATGCGAAGCCACCACTGTCCCGGCAGCGTTCAGTTCCTGAATTGTGACCCATCCCTGGGCGGCCGTGCCGTGCATTTGCTTGAAGAGCGCGGCGCCCAGAGTTAGCAGGATACGGATGCGCTGCGAACCTCCAACCTGGAATTGGAGCCAGCGGCCGGAAGCAGCAAGTTGTTGCGCACGCGCACCGGCAGCGGCAGAAGTCTCTGGCGGCGCGTTCTTCTCGCTCGAATTGAATCCGGAGGCGAGGTTGCTTTGGAAGCTTAGCGCCACCAACTCGGGCAACTCGACAGCGCGCAGGCACGGAAGGCGGCGGCTGGGTGTTGAGCCTCCAATGCCGATGACTTGCGCGGGAGCGAGACCTTCACCGACGAGTGGCAACCCAAGGCTGAGCAGAAGCTGGTCAGATGCGCTGAATGCCGGCTGCGTGACTTGCATCTGGGTAGGAACCGGCGTCAGTCGCGTCGTATTGGGCGGGTCTGGCGTCGGTATACCGGTCAGTACCCAGCCATTTGGCGAAGGGCCGATGCGCTGCCCGCAGAAGGCCCAGAGGACACACGCCGCGGGAGCTACAACCGCACATGTGTCTCCCCAGGTTGCGCTGAGCATGTTGCTGAAGTTGTCTGAGCGCTCCAGCGCACTGTTGGTCACGTTGGGATTGCGGCTGAAAAGAGCCAGGTCTACCTGGGTCTGCGACGTGTCGGAAGAGGGCATGTTTGGCCGCCACGCTACGGGCGGCGCCGGGAAGCCACCGGGTAATGCCGGGCTGATGGAGAGGCTGGTGATTTGGTACTGCGCGAACCGTCCGCCGCCGAGATTAACTCCGGGCGCCCCGGGGAAAGTGGGGCAGGCCGGAAGCGGCTGGGTGAAGGTGGAGGATACTGCCGAAACATCGACGCCGTAGAGCATTTGAATCACGGGCACTGTGTCGATGGGGACCACCGGAATGGGCGTGGTGCCCCCGCCACCGACAAGCAGCGCATTACCGAGGCTGGCGTCGATGGGGCGGTCGCCCTGCCCCTGCGCGATCACCGGAGCGAAGCTCTGCAGATAGACAGTGGAGATCAGCGGTGGCGGCGGCAGTGGCGTGGAGTCGTTGCCAATGGTGAAATCCACGCACGCCGAGACGCTGAAGAAGAAGAAGCTGACAGAGCCGCAAACATGCACCTTGAGGAACACGGGATTGGGCGCGGTGAGCAGGAAGTCGCCGGTGGCGCCGATGTTGACCACGAGCAGATGCAGTGAGCCCTCAAGGTGAACGTCTCCCAGAATGAAGAGATGGGGAGAGAACGACACGCCGAAGTCTGCCGATGCGGCGACTTTGAGGTAGATTCCCGCCGATTGGCTGCCCCAAACGACCGCCGCAGAGATGCCCATGGCCACCGCAACACCGGGCAGAGCAGTATTCGAGCCAGGCGGGAACGGCTGAATGGCCTGGCCGCCCATCATGAAGTATCCACCGCCGCGCACGATGCCGAGAATCTTGGCGCTAGCCGGCGACTGGATGGTCCCGATCCAGAAGTGCCAGGAAGAAGGATCGTTCCAGTCGTAGAAAAGCTGGATCGGAATCTGAACGGAAAGCAACTGGGAGATCTCGAAGTCCAGCATCACTCCGAGCGTGATTTGGCCCGCGCCAATGTCGATATCGAGGATGCCGATAATGCCGACATCGAGTTGGGAGGTGTCCATGCCGTTGGGTGAGAGCCCGGGCAGGTCTTCAATGATCTTCAGGTTGACGGTGATGATGATGCGCGGACCGGGAAGTTCCAGGAGGAGCATGCCGCGCATGTTGATGAGATAGCCGTCTGAACTCCCCAGAACGGCGCCGACCCCGAATGCCCAGTTGTCGATCTTCGGAGCCCAGAACTGAGTTGTGCCGTCCATCGACTCCAGCAGGTATGGCTGTCCCTTTGTGCCCATGAGCCATCGCAGGTCCGGTCCAACCGCATCGCCGGGAATGGGAGCGGCCAGGACGCGATCGTAGTGCATACCAAAGAGTCCGAAGACCCCAAAAAGCGAAAGGCCCGTGGTGCCGAGCGCGATCGGCGCGGGGAAATCGACTTCGAATCCAAAGAAGAAGGCGGTGGCTTCACGCGAGCCCTGCGTAATATGCTGCACGCCGACCGCGGCGACCATGCGCAGCCCGATGCTGCAGATGGTAAGGTCCAGTTGTCCCTCGAAGCCGCCATCCGTGATGTCCACCAGGCCGCTTCCGGTGATGGTCTCAGGGATGTTCACCTTGATCCCCGAAGGGACGATGGATGGAGCGCTCGATCCGTCCAGTGCGATCTTTACCTTGAACTTATCGACGGTGATGATGCCAAGGTCGGCTTTGATCACGATATCGACTTCGAGCGTAAGCGGATTGAAGCGCGCAATGCGCGCCCCCGCGATCTTGAGCAGATCACCCAGCGCGCCGGGAAGATTGAAAAGACCCGGATCGCTGAGGTCGAGCGAATAGCCCTTACTGGTATCGAGGACAATCTGAAAATTGACCGGATGCCCGAAGTGAAGGCTGACGCCTACGGCCTGGTAGCGCACCTTGAGAGGCTTGGTGGATTGGATCTTCGGGGTCGTGATAAAGATGCCGAATTCAACGCCGTAATCGAAGGTGAGCGCCGCGTTGGTGAGTTTGCCGGCAGGAATATTCTCGCGCAACTGGAGCGAACCGCCGTAAAGCGTGATTCCCGTGATACGAAGAATGTCGAGCGACCCAATCAACACAGGTACGCCGAGATCAATGGCGATCTCGCTCCACTGGCCGGCATCGGCGGGATCGAGCGCCGATGTGGCCGCACTCAGAATGGGTGTGAAGATGAGAATGGCGCCGAGGATGTCCTTGAGCGTGCTGTCGCTGGAATTATCCATGTGCGCCAGTCCGTTGATGTCCGCCGGCACGGCGCCGAGTGTGAGCGTCTCAGACAAATCGCCGCTGGCGAGGTCGTAGGTGACGTTGAGCGTGAAGTCGACGATGCCACTGGGAGGACTCGCAACCGTGGAAGCGGCCGGCGTATTGGTGATCCCGAGCGAGTTGCTCGAACTTGGCGGCGAGCCGCCGGGAACTGCCGACTGCATCTGCTTAGCGAAATCGATCTCGCCCGAGACCTCCGCCAGCACGATGGTGTTTTTCTCCAGGCGCAGTTTGATGCTGAGACGGCGAACGGAATTCGGCTTGGGATTGGAAGGCGGCCCCGGGGGCGCAGGCGGTGTACCCGTCGAACCATTCGACTCAGTGACGGTGAAGTTGATGTTGTTGACGTACTTCAACGGCGTGGGCTGCGTGGAGTCGGTGACGGTAATGAGGAGGGATCCGCTCTCCTGCGGCCCTGATAGCGTGGAAGGTGGCTGCGCCAGCCGCTGCGTGTCGTCCCAAAGTTGCTGTCCGCCGGCCGCAGGCGGCGAGACCGTCCCGGGACTGAAGACGACCGATTCCTTGTACGGCGGGATGCCACCGGCAACCTGCAAATAGAGAACCCCGGTCGACGGCATGGTCAACGATCCGCCGTGAAACAGCGAAGGACTCAGTTGCGACCCGGGATTGACGGAGAGCTGCTTTGAGCCATCGTAGGCCGTGATGTCGACGGTGAAAGCATCGAGGATCAAATCGAGTTCGGCCTCGAGCCAGATGTCGCCTGAAAAAGAGATAAGCGCATCGTGCACAGAAAAGTTGAGCGCGAAATCCTTGTCCTGGTCTGTGTAATAGACCTGAATGGCCTTGATATACACGCCTTCGAAGCTGTCGTCGGTGCCAAAAAACTGCAGAATCTCAGGAGGGGTTCCGTTGGCACTGAGGTCGAGGACGATGGTGTCGACGCCGAAGGCAACACGCCCCGAAGAGTGGATCGCCAACGGCGGATCCATGGTGGCAAGCTGACCTTCGGAGAGATCGTTGGGAGCGTCGAAACCGGGGTCGCCCCATGCTGCGAGTTCGAAGTCGACGGATTGAGTGAGGTCCTGGCCCTGGGTGTACTTGAGAAGGATCTGCGGCAGCAGGACGCGGACATCGGTCTTGGGTGGCGACCCAGGATTGGGCGAGATGGTGAAGTCGGCATTCTGAATCGCGGGCAGCCAGTGCGGGCCGAGATGGAAGGTGAGCACGGTGAGCAGCAAATCCAACTCGAACGCGATCCCGGGAGCGTCGCTCACTCCGGATGGTGACCCCGAACTGCCAAAGACGTTGTCTTTGAGAGGCTGCAGCGAAGGGGGAAAGACCAGCGAAGGAATGTCGTTGATGTCGTTGTTGATGGTGTGATTCGCAGTGCGCGGGATCAAGAGCCGGAAACGGAAGTTAATGTCGTGGAAGTCGAAGATGGCGCCGCTGGGATCGGTATGCTGCGGCAGTACGGGCGGCTCGCCCGGAGCCGAAGGAAAGTAAACGGTTCCGGTGTAGAGGATCGCATTGTCATCGCTTGTCGACTGGAAATCGGAGACCGATAGCAGCGAGAGATATTTGTCGATGTAGGCAGGGAAATTGAAGCCCAGCAGGAACTGCGGAGCGAGCAGGTCGTAAAGGCCGAGCGGACCAGGTGCACTCATGGCGCCGTCCTCACGCGGAGGGGGATGACTGCGTAGCTTCAGTACTGGCTGCGATGCAAATTTCCGAGGGGGCAGCGAGCCGTTACTTCTGATGGATGGGCAGACAGCTGCGCTGGCTGCCGGTTGATGAAAGAGGCGCTCCAGCCGGGGCCGGAAAAACCCAGTGAGCATACCACGGGCGATGGTGAGTCGTACAGAAAAACGCTTCCGAGATTCGGTGGAAATCTGCAAAAAATCAGACTGGCAGACCGGTGAGTTGCTTCTGCCGGGCCGACGGCCAGAATTGCGGGTACTTGGCCAGTCGGAAGATGAAAGTAGGATCGGCGAAGTGTTTCCAGCGCACGCGGTTTTGCAGCAAGTGCTGAATCATCTTCCAGTCCCATGCAAGCTCGTGAAACGGAAGCGTGCCGCCAAAATGGCGTGCGAAGAGTTCGCGGCGAAACAAACTTTGGCCGAGGTCGATGCGGCCGTAGGATGGCGGCGCAGAGTTCAGAGTCATCCGGCCGTCATAAAGGCATCCGCTGTAGACGAACCCCAGGGTGGGGTCCTTGTCGAGAGCTGCAACCAGTTTTCCAAGATGCTCCGGCTTGTAGCCATTGTCGTCGGAGAGGAAGCAGACGTATTTGCCGGCGGCGAGCGATATGCCGGCGACAGCGGGGGCGATTCCCCAGTTGTTGGCGCGAGAGCGCAAGGTCGCGAGGCGCAGGCGATGGCGTCCATCGTGATTCTCCTCGACCAGGGTGCGAATCTGCGCGAGGACCGGCGCGGGTGGAGCATCGGCGACGATGATGTGCTCGTAGCTCGGAAAGGTTAAGTCCTGCACGGATTGCAGGCAGGCTTCGAGACACGCAACGCGGTCGTAGACCGTTGTGACGATGCTGACGGCGGGTCCATTCGCGAGACCGGCGTCTGAGCCGGAATCGAAGAGTTGATCGCAGTTGGAAATGGCCACCGGATCCGGGTGCGAAGGGTCTTCATTGGGCTCGGCTTCGCCAGGCGCCGGCACGGCAACCACGAAATTGCGCACCTTCGCGGCTCCTGACTTGATGCCGAGAAAGCAATAGCCAGAAGTGAGCAGGTTGTCCTGGACCTGGCATTCTACCCGGTCGTCCACCACTACCTTCAGCCGACCACTGCGCCAAGTCATGGTTACGGCGTGCCATGCATTCTCCTCCATGGTGAACGACTGGAAGACGTGGTTGTGGCGCGCCACATATGCGTTCCTTTCGGTGACCATGAGGTGATAAGAATTCGAGGCCTGGTTGCGCTGTTCGGCTTGGTGAATCTTGGCGATGAATGTGGCGCCGCGCTCGATTTGCATTTCAAAGCTCATGTGCACGCCGGCGAATTTGTCGTTTCCAACGAGACCCTCTTCGCTGCCTGGCGCGGGCGATTTGCGTGCGCGAAGAAGCAACTCGCCCCCGGCTTCCACGCTCGCAGCATCAACCTCCCAACCGGCAACAACAGGCACCGGGGGCGCCGGAACATCGACTCGCGGACGCTGCGATGGGGTCGATGCCGCGGGAGAAGCAACTGCCGATGATGCGATCCACCTGGGCGCAGCGTTATCGCCGGTTGCCGCAGTAAAGGCTGCGTAGAGCCGGTGTGCGTAAGTGTGGCCGGCGAGGCGCCGGATGCAGGCCTTACGGATCGCGGCGAATCGAACCGGGTCGGCAAGCAGGCCTTCGACGAGAGCGGTCATCTCTTGGAGACCGTCGAATACCGGCAGTTCCGGGCACAACTGCTCGATCTCAGGACGCCACTCTGAGACCACGAGAGCCCCGCATGCCAGCGCCTCGTAGATGCGTGGATTCATGGAAACGGCGGAGATCTTATCGCGGTTGAAGTGATGCTCGGTGCGAAAGACATTTACGACGATCTGCGTTTTCTGATAGAGCCTCGCCGTCTCCGTTGCCGGGATGTTTTGCGATGGTGAACGCCGGCGCACCTCCGGCGAGCGCCAGGGACCGCCGATTGCGTAAGAGAGAAGCCCGCGCCGCTCCAGCTCCTGGAGCATCCGCTCGCGGGCCGGATTGGCGCCGCCGACAAAGCCGATGCGATGTTCGCGCGGGCCCGGGTGGTAATGATAGGTCGCCGGGTCGTAGCACACGGGCAGGAAGTGCGCGTTTTTGTGGCGATGGATGGTGGATGGATCGCAGATGAACGAGGTGTCGAAGATTTGTGCGAACCGGCTCGTGTCGTCCACTTCATACGGTTCGTCGAGCAGCCACGCGGCGGAGCGGCGGCCCGGATGGAGCGAGCCTCTCCAGCGTTGGCTGTAGTTGCGCCCGTGAACAACGAAAAGCAGGTCCGGTGCAAACTCCGCGAGTTTGGCGGGCAATGCTGGGTCGTCCCAGCATGCGGATGCAGATTCGATGCCGAGGTCTTCAGCGGCATTCAGCAGTCCGTCGGAAAAGACCTCGCCGCAGGAAAGGAAACGGTAGTTGACGAAGAAGACCTTCTTTCCGTTTACCGCGGAAACTGCCGCTGCCGAGACCAGCGATGAGCGCGCGAATTGCTCCGGCGAGATTTTCGGGAATGCTGTCAGGCGGCTCTCGGCACTGAGGTTGAAGACGTCGACGCCCCGCTGCCGGAAAGCCTGTGCGAGTGCTGTGTATTCGTTGTTAACCTGGTTGAGTTCACCGGCGAGGGGATGACGGCCCGTCGATGCGAAGAAATGATGCTCAGTGAAATCGACACCGATGAGGCCGATGCGCTTCGCCCCCATGTAGAGAGCCAAGCAAAGCGCGACGTAAGGCGAATTGCGCGTGTAGGGGAGCGAGCCTGCGTCGGAGACATCGGTGCCGCCGCGTTTGCCCAACTTGAAGCGAACAATATTGGGGTGCGCAATGCCCAGGTCGAGTTGCGTGAATATGGCCTGCGAGTGACTGGCTTCAACATATTTGAATCGGTCACCGGAAAACTGACTTCTCGGGTTGATCACCACCAGGTAGTCGGGATCGAAGAGCCGGCCGACATCATTGACTCCGATGGAGGGGAATCTCTCGGGCGCAATGACCGAGGGCAACGACGACCCGCATCCGCAGACGAGCATGGTTTCGCCGTCGTGGTAGTTGCGGAACGACGTAAATTCGCGAGGCAGAATGCGCTGTGTCACGGACTGCGGCGGAACGTAGAGCGAGTACGGCGAATGCGGAGTCGGTTGTGCGTCGTGGGCGGCTGACTGCGGGCATTCAAGCCGACGCTTGAGAGCCGGCAGAAAGCGCCAGATTGTGCGGTCGTCGACGTCGGCTGCCTGATAGCCGTCGAATTCAGACGGCGATCGAGATGGCGTTCCATCCGCGTTGCCCCTCGCGATGCGGCGGAGATATTCCTGGCGGGACTTGGTGTGGTAATGATTGATACGCAACCGGGTATGGGTGGGGGTTGGGGTGAATGGGCCCGTGAGCTGATGGCCCAATTCACTGAAGGTCCCGCCGCTGGTTTTGATCTGGTGGGAACTGGGTCCCGCCAGTTGGACGCGATCCATGCGGGCGATAGTTTTTATGTGGCGATTCGGTTCAAAGTTGTCTGTGGCGCGCAACGTGAAGCGTTCAATCACCGGCCCTGGCGTGGGCGCTTCCTGGCCTGAGGCGCCGAAGAACATCCAGTTGACGCCGATCGCGCCCCAGTCCGGCAACGCAATGGCTTCGATTGCTTCGCCTACGGTCGCATGGCCCGGCGAGAAGAGAAATTCGTCGCAGTCAAGAAATGCCGTCCACCCCGGCTCTCCTCGATGCTTGTTGATGAAGTGTTGGTATGCCTGGATCTGACAAGGAGGCCGGCGAGGCCAGTCTGTAACCTCGACCAGCCCCTCGTCGATGTACGGCTTCAGGATCGACTGCCAATCGTCTTCCGACCTGTTCTGGTAAAGATAGAACTTTTCGACGCCCACCAGCCGGTGGAACTCGATCCACTCGCGCAGATACGGTGCCTCGTTTATGAAGATGGCGCAGATGGCGAGATGCATGGTTCGAAGAATCCCCGTCTGGCAGTTTGAAAAGTGGGGAAGAATTCAGCCATTTTTTGCGGAGGAGGTTGAGTGCGCGAGAAGCCGTCCCCCAGAGTCGAAATACTAGCACAAATCTCGTGATGAGAAGGAAAGAAGCGTTTCCGTTTTGGATCTGCCGCGTTACACTGATGGCCCTTGCAATTTCGCGCTTCATTGTGGGGACCGAGACACGTCTGACGCTTACAAACGGGAATGTATCGGCGAGAGTTGCCTCGGCAAACTGAGGAGTGGAAACCGCGTGCATGGCTCGGCGATGGAATACGGACGGAGATTCTTCGATCTCTATGCTCGCGGCGCCAAGGGGCTCACGATCGTGGAGATCGGAGCGCTGGATATCAACGGCTCGCTGCGATCGGTCGCACCGCCCGACAATACCTACCTCGGCTTGGATTCTGTCGGTGGAAAGGGTGTGGATATCGTAATCGACGATCCCTATGTTCTTCCATTGAAGAACGACACCGTCGACATCTGCATCAGTTCCTCATGCTTCGAACATTCCGAGTTCTTCTGGCTTTGTTTCAATGAAGTTCTCAGGGTTCTAAAACCTGAGGGGATCTTCTACCTGAATGTTCCTTCAAATGGGGCGTTTCATCGGCATCCCGTCGATTGCTGGAGATTTTATCCGGACAGCGGCGTGGCCCTCCAGAACTGGGGACGCAAAAATGGCTATCGCGTAGTTCTATTGGAGTCCTTTATCGGCCTGCAGAAAGGGGATACCTGGAATGATTTTGTTGCTGTCTTTCTGAAAGATCCCGCGTACATCGACCGCTATCCAGAGAGGCTGCTGGATCGAGATCGAGAAGTGATGAATGGAATCCGCTATGGTAGCGACGAATTCATTAGTCCGGTGAGTCCATCTCAGGATCAGGAGGCGCACAGAAAGCTTTCGGAGATTCTGCGCTCGATGAGCGATATCATGAACTCGTGACGTCCGGCGCGCAATGAAATGGGAGCAGGCTGAGCATGCTCCCATTTATTTTGATTCGAACAGCCCTGACCGCCATCCGCTTCCTCTCTGTCTTGAGGCCCCGGCCCCGGAGCCGCTCAAACGCGTCGCGGTGTCGTGAAGCAACCAATTGAGATCGACACATTACTCTCGTTAAAGTCCTGGACGGTGCCTGAAGCAGTGAATGTCTTCCCGTCGTCGCTCATCTAAATCGCGACTGCGCAGTCGAGGCAAACGACCCATCCGCGTTGTAGCGGAAGAACCAATACAAAGCGCCGTAGCTGTGATCAACCGTCCGGTTCCAGACACCGACACTGCTGCCACGCAGGTAGGTATTGGGCGTCTCGGAGAAGGAAGCGTCGCGAGAGAACAGCTGCAGGCTGTGAACGGTCCTGATCGTAGCGCCGGTTTGGCAATTTGTGACGGTGACGTTCACCTCCCAAGTGCCCTTGATGCTGTGCGTGTCTTGTGCCGACAGGTGCCAGTCGATGTTGCCGTCGCCATTCGGGACTCGCCAGCTGCGCGAATAACATCAAAAGGTAAGTTGAATCATAGGGGTTAGTGCGATAAGGATGAAATCAGGAAACCAGATTCAGTTTGAGGAGTTATCGTCTTCTTGACGTGAAGCCAACGACTCCTCGGCATGCGCTTGAGATGAATCGATGCAGTCTTCATGACTTGCTTATGTCTTAGTCATCCATTACTTATAACTTTGTTCAAAACACATATAGGATCTTTATGGCGGCTGTCGTACTTTTAAACCAATTTGCATCTGTCAACTTATTCGGGCGGCTGCCTTTGACATGCTGTGTGTGAAGTTTCAGCGGGGATGAGCCGAGGCACTTAACTGAGTTCAACACTCTGATTAGTTTCTTCAACGAGGGCGTATTCATTGGGTATTCAGGCGCACTTGGAGAGCGGGCCAGAAAGATTTGTTGTCTTCTGTGGCAAATCGCAATCACTCGATGCATGCCGAGGCGAATGAACGGAGAGCCGCAAGCAACCCAGTTCGATTGATTATGAAAGCTCTTCATGCGCTCCTGATGCCAGGTGATGACCTATCAGAGATAGCTTTGTTTGGAAAACCCGCAAAACAGCCGCCACACTCTCTCAATCAGTTTGTGGGCCGGTGTGCATCACAGAACAGCAATGTTATGGGACGTTATCAAAATCCTTGCAGTTCCTTTATGTTGTCTCGCATATCAATTTGGATGGGGAGGCGGATTTAGTTAATCGGCTAATCCTCACTGGGAGCCAACGCTTTTTAGCCAGCCGGTGTTCTGCGCCGTGGAGGTCGAGTGTCAAATGAAGAATTTTAAACCAGCCATCGTAGCGGGAATCGCACTTTTCAGCTCTGCTTTGCAACTTGCATGTCATGCGCAAAGCGCAGGTTCTAATCCCAGCAAGAATCCGCCTTCGGCGCTCGACAGAGCAGCGCTGCAAGCTGCAGGAGTGGAAGAAATGTTCGCCGCGACCAAGGGTGATCCACCGGCCAAGCCTGCCGTCTCCGACGCCGCCACGGGAACTGGCACGCCGGCTTCCTCTTCGCCTTCGGCAGCAGCCACCGCGACACCGAATCCTTCTGCTTCCGTCGTCCCGCCGGTCGCAAACGATGCGGTTGTCAAAGAACTTGAAGAGATGAAGGCACGGATCGCCCAATTGGAAGCGGCTTTGAAGACGCGCGCCGGAGCGGACGACTCAACTGCCGCGGAGAAGGACGCCAATGCGCTGCGATCGGCTGAGAAGAGCGACACGACTGCAGGTTCGAGCACTTCAGCAGTTCCGGGAGCGCAAGACGCAGCGGCTCAGGCGGCTCCAACAACGGCTTCTGCCGCGCCGCCGGAGATCAGCGCGCAAACGACTACCAAGGGCGAGCCGTTCCCAGGTGATTGGACATGGCTCAACAGCAACGGTCACGCATCGGATAGCCCAATGGCGACCAAGTACTTCACGCCGGAGTTTCGCGCCGATGCGAACTACACGCTCGATTACAACCATCCCATGGACGACTCCCTCGGCGGCTCGACGGAAACCTTCCGTTCCGATGAGTGGCAGCTTGAGCAGCTTAGCTTTGGCGGCGACATTCACATCGACAATGTGCGTGGGCGCTTTCTCACCATGAATGGGCTGTTTGCGACGACTACGCCACGCAATGACGCCAGCCCCAGCCGAGGCCAATGGGATCTGACGAACGCTTACAGGTATATTTCCGAAGGATGGGGTGGCTATCACTGGAATGTGCAACACGGCATCAATCTGGATGCGGGCATCTTTGTCTCTTACATCGGCCTTTTCAGCTACTACAACTTCGACAACTGGACTTATCAGCCATCATTTGTTTCCTCGAACACCCCCTGGTTCTTTAACGGCCTTCGCCTGCAATGGTTCCCCACGAAGACCCTCAAGATCGAGCCCTGGTTCATTAACGGCTGGCAGACTTATGCACGCCCCAACGGCAAGCCTGGTCTGGGCGGGCAGATTCTTTGGCGCCCCAAGCCGTATCTGGACTTTGTGTGGAACAACTACGGCCTCGGTGAAGACGATATCGGCTATCCGGGCCGCTCGCGTATCCATGCCGACTACAGCGCGCAGGTAAAGGTCTACGACCAGCCGACCAGGCCGCTCGACAAGATCGCCTTTACGGTTACCGGTGATCTCGGTTGCGAATATGGCGGCGGCCCGTCCAGCGGATCGTACGATCCGCAAGGCCTCTCCCCGCTGATGGGCTCTTCCTCGACCTACACGGGGGGCGTGAATTGTCACAACGCGAAGAATGGCAGACCCAAGCAGGCCTTCATCGGCTGGATGATGTACAACCGCTACTGGTTCAAGCATGACTTGTATGCGGTAACGTTGGGCGGCGGCCAGATGAACAACCCTGGCCGGTATCTCACCCTGCTGCCTCCAATCAACGGCGCAACGGCCATCACGGGCACCCCTTACTTTACGGAGAACGGCGGGGATCGCGCTCAGATGCACGACGGCACTGTCACCTTCGATTACATGCCGAGCCAGTTCATCACCTTCCGTCTTGAAGAAGGCTATCGCTTCTCCGACGTGCCTTACTGGACTGGCCGCGGCGGAATTACCCCTCCGGCTTTCGCCGGCGGCCCTCCCCTCAACAACGGTCAACCTGCGCAGTATGCCTGCGCCAACGGTGTCCCTTCCGGGTTCGGCTATGGCAGTCTCACGTCTGCTGAGACGGCCTGCATCGCTGGAGGAAACAGCAATGGTGGGTTCGGTACCGGCGCTATCTGGTGGCCAGACTTGCGCACGAATCAAACGGTCACCACGGTGGCAATCATGGTCCGGTTCTAGTTATTGCCTGGTCTGTGACATGAGTTAGTGCGCTGACTCGATGAGGTGGCGCCGGTGTTGCTCTCAACGCCGGCGCTGCTTCAATCAATAGCTTTGCTCCATGCTATGCAGCATTTACCGCGCGCTTGACTTCGTCATTCTGCGGGGTTAAGTCATGCGATTGTGACGCGAGAGACAAGAGAAGTGAGAGAAATCAGATGAGATTCCGGCGGCTTGTGGACTTGGGTTTGCTATCAATCGCGTTGGGGCCCTTACTGGCCACCAGTGGTTGCAAAAGCAGTGGCGCAGATGAGAAAGCAGAGGCGCCCCCGCCCGCCAAGGTGATTTCCGGAGTGGACGTCACCTTTTTTGCGGTCGAGCATCCGGAACAGTATCCGATCGTAACAGCGGCCGAATACCAAGCCCCGTCGCAATTGTCCGTAACCGGAACTGTATTTCCGGACATCGCGCGAACAGTTCCGGTGATTTCGCTTGCCTCTGGCCGCATCGTGGACATCCGCGCTCGCCTCGGCGACGCAGTGAAGAAGGGCCAGCTCTTGCTGCGTATTCGCAGCGACGACATTTCGGGAGGCTTCGACGCCTACCGCAAGGCGGTCTCCGATGAACTTCTTGCGCGCAAGCAATTGGATCGAGCGAAGGTGCTGTACGATCACGGGGCCATAGCGCTGGGAGACCTGGAGGTCGCGCAAGACGGCGAGGACGACGCCAAGACCACTCTCGATACCGCCACTGAGCATCTTCGCCTGCTCGGCAGCGATCCCGATAATCCGAAGGGAATTGTCGATATCGTCGCCCCGGTTTCCGGCGTGATCACCGATCAGGAAGTGACGAACGGGGCGGTCGTGCAAGCCTACTCTACGCCGAACCCATTTACTATTTCGGACCTAACCACCGTGTGGATCGTCTGTGACGTCTACGAAAACGACATGGCCAACGTGCGCGTCGGGCAACCCGCCGACATCAAGTTGAACGCCTATCCGAACAAAGTTCTCAAGGGCACGATCAGCAACGTGGGCTCGATTCTCGATCCGAATATTCGCACGGCGAAGGTCCGTATTGAAGTGGCCAATCCGGGCGAGATGATGCGGCCAGGCATGTTCGCCACAGCCACTTTGTTCGGCAAGGAGAAGCAGAACTACACGGCTGTACCGGCGTCGGCGATGGTGCATCTGCACGACCGCGATTGGGTCTTCATTCCTGTGCAGGAGAAGTTTAAGCGGATTCAGGTCGTCAGTGGCGAGCAGTTGCCGAACAACATGCAGGAGATTCTATCCGGGTTGCAGCCTGGCCAGCAGGTTGTGACAAATGCGATCAATCTCCAAAATGCAGTCGACAATGAATGACGCTCAACTTCGGGACGCCAGGAAGAAATCATGATTCGCAATCTTGTAGATTTTGCTCTCAATAATCGATACGTGGTGCTGGCGATCGGAGTGCTATTGCTCGCCTGGGGGGCGGTGTCGTTTCACGTCATGCCCGTCGAGGTCTATCCGGACATCGCCGATAATTACGTGACGATCATCAGCCAGTGGGCCGGGCGTTCCGCCGAAGAAATGGAACAGCAAGTATCGGTTCCCGTCGAAATTCAGATGTTTGGGATTCCGCATCTCACGACGGTGCGGTCGGAATCCATTTTTGGTCTTTCGCTGGTTACGTTGATCTTCGATGACCAATCGGTCAACGAATGGAACCGCCAGAAGGTGCTCGAAAGGCTCACTCAGGTCAATGTGCCGGCGGGCGTGGTACCTCAAATCGGTACGGACTGGAGCCCCACCGGCCAGATTTATTGGTACACGATCCGGAGCACGAATCCAGCGTACGACCTGATGAATTTGAGGAGCATCGAAGATTGGACTCTTTACAAGGAATTCAGGAAAGTTCCGAACGTTGTGGACGTGAGCGACTTCGGAGGCACCGCGCGCGAATATCAGGTGCGCATCGACCCGAATAAGCTCATCTCCTACGGCTTGAGCATCAGCCAGGTGGAGAACCAGTTAGCCAACAACAACGTGAACGCCGGCGGCAGCTTCGTCGAAGAGGGCTTGCAGCAACTGAACGTCCGCGCACTCGGACTTTACCGCAGTGTGCAGGATATCGAGAACACCGTACTGACGACTTCGAATGGGGCTCCAGTTCGGGTAAAGGACATCGCGGTCGTCGACTGGGGTCCCAGAATTCGGCTGGGGCACATGGCAAGAGCCGATCATCGTCCGGACGGCGTCATTGTAGATGAGCCCGACGTCATCCAGGGCGGCGTGCTGATGCGCAAGGGGGCCGAAGAAAGCCCGACGCTGGAAGGGATTCACAAGAAGGTGGACGAGCTCAACAATCACATCCTGCCCGAGGGCGTGAAGGTCGTCCCCATGCTCGACCGCAGCGATCTGCTTCATTACACGTTGCACACGGTGCTGCACAACCTCGGCGAGGGGATGATCCTGGTAACGATCATCCTCTTTCTGTTTCTCGGTAATGTTCGCGGAGCCTTCATCGTTGCGCTCACCATTCCGTTTGCCTTGCTTTTCGCATCCATATTTCTCAACCTGAGCCATATCCCCGCAAACCTGATTTCACTTGGCGCGCTCGACTTCGGAATGGTTGTCGACGGCGCGGTGGTCATGATGGAAAACATCATGCGGCATTTGAGTCATGCCAAAAACGGTTCACCGGACGCGGGCCGCATTACGATGAGCATGAAGAGGCCGGTAGAGATGATTCGTGATGCCGCCCACGAGGTCCAACGGCCGGTTTTCTACGCCATCGCCATCATCATTACCGCCTACATGCCGATCTTCACGCTCCAACGAGTCGAAGGGCGTTTGTTCCGGCCCATGGCGTGGACGGTTGCCTTCGCACTACTCGGCGCCATAGTATTCTCCATTTTCATTGTGCCTGTGCTTGCTGCCCTGCTATTCCCGCATGGTGTCAGGGAATGGCGCAACCCGGTTATGGAGTTTTTGAAGGATCGGTACCGCGGTGTGGTGAAGTTGGCGATCGAGAATCGCTGGATCACCGTTGGCGTTGGCCTGGCTTCGCTGGCCGTCGCTCTTTACCTGGCTTTCAGCGGCGTCATTGGCTCGGAGTTTCTGCCCCACTTGGACGAGGGCGCCATTTGGGCGCGTGGCGCGATGGCCAACAGCGTAGGCGAGACGGAAGGCACGCGCTTCACCCAGCAATCCCGCTATATCTTCGCCTCGTTCCCCGAGGTCACCAAGGTCGTCTCGCAAGCCGGAGCGCCCGACGATGGAACCGACACGGGAGGATTCGGCAACACGGAATATTTCGTCGACTTGAAGCCCAAGGACCAATGGCGACCCGTCTTTCATCAGGATAAAGAGGAGCTGATCGCCGCGATGGATCGTGAACTGGAGAAACACCCAGGAGCTTTCTGGAATTTCTCGCAGCCCATTGAGGATAACGTGGATGAATCGCTCACCGGCACGAAAGGCGGACTGGCTGCCAAGCTTTACGGGCCGGACCTGGATGTTCTCGAGGAAAAGGGCGATGAGATCAAAGAAATTATGGGGAAAATTGACGGGGTCAAGGATTTGGGAATTCAACGCGATACGGGCCAGCCGAATATCGATCTAACCGTTGACCGTCAGGCGGCTGCGCGCTTCGGCATCAATGTGGCCGATATACAAGATGCCGTCCAGACCGCCATCGGCGGTAATCCTGTCAGCCAGGTGTTGCAGGGAGAGGCAGTCTACAACGTGGTCGTGCGCTATCAGAAACCCTATCGCGATACCAAGGAGGCTATCCAGAATATTCGACTGCTCTCTCCCTCGGGAGAGCGCGTCTCACTGGCTCAGTTGACCAAAGCCCAGGTTCGCGATGACGCCTACGACATTTTCCGAGAAGACGGTTCCCGCTATGTGGCTATCCGCTTTGAGGTTCGCGGGCGCGATCTGGGCACCACGGTCCGTGAATCCATCGACAAGATCGCCAAGAATGTGCAGATACCGCGTGGCTATCACCTCGAATGGTCGGGAGAATACGATAGCGAAAAACGAGCCGAAGCAAGGCTGGCCCTCATCGTGCCCCTGACGGTCTTTTTGATCTTCATCATTCTCTACGCCATGTTTCGTTCTTTCAAATGGGCGCTGCTGATTCTCGCCAACGTAGCCATGGCTCCCGTTGGAGGCTTGCTCGCTCTCCTTGTGACCGGCACATTCTTCAGTGTGTCCTCGGGTGTTGGTTTTCTGGCGCTCTTTGGGGTTTCGGTCCAGACGGGCGTCATCATGCTCGAATACATCAACCAACTGCGAGCGCGCGGCTACACGGTTCAGGGCGCGGCCATCGAAGGCGCCGTCTTAAGGCTTCGCCCCATCATGATGACGATGCTGGTGGCCACTCTGGGATTGCTTCCCGCCGCGATGTCGCACGCTATCGGCTCCGACTCGCAGCGCCCATTTGCCATTGTGATTGTGGGGGGACTCGCATCAGCTCTCTTGCTGAGCATCTTCCTTCTGCCCACGTTGTATGTCTGGATTGCAAGAGAGGGTGACATATTGCCGAAGCCGGAGGTGGCACTTGAAGTCTAGGCCGATGCCCTTTTTTTGCCGCAACATGAGCAGGTGTGCGCTGGGTATCGCCCTCGTTGTCACTTCTGCCAGCGCTCAACAGGCACTTACCTGGGACCAGGTAAAAGCGAAGTTCGAGGCCGTAAATCCAGTATTGAAGGCAGATGCGGCCAATGTTGAAGAGATGAAGGCGGAGGAGATCACAGCCTTTCTTCGGCCCAATCCGCAGTTCACCTTGACCGCGGATGGCACGCAGGTCGCGCCGCACAATGGGGTCTGGACTCCCTTCAAGGGCACAACTGAACAGCCTAATTTTAGTTACTTGCACGAGCGCGAGCACAAGCGTGAACTGCGACTCCAAAGCGCGAAGGAAGGCACGGAGATCACTCAGTCGCAGCACGTTGACCTGGAACGTAATCTGGTCTTCGGCCTGCGCTCGGCATTTGTGCAGACACTTCAGGCGAAGGCGGTGCTGCAACTGGCTAAAGCGGACCTGGAGTACTATGACAAGATCATCGACATAAGCAGGGCCCGATTCAATGCCGGTGACCTGGCCAAGATCGACCTGGCCCGGATTGAGCTTCAGCGCGTGCAATACGAGTCTGAGATCGAGACCGCAATCGTCAATCTACGTCAGCAAAAGATTCAGCTCCTGTTGCTGCTCGACGACCGAACGCCTGCCGACCAATTTGATGTGACCGGAGTCTTTGACCTGGGAGCAACTCTGCAGCCGCTTGATGATTATCATCAGATTGCGCTGGCCAACAGGCCTGATCTGCAAGCCGCGATCCAAACGATTGAGCAGTCGCAGACCAATCACAAGCTCGCAATCTCCAATGGTTCCACCGATCCGACATTCGGCACGTGGTACACGTATAACGCCTCGACCAATAACCCGAACGGCAACCAGACACTGGGCCTCAGCGTCAGCATCCCACTGCGGATATTCGACAAGAACCAGGGCGAGAAGCAGCGAACGCTGATCGACATCGATAGAAGCCAGCAGGCCGCCGAGGCGGCGAAAGCGCAGGTTTTCAGCGATGTGGACAATGCATACGAATTGGTGCGCAGTAACATTGCGCTGATCAAACCATACAAGGCGCAGTATCTCGACCAGTCAGTTTACGTGCGCGACACCGTCACTTTCTCCTATCAACACGGAGGCGCATCGCTGATGGACTTTCTCAATGCGCAGAGTGATTACCGTGTCGTCCAACTGGCGTATCTGCAGCTAATCGGCGCCTACATGACGGCCGCTGGTCAGCTCAATTTTGCTGTTGGGCGCGAGGCGATCCAGTGATGAGCGTCTCCGGTCTTTTGAAGAGCACTGACGGGCTTGTTCATTCGACTTTAGGTATGGAAAGGCCGGGTTGATGAAAAGAGAAGAAGTTTGTGCTCTCATCAAGACAATTGGCATTTTGCCTTCGGTGCGAACGAGTTCACAGGATCTTGCAGGCTTCGCAGCGGAAACGGTTTATGCAGCCGGGATTCCGATCGTTGAGATTACGCTGACTGTACCGGGAGCCCTGGAAGTCGTCAACGATTTGGCGAGGCGATTTCCGGATTTGGCCGTGGGTGCGGGCACCGTATTGGATGAAGAATCCGCGAAACAGTGCATCGATGCTGGCGCCCGATTCCTGACGAGCCCCGGGTTTGTTCCGGAGGTGGTCGTATACGCCAAGAAAGCCGGTGTCGTTACACTTCCAGGGGCTCTCACTCCAACAGAAATTATCGCGGCATGGAAGGCTGGCTCGGATTTCGTAAAGATCTTCCCGACAGGTCATGTAGGCGGCATTCAATACGTGCGGGCCCTCAAAGTGCCGCTGCCACAGATACCGTTAATTGCTACAGGAGGAGTGAATCAGGTGAACGCGTTCGACTTCATCCTCGCTGGGGCGACGGCGATTGGAGTGGGTGGAGAATTGTTGCCCAAAGAAGCTTTGCACTTTCGTCAGGTGGATCGTATCCATGAGTTGGCGAGCAGGTTTCTCGGAATGGTAAGGGATGCGCGAGCTCTGCGAGATACCTACTATTGAGAAAGTCCGAAAGAGTACCTAAATCGGGTTACAGTGAATGAAAGGCGAACTCAACGGAGGACGCAGCTCATCCTCCCCGACATAAGTCCGCGCTGTCGCCAGCTATCAACCCCGAAGGACGATTAGAGTTATTAGTCAGCTGAATAAAATGGCAAATAGACCGCAAATGCCTTACATGGACACACTCTTATAGCATCCTTAATCTGCAGTGCAAGACATTATAGAACTTACAATGTTACCTTCATGCGCCCCTCACATACTTCGTTCAATACTGACATTGGAGGTAATGTGCGCGTGAAGCGAAGCATACTCACATGTTGCGCTCTATCGTTCATGCTAGCAACCGGACAGGGACTGGCGCCAATCTCTTCCGCCCAGAATGGCGAGCACTACACACCCAGCCAAATCAATAAAATGCAGCAATCGTATTTGCGCGGATACAGCAAGAAGGGGATTAGCAGGATGTTCCTCGACGCTCATGCTCCCGACCAACCGCCCAAATACAGCCGCTCTGAAATCAAAGAGAGGATTCGCGATGCAAAGACCGCCGAAGACTTTGAGCGGCTTGGTGATTACTTCGATTATCAATCATTGGTGTTTGAACGGAAAGCCGAAGAGGAGGTGAAAGAACTGGAGCGGCTGCTAGCTCTTCGTTACCACGCTCGGAACTACCCAACACAGGTTGACTACACTCGTGAACTCATAAAGAAGTACAGGATTAAAGCGAACGAGTGCTCCGCTCGCGCCACTGCATACCGGTCCTGCGTTGTGGAGCGTCAAGGAATCGAAGAGACAGCCCTTACCAGGTAGGGATGACATTGGAGCCTATCCAGGATGTTGTTCGCAAAACGGGCTCGCTGCCCACAATTCTCTTTATGCGCACCTCATGTGTTCACCTTGATACTTAGATATGAGAGGTGAGGAATACATGACTCGCACACTTATAACAGCGTGTACTCTGGCGCTCGCTCTTGCGAGTTATGGAAACGCACAAGGAGCGGCATCTTCTTCAGGGAGCGGTTCTCACTTCACGAAAGCTCAACTGAAACAGATGCAGCGCAATGCTCACACCCCGGAGCAATACAAAACCCTTGCCAGTTACTATGATGAGAAGCAGAAGAGTTATCTGCAACAGGCCGCCGAAGAGAAGAAGGAGTGGGAACAGCGGAGCCGGAACATCAAGGGCGTAGACCCCGCACGCAATCTTTACGAGTACTATATGTGCAAGGCCTCAGAGTGCGGATCGCTCGAAGCAAAGTATAACCGGTTGATGGCTTCGAGCGGCTCAGGGAGCCCGCAATAGCCGTCGAATCTGCTATTGAGCAGATCAAGTATAACCGCGAGATTCCTGGAAGGCTGGGAGTCGGGGTCCCCCCTTCTCTTCACATATTATCTAAATGTCTTCTTTATGCATTCCTGACAAGTTTGCCGCTAAGCTCTGGTCAGTTTATAGCCGGGATATTGGTCCGAGAAGAACTGACCCCGAAGAAACACAGCTCAGATGGCAATTCCAATTGTCTCGCGATGGATCAATTCGGTGCAGAAGCATTCGGTCCCGGCCCAGTGTTTCGTGGGATGCGGTGGACTTGCCGCTTTGACCTTTCTGGGCGTTGCTTTCAGAGTCAATCTTTCAACTATGAGTTTTGTTTATCTGCTGCTTGTGGTGGTCGTAGCCGTGCGATTCGGCCTCTGGCCAGCAACACTTACTTCCTTTGTGGCTGTAGCCTGCCTCGACTATTACTTCACCCCACCAATTTTCACCTTTAATATCACCGATCCGCAGGACTATGTGGAGTTAGGAGCATTCGAGCTGACCGCTCTTGTGATTAGCAGGTTGTCAGCGAGGGAGATGCGTACGGCGAAAAAAGCTGCAATCCATCGTGCAGAAATGGAGCAACTATATGAGTTGAGCCGGAGTTCGCTCTTGCTTGATTTTCGCGCGCCGCCCGGTCCTCAGCTATGCGATCTGATTCATAGGATATTTAACGCACGCGCGGTTGCTGTTTTTGATATGAACCTGGGACGCGAAGACAGGGTAGGCGATTGGCGTACAGACGAAGAGCATTTGGCCAGGGACTGCTATCTCCGCGGCACCGCGCTCGATGATCTTCAAGCTCAGATTTCAGAGCGGACATTGCATGCCGGGACCCGGCTTCTGGGAGGGTTGGTGGTGGGGGGGAATCTCAGCCCACTGGTAGTTGATGCGCTGGCAGCGCTCGCTGCAATTGCGCTCAACCAGCACAGGTCGTTTAAGAACGAAGACAGGGCGGAGACAGCGAAGCGCAGCGAAGAACTGCGCACAGCAGTTCTGGATTCATTGGCACACGAATTGAAGACCCCGATCACAGCTGTTCAAACCGCTAGTTCAGGCCTACTTGAATTCGGAGGGTTGACGGGCAGAGAGCGCGAACTGGCAATGGTAATCGAAGAATCTGCGGGCCGCTTGAACGAACTGTGCACGCGATTGCTACTGTCAGCGAGGCTCGATGTGGGACGGGAAGGCCTGCAGAAGGAAGAGGTGAATCTGCGGGAAGTGGTTTCGGAACTGTTGACCAGCCGGTTTACGGAGGTTGAGAAAGACCGATTGCAAGTTGAACTGGCCGATCCTGCCTTGACGGCCCGCGTAGACAGCGAACTGCTCACAATGATTCTGGTGCATCTTATCGACAATGCATTGAAATATTCAGCGCCGAGTTCCCCAATCGAGGTCATGGCGCGGAACAGTTCCACAGAAGTGCTCATCTCCGTGCACAATGTCGGCTCGATAATCCGACTTGAAGACCGGGAGCGGATTTTTGATCGCTTTTACCGCTCTCCCGATTTGAAGGGAGCCGTTCCGGGGACAGGCATAGGACTTTCCGTGGTGAAGAAGGCAATGGAATCCCAGCACGGGCATGTGTGGGTAATCAGCAATGCCGAGGAGGGAACAACTTTCTACCTCTCACTTCCAAACGGCGCAAGGAGGAATCATTGAATACCGAATCGGACAATCGAGGGCAGGGCACCATCCTTGTGGTTGACGACGACAATTCCACGCGGCGGGCGTTGCGCGCAACGCTGTCGGGCATGGGATTCACAGTTGTAGAGGCGTCTCGTGGAGAGGAAGCTCTCACACTGGCGCGTGTGACTTGGTTCGACGCTGTTCTGTTGGATGTAGATATGCCGGGGATGGGCGGTGTAGAAGCTTGCCGGAGCATTCGCCGGGCAGTCGCGCGTTTACCCATACTGATGTTGACAGTAATGGATAGCGAAGATGACAAAGTTCTCGCATTGGAGGCCGGTGCCGACGATTACATTACCAAGCCGTTTCAGTTGCGAGAGCTCACTGCGCGATTACGATCTGCCGTCCGGAGAAGAAATGCCCAGGACACCAATCAGGATGCGCCGATTCGCCATGGTTATCTCGAGCTGGATCGGGTGAAATACCGGGTACAGAAGCGCGGTCGCTCAATTCATCTGACGCCCAAAGAGTTCGAGATGCTGCATTACCTCATGATGCACGCCGGAGAGCCGATTCCACATGCGCGCCTCCTTAAGTCGGTGTGGGGACCGGAATATGGAAATGAGCTTGAGTACCTCAGAACGTTCATTCGTCAACTGCGCATGAAGATTGAAGATGATCCGCACAATCCGAAGTACCTGTTGACGGAGGCTTATATTGGCTATCGATTCAATGAACAACCGGAAGAAACCTAGCCCCCGGCCTCTTCTCAGAGGGTGGACGCATCAGATTTCATCCTCAACGAAGTAAACGCGAAGAAACTGAGGCTCACCGTTGTTTTCGAAGAGAGCGACGGCGATGGTCGTCGCAGACTGCCAACTACCATCGACGGCACACTGGCATAGAAGTGAGGTGTGGTGAAACTGGTCGTCACCAGGCGACTTCGTGTTCAGCGCAGGTGAACAGCTTTTCTTCCGGGAAACATCCCAGGGGCATGGAAAAGTGGAAAGCAAAGTAGGCTTCCCCTTTCTCACACCCCCGACTATTGCGACGGGAATAACCTCCTACCCGTCGCGCTACACTAATGAACACTGGTACAAAACACCGGGCATGCCGCCCCGACAAAGACAATTGTCTTGCTTACTAGCCACGCAAAATTATCTGTTCTTCATGGAGTTACCTCGTGAAAGTTGCTAATTAGCCTGAGTTACTTGTCGATTTCTGAGCTGCCGGAATGGCTTTGGAGATTACCGATGTCATTGCCAAGCACATCACATTCCACGACGGCGGCTTCGGGATGAATGTTTGGAACATCACTGCTTGACATGGGATATTTGCGGTCATACGATGATGCGGTGGAAACGGTACCACCGTTCCCTGCATCCACATTCGACCCACTGAAGTCACGCACAGATCCAGGCCCTTGAGGCCTGGTTACTCTCGCAATGGCGGAGAATCCATGTCCCGTTTCCCGAAGATATTTCTTTTCTTTGTATCGATCGCACTTGCTGTCCCCGTATGCGCGCAGACCATGCAGGCGCCGGACATCACGACTCAACCTACGCTCTTCGTGGTTCCCTACGCACACCTTGATACCCAGTGGCGATGGGAGTTTCCGCAAGTGATCAGCGAATATCTTTTGAAGACGATGCGTGTGAACTTCGACTACATCGATAAGTATCCTCACTATGTATTCAACTGGACCGGGTCCAATCGGTACCGGCTGATGAAGGAGTACTATCCCTCAGACTATGCGCGGCTGAAGGAGTACGTGGCCAAGGGCAACTGGTATCCCGCCGGTTCATCGGTGGAAGAGGGTGATGTGAATTTGCCCAGCGCAGAATCGATCATTCGCCAGGTGCTTTACGGGAACACATATTTTCGCAAGGAGTTCGGAAAGGCGAGTGCCGAATACATGCTTCCCGACTGCTTCGGATTCCCCGCATCCCTGCCGACGATTCTGGCGCACGCGGGCGTGAAAGGGTTCTCCACACAAAAGCTGAGCTCGGCATGGCAGCCTGCTCCCAAGGTCGGAGGTCCGGGCTCGCCGGAAGAGACACCCGAAGGCATTCCATTCAACGTTGGAGTATGGGAAGGACCCGATGGCGAGACGGTGCTCGCCGCATTGAATCCAGGCGGCTATGGCAGCCGCATTCGGACGGACCTGAGCAAGACACCGCCGCCGTTGCCTCCGCCTTCGCCGGGCGAACGCCGGCGAATGGCTCCGGAGACGGACTGGCCGAAACGCATCGACGTCGACGGAAAGGCGACCGGGGTGTTCGCCGATTATCACTACGTCGGCACCGGAGATATCGGCGGCGCGGTAGATGAAGAATCGGTGAAACTGCTGGAATCAACTGTCACGCAGGGAGAAGCGGTGATTCCTCCGCCCGCATTCGGCTTCGGTTTGCCGTCAACTGCGATCGACACGCAGGGCGCGTTAGTGCGAATGGGCGATGGGCCGGTACGGGTAATCTCCTCGGCTGCCGATCAGATGTTTCTCGACATCAAGCCGGAGATGCAATCGAAGATGCCGAGATACAAAGGCGATCTTGAGTTGATTAATCACTCGGCCGGCTCGTTGACGTCGCAGGCTTACCACAAACGGTGGAATCGCGAGAATGAGATCCTGGCCGATGCTGCAGAGAAAGCTTCGGTAGCAGCGGCCTGGATAGGAGGCCGGCCTTATCCTCAGCAACGTCTCAACGATGCGTGGACGCTGGTGTTGGGAGGGCAGTTTCACGATACGGGCGCCGGCACCGCGACTCCGCGCGCCTATGAGTTCGCGCAAAACGACGACGCGATTGCGATGAACCAATTCTCAGATGTGCTCACAAGCGCGACGCAGTCGATCGCATCGGCGTTGGACACCGAGGTGAACGGTACGCCGGTGGTTGTTTATAACCCGCTGAATATCGAACGCGAAGATGTAGTTGAGGCCACGATTTCTTTCCCCGGCAACACACCCAAAGCGGTGCGAGTTGTCGGCCCTGGGGGCCATGAGGTTCCGGCGCAAGTCGAGAACGGAAAGGTTTTGTTTCTTGCCAAAGCGCCTTCGGTCGGTTACGCCGTCTACGATATTCGCCGCGCGGAGTCGCCCACGCGCTCAACGGAACTGAAAGTAAGCGAATCCGCGCTCGAGAACGCGCGCTATCGCGTTTCACTCAATTCAGATGGCGATGTGACAAGCATCTTCGATAAGCAATTGAACAAGGAGTTGCTCTCAGGGCCGGTTCAACTAGCCATTTCGAATGATGCACCCAAACAGTGGCCTGCGTGGAACATGGACTTCGACCAGGAGCAAGCGGCGCCGCGCGCTTATGTAGGCGGTCCTGCCAAGATTCGCGTGGTTGAAGACGGAGCAGTGCGAGTAGCGGTCGAAGTCTCTCGTGAGGGCGAAGGCTCAAAATTTGTGCAGACGGTGCGGCTCTCGGCGGGTAACGCAGGCAATCGCGTAGAGTTCGGCGAATCCATCGACTGGAGGTCGCTGAACGCGAATCTCAAAGCGGTGTTCCCGCTCTCGGCGGCAAACCCGATGGCGACGTATAACTGGGAGATTGGCACCATCGAGAGGCCTACCGCGCAGGAGCGCCAGTTTGAAGTGGCGTCGCATCATTGGATCGATCTGACCGACGCGAGCGGCTCTTTTGGCGCGACCATCCTCACCGGCGCAAAGAACGGGTCAGACAAACGCGACGACCATACGATCCGGCTGACTTTGATCCGCACCCCCGGCCCCGCATCGCAGATGAAGGGCGGGTACACGGATCAGGAGAACCAGGATTGGGGACATCACGACATTCTGTTCGGCATTGCCGGCCACGCGAACGACTGGCGCGAAGGCAATACAGACTGGCAGGCCTACAGGCTGAGCACACCGCTCATTGGATTTGAAACGGGGAAGCATGCGGGTGCTTTGGGCCGCAACTTCTCGCTGGTAACAGTGGACGATCCGCACATTCGGATCCTGGCTCTCAAAAGGGCCGAAACGAGCGATGAGACGATTGTGCGGCTGGTCGAAATGGACGGAAAGCCTGCTCCAAGGGTTCACGTCAAGTTCGCCGGGCCAATTGCCGAAGCGCGCGAAGTAAACGGCCAGGAACAACCGCTCGGCTCAGCTTCGATTACGGATGGCCTTCTTGAGACTTCCTTCAGGCCATTTCAGCCGCGCACTTTTGCTTTGCGTCTCGGCGCGGCTCCTGCCCACGCGAAAGGCGTCGAGTCGCAGCCGGTCGTCCTGAAGTATGACCTTGCCGCCGCAAGCGAGGATGACACAAAATCGACAGGGGGCATGGACAAGGAGGGCAATGCGCTTCCTGCCGAGATGCTTCCGACACAACTGAATCTGAATGGCGTCGATTTCACTCTGGCGACCGGCGGGGCCGGCAAATTTGATGCGGTTGTGGCGAAAGGCCAGGCGATCGACCTGCCTGCGGGTGACTTCAACAGGGTTTATCTGCTCGCCGCCGCTGCCAATGGCGATCAGCGCGGGGTCTTCCGCGCAGGTGGACACGCGGAAACGCTGACGATCGAGGATTGGGGCGGATTTATCGGCCAGTGGGATACGCGCGCCTGGAAGCCCCGTCCCGACACCGTTACCGTCGGCGGAGGGCGGTTCAATCGAGAACCGGAACACCAGGTTCCGCTGCGCAAGGATTGGGCAGTCTCGGCCAATCACGCCACTTGGGATATAGCAAACAGCGGATCGCCGGATTGGTCTCCGCGCTTTCCCGAGGACTATCTTGGCCTGCGCCCGGGCTACATCAAGCCGGCAACGCTGGCGTGGTACGCCTCGCATCACCACACGCCCGAAGGCCTGAACGAGCCATATCAATATAGCTATCTCTTCGTCTATGGGATGGATTTGCCCTCGCGCGCGCATGTTCTCACACTGCCGGCGAATGACAATATTAGGATTCTGGCAATTTCAATGGCGAAGGAAGAGCCACGTGTTAGCGCGGTGCAACCTCTGCATGACACGCTGGGCAGGACTGAGCCGGGCGCGATGGAAGAAACCAACGCCAAGCAGACCGCGATGACGAAGTGAATTTGGCGAGGCGCAAATCAAATTGCCGTTACGGGTTCGAGCTTAAAACTGTCAGGATGAGCTCAACCCCTGATCCGAGCTCCACGCTGCGATCGGAGCTGCTGATCCTGGCGCTGCAACCGGGCCCTCCCTCCGGCTCCAGTTTTACCTTGGGCATTCGGACGACGATCCCCGGGTGCACGGTCTGTGGAGGGCCTCCAGGATTCAGGTTGTCATCGCGACCATTTGTGCCTCCGACGGCGTCATTCCCCTGCCCGGAGCCTCCTATCTGCCGGGCGCCTCCGGCTACTTCGACAGGCACCGCATCGTGCAGACGCTTAGACTCGTCGGGAGCGGCAACCAGGCCAATTAACCGCAGTGTCAGCTCCTGCTTTTGGTGGCCCTGGCAATCGGCATGATCGAATACGAGCGCGAGCTCAGATGCATTGGGATTTTTTGAAGAGGCCGCGGCAGTCACGTGCCCATAAAGAATCGCACCCTCTGCCAGCGAGCATCCTGGAAAGGTGAACCCGTACATCATTTTCACGAATACTTCCTTGCCCGGCTTCAAGTGCGACGAATCCATCAACCCCGTAACACGAGCCTCAATCGTAGAATTTACCGGCCAATCCCTATTTTCGTACTGGGGGCACGCAGCAGCGTTCTATATCATTCCCTGCCGATGCAGTCGTCGTGGCCACGGACTTCTTCGCGAGCGCAGGCGCGACCTCGTCATTTGTGGACTCGAACTTCACCAGCCCATCGCGATAATCGAGGTGCATCGTGAGCGAATGGAGCATATCGAATCCAAGCAACCCAGCAATCTCGAGTCCGGCATTGTGATCGATCGCTGAAGGAGCGAATTCGAGAATATGGTTCTGATGTTTCAGCGACAGGTTCGCAAACTGAAAGTCGAAGCTGTCGCGATAGACCTGCGCCGGTGGGCCAGATACGGTCTGCATGGAGTTGGTGAAGTTCATTTTGATATTGGAGAGGGAATGCGCCGTTTCCGAAGTCATGGTGCTAAAGCGCATGCCGGAGTCCAGGACAAATAGCTTGCGCGACTTGTCGTTGAGTAATACGGGCACCAGAAGGTATTGGCGCCGGTGATAGACGGGCATGAAGCCCGCAAGCTCCGGCGAGGCAGGGCGATCCCCGGGAAGCGGTCCGGCACGCGTGGGCAAAGGATCGAGGACGAGCTTTTCAGCGTGGGAATCTAAGGTGATGAGATAAGATGCGAAGATGTCGGTGCCGATGAAGCCATCCGCCTTACCCGCAAACGGCGTGTCGCTCACGCCCACCATGCAGTCGCGGAACTCGAGCGGGCCGATGCGCACGCTTTCCGCGCGGACGGTCCCCTGCGGATCGTCCGCGCCTTGCTTGAATCCATTCTCATCGGCGAGCGCTCTCGTGATGAAAAGACCCGAGGCCGCTGTATCTACTTGCAGCCTGGCGACACTTTTCGGCAAGCGCACCTCGAGCCGGAAGCCGTCGATGTTCTTTCCGTCCTGCTTTGACGGCAAGAGCGGCAAAGTGGCGGACGAGACAGCGGGCAATATCTTGCAGGTCTGCGAGTTCTCCGAGAGCAGGGGCAGCATGGAGTTCATTGAAGCCTCGGCTTTCTGCCGCGTATCCGCATCGAGATTCATACTGGTGAGTGACGCGCTGACGCCCTCGATCTCATGTGCCGGCGAGACGATGCTCTGCCAGGCGCGCTGGATATCGGGGTCCGTGGGATCGATATCGTAGGCGGCCTGGATCTCTGCGCGCTCCGATGCGTACATCGAGTCGATGCGCAGCACACGGCTGCGGATGAGATGGGTGCGCGCGAAACAGCGGTCCGCTGCGGCAGCTGAATCGAGTGTTTGCAGGGCCACCCAGGGCTGACCCTGGCGCAGTTGCACTTCGGCCAGGGCAGTGAGAGTGGCGGCCGAATGCGCATCTTGTGCGAAGGTTGCGTTCACTTGGTTGGATGCCTGCGCAATCTTGTCTTCATGCAGAAATGTGTGTACCAGTGCCGCGGAGAGCGCGACGTCATGCGGTTGCTGCGCCAACGCCTGCGCGTATAGCTGTTCTGCCTGGGCATAGTCTTCGTCGCTGTAGGCTGTGTCCGCCGGAGTTGCATTGCGAGCGGTAAGCGAAGGACATGCCGCATTTTGGCAGTAGACAGTTGCGGCCGGGAAGACAAGACCGGCAGCTATCCAACAAACGCGAATCAGCAAGCATCGAGAGGGGCAAGATAAAGCGCGAAAAGCCAGTGACATAGCAACCCACTGAGCACGACATTGCAAAAACAACCGGAGTATACGACGAACTGCCTCCGTTTCGCCAGTGTGCGGCAGATCCTTTTCCTGATGGCCGTTTCTTCGTTCAAAACCAAGCGACAATAATTCACTTGAAATCAGGTTCAACCTTTGCAGACGATCGATGGATGAATCATGAATCAGATTCTGAGCAGAGCCGGACTGCTTCCCTTCGGCGCAATCGAATCCAATTGCAGCTCTTCGCTCCGAATAGCGGCGACTGCATCGCCCCCCGCAATCCGAATGTTTCCGTTGACTCGCCACTTGGCGATGAAGGGAGGATGTATTCATCGAGGCAGCGGGCGGGGGACTTTCCTTCAGACTCCATCCAACTCATCGGCGGCGCTTCACATGACCATCCTCCCGTTCATATGGTGTGACCCTTGCGGTAGACTCAATCGGTGGAGGAGCCCAGTTGCCGCGGTTTTGGTGTCTCTTTGTTTGGGCGATAGCGTCGCAGCTTGGGGTTCTCGCGCCAGGTTTGTCCTTGATGGCGCAGGAGGCGTCCCAACAACAGCTCAGCGTACAGAGCGATGCGCAAGCCAGCGCTCGGAAGGCCGGCGACGATGCGCAGAGGCGCGCCGTTACGGCCGGCGGCATTGTGGATTCCGGCCCCATCGTCTTCGAGGATGTCACCAGGGCGGCCGGCCTCTCCAACTGGACTCACACAATGGGCGCGGCCGACAGGGGGTTGATCATCGATACCAACGGCTCGGGAGTGGGCCTGATCGACTACGACAATGACGGATGGCTCGACATCTATCTTGTCAACGGTTCGACGTTCAATGCATTGGACGGCAAAGAGGCGCCTCCTCACGCGGCGTTGTTCCATAACAATCACGACGGCACCTTCACCGATGTAGCCGCAAAGGCCGGAGTGACCAACGATCGCTGGGGATTCGGTGTGGCCATAGCCGACTACGATAACGACGGCTGGCCCGACATCTTCGTGTCCAACTGGGGTAAGAACCGGCTCTACCACAACAATCACGACGGAACCTTCACAGACGTAGCCGAGAAGGCCGGCGTCACATTGGGCAACTGGTCCGCGGGGGCGACCTGGGGCGACTATGACGGCGATGGCCGGCTGGACCTCTTCGTCTCCGGCTATGTTCACTTCGATCGTGATGAATTGCCGTATCCTGGGACCAAGGCAGTGAGCCTGAACACCTGCGAGTTCAAAGGTGTCGTGGTGATGTGCGGGCCGCGTGGACTGCAGGGTGAACCCGACCATCTCTTCCACAACAATGGCGACGGTACTTTTACCGACGTCAGTGCGAAAGCCGGCGTTGCTGACAGCCTGAACCGCTACTATGGCTTGACCCCGCTTTTTGCGGATGTGAACAACGACGGCAAGGTCGATCTGCTGGTGGCCAACGACTCCACGCTGAGCTACCTCTACCTCAATCGCGGCGATGGGACCTTCGACGATAAGAGCCTGACTTCCGGTTTCGGGTTGAACGAGGATGGCCGTGAAGTAGCTGCGATGGGGCTTGCCGCCGGCGACTTCCTGAACAACGGCCTTTTGGACTTCGCCATCACCGATTTCTCTGACGAGGCCAAGTTGCTACTTCACAATGACGGCGGAGGGAACTTTACTGAGGTCGCGATGCGCTCCGGCATCGGCAAGAAGTCGATCCCCTTCCTGGGATGGGGGACAGGCTTTCTGGACTATGACAATGACAGCTGGCTCGACCTCATGTTCGTGAATGGCCATATCTATCCCGCGGCCGACAAGTTGGACTGGGGAACGTCGTATAGTCAAAGACCGCTGTTATTCCGGAACACGCGCGACGGCAAATTCGAAGAGGTGCCGCCAGTGAAAGGATCGGGGCTGGCGGAGATCATTTCAGGACGCGGAGCAGCCTTTGGGGACTTGTTCAACGATGGCAAAATCGATGTCGTGATTAATCCGATCGAAGGGCCGCCGGTACTTTTGAAGAACGTCTATCCCGATCACCATCATTGGGTAGAACTAAAGCTGGCCGGAGGTCCGAAAAGTCCGCGCGACGCAGTGGGCACCACCGTCTACCTCACTGCCAATGGAACGCGCCAGCGGCAGGATGTGCTGAGCGGCGGCAGCTATGTGTCGACCAATGACCAGCGTCCGCATTTCGGACTGGGCGATGCGACGGATGCCGGAACGGCCGAGATTCACTGGCCATCGGGCGCAAAAGAGACCGTGAAACTTCCCGCGGTCGATCGCATCTTCACGATCACCGAGGGGCGCGGTATCACGGGAGTTCTGTGCGGCGGCAAGCAGTGTCCTGCGGCCGTACCAGACGCGACACAGCCCACTGTTTCGCGGAGCAAGCCCTGATGCGCTTGCGAACACCTCTAAGCGCCTTGCTGGGCGCGGTATGCGTGATGGGATGGGTTACGACGGCGGGACCGCAGTCCTCCGCTCCTGACGCGCAGCATCCTGCCCCCGCCTTGTCCCAGGCGATGGTGCCGGGCCGGTTCGTCGACATAACAGAGAAGGTCGGCGTGCATTTTCAGCACCAGGCGCTGCACACGACTCGCAAATATCTGCTCGAGACCATGGGTTCGGGCGTAGCGCTGTTCGACTGCGACAACGATGGACGACTGGATCTCTTCGTTGTGAACGGCGCACCATATACCGATCCCACTCCGCCGGGGTTCATTCCGCAGAAGACCTCGCCGCAGGATTGGAACCGCATGTACCACCAGAAACCCGATGGAACATTCGAGGACATAACTGAAAAGTCGGGACTGAAGGGCGTCGGGTACGGCATGGGCGTCGCAGTCGCTGATTATGACAACGATGGCTACGAGGATCTCTTCGTCACCGCGTACGGATCCAACCGCCTCTACCACAACAACGGCGACTGCACCTTCACGGATGTTACGGAAAAGGCGGGAGTCGCCGGCAGCGGCTGGTCAACTTCGGCCACCTGGGTCGATCTGGATAATGATGGCCTGCTCGACCTGGTGGTGGCGCGGTATGTAACCTGGGATTGGAACGACGTTTGGTGCGGCGAACACCGCGAGGGATATCGCAGCATCTGTCACCCCGACGTTTTTCCTCCCATCAGCATGCTCGTGTATCACAACGATGGTAATGGCCACTTCACTGAGGTGGCGCATAAGCTGGGGCTCGACAAACCGGCGAAGGCCCTGGGAATTGCCATTGCGGACTACGATCGCGACGGGCGGATCGACATCTTCGTCGCTAATGATTCCATGCCCGAGTTCCTGTTTCATCAAAAGCCTGATCGAACCTTCGAGGAAGTGGGCCTGGAGTCAGAGACGGCGGTAAACTCCGAGGGCCAGACCTTCGCCGGCATGGGAGTCGACTTTGCTGACTACGATAACGATGGATGGCCCGACCTTGCGGTAACCGATCTTGCGAATCAACGTTACGCGCTCTACCACAACAACCGCGACGGGACCTTCGATTATGCTTCCCTGGTCAGCGGTGTAGGGAGCATGTCGCAGTTTCACTCCGGGTGGGGATTGCGATTTGTGGATTACGACAACGACGGATGGAAAGACTTACTCATCGCCCAAGGCCATGACATGGATAACATCGAACTTGTTTCTCCGCAGTTACACTATCGTGAGCCCATGCTGCTGGCGCGGAACAACGCCGGGAAGTTCGTCGACGTCTCCTCCATTTCGAGTGACATCTTTCATGATGCGTGGGTAGGACGCGGCCTGGCGCTCGGCGACATCGACAACGATGGGCGTATCGACGCGGTCGTCAGCACCAACGGGGGCGGGGTGCATATCCTTCGCAATGAAACCGTCACCGCGAACCACTGGATCACTCTGCGCCTCGTCGGACATAAGAGTAACCGGGATGGGATCGGTGCCGTGGTCAAACTGATTACGAGTCAAGGACCACAGTGGGTAACAGTTACGACGTCTGGAAGTTATCTCTCGGCGAGCGATCCGCGGGTTCACTTTGGGCTGGGCAGTAGTCCGGTCGCTACGAGTATTGAAATCCGATGGCCCAGCGGAATCGTGCAGACCCTGGCCAATGTGAAGGGAGACCGGCTGGTTCAGGTCGACGAGCCAACTGCATCCAACGCTTCAACTCCGCCTCGATAGACTCTCCGCTCGCGATGAGCCGCGCACCTTATCGATTCGCTGGCAAAGCGATTTAATCGCGCGAAGCTGCCGGCAAAAGGCTCTCCGAAACCGACTTCTATATTCGCATCGCATCATAGAAGCTCGAACGAGCGTTCTTCCGATGGCACTCGTTCGACAATCGGTTCTTGAGGGGGCGGAATTTTTCTCAATATGGGTCTCTGGAATATGAGGAGTAAAGGCCCGAGAATCCCCTTGACAGTTCAGTTTCAGCGGCAGTATATTGGCGCGCAATTGTTCTTCCCCACGGTTGATGGTAACGATTCCACAAGGCTGATCAAAAAAGCCAGATTTCAAGCTGTCGCTTCCCCGACCCTCTGAAATCACGGTACGAAGTCACGGCTTCAACCCTATGGACCACCATGAAGGAGACCCAGTGATCTTTACGCACATGATTCAGGAGACACCCAGAACACACCGGGCAATCCGAAATCGATGGATTGTCTTTGGATTCGTAATCGCGTGCTTAGCGCTTCTTGTTCCTCGCATCGTTTCAGGGCAGGCCAGTGCAGGCATTACCGGCACCATCACCGACACTAGCGGCGCTGTCGTCACGAATGCAAAGGTGACCGCGACCGAGCTATCCACCTCGGCCGCCAACCACACAGTATCAAGCAGCGTCGGAACGTATGCCTTCAAAGGGCTCAATCCCGGTAAATACACCGTGACGGTTGAAGCATCCGGCTTCAAGAAGGCGGTTCAAGAAGCCGTTACCGTCGAAGTCAGCACGACAGCGACGATTGACTTTACAGTTTCTGCGGGAACAGCGAACGAAACAGTTCAGGTGACAGCCGCGCAGATTGCGCTGAACACAACCGCACCCGAGCTCGGCAGCACTATCGAGCCGGTGGTCGTCGCGGCGCTGCCGGTAGAAGTTTCGGGCCGCGGACGCCAAGTCGATCAACTTCAGTTCATGGCGCCAGGGACTACGGGCAGCGCCTTCTCCCACCGCGTCAGCGGGGGTGTCGACTTTGAGCAGGAAATCATCTACAACGGCATCCCGGCCCCGCAGCCGGAAACCGAAGGTTATACGACCAATTTCAACCCGCCATTTGAACTGGTTGAAGAGTATCGCGTCGAGCGTTCAACTTTTTCGGCGCAATTTGGCCTTGGCCAGGGCGCCTTGTCCTACCAGATGAAATCCGGCACCAATTCGTACCACGGCGATTTGTTTGAGATCAACCGCAACAGCTTCTTTGACTCCGTGGGTTTCTTTAATGGTCCGTCATTTAACTCGTCGAACACCCGCAATGTACCACCCACGGACCACGAAAATAACTACGGTTTCTCCATCGGGGGTCCAATCCGGATTCCTCATCTCTACGACGGCCGCAACAAGACCTTCGGCCATTACAGCCAGGAGTGGTACAAGCAGAACAACGAGGACACGGATAGTTCGACCGTGCCGACAAAGCTGGAGAAGACCGGCGATTTCACCGACTTTCTGGGACTTGACCATTCCGGCAACCAGGTCATGATTCCCATCTACGATCCGACAACGGGGCAACAGTTCCAATGCAACGGCGTACTCAACGTCATTTGCCCCAACCGCATCAGCCCAACCTCTGCGCTGCTGATTCCCTCCATTCCCGATCCCGACCGTACGGGCAGCGGTGTCGGCGGGTTGGACAGCAACAAGAGTTTCACGCCTTTCATCAATCCTCATATCCAGCACGTGTGGGGATTCGTCGTCGACCAGACTCTGACGCCGACTCAGAGCCTCCACTACAGCCAGTGGCGCAACAGTTTCAGCAACTGGAGCTTCGATAATCCCCCGCTGGTCATCGCTCCCAACCCGCTCAATAGCATGAAGTTCGAGCCCGCTCTGGGCAGCGTATTCCTGTTGAACTACACCAACACGCTCTCGCCTCATCTGGTGATGACGGCTGGCTTTGGTTGGATTGGCGAGATCAACAACCAATACAACCGGACCAGGTATTCCTTTCCCGCTATAGCGGACAGTGTGATTCCACCCTATATCGTCTGGGATGGTCAACACACTCTGACCAAATGGGGCACTCAGGGTTCCTGGTTGCAATCCATCAATCGCAAACTCGGAATTTCCATCGTAAATAACTGGCTATGGTCGAAGGGGCGCAACACTTTCAACATCGGCGCTGAGTTCCGCCGTGCTTACCAGGATGACAATGAGGAACAGACCGAAGGCGGACAATTCAGCTTCAGCCAGCGCACTACTTCGGTGCCCAACGTAAACGACCCCAACTTCGGAAGCTACGGGAGCTCGTTTGCCAGTTTCCTCCTGGGTCTTCCGGACCAGGCGAATCGGAGTAACTCTCAGGAACTGCGCCTGCGCAACCTGGATATATCACCCTATGTCCAGGACGATATCAAGCTGTCGCCGAGGCTCACGCTCAACGTGGGTCTTCGCTGGGATATCCAGTTTCCGTTTACTGAGAACCACAACCTGATCGTCTTCTTCGATCCCACCAGGACAGATCCGGCGGCCGACGGTATTCCCGGAGGAGCCAACCAATTCGGCAATTGCACCGGTTGCGCCGGATTTACTCACGGCGATATCCACTGGGGGCACATTGGGCCCCGCTTCGGATTTGCATATAAGGTGAGCGACAAAATGGTCGTGCAAGGCGGTCTGGACGTCGCGTTCCTCGATGGTGGCGCCTATGAGTACGGCACAAACAAGGTGGCTGTCAATGACAGCAACCTGCTGACCGGATCCTATACGCGCAACAGCACCGGAGGCCTCACCCCTGCCTTTGGTAGCTGGGATACCAACGTGATGCCCAATCCTGCACCTACGCCGTTTAACGCAGGGCTGGGAGGGGGCAACCAGATCATGGCCTTCGACAGGAAGAAGGACGGCTACGCTCCCTATAGCCAGCAGTGGAACCTCAATGTACAACGCGAGCTGCCATACAACATGCTCTTAACCGCAGCATGGGTTGGGAACCGCGTGATTCATCTGCCCAGTCAATTGAATGAAATTAACCAGATGAATCCTACGTACGATGCTTCGCTAGGGTCCGAGTTGGCGGATGTGTTTACGGCTGGCCAAACATCGGTAGATGGTGTTGCTTTACCTTATGCGAACTTCGTGAACGACTTCGGAGGGTCAGCGACTGTAGCCCAGGCGCTTACGCCCTATCCACAGTATTCGAAGATATTCAACAACTTTGAGGGTTTTGGTACTACCTATTACGAGAGCGCTCAGATCGAGATGGAAAAGCGCTTCACCAACGGCCTGTCGTTCCTCGCGGGTTACACGCTCTCTCGTCTGTGGGACAACACCAGCAGCGGTTTCTCCAGCTTCACCTCGGGCGGCATCAACAAGTACAACCAGAAGCCGGAATGGGCGATTTCCCAAGCGGACGAACCGCAAACTCTGAAAGCGAGCGGAACCTACGAGCTGCCGATCGGTCCCGGAAAGAAATACGTCAATAATCACATCGTCGGCAACATTCTTGGCGGCTGGCAGGTCGGCTGGCTTCTGGATTACGAAGCAGGAACGGCATTTGGGGTTACCGAGAACGGCACACCCTTTCCGAACGGCTTCAATCGTCCCGATCGGAATTCCTCGGTCAGCCTCAAAACTGCCTCCTACAGCAAAGCGAAGAGCTGCTTTATCACAAAGGTTTGCACGCCAATGTTCAACACTGCGGGCTTTACACTCACTCCAACTCAGTACGTCATCGGCGACGCGCAACGGAACTACGCAGGGCTCAGGAACCCTGCGCTCTTTGTCGAAAATCTGAATGCCAGAAAGCACTTCTACATGGGCGAAAGGTTTCAGGGCGTTCTGGCGGTGGATTTCTTCAACGCATTTAACCGAACCCAGCTCAATGGTCCTGACACCAACGCTAGCGATAGTACGTTCGGCGTGGTAACGAATCAGGGGACTCCGGGTAATTTCCCTGCAAATCGACAAGGCCAGGTCAGTTTCCGATTAGAATTTTGACCTGTCGCTGTGGATGTTGAGTTGCAGGAATACCCTCATCTATTGACTTGCCGGGTTGCTCTCGGGCAATCCGGCATTCTTTTTTCCGAGTCGCGAGATTGATTTTGAACGGTTACCACGAATCCTTCAATCCACTATAATCACTTGCCATGAGTATGGACCGTCTCGCATTTTCGTACAGATGGATAAAGAGGTTACTGGTGCTCTGGCTGCTTGCATTTGCTGCCTCGTATGTCAGCGCAGTGCAGGCTTCCGACGAAGTTACGCCCGAGGTGCAGAACCTGTATGCGCAGGCCAGGGCGGCCCGACAACGTGGAGACATCGCGGCAGCAATCGAGAAGTATCGGGCTATGATCCAACTCGCGCCGCATCTTGCTGCGGCCTACAACAACCTTGGCATGCTCTACTTTGACAGCCACGATTACGCGCGCACTGCCGAGGTCCTTCAGCGCGGCCTGGAACTGAATCCGAGCATGCCGAGCGCCGACGCAATGCTTGGGATGAGTTATTTCCAGTTAGGGAAAAATGACAAGGCTGAGCCGCTACTGGAGGCTGCCCTTCGCGCCAACCCCAAAGACGACCAGGTCGAGATGGTTCTTGTCCACATTTTGATCAATTCGAAGAAGCTGTCAGAGGCGACATCGCGCCTCAACGATTTTCTGGCGCGCAATCCCAAGGATCAGGAAGCCTGGTACCTGCTGGGGAAAACTTATCTCCAATTATCGGAAGAAGCGCTCAAGAAGATCAATGAGATTGATCCTGATTCGGTGGTTGCGCACGAGATCGCCGGTGAAATCGACGCCAGCATGCATAACTACGATCTTGCCTTAGTCGAATATAAAAAGGCCGTTGAATTGGGCCCGAAAACCCCGGGAACCCATATGCACATGGGCGATGCCTATTGGAATATCGGTAAATGGCAATCGGCACAGGTGGAGTTCAAAGCAGAATTGATGAACGATCCCAACAACTGCATCGCAGGTTGGAAATTGGCGAACTCGATTCTCGAGGCCAATGATTCCAGTGAGGACGCGTTATCCGACGTGAACCAATCGCTCGATCGTTGCCCCTCTCTCATGCAGGCTCGTGTAGATCGCGCTCGGGCGTTGGTCAGGTTGGGCAGGCAACCAGAGGCGTTACCAGATCTGCTGTTGGCCGAGAAGGACAGCCCACGTGAGCCATCTATCCACTTTCTTCTTGCAGCCGTTTACAGAGCGCAGGGCAAGACCGCCGAAGCGCAGCAGGAAATGCAGACCTATAGTCGGTTGCAGAGAGAGGCCAGCGAGGCGGTGGCGCGGCAGGCAAATGACTCGAATGCAATCAAGAGCACGGCACAATAGAACGAAGATGTTCTTATACCGTGTCTCAATGTGGGTGTATTTATTAGCTGTAGCGCTCGCACAGTGCTCGGCTCTTTCTCAGGCGACGCCGGTACGAGAGGCGGACGCAACCTGCGCCCAATGCCATGAGAAGATCTATCAAAATTATCTGGCAACCCCTATGGCGAATGCGAGTGGCCTTGCGACTGACAATCTGCAGACCGGCAGATTCCTTCACAAGCCTTCGGGTGTGGAATACACTGTGTCATCTCTGCAAGGAAAAGCCACTCTCACATTTCGCGTCCCTTCCGGGTCCGGCGAAATGAATGAATTGCCTCTGAGTTACTTTCTTGGCTCTGGCCATCTGGGCACCACCTATATGTATTCCATCAACAACTACCTCTTTGAATCACCTATTGCCTGGTACGCCGCCTCGCAAGGGTACGACATGAAACCCGGCCTTGCAGAAATGCAGACGATGCCGCCGCCTCTTCCCATGCAGAGCAGTTGCCTAAGGTGCCACATGAGCTCTGTTCAATTCAGTGACACCGGTACAATCAACCGGTATCAAGGGCTGCCCTTCCTGCACACGGGCATCACCTGCGAGGCTTGTCACGGAGATTCGCAGCAACACGTGCTTACTCGCGGTAAATCAGCAATTGTGAACCCGGCGAAGCTGGATGCCGATCGAAGGGATTCAATCTGTATCAGCTGTCATCTCGAGGGAGATGTTTCCGTTGAGCGAGCCGCCCACTCAGCTCTGAATTATCGTCCGGGTGAGTCCATCTTTACTTATCTGTCTTATTATGTTCGCGCCGGCGCCAAGCTCACGGCCCGCGGCGTGAGCGAGGTTGAGCAACTCGACCGCAGCACCTGCAAGCGAGTGAGTGGAGACAGAATGTCATGTACAACCTGCCATGATCCACACTACACACCGGATGTGCAGCACCGCGCTGCATTCTTCCGCAGTAAGTGCCTCATCTGCCACAGTGAACCGGGGTTCGCGTCGAAGCATCACCCGGAGAACCAGGATTGCACCAGCTGTCACATGCGCCGCACCGGCGCGGTAAATATTCCTCATGTAGCTTGGACAGATCACCGCATTCTAAAGCTTCCGGAAGAATCGACCATTGAGCAGGCGGGCAAGGAAGAGGACAAACTTGTTCCGCTCTTTGCTTCGGATTCAAGTCAGCGCGACCATGCCATGGCTGCTTACCAGTTGCTGCTGGAGGGAAATCGATCATTCGAAGCGACCGCCTGGAGTCAACTCAAAGCGCAGCGGGAGGCGATTGCGGACGACAAAGCAGCTCTCGATGCCCTGGGAAACCTTAGCGCGGAGCGGGGAGACTACCAGATCGCGGAGCAAGCTTTCCGAAGAGTTCTCGAACTCGATCCTGACGATCTTACGGCGCTTTCGAATCTCGGCATACTGCTGGCAAAGGCAGGTAAGCCCAAAGATGCAATTCCGTTCTTGAAGTCTGCCTTCGAGCGCAATCTTGATATTCCAGGCTTGGCAATGAATCTGGCCAGAGTCGAATGCATGACCGGAGACGGCCCGGCGGCACGAAGTACCCTCGCGGCCGCGCTCTTCTATTGTCCGAACCTTGAGGACATGCGACTATTGCTGACAAAGATGAAATCATGCGATGCTGACGGCAAGTAATCATCCGATGAAAAAGCAAAATTCCCAAATTATTCCTTGTCTCCTGCTTCTGATGATTATGTGTACGGGGATCTGTGTTTGCCAGCAGTCCGCCGATCCCCTGGCGCAAGAGCGTGCGCTCTTGGCGGCTGGTAAACTCGCGGAATCAGAGGCGGCCTTACTCATTTATCTCAAGACCAATCCGTCATCTGCCGACGCACACTTCTTGTTGGGATACGTGCTCTTCCGCGATAAGAAGGCGACTGAATCACTTGCAGAATTCACGGCCGGCGCAAAATACAGGCGTCCGAAGGCCGACGAGTTGAAGACTGTCGCGTCGGATTATGTGATTCTCGGCGATTATATGGACGCCGACAGGTGGTTCTCTCAAGTAACTGCCGAAAGCCCCAACGATGCCGACACCTGGTATCTGCTGGGGCGTACCAAGTACAACGAGAGTCGGTTTGCCGAGGCGATCTCCAGCTTCGAGCGGGCATTGGCGCTGCATCCCAAATACATTGAGGCCGAGAACAATCTTGGGTTGTCGTGGCGCGAATTGAACGATATCGACAAGGCGAAGTTGGCGTTCCAAGCCGCAATTGACTGGCAGGGCGATTCTCCGGCGGACTCGCAGCCGTTTCTGAATCTCGGCACACTGCTGGCGGATAGGGGCGACTTCAACAAATCGATTCCATATCTAACGATCGCAGTCTCATTGTCACCGGAGAACCCGAGGATACATGACGAACTTGCCAGCGTATACGAGAAGCAGAACAACCTGACCAAGGCTCAAAGCGAGTTGGAACAGGCTATCGCGCTTGCGCCTAACTCCTCCGCGCTTCATTTCAAACTCGGTCGCGTTTACCGGCGCGAGGGTTTACGCGACCTCGCGCAGCAGGAGTTCGACTTGTGCGACAAGCTGAATAGCACTCACTCTTCGATTGACACACCGAACCCCTTCCTGCCGAACGGATCAACGCCCCATTGAGGGCGTTTTCCGCACTTATCGTGTGTTATCTGCGGTAAGGCCGGGACGCCCTGAAGAAATCATTTTGTAGTTTCAAGAGATCGCTGGAATGCAGCCGCAAGAACTGCGACGAATGAGACGCGTCTGCATTTTGATTTGGAGATTACGTTTGGAAGAGACGGCTAAACCAGCTTTGCGATCATCCAGCAACTGGTCGAAGAGGATCTCCGCGGCCCGCCGCCCGATCTCTTCGACAGGCTGTTGAATCACAGTGATCGATGGGCGAACGGTCGATGCAAGCTCGAAATCATCAAAACCCAGCAACGCGATCGATTGAGGTATGGGAATGTTAAGCTCCTGGAGGACCTCGAAGGCGTGGATCGTGGTGCTGTTCTTGGTCGCAAAGATAGCATCCGGGGGGGTCGGTCCGTCGAGCATGCTCTTGATCGCATATTCGGCTGACTTGCAGTCCTTGACCGAGGTGTCGAAAATGCAGGGCAAACATGCTGATTCGACTGCCTTGCGGTAACCGCGCATACGCTCGCGAATTGTGTACAAGCTACTCTCACCGGTAAGACAAACGATCCGCTTACATCCGTGATCGATGAGGTGCTGGGTGCCGGTTATCGCGCCCTTAAAGTTATCGCATACGACGGACACGAACGACGAATCGGCAACCGGGCGGTCGATGGCTACTACTGGCACGGCGACTCGATCGAGCAGGTCGCGCAATGTCTGACTTTGCGAATTGGCCGGCACGATGAGCAGGCCATCCGTGCGATGGCGGATGAGAACGTTGAGGTTTTCGATCTCAGTGTGCGGATCGTTGGACGTTACAGTGACGATAAGCAGCGAATCGTTCACGCGCGCGATCGCTTGCGCGGCTTCAGCGAGGTTCGAAAAGAATGGGTCCGCAATGCTGGGAATAACCAGGCCGATCGTTTTGGTACGATGCCCCTTTAAGGTCCGCGCTGCCTGATTGGGCATGTAGCCAAGCGATTCAATCACGCGGCGTACGTGTGCCAGTGTATCTGGACTCACCCGGTCGCCACCATTGATAACACGAGAAACCGTGGTGGTGCCTACGCCCGCTTTCCGAGCAACCTGGTTTAGCGTTGGATGAATGCTCTTTTTCGTCATTTGATTCCGCTTTGGAGAAGTTCATTCCCGCACAGCAAGTCTATGATGTTTAGCCACAAAGATTAAGCGCATCCTGAAATAAGTTTTTTAAATGCGGAATGTCGCGCGCAGTAGTCTGTAAACAGACAAACTCCGACTATCTATCGCGTTGACTTAAACCGACCGGTATTGACTCTCCACAGACTATGGAGGGTCCGATGTGCTCATTGCCAGCATAGGTCAGTTATCCGTCGGCAGTTCGAGCGAAACACGTCTACGTCCGGCTGGCCTGCCGCTCTACGACTGGTATCCGCCATAATCTGCCTTCAGAGTTGCGAGAGTAACTCTGCATATCATCCAGCCATTGATCCCAAAGACTTCCAAGCCCCAGACCAAGGTCATATTCCGTCCTATACGGAGCGAATATGTTCAGCAACGCCCAGTCCTTTAGAAATCAACCCGACCAACCGCGCTCCGGCCCCGAGCGCCTGAAGGTCGCGTTCGCTATCTGACATCTGAAGAGTTGGGCAAAGGTGTGCGGCGTGGGTGTGGATTGCAAGACGACACGAAGACGGGATGAAGTATTAGTTTCACCCTCTCGGATGTGCGGAGATTGTCGCCAAAACATCGGTGGTAATATCAGCTTCAACGTCCGGGGTGTCACTCCAGAACGGGATGGTGAACGACTGCGCACCAGCATTGAGTTGAGCCTGCATCTCACCATTGGGAAGCACTACGCCATATTGAAACAGCGCTCAGCTCACCATTGAGTTTTCAACTTGATAGGCCGTGAATTCGGCAGGAACTACGCACACGATCTTGTTGCAGAAGAATAAGCAATCGACTGGCCTGAGTACATGGTTGGCAGTGATCTCACTGCACGCAAACGCAAACAGGTAGCGACGGTGGCGATGGCCAACAAGATGGCTCGCATGGTCTGGGCGGTGTTGAGTAAAGGAAAAGCCTATCGCCCGCCGCTGCTGCTCCAACCCGCCGGAAATGGCTTGCATATGACGCCTGCCTGACGGCGGGCTTGCAAATCGCTGTGCGATTCCCACATCCGCAAACCATCTGCGGCGGCTAACTGATCTGATTTTTCCAAGTTCCTGCCAGGTTTGCTGACGAACCATGAGATGGCACAACGGTCGATCCCGGCGCTCTCGAAACCCGTACCGCGAAGGAATCGAGCAACGCGTGTCTTCCTTGCTTGGGTCGCAGCTGCTCAATTATTCTCAGGATTAGGAATCATGCGCTCTATTGGTTCGGAGATCTCGGGCGACAAAGTCTCCACGCTTCTGTTGCGCGCGAAGAACGCGGTGATCCTTGTTGCCTTTCTGGGTGCGACCTGCCTGGTTGCAACTGTCACGACGTACGCGAAGACCTGCTCCGGCCCTCCCTCATTAGAAGCCCGGCTCCGCGCCCATCCTAATGCCGATAACTATTCCGTCTTGGGCGATTGGTTCAGCGAACATCACCAAACAGACTGTGCTTCCGAGGCCTTTGAGGCTGCGCTCAAGATCGACTCTGCCTCGAAGAAGGCGCTCGACGGGCTGGCGAAGGGCCTTATCGCTGCCGGGGATTACGGGACGGTGATCCGCCATCTTCGCACTGTGCCGCTGGACGAGAACCTGACTCTCGATCTGGCTATCGCCTACAGGATGGCTGACATGTTCGATGACGCCGAAAAGGTGCTCACCGAAGGGCTGAAGAGCTATCCAAACTCCGACCGCCTCACAGGAGCGCTGGTTTCGCTCGACATTCACGTAGGCCACAGCGCGGCCGCGCAGGCACTGGCGGAAAAGCAGGCGCGTCAGAAGCCCCGCGATATCGAAGCGCAGCGCGTCTATTTGAGGACCCTGATCATCAACGGAGACAATCAGGTCGCGGCGCCGCTGGGGCGCAAATTGCTGGCCCTGGCTCCGCACGATCCCGATTTTCTTTTTCTGAATGGCATGCTGGAACGCGGGGCGGGAGACTTTGCCGCAGCCCGCAAACACCTTGAGGAATCGGTGGCTCTGAACCCCAGCTTTTATAACTCCCACTATAATCTTGGCCTCGTACTCGAACAGCTTAAGGACAATCATGGAGCCAGAGAGCAGTTCAAGACGGCCATCGAACTCGGTGCAAAGGAACCGGAAGTCCGCTTCGAACTCGCCAAGGTTTTGCGTACGCTGGGAGAGAACACAAGAGGCTCAGGAACAACTCAAGATTTACCAGCAGAGATTGAAGGAAGAATCGGATAAATCCCTGGCCATACTGAAATCGACGCAGGCTGAGGAGGCTGTGAAAGCTGGAGACAACCGGAAGGCTGCTGATCTGTTTCGAGAAGCCAGCGCCGCGCTCCCTGACAATCCCGCACTTGCCTACCGGCTTGCCATTGTCTTGGGCGAACTAGGCGATACCGCGGGCGAGCGCACTGCGTTGCAGAAGGCTATCAAGACCGATACGGAATTTGCCCCCGCACACTACCAGCTTGGCTACGTTGAAACCCGGGACGGCAATAATGCCGCGGCCGAACTGCAATTCAGGCTGGCATTAAAGGCTGCTCCAAACTACACTCAGGCGTTGGTCGCGTTGGCCGCGACGCTCGGTATGGAGTCGCGATTTCATGAAGCACAGGATGCTGTAACCACCGCGCTGAGGATAGAGCCGGATAATCAGGCCGCTCTCGAACTAAGCCGGAAGCTGGCTGACGCGCAGAACCAGCACTAATGCGAGCGAACTGACACCTGCGAGAGGACGCCGGCGATGATGAGCGACAAGAATGCCGACCTCTGGACGCGCCGTCGATTGTTGCACACCTTTCCTGGCGCTCTCGCTCCCGTTCTCCTTCCCAATGGACTACTCGCCGCGCTTCCTGCGAGTAAGCCGATGGTGCCTTTCTCGCGATTCGAGGATGTGGCCCACGCCGCAGGGCTGACCGCAACCATGGTCTACGGCGAGCCCGACAGTTTCACCTACATCTTCGAATCGATGGCCAGCGGCTGCGCCTTTATCGACTACGACAATGACGGGTGGATGGACATTTTCATCCTCGGCGGACGAAGGCTGAAGGATACCCCGCCGAATGCGAGCAACCGCCTTTACAAAAACAACCGCGACGGAACCTTCACCGACATAACAGCCAAGGCAGGACTGCTCGACACGGGCTGGGCCCAGGGAGTCTGCGTGGGCGACTATAACAATGACGGCTTTGAAGATCTCTTCCTTACTTACTACGGACAAAATCGTCTGTATCGCAATAACGGCGACGGAACCTTTACGGACGTGACAGCCAAGGCCGGGCTGCTTTATCCCACTACGCGCTACAGCACAGGCTGCACATTTTTTGACTATAACCGAGACGGTCTGCTCGATCTCTTTGTGTCAAACTATCTCGAAATCGATGAGGCCACCGCCCCCAAGCCTTCGCTATCCGTGCCCAACTGCAACTTCCAGGGCGTACCAACACTATGCGGCCCTCTGGGTCTGCCCAAGGCGCAGAACTATCTCTACCGCAACAATGGCGACGGCACCTTTACGGATGTTTCCAGAGAATCGGGCGTGTCGGGGTTTCGCGGATCCTATGGACTTACTGTCCTCTCTTTCGATGCGGACGAGGACGGCTGGCCGGATATCTTCGTGGTCTGCGATTCAACGCCCTCCCTGCTGCTGATGAACAATCACGACGGCACTTTTCGTGAAGAGGCTTTGTTTCGCGGCGTTGCGCTCAGCGGCGATGGCCGCCAGATGGGCGGCATGGGCGGCAGCGTGGGTGACTACAACCTCGATGGCCATACCGACCTGCTCAAGACTCACTACTACAACCAGGCTACCGGCCTCTACCGCAACGACGGCAAGGGCGATTTCGATGACGTGACCATCCAGGCCGGTCTTAATGGGGAAACGCGCTTTGTCTGCTTTGGCGCGGGATTCGCCGACTTTGACAATGATGGTCATCCTGACATGCTGCTCTCCACCGGCACTGTTTACCCGGAGGCTGCGCGCGTCCTGCCGGCATTTCCTGCACGAACGCCGCGTGTCCTTTTTCGAAACCAGGGCGACGGCACATTTGTTGAACTGGGTCCGGAGGCCGGAGCGGGAATCAGCGCACGCCACTGCAGCCGCGGCGCTGCGTTTGGCGACTTCGATAACGATGGCGATATCGACGTGCTCATCATGAATGTGAATGAGCCGCCGACGCTGCTCCGCAATGACGCTCCACCCGGCAACCATTGGATCAAGATCCGCCTCGAGGGTACCCGGAGCAACCGCAGCGCGATTGGCGCGCGCGTGCTGGTGCGTTATGGGGGCAAGGTGCAGGTTCAGGAGTTATTAAGTCAGAGCAGCTTTCTCTCTTCAAATGATCCGCGCCTGCATTTCGGCCTTGGCGCTGCGACCACAGCGGACATTGAAGTCCACTGGCCATCGGGGCTCGTTGAGTCAATCAAATCCGTCGCAGCAGACGAACTGCTCACCTTACGGGAAGGAGCAGGGCAAGTGAAAGGCCGGCCGTTCCGCTAAGATGCCCCTTGCCTCATTGATTCCGCCCATCAATGCTGTTGGAGTCTCCGTCCCTCGCGCCTTACTATTGGCGCGAGGATAGAAGGCACAGATCCCCTGCGAGCGACTAGCGAGCGGCTGGCCCCACCGCAGGTGGTTCGTTCAGGTCGACGCTATAGAAGTTCACCGTGGAGGTGCGGGCACTCACGATGGGCAGGTCGCCGGGAGCCAAACCAATCAATCGGTAATCCGTCGCAGCAATGGGTCGCAGGTTGTCCATGATGGCTATTGGTTCCGCTTTTCCTGCCGGAACAGCGATGCGGTAGATTGGCTTGCCAGCCTCAAGAAAATCCTGGAAATAGAGGAAACGGCTGTCATGAGACCAGGTTGGATCTCCGGCCCCATGTGCGGTCAGGGTTGTCCATAGTGCGAGCTTGCGATCAAACAGCAGCAGCGCCGTTTGATCCAGGCGAATGGCGGCAATATAGCGTCCGTCGGGGGAAAGTCGAGGACTGAACAGGCCGGTCGAGCCGGGGATTTCCGCCACCCTGCGCGTTTTGATGTCCAGGAGGTAGATTGCCTTGGGTTGCCTGCTGTCCATCCGGTCGGGCAGTCGGCCAAAGACCAGCGACTGGCCGTCCGCGGACCAATCGGGATCTGCTTCGTTGCGGTCTTCGTTAAGAAGCGGGGCGGGCTTTCCTCCTTCCGCGTCGATCAGATAAATCTTCCAGGACATTCCGGGCTCGGCTGCCATGAGGGCAAGGGAGCGATTGTCCGGAGACCATTTCATGCTGAATATGCGCAGCGGCGGGGTGGTCAATTCGATGCGTTCGCTTCCGTCAGCCCGGCTGCGCCACAGGGAGCCGTCTGAAGCGTTGAGCCACGCCACCCAGTGACCGTCGGGAGAGTACTGGGCCAGGGCCGCCGCACTCAGATTCTCGTCCAGGGCGATAAATGTGGAGGAGTTGGGAAGCGCGTGCAACAGCTCAATCTGCTGGTTGACTCCGATGAAGTGGACGCGACCGCCCCCAGGCGACGTGACGGGAGCCTCGTAGTCGAGCGGGCCATTGGTAATCTGTCTTGGCTTGGGTGTCCACGGCAGCCATCCCGGCTCCCGCTGCGCCCAAATATCTCGGTGGCCGTTGTGTGCGGACTGAAAGACAAAATCCCTTCCATCCGACGTCCAGCTTCCACAGCACTCCGACGCAGGCTGGCTCCAGCCAGGCAGCAGAGCATGAAGGTTGCTGCCATCCGCGGCCACCTCCCATAACTCCGTGGTTTGGCGCTTGGGATTGTTGAGGGTAAAGCGCAGGCGTTTTCCATCCGGCGACCAGCGCAGCCAGAATGCGACGCCAGGCGCAGTCATCAATTTGCTGGGATCGCTGCCATCGGTCCCTATGACGATCAGATCGCTTCCACTGGCGACAAGCAGGCGGCGACCATCGGGCATCCAGGTTGCATCGTGAGCCAGAACGTTGGGAACACGGAGGGCATCGCCGCCGAGCGTGGGAACAATCCACAAGGGCTGCTCGGGCTCCGCCTGCAAGTGACTATGAAGAATCAGTCTTGAGCCGTCCGGCGACAATGATCCAATCAGCGGAGCAGGAATTTCGGAAGGCAGATGAAAGTGACTGACCTCGCCATTGGCCGCCAGGGCCACGGCCAGCACCGGGTTGCCGGCCTCCACATGCGAAAAGTAAAGCCGGGCGCCATCGCTTGCCGAGCCGGAGAAGCTCTCCACCTCCGGATCATTAGCCAACACGTGCCCCGAATAGGTGATCTGGCCGACGCGGTAGGGTTGGCGTGCCGGGGAGCGCAGTATCAAAACAAGGGCCAGTCCCGTGCAAATGCAGGCCAGTGAACCCGCGAGCCAGCGCCAGGATGTTGAACCTTTTGGCAACACGAGCAGTGGGGCAGGCAGCAGGGCGGGGTGCGGATCAATTGTTCTGACTGTCGCAATGAACCGGTAACCCCGCTTGGCCAGAGTTTCAACAAAATGGGGGTTTTCGGCGTGGTCACCTAATGCCTCGCGGAGTTTATTTACCGCGATTCCCAGACTGTGATCGAAGTCAACAGTCGTATCTGAGCCCCACAGCCGCTGCTGCAGCGTCTCACGGGACACAACTTGGCCCGGTTGCTCGAGAAGGGCGGCCAGCACCTTGAAGGGCTGGCTTTGGACACGGACCAAACTACCTGAGCGTCGCAGTTCCCCGCTCTTGAGGTCGACGTCAAAGAGCCCAAATTGCAGATGGCCGCTGCCATTCTTCTGTTCTTCCACGTTCATCACTGGCCCGCAGGAATTCAGCTTTTAGTGTACCGAATATCGAATCACAATGGCACCGGGATTTGCTTTATCTGCTGGAAGGCGTCATTTTCCAGGAGAGAAGATCTCCGAAGCTTGTGAAACTACTAAGGTTAATTGGAGATGACCAATTGATAGCAAAGAGGCGAAGAGTGAATTGACCGCAGTGTCTCCGAAGGTGTCATGTCATGCGTGGTTACGGGGAAAGGCGAGGACCGACCGCGTTCCCGAACCGGACTTGTTCATCTTTCGGAGGACATTGCGATGCAAGATCGTCTCACTTTTCCGCCCACAGGGCAGTGCCGCACGCGCATGACCAGTATCTGGATGAAGCTTGCGGCTCTGCTGCTTTTCCTTCTCGCGCCCAGTTTGTTCGCCCAAACCGATCTCGCCAGCATTCGAGGTACAGTTCAGGACCAAACCGGCGCGGCAATTCCTGCCGCCTCTATCCAGGTACGCAGCCTGGACACCGGCCTGAGGCAGACAGCCGTAACCGATGCCACCGGCAACTTTCATTTTGAGGCGCTGACTCGCGGCAACTATCAGGCCACGGTCACCGCTGCAGGATTTGAGACTACGACGCAGAGTCTGACGTTAGACGTCTCACAGGTGCAGGCGCTTAAATTCGAGCTGAGGCCGGGTTCCGCCACGACGACCGTCACCGTGACCGACGCCGCGCCGATTGTAAACACCACGACCTCTTCGACCGGCAACGTGGTCGAGGCAGAGCAAATATCCGCTCTTCCGCTCAATGGGCGCAACTATACGCAGCTTGCGCTTCTGGTGCCAGGCATCACGCGTGGCGCCTATGGCAGCGATGCATCCGGCGCCAGCGGCAACGCCGAGACATGGCGGGACATGGAAACTGGCGGAACGGCCATTTCGGCCAACGGGCTGCGCCAGCAGTCGAACAACTTCGAATTGGACGGATTAGACAACAATGAATCGCTAGTCAATAGCACCGTTCTCATCACGCCTGTCGAAGACATGCAAGAGTTCCGCGTGACCAACTCGGTCGCCCCAGCCGAATTCGGTAGAGCAGGCGGCGCCATCCTGCAGAACTCGATCAAGTCGGGTACCGACCACTATCACGGATCGGCCTTCTTCTTTGACCGCGACGGTATCTTCGACGCCAGTCCGAACTACTTCAGCCCCACGACCGCGGCCAGTCCGTTTCACCGCGCGCAGTTCGGCGGTTCGGCGGGTGGTCCGATCCCATTCCTGCATAAAAAGCTGTTCATTTTTGGTGGCTATCAAGGTCTGCGTTTGAAGACCCCCGATGGAGAGGCACAAAACACAGTAGCCACGGCCTTGATGCGCACCGGCGATTTTTCAGAGCTGCTCACAACCCCTAACTTCGGCTGGTCCACCAGCGTGCCCAACCAACAGGTTACCGGCTGCACCACCACCGCAGGGCCGGCAGGAACCATCTACGACCCCACGACTTGCTTGCCGTTCCCGGGCAACAAGATCCCGACCGGCCGGCTGAATGCGGCCGCGCTGAAATACCTGAACGCCTTCCCGCTGCCTAACAACATGACCGGAACAGGCGGCAACGTCGGGTTGAGCGAGAATTACGATTCATTCCCGACAGGGACGCAGAACTTCAACGACTTTGACGGGCGCATCGACTGGGCGGCAACCTCCAAGGACAACGTCTTCGTGCGCTATAGCTATGGGCAGGACGTTCTGACCAAGGGAAGCCAGTATCCGAATCTTCCTGCCGGTTACGGCACGGGTGTGAACCCGGTCCATCCGCGTGGCGAGGCGGTTGGCGAAACTCACCAATTTGGCTCGAATATGGTGAACGAGTTCCGCTACGGTCACTTGTATGACTTTTTCGGCTACGTTCCTCCGATGGACAACATCCCCGTCTCGGCCAACCTGGGCATTTTGAATGCCAACCGCAACTCCCTGCTGGGCGGCGGCGCAGCCATTAACGGCGGCTGGCCTGAAGGTACTTACACGGGAGACGGAGGACCCTACACCGTTCCGCAATCGAGCAACCAGTTTGTGGATTCCATTTCCTGGGTCAAGGGGAACCACTCATTCAAATTTGGCGGCAGCATCGAAAAGCGCCAGGTCTCCTTCTTCCAGGGAAACAATGCCAAGGGCTATTTCGATTTCAGCGGCAACAACTTCACTGGGAATGCCACCTCCGATATGCTGGCGGCCTTTGTGGACGACTACAGCATCGGCGTGGCCAGCAGCTACTTTGTCACCCAGAACTGGGAGACTGGCTACTACGTCCAGGACGATTGGAAGATCAACCCGCGCCTGACCCTGAATCTCGGCCTGCGCTATGACCTATACACCTTCCCGCTGGAGACCCACAACTACCAGTCGAACTTCAATCTGTCGACGCTGACCTTGCAGCAAGCCGGCGTTAACGGGCTTTCACCCAACATCGTCAACACCAACAAGACCAACTTTGCTCCACGCATCGGCTTCGCCTACGATTTGTTCGGCGACGGCAAGACCTCGATCCGCGGCGGCTACGGCGTCTACTACTTCCTGGACCGTGGGGGCGTGGGCAACCAGTTGAGCGAGAACCCGGATTTCAACGGCTCTGCTAGCTTTTCCGATTCGCCCGCGCAGGGCGGCTGGCGGCTCGACTTCACTGGGTCTGCGCCTGCCTGCACCACCACGGACGCAAAGGGAAATACCCTACCAGGTTCCTGCAACGAGGCTCTTCCGGCGACACAAGGCAATCTTCCGTTGCCGGTCTTTGGCTCCACAATCAATCGCGCCGATCCTGTCAATGCAAACCTGATCTCCGTCGATACCAACCGGCCGACCTCAATGATCCAGCAATGGAATCTTCAGGTGCAGCGCCAGTTGGGACAGCAGACCTCGGTCAACCTGGCCTACGTCGGCACATCATCGCAACATCTGTCTACCTGGTTCAACATCAATAGCCAGGAACTCAACACCGCGCCGAACACGGTTCTCTATCACGACGCCAATGGAGTCAATTTCGGCTCGATCGATCGCGGCTTGAATAACGGCACATCCACCTACAACGCGCTGCAGGTGTATGTGAACAGCAAGATGCACAATGGAATCCAGTTCACAGGGGCCTATACCTGGTCGCATGCGCTGGATGATTCCAGTGGCGCCTTCGGTACCGGAACCAGTGGAGCGGGCATCTTCATCACCTCGGCGGGCCCGGACATGAAGGCCAATTATGGCAGCTCTGACCAGGATCAGCGCCAGGTGTTTACCTTCAGCGCTTTGGGCGAGCTCCCCGTTGGCAGGGGCAAGATGTTTCTGTCGAATGCTCCCTGGGCCGTCAACGAAGCGATTGGCGGATGGCATCTTAACGTCATCACTACCCTGGAGTCAGGGACGCCCATCACCGTCACAACCGGCAATTACCTCTATACCGCTCCAAGCGGCACGACTTCTCTGGCCGGCGGCGGTATGACCAACCGTGCCGACCTTACCGGCACGATCAGCTATCCCAAGACCTTGCACGAATGGTTCAACACTTCGGCCTTCAGCCATCCGACGGTCATCAACCCGAACGGGCAGAACAGCACCTTCGTTGCTCCTGGAACGCTAGGCCGCAATTTTATGGTTGGACCGGCCTTCCGTAATCTGGATGCGTCGATCGGCAAGGACTTCCCGGTCACGGAGGGCGTGGCGGGGCATTTCACCGCGGATGCCTTCAACCTGGCCAATACGCCGGCCTTCACTAATCCCGACATGGGTCTCGACGACGGTAACTTCGGGCATATCACCAGCGTGCGCGCCAACTCGCAACGGCAATTGCAGCTCTCGCTTCGCGTCACGTTCTAACCCACCTCCAACCTGCTCCGCGGCGGCTCTTCGCTGCCGTGGAGCAATCCTTGACGTCACGCCGTGCGATCGAGAGTGTCCGCGGGTTCACAGAACTTCGCTTGAGTTCGCGACATGCTCCGATTCCAGAAAGGTTTCTGAACGCGACCCGGCACACTCATGGTTGCCGCACGTGTTTTTGTGCCATGATCCGCTCGCATATTGCTTTCTGGCGCGGCCTTTCAAGGCAAGGCGCCTTGATGGCACAGTGCTGGTGGGTGGGTGATTCTTTTTTCGCTGCTTTTATGCGCGTTCTTCGGAGAACTCTATGCGATTGTGGTCATCTTTGCTCCTGGCTAGTTTCTTCTGCTTTGACTCTTCAACGCACTGGGCGCAAGTTCCGCATCGAACCATCTCACAGATTGAAGAAACACCGATCGGAAAGCCCCAGATCGAGAAGATTGATCCACCAGGTTGGTGGTCCGGTCTGCCAGACCCGATGCTGTTGGTGCACGGTGAAGGCCTGAATGGCGCTGCGTTCGCCGTGCAAGGCAAAGATGTAACTCTTATCCGCACGCAGGTATCGGAGAACGGCCATTGGGCATTTCTGTGGCTGGGTGCGGCAAACGCTGCCCCGCAAACCCTGTGGGTGACAGCCAGCAATCATCAGGGGTTCGCACGCCATAGTTTTCAATTGGCCGAGCGCTCTCAAGATCCGAACGCGCATCGCGGCTTCTCTTCCGCTGACGTTCTTTACCTCATCATGATCGACCGCTTCGCCGATGGAAATCCGGCAAACAATCAGCCCGGATTCAATCGTGCCGCACCGCGCGGCTGGCATGGCGGCGATCTGGCCGGAATCGAGCAGCACCTCGACTATCTGCAGGAACTGGGCGTCACTGCATTGTGGACAACGCCGGTCTCATCGAACGAAGCGATGCCGGAGTCCTATCACGGCTATGCTGCCACAGATCTCTACGCCGTGGATGCGCACTTCGGAACTCTGGACGATTACCGTCATCTTTCTGACGCGCTGCACGCCAGGGGCATGAAGCTGGTCATCGACCTGGTTCCCAATCATCTTGGCGTCGAGCATCCGTGGGTCGCGGACCCGCCGGCTTCCGATTGGTTCCATGGCACACTCCAGCACCATCGCGCTGCGAAGCATGACTTTTACGAGCTCGTTGATCCTCATGCCCCTAGGCAGGCGTGGAGCGCAATTACTACCGGTTGGTTCACCGATGCGATGCCCGATCTGAATCAGGAGAATCCGCTCGTTTCACGTTACCTGATCCAAAATGCGTTGTGGTGGGTTGAGACAGCCAACCTCGACGGGATTCGTCTGGATACATTTCCTTATGTAGACCGAGCGTTCTGGCACGATTTTCACGCCACGCTTCACAGCGTCTATCCCCATCTGACTACTGTGGGCGAGATCTTCCATCGCGATCCCGAGGTTACCTCATTTTTTGCGGGAGGAGCCGAACATCGCGGCATCGATACGGGACTCGACACTCCATTCGACTTTCCTGTGTACTTTGCTTTGCGTGATGTTCTTACTCAGGGAAAGCCCATGACGGAGCTGGCCCAGGTACTGCGCCGGGATGCGCTTTATCCGCATCCTGAGCGGCTGGTTCCCTTCATTGGCAACCATGATACGACACGCTTTCTGACCCAGGCCGGCGGTTCCGTGCCCCGACTCAAACTGGCTCTGGGATTACTCACAACAATCCGTGGAATGCCGCAAATCTACTCCGGAGACGAAATCGGAATGGAGGGCGGCGACGACCCGGACAATCGTCATGACTTCTCCGGCGGCTTTGCGGGAGATGCCCACAATGCCTTCATCAAGACCGGTCGCACCGCAGAGGAAGAGGATATCTTTGCGTGGACTGCAGGGTTGCTCGCCTTGCGTTCAGCACATCCTGAACTGCAGACCGGAATCGAGCAGAATCTCTTTGCGGACGCCGACATCTTCGCGTTTGTGCGCGCTTCGGCGAATACAGGCTGCTCGCCCGATCACTCAAACATGCGTTTGCTGATCGTCGTAAACAAGGCTCAGCGCAGTAGCAAGGTCGAGCTGCCAGTAGCAGAGACGGCGCTGGCAGATTGTCTTCAATTCAGTGTCAAGTCCCCGTCAACCGGGGCTATTCCGGTTCTAAACAATGGCAAACTGCACATCGAAGAGCCGGCGGAGTCGATGACTGTGTATCAAGCGCAGTAACGACCAATATCCGCTAGCGTGGCGGAGTAAGAACATGAACTGCTCGGCGATCGGAGACTCAAAGACAGTACAGCTGATATGCGTTCTTCTGCTCGTTGGTTGTCTTGTTGCAACGACTCAGCCAGAGCATCGTTGGCTGTCGCCAACAGGGAAGTAGCCCGTCTTTGGGGCTACTTCTGTATAGATGGTCACTCGACCGGAGCAGCCAAAACGGGATTAGGCTGCCAGCAAAAGCGGAGACGAACGCCAATCGTGATTCAATAGATCCCCGGAATCAGCCGCCAGGTCCGCGCGATATAGGCATCGTATTCGGCACCGAAGTGTGCACGCAGAAGGCGCTCTTCGGAGTGAATGCGTGGGATGAGTGGCACCAACAGCAGCAAAGCCACGGCAACCCCGGACCAGCCGCGAAACGCCAGTCCCCATCCAAGCATGTTGATAATCATTCCCAGGTAGCTGGGGTTACGAACAAGACTGTAAATGCCGCGTGTTTCTAGCTTGTGGTTCTTCTGAATGGCCACCAACCCGCTGAACCGCGAACCCAATACAAAGACCGGCCACAGTCGCAGTGCTCCGCCGAGCACATACGTAATCACGCCGATCCAGCGGGTTGTTTCTCCGTCGATGGTCCACAGGCCGATGCGATCTGTATAGGGCGGCACGATGGCGCTGGCCAATGCGATCAGGCTGAAAGCGGTGAAGACCCAGCGGTTGGCGCGGTCCTCCTTTTCGCCGGAGCTCAGGTTTGCGTTGCCGAAGGGCGCGACAAACATCATCCCAAGGGTGGCTACCGTTAACGCGATCAACGCCGGATGGCTGAAGAACGCTGTCCATCCACCCATAATGATCATTGCAAGCCCGAATTGCACTGTTCCGGCGATGAAGCTGAAGACAAGCACTCTCGCGGGAGTCAAACGGCCTTTCATGATCGGGAAGCTCCTGAGGTATTGTTCTTCGTTGCCCCCTACGCTGCTTTATGCCGCAGAAGGGTCCGCGGATCAAAGACTACACTCAACGACCGGATTCTCCGCCTTCCACCTGGTACCAGCGCATCCGAATTTCCAATAGCGAAGGCGAATCACTCTCACCGCGCTACCGCTCGCCTAGCGAGCCTCCCAGGGCACGCCTCGTCGCGTCAGAGATTGTCTTGACGTTCTTCCCCTCAGATGGCTCTGCCGCCTCCTCGAATGCCGCGATGGCATCATGCAGCCTGTTGAAGATTCGCTCAGGTCCTATCGCTTCCGTCAAATGGTGCCGATCGAAGTCGGAGCGCGTATCCCAGGGCACCCGTGCAAACGCCAACTCAACGCCAGCCTCGGTGAGATTCTTCTTCAAAGCAATCACCACTCGCGCCGCGGTGAAGTCCACGTGAGTCATAGCCTCTGCGTCTACAACCACCCAGCGCACGGACGATGGCATCGGCTGAACGACAGAAGACACCTCTTCCAGAAACCGACCGGCATTGGCATAAAAGAGCGCCGCTCCGAACCTGTAAAGCACCAGCCCAGGCTCCGTCACCACATTTGGCGCTGCGGGCAACAGCTTCCAGATCCCGTTTCCATCCGCGACCAGCACGCCGCTATGCGGGTGATAGCTGTGCTGCACAATGCGCAGAAGAGATACCACCATCGCGAGCACGATGCCCTGCTCGACCCCGACCAGCAGTACCACGGCTGCTGTCATGACCGCCAGCGAATACTCTCCCGGGCTCTCCGACCGGATGTCTCGTAGCCCCTTCAAGTCGATCAGCCGGAGCGCAACCATGAAAACCAGAGCGCCCAACACACAGGTGGGAAGATACTGGAGCGGCTCGGTCAGAAACAGCAGCACCAGCCCCACCGCTACCGCTGTCGTAACCTGCGCCAATTGGCTCTGCCCACCGGCATCCTCCATCATCGCCGTCTGTGTGGGGCTGCCGTTCACCACGAAACCTCCGCTCAGCGCCGCCGCTGCATTCGCAGCCGAAAGCCCGAACAAGTCGATATTCTCGTTCACCTCCTGATAATGCTTTGCTGCAAATATCCGCGATGTCGCCGCGCTCTGGGTGAGGATCATTACGGCACACGATGCTGAGACAGTCAGGAGCGTCTCGACCTCCTTCCAGTTCATCTCGCGAATGCTAAGCAGACCCATCCATCCCAGGCGTGGCAAACCGCCAACCACCGGCCCGATCGTCGCGATACCATGCCCCGCCAAATTCAGCGTAGCGCTCGCAAGAATTGCCCCCACAACCGCGACTAGCGCTGCCGGAAGTCTCGGAACGAAGCGCCGCAGTACCAGTACAAAGGCAAGCACCGTAGCCGACACCGCTACCGTAGGCAGATGCGCCAGCGGAAGTCCGCGAATTACCTCCCAGAGCTGCACCACCGGCCGGCGCGAATCCACCTGTACTGCAAGCATCTCGCCGAGAACGGAAATCCCAACCTGAAGCCCGACCCCGGTGAGAAAACCGACCAGCACTGTCCGCGAAAGAAAGTCCGCGATGAAACCCAGACGAAGCAGCCTTGCCAGCAGCAGAATCACCGCGGTCAGCAGTGCCACGATCCCAGCAAGAGCCACATACCGCACCCCGGCGGGCGTCGCCATGCCTGACACCCCACCCGCAAAGATCGCTGCCGTGGCCGAGTCCGCCGCCACCACCAAATATCGCGACGAGCCAAAAGCTGCAAATGCCAAAAGCGGAAGCAGCAGCGAATACAGCCCCGTCACCACTGGCATGCCTGCGATCCTGCTGTACCCAAGAACCTGCGGAATATCCATCGCAGCCAGCACGACGCCCGCCAGCACGTCTCGTGCAACGCGGGCACTATGCAGCGGTCTAATCCCTCGAAACAGCTTCACAAGCTCAAAGCTCCTATCCCACTATCAGAGCAGATTCTCGACCAGCCTTCAGGAAAATGGCTTGTTCCTGGTTGGTGTTGAGTTCTTCGATTACTGAAGCCGGCAGGGGTACCACGATGAATAGGCGCATACAAGAGTCATGGTAAAGCGCAGGATGCCCTATGAGCAGACCATCGCTCAGTCATTCCATATGGATATGCTGACCGGTCATGGATTGTGGAAAAGGCCCGCTGGTTCTCGGCCGGCGCCAGCACGTAATGTCGCGCATGCATTGTCAGCCAGGTGCCTTGATCTGACGTACCATCTCGACTAGCTGCGCACGTGTGTCCTGCGGGGTAGTAGCCTCGTGGAGGAAGTTGATGCGACCGCCCTTCATCCCATCAATTGTCTTCAATCTCAGCGAAAAGCCAAGGCGATCAAAGAACACCCTGACAAGTATGCCTAGGCGGGAGATGGCCGCTAAGCGCGTGCGCAGAATCGCATCGCTAAGGATCTTCGCGGGGCGGAGCGGACTGAGTAGACCGAGAAGGCCGTGCAAAGACGGATGCGTGAACCTAGCGAGGAAAAGAGGTGATCCGTTTCAATGAGAGTTTGGTCCCGGGGTTGTCCCGGCGGCAGCACGAGTCCGATCTAAGTTATTGAATTATTTGGCGTCCCCGACGGGATTTGAACCCGTGTTATCGCCGTGAAAGGGCGGTGTCCTAGGCCGGGCTAGACGACGGGGACGCTGGGAGGCAGGTGCGGGTTGAAATGTCCGGATGCGCCCTTATGAAGGCTATCAACTCGCTCGAGGTGTGTCAAAACACGTGAGCTGCGGCAAGGACGGCTGACCACGTCAATTCGCCCTGGGATGGGGTGCGCAACGGCCCTCGACAGGTCCGCCCTGGACCAATGCGCTGATTGGGCGTGGAGGATCACAACCCGCCGGTGGGTCGGGGCGCGCAAGGCGTGGGTTATCCTCGAAAGGAATGCGCCGCTTTCGCTATCTCGACTTGATGACCATCGGGTTTGTGGTGGTGCTGCTGATTTCAAACCTGGTGGGGCCGAAGATTTGCCAGATCGGACCGCTGCGGCCGAGCGCGGCGGAGTTCCTGTTTCCTCTCACCTATATATGTGGTGACGTCTTCACCGAGGTGTATGGGTACGGCGCCTCGCGGCGAGCCATCTGGTTGGGGTTTTTCGCCATGGCATTGCTGGCGGTGATGGGGCAACTGGCAGTCGCGCTGCCGCCGGCGCCGGAGTGGAAGGGGCAGGACGCATATTCCACCGTTTTCAACCTGGTGCCGCGGTTTGCAGCCGCCAGCCTTGTGGCCTACTGGGCGGGCGAGTTCACCAACAGCTACACACTGGCCAAGCTCAAGCTGTTCACGGGTGGCCGCTGGTTGTGGACCCGCACGGTCGGCTCCACGGTGACAGGCCAGGCTGTGGATACGGCGGTGATTATCGTGGTGGCTTTTGCCGGGATTCAGCCGCCAGGGATGCTGCTGCGCATGGTGCTTTCCTCCTACCTGATCAAGGTCGCAGTCGAGGTGGTAGCCACCCCGATGACCTACCTGGTGGTGGGCTGGCTCAAACAGGCCGAGGGGGTAGACACTTTTGACAAACGGACCAACTTTAGCCCCTTCGCGTGGCAGAGCGAGAACGCCTGAGGAGTCGTTTCTCTAAAGGGGCCTGACGCGGCGCATGGTTTTTTGCGACAATGAGATAACGACGAGCGTCAAATAAGAGATCCAGCTTTCTATTGTCGCAAGAGATCCAGCTTTCAATTGTCGCCGCCTTGGGCGGCATCACTTCGAGCGAGGCTCACCCGCCAAGACGGAAGATACTGCCGGGCAAAGAAACCGGCGCACGGACATTGCGACCAAGGGCTCAGGATGGGCCGTGTTTCGCGGGTCTGGGAAGAAGAAGGGGCAAGTGACGACTACTGTTTTGAAACGCATTCTTGGTATAGGTTGTGGAGTTGTTTTGGGACTGGCGGCCAGTGGCTGCCAGAAGAAGCCGGCAGCGCCGCCCGCGGGGGCGGGAATGCAGGCCATGCCAGTGCAGACTGTGACGGTGTCCCTGGCCCCGGTGCCGCAAAGCAATGAGTATGTGGCGACGATCAAGTCGCGCCGCTCGGCCACGATACAGCCGCAGGTTTCCGGACGCCTGACAGAAATCGAGGTTCGATCGGGCCAGCTTGTCAAAGAGGGCCAGGTGATGATGGAGATCGACTCGCAGCCTCAACTGGCGACGGTGCAGGCACAGCGTTCAACCGAGCGGCAGAAGAAGGCACTTTTCGACTACACAACGATCGAACTGGACAGGCAGCACAAGCTGTTTGAATCCGGCGTGACCAGTCGAGACGCATACGACCAGGCACAACAGGCCTTCGACAACGCGAAGGCGGATTACGAGTCCGCGTCGGCTCTGCGCAAAACGCAAGAAGAGCAGCTGGCCTATTACACGGTCCGCGCGCCGTATACGGGAGTGGTGGGCGACATTCCCGTGCACGTGGGAGACTACGTGTCGTCGAGTACGATGCTGACTACCGTGGACGAGAACAAGGATCTCGAGGCCTACATTTACGTACCGACCGAGCGTTCGAGCCAGGCGCGGATGGGGCTGGAAGTGGATCTGTCGGACACCAGCGGCAAACTGCTGGAGAAGACAAGGATCGATTTTGTCTCGCCGCAGGTGGATCCCACCTTACAAGGGATCCTGGTCAAGGCGCCCGTGCATCCCACGCCTGATATCGTTCGCAATGCGCAGATGATCAAGGCGCGGGTGATCTGGAGCACATCTCCGACAGCGGTTGTCCCGGTCTTGGCGGTTACTCGTCTGGGTGGACAGACATTTGTCTACGTGGTGAAGCAGCAGAATGGCCACTTCGCGGCGATCGAGACGCCGGTCACGTTGGGCGAAACGGTCGGGAACACCTACGCCGTCACGTCTGGGTTGAATCCGGGTGACCGCGTTGTCGTGTCGAGCACCCAATTTCTGGTGAACGGCATGCCCGTTCTTCCAATGGGCGCCTGACCTCACCTGGACGAAGAACTCCGCGGGAAACTACCAGGAGCGCTGTCAGGTTGCGCCCGCTTGAAGCGGAAAAGAAAGGGTTCCAGTGTTTGTTGATTTTTTTATTCATAGGCCAGTATTCGCCACTGTATGCGCACTGTTAATCATTCTGGCTGGAGCCATCTGCATTCCGAGCCTCCCGATCGCCATGTACCCCACGCTGTCGCCTCCGCAGGTAAACGTGGCGTGCAATTATGTCGGTGCAAACGCAGACACCGTTGAGAAAGCGGTCACCATCCCGCTGGAAGAATCAATTAACGGCGTCGAGGGCATGCGTTACATCAGTTCGTCCAGCACCAACAGCGGAACCAGCTCGATTACAACAACCTTCAACACCGGCTACAGCCTGGATATCGCGGCGGTGGACGTACAAAACCGCGTAGCCAGCGTAACGGGGCGCCTGCCCGCGGCAGTAAATTCCACTGGAATCACGATCAGCAAAGCCAACAATAATTTTGTATTTGCTGCCGGTTTCTTTTCGCGGGACGGCAGATACTCGCACGAATTCGTCTCCAACTACCTTGACGTATACGTGAAGGACGCAATCAAACGCGTGCCCGGCGTGGGCGATGTGACTATTTTCGGCGAGCGCAAGTATGCCATGCGTGTCTGGCTTGATCCGTTGAAGCTCTCTGCCCGCGGTTTGACGGCGACTGACGTGGTCAACGCGATGATCGAGCAGAACATCGAGATTCCCGCCGGCCAACTCGGTCAGCCGCCTTCCGATTCGAAGCAAACTTTCGAGATACCGGTGCGTGTGATCGGGCGCCTGACCAGCCCGATCGAGTTCGACAACATTATTGTAAAAAGCAACGCCAACGGCCTGGTGCTTCTGAAAGATGTCGGTCATGCCGAGGTGGGAGCGGAAGATTACAGCTCATCCCTCGAGTACAACGGATTTCAAGCACAAGGCATCGGCGTGCAGCAACTCTCCAATGCCAACGCCCTGGACGTGGATGCGCGCGCCAAGGTGGTACTGGCTGGACTTGCGAAGAGCTTCCCGCCGGGACTTGAGTATGTCATCGCGTTCGATTCGACCACGGTTATCGGCGATTCCATCCGGGAGGTACTCATCACTCTCGCGCAGGCCATCGCCATCGTCATTGCGGTGATCTTCCTCTTTCTGCTCGACTGGCGCGCGACGATTATTCCCGCGGTGACCATTCCGGTATCGCTGATCGGCACGTTTGCCTTCATCAAGGTTTTTGGATTCTCGATCAATTCGCTCACGCTCTTCGGCATCACGCTGGCCACGGGACTTGTGGTTGACGACGCCATTGTTGTGATTGAAAACGTGCAGCGGCACATCGCTATGGAGCACTCGGACCCGCACGAGGCTACTTCGCGAGCCATGGGTGAAGTGACCAGCGCGGTGATCGCAACTTCGCTGGTGCTCATCGCGGTCTTTGTGCCCGTCTCGTTTTTCCCCGGCACTACCGGAATCCTCTATCGGCAGTTCTCGCTAACGATCGCGTTTTCGATTGCCATCTCGGCCTTTAATGCGCTCACGCTTTCGCCGGCGCTGTCGGCATTGTTCCTCAGGGGCGAAGAAGCGCGTCCACGCCAGTTGGACTTCCTTCATATCCGCCCGGTGTCGAGGGTCTTTGCCGCATTTATTCACGGGGCTGATGCCTTCGTCACATGGCTGGCCCGGACATACGCGAAGATAATCCATGTGGCCTTACGACTTCGCTACGTTCTGCTGGTGGTCTTTTTTGTCGGCCTGGGTGCTACCGTTTGGATCTATCAAAGAGTTCCCACGGGATTCATTCCGCAAGAGGACCAGGGGTTCCTGTTTGGAATTGTGCAGGCTCCTCCGGGATCTTCACTGGCATACACGACTGCGCTGGCCGATCGCGCACAAGCCATCATTTACTCCAACAAAGACGTCGCGGGAGCCTTTTCTGTGATGGGCTTCAGCTTTAACGGCGGCGCCGCCAATGCAGGCATCATGTTCATCAGAACAAAGCCTGCGGATGAGCGCAGGGGAAAAGGGCACTCTGCGGCAGATATCGTTGCCGACCTCTCGCCGAAATTAATGAGTCTGATGTTTCAGCCCAACGGCGGCCTGGTCGCTGTGATTCAGCCGCCTGCCGTCAATGGCGTGGGTAGCTATGGCGGCTTCCAGTTCATGCTGCAGGATACAGGCGGGAACACATTGTCTGACCTGGATCGTGTCGCTCACCAAATTGTGAACGAGGGACGGGCGCGCAAGGACATCACTGGCCTACTGACGACTTTCTCGGCAAACGACCCGCAGGTGCTGGTCACCATTGACCGTGAAAAGGCGAAGGCCATGAATATCCCTCTTTCGCAGATCACCACGACGCTGGGCGTCTTCATGGGATCGGAGTACATCAATGACTTCGACTTCAACAACCGCACTTATCGAGTCTTCGTGCAGGCGGACCAGCACTTCCGCATGACGGCTAACGATTTGCATAACTTCTATGTGCGTTCCGACAGCGGGCAGATGGTTCCGCTCGACAACCTGGTGACAGTGTCGGAGAGTGCCGGACCGCCGGTCATTACGCACTACAATCTTTTCCGCGCTGTGGAGATCGATGGATCGCCAGCGCCCGGCTACAGTTCAGGGCAGGGCATTACGGGCATGGAGGATTTGGCGAAGAAGGTGATGATGCCGGGGATGCAGTATCAATGGACCGGCCTGACCCTGGACGAAATCGAGTCCAGCGGAAGGGCGCTGCTCATCTTCGGTCTCGGCCTTCTCGTTGTCTATCTCACGCTCTCCGCGCAGTACGAAAGCTTTGCGCTGCCTTTCATCATTCTGCTCGCAGTGCCGATGGCGGTACTGGGCGCATTGGGACTTGTGGCGTTGCGCGGCCTATCCAATGATGTCTATTGCCAGATCGGCCTGGTGATGCTGATCGGCCTTTCAGCAAAGAATTCAATCTTGATTGTGGAGTTTGCGGAACAAATGCGCCGCAAGGGGCGCTCGATTGCCGATGCGGCCATTGAAGCTGCCGAGTTGCGCTTGCGTCCGATTCTGATGACCTCGTTCGCATTTATTCTCGGAGTCATGCCACTGGTCTTTGCAACTGGTGCAGGCGCACTGGGACGGCGTTCAGTGGGAACCACAATTGTTGGCGGTATGCTGCTCTCAACGGTGCTCAACCTGGTCTTTATCCCGGTGCTTTACGTGATTCTCAGCAGGCTGTTGGGGCGCGGCGACGACGCAAACGCAAAGACCGCGGAAGCATGATCATGATCGCCTACCGATTGTCGCGGTGGGCGATTACGTAGTCCTTGATTCGATCGTAGACCTGGCTGGTCACGATGCCGCGATCGAGCAGGTCATTCTTGGCGTGGTAGGGTCTGAAGCGCACGATGCGCCCGGCCCAACTGCGCGTCATTCCTGGCACTTTCAGCAGTTCTTCCTCAGTAGCGTGATTGATGTCGACGCGCGCGTCGGATGCTGGAATCGAGTGCGCTTTGGGAGGTCCTGGCGTACCGCTGGCCACCGCGTCTCTCACGCTTGGCAAGAAAGCGCAGAGAATGGCCGCAGCCATCGCTCCGATTCGCACCTTGTTCCGCATGAATACATTGTCGCCCTCGCACGGAAGAAACCGCAAGCTCATTGAAACAAGGGTGATAGAGGCACGGTTACTTTTTCATGCGTGAATGAACCCAAGTTCTGTAAAAATGGGTTCATGGCAATTCCCCCAATTGCTTCCATCCCCGGCGGGGCAGCCGCCGAGCGGATCTTCGGTCGCGTCAGGCTGATCCTGCTACTGGTGCTGCTCGCGCTTCTGCTGCTGTGCGTGGTGTTTTCCTGGACCACGCGCGATGCCATGGAGAACCTCTCATTCCTCAGGAAACAGACCGGCGCCGGCAGCAAAAAGACGCTCGTGGATTTGGGCCCGTGGCAAACAGCCCAGGCCCTTGCTCCGCTTGCGGTCTCGGTTGAGGAAACTGAATATGCCCGCGATGCTGAGCGGCTGGCTGATCACGAAGTGGATCAGGCTTTTGCCGCGGCGCTTCGCCAAGCCGGTCTGCAGGCACAGAATCGAACCCTGACAGGGGAAGCGCTCGCTCTTTCGCAGAAGGTCGCGCAGCTTCAGCAGCTTGTGAAGGAAGACCAGGCGCTGGTTGAGAGCCTTACTCCCAAATCAAATCCGCCTGCTGGTTCGTCGAAAAATAGCACACCACCGGCTTCGGACAATGACGATCTCGAAGTTGCAAAGGCTCAACTAGGGCTTGACTCCGACCAACTCGCCGATGCCCAGAGGGATCTTGACCGTGCGTCGGGTGATCAGAGCGCCCAGATCCAGGAGGAATTGGCCGCACACGAAGCGTCGATGCGGCAGTACGATAGCCAATCGCACGGCGACGGGCAGGTTGCCGTTGTTTCTGCCCAGCAACGGGGAACATTGGCGAAACGGTTGAGCGCCTGGTTCAGTCAACGCGATCGCTATCAGTCCATTCAGCAAGCTCTGCAGCAAAGCCAGGAGAATGTCCGACTCCTGACGGCTGAACACAATGCGCTTGAGGCCAAAGCGAATGCAAATACCGCCGCCGCGTCAGGCGGTACAACGGACCGGGCCGCCAGGCTTGCCAACATCAAAGCCCGAAGCGTTGAACGGCAGATATTAAGTATCTATGACGACCGGATCCAAACGGAACAGCAGCTTGCCACGGTGTACGGCAAGTGGTCCACCCAGGTGCTGCTGCAACATCGCATCGTCTTGCACATGATTCTCCAGTCTCTGTCGCTGATCGTTTTCATCCTTATCTGCATGCTGATCGGGGATCAGGTTGTGCGACGGCTGATGGATAATCCTTCGCTCGATCGGCGTCAGTTGCATACCCTGCGCAGCGTAGTTGAGTTGGCGATCCAGGTTGTGGGCGCGGTGCTGATTCTCCTCGTCATCTTTGGAACGCCGCAAGAGACTCCTACAATTCTTGGTCTTGCCACCGCGGCGCTCACGATCGCGCTGCAGGATTTCATCATCGCATTTCTCGGCTGGTTCATCCTGGTTGGCAACAATGGTATCCATGTTGGCGACTGGGTGGAAATTAATGGCGTGGGCGGCGAAGTGACGGAGGTTGGCCTGTTCAGCACAAAACTGCTTGAAACGGGGAATCTGGCCGACAAGGGGCTCCCCACGGGGCGCCGAATTGCTTTCATGAACAGCTTTGCGATTCGAGGCCAGTACTTCAACTTCACCACAGCTGGACAATGGACCTGGGACGAAATCTCTGTCAATATTCCGGCGACCGATGATATCCACACGATGGTCGAGCGAATCCACGAGGCCGTGGTCAAAGAGACGGAAGAGAATTCCCGGATTGCCGAGCAGGAGTGGAAGCGTGGAACGCGTGGAGCCAGCATGAGCCAGTTCAACGCGACACCGGTGGTGAATCTGCGACCGTCCGCATCCGGCATCGAGGTCCAGGTGCGCTACGTAGCGCGGGCGTCGGAACGATTCGACTTGCGCAACCGCCTGTATCAGGATGTGGTTGACTTACTTCACGAACAGGGCAGCACCGCACCGGCGGAGGCGCAAACGGTTGGAGATGCATAGGAGGATTCGTGATGTTTCAAGGGCCGGCAAAAGGTTAAGGTTGACACCGCAAGGGGTTTGCCTCTAGCTTCTAAATAGATGCAGAGCCACCGCCATCACGGTCACCACCATCACGGGACCCCCATGCCGGCGGACTGCCATGGCCTGAAGTAAAAGGCCAGAGAGATCAGGAATTATAAAAGCCCGCCGGCGACTAAGCCGACGGGCTTTTTGTTTATAAGCATGAGTTTCAAACGTGAACAGGAAAGAGCCAGAGAAGAATGAGCGACGCGACTGTGACAATTGATTTCGACAAAATGGATGGCCTGGTGCCCGGCATCGTGCAAGATGCGCGCACCGGCGAAGTGCTGATGCTGGGTTTTCTAAACCCGGTCAGCTATGCCAAGACGCTGGAGAGCGGCTTTGTAACCTTCTGGAGTCGGACCCGCCAGAAGCTTTGGATGAAGGGCGAAACCAGCGGCAATCGGCTGCGTGTTGTTTCAGCCGCAACCGATTGCGACAACGATACGTTGCTGTTTCGCGTCGAGGTGGAAGGCGACGGCCTGGTTTGCCACGAGGGCACTGTGAGTTGTTTCACTAAGTCACTGACGGCAGAAACGGAGGCGGCCCGTGGCTAACAAACTTCGTCTCGGACTTCCCAAGGGCAGCTTGCAGGATGCGACGATCGCGCTATTCAAGCGCGCCGGTTGGAACATCTACGCGGATGGCCGCTCCTATTTTCCTTCAGTTGATGATAGCGAGATTGAGTGCATGTTGATTCGCGCGCAGGAGATGGCCCGCTACGTGGATCATGGCGTTCTTGACGCAGGCCTCACCGGCATCGATTGGGTCGTTGAAAGCGGGCTCGAAGTCACCAGCGTCACGACGCTCACCTACGCGAAGCAGAGTCGACGCAAAGTGCGATGGGTGCTGGCTGTTCCCGAGGGCAGCGGCTTTGAGAAAGCTGAAGACCTCGAAGGCAAGATCATCGCAACCGAACTAGTGGAAGTGAGCAAGCGCTACTTTGCCGACAAGGGAGTGAACGTTAAGGTTGAATTCAGTTGGGGAGCCACGGAGGTAAAGCCGCCTACATTGGCCGACGCTATCGTAGAAGTCACTGAGACGGGCAGTTCGCTCAAGGCCAATCACCTCAAGATCATTGATACGGTGATGGAAAGCGAGACACACTTGATCGCCGGCAAGGCGGCTCTGGCGGATTCGTGGAAACGCCAAAAAATCGATCAGCTCGCATTGATGCTGCGCGGAGCCATTGATGCGCAATCGCAGGTTGGGCTCATGCTCAACGTCAAGCGCGCTGACCTCGATGAAGTGCTCGCCGTACTGCCCGCTCTCAATTCGCCGACGATTTCGCAGTTGAGCAATTCGGAATGGGTAGCAGTCAATACCATTGTCGAAGAGCGCGTGGCACGCGATGTGATTCCGCGGCTCAAGGCAGCTAGAGCCACAGGCATCGTCGAGTACCCATTGAATAAGGTCGTGCTGTAGCTTCTGGAAACGAGACACGCGAACGATGAAACTGATCCGGACCAAAGGACGAGGGGCACGGGAAGCGGCCGCGAAAATTGCCGCGCTGGAACGGCGTGGAGGCGCAGCGCTCGACGCTGTGCTGCCCGCCGTGAAGCAAATCGTGACCGCTGTGCGAAGCCGAGGCGATCACGCTTTGTTGCGCTATGCGGCGCAGTTTGACGGCCTCAATGATGAATCCCAGTTGCGGGTTACGACGGAGGAGATGGAGAGCGCCTGGAAGGCCATCGATCCATCGCTTCGAGCGGCGCTGATTACGTCTGCCGCACAGATTCGTGCCTTTGCTAATCGCCAGATGCCGACGTCGTGGAATACATCTTCGATTGCCGGCCTTAGTACCGGCCAGTTCGTGCGCCCTCTGAGCTCTGCCGGTTGCTACGTCCCAAGTGGCCGCCACCCGCTGCCTTCCACCCTGCTCATGACGACAATTCCAGCGCAGGTCGCGGGCGTTCAACGCATCGTAGTTGTCTCGCCCAAGCCCGCGCTTGAGACTCTCGCCGCTGCGCACCACCTTGGCATCGCGGAGTTCTATCGCCTGGGCGGTGCTCATGCCGTTGCGGCGCTGGCCTATGGAACCGCGAGTATTGCACGCGTCGACAAAATCGTAGGGCCGGGAAACCTCTATGTCACAGCGGCCAAGCGGTTCGTCGCCTTCGATTGCGCGATCGACATGCTCGCCGGGCCGACTGAAATTGTCGTTACGAGCGAACGCGGCAATCCGGCCGATATCGCTTCCGACCTTGTGGCGCAGGCAGAACACGATCCGGAAGCGCTCGCCATTTTTATTACCACGCGCGCCGAACTCGCCAAAGCGGTCATCGCGGAGACCAGACTGCGCAGCCGCAACAATGCTGTTGCGCGTGAGGCGCTCGACCGCAACGGGATGGTGATCCTGGCATCGACGATTGATGAAGCGCATCAAATCACAAATCGCCTTGCACCCGAACATCTGACTGTGGACTCCGCAAGGGATCTCGATTGGGTGCAAAATGCGGGCTCGGTTTTTGTCGGCCGCTGGTCTGCGCAACCCATGGGCGATTACATCTCCGGCCCCAATCACACTTTGCCCACGGGAGGCATGGCGAGGGTTCGCGGCGGGCTGAGCGTCAACGATTTCGTCAAGCTCATCACCGTGCAGGAGTACGCTTCGCAAGCGATCCGCTCGCTTGGCCCACCCGCGATTTTGCTGGCGGAGGCGGAGGGATTGGTCGGTCATGCCGAGGCCATTCGCACGCGCTCCGAAAGGAGGCCTCGTGGCTAAAACTGAAACTACCGCGATCCCAACCCCGCGCGCCCGCGTGCGAGCGATGAAGGAGTATCACCCTCCGCTTGGAAACCGCGATGTTCTCCGTCTTGATTTCAATGAGAACACGCTTGCCTGTTCGCCCAAGGTGCGTGAGGTATTGGGGAGAATCTCTGCAGGCGATCTGACCCGCTACCCGGAACGCGAGCCGATCGAAGCGATTGTCGCAGGGCATCTCAGTCTCGCGCCGCAGCAAGTGGCGCTGACGAATGGCGTGGACGAAGCCATTCACGTGCTGTTTGAGGCCTTTCTCGAAGCTGGCGATGAATTACTGCTTCCTGTGCCGACCTACACCATGTACGAGGTCTATGCGTCGGCGACCGACGCGCATTCGGTAACCGTACAGGCCGCGGATGACTTGCGATTTCCCTACGAGCGTCTCATCGCCGCCATTTCGCCACGCACCAAAATCATCGCGATCGCCAATCCCAACAGCCCTTCAGGGTCCGTGGCGACACGAGATCAAATTATCGAGATCACGCGCCGCGCACCTCACGCCGTGGTACTGGTGGACGAAGCGTACTTTCATTTTCATGGCGAGAGCGTTGTCGACTTGATTGGCGTCGTCCCTAATCTAGTGGTGGCTCGGACGTTTTCAAAAGCTTACGGACTGGCCGGTCTCCGGCTCGGTGTGCTGGCCGGTCCAGTGGATTTAATGCGCTGGGTTCGGCGCGTGCTTTCGCCGTACAGCGTGAACTCCCTGGCTCTCGCCTGCTTGCCGCCCGCACTTGAAGACACGACCTACCTTGACTGGTACGTGAGTGAAGTATTGAAGGCGCGAACTGAGTTCGAGACCGCTCTCGATAAAATAAATGTGCATCACTGGCCTAGCCAAGCCAATTTTGTCCTGGTAGAAATCGGACCGCGGCACGCGGAGTTTACCGTGCAAATGCGAGCGGCCGGAGTGCTGGTGCGCGATCGCTCTAGTGATCCGGGGTGCGACGGCCGGGTGCGGATCACCATAGGAACACGAGAGCAGATGGTCAAGGCGGTCGCTGCCCTCAATGAAGTTATCAGGGCTTTGGGCCTCGGAGTGAAAACCCAATGACAATCAGAAAGAACACTGCACCCGCGGGCAAAACAACTGCGCGAACCTCCATCGTCGAACGTGTCACTGCGGAAACGCGTATCGCTCTGCATCTCACCATCGAAGGCAGCGGCCAATATAAGGTCAAGACAGGCATCCGGTTTTTCGATCACATGCTGGAACTGTTTACGCGGCATGGCGCCTTTGATCTGGAACTCAGCTGCGACGGCGATCTCGATGTGGATCAGCATCACACTGTCGAAGACGTGGGCATCGCACTGGGGGAAGCATTTGACCGAGCACTGGGTGAAAAGCGTGGGATTTTACGCGCGGGATATTTTCTGATGCCGATGGACGAAACGCTGGCGATCGCGGCCGTGGATCTGAGCGGGCGTTCGGCTTTTGCAGTCGATACCAAGGTGCGCACGCGATTAGTCGGCGATCTGCAATCCGAGCTTGTGACAGACTTCTTTGAGGGCTTCTCTCGCGGCGCACGCGCCAACGTTCATGTGAAGGTGATGTACGGCCGTTCCAATCACCACAAGATTGAAGCGATCTTCAAGGCATTTGCGCGAGCGCTGCGCGTAGCCTGCTCGCGCGACAAACAGCTTGGCGAGATGCTGCCGTCCACAAAGGGACTGCTCTGATGCGCGTAACCGTCATCGATTACAAGGCGGGCAATTTGACGTCGGTTCTCAAAGCGCTGCGTTATCTCGGCGCCGATGTTGCCGTGACCGACGCCGATCCTGCACCAATCGATGCGGCGGCGCGAATTGTGCTTCCCGGGGTTGGTCACTTCGCGGCCACGGAGCGGCTTGACGCGGTTGGCCTCACTCCCGCAATCCGCGCTGCGATTGCGAGAGGCACTCCTTTTCTCGGCATCTGCGTGGGCATGCAATGGCTCTACGCGGGGTCGAGCGAGGCGCCCCAACAGTCTGGCCTCGCACACTTCGCGGAGCGCTGTACGCGCTTTCCCGAATGCTCAGAGAAAGTACCGCATGTAGGCTGGAATTCCCTTGAAGTGCGAGATGGATCGCGATTGCTAGCCGGGGTTGAGCGGGGCGAGTATGTCTACTTCACACATTCCTACAAGGCTCCAGTCACCGCTGAAACTGCCGCCATTGCGCAGTACATCGAGCCGTTTGCGGCAGCAGTGGAGCGGGAAAACGTGATGGGCGTTCAATTTCATCCGGAAAAATCCGGAGAGACGGGGCTGAAGATTCTGCGCAATTTCCTTCAGTGGCAAGCCAGGGCGACACAATGCTGACCAAGCGCATTATCGCGTGTCTCGATGTGCACGGCGGCCGCGTTGTGAAGGGCGTGCAATTCGTGGACCTCGTAGACGCGGGCGATCCCGCTGCGCTCGCTGCGCGCCATGCCCGCGAAGGTGCGGATGAAATTGTCCTGCTCGACATTACAGCGACGCATGAGGGACGCCAGACGCTACTCGATACGGTTCGCCGGGCAGCGCGCGAACTCTTTGTGCCCTTTGCGGTTGGGGGCGGCATTCGCAGTGCCGACGATGCGGCGCAGGTGTTCGAGGCGGGCGCGGATAAGGTGAGCGTGAACTCCGCTGCCCTCGCCGATCCAACCTTGATTGACGCCATTGGCCGCAGCTTCGGCGCGCAGGCAGTTGTGGTTGCGATTGATGCACGTCGCGATCCGGGTGCAGCGGATCCGGTGCGTGACGCGCAGGTATTTGTTCAGGGCGGACGCAAGCCCGCGGGCCGCCGGGTGGTGGAATGGGCGCGCGAGGCGGAAGACCGCGGTGCGGGCGAGATTCTGCTCACCTCGATGGATTCAGATGGAACGCGCGCCGGTTTTGATTGCGAGTTGACCGCGGCTGTGAGCGAAGCGGTTAGAATTCCGGTGATTGCCTCGGGTGGAGCGGGAACGGTGTCTCATTTCGCGGATGTCTTTGCACGCGGCAAGGCCGATGCGGCACTCGCTGCGGGCATTTTTCATTTCGGGGTCTCGAGTGCGCGGTCACTCAAAGAAGAGTTGGCCAAGAGAGGTGTTTCGGTGAGGTTGCCATGCTGATTCCGTCGATTGATTTATTGGGCGGTCGCATCGTCCAACTAGTTCAGGGCGAAAAGTTGCGTCTCGCCTTCGACGACTTTGAATATTGGATAGAAAAGTTTTCCCGATTCCCATTGGTACAGCTAATTGATTTGGACGCGGCGATGCGGCAGGGCGAAAACTCAATGCTGGTCGCTCAGATTGCGCGGCGACTGCCCTGCCAGGTGGGCGGCGGCATCCATTCGATCGAACGTGCACATCGTGTGCTCGAAGCAGGTGCAAAGCGCGTCATCATCGGCTCTGCTCTTTTCAGCGAGCAGGGCTCTGTCAACGTGGATTTTGCGGCCAAGATGGCCGGCAGTATCGGCGCGGATCGCGTCGTGGCCGGGATTGACACCAGAAACGGCCGCATTGCAGTCAAAGGCTGGAAGGCGCAAGTGGAACTCACTCCCGACGAAGCCATCCCGCAACTCGAGCCGCATGCCGCCGCATTTCTCTACACGCATGTAGACGGCGAAGGGCTGATGCAGGGCTTTCCCGTGGCCACGGCCGCACGGCTGCGCAAGCTCACAAATGGCCAACTAATTGTCGCCGGTGGTATTCGAAGCCAGCATGAAGTAGATGAGTTGGATGCGTTAGGTGCCGATGCGGTGGTAGGCATGGCGGTATACACGGAGTTGCTTGCGGTGTGATGCGCAGATGCTTTCGATGTGGCTGCACGTCCAAAGAGGTCGACATCGGGTATTCTGAAAACCACTTCATTTGAAAGGACACCGATCGATGCCGACGAAGCAAAGCGGAATCCGGCTGGCAAAGCGGCTGGACGAGGTAGGATTCTCAGACATTGTGCAGATTCGCAACAAGGTGATGGGGATGCGCGCCGAAGGTGTCCAGGTGCATTCGCTCCATGGCGGCGAACCCTACTTCGAAACGCCCGAAGGAATCAAGTACGCGGCGATTAGGGCGCTGATCGAGAACCAGACGCACTATGCGCCATCTTCGGGTGTGCTGCCGCTGCGCAAGGCACTGACGGAGAAGCTTGCAGCGAAGAACGGCATCAAGGTGAACACCGATGAGGTGATCGCCACAGTGGGCGGATCGCAGGGGTTGTATGCGGCTTTCCAATCCGTGCTCGATCCCGGCGAAGACGCGCTGGTATTTTCGCCATACTGGACTCCCATCGGCGATCTTGTGACCGGGGCACAGGCACGGCCCATGCTGGTACCCAGTATCAGCGCGCGGCGCAATGGGATTCGCAAGACGCTGGAGCAGTTTTCTACACCAAGAACGCGCGCCATCTACTACAACACGCCGCAGAATCCGAGCGGCCTGGTGTTTACGCGCGCAGAGGCGGAAGAGGTTGCGGCTTTTGCCATTGATCGCGACTTGATCGTGATTGCCGACGAAGCGTATGAAGACCTGGTTTATGACGGTGAGCATGTTTCCATCGCATCCCTGCCGGGGATGGCGGAGCGTACGATTACGTGCTTCACGTTTTCGAAGACTTATGCCATGACGGGCTGGCGCGCAGGTTATGCGGTGGCTAAAGAGCCTTTCATGACGGCGCTGCGCAAGATCGTGCTTTACTCTACCAACGGTGTGACAACGCCCGTCCAACATGCCATGATTCACGCGCTCAAGACACCGGAGGCCGAGATCGTCGCTCACCGTGAGGAATATCGTAAGCGGCGAGACCTGTTGGTTGCGGCACTAAACGATGTGGGCCTTGAGTGCACGCCCCCCGCGGGAGCCTTTTATGCTTTCCCGAATGTGGAGAAGATTCACAAGAACAGTCGCACCGCGGCGCAGATTCTGCTTGAAAAGGCGCACATCGCCACCATTCCGGGCTCGGTCTTCGGCGCGCAGGGCGAAGGCCACTTGCGGTTTGGCTACGCGATCACGATTAAAGAAATAGAGGATTGCGTTGAGGCTCTGCGGAAGTTTCTTGGGTAGCGCTTTCATTGTTGGGCTTCGCCGATGGCACGGCTGGTCTCAACACGCGACGCACGCAGCAGACGTGCGATCTGCTTCAAGTGCAATTGCACTGCATAGGCGCGCAGAATCTCAGCTTGCGAAAATTGGAAACCCGTGTGACGCACTTCAGCCATGCGGGCCTCCAATTGTGCGATGTCTTCCTCAAGGTTCAATCCTGAAGGAGGAACGTGAAACCGCCATCCGTGGATGCAGCCGGCCAGGTAGTGAAAGCCTGAGTGAATATCCATGGCTAGCCGACCCAGTGCAGGCTCAAGCTGCAGCGCATAGGCGTCTTCATGACTGTCTTTCACTGCCAGTTCCAGCGCCACAAGGGAATCAAAAATCGAGCGCCCAAACTGCGCCAGCATGCCCAATCCCTCGCGCCAGCCGGGACCGCCCGAGGGTTCATTGCGCGCCTCATTCAAAAGCTGGTTATTGCCTCGGAGGGCAGCGAGAGCGTCCTCATGCAGTGTTGCCAGGTTTTCCGCGGGCTCGCCGCGAAAGCCTTGCAAAATAGCCTCGAAGAATGCGCCCAGCACGAGAAACTCCTGGGCAAGTCCATCGCGCAGGCGCAACCGCGCACGGTCGGGAAAGACGAAAGTGGATACCGCGAGAGCCACGACGATCCCAAGGATGACCTCACCCACACGGTCCAGCGCGACTGTCCAATGCGAGCCTGTCTGTGGAACGAGCATGACGATGGTGATGGTCACTCCGGCGAGTCGCGAGCTGCTGCGGAACCCCAGGAAACCGCAGACGCTTACCGCCGCCAATAATGCTAGAAGGTAGTTCCACGGCAGCGCGCCAAACAGGGAGAAGGAGAAACCGAACAAAGCGCCGATCAACGATCCCAGCAAGCGGTCTCGGGAGGCGGTGATGGTGGAACCAAAGTTGGACTGCAACACGATGATGGCGCTGATGGCTCCCCAATAGCCGTCAGGCAGGCCAAAGCGCGTCGCTAACCACCAACAAAATGCAGCGGCCAGGGCGGTCTTTGCTGCGTGAATCACCAGGCGTCGGTGCTCCCAGCTGAGAAAGCCCTGGTCGCCATCCACGTGCAGCTTTGCGGCAAGCTGCTGTTGCGACCACGTCTTGTTCGTCTTCAGGCGCATGAATCAATTTAGCGTTCTGCTTACAGGATCGATTAAAAGTGTGTTTGCCGGCGGTGACGAGTCTCACTGCCCGGGCCGCATACAACGAACTGCAGACCTCCGTCCAAACGAGAAAGTACCGGAACTGCACGTGTAGGATAAAGGCGAGACGCCCGAGCTACGGGCCATCTGAGGCCTATGTTACGAGTTGGATATCCAGCAACAATTGCTGCGGAACTCTTTGCCGGTTTCCCTGAAGAAGTTGAACTGATCGCCTTATCGGAGCATCTGGACCACGATGTCGAGATCGATGTGTGGATCCCTGATCCGTATCCTACCCGAGCCCAGCGCATTGTGCCGCGATTGCGCGGGGTGAGGCTGGTGCTGTCGCTCATGGCGGGAACGGAATGGATCCCTGGCGCAATGGGACCTCACGTCACCATTTGCAATGCGCACGGCGCGCATAATATTTCCACGGCCGAGTGGACCTTGTCTGCGATCCTGGCCACGTTGAAGTATTTTCCGTTGTTCCTCGATGTGCAACGATCCGGTATATGGAAACGTCGTTTCGAGGCGAGCGCGCACTATGCCGCCATCAGCGGCGATCCGCGACCGCATTATCCGCCCGTAATGCAGGAGGAACTCACTGGCAAAACCGTGCTGCTGGTAGGCTATGGCTCCATTGGGAAAGAGATTGAGCGGTTTCTCTTGCCATTCAATGTGAACCTCGTCCGAATCGCCCGTCGTGCCCATACAGGACCACTTGTTCATCCAGTGAGCGAACTGGAACGCCTGCTGCCACAAGCCGAAGTGGTGATTCTGATTTTGCCTTTGACGGACGAGTCGCGGGGGTTGATCGGCAGTAAGCAACTCAGCTTGATGCGGCAAGGCACTTTGCTGGTGAATGCGGCGCGTGGTCCCGTGGTGCAAACGGATGCGCTGGTAGAGGCGCTGAATGGGGGGAAGATCCGCGCCGCGCTCGATGTCACTGATCCTGAGCCGCTGCCGGCAGGCCACGCTTTATGGAATTGTCCTAACCTTCTCCTCACGCCGCATGTCGGCGGATCGAGTAACCAATTTGCGCCACGCGCGATTAAAACGGCGGAAGATGAACTACGCCGTTATATTGCAGGGGAACCATTGCGCAACGTGGTGCAAGCGGCAATTTAAGCAGCGGCTTCCGCGCGACGCCAGTCGCGGAGGCCCAATGCGGCCAGCGCCACGAGGCCAGCGTAAAGCAGTGCGGTCGCACGCAGATCTTTGTAAAGATACTCGCCGATGTAGACCAGGTCCACCACGATCCAAAGCCACCAATTCGCGGTGTGCTTGCGCGCCTGCCACCAGCTTGCCACGAGACTATAGCTGGTGAGCGTGGCGTCGAGGTACGGCAAAGCGGCGTGGAGACGCTTTGCCAACTCTCCGAGCAAAAGGCTGCCCACGGCGCCGGCTATCAAGCCGATGAGAAGGCTTGCCATTGCGAGAGGAACCACGCGTACTGTGCCTTCCTCGCGGACCCCGCGCCACCAATGCCACCAGCCATAGAGGGTGAACGCCACAAAGAAAACCTGCAGCAGGGCATCGGAGAGTAATTGTGCGCGATAAAACACAATCAAATAGATCAGGTCCGCGGCAAGCACTACGGGCCAGCACAGCAGAGTGCGACGCGTCGTGAGCCAGATGCCCAGTGTCGTCGTGACCAGGCCTGCGACCTCAAGCCAGTTCGAGGCAAGATAGTCGGCGATCGTCGACCAACTCATACTTTTAGTACTCCATGCGATTTCTGCTCGCGCGCGTCAGCCCATTTATGCAACGCATCCAGCAGCTTGCTGCCACCTGCGCCCCGGAACCATCGCGCATGCCCCACCAGGTAGTCATCGCTGGCTATGCGCGCTTTCTCTTCTGAATGCAAAACGCTCAAAAAATAGTCCGTCTCGGTGAGCGCAAACTCGGCGTGGCAAAGGGCCGTCATCGGTGCCAGTGCTGCAGCCTCTTCTAGAGAAAGCGGGCTCACCAACTCGTATCCTTTTAACAGCGCGAGCAGATGATCCAGGTGCACAGGGACATCCTCCCCGTTTGCCTGCGCATCGACCAGCGCAAGCCACTCCACGATGTTGCGCTCGATCGCATGAGCCAGGTCGTAAATGGCGTTTGTCCGGTCGGCGAGGCCGAAGTCGATAATTGCCATGGCTTGCGCGTCGTAACTTCGATCGCTCCAGAAAAGATTGGAGGCGTGCAAGTCGTTGTGCGTCCAAAGAGGCGTGAGCGCCGGAAGGGATGGGAGTAACTCGGCATGGAACGGCGCAAGAAGTGCCAAAGCACTTTCAAAGTTCCTGCGTGTATCCACGTCGTGGGCCAATGCCGGTCGTGCGGCGAGGTAACGCTCAAATGCGAGGTGGGGGCTGCTGTCGGCGAAGATGGAAAAACTTGCCACGAGCGGTCGCGGTTTGCGGGGAACTGCGGAGAATCCCTGCGCGCTGAGATGAAGCTTGGCCAGAGCCCGGCCTGCCGAGTGCGCGTGTTTCACCGAGAGAAACGGCGTCCATGAGATCGCGTCTTCGTAGAGATCAACGCCAGGCGGGATCTCATGCACCTCGTATGTCCACGCGCCGCTCTCGATTGCCGTCTCTCCGGAATCCGCTGGAATGACCCGGGGCACGCTCAGGCCTTGGGTGAGCAGGTGCGCCATGAATCGATGCTCCTCAAGCAGTCCCTCACGATCGCGCACAGATCGATGATGACGCTTGATGAAAACGTGGCCGCCGTGCGTTGCCACCAAGCTCGCTGCTGAGAACGGGCGCGGACTTATCGAAAGAATCTCGACAGGCCCACGCCGGCCAGGAAAGTTTCGCAGCAGCGACGAGACTTCAGCCACCGTAAGCGGAGGCCAGTCGGGTTCGACCAGCGAGCCGTCCAAGCCGTGCGCCTTTCCAGCAGTACTCATATGAAGCAGCCCCATTCCTTCCAACGGGAGCGGTAATCCTAAAAGGTGTAATGCGCTGAGAGCCGAACCGTCGTGGGCGCGCCCTGGTGGATGAACGTGTCGCCATAGCTCGCGCCCGTATCTTTCCAGTAGCGCTTGTCGAAGATGTTGTCAGCGTAGAGACGTAGAGTCATGTGACCGCCTTCGCCGCCCGGTGAGTAGCGTGCGCCCAGGTTGAAGAGGTTATAGGCGGGAACGCTTACCTGGTCGTCGCGCGTAGCTTCTTTGCGGCCCGTGTAACTCCATCCGGGCGTCAAGTGCAGCCCGCGCATGTGCGGCATCAGCATGTCGGCAAATAGAGCGGTGTGCAGATGTGGCACGTTGATCACCTGCCTGTTGTCGAAAGCCGGAGTGCCTGTGTCACTTGAGATCGCTCGCATCGCCTCGGCCGAAGCGGTCACCTGCATCCAACTTGTGGCTTTGCCCTGCGCGTTCAATTCGATGCCGTCGTGCGTCTCGTGTCCCGCGGATTCAAAACACAGATCGCCGGGATTCACAGCGCCTGTACAGAAGCTGTCGGCCATCTGGATTACGCGCGGATAAAAGAAAGGCTGCCGCATCCTGAAGAACGCCGCGGTAAGCAGGATTTGCCGCTCGTATTTCGCACCTAACTCGGTCTGCCGCGTAAAGAAGGGGTCCAGAAACAGGTTGGCATTGTCCACCCACCAGGGCGCCTGGGGTCCCAATGAAAGCAGCACGCCATAGTTGCCATAGAAGGTTAGATCCTTCAACGGTGCATACGTGGCCGCGTACTGCGGCAGCCAAAGAGAGCGCGGCTTGGTGTAGTTGAAGTCGCTCACGTTTACATACCGTCCGCCCGCAAGCAAAGCAACGCCGCCCGGCAGATGCATGCGGTCCTGAACGATACCCGCGGCCTGGCGATCGAAGTCGGCGAGCGTGGCGGGGCCAGCCTGCTGGTAGGGACTCTCGGGCGCGTAGGCGATGTCGGGCTGGTAAATATTTTCCACGCCCAGGGCGGCGTAGACGATAGTGGGCGAAAGGTCCACGGAACGGTGAAAGAGCGATCCTCCGCCAACCACATCATGTGTGATTGCACCGGTTGCAAAGTGTCCTTGCACCAGTGCATCGCCATCCGCGTCGATCCGCAACTCTCCGGGACTGCGATAGTCGTATACCTCGTAGCTGCCGTCAGGACAGAAGAAGTAGTAGGGCGAGTTGGGGCATAGCGAATTGCCGTTTGCGTCCAGCGCCGGGCCGTATGGCCAAATCACGTTGTCATCAATGAGTGAGTGGCTGTAGGAACCGGCGAGGCGTGCCGTCCAGTTGGCATTGAATGTATGTTCCAGTCGCAAACCTGAGTTCAAGGTGTCGAAGGTGTTGGGTTTGGACCAGGACTGGTAGCCCAGCATGACCGAAGGAAAGACAGGTGTGGGCACCACGGTTCCGCCGAGGAGTTGGTATCCAGCCTCGGAGCGCTGCACCTTGTGCTGGTATTCGAAATCGGCAAAGAGAGCGGTGCCCGAACCAAACCGCAGTTCGCTGTCGGCCGCTCCCATGCCGCGCCAACCATCGGCATGTTGTACGTACGTATGGATGTCCTCGCCCGCTAAGTTGAAGCGAATGCCCGGCTGAAACTTCGCGTGGAAAACATGGCCCACATCGAGCGCTCCAAATGCGGAGCCGCGATGGTCTGTAGCGAGGTCGATTGCCGGTCGCTGCGCGGCATCGGGTTCCTTGGTGACGTAGTTGATCAGGCCGCCGGCCGAAGCTACTCCACTCTCGACGCCGGCAATGCCTTTCACAAACTCGACGCGCTCCTTGTTTTCAAGCGGCACGTCCTGTTCGCCTGCAATCGCCATGCCGTTGATCTGGAGTCCAGTGGCCAGATCGATGGGAAAACCGCGAATCTCAAAGTCGCCGTAGTAGCCAACGGGCGCGTAGTCTTCGCCAATGGAGGCGTCGTTCTTGACCACTTCAGAGAGCACACGCGCCACCTGATCGCTAAGTACCGCGCGCGTGACGACGGAGACCGATATCGGCGTTTCCACGAGCGTAGCGCCGTCAAGGCTGGCTGCCGTTGCGGCGCCCGAAAGATAGTCGTCTTTTACTTCTCCGTGCACCACCACCGTTGTTGTCACGCGCTGCGGCTTCTGGTTTTCGGGGGTTTGCGCAGCATTCGAAGGGGTTGAAGTTTGCGTCTGCGAAAACGCGAAATTACCAGATCCACACCAGCAAAGGCCCAGTCCCAGCACAAGCCAGCCACATGGAGAAGGGAAAAGACGCCTCCCTGGCAAAGCTCTACGTGGAAGTTGGCGAGTGAGTCTGACGCTGGATGCTGGCATGATTTCCCCTTGCTTCAAGTGCATGAAACAGGAGAAACTCGCGCATCGATTGGAGGAAGGCCGTTTCGATTCGGAAACTTCCCACGCCGGTATTATCCGGATCGGGTTCGAGGGTATTTCTCAGCCCCACACCTGTGGAGCACCCCTGTTTCAATAACCCGATTGAAACACTTCCGGCATGGTTTTGTAAATTGGACGGTTCTTGTCAGCACCAAAGGGAGGTGACAAGTGGGCGATAGCTTTCGAGCTCCGGCACTGCGAGGCCGCGCACCTTGGCGGCGTCATCGGCGTGCCGTAGCCTGATTGCATCGCGCGCATGCGGCAGAGCCAAAAAGCTTTCGACCTCTTCCGCACTCATAGGACCGCCCTGGACCGCGAGGCTTTGCACCGACGCAGCGGACAGTGCCGCCAGGTAGCGCGGATCGGCGAAACAGAGATACCGCTTGGCCGCCACGTGCAGGCGGATCGGATCGAGGACTGCAGGGGACAGGTGTTCGGCCAGAGCTTCCGCCGCCAACTCCTCATGCCTGGTGTCCAGTCCACGTGCGGCTGCGTCCTCACCTTCGGTATGCACGAGGTGGCCAAAATCGTGCAGAAGGGCCGCGGCGACCAAGGTTTCGCTACCGCCCTTGCGCTGCACAAACCACGCAGCCTGCAAGCTGTGTTCGAGCACCGTCACCGGCTCTCCAAAATAAGCCGCGCCGCCCCCGGCAGCCAGCAAGGCGAAAACATCATCAACTGAATTGACGTGCTGCATTGAGATCAAGCCTCCGCTTCGTGCGGCCTGTGAAATCGCTGGTAGCTTGCCAGAACCAGCGCCACAAAGGCAGTAAGAAGAGCTGCGCAAGCAAGCGCTAGAAAGGCATTCTTCCAGCCGAAAGCGACGGTCACGCGCGCTACTGTGTCGCCGGAGAGCCACCCGGCAAGGTAGCCAACGCCGTCGATAATTCCCGCAGCAGTTGCTGCGCCGCGCTTACCGCCAAAGTCCAAACTCATGGCACCGGCAAGGTAGGAATATGGACCGAGCAGCAGAAAACCGACAAGGGCAACAAGAATTACCGGAGTCCATTGGCTGGCATGGCCGGGCGTCTGCGCCAGCACTACCAGGCATGCAGCGGTTGCTGCCATGCCGCCAACAAGCACCAGGCTGCGGCCATTCAGTCCGAGCTTGTCGCTCAGCACCCCAGCGACTAATACGCTGACGCCGCCAAACAGGGGAAAGAGTGCGCTCCGCTCTGCCGCCGTGCTTGCGGAAAGGCCAACAAACTGGACGAAGTAGGTCGGCGTCCAGAAGTTGAATGTCTCGCGCAGCAGGGTTGTGCCGAGCGAAAGAAGACACACCATCCAAAAAGGGAAACTGGTTAGCAGCGGACGCAGAATGGCGCGCAGACCGACGGTTTCCTCGCCAGATTGGCGTTCGTCTTCCGCATAAACATTCAGCGGATTGGCCTCGGGAGCGGGCAAACCGCGCTCCTCCGGCGTCTCACGCAGGAAGATCAGATTTGCGAATAAGAGCAACGCGAGGGATCCGGCCCCGGCCATGAACACGCCGCGCCAGCCGAGTCCAAAAGCCATGAGCTGGCCCATAATCCAGCGGCAGGCGGCATCGCCGAACAGGTAGCTGAGGCTCAACACGGCCATTACTGTGCCATAGGTGGAATAGGAAAACCAGCGTGACGAGACCTTCACCAGTCCCACCCAGCCTGTGGATTGAAAAAGCCGGTTGCCCACCCAGGCCAGCGTAAACAGCGGGAATCCGCCACTGAGAACAAACAGAATTGTGAAGAGGATGGAGCCGGCCATGCCGCCGACAAAGTTGCGTTTCCCGCCGAACAAGTCTGCCAGCGAGCCCGAGATAAACTTGCCCACCGCGTAGGCCATCGTCCCGGCCGAGGCGATGAAACCGAGTCGCACCTGCGCCTGGCTGACCGTGACGCCGTGTTGCGCCAGGTCATGAATCAGATCGGGAAGCACCACCGAGAGATTTGAACGGCAAAAATAGTAGCCCGAATAGCCGAGCGCCAGCAGTGCAATCGTGGTCGCATGCCAGGCCGTGAAGCGCGGATGTCCGTCAGATTGAGGAGGAGTCTCCGAGGCCTGAACCGTCGTCGTGTCCGGTTGCACAACGGCAGGTTATCACGGGCGCACGCCCACCAGCGTAAACGTCGTCCTAATTTCTCGAGACTGCTACTTACCGGAACCTTCCTTCAGTGTCACAATTCTGTCGACGCCCGGCACAGTGAAGTGCTCCACCGTGCCGCTGGGCCAGTGCACTTCGATGTCATCTACCTTCAGCGCCTGCCCCAGCCCGAAGTGCGGCCGTTGGTCGTTCGAAGAGAGATAGCTGCCGCCACTGAGCACGTCTTCGCGCTGCTTCATTCCATTAGCGGTCACGTAGACCGTAGCGCCCACCGCATCGCGCGGACTCTTCGGCCCCCCCACAAGCTTCATTTCGAGCCAGTGGTTGTGGTCGGGGCTCACATTGCGCAGCAGCACCGGGTGGCCATCCATTACGTTGATCACCGCGTCCAGCTTGCCATCGTTGAATAGATCGCCAACGGCCATGCCGCGTCCTGCAATCACATCCGCCAGCCCCGTGCCTTCGACCGCCGGCACCGGCTCAAATTTCTTGCCGCCGATGTTGTGGAAGAGCATGGGCCGCTGTTTCCAGCTTGTGCCCCATGCGTATTTGTCCGCCTCGGGATAAACGTGGCCATCGGACATTAACAGGTCTTTCCATCCGTCATTGTCATAGTCGATGAAAGCGTCGCCCCAACTGAGGAAGGGAACTGTGATCTCGCCGAGGCCCATGTCGTAGCTCACGTCGGTGACGTTGGCATCACCTTCGTTGTGGTAAAGGGGTTTGTAATTGTCGGAAAAAGTGGTGTCGAAGATATCCACCATGCCGTTGTTTTCGTAGTCGCCTACCGCGATGCCCATCGATGCGGTTTCCTGACCGACTCCGTTCACCGCAAAGCCCGAAGCGTAGCTGACGTCCTCGAATGTCCCATTGCCTTTGTTGATGTAGAGATAGTTGGGGGTCGAGTCGTTACCCACCAGCAGATCCGGCTTTCCGTCGTTATTGATGTCGACAAACACAGCACCCAGCCCGTAGTAGCAGGCCTTGTCGGCCACGCCTGCCTTTTCACTCACATCGGTAAACGTTCCGTCGCCATTGTTGTGGAACAGATGGTCGGGTTCGCCTTTGAGACCCCGCGGCCCGCATGCTACCGGCTCGCCGCGGAACGTGCAGTATGCATTCACCGTTCCGTCCGTATCGCTGGTGGGCAGGTTGTCGCGGTCATAGTGGACATAACCGGCGACAAACAAGTCCAGCTTTCCGTCTCCATCGTAGTCGCCCCACGTGGTTCCCGTGGACCAGTTGCCCAACGCCACTCCAGCCTTCTCGGCCACGTCGGTAAACGTCCCGTTGTGATTGTTGTGATAGAGCCGGTTCTTGCCCCAGTTCGACACATAAATGTCGGGCCAGCCGTCGTTGTCGTAGTCGGCGATGCTGACGCCGGTGCCCCAGCGATCGTTCGTTACTCCGGCTTTGGCGGCGACGTCGGTAAAGGTACCGTCGTGGTTGTTGTGAAAGAGCGCGGCATGCGGCGGAGTTTCCTTGCCATCCAGAGCATCGAATGTAGAACCATTGACCACGTAAATATCGAGCCAGCCGTCGTTGTCGTAGTCGATCAGGCCTATTCCCGAACCCTTGGTTTCGACAATATATTTCTTGGCAGGCGTGCCCATCTTATGGGTCCAGTGGGTCAGGCCTGCCTTCTCTGAAACATCTTGAAAGACAATGGGCCCGGTCTTCACGAACCCGCCCTCGGTGATGGGCCGATGTTCCGCGTCGAGTTGCATCGCGTGCGGCGAGGTGGCAGCATCGCCACCGGTATGAGCGGATTGAGCGGGTGTGTCGGTTTGCTGCCATGCGGCCTTGGCGTCGGGAGCTGTGGCTTGTGCAGAAAGAAATACGGAAATTCCCGCAGCCATCAGGCCGCCTACAGTGGTCGCGCGCAATGCCTCAAGCATGGTTGCCAGTATACGGGGCCTGCGGCGGAGACGGGAATCAACCGAAAGATGGAGCGCCGGCGGCTATTGTCCTGGCGTTACCGGCTGTGCATTCTGGACCTGCCAGCCGTTGTCGCTCTTCGCCAGGTTGGCGGTTGCTATTTGCTGGCCGGAAGCATCCGAACCAATCTTCGGAAACGCCGTTTTCATTTCTGCGGAGTTTGCCCAGTCAGGCAGGCCCGTTACGGAGTAGTGATAGGTAACGCTGTATTGCGTTCCGTTGGTATTGGCGGCAGGCGTATAACCGTCGACGGAAATGACCTCGAAATGCCCGAAGCAAAAATTGCCATAGCCCGGCTGGGTCGGGTCGGCAGTCCATGCCGAACGGCCTTTGTCTGAAAGATCGTAGTCATTCATCTGTTTCGATCCGATCAGAAAGCGCTTTTTCTCTACGGGCTTGCGGGTCAGCAATCCCGCATCAGTCAGCGCGTCGAACCCCTTGGTCTGATCTTCGTCAGAGGTGTCCGCCTGGGCAGGAAACTTGACTGGAGTGGACCAAAGGCAATCAGGCTTGCCGCTGTAATAGCTATTAATGGCTGTCTTGAAAGCGCCCTTGTCTATCTGATTCGTTCGGCATCCTACTCCGAATCCAATCACTGCAACCAGCATAAGGACCACGAACCTGGATATACGCATCTCGCATTCTCCTGAAGCATTGGATGCGAAAAGACGGATCGTGTGTTTGCCGGAGATGCCCTAAGCGATTACGGGTTTACCCCTTTGCCAAGGAGCTTCTCTTCAACATCGCTTCTGAATCATCGAGCAAGCAAATTGCCCGAACTGGACGGGCAGGCGCCTGGGAGGCCAATTCGGCGATCACGGTGTCGGTGAGGATATCGACCATGGCTTGCTGGGCCCGCACCCAGACGGGGTGTGCCGGACAATGGGCTTTTCTCGGGCAGCTCTTTCCGGAAACCAGGCATACGTTCAGAGAGATCGGCCCCTCAATAGCTTCAATGACTTCAAGCATCGACGCCTCGCGGCCGCGCGGCAGAATCGAAAATCCGCCGGACTTTCCTCTCCAGGAGGAGATCAGCCCGGCCCGCGACAATGCCTGCAAAACCTTTGAAAGAAAGCTTTCCGGCGCCTCGGTGGCGGTGGCAAGCGCGGGTAGCAGCCCGCGCTTATTGGCAGACAGGGTTGCCAGGTGAACCATCACCCGAACGCCGTAATCGGCGGCGCGCGTCAGTTGCATCGAAGAATTGCATTTCTTCATGAAATAGACCTGAACAACGGAGATTGCGACCACTGTGCCGGACAAAAAGAAAGCTGGCAAAGCCCTGTTGATGTCATTGGGCAGCTCTCGAAAATTTCTCCGGGCAACCTGCAGAGTAGCCGAGGATGTCACAATCGCATGTATTCCGCATCACAGACCTTGGGTTGTTCCAGGGGTGATTCTTACTCTTCCAACTGAAATTGGAGAGAAACAGTCCAAAATGCCCGGTCAGAGTCCTTCAGATCCTCACCTGCGTTGCTCGCGCGTAGCGGCACGCAAGTGCGGCGTTGTGCGATCGATCGTGGCTCGAAGCCTTGTCGTACCCGCGCAATCCGGACAGTGAAAGGAATTTTCAAACCGTCATGCATCCTTTTCCCGCTGTAGATCCAATCCCCCTGCCGGCTCCCATCTGGCTGCTGAAGTTGTTGCATATCGTTACGCTGGCCTTGCACTTTGTTGCGGTGGAGATGCTGCTGGGCGGCTTGCTGCTTGCGGTGCTTCTGAGTCTCTTCCGCAATTCGCCACAGTCCCTGGTTGCGGCGCGAGCCTTGGCGCGCCGGCTTACGGTGGTGATGACCTTTGTGATTAACCTTGCCGTGCCGCCACTGCTGTTTGCCCAGGTTCTCTATGGGCGCGCGCTCTACACCAGCAGCGTCCTGATTGGCGTTTATTGGATCTCGATCGTCTTCATCCTCATGCTGACTTATTGGCTGCTTTACCAGTTCAGCAGCCGGCTTGAGGCGGGCAAATCCGCCTGGTGGGCGGGCTTGAGCGCATGGCTCCTGGCCGGCTTCATCGGACGCTTGCTCTCGACGAACATGACCCTGATGCTGCGGCCTGAGGTCTGGCGCGATATGTATTCGGCCTCATCGGCCGGGGCCTATCTACCCACGGGCGACCCCACACTGACTCCGCGCTGGTTGATGATGATGGCCGGCGGTCTGTTCGTTGGCGGTCTGTGGATGGTCTACCTTGGCGGGCGCAGCACTTTTAAGGCAGAAGAGAAAACCTTCATGGTCGGCATTGGCGGCAAGGTGGCCACAGTGTTCGGGGTCGTCTACCTGGTCGCCGGATTGTGGGCGGCAGGCGTGCAGCCATCGGTTGTGAAGACCGGGCTTGCAGGTGGTTCGGCTTATCCGCTCTACAAACTGGCCGGTTTTGCCGGATACGGCTGGTTGGCGCTGGTTGTGATTGCCGTGCTGCTTGGCGGCCTTGCCGGGTTCGGCAAAATCACTGCGGGCTGGCTGGGATGGACCGGCGCAACGATTGTCCTGCTCACTGAGATCATGTTCACTATCTACCGCGATGGTGTGCGCGACATGACCCTGCTGAGCAAAGGCTATGACGTGTGGGATCGGGTGGTCGTGACCAACTGGAGCGTCGTGGGCCTGTTCCTGGTGCTCTTTGTGGCGGGCCTGGGCGTGATTGGATGGCTCGTGTCCGTTGTGGCGCGGGCGCAGAAAACAATGGAGGGGGCTGTTTCACTATGAGCAGTCAAATTGTTCTGGACGAGAAACTGACAAAGGCCGCAGCGAGCGAAGAAGAGCCCGGCGAAGTAGCAACGCGAAGGGCCTTTCTGGCAGCCGCCGGTGCGGCAGGCCTGTGCTATGCCGCCGCCCTGGCTTATCCCATTTACCGTTACCTGGCCTCGCCCACCGAGATGGAGATGAGCGAAACCGCGGTCACCGAGGTTACGCTCAAGGACGCGCAGAAGCTTCCCCTCGGGTCCGTGCTCATGTTCAAGTTCGGCACGCGGCCGGCCATGCTCATCCATCATGAGAACGACAAGTGGGTGGCCATGACCGCCGTGTGCACGCATTTGGGTTGCACGGTGCAGTACGAGCCGCAGGCAGACCGAATTCACTGCGCCTGCCACGGGGGCGTGTACAACCCCTACACCGGCGCCAACGTGAGCGGGCCTCCACCCAAGCCGCTCAAGCTTTTCAAGGTGGCTGTCAACGCGACCGGTGTCGATATTTCTCGCGCCTGATGAGTGTTTTTTGACCGCTTTTCACCCTTAAAGGATCTTCGCATGACCTCAAAATCGATAACGAGTTCGGCTTATGACTGGGTCGATGAGCGCCTGGGACTTTCGGACCTTGCCGCCTTCGCCCGGCATAAAACTGTACCCGCTCACGCTCAATCTTTCTGGTACTACTGGGGCGGCATTTCGCTGTTTCTGTTTCTCGTTCAGTGCTTCACCGGCGTTTTGTTGCTGGTGTACTACCGGCCCGGCGCGGAAGCCTACGAGTCGGTTCGCCAGATCACGTTTGTGATGCACTTCGGGTGGCTCATTCGTTCGGCGCATTCCTGGTCCGCGAACCTGATGATCTTCGCCATCCTGGTACACATGTTTTCGGTCTTCTTCATGAAGGCTTACCGCAAGCCGCGTGAGTTTGGCTGGCTGAGCGGCATGGCGCTGCTCGGACTGGCCTCGATCTTCGGCTTCTCCGGCTACCTGCTGCCCATGGACGAGCTGAGCTACTTCGCCACCAAGGTGGGCCTGGAAATTCCCACCGCCATTCCGTGGATCGGACCGATCATCAGCAACATGTTGCGCGGCGGCCTCGAAGTGAACGAATTCACAGTACAACGCTTTTTTGCGTTGCATGTCGTGGTGCTGCCGGCGCTGTTCCTGCCTTTGCTGGGATTCCACCTTTGGCTCGTGCAACGCCACGGCAACGCAGTCCCGCCGGGCGAAGAAGCGAGGCCGGCCATCGATCGCAAGACGATCCCGTTCTTTCCCAATTTCATGCGCAAAGATCTGGGCATGTGGCTGATTACGCTCAACGTTCTGGCGCTGTTGGCTTCGGTCTTTCCGTGGACTCTCGGCAGGCAGGCCGATTCGCTGGTTCCCGCACCCGCCGGCATTCATCCGGAGTGGTACTTCATGAGCCCCTTCGAAATGCTCAAGCTGCTAGGGTCGTTTCTTCCCGGAGAAGCTGGCGAAATCGCAGGCATTCTGTTGTTCACGCTGGGAATCGTGCTGTGGGTCATGATCCCGTTCTACGACTCAACCAAGGAATCGGGACAGCGCAGCCGCGCCGCCCACTATTTCGGCCTGCTCGCAGTGTTTGCTCTGCTGGCCACCACGGCAATTGGTTACTGGACGATTCGGTAAGGCAGCTTCTAGCTTCTAGCCTATAGCTTCCAGCTCGTCATTCATGATTGAAACGATGAGCCTTGCGTAAAAGCTAGCAGCTAGCAGCTAGAAGCTAGGAGCTAAGAAATGAATTATCCCTTCTGGTACATTCCGCATCTCGGCTCGGGCTGGGTAATCGGCATGATTGCAATCTTTCACGTCATGATTTCGCAGTTTGCCGTAGGCGGCGGTCTTTACCTGCCGATGGCCGAGCGCAAAGCGATGCGCATGACCGATCCTGTGCTTCGCGCGGGATGGCTGAAGCAACTGGAGAGCCACTCGAAATTCTTTCTCATTCTCACCGGGGTCTTCGGTACCGTCTCGGGCGTGGGCATCTGGTTTGCCATCGGACTGACTCACCCGGAAGCCACCAGCACACTGATTCACAATTTTGTCTTCGGCTGGGCGATGGAGTGGGTCTTCTTCCTGGTTGAGCTGACGACAGTAGCGGTCTACTACTACACCTGGAATCGGATCGACCCCAAGCTGCACCTCAAGGTGGGCTGGGTTTATGCAGGCGCATCGGCGGCGACTCTCATCATCATCAATGGCATTCTTGCTTTCATGCTGACGCCCGGTGATACATGGCTTGCGGTGGCCGGCACCGGCCATGAGGCCAGCAAATTCTGGAATGCGTTCTTTAATCCCACCTACTGGCCGAGTCTGCTGATGCGCGTGGGCGTCTGCACATCATTAGCCGGTGTGTGGGCGCTTATCACTTCGAGCCGCATGGATGGCGACAAAGACCCTGCGCTCAAAACCAGCATGGTGAAGTGGAGCGTCAAGTGGTTGGTGCCTTCGTTTGTCGCCACACCCTTCCTGCTGGTGTGGTATCTCTTCATGGTTCCCGCATCGCAGCGCGCGCTGCTTACCTTGGGCATCGACACCATCAACTCCGGAACGTTTTCGACCGTCACTCGCATCGCGCTCATCATCATCATTACTTCGGCCACCATCATTGGCGTGGCCTACTATCTTGCGTATCGCAATCCAACTGACTTCAACCTCTCCCACGCGATTGCGGTTCTGCTGCTGGCGCTCATGGCAACCGGCGCCGGCGAATACGGACGCGAAATGCTGCGCAAGCCTTACGTCATTGGTCGCTGGATGTACTCGAACGGCGTCCGCGTCCCTTATGTGAGTCGCATTAATCAACGCGGCTACCTGGCCGACTCCAACTGGGTGTGGAATGGAGATGGGAACGCCGCAACGTCAAGCTACTCTCGCGGTGAGGCCATCTTCCGCGGCGAATGCGGTTCATGCCACACGCTGGATGGCTATCGACCGCTGCGACAACTGCTCGACGGACGCGACCGTGCCAACATCAACAACTTCATCGTCATGCTGCACGAGTACAAGGCCGACTCACCCTATCGTCGCTTTATGCCGCCCATGGTGGGCACCCGGCAGGATGTAGACGACCTCACTGATTTCCTGAATGCACAGGTGAACCCGCCGAGGGCGGCGCAAAAGAATGTATTGACTGCGAAGAAGTAGATTCAGGTAAGTTGGGAATCGCAAGCGAAGGCCCGCATTGAGCGGGCCTTTGCCGTCTCTGCCTTCACTAAAAGGGCTCGTTCGCAGATATCCATCCGGATATTTGCCAATCACACATACATCAAACTATAAGTAACTGCGAAGCGAAGGTGTAGTTCAGATGAAGTCCGCGCGGGTCGCACTTGAGATGCTTAATTAAATCAGAGGAGAGAAGAGATGATCACCCGCAGAGATTTGTTTGTCGCTCTCATCGCCGTTATAGCTACGGCGGGGATATATGCCATCGCAGATCAGAAGCCGGTCATGGGCTCGGCGGTCTTTGATTGGAATACGATCCCCGTGAAAGCAACCAACGTCGGGTCAGTGCGCCAATTCTTTTCTGCTCCTACGGCCACGCTTGAAAATCTCGAGCTTCATGTCACTACATTGAACCCCGGACAATCTCCCCACCCGCCGCATCGCCATCCCAACGAGGAGTTGATCATCATTCAGCAGGGCACCGTGGAAACACTGTCCAACGGCGAGTGGAAGCGCGTAGGGCCCGGCTCCGTGATCTTCAACGGATCAAATCAGCTGCATGGGCTCAAGAACGTCGGGTCGACTCCGGCGGTTTATCACGTCATCAACTGGAAGTCGGCGGCCACACCGGAGGCACCGAAGCCCTGAGGCACGCATCATCCGCTGCCGGTCGCTATTCTTTTCCCATCTCGTAGGGAATCCCGAACCGCCCGATCTGGATCAGCGCCTTGTCCGTCGGCGGCCAGATGCGCAGACTTTCTACGCGTGTGTGGCCGGGGATCAGACGCGCATCCGTTTCGCCGACCAGATCGCCCGTCGATGCCGCATTGAAATGCACCTTGAGCGCTTCGCCATCCCGCACCCATCCGAATACATATTCGCCGGGCTTCAGCGCAATGCCGCCGATGCGAATTGGCGCCTGCACGACGAGATAGTGTGAATACTTTCCGTCCGCGGAGTAGCCAGCGGTAATCAGCACGACGCCCGCAATGTAACGGCCTCGGCTATTCACGATGCCGCTGGCGGTGCGCATCTCGGTTTCGATGTGTTCCTTGACCACCTGCGCACGAGCCGGGAGAAGTGATGCCAACTCGGCATCCGTTGCCGGCCGCCAGGTAGTCTTTTCGGCCTGTGCCATGGGGATAAGCAAAAGCAAGAAAGCGCAAAGGATTGTTTTTCTCATGGTTTTCGGTTCCTGAGGGATTCGAGTGGAACAATGCCGCGTTGAATGGCTGCTGTGGCGGCCTGGGTGCGATCGGTTACGCCCAGTTTGCCGAGCAGGCTGTTGATGTGGGTCTTCACAGTGGCCTCGGATATTTCGAGTTCGGTCGCGATCTCCTTGTTGCTCTTTCCGTGAACAATCTGCTCCAGCACGTCGAATTCGCGCGGTGTCAGTTCTTCGGTGCCCATGCGCTCGGCGAGCCGTTGCGCGATTGCGGGCGGAATGTGCTGCTTGCCGGCATGCACCGCGTGGATGGTGGCGATCAGCTCTTCTGTTGTCATGCCCTTCAGCAGGTAAGCGCGCGCTCCGGCCTGCAGTGCGCGAAAGATATCTTCGTCGCCATCATAGGTGGTCAGCACAATGAAGCGCGCAGTCGGGGTTTCCATACGAATGCGCTGGATCACGTCCACACCTCCCATGCGGGGCAGGCGCAGGTCGATCAAAGTAATGTTCGGCTGGTGCTTTCGAAATTGTGTTATCGCCTCAACGCCGTCCGCGGCTTCGCCCACAACTTCGATGCCGTCCACCACGTTGAGCAATGCCACCAGGCCCTGACGAACCACGTGATGATCTTCCACCACCAGGACGCGAATCGATTCTTGTGTCACTTTGACTCCTTCTCTTTGTGCGCTGGGGCGCGCATCCTTACCGTGGTTCCCGCTCCAGCCTCGCTCGTCACGTCGAGCGAGCCCCCGATGGCCGCCGCCCGTTCGCGCATGCCTGTGATTCCATAGTGCCCCGGCGGAGAATCCAAATTATCATTCGAAGCAAATCCGCGCCCGTCGTCCCTCACTTCAAGCGCGACTTCAGCCTGACCATATTCCAACTGAACAAACAGGTGCTTTGCGTCAGCATGCTTCTTTACATTATGGATGGCCTCCTGGGCCACGCGCAGGAATTCGCGCTCCGTTCCCGGCGGCAGAGGACGGTATGCGCCGTACACGCTGAAGCTGGCTTCGATTCCATGCCCATTGGAATTCTCGGTGATGCGACGCAGCGTCACCGGCAGCGTTTTCTCGCCGGAGTCCTGCGAGCGCAGCGCCCAAATCGACTGCCGCGCGTCGGCCAGCCCCTCGCGCACATGGCCGCGGGTCGCGTCCAACTGCTTTTGGGCTGCATCCACCTTGTTGTGCCGCAGCAGCTCCGTCAGCACTTCGAGCTGCACTGAGATGCCTACGTAACCCTGCGCCAGGGTGTCATGAATCTCGCGCGCTATGCGATTGCGTTCGCCGAGCACAGCGCCGAATTCACGCTCCGCACGTAAAAGGCGCCGCTTCAACAGCAGCACAACAAGTCCTGCAATCGCAGCCGCGAGAAGGATGTAGAACCAGATCGTTTGATAGAAATGCGGCCTTAGTTCAAACTGAAGCGCCGCTCCTCGCGTATTCCATAGACCGTCGTTGTTGGCTGCCTGCACGCGAAAGGTGTAAGCGCCGGGCGGAATGTTGGTGTAGTAGGCGGTGCGGCGCGCGCCGGCGTCCGTCCACTCGTGATCAAACCCCTCCAGCATGTAACGATAGCGGACTTTTTGAGGCGCGGTAAAACTCAGTCCCGCGTAGTCGAACTCAAAATGCCCATGCCCGGCGGGAATTCTGACCTGGGAGTCCGACCTCTGCAGTGGCTGGTCGACATCATCCACGGCAAAGCGCTCGATTGCGACGGGCGGTGGAATCGTGTTGATAGGGAAGTGTGCGGGGTCCGCCACCACAAGTCCTTTAGGCGTAGCAAACCAAAGACGTCCATCGCGCGATCGCCACGCCGAGGGGTGGCTGTTGGTCGCTGTTTCGCGGCTGCGCAGGCCATCGGAGGGACCAAACTCAACCCAATGGGTGCAATCGGCCGTCATCGTGCAATCGCAGCGTGCAATCCCATTGCCGGTCGCAAACCAGAGATGATTGCTTGAATCCTCAAGGATGGCGTGAATGCTCGTTTCGCTCAAGCGGCTGTCTTTTGGCCTGGAGAACCTTTCGCGGTCCCATAGGTTCCACCCATGGTCCTGAGTTCCGATCAAGAGTGTTCCGTCGCTGCGAGGAAGCAGGGCCGTCACCACGTCGCTGGAAAGGCCGTTGGCCGTTGTGTAGTTGGTGATTTTGCCATCTTCGAGGCGGGACAAACCAGCGAGCGTGGCTACCCACAAGCTTCCTCGCGTGTCGCGGGCCACCGCTCCCACAAGATCACTGCCCAATCCGGTTGCATGCGTGAAGGTGTCCATCTGCCTCGACGCCGGCGCATTCATCCAATGTGTCAGTCCACGCCGCGTACCGATCCAGAGCGAGCCGTTCGCATCCACGAGCAACGAGCGCACGAAATCGTCGGGCAAACCATCAGCAGAGGTGAAGGAACTTACCTGGCCGCGATGAATCAGGTTCAGCCCGTCCGGCGTGCCAACCCAAATATCCCCATTGGGCGCTGCAGCCAGCGACAGAACGACGTCGCTCAACAGTCCATCTCTGACGGTGTACGTCCTCGCTTTGCCCGTACCGTTTGGAGGCCGCGGAAGAGCGTCGAGCCCACTGCCGCTGGTTCCGACCCAGAGAGTGCCTGCACCGTCTTCCACAACGGTCGTTGTGTTGTCAGAGGAGAGGCCCTCGCGCGTGCTGATGTTGCGGAATCGCTGGTCGCGCAGAATGTGTAAGCCGCCGGTCTCGGTGCCTACCCACAGATTTCCTTCGCGATCCTCCATCATGGCCAGTACCGAAGCTGATGCGAGCGGGTCGGTCATTGGCAACCGTTGGATCTTGCCATCGATGAGGCGCGTCAACCCCTCATTTGTCCCGATCCATAAACTGCCCGCGCGGTCGGCAAAAACAACTTGAATCCGGCTTCCCGGGATTTCCTTTCCTGCGGTCAGCCGTTCCACAACTTTTCCTGAGCCTTTCACTACCAGCGTGCTGTTGCTCGCGACAACCGCAGAACCGGGCAAGGAGGCAAGAAACTCGATTGCTTCTTTTGGCAGCCCTGCCTGTGCCGCGTACATCGCCCAGGGGCCGTCAATACTCGCGGTTGCGGGTTGGGCTGTCTGCACCCAGAAGCCGGTTTGCCCGTGTGCGGTGACGGCAGGGATCAAAGTTCCTGCCGGCCCATCTGCCACTGCCACAAATCGGTCTGTGCCAAACCGTGCCTGTCCTGCGTCGGTCCACACCCACAGTGCCCCATCCGTGGTCTCCGCCAATTCTCTGATCGAGTTGCCGGGCAGCCCGTTGCGAGTGCCGAAAACGGTCATCGCGCCGTCTTTCCATCGCGCCAGCCCTTCGCTTGTGCCGATCCACAACGCTCCGTCCCTGGACTCAAGCAAACAGCGTATGTCGCCGCTGGGCAGCGCCGGGCTGGAGCTCGTATCAAAAACCGAAAATGCAGCCCCGTCGAAGCGGACCAGGCCCGCCTCGGTGCCGAGCCACACAAATCCATCGCGCGTCTGCAGCAGCGCATGCACGGTGTTTTGGGGTAGTCCATTTTCCATCACCCAGGATTGGCGACCGTACTCAGCCAGCGGAGTGGTGGGTTCCAGCGCTGACGCAAGCGCGCCCCACGACAGCAGGAACGCAACCCACACGGTCGAACTGAGAGCCGCATGCGGGCGTTCTTGTCGTCTGGCACTTGAGATCGAGTTGGAGTGCGCGTGGGCCAAAGTTGCGGACGATCGCTTTCCCGCGGGAGTCTTGGAAGTGCATTGCTGTGCACCTCCACAGTAATAGGAGAGACGCGGCAATGCACAGTGGCACTCTGGTTTCAAAGCACCGTTGGTGTGCGGGACTCCACCTATGGATTGACTTGAGGTTCACTCGAATGGCTCAAGACAACCGGCGAGGCTTCCCCTACTCTGGTGTTGTCTCCTGATTGGCCTCTACATTTCTGGCATTGATTTCAGGTGGCTGTTTCATGACAGCCACCTGATTTTTTTGGTCTAAGCCAATCTCAGGCCCAGCCGCCGCGCCCGCGCCAAGGTCCTGGACGGAATGGCGTGATGAGGTTCCCCGGCTGCAAGGCCAATCCACATGGTGCCCACCGGTTTAGCTCCGATTATCCTGGCAGTTGTCCGCAATGCTGTCGCTGCTCCGGTAAAAAGCGGGATGAAGAAGCCCGGCATCGCGGACGAAGCCACCAGCGCAGCCTTTCGGGTCGGGCGCGCACCTCGCCACTTGGGCGCATTTTGCCCCCAGGGCCAGTAGCCGAAGCCGATGGTCCGCTCCATGAATCGCCGAAAGATCGCCGTGACATTGCCGCAGTTCACCGGACTGCCCAGCACCACTGCGTCGGCTGCTTCGATCTCCTGGAGAATCTGCTCCAAATCATCCTGCTGAGGACACTTGCCGCGTTCGGTTCCCGGCGGCTGCACACAGTTGCGGCAGTTCCGGCAGAACTCAATGTGCTGCTCGGTCAAATAGATGGTGTGCGTTGTTGCGCCCTTCTCCCGCGCGCCGGCCAAAATAGCTTCCACCGCCGTGTCTATTGTTCCTTCCTTGCGGTAGCTACCTACAATCGCAACAATGCGTTTGCCCATCCTGAGCCTCCAGTCTGCGAGCGAAGTTTACGCCAGACCGGGCCGTCAACGCAGTGACGGTGAGCAGTGATTCGGCGGATTTGGCCAGCTTTTCTTTCGCGCGAACCGCCATGCCCCGTGCTGATTTGGGCGCCCTCTGCTACTCTTTCTTCGCATGGAATTGACCAACATTCACCTTGAAAAACGTCCTCCCCTGGCCATCGTCACGCTTGACCGCCCCAAGGTTCTCAACGCCCTCAATGCGGCAACACTGGCCCAACTGGCCTCTGCGTTCGACGACCTTGCCGGCGATTCATCGATTCGCGTCATCCTGCTCACCGGGGCAGGAGGCCGGGCTTTCGCAGCGGGTGCCGATATTGGTGAACTCGCCGCCACTCGGCCTGAAGAAGGCCAGGTGTTCGCCCTGCGCGGCCAGGCCATTTTGCGCAACATTGAGACGCTCGGCAAACCGGTCATCGCCTGCATTCAGGGATTTGCCCTGGGCGGAGGATGCGAACTAGCCATGGCCTGCACCCTGCGCTTGGCAGCCGACGACGCGCGCCTCGGCCAGCCGGAGGTGAAGTTGGGTGTCATTCCTGGTTATGGGGGCACGCAGAGGCTGCCGCGCCTCGTAGGCCGTGGGGCCGCGCTGAAGCTCCTGCTCACCGGCGCAATCATTGACGCACAGGAGGCTTATCGCATCGGACTGGTCGACGAAGTCGTTCCCGCCGCGGAATTGATGAAGCGAGCCGAGGCCCTCGCGCTTGAAATTGCTGTTAATGCGCCTCTTGCCATCACAGATATCCTCCGCGCTGTGGATGAGGGCCTCGATCTGCCGCTCGATCTTGCATTGATGCGCGAAGCGGCGCGCTTCGGCCATCTTTGCGGTACGGCCGACAAAACCGAGGGAGCCCAGGCTTTTCTCGGCAAGCGTGCCCCGGTCTGGAAGGGCGAATAGGACGGACAGAATCGGGCGCCCTGCTGGTATTCTTGGGTTGTGATTCAAGCTGTGCGTACGAAGGGATTTTCGGCAGTGGCCCTGTGTATTGTGTTGGGCCTTGTCGCCTGTCACAAAGAAGAACAGGCGGTGGTAGGGGTCGCCCGAACGGCTGAGAATGCCGAGCACCAGGCCCAGGTCACGGCCACACTGCGAGACCAGCAGCGCGCCGCCCTGGCTCACATTCCGCTTCCCACCAAGAGCATGTACGTGGATATCCACGAGCCCGGCGCATGGGGCAACCCGTTCCTCTCAGTGGAGGCCGACAGACTCGATCTTCGCGTCAATCTGGCCGACGCCAATCCCAGCGAAGTCGGCGAGGGAACCATGCTGCGCCCGGCCGCGGCGCGGCGGCAGGAAGTTCAGTTGCGTCCATCCGAGTTGATCGAAGCCGTGGTCGCGCTGCCCCCCGGTGCATGGCGCTATGGGCGCGTGATTGCGGTTGCCGAGGCTCCCGGAGCCAGTGCGAAAGAACGTCCCAAGATTCGCCGCAACGTCGAAACGGCCATCCAGCAACTCAACGACCTTGGCATCGTCGTGGAAGAGTGGCCTACGCGTTAAGCTGCTGCCTGCGGTTTCGGGATGCACTGTCCTCGGATTCGGTTTGTTAGAATCAGCCGCACCAGGAATGAGCCCAAACCATGCAGCGGATTTCTTCGCAGATGACCTTTTTCAGCAAGACCGTCTTCCCATTGGTCTGGTTTGGCTTTCTGGCCTTCTTCGTCGTTTTGATTCTGTTTACAAAGAATGATCAAGGCGGCCCACCGCTCTTTGCACTCGTCGTGCCCGCTTTCATGGCTGTTATTGGATTCTTCGTGATGAAGAAGATGGTGTGGGATCTCGCCGACGAGGTGATCGATGCCGGCGACTCTCTGGTGGTGCGCTTTGGAAGCGAGCAGGAAAATATCTCGCTTTCTAACATCATCAATGTGAGTTACTCCTACATGATGAACCCGGCCCGGGTGACGTTGACCCTGCGAACTCCAGGACGCTTTGGAAAAGAAGTTTCGTTTTCACCGCCTCAAAGCTTCGTACCTTTTGCCAGGAGCCCGGTCGTCGCCAATTTGATCGAACGCGTCGACGCGGCGCGGCGGGCTTCGCAGTAACAAGACTCCGAACCCCACAGGGTTTCCTGTTTCATGCGAAGATTGCTTGCGACGCCAAACGCGTTACCATTCCCCGGTGAGCACTTTCTCAATTCTTTCCAATCACCCTCCGCTCGACCATGAGGGATTCGCTGCTCATCGCGACCTGGAAGCCCGCCTGAAAGCGACGGTGCGGGGCGACGTACTCTTCGATCTTGGCTCCCGCGCTCTCTACGCGAGTGATTCGTCTAACTACAGGCAGCTCCCGGTGGGCGTCGTCAATCCCCGCGATGCAGCCGATGTAGAGGCTGCCCTGGCCGCTTGCCGCGCTACTGGAGCCGCAGTGCTACCCCGAGGGGCTGGAACCAGCCTGGCTGGTCAGTGCGCCAACGTTGCGGTTGTCTTCGATTACTCGCGCTACATGCATGGCCTCACTTCAATTGATCCGGGCGCCAAGCTGGCGAAGGTCGAACCGGGCGTTGTCCTCGACCGCCTGCGCGAGGCTGCCGAACTGCATCACCTGACCTACGCCCCAGACCCTGCTACTCATTCGCGCTGCACCCTGGGCGGCATGATCGGCAACAACAGTTGCGGCGTGCACGGCTTGTTGGGCGGCAAGGTCGCAGACAACGTCGAGACCCTCGACATCGTGCTCTACGATGGCACGCGCATGACCGTGGGCCGCACCAGCCCTGAAGAGCTCCAGACCTTGATGCGGAGCACCGGCCGCGTGGGCGCAATCTACAGGGGTCTCGCGCTGCTTCGCGACCGGTACGCCGGGCTGGTCCGGGAGAAATTTCCGCGCATTCCCACGCCGCGTCTCGGGCTACAACCTCGACGAGCTGCTGGATGAGAACGGCTTCAATGTAGCCCGCGCACTGGTCGGCTCCGAAGGCACGTGCGCCAACGTGGTCTCTGCCACGCTCAACCTGACGGCCAGTCCGCCCTTCCGTGTTCTAACGGTTCTGGGATTCGAGGATGGCTTTCTTGCCGCCGATGCCGTCCCGGCCACCCTTGAACACCATCCCATCGGCTTGGAGGGTTTTGACCAGTTGCTTGTGGATTTCATGCGCCGCAAAGGTCTTGCCCTCAGGAATCTGGACCAACTGCCTGCCGGCTCGGGTTTTCTGCTGGTCGAGATGGGAGCCTGGACAGCGGAAGAGGCGCAGACCAAAGCCGAAGCCGTCGCGCGCGCTTCGCAAACGTGGCCGAATCCACCCAGCGCCCACATTTGCACCCCTGCGGAAGCTGCCTCCATCTGGTATGTTCGCGAGTCCGCGCTGGGCGCCACAGTCTTTGTCCCCGGCGAGTCCGACCGCTGGGAAGGGTGGGAAGATGCCGCCGTCCCTCCCGCACAGCTTGGAGCCTATTTGCGTCGAATCTCCTCTCTTATGGCCGAGTACGGCTATCGCAGCCCGCTTTATGGCCACTATGGGCAAGGCTGCGTTCACACGCGCATCAATTTCGATTTTCGGTCGGAACAAGGACTGCGGAATTTCCGCGAATTCATCGATCGGGCAGCCGATGTGGTTCTCAGCTTTGGCGGGTCGCTCAGCGGCGAACACGGCGACGGCCAGTCGCGAGCCGCCTTGTTGCCCAAGATGTTCGGGCCGGAGTTGATGCAAGCCTTCCGCGAATTCAAGGCGCTGTGGGATCCCGACAATCGCATGAACCCCGGCAAGCTTGTCGACGCGGTTCGGGTCTACGACCCTGTTGAAAATCTGCGCCACGGACCCATTCTGACGATTTCCGCTCCCCAGACTAACTCGAAGCGCGCAGCGCAGTCAGCCGCACCGCAGGTGCTGGAAACGCATTTTGCTTTTGCTGCCGACGATGGATCGCTGGAGCGCGCCAGCGAGCGCTGCGTTGGCGTGGGTGCGTGCCGCAAGACGGATAGCGGCGTCATGTGTCCGAGCTACCGCGCGACGGGCCAGGAGCAGCACTCCACGCGTGGGCGGGCCCGGCTGCTGTGGGAGATGCTTGCCGGCGACCTGCGCAATGAGGGCTTCCAAAGCGAGTCGGTCCACGAAGCCCTCGATCTCTGCCTGAGCTGCAAGGCCTGCAAGAGTGAGTGCCCTGTCCAGGTGGACATGGCGGCCTACAAGTCGGAGTTTCTGGCCCAGCGCTACAAGGGCCGTCTGCACCCGTTGCATCACTACATTTTTGGATTCGCCGACAAACTTGCCCGCTGGGGTTCGGTGGCCCCCGCGCTCACCAACGCTCTGCTTACCGGCCCGGTCACAAGCTCGCTGGTCAAACGCATCGCCGGTGTCGCGCAACAACGCCAACTTCCCCGCCTGGCGAACGATAGCTACCAAAAAAGCCGAGCCGCCCGTGTGCCAGACGCCTCACGGCGCGAAGCGCACTTGGTCGCACCGCAGGTGCCGCAGTCGGCCCCGCCGCAGGTGGTGGTCTTGTGGCCGGATACCTGGAACAACTACTACCATCCGCAGACGCTTGCCGCTGCAGAGACCGTTCTGAGCCTGGCGGGCTTCCAGGTTGATACGCCCCGGGGGCACATCTGCTGTGGCCGGCCGCTCTATGATTTCGGCCTCTTGGGCGCGGCCCGCAGGTATCTCGCTGGAATTCTCGGGCGCATGGCCCCGCAAATTGATGCCGGCTTGCCTTTCATCTTTCTTGAGCCGAGTTGCGCCAGCGTCTTCAAGGACGAGCTGCTGGAGCTTTTCCCAAAGAGACGAAAGAGCAAAGCGCCTCAGTCAACAGGTCTGGCTGCTGGCCGATTGGCTGGCAGCCAGCGCGGCTGAGTGGATTCCCGACCTGACGGGAGCGCACATCCTTATCCACGGGCACTGTCACCACAAGGCTGTTTTTGGCGGTCCGGCCAGCGAAATCGCGCTACTACGCCGCGCCGGCGCCACGGTCGAGGCGATTCATGCCGGCTGCTGCGGCATGGCGGGCCCGTTTGGATTTGAAGCAGGGAAGTTCGAAGTCTCGAAGATGATCGCCAACGACGGCCTGCTGCCGGCCGTCGGGGCTGCCGGTCCCATGACGATTCTCGTCGCCGACGGATTCAGTTGCCGCGAACAGATCAGCCAGTTGGGTCACAAGGAAGCGCTTCATTTCGCCGAGGTGCTGGCCCACAGCTGCGGCTGCGGAGGGTAATGGACTGCTATGCGATATGCACCGCTTCGAATTCGGTGTAGTTATCGAGGTGGTTTTTGATGACCTCGTAGCACTCGCACGATGTGTTCCGAAGGCCAGGCGCATCGAGAATGCGGATTTCACCTCGGCTATATTCGATGAGCCCTTTTTGCTTCAAGATCTCGGCCGCAGTTGAAACGGTAGGGCGAGTGCCGCCGAGCATGTCCGCCAGGAACTCATGCGACATCTTGAAGCGGTTGCTATGGGCTCGATCGGCACAGATGAGGAGCCATCGCGCGAGTCGCTGTTCGAAATTGTGTTTCGCGTTGCATCCAGCCGACTGAATTGCCTGAACGAGTTGGGCCTGAACATAGCGCAGGGCCAGGGTTTGAAAGTCGCCGCCAAGATGGTATTCCCTCCGTGCGCTATCCACGCTGCACGAAAAGCCGTGGCCGGCAATCTGGGTGTAGACGCGATTCAGACTTTTTTTGGTCCCCATCAGGGCAGAGACACCGATCACGGATTCATAGCCGAACATTCCGACCTCGACCTGCGACCCGTCCCTGAATGTCGTCGTCATCGATGCCATGCCCTCTTCAACGAAGTAGAGTCGCTCAATGGGGCTGCCGGGGTATTCGATTTCGTGCATGAGCTCGAATTTGACAGCCTGCAGACCGAGACGCTCGATAATAGCGTCGTCCAAGCTTCTCAGAAGGCTGTTCTTGAATGCGATCCTTAACACCGTTCCCCCTCACCGGCGACGTTGATGCCAGTCTGCCGCTGCACCCTCGATTGATACAAAACACCGCTTGTGTTCGGCACCGTACACACCACCCTGCCAAGGACCGGTTATCCTCGTGTTGTGGCCATCCCCTCCCCTTCCCACCTCGGGGCGCCGATTGCACATTTCGCTCGAAAATGCCTTGATCGGCGGCATCCCTCCCGAAAAGAGGAACCATTCATGGTGAAACGGTACAGACAGCCCCTCGTCTTTGTGGTCGACGACGAGCATGTGATCGCTTCGAGCCTTGCCACTATCTTGCGCCATCTTGGCTTCGACGCAACATCTTTTACTGACCCGCGTTGCGGCATTGAAGGCCGCCCGTTCGCAGCATCCCGACCTGCTGATTACCGACGTCGTGATGCCGGAGCTATCCGGGATCGAATTAGCCGTTCAAGTGGAAGCGTCGTGCCCGGAGTGCAAAATGCTTCTGTTTTCCGGGCAGGCCTCTACCGCGGACTTGCTGCGGGCTGCTCGTGCCGATGGACATGACTTTGAGTTCGTGTTGAAGCCGGTCCATCCCAAAGACCTGTTGAGCAAGATTCAGCAGCTCACAGGGACCGTCCCTCCGTTGCCGTCAATCAAGGAACTACTCGCCGGCCTTTGAGCGGGATCCCGCGTGCCCCAGAGTCTCTTTCCTGAACACCGGGAAAACAAGGCAAGATTCTTTTTGGGACCTCGACATTCTGCCGGGATGTCCGCGGGGAACTATCTGCCCTTACTTGCAACTCTAATCCTCTTCCTCTCCACAGCGCTACTCCAACAGCCTTGGTCCCCAGTTGCGCTACCATAAAAGAAAAGACCGAGGCCGCGTATGTTCGTTGTCGTCTGGCAATTTGAAATTGCCGAGGAGAAGATTGCCGACTTTGAAGCCGCATACGGCCCAGATGGCGCCTGGGCGCAGCTCTTTCGCTCCTCGCCCGAATATATGGGCACGGAGCTCTTGCGCGATACTTACCTTTCAGGAGTCTATCTGACCATCGACCGCTGGGCGAGCGATGCGGCGTTCCGGACGTTTCGTAAAGATCACGATTCCGAGTATGAGAAGCTCGACCGCGCCTGTGATGCGCTCACCAGCCGCGAGACGCGCATCGGCGCCTACCTGGTCTGAAGGGCCATGCCCATGTTCTGGCGCTCCGCTTTTCTGTCCGGATCCTGAGGAGCGGCAACTTCTCAAACCGACGGCTCCAGCGTGATCACTTACGAAGCGCTAATTCTTCGCGGCTTTCTTCCCGCTGGATAGCCGCACATTGGCGTAATAGCCCGCCGTGGTGCGGACCTTCGCGTCGGGCTTGTCCACTTGCACCTGCAGCGCGTGGTATTCATTCGGCCGGTCCCCCGACGCGCCTTCAAAGGTGAGTTCATAGCTGGTGCTGGCATCGCGAATTGCTGTGTTCAATTCGCCTGTAATATCTCTGCCGCTCGTCAGCGCCTGGCCTCCGGAGTGCACGGCAAACACCTGCAGTGCCAGGTGGGGATACTCGGCATTTTTCGCGAGCGCTACGGGCTTCAGATAACCCTGGTAGTAAAACGGATCTGTCCTGCCCAGTTCAAACGGATTGAGAGCGTAGAGCGTGATGTTCGCTTCACGCAGCCCGTTCGTCGTCTCCACAATCGTGTTGAAAACCCAGTTCCGCTGGGCAGGGTCCTCCTGATCACCAGCTGCGGGAAGCATCGGCCATCCCGGACTAATCACCATGATCAGTTTATGACCGGGAACCGTAGCCTCATAGGCGGCAAGTTGACCGAGCTGGCTTAACGACATCTCCAGCATATCCGCAAGCCCGTAGAAGCCGGCGTTCCTGTTAATAAGGCGCAAGTCGGTTTGATATTTGTTGAAATCGGCGAGCAGGGCGTTGCCGTCCGTCGTCGAGTCCTTCTGCAGCTTCAGGCCGCCCTCGCTCAGGACTCCAAGCGCTGTAGGGTATCTCAATACGCCGCTGTCTTCTTTGAGAAACTCATTGAGCTGTTCGCGCTGCCATGCCACCGCGCCGAATCCGGTGTTGATGTTGTCGAGCACAATCACCACGTGCACCGGGCCTGCACTCGAAGAGTTCCCTTCGACAGCCTGAAACCCGAGGAGCTTTCTGGGCTCCTTGTTGTCGAGCAAGGTAAAGTCGCTTGCCTGCAATCCGCGCACCGGATGCCCCAGCTTATCAACAACCACAACGTTGATCGACATGCGGCCATTCGCATCTGGCTTTCCCGGAGTTGCATTTGGACTGGTTGGTGCTTGTCCCGGCGGCGCTGGAATCTGTGCGTGCGCATCACGGCTAATCGCCACGACGGGCAGAAGCCACAGAATTGCCGCCCAGGCAACAGGAGCCAACCGGTTCCAGCGGTAAGATCGGTCCGCCTGGTTTTCTCTCATTTGCGTATCGCCTCCCACAATTGAGACTGTTTGCCGCGTTCCAATGTTGCAATTTTCCTGATTGTGATGTCCGCGACGTCTCTTGACCTGATTCTCCTTTTCTTCGCTTTTTATGCTGTCATTGTCTGTCCCATCCTGCTACAATCCCCTCGAATCCAATTCAAGCCGCCGCGTGTTTTCTGTCTGTCAAATTAAGGGCCGCGCAAGGCGAGCCAGTTCAGAGGAGCCTCCTTCATGGCCATCATCGATGACCGCGCGAAAGCTGTAGAACTTGCCCTTTCTCAGATCGAAAAACAATTTGGCAAGGGATCGATCGTTCGCCTCGGGTCAAAAGAGGCATTGTTGCCCATCGCGGTCATTTCGACAGGGTCCATCAGCTTCGATGCGGCTTTGGGCGTAGGTGGAATTCCGCGCGGCCGGGTGACCGAGGTCTATGGGCCTGAGTCGTCGGGCAAGACGACAATTACTCTGCAGATTATCGCCGAAGCGCAGAGGATGGGCGGTCTCGCAGCCTTTGTGGATGCCGAACATGCATTGGACCCCAGTTACGCGAAAAAACTCGGCGTCGACGTGGATAACCTGCTGGTTTCTCAACCGGATAGCGGTGAGCAGGCTCTTGAAATCACCGAGGCTCTGGTCCGGTCAGGCGCTATTGATGTGCTGGTGGTGGATTCGGTCGCCGCTTTGGTCCCCAAGGCTGAGTTGGATGGCGAAATGGGCGAGTCGCACATGGGTCTCCAGGCCCGGCTCATGTCGCAGGCCTTGCGCAAACTGACTGGCACGGTTTCGAAATCCCGCACCGCTCTTATCTTTATCAATCAAATCCGTGAGAAGATCGGCGTCATGTTCGGCAACCCTGAAACGACCACGGGCGGCCGGGCGCTCAAGTTTTATTCCTCGGTGCGCGTGGACATTCGCCGCATCGCCGCCATCAAAGAGGGCGACGCTGTAACCGGTAACCGGACCAAGGTCAAGATCGTGAAGAACAAGGTGGCCGCTCCCTTCCGCGAGGCGGAGTTCGACATACTCTACGGCGAGGGCATCAGCCGCGAGGGCGACGTCCTCGACCTGGCTGTGGCCAACAACATCGTAGAAAAGTCAGGCGCCTGGTACAGCTACTCCGGCGAGCGCATCGGTCAGGGCCGTGAGAACACCCGCACCTTCCTCAAGGACAACAAGGATATCTTCGCCAAGATGGATGCCGAGGTGCGCAAGAAACTGAACATCGGCGCTGTGGCAAAGGCTGACGTTCCCGAAGTCCCGGCCGCTGGTCCAGCAGAGGCCAAGGAAGCCGTGCGTGGACGCCGAGGATAAAGCCACAGGCGGCATTTTTTGCGGATCCGGGCAAGAGAGACTCAATCGGACAAACTGCGCGCCTATGCTGTCCGAAGAACCTTCGATGAGTGACCTTCTGCTCTAGAATAAAAAATCGAATGGAGACCATCGGGCGAGCGGCATTACCGAATCCCTCGCGGTTGATCCGCAACTGGTTCGCGCTCTTGTGTGTCTGCGTATTGCCGGTTTCCGCCCAAAGCCCCTCCACATCCGTGACGCCGTCGGTTTCCACCTCCACGACCCTGCCGGCCGGCCTTCCTGCTGTCGTCACTCTCGATGGCGCATGGCGTTTCCACACCGGAGACGACCCGCAATGGGCGAATCCCCAATTCAACGATTCTGACTGGCCAACCGTAACCCTTGGCGAGTCGCTCACCACGCAGGGGATTGATACGTATTCCGGCTTTGCCTGGTATCGCCTGCGACTGCAGCCCCAAGTCGTTTCGCAGTTGGGAGGGATAACTGGAAGCGTCCAACCGGCTCTGCTTGTGACCGGGGATTCGGTTGGACAAATTGCGGTCTACCTCGATGGCGTCGAATCGGGCCACACGCGAGGAATGGCAGACCAGTTGGCTGAGTTTCAATCCCCGCCGCTCCTCGTTCCTGTTTCCGGATCGGGTCCCGTCGAGATCGCCATCCGCACCTGGGCAGGCTCCAGCGTAACCATCGATCGAGGACTGCTCACGAAGGTAGAACTCGGCCCGCGCGCCGAAATTGCCGAAAGGCTCACCATGGGCGTTGGCCGCGAATGGAATGAGCACGCCACCTCGGCCCTCGTCCTCGCGTTTATGTTCTTGTGCGTCGCGTTGCTCGGCGGAGCGCTGTACCTGGCGCAGCGCAATCACTCCGAGTACCTGTGGCTCGCGATTCTCTGCGTGTTTGCCGCTATCGGTCGGGCGACCCATGCCGCGTTTGGAATCGCGCTGATTTCCCTGCCGGTGTATCGCGTTTTGAGCAACTGCGCCGGATTCATCTTCGCTGCGGTCACAATTGAATTTGTTTTCCGCTTTACCGGCAGCCAGGCGCGCCGCGCCGCGAGGGCGGTGCAACTCGCATTATTGATCGTTCCTTTCGCGCAATTCGTACCATCGGAAACGTTCGACGGCACGGTCTCGCTTTTGGCGGAGGCGGCGTTCTGCATTCTGGTCACGGTAATGCTTTTTCAGGCCTGGCGTCGCGGCCGTGGAGACGCCGGAGTCATGCTGTTGCCCTTCTTCCTTGCTGCGTCAACCGACCTGCTTGACTCGGGAATTCAGTTTTCCGCCGGAAGGCGCTGGCTTCCGGAACGGTTCGCCTCACCGTCTCTTCATCTTGGCCCAATTGCCTACACTGTCGGCAACATCACCGACGTCATTTTCCTGAGCAGTCTGATCGCCGTCATCCTCTACCGGTTTATCCGCGTCAGCCAGGACGAGCAGCGCGCCAATGCCGAGATCACCGCGGCGCGCAGTGTGCAGGCCCTGCTCATCCCGACCCAGCTACCGTCCAACAAGAATTTCATGCTCGAAAGCGCATACCTGCCGGTGAACGGTGTAGGCGGAGACTTCTTCCAGGTCCTTCCTCTGAAGGACGATTCACTGCTCATCGTCGTTGGCGACGTCAGCGGCAAAGGCTTGCAGGCCGCCATGAATTCGAGCACCCTGGTCGGCGCGCTGCGTAACGAGCTTTCTCATGATCCGGCGACGGTCCTTGAGCACCTCAACCACGTCCTCATTGGAGCAGTACCAGTCCAGGGCGCCGTGCCCGAACTTGATTGTGCGCCGTGCTTTGCCACCTGCCTCTGTGCGCGGATCTATCCATCGGGCGACATGACCGTCGCCAACGCCGGCCACCTCAGCCCCTACCGCGACGGCCGCGAACTGGCCCTGCCGCCCGGTCTGCCCCTCGGCGTGATTGCCGAATCCCAGTACGAGGAGACAACCTTCCAACTTAACCGCGGTGACCGGCTCGTTTTCATCTCCGACGGGGTGGTTGAAGCGACCAATGCGCACGGAGAACTGTTCGGCTTCGAGCGCACCCAGCAGGTAAGCAACGAATCTGCGCGCTACATTGCGCAGACCGCGCTGCACTTCGGCCAGACCGACGATATCACCGTGGTTTCGCTGTACGTGACCTCCCGCGCCGCGCAACGCAACAGCGAAGAATTTGTCCACTCGGGCTGAGCCTTTTCGCCTTTGAAATGGTACGCTCCCGGCCGCTGCATTGACTCAATGCCGTAGAATCCCTCTTGAGCCATCACAATGAGCGTGAAAGCCCTCTATCCCGGCACGTTTGACCCTCCGACCAACGGCCATATCGATCTGATTCAACGCGGCTCCCGGCTTTTTCAGCACCTCACCGTCGCCATCCTCATCAATCCGGTTAAAAATCCTCTTTTCACGGTTGAGGAGCGCGTGGAGATGCTGCGGGAGTCGACGGGAGCGTTGGGGAATGTTTCTGTCGCCACCTTCGACGGAATGATGGTGGAGTTTGCCCGCCACCTCGGCGCCACTGCCGTTTTGCGCGGGATCCGTGCCATCTCCGACTACGAGCATGAATTTCAAATGGCATTGATGAACCGGCGACTGGCTCCGGAGATCGAGACGGTTTTCCTGCAGCCGGCGGGGCGCTATTCGTTCATCAGCTCGCGCATGTTGAAGGAAGTCTTCAGCTTTGGAGGCGACGTCAGCGGCCTTGTGCCTCCCAATGTGCTCAAGCGCCTGCGCGGCCGGATCAATGGCGCATAAGGGAAGCCGGCAGATTTCTCTCGCCCACGTGGGAGGGAAGTTCGCGTACAGGTTGTCGGCAAGTGATTTGGCGATTATGCACCAATCCAGAGTTATTCACGGCCACATGGGCGTTTACAGTACATGTGTGTCCTCGAGCCGTTCGGGTAGTCTTGGGATGGAGAAGTCACCTGAGCTTTACAAGAGGACTCAATCATGACGAATAGAGAAGCCGGAATCAATGTAGTCCGCGAAATGATGGGAGACCAGTCGGCCGCAAAACTCAGCGCTTCCGCTGACTCAAACGCCTTCGGTGCCCCGATCGCTGCCTACGCGGTCGATCAGGTCTTTGCAGATATCTGGACTCGTCCCGGTCTGGACAGGCGCTCCCGCAGCCTGGTTTCGATGTCCGTCATGATTGCCATGCGTCAGCCCCATGAATTCGCCATCCATATGGGGGCCGGGCTCAATAACGGCCTCACATTGAAAGAAATCGAGGAAGTTCTCATCCAGGCGCTGCCCTACGTTGGCTATCCTGCCATCGCATCAGCACTGGCTGCTGCTGCCGAGGTGATCAAGGAGCGTGGCCTGGACGTCGACAAAAAATACACTGGCCACCGCGGCCTGCTTTGACAGTAAACGGCATCCGCACTGCCGGTGTTGAATGTCGCTTGACTGTGCAACCCGAAGCTATCGTCTCGTAACCGCAAATCGGCTAGTGTTCGCCGATCCGTCCGGGCATGATCGTCAACTGGCGCTAACAGCCCAACCCGCTCGTCGACAGGCAAACTGGAGATCTTGCCCGAACTCCGGTGAAGGCGCCGCCTCTTTGTTTCGCAAAGGTTCCCCTCTCGCCCAAAATCTGTAAAGATAGAAGCATCATGACAGTTGCCGCTCCCTCCAAAATCTTTGCCGACCGCATCGGCCGCATTGAAGTCTCCGCAACCATGGCAGTAGCCGCTGAGGCCGCCAAACTGCGCGCCCAGGGCGCCAACCTGGTGGACTTCGGGGCAGGAGAGCCCCACTTCGCCACCCCGCGCCACATCAAAGACGCGGCCATCGCCGCCATTGAGGCCAACTTCACCCGCTACACGGTCGTGCCCGGCATTCCCGATGTGCGCAAGGCGATCATTGAGCGCCATGCCTGCGACTTCGGCTCGAACTACTCCCTTGATGAAGCGATTTTCACAACCGGCGGCAAACTGGCGCTGTTCAACACCATCCAGATCCTGGTGGACCACGGCGACGAAGTCATCCTTCCTGTCCCTTACTGGGTCAGCTTCAAAGACATCATCCAGTACGCCGGGGGCAAAGTCGTCTTTCTTGAAACCAGCGAGGCAGAGAGCTTCCGCATCACTGCAGACGCGATTGAGAAGGCGATCACCCCGCGCACCAAGGCCATCATTCTCAACTCTCCGTCGAACCCGGCAGGGTCGGTCGTCACCGCCGAGGACCTCGAACGCATCGTCCATCTTGCCCATGAGCGGGGAATTTACCTGCTCTTGGATGAGTGCTATGTCTACCTGAACTATGCCGGTACGCCGGTTTCCGGTGGCTCGTTTACCTGGGCCAAGGAGCACCTGGTCATTCTGGGTTCGCTCTCTAAAACGTACTCCATGACCGGATGGCGTGCGGGCTATGCGTTGGCGGCCAAGCCAGTAGTGGCCAATCTCAGCAAGCTGCAATCGCAATCAACCTCGAATGCAACGAGCTTTGTGCAAAAGGCTGCCATCGCCGCTTTGGCAGGACCGCAGGACTGCGTAGCCGAGTTCCGCGCCGAGTTTATCGACTTGCGTGACTACATGCTCGCCAAACTCGCCGAAATTCCGGGCATCACCTGCACGAAGCCTGAGGGTGCCTTCTACGTTTACCCCAACATTGGGGCGTATTTGGGCAAAGGGGGAATCCGCACAGCGACAGAGATGGCAACGCGGCTACTCCATGAGGCCCACGTGGTGACGGTGCCCGGGGAAGCGTTCGGCACCGCGGAGCACGTTCGCATCTCCTATCCGGTGACGAAACAGAACATCGACGAAGGGACGCGCCGGATGGGCGAGTTCCTCTCCAAACTCACATAAGCAGACCGACGTTCGAATGGACTTCAAGCTATTCGAATCCAAATGGCGCGATACCTTTGACTGGAGCGGCGTTGAGGATCGCCCGTTCGCGGGAAATCTCGCCGGGGACTGTGCAAACCCGCCTTCATTCAAGTAGGATGGGTTTTCCATGTCGAGCCCGATTGATTTTCGACCCGTGATCCTTGCCGGTGGCAGCGGCACCCGTTTCTGGCCCCGATCCCGCCGCGCCCATGCCAAGCAGGTCTTGGCGCTGGACGGCGAACGCTCCATGATCCAGCAGACGGTGGAGCGTCTAAGGCCTTTGGCGACTGCCGCAAAGACCTGGGTGATCACCAACGAATATCTTGCCGAAGAGATAGCCGACCAGTTGGCGGGCGTTCCTTCTGGGCAGATCATCGAAGAACCGGTGGCGCGCAATACTGCCCCCGCCTGCGGTCTTGCCGCTTTCCTGATCGAACGGCAGAACCCGGATGCGGTGCTGGGGGTTTTCCCTTCAGATCACATCATTGCCGACGAGCCGCGCTTTTTGAAGGCGCTGCATAAAGCCATCACAGTGGCGGCAGCCGGCGAAAACATCGTGGTCCTCGGGATTGAGCCGACTCGCCCTGAAACCGGGTACGGCTATATCGAGACCGGCGACTATACCAAGGACGATACTGCCCTCCATGTGCGTCGCTTTATCGAGAAGCCAAATCTGAATCGAGCCGAAGAATTTGTCGCGGCGGGCAATTATTTCTGGAACTCCGGCATGTTCTTGTGGACCGCGCGGACACTCGCGAACGCCGTGCGCGAGCATCTGCCGGAGACGGCGCCGCTGCTGGAAGGAATCGCCGCGGCTTACGGAACCCCCAAGTTCGAAGAGGAGTTTCGCGCTCTATATCCCAAGTGTGAAAACATTTCCGTCGACTACGCCGTGCTCGAGCCGCGATCTGCCAAGGGAGAACACCTTTCCCATCTCTATTGTTTGCCGGCGGAGTTCAGTTGGAACGACCTTGGCTCATGGTCCTCCCTTTACGAGTACCAGCTTGAGTCGCGCTTGCGCGGCGATGGGGACGGCAACGTGGCTGAGTCCGAAGGGCACATCACGATTGAAGCGGGTAACAACTATATTTACAGCCCGAAGAAGTTCGTCGCCCTGGTTGGCGTCGAGAACCTGGTCATTGTCGACACTGAAGACGCGCTGCTGATTGCCCACCGTGACCACTCACAGGATGTTGGCAAGATCGTTAAAGAACTGGGCCTTTCCGGCCACGACGAATTGATCTGAACGCTTCGCAATTGCGTGCCGGAATTGGCTCAAAAGACCGTGCCCGTCCCTTTGCCTCCCATCTCCGAGGAAAGAATGCGCGGGGAACCAAGAACTGCTGGAGAGGCCGTGGTCAGCCGAAGACGCCTGATTGAGAACGGAATGCTGATCGCTGCAGGCCTTGCCACGAGGCCCGTGCTCTTCGCCGCCGCCGAGGGCATGAGCGACCCTTCCAGCGCCGATGACCCGATCAAGAGAATGACAATTGGCAATGACAGGATCACAAGAACAGTTGCCTTTCATCCTCAAACCGGGCTGTTCACTGAGCAATTGACCGACCTGTCGACCCATGCGGACTTCATCCAGCCAGGCAGAATCAACATGGGCATGGCTCAGGAGTTTTCCTTCCTGTGCAACGGGCAACAATGCGAAGGCACCCACGCGGAATTCGAATTAGTTAATTCGGCCGAGTCGGCTCTTCCGCGCGGAAAATCGTTGACCATCCGCCTGCGCCATAAGAACCTCGCGCTTGAAGTGTCGGCGATTTACATCGTCTATGACGGGCATCCGGCGATTCGCAAACACCTGGCACTGCGAAATACCGGCAAGGACACACTGCGCATTTCGCATCTCTGCATCGAAGCCGTCGGAGTTTCGCTGGGGCCGGAGAATGAGACCACGCTGCTGACGCAGTACGGCACAATTCCCCGCGAAATCTTCTACACCGGCCGCTCTGAAGATGCTGGATTACTGGTGGCCAATGGTCGAACCGGTGTCGGCATGGCCATCCTGAGCGAAGTTCCCGGATACATGAAACGCACCGAGATCAGCGGCTGGGACGATCCGGAGCATGTGCGCATCGGCGTTCTCTACGATACCGACCTAATGCCCTTTGAGCGCGCAATTGCCGGCGGCGAAGAATTCAAAACGGCCGCCGTGTCGCTCGTGACGTTTCGCAACGGAGACGGTTTTCAAGATCCGCATTGGCTGCTGCCGACCTATACAGCGCAGGTCTTGACGCGGCGAATCGACGTCGAGGGACCGCCGTGGATCTACAACACCTGGGAGCCGTTCCAGCGAGGAATCAACCGCGAAATCACGCTCTCCTTGATCGATGCGGCTGGCGCGATGGGGATGGACGTCTTCACCATTGACGATGGGTGGCAACAGGAATACGGCGAGAACAATGTCAACCTCGCGTCGTTTCCCGGTGGGTTGAAATCCATTCAGGATGCCGTCGAATCAAGAGCCATGCGACTTGGTCTGTGGATTCCAATTGCGGCAATTGGAACATCGACCGAGGACTATCGCAATCACCCTGAATGGGCGGCGATGGACCAGCAAGGGAAGCCCAAAACCACATCCACCGCCGCGGGTTCAAAGGTAGTCATGTGCCTGGCTTCTGGATATCGCGATACCGCAGCCGCTCGCATCATCGATGCCATTGAAAGATTTCACCTGGCCTACGTCAAGCTCGATCTGACCACCATCTTCAATGCCTATGGCGAGGCGCCAGGCTGCTGGGCCAAGGGCCATGATCATGAGAACTGGTCGCAATCGCTCAACATGATCTATGAAGGCATTGCGTACGTGACCGGCAAGGTTTACCAGAAGCATCCCGACGTGCTTCTCGATCTGACCTTCGAACTGTGGGGCCAGAAACACGTCATCGATGCGGGCCTTCTCGCGGCGGGCGATCTTGATTGGATGAGCAACGTGGACGACACGCAGCCGGATTCCGCAGGTCCTTTGCAGGCGCGTCAATTGCTCTATCAGCGAGCAGCAACCATTCCCGTCGAATGCATGCTGATTGGTAATATCCACGCGGAGTTGCCGACGATTCAGGAGAGTTTTGCCACCGCGATTGGTTCAGCGCCCCTCCTGCTCGGCGACCTGCGTAAACTCAGCGTTGCCGATCGCCAGTGGTACCACGATAGAATCGGTTGGTTCAAGAAGCTGAGAAAGAATACACGAATCAGCGAAAGCTTTTTCCCGCTTGGCAGTTGGCTGCAGCCGACCCCGTCTGCGTGGGACGGATTCGCCCGCCTGGCGCACAGCGGCGATGGCGTGATCGCAATTTTCCGCAACAAGTCGCGCGCACCTGCGGCCACCGTGCAGTTGCCATTGATTCCTGCAGGGAAATACCGGCTGCACTCGGTCATCACGGGTCAGGAAATCGGCGTGTTTGATACCTCAGCATGGGCTCAGGGCGTATCCATCCAGTTTTCAGATGAGGACGCGGTCGAAGTGCTCGAAGTGACAGCGGTCAAGAATTGAATTCAACATTGACATGAGAACTCTGCCCAATCGGCAGCACAGTTGGGTAAGGCTGGGCACCTGGACCACTCTGCTCCTGAGTCGAGCCCCTGACATCCATTAACCTAATGCCTACGGAGATATTGAACCCAGACATGCCTCATCCTGCTATCAAGTTTGGCACTGACGGATGGCGCGGCATCATAGCCGACGACTTTACCTTCGCCAATGTGCGCGTGGCCGCCGAAGCGATTGCCGCTTATGTCCACGCCAAAGAAGACCCAGCCAAGGGGCTCTGCATCGGTTACGACACGCGCTTCGAGTCGGAAGCTTTTGCGCGCGCCTGTGCCGAGGTCGTCGCCGCAACCGGGATTCCGGTGTTGCTGGCCAACGACATTACGCCCACGCCCGCGCTGAGTTTTGGCGTGCGCGAGCGCGGCGCCGCCGGCGGCATCGTGATTACCTCATCGCACAACCCGGCACAGTGGAATGGCGTGAAGTACAAGGCGTGGTACGGCGGCTCGGGTAAGCCCTCCATCATGGGTGAAATCGAGTCCCATCTAGGCCAGCCCGTCGCCCGATCCGCGCAACCCGCGTCCATCACAGAAGTCGATTTCCTTCCCACCTATCTCAGGGCCATCGAAAGCTTCGCCGACCTGGACCTGATCGCCAAATCGGGCATGAAGTTTTGCGTTGACTCAATGTATGGCGCGGGCCGCACGATTCTCTCGGACATCTTCACGCGCATCGGCGTTGATCATGTGCAGATTCGTGGCGAACTGAACCCACTCTTCCCCGGCATCAATCCCGAGCCCATCGAGCCGCATATTCGCGCACTGGGCGAAGCGGTTGTTGCCCATCACTGCGATGCCGGCCTCTGCACGGATGGTGACGCGGACCGGATCGGGGCTACCGATGAGCATGGCGTCTTTGTCGATCCGCACAAGATTTTTTCCGTGCTGCTGAGCTGGGTGTTGCGGCGCAAGGGCTGGCCCGGCGCCGTGACCCGCGCGTTCAACACCACCAAGATGCTTGACCGCATCTGCGCGAAGCACGGCCGCGAACTGATCGAGCATGGCATCGGTTTCAAGTTCGTTTGCGACTACATGCTCGAGCGCGAGATCGTGATGGGCGGCGAAGAGTCGGGCGGCATCGGTTTCCAGCGCCACCTCCCCGAGCGCGACGGCCTGCTCAACGCACTGCTGCTGGCCAATGTGATGGCCGAGGAGGGCAAGACGCTGGGCCAGCTTGTCGCCGATCTGCAGGCCGAGTATGGCGAACACCAGTACGGCCGCATCGATCTGCATATTCCTGACGAGATGAAGGACAGCGCCATCGCAAGGGCCAAAGCGCTGAAGGGCGGCGACCGGGCATTTGCCGGAATGCCCATGCTGCGCCTGGAAACGATGGACGGCGTGAAATTCTTCCTCGACAATCCAGAAGCCGCGACAAAGCCTAACGCTGCCGAGACCTGGATCCTGCTGCGCGCCAGCGGCACCGAACCGCTGCTGCGCATCTACACCGAGTCGTGCTCGAAGGATTCAGTGGCCCGGTTGCTCGAATCCGGTCGAGCTTTCGCGATGGAGAACTAGAACTGGTTCGATAAAGATCTTCAGAGTCGGAGCATCGATCACTGACCACTGACAACTGCTCCGGAGGAGCCTATGTTCATTCACATTTTTGGATTTCGCTGGAAGCCGCAGGCCACCGAGGCCGACAAAGCCCGCGCAGCGCGCGACATAGTGGCCTTTCGTGGCCACGTCCTCGGATTGATCGACGTCCACGTAGGGCCCAACGTGTCTCCCCACGGTCAGGGATACACCTTCGCGGGCCTCATGACCTTCATCGACAAGGCTGCGGCCGACGCCTATACAAAGCATCCCATGCACCTTGCCTTGCTGCAGTGGCTGCGCCCGCTTATCGATCCCGTCGAGCTGGATTTCGAGGCGTAGCTGTTTGCGACCGAGTTAAGGCTGCGTCCGCTGAAACATGCGCGCGTCGAAGACAAAAGGCTGCGGCGTCTCGATGTTCAGTTCTGCCATGCGCCGATGCAGCGGGTTCACCAGCACGTTCCACTCCATGCGCAGTGCAGCCGAAGGAACCTCGATCGCCAGGGAACTGCCTTCGCGAATCCATTTGTCGCCCAGCGCGCGCAGAGGCGCCACCTCGTCGGTCCACCAGCGCGGCGGCAACTGATCCGGCTCAAATCGCTGTGCAGGCTCTCCCTCGGGCAGCACGGCAGCGATCGAAACCAGGTCATCGGGCTGCAGATTCGGTTCGAGGTGAACAAACAACTCAATGGCTGCCAGCGCCAGCGAAGACGACGCATAGACCATCGGCACGCCCGGCGTGTTCCATCGCCCGCCGAAGCGCCGTGCTCCTTGGCCGGAAAACGCCTCGCCCGCGTAGCGTTCCCGACAGATGCGCCAGATGCGCATTAGCTGTAGACGCCGTATGCGATACGGCCGAGCACGTCCTCGACTTCGCGCACCCCGGGGTCGGTGTCCAACTGATCCAGCGGGCGCCCTCCGCGCAATGCGCGATTGGGCGTCTTGAGCCACTCGGCTGCCTTGGTCTCATCGCCCAGCGTCTCCGCTGCAGTGGAGTAAACCTGCGCCAGCCGCACGGCTCGATCCGACTCGGCAGCGGTAAGCCGCGAGTGCTGCGCCAACCGGCGCGTGAGCGTGCGCTTGGGAATGCCGATCTTCTCAGAGATTTCCGCCTGGCGCAGTTGCATCCGCTCGGCGAGCAGAAAGAGCGCCTTCACTGGCAGCCCTTCGCGCACCAGTTCAGCCAGGGCGCCGCCATTGCCGATCGAACGGCCGAGCACGCCTTCCCCGCCCAGCATTTCCTGCACCGTATGCGTCGCCATGATTCACCTCAGCTGCCAGTATACGCCATTTGGCCATAACATAAACGCCAATTTACGCAACCAGGGCGATCTTTGCCCTTTTACCGAGCCGCACCACGATTCGCGCGGGCAGGGAAGCAACCGGAACCACGGCATTTCCGACCACTTCGCCGTCGAGTTTCACGGCCTTTTCGGCAATCTTGCGGCTGGCTTCCGCACCGCTGGCAGCCAGCCCCAAATGCACCAGCAGCTTAGCCACCCGAATCTGATTGGGTTCAGCGCCAGCCACTTCCGCATAGGGAATCGAGACTTCGGAGAGGTCTTCGCTCTCAGCTTTCTGCTGGAACATCCGCGCCCAGTTCTCATCCGCGCTTTGGGCTTCGGCTTCGCCATGAAATCCCGAGGTAATGGTCCGCGCCAGCCGTTTTTTGGCCTCCATGGGATGCAGCTTTCCAGCGGCCACTTCGGCCTGCAGGTTGTCCACTTCCGACAGCTTCAGGTCCGTCAAAAACAGCCAGTACTTCCACATCAAATCATCGGAAATGCTCATCAGCTTGCCGTACATCTCGGCCGGCGGCTCATTGATGCCAATCGCATTCCCCAGAGACTTCGACATCTTCTGGATGCCGTCGAGACCCTCGAGAATCGGCGTCATCAGCACAATCTGCGGCTTCTGCTCGTAGTGGCGCTGCAATTCGCGGCCGCAGAGCAGGTTGAACTTCTGGTCCGTGCCGCCCAACTCCACATCGCATTCCAGCGCAACCGAGTCATAACCCTGCATCACGGGATAAAGCAGTTCGTGCAGGCTGATGGGCTGTTCCGCCTGAAAGCGCTTATGAAACTCGTCGCGCTCCAGCATCTGCGAAACAGTAAAGTGCGACGTAAGCCGAATCGTCCCTTCGTAGCCAAGCTTGCCGAGCCACTCCGAGTTGTAGCGGACCTCGGTCGCCTGCTCGTCGAGAATCTTGAAGACCTGCTGTTTGTAGGTCTCGGCATTCTCGTCAATCTGCTCGCGCGTCAGCGGCTTTCGAGTCACGTTGCGGCCCGAGGGGTCGCCGATCAGCGACGTAAAATCGCCCACCAGAAAAATCACAGTATGCCCGAGCTGCTGAAAATGCCGCAGCTTGCGCATCAGTACGGTGTGCCCCAGGTGCAGATCGGGTGCCGTTGGGTCAAACCCCGCCTTCACTCGCAGCGGGCGCCCGGTCTTGCGGCTATCTTCGAGGCGCTCGCGCAGGTCGGCTACGCGGATGATCTCCGCCGCGCCCTTCTGCAGCAGATCCATCTGTTCATCTACGGGTAGGAACTTGCTCATGCCGTCTTTCAGTATACGGGCCGGCAATCAAGGCATCAGCAGGCCGTAGACGGCACAAGCTTCATCGAGAGAGCGCGTTCTGCGTTCAACCTTCTGCTCGAGATGAAGAACTCTTAACCGCAACTCCTCGTTGGTCCGCAGCAACTCGCCCACCAGCGTTTGGAGGCGCCCATGTCGTGCCTCGAGCGAAAGTGAATCGTCCGGCGCCACGTCTGTCTCTTGCATCATTTGCGCCATCGGCATGGCCTCTTCACACCTCATCAATGGTCCGGGCCGCACTGTCGATCGCCTCGGCAATCTTGCTCACCTGTTCCGCGGTCAGGTCGGCGCGTTCCATGCGCATGCTCAAAGCAAGCTTGAAGTTCATAATCGCTCGCTTGATCTGAGGCGAACGGCCGCGGCCAAAGGCCTTGCCCGCTTCCTGCATCCGCCCGAAAATGGCTTTCAAAACTACCCGATTCGCCTTCAGATGCTCTTTCCCTTGCTCCGTTGCCGCATACAGCTTCTTGTTTCCTTCAGACGAGGATACTGTTGCGAATCCTTCTTCCTCCAGCAGTGTCAGCGTTGGATAAACCACCCCGGGACTTGGCGCGTATCCGCCGGCGAGTCGCTCTTCAATCGCCTTGATGATTTCGTACCCATAGCTGGGCTTGTCCGCGATCAACTGCAGGATCACCAGCCGCAAATGGCCGTTGTCAAAAAACCGCTCCCGGCCGCCTCCGCCAAATCCGCGCTCAAATCCTTCCCAGCGTTCGCCCCGATCCCCCCACCATCCGTGCCGATGGCGGTGGCGGCCCTCCTCGTGGCAGTGTCCTCTGTTCATTGCTCTTAATTCCTCAAACATGTGTTTCCTCCGATCTATCAAGATATATCGTAAGATATATCGAAACTGTTCCGAGGTCAAGCCGCGATGTCAAGGAAATCTGCTCGCGCGTCTACCGTCGCGCCCCTTGTCCCTTTGATCTCTGGTCTATCCTCGCTGTGCCTTACCACCTGCCATCGAACCCTGACCACCGTTGACTGCTCACTGATCTCTGATCCCTGTTCCCTGTAAACTGTATTCATCATGGAAGAATTCAGCCGTATCCAGCGCCTGCCCCCGTATGTCTTTAACATCACCGACGCCATGAAGCGCTCCGCCCGCAAGCGCGGCGAAGACATCATCGACTTCGGCATGGGCAACCCCGACGGAGCCACGCCCAAACACATCGTCGACAAGCTGGTTGAGGCGGCGCAGAAGCCGCAGACCCACCGCTATTCCGTTTCGCGCGGACTGCCCCGCCTGCGCAAAGCCATCTGCAACTGGTACAAGACGCGCTACAACGTCGACCTCGACCCCGAGTCGGAGGCCATCGTCACCATCGGCTCCAAGGAGGGCATCGCGCACCTCTGCCTCGCCATTCTCGACTCGCGCGACACGGTGCTAGTGCCCAACCCGAGCTACCCGATTCACATCTACGGGCCGGTCATCGCCGGAGCGCACGTGGTCAGCGTCCCGATCACCGACTGCGAACAATTCCTGGCTCAGCTTGAAGACCTGATCCCGCGCATGACGCCGCGGCCCAAGGCGCTCATCGTCAACTTCCCCTCGAACCCGACCACGCAGTGCGTTGATCTGCCGTTTCTGGCGCGGCTTGTGGAACTCGCCCGCCAATACGGCTTTCACCTCATCCACGATCTGGCCTACGCCGATCTCGGCTTCGACGGCTACAAGCCGCCCAGCGTGCTCGAGGTGCCCGGCGCAAAGGAAGTCGCGGTCGAGTTCTTCACTCTATCCAAGTCCTACAACATGCCCGGCTGGCGCGTCGGTTTCATGGTCGGCAACCCGGTGCTGGTCAATGCGCTCGCTCGGCTCAAGAGCTACTTCGACTACGGCACCTTCACGCCGATCCAAGTGGCGAGCATTCTGGCTCTCGAAGGCCCGCAAGAGTGCGTCACCGAGATCTGCGAGAACTATCGCAAGCGCCGCGATGTGCTGGTCGAGGGGCTCAACAAGGCCGGCTGGACCGTAGCGCTGCCCAAAGCCACCATGTTTGTGTGGGCCCAGATCCCGGAGCAGTATCGCGGCCTCGGCTCTTTAGAGTTTTCCAAGCTGCTGCTGACCGAAGCCAAAACCGCCGTAAGCCCCGGCATCGGGTTTGGAGATTACGGCGACGGCCATGTGCGTTTCTCGCTGATTGAGAACGAAGAGCGCACCCGCCAGGCGTTGCGTGGGATCAAGGCGATGCTGGCCAAACAGTTGTCAGTTGTCAGTTGAAAGTGATCAGAAGCGGGTTCGTGCTTTCCCAGATCTTCCGCCTCCGCGGCCGAGACCTGCGGACCCAGCCAATTGCGGGTTTGCCAGGAAAGGAAAAACACGAATCATGAAGAGACAGCTCATCGTACTATCCCTCGCGCTCCTCTGCTTTACCGCACAACAGGCGTCCTCCCAAGATGTCAAGAGTGAGGCGTGCCACATTACGTTGCCGGGCATCACCTTTACTCGCTCACTCAATGGTGCCATCGCTCACGCCAGGGTTGAGGATGGCAGGCTGACCCTTACGAGTGAAGCCAGGGGCGACACTTTCCGTGACCCGGACGGGAAGTTCACTAATCACACTGCACCGCTTTTGCTGACCGAGGTTGACAACCGGAAGCCGTTCACCCTGACGGCAAAGATCACGCCGACGTTTCTGAAGACATATGATGCTGGAACGCTCTTTATCTACGTGAAGGACGACCTCTGGATCAAGTTGGCGATGGAAATGGATGAACGCCAGAAGCCAAGAATGGTCAGCGTTCGCACCATCGGCACCTCTGACGACAACGATCATGATGTCATTCCTGAGAAGAGTGTCTATATGAAGATCTCTTCTGACACCAGGAACGTGGGGTTCTACTACTCGCTCGATCAAAAGAATTGGCAGTTGATTCGCGTCTTCAAAAACGACTATCCAGCGTCGATCTGGGTGGGGATCAGCACCCAGTCTCCGATCGGTCAAGGGACCTCCGCGGTCTTCGAAGATCTTTCGTTGACCCAGCAGAGCATTTCGAACTTCCGCATGGGGAACTGAACTCGCTTGGGGCGGGTTGGCCCACCCTAACTTTCCCCGTAACGTCGGGTGCCCCATCCTGGCTCCGCTAGGATGGGAAACCACTGACCCTCCCCAACCACTGTCATCTTGCGCGGAGGTCGCCGCAGCGACCGCAGTCGAAAGATCAGGATCGTGCCGTGGAATTCAGGTCCAGCGCCGCTGGAGTTCCCTGGTGTGCCATTTGGGAAATGAGTAATTGAATGCTCCGCGTTCCCTTCGTCGATTGAGAACGATTCGGGCGGAATTGCCTGCGAAGATCTGTTGAATGTTGTTTCCTTCTATTTCTTCAAACCCCTCGTGGTAAGGGCAGTCACTTTCCTTGAGAATGTTTAGGAGTGCCAATCGATCAAGGTATTTTATTAACTGACGCCCACCTCCAACCCGCAAAAGCTCCTGATAGCTCTTGCGAATACTGTGTTGGGACTCAAGGACGTTCTTGTACTCCTGAGTCATCTCGTAGGCCAGCATATCGGCGGCTTGAAGTTGAATCATGCAATCTGGTTCTCCGGAACCATAAGTTCCCATATATTGGCCAAGTCCGGGCAGATTGCGCTTGATTGCGTAATAGAGTTTTTCGGTGGTTCCCGCGTTGTCTGAGTTATCCTCTCCGCGCGCTTCAACTGTCCCGTAGTCTGTCTGCCTGGCAAATACCATTTCAACTTTTTCCGGTTCCAGCCCGAGGGCCTGAAAACAAGCCCCGCGGATGCACTCTTGAAGAGCGGTAGAGTATGGGCTTCGCAATGCCGCTTGCTGCAGAACACTCAACGATTCAAATGCCGAATTGCTAACGATACAACCAGTGGGAACCGCCTCGAACTCAACAAGAATTGCTATGAGCGACTTGTATAGAGAATCTTTTTGAGCCTTTTCCCAGCCTTTAAATTGCCCCAGATTGCGATGTGCGAAGTGCCGCATATGAAAGGGTTCTTTAAGATCGTATTGAGGCGCGCAGATGACGTCATGCCATTCCTTCTCCACGTCCTCCCACACCTTTGCCGGGGCGACAAAGCCGGCCATCCCGGTGAATGGTAGATTCGGGTCGTCCATGATGTGCCCAGATTCGTCAAAATATGCTTTCAAGGCAAGCATTCAGTACCTCAACTTCTGCGAATAAAAAGCGGCAGGAATCTCATGTTGAAATCAAAATAAAGCTAGCTCGTTCGATCCGGCTATCCGTAGAAGTTGTAGGTTTGGCAGTCGCGATTTTGGGGCAGTTGGCGCAGTCTTTCGAGCGTCGCAGGCGGTTTTCCGGGTGCGAGGGTTTCGCGCTCGCCCTCGCAGCAGGAGGAATCGCGCAGGTTTGTTTTCCTTCGCAAAACATCTAGCAGATCTTGCAGATTAATTCCCGTGAAGGCGCAAACTGGAATCAAGGTGAAGAAGTCGGAACCGGTACACCCCTCCTTCTTCGTGCGCCGATATGGTCATTAATGCGCTGCTAAAGCGCTCTTTTATTTCGATAAGCTGTTTAGATTCATTAATTTACCTGTATCCATCCGGGGGTGCCCCCCTCCATTGTTCGCCAGATATTCGCCATTGCGCTCGCTGTTGCATCCTTAGGTAGCATAGCCGCAGTTCAGATCGTGCCCGGCCCGTCAGCAGCGCCACACTCTTTCCACAGCTTTTCCCAATTCCAGATGCCGTCAGAAGCCTTGTAGGGCAAGGGGAATCCGAGCTGGTGCGCGAGCATGCAGACCTGGCCGCGATGGTGGGCTTCGTGGGCAAGCATGTAGCAGAGCATCTCAACGCCAACCGGCCAGGAGGGAGCGAGGCTGTCCCGGGAGAACTTCTCGATGCGGGTGACATTGCCGCCGAGGGCTTCGGCGAGCATCTCGACGCAGCGGGCGGCGCTCTCTGCCAATCCTGTACGCGCCTGCTGGGGCGTGCAGTGCGCTCGGCTGAGCTGAAGCGGAACCTTGAGATGCGGCGCAGTGAGCCTTACCCATTTGCAGCGCACATTATGCATGTGGGTGAAGATTGCCACAATGGGGCGGGTTTTGCCCGGTGGTGCGGCTCGCCATGCGGCGGGGTCGAGATGCTCGATGAGAAGCTGGTTCATGCGATCGTTGACGGCAAACATCCTGACCGCGGACCGGCCGAGCGGACTGTGAATGCTGGGTTGACGCGTGGCCACAACTGGCTGCTCCTTCGGAGCCATGGTACGTCGGGATTGGGGAGGTGGGGACAAGGAATTCGCGTCGAGGGTTATGAAGAAAACGGCCAGTGTTACGCCGATCGGTCCTGACGAAAGCAAGGCTGTGACGTCTGAGTTAAGAAGTGGACCTGTGCGACAATCGAGCAATCAGACGTACTGGACGCACTGGATAAGGCGCGTGCGCAGGGAGAGGTCACCATGCAGCCACGAACCGAAGCGGATCCATCTTTTCTGGCTCCAATTGAACGGGCGAAACGAGGCCTGCCGGCTGTCCTGCTCTCTGTTGCGCTGCACTTGAGCGTGCTTGCGCTGGCGGTGCTGCTGGGACAGGTGGCCAGAACAAGGGTGATTGAACCAACGCATTTCCAGAGGCTGGCAATGCTGGAGGTTGCAGGCGGCTCGCACAAAGTGAGGGTCCAGCTGCCCGCGGCGGATTTTTCGGCGCATATCCGCACGCCCAATGCGGACCCGGAAGCGAGCGCGAAGACCATTCTGCCTGTTGAGCCAATCCATCCCAAGATGGCAGGGGGCGGCGCACCGAAGTCGCCGCATGCGGGCGATGGATCGGGCCAGGCCTTGCGCGGGATCGGAAGCGATGCGGAAGATGCGGTTCCGGCTTTCCCGATCTTTGGACCGCATCCGCCGGTGAGCGACCGTTCGCTGCTGCCGGCCCAGGAAAAGAAGATTGTGGTGGATGTGAAACTGGACGCGCTGGGCCAGGTATTGAGTGAGACGCTGGTGAAGGGGATGGGCAACAAGCTGGACCAGATCGTTCTCGACACGGCCAAGACGTGGCGGTTTCAACCGGCCAAGGTGAATGGCAAGCCAGTCCCTTCAGAGGCGGAGTTGATTTTCCCGTTTGGTCCGGGCTATCCGATTACCAGTTCGTAGCAAGAGGCCCTTGCGTGGCGAGGTGTCACTTCGAGCGAAAGAATCCCTCAGGGGCTGAAGCCCCAATCCCATTTGGGTTTCTTACGACGCGGCTGAAGCCGTGCCCTTTCAATTCCGCTCTAAGTCGATTGGAGAACTGCATCAAAGCAGAGGCTACAGAACTCCCTTCCACACCATGCGGTGAAAAATCTCGTCCATGGCGCGGGGTGATTCTTTTTCGCCGCGGTCGAGCCACCAGCGCAATAGGGATAACAGGCTTCCGGAGAGCGCAGAGGCGCGGGCAGCCAGTTCACGCTGAGGAAAGTGCGCGAGGCGGCCGGACTCTATGAGGCGCTGCTCGATGCCGCGCGCGAAGTAGCCTTCCGCGAGATCGAAGAACTCCTTGAGATGGCCGGAGTCGGTGAGCACGCGATAGAGCTTGTTCTGATTGCCGATGTGCTCGAACATCTCCTCCACCGGCACGACGCGATTGGACTTTTCATTGCGCTTGCTGAGCGATGTGCTCATCATTTCAAGAAACATCTCCAACTGGCTGAGGAGCAGGTCATCCTTGTCGCGGTAGTGCAGGTAGAAAGTGGAGCGGCCGACCTTTGCGCGGTCGAGCACGTCCTGCACCGTGACGTCGTTGATGGGCTTCTCCACGATTAACTCGATCAGTGCACGGCCCAGCCGCTCACAAGTGCGGCGCACACGCACATCGGGCTTGCGGGGGTGGGTTTCTTTCGCCTGCGCAGCAGGTTGCCGCGAGGTCGAGCGCTCGGTTTTGGATCCATTTTCGGACAATGCCCGCCTCCTTGTTCAGCAACGTAGGTGTGGCCCTCGACGAGGAATGAATTCACCGCTACATTGCGAATATAGGACGAACCGCGCGGTTCCGAACTGAAAAAAGGAGAGGGATGATGAATCGAATTCGCTTGCTTGCGATAGGGACCGTGCTGGTGTTTGCGCTGAGCACGGCGGCACAACAAACTGCGACCAGCCCGGACGCGCACGTCGCCGGCATTCCATCCGTTGAAGGGCATCTGAAGGCGTTGAGCGAGAAGCTCGATCTCACTGCCGATCAGCAGGCCAAAGCCAGGCCCATTATGCAGGAGATGCATGACAGCATGCAGAAACTCGCGGACGACACGAGCCTGACCGACGAGGAACGCATGGCCGGCCAGAAGCCAATTCGCGCGAAGGCCGACAAACAGATCCGCGTGTTTCTGACGGATGACCAGAAGAAGAAGCTGGATGAACTCGAGGGGCTACCACATCCTTAGCTTCATGGAGACTGGAACGGAAGTTCATCAGTACGCGGTGAAGGTGAGGCGAGAGGCGGGATGCCGAATATCCCGGTCCTGATTGGCGACCAGACCCATTGCAAACTATGCGAAAAGTGTGCGGCACTCATTTTTGTCATTGATCCGCGACGCAAAATGAGGGTGCTGACATCGCGTGGAAGCCCCAATTTCAAAGGGTTTCCACGCAAAAGATCCCAACAGCCGCACAATGTTTCGTGAATGCACCATGAATGGTGATATCCACAGAACTTTCTTAGTTTTGCACTTGCTTCCACAGATTTAGCGGGGCTAGTGTCTCTAATCAGTTGGTGACCCTGTAGCCAGTTGGACGGCAACTCCGGTCAGGCAGGAAATGCAGGATTGATCGATTGAGGCAATTCATCGGCGGCGCAAGTCGCAGGTGGAAAGCAGAGAAAGATTGAGAGAGCGTCGAGAGCCAGGCAGAAGAGGCTGGACCCGTTGGACGCGAAGATTCATCCGCGGCGCAAGCTGAGGATGCAAAGTTCGAGGACAGCCGGGGATTCATCATCGACCCAACCGCGAATGCGGAATCGGGGCGACCTGAGGAAGCAGAAGCGGAGCCGAAGGGCAGAGATTCGGGGCAACTCGAAAATCGGCCAGTCGGCAACGTTGAGAGACCCAAGATTTAGGGCAACCTGGAAATTGGCCGATCGACGTCGCTAGAGTGAATGAGGAGACGGGGCAACCCGGAAGTTCATTCAAGCTGGTGTAGCCAGAGGATAAGAGCTTCGGGGAGACTCGGAGATTCGCCGATGGCACCACCGGATGGTGCGGAACCGGGGTAACTCGGGGATCCATCAGCCGGAGCCGGAAGGTCCTGGACTCGGGGCAACCCGAAGAACGGATCACGGCGATACCGAAAGACCGGGATGCAGGGCAACCTGCGGATCGGCCAGTCGGCACCGCCGAAGGACGCGAGCTTCGGGGCAACTCGAAGATCAGTCGCCGGCAAAGCTGGAGATGCGGGACAAGGGGGTGACCCCGCGGCCTGTATCAGAGGCGGGGAAAGAAGCCTGAGAAACCGGGGCGACTCGGGGAATCAGGAGTCTGGAAGCGCGGAAGGATGCGAAATTCGGGGCAACTCGAAGATCCATCGCCGGCACAGCCAAAGGACGGAGATGCGGGGCAACCCGGAGATTCGTCACCCGGCGCGGCCAAAGGATGCGGGGTACGGGGCAACCCGGAGACGCATAACTAGCCAAGCCGGAAGATGCAGGGGAAGAGGCAACTCGGAACCTTCATCAAGAGGCTGAATGGGACGATGCATGATCCAATGAGCTACCAGATCACTCGGAAAACGCCAGAGACCGCAAGGTTTCTGGCGTTTTCATTTGTGGGCGGGTTTCGCTGACCGAAAAGCCGTGGCAAATCAGTTGGGCAGAATTCCGTAAACGTCGAGCTCGCCCGGGATCGATGTGCTGCTGTCTGCCCCGCCCGTGTTGTTGCCACGGGTGCCAATGTAAACCTTGCCGTTGGCCACCGTGGGCACCGTAAATTTGACAGGATACCCGGCGGCGTTCCCAGTGCCCTGCGTGCTGTTCCAAAGTTCATTGGCGAGGTTGCCTGCATCGTAGGCATGGAGAACCGCAGGGCTGCATCCGGGGGATTGTGGCGTGCAGTACTGGCTGGTGTCGAGAGCCCAGACGATTCCGTTGGTATTGTCCGGCATCGACGATACGGATGGAGTTGCGCCGGGGAAGCCAAATGTCGTCGAAGTGGCGTTGGGCGACGGGGTCAACTTGGCCGTGCTGGAACTGAGAGAAAACGCCTGCAGCGACCCACCGATCGTGGCGAGATAAAAGTTGGAATTCCAGAAAGCGCCGGTGGCAAAGATACCGTTGGGGAGCAAGATTTGTTGCCAGGCGTTGGAATCGCCAAGGCCGCCCATATTGTCGCGGTTCAGAAGGTAGAGAGAGCCATCCTTGCCACCGCCGATGACCAGGTGTGTAGGGTTACTTCCATTTGCCGGCAGATCGACTAGAACAACCGCGCCGCCGGCGCCAAAGTCGTTGTCCTGGGAGTTATCCGTTGCCTGATCGGAAGGGGTGAAGTATTGCGAGACACTCAGGCCGCTGGTCAACTCCAGAAATGAGTCGCCATAGTCATTGTTCGGCGCGGAGGAACTGTTGGCATCGAAGTTGGCATTGCCGGTGATGAGATAGAGATTGCCGGACGAATCGGCCGCAGGCGCACCCCCGCTCATCCAGATGCCCCCTAGACCGGCGTTCGGTGCATCGTTGAATACGCTCGCCTGAGAAAGATTGCTTGCGTTGTAGCCGATGACCCAGCCATAGTACGGCGGGGTGTCCTCATGGGATGCCCACGCGATGTACACGACTCCGTTGACCAGGGCCAAGCCGGGGCGCTGATTTTCTTCGCGGGCGACGAACGTGGTGGTCGTGCCGCCGTCTCCGGTGCCGGGATAGGTGGCGGCAATCGTGACGGGGCCGGAAAACTTCTCATTGCCGGTCAATAGGTCGATTGCGTGCAGGCGCTGATAGAAGGACGGTCCCGAAATGATGGCGGATTTTGACACGACGTATACCGTGTTGGTTGCCGGATCGATGACAGGAGTGCCGGTGACCCCAACCTCCGGCGCAATATCTCCGCTTCCACCCCCAACCAGCGCACCGCTTCCGGAGGACGGCACGGAAGTTTCGCCGGTGTTGGCGCCATGTGCCGAATCGATCAGGTTTGCGTGCCACAGCGGAGTGCATGGGGTGCTGTTCGTATCCGCGTCGAAGGCGTAGAGACTGTCGTTCTGAGTGGCAACGAGAATTACATTGTGTTTGGCCGAGGAGATGGTAAGGTTCGGCACCCAGAGAGGCTGTGCATAGACTGCAGCGTCGACGGAGCAGGAGAAAAGCTTGCCGAAGGTGGACGTAGTGACGATCGAGGTTGTAAGGGCGTACTCCTGCGTGTTGGCACCATTGCGGGAGACGTTGTTGTGATAAGTGGTGACGCCGGCGAGATCGGTGACTGCGACGGCAACAGAGGCTGAGACGGTTGCATCGGTGGCGCTGGTGGCCGTAATGGTGTAAAGGCCCGCTGCGCTCGGGGCCGTGTAGGTTACGGCGACTCCGGAGAGCGTACTGGCAGATGAAAAGCTGCCGCAGGTGTTTCCGCTGCAACTTGATCCGCTCGCGGACCAGTTGACGCCGGCTGTGCCGTTCGTGGTGGGGGTGACCGACAAGGATTGAGTCACGGTAAGAGCAGCACGCTTGAGAGAGAGCGAAACCGAGACGCTGGAAGAGACGATGGTCAGCGAGAGGCTGACCGATTTTGTTTGGGCGGGGCTGCTGGAGTCAGTGAGCTTGAATGTAAGCGCCGTGGCATTTGCTGTTGCCGTGGGAGTGCCTGTGATCGCGCCGGTTGCGGCGTTCAACGACAGTCCCGTCGGGAGCGTGCCGCTGGTCAGCGACCAGGTATAAGGCATGGTGCCGCCGGTGGCGGCGAGGGTTGCGCTGTAAGGGGAGCCAACTTGGCCGTTGGGAAGCGACGTTGTTGTGATGTTCGGCGGCGGGATCGATACGGCGATGGTCAGCGTAAGATTGACCGATTTTGTTTGGGCGGGGCTGCTGGAGTCGGTGAGCAAAAACGTAAGCGCGGTAGCATTGGCCGTGGCTGTCGGAGTTCCGGAGATTGCGCCCGTAGATGCATTCAATGACAAGCCGGCGGGGAGCGTGCCGCTGGCCAGCGACCAGCTATAGGGCGTTGTGCCGCCGGTGGCGGCGAGGGTTGCACTGTAAGGTGACCCGACCTGGCCGTTGGGCAGCGAAGTTGTTGTGATGGAGAGAGGTGCAGAAGTCGATGCGGCGATTGTCAAAGCCAGGCTGACAGATTTTGTTTGCGCGGGAATGCTGGAGTCGGTGACCGTAAATGTGAGCGCGGTGGCGTTGGCTGCAGCGGTAGAAGTGCCGGTGATTGCGCCTGTCGCCGCGTTCAAAGTCAGGCCCGCAGGAAGAGCGCCGCTGGTGAGTGACCAACTATAGGGCGTGGTGCCGCCGGTGGCGGCGAGGATTGCGCTGTAGGGCGATCCGACCTGGCCGCTGGGCAGCGATGAAGTTGCGATTGCGAGCGGAGTACTCGACGGACCCGTCGTCTGGCTACTTGTGCCTCCGCAGCCTGCGACTGCGCAGGCGGCAACGAGCAGCAGAAAGAAGGCCGGGAGATCCAGCGCAGTGATTAGTCGGGAACTAGCAAAATGGAGGCCCTTGAAGATGCGTACAGGGAAAGAAAACGCAGACATGGGCATACCGCGAACCCTTCTCGTCCAAATTTGGGATGCCGGAGGAGGCGTAGTGCTATACCATGCAACGCTATGAACTCAAAGCAATTATCCATAAATGTGAAGGGAATGGCAATAAATGTGAAGGGAATGGCAATGACTCATTTGCCGCGCGACAACAGGAGCAAGAGCACGGCGCCGGATGCAATGCGATTTTTAGCCATTAGATTCTTGGATTGGAGTCGAAAAGATAACTGCGTTCTTGATCGCTGGTTCGAAGGTGCGTGGAGAATCGGGGGCGACCCGTCAGCGGATGTTCTCTTTTGCGTTATTTGCGACGGTAGGAGCTGCAATTGATGAATCTGGCGAAGCCATCCTTTTCGGGTCAAGAGAGGCTTGAGCCGGTTCGAGCGTAGCCGGAAGGAACCCTTGTGCCTGAAGCCATGTGCTTAGAAGCTGCGGCCAGGCATCAATAGGCAGATTCTGTTTCAGCATCCCGAAGCCATGCCCACCCTGGTTAAAGACATGGAGTTCTGCGGGGTTATTGGCCCCATGCCATATGTCGACCACGCGTTCGCAGTTGTTAATCGGTGGGACGAATTGATCGTCTTTGGCGCACACCGTGAAAAGGGGGATGTTGCTCGCGGGTGGCTGAAGCGGTTTGGGCGCGAGTGGATAGATCGCGGCGATGAAGTCGGGCCTTGTAGCGGCATCATTGTGCATTGCCACATCGAGCGCAAGAAAACCACCGGCGGAGAAGCCAATCACTCCGATGCGATGAGGCGAGAGGCCCCATTGCGCGGCGTGTGAGCGGACAACGCGCATCGCCTGCAGACCGTCGGAGAGCATGAGCGGCGTCATCTGATGAAGAACAGGATCCATAGCGCGGGGAGTTTTAATGCGGTATCTCATCACGAATAAGAAAGCCGCATTCGTCCTGGTGAGACGGTACTGCAGGACGAAGGCCGTGATGCCGATGGAGTTCAGGAAGTGTGCCACGTCGGTGCCTTCATTGTTGACGGAAATGGTGTGAAAGCCGCCGCCGGGGCAGATGATCACACCAGTTCCGTTAGCTTTGTCACGGGGCGGGAAGTAGGCGGTGAGGGTGGGGCTTACGACGTTGCGAACGACGCGATCGCTGCCTTCGCCGATGGAAGTTTCCTGTTGTGTCCAGATTTCTGAGCCTGGAGGTTTTCCGGGCCAAAGGCGGATGACCTGCGGGGCGGTCGACGTGGACACGACGGAGGCCGGTGGGATGGCGCGCCTGCCGATGTTATCGGGTGTGCCTCGAAAATAGAGCCAAAGAAACAAGAAAGCAATCGCAGCGGAGGAGATAGTCGCGACCAGTATCCATTGAAAAAGGCGCCTCCAACTCATATTCGTATCGTTGACTCCGGTCAGGCATTCTTCACAGCGGACGGGTTTGCTGCGGAAGTCTGCAGAAACGGCACGCTTCAGCTTGGATGCAATTGCCGACCGATAGAGGTCCGCAGCAGTCGTCACGGACTTGGATGACGGGATTGGCCGAAGGAGATTTCCGCTTCCGCGGAAAGTCGAAATTTAATTTTCAGAACCGAATGATTCTGCGTCTTCTAGAATTTGCGTGACCACTCGCGCGGCCAGCGCTCGACGATGACTTTCTTATCGGTATAAAACTCGATAGCATCGCGGCCTTGGGCGTGCATTACGCCGAAGAAGCTGCCCTTCCATCCGGAGAAGGGAAAGTAGGCCATAGGCGCAGGTACGCCGATATTAATGCCGACGTTGCCGGTGGAGACTGAATTGCGAAACCTGCGCGCCGATGCACCCGACGAGGTGAAGATGGAACTGGCGTTGCCGTAGGCGGAGTGTTCGATCAGCGCGATGGCTTCGTCGACTGAATCGGCGTGAACGACGGAAAGCACGGGGCCGAAGATTTCCGTTTCCATCAGCGGACTTGTGGCGGGCAGCCCTTCGAGAACGGTAGGGCCGACGAAGGTGCCATGGCCACCGTTGGATTGGCCGCGGCCGTCGACGATGGGTTTCGCTCCATCATGTGCACCCTGGCCGATGAGGGAGATGATGCGGTCGCGGCTCGCGGCGGTGATGACCGGGCCCATCTGGGTGGCGGGATCGAGGCCGTTACCTACTTTGAGCGCGTCGGCGGCGGCAGCGATCGAGTCGCGGAACCAGCTTTGCGCTTCGCCGATGGTAACGGTGACGCTGACCGCGAGGCAGCGCTGGCCGGCGCAGCCGAAGGCCGAGTCGGCGATGATCTTCGTGGTGGTTTCAGGATCGGCATCGGGTAATACGACAACGTGATTTTTTGCCCCACCCTGGCACTGGACGCGCTTGCCGCTGGCTGAACCGCGCGTGTAGACGTATTTCGCCACCGGTGTAGAGCCGACAAAGCTGACTGCGCGGACCAGCGGATGGTCGAGCAGCGCGTCGACAGCCGGCTTGCCGCCATTGACAAGATTGACTACTCCGTTAGGCAGGCCAGTTTGCTGAATCAGTTCGACGAGGCGGGTAGCGGAAAACGGCACCCGGTCGCTGGGCTTGAGTACGACGGTGTTTCCGGTAGCGATTGCATAGGGCAGGAACCACAGCGGGATCATTAGCGGGAAATTGAAGGGCGTGATGATGGCCGCCACACCCAGTGGTTGGCGCACCATGATTTCGTCGATGCCGGGGGCCACATCTTCAAGCGAGTAGCCTTGCATCAGCACGGGAATGCCACAGGCGACTTCGACGTTTTCGATGCCGCGGCGCAGTTCGCCTTTCGATTCGGCAAGGGTCTTGCCGTTTTCGGTGGTCATGATCGCGGCGAGCTCTTCGAGGTGTTCCTCAAGCAGAGTTTTCAGCTTGAAGAGGTATTGGACGCGATCGACAGCCGGCGTCGAGCGCCAGGAAGCGAAGGCGGCGTGAGCGGCCTGGACCGCGGCGTCCACCTCTGCCGTGGAACCCGCCGGGGAGTGACCGAGCGGTTCGCCGGTGGCGGGGTTGAGGAGTTCGAGACCGGCCGGACTGCTGGGCGCGGCCCATTTGCCGCCGATGAAGTTGCGGACCTCGGGGGAAGTCAGAGTCGTCATAGGAATTTCAATGTACCGCAGCGAGCGGCTCAAGAGCAGCAGGAAACTGAACCGAGGCGATTTGATATGGTGTACGGGTCTCGTTCCAGCAAGTGGAACCCGCGCGCAAATCAACCCAATTTCACTGGAGATAGATCCAATGCCATTCACGCCCCGATACGCCGCTCTGCTTCTCTTATTGTCGTCCGTCTCGCTCGTTGCGCAGGAGTCAGCATCGCAGGCGACACCTCAGCCCACGACAGCGGCCGAGGCGCCCAATCGCGATACCAGCTATATCGACGCGCAGGGGACGGCGCACATTACACGGGTGGTGCCCGTGCCGCAGGACCTGAGTCCGCAGGCACAGCTGTCTCTGGGGCGTTCCGCGCCGGATCAGGGCCCACCTCAATCCCTCGCCGAGCGGCGCAAGACGACCGACGAATACACGGAGCGTGCCCGCGTGGCGTGGACCCGGTTATGCCCGAACACGCTGGTAGAAAACACGATAGCGGGTGTTCCGGTGCGCGTGGTTACGCCGGATGGGATGCCCGAGAGCAATCGCGACAAGGTGCTGCTCAACCTGCATGGGGGTGGATTCAATTCGGATTCGGGCTCTTATACTGAGTCGATTCCGATCGCGGGGTACGCGAAGATCAAGGTGGTTGCGGTGTTGTACCGGCTTGCGCCCGAGCATCCGTTTCCGGCGGCGGTGGATGACTCGGTGGCGGTGTATAAGGAGCTTCTGAAGTCCTACAAACCGGACCATATCGTGATCTATGGGACGTCGGCGGGCGCGATTTTGACGGGCGAGGTGGCGGTGAAGTTGAAGCAACTCGGTCTGCCGTTGCCGGCGGCGATGGGCATCTTCAGCGGCATGGGCGACTTTGATCGCACGGGGGATTCGCAGGCTATGTATGCGCTGCGCGGACTCTCTGGACATTTGGACCCACCAAAGCCGGGAGCGCAGCTTAACGAATATGCAGCGAAGACCGATCTCAAAGATCCGGTGCTGTCGCCCATCTATGCCGATCTGCATGGGCTGCCGCCTACGCTCTTCATCACAAGTGGACGTGACTTGCTGCTGAGCGGCACGGCCAACCTGCAGCGCGCGTATCTAAACGCGGGCGTGGATGCCCGCCTGGTGATGTTTGATGCATTGCCGCATGCGTTCTGGTACGATCCGCGACTGCCCGAAGCGATTGAGGCAAACCATATGATGGCCGACTTTTTTGTAAAGCAGTTGGGAAAGTAGTTACCAGGCACGAATGTTGACATGCCGAGCGAGGGTGCTTCACGCGGCATGTCAGCGACAGATCACCATACCCTGCAGGCATTTTCAGGTTCCATCGGCTGGCCGACCTTGCAGCCGAAAGCCTGGCCGAACTCCGGCATGTTTCTGACCACTCCGAGGGCACGGAATTTCAGGGGTGAATGGGGATTGGTTTGTGCCAGCATGCGATCAGTTTCCGGGCGCATTTGGCCGCACCAGTTTTGTGCGAATCCTATGAAGAACTGTTGCGCAGGCGTGTATCCATCCTGGATTTTGCTCAAGTCGATGCTCTTTTGCTTCGCGTCGGCCAGAAACGCGATGTAGGCGAGGCGCAGGCCGCCGTTGTCTGCCGTGTTTTCTCCCAAGGTTAATTTGCCGTTCACCTTCACTCCGCCGGGTACGCTGAACTGCCCGTACTCGGCGACTTCGCAATCGGTCTTCTCATTGAATTTCTTTGCGTCTTCCGCGGTCCACCACTCGGCCAAATTGCCCTTGCCATCGAATTTGCGGCCCTCATCATCGAAACCATGAGTCAGCTCGTGGCCAACGATCGCGCCTATGTGGCCATAGTTCACGGCGTCTGGCGAATTGGGATCAAAAAACGGAGACTGTAGAATTCCAGCAGGGAAATTGATGTCGTTCATGCTGGGGTTGTAGTAGGCGTTGACGGTAGGCGGACTCATACCGAATTCACCGCGGTCTACGGGCTTGCCGATCTTATTGAGCTGGCGGTGATTTTCAAACTCTGTGGCGCGCATGGCGTTCCCCAGGGCGTCACCCTTGACCACATCGAGGCTTGAGTAGTCGCGCCACTTGTCGGGATAGCCGATCTTGTTGGCGACCTCGTGCAGCTTCTCCTTGGCTTTGATCTTTGTTTCCGCGCTCATCCAGTCGAGCGTGTCGAGGTCCGAGTCCATGGCAGCTTCGATTTCGTGGACCATCTGCAACGTAGCAGCCTTGCTGGAAGCCGGAAACTCCTGAGCCACGTAAACCTGGCCTAGCGCTTCGCCGAGAGCTCCGTCAGTTGCTGAGGCGCAGCGCTTCCATCGCGGTTCCTGCTTTGGCTGGCCGAGCAAGGTCGTGCCGAAGAAATTGAAGTTCTCCTGGTCGAGAGATTCCGGCAATGCGGTGCCTGGCATGGCATTGACGAGTTGCCACACGAGGTACGTCTTAATCGTGTCGAGATCTGTCGATTCGATCAGAGCATTCATACCCTTAAAGAAATCCGGGTAAGTCACGTTCAACTCGGTGACGGGCGGGGTTCCGGTGTCCGCGAGAAGAGTCTTCCATTCAATTGAAGGCGCAAGTTTCTGGAGATCCGTGACTGCCATCATGTGGTAGATGTTGCTGGGATCTCTTCGCGAGGTAACGTCCAACGAGACTTTGGCCAACGCGGTTTCAAGCTGCAAAATCTTTTGCGCGTCGGCACTTGCCTTGGCATCGGGTTCGCCGATCAGCTTAAGGGTGTTTGTGACATGTTGCACATATTGCTCGCGGAGTTTTTTATCTGCGTCGCCGGTGCGCAGATAGTAATCGCGCTCGGGCAAGCCGAGCCCTGCCTGATCGAGAATAGCGATCTGGTTGCTTGCGTCCTTGAAGTCCTGAAACTCGCCCAATCCGAGGAATGCATTCACATTGATGAGTTGGAAGTGCGCCAGGAGTGGAGTGAGTTCATCCTTGCTCTTGAGCGCGGCAATGCGGTCCAGTTCCGGTTGCAGCGGCTTAAGGCCCTCGCTGTTTATGGCGGCGGTGTCCATACAGGAGGCAAAGTAGTCGCCGATTTTCTGCTCATTGGCCGTGCGGTTTGGGCCCCCGGCCGCAGCTTTCTCGAGGAGACCGCGCAGAATGCTCTCGTTTGCATCCATCAGCATGTCGAAGTTCGCATAGCTGGCGTGGTCGGGCGGAATGGGATGGAGCTTGCTGAAATTGCCGCATGCGTATTGAAAGAAATCGACGCACGGATCGGCGGTTTTGTCGAGGGACTGCAGGTCCAGTCCCGGCACTCTTACCGGTGCATCCGCATCGGAACCTGCGGTGGATTGCGCAAGAGATGCGAAGCACGTTGAGGCAACGAAGAGCAGCGTGACAAGGACGATTCGGGGATCCTTCATTGGTTTTTCTCCCATGGGGTTCCAAGAATCAGCGTTTCCTACGGGCAGATGGGTAATGCTCTTTCGGCGGAGGAAAGCGCGAATGAGATTCAAGGTGCCCGGAAGCGAGGGTTGAGAACCCTGAGCCGGTTTGCCCAGGCTGACGACATCGTACATGAGGAAGTTACGGCCTGGAGCGTTTTTTTGCTGCCAGGCCGGTCTCTTGTGACGTTCGGCCTCTGACGCGGGATGAACGGCGCGGGAAGAGGCTAGTTGACGCTTACCAATCAGCCTGTGACGGTGAGGACCGGGCATTCGGCGTCCGCAATAAGGCGGAATGCGCCGGAAGTCCGCGCCTCCAAGCCGAGGTGGGAAGATTTGCGCAGACCCAATACCAAGAGGTCGATTTGATGCTCTTGAATGTGTCCGATAATCCGGTCGTGCGCATCGCCTTCCTCCACAAAGGTGTGCGGGCTACAGAAATCCCGCGCGTGGGGCGGGACCAAGCGGTCGAGCGCATCGTAGTAGGGTTCCAGCATATCGCTTAACTTTTCAGCATCATCCTTTGAGTGGTCGGGAATGACATTGAGGGTGTCAATCTCTCCGCCAGCTTTTTCAGCAAATGCAAGCGCATACTGAGCCGCGTGAGTACCCGCGGGTGTGAAGTCGGTGGCGAAGAGAATGTGGCGGAACGGCAGGGTTCCGGCAGCGATGGGTGACACCCTGGGCCCGACGGTGAAACATGGCCAACGGGTAGAGCGCAGGATCTTTTCAGCGGCCGATCCTATGAGTCCGTGTTCAATCGGGCCGGCGCCGCTCGTTCCCAGCACAATCAGGGAAGGATCATGTTGGTCAGCGAGGGCGGGGATCACTTCATACGGATTCCCGTCCAGCAAAACCGGTTCGGTTTTGACGGAGGCCGAACTCAGCGTTCGTGCCACACTGGCCAGCCGTGCCTTCAGATCGTCTCTCTGGCGGCTGGCCGAGCCGCGACTCAGTTCGACTTCATGAGCAGACCGCGAAAGGAGAAACGCATGGGCGACCAGTAGCGGGGCTGAAAAGTAATTCGCGAGAAGCCGGGCGTAGCTCCCGGCGTTCTCAGAACAAGAAGAAAAATCGGTTGCAAAGACAACCGAACTGACGGCGATTGCCGGCCGTTCGTCAACCATTGACACGTGTCTGCCTCCCTTTCCATCCTACCCGGCAGCCGGGGATGGTTATTGAGCATACAGCTCTGATGTTTCCTAGGTGTTAGACGTTTTCTGGAATTTCTGTCACCGGCATAGGAAGAGAGGAATTGACTCGGGAGAACATTTCGAAGGCGGTGGCCACTGCGGTGAGTTCGATGATTCCCTGCGGATCGAAATATGCCCTGCATTCTTGACTCGAACGGAAGGCAACGGAAGCCTTTCCGAGGCAGGTTTTGTCCGAGTTACTGTTTGGCGAAATCAAATATACAGGTGCGGCCGACGATGCCAAGTCCGGCGTCGCGCGTGCCGTTCCCTTGCGTTTCCTGGAATTTCGCTTTGACGTCGTAGCTGTATTCCTCGCCTTTGTGAGCGAGGACTCCGCGCGCATATTGCCTGGAGACGACGATGCCGTTGGCGGTCAGCTTTGCGGTGCCATCGTCTTTAATCGCGCCATCGAGCGTGTAGTAGCCGGGCTCGCCGGCGGTGCCGCGCTCTCCGTGAAAATTGCCGTTGTGAATGACGCTGGGAAACTGCCAGGTGTAGCCTTCCGTGCTGCCTTTTGCAGGGCAAGTGAGCTTGGTGAGCCAATTGCCATCGAAGTGCTCACCTGCAATTAAAAGCCCTGGCAAAAACACCAGGGCGCAAACAACCGTATGCCGGATCGTTTTCAACATTACCCTTACCCCCGGAAGAGGAGCCATTCTAGCACTTGGGATATTGGCGGCGATGTGGCGTTAAGCCTGTTTTCCGCCTCTTGAAGGGGCGAAATTTTCAAAAAATAAGACCGTTTGACAAACAATGCTCTATAAAATAGAGTACTCTCTAAATCGAAGGATGGGCCCGCGGAGGCCGAGACGCCGAATTCCGCAAACGGTTTTGAGAAAGGCCAGGGCGATTGATGAAGGTTGACTTGATGGCGGTCAGTCCGGTCTCGACACTGCCCCTTGAAATCGATTCGCTGGTCAAACGATTCGACAAGGTGACGGCCGTGGACGGCGTATCGCTGGAGTTGCACGCAGGGGAGTGCCTGGGGTTGCTGGGCCCGAACGGTGCAGGTAAGAGCACGCTCATCCGCAGCATTGTGGGGCGGGTGATTCCAGATGCCGGCCGAGTGGCTGTGTTCGGATCTCCGGCGGCTTCGGCGGAGGCCCGGACGGCGCTGGGGTGGGTTCCGCAGGAGCTTGCTCTTTATCCGCGGTTGACCTGCAGAGAAAATCTGGGCGCGTTTGGCCGGTACCACGGCCTTTACGGGGAGAAGCTGGCCGAGGCGGTGGCGTGGTGCCTGGATTGGGCTGCGCTCGCGGACCGATCAAAAGAACTTGCGAAGAACCTCTCCGGCGGAATGAAGCGACGACTCAATATGGCGGCGGGCATCATCCACCGTCCCAAGGTAGTGCTGATGGATGAACCGACCGTGGGCGTAGACCCGCAGTCGCGCAACCGCATCTTTGAAATGATCGAAGCTCTGCGCGCCGAGGGCACCGCAATCATCTACACGACACATTACATGGAAGAGGCGGAGCGACTGTGCGATCGCGTCTCAATCATTGACCACGGGCGCATTATCGCGTCGGGAACCAATGAAGAATTGGTGCGTAACGCATTCGCATCGCGAAGCCAGGTATTGGCGCGATTTGACGGACCCGTGAGCAAGATCAGCGCGTGGGCGGAACGGCACGGAGGGCGGCTGGTCGATTCGACGGCTGAGCTCACCATCGAGCATTCAACCGAGATTGCAGGGCTGCTGGATGATGCGGCCAGGGCCGGACTGGCGCTGGTGGATGTCTCATTGCGGCGGCCAAATCTGGAGTCGGTGTTCCTGAGCCTTACGGGAAGGGAGTTACGCGATTGATTTTCAATATTGTTCGTACTGCTCTGATTGGGCTGCGCCGCGACCGCGCCTCGCTGGCGTTGAGTTTCATTTTGCCCGTGGTCTTCTTCACCATCTTCGCCGTGATCTTCGGAGGCCAGCACGATGCGACGCCCAAGATCAACCTGATCATTGTGGATGAAGACCAGAGCCAGGCATCGCACGATCTTGTGAAAGGGCTGCAACGTGAAAGTTCCCTGGTGATCAGCACGAGGCCCGCGTCGAAGAGCAAGACGGCGCCGGCACTTCCGGAATACACAGCGACCACTGCGGAGGCGGCAGTGAAGGCAGGCGATGTGCCGTTGGCGTTGATTATTCCGCATGGATTCGGCGCGCATCCGATTTCGTTCGGGCCCGGAGCGCAAGGCACTTCCATTCAGTTGTTAAACGACGCGAGCGACACGATTGCACCGCAGATGGTCATGGGCCTGCTGCAGAAAGCTGCGATGACTGCGATGCCCGCGACGATGGCGGAACAGGGAATGAAGTACACCGACAAATACATTGGCGGGCTCACGCCTGAGCAGCGCAAACAAATGGACGCGAACCTCGACAAGCTGCGGAAGATTGAAAGTTCAGGCGCGCTGAACGGAGAGAGCGGTACGGGCAGTGGATTCAATGGTGGGATCATCAGCGTTACGCAGCGCGCGGTGGTGGGAGAGAACAAGAAGAGCCCGATGGTGTCGTTTTATGCGGCTGCGATCGGAGTGATGTTTTTGTTGTTCACGGCCAGCGGCTCAGCCGGGTCGCTGCTGGATGAGGCCGAAAGCGGGACGCTGGATCGCGTGCTGAGCTCGCGCGTGACCATGACCAAGCTGCTCGCAGGCAAAGTGGCGTTCAACACGCTGCTGGCATTTACGCAACTGGCAGTCATGTTTGTGTGGGCCTGGGCTGTCTTCAAGCTCGACCTGTTTACGCATATTCCCGGAGTTGTGGTGATGGGACTGTGCACGGCGTTTGCGGTGGCCGGTTTTGGCATTCTGCTGGCCAGCATCTGCCACACGCGGGCGCAGCTGGGTGCGTTGTCGACGCTGTTGATCCTGGTGATGTCGTCGGTTGGAGGCAGCATGTTTCCCCGCTTTCTGATGCCGTCGGCAATGCAGAAAGCAGGCTTGTTCACGATCAATGCATGGGCGATCGATGGGTTTACAAAAGTATTCTGGCGCGATCTGCCGGTGCAGGATCTCTGGCAGCAGGTGAGTGTGCTGCTGGCCGTGGGGATTGGGTTGTTCGTTATCGCACGGCGCATTGCGCGGCGCTGGGAATGCGCATGATGGCAACCAGAATGACTGGAGGAGCCTTATGACGGAAAGCATGGAAGAGCAGGAACTAAAGGACCGGCTGCGCCTGATCGAAAGCATGATTTCCGAGGGCCGAAGATCGACGGAGAACTGGGGCTGGATGTTCGTTTTCTGGGGCGTGGCCTACTACATCGCCATTGCCTGGGCAACGTGGGGCCATAGCTCGCTGGCATGGCCGGTCACGATGATTGTGGCTTCGCTGCTGTCGGGAGTGCTGGCCTCGCGCAAAGCCGGCAGGCACCCCGAAACAACGATGGGCCGCGCTATCGGCGCTGTGTGGATCGGGATGGGCATTTCCTTGTTTCTCGTTCTGATGTCTCTCGCATTCAGCGGGCGGTATGAGGGGCATGTTTTCATCGCCATTATCGGGGGCATGCTGGGTGGAGCGAATGCGACCTCAAGCATCATTCTGAAATGGAAGATGCAGTTTGGGTGTGCGGTGGTGTGGTGGGCGTCGGCTATTGTGGCGTGCTTTGGCACAGAGAGCCAGGGCTCGATCGCATTTCTAGCGGCCATTTTTGTATGCCAGATTTTGTTTGGGATTTATGGAATGATCTTGAAATCACATAAGCGCAGCGCACGCCAACGGCCTGAGGGCGCGGCTCATGCCTGAATTACCGGAGCTGAATCCTGTGATTCACGGGAAGCTGCGGCTGGCGTTGCTGTCTCTGCTGTCGGGCGTGGAAGAGGCGGAGTTTACGTGGCTGCGGTCGAAGACCGGTTCGACCGACGGGAACTTAGGCGCACAGTTGTTGAAGCTCGAAGAAGCGGGGTATGTCTCGGTCGAAAAAAAGTTCGTGCAGCGCAAACCGCAAACGCTTTATCGAATGACCGATGCGGGGCGCGAGGCGCTGACCGGATATGTGCAGGCGCTGAAACAGTTGCTGGGCGCGGCGATTGGTGCGTGACGGGGAAGACGGTGGTCAGTGATCAATGGTCAGTCGCAGTGAGAGAGGTTCGGACGCGCTGCATGATGCCGAGATAGTAGGCCAGATTGTGGATCGAGTTAAGAGTGCCGGCGAGGGGCTCGCCGCACTGCATCAGGTGGCGAAGGTAGGCGCGCGAGTAGCGTCGGCAGACCATGCAATCGCAGCCGGGGTCGGGCGGGTTCTGGTCCTCTGCGTATTTTTTGTTTTTGATGTTCATGCGGCCTTCGCTGGTGAAAAGCAGTCCGTGGCGGGCGGCACGGGTGGGGAGGACGCAATCCATCATGTCGACCCCGAGGCGGGCGTACTGCTCAATCTCGTCGGGGTAACCAACTCCCATCACGTAGCGGGGCTTGTCGGCGGGCAGCAGCGGCAGAACTTCGGCAATCATCTCAAGGGTTAGCTGGCGTGGCTCGCCGACGCTGAGGCCTCCGATGGCGTAGCCGTCGAAATCCATTTCAATGAGGCGTTCGGCGGATTCACGCCTTAAATCCGTATAGGTACCGCCTTGAACGATGCCGAATAGGTTTTGCTTTCGGCCTTCTAACTCGTCGTGCCAGACCACTTCATCCTGGTGAGCGCGAAAATGATCGAGCGAGCGGCGGGCCCAACCCATGGTGAGACGCAGGCTTTCTTGTGCCCTGCTGCGATCTGCCGGATACTCCGTGCACTCGTCGAATGCCATGGCGATGTCGGCGCCGAGGGCAATTTGAACATCCATGGAGTGTTCAGGAGTGAAGAAGTGGCTGCTGCCGTCGAGGTGCGAACGGAAACGGACACCCTCGTCGGTGACTTTGCGCAGTTGGGTGAGGCTGTAGACCTGAAAGCCACCGGAGTCGGTGAGGAGAGCGCGCGGCCAGCTCATGAAGCGATGGAGGCCCCCCATGCGGCGGATGCTCTCGTGGCCGGGACGCAGGTAGAGATGGTAGGTGTTGCCGAGAATGATCTGGGCGCCGAGGGATTCGAGCACGTCCTGCGCGACAGCTTTGACCGTGCCGGCGGTACCGACGGGCATGAAGACCGGAGTCTCGACGGTCTGATGAGGCAGATGAAGCTGGCCGCGCCGGCCGCCGGCATCGGTCTGGTGAAGCAGGCTGAATTGGAGGCTCACCTGACGATTCTAACGGGACCGGTTCATCACCCAGCGACGAAGGCCTGTCGCCGGGGCCCCGAGAGGGCAGTTCGGCCGGCCCTCTCAAAATGCACGGATTGAGATTTGTGGTTTCCCAGCCGCCAGCCTCTCTCCGGGGTTATGCCGCCACAGGGCACAACGGAATCCCAACAGCCGGATGAGTTGGCAACGAAGGTAGCATCATCCACATCGAAGACGTACGGAATTGATGACGAAAAGGTAACTGCCGGGTAGGCGGTTACACACCCGGAACCCGGAAATCCGTGAATTCTTTCCTCAAAAAGCTCAATGCCTTCGTCGGGGCGGCCTACTCCTGGTTTGTGGCCCACACTTCCGTTCCTGCTGAGTAACGTCAGGGCGGGTAGTCACCCACCCAGCGCTCGATTTCCGTCTGACTCAGGCGACCCCGGAGATTCCCTGCGAACGCAGGACAATAACGAAGACGAGTCTGCTCGTAAAATGTGGACGCGGGCGAAATCCTCTCCCCGAAAGGAGCCTCCGGTGGTCGCTACGTCTCCAATCTATCCGGCACATACAGCCGTCCTGAGCATGGATTGCCAAACTGGTATCGTTTCTATTTACGCCAAGGACGATAAAGATAACTTCCTGACTCGTGCCGCAAGTGTCCTCAATCATGCTCGTGCCACCGGCCTCACTGTCATTCATGTTAAAGTCGGCTTTCGCTCTGGGCTCCCGGAGGTCAGCCCTCGAAACATTCTCTTCGGCGCCATCAAATCTTCGGCGCAACATCAAAAGTTATTTCAAGAACCGCTCGGAACGATCCCATCTGTTATCGCTCCGACGGATGGCGAAATTGTTATTACCAAGCATCGAATCAGTGCCTTTGCGGGCACCGATCTCGCGATGATTCTTCGTGCGAATGATATTGATACGTTGGTTCTCTATGGGATTGCCACCAGCGGCGTCGTCCTCTCCACTCTGCTAGAAGCGTCGGACGCCGATCTTCGTCTTCTGGTTATCAAGGACTGCTGCGCTGACCTCGATTCACAGCTCCACGATTGCCTTATTAACAGATTGTTTCCAGCTCGTGCATCGGTCCTATCAGCTCGGGAATTCATCGAAGGCTCATAAAACTGGCTCAGATAGCTTCCCTGGAAGGAGTTCCGGGCGTGTGGTGGCCAACCCTTCCATTACTGCTCAGTAATAGGCTGGGACCATTAATAAACGCACGTTTACTGGGACAGGCCGCTGGGCATTGCAAGCGAGGGCCTAAAGGCGCTTGAGAGCGAGCCGGACGAGCGACTCCTCCGACGAGCGCTGCTGGTCGGGGCTCTTTGCGCCGTAAACCGTCAGAACGATGACGTTGTTACCCTGCTTCACCGACAGTGTCCAGATATTCTGCATGCCCGAAAATTGCGCCGCATCACCGATTCCGCTTACATCCGTCTTGATGATTCCGGGGCCGGGCGCTATCGTTCGTGCCCAGACCGACGCATCGCGCAGCGCGATGCTCACATATTGCGGACTGCCCTTCCACATGCAGCCAGTGGTGCCGAGCGGCATGGGTGAAACCGAGTTACCGAGCACCTGGGCGATTTCCTGCGCAGTTAACAGCTTGCACGGTTCCGCTGCGCTCACGGCCCTGGGCAGCGTGAACAATAGCCCGAACGCCACAAGCGTTGCCCATCGACGTGCTGATGCTCCCATGGTGAACCTCTCTCGCGTTGGAGGATTTTAGCATCGCACAGGAATCTTGTGGATAGGCAAGAAACCGATGAGGGATGTTTCTTTTGCATCGGATATACAGGTCATTCCAACTGCGTTCTTGGGCAAGAGCCGATTATTAGGCAAAGCCGGGGCACCCCACGCTCACCAGAGAAATGGTCTACTGGGAAGATTCGCCGAGGCGGAAGAGAAAGCCGACTCGTACGGCGCGCGGAGAAGCCAGCGTGGTGGTGGGAGTCTTGCCCACTTCGATGTTGCGGTCGAACAGGTTTTCTCCCGCGGCGAAGAGTTGCAGGCGCTTTCCGAAATCGTGTGAGGCGTAAGCATCAAGCAGGAAGTAGCTGTGCAGCAGGTAGGTGTTGGCGTCGTCGTCGTACTGACGTCCGCTGAGCCGGGACTGCAAGGTTAACATGCCTAGACGAGGACGGAACGCGCGCAAGTTCAGGGTTGCCATGTTGCGCGCTACTTCGGGAATCCAATTGCCCAGGTCCTGGGTACCTTTGGAGACGGTCGCGTGGGCGTACTGGTATCCGCCGTCGACAGAGAGCCACCGCTGCGGCGCAAGTTCGAAGTCGAGGGCCACGCCGCGGCTTTCGATCTGGCCGAGATTTTCTCGCATTAGCAGAATGGGGGACGAGGTGGGATTGATGGTGAGAGCGGCGATGGGGCGGTTGACCTCGGTGAGGAAGTAGCTGGAGCGGACGGTGCCCCAATGCCACTCTGTTGCTACACCTGTTTCCCAGCCGGTGGCGCGTTCGCTGAGCAAGTTGAAGTTTGGCTTGGTGAGCATGTTGCCCACCTGGGTAGTGCGGTAAAGCTCGTTGGGCGAGGGCGCGCGAAAGGCCCGGAAGCCGGAGGCCGAGACCGCCCAGTGCTCAAGGAATTTGCGCGAAAGGCCCATACGAGGATCGAAGACATGCTGGCTGAACTGCGAAGGCTGGGGCAGAGAGGGGGTCCAAGTGGACCCATTAAAGAGAAGTTGCTGGCCGTCGAAGTTCTGGAACCAATCCAAGCGCGCGGAAGCGGTCAGAGTCCAGCCTCCGCGGAGCCACATGGCTTCGCCGTAGACGCCGGTGTCGCGCTGGTGATCGCGCAGGTTGGTCAGTGCGGCCGTTGATCCAAAGGTCAGCTCGCGGTCCCATACGCGGACATCGTGGGTGTCGGCGCCGGCGACGAAGAGCAGGCCCGCGCCGAGTGGCTGGCTCCAATGGGCGACGGCGCCGAGCTCGTTTTCGGGCGTAAGGGAAAAGCGGGTGGGCGATTCGCCGCAACGATAGGTGCAGCTGGGATCGGCGATGGTTGGCGTGTTAGAGATGTTGGAGAAGACCTGACGGAAGTGCTCGGTGGAACCATAGAGCCGGGTAACGAGAGCGCCGCTGTGCGGTCCTTGCCAGTCCCCTCCGGTTGCATAACGCCAGATGCGGCTGCCGTTGGTCTGGTCGGGAGTGCCGTTGCTGCGGGCATCGTTGTAGCCACTGCCGCGCACAAAGAGGCGCAAAGGTCCGCTGTCGTGCTCGGCCAGCAGAACACCGTTTTGGCTATGAACGTTGCTTACGATATCGACGGGTCCGCGCTGCCAGGGAGCCTCCTGGATATAGCCATCGGTTCCGATAACGCCTCCGGCTGCCAGCACGCCCCACGGCCCCTGCCTGGCCTGAAGACGGAGAGCGTTGTCGTAGGTGCCCTCAGAACCACCGCTGCTCTTGAATTCAGCGAAATTGGAAGTGGGCCGCGCCGGCATCAGATTGACGACGCCGCCGATGGCGCTCGATCCGTAGAGATCGCTGGCGCCGCCGCGCACCAGTTCGATGCTTTTCAAAGACAGCTCCGGCTGCTCCTGCCAGCGAATCCATCCGGCAAAGGGATCATTCAGCGGGACGTCATCTTCAGTGATCAAGGTGCGGCTAGCTGCGGTGGAACCCAGACCCCGCAGGCTGAGTCCCTGCGAAGAGGGGTTGGCCGCGAGAGAAGAGGAACGCCGGTACAGTTGCACTCCGGGAAGCTGCCGGAGCTTCTCGTCGAGAGTGACGGCAGCAGTGGAGTTCAAGGCTGCTTCAGAGAGGATCCGCGTTGTCACGGGACTTTCGAGCATGCCCAAAGGGGTGCGGTAGGCAGTTACGGTTATCTCTTCGGTGCTTCCGGCTGGGTTCAGGCGGAAGGTTGTGTCGCTGGTGATCAGCAAAGACTTCGGAACGAATCCCACCGCTACGACATTCAGTTGGCAGGGGGCTTTACAGGGAATGATCACGCTCCCGGTCGAATTGGTTCGCCCGAGTAATTGGCCTGAGGAATCGCTTACGGTGGCACCCGGCAGTGCGGCACTGCGGCTGTCCTCTACCGTGATGGTGACGGGAGCGGCGGATTGTGCGTCAAGCGCGACCGGAGAAAGGATCGCCCCGATCAGCGCCAGTATGCCAATCGTCATTGTGCAACTTGAACACCGCATGAGGTTTGCTTTCGGGATCGGGGAATAGACCGTGTAGTAATTGTGACACGGTTCTCCCGTCTCTGGGGTCGACTATCTGTGGCGCAATCTCACCTAAGGGAATAAGGACAAAACCGCGCTCGGCGAGGCGCGGGTGCGGGACCTCCAAACCCGGCTCGCGGACAATCAGGTCGTCGATCAGCAGAATGTCGAGGTCAAGCGTGCGCGGCCCGTTGACGAAGCCTGCGGAGCGGTCTCGGCCAAACTCTCTTTCGATGGCCATGAGACTGTCAAGCAACTCGTGTGGCGCAAGTGTTGACTGGAGCGCGACAGCGGCGTTGACGAAGCGCGGCTGTTGTGTGAATCCCACGGGCTCGGTGCTGTAGAGCGACGAGCGCGCGGTAATCCGGCCCAGGGATTGAAGACGCAGGGCGGCCGCGGCAAGGGTCGACTCTGGCGATCCGGCCCGACTGGCCAGGTTGCCGCCCATTCCGATGTAAGCCGTGTGCATCTTCTCAAGGGTATCGCGCAGGAACCATTGATGTGCAGGTCACTGGGAGAGCCGCTAATCTTCGCGGAGGGCTTGCATGGGTTGGATTGAGGCTGCCTTGTGCGCCGGAATGAAGGCCGCTGCCATCCCAATCAACGAGAGGGCCAAAGCTGTGGCTGCATAAGTCCATATATCCAGCGGCTGCACCTGGTAGAGAAAGCTCTTCACCAGCCGTCCCGAGGCAAACGCAAGAACGAGGCCAATGCCCAGCCCTGCACCCACGAGAATGGAACCCTGCCGCATGATGAGCTGCGCGACGCTCTGCCGGGTTGCACCCAGGGCCATTCGTACGCCGATTTCGCGGCGGCGGTAACTCACCAGCTGCGACAGAACACCATAGAGTCCGGCGAATACCATGGCAATCGCGAGCCCCGCAAACGAGCTTACGAGATACAGTCCCAATCTCTGGCTGAAGGTGTTCTGATCAACAGTTTTCTGCATGGTTTGAAAGTCATCGAGCGCAAATCCTGGAGCGGCCTGGTGAAAGATGGAACGCATCTCCGCCGCCACCGGAATGCTGCCGTGTGTCTTGACGACAAAGCTGACGACCGTTTTCAAAAGCGCCTGATAAAACAGGGACGTGGTTGGAACCTGTTGCTGCGGCAGAAGAATGAGCGGCCGCACATCGCCGCCAATGTGATCCACCTGGTCACCCAGGATGCCGACGATGGTAAGAGGCTTGATCATGCCGGTGTCTTTGCCGCCCAGGTCGATCTGCTTTCCAATAGGGTCTTTGCCTGCGAAGTACTTTCTGGCCAGGGATTCGTTGATCACCACCACGGGCGGCGCCGACGCGACATCTCCGTCGCCAATCATGCGTCCCCGGATGACTGGGGTGCCCAGGGTCTTGGCATAGTCGCCACTGACAGCCGATACGCTCGCGTCGGGCTTATTGGCCGGATCCTTCGGCTGGCCGAGGATATCGAAGCTTGAATTGATGCCTATGCCGCTCAACGGGGGCGAGGTGACTAGCGCGGCACTTTCAACCCCGGGCACCTGGCGCATGCGGTCGAGCGCGGGCTGGTAGACAAGGACCGCCACTGAAACCGGCGCATTCCCCGTGTCCTCTGAAACCGTCATGCCGGAAAAACCAGCCGCATCCGCGGGCATTGCGGTGAAGGTGGTTAAGTGCTCTGTAGTAAAGCCAAGCCGCGACTGTTCGAGATTCCAAAGGGTGTGAAACAGCAGGCCGGTGCCGACCAGCAGCAGCGTGGAAAGCGCGACCTCGCCGGCAACCAATGCGCCACTCACCTTTCCGCTGACTGAGCGGGAGCCAATGCCGCGCGAAGCGGTCTGTAGAGCCGCCTGCGGATTGGCGCGCGCTACGAGCAACGCGGGCAGCAAAGATGAGAGCACGGTGGTGAGGATCGCGATCCCTGCCAACACCAAGACCACTGTCCAGTGAAGCGCAATCGAATCGGCGCGGGGAATGGTCCCGTCTGGAAGCTTGCGAATGGCCAGCATGGCAAATTGGGCAAAGGCCACACCCACTCCGCAACCTAGCAAGCTCAGCGCCATTCCTTCGGACAGCATCTGCTGCACCAGGCGTAAGCGGCCCGCGCCCAGCGCTGCGCGCACTGCGAACTCCTGCTGGCGGCCGAGGCAGCGCGCGATGAGCAGGTTGGAGACATTGGCGCAGGCGATCAAGAGTACCAATGCCAAGGCGCCGAACAGTGCATAGAGAACGGGCCTCACCGGACCAGTCAACACTTCCTGATAAGCGGTGGCGCGAAAGGTCGTGGCATTCTCATCCTTTGTTCGCGGGATGTGCGCCGCGATTGCGTCCAACTCGAGTTGAGCCTGCCGGACGCTGACCCCCTCGCGGAGATCGCCCACAACGTTGAAGAAGTGGTAGCCGCGATCCCTCAGCATTTCTCCCGTTGGCTGCAAGGGGAGCCACACACCCTTCTGCAGATCCGGTCCCATCTCTTCAGGAAAGTGGAAGCTGCCGCGCATCACGCCAACCACGGTGTGAGCGGTGCCGCCAATTTTGACTGTTTGTCCGACAATGTTCGGATCGGCATGAAAACTCTGCCGCCATAAACTTTCCGACAGTAGCACGGCCGCCGGGCCGCCAGGCTGGCCTTCGGCTTCGCTAAATGTGCGGCCAAGCAACGGCCGTGCGCCCAGCATCGAAAACAGGTTGGGCGTCACACGCGGCGCAACCACGCTTTGCGAGCCGTCCCGGCTTTCAAGTACGCTCACGTCTTCTGAATAGCCGGCAGCATCGGCCAGGAGCTTTGATTGGGCGCGGACGTCACGATAGTTCAACCACGATGTGGATCCGAAACTGGGTTTGTCGCTTACTGGCCCGATGAAGATCAAGCGGTCTGCATTTGCATAAGGCAGAGGCCGCAGCAGCACGCTCTCGATCACCGTGAAGATCGCGGTGTTCGCGCCGACGCCAAGAGCAAGCGTGAGAATGGCGAGCAGCGCCAACCCTGGAGTCTTTTGTAGCTGGCGCAAAGCAAATCGCAAGTCGTAGAACAACATCTGCATTCTGACCTCCAGGGCACAACCGTGTGGGGGTCTTATTGCACTTCGGTTGCCTTAGTCCCTCCGGCTAACCTCTCTATTCTCAGGTGGGTCCTTGCTCTTGCGCAATCGGAGAAGCGATTACCCCTGTCCGAAAGTGAAAAGACCTGCTCAAAAATGAAGGGCAAACTCCCGTTCTGCCGGCCGGCTTGAACGCGACCTCCGGTTCGCGACCCTGCGGGGTCTGGTAGCATCCTCTTCGGAGAACTTTTCAGGATGGATGCACTGAATAACGCGGGACTTGGCGTTCGCCGCAACGAAGACATTGCTCTCGATCTAATGAAATTTGTGGCCGGGACAGCCGGTGTAGGCCGCCCTGCCGGGCCGTCGGCCGGGTTCAGCGGAGCCGGCGCGACCAAGCCGGAAGAGCATGTGGCTCAATTGCTGGAACTCTACAGTCGCTGCCTGAAAGCTGTGGAAGGCAAAGGGGTTTGAGCGAATCCGGCGGACCTGTCTTACGCGTAGCCGTTGCCGGTGCTGGAGCTTTTGGCCGCAACCATCTCCGTGTCTACAGGGAACTGGAAGCGGCAGAAGCCGGCGTTGCGCTGGTTGCGGCTGTCGAACCGGATGCAGGGCGTGCCGCTGCCGTCGTAGAAAGCTACGCGATTCCTGTCTTCCCGACAACAGATGAGTTGTTGCGGGCTGGGCTCAAGCTTAATGCGGCCAGTGTCGCGGTTCCCACCGTGCATCATCATGCCGTTGCTTGTGCGCTGCTGGATGCAGGTGTGGATTTGCTGGTGGAGAAACCGCTGGCGGCCAGCTTGGTCGAAGCAGACGAACTCGTGGCGCTCGCAGTCAGAGAAAAGCGCATCCTGCAGCCGGGGCATTTGGAGCGGTTCAACCCTGCGGTGTTGGCTATGCAGCCACAACTGCACCGGCCCATGTTTTTTGAGGCTCACCGGCTTTCAGTGTTCACACCGCGGTCACTCGATGTGGACGTAGTGCTGGACCTGATGATTCACGACCTGGATATTGTGCTCGTGTTTGCACATTCGCCGGTCCGTGAAATGCGGGCGGTCGGATTACCGATTCTGTCGCCCAAGGTCGACATCGCCAATGTGCGGGTGGAGTTTGAGTCAGGGTGCGTGGCCAATTTTACGGCTTCACGCGTGTCGACGGAGCGGGTGCGGAAGCTGCGCTTTTTTGAGCCACGGCAATATGTCTCGATCGATTATGCGCGCCGCGACTTGCTGGTGATCCGGCTGGATGGGAGCGTACCGGCGGAGATTGCGGCTGCCATTGCGGAGGGCAGAATAGATCCGGCTGCGTTGGCCCAGCTTGCGGCTGCGGGTGCGGGGCCTGGTCCCGGCTTGTCGTTTATGAAGCCGACGGTTACGCCAGGTGAGCCGCTGCGGCTGGAGATTGAGTCGTTTTTGGATTCGGTGCGCACGCGCCGGGAACCGCTGGTTACAGCGCGCCAGGGTCGTGATGCGCTGGCTTTGGCGCTGGAGATTCAGGCGTCGATGGCGGCCCATGCGGAGCGCGCCGGACTGCAGGATTTCTTCGAGCCCGGCGCGTAACTCGCCGGTTCGCCGATCGTCCGCCTTCTTGACGAGACAACCCAAGAGTGCCGCTTTATCTGTGGTTCACATGGCGGAGTCTGTGCTGCTGCGAACGCGTGCGGGCTAAACCCTCATGGGCCGCGGCCGGAACCCGACTAGGGTGCTCTACGCAATCCCCAGCACGCGGTTGACGAAGCCTACGATGTACTTCCACAGCAGGTAGTACCCCACGAGCGCTGCGAGAAATGCAGGCGCGATCCAAAGATAGGGAAAGTACAAGGCGTGGAACCAGGTCACTCCGCTCGGGCCAAGAGAGAGGATCCCGAGGCAAGTGGCGACCACGGCGCCTGCGGGCATCAGCAGCAGGGGCAACAGCGCCCCATGTAGGCCAATGGGCAGATTGGTGCGCGGGTGAGAGCCGATCCAGACCATGTTCCAGAGGGCCCAGAGGGATGGCACCAGCGCCATGGGAAAGACCAGTCCGCGCTCGATCGGGAATGGCAATTGGAGCCCTAGGCGGAGCACGACGAACCCCGCGAGCATGAGCGGGAGGACGAGTGTAGGCACAAACGCGCCAGCGAGAAACGCGCGTAGATAAGGATGGGTGCTCATGGGAATTTCGCTTTCTGCGGGCAGAGGCTCGCGAGTCTAGAGGTAATAGAGAAGTACGGGAATCGACGCCGGAACGAATGCGACGAAGGCTACGAGGCCGCCGGCAAGCGCCCAGTCGAACCATATCCAACGGAGGGACTGTGCGCGTTCATCATTTAGCCGGTGTTGAAACGCGGGCCAGAGATCGCGGGCGGATTCTGCCTCTGCGATCGGCGGCAGCGCCTGATTGAGCAGCCGTTTCATGCGGTCTTCATCTTGTGCATTCATGGTGTGATCCCCTGGTGTTCCAAGTCTTTCCGGAGTAAGCGAAGCGCGCGAAAGACGCGCACCTTGACGGCTGCGACAGAGATGCCGAGCGCTTCGGCGACTTCTTTTTGCGGGAGTTCTTCAACGACGGCCAGCACGGCTGCAATACGCAGTTTGGGTGGCAGACGGGTAAAAGCCATTTTGATCTTGCTCCGGATGTCGGCTGAGATCGCTGCATCCGTTTTGACTGGCGCCGGCAAATCTGCGGGTAAGTCGATCTCATGGCGCTGTGCGCGGAGCCAATCGAGCGCTGCATGAGTTGCAATAGTCCGAGCCCAACCTTCGAATCCGCGCGCAGGATCGAAGCGGGCGTGAGTGCGATAGATGCGCCAGAAGGTCTCTACGGTCAGGTCCTCGGCCGCTGCGGGATTCCGCACGATGCGCAGAAGCCAACAATAGACGGCGCGCTGATGCATGCGGAAGAGCGTTTCGAATGCGGCCTCAAAGGTTTCGGCGTGGCCCTGCCTGAAATCTTCCAGTACGCAACTCGCACCGTCCGGCATCGACTCTTTCCCCTTCTGTTTGTTCTTACTTCTGCTGCAGCAGAAAGGTTACAGGCATACGGCCGGGCACGGTCCACGGCGAGACGGAAGAGACGATCACGTTGATGGGAGATTTGAGCGCGAATACAGATAAAGCGATTTGTAAGCGGAGGCTTGATGGGGGACGAACCCTTGACAGAGGCGGCTGGCGGCTTTATGTTTGGCACCCGGAGGGCAGGCTAGAATTTCGCTGTTGAGTATGAAGGGAATCATTCAGCCTGCCTGCGAGGGATGGAATGAAGAGCTTCGGATTGCGGGTAGTTACAGCTGCATTGATCGGTTTTGGACTGACGTGGTTGGCCGGGGGACAGGACGCTCAGAAACCCGGTGAGCAAAAACCCGCATATATGGACACAACGCTTGCGCCGGAACAGCGCGCGGCGGACCTTGTGCAGAGGATGACGCTCGAAGAGAAGGCGAGCCAACTGGTGAACCAGGCGCGCGCCATTCCACGGCTTAACGTGCCGGCCTATGACTGGTGGAGCGAAGCGCTGCACGGCGTGGCCGTGAACGGGACCACGGAGTTTCCCGAGCCCATTGGCCTCGGCGCGACGTTTGATCCGGCGACGATTCACCAGATGGCGATCGCCATCAGCATCGAAGCACGCATCAAGCACGAGCAGGCTGTGAAAGAGAATGGCGGGTACAGCAGAATCTTTCAGGGTCTGGACTTCTGGGCGCCCAACATCAATATTTTCCGCGATCCGCGCTGGGGACGCGGACAGGAGACGTACGGCGAAGATCCTTATCTGACCGGGCGCATGGCGGTGGCATTTGTTACCGGCATGCAGGGCGATGACCCGAAGTACTATCGCGTGATCTCCACGCCGAAGCACTTTGTGGTGCACTCGGGGCCGGAGCCAACGCGGCATTTCGCCGACGTCGATGTGAGCAAGCACGATGAGATGGATACGTATCTGCCGGCGTTTCGTGCGGCGGTGACGGAGGGCAAGGCCGATTCGGTGATGTGTGCGTACAACGCGATCAACGGCCAGCCGGCGTGCGCCAATGAGTTCACACTGATCGATCAACTGCGCAACAAATGGGGCTTCCAGGGCTACGTGGTGTCGGACTGCGGAGCGGTAATCGACATCTTTGAAGGCCACCACTACCGGCCAACGCAGTCGCAGGCTTCGGCCATTTCGCTGACGCGCGGGATGGACAACGAGTGCGCCGACTTCTTCGCAAAGGTCACCGACAATCACGATTACAAGCCCTACATCGATGCGGTGCAGGAGGGCTACCTGAGCACCAAGGCCGTGGACCAGGCGCTGGTACGGCTGTTTACGGCGCGCGTGAAGCTGGGCATGTTCGACCCGCCTGAGATGGTGCCTTATACAAAGATCAACCCCGATGAATTGAACAGCGCTGCGCATCGGGAGCTGGCGTTGAAACTGGCTAACGAATCCATGGTGATGTTGAAGAATGACGGCGTACTGCCGCTGAAGCCGACTGTGAAGCGGATTGCCGTGATCGGCCCGCTGGCGGAGCAGACCAAGGTGCTGCTGGGCAACTACAACGGCGTTCCGACGCACACCGTCTCGATCCTGGAAGGATTGCGCAACGAGTTCAAAGGCGCGCAGATCGACTACGTGGCGGGAACACAGTTTTTGAGCCACGATGCCGAGCCGGTGCCGAACACCGCGCTGACCACCGACGGCAAGCCGGGTGTCGAGGCGACCTATACCAAGCTCGACATGACGAACATCAACCATCCTGAGCAAATGAAAGTGCTGGCCAAGCGTGTGGAGGCGACCATTAACCCAGGAGCGCAGCCGCTGCCCAGCGAGACTGCCGGAATACAGCCGCTGGCGATCCGCTGGACTGGGATGCTGACCACCAAAGAGGCGGGAGACTACAACCTGGGGCTGAAGTCGAACGGGTACTTCCGTATGCAACTCGACGGGAAGAACGTGACGTCATCCTATGGCGGCGATCCCAACGAGGCAAAGCTGGGGCGCGTACACCTGGAAGCCGGCAAGCCGGCGGCGTTGACCGTGGAGTTCTCGTCTCTTGCAGGCGGCGCGCCGAGCGCGCAGTTAGTGTGGTCGAAGGTGGACCTGTCGCCGCAGCCGGCAGCCGTCGAGGCGGCAAAGAAAGCCGATGTCGTGATCGCGGTCGTGGGCATTACTAGCGAGTTGGAAGGCGAGGAGATGCAGGTAAGCGAGCCGGGCTTCCTGGGCGGCGACCGCACCAGTATCGATTTGCCGAAACCCGAGGAAGACCTGCTGCAAACCCTTGCGGGTGCACACAAACCGCTGGTGGTGGTGCTGACCAACGGCAGCGCGCTGGCGGTGAACTGGGCCAATGAGCATGCGAACGCGATTCTCGACTCGTGGTACGCAGGTGAGGAGGGGGGCACTGCGGTGGCAGAGACGCTGAGCGGAAGGAACAATCCGGCGGGAAGGCTGCCGGTGACGTTCTACACCGGCGTGGAACAGCTGCCCCACTTCGAGGACTACTCGATGCGCAACCGGACCTACCGGTACTTCACGGGCAAGCCACTTTATCCGTTCGGCTACGGTTTGAGCTACACGACTTTCAGCTACAGCGATCTGGCGCTGCCCACGGAACCGGTGAAGGCCGGCGATCCAGTGATGGCGTCGGTGACGGTGACAAACTCCGGCAAAGTGGCGGGCGACGAGGTGGTGCAGCTTTACCTGGGCTTCCCTGACGTGATGGGAGCCCCACTGAAGGCGATGCGGGCGTTCAAGCGCGTACACCTGGATCCCGGAGCGAGCCAGAAGGTCGAATTCACTTTGAAAGATCGCGACCTCGGCATGGTAACGGAGTTGGGCAATCCAATCATCGCCGAGGGCAAGTACAAGGTCTCGATCGGCGGCGGCCAGCCGGACAGTGGCGCGCCCGCGGTTGCAGGAACGTTCAGCATCAACCAGACGGTGAGCCTGCCCGACTAATGGGCAGGTGAACAGAATGGAGGGGGCGCACTCCGGGGAGAGCGCCCCTCATTGTTTGCGAGCTAGTTGGCTGGCAGGGATGCCGGCTCAGTCATGATCTGCCGCATTTTGAGATACACGGCATTGGTCCAGCCGAAACCGATTTCGTTGGTGGTGTAGCCCGCGCTTACTTGCACGTTGGCGTTGCCCTCGACCACGTTGTATTTCTCGCGGATGGTTCCGTCTCTTGCAAAGCCGTTGTCCACCGTGTCGTCCCATTTGCGGGCGATGCGTTGCGCATCCGCGCGATAGCCCGCGGCATCGAGGCCTGCGTCGACGATCCAGTTGGTGGGCGCCCATCCGAAAGGCTCATCCCACTGCATCCCGCTGTTGAAGTTACTCATGGATAATCCGCCGGGGCGTTCGAATAAGTTGAGTTTGGCAACCATCTCTTTTGCTTCCTCACGCGTTGCTACACCGGCCCATAGCGGATAGAGCGACGAGATATACGCATAAGTCGATGGCTTGCGGCGCATGAAATCGTAGTCGCCGAAAACACCGGCCTTCGCTTGCCATAGATAGCGATGGATGTTGGCGTTTCGGGCCTGGGCTCGACGTCCCCAGCGTTGAGCCTCCGCGGGCTTGCCGAGCAAGAGGGCAAGGTGGTCAAGGTCGCGTTCGTAACGATAAAGCAGACTGTTCAGATCGACGGGGGCATAATGATGCGTAGCCCCGTCGAATGGCTCCCAACGAAAGCTTGGATCGAAACCTGACTCGCGCATGGCGCGGTCGCCGAGATAGAAATCGCGGGTAAGCCGGTAACCGGCAAACCATGCCCGCATGCAGACCGTGCTGGCTTTCACATCGCAGCTTGTCTGCTTGAGACGTGCAGCCTCGATGGCATCGGGATGTTCCGAGCCTTTTACAAGAAAGCCATCGCCACCCTGGCGAGGATGCGCGACGATCCAGCGAATGACATCGGAGTAATAGGTGCTGTCATCTGCCATCTCCGGCACGGGGCCGCTTCCGTAATCGAAATAGCGCGCCAGTTGTGTTGTGCCCGCCAAGTGCTCAGGCCGCGTCCATGTGGAGTAGTCTTTCTCGGCCAGCGAGTAGCCGCGCTCAAGCCAAGCCCTCGCGGCGGCGCGCCCTTCCGTTGTGGCTGGGAAACTTGCGGGATTTTCGTACACGGCTCGAATCATGGAGGTAAGAAAGGGCGGTTGCGAGCGGGTGAGATAGTAAGTGCGGTTGGCGTTCAATACTCCGCCGTAGTGTTCGATCTCAAAGAAAAAGTTATCGACCATGCCTTTGGCCAGCGCTTCGCGGTGATCGGCTTCGAGACCAAGAAGGATGAAGTAACTATCCCAGCCGTACATCTCGTTGAAGCGACCGCCTGGCACGACGTAGGGGTTGGGCAGATAGAGCAATCCCTGCGCCGGTAATTCCTCGGGGTGCATTTCGCCGATCTTTTCGATGCGTCGAGGCAATGCCATTACCCTGACGTGGCACTTCTGTTCGAGGGCTGTCACCTCCGGCGGCGGGGGTGTTTCCGCGGGCATGTACAGGACCGGATTTGCGGTGACCTTGACATCAACCAGCGAATGGCAATCGGTCATCGAGCGGGTGAGGGTGTCCCACGCTGAATGAATGTAACTGAGTGTGGCTTCAGGATTGGGGGACTGGTTGGGCGCGGGACTTACCTGCGCGGTCTGGGCATCCTGAGCCTGTACGTTTGAAATCTGGATTGCGGCGAATGCGAGAACCAACAAGCGAAACAGTTTCATGGGAACTCCGGGTTTCTTGGGGCGCGGTCACGCTGTGAGCAGGCCCGGTCCGTGAATTCCTAGGAGTGTAACGCAACGGATGCATCGCTTGCCCGCGCAATCTGTAACGACCGGGAACACTTCATGTGTGCACGGTGTCTACACAAGCACAGTGGTACCGAATGGGATAAACGGAGAGTCCGGATTCCCGGCGACGGGTCATGGTCGCGGGAGTCGAGGGCCGTGAATTCGCTCCTCGCGCCAGGCGCGCGCAGAGCGACGGGCCGTCTTGTGCTCGTGCAACCTCTATCGCCTCCCACGCGGCGCGGCTGAATTGAGCAACACGGGAGGCACGCCATGTTTGAAGACTCGACCTTCGAATCCACAGGCAGAATTCGCACACGAAGCCGCAATTGGATGATCGCCACGTTCACCTTGAACGGATCGATTGTGCTGGCGTTGATCCTGATTCCTCTTATTTATCCCGAAGCATTGTCGCGGCAGACTCTGACCTACCTTTTGGAGGCGCCCGCCGTGACAAATGAACGAGAGCGGCCGCCTAGACAGCCACTGCGTCAATTTCATGGTGAGTCGCAGGTGCAAGGATCGGAAATCATCGCGCCAATGCAGGTTCCTGTGCTCATAACAATGTTGCGTGACCGGGAACAAGCGCCGATCAACTCCCTCATCCAGATGGACCAGGGGCCGGGCGTGCCGAACAGCGCGGAGGAGATATTTCGCGGACGCAAGCCCGTCGCCGTTGCTGTTGCGAAAGGGCCGATTCACGTATCGTGCGGAGTGATGGTGGGACGGATTATCGAGAAAACGATGCCGACTTACCCGCCCATTGCTAGGGTCACCGGGGTGCAGGGTACGGTGATTTTGCAGGCGGCAATTTCGAAGAGTGGGACCATCGAGAATCTGCGCGTGATGAGCGGACCCGCGATGCTACAACAGGCGGCGATGGATGCAGTGAGGACCTGGCGCTATCGGCCTTATCTGCTCAACGGTGAACCTGTCGAGGTGGAGACCACGGTGAATGTGGTATTCACGATGGGGCGTTAGATCGGGGCATCGCGCCCCGCCAGCGATGGATTGGAATTTTACGCATTGCCGGACTGGAGTTTTTCGCGGGTCAGTTCGTTCCATGTGGCAATGGATTCGGGCATGGGAGGGCTGACCACGCCGGGCGCAATATGATCCAGCACCCTTTGCGGATTCATACTGCCGCGGGCGTTGCGCAGAGCGCCTTTCACCCATCCGATTGCAGACAAACCTCCGCGGCCTGTGAAGGTCTGCTCGAAGTAAAACCACCGGTCGTCCCAGCAAACCAGCCTCGACGTCAAGGTGAAGGCGGAAAACAAGGGCAGCGAGCGGCGATAGGTCATCCATACCGCACCTAAAAGTGGCTGCCATCGCGAGCGAACGATTTGTTGCAACAGACCGGTGCGAGCCAGCAAATGGGTACGGGCATAATCCATCACGCTGAGATAGCGCGCGTTGTTCATGTGGAGGTTCAGGTCGATGTCGTTGGGCCAGACACGCATGCGAACGCGGTCCTCATCCAGAACACTGAGGGGCGGAAGCGGAAAAACGTGCTGGCGGATAGCGAGCGCAGGAATGCGCACAAAGCTGATGAAGTGGGACACGTCGTGCTCCCTCTGTTTAGTTTAGAGGACCGGGGAACTAGCGCTGAATGCGTCCCATGAGTGACAATCGCTTGTGTTATGACGAATCTAACTCGCCGGACTTTTCTTATGAACACGTCTGCCGCTACACTCGCCGCTGCCGCATCACCAGTTTTTGCTGCTGCTCAGCGTCAAAAGGTGTTTGTTGCCTCCGGAACGCCGAACGGCATTCTGGCCTATGACTGGGATTCAGCGACCGGGACATTGACTGCTGCGGGAGTTGCTGCACCCCTATCGACGGTGGACTGGATCGCACTCTCTCCCGGCAAAGAATATCTATACGCAGCATGTGAGCTCGACAGCTTCAACGGCAAGCCGACCGGAGAATTGGCTAGTTTCAGCCAGAAGAACGGGGAACTGCAGCAACTTTCGGCGCAGAATTCCGCCGGTAAAGGCACGTGCCATCTGGCTCTCGACCATACCGGGCACATGCTTCTTTCTGCTGATTACGGCGGTGGCAGCGCGGCCAGCTTTCAGGTCACGGATGGCCAGTTGAGCCCCGCTGTCTGGACGGAGCAATATACGTCGCACGGCCCGAATGCGGATCGGCAGGAGAGTGCTCACGCACACTTCTGCTCCTTCTCGCCCGACAACCGATTCGCGTATATCAACGATCTGGGCGGTGACATGATCCACATCTACCGGGCGGATGTGGCCACGGCACAGCTTACTCGGGCCGGAGCGTATCACGGCGCCCCCGGCTCGGGCCCGCGCACGCTGCACTTCCATCCCAACGGGCACATCGCGTACTGCATGAATGAGCTTGTCTCGACGGTCGACGTACTGGAGTGGCACAAATCCGACGGGAACCTGACCCTGCTGACGCGGATCAAACTGTTGCCTGTGGATTACCACGGCCCGACCCGGGGCTGCGACACAGTGATCACGCGCGATGGGCGATTTGTTTACTTTGCCAATCGCGACAACAATTTTCTTTACAGCTTCAGGTGCGACCCGAAGACGGGCGCTCTGACGCCCATGGTTCGCAGCAACTGCGGAGGGAAGATCCCGCGCAACTTTACGCTGGATCCGACGGAGCGCTGGATGCTGGTGGCCAATCAGGACTCAAACCTGGTGAGCGTGTTTGCGCGCAACGTGGAAACCGGGATGCTGGCCAACGAGGGCAAGAGCGTGGCCGCGGCTTCGCCGATGTGCATTTTGTTCTTGTAGGGTTTAAGCGCTGCAGCACAACCGGTGATTCACGCGCCGAGAAAGGCCGGGCGGCGCAGGCTCGCTGCGCCGAAGCTTCCAGAGTCAACGTCTTCGGCTGCTTCGGATGCCATAGGAACACGGGCCAACTCCCACGCGGATCGATCTTTCATCAATCGTGAAACCAGGGCGGTATGCATAGCGTGGCCGGCACGCTCGGCTACGACGTGGCCCTCAATGCGGCGGCCGGCGAGAGCCAGATCGCCGATCAGGTCGAGCACCTTGTGGCGCACGTACTCATCGTCGAAGCGCAACGGGCCATTTTCCGGACCATTCGCACCGAGGACGATGGCGTTCTCAGAGCTTGCGCCGCGGATGAGGCCCATATCGCGCAGTTGCTTTCGTCGGCCTTGTAGCCAAAGGTGCGGGCGGCGGCGATGGCCGTTCCGTAGGTTTCAGCAGCCAGGTCAACGCTTGCCTTCTGCCGGCCAATGGGAGCGGGAAAGTCGATGGTGTATTCAATGCGGTAGCCGGGCCCTGGATAGACGCCGATGAACTTGTTGCCCTCGCGCACTTCGATCGGCTGGAGGACGCGGATCGACTCGCGGTGGCGGCGCTGGGTGCGGATGCCGACGCGGAGAAAAGCAGCGACATAGGGCAGAGCGCTGCCATCGAGAATGGGCAACTCAAGGTTGTCGAGCTCCACGATCACGTTATCCACGCCCATCCCGATGAAGGCGGAGAGCAGGTGTTCGGTGGTGGAGATGAGGACGCCCTGACGCATAAGGCTGGTGGCGTAACTGACTTTGGCCACGTTGCGGCCGATGGCGGGAATTTCGAAGTTATCGAGGTCGGTGCGGCGGAAGACAATGCCTGAACCCGCCGGCGCGGGGAGCAACCGCATGGTAACCGGCGCCCCTGAATGAAGCCCTACCCCCGTGAATTCAAGAGGTTCGGTGATGGTCTGTTCCAAGTGCGCGGAAGGTGACAAGTCAACGGCTCCAACTGTGGAAAACTTTGCGCAACCGATAGATTAGACGTGAAATGCGAAAATCATCTGTGGCATTTTTGCCACACTTTGCGCTGTGAAAACCACCAATCTGAGGCATATAGGACAGAAATGAGTCACGGCTGATGGTCGTAGAATCAGGTAGTCTTCCGAGATAACCCTCATGAATCGTTCAAGAATGCCTGCTGAAACCAGTCTTTCCCTCTCCATGCGCGGCCTTCTGGCCGGGGCGCGCCGCAAAGAATCTGCATTGCTCGACCTGGCGCGCCACTTGGTGATGGCGGAGTCGCCTTCTGATGACAAGGTTGCTGTGGATTGTTGCGTCAATCTGGCGGCGGCCCATGCGAAGGCATTAGGCGGGCGGGTCAAGCTGCATCGCCAGCGAGAATTCGGCAACGTGCTTGAAGCGCGGTTCGGGCCCAAGTCAAAGACGGGGCGCATGCTGTTGCTGGGCCACCTGGACACCGTGTGGCCGCGGGGCACGCTGAAAAGCATGCCCTGCCGGCAGGGCGAGGGGCGCTTGTGGGGGCCGGGGACGCTGGATATGAAGGTTGGGGTGGCGATGGCCTTTACAGCAATCGAAATGCTGAGCGAAGCTGGGTGGTTGCAACGCGAGATCGTGTTGCTGCTGAACACCGATGAGGAGGTGGGCAGTCCGGTTTCGCGTCCCATCACGGAGCATTTAGCTGGGGAATGCGCGGCGGTTTATGTGCTTGAGCCGGCGCAGGGGCTGGCTTACAAGACCGCGCGCAAGGGAACTGGCGACTGGCGCATTGACATCAAGGGTGTGGCGGCGCATGCGGGAGTGGATTTTGAAAAAGGGGCGAGCGCGATTCGGGAGTTGGCGCGAATCGTGGACACAGTGAGCGGATGGACCGACTTGAAACGTGGACTGACGGTGAGTGTGGGCGTAGCGGGGGGCGGTACCAAGACGAATGTGATTCCGGCCGAGGCGTGGGCGGAGGTGGACGTGCGAATCGCCCGCAGGGCCGATGGCCCGCTTATGGAACGCAAATTCGCCGCGTTGAAGCCGGTGGACAAGCGGTGCTCCCTGATGGTTACAGGCGGTATTAATCGGCCGCCGATGGAGAGGACGCGAGGGACCGTGAAGCTCTTTCGCAATGCAAGTGTATTGGCTTCGGAGTTGGGTTTCACGCTGAGTGAAGCGGCCACGGGCGGCGCTTCCGATGGAAACTTCACTTCAGCTTTGGGTATTCCGACGCTGGACGGGATGGGCGCCGTGGGAGAGGGCGCGCATGCCAGCCACGAATCGGTTTTGGTTGAGCACGTGGCGCCTCGGACAGCGCTGTTGGCGGGACTGCTCGTGAAATGACGATTGTCCGCGATGCGCCTTATGGATGCCGCATGTAGTTATCGAGGAAGAAGTAACCAGCGGTGACAAAGCCGATGATGGCCACGGTCCAGCGCATTGCGCGCTGATTCACTTTGCGGCTGTAATGCGCGCCAAGATAGCCGCCAATTGCGGCGAGGAACGCCATTTCCAAGCAGAACTGCCATTGCACGCGGCGGGCCACGATGAATGTGATTGCCGGAATCCCAATAGACACAACTGCGGTAACCACCTTGAGCGCATTCATCTCGTGAATGTCGTGGACTCCGCAGAAACCGAACAAGGCCATTACGAGAAAGCCCCCGCCTGCGCCAAAGTAGCCTACATAGACACTGACAATGACCATGCCGATCAGGAGCCAGGTGTTGTAACGGCGTCCGCCCGAGAGGTTCTGGAGCCAACGGCCCAGGGGGAAACTCAACACAAACATGACCGCTGCGAAAAGCAGCAGCCAGGGGAGCAGTTCGCGAAACCGCCGGTTACCGGTATGAAGGAGAAGCCACCCGCCGATTTCACCTCCGACCCCTGAAGCGGCGGCGAGCGGTAGCAATTTCCAACCATATTCGCGAAGGTGGTGGCGGAAGGCCACCATCGAAGTCAGTTGGCCGGGCCATAGAGCAACGGTGTTTGTGGCCTGCGCCGTAACGGCACCCACCCCGATGGCGGAGGTGCTGGCAAGAAGAGCGGGGAGCGAGAGAAACGATCCACCGCCAGCGATGGCGTTAAGTATGCCTGCAAAGGAAGAGGCCACGGGGAGCCAAAGAATTCGAAGGAATTGGAATAAGAACGAGGCCATACCCAACTCTAATCGCCGAATGCATAAAGACGTATAAAGCTTTGCTGATTCCCCACCGTGCTTCGAAGAGCGACGGAGGGCGAGGGTATCGCCTGATAAACTCCGGTAAGAACCAACCTGGAGTTTATCTACCGAATGAAGCAATTCGCATTGATTCTATTGGTCGCGGCAGGTACCTGCGCAATCGCACAAACCTCTTCCAAACCATCCCCGGCGCCGCACCATACTGATGTCAGCAGTTTGGCCTCGGGAACGAAACTGCCTCCTGGAGTGCCTCCGGTTCATGGCATTGTGAAGACGGCTTTTTCGCTGCGGTATCAGGAAATCAAGATCGGAACAGGGGTGGAAGCCGAGCCGAACATGATCTACAAGGTGCATTACACCGGTTGGCTGGCAGCCGACGGCCACAAGTTCGACTCCTCATATGACCACCCGCGGCCCCCTGTTCTTGGTAAAGATGGCAAGCCAATGATGGACGAAGATGGAAAGCCCGTATTGGGCAATCCGCAGCCGATCGCTTTTCCGCAGGGATTTGGCCGCGTGATCCCAGGCTTTGATCAGGGCTTTATCGGCATGAAGATCGGGGGCAAGCGCCGCCTGTTTATTCCATGGCAACTGGCCTACGGCGCAAAGGGACGCCCGGGACCAGACGCGGCTCACCCCGGGGTTCCGCCCAAGGCCGATTTGATTTTCGATGTTGAACTGGTGGAGGTAAGTGACATACCGATGCCGCCGAACCATCCTGGGGTGGGGGCGATGCCTGGCGCGCGGCCGATGCCACCGGGAGCCAATGCGCCCGGCCAGGTTCCGGTGACTCCGACGACCCCGGCAACACCAGCTAAACCAGCGGCACCCGCAACACCACCTGCGTCGCCCCAGCCGCAGTCGAACTGAAGATCGGGAGTTTGTTCAGCTACTGAATCTGACTGGCGGAGTGATTCGCGCTGTCGGGCAACTCGGGCGTGGCCGCGAGCAACCGGCGAGTATACGGCTGCTGTGGGCTGGAGCAGAGTGCTTCGGCCTCGCCCGTCTCAATCAACCGTCCACGTTCCATGACCGCGATGCGCGTGCAAAGGTACCGCACCAACGGCATGGAATGCGAGATGAACAGGTAAGTCAGTTTGTGTTCTCGTTGCAACTGGCGAAGCAGGTTCACGATTTGAGCGCCGACGCTCACGTCCAGCGCGGAGACGGGTTCGTCCAGAATCAGAAGTTTTGGTCTGAGCGCCAGAGCACGGGCGATGTTGATGCGCTGCCGCTGGCCGCCGGAGAACTCATGCGGGTGGCGCCCCAGCATTGAGTCGTCCAAGCCGACCTGTGCGAGGAGTTCCGCGGCTCGGGCGCGAAGGGTGGCGCGGCTTCCATTTTCCAACTCACCATGAATCGCCCATGGCTCGGTGACGATGTCGAACACGTTCATGCGTGGATTAAGCGCGGCATAGGGATCCTGGAAAACGGGTTGCATCTGACGACGCAGGCGGCGCATCTCGGTGGGCGAGGCATGGGCCAGGTCAATGCCATTCACTCGCACGCTGCCCCGTGTGGGTGCGACCAGGCCAAGGATCATGCGCGCCACCGTGGTTTTTCCTGAGCCGGACTCCCCCACAAGGCCAAGCGTTTCGCCTGCCACAATCTGGAACGAGACATCGTCGACGACAGTCTGCCGCTCCATCCGCAGTCCGGATCGCCGAGGATAGCTCTTGGAGACCGAATCAACCTCAACCAGGGCCATGAGTCGATGGTACATGCACAATGGGCGATACGGGTCATCAGGCGTTCATCGATTGCGGGGTATAATTCGAGCATTTCGGGGTCCGCTTGTGTTACCTCGAATGTTCGACTAAGTCAGCAATCGCGAGGACTGTCTCTTATGACACCTGAGGGCTTTACGTTTGCCAACCCGACTTATACCGCGGATAACTTCTTCACTTATAGCGCTGGGGATATTGAAGCAGACGCGAAACTCCAGGAAGAACAGACGATCGATCCGATTCCGGCGCCAAGGGTTCAGCCGCCGGTGTTCGATTTGAGCGCGGTCTTGCCTGCCAGCACTCTGACGCAGGTAAAATCGGCGGGGAAACTGGTATTTCACGCCGTGGGGGACACAGGCGGAGTGGTGAAGGCCGAGCCACAACTGGCCGTGGCCGATGCCATGACCGCTGACCGCGGCAGCAAGACCTATGCCACTGGGTTGCCCGCTTTTTTCTTCCATCTCGGGGACGTCGTCTATTACTTCGGACAGGAACAATATTATCCAGAACAGTTTTACGATCCTTATCGGAATTATGACGCGCCAATCTTTGCGATTCCCGGTAATCACGATGGAGTGATGTTCAAGAACGAACCGGTGAATTACTCTCTCGAAGCGTTTGTCGATAATTTTTGCACTGCCGCTCCCGAGACCGCCATTTCCGGTTTTTCGCGCACGACCATGATTCAGCCGGGTGTTTACTTTGTGCTGACCGCACCGTTCACACGCATCATCGGGCTTTACTCCAACACTGGCGAGAGTGTCGGCGTATTGAGCGGCGCCACGATTGGCAATGACCAGATCACATTTCTTCAAAACCAATTGGCCGCGGCCCTGGCGGCGCGAAAAGCGGATCCTGGGAACAAGAATCCGCAAGCGCTGATTCTCGCGGTGCATCACCCGCCCTTCACCGGCGCGAGCGATCATTTTCCCAGCGCTGCGATGCTGCAGCAGATCGACACTTGTTGCGATCAAGCCGGCATCCGGCCCGACCTTGTGCTCTCAGGGCACGCTCATCTTTATGAGCGGTACACGCGCACCATGAAGGCTGACGGGCAACAGATTCCTTACATCGTGGCGGGGAATGGCGGCTACTACAATTTGTCGAAGCTCAAGACCGATGCCGCGGGTAAGAAGCCAACGCCAGGCCAGCAAACGGAACCTGACGGGCAGGGAAATACCATCACGCTCGAGCAATATAACGATACAGACTACGGCTTTCTGCGAATCACCACTGATGCGGTGAGCATTGCGGTGGAAGCCCTGGGCGTTAACCTCGCGAATTCGACCGCTGCTCCTGCCGTTCTTGATAGCTTTACTGTGGACCTGACGAAGCGCGGGTGACGGATGCGGCAGGGGCTGACGAGGGACCAATAATCTCACATGAATTGTGGTTCACGCCGAAGGTGCAACCACCACGGGCGTTCTGCGCGGCGCCAACGCCGGCCGGACGAGTTCTGCGGGCCACAGGTAGACTGCCAGGCGCCGCGAATAATGCAGCACCGGCTGCTGGTCCGGAAGCTCGATGCCGATGGCCTCGGCAAGGTCGTTCCGCTCGATCTCCGCGTTCGCATCTTCGAGCGGCCACGGCACATGGTGAATGCCGGCCCTTACAAGTTCTCCGCCGCGGTTATGAGAAAAGAGATAGTAGCGCTCGGTCAGAAAGTATTCGAGGGTTCCGCTGTGGCTCTCGGCCAGCTTTCGCGTCGGACCCAGTCCGCGGTAACGCGCCTTGAAGATCACGGGTTTGCGAGCGAAGCGCCTGCGGCTATAGAAGGCAAAATCCCGTTCCGATTGCTGCTCGAACCGCATCTCCGCCCAGTAATACGGCAGATGGTAAAAGGTCCGTGCAGCCGCAACCGCGAGCAGATTGCTGGCATCGAGCGAGAAAAAATACACGCCCTGCATTCCGGTGTGCTGATCGCGAACGTAGGTGCGGAGATTCAGTTCAGGAAAACTGCGCGCACCGGGGATGGGAGGCACACCTCGAATCTTGATGCGATCCATCCAAAACGGCACCACGCCGAGCCAGGCAGATCCCTGAAAGGTGTCGACTTGCAGTCCGTCGGGCAGGAGCCTGCCCACGACTCCGGGGGGGCCTGCCAATGCGCAAAAAGAAGATCATTCCAGCGCTGGGTCATGGCCCACCGCCCCGGAGGCAACGGTCTCGGCCGCTGCGAAGTCCGAACTTTGATCTCCCTCATTCGCCGCTTCTCCGCCTCTTAATTCTATGACGGATTGACCGGGCGCTGGGATTCGCCGGTTCCCACTGCCCTTGATGACGTATTCTGTTCGCGAGCCCACACGAATGTCCAGTGAATCTTTTCTCCCTGCAGGCGCACGCAACCAGACCGACGTTTTCGCAGTCCACGGGGCCGACCCCGAGGTTTTGGCCTATGCGATGGCCAAGTACTCGCGCTCCGCTCTCTCCATGCGCGAGTCGCTGACCGAGATCAGCGCGCAGCGCGCCGAGCAGTTCCTCAACACCTTTTATTTTCAATACGGTCACCGCTCAATCGCTGATCTGGCCCACATTGCCTTCGCGGTAGAGCGGCTAAGCCTGCTGGCCGCCATCGTGCTGGTGGATGAGCAGCGGTGGGATGGCCAGGAACGCTCCACACGGTACCAGAACTTCCACAAATCCGGCTGGTATTTTCCTGAATTTGGTGGAGATAGCGCCTCGGCCCACCTGTACGCCGAAACGGTTGAGAATCTCTTCGCCGTTTATCAGCGGACCACCGCGGCGGTCCTCGACGCTCTGCGCGAGCGCGTCGCCAGCCCGGAGGCGATGAAGCCGGAGACCTACGAGCGGACTCTGAAGGCGCGCGCGTTCGACGTGGCCCGCTACCTGCTGCCGCTGGCCACGAATACCTCTCTTGGCCAGATCGTCAATGCCCGCACGCTCGAAACGCAGGTTTCGCGCCTGCTCTCGCACCCGATTGCGGAAGTTCGCGATCTGGGCCAGAAGCTTCGCGATGCGGCCACCGGGCCCGCCTGGAACGTGAACGCCCAGGCCGGCGCGGCTTTTGTCGAGAAGCTTGCCGAAGCTGCTCCCGAGCTTGCCGCCGAAGCCGCCAATCTGCTGACCCGGGAAGTGCGCACCGCGCCAACGCTGGTGAAATACGCCGAACCTAACCAGTACCTGATCGAGACGCGAAGCGGAACTCGAGATGGCGGCCGCCGAACTGCTCGCAGGGCGCGGCTCCCGCAGCTGCTCCGGTAGTGGACCTGGTAGAGCGGACCGAAACCCTGGAAGTAGAACTCGCGGCGACGCTGATCTACTGGGCCAGCGATCATCCGTACCGGCAGGTGCGCGATCTGGTTGCGAGCTTGCCTGAGGCGCGCGTCAACGAGATCATCGAGCTTGGACTACGGCACCGCGGACGGCACGATGAAGCACTGCGCGCTTTTCATGCCGGGGCGACGTTGCGCTTCGACATCCTTATGGATATTGGCGGTTTCCGCGACATGCATCGGCACCGGCGGTGCGTGCAGATCAAGCAGGGCTTTACTGCCCGGCACGGATACGAAACGCCGGATGCGGGCGATGCTGGCCGGTCTTGCCGAAGCCGGCGTGATGGGCGAATACCAGTCCGCGATTGAGGCCGCCCACGCGGCCAGCAGGCGAATCAGTGCAAGTCAGGCGCCTGAAGCCGCGCTGTCCGCGCTCTATGTACTTCCCCTCGCCACGCGCGTGCGGTGTTTGTTCAAAATGGATTTTGCCGAGGCGCAGTACATCTCCGAGCTTCGTTCTGCCCCGGCCGGCCACTTCAGTTATCGCCGCGTCGCGTGGGAGATGTTCCTGGCCTTGCAGCGTCAGCATCCTTCGCTCGCAAAGCACATCCGGGTCACGGATTTCACCCAGCCGATCGATCTGCTGCAGCGCTGACAATCATCAGGAAATGTGGGCAAGTTATGCCCAGAGGCCAAACTGTCCGGCGCCAACGGCGGCTCTTTCTGTAGCTCAATCGATTAGAAAACCGCGAATCAGCCCGGAAGGCGCGGGGATTCGCCCGACTTTGCATCGTATCCACCCACCGATCCACCCGCGATCTGTCTCCGAGGCATCAAAGGATTATAAAGTCGTGGACGACCGTTCTTGATTGTTGAGCGAACCTGGTGGAACGCATGAAAAGTCAGACTGTACAACCAAGGATAGATACAGGCGTAACCGGATTGAACGATATTCTTTCGGGCGGGCTTCCCACGGGACAGATGTACCTGCTTGAAGGAGACCCCGGGACAGGAAAGACGACGTTGGCGATGCAATTCGTCATCGCCGGCGTGCGAGCCGGAGTCAAGGCCCTTTACATTACGCTTTCCGAGTCGAGAGCAGAATTGGAGAACTCGGCGAATTCTCACGGCTGGGATATTGCAGAGCTTCCCATTGCCGAGTTTGTCCCGGCAGAGGCAAGCTTGAGCCCGGAACAGCAGTACACGGTGTTTCATCCGAGCGAAGTTGAACTCGCTGAGACCATCCAAAAGCTCACCCAGCTGATTGACCAGATAAAACCGGATCGCCTTGTTATCGATTCTCTATCGGAATTGCGGCTGCTGGCAGCCGACACCATGCGCTATCGGCGGCAGTTGCTGGCCCTGAAGCACTTCTTCGCCGGGCGTGATACGACGGTTCTGCTTCTGGACGACCGAACTGCCGAGGGAAGCGATATGCAATTGCAGAGCATCGCGCACGGCGTTCTGCGCCTGGAAAAAATGCAGCGAACCTATGGCGTCACGCGGCGACGTATTGAAGTCATCAAGCTGCGAGGCAGCGCGTATCGAGAGGGGTTTCACGACTACATCATTGAAAAGGGCGGACTGCAGGTTTTTCCACGACTCGTGGCTCATGAGCACGAGACTCCCTTTGATGGAGAGCGGGTCAGCAGCCACGTGGCGGCGCTAGACAGGATGTTTGGAGGAGGAATACATCGCGGCTCTTCGACTCTTCTCATTGGTCCGTCGGGCTGCGGTAAATCATCGCTGGCTATGCAATTTGCCTATGCTGCAGCGACTACGGGGAATCGCGCGAGCGTGTACGTTTTCGATGAGGTACTGCGCACAGCGCAGGAGAGGGCGGAAGGTTTGGGGATGGCGGTCCGGGCGCAGATTGGAAAGGGTACGCTTGCCATGTCGCAAATCGATCCGGCTGGACTCTCTCCCGGCGCGTTTGCCTGGGAGATTCGGAGGGAAGTGGAGAAGAACGACACGCGCGTGGTGGTGATCGACAGCCTGAATGGATTCATGATGGCGATGCCCGGCGAACACGATTTGAATTTGCACCTCCATGAGCTTCTTGCGTTTCTCAACCAGAAGGGAGTGGTGACTTTTCTGATTCACACGCAGCACGGGCTGGTCGGGGGCATGCAGACAGATATTGATGTGAGTTATCTCTCGGATACGGTTGTTCTTCTCCGCTACTTTGAAGCTGGGGGCGACATCCGGCAAGTGCTCTCGGTGTTAAAGCAGCGACTTGGCCTACATGAACGAACGCTCAGGGAAATTCGTTTAACCAACAAAGGTATCGAAATTGGAGAACCTCTCACAAAGCTTCATGGGGTTCTGACCGGCGAGCCTAATCTCATTGAACCCCTCAGGCAACGGGACACGAGCATTCGGTCCGAGGTTCCATAAATGAATTTAGTAGTCCGGGTGATCGCGCCAATAGGCCGGGACGCAGAGCTGATTACCGAAGCCCTGCGTCAGAATGGTCTGGCCGCCGAGGCCTGCAATGATCTTTATGGGTTATTGCAGGGCATAGAAACGCAACAGGTCGGACCCTTGCTGCTTGCCGAAGAGGCGCTGAACCCGGCCTCGATCAGAGCACTGGGAGAGCGGATGCAAGGTCAGCCCACCTGGTCGGACCTGCCCGTACTTATCCTCACCAGCAGCGGTCGTGAAACTCCCCAAAGCCGCGAACTGGAGCGTCGGCTTTCCCCTTTGGGTTCTCCGGTTCTGCTGGAGCGCCCGATTCGCACTGTGACCCTTGTCAGCAGCGTCCGAGCGGCCATTCGGGCTCGCCAGCGCCAGTATGAGATTCACGATGCGTTCGGTGAGCGCGATTCGGCATTGGCAGAGTTGAAGCAGGAGCGGGAAACACTGCAGGTGATGCTCGACAACCTGCCGGTCGGAGTGTTGCTTGCGAAACCGAGCGGAGAAATCATTTTAGGAAATCGCAGCGTAGAACAGATCTGCCGTCATCCACTGCTGCCTACGCCGGACATCGAATCTCACGCAAAATGGGTTGCATTTCATCCTGACGGGCACCGCATGCGGGGAGAGGAATACCCATTGCCGAGGGCCATGAAAATCGGTCATTCCATTCCGCCGGAGGACTATCTTTATTCTCGCGGAGATGGAACTCTTGGCTGGGTGAGGCTGGCAGCCGCTCCCGTGCTTAATCAACAAGGGAAAGTTACGGGTGGGGTGGTGGCGATATCGGATATCGATCAGCAGAAGCGTGCAGAGTCCGCGCTGCGGCAGAGTGAGAAGCTTGCCGCCGTGGGCAGGCTTGCAGCTTCCATTTCGCACGAAATCAATAACCCGCTGGAAGCAGTCACTAATCTTCTTTACCTGCTCGAACAAGCGACGCAAGACCAGAAGATCCGGCAGTTCGTGGACATGGCACAGGAGGAGCTTTCGCGCGTAAGCCAAATCGTCACGCATACGCTGCGGTTCCATCGTCAGTCCACGCGCCCCCGAGTTATCACTCCCGAGGAGTTGCTTGAGCCGACACTCGGCCTTTATCGCGCGCGCCTCAAGAATCTGCACATTGTTCTCGAACTGCAACATCGCTCGTCAGGAGATGTGGTCTGTTATGAAGGCGACATTCGCCAGGTGTTAAACAATCTTATTGCCAATGCCATCGACTCCATGCGGTCGGGCGGCCGCCTCATCGTTCGCACCAGCAGAGCGATTCGTTGGAGGAGCGGGGTTGTCGGAGTTCGCATCACAATCGCGGATACGGGCCACGGGATTCCCCAGACTGTTATGGCGCACATCTTCGAACCCTTCTACACCACAAAGGGCAATAACGGCACCGGTCTCGGGCTTTGGATCTCCCAGGACATCGTCAGAAAGCATCATGGCCACTTGCAGATTCGATCCTGCGCAGGGGGGACCACAAAGGGCACTGTGGTGAGCCTCTTTTTGCCGGCAGAAGAATGCGATCAATCCCCGCCCGGACCACAGGATCAAGCTTGAGCTCGCTCACTGCACCGCGGTATATGGTGCGACCCACTGCGAGCAAACCCATCGGTGTCTCAACTTGCAGGCGCTAGAGAAGATCGAGAAGGAGTCGTAAGCCGGGCGAATCGTAGTGCTCGAGAATCAGGACACTGCCAGAAGCACACCCTTGAATGCGTTTTTGCGGGTTCGGTGGTAGCCTTCCCTCTGTAGTGAGAACAAGAAGGGGGCCCCATGCAAATCACCTTGCATCACTTTGCCGCAGCAGTTCTCGTAGTTGGGGGGATCTTAGGAGCAACAGCACTTGCGCTCGCGCCGGCCCACGCGCAGTCCGCAAGCGGAATTATCAAGGCGCCTGCGACGGCAACGGGGCCATCGACTTTGCATGCGTCGTCAGATGAGGGCCTTTACAACCCGGTGGCCGATCCGAAAGCTTTGGTGATACTGGGCAAGACCAGGTTCACCGTGCTTACGCCGGAGATGATTCGCATTGAATGGGCCGCCGACGGCAAGTTTGAGGATCATGCCTCATTGGTCTTTCTGAACCGACGGCTGCCTGTGCCTCGCTATTCAAAAGACCTGGCGGCCAACGGCCATCGACTCACCATCAAGACAGATGCACTCACTCTGACCTACCTGGGGACGGGCGCTGAACCATTCACGCATGACAATCTTTCCCTGTCACTTGTGGTGGATGGCAAGCCGGTTACGTGGCGTCCCGGGACGATCGATCTGCAGAACCTGAAAGGCACGACGCGCACTCTTGACGGCGCACTGGGCGAGAAGACCAAAGAACCGATTGGCAATGGGTTCATCTCGAGATCCGGGTGGGCGATCGAAGAAGATTCGACGCGGCCGCTGTTCGATTCCACCGACTTCCGTTTTCTGCGCGGCGAAAACAGTCCATGGCCTTGGGTGATGGAGCGTCCCGCGGGCGAACGCCAGGACTGGTACTTCTTCGGCTACGGCCACAACTATCGCAAAGCACTTGGCGATTACGTGAAGGTGGCGGGCAGAATTCCATTGCCGCCTCGATTCGCGTTCGGTGCGTGGTGGTCGAGGTATTGGGCTTATAGCGACCAGGAGATCGAAGAAATCATTCGGGGTTTCCGCGAGAATGAGACGCCCCTCGATGTGTTTGTCATCGATATGGATTGGCACCCTATTTTCGGAGGGAACTTCCACGAGCTTGATGCGAGCGGTCACTCCAAGGGCTGGACGGGCTATAGCTGGAACAGGCTGCTCTTTCCCGATCCACCGGCGCTATTGAGCAAGATGCATGCGGACGGTCTGAAGACCAGCTTGAATCTGCATCCTGCGTCGGGCATCCAGCCGTGGGAAGATCACTACCCAGAGATGGCGCGCGCCATGGGGATCGATCCGGCCACAAAAAAGTACGTGCCCTTTGACCCTACAAATAAGGTTTGGGCAACGAACTATTTCAACCTGATTCTGCACCCGCTGGAAAAGCAGGGCATCGACTTCTGGTGGCTGGATTGGCAGCAGGAACTCGACACCAAGCTGCCTGGCGTGAACAACACCTGGTGGCTGAATTACCTGCATTTCTCCGATCAGCAGCGAGAAGGAAAACGCCCACTGCTCTTTCATCGTTGGGGCGGATTGGGCAACCATCGCTACCAGATCGGGTTTTCCGGAGACACCGTGTCAGTGTGGCCTTCATTAGCATTCCAGCCATGGTTCACAGCCACCGCGGCCAATGTTGGTTATGCCTACTGGAGCCACGATATCGGCGGCCACATGCCGGGAGCGGTGGAACCGGAACTGTTCACACGCTGGGTGCAATTCGGCGCGTTCAGCCCGATTCTGCGCACCCACACGACCAAGAATCCTGACTCGGAACGGCGCATCTGGGCGTACCCTGAACCGTACTCCTCCATACTGCGATCTACGTTCCAGTTGCGATATGCTTTGCAGCCCTACATCTACACTGAGGCGCGACGGACGTACGACACCGGCGTGGCGTTTCTGCACCCGCTCTATTACGACTGGCCGGAGAACGATGCGGCCTACTCCAATAAGGATGAATACATTTTTGGTGAACAGATGTTGGCCGCTCCGGTGGTGACGGCCGCAGACAAGGTTTCCGGTTTGGCAACTGAGCAGGTCTGGCTGCCGGAGGGCGAGTGGATCGAATGGCCCACGGGCAAGCACTTCACTGGGCCAACGAACGTGCAGCGCGACTTCTCAATCAGCCAGATACCGGTGTACCTCAAAGCGGGTGCGATCGTACCGATGCAACCACCGATGCGCTACACGGGCGATAAGCAAGTCGACCCGCTGATCGTGAATGTCTGGCCGTTGAAGCCGGGGTCCAGTTCAAGCTATTCGGTCTATGAGGACTCGAGTAGCTCGGTTGATTACCAGCGTGGCGTCTTTGCTCGTACTCCCATCAAGGCAACACAAACAGGGGACACATTGAAGGTGGAGATTGGTCCGGTCGAGGGCTCGTATCCCGGCATGGCGAAGGCGCGCGGTTATGAATTGCGCCTGCCCGCCGATTGGCCGCCCGCCGCGGTCACGGTAAACGGCGTTGCAGTCATGCAGGCAGGACCATTGGGCAAGAACGGCTGGAGCTTCGAGGGCAATACGCTGACCACAATGATTCCGGTGCCGGAGACGAGCGCTTCGGCGAGAGTCTCAATCGAGGTGCGCCGTGCGGCAGGTCTGACCGCGCGCCGCGAGGAACTGGATGGCTTTGCGGGCGCCATGACCCGACTGCGCGGGACCTATGATTCGCTAAATCAGACCTGGCCCGTGTCTTCGCCGCCAGACATTCTGGTGGACGCCATGCAAAGCGGAGACCGGCTTGGTTATCATCCCGAGCGGGCCCAGGAAGAGCTTGCGCACTTTCACGCGGTATTGCCGCAAGCGCAGGCTGCCGTGAATTCGATGGGCCAGGATTTCGGGCAGCGCATGGAGGATTATGCCAAGCGCCTGGCCACAAGCAATTGGCGGCCAGCCGACATGGACGCACAAAAGCAGAGCAGGTTGGATGCGATGGCACGAGCGGAGAAACTGGTGAACGAGGCGGGCCGATAGAGAAAGGTGGCGCGTCCATCGCGCTATAGTTGCGGGGGAAGAGGTTCGCCTGAGCATGGCTCTCGAACGCCGAGACTTTTTAAAGACGCTGGGCTGTGGGGCGGCCGCAGAACTTCTGCTCGATCGAGTTGCACAAAGCTGGAGTCTCGCGGCGCTTGGCTTGAGGGAAGACGCGGTTGATGACGTAGCCCGCGATCCGCTTCGGCCTGAGTATCACCTGTTGCCACCGCACAACTGGATGAACGATCCCAACGGACCTATCTGGTGGAAGGGGAGCTATCACCTCTTCTACCAGTTGAATCCTCACGCTGCGGTGTGGGGCGATATGCACTGGGGCCACGCCATCAGCACGGACATGGTGCATTGGCGCCACGAGGCGATCGCGCTTGCGCCAACACCTGGCGGCCCGGATAGCGAGGGGTGCTTCAGCGGTTCGGCAATTGTATGCAATGGCGTGCCGAGTTTTATTTATACGGGCGTGCAAAATGCGCCTCCGGAAATGGTCACGATTCACGATGGCTCGGAGAAACTGCGCGAGACTCAATTGCTAGCGACGGCCGAAGATGACGGCCTTTTGCGGTGGAAGAAATGGCCGGAGCCGGTGATTGGGGCTCCGCCACCTGGGATGGCGGTGACCGGTTTTCGTGACCCTTGTCCATGGCGCGAGGGAGACGGCTGGTACCTGGGCGTTGGGTCAGGTGTGCGCGGCGAGGGCGGATGCGTACTGCTTTACCGCTCAGAGGATCTGCGGCACTGGCAATATCTGCACCCGCTTGCCTCAGGAAAACCCAATGGATTGAAGACGGCCAATCCGTGCGACAGCGGCGAGATGTGGGAGTGCCCGGACTTCTTTGAGCTTGACGGACAGCACTGCCTACTCTATTCGACCGAGGGCAAAGTGTTTTGGACTACGGGCGACTACGACCCGCACGAGCATCGTTACACGGCAAAGCGGAAGGGCATCCTTGACCACGGATCTTATTACGCGCCCAAGAGTTTTCTCGCACCGGGCGGACGGCGCGTGCTATGGGGATGGATTCGAGAGACGCGGCCTGAATCGGAATATGCGGCGGCAGGATGGGCTGGCGCGATGTCATTGCCGCGGGTGCTGAAGGTGGGTGCGCAAGGGCAGCTTGAGATGCATCCGGCTGCCGAGGTTGAAAAGCTGCGCGAGACGGTCGAACGCGTGACGTTGCATCCGAGAAAGCCTCATAGCGTGATGCTGACCACGTTGCGGCGAGAACTGGAACTTCCGATCGGATTGTCGACAGGGGCAGTGACGGTGCGACTGCTGACAGGAGGCAATAAAGATTGGGAGATGGTGATTGACTTGGCTGGGAAAGAAGTGCGATGCGGCGACGTTTCATTTGCTTTGCCTTCTCTGCCGTGGCCACGGCCAGCTTTACAATTGTTTCTCGACGGATCGGTGATCGAGTCGTTCATCGGCGGCAGGGAAGCGATCACGAGTCGCGCGTACACGCTGAAGCCGGGCGAGACCGAACTTGAGGTTTCGATCGCGGGGGCGAAGAGCATCGAGCTTTCGCAGTGGCCGCTGGGTGCGATATCGCCCGATCGAATGACGACGTAGGCGTTTCAACGAGGCATGGTATTTTCCAGACACGGGCCTGCTTTGGAGCGGGCGGGACCGATGAGCGAAAGAAAAGAGAACACTTTTGGTCCGGTATATCTCTTTGTATATGTTATATTTATGGTCATTTATGGCGAATAAATGACGAAGACCAACTCAGTTATTTTTCCAAGCTTAGAACCCCTCCCGAAAAACCATCGACGGCGCTCAGGGCTGTTTCACTGCCCGGGAGCGTTGACAAAACCATCAAGAAATCCGCTCCGGCCAATTTGGGGGCCGCTGGGCTGCGAACTCGTGCGCTTTCAAAGTTCGGGTTTTCCATTCAGTTCCCAGTGTGCGCCGAGCGGAGGAATTTATACGCAAATTTCTCGAATTATATTTGCAGTGGAATGAGGGAGGTGAAGGAAAGCGCGGTGGGAAGTTGATGACGGATTGGTGGGCGTTCCATCTTCAAGTCCATTTCGAGGGCTCGCCCGATGAAGACTGCGGCTTTGCCAGGGAGATATTTACAATGAGCTTCGGAAAGGCGTGTGGTTGTGCGCGCGGGATAGGCGGAAAATGACGAGCTTGCAAGGAAGAATTGCGCTGGTGTCGGGGGCTTCGCAGGGAATTGGACGGGCATGCGCGTTGGAACTGGCTCGGGCTGGAGCCACCGTGGCACTGGCGGCGAGGAACCAAACCAAACTAGATGAAGTAGCCAAAGAAATTGAGGCAGTCGGCGGACAGGCGGCTGTGTTTGCGTTGGATGTGGCGAACGAGGAATCGATCAAAGCCGGAGCAAAGGCCGTTATCGAGCGCTTCGGCAAAGTGGAGATCCTCGTCAACAACGCAGGCATCACACGCGACGGACTGATGATGGCAATGAAGCGGCCTGACTGGGAGGATGTGCTGGGGACCAACCTGACGGGAGCGTTCCTTCTGACACAGGCTTTGCTGCGGCCGATGTTAAAGAACCGCTGGGGCCGGATTATCAATATAACGAGCGTGGTGGGGCGGACAGGGCAGGCGGGCCAGGTGAATTACGCGTCGTCGAAGGCAGGACTGATCGGTCTGACGCGATCGCTGGCGCGCGAAGTAGCTTCGCGCGGTATTACGGTGAATGCCGTGGCGCCGGGATACATTGAGACGCCGATGACGGCGGTGCTGGATGAGAAGCAGCGCGGGGCCATGATGGCGCAGATTCCGCTGGGGCGGCCGGGGACAGACCTTGAAATTGCGCAGTCGGTGGCATTCCTCGCATCGGATGCCGCGGGGTATATTACGGGGCACGTCCTGGATGTGAACGGCGGAATGTTCATGGGTGGCTGAGGGCAGGGCTTCGCGCAGGACGTCATGCGAGGTTATTGGGGAGGGTTGCTGCGCGGGGCCGTTGAATTCCCTTCCTGTTGGGGGCGGACCATCACAGCCACAGTTGTCGCGAGGAAGTTTCCATCTTTTAGGGCGCCCTCGACGCGGACCATGTCACCGACTTGCATGTCGGCGAGGGTGATGGGGTCGCGGCGCTTGCGAAATGTGGTATTTTCATCGGCTGTAAAAGTGTAGGAAGTCTTGTCGCGGGCACCTTCGAGGGTGACCTTGACGCCATCGATGCCGGTCACCTTGCCCATCAGCCAGGTCTTGCCGTAGTTGGCTTCCATTTCGCGCATTTGTTTGGCGCGCTCGGGGTCGATGAGCATCACGAAGACCGCTCCAATCGATTTGGCGGATGGATCGACTTCGCCACCGGCTGCGATCACATCGCCGACCTTGATATCGGCGGGCTTGATTGCCTGGGGAGGGGTGCGCTCTCCGCCGCCTTCGGATTGGCCGCGCCTCTGCGCAGGTTGTTTCACCATGCGGGTATTGACGCTGAAATGCACGGTAAAGATTTCACCGGTTTCAGTCTTGATGGTGTAGTGGTCAGGAGCCAATGCGGTCACAGTTCCCAGGGTGCCGCGGCCGGCCCCCATCATGCCAAATCCTCCGCCACCGCGCCCGCCGCGCTGACCGTCCAAGGACCCGGGACCCTGAGGCAGAGTGCTGGAACCTGCATCCTGCGAATGCGCGGTATAAGGTGCGATAAGCGTCAAACTGAGAACAAGTGCGGGTAGTGCTGCGGCGCAGGCACGAATCTCCACGACCACTCCTGTTGGCGAGATTGAATCGCCCTACTAAGTAGACGGACGAAAGCATCGAGAGGACGAGCCTCTCAAGAAAGCGATTGAGGAATGGCCGTCGGGGGCTTCAAGGTTGCTTTTGTTCCGCCAGGAGCCTTTCGAAGTCTGGCATCCCACGCAAACTCGCGAACTCGTCGTCCGCGATGATTTTTTGAGGATTGACGTAGCCCTCGCTCAGAGCCTTGCGGAGGTAATCGATGGCCGGCCCCCTCATTCCCGCGCGGGCGCAGGTTTTTGCCAGGTAGTAATTCATGGCCCCGCGGTCCCTGGTGGAGGTGGGGTCGGAGACGGAAAAACTGGAACTGCCCTCAAATATTGAGGGATCGACGGCCATCGCTTTCGCGTACATCTGGCCGCCCTCTTGATACTTGCGCCGCAACATGAGCTCAGTTCCATAGTTTTTAAGGATTGCAGCGGATTTCGGCTCGAGTTTGAGGGCCTTTCGATAGTACTTCTCTGCGACCCGGTAGTTCTTAAAGGAAACGTAGATCGTTCCAATATTGTTCAAAACGTTGCCATTCCTCGGATCGAGCTTGAGGGAGACCTGAAAGCAATGCAAAGCGTCATTAGCATTGAACAGTTGCTGATAGGCGATGCCCATCCTGTTCCAAACTTCGGCGGAATCCTGGGGAGCTTTCTTAAAGGCTTCAACGGCGGCCTGGTAGTGCCTTTCGGCCAGGAGCATATCTCCGCGTTGTTCGGGGGTGAGCGGAGGAACTGGGGAAACGTCTGGTTGCCGGGATGCCGACGCGGGAGCCTGCTGCGAAATCGGCACGGCTGGAACCTGAGCGGCAAGTGCGATTTGCGCGATGGACTGAGAGGCAGCGGCCAGGATTGCGAGCATAGACGAAGGCGGCAGCAGCCGGGATACGGCGATTCTGCACATGGGCCCTCCTTGTTGCCGGGGCCGGAGCGATGAATCGGCCTCGGCGTGATCTTTTGTCCAAGGCGATTTCAGCGGGGATGACGCGTGGATCGGGTCAGCCGGGCCAAGCGCGGGCCCTGGATAGGGAAGCCATCACAATCATAAGACGAAAGGAAGCCTGACAGGTAATCACCCCGGAGGAGTTGATTGCGATCGCCCTTTGAGGGCGAGATGGCGAGGCGTAGTCGCCCTCGCGGGCTGCGAAAATCTCGATGCGAAGCAGAGAAACTATCCCTCAGCGGCCAAAGTTGGGCCCATTTCGCATCGTTTGCGGCACGACTAAAGTCGCGCCCTTTCAAAGAATCGAGTTCATCCGCAAGCTGCTCGGGGCAAATCTTCATTTAACTCGACGCAAATCTCCGGGCAATTTTCTATCCAGCTATATTGAGCGCTATTGTTCCTTTTGGTCGTTCAGCAACTTTTCGAAGTCTGCGACACCTCGCAGGCTGGCGAACTCCGAGTCGGCGATGATTTTCTGCGGATTCGTGAATCCTTCGTTGAGCGCCATGCGCAGATACTGGATGGCGCGGGCATTCAAGCCGGCGCGGGCACAGCTTTTAGCCATGTAGTAGTTCATGGCGCCGCGTTGCTGGACGGAGGACGGATTTTGGACGCGTGGGCCGGACTCGACACCGAATATCTCAGGATTCACGGCCAACGCCGCTTTATAGTATGCCCATCCTTTTTCGTACTTGTGCTGGGCGAGAAGATCCGTCCCAAGATTCTTCAGCACAAGAGGAGATTTTGGATCAATCTTAAGCGCCTTGTGATACATCTTCACGGCGGATCTGTAATCCCTGAGGGAGTCGTAGACGGTGCCGAGGTTATTGAAGACATTAGGGTTATTCGGATCGATTTTTAGCGATTCACGGTAACACCGTGTGGCTTCCTGCAAGTTGAACATCATTTGGTAGGCGATGCCCATCTTGTTCCACACGGTTGAAGAGCCGCCTGGTGCCTTCAAATAGGACTCGATGGCTTCCTGGTAGCGCTGATGGACCGCGAGGGTGTCGCCGAGTTCTTCGGCAGTAGGGGTGGGGTTTATGTTCGGAATTCCGGCTGCAACCTCCGTCGGCGAAGTGTTGACAGCATTCAAAGTAGGAGCCTGCGCGTGGGCGACGAAGGGCGCTGTAAAGAGGGCTATCAAGACGGCAAACGCCGGCAGCGTACGCGGACTCTCAAAGGTACGCATATTTCCTCCTCACGAAGGAAACGGAGCGATAAACTATCGGATCGTCTCGTAAGTTGGAATTATTAAACCACCAAATGGGCGGATTTGAACATCGAAAGGGAACACGATTTTGCAGCAGTTTCCAGTTTATGGAAGCAAGAGGCTTTGATCATTACCTACCAGGCGAGATGTAACCGAAGGACAAGTCTCCTGAATTGATGGGTTTCACAGAGTGTGCGGTGGACCTGCCGATCCGACATCTGGGTCCGAATACTGTGGAACTCAACCTAAATAGTGTCTGGATTGAGCCGGGACTGCACGGCGGAAGGGGAAAAAAAGAATGAGCACAGTGACATCCTCGATTGCGAAGTTAGACATCGCAGCACGTTTTAGATCGACGCGCGGGCGAACTCTCGATTTGTGCAGGACACTGACGCCGGAAGACATGATGGTGCAGTCGTGTCCGGAGTCGTCACCTGCCAAATGGCACCTGGCCCATACCGCATGGTTCTTCGAGTCGTTCGTCTTGCGGGAGAAACTGCCGGGATACAAGTTGTTCAATTCAGACTTTCCATGGCTCTTCAACAGCTATTACCGGAGCTTTGCCGAGTTTCCGGAAAAGAAGCTTCGCGCGTCGTTTTCGCGGCCGGGGATCGAGGAAATCCTGAGCTACCGGGAGTATGTGGACGAAGCGATCGAGCAGCTTCTCCAGGGCAATCCGGAAGTGGAAACCCTGAAAACGATTGAATTGGGTGTGAATCACGAGGAGCAGCACCAGGAGTTGCTGCTGACGGATATTCTGCACGCCTTTTTCACCAACCCGCTGCGGCCGATTTATTTGCCTGAAATGAGGAGTCTGGAAGATGGGGAAGTCCGCTTTCTCAAAGAGGACGTTCGAGGCTCGCGCCGAAAATCCCAGAATGGATTTTCGACGCACTTGGGACAGGCAGTTGGAGACCGCGGCTCAAGGGCGGCGAAAGCGTTGCGCTTTTTGGGATTCGAGGGAGGGCTCCGCGAGGTTGGCAATAGCGGCGAAGGATTCTGCTTCGACAACGAACTTGCCCGGCACCGCGTGTGGCTGGAGCCATATTCCCTCGCGAACCGGCTGGTGACATGCGGAGAGTATGCGGAGTTTATGGCGGATGGCGGCTATCGTAAGCCGGAACTGTGGCTTTCAGCGGGGTGGGATGCGATGCAGCAGAATGGCTGGCGCGCACCGCTCTACTGGAGCAGCGAAAGCGGTAACTGGAGTCTGTTTACCTTGCGTGGGGAACGAACTTTGTCGCAGATATCGGCTGCGCCGGTGAGCCACCTGAGCTACTTTGAGGCGGACGCCTACGCGCGCTGGGCGGGGCGGCGACTGGCAACGGAGTTCGAATGGGAAGCGGCGGCAGAGGGGCTGCCTATTGAGGGAAATTTGCTGGATTCAGGAAGACTGACGCCCAATCCGGTCGAAGAGACGATCCAAGAGGGAGCGCAATTCTTTGGGGATTGTTGGGAGTGGACGGCGAGCGCTTACCTGGGATATCCGGGGTTTCGACCGCTGGCTGGATCGCTGGGCGAGTACAACGGCAAGTTTATGAGCGGGCAAATGGTTTTGAGGGGCGGATCGTGCGCGACACCGGCGGCCCATGTGAGATCGAGCTATCGCAATTTTTTTGCGCCGGAGACGCGGTGGCAATTTTCGGGAATTCGGCTGGCTTCAAAGTAACTATCGGCGAAGGGGCGGCATCCAAGAGAGCGCATGACTACGATCGCGTTGCCTGTAATCACTCCACACATTGAGGAACGGGTTGCTTCGGCAGTCCGTGAGGGGTTAGGGAACCAGCCCAAGCGGCTGCCGCCCTGGCTGTTTTATGACGAAGCCGGATCGCGGCTGTTCGATGAGATCACGGAGCGACCCGAGTACTACCTTACGCGAACGGAACGGGAGATTCTTGCGGACCACGCGAAGGAGATGGTTGCGCAGGCGGCGCAGGGCAAGCGGCTGCGCATTGTAGAATTGGGCGCCGGATCCGCGGACAAGACGCGGCTGCTGCTGACGGCAGCGGCTGAGCGGCAGAGGACGGTGGTCTATGAGCCATTGGACGTTTCATCCAGCGCCCTTGAAGCGGCGCAGAAGCGCATCGAGCGGGAAATTCCCAATGTGACGGTGTCGCCGCAGGTGAAGGATTACACGCATGGATTGGAACTCGCGAAAACCAACGAGCGACACCTGGTGCTCTACATCGGGTCAAGCATTGGAAATTTTGATCCGTGGGAGGCAGACGAACTGCTGAGGATGATTTACGCGGGACTCAAGCCGGGCGATGCGCTGTTGCTGGGGATCGACCTGGTGAAAGAGGAAGAGACCTTGTTGGCGGCCTATGACGATGTGGCAGGAGTGACAGCGGCTTTCAATCTGAATCTGCTGACGCGGCTGAACTGCGAGCTCGAAGCGGACTTCGATCTGGAGGCGTTTGAGCACCGGGCGGTTTGGAACGCGGTTGAATCGCGCATCGAGATGCACCTGGCTAGCCGGATTGCCCAGCGAGTGCGCCTTGAGGCGCTGGATTTTGAAGTGAATTTTGACGAAGGCGAAACTATTCACACGGAAAACAGCTACAAATATTCGCCGGGACAGGCGGATGCGATGCTGACCCGGGCAGGATTCGAGCTTGCGGGGAGCTGGACGGACGCGCGGGGATGGTTTGGAGTTCGGCTAGGACGAGCGCGATAGGTAGGTTCCTGAGCCGACCGAGACACTAAGGTGCGTCCATTTGCCCTCGGATTTTGCATAGGCAGGTTGCGGGCAGCCATGTCCTAAAGGCTTGCTGACTAAATAAAGACACAATGACGACATCTCGTCACTACGACGTCGTCACCCGCCTGGCGCGAAAGACGTGCAAACCCAAATTATTTCTATCTAACTTATTTAGCTTCAATCGCCAGCCGCTTCCCGAATGGAAGCAATACTCTTTGGCACTTTACTTGCCTTATACGTTGGCGGGTGGCAAGGCTCGCAAGATGTGGTCATGAGTTAATCCATTCCGCTGACTATTCATCTTTGGAGACGTGCCATGGGGATGTTCCGGTTGGATTATCTATCTTGCTTTCTCACCATTGTTGCCACGATTCTTGTGGGGCGAAAGATGTGGACCGGCCTCCTGGTTTCCGGAATCAATAGTTTGATCGTCTGCGTGATTGGGGTGCACACCTCACAGTTTGGCTTCATCCCTGCAAATTTGTTTTGCATTTGCATCTACGCGATTAATATCCGGTCGTGGTTGAAGGCGCAGAAAGACTCAACACAGTCGGAAAATGAGGTAAACGGTGAACTGTTGACGGATACCACACGGATGAACCTAGTGCAAAGCGACGCGCGCGCAGCTTGAAACGTTCTCTCCAATTACAAACCGGAAGAATCTTGGGGATTTGGACCCTGCTGTGAGAGCCAGGTGATGCTCTCTCCACAGATTGGAGTGCTACCGGGCAGGCGCCGCCGCGTTCGAGCCACAGAGCGGCAGCGCCGAAGACTTATGCGCCGTCACCTCATGCTGCGTGCGAGGGTAACGGCTGCGAGATCGTTGAATACCGCCGGACGGACCACTGAGCAGCCTGCGCAATGCAAATGACATGGAGCATCAGAAACAAAGGCACCCCGAATGTCGGAATCAGGCTCAGCGGAAGCACCGTCAGTCCATCATTCCCAAGCCCGTGCGGATCGATCACCTTGGCTAGCGGACCCAGCGTCATCGCCGTCACCAGGTCAACCATTCCCAGCACCTGCCAGGCAATGAAGCTTTTGCGGTGATCGGGACTTGCCAGTTTTAGAGCGACGAGTGGCGCGGTAACGCCGATGGCAATATCGCCCCACCCCGCCGGCAGAGCGGACAATCTCGGCAGCACGCCGTAAGCTGCGAGGACCAGGAAGACGAATCCAACGATTCTCCAGCTTTGTACCCAAGTCAAAATGCGGGGATTCAAGGTCATTGTGAACTGCCGGAATCCAGCCGATCCAACGAACCAAATCAGGAACAACACGAGCGGGATGCCTGCCGCCAATCCAAGGAGAAGCGGCGGCTGGTTTGGACCGGTGCGGAAGAGGTGCAAGCTGGATGCTGTGAGTGCAAACACAAACCAAGCTGCTATCAACGCAGTCGTAAGCTTTCCATATTTGGTCATGACATGTCTCCTGATTCCGTGACTGTCGAGGTCACCATGTTGGTTAAGCTCAGAAGTTTTTCCCAGCGATTGCTACCGAGCTGGCCTTGCAGCCGCGACTGCACTTCTTGCCAACTGGGAAGTGCGCGCTTGAATTGCGATTCTCCGATCCTGGTCAGACGCAGGCGACATTCGCGCCGGTCTTCTCCTTGTTGTTTCGCGACCCAGCCATGGCGGGCCATGATCTCAAGAGTTCGGGTCAGGGTGGTGCTATCGATTGCCAGAATCTGCCCTAGCTGTCTCTGGGAAACCTCTCCGACCAGGGACAATGCCTGAAGAATGGTGAATTGCGTGGCCCTGAGCCCCAACGGACGTAGCGCCTGGTCGTAGTGCTGGGTGAGGGCCCTGGACGCCCGGCGGAAGCTTGCGCACAAACAAGGGAGCGCCGGAACGAATCGTCTACTCATGGCAAGATAGATGCATATACATATATTCGAGATTCAGGAAACGGCCCAAATCGAACGTTGAGATTTGTGTCGCACGCTCTGGTGGCAAGGAGGAGGCGAGTCTCGACGAACCGCGGATGGATTATTTCCGGATGGTTGGCGAATTGTTTGGCTTGTAGCGCGGAAAAGCAATCTCAATGGAGCCCGCCGCAATTGTTGGGCCGGCGGGCCATTTCGGCGGATCTGACGACATCCATGGCGGCAAAAATTAAGCTTTCAACCGTCAGCGCGGTCGCCGGCCTTGAAGATGCGCCCATTTTGGCCCCCGCGTAGATTGCTCGATCTCAAAACAGTCCAAACACGCGAGGAGCATCCGGCGATTTAGATTGCAAAGCACGACAACCGGCATGGCGCTTTACTTCGGTGTGGCGATGCGGACCAGGAGGATGTCGTGGCTGGTCAGTTCCACCGGCATGTTGTTGGTCAGTTCCATGTCCTTACCAGTCCACAGGTCCTTGGCCTGTTGCGTGCCGTTCAAACCAAGTTTGGTCAGATTCAGGTGGAAGGGATGCGTGGAGTAGCGGTCACTGCCGGCGTTGAACACGGCAACGGCGATGGCGCCGCCGTCGAGATGACGCGCCCACACTTCGACTTCGCCATCTGAGTAGACGCGGCTGGCTTGCTTGCCCAAGGGGTCCTGATCGATCGCGATGACGTCGCGGTTTGTAAGGATGGCCTTGACTTCCGGCTTCATGTTGGGCAGGTCGTTGCCGGCAAGCAGGGGCGATGCGAGCATGGCCCACATGGAGAAATGCGAGCGGTTCTCGGCCAGGGTGAGTTCGCCGTTGCCCACTTCAAGCATGTCGGGGTCGTTCCAATGGCCGGGACCGGCATAAGCCTCGAGACCCTCTTGCTGGCTGAGGATGGCGTAGATTCGGTCCCATTGGGCGTTGATGTCGCCCGTGGTGCGCCACGAGTTGCCACCGAGGGCGGGCGCCCATTCCCAGGGCGAGTCCCATCCGTATTGGCAGAGGGAGAAGACGATGGGACGGCCGGTGGCCTTGAGCGCGTCCGACATTTTCTGGTAGGCGGCTACCATGAGGCGCATCTGCTCGGCTTTATCGTTGGGGGCCTGCTTTTGCATGACTGCTTCGTTGAAGCTGCACAGATCGTACTTCAGGTAGTCGATGCCCCAGGCCGCATACATCTTTGCGTCCTGCTCTTCGTGGCCCAGAGAGGCGGTGTAACCACCGCACGTCTTGGGTCCGGGTCCGGAATAGATGCCGATCTTGAGCCCCTTGGAGTGGACGTAGTCAGCGAGCGCCTTCATGTCAGGGAACTTTGAGTTGGTGTGCAGGACTCCGTTAGCGTCGCGCTCGGCCTCCCACGTGTCATCGATATTGACGTAGGTGTAGCCGGCGTCTTTCATGCCGGTGGAAACGAGCTGGTCGGCGGCGGCGCGGATGTCCTTGTCCGTCACTTTTTCGGCGAAGAAATTCCAGCTATTCCATCCCATGGGGGGTGTTGCAGCCACCTGCTGCCCAATGGCAGGGGCGGGCGAAATGACGATGAGAGATGCAAGGGCAAGAGAGGCGAGCGGCAACGAGGCAGAGAGGCGCATTTACACAGTCCTTTTGGAAACGATTTCAATGGCAAAGGAATGGTATGCCCGGAGCGAAGGTTTGGGCAATATTGGAACGACGAAGGATGGAATAGATTTTGTCAGTCGGCGGCAGGCGCGACGGCATAGCGAGGCGAGGTGGCCATGAGGGCTTCTACGGATTCCACAGGGCCGATGCCTCCACGGGCGCCGGCGGCGGTGCAGTTGAGGGCGGCGGCGGCGCAGGCGAAATCGAGCTGGCGAGGGAGGGGCCAGCCTTGCAGCAGCCCATAGATGAAGCCTGCGTGGAAGATGTCGCCTGCACCGGTGGTGTCGGCGACGGCAACGCGATAGGCGGGACGCAAATGGAAGTGGCTTCCATCCCAGGCGAGAACCCCATCTTCTCCCAGGGTCGCGGCGGTCACGGCGCAGCCGTAGCGGTGTTTCATTGCGCGAAGGGCCTGTTCGAGATTGCGCTCGCCGGTGAGACGCGCTGGGAAGTCGCGGCTGACAATTAAGTAGTCGATGTTCTCGATAAGTGATTCGACGCCGGGATAGAGCTCGTCGAGGTCGGCAACGACAGGGATGCCGGCGGCACGGGCCCACCCGGCTGCGATGGTGGCCGCGGCGGTTTCAAAGCCGTCAATGTGCAGGGCGCGCGCGTTAACGATCCATGCGCGCTCGAGGTCCGCGGGCTGGAGTAGCAGGCGCTCGTCGCGACGGCAGAGCACGGTGCGCTCACCTCCGCCATCGACAATGATCAATGATTGCGGGCTGGAAGCGCCGCTGACGTGGATGAGGCGTGCGTCAACACCAGTGCGGGCGAATTCGCGGCGATGCAAATGAGCCGCATCGTCATCGCCCAGTTTGCCCACGTAGCGGGTGGTGAGTCCCCAGGTCTGGCAGGCGACGACTGCGGTAGCAGTTTGGCCACCGGGCAGGATGGATGCGTTGGAGTACTCGACCTTGGAACCGCGCACGGGATAGGAAGAAAGGGGAATCAGCGTGTCTGTGGCATTCAGCCCCACTCCCACAAGATCTACCAGCGGCGGCGCAGTCATAGAGATTATTGTAACGGGCCGGAGAGTGAGTTGGAATTTGGTGCGAGATCAGCGGCGCGCGAATCGAGTCCTTCTTAGCGTTGAGCCCACGAACGGCCCCGGGCTGAGGCCCCGTTGGTGTTTGAGGGCTTGATTCGAGGGCGTGACGGCCACGCCTCCCTCCGAAAAAAACAATGCAGATCCTTCGACTCGCTGCGCTCGCTCAGGAAGACACTTCTTTTGCGGCGGCCGGCGCGATGTCGGTCAGGAAAATTTCGTTGACTTCCAGAGGCCCCAGACGCAAACGGCAGCGGTGATGAGGAGCGCGGCGGTCAAGATCGCGGTCCAGGCCAGGTTCATGACGAGGTTGGGCACGCGCGCATCGAGTCCGAGCCAAACGAAGACTCCGACACCCGCGGCGAGGATGGCGTAATCCCACCCGGCGCGCCGAGGCTCGCCGCCAGGATTGGGCGCGCCGTGATAAGCCTGGAGGACGCGGGAGTAATCGAGCGAGTAACGATCGCATTCGCGCCGCAGGGCCAGGTCGGTGGAGGCATGCTCCCGCTCAGTGGCAACGGCGGTGCTGACGGCGAGGGCGCCAAGGATCATGACGAGCGAGCCGCAGACGACGAGAAGGCGGTGGGCCGCGTCGGCATGGGCCAGCTCACCGAAGACGAGAGCACCCCAGGCGAGTCCCCAGAGCTGGTTGGTGTTGGAGAGCGGAATTCCGCGGCCGATACCGAGATACTTGGTGGCGTACTGCTGGAAGATGTCGCCGACGACCCAGACGAATCCGCCAAGGAAGAGCCAGAAGAGTATTTTTCTGGTTTCGGAGGAGTGAATCAACGCAGCAGTTCCCGGGCCATCGAGAGCGAAGGCCAGTGTGAGCATAGCGCCGAGTTCGCCGACCGTAAAGATGGTGACGAATGACAGCGGATTCATGCCGCTGACGTAGGCCTTGCGATAGGGCACATACATTGTTCCCCAGAGCAGGCTGGCGCCCGCGGCGGCGAGGATGCCGCCGGCGGCACGATTTGCGTGGGGACCGCTGGAGTGAATGGTGCTGAAGCCGAGCATGATGGCCGCAGCGACGATGGCGAGTGCACCCAGCAAGACCTTGGCGACGTTTTTGCGGCTGGCACCTTTGAGTTCGCCGAACAGGACGCGGCCCCAGAGGATGCCGACGAGGGAATTGGTGTTCCACAAGGGGAAGGCGATGGCCAGACCGACGTCGCGAATGGCGAAGACTGTAAGTGTATTGGCCACGGCCCACAACATGCCGGCAAGGATGGCGACGGGGATGAGGTGTTTGTTCTGGGCGAGATCGGCAAAGACCTGGCGTGTGCCTTTGAGGAGAGTGGGAACGGTCCAGCGCGCAGTGAAGACACCGGCGACCATGCAGAGCGAGATGGCATACGGAGAAAGGCCGGAGTTGACGAGCTTGGTGGGTGCCTCCGCTGCGCCGAGCCATGCACCCGCACCGAGCCCGCAGAGTACACCGAGCCCATGAGCCGAGGCGAAGCTTGCGGTTGCATTCGTCTTCGACGGTTGGCTCATCTGAGGCGGGATGTCCTTTCGGCAGGCGTGGTGATGGCGGCGACGGGACGCGACGTCGCGCAACGCATCAATGGAGGGTGATGAGGAGCGCGAGGCCGATGCAAAACACGACCAAGGGAATGAGGAAGTGGCTGTCGGTGAGGATGGCGCCGGTTTGCTCAGTAAGTTTCATAGTTATGTCGGCTGGCGTGGAATCGACTGGCGCAAACATAAAGATTTGGCGGGTCGTGTGTCAAGGAGCGTTTCGTTGCGAGATGAGGGTGGCCTAAATTCGGGCAACGTAGCGTTGGCATGACCAGATTCATGGGTGCCGGGCTGAGGCGACGCGAGGAATGCCTTGCAAGTCGGGAGTGAATTCGATGCCTGCGAATCCTGAATTGACGAGCAGCGATTCGATTGGCGACTGCTGCCCGTAGCCGATTTCGAGAGCGAGGTAACCGCCGGGAGCGAGTGCGGCGAAGGCGGTGGGGATAAGACGGCGATAGATGTCGAGGCCGTCGTTGCCGGCGAACAAGGCGAGAGCGGGCTCGTAATCGCGGACCTCGACGGAGAGCGAGGGGCGATCGGTGATGGGTACATAGGGCGGATTAGAGACGATGAGGTCGAAGTGTTGGCTGGATATCGGTGCGAGCAGATCGCCCTGGAGAAAGCGGACGGAGACGCTGTTGCGCGCGGCGTTCTGCTGGGCGATGGCGAGAGCGGGTGCGGAGATATCGGCGGCGGTGACTTGCGCGTAAGGCAGCGCATGGGCGAGGGCGATAGCAATTGCGCCGGAGCCTGTGCCGATGTCGAGGATGCGGCAGTTTGTCCGAGAAGATTCCAGTTGGCCGCTTTCCGACCTTTGAAAGGCAAAACGATTCAAGGATGGGGCACCCAGGTTTGCGGCAAGTTCGAGAACCTTTTCTACGAGGTGTTCGGTTTCGGGGCGGGGAATGAGGACGTCCGGCGTGACGCGAAACGGTAAGCCGTAGAACTCAGTTTCACCGGTGATGTACTGGAGGGGCTCGCCTTTTTGACGGCGGCTGAGCAGGGCGGCGTAGCCGATTGCCTTACACCCGGCGAAGTCATCTTCGCGGTGGGCAAGGAGCCAGGCTCGATTCTTGCCGATGAGATGAAGCAGCAATGTTTCGGCATCGCGGCGGGCGCGGTCGGGATGGGGGCCGCTGCGGAGCTGGTCTTCACCCTTGTCGAGCCATTCGAGAAGGTTCATCAGGCAGCCTGGCTGTCAGCCTTTAATTGCTCTGCCTGGTAGTGGGTGATCAGCGCATCGACAATGGGTTGCAGGCGGCCTTCCATTACGAGGTCGAGTTGGTGCAGGGTGAGGCCGATGCGGTGGTCGGTGAGGCGGTTCTGCGGGAAGTTGTAGGTGCGGATTTTTTCGCTGCGATCACCGGAACCTACCTGCTGTTTACGCTCCTTGGCAAGTTCAGCATTTTGACGCTCCATTTCCACTTCATAGAGGCGAGAGCGAAGAACGCGCATGCCTTTTTCACGGTTCTTGATCTGCGATTTTTCGTCCTGGCAACTGACGACGGTATTGGTGGGAATGTGCGTGATGCGAACCGCAGAGTAGGTTGTGTTGACGGACTGGCCACCGGGGCCTGAGGAGCAGAAAGTGTCGATGCGAATGTCCTTGGCCTCGATTTTAATGTCGACTTCTTCGGCCTCAGGAAGGACGGCGACGGTGACGGCCGAAGTGTGGACGCGGCCCTGGGTCTCGGTGGCGGGGACGCGCTGGACGCGGTGCACACCGCTCTCCCACTTGAGCTGCGAGTAAACGCGCGCGCCTTCGATGATGGCAATGACTTCCTTATATCCGCCGACGCCGGACTCGGAGAGCGAGAGCACTTCGACCTTCCAGCGATGTTGCTCGGCAAATCGGGTATACATGCGGAAGATTTCAGCGGCAAAGAGTGAAGCCTCATCGCCGCCGGTGCCGGCGCGGATTTCAAGGATGACGTTCTTTTCGTCGTTGGGATCTTTAGGCAGCAGCAGGACCTTGATCTCTTCCTCGATAGCGGACTCGCGCGGTTCCAGTGACGCGATCTCCTCCTGGGCCATTGCGCGCAGATCGGGATCGCTCTCGGCGAGCATGGCGCGGGCTTCGGCGAGGCCCTGGCGGACCAGCTTCAATTCGCGAAACTTCTGCACGGGCGTTTCGAGGTCGCTGAGCGCCTTGCCGGCCTTCTGATACTTTTCGCGGTCGGTAATGATTTCGGGCAACGAGAGTTGACCTTGCAACTCGTCGTAGCGCTGCTCCATTTGTTCGAGACGATCAATCATGGGTAAGCCCCTCCGGGGTCTTGGGTTTTGGAGTTATTTCTCGGGAACTGTAAATGGCAGAGAACAAGTGCAGGCGGCGGGCGCCGCTAGAGGAGAGCCGGAATGGGCTGATGGAGGGTCATGTCTCTGTATCTATTCTAGCGCGAAATGACTTGGAGCCCCAAGGACCTTGTGGCATATGATTATCGGCGGTCTGGAAACCGCCTTTTTTATGGCTTGTTCAGCCTGTCGAACCGTCCGTCGATTCGGATCAGGAAAACTTACTTGTTGTGTCGTATCCGTTGTCGCTGTGGATTCGGAGGGATACTTTGGCAAGATCGTCGGTGGTGAAATTGCTCCCAGTGGCCGTCATTTCGCTGGGGGCTCTTCTTTGGGGACAAGACAGCAGGCCGCGCGGCGCATTTGGATCGCGGTGGACGACGGTCAATCCGGTAACAGCGCTGACCGCGGCTTCATTTTCCAACCCACCATCGAACGATCGGCCGTGGGTGCGAATGAACATGCCTGCGACGGCGGACCCGGAGGAGATCAGGGTAGAGATTCAGGACTTGCACGACAAGGGCATCGCCGGCGTCGAGGTGGGCCAAGGTGCGTTCCCCAATAACGAGCAACTGGTGGCATTACTGACGAAGGCCAATGAGCTTGGCATCAAGGTAAGCCTTAGCCACGGACCAACGCAAAATCCAGCCGGCTATTCGATCGACGATGACAACGCACGAAAGACGCTCGCCTTTGGCAACGCCGTGGTGGATGCCGGATCAACCTTCGAGGGCCCCTTGCCGCCTGCTCACCCTCCTGCCCGCCCGCAGTTTGGCCCCCCGCCTCCTGCCGAGTCTCGAGAGCATCATCGCACCACGCTTGTTGCGTTGCTGGCCTATCGATGCGTCTCCACTTGCACATCACAAGACCCTGCGGAGTTGGACCCTTCTTCGGTAATTGACCTGACCACAACGGTGAATGGGAAGAATACGGAAGGCGTGCTGGGGGGCACGACCGAAGGACGTGTCAACTGGACAGCCCCGGCAGCTCCAACAGGCGCTAAGTGGCAACTGATTTCGTTTTGGTCACGCGGCGTGTTCGCGCAACCAGATCCATTCAGCGACGAGGGTTTAAAGCAGTTGATTGAGAGTCTGGAAACCGGATTGAGTCCAGAGGTCAAAGACTTGATGCGCGCCAATGGCGGAGACATCTTTTATGACTCACACAGCGTCGATCGCGGAAGCCCCGATGAGTTGTGGACCAACAAGATGCCGGAGGAGTTCCGTGACCGCAAGCACTACGATCTCGTTCCTAAGCTAGCCGCGCTTTTTCAGGACAACTTCAGCTTCAGCGATGGCAGCGCCTCACGCATTCGAGACGATCTTTATGCGGTTCGGGGCGCTCTTTGGATTGAGAAACAAGTCACGCCCATGAAGGCCTGGGTGCGGAAGTACAACTACAAGCTTCGCATTCAACCGGAAGGCGAGATGTCCCCGAAGACTCCGATCGACGACGAGGTGGAGGCTGCGGCATCACTCGACCGGCCAGAGCATGAATCTCTTTTTACGAATGATGAGGTGGATAACTATCTGCCGATTGCGTCGGCAAACCACATGACGGGGAACGCGTGGTATTCAACGGAATGCTGCGCAGCACTCAATCGAAATTATGCGCAGACGCTGCAGGACGTGACGATTCGAATGCACAAGAGCTTTGCCGGTGGAATCACGAAGCTGGTCTATCACGTGTACCCGTATCGAGACAGTCCGACTTCGAAATGGCCGGGCTATCATAATTTTCCGCCCGCCGGTTTTTCGAACGCCTGGGGACCGCGGGACCCGGACTGGGCAGATGTACGCATCTACAATGACTACTTCGCGCGCAACGGACAAGTGCTCACCCAAGGCGATGCCAAGACCGATGTTGCGGTTTACATGCAGAATTACCTTTACCCGCTGCCGCAGATGGTCAAAGGCGGGTTTCGCATGTGGCGCGATACCGGGTTGCAGGAGGCCGGCTATACGCGGGATTATCTCGACCCAAGTATGCTGAGCCTGCCCAATGCAACGGTGACGGCAAAACGTCTTGCGGTCGAAGGGCCGGCATATAAGGCATTCATTATTGACAGTGAACAGGAACCAGCGACTGATCCTGTGAAGACTTCAATGCCTGTGGAAGTGGCTCGAAAGATACTGAGCTATGCGCGTGCGGGACTGCCCGTGATTGTGGTGGGAACGCCACCCGACAGGACGCCCGGCTTCCTTCCTGGTTCTGACGCGGAGTTACAGAAGGTCGTTCACGAATTATTGGAAGAGAAGAATGTTTATCGTGTCGCGCACGAATCGGATGTGCCCGGCAAACTTAGATCGCTGCGAATTCGTCCTGCGGCAGAGCCCGGATCACCGTCTCCGATGCTAAGCGTGCATCGCAGGGACAAGGCGACCAGAACCGACTATTACTTTCTCTACAACCAGGGAGTCGTGAGTCCGAAGGGCGAGCCGGCGAACCTGTTTGAGCCGGCGACGGGAGCGCCGCTGGACATTGAGGTTTCTCTCGAGGGACGGGGCAATCCGTATCTGCTGGATGCCTGGTCGGGCAAGATCACGCCGATCGCCCAGTACACTGCTGGTGCAGACCGTGTGACCCTGCGTGTCCGGCTTTCGCGCGACAATGCCGAATTGATTGCGCTGAGCGAGGACCCAAATCGGTTTGGGGGAGCGCCTCCGAAGATTCACGTGACAGCGACCACTGCGGATGACGCAATCGCAGATCGAAATGCGGTTGCGGTGCGCGTCGCAAAGGGCGGGACCATTGCGACGAAATTGAGCAACGGTCAGACGGTGCGCAGTACCGTCGAACGTGTCCCCGCAGTGATTGACTTGACGAATGCGAAGTGGGAGTTGAGCGCGGAAGACTGGCAGCCCGTGAATTCCTATGCCGATACATTTGGGGTCGCCGCTACTGAAACACGAAAGGCTCAATCGACAGTGGAACTGGATGGTTTGAAACCCTGGCCGGATATTCCGGAATTGCAATACGCCTCAGGAATCGGCACGTATGTTACGAGCTTCGATTTGCCGATGGGTTGGGGCAAAGGAGACGGCGCCATGCTGAGCCTAGGCGAGGTTTTCGATTCGTTCACTCTGACGGTGAACGGGAAGTCTGTGCCCATCGATCAACTCAGCGCGGAGGCCGAGGTCGGGCAGGTTCTGACGGCAGGCAAGAATACGATTACGGTGCGGATTGCAACCACCTTGAATAACCGGCTGGCGAAGCTCGACGAATCGGTTGCAAAACGCGGGCTGGTTCAACCTTATGGCCTGATCGGACCGGTCGTCCTCGAGCCGTATAAGTTGGTAATGGTTGGGTCAGGCGACGGGGCCGACGCTCACATTAAAAAAACTCATTCTTCGCTCAAAACGCATTGAGCGAATGACCGGTCAGAACTCTGCATTACGAATGGGGCTGTTTTTCGGGGTTGGGAAGTGGGCCGGACGGCTGCAATTGATGGTTTTGTTGTTGGAAAGTGGGCTCCGTCCCTCGGATTTGGAGTATTGTGTTGAGAAAAGTCGGCCGCCCAAGGCAGGCGGTAAACTCGCTATCTCAGGAGAGCGCTTGCAAGCTCTTGCGAAATTCGTCGGGATCCCCACTGGGAATGAGGTGCTCGATTTCATGATGGGTGCGCTCCCAAACAGGAACGGCGCGAGCGAGCAGACCTTCTCCCTTGGCGGTGAGAGTCAAGATACGATTTCGGCGATCCGAGGGGTTCTGGGAAACTTTGACCAACCCTCGGCGTTCCAATGGTTTCAAAGCTGCTGTCAGGGTGGTCCGATCCATGGCGAGCAGCGCGGCCACGGGGCCCATAGGCGGTGGTTCCGGCCGATTCAGCGACATGAGCAGAGAAAACTGTCCGTTGGTCAGGTCAAAGGGACGCAGGACCTCGTCGAATCGGCGCGCCAATGCGCGGGCGGCCCGCTGCACATGAAGGCAGAGACAGCAATCCCGAACCAACAGGGTTGTTTCATACGGCAATTTTTTCGGGCTTGACACGCAACGATATTAGTTGATATCAACGTAATTGTCAACCGAACTTCCCCTCGGAGGTCACCCCATGTTGTTTTTTCACGATTTGAAGATCGCAATACGTTCTTTGGCTCGCGTTCCTGCGCTTTGGATGACCGTCGCCTTGACGCTGGCGCTGGGTATAGGCGCCAACGCCGCAATCTTCAGCGTGGTGCGAGCTGTTCTGCTGCGTCCGCTTGCCAATCGCGACGAAGACCGGCTGCTCTACCTGCGCCAGAGTGCTCCTGGGATTGGAGAGGAGAATGCAACGTTCTCCATTCCCGAGATCCAGGACATCGGCGGCCACCTCAAGACTCTCCAGTCGCTCGGCACGTTTTCAGAGATTGATTTCACCGTTGTGGGCCTGGGGACGCCCCGCGAGATTCCGGCAGGCGTGGTGGACGGGAATTACTTCCAGGTGATGGGGCTGCACCCGGTGATCGGACGCCTGTTGGGGCCGGCCGACGACGGCCCGAATGCGCCGGGCGCAATTGTGCTGACCTACGGCTTCTGGCGGAATTCACTGCACTCTGACCCCAGCGTGATCGGAAAAGCTGTCCGGCTGGAAAGCTACAGCGGGGCACGGTCCGCCGTCGTGGTTGGAGTTTTGGAGCCCTCGGTGCCTTATCCGGTGGCGACAGAGATTATCGCCAATGTCGTGACCAGCCCGCATCACTTGTCTGCAACCATGGTCACCGGGCGCGAGCATCGGATGACGGAGGTGTTCGGGCGGTTGGCGCCCGGTGCAACACTCGAGTCCGCGCGGGCCGAACTGCGCACCGTGTACGCGGCGATGCTGTCGGCACATCCCGAGATTTACAAGTCCGAATATCATTATCAGATCAATGTGACGCGGATGCACGAACAGATCAATTCGAGGGCAAACACGATTCTCTGGGTCCTGTTTGCTGCATCGGGTCTGCTGTTTGTCATTGCGTGCTCAAATGTTGCCAATCTTGTGCTGGCGCGAACAGTTCGCCGCGAAGGTGAACTTGCCGTGCGCTCGGCGCTGGGAGCGAGCACCGCCGTACTGCGCCGTTCTCTTTTGGCAGAAAGCATTGTGCTGTGCGGAAGTGGAGTGGTGGCGGCTCTACTGCTGGCCGTACCCATGGTGGCCGTGCTGGGCCGCTATGCATCACGATTCTCAGTGCGCGCGAATGACCTGACGCTTGACTTCAGCCTGGTATGGTGCGGGGTCGCGCTGGCTTTGATCGCGGCTGTCTTCCTGGCCTATGTTCCGAGATTGCCCGCGCCGGATGCACCGCAGGGCGGGCTGACGGGCCGCGGCACGCGCGTCGCAGGGGGAAGCAAACGGCGCCTGCGCATGTTCGCGGTGACGCAGATCGCAGCCTCGTTCCTGCTGCTGGCGGGGGCGTGTGTGCTGATGAAGACGCTGTTTGTTCTGGAACAGACGCGGCCTCCCTTCGACTCCGGCAACGTTCTGGCGCTCAACTTGCCGATCATGTCGTATGGGCGCACGCCCGAACAGGTGCGCAATTTCTATCACGAGGTGAAGCGCCGCGTTGCCGCGCTGCCGGCAGTGGAATCCGTCGCTGAAGGTTTCAGCGTTCCGTGGCGCGACGATCAGGCGCTGAGTATCAGCTTCACATTCGCTGCACAGGGCGCAACGCGCAAAGATGGGATGAGCGATTATCGTGCCCGCTTCCGGTCAGTATCTCCGGGATTCTTTCAGACGATGGGCGTACCCATTCTGGATGGCCGCGACTTCAATGATGGCGACAAAGACGGTTCAGAGCGCGTGGTCATTGTGAGTCAGAGCCTTGCGCAGAAGCTCTATCCGGGGCAGAACGCGGTTAATCACACGATGTGGTGGACCGACGGTGTGATCAAGTTCATCGGCGTCAGCCCCGAACCGCGGCGCATTGTGGCCGTGGTACCCGACTTCGATGATGAAAACATTGTGCCTTCGCCTGCGATGACGATTTATCAGCCGGTTGACCAGGAATGGTCGAGTGGCCGTCTCTTCGTGCGCGCGCACCAGGATCCCTATGCGCTGATGCCCGCCATTGCTCGCACCATTCACGAGATCTCCGCAGACGAGCCAGTGGAGAAGCCTTCGACGTTGCAGGACGTGCGTGCCGAGGTTTTGACACCGGACCGTCTGAATGCGATCGTGTTTGGCGGATTCGCGGCGGTGGCGCTCATGATCTCAGTGGTGGGCGTGGCCGGCGTTCTCGCTTTCTCGGTCAGCGGACGCACGCGCGAGTTCGGAATCCGGATGGCCCTTGGGGCGCAGGCGCACAACATTCTTACCAACGTGCTTCTCGAAGGCCTGAGTATGGCTGGCATCGGTGTGGCGGCGGGGCTGGTGCTCGGCTTTGGGCTGACAGCAGGAATCGGCAAGTACGTCGCGGAGATTCATCAGCCGGGGGCGCTGGCGTTTATCGCCTCGGCCGCGGTTATTATGGCTGCGGCCGCCGCTGCTTCGGCGATACCGGCGGCGCGTGCAGCTCGCGTGAATGCTGCAGACGCTCTGAGAGCGGAGTAATCCGAGGCTTTCGAGATCGAACTGCTTAGAAGCAGTCGATGTGGTCGCAGGCGTTCATGAGCGGCATCTGCAAATTGGATTGGTGGTCGGGATCGGAGTAGATGGTGATGGTGGCGGGCTTGTAGTCCGCTGGCTTGGCGGTCATGATGTTGGGCACGAAAGTCTGGGGGTTGCGGTCGTATAGCGGGAACCAGGAGCTCTGAATCTCGACGATCACGGTGTGACCGGCCTTGAAGACGTGATCCACGTCGTGCAGACTGTAGCGGTATTCATGAATGGAGTTGGCGCGGAGCGGCTGGGGCTTGTCGTTGCCGCTGAGATAGCGGCCGCGGAAGATTTCGGCGTTGGTCATGAGCTGATAGCCGCGCATGATGGGGTTGGGATCGTCGCCGGGGTATTGGTCGATGAGCTTAACGACCAAGTCGTTGTCGGTGCCCGTGGTGGAGGCATAGATGTCGGCCATGACTTCACCGGTGACGATGAGATCTTTCTTGAGTACCGGCAACTTCCACAGCGCGAGGTCCTTGCGGCCCGTGACGAAGCGCTGATCTTCTGTGAGCCAATTGAACCACTTTGAGCCCCTGGAGTAAGTGGGCTGGATGGGACGGTGGCGATAGGGAATAGGATTCGCCGGGTCGCTTGCGTAGCTGGTGGAGGCTTTGGCGGTCGAGTCACTCCAACTGAGCAGGCCTCCGCCCTGGAGGTAGAGACTGGTGGGCTCCGATTTGATGGGCGGGAAATGCGGGTAGAACTTCCAGGTATTGGAGCCGGTCTGGAAGCTGGCTGTGTTTTCGAGATCGAAGCCGGACGGCTTGTCGCCAGACTCATCTTTCAGGTAGTGGGCGAAGAACGGGGCTTCAATCCGCGCGCGGAACTCGGTGCCGATGGGCTCGCCGTATTGAAGATTACCGAGGTGACTTGAGGATGAGGACCAATAGCCGTGACGCCAGGGGCCGAGGACGAGGAAGTTCTCGTGGTTGGCGTCGTGCTGCTCAAGCTTGGCGTACTCCTCCTGCGGGCCGTACATATCTTCCTGGTCGTAATATCCGCCGACGGTGAGAGTGGGCACGGCGACGGTGTTGAGATGCGATTCGACGGATCGCGAGGACCAGACGGAGTCGTAGCTGGGGTGGTCGAGGAAAAGCTTCCATGTAGGCAGCGTTCTGGAGCCGGACTTTTTCACGTCTTTGGCGAAGCTGCCGCGCTCAAGGAAATAGTCGTATCCATCGCGGGGGGTGCCATCCTTGTCCTTTCCGTAGGTGACATCGACCCGTTCCTTCGTTGACTCCAGGCCGAGCACGTAATCGTAGCCGTAACTCTGGCGGAAGGCTCCGTTGTGAAAGAAGTCGTCGCCTATCCAGACATCAATCATGGGCGCCTGGGGCGAGATGGCTTTGACGGCGGGATGCGGGTCGATGCCGGCCATCATGGCGAGGAAGCCAGGGTAGCTGGTGCCGACCACGCCGACACGACCGTTATTACCGGGAACGTTTTTAAGCAGCCAGGCGACAGTGTCGTAGGTGTCGGTGCTTTCGTCGACGGCCTTGGGATCGCCATGGTCAGCCAGAGGACGCATCATGATGAATTCGCCTTCGCTCTTGAAGCGGCCGCGAATGTCTTCGGCAACATAGATGTAGCCGGCGCGGGCGAGTTCAGGACGGTATTCAAAGAAGGAGGCGCGTGTGGTGCCATCGACGCCGTAGGGGGTGCGCTGCATAAGGAAGGGAAGCGGCCCTGGGATGTCCGCGGGCTTGAGGATCACTGCATGCAGCTTGACGCCGTCGCGCATGGGGATCATGACTTCAGAACGCTGGTAGTCATGGAAGACGCGATGGATGGGTTCGCCGGTGCGGCGGTAGACGACATCCGGCTGGTTCGAAAAGACCACAAGGAGGCCGCGGCCGGAGGGATCGACCGAGAAACTGACGGAAATCTTCAAATCGGGCAGGCTGAACTCGGTGGCGGAAAGGGGTTTGAGCTCGGTTGGAACTTGCCAATCGGATTCAAGAACAAGGTTGCCGTTCTGGGCGTAGAAGCTGAGGGAGTTGCCCGGCTCGTTGGGATCGGTGTACTCGCCCGAGAGAGCCTGCAATTGGGTCGCGGAGACCGGGGAGGAGGACTGCGGTGTGGGCGAAGCAAAGGCGGGGATCGTGAGAAGCAGGGCAAGGCAAAGAATGGCAGGAGCGATGCGACGAATCAAATCCGGGACCTCCAAAACAACACCACGCAGGAATCGTTGTGCAAGTTCTTGGTTCGAAGTTCAATCCCAGGTCAGGCGCAGAAACAAAGACGCGCCGAATGGGGCACCTATTCTGGTACCAAAACAATCGACCAGAGCGCTAATGGGCATGGCCGTGGGGGCTTTGGCTGGACAGTTCTTCCATGGGCACGACGCAGCCTTCCAACTCGCCGCAACCGATGTGTTCAAACTGGATGGTGGTGTGGCTGATGAAATAGTGATCGCGCAGAATGTGATTGAGCTTGACCAGGATGCAGGCGCTCTCTGAAGGAGGAATGTCCGCGATGGTGACGTGGCAAGCGAGAGCGCGGGAGTGGGAGCCCAGGCTCCAGCAATGGAGATCGTGGACATTGACGACGCCTTCGACGGCTTCCATGCCGGCACGAATCTCAGGGAGTGAAATGCCGCGGGGCGTGCCTTCAAGAAGGATATTGAAGGTTTCGCGAACGATCCCAACGCTGGACCAGAGGATGAGGGCGGCGATGACAAGCGAGAGGGCGGGGTCGATCCAGTTGTGCCCGGTTAAAAGGATGCCCGCGCCTCCGGCGATGACGGCTGCGGTGGAAAGCGTGTCGCCGGCCATGTGAAGGAAGGCGCTGCGCAGATTGACATCGCGCGCCACACCCCACAAGAGAGCCGCGATGACGCCGTTCATCACGACGCCGGCTGCAGCGACGATCATCATGAGCTGGGGCTGCACGGGTACGGGAGCGCTGAGGCGGTGAATGGCCTCGGCGGCGATCCAGAGGGCAATGACGATCAGAGTGGCGGCATTGATAAAGGCAGCCAGCACTCCGGCCCGCTGGTACCCGAAAGTCCTGGAGTTATCTGCCGGGCGGCTTTGGAGATAGACGGCGGCGAAGCTGAGCAGGAGTGCGAGAAAATCCGAGACATTGTGGCCGGATTCGGACAGGAGCGCAAGGGAGTGGGCGCGCAGTCCAGCTACAAAAGTCACCACTACGTAAGCGAGAGTGGCGACGAGCGAAAAGCGTAGTACGGACTGTGTCCTTTTTGCCCCCGGACCTGCGGGGGCCGCATGGACATGCATGCCTAAAGTGTAAATGGATGCCGGGGTGGCGCGCCATGGATGCCGGGTTGGAAAGAGAGTCGAGGTTTAGCGAGTCTTGTAGGTGCCTGGCTCGTCAGAGTCTGCGGAAGAGTCTGGGCGGGGCGGGTCGATTCGCAAACCCGACCACTCTTCGGCTACGACGATGCTGTTTTGAGGGCTCCCTTGCTGATAGCGAACCGAACAAGGGAAACCGGGCCGAACCTGGGTCGGTCGCGCCGCCTCGCGGATGACGGTGACGTCCTGCGAGCACTCGTATTCCACGCCACCAGTAATGTAGCTGTAGAAGAGGAGGGTGATGGTGCGGCCGTTGTCGTCATCGAGCTCGCGCACATCCAGCAACATGCCATCGACGATGCGGCCATATTGAGCGAGAAAATCGCGGCGAGACCGCTCGGCTTCTTCAGGGGTGGGGCGATGACGCCGGAGCATCCAGATGGCACACCCGGCCATCGTCGCGACCAGAGCCGCGCCGGCGATAGTTTCCCATACTCTCGTGTTGAAGAAACTCATTTTTTGGGGGCGGGACTCCGCCCGGGTGGTTTTCAGAATTGAGAATACCGCAGCCGGACCATACCGCCTTCCATGGAAGTGGGCGTCGAGGTATCGGTGCGAGGGTCTGGGCAATTCATTGAACAGTGCAGGGGGACGCGCTACACTCCTGCTGAAACGGAGGCGCTATGAAGGTTGGAGTCATCGGTTCGGGCGACGTAGCGAAAACATTGGCCGGCGGCTTGCTTAAGCACGGGCACGAAGTGATGATGGGCACGAGAGCGCCCGTTAAACTTGCGGAATGGGCTAAGGAGAATCCAAAGGCCGCAGTGGGCAGCTTTGCCGATGCTGCGCAATTTGGCGAAATGGTCATTCTGGCGGTCAAAGGGAACGCGGCCGCAGATGCTCTGTTCCTGGCCGGCGCAAACAACCTGGTGGGGAAGACTGTGATGGATACGTGCAACCCGATTGAGGATGCACCGCCTGTTCACGGCGTGTTGCAATTTTTTACCACTCACAATGAGTCTTTGATGGAGCGATTGCAGCGGGATTTTCAAGATGCGCATTTTGTAAAGGCTTTTAACTCGGTGGGCGCGCCCTCCATGGTGAATCCGCAGTATGCGAGCGGCAAGCCGACGATGTTTATCTGCGGGAACGAGGATACCGCGAAGAAACAAGTGAGCCGGGTTATCGATGAGTTTGGCTGGGAGACTGCCGATATGGGCATGGCGGAGGCTGCGCGGGCCATCGAGCCGTTGTGCATGTTGTGGTGCATTCCCGGCTTTCTGCGGAATCAGTGGACGCATGCGTTCAAGCTGCTTGTGAAGTGATGAACCCATTGGCCGCTTTGGAAACTGAACGTCTTACGCTGCGGCGATGGCTGGAGGCGGACCGCGAGCCGTTTGCGCGTATGAATCGGGACCCATGCGTGATGGAATTCTTGCCCGGCGTGCTCTCGCGAGAGGAAAGCGATGCAATGGTGGAGCGGATCGAGGCGCATTTTGAGGAGAATGGATTTGGGCTGTGGGCCGCGGAACTGCGCGAGAACGACGACTTCATCGGCTACATCGGTCTGGCCATCCCGCGGTTTGAGGCGGCCTTTACGCCGTGTGTCGAGATCGGCTGGCGTCTGGCAGCAGCATATTGGGGAAGAGGGCTTGCCACGGAAGGCGCGCGGGCCGTTGTGCGGCACGCATTTGAGGCTCTGGGGTTGCGGGCGCTGGTTTCGTTTACGGTTCCGGCCAATGTGCGTTCGCGCCGAGTGATGGAGCGGCTTGGAATGCATCACGACGCGAGAGAGGACTTCGACCATCCGCTGCTGCCTGTAGGACACGCGCTACGCAGGCACGTTTTGTACAGACTGGCCGGTGCAGAGTGGAAGCATTGATGGCTTGATGGAGCAGACGAATATGGAGCGTGTCGCCTTGACCCGGCAAAGCGCACTTCCGTATGCTCGGGGCGATGTTGTGCGGGCGAGTTGGTTGTGGGAAGTACCCGCGAAGGGAGCAGTTCGATGAGCACAGTTGCCCGGCCCGCAAGCTCCACACCTGAGATTGCGACAAAGCCGCTTCTTGTTCGCCGCGCCGCGGTATTGGGTGCTGGAACGATGGGCTCGCGGATTGCTGCGCACCTGGCTAATGCGGGCGTTCCTGTGATGCTGCTGGACATGGTGCCGGCGGGCGAGGGCGCACGGAATCGACTGGCTCTTGCGGCGCTTGGCGCACTGGCAAAGGCAAAGCCGGCGGCATTCTATGAGCCGGCAGTTGCGGCATTGATTACACCAGGCAACTTTGAAGATGATCTGCCGAATCTGGCGCAGTGCGACTGGGTGGTTGAGGCGGTTGCTGAGAATCTGGAGATCAAGACGACGCTGCTGAACCGGGTGGCGACGCATTTGAATGCGCGGGCGGTGCTGACGACCAACACTTCGGGGTTGCCGGTTGGGAAGATCGCCGCGGGCCTGGAAGGGGCGGCAGAAGGAGTTCGGAAGCGATTCTTCGGGACGCATTTTTTCAATCCGCCGCGGTACATGAAGCTGCTGGAAGTCATTCCGACAGCGGAAAGCGACGCAGGAGTGGTGGCGGCGTTTGCCGCGTTTGCCGACCGCATGCTGGGCAAGCAGGTGGTGTTTGCCAACGACACGCCGAACTTTATCGGCAACCGCATTGGCGTAGCGGTGATGTTCAACGCTGCGACGTTGATGCTGGAGCAAGGACTGACGATTGAGGAGGTCGATGCGCTGACGGGACCGGCGATTGGCTGGCCGAGGACCGGAACGTTTCGGCTGGCAGACTTGGTGGGCATCGACATCCTGGCGCATGTAGCGGCGAACTTTCCTGCGGGCGTGACTCCTGGCGGTTTCTCCAGCGTGTTGGAAGAGATTGTGAAACGGGGTTGGATCGGCGATAAGGCTGGGCAGGGCTTCTACAAGAAGAGCCGCGGGTCCGATGGTAAGGAACTTCGTTCCGTTCTCGATCTCAAGACCTGGGAGTACCGGCAAACAGCCAAGCCGAATCTGCCGGCGCTGGAGATGGCCAAGAATGCGGCGACAGTGCAGGAGAGGCTGCGGCTGCTGCTGGCGGGCGATCCGGCAAAGGATCGGGCGGCGAGATTCCTATGGCCGTTTCTGAGTACGCTTTGGAACTTTGCGGCAGAGCGCATCGGCGAGGCGTCTGGAGATGCGCCATCGATTGATCGGGCCATGCGGGCGGGGTTCAACTGGGAACTGGGGCCGTTTGAGATGTGGGATGCCGCGGGGGTTCGCGAGACTGTTGCACGCATGAAAGCCCTGAAGCTGCCGGTGAGCCAGGCAGTTGAAGATCTTCTCGCCACCGAGTACGGATCGTGGTATTCGACTGCCGGGCCGCAATGCTTCAATCCGATATCCGGAGCGTGGGAGGCGATTCCGCTGGAGCCGGGGCATGCGCGGGTTGCGGATTTCAGGCGCACGAATGGGGTTGTGAGGAGCAACGCCGGTGCGTCACTGGTGGACATTGGCGACGGGATCGGCTGCATCGAACTGCACTCGGTGAAGAACGCGATTGGCGGCGATGTGGTGGCACTGGCGTCGTCGGTGCTGCGACCGGATTCAGATGCGGTGCGGGATTTTGCAGGGTTTGTGATCACGGGGGACCGCGACAACTTCAGCGTAGGCGCGAACCTGCTGCAACTGCTGGTGGTGGCGCAGGAGGGCGAGTGGGACGAGGTGAATGCGGCTATTCGCGGTTTCCAGCAGATGACAGCGGCGATCAAGTTTTGCCCACGGCCCGTGGTGGTGGCCCCGTTTGGGCTGACGCTGGGTGGAGGGACGGAAATTTGCCTGCACGCGGCACGCCGGCAGCCTCATGCGGAGACCTATATCGGTCTGGTGGAGGCGGGAGTGGGGCTGATTCCGGGGGGCGGCGGGACGAAGGAGATGCTGCTGCGGGCGGTGGATGCGGCTGCCGCGCTCTCGCCTCCGGATCCGCGGGACCCACCTTCGCGATTCGCGCAATCGGCGGAGATGAACGCCGCTCTGAAACGGACGCTGGAGACGATTGCGATGGCGAAGGTTTCAACGTCGGCGGCGGAGGCGCGCAGGCTGGGTTTGCTGGCGCCATCGGATCGGATCACGTTGAACCGCGAGCGGTTGTTGCTGGATGCCAAGGCGCAGGCGGCGGCGCTGGCCGAAAGTGGTTATGTGACGCCGACGCAACGAACGCAGATTCCAGCACCCGGTATGGCGGCACTGGGCACGTTGGAAACGGGCATTTTTATGATGGGCGAGGCAGGCTACGCCTCGGAACACGACCAGAAGGTAGCGCGCTGGGCCGCGTACATTTTGTGCGGCGGACGGGTGACGTCGGGAACTCCGATCAGCGAACAATATTTGCTGGACCTGGAGCGAGAGGCATTTTTGTCGCTATGCGGCGAGCGAAAGACGCAGGAGCGGATCGCGTTTACTCTGAAGACGGGCAAGCCGTTGCGGAATTAAGGGCTCGATGAAGCGAGCGGTGTTGATGTTGAGTACGGCTGCACTGCTGGCGCTGGGAACGGAGGCGGCAAGGGGACAGAGCACGCCCTCGGCCGCATTGCCGCCCCTGGCGCAGCTCACAGAATCGGGAAAGGTTGTACTCGAAGGGAAACTCGCCCCCTACGTGATTCACCGGTTGCCGGTGAGCTCATTTCCTGAACTGCCGAGCGAGATTGCCAAACGGCTGAAAGAGCGAGATTGCATGATCCCGCAGACGTATGAGGCGCATCGGCCCGAGAATGTGATTCGTGCAAGCCTGCAGCGCGCCGGATCTTCTGACTGGGCGGTTTTGTGCGCAGCAAAGGGGCAAGTCTCGCTGCTGGTTTTTTTTGGGAGTGCGCCGGGCGATGCGGTGCAATTGGCCACAGCGCAGGAGACGCAAAACCTGGAGATCCATGATCCCTCAGGCGTGATGGGCTTCGACTGGGGCATCGATCGGGCAAGTCCACAACAGGTGCGCGATGCGCGGACTGGCATGGAGCATCATCCGCCGTTGCTGGATCACGATGCGCTGGCCGATACGATTCTTGAGAAGAGTACTGTCTACCACTTCTATCGAAAGAACGCATGGACGGTGTTAGAGATGCCGGAGTGAGGGAATTGGGGAGATTCGGAGACGCGTGTTCCCAAGGAGCTAATTCCCCCGTTATTTTGCTGCTAGAGAGTTGTGCCTTTCCAAGGGCAAAGCCAGTTGGCCGTTGGTAGCGACGGAATCGAATGATTGTTCTGCGCGTCCTATGAAAGAAGGAATATTTTTATGCCGGAAGCCGTTCTTGTCAGCGCCGTACGCACGCCGGTGGGGCGAGCGCCCAAGGGTGCTTTGTCCACTACGCGCCCTGATGATTTTGCCGCAATCGCGGTGGGCAATGCCTTGGACAGGATCCCAAGTCTGAGCAGGGCCGAAGTCGACGATGTGATTCTGGGGTGCGCGCAACCGGAGGGGGAGCAGGGCTTCAACATTGCACGTTTTGCGGCGTTGCGGGCGCAGTTGCCGGTGGAGATTCCAGGAGTGACGGTGAACCGGTTGTGCGCGTCTGGCCTGGAGGCAATTGCGCAGGCGGACATGCGGATTCGCGCGGGCGGCTGGCGCGTGGTGGTGGCTGGAGGGGCGGAATCGATGAGCCTGATCCCGATGGGCGGATCGAAGCCGAGCCCTAATCCATGGCTGGCGGAGAACTATCCTGCATCGCTGCTGACGATGGGACTGACGGCGGAGCGCGTGGCGCGGCACTACGGGATTTCGCGCGAAGATCAGGATGCGTTTGCGCTGGGTAGCCACCAGAAGGCTTTGGCAGCGCAGGCTGCGGGGCGGTTTGATGAAGAGCTCGTCGCGGTGAAGGTCACGAATGCGGTTCCCGGTGTGAAGGCAGGGAAGCCGGTGGTGACGGAGACGGAGTTCAAGGTCGATGAAGGGCCGAGGGCGGACACCTCGGCGGCTGCGCTGGCGGCATTGAAACCAGTGTTTCACGCTCAAGGAACGGTGACCGCGGGCAATGCGTCGCAGACCTCGGATGGGGCGGCGGCGGTGGTGATGATGGAAGCGGGTCGGGCACGGGAGTTGGGGATTCAGCCTTTGGCGCGGCTGGTAGCCTACGCAGCCACGGGGTGTTTGCCGGAGGAGATGGGGATGGGGCCGGTTTCGGCTGTTCCGAAGGCACTGAAGATGGCGGGGCTGATGCTGGATGATATTGACTTGATCGAGTTGAATGAGGCGTTTGCGGCGCAGGCGCTGGCGGTGATTCGGGAACTGGGACTCGATCCGGAGAAGGTGAATGTGAACGGCGGCGCCATTGCGCTGGGGCATCCGCTGGGGTGCACAGGAGCCAAGCTCACGGCGACACTGCTTGGAGAGATGAAACGCCGGAATGCGCGGTACGGCATGGTGACGATGTGCGTGGGCGGAGGAATGGGTGCGGCCGGGATCTTTGAGAGGCTGGGTTAGAACGAACCCATCCCTCTTGGACTAAGTCGCCACTCCGTGATATTTGCGCTGATTTAGCAAAATAGGCGCCGCTCCGACTACGCGAGTGCGGAGTTGTCGCCCCGGTCGTCCTTGGGTTCCGCCTCTCTGAACATGGAACAGATACTGAACCGCGTTGCAGAGGGTCGGGCAACCTGAGGATCGGAAAGACTATCTGATCCGCGCGCTACAGTCCTAAAGCTGCCTCCGTCGCCTGAACAGTCCGGGACCCCGTCACCTGTGATTGCATTGCATTCGCGGCATACGACACAACCGCAACGCTGCTGTTGTCGTCTTGAGACGTGACCTGTCCCAGCCCCACAGAGCGTTTGTCTTGCAAAGCGGGTCCGCGGTGCCGGACGAGGCCTTGGAAGGCGTCGGTATTCCGGAGCCGTCAATTTCTCATATTCGTTTCTAGTACTTTTGCCAGTGTTCCCGCTCAACCAAAGACTGCAAACTGCTGCCTGGTTCAGGACGTTCGACAGACGTAACAGAAGCATTTCAGCTTCGTGGGTGTTGGTCGGTGTCCGGTCCAGTTTGATCTTTTGCGAAACGAAAGCTGTCCATCTCTGAAGCGTCCGCCGGTTTCATAGCTAAAAGCAGGGAATATGCTCGACTTCGATTGCGGCATCGATCGCGAAAAGTCGCATATTCCAATTTTCCAAACCGGCGTTGCCTCCCGAATTCTGCATTCACTTCAACGGCGCCTCTAGAGCCGCATCCATCGAAGACGAGACCGAGCCCAGAAACACGAGGGATGGCTCCCTCTTGACCGGAATGCATGTCCGCGCTCTCAAAAGCGATCACCGACTGGCACGATTCGCAGGAATCGGCGCCGAAAAATCAGACTGTTGCCTTTGCGCCTGCGTCCCAACGATTTAGTGAAATTGATTCTCTGCGTGGATTGGCTGCCTGCACCGTAGTTCTGGGTCATTTTGCGTCCGGTGTGGGCGCCGCATTTGCCCTTAGTCTCTGGCATTCGCCGCTACGATTTCTCGTCGCCGGACATGACGCCGTGATTCTCTTTTTCGTTTTGAGCGGGTTCGTGCTGCTTCTGCCATATGAACGCAGCAAGGGATTGAGTTACTTCAAGTTCGTAGTCAAGCGAACCTGCCGCATCTATCTGCCCTATCTGGGTGCCTTAACGCTCGCAGTTGCGATGAATTTTCATGACCATGGCCTTGTTACAAATCATGAATGGGTAAATTCGACGTGGAATCAAGCGCCAAACTCCCGCCTCGTTATTCAGCATGTTTTGTTTCTGGGTAATTACAGATGGGAGGCGTTCAATACTGCATTTTGGTCCTTGGTTTATGAAATGCGCGTATCTCTCCTATTTCCATTCCTGGCGATTGCCGTTTTACAGTTTCGGAATAAGTGGATGGTCGTTTTCGCAGTTTTCTTATCGTTATTGTCAGTTCATTATCATCTGCTGTTCCGGCTTCTGAGATTGCATTCGCCTGCATATCAATCCACAGATACGCTGCACTATATGAGCTTTTTTATACTGGGAGCAATGCTGGCTAAGAATCGGGAGTTCATTCAGGATCGATACAGAAGATTGCCGCTTATCTTTGTCTTTCTCCTGTCTCTCCTTGCGATCTTTTTCTACTATCATCCATTCAATTTTCCAGAGGCGAGTGCTGCGATCCTGTCCGCGCAAAAGACGCAAGACTGGAGCGTGGCGTTTGGATCTTTGCTGGTCATCACGCTAGCTATCTGTTCCGGAACTTTCAGGAATTTGTTGAATCGTCGTGCCATCCGCTATTTGGGGAGGATCTCCTACAGTGTCTATCTCGTGCACGCCACCCTTCTATTTACCTTGATCTACATCTGTCGAGGCCATTTGACGTTCAGCTATTTCCCAATTTATCTAATCGGAGTTCTGGTCCTGGCAAGCGTCTTCCATTATGTGATTGAAAAGCCATCCATGATCCTTGGACAGAAGCTGGCGAAAATCTCCTGGGGTTCAAAGCATTTTCTAAAATGGAGTGCGTCTACCGCGGGCTGAACGGAAGGATCCTGGTTCATCGGCGCGGCGAATATGCCATGGCTCCTGAACGGCGGACGACCACTCTTTGGGAATTGGCGATGCAGGAGAGATAGGAACGAAACAGATACGGCCGAGAGATTCCCGGCCGTGTCGTTCTTGAACGTCGATTTCGGATTGCGGCCGCACGGGCCAGCCGAATGCTACGCCTTGGCGGTGGCCAGGGCTTTGAGGCGAGCGTTGAGGCGGCTCTTGTAGCGGGAGACGGTGTTGGAGTGGAGGACGCCCTTCTGGACGCTCTTGTCGAGGGTGGAGACGGTCTCGCGATACTGGGTGTTGGCGGCCTTGACGTCACCTTTGGCGATGGCCTCGCGCAGTGCGCGGAGGCTGCTGCGGACGCGGGTGCGGTTGGCGCGGTTCACCGCGGTGCGGGTTACTGTCTGGCGGGCACGCTTGAGCGACGATACATGGTTTGCCATTCTGCTTCCTTAAATCTTTGGAATGATGCGGTTTGAGAATGCAACTTGAGCCGCATCCCTCGCAATTTCCTAGTTTACGGGAAAGCGGGCGGCGGGTCAATGAACCGGTGGTGGGCGTACGGTAATTGAGAGACTTCGAGGTGGCCCTCCTGGGCACCGGAGACTGCCGGCTTCGGGTTCCCGCCGGATTTCGCTGCGCTTCATCGCGGGGCTACTTTCGTGCCGGATTAAGCGTGCTTGGGTCGGGCATCCTGGTCCGCGCGGGTACCGGAGATGGCGCAGAGTGGAATTCAGCCGGTACCCGAAGAGTGAACTTTTGTTTTAAACTTTAATTGAGGTGGGATTGACGCCGGGACCAACCGGCGCTACTCTCTCCCCAGATACAGGATTTGGTCGCCCTCGCCAACCCGCTATTGCTTCATACCATCCAAGCTCTAGTGCGCGCCTGTAGGCTCGAAGCGCAAAGATTTTACGCCACCCCGCCGATAGGCCCACACCTCTACAATCCATACCCGTTGTCTGCCCGGAAGGCAGCCATGGAGGCCGTCTGAACGCTGCGCTGGAAATCACACCTAACCTTGAGCCCCTGTTTGGGACCCGCGATGAAAACGTCAGGCTGATGGAAGACTCGCTCGGTGTCCGGATCGACCTCCGCTCCGATGCCGTGCATGTAGAGGGGCCTCAGGAGGCGGTGGCAAGAGTTCAGCGCATCTTTCAGGATTTCGAGGCGCTGCGGCGACAGGGCATCAATCCACACAATGGAGAATTGAACGGAATGCTGCGGCTGGTGGTGGCCGATCCGGCAACGACGCTGCGATCACTGGCCGATGCAGGCAAGCAGCGCTCCGCGGGCGTGAAGAGGACGGTACAGCCTCGCTCGATCAATCAAAGAAAATATGTTGAGGCTATCGAGCAGAACGACATGGTCTTTGGCGTGGGACCGGCAGGTACGGGCAAGACGTACCTGGCGGTGGCGATGGCGGTTTCGGCGATGAACGCCAAAAAAGTCAGCCGCATTGTGCTGGTGAGGCCTGCAGTGGAAGCAGGGGAGCGGCTGGGGTTTTTGCCGGGCAGTCTGCAAGAGAAGGTTGACCCTTATTTGCGTCCTCTATATGACGCGCTCTACGACCTGCTGGAGCCGGAGAAGGTCGACAAAATGTTAGAGAAGAATGTCATTGAAGTTGCACCGCTGGCCTTTATGCGCGGACGCACACTGAATGACGCCTTCATCATCATGGACGAGGCGCAGAACACGACGATCGAGCAGATGAAGATGTTTCTGACGCGCATGGGGAACAACTCGAAGGCCGTGATTACGGGCGACATTACACAAATAGATCTGCCCAATCCGCGCAAGTCCGGGCTGGTGGACGCGATCAATATTCTGAACGGGGTGGAGGGGATCCACTTCTGCCATTTCGAGGCGTCCGACGTGGTACGGCACGCGCTGGTGCAGCGTATTGTGAACGCCTACGAGAGCGCCAAGCCGGCGCAACAGGAATTGCCACTGGGGATGGGCGAAAGCATTGCAGAGCAGCCGCAGGGGCAACCGACGCACCCGGCGATGCCGCAATGAATCGGGAGTTCGCGTAAAATCAAAGGTGACTCGGGGTTCCGCTGCGGCGGGACCCTGCGCACGATGATTCTTCTCGACTCAGATTTGGAACCCGACGCTGCGCTGGCTAAGATCCGCCATGGCAGACGGTTTGTAGTGCCACACCACCCGGCAACCTCACGCGAACATAAACTTCCCACCACTCGCACACTCGCACACTTCCTGCGGGAGGCGCAGGCTGCTGTGAAATTGCGCGGCCAGGTGACGGTGTTGCTGACCACGGATGCTTCAATTCGGCGACTTAACCGGCAATTCAGAGGCAAGAACAAGACGACGGACGTGTTGTCTTTTCCAGCAGAAGGTGTGGGCGCCGAAGGGATGGCGGGCGATCTGGCCATTAGCGTACCGGCGGCGCTGCGCCAAGCCGCTGAACAGGGGCATGCTTTGTCCATAGAGGTCAAGGTGCTGATGCTGCATGGGTTGCTGCACCTGGCCGGTTACGATCACGAGAGCGACACGGGCCGAATGGCGCGGCGTGAGCGACTGCTACGGACCCGGCTGGGGCTGCCACAAGGGCTGATCGAACGAGTTGCTCAGCCAAAACGGAGGGTGATGGCGCGCGGCAACCCTGCACGGCAAACTCGTGTGGGCGCAAAGCCATGACCGCGCTGATCCTCCTGCTGTTGAGCGTGGCGGCGCTGGTGGAGACGCTCGCCTCCTATATCAGCCGCGTTTATTCGGAGTTCGGGAAAATACTCTCGCATGAAGTGCAGGACAACCTGGACGCGTGGGAAGAGCAGGTAGAGCCGCAGCTTGGGTTAAGCCGCGAGCATGCCGCTATCTCCGCGGCGGTGCTGCAGCAATTGGCCCTGGGCGCGATTGCACTGGAGTTTGGCGCGGTGCTGTTCGATCGTGGTCCACGCGCGGAGGGCCCGAGCTATGCGGAGATCGTGCAGGCGGTGCTCGGCCTGGTGTTGGTGGTGGCATTCTGCAACCAGATATTCCCCTCACTGCTTTTCAATCACACGCGGGGACGATGGGCGGCGCGGCTGGTGTGGCCCGTTCGCCTGCTGCTTTGGCTGATGACGCCGATCACGGTGTTTATCCGCTTCTTCAATTCAGTGGCCTCGCTGGCGGAGAAACCGGCAAGCCCCGAAGAGGAGGCCGCGGTGGACGTGGAAGCGCTGCTCGAGGCCGGAGAAGAAGAGGGCATCCTGGAAGAGAACGACCGCGACCTGGTGCGTTCGGCGGTTGAATTTGGGGACAAACTGGTGCGCGAGGTGATGACGCCGCGGCCCGAAGTCTTTGCGGTGCCTGAATCGATAACGTTGGAGCAGTTTCTCGAAATGCTGCGCGAGCACAACTTTTCGCGTGTGCCGGTCTTCTCCGGTTCGCTCGACAATATCACGGGGATTGCATTCGCACACGACCTGCTGCAGATCAGCGACGAAGAGGCGCATACACGGACGGTTGCGAGCATCGAAAGGCCAGCGGTGTTTGTGCCGGAGACGAAGCGCGGCTACGAACTACTGCGCGAGATGCAGCGTGAGAAGCAGCACATGCGCATTGTGATCGACGAATACGGTGGGGTGGCCGGTTTGGTGACGATCGAGGATCTGCTGGAGCAGATCGTGGGTGACATTCGCGACGAGCACGAGGTGGATGCACCGATCGAAGAGCCGCAGCGCGAGCCGGCCGGCGTGTGGGTGGTGCCGGGCAATTTCCCGGTGGACCATTTGCCGGATCTGTTCGGTGAACCGGTTGAGATGAGCGATCAATATGAAGCCAGTACGCTGGGCGGACTGGTGAGTGAGATTGAGGGGCGCATTCCGCTTGCCGGCGAGGTGGTGGTGCTGGATCACACTGGGCTGCGCGTGGAAGTTGTGGCTTCAACCGACCGGCGCATCGAAAGGCTGCGGGTATTTCCGCCGCAAATTGAAAGCACCGCAGCGCCTTCATCGTGAAGCCTGTCATCGTCCGCGATGCGGAATGAAATGCCGTACACTCAGTCAGGAGAAAACGCAATCCATTGAAATCCGGATTTGTTGCCATTTTAGGCCGGCCCAATGCCGGCAAAAGCACGCTGCTGAACGCGCTGATTGGCGAAAAGGTAGCCATCGTCACGCCCAAGCCGCAGACCACACGCAATCGAATTGCCGGAGTGGTCGAGGTGCCCGCGCGCAAGAGGGTGCACCCCGCTGCGCAAATCGTGTTTGTGGATACGCCGGGCGTACACAAGCCCAGTTCGCAACTCGATCGGCGCATGTTGCAGGAGGTGCACGCGGCGCTCGAGACGCGCGATGTGGTGCTGGTGCTGGTGGATGCCAGCCGGCGGGTGGGGCTGGAGACATTCGTAGAGGAGAATGAGCGAAAGACAACCGCAGATCCCCTTCCTCAGGCTCAGGGCAGGCTTTCGACTGCGCAAGTTGCAAAAGACGCAACTGGCTTCACTCAGGAAGACAAAGCAAATCGGGATGACAGCACAATCTCGAATGCAAAATCGCGAGGTCCGAGTTGGGACAGCGAAGAGGAGTTTCTGTTCGGTCTTATTCGCGGGCTGGACTGTCCTGTGTTCCTGGTGCTGACGAAGATCGACCTGGTGGCGAAGGATAAGCTGCTACCGCTGATTGATACGCTGACGCGGAAGCATAACTTTGCCGAGGTGATTCCGGTGAGTGCGCGTAAGCGCGACGGACTCGACGTGCTGGTGCAAAAGATCGTCGAGGCTTTGCCGACGGGGGAACGCTACTATCCCAAAGACCAGTACACCGACCAGCCGCAGAGGTTCATGGTGGCGGAACTGATACGAGAGCGGATTCTGGTGGAGACCGGCGAAGAGGTGCCCTACGCGTCGGCTGTGGTGATTGAGCAATATGAAGAAGCCGAGCCGCCCGCGCCGCCACGCAAGAAGGGACAGGCTCCAGCGCGACTGCCGCTGACGCGCATTGCCGCAGCGATTTATTGCGAACGCGAGGGACAGAAGGCGATATTGATTGGCAAGGGCGGGGCCAAGCTGAAGGAGATCGGGACGGGCGCGCGCAAGCAGATTGAGTCACTGCTGGGAACACGCGTCTATCTTGAACTTCACGTGATTGTCGAGCCGGGCTGGCGCGAGTCGCGCGGCTTTATCGAGGGGCTGGACTGGCGCAATCAGTTGGAGAAGATTGCCGAGGGGCAGATTACAGAAAAAGGTTCGACGGAAGACGAGTAGCCCGTTGAGTTGCGTGCGCGAGAAGAATTACGCGCCGCGCACGTTGCCGCGGCCGTCAATTTTCACCTTATACATTCGGTCGTCGGCCGTGCCGATGATGGCGTGAACGGCTTCGCCGTCGGCGGGGGAGGTGGCCACGCCAACGCTGGCGCTCACGGTGAGTTGCAAGCCGCTCTTCATACGAAAGCGAGTATCCATCAGCGCACGAAGCAAGCTTGCAGAGCGGGTTAGCGCATCCTTGGCGCTTGTCTCAGGCATCAGGATCACAAATTCGTCGCCGCCGTAACGGAAGCACAGGTCCTGCTTGCGACTCAGTTCCTGAAGCCGCTGCCCGGTGCGTGCCAGAAGCTCACTTCCAACAAGATGACCGTGCGCATCGTTCACTTGCTTGAAGCGATCAAGGTCGAGGAATGCAAGGCTCACAGGAAGACCTTGGTGCCCACACCTCTCGATCTCCCATGCCAGCACTTCATAAAGATGGCGCACGTTGAAGAGTCCCGTCGTGTCGTCAGTAATGGTGAGTTGCTGAATGCGGGCGACGTCACGCGCATTTTCAATCGCGATGGCTGCGTGATCGGCGAGAATGTGCAGAAAGGCGATAGTGTAGTCGGTCAACTGCTCAGAGCGCGGGTTGAAGATTTCGATCGCGCCGTGAGTACCCTTGCGACCGCGCAGTGGCAAAGCAATGACGGAGCGCATCTTCGGTGTGTCGGGAGTGCTGGTGCTGTGAAGCCGCGGATCGTCGTCAGATTCAGGGACGATCAACGTCTCGCCGTGCTCGACCACCCATCCTGCGACACCCTCTCCCACTTTCACACGGAGGTCGCGAAGCGAAGTTTCTTCGCCGCCTGCGGCTATGGCGTAGTAGAGTTCCTGGCGCTCTTCGTCAAGCATCAGCAGCGTCCACAGGTCGGCCTCGATGAAACGTTCCATATGATCGATGATGGTGCGCAGAATCATGTCCAAGTCGAAGCTCGACGTGAGCGATCGCGCCAACTGGTGAAAGACGAGCAAGTCGTCGATCGGGATGCGTTTTTCCGACTCGTTCGTCATAGTTTCACCCATATATGGAGTCATTCTTGCACACGAAACCGAACGAAAGCAGCGGACGCCTGCGAGGCTTGCGGGTACTTCCGTGATCAGGCCGAAGTATCACGAGGCAACCGGAGTTCGGAATTCGGAAAATGTTTTGGGCTCGACTCATCCAAGGTTCGTGGATGGGAATTGAATCGCGGCGCTTCTAACTGACTGATTTCTGCATTTATCCGCCGATGTGAACCATGGAGCGGGAAGGCTTGAGGAAACCTGGCTCGCCAATGTGGTGGCGTGCTTCCTTGCCTTGCACGATTTGATGAATGTATTCGCGCAATTGCGTATCGGTTTCTCCGTCGCGCATGCGGCCGTAGAGATCATGCTCCACCTGGGAAAAAAGGCAAGTGCGAATTTTGCCGTCGGATGTGAGGCGCACGCGGCTGCATGCTCCACAAAAGGCTTGGGTAACCGGCGCAATGATACCGATTTCTCCAACGCCGTCAGGAAACGTGTAACGACGGGCAGTCTCGCTGGCTTCGCGTGGCGGCAGGGGCACCAAGGGCATTTCACGGCTAATGCGCTCCACAATTTCAGCGAGGGGCACGACGATTGCCGGAGTCCACAACCGGCCTTCTTCAAGGGGCATGAATTCGATGAAGCGGACCACGACATCTTCTTCGCGGGCAAAGCGCGCGAATCCTTCGATTTCGCCGTCGTTGAAGCCGCGCAGCAGAACGCAGTTGACTTTGAGAGGCGTGAGGCCGGCGACCCGTGCAGCGCGAATTCCGCCGAGAACTTTTTGATAACTGCCAGGAACACGCGTGATGCGTTCGAAAGTTGGGGCATCGACAGCGTCCATGCTGACGGTGACGCGGTTGAGACCGGCGGCTTTGAGAGGTGCGGCAAGCGTGTCGAGGAGGTGGCCGTTGGTGGTGACCGCCAAGTCAAGCGAGTTGCCCGAAAGCGTACGGATGCGGCTCAGCTCTTGAATCAAGTCGATCAGGCCGCGACGCAGCAGAGGCTCGCCACCGGTGAGCCTCACTTTCTCGATGCCGAGGCCGACGAAGAGCTTGATGAGGCGCAGGTACTCGTCAATGCCGAGTTCCGGATACTGCGCGCCGACCTCACCGGTTCGGCAATAGACGCATTTGTAGTTGCAGCGGTCGGTGATGGAGACGCGGAGGTCGTGAATGACGCGGCCATGGCTATCAGTCAGCCGAGGAATGGGCGTCAGAGCAGGGGAAGCGATTGGGGAAGAGGCGGCCATCTGCATCTTCAAGGCTATACCGTTTTGCCGCAGCATGCATGGCTTAGAGCACTTTCGGAATACACGTAGACCCTTTTGCGCGCTGTGAAGGGTGGCTTTTTCTTGAGAAAAAAGCCACTTGAGTGCGTGGTTCCGGATTACACCGATTCCGAAGGTGCTATGGCGGGTTTGAACAGAACGGGACTCAGTCGAGGCGCGGCGTGCCTCTGCGAAGCACCATGCCGGCAACGCCGAAGCACGCAATGAGGACCAGGATGATGAAAAAGTAATAGGCCATGGGATGAGCCCAGCCCGGCGAGTAGGTCAGGTCCTGACCTACCCAGAGCAGAAGGACTGTAGCGATCACTGCGAATTGACCGGCAAGAACGAGGAAGGTGTGTCCGAGGTCGCGCCGTTTGTCGAGCGCCTCAACCTGGTTCGGGGTGAGATTGCGCTCTTCGGGGGGAAGAAGGAAATTTGCCATTGATTTAGATCTCCTGCGAACCCGCTTTCGGCCTCCAGGCCCGGGTCGCCGATGTCTTAGATTCAATCACATGCCATGGCTTGCACGCCAGCGGTTGGGCGATGTGACAGCAAGAAACTACATGCAGATCAGCAGGACCAGGCTTGTCCCAGCCCTTGTCAACTCATTCCGACAGAAAGGCCAAGGACTGCAGCGACGTGATTTCGAAAGGCTTGCGGCAGCGGATGTTGGCGCAGGCCAGCTTGTCGTCGCGCCGCACCATATAGGACTGCGCCTTGGCAAAACGGGCACGGTCACGCTCATCGGCGTTCCGAGGCGGTTGCGGCTTTTTGCGCCGGACCACCCAAGTGACCTTGTATTCTGCTTCCTGGCCGCATTTGGGACAGGTGATCATGTGGGTGCGCATCTCCGTGGTCTCGTTGAAAAAATCCCGCTCTTCCATCGATGTAGGTGGCTCCAACACTGCGATAATGACTCACCGCCCAGGGGCGTTGGGTCTTCCCATCGTGCTCAATCTATTACATACTCGTCCTTGCCATGACGAAACGCAAGCCAGGGAAATTTTCAGCGACCAAGGCGGTAAAAGCGAACGCGCGGGAGCGCGTGGGCCAGCCCAAACCGGTCCGGGTGATCCAGACCGAACCGCGCGCGGGCCGCGATGCAAAGCACAAGCCAAAACTGGACGAATTAATCAGGCTGGATGATTAGGGTGGGAGGAACGGAGAGTGGCGAAGGCAGTTGGAATTGGCGGTGTTTTCTTAAAGGCGCGGAATCCGAAGGAATTGGCAGCCTGGTATGCGGAGCACCTGGGGGTGGCAGCCGGCGATGACGGGTCGATAGTCTTCGATGGACCCGAGTCGGCCGGCATGACTGTGTTTGCGCATTTTCCAACGGACACGAAATACTTCGGAGAAGGCTCTCAGCAGTCCATGGTGAATTTCAGAGTGGACAACATGGACGAAATGCTGGTTCGACTGGCCGCCGGCGGGGTGCGGATTGACTCGAAGCGTGAGGACCACGATTACGGGCGTTTCGCGTGGATATGGGACCCGGACGGCAACCGGGTGGAATTGTGGGAACCGCCCGGGGGCAGCGGCCCTAACTCCTGAGAACCAATAAACTCGCGAGGAGCGCGACGGGCATCGCGACGACGCCGAACTTTAAGAACTCCCACGCGGTAATCTCGACTTTTTCGCGGCGAAGAGCGATGAGCCAAAGGATGGTCGCCAGCGAACCGGTAATGGAGAGATTCGGTCCCAGATCGATGCCGATCGCCATGGCGTGGGCGACAATTCCTGATTGCTGGGCGTGCTGAATCGCGGCACGGCTCATGAGTCCGACGGGAAGATTATTCATTCCGTTTGAGATGAAGGCTACAGCGAATGCGGATACATCCTTAGCTATCCAGGCGGGCATGGGGGCCAGCGATTTGAGTCCTGCAAGCCCGACTCGGAGGAGGCCCGCGTTCTTGAGAGCTTCCACAATGACGAAGAGCCCGGCCACCAGAGGCAGGACGGCCCACGAGACGCCCTTCGCAACACGGACGACAAGACTATGGTTGCGGGATGCAACGACTCCCAGCACGAGAACCGCAGCGCCAAGAGTGGGAGCACCGAGCGAAAGCCCAAGAGCTGAGGAGGCGATCAATGCGCCTGCCGACAGGAGCAATCCTGCGACTGCGAGTTTTCCTTCCGCGCTAAGCGGCACGGATTCGACTTCGCCCTGTATCTCGCCCCGCAGTTGTTTTCGGAACATCCAAACCAGGCAAAGATAGGTGGCGAGAATCGACGCAAGCGAGGGGACCAGGAAAATGCTGAGCCAACTAAGGAGCGGCGGAATCCGGGCGTTGAACACGACGAGATTGGCAGGATTGGAAATGGGAAAGACGAAGCTAGCCGCGTTGGCGATGAACGCACAAGCGAGCAGGTAGGGTTTCGGGTCAACCCGGGCGCGGCGGACGACAGCAAGGACAGCCGGAGTGAGCACGACGGCGGTGGCATCGTTGGAGAGCAGTGCGGTGACGATGGCTCCAACGATATAGACCAGAGTGAAGAGGCGGCGGGGCGATTTTCGCGCATGCCTCGCGGCCAAAGCGGCTGCCCAGTCGAAGACATGCTCTTCACGGGCCAACTCGGCGAGAACCATCATTCCTGTAAGGAAAAGATAGACGTCGAGGCCCTCAGAGACGGCGAAGACTGCCTCGCGGAAAGGGATGAGGCCGGTGACGACCAGCAGGGCTGCGCCTGCATCGATCCAATATGCCTCCTCAATGCGGCGCGGGCGCAGCAGCATGCAAAAGATGCTGGCGAGCGAGATTGTCCAGATGAGGATGCTGGCGAGATACGGGATTTGCAATGCGTTCCAGTCGCCCCCGACGGTTAGATGCCGCTTGTCTGACGTCACTCACCGGCCCGAATGCGGGCGGACACGTGGCATAACGAGCTGGTAAGGCAGATTGACGCGCGAAAAGCCCTATGTCTTACAAGCCGAGCCCGTTTTCAAGCAATGTCTAACAGCGTAAGACAAATGTAAGACGAGCATCGTACCTATTTTTGGCGCCGTCTTGCGCGTCAGATCTGCATGCTACCCATCCTCCGCGCAATCCCGTTCTTGATGATTAGCCTTGAGAACTAGGGATGGACTGCACTGTAGGGCCCGGGGAGAACTGGTTCGGCGGGTTTGGCGGCCGTCTCCGGATCTCCCTCTACGGCGGTTCGCTTGGAGTAGATGCGGAACTGCACAAGCAGGTCGAGCAGAACAGGAACCGGCTTTCCATCCTTGAGGGCAGGCTGAAAACTGGCGTTGCTGATGGTTTCGACTGCGCTTTCATCCAGCCCGAATCCGATGGGTCTGCCGACTACAATCTCTTGCGGTTTTCCGTCAGGTCCGATGACTGCGTGATAGAGTGCCATGCCGGCAACACCGCCGTTCTGCGCATACTCGTTTGAGGGCGGTTCGATCCTGGTGAGCAACTTTGCCTTCTGGTCCACGTCATTTTGGCGAAAAACGCTCGACACGGCGGGCCGGTAATCGGCATGGGCACCGACGGCTTGGTAATAGCGCTTCCAGAACGCGGGCATGGCGGCGACCATGCTGTCGTCGAGTCCCGGCGCAAAGATGCGGCCTACAGCTTCCCTGAGGAGGTGGGCCGCGTGCGCCGGGGAGTTAGTGGTGGTCACGCTCGCAGCGTTGGCGGGTCGTTGTGCTTCAGGCACGGCAGCCATTTCGGTCTGGGCGTCAGAGGTCTCGTCTTTCGGCGCATCTTTGGGGATAGAGACGGCTGCTGATTCCGCCGTGTCCGCGGACGCGATGCCCTTTCTGGCCTTCTTCTTTTTTGGAATGACGACCAATTCACGATCGATGGTGATCTTGACCAGCTTTTTCTTTGGCGTAATTCTGACTTTATCCACGGCCTTGGTAGGGTCCTCATTATCGGTCGCGCCCAGGAAGTGCAGGCCATAGCGCACGCCTTGCAATTCCAACTTGCGCTTGGCGAGATGGACCTTGTCGATTTGAATGAGGTTGAGCGTGTACGACCCTTGCGGCGAGTGACCAATGAGGCCGCCGTGTTCATCGAAGCTCAGCGAGTTGTCGAGATAGCCGCCACGCAGGTAAAGGGACTTGCCGACGAGAAGTTGCCGGATTTCGTCTTCGGTGATGGCGCCAGCCTGGGCGGAATCAGCGGACGCGGCGGGAGAGGGTGCAGCCGGTTGAGAGGCGGTGGACGAGGCCGGTTGCTGGGAATCCGAGGCAGGAAGGGTCACTTGCGCGCAGAGATGGGCGCCGAGCGCCAATGCGAACGCAACCACGCATATAGAAAGGGTTACGCGGTTTCCGGGCAAGGAACAAGGCAATGCCCGAGATGGGGAAGTCAATAGACACATCGGGGGATCCCTCGTCCGCCACTTTACCAGCAATGAATACGCGGCGTGCAAAATAATTGAATGCAATCTAGTTACGGGAGTGTTACAGGGGCGAAGAGCCGTGCTTCTTTTGCCGTTCGAGACCCCAGAGAATGCGTCGGAAGAGACCGATGGCGCGCCTTATATCAGCCGAGTTGAGATTGAGCCGTCGCAAGAGCAAGCGAAGGTCGTGGCGGTTCGCCGGTTGCATGGCGCGAGGGGAATAGTCCGCCGCTATCATGACCTGCTCGATAATTCGACCGAGTGTATCGAGGATGCCAGAGGTGGACGGGGCGATTTGGGCTTTCGAGTTTAGTGGTTGATGCTGTTCTTCTGCAGGGAGGAAGACACGGGTGGCGAACTCGTAGAGACAGACGGCCACAGCCTGGCCGAGGTTCATCGAGGGTTGCGCCGGGTCGGTTGGAATTTCAACGAGTACGTGGCAATAGGAAAGGTCTTCGCGGGTGAGGCCGTGTTTTTCTGGACCAAAGAGGATGGCGACCCGGCCACCGCGAGCGACTTCCTGCTGAACCAACGGCGCCAGGGAAGGCAGCGTGATGATCGGCTGCTCGGGCTTGCGGTGGGTAAGAGTCCCGGTGCCGAGCACGAGTGTGCAGGCAGAGATTGCTTCGGAGAGAGACTCCGGTTCTTTGGCGTTTTGGAGTAGATCCGGGGCACCGATCGCGGATCGCGCCTCGCGCCAGTGAGGGGCGAAGGGAGCGACGACGGTGAGCCGGGAAAAACCGAAGTTGGCCATGGCGCGTGCCGCCGCTCCAATATTGAGCGGGTTGCGCGGAGAGACGAGAACGACGTCGAGCCGGTCGCGTTGGGCTGTGGGGAGCAAGGAACCATTGTAGTGCGGCGATGATCGGTAATTCAGGAAGATGGAGTTGGTACACTTTTCACACGTATGGTCCCCGATACGGATTCCATTTTGCGCGCGGACGCCGCTGCGACAGAGATTGACGCGTTGTGCGCGACCGCGCGGTGGTGCTATGGGCAAAGGTGGGTGCCGGCGACGAGCGGCAACTTCAGCGTGCGGCAAGGCGGACACATCCTGATTACGCCGAGTGGACTCGACAAAGGCACGCTGACGCCCGGCGATCTGCTGGAGGTTGACCTCGAGGGTCGTGCAATTGGACCGGGCGCTCCTTCGGCCGAGACGGGCTTGCATTCAGTTCTTTATCGAGGACGCCCCGAGGCTACGGCGATTCTGCACGTGCACTCAATTTGGAACACGCTGCTTTCGGGCCTTTTCGCAGCGATTGGGTTTGTGCCCCTGGAAGGCTACGAGTTGCTGAAAGGGCTGGCGGGAGTTACGACCCATGATTACCTGGAACGGGTGCCGATCCTGGAGAACTCGCAAAACTACAGGGAACTAATCGTCAAACTGGCCGAGACACTTGAGCAACATCCACGCGCGCATGGGGTTTTGCTGAGCCGGCATGGGCTCTATACTTGGGGTAAATCCGTGGCCGAGGCACGCCGCCACCTGGAGGCCCTCGAGTTTCTGTTCGAGGTGGAGGGGCGTCGGCTGTTGGGCGGACAAGAGTGAAATCCCAGGTCTCAAAGGCGAGACCTGGAGCACCCCAATCAGGGTTGCTGATTTTTCTTGAGGTGCAAACATGGCTGTTCTTCGCTTCCCCGAAGAAGATCGCACAATTCACGGTGAATCCGAGATACGGGATTCGCTCGCCTTGCTAGGCATCGACTATGAGCGCTGGAGTCTTGACCGTGTGCCTGCAGACGCGATGGCCGATGCGGTGCTCACGGCTTATGCCGACGAGATCGATGCGATGAAGCAACGCGGCGGATATGTAACGGCCGATGTGATTGATGTGAATCCCGAGACACCGGGGCTTGAAGCGATGCTGGCGCGCTTTGACAAGGAGCACACGCACTCGGAGGACGAGGTGCGATTTATTCTTGCCGGGCGAGGGATTTTCTTTCTGCATCTTCAGGGACGCGTCGTTTCAGTGGAGGTGGGACCTGGCGACATGCTGCGTGTGCCCCGTGGAACGACGCACTGGTTCACTTTGTGCGAAGACCGGCGCATTCGCGCGATTCGCTGGTTTCAAGACACGACAGGTTGGACGCCCGAATACACCGGGTCTGGTGTGGAGCAGGGATACCAGCCGCTGTGCTTTGGCCCCGCGTACCTCGGACCGCGCGTGTCAACAGGCCTGAGCGCATGAAGGCAGTCGCCCCTCGACTTTATCTGCTTGATGTGGAGGGCACGGTTGCCCCACTTTCGTTGGTCACAGAGCAGCTGTTTCCCTTCGCCAGAGCGCACTTCTCCGATTTCTTCCAGGAGCATCACGCCGATTCCGGGGTTCAGGCCGATCTGCAAGAACTGGCAGAGGAGAACCGCACGGAGACCGCGTCGGATTGTCCGGCATTCTCCCAATTCGAGAGTTGGAAGAGGGCCATACCTTATCTGCTCTGGATGATGGATCGAGACCGAAAGTCCACCGCACTGAAAAGCCTGCAGGGACGCGTGTGGAAGGCTGGTTTCGAGTCGGATCAGTTGAAAGGGACACTCTTTGCCGACGTGCCGGAAGCGTTTGCGCGGTGGTCCGCAAAGGGGCAGGCCGCCATCTATTCCTCCGGGTCGGTCGCAGCGCAGATGCTGCTGTTTCGCCACTCGATTTATGGCGATCTGACACCGCTGATCTCCGGGTACTTTGACACGCGAACCGGACCCAAGACAGCCAGCGCAAGTTATGCAGCGATTGCGGCGGCGATGGGCGATGACACGGGCTCGGTGCTTTTCTTCTCCGACGTAGTGCGAGAGTTGGATGCGGCCCGCGAAGCAGGCTGCCAGACGCGGCTGGTGGTGCGCGAGGGGAATCCACAAGTGGAGAACGCGCATGAACACAGGTCAATTGAATCATTTGTGGGGGTATAGGCTCTAATAAGACGTGATCTGGACGAACCCCGCTACAGCCGCTCTGAGCGAACTGAGTAAGGCACCCATCGTGCGCTTCAGCGTGCTGGCGCTGAGTTCCATTTTCTTTCTAGTGGATCCGTTTGCTGCGATCCCTTCGTTTCTCGCCATCACGCAGAGTGTGGATGCAGTTCGGCGCAAACGCATGGCGCGCAAGGCTGCAATGACCTGTTTTATTGTGCTGACCTGCTTTGCATTGGCGGGTCAACTCATCTTCAGGATGTTCGGTATCACCTTGCCGGCGTTTGAAATTGCGGGCGGGCTGATTCTGTTGCTCATCGGATTGGACATGCTGGAGGCCAAGCGATCGCCCACGCAGGAAGCGCACGGCGATACCGAAGAAGGTGCGGCGAAGGAAGACGCAGGAATCGTGCCGCTCGGCATCCCGATGCTTGCTGGGCCGGGGGCAATCTCGTCGGTCATGGTTCTGGTAGGCACGGTGCCGTCGTTCTGGCATTGGCAGATGGGGGCCATTTTAGGCTCGATTGCAGTGACTTGCCTGGTGAGCTATTGGGTGCTGGCCGGCGCCGGAAAAGTGCGGCTGGTGATGGGCGAGACGGGAATCCGCATTCTGGTGCGCATTATGGGTTTATTGCTGGTAGCGCTGGCCATGCAATTCTTCGTCAATGGGCTGACGGATTTAGGGGTCATTTCGAGACAATGAACCCCGCGTTTCCCACAGAAACTGAAGGCTTTCCACAGGGCATCATGCTTGCATTCGGGCGAGGCGATTGCTATTCTCGGGGAGTTGCACAGAGGTCAAACCGGGTAGCCGGAAGCCCCTTGCAAACGAGGGTAGCTTGTGCTACTCTTGAAAAGTTGTAGAGGAGCAGTGGAGCCTCCCGGTGGCCGTGTGGCCTGCCCTTAGAGGGAAGTGGGAAGCTGGTTCGTTGGGTCAGGTGAGGCAAGAGCCCCTGAACCCCTGTAGGGAATCCCTAGAGAGAACAAAGCCATTGCATGACCCAGGAGTTCGTCTCCTGCGAGCCCTAGCGGCTCGGGCAGTTTTTGCTGGTCGCTCATTGATATTTTGCGCAGTGCGATGCTTTCGAGGCGGGACTTTTCCTGATCGGGGTCGTGGCTTGCATGCGAGGAACCTACCGCCAACAGCGAGTTTGAGCGGCCTCAAGTGAGTTAACGATTTGAATCTTGACACGGGAATGAAAGTCCGATAGTTTTAGAAAGTTCGCGCAAAAATGCCGGCAGTCGCGGTCAAACGTGGATTCGGCTAGCGCAACAAGTTCGAGGACAACCTGGTGTAACAGCTGGGCCTCGATCCAAAGGGGCGCCGCTCAGGCGGAGAGCTCAAAAGGATCTTTGACAATTTGGTTGAACATGCCAGTCGTGAGAAAAGATCAGGTTTGGCTTGATCATTCTCACTAAATTGCATCGTGCGTTTTCGAGCGTGCGATGCCGCTGAACCTATATCGACCTCCGTCGGTTAGGGGAAGCAATCAGGTTTCAAACGAGAGTTTGATCCTGGCTCAGAATCAACGCTGGCGGCGTGCCTAACACATGCAAGTCGAACGAGAAAGGGTAGCAATACCTGAGTAAAGTGGCGCACGGGTGAGTAACACGTGACTAACCTACCCTGGAGTGGGGGATAACTGAGGGAAACCTTAGCTAATACCGCATAATACCTACGGGTCAAAGGAGCAATTCGCTTTGGGAGGGGGTCGCGGCCGATTAGTTAGTTGGCGGGGTAATGGCCCACCAAGACTGTGATCGGTATCCGGCCTGAGAGGGCGCACGGACACACTGGAACTGAAACACGGTCCAGACTCCTACGGGAGGCAGCAGTGGGGAATTTTGCGCAATGGGGGAAACCCTGACGCAGCAACGCCGCGTGGAGGATGAAGTCCTTCGGTACGTAAACTCCTTTCGATCGGGACGATAATGACGGTACCGGAAGAAGAAGCCCCGGCTAACTTCGTGCCAGCAGCCGCGGTAATACGAGGGGGGCAAGCGTTGTTCGGAATTATTGGGCGTAAAGGGTGCGTAGGCGGTTTGGTAAGTCTTTTGTGAAATCTATGGGCTCAACTCATAGACTGCAAGAGAAACTGCCGGGCTTGAGTGTGGGAGAGGTGAGTGGAATTTCCGGTGTAGCGGTGAAATGCGTAGATATCGGAAGGAACACCTGTGGCGAAAGCGGCTCACTGGACCACAACTGACGCTGATGCACGAAAGCTAGGGGAGCAAACAGGATTAGATACCCTGGTAGTCCTAGCCCTAAACGATGACTGCTTGGTGTGACGGGTACCCAATCCCGCCGTGCCGTAGCTAACGCGTTAAGCAGTCCGCCTGGGGAGTACGGTCGCAAGGCTGAAACTCAAAGGAATTGACGGGGGCCCGCACAAGCGGTGGAGCATGTGGTTTAATTCGACGCAACGCGAAGAACCTTACCTGGGCTCGAAATGTTGTGGACCGGGGTAGAAATATCCCTTCCCCGCAAGGGGCCGCAATATAGGTGCTGCATGGCTGTCGTCAGCTCGTGTCGTGAGATGTTGGGTTAAGTCCCGCAACGAGCGCAACCCTTATCCCCAGTTGCCATCATTAAGTTGGGCACTCTGGTGAAACCGCCTCGGATAACGGGGAGGAAGGTGGGGATGACGTCAAGTCCTCATGGCCTTTATGTCCAGGGCTACACACGTGCTACAATGGCCGGTACAAACCGTCGCAAACCCGCGAGGGGGAGCTAATCGGAAAAAGCCGGCCTCAGTTCGGATCGCAGTCTGCAACTCGACTGCGTGAAGCTGGAATCGCTAGTAATCGCGGATCAGAATGCCGCGGTGAATACGTTCCCGGGCCTTGTACACACCGCCCGTCACATCACGAAAGTGGGTTGCACTAGAAGCCGGTGAGCCAACCGCAAGGAGGCAGCCGTCCAAGGTGTAATTCATGATTGGGGTGAAGTCGTAACAAGGTAGCCGTAGGAGAACCTGCGGCTGGATCACCTCCTTTCTAAAAGAGAAATGGTGGCATTTGCATTCCTTCCGCGAAAGCGGAGCGTCCCTGATGTGAATCAGGTCACGTAGGATGCGAGCGTCATCTAACCCGCAAGAGCCGTTCCTGACGGCAGGCGCGGGAATTCTGATACAAGCCTTCTTTGCTTGATTGACATTCGCACGATGGTCATGGGCGGCGTAGCCGCTCAGCATGTTCAACCTTTGTCCTCGAAACCCTTTTGAACTGAATGAGGATTGTGAGAGCCGCCGGGCTCCTGGCTAAGTGCTGAAAGAGCCGGCGGGGGAGCGGCCAACGCGGGCCTGTAGCTCAGTTGGTTAGAGCGCACCCCTGATAAGGGTGAGGTCGGTAGTTCGAATCTACCCAGGCCCACCATCTCTGCCGCAGGCACCCGAAATTGGGGCTGTAGCTCAGTTGGGAGAGCACCTGCTTTGCAAGCAGGGGGTCAGCGGTTCGATCCCGCTCAGCTCCACCATTCTTAATTCGCTGTTTCCCGATCGCCGCCACCTTATAAGTGACGCCGATTTGGAAGCAGGCCGGCCGAATGAACAACTGGCTGGCAGGTTTCAACCGCCTCAGGGCGGGCCTTTTCGATAAGTCGAAAAGGTTTGGATGTTTGACAACGAAATTGATTGGGTAATGCGCATCCGCATCTTATCCCTCGTACCAAGTGCCGCGAGGCATCTGGAAGGGATGAGAGTGTGGATGACGCAATACAAGGCCGAGCACAAGCAATGAGTTACTGCAAGTGAGTAACTCAGGCAAAGTGTTCAAAGTAAGAAGAGTGTCTTTAGGAGTTGTAACTCGGAAGCGCGTGAGCGTAGCGAGTTACTCTCAAGGCGGATAATTTAGGTTATCTCTTGATCAGGACCGAAGCGATTCGGCTCCCTGCGCTGGAGTTAATTCTATGGTCAAGCTACTAAGGGCGCACGGTGGATGCCTTGGCAGAGACAGGCGATGAAGGACGTGGCAAGCTGCGATAAGCTTCGGTAAGCCGCACACAGGCGTTATAACCGGAGATCTCCGAATGGGGAAACCCTCCTAGGCAAACCCTAGGAACTCCCCGCTGAATACATAGGCGGGTTAGAGCGAACTCAGGGAAGTGAACCATCTCAGTACCTGAAGGAAAAGAAAGAAACCTCGATTCCGATAGTAGTGGCGAGCGAACTCGGAATAGCCCAAACCCGTGGCATTTCGGTGTCTCGGGGGTTGTAGGGTCCGCAACAGTAGAGTTACCAATCTGGCTGCTAGCCGAATCCTCTGGAAAGTGGATCCATAGAGCGTGACAGGCGCGTAGGCGAAAGTAGTCCAGACTCGAAGCGGATACCTGAGTAAGGCGGGGCACGTGAAACCCTGCTTGAATCCACGGGGACCATCCCGTAAGGCTAAATACTCGTCTCTGACCGATAGTGAACCAGTACCGTGAGGGAAAGGCGAAAAGAACCCCGTCGAGGGGAGTGCAAAGTACCTGAAACCGTGTGCCTACAAGCAGTGGGAGGGCTATGCCCCGCAAGGGGAATGCCTGACCGCGTGCCTATTGCATAATGAGCCGGCTAGTTATTCTTGTCAGCAAGGTTAAGCGTAAGCGAGCCGAAGCGAAAGCGAGTCTGAACAGGGCGTTCAGTTGGCAGGAATAGACGCGAAGCGGGATGATCTACCCATGGCCAGGTTGAAGGTGGGGTAACACCCACTGGAGGACCGAACCGGTGTTTGTTGAAAAAAGCTCGGATGAGCTGTGGGTAGGGGTGAAAGGCTAATCAAATTCCGTGATAGCTCGTTCTCTCCGAAATAGCTTTAGGGCTAGCCTCGGATGAATTGCGTTGGTGGTAGAGAGATGGATGGACTAGGGGGCTTTCCGGCTTACTGAATCCAACCAAACTGCGAATGCCAGCGACAACATATCCGGGAGTCAGACGGTGGCGGCTAAGCGTCATCGTCGAGAGGGAAACAGCCCAGACCGCCTGCTAAGGTCCCCAAGTTACAGTTAAGTGGGAAAGGAAGTCGGAACGCTCAGACAGCCAGGAGGTTGGCTTAGAAGCAGCCATCCTTTAAAGAAAGCGTAATAGCTCACTGGTCAAGCGGTCCGGTGCCGACAATACAACGGGGCTAAAACTGTACACCGAAGCAGCGGATGCACACCTATGGTGTGCGTGGTAGGAGAGCATTCTCAACAGCGTCGAAGCCAGACTGAGAAGACTGGTGGAGCGTTGCGAAGAGACCCTGCCGGCATAAGTAGCGATAACGGAGGTGAGAACCCTCCGCGCCGAAAGTCTAAGGTTTCCTGAGGAAGGTTAATCCGCTCAGGGTTAGGCGGTCCCTAAGGTGAGGCCGAAAGGCGTAGCCGATGGACAGACGGTTAATATTCCGTTCCTCCCAATGTTCGTTTGACGATGGGGTGACGCAGAAGGATAAGCATGCCGCTCTATGGCTATAGCGGTTGCTGCGCGTAAGCTGGATCCGATAGGCAAATCCGTCGGGTCTTAACAGTGAGGCGCAACACAGTCCCGTATGGGGCTTACGATGCTGATTCCACGCTGCCGAGAAAATCCTCTAAGGAGAACAAAGGGAACCGTACCCCAAACCGACACAGGTAGACGAGGAGAATATCCAAAGGCGCTCGAGTGAAAGCTCGTTAAGGAACTCGGCAAATTGGCTCCGTAACTTCGGGAGAAGGAGCGCCCACGCAAGTGGGCCGCAGTGAAGCGCGTACGGCGACTGTTTAACAAAAACACAGGTCTCTGCTAAGTCGAAAACGACGTATAGGGGCTGACGCCTGCCCGGTGCCGGAAGGTTAAAAGGAGAGGTTAGCGCAAGCGAAGCTTTGAATTGAAGCCCCGGTGAACGGCGGCCGTAACTATAACGGTCCTAAGGTAGCGAAATTCCTTGTCGGGTAAGTTCCGACCTGCACGAATGGCGTAACGATCGTACGACTGTCTTAACGAGTTGCTCGGCGAACTTGTAGTACCGGTGAAGATGCCGGTTACCCGCAGCTAGACGGAAAGACCCCGTGCACCTTTACTACACCTTAACTATGGGTTATGATTCTTGCTGCGCAGGATAGGTGGGAGGCTTTGATACCAGGTTCTCGGACTTGGTGGAGCCAACGGTGAGATACCACCCTGCGAGTGTTGTGATCCTAACCTCCTCCCGTAATCCGGGAGAGGGACATAGTTAGGCGGGTAGTTTGACTGGGGCGGTCGCCTCCTAAATTGTAACGGAGGCGCGCGAAGCTACTCTCAGACTGTTTGGAAATCAGTCGTCGAGTGCAAAAGCATAAGAGTGGTTAACTGTGAGACCTACAAGTCGAGCAGGTACGAAAGTAGGCTTTAGTGATCCGGTGGTTCTGTATGGAAGGGCCATCGCTCAACGGATAAAAGGTACGCCGGGGATAACAGGCTGATCAATGCCAAGAGTTCATATCGACGCATTGGTTTGGCACCTCGATGTCGGCTCATCGCATCCTGGAGCTGTAGAAGGTTCCAAGGGTTAGGCTGTTCGCCTATTAAAGCGGTACGTGAGCTGGGTTCAGAACGTCGCGAGACAGTTCGGTCCCTATCTGCTGTGGGCGTAGGAGATTTGAGGAGGGCTGTCCTTAGTACGAGAGGACCGGGATGGACGAACCTCTTGTGTTCCAGTTGTCCTGCCAAGGGCACGGCTGGGTAGCGAAGTTCGGTTGTGATAACCGCTGAATGCATATAAGCGGGAAGCACGCTCCAAGATGAGATCTCCCTGAAGGGCCCAGAAAGACCATCTGGTTGATAGGCTGGGTGTAAAAGCGCAGTAATGCGTGAAGCTTACCAGTACTAATCGCCCGTTCGGCTTGTCCATAGAATTAACTCCGCGCAGTTAAAGCGGACTTTCTTCTTACAAGCCTTGTAAGACCAATCAATTTCGTTGCAACAGCTCTGACGAGCAAAGTTTTTTGGCGCCAGATTGCAGTCCGCGTTCCTACGGAGATCCGGGAGAAACCATCCGGAACATGAGTAGATGCCGCGGCAGGCTGCGGGCAACCACCCGCCAAGCGCCAATCAAGTTTGCCGGTGACCATACTGCGAGGGATCACCCGTTCCCATCCCGAACACGGAAGTTAAGCCTCGCTGGGCCGATGGTACTGCACGGGCGACTGTGTGGGAGATTAGGTGATCGCCGGCAATAATATCTACAAAAAGGCCATCCGCCACGGCGGATGGCCTTTTTGTGTTTTCAGCGTCCAGGTGTGATGATTTCACTGATTTGACTGTCCCCTTTCGGGGCCTGTCAGAGGTTGGCTGTTCGATTTCCACTAATGAGGCGCACCAACCAGGTGAGGAGCACCGCTCCAACCACGGCAATCAGGATACTGATGATAAGGCCGTGTTCTCCGACCCCTCCGAATCCAAGATGGCTGGACAAGAAGCCGCCAATCAGCGCGCCGATAAGGCCAACCACCATGTCCATGATGAATCCGAATCCCGAGCCCTTCATCAGTTTCCCGGTGATCCAGCCTGCAATCACTCCAATGATGATCCACGCGATCAATCCATGTCCCATGTGGTGTTTCTCCTTAATGGGCTTGGATGCAAGCCCGTCGATTGAGCATTCGGCAGTATGCCATGAATTTTGAAGGCAAGTCTCGGGAAATCGGCGCGGCATTCCATTTGAACAAGACGGCTGTCTGATCGCGGCATGGCTGTTTAGCCTTTGCGAGGCACTTCTCGTCTCGGGGCGAGTGTCGAATATCACTGTTTTTACGAAGGGTGGTTCTCGATGATATGGTCCTAGCACTCGCACAAAGCGAAGGGACGTTGAAGTGAACCGACGTACGTTTAGCAAACTCATTGCGGGAGCTATCACTGCTCCGGTCATTTCCGAAGCCGCTCAACCGGATGCAAAGCCAACAAGCCAGGGTCAACATCAAAGCGCGAGAGACCGCGGCCCAGGAACGGTGCATGCAAATCGGGTCAGTGGGGCGTGGGAGTTGGTAATCCTGGATGCCGCCCCGCCGCAGATGACTGAAACAGCGGGACAAAATGCAGCCGACATCGATGGGGACGGCAGGACCGAATTAGTGGTTTGCGGCAATGGCGCGCTTCTGTGGTATCGGCCGTCAACGCAGGAAAAGGGCACCGTTGCACTCGGACGATACGGAGTGGGGCTGGCACTGCGCGACATCGACCACGATGGCCGCATGGAAATCATTGTAGGGAAGCTCCTGCCCGCAGCGGCCAGCAACGCCGAAAAGTGGATACTCTGCTGGTATAAGTCGCAACACGATTTACATGAACCCTGGACAGAATATGTCTTTGATGAGGAAACCGCAGGCCATCCCCACGATGTAATCTTCGGGGACCTGGATGGAGACGGAGAGCAGGAACTGATTTCAAATGCAATGTATTGCGATCAGCCGGGTCTCTTTGCTTATAAGATCCCGCGTGACCCTCACAGCCCGTGGAAGAAGCAAGTTATACAGTCCGGGTTATCGGCGGAAGGCACGGCGGCAGGCGACTTGAACGGCGATGGCAAGGATGAACTGGTCAGCGGCCCCTATTGGTTTTCTGCGCCGCACGAAGGGGCCTTTTCCGGGCTACACTGGGAGACCCATCCTATAGCACCAGGTTATCGGGAGTTATGCCGCGCCGCCCTGATCGATATAACTGGGAACGGCCGGCCCGATGTCGTTCTTGTCGAGGATGAATATCCTGATGGCCGCCTTGCATGGTTCGAGAATCGAGTGAATACCGATCTTGAACTGCCTTGGCTCGAACACCCTATTGAAGCCCCGCTCAACTTCGCTCATACCCTGCGGGCCTGGCGTGATCCAAAGACCAAGCGGGTTCAAGTGCTTGTCGGTGAAATGAATGAAGGCGGCTGGGAAGCACCCTATAACTGGAATGCTCGCCTGCTCAAGTACACCGTGTCAGACGGCGGTAAGTCATGGGAAAGTGAACTAATCTACCAGGGCGAAGGCACGCACGAGGCGATGTATGTTGATCTTGATCAGACCGGAAACCACGTCGTTCTTGGCCACGCGGGCCAGGTGATGGCGAAGGCGGGCGCTTATATGGGATGGGTGCAGATGTTTCGCCCGCGCACGGCCTCTCCGATCCTGACGGAGTATCGGCACACATTTGTCGATCGTCAAAAGCCTCATACGGGCATCGATATTCATGCATTCGATGTCGATGGTGATGGCAAACCTGACATTGTGTGCGGCGCGTGGTGGTACAAGAATCCGACCTGGGAACGCCATGCGATTCCAGGGGTCGCACAGATCATCAACGCCTACGACCTGGATAAAGACGGTAAGTTGGAACTCATCGGCATAAAAGAGAAGCCGAATGCAGATGGTTTCTATAATGCACTTACAAGCGAGTTGGTGTGGCTCAAGCCCATTGATCTGGATCGTGATCAATGGGAAGTACACCCGATCGGCATGGGCGATGGCGACTGGCCGCACGGGAATGTCATTGCGCCCTTGCTGCCTGGCGGACGCGCGGCATTAGTGTGCGGGTATCACGATCACAGTCATAACCCTCCCCAGATATTTGAGGTTCCCGATGATCCAAGCCAACATCCATGGCCAAAGCGTGTCATCGCCGACGTTCAGTATGGCGAAGAGATGATTGCGTTCGATCTGGATGGCGACGGGAAGCTTGACATCATCGCAGGGCCCTATTGGCTCGAGAATCTTGGCAATGGACACTTTGACTCGCATCTGCTGATCGAATCGGAGTATCTGAAGTCCGCCGGCCTCGAGGCGATTTCGCGCATCGCCATCATGGATGTGAATGGCGATGGCCGGCCCGACATTCTATTTACCGTGGAAGATGTCGATTGGAACGTGCATAAGTCGTTTCTCTCGCCGGTGGGCTGGCTGGAGAATACCGGCGACTTGCATGGTGGCAAGTTCAAGGTACATATCATCGATAAGGTTCGCTCACCGCACTCGATTTCAGTAAGTGACCTGGATCAGGACGGCAAGATGGAAGTTATCGTTGGAGAGCACGATCCCTTCAAGCCTTATAGGAGCCAGTGCCGGCTCTACGCTTACAAGCAGGCCGACGCAAACGGAGTTACATGGGCTCGTTTTGTGCTTGACGACCGGTTTGAGCATCACGACGGCGCCAAAGCGGTGGAACTAACCCCCGGGCGAGTCGCAATTATCAGCCATGGATGGATGGAACAAACATATGTGCATCTCTGGGAGCGAGAGACAGGCTAAGCCGGGCACGCTCGGTTAGCGGACTATACGCCTACGGGTAGCTCGGGGATTCCTCCAAGCGATTTGGCTTCAGAGACGACTACATCCAGTTGGTCGAGCACCTCAGGCACGCTCATGGTATAGATCTCCCGTTGCGGGTCGTAACCTTGTTCAATCAATTGCTTGAGGTACCGGCCTGCGATCTGGACGGCCAGCTCATCGGTGATGACCTTGCCAGAGCGCTTCTTCTGTTCAACCCAGGCGGTGCAGGGCAGGGCAATCCACATGGGGCGATCGTTCACGTCAAAGCGCACGTCAACAGCATCAGCATGACGCGTGGCGATCGCGACGAGAGTGCCTTTCCAACGGCAATACAGATCTTCGCCAGTCCAAAGGTCAGTTACATGGAATTCTTCGTACATGCATCTAGCCTATCGTTACGACTGATGAAGAGGCAAGCCGAGCCATAGCTAGAGTGCCTGCGGGGAACTTCAGGAGTTGGCCGCACTTCGGGGTGAGCGTTACGACAAGAGAAGCACATCGCGATTCAGGGTTTCCAGCCCGGTCAAACATGCGCGCCGAAAACAGGTTGCACTCTGATCCTGCAAGTTACCGCATTGAGGCTTAGCGAGTCGGGCCATTTTCCTATTTGGCGAAGGAAAAGGGAACGCGTTCCAAGGCATCTATATCCTTATATAAGTTATACTTACGCACTCAAACGGCGAAGACTTGACGAAGACAAACAAGGCGAATTTGCGGTTGAAGCTGCATCCATTTAGCCGCATGACTTATAGCTTGTGACTCTTACAAAGCCTGATTTTTTCGCGGCCTGTAAGGTTCTGCCGTAGGCTCATAAGAATTTCTTCGATACCGGATTCCAGACGGATTTCGGATCTGTTCTCAGTGTGCGCCGAGCGGAGAAATAACATGCAAAAATCTCTATTTGCAATGGAACCAAGGGGACCCTGCTGAACACAGTCGATTCCGCCACGCGGTGTAACGATATGCCGCCACCCAGGACAGTGGGGTGCCGCAATTCGGGACAAGATGATGCCGCCAGGAGTCGTGAAAAAGGGACTCAGACAGCATCATCTGCGCCGGAGGCGCGTGGCGCTGTTTGCCAACCTTGCCGGGGCGGTGATCCAGGGGTAATCGCTTGACCAAGGCACTTTCGCTGTTCTCATGTGGCTGCGGCAGCTCTGAAGCTGTGGCCGGACAATTCAGAGTTTCAACGTGTGGGTTGACTCGACATAACCTGGACTAGAATCTGAACGTAAATTCGCGGCTGCAGATGCAGGCATCAAACTGCGGATGCGGCCCAGTGGGAGGGGCATTGCGCCATCTCCGATCAGGGCTTTTCTCGCCAACATTGGCATTCTGTGTTGCGGCTTCTCTCCTTGCCTGTTCCGTGGCTGCCATACCAGCCGCTGCGCCAACTGAGTCCTCATCTTCGTCTGCACATTCTGCTTCGTCGCCCGATACCACTAACGCAACAAACGGAGCAGAGGGACTCATCAAGCTCGATGTTGTGGTAATGGATGAAGCGGGAAAGCTTGTGTCCGGCCTTGACCCGCAAGATTTCACGTTGCTGGAGAACGGCCAGCCGCAGAAGATTCTCTCTTTTCACGCATTCGACGGAATCTCGGGCAAGCCAGATTCTTCAGTCCAAGTCATTTTTCTAATCGATACGCTCGACACACCTCCGATCCTGGCTTTGCATGAGCGAGGAGAGGTCGCGAGATTCTTGCAGCAGAACGACGGCCACTTGACGCACCCGACATCGATCTTCGGGCTATCCGAAAACGGCGTGTGGACGGTTGCGCACCCGTCTGGCGATGGGAACACCCTGGCCGAAGACCTTGTTCATAACAATGAGAGATTCCTGCTTAACTACTCTCCGCGCAGGAACTTGCGAGGACAGCCCCTCAACTCTCTTGTTTTTGGAGAACCCCCCATTATGTCCGCGTTGAAGGCGCTTGGATTCATTGCCACGGAAGAACGACAGAAGCCGGGCAGGAAGCTGCTTGTTTGGATCGGGCCCGGATGCGGGATAGGAAGCGGTAAGTATCCCGGAAACGCAAGCGAGGGTCAGCGTACTTTCGACCTGATTTACTGGTTTTCCACTCTGCTGCGAGAAGCTCGCATCGCAATCTGCGACATTTCAGTAGGAGGATCCGATCCACGCTCGCAGCTCTATAAGGAATATCTGAGCGGAGTGAAGACGGTGCGGCAAGCCAGCGTTATGTATGTGTACCGGAAAGTTCTTGCCGTGGAAAGCGGGGGGCGGGTGCAAGATACAGGGGATGACCTGGTCAAACAGATCGATGACTGCGTCCGCGGGTCAAACACCTTTTACACGATATCTTTTGACCCCGCTCCGGCAGCGCATAAAGACGAGTATCACGACCTTAAGGTGGAAGTGAGCAGACCGGGATTACAGGCCCGCACCAGCACGGGGTACTATGACCAACCGTTTTACTCCGACGAGCCATCTCTCACGACTCGGCGTGTCACAATTGCGCAGTTAGAGCAGACATTAACGGCGACGCGCGGAGAATCCAATGGCGAGGTCGCGCGAGAATTATCCGGTCTGGAACTCACTGAACGGGTCAGCGATGAGAAGGTAGCGTCCTGGACGGCGGAAATGCCCAATAAGAAGACCCGGCAGATGCTCAGGGCTCTGGCCGACGCGTCAGAGTTTCTGGAGCCACCTGGGACGGACATTCCGTCCGAAGCGCCCCCGGACGAGAATGCACAACGACAAATAATCTCTCGGGCCGCCGACTATCTACGCTCAACAATGTCCAGGTTACCGGATTTCTTCGCGAGGCGAACTTCGGTTCGTTACGAGGAGACACCCCAGTATGAGGAGGGAACCACCCGAGTTGCCCCGGAACCATTGCGCATGGTGGATCAATCGAAGGCAACAGTGCTCTATCGAAATGGCTCCGAGGTACTTGAGGCAAAGGCCGCGCAACGCGGGAGGGGAAATCGGTATCTGATCACGTATGGCACGTTTGGCCCACTTCTCAGTGCGGTGAAAGACGCTATTGCGGTTCCCGGAGAGTTGACCTGGATTAGATGGGAACAGCGGGTGAATGGCAGGTATGCGGTTTTTCGCTTTGCGGTGCCGAAAGAGAACCAGAAATCGGTCTACGAGGCTGCAGGTTGCTGTCTTCCAGACGGCGAAGGCACTAGTGGCTTCAAAAAGCAAACGAGCTATCACGGCGAGATCGCAATCGATCCGGCGAGCGGAGCGATCCTCCGCATGGATATCGAGGCCGACTTGCAAGGGTTCGTGCCGCTAGATCGCTCTGACATCATGGTCGAATACGGACCGGTCGAGATCGGAGGAAAGACCTACATCTGTCCAATACGAAGCGTGTCCCTTTGGAGAGCGCGGTCCGTGCCCACTCTTTGGGAATGGAATGAAGGGTTCAAAACCTGGGGACCCTATGCGACGATGTTGAACGATTTTGCTTTTGACGACTATCACATTTTTCGCTCGTCGTCGCGCATGTTGCCGGAGTACACGCAAGTGCCACGGCAGAAATGATGCGACTCGACAAGAAAGTTTCAACTTTGACAACACTTCGTCGGGGATGTCGATTAACTGGCTATTACTGGCCGGTTTGGCGCTTATCTGGCCGGGGTTCGACAGGCTACTAGGGAATTAGAGCAAGCGGACCGTCCTCGCTGAGACGGGAATCGTCGAATTTGAATTGGAGCAACCATGAGCTGTGCAATATTGAGCAGTCTGCATTCCGCAGACCACGTAATCTCTCAGCTTGCTGAAGAAGCAATGGCGTGCAAGACCCTGCCATTTCCTCCAAGGCGGAATCCAATTCTCAGGAGCACTATGAAAACGATTCAAGCAGCATTCGCACTACCCATCCTGGCAATGGCCCTGACAAGCATGCCTGCCATGGCCCAGGATCATCCCGACAACCACACTTACAAGCAGCACAACGAATGGAAGGCGGGCGCAAAGATTCAGCATGAAGACTGGAACAGAGGCGATAAGGTCGACTATAAGCAGAACCACCTTCGCCGTCCGCCAGCGGGAAATGAGTGGCGCCAGATCGATGGGAATTACGTGATGGCGAGACCGGACGGAACGGTCGTTTCTGTTCGCCAAGCTCCTCACGATCACTAAGCTGCCGCAACCTTTCGTTGAACAAGAAATCCCAGGTCGCTCCGCCAAGGTCGGCCTGGGATTCTTATGTCTATCGTTCTCCGGAGTGAGCGAATCGAGAAGGTACCTGCCCGTTCCGGTCCTCGGATAGATCCCCATGCGCATATGCATGGCTCCGTCCTCGCCGCCAGTTAAGCGGACAGATCACTTGCTACGAATACCGGCCATATTATTAGCTAACGACAGTGGCGCTCAACACTCATCAAGACCAGATGGGTAGACGCTACAACCCAGTACCCCACACAGGGGTTGTAGTGGCAACTTTTTCGAAGGCAGCGACGAGGAGTTTGGCGCGGGGGATTGCATCTTGTACCTGGCGGAGAGACAAAGACGCGTCGTGGCTCACTTGGCTGTCCCAAACCTCAGTGACCCAAAGGACATTTTCATCCGCAATATCTTTTGCTACGACATAGCTCAGGCATCCCGGCATGTTGGCGGCACTTTGTTGAAGAAGCGCAATCATTTCTTCCCGTTTGTCCTGTACAGACGTGATTTTCGCAATCATTCCCCACATAGCTGCTCCACCTCGCTCGACCGTAGCATAACGGCACCACACTGGTGGACGCTCCACTTCGCACACTGATAGACTGGGAGGGATGCAGTCGCTGCGCCCCCTCCTGAACGGACCCCGCCTGCAAGTCGATTCGACGAAGGACAGAAAAATTCCGTGGACACACAAACCCGTCACGCCCTGAAGGGCGATAAATTTGCTCAGGCCACCAAGACCAGCGTGAGCTGGCTTAGCGGCCACCGGTCCAGCGTCGTGCGTTGGGCGATTACTGGTGCGGTACTTGTGATTCTGTGCCTTGGCGCAGCCATTTACTGGAATGTGCGATCGGCTGCGGCCGATGCCGCTCTGGGAGCAGCGTTGGACACGTATTCCTCACCTTTGGCCCAGCCGGGTGCGCCGCCGGAGAAGGGCATTTACGCAACATCGAGCGAGCGGTCCAAGGTGGCGAATCAGCAGTTTGTCGCGGTGGCGCAGCAGTATGGCTGGCTTCCTGAGGGAACCAAGGCGCGCTATTTTGCCGGCATAACTTACGGGGAATTGGGACAGAGTGGGCCCGCCGAATCGAATCTAAAAGCTGCCGCAGATTCCTGGGACCGCAACCTATCTAACCTGTCCAAGCTTGCGCTGGCTGGCCTTTATCGCAAGACCGGCGAAGATACAAAGGCCATTGATCTCTACAATGCGATAATCGCCAAACCATCAGTGACTGTTTCAGCGAGTGTGGCGCAACTGGATCTGGCCGATGTCTATGCGGCAAGCGGCAAGCAGGACCAGGCACGGGCTCTGTGGGCCAAAGTGAAGGACGCCGACAAGGATGGTGCGGCCGGCACCATTGCCACGCAAAAACTCGCCGGGCAGTAGGGCCTTTAGTAACTACTTGGCAAGCCCGGCGTCCTGAGCATTTTCCTGTCTGGGTGCGTCTGGTGGAGTATGAGCGCTGGCCAGACAATACTCGCAGGTTGGATGGAGATGGCCCCAAGCGCCGTGCGCGACGAAACCCGCCAGCACGTTGAAGAACAAACTCTCGCAGCCCTGGTGGACCAGTATGCTTCCACCCTCTACAGGGTTGCGTTTTCTGTGCTGCGGAATACCGCCGACGCAGAAGATGCCGTGCAGGAGGCTTTTCTGCGGGTTTTGCGGCACCGCGACAGCCTGCAAGAAGTGCGGGACCAGCGAGTCTGGCTGATTCGCATTGTCTGGAACATTGTTCTGGACCGTAAGCGCCGCGCGAAAACCCGCCCCGAAACCGACGACATCGCGGACCTGGCGCGCGTGCTGCCGGCCGATGGACTGAGCGCCGAGCACCGGACCGCCGCAGCCCAACACCATGCCCACGTCCTCTCCTGCGTTGACCAACTGCCCGCAAAGGAGCGCGAGGTGCTGGTGCTTTCGGCTTTTGAAGAGCTTTCAAGCGTCGAAATTGCCGCAGTACTTGGCATTACCGAGTCCAGTGTCCGTTCCCGACTGTTTCGTGCGCGCAACCTGATGGCCAACCTGCTCAACCATTCGAGGAGTCTCAGATGAATACTCCGACGGAAAAGGCTGCCGTTCGTGTCCGCACTCACGGAGGAGAAGCGGAGAAGACGTTGCAGCTGATTGCCAGTCTTCCACCTCCGGAGGGACTGGAAGATCGCGTCAACTCCGCCTTGCGCGCGGCTACGATGCAGGGCCGCGTCTTGCATTGGCCGGATGGATTGCGTTCAGGCGGGGGATGGACGCACAGTGCGATGGCGCGCTGCGCGGCCGCGGCGGCGATTGTGGTTGTAGTGGCCGGTGGTGGGTGGGATGTGTACTCACGCATTCAACCAGTTCAGGAACCAAGAGCCATTGCGATCCCGCATGTTTCAGGCGCTGCGGGGGGATTCTCTAACGCCGGAGCGATGCGGACGCCGCAAACTCTGAGCGGGCCCATTCTAAGCCATCCCATAGCAGTCACGGCGAAGGCGACTCATGCAAATGCCAAGAGAGATGCTCACGCATTTCAGAGGCCTCGAAAGAAGGGCAGCATAAATCAGTCCCAGAAACTCGCCAAGTAGGCTGATTGAAGATAGGCGGGCGAAGCGGCTTTCTATTCCTTCGCAAACGCACGAATGATCAAGCCCAGCAGAGATAGCACCACCGATCCCCAGAAGGCGGGAGTCCACCCTGTCACATCGAATCCGATGACGAACCTTGACGCCAAAATGATCATTCCGGCGTTGATCACCAAAAGAAACAGGCCGAAAGTGACAACAGCGAGGGGAAACGTGATCACCTTAAGCGCGAGACCCAACGTGGCGTTAAGAAAGCCGATAACCACCGCCGCGATCATGGCGGACTCCAGTGACCCAACATTGAAACCTGGTACGACGCGCGACACGATCATAAGGGCAATCGCGCTCAGAAGCCATTGAATCAATAATCGGAACATTCCTTATGCCTCCTTCTTGCGGCAAGATCTCGCCCAAGTAATTGACCCGTCGATGGATGTTTACGGTATAGCATGCATTGGCGGGAAAACCAAAGCTCTTACTGGAAGATGATGTGACCTTTTGAAAGGCCCCGGGGTCGAAAAGAAAGCGCCATTAAAGGAAACTGAGTCCATGCTGGTCCGAGCCCTGATGGCGATCGTGATTTTGTTATTGCTGCCGGCGGCCCCGGCGTTAGCCCAGAGCCCGGCATTGCCTGACATTCGCGAACTCATGCGGCAGGTGATGGAGCATCAAAAGGAGTTGGAGAAGACTCGGGAGTCCTATACCTATACCTCACTGCATACTACCCAGGACATAGATGCCAAGGGCCAGGTGAAGAAGACCGAGACCGAAGAGGCCGAGGACTTCTGTGTCAACAGCCACATTATCGAACGGACGGTGAAGAAGAACGGCCGTCCGCTTGACGCCGGCGACCAGCGAAAGGAGACGGAGCGCGTCACCAAGCTGGTGGAGAAGGCAGAGAAGACCCCACCGGGTCAGTCGCTTGAGGGGCCGACAATCAGCGTGAGCCGGATATTGGAAATCATGGACTTGCGGAATCCGCGGCGGATGAACTTTCGAGGCCGGCCGGCGATTGTATTTGATTTTATTGGGCGCAAGGATGCGAAAACCCATGGATTGGCGGAGGATGCGTCAAAAAAGCTCCAGGGGACCGTCTGGATCGACGAGGCCGACCGGCAGGTGGCTCACCTCGAAGTGAGCTTCAACGACAATTTCCGCGTCGCTGCCGGGCTTTTCGCCAGCATCCAGAAGGGATCTTACTTCTGGTTTGATCAGGCTCCGGTATCTCACCTCAGCAACTCAGGCCCCCAGTCCGGAACCTCAGGGAACGACGAACTGTGGCTGCCCACCGGCGGGGAAGGGACGATGCAGGCGAGGGTGCTGCTGGTAAAGAACTTTCGCCAGCATATTAGCGAGCGCGACTACGACTACAAGCGCTTCACGGTCGATACGCAGCAAGCAAAGAGTGCAAAGGTCTCCGGGGCGGCGAAGCAATAGGGGCCGACACCGGGCGATGTACAGTGAGACCATGTTTGTCCGCAAGCTCTCCATTCAACGAGTCGATTCAAGCGGCCAGCGGCATGCATGCCCTTTGCGCTGGATCGACAATTTTGCGATGCGCAACTTTACCAACGAGGCGGTTTTTGACGATACGCTTCCGGTTGCCGATGGGGTGTTGGAGGCCGGATACCGCGTGCCGCTCGATCGCTTGCAGCCGACCATGGAGGATTGGTTTCGCCGCAAAGGATATTTGAAACCGGATGAGCGGCTGGAGGTATCGGAGACCCAGGGGAAAGGTTGACTGTTGTGTCCGATATGGACGGTGCGGCTTCCCTGATCCCAGGGCAATGAGATACCCTCCTTGGTTGGTTGATCCGGCTTGCGGTGCTTCGCGCACGGAAATCAGGGATTGAATGTTCGTAAAGAGAAGTGCTTCCGCGGTATGTATGGTCCTCGTGTGTCTGTTACTTACCGCTGCAACGGGATTCAGGCTGGTTGCCCAGGCGGCCGCTTCAACCCAGGCTGACCCATCGGGGGATGATGCTGCGGAACCTGGGCCTCTGGCCAGCGATCTTTCCCCCGATCTGAAACCGCACGCGATTCAGAAAGCCATGCGCAAGGTGGCGGACTGGCAATTGCGCACTGCAGAGAGCCGTTTCAGCACGGATTGGACCTATGCAGCGCTCTACGATGGGATGCTGGCAGCGTCGCGCACCATTGGTGACCCGCGTTACGCCGACGCCGTGGGCAAGTTCGCCGAGGCCAACGGGTGGAAGCTGGGGTCGCGCTTCGCCATGGCCGACGACGAGGCGGTTGCACAAGCCTACCTCGAATTCTATTTAGAGCACCCGGACCCGCGGAAGATCGCCGCGATCAAAGAGGAAGGCGACAAGCTGCTTCAACGGCCAGATGATCCACAGAAGGATCTTTGGTGGTGGTGCGATGCGCTGTTCATGGCGCCGCCTGCGCTGGCGCGCCTGGCGAAGGCCACCGGCGACAGGCGCTATCTGGACTACATGGATCGTGAGTGGTGGATCACATCGGGTCACTTATACGACCCTGCGGTGCATCTTTATTCGCGGGATGGCAGCTACCTCAACCAACACGAAAAGAACGGAGCCAAGCTGTTCTGGTCACGCGGCAACGGCTGGGTGCTGGCGGGACTCGCGCGCGTGATCCCGTATTTGCCTGAAGACTATCCTTCGCGAGGCCGGTATGTTGAGCAGTTTCGCCAGATGGCTAAGGAGGTCGCCTCTATTCAGGGTGAGGATGGGCTGTGGCGCAGCGGTTTGCTGGATGCCGGCGCCTATCCTCGCCCCGAGGTTTCCGGCTCAGCGTTTTTCACCTTTGCGCTGGCCTGGGGCATCAACGCGGGCTTGCTTGATCGCAAGACCTATGAGCCCGTGGTTGCGAAGGCCTGGAAGGGCCTTCTGGGACACGTTTATGCGGACGGCCGATTGGGCTCGATGCAAAAAATCGGCGGAGCACCCGGCGAGGTGAGCCCGGGTGGAAGCTACGTGTATGGAGTGGGGGCTTTTCTGTTGGCGGGCTCGGAAGTGAATAAGCTGGCCGAGAAACGCCGGTAAAGGCGCCAAAGCGAGTTTTCAGGCTGCCGCCTGCTCCTGAGCGCTCGCGCCCCAAAGCTGGAATTCCGCTTCGCGGCGGGCTTTGAGGCTTGACAATTCCTGCGAGCCCTCATGGTCCCAGCGAAGCAGTTGGTTGGCAGCGTCGGCATACTTTCCGACGTTGAGATTTTGAAGCAGAGTGGAACCGGCGAGCCGGCTGGAACCGAGGTTGAAGGCAAAGTCCACGAGCGCATCAAACTGGCCCTGGCTGAGCGGAACTTGGACCAGCCTCTCGACCGCCTGCTCCGCTTCGCGAACGTCCCACAGCAGAATGACTTCCGCCTGCGTTTGGGTAATTCCCCCGGGATAACACTCGGGGTGGATTAACCGGTGGCCAAAGCCAATGGTCGGGAGGCCCGCCGCGTCGAGATAAGTTCGATCACGAAAACCTTCCGATTTCTTCAGTAGCTGCAACCCCGCCGCGCTCAGATTCATCTTTTCCCCCATTTGGCACCGTTTGAAATAGGAACTCAAGAATCACGCTAGCAGGATGCTGGAAATAATCTGCAATTAGATTTCAAGTTGAATGGACCGCGGCGGATGGCTTGTCTGCGACCTCCCAGGAGGTTGCGGAAAAAGGCCAAAATATGGGGAAATCTCCCAAGAACGTTCTCGGTGGCTAAAGCCAGGGCTTTATTCTGTCGCTCTACGGCACGACTGAAGTCGCCCTTTCAAAGCAAAGAGTTTTTTCCGCAGCCTGCCTAGAAGGCTCGGCGACGAGTACGGAATGTAGAAGTCGGCACCGGATTTCTCGGGAGTCTTGAGGACGAATCTGTGGAAAAAGACTGCTAATTTACCCCTAATGTTGCTGTACGGAAACAACGCCGGCGTGATAGCCTTCCGGAATCGACAGCGGCGCCTGGAGGCGTCCAGCTCGAAATCCCGAGTTTGCGCGTGTGCTTTTCCGGAGTTCGCCGCAGCTCGAGTCTCATAGTCCGAAACAGGCCAGTTTTGCACTGCAATTGAGTCACTTTTTGTAAGTTGCTCTGGTGTAAGGGCTTCAAACGTACAACTCGGATTGAACGGCGGAGATTTCCGCTGAGCTACCTCGTGTAACTCTTGTTAATACTTGAGGATACTAGTGTCGAACTAGTAAAATCGGCAAATGGTCATAAGACGAAAAACGAGCGACGCGAACACCAAAGAGCCAGTGCAGTTTTGGCTGCTGGTGGCGGCTTCCTGTCTCGCGCTGGCCTGCGGGGTCCTTACCTTCTTTACGGGGACCGTGCAGGCGGATGCGGTTTTGTCTCGACCGGCGGCAACGAACTTGCCCGCTGCACCGACGTCCGCTCCGACGCCGATAATGGCACATAAAATTGCGATTGCACCGAAGAAGGCCATTGCGAAGATACCGGCGCGGCTGCTGAGAGGCGTCGCCTCATGGTATGGCTCGGTCTTCAACGGGCGGAAGACGGCAAGCGGCGAAACGTTTGACATGTACGCGATGACCGCCTGCCACCCGACTCTGCCGTTCGGCACCAGGGTACGCGTAGTGGACCTGGCCAATCACAAGTCGGTCGTGGTCCGCATCACGGATCGGGGCGATCTGCTGAACAAGCGCATCATCGACTTGTCTTATGCTGCCGCTGAAAAGCTCGAAATGACGAAGGGCGGCCTCGCTCAGGTGAAGCTTGAGGTCCTTTCTTTGGGGCCTTCGCCAGAGCGCGACCGATAGAGTCAACCAGCTTGTAAGGCAATAAGTAGCCCCCAGGAGTCGAACCTCCTGGGGGCTTTGCTGTGCCTAAAAGCTACCATCTTCGACTGAGTTTTTGAGCAGGCGCCGGAATCCCCAAGCTTCGCTGGCTTCTGTGGTCAGAATCGGGTTGACTACAAAGTGCATGACGGATCGGCTACAACAAACCCGGAGCCTGCGTGTAGCCATGATCGGGGGGGTGTAATTGCCGCCCATGAACTCCAGTTCGGCTTATTTCCTGCGCCCAGATTCTGCTGACCGCGCGCAGCAACCTCAAATGTAAACTTCACCGTGAGATATATCCCCATCTCTCTGTTTCGTGATTGCGGATGAGCACTGCAGCCATTCCTTCTGAAAACGGCCGCGCACCATCGAATCGAGGATTCACGACAAACCGTCCTCCTTTGTCGATGTAGCCCCATTTACCCGTCGGAGCGTCGCCAACCATCACAGGAGCCAAGCCTTGCGAGAAAGCGGAGGCTGAACTCCACTCCGATCCGATGGGGCGCGACCCACTTTCGTCTACGAAACTGTAATGCGTATCGGCGAGAAGTTTCGTTCTCCCCTGCTCGTCAGCACTCCACTTGTAAGACGTATTCGACACAAGTGCGAGTCCATCGTTAAAGCTGAGCGGCTCCGGAAATTGCAGAGGGATGATCTCGAGTCCCGTCCTGTCGATTGCTCCCCACTTCTTCTTGATGCTACCCGCAAGGGCTACTGTCGCGATGCCATTCTTGAATGGAAAGGCAAAACCCCATCGCGGATCAATAACAAACGCTCCTGTACTGTCGATAAATCCCCATTTGCCCGTATCCGCATCCCCAACCCGCACGGCGGCCATTCCCTCTGTGAAGCAGAACGCATCATCAAATGCCGGCTTGATCACATACTGGCCAGATTGGTCGACAAAACCGTAGCGCCTGTTTACGGCTCGCTCAACCCAACTCACATTGATTCCGACCAGAGTCAAACCATTTCCACACGGCAATACGACACCGGATTTCAGGTCAGAAACGTATTTACCCTGCTTATCAATGACGCGCTCTTTCCCCGTCATCACACTGCCCGTTCGAACAATGGCGAGACCTCTTGAAAACGGTGTCACATGGTCCCAATTCGGACTTATCGCAATGTTCCCACTTCTATCAATAAATCCCCACTCGCCCGTCGCTTCATCGCCTATACGAACAGCCGCAAGGCCCTCGCTGAAGTCCTCTGCTTGATCGAACTGGGGTTTAATTACGAAGTTACCGGACTTGTCGATGTAGCCCCATTTCCAGCCTTCGGCCTCGCTGACTTGTACTGCAGCGAGACCCTCCGAAAATTGACCGGCCCGCTCAAACTTCGGCGGGATGACAAATGCACCTGGAATGGAGGACGCAGCGGCTTCCGGTTCCGCCTGATTCTGAACTGCGTGGGAGGGTTGGCCGCAGAATGAACAAAGCAACAGGAAGCAAGCACAAAGGAATGCACGATCAGGGGCCGAACTCATATAGGTCTTTCTTTGGCAGACTGGGCATACTGCTAGGAACTAAACTGCTAGGAACTAAGTAGAGTACACCCGCGCAGCAGCGATGCGGCGCCACCTCCACGAAAGCGGCATTACGTTCGTCTAGGCTGCGCCCAGCCGTGTGGCCGCCCATCCTGAGGTAGAAGTGATCCAGCTCACAACTAGTCACTTCCGAATCGGCCACAAACCGATTCGGAGAGGTTCGTGCACACCTTCAAACTCTCTTCTTCCAGCTGTCGAAAGCTCTTTGAAATTTCAATTTCCAGTCAAAAGCGGAAGATGACTCCGTTGATGGGGATGTCGATTTCGTCCAGGATCGCGCTGGGGGATACTTCAACTTTAGAGCCCTTCGGCTCGCGGAGGAACACGTACCCCGATGCTCTCGAGCCCTGTTTCACTGTAGTGACCCGGAGAAAGACGGGCGGATGTGCAGGATCGATCTGCGGCAACGAGGAAGCTTTTCCGGCCTGGTTCCGCAATTGAAGGAGGCGACCCTCCTCTTCAGATCTCGTAGCGGCATGGGGGTCAATTGGGCCCATTGCTTCAGGATGAGTGGGCGGCGGTGATGCGCTGCTGCTTTCTGTCATGGAATCGGATTCCGGAGGTCTTCCGGGCATGCCAGGGCTCTCGGGAGGAGCGCCGCCGGACTGACTCAGGCCAGCAGCGCGCATGCTGGCGAGCGTATCCAGATCATGAGCCTTATCGAACCAGTGGAAGCGAGTGTGGGCAGAGTTGGGGAAAAGGGCAGAGATCGCTTTGGGATTGACGTCCGCTTCGCCAGGTCCAACCTGGGCGACCGCGATGAAGACAGAGAACTCGCCGTTTTTCCAGTTCTGCGGCATGGTGATCGCGACAGTTGTCCCTTCGTAGGTGGTCGCGAGCATCGGCTTGTCGCTGACCATGATTACCTTACAATGCTCGGCATCTGCCTGATTGAATGTCACAATTCTTGGACCGTCGGGTGACTGCGCAAACGCAACGGAAAACAGAAGTGACGAGACGAGAAGTTTCATGGCGATTACCTCGGGACAACACTGACAAAGAAATTGTTCAGCATTTCGGCCCGGCTGTCTGTATCGATTTGTAACTTCGAGTGAATGACCGCTTACTGAGGCAATTACTCTTTCATCAATATTTCTGCAGGACTTGATCCAGTCGCCTGCCTTTTCGCAGCGGAGTTCGGAGTTTTGTGGGCAAGGCCCGGGGCTTAGGCAAAGTCCCCTTCTTTTGCTCCAATTGCGGCACCCTTCGGCTTCACTCAAGGCAGGCTTTGAAACGTGCTCTTTCAAGCCGAACAGTGAGCGCAGGTCCTTCGACTCCCTACGGTCGCTCAGGATGCAATTCAAACGGCGGCGGGACCGTGATAGAAGCTGTGCCCTTGCAAAACCGGCGGGGGTTTAGTCCGTGTCTGGGCGCTTGTAGGGCTTCTGGAGGTAGAGCCGCGCCTCGTTGATGGCGCCCTGAGTGTTGTCGTTAGTCTGCACGGCAAGGCGGTACTCGTTCACCGCGCGGTCGCGCTGGCCAGTGAGATCGAATATCTTGCCGATCTGGATATGGCTCCAGACTTCGGTCCAGGGAGGCTCGCCGTCGCCTCGCAGTGCATCGCGATAGGAATTGACGCTGGCCTGATAGTTGCGCTGGGTAAAGAGCACTTCGCCAATGCGATAGCTCGCGAGCGAGCTCTGCGGGTTGGCCGTCAGGGCCTTTTGATACTCGGCCAGGGCGCCGACCAGATCGCCTTGGGCGACCAGTTGCTGACCTTTGAGAATGGCGATGCGCACCTGCAGGTCGGGCGAAGACTTGAGCACCCAGTCTCCGGGATCGATGCTGATGCGGCGCGGGCGGCCGAAGGTGTCGACGACGTATTGGGAGTCGGTGCCAACTACGTCAATCTTCTGGTTAACGGTCTTGCCGTCGGTCTCGACACGGATATCCACGGGCATGCGGAAAAGGTCGAGATCCTGGGTCACGTCGCCAATGGTGCGGAAGCCCTTGTTGTTGCCGAGGCGGTAGACGCTGTATTTGTCGTCGAAGGTCGGTGCGCCCGTGCCATCGATCCACTGAGCGAAGAAAGGCGTCAGTTCCTGCTGGCTCTGGGCCTCGGCAACCTTGCTGAGGTCGGCGGTGCGAACGGAACCGTCAGTATATTGGCTGAGCACACCCTTGAGCGTGGCAAGAAAGGCCTTGTCGCCGATCTCTCCGCGGAGCATGTGGAAGATCATGGCTCCCTTTTCAAGGGTCATCGACTGGAACTGAGGCGAAAAGGGATCCTGGCGGCCGGAACTGGAGAGGGGGATGGTGTCATAGGCCAGCGCACCGGCGGAAACGTCCTCGAGCGCTGCACGCAAGGCATTTTTGCCGCTTTCTTCTTCGACGTACATCAATTCGCCGTAGCGGGCCATACCGTTGGTGATCCAGGCATCGTTCAGGGTGCGAGGGCTGATCTCGGAACCCCACCACTGGTGGGCGATGGTATTGGCGAGCAGGCGAACGCCGGACTTGTCGCCGACGCGCGATCCCATCATGCCGGCGAGCTCGGGCGCCCAGGTCGCAGGGAGGGTGTCGTCGGGCAGTTCGACCACGTTGAGGTGGGATGTTTCAGGCGCTCCGAAGCTGTCGGTGAAGAAGTCGAATTCCTTGGCCGCGGTCTCCGCGAGTTGATTGCCAGAGGCTTGATGCGTGACGGTGAGGTAGACCTTCACATTGCCCGGGCCCGCGGTGAACGGACCTAGAAAACGTCCGGCGATCACCGTGCCCGGGAATCCCGGCTTGGTCCAGTTGAAGTCGAACTGGTCTCCCGGCTTGCCGTTTGCGAGGGTCACGGGATGGGAGGTGTCTTTGCCGCCGCTGGCGAAGACCTTCATTCCCTGCGGGACCTTGATATGGATCTCCGCGGTGAAGCGATCGGTGAGGTAGCCGGTCATGGGGAACCAGCGAGCCGGGTAAAGCAAGTAGGTAATGGGTTCCTGAATGGCGGCCAATTTGAGGCCTTCCACGGGACCGTCTTCGGTGCCGGTGATTGTGCCGTCGTAGACAAAGGTCCAGTGCGCCGCCTGACCCTTCGTCAGGGGCGAGGCAGGGGTCACGCGGATGGTGCCGTCGGCCAGCCGCTCGCCGGTGAGGACCTTGCCGCTGTCATCGGAGATCTTGGTGACCTTGAGAGCGGGATGAAAGCCGAAGCTCACTTCTTCAGCATTATCGGGCGCGGTGAAACTGACAACCGTCGTGGCAGACAGATGGTGCGTAGCGGTATCGATCTCGGCATCGATTTTGTATCCGGTGATGTTAAGTCCGGCACGCTCAGGCAGCTGAGCGATGAGCGGTGCGGCCATCAGTATTCCGGCGGCGAAGAGGGCGAGCTTGGTTACTGAGCGGATTGGGGGGGATTTGAAGTTCATCATTCGCTTTCTCGGAAACTTGGCAGTCATTATTGCAGCGTCATGTGCTGACAGGCCCAATCAAATTTTCACGGATTCGGCGAGCGGGGAAGGCTGGCCGAGCTGTTCAAGGGTAATGGCTGCCACCCGGTCAATTGCGTTCTCACTCTTCCCCCCGGCAACTTCGTGTTGGCTATTCAGGAGACCCCGAATCCGTTTGAGCTCCTTCATCATGGACTGACGAGGGGCTCCATCGGGTAGCAGGGGCTCAAGGTGTTGGACGATATTGGCGGCGGTGAAGTTGTTTTGGATCAGCTCAGGAACGACGCGCTGGCCGGCAATCAGGTTGGCCATGGCTACATGCGGCACGGTCACGACGCGCTGGGCGATGGCGTAGGTGATGGGCGAGACGCGATAGACGACGACAAAGGGATTGCCCATCAGGGCCGCCTCGACGGTGGCCGTACCGCTGGCCACGATGGAGGCGCGGGCGTGAAAGAGCGCCGCACCACCTGCGGTGGGGCCAACTGCGCCTTCGGCGCGGGCGTCTTCGACTAGTCGGATGGTGAGGTTCTCACGGAGGCGGTTCAGCATCTCCTTTACTGAACGGCGTTGCGGGGCGGTGAGGGTTGGCGCAAGGGGCAGGATGAATTCGAGGGCCTGGCCAGCGTCGCCTTGTGAGCAGTGCGCAGACAGGAGATGGGCTGCTGCCAGGATTTCGGGGAGGTTGTCGCGAATCTCTTTGGCGCGGCTGCCGGGCAGCAGGGCGATCCAGGTTTTTGCCGGATCGAGGGCATTCTCCGCGGCGAATTGTTCGCGCGTGATGGTGGGCAGAGGCAAGTCGGCGAGAGGGTGGCCGACAAACTCGGCGATGACGCCGCGTTCGCGATAGAACTGCTCTTCGAATGGGAAGATCACGAGCATCTTGTCAACGTACTTCTGGACGAGGCGGATGCGGTGTTTCTTCCAGGCCCAGAGTTGTGGGCTGACGAAGAAGATGACGGGAACGCCGAGCGCGTGCAACTGCTCGGCGAGCTTGAAGTGGATATCGGGGAAGTCGATGAGGACGGCCACATCGGGGCGACGGTCGCGGATGACTCGTTTGAGCCGGCCGAATTCGCGGTAGATGCGGGGCAGGTGGCGAACCACTTCAGTGATGCCCATGACCGCCATATCTTCAGAACGGACAACGACTTCGAGACCGGCGGCGGCCATGCGGTGGCCACCCATACCGAAGAAGCGGGCAGTTTGCCCGGCGGCTGCAAGGCGCTTTTGAAGCGCGTCGACCAGGAGAGCGCCGTAGTGTTCGCCACTGGCCTCACCCGCCGAAATGAAGATGTCGGGACCGGACATGCATGCGCTCGCCTCGTGCTGCGCTGGCAACATCATAGCGGGTTTGACATTACGGTTTTTCAAAAGCCTGGAAAGGCCTCTGGGCGCCAGGTCATCGCGATCGTCTCGAAAGGATAGGAGCCCGTGGCAGAAGTCAAAATGAAAAAACCTTCCCGCGGCGGCTAAGGCCGCCCAGGGTGTTGAGCCATTTGCGGCACCAGTGAAAGTCGTGCTCAGACAGCTGATAAACCCATCAAGCATCCCCCGGGGCTTAAAAGCCCTGGTTGATTGGGGCAGTTTCGACACGGATAAATCCGCGCCCCTTCAAAACCAGGGCTTTGTCATCAACCTGGGCGCGACTGCAAGTCCTGCTCTTTCAAAGCCGGACTTTACCGCAGGCCGCTAGGAGCGCGGATCGCAGAAGCCTTTATTTACGGGCTGTCGTGCGGTGTTCAAGATGGGCTATAGTGTCTATCTGCCGAGGGCGGGTGCCTGCAAGGACGTACGTTTGCACGGTACCGGAAATCAGGAGGGTCCGATGAAGATTTCAGACACGATTGGGATGCTGCTGAAGGCCAAGAGCCAGAGCAACGTCCTTTCTATAGCACCCGAGCAATCGGTGTATGCAGCGCTTGAATTAATGGCTAGACACGACATCGGCGCATTGCTGGTCCTTTCCGGCGATCGGCTGGTCGGCATCCTTTCGGAGCGAGATTATGCCCGCAAGGGAATCCTGGTGGGTCACCATTCGAAAGAGACGCGGGTAGAAGAGATCATGACCAGCCATGTTGTCTTCGTGAGCCCGAAGCACACCGTGGACGAATGCATGACGATGATGACCGAACATCATTTTCGTCATTTACCGGTGCTGCAGAATGACAAAGTGGTGGGACTCGTTTCGATTGGCGACCTTGTGAAGTGGGTGATCTCGGGCCAGGAGCAGACGATTCAGGCGCTGGAAGACTATGTCACGGGCGCGTATCCGGGGTAGGGTGCGCGGTTGCTGAGAAGTTCAAACCCGAGCCCCACTCAAAGAAAGCCAAAGTGCACGACCGCGTGATGCGGTTCGCGGCCGCCAGTGTGTGTGCAGTCACAGAACAGGCTCTGATCGGGTTTTCGTGAGGGTTCGGAAGGTTCATGTGCGCTCGTGAAAGCGAGTGTATTCCCGCTTCAAATCCACATTTGCCTCGGTTCACGACGAAATGGGAACGGCGCGTAGTTTGAGCCGGAGCGCCGGCTGTTCGTGAGAACGGGGCTGGCCTCCCAGTGCAGGCGTCGTGCGTTTGCGATATGCATGCATCCGGGCGACGCACGGGCGCATCTGGACGAGTGAGAGCGAATCGAGGGCACAAGTCTGCGCGGAGGCGTTGTCCTGTACGAAGACAGCCAGCCGCCTTGTCCTGATGGCCGGGACCAGAGGAAGGAGGCCGAACGATGTCGCGGCATGGCATTCCGATTGGACGGATCTTCGGTATCTCAATTGACCTGGACTATTCGTGGTTTCTTATTGTCGGCTTGCTGACATGGATGCTGGCCGCGAGTTACTATCCGACGGAGTTTGGCGGCTGGACGGCGGGCGAATACTGGGCGATGGGGTTCGTGACCGCGGTGATGCTGTTTGTGAGCGTGCTGATTCACGAACTGGCACATTCGCTGATGGCGCGGCGCTACGGCATCGAGGTTCCGCGGATCACCCTGTTTCTTTTTGGCGGAGTCTCGCAGATTGCGACTGAACCGCCGAGCGCCGGCCAGGAGTTCTGGATCTCGGTGGTGGGCCCTGTAACGAGCCTGGCCCTGGCTGCCTTTTTCTGGGAGATGGAGCCGCTGGTTGCAGCCTGGCAGCCGCTATTCGCGCTAGCCGAGTACCTTGCAGCTTTGAACCTGATTCTTGCTTTGTTCAATTTGATCCCCGGTTTCCCGCTGGACGGCGGACGCATATTGCGGGCCATGGTTTGGCGTATCACGGGCAACTTTCACAGGGCAACCGTGGCCGCTGGGGTCACGGGGCGCTTCTTCGGATTTCTGCTGATCTTTTTGGGAGTGTGGCGCGCGCTGACTGGAGACATAGTGGGAGGGATCTGGGTCGCGTTCATCGGGTGGTTCCTTGAAAGCGCGGCGGGAAGTCAGTTGCAGCAGGAGGGTCTGAAGTATCTTCTCGGAGGACACAGGGTGATTGATGCGATGCGGCGCGATTTCCCGCAGGTCACCGGCGAAACTCCACTACAGGAAGTGGTTGAGCGGAACATCCTGCCTTCGGGTGCTCGATATGCCATCGTGACGAGCGCCGACCGCCCGGTCGGAATGGTGACACTGGGGGGAATTCGCAACGTGCCGCACCAGGCGTGGCCGACCACAATGGCCACTCAGGCGATGGTTCCTTTCCAAAGATTGGCTACAACGCAACCGGATGCTGTGCTGTGGGCTGCCCTGGAGAAGATGGGGCGCGACGGCGTTAACCAGCTTCCGGTGCTGGATGGCAGCGGGATCGTGGGCATTCTTTCGCGAGACGACATATTGCATTATCTGAGCTCGCTTCGGGTGATTGCCGCCTGATGGATGGTGACAAACTGAGCGACAATCCTTGGCCAGGCGAGGCCCCGATTCAAGCCCTGCATGAAGAGGAGAAAGAGCATGAATACAAGAGAACAGAGCGTGACTACTTCAACCAGAAGGCCGCTTGGCTGGCTTCTGGCGCTCATCCTGTTGTGTCTCCTGGTAGGCGGGATTTTGCGCGCCGGGATTTTCCATCTCGGGTGGAATCTGGCGAATGTGGGACATGTGCCGGGGCACCAGGTTGCGCTGCGGATTGCACAGGATGAAGCGCCGGTGAGCCTTGGTGAATTCAAGAACGGATTCGCGTCGGTGATTGATCCGGCCCTACCTGCGGTGGTGAATATTTCTTCGACGAAGGTCGTACGGCAGCAAAACGTGCCGAACGTTTTTAACGATCCGTTCTTCCAGCAGTTCTTTGGCAATCAGCCGGGGGCGCAACAACAGCAACCGCAGACGGAGCGCGAACATAGCCTGGGCTCAGGAGTGATTGTCAATCCGGATGGCTACATTCTGACCAATAACCATGTGGTGGCGGGCGCGTCGGACGTTGAGGTTTTTACCACCACGCGGAAGCAATACAGGGCGGACGTAATCGGCACGGATCCGCGAACCGATATCGCGGTGCTCAAGATTGACGCGTCGGGGTTGCCGAGCTTTACGCTTGGGGACTCATCGAAGCTCAAAGTCGGCGACCTGGTGTTTGCGATCGGCGACCCGTTCGGGATTGGAGAGACTGCGACCACGGGCATTGTGAGCGCGACGGGCCGCGCCCTGGGTGGAGCGCTTGAGCACTACGAAGACTTTATTCAGACGGATGCTGCGATTAATCCTGGAAACTCGGGAGGAGCGCTGATCGATCTCCGCGGAAATCTGATCGGAATCAATACGGCCATTCTTTCCGGGGGCAGCGGAGGGAATCAGGGCATCGGCTTCGCGATTCCGGTGAACATGGCGCGCAATGTGATGCAGCAGATTGTCGAACACGGAAAGGTGACGCGGGGCTATTTGGGAGTCACGATACAGGCTGTCGATCCCGAGATGGCGAAGGCGTTCGGGCTGAGCCAGGGTGGAGGAGCGCTGATCGGTGACGTGAGTCCGGGCGGCCCCGCGGCCAAGGCGGGACTGGAGCGGGGCGACGTCGTGCTGCAACTGAATAGCACGCCTGTAACCGGACCCGATGACCTAAGCTTGCGCGTGTCGGAAATGGCGCCGGGAGCTGTTGCCCATCTCCAGGTTTACCGCAACGGGCATACTCAGCCAATCGATGTCACGTTGGGCACGTATCCTGAGAACGCCGCGGCGGGCCGGTCTGGTCAGGGCCCGAGTACTGCCCTGGAGGGGCTGCAGGTTCAGAACCTTACGAGCGACCTGGCGCAACAGCTTGGAATGCCTCCGGGGATGACGGGCGTGTTTGTGACGGATGTCGATCCTTCGAGTCCGGCGGCAGCGGCGGGGGTTCAGCGCGGCGATGTGATTCAGGAGGTGAATCGCAAGCAGGTTCACAATATTGCGGAATACCAACAGGCATTGGCTGGCGCGGGGAAGCAGCCAGTGCTGCTGCTGCTGAATCGACGGGGAACGACGCTGTTTGTGGTAGTGGGGCCGCAGTAATTCACTGGGCCTCTGCGCGATTGAGGACGGATTGAGGATGAGCGCTGGTGGAGTATTGAGGGCGGGATTTCGTTCGCACTCCTAGCGGATTGGGGACGGAATGTGGACGTAGCCATTTTTTAATTGGGCGCAATCAGGTTCTGGCTTAGATTGGAGGCGAGAGGTGACCTTTCAATATGCTCGCAAGTGCGCTCCGCAAACCCGGGATTGCGGCACGGATCACGCTTGGAAGTTGCGTGCTGTTCGCTCTTCATGCCCTGGTGCTGCATGCTGCGGCACAACAAGGCGCTCCAGCTGCCGCGGCGCAAGCCGCCCAGCCCCAGCCAATCCAGTTTCAGGATCCGATTCCGAATGATCAGCTCGCATTTCTGACCGGCTACGCGGGGCAGCCGTCTAAGGAACTGGAAAAAGACAAGCGGTTCCGCGCGCTCATGAAGGGGGTGATTCCGCGCACGGAGTACCACTACGGGCGGGACATGTCGCTTTCCGATGCCACCGATGATGTTCTCGGCGGCTCGCGCATGCCAGTGGAGGTTCACGACGGGCGCTACGTGACGATCGCCGGGCATCAAGGGCCGTATCTTCGTGGTCGGGGTTTCTTGTGGTTCGATACGCAGCAGGGGATTGCGTTGGGCGCATTCTATTTCGAGCCGACCAATGGGGAACCGACGCCGACGCTCACCGTGTTTTCGAAGCAACTGACCGACAAGGTTCTGATGATGAGCCAGTTTCCACCGGTTTTCATCGAGCAGCTATATGAGTGGGCCGCAGTGGCGGGCGTGCCTACGGTTTTGCCCCGCTATTTCATTCCTCAAAACGGCAAGAAGTATGTGCTGATGCACGACGAGGATTATTGCGGGCATGCGGCGAACGCATCTGCGCTGTCAGCGAACGTGTGTGAGCGTCTGAACGCAGAAGCCGCCGACGCGGATATGAATGCTGCCTACTTTATGAAAGAGACGCACAACGCCGCCAACGCGACCGCATGGATGCTCTCTCCGGAGCAGGTAGCGTGGATCGGGTTCCGAGATAGAAGCTGCGTGGCGACCCCGGACCGATGGGGATGCCAGATTCGGTTGACGCGGGAGCGGACCTGGTCGCTGATTGGAATGCCGCCCCGACCACCCCGTCCCGAGCCGCCTAATCCGCGGGGTTCGAACCCGAGCAGATAGGCGCGCATCTTACGCGTTCACGGCTTCCACTCCCGCGCGGCGGCAGCGGGCAGCGGTGGCGAGTTCGGCAAGCAGCGTATGCGTTTCTGACCAATCCATGCAGCCGTCGGTAATGCTCTGCCCGTAAACCAGAGGCTGGCCCGGAACGAGCCGCTGAGCGCCGGCTACCAAATTGCTCTCGAGCATGACGCCGATGATGTTGCGGTTGCCGGCGGCGACCTGGGCCGCGACATTACGGCAAACGAGTGCCTGACGTTTGTAATCCTTATTGCTGTTTGCGTGGCTGCAATCGATCATGATGCGCGGCTTGATGCCCGCCTTTTCCATTTGCATGGTTGTCTGCGCGACGCTCTCTGCCGTGTAGTTTACTGAGGCTCGCCCACCGCGGAGGATGATATGGCAATCGGAATTGCCGGTGGTGACGAAGATGGCGGACTGCCCGTGCTTGGTATGTCCAAGGAACGTATGGGAGTGCGCGGCGGAGAGGATTGCGTCGATGGCTACTTGCACGTCGCCCGAGGTGGCGTTCTTGAATCCCACCGGACAGGAGACGCCGGAGACGAGCTGACGATGGACCTGGCTCTCGGTGGTGCGCGCCCCGATCGCTCCCCAACTGACGAGGCCGGCGACGTACTGGGGTGAAATCATGTCGAGAAATTCTGTTCCTGTGGGAACCCCCATCTCGGCCAGATCGAGGAGAAGATGTCGCGCGAGGCGGAGGCCATCGTTGATTTTGTAGGACTGATCGAGATACGGATCGTTGATCAGGCCCTTCCAGCCGATGGTAGTGCGGGGCTTCTCGAAGTAGACGCGCATGACGATATGGAGATCGGCTGAAAATTCGGTGACTGCTGACCTGAGCAGCGCGGCATATTCGCGCGCGGCCTTGGTGTCGTGAATGGAGCATGGTCCGACGAGGACGAGCAATCGCAGATCGCGCTGCCCCAATATGCGTGAAATATCGAGGCGAGCGTTGAAGATGGTAGCGATGGCAGCTTCGGTGATCGGAAGCTCTTCCTCAAGGAACACCGGCGGCAGGACGACTTTCGTCCATTGGATGCGAACGTCTTCTATGGCTTGGAACATGGGCCTTTCCTGAATGTGCAGATGGCGGGCCCGGCGAACAGGCACGACAGATTTTTTCTTGAAATGGTCTTCTTCTAAAAATATCAGCATGAGGGGTTGAGCCCAAGAAAAAGAGGCTTCAGAGCCGTCGCCGCTAGCGGCGGTTTTTGCGCTTTGCGTCGACTTTGGGCCAGTATTGGAATTCGTCTGCGTAAAGTTCGCCGCTGAGGTCGGCCAAGCGTTGCTGCAGGCGAGACTGCGCATCTGAGATGGCATGGTTGTAAATGACTGGGCCGACATCCTCGAGAAAGAAATTGAGCAACAAGCCTGCGGGGAGATCGCCGATGGGTTCTGGCAGGTTTTCTTCAAAATAGCGCTGAATTGAAGCGATCGCGGCGGCGCGTGCCTGCTTGGATAGTTCGAGCGTGATCATGGGGCGAACTCCTGACGGCGGATTGATCCTGGCTTCTTACTCCTCAATTATGCCTGCACCCGGGGGCGGGATTAGACTCTCAGCGGATGGTCTTTGAGTGGAACAGAAATTGAAATTGTAAGAAGCGCTGTGGCGAGACAAGTGGAAAGAAGAATGACGGATGAAGGAGTTATGGGCGCGAAGTTGCGTGTATGTCTTCTGATTGCGCTTTGCATGCCGGCTTTGGTTGCGGGGCAGCAGAGCGCTCCGGTCCAGTCGAAGGTTCCGGAATCGAGACCAAAACCAGAGAGAAAAGGGCGTCCCGATTATGTCCGCAGGGATCCAGTTGCGACGTTTGGGGCCACGCCGATGAGCGTTGCGCAGTTGGAGGAAGTGGTTGCGGAGACCCATGGGAAGCATGATGCAGACGTGGCTCGCGAACTGTCAGGGCTGAGACTCACAGAAAGATTAAGCGATGCACGCCTGCAGCTATGGGAGAAGGCGCTGCCGGGCAAGAAAGCGCGGACCGAATTGGCGGCGATCGCCTTTGCATCGGTTTTTCTCGCTCCACCGGCGGTCGAGATTCCTGCGCTCGATGCGCCAGATTTGGCGGCGCAACATCACATGTTGGCGCAGACGGTTGACCTGCTAGACAAGTCGATTCCGAAGTTGCCGAACTTTTCAGTCACCGAAAAGGTGATTCATTACGAAGACATGTTGGAGGTGCCTGAGTCAGAAGGAGCGGCAGAGCCTAGCGTGCAGCCGTGGCGCCTGACGAGAAGTTTCAAGAGAGTTGTGCGCTGCAACGGGGGTAATGAGGATCAGGATGAAGGGAACTCGAAAGAAAAACAGAACCAGAAAACCGAAGGATTGTTTGGGCCTATTCTTTCCAGGGTGGTTGTGGACGCCAGCCATGGCAAGGTCACATGGAGGCGGTGGGAGCAGACTGAAGCGGGGCTGAGGGGAGTATTTCGCTATGAAGTGCTGGAGGCCGACTCAGATTATGGAATTAGCAAACGTACCCATTCGGAAAACGGGAAAGACGTCTTTGTTCAGCGGAGGACGGGTTATCACGGCGAGATCGCGATCGATCCCGCAAGTGGTGTGATCTCGCGGCTGACGATCGTGGCAGACTTTGTGCCTGACTCTCCAATTGACCGGATCGACGTGATGGTGGAGTACGGACCGGTGCAAATGGGCGGGACGACTTATAACTTTCCATTGAGGAGCATCACGATTTCAGGTCAACACAACGAGTTTCAAGACCAGGAAGGCTTGGGCTCCGTTGAATTCGCGGAGACAACGCTACAGGAAGTTACGTTTGGTGACTATCAAGTGAAGGGCTCCCGGTCAACCTTGTCGACGGGAAGCGCGCAGGCGACGCCTTAGGGCTTGTGCAGGCCAGGAGGAAAGTTGTGAAAGGCCTATCAGCTCAAGTTTTGAGCCCATTGGAGATGCAGGAGCTGTCTTGACATGGGTTAACAGAGATTCATACAATCAAATTGGAAAATTCTATTTATTTTAAGTTAAATGTAAGCGGGATTTGCGGTTAGTGGTGGCAGTCGGGTGCGGCGCAAGCCTTGCGTGGCACTGGCAAGGGGTCTGGGAAAGGGCCACCGGGGGCAGGGAAAGATGTCAGAGGGGCGAGTCAGTCCGCGCGAGCGGCTAGTGCTTACCGCGATCATCGAGCTTTATATCGCCACCGGCGAGCCCGTGGCGTCTCAGGCGGTTGCGCAAGTTTTTGCCAGCAAAGAAGGGTTGAGCTCAGCCACGATTCGCAACGTGATGGCGACTTTGGGCGACGCGGGCCTGTTGGATCAACCGCATACCTCTGCGGGACGGGTGCCGACGGCGGCGGCGTTTCGCTACTATGTGGAGCAGATTACGCGATCGGATGCGCCGCCGGTGCGGGGCGGTTTGCCTGTTCTGGGATTCGGCACGGACCCGCACGACGTATCGACCTTGAGCGAAGAGAGGCGGGGACAGATTGAGGAAAGCTTCTCGGGGGTCTCGAGCAGCAACGATTACCTGGAGCGCACCTCACACGTGCTGGCGCTGATATCGAGTGGGCTGGGCGTGGCGCTGGCCAGTGCGGCTTCAGCGCAGGTGCTGGAACACATACATTTCTCAAGGCTTTCGGCTGGACGAGTTTTGGCCGTGCTGGTGACACAGTCGGGCGCGGTGCTGGATCGGGTGTTGACGCTGGATCATGAGTTGACGCACCTGGAACTGGAGACGGCCGCACGGTATCTGAATGAGAGTTTTCGCGGATGGCCCATTGAGCGCATTCGCGCAGAAATCGCACGGCGCATGGATGTGGAACGAGAGGCGTATCACGAGATGCTGGCCTCGGTGGAGGAACTCTGCCGCAAAGGCGCGCTGGCGGGGGGCGAGATGGGCCCGGCGATCTTTGTGGATGGGATGTCGAACCTGATTGCCGCCGAGGTGGACCGCGAACGGCTGCGCCAGATGTTGCTGGCGCTGGAAGCGAAGCAACGGCTCGTGGAACTGCTGACTGCGTATGTGGACGGCCGGCAGCAGGAAGTGCGCGTGGTGGTGGGACTTGACGCGGCATCGCCGGCGATGCAGGATTTGGTGCTGATTGGCGCTCCGGCGAGGCTGGGAGGGACGAACCTGGGGACGGTCGCCTTAATCGCACCTACCCGCATCCAATACCAGGAAATGATTCACGCAGTGCGGTACGTGGCAATGCTTTCCGAGCGATTGTTTGAGGCGCCGCCCGATTAGGCACATTCAATATTTGGGCTTAAACCCGGGTACGGCGAATTGGCGATAGATGAAGCCTTCGTTTCCCCATATCATCTAAGAATGGGACGCGCCGAGGAATTTATCATTGAATATGAAGAAGGGTATTTGGAGATCACGTAGAGCTATGCCAGAACAGGAAACAGAGTCGACGGCGGAAGCCGCGGCGCAGCAGAATGAGGCATCTCCACCCGGGGAAGCGACTGCACAGCCGGAGCCGGAAGCGGCCCAGGTGAGCCGGGAGGAATTTGAGCGGCTCAAGGCGGCGAATCAACTGGTCAAGGAGGAACGCGACCAACTGCTGGATCGACTTGCCCGGCTGCAGGCGGAGTTTGAGAATGCGCGCAAGCGGGCGGAGCGCGAGCGGCAGGAGTTTCGCGAATACGCAGTGGGCAGCGTGGTGGAACAGTTTTTGCCGGTGCTGGACAATTTTGAACTTGCACTCAAGTCTGCGGGGACCGCAGAGCAGTTGCGCTCCGGTGTCGAACTGATCGTGAAGCAGATGCAAGATATATTGCGGCAGATGCATGTGCAACCGGTGCCGGCCATGGGCGAGGCGTTCGATCCGCGCCAGCACGAGGCTCTGGGCTCGGTAGAACGCGAGGACCTGCCTGACCAGCACGTGGCGGAGGAGATTCGCCGCGGCTACAAACTGCGCGACCGGCTATTGCGGCCGTCGCTGGTGCGCGTGGCATCGAATCCGAAACAGACAAGCGAGTAACTAACAAATAAGCAAGATGATATGGATACTAAAGAATGGGTGCTAGCACAAGAGTGAGCAAAGCCGATTACTACGAAGTTCTGGGCGTTTCGCGCGATGTTACCGACCAGGAACTGAAAAGTGCCTATCGCAAGCAGGCGTTGAAATATCATCCTGATCGCAATCCCGGAGATCACGCCGCCGAAGAGAAGTTCAAACAAGCGAGTGAGGCCTACCAGGTGTTGAGCGACGCGGATAAGCGCGCCGCTTACGACCGCTTTGGTCACGCCGGTGTAGGAGCATCTGGGGCAGGCGGTTTTGGGGGCTTCAACGGGAACGTTGACCTGGGCGACATCTTCGGGGACCTGTTCGGCGAGATGTTCAATATGGGGGGAAGCCAGCAGCGCGCAACGCGACAGCGGCGTGGCGAAGATCTGCGCTTCGACCTGGCGATTGAGTTTGAGGATGCGATCTTCGGCACGGAGACAGAGATCAGAGTGCGTCGCTTCGAGACGTGCGGGACCTGTCATGGAAGCGGCAGTTCGTCAGGCAAAGGGCCGGTCACCTGTCCACAATGCCAGGGGCGCGGTCAGATACGGTACCAGCAGGGGTTTTTCTCAGTAGCTCGCACATGCAGCGCCTGCGGAGGCGCGGGCACGATCATCAGCGATCCGTGCGGCACGTGCCGCGGGGACACGCGGGTGGCCAAGGAGATCAAGCTGAATGTGAAAGTGCCCGCAGGGGTCGATGATGGGACGCGCATTCGCTATGGCGGCGAAGGGGATGCAGGTCGCTTTGGCGGCCCGGGGGGAGACTTGTATGTGGTGCTCTCAGTCCGCAAGCATGACTTTTTTGAACGCCAGGGGTATGACCTGCATTGCGTGATTCCGATCAGCTTTCCGCAGGCCACGCTGGGCGCAGAGATCGAGATGGACGGCATCGACGGACCGATCAGCCTGAAGATTCCCGAGGGGACACAGAACGGCAAAGAACTGCGCATCCGCACGCGAGGCGTTCCTCACCTGAACGAAAAGGGACGCGGCGACCTCATCGTCAAGGTCATGATTCAGATTCCGAAGAAGCTGAGTCGCGCGCAACGGGACCTGGTGGAGAAGCTTGCGGAGACGATGACGGTGGAGAACAAGCCGACTTCGCCGGGACTGCTGGACAAGATGAAGGATCTGTTCAGTTAGCACACGCAGCGGGAACCAGATTTTCAACCGAGGTCCCGCACAATTCCGGCGTCTCTGCTTCCTCAATCCTCGCTTCAATCCAAAGGGCGCGTCTAACTGGGAAAAAATGGGCCCTGTCTTTTTTGCCAGTTACTGCACTTTCCCGGGAAAGTCTACCCTTTCCCGGAAAGGTTGAGGCGCGAATTCATCGCCGTCTGCACATCCCTCTGTGACGTCCAAATCCGCCCGAAGGAAGGAGTGTCCTTTTTTGACAGAAGAACAGATCCCTTCGCACTCATTTGTATCCCCCACGCACTCTCCAGACCAATGACGAGACCCTTGGCGCGGACGATTCAGGAGAGATATAAATGAGGTACTTTTTCGACAACTCGTGGCTTCTGTTCCTGACCATTTGTGTCGGTCTATTCATATCAGCGCTGCTTGGCTACCGATTGGCTTTGTCCACGCGCATCAATGAAGACAGCCACCATCACGAGCACATCACCGCTTTGCGCGAAGGGTTGTTCGTCCTACTGGCCCTGCTTTTGGGATTCACTTTGGCCATGGTGCTGCCCCGGTATGACCAGAGAAGGCAACTCGTCATCGACGAAGCAAATGCAATCGAGAAGACCATGATGCGGGCCGAATTGTTGCCGGAACCACAGCGGGGGAAGACTGTGGATCTGCTGCGCGAGTATGCGATCGTGCGCCGCGATTTTGCTCGACAATCACTTCAGGATCGTCCGTCGTTGAATCGTGAGACGGAAAGCACGAAGGCTCTTCAACGACAACTCTGGCAAGAGATGCTTTCAGTTCCGCAGCAGAACCAGACTGTGGTGTTCGTGAAGTACCTGGAGGCTCTCAATGACATGATTGACGTTGCGGAGGAACGACTGGCAGTGTTTCAAAACCGTGTTCCGACAACGGTATGGGTGATCATCTTCTTAATCGCGGTCTTCCAATGCACCGTGGCCGGGCTCAGTCTTAAGCGGAGATTTTGGTTCGCTCTGGTGATGACGCCGTTGGTAGTTGCTGCGGTGATCGCATTAGTCGCCGAGCTCGACAGCCCTCATAATGGCCTGATCACCGTCGAACAGAACAGCATGGATCGACTCGTCCACGATGTAACGGATGCGAAACAGGGTACGAAAATCGACAGCGATTGAAGACGTGATTAGAGCGATGGGAGATGAGGGGAAGCCTCAAGTTATTGATCTATTGGTGGAGCTGAGCGGGATCGAACCGCTGACCTCCTCGTTGCGAACGAGGCGCTCTCCCAGCTGAGCTACAGCCCCACAATGACATTCTTTATCTTACCAGCGGCTCTCGGCTTCGGGAAAGGTCCGTTGCTTATGAGGGTTAAGGGCGTCGTGACAGTTTGACCGGAATCGACGCGCCACGGGTCAACGTACGTAGGTGTACGTGCCACAAAGGTCCTGGGAGTGAGCCAGGGCGTCCATTGTAAACACAGGTGCGGCCGACCCTGAAAAAAACGCGAGCTGCAGCGTGCGGTCGGAAACATACGTGGCCATCCACTGCGTTTCTTCGGTTCCGCAGAGCGTGTTGTGGTGGAGGAAGCGCTTTGACGCCGGCACGGTCAAGTGGTACAGGGCACCGGTGCCGCCGGCATTGATATCCGCATCGAACGCGGCGCTGACTTCCGGGGGCGTGAGTTGGCGTGCCTGCGCGATCAGAAATCCGGTGAAGTTGATCATGATCTTCGTTTCGGAAATCTGGATGTCGCCAGTGATTGAATTCGCTGTGTTGCTTGCGGCGCGCCAGTAACCCTTGTCCTGTGCAAGGCAGGAGAGGGAGCAGGCGAGGGCCAAGATGGTAACGACGCGGAGAAATAGGCGGGCATTCACTCTTTGAGGATGACACTCACGGGAGGTTGAGAGCAAACGGAGGGGCTGCGGACCGGATTCGGACTGTCAATTACCAGGTGCCAAGAGGCAACCGCAGATCCTTCGACTCCCTTCCGCTCCGCTTGCGGTCGCTCAGGATGACACGGTGTGAGAGGATCCCTCGAAGGCTTAGGCCGGATCCTTTTGCGCCACTTATGGCACGGCTAAAGCGTGCCCATTCATAGCCACTCATCATCAACTGGAGAACAACTTAGCAAAAGCAAAGGCCGGGGAGGATGTCCCCGGCCTTTGTTCCCAGCCGTCTGAAGTACTAGACCACCTAGACCACCAGAGCTGGAATTTCGTTAGAGCTGGTTCATGTTCTGCAGGAACTCGGCGTTATTGCGAACCTTTTCGAGGCGGCTGATTAACAGCTCCATGGCTTCGACCGGCGACAACGGGTTGAGCACCTTGCGCAACACCCAAATACGTGAGAGGTCGTCCTTGGGGATAAGCAACTCTTCCTTACGCGTGCCGGAGCGCTGAATGTCGATGGCCGGAAAGACGCGTTTGTCGACCAGCTTGCGGTCGAGAATGATTTCCATGTTGCCGGTGCCCTTGAACTCTTCGAAGATGACTTCATCCATGCGGGAGCCCGTGTCGACAAGGGCAGTAGCAATGATGGTGAGCGAGCCGCCTTCTTCGATGTTGCGGGCCGCGCCGAAGAAGCGTTTGGGCCGCTGCAGGGCGTTGGAGTCGACGCCGCCGGAGAGGACTTTGCCGGAGGGGGGCACGATGGTGTTGTACGCGCGCGCGAGGCGGGTGATGGAGTCGAGAAGTATGACCACATCGCGCTTGTGTTCGACGAGGCGCTTGGCTTTTTCGATCACCATCTCGGCGACTTGCACGTGCCGGGCCGCGGGCTCGTCGAAGGTGGAACTGATGACTTCGCCCTTGACCGACCGCTGCATATCTGTAACTTCTTCGGGGCGCTCATCGATCAGCAACACGATCAGCACAACTTCAGGCTGGTTGGATGTAATGGAGTTGGCGAGAGATTGCAAGAGCATCGTCTTGCCGGTACGGGGCGGAGCGACGATGAGACCGCGCTGTCCTTTGCCCACGGGCGTCAACAGGTCCATTACACGGCCGCTGACTGCTTCCCGCACCGTCTCAAGCTTGATGCGTTCCTGGGGATAGAGCGGAGTCAGATTATCGAAGAGGATTTTGTTGCGGGTCTCTTCGGGCGATTCGAAGTTGATGGCTTCGATCTTGACCAGGGCGAAGTATTTTTCCCCTTCATGGGGAGGGCGGACGTTGCCGCTGATCGAGTCGCCGGTTTTCAGATCGAATTTTCGAATCTGCGATGGGGAGACATAAATGTCGTCGGGGCCGGGCAGATAGTTGTAATCAGGGGAGCGCAAAAAGCCGTAGCCGTCGGGAAGAATCTCGAGTACACCTTCGGCAAAGATGTGGCCTTCTTTTTCGCTCTGGGCCTGAAGAATCTTGAAGATCAGGTCCTGCTTGCGGAGGCCGCTGGCGCCTGGGATTTCCAGGGTGCGCGCGATGCGGCTTAGTTCAGTGATGTTTTTTTCTTTTAGTTCAGCGATCGTCATGTTCACCTACGATATGGCGGGATGAGAGTGAGGGAGGTCTAGGAGGGGGAAGTGCTCCAAGAGCAATAAGGCGGGCGCATGGAGAACGGCCACGTGGCCGCAGGTTCAAACAAGCTCCCGAAATGAAGCAGAAGACCGAAAAGCTGGAATAGGACGGCAACCACAGCGGAAGCCGTCTTGAAACCATTGCCTGACTTGACTATACGCTTCAGGAGGTTGCGGTCAGGCGGCGCGGCGCCTTTCGACGGGTTGAGGTTGTTCCACAGCGGCCTTAACGGCTACCGCGGAGCCAGGGTTCTTGAACTGGAAACGGACCAGGACTTCATTGGTAGTGTCCTGCAGCCGTGTGTTCGGCTTGTGCAGCTTGCGAGTTGCCTTGCTAGCCAACTGGCAAAGCTGGTAGCGATTGGACACGTGAGAGAGTGCCCCAAATACCAAATCAGAACGCATTAAATTTTTCTCCTTCGGCAATCGCCGCCCGGATGGTACTACCTGGCACCACCGGTGCGGTTGGCAGCTAAAAATTGATACAGGGCCGCCCCCAAAATGCCTGCTTAACTTTTTAGACGCACGAACTGTGCAACGAGTTGGAAAAAATGTTGACGCAGTTGCGCGTGCAAAGAAACAGGTTGAATGCCAATTCAGCGCGGTGGATTGCCGCCGAGGGAATCCATGTTTTTTCAGTTATTCCCGTCTCGGTGCGAAGCACACACCGGGGCATCAAAGGATGAGCCTTGGCTCAAAAATGATGCGGGGAGTAGCAGATAAACGCGCGACCGCGTAAGCGATCTTCCCTTATGGATGGCACTCATGAATGTATAACGATATGGCTTTCAGGTCAACTATTTTTCCAGAACATCTGGTCGGCCAGGACATCCGGAATTACGTTTCGAGTTATTTAGTTAAGATTTTTATTATCAATACTATAAAAGGAAATCGAACTCGCGGACGTAGCTTCCCGGCCAGGGGAGTAACCCAAAAGTTGCCCTGGATACGACGAAGGTACCCGTCTCTCAAGTTGTGGAAAAACGGCTATTTATGCCCAGTAGCTGCGATCGAGGGTCCGATATTGGATGGCTTCGGCGAGATGGGCCACGCTAAGGTGCTCAGCACCTTCGAGGTCAGCGATCGTACGGGCAACCTTAAGGATGCGGTCGTGGGCCCTAGCGGTCAGGCCCTGTTGCTGCATGGCGCGTTCGAGCAGGCGCTCAGCGTCGGCACCGAGTTCGCAGTGGGTGCGGATCTGGCGGGTGGTCATTTGGGCGTTGGAGTAGATTTTCTCTCCGAATTTTTGGAAGCGCCCACGCTGGCGGTCGCGAGCGGCCAGGACGCGGCAACGGATTTCAACCGAGCCTTCGGCGGCAGCTCCGCCGCGCAACTCCTTATATTGAACGGCCGGCACCTCGATATGGATGTCGATGCGGTCGAGTAGCGGTCCTGAGATCTTGGCGATGTAGCGCTGAATCATGGGCGGGGTGCACATGCACTCGCGGGATTTGTCGTTGAAGTAGCCGCACGGGCAAGGATTCATGGCGGCGGCGAGCATGAAACGCGCGGGGAAGGTGAGCGACATGGAAGCGCGGGCGATCGTGACGGTGTGATCTTCCAGGGGTTGGCGCATAACTTCGAGGACATTACGGGGGAACTCGGGTAGTTCATCGAGGAAGAGGAGACCGTTGTGGGCGAGCGAGACTTCGCCAGGGCGTGGCACGATGCCGCCGCCGATGAGACCTGCGTCGGAGATGGTGTGGTGTGGAGAACGAAATGGCCGCTGCGAGACGAGTCCGGCGGCCGCGTCGAGGACGCCGGCAACGGAGTGAATCTTGGTGGTCTCGAGAGCTTCCTCAAAAGTGAGAGGAGCAAGAATGGAAGGCAGTCGCTTGGCCAACATGGTTTTGCCCGAGCCGGGCGGCCCGATCATGAGAATGTTGTGACTGCCTGCCGCGGCAACTTCGAGAGCGCGCTTAGCGGTGTGTTGTCCGCGGACGTCTTTGAAGTCGACGGCGAAATGTTGCAGCTCGTTGAGCAACTCGGCCGTGGAAACGCGGAAGGGTTCGCGCTGAATCTTCCCGACGACCTGGCTGTTGAGCAATTCAAGAACGTCGAGGAGCGAGGAGACGGGGTAGACATTGACGCCTTCGACTACAGCGGCCTCTGCTGCGTTGGCTGCGGGCAAGATTAGATTGGGAATGTTTTTTTCGCGCGCAAGGATGGCGACAGGCAACATGCCGGGAATGGGGCGCACGCCACCATCCAGTCCCAACTCGCCTACCAGAAGAAATCGGCTAAGGTCATCCACCTGCAATGCACCGTATGCGCCGAGAATTCCGATCGCGATGGGCAGATCGAAGCCGGAGCCTTCTTTCTTGAGGTCGGCGGGGGCGAGGTTGATGGTTATGTGGGTGGGAGGAATGAGATAGCCGGAATTTTTGATAGCGGCGCGGACGCGATCGCGGCTTTCACGCACGGCGGCGTCGGGAAGTCCGACGGTATGGAAGTGGTCTTGATCGGTGACGACGCCGCTGTAGTCGACTTCGACGTCGATGAGATTGGCGTCGATTCCATAGACGGCAGCACTGAGGGCCTTAAAGAGCATGAAGGTAAGTGCAGCGAGTGTACCAGATGGAATCAACCGTGATCTGTGATCGGTGAACAGTGTCCGGAAGCAGTGAACAGCGATCAGTGGTCAGCGATCAGCGAATAGTGAAACTTGAAGCCGGGAAGCTCTCCGGATCCTCCGCGCCCGATCACGGACAAGTGCTTCACGCTACAATCTCAGGGTGACGACGAGTCTTTTCGATCTGTACAAAATCGGCGTTGGGCCTTCGAGTTCGCACACCATGGGGCCGATGCGCGCTGCCTGCCGCTTTGCGCGCGAGCTTGGTGGGCACGGGTCGCTTGCGCGGGTCGAGCGGGTTCAGGGGGAACTCTTCGGTTCACTGGCGCTGACCGGGATGGGCCATGCGACGGATCGCGCCGTGCTGCTGGGCCTGGCGGGCAATGAGCCCGCGGCGATCGATCCGGCATCGATTGAGTCGACGGTTGCGGCGATCCGCAGTTCGAAGAGCATGAAGCTGGCGGGGACGCGGTCAATTGGTTTCGATGAGACGCGCGATCTGATTTTTCGTCGCGAGCAGATGTTCCCGCCGGGCGCGCACACGCAACATCCCAACGGAGTGCGGTTCACGGCGTTTGATGAGGCGGGGGCGGCAATCGAGCAGCGCACCTTCTTTTCGATCGGCGGCGGATTCATCATTGAAGATGGCGCGGAGCAGGGAAAGGAAAAGCAGACGATAGAGGTTCCGTTTCCTTTTCACACGGCGGCAGAGTTGCTGGCCACGGCGCAGGCGAACGAGCTTTCGATCAGTCAACTGATGCTCGAGAATGAGTGCGCGCTGGTTGCGAACAACTCTCAGCGTTCGCCGGTGGAAGTGGTGCGCGACGGAATCGATCGCATCTGGCAGACGATGCAGGATTGCATAGGGCGTGGGATCGCCACCGAAGGAATTTTGCCCGGCGGACTGAACGTGAGGCGGCGGGCACACAGGCTGGCAGAGCGGCTGCGCGAGAAAGAAGCGAATGGATTGCGCGGCGATCCGCTGGCTCCGCTGGATTGGGTCACGGTATACGCGATGGCTGTGAACGAAGAAAATGCCGCGGGTGGGCGCGTGGTGACGGCGCCTACGAATGGCGCCGCGGGAGTGGTTCCAGCGGTAGCGCTCTATTACAAACGCTTTGCAAGTGAAGCGAATCAAGAAGGGATACTCCGCTTCTTTCTTACTTCGGCGGCGATCGGCATCCTATATAAGGAGAACGCCTCGATCAGCGGCGCGGAGGTTGGGTGCCAGGGCGAGGTGGGCGTGGCCTGTTCGATGGCCGCCGGTGGATTGACCGCGGCGCTTGGCGGGACCAACGGACAAATTGAGCATGCCGCTGAGATTGCGATGGAGCATAACCTGGGCATGACGTGCGATCCGATCGGCGGACTGGTTCAGATTCCCTGCATTGAACGCAACGCGATGGGCGCGGCGAAGGCAGTGCATGCGTCGCGGATCGCGCTGAGCGAGTCAGAGGAGCACAAGGTATCGCTCGACCAGGTGATTCGCACCATGTACCTGACCGGTCTCGATATGCAATCGCGCTACAAGGAAACGAGCCTGGCCGGGCTGGCTCTGAACATTATCGAGTGCTGATCGTACTGATCTTTACGATGACTCCCTGAATGAACGAAGCGCAGAACCGTTCTCGCAGGTCTACGGAGACTACTACATTGCAGATGCCGGAGAACGATCCGCTCCCCGGACCATGGGACGAAAGGCGGCGGGAGTCGGGCGCCCAACCCCGCACGCTGGCTCCAGCGTGGCACACCGCGGTGCTCATTGCGGGCATTGTTGCGCTTTCGATTTTGGGAGCGATACGGCCTGCGGCTGTGACCGATTCGTCAAAGCGGCTGGTGACGTATGCCGCGACGGCGGCAATGGAAGTGGTGTTGCTGGGCTGGGTCGCACTGGGGTTGCGATTGAAGAGGACGCCCTTTCGGTCGTTGTTGGGCGCGGTCCCCGGGGACCTTCGATCAATTGCCCAGGATATAGGAATTGCGTTTGTGTTCTGGTTCGGCTCACTGATGTTGCTCGCCACGCTGGGCGTCTTATGGACGGGCATCGAAGCAGCGGTAACGCACCAGGTTCCTGCGATCCGCACCGGAAAGCCGCTGCAACCGAGTCCGTCCGAACAGAAGACGCTGCGGACTCTCGAGCAACTGGCTCCATCGAGCGGAGAAGAAATTGCAGCCTGGGTGATGCTGTGTCTTCTGGCGGGGTTTGTCGAGGAGACCGTGTTTCGCGGCTACCTGCAAGGTCAGTTCACCGCATGGGCACATGGAAGGATCGCGGTGGGCGTGGCGTTTTCAGCACTGCTGTTTGGTTTGGCACATGGATATCAAGGTGTGCGAAACATGGTGTTGCTTGCAGTTTTCGGTGGGCTGTTCAGTTTGCTCTCGCTCTTTCGACGAAGTCTGCGCCCGTGCATTTTCGCGCATAGCTGGCATGATCTCATCGCTGGATTAGCGCTTGGGTTGCTCAGGTCGCATCACATTCTTTGAAAATCGCGATGGCAATGGAAATCAGAGTTAAAAAATTGTTGCCACTTTTTCCACTCCACGTTCGTTTTTTGCTTGACACTGAGCATGCATGAATCTATACATTCTTCAACTGCAATAAAAGTTGCAGTATCGATGCAACCCATCGAAAAGGGAGAATAGGCAAATGGCAACTAAGAAAGCAGCCAAAAAGGCACCCGCGAAGAAGGCCGCGAAGAAAGCCACAAAGAAGAAGTAACGGGTCAAACCAACCAAAAGGCAACACTGAGGGGGACGCATCAAGCGTCCCCCTCAGTGTTTCTGCGGAAGGACTAAGATATATGCGAAAGGGGCATGAATAAAGGCTATGACGCGTCGACGCTGGATTGCCGACATTTGGGATGAAGCCACCGCGACTCTCTCGGGTATGCAGGCCGAACACATGACGCGAGTGTTGCGCGCCCAGCCGGGCATGGAAGCAGACGTGGTTGCGGGCGGCCACGTGTTCCACGCAGAGGTGGCGGCTGTCGCAAATGGAGAGGTCCGCTTCAACCTGATCGCGGAGCTTGAGGCGGAGCCGGCCCTGCCAGTGACATTGGTAATGTCCATCTATAAATTCGATCACATGGAATGGGCCATCGAGAAAGCCACCGAACTCGGGGTCGCCGCGATTGCGCCGGTGATTGCGCGACGGACGGAGAAGCACCTGGCCGAGGCTGCAGAGAAGCGGGCCGAACGTTGGCGGCGCATCGGGCATGAGGCGGCACAGCAGTCGAGGCGATCGGATGTGCCGCTGATTCACGATCCGGTTTCGTTGGCGGCGCGCGTGAAGAAGGCATCGAGTGCGACACGCATCGTGCTGGCGGAACAGGAGCGCTCGACCACGCTGCGCAATGCGCTTGAGGAAATCATGGAGGCATCGCAGGCGGAAATGCCCGCGCTGGAGATCGCCATCGGACCCGAGGGCGGATGGGCTCCCGAGGAAGAAGCGCTGTTTGATGCGAACGGGTGGCGCGCTGTTTCGCTGGGGCCGCGTATTCTGCGTGCGGAGACAGCCGCGATCTCCGCGTTGGCGGTGGTGGCGTCGATTCTGGAATAGGCGGCGCGCTCGATGTTCCGAAGTCCGACGTCGTGGCCGGCCAGAAATGGGTATCTAAAGCTCTAGAGCGAGACTCCGCGCTTCCATGGGATGAAGTCGTTCTGGCCGAGGGACTCGGCTTTGGTCAAGCGCTCTCCGTTGGCCACCTGGATGCACAGATCAAGCAGACTGCTTGCGCAGGCGGCGATGGTTGACTCGCCGGTGATGATGCCGCCGGCGTCGAAGTCAATAATGTCAGCCATGCGCTCGGCGAGCGTGGAGTTGGTGGAGACTTTGACTACAGGCGCAACGGGATTGCCGGTTGGGGTGCCGAGGCCGGTGGTGAAGAGAACGAGATTGGCTCCGGCACCGACCTGCGCGGTTACGCTTTCAACGTCGTTGCCCGGCGTGCACTGCAGGTTCAATCCGCGGGCAGCTACATATTCGGGATAATCGAGAACGCCGCGGACGGGCGCCGCTCCGCCCTTGCGCGCCGCGCCGGCGGATTTGATGGCATCGGTAATCAGTCCATCGCGAATGTTGCCGGGCGAAGGATTGAAGTCAAAACCGGAATGGACTGCTTTGGCGCGGGCCGCATAAGTCTGCATCAGGTGGGAGAAGCGCTCTGCGAGCTCATCCGTCTCGCAGCGATTGATCAGCTCCTGCTCAACACCATGGAGCTCAGGGAATTCGGAGAGGATCGTTTTGCCGCCCAGGACGCCGAGCAAATCGGAGACGTAGCCCAGGGTCGGATTTGCGGAGATGCCGCTGAATCCATCGGACCCGCCGCATTGCAGCGCGACCGTTAGAGCGGAGAGCGGCGCCGGCGCGCGCGTAGCTTTGTTGGCGTCGACCAGCGCATCAAAAGTGGAATCGAGTGCGCCGGTCATGAGCGCGGTTTCGCGGCCCGACCGCTGCTGGTCGTAGATCAACACGGGCTTGCGCATTTCGGGATCCCGCGCGCGCAGCTCGTCAAGTAACATGGTGGACTGCGCATTCTGGCAGCCGAGGCTAAGTACGGTTGCGCCGGCGACATTGGGGTGGTGGATATAGCCGGCCAGCAATCCGCAAAGTGCCTGTGCATCCTGACGCGTGCCGCCGCAGCCGCCCTCGTGAGTCAGAAAGCGAACGCCGTCGATGTTGGGGAAGACGCGTTCAGGATTTGCATGAGCGATCTCGCCGGCTCCATTGCCATTGCCGCTGGCTTTGCGTTCGACAAGATTGCGGACATGTTGGCGATAGCTATTGTGCGCACTTCCATATCCCAACTCCTCTTCAAGGGCTTCCTTCATCCTGCCCACGTTGCGGTTCTCGCAAAATACGAGGGGCAGCACCAGCCAATAATTGCGTGTACCCACCTGACCGTCGGCGCGATGAAAACCCATGAAGGTACGAGCCGCCCATTGCGTTGCATCTGGCGCGGCGAATGAAGTGGGTTGGCGCGCGGCCGAATAGTTGCCGGCGCGATGGCGGATGTTGCGCGTGGAGAGCAGGCCGCCGCTCGCAATCGGCTCGGTGGCCTCACCCACAACCATGCCGTACATCAGCACCAGGTCGCCCGGCTTGAAATCGACGAGAGCAAGTTTGTGCTTAGGGGGAATGGCCTGCGTGACGGTGCAGGATGCGCTCCCGACGCGGACAACGGTTCCGATTTCCAGTGGTGTGAGAGCGACGAGGACGTTGTCGCGGGAGTCGAGTTGCAAGACGGATTCCGGCATAGCGTGATTTCCTTGTCAGGCTTCCAGGAGCAGATATGGCTTCCTGAGGCAAGGATACAACCGCGCATGGGAAGCGCCGCATGCGTGGCTCGCCGAGGATCCATCTCCGTTTCGAAGCGATCGTTGTGAAGCCAGGCCGAAGGGAGCGACACAATCGAATGAAAGCCCGCGTCTGACTTTGTATATCAATACGGAAAAAGTTGCAAATGAGACTGTGCGGTGGTATATCTTGCGGCGGGTTCAAGAGCATCTCAATGACGATTTGTGCGGCTACAACGCGAACCCGCAAGAGGGAGAGCCACGATGTTTACACGGTTAATGCAAGGAATATCGGCCATGCTGGTTGTGGCCTCGGCCGCCACGATCTATGGCCAGGCGGCGCCGCAACTTACGATTCACTGGGACAAGACCGTGGTGGTCTCGAAGTCGACGCCGACGTTGCAGGTGGTGGTGAATCCTCCTCTGCGACCGGGTGAGGCGCTGAGCGCGCCTTCTTACAAGGCTGTGAAGGAACTTGGCGCAGATTATGTGCGCTATGTGCCGTGGCTGCCCTATCCAAAACTGGGAGTGGCCGAACTGGAACCGCCCACAGCGCAAAAGACCAGCTGGGACTTCAGCCTGATCGATCCAATGACGAAGGATTTTCTCAACGCAACGGATGGCCATCCTACGGTCATGAACTTCAGCACCATGCCTGCCTGGATGTTCAAGACCGACAAGCCGGTGGTTTATCCGGCCGATCCCAACCAGGTGACATGGGATTACACGCAAGGGACCGAACTGCGCGACCCCAGCGGAAAAGAAGTTGGCGACTACTATAACCGGCTGGTGAGCTGGTATGTGAATGGCGGTTTTACCGATGAGAACGGCGTACGGCACGAATCGGGATACCACTACAAATTTGCCGTTTGGGAAGTGCTCAACGAAATTGAATCAGAGCACTCGACAACGCCGGAACTCTATACAAAGCGCTACGACGCGATCGTGGAAGGCATTCATCGGGCAAGTCCCGATACGAAGTTCATGGGTATGGCGCTGGGCGGCCCCGGGGACGATGCGCAGTTCATCGAGTATTTCCTGAATCATGCAAATCATAAGGCGGGGATTCCGCTCGACTATATCTCCTACCACTTTTATGCGGTGCCAACGCGCACGCAGACGATGGCGGATTGGCAGTACACGTTTTTCGATCAGGCAAACGGTTTCCTCACCGGGGTGCGTTATATCGAGAACATGCGGAAGCGGCTCTCGCCTGAAACCAAAACCGACACGGACGAATTGGGCGTGATCTCCTCTGACGATCTCACTCAGGGTGATCCCGGACATGTGATGCAGCCGATTCCGCCGCAGTATTGGAATCTGGCGGGTGCGCTATACGGTTATTTGTTCATTGAGCTGTCAAAGCTGCAGATTGACATTATCGGCGAGTCACAGCTGGTGGGTTACCCAACACAGTTTCCCAGCGTGAGCATGATGGACTGGACAAATAACAAGCCCAACGCGCGCTTTTGGGTGTTGAAGCTGTTGAAGGATACCTTCCATCCGGGCGACACGCTGGTGGAAACCCAGGTGGGCGGAGGTGCGCTGTCGGAAGACCTGGAGGCGCAGGCCTTTGTTACGCCAGGAGGGCGCAAGCTGCTGCTGATCAACAAGCACGACCACGCGCTCGACATATCGCTGCCGGATTCGGAAAAGGCCAGCGCGCTTGCGGTGGATGTCGAGACCGGCGACGGTCCGGCACGCACCGTGAAGCCCAGCGGCGGCAAAATTCACCTGGAACCGTTTGCCGTCACGGTGGTGAGCTGGTGAGTGCGGAGGGGGCAGCACCCCAGCCGTTGAAGCGTTATGCATTCATGTTACGCATTCGCCCTGGCACCGAGGAGGCTTATGAGGCGGCGCATCGCGCGGTGTGGCCAGAGATGCTGGCGTTGCTGAAGCGCTCTGGTATCAGCGAATATTCCATTTATCGCCGGGATCAACTGCTGGTTCTCACGCTGCGCGCGGCGGACTTCGAGAAGACGTGGCAGCAGATCGAAGCCGATCCCATCAACACGCGCTGGCAGCAGGCGATGGCGCCGTATTTTGCGCCCAACGAAAGCGTGCGTCCCGGCGAGCGCTTTCCCATGATGGAAGAAGTTTTCTATCTGCCCTGAGGCGGAACGCATCGGTAAGGAGTGACGATGAGCGCGGAACAAATACTGCGCGTGGGACTGTGCGGCATTGGACTGGACGCCTACTGGAGTCAGTTTGCGGGGCTTGAGGAGCGCCTTGAGGGTTACGTGGCGCAGGTGGGTGCGCGGCTTCGCCGTCCGGGCGTTGAGGTAGTAAACCTGGGCCTTGTGGATACGCCGCAGCGTTCCCGCGAGGCCGGCCACCAATGCCGCCGTGAAGACGTTGATGTTTTGTTTCTCTACGTCACTACTTATGCGCTCTCGAATACGGTGCTGCCGGTGATCCAGCGCGCCGGTGTGCCGGTGGTGGTGCTGAACCTGCAACCCGGAGCGGCCATCGATTACGAGGCCTTCAACCGGTTGGAGGATCGGACGGCGATGACGGGCCAGTGGCTCGCCTACTGCTCGGCATGCCCGGTGCCGGAGATTGCCAATGTGCTGGAACGCGCCCACATACCTTTTCACCAGGTGACGGGGGTGCTGGATGAAGCCGCCACCTGGCAGGAGATCGAGGAGTGGCTGGCGGCTGCGCGGGTGCGCACTGCGCTGGCCTCGTCGCGGCTGGGCCTGATGGGCCACTACTACAGCGGCATGTTGGACATCATGACCGACGTGACGCTGGTGTCGATCGCGTTTGGCACGCACGTCGAGATTGTTGAGGTCGACGAGCTGAGCGCGCTTGCCGCCGACGTGAAGGACGAAGAGGTTTCAGAGCGCGTTAGCCATTTCCGGCGCAGCTTTGACGTGCAGCCCGACTGCGCGGCAGAGGAACTGCGCCGGGCAGCTCGTACTTCGGTAGCCCTGGACACATTTGTCGCGCGCCACGAACTTGACGCGATGGCGTACTACTACAAAGGCTCGGGCAACCCTGCCAACGAAGACACGATGAGTTCCATCATTCTGGGGACTTCATTGCTGACCGCTCGGCATATTCCCGTGGCCGGCGAGTATGAAGTGAAGAACGTGCTGGCCATGAAGATGATGGACGTGCTGGGCGCGGGCGGCTCCTTCACCGAATACTATGCGATGGATTTTAATGACGACCTGGTGTTGATGGGACACGATGGCCCGGGGCACATCGCCATCGCCGAGGGTAAGACCAAGGTGCGGCCGCTCAAGGTTTATCACGGCAAGGTAGGGCGCGGCCTTTCTGTAGAGATGAGCGTCAAGCATGGGCCAGTGACGCTGCTTTCGGTTGCGGAGGACGCGCAGTCGCGGTTCAAGCTAGTTGTTGCCGAGGGCGAATGCGTAGCTGGGGCGATTCTCGAAATCGGGAACACGAATAGCCGGTACCGGTTTCCGCTGGGTGCACGCGGATTTGTGGATGCCTGGAACGCACAGGCTCCGGCGCACCACTGCGCTGTAGGCATCGGGCACGTAGCGGCCACGCTAAAAAAAGCTGCCGCGCTGATGGGAATCGGATTTCATCGCGTCTGCTGACCCGAAGATTTCGGATTGGCTTACAGGTGCGCGAAGTGGAGCAGAAGGCCGGCCAGCGCGCCGCCCACCAGGGGGCCCGCGACCGGAATGGGCGCGTAACTCCAGTTCGAACCGCCTTTGCCCGGAATGGGCAAGATGGCATGGACGAGCCGGGGCCCCAGGTCGCGCGCGGGATTGATAGCGTAGCCGGTGGTGCCGCCAAGGGACAAGCCGATGCCCCAGACCAGGCTGCCCACAAGCCATGGTCCCAATCCGCCGGCCGGCCCGGTTGCGGAAACTCCATGTGAGAAGATGGCGCCCGCCACGAGCACCAATACCATGGTGCCGATGACTTCGCTGATGAAGTTGAAGAGCGGGTTTGGTATTGCGCCGCGGGTGCAGAAGACGCCGAGCTTGGCTGCAGGGTCGGGCGTATGCCGCCAGTGCGGGCCGTAGTGGAGCGTCATCAGTGCGGCCCCGCACATGGCGCCCAGCAACTGCGCGGACCAGTAAGTGAATAATTGGGAGCAATCGCCGCTCGAGACTGCACTCGAAATGGTGATGGCGGGGTTCAGGTGAGCGCCGGAGCTGCCGAAGGCCTGTGCCACCATCACTCCGCAGAGCACTGCTAATGCCCATCCTGTGGCAATGACCATCCAGCCCGCGTCGGCTGCGTAGGACTTGCGCAGAGTGACGGCGGCGTTGACGCCATTGCCTAGCAGAACCAGAACGAGTGTACCCAAAAACTCGCCGAACCAGATGGAATGCATCAAGGCTTCCTTGCTGGCGCGTCACTGCCGGCCGGAGCAACCGAGGGCAGAGTGCGACCAAAGACAGGATTTGCGGAACTCAAGCATTCTCCACTGTCAGACCGTCCTTCGCCAAGGGCGCCGCGCAAAGTCACTCGGCGTCGAGAACCAACGGGCCAAAGGGATTGTCGATCAACGCCTTCCATATTCCGTCAGGTTGTTTGCGAAACACCGTCGTGGCAAAAAACGCACGCGGGGCCATTTCCACATTGGATTCGCTGGATGTCAGGGTCCATCGAGAAAGGAAAAGGGCCACTCCGTCGGCTTCGATGACACGGGTCTTGATCTGCTTCGCCAATAAGCCCGATTTGATTGTGCTTTCAAAAAATTCTCTTAACTCGCTACAGCCCCGCGCGAGTCGAGATGGCTCGGTAACGACCACAGCGGCATCCTCATAGAAACTGAGAACCGCATCGAGGTCACCTTCGTTGAAGGCGCGATCCAACAATTCAACGGTATGCTCCAGGCTGTTGGCATCCAATGTCAATTCATACCTCCAGGAACGATCCGTTCGTGCACGGACCAGTGGGCTAGCAGTTCGTTCACGACCACGTGCCCGACGGTGTAGGCGGCTTCAAGGGAAGGCAGATATGCGCTGTATGCGCCCACGCGCTGACGTGCTAGGCTGTCTGCGGCGCTCATGCCCCGCGGTTGCTGGTCGAAATTGCTGACGGTGCGCAACACCATCACGCGCTGCGGGTCGACAAGTCCGGCGCGGCCAAGGTTCTTCAACGACAGCAGGGTGCCGGTGTCCTCCATCGCTGTGGTCACAAACTGACCTTGTCCACCGGTGAAGTAAGTCAGCCACTCAGCGGCCCAGGCGTCGAATAGCTTCCCGTGCCAGTAGCGCGAGGAGGAAACTTCGTCGCCCATGGCGACAAACGGAGGGCGACCGGCCGCGGCGCCGTCAAATTGGCTGCGAATCTCTTTCAGCTTGTCAGAGTCGGCAACGGGCACATCACGGGTGAGGTTGTAAGCCCATGCGGCGAGATGCGGATTGAGCGCATAGACCTGGCCCTCCAGCGGCGTGGCGGGTGTTTCAAAGGGGTGCGTCTTGCGGAGCGGCAGGTAGCCAGTGGTCCAGTCGGGCGGGATTTCACGCGCGTCGATCTCGTACCCCAGGTCACCATCGACCACCCAGCGAGCCCACACGGCCGACCCGAGCGAGGCGCGCTCAGGCGTTGCCCCGGCAATTCCGGCGACGATCCAGTAGGCGTGGCGCAGGTCGAAGCGGGGGTCGCGACCGAGGGCCATGATGGTCGCGGCCGCGTTGGCTGTGCCCTGTCCGGTCAGCACTGCCATTTCGCCGGAGCCGTTCATGCGCACTGCGTGGTAGGCGGCGGGCAGCGGGTAGATGCGGTCGAGGTGATCGCGCTCCACCCAGTATTGCAACTCGCCGGGCGCGTCGCCGATATCTTCGCCCACTTCAAACATGGTTACCACTACCACTCTCACAGGAATCGGCCTTGGCTTTGCGGCAGCGATGTCGGACATGGCGATCAGCAATGAGCAGGAAAGAAGATAAGGCGTGAAGGTCGTCATTGAATGCGATGGTACCGGAGAATGACAGGGAATTGGGAATTGCGAGCTATACGATGGAAGAATCGAGGTGAGGCGATGGGTCAGAAAGCCAGATTCCTAGTTACAACCGTGCTGGCAGCAGCGACCACGCTGGCCGCGGCAGGCCAGCCGGCACAACAGGCTCAACAGGCGCCCGTTCATCACTGGGCGATCGTGCTGCACGGCGGCGCGGGTGTGATTGAGCGCGGCACCATGAATCACAAGACCGAGGCGGCTTACCGCGCTGGACTCGCGGAGTCGATCGAAGCGGGAGCCAAAGTGCTCGACGGGGGTGGCTCGTCGCTCGATGCAATCGAGGCGTCGATTCGCATTCTTGAAGACAACCCGCTCTTCAATGCGGGGCGCGGCGCGGTGTTCACTGCCGACGGGAAAAACGATCTGGATGCGGCCATCATGGACGGGGCAACCTTGAAAGCGGGCGCGGTGGCCGGCGTGACGCGCACGCGGCACCCCATCAGCTTGGCGCGCGCGGTGATGGAGAAGTCAAAGTGGGTAATGCTGTCAGGCGCAGGCGCCGACGCATTTGCTGCGCAGGTGGGCCTCGAGCAGGTGGATCCCAGTTTCTTTTTCACGGAGCCGCGATGGCAGGGGCTTGTGCAGGAACTCAAAAAGGAAGGGCTGCCGATCCCACCGCGTCCGGAAGGTGCGCCGCCGGCCCCGGGGAAACCTGTGAGTGAAATCGAACCGCCCGACGCGCACAAATATGGCACCGTGGGCGTGGTTGCGCTCGACAAGCATGGCGACATTGCGGCCGGCACATCGACCGGGGGGCTAACCGCAAAGCGATGGGGGCGCATTGGCGACTCGCCCATCATCGGTGCAGGCACCTACGCGTCGAATCAGTCGTGTGCTGCGTCGGGAACCGGCACGGGCGAGTACTTTATCCGGCTGGGCGTGGCGCGCGAGGTTTGCAACCTGGTTTTCTTTAAAGGCATGCGCCTGCAGGAGGCGGCTGACCAGGTGATTCACAAGGAATTGGAGGGAATACATGGGGACGGCGGATTAATCGCGATTACCCCGGATGGGCAATTGGCATGGAGTTTTAACACGCCGGGAATGTATCGGGCCAAGGTGGCCGAAGGCGGCAAGGTAGAGGTGGAAATCTATCGGGACGAACCATGAACCCGGCATCGCCAGAAATCTTTGGCGGCGTCGTTCCCCTCGTGCGCGGCTCACAAATCCCTCTTTCCGGGTTGAGGTTTCCAGTAGACTGTCCGCATGGCGCTCACATTTACGACATCGTACATCGAGGACTCTTTGGCGGTGTTTCGGTATTACAAGAAGCTTTCCGAGCGCGCGATGGAGCAGGTCAGTGACGAGCAGCTTTGTGCTGTGCTGGACGGAGAGATGAACTCCATTGCAATCATCGTGAAGCATATGACCGGCAATATGCGGTCCCGTTGGACAGATTTTCTGACGACGGATGGAGAGAAACCGAACCGCAATCGCGACTCGGAATTTGAGGATCCGCCGGCGATGCGCGCGGCGCTGATGCAAGAGTGGGAGAACGGGTGGAATTGCGTGTTCGGAGCGCTTGAACCGCTGACGGATGCAGACCTGGGGCGCACGGTGACGATTCGCGGCGAAGCGCACTCGGTGATGCAGGCGATCAACCGGCAGGTGGCGCACTACTCACATCACGTGGGGCAAATCGTGCTGCTTGCAAAGCATTTCTGTGGCGGGCAGTGGAAGACGCTCAGTGTGCCACGAAATCAGTCGGCAGAGTTCAACCGGAAGGTTTCGGCGGGAGAGGCCAGCCAGAGGTGAGCGGCGCTGGAGGGAGCCTCGTGGCATGAATTGCCCTGCGGTTTTCTTTACGTGCGTTCTGTTTGACGATCCAACGACGGACGATCCTTAAGCGTTTGTCGAGCAAAATCGTGGCGCACAATCGCGTACTCGCACAGCAACCCACAGAGTCTTGCCGCGCTGTGGTTCCGGTAAGATAAAGAAAGTCATTGTGGGGCTGTAGCTCAGCTGGGAGAGCGCCTCGTTCGCAACGAGGAGGTCAGCGGTTCGATCCCGCTCAGCTCCACCATCGAATCAAATGCTTGCGGCGTCCGTTTTATCGGTGTTTTGTGTCGTAACCCCTCACTGTGCCCCCGAATTACCTTCAACTCCGGCGTCATGGCCAATGCGTCCAATGCTTGCCGCGCCGCCGCCAGGCGAATGTGGGAATAGTACTGGAGCATGAAGGGATGCCGCTTATGCGGGAGAGCAGACTTTCCCGATGAACGAATGGCAAGTAGACCTGCCATGCGACGAGTGGGATTCTAGCTTTTCGTAATTTGAGGTACGAAACAAACAGACATCAACTGACGCCGTTCGCAAAACGATTCACCGAGCACCGATTTTCGCTCCGCGATGTCCAACAACACAAAAGGTTGAACGCTTTTATTTCCGTTTTCTCCTCGACTTCGGAGGGACGAATGTCGAGACGTGTTTTTCAAGTTCAGCAAGTCGCCTCTTCAACTCCCTCACCTCCTCGAAGTCAGGTTGTTTCTTGTCGTTACTGCGAGCTTTCCGGGGAGGTTCCGACCGCTCGGGGGGGATTCTGTCTTCATGGGTCGCCTGATTGACACGTAGATTCTGCATGAACTCAAACGGATTCAGCGGGCCAGGCATCGCGCGATAGGTGTTCTGATAAAGATCGGACATCGCCTTCATGTACTTCAACGCACTTTCCTGGCTTGCGCGCCCGGACGCTATGACCATTTGCCGTAGCAGATCGAGGGGAAAATTGGACTCCGGTATCTTCGCGTCTTCGACAATAATCTGGGTCAATATGAGCCGGGTGATGTCGTCGCCCGAAGCGGCGTCGATCACTTGCAGGTCATTTCCCTGCCGCAGCATCTGTGCCACCTCTTCAAGGTTCACGTACCGGCTATTGGTGGTGTCATAGAGGCGCCGGTTCTCGTACTTCTTAATCACCACGGTCTTCTGAGCCATAATTTTCCAATTTTACCCCTTGACAGCCTTCCACAATGGCGTACCATCAAATTGTGCTGCGATGCAGCATTATGTGCAGCACGAAGGGCATGGAGGAATCAAAATGAACACGACGAAGAAAACAAACAGTGAGCCGATCGCTGCCGATGTAACTGAAAAAACGGATGCCCTGGAATCCGCGGTTACCTTGTACATCAAGGGCGTAGAGCGGCTGGCCGAGATTCAGAAGAAGGGCATCGAGCTCGCAACCAAGCAGAATGCCGAACTGATTGATACCTGGAAGAAGCTCGCCGAGGCTGTGCCCTATGCGCCGTCTCCTGTGCTTCTCGATTGGGCAACCAATGCATTCGAGCAGTATGCCGAAGCCCGGAAGGGCACGATTGACCTTGTCGTCGAACACACTCGTGCGATGGCGGGCCTGGTCAAGAACGGCACATCGTCAGCCGCCGACGCCACCGACGGCGCCGTGGCGCTTGTGAAAGAGATGGTAGACCGCTCCGTCACCACGCAGAAAAAGGCGCTCGAGTTCTACTCTTCACAGACAAAGACCGTTTTCGAAAACGCAAAGCGGGTGTCCGGTCTCGCCGGCCCGGCCGCGGCCGCAGCCGACTCATTCCAGCGCGGCGTGGATACGTTGATTGCATCCCAAATCGAGTTTCTGGGCATCGCGGCCAAGCCTTTTACCACGGTGCATTGAGGCTGCCAGGGGCTCTACGGAAAGAGCGGTGCCGAAGCCGGACGATTCCAAGGACGAGCATACTTAGAATTCGCGGTTTTGCCCCGCTAAAGTGGGTGTATGCTTCCTACGACTCATGAAAGGAGGACCTATCATGGGCGAAGGCAAACAAGAGAGTACGAACTCATTTAATCCTTTCGAGCCGTTCCGTGAAATGCGCGACGCGTATCTGGACACCATGGCGAAAGTGATGGTCGAAGCGGTCAACAGTGAAGCCTATGCCCAGGCGAACGGAGCCATGCTGGACAGCTATCTGACCGCGTCGGCGCCGTTCCGCGAGGCCCTTGAGAAATGGATGGTCCCGGCCCTTCAGCAACTATCGCTGCCTTCGCGGCAGGAGGTCGCTGCCTTGGCCGAGCGTTTCACGAACATGGAAATGCGGCTCGACGACATCGACGTCAAGCTGGATCAGATCGCAAAACTGATGGCTGAAGCGAGGCTGGCCGCTGCAAGTCCGCCCACCGAGTCCGCGAAGCCCGTGGCCCCCATCGAATCGCCTGATTCAGCCGCTTCCAAGGCGTCTGCGCCCGCCAAGCGAGGCGCTACGGGAGCACAAAAATCTGCGCGCAGGCAGAGCGCCAGGAAAAGCGAGAGATAGACATGGCCCAAGCTGAGGTTTTCCAGGATCAAATGTCGGTGATGGAGGAACGGCTCAGGACGGTCAACAGGTTAATGACCACGAAAGCGGCGATTGCGCAAACCCCCAAACAGTTAGTCTGGACGCTGAATAAGGCAAAGCTTTATCGCTACCTTCCCGTACTCCCCCCTGAAAAACGACATCCCATTCCTTTGCTCCTCATTTTTGCCTTGATGAACCGGCCCTACATCCTCGATCTCCGTCCGGGGCACAGTTTCGTCGAGTTCATGGTAAGCAATGGATACGATGTTTACCTCCTGGACTGGGGATCGCCGGGTTTCGAAGACCGGAACTTGAAATTCGACGACTACACGCTCGATTACATGCCGCGAGCAATTCGCAGGGTCAAGGCGCTCTCGGGTGTGGAGGAGTTCAGCATGCTCGGCTGGTGCATTGGCGCCATTCTCACCACCATTTACGCAGCCCTTCGCCCCGACGACGGTCTGCGCAATCTGCTGTTGTTGACCGCTCCGCTGGACTTCTCGAATCGTCAGGGACTCACCTTTGCCCGCTGGACGGACGAGAAGTATTTCGATGTTGAAAAGGTCCTCGCGGCGTTCGGCAATATGCCGGGCGAGATGATCGACTACGGCGCCAAAGCGCTCAAGCCGGTGGAGAATTACATCACCAACTACTGCAAGCTCTGGGATAACCTGGATAACCCAATGGTGGTGGAAGCCTGGCACGCCATGAATACCTGGGTCACAGACAACATTCCATTGGCCGGCGGCGTGTTCCGTCAGCTCATCGTGGATCTGTATCGCAATGATCGCCTGATGAAGGGCGAGTTGATGATCCGCGGCCAGCGAGTTGATTTGCGCCGGTTGCGGGCCAATCTCCTTACTGTCATCGCCGAAGGCGACCACATCACACCACCGTGCCAGTCGGAAGCAATCCTGGCCAAGATCGGAAGCACCGACAAGGAAATCTTTCATGTTCCGGGAGGCCATATCGGAATCATGGCGGGAAGCAACGCACACAAGATGACCTGGCCCCACATTGACGGGTGGCTTGGCCCCCGCTCTCAATAATCGACTGGTACAAACCACTACCGGGCCGGCAGTCCCACGCGCACGCATCCGCTCGCTTGGGACTGTCGGCCCATGATGCATCCCCAGGGGAAAATGCGATAGCTCCTGCAATCTTCTTCCGCGATCCGATTCTCGATCAGAATGTTTTTCCCTCATTATGGCGAACAAAACGGCGCTCGCGTCGCCCGGTAAGTATCGTCGCGCCCTTATCGTTCTGCAAATCCTCTCTTGATCAGTTCATGGATTCAAAGACGGCGGCAATACCTTGTCCTCCGCCGATGCACATCGTTACAAGAGCATAACGCCCGCCAATTCGGTGCAACTCATAGAGCGCTTTCACCGTCACGATCGCGCCTGTTGCCCCCAGGGGGTGACCGAGTGAGATGCCGCTGCCGTTCGGGTTGGTCTTTTCGGGCGGTAGCCCTAACTCGCGTCGAACAGCAAGTACCTGGGCCGCGAAAGCTTCATTCGCCTCGAACACGTCGATTTGTTCCATGGTCAGCCCGGTGCGTTCGTATAGCTTTCTCACAGCCGATACCGGCCCAATTCCCATCACCGCGGGCTCCACGCCGGTCACGGCATAATCGATCAGCTTGGCTATCGGTTTAAGCCCCCGCTGTTCCGCCGCATGAAGCTCCATCAAGACCACCGCGGCCGCTCCGTCATTGATGCTCGACGCGTTGCCCGCTGTAACCGTGCCGTTTTCATCGAATACCGGCTTGAGCTTGGCGAGATTCTCCATCGTCGCGTCCTCGCGGGGCGATTCATCCGTGTCGAAGTAGGTGATGCCTTTCTTGGTCTTCACTTCAACGGGGATGATCTGGCTCTTGAATCTACCCGTCTTGATTGCACATATCGCTCGGCGATGGCTTTCAACCGCCAGCTCGTCCTGGTCTTCGCGAGTAATGCCCCACCTGCGCGCGACGTTTTCCGCTGTCACACCCATATGAATTTCATCGAACGGGTCAGTCAGCGCGCCAACCAGTACGTCAACCGCCGAAACATTGTTCATCCGCGCTCCCCAGCGGACCGAATCCAGCCAGTAAGGAGCCCGGCTCATGACCTCCACGCCGCCGCCGACAGCGGCATCGGCGTCTCCGTGTATGATCATTCCCGCTGCACTGAGAATCGCCTGAAGACCACTGCCACAAATGCGATTGAGTGTGAGAGCCGGCGTCTCATTTGGCAGTCCTCCCAGCACCGATGCGACTCGTGAAAGATACATGTCCTTTGCTTCGGTGTGGATTACGTTGCCAAATACAACGCTGCCAATGTCGGCAGGAGAAAGGCGCGAGCGGTGCACGCTTTCACGCACAACGTCCGCAGCAAGCTTGGTGGGAGGAATATCCTTGAGAGCTCCTCCAAATTTTCCGATCGGAGTTCGCACTGCGCTCAAAATTACGACTTCTCGATTTGTCATGGGCTGGACCTTTCCGGAAGCCGGATGCGTCTGGCCTTTGCCTTCCCAGTGCCGCCCGGCAGACTGTTCAGCAGAATCGATTCCAGCTGGCAATGACGGCGGAATTCCGAACCGGTATCGTTGCCACGTTTAGGCTGCAAACAGGTTTGCAAAACCGCGGATCAACCCTGCGTCCTCGCGCAAATATTCACCTTCGAGACGGAACAATTCCTTCTCGAATTTCTTCTGGCTTGATCTTTGGCCCAGGTACCCAGGAGGTAGGTTGTGATAAACGATTGGGGGGGCAACATTACCACCCGGATACTTCCACAACCGGGTGAAGTCATATGCCTGCCAATATTCGCGCTATACGGGAAGGGATAATTGGTCGAGCGCAATGTCCACTAGGCTGAGGACAATCACAGTTTATTCCTTATTGGATGAGGATAGACAGATTAATTTTGCTTGGAATTTTGGCGCTGATTCGCTTCGAGTTCCACACACTCCTGCGCGAAAACATGTACGCGGGAAACTGGACATACCACGAAGATGCATCTACTATGCTGCGCAGCAGCATTACGACTGTTGCTGAAGAGGTGAAAAATGGAATCTTCTTTGTTGGAAAATCTTCCCGAGACTGTATCGGAAATGCCGTTTACGCTGCAAGGCAAGACCGCCATTGTTACCGGCGCCGGCCGGGGCATTGGAAGGGCAATAGCCAAGCGTCTGGTTTCGGCGGGCGCCAGCGTCATGGTCAACGATCTGGATGAAAAAGTGCTCCTGGAGTCGGAAGCTCACCTGGCTCAACCAAAACGCGTGCGCCATTTCACCGGCGACCTCACTGCGCCGGAGGTCCCGGAAGCCATTGTCAACGCGACGCTGGAGGCCTTTGGCTCGATCGATATCATCGTGAACAACGCCGGGTATAGCTGGGACAGCGTCATTCAGAAGACTACGGATGAGCAGTTCAGGGCCATGCTTGAAATCCACATCGTAACTCCGTTCCGGCTGCTACGTGCCGCCTCCACTTATATCCGCGAGACTGCCAAGAAAGAGACGGCGGCTTCACGCAGGGTGATGCGTAAAGTGGTCAATATAACCTCCATCGCCGGTACAGACGGCAACCCCGGCCAATCGGGCTACTCATCTGGGAAAGCCGGTGTGATCGGCTTGACCAGGACGTTGGCAAAGGAATGGGGCCGTTACAACGTCAACGTGAATGCCGTGGGGTTCGGCCTGATTGAAACACGCTTGGTGCAACCGCTTGACGATGCCGCGGCAAAATTGGAAATGCACGGCCATGAGATCCGCCTCGGGGTTCAAGCCAGCATGTTGGAATCGGTAAAGAGCGCCTGCCCTCTAGGGCGTCTTGGTACACCGGAAGAGGCTGCAGGCGCAGTGCTCTTCTTCTGCTCGCCGCTCTCGGACTATGTCACGGGTGAAGTATTGATCTGCGGCGGAGGATTCCACTTCTAACCTGCCCGCTTAACAACTCCAATTCGTTGAGCTGTTGAGGGCCTACCGGCTCGGTCAAGCGCAGATCACGCTACGAGCTGGTAGGCCCTCTGCTAATTTTTCAGGCTGTATTTGAGGGTGCGGGGCCTGTGCGTTGTGATGGGATGCACCGTCCGATACATGATTCCCGCAACCTGGGCGGAATCCCAGGAAGCTGCCGGGCGGAAATAGCAAAATCCAGGAGCGCCCGCTCCTGAAACAGCAGCGTGGCTCAAAAGGCGGCGCTGATGCGGAGATCCACCCTGCAGACTCCTTTCGGAGCCTGTGACGTGCATAGGGTTTGATATTCACGACAAGGCAATTGCAAAAGTTACAACCCCAAAGGCCTGATGATCCAAAGGGAAATCACTTCGAGCGTATCCCGTTCCCTTTCTCGTCGGGAAAGACGAGGAGCAAAGAATCATCAAACACATAACCAGACAGTTCGGCGTCATCTTTTTCTACGAACGAATGAGTCGCGACCCAGCGGCTAAAACTGCACTCCAGGTCTGTGTTGAACCAAGCCAGGCGAGTCTTCTCTTCCGCTTGGGGTCGACGGACTATGTCAGATATCGGATAGGGCTGCATGTTCACCTCCAGGAGGGAAAATGTCTCGGGTGAGATCGACGAGAAGGGACTTTTTGGGGGCCTGAATCAATCCCGAGGACATCATGAAAGCATTACTAAAGAATCCCCGACTGTGACAGCGGTCACAACCTTTCCAAGTCACGCAATGCCATCACTTGGTCACTTCAAACACTTGCATGGGAGTCTCTGGACTGAGTGCCGATCAGGCTCCTTTCGTGTTGTCCATCAGGTCCGCACATTCGAATACGCACCGAAGATCGAGGGCTCGACTCAGGTGTTTCCCGAAAATGTTATGCGATCGCGATTGATTCATATTTAGCAATCCGGTTCGGGCGAGATGGCTTGGTTGGAATGCCATGCTACCGGTTAATTTTCATGTTTCCGACTACACCTTTACCAGTTAAGTGCCAGTGCTGCAGTGTACTACGTGCCGCTTACGGTCCGATTATCCCGCGCTTTGGGCGTCCTCGTCCTCTCGCCCGAATCGGACTGGCTGCTCTTGCATCGTGAGGCTTATGGCGCTTTACTCACACATATCGGGCTGCCGGGTCAAGCAGCCTGCACCGAAGGGAGAAAGATGGGGAAGACCATATCTATAGAGACCGGCTGGGATTCTTCTCGCTGGAATGGAGTGAGACGTGCATACGACTTCGCAGACGTTCAGCGTCTTCGAGGAACCGTTCACGTCGAGTATTCACTTGCCAGGGCAGGAGCAGAGAAATTCTGGCGGCTGCTCCATCGGGAGAAGTACATTCCAGCTCTTGGCGCCCTCACGGGAAATCAGGCCGTTGAGATGGCCAAGGCCGGCCTGAAAGCCATTTATCTGAGCGGCTGGCAGGTTGCGGCAGACGCGAACCTCGGCGGTCAGATGTATCCCGACCAAAGTCTCTATCCGGCCAATAGCGTTCCTCAAGTGGTGCGTTCCATCAACAACGCACTGATGCGCGCAGACCAGATTGCTCATGCAGATGGTCATGACTCAATCGATTGGATGCTGCCGATCGTTGCGGATGCCGAAGCCGGGTTCGGCGGAGTCCTCAACGCATTTGAACTTATGAAAGGCATGATCGAAGCCGGCGCCGCAGCCGTTCACTTTGAAGATCAGTTGTCCTCTGCGAAAAAATGCGGGCACATGGGCGGCAAGGTTCTGGTGTCCACTCGGGAAGCGATCCAGAAGCTCATCGCAGCGCGCCTCGCCGCGGATGTTCTGGACGTCCCCACAGTCCTGATTGCGAGGACCGACGCGAATGCTGCCCAACTCATCACCAGCGACTCCGATCTGACGGACGCACCATTCCTTACAGGTGAGCGGACGATCGAGGGGTTCTTTGCCTTCCGTGGCGGAATCAATGCTGCCATTGCGCGCGGACTCGCCTTTGCCCCCTACGCCGACATGCTGTGGTGCGAAACCTCGGAGCCCAACTTGAAAGAGGCAAAGCAATTCGCGGATGCGATTCATGCTCAGTACCCAGGAAAGCTTCTCGCCTACAATTGCTCCCCATCCTTCCATTGGACGGCCAAGTTGAACCAGTGGGAGATCTCTCAGTTTCAGAGCGATCTCGCCGTCATGGGCTACCGCTTCCAGTTCGTGACGCTGGCAGGCTTTCATGCGCTCAATCTTTCCGCCTTCGAACTCGCACATGAATATGCGCACTCGGGAATGTCGGCCTATTCGCAATTGCAACAGCGCGAATTCGAATTGGCTGAAAAGTTCGGCTACGGCGCCGTAAAGCACCAGAAGTTTGTCGGAACCGGCTATTTCGATGATGTCGCAAACACAATTGCAGCAGGCCAGACATCAATCAGCGCGCTCCCCGGATCCACTGAGGAAGAACAGTTCGACGAGGCGGATACGGTCGAATTCGATTCGGACAGCGTGATACCGGTATCGGGCGATTGAGAATAGTCGCGGCCGCAACCAACACAGATAAACAACTTGAAAGGATAAACACGTAATGAGTGCAACAGTTCAAATGTGCGAAAACGCCGCTTCGGGCCCCGGCACCGAGAGCGAAATACTCACGCCGAAAGCAGTCGAATTTCTGAATTCCCTGAATAGGCAATTTGAGTCGCGGAGAATCGACCTGCTATGCGAACGCAGGCAACGTCAGCGCCAATATGACCTGGGCAAGTTGCCCCATTTCCCCGGAGAGACGTATCACATTCGGGAGGCGAAGTGGACTGTCGCTCCCATCCCGGAGGACCTCGTCGACAGGCGCGTCGAGATCACCGGTCCGGCGGAAAGAAAGATGGTCATCAATGCCCTGAATTCAGGTGCGAACGTCTTCATGGCCGACTTTGAAGACGCCAACGCTCCAACCTGGAGCAATTGCCTCGAGGGCCAGCGAAACTTGCGCGATGCCAACCTTCGGACCATCGAGTATCGCTCTCCTGAGGGGAAGCTGTACCAATTGGGAGAGAAGCCCGCGGTCCTCTTTACCCGGCCCCGTGGATGGCACATGGTGGAGAAGCATTTTCCTGTCGACGGCTCTCCGATCTCGGCGTCGCTGTTTGATTTTGGGTTGTACTTCTTCCACAATTTCCGCGCCCTCCTCGATCGCAACACGGCTCCCTATTTCTACTTGCCCAAACTGCAGAGCTACCGTGAGGCGCGCCTTTGGAACGACGTCTTCCTGTTTGCACAGGAATATGTCGGTATTCCGAAAGGAACGATTCGCGCAACAGTACTGATCGAAACCATCTCCGCGGCTTTTGAAATGGACGAGATTCTCTACGAGCTGCGCGACCACTCCGCCGGCCTGAACTGCGGCCGCTGGGATTACATTTTCAGCTTCATCAAAATGTTTAGAAATCAGTTGAATTACTCGCTGCCGGAACGTGGCGCCATCACCATGGACCAGCCGTTCCTTCGTTCCTACGTCAATCTGCTGATCCATACATGCCACAAGCGCGGCATTCATGCCATGGGGGGCATGGCCGCCCAGATTCCCATCCGCGACAACCCAAAGGCCAACGAAGAAGCGATGGAGCGCGTCCGTCAGGACAAGTTGCGTGAGGTGCGCGCGGGCCACGACGGAACCTGGGTCGCTCACCCCGGCCTGGTACCTGTTGCAAAGGCGGTCTTCGACGAACACATGAAAGCCCCTAATCAAATCCAGCTGCCTGCAAAGCAGACGTCAACCGTAAGTGAGAACGATCTTGTCGAGATTCCTCGCGGACCGTTAACAGAAGAGGGATTCGTGCGCAATGTCGACGTTGCATTGCAGTACATTGAGTCGTGGCTGCGTGGCAACGGTTGCGTTCCCATTTATAACCTGATGGAGGACGCCGCCACGGCTGAAATCTCGCGAGCGCAGCTCTGGCAATGGGTTCGCTACGGCGCGCGCCTCAATAACGGCCGAAGAATTGATTGTCATACGTTGAAGAATGCGATCACGGATATTCTCAATCGAACAAAGCACGAACTGGGCATAGAGCGATTTGAGTCCTCAAAGTTTCAACGCGCAGCTGAATTATTGGTTTCCTTTTCGACCGGCGAATTCCAAGAATTCCTGACCACCGCAGCCTACGCTGAGTTGGACTGATCGCCGCTTTTAACTTCTGGGATAGAGGCTCCATCAATGGCTAATAGATTCCTACTTCCTCCGGCAATCAGCGGAAACGGGCTGGATTCCAACTCCTGCCGCCACCTTCCGCTTGTTGCCGCGGAAACTATTGGCCAGAGCAATCTATCATCGATGGAACCTCTGTGACGCCGGAGGTCATGAAAGCGAAGTGATTCGACAGTCAACCGACGCGCTCTCTCCCGCGAAATGCCGAGCCCGCGCTGTCACTGCGAAACCGACAAGGACTGAAAGCATCTCTTGGCAGAGTTGTCGTTGAAGAGCTTTACGTTCTACTCTGCAAAGGATCTATGATCGGTGTTCGCTGGACAATCCGGAACCTTCGCAGTGCGCTTGCGAGCGGCGAACTGCGGCCTCGGGCTTTGGCCGAAGAGTCGCTGAGCCGCGCTAACGGAAACGCCGGCCATAATACCTATCTTTGGCAGAACCGGGAGTGGACTCTCGTCGAGGCGGCAAAGGCCGAAGCGATTCCGCGCGGCGCCGGCGGTCCATTTGGAGATGGGCGCGAAGCCTTGTGGGGATTGCCGGTTTCAGTGAAGGACTGTTTTGACCTGGCCGGGGCGCCGACGAGTTGCGGAGTGCACTTCTATCGCGATTTAAATGGAGCTGCGACGAAGGATTCTTGGCTGGTTGAGCGACTTCGCGCGGCTGGTGCGGTGATCACGGGCAAGACGCATCTGCACCCTCTGGCATACGGCATCACTGGCGAGAATCCAGAGTTCGGCGACTGCGTGCAGCCGGGCGAGGAGGGCGCGCTGACAGGAGGGTCGTCCTCGGGTGCGGCTGCAAGCGTACTGGAGGGTTCGGCTGTAGCTGCGATCGGCACCGATACCGGGGGATCGATTCGTGCGCCTGCGGCGCTTTGCGGGCTGGCGGGTTATCGGGCGTCGATTGGCCGCGGTGACTGGCACGGTGGGGCGCACCTGGCGCTGTCGTTTGACACGATGGGGTGGCTCTTTCGCGATTTGGAAGATGCGCCGCTGCTGAGCGGCCCTTTCGCCCAGGGAGAGACAGAAGGAGTTCGGCGATTCTGTCGCTACGCGGTAGTGGGCGCTAATTTTCTGGATGACTGCGAAGCGGAGATCATCGCCAGCCTGCGAGATACCTGCGCTGAGTTGGAGGTGCTCGGTTTGCGCGGCAATGTTTTCGATGCGGGCATGTGGAGCGATGCTTTCAGTATCTTCGCGCCGATCCAGGCGTGGGAGGCGGCGCGCATCCACGCGGGATACTTCGATCGGATTGAAAGCTCGATTCGCGAGCGGCTGGAGTGGGGCGCGCGGATTACCGACGCCGAGATCGCAAGATTGCGCGAGCGCCACGCGGAATTTCGCGCACATGTGGACGCGCTTCTCGCCGAGCATGAATTGCTGCTGATGCCTGCGATACCTGTCGCGCGGCTTGCTGCCGGAGCCGATCACAGCCAGACGCGCGGGCGGCTCTTGCGCTACACGGTGCCCTTCAGCCTGGCCGGGGCGCCGGTGGTCACGATTCCTTGCGCGCTGGGCGGCATGCAACTGGCCGCTGCGCGCGGCTCCGATGAGGCGCTGCTGAGTTTAGCCGCTCAACTCGGCGCGCGCCGAAGGGACGAGCAGGTGTGAGCAGGCGGACCGGGTTGGCAACGCCAGACTCGCTTTGCTGTCTATATCTGTGACGCGGTGAGCGGGCTGAGGATGAGGTTGGTGATATTGCTGACGATCGCCGCGTAGCTGAAATGCGGATCGGCGGAAAGCTTCTTCCATGCCGGATCGTTGCGGAAGACGTCCCATTTTGCGTCCAACTCTGCCAAATTGGCAAAGCTCAACATATAGGTAAGGCTCGGCATGCGCGGGCCGATGAGCGTATCGCTGAAAAACACGGGGTTGCAGCCGGCATTTTTGAATATCTCGAATTCGCCGGAATGGAACATCTCGACCTTGCGTACGTGGTCGTGGAAGCTGGGGCTCTCGTAGGTGCGCAATTGGAAGATGCGCTTGGCCTTTGTGGCGGACGCCGGCGGAGGCACAAGCCTGGGCCAGCCCTCAAAGGCTCCGAGAAGAGAAACATCGACTCGCTCGAACGAGGGCGCCGTCGCGGGGGCGCTCCAGAATGGCTCGGCGGCTTTCATGAAGTCGGCGTCCTTGGCGAGGCGCAGATCCAATTCAACGAGCGCTTCGATGGACGAGCCGGGAATCAGCGCATAAAAGATGGGCGTCTCGGCTCCATAGTCGAGACGGAGAGCGCCGATGGGGCCCATACCCATGCGCGTGAGCGCTGGGATCAGCGCTTCGGAGAAATAGCTTTCGGTGAGGGCGGTCTGTGGTCCGGATTGCAGGTGGTAGCGCCGTATTTGGTAAAACTCGCGCGTTGCGGTTGTTGCGCCCTGGGCTTCGCCCTCGCGTGCGAGAGCAACGGCGGAAGCGGCGAGAGAGGCGGCAAGAAATTGGCGACGCTGCATGGTGACCTCCGGAGGACGCCTCAGTTTACGTCACGAGGCGCGGGTGATTTATTGGGGAATTTTCGGCTCAGTGCCGGGACTACTCTTCGCCAATATCCTCGTTCCAGATATCGGGGTGCTCGGCGATGTAACCCTGGAGGAGTTCGCGGCACTCGCGGCTGTCCAGGTCGATGACGTCGACGCCGTTTGCGCGCAGCCAGTCCAATCCGCCGAGGAAGGTGCGGCTCTCGCCTACTACGAGCGTGCCGATGCGAAACTGCCTCACCAATCCGCTGCAATACCAGCAGGGCGCGAGGGTGGTGACCATGATGAGATTGCGATAACTTTTTTGTCGCCCGGCAAGGCGAAAAGCGTCGGTTTCGGCGTGCACGCTGGGGTCGCCCTGCTGCACGCGGCGATTGTGGCCCCGGCTTAGGAGATCGCCGGTTCGGGTAAAGAGTGCGGCGCCGATGGGGATTCCCCCTTCGGCCAACCCGGTGCGTGCTTCCTCAAGGGCGACTTCTAACATCCGCGGATAAAATGCTGAATCGGACACAAAAATGCCTCTTATGTAGAAGATAAGGCATCCCCCAGGGTCAGACGTTTGGCAGCCTCCGATGCCTGAGCGCGGCGGCGGCAAGATGCGATGCGAGAAGCTCTTGACTTGGAGCGCACTCTAAGATGTAGGGTGGAATTGTGAGAGATGCAGGATACACAATTCGGAGCATGGCAGAACGGTGCGGAATGACCGCGCATACGCTGCGCTACTACGAGCGAGTGGGCCTGATTCAACCGGTAGGGCGCGCGCACAACGGTCATCGACGCTACTCCGAAGCCGATGAAGCCTGGATCAACTTTCTTCACTGCATGCGGGCCACCAACATGCCCATCCGCGAGATGCAGCATTATGCGGAGTTGCGTGAGAAAGGCGACTCGACGTCGCTGGACCGGCGCAAGATTCTCGAGGATCATCGGGCAGCCATTGCCGCGCAGATTGTGGAGTTGCAGCAGGCCCACGCACTGCTGACACACAAGATTGCAAACTACCGCAAGATTGAGCAACGGATCCGTATCGGTGGCCCGGAACTCGCCGAAGCGGAAGTGGATTGCACGCTGGCGCCTGCCAGTTAGAGTCGGCCAGCCGTAGAGGAAATCACGATGAAGACCCGCAGATTGGGTACGAACGGTCCTATTGTCTCGGCCATCGGGCTGGGGTGCATGGGGATGAGCGAGTTCTATGGCGGTCGGGACGACGAGGAGTCGCTGGCTACGATCGACCGCGCGCTGGAGCTGGGTATCAACTTTCTCGATACCGCCGATGTATACGGCCCCCACAGCAACGAAGAGCTGGTGGGGAAGGCGATGAAGGGTCGACGCAACCGGTTCTTTATTGCCACCAAGTTTGGGATTGTGCGTGATCCGGATCATCCGGAGAGACGGGGTGTGGACGGAAGCCCGGCGTATGTGCGCAAGTCGATTGAGGGCAGCTTGCGCCGCCTGGGCGTGGAAAGCGTTGATCTCTATTATCAGCACCGCGTAGACCCCAAGACGCCGATTGAAGAGACTGTCGGCGCGATGGCCAGGCTTGTGGACGAGGGGAAGGCGCGGTACCTGGGACTTTCAGAGGCTGCGCCGGCCACGATCGAACGCGCAAATCGTGTTCACCCGATCACGGCGCTGCAGTCGGAGTATTCGCTTTGGACTCGCGACCCGGAAGCGGGGGTGTTGCCCACCTGCCGACGACTGGGCATTGGCTTTGTGGCTTATAGTCCGTTGGGCCGCGGTTTTTTGACAGGCGCATTCAAGAGTCCCGACGACTTTGAGAAGGGGGACTATCGTCGCGTCAGTCCGCGCTTCCAGGGCGAAAATTTCAAGCGCAATCTGGACCTGGTGGAAAAAGTGAAGCAACTGGCCGCGGAGGCCGGCATCACTTCGAGCCAGCTTGCCCTCGCGTGGGTGCTGGCGCAGGGCGAGGATATTGTCCCGATTCCCGGAACCAAGCACCGCAAGTATCTCGAAGAGAATGCGGCTGGGGTGGACATCACTCTCCCTGAGAAGATTTTGCGCACACTCAAGGAGGCATTTCCACCGGATGTGGCAGCCGGCGACCGGTATGTGCCGGAGATGAAAGCACTGGTCAACGTGTAGGATTTCCCCGTGGATTGAGGCTGCTTCCCCTTGTCTTGATCCGCATGAATCTAAACGCAGGCTCCCGAGGGCTTGCGGGAAAACGCTATCCTGCCGAGAAAACCCTGGCAGGAAGGCAACAAGGGTCTCGAGGAGGTCACCTTGGCAGAGTCATCTGATCTGCGCTTGAAAGAATCGCGCTCGGCATCCCCCCGAGCGGTAGACAAGGAACTTGCGCCCGACCAGCAAACGCTGGAACTTGAGCCCCTGACATCGCTGAAGGGCGGCCGCTTTAGCCGGCGGTCGTTTCTTTCCGGGCTCGGGGCCACGGGCTTGCTAGCCGGTGCCGGACCTCTGGCTGTCACGGCCCCGGTGATCGCCCCGGAGGCCGAGGAACCCGCTGCGACGTCGGGAACCGGCACGGTGACCCTTCGCATCAACGGCAAGGAGTACACGCTGCCCGGACTCGACACCCGCGCGACTCTGCTGGATACTCTGCGCGAGCGGGTTCATTTGACCGGCACCAAGAAAGGCTGCGACCACGGGCAATGCGGCGCCTGCACCGTACATGTGAACGGGAGGCGGGTAAATAGCTGCCTCTCGTTTGCAGTGATGCACGAAGGCGACGAAATCACGACCATCGAAGGCGTTGGGCAGCCGGGAAATCTGCATCCTGTGCAAGCGGCATTTGTGGAGCATGACGGGTACCAGTGCGGCTACTGCACCAGTGGCCAGATCATGAGCGCGGTAGCGTTGCTGAAAGAGCCGATCGGACCGAGCGACGAAGACATCAAGAGCGCCATGGCGGGCAACATCTGCCGCTGCGGAGCTTATACCAATATTGTTGCCGCAGTACGACAGAGCCGGCAGCGGCAGCCTCAGGCCTGAGCGAGGAGAGGAGACTATGGAAACCTTTAACTACGTCAAGGCTCCGAGCATCGACAAGGCGGTGGCGAGCGGGAGCACCGGAAAGTTTATCGCGGGCGGGACTACGCTGGTGGACCTGATGAAGTTGAGCGTCGAGCGTCCCACTACGCTTATCGATATCAATCTTCTGCCGTTGGAAAAGATTGAGAAGCTGCCGACAGGCGGTTTGCGCATCGGGGCGATGGTGCGCAACTCCGACCTGGCGTGGAACCCGGATGTAAAGGCGTCGTACGCAGTGCTCTCGCAGGCACTTCTTTCCGGCGCTTCGCCGCAGCTGCGGAACATGGCGACCACGGGCGGAAACCTGCTGCAGCGAACGCGATGCGCCTACTTCCGCGAGCCCTCGGCGGGAACGCCTGGCGGCTACGGATGCAACAAGCGCGCACCGGGCACAGGCTGCGCGGCATTGGAGGGGTTCAATCGCACGCATGCGATTCTGGGCACCAGCGACCATTGCATCGCGACGCATCCATCGGACATGTGCGTGGCCATGGCGGCTTTGGAAGCGGTGATTCAAGTCGAGGGGCCCAAAGGAAAACGCACGATTGCCTTTGCAGATTTTCACAAGCTACCGGGTGATACGCCGCAAATTGAAAATGCGCTCGAGCCCGGTGAACTGATCACTTATGTTGATCTGCCCAAGCCGATCGAGGGTTCCCGGTCGGTTTACCTGAAGCTTCGGGACCGTGCCAGCTACGAATTTGCGCTGGCTTCCGCGGCGGTGGTGGCGAAGGTCGAAGGCGGACATATCCGATACGTTCGAGTGGCGATGGGCGGGGTCGGCACCAAGCCGTGGCGCTCTCACGAAGCAGAAGCGGCGCTGATGGGCAAACCGGCAGACGCGGCAAGTTTTCGCAAGGCTGCGGAAGCAGCGCTGGCCGGGGCAAAGCCGCGGACCGACAATGCATTCAAGGTGGAACTGGCGAAACGTTGCCTGGTGCGCACGTTGAAGATGGCAACAGCATAGAGCCGACAGGAGGAGAATCAAATGGCGACGGAAGCTTTTCCTAACGCTAGCGGCATTATTGGCGCAGCCGTGCCCCGCATCGACGGACCATTGAAGACCTCAGGGACCGCGCGCTATGCGGTCGATCATGATTTTCCCGGTCTGGTGCATGCGGTCCCGGTGCAGAGCACCATTGGCAACGGACGTATTCGGTCACTCGACGCATCCACCGCTGAGAAGATTCCGGGAGTCCTGCTTGTTCTGCATCACGGTAACCTGGAAAATGTCTACCGCTTTTTCCCTCACGAGGAAGATGGGACGATCAGCGAGGCACGTCCTCCATTTGCAGACGACACAATCTACTACTGGGGCCAGTATGTAGCTCTCGTGGTTGCGGAAACGTTGGAGCAGGCGACCGCGGGGGCGCAGGCAGTGCGCGTGGATTACGAGACCGGGACTCCCGATGTGCGAACCGAACTGGGCAGCGGCTTTACCGGCAAGCGCGAGAGCAGTTCGAAGCGCGGCGACCCCGATCAGGCTCTTTCGACGGCACCGGTGATTGTTGACGAGACCTACACGACACCAGTGGAAACCCATAATCCGATGGAGATGCACGGCACGGTCGCGGTGTGGGAGGGCGAAAATCTGACGCTTTATGAAAGCTCGCAGGGTGTGGTAAATCATCGCGCGGTGATGTCAGAGGTGCTGGGGGTTCCGCACGAAAACGTGCGCGTGATTTCGCGCTTCATCGGTTCGGGGTTCGGAGGAAAGCTGTTTCCGTGGCCTCAGTCCACATTGGCTGCCGCCGCTGCGCGCCAGCTCAAACGTCCGGTAAAGCTGAGCGTGAACCGCCGCATGATGTTCTCAAACGTGGGTCACCGCCCTCGCACCGAGCAGCGCATCCGCCTGGGCGCAACACGGGATGGCAAGCTCACCGCGATTCGCCACGACTTTCTGAGCGAGACTTCGGTCAACGACGACTTCTTGGAGCACTGCGGCGAGCAGACGCCGTTTCTCTACAGCTGTCCCAATCTTGAAGTGACGTCCGCCATGGTTCGGCGCAATGTGGGCGCGCCTGCTCCGATGCGCGGTCCTGGCGCGGTGCCCGGCCTGTTCGCGCTGGAATCGGCGATGGACGAGCTTGCCATCAAGCTGAAGATGGATCCGGTTGAACTGCGCCTGAAAAACGATGCCGATCACGACGAAGGGAAAAATCTTCCGTTCTCTTCGCGCCATCTGAAAGAGTGTTATAGCACGGGCGCCGAAAAGATGGGATGGAAGCAACGCACGCCGGAAGTAGGATCGATGCGGCGCGATGGCAAAGTGATCGGCTGGGGAGTTGGAGGAGCATCATGGGCGGCGGCGCGCATTCCCTGCACGGCGAGCGTGGAGTTGTGCCCCAACGGCCGGGTCTGCGTGCGCTGTGCCACGCAGGACATCGGCACGGGCACCTACACTGTGTTCGCACAGGTGATACATGCGAAGACCGGTGTGCCGCTGGACCGAATCGATGTGTTCCTCGGCGATACTTCATTGCCCGACGGACCCACATCCGGAGGCTCAATGGCCACGAGCGCCATCTTGCCCGCCGCGACCGGAGCGGTGAATGAAGCGGTGACACGGTTGCTGCATATTGCAACGCTGATTCCGCAGTCGCCGTTTCACGGAATGGAGCCGAGCACTCTGTCGCTTTCCAATGGGGTGGTTCATTCAAAGGAGCAGCCTCAGGTGGTGGGCGCAGCTTTACATTCCGGCGGGCAGTTGACCGCCAATGGCGTTCCCTTTGAAGAAGTGCTTCGCATGGCCAATTTGAGCGGTATCACCGCGACCGGCAAGACGTTCCCGTCGTTTGAAGATCCCAAGGCCTTGAAGTTCTCTCTGCATTCGTATGGAGCGCATTTTGCCGAAGTGGAGTGGGAGCCGGACATTGCGCGACTGCGCGTGAGCCGTATCTTTTCGATTTTCGACTGCGGGCGGATCATCAACCTCAAGGCCGGCACAAACCAGATTCTGGGAGCAGCGGTGATGGGGGTGGGTATGTCGTTATTTGAAGGCACCCACTATGAATCGACAAGGGCGCAGCCCATCAATGGTAATTTTGCCGACTACCTGGTAGCTACCTGCGCCGATCTGCCGGATCTGGATGTTACCTTCCTCGACTATCCTGACCTGATCGTGAACGAATACGGCGCGCGCGGGATTGGCGAAATCGGAATGGCGGGTGTGGCTCCGGCGATTACCGCGGCTGTGTATCATGCGACCGGAGTACGCGTGCGTGACTTGCCGATTCGGATCGAAGATTTGCTGCAATCGAAGATTCTGGAAGCGTGAACCAGCTTTAGGCGACAATTGGAGTCAATGACGGATCTCGAGCGCATTCTGCCGCTGTGGCGCGAACTGGAAAGATCGGGGGCGGACTACGTACTGGCTACGATCGTTTCGGTCGAGGGACCGAGTTATCGCAAGCCTGGCGCACATATGCTGCTGGCGCAGGATGGCCGGCGCGCCGGCACAGTGAGCGGTGGGTGTCTCGAGGCGGAGGTTGCCCGGCGCGCCTGGTGGCTCACTTCTGCGGGGCCGGTGGTCGAGCGCTACTCTACCGCCGATGATGATGGCGATCGGCCGTATGGCTCAGGTTGCGGGGGCGTGGTTTTTCTTCTACTGGAGCGGCGGGAGACAGCCGGTCCGTTTATGGCTGCGTTGGAGGCCGCATTCCATGCGCGGACTCCGCTGGGGATTGTGACGGTGTTGGAGGGAACGCAGATCGGCCGGAGGGCTTATGCCGGCCTGCCAGATGACTCAGAGAAGCTATCCAATTCCGGCGATTCGAATTCAACGGGCGACTTTGATCTTAAAGACTTGGCGGCATTGGCGCTGGACCGCCATACATCCCTGGAGACGAAGATTCCTCTCGGAGGCGTCCCGACGCGCGTTTGGGCCGATTACCGAGTTGCGCGGCCGGGTCTTTGGATTTTCAGCGCCGGCGATGATGCCAAGCCGCTTGCGCAACTGGCACGCGAATTGGGCTGGTTTGTGGTTGTCAGCGATGGCCGGTCGCACCTGGCCACGCGGGAACGCTTCCCTGCCGCGGACGAGGTTCGCGTCCTGCCCATTGCCGATTTACCGGATGCGGCGCCAGCACATCTAAGGTTGCTTCCCAGCGATACGGCCGTGGTGATGACTCACAGTTTTGAGCAGGACTCACGCGTATTGGCTTCGTTACTGGCGCTCCCGTTTCCGCTTGCATACCTCGGCGTGCTTGGCCCACAGCGCCGAACGCGAGAGTTGCTGGCCGAGGCTGCGGGACTGCTCCATCTTCCCGTTACAACTGACCGGGTCGATAAATGGCTGACGGAGATGCATGCACCCACGGGCCTCGATTTAGGGGCGGACACACCCGCGGCGATTGCACTCTCGGTGGTGGCCGAGATTCAGAAGGTCATCTCCGCCGCCACCGGTGAGCCGTTGCGCCAGATCCGTGCCGTGAAGCAATCCGTTGCGTGCTCTTAGTGAGAATCGCGGCGTCGGATTGCGGGAAGCATCAGGCCGCTTTGGCGGCCAGATGAGCTTCCAATACTTCGAGGAACTTGGCCAGCCACGCCGGGTGGGCAGTCCATGCCGGGCCAGTGACGAGTTTACCGTCCACCACGGCTTCAGAGAATTCAACGGGGACATATGTCCCACCGGCTAACTCCACTTCGGGTGCGCAGGCGGGGTAACAATTCAACTTGCGGCCCTTCACCACGCCCGCTGCGGCGAGTATTTGCGCGCCATGACATAACGAGGCAATGGGCTTGCCCGTTTTGTCGAAATGTCGCACGATGTCGAGCACCCTGGGATTGAGGCGGAGATACTCCGGCGCTCGTCCACCCGGGACCACAAGCGCATCGTAGTGAGCGGGATCGACCTCGTCAAAAGTTGCATTCAAAGTGAAGTTGTGCCCGCGCTTCTCGGTATACGTTTGATCGCCCTCGAAGTCGTGTATGGCGGTGCGCACCTTCTCGTCCTTTTTCTTTCCCGGGCAAACCGCGTGCACGGTGTGGCCCACCATCTGAAGGGCCTGGAATGGCACCATGATCTCGTAATCCTCAACAAAATCGCCGGCAAGAAGCAAAACCTTTGCGGATTTCATCTGATTTATCTCCAGTCAAAAGGGGAATAACTCTCACCGCCAGTATCGCTCTCGGCAGACGCTGGCGGCGCTGATTTTTGGATAAACATCCACCCGCATGTGATGGCATTTTTCCCGCTATGGATTCATTGCCCGATGGTGTGAATTGCAACCTCGTCCCTGCTCAAACTGCGCACCTTCCGGTACCATAAAATCTAGTCTATGAGCTCTTCTGTTGTTACTCTCGACGCACTGAACGCCCGCATCGTTGCCTGTGAGAGGTGCCCGCGGCTGCGCAGCCATTGTGCAGAAGTGGCACGAGTTCGCCGCCGTGCGTATGCGGACTGGGAGTACTGGGGACGTCCCGTGCCCACTTTCGGTGATCCGCAAGCGCGCGTGCTCGCTTTGGGACTGGCTCCCGGCGCGCATGGCTCGAACCGCACCGGGCGTCCCTTCACGGGCGACGGTTCAGGCGATTTTCTCTACCCCGTGCTGCACGAGGCTGGATTTGCGTCGCAGGCGAAAGCCGCTTCCCGCGACGATGGCATGATCCTCTCCGACCTGTTGATCACGGCCGTGGTCCGCTGCGCGCCCCCAGCCAACAAGCCTACGCCCGAGGAGCAGCGCAACTGTGCACCATGGCTCGATGAAGAAATCAGCCTGCTCCGCGATCTCCGTGTCGTTGTCTGCCTGGGCCGCATTGCGTTCGATGGTTTCCTGGCCCACGCGCTGCGAACGGGGAAGATCGCCTCCCGTACCGGTTACGTGTTTGGCCATGCTGCTGAATACACTTTGCCGAGCGGCTTGCATGTCATTGCCAGCTTCCATCCGTCGCTACAAAACACCAATACGGGCAAGCTCACGCGGCCCATGTTTCTCGGGGTATTTCGGCGAGCTAGAGAACTGGCCGGTTTGGCGTAGAGAGAAACGAGGGCACTGCGCCGATTGAACCGGGGCTCCGCGCGAATCATGCGCGTATCTTTTGGGATTCATGAAACAAGTCAAACAACCACTCAAGACAGGGTGATGGGCAATCGAATAGAGTGGATGGTTCGGGAAGGGGATTGTCCTTCGATGCGATTGATACAGATTGCCGATGCTGTTCGCTATCCGCGCATGACTACAGAAGAGATGCGCGCTGCTTTCCTTGTGGAGGAACTCTTCCAGCCCGGTCGCCTGGATTTGGTGTATGTGGACCTCGACCGCACGGTTATTGGTTCCGCGGTTCCGCTGGATGAAGCGCTCATGCTGAAAACCGATCCTGATTTGCGCGCCGATTACTTCACGGAACGCCGCGAGTTAGGCATTCTCAACATCGGCGGCGCGGGGTTGGTCACGGCGGATGGAGAGAAGTTCGAGTTATCGAATCTTGATGCAGTCTATGTTGGCCGCGGAAGCAGGGATATCTCCTTCACAAGCTTCGATGCTGCGAATCCGGCTGAGTTCTATCTACTGAGTTACCCCGCTCATGCCAGTTATCCGGCTGCAAAGGTTGAGTTCCGCACCCTGGAGCCTGCGGTTCTTGGGACACCTGAGAAAGCCAATCACCGACGGATCGCGCGGTACATTCACCTTGATGGCGCGCGGAGCTGCCAACTGGTGATGGGAGTGACGAGCCTGTCGACGGGAAGCGTATGGAATACGATGCCGCCCCACACGCACATGCGCCGTTCCGAGGTGTATCTCTACTTCAACCTGGAATCCGCCGATCGCGTGGTTCACTTGATGGGGCCGGCGCACCAAACACGGCACCTCTTAGTTGCCAATAAACAAGTGGTGATTTCGCCCGGATGGTCGATTCATGCCGGCGTGGGCACATCCAGTTACACGTTCTGTTGGGGCATGGGCGGCGAAAACCAGGTTTACACTGACATGGACCCGCTGGCGATTGCGGATCTGTTGTGAGGCGCGATGCAGAAGCTACGCAGAAACTTAATCCCGGCGGATTCCTGCTGCTCACTCTGGGGGCAAGTCCACAAGCTATGAAAACAGATGCATGGTCTCCCGCTCAGCTTATGGAGCGGGCACAACACTTGAAGCGGTTGGCGGCGCAAGGCGACGGTTCGGCCAGCGAGACTCTCGAAAAATATCCGCACCACTACACCATGCTTGCCTTCCGCAGCCGCAACGGGGGTGGAGAACTGCACCAGAACTACGCTGACCTGTTTTACATTCTCGATGGCCATGCGACGTTGATGACCGGAGGCGAGGTTGTGGATCAGAAAACGACCGCGCCGGGCGAGATTCGTGGAACTTCAGTAAAAGGCGGGACGCCACAGGAACTGAAGGCGGGCGATGTGGTGCACATTCCCGCGGGCACGCCTCACCAGATGCTGGTGCCGGACGGGAGTACCGTCACCTATTTTGTGGTGAAGATTCAAGAGAACCAATAGCACCCTGCCGGAGACCGGGATCGAGATTTATGCGATCCTGGCTGGAAAACGGGGTCAATTGAAGAACGAGAACCGGTTGCACAAATGCCGCCCAGCCCCAGCGAAGGCATCGCTCAGAAGCTCAGGCCCGCTATTCCCAGAACTTCCACGGCACGGATAAATCCGTGCTCTTTCAAAAGACGCTTTAAGCAATCAGAGACGGTTAGTTTTGCATTTTGTAGTTCGAGGCCGGAACCTTGGCTGAGGTTTGCGAAGGTGTTGGTAAATCGGTTCGATTCCAACCTCCGCCGAGCGCCTCGACGAGTTGGACTGACGAAAGCATCTCTTGAACCTGAAGCGAATTGAGCGTGACCTGGTTTCCAAGGAGTGTTGTTTGAGCAGTAACCACGTCAACGTACGGATCGACGCCGCTGTTGTAGCGCTGCATTTCAAGATCAAGGAACTCCTGGGATGATTTGACTGCTTCCTGCTGGCGAAGAATTTGTTGGGAGAGGATGCGGGTTGCCGCAAGATAATCTTCGACCTGCTGGAAAGCGGTCAGCACCGACTGGCGGTAGGTGGCGAGGTCAGCATTATAGATTGCCTCGTACTGATGCAATTGGGCCCGGTAAAGGCCGCCATTGAAGATGGTTTGCGCCGCGGTAGGGCCGATGGCCCAGAAGCGGCTCGGCCAGTCGAACAGATGTTTGAGAAGCGAACTCTCATACCCGCCTTGTGCGGAAATGCTCACTTGCGGAAAGAATGCGCCGTAGCCGATCCCGATAGTGGCATTGGCGGCAGCCAGCGTGCGTTCAGCGGCGGCTACATCAGGCCGACGTTCCACAAGTTGAGAGGGAACGCCAGTCGGAATAGGGGGAGGGTTGTAGAGCATGGGCTTTACCGGAACGGAAAAGTCCGTGGCGATTTTGCCGAGGAGCATGGCGATCGCGTGTTCGTATTGCGCACGCGACAAGGCCACGTTAATGGCGGAGGATTCTGCGGATTGCAGCGTGGATCGGGCTTCCACAACGGAGATGTAGTCTCCAGTACCGGCATCATACGCACCCTGCGCGGCGTCGAGTGCTTTTTGATCGGCCGCGACCGTGTCGTTCAGGATTCTCTGGAGCATATCCTGGCCGCGGATTTCAAAGTAGAACTGCGCAAGGCTGGCTTGCTCAGTCAGCTTCTCCAATTCGAGATCGGCGGCACTGGCTTGTGCGCTGTATCGTTCTTCGCGAACCTGGTTACGAATCTTGCCCCATAGGTCTGGAGTCCATGAGACATCCAGGGGTGCCGACCACAGAGTGGAGGTTTGTCCGGTGTTGGCCTGCGAAGAGTTGCGAAGATTGGCCGAACTGCGCGACCGATTCCATGAGGGGTTGACAGACACGGTCGGCCAGAATTGGGCACGAGCTTCGGCGATGAGTGCGCGCGCCTCCATGAAGTTTTCAAACGAGGCTTTGATATTTTCGTTGTTGATATTGAGCTGCTCTTCTAGCGTGTTCAATTCCGGCTCATTGAAGATCTCCCACCACCTACCGCGAATCATGGCATCCTGCGGACTGGCGGCTTTCCAGCCGTTCGCGTCATTGAAATTTACAGTGGACTCCTTGTAATTGGGCGCGGCAATCGACGGTGGCGCAGGCGCATGATAAGGAGGTCCTACGCGGCATCCGGAAATCAGGGCTGACAAAGCGAGAACGGTTGAGGCCGCTGCCGCGGCGGCTCCGTGTTTTCCTGACAGAACCATAGTCACACCCCACTGAAATCAGGACGCGGGACTTGCCGCTCCATGCTGGATGCTTTCACCGGAGTTACCCAAAGCGCGAAGACGCAGGCGATCCATCGTCAGGTAGACAACTGGAGTCGTATAGAGCGTCAAGAGCTGGCTGAGCAGTAGGCCGCCGACGATAGTGATGCCTAAAGGCCGGCGCAGTTCCGAGCCGGTGCCGGTGCCGAAGGCAAGTGGCAAAGCGCCGAAAACGGCGGCCATTGTAGTCATCAGAATTGGTCTGAAACGAAGCATACAGGCCTCGAAGATTGAGTCGTAGGTGTTTTTTCCTTCTTCGCGCTCTCTCATGAGGGCGAAGTCGATCATCATGATCGCGTTTTTCTTGACGATGCCGATGAGCAGAATGATACCGATGATGGAAATGACATTGAGGTCGATGTGGAAGAGCATGAGTGCGAGCATGGCGCCGACGCTTGCCGAGGGCAGGGTGGAAATGATGGTCAGGGGATGGATCAAGCTTTCATAAAGGATGCCCAGCACGATGTAGACCGCAAGCAGAGCTGTTGCCACCAGGTACTTTTCGGTTGAGAGAGAATCTTGATACGCTTGAGCGGTTCCCGCGAAGAACCCATGAACAGTTGAGGGCATGCCGAGCGCGGATTCCATACGGACAACTTCCCGAGTTGCGTCACTGAGCGAAAGTCCGCTTGCCAGGTTGAAGGAGACGGTGACGGAGGGGAACAAACCCGTGTGGCTGATCTGGAGAGGCGTGGTGCCAACCTGGGTCTTCACTACGCTCAACAATGGAGAGACTGCATTGATCCCGGCAACACTGCCTGTCGAGGATGAAGCCGGTGGCTTGAAGTAAATATTGTTCAGTTGCGACGGATCCTGCCAGTATGGCGGCGCGACTTCCATCACCACGTAATATTGGTTGAGCTGGGTGTAAATGACAGAAACCTCGGACTGACCGAACGCGCTATAAAGCGACTGATCAAGTGACTGCGCAGTCTGCCCGAGACGAGCCGCGGTGACGCGATCATAGGTGAGCAGTTCCTGCAGTCCGCCGTTTTGCTGATCGGTGTTAACATCCTGCAGGCCGGGCAGCTTTTTCATATTGGCGAGCAGAATCGGACCCCAGTGAAAAAGGTCGTCGATATTGTCGGCCTGGATCGTGTATTGGTACAGGGCAGCACTGGAACGTCCGCCAATCCTCAGGTCCTGCACGGGCTGCAGAAATGCAGATGCGATCGGGAGCCTGTTCATTTTCGGGCGGAGACGGTTGATGACTTCCATTGCGGTTGCTCTTCGCTCCGGGCCGAGCGGCTTCAGTGCGACATAGATAAATCCTCCATTGCTGGATCCATTGCCGCCCGTATACCCGTTCACGTGCTCGACCGCGGGATCCGCCTTGATGACTGCGACCAACTGCTGGATGGAAAAATTCATGAAGGGAAACGATGCATCCTGCGGTCCTTGCACCTGGCCGATAACAGCACCCGTATCCTGGGTGGGGAAAAATCCTTTTGGAATCCGAATCGCTACGACGACATTGAGTGCGATGGTAAGCGCGAGCACGATGAGCGTGAGTGCGGGATTGTCAAGAACCCAGGCGAGTGAGTGTCTGTACACGGAGAGTATTCCGGTGAAGAATTTCTCGCTCATGCGGTAAAGCCAGTTGTGCTTGCCTCCCTCCTGGGCAGGCTTCAAAAGGTATGCGCACATCGTGGGGGTTGTGGTGAGGGAGATGATCATGGAGACCACAATGGCTGTGGAAAGTGTCACGGCGAACTCACGAAAAAGCCGACCGACGATGCCACCCATCATGAGAATGGGAATGAAGACTGCAATCAATGACATGCTGATCGAGAAAACGGTAAAGCCGATTTCCTTTGCACCGAGTAAGGCAGCATCAAACGCATCCATGCCGCCCTCAACATGGCGCGTGATGTTCTCCATCACCACGATGGCATCGTCTACGACGAAGCCGGTGGCAATCGTAAGGGCCATCAGCGACAAGTTATCGAGGCTGTACCCGAACAGGTACATGGCAGCAAACGTACCAATGAGCGAAACCGGCACAGCGACGGTAGGAATCAGTGTGGCGCGAAAAGTCCTCAGGAAAATGAAGACGACAATCACGACCAGGATGACGGAACCGATCAAAGTCCTCTCAACATCACTGACGGAAGCCCGTATGGTGGTGGTCCGGTCAAGAACAATGGTCGTCTGGATGCCCTGCGGCAGGATCGCCTCAAGGAACGGCAATTGTGTTCGAATCCGGTTCACAGTCTGAATGATGTTGGCCCCGGGTTGCCGAAAGATAATGAGGAAGACGGCACGGGTGCCATCCATGTAGCCGGCGGTCCGGATGTTCTGCGTGGAGTTCGTTACGTCGGCGATATCGGAAAGTCGAACGGCTTCGCCATTTTGGTAGGAGATGATCAGAGGTTTGTACTGGTCAGCCAGCGAGATCTGATCGTTGGTGATGATGTCCTGGGAAACCTGATCGTCCGAGATTTGGCCGCGCGGCTCGTGGGAGTTCTGCAGGCTGAGGACGGATTGCACGGAGCCAAGGGTGAGCCCAAAGCTTTCAAGCTTTTTTGGATCGACCTCAACGCGCACCGAAGGAGTGGCGCCGCCGCCCACGCCCACCTGCCCGACTCCCTGAATCTGTGAGAGCCTCTGTTCCAGGATTGTCGATGCGAGGTCGTAAAGTTTCGTTACATCGTATTTATTCGACGTGAGCCCGAGGATCATGATGGGAGCGTCCGCTGGATTCACCTTGCGATATGAAGGGCTGGCGGGGAGATTGATGGGAAGGTAAGTGCGCGCCGCATTGATTGCGGCTTCCACGTCGCGGGCGGCGCCGTCAACATTGCGGCTGAGATCGAACTGCAGGGTGACAGAGGTGGAGCCAAGGGAACTGGAGGAAGTCATCTCGGTCACGCCGGCGATGTGGCTGAATTGTCGCTCAAGAGGCGTGGCAACGGATGCCGCCATGATCTGCGCACTGGCTCCGGGAAGACCTGCAGAGACACTGATGGTGGGAAAATCGACCTGCGGAAGCGGAGAAACGGGAAGAGCATAAAACGCGAGGGCGCCGGCAAGGGCGACAGCAGCAGTGAGAAGAGTGGTCGCAATCGGTCGCCGGATAAATGGAGCCGAAATGATCATGCTGCTCCCGTCGCGGATTGCGGCTGATTGCCGGCACGACCACCGGATGGTCTCTTATGCGTCAGGCGCTGGCCAATCCGATCGAAGAATACATAGATGACCGGGGTGGTGTAGAGGGTGAGGATCTGGCTCAGGAGCAGGCCGCCGACCATGGCGATTCCAAGCGGACGGCGGAGTTCCGATCCGAGGCCGGTTCCGAGAGCAAGCGGAAGGCCGCCAAGTAACGCGGCCATGGTGGTCATCATGATGGGGCGGAATCGCAACATGCTTGCTTCGAAGATGGCTTCCGTCGAGGATTTACCCTCATTGCGTTCTGCTTCGAGTGCGAAATCGACAATCATGATGCCGTTTTTCTTGACGATGCCGATCAGCAGGATGATTCCAATAATGGCGACGACAGAAAGATCCTGATGGCAGATAATGAGCGCGAGTAGCGCACCGACTCCAGCCGAGGGAAGCGTGGAAAGAATGGTGATGGGGTGAATGAAACTCTCATAGAGAACACCGAGGACGATGTATACCGTGACCAATGCAGCAAGAATCAGCAGAGCCTCGTTGGAGAGCGAGTTTTCAAAAGCTGCAGCGGTTCCCTGAAAGCCGATCTGGAGACTCGGGGGAAACTTGAGTTGTTTCGCCACATTGTTGATGTTGCTGATAGCCGTACCCAAAGACGCATTCGATGCGAGGTTGAACGAAACGGTTACGGAAGGGAACTGGCCCTGGTGATTGATGGAAAGAGCCTCTGTTGTAGGGATCGCCTGGGAAAAAGTGCTGAGTGGAACGGCGTTGGGGCTTGTTGCTGTGATTGTTGTGTTGGGCGTAGTTCCTGCAATAGTGCCCGTGCTTGGGGAGGAAGATCCGACTGCCGAAACACGCGGTACGGCGCTAATGGGAGCTGTGAGCACAGCTGACGATGGGGTGTACTTCACCGCAGTGGTTAGAGCGTTCGATCCCGCTGCGGATGAAGCCGATGAGGAAAACGAACTTGCGGCGGCCGAACCGGAAGCTCCCGACGAAGCGTTGGATTGAATATAGAGATCGCCCAGTTTCGCGGGACTCCTTTGCCATTGCGGATTTGTCTCGAGAATCACGTGATATTGATTCGTCTGGGTGTACAGGGTATTGATTTCCCGTTGACCAAAAGCGTCATAGAGGGTGTTGTCTATTGTTGTCGGTGCGATGCCGAGGCGGGATGCGGTCACGCGATCGATAGCCAGCGAAATCGCACGGGCGCCGAGTTGCTGATCGGTTGCTACGTCCTCCAGTTGAGGTAACTTGTTGAGCTCGGCGACAAACTTGCCTGTCCACTCCTGCAGTTCATCGGTATCGGGATCTTCAAGTGTGTACTGGTACTGGGTTCGGCTGACCCGATCGTCGACGGTAATGTTTTGGACGGGTTGCATGTAGAGGTGAATGCCCGAGACTTGCTGCAGGCTATTCTGTAGCCGTCGAATCACATCTGAGGCGTTTTCGCGACGTTGATTGAGAGGTTTCAGGTTGATAGAGAACCGGCCGGAGTTTAACGTGGTGTTGACTCCGTCAGCACCGATAAAAGACGTGAGGCTCTCGACTGCAGGGTCGGCGAGAATCACGTGAGCGAGCTCCTGTTGTAGAGAGGACATGGCGCTATAGGAGATCGATTGGGATGCTTGCGAGATGCCCTGGATAACTCCGGTGTCCTGCACGGGGAAAAACCCCTTGGGAATGACGATGTAGAGGAAGATGGTGAGGACCAGCGTCGCCAAGGCAACTAACAAGGTCACGGTCTGATAGCGCAGGACCACACGCAAGGTGCGGCCATAGAAATCAATCATGCGCTGGAACATCTTCTCGGAGACGGCATAGAACCGCGTCTGCTTCTCCTCCGGGGTGTGGCGGAGGATGCGCGAGGACATCATGGGCGTGAGAGTGAGGGAGACGACAGCAGAGAGGATGATGGTCACGGCCAGTGTGACTGCGAATTCCCGAAACAGACGACCAACCACATCGCCCATGAAAAGGAGCGGAATCAACACGGCGATGAGCGACACAGTCAACGAAACGATGGTGAAGCCGATCTGGCCAGAACCGATAAGCGCAGCCTCGAGCGGTGGCTTTCCTTCTTCGAGATAACGCGCGATGTTTTCGATCATGACGATTGCATCGTCAACCACGAAGCCGGTGGCGATGGTCAACGCCATCAACGACAAGTTGTCGAGACTGTATCCCAGCAAATACATCGCGCCGAACGTTCCTACAAGAGAAAGCGGTACGGCTATGCTTGGAATAACCGTTGCGCGCAAGCTTCGCAGAAAGAGAAAAATGACCATGACTACCAGTGCGATAGTCAGCATGAGCTCGAATTCGACATCGTTCACCGATGCCTGAATGCTGGTTGTCATGTCGGTCATCGTGGTTACGCGGATCGATGCCGGAAGATTCGTTTCGAGTTGGGGGAGGACCTGTTGAATTCTCTTGACGACTGTAATGGTGTTGGCACCCGGCTGGCGCTGGATGTTGAGAATCACTGCCGGCGTCTGGTTCATCCAGGCGGCTTCTTTGGTGTTCTCGACCCCGTTCAAGACCTGGGCCACATCTTTTACAAATACCGGCGCACCGTTGGAGTATGCGATGACAACGCTGCGGTATCCGTCAGCATTGATGATCTGGTCATTTGCATCGATCTGGTAGTCCTGGCGCGGTCCATCGAAGTTGCCCTTGGCTGAATTCACGCTGGACTGCGTCAATGCGGTCCGCACATCCTCCATGTTCAATCCATAAGAAGCAAGCTGGACGGGATTTACCTGAATGCGCACCGCGGGCTTTTGGCCGCCGCTGATGCTTACGAGTCCGACACCCGTCAACTGCGAAATTCTTGGCGCAAGTCGCGTGTCGACCAGGTCTTCGACCTGAGAGAGTGGCATGGAATCCGAAGTCACAGCAAGAGTCAAGACGGGCGCATCGGCAGGATTTGTTTTGTTGTAAACGGGTGGAGTGGGCAAATCGGACGGAAGATAACTTTGCGAAGAGTTGATTGCCGATTGCACCTCCTCTTCGGCGACATCAAGGTCCAAGGAAAGAGCGAACTGAAGCACAATCACGGAGACTCCACCGGCACTGGTGGAGGTCATCTGACTGAGGCCTTGCATCTCGCCGAATTGCCGCTCCAAAGGAGCGGTGACGGTGGTGGCCATGACGTCTGGGCTTGCGCCGGGATAAAACGTCAGCACTTGAATAGTCGGGTAATCGACTTGCGGCAAGGCGGAGATCGGCAGTTGAAAGAACGCAACGATACCCACCAGCAGAATTGCCGCCATGAGCAGCGCCGTGGCGACCGGCCGCAGGATGAATATCCGGGAGGGGTTCATGGAGCGTTACCCTCGGTAGACTCAGATGTTGATGGAAGCTTGATTTTAGAAATGGAAATCGGTGAGCCGGTCTGCAGTTTTTCGAAGCTGCTATTGGCAACAACATCCCCCGGTTGAAGCCCTTGAACGGCGGTATTTCCTGCATCGGAGTACCCGGACTTTACGTTGCGTGAGACTGCCTTGCCGTTTGAGATGAGATAAACAAAGTCCTGATTTCCATTGTGCTGAATTGCCGAGGACGGGATGAGGATCTGGTTTTGCAATGTGTTCACTAACAGGCGCGCGTTCACAAATTGATTGGGAAAGAGGATTCCATTCTTATTGTCGAATTCGGCCCGAAGCTTCACAGTCCCCGTGTTGGTATCGATCTGATTGTCGATGGTCGCCAGCCTCCCGGAGGAGAGAAGCTTCTGCTGGTTCCGGTCGAAGACATCGACATTGAGTTGCTTGCCGCCCTTGCGGCGTTCGAGCACCTGAGGGAGGTCGTCTTCGTTCAAAGGGAAAATGACAGTGATTGGCTGGACCTGCGTGACGACGACAAGGGCAGTAGAGGAATTGGCGGTAACCAGATTGCCCGGATCGACGAGTCGAAGACCTACGCGGCCGGTGATGGGCGAAGCGATGTGGCAGTAGGAAAGCTGCACCTCGTCATACTGGACGGTACCCGTGTCGTTCTTCACCGTCCCTTGATCCTGCAGGACCACTTTTTCCTGATCTTCCAGGGTTTGACGTGGAATCGCGTTGCGCGACCAGGCTTCCTTGTAGCGTTTCAGGTCCATTTCTGCTTCTGCAAGCAGGTTTTGATCGCGCTCCAGCAGCCCTTGAGCCTCCACGAGCTGAGCAGCATAGGGGCGGGAATCGATGTCAACGAGCGGATCGCCTTGTCGGAGATACTGGCCTTCGTGATAATGCACTTTCATCACGACCCCGGTTACCTGTGGGGTGATCGAGGCCATGTAAACAGGAGTGACAGTCCCGATTGAATTCATGTAGACGTTGATGGAACCGGTCTGGGCGGTTGCGGTTGTGACGGCTACGGGTCCAGTGATGGCATGCCGACCCCCTCCCACGGTAGCTGCCGCCGACTTGTTTTGTTGAGTGATTACCCAGTAAAACAACAGCCCAAACAGAATAAGAACGACCGCCCAGATCCAGAGATGGCGTCGGCGTCGCTCAGGAACAGGAGTATCCATTGGCGGCCTTGGCCTCGAGGGGTCCGGCCCTGCAAATGCTTCTTGATTCATGTTCACTCTCGTTCGGTCGAATTCATTGCAAGATTGCGAATGGAAGGGAATTAGAAATCAAACAGCGCGATCGGGAAAAATCGGGCACAATGACCAAATGTGATATAGGACGGCAAATCAAGAAGATTGGTCGCATAGAATGACTTGTTCTGCAGTGATCGCTGAGATTTTCTCCACGAATGGAATGCGGAGAAACCATTTATAAACCTCTGGCATCTAAAAGTCGCCTTCGATAATCGAGTTCAATCCGGATGCGGCATTTCCGACGCGAAACGCTTGCGCGGAAGGGACGCTTCACCGTTTCAAATGATCCTGCAATGGAGCGATCCGTTCAGGCATTTTGGAGAGATATCCATACAGACTGGATCGCGTTGACTCTGGGCCAATCGAACTTATGGCGGGTTCGACGAAGCTACTCGCGCAAACCTGGGTGTCTGACATTTCGCCGAACGGATAATGGAAGTTCGTCGAATTGGAGCGGGAGACCGGGATCGAACCGGCGACATTCAGCTTGGGAAGCTGACGTTCTACCACTGAACTACTCCCGCACATTATTGATTTATAAGGTACTTGCTGGAAACATCCATCCCCACAGTGCTAAAATTCCCACAAGCCGATGTAGGGTTCCAAGCACTGGACGAACGGATTGGAGAACCGAAGACCATGAGCCAAGTATACCAACGCGGGAGCATTCGCAGGGGTGCTAAACGGGCGAAAAGTGGGGACGTGTGGGAGTGGCGTTACAGGGTCAAGGGCGTCATGCATCAAGAAAGTTTCCCGGTGGCAAAGTTCAACACGGAGAAGGCCCTCTGGCAGCACCTTGCTCCGCGTATTGAATTGCTGAACAAATCTGAGGATGAGAAGCCGGTTGTACCTGAAACTCCCATCCCCACCATGGGTAAGCTGATGAAGAAGTACCGGGAAAAGTATTTGCCGGGTCTGGCTCCATCCACACAAGACACAGATGGGTCAATGCTGAAGGTACACTTTGAGCCCCACTGGTCTGCCACGCTCATCTCTCAGGTCGAGGCAGAGGCTGTTGAGGAATGGATAAAGTCCCTCAAGCGGAAAGATGGGAAGCCTCAATCCTCGGCGTCAAAAGGCAGAGCCCGACGTTTGATGAAGCAACTCATTGACCGGGCGATGTTTTGGAAGATGATTCCAACTGGTGTAAACCCCGTCACTCTGGTCAAGGTCAAAGGCTCAAGTAAGCGCGATAAGAAGCCTGTGCTGTTGACCATTGAGCAGGTCAACACGCTTATTGCTGCTCTGCCCCGACCGTATGACCACATGGTCTTGGTTGCTGCGTCTGTGGGGCTCAGAGTGGAAGAAGTGGTGGCTCTTCAGTGGAGCGACTTCGACCGGGCTGCTCAGACGCTTTCTATTCACCGAGTGTTCACGCATAGCAGGTTGAAGGATGTGGCGAAGTCTGAAGCCTCTGAAGGGGAGTTGCCATTCCCGATTGCTACCCTAGCTCTACTTGAAGCCAACAAAGTGGAGGGTAGTGAGTGGGTCTTCCCGTCTCCAGTGACTGGCGGTTGCAGGAGTGCCGATACCATCCTGAACGATTACATCAAACCCACGGCCCTCAAGATAGGTCTACCGAAGGTTGGGTGGCACACCTTCCGTCACAGCTACAAGTCTTGGCAGTCTAAGGGTGGTGCAACGCTGTCACAACTGAAAGACATGATGAGGCATAGCGACATCTCTACAACTGCCAACATATATGGGGGCACGCCTGTTGAAGATATGCGTCCCTTTGTGGAAGAGATTACCTCAAAGTTGCACATCTAGTTATTTGGTCGGCAACCGCTGAGAGAGGCCATCAGAGCCGCGCGGCTGAACCTCCAGCGGTTGCCAACTTGCTTACCGGGTAACTTCCCTGACGCCGCTGAGAGCCTCACAGTGACGACGTGACAGCGAAGTAGCTTAGCCACTTCCACTGCTGTCATGATGTCGTTCTCTGTGTTTGCCTGACCCATACTTCTATTATCTTTGGCAGAAAATAGAAGTCAATTTTAGGAAATTTTTTCTACAGAGACCCGTTCGTTCAGGCAACTTTGTACTTTAATTTGGAACGTGAAAAACTCACCTTGTCGCGAATGGTGTTCAACTTTCCGCCGATAGCGGAGATTCTGGCGACCATCTTCACTTCCCACCCTTCAAAGCTGCATTACGACTTTGTTTTCGCCAAGCGTGCCACCACCGGGTCATACACGTACTCGGTGATTGACCCGTCCTTGATTCGCTCCACGGCTTCGTCAATGGCGTAGAGCGGCACGAGGAACCATTCACGCGGCCTGACCGGGGTTCCGAAGCGGTCTTTAAGTTCCAAGTCCAACTGTGCGCTGTCGAACACACGGTGAATGAGATTCTCCAGCTTGACCCGGTTTATTTGGTAGAGACTATATGTCGCGACTACTTCCACGTCGGCCATGAGGAACGTTGGGTCCCCGCAGCCAACTTAGAGGGGAACGCTCCACGGAACATAGCGCGCGGTTTTGGCGCTCAACAACTCAGCCTGTCCATGTGGAAAGACGTGCACATCTACGACCGTCTGAATCTGCAGCTGCGAGCGGATGCGTTCAACGTCTTCAACAGTCCCGACTTTGGCTACATCGTGCCCAATCTCGGCGATCAACTATTCGGGCAGCCAATTCTCTCCTTGAATCAGAGTTATGGTCAGAGCGGGTCACTCTATCAACCGGGCGGTCCCCGCTCGTTGCAATGGGTGCTCCGCGTCAGCTGGTGAGCGATAGGGGCCGTCCAATCCGCCGTGCCCTCAATGGCTTCCAGGAATTGTCAAAGAGCAGATAATCTCCGCACCTACCGCACTTCGAAGTCATGGCCCTCTTACTCAGACTCCGAAAGCGACTCGAAGCGCAGCAGTATGCATGGCAGCAATTTGGAGTGAGGCCGAACGGAACGTCCATGAACTGCAGATGCCTTCAAACCCGAGAGCTTTCACTTACCCTGACTGACCGAGGGAGCAAGTCAGTTTGTCTGAGCCAAAGGGGCGTGCCAAAGACTGCGTTGCGAAGAAATCTGAAACGCAGGAGTCAGGTCAACTTCGGTAACAGCTTCAGTGCGTTTTCCCGATAGACCTTGCGCAGTACATCCTCAGGAAGGAAGATGCCATAGATATTCCAGCGGCCCTGCCGTGAGGCGTGCGAGGGATACTCAAAGTACTCATCTGCCGTTTCGAGGAAGCGGTAGTAAAGCCGGTACATCTCCACTTCGGGCAGCAGGTCGGTGCCAAAGAGAATGCGGTCGGCATACTTAAGGAAGAAAGCGCGCGCCGTATAAGGCTGTCGTCCCAGTTCGGGCGTGCGCGCGCTGATATCGATCAGCAAGTTCGGCAGTGCATCCATTTGCTCCGCGAGAAAGCCCAGGTCTTCGCTGCTCTCGGCACAATGCGCGCCCACGAATGTTGTCGCCGGATGGCGAGCAATCACGTTGTTGCGCTGCTCCAGCAGTGTTCGTTTGGGAACCGGCGAGAAAGAGAAACCCCAATCCGGATGCGCGGCAAGTTCCTCGTAGCGCTCATTTTCCGCGTCGATGGGATCGAAGAACGCAGTCGGATCGGCGGTGTGAAACATCACTGGCAGACCCAGCTTGCCGCATTCCTCAAAGATCGGCGCGAACCGCTCATCGTCAATGCGCAGCAGTTCGCCGTCGCTGCCGCGCAGTGTGAGGCCCAAGTCCTTCCAGAACTTGATCCCGCAGGCACCATGCTCGATCAGGCGATGGAGCCGATCAATCGTCACCTGTACGAAGTCATCTCTCTCGACGCCGTCCCAATTCATCCAGCCAATCGACGAAAAGCGATCAGGCGCAGCCGCACGATAACGGTCCATAATGTCGAGTGCTCTGCGGCCCACCTGCATCGTGATATTCACCACGCGTTCCACACCGCAGCGGTCCATGACCGCGAGCACGTCTTTCGGGTTCATCGAGTCCAGGTGATTGTGATAGTCGATCACCGGAAAACGCGGCTGGGCGATTGTGTGAGCCACGGTCTTGAGTGACTGGCGAGGATGAAAATCACCGAGCCGGAGATCGATCTCTGCCGTTGCACTCATCAGGTCGACAAATTTATCGTCGACGACCGGGCCTGTCTCTTGACTCATCTGTTTCCTCGCGTCCTGCCAGGGTGTTCTTTGGTCCTGGAAGGGTCTTCTCTGTTTGGTTGTGTTTTCTTTCGCTTCTCTCCATTACAGTATATTTTTACTTTCGAGTAGTCAACAGCGTATTGGCCTCCTAGTGGAAAGGCCTGGCTGGTCACAGGCGACATAGTCGGTTTGAATCGAACGGCTGGGAGGAACCAGGCAATCTCCCGCATCTGTTTTGGCTAGGCTTCGACCGGCAGAATGGATTACCGGGCAACGCGTGGCTCGGATGCTTTCCGTGGTAGTCCAGATGGCCTTCGATTCCTTACAGACTGGCTTTCGGATTGGCGGTTAGAATAAGCTGGGTTAAACCAACCCATTTATTTGGAGCTGATTTTGAGGTGGAGCGTGAAAGAAGAGAACGCAACAGAAAATGTCTCCGGCCAGAAAGAACGATCCGGACGGGCGGCTGCGCTTGGAGTGGAGCCGCCCATAGATGGAATGATGGGGGAAGAGCGGCGGACGCAGATTCTCCAGATCGTTCGCAGTGCCGGGCGGGTTCGTGTAAATGAGCTTGCCAATCATTTCAGTACCTCTGCCGTTACGATTCGCAATGATTTGAATGCACTCCACCAGCGCGGTTTGGTGTTGCGCTCGCATGGCGGCGCCGTCCTGCCGGATACGATCCTGCGCGAATCGCCGGTCCACGAACGTCTGAAGGCGCATGCAGAAGAAAAGCGGCGCATTGGCGTCATGGCCGCCAAGCTCATCAACGACGGCGAAACCATCATTCTAGATTCGGGCACCACTACATTAGAGATTGCGCGTCAGATCAAGAAGAAGCAGGGCCTGCAAATCATCACGAACGGCGTCAACATTGCTGCCGAGCTGCTCGACGCGCGTGATATCCAGTTGTTCATCGTCGGGGGGACCGTGCGTGGGGAGTCGGCTTCCATCAGCGGACGTTTCACTGAGGAGATGTTCGCGCAGTTTTCCGCCGACAAGATGTTTCTGAGCGGCGCCGGATGCGATCTTGATTTTGGCGTCAGTGGCGCTAACCTGGAAGAAACGATGGTAAACCGCGCTATGCTGCGCATCTCGCGCGAGATCATTCTCGTGGCCGATGCGAGCAAATTCTCCAAACGCAGCATGTCGCGCATCACGCACTTCTCTGAAATCGATACCGTAATCAGCGATACCAGTCTGAGCGCGGATATCCAGGAAAAACTGCGTTCCCTGGGCTGCGATCTGATCCTTGTTTAGCTTTTTAGCTTAAGGCCTGTGAGGCGTCAGGCCTGATCCGCCGGAATGTCGAAGGTGACGGGATTCGCGCGAAAGCCAAGAATGCGAATCACGCCAAACGAGATGCCGGCGGCGTCCACACAACGCCAGGTGCACGGGCCGTGCGGCTCAGATGTATCCAAATAAATGCACTGATAGGGAAGCGCAGAGCGGCGACAAGAAAGCCGCTGAAGGTTCTGTCCTCGCCACTGGCCCCCCCGTGTATATGGTTTCAAGCAACTAGCGAGAGGAGAGTGCCTCGTGTGGCGTAGCAGGGTGAATCCTGACGCCCTGAACCACGCGGTTGATGATACCGTCTGGACTTGGATTATCCGGATTCAAACCGAGATTCAAGCTCAGATGATATCCAAGCAATTGTGGCCCGATGATCTCATAGGGCGTGCGGAAAGCATCGTTCTCATGCGGAGCGATCGCAGGAATAATCTCGTCGAATAGCCCCTTCGTCTCTTCAGGGTCAGCGATTCCCACCAGGTACCCTATTTTCTTCGCCCGCAATTCCGCAATCAGGTCCATCTCATAGGAGCGGCGCACCGGATCGCTGGATAGCAGGCATAGAACCAACGTGTGCGGTTTGACGAATGACATGGGGCCATGTCGAAGTCCGAGGAATGTCTCTGTCACTACGGAATAGTGGCCGGCTGTCATCTCCAGGGTCTTGAGTCCCGCCTCACGAGCCCATCCCAACAAAGGAGAAGAGGACAATACGACCATCCGCTCACAGATGCGTCCCGCCGCACGGCGACATGCCTCTTCGATCTGCGAAATCAAGCCGGCGGCACGGCTGCTGTGCTTTTCCACTCCGGCAGCAACAGCATCAGGCTGGGCGAGTACGTTACCTGCGAGTACGAGGTTTGAGAAAGCGCTTGTCATGACAAGGCTGCGATCATTGGTGCGGGGGTTCAGAGCGACCAATTCCACGTTCGACCTTGCCAAGGCGCTGTCAGGATCGCAAACTATCGCCAATTGGAAGATCTCCGGGCGCAAACTGCGCACCCGCTCTACCACGGCGACGCTCTCGGGACTCTGACCCGAACGCGCAATCGAAATCAAAACGTCTATCCCGTCCAGGTAGCGTTCGGCGTCGACAAGCAGGTCCGTCGTAGGGACAGAAACGGCTCCAGGCCATGCCAGTGCAATAGCGCTCGATGCATAAGCCGAGGTGCCCGCACCGGTAATCAGCGCATGGCGATTCCGAAGTTTCTGCCCGAGGTTCCGCCTATCCAAAACTGAACGAATACCTTCATTTGTGATTGGCCAAAGCTTCGGCTGGCGAACAACCTCTTGCAACGTGTATTCGCCCGCAGTTGGCAAACCGGCCTCTGTGACCTCAATAGGATTCTGTGACATGCAAACTCCGTTCGAAGCTAAGAAAACAACGAGAGGGCATTGGCCCAACTCCAAAATGCTCAAATAAGAAACTATTCGTAAGTGTACAATCGCATTCCGTAACCGTCAAATCGCAAAGTCTCCACATTATGCCTGGGAAAATGGGCCCATGATCGGGCCAGAGCGCGATCAACATCCATATTTCACCTTCCTTATGCCTTTCTGAGTGGAAAAGGGCCGGTTCTGCCCACGATACATGGCGATTGTTCACCTTTCGCTGTGATCGCATAAAACAGTGATGTTAATATTCGTAATATTACGAAGCAAAACGCCGGTTCCTGTTCTTTTGCACCGCACTCTTCTCGTGTGGACTTCAAGCCTCAACTTCGGCTCCGGACGCGATGTGTAGTTGCGCAGATGGCAATCGATCTCGGCTTTGACGCCTATCTGGGTGACAAACGTGTCTTCCATGCTCGCCTTCTCACAACAAACGCCTGCTCCCCCTACGCGTTGCTGCTAAATGGAGTAATCGAGCAAGGCTGGCGTTTAGCTTCGACGTTTAGTTTCGTTTTATTTGTTTTCGTGTATACTCTGCTCGTTGCCATTACATTTCCATCAGCGGGGACGAAAGGGCGAGAGTGATGATGAATAGCCGTTCCATCTATTCTCAGGAACAGATTTACCGGATGATCTGTTCTCTGGCGGCGCGGAGGCAGCGACCTCAGTTCTTGCGTCTGCGTCATTGGGTAAAGGTTATCCGGCTCGCATTGAAGAGGAAGTCTTTGAGGATCCAAATGCTGCCGATCTTGCGATCTGTAGAGCTTTCCTTAGCCGTTCTTCTTCCTCTCTCGGCGGTTCTTTTGGCCGCCCCGATCCCGCCGGATGGGGATGCTACGGGTCGGTATGAACTGCATGGAAACAGTCTGACGGCTCGTCTTCAAGTGATAAATGGCGGTATCAAGATTACGGAAGTCGAGAATCTCACGAGTGGGGCAAAGCTGCGGCCGAGCGAGCTATTTTCTCTTCGACTTCGCGATGGGCATGTAATTACCGCCTCTGAACTGAAGATGGATGCGACCCCAGGTGAGGAGGCCATAGCGCCGAATCCGGCGGCTTCGCGGCAGGCAGAGCAGATTGCGGGACGAAAGCTCTGTGCCGATCTGAGCGCAAAGGACAATTCGTTTGCGGTGCATTGGTGCGCGATCTTGCGCGATGGCACAAATTATCTACGCCAGGAAGTCACGTTGCGTGCCCTGGCACAGCCTTTGGACATCGCCGAGGTTCGGCTGTTCGACTTCGATGCTGCAGGCGCACGTGTGGTGGGGAAGGTTGCCGGTTCTCCAATCGTGGCGGGTGACTTTTTCTTCGGCTTCGAGTTTCCACTCTCGGCAAGCGCGGTAAACAATGACCGTGCGACGGCCACCCTGACACGCACGCTGCCTCTTGCCGCAGGTAAATCCATCACCTATTCCTCGGTGATTGGCGTGGCTACGCCAGGCCAACTGCGGCGTGATTTTCTAGCCTATGTAGAAATGGAGCGGGCGCATCCGTACCGAACATTCCTGCATTACAACACCTGGTATGACCTGGGCGAGGGTGGGCGCTACAGCGAAGCTCAGGCGCTTGACCGCGTGCATGCCTTTGGCGAAGAGTTGGTGCGCAAGCGCGGCGTTACCATGGACTCGTTTCTCTTCGACGACGGCTGGGATAATACGAGCAAGATCTGGTCCTTTGACTCGGGGTTTCCAAACGGCTTCACGAACGTCCGCAACGCCGCGGCGCACTATGGATTCGGCGTCGGCGTCTGGTTCTCTCCGTGGGGCGGTTATGACAAGGAGAAGCAGGAGCGCATTGCCGCAGGGGAGAAGGCTGGATTCGAGACGGTGAAAGGCGGCTTCGCGCTCTCCGGACCGCGCTACTATAAACTCTTCGAGACCAACCTGCTGGAGATGGTCACAAAGTACGGCGTGAACCAGTTCAAGATCGACGGTACGGGAAATGTCAATCAAGTCTTTCCCGGCAGCCTATTTGACAGCGACTTTTCGGCGGCAATTCATCTCATCGAGCGATTGCGCCAGCAGGACCCGGGAGCCTTCATCAACCTGACGACGGGTACCTGGCCCTCGCCGTTCTGGCTACGTTATGCGGACTCTATCTGGCGCGGTGGAGACGATCACAGTTTCGATGGCGTCGGAAGTTGGCGCCAGAAATGGATCACATACCGCGATGAACAAACTTATCGCAATGTGGTTGAGCGCGGACCGCTCTTTCCATTGAATTCGCTCATGCTCCACGGGCTCATCTACGCTGATCACGCGGAGCATCTCGACACGGACCCAAATCACGACTTTCCCGACGAGGTGCACTCCTACTTCGGTAGCGGTACGCAATTGCAGGAGATGTACATCACCCCATCGCTGCTTTCGACGCGGGATTGGAACGTCCTGGCGGAGGCGGCGCGCTGGTCACGATCCAATGCCGCGATCCTGAAGGACACGCATTGGATCGGCGGCGATCCAGCGAAACTTCAGGTATATGGCTGGGCTTCGTGGAGTCCGCGGAAAGGTATCGTGGTGCTGCGCAATCCGTCGGATCAGGCACAGACGTTCTCACTCGATGCAGGCCAAGCATTTGAATTGCCTCGGAACGCCTCGCGCAGGTACCGGGCAAACAGTCCGTGGGCTAGCGACCGGGCGACGGCTCCGCTATACTTACGTGCCGGGCAAGCGCAAGACATAATGCTTCAGCCATTTCAGGTGCTCACACTTGAGGCCATAGGCACAGACTAGGTCCCTGACCGCGTGAATTGGTCTCTTGAGTGATTGCTTTCCAGGTCTCAACGTCGAGACCTGGGGCACCCACGGTTTATACGAAATTAAGCGGTCAGAGACCTAGCGCGGTAACAGTGATTCTCTTTCAACAAATCGATGGAACCTGTCCTGCCATCGATTTGAATGCATGAACGTCAACCCGGCTCGCTTTTGCATGCAAGCCAAAAATGGCCCGCTGAACGGAGAAACGCAGTGTCGAACGCTTTGCAGCAGTTAGCAGTTTCGTGGCACCAGGGACGGCCGAAGGGAATCTACTCAGTCTGCTCCGCGCATCCGTGGGTGCTTGAGGCCGCCATTGACCAGGCGAATGAAGATGGCTCGGATTTACTCATCGAAGCTACATCCAACCAGGTGAATCACCAAGGAGGCTACACGGGCATGCTGCCCGAGGACTTCCGGCGGCGGGTCGCCGAAATTGCTGCCAGCAAGGGATTCAGCGAGTCGCGGTTAATCCTCGGTGGGGATCATTTGGGACCGAATCCATGGCAGAAGGAAAATGCGATTGAGGCGATGCGGCAAGCCGAGCGGACAGTGCAGGCTTTTGTCCGGGCCGGATTCCAGAAGATCCACCTCGACGCCAGCATGGCTTGTGCGGATGATGGCGCTCCGCTCTCCGGCGAGATAATCGCAAACCGTGCCGCGGTTCTTTGCGCTGCCGCAGAGCATGTGAGTGGCGAGCAGAAGCCCGTCTATGTAATTGGCACCGAAGTGCCGGTTCCAGGTGGGGCAACTGAAAGCCTCACAGAACTAGCGGTGACCAGCCGTGAAGCTGCAGCCGAGACTCTCGCCGTACACCGGCGGATCTTCACGGAGGCGGGTCTTGCCCATGTATGGCCGCGGGTGATTGCCCTGGTGGTGCAGCCGGGAGTTGAATTTAACCATGACAGTGTGGTCGATTACGATCCCGCGCGTGCCGTGCATCTCACCGAACTGCTAAAAGAGGAAGAGGGGCTCGTCTATGAGGCGCATTCCACGGACTACCAGCGACCTGAGGCATATCGCGATTTGGTGCGGGACGGGTTTGCCATTTTGAAGGTTGGTCCGGCGCTCACTTTTGCGATGCGTGAGGCTTTGGCCGCGCTCTCGTCGATTGAGACAGAACTGGTGGGTCCGGCGCGTTCTTCACTCCTCATGGATGTGGTCGAACGCGTGATGATCCAGGACCCGCGCCACTGGGAGCACCATTACGCTGGAGACGAACAAGCCATATATCTGCTACGACGCTACAGTTACAGCGACCGGGTTCGCTACTACTGGAACGCCCCGCGGGTGAAGGAAGCTGTGCATACGCTTATGTCGAATCTGCAGCAGGTGGCCATCCCGGAAACCGTGCTGAGCGCCTTCCTCCCCGAGGAGTATCTCGCTGTCCGTGCCGGTGCACAGCTTCCCGATGCGCATTCCATCATTATCCATCGCATCCGGCAAGTTCTCCGTTCTTACGCAGCCGCCTGTGGCGCGTAGACTCCTCGGAGCATGCACACTGCTCGTGCGGAATCCGGAGCGGTTCCACAATTCATGAGCCCTTCTGTGTGTCGAAGATGGTGGGTTTTTCTTGAGGTAAAATCCACTCAACAGTGCGGTTCCTGGGTATGCCAAATGTGGAACCCTGTAAAACTTCCGCATGATCCCAGGGCGTTTATCACCAAGCCGGTGTGATTGCGCTAGACGCGGATCACTTCGATTCCTGCTGACTTTAACGTCTCCGCCTCTTCGTCGTCGAGCTGGTCGTCGGTAATGACAGTGTGGATTGCCGCGGGTGGCACGATTAACGCCAAGCTGCGGCGGCTGAATTTTGTGGAGTCGCATACGGCCACAACACGCGTGGCTGCATTGACCATGGCGCGGTTCACTCGCGACTCGAGTAAGTTCGGTGTTGAAAGCCCGACTTTCGTATCGAATCCGTCGACGCCGAGAAAGAGAATATCCGCATGCATCGCGCTCAGCACATCTTCGGCCAGAGGACCCACTAAGGAGAAAGAGTTCTTGCGCAGAGTTCCGCCGGTCAGGATGACTTCAAAATCAGTCCCTGCCAATTCGCTGGCAATGTTTACGGCATTGGTGATGATCGTCAGGTGCGAAAAGCGACGCAGCTCACGCGCGATGGAGGTGGTCGTCGTGCCGGAGTCGAGCAGTATGCAAAGACCCTCTTCTACCAACGAAGCAGCGGCTACGGCAATACGCTGCTTCTCCTTGAGTTGTTTCTGCTCCTTCTCCCGGAGTGAGGGATCGAGCAGCGCGCTTCCCTGCGTGGGGAGTGCACCTCCGTGGGTGCGCTGTAGCAGCCCCTTCGACTCAAGATAGTCGAGATCTTTGCGAATCGTGATGCGGGAGATCCCGAGTTCCTCAGAGAGCTCCGAGACAAGAGCACGGCCTTCACGCTCAATCTTGGCGAGCATGTGCCGACGGCGCTCATCAATGAGCATATCGCTTCCATTTCTTCTATTTTGTTCCATGTTTCCTACCCTGCCGGTGTTCCTTATCATACCGGCACGCACCGTTGAAAGACCTGTAAACAATCATCTGAGTAAGCCGAGCCATTACTTGGGAATCCCGGTCCAGGATTCGCGTCACGGTGTCCACTGCAAGGCGCAATATGTGCTTGCCGAGACCGTAAGCATCTCAATCAATTGGAGATTTCGGGAGCCAGAAGTGCAGAGGAAGAGCAAGCAGAGTGCCAGACAGACAAAGCTGGGCCGGAATCCATACTTCAGCGCAGAATAGAGGGGCGGCCCGACGAAAGTTCAACAGACTCTCTTCGTATCCCCGCTGGCCGCGGGTGCCCCGGGCGCCGATTTCCGGGCGGCCTCCATGCCGGTCGGCCTTAGTGAACTGACTTCCCGCGATAAATCAAAGCTCTTTGCCTGCTGCAGATGACGGCAGACCGGAACTCGGGACTCTCGACTGATATTCTCCGCCTGCCGGACATTTTGCCTTTCCTTTCTTTTTCGTCTTAGCTTCGTATTTTATTATTTTCTTGACTTTTCGTTTCTTTTGTTTTACCTTTCTCCAGATTTAACAACCTCTTCGATGCGGAACCTGAAATTGTCGTATCGGCAAACGCAAGGAGAGGAGACAGGCTCGCGAGGGGGTAACCTCGCAGAGCGACTGGATCACTGGACAACTATTTGAAAAGGGAGAAGGGCGCAATGATGAGCAGGTTCAAGGGGCTAGGGAGCCGGATGTTTCCGTCGAAGATGCTGGGCGTGGCAGGCAATTTAGCTACGCGCGCAGGCAACAGGGTTCATGACATTAGCAATGGGCTGGCCTGTCTTCCTGGGATGTTGGGAAGATGGTCTATGACAAAACTCAACGCGTTTCTCCTGGTGACATGCCTTTCTATGCTCTGCATGTCTGCTCCGTTAGTGGCTCAGCGCTCTGCGGCAAGCATATCCGGGACGGTTACAGATCAGAGCGGGGCCGTTATTCCCGGAGCGCTCATAACTGTGACCGAGATTACGACAGGAGTTTCCACGACAGCCCAGGCGAACGGCCAGGGATTCTATGTGGTGACGAACCTGCAAGCGGGCACCTACAGGGTACATGTGGAAAGCGCCGGCTTCGAGAAATATGAGCGGACTGGAATCGAGATTCAGGTAGGGCAGCCGAGAACCGCGGATGTGGCGATGACGGTGGGTGCAACGAGCCAACAGGTCACCGTGACCGGCGCGCCGCCACTTGTGGATACGAGCAACCAGACAGTCAGTTTTGCGATCACCACGGAGTTTACAGACGAGATTCCGCTCAATGGACGCAATATTACCCAACTGCTGGCATTGGCGCCTGATTCGAGCGATCACAATGCTGCGGCAAACAATTACTCCAACCAGACGGCGACGCGACCGGAAACGGGTGCAGCGGGATTTGTTACGGCCAGCGGTGAGGCCCGTGAGAATTCCTCAACATATTACCTGGATGGTGGACTCGATGAGGACACTTACACCGATGTCGCCAACATGTTTCCCAATCCTGATGCAGTCGAAGAGTTTACGGTTGACACCAACTCCTATAGCGCCAAATTTGGGGGCAGGGGCGGTGCGGTGGTCAACGCGGTCACACGGGGCGGCACGAACGGCATTCATGGTACGGCGTTCGAATATGTGCGAAACGGCGATCTCAATGCGAGTAATTACTTCTCCACGTCTCCGGATACCCTGAAACGAAACCAATTCGGTTTCAGCCTGGGTGGTCCGCTGAAGAAGGACAAGACCTTTTGGTTCGGCTCGTTTCAACGCACAACATTTCGTTACGGCACTACCTCCAATATTGCCTTTGGTCCCACCGCGGCAGAGTTGAACGGAGACTGGTCTTCATCTCTTGCGGCAGCGGGCGGCACGTTGACAGATCCTTTAACCGGCCAGGCCTTCACCAATGGCCAGGTTCCCACATCGCTCTACAACCCGATTTCGCTTAAAGTGCTTGGAGAAGTTCCCACCGGAGACCCAAACACGGGCCAATTCAATTATCTGGCGGAACAGTTACAGAACGACAATCAATACGTGGCCCGTGTGGATCATCATATGGGCGACAGGATGACCATATCCGCCAGTTACTTGTGGGACCAACTGGCCCAACCGAATATCGCCGATCCTAAAGACATTGTGACTGGTGGGATGAATAATCAATGGACCAGTCAACACGCAGCGCTCAATCTTGTGTATAGGCTCAACAACAACCTGTTGACCACGGTGGGCGGCACGCTGAGCCGGGTGGTCCTTGGTTCTACAGGCGCCTCGCAATTCCAGAGCCTGGCCGACCTTGGAGCGAACTATCCTGTCTGGGATCCCAAAGGTGTCCACGAAGTCGGAATCTATGTTGGCGGCTGGTTCTCGGCGTATTGGATCGGAGCCCAGAACGTCAAGAGGAACCAGGAAGACTTCACCAATACCTGGACCTACATCAAGGGCCAGCATACCCTCGACTTTGGCGCAGAGATTCCTTTTTCCCAAAGCGTTCTTTACCAGGCGTACGTTTCGTCCGGCTATCAAGGGTGGTGGTGCGCAAACTCCGGTTCCGCGCCCTTGGATTTCATGCTTGGGGATAATTGCTTCTTCGAGCAGTACGCACCATCTTATGTTGCTCCGCGTGGATATGGCGTTGGCATGTATGCAAACGATGCCTGGCGTATCTCACCTCGTCTGACCGTCAACCTTGGGGCGCGCTGGGAACCCTGGACGCCATGGGCCGACAGCAGCAAGGGAAAGATCGGCGGACAGATCAATCTGACCGACTATGCCAACGGAGTTCATTCCACACGTTATCCCGGTCTCCCCGCAGGATTCTTGGTGCGCGGCGATTCGGGCGTTCCGAGCGGACTTTCACCTTCGGATATGACCATCGTCGATCCCCGGGTAGGACTCGCGTGGGATATGTCCGGCAATGGAAAGACCAGCCTCCGTGCCGGATTTGGCATCTATCATGACCAGCCGTTTGGTCGAATGTATAACGAAATGACCAGCACCGAACCGTTCACCGAGGGCGACTCCATCACCGACACCACGGTGAGCGCATACGATCCTTACTCTGCTTCTCCCTATAACGGCTCCATACCCGTTCTGCAAAACCCGCCTCCGTCGAATACGGTGTTTGCGTTGCCGTTGACGATGGCCATCGGTTTTTCTCCGAGCTTTAAGCCTCCGGCCACGATGCAGTGGAACTTCACCGTCGAGCACCAATTACCTTGGGGCGTTCTGCTGCGTACCGGATATGAGGCGTCGGAAAGCTACCATATGTTTGACTCGCGGGATATCAACTCCGGGATCAACGAAGTTCGCCCCATGACCGGGGGTGGTTACGGAGGAAAGGTCATCCTGAACGAGAGCAGCAACACGGCCAGTTACAACGCCCTGGCGGTCTCCGCGGAGAAGCGGATGACTGGAAATCTCTCCTTCCTAGGCGGATTCCGATGGGCAAAATGTCTCGATGAAGCAGGCTCGAATGCGAGCTTCGCCTTCAACGAATTCACCGATCCGCGCCGGCCATGGCTTGACCGGGGACATTGCGATTCCGACGTTGCCGGGCAGTTCAAACTGGCTGCAGTATGGCGTGCACCCAAGTTCCAGGGGCTCGGCTTTGCCGGCCGCGAGGTCATCGGAGGATGGACGATGAGCGGCGTTCTGACGAGAGCCGGCGGGTTCCCGTTTTCCGTCATGGCCACTGGCGACACCAACGAGACTGGGGATGACTACAATCGTGCGAATTTAATCGGCGATCCCCACACACAAGGTAAGTCGGGAACGCTTCAGGAGTGGTTTAATACCGCGGCGTTCGCGGTGCCGCAGGACGCAGACGGTAATTCTCCAAGGAATTTCCTCAGAGGGCCGGAGTCCGTAAACCTGGACTATGCGCTCATCAAGTCCTTCGCGATGCCTTTCGGACCGTTCCGCGATGCGCAGAAGATCGATTTTCGGGCAGAAGCTTTTAACCTCTTCAATCATCCGAATTTTGGCGCCCCGGACAATGCGACGGGGGATTCTACATTTGGATCCATACTTTCAGCAGGGTCGCCTCGCATCATGCAACTCGCGCTGAAGTTCGTCTTCTGAAGTGATTAACGGTTTCCCGATTGTCTACGTCAGCGCACAGAAAGCGCGGTGAGGTAGTCGGGTTTGTTTGACAGTTGTATTGGGGCATGGAGAAGCGAAGGGCGCTTCTCCATGCCCCATTCTTTTTGCAGCCATTGTGATTGCAGGCGGTGCAGTGGAACCCGAACTTTTCTGATTAGCTCTTATAGAGATACCAGAGTCGATGCATCCCGATGCCGCGAGATCAAGGTCGGCGCCACCAACAGAGAGCGGCGACCCAGCAGAACTCTCAACGGAACATAGTAACTCTGGTTCCACTCTGGGAGACAACGATCCGATAACTCGCACTATTCTCGAAGCAGCGTGCGACGAGGGCACCATACCCCGCGGGTATCGGAGGCCGAATTACTTGTCGGCAGAGATCTCTGCCAGAGCTTCTCGTGCAAGATGATGCGACATGTGGGTATCCGCAAGAATCAGGGCCTTCTCGAATGATGCTCTTGCCTGCTCTTTGCGATTGAGAGCAGCTTGCAATATGCCGACGGTATATTGCCAATATCCCGAGTGGGTGCTGGCCGCCAAGCTTTTCTCTGCCTCAGCCAATGATGCGGCGAGCTCCTGCTCCGCCTTCGTCGAGTCGTAAGTGCCCAGGGACTTCTGCGCTTGGATCGCCCACACCAGATCGCCGGATTCGACGGCCGCCACTGCCTTATGCAGGAAATCTGCCGACTCTTTGGCATGGCCGCACCTTTGTGCAATCCCAGCCAGTTTCAAGTATTCTCTCGTCGACATTCCGTCTAGGCTCATTCCCTGCTGGTTGCCTTTGAATAGTTCTTCAGCGTTTGCGCAGTTGTGTTCTTTGGCTCCAGCTTCAGCCTGCATCAGCTTGATCTCGAACAACACTTGTTTGGATGTCGTTCCGCCTTCTTGAGACTGGTATGGCGAGCTATCTCAGTAACGGCGGCATCGCAAACTATGCAGGTGAACCGGGCATCAATATGTCCGATGTCAACCCCAAGACCCCTTATACCGAAAGCTACAACCTGTCGTTCGAGCGTGAATTGTCGAGGAACATAATTGGAACGATTGGATATGTTGGAAATGTAGGTAAGCACACCTATGCAGGGACCAATCCGATAGGCAGCGCCCTTGCCGTCACCAACAACGAGAATTACTACAACACTTCTCCTTTCCCAGGTGTCTCGCAAGGTACGGGCGACCAGCAATATATTGGCGAAAGCATGTACAACGGGCTGCAAACAAAACTCGAACGCCGCTATGCCAGTGGGCTCAGTTACCTTGCCACTTATACCTGGTCTCATGCCGAGGACGACGCTTCAAATCCCGGCATTGGAGGCGGTCCCAGTTATCGCAACACAACGCTCATTCCGCTGAAGTACGAGTTCACAAACGCCAATTACGACGCTCGACACCGCGTCGCCGTGAACGGCATGTACGACTTGCCGTTCGGTGTAGGACGCAAATTTGTGCACGACGGTGGCCTGCTGGATTATCTCGTGGGTGGTTGGTCAGCAAGTTTGACCTGGGCAGCACAAACCGGCAACCCGATTACGATTAGCCCGGGTGGTAATTTTGTCGCGGCCATGGTGCTTCCCAGATCAACGCAACCCGACTCACCGATCCGTATAAAGGCGGCGGTTCTGTGCCCGCGTCGAACCCTGACACAGGTACTTGCCCGGCCTCGGTGAAAAACAGGACCAACTGGTATAACACCTGTGCGTTCGGTGACCCGGTATCGGGTAGTGGGTCAGTTTGCTTTTGCACAGGTTCGCTTTAGCATTTCTGACTGTGGGATGATTGTTGCATGACTTTGGGAAAAGGCAAGAGACCGCGAGACGTGAACCAACTTGCCAAGTGGATCGTGGACACTTCGACCTCTGAGGCATCTCCTGAATCCCCTTCCTCTGCGGTTTTGCCCAGCCATCCGGCTCCAGAAAGCCTTTCGGCTTATATGGCCGCCATGGGCCGCAAAGGCGGTCAGATCGGCGGCAAACGAAGGCTCGTGACCATGACGCCAGCGCAGCGTAAGAAGGTTGCTGCAAAGGCCGCTAAAGCCCGCTGGAGTGCTAAGAAGGGCAAATGAGAACGCGGAAAGAACGGCTCATCGATCTGGTGTTTGGACATGGGGCTGTGGTGTTTTTCGCCTTGTTCCTGACGGTCAGTTTGCTGTGTGGATTTGTTACCGCATGGATTAGATGGCACTGGCACTGGTGATAAATGCGATATACTCAGCAGCAATTAGGAAGGCCCTCGTCTGCCAGGACGAAGGCCGCTTACCGCGAGACCGTAATCTCTAGGCGCATATTAGCGCACTGGAGATTTTGTGTCTACAGCAAGTCAGCTTACTGAATCTGAGTTGCGTTCTCTCCGAGCAATAAGATGTCCAGAGTGGTGGCAACGCGAAGCTCTATCGGCTCCGCAATCCCCAATCCCCACGGCCAGTAGCCAACAGTCAACATTACTGCTCCGTTTTTGGCGACGATTTTTCGACACTCACCGCCCTCCGATCTTGGAAGGGAAAACTGTATACAGGCATTACCTAAACCCGAAGGCGATTGTCGCTGTAGGGGAATCACAATCGTTCGTCCATCTACCTGGGGTAGGAACCCGGTTCCTCGGAATTTCCCATCAAGAAAATTCAGTGACACGAAAATATCTCCTTCGCCAACTGTGGTGGACATTGCTTGCAGTTCTTGGGTCCACTCATCCTCTGAAAGCGGAAAAACGTCGAAGTTTGGTTCTCCCATCTTGTCCACTTCCATTCTCCGTTGAGCGCAACTTTATGCGCTCGTTTCAAGTGACTAACGATTGTAAGACCGCTGAGACGGTGATGGCCCCTTGACATGCTAAAGCGGCAATCGCATATTAGTCAGTATGCGCTGCCTTGATGCCACTACCAGAGCACAGATCGTTCGCTGCCTGATTGAAGGCTGCTCGATCCGTGCCACTGTGCGCATGACGGGAGCGGCCAAGAATACAGTCACAAAACTCGTTGCAGATATGGGCGAAGCCTGCGCCTTGTACCACGATAGGCATGTGCGGAACTTGAAGGTGCGGCGGCTGCAATGCGATGAGATTTGGTCGTTCATCGGCGCAAAGGCAAAGAATGCTTCCATCGACAAGAAAGCCGAAGGATGGGGCGACGTTTGGACTTGGGTGGGAATTGACGCTGATACGAAGCTGGTTGTCAGCTATCTTGTCGGCGGACGCGATACGAATTGGGCGATGGATTTCATGGACGACTGCGCCCGCCGCATCCAAGGCCGCGTACAGATTACGACAGACGCTCACAAGCCCTATCTAAAGGCCGTGGAAGGTGCGTTTGGGTTGGATGTGGACTACGCCCAACTACACAAGATTTACGGCGCTACCTCCGATGATGAACAACGCCGCTACAGCCCTGCAAAGTGCATCGGCTCCGACATGAAGACGGTTATCGGCTATCCCGATCCCGCGCACGTTTCCACAAGTTACGTTGAGAGACAGAATCTAACCATGCGTATGTCCATGCGGCGATTTACTCGGCTCACCAATGGATTCAGCAAAAAAGTAGAGAACCATGCCCATGCGGTTGCGTTGCACTATATGCATTACAACTTTTGCCGTGTCCATCAATCCTTGCGGGTTACGCCTGCGATGGAGGCCGGAATTGCAAACCATATTTGGACTGTGGACGAACTGATTGCACTCATGCCGAAGCCTGTTGCAAGACCAACTACAAAGGACCGCGAACTACTCCTCCGTGCTCTCGGGGAGATTGCCTGAACCCCAACGCCGGGATTCCGCTTCCGCATCGCGGATACGCTCACAGAACCCCTCCACCAAGCCGGGCGAAACGGTATTGGCACTGCCCTTCATCTGCTCGACAGCAAGGCCGTGAAGGAGTCTCCATGTCTCGCTGCGGAATGCTCCGGGGAGTTTGTAATTAGGGTAGAGCGCCGTTCTGTAAGCGTTGCTGATCTCCCCATCATTCCTCATAATTACGATTTCGGCTTCGCCTCCGCACTTCTCGTCGTAGTCGATCGCCTCCTCGACGCAAAACGTCGCCATCAGTGCCGCATCTGCCAACGTGAATGACTCAGGGTTCGCCAGTTTATATTGCTTCATCAAGTATTTAGAGAGGTATTCCCCGGCTCCAATGCACTCATATTCTTCCACTCGTCGCAGCACGGTTTCGTGCATTGAATATAACCGCGTCTGATTTTTCAACCAGATTCCAATGAGCATTTGCATGTAGACTTGCCCAGGCGCTCGGTCTGGATGGGTATAAATGTGGTCTCTATAGAACTCTGCTAAGGCGAACTCCGTCGTGTTGCGAACAGAATCCATCGTTGCAGTAGAGAATTCGATCTTCTCTACCATTTCCACGCATCTTGAAATAGCTGCCTTCGGAAAATTCACGTCATCGCTTGAAATGGCGAAGAGTATGGCGCAGCGGCCATCGTCGAACGAATAAGAGGGCAACTTGCTCTCGTTTCCCTTAATGGTGTACATCACCTTGGTATCGGCACAGAAGACGACACCCTCGTCATACGGGATGCCAATGGCGACGGTCACAGGTTTTCTCCGGGGCCGGTAAACCCTCGGGTCGATGCGGGTAAGCGGCTTGGACGCAATCATATACGCCACCGTGATACATTTGCGCCATCATGCTCAACAGGTTGGCGATGCTCGCTGTAATTTGCATGGCAATTGCCGCGTCCGGCGACCCACAGAAAAGCGGCAAAAATGAGCATCCCAAAAGCGAGAACAGTCCACCATCGTCCGTCACGATAGTAGATAATTCCAGCCGCCAAACACAGGCAAATCCCCCCGAACAGAAATCGCCAGAATCCCATACAGGGATTGAATGGGCCAATTGGGCGCTCGTACTGATAGGCGCAATAACGTTCGGTGCCGTATGGAAACAAACCAAGGAAAGTTCCAAAGCGACCAATGCCATGCGCGACAGTGTCCGACTCCAAGAAAAGGCGATGGAGCAGTGGATAGAACTCTCCAATTGGAGAAGTCAACTTGCTAGCGTTCCGCTGAGAAATTCTCCTTTCCAGTGTCTCTTGGTAAAGGTTGATATTGTGAATAAAACCAGTTTCCCCGTGACTCTCAAACGGGCTGAAATTGACTTCATTAACACCGGAGATAAGGTGAAGCACACATACTCTGCGGGGGCGGATACGTTCTTGACTCCAAGCGCACCTCATGAAGTAGTTATCGCCGCTCAAGTCACTGAATATCAGGTGTCTCAGTTTCCGCTGGGCGGCATCGGGATTCAGATCGCTGGGCGCTTCCGTCACATAGGAGCACTTCAAAAGGTGGTCACCCAAGAAGTCTCTGGCCTGCTCATCTGTCGGGAGTCTGAGACTGTGTTTAATCACGAAATCCATATGAACCCAAAAACAGAAGAACAAAACGAGCAGTAGACATAAACTCCAAATTTTGGAGTAGTTCAGGGCATGTAGAAGGCCAAATCTAAGCCTTTCTAATATGTGGAAAAGCAAAGTGACCCAGTACCCGGTATCGGGCTCGATCCGAGTCTCGTGTGGAACGTTCCTGGCACGCCTGATTCCTACTTGACCGGTACTGCCAACGCGATCAGATACTTTGGTGGAAAATCTAACCAGATCTATGGACCAGGCTACGAACGTGTCAATATGTCTGGGTTCAAAAACTTTAAGACTTCGCGCGAGCAGTTTATCCAGTTCCGTGCTGACGCCTTCAACCTTTTCAATCATCCTTCTTGGAATAGCCCATCCGATACCAGCCTTAATCCGACTGGCGGCCAGATTACGTCTGTTCAGAACTTCCAGAATTACACGCCGGATGCCCGCTTCTTCCAACTTGCCGCAAAGCACGTGTTCTAATTCGGCAAATAACGAGTAGATGCGAAAAGCATCTTGAGCTAAAAGACAGGTTCTTCCGCAGGCTCTTTTACACCTGCGGAAGAACCTGTCTTAGTAGTTATCGTTGTAGAGTAGAGTCGATATGTGGGAAGACTTCCGGTCTCCCGGTGGATTTAGGTTTCTAAGTGAGTGATGGAGTGCTATGGATGCCTCTCGACGGGATATCCTGAAGGCGGCCTCGATCTGGCTCGTGGACCAATGGGCCTGTTCTCGCAGGTTCGCATTCGGGGACGAGTCCTCCAGTGCGGCGGGTAGAGACGATCGGAAAGTCATCATAGTAGCCTGCGGCGGAATACGCCGTGCTGAGACTTTTTTCAATACCGGTCTTGGAGACATTCCCCACCTGTACCATGACCTGCTGCCTCGCAGTGTTTTCTATCCTCTCATTCGCAATGCGGGCGTAACATCGCACTACAACACGATCTCCAGCATTCTTACTGGAAATTGGCAACGATTGGACGACTGGGGGATGACGCCACCCGCGAATCCGACGTTCTTCGAGTATTTGCGCAAACGCATGGAACTCTCTCAGGACAATGCGTGGTTGATCTCGAGCAATAAAGCCCTCACCAATCGAATTGGCGCCAGTTCTATTCGTGGCTTTGGGCCGCGCTATGGCGCCAACGTCGTGTTTCCCAAGCAGTTGCTCATCAACGCAGTCATTCAAGCGGCGTCACAAGGACACCCCGAGCATCGTCAACGCTGCGGCACGCGAGTCCGCACCAAGTCTTGCGGAACACACGCGCTTGATGCTTCTCGTCCTTCCCCGCAGCCTACCTGTCGACCCGCAGACCGCCTGGAAGCAATGGGATCCCCGCGGGCATGAGATCAGACTATCCGGCGACTCTGAGAGATTCTGCGAACTGACGTTACAGAGCTGGCAACTCCCCTCCAGAATCGTTGCACCGGCGTCACAACCTTCGCGGGCCGAGGACTCTGATGATCTGTGGCTAATTTGATGCGGAAGCAAAACTATACACTTTACCGCCTCATCTCACGCTGGGCACCACCTCATGCCTGGGATATGAGGCACTCAAGCCGTTCCGCGACAGATTCCTTGCCGAACTGAACAAGGCCCCCAAGAGCATTCGGGCCACAGATGCGATCGTCGCCGCACTCCGGCTTGAGGCCTGGGACGGCTGGGGGCTTTGGCCGGTGGAGATTGCAAACCAGCCAAGGCTGCGGAAGTTTGTCATCGACCTCTTTCTCAGCGGAAACGGCGCTCTTATCTTTTCCAATGCTTTCGTCGAATGGGCGGTCTGTGAGGCTCTTCGCCGTGCTCGTCCGCAGGCACTCGTTGCTCGCTTCGGCATGCGATACAAACCCAAGCTGTTTACCAGTATTGCCGTCTTTGAGAATCAGCAGAGAATCAGCTCGCTTCCCGATGTAGTCGATCCCGAGAACGGCGCCGTCGATGCGGTCATTCTTGCTCGCTATGCATGGCTTGCGGCTTCCAGATATCCTGAGCACGAACATACCATTTGTCTTTGCATCTCAGAATATCGAGACTCCGCCTATGTGATCCTCCCCACAGGCAGAAGCCTGGAATGGAATCCGGAACTCTCCATTTCACCGGAAGACCTTTATGGCTGGCTGAAGACAGAGCTTCTGTCCTGAACAAGTCAACCGAGATCGTGACCACCGTATCAGCGAGCGCTGCCGAGGAACTGCTGAACGAAGCTGGAATCGCGGAAGGATTCCGTACCTCCCGGGCGCAAGGTTGAGAGAGCCGCGGTCCAGTTACCGAAAGCTGCGCAGGCATCGGGCGTCTGGCCGCGCAGATATGCTGCCAGAAATCCTGCATCGAAGCTATCCCCCGCGCCAATTGTGTCGATGGGAGTGACGAGTTCTGCGGGAACGTGCCAGTGCCTGTTTCCCGCCTGCACGAGAGACCCCCGCTTGCCACACTTGACAGCCACAAGTGGGACACGCCTGGCCAGAGCTTCGATGGCGCGTTCTGCGTTTGCCTCACCGCTGATGCGGCAGGCTTCATCCTCATTAGGCAGGAAGATGTCGACGATACCGAGCAGTTCGTCGAGTACGCCGCCCCAGAGATCATCGGGATCGTCGTTCGTATCGAGCGAGAGTGTCAGGCCCTCGGCTTTCAGTTCACTGCATATCCTCGGCAGGTCCGGCTTAAGAGCTTTGTGGAGAAAGAGCGACGAGAGATGGAAATGGCGGCCCGAGGCAAGGTACGCCATATCGAGGTCCGCGGCAGCCATCTCGAACATGGTGCCCGGATAGGTGAGAATATGGCGTTTGCCATCGTGGTTCAACAGGATTGTGACCCCCGTGGACGTGCCTCCTGACGCTCGTTTGACCCTGGTCAGGTCGACGCCAATCGCACCCAGCCGTTCCATGGCGATGGAGCCCAGCGGGTCGCTTCCAAGAAGAGTGATGAAGCCGACGGAAATGCCAAGCGCCGCGAGGTTGTGGGCGAGAATTGCCGAGGAGCTGCCCAAGGTTAAACGAAAGTCGTTGGCCAGCAACTCCCGCTCCAGCGGCATCACTTCGGGGAGTCCGTAGAGAATGAGGTCGAGATTGATCTCGCCGGCTATGGTTACATCGAAGCGCTTCTTCATTGCGTCTTATCCTGCCAGAGTAGATTTGACTTAGTGTTGTTGATCCTTCTTCCACCCTGGCTCCGTTGGTTAGCATCGGTTTTGAGCCCAGGCAAACAAAACCATGGCGTCTCAGGACCTTAAAACTCGGTCCGCATTTGCATGCACTCGCAGCGAGGTTTCGCCCCAAACGAAATAATAGCATAAAAAACGAAATATAAAGCAACATGTTGCCGATCTTGGCGGCACGTTTTTTGGCCCAGGATCACAGCAGAATTGCCTTGATCCCGGTGAGTTCGCAGAAATCGGCTAGGGCGGGATAAAGGTCCTCCCCGTAACCGAGACATGCGTATTCATTTGTCCAGTGCTGGAGCAGCGCATCGATGTCGCAGTGCGCCGTCACGAATCCATGCGGCCAGAAGGGAATGCCGCATTCGTCGAGACGCTGCTGCACTTCTTTGCTGGAAGGTTCGAAGATCGAGGCGCGTGTAATGACCAGCTGAAATTCCCCATTGACGCGGCCGAGCCGCGCCAGCACGCCTTCGCCAGCCTTGCAGATCAGCCGCACCGAGAGACCGCCCGCGTCTCCTTCAGTGGGAATTCCGTGTTCTGCAAACCCGGCTGGCCCTAGCTTGCTCGCCAGCGAGGGTGGGCAGGCTCCGTCGCCAATGATCTTGATCTCTCGCGTCTGGCGGTTGATGTGCTGCAGGTCTCCGTAGTAGATCCGTTTCGGGCTCAGGCGCATCAGAAGGAAGACCGTGAGAGCGGTATTGAAATCTCCGAGGGTGGAAGTGCCGTGTCCATCTTCAAGCATCATGCTCTGCGCGAAGCAGGTGGCCGCGTAATCATCCGCCAGTCCGGGGAACGACTGGATGGTGTAGAAGGCGTAGCGCTCGCGCTCGACAATCTCCTTCAGCGCCAGATAAAGCCGTATAGACCGATCATTCACCGTGTTTGCTTCTGGAGCCGCGCCGAACAGTTGGCGCAAGCGGGGTTGCAACGCCTCGATTTGAGCTGCCGGAATACGCTCTGCCGTCCGAATGAGTTCTGTCGTATCGCGGGAATCGATATCGATCCCGAATGTGCGCATCCATTGGGAAGGATCCGCTGCCCCACAAGTCTGGCCCATGCCTCTGCCGCCGAAGGCCCCGATGGTGGACAGGTTGAGGCTATTCTTCAGGTGCGCCGCACGCGCATAGCTGACGATGCGGCCGACTGTGTCCGAATCCTTGATATCTCCATACACAAACCGGTGTGGAACACCTATTTCCAGAAGTCCGCCGTGCATCACCAGTCCGCCAACCGGCCTCCAGCCCTGTGAGCGCGGATGCGTCCACAAGAGAACGGCTTTCCCGCTCATGGCGAAATCACGCACGGCGCCTACCAGGTGAGCAGCCCAGACCCATGTGCCGCTGAAAAGTACGACTGCGTCCACGCGGTCATCCTGTTTCATTTTCTTTAGAGCTTCCGCGGCTTCCTGCTTGCTCGCGATCACGGACTCGTACTCGACCAACTTCAACCCGGCCTCAGTGAGCGCGGCCTTTGCCTCTGCAATCAGAGCATCATCCACAAATGGAGTGCCCATCGGATCCTGCAGGCCATCCTTGTGCACTCCATAAACTATGAATCCGACAGTCGCTTGAATCATGATTCCTCTCCTGTTAGGGGTTGTGTTGATTGTGGCGATGCACAAGCATAGAACGCAACTGGCGATAGCTCTTGCATTGTTCCGTGTATTGTTCGGCGAGGAGCGAATCGTCTGGAACGCAATCCTGCTCGTGAACCATAGCCTGTGCGGCGGACTTAAGATCGGAATGGATGCCCACCGCAACGCTGGCCAGCATGGCTCCGCCGAGGCAAACCGAATCCTGGCAACTCATGATATGCAGCCGCTTATGCGTGAATGCGGCGCGCAGCCGGAGCCCCAGCGGGGAGCGTACCCCGCCCCCGAAGACATTGATATCGCTGAAGGCGGAACCGGCATTCTCAAGGCACTCGGTAACGATCGCAAGCTCAGCAGCGATGCCTTCCAGAATCCCTTTATACAGATGAGAGCGAGTGCTGTCGAAGGTAAGGCCGCTGATGGTTCCGCGCGCCTGCGCGTCGAACTCGGGATTGCAACTGCCGATCAGGTGGGGCGTAATCAGCAACCCCGTTGGACCTGCGGGAGCCGCCGATTCCAAGTCCCCAAAATGGTATTCCTCTCCCCCGCTCTCCGGTTCATGGAGAAGGTTGCCGAGCCATTGCATCATGATGCCGCCCGGGAAGTAGGCGATGGTGACGAACTGGCCCGGAACCGCGCCCGGGTAGGAGTTGAGGCTGGAATCCAGTGCTGCGTCATTCAGGAGCAAGCGATCGGAGGCGGCCGTGATACATTCATACGTCCCCAGTGAGCCCGCAGCTCGTCCCGCTTGAATCACGCCGAGTCCAACGGCTCCAATCACTTGATCGTGTCCACCCACCACCACTGGAGTGCCGGCGGCAACCCCCAGCATGGCGGCTGCGGCGCTGTCCAGTCTTCCCGCCACCGTGCCGGCCTGCACGGGAAGGGGCAGAGCCTGCGGCGATATCTGCGCCAAGTCAAGCAAATCCGTAGACCAGGTATGGTGGTTGACATCAAAGGCTAAGAAGCGCGATGCGTGCGAGTAGTCGACCAATGGTGGAAGGCCCAACTGGAGCAGCAGAAAACTGGTGACACTCTGGAAGCTGCTGGCTGCATTGAATATCTCCGGGGCATGGGAGCGTAACCAAAGGAGCTTGGGGAGGGTATACATGGCGTGGCTGGTATGTCCGGTCAGCATAAAAAGCTGCCTGCGCCCAACTTCGTCCTCCATCCAGGCCGCTTCCCTGGTGGCGCGCCCATCCATGTTCAGAATCGCCGGGCCGAGAGCTTCTCCTGCCGCGGAAACAGGAATCACGGTCTCTCCATGCGAACTGAAGCAGACCGCCTGTACGGCTTCGCTTGCCGGAATGGAGGCCAGTTCCTTTGCGAGAGCCATAACGACATCGAGAAAAGTGCCGGCCTTCAGTTCGGCGAAGCCTGGCCGGGGAAAGTGTGGCGCATAGGCGGCGGAGCGCATAGCCTGCATCTCTCCAGAAGAGGAGAAGACGGCCGCCTTGCAGCGACTCGATCCCACGTCGATGGAGAGAAAGCTCATCGCAGTCCGGTAGCGTCTCCTGTCAGGAATGAACCGTCAGCGGGAATGGAATAGATCTTCCGATTGCCGGTCTCGCGGATGACGATCTCGGCAGCTTCGACCGAAACCTCCTCGACTCCCCGGAAATCCGCAGGGATGTCGACCAGCAGGGTCGTGTAACGGACCGTGGCCTCGGAAAGGGCAGGAAGCCAGCGGTAGGTCGATTCATTGAAAAGCGGTCCTTGAGAAACGGTTTGACGCTTGGGAGCCGCGAACGGGGTCGAGCTGAACTCAATGCCCCGGCAAAAGGTCTTTCCGCCCCAGGGAGCGGTCTTCAAGTAGAAGCGTTCTTCCCAGTTACCCACCCAGGGAAAATCCGTGCGCCGGAAGACATAAACGAGCAGTAGCCCAGCGCTGGGATTGGCGATTGCTGTGTACCCCATTGCGCGGCTGGGATCGAGCAGTTGCGCCGTGTACCTTAAATAGCAACCATCGGGAGTGGTTCTTAAGTCGTGAAAACCGCCGCACTGAAGCGGCGCCAGCGGCCACTGGAACTCGGCGTCCGGAGTGATCATCATAGCGTCGCTGTAACTGGCAGGGTTCACCCTGGACTGCGTCGCCGGCATGTCCACGAGGGTCGCTTCGCACGCCAGAAACGGCGGCCCGATGGTGACGTGCTCGGTCCAGGAGATGGGGCGATCGGCACAGCCCAGATTGCGCGCCTTTTCTTCGCAATACACCACCGGGTGTGCCAGATCGATGCGCAGAGTTCGCCTGAAGTCAATCTGCGCGACCGGCAGCTCAGCGCCGTATTCCAAACCCGGCCGGCCTTCTTGAAACTCACGAAAGATCTGCCACCGTACTGCAGGCGCCTCTCCATGGGTGCTCAGGCCCGCAGCCATCTCTTCTTTTGAGGGCGGCCCAAAATAGTCGAAGCTGAGGCTGTGTCCGGCGATGCCGGCAAGCAGCCGCCCATCGGGCGGTCCGCCGAACCTGCACTCGTCGCTTTTCGGAGAAAATCGCTCCGGATCGATCGTCTCCCATTGCGGGCGCCACAGCGGATTCAGATCCGGATGGCTCCGCTTCACCAGTTGGCAAATGTGTCCTCCGCCCAGAACTGCCGCGAGATGTCCCCACTCCCCACGCAGGCAAAAGCCCGCGCGCCCATCCAGAACGTCCGACACGTGCTCCACGGGAACAAAGCTCATTTCCCGTCTCCGTTGAGAATGCTGCGGGCCTGCCCCAGGAATCCCGCCATGTCCTGGGACTGGAAAACATTGCGCCCGAAGAAAACCCCCGCGGCTCCCGCCTCCTTGACACCCCGAACCACGTCCATCGCCCGATCGTTCTGGCTGCCGCCGAGCACCAGGATCGGAAGCGGACAGCCTCCCACCACCGCCCGCATGCTTTCAACACTGCCGGCGTAATCGGTCTTAATGACATCGGCTCCCAGTTCCGTCGCTATCCGAGTGTGCCGCGTGATCCATTGCGGGTCGGCGAGGTTCTGCACCTCTTTGCCACGTGCCAGCGTCTCGATGACCAAGGGAACGCCCAACCGCTCGCACTCGCGCGCCAGCTGCGCATTGCGAGCGATCTCGTTCGCTTCAAAATCAGCATCGCCCGTTCCCACTACCAGATAGCTAAGGACAGCATCCGCGCCGAGCTGCAACGCATCTTCCGCACTCCCGAGCATGCAACTACGCATCACGCCATGCTCGCCCTGGCTGAGCGAATTCCAAATGGTCGTCCAGTCAATTCTGGCGATAATCCCGGGCGTGGCACCGCGGGGAAAACAGGCGTTGCAGCGCTGAATCAGCCCAAGATTCAACAGCAATGCGTCCACACGGGCTTCCACAAAGCGGGAAATCTGGCCGCACGGATCTTCCGTTCCCGGAATCGGGCCGACTACCAGAGCATGATCAAAAGCCACCGCCAGGGTACCGCGCCCCGGCTCGTTGAGAATCCGGTTAAGCCGTATCCTCTTCCCAAAATCGCTCAAAACTCCACCCCCACGCCTGTTATTCGGCCTAAGAATATCGGAGTACATTTTTCCGTCAAATCGATTATGATCGAAAATGTCTCTTTGTGATCGATTGTATTCGCAATTTGCAATTGATGCAGCGACTGCCGCATTTTTTTCTTAACTGCATGCAAGTGCAAATTCACGGTTGACAGGTGTGCGGGTTCCAATTGGAAACAGCACCTGTCGCTGATTGCAAACCCGGTGGTCCGCTCGACGCGACCATTACGCAACCTACTAAGTGAGGCCAACCCTTGCTGGCGGAAGAACGGCGGTTTCGAATTTCCGAACTCCTTTCGCGGCAGCGCACTGTGAGCGCTTCTGACCTTATAGATATTCTTGGAGTGACGGCGGCGACGGTCAGGCGGGATCTGGCAGATCTCGAACGCAAAGGGTTGCTGGTTCGTTCCCATGGGGGCGCAGTCTCCAAGTCTCCCACCACCAATTTTCAGCCCTCGTATGACACACAGGGACGCACGAATCGCGAAGAAAAGCAGGCGATCGCGGTCGAGGCGGCGAAGATGATTCTCGACGGCGACACCATCTTTCTGGAGGGAAGTACCACTGTCTCTGAAGTCGCTCTCAGATTGCAGCACCGCAATCGCCTGACGGTCGTCACAAACTCCCCGATTATTCTTTGCCAACTGCAGCGCTATCCGGAGATCAACGTAATGTGTACTGGAGGCGACTTGCAGCGCGATGTGTTCTATTTGTCGGGGGTCTGGGCGCAGCGGTCACTGAGTGAAATTCGCGTCGATAAGGCCTTTTTGGGAGTGAGTGGTATCGACCCTGCTTATGGGATGTCTACGGCTAGCCATGCCGAAGCAACCATTAAGAAAGCCATCATGAAATCCGCAAGAATGCGTATTGCGCTCGTCGATCACAGCAAATTCGGCAAGCAGGGCTTTGCCTACGTGGAGTCTGTCACGGAGTTGACGACGCTCATCACCGATTCCGGTACCTCGCAGGCAGATCTGAAAACGCTCAAGGATCTTGGGGTTCAGGTTATTGTCGCGGGAGCCAAACCCACCCGCAAATAGCGAAGATTTCGAAGTTACGGCGGTCTTCCTGGGCGGCTCGAATTCAAGCAAATCGCACGCCTCAAAAGCCTGCAACACATGTCCATGTGAGGAACGAGCAATTGAGAGAACTCAGAGAGACACAAATCGGCTCACGCGCGCACTGGGCTATACCCGTAATTGGGGCTGTGTTCACAATCCTGAGCCTGGCGCAGTTGGCTTATGCAACCGACACCACCCTGCGTAATAAACAGGCATTCGTCATCGTCCACTCCGGCGATGGTTCTTATGAAATCGGTCAGGAGAACCATTCCGCGATCCACGCTCGGGTTGCTCTGAAAGTGAATTTCAACTGGATCACCTCAAGCGACTATCCACAACACCAGATCAGCGAGTCCTCATTCGACGATGCTCTCGGACATGGCCATGAAGCGACCGTCCAGTGCAGCGGGCTCCCTTCCCGGCCGGACCTATCCTATGTGATTCGGCTCTATGACAATATCGATGCCGGGGATATTCGAGTCGAAGTTCGGAACCATACCGATAAATCCGTCAACGTGCAATCATTGCGTTCCGTGGAGGCGAGAGGCGATCAGCCCCTCAACTTGAGCGCGCCTGCGAGCAGCGACCGCGTACTTTCAGACAGCTTCAGTGAAGACTGGCCCCCGCTGAAAATATACGATCTAGGCAAGCCCCCCGGCGGGATGCACCGTGCTGTCGGCAGTCAACTGATCTATAACCGGGACAGCAAAGAGTCCATTTTCTTTGGCGCGCTTACTTCCGACCGCTTTTTAACAATCATGCACCTGAAGACAAACTCCAGCGCTCAGCAGTCCGCGGGAGATTCTTATTATACAGTCGATTCGACAGGGACTACTGAAATACAGGCGACGGATCCAGAATCGGGCTTAAGGCATGGTCCCGCAAAGAACCTGGTGGAACTCAGCCTGCCCGTGGCGCCGGACGCTACCCTCGGCTCTGAGCGCCTCATGTTTGCCCTGGGGAATAACTACTACTCGATTCTCGACACGTACGGCGCCGCGATTCGCGTGCTGCACCACAGCCGCATCGGCACTGGCCCCGTGCTTGGCTGGTGGAGTTGGACCGCTTTTTATTCCGGCATCACAGAGGGGAACAGCTGGACCAACGCGCAATGGCTTGCAGAGCACCTGAAAGATCGGGGATTCGATTATTTTCACCTTGATCTTGGTTACGCTTATGCCCGTGGAGAATACACCACTCCGAACGTTGCCCAGTTTCCGAATGGACTGGTCCCACTAACGCGCAATGTAGCGCGCCTGGGATTAAAAATGGGATTCTGGACAGCTCCGTTTGAGGTGAGCGACCGATCCTCTGTATATCAGAACCACAAGGCCTGGCTGGTGCACAATGCACAGGGCGAACCGATTCAAATCGGGGTGGGGACCGAGGCAGGAAGAGAAACTCTGTTTGTGTTGGATACAACCAATCCGGAAGCGCAGCAGTATCTCCGCAGGACTTATGAAACGCTTGTCAAGGAATGGGGAGCGACCTACATCAAGCTGGACTTCATGGATAACACCGCCATTGAAGGCCTCTATTATCGTCCGCAGACGACAGCGCTCGAAGCCCAGCGGATTGGTTTGCAAATCATTCGCGAAGCAGTGGGCAAACACGTCCTGCTGGACAAGGATGGAAGCCCCATGCTGAATCCCGTTGGGCTAGTGGATGAAGGACGTCTCTCGCAGGATACCGGTCACGCCTTCCTGCGCAGCAAAGAGGCGGCTCCCGGAATCGCAGCGCGCTACTATATGCAGCATAATTTCTTCCTCAGCGATCCTGATGCTTTGACGATCTCGCGTCAGATGATCGAAGAGCGCCACATACAGGCGCCCCTTACGCTGAATGAGGCTCGCGTCTCGGTCACGCTGGCAGCAGTTTCGGGCGGCATGTTGGAACTTGGCGATGACCTGCCTACTTTGGGCCAGGACCCGGAACGCCTCGCACTGGTCACCAATCCCGATATCTTGCAGATGATCAAACTTGGAAATGCCGCGCTACCTCTTGACTTGCTGACATATCGCCCCGAGGATGGGCAGCCAGGAATCTTTCTGCTTCGGGAAGATTCCCGGCAGGCAATGCTGGCGGTATTTAACTGGACGGAGCATCCGAATTCGCACGCCTTCAGCTTCTCCGACCTCGGGCTCTCGCCGGACCATCCCTATCGCGTGATCGATGTCTTCCAGCCTGGGCAACAACTCGCTTTCAATTCCACTGGACTGCGCATTGAAAACCAGCCGGCCCATTTTGTAACCCTGCTCAAAATCCTGGATGAGTCCATCGCCCCGCAGCCACCGTCGATCACCGCTAAAGTTCCGGCGACAGGCAAGACCGGGGAAGATCTTCGCTTTGAAGCAGTCGCCAGCGAAGGCCATGTTCCGGCACTGGCCTATCATTGGGACTTCGGAGATGGGGTCATTTCGGATGGTGCTACACTCACGCACACATATACCCGTGAAGGCAGCTACACGGTGCATCTTCGCGTTGAGGGTGCCGACGGCCTCTCCTTCGAGCAAGATTGCTCAGTTACCATAAAGGGATCGGTGGCTCTCCCCGCGCCGAAACGCGGTCCTGTCGACGAGAGGGCAATAATAACATCTGACTCGTCGCGTGCCGCGAAGCTTGCTCGATGACTCCACGTCCTGCATGGCATTCAATGGCTTCACCGGATCTCGCTCTTTCGTCAGCTTTTCTCAGACCGCGTTCTCTCCGACCGGACGATCGACGATCTGTTGGTTGCGCGGATCCCAGTACAGTTTTTTGCCGCTCCAGTACGACTGGGCCGCCATGATGCACACCAGTGCATGCGAGAAGCCATGATCGACGGTGGCGTTCGGCTGTGCCCGAGTTTGCATCGACTGAAGCCAGTTCACCAGATGACCCACATCGTCATCGTCCGGGCCGAGCGAGTTAGGCGCAGGCGCCCCCGGGACATGCAGTATCTGCTCACCGTCTTGCGCGGGGCCCACAATAGGGAGTTTTGAGTAGACCGGCCCTGATTCCCACGGATCGTATTCTTGCCTTCCTCCTTCGCGTGTGACTGTAAACAGTGAAGCTCCCTCACCGCCATAGTTCTCGATGGTGCCGTCGCGGCCGTGAATTCTGGAAAAGCTCCGATAGCTGTTGCCGAAGATTGTCTTATAGGTATAGAGAAATCCTTTTGGATAGACAATGGCCGTTACGCAGGTATCGGGATTTTCCCGTTCATCTTTCCAGATGAAGACGCCTCCATTGGCAACCACACTTTCCGGATACGCCTCATCTGTCCAAAGATGCACCAGGTCGGAGCCGTGGCTCAACCATTGATCGAAGATGCCCGAGGAAAAGTCTTTATAGAGTCTGAATTCGAGATACACATGAGGGTTGAACGGACGATCCGGCTTCCCCAGCAGCCACCGCTTCCAGTCTGTGTCTTCTTCTCGAAGCTGCGAGGCTTGGCCATTGAGCCATTGCTTCCATTCCATGTGGATGTCCATCAGCCTTTCCTTGCTGATGCCGGTGTCCATCGGAGTGAATCTCCATCGCTCTTCATTGACATTCCATTCTTGCTCGATATGGACAACCTTGCCGATTCGCCCGGATCGAATGATGTCCCGCACCGCGAGGGGATAGGGCTGGCTGCGGTGTTGCGTACCCATTTGGACAATTTGTTTGGACTGCTTCACCAGGTCGCGAGTCTCAATGGCCTCGGAGAGCACATTGGCAAAGGGCTTCTCAACGTAGCAATCCTTTCCCGCTCTCACCACCTCGGCACACAACTTGGCGTGCTGAAAATCGCCTGTGGCGATCATCACGCCATCGAGGTCTTTCAGCGCCAACATCTCTTCAGAGTACTTAAAGATCTGCGGCTCGTTGTTGAATGCTCGCTTCACCTGGGCTGCCCGGTGCTCCCGCGCCAGGTTCCAGATGTCGCAGACCGCAACCACCTCCACCTGCATCTGTTTGGCGGCGAGAGAGACCATATGCACATGTCCTTGACTGCGATCGCCACAGCCGAGTTGACCCAAGCGAATCCTATCGTTGGCTCCGAGGACACGCGCATAGGACTTGGCGCTCATGCCTGCCGCAAGCATTGTCCCTGTGGCCTGCTTCATGAATGTTCTACGATCGGTAACGGAAATCGGCTCATTCGTCATAAGGCTCCCTTACCCTCCCCTCATCGTCGTTCGGTGCATTTGGCTGGTACCAACCGCTGTTACGGGCTCATTGAGAAACCAGAACCCCATCCAGTTCATCCGCAGATTCCAAGTCCAGGTAGATGGTTGCATCTGGATGAGTGCGGAGGATCGTCGCTGGACACGCCGTGGAGATTGGTTCTGTGAATGCACGCTGAACAATTTCCGCCTTGCGTCTTCCCGGTACAGACACAATCAGTTTGGGCACGCGTAACAAGGCAGGAATTGTAAGCGTGATCGCATATTTCGGTACCTGTTCAACGCCGCTAAACCAGCCTTCCGCTACTTGCTGCTGCCGACATGCGGCGTCAAGTTGAACGATTTTCGCATCCACAGGATCGGTAAAGTCTGCTATTGGGGGGTCATTGAAGGCGAGGTGGCCATTTTCTCCGATGCCGAGGAGACACACTTGCGGGTGGGCGGAACGGATTTCGTCGGCGTACTCGCGGCCAGTCTTTTCGGGATTCTCCGTATTTCCATCGATTTCAAGGAAAGTTTTCATCTTTACTTTTTCTGTCAACCTCTCGCGAAGATAGCGGCGGAATGAGGCAGGATGATCCGCAGCCATACCCACGTATTCATCCATATGGAAGCCGCGAATTTTGTTCCATGGAAGGTTTGCTATGCCGGTGAGCTCATTGAGAGTCTCCATCTGCGAAGCCCCGGTAGCGAAAATTACTCCTATCGAGTCATGAGTTTTCGCCAACTCGATCAAAGCCTTGGCCGCAGCTCGCGCAGCAGCAGCGCCGGCAGCTTTATTGGTAGGATGGACTTCTACCCTCATATCCCCGACCCTGTAGTACTTCGCTTGAACAATATCTTGAGTCAATTATGGCTCCTTGTTTGTTGCGACACCCGAAGAGCTTGAACGGTCAGTGCCGGCCGCCACAAAAAAGGCGCTTCAGGATGCCGCACGAGTTCGCCGTAATGGCTTGCGATAAGTTCTTTGTCGCTCTACACTGCGACCGTCATTGTTATGAATGCAAACAAAATTGGATTTACGCACATCATTGATCATGAAAACAATTCGACCAATCCGGAAGCAAACCTATTTCCGATGATTCTTGAATGGCATAACCAGTCTGCCGAAAGGATGACCTGGTTATGAGAAACAGGCGCAATATGCATCAAGGCCTTTGGTTCGCGTGCCATCCAGATGCCGAGACACGGTTACTGGCTTGAAGTTACGCCTTCGCATGGATAAGCCGGATGAATCCTGACGCCCTGAACTACCCGATTGATTACGCCGTTGGGGCTTGGGTTATCGGGATTTAATCCGATCCGCAGACTCAAGTGATATCCGATTAACTGCGGACCCAGGATCTCATAGGGTGTGCGCAGGGCGTCACTCACCCGGGGAGCTACGGCGGGGATGATCTCATCAAACAAACCTTTCGAAGTGGCTGGGTCCACGATGCCGACCAGGTATCCGATCTTTTTCGCACGAAGCTCATCGATCAAATCTTCCTCATAAAGGCGGCGCACCCGATCGCTGGATATGAGGCAAAGCACAAGCGTGTCGGGTTCAACGAAAGACATAGGGCCGTGCCGCAGCGCCAGATGGGTCTCGGTGATGACTGGGAAATGGCCAGCCGTCATCTCGAGCGTCTTGAGTCCCGCTTCACGCGCCCAACCAAGCAATGGCGATGAGGACAGAATCACCATTCGGTCATGGGTACGATCCGCCACGCGCCTGCATGCTCGATCAATGTCGGGCAGCAATGCAGTCGCACGCGCGCTCAACTCATCCACAGTCGCCGCGACCACATCCTCCTGGGCCAGAATCAGCCCGGCCAACACCAGATTGGAAAACGAACCGGTCATGACAAGACCTTGGTCATTGGTACGCGGATCAAGGGTAATGACCCCGTCGAGATCGGAGTGAGACAATGCACCGTCTTCATTGCAGACAATCGCCAACTGCAGAATGTCAGGCCGGAGGGCGCGAACACGTTCGACAACAGCGGTACTTTCGGGACTATCGCCGGACCGGGCGAGAGAGATCACCGTGTCCACATCCACCAGGTATCGTTCCGCATCGACCAGAAGGTCGGTGGTAGGAACGGCACATGCCCCCGGCCACGCTGAAGCTATGGCAGTTGCTGCATAGGCCGAAGTTCCCGCGCCCGCGAGCAGGACACGAGCATGTTGAAGTTTAGTTATAAGTTGCATACGTTCCGATGCGGAACGAACTGTCTTCAGCGTAACCGGCCAAAGTAGAGGCTGACGGAGGATCTCCGGCATAGTGTATTGAGGAGCCGTGTGAAGGCCACCCTCCGCTTGCACGCTGTGATGGTCTGACATCTAATCTCCATCCCTCGTTTGGGGGCAACTTCAATTTGCCAAACTCTGCTCTTCTCACTAATTGATCTAATATGAAGCCCCGCGAAATAATATATTCACACTACGTAACCGTCAAGCCTTTCGTTTTGCAAATATTCGGGATAAATTGCGGCTCTGCGTGCCGATGGAGCCCGAGAGAGTCCCGCGATGCTGTTGCCCCCTGGCTCTGCCGGCAATCATGACAACGCCCATCGCCAAGCCTATAAAAGTTCGCGGGAAGTTTATCGTTGACACGAACAGGCCTTGTGCAGAATATTACGAAACATATCCAGGTGTTTCGTTTGTCTTCGACTCCACTTCACTCGAAAGCAATCGGAGCAGGTCGATCAAGGCGCCTGCCATGGCCTGATGGTGTGAACTTTCATTGAACTGAGCAGCGCTGGTTCAAAATGGGCAGGAACCCTCGACACTGAGTTGTTGTTTCAGACCAACTCGACGGAGGTTGACATGTCTTGGCCAGCGAGGCGAGCTGAGCTTAAGCCCCGTCGCAAAACATTAGTGAATGACATGCCAGCGCATAGGCCGCATAGCGAAACCGGAGTCGATGCACCAGGCCCTGCTCGAAACTCCAAAGGACACATTTGCCCTGGTTTCGCTCCAGGGGAGCCGGATCGAACCGGAAAGGTCAATAGAATGCGCTCCTTGCGATGTCTGCGGCAAAGAACGAAGGAGACTATATGAAGCAATGTTGTAAATCCGCTATCTTTGCAATTCTCGCTGCCGGCGCCGTGGTTTTTGGATGCTCCGCATATGCAAACCAATCCGACCGAGAGAAACCCCACGACGGGATGCGCGGACTAGGGTCGATCCAGGGGAAAAACCTGTCTGTCGAAATCAACTCAGACGGATCCTACTCAATCAAACAGCCCGGCATTCCAGATACAGTGATTCGTTCCGGTGTTGAGGCCGACGCCGATTCAGAGGTACTGCGATCGTCCGCGTATCCACAACACAAGACAATGCGGACAGAATTTCATGATGAATTCGGGTCAGGGTCGACCCTGACCGTAACGCATACCGGGCTTCAGGGCAAACCGGACCTGGTCTGCATCCTGCATCTATACCACGATCAGTCGTGGGGCGATCTTGAAGTCAGGGTGCTCAATACCACGGGTCGAGCCATCACAGTACAGGCGATCCGGAGTATTCATGTAATGGATGCGCCATTCATCAACCTGAATGGTCCGGTTTCCGCGGACCGTATCCTGTCCGACAGCTATAGCGAGGACCGGCCTCAGCTAGCGATTCGCGACCTCGGTGACGGCCGAGGTGGAATGCACCGTGCCGTGGGAAGCCAGCTTATCTATAACCGCGAGAGCGGACAAAGCTTGTTCATTGGCGCACTCACTTCAGACCGGTTGTTAACTATATTTCACCTGAAAGAGCAATCGACAGGCGCAGGCGCGCAGATCATTTCCTATGAAGCCGTGGCCACGGGCACCACTGAGATTTTGAAAGAGGAATCGCTCAGGCATTCGCCAGCCGTTGAACAAGTAAGTCTCAGCCTGCCTGTCAACTCAGGAGAGAGCTTGTCGTCCGAGCGTCTTATGTTTGCCGCGGGGAGCGACTATCATGCCCAACTGGAGCAATATGGCCGCGCAATCAAGCTGCTGCATAGGGCTCGAGTTGATACTCCGAGCCCTATCGGATGGTGGAGTTGGACTGCCTATTACTTCGGACTCAATCAAGGAACCGCAATTACAAATGCGGAGTGGATGGCAGAAAATCTTAAGCAGAGCGGGTATACCTATTTTCATATCGATGAGGGATACCAATACGCGCGCGGCGAATACTCAACGCCCGACGTAAATCTGTTCCCTCGTGGACTTGGCTATGTCGGAGACGTGGTCCGCCACCACGGCCTGACCTTTGGGATCTGGACGGCGCCGTTTGAAGTATCGGAGCGCGCGTGGGTGTATGAGAATCATAAAGATTGGTTACTGCACAATGCGGCTGGTCAGCTTATCCACATTGGCAACGTGACCAATCATACCGATCAGTTGTATGTGCTGGACACAACCAACCCTGGCGCCCAGGACTACCTCAGGCAGACGTACAGTGCGCTTTACAATTGGGGCGTCCGCTTTATCAAGATGGATTTCATGGACGACTCGGCGGTCGAAGGCGCCTACTATCGCCCGAACACGACTGCCCTTGAAGCGCAACGGATCGGCTTGAAGATCATCCGCAGCACCGTTGGCGAAGACGTTGTTCTGGACAAAGACGGCAGTGTGATGCTCAACCCGGTTGGGATTGTGGACACTGGGCGCATTTCTCAAGACACGGGACATACATTTGGAGCTTCGAGAGACGCGGCCTCCGGTATCGCCGCACGCTACTACATGAATCGCAATTTCTTTGTGGCCGACCCGGACGCATTTACCGTATCCACTCAGACCGTCGATGACCAGTCATGGCACGGGGGGCAGCGTCAACTCAGTCTGGAGGAGGCAAAGGTTTCGATCGCACTGGCGGCGGTAGCAGGGGGTATGTTTGAGCTTGGAGACGATATGCCCACTCTGGGAACCTCTCTGGAACGGCTAGCTCTGGTAAAGAATGCGGATCTTCTTGACATGGCCCGTCTAGGACGTGCATCCACACCCACAGATCTGATGACTTACGCAGCAAGCGATGCGCAGCCGAGCATTTTTCTGTTGAAGGAAGACAATCGTCAGTCCATTCTTACCATCTTCAATTGGACTGAGGGAGAACTGAAGCGCGCGATCAATCTGACCACTCTTGGATTGAAGAAGCCGGCCAATTACCAGATCACGGAGGTGTTCGGCGATCAAAACTGCTGCACCTCAACTTCGGACACGATCAACCTCGTTCAGCCGGCGCACTCGGTTCGCATGTTGAAGCTGATTGACAACGCCGTACCTGCGGCTCCGCCTGCATTTGAGGTGCAATCGCCAACCGCAGGCAAGTCAGGAGAAACTTTGACCTTTAGCGGCGAGGGGTCGCCCACCGAAGCACCGGCGCTCAGCTACCACTGGGACTTTGGTGATGGATCGGCTACGGATGGGATAAAGGTCCATCACGCCTATACGCATGCAGGGGAATACGAAGTGCACGTAACGGTAACCGGTCTCGACGCAACTGCAAATTCCAAGGCCGTCCAGGTCAAGATATCCGGCAACATCTTTACGCGGTTTGTTCCGGCTGATAAGAAGCGTCCTGAGTGAGTGGACGGCGCTTGATTTGATCACCCCACTGTGGCAATGCAGCCCTCTGCCGATGGAACTCGGCGAAGGCATCCCGCTGCGGTCGGTCTCTTGGCGCAAAGAACGGCCAGGATTCTCCGGATAGTCTTAGAGGAACGCAGCAAGAGAGAGGACTTCCAAGCATGGATGCCGCCGCGGAACGTGATCTGGCTGCTCCCGGGCTTCAGCGCACGCTGAAGCTTCACCACCTGATTCTCTACGGCATCATCATCATTCAGCCGACTGCGCCAATGAGCATCTATGGCGTAGTCAGCAATGCCGCTCGCGGGCATGTCGTCACAACCATACTGATCGCAATGGTGGCCATGCTGTTCACCGCCGTGAGCTATGGCCGGATGGCGCGCGTCTATCCCAGCGCAGGATCGGCTTACACCTATGTGGGCAAGGAGATTCATCCCCTCGCCGGCTATGTGGTGGGCTGGTCCATGCTGATGGATTACATGCTCAATCCCATTATCTGTGCGGTGTGGTGCAGCGCGGCGGCACAAAACATACTGCCGCAGATTCCGTATGCAGCCTGGGCCGTGGCTTTTGTTCTTGTGTTCACCGGCCTCAATCTGCGCGGGGTGCAAACATCAAGCCGCGTGAACGCGCTGCTGGCTCTTGGCATGAGCATTGTCGTGGTCATCTTCGTTGCGGATGCGATCCGTTACATTGCCATGGCGGCACGACCTGTGGGAGGCCAGTGGCTGCTGCCGTTTTATGATCCTGCCACCTTTACACCTGGCCGCCTGTTCCACGGTGCCTCGATCGCGGTGCTGACCTATATCGGCTTCGACGGCATCTCGACGATGTCGGAAGAAGTGGAAAATCCTCGCCGCAACATTTTGCTGGCCACTGTTTTGACTTGCTTTGCCATTGGAGTACTTGCGGCCATCGAAGTGTATCTGGCGCAGCTCGCATGGCCGACAAGGATTCCATTTCCTGAATCCATGGTCGATACCGCCTATGTGGAAGTTGCACGCCGCGTGGGTGGTAAGTTCCTCTTCCAATTGCTGAATGGAACGCTGATGATCGCCAATATGGGCTCCGGTATTGCGGCGCAGTTTGGCGCGGCTCGCCTGCTCTATGGCATGGGACGTGCCAATGCCCTGCCGAGAAAGTTCTTCGGGGCGGTGAGTCCCAAGACCAGAATCCCGCGCAACAACGTGCTGTTGCTAGGTGCGGTGACACTGCTGGGCACCTTTTTGTTGACGTTTGAGCAGGGCGCGGAACTGCTCAACTTCGGCGCGTTTATCGCCTTCATCGGAGTGAATGCGGCGGCCCTCATTCACTATAAATTTCGCTCGCAGGAAAAGGTGCCGCTCGCGTTCCTCTCGCCGTTGTGCGGGATTCTGGTATGCACATTCATTTGGCTCAACCTCAATCTGAACGCCAAACTGCTCGGCGCCGCATGGATTGCCGTCGGACTGCTCCTCTATGTCATCATGCTGAAAACAACGGGCCAGGCAGCCCCGGAGTTTCCCAATTGATGTAGAGCGCCAGACCGCATCGTAAAGAGATCGAGGCAGCAACGGCGAATTGCGAGCGCTGTTCAATGTGCAACGCGAAGCTGTTCTCGGGGAGCGGACGCGGCCTCTCGCGTGGTTCAGTTGACCATGCGCCATGCCAAATTATCCGTTGGCCCAATCCAGGGCGGCCGCCAGCAATATCTCCGCAGTGCGCAGAACGGAATCGAATTCAACATATTCATCTGGATTGTGCGCGCCTTCGCCGCAGGGCCCGAAGAGGAGCGTTGGAATGCCGAAGTCGCGATGCATCAGACCGGCATCGCACGGATATGGCGCCGCAGTCACTACTGGTTTCCGCTCGAGCACCCTCGCAGCACTCTTGGTCATGCAGCGGGTCCACGCATGATCCTCAGACAGTTCGTGGCCTAGCAGCGGCGCTCCAATCAGGGGTGTCCACTGAATTGGATACTTGCGGAAGAAGAGATCGTTCGCTTCAAATTGCTTCAGCGAATCCTTGATCCCCTGGATCACCACTGCTACATCTTCTTCCGGCAGGAATTGAAAGTACAGTCGCATTGTCGCCCTGGAAGGCACACTTAACGGGATTTCCGGGTCGAGCCGATTTGCCTCTATCGCCAGCACCTGTACCGGCACCGGATCGGAGAAGGTGGCGTATGCACCGCGCGGCTTGATCCTGGCGCGCATGTTCGCGCAGGACTCAACCCATCCCAGAAGCCGGCCAAAAGGAACCGCGGGGCTCAAAACTTCGGCATTCGAGAAATAGGCGGCAGGGTCTCCAGCGTCCACCGACAGGTCTACGACGAATCCACCCCTCGTCGCCCGGTAGATAGCTAGTTGCGTCCCCTCCGGAATGATGCACGCATCAGCGCCGCCTTCGCGAATCCGTGCGGCAATTGTGCCGCCGCCTCCACCCCACTCCTCATCCACCACCGATTCAAAGAGGATGTCTCCACCTGTCCTGATGCCCGCCTTTTTTAGTGCACAGATCACGGCAGCGTTTGCCACCAGGCCCCCCTTCATATCGAAGGACCCCAAGCCGTGAACGCGGCCGCCTTGAAAGGCTCCCGACCATGGCGAACGGGACCATGGCGTTTTCCCAGCCGGTACCGTGTCCATATGGCCATTGAGCAGCAGGCTTTTCCCGCGACCCGTGCCGTTGAGCCTTGCGCCCAGGTTCTTTCGTCCGCGATAGGAGCGGTTGCTCCTCACCAGGGGATTCTCCAATTTCTCGATGAACTCCGTGGAATAGAGGTGGGTGCGCACCCCTTGGTCGCGGAAGAAGCTTTGCAGCACCCGTTGCGCAGGTGTTTCATCTCCGCCTGGCGGAACGGCCACGCTATTTGTCTGGACAAGGTTCTGCAACAACCGCTTCAGGTCGCCGTGGAGTGGGTGAATGAGTTTGCGAACATCATGAGCTGTACCGCTAGTCATAGCGAGCCGCCGCCGAGTTTTTGATCAGAATACATGCTGCGAAAATCTCCGATGGCTTTGATTAGAACAGCGCCCATCCGACGAACGTAATAAAACGAAATATACAGAAAGGGTGTCGGCTTGTCTTCAACGACACTGTGGTTGACGAAGGATGTCCGCGTATGATTTTATCCGTTGAATTGCTCGACCAACCTACGCATTCGCAAGAAAACGAATAGAAGCAATAGCTATGCACAACGCGACAAGAAAGATGAGGGCCAAGTCATGAACCGAAGACAATTGATAGCATTGTCAGCCGCTGCATTTGCTACGCGGGCGGGGTTCGCGGATCGATTGTCACAGGCACAGGCGCAGGGACCGGATGCCCACCTCCCAAACAAGGATTTACCCGACAAGCTGTTGCTCAAAGACTGGCGTCCCAGATCCATCTATAAGATCCCGGTCACAGAGGTTGCGAAGGCCAGGTATCCGATCATCGACGCCCATAATCATGGATTTAACAACGCAAATCAGGCTCGGAAGATCGTGGAAACCATGGACGAAACCGGCGTAGAAAGGGCCGTGGTCTTCGCCGGCACAGGCATACCCGACGGTTTCGCTCAAGCTCGCGCCATCTATTCCGCCTATCCGCAAAGGTTTGATCTTTGGTGTCTCTTTGACCTGCGAGGGGTTAACAGTCCCGGCTTCGGACCCGGCGCCGTGAAAGCGCTCGAGGAATGCTATCGCATGGGCGCCCGTGGCGTTGGCGAGCTCCACGACAAAGGCAAGGGCTTGGGCGCCAGTGTAGGAACTGAGCCGAGCAACTGGCATGCGCCGGCCGAGTTCACTGGTCCGGGGCCCCATCCGGACGACCCGCGGATGGATTCCCTGTTCCAAAAATGCTCGGAACTGGGCATGCCGGTGAGTCTCCACGTGTCAGATCCAATCTGGACGTATCTCCCGATGGACAGACACAATGACGGATACATGACAGCTTTCCATTGGAGACTGGACGACAAGCCGGACTTGCTCGGACACGACGGGCTGCTGGAAAGCCTGGCGCGCACGTTGAAAAGGCACAGGGGGACGACTTTTATCGCCTGCCACCTCGCCAATCTTGACTACGACCTCACTCGCCTGGGCCAGATGCTGGACCGAAACCCGAATCTCTATGCGGATTTTGCTGCGCGAATGTCAGAGATTTCCACGATCCCTCGATTCGCAAACCAGTTCTTTCAGCAATATCAGGATCGCCTTTTGTACGGAACCGATTTCACCTACACACCGGGTGAACTTCGCTCCACCTTTCGAACCCTGGAAACATTGGACGAGCACTACTACTACGAGGATTATTCTGACTATCTTTGGCCTCTCTATGGCCTTGGTATACCCGATGCCGTGCTGAAGAAGATTTATCGCGAAAATGCTCTCAGGGTATTTGCAGGGGCGGGCAACAGCGCGGCCCAGGATTCGGCGACAGTCTGACATCGACGGTTTTCCGGCAGCGCCAGGAGAAGAAGGTGCCCGATTCGGACTTTGACAAACCTTCCGCCTTACATCCGCAAGAACTTTTCGCTTGACAGACGGTCAGAATGACAGTAGAACCATCCTCATTCGGTAGAAAACGAAACCAAATGCTGCGGACGTTCACAAATAAAAAATAAGCACATGTAGCAGAGTGCTCTATTCACTTCAGGTTCGACAGGGTGGAGACCAGCGCAAATGAGACCAACTGAAAAGAGCAAAAATGCGTGCGACCGAGTTCCCAGCCGCGTATGCAAATCAGCTTTCCTTTTCTCCTCATTATTCTTGACCGTTATGTGGGCAACGACGGCCATTGCCCAGTACACCACAGCTCGGCTGAGCGGTACGGTCGAGGACAAAACGGGTGCGGCGGTCCCTGGGGCGACAGTGATCGTGGAACAGACCGGGACTGGATACAGGCAGCAAGTCAAATCAGGTGCCGCAGGCGAATACCTCTTTCCCAGCCTCCCCGTTGGCAGTTATCAACTGACGGTTGAGATGGCCGGCTTCACCACCTATGTGCAAAAAGACATCGGTTTGGAAGTCGGACAGTCCGCCAGCCAGAAGGTCACCTTGGCGGTAGGCGCGATCACCCAGCAGGTCACCGTGGAGGGAAGTTCCAACCAGGTGACTACCGACGATTCAGCCATCTCGCAGGTTATCGATGAGAAAAGCATGGAGAGCATGCCGCTGAATGGCCGCGAGGCGCAACAGTTGGTCTTTCTGGTCCCCGGCGCCGTCGATGTCACCGGGCAAAACTGCGGCGCCAATTGTGAAGGCGGCGTCCTGCCTGGTGAGCAATACGCGAAAGTCAATGGCGGCGGCTCCAACGGCGTTTATTACTTGCTGGATGGCGTTGACTACAACGACATGTATATCAATACCAATCTGCCATTCCCCAGTCCTGACGCGCTGCAGGAATTCAATGTGCAAACCGATAACATGAGCGCCACCTATGGGAACGCGACGGGCGGAGTCGCCAATGTCGTGACCAAGTCAGGAACCGATCAAATCCATGGTGACGTCTTTGAGTATCTTCGCAATTATGCGATGGATGCCAAAAACTACTTTGCCACCTCTCCAAATCCATTGAAGCAGAATCAGTTTGGAGGCACTATCGGCGGACCTATCCTGAAGGGCAGGTTGTTCTATTTCGGTTCCTATCAAGGCACACGTCAAAACACTTCAGAGAATGGCCTTAATTCCCAGGTGCCGACCCAAGCCGAGCTTAACGGAGACTTCTCGGCCCTTCTCCCCGGTACTGTATTAACAAACCCCAATCCCGGTTCGCCCTACCAGTTCGACAGCAACAATATGATCAATCCAGCCGCCTTCGATCCCACGGCGCTTTATCTAATGAACCACATTCCGCTCCCCAACGACCCGCAAATGGGGCCTAACTATTTGACCTATAATGGCGCTCCCTCTATTCAGGATACCGACGAATACCTGGTCAAAATCGATTACAACATTGGCAAGCATCATTTGAGCGGGCACTATTTTCAACTGAAATACACGGTCCCAATCATCATTCCGCCGACAAGCAACATCCTTGAGGGCAACGGTGAAGATCCACAAAAGCAGAGCCTGAAGAACATCAGCGTAGTAGACATCTACACGATTTCGCCCAAGACTCTTCTCAATAGCTACTTCGGACTGACAAGGAAGGTCGGACTGACGGAATCGCCCGCGCCCTTCAATATCGCTACGGCGGGCGCGAACATTCCTCAACCCACCAATTTTCCAGCGACTCTGAATGTCAATGTATCCGGAGAGTTCACTGTAGGAGATCAGCCATCTCCCGGAACCTGGAATCACAGCGACATATCGGATCGTGAGATCGCCACCTTCATCAAGGGACCAAATGAGCTCCAGTTCGGGGGCGAATGGGAACACATCAACCTTCCCATGGGAAACTCATATCAATCCGATGGCAACTACACCTTCGGCGGCAATCTGAGCGGAAACAATCTCTCCGACTTTTTGCTGGGAGCGGCGTCCGGCTTTGTCCAGGCAGGCGGTTTGTATTTGAATTTTAGCGGAAACGACTGGAGCGCCTTCGTTCAGGATAACTGGCACGCGACCTCGCGGCTCACTTTGACTGGCGGTGTTCGCTGGGATCCGTTCTTCCCCTACACGGATAGTGAGGGGCGAGTTGCATGCTTTGTGCCAGGAGCGCAATCGGTGCGCTACCCCAATGCACCACAGGACCTGATTTTCGGCGGGAGTCATCATGATGCTGGATGTCCTGCCTCGTCAATCTATAACAACTTGAGCAACTTCGGCCCACGCGTGGGCTTCGCCTATCAACTTACGTCAGATGGCAAGACCAGCATCCGCGGTGGAACAGGGTACTATTTCCAGGCGCCCAACGGGGTAGCGTTTGAAGATGTTGTTGGCGTTCCTCCGTTCGCTCCTATCGTGAGCATTAGTAACACCAATTTCACCAATCCCTATACGGCTGCGGGCGTGGCAGACCCTTTTCCTGGCTCCTTTGGCCCTATCAACCCAGGCGCTTCGGTAACATTTCCCCAGAACATCGCTTTTACGCAGATCTTCGACAGACACTTCCGGCTACCCCAAATCCTGACCTATAACCTGACCATCGAGCACGAGTTCGGCTCCAGTTGGTTCACGCGGCTCGAATACGCGGGAAATCATGGTGCTCACCTCGGTGGTACTGGAGATCAAGAGGCAGGATTGCTGCAACTGAATCCTTCGGTTTATATTCCGGGGCAGTCGACGGAGAATAATATTCAATCGCGTCTCCTTTATCCAAACTACGGGTTCATCGGTTCAATCAACTCCGGCGTGAACAGCAACTACAATTCCGGCCAGCTTGAGTTCGAAAAGCGTTTGGGCCACGGCCTCGCTTTCCAGACGAATTTCACGTGGTCGCGTGCTTTGAATAACTTCGGGCCCAATGGACAGCCGGGGATATTTGGAATCTACGGCATCAATACCTGCGGTTGTGGCCGCTCTCTTGACTACGGTCCTGACGCCGGAGACGATAACAAGGTCTTCAGATTCTCAGGAAACTATGCTTTTCCCCGTGTTCCGATTGGAGGGATCGCGGATAAGGCGATCAACGGATGGAACCTCAGTTTCATTTCAAACTGGCAAACGGGCTTTCCGTTTACGTCGTTCGCCGAAGACGATAATTCCTTCACTGCGATGGGGAACGACCGTCCCGACATCACCGTGGCGAATATAAAGGATACGCAACTGAGTACAAGTCGTTCCCATTCCGCGCTGATCAATGAATGGTTCAACACTTCCGATTTTGTTCCAAATGCCGTTGGCACGTACGGTAACATCGGCAAGAACTCTCTTCGCGGGCCAAGGCTCTTCACCACGGATTTGGCTCTTTTGAAAACCGGAAAAGTAGTCGAACGCGCTACCTATGAGTTCCGTGCGGAATTCTATAACGCATTCAACAATGTCAACTTTGGCAATCCTGATGCCGGAATTCAAGATAGCAATTTTGGGCAAATCAGCTCTGCCGGGGATCCTCGAATCCTCCAGATGGCGCTGAAGATCAAGTTTTAAGCAGGCTCTAGCCAATCGGGGTGCCGGGAGACAGGTGAGCTGGCGGCGACGCCACTTGCATATCTCGTGGCACCCTGATTGCTTGAAGACTGTAACGTTCAATCGGGAGATGAATGGACTGCATGGGAGCAAGAAGCAAGCCTAAGATGCGAGAGAAATACCGGCACAGTCTGCAGATTGCCGCATTGTTGCCCTGCCTGCTGGCGATAGGGACAGTTGACGGGTATGCCCAGGTCAGCAAGCCTTACGTGGAGGAGGCGCTGGCGCAACCTTCGCGGGATGTTCCATCGCGGGAGTATCAACTCCAGGAATTCTTGCTGAAGCGTATTCCTCAATTACCCATTCCCACAGCGGCAGCATTGTGGAGCGCGGAAGAAGAGCGGGTGCGCAAGCACGTTCTCGACGATGTCGCCTATCACGGCTGGCCGCGTGAGTGGATTCATGCCGCCCCGAAGTTCGAGGAAGTCGGGATCATTGAGAGCGGTCACGGATACCGGATTCACAAATTGCGCTTTGAAGTTGTGCCGGGCTTCCACTCGACCGCGCTTCTCTATGAGCCGGAAAATATCACGGGCCGTATACCCGCAATTCTTAACTTGCTCGGACATGAGCCGGATGGGATCGGAGTGGAATACGAGCAGAAGCGCTGCGTTAACTTTGCCAAGCGCGGGATCGTCGCCCTTGACGTGGAGTTCATTGGTTTTGGAGAGCTCGCGAATCCGGAAAACGCACACGATTTCGCTTCCCAGTTGAATCTGGTCGGTTCAAATGCGCTGGGAATCTTTTATCTTTCCATGCGTCGGGGGCTGGATTACCTCAGCGGATTGCAGGAGGTTGATACAACTCGGATTGGCGTCACCGGACTTTCGGGAGGGGGATGGCAGACGGTAATGCTGAGCGCCCTGGATCCTCGCGTCGCCGTCGCGGTCGAGGTGGCTGGGATTGGCTCGCGCGAGTCCAACCTCACGCATCCAGTAGATACCGATGAAATCGAAGAGGACGCGCCTGATTTGATGCAGAGTGAAGACTATCCTGAATTGCTTGCGATACGGGCGCCTCGTCCCACCATGGAGATCCACAATGGCACGGATAGCTGTTGTTTTCGAGCTCCCCTGGTGAAGCCCTACATATATGACCAGGTAAAGCCATTCTTTCAGCTCTACGGAGCCTCAGATAACCTGGCTTGGCATGAGAACCTCTATCCCGGGACACACAATTATCAGTTGGATAACCGCAACCAAGCCTATCTCTTCTTCAGTAAATATTTCAAACTGCCGATATTGGACAGCGAGATTTACAGTGACGATGAGATCCGGACCCCGCAAGAGCTTTCCATAGGTGTGCCGGCCGATAACTTGACCTTTGTTACCCTGGCGAGAAAGCTGGCGCAGCAGATCCATCACGAACCGGCGCCGGCTGACAGTAAAGCGCGCCAAGTGTGGGCCAAGAAAGAGCAAGAGAAGTTGGAATCCGTAGTCCGCTATGCGCCGGTATCGATGGTACAGGCCTTGCGGGTCGATAACGGCAGAGCCTTTGATTTTCGCACCTTGTCTTATCGTTTCGATTTCTCCAACCAACTCAGTGCCAATGGCGTATTGTTCCGCGAAGAAGCTGCTCCAGAGAACGCGCCGGCGACCATAGTGCTTGATGACAAAGGCTACAAAGCTGCCACAGACATGGTGGCTCAGAACCTGGACCGCGGAAAGCAAGTGTTGGCACTCGATCTATTCTTCAATGGTGGCCTGTTGCCAGATCGCGTACCCTGGGAACTACTGACAGATAGTAGCGGCGCTCGTCCGTTGGGTTTGGAAACCGCGCAATTGATAGCTATTGCAAGCTGGCTCCATTCCACGACCGGTCAGCCTGTACAAGTGGAAACAGACGGAATTCGCAACCAGGTAATTGCCTTGACGGCCGCCGCCATCGCGCCACAAGACTTCTCTGCTGTGACGAACCGGAATGGCATGAAGAGCCTCGACTATCTGATCGATACGCCGGTTCCATTTCGCTCCGCACCTGAGCCTTTTTGCCTCGATCTTTACCGGTATTTCGACATCGATACGCTTGCTGCGCTTGCTGCTCCTGCGAAGATCGTCGCCCTCAGTACCTTGCGGTGAACTCGATGCTGGATTGATTAACGCCGTGCCCTCCGGTACCAACAGTTCTACATTCGACTCCTCGATGAACATGGCATGCCGATCATGCCGACGCCTGTCGAAAGGGTGGTCGGTACTTGAGAGAACTGAATTAGTGTTGAGTCGATCAAGCGATTCGGAGGAGATCATGGCCCAAACGGTTATCTTTCTCGGTGCAGGCGCAACCAAAGCCTGCGATGGTTTGCTGACGAGCGAGATTCTGCCGGCAATCCTGGCTGATACGACAGCCGCCGATCCTGCTGGACGACTGCCAAAGTTGCATCAGTTCTTGCAACAACAGTTCCACATCTCCTACGGCGCCCCGGAGTCTTATCCGGGTCTGCCAATGTTGATGAGCCTGCTCGACACAGCTCTTGAGCGCCGCGAGGCTTTCAATTTCCTATTCCGTTAGTTGCTCAGGAGCGGCCGCGTGCTGACGGCGCCGATCGGTGTGTGGACTGTCTGGAACACCGTCGTGACTACAGCCAAGGCGGCCGGGATCGACCATCTCGGGCCGCACGATTTGCGCCGCAGCTGCGCGAAATGTTGCCGCAAGGCAGGAGGCGATATCGAGCAGGTACAAGAACTTTTGGGTCACGAGAACCTGGGTACAACCGCGACCTATCTCGGAGTACGACAGGAGATCCGCCGGGCAGTCAACGACCGCATAGCCCTTTGAGGTACGCGCGAACGTTAGATCGGCCGGGCTTCACTGCGGCCAACTGGAGCGGCCCCACCACGACCAACCGTTGCTTTCTGTTGACGGATCGTGAGAACTCCCCGTTCGATCCGACCAACCCCACTCCATCCATAGAGAGCCCATCGACTACGAACCACCCGGCTGGTTCTCCACCATGGTGCACGAACTTGTGTGCTGTTTTGTGTGGTGCTCGATGACGGCGTGGTGGATCGGCCGGCGCATGGGAGAGCTCAAAGGCGGACGCTAACGATGGACCCAAACAGTGGGCGGCATCGGCGCGGTTGTGTAGTAACGCCGATGCTGTCTCGACTGTCTCGAAGCAGGACAGAGTAGCCAACGAGAAATTACTTTATCGTGGATCCTCGGCACAGAACTCGGAAGTTGCCACGTGTGCTGATCCGGTTGACGCTTGCCGACAACAATTGAAAGTCTCGCGAGTCAATTCACAAGAATCAATCGTTCAAGCCAGTTTTACGTCCAGGTGCCGAAATGCGGGCTCGCCTGAATTGCGGATGAGTGATTCGCTCTTCCATGAGAAGGCCGGTCGCTGTCAAGTTATTTGAGGTTTGGTAAGTTCATATCTGATGTTTTCCTTTGCTCGGATAGCGGGTAATCGTTTGGCTGGCTGCGGCGGCAAGGCCGAGCACAGCGAGTTCATCTGGAGCCTTGACGGCCGCCGCAGCCAGCCGTAACAAGGCACACTCCGGGCGAAGGAAAAACATGGGTATTTTCCTTTCCCGACCTGTTTTTCACCACTGCCGTGCCGAGCTTAAGCTGTCGTCACCCTTCCATCCGCACTCTTGGTGAGCGACTCATGCGCTCGGTGCAAATTGGGTGTTCTTGATACAGTCGGCGCTGCCTTCTGAAGGCGACCTCTCACGCCATCGTTGATGGCGTGGGGGCAAGGCCAAGGGCGCAGTCGCCGGAACTCGACATTTGGTGTGGTGCATTCAAGCCTTTCCCGAACTATGCCGCTGCCAGTCTCCGCTTTCGGGTATTGTGGAGCGGCTCGTACTCCTCGCAGCTGATCCAGAGATGATGGAGCAGCACCGCAAGCTTGCGTGCGACGGCGATGATCGCGCGTTTCTTTCCCCTCTTGCCTCCTCGCTCGGCCAGCTTCAGTCCCCACCGCCGTAGGTCGGAGTCTTCGCCGAACGGCCCCAGGATGTGTTGTGCCCCTTGTACGAGCACCATGCGCAGATAAGAGTCTCCCTGTCTGGTGATATGTAGCTGAGGTTCACTCTGCCCTGAGTTCCTTCTGCCTGGCTGCAGTCCCACGTAACAGCCTGCATCGCGGCTTTTACGAAAGCGTCACGGGTCTTCCAGCGTCGGGATGTACGTCAGCGCAATCAAGGTCCCAACACCTTTGACCTGCTTTAGCAGCGCCGCCTCCGGATAGCTCTTCTCGGCGAGTTCTTCGATCTGGGCATCGTACTCGCGGATTCGCGCAGTGATCGTTTCAAGTGCGCTTAGTAAGGGGGCAAGTGCAACCTGCAGTTGCGGACTCAGCGCTTTACTCGTGGCGGAACAAAAGCCCTTCGGGTTGCGTCCGCGGATCCTCTCTCCGAAGGACTTTGTTAGTCCTCGCGCCGCATTTACGAGCGCTGTCCTTGCACGAGCGCGTAGCGCGCTCGGATCACCGAGAGATCCGCTTGTGCCTGAGCGCTGCGATGTTGAATCGGCGACAGTAACTTCGGATCGATTCTGGCCAGCCTGGCCAAGGCCTGCGCGTCCAACCGATCATCCTTCCGCCGGCTTTCCCCGATCAGACGTACATTGCGCGCATGCGCCACAATTACCTCATGCCCCAATTCGGAGAGAACACGGCTTACCCATGGCGAATGCGTACCTGTCTCCAGAGCGATTCGGCTCCGCGGCATCGTGCTGAAGGCGTTTTTCATCGCTTCCGGATTGGTTGCGACCCTCTCCTCCTGAATCACTTCGCCCGCTCCATTGAGAACACAGTAGAAGCTCGACCGATCACCCAGATCGAGCCCGATGGTTAGCTGCTGATCCTGCAGTTTTCCTTTTCCACGTGCTGCCTTAGTGCTAGGCTTCCTCATAGCCGGTCTCCTTGTCTCGTGCGCCTCGAGCGCGTCGATAACTTGGGAGCTTAACGCATCCCGCCGGAGACCGGTCTTCTCATCCCATCTGAAGTCGACAATTGAAAGCTGAACCCTTTGGATCGGGGAACTGGCGAGGACCGACATCCCCTGTTCATCGCTCACAGCCGACGGCTGTGTCTGGACAAAAACAGGAGAAGAGGGCAGCTCGATCTTTTCGGGTCGATTTCGGATGACTGCGACATTCGACTGTGACAATGCTGTTCTGAAGCGACACTAACGAGGCATGTGTTCTGCGCCTTAAACGAGAAATGCCGCATGGCAATGAATAAAAAGCGCACTTGGGTTGACATTCGACCCAAGAAGATGCAACACTCGGGTCGAATGTCGACCTGAGAGAATGCGAGTTGCGTCGGCGCGCTCCTCAGCGGTCAAGGTGCCCCAGGGTTCACAGTCCCACGGCCACAGAGGCATGGAGGATATCGGATGTCCCTTAGCAAGCATTTGCGCGTATTCAGTGTCGGCTCGTGCGCGTTACTCAGTCTTTCCATCACTTCACAGCAGTTCAAGGACCAGGCGCGTACCATTCCGGAGTTGCTGCGCACCGAGCATGTCGCCAGTGTCTCGTTCGCCAAGATTGAAGGCGGCAAGACCGTGCTGGCTCTGGCGTATGGCGAGGCTGGCCCCGGAGTTCCCGTGAGCGGCACGACGCTCTACAACATCGCGTCCATGTCGAAGCCGATTTCGGCAGAGGTGATTCTGCGGCTGGCTTCGGGAGGCAAGCTCTCGCTGGAGGAGCCGATGTTTCCATACTGGGTCGATCCCGATCTTGTCGCGGATCCTAGGGCGAAGCTGCTGACGGCCCGCATGGCTTTGGAGCATCAGACAGGCCTTCCAAACTGGAGGCGGGAAACGGGTGGCAAGCTTGTGTTCCTTCGCGACCCCGGAACTGGTTTCAATTACTCCGGCGAGGGCTACCAGTACGTAGCGCGGTTTGCGGAGAAGAAAACGGGCAAGCCCTTCGAGCAGTTGGCTCAGGCTCTGGTGTTCGATCCAGCCAGCATGCTGCGTAGCGCCTACACTGAGCGACCGTGGATGGACGGACATATCGCGGAGCCGACCAATTCTGACGGTACGTGGTTAAAGCCACAGGTCGCAAGAGACTTCGTCGCTGCCGATCTCGTATACACGACACCAACTCAGTACGCCAGCTTCATCGAAGGTCTGATGAACGGAATGGGCGAGTCCCCGGCCATTCGTAAGCTTCGCGAAAGTGTTCTGACTGACCGCCGGTCGGAGCTTTGTGTTGGGGAATTGGCGGCCTTATGTCCGGACCAGCTCGGCATGGGTCCTGGCTGGGAAGTAATCAAGACCCATGGCAAGACCTTTCTCATGCATACGGGCAGCGATCTGGGAGTGTTTACGCTAGGCTACTTCGATCCGATTGCACGTTCGGGTGTCGTCATCTTCACGAATAGCGCCAACGGTCCGCGCGTCATCCTGCCGATTCTGAAGATGCTGGACGCCGACCCTGACTTTATTGCGTATCTAGCGGCGCAAATGTAGGAGCGGGCGCGATGAAAAGCGTGAGAGAGGCACCGCCGAAACAAAGTCAATGCGGAAGGGCATTTTTTCGTATAGCCGGCCACTTCTGCTCGTATGCCTGTTCGCCTCCGCCACGACACTCTGGGCGCAACAGGCAGACGCACAGATGGAGGCACGCGTACTCATGAGCCCTACGGCTTTTCGAGGTACCGACGGCAACCTGCACGTTGCATACGAGCTGCACGTAACAAACTCTTCTGCCACCAAGGAATCGTTGGACCTGACGGAACTGCACCTGTTCACGCAAGGCGCGATGGCCGCCGCCTACAAAGGGCAGGATTTATGTGCGATTGCGAAGCCTAAGTGTGCGGAAGGCGCGGCGCAGGTCACGATCCCGGCGGGTGGGCGCACGGTGCTTCTTATTTGGCTCTCCTGGTCACCGAATACTCCTGTTCACGCGATTTGGCACAGTATGAGCTTCAAGGACATGCAAGGAAGACGATACACGCTGCGGGCTGTAAGAGTGGACCTCGCTCCACAGGACGCTATTCAAATCGGGCCGCCGTTGGGCGGCGGCCGTTTCTGGTTGGCGACTGAGGGACCGGGAAACGTTCAATCGCATCACTGGGGAAGTCTGCAGTCAACGAACGGAGCTGTGACAGTTGCTCAGCGCTTTGCCATTGACTTTGTACGGCTAAACGACGCCGGCCACGCACTGCCGGTCGCGCTGGATACCCCGCAAGCATCGCAAGAATGCCGAATGGTTCGGCTATGACGCCGACGTGCTTGCTGTGGCAGACGGCCAGGTGCGCGATGCGCGTGATGGGCAGCCTGATAATCAGCCCTTTGCAACACATCCGGAGCCAACCGACCTTACCCCATGCGAGCTTTACGGTAACTTTGTCATCCTTCTTCTGGCCCGAAGCGAAAACGCAAGCTACTTAAATGAAAGCGTTTACAGGGGAGTGATGGCGATCACACCGGGATGTTGCAGAATGCGCCTAATATTTCTCGCTCGTGGGGAGTTTCAATTGCTAGATGGGCCTTATTGGAGTTTTAGATCCACTGCCCGGAGTTCTGCAATCGGTTCGTCACAGTAGTGCAGATTCAGAAGTGCAGGCGTAGGTAAACGTTTAATCCAACAAACTGTTGCCTCGCGGATCCGCGAGAGCCGCACCAGAAGTGTGCGGAAGCGGGGCTGCGCGCAATATTAACCAATTCATGTGAGGCTATTTTGAAAATGATTAAGTTCTTAGGCGTGCTGTTGCTCCTGAGCCTTTGTTGGCCTGCCAGTTACCTGGCGGCACAGGAGTTCACAGGACACGTAACAGACTCCAGCGGAGCTGTTCTTACCAAAGCCGCAATAACCGCGCACAATGTAGCGACCAATGTGGATACAGCGACCGTTACAACGGCAGCGGGAGACTATACGATTCCGTACCTGAAGCCTGGAAACTATACGGTTTCGGTCCAAGCCAACGGATTTGAAACAGGGCTCCGCACTGGTCTCGTACTTCAAGTGGGCCAGACTGCAACGGTGAACTTTGCGTTGAATGTTGGCCATGCCACCGAAACCGTGATCGTCCAGGGCGATTCGCTGATCGATTTTGGAAAAGCCGATATCGGTGAGGTGGTTGAGAACACGCGCGTCACCGAACTTCCACTCAACGGTCGTGATCCCGGCATGCTTTCGATTCTGAGCGCCGGCGCCATCTGGACAGGGAGCGCACAGTGGCAGCGGCCATTCGATGATACGCAGGCTAACCTTGCTGTAAACGGCGGCCAGGGGGGAAACGTCTCGCTCATGATGGATGGCGTCTCCAACTCAGCTTCGCCCATTAACAATGCTGGACAGGCGAACATCGCGTACGTTCCGCCAGTGGATTCGGTGCAGGAATTCAAGATCATCACCAACCCTTATGACGCGCAGTACGGCTTGATGGCCGGCGCCGTGGAGGACGTGAGATTGAAGTCGGGCACCAACCAATTGCATGGCGACGTGTATGAGTATGCCCGCCGCACCTGGCTCGACGCCAACACATGGCAAAACGACTACACGATCGCCAAGGCTTTGCCCGGCACGAACCTCAAGCCATATGAGACCCCGACAATGAAATGGGATCAGTATGGTGCAGAACTGGATGGTCCCGTCGTGTTGCCCAAGATTTACAACGGGCGCGACAAGTCGTTTTTCACGATGCAGTTCGAAAACTGGAACGAGATCGAGCCGAACACGATTTACGACTCCGTTCCAGGCGCGGGCTGGTCAAATGGTGACTTCAGCAATCTCGTCTACTGGAACGGAACCAACAAGGACTATGAGCCGATCAGCATTCTTGATCCGCTGAATATCTCCCAGAACGCGCAAGGTGCATGGGTTCGCGTTCCCTTTGGTCCTAACGACACCATTAACCCAACTTCCACGGCCAATGTGATGCCGGCGTCGCGCATCAACCCGGTTGCGCAGAAGATCATCAGCCTGTATCCCAAGGCAAACACCACGACGGCCCCGGGCTCCAATCCTTTTGCCAACAACTACACCGTACCGGGGAACGATGTCGACCGTTATCGCAACGTATTGGCAAAGTTTGACCAGAACCTGTCGTCAAAGGATCGGTTGAGCCTTCACTACGGATACTGGGAACGTGTAGAGGTTCGCAGCTATGATGGCTTTACCGGACCGGAGCAAGAAGGTCAGTTGCCTCACGGCGAGCGCAGCCACACCTTCACACTCGAAGAGACGCACACCTTTACACCCAGTCTGTTTTTCGACTTCCGCGCCAATGCATCGGTGAGAGCCGATTACAGCTACAACGGGCCTCCTTTCGATCCGACAACGCTTGGCTGGTCTTCTCAGTTGGCTCAGTCGATGGGACCAGCGGCTGCGGCTGAATTTCCTTACCTCAACATCAGTGAATTTGCCAGCATGGGCACCAACAGCAACGGCCAGAACGTGAAGAACTCTCTCGCACTGTTCCCGACCGTCACCTGGGTCAAAGGCAAACACACCCTGCACGCCGGCCTTGATCTGCGGTTGTGGCAGATTGGATACGACGTCATCGGCGGTGGCAACAACTTCTGGATTGACCGGAGCTGGACCCAGACCGAATGCGGAAGCTGCGGTTCGTGGGATCCGGCCAGCGGCAACTCGATTGCCTCACTCCTGCTCGGCAACCCGACCTCCGGCAGCAACCAGATCAATGTGAAAACCTACTGGTCTTCTCACTACTGGGCGCCGTTTGCTCAGGACGACTGGAAGGTTAACAGAAGGCTGACGCTGAATCTTGGCGTTCGCTGGGACTTTGTTGAGCCCGAAACCGAGCGGAATAACATGGCCAACGGCGGGTTCAACTCCACCGCGGTCAATCCGGTCAACTCCCTGGTTAGCTTGCCTGGCTATTCCCAGCTCCTGGGTGGCGTGACCTACCTGGGAGTGAATGGATATGCCCGTTCGGCTTATCCGTTGTCAAAGTTTGACCTGCAGCCGCGTGTTGGTTTTGCCTATGCACTGAATGACAAGACCGTCGTTCGCGGCGGCTTCGGTGAATCGGCGCGAAGCCCTGAAAACGCTCCGAACAACATCGGCTACAGCGCCTCAACGAACTACCAGGCCAACGATCCTAACTGGCCGGGCGCCACTCACCCCAACCTCGCGAACCAGATTAACAATCCTTACTCATCGGTTGTTCAGCCCACCGGATCCTCACTTGGAATGCTGGAAGACCTTGGACAAGGTCCGTGGACCATCAATCCGAAGTACATCATTCCTACATTCTGGAACTACTCGATGGGTGTGGAGCGGCAATTCCTTAGAAACGACACGATCAACATCTCCTATGTTGGCAGCCAACTGTTTAACGGCGACTGCGGCAATGGAAGTTTCAAAGGCGACTGCCCAAATATTAACCATGAAAGTGCTGCCGCGATGACGGACTGCAACCCAGAGAACGGCGGCAGATACGAGAACTGCAGCAACGACAACGTGCCGAATCCATTTCTGGGCATCAATGCTTTCAATGGATCCGGTTACAACACTTCTTCAACCCTCAACGCGCTCAATTTCACTCGTCCGTTTCCTGAGTTCCAGGATATGACCATGTGGCAGGCCAACACCGCGCACACCTGGTACAACTCGCTGCAAGTGACAGGTACGCACAAGTGGAGCAATTCACTTACGCTGCATGGCACCTGGACCTGGTCGAAGATGCTCGATGCGGGCGGCGTCAACGATACAACGTTCCTCGTTCCGTTCAGACAGATCGACGGGAACGATTTCACCCACCGGATCACGGTTTCCGGTGTCTACCTGCTGCCGGTTGGCCACGGACGCACGTTCCTGTCCAACGCAAACCGGATTGTGAATGGCGCCATCGGAGGATGGGAACTGGGTAGTCTGTATGTTTATCAAACAGGCGCGCCCTGGTTAATTCCCGGCAATCCGAACGAAATCTATCTGCATAGTGCTTACGTGAAACCGCACATCCAAAAGGATGACGGGTTCATTCGCCTCGCGGCCGCATGCGCCGAGCAGTACCAGGAGAACAATTCCACAGGCGTGTACTCGCTCGTCCAACTGCAGAACTTTGACTACGACGGAAGCTGCTCGCAGGGAGCAAACTTCGAGCAGGTACCGAGCTATGCTCCAAGTCCAGACAATGTCTACACGGGTATCCGGATTCCCAGGACTCAGCAATTTGACACAAACCTCTCAAAGAATTTTGGAATCGTCGAGAGGATGAGTCTCCAGCTCCGCCTTGAGGCGTTCAACGTGCTCAATCACCCGCTGTGGTCGGAGAATCCCGATGGCAGCACAAACGACTCTACGTTCGGCACGATTGAACGAGGTCCATGGGGACAAAGCAACCTGCCTCGCCAGATGCAGGTCTCAGCCAAAATCAACTGGTAAGCAGTTAATGTACTAACTTACCCCTGAGGATCTGCCGCGACTGTGCGGCAGATTTCTCGGGGCGCTTTTTGTCCTCGAATAAGCTAGAGAACTGTTTCATTTTGAGGGGGAGGGAATACGCCATGTCAAAGGTATCTCGCCGCGAGATTCTTCAATCCGGTGCGCTCGTTGCAGCTGGCAGTCTACTCTTGAAGCCCGCATTCGCCCATGGCGAATTGCTTGCTACAGCCGTCGAAAAAGCTGAAGTCGCCGGTGTGATTAAGGGAATTCCCGACATCGATTCGGCTCCGCGCGAACACCTTCTTTTTGATTTCGACTGGCGGTTCCTCCAGGGACACGCAACCGATCCTGCGAAGGACCTCAATCTCGGAGCCGATCAGGGAGATTTTGCCAAGACCGGCGATTTCCATTTTGCGCAGCCTAAATTTGACGACTCTCAGTGGCGCACACTCAACCTGCCGCACGACTGGGCGGTTGAACTGCCGTTTGTCAACGATCCAGCACTCACATCGCACGGCTACAAGCCGCTGGGACGCAAATACCCCGAGACAAGTGTCGGCTGGTATCGTCGGACGTTCGACATACCCAAAGAAGACGAAGGGCGCCGCATCTATGTCAATTTCGACGGTATTTTTCGAAGCGCGTTGGTCTTTTGCAACGGTGTATTCATCGGCCGCAGCGACAGTGGCTACGCTCCATTTGGACTTGACCTGACCGACTTTCTAAATTATGGCGAAGCAAACTCTATTGCGGTGCGTGTGGATGCGTCCTACGGAGATGGCTGGTTTTATGAAGGTGCGGGGATCTACCGTCATGTGTGGCTCACCAAGATGGACACGCTCCACCTCGGTCAATGGGAAACAGTAGTACGCACAGAGATCCAACCAACTGGCGCGGCGCTCAGCCTCAGCACATCTGTCGAGAACACAGGAAGCTCAAATGAAGTCTGCCGCGTGCAATGGCGGATTGTCGACGAGGCGGGAAAAACGGTCGCGACGGTCGAATCGCAGGACGCCCAGATTCCGGCGGACGGCAAACAGGAATTCACGGTCGCAACTAAGCTGGTTCACCCCGCCATCTGGTCGCTTGAACATCCGACGCTCTATTATGCCGTTGCGACTGTTGAATCGAATGGCAAGGTGCGCGATCGCGATCACACCAGTTTTGGTATTCGGACGCTTGCCTGGGACTTGGACAAGGGGTTTCTGCTGAACGGCGTAAAGACGCCGATTCAAGGCACCTGCAATCACCAGGACCATGCAGGCGTAGGTGCGGCATTGCCCGACCGCCTGCAGGCATTCCGGATGGAAGTACTGAAGGGAATGGGTTGCAATGCGATTCGCACATCTCACAATCTTCCGACACCGGAGCTAATCGAGGCCTGCGACCGGTTAGGCGTATTGGTGCTGTGCGAGACCCGGATCATGTCATCAAGCGATGAAGGATTGGCACAGCTATCCACAATGATTCGGCGATTCCGCAATCATCCTTCCATTTTCCTCTGGTCGATGGGCAACGAGGAGTGGATACTCGAGAGAGACCTGGCAGGGCCGCGCGTGATTCGCGCAATGCAGCAGCGCACGCACGAATTGGACCCGACGCGCCTGTGCACCTCGGCCGTGAATGGCTACTGGGACAAACCCATGGCGCCGTGCCTGGATGTAATGGGCTTCAATTACAATCTGTCGCAAATCGACCAGTATCACAAGGATCATTCTAAGCAGTTTGGGATTGGCACGGAGACGGCCAGCGCTGTATTTACGCGAGGAATCTACAGCAATGACAGGCTGCGCAACTGGGTCAGTTCTTACGACAAGGTCTACGCCGACACCAGCGTAGATGAAGGGCAGGCGTGGTGGAACTTCTATGGTTCAAGGCCGTGGCTCGCGGGTGGCTTTGCTTGGACCGGCTTCGATTATCGTGGCGAGCCATCGCCTTATGCCTGGCCAAGCGTCAGTTCGCAGTTCGGCATCGTGGACACCTGCGGTTTCCCAAAAGATACTTACTTCCATTACAAGGCGTGGTGGGATAACAAGCCGCTTCTGCACCTGTTGCCACACTGGAACTGGCCGGGGAGAGAGGGCGAAGAGATCCTTGTCCAGGCGGAATCCAATCTCGACAGCGTCGAGTTGTTTCTCAACGGGAAGAGCCTGGGCTCGAAGACCGTGGTTCCCCAATGTCACCTCGAATGGAAGGTGAACTACACTCCCGGCCTCCTGGAGGCGCGAGCAAGCAAGGATGGCAAAGTCGTGCTGACAGAAATTCGACGGACGACTGGACCGGCAGCACGGATTGTCCTCACCGCAGATCGCAGCGAGATATCCGCTGACGGCGAGGATATTGCGGTGATCCGTGTGGAAGCCTTGGATAGCAATGGACTCCATGTTCCCGACGCCGATATTTTTGTCCGGTTCAAAGTCGAAGGCGAGGGAAGTGTGATTGGCGTGGGTAATGGCGATCCAAACTGTCAGCAGTCGGATAAAAAGCCTGAACGCAGCCTCTTTAATGGCCTCGCACAAGTCATCGTGCAAGGCACCAAGAAGCCGGGGACGCTGGTGATTCATGCAACCTCAGACCGCTCAGAATCGGCGATGCTAACGGTTATCACCAAAGAGGCAAAACTTCGCCCCGCGGTCGCGATCTCATCTCGCTTGAAGAGCTGAATTCATGCAGTAATTTCGGAGCCACCGGTCAGGCGTCGCCCGCCGGTGGCATCTGTGAGGTATGTGGGATGGGATGTTGGACGCTGGTGGGTTTACTGAGATTAGTTCTTGCGCAATTTCGTACTGCACGCGCTCCTGTCCGTCAAGGTTTTTTCAGAGTTGCGAGCCCTCGGAACTCTATCTGGAAGGCAACCTCTGGGCTCGCCTTTTGTGGGATCGCGTTATTTTGCTGCGAAAAGATGGCGCCCGCACAACCGGCGTTCCCGTTGCACACTGCGGGACAATACATCGTCGACAGCAACGGCAACCGCGTGCGTCTGAATGCGGTGAACTGGTACGGGGCCGAATCGACAGATTTCGTCGTTGCCGGCCTCGAACTCGCTCCGCTGCAAAGTATCGTGCAACAGATCAAGGGGATGGGTTTCAATGCCGTGCGTCTTCCCTGGTCAAATCAGCTCTATGAGAGCAACCCGGTCGTTCCGAGTTATGCACTCGCGGCCAACCCCAATATGGAAGCGGAGAATGCCTTAACGGTACTGGATCAGGTGGTCGGCGCGCTTACCAACGCGGGAATCATGGTGATTCTGGATGACCATAACAGCGATGCCGAATGGTGCTGCAGCAATACGGACGGCAATTCTCTCTGGTACAACACGCGATACCCTGAAACGAATTGGATCGCCGACTGGCAGGGGATGGTACAGCGCTATGAGGGGAATCCCTGGGTGATTGGTGCCGATCTGCGCAATGAGCCGCGCGGGGATGCCACCTGGGGAGGTGTGCCGACGACTGATTGGCATGGCGCCGCCGAACGCGGAGGCAATGCGGTTCTGAGTGCCAATCCAAATCTATTGATCTTTGTTGGGGGAGTCGGTAGTGGCGTGGATCTGTCGGGGGCTTCCAGCCTGCCGGTGCAACTCAACATTGCGAATCAGCTTGTGTATTCGCCCCATGAATATGGCTTCTATTATTCCGGGCTGTCCGGGTATGACGACTACGTCGGCAATATCAATCCTCGCTGGGGCTACCTGGTGACTGGCAGCAACCCGCAACCGGTTTGGATTGGCGAGTTCGGCACCTGCGATACGGCAGATACATGTGTCACCAGCGATAACGCGAGTGACTTGGGCTATTGGTTTAACTTCTTCACAACGTTTATCCGCCAGTACAATCTCGATTGGTCGTACTGGGCCATCAACGGCACACAGTCAACTGGAAGCGGCCGAACCTACGGTGCGCCCGAAGGGTATGGGATTCTGAACGCGAGCTGGTCCGGGGCTGCTCTTCCATCGCTTGCCGCGCAGCTCGGGACGATGAGCGCAGCGGTTCCGAGCTTTGCGATCGTCCCCGGCGGAACACTCAATATTGCGGCACCGGGGCAGAATGGTTCTTCGACGATAACCATCGTGCCTCAGAACGGCTTTACGGGGACCGTGGGACTGAGTTGCACCGTGAGCGGCGGCGCCCCTGGAACAGCGTACCAGCCCACTTGCACCGTTCCTGCTTCAGAGAATATGGGGGCAACCACTGAGGTGAATGCCACCGTCACCGTTCAAACGACGGGGTCAGGCACCAGCGCATCTTCAGCCCAACTTCGCATTTGCTCGCGTGCGTTCGGCGCCATGACTTTGGCTTGCATGCTTTTCGGGATTCCAGCAGGTAGAAGAGGCCTCTCGCTAATGTTCCTGGTGCTCGTGGCAGTCGCTCTCTCCGTTTCTGGCTGCGGAGGAGGCAATTCGCAGGCCAGCCCTGGTTCGTACACGGCCGTGGGCACCTACACGGTTTCTATAACCGGAACCTCCGCAGGCCTTGGTCCTGTCAGGGCGCAGTTCCCTGTCAATGTTGAGTAGTGACGCGGAGATTCGGACATGGTTTCGCCAAGGTAGAGTGTCCAGCAATGACATTGCGTTTCATCGGTTTGTGCAGCGGGCCGGGCGCTGCTCGAATCGCATGCCATTCTGACAACCAGAGCGGAGATGTTCGAGATGTTCCATCTGGCTAGGATCGGTAGCAAGGCTATCGCCGGGGTGGTCTCGTCGCCGCGGCTCTGGGGTCCATTACTAAGGTACAGGTCACCTAGCCTATGAAGCTTGTGCCAAATCTCCGCCTCAGCCACACTTTTTGAGCAACATGCTTTCGCAACCCGTGTTTGAAGGGAAAGACCACTCAAACGCCCCGGGCGGCCGAGGACTTCAATCCTCTTGCGCACCGGTAGATGGAGAATGCACAATGTCTCTTCGCTCAAGAATGCGCAGTCTGTTTTTCGCTGTTTTCGTCGTGGCGCCGATGCTCACGCTGCCCCTCACGCAGGCTCACGCCGGCGTCTTCATCTCCGTTAACTTTGGGCCTCCGGCGCTGCCTGTGTACGCGCAGCCGCCTTTGCCTGCCCCCGGCTACATCTGGACCCCTGGCTATTGGGCCTATGGCGACGCAGGCTACTACTGGGTTCCCGGGGTGTGGGTGCAGGCGCCCCGCGTCGGCGTTCTGTGGACCCCCGGCTACTGGGGATATGCAGGCGCTGCGTATGTATGGCACCCCGGCTACTGGGGTCCGCACATCGGCTTCTACGGCGGGGTTAACTACGGCTTCGGCTATGGCGGTGTCGGGTTTTTCGGCGGCGAATGGCGCGGCGGGGTCTTCGCCTACAACGGTGCCGTGGCCAACTTCGGCAGCGTCCATGTGGCCAACGTCTACGTGGATCGCAACATCGTTGAACGGAACACCATCGTCAATGTGAACCGTGTCAGCTACAACGGCGGCGGCGGCATTGCAGCTCGTCCGTCTCCGATGGAAATGCAAGCCGAACACGAGCAACACTTCCAGCCGACCGGGAACCAGGTGCAGCATGAGAGCTTTGCTGCGCAGGACCGTGCCCAGCTTGCTTCTGTGAACCACGGAAGTCCTGGAACCATGGCGGCTTCCAACATCAACTCCTATCACCAGGTGGCGCAGCAGCACGCGCAGTCACAGCCAGTCTCGGCCGCCGACCGCGCCGCGGGTAGCCGCTATAACCCTAACGAGCGCGAGGCCAATCAGGACCAGCGCATTTCTAACGGCCTGCGCACGGGGCAGATGACCTCGGGCGAGGCAGCACGCGCCGAACGCACTCAAACCGGCATCGACCAACAGGTCCACAACGATCGCGTTGCCAATGGCGGCACTCTTACCAATCAGGAGCGTCAGCAGATCAACCAGGAACAGAATGGCGCCAGCCGTCAGATTTACAACGAAAAGCATAACGCGAACACAGTTGCGCCCAACGAAGTGGACAATCGTGAAGCCAACCAGCAACAACGCACAGCCAATGGCCTGCGCAGCGGTCAGATGACCTCAGGCGAAGCGGCACGGACCAATCGGAATCAGGCAGCCCTCGCCCAACAGGTTCACAACGAACGCACAGCCAACGGGGGTGCTCTCACCAAGCAGGAGAAGCAGCAGGCAAACCGCACAGAGAACAAAAACAGCCGCCAGATCTACAACGAGAAGCACAACAACAAAACCGCTCCCAAAGAACGCTGACCCAATAGCCACGAACGGATGACAGGATCAAACGGCTGGCACTATTGCCAGCCGTTGCCTTTGCACGATTGACCGCACTACAACAGGCGGGCGGACCAATATAACCTCGCAGGACGATCCAAGATGCCCCGTTCTGGCTTAGCCAGGGCTGGGTGGGGATCTCCATTTCAGGGCGACTCTTAAAGTGGGAGACGCCACGCAGAAACGCCAGGAGAGAAGCATTTCATGCGCGACCCAACGGGGCGAATCAGTGCTCGAAATCGACGCGCGCCGCGTTGGCATCCCGGCGGGTGTGTTTGTTTACGTACATTGCGGCGTCGGCGGCGCTCAAGAGACTATCCTTGGTCGCTCCGTCCTCGGGATACAACGCGATGCCCAGGCTTGCCGAACCATTGACGACGTATCCCTCGGCGGAAAAAGGCACTTCAAGACAGCGCTCGAGCCGAAGAGCGATCTCTTCGATTTCAACGCGGCCGCGAACCTTGGGTAGAAGCACAGCAAATTCGTCGCCGCCCAGCCGCGACAGCATATCGACTTTTCGGAGCTGGCGCTTCATGCGGATCGCGACTTCCTGCAGGTAAAGGTCTCCGACCTGATGTCCATAGACGTCGTTCACTTGCTTAAAGTCGTTCAGGTCAATGTAGATCAATCCGAAGATCGATGCATGCTGGCGTGCGTCTTCGATCTGCTTTTCGAGGTAGCTCTCCAGCGAGAATCGGTTGTGAATGTCCGTGAGAAGGTCAAACTCGGAGCGGTGGACGAGATCGGTGAAGAGCCTCCGGGTTTCAATGGCCAGAGTGGCCAGCGCTGCCGCCATGAAGAGCGACTCCGACTCGTTGGCCTGGGGTTTCGTGACTGCATTGAAGGCGGCATACATCGTTCCGAGAGGCGGCCCGGAGCGGGCGGATATCTTCTCCTGGACAATGCGGAATGGAGCGAGATTTGGCGGGCAGTTTCCGAGTTTTGCACCATCGACGATCTGACACCAGCAGGGTGCGCCACGCAGCTTGAAGGAGACCAGTTCCGTAATCTGCTCGATAATCTCAGCGAGAGGGCGAGAGCCGTTGATGTCCTCGAGAATTCGGCTGCGCCGACGCTCGACGTAAGCCACCTCGGCATTTTGGCGGCGCACCTTTCGTTCCATCACCCAACCTCTGGCCCCGGCAGCGAACAACAACACCAGAAGTATGGTGACGAGAATGATCAGGTTGCGAACGCTGAGCAAGGAGGGCCTGGCGATGACCGAAATATCATCGAACGAACGAAGCAGGATGTTGAATGGTACCTCCTGTTCTGTGGGATCGATGGTATTGGATTGCACGACCATGCAAATACCGGTCACGCGGATCATGGTTCCAGGTGGCATCTGCCTCATCGGCGCGAGGGCTCTATTGGTCGGCGGGTGGCGATAAATCGCCGTGAAGAGCTTGCCATCTGAGACCAGAACAAACTCGTCCTGCGATTCCTCCCGGACTGCGGTCACTACCTTGCCTTCAAATGAGACCAGGTCGTTCTGATGGCCGTCGGGGTCTCCGCTGTTCCAGGTGGCCAGTTGACGCCAGGTCGATGGTTGCGGTGAGACCGGCTGAAAGATGTTGCTGTCTTCGATTTCGCCGTCGGTCAGGGCCAGGAAGCTGTAACGCGCGTCAGGAAAGCCGGTTGCATCCGCAACATCGCCCACCCGCATCGGATCACTGGCGTGGGTCGAGATCCAAAGGCTCTTGGCTCCATCCTGCAGGACAATGGCCGAGCCGGGCTCATAGTAGGTAATGGTTCCTCTTACCCGGACTCTGCGCGCCAAATCGTGCACGGAATAGGTGTACAAAACTTCGTCCATGGGCGTAATTGGGAGCGAATCCGGGCTTGTCTCGGTTCGCTTGAGAATCTTCACGTCGGCAATTGAGGGAACTTCGAGAAGGATGCCGATGAGTTGCATCTTGCTGTCGAATTTTCCTGATACGACTCCAGTAACTTCTACGTCGTCGTCCAGCATTTTCTTCAACATGGTCGCGTCGCTTCCGACGACCGTTGCGTCAATATAGCCCTCATCCATGAGCAGCCGGAGATAGATACCGTGCATATTCCCGAAGTTCACCATGTCTGCACTGCGGAGTTTGGCGCGAACAGAGACACGCATGCAATCGCGCTGGGCGCGGATCAGCTGTTGAAAGTCTGCAGGCGCGGGGCTTGGCAGGGCTCCATGACGAAGCACGGTGACGCTGTCGCTGAGCACATCCGCGGTGAAGCTGTCCCGCGTCTTTCCCCGCACCAGCACACGATCGCCCGGAGTCAGGTCTTTGTTCGGCTCGGTCTCGACATAGATGGCATCGCCGCCATCTTGAACGAAAAGGTCGACGTCGCTCTTGTTGTAATAGGTCGCTGTAGCCTCGAAAGCAACGGGCACCCCGCTTCGGGCTTCAGCCTTCGTCAGAGCACGAATACCGCGGAGGGTCGTGACGGTGCCGGGCTGCGCGGCCCAGGCTGCCGGGGAAAAGGCGGTAACCATTGCCACCGCGAGCGTCAATGTTCGTAGGAGGAAGGTCCGAAATGATCCCCGCCGGTGAGGCATAACCCCTTCTGGGTCTTCCACGCGCTCATCCTTCCGGCCTGAGGTTGTCGGATTTTCGCGGGCAAAGACGGCCTGGACTACCGCGCAGACTTTTCGTGCTAATTGAAGTTGCCCCATGATACTCTTGCCCATTCCCGCTAATCCAAGATAATGAGACACTTATTGCACCGGCGGTAACGTGGCCGCCAAAAAAGTTCTCCGAGGTGCTTGTCCGGGCTCCGCTCTGGACGATAATGGAACCTGCCGCTTCCCCAAAGGCAACGATCCGCCTAAAGAATTGAAAGCAAGAGGCCACCAGAGGACACCGATGGGCATCAAATTCGCTATTGTCCTTTGGGAACCTTTCGATTCAGAATCGACTTTTGTTCACAAGAGTTAACAGGAAATCTCGGACGAGATGAGGAAGCCCGGCCAGGTGGGCATTCGCGAGGATGACGCGAGACGCTGGCGGGCAACATGAGAAAGGGTGATTCATGGCAAAATCTTCCCTCCTTCTGGCCATAGTGCTGATCTGCGCATCAATCCCCGCCTTCTCCCAGGTTGTTCCCGAAATAGGGCACCCCGGTAAGGGCTTGCCATTGAGTGTGGGCGTCGCATTTTCGACGTACCACTCCGACTGGGATTCACGTCTGAACGGCGGCGCAGTATGGGCTGACTACAACTTTTACAAGCTCCCGCCGTTGCTGGACGGCTTAGGCCTCGAAATTGAGGGTCGCGACCTGAACTACGGCCGCACGGGGGCTGACCCGAAATTGCGCCAGGATACCCTGGAGGGCGGCGTGATTTATACCACGCATTTCTACCGCAGGTTTCACCCCTATGGGAAGTTCTTGTTTGGCTATGGCAGCATTGACTTTACAAGTCCCAATCCAAACTATTCGCATGACACCCGGACGATGTATGTCCCCGGTGTAGGCGCGGACACCCGCTTTTACAAAAGCCTCTGGTTGCGCGTTAATTACGAATACCAGTTCTGGCCGAGCTTTTTTCGATATCACACATTGAACCCCGACGGGTGGGACGTTGGCGTTGCGTACGACTTCGGAAACTTCCGATGACCTCAGTAGCGCCGGGAGCGTTGCGTAACTGCGTCGCTTTTGTCCGCGAGGGGCTGGGTTGAGATTCAACCTCTCGCGCTCTTGAAGTTATTTTTCCTTTATTGCTCGCGCGCAACGATAAAACCCTACTGCTTCGTTATATTCAAGTCATTCTCCTTCTGTAGGGTCATGTTTGTTACCTTTCTCGGCGCGTGTGTCGGCGGGATGATCCGAAGGCGTGCTTTCCCATAATTAATGTCAACATTCAAAATTCTAGTGGTCGATGATTTCGAACCATTCCGGCGATTTGCATGTTCGAAGCTGGAGGAAAGACCGTCATTTCAGATCGTCGGCGAAGCTTCCGACGGAGTGGATGCCGTTCGGCGAGCGGTAGAACTGCAGCCGGACTTGATCCTCCTCGACATCGGGCTTCCGGTGCTGAATGGAATCAAGGCTGCACGGCAGATTCGCAAACATGCCCCGGGATTGAAAATAGTCTTCGTGAGTCTGGATTCTTCTCCTGACGTGGTGCAGGAAGTCCTTGCCTTGGGAAATTGCGGGTACGTTCATAAGGCTAGAGCCGAAAATGACCTCCTGGACGCAGTGGAGGCCGTTCGTCAGGGCAGGCAATTTGTCAGCACTTGATTTGTTGACTCACCAACGAAGCCCTGCGCGCACCCTCCGCCGTTCATCTTTGGGAATCGTGCATGTGGAAAAGTCGCAAGCTAAGCAAGTGGGATCGGTGATAAGCCACCGGGACAATAACATGCATCATTCGACTCTCTCGAAAATCGACGGAGTGCAGTTTGATGCCGACGAAGTGAACTGCTGGGAATCGATTCGAATCGGGCACATTCATCGATGTGGTGCTTGATGATGAAGAAATCGAGGGGATTTTGATCAACGAAAACCACGGGAATTCACATCAATTTCACATATACTCCGATGAGCGGAGGAATCGTGGATGGAAGAAGTGAAAGCACTCTCTGAGGAGAACCGGAGAGCGGGGCAGAATTTGAATGTCGACAATCAACGGGAAGTATCGATACCGGAATCATGGGCGAACTTGAGGGAGTTATTCAAGGGAAATGTTCAAGCGTTCAATCAAATAATGCAACAGCAGTACCTCTCCTGGGACAGCGTCAACTCCGATGAGGTTCGGATACGACACGTCCATGACGACAAAACTTTAATCGGCGAGTATGACGATGCGTCAATGCGCTTCCACTTTGTCTGCCCTCAGGCCGAAATCGACCTTGCCTGCACCGTTGAAATACAGGGTGAACGGGAAGTCTTCCTACAGAATAACGTTCCGGTTGAGTTTCCTGTTCTTCTATCGCCATATGAGATTACATATGACCTGCTGCGATCTTTTCTCCTCAATTAGATGGTTTGATTCTCTTGCGTCTATTGTGCCTTGACCACAACTGAATCGAACCGGCATCGCATCGCACCAAATCAATGCACAGTGAGAAACGGGCTTCTAAAAAAGAGTGCCACGGCCTAGACAAGGCCGTGGCATTTTCGCTTCAGTCTCCAGCGCCCCGATTATCTCATCGAGGGATGGTTATCGGGATTTCCATAGCAGACGTTCGTTGCACCTTGAAGTAGCTTCTCTCACGCGGCGAGAGGTTGGTACTAGCCTGGGAAGTTGACATAGAGAGGGCTGCTCACCAAGAGCAGGGCGCCGTCCGGTTTGCGGACCTCGACGCGAAGCCAATGGCGGCCTTCACCGACTGTCAGAGTGTCCTCAACTGGGGCGTTTGGGTTATCGAGAGCCGTAGGATTTGAAACCGGAACCTCTTCGCCATCCAGGAACAAGTGGACGACGGAACCCATGCATGCCACAGTATGAATCTTTACTTGGATGGGCTCTCTTGCGAAGGTGTGGAGCGTTCCACCCATGCGTGCGTGAGAACTGCCAGCATCGGCTTCGAAATCGACCACTTTGTCATGCGAAGCGGTGAGATCAACAAAGGTGCGCCCTGCGCGGATACCGTGGAGGATCGCCGGCACGGATAATTCATCGGCTTCTACAACGGTCGTCGGCCAGCCGATCGATCCCGGCGGCCCTGGCGGGCTTGTTGCATTGTGACTGTCGCTGCCGCCAATCGCCGATAGCCTATGGCCATCGCGCAGTTGAGCGTCCCAGAATTGTGCGCTGGAAAACATGACCTGTCCGCCATTGATGACCTCGACTGACGAGAAGAGGCTCATTTCGAGGTTCGAAGGTGGCTCCCATCGGCACCCCATGCAGGCTTCGCCGCCGGGCGCCTCGGCGTGATTTACAGATGCGATGCCACCCTTCGAGAGCGCGTCGCGCAACACGGCATTCAACTCGAGCCCGCCGGGCGCTATGCGAAAGTCGATGAACTGGGTTACGCCAAAGATGTTGAAGTGCCCATGGAACGTGGTCATCTCGCGTCCCGGAATCAACAGAACCCGGTCGAAGTAGGGCTGCAACTCGCGCATCGCATCGTTTTGCGAATCGGCGTTGTGGTCGGTGATAGCGATGAAGTCCAGCCCGCGTGCCGCCGCTGTCTGCACCGAGAGAAAAAGAGGGCAAGGAACTTTGCGGCCGCTCTGACTCGGACAACTGCCATCGCTGTGCGCAGTGTGCATGTGCAGATCACCGCGATACCAACGAGTGCCCGTTGCCAACGGATTGGCCGCAAAGCCGCCATCCTCATCTCGCGAATTGAAACGGATTTCGGCGCGATAATGGGCGACACTTTGCGGGCGAATGTTTGGCACAGCGATGAGAAGACGCCACTGCCCGGGTGGAATTGCTCCGGGCAAATATGAAGGTGTCGCATCGGTCTCGCTAATGGTGAAGTGGCTCTTGTTGCCGCCGCTCTCCCCGCGAAAACGCTCCGGATCGGCAATTCCGAGATCGAGGGTCGCACGCTCTTCCTTTCCCGTGTACTGGAAATCCACGCTGATGCGATGGGTGCCCGTTGGCACTGTGAAAGGGACCTCGAAATACGTTTTGTTCTGTGCGCCTGTAACATCGCCGGTGAGAACCAAGTCTGGCGACGAGGCCTCCTGGGCCCATCCGAGTGCCGCGAAAATCAAGAACAGAAGACAAGCGGATTCTGTCCATGGCTTGATGCGTGGCAACGAAACTCCTTCGTGGCGGATAGCACGCGTGTGGATTTAGATCCGCAAACTTTGGCTTTGGAAATCCGCCGCCCCACATCCGCGGCTTGTTCGCCATCAGATCCGGGGCGGGTTGACGCTCAGCAGCAATTGTGATTCGTCTAGTAGAAGAATTTAAGCGCCAGCTGCAGCGTGCGAGCGCCAAAGTTCTCATTGCTGTTTTTGGTACTGGAGATGTTGCTGAACTTCGCGGTAGTGAAGTTGAGCTGACTAGTTGGCTGCGCGAAAGGTGGTGTATTGGTTGTGTTGAAAGCCTCCGCCCTGAATTCGAAACGAGTCGTCTCGTTGATGCGAAAGTTTTTCATGACCGACGAATCCAGGTTGCTGAAGTTCGGCCCGCGCGCCTGCTCCTGACCTCCGCCCAGCGGCAGGTAATCAGTTTGGCCGATTGCAGTTGCCGTGGGCGGTTCCGCAAAAGCATTTGGGTTCAACCATTGCGCGACGGTCCGCCCGCCGGTATAAAGACCCTGCCCCGGCACTACATTGGCGAAGCAGCCAAAGTCGGCGGTGGTGGCCACCGGGCAGGTGACGGTGAACGGCTGGCCGCTCTGATGAGTGTAAAAGCCGTTGATTATCCATCCCCCCAGGATTGCATCCACACCCCTGTTGGCACTCGCCATGAATGCTCGCCCGTGACCGAACGGAAGGTCGTAGGTGCCGGCGATGTGAATGATATTGGCGGCATCGCTGTCGCAGAGCGCATAGTCCCGCTGGATTCCGAATCCGGGAAGCCACTCGGCGCGATACGCCTGGTTCTCCGATGCCTGAGTGTGCTGATCGTTCATGCACTTGCTCCAGGTATAGTTGCCCAACAAGTAAAGGCCGGCGCTGAGCTGATGCTCAAACGTGAGCTGCAGGGAGTTGTAACTGCTGACGGCATTGGTAGTTTCATAGGTCGCGTTGCGAGCGAAGCTAGGGTAAGGGATGTAAAGCTGGGAATTCGTTCCCGGTGGAAGAATCTGCGTGTTCCCGTTGTTGTATCCCAGGTTGTCCAAGTGACGACCCTGGGTTCCCACGTACCCCGCCTGGACCGAGTCGTGCGGCGTTAGCAGATACTGAATCGTCAGGTTCTCGGTCTGCACATAAGGTGTCTGGAAGTTGTACTGGCGGCCATAGAGATCCAATCCCAATCCGGTGCTGACAGTAGGATCCTGAAAATTGTATTGAGTGAAAGCTTGCTCCATGGTCGCCGGCTGTCCATTGGGAAGTGAAAGCGGGTGCTGGGAATCGGGACTCGGAAAAGTCTGGGTATACACAAACGGGTAGTTGGTCCCCAGCGTGCCACCGTAGCCGAGGTTGCCCAGTGCTCCGTAGGCCGTGCCGAAGCCTCCGCGCACGACCAGTGTCGGTTTCAGGCCGAAGGCGAATCCTACGCGCGGCGCGAAGTTGGATTTCTGCGCGTTGCCGAGGGTCATGCTCGAGACGCAATCGAGGTTGATGTTGCTGCTTGTGAGCAGGGCATTGAATGCAGCGGAGCGCGCCACCGCGCAGCCTTGTTTGGACATGTAGTAGGTTCCGGTGGCGCCATTTCCGCCAACCGGAACGAAGTTCGCCTGGAAGCCGCGGGTCTCGGCGTACGGGGTGAAATAATCCCACCGCAAGCCGAGATTCAAAGTCAACCGGGGAGTGACCTTCCAATCGTCCTGGCCGTAAGCGCCCCAATACCAGCGATGGTCGTCGGTAGCGGCAATATTGGATCCGGAAAAGCCGTTCATTCCTCCCACATAGTCGACGCCGCCAACCGTAGACGGTATGGGGGTCAGCAGCAAATCGCCAATCCCGTTCAGGCTGCTGTTCTTGTTGGGAACGTCAGTATACTGCCCGTTAAAGCTGAAGTCTCCGCGGCCTTGCGGTGGCTGCGAGATGTCACCCTCCAAATCGTCGATCTGAATGCCTGTCTTGAAGGTGTGGTTGCGGTACACCTTGGTTACGCCGTCCACACCCTCGATGCTCCAGACATATTGCAGGGTCGGGGTGTAGTTGCCCACGCCGATGTGGGTAAGTCCGCTGATGGTAATGGGCGGAAGGCCACCGTTGTTGGCCACCTGCTGCACTCCCTGGATGCCGTATTGTGCCGGAATACCAAACTTGTTGCCATAAAATGACTGCTGCAGCTTGTCGCTGTGAACCATGCCAACGTGCATTTCGTTGGTGAGCGTGGGAGTGAAGATACGTGTATAACCCACGGCCCATGCGTAGGCGGGCAGGCTGTCGTTGCGGCCCCCGGTTTCTCCCACGGCCACACCAGGCAGGTTTGAGGGAACGGTGACTGCAAAGAGGCTTCGGTCAAACACCCCGAAAAGGACATCCTTGGGGCTGATGTTCTCGTCGATGCGAATGTCCCATGTATCGGTGTTTTTGTACTCGAGTGGGACGTAGCTCGCGAAATTGTTGACCAGCCCGGAAGATTCCGGCTTCGGATAAACGCTCAACAGATTGACGGCGTTTGGGTCCAGCCTTCCGACCGGAATGATATTCAGCAGCGCTTCCTGAGCGCCTGTGGTGAAGTTGGTGGTGTTATTGCCGCTCATGCATGGACCGGCGCTCGCGCAGTTGGTGTAGAACGGATCGCGCACGTAGCTGCCGGGCGTGCCGCTCAGCCCGGTAACCGGGTCAACGCCGGTGGCAGGAAGCTGACGCGTGGTGGCCGGGTCGAGTATTGTCCCGTGCGGAAATGCGCGTCCCAGCGCGTCTGTTGCCGAACCGCTGTTGTAAGTGATGTTGTCCTGAAGATTGGTGAAACCGCTGTTGACCATGCCCGCCGTGGGTACGGTCTCTCCTCCCGCCGGCTCCGGCAAGACGAATCTACCTCCCTGGTAGTCGAAGAACCAAAAGGTCTTGTCTTTGCCATTCAGCACGTGGGGTATAAAAACAGGCCCACCTGCCGTAACTCCAAAGAGGTTCTGGTGATATTCAGGAACGGGCTTAGCCACTCCGTTTGAGTTATTGAAGTAGTAATTGGCGTTCAAGTCGTTGTTGCGCACGAATTCCCACAGGTCGCCATGTAGTCCATTCGTCCCCGATTTAATCGCCGCATTCACGACGCCGCCGGTGGAGTGTCCGAACTCCGCGTTGAAATCGCCACTTTGCAGCGTGAATTCCTGCACCGCGTCGGGCGGAGGAACGATCGCGGCATTGGTCAAGGTGTAGTTTCCGCCATAGAACTCGATGTTGTCGTTGATCCCGTCCAGACGGAAGTCGTTCTGCCAGATATTTGTGCCGTTTACTGAAAAGTAAGCGCTCTCAGAACTGCCCGCATCAGCCGTAACCCCGCCTGGCGCGGCTGCCGCGACACCGGCGGACATTTGCGCAAGCGAACCCCAGTCCCGGGTTGCAAGCGGCAGGTCGTTCAGCTCCTGGTTGACGATCGTCTGACCCACCGCGGCATTTTCCGTCTCGAGTAGCGGAGCGGCGGCCGTTACGCTGACACTCTGTTCCACATTTCCTGTGGCAAAATGAACATCCACCGTGAGTACCTGCTGAACATGGACATAGACCCCATGCACAACATATTTCTGGAATCCACCCGCCTCCGCCTCGACGGTGTACTCGCCGGGAAGCAGGTTGTTAAAAACATAGGTACCCGTCTGTGTGGAATTGGTCGTGGCGCTTACGCTGGTTGCATCGTTGGTCAACACAATTCTTGCGTTCTGGACAACCGCGCCGCTCGGGTCCTCGACCGTCCCGGTGATCTCTCCACGGTCAAGCTGAGCCGTCAAGCGGCTGGGAAGAAACAGGAAAACGAGCAGGCACAAGACGGGGAACAGAGAACCTGCGATTCTGAATTGCTTTTGCGTTTCCACTTTTGCCTCCAAAATATTAGTTTGCTGCGCGGGGATTATCTTTCGTTTGCCGGCATAATTTGGCCAGCATCACGTTAGGGTAAGTTCGTGCATATGCGGAAGTGTTTACCCTAAGTGAGTGACGGTGTATACACCTATTGTTTTAACCGCTAAGGCATTGACAGGCATAGGCTTGCACTCTTCATTAAATATTGGTAAACTGGCTTGGTTTTGTACCTCGCAGAGGCGCATTCATCGCTTGTTTATCGCGGTTCGGTAACCTCTGTGAAGAGTTAATTCGGGTGCTCGGTAGCCCGTTTTAAAATTCCCCTTATGCAACGTTCCGGCGCTGCCCAATCCGAGCGAGAATTGCCGCTGCCCATGGAGACGTGGCCAGTCAATTTGCAAACCGATCCGAGGTGGTGCCTCGCCCAGCGGGTGGTCGCCGGATCACACTTTGCCCGATCCCCATTACTGTCGAAGTTCCTCCTTTTTGTGGTAGCGGAAGCCCTCAAAGGCCACGAGCGCGAGATTACCGAGCACCAGATTGGCGTGCAGGTCTTTGACCGGCCAACTGGCTACCGCACCATCGAAGACAACATCGTTCGTAACTACGCGCGCCAACTGCGGAAGCGTCTTGCCGAGCACTTTGCCGGCGAGGGTAGAACAGAAACGCTGCGTGTCGATATTCCCGTCGGTGGATATGTTCCCGTCTTTAACGGGGTAATGGATGGAAATTCCCCCAAGGAAAAACACCCCCTCTCGGGGCCGGTGTCAATCGAATCTCAATCAGCACATGTTGCGCGGGATCCAGAGGTCGCAGCAGCCACCGGATGGAACTTGAGACGCGGGCTGCTGGGAGGAACGCTGTTGGTGGCTTACAGTGCGGCCCTTATAGGTCTCACGTTGCTTGTTGCGACACGAGCCCGTACATCGTATAAGCCTCCAGACCCGGTTCATCCCCTTTGGGCAGCGCTTTTTGATGGCACTTCGAACACTTACATTGTGCCCGCCGACGCGGGATTCAATCTGCTTGAAGATCTGTCGCGCCGGCCCGTGCCACTTGCGGACTATATCGAAGGTGGCTACCTTGAACTGCCCCTTGCAGGAGTCGATGCGCACAGTGCCGAGGATCTGCGTTCGCAACAGTTCACCAGTTTTATCGACTTCCAGATTGTTGCCGCCCTGGCCCGAATGCCTGAATACAACCCAGAGCGGGTCTCGCTTCGATTCCCGCGCGACTTGCGCCTTGACGACTTGAAGAACGCCAACGCCGTGCTCATCGGCTCGGTGGGTAGCAATCCCTGGGCCTCCATTGCAGACAGTAACGCTAACTTCCGCATTGTTTATCGCGAAGGCATGCAGGGCGCGACCATTATCAACGCGCATCCGCAACCTGGAGAAGCAGCGTCGTACCTCAGCCACTGGAACGAGCCGGCCCACGAGACGTTCGCCCTCATTGCTTTTCTTCCCAACCTCGGTGGTAACGGTCATTTGCTGCTGTTGCAAGGTCTGGATGTGGCAGGAACCCAGGCAGCCGCCGAAACGCTCTTGCATCCGGTTGCAATCGCTCCAATTCTGAAGCGCGCAACGCGTCCGGACGGCTCACTCCGTTTTTTCGAGATATTGCTGCGCTCGACGAGCATCGAGTCGAACTCCGCCGGCACTCAGGTAATTGCAAGCAGGATCTACTAAGCCGGAACCTGAAATGGGCTGGCGGACACGCCATGTTCCAGTTCGTGTGGAAATGATCTTGCACATATCCCTCTGTCATCTCTCTCGGAATGGGCGAAATCCGTTCTTCAAAACCTCACTGAGTAGCGAACGCTCGGAGGGTGTCATGCGTACTAAGTTGCAGCCGTTGAATTGTTCGCGTCCGAACATATGTGTTCGGAATCGGTCGTCCCCGGATAGAAACAAACTCGCCTCGCACGGCAATTCTCAATGAAATGAGGCAGTTGGACGGGGAAATTCCCTTCAGATATATGGAAGGTCAATTGCAACACCGAACTCGGAACTCATCTTTCCCCGAGGAGCTCCATGATGAAGCTATTCGAATCGTTTGTGCTGGATACTGCGAACGAGTGTCTCTGGCACGAGGGTGTACAGATTGCTCTCGCCTATAAGCCATTCTCAGTTCTGCGGTACCTGGTAGAGAACGCTGGTCGTTTGATCACGCATGATGAAATTCTCGATGCGCTTTGGCCGACAACCTACGTGCAACCGCAAGTGTTGAGAACCTACATGCTGGAACTCCGGAAAGTCCTGGGCGACGATGCGAGACATCCGAAGTTCATTCAGACCTTACCCAAGCGCGGTTACAGTTTTGTTGCGACTGTGAGGGAAGCTTCAGGCGCGTCAAGTGAAGTTGGAAGGGCGTCTGGATGCTTGACACCGGACGTGAGAGCCGCCGAATTGGTAGGCCGCGAGGGGGACCTGGTTCGTCTGCAAGAACTTGCTGAAGCCGCAGCGAATGGGCAACGGCAACTGGTGTTCCTGACCGGCGGAGCTGGAATTGGAAAGACCGCTCTTGTAGACGCATTTCGCAAAGCTTTAAACGCGTCATCACCACAAGCATCCATATTCTACGGTCACTGCGTTGAGGGATTGAGCGAAAAGGAGGACTACTACCCCTTCATGGAGGTATTCGATCAGCTCTTCGCGTCAGGAGATCAGGAGCGAGCTCGCAAGATCGTGGCCAAGATTGGTCCGACGGGGTCGCCAATCGAGCCGATGCCTGATGCAGCAGCTGGGTCCATGGCCGGACCTGGGTTAGGAATTTCCGTTCGGGTTGGACCGGGCGAACTATGCGAGGCATTCGAAGAGTTCGCACAAGAGAATGCCCTCATTCTGGTATTAGAGGACATTCAATGGGCGCATGAATCTACGCTCAAGCTCATCTCGATTTTGGCGCGGCGCGCAGGAACCGCAAAACTGATGGTGCTTGCGACATATCGGCCTCAAGATCGGTCAACGAACTTTAGTCTGAAGTCAATGAAGCAGGACTTGTTGGTGCGGCATCTATGCACCGAGTTGTCGCTCGCTCCGCTGTCGAAGAAAGCCTTGAAGCAGTTGCTGAACCAGCGCCTGGAGCAGGAGAGACTGCCGACTGGGCTTGATCGTTTCATGTATCTGCGCTCCGAAGGAATTCCACTTCTCGCGATTGCCCTTTTAGAGCACATGATTGCAGAGGGATTTCTGGTGCGGGAGGGTGCGGCAAACGAACGACAGTGGGAGCAGCGAACCTCCTTTTCTGAATTGGAAATCGGCGTTCCAAGCGAACTGGCGAAGCGAATTGAATTGGAGATAGATCGATTGAGCCCATTGGAACAGAGGGTTCTCGAAGCGGGAAGCCTCATGAGCATCGCGTTCCCAGTCTGGGTAGTGGCGGCGGTGTTGGAAAGAGATTCGGAATATGTAGAAGAACTAATCGACGATTTGGCCCGTCGAACGGGTTTGGTGCACCGCGCGGGTCATGACGATCTTCCAGATGGAACGCAGTCGGAGTTCTACGCTTTTACTCACGAGTTCTATCGCGAGGTTCTGTATCAAAGGCAGCCAACTGGTCGCCGTGCAAAGGGACACGTCCGCATTGCAGAGCGACTGCGCGAACTGTTTGCTGGGCGCGAGGCCAATGTAGCGAAAGAAATTGCGATCCAATATGAGGCAGCCGGCAACTGGCCGCGCACAGCGCACGCATTGCGCGAGGCTGCACGACATGCGCATGCGAGACACGCATACCAGGAATCCGTTCAATTGTTGGAGCACACCCTGCGCATTGCGGAGAATATGAGTGACGCAGAGCGTGGCCTCTTAGCAAGGGAGATCAATGGTGAGTTGGAAATTGTGCGGGAAAGATTGCGGGAGCGAGACGGAATCAGAAGCTGAGTTGAAGATTTGATGTTTTTTGGACGCGGGCTTGACGACTAACTTTTCGAAGATCGCTAGTGTGGTGAACAAGGCAGGAGGTCTCACACATGCAATCGATCTTCAAGAAAGTCGTTCTGGCGTCTGCAATCGTCGCAGCAGCAGCATTGGCAGCAAATCCTGCGATGGCGTCAACAACCGTCAACGTCCCTTTCAGCTTCGCGGTTGCCGGGAAGATTCTCCCCGCCGGTAGCTATCGGGTCGAGCGTGACTCGACGGGCAGCTTTGTGACACTCGCTAGCCAGAAATTGTCGCAAAGCTTTACCTGGATCCTAAGCCCGGGCCACCCAGACCCAACTGATCGCAAGATCGCTTTAAGGTTTGAAGACCGCGATAGGACCCACGTCCTTGAATCGATTCAATTCGGATCGATGGTCACTCCCAAACTCGACAAGATCAAGGACAACGAACATATTTCCGCGGAGTCCACTCAGGGGTGGTAATCATCTCGCTCCGTTGCGACCGCAGGGAAATTCCAGCAAATACTGAGGGAGCGTCTTCGACTCAACGAAGCCGCTCCCTTTTTACGGTGATGTCGAGGCGCCTCTGGGGAGAACAGATGCAAAAAGACTTCGGACAGCGCTCCTTGCACTCAAAGAGTGCGACATTCCTTGCAGCAGATTGTGCCGTCGCGGCGATGGGAATCAAGCCACCCGAACACGAAAGATAGCATGGGAGAAGGAAAGACGAAAGTAGCCCCAAACGCACCGAATAGGCCGTCTCGCGGATGGCCCAATGGGCGAACAAAGAACCATCGACATGGGGCGGCGCGATAATTCAGCGCAATTGACTCCAAACGCGGCGTAAAAATGCGGTAAACTGCTGGTTCTACACATGCCGCGCGTCCCACGCGGGTAACCTAGCGGAGGTCAACTGTGCCACGTCCCTATTGGTCAGGCAACATACAGATCTCTCTTGTCTCCTTTGGCGTTAGCCTCTATGTGGCAACCGAGAGCAAGAGCCAGATCAGCTTTCACCAGATCAGCCGCAGCACTGGGGAGCGCATACGCCACCAGAAAGTGCTGGAGAGTGCGGCCGAGAGCCGCGAGGCGACGACGGCCGTAGAAAAAGATGAGATCGTGAAAGGCTATGAATACAGTAAGGGTCAATACGTCATCATCGAGCCCAGCGAACTAGATAATCTGCGCGTTCCCTCCAAGCACACCATCGCGGTCTCTCAGTTCGTCGACGTTTCCGAACTAAATCCCGAATACGTAGAGAAGCCGTACTTTGTGACCCCCGAGAACGACATGCAGGCCGAAGCCTTTAACGTCGTGCGCCAGGCCCTTGTTAACAGTCGCAAGGCAGCGGTCGGCAAAGTAGCGTTCTCCGGTCGCGAGAATATCGTCGCGGTGGTGCCCGCTGCCGGAGACGAACGAGGCATGATGGCTTACACTCTGCGCTTTCGCAACGAACTGCGCGATAAAGACGAGTATTTCCGCAACATCAAGCAGCCGCCCATCAATGCCGACTCGCTGGAACTGGCCGAGACCCTGATCTCAAAAATGTCGACAAAGCTCGACATCGACAGGTTTGAAGATGGCTATGAGGTCGCCGTCAAGGCACTTGTAGAAGCCAAGGTCAAGCACATGGACCTCCCCATCGAGGAAGCGCCAAAGCAGCGGGCAAGTAACGTCATCGATCTCATGGACGCTCTCCGCAAGAGCATCGGTACCGATGCGCGTTCGGCGAAGAAGCCACCGAAGAGTGTGAGGGAAGCGCCAGCAGCCAAAGGCATCGGACTGGTCAAAGGGCAAGCCAAGCCGGGAACAAAGCGCAAATCGGCTTGAGTGCTGATGCAGATCATTCTGCCACTCGTAGAGGCGGCGTGCGGTGCGGCTGCGCGCTAGATGTATGTCGGGGGTTCCAGATACAGCACTAAAACCTCTCATACCTATCTTGTCTTCCGCACGCCCTGCTGGTCCGGCGACTTCCGACGAGAGCCGGATCGGAAGCATTGATAAAAGGGCTCCGTCGAGCCACGCCCACAATATCGCCAGCGTCCGACGATGCCGTTCGCAGCACTCCTGCGTCGCCGAGAGCCTAAGTGCTTCGCAAGACTTTTTCTGTGGAGGTCATCCGCGGTGAGGGCCGGCACACATGCAGGAAGGTTCGGAGAAGATTAGAGTAAAGGGTGCACTTTCAAGCGCATTTTTGAGCGGCGGAATGGCATCATTCCAACTGAGCCGCTCAGTTCGTTGGAGCTCAACAGCGAAACACCGGCAAGATGGGGTAAACAATGTACGAATCGATCGATTGGCCCAGGCGGGGGCAGCTGCCCCAACGTCGCAGTCGCAAGCTTCTGTTCTTTCTCGCGTTCCTCGCCATTATTTTCTTCGGGAGCCGGACTGCGCTGGCATATTGGGTTAACCTGCTTTGGTTTCGGTCACTCAATTACGGAAGCGTGTTCCTTCGGACTCTGAGCCTGCAGTGGGGAATCTTTGCGGGATTTGCGGCAGCCACTTTCGTCATTCTTTATGGAGCATTTTTACTTCTCAACCGGGCACATCGCGATGATTTGCCGAATGACCACACGATTCTCTTTGCCGGACGGGAAGTGAATCTTTCAGTCAAGCCGGTGTTGCGCGTCGTCGCGATCGGCGCGTCACTGCTGATCGCGCTTGGTTCCGGCGCAGCGATGGCGGCCGAGTGGCCGGCGCTGGCGCTCTTCTGGTTTGCTCCGCGCAGTTCGGGCAGCGTGGTCGATCCGATCTTCGGCAAGCCGCTGAATTTCTTCCTCTTCACGCTGCCCGCGTGGGATCTGATCGCAGGATGGCTGCTGACCCTCGCCGTGATTACGTGCTTTCTTGCCATCCTTTTCTTTCTCATCAGCGGCGGATCGCGCGCGTTCGGAGAGCACCGCGCAAGCTACATCGCGTTGCCCTGGCGCGGAGTGTCGATCACTTTTGCCTTTCTGTTACTCGTCTTCGCGATGCGTGAGTATCTCGCCCGATTCGAGCTGTTATTTGAGCATCACACGATCTTCGATGGGATCAACTACACCGATGCGCACGTCGCGCTGGCTGGGATGCTGGCAATTTGTTTGGCGCTCGTGGCGGGTGCGGTGATTGCCGCTGTCAGTGCGGTATTATCGCCGCGCGGACGGTGGCTCATCGCGGCCATTGTGCCGGCGGTTTTCTGTTATGCGGTGGTCGCAGTGGTCAGTTGGTACATCAGCAACTTTGTGGTCAAGCCAAATCAACTGGCCCGCGAGCGCTCTTATATTGCGAACAACATCGAAATGACGCGGAAGGCTTTTGGACTTGACCGCTTCGTGCAGCGCGAATTTCCTGCGGAGACAACGGTCGAAGCAGCCGATCCAGCCAACAATCAAGCCACCTTGCAGAACATTCGCCTTTGGGACTGGCATGCGCTGCAAGATACGTTGCGACAGATTCAAGAGATTCGCACTTATTATGACTTCCCCGATATCGACATCGATCGATATCAGATTGAAGGCAACACACGTGAGGTGATGCTGGCCACGCGCGAATTGAACGTGGACAAGCTTCCCGAGAGCAGTCGAAACTGGATCAACGACAAACTGATCTACACCCACGGCTACGGCATCACGATGAATCCAGTGAATGGGTTCACACCGGAAGGTTTGCCGACCTTGATTTTGAGCAACATGCCAGTGCAGAGCACTGTGCCGAATTTGAATGTGACGCGGCCCGAGATTTATTTTGGTGAACTCACCAATGACGACGTTTACGTGAAGACGCGGCAACAGGAATTCAATTATCCGCAAGGCCAAACCAACAACCTTACGTCGTACCAAGGCACGGGCGGAATTGTTCTGGGCGGATTTTTGCGGCGCGTGCTGTTGGCATTTGACCGAGGCGACCTGGCCAAGTTGCCGTTCAGCGATGATGTGACGCCGGAGAGCCGACTGCTGATGCGGCGCAACGTGCGCGAACGCGTAGCGGCACTGGCACCGTTTCTTACTTTCGAGCAGGACCCCTACATCGTGCTCGGCGAGGATGGCCGGCTATCGTGGATGATCGATGCTTTCACGACGTCGGATAACTATCCCTATTCAAGCCATTATGGGCTCAATAACCAGTCCATCAACTATATGCGCAACAGCGTCAAAGTGGTCATCGATGCGTATAACGGCACCACTACCTTTTACGCGTTCGATCCTGAGGATCCGATCCTGGCTGCTTATCGCAGAATTTTTCCCGGCCTGTTCAAGGCTGCGTCGGAGATGCCGGCGGATCTGCGCAAGCATGTGCGTTATCCGGAATCCCTGATCAAGTTGCAAGCGGATGTTTACGGTTTGTATCACATGACTGATCCGGAAGTGTTCTATAACCGCGAAGATTTGTGGACGGTGGCCAGCGAAGTGGGAATGGCAGATGGCGGGGAACAGGCAACACAATCAATGCAGCCAAACTTTGTGCTCATGAAATTGCCCGGAGAAGCGGGTGAGGAATTCGTTGAGATTTTGCCCTTCACGCCTGCGAATCGCAACAACCTGATTGGCTGGATTGCGGGACGCAGCGATGGGGAACACTATGGCTCATCGGTGGTATACGACTTTCCTAAAACCAAACTGGTGGACGGGCCGTTGCAGATCGAGGCGCGCATCGACCAAAATGCACAGATCTCAGGACAATTGACTCTCTGGAATCAGCAAGGGTCGCACGTGCGACGCGGAAGTCTGCTGGTGATTCCGATCGGGCGGGCACTCCTTTATGCGGAGCCGATCTACCTGCAGGCCGAACGAAGCCCCATGCCCGAGTTGCGGCTTGTGGTGCTGGCGCTCCAGGACAAGCTGGCATACGGACCATCGTATGAGGCGGCGTTGACGTCGCTGTTTGGCGGAGGAAGCTCATCGCTGACTTCCACAGAGGCTCCGCAGGCCGCCGCACAAACCGGCCCGCAAGTTAAACCGTCGACCGATGTGCACGGACTGATTATGCAAGCTGCTAAAGATCTGGAGGATTACCAGAGGCTCACGTCGGAAGGCAAACTGGGCGAGGCCGGGCAGAGACTTGACGAACTGAAGGGCGTCATCAACCGGCTCAACGCGCTTCAAAAATAGCGATTCGAGGGAAATGTGACCCTCCTGCAATGGAGTTCGCATCTCTCTGAATTGAGACAGGCTCAATAGAGACAGGTGTGAAACGAATCGAGAGGAGACTGAAAACGATGAAGGAACAAACGCTCTTGCGCCAGCACGTCGTGAATCTGCTCAAAGGCGGCGAAGCTCATGCCGATTTCGATGCGGCAACGGCAAACCTTCCGGCCAACCTGCGCGGCGAAAGGCCGAAGGGTGCTGATCATTCCCCGTGGGAGCTAGTTGAACACTTGAGAATCGCGCAATGGGACATTCTGGAGTATTCCCGGGACCCGAAGCACAAATCGCCGGAGTTTCCAGCCGGTTATTGGCCTAAATCACCCGCTCCGCCGAGCGAAGAAGCATGGGAGCAGAGCTTGAAAGCTTTTCGCAAAGATTTGAAGGCACTCTCCGATCTGGTTTCCAGCGAATCGACTGATCTGCTAGCACCAATCCCTCATGCCAAAGATCACACCATACTGAGAGAAGCTTTGCTTGCTGCCGATCACAATGCTTACCACATTGGGCAACTGGTGCTGGTGCGAAGGCTGCTCGGAGCGTGGAAGTAGTTTTTTTAGCGCTCTGACTTTAGTTCGTCAAGGTTGATGGTGTTTCTTTGAGTCGGGTTGGAGTTGCGTACGGGGATTCTCAATGCCCAGAGACTCCACCGTCCGCTTTGCCGCGAAACCTGCTGTACACGAACGCCACATAACAGACGGCCAACGTCATGCCGAAGAGCCACCAAACGAGCCCTATCTGCAGCGTGTGGGGACCGGAAAGAGCACGGTCAAGCGTGATGTCGCGATCCGCGCCCGTTGTGGCCGGCAACAGTGTTGGATAAAGCCCCCAGCACGCCCCCGCCAGCATGAAGAAGAGGAACAAACAGGAACTGAGAAACGCCTTGACTGCCTGCCCATTTTTGTTCAGAAACCAAATGCCAAGCAGCGAGGCAATCACGCCCACCGGTATAACAAAAGTGATCGGGTAAGTGTAGTAGTTTTCGAGGCTCGAAGGGCGCACTGCAATGGTGGCGATGAGGCTGAACACAGTGAGCGCCACCAGCAGAAACCAAAGAGGTGAAACAATGCGCCGTGCCCGCTGTTCCAAGTCTCCCGAGGTCTTGATGGTGAGCCAAAGCGCGCCGTGCAAAGTGAGCGAGACGAGGGCAACGAGGCCGCCGATGACCGTATACCAATCCAGAATGCCGGGAGATTCGCCGGGGCGAAAGTTGGTCCAAAGAGGCAGGAAGAAGTAGCCGTCGGCCTGAAGGGGAACGCCGCGGAGCACATTGGCCAGGGCGGCGCCATAGAAAATGGCGAGCAGGCCGCTGGCCAGGCCAAAGACGCCGTCGAGCAGCGTGCGCCAAACGCCCACGTCGACGTGGTTGCGAATTTCAAGGCTTATGCCGCGCAGAACGAGAAGCCACAACACAATCATCAGCGGCAAATAAAACCCGCTGAAGGAAGATGCGTAAAGGAGAGGAAAGGCGAAGTAGAGTGTGCCGCCGCCGGCCAGGAGCCAGACCTCATTACCGTCCCACACGGGACCGATGGAGCGCAGCGTGGACTGGCGCTCCGCATCGTTGCGCGCCAGGAAAAGATGGAGTACGCCAACGCCCAGGTCAAAGCCGTCGAGCACCACGTAGCCCACGATCATGATGGCAACCAGCCAAAACCAGATAAACCCTAAGATGGTGAAGCTCCTTTCTAAACGCTTGAAAACAGGTGTCAGTCGGCGTGAGCCGCTTCGGCGGCGGCACGAGGCTTGGGCTCCGGGCCATTGCTGATTTCGCGATAGATCAAAATGGTGAACAGCAGGCCGAGCAAAGTATAAAGCCCCATGAAACCGATGAGTGTGAAGAGTCCATTCCCGGCCGAAACATTGCTGGAGTATCCCTCGCTGGTCCGCATCAGTCCATAGATGAGCCAGGGCTGGCGGCCAAGTTCGGCGGTCATCCAGCCGGCGGTATTGGCAATGTAAGGGAATGGAAAGGTGAGCAGAAGCGCCCAAAGCGCCCAGCGCGTTGTATAGAGCCGACCGCGCCACAGCAGGAACGCGGCCACGGTCATCAGCAGCAAGAACCACGTGCCCAGGCCGGCCATGATGTGGTAGGCGTAATAGAGAAGCGGCAGTGCGGTGGGCCACTGATCGTGCGGAAAGCTGTCGAGACCTTTGACGTCGGCCTTGGTTGTTCCATAGATGAGAAAACTCAGCAGGTTATTGACGACGATGGGATTGTCGATCTGGCCGGTTTCCTCGTTAGGCTGGCCCACGAGGACGACGCCGGCGCCGATCCCTCCTTTAAACAAACCTTCCATTGCTGCGATGGCCGCAGGCTGGTGACGCGCAACATATTTGCCGTGAAGGTCGCCAGTGGGAAAGATGATGAGGGTCGAGGCAGCTAAACCGGCAATCACGCCGACCTTTAGAAAGATGCGAGCATACTCTTCGCGATGATTCTCGAGCAGGTAAAAGGCACCCGTTGCAGCCATGACAAATGACCCGGTGATGACAGCGCCTATCATGTTGTGCGCATATTGCAGCAGGCCCCAGGGGTTGAGCAGCAATTGCCAAAAGCTGAGCACTTCAAATTGGCCGTTGGGCAAGCGATCGAAAGCTACAGGATGCTGCATCCAAGCATCGGTCACGATGATGAAGAACCCGGAGAGCCACGATCCAAGGAAGACCATGACAGCTGAAAACCAGTGCATGACCTTGGAAATCCGCTTTTCACCATAGAGAAAGAGGCCGAGAAAAGCCGATTCCAGGAAGAAGCTGAAGACGCCTTCCATGGCCAGTGGCTGACCGATGACACCGCCGGAAAGGCGCGAGAAACGGGCCCAGTTGGTGCCGAACTCGAACTCCATGGGAATGCCTGTCACGACGCCGAAGACGAAATTGATGGCGAAGATGCGTCCCCAAAAACTTGCTGCGCGGTCCCACTGGGTACTGCCCGTCTTGAGCGCCACCGATTTGAGCACCACGATCAGGAGCGCAAGGCCCATGGTGAGTTGGGGAAAAAGATAATGAAAAGTGATGGTGAAGGCGAAGTGCAGGCGGTGAATCAACTCAGTGGTCATGGGAGCCTCTTGCTGCTGACGCACCCCTGAGGTGACGGAAACTTCGCAGGGGTCTTTAAAAAAAAGAGCGGCGAAGTTGTGGCGTCAACGTCGCGATCTCTGCAACAATCACGCAAAGAACGGCCGGGTGCAGATTCTCTTAATGTGATTTAAATCACACCAGATTAGTGGTCTCTGACCGATTCTATTCCTGCAGGACGGGTTAGCGATTGGCATTTAATCTGCGCTGTCGCGGGTGGGCGCAGATGCTGTTCTAATGGAATTTGGGGTTGAACATGCGGACGGCGATTATCGGAGGCGGCATCGCCGGCATGGCGGCCGCGTATGAATTCGAAAAAGCGCGCGCGGCGGATGCCACGATCGAGTACACGCTGTTTGAGGCGCGTGAGCAGCTGGGCGGCTCCCTGGCCTCCGAGACGGTGAATGGCTCGGTTCTGGAGCGTGGGCCTGACTCCTTTCTGAGCGAAAAGGTGGCGGGTGCGGAGTTGTGCCGTGAACTGGGACTGGGCGCTGATCTGTTGCCCTCAAACGACGCGGCCCGCAAGACGTACATTGTGGTCAAGAACCGGTTGGTGGCGCTGCCCGACGGGCTCATGTTTCTGATTCCAACGAAGCTGATTCCCACCGCATTGACGCGGCTTTTCAGTTTGCCGACCAAGATCAGAATGGGTTTGGAGCTATTACATCCTCCACGGCCCAGCGAGCAAGACGAATCGGTTGCGGCGCTAGTGGAGCGGCACTTTGGCAGCGAGGCCGTTGACCGGCTGGCCGATCCCTTGCTCTCGGGCATTTACGGCGGTGATGCATCGCAACTGAGCGCCCGTACGGTGCTGCCGCGGCTGGTGGAGATGGAGACCCTTTACGGCTCGCTCACGCGCGGCATGCTGGCTGCGCACCGGCAAATGAGGGCGAGAGCGGCAGCGGCAGCCACTGACGCGGCTAAATCGGGGGGTAATGGGCGTCCGATGCCGCGAACGACTTTTACCACTCTGCGCGGCGGGCTTCAGCAACTTGTAGACGCGCTGGAGGCACGGTTTAGGCCTGAATCGGTACGGACTTCGACGCCGGTGAGTGCATTGGAACAGGTCGAAGGCGGATGGAGGGTCACGGCGAACGGTGTGTCGGAGATGTATGAGGCGGTGATTCTCGCATCGCCTTCCTGGGCCTCAGGAGTACTCCTGGGGCCGGTGGACCGGTTGCTGGGCGAAGAACTAGGCGGCATTCCATACTCCTCTTCCGTTACGGTGAACCTGGTGTACGACGAGGGCAAGTTAGGGAAACTGCCTGACGGGTTTGGCTTCCTGGTGCCGGCGAGTGAAGGACGCGCGATGCTGGCTTGCACTTTTTGCCATCGCAAATTCGTGGGGCGTACAGCGCCGGGAAAGGCTGTGTTGCGCGCTTTTCTGGGCGGGGCGAAGAATGAGGCGCTGTTAAGCGAGACGGACACCGCGCTGGTGGCCGTTGTCCGACGCGAACTCAGCGAGATTCTGGGTGCGAAGACGATCGGGCCGGATGTGGCGCCGGAACACACGCAAGTTTCACGGTGGCGGCGGGCAATGGCCCAGTATGCGGTCGGGCACCAGGATCGCATCCGGCGGATCACGGAACGAGTGGCCGCTTTGCCAGGCCTGCGGCTGGCCGGTAATGCCTACGACGGGATCGGCATCCCGGACTGCATACGGTTGGGGCGCAAGGCGGCGCGGGAGTTGATGGCGGGGAGCATATCGGCCACTCAACAAGTCGGGCAGCCGGCAAACCGGTAAGGTCGATCCGTTCCCCTTCCCCGTGCTCATTCGGTAAAGCCTCCATTTAAATGGGTTACGGACAATGTCAGCGGCAGAATCCGGTAGATAAATTACTTAACGGCCAGTTTTTTCGGGTTTCGCCTCTTTTTTTGGGTGTTCGCCCTTAAGTGACCGGCCTATAACGTCACAGTTTCACAGCTTTTTTGAGAGATCGAAGGCATCATCCTCCCATCTAACTCATCACAAATAGGTTAGCCTGCTTTTAGCAGTCAGATTTGGTTGGATTTGATCGCATTTGAGAGCGTTTTACTGCACTTCTATGCACATTTGATCTCATTTGCTACGAGCAAATGGGGAGGCTGAAGGCATCGCTCGGGTGCGACGGCTGGAAGTCTGCGGTTTGGCTTGAGTGTCTTCAGGGTAACGCGATGCTGGAAATTAATCTGCAATTGGGGATTGGGAAGTTTTGGCTTTGTTTTCAAGGATTTGAGTGGGGTGAGTTGGGAGCGGGTCTTGACAGGTCAAGAATCGTTTGGATGCAGCTTGGATTCGTTGATTTCCAGGTCCCGGTGGGATTAGATCTGTGGTCTCCCACCCAAGCGGAGCTTGGATGGGGCACCCAGAATTGAGTCGAGGTTAGCGTGGGCAGCTTGGATTCGTTGGTTTCCAGGTTCTGGTGGGATTAGATCTGTGGTCTCCCACCCAAGCGGAGCTTGGATGGGGCACCCAGAATTGAGCCGAGGCTAGCTTGGGCGGCTTGGATTCGTTGGTTTCCAGGTTCTGGTGGGATTAGATCTGTGGTCTCCCACCCAAGCGGAGCTTGGATGGGGCACCCAGAATTGAGCCGAGGTTAGCTTGGGCGGCTTGGATTCGTTGGTTTCCAGGTTCCGGTGGGATTAGATCTGTGGTCTCCCACCCAAGCGGAGCTTGGATGGGGCACCCAGAATTGAGCCGAGGCTAGCTTGGGCAGCTTGGATTCGTTGATTTCCAGGTCCCGGTGGGATTAGATCTGTGGTCTCCCACCCAAGCGGAGTTTGGATGGGGCACCCAGAATTGAGGCGAGGTTAGCGTGGGGCAGCTTGGATGGGGCACCCAGAATTGGGGCGAGCGTGAGGCCACCCAGGTCAAACCCGTTTGGACCTATTGACTGTGTTAGCGGAAGCTACATCTAGGGCATGAGCGACACCGTCAGGGTCCCCTTTCCCGTTGCTACAGTGCCGTCTGGATTCGTGTAGACCCCTGTAATGGTGCTAGTGCCCGAAGCAAGCGCCGTAGCGAGCCCGGTGCTTGCATTGATCGAAGCGACCTGGGGAGCGCTCGAAGACCAAGTCGATTGAGCGGTCAGATTTACCGAAGTGCCGCTGACATTTGTTCCGATGGCGGTGAACTGCACGCTTTGATTCAGGGATGTAGCGGTCTGAGCAGATGGAACGATGGACAGCGAAGTTATATCGCCGCCTGCGCCCGATTGCGTTACCGTGATGTTCGCATATCCCACAACATAGCCGTGAAACCCGGTAGCGCTGGCGGAGATCTGTGTGTTCCCGATCGAGTTCCCAATAACGGTGGCGAATCCGGTAGGGGAGATGGTCACCATCTGGCCGCTGGCGGAGGCCCAGGTGACTTCATCGGTTAAATTCTTGGTGATCGGCGCGTGATCTGGACGGGTGTAGAACCCGATAGCTGTGAACTGGAAGGTGGCGCCTGCCGTTGTCGTCACGGTAGGGGGATTGATTTCGATGGAAGTGAGCGAAGGGGAATTGCTGCAGCTGGTCACTGACATTGGAAGAACGACGAGCAGCAAGACCCTCAAGAATGAGTGATCGTGCATAGAACTCTCCTGACGTTTCCGCCCGGGCGGCTCGTTCAATGGCCAACCGGCGCGGAAGGGACGTGACCGTCCTCTGGACTATTTCCACTCTCCAGCCTGCAAATTATCCGTTGCTGCTCATCACACAGGAACTGTCACTTGCGACAGGAGGAAGTGGGGATGGATTGGATTTGTTGTCTTCCACCAAGTGGAGCTTGGATGGGGCACCCGGAATTGGGGCGTTCTGCGGAAACTTCAAGTTTCTGAACTCGCCCTTGAAGAATGAATACAAATGTGCCGATAGACACCTCAAATTTTGTTTGCGCGAGAGTCTCGTGTTCTGCCACTCGAACGGAGCAAGGGAGCGAGACATACGACGCACCGCATTCTGATTGGGCAACGATTGAAATCGCATTTTGTATTTTCAGAAGTGAGAAAGGCCGGCATCAGCCATGATTTCTCTCAAGAAATATCTTGATATGGAAACGCTTGAACCCTCAAAGCCCAACGACTCATTCGATGCTCTGAGTTCGCAGACCACGGAGTGCTTTCAGGGATTGCTTTCGTCCATCGGCAAGAGTGCGAGCCAGGTGTATCCAAGCCTGGGAATCGATCTGGAGGAGAGCCTAAAGGGGCTTCAATGCCGTCTTTCAGTGAGCCCGACATTTGAGTCCTTGAACGTGACCGAGAAGCAAGTCGAAATCTTATTAGCGGAATGGGGAGGGCGGACATCCGAGTACTTCAAAGGCAAGGCAGATGAGGTCAAGGAACTCCTAATCGCCCTAGCCAATGCCGCACAGTGTGTCGGCCATACCAATCAGGGTCATTCAAAGCAATTCAAGGAGCTGACTGACCGCTTGGAGCGGATTGCCGACCTCGATGATCTGACGGAGATTCGGTCTTCACTGCTCGATCGAGTGACGGAGCTGAGAAACAGCGTGAACCAAATGGCTCGCGAGAGCCAAGAATTGGTAGCGCACCTAAAAGCCGAAGTCTCTATTTATGAGACCAGGCTCAAAGCGGCTGAACACATGGCGTTTCGGGATGAACTGACGCGATTGGCCAACCGCCGCAGCGTTGAAGAGCGCGTGCAATTGAGTATTGAGAACAGGCATCCGTTCTGCGTGGTCATGCTCGATCTGAACCACTTCAAGCATGTAAATGACAAGTATGGGCATGTTGTGGGAGACAAGATGCTGAAGCAATTTGCGAAGGAGCTGCAGCTCAACACTCGCTCGGGTGACCTGGTTGGCCGTTGGGGTGGAGATGAATTTGTGGTCGTGCTTGGCTGCGATGCAATCAGTGCAAGCTCACACATTGCGCGCATACGGGACTGGGTGTTTGGCAAATACGCAATTCAGTTAGAGGAGGCGAAAAACCCGCTGGAAATATGGGTGGATGCCTCCATCGGCCTCGCAGAATGGCACACCGGAGAAACGATCCAGCAAGTGATTGAGAACGCTGATAGAGCGATGTACGTTGAGAAGAATCGTTCACGGCAGCGCACATCGTAGTTGCTTGCGCAGCCTTTTGCTCACTTAACCTTTTCTCACTTAGCAGGAGTTGTCGCTGTTGTGGCCGGTTGCTCGCCTATCCGCAAGTAACTCCGAAAAGCGAGCGGCTGCCTGGGCCACCAGGCTTTCGTTTTACTGAGGACGATTTCGGCATTGTTCCGGAAAACGATCATCGCTGCGACGAGCGTTCGAGCGAAATCCATGCGCATAATCGTGCGCGCAGCGCACTCCTTGAAAAAGGTGCGATGGGGCACAGGTCCCTTAGCGCGGCACGATAGGCAATATCAGGGCACTGGGATGCTGGGTGTCGTGGAGGATGGTATTGGTCGCTTTCACAAACTCTGAGCTTTCCGCGGCGTTCTTGCCGGTGTTGAGGTTGCGGTCGAAGCGCGGGAAGTTGCTGCTGGAGACTTCAAGCCGGATGCGATGGCCCTTGAGGAAGACGTTGCTGGTGGACCATACATCGATTTTGTACTCGTAGACCTGGCCGGGCACGATGGGAGTGGGCGCGCTGGTGGAGTCGCGGTAGACGGCGCGGAGAATGCCTTCGGTGAGATTCTGCGCGAAACCGTTGGGCCAGACATCGACGAGTTTGGCCGTGAAGTCGGTATCGACGGCGGAGGATTTGGCGTAGAGGTCAAGCGCGATCGGACCTGTGACTTCGGTGTCCTGATCGAGGGGCGGCGTGGAATAGACGAGTACGTCGGGGCGGGCCTCCACTTCTTTCTGATCGCGAGCGCCGGGCTCCAGGTGGATTGAATCGCAACAAAGCGGACCGCCGACGGTGGGCACGGGATTGCCGGGATCGTAGACGAAGGTATCCGGCGATTGAGAACGGGCTGCTTCGGTCGATAAGGCGCCGTCGCCCGACGCGGTATTCGCTTTGCCCGCAGAATGGAGGAAGTACCGAGTCTCTTTGGCGCGGTCGAGCGGCCATGAGTCCTCATCGCGCCACTTGTTATCGCCCATGACGAAGATGTGGACGGGCTTACCGGTGGCAAATTCATTCTGCTTTCCTTTGAAGAGGTAGTCGTACCAATCGAGGGTGACGGCGTTTTCGTCAAAGGGTGCGTCAGGGCCAAAGTCGACTTCGCCGACTTTGCGGGCCCATCCGGAATGGCCGCCGATGGCGACAATGAGATGTTGGCCACTGCGTGCGGCCTCGTTGCCGGCGTGTGCCTTGAGGCCCATGTAGTTCCGCAATGAGCCACCCTGAAAGAGGTCGTACCATGCGGCGACGGTGAGCGAAGGCACCTGGATGTTGGCGTAGTTCTCTTCAATGGACCACTGCTTCCAGTAGTCGTCGTAGTTGGGATGGGAAAGCCAGTCGAGGAAGTAGGGAGCAAGAGCGCGGGTCAGCTCGGTGCCGGTGAGGCCTCTGTCGATGTTGAAAACGGGGTACTGCTCGAGGGGCAGGACAGTGTCGCCGACGCGGGCGTTGGTTCTTTCACGAATGGCGCGGTTGAGGGTGTCCTGAGCTAGACCGGAGGTCCACGACTCGTCGAACCATTGTTCGAAGGCGCCGCCCTGGTAGGTCCAGTTCTCGTGGTAGTTGCTGGCGGTGACAATGGGGCAGATGCCGGCGAGATGCGGAGGATGGCTGATGGCCGCGAGCATCTGGGTGGCGCCGACGTAGGAGCCGCTGAACATGCCTACTTTGCCGTTGGAGTGGGGAAGGGCGGCCGCCCATTCGACGGTGTCGTAACCGTCGTTGATTTCGTTCTTGAATGGATACCACTCGCCTTCGGAGGTGTAGCGGCCGCGCACATCCTGGATGACGACGATGAAGCCGCGCAGCGCACCGCGGCGGCCGAAGTCGGCAGAATTGTTCTTGTCGTAGGGAGTGCGGGTGAGGAGGACAGGATAGGTGCCATCGGCTGCGGGCTGATAGATGTCCGCATGGAGGGTGATGCCGTCGCGGGTCTTCATGGTGACGTTGCGCTGAATGTCAATGTCGGAGCTGGTCTGGGCAGGAGCGGCGATGCACGGCAAAAGCGCAAAGGCGAGAAGGCAAAGCGGATTTTTGAGCATGAACTCTCCTGGTGGCGAAGGACGAGATCATTCTAAAGGCATGCAGCGCGGGGTGTTTTTTGTGGATGCGGAGGTGGTGAGGCCAGGATCGCATCCCACCCAGGCGGAGCTTGGATGGGGCACCGCGGTTCGTGGCCTTGTTCGAAGGATGGGTTAGACTCCGCCTTTGCCGAGGAGGATGCCGATGCCGTAGGTGACTGCGCCTTCAAGGGCGCCGACGACGGTCATTTCGAAGCCGGAGGACCACCAGGAGCGGACGGTGATGAGGCTCTTGGCTGCGCCAACGGCAAAATGTGCGGCGAGGGAGATGATGGCGGCCGCAACGACGGCGGGAACGCCACTAAGGAAAAAGAACGGGATGATGGGGATGGCGGCGCCGACGGCGGTGGAGAGCGCGCCGGAACTGGCCGAGACGATGGGGTTGGAGAGCGACTCCTCAGAAGAACCGAGGCGCTCAGAAGAGAGAGCGCGCAGGAGTTGGTCTGGATCATTGGCGATGTGGTTAACCATGTGGAGGGCGTCGGCTTCGGGGAGGCCCTTGACCTGGTAGTAGAGCGACAGGAGCTCGCGGGCTTCTGGGCCGTTCATCCGAATAGCTTCGCGCTCGCGGGCGATTTCGGCGTCGTAGATTTCGCGCTCGCTTTTGGCGGCGAGATAAGCGCCGGAGCCCATGGACAGTGCCGAGGCGATCATGCCGGAGAGGCCGGCGAGCAGAACGTATTTGCTATCGCCGGCGGTGGCGCCGGAGACGCCGGAAACGATGCCGAAGATGGCGCCGAGGCCGTCGTTCACGCCGTAGATGGCGTCGCCGATCCAGGCTCCGGGCTGCTTTCGACCCTGATTGCGCTTAGCGAGTAACTCTTCGAGGACGGCTTTGGCTTCAATTTTGGGAGCGCCGGCGGGGGCGGTGTAGTGGCCGCGCAAGAGTGATCCAAGCTCGCGATAGTGCTCCTGTTCGTCCTCAATCACGTGCTCGAGGATGGCTACGGAGCCCTCGTCGCCAAGGGCCTTGAGCTGCTCGCCGTACTTGGCGATGTCGCGGCTTTCTTCGATCTCAAGGCGGCGGAGGGCCATGCGGATGCCGCCGGCGCGATTGGCCAGTGAGTCGGCCTCGCCGCCGGGTTTGCCCTGGTAGACGGGCTGAGGTCCGCCTAATTCGATGATGCGGCTGTGCCAGAGCTCGGCATGTTCCCACTCGGCGCCGGCCAGGTGACGCAGAACCTGCGCGCGCACCGGATCGGTGTCGCGGTCGGCCAGTGCCTGATAGGTATGGAACCCCTGAATTTCAGCTTGCCAATTGCCTTCAAGTGCCGCCAGCACCTTTTTGAGCCTGGCGCTATTCATGGTTGCAATGGCCACTGTGTATCTCCTTGCTTTTCATATGAGGATAGCTGAAGAAGGCGGTGCGAAGGTAGCCGGGAATCGGTGCGATGCGGCCTCGCTTCCCATTGAGGCGGTTTCCCGTATAGTGTTGTGTGCAGCAAATTGGTCGGCGCGGCCGGCCCGGATGCAGCACGCCCGGCTGAAACGATTTACTGCCGGCCCGCGCGTTTGTGGGAATCAAGACGCGCACGACATGCCCTTACCGGGCATCACTAATTCTGAGGAAGCGGGGAACAACCTTTCATGTCAACGCGATCCACACCACCGGCGACGCAAAACACGCCGAGCTATACCGGGCCGTTCATCACAGTAACGGCACTCTTTTTCATTTTCGGGTTTATCACCAACCTCAACATGGCGCTAGTGCCGCACCTGAGATCGATCTTCAATCTTTCGTACGCCTGGGCCATGCTGGCCGAGTCCGCGTTTTTTCTGGCTTACTTCGTGTTCTCGTCGCCAACCTCGAAGCTGATCGAAATGATCGGCTACAAGCGCACGATGGTGGTTTCGTTGTTTATCCAGGTGGTGGGTTGCCTGCTTTTCGTTCCTGCCGCCAGGCTAGTGAGCTTTCCGCTGTTTCTTGCGGCCGTGTTTATTGTGGGCGCGGGCGTGACGGCGCTGCAGACGGCAGTGAACCCGTATGTTGCTATTCTCGGGCCGGAGCATAGCGCTCCCGTGCGATTGACTTTGGCCCAGGCGCTCAACTCACTGGGAGGAACGATCGCGCCGCTGGTTGCCGGCGCCTATATTTTGACGGATCCGGCGAAGATGGCGTCGCAAGCCGCCATCGCTAACACGGTGCGCGGACCTTATATCGCCATTGCCGCCGGGCTGCTGATTCTGGGCATTGCGGTGGCGTTTATGCACCTGCCTCATATTGCGCAGACACAGTCGTTTCGTCCCGCGAAAGAAGGCGATCCAATTTTGAGTCGCAGCATCTGGGGATACAGCCACACGGTTTTGGGAGCGGTCGGGATTTTCCTCTATGTCGGCGTGGAAGTGGGACTGGCATCGATCGCGGTGAACTACTTCAAGAGCCAGGGCGTGGATAGTGCCAAGACGGCCTCCTTCCTGGTTTCGCTTTACTGGTTTGGCGCGTTGGTGGGCCGGTTGCTCGGGGCCTGGGTTCTGACCAAGATCAAGTCCGGAAAGCTGCTGGGCGCATTTGGATTTATTGCGGCTGCGCTGCTGGTGGTTTCGATGTCGACCACTGGGCAGACGGCAATCTGGACCCTGGTGCTGTGCGGATTCTTCAACTCCATCATGTTCCCGAACATCTTTGCGCTGGGAATCGCCGGGCTGGGGCCGATGACCAGCAAGGGCTCGGGGCTGATTATGACGGCAGTCGTCGGCGGAGCGGTCGTTCCTTTCCTGATTGGCGCGGCGGCAGACAAGATGGGGATTCAGCATGCTTTCGTGATCCCGATTTTCTGCTACCTGTTTATTGCGTATTACGGGCTGTGGGGCTCAAAGCCGAAGCGGATTGTTGCGGGGTAGGTTTGGGTTGATTGTGATGGTGAAGCCCTCCGAGATGTACCGGAGGGCTTTGCGTGTCTGGAGATCTTGCGCGCAGATTCCTTCGGTTTGTTCCTGTACTGGAATCAGGTACGCAAATGCAACGGCCGCAAGCTGGGAACGCTAACTAACGCAAATTACAGGGAAATAAGTTGATTTTGAAGGTCAATGAGTCCGGCGACTTCTGTTTTGTGATCGAAATGCATCCGACGGACGGCTCTTTCGTCTAACACAAAGCACACGCTCGACAATATGCGTGAAGTGTATTCAGGTCGTTTTTCCCCGGAGAGATAATCCAAGCACTTTTCAGGAGGACTGATTCACCGCCTTTGGTTTGCACAGCAAATCAATTGCACCAGGACTTTGGAGGGCATTTTTGCTTTTTCATTTTCAGTTTGCACTTATCTTGTCAGGAAGCATTGCATTTTCGCAGCAAGGTAACTTCGCATCGGCGCAGTTGGCGGGCCCTGATTCGCAGGCCGTTTCAACAGACGGTCAAAATTCTACTCAACCGCAGAAGCCGGCGAAGTCAGGCGGTTCGGAGTTGCCGGATACTCCGGTGAAAGCCGCCGACGGGCCTGCAACTCCCCCGTCGAAACAGCAACCGAAGCGAATTCTCGGGCTCATGCCCAATTACCGTGCGGTGAGTGCGGGCGCGATTCCTCCTCCGCCTACGCCGAAGCAGGCATTCAAGATTGCCACGCAAAACAGTTTCGACTATTCGTCCTTCGTGTTTGTGGGCATCACCTCGTTGCTGGCCGAGGGGACAAATGCGCACCCGCAGCTTGGGAAAGGGCCGGGCGGCTTTTGGGGATATTACTGGCGTGGATTTGCCGACAAGACCGATGGCAACTACTGGGTGATCTTCGCGCTGCCAACAGTTTTTCATGAAGACGAGCGCTACTACACCAAGGGACATGGCTCTTTTCTGAAGCGCGGCGTCTACGCAGCTACGCGTGTGCTCATCACTCCCAACTACCAGGGGCATGACACTTTCAATGCTTCAGAGATCCTGGGGCGCGGCATTTCGCAAGGCATCTCTTTGTCCTACTATCCCAGCGCGGACCGAAATTTCGGCGATCTCTCGGAGAAGTACGGCTATGCGATTGGGCGCGACGCTCTGACTAACACCTTCCGCGAATTCTGGCCCGACATCGCTTCGCATTTTCGGCACCGGCAACATTGATCTGCTCGCGCCGCTTTTCTGGATTGGACGACCTGTTTGCCAGCCTCAATGAACTTGCGCGATACTGCTGACCGTGAAGTAAATCGCTTCAGTTGGATGGCGTATGGAGGGTTGGGCTTGGTCGATGTTCGGAAGAGATGGTGTTCTCTGGTGGCGGCGTGGCTCCTGCTGGCCGCTGCTATTTCAATGGCGCAGGCAAAGACCGCGCCCGAGGATGGTGCTGGGGCTTATGCGAACGGTGTGTATCGGAATCTCTTTGCGGAAGACGGCCACTCGCAACGCAAGATTCAGGCGAAGGTCAATGCCGCATACCGGCAACTCTTTCATGGCGACCCGCAGACGCAGGCGATCGCATTTGCAGCAGGTCGAAATGCCAACGGGCCATTGATGTATGTGACGGATTGGGCCAACCACGATGTGCGGACCGAGGGCATGTCGTACGGGATGATGATCACGGTCCAGTTGAACAAGAAGGCGGAGTTCGACGCCATCTGGAATTGGGCGAAGACTTACATGTATATCCCGGACCCGAAGGCGCCGAGCTATGAGTACTTCGCGTGGTCGTGCAAGACGGATGGGACGCACAACTCAGAGGGCGCTGCACCCGATGGAGAATCGTATTTCGTGATGGCATTGCTGTTTGCCGCGAATCGCTGGCCGGGCGGGCAAGGGGTCTATGACTACCGCGCGGAGGCGGAGAAACTGCTGACGGCCATGGTGCATCGGGCGGTGATTACGGCGCCGGGCAAGAATGGACCGCACAGCGTTGGTCCAATGGTGAATCTCGATCCGCCAATGATTCTGTTTGTGCCGGAGATCATGCCGGAGCCTTTCACCGATCCGTCGTATCACTTGCCTGCATTCTATGAACTTTGGGCGCGTTGGGGACCGGCGGAGGATCGCGACTTCTGGATTCGGGCGGCTGAGACGAGCCGTGCATTTTTTGTGAAGACCACAAATCCAGAGACAGGCCTGGCGCCGAGTTACGCAAACTTTGACGGTACGCCGCGCATTTCGCGCTTTCCGCAGTCAGCGGAGTTCGGCTACGACGCATGGCGCACGGCGAGCAACTGGTCAGTGGATTGGTCGTGGTGGCACAAGGATCCGCAGGAACAGGAATTGAGCGATCGCATTCAGGGTTTTTTTGCGTCGCAGGGTATCGGCAGGTACGGGCCGGTCTACACGCTCGGCGGAAAGAATCAGGGGGCCACGCCCGGACTGACACACGAAGATCATCCTGCCGGGCTGGCGGGGACCAATGCGGTTGCAGGACTGGCGGCGAAGGATCGCACACGGGCGAGACAGTTCACCGAGGCGCTATGGAATACACCAATCCCGTCGGGCCAGAATCGGTACTACGATGGGATGCTTTACCTGATGAGCCTTATGCATCTGAGTGGGGAGTTTCGGATCTGGGGACCGTAGGAGGGTGGGCCTGGCTTTTAACCGCGTGATTTGGTGCGTTGAGTTCATCAGGTCCCGGCCTCCACGAACTGGTCTTCGTGTGCAAGGCCATTGCGCGTGAGAAAAAGTCCAAGGGGCGGCGGCGCTCAAAGAAGATCGCACTCATTGAGTCAATGAATAGGATCTGGGCTGATCTCAGCCGCGACTGGTATGAGTATGAGCCTGCCGATGATCATCGAACGCTCGACCGCATGGAAACCTGAAAGCGACCGCAGATTCTTCGTCGCTGCGCTCCTCAGGATGACAACGCGACCGGATTCCGTACGACAGCAACAAGTGGTCAGAGGTCTAGATTGTGACTGCGTGAACTGCGGGCTCCAGGTGCGCGGTGAAGTGGCGGAGGAACGGCGCTTCGTAGGTGAGGCGCATGCCCTGAATCGCTTCGCGTTTTTTCCATACCTCGAGGATCACCTCGACAAGGTAGTCAATGTGGCTCTGGGTGTAGACGCGGCGGGGAATGGCCAGGCGGACCAGATCCATTTGCGCTGCGCCTGCAAACATGAGCGTGCCGATTTCGACAGAGCGGATGCCGCCTTCGAGATAGAGTTCAGCGGCCAAAGCTACGCCGGGAAACTGGTCGGAAGGAATGTGCGGCAGGAAAGCCCGCGCGTCGAGATAGATGGCATGACCGCCAGGCGGCTGCACGATCGGCACGCCTTCAGCGGCGATGTGGTCGCCGAGGTAGGCGGTAGAGGCGATGCGATAGCGGAGGTAATCCTCTTCGAGAGCTTCCTGTATGCCGACCGCGATGGCTTCGAGGTCACGGCCCGCTAAGCCGCCGTAGGTCGGATAGCCTTCGGTGAGGATGAGGAGATCCGTCTGTTGCTGGGCCAGCAGATCGTCGTTGGTGCAGAGGAAACCGCCGATGTTGGCCATGCCGTCTTTTTTGGCTGACATGGTGCAACCGTCGCCATAGCGAAACATTTCCTGCGCGATTTGCTTTGGAGTTTTGTGCTCGTGTCCCTTTTCGCGCAGCTTGATGAACCATGCATTTTCGGCGAAGCGGCAGGCGTCGAAGTAAAGAGGGATGCCATGAGATTTGCAAACCGCGCTGACCTGGCGCACGTTTTCCATGGAAACCGGCTGTCCGCCGCCTGAGTTGTTGGTGACGGTAAGCATGACCAGCGGAATGCGCTCGCGACCGACGCGCTGAATGAGTGCCTCAAGCGCTTCCACGTCCATGTTGCCTTTGAAGGGGTGCTGTAAAGCGGGTTGGCGGCCTTCGGGAATGAGCAGGTCCACGGCTTCGGCGCCCACGAACTCCACGTTGGCGCGGGTGGTGTCGAAGTGAGTGTTATTGGGAACGATGTCGCCTTTTTTGCAGGCCACGCTAAAGAGGATGCGCTCAGCGGCACGTCCCTGGTGCGTGGGGATCACGTGCTTGTAACCGCAGATGTCCTGGATCGAATTGCGAAAACGGTCGAAGCTGCGGCTCCCGGCATAGCTTTCGTCTCCTTCCATGATGGCGGCCCACTGGTGGGTCGACATGGCCCCAGTGCCTGAATCGGTGAGCAGGTCAATCAGAACGTCGTCGGCGTGGAGGAGGAACAGGTTATAGTGTGCGGCGGCGAGCAGTTTTTGGCGATGCTCGCGCGTGGTCCAGCGAATTGGCTCAACACTCTTGATGCGAAACGGCTCGATGATGGTCTTGACCGGCATATGGAACTCCCCGACGTCTTTTCGACAGGAACTCTGACCCATTTCAACGATACTCGCCGAATACGCGTAGGTCACCGTTGATGGATCGACGTGAGGAGGCCGCCAAAGGGCATTGCGCTGCGGGGTACGCGGGTATGAGAGGCAAATGCGCTCAACAGGGATGGACAGACTCGAACTACAAAAGCGAGCCATGGAGCACCAATCATGAGACGCGACAACATCGTTGCGAACCGGACTGAGCGGCTTAGCTCTTGATGCAGGCGGCCAGTCAACTCTGCGGACGTACCACCCCTGGCGTAAATTTCGGCGGCGACTTGTGCGCTGTGAAAGGCGATCGACATGCCGTCTCCGGCAAAAGAGGGGATGACGGCGGCCTGATCGCCCAGGCGCCATAGGCCGGATTCCGAATCGGTGGGAAGCAATCCGTAAGGGATGGAGGAAAGTGCAAGAGGCTTTGGGAGCAAAGCCTGCGCTCCCTCGAGCCGGTGGGCAAGATAATCCGTGGAATGGGTTATTCGCTCAAGAATCACGGGCCATTCGTAGCGGCAACTGTGCAGAGTCTTGCGATTTACGACGAGACACAAATTTGCGTCGCCGTTCTCAGTGAGCTGCATTCCTGCATATCCGCCGGGAAAGAGGATGAGCTCAATCCAACCACGGAGAGCCTGCTGTTGTGTGGGCGCCAAACGGAAGTACATTTTGAACGCGATCAGGTCGTTTTGTTTGCCGGGCGGTCTGCGATATCCGCCGAGATCGTGCTTGCCGGTGGCGAGGAACGCCGTTTGTGCGTGCCGAATCTCCCCGCCGCTGAGCTGCGCGCTCCAATTTGAACCGGATTGCTGCAGCGATTCGACACGACGGCCTCGAAACACGATGGCTCCTGCTTGCGATGCGGATGAGAGAAGAGCTTCGTCGAGCGTGCGGCGGGTGATGGACATCGCGGGGAAGGGAAGCTCGCACTGCGCAATGAATTTGTGCGCGGCCAATCGTATCCCACTGATGGGAACAGCGCCGAGCGCGCGGAGGTCGATGCCAAGCTGCGAGATGTAGGCCACCGCTTCCCCGCTAAGAAATTCGCCGCATACCTTATGGTGCATGCCTGCGCTTTGCTCAATGATCTCGACCGCTCGTCCGGCGCGCGCGAGCATGATGCCCAATGCCGCACCGGCAGGTCCGCCTCCGATAATGAGTGCGTCTATCGGAGAGTGCGGAGAGAGAGCGAGCATCATTTCACCCGCGCGACGCAAAGGCGCGCCGGCCATGCATCGAAGATGTTGACGACGTTCGCGTCAAGACCGGCTTGACCAATGTACCGTTGCCAGTCACGAGGCGTGAAGCTGCGCCGGATCGACACGGGGCCGTCGTGCTGAACGAAGCGATGCCATCGCATCGCTGAAGCCAGCAATTTGAACGCGTAGTAGGGAGTTTGTGCGCGGCGCAAATCATTGACGAACCAGCCACGCGCTGACACTTGCTCCATCCATTGCAGGAAGGGGACGATCTCCGCATCCGGAAGATGATGGGTGAAGAGGGAACTGATGACGACGTCAATCTTCGCATGGGGCTGATAAGTGAACGCATCGCACGACACCCATTGGATGCGGCTGTCAGCAGCGCTGAACTCGCGGGCCGCCCGGGCTGCATATGGATTGCGATCGATTCCTGTGAGCATAACGGGAATGTTGTTGCGACGGGCCCAGCTTTCGATGCGGCGAAGCATGTCTCCCGCGCCGCTGCCCACATCCACGATATGAAGAGGAGCATTGGCGCTGGAACCAAACTGCCCAAGCCATTGAAGAGTCGGCCGGTAGCTAAACACGGTTCGGTTGACCTTGATGAGGTCACGGAGACATGCGTGGAACTCGGCGTAGGTGCACGGCTCGTCCATCAGTTCGGAGAGGTGGGCGCGTTGCGCGAATTGGATGGTCTCAGGCGACATGGAAGCGCATGACCTCCGCAGTTAAGCCGGGGCCGAAGGAAATCGCACAGCCATTCTGACCACGTGAGGAGGTTCTCATGAGTTCCTGAAGGACGAACATCACCGTGGCCGATGACATATTTCCATAGGACGACAGGACGCAGCGGGATGCAGAAAGCTTTTCCGGGGAAAGAGCAAGGCCGTCTTCGACGGCGTCGATGATGGCACGGCCGCCAGGATGAACGGCCCAGAGATGGATGGGCGTATTTCCGACCACGGCGGCTTCGTTCTCCCTCATAGCTTTCGCAATCTGAATCGGAACCTGGGTGGATAAAAACATTTCGAAACCGAGGTCTCCGACTTTCCAGGTGATCAGATCGCGGGTGTTTTCGATTTGCATGGCTTGAAAGCCGTCCATCTCAAAGCCGGTGCTTTCGGGGCCGACTAGGGTGGCCGCGCAGCCATCGCTGAACAGCAGAAAAGACATGACGTCGGCGAGGTCATGGGTCTCATGAAAGTGCAGGGTGCAGAGCTCCAGATTGACGACCAGGGCGCTCGCACCGGGCTCCGAACGAACGATGTGGCGCGCCAGCTTGAGCGCGTTCATTGCCGCATAGCATCCCATGAAACCGACCATGGTTCGCTCAGTCGAATCGGGAAGTCCGAGATAATCAATGATTTCGAAATCGAGTCCGGGCGCGTAGAAGCCGGTGCAGCAGGTGACCAGAACATGGCGGATCCGGCGGCGCTCTTCGGCAGTGAGGGAGAGCCTGTCAAGAGCCTTGCGCACCAAGATGGGGGCGCACTGTTCAAAAAGTTGCATACGCTTTGCAGTGGAAGGAAAGGTGCCGTTGCCGTAGAACGCAAACGCATCGGTTGGCGCGCCGACAAGGGACTTCTCTGCGTGCAGGCACGAATAGCGATGGTGGATGTCGGACTTTGTTGCGAGGCGCTGGAAGATTTTGCGTGCCCGGGGGTCGGACAGCAATTCGGCAGCAAATGCGACGAACGGCTCGTGAATGTCGTGATCGGGAACAGCCGTCCCGATGCGTTGCAGGTAAGCACGCGTCATGGATTTCCTTGTGAGCGGCAACGTTTGCAGCGGGAGCCGGTCAAGTAGTAGACGTTTGTTTTCTCCATCTGGGGTGCTTGAGCGGCACTTGGACCCTTTAATTCAGTTAGATGCAAGACTACATGTCAAGACTACATGTTCTGAATGACTGCTTCCGCCGGTGGTCCGCTCTGGAGTTTCATGGAAAAGAAAGACTGGAGGTTTCATCGGCTGGAAAGGGACAGAACGGGTCTTCCAGGACGCGCATGCCGCGTTCAGGGCCGATTGCATCCAAATCAGTGTAGAGCACGATAGGGCGCTCCGGCTGAGTGTGCTTGTCATCAGATTGTCATCAGAAAGGCCCCTCACTATGTTTCCGAGATCCACTCTGTTTTCGAGGCGCAGGAGTTCACACTGTGCTTTCGTGAGCCTACTACTATGCTGCGGCGGTTTGCTGCTGCCGGAAGCCAATGCCGCTTCGTGCACGACGCAATCACAAATGACGCCGATTCAGAGGGTTGGTTTATCAAATTCCGCGCATGACTTGCTCGTGCAGATGCAGACCGGAAACATGCTGGAACTTCGGGCAAACACGATTCCGACGGTAGCGGCGGATTTCGGCGGGATCGCGGCATCTGTGCAGGATCTCAAGCCGCTGCTGCAAGGGGCTGCACTTACCGTGGATGAGGTTTACATATTGGACGCGAGCAGCCTGACGAGTACCGGGCAGATCGAGTTTTTCTGTGGGTCGCCGGTAGTGACGCTGAATTTCACTGCGCTGCCGCCGGGAATTTACGGAATGGCGATTCTTCATGCGACCGGCGTGCAACAGCCGCAGCAGGTTTCGCTGATGCTGTCGAAGGCGGGGGAATCTAAATGGTTGCTTGCAGGATTTTTTAGAAAGCCGATGGTGGAGGCGGGACACGACGGCCTCTGGTACTGGGTTTCGGCGCGCAAGTACGCGCAGACGAAGATGAACTGGGATGCGTGGCTCTACTATCAGCTGGCCATCAATCTTCTGGATCCGGTAGATTTTCTGTCCAGCTCGAACCTCGGCAAATTGCGGCAGGAGGCGGACCTGGTGCACCCGGAGAGCTTTCCCGGAGCGAAGCCACTGACGTTGAGCGCAAACGGGGCGATTTTTACGGTGACCGGGATTGATACTTCCACGGCATTTGGCGGGCTGGATCTCGATGTCCACTACAGCCCTGACGCGGCCGAGGCAGCGCAACTGCGTGACCCGCCGGCGGCTCGGAAGCAGGTTACGGACGTGATGACGGCATTGCTGGCACAGCATCCGGAGCTACATGGTGCTTTTCATGGAATCTGGGTGCATGCAGACCAGGGAGGGACTTCCCTTTTCGCCCTGGAGTTGCCAATGAACGGGATTTCCGGCGGCGGGGCGAATCCGGGGAGCCGCTGAGACTTCGCGGGGAATTCCACATAGGCGCTTTTGGCCTGTTCAGAGAAATCTTTGGTGTTGGGTGATACAGGCTGATCGGGCCGCATTTGCATCCAAATATGTGTAGTGCAGCCTACACAAACTGATTATGCTCTCGACGCTCTCATGGAACTCGCGCCTCATTGGCCCAATTCTCTGGGCCTTTGCATTTCTCTTTTGCAGCGGATCGACCTCATTCTGCCAAACGCAGGCCGGACCGGCTACGCCTGTGTCACCGAGTGTTCCCGGCGCAATGCATGATCCGACCCGGCCAGAGGTTCAGCCTCCGCTGGACGTCGACCGCGACCCGATTCCTTCGCCCGACATCGATACCTCCGTGGAGGCGAACAAAACGTCGCCGAACCGGGCTGTTGAGGCGCCAAAGGGGCAGGGCATTTATACCATGCACACTGAGGTGGATGAGGTCCTGCTGGACTGCACTGTGATTGACGACAAGGGGCGAACCGTCAGTGGGCTGACGCGGAACGATTTTCGCGTTTGGGAGGATGGTGCTCCGCAGACAATTAATTCGGTTCAGCATCAGGATGTTCCTGTGTCGATGGGCCTTCTTGTTGACAACTCGGGCTCGATGCTCGACAAGCGCGCGGCGGTGAACGACGCTGCATTCAACCTGGTGAAGGAGTCGAATCCAAAGGATGAGGCATTCGTTGTGAATTTCTCGGATCGGGCGTTTCTCGACCAAGGATTCACATCCGACCTCGTGGCACTGAACCGCGGGCTGTCGCGATCCGATTCCAAGGGCATGACGGCTTTGTACGATGCGGTAGCTGCTGCGGCAGATGAGCTGTCGAAGCATGGGAAGCGTCGCAAAGAAGTTTTGTTGATCATCACGGATGGCGCGGATAACGCCTCGAGGCTCAACCTGCAAGAGGCAATCCGACGCGTGCAGGATCTAGGCGGCCCGGTTGTGTATTGTGTCGGCCTGCTGTTCGATACAGAGAAGGAAGAGGGCGAACGGGCACGAACTGCACTGGAAAGACTATCGGAGGAGACGGGCGGCGTTGCCTATTTTCCGCAATCATTGCAGGACGTGAATCGTATTGCGGCAGAGGTGGCGCACGATATTCGGGACCAGTACACTGTCGACTATCACTCGAGTAAACCAGCGAGCCTGGGTGGATATCGGACTGTGCACGTCGAAGCGGTGGGGCCGAATCAGCACAAGCTGATTGTGCGGACGCGTCGCGGATACTATGCCAAGGCGGTTCCGCAGTCGCAGATCGCGAAACAGGACTAGTTGCCTGTCCCAGTGAAAACGTGAGTGGGCGAAAAGCGTGTCAGAGAATTTCTCTGACCACGGTGATTCGTTGAAGGCGGTGTCTTCGCGTCTGCGCGGTAACGAACTCTCCGTGACAGGCCGCCAGGCCGGTTTCTCAGAAGTTCGTGGCGCAAAGTGGCAAGGAGCAACCGCAGATCCTGCGACTCCGGTCGCCGCGGCGACCGGCGCTCAGGGTGACCACGCTTTTGTGATGCGAACCTCAGACTCGGGACACTGGCAGGGATCGCTACTACCTGCGCGCATGACGTGTCGTCCTGCTTACGTCGGGTTTCGCGAAGCTTCAGGGGGCTCCGCGTTTCTTCCAGTCTGGCACGGCGCGGGCGATCAGTGGAGGCGGAAATCCACGTTAACAATCATCTGCACGGCGACGGGATGGCCCTGATACATCGCGGGCCTAAACCTGTATTGTCTGACGGCTTCTTCGGCTTTTTCATCCAGACCCATGCCGAGGTGATGGACGACCCGGATGTCTTGCGGATTTCCCTGGGAATCGATGATGAGCTGAATGGAGACGGTTCCCTGGTAATCGGCCTGGCGCGCCTGGTCGGTGAATTGCGGATCAACGGAATGGATGATTTGAGGCGCGCTGACGCCTCCGCCCACGCTCATCACGCCGCCGCCGTAGCCGCCGCCGCTGCCGGGCCCTGCGCCGACACCGCGGCCCATACCAATGCCGCCGCCTGCGCCTTGACCGAATCCGGAACCGCTTCCACTTCCCTGCGAGGCGAGCTTGATCTGCGGGGAGGTAGACATGCCGAGATTGGCCAGGTTGGAGTTGTCGGGAATCCTCACTTGCATGGTCGGTTCGACGGCGAGTTTCGGTCGATCGAAGCGAAGAACCTGCGGAGCGAGGACGACGGGCGCTTTGACAACGATCGGGGGGCGACCCCTGGTGGGCTCGATTACCTGGTGCGCGCCTCCGCCTCCGCCTCCACCTTGCTTTGGCGCAACCGGCAGCACTTTAGGCGGCGGTGGCGGCGCATAAAGGGTGATATTGACGGGCGCCATGACTGTTTTTGCGATCATCATCGGCGCATGCGTTTTCAGGGTTATCCATAGAACGGCGGAAATGATGACGGCATGAATGATGAATGAGATGAAACGGGACTTTCGGTCGCGCGTGTAGGTAGCCGCGTCGAGCCCCATAAATGTCGGTATGCCGGTCACAACATCATGCGCAACCGGCTTAACCAGTTTCGGCGTCGGATGTTCCGTTGGATAATCTTTGTCGCGCTCATCTCTCTCGCGTTCGTCGAGCGCCAGTGAGGAGCGATTGTACGTATCAGCATCCTGACGCACCCGTGCGGAACCTGTTCCTGTGAACTTACCGTAGGACATCGATCTAGAAGAAGTCGACGGATGTTCGGCCATAGCATTTAGCCGGAATGATGTTCCGGCATCTCCTCTCTTGGTTAACCACAATTGAATTCCGACAGAAGCGTACGATTCTGGCGAATCTCCCATTTCGCAGAATCAAGCTTCAGTCGCCCCCTACCAAATTCCCTTGTCGCTTCCTGTGAGTTTGTGCCGAACCGCGGCCGCAGTGGCAAGCCACGGCAGCAGACTGAGCCGGGCCCCGCTGTGCAATTGCCCCCTGCCGAGCACGCCGGCCAGTTGTGCCCCGTAAAGCCCGGCGGACTGAGGCATAATCGGGACCCGCAGGAATCCTCGGCCGTAGTAGATTTCGTCGCCCCCAAATCGCGCCGAATCTGCCACGAACTCCGGCAAATCAAGTCCCGACCCGCGATAATGCTTAACGTAATCCGAAACGATTACTAAATAAGTCGCCATTCCCTTCCAGATACTCGCTGAGCCTGCGAGAGCGCGAAGTTCTTCGAAATCGATCGCACCAGCATCGGAGACACAGGCCGTGTCAATGACGTCGCACAGCCGGAAATAGAAATGGCGGTACATTCTCTGCATACTCGAGATCATGAGGCGGTCGGAGATAGACGTGATGGGAAGGGCATAACTCCCGACCAAGGCGCGTCTCGCACGATTCACCAGGGAGGCTGCGAAGACAACCTGCTCGCCTGTCTGGCCTAGTCGGCCCATGTGGATCTCGACTGCCTCTGGAAGTCCGGGGATGAGGAAATTCCATTTACACGCCAAGCGATCTCCCCAACTGCGCTCGGCTATCTGGGCGTGGAAAGCCCGTCTCATCAGCTTGGATACGTCTTCCGGATTTGCATTGGTATAGAGATCGAGATCGCTACCGAGATCGGGCCAGTGATCCAGCGACTTTATGACCGTTACGTCATACTCGTGCTTCTCAAATTCATTGCAGATCTCGTGCAGGAACGTCATTGCGGTATGAATACGCGCGCGCTCCGCGGCAAGCGCAGTTTCCGCCCATTCGGCACGTGCGGAATCTTCGCCAATCAGTATGAGAAGGGATTCCAATCCACGGACAACCACGTGGTTTGAATGAGCCAGCTGCAGCAAATCTTCCCATTCATCGTGGCTGAGCTTTTCGAATTTCATTCTCAGCTCATTGCTCACGGCGATGTCGTTCCGCGGCTCGAGCAACAGGCGCGAGAGCAGGATCATCAATTGTTGCGAAGGCGATTGTGCTGGTCTGTTCATGTAGTTTGGCCCTTTTAAATTATTGGGGAGTCTGTGGCTCGTTCGTTCGAGGGAGCACAGACGGCGGATTCTGAGGCGACTGGTTTTCCGGTGTGTTGGTCGGATTCCCGGCAGGCGCATTATTCCGAGGTGTGAGTTCGATTGGCCCGTTTTGGCGGTGACGTTCCGCACTGTACTTGTCTAACTGAATGTCAACCTTTTGATTGCTATCCGTGGAAACGGCGAAGAGATTCTTTCCCTTGGCTGAAGGTTGCGTAGCCGATCCGACGCGCGCATAGGAGTTATCAGCTCGCTGTGCCTTCTCATAGAAGAACTGGGCCGTTTCAAGATCGCCGTCTCTCTCGGCCACATAGGCGCGGTTGTTCATTGAAAACGCGCTGGAAGGATCGAGGGAATATGCGCGAAGAAAATCCTGCTTGGCCGCAGTCCAATTGTTCTGATTCGCCTCGAATACGCCGCGAAGGTTGAACATGACGGACCGCGCCTCGGCGGGATTTGTGTTCTGCAAGCGCTTTTCAAGCTGTCTCGCGCTGGCCTCAGCCATTCGGCTCACGGACCGTCCTCTCCACGAAGGATCCATGGTGACGACAACGGGTTCAGAGGAGTGCGAGTTTGCTGCGGCCGTGTAATACGTCAAAGCGCTGGTGTAGTCTCCAACGGTTTCTTCGGCGACTCCAAGATTATTGAGAGTGAAGGGATTCTGCTGATCAAGCGACAGGGTTGTTTTCAAAAGAGCAACTGCCTCGAAACCCCGGCCTTGCGACAGAAGAGCCATGGCAGCCACATTCATGCGATTCACGCGCATCGGGAGGTCCTGAAGGTTTTCGAAGGCGAGCCTCATCGGCTTGCCTTGGAGATGCTTCACGTTGCTCTGATCGATCTCCGCGGTGCAACCCTGCTCAGAAGCGAGTTGATAGAAATGGTTGGCGCGCTCCAATTGGCCCTGCAGTTCCGAGATGTAGCCGAGGTTATTGAGGGTGAAGGGGTCGGCCGGATCGTAGAGATACGCCTTCAGGAAAAGTGCTTCCGCTCTCTCATAATCGTGCTTTTTGACGGCTTCAACACCTTCGCGGTTGAAGCGCTGGACGGGAGTCAACTCACTGCGCCGGGGTATGGTGATCGTTACCGTATCACGCGCCCAAACGGCATGCGTCCCTGCAATCGCAAAGACGGCGCCGGCCGCCAGGAACTTTATCGAGGTAGTGAACACTTTATCACTCCAGTGCCGCAAAAAGGGGCACAACCCTTTCAAAAACAGACAGACACGTAGCTCACTTTTTGTTTAGATGCATGCAATTTGCTCGTGTTGCTCCGCCATGGATTGGGTTGCAGGCCACCGACACTGCGTTGGCATCATCAAAATGGTTGTGCACCAATTTGCAGGCGATAAGGGTGTGTCAATATGGAGCGATCTTTCGCGGTAATCCTTTTCGCTGGGGCTGCGCTGGCCCCAATGACTTTTGGAAATGCGTGGGCGCAGGAGCGTCCCGGATTCGCGCTTAACTCAGAGAATGCATCGGGCAATTTATCGACATCGAGTAATTTAACTGGGTTGCCGCCGGTGCCGGGAGGGGAGAGCACGGTGCTCGGTGGCGAGATCCGTCGGGTTGACCCAGTGCAGGATCAGTTTCAGCTACAGGTGTTCGGCGAGCGGCCGATGAGAATACTGTTTGACGAACGGACCCAGGTTTATCGGGATGGGAAGAGGATTTCACTGCGCGAACTCGGCCCCGAAGAGCATGCTTCGGTGCAGACGGTGCTCGATGGAGCAAGTGTATTTGCGATCAGCATTCATATTTTGTCGCGATCGCCCGAAGGCGAGACTGAAGGCAGAGTGCTGACCTACAATCCGGCGACGGGTGAATTGACCATCCGATCGATGCTCTCCCCCACAGCGATCAAGTTCCTGGTGACGAAGTCAACGTCGGTGGCCCGCAAGGGTCAACCCTCCTTTGTTTCCGCGGGTTCCGGGCAGTCAGATCTCGAGCCGGGATCTTTGATTTCGATCAAGTTTGAGGCCGGGAACGGGGGACGCAGCGTGGCAGATCAGATCGCGGTGCTGGCGGTTCCCGGGTACGCGTTCGTGTTTGCCGGGAATATTTCCTCACTCGATCTGGGTTCAGGATATTTGGTAATTGTCGATGCTCAAGACAATCAAAGCTACGAGATCCACTTTGATCCTTCGGTTATTGCAGCAAGCCGGAATCTTCATCCGGGTGAGCGGATCAGCGTGACCGCTGGATTCGATGGAACGCAATACGTGGCGAACAGGATCACTCTTGACTAGTGCGGTGTCTCAAAGTTAGGCCTTTGCGGCACGACGAAAATCGCGCTCTTTCACACAAAACCATTTAGACCTTTGCGGCATGACTAAATTCATGCTCTTTCACAAAAGCCATTTATGAGACCCGGTTCCAGGATGTGCGGCAAATCCTAGGGGCCCATCTGGGTGGGGGTGCATGGATCGTACCCGAGCGACTGCGCTGAGACAGGTGCCGGGGGAGTTGGCGGCGTGAGCCACGGGATGTTGGTAAAGTCGAAGAAGTCGAGCAGATTGGGCTGGGCGGCGTCCCTTGCGGTCAAATGTGCTGAACTCCCGATAAAGCGGTTTTCAACAAACTTGATCACGGCCGTGTGATCCATCGGGACGTGGGAGACATAGTGACGGCGTGTGAATGGCGATATGACGATGTTGGGCAGGCGGAAACCGAGTTGCGCGGCGAAGCCTTGCTCAGCCGGAGCGTCATCCGGATTGGCACCGGGGTCAATTGAAGTCAGATCGCAATGCACGGTGGGTGTTCCGCCGCTCGGCACGCAGGGGTTATAGGCATCGGGATTCACGCTTATTCCGGAAATATCAGGGATCGCGCCGAGATTCGGATTGGTGTTGTCGTTTGAGTGGCCGGGCACAGGCGGCACGTGATCGTAGGGTCCACCGCCCTCGTCATAGCTGAGGAAGAAGACGGAGTCGTTCCACGAGGAACTTGCCATCAACGTGTTCACAATGTTGGCGACCTGCGCCTGGCCCAGAAGAATGGATTGTCCTGATCCCGGGTGTTCATCATTATTTCCGTAACCTGCCTCAATGAACGCGAAGCTGGGCAGTTTGGCGTTGGTGAGATCAGTGAAATATTGCGACAGCGGAGCGATGTGATTGGGGTCGATGCAAAAGGAATTCGACGAATCGCCCACTACGCTCGACGGCTGAGTGGGAGGCGCGCAGGCAGCACCGGTTGGATTTTCATACAAGTATTGAAACGAGTAGGTCAGATTTGAAAAGTCGGTGGCAGGATATGCAGCGCTGGCTGAGGCGGTGCAGTCGTCCTCATCGAGACAGAAGCCCTGGGTGACGGTGTAGTAAATCTTCCAAGATACGTTTGCCTGATCGAGCTCCTGAAAAATGTTTGGAATATCGAGTTGGCCAAGATGGTCATCGCCGCCGGGATCGTTGACGAGACCCTGCGTCGTGCCACCGGTGAATGTGGCGATGCGATTGCCGATGCTCTTGGTCGATACGGGCGAGAACCAGCGATCAGAGACAGCGAACTGGGATGCCATGTAGTAGTAGTAGTTGAGAAAACCCTGGTCGTAATAGCCCATGGCGCGTTCGCCGGTCAGATCTGTAAAGTTGCCGGCACAGGTCCCGCCCGCACCCGGGATCGAACAGCTATTCGCATAGCCTTCGGCGTTGTGGACGTAGCCATCCATCAGGATTGGGCGTGTTGCGAGGAAGTTGTAGCGATTGGCATCTCCGTAACTGGCGAGCCAATCTGAACTCATATCGTCTACACAGGTGGTGGCGAACTTGAAAAGCGGGTACGCAGTGCCTTGGTCGTCTTCGTTGCTGATGGTGCTTAGCTTATCGTCAATACCATCCACTTCGTAGTCCATGCCATCGTCGCCCACGTTGAAGTTATTCGCTTTTCGATAGGGATTGAGCATTCCAAAGTAGTTATCGAAGGTGTGGTTCTCCTGCAACATGAAGATGACGTGATCGATGGATTGAAGGCTGCCCTGGGGCGTCACGGTCACGGTTGCCGTTGCGGTGACATTACCTCCCGCGCCGGTAGCTGTTGCAGTGTAAGTAGTGGTCTGAGCAGGGCTGACCGCCTGGGTTCCGCCGGTAGGCTGCAGCGTGTAGGAACTGCCGTCCGTTCCCGTCACCGTGACCTGGGTGGCATTTGTTGCAGTCACTGTCAGGGTCGATGAATGTCCAGCGATGATGGTCGTGGGATCTGCTGCGATGGTGACTGTGGGCGCTGCGGGCTGGATTACCGTGACTGTGACGGAAGCGCTGGCGGTAGTTGTTTGTCCAGCAAGAGTAGCGACTGCGGTATAAGTGGCGGTCGCAGCTGGACTGACCGCCTGAGTTCCACCGGCTGCGGGCAGGTTGTATTTGCTGCCGTCCGAACCGGTCACTGTCACCTGGGTCGCATTCGCGGCAATCACAGTCAAGGTCGACGATCCGCCCGCAGGGATCGAAGTGGGATTCGCGGTAATGGTGATGACCGGCACCGGGTTCGGACGACTGAGTGTTCCGAAGAGACCGCATCCAGTGAGCACAGAGAGAAAACAAACGGGGAGGCTGGGAAACAAGAGCCGGAAGACCGATCTCGGCACGCACGTCTTTCGCAAGGTGTCCTCCTTCGAATTGCAGAAGATACACACTCGTCCGAGAAGTTCCACGGACAAATGGACTCCGATCGCACAGTCACAGCTCAGCGGACTTGGTTGCCAACAGGTGAGTCAGGCAGATCGTGCTTAGTTGCGCAGACACCTGCGCCTATACAGGCAGCCAGACCGGGTCACCGGAGCACTCCACTTGGACACACGTCACGTTTGATGATGTGTTGCCCCTGCATGGATGCTCGGCAGAGTCTGGAATCCAATGCAATAATCGGGTTCCGCGCGGTTCTGGCTTACCTTTTTTCTCGCGCTGAAAACGGGAAGAGCGGGCGCAGTGGCGGGATGCTGTGCAGCAAGTCTCAAGGGCGCTCTGTCCCTTTCGGTGGGCACCCTGCGAATGGATCAGCGAAGCGGGCAACCGCGGCATAGGTTGTTGCCGGGTCGAGGCCGTCTTGATTGCTTACTCCATCTCCATCCGAAGCGAACAGCGGCGGGGGCAGACTGAGGTCTGTCCCCTTTGGCGAGCACGCCGCGAATGGATCAGCGAAACGGGCAACGGTGGCATAGCTGGTCGCCTGGTTGAGGCCATCTCGAGTGCTTGCTCCATCTTCATCCGGGGCGAACAGAGGCGGGGGCAAACTGATATCTGATGAAGCTGCCCTGGAGCGCAGCGCCTGAAGCCAGGAGGGCCGACGTTCTGCCAAAGCCCTGTCCTTGCGAATCGCCTTTTTATATTTATTCAACTCAAACCATCGAAGATAATTTCTGACCACGTTGCTCATGGTCATCTCAACTCCGGCGGAGAAGTTGTGATTCGCCATCTTGTGTTCCAACTCTGGAGACTGCAGGATTTGGATCAGTTGTTCAGCGAGATCTGTGGGGTCGCCAAGTTTGTAGAAGAGGATTGCCATGTCTTCTTCAGTTGCCATTCCATGGAAATCAGGAATGTCAGCGCAGACGATGGGCACGCCGAACTCGCATGCCTGGTGGGCCGGTCCGCTGGATCCGGTTGCGGAGTCGTAGGGCATGACCAGGACGGACGTTGTCTGAAACAGATCGGGAATCGCCTCTTCGGGAACGTAACCACGGAACTCGATCGGTAGATGGGCGGGCTGCGCCTCGCGAATTGATTCCCAATATCCGGCCTTGGTGTGATGGTTGGCGCCGGCAACGATGAGGCGCGCATCCGGCTCTTTTTCGAGGACCATGGGGAATGCTTTCATCAGGGTCTCGAGACGCTTGTAGGTTCCCCAGTGTCCGATGGCCAGGATTCGCTTGTCGGGGTTGCCACGCTTGGTGAAATCGGGAGGAGTCGGGGCGGAGGCAAAGGTTCCGTGCGTACCCAGCAAGACGTTCTTCGCGGAATACTTGGTCACGAGAGTGCGATGGTAGCCGGGAAGCAGGACAGAAACAGAATTTGCCCCCAGCAAAGCCCTGGTGGCCAGTTCGGTGCCTAAACGGAACAATTTCTCCTGTCTGACGCCTGCGGCGGAGAAATCGACATGTTCAATGATGTGGTGGAGTGTGATGTGCGTGTAAAAGCCGGCGGCGCGGGTGAGAGCAGGTGCAGAAAGGCCTGCGAATGCCGCAAAAGGATTCTCTGGCGTTGCAAAGCTGGAGAAGACCAGGTTGTACCAAACGACATCCGGCTTCAGTCTCCGAATTGTATTCAACAGGCGTACAGGATTTGCCATGCTGCCGAATTTCCAGCAGCGAATCACACTGAATCCAGGCAGCTCAGAACCTTGGCGAATTTTGAGCGGGTTGCCATTCTCGTCGGTCGCAAAATCATAATCAGTCAACTCGTCGGCGAGGATCGTCAATTCGATGTCAGGATTTCCCTGCAGTTCGCGCGCCACATGATATGCGTACTCGTTCAACTGGCGTCCGCTGGGAGGGAAAGTAGCAACCAGGCATATTCTCATCGCATTTCCACCTCTAAAAAATATTGATTTGCACATAAGGCCTGAGCTGTTGACTATGACTCCCAGGAAAGTTGAAGAAGGTCTCGTCTTGCAGTCCCGCCGAGAACCTTATCGGGTATTGGAGAATCACAGAGCCCGAATCATCATTAAACCTGCGTCGGAATGGCCTCGCGTAGCTGACGGAGAAGCCGTTCTGAATCGCATCGTAGACATGGAAGCTCCGGGTGCTGGAGTACGCACTTGAAAACTGGAAGTTCCAATTTGGGTTCGGAGCGAAGTCAATGGTTCCAGCGGGCCGCAGATCCTGGGCATCTGCCCACCTTGATCCCACGATGCGCCAGGCGCGCAGATCTTCTGCGAGGGCTCTCAGACTGAGGCGCTCGGAGAACCGATGCTCAATACCGATGTAGGAAGAGGTGTAGTAATTCTCATTATTCACGGGCTTGAATAGTTGATCGTTGGCGCCCCATCCGGTGACAAGAGCAGTCTTTCCCCACGGTGCACCGACGCGAAAATCGAGGGCGGCGGTTATTTGTCGCGAGTTGAGGTTGCTCTCGGTGAAAGGGCCTGTTTCGCGAAGAATGAATCCGCTAACCGAAACCACGTTGAAGAAAGAGCTCGTCGACAAATAAGTGAATACGCGAAACAGGTTCTGGTCCATTTGAACCGGAGACACGGAATCACGGCGGACTGTTCCTTGAATCCCGCTGTTGAATGTCAATACGTTGTTCCCGAGATGAATCGTTGGATTCAGCCCGAAGTTGAACGTGTAGTCTGTCGTATCGCGATTCACGATTGAACTCGTACTTGGAACGGATATCTGGCCGCGCGCGTTGCGGACCTGGAAGAATCCGCTGCCAGTGGGGATCTGACCGAGATGAAGATGGAATGCGGCGGTCCCTTGTGTCTCGATTGAAGAACGCGGCGGCGGAAGCAGGGCGGTTTCAGAACTTGGCACAGGAAACGTTGAATCCAACTGGGAGTCGAGAACATAGACCGTTGTGTCTTCGTAGATAGGATCCACGGAAAAGTTCGAAAGCAGGCTCAAGTTGGGAGTGACCCTGAGCCCTTCATCGGCCCCGGCCTGGAGCATGCCTTCCTGTGCGGCTTGATCTTCTCCTACGACGTCGGATGCCTGCGCAAAGGAAGTAAGGGCCTGGGCGTTCTGATGTTCCTGCCGAAATACGTTGGCTTTGGCCAATAGATACGGGTAGTCGGGGGCGCTATCTGCCGCTGGGGTCATGGAAGAAAGTTCTGCCTGCGCCCTGGATGTGTCTCCCAATGCCAGGTAATCGTTGGCAAGCGCGATCTGAACTTTTGCTGCCGGTGCGCCGGCTGATTTCGCGCGCTCAAGATAATTTTGTGAAAGCTGATATTCGTGCACCGACGAGAATACGTCGGATGCCGCGATGAACTGGCTGCTGTCGGGCGGCGCGGTATCCCCCGCCTCAGCCTCCATCAACGCCAGGGCGACCTGTCTCTCCGCATCCTCAGAATGGTTCTGCTGCGCCATGAGTTGAGCAATTGCAAGGCGCACGCCCACGCGATTACTGTTGGGCAATTCAAGGGCCGCGCGGAAGCGCTCCATCGCCGCGGGTTGATCGCCGAGCGTACTCAGGGCCAAGCCGGTTGAAACCAGAATGTCGCTTTGTTCTGAAGTGCTTGCCAAATTTCGCGACGGCCGTGCATGCTCCTCTGCCAACCTCACGTAGCGCAGGGTTTGATCCTGGTCTCGGAGGTTCGCATAGGAACGCGCGAGCAGTGCATATACATATGCATTGTTCGGGGAATATCTTTCTGCTGTTTCCAACTCCCCAATTGCATCGTGGTACCGTCGCTCAGCGAAGAAGGTATTTCCCTAATCCAAGATGGAGAGAGCCGTCATCGGGCGTGAATTTGAGCGCAGCCTTGTATTCGGTGACGGCTTTGGTCAGCATGTCCGAACGCCCATAAGCCGTTGCGCGAATCACATGAACGTCTCGGGAATCGCCCATGGCACGTTCCGCGAATTCGGATTCATGAACCGCTGCCAGGGGCTTATGCAAGTCGAGATCCGCATATGCGAGTCCGAGATGGGCTTCTCCATCCTTGGGATCTCTCTTGAGGGCCGATTCGAAGTCAGCAGCAGCCTGTTGGGGTTGATGAAGGTCGTTATACATGTATCCGCGGTTTACATATGCGGTGACGATGTCGGGGTCGCGCGAGAGAACCTCAGTGAAGTCCTCACGCGCTTCTTTGTCGAGCCCTTCATGTTTGTGGACGTAGCCTTCGAGCAGAGGAATGTCCGGTTCCTTGGGGAGGACGTTAAGGTACTGCGATGTCAGGCTCAGCAGTTCATCGTATTTCCCGAGATGGAGGAGGTCATAGCCAAGGTAGACGACCACATCGCGGTCTCGAGGGAGAGCTTTTATGGCTTCTTGGCCGACCTGAGCAGACTCCTGATACTTGCCCGAAAAACTCAGATACCTTTCCGTTTCACGCAAGACATGCGGCTCCTGCTGCATTCCCTGGGTGACGCGAGTGAGCCATACACCGCCGAGGTCAAGGTTATGGGCTTCGACGGCCGCGTTTATTCCTCCTGCTACGATGAGGGCGTTGCGGGGAGCCAGCCCAAATCCCTTGCTGTAGGAGGCTTCGGCCTTGGTGAATTCGCGGCGCGCCGTGTAGAGATCACCGAGCGCAAGGTAGGGAACGTACAACGATGGATCGGCCTGCTCGAGACGCTCGAAGTATTTTTCGGCATCGCGGTCGCGGCCGAGCGCTCGCGCAGCGTAACCGAGCGAGGTGAGCGCAAAGCGGTTGACCGGATCGATCTCAAGGACGCGCTTATAGACTGCGATGGCGTCGTCCGTGCGGCCGAGTTTCATGAGAATGTCGCCGCTGAGCTGCAAGTTATTCGGATCATGCTGATCGAGCGCGAGCGCATCTTTGACGTCAGATAAAGCACCGTCGAGATTTCCGACGTTCAGCCTGATGAGAGCTCTCAAGCGCAGAAATTGGCCTCGATTGGGTCCCGAAGCGTCGAACGCGTTGATTTGGGTTTGGGCTATTTGGAGCTCATTGTGCGCGGCGGTCTCGTCTTCAAGATTCTGATAGAGTGCCACGAGGTTCATGTGCAACTGAATGCCGTAGAGAGAGCCTTCGACAGGATTTTGGGGCAGGCTTGCCACGGCCAATTTGTATTCCCGGACTGCATCCTGGCCGCGCTCTTGCAACTGCGCGATTTCTCCACGTATGGCGTGCAGCCTGTAGTAATTGGGATCGAGCGCGTCAGCGCGTTTCAGAAATGGATCAGCATCTTCAACGGAACCGGCGGCCACCTCAGCCTGCGCTGCGGAAAGCTGCAGTCCCATATCTTTCGGAACCGCATTCGCTGCCTGGGAATACAGCTTCGCGGAGTTGTCGAGCTTACCGTCGAGTTGGTAGGTGTAGGCGAGTTCAGCGATGACGTCCGGTTTCGGATTACGAATGGATTTGAGGGCCGCGATCGCTTCGGAATACTTCCCCATGTCGCGGTAATACCCGGCTAAAGATCGTTGCACCTCGGGGTTATCCGGATCGCGCCGCTTGGCTAGATCGAGATAGTGACTTGCAAGATCCATTCGTTTCAATTCCTGATAAGAAAGCGCCAACAATAGTTCCGATCGCGCGCTTGGCCGCATGCGTTCCGCTCGCTCCAACCAATCCACTGCGTCGGTGTAATCTCTTGATCTCATGTAAAGGTTCCCGAGCAGCATCGCATCATCTTCACGCTTTGGATTGGATGCGATCACCTGCTTCAGGAGGCGCTCAGCGTCTTCGGTTCGTCCCATCACGCTGTAGTCTTGCGCCATGCCGGAGAGCCCATCGAGTGATGACGGACTCAAACGAAGTCCGCGGGAGTATGCGTCAACGGACTGCGCATATTTCCCATCGAGCCGTGCGGCGTAACCGAGCAGGAACCATAACTGAGGATCGTTTGGAGCAGCTTGTGCAGCCCGCTGCGCGTACTCCACCGCCTGCGCGTGATCACCGCGCTGAAGAGCCATTTGCGCGGCGCGCGCCAGGCGTGCGTTCTGAATGTTCGATCCCCAACCCAAGGATTGACTCTGATTTTGATCCTTCTGGGCCGGGGAAGTGCTGGATCCGTCAGACCCGATTTGGTAAGTCTGTGCCTGAACAGCAGACGCAAATGTGACGCATACGCATACCAGCACCATCTTCAGGAGTTCAAGTCTTTCAATCAAGGGGTTTCACCCGCCCGAATTCTCTTTCAACATTGGATGCCCCAAGGCCCTTTGATGTTGGCTAAGGCCTTTCCATCCGCAGTTTGACGCCTGGCCCTTTCCCAGGAGGCCGATTCTCAAGTGAGATACGCGTTTGAATCCGCATTCCATTCGTCTTACAGATGCGCACTCTTTGGCTGAGTGGTAAGGGACCTCTTTTATAGATAGTTATGGCCTTCGGGGATTGAAGACGATGTTGCAGCGTGGCTGTGCGAAGGCGGACAAGGTGAGGCGCTTGCGCAGTTGTATCGCCTGCCATAGGATGATTTGGCATTCAGCATGTCTCTAGTGGACGACTTGGAACATGACAGCTCGAATCAAGAAGGCTTGAGACAGAAGCGCAGCATGTGCAAATGAGGATGGATCTGACTCGACACTATCCGATGCGAAGGCTTTTGGTCTTCTGGCTTTTCATTCTGAGCGCTATTGCGTTTCTTGATCGAACCAACATCTCCATCGCCGGTTCGGCTATCCGCGATGAACTCAAGATCGACAATTTGCACCTGGGATGGATCTTCAGTGCTTTTCTTCTGGGATATGCTGCTTTCCAAGTCGTGGGCGGCTGGCTGGCATGCCGATTTGGTCCGCGGCGGGTACTTGCGGCAGGTGTGCTGTGGTGGGGAGTGTTTTCGGCGCTTACGACTGTCGCGAATCCACGGATCGGCCACGCCCTTTTGCTGCTGATCCTGATTCGCTTTTCTCTTGGGGCCGGCGAGGCGGTTGTGTATCCCGCCTCAAACCAGTTTGTGGCAGAGTGGATTCCTGTTGCCGAGAGAGGTTGGGCGAATGGATGGATCTTCGCCGGTGTGGGCGCCGGAGCGGGACTGAGCATTCCAGTTCTGACGTGGATCATCAGCCATCACGGCTGGCGTGCTTCTTTCTGGTTCTGTGCGCTGCTTGGGCTTCTGGCTGGACTAGTGTGGTACGCCCTGGCTCGCGATATGCCGGAACAGCACCCGCTGGTCTCTCCGGATGAACTTAAGTTAATCCAAACCACTCGATCGGCCGAAGGAGTTCGTGCGTCGGATCCACCTTTGCCGTGGCGTGCCGCGCTCTGCAATCGCAACGTGGTGGCGCTGACTTTCAGCTACTTCAGCTTTGGCTATGTCGCATGGATATTCTTCAGTTGGTTTTTCATTTATATGGCGCAGGTGAGAGGGCTCAACCTGAAGGCAAATGCTTTTATATCGATGATTCCGTTTCTCGCGATGACGGTGTGTTGCCTCGCCGGCGGAATGGTGAGTGACGCGCTCACGCGGAGATTTGGGCTGCGGAGAGGACGCTGCGGCGTTGCGGGCGTTTCACTTATGCTGACTGCCGCATTGTTAATCGCGGGTTCCTCTGCGCGCGGGCCGTATGCGGCAAGTGTGATTCTCGCGGGAGGAGCGGGCGCACTGTATCTTTCGCAAAGCTCTTTCTGGTCAGTGAGTGCGGACATCTCGGGCGTGCGGTCAGGAGTGGTTTCTGGAGTGATGAACATGGGGTGCCAGATTGGTGGCGCTTTGACCGCGTCGCTCACTCCTTATATCGCCAGCCGATTTGGCTGGAACTCCGCATTTGTTGTTGCCGCTGTGCTCGCGGCTGCTGGAGGCGTAATGTGGTTATTTGTGGACCCTGCACGTTCGCTTCCCCGGAGCTTTGCGCCTGGACTGCTCCAGGTGGGTCACGCGGATCGGTAACGAAAAAATCGACGTACCCCGGGCGGAATACAGGTCATACTAATTTACGGAGGTCACCCTGACGATGAAACCGAATTGTTCCCGCAGACAATTTCTAGGTGCGATGGGGATGGCGGCCGGCGCATACATTGCGCGGCCCGCGATGGCGTCGGCCCTGAATGCACCGGCGAGCCGCGTCGCCATTGGAGTATGTCCTGAATACAACCAGCAGGTTGGGGACGTGCTTTCGACCATGTTCGACCAGCTTGGCGGACTGCAAAAGCTGGTAAACGGAAAGACGGTGGCCATCAAGCTCAATATGACCGGCTTTCCGAGCGACAAGCTGAACTCAATGCCAAACCAGATCACGCACTGGGTGCACCCCCAGGTTATCGGGTCTCTGGTTACCCTGCTGGGAGCTGCGGGCGCGACGCGCATCCGGCTGTTGGAGAGCGCGCCGTTCGGAACCAAGCCGCTGGAGGCCTTCATGATTTCGGCGGGCTGGAAGCCGCAGGACTTCGCGGGGGCGGCGAAGCGGGTGGAGTTTGAGAACACAAATTTCCTTGGGAGCGGGAAGACGTACGCGCGATTCATGGTTCCGGGCGGAGGGCTGATGTATGAAGGCTACGATCTGAATCACTCCTATCGGGACACAGATGTGTTTGTTTCGCTGGCCAAGCTGAAAGAACACCGGACGGCCGGCGTTACGCTGTCGATGAAGAACTGTTTCGGGATTACGCCTTGCACGATCTACAGCGATGAGGCTCCCGTGGACGAACCGAGCATCGTTCCGGTGGGCTTCCGCGGGCCGATGCATTCCGGGTCCCGCGTCCCGCCGAAGAGTGCGCCGCAGCCGGTGGCAGAATCGAAGGATCCCGGTTTTCGCGTGCCGCGCATTACGGCGGATCTGGTTGCGGCGAGGCCCATTCATCTGGCGGTGATCGATGGGATTTACACCATGACCGGCGGGGAGTTGCCGAACCAGGAGCGCAACTGGATTCATAGACCGGTTCATCCCGGCCTGCTGATTGCTGGGTTGAATTGCGTGAATACAGATGCGGTGGCGACCGCGGTGATGGGTCTCGACCCGATGGCTGATCGCGGCAGCGCACCCTTCGAGACGTGCGACAGCACTTTGCGGCTGGCCGAGCATTTGGGCGTGGGCACGCGTGACCTGACGCGGATTGAGGTGACAGGTACGCCGATTGCGAAGGCGCGGTTCAAGTTTCCCACGCTGACACAGTTGACGACTTAATGTGCTGTCTCAAAAGTTCGTGACATAAGTCGCGAAGAGCATCCGCAGATCCTTCGACTTCGTTTGGCCGAAAAACCGGCCAAACTTGCTCAGGACGACAGAATCAATTCTGGTGCGAATTTTAGAAACAGGGCACTCGTGATTTGACTTGTTTCTGTAACCTAAGATTGAGGTCGGCGGTCGCTTTGCGACAGAACGCTGAGTTGCAGGCCTTTCGATTGCTTCGCCTTTAATCTGACATTTTGGCACTATTGCCGGCGATTGAAACTCAATCGGCCTTTGAAAAGTCCTGCGAAAATGCGGGCAGTCACGTCTGCCGGGTAGAATTGCATTTCTGTTCTCTCCAGATACTGTTTGCAATCCTCAAAAAGGGGCTCGGAAATGCCGATCGAACGACGCGGTTTGTTGAAAGCAATGGCAGGTGCAGGTGCGCTGGCTATAGCTCCACGATTTAGTGAAGCGGAAGAGCAGGTATCGCGGGCGACGCGGGCAATGCCGGCGCCGCGGATCAAAGATATCAGCGTGATTGAATGCGAACCGCAGGGCGTGCGGCTGACGGTGGTCAAGATCACGACGGATCAAGACGGGCTTTACGGCTATGGCTGCGCAACGTTCACCCAACGTGCGGACCTGGTGAAGCCGGCGGTAGAGAGGTATCTCAAACCATTTCTGCTGAACAAGACTACCGACCGAATCGAGGATATTTGGCAATCCTGCTACGACAGTTCGTATTGGAAAAACGGTCCGGTGCTGAACAACGCGATCAGCGGCATTGACCAGGCGCTCTGGGATATCAAGGGGCGCCAGGCCGGAATGCCTGTCTACCAGCTTGCCGGCGGAAAATGCCGCGAGGCGGTCGATGCCTACGCGCACGCAAGCGGCGATGAATTTCAGGATGTTGTGGACAACGCGAAGCAGTATATGGCGCAGGGGTTTCGCAATGTGCGCGTTCAGGTGGGACTGCCTGGGATGGCGGGCTACGGCTCGCAGCATAAAGAGAATGGCAGGCCCAAGGCGCTTCACGACAAACCTCTGTTTGACCCTGCGGCCCAGTCAAGGCGTGCGCTGAAACTGCTTGAGATTTGCCGTCGCGAACTCGGGGATGAAGTTGAACTGCTGCACGACATGCATGAACGGCTGACGCCGAACGAAGCGGTGCAGTTTTGCAAGGATGCGGAGCGGTTTCGGATGTTCTTTCTTGAGGACCCTCTCTCGCCGGAAGATTTGGGATACTTCAGGCAGATTCGGCAGAACTGCGCGACGCCGATTGCGATGGGCGAACTGTTCAACAGCCCGCATGAGTGGCAGCCGTTGATCACCGAGCAATTGATCGACTACATCCGGGTGCACCTGTCGGAGGCCGGTGGTTTCAGCCCGTCGCGCAAGATTGCAATCCTTGCCGAACAGTTTGGTGTGAAGACGGCTTGGCACGGTCCGGGCGATGTTTCGCCCGTGGGGCACATGGCCAATGTGACGCTGGACCTGGTGAGCTATAACTTCGGAATCCAGGAGTATTCGCCATTCAACGAGCGCACGCAAGCGATCTTTCAGGGCTGTCCTGAGATGCGCGATGGCTACCTGTGGGTGAGCGAAAAGCCCGGGTGGGGCATTGAAGTTGACGAAAAAGAAGCGGCGAAAGCCCCGTTTACCGCGAGCCCGCTGAACGGTGGATGGGGCGAGATTCGACTGCGCGACGGCACAGTGATCAAGCAGTGAAAGGCCAGTGCCCACTTTGGGTCGGCTCGCATTTTTGGGTTACGCTCGAAACGTTGGTAATCCGTGAAGTGATATAGATCACATGATCAAGGCTCGAATGGTGGGAATATTCCGCATGCGAGTCAACCTGATCACTGAACCCTTCAGCCGTTCCCGCGCAGGCAAGGGAAAGATTCCGCTCTCCCTGACGATTCGCCCCGCTTGCGGTTTTCCGGGCGAATACCAATTCCCAACCGATAGCGAGGCGCTGATGCGATTGCTTCGGCAGAAGACCAACCTGCCTGCTCCCGTTCTCGAACGGTTTGAAGGCAAGCTGTGCGCTCCAGTCGCAGCGCGGCTGCTGGGAGTGGAACTGAGTGAAAAAGTTCTCACCGACATCGGGTACTTTGTTGATTAGCAGCGGGGTTAAGATTCGTGCTTTCCCACCCAAGCAGAGCTTGGATGGGGCGCCCTCCATCTCGGGCTGATTACCCTCCATCCCAGGGCTGATTAAGGACGAGGCTCCCGGCAAGACAGGCGGCCGATCATCCTGGGGTAGGCTGGATGAGGGCACGAGCTAATGCGGCTTGTTCCCGACAGCGAGCAGGGTTTGGAACTGGGGAGTTTCAGGCTCTTTGTCGACGACGGAGGTTTGGATGCCGGTGAAACCCGTCTTTTCGAGCAGGTCTTCCAACTCTGATTCGCTGAAGCCGAGCCACTCGTCTGCGTAGAGTTCGCGGGCTTCTTCAAAACGATGCTTGACCAGATCGAGAATGATGATGCGACCGCCGGGCTGAAGAATTCTGAAGGCTTCTTGAATCGCGGAACCCGGATGAAGGGCGTGGTGGAGGGACTGCGAGAAGAAGACCAGGTCGACTTCCTTGTCGCTGATGGGAACTTCCTCCATATCGCCGAGGCGGAATTCGACATTGCTTATTCCGTGGCGGAGAGACTGCTCGCGGCCCACCTCGATCATCCTCGCGGATGAATCGACGGCGATGACCTTTTTTGCCTGCTGCGCCAACAGGAGGGCAAAGGCGCCTTCTCCTGTTCCCAGATCGGCGACGACCATGGGCGGGACGAGCCGCAGGAGCGCTTCGGCAAGGCTCTTCCATGACTTGCCGGGCACGTAGTCCTTGCCCAAGCGCCCGGCGACGCTGTCAAAGAAGCTGCGCATCTTGTCTTGCCGCTTGCGGAGCACCCGGCGCATGGCCGCCTGATCCTGTGCGGCTTCGGGAATCTCGTTCTTGGCCTGACTAAGGAGCTGGTCCAAAACGCCAGCCCCACCAGAGGTGGCGGAGGTGGTGGCGAAGCGGTAGAGATTGCTTTTGCCCGTGCGGCGGTCCTCAACGAGGCCGGCCTGCTTGAGTTGCGAGAGGTGGGTGGAGATGGTGCTTTGGCCCATGACGAGAATTTCCTGCAGTTCGGCGACGGAGAGTTCCTCGCTTTGGAGAAGGAGGAGGATGCGGAGCCGGCTGGGGTCGGCTACCATGCGGAGGATTTTCACAATTGACGGCATAGGTGGTTTCTGATACATATCAACATATCACGATAGGACGATATAAGGAGATTCAGAATGGCTGCTACCACACTTGAAGTCGCGGGTTCGGAGTACAAAGTCGCTGATCTGGCATTGGCGGACTGGGGCCGGAAAGAGATCGACATCGCCGAGCACGAGATGCCGGGATTGGTTTCAATCCGCAACAAATACGCGGCGGAGAAGCCGCTGAAGGGCGTGCGGATTACGGGATCGCTGCACATGACGATTCAGACGGCGGTGCTGATTGAGACGCTTGTGAGCCTGGGCGCGGAGGTTCGCTGGGCGAGCTGCAACATCTTTTCGACACAGGACCATGCGGCTGCAGCGATTGCGGCTGCGGGCGTGCCGGTGTTTGCCTGGAAGGGCGAGTCACTCGAAGAGTACTGGGATTGCACCTATCGCGCGCTGAGCCACAAGGGCGGCCTGGGGCCGCAATTGGTGGTGGATGATGGTGGCGACGTGACGCTTCTGATTCACAAGGGTTATGAGTTGGAAGAGGGCGACAAGTGGGTCGATAGCCCCTCGGGGAATCACGAAGAGCAGGTGATCAAGGACCTGCTGAAGAAGGTGTATGCAGAGGACCCGCAGCACTGGCACAAGGTGGCCAAGGAATGGCGCGGGGTTAGCGAAGAGACGACGACGGGCGTGCATCGCCTGTACAAGATGATGGAACAGGGCAAGCTGCTGGTTCCTGCGATCAACGTGAACGATTCAGTGACCAAGTCGAAGTTCGATAACCTCTACGGTTGCCGCGAGTCGCTGGCCGACGGGATCAAGCGCGCCACGGACGTGATGGTGGCGGGTAAGGTCGCGGTGATCTGCGGTTACGGCGATGTGGGCAAAGGCTCGTCGCACTCGCTGCGCGGCATGGGAGCGCGGGTGATCGTGACAGAAGTGGATCCGATCAATGCGCTGCAGGCGGCGATGGAAGGCTTTGAAGTTGCGCCGGTGGAGGACACGCTGGGACGCGGCGACATTTATGTGACCTGCACCGGCAATGTGGACATCATCACGCTGGAACACATGAAGAAGATGAAGGACCAAGCCATTGTCTGCAACATCGGGCACTTTGATAATGAAATTCAGATGGACCTGCTGAATGCGGAGAAGGGTGTGACGAAGCTCAACATCAAGCCGCAGGTGGACAAGTACACGTTTCCGGATGGGCACTGCATTTTTGTGCTAGCCGAGGGACGGCTGGTGAACCTGGGTTGCGCGACGGGGCATCCGAGCTTTGTGATGAGCAACAGCTTCGCCAACCAGACCCTTGCACAGATCGATCTATGGAAGAACAAGGACACATACAAGGTCGATGTGTATGTGCTGCCCAAGCGGCTGGACGAGGAGGTTGCGCGGCTGCATCTTGAAAAGATCGGGGTCAAGCTGACCACCCTGACGCCAAAGCAGGCCGATTATCTGGGTGTATCGGTGAACGGGCCGTACAAGGCGGAGAACTACAGATACTAGTGAACAGTGATCAGTGGTAAGTGATCAATGGGCATTGAATGGTAATCGGTTGTGATTGTGGTTTCCCAGGTCGCTTAGCTGCGGCGGATGAGGCCTGGGAGCCGGTTCTGTTTTCAGGCGTTTCTTCGGGGTTACGTTCATGGATTCGCTTAGTTTTTCGTTCGAGCTTTTTCCGCCGCGGACTCCGGAGGGTCTTGCCAAGCTGCCGGCGGTGATACGGCAACTCGCTGCGGTGGGGCCGGAGTTTTTCTCGATCACGCATGGCGCGGGCGGTTCTGATCAGGATGGGACTTACGACACGCTGATTACCGTGGTGAAGCACGCCGGCATTGAGGCGGTGCCGCACCTGACGTGCGTGGGCTCGACGCACGCCAACGTTGCCGCGCACCTTCAGCGATACCGGGACGCAGGCGTGAAACGCATTGTGGCCTTACGCGGCGATCTGCCGGCCACCGCGATGAGCACCTCTGCGCCAGGGGAGTTTCACTACGCCAATCAACTGGTCAGCTTTATCCGCGAGACGCATGGTGACGCCTTCAAGATCGAGGTGGCGGCCTACCCGGAGATGCACCCGCAGGCAGCCGATCCCGGCACGGACTTCGAGAACTTTTGCCGCAAGGTAGAGGCCGGCGCGGATGGGGCATTGACTCAGCTTTTCTACAATGCCGACGCATACTTTGACTTCGTCGAGCGCTGTCGGAAGGCGGGCATCACCATTCCGATCGTGCCGGGCATCATGCCTATCACGAGCTTTGCCAATACTCTTCGCTTCTGTAACGGCTGCGGCGCCGATCTGCCCCGCTGGGTACGGCTGCGCCTGGAGCATTTGCAGAACGACAAGCCGGCGCTGCTGGACTTTGGCCTGGATGTGGTCACGCGTTTGTGCGAGACGCTGGTGCGCAATGGCGCGCCCGGTCTGCACTTCTACACCATTAACCAGGCCGACCCCACGCTGCGCCTTTGGAAGAATCTGGCGTTGCCGGTTAGTGTTTAGGCGAATCTGATCGCGGAGCTGGGCGCATTTTTGTATTTGACGCTAAGCAAGTCAGCGACAATATTCGGTTCTCAGGCAGACACGATTACCCTTTTCCTCCAGAGAGCCGCTGATAGATGCGCCATGGCGCACTGTGCAGCAGCGCGGTTTGTTCTGCTTTGAGTGAGGCATAGGAGCGCTTTACATAGACGTCAAACTCGGGAGGCCAGCCGATGGTGGAGCGACGTTCGGTGTAATCGCCCTCGGCCCATTGTGCGAGGACCGCCTTGTATCCCACGACATGAGTGACGAAATCGAGCAGGCATTGGGGCATCTGCTCCTCGATGATCAGGTGGGCTTTCTCGATAATGACCTTCTCGCGAATGTCATTGAGCGGCATGAAAATGGTGGTCATCCATAAAACCCAATCCTTCATCTCCGCGTCGAGGATCGGTTCGCTTTTTTCTTTTCCCTGGCGATTTAAAAGTGAGCGGTAGGCAATGTTTCCGGCTTCAGAGGCTACGTAGAGTGGGCCGTAGAATTCATTGAGTCGCTTGTTGACAAGGCGCAGCTTGTCGCGGCGGCGAGCCAGCATGCGCGCGCTGAGAAAGGTGACCAGGTAGCCGGCGAACGCGAGGATGATGGTGAGGATGGCTGCGTTCTGCGAGAGGCTGAGTGTGGTGAATGACGATGGGTCCATTGCGCTTGCCTTGCCGACGAGTATACGCGTTGGACGGACTGCCGAAATGTGATTGCGGAAATGGTTGTTGAGGCGGGTTCCAGATTGTTACTTGTTACGTTTCTTCGGAATGGCCTTGACCGATTCGGGAATTATTTTGATTTCGAAGATCTTCGGCCAGAGTTTGCCGGTGACGAAGATTCGCTCGTGCGCTGCATCGTAGGCAATGCCGTTGAGCACGGCTTCGGGGTTTGTTCGCTGGGAATCGGGCAGCAGGCCGGTGAGGTCGATCCATCCCAGCACGGTTCCGGTCGTGGGAGAGATGCGGGCGATGCGATCGGAGTGCCAGACGTTGGCGTAGATCTGGCCGTGGATGAATTCGAGCTCATTGAGCTCGGTCACGGGAGCGCCGCGATCTTTGACGATGATCTTCCGCACTTGATGGAACGTGGCGGGATCGAAGAAGCGCAGGGTTGCGCTGCCATCGCTCAGGATCAGACTCTTGCCATCCTGCGTCAAGCCCCAGCCTTCGCCATCGTACGGAAAGGTGCGCAAAAAGCGCAGAGTGGAGCGGTCGTAGACCAGCGCAGCGTGGGACTGCCATGTGAGTTGGATCAGGATGCTGCCCCAGTTGGTGAGTCCCTCGGCAAAGTAGCGGCTGGGGACATCCTGGAACTTGAGGATTCGTCCGCTTTCGAGGTCTTCCATGCGGAGGGATGAGTGACCTTGCAAACCGGTGCTTTCGTATAAGTGGCCATCCAGGTAAATGAGCCCTTGCGTAAACGCTTGTTGATCGTGCGGGTAGGCGTGGACGACGCGGTAGGTGTCGGTTGCTTGAGCGAAAGCGGCCGCGATGAAAGCGCATGCAGTGGCGATAAGGCGGGCTGAAGTGGGGAAGCGCATTCAGTTCGATTCTATCGGTCTGAAACCGGCAGGCACTGCGGAACAGCGTTGCGATCAAAGAGCAACCGCAGATCCCTCGACTTCGCTCGGGATGACAACCGCATTTGTTATTTGTTGGTGCATGGATGAAAACCGCATTTTAAGTGGCGCATGGATGGAAGCCTGGTCGGGGCACAAATCGTGACAAACTGCTAGCTTGTGCCCAGATAGATGAAGCGGAGCAGGAACAGCGCAGCGAGAGTGTAGAGCAACCAATCCTGTTTGCGGTAGCGGCCGGTGGCAAGATGCAGGACGGCCCAGGCGATGACACCGAATCCGAGGCCGTTCGCGATGGAGTAGGTGAGCGGTATTAGAACGAGTGTAAGAAAGGCGGGGATGGCGACGAGCGGGTCGTGCCAGCGGATTTCAACAATAGTGGCAACCATCATGGAGCCGACCAGAATAAGCGCGGGGGCGGTGGCGGCCTGGGGGACGACGCCTACGTAGGGAGCGGCTCCGATGGCAACGAGAAATAGCAGCCCCGTGACGATGGCGGTGACGCCGGAACGGCCTCCTGCGGCTACGCCCGCTGTGGACTCGACATAACTTGTCACCGTGGACGTGCCGGTGAGAGAGCCGAAGACGGTGGATGTGGCGTCGGCCAGCAGAATGCGATTGAGGCGGGGAATGGAGTGATCGTGCGCGATGAGTCCCGCGCGCTTGGTGACGGCGACAAGGGTGCCAAGGTTGTCAAAGAGGTCCACAAAAAAGAAAACGAAGATGATTTCAAGAAGGCCCTTGTTGAGCGCGCCGCGGATGTCGAGTTTGAATGCAGTGGCGGCGAGGGATTGAAAGCCGCCGGCAGCCGGTGTCCAGTGCACGAGGCCGAGCGCCCATGCGATTCCGGTAGTGGTCAGGACGCCGATGAGGATGGAGCCGCGCACCTTGCGGACTTCAAGAATCACCATGAGAATGAGGCCGAAGAGGGCCAGCGCGGCGGTGGGGTTGCGGATGCTGCCCATGCCGACGAGCGTGGCGGGATCGCTGACGACGAGGCCGGCGTTGCGGAATCCGATGAAGGCGATGAAGAGTCCGATGCCGCTCGCCACTGCTGCGTAGAGTTCATGGGGAATGGAGCGAAGAATCATCTGGCGGATTCCGGCTGCGGTGAGCGCGAGAAAGATCACACCGGAGAGAAAGACGGCACCCAACGCTGTTTGCCAGGGGATATGCATTTTGAGGCAGACGGTGTAGGTGAAGTAGGCGTTGAGGCCCATGCCGGGTGCGAGTGCGATGGGATACCGCGCGACGATGCCCATCAAGATAGAACCGAAAGCCGCGGAGAGGCAGGTGGCCGCAGTAACGGCAGCCAGCGGCATGCCGGTGGCGGAGAGGATGGCGGGATTGACCAGGACGATGTATGCCATGGTCAGGAATGTGGTGACTCCAGCCAGAATCTCAGTGCGCCAATTGGTGCCCAGATGAGTGAATTCAAAATAGCTTTCAAGTTTTTTGAGCATAGGCGGGTGAAAGTAGAAGACCACAGACTCACCGCTACGCAAAGAAGTTTTATGAAGTTGAGCGGAATTGGTGCTGGTTTCCTTGAGCTGTCGAATTTTCGGTGAGCTGTTCACACGGCGGTCCCGCTCTGCTAGGCTTGAAGGACTCAGGAGCACTGGGTCCGCTGAAAATTGAAAGCCGGCCCGGCGAATTCGCCGAGTTGCTGTTCTGCCGTCGGCACTCAATGGGCTTGTAGCGGGTCCCCATCCGGAACAACCAAAACTTCCCCAACGAAAACAAGGAGGACTTTTATGCCCACGATTACCACCAGGGACGGTACGCAGATCTATTACAAAGACTGGGGCACGGGTCAGCCAATCGTATTCAGCCACGGCTGGCCGCTGAGCGCCGATGACTGGGACGCGCAGTTGATGTTCTTTCTCAATCATGGCTATCGAGTCATAGCCCACGACCGGCGCGGACACGGACGATCCTCCCAGACGGGCGATGGACACGACATGGATCATTACGCCGACGATCTGGCGGCATTGACGGCGCATCTCGATTTGAAGAACGCCATACATGTCGGCCATTCAACTGGGGGAGGCGAAGTAACACGCTACCTGGGCCGGCATGGAGAGAGCCGTGTGGCGAAGGCTGCGTTGATCAGCGCGGTGCCACCGCTGATGGTGAAGACGGCGGCTAATCCGAATGGCCTTCCCAAGAAGGTTTTCGACGATTTTCAGGTGCAACTTGCGGCCAATCGCTCGCAATTCTATCTCGATGTAGCGTCGGGCCCGTTCTATGGTTTCAATCGGCCGGGCGTGAAGTCTTCCGAAGCGGCCATCCATAATTGGTGGCGCCAGGGCATGATGGGCGGCGCGAAGGCGCACTACGACGGCATCGTCGCCTTTTCACAGACTGATTTCACCGAGGACCTCAAGAAGATCACTGTGCCGGTGCTGGTGATGCATAGCGAGGATGACCAGATCGTGCCCTACGTCGCCGCTGGGCCCTTGTCCGCAAAGCTGCTAAAGAACGGGACGCTCAAGACCTATAAGGACTTCCCGCATGGCATGCCAACCACGCAAGCGGAAACGATCAACGCTGACCTGCTGGCATTCCTCAAAAAATAGCGCGGAACGCGGCGAGGGACGGGAATGGTTCAGGATCGATCGCCTGTCGCCGTCGTGCCACAATCCCTGCGTTGTTCCCCAGAGCATTCGGCCGCGAGCATAAGCTTGCGGCGCTGTTGGAATGGGGAAGCCTTGCGACTCCAAGGATTCTTGTTACGATTGGAATTCAATGCGCCAGAATTCAACAACTCGCGGACTGCTCAAACAGGTTCTCCGCGCTGTGATCGAGATTGCGTTCATCATATTTCTGTTCTATTCGAACTTGTTGATGGGGGAATTTACGGTTGGCCATGAAAAGGGGCAGAGCCTCGCAATCGCACTGAGCGACATTTTTACCGGGGCGAATTTTCTGATCGGAATGATTTCGGCGTTTATCGGATACGTGGTGTTTGAGTATCTGCGAAAGAAGTTTTAGAGCACATTCGGAATACACGAGGACTTTTTGAGCGCTGTGAAGGGTGCTCCTTCTTGAGAAGAAAGCCACCGGAGCGCGCGGTTTCGGACTACGCCAATTTCCGAAGGTGCTATACAGACTGCGGAAAAAATCTCGACGCGAGCAAGAAGACCATCCCTCAGCGGCTAAAGCCGAATTCATTATGAGGTGTTCGCGGCACGACTAAAGTCGTGCCCTTTCAAGGAATCGATGTTTCTTGCAAGCTGCATAGCCTGGTACCTGACATCCGAAGTGCCTGTGGCGCAGATCACTACAGGAGTTTCGCAGCGTCTTTGGCGAAGTAGGTGACGATGAAGTCGGCGCCGGCGCGGCGGATGCCGAGCAGCGACTCGAGAATGGCACGATCGCGGTCGAGCCAGCCTTTCTCGAAGGCGGCCTGGAGCATAGAGTATTCGCCTGAAACCTGGTAGGCGCCGATGGGCACGTCGACGCGCTCGCGGGCTGCGCGCACCACATCGAGGTAAGGCATGGCGGGCTTCATGAGGATCATGTCAGCACCCTCTTCGAGGTCGAGTTCGATCTCGCGCATTGCCTCGCGGAGATTGGCACCATCCATCTGGTAGGTCTTGCGGTCGCCGAACTGGGGGGCGGAGTCGGCCGCTTCGCGGAACGGTCCGTAGAAGGCGGAGGCGAATTTCGATGCGTAGCTCAGGATCGGGGTCTGGGCGAGGCCGTCTTCGTCAAGGGCGAAGCGAATGGCTCCTACGCGGCCGTCCATCATGTCGCTGGGAGCCACGATGTCGGCTCCGGCGCGCGCCAGGCTGACGGCGGTGCGGCCCAATAGATCGAGGGACGGATCGTTGTCGACGTCATAGCCGCCGTCATCGGTTTTGACGATCACGCCGCAGTGGCCGTGACTGGTGTATTCGCAGAGGCAGACGTCGGCGATGAGAACGAGTTTCTTCGCAGACGAAGACCCTTTGAGCGCGCGCAAGCTCTGCTGCACAATGCCATTTTCGTCCCACGCGCCGGAGGCCTGTTCATCTTTGGAGTCGGGAAGGCCAAAGAGCAGGAGGCCGCCGAGCCCAAGGCTAACGGCTTCTTCGGCTTCGCGAACCGCTTCATCGACGGAGAGATTGAAGACGCCCGGCATAGAGCCGACGGCATGGCGCACTCCTTGGCCAGGGCAGATAAACAGCGGGTAGATCAGGTCGCCGGGATCAAGCGAAGTTTCGCGGACCAGCGCGCGCAGAGACTCAGTGCGGCGCAATCGACGCATGCGGTTTTCAGGGAAACTCATGGCTTGATTGTATGGCAGGCGACGGGATCAGGGATCAGCAGCCAGTAGTCAGCGACAGTGGAAGCGGACCCCAGGGGGCGTGGGCACGCTTATTGCAACTGGTCGTAGAGGGTTGTATTGCGGTAGCCGAGGAGCGTGACGAGTGTCCAGATGCCAAGAGCGGTTCCGACGGGGATCTTGAGCAGAAACAGGAAAGATGCCACGATGGCGACGATTCGGCCCCACGCGGTGCGTTCCATCAATCCCCAGCCAGCAGCGAAGGCGAGTGCCGAGCGGACGACAACCATAGCCCATCCGAAGCGCAGAATCGCGGGCCAAAACATCTCTGGCCCCCATGGACCATGTTCCCAAGGGCCATGCTGCCAGGGACCAAAGTTGCCGTGGAAGAAGGCATTGGCAAAGGCGAGCCCCAAGACGCCGAGCACGAGGGACAATCCACCATAGACGAACCAAACGATGCTGAGCGCTTTGATTCTGCCGGCGAAATTATTCAACTGGAATTCCAGATTGGGCACCGGGGGAATGGGTGGCGCTACCGGACGGCCGCATTGAGGGCAGACCACCTGCCCTGCCACCAAGGCCTGACCACATCCGCTGCAAAACATTGTGCCTCCTCCTCGATTCGTCCTGAGATTACTACGGAAACGACGGGTTGACAGTTCCCAACCGACATCTCAATCGAATTAAAGGTTCGGAGTCATCGAAGGGGAGCGTTGACCCGCTTCTCCCATCGCTCTTCGTGGCGGTCGTCGTGGAACACGAGAGCGACTACACGCCCCTGGGTGTCGCGCTCCACGAGCAAGCGGCTGATGCTGCTGCCGTTGGGGTAGAAGAGAGTGGACAGCGATTCGGCGGCCAACTCGGAGATCGCACCGTGGAGGTCTTTCTGGTAAAGCTGTTCACCCTGGCGGAAGACCGTAACAGCGAGCACGCCGTGCGCGTCGTGGTATTCGCCGGCAAAACTATCGAGTTGAGTAGGCGTGAGCCGAATGGCGGGCGGGTGAAGGGGAATCAACAGACGCTCGGCAAAGGCAGGCGGATCCTGCTGACCACGGTGATGAGCGAGCAGCCAGCGGGGCAGTTCGGGCTCATTGAAAGCGCGGGTCCAGCAATCGTGCCGTAAGCCTTGATAGACCCAGAGACGGATATCGCCCCCGGATGCCTTGAATGCCGCATACATCAGCTCAGCTTCACGCGGCGACACGACGTCATCTTCGCTGCCATGGAAGAGCCATAAAGGGGTACGGCCGATATCGCGGGCGTATTCGGCAGGAAGTGTGGCCGACGCATGCCACCGTTCGGGGGCGTAACTCCAGAAGATGCCGCTGGCGGCGATGGCCACGGCTGCCCAGCGTTTGGGATTCAAACGGGCCAATTCCCAGGCGCCGTATCCGCCCAGTGAGAGGGCGGTGAGATATGTGCGGGCGGGGTCGGCATGGAATTCAGCAGTCTCCCGATCGAGGGCCGCCAAGGCCATTTCCATCATGTCGGGGTCAGTCCAATATTGGCCCTGCGGGCATTGAGGCATGACGATGATGAAGGGCCATCGTTCGGGGTGGTCGCGCACCTGCGACGGGAGGCCGATTTGGGTTTGCCACATTCCTTCAGAACCACGTTCGCCTCGTCCATGAAGAAACAAGATGATGGGCCATTGCTTGTGGTCGTCGCGCCGCCACTCCTCTGGCAAATAGACCTGGAAGTGGTAATCAACGCGGTGCAGCTCAATCGAGCGATTGAGGAAGCCGGTTTCCTGCGGCTGCATCTGGGGGCGGGAGCGGGAACTTGCCGCGGTGGCGTTTCCTGGCAGAGTCGCCAATCCCCAAGTGAGGGCGAGGCAGGCGGCCAGGAGTCTCGAAATGAGCTGCATCTCGCATCCCATCATATAGAACCGCAGCGGGAGGAGTCAGATAGCAGACCCTGAGCGCAAGGAATCGCGCTTTGAAGAGATTCTTTCGTTTTCCCTGACGATTCTCTTACGAACCGGCATGAAACAATTGGGTCAGCGGTAGCGCCACTGATGACGACAGACACGACCAGAACGATGCTCGCACCGGGCGAGGTGCTCGATCACTACCGCATTGACGCGGTGGTTGCCCGCACCGGCATGTCAGTACTTTACAAGGCCACGGATGAGAAGACCGGCCGGGAAGTGGCGATCAAGGTGCCCCACCCGGAATTGGAAGCCGATCCAGTGCTTTTCGAGCGCTTCAAGCGCGAAGAAGAGATCGGCCAATTGCTGGACCATCCTGGTGTGGTGAAGACGTTCAACAGCGAATCGCGCAGCCGGGTTTACATGGTCATCGAATGGGTGAACGGCCGGCTGCTCCGAACCATTCTGAACGAAGAGAAGAAGCTGCCGGTGGACCGGGCAGTGAAGATCGCTTTGGGGATGTGCCAAGCGCTGGACTACATGCACAAGCGGGGGATCGTACATCGCGATTTGAAGCCCGAAAACGTGATGGTGGACGCGAACGATGAAATCAAGCTGATTGATTTTGGGATTGCGATGAAGGAAGACGCGCGACGCCTGACGTTTGTGAACATTTCGGCGGCGATGGGCACACCCGACTACATTTCACCCGAACAAGTGAAAGGCCAGCGTGGTGATCAGCGCAGCGACATTTATGCGATGGGTATCATGCTCTACGAGATGCTGACGGGGCGCGTGCCATTTGTGGATCAGAATCCGCTGGCAGCAATGAATGAGCGACTGCTCAACGATCCTCCGCCGCCACGGGAGTTGAATCCGGAGATTTCGCCTGAACTGCAGGAGATTCTGTACCGCGCGCTGGAGCGTGACCCACGGCACCGCTACGCGACGGCCCATGAGATGGCCTGGGACCTTGAACACCAGGAGCAAGTCGGGGTAGAAGAGCGCGACGTGCGCTCGGTCGGGCATGGGCGGCGCAAGGGTCTGAACAAGAGAATGCTGCTATACGCCGGACTAGCACTGATTCCGATGGTGCTGTTCGGGTTGATGTTGCTGCTGGCGAGGCGGTGACGAGCGACCGCCCGGCCAACAGAGCAGCAAGATGACGAGACAGCGCGGCAAGCCCTCTAGTCGATAAAGTAGCCCATCTTCGTGAGGACGGTGTCGCTCAGTTCCACGCCCAATAACCGCGCACCGAGCTGGGCTCGCAGACTGTTCTCGAAACTCTGCAGAACGGTACCAGGCAGGTCGGTTTGTTGCCGCAGCAGCCGCAGGAGCGCAGCGCTATCGGTGGGGCACTCGTAGTCGCCGGGTAACCCGCATGCAGGGCGGATTGTCAGGGAAAGCGGAATTGTTCCGATGTTTGACTCGGAACGATCGGACCGATGAGTGATGAGGTTGACTCGCATACAGGCATCCTGACGACTGAATGCGGAACTCTCAATGACACAGAAGGGTGATTGGGGCACACAAAATGGTGATGTCGATGCTGACACCCGATGGCAATTTGCGCGTGATTCTCTGTCTGATCCCTGGTAGATGGCAACCATTCCAAGGAAATTGAACGGAAAGCGCGCAGGGTCTTCCGCGGGCGTGAAGGTTCCAGATTGCGGTCTAAGGTTGTGTGCTGAGGATTTCTTAGCGGTATGAGTCGTCCCGGTGGACTACGAATTCCGGGTAGGCGCCGCCGCCGAGTTCATGGAGATCCATGCCGATACGCTCTCCGTCGGGGTCGACGCGAAAGGGAACTACGCGGTTTAGGAGCCAGAAGAGCAGATAGGTCAGCGGCAGGACGAGGCCGAGCAGTGTGGCTATTCCGACAAGCTGAGCGACGAGTTGGCCCGGCTGAGAGGAGAAAAATCCTACGGCTACCAATCCCCAGAGCCCGCTGACGGCATGAACGCTGATGGCTCCGGAGGGGTCGTCGATGGAGAGCGCGAGCTCTAGCACTTCGACCAGGAGGGGCGTTGCGATACCAGAGACAATCCCGATAAACAGTGCCTGGCCGGGTGAGACGAGAGCGGCACAGGCGCTGGAGGCGACCAGTCCGGAGAGCCAGCCGTTGGCGCAGAGGCTGGCGTCGGGCTTGCCAAATCGAATGCGGGTAACGGCATAGGTGGCGCCGAGAGCTGCGGCGGCCGAAAGCAAAGTATTGACCGCAGTGACCGCAAGGGTGGACGGAGCGGCATTGAGCCAGAGGAGCGCTCCGGCCATGTTCCACGCAAGCCAGCCGACCAGGGCGATGAGGCAGCCGAAGAGAACATAGACTGCGTTGTGGCCCGGCATGGCGGTGGAAAGTCCTTCCTTGGGAAATTTGCCTTTGCGTGGACCGGCGATCCAGACGACCGCCAGGGCGCAAAGGCCGCCGAGAACGTGGACCGTGGCCGCGCCGCCGCCATCGAGGAAACCGGAGCCGAGGGAGAAGTTGATGCCGAGCTGAGCCAGCCAGCCGCCTCCCCAGACCCAGTGGGTCAAGAGGGGAAAGACCACGACAGCGAGGACGGCGGTAGATGCAATTCCCGCGGGGAGGCGCCAGCGGTCTGCACCAGAGCCCCAGGGGATGAGCGCCATGAGAGCCACGGCGAGAAACTCAAAAAGAACGGAGAGCTGCGCGCGGGCAGGAGCTGAGCCGAGACCGCTGAGCAGCAGGGAACCGGTGCCTGCCCAGTTCCAGGGCTTGGCGGAGAGATGGAAGACGTGGCCGGGTGCTGCGGCATCGGCGAAGGTTGCGCCGATGAGCGCAAATCCGATGACAGCGACGGAGATCATGGAAAGGGAGCCAAGCAACGATTGTGCGGCGGAGCGTGAGCGGCCCAGGCCAGTGTTGATGAGGGCCACACCCGCGATGGCAAGCGGAGCCAGTAGCAGAAGTCCCAGGGTGAGAGTGAATGCTGAATCAGTGAAAGGAGGCAGGGCGAATGGGGTCACGGGCGCTGCTCCCCTCGAGCCTGCATGTGGCCGCGCACTGCAACACCCAGCCCCATGATCTCGACGGCCAGTCCGCAAACGACAAAAGCGGCGCGCGAGGCCGGCGCAGGGAACAGGAGGATGGCTGCAATAGTGAGGAAAAAACCGGCCGGCATGACAAGCAATCCCGCGTACTTCATGGCCCTTCCCTTTCGGACGTTCAATCGATAGGCGCTCACCCTCCGGACTTAGATCCGCATAAGCTGAGGGTTTTGAGACTGAAGGCAACCGGTTGAAATGCCTCTTTGAATTCTAAAGCATTGAATTGTCGGGAGTGGGCGAAGGTGATTCGCGGGCTCAATTCTGCGGTGGAGCGTGCTACGCCGCCGAGTGAGATGGAAACCGGAACGCGCGCGAGCCGGTGGCCCTTCGGCGGTCTGATGACAGGTGTGGCGCTTATGTATTCCTTTTGAACCGGGAGGGATAATGGCGCATGTATTTTCGTTTGAACCGGGCCCATCGGACTTTCCCCGTTGTCCTTGGAGTGGTTACGCTGGTGAGCGTCGGCGTGCTGCTGGCATGGGACATCGATCCGCGGCTGTTCCCGGCGAGAGCCCATGACTTTCTCGCGGCATTTCCGCTGGCCATGATTGCTTTTACTTATCTTCTTTACCAAGCCGCGCACAAGCCAGCGCGCGCGGAGGCACTGAAGGCGATTCTGCTGGCGATCGCCTTTCTCTTCTGGGCGGCCAATCAACTGTGGCCCAATATTCGCCCGGCAACGCTTTTCAACGATATTGCAATCGCGCTTTTTGTGCTGGATGTGTTTTTGGTGATAGCCGGCTGGCCGAGCACATCGCCGGACGAGTCTTTTGCGGAGACCTATGATGCCATATCGCAGAAAAGGCGATGATGCGCAGGCTGGTCAGAACTGCAAAAGGCGTTGAGTGCAACTGCGTACCAGGAACAAACTCTGTCACGCCGCAGCGATGTTCAGGTCCAGATTTCGCGTGGTATTTTGATTACAAATATCCCATTCTCTGGTACGCGTATTACCAGGGGAACGGGAGGTTTTTCCTCGAAAGAAACTTCATCACAAGATACAGTCTTTTCAGTAGATTACAAATTTTGGCAAAGATGAATATTTTTTCAATTTTGCGAGCTTTCAGAAGTCGCAGAAGCGGTTCAGGCTGCTATATTGATTTTTCGGGGCATCCGAAGCAGAGCTTCCCTTCGCATTAAAACTGAGAAATACCGGAAGGTATGTGACCGCCAGCACAGCGCGCATATTGCGATACCAAACGCAGCAGACGAACACCCAGGAAAGTATTCATGGCGCAGATATTTGACCGCAGCTCCAACGCGCTGGCTCGCGCGAGCCTGGTGTTGACGGGGCTGATTGTGATCGCATTAGGGGTCACGTTGGACCAGTTGCAGCGCTCCCCGTGGGTCACGCGGCAGGGTCAACGCCCGGAACAGCCAGTGCCGTTCAGTCACAAGCATCACGTGCAGGGCCTGGGGCTGCAATGTCAGTACTGCCACGTGACGGTGGAGAAGTCGAGTTACGCAGGTATTCCCCCGACGAAGACCTGTATCAACTGCCACGCACAGATATGGACGAACGCCCAGTTGCTGGAGCCGGTTCGCAATAGCTGGGCCACCGGGCAATCAATCGTGTGGACGAAGGTGCACGATCTGCCGGATTTCTCTTACTTCAATCACTCCATTCACGTGAACAAGGGGATCGGCTGCTCGAGCTGCCATGGCCGCGTGGACCAGATGCCGCTGATGTATGCGCAGAACACGCTGCAAATGGAGTGGTGCCTGGACTGCCACCGGAATCCGGCGAAGAATCTGCGGCCCACCGCCGAGATCTACGACATGGCGTGGGAGAAACCGTCGGAAGACCACCCGGTGTGGTGCGCGGTCGAGGATGAGAAGTCCGAAGTTCCGACGGCGCAGAGCGTGAACTGCATGATGAGAAATCCCTCGGGTGGCACGGGAGCCGAGGTTGCGTCGCTGGACCTGCCCGCGCCGGCACAAGGTCCGGTGACCGACACAGCGGCGGCAAAGCTGCCGGGAGCGGCGGGCTATCGCAAGTTCACCAACCAGGATGAGTTGGGTCATTTTCTGCTGCAGAGTTACAAGATTAAGAATCCGCGGCAACTCACCAGTTGCGATACGTGCCACCGATGAGCAAAAGAATGAGTGGACCTGAGTTGAACAATTTGTCGGATGAAAAAAGGAAAGTCGTGAACAAATCTCTCGGGCAGCATCCCTCAGGTGTTGAAGCCCCGGTCGATTCTGCGGATGTTTCGGCTCGACTGAAGTCGAGCCCCGACACAAAGCAGGATCTTCTCGCCGTCGAGGCTGAGTCCGCGGTGCCGATGACCCTGGCCGAAGTGCGCCGTGAACTGAGGGGCGTGAAGGGCAAGCGGTATTGGCAATCGATAGACGAGCTGGCCGATACGGCTGAGTTTCAAGCCGCGGTAGAGCGCGAGTTTCCGAGCTCGGCGCAGGAATGGGTGGACCCGGTTTCGCGGCGCGGTTTCATGAAGTTGATGGGTGCATCGATGGCGCTGGCAGGGCTGGCAGGATGCACCAAGCAGCCGGACGAGCCGATTTATCCCTATGTCAAGGCGCCGGAAGAGCTGGTCTTAGGCAAGCCGATGTACTTTGCCACTGCGCACCCGTTTGTGACCGGTGCGGTTCCGCTGTTGGTGAAGAGCGACGAGTTCCGGCCGATCAAGGTCGATGGAAATCCTGAACATCCATACAATCACGGCTCCTCGGATGTGTTTTCACAGGGGACGTTGCTGGGTTTGTACGATCCGGATCGTTCGCAGCGGGTGCTGTATCGGGGCGAGAACCGGGAATGGGCAGAATTTGCTGAAGCATTGCGGCTGAAGGTCGCAGCGACTCAAGACGGGACGGGGATTTATTTCCTAAGCGAGACGATTACTTCGCCGACTCTGGCGCGGCAGTGGAAGGCGGTGCAGGCGGCGTATCCAAAGGCGAAGCTGGTGCAGTATGACCCGGCGGTGGCGGGGACGACGTTGGCCAGCAGTCAGAATGTGCAGTATGACCTGAGCGCGGCCGATGTGATTGTTTCGCTAGACGCGGATTTTATTTCGGGCGCTGCGTATCCAGGTTTTCACAACCTGGTGCGGGCTTACGCCAACCGGCGCAAAGAGCCCGAAAACGGGATGAACCGGCTCTACGCAGTCGAGAGCAGTCCATCGACAACCGGGTTCAAGGCCGAGCACCGCCTGGGATTGCGGGCGAGTGAAGTTCCGGCATTTGCGGCGGAGTTGGCGAAGGCAGTGGGAGTTTCGGGTGTTGAAGCTCCGGCTTACGCGTGGAGTGCGGAACAGCAGGCGTTTCTGGCCGCTGCAGCCAAAGACCTGAAGGCGAATGCGGGCAAGTGCGCGGTGATTCCGGGGCTCTATCAGGACGCTTCGGTGGCAGCACTGGCGCTGGCCATGAACGATGCGCTGGGAAATGTGGGCAAGACGGTAACGGTGAGTGCCGAGCCGGCGAATCCGCTGCCGAGCGATCAAATTGGCGACATGAAAGCGCTGGTGGCCGATCTGAATGCGGGCAAGGTGGACTGGCTGATCACTCTGAACGCCAATCCGATTTACTCTGCTCCGGCGGATTTGGGATTTGCCGATGCATTCAACAAGGCGCAGATTGTGGCGCACCTCGGATCGCACCTGGATGAGACCGGGCAGATTGCGCAATGGCATATTAATTCGGCGCATTATCTGGAGTCATGGTCGGATGCGCGTTCTTATGACGGCACGGTTTCGATTGTGCAGCCGATGATTGATCCGCTTTACGGCGGCAAGACGGCACATCACATTTTGCAGGCGCTGATGAATGACCCGATGGAGAGCCCGTATGATGCGGTGCGCGAGACGTGCAGACCGCTCATCAAGGGGGATTTTGAAACCGGATGGCGCAAGGCGTTGCACGATGGGTGGATTGCGGACACGGCGTTTGCGAAGGCCGGATCGGCCAAGGTGCAGATTCCCAAAATCCCCGCGCCGGCGGCGAAGGATTCGCTCGAGATTATCTTTCGGCCCGATTGGAACGTGTATGACGGCCGCTGGTCGAATGTGGGTTGGCTGCAGGAGCTTCCCAAGCCGGTCACGAATCTGAGCTGGGACAATGCGGCCATCATTTCGGGCGCCATGATGACGAAGCTGGGCCTGGAAGAAGACGACATTGTGGAGTTGAGCGTGGGCGGGGGCCGGGTGAAGGCTCCTGTGATTGTCGCCCCGGGACATCCTGAAAACTCAGTGACGGTTTACCTGGGTTATGGGCGCGAATTTGCCGGGCGAGTAGGTTCGGGAGCGGGCTTCAATGCTTACCTGATCCGCAATACGTGGGCTCCATTTCACGCGACAGGTGCGATCCGGCATGTGGACGGCAAGTGGGGTATCGCCATCACCAAGAGCCACTTCCAGGATCATCGTGGCGAACGATTTGGCCAGCCCAAGGGCCACGACAACAACTCCCTGGAAGGCGATGAGGCGCTGGGCGAACGCGCGATCATTCGCTACGCAACATTAGAGGAATTCAAGGCCAATCCGAATTTCGCTAACGAGGGCGAAAGTCGTGAGAAGACCGACATGGGGACGTCTCTCTTCCCCAACTGGACCTATCCGGACAACAAGTGGGGCATGTCGATCGACATGAACAGCTGCGTGGGATGCAATGCCTGCGTCGTGAGCTGTTATGCCGAGAACAACATTGCCGTGGTTGGCAAGCAGCAGGTGCGCATCGGGCGCAATATGCAGTGGATTCGCATCGACACCTATTATGAAGGAGACCTGGCCGCTCCGCGTGCGCACTTCCAGCCTATGCTGTGCCAGCAATGCGAGAACGCTCCCTGTGAGCAGGTTTGTCCGGTAGGCGCGACGGTGCACACCCCGGAAGGCCTGAACATGATGGTCTACAACCGCTGCGTGGGCACCCGCTACTGCTCCAATAACTGCCCCTACAAGGTGAGGCGCTTCAACTTCCTGCTCTTTTCCGACTATGAGACGGAGAGCCTGAAGCTGATGCGCAATCCGGATGTGACGGTGCGTTCGCGCGGCGTGATGGAGAAGTGCAGCTACTGCGTGCAGCGCATTACGGAAGCCAAGATCGAGGCCGATAAGGAGAATCGCCCGATTCGCGACGGCGAAATTGTGACGGCTTGCCAGCAGGCATGCCCGGCCACGGCGATCACCTTCGGCAACCTGAATGACAAGAGCAGCAGGGTGGCCAAGCTGAGTGCCCAGCCGAGGACTTACCAGGTGCTCGCTGACCAAAACACCCGGCCGCGAACGACCTACGTGGCCGAAGTTTTGAATCTGAATTCTGAACTGGAAGAGACGCCGGTGGAACATGCACCGGCAAAGGGTTGAAGACGCGATGGCAACCAGGGAAATAAAAACCGGCGACCCGGGCATCGACCCAGCAACAGGAGAATACCGGGTCATTGGTCTTGGCCAGACCTTCAAGTCAGTTACCGAGAAGATCACCCGGATCGTGCTTACTCCGCACACGCCTCTGGGCTGGTTTGCCTTTTTCGGCATAGCCGGCGCGGGGGCGACGATGCTGATGGTGGCCGTGACGTGGCTGTTCCTGAAGGGCGTGGGCATCTGGGCCATTACGCAACCGGTGGCGTGGGGCTTTGCCATCATCAACTTTGTGTGGTGGATCGGCATTGGCCATGCGGGAACGCTGATCTCGGCCATTCTGTTGTTGTTCAAGCAGCAATGGCGCAACTCGATCAGCCGCTTTGCCGAGGCGATGACGATCTTTGCCGTAGTCTGCGCGGGCATGTTCCCCCTGATTCACGTGGGTCGTCCGTGGCTGGGGTACTGGATGCTACCGCTGCCCTTGACCATGAACGTGTGGCCGCAGTTCCGCTCTCCCCTGGAGTGGGACGTGTTCGCGGTGTCGACCTACGCAACCATTTCCGTGGTCTTTTGGTATTTGGGAATGATTCCAGATTTTGGAACGTTTCGCGACCGCGCGGATTCCAAGTTGGGGCAGTACGTTTACGGGATACTTTCGTGGGGCTGGCGCGGTTCCGTGAGGCATTGGGTGCGTTATGAGACGGCATCCCTGCTGCTGGCGGGTCTGGCCACGCCGCTGGTGCTGTCAGTACACACGGTCATCAGCTTCGACTTTGCCGTGGCGGTGCTACCGGGCTGGCATACGACGATTTTTCCGCCCTACTTTGTGGCGGGCGCCATTTATTCGGGCTTCGCCATGGTGCTGACGCTGGCGATTCCGCTACGCAAGTTCTATCACCTGGAGCAACTGGTGACGGAACGCCACATCGACAACATGGGCAAGGTGATGCTGGCGACGGGATTCATCGTGGCCTACGGATACGGCATGGAAGCTTTCATGGCGTGGTACTCGGCATCGCACTGGGAAGCATTCACGTTTTGGAACCGCGCTTTCGGGCCGATGGGCTGGTCCTATTGGGTGCTTATCACATGCAACCTGGCGATTCCTCTTACGACGCTGTGGTCGCGCAGGCTGCGCACCAACATCTCCTACATGTTCGTGCTCTCCATTATTGTGAACACGGGCATGTGGTTTGAGCGCTTCGTAATTATTGTTACCAGCCTTTATCGCGACTTCCTGCCGTCGTCGTGGGGCACGTATCGCGCCACGAAGTGGGACTACATGACTTATGTGGGAACGCTGGGACTGTTCACGACGCTGTTTCTATTGTTCGTGCGCTTCCTGCCCATGATTCCGATGAATGAGATGCGCATGTTGGTGCCTGGGGCAAAGATCAAGCCGAAGGCGGCAGTTGGGGGTGGTGACTGATGCCCGCACGCGAAGGAGCTTACGGCCTGCTGGCCGAATTCGATACGCCGGGTGACTTGATTCGCGCGGCGCGCCAGGCGCACCAGGACGGCTGGCGGCGCATGGACTGCTATACACCGTACCCGGTGGAGGAAGCGGCGGAGGCTATCGGCTTTCATCGCAACAAAGTGCCACTGGTGACACTCGTGGGTGGATTGTTGGGCCTTGCGGCGATGTTCTCTCTGGAAACATGGATTTCGGTGGTTGCCTATCCCATCAACGTGGCGGGGCGTCCGACGTATTCCTGGCCTGCGTTTATCGTGCCTGCGTACGAGTGGACGATTCTTTGGGCGGGGCTTTCGGCGGCATTTGGGATGATGGCGTTGAATAAGCTACCCGCGTTGTATCATCCGCTGTTCAACGCGCCCAACTTCCGCGACGGGGCATCAACGGACAAGTTCTTCCTGTGTCTCGAGGCGCTGGACCCGAAGTTTGACCTGGCCGGAACGAAGGCCTATCTCACTAGCTTCCAACCGGTTTCTGTGGTGGAGGTGGAGTACTGATGCTTTTGAACCGCCTCAAGAGCAGTGGTCGGTGGTCAGTGGTCAGTGGCCGGTGTGGAGATTTGTCGTCTCCCACCCTTGCGACCAAAAATCGTCGCAAGGATGGGGCACCCAATGTTGTGAGGATTGGAAAGCGCCTCGGTGCATTGTCAGGGTTCGCTGCATTGCTGCTGGTGGCTGGCTGCCGGCAGGACATGCAGAACGAGCCGAAGATGATTCCGCAGCGAGGCTCGGATTTCTTTGCAGACCATCGCGGGGCGCGGCCGCAAGTGCTGAACACGGTGGCGCGTGGCGAGTTGCACGAAGACAGCTATTTCTACACCGGCGTCGTCCAAGGCGCCAATGGGTACCGGGAAGAGAAGGATCTGATGCCTTACCCGGTGACTATGGAAGTGCTCGAGCGAGGGCAGGAGCGGTTCAATATCTATTGCACTCCATGCCATTCACGAGTGGGCAATGGGCTGGGCATGATTGTCGACCGCGGCTACAAACCGGCGGCGAACCTGCATGACCAGGTGCGCAGAGCACAGCCACTTTCGCACTACTTTTACGTGATGACGCATGGCTATGGGGCGATGCCGGACTACTCGGCGCAGATCACGCCGGTAGATCGCTGGGCGGTGGCTGCGTACATTCGCGCCTTGCAGTTGACCGATGCAGCCACGCTGCAGGATGTGCCGTCGGGCGTGACAGTCAGGAGCTTGGACGAAATAGCCGCGGAACGCAATTTGCCGGAGAGCGATGCGAAACCATGGGCGCTGCCCTCAACCGCTGTGCAAGCCTATCCGCCGGTAAGCAAAGAAGGAACTCCGGCGATGGCTCCGGCCAACCCGGCGGATCCGAAGATTGAAATTCCATTCAGTAAACCGGCTCCCGCGGCCGCAAAGTAAGGAAGGATGTAATGGCTCACGAATCACATGCGGCCACCCGGCAACTCCCCGCTGATCTCAGCGCGCCGGCCTTTGTGGACGGCTGGAAATCGCGCGCGCTGATGATCGGGGTGGTCTTCTCGGTGATTGCAGCTGGGCTGGCCTTTGCGGATGGGTCGATTGAACATGTGCTGCGTGCCTGGGCACTGGGGATGACGTTGACGTTCGGTTTCTCAGTGGGCGGGCTGGCGATGTTGATGGTGCAGTACTGTTCCGGCGGCAAATGGGGCCTGCTGTTGCGCCGGCCATTGGAGGCGATGAGTCGCACGCTGCCGCTGGTTTTCATCTACTGGCTAGTTGTGGCCTTCGAGATGAAGCGGCTTTATCTGTGGGCCCAATACACCACGGTGAGTGCAACGGCGGAGGCGCTGAAGGCGGGTCTCATCAATGAGGTTCAGGCACATTGCATGGACTTCAAGCGGCCCATGCTGAATCCGTTTGCCTTTGTGTGGGTGAGCTGTTTGTGCTTCGCCATCTGGGGATTTTATAGCTGGCGGTTGAATGCGCTGGCCTTGAAGAGAGATGCCGATTCGCCGGACAACACGCCTTACTGGATCAAGAAGTTCGAGAACATCAGCGGGCCGGGCATCGTGGTGTACTCCATAACCATGACGGCGGCGGTTATCTACTGGGTGATGTCGATGGACCCGACGTGGTACTCGTCGGTATACGGCCTGCTTTTTCTGGTGGGACAGGGATATGGGGTGCTGGCGTTCTCAATCATCGTGGCGCTCTCGCTTTCTAAGGGAGAGCCGTTCCGGACCATTCTTCGACAGACAGAGCAGCACGATATTGGCAAGCTCACTTTTGCGTTCGTGATGCTGAACATCTACCTGGCGTTCGGACAGTTTCTGATTATCTGGTCGGGAAATTTGCCGGACGAAATCAACTGGTACCTGGACCGGATCCGGGGACACTGGGGCATCATCATCACGCTGGATTTCATCTTCCACTGGCTCATTCCGTTCACGCTTCTTTTGTCGCGCGATCTGAAACGCAACAAGAAGCGCTTGATTCTGGTATGCCAATGGATGATTTTTGCCCGGGCTTTTGACCTATTCTGGCTGATTGAGCCGAATTTTAAAGATGCCGCGCGGAACCTCCACTTTAGCTGGGGGATTCTGGAATACGCGGCGGTACCGGTGGCGATGATGGCGTTCTGGGTGGCTTACTTCTGCATGCAACTGAAAACGCGTCCGCTGGTGCAGACCAACGATCCGCATGTGGCGGAGATTCTGGAGCCTGATCATGTCACCGCATAAACATGATGACGAATTTTTGAGTTCGCACGGCCCCGAAGATATTGATGCCTCCGCGGGCTACGAGAAATCCGACGTCAAGGTCACCGGCATCATTGTCTTTCTGACCGCACTCTTGATTTTTGTCGCCGTGATCGGGGTGCTGGCCTATGGCATGGGCAAGGTGATCAACGCGCGGATGGATAAGGAAGACGGACCGACCAACAAGTGGTCGTCAACTGTGAATGTGCGCGCACTGGGCAATATGCCGAACAACCCGGAGCTACAGCACCAGGTGGCTGAGCTGACCCAGAAGTTTCCCGCGCCGCGGCTTGAGATAGACGACGGCGATCAGGATTTGGCCGACCTGCATGAGCGGGAGGACCTGCTGTTGAACTACTACAGTTGGGTTGACCAGCCTAAAGGCACTGTCAGAATTCCGATTGAAAGGGCGATGGAGATCATTGCGCAAAGGGGATTGCCGGTAGCGCCACCGGAGCAACAACCGCCGTTGATGGCCGGCGACTCGAAGCCGACGGTTGAGATGCCGTTGACCAACGGGTTTGCGCACACCGGCTATGAACAGGATCTGGCGGCTGCAGGGCGGTTGAGAGTCAGGTAGGGACCGGGGATTAGGCAAAGCAGCAAAGGAGTAGGAATCATGCAGTGCGCAGTCACAATCCGGGAAAGTTGGCGCAACGCGGCTCGAGCCGCCATGGCCGCGGGTGTGTTGTGCATCGCGTTTATTGGGAATTCTTTGCAGGCACAGGTTTCCAGCTACGGTGATAAGTCTGAAGGACCCTCGAATGACACGCCGACATTGTTGAACGGGGTGGGGATTGCGCAGCATCTGAACCAGCAGTTGCCGCTGAACCTCACTTTCACTGACGATGCGGGCAAGCAAGTGCAATTGAGTGAGTACTTCGGAAAACGGCCCGCAATTCTTGCGCTGGTGTACTACCGCTGCCCGATGCTCTGCTCAGAGGAACTGGATGGCCTTACCAGCGCTTTGGAGATGGTGAGATTCGTTCCGGGCAAAGACTTCAATGTGATTGTGGTCAGCATCGACCCGACCGAGGGAACGGACCTGGCGGCGGCCAAGAAGCGCGAGTACATGAAGCGCTACGGGCATCCGGAGACGGCAAACGGCTGGCATTTCATGACCGGAACGCAACCAAACATTGATGCGCTGAGCCAGGCAGTCGGCTTCAAGTATGTGAAGCTGAAGGTGCCGGGCAGCGACCTGATGCAATTTGCGCATGCCAGCGCGATTCAGATCGTGACGCCGGAAGGCAAGCTGGCCCAGTACTACATGGGGGTCGAGTACTCTCCCAAGGACCTGTTACTGGGACTGGACGAGGCTTCGTCAAACCGCATCGGTTCGCCGGTGGATAACATTCTCACGTATTGCTATCACTACAATCCCCAGACCAACACCCACTCGCTGATCGTGGCACGGGTGGTGCAACTGGGCGGATTGCTAACGGTGGTCCTGCTCGGCGGATTTATGACCTTGATGCTTCGGAAGGACTACCGGCAGGGGCATCAAGCCGCGACCGAAGCGGCACTGAAAGACGCAAAGGTGAACGGATAACGGAATGTCGCACATCAGTCCAGTAATCTGGCAGTTTCTCGTCAAGTGGATGACGAACTTCGCGCTGTTTCCGCCGGAGGCGTCGAAGATCGCGCCTGAGATGGACGCGCTGTACTTCTTCATGGTGCTGGTGAGCCTGGTTGGACTGACGATCGTCATTCTGCTGGTGACCAGCTTCTCGATTCTGTACAACAAGAAGCGTCATCCGGTGGCGGTGCAGATCGAAGGTTCCACACTGCTGGAAGCTACGTGGACGATCATTCCACTAGGTCTGTTCCTGATCATGTTCGTGTGGGGCGCGCTGCTTTATTTCCGTATTTACACGCCGCCGGCCAATGCCATGAACATCTACGTGGTGGGCAAGCAGTGGATGTGGAAAGTGGAGCACCCGGGGGGACAACACGAAATCAATGCGCTGCATGTGCCGGCGGGACGCGCCGTACAACTGACGTTGATTTCGCAGGATGTGTTTCACAGCTTTTCGATTCCCGCCTTCCGCGTCAAGCGCGAGGCGATACCCGGCCGTTATACGACGGTGTGGTTTGAAGCCACCACGCCGGGCACCTATCACCTGTTCTGCACGCAGTATTGCGGCACGGACCACTCGCACATGATCGGCGATGTGGTGGTGATGACGCCGGACGACTTTCAGAAGTGGTTGGCGAGTTCCACCAGCGGCAATTCGCTGGCGCAGAATGGAGAGCGGCTGTTTGCCAGCCTGAGTTGCAACGCGTGTCATAACACGCGGCCGGATGCACGCGGACCGAGCCTGGCGAACGTCTACGATTCAAAGCTGATGCTCACAAATGGGCAGTCGATTACCGCCGACGACGCATATCTGCGCCAGGCGATCCTGAATCCTTCGCAGCATATTACCGAGGGATATGCGCCGATCATGCCGACCTACCAGGGGCAGATCAGCGAAGAGGGCCTGATTGACCTGGTGGAGTACATCAAGAACCTCCACTCCGACTATCGCGTGCAGCAGACGACGACCACGACGGATTTGCTGCCGGAAAGTGAAGGTAAGGCGCCAGCGGCGCAAAAGGCTCCGGAGCAAAAACCCGCGGGCCAGGGGATGGTGAAGCAATGAGTACCGATACGATCGTCCTTCTTCCGGATCAATCAACGGCCAGGATTCCGAAGATGAACTTCCTGTCCAAGGAGAACGGTCTGCTGAGCTGGTTGCTGACGGGCGACCACAAGCGGATTGCGGTTCTTTATCTGATATCGATTACGTTTTTCTTTTTCATCGGCGGTGCATTGGCGGGGCTTATCCGGCTGGAGTTGCTGACGCCGCAGTCGGACCTGGTGGCGACTGACACGTATAACAAGCTATTTACCATGCACGGCGTCATTATGGTCTTCTTCTTTCTTGTGCCGTCAGTGCCGGCCACGCTGGGCAATTTTCTGATTCCGATGATGTTGGGGGCGAAGGATCTGGCGCTGCCCAAAATCAACCTGCTGAGCTGGTACCTCTATGTTGCCGCTGGAATCATGGCGATCTATACGATGGCGGCAGGCGGCGTGGATACTGGGTGGACATTCACGACCCCGCTTTCAACGCACTATCTGAATACGCATGTCATTTCCACGGGCCTGGCGGTCTTTATTGCCGGATTCAGCTCGATTTTTACGGGCCTGAACTTCATCGTGACCATCCACAAGATGCGCTGCCCCGGCATGACCTGGTTCAGGATGCCGCTGTTTGTGTGGGCGCACTATGCGGCCAGCATCCTGATGGTACTGGGCACCCCGGTGCTTGCGATTACGCTGGTGTTGATCGTCCTCGAGCGCACGGTGGGTATTGGCGTCTTCGATCCGGCGAAGGGCGGTGATCCGCTTCTTTTCCAGCATCTTTTCTGGTTCTATTCGCACCCCGCCGTCTACATCATGATTCTGCCGGGCATGGGAGTGATCTCAGAAACGATCTCGACGTTCAGCCGAAAGCGCGTGTTCGGCTACACGGCGGTTGCGTTCTCGTCAGTGGCGATCGCGGTATTCGGGTTCTTTGTATGGGCCCACCACATGTTCATTATGGGCATTTCGAATTATTCGACCCTGGTGTTCTCATTGCTCACCATGTTGGTCGCCGTGCCCTCGGCCATCAAGATCTTCAACTGGGCGTTCACCCTCTACAAGGGATCCATCACGTTTGAGACGCCGATGCTTTACTCGTTCGGCTTTATGGGGCTGTTTACGATCGGCGGCATGACGGGCGTGTTTCTGGGGGCAACGGGCACCGACATTCACCTGACCGAGACGTACTTCATCGTGGCTCACTTTCACTTTGTGATGGTGGGCGGCATGCTGATGGCCTTTCTGGCAGGCGTCCACTTCTGGTGGCCGAAGATTACCGGGCGCATGTATCCGGAAAAACTTTCGCAACTGGCGGCGGTGGTCACATTTATTGGATTCAACCTGACATTCTTTCCGCAATTCATTCTGGGTACGCTGGGGATGCCGCGGCGGTATGCGTCGTATCCGCCCGAGTTCCAGATCTTGAACGTGTTTTCGACGGCTGGTGCGTCAATCCTAGGCGTAGGTTACCTGTTGCCGGTGCTTTATCTAACCTGGTCGCTGAAATATGGAGAGATCGCGGGCAATAATCCCTGGCAGGCGACCGGGCTGGAGTGGCAGACGCAATCGCCGCCGCTGACGGAGAATTTCCCCGAAATTCCGATCATGGACCACGAAGCCTACGACTACGAGTGGTTTGATCGCCAGAAAGAAAAAGAGGTAACCAGTGTCGGATAGCCCCGTCGTGACAACCCATGGCGCTATGGAAGCTGCTCACTCGGAGCACCCGCCTTTCCAGCGCCACCACTTCGAGACCATCGGGCAACAAAGAGACGCCGTGAGCTTTGCGATGTGGCTGTTTCTGCTAACCGAAGTGATGTTTTTCGGAGGGCTGTTTACCGCCTATCTCATCTTTCGAAACTGGTACTACCCGGCTTTTGTACAGGGCTCGCACCAGTTGAACATCGGCTGGGGCACCGCCAATACCGCGGTGCTGATCACGTCCAGCTTGACTCTGGCGATGGGCGTGTGGTGCGCGGAGACAAAGCGCAAGGGCGGGTTGGTTTTTTACCTGGTGCTCACGTTCATTCTGGGTGTGGCCTTTTTAGGCATCAAGACCATTGAATATCACGAAAAATGGGAAAAGCATCACATCCCGGGCATTCGTTATAGCGTGCAATCTTTTGTGGATCCTGCCTCGGATCCTGAAGTCTACAACGTGTACCACGACAAGCCGCTGGCGCTCGACATGGCGCGTCACACCGAGCTTTACTTCTTCCTTTATTTTGCGATGACCGGGATGCATGCGCTGCATATGATCATCGGCATCGCGATTCTGGGATTCATGATTGTGAGGGCGCAGACCGGAGCTTACACCACGGGGCACATCGCCTTTGTTGAGAATTTTGGACTGTACTGGCATTTTGTGGACATTATCTGGATATTCCTGTTTCCGCTGCTGTATCTCATCAGCAGACACCAATGAAGGACGCCGGTATGAGTGAACAAGAAAAACACGACGAAGATGAAATGCACATTGTCAGCCCCAGTGTTTACGTGGCCGTCGGGGTCGCGCTGCTGATCCTGACCGGGACGACCGTAGGGGTTTCTTACATTGATCTCGGGGTGTTCAATGCGGTGGTCGCGCTGGCCATCGCAGTGATCAAGATGCTGCTGGTGGTGCTGTTTTTCATGCACGTGAAGTACAGTCCCAGACTTACCAAGCTGACGGTGCTGGCCGGCGTCTTTGTATTCATCGTCCTGGTGGGCATGACTCTCACGGACTACATGACCCGGGCTTGGGGAAGATGGTAGAGATAGCAGGGTTCAGGGATCAACCGGGGCTGCCTTCTGGGCGGCCCTTCTTCATTTGCGCAGGTTGGTTTCACGAGATCGAAGGGCGCTTTGCTGTTTGTTGAGACGACGCGATTCGTTCGGACTCATTGCAGGGCCATTTGCTCGCCGGGATGCAAAATGGTGACTAAGGCTCGCTGCGGGTCGCCATCATGCCGGAGCATTCAGTCATTCCCGAAGAGATCGCTCGAATAACAAGCCAACCACGCGTTTGTGTGCGCCGCGGGGGTGCGCCGCGCAAGAACGCCAAATGCATCGTTTACTGGATGCAGCGGGCGATGCGGATTCTCGATAATCCGGCGCTGGAAGTAGCGATTGAGGCCGGAAATTTATTGAGGCTGCCCGTGGTGGTGTTCTTCTCAGTGATTCCAAACTACCCCAATGCCAACAAGCGGCACTACCACTTCATGGCGCAGGGACTGCGGGATGTGGCGGAGGATGCAGCGGAGCGCGGTGTGGGATTCGTGCTGCGGCGGCATCCGGGCAACTCGCTGGAAGCATTTCTTGAAGAGGTCGAGGCGGCATTGCTGGTGGGTGACGAGAATCCCTGTCGCGAGCCCGAGAGGTGGCGCAAGGTGTTGGCCAGGAGGCTCAAACTGCCGTTTTGGACGGTGGATGCGGATGTGGTGGTTCCGTCAGCGGTGTTTGGACGCAGCTATTTTCTGTTGCATCATTTTCGTCCGCATCTGAAGGCGGAACTGCCCAAATACCTGGTGGCGAGCAGGCCCATAAAGCCTTTGTACACCTGGAATCCTCCCCGTGGATTGGCGAGCTATCCCGCAGGAGAGGATCTGACCGCCGGGTTTACGAAACTGGATCGAAGTGTTGAGCCGGTTGACAGTTTCAATGGTGGAACCGGTGCTGCGGTTCGGCGACTCGCAGAATTTCTCAGGCACGAACTGGCTCACTATGAGAAGACGCGAAACCATCCTGAAGTGAAAGGCACCAGCCGTTTGTCGCCGTATCTTCACTTTGGCAATATCGGGCCGTTGACCATCGCACTCGCAGTAGAGAAGGCGGTGGCGGATGGAAAGGCCTCGGCTACGGCGCGGGATCGGTACCTGGAGCAACTGATTGGATGGCGGGAGTTGTCGGTGCTCTTTGTGCGGCACAATCCAAACTACGACAACTGGGAGTGCGCAGAGCCATGGGCGAGGAAGACGCTGGTGGAACACGCGGGCGATGAGCGGCCACACCGCTACAGCCTGAAACAGATGGAGCGCAGCGAGACCGGGGACGAGTTGTGGAACGCAGCGCAGCGGGAGATGGTCGAAACCGGCTGGATGCACAACTACATGCGCATGTATTGGGCGAAGAAAATTCTGGAGTGGGCGCCCGACCCGGCCAGGGCGTTTGAGTGGGCGGTGATGCTGAACGACCGGTATGAACTCGACGGTCGCGATCCGAACGGCTACGCGGGAATTGCCTGGGCCATCGTAGGCAAGCACGATCGCCCCTGGTTTGAACGGCCGGTCTTCGGCCTTGTGCGGCCGATGAGCGGCACGTCGGCCGCGAAGAAGTTCGATGCCGGGGCGTATATAGAGCAGCATGACGCAGCGAGCGGCAAACTCGAGTTCTAGCGTCGCGTGGTCAGTTGTACCAGCCATCACACGGAGGCGCATTCGCGCCGTTCTAAAATGGGCCAAAATTCCAAACCCGGAATCTGCTTGTTTCGTTTTTCGTAATCCATTGGATTCCGCTTATGTTCCCCCGGAAGATACAAGGGAAGGCGGGAACCGGATCCTGGATGCGTGTGACGATTGGGCCTTTTCAGAAAGATCTAACTCAAGCCGCCTTGATCAGCGGCATGCGCGGTCTTGCGTCGTATTCAAACCCATTGAATAAACGGTTCGGCAGATCAAGCAAAGTGATGGCCGGGTTGCTGGCGCTGCTGGCTGCGATCGCGATCGCCCAAGCACAGAGCGCGCCTCCGCGGGTGGTCCAGGCGCACAGGTTCCTCGCGGAACGGGGCTGGAGTGCGGCTCATTCCGGTGCAGCCAGGGAGCGACTCCGTCCGGCGGGTATGCACCAAAGGCCGCAGACAGCGGGCACCCCGGCAACAGTGTCATGGCAGCCTTTGGGACCTGCTGCAGTCTCCACGACGAACTATGGCCCTGTGACCGGGCGCGTATCGTCGATCGCTTTTGATCCAGCCGACCCGACGGGCAATCGGGTTTACCTGGGAACAACCGGCGGCGGGGTCTGGGTTTCGCAGAATGCAGCTACGTCCAGCTTGCCCAGCGTGGTGTTTGCTCCTTTGACGGACGCACTGGCTTCTCTGAGTGAGGCCCACGAGCCTTCCATCAGCATTGGTGCGATCGCAGTTCAGCCGGGCGGGACGGGAGTGATTCTGGCTGGCACCGGCGATCCCAATGATGCGCTCGACTCCTACTATGGTGCGGGCGTCCTGCGCTCGGCCGATGGCGGCACTTCGTGGCAACTCATCCAGGCCACTGCAGATCAGTTGTACGGATTTATCGGCGAGGGCTTCTCCGGCTTTGCGTGGAGTACGACCAATCCGCAAGTGGTGGTGGCGGCGGTCTCGCAGGCCTATGAAGGCGAACTGGTTGACGCGGAAGAGCCGGGGGTGAGCTATGAAGGCCTGTACTACTCGAACGATGCTGGCCTGACGTGGTCTCTGGCGCGGATTACGGATCCCAGTGGATCGGATGTGCAGGGACCTGGCGACACCTTTGCGTTACCCGACGGAAACGGGGCCACCAGCGTCGTGTGGAATCCGGTACGGCACATGTTTGTGGCTGCGGTGCGGTTCCACGGATATTACCAATCGAGCGATGGAGTGACGTGGACGAGGCTAACGGCGCAACCCGGTGCGGGACTGGTGACCCTCATGTGCCCGACGAATCCGAATTCGACCGGCTCGGTGGACTGTCCGATTTTTAGAGGAACGCTGGCTGTGAATCCGCTGAGTGGCGACACGTTTGCCTGGACGGTGGACGCGAACAATCAAGACCAGGGAATGTGGCAGGACTCGTGCGCAATCTCCGCGGGCGTGTGCACCAGCACGACAATCAGCTTCTCAAAACAATGGAACACGGCAGCGTTGGAGGCGAACGATCCTTTGCTAGGGTCGGCCACAATCGCAAATGGAGACTACAACCTGGCGCTGGCGGCGGTGCCGTCGGGACAGGACACTTTACTACTGGCAGGCTCGAACGACCTGTGGAAGTGCAGTCTCGCGATGGGCTGTGCCTGGCGGAACACAACCAACGCGAATACCTGCATGAGCGCGCAGGTGGCCGGCTACCAGCATGCGCTTGCCTGGAACGCCGCGAATCCGCTCGAGATCCTGGTGGGCAACGACAGCGGTTTGTGGCGCTCGATGGATGCCATCGGCGAAACAGGCTCAGCATGCGCGCCGAGCGATGCAATCCATTTCCAGAACCTCAATAGCGGTCTCGGTTCGCTGGCCGAGGTGGTGAGCATGTCGCCGGTGACAGGTTCCCCCTACACCATGATGACGGGGTTGGGCGCAAACGGAACAGCCGGCGTGAAAAGTACGACAGGGCCGACGGCGGTTTGGCCGCAAATCCTGGGCGGCGAAGGCGGCCCGGTGGCGATCGACCCGACCAACAACTCGAAATGGTATGTGAACAATCAGGCCGGCGTGTCGATCCACCTGTGTTCGCAATCGGGCGACTGCACGCCTGCAGACTTTGCCCAAGCGGCGGTGGTGAACGACGCAGATGTGAGCGGGGATGGGTACACAATGACTGCGCCGGCGCCGTTTGTGGTGGATCCTCTGGATGCTTCGCAACTGCTGATTGGGACGTGCCGGGTTTGGCGTGGGCCGGCGAACGGAAGCGGATGGAGCGGCGCAAATGCAATAAGCCCTTTTTTAGACGGCGTTACGGGGCAGTCTTATTGCAATGGGAATGCGCTGGTCCGCTCGATGACGGCAATGGTCCTGGGTGGTGGCGGCGAAGTGGTTTATGTGGGGATGTACGGGGCGCTTGATGGTGGAGCGAACCAGGCTGGGCATGTGTTTCGAGCGATTCTGGATGCGACCGGCGCATGGTCCGCATGGAGCGATCTGACGCTGAACCCGGTGAGCAATGACCCAATGGGGATGAATGCTTACGGGCTCGATATCTCAAGTATCTTCATCGATCCCCACGACCCGAGCGGCAATACGGTTTACGTAACGGTGGAGGGAGTCAACAATCCGACGCAAGCGGTGCAGGTGGCTTATCGCTCGACGGATGGAGGGGCGCATTGGGCAACAATCGCGTCCAACCTGCCTTTTTCGCCAGCCAACAGCCTCGTTGTCGACCCGCAGGACGCAAATACGGCCTACATCGCGACCGACGCAGGAGTATTTTCGACGCGGCAGATTGGCAGTTGCGCGGCGTCCGGGTTCAATTGCTGGTCGGCATATGGAACGGGGTTGCCGGCCGCACCGGTGGTGGGGCTGAGCGCAGCTCCGACGACGGCGTCGCTGAACGTGCTGGCTGCTGCGACCTATGGGCGAGGTGTGTGGCAAATTCCATTGTGGACCGCTGGAATGCAATTGACATCGGCTGTAGTTGGTCCCGCAGAGCTGATCTTTGCGGACCAGGCGAATGGAACGAGCAGCGGAGTGCAGACCGTGACAGTGACGAACACGGGTGGGGTTGCTCTTACGCCCACAGCAATCGCAGTGAGTGGAGACTTCAGCGAGACCGATAACTGCCAGAATGCGGCGATAAATGCGGGCGCGAGTTGCGCGGTTCAGGTGACGTTTTCGCCGACACAAACGGGCAGCCTGTCAGGGCAAATGATGATCAGCGCCAACGTGGCTGGAGGGCAGTTGACGGTGGCTCTGAGTGGGAACGGCACGAATGCTGCTACGGTCGAGGTGGTCCCGGGTACGTTGACCTTCGGCCCTGTTGAAGTTGGAAAAGAGTCCGCCGCGTTGCAGGTGACCGTGGAAAATGGGGGAGCGAGCGTGATTCCCATTGCGAGCGTAAACCTCGCCGCTCCATTTGTGCTGACAAATAATGGATGTGGAAGTTCGCTCGCCGCGAATAGTGACTGCGCGCTTTCAGTCACGTTTGCGCCGACGCAAATGGGGTTGGCCACCGGAACGCTCACGATCGTGGGAGCGGGTGGGACGCAGACCGTGCAACTGTCCGGTACGGGCGCGTCGCCGCCTACCGATGCACTTTCGCCTTCCTCGCTGAACTTTTCAGGCACGATCATCGGCGCGTCTTCACTTGCGCAGACAGTCACTTTGACCGATAGCGGCGGCGTGCCACTCACGTCGATCGCCACTTCGGCGAGTGGACCATTTCAGGCATCAAGCAATTGCGGGACGCAGCTTGCAGCAGGTTCAAGCTGTGCCGTCAGCGTGGTTTTCGTGCCGGCCGCGGCAGGCACACAGACCGGCATGCTCACCGTTTCAGACTTGCAGAAGACGCAAACGGTTCCATTGTCCGGAACGGGCCTGCTGCCGCCCGTGATCGCAGTGAACCCCATGAGTTTGATTTTTCCATCGCAGCAGATGGGTGCGGCCAGTGTGCCCTTGACACTCACGGTGAGCAATGGCGGCGGTGCGCCGATGAGCAACGTAGGCTTTCAGATCACGGGTCTATCGGCGACGAGCTTTTCGACGGGGACGTCAACGTGCGGAGCGGTGCTCAACAGTGGGAGCAGTTGCACCGCGCAGGTGATCTTCACCCCGGCCGCGATCGGCGGGAACGCAGCCACGCTGACGGTCTCTTCTTCGACGCTGGGAGTGAAGGCTGCGACGGTAGCGCTAAGCGGCACGGGAACCGCGGCGTCAGGCCTGAACGTTAGCCCCGGGCAGATGACGTTTGCAGAGGCGCTTCTCGGCCAGGCCAGTGCGGCACAGACAGTCACGATCAGCAATTCGAGCGCTGCAAGCGTAACCGGCATAACGCTCTTTGTGGCTGGCCCGTTCGGCGTCGTGCAGAATACCTGTGGGGCCGGTCTTGGTGCGGGTGCGAGTTGCTCGGTAGCGATTGTATTTACACCTACAGTGAATGGCGCGGCGCAGGGAACATTGGCCGTCGAGGCCTCTTCGTTCAATACCGCAACTGTGATCCTGAACGGGAGCGGTGGACTGGCGGGAGCGGTTCAACTGCAGCCGGCATCGCTGAGCTTTTCTTCGACGGGCGTGGGCACAACCAGCGGAGCGCAGACGATTACCGTGACAAATGCAAGTGCGGTAATGCTGAGCGATTTTGCGTTAACCATCTCCAATGGCTTTCAACTTGCGAGTGATACATGCACAACATCACTGGCGCCCGGAGCGAGTTGTACGGTAGGTGTAGCTTTTGCGCCGGCCAGCGCGGGGCAGCAGACAGGCAACCTTACGGTTGTGAGTTCTGCGATGGCATCAGGCGTTCAGGCGCCGCTTTCAGGAACGGGAACGGACTTCTCAGCGTCGCTTTCCGGAGCATCGGGCCAGACGGTTGCAAGCGGGCAGACAGCAAGCTTTGCACTTGTGCTGACCCCTGCGAGCGGATCGGCTGGGACATTTACCTTCCACTGCGGCGCTCTGCCCGCGAACGCCGCGTGCGTGTTCAACCCTGCGAGCGAAACGGTGGCTGCGAATTCGACCGGCAGCGTGACCGTGCAGGTTGTTACCGGCATCTCGGCGTCGGCTGCGCACATTTCGGGAGTAGCGGCCTGGGGCGCGGTCTCCCTGGCGTGCGGAGTTATGTTGCTGCCTCTGGCATGGGCACGGCGGCGCAGAGACTTCCTGCTGGTCCTGCTGGGGATTCTGGTGATGGGTGGATTTTCCAGTTGCTCCGGCTCGGGGGGTGGCACGGGTGGGACGCCGCCAGCCGGGGCGAGCAATAAGAATACGCCAGCCGGGACGTATTCGATTCCCGTCACTGTCGTGTCGAATGGAGTGTCGCATGCGGTGACGTTGTCGCTGACGGTGGATTAGGCCGCGAGGATAGTCGAAGTCGGGACCGGCTATACTTTACGTTCGGGCTCCAGGCGGAGCGCAAGCGGCGAAAACCATGAGTGAGGCCGGGAGGAAAACTGGGGCAATGACCGCCAAAGTTACAGTGGAAGATGTGGAGCGCGTGGCCGAGCTGGCGCACCTGGAATTAACGCCAGAAGAATCTGGCCATATGGTGCACGATCTGAACGCCATTCTCGATTATGTTGGCGAATTGAACGAGCTGCATACAGAGGGTGTAATGCCCCTGGCGCAGGTGAACGAGCTCGAAGACGCAGGCGGCGCGAGTTCGCTGCGGCCCGACGTCAAGGTTCCCTCGCTGAATCGACCCGCCGTAATGTCGCAAGCACCGGAGACGGATGGGGTCTTTTTCAAGGTGCCGAAAGTGATCGAGAGATAGGACAAGAACAGGGAATAGGGACCGGGAATTGGGAGTAGAGACCGGCGGAAATCGCGTTGAGGAATTCAGGGTCGAACAGGATGAAGATAGAAGACGGGGCCACGAGATACGTTCAGAAGGCGAAAACCGTTGCCGAGCTGCGGGAGGGAATTGTCGCGGGCAAGGTGAAAGCCTCAGAACTTGCGTCAAGTTATTACGAGCGGATCGCGCAGATCAATCCGGAGCTGAATGTCTATCTCAGTCTGACGAGAAAGCGCGCGCTGGAACAGGCCGAGCGGGTTGATGCAGCGGCGGCCAAGGGCGAACCTCTCGGGCCGCTGGCAGGCATCCCAGTCGGCATCAAAGATGTGCTCGTGATGCGCGGGGCGCCGGCGACTGCAGGCTCCAAAATTCTGAAAGGCTACGAGCCTCCTTACGACGCCACGGTGGTGAAGAAGCTAGAGGCAGCCGGTGCTGTGCTGCTGGGCAAGCTGAATTGCGATGAGTTTGCCATGGGCTCGTCGAACGAAAACTCCGCGTACGGTGCGGTGCTGAATCCGGTGGATACTGAGCGGGTTCCGGGCGGTTCGAGCGGCGGTTCGGCGGCAGCGGTGGCGGCCAATCTCGCGGTAGCGACGCTCGGATCTGATACCGGGGGCTCGATTCGCCAACCGGCCAGTTTTTGCGGAGTGGTGGGTGTGCTTCCCACGTATGGGCGCGTTTCGCGCTACGGGTTGATTGCGTTTGCTTCGTCGCTCGATCGAGTAGGACCGTTTGCTGGGAATGTGCGCGACGCCGCGACGATGTTGAGTGTGATTGCAGGGCACGATCCCATGGACGCAACGAGTTCGCTGACGCCGGTGCCGGATTACGCGGTGGAGAGCGACAGGCCGGTTGAAGGGCTGCGGATCGGCGTTCCGGATGAATACTTTGCTGAGGGGCTCGATCCGGAGGTGCGGACGGCAATCGAGAGCGGGATTGACGACCTGAAGGCGGCGGGCTGCGAACTGAAACGGATCTCGCTGCCCCACACGAAATACGCCATACCCACGTATTACCTGGTGGCGACGGCGGAGGCCAGCGCTAACCTGGCCCGGTTTGATGGTGTGCGCTATGGGTATCGTTCACCTGACTCGGATACGCTGTCGGCCATGTACAGCCACTCGCGGGATGAAGGATTTGGCGCAGAAGTCAAGCGGCGGATTCTGCTGGGGACATATGCGCTGAGCGCAGGCTACTACGATGCGTATTACCTGAAAGCGCAACAGGTGCGACGGCTGCTGGCTGAGGAGTTTCTGCGCGCGTTTGCCGATGTGGATGCGATCGTGACGCCGACGGCGCCGACGCCCGCATTCAAATTGGGCGAGAAAACCGGCGATCCGCTGGCGATGTATTTGGCAGACATTTATACGGTGACGGCGAGCCTCGCGGGCATCTGCGGCGTGACGGTGCCGTGCGGGACCACCAAGGCGGGATTGCCGGTGGGCATGCAGGTATTGGCGGCGCATCTGAACGAGGGCACGGCGTTCCGCGTGGCGCGGGCTGTGGAGAGGGCAAGGGGCTAGTCATGCGGGTTCGGCCTGTTGCGGTTGCTGCGGCGGCGCTGTTGGCACTCCTGATGGGCGCAGCGTCAACGCATGCGTCGCCGCGCAAGACGCACAGTGTAGTCCTGGGCGCGATGAAGCACGTGCCGTATTCCAAGATCGGCGATCCGGCGGGCGCTGTTTCCGGCGAAGACAACCTGAAGATTCGCGCTCTGGTTGTCGACGGTCAAGTGAAAGAGTGGACGACCGGCGAAGCGCATGACGTAACGGATCGCAGCTTTGTGGTGCGGCGCGTATTGCGGCTGAACGACAGCCTGCCCGGCGACAAACAGGGCCACTGGGTATGGCAGCGCGGGCCGTGGTTGCTGGTGGATCGCATAACCGGTCACGTTGTGGCGCTCAAGCTGCCGGATTATGATCCCGGCGTGAGCCAGGTGAGCTGGTTCCGCGACTACGGCGCCTACTGCGGAGTGACGGCGAGCGGCAAGAGCCTTTATGGCGTTGTGGCGCAACTGGCGGTACGGAAGCCGATGCTGGCAAAAAAGCTGGCTGCAATCGATGTGGAGAAAAGGCCAGATCCGGCCTGTGGGCAACCTGAATGGCAGCGTGAGCCGCTGAAGGTGACCTTCCACCCAACTGGCAAAGAGGCAGCGAGCTTTGATCTTGTTCCCGGCTCGGCGATGCTGGTGGAAGACTCGGACGATGAGCCGGAGACACCTGCTGCGGTGCCGGCGCTGCAGCCAAACCACAATTAACAAGTCATTTGAAGGCAGTCCGCGATAAGCTTGTGGCCTCGGAAAAATCCCATAAGAAAGGGAAGTTTATTCCATGGCCATTTCACGCCGCACGTTTCTGGGAACATCGTTGGCAGCAAGCGCATCGGGAGTGTTAGAAGGTGCTCGCAAGATTGAGGCTGAAGCGAGTGCTCCTGACCTGCTGGTTCTCGAAAACGATCAAGTCGCGATTTCTCTCAATCGCCGAACCGGCTGCGTGGAAAGTCTGGTTGCAAAGCAGCAGGACTGGAAGCTTCGCGGCGCCGGGATGCGCCTCCATGTGCCGGCTCCAGAGCATCGCTACCACTATTTGACGGAACGGAACGCTGGTCCTCCTGCGATTGAACTCATCAGCGAACAGTGCAACCGTTACGTGGGCCGGCTTTAACAGCGACCGCCTGGGGAAACTCGATATCGAGGTCAGGGAATCGATTCGGCTGGATGGGGCAGGAGTGCATTTCAGCTACCAGATTCGCAATGGCAGCAAGTTTGTGGTCGAGAGTTACGCGTATCCCCGCCTCGCGGGACTGAAGCCGGCTGGAGGCGACAAGACGCTTCGGCAAGTGGCATGGGGCTACAGCGGAATGGCTTCGAACAGCCTTTGGCCCAACTTTGGGAACGAGGTCGGCTACTACGGATTTGATACTCCGGCCCAGATAAGGCACCTGGGTACGGACAGCCAGTTCTGTCTTGTGCTCGGAGATTCTCGCGGCTTCTACCTTGGCTATCAAGATTCTGGACAAGCGTTGACGGTACAAGTCAACTTCTCGTTGACGCCGGCCTACTCCGATTCCTTTAACTCTCACGCCTCCGATCCTGCCGGCAAGATCGCTGATCCTGCCATCAGCATAGATCCCAATCATTTTTCTTTCATCGCGCCAGGCGCCAGCCAGCACTCCGAGGAACTGGTACTCGAGCCGTTTTCCGGGACCTGGCATGCGGGCGCGGACATCTACAAAAGCTGGCGAAGCACGTGGCACAAGAAGCGAGTGTCGCCCGCGTGGGTGCAGGACGTTCACTCCTGGCAGCAAATCCAGATCAACTCCGCCGAAGACCGGTTGGAGTTCCCGTACAGGGATCTGCCTCGTTACGCGGAGGCTTGCAAACGCTGGGGTGTGAAGGCCATTCAATTGACGGGCTGGCAAACCGGCGGCCAGGACCGCAATTTCCCCTTGCACGATACGGAGCCCCGTCTCGGCACCGCGCAGGAGTTCAAGGACGCCATTGCGGAAAGCAGGAAGTTGGGCGTTGAAATCATTCTCTTCAACAAGTATGCGTGGGCCGATGTGACAGGGCCGGCTTTCGAGAGTGATTTCAAGCGATTCGCCATTGAAGACCCGTATGGCAATCCCTACATGTTTAATGGCTACGACTACGACACGCCGACCCAGATTTCTGGCATCAACGCCCGGCACGGCGTGGGAATGTGCCAGGCCAGCCCTATTTGGAGGAAACGGGCGCTCATAGAGTTCAGGAAGAGCGTTGACCTGGGAGCGAGTGGCATCCTATTTGATGAGTGCCAATGGCATATGAGCCCGTTGTGCTTTTCGAAGAGCCATGGGCATGCTGTGCCGGGGGAAGTTTTCTCAGGCGACGTGCCGCTCATCGATGGCTTTCGAACGATCATTGATCCCGAACAATTTCTTTTCGCCGGCGAATCTCCTTACGACATTGAACTCCAAACCTACAATATGTCGTACTTTCGAATCGCCAATGGATTCACGCCTTTTGGCCGGTACATCGATCCATTTGCTCCGATGTCGGTTGCAGTAACCGGCTTTGACGATCGACAGATGATCAACGCCTGCCTGCTCTACCGGTTCGCAATGAGCTACGAGCCAAGGGATTTTCATGGCGAACTCGACGAGATGCCGAGCACGATGACTTATGGCCGACTCGTGGATGATTTCAGGCGGAAGTATCGCGACTGGATCTGGGACGCGGAGTTCCGGGACACTCTTGGCGCCAGGGTTCTGGCGAATGGAAAGCCGTATGATGCGTACACTGTTTTCCGGCGAAAAGACGGGCTTCGCGGGGTCGTGATCGCCAATATGAGCGACGCAGATCCCATCGTCTGCGAAGTCGACATCGAGAATATTCAGTCGTCGAAGCTCAATTACGCTTCTCCGGAAGCAACGGAGCTAAGGCCTTGGCCTGGACGGATCGAGTTGACTCCAGGATTCGCGGCCCTTGTGCTCGAGGGTTGATCCGAGAATGTCGATCCGGGCGGGGACGGCGGGACAACGAAGGGAACGCTTCATCTGCTTGCGATGCGAAGAGGGCGTGAACTCCGGGCGGTTTGCTGAAGTGGCCCGAAGGCTGTGCTTGAGCTGTGCGCGGCGTGCGCTCTGCTACTGGGCATCGGACGATCAGCTTCATTGAATGGAGGGGCTATCGCCAGTGAGCGGGTTCTGCCCCGCCGGATTTGCTTCTCCAACCTCCATAAGACCCAGACCATAAAAATGAGAGCCAACCCCATTGGGAAGAGAAGCAGCAATTTAACATCAGAATCGGTCACGGTTAACCCTCCAGCGTCGCATCCCAGAAAGGCTTGGCGCGAAGCCGTCAACCGTACTGGGAGCGGAACTCTTTCATAACAAGGAGAAATCACTTTCCGTAAGGGTGAAGCAGGTGATCCGTAAAGGCTTTCTAAAGAGAAGAGGGACGGGCGCGGTGGTGTGCCAGGGAGAGAATGGACCTCGTGAAGGGCCCTGTCCGTGCGCCGTAGCCTTGACACGTGACCGGTTGCACGTTTCTTATCTTTCTAGGTCTTCTTTTGGATTCCGGCGGGAGTGCGCGCCGCGAAAGCAGTATGGATTCCCGAGCCGGAAATTGGGGAGACCGTGTCGAACAGGAAGCAAAGGTAGCTAGGGTACAAGGTTTTCGAGCGGGCAAGGGGCTGAGGTTGAGTAGCCTGCGCGTGGCGGCCTGACCCTTCTTCCAGAGCCTGAGCCGGACCTAATCGGAGGCCAGGAACATTCCCGGAGACAAATTTTTTCAGGCCATCGGCTTCAAGCCGAGAAGGCCTGTGCCTGAGCCGAAGCCGGGGTGTGCGGCCGGGCGAGTAAAGGACGAGAGTGGCAACGAGTTTCGCATTCTTGGCGGCAGCGCCCGCCGGCGCAGGCGGAAGCAGCATCACGATGCTTCTGCCTTTGCTTTTGATCCCGGTTCTCTACCTGGTCATGATCCGTCCGCAGCAGAAGCGGCAAAAGCAGTGGCAGGAGATGCTGGGAAGCATCAAGGCGGGTGACCGCGTGACCACCGCGGGAGGGATCCGCGGCATCATTCTTTCCATCAAGGACGATGTGATTATTATCCGCGTGGCGCCGGACAATCTGAAGCTGGAAGTGGCCAAGAGCGCGATTGCCTCGGTAACGACGCAGGAAGACTCTTCGGGGTCTTAGTTGCTGGACCGGCTGCATCGTTTTCGGACCAGAGAAATGGAAAGATGAAGAAGAATCTCAATAAGAAAATTGCGCTGATATTTGTGTTCCTGCTGGTTTGCCTGTACGGCATCTTCGGCGTGCCTTCCGGGTTTAGCGGCAAGGCACTGCATGGATGCCATGAGCAAGCGGATTCATCTTGGACTGGACCTGCGCGGCGGCGCTCACCTGATCTTGCAGGTGGTGGTGTCGGAGGCGGTCAGCGCAGAGACCGACAACACGGTGGCCCGCATTCAGCAGGATTTGAAGACGGCCAACCTGACCTTTTCGCAGGTCTACAAGCCTGATCCCAAGAACCGGCCGCAGGTGATTCGAGTCGAGGGAACCGATCCCAATCAATCGGGCGCCGTACGCTCGCTGCTCGACACCAAGTACTCCAACGAATACGACGTGACGGGCGGCGGCGCGGACAACAGCTTTACGCTGACCATGAAGCCCCTGGTGGAGACGGCCCTCGAAAAGAAGACCGACGAGCAGGCCATCGAGACCATTCGCGACCGCGTGGACAGCGCTGGGCGTGAGCGAGCCGGTGATTCAGGAATACGGCCTGGGCGACAACCAGATTCTGGTTGAATTGCCGGGCATTTCGACGACCTGGACCGGGTGAAGAACATCATCCAGTCGACGGCTCGGCTTGAGATTCACGCTGTGGTCGGCGGGCCCTATCAGGACGAGCAGGCGGCGCTGGCCAGCGTCGGCGGGACCCTTCCGCCGGACGAGGAACTGGTGCACGGTTCTGGTGCGCTGGCACTGGCTCAGATGCGGACAGCGTCTATCGTGCTGCAGCGGATTGCAGTTGTGGCCGGCAGCGACTTCCGCTCCGCCGATCCCGGCACCGACCAGAACGGGATGCGCAACGTCCGCTTCACGCTTGACCAATGAAGCCGGCGACAAGTTCTACGACTACACCAGCAAGAACGTGGGCCAGAGCATGGCGGTGGTGATGGGCGGGCGGGTGCGCGAAGTGGCCAACATCAAGAGCGCGATTCGCGACTCTGGCGAGATCCGAGGCAGCTTTACCCCGGAAGAAGTTGAGATCCTGTCAAAGATGCTGCGGACCGGCGCACTGCCGGCTTCGCTGAACTACCTCGAAGACCGCACGGTGGGCGCGTCGCTGGGCGCGGACTCGATCCGGCAGGGTGTAACGGCGGCGATTGTGGGCGTGCTGGTGGTGATGGCCTTCATGCTCATCTACTACCGCGGCTCGGGCATCAATGCCGACCTGGCGCTGTTTCTGAACCTGGTGATTCTGCTGGGCTTCATGGGCTTTTCCGAGCGCCACGCTGACGTTGCCAGGCATTGCCGGCGTGATTCTGACCATCGGCATGGGCGTGGATTCGAACGTGCTGATCTTCGAGCGCATCCGCGAAGAGATGCGGGCGGGCAAGGCGCCTTCGGCAGCGGTGGACCAGGGCTTTGCGCATGCCTGGATCACCATTTTCGATACCCACGTGACGACCATCGTCTCGGCGGCCATCCTGTTCCTGTTCGGCACGGGCCCGGTGAAGGGCTTTGCGGTCACCCTGACGATCGGTCTGGCGGCCAACCTGTTCACGGCGGTGTTTGTCTCGCGGGTGATCTTCGATGCGCACCTGAACAAGATGAAGCCAGGGGAACTGGTGTCGATTTAGGCGCTCGCAGCAAAACGGCGAGAGCGGCATAGGAAACATGAAGCGCCGGAGCCCGCGGGGCCGGCCTTGAGGAAGGCAGAGAACCAGTGGAATTGTTTCGCAGCGTAAATGTGGATTGGCTGGGAAGAAGTGGTACTTCCTCGGCTTTTCGTTGATCTTCAGCGTGGCCGGCATCATCTCGATGGGCGTGCACTGGGCGCATATCGGCAGCCCGGTTCCGCTGGGCGTGGACTTCCGCGGCGGCACGCAGGTGCAGGTGCAGTTCGACCAGACTCCCGACATCAATCGAGATTCGCCAGGCGACCGAGGCGGCGGGCATCAAGGACGCGACGATTGCGACCTACGACGCGCCGAGCAATAACGAAGTGCTGATCAGCCTGCCGGAGCAGACCAATGAGAACGCGCTCGACGCCGGGCGGCAGCAGATTGTCGATGCGCTTGCATGCGCACTACGACAACCCCTTCACGGTGCGAAATGTGCACGTGGTGGGACCCACGGTGGGCCAGCAGTTGGAGAAGCAGGCCGGCCTGGCCACGCTTTACTCGCTGCTGGGCATGCTGATCTATCTCTGGTTCCGGTTCCAGTTGATCTATGGCGTGGCGGCGGTGGTGGCCTGCTTCCACGACACGCTGATCACGGTGGGCGCCTTCGCGCTGACCAGCCAGGAGATCAGCCTGACGGTGATTGCGGCCATTCTGACGCTGGTCGGCTACTCGATGAACGACACGATCGTGGTCTTCGACCGCATCCGCGAGAACCTGCGCCTGAGCCGGCGCGAGTCGCTGCCGGACGTGGTCAACCGCAGCATCAACCAGACGCTGAGCCGGACGGTGCTGACCTCGGGGCTGACCTTCCTGACCGTGCTGTCGCTGTATCATCTTTGGCGGGCCGGTGTTGCGCGGCTTTTCCTTTGCGCTGGTGGTCGGTATTCTCATCGGCACATACTCTTCGATTGCGGTGGCCGCGCCGATGCTGGTGGCCTGGCAGGAGTGGCGCGCGAAGCGCGGGAAGACAGCGGTTTTGCCGGCGGCAAAGCGTGCGAGAGTGTAGTAAATTCTCTGGATCGATTGCACCATTTTTGGTGCAGGTTTGGCAACTGTTGCGCAGTTCTGATATAGGTGGAGCACACTTCTGTGGTACCGTTTTGATGCCGGGAACATTTGCAGGTTCCGCGGTGTCTAAATAGAAGTAACCAACACCCGATTCGAGGCTGGCCATGTTTGAAGATTCCACATTTGAATCCGGAGGCAGGATCAAGAGCAAGAGCGGTCTTGGATGCTGGTGACAGGTCATCATCAACGGTTCGATTCTGGTTCTGCTGATCCTGATTCCGCTGATCTATCCCGAGGCGCTGCCAAGGGCTGCCATGCTGACGGTGCTGACCGCGCCGCCACCGCCGCCACCTCCTCCTCCGCCACCGCCGCCGCCGGAAGTGCATGTGGTCCATGTGCAGTCGGAGATGATGAACAATCAGCTGACGGCGCCCACGAGGATTCCGAAGGACATCAAAATGGTGCCGAGAAGGAAGCGCCGCCGTCGAGCTTTGGCGTAGCCGGCATGGAAGGCCTGGGCGGCAGCCAGGGCGGCGTCATGGGCAGCGTGTTTGGCAGCGGCGGCCCCAAGGTGCAGGCTGCGGCGCCCAAGAAGGTGAACATCTCGGCCGGCGTTGCCGTCGGCATGTTGATCCAGAAGACCACAGCCCGTTTATCCGCCCATTGCCAAGGCGGCGCGCGTTTCCGGGCACGGTGGTGCTGCAGGCCACCATTTCCAAGACAGGAACGATCGAAGATCTACGGTCGTCAGCGGGCCGGCCATGTTGCAGCAGGCGGCCATGGATGCAGTGAGGACCTGGCGCTACAGGCCTACCTGCTCAACAACGAGCCGGTGGAAGTGGAGACCACGGTCAACGTGATCTTCACCCTGGGCGGATGACGACACATTCTGGCCCTTTCCCGGATTACGGGAAAGGGCCTTGCTTTTGACCTGAATGCGAATCCGGAAAGAGCCGCATTCTCAGCAATCCGCCGCGGCGGACAGTTGCAGTTCACAAGAAACTCCTTAGGAGGAACGATTCAGTGATTCTCGCTCAGCTCGCACATTTCGCTTCGCACACGGTCAGCAGCCTGGCATTTCTCCAGGAAGAAGCAGACGGTCAGCTTCAGCCCCATGGGGCTGTGGGAACACATGGGATGGCTGGCACGCTCCGTCGCCATCATTCTCTTCATCGAGTCGATCTGGTCGCTGGCCGTGATGATCGACCGCTACCTGTACTTCTCCGCCGCCCGCAAGCAGTCGCGCGAGTTTGCGCCCAAGGTTGCCGGCGCGCTGAAGGACAGCAAGCTGGAAGAAGCGATCAAGATTGCCGACCGCAACAAGAAGTCGCATCTGGCCGAGGTTGTGACGGCCGGCCTGCAGGAGTTCCGCGCTTCCGGTGGCACTGCGAACGAGAGCACCATCGAGAGCTCGCAGCGCGCCCTGGAGCGGGCCGAGGCCATCGTTCACGCCAAGCTGAAGAGGGGCCTCGCGTTCTGGCCACCATCGGCTCAACGGCTCCGTTCGTTGGACTGTTCGGCACGGTCGTCGGCATTCTGAACGCCTTCCAGCAGATCGCCACGCAGAAGACTTCGGGCATCGGCGCGGTTGCCGGCGGTATTTCCGAAGCCCTGGTCACCACGGCGTTCGGCCTGCTGGTGGCCATCCCCGCCGTTATGGCGTTCAACTATTTCACCGGACGTGTCGAAGCTTTCGACGTGGAGATGGATAACTCCTCGAGCGAACTGATCGACTACTTCATCAAGCAGAGCCACAAGCGCTAAGCGGCGCCTTCCTTCGGCTAGAGCGGGAATTTACGGAGCAGGGGAGAGGCAGCTCTCTCCTGCCCGCCGGTTCACACTCCGCACAGGCAAGAGTTTCATAGGGGAAGCCGGAAGCCATCGGGAACCAAAATTCAAGGGCACGGAGCCTCACTAATGGCAATTGCAGTTCGTGACGAAGGCGGTAAGATCAACTCCAACATCAACGTCACGCCGATGGTGGACGTGATGCTGGTGCTGCTGATCATCTTCATGGTCATCACGCCGATGCTTCAGAACAAGGTGCCGATCGATATGGCCAAGGTGGACTAACGCCGTTCCCATGCCGGACGCCGACAAGGAAGACGCCATTGTCGTGGCCATCACGCGCGATGGGGGCGTGTTCCTTGGACAGGACAAGATCGCCACAGGTGAGCTTGGGCGTAAAGGTCCGCGACAAACTTGCCGACAAGCCGGGCAAGACGATCTATGTTCGCGCCGATGCGCGCGCGCAGTACCGGGCGGTTGAAGACGCCATCGACGCCGTGCGCACAGCCGGCGTGGATGAAGTGGGCTTGTTGACGCAGAAGCAGGAAGGCAACTGTCGAAGCGGCGAGTAGCTCTTTTGCTCGCGCTGCCCTATTAACGATTTTGAGAAAACGAGGAGTTTGAAGCCATGGCAATGTCAACGGGAGGCGGAGGAGGCGTACTCGTCCGACATCAATGTTACGCCCATGATCGATATTCTGCTGGTGCTGCTGATCATCTTCATGGTCATTGTGCCGGTGACGCCGAAGGGCCTGGACGCGCTGGTTCCGCAGCCGCCCAAGGATCCACAAAAGCAGCAGCAGCCGAACGACCGCACCATCGTGGTGCAGGTTCTCTATCGGCCAGGCGCAGGCTCCCGTCTACAAGATCAACGAGACGGAAGTGAGCAAGGCCGACCTGTTGCCGAAGCTGACCGAGATCTATGCCAACCGCGCCGAGCGAGTCATGTTCGTCAAAGGCGATGACGATCTGGACTTTCGCTATGTCGCGGACGTGATCGATATTGGCCGTGCAGCCAACGTGGATCACATCGGGTTGATGACGCCGAAGATCCTGGCCGGGCAGTAAGCCGGTATCGCTAGGGTTGGTTGTATGGCGGGAGCCGTCGCTAGTTCGTCGGTAGCGAGATTCGTCGACAATCAAGGAAAGTGAGCTGGCTGGATAGCACAGGGATTAATTTAAACGGCTCGCATCAATTATTAGGTCGTAGACGTGTCTCAGGCCGTCCAAGGGAGTCAGCCGTTCGGGCGCAATAAGTCCGGGCGGAATGTAGGAGTACAATTTTTCAATCCTGGTTTCGGAAGCTCCCGCCCGCGGCCAGATGTTTCAAGATTCCAGGCGCGCAATCGAATAGGCACGGCCTGAAGGAGAAGATAAGAACATGAATGGACCCGCACGAATTACGGCGCTCGCGGTTGCTTTTAGCCGGCATGGTGCTTTCCATGAGCGGATGCAACCGCCTGGCAGCCCGCGATCAGTTGAACAAGGGAGTGGAAGCGTACAAGAGCTGGCAAGTACGAAGAGGCGATCGGCCACTTTCAGAAGGCCACCGAGCTCGATCCAAGTCTGCCCGATGGCCAAGAGCTATCTGGCCACCGCACTGTCGCAGAACATCGTTCCTGGACTTGATACCCCGGACAATCTGAAGACGGCGCAGCAGGCGATCAGCATCTTTCAAGAGGTTCTGGCCAAGGACCCCAACGATGTCAACAGCATGAAGCAGATTGCGGGCATCTATTTCAACATCAAGAAGTTGGACGACGCCCAGTACCTGGCAGAAGAAGGTTCTGGCTGTTGATCCGAAGGATCCAGAGGCAGCGTATACGGTCGGCGTGATCGACTGGACGCAGGCACACGAGAACGTGCTGAAGGCGCTGGTACCTGCCGGCATCAACGATGACGGCGAAGGCAACGCCAAGGCACCCAAGAAGATCATGGATGACGCTCAAGCAGGAGAATGCTCCGCTGGTCGAAGAAGCGCTGCAGTATCTGAATCAGGCGGTGGCCAACCGCGCCAACTATGACGATGCCATGGCCTATCTGAACCTGTCTACCGGCGCAAGGCAGATTTGGATTGCGGCAACCCAGCGGCAGTGAAGGAAGATCTGGCGCAAGCCGAGGACTGGCGCACGAAGGCGATGGGAACCCGCAAGGCCAACGAAGAGAAGAAGAACGCGGGCCCCGGCGGCATCACCATGGATTCGAGCGGCAACCTGAAGTAATCTTCATGCGCTGCGAAGCGAGCAAGTTGACGGCCTCCGTGGTTGACGGAGGCCGTTTTTCTTTGGTCCCAATTTTAACCAAAGTGAGAGGCACACCTTAGATGGTGCCTGAAAGTCTGTGTGAAATGACACACCGTGCTGTGGCCTACCTTGTTCTTCTTGCGGCTCTTGCGGCCGCTCCAGCTTTTGCTCCTGGACAAACCGTAATCGGGGACGTTCCCCGTCCAGCGGCCATGCAGGTTCAGCGAACCGTCGCCGGCATAACAGGACGCAATGACCGGGAAGAGCTCGCAGTGACGGTTTGCGGGGATTCTTTGATCCATGTCGTTGCACGGCCCATCCGCGCAACTGTTTCTACCACGCAGAGGCCATGGATGCTCGAATCTTCGGTTTCATGTCCGGGCGCCTCATTCGATTTCCGGCAATCAGGTCAGGAAACCGACATCTCAACCTCGCGCCTGACTGTAACCTTGTCGGCCGACCGAGGCAGTCTGCAGTTCAAAACTGCGAAGGGCGAAACGCTGCTTCGCGAAAACGAGAGTCTTCCACGAACCTACGACGATGCACCAGCGTGGACGCACGGACTGTACCAAGTTACGGACCGGTTTTCTCCGGATGCGCTTGAGGCCTTCTACGGGCTTGGGCAGCATCAGAGCGGACAGTTCAACTATCGCGGCAGCACGGTGGAACTGGGACAGAACAACACCGACGTCGCCATTCCTCTGCTGGTGTCGAGCAGAGGCTACGCGATTCTCTGGAACACTGCCTCCTTCACTTATGTGGACAACCGTTTTCCGCTTGAACTCTCTTTTGCGTCCATGGCCAGCGATGCGGTGGACTATTACGTGCTTTACGGCCCAGAGATGGACCAGATCGTTCACGCTTATCGCACGATGACCGGCCATGCGCCGCTCTTTCCGCAGTGGGCTTACGGCCTGTTTCAATCGAAGGACCGCTATGTTTCGCAGTCCGAAATTCTTGGCATCGCCAACGAATACCGAGCGCGGCACATTCCCCTCGATGCAATCGTGCAGGACTGGTTCTGGTGGAAGCCCGGCGGCGAAGGCGACCCAATCTTCAATGGCAATTACACGGATGTGCCGAGCGAATTGAAGACTCTCCACGAAGAGCATATCCACGCGATGATCTCGGTATGGGGATTGATGGACACCACATCGAAGAATTACCAGGAGATCAAGCGACAGGGCTTCGAGATTCCAGGAACGCACGTTTACGATCCCACCAATCCGGCAGCACGCGATTTCTTCTGGAACGAGCTGGCGGGCAAGCTCTTTGAGGAGGGATGGGATGCTTTCTGGCTGGACAGCGCGGAGCCTGAAGAATACTGGCCACACGTTGGCGATGCCATTCTGCGCCAGAAGCAGTTGCACATTGGCAGCGGCGCCGAATATACGAACATCTTTCCGCTTGAGCATACTGCCGGAGTGCAGGAGCACTGGAAACAGTCCAACTCCGGCAAGCGCGTCTTCCTGCTGACGCGCTCCGCGTTTTTGGGTCAGCAGCGCGTTGGGGCGACGGTCTGGTCAGGTGATGTGTACAGCACATGGTGGGGTCTGCGTCACCAGATCGCCGCCGGCCTTAATTTTGCTCTCTCAGGATACCCATACTGGACGACAGATATCGGTGGGTACTGGCAGCCTTTCGCTCGGCCGCCGAACGACCCGGCATATCAGGAACTCTATGCGCGCTGGTTCGAATTTGGAGCGTTTTGCCCAGTGTTCCGCACCCATGGTCACCGGGACCACAACGAGCTATGGACATATGACAAGGTCTATCCTGCGTTGCTGGAGTTTGATCGCCTGCGTTACCGCCTCTTGCCGTATGTCTATTCGCTGGCGTGGAAGGTGACGAACGAGGACTACACCATCCAGCGGCCGCTGGTGATGGATTTCCGCAGAGACGCAGCCACCTGGGAGATCGGTGACGAATTCCTCTTCGGACCGGACATCCTGGTGAGCCCAGTGACGAAGGAGCATGCCACTGATCGCACGGTGTATTTGCCCGCGTCTACTGACTGGTATGACTTTTGGACAGGGGAGCGGATCCCGGGCGGGCAGGAGACGGTGGCGGCAGCGCCTATCGAAAGAATTCCGCTCGACGTCCGTGCGGGTTCCATCCTTCCGTTGGGACCGGTCATCGAATATGCCGGCGAGGCCGCCGATCCTATCGAGTTACGAATTTATCCCGGTGCGGATGGTGATTTCGACCTGTACGAAGACAGCGGAGACGGTTATGGCTATGAGCAGGGCGCGCACTCCGTCATCCCGATCCACTGGGACGACGCCAATCATCGGTTGTCGATTGGCAAGCGCGAGGGAAGCTACCTGGGCATGAGAGCCGCGCACACGTTCGCCGTGGTCATGGTGACAAAGGGGCATGGCACTGGTCCGGACGTAACCGCCACGCCCGACAAGACAGTTCATTATGCGGGCGAAAAGATCGAGGCAAGGTTTTGAAGCCGGTACAGCCCAGAGCTGTTATTTTGCCCCGTTCTTCAGGATCTGTTCGGCGTAGTAGTTTCTGACCGTGGCCTGGTCATGGAGAATTTCGAAGTAGGCGTTCTGCAGGAGCTGCTTGCGGCTGTCGTGGAGCAACTGGTGAATTCTCTGTTGTACGCGCGGATCGTTCAATTCACGCTGTCCGGCAGGCTCTCGCCCAATCAGCTTATAGATCGCAAAGCCAATCTGCTTTCGGCCGGGACCGTTGCCGCTGTACGTCGGCAAGATACCAGTAATCTCTCCTGGCTTCAGCTTGCCGATGGCGCTATACACCTCAGGCTCGCTTTGAAGAGCAGACTCCGCAACAAAGCCCATATCCCCGCCCATGGAAGAGGTGTTTGGGTCCTCTGAAAAATTCATCGCTACTGCGCCGAAGTCTTCACCACTATCAAGCCGGTTCTGCAAAGTCTGGATCTTCTTTTTCGCATCGGCGTCGCTTGAGGCCTTGTTGCTTTGCAAATTTCCAGCCTGCTGCGAGGGCGCGCCTGTGACGACGATCCGCGCGAGATGGTACTGCGGCTCGATCAGATTGAACTCCGCCTTGTGCGCTGCATAGTAACCGGAGATTTCAGAATCGGTGATGTTGATCTTGTGATTCGATCTCCTTGTTGAGCAGCTTGGTGCTGGTCAAGTTGCGCCGAATTTCGCGTTTCAAATCATCGAGGGTGATGTTGCGCGCCTTGAGTTGCTTCTCGAACTCCTCCTGCGTGAAGGGCGCCTTCATTTCGGTCAGTTTGGCGTTCACATCTTCGTCGCTGGCGGCGAGGTTCAGCTTTGCGGCGCGCTGCTGGAGGATTTCGTCTTCGATCATTTGGCGCAGGATATTGAGGCGAACGATATCGGCCTGTTCAGGGCTCGGCTTCTGCGGGTTGTCTCCGAGGCTGGCCTGTAGTACTTCTCCATATCCGACGCGCATGATGTCTTTGCCATTCACAGTGGCCATTACATCGGGAGAGGGTGCGCGATGACAGCCGGCCAATGCGGCGAGGAGGATTCCGCCAGCAAGAACGAGCATATCCAATCGGCGGCGCTGAAAGAAACGAGCTTCGACTTGCAACCTGAGTTCTCCTGAGGAGCCGTAAAGGACCCCGGTGTTACAGGATAAATCCCCAACCCGGAGCGGCGATACGCCAGCCTGCTTTATAAACTTCGGCAACGCGAGATGCCTCAATTCGAACAAGGCGCGAAGGCGTTGTAGCGGCGAGCCATTATTTTCCTGCACCTGCAGGGGTTTGAGGCTGCAGCGGGCGGGGCTGGAGGAGGTTCCTCGCCGGCCGCGCGCAGGGCGCGGTCGATTACCTTCCAAACCTGGTCTTCGGGGACGGCGCCAGCGACGCGCTCGCCTTCAACAAAAAGGGCAGGAGTACCATCCACTCCGAGGGCTTCCGCTTCCTTTGCCGAAGCGCGCACCTGCGTTTCGTCCTGCTTGGCGAGGCAGGCGTCGAGTTTGGACGCATCGAGCTTCGCCAGCGTGGCCTCCTGGCGCGCGATGCGGTCGAGTGCGGCATCGCTCTTGGTGAGATTACGGTCTTCGCCGGTAATCTCCTGACCATGGGAGTGGAGATAATCGACGTAGGTCCAGTAGACGTCGCTGCTTTGCGCAGCGAGGCAATTGGCGTCGACTGCGGCGTGCATAGCCCAGGGGTGCAGTTCGGTGAGCGGATCGTCCTTGTAGATGAAGCGGACCTTGTCCTTGTAGTGCTCCATCGTAGACGGGAAGAGCGACTGATGCATGCGGGCGCAATAAGGGCATTCGAGGTCATCGAAGTTGATGACCGTGACCTTGGCTGCAGGATTACCGCGAATCGGGCGCCCGGCGACGTCAATGTCGAATGCAGGGTCCTTGGTCAGGTCTGAAGGTCTCCAGCCGGGCCAGGGTCTTGCCGTCGGTGGAGATGAGGAACTCGACTACGTTTGATTTTGTACCACGAGAGAGCGTGACGGGTAGCGTGTCATATCCGGTGAATTGGCTGGGTTTCCGCGCGCCAATGGCGACGTTGTAGTCCTGCGGAATGTTGAACTGGGAGCGGACCAGTAACCTCAATGCGCCGATTCACGTCGAGGTCGGGGGAATTCGGTAAGGCGGGCTGGGCCTTGCAGCCTACAGCGAGGCTGACAGCAAGCAGGCCAGCCAAAAAATGACAGCGTGACAAAATGGGAATCCTCAATGAAAAGAATACTCCAGCGGGCCCGGATGCTGGCTTAAAGGAGCTTTTGCCTTGGGCTTAAGATGTTGACGCACGAGCGCGGGAAAGGCAAACAGCGAGACCCTCGCCCAGTTGAAGGACTCAGGGCCTGCTAACACTACCGGGGCCAACCATCCCAGTAGTGTTAACAGGCCCAGTATAGGAATCTGAAGTTCATCGAAGAACAACCGCGGATTCTTCGACTCACCACCCCCGAACTGAAAGACGTTGGGGCCCCGTTCGCTCAGAATGACAGCCCATTTGTGTCGGGTATTTCAGACTCAAGACACTAGTATGGCGGTGGCTGGGTCGGGTCATGGAACACGGTCTTAGACCGGCTTATGTCCCCGGCGGAGCCGAAGTTGGCCAAGGTAAAGCTATAAAGGTATTGGGTTTCGTTTCGAACCGTACCGAGTGCGAAGCGTCGATAGCCAACGCTCAGACCGCAGCAATCCCAGTTGTACATCGCCTGGACGCCCGCATACTGCAGGGCGCCATGGACAAAGTCGTAGCTGCCGTTGGCCGCCAGGTTAAAGCCGGCTCCGTTCGTTTTGCCAATCTCGATGAATGGCGCCAACTGCTGGCTCTGAATCGTAGTGGCGGCACTGCCCTGCTCATCGACGGCGTTGAGGAGGGCATGGCCAACACCGACCGTGGTGCGGCCCCAACTGTACCCGGCATAGAGATTGTCAGCGCCCAGGCGCCCGCCTCTGGGGTCATAGTCCATGTCCCACTCGATGCGCAGGTTGTCGATGGCCTCGAAGCGCAGCCGCGAGGTGATGGGGGACAGGTTGCGCGGGACGGTAAGGAAGGCGATGCCGCTGAGGTCAAGGGTAGAGTCGAAGACGTTACGCCGGTTGGGAATAAGCGCGCCGCCGAAGTTGGGGTCGATGAAGAACTTTTGCGCAATCTGCCAACTGGCCCACTCGCGGGGAGGGGCGGGGCACGCGCTTGCCGATGATTCGTCATCGAGGCCGGTGCACGGCTGCTCTTTCATCGGGCGGAGGTAGAAGCGCTGGGTGAGGGAGAAGCCGACCTCGTTGGTATTCGTTGCTATATCGGTGGTGTCGACCAGCAATACGTTGCGAGCCTGGGAGCCGATGCCGCCGACATACTTGTAGGTGAACTCGGGTTCGATGACGTGGCGCAACTGCCGGTTCCAGCGGTTGAGGGTGAAGTCTCTTTCGACCGCGGGAGGCCGGAGGTCGACTGAGACCTCAAAATCGGAGCGATTGAGGGGATCGTGGCTCAGGTACGGAGTTCCGCCATTGGCGCCGGTCAGGTCGGGTATCTGGCTGCCGGAATACGAAGTGTCGCGGACGGCCAACTCAGGGACCAGACTCCATCCGTCTCCGACGATGGGAAGGGAAAGGTGCGGATAGATGTCGAGACGGCCGACATTGCGAGCGTTGAAGTCGGACTCCGCACGGCTGAGACGACCGATCGATGACCCAAGCCCCCAGTAAAACGGCGTAGAACCGAGCCGACTATCCAGCGTATCGAAACGCAAGCTGGGCAGATGGAGAATTCTGGCCTCGTCACCGGGAGTTGAACTGGCAAACGTTTGCAGGCGGTCCATGTACGCCGATGGAACGAATCCGTTACGGACATTTGTAAGAGAAAGAGTGCTCTGCACCTCAGAATTGACGGCCTGCAAGTAGTTGTCGTTGAAGACAAGCTTGTAAAGGTAGCTGGAAAGGTACTCCGCATTGGCTGCAACGTGCGTGTTGGGAGTGATGTCCTGGCGGCCCAGAGCCACGACGTCCACGCCGCCCTGGTTCACGACACCGGTCGCCGGTGGAGTGGCCGCAATGCCGCGATCCAGCAGGGCATTCCAACGCGCGGTCAGGAAATTGAGGCCGCGGCCTTTGTATCGGAAGTCCCCATTGGGCGCGAAGCCACGCTTTGAGTAGTATTCCGATCCAATTACCATATCCATGCTGCGGTTCAGGACGACGTACACTTGCTCGCCGACAACGAGGCCGCGAGTTGACGAATTTTCGATGACAGGAATCAGCAGCCCGCTTTCGCGGCCGTTCAATTCAACCGGGTGGCGCAAGTAAGGAAGATAGAAGACCGGAACGCCGAGCAACTTGAACAACGTGTTGGCGGTGGTTGCGCGTCCATTGGCGACCTTGATTGAATGAGCGATCAATTGCCAATCGGGACGAGGGATTCGGCAATTGGTCATGGTGCCATCGATTATGCGATAGCTGCCTTCGCCTGTCTGAAGCAACACCCTGCCGGAGAACAGGAATGGATTGGGCGTGGAATAGACCGCGGTACGTCCGCTGCGACGCACGCCCAGAGATCCGTCTACATTGAAAAAACGTGCGGTATGCAAATCGAGGCGCATATCGCCGTTGGAGCCATTAATCACGACGTCATCGGGTCCACCCTGAACCTGGAGGTGTCCGTCGGCTTCCAGTTCCGTGGTGGATTGGTGGTAGACGACTCTGTCAGCGCGCAGAATGTAGTCTCGATAGTGAACGACAACGCCGCCGCTCAGCGTCCACGTATCACCAACGCGGGTCTGACGCCCTGCCTCCCAACGGACTGGCACGCTATTGGAGGGTGCGGGCTGCGGCTGCGCTACGGGCAGAATCTCCTCGTTCGGGTCATCCGGAAGTTGTGTAGCAGGGTCATTTTTTGCGGCGACATCAGGAACTGGAGTCTCGTATGATGGCGCACGTAACGCATTGGTCAACACCTGTCCACCAAGTTGGAGGTGACAGAGAGCGAGCAGCGTGATAAACACGAAAGTGCGAGGATGCATCCCAGGGCCAAGGCCAGCATAGCAAACGCAGGCGATGTTGAATGGGACGCGCGAGCACGGCTCGAGGAGTCGGCAAGAGCCTGGATAAGTCTGGCAACACGGGATTCCTGGTCCGGGATTTCCTGCAGTTTTCGCCCACATTCCTGGCTTTTTAGAGTAAGGTCCTCATCAGACTAGTTGGTCTGATATGGCGGACACGAACAAACTTTCCGGTTTGGCAACAAACCGAAGGACAGTATCAGAAGGGATTCTGGAGATTTGAGTACATTGGTGAGCCAGCCCTCCCCCGAACCATCGTGGAAGCAGGAAGTAAATCAGCGACTCGCAGCGCACAAGACCCGCAAAGGGTTGAGTGTCGTTGCACAGCCGACACCGACCGAGGTGCAGAGTCAAGCGAGCAGCCTCGCTGCCAAGGCGGCTGCCCGCGTGGCTGCCCGCTACGCCCATGCTCCCAGTTACAGCGAAATGCAGGCCGCTGAAGCACGGGCTGCCCTGCGGGCGGCCGAGGTTGCAACGCGAGCCGCCCTGGAAGCCCAAGCCGCCGCACAGGTTGCGCTGGACAACCTTCAAACGACCGATGATGTCGCGTTCGCCAGTGAAGAGGTATTGCATCGGCGAGAAGCGGAATATTCGACACGACCTGCAGAAGAGGCAGATGTTCCATCTTCATCGTCGGATGCGGCTTCGAGTCGGCCTCTGGAGATCCCGTGGGAATCTGACATGCCGGAACTTCCGGCTGTAAATTATCCAGCGGCGGCGGGAAGTGAGCACGAAGAGTTCGAATCGATGCATGAAGATCGACGCGTCGCGACAGACAGGACAGGAGACTCCGCGGTTCACGAGCCCGTCGAGGCCGTGAAACCGGCCCAGCCTTTCTATGCCAATCTCATCCACTTCCCACGCGAAATCATTGCAACGAGGCGGATTCGCCCGCGAATCGCGGAGCACCAAGCTGTTACAGGGGACGAACAGACTGGGCAGTTGAGCATTTTTGAAGTAGACCCGAGTACGGTTTCCACCGAAGCGACAGCGCCTGGCGCGTCGGCAGGATCATCGGCACGCTCGTGGATTGGGCCAGAGTGGTCGGACATCCAACTGGATGCGCAACCAGAGGCGGACACGGATGTTGAGGCCGAACCCGCTGCGATGGCGCCTACGCTGTACCTCGCGCCCTTCGGATTGCGCCTGATGGCGGCTGCGGTGGACACCGCGCTCGTCGTGGGTTTTGTTTGTGCGTGCGCGGCGGTGCTGGCGAACAGTATGACCTATCCTCCCGCTTTGAAGACCGCCGAATTGGGCGCCATTGTGACGCTCTTTTTCGCCGGGGCGCTTTACCAGTTTCTTTTCATCATGCTCGCCCAGGCAACCCCTGGCATGAAGTACGCCCGCATATCTTTGTGTACTTTTGACGATGAGTGTCCATCGCGCGAGCAACTGCGCAGCCGCTTGGTTGCAATGCTGCTTTCGCTGCTGCCCGTGTGTCTGGGTGTGGCGTGGGCCATCTTTGACGACGACCACCTGACCTGGCATGATCGGCTGTCAAGAACATACCTCCGGCGTAATTAACCTAACGACCTCTTCTCGCCGTCTCACCTTCAACGCACGGAGAGCGCTGAAGCCGCCCCCAGTTCCATGCACAAAAATGCGCGCTCCTGCGCCTTGGCCTACCATCACATCCTCGGCCTGAACTGCCGGCGTATACTTCTCAATTCAAATCGCTGTCTGAGCAACATGCCACCTGGCCATTTGTGTGAATGCCAGTTGTATGGATGTCCGCGATTTTGACCGAAGAGCCATCGATCTTGATTTCGAAGCAGGATCCCTCCTCATGCGGCCGAAGATGCGGCTGATTTCAACGCAGTCTCTTCGAAACTGGAGCATGAAAGCGATGCGTCTTTATGTATCTGCTGCCATTATTTTGACGGCCGGAATCTTCAGCGGGTCAATTCAATCCAGGGCTCAAACTGTATTGGCGCTTCCGGACTGCGAGACAAGGCCGGAAGTGCGGCAAGTCATCGACGATCAACTCGACTACAAATTGATGGACGGGATGAAATACACGGAGCGGCTGGCCTACCAACGCAAGGTGCTCGTGGATTTGATCGCGAAATATCCCCGCGAACTCGAGCCCTACGAAACACTGCGCAACGTTGTTCGACAGTTTGCTCCAGACGATTATCCGGCGCTGCGCGATCAGTGGGTGAAGAGGGCGAAGGACAACCCAGACGATCCGCTGGCGTTGCTGCTAGGCGGTGAGGCGCTTTTGGGGACGGATACGCCGCAGGCCATTCACCTGTTCGAACTGGCCAGAACCAAGGCACCGAACTTCGTCTGGCCTGACAGGGAGCTGGCAGAGGTCTACTCGGAAGGCAAGCGCGCTGACCCCGCGAAGGCCAAGGAAAACATTGAAGCATTTTATGGCAAGTGCCCCGCTGCGACGGACCCGTACGCGTGGTTCCTGGTCGCGAAGGATCCCGCATTGAAAGCGAAGGTGACGGCAGCAGTTGCGCCAGTGCGGCGCGCCCGCCTTGAGAAAGAAACCGATCCCAAGCGGCTGGAAGGTTTTGAAAATGTGTGGGGCCCGGAGTTTCGCATGCAGGGGCCAAAGGGATTCGACTCGGAACGCGCGCAGGTGGCGCAAGACCTGAAGCGCATGGAGGCGCTTAATCTCCACGGCGACGCGGAATGGCGCGCCTTCCTCATCCGCGGCTACAAGCAGAGCGGCGCCTCAAAAGAGACGTTAACCGCTATGGAAGACAGCCTGATTCACGACTTCCCCCACTCCGCGGAAGCTGACGATATCGTGAGTAACCGCTGGAACGACGCGCATAAGCAGCCGTCGAATCAGAACGACGCCGCGGCTTGGGCCAAATACAACAAGGAATCGGAGGAAGCGCTGAAGGGATGGATCCGCGACTACCCGGATGACCGGTATCTGCAGCGATTCGCGTGGTTCGAAGCGATTCGAGATGACGATGCGTTCCCGAAAACAGAAGCGCTTGCCGCGATGGAAGCCTATCTGCAATCGGTCAGGGATTACTGAGGCACCGGCATATTTATTACATCTACCTCCAAAACGTGGCCGACTATCTTCTGAAGCATGGACTGGGAGCCGGAACGCGCACTCGACTCTGTTGAAGGAATCGCAAAGCTCTCATTGAGCGAGTATCGCGCACGTCTGGCAGGCAACGACAACCAATCGGACGAAGACGTGAAGAAAACCCATGACTGGCAGATTCAGCAGGACCAGTACATTCATAGACTGATGCTGAAGGCGGCGATGGAAGCCGGCAAGCCCGCGGAAGCACTGAAGCTTCGCGCAGCCATCGACGCGCCTCCACCAGCAGACAATAAGCTGCTCTCGGAATATTGGTGGAATCGCGCTCGCTTCGAGGCCATCCAGAATCATACGCAAGACGCATTGACCTATTACCAACTGGCTCTGCAGACCCGGGTCGAGGCGCCCAAGGCTTATCACGGCAGATTGCGCGACGATTTGGCCGACGAAGCTCGCACGTTGTGGAAGGCGCAGGGCGGTTCAGATGCAGCGTGGTCGGTGTGGAGCAAGCCGCCGGCCAGCGCCACGGAGCAACTTGCGGATGGCCGCTGGGAGAAGCCAACCAAAGCGATTTCGGCTTTCGAACTTTCTGATTTGTCAGGAAAAACCTGGCGATTGAAAGAGCTGGACGGCAAGACGCTTCTCATCAATGTATGGGCAACGTGGTGCGGCCCGTGCCGCGTCGAATTGCCGCATCTCGAAAAATTCTACGAGAAGGTGAAGGACCGCTCTGATATTCAGGTGCTTACGTTCAATGTCGACTCCAACCCGGGACTTGTTGTCCCTTTCATGAAAGAGAAGGGCTTCACGTTTCCTGTGCTGTCGGCCTTTACGATGGATATGGAGTACGGCGGCGTGCCGCAGAACTGGGTTGTGGATCCACACGGAATCTTGCGGTGGGTGCAGGTTGGTTATGGCGGCGGGAGCGATGCAGATTTCGAAAAGGAGATGCTGGAGCGGATGGACGCCGTGAAGGGTGGTCAGTAGACTGCCTTCGGCTGCGCGTCACCGCTTCCAAGGAACCAAGCGACGCGCAAACAAGAGAACTGAAGGCACCAATAATGGGTCCGTTCAAAAGTGTTGAAAGGCAATTGCAGGCTCATCTGGAGCTTGCCGCAATCACCACGTCAGCGCGCGCACAGCGCTGACGCCTGCGCCCAGGAGCGCCGTTTCGTCGTCGGGCGGAAGCACTTCAAGCGAGAAACTCAAGAGCGGGCTCATTTTCACCATGGTTTCCAGGTGGCCGCGAAGCACCGGCAGCTCGAGAAAATTGACATTGTGGCCAGTGAAGTAGAAGCGTCCGGGCCCAGCGAGATGAATAAACGAGGCAGTTGCAGCCGCGAGTGCGCGGTGCCACAGATCGACGAATTCGGCGCAGCGCGTGTCACCTTTTTTCGCAAGCGCGAATACCTCCTCCGGTTCCAGATCGAGGAAGCGCATGCGCATGGCGCGATAGCCCATGATGCCCTCCAGGTGTCCAACACCGCCGCACCCGCAGAAGCGTTCCTTGGGGTCGAGGGTTACGGTGACATGGCCACCCTCCCATACGCCTTCGACATAAGGCCATCGGCCGTAGCCGATGCCGTTGCCGATGGTCCAGACGCGGGTGAGCCGGTTGAGCTGGCCGCGGGTGGCAGCAACTCCGGCGGCGATGGCGTCGGCGTCATTTGCGATGTGTACAGGAGCCTTGATGCCCCGCAAGGCCAGCACGCGAGTTAAGTCGTCGGCCAGACGCATTCCTTTGATCTGAGAAAGATTGGGCGAGTCTTCGACCACGCCGTGGCGCGTAACTCCAGGAACGGCGACGCCGATGGCATCCACAGGGCCTTCTCCGCCGGCGGTCAAGGCTTCGATCTGCTCTGCCAATATGTCGACAAGCTCGCTGCCGGGCATCGCTGACAGCGCGTCTACCTCGTCGGTCGAGTCGGGGTAGCGCAGCAGCTTGCCGGTCAGGCGTTGATCCTCAAGCTTGCCGGCCACAATGTGTTCAGTCATCACAACGCCAATGGCGGTGGTCATTGCGCCCTCCTTGGGGCTTCTCGGAAAAAAGGAGTGATCGTGCCTACCTTTACGTAAGACCGCAGTTACGGACCATATAGCTCCTTCTCGGTTACCACGGGGTCGGCTTCATTCTGTCTGGCGGCGCGGTGGGCGGCGCCAAACATGGGACCGCGGGCAACGTGGGTCGGGGCGAAGCGCAAAAAGCCAATGGGTTCGGGAACGTCGTCGTAAATCGCCTCCATTCCGCCCTTCATCAGATAAGTTTCATGCCAGAAGCCGGTACCGCCCGAGTTGCGAAGAAAGTTTTGCCACCACTGGCGATGCGGATCGGAGCGCGTCCAGGCCATAAGAGATTCCATGTCGCGCCAGTACTGTCGCATGCCGGCATGCATGGGGAAAAACGAAAAGAAGAAATTTTCGTGGAGGAGCAATCCGTCGGGGCGCGCCGCAACAGAATCGGAGATCTTCGGACCGAATCCAAGCAGGGTCTTCAGGCCTGTGAGACGGTTCACGCGCATCCCGAGGTAGATCACGACCAGGTCAGGATATGACGACAAATCAACAGTTCGACGTGTGACTGAGGTAGGCATCAGTTTCACCCTGTCTGGTAGCGATTGAGCCGGCCCAGGCCATTGAAGGCGGCCACCTTGTAGCACTCGGCGAGAGTGGGGTAATTGAAGACAGTTTCGACAAAGTAGTCGACCGTGCCGTTCAGTGTCATGACTGCCTGACCGATGTGCACAAGTTCGGCGGCGCCTTCCCCAATAATATGGACGCCCAATACCTTGCGAGTGTCACGATGAAAGATGAGCTTGAGGCGGCCGGTTGTGTCGCCGCGAATTTGGCCGCGCGCGACCTCGCGATAGTATGCCATTCCTACTTCGTAGGGAACGTCTTCATCGGTTAATTGCTCTTCGGTTTTGCCGATGAAACTGATCTCGGGGATGGTGTAGATGCCGTAGGGGTAAAAGCTGGGGTTGGACGTGGTGTGGTGGTCGTCGAAGGCGCGCGCCGCGGCGATGCGGCCCTGTTCCATGGAGACGGAAGCCAGCGATGGGAAGCCTACTACATCACCCACGGCGAAGATGTGAGGCACCTTGGTCTGGTAATGTTCGTCGACCGGGATACGTCCACGAGCGTCCGCTTCAAGTCCCGCGGCCGGAAGGTTGAGCTCGTCGACATTGCCTTGGCGGCCTACGGCATAGAGCAGGGCGTCGCCGGAGACGCGCTTCTTGCTTTTGAGATTGGCGACCACACCTCCGTCGGGTAATTCTTCGACGCTTTCCACTTCTTCGCCCAGCCGCATCGTGACGCGACTATCGCGGAGGTGGTAGCTGAGTGATTCGACGATCTCCTGGTCGGCGAACTCGAGAAGTTTGGCTCGTTTTTCAATCAGGGTGACGCGTACGCCGAGAATGGCAAACATGCAGACATATTCGACGCCAATGACGCCGCCGCCCACCACGATGAGGGAGCGGGGCAATTCGGGCAGATCCAGAACCTGGTCGCTATTCACAATGGTGCGGCCGTTGATGGGCACATTCGGAGAGTTGGATGGGCGGGTTCCGACGGCGATGATGATGCGTTCGGCGTCAACGGTGGTGTTGGCGAGAGGTCCCTCCACGAGTATCTGGTGGGGATCGAGAAAACGAGCGATGCCATGGACCACGTCAATGCCGTTGCGCGAGAGTTGGGCCTCAGTGACGTCGATCTCGGTTTTGACCACGGCCTGAACCCTGAAGGCCAGATCAGCCATGGTGATCTTCTCTTTGACCCGGTAGTTCATGCCATAAACAGATCGGTAGTTGTAGCCGGAAAGATGCATGACGGCTTCGCGCATCGTCTTGGAGGGGATAGTGCCGGTGTTAATGCAAACGCCGCCCACGACAGAGCGCGCCTCCACCACGACTACGCGCTTCTTCATTTTCGCGGCAGCCACGGCAGCGCGCTGGCCGGAAGGACCGGAACCAATGACGGCCAAGTCATACTTGACGGCACTCATGCAGTTGTCTCCAGTGGATAACAGCGGTTGGTTGCAGTTACGGCCGCGTAACAGAACCCCGAGGAAGCGGTCGAGGCCCTCAAACGGAGCCTACCATAGCACCGGCGCGAAGAATGGTGGATGTTTATGAATCATTAAAACTGAGAGCGCGTTGGCGCGTATGTTCGGACAGCTTCAGGACAGCACACATCAAGCGAACCGATGGGTCCACTTGCCGAGAGCTCGATAAATCGATAATCTTGGGGCCGTTCCCGTTTCATTGAAGAACAGTTGGGCTGAATCGAGGTTTAAATGTTTTGTTTGCGGGTGGCGATGTATCGCACAGGTATGGTGCTGATGTTGTGCATGTTGTTCTGCGCAGTTGGTGTGCGGCTGGAGGCACAGACCGCTCCCGCCAAGGAAGCTCCTGCTCCTCCCCCTCCTGTATTCAAGCCCACGCCGGAGCAACTCGCGATCGAGGCAGCATCCGAGAAGGAGCATCAGCGGGAGCTGGACCTGCTCGGCATCAAGGAACTGCGACGTGGAGTCGATAACGATACCAAGTCTGCCCACGCGGCGAATTACGACGAGTCAAAGGCGAATATCTATCCCAATCTGCCCGACCCGCTGCTGTTGGACAACGGCAAGCGGGTAACGACGGCGAAGGTCTGGTGGACAAAACGCAGGCCGCAAATCGTCGCTCTGTTCGACGAGGACATCCTGGGAAAAATGCCGGGGGATTTGCCGAAGGTGACTTGGGAAGTGGTGAGCACGAAACAGGAGAAAAACGGGGACGTGCCCGTGGTCACCAAGACGCTGGTGGGTCATGTGGACAACTCTGCCGACCCAAAGATCACGGTGAACATTGATCTGACCTTGACGACCCCCGCCGATGCCAAGGGACCGGTGCCAGTAATTATGGAACTGGGCTTCAGCAAGGAATTCATGGCGATGCTCATGAAGCGGTTTCCGCAGTTTGCGGCGATGGCCGGATCGGGACCGACATGGCAGCAGCAGGTTCTGGCCAGGGGGTGGGGCTACGCGGAGTACGTGCCGACCAGCGTGCAGCCCGACAATGGCGCAGGGCTGACGGAAGGCATCATCGGCCTGGCGAATAAGGGCCAGCCCCGTTCTCTCGACGACTGGGGCTCTCTGCGAGCATGGGCCTGGGGCGCAAGCCGCGCATTGGATTACTTCGAGACTGACCCATCGGTGGATGCGAAGCAGGTGGGAATTGAAGGTCATTCGCGATATGGGAAGGCCTCGCTTGTGGCCATGGCGTACGACCCGCGCTTTGCCATTGGCTATATCAGCTCTTCCGGCGAGGCCGGCGCGAAGCTCTACCGGCACATCTACGGCGAGCAGGTAGGCAATGTGGCTGCGGCCAATGAGTTTCACTGGATGGCGGGGAATTTCATGAAGTATGCGGGGCCGGAGACAGTCGGCGATATGCCGGTGGACAACCACGAACTGATCGCGCTGTGCGCGCCCCGGCCCGTCTTCATCTCCGGCGGAGCCAACGGTCTGGACGAGAACGGCAACCCGCGGGGAGACGCGTGGATCGACGCGAAGGGCATGTTCCTCGCGGCTGTCGGGGCGGGGCCGGTGTACAGGTTGCTGGGTAAAAAGGATTTGGGAACCACGGTTTTCCCTCCGATTGAAACTCCGCTGATTGATGGAGACATTGCGTTTCGGCAGCACTCAGGCGGACATACACCGGGGCCGAATTGGCCCACATTTCTAACGTTTGCGAGCCGGTATCTGCACACGCCGGGAGGGGCGCAGCAGGGGAAGGCGGAGGGGGCGAGTCCGAGTCCGGTGCACCTGACGGCGGAGGAGGATCGCAAGCGGACGCTCGATCTGCTGGGGTTAAAGGAGGCAGACCTGCGACGTCGCCCGGCGGGTGATGCGAATGCAGCCGACGCGACGAATTATGACGAGTCGAAGGCAAACGTCTATTCGAATTTGCCGGATCCTCTGGTGCTGAAGAACGGTCAGCCGGTCACGACGCCTGATGTTTGGTGGGCGGAGCGGCGGCCCCAGATTGTCGACGACTTCAACCGCGAAATACTGGGCCGTGAGCCGGCAAATCTGCCCAAAGTGACATGGGAAGTTGTGAGCACGACCAAAGAGAATTATGACGGCGCGGCGGTCGTGACTAAGAGGCTCGCCGGGCACGTGGACAACTCGTCTTATCCGCAGATCACGGTGAACATCGACATGATGCTGACGACGCCCGCAGATGCACAAGGGCCGGTTCCGGTGATCATGGAATTGGCCTTCGCGCCCGATTTCCAAAAAGCTGTCGCACGGCCGCTGCCTGAGGACCCCGGTCAATATGGGATTCCCTGGAAACCGGTGCTGGAGCGGGGATGGGGTTTCGCGATTCTCTCTCCGACGAGCTTCCAGGCGGATGACGGTTCTGGACTGACCGAAGGCATTATCGGGCTGATGAACAAGGGGCAGCCGCGCAACCTCAACGATTGGGGTACGCTGAGGGCATGGGCCTGGGGAGCGAGCCGGGCGCTCGATTATCTTGAGACAGACAAAGCGGTGGATGCGAGCCGTGTGGGCTTGGCAGGCCATTCGCGGTTTGGGAAGACCGTGCTTGTCGCGATGGCATACGATCCGCGGTTCGCGATTGTCTACAGCAGTTCTTCGGGCGAGGGTGGGGCGAAGCTTTACCGGCACATCTTTGGTGAACAGATGGCCAATGTGGCGGGACCCTCGCTGTATCACTGGTTCGACGGGAATTTTCTGCGCTATGCGGGACCACTCACGCCGGGCGACTTGCCGGTAGACAATCACGAGTTGATTGCCCTTTGCGCACCAAGGCCGGTGTTTATCGGCGGCGGGTCGACTGCGGGAGACGGCTACGCGAACCCCAAGGGCGATGCCTGGGCCGACCCGCATGGGATGTTTCTGGCCGAAGTGGCTGCGGGGCCGGTTTATAAATTATTGGGAAAGACTGGATTGGGGACGACGGAGTTTCCGCCAATGGAAACGGCACTGATGAGTGGCGACCTGGCTTTCCGACAGCACTCGTATGGACATACGCCGGTGCCGAACTGGCCGGCGTTTCTTGAGTTTGCCAGCCGGTATTTTGATGGATCGCAGACTCGGGCAGAGACCCATTAGATCTGGACAAGATTGAGGAGACGGTTCTGTTGACTCGCCGGCGATTCAGATGAGTTGGTTTCGGAGCGGTGCAATCGAGCTCAGACGGGCAATAAGCCGCGCTCTTTGAGGATTGCCATGATGTCCTGGTTGGCGAGGTAGAAGACGATCTTGAAGATGTCGACTGCCGTGTCAACGATGAAAGTTGAATCGACCAGAACCTGCTGTGGGTCGGCCTGATCGCGGATGAAGGTGAATTCCCATCGGGTTCGGGCCATGGTGTAGCGCGGATCGAGTTGGGTTTCCTGCACGGAGACGAGAGCCGTGGATCGGCAGCCCAAACTCTCGAAGAGCTGCTTGCGTTTGGGCAGGGCGAGAGCGAAATCGGCGGCACAAACGGCTTGCGTGCCTTGAGGGCTGGCGGCCATAAAGGTTTCAGCGAATTGGGAGACGATCGCGGGGATATCTCCGGAGGAGTTGGCAGATTCAAAGTCTCTGAAGAAGCGGTTGATTGGAGTGTCGAGCCGTTCCATTGAATAGCCTCCTGTTTTTGTGTGCAGAAGATAAGTTCCGAGCTGAAGGGCACTTTAGTATTATAACAGATTAAAGCCTGCAAGTCAATAAGAATGAGCGACTTAAATTCGTCGACGGGGACTTCGGCCGAGTCAGATTTCAAGGAGATGCTGGCTGTGTGTCACTGCCCTCAAGGCTGTAGCTTGGCCCGCAGAGGGTTCCCCCTTCGCCAAAAAGCGAAGAAAAGAGGAAGGGGATGGGGGGGGGGTACCTATGTCGACGTGTAACTCTCTTATCTCAAAGGAGTTGTGGGGCAGAAAATGACCATTTAAGCGCATTTAAGGCCACTTAAAGGGACATTTGAACCAAGGGTGCGGAGGATGACCTCCGGCCACTGGATTGAGCTCTATTCACATGTTGCGCTTTTTGGCGAAATTAACTGCAATTTTTATGGGGAGAAGTTTTCTTAGCAAGGCCAGGAGCATCCTTGGAGTCAGTGACTGCGGGATGCGGAATATTGATCAACCAGTAACTTCCCAATAGGCGGTCACTCGATCAGAATGGAACCGGTCCGTTGCTTGTCTCGTCTAACTCACAGGGACCAGGGAGGAATCTTGATGAAATTCGCCGTCCTGTTAGTGCTCGCCGCACTCGTCTTTCGGTCCGCCTGCTTTGCCCAACACGTGGATTCAGTCGCAGCCTCAACCGCCAAATCTCTGCGCTCGGCCCCGTACAAAAACGTACGGGTCTCCCTCAGTGGAAATGCGGTCACCCTCACCGGCAGCGTCGCCCTCTATGCCACACGAGAGGAGGCCGAAGGCCAAGTCCGTCGCATCCTCGGCCTCGACATTATCAACAATGAAATCCAGGTTGACACTCCTGCGATCCCTGATCGCAAACTCGAGAGGAACCTGGAGATCGCTATAACGACGAATATTCATCGTCGGATTGGCACCGTTCCAAATCTGTCAGACCTCATCTCGCTTCATGTGCACAGTGGAGTCGTGATTCTTGAAGGCGATCTCCCCAACATGCAGTTGGGACACGATGTTTTCGAGGCGGTCGCGTACACCAAAGGCGTACGCGAAATCGCTGACCGCATCAAGCTGGGACCTAACCCAGTGCTCATTTCTGTTTGGCCACCTGATTTCGGGACCGGTCAAAGCATGGAGAGGTAGAGAGCGCACCTTGCGTTGTTCCCGTATTGTGGACAATCCGGAAGTAACTCAGAAGGGCAACCGCAGATCTTTCGACTCCGCTGCGCTCCACTCAAGATGACAGGGCATTGGGATTCGGGTTGGTTGGTGGGCAATCCGGACATTATCCCATTTTCGAGTTCTGTCCGGTTTGCGGGTTACTCAGGAGTAGCGATTCTTCTTCAGATCAGACGCGAGCTTGCGTAGTCGGTCCAACCCATCTTCGTTGCAATATTGTCTGCAATGAGTAGGCGGATAAAGCACCGGCAGGTCTGCGCAGAACATGCGAATCTTCTCCAGTGCGGGATCGTTGATTCGGACGGACGTAAAATCGTCCCAATCATGAGCGCCGCCTTTGTCCGATAAGAACTTCTCGATTTCGAGTAAAACTTGCTCTTTTGTCATCATCATCGAAGGGTCGCCTTCGCCCCTCATTGCGTCGCTGCGGATAAAGGACGCATTGACGACCGGGGGGCTGCGCCGTAGGCTGATGTTTATGGAGTTCAAGGTTAGCGAACTGGAGCGGGAGCCGATTGAATTTGACCTGGAACTGGCTCCCGGAGCGGTCGATTTGGGCGAAGAGGCCGAGCAGGAAGGGCCTCTGAAGACGGCTGGTCGGGCCGAGGTGATCCATGAGCACCGCGGGCCGAAGGATATTGTCGCCGATATCCGGCTCAGGGGAGATTTCAAGGGCAAATTTCAGGTTCCGTGCGCGCGCTGCGTGGAGCCGGTGGAAATTCCCCTGGCGGCGGAGTTCGACCTGATCTTTCGGCCGGTTGGGGTCGACTCCGATGCGCCGGAACGGTCGATTACAGCGCCGGAAACGGAAATCGGTTATTATCAAAAGGACAGTCTTTTGCTTGAGGACGTGCTGCGCGAACAGGTGCTTTTATCCCTGCCGGTCAGGACACTCTGCAAGCCTGACTGCAAAGGACTTTGCCCGCGCTGCGGCGAGAATCGCAACCTTGAAGCATGCTCCTGCGAAGAGGGTCCAACAGACCCCCGCTGGGAGTCGCTGTCGGGGCTCCGAGGCCGGATAAAGTCCTAAAGACAAGTGGTTCGGCGGGGATGGAAGGTTCATGCCATCCCACCCTTCTCGCGATGAAGCTGCGACAAGGATGGGGCACCCAAATCGATGCCGGATCGAATGACCCCGAGAGAATCTGGGTGTCCCATTTGCGCCGGATGGCAGCAAGGACCTTTGCGGTCTGCAGACTGCCCGGGGTTGCAGGACAGGGACACGAAAGGAATTGCATCATGCCGAATCCGAAAAGGCGCCATTCGACGCGCCGCACCGCACTTCGCCGCTCTCACGACTTTTTGACGTCGACTGGCGTCTCGGAGTGCCCTAACTGCCACGAGAAGAAGCTGCCCCATCACGCCTGCGCGAAGTGCGGAGAGTACAAGGGCCGCGCCGTGCTGGACACCAAGGAAACCGCCAAGTAGACTGAGGCGCCATGCTGATCGACATTGCGCTTGACGCCGTTGGTTCCGACAAAGCTCCAGAGCCCGAGATCAAGGGGGCGATCCTCGCCTGCCAGAGTCTGCCTGTGCGTGTCCACCTGATTGGGCCGGAGGCGGAGCTGCGTGATTTGCTCGACGAGCATCTGGAAAACGAAGATCTGCCGATCGTAATCCACCATGCCTCGGAGCGCATTGGGATGGAGGAGAAGGCGGCGCAGGCGTACAGGAGCAAGAAGGACAGCTCGATGCGCGTAGGCCTGAAACTGGTGCACGATCGTAAGTGTGCCGGCTTTGTGACTGCAGGCAATACCGGCGCGGCAATGGCCACGGCCAAAGGGGTGCTGGGAGCGCTGCCGGGAGTGGATCGGCCGGCGCTGGCGACACCCATGCCGAGTTCGACCGGAAACCCTTGCGTGCTGCTGGACGTAGGCGCCAACGTGGATTGCAAGCCGTACAACCTTGAACAATTCGCCGTGATGGGCGAGATGTATGCGCGGAGCGTGTTGAAGATCAGCCAGCCACGCGTGGGTCTGCTCTCGATTGGCGAAGAAGAAAGCAAGGGCAATGACCTCACGCACGAGGCTTTCCCGCTGCTGAAGGCGCTGCCGATCAAGTTTATCGGCAATGTGGAAGGGCGCGATATTTTCAGCGGCCAGGCGGACGTGATTGTGTGCGACGGGTTTGTGGGGAATGTGGCACTGAAGACGAGCGAAGGCGTGGGCCGATTTGTGCGCGACGTGCTGCGCGAGTCGCTGACACGGACGGTGACCGCCAAGGTGGGAGCGCTGCTGTCTCGGCAGGCGTTTAACGAATTTCGACGGCGGCTGGACTATAGAGAATACGGCGGCGCGCAGTTGCTGGGGGTGCGCGGCGTGTGCATCATCGGTCATGGCTCGTCGAACGATCGTGCCATCTTCAACGGTATTCGCGTGGCGTATGAGTTTGCCAAGGCGGGGACCAACGAGCGGATTGAAGCAGAGTTTGCGAATCATCCGCAGCGCACGCACGGGCGGGCTGGCGAAAAGCCCGACTCGACGATTCAGTAGCGGCCGTCGACCATGTCTCCCAACGCAAGCAAAATCCCAGAATTGAATGAATGGATCGATCGACTGGCCTGTCCGTCTTGCCTCGGCACTTTGCGTGTTGAGGAAGGACGAATCGTGTGCACAAGCTGCGGACGAGTCTTTCCTGTGGTGGATGGGATTCCTGTGTTGATTGCGGAACACGGCGAGATTGTGCGATAAAGCGCATTCGAATTGAAAAGTTTCTGCTTTTCATTGACTATCCGAGCGGGTGCCGATGCAACTGACGATATAGAGTCGGCCATCTGAAACGTCAGGAGGGTCGATATGGCGACAAAGAAGGCCGCAAAGAAAAGATCTACCACCAAGAAAAGTTCTGCAAAGAAGTCTTCTTCAAAAAAGAAGTCAACCCGGAGATATTCTCCTTCTGCTGGAAAGAACGTTGAGAGAGAGATGAAGGAGATGAAGAAGGGCACGCTCAAGAGCGGTCGCAGCGGGAAGAAAGTGACCAGCCGGAAACAGGCGATCGCCATTGGGCTTTCCGAGGCGAGGAAGTCCGGCAAGAAAGTTCCCCCCAAGAAAACCTAGAAGCATATCTCGCGCGGCGCGAGCAATCGACCCAGATCAAATCGCAGCGCGGTCTGTCTCATTCTCTGAAACATGGGCGAAGAGGTCGACCAGTTCCGACATGTAGAAGGCTTCGTCCGCGAAGGTGAAGGTGCCATGGTCGAGGACTTCACGGGCCGCGCGGTAAAAGGCCGTCATGGCGGCGCGACTAAACCCTGAGCCGATGCTGACGCGACGCACCCCGAGAGCCCCAAGCTGCTTGACAGAGAGCGCGGGCTCCGCTTTGAGTCCCGCGAGCACATTGACGGGTTTGCTAACCGACGCGCAGACGGTGCGAATTTCTTCAGGACGGGTGAGGCCGGGAGCGTAGAGAACGTCAGCGCCGGCGGCCTCATAGGCCTGGAGGCGGCGGATAGTGTCATCGAGATCGGGGCGGTCGTGGAGGTAATTCTCAGCCCGGGCAACGAGCATGAATGGGAATGCAAGCGCCCTGGCAGCGGCTGAAGCGGCGGCGATGCGCTCTGCGGCGTGCTGAAGGTCGTAGATAGGATGATTCGGATCGCCGGTCGCATCTTCGATGGAGCCGCCGACGAGTCCTGCCGCTTCAGCAGCCAGGCGAATTGTTTCAGCGGCAGCCTCAGGACTGTGACCATAACCATTTTCAAGGTCAGCGGCAACGGGAAGCGGAGTCGCTTCGGCGATGCAGCGTGCATTGGCCAGGGCCTCTTCGCGCGTGACAGCTCCGGTGCCGTCACGACGGCCAAGGGCGAAGGCAAGGCCGGCACTTGTGGTGGAGAGCGCAGGAAATCCGAGAGCGGTGAGGAGACGGGCGGTGCCGGCGTCCCATGGATTGGCGATGATGAAGACTTCTGGCCGTTGGTGGAGCGCTTGAAATTGAACTGCTTTTTCAGCTTGGGTCGGCATGGGATTACCTTCGACGTTTTGTCAATTCAGCGCTATCTTACCGCCGATGATAGAAGGGCAGCACGATGAAAACGGCGAGGCTAATGGCGACCAGCAGGGCCAGAGCCAGGATGCTATAGAGCAGGACGAGGTTGGGCCCTTGAGAGGATTCATCAGCGGCACCGGTCCGCATATCAGGCTCGGGATTTTCTTTCCCTTCACTAGAAGAACTGTGCGGCTCGGGATTATTCATATTTCAGCGCGTCCACGGGGTCAAGTTGGGCGGCACGGGTTGCGGGGACAGTGCCGAAGATGACACCGACGATGATGGCCGCGCCAAGGGCGATGACTACGGACAACCACGAGAAGGGCAACGGGTAGTCGGTGAAAAGCCTGACGGAAAGCGGCGGGGCCAATCCAACCAGAATGCCCACCACTCCTCCAGCCAGGGAGATGATGACCGCCTCGGCAAGGAACTGGAGCTTGATTTCCCGGCGGGTGGCGCCGAGCGCCTTGCGAATTCCTATCTCACGAATGCGGGCTCGAACATTGGCGAGCATGATGTTCATGATGCCGACACCGCCGACAGCGAGGGTGACGGCGGCCACCAGGACAAGGACCGCGGTGAGCGCGTTGGCAATGCGCGCCGCAATGGTGAGCAGTTCACCAAGCGTTTGTGGGTTGTAGACGGAGCCCGCCCTATGGCGCGATTCGATGACGCGAACGATTTCTTTCGCAGCCTCCGGAACCTCTGTCATGGTGCGCATGGAGAAGTAGATTTGCTTTACGTTCTCGGATCCGGTGAAGTAGCGGGCGACTGAATAGGGGATGAGAATGGTCTGGTCAGCGATCTCCGATTGACCGAAGTCGCTCACACTTTCCTTGAAAACCCCGATGATGGTGAAGGGAATTCCGCTGATGGCAAAGGTCCTGCCGATGGCCGCGTCGGCGGAGCCGAACATTTCGCGGGCAAAAGGCTCGGTGACAACGGCGCATTCGAAATGCCCGATCTCGTCCTCATTGTCGAAAAAGCGGCCCCAGGGCACGAGCAGGTTACGGATGTTGCGGTACTGGGGACTGACGCCCAGCACGAGAGTATCCTTGACCACGCCCCCGCCAAAACTAATGCGGTCATGCATCTCAAGCACTGGCGAGGCATACATCACGCCGGGAATCTGACTCATCACGGCTTTTTCGTCTTCGATGGTGAGGAAATCGTTGTAGAGCACGTGTTCCTGGCCCGTGGAGCCGCCGCCGGCATACTCAATCTCAATAGAATTAGTGCCGATTTTCTGGATTTCATTGAGGATGAACTGCTTGCCGGTCATGCCGATGGTCACAACAAGGATGACGGAAGCAGTGCCGATGACCATACCAAGCGCAGTCAATGCGAAGCGAAGCTTGCTGGCGCGAAAGCTGTCGATGGCCAGTTTGAGGATCTCGCTGAACACCATCGTGCGGCGGGCGCTGAGCAGCGTCTGCTGAAAGGCGATTTGGCGGGCCTGATCGACTGGGTTCATTAAATCCTGAAAGATGCGTTACAAGTCAAGATGCGCCGGGGCACCTCGCGGCTTCGACAATCGTGATATGAGGCCGAGGTGTGCTGAACATGCGTATTCAAAGGATACCCCAGTGGATTAGACCGATGCTGGCTTCGGATTGGGGCGTGGGAGTGCTTCTTGTCATACTTTTCGAACCCAGTCGAGTCCTCGTGGAACTTGACGTGCCAGTGCGATGGGTTTTTACGCAAGCCGTGTCCTTGGCCGAAAAGAAGAGGAGGATGGGGCACACGTGGTTGCAGGCGTAGGGAATTTCAAGCGCACATCCGCACTATAGTCTGGCGCTGGGAGAAAGTTTTTCCGTCTCGTTAGCTAGGACACAAATCCAGACGCGGCTACTCCGGGGCGGTCACGGCTATTCCGAATCGTTAGCCTGGCTACTTCAGCGCTAGCCAGGGACAACCCCGCGCAAGCCAACATGACAATTCGAAATCCAAATACGAATGATTGCTTGACGGATTGCTTGATCGCGGCGGCGACGTTGGAATTGAGGCCAAGGGGAATCTGCAATCCCGCGAGTTTGATTTCGTCCGCATGAAGCTGCTCAATGGTGGCAGATGGCACTGAAAGGTGAGCCAGACTGCGATTCAGCTGAGAAGCAAAGACTTTGACCATCACAATCCCGAAGATTGCAATTGCCAGGACTCCGGCTACGCGCGCGACGGCATTGTTGATTCCAGAAGCTGCGCCGACTTGGTCTTCACTTACCGAATTCATAACGACCGTGGTCAGCGGAGCCACGGTGACCGCCATTCCAAACCCTAGAATCAGGATCGCCGGGAAGAATGTTCTCCAATAGCTCTCTCCAACGGACGGCACCGCGAACATTGCAAACCCGAGGGAGACAATGAGCGGACCAGCGATCAACGGAATTCTTGGACCGTAGCGTGCGACAAGTCCGCCGGACCAACGAGAAAGAAAGAACACGAGCAAAATAAAGGGAAGGACAGAAGCACCGGCGGCTGTGGCGGAATAGCCTTGGACTTGAATCAGGTTCAATGGAAACAAGTAAAAGAAAATTCCGGTCGCGGCATATAGGAAAAGCGTAAGCAGGTTCGCACCTGTAAAACTGCGGGACTGGAATAGCCCCAGCGGGAGCATCGGCGAAGTGACCTTACTTTCGACGACAACCAAAGCAATAAGACAAGCGACGCCCAGGATCAAGCTCTCGGAGACTAGAGGATTTCGCCAACCGAGGTTGACCGATTCCATGAGTCCGGCAACCAAACCACCTAATCCGACAGTGGCAAGAAACGCTCCTGACCAATCCACGTGGCCTGGGCTCGCGACGCGGCTCTCAGGAACATGCCGAAGCGCAATGGCTATCGCCACTGTCGCGAGCGGAAGATTGATGAAGAATACCCACCGCCAGGAACCGTGCTCGACCAACCAACCGCCGAGGACCGGCCCAATGGCAGTAGTGATCGCGGTAAAGCCCGACCAGACACCGATCGCGCGGCCGCGACTCTCGTCGTCAAAAGCCGCACTGATAATCGCGAGACTGCCGGGCACCAGGAATGCGGCGCCAATACCTTGAATACTTCTCGCGATGATTAACTGATGAATGTTCAACGCGCTGCCGCAAACTGCGGAAGCCATGGCGAATATCACTATGCCGGCCACGAATATGAGGCGGCGTCCGAATAAGTCCCCGAGCGAACCTCCGACAAGAATCAGCGCGCCCAGAAACAAGCCGTACGACTCAACGACCCATTGGACATCCACTGCAGTTGCATGAAAGTTGGCTTGGATTGCGGGAAGAGCGATGTTGACGACTGTGCCATCGATGAAAGCCATACTGGAGCCCAGAATAGTCGCGACAAGTATCCAAATTCTCGCCTCTGCCTTACAAGGGACCTCGGCACTTTTTGATCGCATTACGGCTTCGTCGCAAGGAGTTCTCACGAGGCTATAGATGCCATGCCGGGTGCACTAGATGGAGTCTTATCAAGAAATGCGTGGAAATGCGGCTTTTTTCGACGCGAACGGTCAATCGGCCGGTAGGCTCGTATCGATGGTCCGCGGCGTTGCTTTGGGTGTACGGTGGAGTGCTTGTGGCTGTCAATGACACCCCCTCAAGGGCTCTCGGCACTAACTCGAGCTAGATATGACTGAGAAGGCGCGAACTCACATCCTTGAATGCAGTGCTGATGCCAAGCGACATAACCCTCATGCTCGTGACGGAACCTAAAGAAACGAGCGCGACTATCAAGGAATATTCGACCAGGTCCTGGCCTTCCTCGCGTTCAAATGATCTATTGCAAGCGACACATAACATATGCAGCAGATTGAGCATTGTGTGATCTCCCTCCGGTTGCCTCGGTTAGTTCCTGATTGTCTGGCAAAGGTATGGCTGGGGACTTAGCGGATAGTAGCACTATCACTCAATTCGTCGTTACCCCCGGAAAGTTGTATCCGATTCCTTTGGTACCGTGCGAACTTCGGGTCTGTTGTCAATAAGGAGTACTTGTGGCATGGAGTAGCTACCAGTCAGCTCCTCTTTCGCTAGCTTTTGCTGTTTACTAGTTACTGGATAAAGAGAAGGAGAAACCATGTCTGAGTCCACGGCCCTGGCAATCGGGGCAATCGCTGGAAGCATTGTGTTTCTGGCAATCATTTTGCACATTAAGCGTCACAAGAAACTGCACGACGAATGGTTACGCGAGATGAATGGTCAGGCAGAACCTCCATTCAACAGAGGAACCGAACGAGAAGAAATCCCCGAGAAGGAACTCGTCACACGCGCTTAAATTGCACTTGAGATCAATCAATTGGGAAAACGAGGTTGGGCCTTCTGGAAACATGACCGGCACAGAACTGGCGTTCCCTGTGTTGGTTTGAATGGGACGGACGCCTCAATTCCGCAACCGGCGCATGTAATGCGTGTCTCGGTTCTGTATTCCGTCCTTCCCTTATGTTTCCACTTGCACAGCTTGCACCGCTTGGGTTCATTAGCAAAGTGGTTTTCGTAGAAAAAGTGCTGTTCACCGGCGCTGAATAGGAAGTCCGTCCCACAATCCACACATTCGAGTTTTCGGTCGACGAAGACCATGGCTCCTCCCGCGTACTGGGAATGTGTCGAGGTATTTCTCCATTGTGGAGTGAAGTCTCTTCCTATCTTGCGGGAAGGTCAATCACACCTTTGTCCGTCTCGGCCCCCCAGCAGTGTCAAACGTGAATGTGTGTCGGTCTTGGAGATTTCCCGGATGTTGATTATTTTCGCCTTTTATTCGCCTATACTATTCATGTGTTCATGCTGCCTGAATCCCGATTCTGCGATTACACGGTGCGATGCAAGGAGTGCGGTGAAAACATCCCGGCTCCAGTGCGGACGATGCCGGACACGTGGATCATTGCGGACTGTCCTCTGTGCGGCCAGCGTCGGGCATACCTTCCGCCGGACATTTTTCGCGGCAGGCTCTCTTTTCGCCTGAATCGCAAGCCGGTCAAGTCAGAGACGAGGGCGCGGTAATGGGAGAGATGCGAAGACCTAACGCGAGGGAAGAGCAACAGCGTATGACGGACCGGGTCCGCCTCCACCCTGGTGATTGCTGCCCGCATCCTTGCGGCTGTATGGCTGGCACGGGATGGCAGGCGTGGATACTCGCACGATAGCCGAATCGGCAGTCCACGCTACAATTCAAATGAGTATGCGATAAGCGTACCTTTGCACCGTCGCATACAGCATCGGCCGTGGATAGGTTGCTGACGCCACAACTGGGGCCGGCCGATAAAAGTAGTCGATCGTAAACGATTGAAAACAGAGGTCGCGAAAGTGGCGGAATTGGCAGACGCACCAGACTTAGGATCTGGCGGGGTAACCCATGGGGGTTCGAGTCCCCCCTTTCGCACCAAGGCTTTTCGTGAATGATTGCGCTGAGGTCATTCGCTGCGCACAGGATTTCGTCTGCGGGGGCCTGCGATTCGCCTCATGCCTGAGTCCGTCCGCACCGAGCAATGAGAGTTGAACCGAAGAGGCAGTTTTGCCGGATTCCTCTCAAAAGCTCGGCTGTCGTCTGGTGAGATGGTAGCTCAGGCCGGCGTTGTATGACATTTCGTCGATTCCCGGGTTGTTGGGCACTATAAATCCGTTTGAGAAGTGAAAGTCGCTTAATCCGGCACGGAAATCCAATTGCCTGTTCAGCCTGAATTGAATGCCGACACTCTGTTGAAGCGTGAAATTCTCATAGGAACCCTGTTCCGAAAGCGCCTTGTGGGTGAAACCGATCATTCCCCCTTTGATCGTGTAGTAAGGTTTCCAGTTCTTCCCGTCCCTCCAGATCATCCGCAAGCCAATCGGAGAGATTCCCAGGCCTTCGATGGTCGTTTTGGACTGGGTCAAGGGATCTCCGAAAACGTCTGTCTTGCTGGGCTGTCTCAAAAATGCCACCGGCAGAACTTCTGCGACATAATCGAGTCGAGCTCCGATGAAGGAGCCCCATGAGTGCCGGTCATATTCGACTCCGCCGACGTGCAGATAGCTCCACCATGTGGCGGCGAATACATGATAGTGTCCGAACGAATTGAGACCTTCAAAAATCAGTTCGCTGTCAACGGGGCTGTGCGGCGACCCGGCCCCTCGACTTACGAAGTCTTCTCGCGTTCGGTAGAGACGGGGGATCCAGATCAGTCCGGTGGAGATTCGGCCGAAGTAGTTTGGGAGACCGGGAATGCGATAGGGAACCGGGTCTTTTGGGCTCTGAATGAGGTCGAAGTTGGTGTGCTGGAAACCTCCCTCGACGCGGATTGCGAATCGGCGGGAAATGGGGGTATCAACACCCCCGCCAACGAATGTCGAAAAGGAAGCAGTTCCCCCAGGCGCAGCGTTTGCGCCCCAATTGCGGTTGATTCCTCCGTCCCCGACGAGCGCCTTCAGAAACAGGCCTTCCTTGTGGACATACCGCTCGTATTCGCCGCCGGCCATGATGAAATAAGCATGCTGTCGGGCACCCAGATTGTTTCCCGAATAGTCAGAGACGTCGATTAGGAATCGCAGATGGCGGTATGGGGGGAAGGATACGCTGGCATCCCAACCGGTCAATGGCTGGCGGGCACCCGGCGTTCCATTGAATGAGTTTGAAAGGTAAGTGAAACTGCCAAAGATCTGGAACGGAGCGGACGACCCGGGTTGAGCATCCGCGGACAGCGTGACGAGTAAGGCCACAGGGAGAAGCAAAGGACGTTTGAGCATCCGATGACCAAGTTTGAGGCTGATTCATACTACCTTAGAAATAGTGACGCTTAATGATCTGTGCCATCGGAATCGGGAAACCTCCGTAACCATGGTCCTTCGCCGGGCAATGGGCGGGCAAGGATTCTGCAGCCCTTCTGCAGCCCTTTGACCTGCCGAAAGTTGGTCCAAGCGAGTAATCTGGTGAAACCATGAGTCAGACTCCGCCACAGCCCCAATTGAACCTTGCCCAAACCGCGGATTACCGGGAGTCCTATGCCAACAGTGTGCAGGTGCGCGTGAGCGTATGGGATTTCCAACTTGTCTTCGGTCTCGCATCGAGCGAAAGTCCTGAACAGGTGACCATTCGCAATCACCAGGCGATTTTTTTGAGCCCGCAGCAGGCGAAAGCCCTTTGGAATGTGCTGGGGCAGAACATTTCACAGTATGAGCAGGCCTTTGGCACGCTGAACCTGGAACCGCAGAGTCACAATTTTCCGCAGGGACCGGTGAACTAGGGCGTGCGTCCGTCCCCATTCATGAACAGGCGACCGCGTCTGCTGCCGTTTTTTGAGCCGCGGTTGGACAAGCCTTTTCCGGCCTGGATGATTTATCCAGTGATCTTTGTGGCGCTTTACGTGAGCCATTTCACGTTGCTGGGACTGCCGTACTTTTGGGACGAGGCGGGTTATTACATTCCGGCGGCTTGGGATTTTTTCCGCACCGGCAGTTTGATTCCTCTGACGACGGTGAGCAATGCGCATCCGCCGCTTCCGAGCCTTTACCTGGCACTATGGTGGAAATTCTCTGGCTATTTTCCTGAGGTCACGCGCGAGGCAGTGCTATTGGTGGCTGCCCTGGGCCTGCTTGCTGTGTGGCGGCTGGCCCAGCGCTTAGCTGGTTCGGCGATGGTCGCCTTCTGGACCGTGGTTCTGACGGGACTCTACCCAATATGGTTTGTGCAAAGCACGCTGGCGCAGGCCGACATTTTTGCGGCGGCGTGCACGTTGTGGGGATTGGTGTATGCGCTGCCGGACCGGGACCGCAAACCCTGGGCGGCGGCGCTGTGGTTCATGGCCGCGGCGCTCTGCAAGGAGACGGCAATTGCGGTCCCGTTGGCACTGGCGGTGACTTGGTTTGTGACGGGACTCCGCACGCGGCCTCCGGCGCGGTATCGCTTGTGGCGAGAGAGCGCGTGGCTGGCGGGCGCGGCTGTGCCTCTGGCTTGTTGGTTTTGGTGGCACTACTCGAAGACCGGGTATTTTTTCGGTAATCCAGGCTACTTTCGCTACAACGCAGAAAATACGCTGACGCCGTTACGGATTCTGGTGGCATTCGGTTATCGGGTCTTGCATCTGACCGCACATATGAATCTTTTTGTGCCGGTGCTGATGACCTGTGCGGCGCTGATGCTGAACCCACGGCCCGACGCCGAGGGGCATGAACGGCCGTCGATCAGTTCGGCAACCCTGTGGCGAATCTTCATTCTGCTGCTGGTCAATGCTGTTCTGTTCAGTGTGTTGGGCGGGGCGCTGCTGACGCGCTATCTCCTGCCCATGTATCCGCTGGTGCTGGTGGTCGCGGTTTCAACGTTTTACCGGCGAGTGCGGTTCTGGCATGCGGTAGCTGCGTTCTCGGCAGCGGCGTTTGTGGTGGGTCTGTTCATCAATCCGCCCTATCGATTTGCCCCGGAAGACAATCTGGAATATGCGCGCGTAATCCGGATGCACATAGCCGGAATTGCGCAACTGAATAAGCACTATCGCGGCGCCATCGTGCTTACGGCGTGGCCGATGACGGATGAGCTGACTAAGCCGGAATTGGGGTATGTAAAAGAGCCGTACGAGGTTTACAGACTGGAGGATTTTACTTCGCTACAAATCGACCGCGCCGCAGAGGAGCCGGGGAAGTATTCAGCAGCGCTGATTTTTTCGACCAAGTATGATCCGCCGTCGCTGCCGATGAGTCTTGGACCAAAAAGCGAGGCGCTGGACGAGCGCTACTTTGGTCTGCACCATGACCTTCCGCCGGAGGTGATCGCCAACAAATTGGGGGGCAAAGTGATTTGGGAAGGTGAGGATCATGAGATGTGGATTGCGCTGCTGCGGTTTAACCGGCAGTTCGAGGCTTCTCTGGAGCGTCCAGGGGCTCTACGGTAGGGTGGGTGGGAATCGCGTGATTTCGTGTGTTGAGGGGTTTGTGGTTTCCCATGTCTCAGAATCGAGACATGGGGCACCCGTCGCTGGTACAACAACAAGCGGTCAGAGACTGAATGAGCACGCTGCATGCGGCGCACAACCTATAATCAGGGTGTCGTGATTTTACCGTTCTTAGTTCGCAGGCGCAGAGTCTGGGCAGCAGTTTTGGTATTGGTTCTTGGTGTGGTCTCTTCGTCGTCGGCGCGCAGCCAGTCTGCGGGCGCTGAGGGATCGGCTGAGGGGCATGGGCGGATTCTGCTGGTGCTTCCTTTCGACAACCACAGCGGACAACCGAGCCTGGAGTGGATCCGCGAAGCGGCGCCGGAGATTCTGAGCAGCCGTTTTACTTCGGCGGGGTTTGCGCCGATGAGCCGTGCAGACCGGCTGTATGCGCTGGATCATCTTGGATTGCCGGAGGGTTTTCAGCCGTCGCGGGCCAGTTCGCTGAAGCTGGCGCAGACGCTGGACGCCGATTCGATCGTGGTGGGAAGCTTTCAGACGGATGGAAGCCAGATCGTGGCCGAGGCGCGGGTAGTTGACGTGCCGCATTTGCATATGAGTGAGCCAGTGACGGCTCGGGGCGAGATGCGGAACATGATTGACGTTTTCGACTCGCTGGCCTGGATGCTGACGCGTGAGATGGACCCCGCCTTCAATGTAGCCCAGGAAACATTTGTGGCGGCGGGCAAGGGGCTGCGCCTGGATGCGTTCGAGCAGTATATTCGCGGCATCACGGAGCCTGACCAAGCGGAGCGGTTGCGTCATTTGCAGGAGGCTGTGAAACTAAGTCCGGATTTTGGGCAAGCTTGGATGGCGCTTGGCCGCGAGGACTACAGCGGGCAGCAGTACGAACAGGCGGCGGCGGCATTTGCCAAGGTGGGCCGCAACGATCCGAACGCGCTGGAGGCGGGTTTTTATCGCGGTTTGTCTCTTCTGTTTTCGGGGAGCTACCTGCAAGCAGAGGAGGCATTCAGCGGGGTTGCGCGCGAATTGCCATTGGCGGAAGTTGTGAACAACGAAGGGGTGGCGATCAGCCGCCAGGGACACGATGGCAGTGAGCTGTTTCGCAAGGCAGTCGCGGCCGACCCGCATGCAGCGGACTATCACTTTAACCTGGCCGTGAGTCTCAAGCGCCAGGGTCAGACGGGCGAAGCAATCGCCGAGTTGGCCCAGTGTTTGAAGTTGCGGCCGAACGATAGTGAGGCGCAGGATTTGGAGAAGGCATGGCGGCCGGGAAGCGCGGGGGCGGGAATAGAAAAAGTCTCCGAAGACGCCAAGGCTGACCCGCTGGAACGGATTGTGCGTACCTTCGATGCCGTGGCTTTTCGCCAAGCGGCGGTGATGATGGACCAGATGGAGGTCGCGCGGCTGGCGGCTCTCTCTCCCCACGAGCGGGCGCTCAAGCTCGCCGATCAGGCCAAGGATTATCTGGACCGCGGCCTCCTGCTTGAGTCGGAGCGGCTGTATCAATCAGCGGTGGCGGCCGACGGCACGATGGCAGAGGCGCACGCCGGACTGGCCCAGGTGCGTGAACAGACTGGGGACGTTGCTGGGGCGCGGAAGGAAGCCCTGGCGGCCCTGGCGCTGCAGCCTTCGGCAGACGCAAACCTGGTGTTGGGTCGGCTTGATTTTGCGGCCAATCATCTGAACGAAGCGGGCAAAGAAGCTGATGAGGCGCTTCGACTTGATCCAGGAAGCCTGGCGGCACAGGAGTTGCGGCAAAAGATCGAGGCGAAGAGCAGCCAGGGGAAAGAAAATTGAGTTTTCTCCAACCCTGCGAAAAAGGCGCAAACCGCAAGGATGGGCTTTCGGCTTGGGTGGGTAGAACGAACTGCAAGGCAAGTAGGAGCAAGCCATGACTCAGCAATTGAGCGGGTTCAGGTTCCGAATGGTGGTTAGCCTGGTTGCAGCAATCGGGCTGGTGTCTGGATGGACCGCTAGCGCGGCAACCCAACAACCGCGGGTGGACAAGCTTGTGCTGAATGACACCATTCAGCCGGTGAGCGCGGGTGAAATGGATAGGGCCGTAACGCGGGCCAACTCCGATGGAGCGGTTGCGCTGCTGGTGGAGATGGATACGCCCGGCGGATTGATGGAATCAATGCGCGCGATGACGGGCGAGATTCTTCGGTCGCGGGTACCGGTGATCGTGTACGTAGCGCCGTCGGGGGCGCGGGCAGGATCGGCGGGATTTTTCATGCTGGAGGCAGCGGACATTGCGGCCATGGCTCCCGGCACTGAAGCGGGCGCGGCGCACCCGGTATTCGAATTCGGCAAACCCGACGAGACGATGAACGAGAAGATCGTGAACGATGCGCAGGCGTTTCTGCGTTCGTATGTGACTCAGCGCGGCCGCAATGCAGAAGCCGCTGCCGCTGCGGTTCAATCGTCACACTCGTATACCGCGGAAGAGGCGCTGACGCAGCACCTGATCGACGTGATTGCCACAAGCGATGCTGACTTGCTTGCGAAACTCGACGGGCGCGAGATCACGCGGATGGACGGGTCGAAGGCGACCCTGCACCTGGCGGGCGCACAGATTGAGGTGGTAAAGCCCACACTTCGCGAGAATATGCTGGGCTGGCTCGTAAATCCGAACATTGCGCTTTTATTGCTAGTGGCAGGGGCATTGCTCATTTACCTCGAATTCAACGCACCTGGGACGATTGTTCCCGGGACGCTGGGCACCTTGATGGTATTGCTCGGCGTTTTTGGATTGGACCTGCTGCCCATCCGGTACACGGCGGTCCTGCTGTTGGTAGCAGCGATGGTGCTTCTGGCGCTGGAGGCCAAGTTCGGCGGTCATGGCGCGCTTGCGATCGCTGGAATCATTTGCTTGACCTTTGGGATGTTGACGCTGGTGGACGCGCCGGTGCGGCAGATGGAGGTGAGCCCGTGGGTGGCGATTGCGGTCAGCACGGGATTCGGAGGAATCACGGTATTCCTGGTGCGGCTCGCGGTGCGGGCGCGCCGCAGGAAGTCACTGCTGGGCGTCGACGCGATGGTGGGTAACGCTGCTTCGGCGATGGAGGCACTGAACCCGGAAGGCCATGTGCTGGTGGAAGGCGAGATCTGGCGCGCGGTGGCCGACCAACCGGTGCCCGCAGGAACGCGGTTGCGCGTGGTGGGCCATGAACAGTACCTGTTACGCGTGGAGCCGGCAGAGCCATCGCAAACCCACGCATAAACAGTGCACGGGAGTACAATCCGTGCTGAGAGCCTGCTACTCACTCCAGTTCGGTGACGCGAGCCGATTTCCTGGTCACCCGACTTCGTGCGAGTGCCATCTGCCGGACCGTGAGCAAGCAGGATCCAAGTGAGGAAAGTCGAATGTCTGTAGCAGATTTGCCGGTACCGGCGCTGGTTCTTATCGTGATTGTCGTGCTCTACCTGCTGAACTCCATCAAGATTTTGCGCGAGTATGAGCGGGGTGTCATTTTCCGCCTTGGCCGCGCACTACCTGTGCCGAAGGGGCCCGGAATCATCCTGGTGTTCCGTCCGCTGGATCAGATCATCCGCATCACGCTGCGCCAGCAGGTGCTGGAGGTTCCGCCACAGGACGTGATTACGCGCGACAACGTGACGCTGAAGGTGAACGCGGTGGTCACGCTCTACGTGGTGAATCCCAACGACGCCGCGATCAAAGTGGAGAATTACGTTTACCAGACCTCGCAGTTTGCGCAGACCACGCTGCGCTCGGTTCTGGGCGAGGTGGAACTGGATACGGTGCTGAGCCATCGCGACCAGCTCAACCTGCGCATCCAATCCATCATCGACCAGAGGACGGAACCCTTCGGGGTGAAAGTGATATCGGTCGAAGTGAAGCAGGTAGACCTGCCGGAACAGATGCTGCGGGCGATGGCCAAGCAGGCCGAGGCGGAACGCGAAAAGCGGTCGAAGATCATTCATGCTGAAGGTGAATTCAACGCAGCGCAAAAACTCGTGGATGCCGCCCATTTGATGGCGACGGAGCCTATGACGCTGCAGTTGCGCTATCTGCAGACTCTGGCCGACATTGGAGTAGAGAAAAACACAACGATCGTGTTTCCGTTGCCAATGGAGTTGCTGACGATTTTGAATAAGCTGGGCCTGTCTGGAGAGAAGTCCAAGGAACTGCAGTAGGACGGAACTGGTATTACTTCGCGGCGCGGTCAGCCATGGAATGCCGGGCAGCAGTCTTGAATCCAAGGGCGGTGTATGCAACGAGGCTTAGGCAGAGGTGAGTTTCAGGAGGCGGAAGAGCAGCGCGTCACGGAGTTTACGCTGGGCCCTGCGATGCTGCTGGGGATGGCTTTTGGCCTGATTCTGGTGTGCGGGATCTTTTTCTGGCTCGGGTATGCGGCGGGTCGGCGCAGCCCGGCGCAGGCCATTTCAACGAGCGCGCAACTCACCGCAGGACAGCCAATGACCGCGCAAACAGGAACTTCCTTGTCCAAGCCGCCAGCGGCGGGGTCGATCCCCGCGGCGGCGCCACCTCAAGAGGTTGGCGATGTGCCTTCCGCTTCTTCGGCAGAGGGAACTTCAGGCGGAAATCCACTCACTTCTTATGCGCCTCTCGGCAACAGCCCGACTGCGGCAGCGGGTGAGCCGCAAGTGCGGCAAGCGATTCCGCAACAGGGGAATGGAGCCCAAGCTGCTGGAGCACCACCGCAAGGAAATCCCCAGGTACGGCCTGCTTTGCCGCAGGGACCCCCTTTGATGGTGCAGGTTGCCGCGGTTTCTCACCAAGAAGATGCGAATGTACTGGTGGCGGCTCTGCAGCGTCACGGTTACTCAGTGACTACGCGCCGTGAGCCGGGAGATGGCTTGATTCATGTGCAGATTGGCCCGTTCTTTAGTCGCACCGAGGCGTTGGCCATGAGTCAGAGACTTCTCGGGGATGGCTACAACGCCAACGTGGTGCCGTAGCATCAGCGCGTCTAACCACGCATCCATTCTGGAAGGCCCGAGGCAATAGACTTTCGCACGGCGCTCATCAATTCTTCGCGCGTAGCGTAATCGCGTGGATACACAGGCGCGTGGAAGACGATGTGAGCCGTGCCGGGATGGATACGCATGCTGCCTTTGGCCATCATGGATTCAGTGCCATAGATTGAGACGGGGATGCAGGGCGCACCTGTTTCCATGGCGAGATAAAACGGCCCTTTCTTGAACGGCAGCAGACGGCCATCGCGAGAGCGCGTGCCCTCGACAAATGTAGTGATGTGAATTCCCTTTGCCAGCACGCGACGGGCCGCGGCAATGCTTTCCTGTGCGCTTTCGATGCGACGGTCCCGGTCCACAGGGATGAAATCTGCCAGCTTCATTCCATGGCCCAGCCCGGGAATCTTCATGATGGCGCGCTTGCTGAAGGCTGCGGTGCGGCCGGGAATACTGGGGATGAGAGCTGGCGGATCGAGATTGGAAAGATGGTTGGCCATGAAGATGCACGCAGTATTTTCAGGCACGCGGTCGCGTCCTTCCACTTCAATGCGAATGCCCGCGATCCGGTAACTGAAGCGGACGATGAAGTTGGCGACGTTGTAAAGCGGCACCACGTTGCCGGTGATCATGGCAAGGGGAATAAAGATGAGCGACGAGGGGATGCTGAGAACCAGAATCGTGGTGAGTAGAACGAGTGACGCGATCATGTGGTTCTCTCGTTGCAATGCAGTTCCTCGAGGCGGGCGGGCAATTTTTCGTAGATGCCATCGAAGCCGCCGTTAGAGAGCAGGGCAACAACATCGCCTGAGTGAAGCTGGGGCGCAATTGCCTGGATGATTCCTTCCACATCGGGATGTAGTTCGGCAGGGGTTCCGGTTGCCGCGAGGACCCGGACCACATCTTCGGGATGAAGGCGCTCGGCGTCGGGAATCCGCTGCTGCTGATAGACGCCGGCGAGGATGACCCGGTCGGCGAGGCGCAGACTTTCAACGAGGTCCGCTTCGAGGACCTTGCGCCGCAAGGTGTTGGAGCGAGGCTCGAGGACAGCCCACAGGCGCGACTGCGGATAGACAGAGCGAAGCGCGCGCAGGGTTTCTCGAATGGCCGTGGGATGGTGGGCAAAGTCGTCAATGATGGTGATGCCGGCGATCTCCGCACGCACCTCGAGGCGGCGTTTCACGCTCATAAATGTGGCGAGTGCCGTCTCGATTGCTTGTTTGTCGATGCCTCGGCCGAAAGCGAGCGCGGCTGCGGCGGTGGCGTTGAGCGCATTGTGCTCGCCGGCGAGACGCATTTCCAGCTTGGACCAAGGAGCGCCGTTGTGCCAGACTTCCCAACGACTCAAGCCATCTTCGTGGCGGAGGTTGCGGAGTTGCCAGTCGGCCTCGGGGGTGAAGCCGTAACGTTCCACCGAACAAAATGCTCGAGCCACACATTCGGTCACGTTGATGCTGGCATCGTAGGCGATGATGCGGCCACGCCTCGGCACGAGGTTCACGAGACGTTTGAAAGCGACCTTTACGGCTTCGAGATTCTCGTAGATGTCAGCATGGTCGAACTCGACGTGAGTGAGGATCAGCGAATCAGGAAAGTAGTGGAGAAACTTGGGACCCTTGTCGAAGAAGGCGGTGTCGTATTCGTCGCCTTCGACGATAAAGGTGCGAGTGGGGCGGAGTTGAAAGCTGGTGGCAAAATTCTCTGCCACGCCACCGATGAGAAACGACGGTTCGAATGCCGGATTTTCGCGGGAGGCTACCTGGTAGATCCACGACAGCATGCTGGTGGTGGTGGTCTTGCCGTGCGTGCCGGCTACGACGAGTGACTCGCGCCCAGTGAGGAACTCTTCGCGCAGGAGGGCGGCCATAGAAGTGAAGGGAATGCGCTCATCGAGAATGCGTTCGATCTCAGGGTTGCCGCGGGAGAGAGCGTTGCCGATGACAACCAGGTCGGGTGCGGGATCGAGGTTGGCTTCGGCGTAGGGCTCCAATACTGGAATGCCAAGGGAGTGGAGCAGGTCGCTCATGGGCGGATAGGCTGCTTTATCGGACCCCGTGATGCGGTGACCCTGCAACTGCAACAGGCCGGCCAGCGAGGCCATCGCAGTGCCGCAGATGCCGCTCAAATGAATGTGGCGCGATGTCGGGGTCATCGCGTCACCACCGGTTGCAGTAGATACAATTGCGCTTCGTCGTCAGCCTGCAACTCGGCTTCAATTCCGAAGATCAGGGTCACATTCTGGCGCGACACGTGACCGCTGCGGAGACCGATTGCGATGGGAATATCGAAGTCACGGAATGCGTGGAGGATCACTTCCTCAAGCAACTGCGGCGATGCGCCGGGTGAAGCGCAGTCAAGCATTTCGCCGAAGACGAGGCCGCGGAGGCCCTCAAGTTTGCCTGCCTGGCGGAGTTGCCAAAGCATCCGGTCAACCTGGTAGGGTTTGACGCCGATGTCTTCGAGGAAAAGCAGTTTGCCTTCGATGGCCGGTTCCCATGGCGTGCCCAGCAGCGAAACAAGAATGCTGAGGCAGCCGCCGTAGAGCGTGCCGTTAGTTGTTCCGGGTTTCAATGTGCGCAGGCCCTCAGTGACGCCCAAGCTATAGGGCACGCCAGCCAGCGCTGAGTGAAAGCTCGGCAAGTGTACGCCGTCTTCGAGAGCAAAATCAGCGGCCACCATAGGACCGTGAAATGCAGGCATGCCAAGTTGGTCAAGCAGGCGCAGTTGGATGCCAGTCAGGTCGCTGTAGGCGAAGAAGGGCTTGGGGTTTTTGCGAATCGAATCAAGTTCGAGCCCGGGGAGCAGATAGTTGGAGCCGTAACCGCCGCGCACGCAGGCGACGATACTGGTTTCAGGGTCGGCAAAAGCGGCATGCAGGTCAACGAGACGCTGCTCGGGGGTTCCGGCGAAGAAGAGGGGGCCGCGCGTTGGGGTTTTTGAGCGGAGACGTGGCGTGAAGCCGAGCTTGCGAAGTTTCTCCAGACCGTGCTCAATGCGGTCCCGGTTGGCGAAGGAGGCGGGCGAGATGATGCTGACGCCCGCGTCTCGCGGCACGGACGGGAGGTCGATCAAATGGTTTGGTAACGGCGATGCAGTCATTTTTCCCAAGCCTCGCCTCGAGCGATGAGAGTTGCCGGGCCGGTGAGGAAAAGGTCAGTCCCAGGGCCATCCCACGTGACCGTCTGTGCGCCGCCGGGAGCGATGACAGTGAGTGGGGATTGCACGAGCGAGAGAGCGATGGCCGCAGTGGCCGATGCAGAACTCCCGGTGCCGGAAGAGGTGGTTGGTCCCACGCCGCGTTCGAAGATGCGAATCTCGATTTCGCGAACATTGATGACGCGCAAAAATTCGACGTTGGTCTGATGGGGAAATTCAGGATGGCCGCAGATTTCTGCGCCTATGACCTGCCAGGGTTGGGCGGCAACGGAGAAATCGGAATTATCGACGACGATGACGAAATGCGGGTTGCCGGTGGAGACTGCCGTTCCGGAAATCTCTTGGCCGTTGGCCAGCTTGATCACTTTTGATTTGAATGTGGGTACGCCCATGCCGGAAGTGACTTCGACCGAATAGCCGGTGGTGTTGTGGACAGCGTTGATACCGGCAGATGCGCAGCCCGGCGTCGGTTTCGATGTAAAGTTCGTCGCCGGGCTGCGAACCAAGCGAAGCGGCCATCCATGCGGCCACGCAACGGGTGCCGTTGCCGCTGATTTCGGCGATGGAGCCGTCGGCGTTGTGGAGGCGGACGCGGCCTGAAGCTGGTTTTTTTTCGTTCACCTTGTTGATCCAGGCAAAGAACTCGATGCCATCAGCGCCGATGCCGGTGTTGCGCGCGCAGAGGCGGCGGGTCAGATTTGCCCAATCGCGACCAGCGGCGGCTTCTTCAGTGACGATGAGAAAGTCGTTGCCGCAGGCGTGGGCCTTGGTAAAGGGAATCAATCTTCCTCCGGATCGCGGAAATTGAGCAGTGCGTCGATGGAGGGTTCGGCGAGCAACTGCGTGCGAAGGCGTTGATGCCGTCTTTTTGTGGCAATGAGCGTAAAGCAAACGCGCTGGAGTTCTCCGATGCTGTCTCGATCGGTGTTTGCAAGCCGTTCGCAGGCCTTGTCCATGGCGTCGAGGATGGACTTGAGCATGGCCGTCTGGTCGCGGCCCCGGGCTTCGTAGATCATCGCGAATTTTTTGAGATTCGCGACCTGCTCGAGGATGCCTACGGCGAGGAGGGCGAGAAGAACGATCGCCGTCGCGGCCGTTGCTCCGGCGAAACTTCCCGCGCCGCACGCCATGCCGATCGATGCGACGACAAAGACTGTTGCAGCGCTGGTGAGGCCACTGATGCGGTCGCGGTTGTGCAGAATGAGGCCGGCGCCCAGGAAACCGATGCCCTGCACAATGTTCGAGGCTATGCGGGTCTTTTCGCCGGGATCGCCTGCAAGCGCTGCGGAAAGCAGCGTGAAGAAGGCGCTGCCCATGCAAATCAGCATGTTGGTACGAACGCCTGAAGCCTTGTGCTTGGATTCGCGCTCCACTCCAATCGCGCCTCCCAGGAGGCAGGCAACCAGCAAGCGTCCGATGGGACCGTTCAGGACGGGTTGAAACCCACCGAAATCGAGAGACTGTACGAACTGTGCGAAGGTCGTGCTCATTGCGATTCCTTGCCCGATGCTATCACTGACCGTGGTCATTCTTGCGGTTCGGGGTATCGGAGACGTAAACCGTGGCGGAGGGTTGGCCGGGGGCTTTGAAGCGTTGCACTGCGACGAGCGCGGCAGGATGCGCCTTGACCGCGCCGTCGATCGCATCACCGTCGAAGGCCAGCACGATGGCTGCATGGGTGGCCGGTGCAGCCAGCGCTGCGGAGTAAAACTCCTTGTCACTCTCATTGATGGTTTGACGAAAAGGAATTCCGGTGAGAGCGACAAGTTGTGGATAGACGGATGTGTCCATCAGGACGATGCCGCCGGGGCGAGTTGCGAGAAGGCTGCGAAGGACGGGGGGAATCTGCTTTTCAAAGGGCAAACGGGAATCGATGTTCTTTGTGCCCTCGACGTAGGTGAGCGGGCGCTGACGCACCACTTGCCAGGCGTTGAAGGCGACCAGTCCGAACAAGAGAGCCGCCGCATATTTTGTCCAGGCCGGCTTGAATTCGCGCACGGCACCGAGACAGAAATATGCGACGAACCCGAGGCCGAGCGCAAAGGCGGGGAGCAGTTCGAGACCGTACCGCGTGTTGTACCAGGAGTGGGGCCACCATACGGGAAGGAAGATGGGCACTGAGCCAAACGCTATGGAGTAAGCATAGAAGGGGACCGGGAGCCAGAGCAGCAGTGCCCACCGGAATGCGCGCTTGCCAGCCAGGAGCCAGGCCCCCGCCGTGCCAAGAACGCTGAGAACGAGCAGCGTGTTTCCCCGGCTCAAAGCGGCCGCGTCCATCTCGGCTGTCTTGATGAAGAACAAGAGAGAGACCCAAGGATTGTGCCAGCCGGGATGAGGCGGCCATCCAGGCGCGGCGGTACGCAGTTCAATGGCTTTGGCGGAGTAGGGTCCGCGGGCAAACTCGAGCCAATCGCCAAAAACTGCGGCGTTGTAGACGAACCACGTGAGGGGAGCGGCCAGAACGACGGCAGTGGCGAGCCAGAAAGCGCGCGAGCGGAGTTCGCTGCGACGGAGGAGGGTGAAGCCGATGCCAGACCAGGCCAGAAGCGCGAGAATCCAGCCGTCATAGCGGGTGAAGATGGCGGCAACGAGTACCCCGGCGATTAAGCAAAGCAAGCGGTTGGCGCGGGTTAAATCGGATTCGATGCTGTTGCGCCATTCGACCAGCCAGACGACCGTCCAGATCATTTCGCACAGAAACAGCGGCTCGGTCATGGCGGTGGTTTGCAGGTAGAGCAGGTTGGGATTGGTGGCGAAGAAGGCGAGGGCGAGTGCGGCAGCAACGGGCGAGAGCCAATGGCGCGCCAAGCGGTAGATGCCCGCACAGGCCGGCGAGATATGCAAGCGCTGAGGGGATCATCCCCGCAATTCCATTGGCCCACCAGGCATAGACGGCGACGAAGGGCATCAGCAGCAGGTGGGGAAGAGGCAGCCAAACGGATCCAAGTTGACTGAGTCCGGGACGATGCGAATCGAAGACGCGGCGGGCGATGTGAAGATGGGCCACGGCGTCGCCATAGTTCAGCATCGCGCCGTGCTGCCAACTCCAGATCACCGCTCCGGCTGAGAGTGCGAGGCAGGAGGCCAGCACCAACAGCAATTCCTTGCTGGAAATTGGGACGCGAATGGACTGCTCAGTCAAGGTGGGTGAGCTCGCGGAAAAGTGTGAAGCGATCGTCGATCTCATCGCGGGAAAGCTCTTGGAGACGCTCGGTGCCGAAGCGCTCAACGGCGAAAGAGCCCATCACGCCGCCATAGAACATGGCGCGACGAAAGGCTCCGGGGGTGAGCTCGGGCTGCGAGGCGAGATAGCCGAAGAAGCCCCCGGCAAAGCTGTCGCCTGCGCCGGTGGGGTCGACGACTTCTTCGAGTGGAAGCGCGGGGGCGCGAAAGGTGCGCTCCGCGCTTTTACCTCTTGGAGAGGCGCCGTGGAATAATGTAGCCCCGTATTCGCCGTGTTTGACGATAAGAAAGCGCGGGCCCATGTCCATCACGGCGCGCGCAGCCAGGACGAGGTTGCTGTTGTTGGCAAGCATACGGGTTTCAGTGTCGTTGATGAGGAGGATGTCGAGACCTTTAAGGACTTCAAGCAGCGCCGGCTTGTGGTCCTTGATCCAGTAGTTCATGGTGTCGCCGGCGACGAGGCGCGCGTTGGGAGTGGCTTCGCGAACGCGGCGCTGGAGAACGGGATCGATGTTGGCGAGAAAGAGAAATTCCGAGTCGCGATAGGCGTCGGGAATCTTGGGCTCGAATCCCGCAAATACGTTGAGATCGGTCTTGAGTGTTTTGGCTTCATTCAGGTTATCGAGATAGGAGCCTTGCCAGAAGAAGCTCTTGCCGGGCGCACGCTCGATGCCGCGGGTGTCGATCTTGTGGGCGTCGAAGACTGCCTGCTGAGCGGCTCCGAAGTCTTCGCCGACAACGGCGATGACGCGGACCTGGGTGAAGTAGCTGGCGGCCAGGGAAAAGTAGGTTGCTGCGCCGGCGAGGCAGCGCTCCCGGCGTCCGGCCGGGGTTTCTACGGTGTCAAATGCGACGCTGCCTACTACGGTAATTGGCATGTAACTTCCTCTCTTATGCAAGCTTGCTCAATAAAAACTGTCATTGGTCTACAGAAACTCCCAGCGTTAGCATCATGACCGTTACTCCACCGGAGAAAGACAAAAGCAACAACAACCGCAGGTCCTTCGACTCCGCTGCGCTCCGCTCAGGATGACAGCACTGTTGTGATGGATCGTTTCAATGGCTGCTACCACCCAAGATACTTTCCAAACAGCAGGCCCACCCTTTCTCTGGCCCCTGCGGGAATTGCGTCGGGCTGGGTGAGGACGGCGAAGCGGGCGGCGGAGGCGCAGGCGCAAGTGCGTTCCGTTGGCATCGCGGCAACTGCGGCCTTTACAACCTTGCATGCGTTTTCGGCGTTCTGGTGAAGCACGGCGACGATCTCTTCGATGGTGACGGCATCGTGGCCTTCGCGCCAGCAATCGTAGTCGGTGACCATGGCGATGGTGGCGTAGCAGATTTCGGCTTCGCGGGCGAGCTTGGCTTCCTGCAGGTTGGTCATGCCGATCACATCGGCGCCCCAGCTGCGGTAAAGATTCGACTCGGCCCTGGTGGAGAATTGTGGGCCTTCCATGCAGACATAGGTGCCGCCGAGCTTGCCCACTACGCCGACGGAGGCGCAGGCGTGGGCAGCAGCATCGGCCACCGTGGCGCAGACCGGATCGCCGAAAGCGACGTGGCCGACAATGCCGTCGCCAAAAAATGTGGAGATGCGGTGGAAGGTGCGGTCGATGAATTGGTCGGGAATCACGAAGTCGGTGGGCTTGTGCTCTTCCTTGAGAGAGCCAACGGCCGAGACGGAAAGGATGCGCTCGACGCCAAGTTTTTTGAAGGCATAGATGTTGGCGCGGAAGTTCAGCTCGGAAGGCAGGATGCGGTGGCCGCGACCATGGCGGGCGAGAAAAGCTACCTTGCGGCCTTCGAGTTCGCCGAGGACGAATGGATCAGATGGATCGCCGAAGGGGGTTTCCACGCGCACTTCATGCTGGTTGGTGAATCCGGGCATGGAATAGAGCCCGCTGCCGCCGATGATGCCGATTTCCGCCTGAGCCAATGAACGCTCCTTTATCCCAACCTGATGGACAAGCCGCCTTGCGGTTTATGCGCTTGTCGTTGGCAAACATCTCAGTATAAAGGGAGGAGGTGCTTTGGCTGTCTCGGATACGCTTCACGCCGTGAGGGAAATTGGTTCTCCTACCGCAGAAATTGCGGCAGAGGATTCGCGCACGGCCCAACCGGCGATGAGCAGGCTCGGCGCCTGGGTGGGCGCGGCGTCGCCGAGTGCGGCCAATGTGGTGTGTCGAATCTCCTGGTCGGGCTGCGCGGCGCGGGATACTACAGCGCAGGGGAAATCGGGCGGCAGGCCCTCCTGGAGCCACTGAAGAGCCAGCAGACGCAGATCACGGCCGGGCATGTAGACGACGCGGGTGGCGTCTTCGAGTTGCGGCAGCGCGGCGTCGTTATGCGACTGCGCGTGATGGCCGGTGGAGAAGATGACGTTGGACGCGGTGTGGCGGCTGGTGAGGGAGCATCCGACGGCGGCAGCAGCAGCGAAGGCGGCGGTGATGCCGGGGACGACTTCGAAGGGAACATCGGCAGCAGCGAGGGCGGTGATCTCCTCGGCGGCGCGGCCGAAGATGAGGGGATCGCCGCTCTTGAGACGGACAACCTTGCGACCGGCGCGAGCGTGGTCGATCATGAGCTCGTTGATTTCTTCCTGGGTGATGTTCTTGATGCCGCAGCGCTTGCCTACGTTGACGACTTCTGCGGCGGGAGCGAGATCGAGAATCGCCTGAGGGACGAGGTCGTCGTGAAGGATGACTTCGGCGGATTGAAGGAGGCGCAGCGCTTTGACGGTGAGCAGGTCGGGGTCGCCGGGGCCGGCGCCGACGAAGTAGACGTGGCATACGTGCTTCCGAAAAGCAACCGCAGGTCCTTCGACTGCGCTGGGCGCGTTGCGCTCAGCTTCGCTCAGGATGACAGTGCTATTTTTTGCTACCTCGGGGACGGATTCGCCGAGAGGAGCGCGGGCGAGTTGGCGCGTGGAGCAGGTGGGGGAGTCGCAGATTTGGCGGTGGGCCAGTTCGTGGAGCAGGAGCTTGCGCGCTTCGCCGCGAGGATGTGTGGCGAGAACTTCGCGGCGAAGCTGGCCGAGGTTTTGAAGCCAGGGGCCGAGGTCGCCGGGTAACTGCTCGTCGATTTCGCGGCGCAGTCGTTGGGCAAAGGCGGGGCTTTCCCCGGCAGTGGAGATGGCGATTTGCAGGTCACCGCGGCTGACCACCGAGCCGAAGAAGAAGTCGCAATTGGGAATGTCGTCGACGCTGTTGCAGAGGATGCCGCGCTCGGTGGATTCGCGATAGACGATGGCGTTGATGGCAGGGTCGTCGGTTGCTGCGATGACGATGAGGTTGCCATCGAGGTCGGAGGTTTCAAAAGAGCGCTGAAGCCATTCGAGCTTGCCTTCGACGGCGAGTTGGCGGACTTCCGGACGAGCCGCGGGGGCGACAACGCGGAGGTGAAGCCCGGTTTTGAGCAGGCTACCGATTTTGTCGAGGGCCACCGTGCCTGCGCCGACCAGGAGGGCTGGGCGGCCTTCGAGTTTGAGGAAGATGGGTAACAGGCTCATGGGAGCTATCCCTCAGGGGCTAAAGCCCAATTCATTTTTCGACTACTATGGCACGGCTAAAGCCGTGCCCTTTCAAACCATCGAGTTCTTCCGCAGCTATGAAGCCGAGTGTACTTTTTCAAAACCGAAGGCTTGTGGTCTCCCACCCTTCCGCGATAGGACTGCGGAAGGATGGGGCACCCGGCTCATGAGATCTATCCCTCAGGGGCTAAAGCCGCATTGTTTTTTTTCGACTACTATGGCACGGCTGAAGCCGTGCCCTTTCAAAAGGACTTCAGTCGGCCACGCCGTGGGGTACGCGGGCGGTGGGCAGGTCGCGTTCAACCGGGGCAAGGGTTTCGCCGGCAAGGTGGGCGCGGAGTTCGTCATTGGTGTGGCGGCCGAACCATGCGCGAAGATTCTCTTCGGGTTGGCGATCCGCCATGTATTGGCGCAGGAGGCGCTCGACGGCTTCGGGAACCAGCGGTGCAGGGCAGCGATAGCCGACAGGGCGTGAGATGGCTGCGTGCTGTCCTACCGCCCCGCCAAGGCAGAAGTAGAAGGCGTCGGTGAGCTTGCCGTCGTACTTGATCTTCTTGCCTTCCATGCCGATGTCGGCGATCCAGTGCTGGCCGCATCCGTTGGGGCAGCCGGTTACGTGGAGGCGGAGCTGCTGGTCGAATTGCGGCAAGCGCTCCTCGAGCTCATCGACAAGCCAGCGGGTGAAGCCCTTGGTCTCAGTGATGGCCAGCTTGCAGAATTCAGTACCGGTGCAGGCGACGGCGCCGCGCCAGAAGTTGGTGGCCTCGACGTGGAGGCCGATCTGGCCCAGTTCGCGCGCCAGTTCGGCGGTCTTGGCGTTAGGGACATCGATGAAGAGCAAGTTCTGCGAGACGGTAGCGCGGAGTGCTCCGCTGCCAAAACGCTCGGCGAGTTCGGCGGAGGCCTCCAACTGTTCGCCGGTGAGGCGGCCGCGGAGGATGGCAGCGCCGACGAAACTCAGGCCGGACTGGCGCTGCGGATGAATACCGACGTGATCGCGGAAGACGTCGTTGGGGACTTCTTCCGGCACTCCGGGCAGGAGGGTGAAGTCGAGGCGCGACTGAAGCTCGGTGAGGAAACTTTCGGGAGTCCAGCCTTCTTTCATGAAGAGGTATTTGAGGCGGGCGCGCTCGCGGCTCTCGCGAAGGCCCTGCTGGTCGCGGAAGATTTCAGTCACGGCGCGAACAGTGCGGACGGCCTGCTCGGGCATGACGAAGGCGTCGAGGCGAACGGCGAAATGCGGCTCGTTGGACAGGCCGCCGCCGACGCGCAAGGAATAGCCGACCTCGCCATCGCGTACCGCGGGGGTGAGGCCAATGTCGTTGATCTCCGGATAGGTGCACCAGGAAGGGCAGCCGGTGGCGGAGATTTTGAATTTGCGCGGCAGGTTGTAGAACTCGGGATTGGCCGTGAGCAGGTGAGCAATTTCGATGGCGAGGGGCGAGGCGTCGATCAGTTCATCGGCGGCCACTCCGGCGAGGGGGCAGCCGGTGACGTTGCGGACTACGTCGCCGCAGGCGCCTTTGGGCGAGAGGCCGATGGCGTCGAGCGCGTCGACCATTTCGGGAAGCGATTCGATGGTGAGCCAGTGGAGCTGGATGTTCTGGCGGACGGTGATATCGGCCAGATTGCGGGCGTATTTGCGCGTGATTCCACCGATAGCGCGGAGCTGGCTGGCGGAGACAATGCCGTTGGGGATGCCGATGCGCATCATGAAGTAGTCGGACATAAGGCCTTCGCCACCCTTGCCGCCGGTGGCGCCGACGCCGTCGCCCTGGGTGTAGATGCCCCACCATTTGAAATAAGAGGAGGCCCACTCGGGCACGACGCTGGAGCGTCCTGCACGGGCAAAAGCGCGCACCTCGTCGAAAGCTTCCCAGGGGTTCTTTTCGCGCTTGAGGCGCTCGGCGCGCTGCGCCTTGGTTTCCTTTGCTTGAACTGCTTCAGTCATTTTTTCCCTTCACCAGAAACAAAAAACCCGCGGGCAGTAACGACTGCATCGCGGGCAATGAAGAAACCTTAGGAGAACGATCCGACTCTTAAACCCAGGTCACCTCTGCGCGCGAAGCGGCATACAGCGGCGACAACATGGGCGACCTTGCATGGGTTAGATTCTCGCAGGAGGTCGAAGAAAATGCAAATACGAAATGGCGCCGGTGCGGCCGGGATTTGGGGGCTGGCTGTCGGTCGTCTTGGAATTTTGGGTTAATTTGAGTGGACTTGAGCCGCATTTCAGCAGGTTTTGCTCGCATTTGGTGGCTTAATTTTCTGTGTTCCTGTGAGAGTGTTGCAGCCAAACTTCTGAAATTGAGAGGGTTAAGTATGGGTCCACAGTTTCACAACTTTTTTAGGCCTCTTTTTTGCTTTTCGGCGGCAATTCGGGGAGCGGCTGGCGGCCCGTTGGCTTCCCGGTTGGCTTCGGAGTTGGTTGTTCTTATTCGATTGTGCGCCGATGAGCGAAATAATCTGCAAATTCGGGGAGGGTTTTTTATGCGGGACGAGGTTTGTGGTTTCCCACCCCTCCGCGATGGGACTGCGGAAGGATGGGCACCCGGCTTCAATATAGCTATCGGCTCGAATCTAACTATCGTTTATCTTATTTATATCTAATGACATAGGTTGTGCGGGCCGGCCGCTGAGGCGAACGGCCCACGGGTTGATTACATGCCGCTCTGTGCGCTCTGCTCTTCGGGGTGCACAACGCGATAAGTGGTTCCACCCTTGGACCAGACGAGGAGCAGGATGTCTTTGCCAGCGGGAACGGAGTGGATCTCATTTACAAAGTTCTCCGCACTCTCGACGGGCTTGCGGTTGACTTCGACGATGATGTCGCCGGGGGCGAGACCGGCTTCGTCAGCGGGGCTGGCCGGGCGAACGCTTTGAACGGCCGCTCCATTGACGGTGGATGGGACGTTGAGCTCGGAACGGAGATCTGGGGAGAGGTTGTTGACGCCGAGACCGAGCTTGCCGTGCTGATTTGAATCCGAGCCGCCATTTTCCGCGACCTGGTTATTGCCGTGGAATTCGCCAACCTTGATGTTGACTGTTTCCGGCTTGCCATTGCGGAGAATGCCAAGGTCGATGGTATTGCCTGGAGCGATCTGGCTGACCTCAACCTGGAGGGCGCCGCTGTTGACGATTTTCTTGCCGTTGAGTTCGCGCAACACGTCGCCGGCCTTGAGCCCGGCGTGACCGGCTGGTGAGTCGGGGGTTACCGAGCTCACGATGGCACCGGAGGCGTCGTGGAGGTCGAAGAAGTTAGCGTTATCGGGCGTGACATCGTTCATGCTGATGCCGAGGTATCCGTGGTGCACCGTGCCGGTCTTGATGATGGACTCGGCAGAGGCCTGGGCGATCTGCGAGGGAATGGCAAATCCCGCACCCATGAAGGAGCCGTTGTCGGTGACGATGAAGGTGTTGATGCCGATCAACCGCCCGTGAGCGTCGACCAGCGGGCCGCCGGAGTTGCCGGGATTGATGGCGGCGTCGGTCTGGATGAAGTCGCCGGGCTTGCGCGGGTCATCGGAGTATGGATTGGGACGATTGAGTGCGCTGACAATGCCGCGCGTGACCGAGAACTGGAAGTAGCCAAAGGGGCTGCCGAAGGCGAGCACCGTCTGGCCGGGATGCAGGCTGGTCGAGTCTCCCCAGGCAATGCTGGGCAGGTCAGTCGCGTTGATCTTGATGACCGCGAGGTCGTTGAGCTTGTCGACGCCAACGAGCTTGGCGGGGAAGACGCGACGGTCGTTCATGGTGACGCGGATCTGCATTGCTCCATCGACGACGTGGTTGTTCGTGAGGATGTAGCCATCCGGCGAGATGATGATGCCGCTGCCGATACCGTGCTCGATCTGAGGCGAAGGCTTCATACCCTGGTGTGATCCCTGGCCCGGTCCCTGCGGTCCGAAGAACCACTGAAATCCAGGAGGCGCGCCTGCGCCAGCACCCTGTTCATCGTCGGGTGCGGAATTTTCGCCGGAGGCGTGCGAGGTGACGGAGACGTTGACGACCGCCGGGGTAACGCGGGCTGCTACGGCTTCCACTGCGTCGTCGAGCGTCACGAGCGGGGCGACGCTGCTGTTATCCAGCGGACCCTCTGCGCGAGCGGCGGCGTGTGCCGAGTTGTGGCCAAGGCCGAAGGTCAATCCGAGAAGAACGGTTGCAGCCGCTCCAGCGGGGACGCCGAACCTTCTGGACATTGCGACTAATGAATTAGTTGATACGGACATTTTCTACCTCACTATGGTTTTGAATTTGATGTTTACAGTTGAAAAACTAGCCAATCAGCGTGGACGGGCAAAGGCGCTGGCTGGGTTGACCTGGAACTAAGGGGAACGACTCTGAAAATCATTCGAGTGACTGTGATCTGAGTTGTAGGCTGTCCATTCTGCTGAGTCTCGTCATTGCTTTTGCCCATGTCTGTGGATTGGTCAGAGACATGGTCGGACGACGGCTGCAGGTTTCGACCTGGTGTCTGCACCCGCTCCCAAGTGGTGAGCACCACCCATTGCTGGGCATGGGGCGTCGTTGGTTTGCGACCCGGCATCACTGCTTTCAGCGTTTCCACTCTGGGGAAGTTCGAGGCAAGCTGTGCAGAAGAAGCGACTCGTTCTCCGGCGGCATTCGCTGAGCGCCTGACAGGAGCCTGGGGGGCGGCCGGTACAACGGCCTTGGCATTCATTGCGCGGAATCCTGAAGCGCCACGAACGAAACCAGATTGGCGAACCGGTGCAGAGGCCTCATTCAGCGACGGGCTGGAATCGGTTCGGGGGTTGGCTGTTGCGAGCACCAGCGCTGCTTCGGCCCGCTGTGGGGCGACGAAGGCGATCAACTGAGGGCAGCGCGCCAGCTCCACCGAAGCAAAGACGAGTCCGCAAGTGAGCGCTCCCAGCAGAGTCCGCGTGGCCAACGGGCTGAGGGCGCGACTGGAGGCAAGGATGCTATGCACGCGATGGACTAATTCCGGGCGTCGCTGCCAGGCACCCAGCGACAGGGCTTCGGCAGGCGGGCGAAGACCGCACTCGGCCAGGCTTGCGAGGCAGGCTGCGTAAGCACGGGGTGCATGCGTGATTCTGATGACGCCATCATCGCAGGCCATTTCGCGCTCGGCACACAAGCGACGCTCCATCCACCAGAGGGCGGGATTCAAGGGGAAGAGGACAAGGCAAAGCTTCTGGAAGAGGTTGGTCCAGTCATCGCCACGGCGGAGATGTTCCACTTCATGGAGCACAATCTGCTTGAGTTCGCCGGAGGTGAGCCGGGTGATGAGCCACTCAGGAATGAGGATGCGGGGTGCGAAGAAGCCAATCACGCCAGGGCGATCCAGCTGCCGGGTGGTGCAGACCTGCACCGGTCTACGGCCTGGCAATTGGTCCAGGCACGGTATCGAAACGATGGTGCGGTTCGCCATGGGGAGCGCGGTACGCCAGAGCTTACGGAGGCGGAGCGAGTGAATTGCCAGATCGATGGCGCGCGCAAGGGAAGCGGCCGCCCAGAGAGCGGCGATAGCCATGCTCCAGCGAATATCCAACTGCAACCACGGTCCGGCGTGGGCTTCAGCCACCTGAGAAGAAATGCCCAGAGGGGCTGCCGCGGTGTGTCCTGCGAAAAGTGGAAGGAGTGGGAGGGTCACGAGCGCGACGAATCCCGAAAGCCGGATGGCGAAGCGATGCGCTGCAGACAAGAGGGGCGCGAGGCGGAGACAAATCTCGAGGGCCACTGCAACTGCCGTGCCCTGCCACAGAGCGGTGACCACGACTGGGGCGGCGGCCTGACAAAACGCCGGGAAACCGGCTGGAATCGCAATCGACGATAAGGCCCAGAGGATCGCTTGGAGAATGGAAATCAATTGCATGCTCTAAACCTCTCCCAGGCTGTCAGATGCCGGTTCGTCGGGCGCCGCATCGCGGATGGCATCCTTGAGCCGCTGCAATTCGTCGGGCGAGATTTGTTCATCGCCCAGAAGGGACAGGAGAAGACGCTCGCGCGAATTACCGAAGAAGCGGCCGAGGACATGGCGAACCTCGGAGCGGCCTGCTTCCTGCTCGGCAACGCAGGGGCGGTAAACAAATGCGCGCCCTTCCTGACGGTGCTCCACGTAACCCTTTTGTTCGAGGATCCGGATGGTAGTCAGCACTGAATTGTAGGCAATTGGCTCATCCTGGGGCATGGCCGCTACCAGGTCATTGACTGCCGACTCGCCTCGCCGCCAGAGAATCTTCATCAGTCTCAGCTCGGCTTCAGTCAAGGTATGTGACTTTTTTGGTGGCATGTCTATGTCGAATCCAGGTGGCCAACGCCCAAGTACGAGCATCGGCCTCACAACATTATTGACCAACAACTAAAATATTAGTTAGCAAATTCCTAGTATTTTTTCTAGTTGCTTATTACCAAAAGGTCGGATGGGGGCAGAAAGCCTCGAAATCGGTATTCACAGAATGATGGTGGCTATGTTTTGACGGGATCGACCGGAAATCGCACCGTTGATCAGGGCCTTAAAATGATGTTGCGCTGCAGTTTGCCCAAGGAGATTCCCCAAAAATGAAGCTTTTCCGTCGTCGCAATGGCTCTGTTTCAGAGTTTGCACTGTGTTTGCTCGTTTGGCTTCCTCTTGCGAATGCTGCATTTGCGCAGGAAACGGCCGCGAATCCGAGCCCGGATGTGCAATGGAGGCCGGCGCTTCATTGGAGGATGGTGGGGCCGTTCCGCGGCGGCCGGACGCGGGCCGCTAGTGGGGTTGAGGGGCAGCCCAATGTTTTCTATATGGGGCAGGTGGACGGAGGGGTGTGGAAGAGCACTGACTACGGGCGGACCTGGAATCCGATCTTTGATCACGAGTCGTCACAGTCGATCGGTGCGATTGCAGTGGCCAAGTCTGACAGTAACGTTGTTTACGTGGCCAGCGGCGAAGGGCTGCATCGGCCTGATCTTTCGGTGGGTGATGGGATTTACCGATCAAGCGATGGGGGCAAGACTTGGGAGCACCTGGGCCTGCGCGACGGCCAGCAAATCCCTTCGCTTGCCGTCGATCCGCGCGATCCAAACCGGCTCTTTGCCGCGGTGCTGGGTCATCCTTACGGTCCCAATGAAGAGCGCGGAATCTACCGCTCGACCGATGGGGGCAAAAGCTGGAAAAAGGTGCTCTATAAGGATGCGAACACCGGGGGCTTCGATGTGGCGATCGATCCGGTGCACCCGGAAGTGGTGTACGCAACGCTTTGGCAGTCGCGGCTTGGGACCTTGGGAAGATGGCAACCAGTACGATGGCACGAATGGAGGCCTGTTCAAGTCTACCGACGGAGGTGAGACCTGGCGGAAATTGACCAAGGGGCTGCCGGCCGACCTGGTTCAGATTCAAGTTGCGATTGCGGCCAGCGACCCAAATCGCCTGTATGCGACGGTTTCAACAACGCAGGAAGGGGGCTATGCGACGGGTGTTGGCGTGGGCGTCTATCGCTCGGACGATGCGGGCGAAAGCTGGACGAAGGCGACAGACGATCCGCGACCGGCGATGAAGATCGGCGGCGGCGATCTGCCGATTCCTGCCGTTGACCCAAAGAATCCCGATGTGGTGTATAGCGCGAGCATCGTGACGATGCGTTCAATGGACGGGGGCAAGACCTGGACCAGTTTCCGCGGCGCACCGGGCGGAGACGACTATCAGAACCTGTGGATCAATCCCGAAAATCCCGACATCATTTTGCTGGTGAGCGATCAGGGAGCGCTGGTGAGCGTCAATCGCGGCGAAAGCTGGAGTTCCTGGTACAACCAGCCGACGGCGCAGCTTTATCACGTTGCGGTGACGAATACGTTCCCTTACCAGATGTGCGCGGGGCAGCAGGAGAGCGGGTCGGTGTGCATCTCAAGCCGCGGCAATGACGGCGAGATCACTTTCAGGGAATGGCATCCGGCCGGCATCATCGAGTACGGCTACGCGGCGCCCGACCCGCTGCATCCTGACATTGTTTACGGGGCAGGACGCACGGAGGTATCGAAGTGGAACAGGATCACGGGACAGGTGCAGAACGTCACACCGATCCCGGTTCACGGTCCGGAGTATCGCGCCGACCGCACAGAGCCGATTCTTTTCTCTCCAGTTGATCCGCATCTGCTCTACTACGCTGCCGACATGCTTTTTGAGACGAAGGACTATGGGAAGAGCTGGGAAAAGATCAGCCCCGATCTCTCCCGTGAACACGCTGGACAGCCTGCATCGTTGGCGCCGCTCCCGGCGAAGGACGCGGAAAAGCGACGCGGTGCGATTTACTCGGTCGCTGCTTCGTTCAAGGACGTGAACACAATCTGGGCCGGAACCGATGACGGGTTGGTATGGATTACGCGCGACAACGGCAAGAACTGGAAGAACATCACTCCCGCGGGGATGATTCCGTGGAGCAAGGTCACGCAAATCAGCGCCTCGCATTTCGACGATCAGACAGCGTATGTTTCGGTGAGCCGGTTCCGCATCAACGATTTGCATCCTTTTATCTATCGCACGCATGACGGAGGGGCAACGTGGCAACCGATTGCAACGGGATTGCCCGACGATGCACCGGTGAATACGGTGCGTGAAGATCCGATTCGCAAAGGGTTGCTCTTTGCGGGGACAGAGACGGCGGTGTGGATGTCACTGGATGACGGCGATCATTGGCGTCCGTTGCAGTACAACCTGCCGCACACTTCAATGCGCGATTTGTGGATTGAGGGGAACGACCTCATTGTGGCTACGCATGGACGTTCGTTCTGGGTGCTCGATGACATTTCACCGCTGCGCCAACTCGACGGCGTGGATGTGGAGAAAGAGCCTGTGTTGTTTAAACCGGGGATGGCGTATCGCGTGCGGAGGGACACCAACACGGATACGCCGTTGCCGCCCGACGAGCCCGCGGGGCAGAATCCGCCGGACGGTGCGGTGATTGACTATTCATTGCCGGCGTCGGTCACAGGTGCAGTGACGTTGGAGATTCTGGACGCCGGCGGCAAGGTGGTGCGTCGCTATGCGAGCAGCGATGCTGCCGAACCCACACAGGAGGAGTTAGAGAAGCAACTTATTCCACTTTATTGGATCCGCATGCCCAGGACGCTGCCAGGCGATGCAGGAATGCATCGATGGGTGTGGGACTTGCGGTACACCACGCCGACTGCGACCCATTATGAGTATCCAATCTCCGCAGTGCCGGAGGATACGCCGCGCACGCCGCAGGGGGCGCTCGCGCTTCCGGGAGGCTATGTTGTGCGGCTCACGGTAAATGGAAAAGAGCTCAGCGCTCCACTCACCATCAAAATGGATCCGCGGGTTACGGCGTCCAATGCTGATCTGGATAATCTGTTCAAACTTGAGTACGAGCTTTCAGGGATGCTGACAAGCGGCGCTGAAGCGGCACTGCAGGCACACTCGGTTCGCGAACAGATTGAGAAGTCAGCGAAGAGCGCGTCGCCGGAGCTCAAGCAGATGTTGGAGAAAGCGGACGCTGAGTTTACGGAACTGCTTAGCGGAAAGCAGAAATCCGCAGGCAGTGAGGAAGAGCCGGGTCTGGATGATGTTGCCGGAGAAGTTTCGGAGCTCTACACCCAGGTGGGGCAAGTGGATGCGGCGCCGACCGCTGCGCAACGAACGGCGGCAGAGCATGTCAGCGAGGAGCTAGGCGAATCGCTACGCGCGTGGGAGCGGCTCAAGAGCACTGCAATTCCAGGGTTGAACGACAAGCTCAGGAATGAACATCTTCCGACTCTGAATCTCGAGCAGAGACCGGAAACGATGCCGGAGAGCGGCGATGAGGATTGATTGTTGGTTTGGGGTTCGTGGTTTCCCATCCATTTGCTGGTAACTCGTCGTACAGTCAGTAGTGAATCGCAACACTAGCTTCCAGCCTCAGAAGAGATAAGTCGCAAAAAGCAACCGAAGATCCTTCGACTTCGTTTCGCCGAAGAACCGACCACACTACACTCAGGATGACAGATCAGCTGTGATGCGAATTCTAGAGACAAGACACTATCGTGTCATTGCGTAGTGCACCTGCTCCTCGATCGCGGCGATTTGCAAAGGCGGGCGGTTGGCGCGCACCAGGGCCTTGTTCACGTTGCTCAGCTCAGTAGACTTGAATCGCTGCCAGGACTGAATGTTTTCGCGGGCAGAGGTGCTCATTTGGGCGAGAATCTCGAGCGCCACTGCTGGAGCGGCTCGATGGCCGCTTTCGACGACGTGCAATATGGTGGCCAATCCTGCATTTGATTTAGCAAGTCCGATTTTGTCATCGCTCATCGGCATGTCGTCCTCATCGCCACCACCTTTGATCTCCCGCAGCTTGGCGAGAGCGCTTTGGATGGCTTGCGCGAGATCGGGGGGATTGTTCTGACTGATTGAATCGAGCTTCATCAACTGGGTCTCGACGCTGTCAAGTTCGGCCATGGCTTTGCGGCTGGACAGTGTTTGCGCATAGATGGATTCGGCGAGGGTGAACTGGCGATCGATGACCTGAGGAGTAGCATCCACGCGTGGATCCATGGTGACGCGCAAGGGGCGATCCAGTTGGACGCCATCGACGGTGAGGCGCAGTTTGTAGGCGCCTGGAGGCACGCGCGGTCCCGGCGGAGCGGCTGCGGAATCCTCATCGTCATCTTCCGTTCCCGCGGCGGCGCCTCCGGCCGCTAGATCCCACACGAAACGATGCTCTCCGGCGCTCGTTTCGAGGACCTGGGGTTTGGGAAACCAGCGTTCTGCGATGGGAAGAAGCGGGCGATTCACCGTGACCGTGTCGTTGCTGGAGAAATGGCGCAGAACGTGGCCTTGCGCGTCGAGAATTTGCAGCGTTGCCTTGGTCGCGTCGGACTGGAGGTAGTAGTCGACGATTGCACCGTTGGGCGGATTGTCTGCCTGCGGTTCTTCCGGAGGCAGCGGCGATCCGAGGAATCCGTCGTTGTCGACGCGAACGGCCGTGGGTGGAGCATACAGATAGGCCCGCTCATTCTGAGCTTTAGCGGCCTGGCGTAGAGGCGCGATGTCATCGAGCACCCAGAAAGAACGTCCGTGCGTGGCAACGATCAAGTCGCTTCCATTTAGATTCAAGTCGCGTACCGAGCTTACGGGCAGATTGAGATTGAGTGACTGCCAAGTGTCACCCGCGTTGAATGAGACATAGATTCCGAACTCGGTCCCCGCGAACAGAAGGTTCCGCTGTTCGGTGTCCTCGCGAACGGCGCAGAGAAAGTGACTGGGTGCGATGCCGCTGACGGAGAGCTTCCAGTTTTTGCCGTAGTCGTGAGTGACATAAAGGTAGGGCTTCTGATCGTCGACGCGATGACGATCGACAGCTGCGTAGGCCGTAGCGGGGTCGAAGTGGGATGCTTCAATGAGAGAGATTTTGCTCCACGGTGCGAGGCCGGGGGGTGTGACATCGCGCCAGGTCTTGCCGCCGTCTGTGGTGAGGTGAATGCGCCCGGTGTCGGCGCCGGCCCACAATAGGTCGGCTTGGAGCGGCGATGGTGCAATGGTGTACACCACGCCGTAACCTTGTTGTTCGGCGTTTTCAACGGTGACGGGTCCAGTGTCGCTGGTTCCGGGAGTTGCGCCGGTTAGATCGGGACTGATTGTCTGCCAATGCAGGCCGCCGTCGAGGGTCTTCATCACGAACTGCGTGCCGAAGTAAAGAGATGTCTTGTCAGCCGGGGAAAAAACCAGAGGAGGCGTCCATGGGGCGCGATACTTGCGCTTGTTGATCGGAGTTCCAAAGCTGCCGAGAGGCCATGGCGTAACGTTCTGACTGAACGATGTGCGGCGATCGAAGCGCTGCACGTCGCCATAGGCGCCGGAGAGATAGATTATGTTTTCGTTCTTCGGATCGATGGCGATGTAGCCGCTCTCGCTGCCGCCAGGCAGGAACCAGTCGCGCGTGTCGATATGCCCATGGTCGGTGCGGCTATGCACGGCGATGGAACCGCTGTCCTGCTGTGCGCCATAGATGGTGTAGGGGAACTCGTGGTCGGTGGTGACGTGATAGAGCTGCGCGGTGGGTTGGTTGTACCAGGTTGTCCAAGTTTTGCCGCGATCGAGACTGATGGTTGCGCCCTGATCGACGCCGAGTGCGAGGTGCGATGAGTTTTTGGGGTCGACCCAGATCTGGTGGTAGTCGTCGCCGCCGGGCGCTCCGCGCACGATCTCAATCGTCTTGCCGCCGTCTTCGGTGCGGTAGAGCGCAATGTTGGGAATATAGAGGACGTCGGCATTCGATGGATCAATGGCCAGCGAGTTGAAGTACCATGCGCGACTGATGAGGCGCGAGTCGGTGCTGACCAGTGCCCAGGTTTCGCCCTGATCGTCGGAACGATAGAGCCCTCGCGGAACCTGGGCAGTCGATGGTTGCATAGACGCGACGGCCGTCAGCACCGACCGCGATGCCGGTGCGTCCCCAGGCGCCGTTTGGCAATCCGTGCCCTGCAATTGCGGTCCAGTTGGCGCCCCCATCGGTCGAACGATAGAGCGCATTCCCTGGGCCTTCGAGAGGCGCATAGGTGCTCCAGGGAGGACGATGCGCGTTCCACGTAGTGGCGAACAGCACCTGCGTTTGACTGGTCGCCATGGCGATGTCGGCGATGCCAACGTCAGGTCCCTTATCGAGCACGCGCAGCCAGTGGTCTCCGCCGTCGGTGGACTTGTAGACGCCGCGCTGGTCATTGGGGCCGTAGGCGTGCCCGAGCGCACCGACATAGACGGTGCGTGCGTCGGCCGGGTCAACCAGGATGCGGCTGATCTGCCGGGAATCATCAAGGCCGATGTGCTTCCATGTAGCTCCGCCATCGTCGCTTCGGTACATGCCATCGCCCGATGCCAGATCGGACCGGATATCGGACTCGCCCGTGCCCACGTAGATCACCTTGGGATCAGAAGGAGCAACAGCGAGCGCACCGATGGAAGCGACGGGCTCCTGGTCGAAGATCGGCTGCCAGACGGTGCCGGCATCGGCGGTCTTCCACACGCCGCCATCGACGCCGCCGAAGAAAAAGTCCTTGTCGCTGCCGGGCACACCGCTGACGGCGACCACGCGGCCTGCACGAAAAGGGCCGACCAGTCGCCAGCGCAGACCATTGAACAGTTGGGGCGAAAGCTCCTGCGCGCGTGCAGACATGAATGCGGGCACGCAAAGGAGGGCTATGTAGACCGACAGAAACTGCGTACGCCTGGCAGGGAAGCGAAGGAATGAAGTCATCGTAGATTCGATTGTGAAGCCGAACAAGCGGATGGGCAAGAAGATTTAGCGCCTGGGAAATTGGGAGCCTCTGGCGCACGAGGCAAAAATCGGAGATGCTGGAAAGATGAAGCTCGCTTTCTGTGCGTGGCGAATCGCAATCGTTCTTTTCTTCAGTTTTGGTTTCATGGCGTCGCTCATAAGTGCGCAGACCCCGGATACGGCCGCATTGCGCGGCATTGTCAGGGGGCCCAATGGCGCAGCACTCGGCGGGGTGCAGTTGAAGATTGAAGACGCGAAAGGCCGGGCGATTCGCACCCTGAAGACGGGGGCGGAGGGTAGCTTTGCCGCCGAAGACTTGCCGGTTGACAGCGCTTTACAAGTTAAAGCGACTTACCCCGGACTTACTGAGGTGCAATCCGGCTCTTTGGTGCTGGTTGCCGGCGCTACGGCAAGCCTGCAACTGACGATGAAAGTTGCCGGCATTGAGGCGGAAGTTCGCGTGACCGGGGCTGCCGGAACCGTGCGCGCGGACGAGCCGCAACTCGGCGACCGTCTGAATGCGGCGCAGATGGAAAGCATGCCGCTGCTGAACCGGCGCCTGACGGGATTGCCCCTGTTGCTGGCTGCGAACCGACCGGCCATCAACCAGGGAGACATCTTCATGAACCAGGACCTCTTCACCGCCAATGGCACGGGACGTCGCCAGACCTGGTTTGAAGTAGACGGCGCGAGCGGTAATGATGCCTGGGGTCGCCAGACAATTTTTACCAACGTGCCGCTGGATGCGGTTGCCGAGATGACCGTGCTTGAAAATGCGTTCGCGGCTGACTATGGATTTGGAGAAGGCGCTGTGGTCAACATCGTGACACGAGGAGGAGGAGACAAGTATCACGGCGACCTGCTTGGGCTATGGCGGCCTTCCGGCCCTGAAGCTGAACTGTCCGGGTTTTCCGCGAGCACAGCTACGAGCGGGAACGACATCACACGGGACACCCTTGCCCAGGGCGCTGCGACCGCATCGGGGCCGCTGGCGCAACAAGGGCATACTGTCTTTCTTGCTTCGGCGGAATACAGCTATCAGGACCGCGCTTCCCCTGTCATTTCGCCGCTCGATCCTGGCAATTACATCGGACATTACCGGGACTGGCTGGGATTTCTGCGCCTCGACCACAATTTTGGACCGAGGAATCATGCCTTCTTTCACGGCGGCGCCGACAGCTTTTTTGACACCAACCCCAACGGCATTGTTGGAGGAAACACGTTGCCCAGTGTCGCCCGCGTGTTTCGCAGGCGGACTTATACGAGCGAGTTGGGTGACACGATGGCATTAGGAACTTCAATGGCCAACGATGTGCGCCTGCAGTTCCAACTTGCCTCGCCCATTACGCAATTTGCGCCGGTGATTTTTGGAACGGAGTATTCAGTGCCGATTTCATCAGGCGGCACGTTTACTTCCGGAACATCGCAATCAGCGCTGCTGCTGAACCGGCAGTTTGAAGCGGTGGATTCGCTGGTGAAGACGTGGAGCCGCAACGAACTGAGGGTGGGTGCAGACGTCATCCACGCGCACAGCGGCGGCAACAGCAAAGAGTTTGGAGGGCCGATCTACGACGGTGAGCTCATATATAAGAGTTGCACCGGCACGGCGACTTATTGCGAAAGTACAGCTTACCTGGGCAATATTGCGAACGTGCAAAGTTACACCCAGAGTTACGGGAACGCAAATTATACCGTCGGAGATACGATGGTGGGCGTCTTCGCGCAGGAAGATGCGCACCTGACGGCGGATTTGACATTGAACCTGGGTGTACGCTACGAGGTGCAAACCTTCACAGATTCCCGCACAGATATTGCTCCGCGAGTGGGTTTTGCTTACAACGTCGCCGGCAGAAGCAGAACGACGGTGCGCGCAGGATTAGGCTTCTATTATGCGCAGGTCGTTGATAACTCCGAGGCAAATTACGCACTAACTGGACCAACTGGCGTCTTTAACTACACAGCCGCTCCCGGGCAAGCGGGTTTTCCAGCCAGTGTTGCAGACGTGCCTCTTCCGGTGTTTCCCTCGAATGCGGTTGTGCCATTGCGCAGTCTTTATCTGCGGCCGGGGCGCGCGAGCTACTACAACAATTTCTTTGCGACGAGCACGCTTGTCGGCTATCCGGATGCGCTCAAGAACCCCTATGACGAACAATGGATGCTCGGAGTGGAGCAGCAACTCGCACGCGGATGGGTGCTTGGCGCGGACTATCTGGGATCGCACACGGTTAAGATTGTGAGGCCTCTTGACGTAGACGCGCCTTCTTCGTTTGTGCGCACCGCGCCCGGAGAGGTTCGGAGCGCGCAGGCGGCGAACTGCACGCGGCCTTATTGGAAAGCTTGGTTTGCGGAACAAGGGGCAACGTGCAATCCCAATAGCGCCGCCGGTCTTCAGCCACCTTACAGCGTCATCCAAAGCGATGTGAACGACGGCGCAGGATATTACGAGGCGATGGACGTCAACCTCACGCACCACGCGGCGAATGGCTCGGTGCTGCTGGCGAGTTATACCTGGTCGCACGCGATCGATACAGTTGATCCGGACGTTCCGAGCCAGAACCCGAACGATCCTCTCAACGCCGGTGTGGCCGAGCTGGGCAACGCAATATTCGATCAGCGGCACCGCCTTGTCATGAGCGGAATTTATGCGGCGCCTTTTGGCATCACTGCGGGTGGTATCGCAACACTTGCCAGCGGATTGCCCTATAACTTTGTGACTGGTGTAACTAACAGCGGAGATACTGGGGCAACGACTGACCGGCCCGTGATTAACGGCGCCGTCGTTGGCCGGAATACCGGGCGTGGCACTCCCCTATATGACCTGGAGCCGTTTTTGGAGAAGCGCATAGGGTTCGGACGAACCGTGGATGACACGCGAACCTCGGTGAATCTGCGGGCCGAGGCGTTCAACCTGCTTAACCATCGCAACGTTGTCGGGTTCAGCGGCACCTACGGCAATGGCGCGCTGCCTGGATTGGGCTTTGGAGCTCCATTGGTCGGGGTTACGAACCAGTTGCCGGCGCGCGAATTGCAATTTTCAGCGCAGATCGAGTTTTGAATTAATCTGATCCGGCTTACCGGTTTAACCGCCGAGGTCCCAGGTAGTGAAGGGTGCGCGTGGGCAATTACACTTCACTCGCAAGATAAGCAAGAGGAGAAGTCATGCTGAACCGCCGCACGTTCTTGAAGACTGGGCTGAAGACCGGCGCCGCCGTCATTCCAGTGACCTCCGCACTGAACGCAATCAATCTGGACTCGGTGGCGGCCGCACAAGAGACTGCCGTTGCTACCGTGAACGGCCCTGTACCGCGGTTGGTGACGTTGCCTCATCGTATGACGCTGATCGATGCGACAACCGAGCCATGGCAGCAGAAGATCCGGCGGGTGGGACAGAGCAACATGACCGAGCATGATCCCGCCGTGATGAGCGTTGAGGAGTGGGCGGATTATTGGCACTCAGCGGACGCGGACATTGTGTTTGTGAGTGTTACAGGCATTCTTGCTTTCTATCCGTCAAAAGTGAAGTTTCACCGACACGGGAAGTATTTGAACGGCCGCGATTTCTTTGGAGAATGCGTGGCGGCTGCGAAGAAGCGCAACATGCGGGTTGTCGCGCGTATGAGCCCCGATCTGAACTGGGGTGATGCACTGGCGGCGCATCCGGAGTGGGCGATGCGCAATGCGGACGGTTCCGTGCAATTCAGCGGCGAAGAGCCGCGGCTGTTCAAGACGTGTATGTTTTCGACCTATATGGATGACTACATTCCCGCAATCATGCATGAGATCAACTCGCTCTACGATGTGGATTGTTTTTATACCAACGGGTGGCCTCCGCTTGGGAGCTTGCCTGAGTGCCATTGCGCGATATGCGGCAAGCTGCCGCGGTCCGGGACTCCGGCCTACTGGCGAATCTTCAACGACCGCGTGTTCGAGCTATGGCAAAAGTACGATGCGATTGCAAAGGAGAAAAAGCAGGACAGTTTTTTCTTTGCCAATCTCGGAGGGAATGTTCGTGGCGGTCCTAATCTTAGCCGGCTGGGCAAGATCGCCGCATGGTTCCAGGCCGACAACCAGGGACGTACCTACGATGATCCCGCGGTGTGGGGATGCAGTCTACAGGGCCGCGTTTGTAACGCAATCATGGATGGGAAGTTTGCCACGAACGTGACGGCCGCGTACTCGACCGGAACGATCACCTGGCGCAACGGATCGAAAAATCCGGCCGAGGCACAGATGTGGTTGAACGAAACTCTGGGCAGCGGCATGGTTCCCTACTATCACTTCGTTGGCTCTGAAAATGGGCTTGGCGAAGACCGCCGCTGGCAGAAGGTCGGTGCGGATTATTTTCGCTGGACGGCAAAGCACGATGCGCATCTCAAAACTCGGCGCTCGATCGCCAACATCGGAGTGGTGATTGGGCAGAGCACGCAGCTTCTCTATCCCGGCCCCGCTTACCGCGCGCTCCCGCGCCTACATGCACGAGACGACTCAAGGGATCTACGATGCGCTGCTCAGAGGCCGTTTTGCATTTGACTTTGTTCACGAAGATCGTCTCGAACTGGATCGGCTGAGCAAATATCGCGCGCTTTTGCTGCCGAATATTGCCATGCTGAGCGACCGGCAATGCCAGCAAATTCGCGATCTATGTGCAGGCGGGAGGGTCGGTCATGGCCAGCTTCGAGACTGGTCTATACGACGAAAACCTGAACCGGAGACCGGAGTTCGGTCTAGCTGACGTGTTCGGCATTCAGACGGCTGGAGATGTGATTGGCACGAATGGCAATGCTTTTTATGCGCGGATTGAACATCCGGAGCGGGCGCAAGAGCACCCGATTCTTGAAGGCTTTGTTGACACCAACTGGTTGCCCGGGGCGCAGAATCGGATTCCTCTCAAAGCCGTCCAGGGACCGCTGCTCACCGTTGTTCCGGGTTTTGTGCGCTATCCGCCGGAACTGGCTTACCCGCCGGTGGCGCACACAGATGAGCCCGCGCTTGTGTTGCGCGAAGCTGGGGCGAGCCGTACTGCCTACTTCTCTGGAGACGTCGAGCGCAGCTACTGGCTTACCGGCCATGGCGACCTGTTGCGGCTGCTGCATAACGCCGTCCGCTGGATCACTCGCGACGAAAGGATCGTTCATGTGGACGGAGAGGGTTTCATCGAGATGTTCGCGTGGGAAACGACTCCGGGCTACAGTGTGCACTTGCTTAACTACACTAACCCCGACGCCCAACACGGATGGATGCAGACGGTTTATCCGCTCGGGGCGCAAAACATCAGGATGAAATTACCCCCGGGGTTGGGGGTGAAGTCTGTCGAACTACTACGAAGCGGACAACATTCAGCTTTTGTGCTCAGAAATCAAGAGCTTCAGTTCAGCATACCCCGGGTGGAGGACTATGAGGTAGCAGCGATCACGGTGAGTTGACTTGATCTTGTTGGATCAGTTCGCGTGCGGTGCGAGCGCAATTTGAAGGCGCGCGGTTGCGTCTTGGGGCACCGACCGATAGACTTCTTGCCGGGCGCAAATTAGCTGGCGCGACCCACCAAAAGAACCTCAGCCTGCATGCGAAAAGGCGAACTGAAGTCGGCGGTGATCTTGCAACTGCATGATCCAGAGCGCAGGACGCAATGCGCTGCGGGCAAACGAGACTACTGAAGCACAAAGGAGATCCCTTGCGCCTTGGACGAAGAATCGCAATTCTTACATGCGGCCTGATCGCTTCGATGATCGGGCTTGAGGGCAACCACATCTGGGCACAGTCAACAGGAGGGGGTGCTTTGCCGCCGTCGCCACATGCTAAAGAAATACACTTGAAGCATGTTCTGGTGGTTGGCGAGACGAAGGGTTTCGAGCACGATTCGATTTCGGATGCGATGGCCGCGGTTTATAACATGGGCAAGGAAAGCGGCCTGTGGGATACGACGATGCGCACCGACACGGAATTGCTGACCAAGAAGGACCTGGGTAGAAACGCGAAGAACTTGAATTACTTCGACCTGATCGTGTTTGCGAGCACCACGGGTGAATTGGACATGGACGCAAGCCAGAAGCAGGACATGATGTCGTTCATTCATGACGACGGCAAGGGGTTTGTGGGCATTCACGCGGCGCTCGACACGAATTACAAATGGCCGGAGTATGGAGAAATGATTGGCGGGTGGTTTAACGAGCATCCCTGGTTTACTTTCAATGCTCCGATCATCAATGAAGACCCGGATTTCCCCGCGGTGCGTCATTTTCCGAAATCATTTGTGAAATACGACGAAATCTATCAGCCGAAAGAATGGTCGCGCGACAAGGTGAACGTGCTCCTCAGCCTCGACCCAACTCGACTCAATTACGAGAACAATCCCCGCATCCACCGCACGGATCACGACTTTGCCGTGGCATGGAGCAAGATGTACGGCAAAGGAAGGGTCTTTTACTCTACGCTCGGACATACGGAGGATTCGTGGGACGATCCCGACATCCGCAAGATGTATTTCGAGGCGATCAAGTGGGCGTTGTGGATGACCAATGGAAGCACGGAATCGCACGCGCGACCAGCATCTTCAGATCAGGCGCATTGAGGCGTACGCTCTGGCGCAAGACTGCATAGATGAATCATTGGATCGCTTGGTTCTATGAAAGCAAGACGTTTTGAGGTGGAACTGCGTCGAATGCTAGGGGACCAGGTGCTGCCGGTACTGACTTATTGAAGCAGCAATGGCTGGAGAAGAAATCGAATTGCGAAAAGACGTGCTGGGTGCGATGAATCGCAGAAGCTTTCTTTCGTCGGCTGGGATGCTGCTGGCGGCTCAATCTCTCAACACGGTTTTGCCCGCGCAGGCAAAGAAGGAGAAGGCGCGGCCGGCGGGCAAGGCCGACCACAGCTTGCGCATCGAGCCGTGCGCGCTGGAGATCGGCCCGGGCGTGACCATTGAGACGCGATCGTTCAATGGTAAGGTTCCTGGACCGCTTCTCAGTCTGCGCGAGGGCGTGCCAGTGAGCATTGACGTGACCAATGCCGGCACTGATGCTGATATCGTGCACTGGCATGGACTGGCCATCGATTCACTCAACGACGGCGCGATGGAGGAGGGATCACCGATGATCCCCCCCGCATCGACTCATCGGTATACTTTCACGCCGAAACCGTCGGGCACGCGCTGGTATCACACGCACGCCGGGGCGCACGGCAATCTCTCGGCCGGCACATATAGCGGACTGTTCGGTTTTCTGCTGATCGAGGGCAAAGACGCACCGGCGCACTATGACCAGGAAATCAATCTCGCGATTCATCATTGGGAGCCTTCGTTTGTTCCCATGGTCAATGCGATGCGCGAGCAATCGGCAAATGCGCCACTGACGACTGGTTCCGATGTTGGCTACAAGTACGCCACCGTAAACGATCGGATGCTGGGCGCGGGAGAGCCGATTCGCGTGAAGCAGGGGCAGCGCGTGCTGATGCGCTTGCTGAATGCCAGCGCGACGGAGAATGTGGTTCTGGCGCTTCCCGGCCATCAATTCAAAATCATTGCGATGGACGGAAATCCAGTTCCGAATCCCACGAGTGTTGAGACGCTTTCGCTTGCGGTTGCGGAGCGGGTGGATGCAGTTGTGGAGATGAACTCGCCGGGTATTTGGATTCTGGGGTCGACGCTGGAAAAGTCGCGGCAGATGGGTCTCGGCATCGTGGTTGAATATGCGGGTCAGAGCGGCAAACCGACGTGGAAGGATCCGGCATCGGCTCAGTGGGATTACAGTCAGTTTGCCAACGCCACTGCAGCGCCCGAGCCTGACGAGAGCTTTGTGCTTACCTTTCGCGATATCGGTCCACAGCATGGATCGCAGTTCGACACATGGACGATCAACAATAAATCGTGGCCTGATATTGAACCTTTGATCGTGCATTCGGGGAAGCGATATCGCCTGGTGTTCCGCAATGGCAGCGGGGATCAGCATCCGCTGCATCTTCACCGTCATACCTTCGAGATAACGCGGATTGGTGACAAGCATCTAAGCGGACTGATGAAGGATGTAGTGAACGTGATGCCGCTGGATACGGTTGAAGTGGACTTTGTCGCCAACAACCCCGGGGATACGTTATGGCATTGTCACCAGCAACTGCACATGGATTATGGGTTCATGCAACTCATCAAATACTCTTCGTGAACTGTGCGGCGCTAAATCATTCATTCTTTCAGTAATCGTGATTCAAGGGGTTGAAGCGTTGAAGGGAATTCGACTTGTCGCTTTTGCGGTACTAGTTGTTGCCGGATTTGTTGTTGTCCAAGTCAATCAGAAACCGATTCACGCGGCTCAGCAGAGTCCTGCGGCGAATGGGGAAACGGCTCCTCCGGTTGGGGCCAATGCTGCCAAAGACGCGGGTGCGGAATCGTACGCGAGGCATTGCGCGATCTGTCACGGCGATCAGCGCGAGGGAATCCTGCCGGCATTTCCGCCGCTTATTGGAATCGAACACCAAATGACGGAGGACAAGATTGCAGAGACCATTCACGCGGGGAAGGGGCGAATGCCCGGATTTCCGGATTTGCAGGATGGGGAGTTGTCGGCACTGCTGCACTATCTCTCAAGCTCATCGCCATCCACACTGACTGCCGGTAAGGGAGTCGAAGGTGATCAGGCCAGTGCGCTGGTAGCAGGCGGAGAAGCGCTCTTTCACCAGAACTGCGCGTTCTGTCATGGGCGCGATGCGATGGGCGGTGAGTCGGGCCCCGATCTTACTGAGTCGAAGCTGGTGCGTTCGGACACGACTGGAGATCAGATTGCCGCGGTGGTGCGCGCTGGACGACCCGCAAAGAAAATGCCAGCGTTCAATTTCTCGAGCCAGGAGATTCGCGGCCTGGTTGCATTCATTCATGAACGTGTGGCCGCGGCTGCGGCTCATCCAGGCGGACGCCGCGGAGTCGCCGTTGCAGACCTGCAAACCGGCAATGTGGAAGCAGGGAAGCAGTATTTCAATGGTGCGGGCGGCTGCGAAAAGTGCCACTCACCCCAGGGCGATCTGGCGGGAGTTGCGACGCGGTTTGAGGGATTGCAACTGGAGCGGCGGATGCTTTATCCCGAGGGCGCGAAGAGCAAGGTCACCGTAACGCTTGCCTCCGGTGAAAGGATCTCGGGAACACTCGCTTACCTCGACGAGTTTACCGTAGCTCTGCGTGACAGCGCTGGCACTTACCATTCATGGGCGACGAACCAGGTGAAATACGCAGTGGATTCGCCGGTGGACGCACATGTACAGCTTTTCAGCAAATACACCGATGACGACATTCACAACCTGATGGCTTATTTGCAAACGCTGCGCTGAATGATCGGGCTGCGCGTTTTTAGAGGTTTGATTCTGATATGAAGTTGTTGAAAAATGCTTTGGTTCTAGCGGCTTTCGTTTTCTTTGTGACGGTCTCATGCGGTTTTTCGCTCAGGGCGCAAGACCTGGAGAATGGTCAACTCTTGAACCCTGCGCCGAATACCTGGCCACAATATCATGGCGACTATTCGGGACGCCGCCACATTCACCTGACCCAGATTACTCCGCAAAACGTGGGCGATCTCACGCTGGCATGGGCATTTCAAACCAACCAAGGCGCGGAGATCAAGTCTTCACCGCTGCTTGTTGACGGTGTGCTGTACTTCACGGTTCCCGATAACGTATGGGCTGTCGATGCGCGATCAGGACACATGATCTGGCGTTACACCAGGCCATCGACCGGGGAACATATCGGGCATCGCGGCGTCGCGATGTACAAGGGGTGGCTCTACTTCACTACGCCTGATGCGCACCTGATTTCTCTTGACGCGAAAGACGGCAAGGTGCGCTGGGACAAGATCATTGCCGACGCAACTAAAGGCTATTGGACTACCATGGCGCCGCTGGTGGTGAAGGGTCATGTGATTGTGGGTGTGTCGGGCGATTTCGATAACTTGCCCGGTTATCTTCGTTCTTTTGATCCAGAGTCTGGATCAATTCAATGGCAATGGGACGCGACGCCTCCTGCGGGAACACCGAACGCGACCACAGGTGGGATGACTTGGATGACCGGGACGTACGATCCGTCATTGAACCTGGTGTATTGGGGAACGGGGAATCCGACGCCGGTTTTGAATGGAACTACTCGGCCGGGCGATAACGCGTATACCTGCAGCATCGTTGCGATCAACCCAGATGATGGAAAACTGGCTTGGAACTTCTCAGTCTCTCCGCATGACACGCATGATTGGGACGCGGTGGAAACGCCGGTGTTGGTGGATGGGGATTTCCATGGACAACATCGAAAGATGCTGATGCAGAGTTCGCGGAACGGATACTTCTTTGTTCTGGATCGTACGAATGGAAAGAGTCTGCTGACAGTTCCCTACGGCCCGGTGAATTGGGCATTGGGAATTGACAAGCTGGGCCACCCAATTCCGAACCCCGAGAAAGAACCGGCACCGGACGGCCGATTTATTGCTCCCGATGAGGGCGGCCTGACCAACTATCGCGCGCCGAGCTTCGACCCCAAGACGGGCTTGTTTATTGTTGATGCGCACCCGAGTTATAGCATCTACTTTGCCAAGCCGGCCGATGGCACCTATGGATGGGCGGGTGCGGATTACGGGTTGTGGGGTAAGGGAGTTATTGAGGCGATCGACTATCAAACGGGCAAGATTCGCTGGAGCCATGATGTGGGGGAAGATGGCTCAGGTGCGGGCGTGATGACAACCGATACGGGACTTACCTTCACAGGCGATGCTTACGGAAATGTTCTGGCACTGGAAACGAGCAATGGCAAGACGTTGTGGCATGCGGGCACAGGGGCTGGGATGCAGAGCTCGCCTATTTCGTATGAGCTGGATGGCCGCCAATACATTATGACGAGCAGCGGCGGAGTTCTTTTTGCGTGGGCGCTGCCGGAGGGAATGATAGGCGCCAGACAGAAGAACATTAGGCAGTAGAGTTGATCGTTAGATTGTTCCGGTGAATGCAAGTGACCGGCAATGCTTCAACACCACATCGCTATTAGCGAAGGCGCTTACCTGCGGAAAGCAGTCGGGCGGCGAAATTTGATTTCGCCGCCCTCATGCTATGCGGCTGCTTCGAGATTGACTCTTTCCGCGATCTCAGTCAAAGTCTGGTCGGCGTTCACTTCGTCTGATTCGATAGACTCCAGAACGGCGGCATCTTCATCGCGCCGCAAGAGCTCGGCCCAGCGGCGCAATGTGCCGTAAACCGCGATCTCGTGATGCTCGACTTGTTGCGCCGCGCCGATGAGGGCGATGTCCCGCACCGAAGGGTCCTTTACATCCTTGATGGTGTCGGATCCCTCTGTACTGAGTCCGTTGATGACCTTGCAGGTTTCAGTTTCTGCGTCCCCGACAAGCTGGCGCAGAAGCATCTCGATTTTAGAGACGTGGCCCCTTGTTTCTTCAAGGTGGTTGCGGAAAGCCTGAGACAACTCCGTGTCACTGGAATTGTCAATCAGGTCGGGGAGAGCTTTGGTAATTTTTTGCTCCATATCCAAAGCTTTCTTCAGGTTTGTAATGTACAGGCTTTGCAGGTCCTGAATATTGGCTGAGAATAATTTCATGACTTCCTCCTTAGGAATCAGATTCTGCGGTTTCGGAACGGTCCTTAAGCACCTTGACGGCAGAGGCAATGAACGCCGTGGGGTGCTGCGAACCGAAGATTGCAATTGGCGATTGTAATTCGGGCCATCCGCGGCGTGTGCTTTGCGGGATGCGCAGGCTCGACTCTTGGTATGAGAATCCGGTCTTCTGCTATGGGTTGCCTTCGCTTCGGGCGGTACTGTCAGGCAGCGCGCAGACTGCCCTTGCGGCAAACCATGCGTGCTCCTCCCGCATCCGAAGCAAGAGCGGGAGACGAGTTTGATGATGAGGCGCGAGTTCATGTCCGGTGCAGCCGCTGCGGCGGCACTTTCTTCAATTAGATCCGGCGGGCAGGCGGCAAATGAGCAAGGTGGAGAGGTGCAACCGACCCACACGTCCTCCGAAGCGGCTGCAGCGCGCATCCCGCGCGTCACTAGTCCCGGAACAATGAAGGGGGAGATGCTGTATCGCGATCTGGGGACGACTGGGGTCCAGGTATCCGTGATTGGACTCGGCGGTTCGCATATTGGGCGACCTCAAATCGCCGAAGACTTGGCTCTCCGCATCATTCACGAGAGCCTGGACCGCGGCATCAATTTTCTTGATAACTCCTGGGACTATAACGAGGGTCGGAGCGAAGAGCGGGTGGGAAAGGCGCTCGCACAAGGGGGCTATCGGGAGAAGGCCTTTGTGATGACGAAGATTGACGGCCGTACCAAAGAGAGAGCGACCGATCAAATCAACGACTCATTGAGGCGGCTGAACGTAGATCATATCGATTTGCTGCAGCATCATGAGGTGATTCGATTCGATGATCCGGACCGCATCTTCAACGAGGGCGGAGCGATGGAAGCGGTGGTCGAAGCCAAACAAGCGGGGAAGATTCGCTTCATTGGATTCACGGGACACAAGGACCCGCACATTCACCTTTATATGCTGGACGTTGCGCAGCGTCATAGCTTCCATTTCGATGCCGTGCAGATGCCAATTAACATCATGGACGCACATTTCCGAAGCTTTTCTCAACTCGTTGTGCCGGAGGCGCTGGAACAGAAGATCGGGGTTCTCGGGATGAAATGCTTTGGAGATGGCATCATCCTGAAAAGCGGGGCTGTCGAGCCGATGGATTGCCTGCACTATTCGCTGAATGTTCCGGTGTCGGTTCAGATCACGGGAATCGATTCGAAGATGCTTCTGGATCAGGCTTTCGGCGCTGTCAAGTCATTTCGTCCAATGGATGGAGAAGGATTCGCCGCGCTGGTTGCGAAGTCGCAGCAAGTTGCAATGGAAGGGAAGTACGAACTCTTCAAGACCACCGCTCATTTTGATACGACGGCGCGGCACGCGGATTGGCTTGGTTCCGACAGCGATGCAGTCCAGAAGCTCGCGCCACAACTGCCAGGATGAGAGATATTTTGAGCGCTCCTCATCGCTGACCTTGACTGTACTCATCAAGGGCAGGTTCGAAGGGGGCCTTGCGGCCGCCCGATCTTGATTCATCGGTAGTATGTCCCGTCGATTCCCTGGGGCGAAAGATTCTCCTGGCGGTTCCGGATCGCTGTTGACTGGTTGGCCACATATCAGAGGCTATAGGGCCGGAAATGCAAGCAGATGGACGATAATATGATGTTAATCTGTCCATAATGAATCAAGTTGAACGATTCCGACACATTCAGGAAGCCTTGTCTAAACGGGACTTCGTCAGTGTGGACGAGCTGTGCGACGGGCTTGGGGCGTCCAGAGCGACGGTTCGTCGAGACTTGATTCTTCTGGAGCGTGAGCGCAGCATCCGGCGGGTTCGCGGCGGAGTGATGTCCACCGCTTCGCGCGAGGAAGCGCTGGACTTCAGGCGCTTGTCTATCAGCTGTCACGAAGAGAAGGCACGGATCGGGAAGGCTGCGGCAAGCCTTGTGACGGATGGGCAGACGGTTATTCTTGGAGGCGGATCGACAGTGGCCGAAGTGGCCAAATGCCTTTTGGATCGACCGATCCAGGTCATCACCAACTCAATTCCGGTTGCCCAGGTGTTTTGGGAGAGCCGGCAAACCGAAGTGACGATGACCGGGGGATACCTCTATCCGCGCCTCGGCATTCAATTCGGCCCAATCTGTGAACGGATGCTTCACAGCGTTTCAGCGGACGTGGCTGTCATGGGAATCCGCGGAATCACCGGGGATGGTCTCAGCGACAGCAGCACTCTTGTGGTTGAGTCGATTCGCGCGATGATCAACTGCGCGCAACGCGTGGTGATCGTCGCGGACCACTCGAAGTTCGGCAGACATGCGATGGTTCACGTTGCCGATCTCAACGAGATTGACCAGGTGATCTCTGACCGTGCATTGGCCCCGGAGTACCGCAAACTATTGGACGAGCGCGAGGTCAGTTATTTGTTAGCGTAAAAGATACGAGTACCAGACCGCGAAGACAGGTGTTTTCCCAGGGTCAAGATCAAGACATGAGGGACCCATCTTGGTAGTAAACAAGAGGGCTGATCGGGTTCGTGCTTTCCCACCCAAGCAGAGCTTGGATGGGGCACCCAGGTTGAGGGCACGATTACATAGGTGTTTTCCGAGGTCTCAAAATCGAGACCTGGGGTACCATTTTGGTAACGAACAAGAGGGGTATGGGGTTTGTGCTCTCCCACCCAAGCAGAGCTTGGATGGGGCACCCAAGTTGAGGGCACGATTACATAGGTGTTTTCCGAGGTCTCAAAATCGAGACCTGGGGCACCCATTTTGGTACCGAACAAGAGGTGATGGGGTTCGTGCTCTCCCACCCAAGCAGAGCTTGGATGGGGCACCCAGGTTGAGGGCACGATTACATAGGTGTTTTCCGAGGTCTCAAAATCGAGACCTGGGGTACCATTTTGCTAACGAACAAGAGGGGTAATGGGGTTTGTGCTCTCCCACCCAAGCGAGAGCTTGGATGGGGCACCCAAATTTGTGGGTGCGATTACAAAATCAGCAGGTCACGATGCTCGAAGCAAGATGCACCGTGCAGAGCACGATAGCCCTAGTTGGTTCCTACCTCTTTCATCACTACGTCGGTGATGGCCTTCACCAGCATTTCGAGATCTGGTCCTGCGGTTTTTCCGGGATTGCCATCGCAAGGAGTTGGCGTGACAGCGATGGTGCCGGGCATCTCAAGATCGGCGAGTTGGCATTCTTTCATTCTGGACGTATCGAAACGGATATCGGGCAGGCCGAGTTTCTTCTTGATTGCCAGCAGGTCCGAGCCTTGCTGCTCGGAGATGTACGAGATGGGAGCACCGAGCTGCGATGCCAGCATAAGCGTCCAGCAGTAAGTGTCGAGCACTTCGGCGTACCACTCGGCATGGGTCACGGTATCTGCCCAGCAGATGATGCCGTGATTCGCAAGCAGCACTGTGTTGTGATCTTTGACGTAGGGTATGACCGTCTGGGCAAACTCGGTGGTTCCCGGCGTTTTGTAGGGAGAGATTGCGACTTTTCCTACGAATACCTCGAACTCGGGGATGACAAGGTTGGGAGGAACTTTTCCGGTGATGGCATACGCGGTGGCATGGGGCGGATGGCAATGGACACAAGACTTCGCCTCGGGGACGGCTTTGTAGACCTCGAGATGCAGCAATATCTCGCTGGTGCGCGGCTTGGTTCCGGCAATCTGATTTCCGTCGAGGTCGACCATGGAAAGATCTTCGGGGTTGAGGTCATACTTGCTCACCAGGGTTGGCGTGCAAATGACTTCATTGGGACCGATGCGGTAAGAGATGTTGCCGCCATTGCCATCGACAAACTGGCGCAGCCACAGCTTACGTCCGACAGCGCAGATTTCTTTCTTGACCGCTTCTGCCTCCGGCGTGGAAAACAGCCGTGGATTGGGAGTAGGACGGATCTGGGACGCGCCATTAGAGGAGGGCTGGCTCGGAACTGGGGCATTGCCGGATTGATTGTGCGCTGGCGCCGGATTGTGACTCTTCCCATTGGCGACAATCGCAATGTTGTTCTGGGCCAGGAAGTCACGGGCCGAAGGGGTGACGACAGATTTTTCGCCGATCAGTACCTGGTTCGCGCCAGCCGCCAGGGCATCCTGGACGTCGCGCATCGCCACTACCTTTCGGCTCGAGATATCGATGCTCTTCGCTTCGTTCTTCAATTCCCCACCTCGGATTCTGGAAAAGCTCACTACGATTGGACGTCGATGGTATCGACAATTAGAGAACAATATGCATCCACCGGCACCGGCTCGGGCCAGAATGGATTGGCGGCTTCGCGGCCTTCAGTAAATGCGACCATCTGACCGTTTGCGGCTCCAAGTTCATCAATGGCGATCAGGGATTTGCCTCCGCCCTTTCCATTCCCGGCACGCAAGTTTTCCATTGTGACCGGCTCCAGAATTGCGAGAGTTCTACCGCGAAATGCAGGAACCGCTGCGTTGAGAGTCAAGTGACCGCGCACGATGCCAAGTCTCATGATCGACTCCCAGCGGGTGTTTGCGGCGCCTTCACAGGGTCCACAATTCCGACCACAACCATGCGAGCCGGTGTCGTGTTCCCGAGTTTCGCCCGCGCGATGTCACCATCGGTTGACACAAGTACTGTGGAACCTTTTGCCGCGCCGAACCAGTCCACAACCACAATCGGTTCGACGGCCGCGGAGCCGTCGGCTTCAAGGCGTTGTGCGACGAGGAATCGGCACCCGTTCAAAGTCGGATGTTTGATTGCCGCAACTGAGGTGCCGCCGACGAGAGCGAGGAACATGTCTATATGATCCGATATGCGCTTCCGACAACCATCTGCCGTTCGCGCGTGAAGGTGAGGGGCGTGGTGATTCCCTCGCCGGTTGGAGTCGCGATGCTATGACTGAAGTATCCCGGGCCGCCCACTCCCAGAGACGCGGGTGAAGCTGCGTTCTGGATGAAGAGAGTGGTATTCATGGCGCGCGCCATGCGGGTGGCTGCATCCACATTCTGTGTGTGAATGATGGCTGTATGCCGGTAGCCGTGCTCTGCTTTGACTGATGCCGCGATGGCCGCGTCGACATCCCGGACGCGCACGACGGGGACGAATGGCATCATCTGCTCTTCAACAACGAAGGGGTGGTTTTCATCCGTCTCGCCAAAAAGGAGGTCGGTGCCCGAGGGAGCGCGGACACCGGCAGCAGCAGCCAGCACTGCGGCGTCCTTGCCGACGAGGTCCTTTTTGACGTGTGCCCGTGCACATCCGCCGCCACCGCCCTCGAACGTAAAAGCGGCCTTGGTAAGCCGTTCAATGGCGGCCGAATCTAATTGGAAAGCGCCGGCGCGGCGCATGGCCTGAATGAAAGCGTCAGCGACGGAGGCGACGACGAAGATCTCTTTTTCGCCGATGCAAAGCAGGTTGTTATCGAAAGCCGCGCCTTCAATGATGCACCTGGCGGCGCGATCAAGATCAGCGGTTTCATCCACGACCACCGGCGGATTACCGGGGCCCCCCGCGATGACACGCTTGCCGGATTTTGCAGCAGCCTTGGCGACAGCCGCGCCACCCGTGACGCATAGCAGCGCAACTTTGGGATGATGGAAGATTTGCTCGGCAGCTTCGATGCTGACTTCGCGCACCGTGGTGAGGACGTTGGCAACGCCAAGCTCGCGCTCGATTTCGCGATTCCACAATTGCAGCGCATACTGCGCCACTCTTGCGCCCGAAGGGTGCGGTCCGAAGACCGCGGTGTTGCCGGCGGCGAGAATGTTGATAGCGTTCGAGGCCATGGTCGGCACCGAGTGAGTGACAGGCAGCATCATGCCGATGACGCCCCAAGGGGCGCGCTCGATGATGCACAATCCGGTTTGATCACTGCGCGCATCGCTGCGCATGGCTTCAACCCCAAGCACAAAACGCATATTCGTGAGCTTCAGGATTTTGTGATCGAGGCGACCGACCTTGGTCTCCTCCATCTCCATGCGGCCCAGTTCCTCACGGCGGTCCATGCAGATGCGGCGAATGATATCGACCATGCGCCCGCGCTCTTCGAGGCTCATGTCCGCAACTTTCTTTTGCGCCTCGTAAGCCGCGTTGACGGCCTCATCCACGGTGGAGAAGACGCCGTCGCGTGGAGCGGTGGCGGGTGCGGCGGGTGCAGCGGAAGATTGCGGCTGTCGCATCTCGGCGCGGAGCCTGGCCACGACTTCCCTGGCGATTTCCGCGATCACTTGTGACGACACTGGTTCCTGGATTTGCATTTATGGCTTCTCCAATACAGCGCCTTCGACCTCAATGGCATCGACGATGCCCACGATTACGGCGTCTACCGGCGCATCTTTGGTGGTTGGCGTCAGGCGCGCCGAGCTGCCTTGCGTAAACAGAACGCACTCGCCGGCTCCGGCTCCAACACTATCCACTGCGACCACGGAGCTGCCGGAGATTTGAAGCTTGCCCTCTCTGCTGATGTACGGCTGAATGAGGAGCAGCTTCATCCCGAGAAACTTCGCGTTCTTTTGAGTAGCAACGACGTTGCCGATGACTTTGGCTATAAACATGCCGATTCACCTCGTGGTTCACAGCGGAAACGGATCCGCCGTTTGCGGCTATTTCGGCAGCACGGTAGATAAATTGCCGTGAGGGCGCGCGATCACGTGCACGCTCTGCACTTCGCCTGCAGCACGAGCAGCGCTTGCGCCTGCATCCACCGCGGCACGTACCGAGCCTACGTCCCCTGACACAAAGACCGAGCACAGACCGCTGCCGATCTTGTTCCAGCCCACGAATTGCACGCTGGCTGCTTTCAGCATTGCGTCTGTAGCCTGAACCAGTGCGACCAGGCCTTTAGTTTCGATCATTCCAATCGCTTCATTCGCCATTTGCTTTCTCCCGATTCGTGTTACTTCAACATGCTTTCGACAAGCGCATCGTGGGGACGCGCAATGACGTGCGACGAAACCAGCTCGCCAACGGCTTTGGCTGCGCCAGCACCCGCATCCACCGCGGCGCGCACGCTGCCCACATCACCGCGCACAATGGCCGTGACGTATCCGCCGCCAATCTGCACGGTTTTTACCAGTTCCACGCTGGCCGCTTTGACCATTGCGTCACATGCCTCGACGAGCCCGACAAGGCCTTTGGTTTCGATCAATCCGATTGCTTCACTCATCTGGTCTCCTCTGCCAATTAAGCGGCGGCAGCCTTTTTGGGCGCAGCCTTGCTGGCCTGTTGAACAAAAGACGGCAATTCATCGTGGGGGCGGGAAATGACCTGAACACTGATCACCTCGCCGATTCTGGCGGCCGCTTCGGCACCCGCATCGGTGGCAGCTTTGACGGCGGCCACGTCACCTTCAACGAATGCGGTTACCATTCCGGAGCCCACGCTTTGCCAGCCGGCGAAGGACACGTTTGCGGACTTGAGCATAGCGTCAGTCGCCTCAAACAGCGCGACCAGGCCTTTCGTCTCTATCATTCCAAGCGCTTGTTTCATGCTTCCTCTCTTTTCAGTAGCGTTACTTGAGCAGTTCGATATCTTTGGTCAGGTGCAACCCACAGGCGTTGGCCTCATCGGTGTCCATGTGGACATTGAGCCTGGATGCGGGGTCGATGCGTACGTGGACAGTGTCGAAAGTGAGGCCAGATGGGCCGCCAATGCGCAGCTTCATTTTGTCGCCTTTGGCGACGCCGAAGTACGCTGCCTCGGCCGGGCTCATATGAACGTGAATTGCCGCGCGAATGACGCCTTCTTTGAGTTCGACCACGCCCTTGGGGCCGATGATGACTGCGCCGGGCGTGCCCGCGATGTCGCCGGAGATGCGCACAGGAATATCGTTGAAGCCCAGGGAGATGGCGTCGGTGAAGGCCAGCTCTACCTGCGACTGCTTGCGCATGGGGCCGAGAATGCGCAGGTTGGAGATGATGCGGCTGCGCGGTCCGATGATGGTCACGGTCTCTTTGGCGGCGAAGTTGCCTTCCTGAAAGAGCGGGCGGTCAAAGGTGAGTTCCGTGCCGGGCCCGAAAAGAACGTCCATGTCTTCGCGGCAGACGTGCATATGGCGCGATGAAGTTTGCACGGTCAGGACCGGCGCCTTCCCGTTTTGCCCTTTGCCGAGATATTCGAGTGCGACCTGGCGAACGATCCGTTCGACCATCGACCTGTCGATGGAACCGATTGAGTTCGACACTGCTGAGATTCCACTTGCCATGAGAAATCCTGTAAAGATTTGTGCTAAGTTGCCTGACCCGCCAGTGCGCGTGCCTTGGCCATTTGGCCGCTGACGACGGCGACTGTGTCGCGAGCTACAATGACCTCTTCGTTTGCCGGAACTACCAGAACCTTGACCGGGGAATTATCAGTTGAGATTGTGGCTTCGCCTTTGATTGTGCGATTGCGATCCTGGTCGAGTTCGACGCCAAAGGCGGACAGGTTTTTCAATACGGCGGCGCGAATGTCGGAGCTGTTCTCGCCGATGCCGCCGGAGAATGTAATCGCGTCGATGCCACCCAGGGTGAGCATGAATGCCCCGACGTAATGGCGGATGGCGCGAACAAACACATCGAGTGCGAGCTGGGAACGCCGGTTGCCAGCCTGGGCTGCCTCGGTAAGGTCGCGAAGATCGCCGCATGTGCCACTGATTCCCGCCAGACCTGAGCGGCTACCCAGCAAGACCGCCATCTGGTCAGGGTCGAGTTCGAGTTTCTTCATCATGTGGAGCACGGCGAAGACGTCTATGTCGCCGACACGATTGTTTTGCGGGAGTCCGGATTGCGGAGAGGCGCCGAAGCTGGTGTCTACGGCGATTCCGTTATGAAAGGCGGCAATACTGGAACTGCCTCCGAGATGGCATGAGATGTGGCGCAGGTTGTTGCGTCCCAGCAAGGCCTGGGTGCGCGAACTGGCAGACCGGTGGCTGGCGCCATGGAATCCGTAGCGGCGGATACCGTATTGCTCGCGCCACTCGTAGGGCACGGCGTACGTAGTGGCGGCTTCGTCCATCTGGCGATAAGGTCCGGTCTCGATCACAGCGACGAGTGGAACGTTGGGAAGTTCCTGACGGAAAGCCTTGATCGCGGCAATGATACGGAGGATTATGGGCGGGTGCGAGGAAAGAAAACTCCTCCATTGCGGCCAGAAAGGTGTCGTCGATGAGTTGGGATTCAGCAAGCGGGCCTGCATGAACCACTTTGAATCCGACTGCACCGATTTCAGACAAACTCGCGAGCGCCTTTCCCGGGCCTGCAATTGCGCCAATGCACTTGTGGATGGCGGCTGGATAGTCGGCACATTCGCTACCGGGCTGAGCGATCCGCTCCACGCGCCCCTCGGCCAAAACGGACTCATCCGGCATATCCAGGACGCGGAACTTGAACGAGGTGCTGCCGATATTTGGAATCAGACACTTCATGACGGGTCGTGCTTTTCAATGAACGATTCTGAATAAAGTTGAACTTATCTAGACAGTACAGTACAATTCAGGTCAAAGTCAATCAGAATTGCGAAAGTTTCTGAGGTCGAACCAAATGACGTCAAACCGGGGAACGTCGCGAGTTGAGCCTTCGGGACGGCAAGCGAAACCCACGTCCATGTCGATAGATCGCGTTGAGGAACTGGGCATTATCGGCGCAGGCGGAGGCGGTTTTCCGACCGCTGTGAAGCTTAAGACCAAGGTCTCCGTAGTGATTGCAAACGCGGCTGAGTGCGAGCCATTGCTGCACAAAGACAAGGAATTGCTTCTGCACCATTCCGAACCATTCCTGCGTGGGATGCTGGCGTCGATGGAACTGGTGGGCGCGCGCGAAGGCGTGATTGGGATCAAAGAGAAGTATCACGAGCTGATTGAAACGCTCGAAGCACAGGTGCCGGCCGGAATTCGAGTTGTAGCGTTGCCGGACGTTTATCCAGCGGGCGATGAATTCATCCTTGTCCACATGGTTACAGGGCGCGTGATTCCACCGGGTGGGCTGCCGAAGGATGTGGACGCGCTGGTCTGCAACGTGGAAACGCTGATGAATATGGGCCTCGACCAGCCGGTGACTCATAAATATCTCACCGTTGCGGGCGCAGTGGAAACGCCTGTCACGCTGAAGGTGCCGGTGGGCATTACGATCGGCGAAGTGATCGAAGCTGCGGGCGGAACGACGGTGGCGGATTTCGGGGTGCTGCTGGGAGGCGTCATGATGGCGCGCCCGGCTGCGAGTCTGGACGTGCCGGTTACCAAGACCACGGGCGGAATCGTTGTGCTTCCCACCACACACAGCCTGATTCAACGGCATAATGCGCCATGGCTGCATGTGAAGCGGGTCGGACAATCGGCCTGCGACCAATGCCGATTCTGCACGGAGTTTTGCCCACGATTTTTGCTTGGGCATCCGATCGAGCCACACCAGGCAATGCGATCGCTGGGGTTTGCGACGGGTGGCGACGCGATGGTGGCGACGCTCTATTGCTGCGAATGCAATCTATGCACTATGTATGCGTGCCCCGAGGACCTGGACCCGAAGACGGTTTGCGTGCAATCGAAGCCCCTGGCGCGCGAACGCGGGCTGGTTTTCAAGGGAGATCCGAATTCGATCACACCACATCCGATGGGTGAGTTCCGCCGCGTACCCATGCGCCGGTTGATTGCGAAGCTGGGGCTGGGCGAGTTCAACAATACGGGGCCGCTCGTAGACCATGACTTCGCGCCGCGCAAGGTGAACGTGCTACTGAAGCAACACGCGGGCGCTCCCGCTGTTCCGGTGGTGAAGTGTGGTGACCGGGTGCGGTTGGGTGATTTGATCGCCGTGCCTGAAACGGGCAAACTTGGCGCACGCATCCACGCAAGTATGGACGGCGTGGTGACGGTGAAAAGCGATGCGGTGTTGATTGAGGCGTAAAACGCAGGGCGAGAAACGCGGGATGCGAAGCAGAAGGAGCCAACCAGGTGTCTGAGATCAGCTCAATTGGACTTATCGAACTTTCAAGCGTGGCGACAGGATTTCTGGTCGAAGACACGATGCTGAAGGCAGGCAATATTCAACTGCTGATGGCGCGCAGCATCTGCTCCGGGAAGTTTCTTATCGTGGTTTCGGGGGATGTCACTTCGGTGCAGGCGGCATTGTTGGCCGGCCAGGCCGCTGCGGGTGCATCGCTGATCGAGAGGCGCCAGATTGCGCGGGTTCATCCTTCGGTTCTGCAGGCCATCTCCAACTCCGTCGACATCGACTCGAAGGAGCTACGCTCAATTGGCGTGATCGAGACGTTTTCAGCGGCAAGCATTATCGAAGTGGCTGATGCGGCCGTGAAATCCGCCAACGTGACGCTGCTGCGGGTTCACCTTGCCATGGCTCTTGGCGGCAAAGGATTCGTGCTGATGGCGGGCGATGTTTCGAGCGTGCAGGCAGCGATTGCGGCTGGATCGAAGGTTGCCGCCGACGATGGAATGCTGGTGGGAAGAGGAGTCATTGCGGCACCATCCATCGAGCTTTTCCGGGAGTACATCTAGCCGTTCCGTTCCTTTGTCTCAGGGCGAGGCCACGATCCTGGATTCGGAGCGGAACAGGTGGTAATCGGAATAGCGATGATTTTCCTCGCTCGGGCCGCGGCCCTGGTCGCTGGAGATGTCGACCTCGCTCGGCAGCCAGAACACCGCATTGAAGCCGCGGATCGGCACCGAACGGAACCTCAGTTCCGTAGTCAGCTGCTTTAACAGCGGCAGTGGGGCCAGCAGATCCGTTCGCAGGGCGATGATATCGAAGCTCGACTGGTCGACCCAAAGCACGCCCTGGTAGTAGAAGGGCACCCTTTTCGTATCCACCATGAAAAAGGCCGGTGCGCTCACCTTTTTTGGCTCCTGGGCAAAGGCCACAACATACGTCTTCCGGCCGCTCTTCTGCTGTTGCCCCAGGTATCGAAAGTGAAACTCAGGCTGGCTGGCGGCGGTAAAGAAGAGCCACTGGTAGCTGAAACCATAACCGCGTACGGATGTGAACCCGCCGCTATCCTGCACCGGTTTTCCCGCGCCATCGATGCGCGACTCGGCAATGCTGGTGCTGCCATCCGGGTTGCGCCGGCACTGGAGAAGGTACCTGTATTGACGGCCCCACGGTTGGGTTCCTGCCAGGCCGCCCGATGCATCGCCATCTGCCGCGCTCTGGAAATGGTAAACGTCCTCGCGGGAGATTAGGTCCGGCAATCGCGGCAATACCTCCGCGATGTGTTTGGCCATGCGATTGAGGATGACGGGCAGCTGCTCCTGATGATCGTCGTACTTGATGCTGCCCAGCTCCGGAACTACTGCCTTGAGCCGCCGGATCGGGAAATTGAGGTAGGTCGTCGCGTCCTGCGCACCAAGGACTGCCGATGCGGAGCCAAACGGGCTTGACGACGGGCCCAATTCGGCCTGGGCTGAGGCCAGTTGAGACGTCCAGGCGAGCAGGGCAGCGATCGCCACCACTGTGAGCAAATGGACCATGCGTCGCTGCGCGACTCTCATCCTGCGTCTCCAGTATTATTTTTTGTTCTTCTGCTGCTGTGGCGCGAAATAGCCTTGGCGTGCCTGGATCTTCACGTCCTTTCGATCCACTTGAACCTTGAGTGCATGATACGAGCCATTCTGCTTCACGTCACCGAGGGAGAGCTCGAGCAGGTACTTATACTCCGGCCCAGCGGCGAGGCTCGCCAATCCGCCCTTCAGATCGTTGCTGTTGCGGAAGAACGTTCCGCCGGTTCCGTCAGCAAATTCGGCCATTACCTGCTTGTTTTGCCGGTTGGCATCGTTGCGATCTCCCAGGTTTTGTCCGGTGACCAGGGACTGGATCGATTCCCCACCGCTTTCGCTTGCGCTCAGCATCGCAGAGTAGAGCCCGCGCGCGTCGAGCGTACTGATGGTGACTGCGGAAGCCGCGGCCAGGTTGAGCAGCTGCGTTTCCGCCGCCATCGATTCCTGCGAGAGGGATAGAAACCCGGGAGAGACCAGGATCAGCGTGCGCTGCCCAGGCAGCCCGGAGATGGTGTGCACCACGTCGCGTACATAATGGATCGAGTCAACAGCGTCCTGATCGCCCTCCTGCAAGGCAATCATCGCCGCGTTCTTGGTGAGCGTCTCATTTTGAAGGATGGAGGGGTTTGTGCTTACGTCGTCGACGTTGACATTGCCCATGGCGCTGGCCGCGGAAGGCAGGTGCATGCAGTTGGCGGTTTTGTCGAGGGCAACGCCATAGGCTTGGGCATTATGCCTGTTGAGAATCTGATCGGCCTGGTAGTAATCAATTCCGGGGCAGGCGCTTGGGGATTGCTGAAAGGCGCGGCGGAACGTGATCTTTTCCACCGCGGCCTGCAACACGGCTCGATTGTGCGTCAGCCCGGAGTTAACTCCCAGGAAAGACAGCACCAGCCCGCGGGTTCCATCGGGAAGAGGCTGATTGAGCAGGTCAACCGCTGCCTTCTTCACCCCTGTCAGGTCGTCCGGGCTCAGATGCCGGTCGTCAAAGAGAAACACGATGATCCGTTGGTCTACGGCCGCCTGCGGCGCAACCGCGGATTCGGGTTGGCCGGCACTGGGCGTGGCCGGCGCAGAATTCTGCGCGGCGCTCGCCGTCGGCGCTCCTTGTTGAAGCGTGAAGCCGACGATGCTGCGAGGCTTGCCCTGGTCGAGGACCTTGAAATCTTCCTGCTTGAGGTCGCCGATAGCGTGGCCCATCGCATCGCGCACGACCACCGGCACAAGCACCGAATTGACGTGGACCTGCAGAACCGTAATCGTGTCCGGCGCTTGCTGTGCGGCGTCCTGCGCATGCAGAGTCAGGACCATTGAGCAAAGGAAAATTGCGTAGAGTTGTCTCGAACGGACATTCATAGCGATGCGGGAATTCTAGCCCCTCCGGAGGTGGTCTTGTCAGTTCCGGCGTGGCAGTCTTCGCATTAAACTATGCGAAATGGTTCTCAAACCTGCCGTTGAAGCCGATTACGCTGCAATCATCGACCTCGTGAACCTCGCCTTTCGAGGTACTGGCCCTTCAGCCAGTTGGAACATCGAGGCAGGAATCATTGAGGGCCAGCGCCTGACTGATTCGCTTCTCAGAGAAGATCTGGCTGCGAAGCCGGATGCGCACCTACTCATCCATCGAGACTTCGCCGCTGACGGATTGCTGCTTGGAACTGTATGGCTCGATCCCGGTGAAGACGGCGTCTGGTATCTAGGTCTTCTGACCATCAGGCCCGATCTGCAAAATCAACACTTAGGCCGCACTTTGCTGGCTGCTGCGGAAGACTTCGCGAAGCAGCGCGGTGCTCTCTGTATCCGCATGACGGTGGTGAATGTGCGGGAAGCTCTTATTGCGTGGTATCAACGGCGAGGTTACGCACTGACCGGTGAGACGAAACCCTTTCCGTATGGCGACAATCGTTTCGGCACACCCCTCCGGGATGATCTGCACTTTGTAGTGCTCGAGAAATACATCTAACCGCCCAGGTGTCGCTCAAGATTGCGAAAGATATAAGCAATTGATCTGCCGGGTCTGTACGATAATGGCGTAGTCTTGGCTCCGCATGCGCCTCGTCTCTTTGCCGGGATTCGGCAGGAAGGCATCTTGCGATGAGCTCGACTGGGAGAAATATCAGGATGCCCGAGTTGAGATGGTTGGTTCTCCTTTTGCTGGGTTTCGCTTTTCCTTCTTTGGCGCAGGAGACTACTCCATCACCGGCGGCATCGCCTCAATCGACGTCGCCTGCAGGCACACCTGGGGTTACTCTGATTCCTCGTACGCATGAGGAGCGGGAAGACAGGTATCGGGCGCAGCACCGCATCCTGCTCAATGTCCAGGTGACCGATGGGTCTGGAAAGCCTGTCACGGGCCTGAATGAGGAGGACTTCACTCTGCTCGATAATGGAGAGCCACAGAAGGTGGCCTCGTTCAGAGTGGTGAAGGGAAGTGTCGGGTTTGCGCCGGTGCGCATTGTGCTGATGCTGGATGCCGTGAACAATAGCATCAGGGATATTAACCGTGACAGCAGGAGCATCGAGCACTTTTTGAAGCAGGGCCAGGGGCTCCTGACGTACCCGACGTCGATTGCGATTTTGACCAGCGCCGGCACAAGAATAGGTCAGCCATCGAAGGACCGAGATGCGGTAGACGGCGAATTGCGAATGCTTTCGAAGAGTGTTCATGAGTTCGATTGCGCCGATGAGAATCAGACGGAGCACGTAGTTAGCCTGGGGGGCATTTCGACCATCGGCCTCGATGGCATCCATCCAGACCCGAAGGGCGATTGCCTGAATCAACGTTTCCGGCATTCTGTTTCCGCGCTTAAAAGCTATGCGACCGAACAAACTTCCGTCCCGGGCCGAGTCATCCTCATCTGGATTGGGCCAGGCTGGCCTCTGCTACTGAGCCGCGGATTTCGCGCTGACACAGCGGCACTCAAGCAGAACTTCTTCGATAATTATGTGGAACTTTCGACCTCATTGCGGGAAGCGCAGATAACGCTGGATGCTGTCTTTTCGCCGGATTTGTTTCGCACTGTTCAAGCGCGCAGCGATCACGATGATGCTTTCTTCAATGGCGTTCCATCGAAGGAGCAGGTCACCGCCAGCAGCATGGGGCTGCAGGTTCTGGCTCACCAGAGCGGCGGCCAGATCCTGGTTGTCGGGAAGAATCTTGAAGGCGAGATCGCCCAATGCATTGCCGATGCCGACTCATATTATGTGCTGTCATTTGACTCCCCACCGGCGGCTGCGCTGGGTGAGTTTCATTCGCTGCAGGTGAAAGTCAATCGGCCGGGACTGACGGTCCGTACCAACACGGCGTATTACGGACAACCGTAAAGCGACGACGTCAGGGTTCCGACCGAGTATAGACGACCTCATATTCCGGAAGCAGGTCCACACCGGAGACGTGGGCAGATTGGCCATCATCGTCGATAGCTTTCCAGGCGCGGGCATCCAAATAAATTGGCAGATTGCGAGACAGCGGGAGGATGCTGATTTGCAACTTCTTACCGAAGGCCTCGGGCAGGAAACGCTTCAGACCGATCTCCCAGGCACGACCATTGTAGAAGTCGTCATCCAGGAGACGCCCATCCAACGAAAGGCGGGCCACGTCGCCGGTGTAATGAACGCGCAGAAAGATGTCGCTCAAGCCGGTCATTGACTGGACGGGAATTTTGAGTGTCCATGCGGCCGCACCGGCGAAGTCGGCGTCTTGAGGAGCTGCGGGCATGGGAACATCGCGTCCGTGAACGTGGGTTACCATCCGAATGGCTGGGCGAGCTTCCGCGTTGCGGGTGGGGTTCCATTCGAAGTCGATCTTCCTCTCTTCAGCTTTCCAAGTCCGCTCTTGCCAAAGCGTGCCTGCGGCGGTCGAGCGCCCTGAAGGCGTAAAGATAGCTGCCTTAAGGTGGGATGGATCAAGCGAGCGCAAGTGGACGCCATCCTCGCCCGCGAAGACATCCGCGGGTGAAAGCATCACAATTTCTTGCCCTTGGAGAGAGACTTGCCACAACTGTTCCGCCTCGTTCTGAGTGAGCAAGAGAATTCGCGACTTGCGGCCGTTCTTGCCCAGGACCTCCAACACGGTTTCCCTACCAGGTTCGGGATCATCGACAAGGATGCAGCCATCGGCGCGATGGACGGAGCCACTCGTTGCTCGGACCGATGCGACGCTGGCCGCGTCAAAGGCGAATTCAGGGCGCAGGCCCGGTATCGCGAAGAAGAAGTAAGTACTCTCCAGCTTGCTATCGAGTCGATAGAGCGCCTGAGCGGTGCTGTACAGCAGGTTGCCTGCGCCGAGGTCGAGATTCAAGGCCCATATGAAATCGCTGTTCGCGGGGACATCAATAGGTGAACGTGGCAGGTGGACGGTGCCGGAGGGCAGTTCGATCTGCATCTGAAATCCGTGGCGCGGCGGCATGTCAAGCTTTCGAACGTAATTGTTCACGAAAAGGAATCCGCGGTTGCCGCTGGCGCGGAGCATGACGCGGGCCATGCTCGCGTCGGCCGGTTTGTTTGGCATCATGTCCGGCGGATAGGGAGTCATGGGAGCCAGATCCGATCCGAAGGACTGGAGAAACAGATGGAGAGACTTGACCTTGCGGAATGACTCCCGCTCCTGCCCGTACTCGCCGATTGGCGCCTGAAAGTCATACGAGATGACGGGAAGGTCATTGGGATAGCCGGAAGCAAGGGATTCCTGGAGCGTTGTCAACTTGCCGGCGGGGTTGGCGCCGCCGTGGAACATGTAATAGCCGTACAGATTCACGCCCGAACCGAGCGAGGTGAGAGTGAGAGCAGAGATATCATCGGGGTCGATGAGAGGGCGGCGATGATAAGAAGTTTCCATTCCGCCGCCTTGTTCGGCAGTAAAGAATGGATAGCGTCGAATATCGAATTTGCCCATGGTATCCGTGGGAGACATGGCACCCAAATCGCCCGGTATGCGATCAGTGGAAAACAAATAGACCAGGTTGGGCGGGGAATCGGTCCTCAGAGTGGTCCAGAAGTCGTCAGGGTAGCCCCCGAAAAAGGGGATGACCTCGTGAGCCGGGTAATCATGGCCGGGCCAGCCGGTGACAGAAAACAGCGGAGGGTCGATGCCGGCGGCGATTGCGAGACGCTTCAACTCGGAGATGTGTTCGGCGCCCGCGCCCGGACCGGTTTGGCCGTATTCGTTTTCGAGCTGTACACCGATAATGGGGCCGCCATCCTGCCAGAGCATGCCCTTGATCTGGTTCCCGATCTGAGAGTCGAAGCGGAGCACATACCGTAAATACTCCGGATCATTGCGGCGCAACGGAATCTTTTTTTGAACGAGCCAATCGGGGAACCCGCCGTTGCGCGCTTCGCCGTGATCCCACGGACCGATGCGCAGATAGACATAGAGGCCATTGTCGCGACAAAGCTCAACAAATTTGCGGAGATCGCGTTGGCCACTCCAATCGAATTGACCCTCGATCTCTTCGTGGTGAATCCAGAAGATGTATGTGGCCACAACTTGAATTCCGCCGGCCTTCATTTTGAGGAGCTCTTCACGCCAGTACTTTTCTGGATATCTCGCGAAGTGGAACTCGCCCATGACGGGCAGCCATGGCTTTCCATCGAGGATCAGATAGCGGCTGTTAACCGAGAGCCGATGGCCATCGGGTGAGACGCCGCCCATGTTAAGAAAACCAACTTCAGGCGAGGGAGCGGGTTTGGAGGCATCGATGTGAAATGGACTGGAGGGCGGTTGAGAATGGAGTGAGATTGGCACGCAGAAGAGAGCGACAAGAGTGGCGGCGGCGAGCCAAGTCTTCATATGGTTTACCAGGGTGCAGGAACATCGATGGTACCGATCATGATTCTGGATTGGCGGCTTCGTCGTCAATGGGTGAGCTTGCATGTTGATTCGCTTCAATGCAGTTTTTCGCAACAATCCGGCTTTTTCTTTTTTCTACAAACGGGGCTATTTTCGGGTCAAAACAATTGACAATACGGTATGGGGGTATGGTAAAAAAGGAAATGCAAGAGAATTCCTCTCTTTGCAGGAGAACTATGAGCTTCGAATCCGCACAAGAACCCCCAAGTACCCGGAGTTCTTTCCTGTGCCGTGATGAGCGCTCTGGAAACCGCCTCTAGCCTGGCTACCGGCGGTTCCCACATCGCTCTTCACGACATTTACTTTGTGAATTGAGCGTGTGAGCCGCTGGAATTGAAAGCCTGACTCACCCTCCCGAACCAAGACTCTATTGCTCTTCGCGCCGCCAGATTGCGTTTCGTCGCGTCTGAAGTGAGCGCACGGGCTTGGGATGTCCGAGGAGGAACCATGAAGAACAAACTCCATTTGATTCAGAAGAACGGACGCCTCACTTGCAATTGGGTGCATACGGGCGACCCAAAGATGCCGTTGGCTTGCATTTGGACAGATTCAAAGGCGCCACAAGCCGCTTTCACCGAATGCGCTGATCGAGACGACGGTGGAAGGATGCACCTGTGCGCGTAGCGGAGCCTCAACTCGAAGTCGCCGAAAGGCCAGTCAGCGGCGTGGTGGTCCGCCGCTCCTGGCAGAGGCATCTTCTTACCTTCCTCATGGTCTTCGGCGCGCCGAACTGACCACCCCGGGGCGAGAAAACAGCGAAGTTGAGAGGGTTGCTCTTCGACTCTGCATCGAGCCGGGCGTCACTTCGCTGAGCTGGGCGCTGGTACCACAGTCGATGGAATGAGACAGCCGCTGACGGCGCCACACATAAGATCGGGAGCTAAACCGACCTCAATCTGAACTCACTTCAGATAGGAATGCACCAGGTCGATGAGATCTTCGGCCAGTTCTGGGGCTATCTGCTCTTTGGAGCCGGAAGTGAGATGAAAGCGGATGTGATCTTCCAGTACTTCACCCATCAGCCCATTGACACCGCCACGCACGGCGGCCAGGAGCATCAGTTGGTCGCCGCAGTCTTCATCGGCATTCAGAGCCCGCTCAACCGCATCGAGTTGCCCGCGCAGTCTGCGGACACGTTGAAGCAGTTTCACTTTTTCCCGCTCATGCCTCGGCATGACATTTCTCCTTGAAAATACCGATCGGGGGTATAGCGTATACCTATGGGGGGTATTGCTGACTTAAAATATTGTACTCTCGGCAATTTCATCGATTCACATACGGGGCAGACCGAAGGGACGGGCATGGAAAACCTATCGGGACAAGGTTCATCGGGTAAGGACAGCCAGCAATTGCGAGATGCCCGCTTCGCGATGCGGATTTCATTGGTCGTCGGCGTCCTGATGCTCGTCGGGAAGATGACCGCCTACTTGTTCACTGGATCTGCAGCAATTTTTTCGGATGCAGCGGAATCGGTGGTTCACGTGGTGGCCGTGGCATTTGCAGTATTCAGTCTTTGGCTGAGCGCCCGCCCGGCCGTTCCTCAATTCCAATATGGATATGAAAGAATTGCATTCTTTTCCGCCGGATTTGAAGGCTCAATGATTGTGCTGGCCGCGGGGAGCATTCTAGTTACGACGATCCAGAAATGGCGACACGGCTTGGTGTTGGACGATCTGGGCCAAGGTGTCATTCTGATCGTTGCCGCCGGAGTGCTCAATGCCGCACTGGGGTGGTACTTGTTGCGGGTTGGCAGACGGAACCATTCGCTCATACTTGAGGCGGATGGAAAACATGTGTTGACCGATAGCTGGACCAGCTTCGGGGTTGTTGGGGGTTTGTTGCTGGTGATGATGACGGGGCGGAAACTGTTCGATCCGCTGGTCGCCATCGCCATCGCGGCAAACATTCTGTGGTCGGGCGGACGGTTGATCTGGCAGTCGTCGAAAGGTCTGCTTGACTATTCCGACCCCAAGGTTGGCCATCAGATTCGAGACCGGCTCGATGCCATTTGCGAAGAAATTGGATTGCAATATCATGGGGTACGTTTCCGCACGACAGGTTATCGACAGATCATTGAGGTGCACCTGCTGTTTCCGCACATGATGGGCGTGGGCGAGGCACACAGTCTTGCGACGCGAGTAGAAGAACGCATGACGCAGGAACTGGAGATGCCATGTGAGGTGACCACCCACCTGGAATCCATCGACGATCATTCCGAGGTGCACCACGTGAAGCACTACACGGGACGGCCTGAGTAACACCCGATTCGTAATTGGGCCCGTGTTTTCAAGGGACTGCGCTCGTTCTCCCTAAGAGGCTTTCCCTTCGAAAACCGGAGGACCGGTCGAGAGGGCTGCCCTCGCTGAGCTCTCATGTGGGTTCTGAGTGCGGGGCAAAAGGAGTGCTCCGCCCTTGGATATGTTGCGTTGCCCCGCGAAATCGCGGACAGCGAACTGCGCAAGTTGAACACTCTCCGCTAGGTTGTCGACCTGCGAATTCACATTTGCCAAGCCGGCGGTAACAGGCAGGATCATCGGGTGGGAAATAGTTCTCGATCTGGAAGGATTTGCTTGCTGAGCGCGCCGCTCACGGTGAACACAGGCTCGTTGACTAATTGGCTGAGGCGGAGCTTGAGGGCCACGCTGCACAGGATATAGGCGTGGATTTCGCTGAAACCCCAGCGGCTGACGAGCAAGTCGATCATGCGGCCGGTGGCAGCGCGCGCGGTATCGGCGATGTCAGTGCCGGTCTCCACCACGACCCAGGCGTCGGCGGAGGAATCCGGCGCCGCAATTTCACTGGCTTCGATCAGCGGTCCTGAGAGCGGGTGCTGCTTGTGAAGTTTGAATCGCAAGGTTACATCCAGCGGGCACTCGATTCCATTGATACAGACCTCGCCATCGCCCTGGGCCGCGTGACCATCGCCGCAACTGAAAAGCGCTCCGCGATTGAAGACCGGGAGGTAAAGAGAGGAGCCGGTACAGAGTTCGCGCACATCGAGATTGCCACCGAAGGGTCCTGGCGGACGAGTGCGGAAACTGCCGTCTTCTGCACGCGCCACGCCCATAACGCCCAGGAACGGCCTGACCGGCACGATCGCGGGAGCAAGGGAAGTGGTGGATTCGCCGTCGAGTTGCCAATGAAAAATATAAGGCTCGCAAAAGCGATCCTTGAGAAAGCCGAGACCTTGAATGATGCTCGACCATCCCCAGCCGCTGTGCCGGGTTGCCAGGACGTCGATCTGCAACACGTCACCGGGCTCAGCGCCATCGACGAAAATCGGGCCAGTGAGCGCATGGATGCGGGTGCGGTCGATAGCCAGGAATTCCGCGGTTGTAATACCCGGCCGCACCTGGCCGCCGCTGGCGTCGACGCACTCGATCTGCACCTCGTCGCCCGACTCAATGTGGAGGCGCGGGGGCAGTAACTTGTCCCATACCGAGTGGGTCGGTTCGGCGGAAAGCGCACGGACCGTCATGACTCCCTCACTCTCACGGTCATTTGAATCTCTACCAGCGCATTGCGGGGCAGCGCACTCACGCCCACTGCCGCGCGCACATGGCGGCCTGCTTCGCCGAAGACCTGAACCAGCAAGTCGGACGCACCATTGATCACTGCCGGCGAATCTGCGAATCCGGGCGCGGCATTCACATAGCCATTCACTGTGATCACCTCAGCAACGAGGTCGAGAGAGCCGAGTTCCCGCTTGAGGACGGCCAACTGGGTGAGCGCACAGGCTCGGGCTGCGGCATAGCCCTCTTCGATGGAGCGGTCGACGCCGGCGGTTCCGCTGATGACGCCCTCAGGGGCAATCGAGATCACTCCGGAAAGATATAAGACGTGGCCTGCTCGCTTGGCGGGGACGTAATTGCCACCGGGCGCCGGCAGCGACGGTAGCGTGAAGCCCAGGGTCGCAATGTTTTCTTCTGCGGTGGGAACTCGTGTCATTTGCCTTTGAATGTAGCATGTGCCCTGTGGGTATTTGTCGATTTCAGCGGCAGAAACGGCAAGCGATTAATTCACGCGGCTCTTTCACTCACCGCACGAATTTGAGGGTGTATGCCGTTGCCGGGTCTAACGGTCCTTCAAGCATACCGAGGGATTTGAGTTGCTGGTACTCAGCATCCCATCGGGCCTCCGTCATCTTTCCAATCTGGGCACCGGTGGGATCCTCGCCAGCGATGAAGCCGCCCGCGCGCAAGGCCTCAGCGGTATAAGTCTCCTGGGCCGGGTTGAGGGCCGGATTGAGCTTGAGGAGAAGGGCGTTCGTGGCTACGGGATCGCTGAGATAGGCGCGCCATCCGCGAATGCTTGCGCGAACAAATCTGGCTACCACGTCCGAGTGTTGCGCGGCGAAATCCCGCGTCGTGAAGCAGACGCGATAGGGATCGTAGCCGGAGGAACTGATGAGCAAAGTTCGCACCTCGGCACCCGCCTGTTTGGCGAAGAACGGCTCGCTGGTGATGAAGACCTGCTGCACATAGGCGGGATCCGCAAGGAAGTTCGCGATGGAGAGAGTGGTGGGAATCTGGCGGATATTGTGCAGGTCATATCGGGCATCGACGTATTTGAGCCAAGTGGCGCCGGTTTGCGCGGCGATTGTATGGCCCTCGAGGTCTTTAAAGTCGTGGATGGGCGAATTCTTATGGACCATGATGGCTTGCGGGTCGTGCTGCATGGTGGCGGATACGGCAAAAACGGGTAGGCCGTTGGAACTCCATTCCAGGATCTGATCACTGGAGCCGAGGCCGAAATCGGCCTTGCCAGTGGAGACCAATTGAGCCACGCTGCCATATTGGGGAAGGGGGAGAATGGTCACGTCGAGGCCTTCGGCCTTGTAGTAACCGAGCAATTGCGCCGCGAAAAATCCTCCCTGTTCTGGTTGCGGATACCAGTCGAGTTGAAGGCGAACGGGCGTGAGTCCACCAATCGCGTCGGGCCGCTGGCTGCGACAACCGGTGAGAGCAAGGGTAAGAGCGGCCGAAATGCAAAGGACGAAAGCGGATCCCGATTTTCTTGTTCGCAATGGTCACCTCTTTGGAGGAAAAAGCGATCCTTGCTTTGAAAGTTACCACGCAGGCAGGGCGGAGCTTTTTGTGTCTAGCCACCCTTCCACTGGCGTGGTCGATGAGCCAAGAGTCACAGGTGTTCAGTGAAAATCGCATAGGGAAGGAAAGCCACAGTCGGCCGTATGCAGTTTTTTTGAGGGCACGGAGACCGCTTGCTGTGCTAATTTCGGGTATGGGAACAGCTTTTGCATCGGGGCGTAGCCCGGCCAGAAAACACTCCGGCACTCCTGACCCGATCCTTGACCTGGAGCGGATGGCTGCACTGGCGGCTTTTACGGCGCGGTCGTTGCGCACCGGGAGTCCGCGGCCCTTCGGCGCCGCCGTTGTCCACACGAAATCCGGCAAGTTGCTGTTGCGCGCGCTGAATGCGGTCAGGCAGGAATTTGACCCAAGCGCGCATGCGGAAGTGCGCGCGATACGGCTGGCTACCAAGCGGCTTAAACTGCTGTCACTGGCGGGCTACACGCTCTACAGCACCTGCGAACCGTGCCCCATGTGCATGAGCACCGCAATGTGGGCAGGGGTGGACCGCGTGGTCTATGGCGCGACCATTGAAGACGCAAATCGCCACTGCAATCAGATTCAGATTCCCGCAAGGGAAGTGGCCGCGCGTGGTGATATGACTTGCGCGGTTGACGGTCCTATTCTTCGCGACGAATGCTATGCTCTCTTTACCCATCCCCACATGCTGCGGGCCTTTCGTCTATGGCAAACCCGCAGAACAAAGCACGCTTGAGAGGTCGCCGTTGTACGAGAGGCTTGCAGCAGAGTTGTCTGAAATGGTTGGCGATCCTGCGCGCGTCTTGACCGCGCCCGCGGTGCTCGATCGGCTGTCGCACGACTTCTACTGGTACTCTCCGGTGCTGCGCCCCAAGCTTGCATGCAAGACCGCTGATGTAGCCGTGCAGCCCCTGTGCGTGAAGGAAGTGTTGGACGTGCTGAGGTACGCAGGCCGGCGCGAGGTGCCTGTGACGGTGCGCGGCGCCGGCACTGGGAACTATGGTCAGTGCGTTCCGTTAGAAGGCGGAATCGTGCTTGATCTTTCATTGATGGACAAGCTGGAAGAGATTACCCCGGATGGTGTTGCCATATGTGAGCCCGGGTTGCGGCTCGGAGCCTTGGAAACGCAGGCGCGCAAGCAGGGATGGGAACTGCGCATGTATCCTTCGACCCTGGTGAAGGCTTCACTGGGCGGATTCCTTGCGGGTGGGTCGGGCGGGATTGGGTCAGTGACGCACGGCGGGCTGCGCGACTTCGACACGGTGCGCGCTTTTGAAGTGGTGACCATGGAAGAGGAACCGCGCGTCGTGCTGCATGAGGGGGCGGCGGTACATGAGATTTTGCACGCATGGGGCACCAACGGGGTGCTGACGCGGATTTGGTTCGCGCTCACACCGGCGATCGAGTGGACGCAGTTGACCGCAGCATTCGACAGCTACGAGCAGGCGTTTCGCTTCACGGAATCGATCGCGATCGACGCTGCGTGGACCAAGCGGTTGGCGACTGTCTTCGAGTGGCCGATTCCATCCTTCTTTACACCGGTGAAAACTGTGGTGCGCGAGGGAAAGTCATTGGCGCTTATCATGATTGCCACCACGCAGGCTGGGGCTTTGTGTGCAGCGGCGGCGCTGGCCGGGGGCGAGGTCACGTTTCATGGAGCCTATGATGGGCCGCGCACGCAACCGCTGCTCAGCGACTACACATGGAACCACACAACGCTGTGGGCGATGAAAGCTGATGCGGCATACACCTATCTGCAATGTGGATTTTCACCGACGGAATGCGGCGAACAGTTTCGCTTATTGCGCGAGCGCTATGGAGACGAGATTCTCTTCCATATAGAGTTTATGAAAAACGGCGATGGCGTCGTGATTCCGGGCGCAATTCCGATTGTGCGCTTCACGACAGAGGATCGACTGAACGACATGATTGCTTATTGCCGGTCGATTGGCGTGTTCGTTGCCAATCCGCATGTGAATTATCTGGAGGACGGAGGCCGGTTTCGTGCTGACAACATTCAATTGCAGGCGAAACAGAAGTATGATCCGCGCGGTCTGCTGAATCCGGGGAAGATGATGAGCTTTCGCAGGCAGACGGTGAACGGATGAAGACGTGGATTCCGGCGGAACGCAACTTTGCATATCTCACGTGGAAACAGGTAGACGCATTGCCGCGTGAATCGACGCTGCTGGTGCTGCCGACGGCGGCCATCGAGCAGCACGGTCACCACCTGCCGCTGGCTACCGATACGCTGATCAACAATTTGCTGCTGGGCAAGGCCCTGGCAATTATCCCGGCGGAGCTTCCAATTTTTGCTCTGCCACCCGTGTGCTATGGCAAGAGCAACGAGCATCTGGGTTTTCCGGGAACACTTTCAGTGAGCGCGCAGACGTTTCTTGCAGTGGTTCGCGACCTGGGAACGAGCATCGCCGCAAGCGGGTTCAAAAAGGTTGTGCTCTATAACACCCATGGCGGAAACACGTCGCTGGTGGACGTGCTGGCGCGCGATCTGCGCGCTGAGTATGGGTTGCGAACCTTTTCGCTCTTTGGTTCGCCGGGCGCGACATTCGAAGGTGTCAGCGAACAGGAACGCGCCTATGGATTTCATGCCGGCGAAATCGAGACTGCGTATCTTTTGCATGCTCGCTCCCGAACTGGTTCATCCGGACGAGTACACGGCGAATTACATTGCGCACGTTGACTCGATGGAACTTCTCAAGCCGGAAGGTTCGGCAGCCAACTTTGCGTGGGTAACAAGAGACATCGCGCCAAGCGGAGTGCTCGGTGATCCATCGGCGGCAACGGCGGAACACGGAGAGCAGTGGTCGAACGAAGCTGCTGCGCGCATCGCGGAGATTCTAGTAGCTATGTACAACTTTGAGCCGAGGCATGGGGCTTAGAGATGGCTCTCGTCGATTGTGGGAGCGGGGTTCGCCTGGAGCGTGGAGTTGAGTTTCGTCTGAGCGATGGCACCACTCTTGTATCCGATCACTACTATCCAGCAGGCGATGGACCATGGCCCACGCTCCTGATGCGCCAGCCCTATGGGCGTGACATTGCTTCCACCGTTGTGTATGCGCATCCGATATGGTTCGCACGTCACGGTTACCACGTTGTCATTCAGGATGTGCGCGGTCGGGGTGGTTCGGGAGGCGAGTTCTATCCGTTTCGCCACGAAGCCCGAGACGGCGCAGAGACGATTGGCTGGCTGCGCGAGCACCCTGCATCGAACGGCCGCATCGGCATGTACGGGTTCTCCTACCAGGGCGCAACGCAGCTGTTGGCAGCCGTGGAGCAGCCGTTGGGCTTGGAATGCATTGCGCCGCATATGACGGCGGCGGATCTTTATCGAGGGTGGTTTTATCACCAGGGAGCGCTCCGGCTGGGTTCAACGCTTGGATGGGGCATTCAGATGTTGCGCGAAGATGCGCGGCGCCTGGGATTGCGCGAAGCGGCGGACAGACTGGAAGAGGCGTGGACCAACATTCGCACGCAGGCGGTGCATGTGCCGTATGCCGAGCATCCTGCGATCGCCGATGCGGCGTTGCCAAGTTATGTGCGCGACTGGATGACGCATCGCGAGCTTGGAGCGTATTGGAGCGGCCTTGACATCAGCACGCGCGTTGATCAGATCAAGGTGCCCGCGTTGCACATCGCGGGGTGGTTCGATACGTATCTGGAAGGGTCGATCGCCGGTTATCTGGCATTGCGAAATCATGCGGGAAGCGCACATGCGCGCGAGAATCAATATCTGATTGCCGGTCCATGGGTACATATTCCGTGGGGAGATCGAGCGGGCGATACCCATTTTGGCGACGCGGCCAATCTCAATACAGATGAAATCTTGTTGCGTTGGTTTAATCATTGGCTAAAAGAAACGAAAGATTTCAGCGAGGAGCCGCGCATCCGATACTTTTCTCTTGGCCCAAATGAATGGCGAACCGCGAACGATTGGCCGGCCGACGCAGCCTATCCACTCTACCTGCACAGCGGGGGCAACGCCAATTCGCGAAAGGGCGACGGAACTCTGCTCGTGAATACGCCGGTTAGCGAAGAGCCGCGCGACGTTTTTGTTTACGACCCGGAGGTTCCGGTGATGGCACCTGGAGGGCCGCAGGCGCTGAGCGGGCCATTTGACCAATCCGCATTGGAGATGGGCAACAACCTGCTTGTTTATACGTCGAGCCCCGTTGTGCACGAGATAGAAGTATTCGGGCGTCCGCACGTCCGGCTCTACGCGACGACATCCGCGAAACATGCGGATTTTACTGCCAAGCTCGTGCGGGTGACGTTAAATGGGCGTGTGGAATTTTTATCGATTGGCATCGCACGGAGCGCACACCTGTTTGGCGATGCGGGGTGTGCGGCCGATGAGGTCAAGGCTTGGGAATTTGCGCTGGAGCCGGTGGCATTTGTTCTCGCCCAGGGGGAGCGGCTGCGGCTCGAAATTGCGAGTTCTGCATTTCCACTCTACGACCGTAATCCTTCCACCGATGTAGAGCCACAGCTTGCGGATCATTGGAATTGGAAACGCTCAACGCAGCAGGTATTGCATTCAGCCGAGCACTCCTCCGTGCTCTATCTGCCAGTAGCTGGAGATCCCGGATGGTAGCGCGGAGTTCTCAATCCATTCCGGAAATTGCAATGCGTGGGGTGAGCAAGCGTTATCGCAATGCTGCCGTTGCCCTGCAAGGCATTTCTTTGACCGTTGGTCGGGGCGAGTTCGTCACGTTTCTGGGGCCTTCGGGATGCGGCAAGTCGACGCTGCTGAAGCTGGTTTCCGGCTTGAGCCCGGTCAGCGAAGGTCAAGTAGAAGTAAATGGCATGACTCCTGAAAACGCTCGCGAGATGATGAGCTTCATTTTTCAGGACGCAACGCTGCTGCCCTGGCGCACTGTGGAGCAAAACGTAGGTCTTGGACTGGAACTTGAGCACGCCGCGCGGGCTGCGCGCACAGAGCGCGTAACAAGGATGCTGGATCTGGTCAGCTTGAGCAATGTGGCAAAGCGCTATCCGCGGCAGCTTTCGGGAGGCATGAAAATGCGCGTTTCGATCGCGCGCGCGCTGGTGAATCGGCCGCGCATTCTCCTGATGGATGAGCCTTTCGCCGCGCTCGATGAGATAACACGCGATCGGATGAACGAAGAGTTGTTGCGCCTGTACGCCGAACAGAAATGGACAGTTCTTTTTGTTACGCATTCGGTTGCAGAAGCCGTGTTTCTTTCTTCCCGGATTGTGATTTTAGCTCCTCATCCGGGCCACGTCGCGCATGAGATTCAAGTGGATCTTTCGTGGCCACGCACTGCAGAGACACGTGAATCAAAGGCGTTTGAGGAGCAAGTCACGCAAGCTTCGCGGTTGCTTCGAGGGGTGTACCAGGCATGAAAAGGCAGGCTCTGCTCGCGATGAACAGTGTGGTCGTGCTCATCTGCCTGGTGGGTCTCTGGCAGGCGGTGGTCAGCCTCAATCACCTACCGCCGTATATTCTTCCTGGACCCAAGGCAGTGGCCGGCGCGCTCCGCGATCGATTCCCCTCGTTGGTGAACTCACTGCTGATTACAACCGAAGAAGCGGCGGGGGGCCTGGTTGCAAGCATCGTTGCCGGCGTCGCAGTGTCCATGATATTTGCGCAGTGGCGATGGCTTCGGCAGTTGCTGTATCCGTATACGATTCTGCTGCAGACCGTACCGATCGTCGCCATTGCGCCGCTGATTATCATGTGGGCGGGCGCCGGGATTCTTTCGGTCACGATTGTAACGTTCATCATCTGCCTGGCGCCCATTATTGCCAATACAACTCAAGGCCTGATCAGCGTGGATGAGAATCTGGTTCATCTTTTTCTGATGTATAAGGCTACGCCCGGGCAGATTCTGTTCAAGTTGCGGCTGCCAAGTGCGATGCCCAACCTCTTCACGGGCATTCGCATATCGGCTGGCATTAGCGTTATCGGGGGAATAACCGGGGAGCTCTTCGCGGGTTCGACGCGCGTTGGAGAAGGTGGCCTGGGGTATGCAATTCTTTATGCGAATAATCAAATGGAGACCGGATATCTATTCGCGCTGGTATTTGCGGCGACTGTGCTTGGATTTTCGTTCTTCTTTATCGTGATGTTCCTGGAGTGGCTGGCGTTGCATAACTGGCATGAATCGAGTTTGCCGCGGACCGCGGAATAAGGGGAGTTGGATGTTACGCATGGAATCGGAGACGGGATGGTGGCTGATCACGCATCCCGACCACGCGCATTTGGCTGGTGAATTTGCGACAGCGTGGGGGAATGCGCAATTCCGCAGGCCGGAGCCGCGAGCTCGTGTACTTAAGGGTATTGCGTGCCACGACGATGGCTGGGCGGCCCGCGACGCACATCCCTCAATCACACGCCAGGGGAAGCCTTCGGCTTTTTCGACTGACCTTGTGGGCAAATACTCCGCATTCGAGGAGATCGATCTTGCGGAGTATCTCTCGGTGCGGGATCGGGCCGTACGGATCATTGCAGACGAGGATCCCTACGCTGGACTTCTCGTTTCAATGCACACCTACAATCTGCTTACAGCACACGCGGACCGTTCGACGATTGAACCGGAAGGGCTGGCGCTACTCGACGAATTTCTTTATCAGCAGCGCGTTTTTCAGGGCACGTTAAGAGCAGCGATAGACTCCGACGCTTCCCTTACGCAACGCGAAAAAGCTGAGCAGACCATCCTGGAACATTTCCGTCTCTTGCAGGCATGCGATAATCTTTCGCTGCTAGCGTGCGTGGCGTATTCTTCGCCTGCACATTTGTTGCATCCGCTTCCGCTGAATGGTGGAGGAGTTGCCGAGGTGAATGTCAGTTCGATTGAACCACGACATTTTCGTCTGCAGCCATGGCCGTTTGCGGAAAGGGAGTTAAGCTTTCATATCCATGCGCGGCATGTTGTGGGCAAGGCTTTTGCAGACCAGAGCAGTCTCGAAAATGTCTTTAACCTGGCGCCTGTAGAAGCATTGACTGTATTGCTCTCTGAGTGACGAGCCACTTGGCGACCTAAAGCAGCGGGTGTAGATCACCGAGCATTGCGGGGATGAGTTCCGTATTCCCGTTGATAGATTGCGATCGCGCCGGTCGAAGCGGACTGCCGCATACCTAGACTTTGAGTGAGTGGCTCTTTTTCGCGCTTTCGAAAACATCCACGAATTCTCGATAGCGGTGGGCAATCTGGTTCACCGCCTGGTCGCGAGAGATTTTGTGGTCGCGCAGCAAGACGAGCGGCTGCCAAAAATCGGTGCGACCCACGGCGAAGCCAATAAATCCCGGTACGCTCGCAGCAGTCGTCAGCCACTCAAGAACCTTCGCGTCGTCTTCACCACGGCCGAGGATAATACATCCAACTGAGTCCCGCCCGCCAGATCGTGCGACTTCAACAATCTTCTCGCAGTCTTCGCGCCGGTCCAATCCTTCAATCTTCCAAACGTCTGGTTCAACCTGCGCATTCTGCAATTGCCGGATTGTCTCGACCATGAGTCGAGGGCGAAGTTCGAGGTCATAGGCTTTCTTGTCGCCTTTCACTCTTTGGAGCTGTGCCTTCTCGGGCGGCACCAGGAGCTCAAACATAAATAAGCTGCGATTTGCGGCAAGCAAATAATCAGACAGGCGTTTCAGACGTTCCGCCTGGCATCGGTTAAGCGCAGGATCTCCCTCCGGGTTGTAGCGGACCAGCACCTTGCAGAAAGTTGGATGAAATGCCTCGATATGCGCGGCAAAGTCCTCGCCATACTCGAAGTCAAATTCCTCCTGGCCGCTCTTTTCGGCAGGACAGGCGGTAATGTAACCCTTGCCGGCCGCATCGTGGAGGATCGCAGCGCCAAACTGCTCGTCCACGAGAATGCCTGCCTTCTCCCTGGCCACACCGCCTGCAACCGCGCTCTGGAACCCCTCGTAAATGACTTGTTTAGCCGCAGCAATCTGCGCCGTTTGTTCAGGAGAAAGCGCGCCCTTCCAGCCGAACATCCCCGTTTCGAACGAGCCCCGATGGTCAAAAGGAAGGAAGTACAGCGGCTTTTGATAGCCACGAATTGTCATACTTTCTCCCGGAGTTCCCGGTAGCGGCGAATGAGATTGTTGGTTGAACTGTCGTGTTTCAGCGTCGGTTCAGTTTTGCTCTCGAGTTCCGGAATAATCCGCTGCGCGAGGACCTTGCCCAGTTCTACACCCCACTGGTCGAAAGAGTTGATCTGCCAAATTGTCCCCTGCGTGAACACACTATGCTCGTAAAGAGCGACCAGCTTGCCGAGAACCTCTGGCGTAAGCCTGTCGGCCAGAAGAGTATTCGACGGGCGATTGCCCTCAAACACACGATGCGGGACGAGCCATTCCGGGGTGCCTTCCGCTTTCACCTGTTCCGGCGTTTTGCCAAACGCGAGCGCCTCGCTTTGCGCAAAGACATTTGCAAGGAGCATGTCATGATGTTGGCCCAGTGGGTTCAGCGACTTGCCAAAGCCTATGAAGTCGCAAGGGATCAGCCGCGTCCCCTGGTGGATCAATTGATAGAAGGAGTGCTGACCATTGGTGCCAGGCTCGCCCCAATAGATCGGACCCGTCGGATAGTTGACCTCATGTCCCTCGATGGTGACATGCTTGCCGTTGCTTTCCATCGTCAATTGTTGCAGATAGGCAGGGAACCGCTTGAGGTATTGCTCATAGGGCAAGACAGCTACTGTAGGCGCACCAAGGAAGTCGGTGTTCCATACACCCAGCAGGCCAAGAAGCACGGGCAGATTGCGCTCGAAGGGCGTAGTCCGGAAGTGCTCGTCCATTTGGTGAAAGCCGTCAAGCATAGCGCGAAAATTTTCCGGCCCGACGGCCAGCATCGTCGCCAGGCCAATCGCTGAATCCATGGAGTAACGCCCGCCAACCCAATCCCAGAACCCGAACATGTTCGCGGTATCGATGCCAAATTTCTCGACCGCTGCGGCGTTGGTCGAAACAGCGACGAAGTGCCTGGCGATTGCCGCGGAATGTTTCAAGGTCTCAAGCGCCCAGACGCGGGCCGTGTGGGCGTTCGTCATTGTCTCCAAGGTTGTAAAGGTCTTCGATGAGATGATGAACAGCGTCTCCTCTGCGTCCAGGTCGCGAGTCGCCTCCACGAAATCGGTGGCATCCACATTCGATACGAAGCGGAACGTCATGTCGCGGTCGCTATAGTGCTTGAGCGCTTCGTAGGCCATGACCGGTCCAAGGTCCGAGCCACCAATTCCAATATTGATGATGTTGCGAATTGGCTTACCGGTATACCCTTTCCACTCTCCGCTCCGGACGCGATTGGAGAAATCTGTCATCCTGTCCAGCACGGCGTGGACTTCCGGGACTACATCCTTTCCGTCCACCACAATTGAGGTCCCTTTGGGCGCGCGCAGGGCTACGTGCAGCACCGATCTTCCTTCAGTCACATTGATCTTGTCACCGCGAAACATGGCTTCGATTCGCGGCTGCAGGCCTGACTCGCGCGCAAGCTGCATCAGCAGTTTGATAGTCTCGTCGGTTACGCGGTTCTTTGAGTAGTCAAAGAAAAGGCCGACTGCCTCGGCTGTCAGACGCGTTCCGCGGTTTGCATCGGCGGCGAAGAGGTCCCGCAGATGCGTTCCGTGGATCTGGTCATAGTGGGCTTGGAGAGCTTTCCAGGCCGCCATTTGAGTCAGTGGCTTAAGTGCCTGAATCTGGGGTTGGGGTGTCGTGGATGTGACCATTCGCGTTTCCTCCCTGAATTATGGTTTGGAGACCGCTTCACCCCTTCTGCGAGCTGACCCCGCCGCAAGCGGTCGATTGCGGCGAGTCGAAATCCCTGGAGACGTTATACGCCCGATTAGATTCGCAATCGGGCTCAAAAGGTGTCATTTTCGCAAGACAGAAGCCTGAAAAAGGACCGCAATAGTATGGAGTTTCGGCGACCTTCAGATGGTCCCTGATCGGCGTGGACAGCCACTGGTCATTTTAATCCTTAATTTCTGCGATCGTTGAGCTTGGACTGAAAGAGGGCCTGAAGCCGCCAAGCCCAAATGTCACAGCCGGTTACTGACCTCGGTTGGAGCCCAAGTGATTGTGCAGGAACGTCGGGTCGGGGCCGCAAGACACGGCCTATTTGACTGGACGCGAACCAGTGATGAGGATGTCCACCAGCCTCCGCGCACTTTGCTGCCAGCCAGGGCCGGACGCTATATGGGAGACACCGATCAGAGCTCGAAGCAGGTCGAAGGGGTCGAGATCTCTGCGAATGTCGCCGCTCTTGATCGCGCGTTTTACGAGCGCATCAATTGCTCCGTGGATCAGCCCATAAGAACCCTCATATAGTTTTGTGGGCCCTCCGACGACACTATTCAGTGCGGGGGCAATGATCTGTTTTGCTGCGATGTGGTCGACGAATAGAAGCATCCAAGTTCGTAATGCCTCGATCGGGGGCATGGTTTCAGTGAACTTGCGCTCCGCCGCAGCCAGCTTTTCCACTTCACTCCGATAGACTGCTTCGATCAGGGCGTCACGCGTGGGAAAGTGACGATACAGAGTTCCGGCTCCGACACCTGCCTGTTTGGCAATATCGTCCAGGCTGGCGTCGGCGCCGTGGCGGGTAAACGCCTCCTTTGCCACTTCCAGGATGCGCTCGCGATTGCGCTGCGCGTCTGTACGCGGTTTCCGCTGCGCGGGTTGCGAGTGTTTCTTTGCCATGCGCAAAATTATTGCAACTGGAGACAGTCTCCGGTTATCTACTCATTCGGAGGCTGTCTCCGTTTTATTTGAAGCAGCATCGATTCGTCAATGCCGGAAACAAGACGAAGAGGCCAACAGAGAATCAAGGAGGAGTGGAATGGTACAGAGAGTAAAAGTCCAGGGAGTAAATCTGGGCGGCAGCTTCACGCTGCCCGGCAACTCACGCAGTGTGAACCGCATGGGCTACGGAGCCATGCAACTTGCAGGGAGAGATGGAGGCAAGCTGGTATGGGGACCGCCTCGCGATGTCGAAGAAGCGATCAGCGTATTGCGAGAAGCCGTCGCGAGCGGCGTGAACCATATCGATACCGCCGATTTCTATGGCCCTCACATCACCAACCAGATCATACGAAAGGCGCTCTTTCCCTACCCCGATGACCTGGTCATCGTGACCAAGGTCAGCGCCCTGCGTGGCGAAGATGGGTCGTGGATTCCGGCACTCTCGCGCGAAGAACTGACTCAGGCAGTTCACGATAATCTCCGCAATCTAGGCCTGGATGTGCTGGATGTGGTCAATCTGCGCAGCATGTTCAATGTCCATCAACCGGCTGAGGGTTCGATCGAGGCACCGCTCACAATCCTGGCCGAGCTTCAGCAAAAGGGTTTGATCCGTCATATCGGGTTGAGCAACGTGACACCCACACAGATTGCGGAGGCGCGGCGGATCGTCCCGATTGTCTGCGTCCAGAATCAATACAACCTGGCGCATCGGGTCGACGACGCGTTGGTCGCGGACCTTGCCCGCGAGGGCATCGCCTATGTTCCGTTCTTTCCGCTCGGTGGGTTCAGTCCGCTGCAGTCGGGGACGTTGTCTGAAGCGGCGTCGCGCCTCGATGCTACGCCGATGCAGGTTGCGCTTGCGTGGCTGCTCCGGCGCTCGCCAAACATCCTGGTGATCCCGGGAACATCGTCTCTCAAGCATCTTCGTGAGAATCTCAAGGCGGCGACCCTGCAAATTCCCACTGAGGTGCTTGCCGATCTCGACGCAGTATCCAGACAAGACGCCGTGGTTCCAATCGCGCGGCATGAGTAGTCAACGTAGTTATGAACGATCAAAAATCCAAGAATAGGAGTACTCATATGCGTGTTTTTGTTACAGGCGCGACAGGATTTATTGGTTCGGCTCTGGTCCCTGAGCTGATCGACGCAGGCCACCAGGTGCTCGGCCTTGCGCGCAGCGATGCGGGCGCTCAATCATTGACTGCTGCGGGTGCGGAGGTGCATCGGGGTGATCTGGAAGATCTGGAAAGCTTGCGCAGCGGAGCGGCGGCCGCGGACGCGGTGATTCACACTGCGTTCGTCCATGACTTTTCGAGATTCCAGGAGGTCTGCGAGATCGACAAGCGCGCGATCGAGACGATCGGCGCCGTGCTCCAAGGCTCCAACCGTCCGTTGATCGTGACGTCGGGCGTTGCCTCATTGACTGAGGGCCGCGCCGCAACAGAAAACGATGCGCCCCCTCCTGTTTCCGCCTTCTATCCTCGCGCGTCGGAGGCGACGGCAGTGGCACTGATGGAACGGGGAGTACGAGCATCGGTGATGCGCCTGCCGCAGGTTCACGACACAGTCAAGCAAGGGCTCATCACGTACTTGATCGCTCTGGCCCGCCAGAAGGGCGTATCGGCGTATGTTGGCGATGGAAGCAACCGGTGGGCCGCGGTGCACCGGTTCGATGCCGCCCGCCTTTACCGGCTTGCCCTGGAGAAGGGATCTGCTGGAGACAGGTATCACGCAATCGCCGAAGAGGGTGTACCGCTGAAAGACATCGCCACCGCCATTGGCCGGGGTCTGAACGTGCCGGTCGCCAGCAAAACCCCCGAAGAAGCGAAGGACCATTTCGGCTGGCTCGGATCATTCGCGGGGATGGACCTGTGGGCCTCGAGCGCGCAGACGCGAGAAAAGCTGGGATGGAACCCTACGGGGCCGGGCATCATCTCCGATCTCGAGAACATGCGCTATTCCTGATTTAGAGCCAATGGGACGCATCTACACAAGCGAGAGAGCTTAGATCATGACAAATGCGATCGCCGTCGTTACGTCTGGAAGCCACGGCATGGGACCGGTAATTGGCGAACTCTAGCGGCCGTTCGGCCTGGAATCAAAACTTTGCAAAACTGACCGTAACATCACACAGCGCTGCGATAGGTTTGTCTTTTCTCATAGCAGGAAAGCGCATTCGGTCCCGGATTCAACTTAACCCACATGGCAGGTGGCTGGTGGCATAGTTTTTGCTATACAATCCAATGCCATCGGGCGGGAAGGGCTTAGTCTTCAGACCGCAAAGGGGGATGATTGTCAGCTCCCGATATCGTTTGGAAAGACGGCAAGTTTGGCCGAACAGCGCGGCGCGATGCCTGGTGGCTTTCTCCGGCGGCAATCTTGGTGGGTCTCAGTGCGTTTCTGGTCTATGCCAACTGGGCGGCGTTCCAAAACAGCCATTACACTTATGGACCTTATATCTCGCCGTTTTATTCACCCGAGCTTTTCGGCAGTTCGCCGCACGCCTTGTTTGGACCAAAACCGAGATGGTACCCGGGCTTTCTGCCCTTTTCACCGGCACTGCTCATTCTCTGGATACCCGGCCTGTTCCGCCTGACCTGTTACTACTACCGCGGCGCTTATTACAAATCGTTCTGGGCCGATCCCCCGGCGTGCGCGGTGAGCGAGCCTCGCAAGAGTTATCTCGGGGAACGAACCTTTCCCCTCATTCTGCAGAATTTTCATCGCTACTTTCTGAGACTCTCATACATTGTCTGGGGCTTTCTGGTGTACGACGCACTGAGGGCGTTCTTTTTCCCGGATGGATTTGGGATCGGGATTGGAACCCTCGTTCTTGTAGTGAACGTAGTGCTTCTGGGCGGATATATATTCGGATGTCATGCATTCCGGCACATGATCGGGGGGACGTTTGACCAGATCTCGGATCATCCGGTACGGCACAAAATCTACAATTTCGTTAGTCGCCTGAATGCGGGGCACAAGAAATGGGCCTGGGCGAGCCTCCTTTGGGTTGCGTTTTCCGATATCTATGTTCGCCTCTGTTCGATGGGAATCTGGCATGACTGGAGAATCTTCTAGATGCCGGAATTCCAACGGTTCTCCTACGATGTACTGGTGATTGGTGCAGGCGGAGCAGGCCTGCGCGCCGCCATCGAAGCCGGAGCCACAGGCGCGAAGGTGGGGGTGATCTGCAAATCGCTACTCGGCAAAGCGCATACGGTGATGGCCGAAGGAGGCATCGCCGCCGCGCTCGCCAATGTCGACGATCGCGATAACTGGCGGGTCCATTTCGCCGACACGATGCGCGGCGGTCAGTATCTTAACAACTGGCGCATGGCCGAGCTGCACGCCAAAGAAGCGCCGGAATGCGTACGCGAACTCGAAGCATGGGGAGCGCTTTTCGACCGCACGGCAGATGGCAAGATTCTGCAACGAAACTTCGGCGGGCACAGATACCCCCGGCTGGCCCATGTCGGCGACCGCACCGGCCTGGAGATGATACGCACCCTTCAGGATCACGGCATTCACACGGGGATGGAAGTCCACATGGAGTGCACGGTGCTCAGCCTGCTGATCGATGGAAACCGCATTGCCGGAGCTTGCGGATACGACCGCGAGAAGGGCCGGTTCCAGCTATGGGAAGCGAAGGCAGTAGTGATGGCCACCGGCGGAATCGGACGTGCCTTCAAGGTGACCAGCAACAGTTGGGAATACACGGGCGACGGCCTGGCATTGGCGTATCGTGCTGGAGCCGAACTTCAGGACATGGAGTTCGTCCAGTTTCACCCGACCGGCATGGTCTGGCCGATTAGTGTGCGCGGCATCCTTGTCACCGAAGGCGTGCGCGGCGAAGGCGGCGTGTTGCGCAACAGCGAAGGTCGTCGGTTTATGTTCGACGACATTCCTGACCTCTACAAGGAGCAGACTGCAGACTCTGAAGAAGAGGGATGGCGATATACGCAGGGCGACAAGAATGCGCGGCGTCCGCCCGAACTGCTCACCCGAGATCATGTTGCGCGGTGCATCAATCGCGAAGTCAAGGCAGGCCGAGGCTCGCCGCACGGCGGAGTCTTTCTTGATATTTCCTGGATTAAGGAGCGCCTTCCGAAATCAGGGGAGCATATCAAGCGCAAGCTCCCAAGCATGTATCACCAATTCAAACAACTTGCCGATCTGGACATCACGAAAGAGCCGATGGAGGTCGGTCCTACGACTCATTACATGATGGGCGGAATCCGCGTCGATGGCGATTCGCAGATGTCCACTGTGCCCGGGCTTTTCGCAGCGGGAGAAGTGGCGGCGGGATTGCATGGCGCGAATCGGCTGGGCGGAAATTCCCTGTCCGATCTGGTCGTATTCGGACGGCGCGCAGGACGCTTTGCCGCGGCATTCGCCAAAGCCAACGGCCCGGTAACGATCGACGAGACGGAGCTCCAAGCCACGGCAACAGCGGCCCTCGCTCCCTTCGACCGCGGCCCTTCCGGCGAGAACCCATATCAGATTCAATACGATCTGCAGGAGACGATGCAGGACCTGGTCGGGATTGTGCGAGTCGAGAGTGAAATGCAGCAGGCGCTCGACGCGATCGGGCAATTACGCGCGCGGGCAGAGCGAGCAGGTATAGCCGGCAATCGCGAGTACAACAATGGCTGGCACACAACGATTGATATTGGAAACATGATGATCGTGTCGGAAGCAATTACCCGGGCGGCGCTGCTGCGAAAAGAAAGCCGCGGCGCGCAGTTCCGCGAAGACTTCCCCGGCAAAGACCCGGAGTGGGGAAAGTACAACATCGTCATCAGGCGTGGCGCAGAAGGCGAAATGCAAGTCGAGAAGCGCGCACTTACGCCGATGCCGGATGAGTTGAAGAAAGTGATCGAGGAGATGAAATAGGGGAAATGAATTAGCCGGGAGACAAAATACATGGCCACAACAGCGACATTTCGCATCTGGCGCGGAGATTCCACGGGCGGCGCATTCCAGGATTACACGACGCCCGTCGAAGAGGGAATGGTCGTTCTGGACGCCGTGCACCGCATCCAGGCGCAGCAGGCGGCCGACCTGGCGGTGAGATGGAACTGCAAAGCCGGCAAGTGTGGATCGTGCTCCGCCGAAATCAACGGCATGCCCAAGCTCATGTGCATGACCCGGCTGAGTGACATCAACCTGAATACGCCGGTCATCCTGGAGCCGATGCACGCATTTCCGGTCATACGCGATCTGGTCACGGATGTTTCGTGGAATTTCCGGGCCAAGAAGACGATCAAGCAATTCAAGCCCCGCCCGCCCGACGCGCCCGATGGCACATGGCGCATGCAGCAGGTGGACGTCGAGCGCGTGCAGGAGTTTCGCAAGTGCATCGAGTGTTTTCTCTGCCAGGACGTATGCCACGTCCTGCGCGAACACCACAAGCAAGACGAGTTTATCGGCCCGCGTCTGCTCGTCTATGCTGCCGCACTCGAAATGCATCCGCTTGATACCGAAGACCGGGTCAGCGATTTGAGGCACACGCACAACATCGGTTACTGCAACATCACGACCTGTTGCAGGCAGGTATGTCCGGAGTCGATCACGATTACCGAGAACGCGATCATTCCGCTCAAAGAGCGCGTGGTGGACCGCTACTTCGATCCCCTGAAGCGGCTGTTCCGCATCCTTTGACTGAAACCCATTTCTTCGCATGCCGCGGAGATTTGCTATCTCGGGGGGGTCTCCTGGGCATCGAAGGAAACCAATTCCTGTTCCAATTCTCCCCATTCATAGGCTGAATTTCGAAGCAGCCGCACGCAACGATTCCAGCGAAGGATGGCATCATCGTTTCCTGCCGGACGGATTTTCTCAGCCTCTGCGAAAGAGTGTAGAGCCTGGTCGAAAAGCGCAAACAGTGAACGAGGTAGTTGCCCGGCGTTGAGTTGCGCCTTTGCCCGCCGCTCGTGCAGAATCCCAGTGTAGTAGAGCCGCTCGTATGGATCCTTGAGCTGTCGGAAGATCTCTTCGGTTTCCCGGTAACGATCGGACCCGTGGCCGGTGAACTGATCTGTAAGGGCGAGCCCGAGTAAACGCAAAGCGAGCTGATGCTGCGGTTCGATGGCCAGGATATCGCGACAGATCGACTCTGCCTCTTCTGGTTCGTTGAGCGAGCGATAGAGTTCCGCCTTCGCGATGGCCTCGGCGATCCCGGCTGTCGAAATGCGCTTAACCTTGTATTTCATGGCCCTTCCCTCCACGCCCGGATTTCTCTGGCATCGTGAATCTGCTAAACGAGCCGCATTCTCCGGCCTCGCAACTCCACCGAGCGGCGGGATTGGAAGCCCAGTGCGCCTTGTTCGAACCTCGCGTCCGACACGATCACAGCGGAAACGACCGGAACACGGCCACATAGCGGCAAGCTGCCGTTTCGTATTGCTGATCGTCCCGAAAACCTTTAGCGCATCGTCCGCGGGGAGCCTTCGGCGGAGAACTGAATGAGATAGTCCGCCATCTCAAGGACACGGGGTTCCAACGGAGCGATCGCGCCAGCCTTGTTGACCACGCCATTATGCTTCTTTCCCCAGGCCTAGTCCAGACTTGATTGGACGATGCAATTAGGTTGGACAAACGTAGGCAAGGGAAAGGGCGGTCGGCTCTCGGCTTGGATCATGGCACTATGGGCCGTGTCTCGCCAAAACTCGATCTGCTTCAGGCAAGCGGCGGTATATCACAAACGTGGAGAACTCACGCATGCGCTGGAATTTTGGATTCGCATTCAACCACGCGATATCGGGTTCCCAGACTTCATCGGTCTTGCGGTAGACGATGAGAACTCCTCCGGGAGGAATCTGCTCGATCTCGCTGTAAAGGGCGGGACCGACGGCTGGAAGTTCATGGATGCGGTAGTTGGTGTAGAAGGCGAATGCGGGGTAGTTGAAGTTCATGTAAAGGATGGTCCCGGAAGGAAGACTGGACTGAAGGAACTGAGATGCGAGCATTTCTTCCGGAGTGTCGGGAACGATGAAGGGACTGCTCAACCGCTCGCGGAGGGGAAGGAACGTGAAAACCAGGAATGCGGCGACAAGGAGCGCTGCGGTAGTTCGGAGCCATCTGCGTGGCGAGGCGCAGAAGAGCGCCAGGCCGGAGCCAGCGAGCAGCAAAAATGGAGGGGCAAGCGGGAGGATGTAACGCGGTTCCTTGTGCGGCATGGCGCTGAAGAAGAAGAAATCCGTCAGAAACCAGATCCAAAGAAAGGCCTGCAAGACAAGCGGCGAAAGGTTGGAAGGGGATTCGGGGGGTAATCGAGGGCGCGAAGGGAAAACCCCATAGGGGCGCCAGAGCCATGATAAGGAGATCAGCACAAATCCAAACACGGCCACCGGCGTGAAAATTGCTGCGGAATTGCGGAGGTAAAAGAAGGTTGATTCCTCCGGCCCCTCGACATGAGTCCAGCCGGCGTGCAGGGTAAAAAAGAAAGCTCCGAACCTCAGACGGGACCAGAGCAGATACGGGGCCAATCCAACCATGAGCCCAGCCCCGCATGCCATGAGCGCCTTCCAGGGTCGTTTCGCGGCAAGGGGCAGCAAGAGGAGCATGCCGACACTCGGAAGTGTGCCAAACCGCATCAGGATCGAAAGCGCCAGGGCGAGCCCGCCCCATGCAAAACGAGCTGTGCTCTGGCGGTCAAGAGCTCGGATTAGAAGCCAGAAGGCGAGAAGTATGAAGGTAAGGGCCGGCGAATCCGTCAGCAGACTGTTGCCCGTATCATCGCTTACAAATCCATCAGGAAAGACGCCTACGAAAAAGGGTGAGAATGCCAGCAATAGAGCGGCAAATGCAGCCGGCAAGCGGCCCACCGACAGACGCCCGGCGAGATAGAGAAGGACTGGGCCGAGAGCGTTGAGAAACGCCGCGACAATACAAGCTGCATAGATGTGGTGCCAGAGCAGAAACACGCCGGCGTATATCAGCGAGATCAGAGGAGGCCGAAAGCTCAGTTCGGAGTAGTTAATTTTGCCGCAGCAGATGACTTGCGCATTTTGCAGGTAAACCATCTCGTCCCAGAAGTGGGCCTTGGAAATCCCCCAGATGCGAACAAGGAAGGCCGCGCTAGCGAGGAGAAAGAGCAGGAGGAATTCCGAGCGCTCCTTCCGATCCAGGAAGAGCTGGGCAATACGAGTTCGGAACGAAGTCAACAAAGTCCACGGAACCTTTACCAGGATTTAGATCCTGGCTACGATTTGATCTGACATTTTCCGCGTTCTACTTGTGGATCGCGAGGGTTGGTGAAGATAGGGCCCAGCCTGTATGTCCGTGTTCGACAATACGCGAGTCAGTTGGTTGCATGCTCCCGAGGTAGCGTTCACTCAATTCTCAACGCCTGAATCGGTTCTACCTGCATAGCTCGTCGTGCCGGAAGGTAGCAGGCCGCGAGTGCCACCAGCATGAGCAGTAGTGCGGCCGCAGCATAGGTTAGCGGGTCGGTGGACTTGATGCCATAAACGTAGCCGGCCATGACGCGACTCAGGCCCAGCGCCGCCGCGAGACCAATCGACACGCCTGTGAGCGTCACGCCCAGACCCTCGCGCAACACTATCCGCAGCACCGTCCGCCGGTCTGCACCAAGAGCCATGCGGATAGCAAGTTCCTGCGTACGGCGGCTCACTGCGTACGACATCACTCCGAAGATGCCAATCGCGGAGAGTACGAGCGCCAGGGCGGCGAAGATCCATACCAGTATCATGGGAAAGCGAAGCGTGCCATAGGTCTGCGCCACCATCTCAGTGAGCAGCCTGACGTCATTCAGCGGCTGCTCCTTGTCGAGAGCCAGCACAGCATCGCGAATCGACGGCACTACTGTCATTGGCGGGACAGCGGTTCGAACGTTCAGATTAGCCCATGAGACCGGGTGCTGCTCGAAGGGTACGTAGATGTCGGCGCGAGGTTCCCACAGATCATATCCTCGACGATCCTTCACCACACCCACGATCCTCAGAGATTGTGGGGTGCCGGCGCTTTGTCCCGAATAAACGTGCTCCAGGATAGTGAGATGGTTTCCCACGGGATTCGCATGCGGCCAGTATCGGTGTGCCACTGTTTCGCTTATCAGGGCAACTGGCGCCGTGCCATCGGCATCGCTCTCCAGAAACTCTCGCCCTGCCACCATGCCGATGCCCAAGGCACCGAAATCTCCCGAAGAAACCACATTTAAGCCGGCGGTCGGCTCCTGCCCGGGCGCTGCCTGAGGATGGCCCTCGGGTTGGAAGAAAACTGTGGAACCCGGTTGCTCAATTCCGGCCGATTTCACTCCCGGCGCGCTCCCTACCCGCTGCAAGAGTTGGCGAAAAAAAGCCGTCTGCTGGATTGTCGTGTCGTATTTGTACTGCGGAAGATCGATCTCCATTGTCACCACATTGGTGGGATCGATGCCTAAATCGACCTGCATGAGGCGCAGAAATGTTCGCACCAGCAGGCCCGCGCCGGAAAGCAACACCAGGGCTAGGGCAATCTCAGAGACCACCAGTCCGTTGCGCAGACGGCGCCGGCCCGACTCCGCCGTCGAACTTGCCCCACCTGCTTTTAGCGATTCGTTCAGATTCGTTCTCGACGCGGTCAAAGCCGGCGCCAGCCCGAAGATGATTCCCGTGCCCAGGGTCACGGCCGCGGCATAAATCAGAACCCGCCAGTCGATACTGATTACGCTCGCGTTCGGTACGCTGAAGCGCTGATAGCGAGACATCTCCAGGGTCAGCAGGCGATCGCTCGCGTAAGCGAGAACCAGCCCCAATGCCCCTCCGGCCGTCGACAGCAATACACTTTCGGTCAACATCTGAATGACCAGACGCCTGCGGTTAGCGCCAATTGCCACGCGAACAGCGATCTCGCGTCTGCGGCCCGTGGCGCGCGTCAGCAGCAAATTGGCCACGTTCGCGCATGCGATCAGCAATACGAACAGCACCGCTCCCGACATGATGAGCAGCGGCATTTCCATCCGCCGGTGATACGCGGCATGCAGCGGCTCCACTTTAATGCCCCAGTCCTTATTGGCGTCGGGATATTGCGCCGCAAGATTGGCGGCCAGCGTGTCCATCGCAGATTGGGCCTGCTTTACGCTCACACCGGGCTGCAGGCGGCCCTGAGCCTGCAGGTCGCGGGATGTGGCGCGCGCAGCTTCGCTCTGTTCGTCGGGAGTCAGCGCCAGCGGCACAAATACGTCCATCTCCTGGTCCCATGTGAAGCGGAAGTTGGCGGGCAATACACCCGCGATGGTGTAGCGCCGTTTGTCCAGATCGATGGTCTTGCCGAGAATCCTGGGGTCGGCACCGTATCGATCCAGCCACAGACGATGGCCGATGATAGCGACCTGGTCATGGCCGGGCTGCATCTCGTCGGGCGCAAAAAAACGGCCCATGAGCGGCTGTATGCCGAACATCGGCAACAGATCGATGGAAGCCTTAATTCCGGTGATGCTCTCCGGCCGATTACCCTCGGTAATGTTGAATTCCGACCACCGGTAGTAGCCCACCCGCTGGAAAATCTTTGTCTGTCTTGCGATGTCGGCCATGTTGGGCGCAGACACGCCCGTCTGCACGTAGCCCTCTCCCGCCTGGTTCCTCCATTGCCCGAGCCCCACCAGTTGTTCAGGGCTTGGGTAGGGCAAAGGGCGAAGGATGATCGCATCTACGAGGCTGAAAATGGCGGCATTAGCGCCGATTCCTAGTGCCAGCGTGAAGATGGCGACGGCGGCAAAACCCGGACTGCGCACGATTTGGCGGAAGCCGAAGCGAAGATCGCGGCCCAGGTTCTCGATCCACACAAAGCTGTTCATCTGCCCAATCCCCCTCGCGAATCAAAATAGGGCTGCGGAATGGCTTCATGCCCGGCGGGGCACTTCTGCAAGCGCAGGGCGAACCACGTAAATAGGTATACATATGTTTTTGTGATCCATCAGCAAATCTGAAGTGTGGCCTCAGTGGCAGATATCGGGCCGACGGGCGTTTTCCGAGGGCCCCGCGCGCTTTTACATCTTGAACAGGCACAATGACCACCCATTCAGGCGACGAAACATCAAAGGCCATACCTGAATCTGGAAAGGGCCGATCTGGACCGGATGCGCCCCAAGCTGGAGATCCCAAGCGAGCAAGGAGAATGGCGCCAATGCCCAAGGCTTTGCATCTTTATGGCGGTGGATGGAGTCTGCTGCGAACCCGTCCCTGAACTTAATTCCCTGCTAACAGGGAAAATAAAGGGAAACTTGCAAATTTGCTGACATGCCTTTGCGCTAGAGGGACGGAGTTTGGAAGCCGCTCCAATGGCGTGTGGAGTTTTCGATATCCTGATTGCTTTCTGAATTCTGGGCGGTTGGACCGGCAAACGGAACCGAACCCGAAATTCGGGGTCATGTACGGTTGGCCCACGACCCGACCGGAACTCCTATCTTGAGATCCGTAGCCATCCTCATCCGACACAGAGCCCCGTGCCAGCTTGAAGCAGAACTCGCGTGGCGATTCTAACCAGAGTCAAAGACGACGAAGTTCGTCCGGGAGAGCTATTCTCCCTTGGCGAGGTTCTTCGGCGATGTTCTCCGCAACTGCGAAAGCAGACTCGCAGCAGATGGAGGCGCCTTTACATCTCCCGCAAAAATCTCTTGCGCCGAGATTTTCTTCCCGTAGAGCTTCTCATTGTCGCCGTCATCGGGGCCTAAGGATGTCCCGGACAGAGATACACCGGCAAAGACACCTTGCGATCGGGAGTAGGAAAGCATTTGGGCCTGCATGGTGGCGGTTGTTGAAGCTTCCGCATCTCGCCCCACAGGACCGGCAGCAATGCTGGTTTCCGCACCCAACTTAGCCCTTCCCTTCATCACCGAACGTGCACCGTCGTCGTTCATCACCAGAATCACGAAGTCGGTTGCCTGTCCGCCAGCCTGCAAGCCGAAGCTTCCGCCGCTCGACTGCATCATGATGGGGGCACCCCAGGGTCCGTGAAAATTCGCACCACTTCGACAGACCATCACCCCCTTGCCATACTGGGCTCCGACGATGAACGAGGCCTTTTTGACGGAGGGCAGAATAATAACGCAGTCTGCCTTGTTCAGCAGGTTGGTGGGAAGGCCACTGGCGGCATTTGAGAGTTCCTGAAACACCTGGCCGGCTTTGATCACTCTCTCGCTTGGTTCATCCGCTCGCGCGAACAGGGGTATCACGCAAAGCGCGCCAAGCAGACAGCAGTTGATCAGGTCCGTTTTCGTGAGCCGATTTCGTGTCTTCGATTCAAGCATGGCGAACTCCTTTAAATGCGGTTTGTCTTGACAGGTCAAGAGTGCGCCGATCCACGCAGATTGCAGGCGCGACTCAATTCATTTTCGATTGGGCCGATAGATGCATTAAATGAGACTGCGCTACTCTCTCTCCCATTTTCTTGACCACCCTGGCCTCGATGACGATCCGAATCAGGCGCCGCGTTCGTTCCGCAAACGCGAGTTTGTCTGCCAAGTGGCTTTCAAGCAGGACAGACTATGCTTCGTCTGATGCTTCACGAACTGTGAATAGTGACAGGTAGTCGATAAAAAAGTGACAGGTAGTGGAAAAACTGGCTCATCGCCCCGACACCAGATTTTTGGCGCAAAATACGACTTCCTTGTTTTCCGAAGAGTTCCTATGCAGTGGGGGAGCACGCGTCGAGTTGCGGTTGGATAACCGCCTAAACGGACAGCACTCGAAAATCGGGCTTATGTCGGGATTGGCCACAATCACAGGAGCGATCCGCTTGGCAATTCAGATCGGATCGTTCCAGGCGCTCTCGGACCATCCCTACCCTGTGTAGGACAAACTCCACCCACCACCTGACATCGTGTCAAAACCGTTTATTGTCCGTTAGTTATGGGGGTAATTGAACGGCGCCAACCTCTTCGATCCCCTGGTCCCGAAGCGGCAACCGATGTGCTAAGGATTTATGTTGCCAACTGCAAGAACGGCGTTAGTTTCTTGGGAGGTTCATCGGGCCTTAGGTCACACAGAAACCGCGTGGTTCCTGCTGCATCGGATTCGGTTCGCAATGAAAGACTATGTATCGAAGTTCGGCGGGGAGGCGGACCTGTAGAAGTAGACGAACCTTTGTTGTTCCAAGCCTCAGAAGATGCATAGCGACAGACCGCTGTAGATGCATAGTCTCCTCATAACATCAATACTTCAAAGCTATTTTTATTTATATACTTTACCTTTACTCTATTTTTATTTTCTCTCCTATTTATTTCCAAACTTTTATCTTTTATACTCTACAATCTTATATTCTTATCCATATTTTAAGTTCCACCATCTACACTTACTTGTATCCATCTTACTACTATCTTTCTTTTCATCATTTCTTCCATTAACCTTTAACCACTTTTGAGTATATACTCTACATTTTCACACTCATATCTACTCTTTTTTATTCCTCCTTAAACCGTTGATTGATTCGTTTAGGTTGGTAGTGCGTTTTAGTTGGACCCAAGTACATGGTTTCGGCAGCAATTGGACCCAAGTTGGACCCAAGTTTTTGTCAAAGCGTTCTGTTGTTTCCGGATTGGCCACAATCCGACCGGAACTCGGAAAAACACACTGCGATGGGGCTCAAAGAGCTCATGGCTGGGCGCCTGAACAAGGACTCGACACCGGAACTTTATTCGCAGCGCAGAGCGATCACTGGATTAACCCGGGTTGCGCGGCGCGCAGGGATGTAACAGGCCGCTGCGCAAACCGCCAACAGGAGTGTCGGGACGACGACAAACGTTGCGGCATTGCTTGCGCCGAACCCGACAAGAGCAGCCGCAATCACAGGCACGGCCATTGTGGCGAGCGCGCCGCCGATTGCGATTCCAATTGCAGCAAGAATCAGGCCCTGCCGAATCACGAGTCTCAACACTTTTGCGCGGCTGGCACCCAGTGCCATGCGCACGCCAATCTCCGATGTTCTACGGCTGACTGTGTAGGAGATGAGCCCGTAGAGGCCGACAATCGCCATGACCAGTCCAATTAGGCCCATCGTCGTGATCATCCGCAACAGGACCTGCCAGTTGCTCAAGGCTGCACTCTGATACGAAGCTACCGTTCGAAGGTTGTAAACCGGCTCATCGGGGTCAAGAGAGTGGACGAGAGCACGCAGCGGGGCGGCGAGCGAAGCGGGGTCGCCAAGCGACTGAGCGACCAGAGTCATTTCAGAAGGCTGGTTCTGTTCATATGGCAGGTACACATAAGGTGCAGGGGCTTCCCACGGGAGCAAGTACTTCCCAGTCTTTGCTACGCCGACAACCGTTGCTCCCGGCCGGTCACCCGATTCGCGTTGAATTTTCTTTCCGATTGGGTTCTGGCTCGGCCAATATTGCCTGGCGAATTCCTCATTCACGATCGCAACTGGCTGCGTTGTGGACCGGTCATCTGAAGTGAACGCCCGTCCTTTCAGAATCGGAATCCTCATGACATCGAAATAATTCTGATCGACCGCGGCGCCCATTACAGTGACGCTTTCGGTGCCTTTCGGAAACTGAAAGTCCTGCGGGATTACCGTGACAAAGGATTGATCGGGCGAGAGTGGAACTGATTGGGTCAGTGTGACGGAAGGAACGCCTGGCAGCGCCCGCGCTTGATTCACAATCTGACGATAGAAATCATGCGCTTGGCGGGAGGAATAGCGCACGATCGCCGGATCAAGTTCCATGCTCATCAAATGATCCGTTCGAAAGCCCGGGTCCACCGCCAACATGTTTTTGAAGCCATCAAGGAGAAGGCCCGTTGTGATCAGTAGAACCATTGCCAGCGCGATTTGGCTGACAACAAGGAGATTTCTTCCGATTGTCCGACGCCGCGCTGAGGTCGCTTCAACCCCGGATTTTAGCGCGGGTACCAGTTGGACCCGTGTGGTTTGAAAGGCAGGCGCCAGCCCGAAGAGCACACAGCTGGCAGAAGCCGCCAGCAGACAGAACAACAGAACACGCACATCAAGATGCAGAGCCAAGACAAAGGGGATGTCGCTGGGAATTCGAATGGTGCTCAAGAACGAGATGCCGCCGTACCCCATGGCCAAACCCAACGCGCCGCCGAGCAATGCCACGATCAGGCTTTCGGTCATTAACTGTCGTATCAAACGGAGCCGCCCCGCTCCCAGCGCAAGGCGCACAGCTATCTCGCGGCTTCGAGCCCGCGCTCGCGCCAGCATTAGGCCGGCTGTGTTCGCACACGCGATGATAAGAACAAGACCAGCCAACGCCATCAAAGTCGCCACGAGCGCCAGTTGGACAGGTTCCTTTTGAGTACGAGCCTGGAACTCAGTACGCAATACGACGTTGCGGTTGTAATCCGCCTTTGGATACTCACGTTCCAGGTGCTGGCCGATAATTTTCAGTTCCAGTTGTGCTTTCTCAGGCGTAGCGCCCGGACGCATGCGCCCTTTGACGCTCAGCACGTGCAGACCGCGATCCTTCAACGGGTCTTCTCGATCACCTTCGAGCGGTCCCCACATCGAGAGCGGAATGAACACCGAAGGCGGGAAGAAACGATCGATGCCGGGGAATGATTCGGGTGCGACGCCAATTATCGTAAATGGTTCGCCGTTCAGACGAAGTGGCCGTCCGATCACCGAGCGATCGCCTGCAAACTGGCTTTTCCAGAATTCGTATCCGAGGACCGCTACGGGATCACGGCCGGTAACCTCTGCTTCACCTGGCAGGAACATTCTACCGAGTGCCGGTATAACTTCAAGACCACTGAAGAAGTTGTCACTCACGGTCATCGCAGAGCGCATCTGAGGTGGTGATTTCGGAGTAATTCCAATGCCTAGCGTCGTCGAGCGATACGCGAGCAACTCAGAAAATGAGTGGCTGCTGGCGCGAATATCAATGTAGTCGGGAAATGACAGCCCCTCCAGTGCGTTTGATGGAGTAGCGTCGGCCACCGTAAGCACCTCGGATGGCCGAATCACCGGAATAGGGCGCAGCAGAATAGCGTCGGAAAAGCTGAAAATCGCGGTGTTGGCGCCAACGCCGAGGGCGAGAGTCAGTACAGCGACTGAAGTGAACCCGGGATTGCTGCGGATCTGTCGAAGAGCGTACCGGCAATCAGAAAACACGGAGCGCAGCCAGTTGCCGATTCGATGCTCTCGAACTCTATCCTTCACCTGTTCGATCCCGCCAAGTTCGAGCCACGCCGCTCGCTGTGCTTCTTTCGGTGGCATGCCTGCACGAATGTTCTCATCGACCAACAAATCGAGATGCGAATGAATCTCCTGGTCGAGGTCCGCCTCAACATGACGGGATCGAAAGAGATTTCGGAACAAACTTCGAGCCTTCACCTTGAGCGACATACTAAGCACCTCGGCGCTACGCTTCCAACGCCTGACCGATAGCCCAGGAAATGCGGCCCCATCGCTTGGTCTCGACTTCAAGCTGCTTTCTTCCAGTCTTGGTCAAGCGGTAGTATTTTGCGCGGCGGTTGTTTTCAGAGTCTCCCCAAAAGGCTGAAATCCAGCCCACTTCTTCCATTCGGTGCAGAGCGGGGAAGAGCGATCCGGGCTTAACGACGAAAGTGCCCCCGGTGACCTGCTGAATTCGACGCGACACTCCCAGCCCATGCATCTCGCCGGCGACTAGAGATCTCAGGATCAGCAGATCCAAGGTTCCCTGCAAAACGGTTGTTGGCTCGGAGTCCAAGGGATATCTCCTATCGAAGCTCGATAGGAATCGTACAGATATACATATAGAATGTCAATAGGAGCAGGTACATTGCGGATGCTTTCGTCGAGCTAGGAGAGTGGAATCCCGGGCAAACCATTTTCACTGTCGGCAGGCCCTTGTCGGCTCGTGGCAGATCTACAACTTCCATCAGGTCGAGGGACCACACCAGGGGCAACTCACACTCATTGGCGCGACCGCGAGATTGCCGTTTGGGTTCTCGCGTTTGCCGAGTTCGTCGCAGCAACCGACCCCATCCTAGAGGAAATCCGAACGTGCCGGATTCCCAGTCATTGAAAGCTATCTGGACAAATTGGCGAGAGGGCTGCCTATCTTGATTACTGAACTCTTGTAACGAATCCTTGGGTTCAGGGCTTTATTCATTTGAATGAGCAAACCAAGGACGCCACGGCCCATTATTTCTCGTTGTTTTCGAGCCTGTCTTCTTGCCCTTCCGATTTGTGCCGGCGGAGTAGCAACAGCCGCGGAAGAGCTGCTGACACTTCAGCAAGCCATCCATCTGGCGCTGACGCAAAGCCCCGAGGCTGCAATGGCGCGCGCTGAACACCAGGAAGTCAAAGCGACGGCCATCACGGCGCGCGCCCAACTGCTGCCGCAACTCAACTTTACTGAAGACATCTCGCGGGGCAACGATCCGGTCTATGTTTTCGGCAGTCGTCTTCGGCAGCGACAGTTTACGCAAAGCGATTTTGAGCTGAATGCGCTGAATTCCCCCCAGCCTTTAGGCAATTTCTCTACGCGCTTCACCGGGACCTGGATCGGATTCGACTCATTCAGGACGCAAAGGGAGATTCGCAGCGCGGATCTCTCTAGAAAAAGTGCCTCCTCGTCGGCCAAGGCAACCGATCAGCAGATTGTTTTCCGCGTTGTTGAGGCGTACGAACAAGTGTTGTATGCACAGCGGGAGATCGATGTCGCGGAGCATGAGCAGGAGACAGCAATTGCGCTTCTCGACTCGGTGAAGGACCACGTCAAGGCGGGACTCGCAGTGGAGTCGGACCGGATGTCGGCCTTGGTCGACGTGGCCGCGCGCAAGGAGGAATTGATTGCGGCCCAGGGAGACCTGGAATTGGCCTGGGCTCAATTACGCGAGACCGTTGGCGTTCCTGATCTGAAGGCATCTGAATTGAAGGGGATCGAGCCGCACTCATTCCCGCAACAGCCGCTGGAGCAGGAAATTGCGATGGCCGCAAAGACGCGGTCTGATGTCATGGCTCTTGCGCAGGCGCAATCAGCGCAGGCGGCTGCCATCGGGGGGGCACGATCCGACTTTGGCCCGCGTGTGAGCGCCTATGGAAACTGGGAAGAAGATCGGACATCGTTTGCCGGTTCGGGCGGGAACAGCTGGGTCGCCGGCGTCCAGATAAGTGTCGACATCCTGCCCATCGGCAAGCACGCCCAACTATCGCGGGAGATTGCCGCGAAGCAGCGAATCGAGGCGCAATTGGCTGCTGCACAACAGCACGTCCGCCTCGAGGTAAGCAAGGCGCACATTCATCGACAGACCGCAACGCTCTCACTTGAAACAGCGCGTGCCGCCATGGACGAATCGGCCGAGAATCTTCGCGTTCTGAAGAACCGTTATGGCGCTGGTCTTGCCACTCTGACCGATCTGCTGCGAGCCGAAGATGCCGAACGGCAGAGCCAGGCCAACTACTGGCATGCCGTCTACGGCAATGCCATGGCCTATGCTGAACTGCTTTACGCGACAGGGACACTGACTCCCGATGCGGCGGAGGAATTGCAATGAAAGGCTTCTTATCGGGATGCTTGTCTGCCGTTTGCGCAGCAGGAATCGTGGGCTGTCATGGTCGCGAATCAACTTCGCCGACCACTGTGCAAACCGTTGAGGCGCGGTTGGTGGAAAGCCAGCAGCAACAGGTGCCTCAGTTAGTGCGTTCCACGGGAACCGTTCATGCTCGAGAGACGGCAATGATCTCTGCACAAGTTCCTGGCCGTATCCAACAAGTCCTGGTGCGTGAAGGCGACAGTGTGCGCGCCGGTCAGACGTTGGCGCTGTTGGACGACGCCGGATTGCGCGCTTCAGTCGACCAGGCCCAGGCCGGATTGAAGGCCATGCAAAGTGAGCAGGTTGCCGCCCAGACAGATGCCAAACTCGCGGCCAGCACATTGGAGCGCTATCGGGAACTGGAGGCACTGAAGAGCGTGAGCCCGCATGAAATGGATGAAGTCTCGCGGCGCGCTGAGGCAGCGACGGCCAGGCTTGAAGCAGTGCGCGCGCAAGCCGATGCCGCGCGCGCCCAGGAAAGCGGCGCTCGTACCGTGCTGGGCTATTCGCGTTTGCTGGCGCCTTTCTCAGGTACTGTCACGGCGCGGATGGCCGATCCGGGGACGCTAGCCTCACCCGGTATAGCGTTGCTTCAGGTGGACCAGGCCGGAATTTTGCAGCTTCAGGCCGCGGTGGATGAGTCACTAATCGGAGCAATTCACCCCCAGATGAAGGTGCAAGTTGTCGTCGATGGCGCCGGTTCCACGACTATGACCGGGACCGTCGCAGAGATCCTGCCCGCCGCTGATCCTTCCAGTCACAGCTTTCTAGTTAAAATCGACTTGCCTTCCTCTAACAAGCTGCGCGCCGGTATGTATGGAACGGCACAGTTTTCCAACGGAGTCCGCAACGAAATTCTCATTCCGCTTTCAGCTGTCGTACAACGCGGATCGCTTGCCTGCGCGTATGTTCTCGACAGCCAGGGAATCGCGGAACTTCGTTACCTCACACTTGGCGCGACACAAGGCAATCTCACCGAAGTGCTGTCGGGCATCTCGCCGGGGGAGAAACTTGTCGACGCACCTTCAGATCGCGACCTCGCAGGCAAGCGCATTGAGGTCCGGCCATGAAGCAGGACCTTGGGGTCGCCGGGCGGCTGGCAAAAATTTCCCTGAATTCCAAGCTGACTCCCCTCTTCATAGCGGCTTCACTGGCCCTTGGGGTTTTCGCTGTGGCAATCATTCCTCGCGAAGAAGAGCCGCAGATCCTGGTTCCAATGTTGGACATTACGGCCTCCATGGCGGGAGCGTCGCCGTCCGAGGTCGAAGAACGTGTGACGCTGCCGATAGAGAACCTAGTGCACCAGATATCCGGAGTCGAATATGTGTACTCTACATCGTCTCCGGGGCAGAGCCTGGTGATCGTGCGATTTCTGGTGGGCACGCCGCAGGAAGATGCGCTCATTAAGGTCTACAGCAAGCTCTATTCAAATTTCGACCGCATGCCGCCGGGAGTTTCGCAGCCGCTCATCAAGGCACGCTCCATCGATGATGTGCCGATCCTGGCGCTTACTCTTTGGGGCGAGCACTACAACGGTTATCAGCTTCGCGCCATTGCGGCGGAGATTCAGCACAATATCGCGCAGGTCTCCAATGTGTCGGAGACGGTGATTATCGGCGGACTTCCGCGTACCATGCGCGTCGTACTCAGCACCGACAAGCTAGACGCTTACGGCTTGTCTCCATTGAGTATTGTCGGGCATCTGCAAGCCGCAAATGCAGCCTTGCAGGCGGGGAAGTTCGATGAGAACAACAGTGAAGTCAGAGTGGACGCGGGCAATCTCTTTACTCGTCGGGAAGACCTGGAAGCCGTGGTGGTCGGAGTGGTGCATGGGCATCCGGTCTACCTGCGCGACGTGGCCGAGAAAATTGAAGATGGTACCGCGGACCCCAAGGACTATGTGGTCTACGGCACAACAAATCTGGGTGCATCCGCAGCGCACCAATACCCGGCGGTGACGATCACCGTGGCCAAGCGCAAGGGAACGAACGCCACTGATATTGCGAATGCTGTTCTCAAGAGCGTCCGCCAGATGCAGGGTGTGACGATCCCGAAAGACGTGGCCATTACGACGACCCGAAACTACGGCGAGACCGCAAAGGGCAAGTCGGATGAGCTCCTCGAGCACCTTCTCCTGGCGACGCTGTCGGTCACGTTCCTCGTCGCGTTTTTTTTGGGTTGGCGAGAATCCGGTGTCGTGCTGCTGGCCATTCCGGTCACGCTGGCCCTGACCATGTCGGTGTTTTACTTCCTGGGTTACACCATCAATCGGGTCACGCTCTTCGCATTGATTTTCAGCATCGGCATTCTTGTCGATGACGCGATCGTTGTCGTCGAGAACATGGTGCGTCACTTCCGGCTCAGGGAGAATCATGGCCGCCCGATGAGCGAGGTCGCAGTGGAGGCAGTCGCCGAAGTGGGCAATCCCACGATCCTGGCAACATTCGCCGTAATTGCGGCTGTGTTGCCCATGGCATTTGTGCGCGGACTGATGGGACCTTATATGCGGCCAATTCCCGTCGGGGCTTCGGCGGCCATGCTTTTCTCGTTGCTGATTGCGTTTGTGGTTTCGCCGTGGGCCGCCCTGCGGCTTGTTGGCCGGCATCTTGAAGGAGCCCGAGTGTTGGAGCCGGAAACTGAAAATTGGCGGACAAGGCTCTATCGCCGCATCATGACGCCGCTGATTCAGTCCGCGCGCAATCGCGTTCTGTTTTTCATTGGGGTTGGGGTGCTGTTTCTGGTTTCCGTCGCGCTCGTTCCGCTTGGCCTGGTTCGCGTCAAGATGTTGCCTTTCGACAACAAGAGCGAATTGCAAGTGGTAATCAACATGCCCGATGGCACGCCGCTCGAACAAACTGCGCGCGTGGTCCAGGCATTGGGCGAAGAGCTTGCGCGCCAGCCTGAGGTGCTGAACTACCAGACCTACACCGGAACGTCCGGTCCCTATAACTTCAACGGGTTGGTGCGCCACTACTACATGCGCCGCCAGCCGAATCAAGCCGACATTCAGGTGAACCTGCTGCCTGCAAATCAGCGCAGCGCGCAAAGCCATGCCATCGCAAAGCGGCTCCGACCGTTGCTCGACGCGATTGGCAGCGCCTACGGTGCGCGTATCCAGGTGAGCGAAGTTCCGCCAGGGCCCCCTGTTGTACAGACGCTGGTAGCCGAGGTTTACGGTCCAGACCTGGCAGGTCAGACGCAGGTCGCGCAGCAAGTCAAAGAGATTTTTCAGCGTACTCCAGGCGTGGTCGACACGGACTGGTACGTCGAAGACCCTGAGCCCAGGCTGGTGATGCGCGTCGATCAGATCAAAGCGGCACAGCATGGCATCGCGGTCTCCGACGTCGCTCATGCGCTGGCGCTCTCCCTCTCGGGGGCCCAGGTTGGCTTGGTCCACGATCAGGTCACGAGGGAGCCGGTGCCTGCGATGGTCGAACTTGATCGCGCCGATCGATCCTCACAACAGGGCCTCGAGAGTATTCATCTTCCTGGATCCGACGGCGGCATGGTCTCCTTGCGTGAGTTGCTCATCGTTGAGCATTCAGCTATCGAGCCGAGCATCTATCACAAGAATCTGCGCCGCGTAGTCTATGTCACTGGAGACGTGGCGGGAGCGGAGGAGAGCCCGGTCTACGCCATTCTCAAGATGAACAAGGATCTCGATCATCTCACTCTTCCGGCCGGATACACCCTGGCCCGCTACAACTCCTCGATGCCGGACTCCACAGACCATTACTCGATGAAGTGGGACGGCGAATGGCACATCACGATTGAAGTGTTCCGCGACATGGGCCTCGCGTTCGCCGCAGTGCTCGTGCTCATCTACGTACTTGTGGTCGGCTGGTTCCGCTCATTTCTGGTGCCGCTGATCATCATGGCGCCCATTCCGCTCACGCTCGTTGGCATCATGCCGGCGCACGCTATTTTGGGCGCATTCTTTACAGCCACCTCGATGATTGGCTTCATTGCAGGGGCCGGGATCATTGTGCGCAACTCGATCATCCTCGTTGACTTCATTGAGCTCAGGATTCGAGAAGGGATGCCTTTAGCCGAAGCGGTCATCGATGCCGGATCCACTCGCTTCCGCCCGATGTTGCTGACTGCGGCGGCTGTCGTTGTCGGTGCAAGTGTGATTCTCACGGACCCTATCTTCCAGGGGCTTGCGTTGTCGCTGATTGCAGGAGCAGTCGCTTCCACGTTTCTCTCATGGCCCACAATTCCAGTGCTTTACTACATGGTTCACTCTCGGAAGCACACAGGAGTGCACTCCAACCCAGTTGCAATGTAGGAGAATCCAAATGACAGTCGAACGCGGAGTACGCCTGATTGCCGGCGTGATGGTGATGTTGTCGCTAGCTCTTGCTCATTTCTTTTCTGTCTACTGGCTTTGGCTGACAGCATTCGTCGGCATCAACCTATTGCAGTCTGCATTTACAAACTGGTGCCCTGCAATCACCATGCTGCGCACCATGGGGCTGAAGGAGTAACGACTTCAGGAGGATGCAGAAATGCTTGCTCTGTGTTCTCGGCTGGACCATCCTCAACCCGTGTATCGGGCTCGGTATCTGGCCTCAGGTCACTGATCAGCGTCAAACGCAAGATCGCTCCGCTTTCAGAATTGATGGCGATCTCCCGTGGTATCCGATCAGCTTACGAAACGTTTGCGTTCCGTCCCCGTATGGAAGACAAAAGTAGCTTACCTGATATCGAGAGCTTCTCTTCGCAATCGCATAACGAAATACTCCCTGGAGCCCACCGTCGCCCTTCTCCCACCGGCTCCAAGCCAAATCCCCTGGAATAGCAGCGACGTCGGTCACCGCACCTAGAATGGCGCCAAAAGTGCCCTTGCGACCTTAGTACCTGGCCGTAGACGCAAGGCCGAGGAGAAGATTGACAACCAGTTTTATCTGAACGCCGGAAGGTCCCGGACCAATCAAGAACCACTGCACGTCGAGGAAGCTCACACCTCTTGTCCCGGCTTCCTGATGCAACTGGCGCGATAATTCCGGCGAGACAGTGCTCATTTCGAGGATCACGGATCCCGGCTTTGCCGCGGAAAAGACGCCGCCCTTGTCGAGGTAGACAGACCGAACAGCTGCATCATTTGCCAAGGAAGAAAGCATTACATCCGATTCAGCCACTAGACTCGCAATTGATGCGGCAATGGCGATTCCTTCTTTCTTTAGCTCTTCTGCCGGCTGTTGACTTCGGTTCCATGCTTGAATATGCCAACCGCTGGAATGCAAACGGCGCGTGAGCCGGCCCCCATGAGTCCGAGGCCGATGAATCCTACCGTGCGTTGAGTTTATTGAGTCTTGTTACTGGCATGTCGGTGATCTCCATTCTGTCTGGCAGTCGTTTCGCCTGGCGGCGATCGATCCATATCTTAGGATGCACGTACCTTGCCATCCCGGATCGATTCGGAACGGTTCAGGATCAGCTAGGACGCACGCTGGACGAGCCCGGCTAGTGTCAGTCCTTCGACATTGGACGGCGGATAGGCGCCTCGATTAGCGGAGGGCCGTTCTTCCGTAATCCTTCACCCTCGTTAGCGTTCTACTATTGGACATGGAATTGCGGCATTTGAAGTACTTCGTAGCTGTTGCGGAAGAGCTCCACTTTCGAAGGGCTGCCGAGCGACTGCAGATCTCTCAACCGCCACTGAGCGAACAGATCAACCAGCTCGAAGATGAGCTTGGGACCCGCCTACTTGAACGTGACCGAGGTCGGGAGGTACGGCTGACAGTGGCTGGGGCAGCATTCCTGGAAGAAGCTCGCAAGATCTTATTGCACGTAGCAGATGCTGTTGAGGCAGTACATCGGGCAAGCCGCGGGGAGATTGGAACTCTCAGAGTTAGCTTGGCTCCGGCAATGGCCTACGGAGTTGTGCCAATGATCCTTCGCCAGCTACGAGTCGATGCGCCTATGATTAGCCTTCAACTATTTGAGATGGTCACGCCCGTTCAAGAAAAGGCAATTCTTGACCGTACGATCGATGTCGGATTCTGCTACGGACGATTGCAATCCGATAGTCTGGCAGCCGAGTGCATCCATCGAGAGCGTCTTGTCCTTGCCGTCCCGGATCATCATCCTATGTCGAGCAAAGAGCGGGTTGGATTGGGTCAGCTCGAGGGCGAGCAATTTATTACAATTCCGCGGGCGATGAGCCCAGGGTTATACGATGTAATCTTTCAGACCTGCTACAAGGCAGGACTTTCACCGAAAGTGGCTCAGGAGGCCACTCAATTTCAAACAGCTATCGGGCTTGTATGCGTGGGTATGGGAGTCGCATTAGTCCCGGAGTCCCTGGTCGCTTTGAAGCGAAATGGAGTCAGGTACATACCAACGGACGATGAAACTCCAGTTGTTGAAACCCTAATGGTTCGCCTTCAGGATGAAGCCTATCCTGCAATGGCACGTCTCATGGCTTTGGCACGCTTAAATGCCCGTTCTTCTACAAGCACTACGTAGTGTCCTGTCTCTAGAGTTCACGTACAAAAGCGAGTCTACGAATCGAGGATTTGGTCCGCGGTCTCGTGGCAGAGGAAAGCAGGACGGTATGAGATATCTGTACGTCCGCTCCATGTGATCGTCTTGCGGGGTTGGGCATGCGTGAGTTTGACAACAATCTTGGTAAGGTTCTTAATTTAAGCGCGCTTTGCGGCAGGGAAAGGCCAATACACGATGAAATATCGGTCTTCGTTATGCCTGCTTGCGATCCTGTTGACCGGCACGTCTTCCGGTTTCGCCAAAAGCCATCAGGGCAAGATACGCGTCCTCATCGTTGACGGATTCAGCAACCACGACTGGCAGCAGACCACGCTCCTGCTTCGCGGCATTCTTCAGTCCGCGGGTAAATTCACGGTGCAGGTGAGCACGGCGCCGCAGGAGACCGGCGCCGCAGCGTGGAAGGCGTGGCGACCGCATTTTTCTGACTACGACGTGGTGATTCAAACCTGCAACGACAACGGCGGGAATGGCCTCCTGCAAGGTCTAAAGCAAAAACCCGCATGGCCCGAGGCGGTGAAGACGGACTTTGCCGATTATGTCCGCAAAGGCGGCGGAGTTTATATCTATCACGCAGCGGAAAACGCCTTTGTGGGCTGGAAGGAATATGAGCAGATGGTCGGCCTGAGCTGGCGCGGGGCGGATTATGGCACTGCGATCCGCTTGAGCGACAGAGGTGAGATTGAGCGGATTCCAGCGGGTGTAGGTCGCGAAACCGGCCATGGGAAGCGTTCGGATGTCCTGGTGACTCGTCTGGGCGACGATCCAATTCACGCAGGAATGCCGCGGGCATGGCTGTCGCCCGACATGGAAGTGTATTTTTATGCGCGGGGTCCGGCGGAACACCTGCGAGTACTGGCCTATGCGCGGGATTCCGACCCGAACCTGGGTATGCTGTGGCCGGTGGAGTGGACGACGACCTATGGCAAAGGGCGGGTCTATATTTCGACCTACGGGCATGTCTGGCCCGGGGATGTACAGCCACCTGGCTTGCTGGATGCAGCGGTACAGACAATCATTCCGCGTGCGCTGGAATGGCTGGCGCATCGGCCAGTCAAGTATCCGGTGCCCGCGGATTTCCCTGGCACGCGCGCAATCTCGGTCCGCGACAAGATTGCTCAAGCGTTCTAGGTTGCCGGCGCGAAGGTCCTTTTGATCGTTAGGATATTGCCAGAGACATACTGTCAGTCTCGAAGCCGCCTTCGCAAAAACTCCGCACCCTGGAACGGAATGTCTTCCGGACATGGCGCGAGATCTCGCCAGATCGATGCGGCCGCGGAAAGCCTGTCCATATTGAACCCAAAGCTTTCGATCACCAGCCATCGGTCATACTTCATTTCTCGCACCGATTTGAAGAACTCATCCCAATGAACTGTGCCTGTACCAGGGATACCTCTATCGTTTTCACACGAATGAATGTGCTTCAAATGATGACCGGTAGCCTTGAGTGCGACGCCTATATTCTTTTCCTCGATGTTGGCATGGAAAGTGTCGACTAGTATCCCCACCGACGGATGATTTATCTCATCGCACAGTCTCACCGCGTCGGCCACCGTGTTGAGAAAGTATGTTTCGAAGCGATTCAATGGTTCGATCGCGACTTCGACATTTAATTCTTCTGCTTTCTGTGCAAGTACGTGCCAACATTCGATCGCCCTTTTCCACTCGTCCTCGCTGCACCGCATCACCCGAAAACGTCCCCACCGGCGCATACAACGGCCCGCAGATGATTTCCCCGCCTACCTCCGCCGTGACCTCCAGGCATTTGACGATATGTTCCTCACCCTTCCTACGATTGGCCTCATCTGCTGCGATCAGATTTGCACCGGGTGGCAACACGCTGCAGGTGGTGCATGATAAGCCGAGACGTTCCAATTCCGCCCGAACCTTGCTGGCTGGGAACTCATTTGGGCTCAATAGTCCGATCTCGATACCGTCAAGTCCGGCCGCCGCGATTCTATGAAGAATGTCAAAGTTCTCCACGCCGAATGAGTCTGTCCATACAAAGCTATTTGCCCCGATTTTCATTCCTTCGTCTCCGCTTTGCGAACTTGGGGCCAGTTTGGAGGGCAAGCTCTTTCCGTCTGCACGTTCCAGACTCCGTTCATAAGTGCAAATCCGAATTGCTCAGCGGGGATCGGCATGGTCTCCTAGCTCCGGCAGCCTTGATCTGTCGAGGGGTGAGCAAATCTTCCTCAAATTATCATCGCGAGCCGGGCGGCTCTCCCTGTTCTGCTCTTGCACACGTTGTTTACGAGATACCGGCGCGGCATAGGGTGGCTGTTGTCCGACAGGCACAGTTGCCGCTTTCAGTCTTCTGGCTACGGCGTGCGCCACCTTCATCTCAGCAAACAGACGATGATGGGCGCAAAGCGCCCAAGAAAGCCCAGCTAATGTTATGAGGGAGATGCCATCGGTCAGCCACCTGTACCGCGTCCGACATTGCTTAGAATACGCGATTCCTATCAGCTGATACGTGTTTCCTATCAGAAACGCACAAAAGCAGAAGTTTTTCTTCATGGCCAAAAAATGCTTGACAGAGAATTAAGAGAGGCAGATGCTTATCGGCATTCGTTCGGTAGCGATACCGGTACCGATGTGCAGGTCTGCATTGGTGGCCCCAAACGATTGATGAAACATGAACGTCATAGCGACCATAGAAACATCCGCCGCGAATCCCGTGGCTACTCGAACTGAGTGACCTTGCTATTCGTCGTAACTCGTCTTCAGAACGTTGAGTTCAGCGGGCGAAACATCTTTCGGAGGTTATAAAGTGACGAACAAAATCCAAACGATCGATTTCTTAATCGATAGTGAGTGTGCCAGACCTTTCAGGCAGTGGGGCGGTATTGCCTGCTGCCTTTTTCTCACCCTGATTGGTCTGTTTGCCAGCACACCGATGTTGGCTCAGTACGATTCCTCACAGATCAACGGAACAGTACACGACCAAAGCGGCGCCCTAATTCCTAATGCCACAGTCCAGATCAAAAACCGTGACACGGGGCTGGTTCGCGACACCATCACCAATTCCACCGGGATCTATGTCCTGAGTCACATACCTCCAGGAGTTTATACGGTCACTGCCAGTTCGGCAGGGTTTTCATCGGCCTCACGCGCGGGAGTCGAACTCGTTGTAAGCCAAAGCGCCACGCTTGACTTTTCGCTTAAACCGGGATCGTCAACCGAGACTGTTTCAGTGTCCGCACAAACTGTGACGTTGGATACGTCGTCATCATCTGTCGGGGAGACTTTGGAGTCTGATTCCGTCAATGAACTGCCCCTCGCAGGGAGAAATTATACCGTTCTGATGACACTCCAAACCGGCGTAACACCCATCAACAACGACCAAACTGGAGGTCGGACAAATGAGATTGGTGGTGCCGTATACCCCTCCATTCAGGGCCAGAACAACCGCAGCAATGTGTACCTTCTGGATGGTGTGAATAATAATGAAGCGGTTTCAGGGTCTGAGATCATCACACCGATTCCCGATGACATTCAGGAAATGAAAGTGCTGACCCATACTGACTCCGCTCAATTTGGAGAAGGATTGGGTGGAACCATCAATGTCATCACCAAATCGGGTACCAACCAGTTTCACGGAGGTGCCTGGGAGTTCTGGCGCGGAAGCCAATTCTTTGATGCCACGAGCGATCCGAGCGGAGTCTTGCAGGCCTTGCACCAAAACCAGTTTGGCGCGGATGCTGGCGGGCCAGTGTTGTTGCCCCACTACAATGGCAGAGATCGCACGTTCGTCTATGGAAGCTATGAAGGCTTCAGGCAGGACATCGGAGCCGTTACGCTCCAGTTGGTTCCAACTGCGGCCGAGTACACCGGGGACTTCGGCGCTTTGCTGGCCAATGGAATCCAACTCTATAACCCCTTCACTGCCAACCGAGATCCTTTCCCATCAAATCAAATTCCAGCCAACATGATCGACCAGAACATGGTTAAGCTGGCGCAAACACTTTTTCCGGCCCCTAGCGGCAGTTATGAGGGAGGTGTCTTTAACTATGAAAACACGACACCGCATACCCACACCTCTAACCAGTACGACGTTCGTGGAGACGAATATCTGACCAAGAAAGATTTGGTTTGGGCACATTTTCTGCATCAGAATAACCCAATTGAATCTTACGGAGGTTTCCCGAAGCTTGGGTCAACCGTGAGTTTCATTGCGCACAACTTCGGTGCTCAGTGGATCCACACTTTCGGTCCGTCCTCCATCCTCACGGTGGGAGTTGGCCAAAATATTGGCACACAGTCGACCAACATTTTATACAGTGGTGACGGCAATTCGATTGCCACTGCCGCTGGTTTCGCACCTAGCTTTGCGTGCGAGTATCCCCATGGTCGCAGCGGATGTTTAATTCCCGCCTTAGGCCTTGGATCTTATATCGGAGGCGGCGAAGCCAGTGAAACAGCAGGAGGTCTCTCTGGAATTTGGGAATACAAGGCAGATTTTGAACGGACCTTCGGGAGGCATACCCTCTACGTTGGAGGAAACATTGACACCAACAACCTTGGTAGGACCGCGGGTGGCAATTCCGGGCTTACTTTCTCGCCCTTTCAAACCTCCAACGGCTCTACCGGCGGCAATGAGTTGGCGTCCTTCCTGTTGAGTGTGCCCGAAGGAGCTAGTCGGATTAACACGGATTATTGGGAAACCGGAGGTTGGGTGTATGGTTTCTATGGTCAGGACCAGTGGAAGATTCGCGACAATCTGACCATCAACGTTGGCCTGCGTTATGACTATTCAACAATACCCGTGACAAATAACATTGCGGGGGATTACTACGACATCTTCGACTTCAACACGGGCGTAGATATTATTCAGAAGATGCCGCCAGCGTGCAGCACCACACAGTTCGCACCCTGTATGCCTGGTGGGACTTTGCCTGCGCATGTGGTCGTTTCCAGTCAACCTGGCAAGCTCTTTTTTGGCGATAAGAGCAACATCCAACCAAGGATTGGCATTTCTTACTCCTTCCGTCCAAATACAGTCGTGCATGGCGGCTATGGTCGTACCTACGATAACTGGGCAGCTATCGAACAATCCGCACAGAACGAGGACAGCTGGCTTATGCAAACAAGCGTTCTCGTAGCTAACCAGAATTCACAGCCCGGGCTGACTTCATCGACCGTTGTCACCGCCGAGAATCCTCTCGTAAATTTCGGCGGTAATTACCCCGCTCCTACTCCGTTCTCGTCCATCGGGTGGGCCACCCCGCCGCAGTTCAAGAATGCCTATTCGGATCAATGGACGTTCGGCGTTCAGCAGAAGGTCTCCAGCGCTGGTGTCTGGACCATCAACTATGTCGGTTCCAGGGGCCGGAACCTGGATTATTGCCCAGTAGCAAACACTGCAACCAGCGCAGGCCCCGGTGCTGTCAGCCCGCGCACCCCCTTCCCTTACATGCCACAGTCCTTTTTTGATCAACCGAAAGGGCAGCTCGATTACAACGCATTGGAGACCTCGTTCCAGGGTAGAAGCCGCGTGACCGGCCTGACCTACCTGGTTTCTTATACGTGGTCGAAAGGGCTGAACTACGGAACCGATGGATGGTATGGGATTGGCACCACGAGCATCGAGAATCCCTACAACTTCAAGGCTGATCGAAGTGTGACCGGCTATGACCTGCCGCAGGTGTTTACAGCTGGCTGGGTGTGGGCGGTTCCCATCGGAAAGGGTGGTTTCTCAACCGGCAACCGAATATCGGACTACGTGCTAGGCAATTGGCAGATTAACGGAATTGCCACCTTGGAATCGGGCCGTCCTTACACCGTCCAAGACGAGGGCGATATTGCCAACACAGGCAACTTTAACTTCGTTGGCTCCGGTTACGAACGTCCGAACCAAGTAGGCAATCCGAAGCCTCAAAATCAAACGCCGAGCCAGTGGATTAATCCCACTGCCTTTGTAGCGCCGGCTCAGTATACATTCGGGAACACCCCGAGGAATTCGTTGCGTACCGAGCCTTTCAAGAACCTTGACGCTTCGCTCTTTCGAGAGTTCCCAGTGTTTGAGTCTATGAAGTTGCAACTGCGGCTCGACTCATTCAATTCCTTCAACCATCCTGTTTGGGGTACACCTAATGCCTGCGAGAATTGCGCTAACTTTGGCGTGGTTACCTCGACTGTCAACAACGCCCGCCAACTGCAATTGTCGGGGAAGATCGTCTTTTAGGAAGTGAAGCCTGCAGTTTAGGGGGGGGCCGCCTTTACGGGGCCCCGGCTTCCCAGCAAACAATACGATTGACGGTTGACGATTTCACCGAAGTTCATCGTGTATGCTTTCCACTGAAAGCCAAATCAACCTGTCGGAAGGAAATCGCTTTCAGGCGTAGCAAGGGTTTTCAAATGGCAAACGTCAGTCGGGGGCAGTCGAAGAGTTCATGCTCTGGTCATTTCGGTATTTGGCTTGGCCTGATTCTCGCCCTATCTTCTTGCTCACCATCCCATTCCCAGGTTAGTCAGTCTCCCAAGACAGACCAGTCATCCAATCAAGAGCTAGAGAGAGGAATTGCACTCGCTCAGAAAGACGATCTTAAGGGGGCCGAAGAGGCGTTTCTGCAAGCAGTAACACTTCATCCCAACGACGCGCGAGCACTAACTGCTCTTGGGCAGGTTCAAGAGCAGCAAGCTAAGTTATCCGAATCAATCGAAACGTTTCGTAAAGTGATTGAGCTTGATCCACGCTCGGCAGATGCTCATGAAAATCTCGCCATCGCACTGGGCGATCAGACCGACATTGCGGCTGCACTCAAAGAGAGTTCGATCGCAACTCGGTTAGCTCCAAGATCGGCAAGTGCACATTTTCTCCGAGGCCGCCTCTTAAGTGACCTAGGAGAGCACGAAGAAGCGAAGGACGAGTTTCGTAAGGCGCTGGAAATTGCTCCAGCGTATGCCGAAGCCCTATATTACTGGGCCGCATTGGAAGGCGATGAAGGTAACGCGCTGACACAAGGTAATTTACTAAAGCGATACCTCAGATTGCGTCCAGACCAGCCTAAGGCATTTGATCAGCTCGGCAATGTACTGGAAGAGGAGCACCGAGAATCGGAGGCAGTGGTGGCTTGGAGGCGGGCCATCGCGCTCAACCCACAATACACCGAAGCGATTTATTCCCTCGCACGCGCGATGAAGAAGACTGATCCAGTTGAATCCAAGCAACTCATGGAGCGCATTCAAGAGCTGGAACACGACCAGCAGGCAATTGATCGAGTAAGTATGCTCGGAAATCAAGCTAATACGAAAATGTTCGAAGCAAACTACAAAGGGGCAATATACGACCTAACGAACGCAATCGTTCTGTGCGGAAGGTGCAAGCTCCTGGGCGCCCTGGAAAAGAACCTTGGATTGGCATACTGCCATGTGGGTGAACTAGCCGCAGGTGAGCGAGAGCTGAAAATCTCAGAAACGCTAATACCTGAAGATTTGGATGTTAAGGCAGCTCTGCAGACTGTCGAACGACAGAGGAGGCAAGCTCTGGGCAACTCCCAATAAGAAGGATCTGTAAAAAGACCTTGCACATCGGGAACCATTGGGATTGACCTTTATGCAAGAGAAACTTAGCAGTAGCCACGAAACTGATGGAAAGTCCAGCGCCCCCAAAACCGTTCATGGACGGGAAGCCTACGAGCAACTCAGGAAAGCGGGACGCCTCTGTCCGATGAGGAAGTTTGCGATGAATGAGCTCCTAGGCCAATTCGACCGCCGTACCTTCATTGCCGGTGCTGGCGCGACAGCTTTTTCAATTGCGTTACCAGTTCTCGCTGCTGAGAATGAATCCACCCGTGACTGTATCATTGTCAGTCCCAACGGATCCGATGATGCGCCCGGAAGCCTCTCTCATCCACTGCGTAGCCTCGACCGCGCCCTCTCACTAAGCCGCGCGGTTGGAAAGTCCACAATCCTACTGCGGGCGGGGACTTACGAACTCCAGCAGCCACTTTACATCACAGCTGTAAATGCTCCACTTCGCATTGCCAATTACGCGCAAGAGGAGGCGATTCTCAGTGGCGGCACGCGAATTCAGCTTGCCTGGCGACCTTTCCGCGATGGGATCTTCCAAGCTGCCGTCCCCTCAGGCACTACCACCGACCAACTCTTCATCAACAATCGGCGTCAGGTTTTGGCGCGCTATCCCAACTTCGATCCAAATGCCCGGTATCTCAATGGTTTCGCTGGTGATGCTATTAGCACCGAACGTGCGGCGCGGTGGAAGAATCCTGCGGGGGGGTATATTCACGCTTTGCAACGCTTTCTGTGGGGCAGCCTGCACTATCGCATCATCGGAAAAGATGCGGATAACACTCTCCATTACGAAGGTGGCTGGCAGATCAACAGTGGCAATCAGCCGATGCACAAGGAGTATCTATTCGTCGAGAATATCTTCGAAGAGCTCGACTCACCCGGCGAGTGGTTCCTCGACGAGCAGTCCTCAACACTCTACTTCTATCCACCAGCAGGCGTTGATCTGGACAAAGCCATGGTTGACATCGTCCGCCTCAAGAATCTCGTTACCATCGGCGACGCCTCATCACCTCACATACGCAACCTCACGCTGGCGGGCCTAACTTTTCGCCATACATTGCGCACCTTCATGGAGACCCGGGAGCCCTTGCTGCGCAGTGACTGGCGTATCTATCGCGGCGGCGCTCTATATATTGAAGGCGCAGAGGACCTCGCGATCGAAGACTGCTTCTTCGATCAACTTGGTGGAAATGCAATATTCATGAGCGGCTACAACAGGCGCGTGCATGTCCGCGGTTGCAGGATCGAGGAAGCGGGTGCAAGCGGCGTTTGTTTTGTGGGCCGGCCAGAGGCCGTTCGAGACGCCATCACTTGGCCGCAGAAGCTGTCATTCGACACAATCGATCTGACGCAAGGGCCATGCAGCGAGTCCTACGCAAAAGACTGCTCCGTTGAAGACACGCTCGTCATAGCTACTGGCCGCGTTGAGAAACAGTCCGCCCCGGTCGAAATCTCGATGTCGCAGTCCATCACAGTCAGCTACTGTTCCCTGTATAGCGTGCCCCGTGCCGGCATCAACATCGGAGACGGCACCTGGGGTGGTCACATCATCGAATACTGCGATGTTTTCGATACGGTGCTCGAAACCAGCGACCACGGCGCATTCAACTCCTGGGGCCGCGACCGCTGGTGGAGTCTGCAAGGTGCCAACCCGGACAAACTGTTGCTCGATCCGAGATTCGGCGCGCTGCCTACGCTCGATGCCATGCTTCCGAATACCCTCATCCGCAACCGATGGGCTTGCGAGCACGGTTGGGACATTGACCTCGACGACGGCTCAACTAATTTTCATATTTCTGAGAATCTTTGCCTGTGCGGTGGCATCAAGCTCCGTGAAGGATTTCTTCGTGTTGTCGAGAATAACATCATGGTTCGAAATACGCTTCATCCGCATGTCTGGCCCGCGGATAGTGCTGATGTCGTGCGCCGTAATATCGTCTTTGTCTCCTACCGTCCGATACGCCCCGCAGGCTGGGGAAAAGAGATCGATTTCAACCTGCTGCATCACTCTGGCGTGCTGAAACCTCAGCCGGCAGTCAGTCTGCAACAACTTTCCGGACAGGACGCTCATTCGCTTGAGGGCGACGCACATTTCCATGATTCCGAGCATGGCAACTTCACCGTGCACGCCGACTCACCCGCTATCAAACTAGGCTTCAGGAACATTCCTATGCATGAATATGGTGTGCGTTCGCCGAGGCTCCGTGCCCTCGCCCGTACACCTGACATCCGTCGCCTATTGCAAGTCCAACCCGTCTCTATCGAGAAGGTCGTTCCCTTGTGAAGGCGAGAAATGGTGCGTGGAATGCGCAACCTTCGCGACTACTGATCGCCGCCCAATTCGTAGCGCCGTAACGCCCATTTTTCTTCAAAGAAGGGATGAAGTTTTGAGAGAGAAGGATGAACCGGTACGAGAGTTCAAGAAGCAATCGCATCCCGAGGTATCCGAGGATTCTGCTGTTCCTTTCTCGAGTGGAAGACGCGCGCTGCTGGCCGGCATGGTGGCGTCGTGTGCTGGAGTCACCGCATCGGCCCTGGCCCCGAAGCGACTTCTGGCCTCGTCGGCAACCGCTGCACCGACCAATCCCCACCCGGCGCCGGCCACTTGCGGACGCAGCAAGGTCGTTGCTTCGGATGGGGCTACAGTGGCAGAGACAAGCGCCGGAAAGATCCGCGGATTCAAGCGGAACGGCGTATTCACGTTCAAAGGCGTGCCGTATGGCGCGTCGACGTCCGGTGCCAGACGCTTTATGCCACCGGCCAAACCGGAACCCTGGGCCGGGATTCGCAACGCGCTTGCGTACGGACGCGTCTGCCCACAGCAGGATTCCGCGCACTCCGATATGGACGGGCATAACTTGGCGAATCACGACGAAGATGCATTCCTGCTTCATCGTGGGTCCGCCATCACGGTGCCTGGTGAAGACTGCTTGCGCGTCAACGTCTGGACACCGGAGATCAATGGTCCGCGTAAGCGCCCAGTTATGGTCTACATGCATGGGGGAGGCTACTCGGGCGGGAGCGATCACGATCTTCTCTCCTATGAGGGGGAAAGTCTCGCACGCAATCACGATGTTGTTGTCGTGACTCACAATCATCGTTTGAACGTGTACGGCTATCTCAATCTTGAAGGCATTGGGGGAGAAGAATTCGCGATGTCCGCCAATGTCGGAATGCTCGACATCGTAGCAGTTCTCGAGTGGGTTCGGGATAACATCGTTACCTTCGGAGGCGATCCTGACTGCGTGACCATTTTCGGCCAGTCGGGAGGCGGTGGAAAGGTTTTGGCTCTGATGGCCATGCCAGAGGCCAAGGGCCTATTTCATCGCGCCATCAACCAAAGCGGGCCATTTCTGAAAGCGCTCACTCCTGACTACTCACGGCAGGTAGCTGAATTGCTATTGGATGAGCTTGGACTGTCCGGATCGCAGGTGAAGGAGCTGCAAAAGATTTCCGTGGACCGTCTCTCGGGAGCAGCCGCGGAAGTGATGAAGAAAATGCCACGAACTCAACCCTCCGTTCGCGGGACATATGGAGAAAGCGGTTGGGGACCCACCGTCGACGGCCGTATCCTTCCATCTCATCCATTCGATCCAGGAGCTCCGGGAATTTCGGCGGGGGTTCCGTTCATCACGGGTACGGATCTCAACGAGGCTGTCAGCGGACTCGACCGTCCCGATGCGGACGCAATGACAGTTGAGGAACTGAATCGACTGGTCAAGGAGGCATTTGGCAGGGACAGCGAGACGATCATCGCCGCTTATCGGCAAGACTATCCGAAGGCAACTCCATTTGGTCTCTACGCCACTATCGCCGCCTCTGAATTCCGCATCCCGGCATTCACGCAGGCCGTCAGGAAAGCGGCCCTGGGCGCTGCGCCGGCATACGCTTACATTTATGCGTGGCGGACCCCGGTATTGGATAACCGTCCTGGCACATTTCATGCGTCTGAAATCTCGTTTGTGTTCGACAATGCCGAGCTTTGCGATCACTACAGCGCAGGCGACCCAGGCGCTTTCGTTCTGTCGAAGCAGATGGCCACGGCGTGGGCGAGTTTCGCGCGGACTGGAAATCCCAATCACAGCGGCATGCCGCATTGGCCCGCATACACCGCTGATACCCGCGCAACGATGTACTTCGATGCGCCCTGCGCAGTGCGTAACAATCCTGAAGGAAATGGACTGAAAATCATCGCAAATAGTCCTAAATGAAATAACCGGGCAGCGGTCCGGCATAGCAGTCACGATGCAGGTGAAGAGAACACCGCATGATCGAAACAATCGAAGGAATGCTCACTGAACGATGGCGAGTTCACCGCACCTTGGACACGACTCGCTTCAACCGAGCGAATCAGGGGCGCCCTAATGAATAAGAAATCTAACCAACAAGACACAGACAGGAATACCGAACCGTCGTCACCGGGGCGCCGCACGTTCGTCAAAGGCATCGCTGCCGTGGGAGCGGGAGTCGCCGCTTTCCCTCTCTTGCCCAACGCGGCTGAAGCTCAGGCTCCGGCCGCTCCCGATAACGGAATCCCTTCGGGATCGAGCAGAGCCGAGGTTGAGCCTCAAGTCCCCCTGGCCTTTCAGGGCGACAAGATCGACTGGCACGGATTCGATCGTTACGACTTCGTGATGGATATGCAGACACTGGCGATCACGCCTTTCAAGGCGCCGGCCGTCGAACAGTCCGGTAATCTCGGAAACTCCGATAAAGGACAGTTACGGTGTGTTGTCGTTGTTCCCAAGCAGGCGGCTCCCGGCAAGCCTTGGTCCTGGCGCGGCGTTTACTGGAATCACCAGCCCCAGGCCGAAGTCGAATTGCTCAAGCGGGGATTTCACATCGCATACATTTCGGTCGACCCCAAGCCAGGGTCATTATCGAACTTGACTATGGATGAGCTTTTGGAAGAGCTTGGAATGTCCAGAAGGGCACTTACGGAGTGGGATGCTTGGTATGCCTACCTCACCGGGCAGTACGGGTTGTCGAAGAAACCCGCGTTCATCGGCATGAGTCGGGGCGGGATATTCGAATATCAGTGGGGCAGCACCAATCCCGACAAGGTCTCCTGCATCTATGCCGACAATCCGGGGATTGAGCGCGAGGGTTTTCAAAGGCTGGGAAACCTGGCGCGGGCCGATGTGCCTGTTCTTCAAATCTGTGGCAGCATCGATCCGATGCTCGGCCAGTATACTTCCGCCATTGAGGCTATCTATCAGCAGTTTGGCGGACGCGTCTCGATGATGATCAAGGAGGGTTACGCCCATCATCCGCATAGCCTCCGCAACCCCAAGCCGATCGCGGATTTTATTGAGCAGAGCATGCAGGCAATAAGAGGCCCGGCGCCGGCCTTCGCGGGTGACAGGTTTACACGGACCTCCTACTACAGCATCGCGAATTTCTATCGCGACTACCCGGATGAGGACACCTTTATCACCTGTCGCGGGCCGTTATTTTCGCCGTGCTACGACCGCTACGAATTCAGTGTGAAGGGCACGCCGATGACAATTTCGGTGATCGCGCCAAGCACTGCGGCTGCAGGCATGCCCTGGGTGTACCGGGCGGGTTTTGTCTTTCGTGACGCCAAGGTCGATCAGGAACTGCTGGCCAAGGGGTTTCACATCGTCACCGGCCCGGTTGGGGTCAGCTTCGAGGTGAAGGATTGGGACACGGCGTATGAATACATGATCGGCCACGGCTTTTCGAAGAAGCCGGCGATGGAGGGTGCGGGCGGCGGCGCCGGCGAAGTCTACGCGTGGGCCATTGAAAATCCTGACAAGGTTTCATGCGTCTACGCTGAGAATCCGCGCATGCACAGTGCCCTGGCGAAAACGCAGCCGCTCGATAATCTCGCCCCTCTGGTCAAAGCCGACGTGCCGCTTCTTCACGTTTGCGGCAGCCTCGACCCGTGGTTCAAGGACAATACGCTCGAGGTTGAAAAGCGATACAAGAAGCTTGGCGGCAAAATCCAGGTCATCGTCAAGAAGGGCGAGGGACATTATCCACTTGCGCCGTCGGATCCGGCCCCGATCGTGGATTTTATTACACGGGCAGCTATGTAGGGAATTGTTGCAAAGTTTCGCTGCGCCGAGCGTAGGGCAGTCACGATCGGATCAGCTGTCTCTCGAGTGGCCGATTGGGCAAGTGTCTTGTGAGCATTCGCATTTCGTGGCCCTATGGGCAGATCCACGCGGCAAGAATTGCATTGGAGTAGATGGGATGACGGTATGACCAAACCGCAAGCTGGAATCCTGATGATCGCAGCGCTTCTGATCGGGTTAAACTCCCAGACTGCGGCGCAACAGCCCAACGTCGAATCTCAGACAATCCCTCAGAGCGGCGACGTTCCTCTCCATCTTTATACCAACACCGTGAATGTTCTGAAGGCCAATGTGGCCGCACGCAGTGCAACTCTGGCGGAGAGCGAAGCGAAGGGATTCTGGATTCAGAGTTGGAACGACCCGCAAGAGACATTCGCGTGGAAGGTCCAAGTCGCGAACTCCGGCGAGTATTCCCTCGATGTGCTTGTAAGTGGCGCGCCGGGCAGCCAAATCGAAATTGCCGGCCCGCAAGACAGGATCAGCGTGACCATTCCCGAAGGAAACGACCATTGGGGGAACAACTGGAACAAGATTCGCGTTCCTGGAAGGTTAAGCCTGCCACAGGGAGCTTCCACCATTACGGTTCGCAGCCCAAACCCGGCCGGCGCCGCCACGAACAAGAACAACTATAAGGGCATGGCGCTGATGTCGCTGGAACTCACTGCGGACAGCCAGCGAGAGGCCATCGAAAAGCGGATTCGAGACTCCCGTTCCAGCGCCAGTTGGCTTGCTGATGCGCAATACGGCCTGATGTTTCAATGGGGTGAGTGGGGTTACCCAAAACACGGAGAAGGAAAGCCCTGGCCGAAGATGATCGACGATTTCAACGTCGGGAAGTTCGCAGACATGGTGCAGAGCACAGGCGCTGGCTACGTGATCTGGTCGGCCACCTGGCGTACATACTTTTTCCCAGCACCGATCCAGGCCGTCGAGCGAATCATGCCGGGACGGACCTCGAAGCGTGACCTGATTGGCGAAGTGGCCGACGCCTTGAATCAACGCGGTATCAGGCTGATGCTCTACTACCACTGCGGCTACGGTGATAGGGAATGGCAGACCCGCAACTTTGGGACGACGGATCCAAACCAGATCGGAACCGACGCATTGTTCCGGAGGAACTGGATTGGCATCATGACCGAGGTCGGGGAACGCTATGGCAGCCGTCTGGCCGGATGGTTCATCGACGAAGGATGGTACCCCTCACCATTTGAAGAACAGAACCGGGCTCTCAAAGCGGGGTATCCCGGCCGAATTGTCTCCTTCAACGATTGGGTCCGTCCACGGTTGACGGATTTCGAAGATGTCGAGTTCGGTGAGGGTTACAACTGCCTGAACAATGGCGCCGGAAAGCTCTTCCCGGACGGGCCGCCGGTCGGCGGCGACGGCATCTATGTTGAGGGTCCGCACAAAGGCTTGCAGGCTCACGGCATGTTCATACTGGACGGCGCAGGATACGGGCCCGAGTGGGGAATTTGGCGGCCCGACACTACGATTGCTAAGCCGGGGTTCACCTCCGAGCAAATTGTCGACATGGCGAAGTGTGCCAAAGCCCACCACGTGGCGCTCAGCTTCAATCTCCTCATGTACGAGGACGCGACTGTATCGTCAGCTTCCCTTGACGCCATCAAGCTATTCGGCAAGACAATGCGTGGAAACTGACAGCGATGGCCGTGGCTGTAACCCAAATATGGAATACACAGAATCATACATTTGGCATCGCCACCGCACGAATCAACCAGCCGCGCGAGGCGCAGTTTGCTTTTAGGCTGTGGCTCGAAAGGGAGAGGATCCTTGTAACCACCTTCTTCAACTCGGGTTCACGCCGTGTTATTCGAACTATCTGTCGGGAGGACAGGATCATGAATGAGATTACCGAAGGCCAGAAGGAAACCTCGCGAGCTCTACCTGAGCCGGCGTCCCCATCGCGGCGCCTATTCGTGAGAGGGGTGGCCGGTCTTGGCGCCGCCATTGCCTCTTCATCTCTCCTGTCCAAGGCTGTCCCCGCCCAGGCTCATTCTCGCCGGCAGGATCCCCCCGGCAACGGAAATTCTCCCGCCAACGAGGGCTGGGGACCTTTTACTCCATCCTGCGCCGGAGGGCGCTACCTGCAGATTGAATATCCACCCTCAACAACTGCAGGGGAGTTGCAGCTTGGCGTCACATATACCCTTTGGATCCCCGATGGCATCCAGACCGTGCGGGCTGTGATCGTCCATCAGCACGGAGCGAGTATTCCGGCGGCTCAGTCCGGAGCAACTTCTGCCTACGATTTGCACTGGCAGGCTCTGGCAAAGAAGTGGGACTGCGTGCTTCTTGGGCCTTCCTATCGCGTGCTCAACGATGCAATCGACCTGACTCCCGGAGGCGCAGAACTGTGGTTCGACCCAAGACAAGGTTCCGACCGTGTTTTCCTTCGGGCTCTTGACGAATTTGCGGCAAAATCAGGTCACGCCGAAATCGCTTCCGCCCCTTGGTGCCTCTGGGGACATTCGGGAGGCGGGATATGGGCCAATGTGATGAGCACGCTCCATCCCGAACGAGTGCTAGCCGCTTTCCTCCGCTCCGGCACAGCAGCGATGTTTCGTTCCAAGCAAGAATTCATCCAGCCCCCAGTTCCGCCGGCAATCTATGAGATCCCCACAATGGTTAACTTTGGCGTCGGAGAAAGGGGAAACCGTCCCTGGGACGGCTCGATAGCTACCTTCGAAGAGTATCGAGCCCAGGGAGCTCCCATTGGGCTCGCTCCCGATCCGCGTACGGCCCACTACTGTGGGGATTCCCGATATCTCGCGATCCCGTTTTTTGAAGCTTGCCTGCAAATGCGTTTGTCCGAATGGGCCAAGATTCTAAAACCGATAGATATGAGTTCTGCATGGCTGGCGACTCCTTTCGCCGAAACAGCCGTGCCCGCGGCAGAATTCAAAGACGATCCGAAGAAGGCTGCGTGGTTGCCAAATGCGGCGATCGCAAGAATCTGGATGGAATATGTCAGGAGTGGAACCGTAGCCGACACGAGCGCTCCGCCTGCTCCCGTCAACGTGCGGGTGAAGGCCGAAGCCGATCACGGAAATGAGGTCACCTGGGAAACTGAGGTGGATATGATTAGCGGGCTCGGCGGCTTTATCGTGCTTCGGGATGGTCGCGGAATCGCCAAACTCCCGACTCAACCACCGGAATCCGTATATGGCCGCCCGCTCTTCCAGGGATTGTCGTTTCACGATACGCCGATCGCACCCCTTCCCCAGATGGTGCACTTGGATACGTCAGCCAAGGCAGGCATCAAACATGTTTACACCGTGATCGCTTTGAGCAGTGCGGGCGTGCCTTCGGTACCCTCTTCGCCGGGAGCCTTCGAATGAATGAGAGAGCGAACTGTGGAGCGACCGAAGCCTCCGCTTTCCTTAAGAAAGGGCCACCTTCTGCGACTCTTGGTTAAACTCCCAGCGCAGAGGATGTACAGAATCCGGAGGATCGCTCTATGGATCGGAGAGAGTTTCTGGTGTCGGCCGCGGCTCTCGGCGCAGCATCTGCGTGGCCCAGCATCTACGGCCTCTGCACCGGCTCCGTGCTGACGGACGACAGAGCCTTTCAGGCTCGCTCTAACAGTGTGATGTGGGACCAAGACCGCTGGAAGCCCTGGGTGATAAAGCTCGCGGCCGACGATGTCACGCACATGACCGGATACAACGCAGAACTCAGCGGAAAAGTTCGCCTGACGTCTGCTGACGATGTTGAACCGCGGAGGACGCCCTACGGATTTGTGGGTGCAGACGATACGCTGCGCTGGACTGTCGAGGCCGACAGACCTGGTTTATATCAGTTTGCTGTGATGTATCATCCCGGAGACGACGACAACCTGGGATCGCAAATCGTAGTGACTTGTGGAGATTCCACGACTACCTGCGAGGTTCATGCGGTCAAGGCAGGGATTTGGATTGGAGGTCCCCAGGACAGGCCGTCCTTCAAGAGAGACTGGCTGCAAGGCGAACTCAAGCTGCACGCCGGTAGAAATATCATTGAACTGAAAGTTCTTCCGAATGCACGACAGGTGGAACTTGCAAAGCTCGATTTCGCCCATCCTGTTTTGGGCTGGCCTAAGAAGAGCTTGCACGTTCTGGGGCTGGAGGTTGTGCGCTCCGGCGTTCTGAGCAGAATGGAGCGGGAAGCTCAACATCTCAAGAGCAGTACAGATTGGATGGTGGACGGGAAATACGGATTGTTTATCCACTGGGTGCCGGAATCGTACCCACTTTTCGGGACAACACCGGCTTGGAAGAGATATCAAGAAGCAGTTGATGAATTTGATGTCAACGCATTTGCAAGGATGGTGAGCGAAACCGGAGCTGCATGGGTCGTCTTCACCACAACCCATGGGAAGTTCTATTTTCCCGGACCTCTGCACGCGATGGATGAGGTAGTTCCCGGTCGCACCTGCAAGCGTGATCTGATTGGTGAGATAGCCGACGCTTTGGCGAAGCGAAACACTCGCCTCATGCTCTATTTTCATCCCGGACCAGGCCCGTCGGAAGATCCGGATTGGGCGAAAGCAGCAGGTATCAGTCCGGTCGACGACGAGAAGAATATCCGCGTCATGCTGAGCATGTACCGGGAAATCGGGGAGCGCTACGGCAATCGGCTGGCGGGTTGGTGCATTGACGGCGGAGACGCCTACTACTGGAGGAATTTCCCGTTTCGCGAACTCACGGTTGACTTGAAAGCAGGCAATCCATCGCGCGTCGTTAGCTACTTTCAGTGGCTGTTCCCAACCTTCTCGCCGTACGCAGGCGACTTCGTTGCAGACACCGTCGACTTCGGAGCGCCACTCGCTCCGCCATTTCCGCGAGATTGGTTCCTGCCCGGCGGTCCCTATGCGGGATTGGCACCGCAGTTCCACTTCACACTGGAAGATGTTTGGTATCCAGACAAACCGATGAATGGAAAATGGGCGTCACCACTCTACCCTACAGAGATGCTGGTTGATTACTTCAAGAGTATGGCTCAAGCGAAGTGGCCGCTCACAATCAACATCGTCATCACTCAGGACGTAAAAGCGGATCATCTCTTCGTAAACCCCGCATCTCTTGAGGAAATGGTCGCAGTAAGGAAGGCAGTTCGCGGGCAATGAGTTGGTTCCCAATACCGAGCAGTTGAGCTCGTTCAGGAGGATTACGCTCCGCAAAGATGAACATTCAGGCCCATCTCGTGGAACATTGTTGCTTTCACTGCCAATGCCCGGTCAGCCTCTTCGCTGGTCGGAGCATAGGCCACATTGATGTGATTGGAAGGATGACGGGCCATGAACTGATTCTGGTCGACGCCATGCAACAGCACGTGCATGATGGGCCACTGCGGAGTTACTTCCTTCCAACGCCGGTTGGTCTCTGCTTCAGGCAATGAGATCGCGGTAGCGCGTCCCAAGTCGACGTTCAGGCTGCCGCCCTCAACATACACACGGCTCCAGACTACTTCGCCGGGCTTGCACACGCCCTTGAGGGTGCCGCCGCCAAGACGGAAATACATCGATGGCTGTCGCTCACTGACCGCTCCTTTGTAGCCGTCAACCAGGTGCGAGGCCGGCACGGCGCCTGAAATCTGGAAGAGCCATACAAACTCGTCGAATCCATCGGCCGTGTATTGTTCGCCCCATCGCACATCGTGCAAAGTCGTGGCCGGGTTCAGCCCCATTGCTGTCCAGACGCGGTTGGTCACCACTGCATCCACGCCCACGCACTCATCGACTTCATTGAAATGCGGCAGCGGCTTTCCAGCATAGAGTTCACGGCCATCGCGGCCGAAGGCAGGCGGACGCTCAACATTGTTCAGCAGGCCCTCGACGAGGTCGGAAGCGGGCACAAGGTCCTTCAGACCTTGCTGATACTGAATGCCGACGGCATCGCAACCAAAATCATCGGCAATCCGCAAAGCGGCAATATACATCCTGCACTGATCGAGAATCTGCGCGCCGGTCAGGTCTTCGGCCTCGTTGGGGCCGGTGATGAATCGCATGCCGCTCTTGTCGAGCCAGTCACGCACCGCTTGTGCCTCTCCCGGGGTCACATCGCGCATCGCGGCATAGAGAGCCGACTGACTGAGGCGTTCCTTGTAGATGCCCGCTGGATTCATAAGGGAATCCTCAACGATGGCATTCATCATGCCCATGCAACCTTCATCGAAGACGCCCAGAATCGCCTTCTTGCTCTGCAACTGGCTTGCCAGAGCGCTTCCAAGGGTCCGCTCGGCATCACCCACTCTCTCGGGGTCAAACTCATGCACGTGCGAGATATCGTGGACAACAACCTTATCTTTAATCCACTGGCGAAGGCCATTTTTGAAGAATGGGTCCTTGAAATCCTTGCTCCACAGCGTACTGAAGGGAATCCCGGCTTTGCGAAGGCATCCATTCAGATTGAGCATGCCGACCAGCCCGGGCCACTGACCCGACCAGTTTGCAACGGTGAGAATTGGGCCGCGATGGGTGACAAGTCCCGCCCAGAGGTGGCCGCTGTATTGCCACACGGCTTCGGCGACTACAAGAGGAGCGTCGGGATCGATCTTTTCGAACACATCCATGCCCATGCGCTGGCCCGAGATAAAGCCGTGCTTCAGGGCGGGATTGTAAGCGTGCGCTCGGCGGAGCTTGATCCCTTCTTCAAGAAAGGCTTCGGTCAGCATCCGTTCAAGGGCTGCCTGGGCCGGCCAGCAAACCTGGTTGGCAGATAGGCGAAGATCTCCGTTAGCGACCAGAATCGCCTCGTCGCGGCCGACGGGCTCAGGTCTCAAAACCTCAGGGACCGCATATGCTGACATTTCATTATCCTTACCGAAGATTGAAATAGCACCCCCGCTCTTTTCGGGGCTTCTCGTCCGTTGTAACTTCGTTACCGGTAACGATATTCTGTTTATTTCGTTCCAATTCTGCACCCGAATTCGCTTTCCTGTCAAGAAGAAGACCCTAGAGGTAGTAATGTCGCATACCGCTCAAGCCGAGCAATGGACAACCTCATTCTGATAGCAGCGCTTGGCCATTTGCATTACTTCTCCCAAATCGCGCGGCGCAATTGGCGCATCATGTCGAGAGAACTCTGCTCAATCGTGCCGTCCTGGTAGATTCCGATGTTGATCGTCGTGACGGCTTGGTGTTCCACATTGGCCTTCACATATGCGATCAAGTCCTCCGTGCTGAATTGAGGCGGTGGAATCGGGCCGGTTGCGCCATGCACCCATGATGGCAGCATGGATATCATCCCGTGAGCCTGGAATCCTGTGCCAGCCCCACTCTGAACGTAACGAGACTCAAAAGGAGTTTGAAGAGCGTTGAGCTCGCCTGCCCAGTAATCCTGCCACGGAGTTAAAACTGGAAAGATCCAAAAGTTAAAGGCAGTTATCCTGCCTGGGTTTCCCACTTTGCAATAGCGGTAGATTGACTCAATCGGAACGTCGGGATAGGCAGCCAGCGATTGATACCACGAATCAAACCAATAGCCGGCCAGTTTGTCCCCATATCGCGAGCCTATTTCGCTAAGCACATTCTTGTGAATCTCGGTGAACTTTTCCTCACTGCAGGTCAGCTCGTACAAACCATTCTTCCCAATGTCGCCAAGCATCGTCAAAACAGGGGAGTTGATATAAAGCAGAAATCCGATACCCCGCTTCTCCAACGCATCCGCGATATCACCGATTAAATCGCGCCGCGTTGTCCATCCCGGATGGATGGCTTCCCAGGACTCGATGGGAGCGGGGCAGTGCGGATGGGCATGGTTCAGGGTGAAGATCACGTAAGCCGCCCCTATCTCGCCTATAAGTTTTGCAAAGGCATCAACGTCAAAGGTGTTGACGGCTTCTGGATACGGCCTCTTCATGCCATCTCGCGGTTGCGTGAAATCTGTCCAATGGAACATGGCCCCGTACCCTGCCTTGACAAACCAGTCTGTGCTGGCTCGATGCGCGCGGGCACTTTCTTCAGCGGCCGTCTTTTCAGCATTGGCCGAAGAGGAAAGAACTTCGAGGCATCGCAACCGAAACACTGCGTCCGAGTCAGTTCCCGATACTTGAAGTGTGACTGGATTTATTCCGCGGGTTAAGTGCAATCTGCCATCGAGTCGCTTTCTTTCGAAATTAAATAACCAGCCGCCCTCAGTTGAGTGATACACACCTTCGGTTATCTTTAGGTCCGATTTAACCGAACTCGGACCTGAGACAACTTCCAGCTGAAATTGAGGGCCGGGGACAGCACACGAAATGAACAGGTCATACTCACCTTCTTCCGGAGCGGTAATGTTCCACTTAATGCTGCTTAAATTCTTACAGCTCACGGAAATCTTCAGATTGTCCAGTTTTGCGTTGCCCCCGATCTCCGCCGCTGTTGCTCCGTACAGACGGATATATGGCGTGAGTCTATCGATGAGAGGTTCTGTTGCCGGGAGAACTGCAGCTCGGAGAGATAGTGGGGAACCAAAGCCTGCCGAAATGACGCCGGCAGTGCCACTCATCATGACCTTTATAAAGTCTTTTCTGCTCAGAGTGCGAGGTCGAAAGGAAGTTTTCATAAGCCTTCCGCCCTCTCCGGCGGTCTGGCATTCTCGTCGTTGATGATCGCGTTGGGTGTCAGGGTTTTCCTCTTCACTTTTGACCTCCCGAAGGACCCGAGCTGGCTCACTACCGTGCGCGCTACTACGCCCCGATCATTCGAAGGCAGCTCCGTTCAGCTCTGTATCGATACCGGCATCGCTACCGAACATGTCGATATTTTTTTTATCCTCTTCTCAAATTGTCTGTCAAGGATTTTCTTCTGCAGGCAAGGAGAGATTTGCGTTCATCTGGTGGAAACTATGCGCTGTTCGCTGAAGCTGGCGGGGCTGATAAGAAAGGAGAGTGTCTTCGATGGAGAAGTCAAGTCGATATCGCCAATTCCAGCGAACTGACTTTTCGACCTCAAATGCAACATGGGGCCTTCGATCAATCTTGCGCGCGCAATCCACGTCGCTTGGCAAGCTTCCGGTCGGTGGAGGCACGAATAATGAGCTGTGGTTGAATTATGACAGCCTTGTTTCGCGGACGGGTTTTGGAGCCCAGGAGCGATAAGGTCAAGCGTGCCGCACGCTCCCCGATCTGCTCGGTTTGTTGGTCGATGCTCGAGAGTGGAATACGGAGTTTAGCGTCATAGTAAAGATTCCCAGAGCCGATTACTGCGACATCCTCCGGAACCCGGAGTCCCGCATCGAGAATCACTTCAATTGCTCCAATTGCCATCGGATCGTTGTAGGCGAAAATTCCGTCCGGACGCGGGTTCAGCTCGAGTAGCCGCTTCGTCAGTTCCGCTCCGGTCTCTGTGCTGTGAACATCCACGGTCTCAGGCGCGCAAACGTAGCCTGGCAGGGATTTCATTTTGTATTTTGCCAACGTCTTTCGATATCCATTGAGTCGCCCTATGCCTGCGCTAGTCTCTGGGCCGCGAAGATGGGCAATCCTTTTGCAGCCGATTTCAATGAGATGCTCCGTGGCAAGTACCCCGATCATTTCGTCATCAGCCCCAACATAATTTGTATGGAGATCGTCAAATCTACGATCAATTAGGACCAAGGGTGGACCATGGTGTTGGATACCTTTGAACATTTCCGAAGTCGTGCACGCTGAAGCGACAATCAGTGCGTCCAGTTTGCGACCAAGGAGCCGATTCACTGTACGCTCCTCCAGTTCTGGATTTTCATCCGAAGTCGCGAGGATGAGGTGATAGTCCTTCTTCAGAAGCGCATTGGAAAGAGATTTTGCTATCTCGGCGAAGAAGGTGTGAAGTAAATCGGGCACGACGAGACCGATGAGGTTAGACCGTCCCGTAACCAGGGCACGCGCAGCAAGATTCGGAGTGTAGTTAACCTCCTTGACCCGGTCCAAAACCCGCTTACGAGTCTCTTCGCTGACATCATCCTTGTTCCGCATCACCTTTGACACCGTAATAACGGCTATTCCAAGGTCACGAGCAATGTCCTTCATCGTAACTGCCATATTGGGTCGATTTTACAACAACCTTGTGCGAATTTACCTACCTCGGGCCCAATTTTGTTAGCGCTACCGTCATCGTTACGGTCAAGCAAGTTATGACACGGGGCCGGGGACGATTTGGCACATGAGACCTAGGGCGGATTATTCCATCTGTCAGCGATTCAACCTGGAGTTGAAAATCCGGCACTTTCCGCATCGTTACGCTAGCCCCCTTCGACGCCACTAGCGCTGAGTTTTTACCTTGACAGGTCGGCAATGGAGGAGATTCAATACGATGGAAGGTAACGCTACCGGCAACGCAATTGGAAATCGATTATTTATGACATCCGTCCCCGCGATGCGCTTCTTTGCGTTACACCAGTTTTGGGTGGATGGATTGCCATTTTCAATCCAGAGTCGCGAGCATTAGGAATCGGCACACACGCCAGAAAGATAGATGATGATGAAGCGATACGGAATGGCGATCGGACTCAAGCCCGAGTTTGAAGAAGCATATCGCAGTGCGCACCGCGCGGTCCCCGTCCAGGTTCTTCGCATGATCGAGGAATGCAACATTCGCGACTTCTCGATCTTTGTCAGAAACTCAGTCCTGTACAACTACTTCGTGTACATCGGAAATGACTTTGAAGCGGACATGGCCAAAATGGCTGACGACCCGGCCACGCAGAAATGGTGGAGCGTCGTAGGGCCGATGCAAGATCCATTCCCTGACCGGGCGCCCGGAGAATGGTGGGCGGCGATGGAGGAAGTGTTTCATGTTGATTGACAACGCCGCCATCTTCCGCCCGTCGCTCTCCATATTTATCGGTTGATCTGCTGAAGATGAAAACGAAGAGGGTTGCTGCGGCCCAGTCGACGAGGTCGTGGTGTCGCAGCGTTCCGGCTCGTCAAAAAGGCCAATGGTGCCACCAGAACCACCAGCACTCTACAATTTGCCAATTTACTCCACGTAGCCGCGTTGCATCCCGCAGTTGTCATTGCAACAGGCCGGAATGCAGACTGCGCAGCTTGACCAGATCGTGCCAGAATGACCCGCAACTCACGTCCACTGCCGAATTGCTTGCAAAAAGCCAAGTCTCTACTGAGCTGGACGCTCTCCAGAACAGGGCCACATCAGAGAAATTCCCGACACGGCAGAGCGGGTTCGCGCGATCGCCAGGAGCTGACTTCAGCGGCGGGAAGTTAGATGGAATCGAGCCTGCTGCCCGGGATGGCGGAAAGCTTGATGGGGACGAGGATCTGTTCCATTTCGCGGGTGCCGTTTAGACATCGTTTCGAAGATGCATTCTGATCGGGCGAGGCCCTCTGGCGGGACCTGCGGATCGGGATCTGAGGATGGGGCCCATTCCAGGAGTTTCCACGTTTACGGCTGATGCCTGTGACGCGCAAATCCTTCACGGCTTATTTCATCCCCCCGAGGGTGGCAGATCTTCTTTCCGCGCTGCCCATTCTCTGTTGGGCTCGGCGCCCATTTCGAATTCCAAAATGCCACCAACAGCAATTTCGTTGTGCCGAATCCATGCGCGCGACAAAGGTACCCCATTAAGCTTCGCACTCTGGATAAAAGGATGGTCAGCCGCATTGCTCTTTGCCACGATCGTTAATTTCGCTCCCTTGTAACTCTTTTCATCCAGATGGAGCGTGACTCGAGAGAACAGCGGGCCACCAAGGATGTAGATTCCATTTCCCGGGCACACCGGATAAAAGCCCATTGCGCTTAGGACATACCATGCCGACATCTGGCCTACATCATCATTGCCGCAGATGCCATTCACATTATCGTGGTAAGCATTGGTTAGGATACGACGCACCCACTTCTGAGTGAGCCAGGGTTTGCCTGCATATACAAACAAATAAGGAACGTGGTGCACCGGTTCATTTGCGTGGTTGTAATAGTCGTTCCATCCGAACGATGAGGGCGTCTTCTCAAAGAGAGCCTCCAACCTCTGGGAAAACTTTTCCGCTCCTCCCATTAACTCGATTAATCCAGCAACGTCGTGGGGAACGAACCAGGTCTGCTGGAGCGGATTGCTCTCGGTGCACCCCTGTCCGAACGCCGTCATGCCCAGCCATGGAATCCATTCGCCTGCGGCATTTTTCGCCCGCATACTGCCGACGCTGGAATCATAGATATTCTTGTAGTTCGCCGCACGCGCTGAGAATAGTTTCGCATCCTCCTTCCTGTCCAATGCCTTGGCCAGACGCGCCACACACCAGTCGAAATATGCATTGTCTAGGGTCCAGGAGACCCCAGGGGAGGAAGTCTGGTCTGGAACGTATCCATGCTTTACATAGAAATCATTCTCTGGGCGGTTGGTCGATCCGTTCTTTCCTCCCGCAGTCTGTCGACAAGCGGCGTAGGCCTTGTCCACATCGAAGCCCCGGATTCCCTTCGTATAGGCATCCACGATCACCGACGTTGCAGGGTCGCCATCCATACATCCGCTATACGCGTTCATAATCTCCCAGCGTTCGAGATAACCCTTGCCGCTGTCTTCAGCCAAGGTAACGAGCGAGTTGATCTCGTCGGTGACAACGGTCGTATTCAGCAGAGTCATCAGGGGAAATTCGCCACGAAAAACATCCCAACCACTGAAGATCGTCCTTGGAGTGTAGCCATCGGCGGTATGGACTTTGTTGTCGGCACCGACGTATTTGCCATCCACATCCGAAATCGCGCGCGGATCGATCATGGCGTGATAAATGGCGGTATAGAAGATCTTGCTCTCATCCTCCGATGCACCCTCGATCTCGATTGAGTTCAGCGCATCATCCCAGAGCGCACGTCCCTTCCGTCGCGCTTCATCAAAATCCCATCCAGGTATATCGTGCGCCAGATTCTTGCGAGCGCCGTCGATGCTGACAAAACTGATGCCCGATTTCACAGCTACTTTTTCATCGGCGGCAAGTGGAGAAAACTCGACGAAGAAACCGATATGGTTCCCCTCCTGCTCTTTGCATCCGTCCAGCACCTCCCCTCGCAGAACAAGGTCCTGATATTCGTCGGTGTAGAAATATGAAGTCGCGAGTCCCTGTTGCACGGGAAACGCGTTATCTGGAACATTGATCTTCCATACGCCGAAGTGCTCGAATGGCTTTGAAAACTCCATGTGGAAATAGACCGTATAAGTTACTTTGCCTTCACCGTTGCCCCAGCCGCCGCCCGCTGATGGGCAACGCATCCAGCCCTCGACCGCTCGATCTCCTACGACTCTCACGTATTGACGAGTAGAAGTGCCTCCAATACGGCGCGCGAGATTCAGTTGAATGCGCGCATTCTGAGCTTCTGGAAAGGAGAAGCGGAGCATGCCCGCGCGAGGTGCAGCCGTAAGTTCTGCACGGATGCCGTATTTCTCCAGCGTTACAGCATAGTAGTTGGCTTCAGCCTGTTCGTTTGCATGGCTATACGCCGAGCGCCAGCCTTCACCCGAATGGTTGACTCTCCCACTGTCAAGCTTCATCGGGCCAGTGGTAGGCATTACCTGTAGATTGCCAAAGTCACCGTACCATCCCACTCCGCTCATGTGTGTAAAGCTGAATCCTTCGATCGTGGTCTGCTCATAAGAATAGCCAGGGCCGTTATCGCCTTCGAAGGGGTAGCCCGGGCCCTTAAGGCCCCCTGTAATCGTGTCAGGACTGAGCTGTACCATGCCAAATGGCGTTGTGGAGCCCGGGAAGGTTTTTCCCGCGCCGAGTAAATCGCTCGTGCTGACTCCAATGATTGGGTTGATGAAGCGCGAAGCTCGACCTGAAACCTTTGCCGACAGCTCTCCCCGCAGGTGTTTGCTAAGCAACAACGACGCCACCCCCATGAGCGATCCCTTTGCAAATGATCGGCGAGAGATGGACCACTTCTTTGGCAGAATGCCGCTCTTCATCTTGACTCCATTCTCAGGTCGTGGGCACTTTCAAGCCGATCAAATATAGAGCCGCATGAGTGGCCGCAGTTTTGGTTGAACGATTGTGGAAAGACGGAGACATGAGGGCAAGGGAGCGGCGGGACACCGAATAGGTGTCCCGCCGCTTGATGCTGGCGTTTCTCGTGTTCAAAAATTCAGATGAACTCCCAACTGAATTTCACGTGGATTGTCAGAGACGGTGCTGGTGATTCTGCCCGCGTTGGGATCTTGTTGAATTACGTTGGTATCCGGCACACCGTAATTCTGAATGTTGAATACATTGAAGACTTCGGCCCGGAGATTGATCGCCAACTGCTCCCTGATTGGGATGTTCTTAAAGAGGGACATATCCGCGTTGGCGAAATGCGATGAATAGAGAGGCGATGTTCCGGCGTTTCCGAAGGTGCCGGTCGCAGGAACCTGGAACGCGGCGGTGTTGAACGCCTCATCTTTTGTCGGGTGCGACACCTTGGGATTTGCAACCTGATTCGGCCTTTCGTACGTAAACCAGCTGTCGCCAGCGGGCGCTTCAATGTTGGCGACGTCCCCGCTGACATCCAAGTTGTACGGTTGTCCCGACCGCAATTGAACGGCCGTATTCGCCTGCCAGTTACCCAAGATGTAGGCGGCGAGGCCATGGTTCAGATAATGCTGACCAATGCCAACCGGAAGAGCATACTGACCGGCCATCGTAAGCATTTGCGGGACGCTGAAGGCCAGTACTCCCCTGGATGCTTTGAGGTCGTAATAGTTCTGCCAAATGGAGAATCCGCCCGGCCCGTTCTCGACATCGAACAGCCCGCTCCCTCCTGTGCCAATCGCCTTGGACCAGGTGTAGGAGGCGAGATATTGGAGACCGTTGGAGAATTTGCGGTCCAGCTTTATCTGGAGTCCGTTGTAGTTCGACGTCCCGTTGCTCGTGCTGTAGAAGGAGGAGGTGTTGTACCAAGGGAAGGGAGTGCGGGCCCGAACCTGCGATATGGTGCCAAGGCCGGGAGTCCTGGCCGTATTCCATTGGCCGGTAATAGCCAATCTGTCGTCACGGCTTCCCACGTATCCGACTGAAAGTGCAGTCTTGGATCCCAGCTCGCGTTCCACAGTCAAGTTGTATTGCTCGGAGCGCGGATCCTGGATGTGCGGGTCTGTATACCAGCTACCTAGACCCCACGGATCGGCAGCCGGCAATACTTTCGCCACTGCGCTTATCGTGGACTGGATCGGAGTAAGAGGAGCGCCAGTCTGATTGATGGCAATGCTCCCTCCCACTGCACCGTTGGCAGGCCATTGGCCTTCATTGGCTTTCCAGTCCTGTTCAATGCCTTGGTTCGCATCAAACACAAAGCCATAGCCGCCGCGAATCGTTGTTTTCGAGTCAATGCGCCATGCGATTCCGACGCGTGGTCCCATGTCCCAACCGCCGGTGGCTCCCCAAGCGGTGCCATACGGCGACAACTGAATAGGGGGAGCTCCCGGGTTATACCATGGCGACCCTGTGTCTGGATCGATTGCAGCGACACCGCCATCGATCCCTGCCAACGAACCATCCGCTGATGGAATGCAAGGCTGCACATTTGTCACGGCACACGGTGCCGGCAGGGTTTTCATGCCAATCCAGTAGATGCCGTCGGTATTCGGACTGGAGACGAAGGTGCCTGCCATTGGAGCGAATGGGCGCCGGTGGTCGACACGCAACCCGTAAGTGACCGTGAACTTCTGGCTCAAAGTCCAAACATCCTGAGCAAAGGCGGCATAGGAGGAAACCCGATTGCCTTGTGTTGTCTCCGGCGAGTTACTGTTCGACGCGGGATAGCCCAAAAGCGCAGATGCAAGTGAGTTGCCCGTGGTGCCCACATTCTGCGGATCGCCAGTCTGGGTATTTGAGAATGGGTAATCTCCATACGAAGGTTGATGAGTCTTGCTTCCCTGTTGAAGGTATTGCATTCCAATCTTCAGGTTGTGGGTGCCTCGGACCCAAGTCAATGTGGGCGAATATGCATACACCGGATTCGTGATAGTGTTCGGACCCCAACTTCCATAGCCCTGTTGGATGCCGGGTGCATCGTAAGGCGCCCCAAGCGAAATCAGCGTCCCGCCAGCTGCTGTAAAGCCCAGCGACTGCAACGGGCCGAGTCCGTGGGAATCGACAGCGGGACCGCGATTGAAAGGCCTTGTTGCGATGCCGAAACGAAAGTCAAAGAGAATGTTAGAGGTGAAGGTGTGGCTCCATCCGGCTCCCACGTCCTTGGCATTGACCGTACTTGAAGTGCTCTGGCTGGCCGAGTTCGGAGTCTTGTCTACGACATTTAATTGGTCATACCGGAAGAAGAAGGTGTCGCTATTGCTCAACTGCTCGTCTGCGCGGACCATATAGTGGTCCGAGTTATCTGTGTGTGGGCTCGCATAGTAGGCGTTAAAACCATTAATGCCCACCGCCGGCTTGCCAGTGTCATACGTTTTGAGAAAGTTGATGATGTTTTGGTTGAGCAGAGCCGGATTGATTGTGTTCGGTACTCCGTTGTAATTGAACTGCTGTCGCGTATAGCCGTTCGCTGTTTGAGTTGTGGTGGTGGGGTCAAAGATGTTTTGAGAGAGGGTCGATTGCGAAAAATCACCCGAGAGTTCCGCCGCGGTGGGCAGGTTAAAGAATTGTTCTCCCGACTTCGAGAATCTCCAACCTTCATATCCGAATACAAAGAAAGTCCGGTTGCGACCATCGTAGAGGTGAGGCAGCAGGACCGGTCCGCCAACCGTGGCGCCATACTGATTCTGCCGGAATGGGCTGGGTCCGGAGCTCAACTCGTCTTTAAAGGAGTCGCGTGCGTCGAAGACATTGTTACGGACGAACTCCCAGCCGGAACCGTGAAAGTGATTGGTTCCGCTCCTAGTGACTACGTTGACCACGCCGCCAAGCACGCCTCCGAATTCCGCTTTATCGTCGTGCGACTGCACCTTGAATTCCTGCAAATCATCAACGATCGGCGGAATTACGTAAACGCCGTTGGTAAAGTCGGTGTTGACGACGCCGTCCAAGAGGTAGACATTCTCGCGTGTAATCTGCCCTTGCAACGCAGGCAGCGAAAACGACGAGCCTGGTATACCCAGTACGGCCTGATCGTTCACCCCAACTCCATTTCCGGCGGCCTGTGACGTCATGACAGGAGAGGCGCCAGGAGTGAGGGTGAGCAACTGCGTGAAGTTGCGTCCATTCAAGGGCAAGTCGTGGATCTGCTGCTGCGAGATTTCGGTACCTAACTCCGAGCTTGCTCGCTCCACAATTTCGTCGGCTGCTTCGGCCGTCACGGTCACTGTTTCAGCCGAAGAGCCAATTTCCAGAACCACATCGCGCAAAAGACTGCCTTGCACCACTGCAGTCAGGCCCGAAATCATTGTGGTCTCAAACCCGGCCCTGCTCACGCTCAAGCTGTAATTGCCTGGTTTGACAGACGGAAATGTGTACAATCCTTCGGCGTTTGAGGTCGCGTTCATCGCAATATGCGTCGCTGACTCGGTCAAAATAACCGTCGCACCGGAAATTAATGCTCCGGTAGAGTCGGTAATGTGCCCGGATACGATAGCGTTGGCGGTCTGTGCTCTGCCGGTCTTTGCTCCGCAGAATCCAAGTGTAAGAAGTAGGAGAACGAACAACCGCCAGCCTCTTCCATGAATGCGTCTCCCCGAAGGCCTCCAAATTGACTGCTTCATCGTTTTAATCTCCCCTCTTGTATGTCTTGGCCTCGGCCTGTGCCCACACACGTGAAGCCTCTACCGGCTATTCACCAAAACTGTTCATGAGATAACCTGATTACAACAAATGCGGAACGTTCTAAGCAGTGTGCTGAGAAGGCTTATCTTTACCGGACTTTAGTTTCATAAGCTTACGCGCCATTCGGATGTTCGCGCAGTGGGCGTTTGTTAGCGCATGAAACTGTTTGCTGCCAGCGTGATTGAGCCGATCATTTATCTTCAAACACATACACGAGCCATGTTTCTTGTCTGTTCGGGCATAGTTTCATCGTGGTAAACTCTCGCCCAGTCGTTGGACAGACAAAATGCTCACGTTGGAAGATACGAGGCCGGCTGAACTTGATCCCGAACGAGTAGCCGCTGTGCGTAGCCATCTTGAGGAGGTGCTTTCAAGCGATGCATTCATGGGGGGACATCGCGCACAACGCTTTCTTCAGCTGGTCGTAGAGCATGCGCTCGCCGGTCGCTCGGATTGCCTCCGCGAGCGAATGATTGGGGCCGAGATGTTCGGCCGCCCCATTGACTACGACACCGGCAACGACGCAGTGGTGCGGGTAAAAGCCTCAGAGGTTCGCAAGAGGTTGGCACAGTACTATCAGAGCCTGTCGAAGCCGCCCACTGTTCAAATTGATCTCCCGGCCGGCTCCTATGCACCACACTTCCACTGGGCTGCAGCCGCGACGACATCCACTCCCGCCGAACCTGCGAATTCCCAATTGGAGTCAGTCAGTATTCAGACAGAACCGCCGGCCACGCTGAGCCCGAGCACGGCAACTATGCCTCGATTGCGGCGGGAGCCTTGGGTGTTCCGCGTACTGCAACTGGCGGCGTACAGTGCGGTCCTCATCTCTCTCACGTGGTTCATCGCAGTTCGGTCCAGCAATTCACATCAGACTCGAAAGCCTGCCGATCCCATCTGGGCATCGCTCTTCGATGGCAAGAGGAACACCTACATAGTGCCGGCTGATGTGGGCCTAGATCTGCTCGAAGGCCTTTCGCATCGTCCGATGGCCCTTGCCGACTACATGAAGAGCGGGTACTTGGAACTGCCTATTCCGGGAGTAGATCCGCACAGCGCAGAAGGTTTGCGTTCGCAAAGGATAACGAGCTTCGTCGATGCCCAGATTATTGCCACGTTGACCACATTGCCTGAGTACAATCCGCAGCGGACCTTTCTTCGCTTCCCCCGCGACCTGCGACTGGACGATCTGAAGGGTGCCAATGCTGTTCTCATCGGCTCGGTGGGCAGTAACCCCTGGGCCAGCATCGCGGAGAAGGACGCCAACTTCCACATCGTCTATGGCCAGGGCAGGGAAGGCGCAACAATTATCAACGCGAATCCACAACCCGGAGAGCAAACTTCATACGAAAGCCACTGGACAGATCCGGCGCATGAAACCTTCGCCCTGATCGCCTTTCTGCCAAACATGGATGGAAACGGTCGTCTACTTCTTCTGCAGGGATTGGATGTCGCCGGAACCCAGGCGGCTGCCGAAATGTTGTTTCATTCGGCTTCAATGGCGCCCATTCTAAAACAAGCATCACGCCCTGACGGGTCGCTCCGCTTCTTTGAGGTATTGGTGCGTTCGACGAGCATTAATTGGAATTCGACCGACTCTCAGATCATCGCCAGCAGGATTCACTGAGACTTCGCCTTTCGAAGGCTGCCTCGCAATCTACTGAAGAATCTCTCTGCTTTAACATGCACCCGGGAGAATCGAGGGTTGCGCCCGCATCATTGTCCGCAACCACCCGCTCCGCGCTAGCTGCAACTGGCCAAGTTAGACCGACGAGTACGCAAGAAGCAAGCGTCGGAACAAGGGCGGTAAGCTTGCCTTGGTGCGGGGTAGCGCCGTAGGCCCGGATACACGGCCTCGATTTCCAAATGGCGGTAACCCCAGTTACCATGTTCGACAAGCGCCTTAAATTGCTCAAAAGCCTGAACAGGGAATGTTCCTCGCCCTGCCAATCTCGGCGAAGCGCCGGTATGTTGAACATTCCCGGGCACACCGCCTGCGCTTCGCCCCCTGACGCACTAGACGAATCGGGTGGCTCGTCAGCGTCCTGGTGCCGGAGAGAGAAGTTCTGTGCCTGAATCACAGACACGTCGCCGAGTGTCTGCCCGATCTCGCCCGCCAGCAGATCCGGGCAAATCAAGGTCGCTCGAAATTGCAAGCGGGGTCGAAATCCTACATCGATTGCGGATGATCCAGATATCGAAAGGGACTGCCAAATCTCTCAACAGAGAATCCCTGCGTTTTTGATGTCATTTATCAGGGCGGAGAATGGTCTCCGGTCCCTTTTCAAAGGAAAGATCTTGCATTTTGCCCGGAAACACACCGAAAATCTGATAATTCTCCGGAAATGCTGAAATCTATCGACTTTATGGC
>CAWCZX010000001.1:0-6994 GCA_963800145.1 uncultured Acidobacteriaceae bacterium | reverse complement strand
GCGTTCCGTACTTGTGGCGCGACCTGGCGAAGTTATCTAGAGCACGGGATGGCCGTTTCACGTCAACTTGACAGCGAGTCTGTCCAATTTCCGGAAACAGTGGTAGAGCCCTCCTGCGACGCACCTGTGCAGGATTCGGGTGAACTCGTGATATCGCGAACTCCCGGTAGACCTGAGCCGTCAACTTGCGTTATGGCATTTTTCGCTAGCGCGTCGCCTCAGGAAAAATCATCATTTCGCGGGCTGCTGGGTTGTGGCGCTTGTCTGAAGTTGCTGCAGAAGGCCATGAAGGTCCGGCATTCCCCACTGTTCCACGATTCTTCCATCCGCCAAGCGAAAGATGGCCATCTCTTGAATAGTCACCTTCTTCCGAGTGGGGGCGATTCCAGCAAATTCACCCTCTTGAGTGCCCGTCGAAGTAAACCCAATCACAACCTTGTCGCCTTCCGCGATGACGTCATCCACGCGCTCATGCCAGTCGGGAAAAGAACGTCGATGCTGCGCAACTACCTCCTTGATGCCCTGCACACCGCGCCACTCCGGTCCAATCACAAAGTGGCAAACGAAATTAGGAGAATAGAGTGCATCGGCAGTTGCCAGATTCCCCTTGTTCCATATCTCCTGTTCCGCGCGAAGAACTACGGATTTGTTCTGGGACACAGTTCTGGCCTGCCGTGATGCACACCCTCCCAAGATAACGGTGCAAAGCGCAACCAGCACGAGTAGTCGTATGTTCATGAAGATGGTTCTCCTGACGCAAGGTACCTCAACCCATTTAGAACATCAGAGAGCCGGAGGGAGGCCGAACCAATCGCCAATGAGCCTGTGGAAATTGCGAGAAACCCAGTGAAGGCCAGCTGGCGGGTGCTCTGTTTTTGGTCCTCAGTTGCGCACGGCAGCCAGGCGTGCCTTTAGTTCGTCGGCCCAGTTGACCACTATATGCAAGTCGGCCGGCGGAGTCTTACCGCTGGGTTCGATCATGACGAAGTGTTTGCCGTCGGGGAGCAGGCCGTAGTCATGGTGGCTCAACTCAAAGTCGCCCTCGAATAACAGTCGTGGCTTCCCGATGGAGAGGGTCGGCTTGGTTTTCACCTCTGCAGCCATGAATCTCGTAGGCGTGCGGAAATACAGTTCCGATCCATTTGGCGCCCAGACTGGTTGGTGGCCTCCGTCGCTCGATACCTGCATGCGCTCCCCCGGCCCGGGATACGCCTGCACATAGACCTCCGTCCGGCCTGACTGCGCGGACGCATAGGCGATCCAGCGGCCATCGGGCGAAAATCGAGCATCGAAGATCCGCGGAATATCAGGGAATATTCGTTTTGGTTGGGCGGCGGACCGCATCGGCAGCAACCAAGTCTCGGCGTTTCCCGTTGCCGGGGAGAAAGTGCTATACACCAATTCACTGCCGTCAGGCGAAAAGGAGTCCGCTTCCGCCCATTCGCTTGTATTGAGTGATTCCGGCGGACTGCCCGCGTCAGCGGGCACAACGTAAAGGCTTTCGAGTGGCCATTCGGGTTATGGTCGGCGAGCTGGCTCGATCGACCGACACGGTATCAGCCAGGTCGAGAGCTTTGGCGAGGCCGAAGTCCAGGATTTTGACTTGTCCCTCCGGCGTCAACTTCACATTCGCGGGCTTCAGGTCGCGATGAACGATTCCGCGCTCGTGCGCGTACTCGAGACCCTCGCAAAGCTGCCTGGCGATCGACAACGCTTCGTCGACAGGTATCGCACCGCCCGCAATGCGATCGGCCAGCGTCTGCCCCTCGACCAGTTCCATCACCAGCGCACGCCGGTGATTCGACTCTTCGAGCCCGTATATGGAGGCGACATTGGGATGATTGAGCGAGGCGAGGACCTTGGCTTCGCGCTCGAAGCGAGCCATGCGTTCGGTGTCGGCAGCAAACGCTTCCGGCAGGACCTTTAACGCTACATCGCGGCCCAGTCGCGTATCGCGGGCACGATACACCTCACCCATGCCGCCCGCTCCCAACGGCGAACGAACCTCATACGGGCCAAGCTTGCTGCCGGAGGCCAGAGTCATCAGTGCGCCAAATTATACCCGCAGCATAGTCTGGCAGGTGTGTTAAGTGTGGATGGAATAGTCGGCAGCCGTCATTCCTCGTTAGCACTAGGAGCGGACCTGTGCAAACTGCGGCTGACTGGGTAACGGGCACGCCAGAACCTGACCCGCTGAGAGCCGCGGGTGCGGATGAGACCGGCATCAGCCACGAATTAGGGCGTGCTCAACAGATACAGATCCTGCTGCCCCCCGGGACGCGCATAGATAATGGTTGAGAGGTCGCGCGAAAAATCGTACCCATTTCCGCCATAACTGATGCTGAAAGCAAACGGGACCTTGAATGCCACTTGCAATGGTCCGGTCAGCTTTCCATCTCTCCACGGCTGCCGGTAAATCGTCACGGAACCGCGCGAGGCGACGGCGTACAAGAAGGATCTCTGGTCGGGTGCAAGAACTACTCCGAACGTCACGACGTCGGGAAGCAACTTCGTACACTTGTTATCGGCAAGCGACACTTGGTACAGGCCGATGCCTTCGAAGGGTTGGATGGTAAGCAGATACTTGTCATCTGAGGTGATGTCGCCGACGAACCCGCATTGGGTGATCACGTGGGGATCTGAGCCATCGACACCCATTTTCCAGACCTGCGGTAAAGACTGCTGCGGCTCGTTAGTAGCCAAATAGAGTGATTTCGCATCGCTGGTGAAGGCGGATGACCCAACATAAATCCCGTTCCACGGAACTTGACGGATGTTGCTTCCGTCGGCGTTGGCGATATAGATCTTGACCTTGCCACCCGTGAAATCGGCAAAAGAAAACTGAGTTCCGTCACGCGACCAGGGGCCTGTCGACAACGTTTCCGACGAAGCCACTTTCACCTTGTTCTTGCCGTCCACATCGGAGATCCACAACTCCTGCTGCTTGGGGCCGATGGTAACAAGGAACATAACCCGCTTCCCGTCCGGCGAGATATTCGGCTGAGTTGCGGTCTGATCAGAGATGTCCACCGATTGTTTGGTTTGCGTGTAGTAGGTGGTCAGGGATCCGGCAGATTTTCCACTGACGTAGTAGATCCCGTGGCCGTCGGGCCTTGCCATGGGACTGGAATCCGGCCCCGAGCCGAACGTCAATTGGGTCAGAGCTCGGTCGCGCAGCTCGTAGCGCCACAGATTCCTGATGCCGTTCTCGGTATGACTCAACAGCAGCGATTTGCCCGGCTGATCCCAGGTAAGGAGGCCATTGCTGGTGATGGTGCCCAGGTCGGTCGCGGTATGGCTTCCGATATGAATGTCCTGCAGATGCCTGATGTCCTGGAAGGGCGGACCCGAAATTAGTAGAAGGTCGTCACCGCCGGGATAGGGCAGGATTTGTTGTGGAAACAGCTGCGCTCCGTTCGTCTTGAAAATCTCCTCTCCGCCCAAGCCCGTGGACGCAGAGCGATAAATTGCGGAGCTCCCTTCCGAGACATAGAACAGCCACTTTCCATCGAATGAGGGTGCCACCGCGCTAGCGGTCAACACGTGTCTGGGACTACCGCCCAAAGTCGGGACTGCCCAGATATCGGGCCGTCCCAAGTTGCGCGAGTAGTAAATCTCGGTGCCGTCGGCGGACAAAGCTTGTACGAACTTGTCGCCCTCATCGCTTGTCAGTTGCAGCGGTTCCCCTCCGGAAGTGAGCATCACGAAAATCTGGAATACGCCGGCCGTAGGGGATGAGAATGCGATGGTATGACCGTCGGGCGAGAGCATTGGGTCGCTGATTGCCTTGTTCCAGTGGCTGATCTGGGTAACCTTCCCCGGGACACGGGCAGTTGTGCGAGGCCAGAAGCGATAGCCCGCGAATGCCGCCAGCAAGATTGCGGCACATGCCGCGAGCACAAAATATCTGCGATTCGCCGACCGGGGCGGTGACGCGATGGTGGGAACCGTACCAGAGGAAATCCCTGCTGCGAAACCAGAAGACGGCGCGGGCGCGTGGATGCCGAGGTTACCGGCTGATGCCGCGATTCGTTCTGAACTCGAATCTCTCTGCAGCCGCTTCAGGTCAGAGCGAATCTCGGCTGCCGACTGGCAGCGCAAATCCAGGTCTTTCTCTAGAGCCTTATTGATGATTCGGTCCAGTTCCGCCGGCAAATCAGGATTCAACCGCGCCGCAGGCGCGGGAGTGCGGTTCAAGATGGAATCGAAGATCTCGGCTGTAGTGTCGCCGCGAAAAGGCATTTGGCCGGTCGCCATCTCATAGAGCACGGCACCAAAAGAAAAAAGATCGGTGCGCGCGTCGAGTTCCTTTCCTCGCGCTTGCTCGGGCGACATGTAGGCCACGGTGCCAAGGGCGGCGCCGGCGCTGGTCAGATGCTGCTCGTCAACGGTGCGCGTCACAGTATTGACGGCCGCAGCCCTGCGCGCAGGTCCCGCCGGGGCGATCTTCGCCAGACCGAAATCCAGGATCTTCGCGTGCCCTCGCCGGGTGACGAAGATATTGGCCGGCTTGATGTCACGGTGCACGATGCCCTCGGCATGCGCGGCATCCAGCGCATCGGAAATCTCAATGGCCAGTGAGAGAAACGTCCCGGTGTCCATCGGGCGGTCGTTGACGGCGTGCTTCAACGTCACCCCATCCAGGAACTCCATCGCGATAAAAGCTTCGCCGCCTTCTTCGCCAATGTCGTAAATAGTGCAGATGCCGGGATGGTTCAGCGCCGAGGCAGCCTTCGCCTCGCGGCGGAATCGCTCGAGGGCTTGCGAATCCTGGGCTACGTCTTCGGGCAGGAATTTGAGGGCGACGAAACGGTCCAGGCGGGTGTCCTGCGCTTTATACACCACGCCCATGCCGCCGCCGCCGAGCTTCTCAATGACCCGGTAGTGCGAGATCGTCCGGCCGATCATCAGGCTGGAATCTTAGGACTGGAGGGAGGACAAGTCAATCAACGAAAGGAACTTGCGCGACGCTTTGAAAGTCAGTTAGCGCACAATCCAATAGCACACTCACAGCCCGAGGGCCTGCCAGTTGCTCGCTGGGTCCGCCGACAGGGAAGCGATCCACTTGGACGATAAGTCGGCGACTCACCGATCTGCCCGGTCGTGGGGCAACTCGTGGGCCAACTCCCGAGATACCGGCTCTGGGAAATGTGTGGAACTGTTCACGGCCTAAACCACAATCGGGTCGTGACAGCCACTCGTGGTAGCTTCGCTTTTTGCAAGAATCAAGGGCAATGGCGCGTCATTGGCTTCCCGCTTCCGAGGGATGATCATCTCAACTACCCGATGCTGCGCGTCGCGCTTCGCCTGTAGCCGAGCCTGAGAATAAATCTCCAGTGTGCACCGGCAGTTCGCATGACGCATGAGTTCCTGCACCACTTTCACGTTTTCTCCGTTCGCCATCAGCATGGTCGAAAAGCTGTGCCGGAACGTGTGCCAGCCGATATGCTTCCGAATCCCCGCACGCGCAGCCGCCGGGCGCACCACGCGAGAAAGAAGGATGTCCGGCCAGTAAGGGTTCCTGCCCCGACTGTGCGGACTGGCAAATACCCAGTCCTGCGGCTGGCGGTACACGCTGTCCTGCTTCCAACTCCACAGCTCGGCCGCCAGAGTTAGGTCCAGCGGCACAGGTTTTCGAGACGCCTCGGTCTTGCAATTGCCCACAACATTCAGATAGATCGAACGCCTCACATCGATTTGCAATCTTTCAAAATCAATGTCTTCCCACTTGAGTGCAAGCAGTTCGCTGCGTCGTAGTCCGGTGGCGGCATCCAGCAGAACCATTACACGAAAGCAGTGATCGAGCTGGGAAAGCAGCGCCCGCAATTCTTCAGGTTCCAGGTACTCTGGGATGGTTTGTCGCTTAGCCCCTGGCGGACGAGAAGGATGGGGTTCTTGCCCTGCTCCAGCCACTCATATCGGATAGCGTGATTGAAGAGCACGCTCATCACATTGCGGATCTTCGCCTTGGTCGAGGGAGCGAGCGGACCGCCGTCGGCGCGCGTCAGTTGACGAAGCCACTGTTCGACAGCCGTGGTGCGGACGGCCCGGATGTTCAAGCTGCCCCACGCGGGCCGGACCCATCTCGCGAGAAAGTTTTTGTACACCGTCCTTGTGGCGTAGGACTTCCCTCCGTCCGATGGATCATCGGTGAGTTCTGTCCTCGTGTAATGATCCACTAGGTCGGCGACGGTAACCGATTGTTCCTGCTGCCGGTTTCTAGCTTCGTTGATGGACACCCGCAGGCCATTGCTGGCTTGCCAGGCCTCTTCAATATTCGGATATTGCTGAACGGTTCCTATGACCGCCTTGCGGCGTACTCTGTGCCCTGTAACTTCGATGTCCCACCAAAGAAATTCCCAGGAGTCCGGTCCCGTCTTGCGATGGCCAAGCCGAAGATATCCTCGTTGGTAGCGTACTCGCATTTTTCCCTCCTCCGATGAATGTGTACACGGGAGAAAGGGTATGACTGCGAGCATCAGGAGGGCGATCCTATCTGTGTGGTCGAATGTCGCTTGGCTTGCAAGTGGCGTTGGTGTGTACCCAAATTTTCAACCCACAATCCAACCCACAAAAAGCGATGTCTTATACGACTTGCGTGTACTTAGGCAATCTCCACGCACTTGTAAGTTGTTGAAAAGCCTATCCGGGCAGGATTGACACGGTAGAGGTCAGGAGTTCGAGTCTCCTCGTGCCTACCATTTCTCTTCAGTGACTTCGCGGTCATTTCTCGTTTTCTTCAAAATCAAATCACCCAAGATTCTCTTGAACGACAGCGGATGTGACCTTTGTCGCGTCCAGGAACTTGCCCTGAGCGGCGATTATCCTGCCGTTTTACGGGGTCGGATTTCAAGCGGATCGCTAAGGCGCAAAATAACCGGAAATATCCAGGATCAACTGCGTTAGGGCGGCGGCGAAGGCATCGATGGAGCCATTCGTCGTCGGCGCGATTGCCATGTTGGAAGTGATAAAGCCGTCCTCGGCATTCATGGCT